>JADJXM010000037.1 GCA_016715865.1 Acidobacteriota bacterium | reverse complement strand
AATGAAATGGAAAGGACTGGCGGTGAACCGGATGTTGTTGGCTATGATAAAAAGACAAGAGAATATGTTTTTTATGATTGTTCAGCGGAAAGTCCAATAGGACGAAGAAGTGTTTGTTATGACAATGACGCCTTGGAGACAAGGAAAGAACATAAACCAGAAGGCAGCGCATGTGATATGGCGGCTGCCATGGGCATTGACCTTTTAACCGAAGAACAATATCGAGAATTGCAAGAAATTGGCAATTTCGATATGAAAACCTCAAGCTGGGTGAAAACGCCTCCTGATATTAGAAAACTCGGTGGTGCCCTTTTTTGTGATCGCCGTTACAGCAATGTCTTTGTCTATCACAACGGCGCAGGAACTTATTATGCTGCCAGGGGATTCCGAGGCTTGCTAAGAGTGTAGACTCAAAGCAGATGGCAAAAATGAATTGGATATCGGCTGGCAACTTGAATTTTCTACTGGCGCCCAACAACGCGTTGCAGTGGAGCCGCCGCCGTTGATTTGTCATCTTTTATCGGAGGCGGCGGCCCACTGAACGCGAACGTTAGGCTGGTTCTGAGCCAGCGATATCCAGGCCTCTTGACAGGAAATAAAAGTGTGATTACAATGTGATCACTATGAAGGCGAAAATAATAAAAATTGGAAACTCTCAGGGTGTTCGTATCCCTAAGCTGATCCTTGAGCAGACGGGTTTGGGCGAGGAAGTTGAGATAGAGGCAGACGATGATCGGATAATCATTAAATCCGCGACCTATCCGAGGCAGGGATGGGACGATGCGTTTGAAAGCTATGTCTATAAATGCTGACGACGTATTGCTGGATGCAGACCTGACAGGCCAGGAAGATTGGGACCAGAAAGTGGCAATGGTGATCGATCGATTCGATGTTTATCTTGTCAATTTAGACCCAACGACCGGAAGCGAGATTAAGAAGACTCGGCCAAGTGTGGTGATCTCGCCAAATGAGATGAACCATCATATTAATACAGTCATTATTGCCCCGATGACCACTAAAGGTAAGAGTTATCCAACAAGAATAGATTGCAAATTCCAAGGAAAACGGGCAGGTAGTAGCTGACCAAATAAGGACAGTTGATAAAAGAAGATTGATAAAAAGATTGGTCGTTTGGATTCCAAGACTCAGGCAAAGATGATGACAACCCTTGTTGAAATGTTTTCGCCTTAAAACCAGCCTAACAACGCGTTGCAGTGGAGCCGCCGCCGTTGATTTGTTATCTTTTATCGGAAGGCGGCGGCCCACTGAACGCGAACGTTAGGCCGTGCAAAAGAACGTATAGCCAGGGAAAAGACGCAACTCAGGAAACCAGAGTGAGATTTCCGTGTTGAAAATAAAATACTCGAAGCCGATGAGATTGGAATCAAGCTTATGAAGATGTATATTGTCAGGGACATGTGAACTCCATAACGGCAACTGGCCGAGCTTGTTATCGCGATAAGTAATAGTGAAAAGATCCAAGAATGTGCAAGCTCGGACAGGATAATCCAGAATGAAGTGGTATAGACAATGCCCGGCCTAACCCGCGTTGCAGCGGAGCCGCCGCCTCTACCGGATAGGCCAGAAGCGAAAGACGGCGGCCCGCTGAACTTATTCGTTAGGCGGCCTTTATCAACAACTTACTTATTGATGGTAATGTTTTTCCAGGTTCATGTCAGCCGCAAATGTCAAGAATGAGTGTTGAGAAATGATAAAGTTGAAACGTGTTTATGAGACACCAACTACAAATGATGGGAAGCGAATCCTTGTTGAAAGGCTATGGCCACGAGGAGTAAGTAAAGAAAGTGCAAATATTCAAGCTAATTAAAAGAGTTAGCACCAAGCGCCGAGCTTCGGAAATGGTATCAGCACGATATCTCCAAATGGAAGAATTTCAAAAACGATATCAAAAGAACTGAAACAAAAGAAGAAATGATAACCGAATTGGAGCAGATACTGGTCAATAATATTATCACTTTTGTATATGTTGCACGCGATGAAGAACACAATAGTGCATTAGTGTTGAAAAAATACATTGAAAATAGAAGGAAATGAAACTTATAGAATGGCCGCCTAACCCTCGTTGCAGTGGAGCCGCCGCCTCTACCGGATCGGCCAGGACCGAAAGGCGGCGGCCCGCTGAACTCATTCGTTAGGCGTCATAAATGCGATATGTTGATCTGCACTATTTAAGAAGCCTTATCTTTCTGAAGAGGAAGGATCGATCTAAATGGCAGGATATTCTGGAACATCTTTATCAAAAAAACTTGGAATAAAAGAGCATTTTCGCATGTGCGTGAACAACGAGCCCAAGGAATACCTAGAATTGCTGACCCCATTACCTTCTAATGTAATTATTACGACAAAGGCCTCGGTGGATTTAAATATTTGGCACTTTTTTACCAAATCGTCCGAGGAACTCCGCAAGAGGCTCCCAGAAATGATGAGGCAAATCAGAAAAGACGGAATGATATGGGTATCTTGGCCGAAGAAGTCGTCAAAGGTAAAAACAGATGTAACCGAAGATGTGATTCGATCTATTGCTTTGCCACTGGGGTTAGTCGATGTTAAGGTTTGTGCAATAGATGATATCTGGTCAGGGCTCAAACTTGTAATACGCAAAGAGAAGCGAAACGATTTCTGACTCCTAACCCTCGTTGCAGTGGAGCCGCCGCCGTTAATTTATTATCTTTTATCGGAAGGCGGCGGCCCACTGAACTCTTTCGTTAGGCCACATACATCACTTGGGCTTCTGTTGGAGTTGTTGACAACGCACCTCATGTGATGGTATTATGTCCAACATGAAAGCGACCTTGCTAGTCCGGAATCGCATTGTTTACTCCGAGTCTTCGTTCGCTGAACTCATTTTGTGGCATCTGCCGAACCCAGTTGAAGGCTCAACACACCGCTTCAAATACCGCTTGGCCTACATCGTCGATGGTATATGTGTTATGCGTTACGACAATGAAAGAAAAAAAGGGGATCACCACCATTTCGGGGAGAAAGAGGATGCCTACATATTTGTTAGTCCGGAGCAACTGGTCGCAGATTTCCAAAGAGATATAGAGAGGTGGAATAATGAAAACCGTAGTACTTGATGTTCGCAGCCCGGCTGACTCTATGGCAGATTTCGTCCAAGGTTGGAAAACAGGAAAAGGCCAGAAGACTGCTAGAATTAGCTTTGCCACTCCGGAATTACTCTGGGAAGTACTTACCGCGAAGCGATGGGAACTTTTGAAAGCCTTGTGTGGTGCTGGCCCAATCTCAATTCGTGAAACTGCTCGACGTGTTGGCCGTGACGTTAAGGCCGTTCATGGCGACATCACAGCTTTGCTCAAAGCAGGTATTTTAGAACGAGTTGAGAGTGGCGAAATTGAGTTCCCGTACGAAGCGGTCAAGGTCGAATTTCTGCTTCAAGCAGCATAAGTTATGTATAACGTGGCCTAACCCGCGTTGCTGCGGAGCCGCCGCCGTTGATTTGTCATCTTTTATCGGAGGCGGCGGCCCGCTGAACTCTTTCGTTAGGCGCGCTTGAAAATACGAGGTTATGAGGTATTGAATCAAACACCGTTACAGATGTTGAACACCTATATACGCGCATTTGAGTCGCTGCGAGCGGACGAGGTGGTGCACTTTTACCAATTGCCTTGCACTTTCATCCGACCTGATGGCGTCTGGATTGTGCAAGATGAAGCAACGGTGCTCGTTCTTGTCAATCACCTCATTGAGCATGCGAAAGCCCAAGGATATCATAGGACAGAAGTCAGTGAAATCAAGATGCGAACACTTGCTCAAGAGCTTGTAGAACTCAATGGTGTGTTTATCCGGTATGGAGCTTCACAGTCTGAGATTAGCCGATTCGGATTTACGTACATTATTCGAAATAATTTGAACAAATGGAAAATCGTTGTAGCGATAGCACACAACGCACAACCTGAAGAAACTATTATATCGCCAGCTACTAGTGATTGATCATGAATGACGGCGGCGTCCTCATTTTAGTGCAGACCTTCTCTAATGAGATAGCTGTAAGATCAGATTCAGGAAAAGAACGCGCCTAACCCGCGTTGCAGCGGAGCCGCCGCATCTACCCGATCGGCTAGATGCGAAGGGCGGCGGCCCGCTGAACTTATTCGTTGGGCGTCCATAATGGCTCTCAATCGTTGATTTAATGAATACTTACATTGCACTTTTCAGAGGGATCAACGTTGGCGGGAAACATTCTTTGCCGATGAAAGAACTTGTGGTTCTGCTCGAAAATATCGGGGTACAAAAAGTCAGGACTTATATTCAGAGTGGAAACGCGGTATTCCAGACTATAGAAAAAGACCCTTCGCAAGTTGCGAAACGGATATCTGCTGAGATTAAGAAGCGTTATAGCTTTGAACCGCATGTTCTCCTACTCGAGCTTGAAGCAATAGATGAGGCTATTGCGAACAATCCGTTTCCCGAAGCAGAATCTGATCCCGGCAGTTTGCATCTGTACTTTCTGGTTTCCACGCCCGGAACCCCTGAACTGGATAAGCTGAACGAGCTTAAAAAGGAGAGTGAGAGGTTTTATCTTAGGGATAAAGTGTTTTATCTACATGCCCCTGAAGGTGTGGGCAGGTCGAGGCTTGCGGCAAGTGCTGAGAAAGTGATTGGCGTTCCAATGACGGCTCGCAACTGGAGAACAGTATGTAAAATCAGAGAACTTGGTAAGATGTAAATGACGCCCAACCCGCGTTGCAGCGGAGCCGCCGCCTCTACCGGATCGGCCAGGACCGAAAGACGGCGGCCCGCTGAACTCATTCGTTAGGTGTGCTCGAAAAGTTGCCTCTTTAAAAGATTTCGTATAGTCTGATATTTCAGGAGTCGGATAGATATGAAAAATGTTGAAATAAAAGAAGTTAAGCTCGACAAGAGGGCTTTATCGACAGTTCCATTGTATGATGAGTCGTCAGATAAAGCATATTGGCATTCCCAAAGCCCTCAAGTGCGAATCGATCAAATTGAAATACTGCGACAGATAAATTATGGCGATAGGGCTAACAGCAGACTTCAAAGAATTCTTGAACTTGCTAAATGCAAATGGTGTTGAATATCTTCTTATAGGAGGTTATGCCGTTGGCTATCATGGTTATCCAAGAGCAACTAATGATATCGATATATGGATTGCCATGAATCAGGAAAATGCAAGCAAGATGACGAAAGTTCTGAAAGAATTTGGCTTCGATACTCCAGAGTTATCGCCAGAATTGTTTTTACAAAAAGACCGAATGGTCCGACTGGGGTTACCGCCAATGCGTATAGAAGTGCTGGTTGAAATATCAGGTGTCCAATTTAGGGAATGTTATAAAGAACGAATTAATGATGTAATTGATGGCATAGCAGTAAAAGTAATCAGTTTGAAACATCTGAAGATAAACAAGAAAGCAAGTGGGCGCTACAAAGATCTGGATGATCTTGAACACTTACCATGAACAAAGGCAGTTTTTTGCGCACACCTAACCCGCGTTGCAGCGGAGCCGCCGCTTCAGCTCGACAGGCTAGATGCGAAATACGGCGGCCCGCTGAACTCATTCGTTAGGCCGGGCAAAGGTATGGTCACCAGACATGGGTAACACTTTTCGGGCGGAATTGACCTCCGAAAGGAGGCTGGCAAATGCCCTGGAAAGAAGAGTTACCGATGAACCAGAAGACGCAATTTATCTCCGAGTATCTGAACGGGACATTCACAGTCACCGAACTCTGCGAAAGATACAATATCAGCCGAAAGACCGGGTACAAGTGGATCGAGCGATATGCCCTGGAGGAATGGGGGAGCGATCGAGACGTCCGAGATCATCACCAGACCAGACCCCTGAAGAGCTGAGAGAGGCGATCATCGAGGCGAGGCGAAAGCACAGAACGTGGGGATCGAAGTAACTGCTCAAACTTCTGAAGAGAAAACAGCCGGATGTGGCGTGGCCATCGAGGAGAACGGTGAGCGATATTCTGAAGAAGGAAGGGCTGGTCCGGGAGAAGAGCCGGAGGAGGAAGACCGGGCACCCCGGGAAGCCGATGACGATAGTGAGGGCGCCGAACGAGCTGTGGTGCGTCGACTTCAAGGGAGAGTTCAAGACACGAGATGGGTGATACTGCTACCCGCTGACGGTGGCGGACCGGTATTCGAGGTATCTGCTGGGATGCAAGGGGCTGAAATCGACCGGGAAAGAGGGAGTGAGTGAGGTCTTTAAAGAGCTGTTCAGAGAGTATGGGCTGCCGAGAGCGATCCGATCGGATAACGGGACGCCATTCGCATCCACAGCATTGGCAAGGCTTTCGGAGCTTTCAGTGTGGTGGATCAGACTTGGGATCCGTCCGGAACTGATCGAGCCGGGCAAGCCGCAGCAGAACGGGCAGCACGAATATATGCACCGGGTGCTGAAAGCGGAGACGGCCAGACCGCCGGGGGCCAATCTGTGGCGGCAGCAGAAACTGTTTAACGGATTTCGGGAAGAGTATAATCAGGACAGGCCGCACGAAGGGATAGATCTGAGGACGCCGGCCGAGCTTTATAGCCATTCAAAGATAGCGATGCCGGCGGTGGTTCCGGATCTGAGCTACCCGGCGCATTACGAGACGCGGCTGGTGAGCCGGAACGGCGGGATCCGGTGGGACGATCGATGGGTGTGCGTATCGACGACCTGTGCGGGACAGCGAGTCGGCTTGGAGGAGACCGGGGACGGGTTGTGGGATGTCTTCCTGGGGCCGGTCAAACTGGGGCGATTCATTGAAGAAAAGTATCGAATCAGCTGATGAGAATCTTTCTGGCGAATCTGATACGGAGCCTTCGTTCGTATGATCCACGGTTTTTGAGTGACACATCGTAATTGGCGTCCGCCCGGTGGCGCCTGTCGGTAGGCCGAGCATGTTTGCCAGCTAAATGAAGGAACAAATTGTGTATGAACGTCAGCGGTCAATCAATGTTCAGGAAAGGTCTGCCATGAAATTTCTATCCTTGGTACTTTTGCTGGTTATATTTGCTCAATGCGCTACAGCTCAGGCTTTGTCCAATTCGATTGAACTACCCAAGGTGACAGTAATTCAAAAGAAATGGCACATTGAGGTAAGCAACCCCGCACTCGATAAAGACCTGTTCAGATCCATTAAAGAGCGCGAACAAGAAGAACGTAAGCGGAGAGATCTCGACAAACAAAATGAAATCAGAGCTCAGCAGGGGATGCCGACCGTAGCGCCGCCAGTGCGCGGGCCCGCACCCGAAACAGGAGACCGCGGGCTCTCGGTTACATATATCTATGAAGTGAAAGTCAGAAATACGGGGGAGAAAGAGATTCGAACACTCTCTTGGGATTATGTATTCTATGAGCACGGCATGGAACGAGAGTTGGGTCGCCGACGGTTCGTAAGCAAATTAAGTATTAGCAGCGGCAAAACCAAGAATTTGGTCATGCGCTCGGCGTCTTCTCCAACCGGCACAATTGATGCAACCAAAGCCGGCAAGAAATCGCGTGATCATTATTCAGAGCAAGTGGTTATACAGAGAATAGAGTATGCAGACGGTTCTGTATGGCAAGCAGTTTCCCCCTAGATGTGGTTGTTGCGCTGCACATCAGATCATAAGCAAAAGCCTTCGCTGCGGAAGATGTAGAGTGACTTCGTGGCGCTGTCGGCGCCCTTGAGGTCTTCCCTCGCTTTCGACAAGAGAGTCCAACAAGAAGAGCTAAAGCTCTTCTTGTTCACTAACGTTCACGAAGTATTTGACTATGATGGAAATCTGAGAGGATACAGATATGGATAAAGATCGGATAGCCTGGAACTTGGCGTGTGTAGATGGTCATTTTCATAGCGAAGCAGTGAATGATGTCGAAGCAGCACCTGAGCTGTATACGGATGACATTATCTTTGAAGCGGCCGCTCTCAATGGTCTGAATCGGTCTTTTTCTGGTAAGGAGTCCGTAGCCGGGTTTTATCGTGATCTTTGGGCTACGATGCGGAACGTAAAATTTCAATTCCTCCAACGATTTGCCACTGAAGATCGCGTGGTGGACGATAGCCTCGTGACATTCGAGGTAGTTCGCGACGGTTGCTGGCCGCATTTTGCCGCTGATCAGAAGATTGAAATGCGTCTGGTCCACATCTTCGAGATGCGTGACGGTCTGATATCGAAAGAGATTGTCTTCGATATGGGGAGACCTGTAGGAACGACGGCAGAGTGACAAACCGATCGTGAGAATCAGCGCGCTGAACTTCATCCGTTAGAAGCATAAAGAAAAGGAGGAGAAATGAGCACAATTTTTCGAAATATTCTGGCTGTCCTGGCAGGCGTCGTAGTCGGGAGTCTCGTAAACATGGGGCTCATCATGTTAAGCGGAAATGTTATTGCACCTCCGGCTGGCGCAGACGTTACAACTTTCGAGGGCTTGAAAAGTTCGATTCACCTGTTCGAGCCAAAGCATTTTCTCTTTCCTTTTCTTGCTCATGCACTAGGTACTTTGGTAGGGGCTTTTGTTACTGCATTTTTTGCAAAAAGTCACAAAATCAAGCTTGCACTGATTATAGGTGGCGTGTTTCTGGTGGGAGGCGTAGTTAATGTATTAATGCTTCCTTCACCAATATGGTTCAACATTCTGGATTTGATTGGTGCATACATTCCAATGGCATACGTTGGAGGGAAAGTCGCGGCTAAAAGATCATTATCTCCGAAACGATATAAATGAAATCGGTAAGACGTCATACGTTGATATATCTATGTTTGATTGTGACAGCACTTGGTGTGATTTCCCGGTTTGTGCGTTTTGAAAATGCGATTTTTGATAAATATTTGGGCGACGCTTTATATGCGATTTTATTTTATTTGCTGATCAGCATATTGGTATCTGATCTTCGCGCAATTATAAAAGCGACGATTGTATTTATTCTTATGGTGACTTTTGAATTGTTTCAGCTGACGCGAATTCCTATGGCATTGAGCCAAAATGAAAATGTTTTAGCACGTTTTGCCGCAATGTTATTAGGCACAGTGTTTAGTTGGGTGGATATAGTGGCGTATCTTGTGGGAATTGTTATTGCGGCAAGTGTTGATATGATGAAATTTGAAAATAGAAAATGATAGCGGAGCTTTAGCGATTGCCGCAATAATGTCTAACCTCACGTTCTACCGAAGGCGCCACGGTCTTTCAGGTAAAACCTTATGCGGACGACAGCGATCCGATTAACACCGATCGTTATGTGACATCCTGGAGTAGATGGGAAGCCTGTCTGTCATATAAAGGAGGGATCTATGTTTAGAATCTTTGCCATAGCAATATTTGTAGCGGGCCTTCTAATAGGAGGATATTACCGCTATCAGGCGGAGAAGGCTGGAGAAAAGATTTCATGGAATGAAGAAGGAGCGATAGTAATGATTTTGCTTAGATTCTTCGGTCTGTTGGGATGGGGATCTGTGATTGTATATTTGGTGAATCCGGAATGGATGAAATGGGCGGAGATGCCGCTGCCTGCGGTGGCGAGATGGATTGGCGTGATTACCGGTGTGATCGCGGTGCCATTGCTCTACTGGTTATTCAAAAGTATCGGAAAGAATATTACACAAACGGTAAAGACAAGAAAAGAGCATAAGTTGGTGACGAAGGGTCCTTACAGATGGGTGAGGCACCCGTTATACAGTGTGGGGACTCTGTTATTTACCTCATTCGCGTTAATGGCATCGAATTGGTTTATTGGTCTGACGACGTTGATAGGATTGGTGATGCTGATGGTAAGGCTTCCAAAAGAAGAAAAGAATCTTGTCGAGAAATTCGGAGAAGAATATAAGGAATATATGAAGCGGACGGGTCGACTGATTCCGAGAATTCGAGCGAACAGTTTAGCAAAATAGAACGTATTGATGAGCTACCAGGGGTTGGCGCCATTGCGACGATACTCTCATACATCAACAGGAAAGATATGGTCAATCCAGTATCACAATCGACCAGAATGGTCGGATTCTGGTCCGCAGTGCTCGCCACGGTGTTCAGCCTCGTGTATATTGTGAGCCAGCTTGCCGAGTGGGTGGGATGGCTGGGATCAAAGGGCGGGCCTGAGAGCGCCAGCACGCCCATGGGGCTCGTCGTGCTGCTGACGCCCTCGCTGTTTCTGGGCTCATCGTTCCTGGTGCTTGTTGTGAGCGTCCACCAATTGGCAGCACCCGACAGAAGCGTCTGGAGTCATGCCGCCGTCGCATTCGCAACCGCATACGCGGTTTTGATCAGCATCGTCTATTTCGTCCAGTTGACCCTGGTCGCGCCACGAATCGCGCAAGGCCGCACCGCAGGCATCGAAATACTCATGTTCGTGCCTTTCGATTCGTTCCTGTATGCTGTTGACATTCTTGGCTACAGTTTCATGAGTGTCTCCACTCTGTTTGCAGCACAGGTCTTGAATGGAAAGGGTATCGAGCGAGTTGCGCGGTTCTGGCTGACCGCGAACGGAATGTTGATTCCATTCCTTGCGTTGCAGATGTATTTCCATCCGCTGATATGGATTGCGTCGCTTTGGGCAGTGACATTCCCGGCGTCAACGTTGTCTCTCGCAGTCCTCTTTCATCGTGCATCGCCTGTCCTGACGAACTTCAGTAACATGGAATGACGCCAGGGTGCGGGCCATATATTAAAACGCCTAACCCATGTTGAAACGGAGCCGCCGCACATTATCGGTCGAACTGAATCGGAAAACGGGGGCCTATTGATAACGATCGCTTTCAGAAAATTACCCAAATGAGGTGAAACAGGAGAATAAAATAGAAAACGATCGGATGAATATTAAGATATGAAACGAATTCATTTCATTTTCGGACTTTTAGTGTTTATTGTGTTTCTTCTGACTGGTCAATATATGGATAAAGTCCATAACCATCTGGATGGAATTGAAGATGGTGTCAGGTTATTGTACCGGACGCGACATATATTTATTTTAATGGCAAGTCTGATTCACATTGTACTTGGGTTGTATTATGAAATTCTGATTGGCAGGTGGCAAAGACGAGTACAGACAACAGGATCATTATTGCTTGTGGCAGGAACTATATTATTGATAATAGCGTTTATAGATGAGCCAGGGAAGAGAGATATGGAAGCCCCCTACACCTATTGGGGAATGCATGTGATCCTGCTGGGAACAATTTTTCATGTGATGAGCGTGTTAAAAGAGAAAAGGAATAAATCTGCCAGCTAATCAGAATCAGACTGATTATGGCTAGCCGAGCACAATCGTTTAACCCTGTCGATATTATGAGTTGGGAAGAGCTGATTATTATAAAAGAAGGTACTGTTGAGGTGCTCAATGATGGCAGACTAAAGCAATTTGGGTCAGGATCAGTGATATTTCAGGCAGCAAACCAGTTACACAGCATTCGAAATACCGGTCAAACAGCGGCGACATACCACGTTGTGAAATGGAATTCACCGGGCATGTTAAAAGCAAAGTCGAAGTGATCATACATGACATGCAAGATTAGCCTGAGCCCGCGTATAATCAGGCATTAAACTGAGGAGATTAAGATGGCCGTTACAAACAGGCAGTCCGGGACGAATATACATGAGATTGCTGAAGGAATCTATCGCATCAACACACCGGTTGTGATCGAGGGTGCAGGCGGGTTCTCGTTCAACCAGTACCTTATCATGGATGATGAGCCCTTGCTCTTCCACACCGGCCCGCGAAAGATGTTTCCACTCGTGTGTGAGGCGGTGGGGAGCGTCATATCGGTCGAAAGGCTTCGCCATATTGCGTTTTCCCATGTGGAAGCCGACGAATGCGGTTCGCTCAATGAATGGCTTGCTGCCGCCCCACAGTCCTCGCCGCTGTGCGGCGTTATTGCAGCCATGGTTTCAATCGGTGACATTGCTGATCGTGCGCCACGCGCGCTTGCTAATGGAGAGCGGGTGACACTGGGTAGTCATACGGTGCGCTGGCTCGACGCGCCGCATCTGCCGCACGCTTGGGAATGCGGGTTTCTGATGGAGGAACAAACCTCTACGTTGCTATGTGGCGATCTGTTCACACAAGGAGGGGCGGATCTTCCTCCCATAACGGAGACGGACATTCTTGGCCCGAGCGAAGCGTTCCGCCACGAGATGGACTACTTCTCACACACGAAGAATGCACGAGCGATGCTTGAGAACCTGGCTTCGTTGAGTCCATCGATACTTGCGTGCATGCACGGCAGTGCCTGGCGTGGCGATGGTGCAAAACTGCTACGTGCGCTTGCCGATGCCTTGTCGGAGTAATGCATCGCTTGCCAGGCGTGGCCACATCACCCATCCAATGAGGTGGACCGCTTCGAATCGATTGTATCATGTCAGGTATTCTGAAGCCGCTGAGCTCAAATGTTAGACAGCCTCGAGAATCGATCGCTCAACACGGGTGACAAAACATCCGGCTTTGGCATTGCGAATATTTATCAATTTAACTTCGTTATTAGCTAGTATGTTGAGAATGGAATCTTCAGCTTTACCGATCTCAGGATTCTCAACTGCTAAAACTCTTCCCTCGGAATTATATCCTTCAAGAAGCAAGTCTAATTTGTTAAGATCCGCAGGAAATGTTGTGTCAATGTATCGAGGACAGGATGCCTGATGGATAAAAACAGGGCCCGGCATGGGAGTTATATTCGTTCCAGAAAACGCATTATACGTGAATAAGATGCGATCCTCCTGACCTTCTCGAAAAGTACTAAGACATGAGCGGCAGGGGCCAAAACCGGACGCTAACTCAACATGAGCCGGGTGTCCATATTGGGGCGACCGTAATGTGGTGCGGACAGTGTTGGCAACATCTTTGGTGAGTGTAACAATGCGATATCGAGACATATGAACTCCTTGAGATTGAGATAATATGTGAGCAAGAGTGCTTATCCTGCTGTTCCGGGGATATAATATGAAAGAAGCAGAAAGGATAACTATCCGTTTCTTGCTTTCGAATAGATTTTTGGTAAGACACCGACGACCAATGAGCCACCGAAGATTTTCGTTGGGCGCACAAACCAGCCTGGTCGACTCCATTCTCATCGGGGATTATCTATGATCATTGCACTGGCATCGCCTGGTGTCGCGACAACGCTTGAGGATGGGTTAGCCAAGATCAAGTGTTTCCTGTCCGAGGCTTCGGCTCAGGGTGCTGAGATCGTGTGTTTCCCGGAAGCTTATCTCCCGGGACTGAGGGGACAGGATTTTGAAGTTTTACCATTTGATCAGACAATGCATGGACTGGTACTTCGGGCGGTAGCGCAGTGGGCTCAAACGTATGCGGTGGCCACTATCCTCGGGATGGAAAGGCTCACCGAAGCGGGCCGGCAGATTGCGGCTTATGTCATTGACGCCCGGGGCCAGATTCAGGGATGCCAAACCAAGAACCAGATAGACCCGACTGAAGATCGGTTTTATGTGCCCGGAAATACACGGAGGCTCTTCGAGATCAATGGGGTTAAGTTTGGAGTGGTGATTTGCCATGAGGGCTGGCGATATCCCGAGACGGTTCGATGGGCGGCGGTGCGGGGTGCTAAAATAGTCTTTCATCCTCACCACACGGGAAGTGATCAGGCAGGTGTTCGTCTGACGCAGTGGGGGGCGGCCAACGGACCATATTACGAGAAAGCGATGATGTGTCGCAGCATTGAGAACACGATCTATTTTGCCAGTGTCAATTACGGTTTGCGCTACCAGGAATCTGCGACAAGCCTTATCACTCCGTCAGGCCGGTGTCAGGCGTACTTACCCTATGGTCAGGAAGGCATACTGGTGCAGGCCATCAAAGTCGAGGAAGCAACAGGATTACTGGCCAATCGATTCGCCCCCGAACGTTATCAATCGGTGATCAAAAACGAAAAGAGAAGTTCTATGACAACCGAGTATTCGATGCGGCCAATAGGCTTTATACGAAGTTCTTATCGCAACGCGGAACAGATTCCGAAGGGCTGCGGTGCCCGGCACGAGGCGACCGGTATACTTGAGATCCTGCCCGAATATGAGCAGGGTTTGACTGACATCGAAGGCTTCTCGCACCTCATCGTGCTCTGGGTCTTTGACCAGTCGGAGGGCTACGACCTGATGACCACGCCTCCGACGGATACAACTCCACACGGGATATTCTCAACGCGAGCACCTCGACGGCCGAATCCGCTTGGGTTTACGGTCGTGAAGCTCCTGAATAGGGATGGGCCGCGACTGCAGGTGCACGGCGTCGATATGCTCGATGGCACGCCGATTCTCGACATTAAACCGTACCTGTCAGGCGTGCCGGCCGACGAGCTGCGGCGAGGATGGTTAGCCAATGCCGAAAGTCAGAAGAACGGATGAATAGCTGGCTTTCCGTCATCCAATTGTTTGTTCGCCGATTATTCCTGGCGCTGGGATCGCTCAAGATGTTTTACATGTTTTAACGAAGGACGTATCATGAAATCCAGTCAAACAGCACCTGAAAATATAAATGAATATATTGAAAGCTTCCCAAATGATATTCGAGAAATTCTGGAAAAGATAAGAGCGGCGATTAGAAAGGCGGCACCGGAAGCTGAAGAAGCGATAAAGTATCAGATACCGACATATACTCTGAAAGGCAATCTGGTTCATTTTGCCGCTTACAAGAAACATATCGGATTTTATCCTGGATCAACAGGAATCGAGCGTTTCAGGTATGAACTGTCTGCTTATGAAGGAGCAAAGGGATCCGTCAGGTTTCCATTAGATAAACCAATTCCTTTCGACTTGATAAGTAAAATTGTGAAGTTCAGGGTAAAGGAGAATCTGGCAATAGCGGAAGCAAAGCGGAAGAAGAAATGAAGAGTAGTGGATACTCTTGTCCTGACTCACGTAATAGGGGAATAATAAATGCTAAAGATGAACCTTCAGGAACATATCACTTCAAAACAGAAGAAGCAGGTATATGTCGATCAGATGTTTGAAAAAATCGCTCCGGTATATGATTCGTTTACCGTTTTATTCTCGTACGGCATGGATCGACGATGGAAGCGTGACCTGGTTAACATGCTTGATCTTAAAGGTAATGAGAGGGTGCTTGATTTAGCCTGCGGAACCGGCGACATAACTTTTGCGCTTGGTGAACGTTTAAACACCGGCAAAGCTTTTGGCATGGATATTCTTCAAGCAATGATTGATATTGCTGAAAATAAGCGTAAAGCAAATAACATTAGTAACGTAGAGTTTTGCTGTGCGGATATATTGAACATGCCTTTTGAAGATTCTTCATTCGATCACATAACCTGTGGCTATGCTCTTCGCAATGTCCCTGACATTGAATTAGCGCTCAATCAGATTAGCAGGGTGTTGAAACCAGGCGGGCGTTTTTTATCTCTTGATTTTTCGCATCCAGGCAATAAAATTTATCGCTGGCTTTATTTTAACTATCTGATAGTTACAGGTTCACTGGCAGGGTATTTGATACACGGTGATCCCGATGTATATCGTTACATTCCGGAAAGCCTTAAACTATATCCCGGGCAGCGGAATGTGCAAAAAATGATGGATCGCCAGGGTTTTGTCGATACCGGCTACCGTGAATATGGCGGAGGGGTTATGACCATAAATTATGGAACGAAGCCGCTGTAAGTATTAACATTTCATCACGCATTCCGGGGTTATACCACAGCTGGTATCTGATGTATTATTGACTCTCGTGGAGAATGACATTCTTGATGATGATATTCCGCCCATTCAGCACCTTCCCGATCCTTGCATCCCTGGTGAGCCCTGCATGAAATCGATCACTGCAGGAATGATCATCCACAATACATCCGGAACCCTGTATAATTATCAGGTATAAAAGGTACATCTCAACTGCGCCTGATATCCGGGCATTTGCAGGAGTGAAGGTAATGAATGATATTGAATATAGGTATGGTAACCAGTTGAATCTTGATGAAGTGATTGATCTATACAAGAGCTCGACACTTGGTGAAAGAAGACCAGTCGATAATAAGCAAATAATGTCAGACATGCTGACTCATGCAAATTTGACAGTAACAGCATGGGATGGTGACCTGCTGGTGGGGATTGCCCGGACATTGACGGACTTCAGTTATGTCGGGTACTTATCTGATCTGGCAGTCCGATTGTCACATCAGCGAAAAGGTATAGGGATGATGCTGATTGAGAAGACGCGAGAAAAGATGGGGCCTCGTTCGATGCTGGTGCTGTTATCCGCCCCGAAAGCGGTAGGGTATTATCCGAAAATTGGTTTCACACAGCATCAGAGCGCATGGATCTTGAAGGCAACAGATCAGTTTTCAATATCTGATAATAAATAATCTGTGAAAACGACACGATTAAACAATAGATCGCTTTTACGGGCTGTCCAGCATCTCGAAGCGAAAGATCATTATCTGAGATTTGTTGTATCAAGATATGGAGCACCGCCATTATGGGAGCGAGAAGAGGGTTTTAAGACGCTGATTAGAATAATACTGGAACAACAGGTGTCACTTGCGTCTGCAAAGTCAGCATATGAAAAACTGCTGAGGTATACGGTATTGCTGACACCAGACAATTTCCTTAAGCTGTCAGATGAGGAATTGAAGTCAGCTGGGTTCAGCCGGCAAAAGGCATTATATGGTCGTAATTTAGCCGGAGCGATTATAGAAGGTAGCCTTGTTCTGAGTAAATTACCCGATCTTGATGATGCAGAAGTAAAAGAGCACTTGATGAAAATAAAGGGTGTTGGTTCGTGGACATCGGATATATACCTGTTGATGGCGCTCGGTCGCCCGGATGTATGGCCAAGCGGGGATCTTGCCCTCGCATCTGCAATACAGAAACTAAAGGGGATGGTTTCTCGGCCATCAAATGAAGAGCTCAATGTCATAAGCCTCGAGTGGCGACCGTGGCGGGCAGTGGCGGCTCGAATTCTATGGCATTACTATTTGAGCGATCAGCCAAAAACACGCTGAGACGTGCGTGCAGCCAGAACGATAATCTGGTTGTTAAACGAGTGATAGTATCAACAGATTTCTTATCATCAGTGGCGCCAGTTTCAACTTCGAAGCCAAAGAGGCCAGAAGATTGATGAACATTATGTCAAAAGGGCATGGAGAAAAGCATCGTACCAGACGTATTGGGTGGCTGCGAGCCGCTGTGTTGGGTGCAAATGATGGGATAGTGTCGACTGCAAGTCTGGTCGTCGGTGTTGCGGCTGCGCACGCGTCACGAAGTGAAGTGTTGGTTGCCGGAGTTGCCGGTTTAGTTGCCGGCGCAATGTCGATGGCAGCGGGTGAGTATGTATCGGTCAGTTCACAAGCCGATACGGAAAAGGCGGATATAGATCGTGAGCGCAAAGAGTTGGATACTGATAAAGAATTTGAGCAGCAGGAACTTGCATCAATATATATTGAACGGGGGCTCGAACCGGTGTTGGCCAGGCAAGTTGCTGAGAAATTGATGGAACATGATGCATTGGCTGCGCACGCCAGAGATGAGCTCGGCATTACAGATAGTTTAAGTGCTCGACCTGTGCAGGCTGCTTTCGCCTCGGCCGGAACGTTTGCAATCGGTGCGGCATTACCGCTGATTGCGGCACTGGTCGCTCCGGAGTCGAAAATGGTGGTTATTGTCTCGGGGCTGTCACTCATTTTTCTCGCCGTGCTGGGTGTGCTGGCTGCACAGGCTGGTGGAGCTCCGATAGTTAAATCAGCTGTTCGAGTCACTTTCTGGGGAGCGCTCGCAATGGGCTTAACCGCGGCTGTCGGGGCTCTATTTGGTACAGTTGTATAAAATGCCAATATTGAATGATGCGATTAGTAAAAGTTTCGGTAATTTATTTTGCGCTTGTATTCGGGACCGGATTTATTTTAGGGACGATTCGAGTATTGTGGCTCGTACGGCAATTAGGTGTCAGAAAGTCAGAATTACTTGAACTGCCGTTGATGATATTGGTGACGGTAATAGCTGCGAGATGGATCAATCGACGGTTTTTGAGTGAAGACAGTTCAACTGGCAGGCTGTGGGTGGGATGGGTAGCGTTCGGGCTGTTGGTTGCATCTGAGCTGGCGGTCGGAATCGGAATGCAGGGGCGATCATTTTTTGAAGTATTGATCGATCGTGATCCGGTATCAGGTGCGGTGTATTACGCGAGTTTGATACTATTCGCCATCATGCCATGGCTGGTTGGCCGGTCATGGTTGAGGCGTGGATGAAATAGTGTTTCCGCGAGACGAACGTCGCAGCCAAAACAGCGACGTTCGTCGGAGAGAGATTTCACTTGGGGTTCAGTGCCGTTAGGCGATTGGTCAGGCGGCCCGCGTCGTGGCAGGTCATGCAGGTGATGCTGGATGAGGCGGCGGATTCAGGCTTATTTTTCCATTGTTTGGCGATTGGTTCATAAGGGGTACCGGTCAGGACTTCGAGAATTTTATCGAGGTATTTGTTCAATTCTTCTTTGCGGCCGGTGCGTTGAGCCGACATGGCCAGTCCGCCGAGGAGTTCGCCCCTGATATGAACAGGCAACCTGTCGACGGCCGGAGCCTGCTGTTGCCAGAGTATCTGGAACTTGTCGTAGGCCTGCGCCCAGGCATCCGCGCGGTATTTTTCAGGCAGTCGGTCGGCAAAAAGGACATAACTGCCGCCTGTCGTAGCCGCCACGCCGCCATTCTGGGGGCCCAATTCATATGCCTGCGAAAAGAGGTCCTGCGAAACTTTGAACTGTTTCTGAAACTCATCATTCTGTTTGTTTTCGTGGGCGACAACTGCGCGATAGAGAGCGGCGCCGGCCTTCCATGCAAGCAGTTCGGCTTTGGCTGCGGGGCGTTTTTCAAGCAACAGGTCGATGTTCTTCTCTCCGCGCGTGAAACGGTCCATATCATTGACGAGGAATCCGGCGAAGATGTCTTCCCGGACCAGGGTATGGACGCTCAGGCGAGTGTTGGAGAGCGGCGGTTCGGGCGATTGAGCGACCGCCACAGTGACGAAAATGGCGAGAAGCAGGAATTTGAAGGTGGATTGCATATTTTGCGCCTCCTCTATGAAAGAGATTGATGGGATCAGTCTCGGTTAACAATGAAGCTATACGGTTATCGCGTTTAAAAGGTTCATACGGATGCCGGAAAACCGTGTCATTATCGATTTTCGGAGCATAAAAGTATAGTCTGCGCTGAAAAGGTGTGAAATCGGTCAGGCGGTATATCCGCCATCGATGACCAGGTTTGTCGCGGTTACGAAGCGACTGTCGTCTGAGGCCAGGTAAAGGATGGCCTGAGCGACCTCCTCCGGGGTGGCGAATCTTTTCAACGGGACGCCTTCGGCAATGGCTTTCCAACTTGCCTCGTCACTGCCGGTTGAAGATTTCAGGTCCTGCCAGAACTCCATATTTTCCCACATCGGAGTCATGACTCCGCCCGGAGAGACCGAATTGATTCGAATTTTGTGTCCTTGCCGGGCGGATTCAAGGGCCGCAACACGGGAGAACATATCAAGCGCGGCTTTACTGGAGCAATAAGCACTGGCGCCGGGGCTTGCTTTGATGCCGGAGGCTGAAGAGAGATTGATGATGCTTCCTTCGCCTGCTCTCTGCATGAGAAGCAGCCCGTGTTTAGTTCCAAGGAAGACGCTGTCCAGGTTCACAGCCAGAACCTTGTGCCATTCATCGAGCGTAATTTCTATGACTGGCTTTGCAAATGAAATGCCCGCGCTGTTAACGAGAACATCGAGACGTCCGTAATGCTGCTGAATGTGCTGTATCAGCAATATCCATTGGTCTTCGCACGTGACATCCAGATGATGATGCGAGGCCTTGCCGTCCTCCCGGAGTATATGGGAAACCGTTTCGGCTGCGCCGTCATCATTGACGTCGGCAGCGATGATGTTTGCGCCTTCCCTGGCAAATAGAATGGCTGTCGCCCGGCCGATGCCTGAGGCTGCGCCGGTAACCAAAGCGACTTTGTCCTGAAGACGTCTAGAGATGAGGTGGTCCGCCATACGATTTAATGAAAAGCCTTATGATCGATATTTTTTGAGCCGTTCAGTAGTGTGTTCGCTCACACTAGAGGGCTGTTGGGAGGCAATATCATCTGTTTGCGCCGGCTCCAGTTGAGGAGGCTGATAATCTTCTGTGGGTTGCTTCGAGATTTTACGCGACTCACTACGTTCCTGGAGCAGCCTGAACGGACTTGTGATGAGAAGGATCAAAAAGCGGATAGGCAGGACGTAACACATAAGACCGGCGATGAGGAAGTCCCATAAAGTTGTCAGTATGCCCTGTCCCAGTATCTTCCATGATCTGGCAACGGATGGTCTGGTTCGTTCATCCGTTGCATCCTTGAAGAGGTGCTCGGCATAGCGTCCGATGAACTGATCCAGAGCGAGATCTGTTCTGGTGAAGATATCGGTTTCCGATCGGGTCAGCGCCTGGGAAACGGCCTCAAGATTGGTGCCACAGGCTACGCAGAATTTGCGTCCGATCGTATTTTTCTTTCCGCAAGTTGGACAAAACATGGTCGATTTCCTGTTCATCCGGGACAGATGAACTCTCTTTAATTTCGTCTGGATGAATGCTTATTCATCAATTTACGGATAATTCGGATTCGCGCCTTGACTGCGGCAGTCTTCTCGGCGTCACCTTCATCAAGAATCCGCGAAACGTGATTATTATATGCCGGAAAATGGCATGATAACTCATAAAATCCGTTATAGGCCCACGCTCTAAGGTATTTGTTCTCATCCTTAAGGCAGCGATCGAGGAACCAGAGCAGGATTTTGTCGCAGTCCTTTGGTATTCGAATGTGCGGCAATGTCTGGCAGATATGCAGTTTCGCCTCCCAGAAAATGACGTCGGGCAGGGAGGCGAAAAGCGCTTTGAGCTGGGGGCCGGAAAACTCAACCCCTCTTTCTGCCCAGTTTTTGAGCAGCCATGTCGATCCGGTCTGGATCTTATGGTCCTGATCGGTTGTCAGAGAAATGAGCTCATTGATAACGGATTTTACAGGTTGGACGTTCGAAAGGATCTCTTCGAGCGTGCTGACGTGCTTTCCGTTATAAGATGAAAGTAGATCTTTGAGCATGAACAGTTTCAATCACTCTTCACAAATACCGATACCAGAGGTTCATCGTGGTGATCTGAATGTCAGGGTGCGAACATCCCTGATGGGCGATTGCTTGCGCATTCCCTGCCAGGTGACGGTGACGGTATCGCCGCCTTCATCCAGAATCGAGACGATGCCGTACTGATGATTATCCGCCTTGTCTCCGTGACTGTACGGGCCGCCCTTGCGTTTGCGTCTCGACCACCAGCCTTTATCAAGAGGCGCGGCCTGAAAAATGGGGAATCCGCCCCGGCCGGTGGGTGGATGATTGTTGGAGCCGTCATCTATGGCGAGGCGATGCATGTCAGCGCTGAGCATACATAGATTTCGGATGCCTTCGTTTTCGATGAACACTCCGATTTCATCGCGTTCGACGGAGTAGCCCGTCCAGAAATCCTCATTTTTCTTTTGCTTGCCGAGCCATGGGACTGAATTTATCCAGACAACGAGCGGGTAACGGATTTTTGCTTCGCTTAGCTCCGCGAGAAGCCAGCCTTTCTGAAGCTCGCCGAGCATGGTTTTATTGCGATCATCCGTGAGTTTCCGCGGAGCTCTGGCAGAACGCGTGTCGGTCACAAGAAAACGTACCCGGCCGATGGTGAAGGCCTGAAACAAGGGGCTTTCAGGTGTGGAATGATCGATATAATTGGGAACACAAAGGCGATAGGCGGAGAGAGCGGCGGAGCGACCCGATGCCGTGCTGTCGCTGGATTCTCCGCAAAAGTCGTGATCGTCCCACATGTAGACAAGAGGCACATTTCGATAGAGTTCAGCCTGCCGGTTTTGTCGAAATACACGCTGATAATTATCGAGATAAGGTTTCAGTTGAACTGAGTTTGTATCAGCGTAATGAAGGTCGCCGAGGTGGCAGAAGAAGAGAGGGTCTTCGCGAAAAATATGGGTAAAGACATCGTCATTTGATCCGGTACTTGCGTCTCCGGCGCAGGCGAATTTGAACGACGCTGGAGCGCCCTCTGCGGGGAAGGTGGTAAATCGACCCTGTTTGTCGATGATTTCATGCGAGCCGTGAACCGGAGCGTAAAAGAATCGCGTATCTGGTCGCAGAGGCTCGCCTTTGAGATGGAATGTCAGGATGAAGAGCTCGGCGCAAGCCGATACATCAGTCGGCTCAAAGATGACCGGATTGATCAGTCGTCCGGGTGCATCCAGAGCCGTGCTCAAAGCCAGGCTCCATGAGGTTGGGTTGCCTTGTATGCCGAATTTGATGATCGCCTGATCTGAGCGAACGCAACCGATCCAGGGCCCCAGATTGAGAGGGTCAAATTTCATTCGTCCTCCCCGAATCTGACTATTCGCATCTCGATTTCACGTCCGGTGGCCTCAGTCAATTTCGTGTACAGATCCGGCCTGCGCGCCTTGAGCCAGCGTTGACCGGAGGATGTCGTAAGCTCATCTGCATCGAGGTCGGCGATCACCATGTCGTCTCCCGCCTTGTCTGTCTCAATCAGGATTTCACCGTATGGATCGAGGATCATGGCATTTCCGGTTCGTACTTCGTCATCGTCGATTCCGACGCCATTGCTGAAGACGAGAAACATGCCGTTGTCGTGTGCTCTTGAAGGCAGCCACCGCATGAGCCAGCCGCGCCCCTTTGGTCCGCGAAGCTCTGATTCGATCGCTTCAGGATTATCATTTCGGCGATACCACAATTCCGGATCGATCCGCCCCATGGCGCGAGGACTGCGGGATCTGCATCCGCCTGTCTGATGCGGTGCGAGAAGGATTTCGGCTCCCATCAAGGCCGTGATCCTGGCGTTTTCGATGATGTTGTTGTCATAGCAGGTCAGAACCCCGACGCGCCATCCATGGGGCGTGTCGAAGACGGTGTACTGATTGCCGGAATTGATGTAGGGGCTGATAAATGCATGGATTTTGCGGTGACGAGCCGTAGTTCCGTCAGGCATGGCGACGACGTAACTATTGTAAAGCGAGCCGTCATCGGTTCGTTCGATCAGGCCGGCACCGATCGTCATGCCATATGTGGACGAAAGAGAGTGCAATAATTCAGTGGATGGTCCGGCTGGGATCGGCTCGGCGAGCAATTCGATATCTTCGCGCGTAAGATTTCTAACGTGCCAGTAGCCTGTAATGCACATTTCGGGAAAGGCGATCATCCTGACATCCTGTTCGGCTGCCTGTTGAACGAACTTTCGAACAACATCCAGATTGAATGACTTATCACCGGGAGAGTGTTGAAACTGAACTGAAGCAACTCGAATTTTCTTCATGGCAACCGCCGATTCCGATCTAGGACCGTGACCATTTTGTGCGGGTATAGGCGATGCGAAATCCGTTTCTCTCGGCGTTCCGCTGAGATGCGCTGCCCGGCAGGGCGCACATCATGGCGATATCGCAGCCATGTTCGGCCGCATATTGAAGGCGGCTGTTGAGCAGGGCATTTTGCGCTCCGAGTTGTCTCATCGAGGGGATCGTGCTGGCTCCGGCCAGAAGAGCGACCCCATCGTGAATGCTCATTGCGCCGGTGGCAATCGGCTGACCTTCCTTTTCGGCGATGAAACACATGCCACCGGGCCTTTTGGCAGTGAGAAGGGCGAGATCGTACATCAAATGAGCGTATTCCAGAAATTCGCTCCACCCCTCGGCTGATGTTTTCGCCCATGCATCGGCTTCATTCGGATCGATAACCCTGACGCTGATTCCGTGGTCGTTTATCTGGGAATCCTGTGACGCTGGACCGATCTGGCGAAACATGACGCTGGTGAACTCTATGGGTTTGTATCTGCGATCGTAGAGCAGATCGAACACAGATGCGTCGGCAAGAGGGCTGACTTCATGATTGACCGCCGAGCCGCGAACGCTGTAAAAGTCTTCGATATTCTGAATATCGTCTTCAGAGACCGGCTCGAATATTCCGAGCCCGAATGATTGAGTCAGCGGAGAATCTTTTCCATCGAACATGCACAGTGTGCCGGCGACTTCGAACCATTGTGCGCCTGTTTCGGGGCTGGTCTGCGCTCTTGCCTCGATATAGGCGACGCTGCTCAGCCCTTCGGTGCGCTCCAGGCGCCGGGAGAGGCTCAAGTCAGAGAAGAGAAAGAGTTCCTGGTTTGTCATGACGGGCGCCTGAAGAAAATATTATCGAGAGTTTTATTTATTCCGGATCGTCATCCCGATTTTTCAAACGGTTTCGAGCGATTCGCCACAGCTTTTCGTCGGTGCTTTCGGGTTTCTGATTATACCCGCGATCGTCAAATGGCCGCAGGTTATCCAGCCACATCCTTTCGAGAAGCTCGAGATCTTCCTTGTAGTCGTAACCAGGATTTTCACGAGGGGTGAGCTCATCGAGGATTTCAAATGCGAAGTTATCGGCTCCAAACTCCTGCCAGTCGGCCTGAAGTGCCTTGTTCGGATGGCTGCCCATTTGGAGTTGAAAGCGATACCGGTTGAGTACTCCAGGGAGATCGAGACTTTTCCCGATCAGAGCCTTTTCGTTGACGAGATTTCTGATCTGGTATACCCCCATCGGCCTGTGGCTTTGCTGATAACCTTTCTTAAGCTCTTTATTACTGGCATTCATGATTATTTATCATCATTATTTTCGTGATCCAATTTGGCAACTGCCATGCGGGCCCGTTCCGCTTTAGTCCAATTGCAGAGCGTCTGTTTGTCCTGTTCTGAAAGTTTGGCGCCGCTGTGCAGGATCAGATAGGATTCGAGCGGCATTTCGCCTTTTTCAACCATTTCACAGATCTCTTCGAGTTTATGATCGGCCTTTTTGGGAGGATAGGCGCCCCATTCTGAAAAGGACAGTTCTTCACGGCCATCCTTGACGTGATCGGCGACGAACCAGGAAACAGGAGCGACATTGGTATACCAGGGCCATTTGGTCTGATTGGAGTGGCAGTCGTAACATGATCGCTCAAAGATCGCCTGAACCTCAGGTGGCACCTGAGCGTTTGCCTGCATAGTTTTGCCGCGATCGACAGCCGGGTTTGTTCGATCCGGTCGAACCACCTGAATACAGGCGAGTATGACAATAATTCCGATTCCGATCCATTTTAAGATTTTCATAACGCCTCTCATTTTATTGAAAGATTGCTCATAATATGACGTATCATATTTATCCGATGACTGCATAGCGTTATCACGAAATATCATGAACCTGCAAGGCTTCAACGTTTAAAAGGCTCCGGGAATATCATAATTCCCGGAGCCTTTTTTCACCCGCTGATGGATTCAGCCGGATTAGTTGTTTTTGGCGGGGCCACGCCGTTTCTGCTGTCTCTCGGACCGTTTGCCCTCAAATTCAGCCAGTTTGGCTTTCTGCTCGGCGGTCAGAATGTTGTAGATCTCGGACTTCGTGCGAAGACCGATCACCTGCATCTCGACCTGCACCTGAGAGGCTCGGGCGGCGATGGCGCGTACGGCCTCTTCATTGTAAGCGCCGTTGGCAGTGGCGGCCTTCATCTCTTCGTGGATGGCGCGCAGCTGCTCGCGATAAGGCTTCGATGTCTCGAACGACTTCTGTTGAATCGCCTTGACCTGCTCCTTCTGTGCGTCTGTCAGATCGAGCCCTCTGAAGGCGAAGCGTCCGCCGCCGCGGCCTTGCGGGCCACCGGGGCCGAACATCTGCCCGTCAAAGTTCCTGCGTGATCCATGGGTGCGATCCTGTGCGGCTTTGGCGGCCGTCAGACCGAAAGCACCCATCCCTACAACCAGCGCTATCGCCACTACCAGCATTTTCTTTCTGTTCATATCTTCCTCCTCATCCGTTTTATAGCTGACGGCCGGTTGTTCACGCTTGTGATCATTCCATCTATTGCCGTCGAGTGTTACTTTACCGGACAAAGGTTAAGGATTTATTCAGGCAGGCAGGTTTTTTGTTAAGGGATTGTAAAGACTGCTGTCTTTACAATCGAGCGGTTGTAAACTGTTGTTCGGGCATCGATTGAAGCAATGAAAATGAACAGTCAGGTAGCGATGGAGACTGAGAACTATTCAAAAATCAGAATATTGATCATAGACGACGATCCGAAGCTGTGTCGCCTGGTGAAGGATTATCTGGAGCCGATGGGATATGAGGTCGAAAGCGCGCAGACCGGCCCGAGCGGCCTGGAGAAAGTACTGAGCGAAGAGTATCAGGCGGTGATACTGGATATCATGCTGCCGGGGATGGACGGATTCGAAGTACTGCGCCGTATTCGCCAGTCATCTACAGTGCCGGTGCTCATGCTGACTGCATTGGGTGACGAGTCGGACCGGATAGTCGGGCTCGAGATCGGCGCTGATGACTATCTGCCAAAGACGTTCTCGACGCGCGAGTTGCTCGCACGCTTGCGCGCTGTTACCCGTCGATCGACGCTGACGACAAATCAGACTCAGGCAGCGAATGAAGCTGACGACATTGTGATCAGCGATCTGCGGATCAATCAGGCATCGCGGCAGGTGTTTCTGGGCAATCGAGCGTTGAGTCTGACTCCGGTCGAATTCGACCTGCTGGTCTGCCTGGCTCGCGCAGCCGATCGTGTTATGAGCCGCGACCGGTTGCTGGATGAGATCAGTGGAAGAGATTATGAGGTTTTCGATCGTTCGATCGACGTTCATATCTCGAGCCTGCGCCGAAAGCTGGATGACGATGCGAAAAAGCCCAAATATATAAAAACCGTCAGATCGGCCGGCTATATGTTGATGAGAAAGCCCGAGGAAGTCTGAAAGGGCGATTGGATTACGATGCGTTTTTCTCTGTACACTAAAATCCTGCTCTGGTTCTTTTTGAATCTGATCGTGCTGGGCGCGGTTATGCTGGTCTTTTTCAATTTTCAGTTTCGCCTGGCGCCGGATTCGCCGATACGCGGCGAATCCGGCATGCGCATCGATGTGATTGCTCAAATGATGACGCTTGAAATGAACGATCAGACGAAGGGAGATCGGGATGCGATTCTCGATCGATACTCCGAAATCTATCAGGTGGATTTTCTGCTCTATTCGATTGACGGTGTGCAACTGGCTGGAAAAGATATCACTTTGCCTGACGAGATAAAGGCGATAGTGCGCCGGTCGGCATCATGGTCAGGCGGGTCTCAACGGACATCATCCAGAAGACAGGGTTTTCCCCGTCGCAGGCAGCCGATCTTTTCGACCAGGACATCGAATCCGACACGGTATTGGGTCGGAGTGCGAGTGCCTGTATATGAGAAAGGCTCATCTGAGCCGGTTCGATCGACTCTGCTTGCCGTGTCGGATTCGATGACCGGTCGCGGTTTGTTCTTCGACCCGACGCCGTGGGTGGTTATGATTGTCACCATTCTTGGGCTTTCTGCCCTGCTCTGGTTTCCATTCGTGCGAAGTCTGACGCGGACCATCAAGCAGATGACGTCCGCTACGGAACAGATCGCCGAAGAGAGATTCGATGTGCGTGTCGATGAAGGGCGGAGGGATGAGCTGGGGCGGCTCGGACGGGCGGTCAATCATCTTGCCATGCGCCTGTCGGGCTATGTCACCGGGCAGAAGAGGTTTCTGGGTGATATTTCGCACGAACTCAATTCGCCTCTTGCGCGAATGCAGCTGGCGCTGGGAATCCTGGAGGAGCGAGTCGATCCCAAAAACCGCGCTTATGTTGCGGATGCGCAGGAAGAGGTCCGGCTCATGTCGGACCTGGTCAGCGAGCTGCTCGCCTATGCCAAAGCCGGTTTGAAGTCGACTCCGATTGAATTACAGCGCATCAAGCTGCACAGCCTGATTGAAGATGTACTGGCGCGGGAAGTGACTGATGGTCAGAAGATTGAGGTTGAGGTCGATCGTGAACTGATGGCGATGGCCGAGCCCGGTCTGCTCAGCCGCGCGTTAGCAAATCTGATACGCAACTCTGTCAGGTATGCGGGCGAGGCCGGTCCAATTCGAGTGACGGCGAAAGCCCAGGGCGACAACATCAGCCTGAAGGTCTCAGACAGTGGCCCGGGCGTACCTGAATCGGAAACAGACAGGCTCTTCGATCCGTTCCATCGGTTTGAATCGCACCGGTCGCGACAGACAGGCGGGGCGGGCCTGGGTCTTGCGATTGTTAAAACCTGCGTCGAGGCCTGTCAGGGAAGCGTGATAGCGAGGAATTTGAAGCCGGCGGGTTTTGAAGTGGAGATAGTCCTGAAAAAGCCCTCCTGATTTAACGCGGAAAATCATCCATTAAGTTAAACCTGAGCCTTCGGCACTCCACCGAAGATGAAAAAGTCCCGTATTATCTCTGTGATCTCTGTGACTCAGTGGTGAGATTAAACCACTGAGTCACAGAGATCACAGAGATAATACAGACCATTTTCAGAGCAGTAACACGAAGGAAACACAAAGAATAAGAAGTGTAAGAAGGCTATTGATATGGCTTATCTGTTGGCATTCGATGTTGGGACAACGCAGACGAAGGCTGTCATGACGACGTCGGAGGGGCGCGTCATCGCGACTGCTTCTGAAAGCTATCCGGTCTACTATCCGCGGCCTCACTGGGCTGAACAGGATCCTGAAGACTGGTGGCGGGCGATCGGGACCACGTGTCGTGCAGTGCTTGAAAAGAGCGGTGTTGGGGCCGATGCGGTGCTCGGGCTCGCGTTTTCAAATCAGATGCTCAATGTCATCTGTCTGGATGAGAATTCGTGCCTCATTGGGCGAAGCATGAGCTGGCTTGACGGGCGTGCTGCGGATGAAGCGACTCGGTTGATGCGCCGTTTCGGAGGTGAGCGAATTTTCGCCACATTGCTCGGCGCGTCGCTGACGGGAAAGGATTTTCTGCCGAAATATTTATGGCTCAAGCGGCATGCGCCGGATTTGCTTGGCCGGACGGCGACGCTCATGGATGCGGGCGGTTACCTTCTGTTCCGCGCGACAGGAAGCCTCGTATGTGAATGGGGTAATGCCAGTGTGACGGGGTTTTTCAATCTGAAGTCGAAAAACTGGGACAAAGCGTTGATGAAGTTTATGGGCGTGGATCGGAGAAAATTCCCTGAACTGGTTCAGTCGACAGAGAAGGTCGGGGGATTGACTGCCCAGGCGGCCGCACACCTCGGTCTGCTCGAAGGCACTCCGGTTATTGCCGGATCAGGGGATGCCATGACTGCCGCTGTCGGTTCCGGCGCTGTCGGAGAGGGCGATGGTCATCTTTCGATCGGGACATCGGGTTTCGTCGGAATCGTTACGCAGCGGCGGGTCACTGGCCGGCGCGGCATGGCATCGATTCAGTCGGCTGATCCGGGGAAACTGCTCTTGATCGGCGAAACCGAGACAGCGGGCGCCTGCCTGAAATGGGCAGCGAAAGAGCTTTACGATGCATCGGAGGAAGGCAGTGAAATATACCGTAGAATGGATAATGAAGTTTCAGGGACTGCACCTGGCGCCAACGGCCTGATCTTCACGCCCTGGATGTATGGTGAGAGGGCTCCCGTGCCGAACGATAGCTTGCGCGCGGGATTCATCAATCTTGGCGCCAATCACTCCCGCGCTCAGATGACAAGGGCGATTTATGAAGGTGTTGCATACAATCTGCGCTGGATCCTCGAATCGACTGATGAGCTTTACAAGTTTCGACCGGAAGCGTTGAGGGTGATCGGCGGCGGAGCGCGCGGTCGCCCGTGGCTTCAGATTATCGCCGATGTTACCGGCCGTACGCTTGAATCCACGGCCTGGCCACAGGAAGCAGGCGCCGTCGGAGCTTCGCTGCTGGCGGCGGTCGGGCTCGGAATCTACCCTTCAGTCGAAGCGGTCAAGGCGAATCTTGAGGTCGTCGAAAGGATCGTTCCAGATAAATCCACTCGTCAATTGTATGATAGATACTACGATGCTTTTCGCGGGATTTACCGCGCGCTCCGCGGTGTCTACAGGAAATTGAACAGCGACCAGGTCGATCATTCATCATAACTATTCAGAATTATCGGAGGATGAGATGGATCTCAATGAATTATCGGGAGTCTTAGAGGAGGTTACGAAAGCCCTCAAGCCGTATCAAGAGGGCTTTCATAAATTCTCGCGCCTGCCTGAGACGGGGATGAAGCGAGATGATGTCATCGGGCTCATGCAAAAGCTCAGCGAGTTCGAGGCCGGGCGATGGAAAAGCGGATTCGCATCAGGCGCTGTCTATCACGGGGATGACGAGTACAACGAATTTTTAAGCAGCGTTTATGCGCTCAATGTGGCGAGCAACCCTCTGCATCCTGACATCTGGCCGAGCGCGACGAAGTTCGAATCCGAGATCGTCGCCATGACGGCCGGCATGCTCGGCGCCGATAAGACCGCGGATCCGATCGTCGGCACTCTCTCTTCGGGTGGCACCGACAGCATCCTGCTGGCAATGAAGACCTATCGCGACTGGGCGCGCGCGGAAAAAGGGATTGCGGAGCCTGAAATTGTTGCGCCAGTGACGGCTCATGCTGCGTTCGTCAAGGCCGCGCACTATTTCGATATGAAGATTGTCAAGGTGCCGGTCGGCCTTGATTTCCGCGCTGATGTCGCGGCCATGGAGCGGGCCATCACCCCGGACACGGCAGTTATTGTGGGTTCCGCGCCTCCATTTCCGCACGGGCTGGTCGATCCGATCGATGAGCTGTCGGAACTCGCACGAAGTTGCGGGATCGGCTTTCACACAGATGCATGCCTCGGGGGATTCATCCTGCCGTGGGCCGAAAAACTGGGCTATAACGTGCCCGCTTTCGATTTCAGGCTGCCGGGTGTGACTTCGATTTCAGCCGATACGCACAAATTCGGCTATGCTCCCAAAGGCAGTTCGGTCATCCTCTATCGCGGAAATGAATTGCGTCATCATCAATATTTTTCGATTACAGACTGGCCGGGCGGGCTCTATTTCACGCCATCGTTCGCCGGCAGCCGCTCCGGGGCATTGATTGCTTCGTGCTGGGCAGCGCTGGTATCGATGGGCGAAAAAGGGTATCTCGAAGCCGCCCGTCAGATTCTGGAAACCGCTGAATGGATCAGGCGGAAGATTGGCGAAATCCCTGAGCTGCAAGTGATCGGAGACCCTCTCTTCGTCATCGCACTGCGATCGGATGCATTCAGCATTTATCAGATACAGGAGTTCATGTCGCGCAGGGGCTGGTCGCTCAACGGGTTGATTCTGCCGCCGAGCGTGCACATCTGCGTCACGCTACGCCACGCTCAACCCGGCGTCAAAGAGAGATTCATCGATGACCTGAAGGCTGCAGTGGAATTCGTCAGGGGAAATCCGGACGCACCCGCGGGCCTTGGACCGTTGTACGGTATGGGAGCGTCCGTCGAAATGCGCGGAATGGCGAAGGGGATGCTCAATTCGCTGCTGGATTTGTTATATGAGTAGAAAGTAAAAAGTAGAAAGTAGAAAGTAAAAGGGAAGGGCGCTGTTGAATTAACGCATTCTTCCCTTTCTACTTTTTACTTTCTACTTTCTACTCTTATTCACCGGCAATTCCCTGATCCGTTTACCCGTGGCTGCATGGATAGCGTTGCAGATTGCGGGCGGGATCGGCGGAACTCCGGGTTCGCCCACTCCAGCCGGAGGCTCGGTGCTGGCCACGATGTGAACGTGGGTTTCGCGCGGAGCTTCGTTGAAGCGGGCGACAGGGTAGTTGTGGAAGTTCGATTGCTGGATCTCTCCGTTGGCGGCGGTGATCTCTCCCATCAGCGCTACCGATGTGCCGAAAACGGCAGCCCCTTCGAACTGGGATTTGACTCGATCGGGATTGATGATCTTTCCGGCATCGACGGCGACATCGACGCGCGGAATGCGAACCCGGCCCCGATCGTCCATCTCGACTTCAACCACTGTAGCGACATAGGTCAGGAAGCTGCGATGAACTGCGATTCCGAGCGCGCGGCCATTGCCCGGTTTCTTCTTCGCCCAGCCTGATTTCTCAGCTGCCAGTTCGATCACGCGACGCATCCGCCCGGTATCGACCGGATACTGATCGATCGATTTGCCATAGTTGGAATAGTTTGAGTTCTGCGCCTTGAGATCGATCTTGCGCGGCTGGCCGAGCGCGTCGAGAAGGTATTCGACCGAATCGCGTCCCGACATCTTCGCCAGTTCGTCGATGAACGAATGAATGGCGAAGGCGTGATAGATGTTCGAGACCGAACGCAGCCAGCCGATTCTGGTGTGGTGTTTGGCGGGTCCGTTTTCGGCCTGGATGTTCGGAATGTCGAACGGCATATCGGTCCATCCCATATCCAGTTCGAATCCGGCGCCGGACTCGGCTCTGGGGTTAAACATAGACCCGATCGACGGGAAGGCGCTTCGCTGGAGCCATGCCGTCGGCCGGCCTTTCTCGTCGACAGTCGCTTTGAGATACATCGCCGCGACCGAATGGAAGTAGTCGAAGCGGATGTCTTCTTCGCGCGACCAGGTGACCTTGACCGGTTTGCCGACCGCTTTCGATAGCAGCGCGGCCTCGGCGCAGTAATCCGGTTTCGATTTGCGTCCGAAACCTCCGCCGAGCAGTGTGACGTGACATTCGACGTTCTTTTTGTCGATGCCCAGTGCGCCGGCGACAGTATCCTGTACCGCCTGCGGATTCTGTGTTGCCGCGTGGATCACAACTCTGCCGTCCTTGTATTCGGCGACGGCCGCGGGCGGCTCCATCGGAGCGTGAGCCAGGTGCGGAACGTAATAGGACGCTTCGTGTGTTTTGCCGCCTTTGGCGAACTCAGCCTGGACGTCGCCCAGTTTGCGGACCACCTTTTGCGGCTTGTTGACGGTCTCGAGCAGAGCCTTTTTGTAATTTGCCGAATCGTAGGCGGCATTTTCACCGGCCTCCCAGGTGACCTTGAGCGCCTGACGACCCTTCATGGCCGCCCAGGTGTTATCGGCGATAACGGCGACTCCGCCGAGCGGTTTGAAGAGGAAGGGCGGTTTGAGCGCATCGAGCACGACTGTCTTTTGAACGCCTTTCACCTTGAGCGCTTCGGCGTCGTCGACGGTCTTGAGCGTTCCGCCGTAGACCGGCGATCTTTCGATCGAAGCATAGACCATGCCGGGCATTGTCGCGTCAATGCCAAAACGGCCGCGCCCCGAACAGAGGTCGTCGCGGTCGATGGTCGGCATCTCCCTGCCGATGTAGCGATACTCGGAAGGCGATTTGAACCGGAGATCCTCTTTCTTTGGAACCGGCTGTTTGGATGCTTCTGCAACGAGTTCGCCATAACCCGCCTTGCGGTTGCTGCGCGAGTGGACGACCTGATGGTTCTGCGTTTTACATTCGGAAACAGGGACGTTCCATTTCGCCGCTGCCGCCGCGACGAGCATCTGTCTGGCGCTTGCGCCTGCCTCGCGCATGGCGTCGTAAAAATCGCGGATCGAGCATGATCCGTCGGTGTTTTGCGATCCGTATTTCTCATCGCCAAGCGCCTGTTCGATTTTGACTCGCGCCCAGTTCGCGTCCAGCTCATCCGCCACAATCGCGGGCAGCACAGAGCGAATACCCGTGCCCATTTCCGAGCGGTGGGTGACGATGATCGCTGTTCCGTCGGTTTCCAGACCGAGGTAGACGCTCGGGCTCCAGGCCGCCGCCGCACCGGGTTCGCCAACTGAAAGGGCTTCGAAAGGCAGGACTCGCGCGCTCAAAACCAGCGCGCCGGCTGAAAAGAGGTTGCCCAGAAATGTGCGACGACCGACAAGTTCGACTCTGTTCATTTCTTCACCTCCGCAGCCATTTTGATCGCCGCTCTGATGCGTTGATAGGTGCCGCAGCGACAGATGATGCCGGTCATCGCGCGATCGATGTCGGCATCAGTCGGTTTCGGTTTCTCTTTCAGCAGTGCAGCCGCAGCCATGATCTGGCCGCTCTGGCAATAGCCGCATTGCGGGACGTTGTTCTTCTCCCATGCCTGCTGGACGGGATGATCAGCGGCCTTGCTCAAACCCTCGATCGTCACGACATCCTTTCCTTCGACGCTGCTCATCGGCGTCAGACAACTGCGCGTCGCAGAGCCGTTCAAGTGGACTGTGCACGATCCGCACAATCCCATGCCGCAGCCGTATTTCGTTCCGGTCATCTGCAGCATGTCGCGCAGATACCACAGCAATGGCATCTCCGTGTCGCCGTCGAATTGACGAGCCACTCCGTTAACTTTCAGTTTGATCATCGATGCTCTCCAGGTTTTCTGGTTGGGTGAGACTATCCAAATCCGGTATCAATATCCGGTTATTTTGCAGACTTTAGTTTACCGAATTGTTTTCCGACAATAAAGTCCCGCATACTGGGCACAATCAATTTCTCAGGGAGGGCATTCATGCAAGATCGGGATTATGATGTCGTGCTCTATGGTGCGACCGGCTTTACCGGAAGGCAGACGGTCGAGTATTTCGCGCAGCACACGGTCCCGGGAGAGGTTCGCTGGGCCATTGCCGGGCGCAATCGCGAGAAACTCGATTCCCTTAAGCAACAGATCGGCGAACGAGTCAAAGAGATAGATATACTGGTTGCTGAAAGCAGTGATCAGTCGGCAATCGATGCCATCGTCGCCCGGACGCGAGTTCTGCTCACAACTGCCGGGCCATTTGCGAAATACGGGACTCCGATCGTCGATGCCTGCGTCAGGTTTAAGACTCATTACGTTGACATCACCGGAGAGACGGCCTGGGTTCGGGATCTGATCGATCGTTATCACCAGCAGGCCGCGGCTGACGGAACACGGATCATCCCTTTCTGCGGCTTCGATTCGGTGCCATCTGATTTGGGCGCATATCTGGTGGCACGTCATATTGAGCAGAAATTCGGCGTTCAATGTCGCGAGGTGCGAGCCTGTTTTCAGGTCTCGGGCGGCATCAACGGTGGAACAGTTGCGACTATGTTCAACATGTTCGACTCAGGTCAAAGCGACCGCGTGCGCGACGTCTTTCTGCTCGATCCACCGAATGGCCATTCCCGGGAAGAGATCGACCGGAACCAGGATCCGACGCTCCCGCATTATGATGATGAAATCGGATGCTGGGTCGGGCCGTTTTTCATGGGGCCGATCAATACCCGCGTCGTGCGCCGCAGCGCCGCCCTTTTCAAGCAATGGAATCAATCGTATGGCTCCGATTTTCGCTACCAGGAATTTATGAAGCACAGCGGGCCGCTGGGCGGAGCCCAGGCATTAGCGTTCACGGGTGGCGCAGGTCTTTTCGAGCTGGCGATCCGCTCGCCGTTCAGGCCCTGGATCAGGGCTTTGATGCCCGCGCCCGGAAGCGGACCTTCCGAAAGAACCATGAATGAAGGCTGGTTTCGTTGTGAATTGCTGGGGATTGCCCAGGACGGACGTCAGGTGAAGGGGATGATTCGTGATAAGGGAGACCCGGGAAACCGTGCGACGGTCAAGTTCCTCTGCGAATCAGCTCTCGCGCTGGTTTTGAATGCCGGTGAGTTGCCGGGCGGAGCGCAGCGCGGAGGAATTCTTACTCCTGCGACCGGTCTGGGCGATGTGCTGGTCGAAAGATTGCGCAAGGCAGGGATGACTATCGAAATCGGTTAAAGGCAGAAGAGAATCATCCACGAAGGACACGAAGGGAACACGAAGAAAAAACAATAGAAATAGTTTCCAGTTTCCAGTCGCCCTTCAACGCTTCGCTTTCAACCGAAATCTTGCTCAACGGAATAAACTTCGCCGTCCAGCATACTGGAACCCGGAAACTGGAAACTATTTCTATTGTTTTTTCTTCGTGTTCCCTTCGTGTTCCTTCGTGGATAAATTCTTAAATGTTCACGTCGGCGCCATTCCTGCAGAATCCTCTTCCTTTGTAGAAACGATGCCGGCTTTTATCAGCTCATCGATCGTCGAGGGATCGAGGTCGAGCAGGTCCAACAAAACCTGACGCGTGTGCTGCCCCAGCAGCGGAGCATGCATGGTGTTGTCTCCGGGCATGCGCGACAGCTTGACGGGTCTCCCCGTTACGCGATGCCGGCCGGCGGTTGGATGGTCCAGCGTCGGAAACATTTCGCGAATGACTGATTGCGGGTCATCGACGACCTCAGAGAAAGTCCTCACGAGAGAACAAGGGATCCCGACTGCGCGCAGCTTTGCGATCCAGTCGGCCGCCGGGCGCTGAGCGAATATCAGTGCGAGCAGCGGTTCGAGAGTTTTGCGGTTTGCGACACGGCTTGAGTTGATCGCATAGTCGGGATGCGATTCAAGATCGGGGCGCTCGATCACCTTGCAGAAGGCAGACCATAACTTCTCGCTTCCGACGGCGAGTGAGAAGCTGCGATCCTGGCCGCCGAAGACCCGATATGGGACGATCGTCGCGAAGGCCGTCCCCATCGGTCGCGGATCTATCCCGGAGCCAAGATAGTTCATGAAGTTTGAGGTCATGGCCGAGATCAGCGTATCGAACATCGAAACATCGACGAACTGTCCCAGTCCGGTGCGATCACGGTGTCGCAGAGCCATAAGAATGCCGATCGTCGCGAACATCCCCGCCGTCACATCAGCGACAGAATAGCCGCTGCGAACCAGTTGCCCGTCTTCAGTCCCCGTCATGCTGACCAGCCCGCTTGAGCACTGGACGACAAGATCCATCGCCGCCTCGTCACGTGAAGGACCGTTCTGACCGTACCCGGAGATCGAACAATAGATCAGACGTGGATTTGTCCGGCGCAGATCGTCATAGCCGAGCCCCAGACGGTCCATCGTCCCGGGCCTGAAGTTTTCGATCAGCACGTCCATCTTTTCAATCAGCCGTTGACAGATGTCTATCCCTTCCGGACGTTTGAGATCGATCGAGATGCCGTACTTTCCCCGGTTGAGTCCGAGAAAATATGAAGCCTGACCGCCGGCGAACGGTGGGCCCCATCCGCGGCCCATATCGCCGCCGCCGGGCGGTTCCAGTTTGTAGACTTCCGCGCCGTATTCGGCCAGAACCAGCGTGCAGTATGGGCCGGCCAGAGCATGCGAAAAATCGATAATCCTTATGTCTTCAAGAGCACCATGCGATTCCTGTCTGTTATTTGAAGAAACGATCATGCCCTGCATTATCGTGTTTTTTCACAGGATGTGAAGCCGCGCCCTCAGGCTGCGGCCAGCCTGGTCAGACCGGCCCGGGCCAGAATGTAATCGACCAGCCTTGGGAACGGGTCGAATCCGATCACTTCCGGTGCATTGGCGACGAAGTTGGAAAGCGCGTTGATGTCATAGTAACTGATCCGGCCGTCGCGCTGGTTGACCAGGTATTCGACCCCTCCGACTTCGATGCCGGCGGCCGCCGTGATACGTTTGACATCGTCGATGACCTGATCAGGCGGGGTGTAACCTTCGACCATACCACCACGGTTGGCGATGCAATTGTCGCCCTCTGCGGGAGCGGCTTTTTCGGTCACGCAATAATCGGCTGGGCAGAGGTTGAACTCTTCACTGGTCAGACGCAGTCGTATTGCATAAAGATACTCACCGTTCAGAACTTCAACCCTGACGATGCTGTTTCCTTCAGCCGGGAGGTATTCCTGAACCAGCGCAGTGTGATCGATTCCGAGGTCGATTGTTCCTTCCTCGACTGCGGCACGCAGATTGTGCCGGGAATCGAACCGAACTATGTTCGCTCCGCTGCCGCCGATGTTCGGCTTGACGATGATGGGATAGATCAGCCCCTCAGCCGCATCCAGTGCCTGCGATGGATGATTGATGATTCGCGCTTTCGGGTGATTCAAACCCAGCCGGTCGAGCAGTCTCAATTGACGGGCTTTCGAGAATTCATACAGATATGCATCATATCCGTTGATCACGTTAGCACCGATATCCTTCAGATATGCGAGGTACTCGAGAGTGTAGAAGATCGACTGTTTGTGACCGCGCAGATACGCCGACGGACTCATTCGATTGACGACAAGCGAAAAGGGAAGTTCGCGTTCGTAAGGATCGTAGTGATGGTCATAGGCCAGCAGGCGATCATAGCCGATGCCTCGTCTGTCGAGTTCCGCGAACATCGGTTTGAACCATTCCGGATGCTCGTAGAATATGCCGATTCGCTGATTGTTGTGAATGCTCGGATTACTCATGATAGTTCTCCTCTTCTCATACCTGAAAAAGTATTGGTTCAAGCCATGCCGAAAACGGATGGACCGGCGCCGGGCCAGGCTCAATATAGCGATTCAGTTGATAGTGATTGGATTGCGCTCAATGAGAGCGCGGCGAACGTCGGCTAGCAGCAACAACAGCGGCAACAACAGCGGGTGAAGAGGCAGGAAACGGCAGTATTATAGTTGATTGAATGATTCACAAAATTCTTTAAAATGGATAACCGCTCAGCAATCGGTGAGCGGTCTGGTCGTCTTAATGTCATTTTCAGACCCGCTTTCTTTCTGGTTTGCTGCGAATGATGCGAAATTGCATCTGATCGAGCATTCGGCCTTATACTACCCGGCGAATGTTCGTGTCAACTTCTTTTACTGCGGTCACAGCTGCTCAATGTTGGTTTGAAGCCGGATTAAGTCGTGACAAAATAAAAAAAGGTATGAAGATTCAGGGGCTTGTCAAATTTTTCAACCAGGTCAAGGCCAGGCTGCAAGCGGGTTTGCAGCCTGGCGAAGTTGAGGCATTTCGTCGCAAAGTGGTCATGGTTGTCCTTGATGTCGAGGAGATTTGCCGGCGTCACGGCAAGACCCCGGATCATTTGCCAGCCCCGTCCCGGATCGCTTACAGATTTCTCAAGGATCTTGATCTGCAGAATCTTCCAATCAGGCAGGCGGGCGATATTGATCCGGTAAATTCCGGCCTCAGAATCAGAAACGTTGTCAAAGTCGGAGAATTTTTCGTTCAAAAGCTCTGGCGCAATCACAGGGTGCTGCTGGATTCGACTGAACACATGAGCGAGCTGCAAGCCGAGATCCAGAGGCGGGTTACCGACATCGATAAGCTTTGCCGCCGGCATCAGGCTACGCCGGCCTCCCTCGAAGGCCCATCCAGGCAGATATTCAGCTGGCTCAAACTGCTCTCAAACCAGGACAATCTGATCAGGCATCTCGAATCGCTTCATACCGCGGCTGACGTTATCAATTCATCCTTGATTCGCAAGAAAACTCCGATCGAAGTCAGGCTGATCAATATGAATGAAATCTGGCAATGGCGGCAGTATTCGAACATCTTCGTCCTGAAAGCCAATCAGGGATTTATGTGTGCTGATCGTCATGTCTGGAAGGCCGTCGTTCATAATTCCATGGTCGAAGTTGACAAGGCCAACCGGCAGTTGATCAATGAATACACAGCTTCAGATGATTTCAATGAAGTGCTGATCGAGATGGACTCATACGTTGCTGCGACTTCCCCGACAGGTCGCGGGCACATTCACAATCTCGATGACTGCTTTGACCGGGTCAATGCCGCCTATTTCAATGGCCAGATGCCGAAACCACTGCTTGTCTGGAACCGGACGCCGACCCTGCGCAAGTTCGGCCATTACCAGCCGAGCCGGGATACTGTCATGATCTCTGTTTCTCTGGATGACCCGAAAGTTCCGTCTTTTGTCCTGGATTTCGTTCTCTATCACGAACTGCTGCATAAAAAACATGGCGCGATGATCGTCAATGGAAGACGCATCTCGCATAACCCCGCTTTTCGCGCCGATGAATGTCTGTTTGCCGATTACCAAAGTGCGATTGATTTTATTCAGCAACTGGCACGCAGACACCGTGGATTGTGACGTCCGCTTTCCCGACATTGGAAATCACATCATTGGAGGTGTTAATGAATCGGATCTCTTTGCTTCTCATCGTAGTTCTCTCGGCCACCGCACTGTTGCTGACCCGGACTTCAATGCCGGGATTTTCGCAGGAGCCGGGCCCCCAGCCCAAAGCTTTTATCGACGGAACCGGGCCGGGCTGGCGAACGCTTGGCGAAGGCGATTTCACCAATGTCAATTGCTACGAAGACACATGGAGCTGGAAAGATGGCATGCTGATCTGCACGGGCAAGCCGATCGGAGTCATGCGCACGCGGCAGAAATTCACGAATTTTGAGCTGGTGCTGCAGTGGCGACATCTGCGCTCGGCGGGCAATTCCGGCGTCTTCGCATGGGTGCCTGAAGAGGCTCTGACCGATTTGAAACCCGATTCACTGCCGAAATACGGCATCGAAGTCCAGGCGCTCGATCACGGCTTTCGCGAGCAGTACGAAAAGAATTCCGGGAAAAAAGGTGAATTTTTTACGACCAACGGAGACATCTTTGCAGTCGGCAATTCGAAACTGAACCCGTTTCCACCGCTCTCCCCCAATGGATCGCGCAGCTTTCCGCGCAAGAACCTGAGCAAGGGCGCCGGCCAATGGAATCATTACTACGTCCGGGCCATCAACGGCGAGATACGGCTCTGGGTCAATGGCGAAGAGGTCTCTGGCGGAAACAACGCCGATCCTCGCACCGGCTACCTGTGCATGGAATCTGAAGGCTCGCCGATCGAGTTTAAGGGGATTCGGATCAGGGAATTACCTTAATGAGTAGAAAGTAAAAAGTAGAAAGTAGAAAGTATGAAGAAATTGGAACCGAGATACTGGTTTCCCGTTTGACTTTCTACTTTCTACTTTCTACTTTCTACTTTCTACTTTCTACTTTCTACTTTCTACTTTCTACTTTCTACTCAGATAAATAATCCTGTCATTAAAGTGCAGAGCATCGAGGCTTGGAGGAGGAAGGACGATCGGAGGTCCCTCGATGATGACGGGTTTGATTTCCGGTGGCGCGTTGTCATCTCCACGTTTTCGGGCGAGGGCGTACTCTGCCTCTTTGATCACCCATTTCGAATCTCTGGCATGTTGCGACCAGAAGAGCAGGAAGAGGTCGCATTTGTCGATGTTTTCGTATAGTTTCTTTTCCCACCTGTCGCCCGGATCGAGGCTCAGCAGATCCTGAAAATATTTGATTCCGACGGCTTCAAGCATCTGGACGCGTTCGAGAACCTCGCTTCTGTCGGCCGAGGCGTATGAGATGAAGACGAAGGAATAGCGTTTGGCGTCGATGCCGGTGAGCGTGTTTTCTTTCGCTTTGGCTGCTTCGGCCGGATCTGTAACTTTGATGAGAAAAGAGATGTGGCCGATTGGAACAGAATTCTGGCTGACGGTCACCTTGCCGCCGACGTTGCCGGATTTGCAATCGGGCGGAACATCGATGATGAACTGGACCGATTCGGGGTTGCCGTTCCAGGTCAGCGATTGGACGGGTTCGCTGATCGGCCAGTCGGCGATGTGCAGGTCGAACATGAGCTCACTGCCGCGTGCGATCTTTGATGCGAGCGTCTTAACTGCCCTGCGACGAGCTTCCTCATCGAATTCCCGGGCCAGTCTCTCTGCTTCTTCAGCCTGTTCGTGCAGGTGCGCGAATATCTGGACCATGATCGTCGCTGCCGGAGCGGTCGCCGGAGGCGCGAAGACTGAGCATTCGACCAGATCCTGTTCATTGTTCGACTGGTCATCAGGTTTTCCGGCACGGATGGGTATCGCCGGCGACGGGATATTTATTACCTCTTCAGCCATCGTTGGAGGCGGCGGCTCTGCTCCGGTAGTTGGAGATTCCCATTTCGGCGGAGGCACGAAGATCTGATCCGGTATTGGGATATTCGGGCCTTTGAAGGCTTCAAGGTCTTTTACATCAGGTATGTTCGGCTGGGGGACACTATCTTTCCTGGGCCTGATCGGGAATACGCCGAGTGCGATCAACGCCAGACCGGTGACGGAAAAGATCGGAGTTGCAATCCTGATCTGACCCTTTTTGAGCAACGGGCTGTCGACATCGATCGCCAGCGTCTCTTTCCACAGCGTATGTTTTACGGTTTCACCCGTAGTTCCGGGTGTCGGGCGCCACTCGATTTCAACGGATGCGTCTATCAATTGCAGCGGCAGCTCCGTGAGGGGTTTGATCGTCCAATCCCACTGCACTTCGCCGGCGAGTGCCAGTTTGCGCCATCCGGCCGGCTCTGCCGATTTCGGCGCAATATCGAATTGAGAAGATGCGAGTGTCGCATGGATCCATAATTCATAACCTTTGCCCATCGCCTCTTCCAGTGCGACGCTCAGATCGCGGCCCGGCAGCGGTATGACAGGCTGTGTCGCGGTCGTCTTGTCGCCCTGCACCGTACTTGTCGGCGATGGCATGGGGAGCGCAGTCAGTTTGCGCACGAACTGCAGTGATACGAGTTCTTCTTCGCCCGCTTCCATCCGGCTCGGATATGAGCCATTGACCTCTTCCTGAAATTTCAGATCGGGCAGACCGGCTTCATCTTCAGCGAAGAAGACGATGGCAGGTCCTTCGGGGACGGGGGCTTTTTCGTCCGCGAACTTAAGCTCGGCTCCGATGGTATCGGAATCGCGGGAAAGATAGGTCGAGATCCCGCCCGATCTGATCAGTATTCGCGGCGGTTCGATTCGATATGCGGTGATCAGAAATTGCTTGATGGCCCTTCCGCGCAGCAGCTCGAAACCCTCGATCTCTCTTGGTAACCGATAGACATCGATGAAGGCCCGGCTGCCGGCACGCTCGCCAATAGCACCGGCCAGAGCTCTCAGATTCTCTTTGCACAGGGCGTTCAGTTCGGCGCTGTTGCGGCCAAATTCGCAGGCGGTCTGACGGATCGAATACGCTGTTTGAGTCCTCACTTCGCCGCCGACTGTCGAAGCTTGCAGGCGGCATTGAGGCTGATCGCCGGAGATGGTCAACTGAACATTGAAATTGTCGTCGAACGGCGCGCTCTTTCTGTCAAACCATGCGACGCCGCCGTGGCCGTATACCTTGCCGGCAGAGGTCGACCAGCTGAACTTGTAATTGCCGGCAAACGGCAATCCACCGTCGCGGTCGGCTGAAAACAGGATCCCTTCGTTATTTGATTTCTGAGTAATCTCGAGCGGAAACTGCCGCGGGCAGGCATCGAGCTGCATGCCCTCAGTCGTACACTGTGCCACCGAGATCGGGAATGAGTCGAATGCGGTTGCCTCGTCTGATCTTGCCCAGACCATGGCTGTGTGGACGCCAGGATCGAGACCATTTGTGTTGAAAACCGCGTCTTTGCCGTCGCCCGAAATCCCACCGGCAGCGCTTTGCCATTCATACCGCAGTCCTTCATTCGATGAAACAGCACGAAGTTTTATCCTGTCGCCCAGACAGAGCAACGCCTTAGGTCGTCGCAGATTCGGCATCCCACCGGGTATGATTTCACCCGGTTCGATGGAAACGACCGGAGGCGTATGAGGAAGAAGAACCTGAATGACTATTTCACTGCTTTTCGCCTTGCAGATACCGTCTTTCCCTGTGGCTTGTACGTTAACGCGGATCTCTGAATCCTTTTCGATGCTTCGTGTATCGAGTTGTGCGGTCTTTGAGTCCTGCGTCAGAGCGCCGGCTGAGGCGGTCCATCGATAGGTTACATCGCCGTAATTAAAACCGCCGATAACGCCCGACGTCGATAATTTTATTACGGCGCCTCGCAGCGTCTTTGTATTGTCGGCTGTCAGATCAAGGTTCGGATTGAAGCAGGCCGAGGTCAGTTTCGGGACGACGCCGGCAACGATATCTGCTTTCGGCGTCGGTACGACAAATGCCGATTCATCTATCTTATTAATATCAATGGTTTTTCGCTCGGCGGACCGGCTGTAACCGATCATCGCTCCGATTGCGGCGAGCAGAAGAAACAGTAATCCGATGATCAGCATTACTCTGCGTGGAGCGATTGGCCATTCTTTTTTATGTTGAGCCTGCATTTATGCTACCTGATGAAAGAAGTCATTTGACTCAGCCACATGGGTTGTAGATATTAACGAATACAAATACCCTTAACGCAAGGCAGAACAGCAAACTCTGAAACATATTCAAATCGAGGGCCCGGGATGCTCAAACGGATCTTATTCACTGCGGTTTCACCTGTCCTTTTAACAGCCTTGCTGGTGGCATCGATAGTTTTCACTGTCGCCGGATCGCAGTCAGCTGCCCCGCCGATATACGTGACGCTCTGGTTTGACACTGAAGATTACATATTGCCGCAGAGCGATGACGCAGCTAAAAGGCTGGCCGAGATGCTGACACTATCCGGGATCAGGGCGACGTTCAAAATTGTCGGTGAAAAGGCCCGGGTCCTCGATCAGCGCGGCAGGAAAGACGTTATCGCGGCTCTCAACAAACACGAGATCGGTTATCACGCAAACACGCACAGCGGCCAGCCGACGATCGCCGTCTACCTGCAGCACGCCGGGTGGGATGACGGCATCGCAGAGTTTTATCGACGCGAAGAACAGGGAGTTCGCGACATCCAACGGATCTTCGGAGTGACACCGACCTGTTACGGCCAACCGGGCGCCGCGTGGGCCGCTCAGGCCTATCCCGCGCTGAGGCAGATGGGCGTGGGGATGTACATCGACGAAAGCTCTCACGTCGGCCTCGATGATCAGCCGTTTTATTACGCAGGCATGCTCAATGTCTTCAAGATGCGTTCGATGGTCGCCAGGATGGAGCTCAGGGGCGGAGACAGTCTGGCCGATGGGAAGGCGAAGTTTCAGGCGGCATACGAAAAGCTGCAGGCGCAGGGTGGCGGAACGATCAGCATCTATTACCATCCCTGCGAATGGGTGCATACCGAATTCTGGGACGGAGTCAACTTTCGCCGCGGAGCCAATCCTCCGCGCAGCCGGTGGAAGCGCCCTGAACTGCGACCGGTTGCCGAGACCGAGACAGCATTTAAGGACTTCGAACAGTATGTGAAGTTCATCAAAAATCAGGCCGGCGTGAGTTTTGTCACGGCTAAAGATCTCATGAAGATTTATGAGGATCAGGCGCAGGCGCGTAGTTTCAATCGCGACGAGATCCTTTCCCTCGCCCGCTCGATCCATCGTGAGATATCATTTCAAAAGTTCGATGGCTACGCACTTTCCGCCGCCGATGTCTTCTCGTTATTGAACGAGTACGTCAACGAATATATCGAGAAGAACCGGATTCCGTCGACGGTCAAAACCCTCGATCTTTATGGTCCGGCACGTAACTGGTTGCCGGCGGCCGGAAGGACAAGACCGGCGAATCTATCGTGGAGCGCCTTTGCCGATACCGTCGGGGATACATCCCGTTTCATTCGAAACAGCAAACGCCTGCCCGATGAGGTCTGGATCGGCGTGGACAGCCTGTCGCCTGCGGATTATCTTGTGACGCTGGCTGGTGTGGTCGAAGAGCTTGCATCCTCCGGTAAAGCGCCAGAACGAGTGAGGGTGATTGAAGGCCGCTTTACCTCAGACAGGTATGTCGCAGAAGATTCCGAGAACCTGTGGGGCTGGGTGATATTTCCCGAAGGGTTTCGCGCCCCGAAGATTATGGAACTGGCGCGACTGCAGTCCTGGACGCTCAAGCCGGCCGTCATGAGAAAATGATTATCTCCGCCCGAAGACATCGCGCAGGATGCTGGTGACGCGGGCTGCCGGATTCTTTCGAATCTTCTTCTCTTCTTCGCCAACCATGTAGAAGATTCCATCGAGCGCTTTATTCACTACGTAATCATCGATATCCAGCGACTGAGTCTTCGCAAATGGGATTGACTCGAATCGGCCGACGAGATCCTTGTACTGGCGGGTTGCTCCGACATCGTTCATCGACTTTTCTATGATCGGTCTGAAGGCTGTCGCGAGTTTTTCTGAGGTCTTGTCCTTGAAATATTCGGTTGCGGCGGTGTCCCCGCCGGTGAGAATCTTGCGGGCATCGGTAATTGTCATCTGCCTGATGGCGTTGACGAAGATCTGACGCGCCTGCGGAGCGGCCTTTTCAGCGGCCCTGTTCATGCTCAACTCGAATTCGTCAACCCTGGCTCCCTGGCCGATTACGCGCAATCCGCGGGCGAGCGTGTTGAGTTGCCTCGGTAGCAGGATCTTGATCATCGCGTTTTTGAAGAATCCGTCGACTGATCCGGTCAGTTTGATGGCGTTGCCGGCGCCGATGGTCAGTGCTTCCTTCAACCCGGCGACGATACGATTGTCGCTCAGGCCTCCGAATTGAACAATGTTTATCGGGGTCAAAAGCATAACAACGCTCAGGACCATGCCCTGGATTAACATGAAATCTCCTTTACCGGACGGATCAATCGGAGTATCCGTCAGGATGGCTTCGATGCCAGTCCCATGCCGATTGAATGATCGTTTCAAGGTTATCATAACGAGGCTGCCAGCCCAGCACCGCGCGCGCTTTTTCGGCATTGGCGACCAGTCGCGACGGGTCGCCGGCGCGCCTCGGCTCCATTCTGGTCTCGATCGGGCTGCCTGTGATACGTCGCGCGGTTTCGATCACTTCCATGACTGAATAACCGTGTTCGGTTCCAAGATTGATGCATTCGGATGTTTCGCCCTTGCGCAGATGTTCGAGCGCCAGCACGTGCGCTGAACAAAGATCGGCGACGTGTATGTAATCACGGATCGCGGTTCCGTCCGGTGTCGGGTAGTCGCCGCCAAACACCGAAACGTGCGGAATCCGGCCCATTGCTGCGTAAAGAACGTTGGGGATGAGATGGGACTCAGGCGAATGATCTTCGCCGCGCCGAAGGGTCGCCCCGGATGCGTTGAAATAGCGCAGAGCGACATATTTCAGACCGTAAGCGTGATCGCATGCCGCCAGTATCTTTTCCATCATCAGCTTCGACCAACCGTAAGGATTAGTCGGCGATTGCGGATGCTGTTCATCGAGCGGCATGTACTGCGGTTCGCCATATGTCGCGCACGTTGAAGAAAAAACGATTCGCCGCACTCCTGCATCCAGCAAACCATCGAGAAGTGCGATGCCCTGTTCGACATTATTTTTGAAGTAGAGCTGCGGATCGGTGACCGATTCACCAACATACGCCAGAGCAGCGAAATGAACGCAGGCTTCGATCTCGTGGTCCGCGCAGATTCGGTCGATCAGTTTGCGGTCGCCGATGTTTCCAGTATAAAAGGGAACTTTTGGGTCGATAGATGCGCGATGACCGCGAAACAGGTTGTCGAGCACCACGACATCCTCACCATTTTCAAGCAGCGCTTCGACCATCACGCTGCCGATATATCCCGCTCCGCCTGTTACCAGAATCGCCATTATTCCTTCATCTCCCTGATTATTCTGACGTGCCCAAATGCACCGGCGCCGGGCGATGATCCTGAGATCACTTGCGACTGCCTGCCCGTCAGTTCGCTGTATTTCGTCGCAATCGCTTTGACTGTCTCACCGGCATCGCGACTGCCGACCACCGCTACCGTGCCGCCGCTGCCCCCGCCCGTGATCTTGGCTCCGAACAGACCTGCCGCGGCGCCGGCTTCGCTGACCAGCCTGACAATCTCATCAGTTCCTTCGGATCCGAGACCACAGGCCGAATAACTCGCATGTGACTGGTTCATCAGCTCGCCGAGCTTCGTTTTCCATGCCGGTCCTTTCGGATTTTTCAGTACCTCACGAAACGAATTGACTCGATCATTCTCGTATACCGGATGCCGGGTCGCCTTTAACACCGGATAAGACCGTTCAGGATGTACAGTTGTTACTGTGTCGTGTATGCCCTGATACTTTGTCAGAAATTCCGCTCCCGTTATCTGCTCGGGAAGGCTGGCCGCGTAACGTCCTTCGAATTCTGACGTGCTCAGGTTGGCCAGATAGCCTTTCCAGGGATCGTTCTCAAACTTGATATGACCTGGTGAGCCAGTCTGACGGCAGGTCATTCCAGCGATCTCTGCAATGACCCTGTAACCCATAAAAGCCGCCGTTCGCACCGTCGAGTAATCAGCGCCGGTCACCGCGTGGCGAATGCCTGAATCGATCCCCCAGACCGCCAGTTCTTCAGGCAACTTCACCGATCCCAGCAAATCTCCCGGCTGACACAGCAATTCCAGCAGTTGCCCCGACTGGCCGCACGCTGATGTCATCTGATCCATCACTCCGCACGCGGCCCCCGCAATCAGGTTCTCTACCTTCTGGCAAAGTAACGCAATTTCACGAGGCTCGATTCCAAGTTGGTATGCGATATTGACAGCCTGCATGACTGAAACTTCCAGCGCCGCAGAAGAGCTGACACCTTTTCCCTCTGGGACCTCCGAGCGGATCAGGATATTTGCACCCTCATCGAAACACATTTTGGTTTCGCGCATGAGCGCCCAGAAAGCTTCCCGCGGCATACGCCGCCCAATGATCCCTTTCATGGCGGTTGAATCTGCTCCGTGCGGCTTGATATTCAATCGGAGAGCCATGAAAAAGAAATTCATCCAGAGAGAATTCGAATGTTCGCGGCGATCGCCTTTCATCTTCGGCCAGGCTGACAATGCGGATAAGGTTGTCGGCGCGTTTCTGCAATGCCACGTGTGCAGCCGAAGCGATGGGCAACTGCAGCACCAGCGAACCGGAGTAGTCGGCGATACCACCCATCAGGTCGAGCCTGCCGGGCGCACGAGTCACGACTATCTCCCGTTCTTCACTAAAAAAATCCTTCAGGTCATCAGGCAAATATTCCAGTATCGCCAGAAATGACGCTGTATCGCTCAGAATGTTGGTTGCTCCGCCGGTGATCGTGTACATGGGAGTAGAAAGTTAAAAGTTGAAAGTTGAAAGTCAGAAGACGTAACGGGTGTCACAAGTTGAAAAGACTATTCCTGAAAGTTAAAAACAATTTCACTCGAATATAAAACTTATTCTGACTTTCAACTTTCAACTTTCAACTTTATTGTTTTCTTCAATAACGGCTCGATCTGCGTTCGAATCTGCTGATTGGCATAACCGATCCAGGCGACATCGGGCTCGAGTTCAAGCAGCGCGCGAAGAGGCTTTCCGTCGACATCGGTGACGATGACGCCGGCTTCGCGCGCGATAAGTTCAGTACACAGATCATAGGGGTGACAGCAGATGCCGAGGGCCAGTCCGCGTCGTCGCATGACGGGCTCCATCAATGGTCGCAGGTCGGCAATGAAACGATCGTGCCCGCTCATCAGTTCGTACAGCTGCCCGCCGGTCGATGCGTATTGATCTTCGAAACAGTGTGCTTTGCCTTCCTGGACAGGACCCAGAGCGCCGCGCACTATCTCTTCGTCAATTTCAGCCAGCACTTCGCGAGCGCCTGGGAAGAACCTGACGATGCCTGCATAGCCATGAGCGATTGTTGGCGTCTGCGATGGACGAAGGTGAAGAGATGAATGCTCGCCAGTCAGGCGGTTGACTCGTTCAGCCTGTATGCCTTCTCCTTGTACCGCCCACGCCACATCGAACAGATGCTGTTTGACAAGCGGGATTTCGGTCTGTAATGCCAGTTCGATGTCGGCGAGATTCGTACCCGGTCCGCGGTTCGGGGCGACTCCGGTCAGAACCCAGCCGCTCCGTTTCTGATACATCAATCCGCGAGTTCCGTCGATCGGATCGACGATGATGCGCCAGACGGCTGAGCTTTCATCCGCTCCATGTGGCAGGACGATCTTGCCATGCGGCAAGCCTTCGGCGATAAGCACGATCGGAGTGACCGAGGCGATCTCTTTTTCACAGAATTCCAACAGCAGCTCTTCGCTGACGCGATCGACCGCATAGATAGTGTCGCCTTCCTCTTCCCTGGCAATGGCCGACATATCTTCCAGTGAAGACTTCTCGCAGGCCGCAACTACTGCCAGACTGATCTGCTCTTGCAGCCGCTTCAATGGCCCAAGCAGCCAGCTTGCATCGGTCGATGAATTCATGAAAGTTTCCAGTTTCCTGTGATAAAAAGTTGCTCTTCAAATCGGAAGAAATTAATCGCAAAGAACACAAAGGGGCAAAGATATACAGGGAAGATCAGTGTTTGAATTATATCCAGTGGGCAATAATCCGGATATTCATATCACCAAAAAATCTTTGCCCTCTTTGCGGCCTCTGCGATTAATTCTTTGCCTCTTTGCGTTCTTTGCGATTCAATAATTAAAAAACTCAGGTTCCAGAGTAATCAGGTTTCACTGGAAACTTTTTATAATGCACTCCGGAAACAGCCTTTAGTTCAGCGGCCTTCTCCTCCGGCGAGGTGTCACTCAAAAAATTGCCGCCGCCTATCTCGGGGCCGGCCAGATACTTGAGCAGATTCGGCTTTCTGAGCGGTGGATGAAATTCGATGTGAAAGTGAAAACCTCTATGGTCGCCGCCATCGGTCGGCGCCTGATGCAGCGACATGACGTAGGGAAAAGACATCTGCCACAGATTATCGAATCTGATCAGAGTCTCACGCAGGACATCTGCCAGATCATGAATCTCGGTAACGCTCATCGCCGAAAGGCTCGCGTGCGTCTGCTTCGGGGCGACATAAACCTCGTATGCATAACGCGCAAAATACGGCAGAAAAGCGATGGCGTGCTCGTTCTCGCAGATGATCCGACGGCTGTCCTGCTGCTCCGAGGCGATGATGTCATGAAAGATCGGCCGCCCGTTTTCGCGCAGGTATCGCCGGGAAACCAGCGCTTCGTTCTCGATCGTTTTGAAGACGAAGTTGGTCGCGTAAATCTGACAATGCGGGTGCGGGTTCGAGACTCCGACGACCTCTCCCTTGTTTTCGAAGAAGAGGACGTGATTGATCTCAGGTCGATTGCCCAGATCGACATACTGCTGCTGCCAGCAAGTGAGCAGGTTTTCGACCTCTGATGTTCCGAGTTCGGCCAGCGTCAGGTCGTGTCGTGGAGTGTAGCAGACCACGCGGGCGATTCCCTGCGCAGGACGATTGCGGTAGATCCCAGGCGCGGGAACTGGATTCTGCGGAGCATCACTTCCGACGCACGGGTGGTCGTTGTCGAAAACATATACTCCGTCGTAGTTCGGATTCACTTTGCCGCTGACGCGTGTATTGCCGGGGCAAAGGTAACAGTCGCTGACGTAGTGTGGCGCCGGCGCCTCTTCGCGCTGAACCGTCTCGCCACTCCAGGGGCGGTTCTGGCGATGCGCGGCAACGATCACCCACTCTTCGCGCAGCGGATGCCATCGCTCTTCCCATACGCCTTTGATCGAATCATCGTGGTTCATCTCATGAGCCTCAGATCCAGCGCCTTACCTCCCGGCAATAACTCTCATAGGCATCACCGAACGCTTCTCTGAGGTAACTTTCTTCGCGTCTGATTACGGTTGATTGCAGTATTGCTATCAGGATCGGGAGCACCAGCAGTGGCCAGAGCATGTTAGTGAGCAGCGAAATTCCGGCGTAAGTCGCAGTCATTCCGACATACATCGGATTCCGTGTATAACGATAAGGGCCGCTCCTAACAATTGTGCTCGCCGGCTGCGTAGGATAGATGCCTGTTTTATGCCGTCGAAATATGATCAGTGCCGCTGTCACGAATATCAATGACGACACGATGAGCAGCCAGCCGAACACCGTCATCACGACATTTCTGCCACCGGGCAGAATTGGCAACGGTAACGCACGCTCGATGAGCCGGCCGATGCCGTACCCGATAACATATATCAGCAGTGGAGGGAATCGCACTCCCGGTGATGTTCTTGCCATGACTATTTCCCAGAGTTTAGCAGTGCAGGACTATTTTGGAGTGCGGCGGCCCGGCGCCGCTTTGGTATTACTTTCAGAAATAAGCGAAATGGAATACCAAAGCGGCGCCGGGCCGCCGCACTCCATATTCGCTTTTCGCGGTTGTACGAATTTTTAACCGGGTGACGTCGCATCGATCCCGGTCTGAGGGTTGGCGTCTTTGAAATATATCGTCGGATCGGCCAGGCGGACATTGCGTGCGAGTCCAAGTTTCTTCATTACCCAGATACTGTACCAGTTGACGTCGATCTGATACCACGCCAGGCCGTGGCGTGCGGCTGCCGGGAACGCGTGGTGATTATTGTGCCAGCCTTCGCCAAAACTCATGAGCGCGACCCACCAGTTGTTGCGCGAATCGTCGCGAGTCTCGAACCCTCGGCTGCCCCAGACGTGAGCCGCCGAGTTAACGAAACACGTCGCGTGCCACGAAAATACGACACGCAGGCAGACCCCCCACAGTATGAAAGGCCATCCGCCGGCCCAGTAGAGGACCGCCATAAGCGGGATCTGCGTCACGAAACTCCATTTTGACAGCCAGTGAAGAAATGGATCCTTTGTCAGGTCGGGCACATAACGGTTGAGCTTGACCACCTCGGAATGTGTCGACTGGCCGTTGACGATCCAGCCCATGTGAGACCACCAGAACCCCTCGCGCGGAGAATGCGGATCGCCATCCTGTTCGGTGTTGGCGTGGTGCACGCGATGCGTCGCAACCCAGCCGATCGGTCCTCCCTGCAGCGCGAGCGTTCCGCAGAGCGTCAGAAAATATTCAACGAATTTCGGAGTATTGAAACCGCGGTGCGTGAGCAAACGATGATATCCGATGCCGATGCCGAGGCTCCCCGCAATCCACCACATCAGAACGCCCACTCCGAGCGCAGGCCAGCTGAAATTGAAGAGCGCCGCGATTGCCCCGATATGAAAGAGAAGCATGAAAATCGTGATCGGCCAGTTGATGGGTTTCCTGTGATGATCGATGGTCTGTTCGTTCAGCATAAACCTCCAGATTCGGTTTCGCGAGTATCAAAACAATTGACAGGTGCACTTTCAGGTACTGCGGATGATGATTATTTCAGATCGCAATCATGAATTACAATCTCAAAATCGCCAGCGGCATATCGGTGGTCTTTACTACGGCGTCAAAATCATCGCATTATTCAATTTGAAAACCAAAACCGGAGACCGCTCATGATCAATAAAAGATTCGGCGCAATGTCTGCTGCGATAACGATCATGATGCTGACCTCGATCAATGTCACTGCCCTTCCGCGCCTGAAGGTCAGTGAAAACAGCCGATTCCTGGTGACCGAGGACGGCAGGCCCTTCTTCTGGCTCGGCGACACGGCATGGGAACTTTTTCACCGGCTCAAGCGCGAAGATGCCGACCATTACCTCACCAACCGCGCCGGCAAGGGATTCACGGTCATCCAGGCTGTCGCTCTGGCTGAACTTGACGGTCTTAACGATCCGAACCCGTATGGCCATCGGCCGCTGCTCAATAACGATCCGGCGACTCCCGACGTCAAAGACGGCGCCGATAACGATTACTGGGACCATCTCGATTACATCGTGAAAAGGGCCGATGCTCTCGGGCTCTACATTGGCTTACTGCCCACATGGGGCGATAAGTGGAACAAAAAATGGGGCGTCGGGCCTGAAATTTTCACCCCGCAAAATGCAGAAATTTATGGCCAGTGGCTGGGGCGCAGGTACAAGGATGCCAATAATATCATCTGGATTCTGGGTGGCGATCGCCCTGTCGAAAACGAAACGCACAAGGAGATCATTCGGGCGATGGCGCGAGGCCTGAAAAGAGGCGACGGAGGTTCGCATCTGCTGACATTTCATCCGACCGGCGGGCAGGGATCCTCTGAACCGTTCCACAACGACGTTTGGCTGGATTTCAACATGCGCCAGAACGGCCATGTGCCCGAATTCAATCCGCGTTATGAAAAGACTCGATCAGATTATGATCTTACTCCGGTCAAACCCGTCCTTGACGGTGAACCGATCTATGAAGACCATCCGATTTCATTCAAAGCGAAAGAGTTCGGACATTCGGTCGCAGCTGATGTGAGACGGCCCCTGTACTGGAATCTCTTCACCGGAGCGTTCGGTCATACCTACGGGCACCACTCAGTCTGGCAGATGTGGCAACCGGGCAGAGACCCGAAAAACAATCCGCTCATGCCCTGGTTCGAGGCGATCGATCAACACGGTGCGGCTCAGATGCAGCACGGCCGCCGGCTGATCGAGTCTCGGCCCTTTCTGACGCGTATTCCCGATAATTCAGTGATTGTGACCGCCGATCCGCCGAGTTCGGTGCCCGGAGCCGGAGCGAAACGCTACGTCGCCACGCGCGATTCCGCGGGCAGCTACGCCATGGTCTATGTTCCAACCGGCCGACCGTTCTTAGTGAGTTTGGGCAAGATCAGCGGCGGAAATGTCAGGGTATGGTGGTTCAATCCGCGTAACGGCAAGGCTGTCTTGTTCGGCGAGTTCCCGAAGACTGGTGAACGCATGTTTACCTCGCCCGATCCGGGCGAGAATCTGGACTGGGTGCTGGTGCTGGATGATGCGTCAAAACAATTCCCTCCGCCCGGTCAGGTGAAATAAATATTTAGAAGCCAAAGACGCCGGGGCGCTACAATGCCAAGACGGCCAGGAGATGATGTCTTTTAACTATTTAATCGCAAAGACCACTGAGAGGTGCAAAGATGTACAGGGAAGATCAGTGTTCGAATTATATCCAGTGGGCAATAATCCGGATATTCATATCACCAAAAATTCTTTGCCCCTTTGCGGTCTTTGCGATTAATTTCTTCCAGACTTAAATATTAGAAAATTTAGTTTTCAGAGTACTTACACGTACTCGATCTTGCCACCGCACTCCTTGCAGAATTTAGGTTTGCCTTCCAGTTCGTTTCCGCAGGTTTTGCAAAAGCAGTTTGGCGTTCATCGGCTGGCCGCATTCCGGGCAGAATTTACTGTTCGAGACCGTCCCGCAACTCGCACAGGAAACGCCGACAAAAGATTGCGCGTTGGAAGCCTCGACCACCGGGTTGACCGACTGACGGCTCGGAGCGCTTTCGACCGAGTCCGCGCTCATATCTGTTTGAGAGGCGTAATCGGTTTGCAGCGCCTGATCGTAAAGCTGGACCCGTGCCATGTCGGCTTTGGCATGTGCGTGGTTGGCGGCGAACTCTTCCTGATAATTCGGAGCGCATCCTTCGCACAAACCCGCCCCTGCATTCCAGCAGACCTCCGGGCAGACCCAGCGACCGCAGCGTGTGCACTGATGGAAATGTTGCTTGGCCTCTTCAACGGCGACCGCAAAAGCGTCATCGTGGGCTTTGCCCCCGACCGCGCGTTGAATGTGATAGGCGCTGTTGCCGGCGCTCGAGAGGATCCCGCCGAAAATGTTGCCGGCCGCGCGAAGCAGGTCACCCGCCACGCCCGTCACCGACGTTTGAAAGCGCGACATAAAACCGTTGCCGCATTTGTCGCACCGGAAGCGAAATTGGTATCCACGATCCGTTGAAAGGTCGTCGAAGTTTGCAGTGAATCTGATGAGCGCCATGGCATGAACCCTCTTTTCAAGTTTGGTTGGGGCGTACTATGCTGCGACCGGAATCATAGAATAAGTTCGAACGGCATGAAAGCAGATACATTAACCATTTCCATTAAGTACTGTGGGAACGGAACATTTTAATTATTTAATCGCAGAGGCCGCAAAGGGGGCAAAGATTTTAAATCGCAAAGGCCGCAAAGAGGGCAAAGAATTTTTGGTGATATGAATATCCGGATTATTGCCCACTCGATATAATATGAACACTGATCTTCCCTATATATCTTTGCCTCTTTGCGGCCTTTGCGATTTAAAATCTTTGCCCCCTTTGCGGCCTCTGCGATTAAATTTTTAAAATGCTTAGCCTGCAGAATAGTATGTGTGGTAAAGCGCCGCCGTATCTACCTGGGCAATCTTGAACCTGTGGCAGGCAGCGCGGCAATTACGGCGCTGTTATTCCCCGGAGTGCGCTCGATCCTCTTATGAAACGGGTCCAATGCCGCAATTCCCGGCCTCTTCGTTGTGCGGAGTGTCAATTTCTGCCTTCCACTGCGCAGACGATGCTTCTCGATGTATAACGGCGTGACTCCCTCAAGAGCGTTTGTTGTTTCAGGAAACAACGCTACATCGAACCAGGAATCCAAAGGAACCTCTCTCTCTTCCCCACGGCCATTCGCCTCGAACTGTCTCGCAGTTACTTCGATAGTTACCTCGTATCCGCCATCGAACTCGCGCATGCCGGCCGCATCCATCTGCAGATCGTAGAGCACGATTCTCTCGAACAGATCGGTAATCAGGTCCTGATATTCAGGGCCCGCTGCGGCGCGCAGCGCGTTGACCAGATCCCTGGATGTGGGGCAGGGCGCGGTTTGAAATGAATAGTCATTGAGGAAATTGCGCAGGGCCTCATGGATCTTCTCCTTACCGATGATGTCCTGCAGCGCGTATATGGCCAGTGGCCCTTTGGCTCTGAGGTAGCCCTGGTTTTCGGTGTACATCACCGGCAGTTCGGCTTCATTCTCCTGGCTTCTGCCGTTGAGGTAACTGTCCAGCATTCCTCGGGCAATGCGGTTGGCATGGACCGGCGGATAGTATTCCTTGAACAGCATAAGCGTGGAGTACTCCGCCATGGTTTCATTGAGCATCTGACGGCCCTGCATCTGCGCTCCAATGATGCGGTCGCCCCACCACATGTGCGCGAGTTCATGGATGGTGGCGTAATCGACGTTTTCCCATTCGCGCAGGTCGGTGACAAATCCGATGGCTTCTGAGTAAGGCACTATACCAGGCTGGAACTTTGCGGCCGTACGGTACCGCGGGTACTCCAGTATTCGGAAATACGAGTACTGGTAAGGCGCAAACTCGGCGGAGAAAAACTCCAGTGCGCGTTTGGTCGTAGCCATCATAGCGTCGATGTTGAAGGGGTGTTTGGGATCGTGGTAGATCTCCAGCGCCACGTTGTTCCATCGGCCACGTGCGACTTCGTAACGCGCGGAGATGAAAGACAAATTCGGCAGGATCGGCTCCTCTGCCTTGTAATGAAAGTAACGTCTTCCTTCCTGCTGCCATTCTTTCTGCAGGACTCCGGGCGCAACCGCAATCTGATCGGTGCTGGTGCCGAGGATGATCTCGAACCTGGTGCGGCTGTCGACGCCATAGGCAATTCTGTCCAGATACTCGGGATCTCCCAGCGCCGCCACGCGCGGAGCGGGAGGCAGTCCGTATTTGCGGCGTATTGTGTTGTCGGTAATCCTGCGGTCGCCGTCATAACCCGGGATCGGCATCACGCCGAAAGTACTGACGAAGGTGCCGTTTGTCACCAGTTCGTTGTCGGGATTGGCGACGACAAAGCCCTCATTCCTGCGTGTCAGGTTCCAGGTCATTTCCACCGTGGCCCCTGGTTCGAGCGCCGAGTCGAGTCGGTAGAGGTAGAATCCCTGCAGCGGGTCGGATTGCACCAGACTTGCATTCTTCAACGCGATTTCATTCACCCGCAGCACAGGATTAATCGACACCACAAATTCACTGATCGGCGACTTCTTGTGATTTCCCAGTATTGCGCGGCCTCGCGATTCGAGCCGGCGTTCTTCGGGGAAAATATCGATCGCCATGTCAATGCTGTCGTATGATGGCGCGGGCGCGTTCTCGTGGCGTCCGTATGCTTTTTCATAATCGGCCTGGAGCCGCAGTCGCGCGTCGGGCGTCAGGTATTGATTGAGGATGTTGGTGTTGTAGAAGATCCAGCCGCCGATGCCGATGAAGGCGATAGCCGCGAGGCCGGCAGTGAGCCTGACCCCCGTCCCGATCCGGGTGCGTGCATCCCGCAGTCTTTCACGCACTGAAAAATAATAGCCGCGCGGGTAGAGCAGATGCCCGGCGATGACCAGCAGAATGCAGAAAGCTCCCCAGTATGCAATCAGCCAGAACACCGGCTTGCTGAAGTGGCCAAAGCCGTTCATGTCTGAGTAGACGACATAGGGTATGCCGAAGTTGTACAGCACATGATCGAAGCCCATCGCTTCCAGGCTCAGCAGGGTGATGTAGACGCCCAGCGTCAGCAGCAGCCCCGGCCATTTGTTCGGTGAGATCGCCTGAACGACTACGGCCAGGATGCACAGCATGCAGTAGTAAATACCGTTGCAGATAAATGCGGATTGCAGATACAGTCCCGGCTCGAAGTTGGTGAAGCCTGCCGCTGCCTGCAACGACATCGAGGCGCCCACCGCCACAAGCATGAGCGCATTGACGACAATGCACAGCGCCGCGATCTTCGAAAGGATCATGAGCCAGTCGGAGAAAGGCGATGCGTTGATGATCTCGCCAATGCCGGACGCGCGCTCGCGATGGATCAGCTCCGCAGAGTAGTAGAGGCCGATCAGCAGAATGAACTGCAGCATGCCGAAGCGCAGAAATGGGAGCATCAGGCTCGTCAGCGGGTAGAGCGGCGTATCGAGAAGCGGGCTGACATTGCTCTGATACTCGCCGATCACCGTCGTGATTTCGAGCGCCAGAATGATGTAAATGAGAGGGCCCTTGAAGACACAGGACAGATCCATCTTCAGCTGCGAGACAAACTGCGCGAAGGAAGATCGCGGGGAGAAGCTCTGAACCGGAGTGACCTTTTGAATTGCGGGCGGCGGTTTTTCTCCACGAAGCCATACCAGGAAAACACGAAGAAATAGACTGATGTTATGGTCTTTCTTCGTGCCTCTTCGTGTGGCTTTGTGGATGAGAAAAAACGCAGATTGTGAATGTTCGGAGTCCAGATCCAGACGAAAGCGCCTAAGCGTCAGCACCAGCGCAGCCAGCGCCACCGCCAGCCAGATCATGCGATTCTGCGGCAGGAGCCCCAGCGGAATGTTCGTGTTGAGTTCCGCGACCGACCAGTAGCGTGTCTCAGTCCCCACGGTCAGCCTCGCCGAGGGATCGGCCATTGCTGCCCATGTCCCGTTCTCGATGCCCGCGTAGAGGTTCAGCAGAATGTCAGCGACGAAGAAGGCCATCGCCGTGGCCCAGGTCAGCGCAACTGAGCGAGTGACCGCCGCGACGCTGAAGAAGATCGCGCAGATGACAAATGTGCCGGGCAGGATGACGACAAGAAAGATGTATGCATAGGGCAGCGGCGTGAAGGGGGCGATGCGCGCCTGATCCAGCCACGGCATGAATGTGCCGATCATCGTGCCCAGCAGTCCCGCGAGACCGATCAAAAGCGCAAGGCTCAATGCCCCGAGAAATCTTCCCAGCACAAAATTTTTGGGCGAGATCGGCGTGACGAACAAGATCGAGGCTGTCGCGTATTCGAAATCGCGCGTGATCGCGGCCGTGACAAAGGCCACGATCGGCAGCATGCCAAAGATGAAGAGCACCAGTTCAGTCTGCAGGATGGAATACGCGCTGTTGATGTCGACCTGGTTGCTGATGTCCAGGTGAATTCCGGTGCCGGTGATTGTCAGAAAGTGAATCAGCGCGAACATCAGCAGCGCGCCGAGAAAGAAGGGCGAGCGGAGCTGATAGCGAATATCGAAATGTATGACCTCAAGAATTTCGCGCATCCTGAATACTCCGGGCTACTCCAGATTGTCTGTCAGGTTGTGCGCAATCAGCGTGCTGAAGTAAACGTCTTCCAGCTCGGGCGCGGCGGGTTGCATGCTTTCCGGCTGAGTGTCGGACAGCACACGAATCTCTATCGCGCCTGCCTTGAGTCGAGTCGATAAGACGGTGCGGCGTGCGCGAACCTCCGCGACTTCCTCGCGCTCAACCACCTGTGTCCACAACCTGCCATTCATCTCACGAATCATCTGCAGCGGCTCGCCCACTTTCAGAATGCACCCGCGCCCCATGATGGCCACCTGACTGCAGAGTTCCTTCACATCATCGACGATATGCGTGGAAAGAATCACCACCGTCTCCTCGCCGACTTCGGCAAGTATGTTCTGGAAGCGCCGCCGCTCCGCCGGATCGAGTCCCGCCGTAGGTTCATCGACAATCAGGAGCGCAGGATTGCCCAGTAATGCCTGTGCGATGCCATAGCGCTGTTTCATGCCTCCGGAAAACTTGTCGATGCTCTTGTTTCGAGCGTCCCACAGATTGGTCTTGACCAGCAGATTTTCCACGACCTGCTCTTGCTGACTGCCGTGGATGCCCTTCAGGGCCGCAAGATGTTTGAGCATCGCGAGAGCGGAGGTGCGGGGGTAGGCGCCGAACTCCTGCGGCAGGTAGCCGAGCGTGCGGCGCAGCGCGGTCTTGTCCTTCAGAATGTCGATGCCGTTGAACGTGATCGACCCGCAATCTGGTTGTTGCAGTGTGGCGATCGTGCGCATGAGCGACGACTTGCCGGCGCCGTTGGGGCCGAGCAGCCCGAACATCCCTCTGGGCACGTCCAGATGGATATCCTGCAGCGCATGCATACCTCCTGGATAGGTTTTCGATACTCCGGTCAGGTTCAGCATAGATCAACGTGCGTGTGTTGTTATTGTCTGCCGATGAATCATAAACGACAGATTCGCCCGATGATTAACACATGGCCGTGTCCGAAATGCCAGTCATGTCTGGCCCCGAAGGGGACAAATAAGTCAGCCAGGGGTGGAGCGCTTCAGCGCGGAGCCCCTGGAAAAGGATATCCCGGTTAATCCAAAAGCCCTAAAGGGGTGGAAAAACATCCCTGATCCCGGACATATCGTTCGTTAATATCTACATTATATTTCCAGAATGCTGCACCCGGTTCGCAACGGATCTCGAAGCGGCACTACGCAAACCCTGATTCAAGGGCAGCAATGATTTCCCGGGCAATGAAGAGCTGATTCCGTTGCCGTTCGCTCACTCTTTCCAGAATGCCGGCGTCGATCAGTTTTCTGATGTTCATTACCGCTGCGCGATGAGTGACATCCAGCACTCTCGCCGCCTGGCCGTAAGTGATAGCCGGGTTTTTAATCAACTCGTCGATGAGTGTCAGCAGAGACGCGGACGACCTGGCTGACTGCATTTTTTGCCTGTAGCTGTGCCAGAGCGCCAGCAGTTTCTCGGCCCTCACGATCGCATCACGTGAAAGATTGATCCGGGCATCTCGACCACGACGCCACGAGTGTTGTATTTGAAGGTATAGGATAACAAGCGTAAAATGGCGGTCACAGGTGAAAGACTATGACGCATACACTTACAATCGAATATCAGGATGATCTGTTATTCCGGCTGGGAATCAACCAGGAGCAGTTCTCGGCCGAAGCGAGGTTCCTGCTGGCAGCCAAGCTTTATGAATTGGGGCGGCTTTCTTCGGGTGAAGCCGCGCGGCTGGCCGGAAAAGGCCGTGTCGAATTCTTGTTCGCGCTGACACAGATTGGCGCGTCGATGAGCAGTTTGCGCCCGGAAGATGCTGATATCGAACTCGGTTTTGCCTTGAATGAGTGTAAAGAATCGTCATCAATATCGGCCCGCTGATTGCGCTGGGCAGGATGCAGGCGTTTGACGTGATCGAGCGATTACCGTACGAATTCCATTGCCCGCCACAGGTCGAAAACGAACTGCTTACTGGCGCGGAGCTTGGCGAATAAAGCCGACGACCGATATTCGTTTTGCCACATAACTTTTACTTCTTGCCATTTACTATGTGGGAATTTTCCCCACGCTTTGGGGAATAATGCCCAATTGACAAATACCTTTATCAACTTGTCATAGCAAGATACCACTCCTCTCGATTGCTAAAATGGCCATTTTATTTTGCAGCCGTCCCGAATTCAGGACCTTCGTCTGGCGCGCCGTTTGCCCGTAGTAAGGGAAGTACGCGATATCGGGACTGGAAACTCGACAAGGTTTCCAGAGCGTTTCGCGTTAACGTGGTTTTATTAGAGGCCTTCGGGTTAGCATCCGAAAGAGAATTTAATCTTTATTAAAATTAAGAACCCTGATATTGACGATTCGATCGGAAACATACGAAAACGCTGGTGTAAGATGAAATTTACTAAACGAACAACTGCCTTAAAACAGACACAGCACGTCAAAACTGAAGACAGGGAAGGACTCGTGGCGAGGATCCCGGTCATCTTAAGAAGCAACTTGAGAATGATGATGCTGGGAGCCTTGAGCTTGATCTGTGCATTGGCCTCGAAAGCTGATGTTGCCCGTGGCGTCGGGTTCAGTATCGCATATGGAACTCTCAACAACTTCGATTGCGTCAACGACACCGGGGTCGAGGCCCACGGTTTTGATATCGAGCTGGAGGGTATTCACAGCAAGGACATCACCTACACCTATGATTACAATCATTACGGAGTTCCAAAATAACAGAGGATCTCTCCGACCTCTGCATCCCAAGGTATTGGTCCGCTACGCCAGCGCGAAAACCCGGATGGAACCTGGGCAGCATATACGGCAATCCCGTCAGGTCCCATCGCTCCCACCCAGGGCCACCAGTTCACCAACCCATCGGTCAACTTCGGCGGCGAGCATTTCGGGGTCGGCTATTACGGCGCCCCCTCGGTCGTAAGGTACAATTGGTTGATCGACGACGGGAGAGGCAATCTGATCCACGGGCCTCCGGTCAATGTTTCGACTCCAACTTTCGTTTATATCCCGCCAATGCTGGCCGTTCCCGCTCAGGTCGTGCCAGTAGTCGTTCCGCCACCGCCGCCCGCCCCGCCCGTTTTCCAATTCGGCGAGGCGTCGTGGGTCAAGGACATCAAGACTACCACCCACAATTCCAATAAAGTTCGTCTGGAGGATCTCGTAGCGGATGATCCTGGAGAGCCCCAGCCATGGACAAACGGCGAGCCGTCCGAAGTGGAGACCGAATGGCGGATTCTGCAAACTGAGTTTGGAGCCGCCGAAGGCGGCAAGAACGGCGAACTCCGTGGTCAGCCGGAAGAACTGCCGGATGGCGATGAAGTCATCACCCGCCGGTATGAGTTTTACAAGTATATCGGGCCTATCGATGCGGAATCAGGTGAGGCCATGGCCGATACGGTGGCGCCAGATGGCATCCATGGGGTCGGCAAAGTAACATACAACGACCACATCGATCCCAAGACGGGAGAGTGGGTCAAGGTAACGGTCGACCTCTCGACCATTATGGTTGTTGGCGATTTCTTCGGCGCGCAGATGTCCGGCTTCGACATCGCCCCGGCGCTGGATCTTATCGATCACGTTCAGGATGGCGAACTCAATCTGCCGTATCCCGATCGCACCGTCGTTGTTGCTGGAAGTAACCCGTTTCTTGCATCGCTCAAACAGCCTGGTTCATTACTTCCGGACGGTTTGACATTCGATCCCGTGACGGGCGTTCTGTCAGGGACTCCGAGGGTACCCGGCGTGTTCACATTTACAATCGAAGCGTCGGATACCACGGGTACTTTCGTATCAAAGACCCACACGATAACGATCTCGGCGGGCGCTGCTGTCACCAGTACGATTGTAACCAGCGCACGCCTCCCGTCGGCGGCACCACAATCGGATTCGGCACCTATAACCACGGGACACATCTGACTGTCATCGCGTCTCACAACCCTGATTATGCATTCTTGAACTGGACTGAGGGCGGCATTGTGGTGAGCAACAACGCCGTCTATCCGTTCACCGTCAACGCTGATAGATACCTCGTGGCGAACTTCGTGCAGACATTTAACGTCGTTACAAGTGCCTCACCGATTGCCGGCGGCAGTACCAGCGGCGGCGGCACTTATAACAGTGGCTCCAGTGTCACCGTAGCTGCAGCAGCCAACGCGGGTTACACCTTCGTCAACTGGACGGAAGACGGGTTGGTCGTGAGCGTTCTGGCCAGCTACACTTTCGATGTCGGTGCGAACCGCGTTCTAGTAGCCAACTTTGTGCCGGTGGTATTGGTATCTTTCCCCAATGCCATTAAACAGGTTAACCAACTCGATCTCCTCATCAAGGGAATTGCCCCTGGCACATTTTCTGAGAACACGAGAATCAAACTCCTGTACCTGATAGGGCCAACACTCAACGCCCTGAACCAAAAAGATACCGGTACAGCCTGTGACCTGCTTGACGATTTCATCCGACAGATCAGAATCGCACGGGGTTTCGGTGAGCTTCACTTTACTGAATACTACCGGCTATTCCGCAATGTAAAGGAGATACAACAAACTCTGAATTGCCAGTAAGACTGTCAGTCAATAATTGATGTTACGCGGAAGAGGCCTTTAAGATTGATTTGACAAATTTTTGGATTGCTCAAACATATTCTTCTGAGAGCCTGCAACGCAGGCGAAAGAATAAAGCCTGGAGGTGGAGCGAGGCCGTCAGGCCGAGCGGAATCCCAGGCTATATGCTGCTCACCCGCTTCGCGGGTTTGGGAAAGGTCAAGGAATTCCAAAAAATATTGCTGCGTAACATCAGTTTTCTGATGTTCATTACCGCCGCCCGGTGAGTGACATCCAGCACAATCGCCGCCTGGCCGTAAGTGATAGCCGGGTTTTTTATCAGCTCGTCGATGAGTGTCAACAGAGACGCGGACGACCTGGCTGACTGCATTTTTTGCCTGTAGCTGTGCCAAAGCGCCAGCAGTTTCTCTGGCCCGCACAATCGCATCACGTGAAAGATTGATCCGGGCATCTCGACCACGAGGCCACGAGTGTTGTATTTGAAGGTATAGGATAACCAGCGTAAAATGGCGGTCACAGGTGAAAGACTATGACGCAAACACTTACAATCGAATATCAGGATGATCTGTTATTCCGGCTGGGAATCAACCGAGAGCAGTTCTCGGCCGAAGCGAAGTTCCTGCTGGCGGCCAAGCTCTATGAATTGGGGCGGCTTTCTTCGGGTGAAGCCGCGCGGCTGGCCGGGAAAGGCCGTGTGGAATTCTTGTTCGCTCTGACACAGATTGGCGCGTCGATGAGCAATTTGCGACCGGAAGATGCTGATGTCGAACTCGGTTTTGCCTTGAATGAGTGAAAGAATCGTCATCAATACCGGCCCGCTGATTGCATTGGGCAGGATGCAAGCGTTTGACGTGATCGAGCGATTGCCGTACGAATTCCGTTGCCCGCCACAGGTCGAAAACGAACTGCTTACTGGCGCGGCGCTTTGCGAATAAAGCCGACGACCGATATTCGCTTTGCCGCAAAATTTATGCTTGAGTGTTTATGTGATGCTCATAAATGCTCCTGATCAATCAAAATGATTATTGGGGTTGCGAAAAGTTACATTGAGTCACCTAGATTGCTTCTTGAAGACTCTGAATGCAATCGGGATTATCTCAAATTTTTCTGTGAGTTGAATACAGTCGTAAATGTGAATTTTAGGATTGCTTGTCGCATCAGTTACTGCATAGATGTAAAAGTTCCCATCTTGTTGAGCCCGGATCATCTCCCCATTGGTAATAATAAAAGCTACTTCAGATCCTGAGATGCCTTTAACTTCAATATGCATTTTTTGATGTCCTTTTTGACAAGAAAGGTCGTACCCTTTTCTATCTGCTTCAACAGATGCCACTTTCCAATTTCTGGCTTTTAGATATTGGATTACATGCTTGATCGCGCTTATTTCGACCTTTTTGTTGTTTTCAGGTGTGCCAAATCCGCCTCCAGTAGAATTTATTATCTTTGCTGTATCACTTATCCTTCCTTTATCGGAGCTCCATAAAGAATTCAGACGGGAAGCAGAATTCGTTGTCAGTTCACGTACGGCGCGTAATTGCTGAGCATCAAAAAATGAACCATCGTATTTCAAGCGATCATTAGTCTTGCTAATGAATCTAAGTTTACTGATTTCGTTATTCAGGGAGATTTCACGAAACATCTCCATGGTCTGCTCGTCTGCTGCAACGCCATACTGAGACCATGGCCTACCTCCAAATATACGTCTTGCTTCTGCATGGCCTACTTCTCGTCCAACAACAATCTTCCCAATCAGAAGTAGCCCATCATTCTTGGTATAAGAGAGAATCCAAAGGATATCGCCAGGTTGTACCTTCTTTAACTGGTTGCCGAATGCATATTGAATGTATGGATCATTTGAATTTTTAATCCGCTTAAACTCAGAGTTTGTCCAGTATACCGTGTAATTTTTAGCCATAATATTTGCACTGTTTTTTTTGAGATGACGATGGGATATCGATCATTATTTTTTGCGCCCGAATATATCCGGATATTGATCGATTTGCCCTCTTATATCGCGATCGTAGCGGATCGCCATCACCCTGTAACCATGATTGATAAGCTCTCTTCTGAGTTCCGAGTCTTTATTCGCCTGAGAGGATTCGTCATGAACAGACCCATCGCAAAAGACGCATACGTTAGGTGAATAGAAAAAGTCCGGTATGCAGCGCGGTTCATTAATTCCTTTTTGGGCCTCGTCGGGAAGTCGAAGTAAATACTGCTCCAGATGATCGAGGAATTTTCGTTCCAAATCTGATCGCGAATCAGTGAGCGATCGCAACCACGCCAGGTGCGCGGCTCTGTCCCGCCCCCCGACACGAAGAAGGGTCTTGCTGCCGGTCAGATCCAGCAGTGTCTGACGTATTTCCTGTCTATCCAGTGACATTGCCTCCTGCTGGTTGTTGTAACTCATTAGGCATTCATAACATGCTGCCTGACAGTCCGGTTTTTTGTCTCTCCCTTCGGAGTCAAAGTGACACCGTTCAAGGGCTTCAAGAGCCACGCGTTGCAGGGCATCCGCTTCCTCGACGAGCAGCCTCAGAATACCTGCTCCTCCCTCGGCCGATTCCGACAGGAGTATTGTTCGATATTCATCTTTTCCGATGCTTTCGACACCGATTTCGGATTCATCGAGTTGGAATGCCTGTTCGCATCCGCGCTGGAGCGCATATTTGAGACTCGTCTCCAGGCTTGGATTGCCGCGCATCTCGGGCCGGACGAAGCGCAACAGGAGGATGTTTTGTGTTCCCTGTACTGAAAGACGGACATTTTCGGTGCGGCGAGAGCGTTGAGATGCTCTGTTTCCCGCAGTCGAAGCGGGGATTTGGGTAATATCCTCGCCGGTTTCGAAATCGATGAGAAACCCCGGCTGGCCGTTCTGAATCGAAGATCGGAAGCCATGGTTGACCAACATCAGGGTGATTCGATTGCCGGTTTCATCCGGTGCGAATTGGAAAAAGGTCTCTAATTCGTATCCGCGTCGTCGCCTCTCCTCTTCTTCGCAGGTAATTCGTTCACGTCGTTTGACCCGGACATTTGGCATTTCTAGCAGGCTGGCGATCAGACTGTTCTGACCGTCGAAGCGTGTTTTGCAGACCGGGCATCGATCATCAGTTGAGTCGCAATATGCTCCACATGTCCGGCACAGGCGTCTCTTACTGCGCCGGTCGTCCAATCCGCCGGGAGGTGCCTGAAACGCCACAGACTGCCATGTGTTTCCTTCATGATAAAGGATGTTGCCCGGGGCGAATTCGCGCAGAGCGAGAAACCGCGGCTCGGGAATGAACTCTCCCTGCTCTCTTGGCACCCAGGCGCGTACCGGCAGTGCGGGAAAGTTATAGCCGGGAAGAAAACCTTCGCTGGCGAGATACCGATAGGGATAAAAATCACCCTCTTCGCGATTCGTATCGATTTGCAACAGCAGGTTGCGCTGTCGTAAGGCCTCTTTCTGACGGTATTCAGCTGCTGACTGATCCTCCGGCCGGCGCGCTTTCATTATCAGGTTATTTGCCTCCACCAGCTGTCGAATGGCTGCGCGATACAGCTCGCGCCAACGATCGAACGCCCTGTCAAATGACTTCGGCGCTTCATCCAGCACTCTCTCCACCCATCCCTCGCCGTACCATTTGGCTGAACTGAGGATGCCGATATCGTGCTGGAGCATTATTAATATTCGCTCTTGAAGTTGATATTTCGCCGCCTGGCTGAGTTGAATCTGCCCCTCAACATTTTCCCGAATAGGCAATTTATCCAGATCGACATCTACATCGATAACCTGCTCGATCGAATTCCCGGAGCGGCAATCGCACATAGCCGAGCCACAATGCATGAATGTGAGCTTTAAGCAGAGCTTCATTGGTCAGATCGAGGCGAGGAGGGCGAACGCTGCCCGCAACCATATCTTCACGACGTTTAAAGAAATATTGATCATGGCTGTTCAGGGCGCCGCAGTATGTGAAGATCAGTCCGGGCTGACCCTGTCTTCCCGCACGACCGCTTCTCTGGGCGTAATTGGCTGGTGTTGGAGGGACATTTCGCAGATGAACAAGGTCGAGATCGGCGATATCGACGCCGAGTTCCATCGTCGGCGAGCAGATCAGATAGCGGGAGGCGGCGTCCGAGGTCGGACTCCTTTCGTGTATCGTTTGGTTCCCATCGGAATCGCTGTTCACGCCGTTCGCGCTCACCCGGCTTGACGACCTGTGCAGTGTGCTCCCGCGCTTCAGTTGGGCAAGTGCCGCGGCAGATTCCCGGTAAAGTTCTGGAAAAAGGCATTTACCGGTGGCGGAGACTGAGCGTAACCAGAGGAGGCAGTTCTTCGCGAGTAAATGGGATCTGGCGGCAGCGGGGACCCGTCTCCCAATTGCCAGAGCAGGCAGGTCGCATCAAGTTGAAAATATTGATGATCATCCACTGGGTCCAGCCGAGAGGAATCCCTGTGAGATCGTTAAATTAAGAATATCAGATATGAAATTCGGGTACTCATTCGAAGTGACCCCAAGTCTCGTGCGAAGGTAACGACCCAGAGCGCTGCGTTCTCCCAGGCTGATCCCTTCGCCCCCGCGGTTTGACGTGCCCGTCAGAACGAAGCGGGTAGAGGTCCGTAGTTGGTTTATTTCCGAATCGAGTCCCCAGAACTCATTCAAATTTTGTTCAGAGCGACGGCGAATCTGCTGCTGATTTGTCTCCTGTAGGATGCGGTTATTGATAGCCAGCTTGCGACGAAAGTGGTCGAGCAAAACGCGCAATGTCTCACTGCGTTCAACGGGTGAAAGCGATGACAGCGACGGATGAAAGGTCCAGCGTGATTCGTCTGCTGCCAGGTCTTTCAAGCCACGATATCCGATTCGCAGCAGGCCAACCTGCTCGAGGTTAGGCTGGATGACACGCCAGCCCCGGCGCAGATCTTCATAGAGCCTGTATTCCGTCAGTTCGGTGAATGCCCGCCAGACATCCTGTGCCGCCTGAGAATTCGGGTCCAGCTCTGGATTGCGGGCGATGTCACGTATAGTCAGCCCGCAGGATTTGACAACGCTGCCGCCACGCCATCGGATCGAAGCTCCTTCTCATCCAGAAGCGAGGCATGTAGCGCAGAGCGGAGAAGCGACAAGTGTATGAAATCGTTGAAGTGTCCTGATTGGAGCGAAGCGTCCTGGCGGTTGTCGGTCAACAGTTTGTTACGCCCGCCCGTCTTTCCGGCATTTCTTGTAGCGATGTGGCCAGAATCGTCGTGGCTGATGATCGCGCTTCACTCGATATCGAGGCGAGTTTTCCAAACTCCCTTTCCTGGGCGGTATGAAATTCGCCGCAGTTAAGACAAAGTGAGAAGGGAACAGCCTGCCACCACATCTTGATTGTGCCATCTCGCTGCTGCGAACCGTATGAGCCATCAGGCGAGACCAAGACCGCAACGGGAACCCTGTCCCTCCAGGTCTTGCGGAGTTTGCCGTTTCCTGTCTCGCCATTCAACGGGATCTGGTCATCGCTCCAGTCATTCACCAGCGGAGCCGCATCAGATAACCCGGACGGCTCTTGGTCATCCTCGCTCGATTCTACCGGATGGGGGATGAATCGCGAATCGCCTCGCAGCACATGATAGTAATCCTGTCCGCATTGACGACAGAACTTCACTGGAGCATAGAGCCTTCCTCCGCTTGCCCTGACCTGGCCTTCCATCGAGAATTCTCGCCGGTCTACAGGTTCCAAAGTCGCATAGAGCGCGCGTCCCTGCCCGATGAACTGATGCAGCTTGAATGCAAAGGCGCGGCCTCTCGTCTGGCGATTGAGAGTTCCGGCAAGGCTTATCAGCTCACGCAACCTGAGTTCGCAGACTTTCGCCTCGACGCCGGATGTATCAGACAGCAGTTTAGCCGCTGCTGCCAGCGTCCGGGGGACGCGCCGTTTCAGCCGGCCCCCCTCTTCCGGTTCGACGCCGAATTCGATCTCTGCCCAGCGAGCCAGCGGATGACGTTTGAATTCATCTGTCGTTGTTGAGAGTGGATTACCCAACGCGGCGTGAAGCTCTTCGCGCGACGGCAATCCTCCTTCCGTGAAGGTAACCAGGCTCTCCTCGATCACTTGATCCGCGTTGAATGCGTGACCGAACAGCTTCGACGCGAAATCGGCTACCATAGCGCGCCGCTTATCCGGACCGACCTGCCTGTCCGCTACCATGGTCGCGCTCGTACCGATGTGAATGATGTCCGGAGCGGCGCACTTCTCCTTTATCCGGCGGATCAGCATCGCCACATCCGCTCCCTGCCTGCCCCGATAGGTATGCAGCTCGTCGAAGACCAGATAACGCAAGCCTCCGCCGGCGATGTCCATAAAACGCTGATCTTCCGGCCTGACCAGCATCAGTTCGGCCATAACATAATTGGTCAGCAGGATATTCGGGGGCTTATTTCGAAGCTCGGCACGTGTTGTCTCACTC
>JADJXM010000036.1 GCA_016715865.1 Acidobacteriota bacterium | reverse complement strand
CGACCTCGCACCGGCGAATGAGAGGTCGAGAGTTTTTCTGGACCTTGGCTGAGCCTATGAAAAGGATTATGAAACCGGCAAGGCGATTGAGAGTTATCAGAAGGCATTGGATGTCGATCCTGAATCAGCGGCGGCAAATCTGCGCCTGGGTGTCATCTATGGCGAGCGCGAAAAGGATCTGACAAAATCGGAAGCATCGTTCAAACAGGCTGAGGCGTTATACCGGCAGGCCGATAACAAAGAAGGGCTGGCCGCCGTCTATTTCAATATAGGCATGATTTATGACGCCTTGAGCAAGCTTGATGTCGCCCGGCAGCAGTTGCAGCTGGCGATTGACTCCGGCAGCCCGTACTTGGCTACCGGGCGCAGATTCATCTGAGCGGTAACTCACTGGCTGCGGGCAAGCTGGAATAGGCGCGGCAGTAAGTAGACAAAGGCCTCGATCTGGCGCAAAAGTCTCAAATGCGGAGCGGTTACACTTTAGGCCTGCTTGCGAAAGCCGGGATCTTTCACGAAACAGGAGAATTTGAGGAGGCGGAAAAATATTTCAATCAGGCGATTCAATCAGCAAGGTCTTACAACGGACGATACTACACCACACTATGAAGGTATACGTATTGTCGAACCCGCATTTAAATTCTTTGAATCATTAAAGGAGGCAAGAAATCTGACCGATCAGCGATTACTGGCTGATTCGCTGCTGGCGCTGTCTCAGATCGATGCCCACAACGCGAACTGGGCTGAATCAGTTTCGCCGTGCGCGCGACACCTCTCGAAGCCCGGGATTTAATAATTCCTTCAACAAGACAGGATCGCCGCCGGAGTCAATGAGCCCAATGATGTTGTAGCTGAAAATCGTCGTGAGGACACCAATACGGAGGGCCGCCGAGGAACCAGGGGATATATACTGCTGCCGGAAGAAGAAATAAACAAAAAGGGGTTTGCGTTGTCTTTGACGATAATGCCATCTGGGATATCAAAGAGGCAAAGGATGGATCGATTATCATTCTTATTCCGCCAGACTCGAAATGGAAAGTGACGACCGAGCAACCTCTCAATACACAAAGAAAAATAGTCATCTTCCGCGAAGGCGCCACTGTTCGACGCGAAGGCCCTTTCCTGGATTCGGATGAAATCCATCTTGGGTACACGCATCCTGCAGACTGAGCTGTCTTGACCTAAGATAAACCAGCAGGCCATTAGACCGACTGAAAGTGTGCTGTGATCAGCACACTGTCAGTTTTCTACGCTTTTCAAGCCGGTCAAAGTTGACTGATCCTTCCGGTTTCGCTACTCTCTCAAGGATCATTCAAAGACAACAAAATACTAAGAAGACCAGACGACACATCAATTAGGCAAACATATCCCACAACACCAATCCAGGATGCAAACCTGATTGGCGACTTCGCCATGCGTCCCGGGCCAATCCAAAAAACGCGAGGACATCGTCAGAAATGAGTGTGAAGAGACCGTCAAAGCCATTTTCGCTGGCAAACGGCTATGAAGTCGGAGCTTTCTTCGACGAAATGTTCGAAAAGAACGGCGTTCCTCGAAAACACTATCGAGTTTTGTACGACCGTCTGAGCGAACTGACTGAAGAATCGTTCGAGGATCGCCGGCGTCGTGCTGACATTTCATTTCTGTATCAGGGCATTACCTTTACCGTCTACAGTCAGAAGGATGAGGGAATTGAACGTATCTTTCCGTTCGATCTGATCCCGCGCGTCATTCCGTATCCTGAATGGGACTATCTCGAGCGCGGGTTGACGCAGCGTGTGACAGCGCTCAATCTCTTCCTCAACGACATTTATCATGAACAGCGCATCATTCGGGACAAAATAATACCGGCGGAATTGATCTTCGGTGCGAAACATTTTCGGCGGGAGATGATCGGCGTTCATCCCCCCAAAAAAGTATACGCCCACATCATCGGCTCTGATCTGGTGCGAGACGATAAGGGTGAGTATTACGTCCTCGAAGACAATCTGAGGTCGCCGTCCGGCGTCAGTTATATGCTCGAGAACAGGCAGGCGATGAAACGCACCTTCCCCAATCTCTTTCAGCGTTATGGAGTGAGGTCGATCGAACATTATCCTCAGGAACTGCTGGCGACTCTGAGATCGGTCGCTCCACATGATAATCCAGATCCGAACGTCGTTTTGCTGACTCCGGGCATCTTCAACTCGGCATATTTCGAACACACGTTTCTGGCCCGGCAGATGGGCATCGAGATCGTCGAGGGCGGGACCTGGTGGTGATGACAATCGTGTCTACACCCGTACGACGCGCGGCTTGAAGCCTGTCGATGTAATTTATCGAAGGATCGATGACGACTTCCTCGATCCTCTGGCCTTCAATCCCGACACCATGCTCGGTGTCGCCGGCCTGCTCAATGCCTATCGTGCGGGAAATGTCGCCCTTGCAAACGCTATCGGGACCGGTGTCGCTGACGATAAGGCCGTCTATGCATTTGTCCCCGATATAATTCGATATTATTTGAACGAAGAACCGGTTCTGAAAAATGTGCCAACCTATCTGGCCATGCGTGATCGCGACAGAGATTACATCATCGATAACCTCGATAAGCTGGTTGTCAAATCGGTCAATGAGAGTGGTGGATACGGCATGCTTGTCGGCACGCAGTCGACGAAGGAAGAGCGCGAGAAATTCCGTGATCTGGTCAGGGCGAATCCACGAAATTTTATTGCCCAGCCGACGCTCAAGCTGAGCCGGCACCCGACCTATCAGGATGGTGAAATGTACGGCTGTCACGTTGACCTGCGACCATACATTTTATGCGGAGAAAAAATAAAAATAGTTCCCGGCGGGTTGACACGCGTCGCCCTTCGCAAGGGATCTCTCGTCGTCAATTCCTCCCAGGGCGGCGGAAGCAAGGATACCTGGGTGGTGAATCAGTAGAAAGTAGAAAGTAGAAAGTAAAAAGTAGGAGTGGTTGGGCGTCTTCTTTGCCTCATTCAACCGGTTTCTTTTGATCTGTCTACTTAAACTTTCTACTTTCTACTTTCTACTTTCTACTTTTTACTCACTTATGCTTTCACGAGTAGCAGACGCATTATATTGGATGTCACGGTATGTCGAGCGGGCGGAGGATATCACGCGGATATTGACCGTCAATTTTCACACACTGCTCGATGCTCCGGTCGAGATCTCTGAACATGCCTGGCAGCCGATCATCGCCATCACAGGGGATGAAAAGCTGTATCGGGAATACTATCAGGAATACAACGCGCGCAATGTCAGTGAATTTCTGCTCTGGAATTCGAATAATCCGAATGCGGTGACGACGTGTATCACAATGGCGCGAGAGAATGCGCGGAGCGTACGTGAGCAGATCAGCAGCGAGATGTGGGAGAACCTCAATCGCCTTTACTTCCTGGTACGCGACCTCAACCGCGAGGTGTCAGGGCACGGACCTTATGAGTTTTTCGACCAGATTCGCTATGGTTCGTGGGCGTTTCAGGGAATTACGGCCGAGACGATGACGCACGGCGATGGCTATGAGTTCATCCAGCTCGGCAAGCATATGGAGCGAGCCGACAAGACTGTCAGAACACTTGATGTTAAGTATGCGGCAGTCAACATGATGAGCGACGGGCCCGAGACGTCGTTGCAATTGATTGCCATGCTTCGCTCTTGCAGCGCATTTGAAGCATTCAGAAAGACGGGCGCATCAAATATGCAGGCTGACCGCGTAGCCGAATTTCTTCTGCTCAATCTGGAATTCCCGCGGGCCGCAGCATATTGTCTGCATCGAGTTCTGCGATCAATCAATCAGATTTCGGGCGATCCACTACGACAGCCTCACCTGCTCAACAATCCGCAGCGACTGATGGGTCGAATCTGTGCGGAACTCGAGTATCTGGATATCGGAGAAGTGCTCGATCAGAACATGCATCCATTTCTCGTTCAGCTGCTGCTCAGATTGAATCATGTCGGCAGTGAGATAATGCAGACCTATTTCAATACACAGGTGATACTTCCGGTAAAGTATCCACAGCAGATTCAACAACAACAGTAGAGAACAATTCCGGAATCAGGGATGAGATTACGAATCGAGCATACGACAGTCTTTCATTATGCCGAGCCGATCAGTGAAGCCTATACTGAGTTGCGACTCCATCCGTTTGAGGCCGCGGGACAGCGTTGTTTACGATTTTCATTGGAGACGCAGCCAGTGGGAGAAGTCATGATATATATCGACCGGTATGGGAATACGGTTCATCATTTCGATACGCTTCAACCACACGACAAGGTGGTGGTAACAACAAGCAGCGAAGTCCATACGCCGAGAGTCTTCGTGTCGGATGAGATGGAACTGTCGCCGCTGGATCAATTCGATTATCTGGCGCCGACGACCTATGCCCCGGAAGATGAGCGGATCTCGCAATTCGCCATGCATGATTATGTTGAAGGTGATCCTGAGGCTACCGCTCTCGGTCTCATGGAAACACTCTACAGCTCTCTGAAATATGAGCCCGGAGCTACCGATGTCAAGACTACAGCCTCTGAGGCGCTCAGCCTCGGTAGCGGAGTTTGTCAGGACTTCGCGCATCTCATGCTGGCGGCATGTCGCAGTCTTGGAATACCGGCCAGGTATGTCAGTGGTTATCTTTACAGCCCGCAAACGCTTCGTGACAGAGAGGACGCCGGCATCATCGTGCCCGCCAATGCGGCTTCGCATGCCTGGGTTGATGTTTTCGTTGAAGACCGTGGCTGGCTTTCCCTGGATCCGACTCATAATTCCTGGCAGACCGAACAATACGTGCGAGTCGCGACAGGACGCGATTATTCCGATGTTCCGCCAACACGCGGAGTCTATAAAGGGAGCGCGAAAGAGGAACTATCGGTCAACGTCAGTGTGACAGCGATTTGAAACGGTACCGAACCTGGAGCGATAACGACCGGGTATTTAAAAGGAGCATCATCATATGAAGCGTATTTCCTATAAGCTGTTCGCCTGCATTTTGATACTGCTGCTGATTTCGCTGAGTATGCCGATTTCGTTTCGCGCGGCTGAAAAGCGGATGATCACCGAGATGGACCTCTTCAGGTTCAACTGGATCGCCGATGCGCAGATTTCGCCGGACGGCACCAAGGTGGCTTTTGTTAAAGTCTGGGTCAACGAAAAGTCAAACCGATATGATACCGCGCTCTGGATGGTCCCCACTGACGGAGGCGTAGCGCGTCAGTTGACGGCTGGCCCGACTGACAGTTCTCCGCGATGGTCGCCGGACGGAAAGACCCTCGCATTCAGCCGTTCAGCCATTATTGATGGTCGACCTCAGGCTTCACAGATATTTTTGCTCCCGTTCGATGGCGGCGAAGCGCAGCAACTGACAGAGCAGCCGCGCGGCGCTGGAGGATTCGAATGGTCTCCGAATGGCAAATCGATCGCTTTTGTCAGCACGGATGACCCCGAGGAAGTGAAGCCGCCCGCAGATGACGACGAGAAGAAGGAGAAGAAGCCGGAACGCAAGAGCGATGTGCGAGTGATCACGCGCGCAACCTATCGTTCGAACGGGCCGGGTTACCTTAATCCACAAGTCAGAACGCATCTCTGGACAGTCGGCGTCCCTGCAACACCCGGTGAGAAACCTAAGCCTGTTCAGATCACTAAAGGAAAGTTCAGTGTTGGCGGTCCGAGCTGGTCGCCTGACGGATCGAGACTTTTCTTCGCATCCAACCGGGTCGTCGAGCCATATTACAATCCGCCGAACAGCGACCTCTATTCGGTCACCGCTGAAGGCTCTCATGAGAAGCATATTTTGAGCTTTTACGGAGGCATGCGAGGTTTCACATTCAGCAATGACGGAAAGCGCATCGCCTTCGGCGGTGTGCAAAACCATAAGCCGATTCAGTCCTACACACAGCCCGACCTTTTTGTCATGTCAGTCCTGAACTACACCCTGGGTGGCGAGCCGAAAAACCTGACGAGTCAATACGATTACGACATCGGCGGTGGAATCGGCGGCGACCAGCAGTCACCCCGCGGATCGAGCCCCGGCGGGGTGGTCTGGAGCGGTGACGATCGATGGTTGTATGTCAATGTCGCCGAACATGGACGATCGAATCTGAAGCGAATCGACTCTTCGTCCGGCAAGGTCGAGCCCCTGACGTCTGGCGATCAGTCAGTTATCAGCTATAGCGCGAATCGCGACGCCTCGAAGATGGCTCTCATCATTTCGACATCGGTCAGCATCGGCGATATTTTCCTGGTCGATACTGCGACGAAAAAGCAGACTCAGTTGACCCGCTTCAATGACGAACTGTTTTCACAGCTCAATCTGACGCATCCTGAAGAGTTCTGGTACACCAGCTTCGACGGCAGAAAGATTCAGGGCTGGATACAGAAACCGCCTGACTTTGATCCATCAAAGAAATACCCGTTTATTCTCGAAATTCACGGCGGACCGCATGCGGCATACGGATTCACCTTCACACACGAATTTCAATGGATGGCCGCGAAAGGTTATGTCGTTCTCTACACCAATCCGCGCGGCAGTACATCGTACGGTCAGGACTTCGGAAATATCATTCAATACAATTATCCGGGCGACGACCACAAGGATCTCATGATCGGAGTCGATGAGGTCATTAAACGAGGATATATCGACACAAGCAGACTTGGCGTGACGGGCGGAAGCGGCGGCGGAGTTCTGACCAACTGGGCTGTCGGTCACACAACGCGTTTCGCGGCGGCGGTTTCACAGCGCTCGATCGCTGACTGGGCAGGTTTCTGGTACACGGCGGATTTCACGCTCTTCAATCCAACATGGTTTCGAGCCGCTCCGTGGGAAGACCCGGACGATTTCGTCAAGCGGTCGCCAATCACCTACGTCAAAAACATCACGACCCCGATGATGTTTATCGAAGGCGAAGCTGACTGGCGAACTCCGCCCAATGAGGGCGGAGAAGTGATGTTCCGCGCACTTAAATACCGCAAAATCCCGACTGCCATGATCCGCTTCCCGAATGAATCGCACGAATTATCGCGCTCCGGGGCACCCTGGCATCGCGTCGAACGCCTTCAGCATATTCTTAACTGGTTCGATATCTACCTGCAGGGGAAATCGATGAAGATTTATGATATTGAATGAGTAGAAAGTAGAAAGTAGAAAGTAGAAAGTAAAAAGGTCGGCCGCCCTCGAAAATAAATTGAAACTCATTCCCGGTGTATCGTTTCTACTTTCTACTTTCTACTTTCTACTTTCTACTTTCTACTTTCTACTTTCTACTTTCTACTTTCTACTTTCTACTTTCTACTTTCTACTTTCTTCGTCATATTTCTGCGTAGCGACCGTATCACTATCCTGCCTGTTTGCGATGAAGGTTTCGATCGAGTTACAAGCACTGATCAGAGGGATCAGTTCTCGTTGCATAGCTGGAACCGAGGGGTAGCGATCTTCCTTACGTTTAGCGAGGCATTTTTGTATGGCTTGATCGAGACGCCGTACAGCCGGATCGTCGCTTTCGATGTGAAAAGGCTGAGTCATAACAGCGGTCATCAATTCCTGATAATTCTTTCCTTCGAAAGGTTTCCTGCCGGTCAGGGATCTGACGATGATGACGCCGAGCGAGAATATATCGCTGCGTTCATCGACGGGCTCACCTGTCCATTGTTCAGGGGGCATGTAGCCGAAAGTCCCGATCACCGTGCCGGGTGTGGTCGTGGTGAGGGCTGAAGTCGCGGCGGATACATCCTGCTGCATGATCTTGGCGACACCAAAGTCAAGTATTTTGACGACATGATGTTGAGGCTCGGCGCTTGAGTCGTCCCCGGTGATCTTCGATATAAAGATGTTATCGGGCTTTAAATCCCTGTGAACGACTCCTTCCGCATGAGCGGCGGCAACGGCGCTGAACACCTGATCGAACCAATCCGCGGCCAGCTCGGGTTCGATATACCCGCGTTTATCAAGGACATAGCCAAGAGTTCTTCCCTTGAGCAGCTCCATGACGATGTAGGCGCCGTCGGTGTGAAGAAGGCCGAAATCGTGTACTCGCACGATGTTGTTATGGTTGAGCCGTGCCGAGGCCTGGGCTTCACGCTCAAACCTACGCAGTGCTTCGGCGTTTCCGAAATATCCGCCGCTCAGAATTTTGACCGCAACTCCGCGATTCAGGCGCAGGTCTTCAGCCTTGTAGACAGCGCCCATTCCTCTCGCCCAAGCAGCTTGTCCAGTCTGTAGCGACCATCGATCGTCCGCTCAACCGAAGGCTGAGTCTAAGTTCGCTCTGATCCAGCGGGCAGACGCTTTCAATACTGTCATAACAGTTTTGGCATTTCGGGCATTCCTTCAACAGGTTTACATGCCGTTCCGTCAACGCGAGCCAGAACTTCGTGCTGAATCTTGCGTTCACGTGCAACGCGCTCTTTCAACCGCACGTTCTCATAGACGATTGCGATTTGATCGGCCAGTGTATCAAGCAGTTGACGATCCGAACCGTTATAAGGCTCCCCGGATTTCTTTGGCCCTAACAGCAAAAGGCCGGCCAGGCGATGGTCCGTTCCATTCATCGGAACAATCAGCCGGATCGCCATTGAATCCAGCCAGTCCTTTTCTGATTGAGGCAGCTTGAACTTTTGAGGAAGAGGATAGTCGATAGCTTTTCCGTGATGTTCCGCCAGATTGAGCAACTCGTATTCTTCCGGAATATGTAACATTTCGCGACGTCCGCGGCTGGAATACCCGAGCGACAGGTCACGCGTCTCCTCGGCACGGTAAAACAGATAGACCTGCTCGGGATGGAGCGCCTCATCGATCTTCTGACTGACAATGCGCGACATTTCAGACATCGAATCAATCCGTCGCACTTGATCGATCAGTTCCCGCAGAATTTTGTCCTGCTGATAAGCCTCACGGAAGAACTGACGGTCGATCCAGTCCTGCAGGCGGCCTCGGTAGATCAGGCCGAGTGCCGCAATCAGCAAAAGCAGCAGATAATATGGCTGATCGTAAATGACATATCCGATAAGCTCTTGCAGTGACTGGTCCGATTTGGTGATCACGATATACGATAACCAGAAGATCGGCAGCGCGACGAAAAGGCGAAGCGCATTCTGGGCCAGCAGGTACTGGACGCTGCGACGAACGACGACGTTGATGTCGTATACCTGCCGGTTGTGAATCGCATAACCCCAGCTGAGCGGGACCACGATCATCGAGATATTGGCCAGCATTCTGACGGTTTCAAAAATATCATTACCTGTCACCACGTCGCGACCGGTGATGAGCACCGGGATTCGCAGCAGCAGCCCGATGACGGTCTGTGGTAAAACGCCGATCAGTGAGCCATAGAGCAGTATTCTGAATCTCCGGCGCTGATCGGGATCTCTGACAAGCCGCGTGTTACGAATCAATACCGCACTGATCGCCAGCCATGCAGACCATCCAGAACCAGTTATCGATCAGACCGAATGTCAATTCAACCTTGTAGTAGCTTGAACGCAGTTCGATGACCGATCTCGTCTGGGTGATAGTCGTCAGAATTACACGATGAAGGAAGGAAAGCGAACCATAGGCATAAAGCAACCACTTTATTGATGTCCAGAACCAACTGGTCGATGCGCCGCAGGAAACGATACGAGACGATAGGTCGCCGCCCGAACCAGATTGCTCCCTGTAAAAAGACAAAGAAATATGCAATCAGATCCTCTGTCGGAGTAAATAAAGGACGGATCGGGATGATCTGCATAGCTGATGGCCTGATGAGAGAGATAGCCAGAAATGCTATCGAGCCGAGCTCGCCCGGTGATCTTCGGGTTTGAGCAACCCAACAATCAAGGCGACTATCAGGCAGGCCAGATAACGCGGCCAGTATGATATTTCTTCGTATCCGGGAAACCTTCCGGGACTGGGGATGCCTGATAGCTTGAATTGTTGATTGTGGTTTCGCTTCTGGCTCCAAGCTGCGTTCATAAATCGATATTCAATTGGTTTGAGGTCAGCGCCGAGCCGCGCCAGAACAACTGTGATTTACTGTATCGCGCATCGCCATTGATGGCGAGGATGCGATCTCCCGGTTCCAGTTTACCGGTCGTGAATCCTCCCCGGATCGACTTCCTGTGATCTCGACACCCGGAGCCATAGGCCGTGTGGGTATAAATCCACCTTTTCCATCCTGATGATATTTGGAAGACTATGAGGGGAAAGATTCCAAACGAGATGAAAAGAGTCCGGCCGCGAGAATAAACCAGAAATAGAGTTTTCGTGCTGCCGAATCAGTTAAATCCGCCACATCCTTATTTACCATCGTCGCTTTATTGTCGGGGCAAACTTGCTCACTATTTGATGAATCTGATCGATGGGCAACCTAACAGTTACGTCGGAGCGGGTTTTCAGCAACCCGTATATATTGGTAGCAACCTTGTTTTTTCGAGCATAGAGAGTCACATGATGCGACCTTCCCAGGGATTTTCTTAAATGGACAACAGCTTTTCCTTTTGTTCTGACTGGCGGGACAGCGTCTGTGACTGAGGAACTTCCGATGTCCTGACTCAAACAGAGGGTCTGAACTGGCCGGATATGACGGCGTCGCGTCATTGAACAGATAAGAAAACAACTCTCGACCCTGTCGAACTTGTCGAAGACATTGCGTCGAACCGAGCGCGTCAATCCCAAGCTCAATATTGTCCTGGCGAAACCTTCGATGCCGAAAAGGCGCCAAAGCGGGCGAACTCCGAATTAGGTGACGGGCCTGGTCAGTGCCGATTCTGCTCAAAAATCTGGTCGAACACAAAGAAGCCGATATAGATTTCGGTTCACGTTTGTATGCCCGGTCGATCGCACGAAACGGTCGCCCACAAAGCGAACTCTCCGTTCACCCGGCAATAGAAAATGCCGGTAGATCGCACAGGCATCACCAATGCGCCTGGAGATGGGGCTGATCGATTCGACCGAGCCCATTCTGCACGGGGGCATCTCGCAACCCATGGAATCCCGGCTGGTCAACGGGCGGTTCGAGCGGAGGTTCGGCCGCCGCTGTGGCCGCCGGCGTTGTTCGCTGGCGCACGCCAATGATGGTGGCGGATCGATCCGAATCCCGGCATCGCAATGCGGAGTCTGATTGAAGCCGACACGCAAGTTGAGAACTGACTCCATCTCACGACGGGCGATGTCTCGCAGATGTCGCCGGTATTGCATCCGACCTTCGCGTCAGCCGCACAGTGCGCGATACGGCGGCCTTTCTGAACATCGTCGAAAACAAGCAGAACGGTTCGCTCACGCCGGTCGGACTGGTCAATTTCCTTCAAAGAAACCGGTTGAAGATCGCACCGATACTGAAGGCGTTAACGGAAAATGGCCGATCCGGAAGTCAGCCGGGCTATCAATTCAACTGCAAAACTCAGGAATCGCTCAAACACCGTGTCGAAACGGTAAAATTGGCTGTCAACGGCCAGGAATTGACGGATGCTTTCCTGCGTTACTGGCTGCTTATGCGCTGGCCTTGATGCCGATATCAAAAATCTGCTCGGTCCCGGAACGAAGCGCGAAGACGTCCTGGAACCATGGGACTATCGGGCCTGGGGAATACGGGCGTAAAATCGGCCTCTTCAGGCTGTCGGGCGCGCGACCAAAGCGTTTGGCGCAGCGGCAGCGGCGATCGAGGGGTTCTTCGGGGGATTACGATGTCATCCTCTCGCCGGTGCTGCGTATCCTCCGTTCAAGATCGGCTACCACGATCCCTCATCTCGATTTTGACACGCCTTATGGCGCGAGCGCATTGGATGAAGTTGCATACACACCACTTCACAAATGCCTGCGGACTCCGGCAACGTCGGTCTCCGGCTTTACCGACGCAGAGCGGGCTCAACTCGGCAGTCAGTTTGCTGTGATGGAGAGGCGGTGAGGCGACACCCTCCACCTGGCTTTTGATCCTTAGGCTGCCAGACCCCGGGCGAAAAGGCGCCCGTGGTCGTCTTTGCGGGTTGAATAACCAATTCTGACTGGGAGAATTTAAATAATGAACAAGAATGCATTGTCGGGTCAGCGGAGTACTTGGATGGTCCACGGAGTGACCTTTGCGACTGATCGGCAGTTTCAGTGATTCGGATCTCGATTTCAGACCTCAACCAGGGATGCTTCAGTGCGCGATCTGATCCTGCATATTTATGGAGCCGAGAAAGCACTGAGCGAAGGAAGCAGTGGTGCAGGATTGCAGTCGAGGAAGAGAATAAGGGATTGCCGGAGTCAGAAGAGGCGAAACCCAGATCGCAACTTTGAAGACGGTCGCGACGCTCAGGATTACGCCCGTCGCTGCCAGCAGAGCGGCTGACAACGCACTTGCGGCTGTGATAGACGAACAACTGGCAAGTCCTTGCTGAATCCCCATTCGGAGCATTCTTAGCTGGCAGTATTTCAATTTCTGTTACGACGAACACCGGCATCATCGCCAGCTCTACACCTACGCGTCTTTCTCGGGAAAGAGCCACCTATGGTTTACAGATTACGAGAATTCACCTGCCTGAGTCGAACTTAAATATGCAGCGTTCTGATGCGATCAGTAAGCCCGCTGGTCCAGTTCTGTTATTTTTGATTATGTTCTGATCTTTGCTGAAATCTTGTAACCCGTTGCTGGATTTCCTTCAACGATCTCATTGACGGCTTTGAGATCAGTCTGCACCAAACGCTTTGAAATCTTGGCAAACAATGGTAGAGCGCAGGCCGGTACAGTTGCATAAGTGCAAGGTGCAACATCGTTCTCGTAAAATGCCGACAGTGCGAAATTGCCCCAGGCGATAGAGCGAGGGAAGGGCATAAAGTTTGAGTAACATCAATCCTTCGACAGTCAAAGAGTGATGGTTTTCTGACGAACCGCCGTCTGGTGGCGTATTCGGTCTTTACTTTGTCGAAGAGAGGGTGATTGGTCAATAACAAATCAATTTGCAGCCTTTGAATCGGCCACGCAAAATTGTCGTTCCTGTCAATGATCAACCGGGAAGTCTTTCTAGTGCTGAGACCGCCATAATCAGATCAATATCCTGCGTGTTGCGTCCTTCTGTATATTGCAGTAGCGCGATGCCCTGACCAGCAGGTAATCAATCTGTCGTTCGTCAAGCAAATTGAATAGCCCATCGGACATTTTGTATCAGATTATCGGTGCTCACGGCATCCCCTGCGACTTTTTAAAGTCGAAAGTAATAGCGTTTCGAATTACGTTGTCGATATGGACGCTGATTTTCGCCGACAGATTCCATAAAATAAGTATAATCACGATCTCGTCTCACCGCAATTCGGGTATCATTTTCATATTAAAGAAAAGAAAGGCTTTAGCACCGCCATGAAGACTCAATTAATGACTTTTGTGGCTAAGTGATTCTGCTGGCAGGCGTGGCCACAGCTCAAACGCCGCCGGCGCCGGCGAGCAACAGATCGCCGCAGCAATTCTGCAGTTCCCGGAAGAGCGCAGGGCGGAGGCGGGCGTGCTTGGCTACGATGCACAGGGGCAAGCTGGAGACGCTTCGCAAGGGCACTAATGAGCTGATTTGGTTTGCCGATAATCCTGCGGACGCAAGATTCAGCGTTGCTTGCTACCACAAGGATCCGAGCCTGGTCTCTATGGCCAGAGGGCGCGAGCGCTGGCTGCTCAGGGCATCACCGGCCAGGACCGCAACGGGAAATCCCCGCTGGAAAGAGATCGGGCGAAGGCACGCTGCCGATGCTTGGCGAACCGCGATAGTTCACGTCCTGAGCGGCAAAGGCTTCGATGCCGAAGAGGGGGCTGTCATCGAGGGATCGCTGCGATGGGTGCTCTACTGGCCATACGCGACGGCTGAATCGACAGGTTGTCGACCAAAGAAAACGCGGGCCCCGTGGCTGATGGATGCCGGAACAGCCGGTGCGCACTATGATCTCCGAATCCGTGAAATTAGTGCATCGTCGGTATTTTTCAGATCGGACAAATGAGAGCGCAAAGGTTACGTTGCGCTCCTTCTCATTTAGTGCCGGGAAGATCAGCTTCGGCGACGGGAATTATCGCCACCGGCCCTCAGGTCTGGCCGATCACGATACGAAATCGACAGCCGCCAGTTCGCTTATTCGATTCCCTGATCGGAGTGAAGGGGACGGTGATGGATGCCAGCGCCCGCGGATCCTGATGCTCTTGTAGATCGAGTCACGCTCATTTTGGGGCTCACCCTTGATGTATAGCCGTGATGTGAGTATCTTTGCCGCCTGCAATACGGCAACGTGGATATGCGGTGTCCGGACCGGGATATGGAACGGGCTTGATCGTTCTGAAGTATTATTCACCGGTCGAACCGGTCAGAAACCAGCCGAAACCCTGAAAGTTCGTATCCTCTTCGGGCGATTGGAGCCCTTGAATGGATGTAGGCGCCATGGTCGACCTGCCAGATCTCGATTGGCGGTGGCGTTGGTGTACCGGGCCGCCCGTGAAGGACCCAGAATGCGGCCCGTCAGATGGGTGATGGCCCGACCGCCGGTGGATCGAGCTGAGTACGAGCAGGTCATTGTCAGTAACTGGGCGGCAGATGATCAGGATAAAATGGGCCTTCGGTCTGTCGAGGCGTTCTGACCAGTTTCGAGCGAAAATACCCGGAATCTGATATTGCGCCACCGAGCCCGCCCCAAGGGTCTGTGGTAAAAATTGTCGACGTGTAGGTCTATCCATATGGTTCCTCGCATAAAAGTTGAAGGTTTGAAAGTCAGAAAACGACGAAAACAACTTTGGTATGTGAAAGTCAACTTTTAACTTTATAAAACCATATGACACCAATCTCAAACTGCTGGTCACGATAAATGATGTTGAGGATTTATCTACCAGACATTGTGTCAATCGCAATAACATCCGTGTCTATTAATCTATATATTATAGTCTGGGTAATAAAATGGAACTTTAAATCAGTTCTGAGGTCCATTCATAGCGAGAATGGTGGAACGGAGTTTGAGTTCGATTTTGATTAAAGATTCGGGCTCAATCTGGGCGATGAAGAATTGTTATGTTTGATGATCAGCGGGGACGCTGAGGCGTTTGATGCCTTGTAAGATCAGTCAGGGGGGTATATCGTTAAGAGTATTGCTGATGCGGTGACGGCGCTGGCGGAAGATATCTCACAGGACGTTTTCATTGGAATTTATGCGCGATGCTCATCAGTTCAATCCGAGAAGGGGACAGTTGCCGGGTATCTTTACGGAATTACACGCTATAAGGTCCTGCGCCGTATACAGCGTGAACGGTCGATGGTTTCAATGAGTGACCGTGATTCGAAGGAAATCTGATCGCTCGTAAAAAAGGGGCGGTCAAGCCACGAATCAGAGATCTCCGGATCCGCCTCGAGAACTTCTCGCGGCAGGAGATGATTGACTGGTTCGCCTATGAGGGGTGCTGGCCCCGCTGATTCACTATCGAGAGGTCGTTGTTTTTATGTAATTTGTACGAGATGAGCTACGAACAGGCGGCAGAGATTATAGGATTCCGTGGGCACGGTGCGATCACGGTTGAATCGTGCAAGTGCGATGCTGGCTTTACTGGTTGAGATCCGGTCAGCAATCGATTTCAACTCAAACTGGAGTCGATTCCGTGAGGTTATGAGTTATGATGCAGCGAATTTGAATAAGGTGATCGATCTCCTCGCCGCTGATGAGTTCGACTGATGGAAATAACGCGGCAACGGCGATGAAGTTACCCTCAATCTGTGCGGATTGCTCAATGCGCCTTGCCGATGAGCGGGATTATAAGCGCAAGCCCTGTGGGTTCGGCCGAAGAGACAGGGCATACGGAAGCGCCGGCACGGATCAAGATGGCATTGCAAAAGGAACGCCGGGAATGCTTGCCAATAATCAGCCAGATATGACGGGACAGTCGCCGAAAAACATCGTTACCTTCCCACTCCATCGTTTAACCTCGAACGGTACTGACCGTCGCCGCCGTGCTTCGCTTGCGGCACTGTTTGTGCTGGGATGGCAGTTCAGGCCGCCTGCAATTACTATTGGCAATCCCGGAAACTATCGCTATTGAAAGCCGCTTCCGATTCCGGAGCCATCGATTGCGTCTTCAGTACCTGAACAGGTAATTTGAAACCGAGACGGTGATCGCGAAAACAGAACCAGAGTTCATCCCGACGGCGCCTGCCCCGCCTGTTGGAAGGCCAAACCTGATCCAGAGATGAGACCGTGTCGATTTCATACTGCTGACCTACGCCAGCGATACGGTATCTCCGCATATGGACTGTGGTTCGAGTCGAGTTCCAGCGCACAACCTTGCTGGCGATGGATTGCCGGTCAATGATTCGCAACGATTCATTGACTAGGCCGATCTGATTGTCGGAGAGAGATGACGGCGGCGCGAGCCATCGTGTTGTCCAGTAAAACATAGATATTGTTCGGAGATTGAGATGACTAAACGAAAGATACATTTGATTGCGGTTGTAGCGAGTCTGTTGTTGGCTGCCTTCGAACGGGATTGGCTCAGGCGACGCCGGAGGCCGGTCGCCCCCCGCCGCCATCGACGGCGAACCCTAACGCAGAGGACCGACCGCAGGGGCCATGCCGCTCCCAGCTCTCTTCGAGATGCGGTTCAGCGGACGAGCTGCCGTAAAAGCTGCGCTCCATTTTCGGGCCGAATCGGTCTCCGA
>JADJXM010000035.1 GCA_016715865.1 Acidobacteriota bacterium | reverse complement strand
CCGAGCAACCTCTCAATACACAAGAAAATAGTCATCTTCCGCGAAGGCCTCACTGTTCGACGCGAAGGCCCTTTCCTGGATTCGGATGAAATCCATCTTGGGTACACGCATCCTGCGAACTGAGCTGTCTTGACCTAAGATAAACCAGCAGGCCATCAGAAGGACTGAAAGTGTGCGCATGATCAGCACACTTTCAGTTTTCTACACTTTTCAAGCCGGTCAAAGTTGACTGATCCTTCCGGTTCCTTTACTCTTTCAAGGATCATTCAGACAACAAAATACTAGAAGACCAGACAGCACATCAATTAGGCAAACATATCCCACCAACGCAATCCGGGATGCAAACCTGATTTGGCGACTTCACTCCTCACGTCACGGGCCAATCAAAAACGCGAGGGACATCGTCAGAAATGAGTGTGAAGAGACCGTCAAAGCCATTTTCCTTTGGCAAACGGCTATGAAGTCGGAGCTTTCTTCGACGAAATGTTCGAAAAGAACGGCGTTCCTCGAAAACACTATCGAGTTTTGTACGACCGCCTGAGCGAACTGACTGGAAGAAGTCGATTTCGAGGATCGCCGGCGTCGTGCTGACATTTCATTTCTGTATCAGGGCATTACCTTTACCGTCTACAGTCGAAGGATGAGGGAATTGGACCTATCTTTCCGTTCGATCTGATCCGCGCGTCATTCCGTATCCTGAATGGGACTATCTCGAGCGCGGATTGACACAGCGTGTGACAGCGCTCAATCTCTTCCCTCAACGACATTTACTCATAAACAGCGCATCATTCCGGGACAAAATAATACCGGCGGAATTGATCTTCGGTGCGAACTATTTTTCGGCGGGAGATGATCGCGGCGTTCATCCCCCAAAAAGTTATACGCCCATCTCATCGGCTCCGGTCTGGTGCGAGACGATAAGGGTGAGTATTACGTCCTCGAAGACAATCTGAGGTCGCCGTCCGTCAGTTATAAGCTCTTCGAGAACAGGCAGGCGATGAAACGCACCTTCCCAATCTCTTTCAGCGTTGTGGAGTGAGGTCGATCGAACATTATCCTCAGGAACCTGGCGACTCTGAGATCGGTCGCTCCATGATTAATCCAGATCCGGAACGTCGTTTGCTGGCTCCGGCATCTTCAACTCGGCATATTTCGGACACACGTTTCTGGCCCGGCAGATGGGCATCGAGATCTCGTCGAGGGCGCGGACCTGGTGGTGATGACAATCGTGTCTACACCCTACGACGCGCGGCCTGAAGCCTGGCGATGTAATTCCCATCGAAGGATCGATGACGACTTCGTCGATCCTCTGGCCTTCAATCCCGACAATCACTCGGTGTCGCCGGCCTGCTCAATGCCTATCGTGCGGGAAATGTCGCCCTTGCAAACGCTATCGGGACCGGTGTCGCTGACGATAAGGCCATCCATGCCGTTTGTCCCCGATATAATTCGATATTATTTGAACGAAGAACCGGTTCTGAAAAAATGCCAACCTATCTGGCCATGGTGATCGCGACAGAGATTACATCATCGATAACCTCGATAAGCTGGTTGTCAAATCGGTCAATTAGAGTGGTGGATACGGCATGCTTGTCGGCACGCAGTCGACGAAGGAAGAGCGCAGAAATTCCGTGATCTGGTCAGGCGAATCCACGGAATTGTTATTGCCCAGCCGACGCTCAAGCTGAGCCGGCACCCGACCTATCAGGATGGTGAAATGTACGGCTGTCACGTTGACCTGCGACCATACATTTTATGCGGAGAAAAATAAAAATAGTTCCCGGCGGGTTGACACGCGTCGCCCTTCGCAAAGGGATCTCGTCGTCAATTCCTCCCAGGGCGGCGGAAGCAAGGATACCTGGGTGGTGAATCAGTAGAAAGTAGAAAGTAGAAAGTAAAAAGTAGGAGTGGTTGGGCGTCTTCTTTGCCCCCATTCAACCGGTTTCTTTTGATCTGTCTACTAAACTCTACTTTCACTATCTACTTTTACTCACTTATGCTTTCACGAGTAGCAGACGGCATTATATTGGATGTCACGGTATGTCGAGCGGGCGGAGGATATCACGCGGATATTGACCGTCAATTTTCGCACTGCTCGATGCTCCGGTCGAGATCTCTGAACAATAACAGCAGCCGATCATCGCCATCACAGGGGATGAAAAGCTGTATCGGGAATACTATCAGGAATACAACGCGCGCAATGTCAGTGAATTTCTGCTCTGGAATTCGAACAATCCGAATGCGGTGACGACGTGTATCACAATGGCGCGAGAGAATGCGCGGAGCGTACGTGAGCAGATCAGCAGCGAGATGTGGGAGAACCTCAATCGCCTTTACTTCCTGGTACGCGACCTTAACCGCGAGGTGTCAGGGCACGGACCTTATGAGTTTTCGACCAGATTCGCTATGGTTCGTGGGCGTTTCAGGGAATTACGGCCGAGACGATGACGCACGGCGATGGCTATGAGTTCATCCAGCTCGGCAAGCATATGGAGCGAGCCGACAAGACTGTCAGAACACTTGATGGTAAGTATGCGGCAGTCAACATGTTGAGCGACGGGCCCGAGACGTCGTTGCACGGTGATTGCCATCGTTCGCTCTTGCAGCATTGAACATTCAGAAAGACGGGCGCATCAAATATGCAGGCTGACCGCGTAGCCGAATTTCTTCTGCTCAATCTGGAATTCCGTGGGCCGCAGCATATTGTCTGCATCGAGTTCTGCGATCAATCAATCAGATTTCGGGCGATCCACTACGACAGCCTCACCTGCTCAACAATCCGCAGCGACTGATGGGTCGAATCTGTGCGGGACTCGAGTATCTGGATATCGGAGAAGTGCTCGACTCGGAACATGCATCCATTTCTCGTTCAGCTGCTGCTCAGATTGAATCATGTCGGCAGTGAGATAATGCAGACCTATTTCAATACACAGGTGATACTTCCGGTAAAGTATCCAGCAGATTCAACAACAACAGTAGAGAACAATTCCGGAATCGGGGATGAGATTGCGAATCGAGCATACGACAGTCTTTCATTATGCCGAGCCGATCAGTGAAGCTTATACTGAGTTGCGACTCCATCCATTTGAGGCCGCGGGACAGCGTTGTTTACGATTTTCATTGGAGACGCAGCCAGTGGGAGAAGTCTTGATATATATCAACCGGTAAGGGAATACAGTTCATCATTTCGATACGCTTCAACCACACGACAAGGTGGTGGTAACAACAAGCAGCGAAGTCCATAGCCGAGAGTCTTCGTGTCGGATGAGTGGAACTGTCGCCGCTGGATCAATTCGATTATCTGGCGCCGACGACCTCATGCCCCGGAAGATGAGCGGATCTCGCAATTCGCCATGCATGATTATGTTGAAGGTGATCCTGAGGCTACCGCTCTCGGTCTCATGGAAACACTCTACAGCTCTCTGAAATATGAGCCCGGAGCTACCGATGTCAAGACTACAGCCTCTGAGGCGCTCAGCCTCGGTAGCGGAGTTTGGTCAGGACTTCGCGCATCTCGATGCTGGCGGCATGGTCGCAGTCTTGGAATACCGGCCAGGTATGTCAGGTGGTTATCTTTACAGCCCGCAAACGCTTCGTGACAGAGAGGACGCCGGCATCATCGTGCCCGCCAATGCGGCTTCGCGATACCTGGGTTGATGTTTTCGTTGAAGACCGTGGCTGGCTTTCCCTGGATCCGACTCATAATTCCTGGCAGACCGGAAGAGGCGTAGCGCGTCAGTTGACGGCTGGCCCGACTGACAGTTCTCCGCGATGGTCGCCGGACGGAAAGACCCTCGCATTCAGCCGTTCAGCCATTATTGATGGTCGACCTCAGGCTTCACAGATATTTTTGCTCCCGTTCGATGGCGGCGAAGCGCAGCAACTGACAGAGCAGCCGCGCGGCGCTGGAGGATTCGAATGGTCTCCGAATGGCAAATCGATCGCTTTTGTCAGCACGGATGACCCCGAGGAAGTGAAGCCGCCCGCAGATGGCGACGAGAAGAAGGGAGAAGAAGCCGGAACGCAAGATTATGCGAGTGATCACGCGCACGCGGCCTATCGTTCGAACGGCCCGGGTTACTTGATCCTAAAACCGTGACGCACCTCTGGACAGGTTCCGGCGTCCCTGCAACACCCGGTGATAAACCTAAGCCTGTTCAGATCACCAAAGGAAAGTTCAGTGTTAAGGTCCGAGCTGGTCGCCTGACGGATCGAGATTTCTTCGCATCCACCGGGTCGTCGAGCCATATTACAATCCGCCGAACAGCGACCTCTATTCAGTAACCGTAAGGCTCTTATGGAGTAGCTATATTTTGGCAAGGCTTTTCGGAGGTGACATGAGGTTTCACCTTCAGCAATGACGGGAACCGCATCGTGTCGGCGGCTGCTGCAAAACCATGTAAGCTGATTCAGTCCCTGGCTACACCTCCCGACCTTTTATCATCTTCAGTCCTGGAACTACACCTGGTGTGAGCCGCCAACCTGACGAGTCAATACGATTACGACATCGGCGGTGGAATCGGCGGCGACCAACGATCACCCGGCGGATCCAGGCCCCGGCGGGTGGTCTGGAGCAGTGACGATCGATGGTTGTATGTCAATGTCGCCGAACATGGACGATCGAATCTGAAGCGAATCGACTCTTACGTCCAGCGAGTCGAGCCCCTGACGTCTGGCGATCAGTCAGTTACCTCAGCTATGGCGCAGATCGCGACGCCTCGAAGATGGCTCTCATCATTTCGACGTCGGTCGGCATCGGCGATGTTTCCGCAGTCGATACTGCGACGAAAAAGCAGACTCAGTTGACCCGCTTCCGACGAACTGTTTCTGAGCTCAATCGGACGCATCCTGAAGAGTTCTGGTACACCAACCCGACGGCAGAAAGATTCAGGGCTGGATAAAGAAACCAGGTGGCTTTGGTCCATCAAAGAAATACCCGTTTATTCTCGAAATTCACGGCGGACCACCGTCACCAGGCATACGGATTCACCTTCACACCCGAATTTCAATGGATGGCCGCGAAAGGTTATGTCGTTCTCTACACTGCAATCCGCGCAGCAGTACATCGTACGGTCAGGACTTCGGAAATATCATTTATTACAATTATCCGGGCGACGACCACAAGGATCTCATGGTCGCAGTCGATGGGGTCATTAAACGAGGATATATCGACTTTAAGCAGACTTGGCGTGACAGGCGGAAGCGGCAGCGGGATTCACAGCCAACAGGGCTGTCGGTCACACAACGGATTTCGCGGCGGTATTTCACGGCGCTCGATCGCTGACTGGGCAGGTTTCTGGTACACGGCGGATTTCACGCTCTTCAATCCAACATGGTTTCGAGCCGCTCCGTGGGAAGACCCGGACGATTTCGTCAAGCGGTCGCCAATCACCTACGTCAAAAACATCACGACCCCGATGATGTTTATCGAAGGCGAAGCTGACTGGCGAACTCCGCCCAATGAGGCGGAGTAATCTTCCGCGCATAGTACCGCAAAATCCCGGCTGCCATCGATCCGCTTCCCGAATGAATCGCACGGATTGTCGCGCTCCAGGGCACCCTGGCATTGCGTCGAACACCTTCAGCATATTCTTAACTGGTTCGATGTCTACGCACTTACTTGGGAAATCGATGAAGTTTTGATATTGAATGAGTAGAAAGTAGAAAGTAGAAAGCAAAAAAAAGGTCATGCCGCTCTCGAAAATAAATTGAAACTCATTTTCCCGGTGTGATTTCTACTTTCTGCTTTCTACTTCTCTACCTCTACTCTGCTTTCTCTTTCTACTTTCTACTTTCTATTCTACTTTCTACTTTCTACTTTCTACTTTCTTCGTCATGTTTCTGCGTAGCGACCGTATCACTATCCTGCCTGTTTGCGATGAAGGTTTCGATCAAATTTGCAAGCACTGATCAGGAGGATCAGTTCTCGTTGCATGGCAGGAACCGAGGGGTAGCGATCTTCCTTACGTTTAGCGAGGCATTTTTGTCGGGCAGTCGAGCACGCCGCACAGCCGGATCGTCGCTTTCGATGTGAAAAGGCTGAGTCATAACAGCCGTCATCAATTCCTGATAATCCTTTCCTTCCAAAGGTTTCCTGCCGGTCAGGGATCTTACGATGACGCCGAGCGAGAATATATCGCTGCGTTCATCGACGGGCTCCACCTGTCCATTGTTCAGGGGTTGTCTTGCCGAAAGTCCCGATCACCGTGCCGGGTGGTCGTGGTAAGGGGCTGAAGTCGCGGCGGATACATCCTGCTGCATGATCTTGGCGACGCCAAAGTCAAGTATTTTGACGACATGATGTTGAGGCTCGGCGCTTGAGTTGTCCGCGGTGATCTTCGATATAAAGATGTTATCGGGCTTTAAATCCCTGTGAACGACTCCTTCCGCATGAGCAGCGGCAACGGCGCTGAACACCTGATCGAACCAATCCGCGGCCAGCTCGGGTTCGATATATCCGCGTTTCTCAAGGACATAGCCAAGAGTTCTTCCCTTGAGCAGCTCCATGACGATGTAGGCGCCGTCGGTGTGAAGAAGGCCGAAATCGTGTACTCGCACGATGTTGTTATGGTTGAGCCGTGCCGAGGCCTGGGCTTCACGCTCAAACCTACGCAGTGCTTCGGCGTTTCCGAAATATCCGCCGCTCAGAATTTTGACCGCAACTCCGCGATTCAGGCGCAGGTCTTCAGCCTTGTAGACAGCGCCCATTCCTCCTCGCCCAAGCAGCTTGTCCAGTCTGTAGCGACCATCGATCGTACGCTCAACCGGAAGGCTGAGTCTAAGTTCGCTCTGATCCAGCGGGCAGACGCTTTCAATACTGTCATAACAGTTTTGGCATTTCGGGCATTCCTTCAACAGGTTCATATGCCGCTCGTCAACGCGAGCCAGAACTTCGTGCTGAATCTTGCGTTCACGTGCAACGCGCTCTTTCAACCGCACGTTCTCATAGACGATTGCGATTTGATCGGCCAGTGTATCAAGCAGTTGACGATCCGAACCGTTATAAGGCTCCCCAGTTTCTTTGGCCCTAACGGCAAAGGCCGGCCAGGCGATGGTCCGTTCCATTCATCGGAACAATCAGCCGGATCGCCATTGAATCCAGCCAGTCCTTTTCGATTGAGGCAGCTTGAACTTTTGAGGAAGAGGATAGTCGATAGCTTTTCCGTGATGTTCCGCCAGATTGGAGCAACTCGTATTCTTCCGGAATATGTAACATTTCGCGACGTCCGCGGCTGGAATACCGAGCGACAGGTCACGCGTCTCGTCGGCACGGTAAAACAGATAGACCTGCTCGGGATGGAGCGCCTCATCGATCTTCTGACTGACAATGCGCGACATTTCCGACATCGAATCAATCCCGTCGCACTTTGATCGATCAGTTCCCGCAGAATTTTGTCCTGCTGATAAGCCTCACGGAAGAACTGACGGTCGATCCAGTCCTGCAGGCGGCCTCGGTAGATCAGGCCGAGTGCCGCAATCAGCAAAAGCAGCAGATAATATGGCTGATCGTAAATGACATATCCGATAAGCTCTTGCAGTGACTGGTCCGATTTGTGATCACGATATACGATAACCAGAAGATCGGCAGCGCGACGAAAAGGCGAAGCGCATTCTGGGCCAGCAGGTACTGGACGCTGCGACGAACGACGACGTTGATGTCGTATACCTGCCGGTTGTGAATCGCATAACCCCAGCTGAGCGGGACCACGATCATCGAGATATTGGCCAGCATTCTGACGGTTTCAAAAATATCATTACCTGTCACCACGTCGCGACCGGTGATGAGCACCGGGATTCGCAGCAGCAGCCCGATGACGGTCTGTGGTAAAACGCCGATCAGTGAGCCATAGAGCAGTATTCTGAATCTCCGGCGCTGATCGGGATCTCTGACAAGCCGCGTGTTACGAATCAATACCGCACTGATCGCTACCATGCAGACCATCCAGAACCAGTTATCGATCAGACCGAATGTCAATTCAACCTTGTAGTAGCTTGAACGCAGTTCGATGACCGATCTCGTCTGGGTGATAGTCGTCAGAATTACACGATGAAGGAAGGAAAGCGAACCATAGGCATAAAGCAACCACTTTATTGATGTCCAGAACCAACTGGTCGGGATGCGCCGCAGGAAACGATACGAGACGTGATAGGCCGCCGGCCCGAACCAGATTGCTCCCTGTAAAAAGACAAAGAAATATGCAATCAGATCCTCTGTCGGAGTAAATAAAGGACGGATCGGGATGATCGTATAGCTGACGGCCTGATGAGAGATAGCCAGAAATGCTATCGAGCCGAGCCTGGCCCGGTGATCTTCGGGTTTGAGCAACCCAATAATCAAGGCGACTATCAGGCAGGCCAGATAACGCGGCCAGTATGCGATATTTCTTCGTATTCGGAAAACCTTCCGGGACTGGGATGCCTGATAGCTTGAATTGGTGATTATGGTTTCGCTTCTGGCTCCGTTGCGTTCATAACCGATATTCAATTGGTCTGAGGTCAGCGCCGAGCCGCGCCAGAACAACTGTGTGATTTTACTGTATCGCGCATCGCCATTGATGGCGAGGATGCGATCTCCCGGTTCCAGTTTACCGGCCGCGGGACCCTCCGGATCGACTTCTGTGATCTCGACACCCGGAGCCATAGGCCGTGTGGTATAACCGTACCTTTCCATCCCATGATATTTGAAGATCATGAGGGTGGCAAAGATTCCAAACGAGATGAAAAAGAGTCCGGCCGCGAGAATGAACCAGAAATACCAGTGCCTTCGTTCTGCCGAATCAGTTAAATCCGCCACATCCTTATTTACCATCGTCGCTTTATCGTCGGGGGCAACCTGCTTCACTATTTTGATGAATCTGATTTGATGTACAATGCGCCGTAACAGTTTACGTCGGAGCGGGTTTTCAGGCAATTCCCGTATATATTTATAGTTAACTTGTTTTTTCGAGCATAGAGGAGTCATACATGCGACCTTCCCGCAGGGATTTTCTTAAATGGACAACAGCTTTTCCTTTGGTTCTGACTGGCGGGACAGCGTCTGTGACTGGAGGAACTGTCGATGTCCTGACTGTAAACAGAAGGTCGGAACTGGCCGGATATGACGGCGTCGGGCTGGCCGAGCTGATAAGAAAAAAACAACTCTCGACTGTCGAACTTGTCGAAGACACATTGCGTCGAATCGAGCGCGTCAATCCCAAGCTCAATATTGTCCTGGCGAAACTCTTCGATGCCGAAAAGGCGCTAAAGCGGGCGAAATCCGAATTAGGTGACGGGCCTCTGGCTGGGGTGCCGATTCTGCTCAAAAATCTGGTCGAATACAAAGAAGCCGATATAGATTTCGGTTCACGTTTGTATGCCCGGTCGATCGCACGGAACGGTCGCCTGCACAAAGCGAACTCTCCGTTCACCTCGGCAATAGAAAATGCCGGTATGATCGTCACAGGCATCACCAATGCGCCTGAGATGGGGTTGATCGATTCGACCGAGCCCATTCTGCACGGGGCATCTCGCAACCCATGGAATCCCGGTTACACAACGGGCGGTTCGAGCGGAGGTTCGGCCGCCGCTGTGGCCGCGGGCGTTGTGCCGCTGGCGCACGCCAATGATGGTGGCGGATCGATCCGAATCCCGGCATCGCAATGCGGAGTCTTTGGATTGAAGCCGACACGCAAGCGAGAACTGACTCCATTCACGACGGGCGGGATGTCTCAGGATGTCGCCGGTATTGCATCCGACCTCTGCGTCAGCCGCACAGTGCGCGATACGGCGGCCTTTCTGAACATCGTCGAAAACAAGCAGAACGGTTCGCTCACGCCGGTCGGACTGGTCAATTCTCCTTCAAAGAAACGGTTGAAGATCGCACTGATACTCGAAGGCGTTAACGGAAAAATGGCCGATCCGGAAGTCAGCCGGGCTATCAATTCAACTGCAAAACTCTGTGAATCGCTCAAACACCGTGTCGAAACGGTGAAACTACCTGTCAATGGCCAGGAATTGACGGATGCTTTCCTGGGTTACTGGGCTGCCGGCGCCGTTGGCCTTGATGCCGATATCAAAAATCTGCTCGGTCCCGGAACGAAGCGCGAAGACGTCCTTGAACCATGGACTATCGGGCTCATGGAATACGGGCGTAAAATCGGCCTCTTTCAGGCTGTCGGGCGCGCGACCAAAGCGTTTGGCGCAGCGGCAGCGGCGATCGAGGGGTTCTTCAAGGATTACGATGTCATCCTCTCGCCGGTGCTGCGTATCCCTCCGTTCAAGATCGGCTACCACGATCCTCATCTCGATTTTGACACGCTCATGGCGCGCGTCATGGATGAAGTTGCATACACACCACTTCACAATGCCTGCGGGACTCCGGCAATGTCGGTTCCGCTTTACTGGACGCAGAGCGGGCTTCCAATCGGCAGTCAGTTTGCTGCATGGAGAGGCGGTGAGGCGACACTCCTCCACCTGGCTTTTGAACTTGAAGCCGCCAGACCCTGGGCGAAAAGGCGCCCGGTCGTCTTTGCGGGTTGAATAACTAATTCTGACTGGGAGAATTTAAATAATGAACAAACATGCATTGTCGGGTCAGCGGGAGTACTTCAGGATGGTCCACGGAGTGACCTTGCGACTGATCGGCAGTTTCAGTGATTCGGATCTCGATTTCAGACCTCAATCAGGGATGCGCTCAGTGCGCGATCTGATCCTGCATATTTATGGAGCCGAGAAAGCAATGAGCGAAGGCGTAGTTGCCGGCAGGATTACAGTCGAGGAAGAGAATAAGGGATTGCCGGAGTCAGAAGAGGCGAAACCTGTGATCGCAACTTTGAAGACGGTCGCGGACGCTCAGGATTACGCCCGTCGCTGCCACAGGCGGCCGACAATGCACTTGCGGCTGTGACAGACGAACAACTGGCAAGTCCTGTTGAATCCCCATTCGGGACATTCTTAGGCTGGCAGTATTTCAATTTCTGTTACGACGAACACTGGCATCATCGTGGCCAGCTCTACACCTACGCGCGTCTTCTCGGGAAAGAGCCACCTATGCTTTACGATTACGAGAATTCACCTGCCTGAGTCGAACTTTAAATATGCAGCGCGTTCTGATGCGATCAGTAAGCCCGCTGGTCCAGTTCTGTTATTTTTGATTATGTTCTGATCTTTGCTGAAATCTTGTAATCCGCTGCTGGATTTCTTCAACGATCTCATTGACGGCTTTGAGATCAGTCGCACTCAAATGCTTTGAAATCTCGGCAAACAATGGTAAGAGCGCAGGCCGGTACAGTTGCATAAGTGTTGCAACATCGTTCTCGTAAATGCCGACACGTGCGAAATTGCCCTGGCGATAGAGCGAGGGAAGGGCATAAAGTTTGAGTAACATCAATCCTTCGACAGTCGCGCATGGGATGGTTTTCTCGACGAACTGCTGTCTGGTGGCGTATTCGGTCTTTACTTTGTCGAAGAGAGGGTGATTGGTCAATAACAAATCAATTTGCAGTTCTTTGAATCGGCCACGTGCAAAATTGTCGTTCCTGTCAATGATTTCAATCTCGGGAAGTCTTTCTAGTGCTGAGACCGCCATAATCAGATCAATATCCTGCGTGTTGCGTCCTTCTGTATATTGCAGTAGCGCGATGCCCCCGACCAGCAGGTAATCAATCTGTCGTTCGTCAAGCAAATTGAATAGCTCATCGACATTTTGTATCAGATTATCGGTGCTCACGGCATCCCCCTGCGACTTTTTAAAGTCGAAAGTAATAGCGTTTCGAATTACGTTGCCGATATGGACGCGATTTTCGCTGACAGATTCCATAAAATAAGTATAATCAAGATCTCGTCTCACCGCAATTCGGGTATCATTTTCATATTAAAGAAAAGAAAGGCTTTAGCACCGCTATGAAGACTCAATTAATGACTTTTGTGGCTATGATTCTGCTGGCAGGCGTGGCCACAGCTCAAACGCCGCCGGCGCCGGCGGAGCAACAGATCGCCGCAGCAATTCTTGCAGCTCCCGAAGAGCGCAGGGCCGAGGCGGGCGTGCTCGGCTACGATGCACAGGGCAAGCTGGTGACGCTTCGCAAGGGCACTAACGAGCTGATTTGCCTTGCCGATAATCCTGCGGACGCAAGATTCAGCGTTGCTTGCTACCACAAGGATCTCGAGCCTTTCATGGCCAGAGGGCGCGAGCTGGCTGCTCAGGGCATCACCGGCCAGGACCGCAACGAGAAATACCGCTGGAAAGAGATCAAGGAAGGCACGCTGCCGATGCCTAAGGAACCGCGCATGGTCTACGTCCTGAGCGGCAAAGGCTTCGATGCCGAAAAAGGGGCTGTCATCGAGGGATCGCTGCGATGGGTGCTCTACTGGCCATACGCGACGGCTGAATCGACAGGGTTGTCGACCAAAGCGAAACGCGGGGCTCCGTGGCTGATGGATGCCGGAACAGCCGGTGCGCACATTATGATCTCGAATCCGTGAAATTAGTGCATCGTCAGTATTTTTCAGATCGGATTAAATGAGAAAGAGCGCAAAGGTTACTTTGCGCTCTTTCTCATTTAGTGCTGAAGATCAGCTTCGGCGACGGAAACTATCGCCACTCGGGTCTTCAGGCGTCTGGCCGATCACGATATCGAATTTGGCCGCCAGTTCGCCTATCTTCGATTCCCTGATCGGAGTGAAGGGGACGGTGATGGATGCCAGCGCCCGCGGATCCTTGATGCTCTTGTAAATCGAGTCACGCTCATTTTGGGGCTCACCCTTGATGTATAGCTGTGATGTGAGCATTCTTTTGCCGCTCTGCAATACGGCAACGTGGATATGCGGAGTCCGACCGGGATATGGAACGGGCTTGATCGTTCTGAAGTAATATTCACCGGTCGAACCGGTCAGAAACCGGCCGAAACCCTGAAAGTTCGTATCCCTCTTCGGGCGATTGGTGTCTTTGGAATGGATGTAGGCGCCGTTATGGTCGACCTGCCAGATCTCGATTATGGCGTTGCGTACCGGCTGCCCCGAAGGACCCAGAATGCGGCCCGTCAGATGGGTGATGGCTCCGACCGCCGGTGTGATCGAGTCATTGAGTACGAGCAGGTCATTGTCAGTATCAAGTGGCAGATGATCAGGATAAAATGGGCCTTCGGTCTGTCGAGGCGTTCTGACCAGCTCTTGAGCGAAAACACCCGGAATCAGATACCAGGCCATCGAGCCCGCTCCAAGGGTCTGTAAAAATCGTCGACGTGTATGTCTATCCATATGGTTCCTCGGGAAGTTAAAAGTTGAAGGTTGAAAGTCAGAAAATGACGAAAAAACAACTTTGGTATGCGAAAGTCAACTTTTAACTTTATAAAACCATATGACACCAATCTCAAACTGCTGGTCACGGATAAATGATGTTGAGGATTATCTACCAGACATTGTGTCAATCGCAATAACATCCGTTCATTAATTTATATTATAGTCTGGGTAATAAAATGGAACTTTAAATCAGTCTGAGGTCCATTCATAGCGAGAATGGTGGAACGGAGTTTGAGTTCGATTTTGATTAAAGATTCGGCTCAACCAGGCGATGAAGAATTGTTATGTCGGATGATCGCGGGGGACGCTGAGGCGTTTGATGCCTTGTACGATCGCCGGCAGGGCGGTGTATATCGTTATGCATTAAGGATGTGCGGGTCGACGGCGCTGGCGGAAGATATCACACAGGACGTTTTCATTGAATTTATGCGCGATGCTCATCAGTTCAATCCGGAGAAGGGGACAGTTGCCGGGTATCTTTACGGAATTACACGCCACAAGGTCCTGCGCCGTATACAGCGTGAACGGTCGATGGTTTCAATGAGTGACCGTGATTCGGATGAAATCGATCTGGTTATGGTCAAGCCACGAATCAGAGATCTGGATCCGCTCGAGAACTTCTCGCGGCAGGAGATGATTGATTCGGTTCGCCATGCGGTGCTGGCCCTGCCGATTCACTATCGAGAGGTCGTTGTTTTATGTAATTTGCACGAGATGAGCTACGAACAGGCGGCAGAGATTATAGGGATTCCGGTGGGCACGGTGCGATCACGGTTGAATCGTGCACGGGCGATGCTGGCCGACAGGTTGAGATCCGGTCAGCAATCGATTTCAACTCAAACTGAGGTCGATTCCGCGAGGTATGAGTTATGACATGCAGCGAATTTGAATACATGATCGATCTTCTCGTTGCCGATGAGTTGACCGATGAAATAACGCGGCAACGGGCGATGAAGCATTCCTCAATCTGTGCGGATTGCTCAATGCGCCTTGCCGATGAGCGGATTATAAGCGCAAGTCTTGCGGATTTGGCCGAAGAGACAGGGCATACGGAAGCGCCGGCACGGATCAAGATGGCATTGCAAAAGGAATTTGCCGGAATGCTTGCCAATAATCAGCCAGATATGACGGCGCAGTCGCCGAAAAACATCGTTACCTTCCCACTCCATCGTTTTCAACCTCGAACGGTACTGACCGTCGCCGCCGCTGCTTCGCTTGTGGCACTGTTTGCGCTGACATGGCAGTTATGGCTGCCTGCAATTACTATTGGCAATCCTGAAACTATCGCCATTGTGCCGCTTCCGATTCCGAGCCCATCGATTGCGTCTTCAGTACCTGGAACAGGTAATTCTGAAACCGAGACGGTGATCGCGAAAACAGAACCAGTGAGTTCATCCCGACGGCGCCCGCCCCGCTCTGTTGAAGCCAAATCTGATCCAGAGATGGACCGTGTCGATTTCATACCGCTGACCTATGTCAGCGATACGGTATCGCTGCATAGCGGGACTGTGGTTCGAGTCGAGGTTCAGCGCACAACCCTGCTGGCGATGGGATTGCCGGTCAATGATTCGCGCAACGATTCATTGATCAAGGCCGATCTGATTGTCGGAGATGACGGCGTGGCGCGAGCCATCAGGTTTGTCCAGTAAACATAGATATTGTTCGAGATTGAGATGAATAAACGAAAGATACATTTGATTGCGGTTGTAGCGAGTCTGATGTTGGCTGCCTCGAACGGATTGGCTCAGGGCGGACGCCCGGGAGGCCGGCCCGCCCCCCCGCCGCCATTCGATGTCGGCGAACCCCAACGCAGAGGACCGGACCGCAGGGGGCCGGCGCCGGGTCTCAGTTTCCTCTCTTCAGAGATGCGGTTCAGCGGACGAGTCGTCAAAGGCGCTCCATTTTCGGCCGAATCGGTCTCCGAAAGCACACAGATTCTGGCTGATGGTTCAAAAATCAGCCGCAGGATGACAGCCAAAATCGCCCGTGACAGCGAGGGAAGAACCCGGCGCGAGCAGCAATTGAACGTGCTCGGTCCGTTTAACGTGGCTGGAGAACCGCCGCATCTCATCTTCATTGATGATCCAGTAGCCGGCGCTCATTACGCTTTGAATGTCAGGCAGAAGGAAGCCAGAAAATTTCCATTCAGGCCGAACGACCGTCCAGAACCTGACCCCCCTGATACAACAGGTGAAAGCGTCGAATCTCTGGGAGTGCAGGTGATCGAAGGCCTGGAGGCCAAAGGCACACGCTCGACCGTCGTCATTCCGGTCGGCCGGATTGGCAATGACAGACCGCTCAGTATCGTCTCCGAATTATGGGAATCGACTGAATTGAAGGTTCCGATTCTGAGCCGTCACAGCGACCCTCGGACTGGAGTTACAGAATACAGGTTGATTAATATCGATCGCAGCGAGCCGTCGCACAACCTTTTTGAAATCCCTGCCGATTTCAGACTGAGGGAAGAAAAACCTGGATTCCAGCGTGATATGCGCCCTCGCGGTCCAATCCGCGAACGTCGCGTCCCGGGTCTTTTTTGAAGCAGCCCTGGGATTCAATAAGACTCAGGAATCTCCCGGATGGAAATAAATCAAAAAAGTATGGAACCATTTTCCAGGGCAATGTGCATAGCAGGTGGAGATTGAAACAAGAGGCCATGAGAACCTCACTCAAGGAGTTGCTTGTCAACACAAGCAATTAGACTGGGAGGGAGAAGATGATCAACAACCAAAATATGGAGAGAACAATGCAGACCAGAAATAAAATCACGAACAGGATTACGAAATTATTGCTGGCAATCGCTGTAACAGCGATCAGCGTTCAAGTCGGGATGGCGCAGCCACGTCCGGGTCAGGGGCCAGGGCAGGGGCCTGGGCAGGGGCAGCCTCGACAATTCGATCCGCTGACGTCACTCAAGCGCTCGCTGGCCCAGGCCAATGCGCCTGAGTTGAACCAGGCGCAGGCCGATCAGTTAACTGCCTTGCTCACGGCTTTCCGTGAACAGGCGAAACCGTCCGGACCGGACGAGACCTTGCAGCAGGCACACAAGGCTTACGACGATGCGATTCTGAACGGAGACCTGGCGTCCGCTCAGTCGGCGGCCAACGTTATCGCGGCTTCAATGTCTGCGGCTACAAGCACCCGCCTCAGCCTCGAGGCCAGCTACAGGATTCAGGCGCTGGCGATAATCAGGGCGAATGAAGTTCAGTATAACGCTCTGCTGCAACGTTTCGGCACCGAAGGTGTGTCTCGCATTATCGGCGGTCTATTCCGCGGCGGATTTATGCGGGGTCCCGGTGGAGGTCCGACGCCGATGACGGAATCTCGCAGCGGACCGGCCCGCCAAATCCGTCAGTAAATCAATAATTGCAGTCGATCCTGCTTTTTTGGAAAGCGGCGCCACCAGAGCGCCGCTTTCAGTCATTAATGAGTAACTGTTCGGCCTGTGAAGACTGATTCAACGCCACGCAGGTCAGGATCCTGATCCGTTACCAAATATCGCGGAATTGATTTAGTATGTTCCAATCAAAATCTGACCGGCATCAGCTTTTCAATCTATTTGTTGAGGAGAACTATGGCATTTAAAGGTATGGTGATTCTGTTCATCCTTTTGATGTTCATTGGGACACAGAACGCTCAACCAGCTTTTGATCAGGAAGAATCTTCAAGAGGCAAAAAACTATACATTGGACATTGTTCGTTATGTCATGGAGTTGACGGCTCAGGTGGTCGAGGTCCGGCGCTGACGCAGGCCTGGCTGCGTCGGCAGGCGAATGCGCGAGCGGTCTTCAATACCATCAGAAGTGGCGTTGAAGGAGGAGAGATGCCGGGTTTCTGGCTGCTCTCCGACAATGAGATCTGGGATATCATTCGCTTCGTTCGAGAGATGAACAGCTCGGCAAACGCCAGGTTGCCGGGTGATGCTGAAAAGGGAAAAGCAATCTATCTTTCGAAAGGCAATTGCAACGCATGTCATATCGTCAATGGGGCAGGAACCGGTATCGGGCCGGATTTGTCGACAATTGGCGGACGTCGCAACGCAATCTACCTTCGTGAATCATTAATTGATCCGGGAAAGAGCCTGCCCGACGGTTTTTTGGTGGTCAACCTGATATTGAAAGATGGCAGGAAGCTCCGTGGCGTCCGCGTCAATGAGGACTCCTTCACGATCCAGATTCATGATGCATCAAGACGACTCCATTCCTATCGAAAAGACGAGCTTAAGGAACTCAAGAAAGAGTTCGGAGTTTCAACGATGCCGGGATATCGCGATATCCTGACGGATTCAGAACTGGATGATTTGGTCGCTTATCTGGCCGGATTGAGAGAACCACGATGAAACAATCGCGCGCCATGGCGCTACTTTTCTTGTTCTGCCTGTCCACGTCATCGTTGGCGCAGGTTCCATCCGAGCGACTGCGAAATGCCGATAAGGAGCCGGAGCATTGGCTGACATATTCAGGCGGATATGAATCGCACAGATTTACATCGCTCAAACAGATCACGAAAGATAATGTTGGCCGGCTGAAGGCGGCGTGGATCTATCAGATATCAGGACGCGGTCAGTTCCAGACAACGCCGATCGTGGTTGACGGCGTGATGTACATCACTGAACCTCCGACCAGAGTCACTGCTCTGGATGTGCGAACCGGGCGGCGAATATGGTCGTGGGAGAGGATGGAAGCCCGCCAATCAAAAACACTGGGCTTCGGGCAGACTAATCGCGGGGTTGCAATACTCGATGATACGATCTTTGTCGGCACGCTCGATTGTTATGTTGTCGCACTCGATGCGAAATCAGGCGCTGTTCGCTGGCAGACAAAAATCGCCGATAATAATACCGGCCATTCGATTACAGCCGCTCCGCTGGCTGTCGATGGAAAGGTGATCGTCGGAATCAGTGGCGGAGAAGCAGGGATTCGCGGATTCCTTGATGCCTATGATGCCAAATCCGGCAGGCAGCTATGGCGCTGCTGGACCATTCCTGGCCCGGGTGAACCGGGTCACGAGACATGGGGCGGAGATAGCTGGAAGACCGGCGCCGGTCCAACCTGGCTGACGGGATCATATGATCCGGCGCTCAAACTGCTCTATTGGGGAACCGGGAACCCGGGCCCTGACTGGAATGGCGACGTTCGCCCAGGCGATAACCTCTATACCTGTTCTCTGCTCGCCATCGATCCGGAAACAGGGAAGATCAGGTGGCATTTTCAATTCACGCCGCACGATACTCATGACTGGGATGCCAACCAGATCCCGGTCCTGATCGATCTCGAGGTTAAGGGACGGCCGCGCAAGGTCGTTGCCATGGCCAATCGAAACGCATTCTATTACCTGCTGGATCGTGAAACCGGAGAGTTCCTGCTGGGAACGCCTTATGCGAAACAGACCTGGGCGAAAGGGCTTGACGATAAAGGACGTCCGATCGTTCTGCCGAATACCGAGCCTTCAGAGGAAGGCAGTCTCGTCTGGCCGAGCCTCCAGGGCGCGACCAACTGGTTCAGCCCGTCATATAGTCCGCTGACAAAACTCTTTTATGTCTCGGTCCGTGAAATGGGAGCCTGGTACTTTAAAGCTGAGGTCGAATACCAGCCAGGCGCATTTTTCACGGGAGGGGGCGAACGAGCCCTGGCGGGTGACGAAGCATATGGCGCCATACGAGCGCTCGATGCTGCCACAGGCAAAATGAAATGGGAGTTTCGACTGCAATCTCCCCCCTGGGCTGGCGTTCTCTCGACGGCTGGCGGCCTTGTTTTCGGCGGATCTCGCGAAGGTAATTTTTATGCGCTGGATGCGACAACCGGTAAGCCGTTGTGGGATTTTCAGACCGGCGGCGAGATTGTCGCCAATCCGATCAGTTATCTTGTCGATGGCCGGCAGTTCATCGCCGTTCCGGCCGGACACAGCCTCTATGTTTTCGGTCTTCTCTAGTACTCCATTATGCTGAATTTGATTGTAAAAAGTGAATCGCAAAGGACGCAGAGGAGTTGAATCGCAGAGAACGCAAAGGACGCAAAGGATTTTAATGGAAAGAGAGATTCGGATTATTGCCTATTGTTTCTGACTTGGGCAATGATCTCCTAAATTCTTCTTTGCGTCCTTTGCGTTCTCTGCGATTCACTTTTTTCATCAGATTCAGAGTGATGGACTACTGGAGCGGGTCCGTTTGTGATTTCTCCGGAAACCTGAGCGGCATTTGAGCGTATCTCCTTATTGAACATAAATCGATAATTTCAACAATGATCGGGAGGGATAAATTTCATGATTCAGCGATCTTCGAATGTGCTACAGCGACTGATCCTGGTCCTGGCTGTCATCGTGTTGATGGGATATGGCCCCGGTATTTCGGCCCAACCCGCGAAAGATGCGAATGCGGCAACGGCAGCAGCCATTGATGAGCTTTTAAGCAAGAGCTTCAAGCCGGGCGATCCGGGAGCGGCCGCCATCGTCGTCAAGAACGGCAACGTGATCCTCCGCAAGGGCTATGGCATGGCCAATCTGGAACTCGGCATTCCGATCGAGCCGGATATGATCTTTCGGATCGGTTCGATCACCAAACAGTTCACCGCCGTGGCGACTCTCATGCTGGTTGATCAGGGAAAGCTGTCCCTTACAGACGAGATCACGAAATTCATTCCTGACTATCCCACGCAGGGTCACGCGATCACCGTCGAGCATCTGCTGACGCATACCTCCGGCATCAAAAGTTATACGGGGCTCCCGGAATGGCGTCCTCTGTGGCGAAAGGACGTCTCGCTCAAAGAGATGATCGATCTGTTCAAGAACAAGCCGATGGAGTTCGCTCCCGGAGAGAGCTGGAATTACAACAACTCGGGTTATGTGCTGCTCGGCCAGATCATCGAAAAAGCTTCAGGACAGTCATATCAGGATTTTATCGAAAAGAACATCTTCGCTCCGCTTGGGATGAAGCAGACTTTTTATGACAATACCGCGAGGGTCATTCCACGACGGATCACAGGTTACTCGAAATCCGGCGCCAACTGGGTCAACAGCGATTACCTGAGCATGAGCTGGCCGCATGCTGCCGGGTCGATCATCTCTTCGGTCGATGACCTGGCTAAATGGGATGCGGCGTTGTATACCGACAAGCTGGTCAAACAGGAGACGCTCAAGCGTGCCTGGACTCCTTACCTGCTCAAAAACGGTAAATCGGCCAAATACGGCTATGGCTGGCTGGTTACTGAGCTTGCCGGGATGCCGTCGCTTGAACATGGCGGAGGCATCAACGGATTCACGACGATCGGGGTTCGTGTTCCACAGGAGCGCATCTATGTCGCCATTCTGACCAACAGGGATTCAGGGACGGGGAATTTAGGGCAGCGGGCGGCCGCTTTAGTCGCCGGCAGGAAACTGACCGAACCTATTGCGGTCAAGCTACCCGCCGGGACGCTCGAAAAATATGTCGGAGTTTACAAGGTCGATGAAAAGCAGGACCTGATTATCACAAAGGAAGGCGAAGCGCTCTATTTTCAGCGTACCAATACCGGTAAACAGGAGATGGTGCCATCGGCCGAATATCAGTTCTTCTCTAAACGCAACCCATCGCTGGTCATCAGCTTTAAACAGAGTGGAGGAAAGATCGCGAGTGTTCTGTTTAAACCTCCGATCGGGCCCGATGAAGAAGCAGAACGAACCGATAAAGCATTACCGAAACCAAAAGAAGCAGCCGCATTCGACCCGGCAATTTATGACAAGTATGCCGGCCAGTATGAACTCATGCCAAATTTCATTCTGACGCTCTCGCGTGACGGAGACAAGCTCATGGGACAGGCCACGGGACAGCCGATGGTGCAACTGGTTCCCGAATCGGCTGTCAAATTCAGTGTTCAGGAAGTCGGCGCTCAGATCGAAATCGTGCTCGATGAGAAGGGCAATGCTGCCAGTCTGATTCTCTATCAGGGCGGACAGAAGCTTCCGGCAAAGAAGATCAAATAATATGTAGAAAGTAAAAAGTAGAAAGCAGCAATCAGCACCACGGCTGAGATTAGCTGTGTACTTTATGCCAGGATTATTTTAAGTGAAAAGGCCCCGTTATGAGTAAAAAAGGATTACCATTGAGGTTGTCGATTTGCCTGATCGTCACATTCATTTCGGCGTTCTTCGTTCAACCGGTCGGTCGTACCTCATCGCAAGCGCAACAACCAGCTTATCGCAATCCGGCACTTGGGATCGACGAGCGAGTCGCTGATCTGCTCGGCCGCATGACGATCGATGAGAAGGTTGCCCAGCTCCTCTCATTGTGGGTCAACAAGCCGCAGGAACGTGGTCTCAGCGGAGGTGGGAGTTTTCCGGATCGTGGCGACTTTTCAGCTGAAAAAGCGGCAATCGTCATGAAAAATGGAATCGGGCATATTTCCCGCCAGCGAGAACGGAAAGATCCACGTGATTCAGCAGTCTTTGCAAATGCCGTTCAAAAATGGCTGATCGAGAAAACACGTCTGGGAATTCCCGCGATCCTGCACGATGAGGCTCTGCATGGGCATATGGCGCAGGGGAGCACGCATTTTCCGGTGCCTCTTTCGCTGGCCGCAAGTTGGGATACCGATCTGATGACTCGAGTTTTCACTGTGGCTGCGCTCGAAACGCGAATTCGAGGTGGACATCAGGTGCTCGGACCAAATCTCGATATCGCCCGCGAGCCACGCTGGGGGCGCACCGAAGAGACATACGGCGAAGACCCCTACCTTATCTCAAGGATGGGTGTTGCCGTGGTTAAAGCGTTGCAGGGCATTGGACCGAACATCGACGATGCTCACGTCATTGCTACAGCCAAGCATTACGCCGCGCACGGTCAGCCCGAGGGCGGCACCAACGTCGCGCCTGCCAATTATTCAGAGCGCATTATCCGTGAAGTATTTCTGCCGAGTTTCGAAGCCGCCGTCAAGGAAGCGGGAATCATGAGCGTTATGCCGTCATACAATGAAATCGACGGCGTGCCATCGCATTCTAATCATTGGCTGCTCGGCAGAGTATTGCGGGAAGAATGGGGATTCAGGGGCTTTCTGGTCGCGGACTATAACGGCATCAGGGATCTTGTCTCCCTGCATAAAGTAGCGGCCGATAAAGCCGAAGCAGCGAAACTGGCTCTTGAAGCAGGTGTGGATATTGAATTGCCCGACGGCGATTGCTACTTTGCGATCCCTCAACTCGTCAATGACGGGCGTCTGTCGATGGCGTCAGTCGACGGGGCAGTGGCGCGCGTACTCCGCGCGAAATTCCAACTCGGATTGTTTGAAAATCCATTTGTCGATCCCGAAAAGGCAGCACGCCTGACCAACTCTCAACCGCATCGTGAACTTGCGGCCGAGGCTGCGCGTCGTTCGATCGTGCTCCTCAAGAACGAAGGTAACCTGTTGCCCCTCGATCGAACGCGGATCAGGTCTATTGCGGTGATCGGCCCGAATGCTGAACGGGCGCATCTCGGCGGATACAGCGACGATCCGAAGCGCTCAATCGGCATTGTGCAGGGTATTCGTGACAAAGTCGGCAGTCGCATCAAGGTCAACTATGCCGAGGGATGCAAAATCACACGGCAGGGCGGCAACTGGTGGGCCGATACATCCGATTTAAACGATGCACAGTCTGACGAAAAGCTCATCCATGAAGCCATTCAGGCAGTGATGGCCTCCGACGTTGCCGTGGTCGTTATCGGCGGCAACGAGGACACGAATAAGGAAGCCTGGGCTGAATCTCACCTCGGAGACAGGGATGACATCACACTGGTCGGGCGACAGGAGGATCTGGTCAAAGCTGTGCTCGGTACAGGTAAACCGACCATCGTTTTTCTGATCAACAGCGGACCGCTGGCTATTCCATACATCGCAGAGAATGTTCCGGCAATACTCGAAGGATTTTATCTCGGTCAGGAAACCGGCATCGCAGCGGCCGATGTGCTTTTCGGTGATTTCAACCCCGGTGGTAAACTGCCTGTCAGCTTCCCGCGCTCAGTGGGCCAGATACCGATCTATTACAACCAGAAACCATCAGCAAGACGCGGATACCTCTTTACGAATAAAGAACCGGTCTTCGTCTTCGGTCATGGTTTGAGCTACACCACTTTCAACTATACTGATCTCAAAGTAGTGCCGGAAACAATCGGAATTTCGGGGCAGGCAACAGTCAGCGTCACCATCACCAATACCGGCAAGGTCGCCGGAGACGAGGTCGTACAGCTTTACATTCGCGATCTTGTCAGCTCAGTCACACGACCAATCAAAGAACTTAAGGGCTTTCAAAGAATTTCGCTCTCGCCGGGCGAAAGCAAAGTCGTGACGTTTACGATTACGCCCGATAAACTGTCGTTCCTTGATCTGAATATGAAACGCGTTGTAGAGCCCGGCGATTTCGACCTCATGGTCGGAACCAGCTCAGTCAAGTTTCAGACGGTTAAGTTAAAAGTAGAAAGTAGAAAGTAGAACTGGCGCTTACTACTCTGCAAACTAAATTTTCGGGTATTTAAATTCGGAAGAAATTAATCGCAAAGACCGCAAAGGGGCAAAGAATTAATCGCAGAGGCCGCAAAGGAGCAAAGATTTTTTGGTGATATGAATATCCGGATTATTGCCCATTGGATATAATTCGAAAACTGATCTTCCCTGTATATCTTTGCCCCTTTGCGGTCTTTGCGATTAATTTCTTCCGAATTTAAATACCCGAAAATTTAGTTTGCAGAGTACTTACTTTAAAAGGTTACGCGTTGATGTCAAAATACTTTCAACTTTCAACTTTCAACTTTCAACTTTTTACTCTCTACTCACTCACATTCCCCCTCCAGTGATGCGACCCATTGGCGGATCAGTTCAATACCTTCAGGATGAATAATCGATCGCCCTATTTCGGGCATCATCTCCTTCGGTCTCGTAGATAGCATGCGGTAGATCAGTATGGATTCATCAGGGTTGCCAGGCACCAGATCGTACAGAAGGTCACCCGAGAAGCCCGCCGAGTTCGGATTCTTACAATAGCCCAGTCTGCGAGCATTCCGTTCATTCAGATCGAGCAGAAAGCCGGTATAACCGGCCGAGCCGGATGCCTGATGGCAATGAGCGCAGTTGTTGTCGAGGTAGGCGCGAGCGCGATCGTTGAGTGATCCGGTCGATGGATCATTCCAGACGGCCGCCCGCGGGGCCTTATCGGGTGAAGGCGCCCCGGAGAGATAGCCGATCTTAGTCCAATAGACGAGCTGGTTTTCAGGTCCGGTGGAAAAGGGATAGTTGCGGTTAAGGTTTCGGGCTTTCGGGCCGATCGGAAGCATGATTTTCGATTGTGCGTGGCATTGAGCGCATTCGTTTGTATTCGGTATATTGTACCTGATCTTCTCCCACACGCCGGCGGAGTTCTTGACAGGAACCTCCCGCGTTCCGCCGACGACTTCAAGCGTGGCATCGGTCTGCTCTTCATTCCAGATATAGGGTAAAGCGACCCACCCTGATTTGGCTCGCACCAGCAGTCGTGTTTCTACCAGTTTCTCATTGCCGTCGTTTTCCTGACTCGGGAATGCAAAGGTTTTGGCGATCACTGTTCCGACAGGGAAATCGAATGGTTCGTTTTCACTGTAGGTTGCTGAACTGCCTTCCGGTATCCAGACGGCACGGTGTTTTTCCGCGTAATCGGAAAAAAGCGGAGTATTGAGATCGTAGGGAATGACATTTTGATTCGGCTTCAACGATGCTCCACCTTTGACGAAGAGGCGCCATTCCGACAGGTTGTCTGGAAAGGGCTCTTCGACAAAGGTCTTTACGCCAGTGCCTTGAATCAGATTGCAGCTCAGAAAGAAGCCGGAGCAGAAGAGAGCGAATCCGGCCATCAGGACCCCGCGCATTACATCCCACCTCCGGATTTTTCGGATGTGCCAGCAGTTTGAGGCAGGCTGATTGCAGCCAGCGCAGGAATCGAGCAGTCGTGAGGTTTGCTGTCACGGCTCATCTTCTTGAATCCGCCCGCTCCGTCAAAATTGAGGAATGTGATTTCACCGTTATTCCGCAGGCAGACCCTGGCGTCAGCGACGGCGCCTGGTTTTCCGTTGACGGGTTCGACGATACCGTCATAGATGATGTCTCCCAGCGGTTTGCCGGTCGCCTGGGCCAGCGCCTGCCATTTCGGCAACCGGCTGTCCGGATCCTTGCCGCCGCCTGAGATCCTGTTGTCATGAACGTAGATTGAATTGACGTAAGGATAAAAGTTCGGGTTCTTGATCTCTTCGGCGCTCGAGGCGGAGAGGTAGGAAACGATGTTGATATTGGCGCTGTTGTTGTCACGAATCTCGTTGTTGAAGACCTCGACGTTCCTGACCGCCATGATCAGCATCCCTGTGCCGGTGGCAAGGTTGTAGACGACCTGACCCTTCGGCGCAAAGTTCGGATTGTTGTTGCCGATGATCCTGTTGTTGTACACGCGAACGTTGCCGCCTCCCTGGACAGGCAGATCGGGCAGATTGAAGACCATGATTCCGCCGGTATTATCGCTGACGTTGTTTTCATAGACATCGGCGTTTTTCGTGTTTTCGATTTCGATAGCGGCTACATTCTTTTCGGCGCGATTTCGGCGAATGACGACCTGATCCGACTGGCCGACGTAGATTCCAGCGTCTGAAGCAGCGATGGCAACAGAGTCTTCGATGAGAACGTTTTTACAGGTTACAGGGTAGAGTCCATAGGGACCATTAGTCGTCTTCGGGCCGCCGGTCCATTCCACCCGGACGCGACGGATTGTGATGTTCGTACCGCCATCGATCTTCAATGCGTCTCCGGCTGCATCCTCGATGCCGACATCTTCGATCAGGAAGTCTCCAGCCTTGACAAGCATGCCCGCAGAGCCGGCCTTTTGACCCGAGAACGAAAGAACGGTCTTGTCCATTCCCTTGCCGCGGATCGTCACATTGTCGACCGTCAGCGAGAGCGTCTTGTCGAAACTGAATTTGCCTTCGGGAAGTTCGATAACGGCGCCTGGTTTGGCTTTGATCAGTTCCTCCTGCAGTTTTGTTGTGACATCGCCCGGCGCCAGCGATGAAACCAGTCCATTTGTCTCCTGTGGCGCAACGCAGGCGGTGAAAAGCACTGTGATCAGGCACATCAGGCAGACAAGTTCGCTACTTCTGGATTCGCGCATATTCTATCCTCGTAACAGGTTGTTATTGATGGTTGGCGGATAAACGCCACGTCGTTGAATGACCAGAGGTTAGCATTTAATCAGTCAGAAAGGAATGGACTTCACAATCGAACGATCGCGGGATAGAGTATGCATCCATCCGGGCATATCAAGAATCATCGGGAGCTATGGTCGTGAAAAAACGTGCTGTTGATAATGCATTTATCAAACTTATGCTGCTGTCGGCAATCGCGGTGTGGGCCATTCATCATGGCATATCAATAACTACCGGCAGTCCGGCACAGGCTGAACAAAAGATCGATTTCAACCGTGAGATCAGACCGGTCCTTTCCGATAAATGCTGGAGCTGTCACGGGCCGGATGCTGCATCGAAGCAGGCGGGGAAGACCGGGCTGCGCCTCGATTCCGCGCAGGCTTCGCGAGCAGATCTGGGTGGCGGACGCAGGGCGATCGTGCCGGGAGATCCTCAAAATAGCGAATTGTATAGACGCATCACGTCCGTTGACGATGCCGTACGGATGCCTCCGGCCTGGGCTGGGGGGCATCGATTGTCTGTACGTGAAATCGAACTCCTGACTCGCTGGATCGAGCAGGGGGCCGAATGGGACTCCCACTGGGCATTCATTGCCCCGGTCAAGCCGCCATTGCCCGGAGTCGAGGATACCTCGTGGCCGCGAAATGAGATCGATTATTTCGTTCTGAACAGACTCGATCGCGAAGGACTCAAACCTCAAACCGAAGCAGACAAAGCGACTCTTATTCGCCGCGTGACACTTGACCTGACAGGGTTGCCTCCGACGCCGGTGGAGATCGATCGGTTCATCAATGATCGCTCCCCGGATGCATACGAGAAGGTTGTCGACAGGTTGCTGGCCAGCCCACGTTACGGCGAGAGAATGGCTTTCAGATGGCTCGATGCGGCGAGATACGCCGATACGAACGGATACCAGATTGACGGCGATCGATCCGCCTGGCGCTGGCGGGATTGGGTGATCGATGCTTTCAACAGCAATAAGCCTTATGACAGGTTCGTGATCGAGCAACTGGCGGGGGATCTGCTGCCGAACGCATCGCTGGATCAGCTGATCGCCACCTCATTCAACCGCAATCATCGAATCAATGCCGAGGGCGGAATCGTGCCGGAGGAATACGCGGTCGAATATGTAGTCGATCGCGTCGATACGACATCAACGGTCTTCATGGGACTGACGATAGGATGTGCGCGCTGTCATAACCACAAGTTCGATCCGATTACACACAAGGAGTACTACCAGCTCTTCGCGTATTTCAACAGCATTCCCGAGGACGGAAGAGCCTTTGACTGGGGAAATTCGGCGCCATGGATTGTGGCGCCGACCAGGGCGCAGCGGAATGAATTGGAGCGCCTGACAAATCGCATCGCTGCGACAGAGCGCAAGTTGAAGGCGGCATTGCCGGCCCTGAGGTTGCAGCAGCGGCGCTGGGAAAAGTCTCTCGCCAAATCAGCTGACCGCCAGTGGTTTCCACAAGAGAAACTGCTCATTCATCTTCCGTTCGGGCAGAGCGCTCAGCCGGTTTTTCAACAATCCGATAAGTCATGGCACAACCCTCAGATCCGCAAGACTGAGGATAAGAAAGCGGAACTGCCACCGGATATTCCGCTTTTCAGGAACGGCGAGCCCGCATTTGTTCAGTCCCCGCTGGGAGGCGAGGCCGTCAAGTTTGACCGGAATCTTTTTTTTGACGCCGGGCGGCGCGCGGATTTGCGTTACAAATCCACGAGCACGGATTTCAGGGAACGTTTCGCAATTTCGGCCTGGGTATTTCCGGCGACCGACAATGCCGGGGCGATACTGACCAAGATGGCCGATAAGGCTGATGAGAGAGACAACGGGTTGCCCCGCACCGGTGGCATAGGACTGTTTTTCGTAAACGGTAAATTTCATTTCCAGATGGTGCGCGAATGGAACTACGATGGTTATCGATCAGAAACCGAAAAACTTTATCAGCCGGCAAGGTGGCATCATGTGCTGCTGCTCTTCGACGGGTTCAATCAGTATGACGACAGGGTACGATTGTTTGTGGACGGTAAACCTGAACCTCTCAACGTCAGCCAGCCGAACTTATATCTCTACTGGGGACTGCCCGAGCGACCTTTATTGATCGGCGCAGGCGGTGGCCCCGAGATGCGATTTCAGGGTGCGATTGACGATCTGCGAGTTTACTCACGAATTCCCGACGCTGATGAGATTGCAATATTATCGTGCGCCGATACCCTGAGTCGTATAGCAGCGGTTCCAGTCGCTAAACGATCTCGCGGGCAGAGCTTGAAGATCCAGCGAGCCTGGCTGGACGATGGCGCGCCCGAAGACATCAGGAACCTGAGAGATCAACTCCATGCTCTGAGGAATGAGAAACAGGCTCTTGAAGACAGTTTTACGACATTGATGATCATGCGTGAGTTGTCGAAGCCACGACAGACGCATGTTCTCAATCGCGGATCCTATGATGCCCCGGGCGAACCGGTTGAGCGTGGCGTTCCAGTCGTGTTGAATCCAATCAGGAAGGGTGGACAACACATTGATGCGGGATCGAACCGGCTGGATTTCGCCAGGTGGCTGGTCGATCCGGCCCATCCGCTGACCAGTCGCGTTGCGGTCAACAGGTTCTGGCAGATGCTTTTTGGAACCGGACTGGTCAAGACTGTCGATGATTTTGGATCGCAGGGCGAGCTGCCGTCACATCCTGAGTTGCTGGACTACCTGGCGGTTGATTTCCGGCTTGGCGGATGGAACGTGAAAGCAATCATAAAGAAGATGGTCATGAGCGCGACATATCGCCAGTCATCTCAATCGTCGAAATCGATTATCCAGCGCGATCCCGAGAACCGGCTGCTGGCACGCGGTCCACGCCTTCGTTTGTCGGCCGAGATGATTCGCGATCAGGCCCTGGCTGTTTCCAGCCTGTTGGTCGAAAAAGTAGGCGGCCCATCGGTCAAACCCTACCAGCCGGACGGAATATATAAGGATATGGCGTTTTCGGGGCTCACCGGATATGCACAGGAAAAAGGTGACGGCCTGTGGCGGAGGTCTTTATACACTTTCTGGAAGCGGACAGTGCTGGCGCCTAACATGCAGGTCTTCGACGCTTCGGCCCGCGAATTCTGCACTGTCCGCGAAACCCGCACGAACACGCCGCTCCAGTCATTAAATCTGATGAATGATATCACTTATATCGAAGCCTCCCGATTTCTGGCCGAGCGAATCTTCAGGGAAGGCGGGACGTCGCCTGAAACCCGTCTCTCGCAGGCATTTCGTCTGGCGACGGGTCGGCAGCCAACCGGCAGGGAACTCAGGGTCCTGATCCGAAATTTCGAGGCTCAGAAGAAATACTTTCTGTCCAAACCTACAGAAATCGAAAGGTTTCTTCTGGTTGGTGAAAAACGAAACGACAAGTCTTTAGATCGACTGGAGCTTGCTGCATACGCAGCGACTGCCAGCCTGATCCTCAATCTGGACGAAGTGATTACAAAACAATAGATTGAAGGTGAGCCATGAAGACGCGCAGGGATTTTTTGAGATCGACAGGACTCGGGGTTGGCGCGATGGCGCTCTCGACGCTGCTGGATGCAGATGCATCGGCGGCGCAGGATGCGAACCCGGCCATACCTCATTTCGCTCCGAAGGCGAAGCGAGTGATCTTTCTATACCAGGCCGGAGGGCCGTCACAACTGGACCTTTTCGATCCCAAGCCGAATCTCGAACCTTATCGGGCCCGGAACCTTCCGGAATCGATACGCAAGGGACAGCGTTTGACGGGAATGACGGCTTATCAGTCGAACTGGCCTGTGGCGCCGTCTCTCTTCAAATTCAGCAGGCATGGTGAATCGGGAGCCTGGCTGAGCGAGCTGCTGCCTCATACATCGGGGATTGTCGATGATCTGACTTTCATTAAATCCATGCACACAGAGCAGATCAATCATGACCCGGCGATAACATTTGCACTGACTGGATTCCAGCTTGCCGGCCGGCCGAGTCTGGGGTCGTGGGTCTCGTATGGACTGGGCAGCGAAAACAGGGATTTGCCGGCGTTTATCGTCATGGTCTCTGTCGGCAGGACTGGCGGTGATCAGCCGCTGTACGACAGGCTCTGGGGCAGTGGATTCATGCCTTCGAATTATCAGGGCGTTAAATTTCATAACGGCCCGGATCCTGTCCTCTTTCTTTCAAATCCTCCGGGTATCGACTCGCTCGCGCGACGCCGCTTTCTGGATGACCTTTCGGCAATGAATCGCATCAATGCCGAAAGCTATGGCGACCCTGAAATCGAATCGCGCATCGCGCAATACGAAATGGCCTACCGGATGCAGGCATCGGTGCCTGAATTGACCGATCTCAGCAAAGAACCCGTAAAGACCTTTGAACGTTATGGCCCCGACGCCAGGAAACCCGGCACCTTCGCATTCAACTGCATTCTCGCTCGCCGGCTGGCGGAACGCGGCGTGCGTTTCATACAGCTCTTTCACCGCGGATGGGATCAGCACGGAAATCTGCCTGAAAATATTCGCAAACAATGTCTCGACACCGATCAGCCCTCGGCTGCACTGATCATGGATCTGAAAGAACGCGGGCTGCTGGAGGACACGCTGGTCATCTGGGGCGGAGAGTTCGGCAGGACCGTCTACTCTCAGGGAAAACTGACGGCGGAAAACTACGGGCGCGATCATCACCCGCGCTGTTACACGATCTGGATGGCCGGCGGGGGCATCAAGCCCGGCCTTTCAATCGGTGAGACCGACGACTTCAGTTACAACATTACACAGGATCCAGTCCATGTTCATGACCTGAATGCAACGATCCTGCATTGCCTGGGCATCGATCACACAAGAATGACTTACAAATTTCAAGGCCGGAATTTTCGGCTGACCGACGTTCACGGCAATGTTGTGAGTCAGGTGCTGGCATAAGGTCAAAACGTCGGGGCGCCTTGGCGTTTAAGCCCTTTGAGCGTCAATCCAGTCCTGCAGGTGATCGAGGCTTCGCCGGAATGGCTTGAGGCCCCTCCACAGTAGAACCGCCGAGATGATGTGCGCAATTGTAGTCACTACGGCCAGCGAATAGTTGACCATCGCATCGTTTTCAAAAACAAAATCGGTCGTCATGGCAACAGCCGTCGGCCCGATTCCGAGACCGATCAGATTGAGGGTGAAGAGATAGATGGCCGATGCCTGGGCGCGCATCGTGTTGGGCATCATCTGTGTGATCGCCGCCGGAGCGACGCCGAACGGAGCGCTCGCCAGAAAGACCGTCGGAATCAGAAGCCCCGCCGCAAGCCATGCGTTCGAGACGAACGGATATATCAGTCCGAAGGGAAACCATGCCACCGAGACCATCAGTCCGACCCTCATCGTCGAATCACGATAACCTCGGTCCGACATCCTGTCCGCGAACCAGCCTCCGGCAGCGACCCCCATCGTGGCCGCAATCGCTACGATCCAGCCGTAAACCTGACCTGCCTGAGATTCGCTCCAACCGTGATTGCGAACGAAGAATGTCGGAATCCACGCGCTCGTGCCGTATGATGAAAATGAGAGAAAAGCGAACCCCACGTTATGACAGAGAAAGGTTGTTCCATTTGCGCGAATGTACTGGAAGACTTCGCTCATCGATGTCTGGCTCGTCACGGTCTTTCCTTCAGCGTTTACCACCTGGCGCATCCCGCGTCTGACGGGCTCCTTGATCGTGTACATGAGCAGCGCGAGCAGTACTCCCGGCAGACCGACGATGAAAAAGACCATCTGCCAGGGGCGGATGGCTCCAACAATCGGCATATGCCACATCTCCTGCGCTGAAGCAACACGCGCCACAAGTCCGCCGATGATGAAGGCGAACCCTGAGCCGATGTAGATGCCCATTGAATAGATGCTGATCGCCGTTGCGCGCTTTCGCGGCGGGAAGTAATCGCTGATGATCGAATACGCCGCCGGAGAGAGCGCGGCCTCGCCGACTCCCACGCCCATTCGCAACAACAACATCTGAAAGAAATTTTTTGCCAGCCCGCAGCCGGCTGTGAAGAGGCTCCAGAATGCGAATCCGACGGCGATGATCGATCGCCGGCTTCGCGAATCGGCCAGACGGCCGAGCGGAAGTCCGAAGATCGTGTAAAAGACCGCAAAACTGAAGCCCATCAAGAGGCTCATTTGGGTGTCGCTGATTCCAAGATCCCGGCGAATCGGCCGCACCAGCAGGTTCAAAATCTGACGATCGATGAACGAGAAAACATAGACAAAGGTCAGGACACCGACGACATACCAGGCGATTTTTGAGGATGGATAAGGGGGTTCGGTATCAACTTGATCAGTCTGTTGTTGCATCGTGTATAGCCTCCCGGGCTGTTACTACTTCTTGAGATACTGATCGAACCATTCGATTGCCAGCTGAATGGCGCGGTTTCGCTCGGTCGTATAGATCCCGTAATGGGTGATATTCGGGACCTCGACATATCTCTTGTTCTGATGCGGGATACGTTCATAGCCGAGTTTTGCGTGGTCCTTATTGTCGAAGAGCTCTTCCTTTTCGGCGACGATAAAGAGCGCTGCCGTATTGGTCAGGCGATGTGCATCTTCGACCGGGTGATACTGGAAGAGATGGTCGCGGACAGGTGCGCCGATCAAATTGCCGATGACTCTGGCGAATGGCGCCGGATACCCTGAGTCTCCGCGGGCGCGTTGTGTGGCTTCCTGATATGCAACATTCAACTGATTTTCGACCGAACCGGCGAGCGGGTTCGATCTCGGACGCGAATCGAGAGCGCCAACCTGGCTGACGACCGCCTTGATGCGCGGATCACGGGCGGCGACATAGATGACATGGCCGCCGGAGTAACTGGATCCGCGCAGGCCGATGTGGTCAGTATCGACCATCGGTTCTCCCATCGCCCAGTGTATGGCGTTGAACCAGTCGGTAGTCATTTCGAGCGGATCGACAACCCCGCGGACCTCCTTGACCTCGGCTGTGAAGGTGCGGGCTTCGCGCATTTGAGCAGTATCATTCCAGTCCGGAGCGGGTTTAGTCAGTACCATGCGCGAGTCGCTCTCACCCCAGCCTCGATAGTCGAAATTGATGACCAGATATCCGGCCCTGGCCAGTTGCAGGGAATCCCAGCGAAACCCCGCTGCTGTTCCTCCCCAGCCGTGGGCCTGGATGATGGTAGGCAGTTTCTTCCCGGCATTTGACTTGAGCGAAAAGAGCTCTGCGTGCAGGCGGACGCCTTCACTGATGATGCTTGCCGCTCGAAAGTCCAGGTCATCCGGGGCCTTGTAAGCAGCGGCTCGCACTGTTTGCCCGGCCTGCGGGGCTGGACGGGCAGGGGGCGTCTGTTGTACCGCCAGTTTGTAGTCCTGCAGCCAGTCGACATCGACCTTTTCAGCGTTGCGACGCTTCTTCTCTTCGACCAGCCAGGTCCCGCGTTCGTTCCAGCCTTCGCCTCCGGCAGGCTGCGTATGGCAGAACATGCAATTCTGCGCCTTGTATCTGACGCGAGCGACGCGTAGAAACTCTGGATAGGCCTGTGTGCTGCCTGTGGTTACTGCGGTCATCAGTATAACGACAATGATGCTGGCGAATTTGAGGTTCTTTACGGTCATAGGGTCATCTCCTGAAATCTGCAGGTCTATTTAATCGGCCCGGGTTTTACACATCGGAAACCGGCGTGCATAAGGCTTGTGTCCGGGCTGGTCTTCATGCGCGCGGCGACGCGATAGCTGGCGCAGTATGAATCGTGACAGAGAAAGGAGCCGCCGCGTTGCACCTTCTTGGGCACAGTCGGTTCATCTGGATCGAAACTCGATTCGGGCCCTTGCGGGTTTTTGATCCCTTCGGGACGATTTATTCGGGCGTAATAGTCGTGTCTATACCAGTCCTGACACCATTCCCACACATTGCCAGACATGTCGAAGAGGCCATATCCATTGGGTTTGAAAGTCCTGACAGGAGCTGTGGTGCTGAAGCCGTCCTTCATCGTATTGCGATCGGGAAATCTGCCCTGCCAGGTATTGGCTTTGGTTTCACCGTTTTCGATCGGATCGTTGCCCCAGGCGAAGACGGCATCCGTCTGCCCACCGCGGGCCGCCCATTCCCATTCCGCCTCCGTCGGCAGACGCTTGCCGGCCCATTTGGCATATTCCGAAGCATCCTCCCAGGAGATATGCACGACGGGATGATTGTCTTTACCTTCGTTTGAGCTGCCGGGTCCCTCGGGGTGTTTCCAGTCGGCTCGCGGCGCATATTCCCACCAGTTTGCCGGGTTGTTTAAAGGTACGGGGCCGCCCGGCTGGCGAAAGACGAGCGAGCCCGGCACCAGCACGTCATCCGGAGGTTTGGGTGTGCCTGGAGGAAGCTGCAGTTTCAATTGTTCCCAGTCGGGTTTTCTCTCTGCGGTCGTGACATAACCGGTGGCTTTGACGAAAGTGCGGAATTGAGCATTGGTAACTTCGGTTTCGTCCATCCAGAAACCGCCAAGGCTCACCTTGTGACGCGGTTTTTCATCCTCACGGGCGAGCGTGTCCCCTTCGACTGCTCCCATCATAAATTCACCCTGCGGTATCCATACCATACCGGCCGTCTCGCCGGATCCGCGGACGACCTCGCTCCTGTTTCTAGCCATTCCGGCCAGTTGAGCTGCTCGGCTGGAGGGTTGTGTCTCACAGGCATCCGGCGAACCATGCCCGACATGATCTTCAGCGACCGGTGGTTGAGATTCTCTGGTGCAGCCCGCAATCATCAGCAGGTTCACGAAAAGCGCAACAGTGATCATGTGCCTGATTCGAAAGCGCGGGGGTAACCCGCTGCGTGATTCAGTCATCAAGTGGATTCTCCTGGATGCAGAGATAATACAGACCATTTTCAGAGCAGTCATGTCAGGCTCTATCGCCCTTTAAAATCCGGTTTCCGTTTTTCATGAAAAGCCGCGGTGCCCTCTTTCACGTCATCGCAGTAATTGGTGACCATAACGCTCAGAGCGGCATCTTCAAGCGCATTTTCCAGACTCATCGACTGTTGTTTATACATCATTCGCTTGGTCATGCGGATGGCGATCGGCGGGCCCTCCGAAAGGCGAGCCGCCCAGTTCCGTGCAGTGATCATCAAATCGGCATCAGCGACGACCTCAGTCACGAGCCCTAATTCCAGCGCCTGGGCAGCAGGGTAAACCTCGGAAAAGAGCGACATTTTCAGTGCGTTCTGCAAACCCATAAACTGCGGGAACAGGTATGCTCCTCCTTCGTCGGGAATGAGTGCGAATTTGAGGCTGGTATCTCCGAGTTTTGCACTTTCAGCTGCAATCCGGAAGTCGCAGCAAAGTGCCAGCGTCAGTCCGCCGGCCACGGCCGGGCCGTTGACCGCCGCGATGGTCGGCTTATCGAACCGACGCCGTAAAGTGACGAGCTGGTGCATGTTTTCGCGCATTTCGAGCATCGCTTCCATGCGATGACCACGATATCTGGCAGGGTATTGAAAATCCTGCGAGATATCTCCGCCGGAGCAGAATCCGCGGCCGGCCCCTGTCAGAATTACCGCGCGAATCTGATCGTCATCCCGAGCCTCTGCCATGGCGCCGATGATCTCGTGAACCATGACTTCAGAATAGGCATTCAGCTTATCGGGACGGTTGAGCGTGATCGTTGCAATGTGTTCGTCCTTATCGAACAGAATCTGAGTATATTTCATGGCAATCTCCCATACCGGACAGGCTATTTCCCCTTGAAAACCGGAGCCCGTTTCTCCATAAATGCGCGGACTCCTTCCTTGTGATCATCCGTCATGCCGCATCTGAGGTGAGTTTCTGCTTCACGGTCGAGCAGTGTTCGAAAATCAGTATGGGTCGCCAGATTGATGTTGGCTTTCATGTACCGGTAGCTGGTCAGCGGCCCGTGAGCGATACGTGTGGCGATGCCTGCTGCCTCATCGATCAGACGATCGTGCGTGTAGATCCGATTGACAAGGCCAAGTCGATGAGCTTCGGTCGAGTCGATGATGTCACTCAGGAAGAAGAGTTCTTTTGCTTTCGGAGCTCCGGCATACTGCGTAAGCAGCCAGGTCGTGCCGAAATCTCCGCCGAACCCGACTTTTGCATAGGCTGTGCCGAATTTCGCCTGATCGGAGGCGAGTCGCAGGTCACATGCCAGGCAGACCCCAAGGCCGGCTCCCATTGCAAATCCATTGACGGCCGCGATAGTGACTTTGGGGCTGTTGTAGAGCAGCCACGAGAGCTCCTGAGCATCGCGAAGCCAGTCGATCTGCTCTTCGAGAGTCTCGGGCTGTTCATTCTCCTTCGCCATGTTCGAAACATCGCCGCCCGCGCAGAACGCCCTGCCCGTACCGGTGATGACAATGGCGCCAATATCGGGATCACGGCTCCATGTCTTCAGGTGCGTGATCGATTGTGAGAGCAGATCGCGGCTCAGAGCGTTTAACTTATCGGGACGATTGAATGTGATCGTCCCGACGCGATCTTTCACTTCGGTCAAAATTACTTGCTCGCTCATATCACTTCCATTCCTTCCATGTTCGATTTAGACTGACCCGGCTAAAGTCCAGACAAGAACCAGGGACCGATCATACATCCCTCTTACAAGTTCGCGGTAGCATAACAACTGACGGCAAGGGCGGCAATATCACGAGTCGCGATATTTTTCTCATAGCCGCACAGTACATTTCAATGACAAAGGAGAATTGCCTCGGATGACGCAGGAGACCTGGGCGGATCGTTTCGTGCGGCTGATCGGCCGTTTTGTGCCCGACGCCATTTCGGCGGCTATTTTTCTTCTCTTCTTTCTGTTTCTGGCGGCGCTGCTGATCGGAAACGATTTTGAGAAGACGATGGACGCCTGGTACCGGGGTCTTTGGATGCTTTTGCCCTTCACGATGCAGATGACATTGATCATCGTCCTCAGCTCGGTACTCGGTCAGACGGCGGTCTTTAGAAATTCTGTCCGCAAACTGTCCAGCCTGCCAAAGACGACCAATCAGGTTGTCGCCTGCGCAGTGTTGCTCAACGCTGCGTTATCCTATTTTTACTGGGGTTTGGGACTCGCACTGGGGCCTATCATCGCTGTTTATTTCGCCAGAGAGGCCGAGCGGAAAAAGATCCAGGTCGATTTCCTCTTCCTGCTGGCAACGGTATGGGCGTCAAATGCCGTCTGGCAGTTCGGGTTTTCAGCCAGCGCTCCGTTGCTCATGGCAACGCCGGGTCATTTTCTGGAAGGGACAGTAGGAATTCTGCCGCTCAGCTCGACCATCTGGTCGCCCGCCGCGATCATACATGAAATCACCTTTACGATCGCGCTTGTTACTGTTGGATGCCTGCTCATGCCGAAGAACCGGCGCCCGCTATCTATGTTTCCTGAAGCCAACAAGCTGGCCCAGCCGGTAGAGCAGGCTGCCGAAGCTGCACGGAGCTTTTCAGAGCGACTCGAACGCAACTCGATCATGGCGATTCTATTATCGGTCGCCTTGCTGGCCTGGCTCTATTTTCACTTCATCACAAAAGGTCTTGGTCTGGATATCAATTCTCTCAATGTGATCCTGCTGTTTCTCTGCTTCGCAATGCATCGCAACGTTAATAGTTTCACCGGGGCATTACAGCATGCCGTCCTGTCGAGCTGGCCATTGATTGTGATATATCATTTATATGCAGGGATAGCCGGACTGATTCAGTATACAACCCTTGGAGAGAAGCTGGGGGGAATGGTCGCGTCCATCTCGACGCCTTATACATTTCCGCTGCTGGCGGCATTGACTGGGACTCTGGTTGCGTTCTTCATCCCGTCCAGCGGCGGACAATGGGCGATTCAGGGCTTCGTCACCTCAAAAGCCGCGATGGCTGTCGGAGTAAGCGTTCAGCGCGGCCTGCTGGCGCTGAGCGTCGGCGACCACATGGGCAATCTCATGACCCCATTCTGGGCGATGATCATCGCCGGCATTGCCCGCGTCAGCTTTCGTGAATTTATCGGCTACGGTATGATCTACGCTGCACTCTGGTTCGTCGTGGGAGTTATAGTTTTCACTTTTGCTCCGTGTTGACTTGGCCGGCAGATGACAGGTAAAGACACGAAAGAGCCAGAAAGAACAGGTCAATCTTGTTCTTTCTGGCTCTTTCGTGTCTCTCGGGCTATGACGATTATCAGGTTTAATCAGCGCCAATGGGTTGGAGCGGCTCTGCCACTCGATCCTGAATACGCTCTTTTTCGGTGACCTTCTCGTGCAGTCCGCGCTCTTCGATCATGGTATAGATCGTCGGAATGAAGACCAGAGTGATGAGCGTCGAAGTGACCAGTCCGCCAATCACTACGCGGGCCATTGGCGACTGTAGCTCAGAGCCTTCGCCAATTCCCAGAGCCATCGGGACGAGGCCGAGAACCGTAGTCAGCGTCGTCATCAGAATCGGACGCAAGCGGCGCCGTCCGGCGAGTTCGACTGCGTGCCGCAGCAACAGGTTATCGCGCCGGCGCAGAACGTTCATGTAATCGATCAGCACGATGGCGTTGTTGACGACGATGCCGGCCAGCATGATAACGCCGATGAAGGCCTGCATGCTGAAGGTCGTTTCGGTCAGGAACAGAATCAGCGAAACGCCGATGACTGCCAGCGGGATCGAGAAGAGAATGATCAGCGGGTCGCGCAGCGATTCGAACTGCGCGGCCATGACCATGTAGACCAGGATGATGGCCAGAGTCAGGCTGAAGAGCAGTTCCTTAAAGGACTTCTGCTGTTCCTCGTACTCGCCGCCGTAATTTATTGAAAAGCCGGATGGCATGGTCAGCTTGCTCATCTCACGGTCGATATCGCTCATGATCGATCCGAGATCGCGTTCAGCATATCCGGCAGTGACACGAACAAGTCGTTCCTGATCCTGTCTTTCGATTGAAAGCGGACCTTCGCGACGCTGCATTTTGACCAGATTACCGATAGGTACGGCCTGCCCGGCAGGTGTCACGACAGTAATTTGATCCAGATGGCTCATGTCTGTCCTCTGGGCTTCGCTCAGCCGGACAAGGATATTGAACTCTTCGCCGTCCTGGCGGAACTGGCTGGCCTGGCGCCCGCCGACGACTGTTTCGAGCGTACTCGAAATATCGGATGCGTTTAGACCAAGGGTCGCAGCCTTGGTACGGTCGACTGTCATAACGACTTCAGGCATTCCCTCGCGCCGGCTGATGTTGGAATCGGTGATGCCGGGGATGCCGTCGATGATATCTTTCGCCTGCTTGGCGATATCGCTTGCGACCAGCATATCGAATCCACGAATCTCGACTGAAACTCGCTCACCACCCTGCTGCCCCATGCGCATCATAAACTGACCGCCGCTCGAACGGGCCCGCACCAAAACGCCAGGACCCAGATTGAGCTGTGGCCTCAGATCGTTGACAATATCCTGGCTCGATCGGTTGCGGCTCGATTTGTCGACCAGCTGGACGCGAATGTCCGATGTGTGAGTCTGTGATGACTGCCAGCCTCCGCCGCCTACTTCGGCCATTATGCGCTCGGTTTCAGGCACGAGTTTTTTGATCTTCTCCTCGACCTGTTTCGATAATCCGTCCGTCACTTCCAATCGCGTCCCGGGCGCCAGTTCGATGCTCACGCGAATTTCATTCTCATCGGTCTCAGGCATCAATTCGAAGCCAATCAGCGGGACGAGCGTCAGGCTGCCGAGAAATAAAACGACTGCGCCGAAGACCACTGTCTTGCGGTTGGACAGGGCCCAGTGCAGAACTCGCTGATAGTTCTCATCCATCGCATCAAAGATCTTTCCGCTTTTCTGAGCGGCTTTGTTCAGGAGCGGGTGGGCTTTCTCATCAGGTGGCCGGACCCTCAGGTATTTCGAGCAGAGCACCGGGATCAATGTCAGTGCGACCAGAAGCGAGGCCATGAGCGAGAAGGTCACAACATATGACAATTCCTTGAATGTCATTCCCGTCATGCCCGTCAGAAAGACGAGCGGAACGAAGACAGCCACCGTCGTCAGCGTCGATGAAACGATGGCTGATGAAACCTCGCTGCTGCCCGCAACGGCCGCCTCTTTATGCGTCATGCCGTATTCGCGGTGCCTGAAGATGTTTTCGAGCACGACGATCGCGTTGTCGACAAGCATACCCACGCCGAGCGCGAGTCCGCCGAACGACATGGTATTCAACGTGAAATTGTTGAAATACATGAGCGCGAAGGTCCCGATTACGGCGATCGGGATCGAGACGGCCACGATGAGCGTGCTTCGCAGATTGCGCAGGAAGATGAGCAGAATAAAGATCGCCAGAATCGATCCCGAAATGGCCGCTGTGCGGACATTGTTGATCGATTGCGTGATGAACTTGGACTGGTCCATGATCGGCCAGATATTTATGCCCGGGAACGATTTGGAGATGCGATCGAGGTCCTCGCGGACCTTTTCCGCGACAAGCACAGTGTTCGATCCTGACTGCTTGCGGATCGAGAATCTCAGGCCAGGTTTGTTGTCGATTCGAACGACCTGGCGGATCTCTTCGTGTGTATCAGTCACTTCAGCGAGATCCCTGAGATAGATCGGTGTTCCGCTGCGCGATGTGACGACGACATTGCGGATCTGTTCTACGTTCTGAAATTCTCCTTCGGATCTGAGCAGGACCTCGAATTTACCCTCGTCGATCGGACCGACCGGTCGATTCACGTTCTCCTGCCGCAGAATGTTGACGATCTGGTTGACGGACAAATTGTAGGAACGGAGCTTTTCGGTCGAAAGCGAGACGTGGATTTCACGGCGGAGTCCACCGCGGATATCGACCGCCGCGACACCCGGTATGCGCTCGAGTCGCGGTTGAATGTCCTTTTCCAGGAGGGTCCGCAGATCGCGAGCATCCATATCGCTCGATACACCGAGAAACATGATCGGGAACTGTGAAGTGTCGAACTTGAAGATCGTCGGCGGCTGAACCCCTTCGGGCAGAGCTCCGCGCACGCGATCTACTCTGGTTCGTATTTCGTCGGCAGCTTCGTCGAGATTGACGCCCCAGTCAAACTGGACTCGCACATTGCTCGATCCTTCGGATGAAGTCGAATTGAGACGATAGATTCCGGGAGCCGAACTGAGCGCCGACTCGAGCGGGCGAGTGACCAGGTTCTCCATCTCCTGCGGAGCAACGCCGGGATATTCGGCGCGCACCGTGAGTGTCGGATTCTGCATCTCAGGCATGAGATCGACAGGCAGCCGAACGAACGAGATGGCCCCCATGAGCACGATCACAGACGTGATCATATATATTGTGATTGGACGTCTAACTGAAAATTCAGGAAGCTTCATGAATTACTCCGTATGAATTCAACTTCAGACACTTTTAAATAATCGATATTATGACTGGCCGCGTCGGGGTGGTTGGCTATTGCCCTGAGGTCGTCCGCCAGCGCCTGGCGCCTGACCCTGTCCGCCGGCGGCATTCTCTCTGCCTCTGTTGCCGGGACCGGCGGGGCCACCTGCCGCACCTGGCCGCCCGCCGACCCTTACCTGATCACCGTCCTTGATAAGATTGGCGCCAAGTGTGACAACCTTATCGCCTTCCTTCAGACCGCTCAGCAATTCGACGTTCTGCTCCTGCATCAAACCTGTGTCAACCGGCTTGAAGCGCGCGACATTGTTGTCGATTGTGTAAACGCCGGGCTGATTGCCGCGATAGACGAGGGCGTCTCTCGGCAGCAGCAGTGTCTCGCGTGAACTGCCCAGGTCAAGTTCAATGCGGGCGAACATCTCGGCTTTGAGCATGCTTTCGCGATTGGGTATCTCGATTTCGACCATACCGTTTCTGGTCTGCGGGTCGAGCATCGGAGCAATACGCATGACCTTGCCGGTGAATGTCTGATTCGCAAGGCTGTCTACCGTGACCGAAACTGTCGCTCCACGCCTGATTCGCGTAATGTCACGCTCGGCGACCTGGGTTTCGATTACCATCGGCGAAACGCTGACAATCGTCACGATGGGGTTGGTTGCCCCGACCATCGCGCCGATGTCGACAAGTCGTCTGGCAACGATTCCGCTGATCGGAGCATAAATTCTGGTCTGGCCCTGGCGGATGTTCAGTTCGCGCAGCTCGGCTTCTGACTGGCGTTTCTGAGCCTTCGCCAATTCGAGCTGAGATTGCGACACCCCAAGCCTCATATCCAGAGCGTCCAGCTCCTGTTTCGAGAGGATGCCCTGCTCGACGAGCTGTTTTTTTCGATTCAATTCCATCTTTGCGTTGACCAGTTCCGCTTCGCGCTGGCCGATCGAAGCGTCGGCGACGGAAATCGATGCTTTCGATCGTTCGATCTGTTGTTTGATCTCGTCGTCTTCGACAACAGCAATCAACGCTCCGCGCGCAACCGGTAATCCCGTGTCGACTAAAACCTGAGTGATGCGCCCGGAAATCCTGGAAGTCACATCCACCATTTGTTTTGCCTTCAGATTGCCGGTGAGACTTATCCTTTCATTGATTTTGCCGCTCGTCACGACCCCTGTCGTGACCTGCTGCATCCTGCTGCCGCCGCCAGCCCCACCCCCGCCAGGACCGCCCCGACCCATTCCTCCGCCTCCCGGCCTTCCCGGGGCGCCATTCGCCTGCGCCGTCTGCTTGGTTGCCTGATAAACTCGATATCCTGTGAATCCAAAGAGTGCAATGAACGGCACCAGGATCAGTATTGCTTTGATATTTTTATTCATTTTTCTTGATTTATTAATGTTTTCAAAATTTAACTTGCACGTGATTGCCGGTTAAACCTAATAGACGTCCTATAAAGAAAAAAGATTACATAAAATTCAGCCCATCATAAGTTTAAAATGTCACAAATTAGTAAAAAGTAGAAAGCAAGTGATCAGCCCTATATGGTGAAGTTTCCAGTTTCCAGTCGTTTCTCGACGGTATGCTGTCTATCACGATTGCAAACTGGCACGATTGCAAACTGGCACGATTGCAAACTGGCCAATTGGAATAAACTTTTGTCATTCATGATACTGGCAGAATACTGGAAACTTCATCATATAGGGCTGATCACTTGCTTTCTACTTTCCACTTTCTACTTTTTACTTTCTATTGGCAGGATAACTGAGGAAGGGAAGTTCTTCGAACGATAGATTCTCTGGGTCGCCTTCTGATAATCGCTTTCCTGAGCGCGTGGAATATCGATGAACTTCTGTGGATTGCGATCGATCAGAGGGAACCAGCTGCTTTGAATCTGGATCATGATCTTATGTCCACGTCGGAAGGCGTGATAGATATCAGGCATTTCGAAAGTTATCCGAGCGGGTTGTCCAGGAGACATGGCTTCAGGTCTTTCAAAACCGTTGCGAAATTTGGTCCGGAAGGGTTCACCGCGGACGAGTTGCTGGTAGCCACCCATACGCACGGCATTAACCGGAGGCTGCTGTCCGGCAGGTTGTGCTGGTGAGGGAAAATCGCCCCGGGTAGACGTCGATCACCTTGACCACGAAATCAGAATCGGTTCCAGTGGTTGAGACGATCATATCGACTTTGATCGGGCCTGCGACAGTCAGATCGTTTTCCAGTGCTTCGCTTTGATAGACCAGGACATCGGGCCGTTGAGCGGCGAATCGCTGGTCTTCAGTCATATAATCGCGAGTCATGCCCATGGCGATGTACCCCAGATAGGGAACAGGTTTACGCGGATCGCTGATATATTCATCAAATACATCGCTGCCCGAGCGATCGGAGGGCGAATTTCCAAGTTTCCCGTCTTCCCGCAGATAGAAGGTTCGAGGCGTGCTGTCTGCCGGCGGCCACTCCGCATGCCTGCGCCATTCATTGATGCCCGTCAGAAACATCCATGCTTTTGGCATCTCGATCGGATGATCTTTTAGATAATGCATGAAAAAGGGGAACTGGATCTTTTCGCGGAAGAAAGCAGCCGTTTTGACTGCGAATGGGACATTTCCAAGTCTATCGCCATCGCCCCGCGACCAGCACCCGTGACACCACGGACCCATGACCAGGAGATTGACAGTATCCTTTGAACGGGAATTGATTGATCTGAAGATATGTAACGGACCCATCGGATCTTCAGCATCGAACCAGCCTCCGACGTTGAGCACTGCTGGAGAAATCTTCTCCATAAACTTCCAGAGAGACCGCTTTTGCCAGAACTCATCATAGTTAGGGTGATCGATTATTTCCTGCCAATACCCGGCCTCTCCGTTAAACAGCTTCTGATTGACCTCTGCCAGCGGGCCGATTCCCATAAAGAAATCGTATCCGTCGGGTGTGCCGAAGTTGAACGGTGGCAACTGCATGGGAGGGGCCGGAGGGCCTTTTCTGGGTTTGAAAAATCCGTAAAAACCGAGATTGGCAGCCATCATGAACGCGCCGTTATGATAGACGTCGTCACCCATGTAGTAATCGGCCGTCGGCGCCTGTGGGGACGCGGCTATGAGCGCCGGGTGCGCATTCGGCAGACTGGCGGCAACATGAAATCCGGGCTGTGAAATTCCTACCATCCCGACACGGCCGTTATGATTTGAGACATTCTTGAGCAGCCATACGATCGTATCGTATGTGTCGGTGCTTTCATCGACATCCTGAGGGCCGCGTTTTACCGGAATATGTGGTCTGACCTGTGAGAACTCACCCTCAGACATAAATCTTCCCCGCGCATCCTGATAAACGAAGATGAACCCTTCTTTCTCGAACTCTTCCGACGGTCCGAGTGTCGCACGATAGGTGTCAATGCCGTATGGCGAAACGCTGTACGGCGTTCGCGTCAGCAGAAATGGATATGTGCGGGATCTATCCTTCGGCTGATAGACCACGGTGAAAATGCGCGCGCCGTCCCGCATCGGAATTCGATATTCATATTTCGTGTAATTTTCGCGGACCCTGTCGATATTTTGCGCACCCGCAGGGTATTTCAGGTCGAGGCTCACGCCGGCAAACAATGTCAATATGGCAGCGAGAAAAAGACGAGATTTCACTTGTATCCCCCGATGAATAGAATGATGAATGAGAATGATGAATGATGATGAATGATGAGTGATGAGTTGAAGAAGGTCCAGTTTTCTAAATGAAATAACAATAATTCATCATTCATCATTCATCATTCTCTTTTATATGCCACTGCAAAAAGGCGTCGAAACGGAAAAAGCAGCGTTCCATCGCGTTGCAGTGAATAAGCATGCCGCAAAGCCGTCAGGAAGCGCTCTTCGAAAAGTCGTTTCATATCTTCGTCAGGAAGGACTTCAAGAAATGGGCGAAGCCCGGTTCCGCGCATCCACTCGACGATTTCGCGGTGAGAAGGCAGGTGGTGAATATATTCTGTCTCCCAGAGATCGATTTGCGAGCAGAGAGGGCTCAGAAGATCATAGTAAAATGATGGTCTTCCGACTTTGATCGCCTCTGCTGCCGTCGCCGTCAGATCGCGCCATTCGTCATGAGTAGCGATCTCGATCAGAATTCGATGGACAGGCGATTGAAAATGTGCGGGCATTTGAATCGCCAGCGCTCCGCCGGGTGCGACATTGGAAAAAAGAACCGGGATCAGGCTTTCATGGTCGTGAACCCATTGCAGGGCCGCATTCGAATAGACCAGATCGTAAGGTCGATCCGGCGTCCATCCGGCGATATCGGCGACCGTCCATGTCCATTCCGGATAAGTTTCCTGGGCCGCCGCGATCATCGCCGCCGAGCTGTCGATCCCCACGATTTCTGCCTCCGGCCAGCGACCATGAAGCAGGGCGGTGCTGTTGCCGGGGCCGCAACCAAGATCGATTATTCTTCGAGGCGCGGCGAGTTTAACCCTGGACAGCAGATCAATTGCCGGCTGAGTTCGTTCTCCGCCGAATTTCAGGTATTGGTTAGGATCCCAATGAGGCATACTCGATTTCGTGATTTCCCGGACTAATGATACCTTATCAGTATTTCACAGCTCATCCGGGATGCAAATGGAATGCGAATGTCAATTGAAGTGATTCGCATATTTCTGAGGAACTATGACTGTTAACAGACTGCCCTTAAAACAATTATCTGCATGGAGAGCGCTTACGGAACACAGCCAGGTGATCAGTCAGACCTCGCTTAAAACTATGTTTGGGGTGGAATCGCGGCGCGGCGCCCGCTTTGTCGTCAAGGAACCGGGAATTTATTTTGATTATTCGAAAAACCTGATCACAGGTGAAACGATCCGGTTGCTGATCGCTCTCGCAGAGGAGTCAGGTCTGCCATCGCGTATCGAGGCGATGTTTCGTGCCGAGAAGATAAATATCACAGAAGATCGGGCCGTCCTGCACGTCGCGCTTCGAGCACCGCGCGAAGAAGTGATTATGCTCGATGGTGAAAACGTCGTTCCCGGAGTTCACGGCGTGCTGGATCGGATGGCCGATTTTTCCAGTCGTGTTCGTTCGGGCGATTGGAAGGGGTACACCGGAAAACCGGTCCGCAATATCATTAATATAGGCATCGGAGGATCTGATCTTGGACCAGTAATGGCGTTTGAGGCGTTGCGTCATTACAGTGCAAGGAATCTCAAATTTCATTTTATTTCGAATATCGACGGAACCGACTTCGCCGAAGCGACTCATGGGCTGGATCCTGCTGAGACCCTCATTCTTGTCTGCTCGAAAACATTCACCACGCTCGAGACAATGACCAATGCCCGGACCGCGCGCCGATGGCTGGTCGATGCGCTGGGGAGTGAGGAATCGGTGCGCAATCATTTCGTTGCCGTCTCGACCAATGCCGATGAAGTCTCAAAATTCGGCATCGATACCGACAACATGTTCGGTTTCTGGGACTGGGTTGGCGGTCGATATTCAATGGACTCAGCGATCGGTCTGTCGACCATGATCGCGATCGGTCCTCAGAATTTTCGCGCCATGCTCGATGGATTCCGCTCGATGGATGAGCATTTTCGAAGGACGCCTTTTGAAAGGAATATTCCCGTTCTGATGGGCCTGCTTTCTGTCTGGTATGCCGGCTTTTTCGGCGCCGAGACCCTGGCGGTTCTGCCGTATGACCAGTATTTGAAGCGTTTTCCGGCTTATCTTCAACAGTTGACGATGGAAAGCAACGGGAAACAGACGACGCTGGATGGTCGCCGTGTCGACTACCAGACGAGCGCTGTTTTCTGGGGAGAGCCCGGGACGAATGGGCAGCATTCCTTCTATCAGCTACTGCACCAGGGAACCCGGCTGATCCCATGTGACTTCATCGGTTTTTGTCGATCACTCAATCCGATCGGAGACCATCATGATCTGCTTATGGCCAATGTTTTCGCTCAGGCGGAGGCTCTCGCGTTCGGTAAATCTGCCGACCAGGTCAGGGAGGAAGGCACGCCGGATTGGCTTGTCCCGCATCGAACCTTCGAGGGAAACCGGCCTTCGAACACTTTTCTGCTGGATGAATTGACACCGCAGGCGCTGGGAATGCTGGTTGCGATGTATGAACACAGTGTTTTTACTCAGGGGGTGATCTGGCAGGTCAATTCGTTCGATCAGTGGGGTGTCGAACTGGGCAAGGTGCTTGCAAAAAATATTGCTCCTGAACTTGATACCGCAAATTCGACCGTTCTTCGGCATGACAGTTCAACAAATGCTCTGATCGATCATTATCGATCCAGGAAAACGGCATGATGAAAAAGATATTGCTCTTAATTGCAACTCGATCGCTTATTGTTCCGTCTTTAAATAAGAGTTACTTCTTCAATTATAAAATTACAAGTTTGAATCAGATATGCAAAAACTAGCAGAAATCTGTATTAAGCGACCGGTATTTGCCGCGATGATCATTCTGGCGCTGGTCGTGGTCGGCGGCGCCAGTTATTTCAAGCTGGGTGTCGACCGTTTCCCGTCGATCGAGATCCCTTCGGTGACGGTTCGGATGTCGCTGCCCGGCGCTTCGCCTGAGGAGGCCGAATCCCAGCTTGCCAAACCGATCGAAGAGGTTGTTAACACGGTCGAAGGGGTTGAACAGCTCAGGTCGATATCCAGTCAGGGGCGGTCCTTCATCATTGCGACGTTCAACCTCGACAGGGATATCGAAGCTGCCGCTCAGGACGTACGAGACAGAGTCCAATCAGTTTTGCGTGAGCTTCCGCCGGGGACCGATCCGCCGGTCGTGCAGAAGCGTAATAGTGAATCCGAGCCGATCATGACGATCGCCCTTTCGGGCGATCGTTCAATCCGCGAGCTGACGGAACTGGCAGACAAGGTCGTCAAGGTCCGTATCGAGCGGTCGATTGGAGTCGGCGAGATTGGCATCAACGGTGGACTGACACGCGCTATCAATGTCTGGGTGGATGCCGACAGACTGGCGGCATACAAGATACCGATTACACAGGTGCGGCAGGCGCTTGTCAGGCAGAATGCCGATGTCCCGGGAGGCAACGTCGACGAAGGACGCCGCGAGGTCGTTCTTCGAACTATGGGGCGTGTCATCGATCCCGCAAAGTTCGATGACCTGGTGATAACCGATATCAATGGAGCGCCGGTCAGAATCCGTGATATCGGGTACGCCGAAGACGGCACGAAGGAGATGCGTTCGCTGTCGCGGCTCAATGGTGTTCCTGCCGTGACGCTCGAGGTCGTCCGCCAGACGGGTTCCAATACCGTAGCCGTGATCGATGATGTTAAGAAGAATCTGGAGGAAGCCAAAAAGATTCTTCCTCCTGACGTCAAAATGGAAGTCATCATCGATCAGTCAACATACATTCGTAATGCGCTGAACGAGATCAACAGCCACCTTGTACTGGGCAGCATCCTGGCCTGTCTTGTGGTCCTGCTTTTCATGCGATCGTGGCGATCGACGATTATCGCAGGCATCGCCATTCCCGCTTCTGTGATTTCGACCTTCGGCATGATGCGAGCGCTCGATTTTACGCTCAACAGCGTGACCATGCTCGCACTGGTGCTCATGGTCGGCGTCGTGATCGACGACGCCATAGTGGTGCTCGAAAACATCTTCCGATTCATCGAGGAGAAGAAGATGGACCCGCGTCAGGCGGCCAAAGAGGCCACGAAGGAGATCGGTCTGGCGGTTATGGCGACGACCTTCTCCCTGGTCGTGATCTTCCTGCCGGTTTCGTTCATGTCTTCGATCTCGGGAAGATTCCTCTACCAGTTCGGTATCACGGCTGCGGTGGCGATCCTGGTCAGCCTGCTCGTCTCTTTCACCCTGACGCCGATGATGAGCGCGCGATTGCTGGCGAAGGACGCTGAAAAGGCGCGCGAGGCTCACAGTTCGCCGGCGTCCAGGCGCGGTTTTTACCGGTTTATCGACGGATCATATACATTTCTGCTCAAATTCGTGCTCCGTCATCGGGCTGCCGTGGCGGTTTTAGCTATTCTGGTCATACTGTCGGCCATACCGCTTTATGGATTAGTCAAACAGGACTTCATCCCAAGCAACATCGACGAGGCTCAGTTCAATATCAACCTGAATGCTCCTGAAGGCACCAGTTTAATCGCCATGGACGAAGCCATGGCTGTTGTCGAGAAGGAACTGCGAAGCATGCCGGAAGTGAGGTTGATTCTGGGAACAGCCGGCAGTTTCTTCTCCGGTTCAGTAAATTCGGCACGAATATTCATTCGCATACCGCCTCATGTCGAACGGACAATCAATTTTTCGAAATTATGGTCGGGGATCAAACGTGGAGAGCCGCTTGCCGTCTTCCGCGGCAACTATTCCGCCCGCGATGTTCAGCAGAAGATCCGCCGCCGGTTGCAACAATACACTCATTTGCGACCCTCGGTTCGCAATCCCGAGACGATCAATCTGGGCGGCGGAAATTTCTCCGACATAGATTTCGCTCTCAAGGGACCCGATCTGGCGCAACTCGCTCAATATGCCAATCGTCTGCGCGAAATCGCTCCCCGGATCGGCCTTGTCGATGCAGACGTGACACTCAAACTGGATAAACCCGAATTGCGTGTCGAGATCGATCGCGCACGTGCGGCAGACCTTGGCGTCGATTCGACAGATATCGCCAATGCACTCAGACTCATGGTTGGCGGTGACGAGCGCGTATCACGTTTTCGCGATGAGAACATGAACGAGGATTACGATGTCCAGCTGCGGTTGAAACTTGATGACCGTCGTGATGAGGCGGCCATCTCGCAACTTTTCGTTCCGTCGACCAAAGTCGGTCTGGTGAGGCTCAATAACGTCGTCAACCTGCGGGAATCGAATGCTTCCTCTCGCATCGATCGCATGGACAGGCAGCGTCAGGTCTCAGTCCGTGCGAACGTCGCGCCGGGATTCGCTCTCGCCGATCGCGTCGCTGTGCTGCGCGAGGAGGCGGACAAGCTCAACATGCCAATCGGTTACACGACTGACGTCTCCGGTAAAGCCCGCGAACTGGAGAATACTTTTTTCGAGTTCATCATCGCTTTTCTGCTCTCGATCGCCTTCATGTATATGATTCTGGCGTCGCAGTTCGAAAGCGTTATCCATCCGGTCACTATTCTGCTCAGTCTGCCGCTGGCTGTGCCTTTTGCTCTAATCTCGTTATGGACTTTCAACGAGACTCTGAATCTGTACTCGGCCCTCGGAATTCTGGTTCTCTTCGGCGTCGTTAAAAAGAACTCGATTCTGCAGATCGACCACATGAATGGACTTCGGGCCAAGGGCATGGAGCGATATGATGCGATCATTCAGGCAAACCGCGATCGCTTGCGCCCGATTTTGATGACGACTCTGGCGCTGGTCGCGGGGATGACGCCCCTCGCCCTCGGTACGGGGCCGGGCGCTGAAGAGCGTAAATCGATCGCGATCGTTGTCATCGGCGGCCAGAGTCTCTCTCTTTTGCTTACGCTGCTGGTCACGCCGGTCGCCTATTCCCTCTTCGATGATTTGGCAGCATGGTTCGCTCAACGCACACCTTCCGGTCGCCGATCGTCGAAATCCGGCACTCAGGCTATTCCAGCCGAGACGCCCTATATCGAAGAGGATCTCCACGAGATCGGCAGCCCGCGACACGGAACCGGGGATTAGGCGGTCCAAGTTGGAAGTTTCCGGTTACCAGTATTGAATTACTAATGTTACGCGGAAGAGTCCTTTAAAATCGATTTGACAAATTTTGAGGTTGCTCAGGCATATTCTTCTTTGAGCCTGCAACGCAGGCGAAAGAATAGAGCCCGGGGTGGAGCGAGGCCGCCAGGCCGAGCGAAACCCCGGGTCCCGTTCCAGCAAAATTGACAAGCCCACGAAGTGGGCGATAGCCTGTGCGGAAGAGTCAGGCGTGATCGAGAAATCTGCCGCCCATTTCATGGGCTTGCTGAAATGATGATGCCAATCCCCGGGGTTTCGCTCGGCCTGACGGCCTCGCTTCACCCCGGGCTCTATTCTGCCCACCCGCTTCGCGGGTTCAGGACAAGTCAAGCAGTTTCCGAACGTTGTCTATGCGTAACATCAGTGAATTAGATCCCGTATATTTCTTGAACTAAGCTGTTCAGGCGGATAACAATGTCTTAACCGGAAGCTGGAAACTATCAACCTGAAACTACTGGCTGAAACTACTGGAAACCTCGATGTCGATTGCTCAAGCTACCGTACCTGAGAATTGCACGCGCCGCCGATTTTTAGCCGGTCTGGGGGCAGGCTTGACCGCATCTCTGGTAATGCCGGAAATACTGGATGTGGCTCATGCCTCGCAGACTGGTGAGACGCCTGCGATACTCGGAAATGGAAGGCACAGATACGAATGGGTCAGCGGCTGGGGCAGGTTGCCTGATGGAATGCAATTCGGCAGCACACATGGCGCGGTGCAGGTAGATTCAGCCGGACGCATCTATGTCAACACCGATACTGAAAATGCAATCATCGTCTTTGACGATGCCGGCAAATTCATCAGAACTATGGGGCCTGAATGGAAGGGCGGGACTCATGGAATGCAGATCAGAAAAGAGGGCGGCAAGGAGTTCATCTACCTGACCAATCTTGGTCGAAACGAATTCGCCAAACTGACCCTCGATGGCGATACCGTCTGGGTCAAGGGGTACCCTGAGCAGTCTGGCGTCTATACTAAAAAAGAGGAATTCAAACCGACCGGTATTGCATTCGCCCCGAATGGCGATTTTTATGTCACCGACGGCTACGGCCAGCAGTATATCCATCACTATAAATCCAGTGGCGATTACGTCCGTTCGTGGGGAGGAAAAGGCAAGGAGGACGGCAAGTTCAATACTCCTCACGCGATTCTGATTGATACGCGTGGTAGAACGCCGTCAGTGCTGGTGACCGACCGCGCCAATCACAGGTTGCAATGGTTTTCGCTTGACGGTCGCCATCTCAAGACACTCGATGGAGTCGAGAACGATCTGCTCAGGCTGCCGGCGACGCTCCATATCAAGGACTCTGATCTGGTCATCGGTGACCTTGCCGGTCGTGTCACCATCCTCGATAAGAACAACAATCTGATCACTCATCTGGGCGATAACATAGATCCCAGAAAACGCGCCACCAACCGTGTTCCGGCGTCAGACTGGCTTGATGGCCAGTTCATTGCTCCGCATGGCGTCTGCTGGGATAAAAAGGGGAATCTTTATGTCGAGGAATGGATGGCCGTCGGCAGAATCGTCAAATTGAGAAGAGTCAGGTAACACCGACCGATTGAGCGCCGGCCACCGGCCGGCGCTCTGAATCCTGATGCATCAAGATGCTTGAATTCCTGCGTCTGCTTATTTCAACCGTCGCCTATCGTCCGTATGTTTTCGTATTTCTGGCCTGTTACCTGTTTCTGGCTGTCACTCATATCGGCTGGAAGCGGACAGTGCTGTACTCGGTTTTAGCATACACGGTTGCCTTCCTTTGCGAATGGAGCTCGGCGGTCGCCGGAACGGGTTTTCCATTCGGTCATTACACCTACATCAACACCACCAGTGACAGGGAATTATGGATCGCGGGCGTGCCGTTTATGGACTCGCTCTCATTCACATTTCTTTCCTTCGTCAGCTGGGAACTGGCGGTCCTTTTACTTGGTCGCCTCAAAGCCGGATGGCGAGATGTGCAGGTCATCGAATCCGAGGCTGTGCGCAATAAATGGTCGACGACTCTGCTGGCTGCGTTTCTGATGACTTATCTGGATATCATCATCGACCCCGTTGCATTGCTTGGAGATCGCTGGTTTCTTGGAAGAATCTATTTTTATCCCGGCGGTGGCAGTTATCGAGGGATCACGATCGCCAATTTTTTCGGCTGGTTCTTCGTCTGCCTGGCAATTTTGAGATTGTATATTTCGCTTGACCGGAAGATTTTCAAAACCAAAAGGGACGTGCCGGCAGGCGTCCGCAGTTACCGGTTCAAGGCTTTGGGCCCTGTCGGACTCTATTTCGGCGTACTTGGATTCAACCTGTTTATGACGTTCTGGATTGGAGAAAAAGAGCTGGGAATCACCGGCATCTTCATCATTCTCCCGTTAATGCTCACCCTGTTTCTGGCTTTCGCTCGATCGGACGACCTCGATCGTGCGGACCTTTGACCAAATCAGGTTTGACTTTTTACTTTCTACTTTCTACTTTCTACTCTGTTTCAGACATTCAGGTGAAATTCGTATGATACCGAGGGGAACCAATCCTGTTCTGCTGCCAGTATTACTGGCGCAGGGATTGTGGGTGAAATGGAAGACACCGCGGCTGCCCGAGGCTGCCGGACCTGCTGAAGGATTTATCGACGGGACTGATCCGGTTTTCAACCTGATTGTCCTCGGTGAATCGCCGGTAGCGGGAATCGGAGCGCCGGATCACCGGCAGGCCTTGACAGGACAGATCGCACTGTCGCTCAATCGCGATCGTCGGTGCGCGGTGCGATGGCTGGCTGTCGGTCGATCGGGCGCGAATGCGCGAGTTGCGATCGAAGAGCTGGCGCCCACTTTGCGAGGCAGGAAAGCGGATGCCGTGGTCATCGCTCTTGGCGTTAACGATGCCATCGAAATGAACTCTCAGATGAAGTGGAAGGAAGATATTCGAACTCTGGTCGATACGCTCAGGTCTGAGATCGGAATGGTCCGCATTGTCCTGGCCGGAGCGCCGCCGCTCGACAAATTCCCAGCCTTTCCGAACCTGCTGAGAAATTTCCTGGGGCGTCGCTCAGCCCTGTTGAATCGGGAACTGGCAATCCTTGCGACGGAGATGACAAACGTAATTCACCAGCCAATGGTCGAAGGCATGTCTGACGATCACTTTTGTGAGGATAAGTTTCATCCAGGCATCTCGGGTTATGCACTGTGGGGTGAGCATCTGAGTCGTCCGCTGCTCACGGACTGATTAACAAGCTGTCGAATGGAGACATTTCATATGCACAAAACAATCGATAACCGCGGCCGGCGCGGCTTTCTCGCAGGTGCTATAGCCACGGGCCTTGCCGGCGCGGTCCGTGGGCAGGATCGACGTTTTGACAGCCAGGCGCCGCCGATCAGATATCCCGATCCGGATATCGTTGTGCTCGATCCGCGTTTTGCGAAGTACAAGGTCGGAAACACGCCGATCCAGCGGATTCATACCGGAATGTTGTGGGCAGAGGGCCCGGCCTGGAACGGCGTCGGGAACTACCTCATCTGGAGCGACATCCCGAATGACATCCAGCATCGCTGGATCGGTGAAGACGGCCACGTCTCGGTATTTCGTAAACCGTCTCAATTCAGCAATGGCAATACTTTTGACTGGGAAGGGCGTCAGATCTCGTGCGAACACGCTACGCGACGCGTCACAAGATATGAATACGATGGTTCGATTACTGTGCTCGCGGACAAATGGCAGGGCAAACCGTTCAACGCTCCGAATGATGCCGTAGTTCATCCGGACGGCGGCATCTGGTTCACCGACCCGGGATACGGAAGCCTGGGCCACTATGAAGGCAATAAAGGAGATCTGGTCATCAAGGAGGCCGTTTATCGTATCGATCCGAAAACAGCGGCAATTGAGATGGTGACCGATGAGATATTCAAGCCGAACGGCCTCTGTTTTTCTCCGGACTACAGGAAACTATATATTGCCGATACCGGCTTTTCGCATTACCCGCAGGCTCCAAAAAACATCAAGGTCTGGGATGTCGTCGATGGAAGAAAGCTCTCCGGCGGCCGTGAATTCGCCTCGATGAAACTGATGATGAAGAATGGTGAAGCGGCTGGAGGGGCTGATGGAATAAGAGCAGATGTCGATGGCAACATCTGGTCGAGCGCGGGATGGGTCGGCCCGGGTTATGACGGCGTCCATATCTTCGCGCCGGACGGCAAGCGTATCGGTCAGATTCTGCTGCCTGAAATATGCAGCAATCTCTGCTTCGGCGGCCGCAAGCGTAACCGGCTGTTTATGACTGCAAGCCAGTCGGTCTATGCCGTTTACGTTGAGACCAAAGGCGCTCATATTACGTGATCATTTATCCCTGTAATTGAGAGGAGCCTTCTGATCTGCCGGGATCCTCGATCGGTATTCAAAGCCGGATCGCCGTTTTTCGAAATCCGCTTTGGCGGCCTCAACCAGTTGAGGTTTTGTAAACAGGTCGATCCCCGATAAGGCAAGAGTCCTGGCTGCGAATACCATACCCTTGCGGCCAATGCTCGATCCGGCGCATGCGACTGCCTGCCAGCTGTGCGCCGGCGTGCCGGGGACATAAGTTGCCGCGTTGAATTCCGCCGTCGGGACTATCCAGCTGACATCACCGACATCCGTTGATGCGTAACCTGAACCGGAGCCGATCGATTGAATCTCGCTTTCGCTTCCGAGGGCAGGTGATTCGCTCAGCGCCATTGTCTTGCGAAGTGTCTCTGCAAAGGCCTGTTCTTCGGGGTTATACCTGATCCCACCGATATACTTCATATGATGATCAAAGAGCCGGCTCAGAGGTTCGTTCGGCAGCAGGTTATATACACTGCCGATGATCTGCTTCTCGACGCGCGTTTCCGTCGCCAGGGCTCCCGCCTCTATACATTTCAGAATCCTGTTCCAGATGCCATCCAGCGTGGGCATGCCGGGATGTCGAGCGTAAACGTAAAGTTCAGAGAAATCCGGGACGATATTAGGTGCGGCGCCACCTTGTGTAATGATGTAATGGATGCGCGTCGTCTGCGGTACGTGCTCTCTCAGCAGGTCGATCGCATGACTTGCGATCATAACCGCATCGAGAGCCGATCGACCCCTTTCAGGAGCGCCGGCTGCATGTGAAGCCTGTCCGTAAAAGCGAAATTTTGCATTGATGTTGGCCAGGGAACTCGCCATGCTCGCTCGATTCTGATCGCTCGGATGCCAGACCAGCGCGACATCGCAATCGTCAAAGACCCCGGCACGCGCCATGAAAACTTTACCTGATCCGCCTTCTTCGGCCGGCGTTCCGTAAAATCTGATCGTCCCCGGCAACTTCTTCTCGGTCAGATAGTCTTTGATCGTGACCGCTGCGAAAGCTGATGCGACCCCGAACAGATTGTGCCCGCAGCCATGCCCCGGAGCGCCCGAGTTGATAACCTTCTTTTCAGGAATCGAATCCTGTGAGAGGCCGGGCAGCGCGTCATATTCCCCGAGAATTCCGATAATCGGCTTGCCCCTGCCGTATGATGCAACGAATGCTGTCGGGATGCCGGCTACGTTCTCCTCGATTGTGAAGCCCGCAGAGCGCAATTCGTTTTTAAGCAGCGCAGAACTCCGCGTCTCCTTGTATCCGACCTCAGCGAACTCCCAGATCCGGCGCGACAGATCGCCGTAATGAGCACTCCGTTCATCCATTCTGCGCAGAATCTCATCCCGGTCGTCTGCAGCTCGATATGCGGCCGGCAGAATAATCGCGATCATCAAAAATATGGTGAAAAGCAAACGTCCAATGGCCCGTGATCCGGATTTGTTTCTCATTTATATCTTCCTGTTAATTCTGATCAATTCCTGTTATTCATGAGAGGTCGCATTTTTTCATTTTGCAGCAGTTTGCGGCGCGAATTATAGTTTGACGGTCAACGAATGAAAAGAAACGTCGCAGTAATTTCTAAATCGAATTCGAAGGCACTCAACAGTTGAGCTGACTTCCTATTAGCGATCCATCTTACGAGGAGACATTATCATGAACCTTACAGACTTACTTCAGGGAGCATTGAGCGGCGGCACGGTCAGCCAGATCAGTCAGACGATCGGCGCCGATGAAAATGCGACCAGCACGGCAATCCAGGCGGCGCTGCCGATGATTCTGGGCGGTATGGCCAGAAACAGTGCATCCGAGGAGGGAGCCTCATCGCTGATGGGCGCCATCGATCGCGATCACGACGGCAGTGTGCTGGATGATCTGGCAGGTTTCATCGGAAATTACAGCCAGGGCAATGGCGCAGGAATTCTCGGCCACGTTTTCGGAGGCCAGCAGAGCGCCATCGAGCAGACGGTCAGTCAGAGCAGCGGACTGGATATGAGCAAAGTCGGCCCCTTGCTGACCATCCTGGCTCCGATCGTCATGGGCGCTCTCGGTAAGACTCAGCGCCAGGAGGGGCTGGGAGTCGGCGATCTCGCCGGTCTGCTCGGCGGCAGCACCCAGCAGATGGCCTCAGGATCGCCTGTCGTCGACCTTCTCTCTCAAGTTTTGGATCGTAACCGCGACGGTTCAGCTATTGACGATGTGATGGGCATGCTGGGCGGATTCCTCGGCGGTAAAAAATAACCGACGTGAGTGATCTCAAGTATCAGTTTGGCCGACTCGCATACAGGATTAAATCCACCGGCGCCATGAGAGGCCATGAGGACTGGTGGCTGACGGGGAACCGCGACGGTACATCGACGCTGCGGTCCTTATCAATCACTTATGATACCCAGATCGTTCGCGATGCGGTTCTGACTCGTCGTCAGGACGGCCGGCCCGTGGATGGATTTCTCAGACTTCAAGCCGCCGATTATCTCATCGGAGTGCTTAAATTCACGGTCCACGACGAATCGTTAGAGATTTCGGCTTCCGGACAGGCTTTTGGCAGTGTGTCTCAATCCCTGAAAGTGGCTCCCGGCGCATTTTCCATTCTCACTCAATCGATGATGCTTCAAGGATGGACGGTCTTCAATTATGATCGCCAGAAGGACGACGATCAATTGCGTCCTTTCTATAGTTTCTTTCATCCATCGCGTGATGACGGCTCGATAATCGCCAAACTTGTTCGCTATCGTGTCTGTCTTCTACCGGACGAGGAAATGAATGTCCCGGCCGGGACTTTCAAGGCTACTCCTTTCGTTCTGGATCAAACGGCTTTTCAGGGTGTTGAGGCGAAATACTGGGTTGCAGGCGGGGACAAGATTCTGCTTCGATGCGAGATCGGCACGCTTGATGAGACCTATGAACTGATCGCCTGGACGCGCGAACTCTGACCCGTCATTTAAACTGTTTGTTAAATGAAGCTGACACTCATACCCGGAGCGAAAGATATGAAGAAGATGGATCAACCGCCTGAAGTGTCGAGGCGCGAATTGCTGTTTCGTGCCGGAGCCGGGTTCGCCGGACTCGCGGTTACTGATCTGCTTGATGCCAGCGGTCTGCTTTCGCATCAGTACGCCCTGGCCCGGCAGAAAGACGACAGGCCGAATCCACTTGCCGCAAAAGCACCTCATTTTACGGCCAGGGCGAAGTCCGTCATCTTTCTGTTTATGTATGGCGGCCCAAGCCACGTCGATCTCTTCGATCCCAAGCCGGAGCTGGCGCGCCATCATGGCAAGCCAATGACTGGTAAAGGGAATATCGAGGTATTTTTCGGCAACCCGGGCAACCTCATGGCCTCGCCATACAAGTTTCAGCGATGGGGCCAGAGCGGCATTGAAGCTTCTGAGCTCTTTCCGCAACTCTCCGGACAGATCGATGATCTGTGCATGCTTAGGTCCGTTTACAGTACAAGCAACAACCATTCACCTGCCATCTTTATGATGAACAGCGGAAACATGCGCCCCGGCAATCCTTCACTCGGTTCCTGGACGACGTATGGTCTTGGCAGCTTCAACGAAAATCTTCCGTCATACATCGTCATGTACGATTGGCGCGGAGGCCCGATCGGAGGCGCTCCGAACTGGAGTTCAGGTTTCATGCCTGCGGGATATCAGGGGACGGCATTTCGATCAGGCAACACTCCGATCGTCGATCTGAACCCTCCGAAATGGGTCGATCCTCACTTGCAGCGTTCAGAGATCGACTTCGTTCAGAAATTGAACCATGAACACCTGGCCGCCCATCCAGGGAACTCAGACCTCGATGCCCGCATCGCTTCGTACGAACTGGCCTTTCAGATGCAGACGCACGCACCCGAAGCGGTCGATATCTCGAAGGAGTCCGTGGCGACCAGACAGTTGTATGGAATCGGAGATAAAACGACCGACCATTTTGGCCGGCAGTGCCTTGTCGCCCGACGACTGGTCGAGCGCGGTGTCCGATTCATCCAGCTATACAGCGGCGGCGGTCATCAGCAGGAATCATGGGACGCCCATTACGGACTGGACGAGAATCACAGGTTGCATTGCGCCGAGACGGACAAGCCAATGGCCGGATTGATTCGGGATCTGAAATCCCGAGGGCTTCTGGATTCAACACTCATTGTCTGGGGCGGGGAATTCGGACGTATGCCGATCTCGCAATCGGCCATCGGCCGCGATCACAATCCTCACGGATTCACGATGTGGATGGCCGGCGGCGGCGTCAAAGGCGGGCAAGTCATTGGTGCGACCGACGAATTCGGATACAAGGCCGTCGAAGAGCCCGTCTCGGTGCATGACGTGCACGCTACAATTCTGCACGCTCTCGGCCTTGATCATCGCAAACTGACTTACTATTACGGCGGTCGCGATCAACGCCTGACCAACTTCGGCGGAGACCCGATCCTCAAAGTCTTTTCCTGAAAACCTCTTTTTTATATACGGAAATGAGGACATGAATAGAATTTCCCGCCGCAGCCTTTTAAAACTTACCGGCGCTGGAACAGCCGGGCTGCTTTCACCGCAGGTTCCTGTTGAAACCGGCGACAGCCAGTCCTTGCAATCCTCGCAGGCATCGACCCCACCGGCTACGCTTAATCGCTTTCCGCGCATGGTGCAGGAGCACTTCGTTGATGAGGTCAGACGCATTGAACAATCCTCGCTCAGGAATAAGAACGCTCTCAGGTCAAAAGCCCAGGCGGAAGCATACGTCCGCGCTGTTCGTAGAAAGATTCAACTGTGCTTTGGCCGGTTTCCTGAAAAGAGCCCGCTCAATGCCCGTGTAACCGGAGTCGTTGAGCGCGATACATATAAAATCGAAAAAGTCATTTTTGAAAGCCGCCCGGGATTTCTGGTGACCGGCAATCTCTATCTTCCAAAGAACCTGAGATTTCCATTGCCTGCCGTGGTCGGAACCTGCGGCCACTCCGACACCGGCAAAGCGGGCGATACTTATCAATCATTCGTTCAGGGGCTGGCGAAGATGGGGTATGTCGTCTTTATTTTCGACCCGATCAGCCAGGGCGAGCGTCTTCAATACACTGATGCAGATCTCAAATCGACCATCGGATCGGGGGTCAATGAGCACCTGCTGGCAGGCAATCAGCAGATTCTGGTCGGTGAGAACCTGCCTGCATGGCGTGCCTGGGATGGCATACGAGCACTCGATTATCTGCTCACACGACCTGAAGTCGATTCGAAACATATCGGATTGACGGGCAATTCCGGCGGCGGAACGATGACCACATGGTTATGCGGACTGGATCAGCGCTGGACGATGGCCGCGCCGGGTTGTTTCGTGACGACATTTCGCCGTAATCTTGAAAACGAGCTTCCGCAGGATGCCGAACAGTACCCGCCCAAAGCAATCGCGCTGGGCCTGGATCACGACGACTTTCTGGCTGCAATGGCTCCCAGGCCGATAATTATTCTCGCCAAGGAGCGGGATTATTTCGATGCTCGGGGAGCTGAGGAATCATTCGCGCGGCTCAAACGGCTCTACCGGCTGCTCGGATTCGAAGAGAACATCGAGCTTTTCATCGGCCCGAGCTATCACGGCTATTCGCAGGAGAATCGCGAGGCGATGTACCGGTTCTTCAATCGAATCTCACGCGTTTCAGACGCTCAGGCCGAACCTTCCATCATACTCGAAAAGAATGAAACCCTCTGGTGTACGCCGCGTGGACAGGTCACGACACTCAATTCGCGAACGGTATCATCCTTTACCGGCGAACGGTCGAAAGAGCTGGCTGCTACAAGAAAACGCCTTGCGGGCAAGACCCTGATCGATGCCGTCGCGGCCCTCTTAAAACTCCCTGTCGCAACAGACATTCCTGATGCCAGAATTCTCAGGCGATTGAGCGGGCGACTTTATCCCAGGAGTGAGTTTGCCGCATATGCCGTCGAAACCGAACCGGGAATTCAGGCGCTGGTCTACAGACTCGCTGATGAAAGGCTCTATTCGCGCCCTCCGCGCGATCGGAAGCGCGCCGTACTCTATGTTTCGCATCATTCAAGCGATTCAGAGCTTCGTACTGAATCGCTCATCCGGGATTTGATTCACGCTGAACCGGAATCGGCCCTCTTCACGTGCGACGTTCGAGGCATTGGCGAATCGCAACCGGATACATGCGGCGAAGGCCAGTTCCTTCTGCCTTACGGCAGCGACTATTTTTATGCCGGACATTCGCTGATGATGGATCGTCCCTATGTCGGCCAGAAAACCTTTGATCTGTTGCGTGTCATCGCCTGGCTCAAATCATATGGACATACAGACATCTATCTGGCCGCTAAAGGCTGGGGGGCGATTCCGGCAACTTTTGCGGCCCTGTTGTCGGACGATGTCAGGCAGGTGACGCTCAAGCAGTCCCCTGTATCATATGCCGCGATCGCCGAGTCGGAGAATTACAACTGGCCGCTTTCAACCTTGATTCCGGGCATTCTGGAGCATTTCGATCTGCCAGATTGTTATCGCGAACTCGAGAAGAAAAAGCTGAGCATGATCGCCCCGCAGGGCGCGGTGGCCGAATGGATGTGATTTTATTTCCATGGCTCTCATTTTGAGCTTTCAAAGGATGACGTTGGCTGATGAAGTATCTCAACCAATACGCTTTTATCGATCATGCAGAGCCTGATCAGATGGACAGCCTGTGGGCCCAAGGGTGGCGTCATTTCGGAACATATTTCTTTCGATATTCGGTTACGATGCACGACGAAATGATTTACAGAGTCATCCCCTTGCGCATCCGACTGGCCGATTTTATCCTCTCCCGCAGCCAGAAACGCGTTCTTGCAAAAAACCGCGACGCGCAAGTAGTGTTGCACGAAACCGAAATCGACCAGACCCGTTTAGACCTTTTCGACCGTCATCGAGATCGTTTCAGTGACAACGTCCCTGATTCCATCTTCGGATTTCTTTCAGTTGATCCGGCCAGATTGCCGTGCCGGAACGTCGAGATCGGAATCTATCTGGATGATCGTCTGATCGCCGCAAACTATCTGGATATCGGCCAGACGGCATCATCCGCTGTCTATTCCATGTTCGATCCGGCTGAGTCTCCGAGAAGCCCCGGTATCTTTCTCATCCTCCAGGGAATCTTTCAGTCGATTGAAATGGGATTGCAATACTATTATCTCGGCTATGCTTATCGTGAACCATACCTTTATGATTATAAAAAGAATTTCTCGGCCCTCGAATATTATGACTGGGGCGGGGGATGGGAAGAAGTAGAAAGTAGAAAGTAGAAAGTAGAAAGTCAGACTACGAGAACAACAACGATATGAAAAAACTCAGATGGGGAATACTCAGTACATCGAAATTTGCACTCAATAAAATCGTGCCGGCCATGCAGCATTGTCAGTATGCCGAGATCACAGCCATCGCCTCACGTGATAAAGCAAGGGCTTCGGAGGCAGCCGCAATTAATGGTATCGCCAAATCATACGGCAGCTATCAGGATCTGCTGGACGACTCAGAGATCGATGTCATCTACAATCCCATGCCGAACCATCTGCACGTGCCGTGGTCTGTCAAAGCTCTGCATGCCGGAAAACATGTGCTCTGCGAGAAACCGATCGGCCTTTCAACCACTGAAGCGCAGCAATTGCTGGATGAATCGAAGAGGCATCCGGATTTAAAGGTTATGGAAGCCTTCATGTATCGCCACCATCCTCAATGGCAACGCACCAGGGAACTGGTTCAGGACGGCGCTATCGGACGATTGTGCACGATTCAGTCATTCTTTTCGTATGTCAATCTTGATGCGGAAAATATTCGCAATCGCGCGGATATAGGTGGCGGTGGCGGCATTATGGACATCGGCTGCTACTCGATATCACTCTCTCGCTTCATCTTTGATGCCGAACCCGTTCGTGTCATGGGCATCGCTGAAATAGATCCTGGTTTCAAAGTCGACCGAATCGCATCTGCGATACTGGATTTCGGCAACGGCACCTCGACCTTCACCTGCGGAACTCAGGTTGTGCCTTATCAGCGTGTCAACATATTCGGAACCGATGGCCGGATCGAACTCGAAATCCCTTTCAACGCTCCACCCGATCAACCCAGTCGCATCTGGCGCCAGCGCGAAGGCCGGATCGATGAGATCGTCTTTCCGGTCTGCGACCAGTATACGATTCAGGGCGATCTTTTTTCAGAGGCGATCATGAATGACACTCCGGTTCCGACTCCGCTTGAAGATGCCGTGGCGAATATGAAGGTCATCGATGCTGTTTTTCAAAGTGTGAAAACCGGAGCATGGGCGTAATAAACAGTCGGCGCTCTGCCGCTCTTCCTGTCGTCCTCATCCTGACCCGGTTACTCTGCCTGGTAACTTATGCGCAGACGCCTGAGGAGACCGCGAGCCGTACAGATGAATCTTCACAGGCAAGCGTACCCGCAGACGACTCCAGACCCTCCCGCTGGCAATGGAGCTTCACGCTGCGAAATCGCACGGGCTTGCGACTGGAAGAGCCACGCGTTCTGCAGATGTCACGCAATACAGCTGATGCCAAAGGGATCTACAAGATCGATGATAAGTGGCGGCTGACGCTCGAAGCCCGCGCGCATTACGACCCGGTTGACAGGCTCGGTTATCCGAAATCGGTCTGGGTCGACCCGCGCCAGGTTCTGCTGGACGGTTCCGTCGGCAGGGTCAATCTTAAGCTGGGGCTGCAACAGGTGGTTTGGGGGCAGGCTGACGGATTGAGAGTTCTGGACGTTATCAATCCGCTCGATTATCGCGAATTCATCCTCGAAGATTTTCTCGACTCGCGCAGGCCGCTCTGGATGGGGCGTGCCGATGTTCGTATTGGTGAAGGTTCTTTGCAACTGCTCTGGGTTCCGTATTTCGCACCCGGCCGCTTGCCGGGGCCGGACGCTGAGTTCGGCGCCGGTCCGATCTTCGGTCTCGGCCTGATCGAAGCCGCCAGTTCGCAGAACCCTGCGTCTCAGTTTCAGCTCCGTATTTCGCCGACAAAGCGCCCGCCATACCGGCTTGGATCATCACAGTTCGGTGCACGCTATAGCCGCAGCATCGACGGATGGGATCTGACCGCCAACTATTTCTACGGATGGGAGGATACTCCGACGCCTTACCTGGGCGGCTTCGACCTCAGTTCCGGCTCTCCAATTCCAACCGCGATCTTTCAACCCGAACATGACCGTCGCGAAGTTTTCGGCGGCACCGCTGCCAACAGTTTCGGCCCACTCGTTTTGCGCCTTGAAGCGGGCTGGAACCGCAACAAATCGGTTGCCGTAACGTCTACTCCACCACAACGCGGTTTCGATCGAGCCGGTCAGTTTTCAGGTGTTGTCGGACTGGACTACTCCGCCACAACCTGGCTCTGGGTGAGTGGACAATATTTTCTGCAGTTCACCTCGGCGCCGCAGTCGATACTGCTCTTTCCGCGTTACAATCATCTGGCTTCAATATATTTTCGAACCAGCTTCATGCGCGAGACGTTGCGCCCTGAGCTTTTTATCCTGACCGGGCTGAGTCAGAAGCAGTACCTGATTCGACCGCGTCTCGTAAAGACCTTTGGCGATCACCTGAGCACTGGTCTCGGCGCCGACTTTCTGGGCGGCAGGCAGAACAATATTTTCGGCTTTTTCGACACGAAGGATCGTATCGTTCTGGAATTGAAATGGCTCTGGTAAGGAGATTCCGATGAGAAATATATTACCGTTTATCGCTTTTGTTCTGGTCTGTGTCATTCAGTCTATGGCCCAGAGTGCGGACATAGTTTCGACCCGTGAAATGGATCGCATCAACTGGATGGAATTTCGAGAAGTCGTTCCGTCAAAGATTCAGACCGTTCTGCTTCCGACGGGGACTCTCGAGCCGCATGGCGTTGCCAACAACGGCGCGGACAATACGGCTCCGCTTGCCATCGCGCGCCAGATCGCGAAAAGACTCAATGCCATGATCGCTCCGGTTCTGCCATACGGAATGACAGGCACGCTCGAAGCCTATCCCGGAGCCTTTCAAATCACCGAATCGGCATATCGCCCTTTCATCAAACAGGTTATTGAGGGAATGGCGAAAAACGGTTTCAGGAATATCATTATTATTAATGGGCACGGCGGGGGACAGACAGCCGTCCTGCAGGCAGTAGCTGGCGAAGTCTCGACTGAAAAGAAGGTCCGTATCATGGTCGTAAACTGGTGGTCCTACTGTTCCGATATTACGAAGGAAGTCTTTGGCGAAGACGGGGGGCACGCTGGCTGGAATGAAACGGCCTTCATCCAGGCTATTGATTCAAGCCTGGTTCATCCGGAGCGATACAAAGACGAAATGACCACTCCATATCCAGCCCCGGGCACATGGTCGGCCTATCCGTTCCCATCCTCGATCGGCCTGTACACCTCAGGGCAGGGACACCCGAAATTCGATCAGAAAAAAGCGAACGAGTATTTCGAGAAAGTGGTGAGTAAGGTTGCCTCTCTGATCGATTCAGTGATCAAAAAGTGGGATCAGGCGGGTTTGTAAATGAATCTACATCCGGAGGGCATTTACGATTATAATTGGATCATCTATGCAGATAACGAATGATCAACCGCCCAGACCAGTGACTCCGAAAGATGCCGCGGCGATGATATTGCTGCGCGACCCTGATGATCCAAAGGTCTACTGGGTCAAGCGAGCGCGGACATTGCGATTCATGGCCAGCTACCATGCTTTCCCCGGCGGACAGCGTGACGAGGCAGATGCCGAAGTGCCGGTCCGCGCAGCAGAAAGCCTTGAAGACGCTGTCATGCGCGTAGCAGCAATTCGCGAGATATTTGAAGAGACAGGTATTCTCATTGCCGAGGGAGTCGAACGTCTGACTGCCTCGAGGCTGACCGAGCTGCGCGAGGATCTTTGTGCCGATCGCGTCAGTTTTCGTGAGATGTTGGAATCCGAAGGGCTCACTATCGACCCGCACCGTTTAATTGAGGCCCCTCGATGGGTGACGCCGGCGACCATGCCGCGGCGCTACGATACGCGCTTCTACGCCGCATGGCTTCCTGAAGGTCAGGATGCTCACGTAATCCCCGGCGAACTCGAAGAGGGTGAATGGCTGCGCCCACACGAAGCGCTGCAGCGCTGGGTCGACGGCAGCTGTCTGATCGTCACTCCGATCTTCGCGGCATTGCAGGCGCTTTCCGAAGACATCGAAAATTTCACCGATCGGATGTTCAGCGTTTCGCAGGAAGAGCGTGATCATCTGGAAACCCGCGTGGAAATGCGATATGGTTTTTATCTCTGCGCGCTGCGCACGCCCACGATCCCGCCTGCTACGCATACGAACTGCTACATCATCGGTGGAGACGAGATGGTCGTCATCGACCCCGGCTCTCCCTATCCTGATCAGCAGGCGATTCTCGATCGCAATATCGAGCGTTTCATCGACGAAGGGCGTAAAATCCGTGAAATCCTGATCACTCATCTGCATCCCGATCACATCGGCGGCGTCAATCATCTGGCGAGTAAGTTCAACATACCGGTCGCAGCTCACCGGTTGACCGCAGATGCCATCGGCGACCAGATCCGCGTCGATCGTTTCATCGAAGATGGTGAACTGATCGAATTGACCGAAGCGAAGACCGGTCTTACGTGGCGCCTTCGGGCGATGTGGACTCCCGGACACGCCAAAGGCCACCTCAGCCTATACGAAGAGCGGACGGGCACTCTGATCACTGGCGATTGCGTCGTCGGTTTTGGTACGGTCGTCATCGCCCCACCGGAAGGCAATATGCGCGAGTATCTGGAATCTCTCAATCAATACCTCGAACTGCCTAAACTGACGGCGCTCATGCCGGGGCATGGCCCTGTTATTGCCGATGCACGCGCTAAGATCGAGGAGTACATTGCTCACCGGCACGAACGCGAGTCGAACATTCTCAAGGCTGTTCGTGAGGGGGCCGTCACTCTTTCCAGTATCGTCGAAAAGGTCTATACAGATGTGCCGCAGGCCATGCACAAACTTGCCGAACAGTCAGTCCTGGCGCACCTGGAAAAGCTCGAAGATGAAGGTGTCGTTCGTCGCGACGGTGAAGCCTTTTTCGCCACATCCTGAAAGGAGACTGTATGTTCAAAAGCTATTCAAACCGCGTAATAATGCTTTCAGTGCTGGTTTTGCTTGCGCTCATGATGGGTATGGCTGAGGAGCGGTCTGAGGCTCAATCGGGTTATCAGCCGGCGAAGGAGAATCTGGAATCGCGACAGTGGTTTCAGGACGCGAAATTCGGGCTCTTCGTGCACTGGGGCGTCTATAGCGTACTGGGCAAAGGCGAATGGGTCATGAACAACGACAAGATCCCATTCAGCGAATACGAGAAACTGCCTCCACGGTTCAATCCGATCGAATTCGACCCGGCTGAATGGGTCTCACTGGCCAAGGCCGCCGGCATGAAATACATCACCATCACCAGCAAACATCACGACGGTTTCGCGATGTTCGATTCGAAACTGACCGACTGGGACATCATCGATCGGACGCCTTACAAAAAGGACGTTCTAAAAATGCTGGCGGAGGAGTGTCGCAAGCAGAGTGTCAAGCTCTTCTTTTATCACTCTCAACTCGACTGGAAACACCCTGATTATTTCCCGCGCGGGCGAACCGGTCAGAACTCCGGCCGGCCCGAAAGTGGAGACTGGTACAAATATCTCGATTTCATGGACGGGCAGCTGACTGAACTGCTGACCAGGTACGGCCCTGTTGGAGGCATCTGGTTTGATGGCATGTGGGACAAACCGCAGGCAGACTGGCGGCTTCGCCAGACATATGATCTGATACATAAATTGCAGCCGGCCGCGCTGGTCGGGTCGAATCATCACCTCGCGCCGACCTCGGGCGAAGACTTTCAGATGTTCGAAAAGGATCTGCCCGGCAGCAATACCGCCGGTTTCAATACGACCGAGATCGGTTCAATCCCGCTCGAAACGTGCGAAACCATCAATGGCGCCTGGGGCTACAATGCCTCGGATAAGAGGTTCAAGAGCACCAGGGATCTGGTTCATTACCTTGTCCGATCTGCCGGGTATAACGCAAATTTCCTGCTCAATGTCGGTCCGATGCCGAATGGCAGGATCCAGCCCGAATTCGTCACCCGGCTGCACGAGGTCGGCCAGTGGCTTGGCAAGAACGGCGAGTCGATATACGGTACGCGCGGAGGCCCGGTCTCTCCGCGACCATGGGGCGTGACGACAAGGAAGGGCAACAGGATATATGTCCATGTGCTAAACTGGTCCGATAGCGTTCTGGCTATGCCCAAAATGCCCGCGAAGATAAAATCCGCAAAGCTTTTATCGGACGGCCGGACGCTTGATTTTCGCGAGGACGACAAATACGGCTTCCTGCTCACAATCCCGCAGGATGCGGCTGATCCTTTCGACACCGTCATCGTCCTTGAAATGTAGCATCAAGTAGAAAGTAGAAAGATATGGATGCGCACATGCGGATCCATTCATTATCAATCAATACATCAATGGAGGTTTTATGGGTAGAGGAGATCAGCGATCGAGACGAGGAAAGATCAGTCGCGGAACCTATGGCAGGACGCGCAAGAATCCGCGGAAAGTTCGCAAAGCTGGAATGATCAAGCGCCGTGCGAAGAGCGAATAATGTAAAAAGACCCCGCCAAAGCATCTGCTATGGCGGGGTCGTCAGGTAAGGAGAGAGAACCACTAAATAAACTTCATAAAATAAAGTCCGGCTTTCTTCGCTTATCCTTCTTATCGTCAGACGGCCTTGGATTATCCCGTTTCGGAGGATCTTTCTCTTTTTCTTTCGGCCGCTCGGGTGGTTTACCCTGCATCAAATTCTGCTGCGGCTGAGCGACAGCCGTAAAGGTCAGTGTTAAAGCCAGCATGACAGCGAAAATTAACTTTTTGAATACGTTCATTTTTACCAACCCCCTCAAATCCTGCCCAAGCCCCATTGAATCAACTACGCTTGAATGTCGTGAAGGGGACGCTCATTCGTTCCAACGCCATTCTCCACCCGCCTGGACTTTGTGATCTTATCAAATCTAACTCCTGCTTGCGACATACAACCCGGATCTTTACCTCCGCCCGGCTTCTCTTGCATCTCTCACCTGTCATAATTGCAAAGGTCGTGCCGAAACCTGCGATTTCTGATAGTCACTCTAAGTGCAGGGAACAGTTAAGTTAGCGGCGACTGTGTTGGCTTGTCCGGCTTAAAGTCGGAAAAATTGCCTGATTCGGGTATCTGACCGCACGTTTTGGGATATCAAATCATATGAATGAAGGGAGAAATTAGATTATGATGTCGGCCGGGATCATATCTTATTAACTGATGTTACGCAGAGACACCCCCGCCGAGCGAAGCCCCCCGTCCACCCCAAAGGTAAGCCGGACGGGGGGGGGGGGCCGGGCGGGGCGGCCCCGCCCCCCGCCCCCGGGCCCCCCCCCCCCCCCCCTTGGGTGGGCGGGCGAATTTTGGGGGGCCCCCGGTGTCCCGCCCCGCCCGGGGGCCCCCCCCCCCCCCCGCTCTCTCCTCCTCCCCCGCGGTGCGGGCCTCCCGGAGAATTTGGCGGGAAAACCCCAAATTTTGCCAGTGGTTTTGGGGGTCCCCTCGCGCAACATTTGTTATTAATAAGGTCAATTATATGAACATACTGGTTTTGAATTGCGGAAGTTCGACGATCAAGTTTCAAGTGGTCGAGACCGACATCGAAACCATCGAGCGGAACGATGACCGAAAGCTGGCGCGAGGAGTGATCGAGCGGATAGGTGGGGAGGCGATATTGTCGCTCAACGCCGAGGGAAGACCGGCCCAACGGACGACGGCTCAATTACGGGACATACGTTCGGCGGTCGGATTGATCACGCGCTGGGTCTGTTCGAAGGAGTCCGATATCAGCCAGATCAAGACGGTTTCCGACATTCATGCAGTCGGTCACAGGGTGGTTCATGGAGGGGAACGGTTCACGCAATCGGCGGTCGTGAACGACGAGATCCTGAGTGAGATCGAGGACTGCATAGAACTGGCGCCGCTGCATAATCCGGCCAATATCAAGGGGATCATGGCTGCACGCGAGATCTTCGGCGCGGGCCTGCCTCAAGTGGCCGTGTTCGATACCGCATTTCATCAGACGCTGCCCGAACATGCCTACCTTTACGCCTTGCCATACCAGTATTATCGCCGCCACAAGGTTCGCAGATATGGATTTCACGGCACCTCTCATCGATATGTTGCATACAGGTATCGGCTCTTGAGAGGAATCCCGAGGGATCAGGTCAACATTATCACGATACATCTGGGAAATGGATGTTCGGCAACGGCCATCAAGGGCGGGAATTCGATGGATACGTCGATGGGTCTGACCCCGCTCGAGGGGCTGGTCATGGGGACTCGATCCGGTGATCTCGATCCACTGATACTTGAGTTCCTGGCGACCAAGGAGGGAATGTCGCTGACCGAGGTCGAGAGTTTGCTGAACAAGCAGTCGGGGCTGCTGGGGATTTCGGGGCTGACACACGATATGCGGGAATTGCTTGCCGAAGCGCACGAAAATAACGATCGTCGCGCGATCCTTGCGATCAGCATATTCTGTTATCGTGTCAGAAAGTATATCGGTTCTTATCTGGCGGCAATGGGCGGAGCCGATGCAATCGTCTTTACCGGTGGAATCGGCGAGAATTCGGCCGAGATCCGCGGTCGCATCTGCGAGGGGCTGGAATGGATGGGAGTGAGGCTCAATCCTGACCTCAACCTGACACTGACCGGCGGGGCCGAGGGGCCTGTCAACGCTGAAGATTCAAGCGTTGCGGTATACGTAATCCCGACGGATGAGGAGCTGCTGATTGCCAGGGACACAGTGCGCTGCGTTCGTGGCGTCCCGCATCATTAATATCATCCACTGACGCTTTGCCCTTCAGGTTGGCTCTTCAAATGGCCATTTGGATGTCTGCCGTGACCAGAGCAGGAAGCAGACGATACCGAGCAGCAGCGCTCCGAGGCTGAAGAGGATCGTCATATTTCCCGATGTTAAAAAGATGAAGACCCAGCCGACGAGAGCGATCAGGCTCGGTATCGGATAGAGCCACATTCGATATGGTCGTTCGAGGTCCGGTCTGTTCTTTCTGAGCAGCGAGACGGCAAAGATCTGTCCGATGAACTGCACTATGATCCGTGTCGCGATCAGGACGTCAATCACCATTCCGAGCGAGAGAAAACTGCAGAGGATCGAGATCAGGCCGATAACCAGCAACGAGACATTCGGGAAGTTGTGCTTCGGGTGCAGCCTGCCGAAGATCTTGAAGAAATAGCCGTCGCGAGCAGCAGCATATGGAATACGCGAATAACCCAGCAGCAGCGCGAAGACCGACCCGAACGCCGTCCACAGAATCATGACCGTCACTATGATCGCGATCGGTTTGCCGTAAACTTTCTCCATCATCAGCGAGACGATGAAATTCGAGGCCGGTTTAGCCGGATCATACGGGACGAACTCCCTCCATGAAATCACCCCGATGATCGACAGGTTGATTGAAATATAGATCAACGCGACCGCAATTACGCTGATGATGATCGATCTGGGTATGGTCCTGCCGGGATTCTTCACTTCGTCGCCAATGTAGCAGATGTCGTAATACCCCAGATAATCATAGACGCCTACGCGCGAAGCGGCTCCCAGGCCGAGCAGAAACCCTGTCGAGAATTTGAACGCGTCGGGCGGGAAGTCGAAAGCGATATCCGGGTTGAAATGCATAAAACCGGTCATGATCACGGCGCCGGTTGTCAGGAGAGTTCCAATCCACAGGCTGACTGTGATCCTGCCGACATGCTTGATCTGTCGATAGAGCAGCAGGATGTTGAGGATGCCAACGACGACTACCACGAGCTTTGGGCCGTAGGACGGCATATCCTTCCACAGATATCCCATGTAAGATGCGAAGCCTATGTATCCTGATGCGATTTCGAGCGGGCCGCTGAGTATGAATTGCCAGATAAACAGAAACGCCAGCAGGCGGCCGAAGGTCTTGCTGCCGAATCCTTCGCGCAGATAAACGTAACTGCCGCCGGAACCAGGCAGCGCCGCTCCCAGTTCGCTCCAGACCATTCCATCTGGTATGACTATGAGCACTGCGACCAGCCAGCCGAGCATCGACTGCGGGCCTCCGAGCGCCGACATGAGCAGCGGGATGGTGATAAAGGGCCCGATGCCTATCATATTGGACATGTTCAGCGCCGTCGCCTGCAGTGTCGAAAAATGTCTGATCAGATGCGGAGCTTCGTTGGGTGATTTTTGCTCGGTCATTATGGTATATGGTTGATAATCGATGCTTTCTTCAATCGAGTAATGACAGAAAGTTGGTCAGGATGCGTTCGGTGATGCCCCAGATCGGTCCGCCGCTGGAAGGATAGGCGGGCCAGTTCCTGACGATTTCACCGAACTGCATTGAATAGAAGCTTGACGGACCTTCGCGTTTGAGATCGTCGACGGAGACCCAGAATGCGTCAGCGACCTCGTGGTTAATGCTCAGTATTACCTGCTCGGGTGCGAGAGCGACGAACGGGGTTATTTCGGTCTCGGGAAGTTGCGGATTTTTCGGTGCGAGCAACGGCAGTTTGCCAAGAAACCGGTTCCTGGATCCCATGTTATCGAGCAGCTCCAGGCCGATCTCTTCATAGGTCTCGCGCGCGGCGGTGAAGAGCAGATCAGGGTCACTGGCTTGAGCGCGACCGCCGGGCAGCGCCAGATGGCCTGACCAGGGATCTCCGGCCCGCTCGGCCCGCTTGATGATCAGCACCGACAGGTCGCCGGGTGTTTCACGCAGTATTAAAGCCACGGCCGCCTGAGCACAGTGGTTATGCCTGATATCCAGTGAGTGCAGCGGCTCAAGCCGCTCATTCAGTTGTCGGCGAATCAGCTCGAAATCGGTCATATGCCGAATGAGAATGGTTTGCATTTGAATGTTCAGGATCATGAGCGCTCGCTTACGCTCACGTTCTGATAAGGAGAAAATCGGGAGTCAGCATAGCCAGACTTCCCGGGCAAGTCAAATTATGGCGAAAATATGCCTGGTTAGAATTAACCTCACAGGAGCCGATACATGCGATGGTTTGGCTGCGATCGCATCGCATCCCCTGATCGACGGTGTGTTCGATCTCGGTCCTCGCGGACAGATAGAAGCGAAGACGTTTCTTTCCGGCTCTGCTGTTGGGGCGATCATCGAACGTGCCGGCGCAGATTATTTTCTGCTTTGCCTGCCGGACGGAGAAGTCGATCCCGGACCGCGCATGCTCGATAGAATGCTTCAAGTCGCGCATGATACCGGAGCCGGAATCGTTTATTCTGATTTTAGAGAGATCAGGGAAGATCAGGCGACCGACCACCCGCTGATCGACTACCAGCCTGGCAGCATTCGCGATACCTTCGATTTCGGTTCGATCATCCTTGTCTCGCGTCTCGCCGCTCTGGCTGCAACCGAAAAACACGGCCACGTGCCGGCCGATTTGAGGTGGGGCGGCTGGTACGACCTGCGGCTCAAAATATCGATCGATCACGATATCCTGCGCGTTCCTGAACCTCTCTACACCAGATCGATCGCCGATCCACGTGCCACAGGCGAGAGAATCTTCGATTACGTCGATCCCTCAAAACGTGACTTTCAGATCGAGATGGAAGACATCGCCACTGCCCACCTCAAACGCGTCGGCGCCTGGCTTGCCCCAGCATTTTCCAGGCTGCCCTCTTCTTCCGAATCTTTTCCGGTCACCGCCAGCATCGTCATCCCCGTCCGCAACCGCGTCAAAACCATCGCCGATGCCGTCAAGAGCGCCCTCTGCCAGATAGCGGATTTCTCTTTCAACGTCATTGTTGTCGATAATCACTCCACCGACGGCACGATGGAACTCTTGAATGAGCTTGCGTCTGATAACGTAAGATTGAAACATGTGATACCTGCGCGAACAGATCTTGGAATTGGAGGGTGCTGGAACGAAGCAATATATTCAGTGGAATGTGGCAGGTATGCGGTGCAGCTTGATTCGGACGACATCTATTCCAGTGATACGGTGTTGAGGAGAGTGATAGAAGAATTCGAGCGGGGTGGATATGCGATGGTGATCGGGTCGTATACGATCGTTGATTTCGATTTGAACGAGGTGCCGCCCGGGCTGATCGATCATCGTGAGTGGACGAGGGATAACGGGCGCAACAATGCGTTGCGTATCAACGGGCTTGGTGCGCCCCGGGCGTTCGATGTGGCGGTATTACGCGGCATTGGGCTGCCGAATGTCAGTTATGGTGAGGACTATGCGGTGGCGCTGCGATTGAGCAGGGAATATGAGATAGGGCGTATATATGAATCGCTCTATTACGCCCGGCGGTGGTCCGGGAATTCAGACAGTGCGCTGCCGTTAACGACTGCGAACAGGTATGACGCATACAAAGACCGATTACGGACGATCGAGATAATGGCGCGGCAGAGATTCAACTCGGAGGAAGACGGGTCATGAGCTGGGATCGCAGATCGCTTTCAGATGACGAGCTGACGCCATTCCTGCAAGGTGCGGCAGAGGTGACGTTCCGGGACCGTGTGAAGGCAATGATCGAGCAGCAAAAAGAGACGTGGCCGGTGCTCAAAGATGCGGTTAAGAGGCTTGACGCGGTCGAGACCAGGGACTTTCAGATTGCAGGTTCGCGAGTGACAGGGCAATACAATCCGGGTCGAATTGTCAGTACCTCGGCGAAGGTCGATGCGGCATCGATTGGCGGGCGGCCCTGTTTTCTGTGTGTGGAAAATCTGCCGGCCGAAGAGCGTGCGATTCGTTTCAATCATGGTCTGGTGGCTTTATGCAATCCGTTTCCTGTCCTGAGGGATCATCTGGTCATCTCCGCGACGGAGCATATTGCGCAGGCGATCTCGGGGAATTTCAGATCGCTGCTCGATCTGGCGCAGGCATTGGGGCAGGATTGGTTTTGTTTGTATAACGGGCCTCGTTGCGGAGCCTCCGCGCCCGATCATCTGCATTTTCAGGCTGCTTCGGCTGTCGGGATTCCGGTCTTTGATGATTTGCTGTGCCGTGATAAATGGCTGGAATCGAGACGGGCGGGTATCGAGCGTTTCGCACTGCGCGAATACAGGCTGAATTTGCTGGTCGCGCGGAGCGGCGCATGGGATGACCTGTGCGAATGGTTCGATGCCGCACTGTTCGATCTTAAAACGGTAACGGGTGAAAAAGAGGAACCGATGGTCAATCTGGTCGTTCGGTTTGCTGAGAATGGCTGGACCGTCATTGTTTATCCACGCGGGAAGCATCGGCCGGAATGTTATTACGCGCAAGGGGATGCGAAGCTGACCGTCAGCCCGGCGGCGATAGACCTTTCGGGGCTGATCGTCATTCCCGAACGTGAGCATTTCGACCGCATAACGGAACGGGATATTTCGATCATCCTTGACGAGGTCTCGCTCGATGACGAGCGCTTTCAATCGTGGTTGTCGCTCGAGGAGGGAGCTTGATGGAAATGAGTAAGCCTCCGGTCGTTTCGGTAGGTATACTATCGGGCGTGGACGCTGTGCGTTTCGAATTGAAGGGCGAATTTGTGTCCGCTCAGGGTGCTCCCGTTGCCGCCGGCGCATACAGGGCTTTCTCTAATGGAGACAGGATTGCGATCGAGCCTGATGGTGGCGGGCCGGTTGGGTTTTCAGCCGGCGATCAATTTAACCCGCTTGATGCCGGCTCCAGCTTCGTTCTAAGGGATGTTGTGATCGGGGTCGATTTTCACTGGCAGCGAATCCAGGACCAGGAATTTCAGGGATCGCTGCGGATTGTGCCGGATGCGGATGGCCGCCTTGTCGTCATCAACAAGATCGATGTTGAATCGTATTTATCGAGCGTCATCTCGTCGGAGATGAGCGCGACGGCGCGACCTGATCTGCTCAAGGCGCACGCCTGTATTTCGCGAAGCTGGCTGCTGGCGCAACTGCCCGAGTGGAAGCCCACGGCCCTGACAGCCGGCCCTGTGAAGAATGCGAAGCCAGGCGAGACCATCCGCTGGTACGACAGAGAGAACCATTCGGACTTTGATGTTTGCGCGGACGATCATTGCCAGCGTTATCAGGGCATCACCAGGGCCACGACGCAGGCTGTCTTCGAGGCAGTGGATGAAACTCGTGGACTGGTTCTGCGATACGACGGGGAACTCTGTGATGCGCGGTTTTCAAAATCCTGCGGCGGGATGACAGAGAGTTTCGACGCGGCGTGGGCCGATGTCAGGATCCCTTACCTTGCTGTCTCGTACGACGGAGAAGGCTTTCCAGAAGGCTTTGCGCTGCCACTCACCAGCGAGTTGAATGCGGAGCGGTGGATTCGAGGGGCTCCGCCGGCGTTCTGCAATACAAATGATGCGGATGTGATCAGGCGAATTCTGCCTGATTTCGACCAGGAAACGGCCGATTTCTTTCGCTGGCGCGTAACGATCGACCAGGAAGAGTTGCAGGAAACACTGCGCATCAAGATGGGAATCGATTTCGGACCGATTATCGCGCTGGAATCAGTTGAACGTGGTGAGTCAAGCAGACTGAAACGCCTCCGGATAGTCGGACGCAGTGGATCGGCGGTCATCGGAAAAGAGCTGGAGATTCGCCGCGCTTTATCGAAATCGCACCTGTTCAGTTCCGCTTTCGTCATCGATACTGATGTTTCGGGCGCAGGGATACCGGAAAGATTCATTCTGACAGGCGCCGGATGGGGACATGGCGTCGGTTTGTGTCAGATCGGAGCGGCATTGATGGCTGAAAAGGGTTACAATTACATTCAGATTCTGAAGCATTACTATCACCATGCGATACTGGAGCGGCTATATCCAGGAAGTTGATATGTTCAATCTATTTTATCAATTGAATCCGGCTGAACGGAGGCGCATATTGGCGGATGCGGGCTTCAAACGGAATGATATGCGGATATGGGAGCATTCCGACGGCAGAGCTGTCGGTGAAGGTGTGATCAGAGCTTTGACCGATGAGGCCTTCTATAGATATCTCGGTATTGATAGACAGTTTGTCGTCCAGGATGATGGCGATTCGATACTTGAAATTGACGATCCGTCCGCCGACACGCCGATGACGATAAACTGAATAGATAAAGCCGCTGCTCAGGAGGTCATTTGTTTCGAAAATCCATCTTCGTCCTGATATTGCTGGTATGGCTGCCGTCGATGATCACGACGGTCAACAGTCAGCGTCCGTCACTTCGACCGGGTCGGCCGGGTTACAGGTCTCCAAGGGTTATACCGGAGAATACGGTCCCGAACGGCGAATTCACCTTCGCCCGATTGAAATACGATTCTTATGGCTGGGGCGGCTGGACCACTGACTACCCGAAGGCGGACGAGCAGTTCATCTTCGGCCTGCGCGGCTGGGTGCGCAGCATAATGCGAATCTCCGACAATCCGGCTGCCGTCGCGCCGACCGATAAGGAACTCTTTCGCTATCCATTTGTCTATATCGTTGAGCCCGGGCAGATGGAACTATCGAAGGAGGATGCCGACGGCCTGCGTGAATACCTCCTCAGAGGCGGGTTTATGATGCTCGACGATTTCTGGGGCGAATACGAATGGCAGCATGTCCGCGAGCAGCTCTACAAGATCTTTCCGGAACGTCCGATCCAGGAGATTCCGCTGAACCATTCGATCTTTCATTGTTATTTCGATATCGACGAAGTCCTCCAGGTCCCGAATTTCCACAACTATGTCAATCGTGGTCGAACGCATGAGAAGGGCGGGATCGTGCCTCAGTATCTGGGGATCATGGACGAGACCGATCGGATCATGGTCTTCATTGCGCGTAATGCCGATAACGGAGATGCCTGGGAGTGGATCGATGATCCGGAGTATCCCCTCAAGTACGGTCTGGGCGCATACCGCCTAGGTATGAATCTGATCTTTTACTCGATGACACATTGAATACTCTGTAACCTAAATTTTCGGTCATTTAAGTCTGGAAGAAATTAATCGCAAAGACCGCAAAGGGGCAAAGAATTTAATCGCAGAGGCCGCAAAGGAGCAAAGATTTTTTGGTGATATGAATATCCGGATTATTGCCCACTGGATATAATTCGAACACTGATCTTCCCTGTATTTCTTTGCCCCTTTGCGGCCTCTGCGTTTAATTTCTTCCAGACTTAAATGTTAGCAAATTTAGTTTACAGCGTATTGAACGACTTATTGACAAGGAGATGAATAAATGAAAACCCCCGTGATTTTACTTGTGGCATTGCTGGCATTGCTTGCAGGGTGCCGTTCCGATTCCAAACAGACTCAGGTCGAGGGACAGAAGAAACTGACGGCATTCGACGATCAGGTTCAGCAGGCCATGTCCGGGATGACGCTCGATGAGAAGATCGGGCAGATGACCCAGGCCGAGATCACAGGGCTCAAGGATGACAAGGACGTAGGGGACTATTATCTGGGTTCCTTGCTGAGCGGGGGCAATGGCGATCCGAAGGAAGGCAACAGCCTCAAAGCCTGGACAGACATGTACGACAAGTATCAGTCGCTGGCTTTGAAAACGCGCCTTGGGGTTCCGATCCTGTATGGCGTCGATGCGGTTCACGGGCATAACAATGTGCTGGACGCGGTTATCTTTCCGCACAATATCGGGCTCGGTGCAACGCGAGATTCCGATCTGGTCCGGCGCGTTTCCCAGGTGACAGCCGAAGAGGTCCGGGCGACAGGAATCAACTGGACTTTCGCACCTTGTGTGGCTGTGCCCAGGGATGAGCGATGGGGCCGCACTTATGAGGGGTTCGGCGAGGATCCTGAGCTGGTCAAAACACTCGGTGAAGCATCAGTCATGGGGTTTCAGGGGGCGGATCTGCGCGGCCCGCTGAGCGTTCTCGCCTGCGCCAAGCACTTCGCAGCCGACGGCGGAACCATCTGGGGAACCGGCGCGCTCAAGGCCCCTGACAAGCCTGAACGCTGGCCGCTCGATCGCGGAGACGTCAAGTTGAGCGAGGCGGAACTCCGCGAAATCCACCTCCAGGGGTATGTCACGGCGATCAATGCCGGAGTCGGCTCGATTATGCCCTCATACAGCAGCTGGAACGGTGTCAAGTGTTCGGGCAGCAAGCGGTTGCTGACAGAGATTCTCAAAGGGGAACTCGGTTTCGAGGGATTTCTGATCTCTGATTACAACGCCATCGACGAACTTCCCGGCGATTACAAAAACGATATCGAGACATCCATCAACGCCGGCATGGATATGGTCATGGTACCCAACAACTACCGGGAGTTCATCAGACTGCTGCGCGAGCTGGTCGATGAGGGCAAGGTGCCGATGTCCCGAATCGATGACGCCGTCAGGCGTATCCTGCGGGTCAAATTCGCCATGGGTCTCATGGACAAAGGCCGATCGCATATGGCCGATCGGGCACTCCATAAAAGATTCGGTTCGCCCGAACATCGTCAGGTTGCCCGCGATGCTGTCAGGCGCTCGCTGGTTCTGCTCAAGAATGACAACAAGGCGCTCCCGCTTTCGAAGACTTTCGCCCGCATCCACATCGGCGGCAAAAATGCTGATGACCTTGGCAATCAGTGCGGCGGCTGGACGATCGACTGGCAGGGCAAGAGCGGCGAGTTGACGACGGGCGGAACCACCATCCTCAAGGCGATCCAGGGCGCGGTCTCAGCCAGCACCAAAGTGACTTTCTCGAAAGACGGCTCGGGTGCTGATGGCGCTGATGTTGGAGTTGTCGTCATCGGCGAAACTCCCTATGCCGAGATGATGGGCGACCGGGAAGACCTCTCGCTGAGCATCGAGGATCTCTCTGCGATCGATAACATGAAAAAGGCTGGAATACCTGTCGTGGTCATTCTGATATCAGGGCGCCCGATGATCATCGAACCGGCACTGCTCAAATGCGACGCCTTCATCGCTGCCTGGTTGCCCGGAACCGAGGGGCAGGGCGTTGCCGATGTGCTCTTCGGGGATTACAAGCCATCCGGCAAGCTGCCTCACAGCTGGCCGCAATCAGTCAATCAGATACCGATTAATGTGGGAGATGCCATGTACACTCCGCTCTTCAAGTACGGCTTCGGATTGTCTTATTGATCGGACTGTTCAAGCCACGAACTTATATCCGACTCTGTGGACGGTGATGATGTGTTTCGGATCCCCGGGAATATCCTCGATCTTATGCCTCAGTTTGGCGATGTGCATATCGACGGTACGAGTCAGCGGGAAGCTGCCGTAACCCCAGACGGCATCCAGCAACTGGTCCCGTGTGATGACTTCTCCGCGGTGCTCGATGAAATATTTGAGGATGTGGAATTCCCGGGGTGACATCTCGACGGGCGAGTCTGCCCGTGTGACTTCGAACTTCTTGAAATTGACATGAAAATCGCCGAAATGAAAATCTTCGGTGGTTTCAGACTGTCGATGAGTTCGTCGAATGAGAGCCTCGACGCGCGCCATGAGCTCCATGAAGCTGAAAGGTTTGGTGACATAATCGTCGGCTCCGATCTTGAGGCCCAGAACCTTGTCGATCTCCTGGCCGCGCGCGGTGAGCATTATGATTGGGGTGGCATTTCCGGTGCTGCGCAGGTTTTTGCAGACGTCGAAACCGCTCATTCGAGGGAGCATGACGTCCAGGATGATGAGATCCAGATCCTTCTCGGCGGCCACTTTCAGTCCGTCCGCTCCGTCGCGCGCCACCTGGACTGAGTAACCTTCATATTCAAAACCGTCCCGCAAAGCTACAGCCATTGCCTGATCGTCTTCTACAATTAATACTTTTCCAGTCATTCTTCTCGTCCTGGCTCCTGATGATTATGTGTTATCTCCGATCGGCAGCCCATGTCCGAGGTAGGCATCGCCCCGATTGGTCTGATTGGGCTGCGATCTGCTCGTCTGACTGTCGCTGCAGGGCAGGTGGATCGAGAAGGTCGTTCCGCTGCCCGGTTCACTATCTATCGTCACGCTTCCGTCATGAGCCTCGACTATATGTTTGACGATCGACAGTCCCAGTCCGCTGCCCTTGACGTCGTGCACCAGACTGTTGCCCACCCGGTAAAATTTCTCGAAGACCTTCTCGATCTCTTCCTTTGCGATACCAATGCCGTGATCGCTGACCGAAATCGTAATGAATCCGTCATTGTGGCTCAGCCGGACCTTGATCACCTTGGCTTCACCGGAATATTTGACGGCGTTGTCGAGCAGGTTGATGAAGGCCTGTGCGATGGCGTTCGAATCGATGATGACCTTCGGCAAATTTCTGGCCTGTTTTTCAAGCTCTATCCTGAAACCGTTTTGTTCGAGCATGATCTCGAATGTCTTGAGCGTATCAGTCACCACCTGTTCAATGTCCGCTTCCTCGAACTGATATGTCTTCTGTCCCGACTCGATCTTCGAAAAATCCAGAATATTATTGATCAGCTGGGTCAGCCGGCGACTCTCGGTTTCGATATATTCTCCGTATTCGTGAATCTTATGCGCATCGCGAACCCTGCCAAGTTTGAGGAATTCGCCGAAGACCCGGATCGATGCCAGAGGAGTACGAAGCTCATGCGAGACGTTCGAAACGAAATCGGCCTTCATCTGAGAGAGCTTCATCGAACGTGACGCCGTGCGAAGTGCGAGAACTATACCTCCGATCAGAACCAGAGAGGTCAGCAATGAAAACGACAGGTTGGTTATGAAGTATCGCTGGCTCCATTGTTCCTCAGTCATTTTCTGCATGCGTATTCCGAGGAACCAGTCTGAGTATATGAACGGCATCGGCCAGCCGACTTCGTATGTCTTTCCTTCGAATTTCTGGTTTGAATAGAGCAGCTTCTCGTCATTGCTGGTGAGTGTGACGATCACATCACGGTGCTCATCGGGAAAACTTCCGGCAAGTGAGCCCTGAACGGCCGGCGCCAGGTAGTCCTGAATGAAGACTTCATCTTTGAGAAACATCCCGGCCACGCCGACTACATTGCCGCTTTCATTAACGATCGGTTTGACGATGATCCGATACCGCGGATCGCGTTCGTCCACGGTCAGTTTGATCGATTTCGGACTGGGTTTTGATTCGACCATGATCATGGCCATCCAGTTGGCCGAAGCCGAATGGGCGGCGCCTCGCTCATCCATCGTCGGACGATACCTGAAGGTACAGGCGATCGGATCGAAAAATCGGACAGTCACATAAGTCGGGTCCTTGGGTCCGCTGATTACACCGGCAAAGAGCAGTCGCGCTCCTCGAAACTGATGCGATGTGAAATGATCGTAGACCATTGACAGGTCGATGGCCGTCATCGGGCTGTAGTCCGGATTCGGATAGGTATGGTTGAATGCCTTCGGGGGAAGGTCGAGTATCGCATCGGCCTTCGACTCATAATTCGCGATAACCTTGTCGATGACCAGTGACAGATATTTGCGCATGTACGCCCGGCGGGCGTGCGGCAAGGTCGACTGGAGCTCGCTGAGCGACTGGTATTGCAGCCACAAATGGGTCGCCAAGGGGATGGTCACTGCGACCATTCCGACCCAGAGCATATGTTTCCTTAGGAATTCCTTGAGCTTTCTCATATCTCAAACCTTGATAAAACCTGTTGCGCAGGCCGATCTAATCACGGCCCGAACTGAGGATCAAGGGGCGATTTACAAGTTGTTTACAACTTTTACCCCTTTTTACCGCACTTTGAAGACATTTACCTTTTATTAAGCGAAACTCCAAATCAGCTGAAGCGGTTCAACATTACATGAATGAACAGTTGAGAAGGAGGAAACGAGGATATGGCCGGAGAAGCAGTAAACAAAAATGTGCAGACGCCATCGCCGCGCCATGCGCTGACATTGATCAGTCCGCCGCGCGCAGTCACTTACGATCAATACGAATCATTCATCGGAGTCGGATCGAATATCGACGATCTGAAGCGATTTATCGGCGTGCAGGCGGCTCACATGCAACCCGTTCTGCTGATCGGGGAGCGTGGCTTGAAGCAGGAACAGATCGCGCGCGTCCTGCATCAGGCAGGGCCACATTGGAGCCGGCCATTCTTCGCCGTCAATGCTCATGGCTTGAGCCCCGATTCGCTTCATAACCTGCTCTTCAGTCCGCAGGGGATGATCGAGACCGTCAAGGAAGGGACGATCTACATTAATGAATTGACCTGCCTGCCTGTCTTGCTGCAGCAGAGGTTTGCCGTCTATCTCGAGGAACAGAGATGGCGTCAAAGTGGCGGTAAGTCGCATAATCAGCGTCTTGTCTTTGCTTCGGGCATCAATCCGGCTGAAAGATCGGCTGAAAACCGCATCGCTTACGGGTTGGTCGAGATGCTCAAACCCTTCAGCTTTACGCTCAAGCCGCTTCGCGAACGGAGCGAAGACATCCCATATTTGATCAGACATCTGACTGTTAAGATCGCACAGCGCCTTGGACGCGGGCAACACGAGATCAGCCGTGAAGCCCTCAGTTCACTGGTCGAATACTTATGGCCGGGTAATATCGATGAACTGGAGAGCGTACTCGAAAGCGCGATCACCAGCCTGCCGCCAAAGCAGATCGATGATCAGTCGCTTCCGTCGCGAATTCGTTTCGCCAGGCTCCGGTCGATCCCGCCGGACGGCATCGATCTGCCGGGTATTGTCGATGACTTCGAACGGCAATTGATCTCGACCGCCCTCAATCAGACCGGAGGCAGTCAGACGAAGGCTTCGAAACTGCTCGGACTGCGCGTTCAGACGCTCAATATGAAACTCAAACGATTCGCCGAACAGAATCGTCCATTGCTCTGAGCACTTTAAGAGTTCCGCCTTCCGTTATCGTCACAGGCTGTTGCACGCAACAGGAGATCAGGTCACTGGCACGCCGGTTCAGGTAGCCAGCGCAGCACCTGTGACGATGGCGGATCCCCAGCCATCGAATCTATTCTAATCGTAATACTCCAGGCCGAGATGCGTGATCAGCTCCTCGCCGCGCAGGTGGCGCAGCGTATTCTTCAGTTTCATGAGCTGAATGAAGAGATCGTGTTCAGGATATAGATTCTCCGCGCACATCGGGCTTTTGAAATAGAATGAGAGCCATTCCTGGATACCCCGCATACCGGTGCGCTGGGCCAGATCCATAAACAGTGCCAGATCGAGCACGATCGGTGCGGCGAGAATCGAATCGCGGCACAGGAAGTCGATCTTGATCTGCATCGGGTATCCGAGCCATCCGAAGATGTCGATATTGTCCCAGCCTTCCTTGTTGTCTCCACGTGGCGGATAGTAGTTGATTCTGACGAGGTGCGAAAAATCGCTGTAGAGTTCAGGGTAGACCTTGGGTTGCAGTATGTACTCGAGGACCGAAAGCTTCGATTCTTCCTTGGTCTTGAATGAACCCGGGTCTTCAAGGACTTCGCCGTCGCGGTTTCCAAGGATGTTGGTCGAAAACCAGCCGTGGAGTCCGAGCAGTCGGGCTTTCAGACCCGGCGCCACGATGGTCTTCATCAGAGTCTGGCCCGTCTTGAAATCCTTGCCGCAGATCGGCAGATTCTCTTTTTCGGCGAGTTCGATGATGGCCGGAATGTCGACAGTCAGATTCGGGGCTCCGTTTGCGAATCCGATGCCGGACTTCAATGCGGCATAGGCGTATATCATCGACGGAGTGATGGCCTTGTGATTTTCACGCATCGCTTTCTCGAAAGAAGCCAGGGTTTTATGCACCGGATGCGGCTTGATGAAGACCTCAGTCGAAGCGCACCAGACCATGACCATGCGCGAGCACCTGTTCTTTTTCTTGAACTCGACGATGTCGTCCATAAGTTGCTCGGCCATGTCCATTTTGGTCTTGCCTTTTTTGATGTGAGTGCCGGCGAGCCGTTTGACGTACTCCTGGTCGAAAACCGCGGGCATGGGTTTGATTTTCGACATCTGAGGCTTGATCTGGACGAGCAGCTCTTTTTCCAGCACACCCGCGTGGAGCGCAGCGTCATACGCATTCTCCTCGAAGATGTCCCAGGTTCCGAAGACCAGGTCCTTCAGGTCGGCCAGCGGGACGAAATCCCGGATCAGCGGAGACCTGCCCTCGGTTCGTTTACCCAACCGGATAGTTCCCATTTGCGTCAGACTGCCGATGGGGCTGGCAAGCCCCTTGCGAATGGCTTCAACACCGGCAATAAATGTAGTGGTGACCGCTCCCATACCAACCAGCAGGACGCCGAGTTTTCCCTTCGCTTCAGCTATCGGGGCGCCTTTCTCGATCATGATGATTGCTCCTTTTATAACTTGTTAATCAGATTTTCTTCTGCCACTGATGGAAGGATAGGGCGAAAATGACGAGGAAGTCTTGCGCGATCTTGCCGAGTCTTGTCGTTTTATTGCTCAGATGGCGTCAATTGACATGATGACTTGCATTAAACAGTCTAACTTGTACAATAGCCAACGATTCGGCAACATACGTTACCTGACTTATCTTTTATTAATCAGATTCACCCGAAAGTTTCGAGGAAGGAGATCGAGAGAATGGCTATTTATGTGATCACAGAGCCGTGCATCGGCACCAAGGATACTGCATGCGTTGACGTTTGCCCCGTTGACTGCATTCACCCGCGGAAAGATGAAGACGAGTTCGAAACAACGGAAATGCTCTACATCAATCCAGAAGAATGCATAGACTGTGGCGCCTGTCAGCCGGCCTGTCCGGTTGAAGCGATCTTTCGTGATGAGGATGTGCCTGAAAAATGGCAGCATTACATCCAGATCAACGCCGATTATTATCAGTCCTGATCTTTCTGCAGGATTAACAGGATCAACAAATCCTGTTAATCCTGTCATGTTGTCATCCGTTCTGACCGGTTACGGATTCCCGCCGTCAGCACCCGATATCGGGTTCTTCAGTTTCTCTTTTTCAGCATCCACGTTGAATCGTTTGTAATCGCCGTAGGTTATCGACTGATTGACGCTGATCCCCTTGATCAGCAGGACTTTGACGCTGAGATTTATGTCGGCGCGTGTCGGCAGCCAGATCTCGTTGTTGACTCGTTCCTGTTCAAGGACGAAGGTGGCTCCCTCGCGCAGAGAAGCGAGCAGTCCTCCGGCCACTTTGTATGAATCGATCAGACGGGCCTCGACCCGCGCGACCTGTTTATCCGACGCATCGACCCAGATAGCGCCGGCGGTCTTGCCGAAGAACTTTTCATAGTCTTTTTGCGGCTTGTAACCCGGCAACGGCTCGAAATCGAAGACGATCACGTCTCGCCCGCGGAAGCGTTCGCGTCTGGGATTAACCAGGCTCGAGGCTCGCAGGACATCGGCGATCGAGATTCTCTGCCCGCGCTCGGGATCCGGATTTCCGGTCGTTTGCTGGGCGACATCGCGTTCCTGCCGTGCTTTGCGTTCCTTTTCAGCCTCTTTCTTTTCAATCTCGCGAATACGTTTTTCGATCTTTCTGGTCTCGCCGGCTTCATCGCCTGGTGACAGCTGGATTCCGTTTTTCGACACCAGCCGGCGAATTCGATTCCCTTTGTAAAATGTCAATTCATAACTCTCTGACTCTTTCTCCGTGATCTGTCCCTTCGAATCGATCTTTCGCTTGGTGATCGATTCGGTGTAGGTGTATTGCTCAAGAATCTGATCGATCCTGTCTTCGTTCGCCTTGACCTGGGCCAGCAGCTCGGCGATATCCGGCAGGGGATCGTTTGAGAGTCTCGGAAACTCGAAGATATCCGGATCGAGCTTCGGGTTGTGCGTTATCTCTTCGATTTTGATTTCGAATTGCTGGTCGCCGGATGTGAGCATGATCATGTGCGGCTCCAGAATGCCGTTGACGGGGCGATAATCAGAATAATCATAAATTTTAAGTGCAGGGCCGGAAGGGATCTCTTCGCGAAGAGGCAGATTGGTCGCGGCATCGAAGAATATTCTTATCTGGACATTACGGGCGGTCGTGAGAAGTACGGCATTTGCCGCTTTTCCGTTGATATTCGCCTTTTCGGCGATGTTTACCTTTAATTTTTCCTTGCCCGCATTGGTCCAGCGGTGATTTCTCCAGGATGCTTCGGCCTGGAAATGGCGGCTTAAATCTCCGGTCATAGTACGCAGACCGTCACGCGAATCGCGCAGCCAGCCCGATTTCCCATTAAACCCGAATCCGACTTCAAGCCCGCGGATGTCGAATTCACTGGCATAGAGGTTTGGTTTCATCGCAGAAGCGCGATACGCCCCGCTTTCTCCGCTGCCGGTATTGGTAATACGGCCTCGTATCTGCCATGAATTGACCCTTTTCAGGGATTTCTCTCCACCCAGAGCCTTTGCCGACTGCTTGAGAATCCTGCCTGCCGACTGCGCCGACGCCATATCGACCAGAGCAAAAAACAGAAACGGTAGCAAAACAACGCTTAGCCCACGTTTCATAAGATAATCCATTCCTACACCCCTTCTGCCTGTTATGACCCTTGAGGCCAATATTTATCATTCATAATAAGTAACAATCTTAGCACGCAATATTCACCTATCGGGCCGGATGTGACAACTTTTGCGACAAAATGAAAATTTCAGTCATAACTTTTCACTGATATCAAGATTCAGAAAATCTGTATTTGTATTATGCCTGAGCCGCGGTTAGCTTTCCCGGGGGGGGGCCGACATGAACCAGGACTATTTACCAACGCTGAATGTTGTCTGCGGTCTGATTCTGCTGTGGACGCTGGAGACATGGCTGCCCGCGGCTAAGGACCGCCAGGGCAGGTTGCGCCACGCATTCCGGAATCTGTCATTGGGACTGCTCAATGCAATCGCCCTCGCGGTGCTTGCCGCGCCGCTGATCACACAGATTGCGATTCGGGCTGAAGGCACGAGCTTTGGCCTGCTGCGGCTGTTTCAACTGTCGCACTTGAACTCGACAATCGCGGCCATACTTTTGTTCGACGGCTGGATGTACCTGTGGCATCGCGCCAATCACCGGATTCACTTCTTGTGGCGTTTTCATCGGGTGCATCACAGCGATCGGGAAATGGATGTCACATCAGCAATCCGTTTTCATATCGGAGAGATTTTGATTTCGTCAGCATTGCGACTGGCAGTGATTCCGCTTCTGGGAATCAATCTATGGCAATTGCTGGTTTACGAATTGATTATGATGCCGGTGATACTCTTCCATCACAGCAATGTAAGGTTTCCGGAGAGACTGGACCGGTGGCTGCGCGTCGTGCTGGTCTCGCCGGCCATTCATCGCGTCCACCACTCGCGCGCACGTGCCGAGACAGACAGCAATTACTCAACCATCTTCTCTTTCTGGGATCGGATTGGCGGGTCGTTCCGACTTCGAAACAACGGGCGTCCGGTTGATTTCGGACTGGCCGAATACGACGACGAGAAGTGGCAGCAAATGAGCGGATTACTGACCACACCGTTTATCTCAGCCGGAACTGATGGCAGTATCGCCGCCCACACCAGCGAAAATGAGTTGCCTCGCTGATCCTGACTGACTTAACCAGCCGAAGCCGGGAGATCGAAAAACAGCCGCCGGTCGATTGGCTTGACCAATTCGATAGTCAAAGTTATAAGAACAAAGAGCCTGGACTACCTCCAAGAATACTGGAAACTGGAAACTCCCAACTGGAAACTTTACAGGGGCTGAGAAGTTACACTGCAATCAGAATAATTCATGACAGGAGTTGTAAATGCCGGCGAATCGCCAAATGCTGAAAAAATTCAGCCTGTTGATCTTCTTCATCCTCGGATCGGCGGTCTTACTGACGCCGCGTGTGATGACTCAACAGGCTGTGGCTGGTGGATCGACTGAACAGGTTGAGTTTTTCGAGAAGAAGATAAGGCCGGTGCTCATGAATAATTGCGCGGCCTGCCATAATCCGGACGCTAAGATCGCCGGTTTGGATCTGACGACGGCAGAAGGCTTCCGGGGCGGAGGCGAAAGCGGACCGCTGATCGACCGGCAGAATCCTGAAAACAGTCGCCTGCTGAAGGTTGTCGGATATGAAGAGAAACTCAAGATGCCGCCGACAGGCAAGCTTCGCGAGGACGAACTCGTCGATCTGGCGGCATGGGTGAAGATGGGGGCGCCATGGCCGGCTTCTAACTTGAGTTCCACGCCACACGCAGCCGAGACCAAGGTTGTTAACGGGGTGAAATCTTCGACACGTGAGTTCACTCCCGACGAGCGGGCTTACTGGGCTTTTCAACCGGTTCGGTCCGTCAAGCCGCCAGAAGTCTCGGATAATGCCTGGGTTCGCACACCTGTCGATGCATTTATCCTGCACAAGCTTGAAGGGAACAAACTGTCGCCGGCGCAGGAAGCCGACAAACATACGCTGCTGCGTCGTGCGACTCTGGATCTGACGGGCCTGCCTCCGACCGAGGCAGAGATGCATGCTTTTCTCGCCGATCAGTCACCCGATGCGTTTGCGAAAGTGGTCGATCGACTGCTGGCATCACCTCGGTACGGTGAAAAATGGGGCCGCAACTGGCTTGATGTGGCCAGGTATGCCGATTCCACGGGCAATGATGAGGATCACCGTTATCCGAATGCCTGGCGCTATCGCGATTATGTCATCTCTTCATTCAACAACGATTTGCCTTATGATCAGTTCCTTCGTGAGCAATTGGCTGGCGATCTGATACCCGCCAAAAGGCCCGGGGAAGTTAACCGGCAGGGAATTACTGCAACCGGTTTTCTGGCCCTCGGACCCAAGGCGATTGCTCAGCAGGACAAGAAGAAGATGCTTTATGATGTCTATGATGAGCAACTGGATGTCACGACCCGCGCCTTTATGGGGCTGACCGTCGCCTGCTCACGGTGCCATAACCATAAATTCGACCCCATTCTGACCAGGGATTACTATTCGATTGTCGGAATATTCGCCGGAACTCGCAGCTTCAGCGATCCGATGGCTTTCGTCTCAGAGTCTCTCAACAAGCCGCTTGTGACAAAAAGCGAATATGATGCCTGGCTCGCCGCAAAGAAGGCACATCAGGAGAAGGCGAAGAGACGGCAACTCGAGATCGGAGAGATCGTCGATGCGGCAAAAGAACGGATGGCCGCAAGGCAGACTGACCGTCTTGCTGAATACATGCTCTCTGCCAGAAACGTTCATATAAACAAGGCCGAATCGAATAGCCTGGCCGAAACGCAGGGGCTCGATCCGGCAATACTTGAAAAGTGGGTCAAATACCTGAATCCCGACAACATCAAGCAGCATCTTCTGGTCTGGAAGAATTCTGAGGCGGCCTCGATCAATCAGGTTGCCGGTGATTATGAGAAGAGATTTCTGGCGCAATTATCAAAATGGAACGAAACGCTTTCGGCATGGCGGGTAAAGTACCGTCAGGCTTTGAAGGATGGGACAGAGCTTCCTGACAAGCCCGGTTTCGATGGTGGGAAGGACCGATTCTTCGACGAGATATATTTCAGAAAAGGTCCATTTTCGGTGACTCAGGAAGATAAGCACAGATTCACTCCTGGTGAAATAAAACGCATAGCGGAGCTAAAGGCGGAGCTTGAGAATCTGAAAAAAGAGGCCCCGCCTGAGCCGGAGATGGCCTGCGCCGTCGAAGACGGCGATGTTGTGGAGCAGAAGGTCTTCATTCGCGGCGATTATCATAACGAAGGCGAGGAGGCTCCAAAAGCAGCTCCTGCGATACTGGCCGAAAAAACAGGGCCCCTGCCCGAAGTCAAAACCGGTAGTGGACGTCTGGAACTGGCCCAATGGCTGACACGACCTGATCATCCGCTGACGGCTCGCGTCATGGTCAACCGGATCTGGCAATGGCATTTCGGCGACGGAATCGTGCGAACGCCAGACAACTTCGGCAAAATGGGGGAGCGCCCGACGCATCCTGAACTGCTCGATTACCTCGCTGCACGCTTCATCCAAAGTGGATGGTCGATCAAGTCGATGCATCGACTGATTATGCTTTCAAGCGCATACCGCATGTCGAGTGAAGTTTCAGCTCAGGCGCTTGCCGCTGATCAGGAGAACAAGCTGCTCACGCGATTCAACCGGCGGCGGTTGACGGTTGAAGAGATGCGTGACGGAGTTCTGGCCCTGAGCGGCGATCTTGATCTGACCATGGGAGGCACATTGCAGGAGGGAACAGGCACCGACGGTGAAAACGACAATAAACGTTTGAGCCTGAACCCTGAATTGCTGACTCGGCGCACGGTTTACCTGCCACTGCGTCGCGCAAATCTTCCGACGCTGCTTAACCTCTTCGATTTCGGTGACGCCACGGCGCCGTCGGGCAAGCGACAATTGACTAACGTTGCCACGCAGGCACTCTTCTGGATGAACAGCGAATTCCTGACAGAGGCGACAAAAAAGATCGCCCGGGCCCTGCCACAGGAAAAACAATCGGATGTTGCGGCACGGATTCAGTCGGCTTATCGTCGGATTCTGGGCCGTCCGGCGAGTCTGGACGAGATCAAAACAGGACATGGCTATCTTGAAGACTTCAGACGGAAATATCCGATCGAAGAACCGGCCCACGCGTCATGGCAGAGTTTTTGCCGGATCCTGATTGCGTCGAATGATTTCGTATACGTCGATTGAGTAAAATATATGAAAGAGCATGACATCGAAAGAATGGTGGCATCGATTTATCATCAGCGTGAAGAGCCCATGTCGCGCCGGTCATGGTTGCGGGCGGCGGGGCTCGGATTCGGTTCACTCGGGCTGTCGGCGTTGCTGGCGGACGAACACTCTGTCATGGCCATGCCGCAGGTCCAGAATCCGCTAGCGCCGAAGGCTCCGCATAATCCAGCGAAGGCCAAACGTGTCATCTTCCTGTTTATGCACGGCGGACCGTCGAGCATCGATACGTTCGATCCGAAAGAGCGGCTGGACAGGGAAGACGGCAAGCCGCTGCCCTTCAAACGGCCGCTCTCGTTCGACAATAAGAACGATGCGGGACCGCTCATGAAATCTCCCTGGAAGTTCAGGCCCGGCGGTAAAAGCGGCATTCCGGTGAGCGACCTTTTCCCGCATGTCCGTGATTGCGTCGATGACTTGTGTATCATCCGTTCGATGGTCGGTGAAGGAGTCGATCATGGCGCCGCGTTGTTGCAGACATTTACCGGCACCAGCACCTTCATTCGCCCGAGTATGGGATCATGGACCGTTTACGGTCTGGGAACGGAAAACCAGAATCTTCCGGGATTCATAGCGATCAAGCCCTCGCTGGCGCACGGAGGGGCAAAGAACTGGAGTTCGGCCTTTCTTCCCGGAGCGTATCAGGGGACGGCCATCGGACATGCCGGCCTGAAAGTTGACGACATCAAAGGCGAGCCGATCGAGTATCTTATTAATAAGCGATTTTCCACCGATCAGCAGCGTTTCGAACTGGACATGTTGCAGAACATCAACCGGCGACACGAAGCTCTGCGACAAAACGATCCGCAACTCGAAGCCCGCATTCAGGCTTTCGAACTGGCTTTCCGAATGCAGGCTGAAGCGCCCGAGGCCTTTCAGGTCGACAAAGAGAGCGAGACGACGAAGAAACTATACGGTCTCGACAACCCCGCGACACAGGATTTCGGCTGGCAGTGCCTGCTCGCGCGTCGTCTGGCGGAGCGCGGCGTCCGTTTCATCCAGTGCACTCATAGTTACAAGTGGGACCAGCACAGCGAACTCTTCAACGGACATACCAGGAATGCCCGCGAAGTTGACAAGCCAATCGCCGGACTGCTCAGGGATCTCAAATCCCGTGGGTTGCTCGATGATACTCTTGTCATCTGGGCGGGTGAATTCGGAAGAACTCCTGTCTCTCAGGGTGGCGACGGGCGCGATCACAATCCGTACGGATATTCGATCTGGATGGCCGGTGGCGGCGTCAAACCCGGATTTGTCTATGGCGCAACCGACGAAATCGGCTACCACGCAGTCGAGGATCGCATGCACATCCACGATTTTCACGCCACCGTTCTTGCTCTGCTGGGGCTCGAACACGATCGACTGACTTATCGCTACAGCGGTCGCGATTTCAGATTGACTGATGTCGCGGGCGTGGTCGCAAATAAGATCTTAAGTTGAAAGTTGAAAGTCATAACTATAGAATCGTTTCAACCCCAAGGGGCAAACCACGAGCGTTTGAGCGCGGGGCCCACGCCCCCCGGGGGGCAATTGACTTGTGCCCTTGCGAAATGGATTGGTGGCCATTCGCCCGGCCGCTTGCCCTGAGGCCGCGCGTTGAAGTCTACGTCAACCTTCTGACTTTCCACTTTCAACTCACTCACATTTCAGCGAGTTCGAAAAGTCCAAACTCCCTGCTGAAGACCCAGGCCAGCCTGCGACCGTCAAAGACTGGCGTCGTGACCGGAGGCCCCAGTCTATGAAAGCCCGCCGGTCTGCAACGCTCGATCGCTTCATCGAGGTCCGGCACTTCAAAACAGAGATGGAGCAGCTTGTTACCGCTTCTCATGCCGCGAAGGATCGGCGAGTCCTCGCCGGAAGGCTCGAGCAATTCGAGGCAGATGCCATTAAAACGGATGAATGCAAGCGACACTTTTTGAGTCTTTTCAACTGTGATCTCGCAGTCATCGCAAATCTGCCTGATCGATTCGACAGCCAGACCCAGATGGTGAAATTTCGCGCCATCACCGAAGAATGAATATTCCTTCATAACTGGTCCACTCCTCAGGGCAAATTATGCGTGGAGAGCCACGTCCAGTTGTTTTTCGATTCGCTTTGCCAGATCCGTGACAGTCAGCGGAGTCAGTTCGTCGCCGAGCAGAGCCGCCTCGGTCACGCTGATCGATTGTCTGAAAACCCGTTCGATATTGCCCTCCACGGTCAGCGTCAGATTGAGCAATTGCAGCGAATCAAGCTTTCCGTTGCCGATGAGGACTGTATCTGGCGAGCATATCAATCTCTGATCAGCTCCGAGGGAATGATTGATCTCAACGATTGCATCATAGATTGTCTGTCTGATTTGATTTTCGGTATCCATTTATTTCTCCTCAAAAATTAAAGCCTTGCAGACCAGCCATAAACTTATGTGGCATGTCTGTAGATGGACGCAGCCGGTTTCACCAGATCCTGCAGATCATTGAGGATGGCCGGCGGGAGGTTCCTGAAGGCCCGCATCCTGAGTTTCATCTCAAGTGTCAGGACGATCTTGCCGGGGACGCCCATGACGGTGGCTCCGACCGGCAGGTCCTGAGTCACTACGGTATTTGCTGCGATCGTGGACCATGATCCGATCTTCAGTTCCGGAAGAATCGATGCATTCGATCCGACATAGACACCGTCTCCAAGCTTGACGCGTGCATTGATTACGCCATTTGGGCCGACGATGCAGCCGCGTCCCAATGATGACCCATGCCCGATGATGGCTCCCATAAACGCGACAGAGCCTTCATCTATTTTCGAGAGCGATCCGATCGTGGAGTTCTGGTAGGCTATCGTATCGCTGGGGAATGTTGCCCCCTCGGTATCAACAGATGGGTGAATCAATGTCGCAAACCGCAACCCGTATTGTTCGATTCTGCTGCGAACTATCCATCGTTTCTCGGTGGTTCTGGCGACAAGGTTGACCACTTCATCATTGGCGGGGTCGGCTTCCGCAAGCATTTCAAGCGGTCCCGCGATTTTTATACCCAGAACTTCAAGACCTTTCTTCGCCGGTTCATCGTCCAGAAGGAATATTCGATCCCATCTTGAATTTCGACGATTAATGGTCAGGGCAAGTCGGACTCCTTCCGAATTACCGGCCCCACAAAGATATAAGGTTTTTTCCATATTACCTCCTCAGTGGCCGGCGATCGGATGAATCCGTTTGGCAGCTCCGACCATCCAGTCCTTGCATTCGAGGCATCTGGTCGGAAGTTCATCGAAACGATGCTCCATGTGTTTTTGGCGATAAGTTCCAAGCCGCTCCCAAAGCTCCATAAGCGAGGCCTCCCATGCATTGCCGACTCCTTCATCGCCTTCCGTATCTCCCGGGCATCGTGGAATTCGCCCATCCCAGAAGACATGCAGCTGCGTCATCGCCCAGGGACAGGCAATACGATCCTCATCGGCGATCGATAACGGTGTGTCAAACCTGCCGCCCCAGCTGAGCATGTTCCGCAGTTTGACGATCGCTCCACGTTCCAGCCAGTGCCTGCTGAAGTCCTCAGCTTCGTGCGCATTGTGTGTCATCTCGATGAACTGGACCTGGATTTCCGGACCCTTCCCGAGTTGCTGGCGCCGCTCCAGCAGATATTCGATGTTGCCATAGACGACATTCCGGTCCCCTCCGACACGAGACTTCTCATATGCCTCCGGCGAAAATCCATCGAGGCCAAAGACCAGCAGGTCAGCTCCTGAATCGAGTATCGGGTCCGCCAGATCAGGTGTCAGCAACATGCCATTTGAATTGATATACAGCTTTTTGAGTCCGACCGACTTCCCATATGCCAGAATCCGCATCAGCAATTCGGGTTCAATCAACGGTTCGCCTATGAAAGAAAACCAGCATTCAGTTCCCGGTGCGACCTCTGACATCTCATCGGCGCATTTTTTCCATAGTTCAAATGGGATCCTGCCCTTTGGGCGCACCATCGTCGGGTGATGGCACATCGAGCATCTGAGATTGCATTCGGCTGTTATTTCGACCGCCACTTTCTTCGGGAAATGGGTCTCACTCAACGTTCGGGCGATATGTTTCAGTTCTGGTTCGAGCATCGTTGCCTCCGGATAAATAGGTCAGGACGACTTATTTGAAATGAACATGCACCCGGTTGAAATGTTCATATCCGGGTACATTCTCCCAATTCCCAGTGAGTAGTGAAGGAGAGGATAATAGAAAGATAAAATCACCAGCTTTTGGTTAATTTATATCTGAATCGCGGGACACTCGGCACATTAATACTATTTACCACTTCATGTTTTCAGACAATAATGAGTTTGAATCATTTCAATGATGAAGTAATACCGATGCAGTTTTATGATTTGAAAAATCTGGTGGGAAGCACGGCGGACGCCGCATTCGCTGTCGATGGCAACGGGAACATAGTGCTTTTGAATGCAGCGGCTGAGCAGTTGCTTGGTGTCGATCAAGCGGCAGTGGTCGGACAGTCCTGTAGTCAGGTTCTGTGTGGAGAGGATTCCTGCGGTATTCCCTGCTCACCGCATTGCAGCGTCCGTCAGGCTACTGAAAACTGTAAACAGGTTAAAAACTACGACCTGAAGGTTCAAACGCCACAAGGCAGACAATGGTGCAATATCACAGTTTTGCTGGCGGAGGTCACTTCATCCACGCGGCCTTATTCCATTCATATCATGCGCATCAACGATGTGCAGAAACGGCTCGAGCTTCTGATGATAGATTTCATTGTCAATGAAGCCAACCTGCCTGAAGAGGGAGTAAAATCTCTGGCCTCGGTCACTCGCTCGCCGGCGCGGGAAGCAAATCTGAGCATTCGGGAAAAAGAGATACTTAAATTGCTGGTCAAGGGAAACAATACATCGGGCATATCAAGGCAACTCAACATCAGTCGAACGACAGTCAACAATCACATCCAGCATATTCTGCAGAAGTTGAATGTCCACACACGGCTTGAGGCAATTCGCCTGGCAGAGCACTCAGGGCTTGTCTGAACAAATCGTCTGTTACGAACCCACCGCCAATTTCAATTCATAACTTTGATCACGACTTTTCCAACAGTCTTTCTTCCCGCCAGTGCGCGCAGCGCCTCGACGGCATCTGCGAGAGGGTAGGTCTGCGAGACGACGGGCCTGATCTGACCGGCCCGGTACATGTCAAACAAGGCAGCCTGAGCCTGATGCATGAATTCTGGATGCTTTTCAAGAAAGCCTCCCCAGTAGGCCCCGACGATCGAGATGTTCTTGAGCAGAATTCGATTGGCTGCGATGGTTGGAATCCGGCCGCCGGCGAAGCCGATAACAATCAGCCTGCCTTCTGGCGCAATGCATTTTGTCGAGAGATCGAATATTTCGCCGCCGACCGGATCGTAAACGACATCGGCTCCATTACCGCCAGTGATCATCCTGACCTGATCGACCCATCCAGGATCGGAATAATTGATGGCGTGATCGGCTCCCTGTGACCGACAGAAATCGAGTTTCTCCTCGCTGCCTGCTGTGGCGATGACCCTCAAACCGAGAGCCTTGCCGATCTGCATGGCCGAAAGTCCGACCCCGCCTGCCGCTGCATGCACAAGCAGCCATTCCCCATTCTTGACCTGTATTCGATGTAGAAGCGCAAAATAAGAGGTCTGATAGATGACGATCATGGCAGCTGCTTCTTCAAAGCTCATCGTCTCGGGAATCAGAAATGTTTTAGTCGCGGGCGCGATCGAGTATTCGCAATATGTGCCGCTGGTCGCCATGGCTTGAACCCGGTCACCGATCTTAATATTCATGACGCCTTCGCCGACCGATTCAACAATGCCGGCCACTTCCGACCCGGGTGTGAAAGGGCGGGGAGGTCGTACCTGATATTTACCCTGTATCATGAGGATGTCGTAAAAGTTCAATGCGGCGGCATGATTTCGAATCAGGATTTCACCCGCCTCAGGATCGGGCATTGGAATATCGGTATACTCCATCTGTTCAGGCTCACACCAGTCGTTGACTCGCCATGCTTTCATCCGTTTCCACCTCTCAGCTTTAGTTTGTGTTGCGTCGCTTTATCTTGTGCCCGGCATTCTAAACGACAAATCGATCAATGGTAAATTATTATGTCTGCTGAAACATTCCCGATCGATAGCGGATTATTGCACAGGCTGCATGGTCAATTTGATAATGAATTTCTGAACCGCATTGTCTGACATGCATTTCCTGAATCTCATCTGTTTCTGGCAGAATGCACGACTGACACAATTCATGATCTATAACAATCGTCGAAAACACTTGAGCAGAAATCCGAGGGATCGAAAACTGATCGAGCAGGAACAAGTATGGTTTTAGACAATCGCCCTCGGGCGCATCAAATCTTCGCACTGATATTTTTGGTTGTGTTGAATCCTTCTCCGGCGTTATCACAAAGCGCAGGGGGAAAGCGTTTGAGCCTGACCGAAGCGATCGAGACTGTCCGGCAACAACATCCGATGATGGTTGCATCGAAGCAGCGGCTGGCGATTGCCGAGGCTGAGATGATGGAAGCCGGTCTGCGGCCGAATCCGTCGCTGACGATCAGCGGCGAAAATTTTCCGGTCGGGCCTGTCCAGCAGGGGTTCAATTTCGGCAGCACAATCGATTGGTTTGCGACCTACACGCAGACATTCGAGACGGCTGGCAAGCGTCAGCTTCGGGTGTCATATGCCGAGAGGAACATCGAAGCGGCTCAGGCCGAGGCCGCAGAGATAGAACGGCGACTGGTCTTCGAAGTCAAGGCGGCCTATCAATTGGTTGCAATAAGGAAGCTGAGATTGGAGCTGTTTCGCGAGAATCTGACCAACCTTAACCAGCTGGTCAGTCTGAATGAGATACGCGTTCGTGAAGGGTACACTTCCGAGGGAGATCTCATCAAAATCAGGCTTGAGGCGCAGCGCTACGAGTATCAGATGCATCGAGCGGAACTTGAATTGGAAACATCCAGGATCGGGTTGTTGCGTGCGATCGGCGCGTCATCATTCGAGAATGCTGATCTGGCTTTCGATATCTCGGGTGATCTGGTCTTTGAGCCGGTCGCAATCGATGCGATGCAGTTGCAGCGCAGTGCGCTCGATCTGCCCCAGGTGAAGGCCGCTCAGTCAAGGGTTGACCGCGCCGAGGCCCTCATTCGACTGGAAGAGGCCCGCGTTCGCCCGGATATCACCGCGACCATCGGATATAAACGAAACGGCCCGGATAACGCTTTGTTCGCCGGGGTAAATATTCCCCTGCAGCTTTTCAACCGAAATCAGGCGATGCTGGAACGATCGAGGGCAGAGCTCGAGATGGCTCGGGCCGAGTTGCGAAATGCGCGAAACCAGGTTCTTTCCGATCTGACGGCGGCAAGAAGAGTCGCTGAGATGAATCAGCGTCAGGTGGAATCCATGCGTGCGGATTTTTTGATGCGAGCCGATGAATCCAGAAACATCTCGCTCGCCGCATATCGTGAAGGAGCTGTCGATCTGCTGGTCCTGCTCGATGCGCAGCGCGTTCGCAGCCAGACTCAGGATCTCTACTTTCAGGCACTGTACGATTTCAAAGTGGCCGTTCACGATCTCGAACGAGCCGCAGGCATCGATACGCTGACACCGCAATCGACAGCCCTCCGGGCCATTCGATGAATTCTGTGAATAGAGAACAAACAAACAAGCCCGATAAGATCAACTTGTCATCCGAAGGAGCAGCTTTGCGCCGGCGAAAACCGATTATCATTCTTTCCACTCTGGCATTACTCATCGTATCAGCTCTGGTTATACGATCGATCTATTTCAGCGGAGGGGGGGATCCGTCAGCCGGATCCATGTCTTTGCCCGAGGCCGCCGGCTCTACTGATCTTCCCGCCAACCGCGTCCAACTTTCTGCCGATGCACTCAAACTTGCGTCGCTTGAGATGGAGGATGTCGGGCATCATCCATTTCGTCAGACGCTGGATGTGACGGGGCGACTCGCTCTCAACGAGGATACTGCGGCAAGGGTCGGAACCCTTGTCACTGGTCGTGTGACGCGTGTTCTGGCGACGGTCGGCGATAACGTCAAAAAGGGACAGGCGCTGGTCTACATTCACAGCCACGAACTGCTGGTCGCGAGATCGGATGAAGCCAAGGCGCGGGCGACCGTGACCGAAAAGGAGAAAGCGCTGGCTTACGCCAAAGCCGAGATGGAGCGCGCTGAAAGGCTGCTCGAAGCCAAGGCCTTGTCCAGGCGTGAACACGCCCACGCGATCGCCAACGTGACCGCAGCTGAGAGTGAATTGCAGCAGGCACGCGCTGAGAACGCGCGCGCCGCGGAATGGCTTGAACATCTGACGGTGCCTCATGACAGTCACGATGATGTAGTGATCGTAGCGCCGTCAGCCGGTGTAGTGCTCAAGCGACTGGTCACTCTCGGAACCGTGATCGCCGAGAACTCAGACATTATGTGGATCGGCAATCTCGGATCGCTCTGGGCTGTCGCCGAGGTTCCGGAATCACAGGCGACATTCATTCGTATCGGTTCCCCGGTCGAGATCAGGGTACCGGCTTTCGGCGACACATTCTTCAACGGATCGATCGTCCATATCGGCGAGATGCTCGAACCTGAGACACGTACTGTTCAGGTGAGATGCCTTGTTCAGAACCGCAATGGCAGCCTGCGCCCGGAGATGTATGCGCGAATCCAACTGGCTGGTATTTCAGAAGACAATGTCATCGCGGTTCCGGCCGAATCGATCACTGAAATTCAGGGGGAGAAAGTCGTTTTCATCGCTCTCGACGGAGGTCAGTTCGAGAAGACAACAGTCCAGACAGGTCGCGAGCAGGAGGGAAAGGTCGAGATTACAGGCGGTCTTCGCCCGGGCCAGCGTATCGTCACGCGCGGAACTTTCTTCATCAAATCTGAATTCCTCAAGAGTTCAATGGCGGAAGAAGAGTAGGAATAAAAGTTTCCAGTTTTGAGAAGTTTCCAGTTTCCAGTCGCCTCTCCACGCTTCGCTTTCAGCGCAATCTTGCTTAACCGAATGAACCTGCGCCGTCCAGAGTACTGGAAACTGGAAACCGGAAACTGATCGAAACTGGAAACTACTCAAAAACCGGAAACTTCATATTCATGATCCAATCATTCATCAGTTATTCGATCCAGCAGCGCCTGCTCATCATCGCGCTGACGATGATCATTGCGGGCGGAGGTGTGTATGCCTTCACGCATTTGTCGATCGATGCCTTTCCTGATTTGACCAACAATCAGGTCAATATCGTCACCGAGGCTTCGGGGATGGCTGCCGCGGAAGTCGAACAATTGATCACCTATCCGATAGAGAGCGCCATGATGGGCATTCGAAATGCCGAGGAGGTGCGTTCGATTTCGAAATTCGGGCTCTCGATCATCACAATCGTCTTTCCCGACAGCGTCGATACATATTTTGCAAGGCAAATGGTCAATGAACGTTTGCAGGAGGCGAAGAATCGAATTCCGGGTGGTTATCAGCCGACATTGGGCCCGGTCGCCACGGCTTTCGGTGAGGTCTATCAGTACGTCGTCGAAGGCAAGGGGCACGATTCGATGGATCTCAAGACCCTCCATGACTGGACGATAAAACCGCAGCTGCGCACCGTCCAGGGCGTGAATGAGGTCAATTCGTGGGGCGGATTCATCAAACAGTATCACGTGCTGGTCGATCCAGAGCGACTGCGAGCCTACGATTTAACGCTCCGTGACCTGTTTGAAGCGCTCGCAGAGAGCAATGATAATTTCGGCGGCAGCTATATCGAGCGGGGATCCGAAGGCTACACCGTTCGCGGGCTCGGCCGTTTTGAAGCGGAGAGAGCCGAAGAACAGATTCGTCAGGTGGTTGTGAAGTCTTCGGGCGGAGTGCCGGTGTTGATTCGAGATGTGGCATCAGTCGAAATCGGCCCTGCGGTCAGACAGGGAGCGGTGACCAAGGACGGCGGCGGCGAGGTTGTTTCGGGCATGGTCATCATGACCAAGGGTGAGAATTCAAAAGCCGTCATCGAACGTGTTCAGGCACGCGTCAGCGAGATCGAGAAGACCCTTCCATCCGGCGTCAGGTTGACTCCTTTCTATCAGCAGACGACGCTCGTCAATCGGACAATTCGAACAGTCGCCACGAACCTGATCGAGGGCGGAATTCTGGTCATTATCGTCCTCTTCTTCTTTTTGTATAACATTCGCGCTTCACTGATAGTCGCTTCGGTGATTCCGCTTTCGATGCTCATCGCCTTCATCGGCATGAAATTCTTCGGCGTGACGGCGAATCTGATGAGCCTCGGAGCCATCGATTTCGGGCTGATTGTAGATGGAGCGGTTGTCATGATCGAAAATTTCATCAGCCAGCTCAACCAGCACGGCGCGCATAACCGGCAGGAGATCGGGCGGATAGTCCGGAGCAGCGCGTTTGAAGTCTCTCGCCCGATCGCTTTCGGAGTGCTCATAATTATTGCGGTCTATATTCCGATATTCACGCTTCAGGGGCTCGAATCGAGAATGTTTCAGCCGATGGCGCTGACGGTCTGCTGTGCATTGATTGGAGCGCTGATTCTGACGATGACCTATGTTCCGGCCATGGGCGCACTGATCCTCAAGCCTCATCATCATGCCGGACACGAACGTTTGCTGGAGAGATTGCAGAAAGGTTACCATGGGCTGCTGGTCCGAATTCTGCGACACCGGTGGATCACCATCGGCATCTCCGTTGTTCTTGTCGTCGCAACGGTCGTCTCGATGCGGTTTCTGGGAACAGAGTTCATGCCTCAGCTCGATGAAGGAGCGCTGCTGATCGAAACGCGACGATTGCCGTCGGTCTCTCTGACACAGTCGGTCGAGATCGCCACGATGGTCGAAAAGGTGGTGCGTGAGTTTCCCGAGGTAGAGACGGTCGTTACCAAGCTCGGAAGGCCTGATCTGGCAACCGAGGCTATGGGAGTCTATCAGGGAGACGTTTACGTCATCCTCAAGCCGATCGAGGAATGGACAACATTCAAAACGAAAGAGGAATTGATCAATGCGCTGGATGAGAAACTGAAATCAGTTCCCGGAGTCACTTATAATTTCACTCAGCCTCTGGCGATGCGCCTGGATGAGGTGATCTCTGGCGTGAAGGCCGATGTTGCGGTCAAGCTCTTTGGCGACGATTTCGCCGTGCTGGAGCATGAAGCCCGCAGGATCGAGAGCGTACTAAAGGGGATAAACGGCGCCGCGGACGTCCAGACGGAATTCCTGAGCGGGGCCGGAGAACTGCAGATCTCCGTCAATCGATCGGAGATGGCGCGTTACGGTTTGCGAGTCGATGATGTCAAACGATTGATCGAAACCGCGATCGGCGGCGCTCAGGCGACCGAAGTCTTTGACGGACGCAAACGGTTCGACGTCGTTTTGAGATTGCCCGAGGAACGCCGCAAGGAGGTCGAGACCATTCGAGGCCTGATCGTGCCAACGCCGGGCGGTGAGCGCGTTACTCTCGGTCAGGTCGCCGGTATCAGGTTTGCTGAAGGGCCCGAAGTGATCAACCGCGAAGACTCTCAGCGTCGCATCGTCGTTCAGACTAATGTCCGCGGTCGCGATATTGGCAGCTTCGTTGCAGATGCCCAGCAGAAGATCGATTCGAACGTCAAACTGCCTGTCGGTTATTACATCACCTGGGGCGGTGAGTTCGAGAATCAGCAGAGCGCCATGAATCGTCTCTATATCGTCGTCCCGCTGGCGCTGTTGCTCATCTTTCTGCTGCTCTATTCTACTTTCAATTCCCTGAAACAGGCGTCGATGATCATCGCCAACGTTCCCTTCGCCCTCGTTGGAGGTGTGGCCGCGCTCTGGTTACGGGGTTTGAATCTGAGTCTCTCGACGGCGGTCGGCTTCATCGCCCTGTTCGGAGTTGCTGTGCTCAATGGCGTTGTCATGGTCAGTTACATCGATCGCCTTCGTGAGGAAGGAGTGTCGCTACGCGACGCCGTCCTGAACGGTGCAAGCTCTCGTCTGCGTCCGGTGTTGATGACCGCGCTGGTCGCGAGCCTCGGGTTCATCCCGATGGCGACATCGACGGCCCCGGGCGCAGAGATTCAACGCCCGCTGGCGACGGTCGTCATCGGCGGTTTGATCACTTCGACGCTGCTGACGCTCTTCGTTCTACCGACCATTTATGAATGGATCGCCGACAAGCCCAAACTGGTGGTAGAATCACATCAAAATCAACATAAAAGTCAATCGTCAGAAGGAGAAGATGATGAGGAGTCCGCAGATCGTACTGTTAATGTGTAGCGTCATTCTGATTGGCGCATGTTCCGGAAAGGAAACGATGGAGAATAGACCGATGCCAGATCCTCCGATCGCTAAGAAAGTGCCGAAAATCACTGAAATTCACGGCCTCAAGCTGGTCGATGACTATTTCTGGATGCGTGATGAAAAACTGCCGAGGGATCCGAACGCCAATCCGGAAGTGACAGCCTATTTGAAGGCTGAAAATGATTACGCCGAGGCGTTCATGGAGCATACCAAAGGCTTCCAGGATTCGCTCTACAAGGAGATGCTCGCCCGCATCAAGGAGACTGACGAGAACGTTCCATACAAGGACGGCGGTTATTACTATTATTCACGCACAGTTCAGGGGCAGCAGTACCCGATATATTGCCGCAGGAAAGGCAGCATCGAATCCGCTGAAGAGATCACGCTCGATATGAACGAAATGGCGAAGGGAAAAAAATATTTCAGCGTCGGGCATTACGATATTGCCGACGATGAGAACCAGCTTGCCTTCTCGACCGACACCACGGGCTTTCGCCAGTACACGCTCTACATTAAGGATCTGGCTACGGGTAAGATCAGCGATAAGATCGCTGATCGCGTGACTTCATTCGCCTGGGCTTCAGACAACAAGACCATCTTTTATACTCAGGAGGATCCGCTCACGAAACGCCCGAACAAGCTCTTCCGTCATCAGATCGGCGGCTCTGCGCACGATCTGATATACGAGGAGAAAGACGAACTCTATACTGTTCATACTGACCGAACCAGAAGCAAGAGTTACATCATGGCGGTCTCGACCAGCTCGACGACGAGTGAAGTGCGATATCTTCCTTCCGCCGAACCGATGAGCGGATTCAAGCTCCTGTTGCCGAGGAAGAAAGACCATGAGTACTATGTCGATCATATCGCCGAAAACTTCTATATCAGGACAAACGACAAGGGAAAGAATTTCCGACTTGTCACCGCTCCGGTCTCTGATCCTTCACCTTCGAAATGGAAGGAGATTGTTGCGCATCGCAAGGACGTGATGCTGGAAGGGGTCGATTGCTTCGCCGGACATTATGTTCTGGTCGAGCGTAAGAACGGAGTCCCGCAACTCGGAGTCTCTGACCTCAAAAGCGGAGTTTCTCATTACATCGAGCAGCCCGAACCGGTCTATGTTTCACATCCAATGCAGAATGCCGAATTCACGACGACGAATTTACGTTTCAATTATGAGTCGTTCATTACGCCGAAATCGGTCTACGATTATGATGTCGTCACCAGGCAGCGGACACTCAGGAAGCAGCAGCCGGTCCTTGGTGGTTATCAGCCCGAGATGTACAAGTCTGAAAGGATGTTCGCGACCGCTTCGGACGGTGTGACAGTGCCCATCTCGATCGTTTACAAGAAGGATCTGAAACTTGATGGCAGCCGTCCGATGCTTCTCGAAGCCTACGGTTCATACGGAATACCTTACGATGTCGATTTCGACTCGACCCGCTTGAGCCTGCTCGATCGGGGAGTGATCTTTGCAATCGCTCACATCCGCGGCGGCGGGGACTTGGGTAAGGAGTGGCACGATTCTGGCAAGATGATGGTCAAGAAGAACACCTTCACCGACTTCATCGCCTGCGCCGATCATCTGGTTAAAGAGAAGTACACATCGTCCGATCGTCTGGTCATCACCGGTGGCAGCGCCGGCGGACTGCTCATGGGCGCCGTCACCAATATGCGGCCGGACCTCTTCAAGGCAGTTGTTTCATATGTCCCATTTGTCGATGTCATCAATACAATGCTCGATGAAACGCTTCCACTGACCGTGGGAGAGTTTCTGGAATGGGGAAACCCAAAGGAAAAACCGGCTTTTGATTACATGCTCAGCTATTCGCCCTATGACAATATCGAAAAGAAGGATTATCCGACCATCCTTGTCAGAACTTCGGTCAACGACAGCCAGGTAATGTACTGGGAACCTGCCAAGTATGTCGCCAAGCTGCGTACCATGAAGACGGACAAAAACCCGCTCCTCTTCAAGGTAAAACTCGATCCGGGTGGTCACGGCGGAGCATCCGGCCGCTATGACAGGCTCAAGGATCAGGCATTCGACTTCGCCTTCATTCTCGAACAGTTCAAGATCAGCGATTAATTCCACTCGCTGTCAGACAGATGCCGGCGTCTGTCTGACAGCGGCCGCCGCATGCCAGATGATCATGCACAAATTTCACGTCAGCGTTTCACAAGTTGAATACAATCAAAAAGATCAGATCGTTGAGATCGTCATTCGCGTCTTCGCCGATGATTTCGAAAATGCGCTGACCTCTCATGCCGGACGGCCTGTTCGCGTCGATCAACTGGCTGTGGCAAAAGACGGGCTGGCAGGCGAGTTGATCCTCTCATACCTGCGCGGCGCGCTTGAAATGAAGACGCGCGCCGGGCAACCGGTCAGACTCAACTGGGCAGGGATGGAAGGTCAGACGGATGTCTTCTGGCTATATCTCGAAGGCAAGGTTTCGGGCGGAATAGACGGGGCACAGGTTAGAAATCGTATCTTCTGCGAACTGTTCGAAGATCAGGTCAACATAGTCAATACGAAATTGAAGGGCAAGCAGATTGGGACTATGTTCAATCACTCAGACGGATTCAAGCCGATCACCAGTAAGAAGTGATAGTGACACGGAACGCCGACCTCCGGTCGGCATTTTCATTTTTGCTTTCAGCAACTCATGCCGACCGGAGGTCGGCGTTCCGGGAATTACTGACTGCTTCGAGTGATCTTTGACCTGAAGCCTTTCAAGTTTTCCTGCTCCTCGAACGGTCGAACTACGCGAAATCCAACAAAAACAGCCTCGGTATGCCACCAGATGCTCTGAGGATCCTGAGGATCACGCAGGCTCCAATCGGATTCCGATGTTCTACGGGCAGCGCTCCGCAGTTCGGGCGCCTTGTCATCCCAGGACCCTCCGCGCACCACATGCGGATACCTTCGCGCATCCGGCAGCAGCACTGGAAAAATCGCCGCCACAGTCGGTTTGAAGCTTTTGTAATAGCCTGAGTCATATTGATCGAGACACCACTCAGCCAGATTCCCGTGCATGTCGTACAGCCCCCAGGCGTTCGGTTTCTTCCTGCCGCCAGGGTGAGGATGATCGTCGGAATTGCCGGTATGCCATGCGTATTCGTCAAGCATTTTCGAATCATCGCCGAAAGAGTATGCAGACCTGGCGCCGGCACGGCAGGCGTACTCCCATTCGGCCTCGGTCGGCAGGCGATAGGTCTTGCCAGTTCTGGCGGAGAGCCAGCGACAGTATTCCATCGCCGCATGCCAGGTGACGCTGAGAACGGGCTGTTTACCTTTGCCGTAGCCGAATGATTCATCTGCATAAGGCGGAGTCGGCTTGGTCAACGCATCGGACCCGGATGCATCTTTTGCCACGGCATTGGGGACCGGTTCGATTTTGGCGCGAAATGCGAAGGCGTCGTATTCGTCCCACGTGACTTCATGCTTGCCCATCCAGAATGGACCGACTCTGACATCGTGTTGCGGACCTTCGTCGTCGTCGCGACCTGCTTCTGCCGGCTGGCTGCCCATTCTGAATGTTCCGCCGGGAATCGGGACCATTCCAAATTTGACATCTGTTTCAGGTATCTGCTCCTCGTACGGATTCATCTTCGACTGAAATACCGCACCCGAGGTCGAATCAGGCTTCAACGGTGTCAGCATTATCAATAAAAGAAACAGAGCTGATGACAGGGCAACATGGTTCTTGTTTGACATTCAGAAATCCTGTGATTTTAATTGAATAGTATTATGACCATATCCGCAAAGATCACTCTCGCCGCACTGGTTCTATTAGCGTCTTTGGATATTCGCGCAACCCGATCACTTACCCGATTCGAATATCACCAGAATCACATGGGGACGCAATTCAACATCGTTCTGTATGCCGATCGAAACGATCTGGCCGAAAAGGCATCGAACGCGGCCTTTGCGCGCGTTGCCGAACTAAATTTGCGATACAGTGACTATCGTGATGAAAGCGAATTGAATGAGCTGTGCCGAACTGCTGCGGATCGTCCTGTCCGGATCAGCGAAGATCTTTTTCTTGCACTAAGTCTTTCCAGTGAATGGTCCGAACTGACCGGCGGCGCCTTCGACATAACCGCCGCTCCGGTGATCAGGTTATGGCGTCGCGCTCGTCGGATAAAAGAAATTCCAGATCAGGACTATATAAGGAAAGCCCGATCACTGGTCGGATATCGACAGTTGCAGATGGATCAGAAAGCCCGGACCGTCCGGCTTGCCAAATCCGGGATGCAACTCGATCTTGGCGGCATTGCCAAAGGGCTCGCCGCCGATGAGGCGCTGGCAGTGCTGGCCAGAGAAGGAATCGACCGCGCTCTGGTTGCAGCCGGCGGAGACGTCGTCACCGGAGAAGCTCCGCCGAACAGCCCGGGCTGGGTCGTCGGTGTAGCTCCATTCGCCGCTTTACAAAAAACTCCGCTTGCGCAGCTGGTTTTGCGGCACGCCGCTGTATCGACCTCGGGAGATGCTGAACAGTACCTCGAAATCGAAGGCATTCGCTATTCGCACATTATCGATCCAAGGACCGGTATGGCGATAATCGGCGCGGGCAGCGTAACGGTCGTCGCTGGTAAAGGCTCGATCTCAGACCCTGCGGCTACGGCTCTCAGCGTCATCGGCCCGGATAAAGGACTCCGCTTAGTCGATTCCGGACTCTCTAAATTCGGCCCCCTTGCAGCAATCTTCGTTCAGGTCGAGAACGGAAAAATAGCAACCCGTGAATCGCAAGGCTGGAAGAAAATGATGAAGTATGAATGAATTGAAGAAGTAATTCATCATTCATACTTCATCATTTCTTAAACAAGTGGCGTTTTACCTGGAATCGGCACGGCAGGAATGCTCATCGCTCCCCATTCGAGTTTCGTCGGCACCAGCATATCCTTCGAATTCAACGCCTGCTCCCACGTAACCATCTTGCCGGTGTAAGTTGACATGCGGCCCATGATGGCCGTCATTGTGCTTTCGGCGACGCTCTTCAGTTCGTTGATCGGTTTTCCGGCACGGATGCTTTCGATCAGGTCTGTGTGTTCCTGGACGTAAGGGTTGGTCTCTTTCTCTGAGAACTTCCAGCTCGTCGATCCCTTGATCAGATATTTATCGACCTGGCTGGTGCCCTTTGTTCCGACCAGAGCTTCAGAGACATTATTGTCACAACCCTGTTGCTGACGGCACATGCTCATCATGTGGACGCCGTTTTCGTATTCATAATCTATTGCGAAGTGATCGAAGATGTGGCCATAAGCTGCATCGGTTCGGCTTTGTCTGCCGCCGAGGCCGACTGCTTTGACCGGATGGCCGCCCATCGCCCAGTTGACGACGTCGAGGTTGTGAACGTGCTGTTCGACGATATGGTCGCCCGAGAGCCAGGTGAAATAGAGCCAGTTGCGAAGCTGCCATTCCATGTCGGACCACCCCTCCTGGCGAGGTTTGTTCCACAGTCCGCCCTGGTTCCAGTATGCTCGCGCAGCGACGATATCTCCGATGGCGCCGTCTTTGATGCGGTTAAGAGTCTCGATGTAACCGCGTTGATGGCGCCTTTGTGTTCCGGCCGCGATGGCTAGTCCCCTGGTTTTCGCCTGTTCATACAGACTGAGTACCTGGCGGATGCCCGCTCCGTCGACGGCGACGGGTTTCTCTGTGAAGATATTCTTGCCGGCCATGACAGCGGCTGTCAGGTGCTCCGGTCGGAAGGCAGGCGGAGTCGCCAGAATGATGTAGTTGACGTCGCTGGCGATCACCTTTTTGTAAGCATCGAAACCGACGAAGCACCGTTCGGCCGGAACATCCATTTTGGCTGAATATTTCTTGCTCAGATTGGCCTTACTCTCATCGAGCCGATCCTTGAAGGCGTCTCCCATTGCGATCAGTTTGACGCCCGGAGCTGATTCGAGCACGTTGCCGATCGCTCCCGTTCCGCGCCCTCCGCACCCGATCAACCCGACACGGATCTCGTCATTGCCGGCAGCATGCGCTCCGGCGAGCGTTGGAATATGTGCAGCCAAAGTCGATCCGACGGTAGCCGCCGTTGTGGTCTTCAAAAAATCGCGGCGAGTCGATTGCCGTTTGTCATTCTCTTTTTGATTGGTCATTTGAGAGTCCTCCTGGTCTTGCTCATGGTTGCTGAATCGTGGTTTTTGTTCTGATCAATTTACATTATCAACGGACGATTTGTGGACCGTTGACTGAATCAGGATAATTGCACGCAGTAGAACTTGTTTGCAGACAATTATCTTCCTCCGATTACAGCAATTGTTCAAGGGAATATGTGAATATTGACCGGTCTGAAATCAGGGGCGTCGATATGGAAGGACGGCAGGCGTGAAGGTTTAATGCGAGGTTTAATGAATTATAGCGGTTTTCAGTTGGACCAGTATGCTACTCGCTGACGCTCGCAGTTCTGTATACTACTCCGACGCAGAACCGCAAGCGTCAGCGAGCGGCACACAGAACTGCGAGCCTCGTTCCTGACTAGGCGGATTTGGTTGCGGCATCGGCGAGTTTGACTTCGACGGCCACGCCCTGTGTCAGACTATTACAGACCGGGGAGACTTTTTTCGCCAGCCGGCAGAGCTCCTCAATCTTTTCGCGAGGAGCCTCTGACTTGATGCGGAAGGTGACACGGATGTTCTGATATCCGCTGGGGATGTTTTCAGGAAAGTTGAGCAGGCCGCGCAGGTCGATATCTCCGTCGAGCGTCGATTCGACCTCATCGAGTTTCACCCCTTGGGCTGCCGCGTGATAGACGAGTGAGCTCGTCAGGCATCCCGCCAGACCATGCAGCAGGTATTCGACAGGATTGGCGCCCTTGTCCTCTCCGAGCAGGACCGCTGGCTCGTCGTTATCGACCACGAACGGGATTTTTCGCGAGGTGTCTTCCTGTCCCGCGCCGTAAAAATCCTTGATCGTCGACCGGTTGTGACCGCCATTGATCCATTTGTTGGTGGCCCGGAAGTTGAATTTTGCGAGGCTCGGCATCTCTTTGATCGCATCGATCGTGCCGAAAAGCTTCTCGGTGTTTACTCCATTCATGATAGTGATTTCAGTCATAATTTCCCTCATTCTCCTTGTTTAACAGATTGGTAAGCGAGACAGGACACGCGCAATGTCCCTGTTCGTCTCCGGTATCATTCACCCAATAAGACGGAATCCAATCTGAAAACCGGACATGCGTCGAAAAAAATGAGCCGCATTCTTCATTGTGGAGGTCCCCTCAATGAAGAAAATCGGAAGCCATCAGGGAATCGGCGCTCGAAGGACCGCCAATAATCTCCCTGCGATACGGTACAGCCAGGCGGCGACGCTTCCACGAGTGCAGGTTCTGACTGGCCTTCAGGAAGACATCCTGAAGGATATCGTCCACGGCGTCGTCCTCGCGCACTCGTTTTTCGAGGTAGCCGCGCAACCGAGAGCGGTGTTCAGACCACCGGGAACCAGTGCCGGGTTCGATTGCAGAATGAACAGACCGAGAGCATGACAGGGACTTCGACCAGCACCCCGACAACGGTTGCCAGCGCCGCTCCCGACTCCGGCCCGAACAGGACGATCGCCGTGGCCACCGCCAGTTCAAAGAAATTGCTCGCTCCGATCAGCGCGCCGGGCGCGGCGACATTGTGCGGAGCCTTCACCAGCTTCATCAGGCCGTATGCCAGCGCGGAATTGAAATAGACCTGGATCAGAATCGGAATGGCGATCAAGGCGATGTGCAGGGGTTTGCTCATCAGATTGTCGGCCTGGAACGCGAAGATCAGCACCAGCGTGATAAGCAGCGCGATGACGGTAATCGGCTGAAAGAACCCCACGAAGGTCTTTTCGAACCACTCTTTCCCTTTTGCGCCGATCAGCAGTTTCCGGCTCAGACTGCCCAGTAATAGCGGAATGACGACGAAGGCGGTGACGCTGTAGAGCAGCACCTGAAAGGGAACGTGAAGACCGCTGGCCCCGCTGACCAGCAGCGAAACAATCGGCGCGAACAACACCAGCATGAGCAGATCATTGAGCGAAACCTGAACGAGCGTATAAGCCGGATCGCCATCCGTCAGATATGACCAGACAAAGACCATCGCCGTGCAGGGCGCGGCCGCCAGAATGATGGTTCCGGCTATGTACTGATCGGCGAGCGATTCTCCGATCAGCGGCAGAAAGAGATGCTTGAAGAAGACCCAGCCGATCAAGGCCATCGAGAATGGCTTGACGAGCCAGTTGACGAACAGGGTCACCAGAATCCCCTGCGGCCTGCGACGGACTCCGAGAATGCTGGTCAGGTCGATCTTCAGCATCATCGGATAAATCATCAGCCAGATCAGCACCGCGATCGGAATATTGATCTGGCTGCCTTCGCCGAATTCCATGCGCCGCAACACGTCTGTCAGGCCAGGCAGGGTACGACCTGCAATCACTCCGCCCACCATGCAAATGACCACCCAGAGAGTCAGATACCGTTCAAAGAAATTCAGCCTTTTGGCGGGCTGTGAAGTCAACGTTTCATGAAACGCCATCAGTCACTCCTGTCTCAAAAAAGATCATTGAATTTGACACATGGCCTGCTGCATCGCCAGCCTTGCATTGGACAGGTCGTAACAACCGTTGTAGTGCGGACACTGCTGACACTCCTCCCAGGCTTTCAGATTCATCTCTAACTGCGGCTCCCTGTGAAAAGGGCCATGGGATTTCACTCAATACTGGTTTGGCGTGGCAATGAACTCATTCATCCACTCGCGAATCTCGTCGCGCACGCGACGAAAGACGGCGATCGTCTCCTCTTCGCTTTTCGCGCCCGGCGGCGGAGGGTCTTCAAAGCTCTGGTGGATGCGGTTGGTTTTCCCTGGAAATACCGGGCAGGCTTCCCTGGCGTTGTCGCAGACGGTGATCACGTAATCGAACTCCTGCCCTGCGAATTCGTCCACCGATTTCGAGCGGTGGCCGGAGATGTCGATCCCGATCTCGCTCATCGCCTGGATCGCCTCGGGCCTGACGCTCCCCGGCTTCACACCGGCGCTGTGAACTTCAAAGGCGTCTCCGCCGTCATGACGAAGAATTCCTTCGGCCATCTGGCTGCGGGCGGAATTGCCCGTGCAGAGAATCAGAACTGTTTTCGGACTGGTCATCTTTTCTTTTCTACTTTACTTCAATCCTCCGGGCGGCTATCAATCGTCGGAGGAGATTCCTGCCCACCTGCAGGATGCGCCGCGGCCGTCAGCCCTCCCGACTGGCTGACCCTTAATTGTGTCGCGGATCGTTTTCGTCCAGCTGAACTTCGATCCCGCAGTTCAGATTGCAAAGGATGCACGCGGTGTGATGCCACGATGATGACTTCCCGCTTTCGCTCATTTTTGTTCTCCGATTGCTGGGTGAACCGGTTTTTATCGGATCGGATCATTCGATCCCGGGCAGAAGATTAGCGTCATTATAGTGGTATGCCAAATCGAAAGTGAATTGATGTGACATTGATCAGACTCGACGGAAGAAAAAATGAGCCGGAGCACCAGAATCAAACGGGTAGAAGTAAGCTTGTGGAAGAGCGGTTTTTTGAGATAAATTTGATGTCATTTCCGGGAACATTCATTGATGCAGGAATCTTCGATGTCGAAACATCCAACAGAAGAGATAACTCAGTTGCTGCTTGCCTGGGGAAAAGGCGATGAGGGGGCGTTTGATCGGTTGATGCCGCTGGTCTATGACGAGATGCGGAAGATCGCACGGAGATATATGAGCCGGCAGCGGCCCGATCATACCTTGCAGACCACGGCGCTGGTCAATGAGGCATATCTTCGACTGATCGACTCGAGCAAAGTCCAGTGGCAGAATCGAGCACATTTTTACGCCATATCGGCGCAGTTGATGCGTCGCATTCTGGTCGATTTCGCCAGAGCCAGAACGAACCAGAAGCGAGGCGGGGGAGCTCAGAAGGTTGTACTTGACGAGGCTTTGACTATCACGTCCGAGCCCGGCGCCGATCTGATCGCTCTGGATGACGCCTTGAATGAACTGGCTAAACTTGACCGTCGGCAGAGCCAGATCGTTGAATTACGCTATTTCGGCGGGTTGAGTGAAGATGAGACGGCTGAGATCCTCGATATCTCGGCGCGCACGGTGCGCCGAGACTGGAGCCTGGCCAGAGCCTGGCTCTACCGGCAACTGAATCAGGAGGAGAGCGATGACTCCTGATAGGTGGGAAAGAATAAAGTCGATTTACCACGACGCACTGGAAATGAATTCGACTGAACAGAGTTCGTATCTCGATCATGCATGTTCGGGTGATTCCGATCTGCGTCGGGAAGTCGATTCACTGATCGCCGCCAACAACAATGCCGGGGATTTCATCATCTCGACAGCTCTGAAAGACGCGGCAAAAATAATGGTCGCCGATGCGCCGCAATCCATCATCGGGCGCAAGGTCGGGAACTACCAGGTCGTCTCGCTTCTCGGCTCGGGCGGAATGGGCGATGTCTATCTCGCCAAAGACCTCAAGCTCGGACGTGAAGTTGCCATCAAAACGGTCCCCCCGGCCTTCGCTGAGGACTCTGAGCGACTCAGGCGGTTGGAGAACGAAGCTCGCGCAGCGGCTTCACTCAATCACCCGAACATTGCCACACTCTATTCGGTTGAAGAAACAGACGGACTGCTGTTCATAACGATGGAGCATATCGATGGGCAGCCGATGCGCGAACTGATCACGCCGGGCGGTCTTCATCTGGATGCATTTCTTAACTGGTTCACCCAGCTTGCCGATGCCTTAATGCACGCCCACGAAAAGGGAGTGATTCATCGTGATATCAAGCCGTCGAATATTCTGATCACTCAGAGTGGAGTTCCCAAGATACTGGACTTCGGACTGGCGCGGATAAATCGATCGGAAGTCGAGGGTCTCAAAGCCGTCGAAACCATGAGCCTGACCGGCGAGGGCGTGATTCTGGGTACTCCGGCCTATATGTCACCGGAGCAGGCGGAAGGGAAGGAGGTCGATCATCGAAGCGATATCTTCAGCTTCGGCGTTTTGATGTATGAAGCACTGACCGGTCGCAAGCCCTTTCTGGGTGACAGCTATGCCGCGATGATCAGCAGTATTTTGAAGGAGTCGCCTGTTTCTGTAGCCGAATTGCGCTCGGGACTTCCCTCGATGCTTGTCCGCCTGATCAAGCGTTGTCTGAGTAAGAGCCGGCAACACCGTTATCAGACAATGCGCGAAGTGCGCACTGTGCTTGAGGAGGTTAAGGCGGAGTACGAGGCCAATCCTCCTGATATCAGTTACAGCTCGCTATTCAAAAACTTTCGTACTACTCGAGGCAGACCAAGGTACCTGATACCTGCGATAGTTACTTGCGCTCTGCTTCTGGCAGCTGCTGCTGCGGGGTGGATGGGACGCTCCTGGTTCAATACTCGTGACGCTGTACCCGTCAGTATGGTCGTCAATACCCCACCCGGTGTACAACCGTTTTTTACCGAAGCATTATTATCACCAGATGGGCGCATGATTGCCTTTTCAGGGATTCAACATGAGGTTCGGCAGATCTATCTGCGCCCGATCGACAATTTTGAGGCGCAGCCGGTATCCGGAACGGAAGGAGGTCGCGAGCCGTTCTTTTCCCCGGACAGCCAATGGCTGGCATTCTTTCTCGAAGACGGGTCTTTGAAGAAGGTCCCGGTTACCGGGGGACCTGCGCTGACCGTCAGTGATCCGTTTCCTACATTCGGTTCAGCCGATTGGGGTGAAGGCGATGTCATAGTTTCAACCGGATCGAGCGGGCTATTCACTGTTTCAGCCGGTAACGATAAGCCCCGTCAGCTCACAAAACTGGATCTTTCGAGAAAAGAGAGGTTACATCGCTATCCGAAGGTTCTCCCAGGAGGCAAGCAGGTCCTGTTCACTATCGTTGGTGAGACCAATGCGCAGGCCGCTGTCGCCAGTCTTTCTGACGGATCTGTCAGGATTCTTGAAGACCTCGGATCCGCAAGCTACACTCGATATCTTCAGTCCGGTCATGTTGTCTTCGCCAGAGGTAAAGAGCTGATGGTCGCTCCGTTCGATCTGGGCGGTCTGAAACTGAAAGGGAATCCGGTTCCAATCCTGAGCGGCGTATACTTCATGGCGAACCTTCACTTCTCCACGAATGGCACACTGCTCTATCTGCCCGACACTGTGATGAACAACAATACTGTTATGTGGGTGGATCGATCAGGACATGCCACACCGGTGTTAAGTCGCGCGGGCAACTACCGTTCACCCAAAATCTCTCCGGACGGACGTCGATTCGCCGTCCAGTTGGGAAATGATATCTGGGTCTATGAATTCGTGACCGGACGCGGTCTTCGCCTGACTTTCGATGGAGAGAATCAGGGGCCGATCTGGTCCCCTGACGGCAAAACCATAGCTTACAGTTCGAATCGAAACGGTTTCTGGGGACTTTATACAGTCATTGTCGATCAATCAGCAGCTCCTCAACTGCTGCTCACTCGCGATCAACGGATAATCCCTTATGCCTGGAATCCACGGGATTCGCTGCTGACTGTCATGTATAGTATGTCGGCAACCAATACCGATATCGGTTTTCTGAAACCTGGCGATACGACACCCGCGCCCTTTCTGAATTCGCCTTTTATAGAAGATACGCCGAGAATTTCAAATGATGGGCGGTGGATGGTCTACTTTTCGAATGAGACGGGAGTTGTAGAAGTTTATGTGGTTTCCTATCCGGACGGGAAGGAAAAGGTTCCGATCTCGCGAGGAGGAGGCATGTATCCAGTCTGGTCTCAGAATGGGACAGAGGTTTTTTATCGCCGCAATACGCGCGTCTATTCCGTGCCGGTCGAGACAAAAGGGGCTTTCATTGCCGGGACTCCGCGGGTTCTTTTTGAAGGCAGGTATTTAACAGGCTTTGATGTTTCGCCGGATGGGTCACGTTTCCTGATGATCAAAAACGATGCCGGAACACTGCCATCGGAATTGCACGTCATCGTCAATTGGGCCGCCGGGATCGATCGATGGATCGCCAATACGAAAAAATCATCCAGGAAATGATATGAACGATATCTTCAATGAACAGGTGGCGATAGTGACCGGAGCAGCCTCGGGGCTCGGACTGGCGATATCAAAGAAGCTCCAATCTCAAGGTGCGGTTGTGGTGCTTGTCGACAAGGCCGAAGAGGCCCTGAAAACGGCTGTCCTGGAGATCGGTGAAAGGGCAATTGCGATCCCGTGCGACATCACCAGCCTTCAGGATGTCGAACGAATGGTTCAGGAAGTTGCCGGCAGATACGGAAGAATCGACATTCTGGTCAACAGCGCCGGAGTCAGTGGCCGCACCGGCATCAAATCACACGAAGTCGATGCTGAGGATTTTAAATTCGTCTTCGATGTCAATGTGAACGGATGTTTCAACACTGCGCGAGCTGTCCTTCCTCATATGCTCGAAAGAAATTACGGTCGAATACTGCATATCGCTTCAATAGCCGGAAAGGAAGGCAATGCCGGAATGCTGGCCTATTCCGCCTCGAAAGCCGCCGTCATCGGTATGACGAAGGTTCAGGGCAAGGAATACGCCGAGACCGGTATTACCGTAAATGCCCTCGCTCCGGCAGTCATTCGTACCGCCATGGTCGACGCCATGCCGGAATCCCAGGTTCGATACATGACCGATAAGATCCCGATGAGACGCTGCGGAAATCTCGATGAGATCGCACACATGGCTGCTTTTATCCTTTCTCCGGAGACCAGCTTCACGACCGGTTTCACTTTCGACATGACCGGTGGCCGGGCAACTTATTGATTGAAGGCAGGGTGATGAAGTTTCTGAAGAAACTGTGGGCCGAGGTCTCTACTCTATTTTTTCTCGGCGTTGGAATCAGTGGCATGCGCAGGATCGAAAGGGACCTGGAACTCTCCAGTATCCCTTCAGGCGGATCATGGAGGCGAACTGACCTTGTTGCTGAACTGGTCGAACACGGGGGGGAGCCTGCTGTTCGGCTTTCATGCAATGACGACTCCGGTCTCGCCTGGATTGACGGGCTTCAATTCGCGGAAGGAGAGATTCGTGTCGATTGGGCGGCGAGCCATGGTTCTTTCGGTATTGCCATAGATATTCATGATGAAAAACGATTCAAACTGATCAGGTTTTCCGCCGGTGAGACTGGGATGACACCCTTGTGGCAGGTGCAATTTCTCTCTTCAAATGAATTGGCGGGCGCCGGCAAACGAGCTCAGCCGGTAGGGGAATTGACCGGCGGTGCCCTGGATTGGGTGAAACTGAAGATCAGTATTCATAAAGGACGAATGATCGTCGTCGTCAATGACCATAATATTCCGTGTCTTCGAGTTACTGATTTCAGAATAGAGTCGCCCGGAGGATCGATCGGTTTGTGGATAGACCGAAATTCGTCAGCGTTCTTTACTCATCTGAAGTGTGTCGAAATCAGAAAACAGGTCAAAATCTGATACCACAGGAGATTTAACCCACATGAATCGCAGGAAATTTCTTGAACGAAGCTTTGCAGCCGGCGCGATTATATGGATGCTGACCAGCGCTTTGCCTTTTACTTCGACACTCAGCGGGGCGTCTTCAGCACCACAGGGCACAAGGCCAAACATCCTCTGGATTTCGGCCGAGGATTTGAGCCCCGATCTGGGTTGCTATGGTGATGAGTACGCGATAACGCCCGGCATCGATCGTTTCGCCGCACAGGGCGCCAGGTATACGAACGCATTTTCTTCCGCGCCGGTTTGCGCTCCGAGCCGTTCGGCAATAATTACAGGCATGTATCCGACCAGCATCGGATCAATGCACATGCGCTCGAAAGCCGTGCCCCCGGCTGGTGTTAAAGCTTTTACCGAATACCTGCGCGCAGCGGGTTATTATTGCACCAACAATACAAAGACTGATTACAATTTCGAGGCTCCACCCTCGAACCGCCCGCCCGACACCGTCTGGGACGAATCGGGCAATCGGGCTCACTGGCGCAACCGCCCTGACAGGAACCAGCCCTTCTTCTCCGTCATCAATTTCACCGTCACCCACGAAAGTCAGATCAGATCCACCGACGCGCAGTACCTCAAAAATACCTCACATTTAATGGCCGATCAGCGTCATGATCCGAAAAGGGCAATGCTCCCTCCATACTATCCGGACACTCCGCTGGTACGAAAAGACTGGGCCCGATATTACGATCTGATCACTGCACTCGACCATCAGGTTGCCGCCGTATTGAAACAACTGGAAGATGACGGGCTGGCAGATAATACAATTGTCTTCTTCTGGGGCGATCATGGTCGCGGGCTGCCGCGCGCCAAGCGCTGGGTCTATGATTCGGGAATCAAGGTCCCGCTTCTCGTCCGCTGGCCGGGACGGATCGCTCCGGGAACTGTGATTGACGAGATGGTCAGCCTGATCGACCTCGGACCAACAGCGCTTTCGCTGGCGGGGGTGCCCATTCCCGCGCATATGCAGGCTCTGCCATTTCTTGGTGATCAGAAGAAAGCAGCGCGACAGTATGTATATGCGCATCGCGACCGGATGGACGAAGCTTACGATATGATGCGCGCCGTTCGCGATAAACGATTCAAGTATATTCGCAACTTCTTTCCAGGCCGCCCCTATGCGCAGCACATTGCCTATTGCGAAGAGATGCCGACGATGATGGAGATGCGGCGATCATACAAAGACCATATGAATGCACTCTCTCCGTCTTTTGGAAAAGCGCTGGATGCCGTTCAACTACTGTTCTTCAGGCCGGATAAGCCGGCTGAAGAGCTTTATGACACCTCTGTCGATCCGCATGAAATAAAGAACCTGGCGGGTTCGCCAGAGCATCAGGCAAATCTCAGGCGCTTGCGGGCCGAGCTCGACAGGTGGATGAATCAGACGAAAGATCTCGGCCTCGTTCCTGAAAGCGAACTTCGCGAACGCATGCGGCCAGGTGGAGTCTGGGTTGCAGTCGAAGCCCCGGTAGTCAAGGAATCGGCCGGCGCCGGCGGTCGCATACGCCTGGAGGTCTCGTCCGCAACTCCCGGAGCTTCGATCGCCTGGACGTCAGATCAAGGCGATAACCCTCATTGGAAACTCTATTCCGGCCCCATCGAGATTCCCGTTAAGACAACTGTCAGACTCAAAGCCTGCAGATTAGGATTCCTGGACAGTCCTGAAGTTGTTAAATAAAGTTTCCAGTCTCAGGTTGTTACTGCTCAGCCCTGAAGGCGAATATGGAGTGCGGCGGCCCGGCGCCGCTTTAGTAATATTTTCAGCATTTGGCAAAATTGAATACTAAAGCGGCGCCGGGCCGCCGCACTCCATATTCGCCTTCAGGACTGAGCAGTAACAACCTGAAACTGGAAACTAACTTACTACTCTGCAAACTAAATTTTCTTGTATTCAAGACTGGAAAAAAAGTTAATCGCAGAGGCCGCGAAGATGCGCAAAGAATTTAATCGCAAAGGCCGCAAAGGGGCAAAGATATACAGGGAAGATCAGTGTTCGAATTATATCCAGTGGGCGATAATCCGTATATTCATATCCCTAAATATCTTTGCCTCTTTGCAGCCTTTGCGATTAATTCTTTGCCCCTTTGCGGTCTTTGCGATTAATTTCTTCCGAAGTTAAATGCCCGAAAATTTAGTTAGCAGAGTACTTACCGGAGGCCCGTATATGAAACTCGTTGCCCTGGACTGGGCGATCATCGCCGTTTACTTCCTGATCAGCCTGTCGATCGGCCTATATTTCACGCGACGCGCCAGCAAAAGCACCGACGAGTATTTTCTGGCCGGGCGCACTCTGCCGTGGTGGCTGGCGGGTGTCTCGATCGTTGCGACGACGTTCTCCTCAGATACGCCATTGCTGGTTACTGGCATCACTGCTCGTGGGGGCATTGCCGGTAACTGGGTCTGGTGGGCTTTTGTGCTATCGGGAATGTTGACAGTCTTCTTCTTCGCAAAGCTTTGGCGGCGCGCAAATGTCATGACGGATGTAGAGTTTGCGAGCATTCGTTATTCGGGAAAAGCCGCGAGCTTCCTTCGAATCTTCCGCGCGATCTATCTCGGGTTGCCGATTAACGCGCTGGTCGCAGGCTCGGTCACTCTGGCCATGGTCAAAATTCTGAAGACCATGCTCAACATCAACGAATGGACGGCGGTTCTCATCTGTTTCGCAGTGACCGGTCTCTATTCGACGCTCGGTGGATTTCTCGGTGTCCTGTGGACCGATTTCTTTCAGTTCTTTCTGGCCATGCTCGGATCGATCGTTCTGGCCATGTATTCTGTCGATGCCATTGGGGGAGTCGGAGCGATTCCAGCGGGGTTGACTCAGACGGGGCGATCTCCCGAGAGTTTTCTCAGTTTCTGGGCCGATCCGAGTTCGACTTATCTTCCATTCGTCACGCTCTGCGTCTTTTTCGCGGTGCAGTGGTGGGCGGCCTGGTATCCAGGCGCTGAACCCGGTGGAGGCGGTTATGTCGCCCAGCGTATGTTCGCGGCGAAGGATGAAAAATCGTCACTCCTCGCCGTTCTATCCTTCAACATAATGCATTACACGCTGCGTCCGTGGCCCTGGATTCTGACAGCACTCGCTTCGATGATCTATTTCGCCAACGACGCAGCCGTCAAAGCCGATCCGGAGTCCGGTTACGTGCGAATGATCGCCGAGGTGCTTCCAGCCGGATGGCGCGGCATTATGGTTGCAGGCATGCTCGCCGCTTATATGTCGACGATTGCGACGCAGTTGAACTGGGGCGCGTCCTATATCGTTAACGATGTTTATCGCCCGTTCATCAAACCCGGAGCGAGCGAAAAACATTATGTTCTGGCCTCCAGAGCGTCCTCTGTTCTGATCATGCTCATGGGAGGAGCTGTCTCACTGGTGCTGGGCAAAGTGACCAACGCTCTCGACTATCTGCTGGCGATCGGAGCGGGAACCGGTATGGTGCTCATTTTGCGATGGTACTGGTGGCGTGTGAATGCGTGGTCAGAGATCTCGGCCATGGTCGCCGCGACGGTTGTTTCGTTGACTCTGCAGCTCGGCATCGGACCGCGCGGATTCGGCCTCGATCCTTCGAACAGCTACGATTCGCAGGTCTTCTCGACCTACTCACTGGTGATCACCACAGCCATCGTCACCATCGTCTGGATCGCCGTCACCTTTTTAACCAGACCGACTGATCAGAGCACGCTTGTTTCATTCTACCGGCTGACTCGCCCGAGCCGCGGCGGATGGGGCCCGATCTCGAAACTTGCGCCTGAAGTGGCGCCCTCCGAGAGCTGGGGATTGAAATGGATGCAGTGGGCTCTCGGCTGTTTTATGATTTACCTTTCTTTATTCGGCGTCGGCAATATCATCTTCGGAAATTATCTTCGCGGATTAATCCTTGTCGTGACAGCTCTTGTGGCAGGTGGGGTCATTCTGAGAACTCTGTCGCGTAAAAGCGATGACGAGATGTGGCAACGGCAATGACCGACAAAGATAAGGACAAATTTCTGGCAATGGTTTCGGCCCGGGCTGAAGTCGAACTCCGTCTCAGCGATTTCGATCCGCGCACAATGATGGTTACCCGACAGCACATCATCGAGAAGGCGAAGTTCCCGGCGGTTGATTTCCATAATCATCTCGATGGGATGGACCCCGGTGATTTACTGCCCATCATGGACCGCTGCGGTATCGAGCATCTGATCAACATAACAATGCGGACAGGTGACGAAGGCATATCCATGATCGATAAATTTCAAGGCCATCCTTCCAACAGGTTCTCTGCGATTGGGTGGATGGATTGGAGCGATCTGCCAGTCCCTGGATTTTTTGATCGAGCAGTCGAGAGGCTTGAACGAATGGTTGACTGCGGAGCGATCGGATTGAAGATCTGGAAGGATCTGGGAATCAGCCTGCGAGATGACCACGGAGCGCTCTTGTGCATTGACGATGAGAGACTTTGTCCGCTCTTCGCCAAGGCCGGCGAAATCGGCGTCCCTGTAATGTTTCACATCGCTGATCCCGACGCGTTCTTCCTCCCGATCGATCGTTTCAATGAACGTTATGAAGAACTGGCCGCTCATCCCGAATGGAGCTTCCACGATTCAATTTTTTCAAAGGATGATCTGCTGGCTCAACGCGATAACGTCTTTGCACGTCACCCCGAAACTACTTTCGTCGCCGCCCACATCGCCGAAAAACCTGAAAACCTTGCCTATGTCGGCGATCTGCTCGACCGCAATCCCAATCTCATGATCGACATCGGAGCGCGCGTGGCGGAACTCGGTCGCCAGCCGTTTACCGCGCGTGATTTTTTCATTCGATATGCTGACCGCATCCTCTTCGGAACAGATCTGGTTCCCGAAGAAGAGATGTATCAATTGCATTTCAGGTTTCTCGAGACCTCTGATGAATATTTCGATTACCCTTCGCATGCCTCTCGACAGGGCAGGTGGAAGATTTACGGAATCGACCTTCCCGATGACGTGCTGAGCAAAGTCTATCGCGAGAATGCGATGAGATTTATCATCAGATGATTCGGTCAATCAAATCATCTCCTGCCACGAAGCGATCGAGGTTGAGCAGGAAATGGTTGATCAATCGCGGTCTTTCGTCTGTGTGTCCGCCGGCGGTATGAGGTGTGATGTAACAGTTCGGAGTTTTCCAGAGAGGATGCCCTGGAGGCAGAGGCTCGGGATCTGTCACATCCAGATATGCCGCGGCGAGTTGTCCCGATTCAAGGGTGCGAAGCAGGGCGTCATGATCGACTGTGCTGCCGCGCCCAATGTTGTAAAAATTCGCTCCCGGTTTGACGTATTTCAATAATGAATCGTCGATGAAGCCGCGGGTTGTTTCGTTGGCTGGGAGCAGGTTGACTATGTGATCAGCCTCAGCGAAGCGGGCTTTCAATTCCGAGTGCGGAAAAATGGCAATTGATTCCTCACCTGTCGATGAGCGACGCACCGCCGAGATCCTGACCCCGAACGGCTCGAGCAACTCGACCAGGCGCCTCGCTATCGCTCCGAAACCGAGGAGCACTATATTTTGATTATTGAGCAGCCGGGACTCCGCGCGGAGCTTCATCATCGGCCAGGCCTGATCATTCAACTGCGACTTGTATGACTGCGGCAGCCTGCGCGCAAGGCTCAGAATCATCGCGGCCGCATGCTGTGCGCAGGGCTCGTTGTAGACGCTCGAACTGTTCGTCACGATCAGACCGCGACCGGCCGCCATTGCCCTGAATTCAGAGCTGTCATATCTGTCGTAACCTGCGCTGTCCAGATGAATCCATCTGATAGTGGGTGTTCCGCCGATCAGATCCAGCGGCGGTTGTCCGAAAACGATGTCGGTTTCATCAGAAGTATTCATGTTCAGATAACATTGTCTCTGTTTGAGGCACTCACGGAGCATCTCGATTGCCGGCTCTTCGTATTTCACATTCGTCCAGATTTGCATCAGGTTTTTTGTCATAAATTTTGTGTTTTCACAGGCGATCGGTGATATTGATCGTATTCGCATTAAAATAATAGACTACATTAAACATAACAAGAAAAATAAAGGATCTCAATTTTATGCGATTTCAAGACAAAGTAGTCTGGATCACCGGCGCCTCGTCAGGCATAGGAGAAGCACTGGCTGTCGCCTTCAGCAGGGAAGGCGCAAAACTGATTCTCTCGTCACGCCGCGAAGATGAGCTCGAACGCGTCAAAAATTCATGCCCTGGGACGCACGAAACTATTTATGTGCTGCCGATGGATGTCGGGCAACTCGACATGATGGTCGAGAAAGCTGCCATCGCCGAAAGCATCTTTGGCCCGATCGATATCCTCATCAACAATGCAGGCATTTCTCAGCGGTCTCTGGTCAAAGAGACGAAACTTGATGTCGAGCTCAAAATCATGAACATCAACTTCAATGGCACGATCGCTCTGACCAGGGCGGTCTTGCCGTCGATGCTCGATCGGAAATCCGGCCACCTTGTCGTCATCAGCAGTCTCATGGGGTACCTTGACACGCCTTTGCGTGCAACATATGCGGCATCGAAGCACGCGCTGCATGGTTATTTCGATTCGCTTCGCTCCGAGATATGGCAGGATCAGGTGAAGGTTACCATCGTCTGTCCGGGATTTATCAAAACGAACATCTCGATAAACGCCATGACGGCTGACGGTTCGACTCACGACAAAATGGATAATCAGCAGGCTCGTGGTATGTCGCCTGAAGCCTGCGCGGCCAGAATTCTCACCGCAATCGATCGTGGGAAGGAGGAGGTGCTCATCGGAGGTATCGAGAATCTGGCTGTCTATATCAAACGAATTTTTCCCCCGTCTCTATTCGAAGCTGATTCGACGCCTCAAAGTATGACGGGTTCGATGCATGATGGATCATCGAAACGTGGATTGTTGACCGCGCGTGAGATGGGATAGGCCTCCATCAGATTCGCTGGATAGGGCTGTAACAAGTTTGCTATCTCCGGAATACCGTTTTTCGGATCCAGCCAGGCTGCTTCATCTTCGGGTTTGAGGATCATCGCCATCCGGTTGTGAATCCCTGCGATCAGTTCATTGGGCTCGACGGTGATGATTGTGCATGTAGTCAGTACCTCACCTTCTGGAGATTTCCATTCTTCCCACAAGCCTGCAAATGCGAAGAGTTCGCCGGCTTTCAACCGAACATAGAACGGCTGGCTCGGCCCCTTGCCCCTTTTCTGCCATTCGTAAAATCCATCGGCAGGTATCATGCAGCGCCGTTTGGCGAAGGCCCGCTTGAAGCTTGGTTTTTCTGCAAGAGTCTCGGCCTTGGCGTTGATCATGTTGTTGCCGATTGAAGGATCCTTTGCCCAAAAGGGAACCAGCCCCCACTTGCAGACGAACATTTCACGATGTTCTCCCTGGCGGATGGCCGCAATCGGTTGAGAAGGCGCGATATTATACCGGGCTTCCTGCAACAGTTCTATCGGTTCGACGTCGAATCGATCCTCTATTTCCTCGGGTTTATGTCGCTGCGTGAATCGTCCGCACATGATGATCAGCCTCTGAATTCCATCGCCGCAAAGCTCACGACGGATTGTTCATCGATGTTCCATTGATCGTATCGTATCAGGTTGCCGCGAGCCTCGGGCATTGCCTGCAGAAATGTGTATATCGGCGAATAACCGCACCACTTCAACCTCGCCTGTTCTTCACGCATGAGTTCGAAAAACTCACCTGCGTTTCCATCGCATACCTGATCCAGTCGTTCTCGATCCTGCATTTCGATCTGCGCCATCTCTTCACTACCGGTCGTGGCGGTGAAATCATCTCCATATCGCCTTCCGACGTGCGCCAGATCGATCCCCAAAACCCAGAAGAGTCGTGAAGAGAACTGGTCTGCCAGTTCGCCGAGCGAATCGAAAAACCGGTACACATTGTCATCACGTTCCGGCGCTTCCCCGGTTGTCATCGATTTGACGAACGGTCCGCAGAGGATCGGAAGAATCCTGAATTCCGAGCCAAGCATATGCTGCAGAAATATGCACTGGAATTCGATCGAATGCTCGATGGCATGACAGTAGTCCTCCATTAAAACTGCATCACCGGCATTTTTCTCCAGTCGGTCGATCAGTTCTATATCCGGTTGCAGCGTGCCGAGAGGTGTCTTGAAGGATTTTCGGGTCAACCCGAACTTCTCTGGTTCCCCGTAATGTGATGTGCCAAGGATGACGATAGTCCTATCACCTGCGTTTTCGCGGCCCGTCCCGCTCAGCCTTCCATAGGCTGCAGCGTAGCTCTGCCAGCCGCCCCATGGACTGACGTGCGGAGCCGCAAGTCCAATCAATCGCTCACTCGCCGGCGCACGAAAATCACGCAGGTAGGCTGATAATTGTTCTCCCAGATCAATCGCCGTTTCCGCATAACCCGTACCCGAATGTACTGGCGGCCTCGTCGATGCCGCGGCAAACTCTGCATGCCGCCCGGCTTGCATTCTTTCCAATTCCTGCGTTTCCAGAAATCCGTTCTGCTGCATCGCATCAAGATATGCCTGGATGGTTTCCGCCGGAACCAGCTGCCCCACCAGTCGCGAAAATTGCGCCTGCATATCAAGGATTGTGCTCTCGCCATCAAACATAACAAGACCAGACGCGAGAAGTGGCGGAATTATCAGAATCTCATTCGTGTAACGATAAGGGTCCCGTATCAATAATCCAGGCCTCTCTGATACCGGCGATGGCATGATATCCAGGCCCTGTCTCAATTTAGGTAATATCGTGCTCATATGCCCCTTGATCTTGAAACTATTTCAGTCTAATCTACGTATTGACTCTCTGAAATATCATATAAGTATAAATATGAAAAGAACTTAAGAGGTTCTAATTATTGATTTTTGAGCAAGTGGGAAAAAGGATGTTAAGGTTTTTTGCAATAATATTAGTGATATGCGTGCTCGTTCCGGCCGAAGGTCTGGCACAACGACGCAAAACCAGTCAGAGAAAAGCCCCGGCAATTCAGACCAGGGAAGCCGAACAGGATTTGAAAGTGCTCTATACTGCGGCAAGTCAATCGCGGGCCCGTCTGCTGGAAGCTTCTGAAACCTACCGTGAAAGCCTGGTCAAACTACTCGCACTTCAAAAGCAGGATGCCCAGCGTATCGAGACGACAGTCGAGAAGAACCGGAAATTGCTCGATATGGGATTGATCGCTCGCCGTCAGCTTGAGGAGAGTGAATTGGAATTCACGACCGTCCGTGAAAAGGTCAATGACGTCGAAAAGCAGTTACAATCGCTTGAGAACCTGGTCGCTGAGGTCCATCTTGCCGAAGAGCTTGCCAAAGCGCCGGTCTCTTCGCAATTCGCAGTCCAAAGCGCCGGTCGTGTTGTGCGATATGTAGGAGCTTCTCGGTGGGCGATGAATGATTTTACAAAGGTCGATGCCTTTTTCAGATTACGATTCAGCAAACCGTTGCCGATCAGCGCATATGGTCAGACTGAGACGCATAACCGGATGGGTTTCGATCATCGTGTGGCGATCGATGTCGCCATTCATCCGGATAGTCTCGAAGGTCGGGAACTGATGAATTACCTTGCCGCTGAGGGAATCTCATTCATTGCCATCCGTGGAGCCATTTCGGGTTCGGCAACCGGCGCCCACATCCACATCGGGCCATCATCAAAAAGAATCAACTGACAGGGTACGCATTTTCAATGCTTGAAGTGGCGCATACCAGTGAAGACCATTGCCAGGTTGTGTTCATTGGCCGCTTCGATCACCTCTTTATCGCGGACTGATCCGCCGGGTTGAATAACGGCAGTGATTCCTTGTTTCGCTGCCTCATCGATGCCGTCACGGAATGGGAAGAAGGCATCCGAAGCCAGCACGCTACCGGCGAGCGATAATTGAGCCTTCAACGCTCCGAACCTGACCGAATCTACGCGTGACATCTGTCCCGCGCCCACGCCGACCAGCTGTTTATCCCTTGCATAGACAATCGCATTCGATTTGACGTGTTTGCAGATCGCCCACGCGAACCGCAAAGCTCGCAACTCGATGATGGTCGGTTTGCGTTCGCTGACGATTTCGAACTTCTCCTCATCCAGCAACTCTGCATCCTTGTCCTGCACCAGCATGCCCCCGCTGATTCGCCTGACCTCCTGAACCAGTGACGGTGCAACGTCCGAGCCCATCGCCAGAACACGCAGATTTTTCTTTGCGTTCAGAACCTGACGCGCCTCATCGTTGAAGTCCGGTGCGATGATCACTTCAGCGAACATTTCGGCGATCTCTTTGGCTGCCGGGCCGTCGACCGTGTTCGAGAAAGCTATGATGCCTCCGAACGCAGAAACCGGATCAGTTGCCCTGGCGTTTGCAAATGCCTCAACCGCGGATGCAGCGATTCCCACTCCGCAAGGATTCGTATGTTTGATGATGGCGCAGGTGTGCGGAATATCATGTGGCATTGCGGCGCCGCTCGACAGTGATTCGCGCACGTGCATTCGGTGTAGCTCCTGCACCAGATCCCAGGCGGCATCGCTGTCGATCAGATTGTTGTATGAGAGCTCTTTTCCCTGAAGCTGCTCTGACCGGGCGACCCCGCGCTCGTCGGAACCCGCAAGATGATACAGTGCAGCACGCTGATGCGGATTCTCGCCATATCGCAGATCCGTCGTTTTTCGCAGATCCAGCATAATCTGATCTGGAAGTCCGGTGCTTTCCGCGCCCGTCATGACGCGAGATGAAAGAAATCGCGATATCTCTCCGTCATATGCAGCAGTATGAGTGAAAGCCGAGACAGCCAGCTCATAACGCATCTCGGCCGTCAGCGCGCCGCGATTCTCATCCAGCATCGTCGTTACCTTTGCGTAATCCGCCGGATCGACAATTACAGCAACATCGTGATGGTTCTTCGCCGCCGATCGGATCATCGCCGGCCCGCCGATGTCGATATTCTCAATCGCATCCTCCATCTTGACGCCTTCTTTTTGTATCGTCTGTCGGAACGGGTAAAGATTGACAACGACCAGATCGATCGGAGCGATTCCGTATTCGGCCATTTTGGCGCGATGCTCCGCATTGCCTCTGATACCGAGCAGCCCGCCGTGAACCTTTGGATGCAGCGTCTTGACGCGGCCATCGAGCATCTCTGGAAAACCTGTCAGATCAGACACATCCTTGACCGCGAATCCTTTCTCCCTCAGCAGCCTTGCGGTGCCTCCGGTCGAAATAAGCTCGACTCCATGTGCCGCCAGCTTTCCAGCCAGTTCCGGCAGCCCTGTCTTGTCCGATACGCTGATCAATGCGCGTGTTATTTTTATGAGAGATGATGACACTGTAAGTCTCCTGCATAATGAATTGTTGAAAGTAAAAGTTGAAAGTTGAAGGACGGAACCTTCGCCTACAATATCGTCCTTTGTATATAAATTCTGACTTTCAACTTTTAACTTTCAACTTTCTTATTGTCCATATTTTTTGAGTTTACGGTATAGCGTGGAAAGGTCAATCCCGAGCAGTTCGGCAGCGCGTGATTTGTCGTCGCCCACTTTTTTCAGTGTTTCGATGATGTGTTTGCGCTCGACCTCTTCGAGCGGCAGTGTCTGGCCGGTCAGATCACGAATCGCCGAGGATGTTTCCAGCACCTTTTGCGGCAGATGCGACGTCTCGATTGTATCGTCGCTGAGCGTCACCGCGCGCTCGATAGCGTTCTGCAGTTCGCGCACATTGCCGCGCCATTCGTAATTGATTAAGGCATGCATGGCATCCTCGCTCACCGGCTTGGGAGGGATATTGAGTGCCCGCGCGTATTTTTCGACGAAGTAGCGGACGAGCAGTGGGATGTCTTCGCGCCGCTCGCGCAGCGGTGGCAGCGTCAGGCTGAAGACGCTCAAACGATAATAGAGGTCTTCGCGAAAGCGGTTGGCGGCGATCTCCTCATCGAGATTGCGATTGGTGGCTGCGACGATTCTGGCATCGAAGGTTATCGGTTTGGACGATCCGAGCGGGATGAATTCGCGTTCCTGAAGCGCGCGCAATAGTTTGACCTGAAGCGACATTGGCATTTCACTGATCTCATCGAGAAACAGTGTTCCGCCGTCAGCTGTTTTGAAGAGCCCGATCTTGTTTGTATGCGCACCTGTGAAAGCGCCTTTGGCATAGCCGAAAAGCTCTGATTCAAGAAGATTTTCGGGCAAGGCGGCGCAATTGATGGCGACGAAAGCTCCGTCGGCGCGCGGAGAGTTGTAGTGGATCGCTTTGGCGATCAGTTCCTTTCCGGTTCCTGATTCGCCCTGTATCAGAACACTGCTGTTGATGGTTGATATCTTCTCGATCATCTTGAAGATATTCATGAGAGAGTCCGAACGGCCGATGATGCTCTCGAAATTATAACGCTGTTTGAGTTCGCGACGCAGGTACCGATTTTCGCTGAAGAGTTCGCGCTGACGCAGCGCATTGCGAACAGTCTGAAGGATGTCCTCATTGATAAAAGGTTTGGTGATGTAATCATAGGCGCCCTTGCGGAGCGCGGCGATCGCCGTTTCGACCGATGAATAGGCCGTGATCATGATAACCAGCGCTTCGAGATCAAGTTGTTTGATTTGATCCAGCAACTCGATACCGTCCATTTTGCCGAGCTCGATGTCGCTGATTGTCAGTGCCGGCGATTCTGCGGCGAATAATTCAAGCGCCTGTTCGCCGCTCGCCGCCTCGATCACGCGAAAACCGGCATCAGTCATGATCCCGGCCAGAATACCGCGCATCAGATCTTCGTCTTCGACGATGAGAATTGTTGATTGTGTATTCATGTCTTAACATCGACCGTCGTCCTGGAAATCGGAAAGGTGATTCTGAAGGTCGATCCAGCCCCTTCACTACGGTTCTCGGCTGTAATGCGTCCTCCATGGGCCGTGACTATGCTCTGACAAACGGCCAGACCCAGCCCGGTTCCGTTTCCTTTGGTCTTGGTTGTAAAGAAGGGATCGAAGATCGCATTCAGAATACCGGTCGGAATGCCTGGTCCGTTGTCGGTTACTTCGGCGATGACGGATCCGTCCCTGCGCTCGGTATGAATACTGATCTCGCCGGTTCTGCCCGTCTCTGCGATCGCATCACGCGCATTGAGCAGCAGATTGAAGAAGACCTGTTGCATCTTATCCGTGTCAAGCGCCAGCAGCGGCAGCGTTGGCGACAACTCTGTCTTCACTTCCATCTGCTTGAATCTCTTGTCGTATCTCGCCAGCTCGATGCTTTTCATAATAACCTGATTCATATCGGATGGCCTCGGTTCATATGCTTTCGGGCGGGCGAAGTCCATCAAATCACGCAGCACCCCTGATATTCGCGTGATTTGTGAAAGAATCAAACGCAGAGTCTGCCTGCCCGATTCCTCAGTCTCAGTGGACAGCAGCCTTTGAACCAGCGACGAGATCGATGCGAGTGGGTTGTTCACCTCGTGCGCCACGCTGGTCGCCAGGGAACCGGCCGTCGCCAGCTTTTCGGTCCTGATCATGACCTGATTGATCTCTTTGAGTCGCGCGATGTCCTCCGCCATTTTCCGGCTCATAACATTGAAACTCGATGCCAGAACTCCCAACTCGTCATTGGATTTCAGATCAGTCTCGGCCCCGTAATTTCCTCGTGCCACGTCAAGTGCGACTTCAGTCAATTCTCTCAACGGACGCGACAGAATGCGGATGATAACGAGCACCAGGATCATCGACGGAATTGTGCCGGCGAGCGTGCTGAAGACCAAAAACTTTTTCCAGTTCAGACTGTCACCGTCCAGTGCCCAAAACGCCACCGGAACCTGAATCAGAAAGAACCCGGCTAACCCTGTCACACTCACCGCAATTGCTACTTTGTATGCGATCGGGAACAACCTCAACTGATCGAGCGCCGTCTGCAGTGAGAAGAGCTGCAAATTGGTGATCGCATACGCATAGATCAACGCTCCGATTACGATGAAGACAGAGCTGATCGGCATGAGCGAATAATTGCCCAGCGCCGGCAGTATGTTGTTGCTCATGATCAACAGCGATCCGGTGACCATTACTGCCGTCGCCACCGATGCGATCTGCTTACCCCACAAGTGGTCCCGGTATCGCCTGTACTTGTTCACGAGCGTCCAGACACCCAATCCCAGGACAAGATAGTTGTAGAAGCCGAATACGTATGCGTATCTTGTCAGTTTGATACTGAACTGATCATTGTGATAGCCGATGCTGACCCATAGCTTCCCACTGAACAGCCATGGAATCAGCATCACCAGCGGCAGCGTGAGCAATACTATTCGCGGCCATCGCGGACGCGAGTTTTCCGGGAAGACCTCAGTAAACAGAAGAAAGACAATCTGCAGGACAATACCGATCAGAAAACTGACCGTCGCCCACCATGTCGCATCATGCTCCGGCCCATGAAACCCCCAGAAAAGCAGGTCCTTGGCGATCCACAGGATCATCATTCCTATGAATGCGGCGAACATGCGGTTTACTGAACGGTGTGGCGCAGATACAAGGACGAAAAATCCAAGCGCCAGCGTGAAGAAAAGTGATGCTATCAGAACTAAAATGAGCATCTGAGGATTGATAAGTTAAAAGTTGAAGGTTGAAAGTTGAAAGTGAATTCTCCATTTTCAACTCCCACTTATTATTTCAGAACAAGAGTAATATCAAAAAAACTGACTGAGCGTAAGGACACACCCTGTGATCTAACTTTCAACTTTTAACTTTCAACTTGAACTCATCATGAAGCGAAGGCGAAATGAAGCAACTGGCCAGGCGCATGTGCGATCGGGCTTTGTGTAAAGCCGAGTATGGTTGGGGAATAATGTTGACAGTTCATGCTCTGCTGGGTCAGCGCCAGATATGGCTCGCCGATGTTGTGTTTAGAGACCAGGCCCAGTCGAGCCAGCAACTCTGATTGACCCTTCCTTAGAATCGCTTTAGTGAATGTTGAGCCGGAATTACGTGTCACAAATGACCCCGTGGAACCGTCACGACGCCGAAAATATGTGTGCACTGTCTCCGCAAAAAGCGATGCCGGTAAGAGGTCTGCGTATCGTCCGGCATCCACAAATGCTTTTCCGGAATCGGCAATCTCCCAGACGGCATTTTCCCACTGGCTTTGAGTCTGTAACTGATAATTCGAAAACCGTCCCTTTGATTTATCGTAGCTGACCTGAAACTCCATGGCGCTCAGATGCCAGGGCATGGGCCACAAATTGCGTATCCCAACAGCTGAGAGCGAACCCAGCGAAGTGCCGATGAGCCACTGCGCCGCCTGATTATCCTTGATCACGTGCAATCTATAGTCAGTCTGCTCAAAGACTCCCTGTCCATCGCCCATTGAACCCTCATCCATAAACGATACAACCGACAACCACGCCACTCGCTTGCCATCCACTATCGACTCGGCCAGCTCAAATTCACTCGGGACCATCAGCCTCGCCACCTGGCTCGGTACAGTGTAGAGCAGCAATGAGAGATGCCTCAAACTGGCATTCACGCTCACGCTTCCTTTTTTTACAGCCGGTGAAACAGTGGCATAATCTGGAAAGATGACGTTAGATTGTGATTTCACGTTCATATTCGGGATGTCGGGGTTTTTCAGCACGGAGTCTTCTCCCTCCTTCAACTGCTATATCTTATTAATATCGATTTATATGTGCACAGCGTTAATCTTGAACTTCACCCGGAATATTGCACATATCGTGCCAGACAATATCTCGACACACAGCAGGCTTTGCCAACTATAAGTCATTTATTATCAGCAAATATACTCAGAGTATGATCCCTGAATTGTCACAAACCTGTCGCAGTTTGCGAAAAGATGTCCCTGGCTTTGCGTTTTGCAAAAACTTGTACAGGACAGGATTCATATGAATCAGGATGAGCTGAGAATCCTGCCGGAATATGAGAAGTGGGATGGATCAGCCCGTTTTTTTTCTGAATCTGATTGAACTGACGGTTATCAGGATGATCCCCATGACAGAGAGGATGAGAGTCTGTTTCCAGAGAGAAGAGAAGCCGGCGCCGCGAAGAATGATGGCGCGAAAGATATCGATCAGATAGGTGGTTGGAATAAGACCGCTGATGATCTGAAAGAATTTCGGCATTGTATTGATAGGAAAGATATAACCAGAGAGGAAGATCGAAGGCATCATAGTCCCGAAAGCGGCTTGCATAGCTTCCTGCTGGGATTGTGCGCGTGTCGAGATCAGCAGCCCGAGGCCGAGCATGGTCACAATAAACGGGATGGTCAACAAAAGCAGCAGCAATATATTGCCCTGAATCGGAACCTTGAAGAACCATCGCATGAAGACGAGCATAAGGCCCAGCTCCCCGAAAGCGACTACGGCATATGGGATGATCTTGCCGATCATAAGGCCGAGCGGGCGAACGGGAGTCATATAGAGCTGTTCAAGCGTTCCGCGCTCGCGTTCGCGGACGATTGCCAGGGCCGTCAACATGACTGTCATGATCTGTATCAGGACGGCCAGCATGCCAGGTATCAGGAAATTTGCAGAACGCGAATCGGGATTGAAGAGGACTTTTGGACGGACTTCGACCGGAAGCGTCTGGCGTACGGCCGAAACGCTCATTGCGCGCTCGATCGATTCACGCAGAGCGATCGCATTGGCGACATTGAGCGCCTCGCCCGCTACGGATGACTCCGAGCCGTCGACAAGGATCAGAATACTGGCAGTATCACCGGCCAACAGCCGTCGCGAATAGTCCGGCGGGATTTTGATTCCGACCTTGGCGCGGCCGGCAATGATCTCTTCATTCAAACGAGTTTCGGAATCGACATAGGAAGTGATCTCGAAATCATCGGTGTTGATGAATCTATTCAGCAGTCGACGACTCTCCTGTGTCCGTGCGCCATCGTAAACGGCTGTCGGCATGTTCCTGACATTCGTGTTGATCGCGAATCCGATCATGAACATCTGCAGAACCGGAATAAGGACAGTGAAGAAGAGCGCCATCGGATCGCGACGGATATGTATCGCCTCCTTGCGCAGCACAGGAATCATGCCCGTCAACGGATGCGTTCTGGTCCTGTCCCGGTCATCTCTCTCCATCTCAAACCTCTTCCTTGAGGGCATTTGTGAGGGTCACGAAAACGTCTTCAAGCGATGGAACGATTGGGCGTAACTCCGTCTTGCCGAACCCTCCATCCAGAAGATCCTTTTTTACCTGATCAAGGCTCACCTGTTCGTCCATGAGCAGATGAATAGCCTGGCCGAAGATAGTCGAACTGCGAACATACGGACGGCTCTTCATGAGCAGAAACGCGTTCGAGGTTTGTGTCGTGATAATTTCGATTCGTTTTGTTCCGGCAGGAGAGACCTCCGGCAGCCCTTTCAACTGATCCGGCGTACCGAAGGCGATCAGTTTCGACAGGTATATGTAGCCTACTCGCCCGCATCGCTCTGCCTCATCCATGTAATGTGTCGTGACGAAAAAGGTCACTCCCTGACCGGAAAGCTGAAAGAGCAGATCCCATAGATCTCTACGGGCGACCGGATCTATGCCCGCGGTAGGTTCATCCAGAAACATCAAACGCGGTTCATGTATGAAAGCGCAGGCGAGCGCCAGGCGCTGCTTCCACCCACCCGATAGCCTCCCGGCCCTTCGCTCGAGATAAGGCTCCAGATGCGTCAGCGCTATCGCTTCATCCATCCGTCGTTTGAAATATTTTCCGTGCAGGCCATAGACGCCGGCGTAAAACTCCATGTTCTCATTGACAGTCAGATCCTGATAGAGGCTGAAGTTCTGCGACATGTACCCGACGCGCTGTCTGATCTCAGCGGCCTGGGTCGCACAGTCGTACCCAAGTACCAATCCGGTACCCTCGGCTGGTTTCAGTAACCCGCAGAGCGCCTTGATGATCGTTGTCTTGCCCGATCCGTTCGGTCCCAGAAACCCGAAGATCTCACCCTCTTCGACCGAAAGATCGACGTGATCGACCGCCGTGAATGCTCCGTATTTGATCGTCAGATCTTTTGTCTTGATTGCGGCCATAAATCAGTAGAAAGTAGAAAGTAGAAAGTAGAAAGGACAAAGCGAATACCTCTTTCTACTTTTTACTTTCTATACTTTGTACCATTCTTACCTCCGCGGCCATTCCCGCTTTCAAAATGCCTTCCTTGTTGTCGATTCGGACTTTGACGCCGAAGACCTGATGATTGCGTTCATCGCGACTCTGAATATTGCGTGGAGTGAATTCTCCTTGAGAATTAATCTGCTCGATGACGCCATTGAATGTTCTGTCGCGGAAAGTATCGACCTTGATATCGGCCTTCTGCCCTACTTTGACGAGGCCAAGCTGAGGTTCGGGAATATAGATGCGGACCCAGATCTGGTCTTTTTCGAGAAGCCTGGCCACAGTCTGGTTCGGCGCCAGCAGGTCGCCCGGACGAATCGATATGACTTCTGCCACGGCATTGGCTGGAGAGAGAACATCGCCTTCTGCAAGCTGGATTTTGATCTGCTCGACCCGCGCTTTGGCTTCGGCCAGTTGCGCGCGGGCATCGGCGATCTCTTCGACCCGCGGTCCGGCCAGAACCAGTCTTTCTGCCTCTTGTGCCTGGCGAAGTCGTTCCTCTGCCGCGCGAATCTCCTCCTTGCGGCTTCCGTTCAACAGCAGGTCGAGCCGTTTATTCTCGGCATCCAGTCTGGCCTTTGCACTCTCCTGCCGGTACTTCGCCGAATCGTACTCCTGTTTAGATATATCCCCGGTTTCACGGAGTTTCTCCGCGCGGGTGAATGCGGACTGAACATTGCTCATATCGGCAAGAGCTGCCGCTACGGCTGCTCTTGCCTGGGCGACTTCCTCCTGCCTCGGCCAGTTACGCACCGCATCCAGATTCGCCCTCGCCGTCTCAGTGACCGCACCCGCCTGTGCCTTCTCTTCGGGACGCGCGCCTCGCTCCAGCCTGGTCAGCCTCGCCTTTTGCTGATCCACCCGCGCCTCTGCCTGTTCCAGCTGCGATCGCAACTCCGCCACATCCAGTCTGACAAGAGTCTGACCTGCGGTGACTTCCTGACCCTCGCGGACAAGCACCTCCGCAACCCGTCCTCCAACTTTCGACCCGACTCGTATCTCTCGCGTCTCGATCGTCCCCGAAAAGTCCAGCCCGGATTCGGTTCCAAATCCGAATCCTGAACTCGTGCAGTTGTTTGTAATTAGGGTAATACCGATCAGGAAGAACCATCGGGCCGGTCTGCGGATGTCTGATATCATTCCTCGCTCCTGCTATATAAGTAAGTAAGTGCTTACTTATATAGCATGTGCGCTGGTCAAGGGCAAGACGAGATTTGGGTGTTTCATGATCGAATTCTGGTAAGTGAACGGCGCTCCGTTGATGAAATGTAAAAACTTGTAAATCACATGATCCTTTTCTTCAATTCGAACGTTCAATAATCAGTGCGTTGCCCGCATAAACAGGCAGCATAAGATTCTGATTTAAGGATGGATTCATGAAATACCTGTTAGCCATGCTTCTACTCACCCTTTCTGTGGCCTTCAATATCTATTCCCAGCATTCCAGAGTGTCTGAGCAACTGAAAAGCCTGATCGAGTCCGAGCGATCATTCGCAAGGTTGTCGGTGGAAAAGGGAGTTCAGGCATCATTCCTGACATGGTTTGCGGACGATGGCATCAACTTTCAACCTGAGCCGACAAACTTGAAGGAGTCCTGGGGGAGCCGGCCCGTTCCGAAGGACCCGCCGCCGGTCGTCCTCGACTGGGCTCCGATCTATGGTGACATCTCGATATCGGGTGATCTTGGGTATTCGACGGGGCCATTCAGAATTGAAGATCACAGCCCGCAGAGGCGTCCCACTCAACATGGTCTCTTCTTTTCGATCTGGAAGAAGCAGGCGGATGATAGCTGGAAGGTGGTTGTCGATCTTGGGGTGCAGCTGGATGGGCAATTCGCGTCGCTCGATGCAGAGTATCAGCCGGCCTCAGGCGCATCGTCACGCAACCTGCTCCCGCACGACGACGCCAGGGCGAAGATGATTGAGGCGGAGGAATCGTTCTGGCTGGCGTCAAGAACCGTGTCAGCCGAAAAAGCATGGAAGGACCGCCTGTCGAGTGACGCGAGGATTTACAGACCGAAAGAGACACCCGTCATAGGCGCCGAAGCATTGCAGAGATGGATCAAACTGCAGACTGGTCGGTGTACCGGTCAGACCCTGAAATCCGATCTGGCGGCGTCAGGTGATCTTGGGTATACCATTGGCAGTTATGAGTTACATGATCAGAATATTGCAGGTTATTATGTGCGCGTGTGGAAGCTGGATCGAAACGCGCGGTGGCGAATTACCTTTGATGTGACCAACATTGTGCCGAAAGGATGAGAATGTTTCACGGATATCGAGCCGTCAACTGGCCTGCATTCCTGATTCTGCTGAGTGGTCTGCTTTTTTTTGATTTGCAGAGGGCAGACGTTGCTCAAGCTCAGATGCGAAGGCCGTCTGAACTGGCGAAACTGATACAGTCGCGCATGCGCGAGATGCGAGCGGCTGGCGGGTTTCCCGGCATCAACATTGGCGTGGCAGATTCGGGCGGAAAATCATGGAGTGTTTCGGTCGGCTACGGCGATCTTGAAACCGCGAAGGCGCTCAAACCGGCGGACCGCATGCTTGCCGGCAGCATCGGCAAGACGTATGTCTCGGCTATTACGCTGCTTGCGGTCGAAGAAGGAACACTCAACCTTGACGAGAAGATCGAAAAGTGGCTTGGCAATGAATCATGGTTCGATCGGCTGCCCAATGCGCGGGAATTGACACTTCGCATGCTCATGAACCACACCAGCGGTATTCCCGAGCACGTCCTCAATAAGGAATTTCTAAAAGCTCTGCGCGAGCAGCCCGACAAGGTCTGGAAGCCGGAAGAGCTGATTGCCTATGTCCTCGATGCCAGGCCGCTCTTTGAGCCGGGAAAGGACTGGTCTTATGCCGATACAAATTTCATCCTCGTCGGCATGCTTTTCGAGAAGGCGACCGGTAAGACGGTTTACGGTGAAGTGGCGCGTCGTCTGCTCAAGCCGTTCAAGTTGAATGAGACTTCGCCGTCGGACAGCAGAGTTCTGGCCGGCTTGATCACCGGGTATGTCTCTCCGAACAGCCCGTTCGGATTCGATGGCCGAACGATCATCGACGGTCGTTTCATCGTCAACCCTCAGATGGAATGGACCGGCGGAGGTTTCGTTTCGACCGCCGAGGACCTGGCCAAATGGGCGAGGGAACTGTATTCCGGAAAAGTTCTGCGGCAGGAGACCTTCGCGCAATTGATTGACGCCGTTCCTGCCAAAACCGGTCGCGGAGACAGGTATGGTCTTGGCGTCCAGGTCCGTCAGAGCGATTGGGGCGTCAGTTACGGTCACGGCGGCTGGTTCCCCGGCTACCTTTCTGAAATGGAATACTTTCCAAAATATAAGGCCGCCATCGCCATTCAGATCAATACAGACAATTTCAGCCAGTTGAAAGCTCGTCCGCGTAACTATGTCTTCGAGGTGGCGAAGATCCTGTGGGAATAGTTGAAAAATTAAACGCCAAGGCGCCAGGAGAATTTTTAAAAATGATGGTTTGCTTGAATTTTCATTGTGCAAATCGCTCAATCAATGAAACAGGTAATTCTTTAACCCTTGGAAAATCCTGGCCTGCCTGGCGCCTTGGCGTTTAAATTCATCGGTGGTTCAGCTCAATTTACTCTTGAAGATGGCCTTCGCATATGAGCGATTCATGCGGGCGATATTGTCGAGGGTGATCTCTTTCGGGCACGCCGCTTCGCAAGACCCGGTATTGGTGCAGTTTCCGAAGCCTTCCTCATCCATTTGAGCGACCATGTTCAGAACGCGGTGATCCGCTTCGACCTTGCCTTGTGGCAGCAGTCCCAAGTGAGAGATCTTGGCTGAGACGAAGAGCATAGCCGACGCATTCTTGCATGCGGCGACGCATGCTCCGCAGCCTATGCACTGGGCGGCATCCATGGCCTTGTCGGCATCATCCTTGGGGATGGAGACCGCATTGCCGTCTGGAGCGCCGCCGGTCGAGACCGAAACGTATCCGCCCGCCTGGATTATTCGATCGAAGGCTGTCCGATCGACAACCAGATCCTTGATAACAGGAAACGGAGCGGCGCGCCATGGTTCGATCGTGATCGTATCGCCATCCTTGAAGAAGCGCATGTGAAGCTGGCAGGATGTCGTCGCAGCCAGAGGCCCGTGCGGCGTTCCGTTGATGACCAGGCCGCAACTGCCGCAGATTCCCTCACGACAGTCATGATCGAAGGCGATCTGTTCTTCGCCGCTCTTGATCAGCTCTTCATTGACTACATCGAGCATCTCAAGAAAGGACATCTCGGAACTGATATCCCTGGCCTGATAGGTGACAAACTGTCCAGCGGTTTTGGCGTTCTTCTGTCTCCAGACGCGCAATGTCAAATTCATTGCAATTTCGCTCCTGAACGGAATTCCGTTCTGTTCTATTCAACAGCAGCCGGCGATCAATCGCCGTCACAAGCAAGTCCAGGGTTTTACAGCCACTGACCGCCGACTGCCTGCCCAGGCAGAAGGGTAAACCCCCTCTGCGCGAATCGTCGATTACTTGTAACTGCGCTGCGCCATCCTGATCTCTTCGTAGGTCAGTTCTTCCTTGTGCAGAGCAGGAAACTGATCAGTGCCCTTGAATTCCCAGGCGGCAACATAAGCATACTTTTCATCGTTGCGCAGAGCTTCGCCATCCTCGGTCTGATACTCCTCGCGGAAGTGGCCTCCGCAGGACTCCTCGCGCTGAAGCGCGTCATAGGCCAGCAATTCACCGAACTCGAGAAAATCGGCAACACGGCCGGCATACTCCAATGCGGGGTTCAGATCGTCTCCGCTGCCAGGCACGTTGACGTTCTCCCAGAACTCCTGGCGCAGCGCCGGAATGCGTTCCAGCGCCTGCTTGATGCTCGCTTCCGTTCTGGCCATGCCCACGTTGTCCCACATGAGCTTGCCCAGTTCGCGATGGAATTCGGTCACCGTCCGCTTGCCCTTGATCGAGAGAAGTCTGTTCGTGCGGGCTCGGACTTCTGCTTCGGCCTGTTTGAATTCAGCGTGGTCGGGCGAATACTTCCCGTTCTTCTGCGTGGCGAAATAGCCTCCAATGGTCTGCGGCAGGACGAAATAACCGTCGGCCAGACCCTGCATCAGAGCGCTCGCTCCGAGCCGGTTGGCGCCGTGGTCCGAGAAATTCGCTTCCCCGATCACGAACAGGCCGGGGATGTTGCTCATCAATTCGTAATCGACCCACAATCCGCCCATCGTGTAATGGACAGCAGGATAGATGCGCATAGGCTGATCGTAGGCATTTTCGCCCGTTATCCGTTCGTACATTTCGAATAGATTGCCATAGCGTTCTTCGATCTTGTTTTGTCCGAATCTCTGGATAGCGTCTGAGAAGTCCAGGTAGACGCCACGTCCGCCTGGGCCGACGCCACGTCCTTCGTCGCAGACCTGTTTGGCCGCGCGCGATGCGATGTCTCGCGGAGCTAGATTGCCGTAACTCGGATATTTTCTTTCGAGGTAGTAATCGCGATCTCCCTCGGGGATATCTTTTGGATGGCGACTGTCACCCTCTTTTTTCGGCACCCAGACGCGACCGTCATTGCGAAGCGATTCAGACATGAGCGTCAGTTTCGACTGATAATCGCCGCTCACGGGAATGCAGGTCGGATGAATCTGCGTGTAGCATGGGTTGGCGAAGAGCGCGCCCTTCTTGTACGCACGATATGTCGAGGTTACATTGCATCCCTTGGCATTAGTCGAAAGATAGAAAACATTGCCGTATCCGCCGGTCGCCAGAACGACCGCATTGCCGGAGTGCGATTCGATTGCGCCCGTGATCAGATCGCGTGTGATGATCCCTTTGGCATGTCCGTCTATCAGAACAAGGTCGACCATCTCGGTCCTCGGATACATGGTCACGGTTCCGGCATAAATCTGGCGGCTGAGCGCCTGATATGCGCCGAGCAGAAGCTGCTGTCCTGTCTGCCCGCGCGCGTAAAACGTCCGCGAAACCTGTGCGCCGCCGAACGATCGGTTGTCGAGCAGCCCGCCGTACTCCCGCGCAAATGGGACACCCTGGGCCACGCACTGATCGATGATGTTGACGCTCACTTCAGCCAGCCGGTGAACGTTGGCTTCGCGGGCACGGAAATCTCCGCCCTTGATCGTGTCGTAGAACAGCCGGTATATGCTGTCGCCGTCATTGCGATAATTCTTGGCGGCGTTGATGCCCCCCTGGGCCGCGATCGAATGCGCACGCCGCGGGCTGTCCTGAAAGCAGAAACATTTGACGTTGTATCCGAGCTCTCCAAGCGTCGCCGCTGCGGATGCCCCCGCCAGCCCCGATCCGACAACTATCACGTCGTACTTGCGCTTGTTGGCCGGATTGATCAGCTTCATATCCTGCTTGTACTTCGACCATTTAATGCCAACTGGTCCGGACGGTATTTTCGATTCAAGAGTGATGCTCATAGACGGTCCCAATCGTTATTTGATGATCCCCAAAAGTATGGATAGCGGAATCGAACAGTTGCCTAAAAAGAGCACCAGCGCGGCGCCCTTCGCCAGCTTGTCAAAGAATCCGAATGTCTTCTTGCTGCGCAGACCCAGCGACTGGAAGAGGGAACTCACTCCGTGACTCAGATGCAGCAGCAGCAGTCCCATCGAGATAATGTAAAAAATTGAAATGATCGGATTCGAAAATCCCGTTACCATCATCCGATAAACATCGTGTCGGCCTAAGATGTCCTCATACTCCAGCAACTGCGGATCGACGAAGCCGATTGTGAAATGCCCCAGATGGAAGATGATGAAGGCCAGGATGATCAATCCGCTGATGACGATCGTCCGCTGCGCAAATGTCGATGCCACAGGCTTGCCGGCAGCATATTTAACCGGACGTGCCTTTCGATTCGCTTTGGTCAGTTGAATCGCCGTCAGAATGTGAAGCGCCACTATCGCCAACAGCACAAAACGCGCTGACCAGAGCACCGCCGGATTCGATTTCAGCAGCTTCCCATATGCATTAATTGCGTTCGGGCCCAGATAGATCTGTAGATTGCCGGCCAGGTGAATGATCACGAACCCGAACAACCCGAGCCCAGTCACTGCCATGACATACTTCTTTCCGATGGAAGACCGCCATAGACGCAGGATCAGTCCCCTTGATGATGCTTGCATGCTCTCAGCACTTGCCGCCATCTTGCCTCCAGGTATTCCGTTTTGTTGGGATATGCGCTCAATCGTTGATAGTTTGAGAAAATACCAGCCGGGTTTGAATTAGTAAAATTCGAAAGTTTAATAGTTGATATAAGCTGTGCTAATATCCTGAAATGCATCTCGAGACATTGAAGACATATTGCGATCTGATTGAAACGGGCAGCTTTTCGAAAGCCGCGGCGCTGAATTACATCACGCAGTCGGCTGTCAGCCAGCAGGTACAGGCGTTGGAGCGGAAATTCGAGCGCAAACTGATCGAACGCGGACGCCGCAGGGGGGTGACGCCGACTGAGGCTGGCCGTCTTTTATATGGCGAGTGTAAGGAGATTGTTGAGCGTTATCAGGCCCTTGAGAACAGTTTGAAAGCCGATGTCGAGCAGATGACAGGAACTGTTCGTATTGCGACCGTCTACAGCGTTGGCTTGCACGAGCTTCCACCATATATCAAGCAGTTCATCAGGGCCTATCCGCAGGTGAAAGTGCACGTCGAATACAGCCGCACCAACAAGGTCTATGAATTCTGTCTCAATAATGCGATTGATTTCGGCATTGTCGCCTGTCCGACGGCCAGACCGCAGGTCGAGATTATTCCCGTGCGCGATGATAATCTCGTTCTGATATGCAGCCCGGAGCACGAGCTTGCATCGCGAAACCGCATCAGCCTCAAACGGCTGGGTGTAGAGCCTTTCATTGGGTTCGAACGGGATATTCCGACCCGCAAACTGATCGATCAAATTCTGAAAAAATATGATGTCACCGTCACATATGCCATGGAGTTCGATAACATCGAGACCATCAAGCGATCTGTCGAGGTTGGAATTGGTGTCTCGATACTTCCCGAATCTGCTGTGTTTAACGAAGTGAGGAGCGGAATGCTAATGGCATTGAGCTTCAATGAAGGCAATTTTTCCCGTCCCATCGGAATCATTCACCGCAAGGGGAAAGTGCTCAGTGCGCCTGCCAGGAAATTCACCGAGCAATTGATCGAGCCTTTGAGAGCATCGTAGGCAGGGGCGGTGGGCAGTTTCCAGTGGGAGAAGGTTTCAGGTGATGAAGTTTCCAGTTTCCAGTATTCCGGACGACGCAAGTTTATTGCGTTGAGCAAGATTGCGGTTGAAAGCGAAGCGTGGAGAAGCGACTGGAATCTGGAAACTTCTCCCACTGGAAACTGTCTCCTACTCATACCTCAATGATTCAATCGGGTCGGTCCTTGAAGCGCGCATGGCGGGCCAGAGACCGCTCAGGAGTCCGACCACGATCAGGATGCCCGATGCAACCGCGACGACATCCGGCGAGAGGACCAGGAAAATATCCGTCTGCTTGGTTGGATCTTCGAGCATGTCAGCCAGGAACGGCCGGTGACCGGCAATCATGATGATAAGGTTCGAAAGTCCGATGCCCAGCAGTCCGCCGAGGAAAGTGATGAACATCGCTTCAAGCAGGAACTGAGACAGAATATGACGTCGTTTGGCGCCCAGCGCCTTGCGAACTCCGATCTCGCGGGTCCGTTCGGTCACGCTCACCAGCATGATGTTCATGACGCCGATTCCGCCGATCATCAGCGTCAGGGCCCCGATAATGCTCAGGACGATTTTAAGCCCTCCCGTGATGCCGCTGAGCATCTGCATATTCTCGACCGAATCGTTGAAGGTGATCGCACGCTCATCGCGTGGATTGAAGCTGTGGCGTGACCCGAGCACTTCGCGAACCTGTTTTAGCATCTGCGAATGCACGCTCGGGCTCATGCTTTGAATGACGAGGTTGTCGACATAATCCTGATTCCAGAGCTGCCTGACGGTGGTGAATGGGATAAAGACACAGTACTTGTCCGGCGAGTAATAATTCGAGAAGCTGACCTTCTGCGTCATGACTCCGACGATCTCAAAGGACAGCCCCTTTATTCGAATGGTTTCTCCAACGGCCGGACTGTTGCCAAACAGTTTTTTTGCTACCTCGGATCCTAAAAATGCGACGCGACGACGTTTTTCAATATCATCGGCATTGATAAACCTGCCGAACTCAGCCTCCTCGCTGCGCATGACGGCGTATTCCGGCGCGACTCCGCGAACAGTAGAGGATGTCTGTTTAAGGCCGTAAACGTAGACAAGAGGCAGGGTCTCGACATATTCAGGGCTTACGTATTTGATCGTGCCGAGTTGCTGTAACGGTTCCAGATCGGACTCTTTGAAATAGATTCGTTTGCCGGCGCGTTCACCGCCCGCCTGCATGCTTGTCTGTCCGCTCCAGATAACGACAGTTCCACTGCTGAAGGCCCGTCGAAAGCCCACTTCCAGGGCTGAGTGAAACCCGTTCCCGTAGGCCATAAGCATCATACACGCGGCGATGCCACTCGAATGCCCCGGTCATCGTCATCGATAATACGCGCCTTATGACCTATCAGCGACTGAATTGCCTGCAGGAAGACTTCCTTAATGACCATCTGGTATTCCTCTTTCAATTACATTTCAAATCGCAGCGCTTCGATTGGCGGCAGAGTGGCGGCTCGTCGGGCCGGATAGGTCGCGGCGGCGACCCCGATCAATGTGAGAATACCGACGGCAAACAATGCAGTCTGCCAGGTTATGATCATCCCGGAAAACCGCTC
>JADJXM010000034.1 GCA_016715865.1 Acidobacteriota bacterium | reverse complement strand
GAAACTCCGAAGACACCGCTTCTCATTCCCGCCCTTCACGGAACAAGAAAGCATTGCGCAATACTTGGACAGCGAGCTTCAAACCCTCAACACCGCCATCGCCCGCACCGAGCGAGAAATCTCGCTGATGCAGGAATACCGCACGCGCCTAACCGCCGACATCGTGACCGGCAAGCTGGACGTGCGCGAAGCCGCCGCCAAGCTGCCCGCCCCGCCCACCGACGAAGTCGCCGAATCCGTCGCCGACTCGCTGGAAGAAATCGAAACCGAGGAAATCGAATCATGAACAGCGAATCCATGAACAATATCCCTGACGCATTTCAGATTGAAGCAAAAACACTTCAAAAGGTGGCTTGGCTAGGCCGGGAAATCGCGGCACTCGAAATCGAGCTGAAATCAAATCAGCCATTGCTCAATCAGTTGCAGATGCTCAAGACCAATATGCAAAGTTGTCAAGAGTATTTGATCTCCAAGGACCACTACATAGCCTTTTATCGGCTCGATCGGTGTCGGCAAGACCACTGCGATCTGTGGCATTCTCAGGCTTGTGGACGAGAAGGCGGAACGGCGCTCAGCACGTCCAGCGGTCGCACGACCCTGTGTGAGGTGGAAATTCGGAGGGGAGAAAAGACACGCATCTTGATTTCGCCCTGCTCATCGGAAGAAACGCGAAGTTATCTGCGCGACTTTGTGGACGTTTTGCAAATGCGGCATGAAGAACGGCCCAATGATGACCGCGAAGTGGTTTCGATGAGTTCCGAAGTGGAACGTTGTATTCGGAACATGATCGGCCTGCCGGTACGCACCACCAAAGCTCCTGACGGCTCAATCAAGCGGACAGATGAAGCCTTGGACCTCTACAAAAAGCTGGGAGATCCAGCCGCGTTCATGGAGGAGGCATTCAAACGCCTCAAACTGGACGAGCGGGTGACCACAGAGTTGGTGTGCGACAAGGCGGATGAAACCGGGTGGATCAAGGACCAATTTGGTCAGATCAACCATGGCAAGCACCCGCTTACTCCGATGCCTCAGCGCATCGTGATCGAGCAGGCCAAAGCAGTCGTCAGCGAGCCCGCGCTGAACATTTCCCTGATTGATACCAAAGGGCTGGATGGGAACGTGGAGCGGAGACATCGACCGGCAATTCCGCGACAATCGAACCGTCTGCGTGGTCTGCTCAAAATTCAACGATGCCCCCGAGCAGTCCGTTCAAGACCTGCTGAAACACTTGATCGACAGTGGGCTCGGCCAGCAGATCACGCAACAGACTCAATTGCTGGTTTTGGACCGCAACGAGGAGGCGGCGAACATGTTTCGCAGAAGACGGACCTGTCGCTTCAGCCGAGGAAGGGCACTTGGTGCGACTGGGCCAGATACAAGATACGTTCAGAACCCGCCTGAAGCTGGCCAATCACCACTTTCCCACAATTCAGTTTTTCGACGCAAAGAAGGACGTTGCGAAAGATATAGAACTATCATTGCTTCAGTTGATCAAGAGCCTACGCCAGCGGCGCATTGACCAGATAAATGGAGTAGCGGAGGCTGTCGAAGAAATTTCTAAGCATCGAGAGAAGGCACAAGCGAGGGCGGCTTTTGAACACGTCTCCGGTGCCATTCATTCGTGGGCGCAAGCCAACCGAAAGCAGCTCGCGGAAATTCATCAAATCTACAAGTCGCTCGTGGATGACATGACGACGAAAGAGGTATATGCGTCCAGCATTCAAGCCGCCGTCAATCGGCAGGGGAACTGGGGCAACTTCGATTTCTATTACAAGCTGGCTGTAGCCGCCCGGAAGAAATCGGTCACTTCATTCGGTGAAGCCGTGGATGAGATCCGTCTGGTGCTCACAAATTTCGAGAGGCAGCCGGAGCTGAAGGCCGCCCACCCGTTCATTCGCGAGCTCCTCCATGCAGTTAACGAGCGGATGGAGCGGCTCTACGAAACGGCGGCCAGCATGGGGCGTAATGCTTATGAGGTCTCGATGAAGAGCGACCAACCTTTCTGGGCCAACCAAAAAAGCGAGTGGGGCCAGGGCCCGGGATACAAAAACCGAATCGCACTAGGAACGGAAGACTGGTTTCATCACCACTCACCAACACATACGGAGGCCCATATCCAGCAACGAGTGATGCAAGACTGGAACGACCTCATCACGCAGGTTGAATCGCGCCTGACGAAAGGAGCTGGGGAATCTGCAACATGAAAACCGACACCACCGAAAAAGGACTCGAAACCCTGATCATGCGCCGCGATGACCGGGACGGATGGCTTGGCTTCCGGCGCGGCGGGAGTGGTGGCCGAGACTGCGCCCGCCAAGGGCGGCTGTGGTTGGTTTGCTGGAAATGATTCTGCGTATGACCGCGAGTTTGCGGTGGATTCGGAGCAGCTCTTTTCCTTTCTCATCACCACGCAGCCGGAGGAATGGGCGAAGCTCGGAATTGCAAGTTACAAAGACAAGCAAGGCATGGCGCGGCAGAAGTTCCTGGCCCGTCTGCAAGGGGAGATCACACGGCGCGGGGTGATTGATGTGCTGCGCCATGGCATCAAGCACGGGGCGCTGAGTTTCGACCTGTTTTACGGCAAGCCCTCAGCGGAGAACGCGAAGGCAGTGGAGCGCCATTCGAAAAACCGCTTCAGCATCACGCGGCAACTGCACTTCAGCCTGGAGAACAAGCGCTCGCTGGATTTATGCGCCTTCATCAACGGGCTGCCGGTGATCACCTTTGAACTGAAGAACAGCCTGACCAAGCAGACGGTGGAGGACGCCATCGAGCAATACAAACGCGATCGCGACCCCCGCGAGACGCTGTTCAAGTTTGGCCGCTGTGTCGTTCACTTCGCCGTGGATGACCATGAAGTGGCGATGTGCACCGCGCTCAAAGGCAAGGGCGGCACGGCGAAGGACTCATGGTTCCTGCCGTTCAATCAGGGCTGGAACGATGGCGCGGGCAATCCCCCGAACCCGGAAGGCCTCAAGACGGACTATCTGTGGAAGCGCATCCTCACCCCGGCGCGGCTCACGGAGATTCTGGAGAACTACGCCCAGGTCGTAGAGGAGGAGAACCCGAAGACGGGAAAGAAGAAGCAGGTGCAGATTTTCCCCCGTTACCACCAGCTCGATGTGGTGCGGAAGATTCTGGCCGATGTGAAGGAGCACGGGGCGGGCAAACGCTATCTGATCCAGCACAGCGCGGGCAGCGGAAAGTCGAACTCCATCGCCTGGCTGGCGCATCAGTTGATCGGCCTGACGAAAGACGGGAAGACGGTCTTTGATTCCGTCATCGTCATCACGGATCGCCGAATTCTCGACAAACAAATCCGCGAGACGATCAAGGGCTTTGCCCAGGTGGGCAGCATCATCGGTGCGGTGAAAGAAGGCGGTGGCACTTCCAAGACCGAGCAGCTCACGAAGTATCTCAGGGACGGCAAGAAGCTGATCATCTCCACGGTGCAGACATTTCCCCATGTGCTCGACAGCATCGGCGATGAACATCGCGGCGGTAAGTTTGCCATCATCATCGACGAGGCGCACTCCAGCCAGAGCGGCAAGACTTCCTCCGCCGTCAGTCAGGTGGTGGCGGATAGCGAAGACGAGATCAACGACGCCCTCGACGAGCGCATCAAAAAGAAAAAACTCGCCAAGAACGCCAGCTACTTCGCCTTTACCGCGACGCCGAAGAACAAGACACTGGAGATGTTCGGCGTGCCCTATTCCGAAGGCGGCGAGGTGAAACACCGCCCCTTCCACAGCTACACCATGAAGCAGGCCATCCAGGAGGGCTTCATCCTGGACGTGCTGAAGAGCTACACGCCGGTGGCGAGCTATTACCGCCTCGCCAAGACGGTGGAAGGCGATCCCGAGTATGACGTAAAGAAGGCTCGCAAAAAACTGCGCATCTATGTGGAGAGCCGCAGCAAGGCCATCCGCGACAAGGCGGAGATCATGGTGGACCATTTCCTCGAACAGGTGATCGGCCAGAACAAGATCGGCGGCCAGGCGCGGGCGATGGTCGTGACCGGCAGCATCCAACGGGCGATCCAGTATTTCTTCGCCTTCCGCGACTACCTCGCGGAGATCAAGAGCCCCTACCGCCCCATCGTGGCCTTCTCCGGGGAGCCGGAATACAAGGACGACAAGGTGAGCGAATCGAAGTTGAACGGTTTCCCCAGCGGCGAGATCGCGGACCGGATTCAGGAAGATCCTTATCGTTTCCTCATCTGCGCGGACAAGTTCCAGACCGGCTACGACGAACCGCTGCTGCACACGATGTATGTGGACAAGGTACTGTCCGGCATCAAAGCCGTGCAGACGCTCTCCCGCCTGAACCGAGCGCACCCGAAGAAGCACGATGTCTTCGTCCTCGATTTCCAGAACGACACCGAGACGATAGAGGAGTCCTTCGCCGATTACTACCGCACGACGATTCTGAGCAAGGAGACGGACCCGAACAAGCTCCACACCCTCAAAGGTGAGTTGGACAAATACCAGGTCTATTCGCCCGAGCAGATTGACGTGCTGGTGGAGTTGTATCTAGGCGGAGCTGACCGCAACAAACTCGACCCGATTCTCGATGCTTGCGTGGCCGTATATGTCAGCGACCTCGACGAAGATGGACAGGTAGATTTCAAGGGCAAAGCTAAAGCATTTACTCGCACCTACGACTTCCTCGCAACAATCCTCCCGTATGGCATTCAAGACTGGGAGAAACTTTCGATCTTCCTCAACTTCCTCATCTCGAAGCTGCCAGCGCCCATCGAAGAAGACCTTGCCAAAGGCATCCTCGAATCCATCGACATGGACAGCTACCGCGCCGAGAAGAGAGCAACGATGGCAATTGCGTTGCCCGATGCGGATGCCGAGATAGAACCAGTGCCAACATCCGGCGGCGGTCGTAAACCTGAACCTGAGATGGACAAACTCTCAAACATCGTGAAGCAATTCAACGATATGTATGGCGGTCTGTTCCTTGATTCCAAAGCGGTGGAAAAGCGCATCACTGAGGTGATTCCACCGAAGGTATCAGCAGATCCAGCCTATAAGAACGCGAAGAAGAATTCGGATCGACAGAATGCTCGCATCGAGCACGACAAAGCGCTCAAGCGAGTCATCACAGCGATGTTCAAAGATGACGCACAGCTCTTCAAGCAGTTCCAGGACAATGAATCCTTCCGCTCTTGGTTGACGGAGACCGTATTTGGCATGACTTATGAAGAATAGCGGGGGTTACGATTAATCGAATTGCAAGAGCCGGCTTAGCGCTTCTGCATATCAGCAAATGTTTGCTGGCAATTTAGTACTTGGAAGGATTTGCAGGGGCCGCCTGATTCAGGGAATGGATGGTAAACGCCGATTGAAGGCAATCGTAAGAATCATTCTTTTGAGTCGCAGCGGGTTGAATGGATTCTGGCAGATGGACTTCATAATATCGAATTCAGATTCACCGTAAACTTCTGCGGATTTCTTGAGGCCTGATTTGATCCGCCGCTGGATCAGATCCGGAGTCTCCGGTTTGAGCATTATAAGCACCTGCGGATTCGACTCCCAGGTATCCGAGCATAACGCTTGTACTTCCGGTGCTGTCGCCGAGTTAAACATTCGCTTTGCTTCAACTTCAGTCTTCCCGAGCCGCTCCATAATCTCCGGAATAGCTGAAAGGAGAACCTCTCTCTTCCATCTCAACAGTTCCCTGTCCGATTCCGGCAACTGATCAACCACGTTTATTACAGTTTCTTCCATCACGCGCTTCTCCTCCCGCCTGTAATTTCAAGATATTTTTCGAGATATGCGATACGGTCCTCAAGCTCGAAGATCTCACGGGCCTTGAGGCTCAGATCAAGGACGCTCTTCGCCGCACTGACGCGGGCAGTCACTTGAGCGGTCGCATCATTTTCAGGAGAGTAATCCCGCCCCAGGCGATGAGACTCGACCTGCTCTAAATGCAACGAGTGCAAGAGTATTCCGCGACGGCATCACGCAAATCGAGTACACTTTGCAACGAGGCACTTCTTTTATTGTCTTCCATACATCCAGCATAACGCTGGAGAAGCACCTCTCGGGGGAGGATGAAGCTTCCCTTCTTTTTGTCTAAACTCGTGTAATAACACGATTGATAAAACAGTTTTATGTTGAGACTGAAACCACATTCAGCATAAACATGATTAATTTAAATGGACTTTCATCAAGTGAAGTGGCAGAGCGCCTTGCTCGTTATGGCCCTAATGCCTTGCCGGTAGCTCGATATCGGTTGCCAAAGCTGATTTTCCGGCAGTTTCGGGGCATCTTCAACATTCTGCTGCTGTGTGCGGCCGGGATTACATTTGCGCTTGGTGAGCCAATTGACGGCTCGTTTATCCTGCTCTTTGTCTTCCTTGGGTCCTCGCTTAATGTGTTTCAGGAGTACAAGTCAAACGCCGCAGCCGATAAACTCAAGTCATACCTCGTGCGCACCGTCACCGTTCGGCGTGATGGTCGGGATCAGGAAGTACCTAACGAAGAGATTGTCCCTGGCGATATTCTGAAGCTCGAATCCGGCGACATAGTCCCGGCGGATGCCATCATACAAGAGGCCCGCGATCTGCTGGTTGATGAGACAACATTTACCGGTGAGAGTATACCGGTTGATAAGCAGGCTGCCACCGAAGCGACGCATGATGTGGCTGACGAACATCGCCTTCTGCAGGGAGTGGTCATCATACGCGGAAATGCGTTGGCGGAAGTTACCGCCACCGGCACACAGACGCGCCTGGCCTCAATTGCTGCAACCGCATCATCGGTACAAGCGGAGAGTGAGCTGGTTATTGGTGTTGACCGCATCAGCACTTTCATCCTGCGGACGACGCTCATCACACTATTATTCGTTGTCCTGGCAAACATTCTGATTGATGGCCGGAACACGAATATTCCCGATCTCCTTATCTTCGCGATTGCGCTTGCGGTGTCTGTGATACCCGAGGCCCTGCCACTGGTCCTGACGTTTTCACTCTCACGAGGTGCGCTCCAGTTTGCCCGGAAACATGTCATCGTCAAGCGTCTTACCTCGGTCCAGGATCTCGGATCTGTGAACTTGCTCTGTACAGACAAGACCGGCACGATCACCGAGAACCGCCTGGTTTATCGAAACAATTACCTCGCACCGAAATCACTTCTCCATCCTCTGGTGTTGGCGCGTCTGGCTGCGTATCACCTGGAGGAACACAACCCGGAGCCGTTTGACCGTGCGACCGACGAAGCGCTTTCAGTGGAACAGCGGGCCATAGTGGGAACCTTTCGACTCCTGGAGGAAGAAGCGTTCGACCCGGAGCTGCGCAGCAATGGGGCTGTGGTTTGCCGCGATGATGGCATCCGGCTGCACATCCGCCGCGGCAGCCCGGAGTACTTTTTTGACCAGGGACTGATCGAGCATGAGCAGGTTGGAACATGGCTTGCGGATGAGGAGAGACAGGGTCGGCGTGTGCTCGGTATCAGTTACGATGACGGCAGCGGTGCTCAATTCGGCGGTTTTGTTTCTTTTGTTGATACGCTCAAAGCCACTACCAATGCAACTGTCGCGGCGGCGAGGCGTCTGAATGTAGCTATTACGATCATTACTGGCGACGCACTGATGGTAGCCGAAGCGGTTGGACGAGAAGCCGGGCTTGTGACAAACAGCGATGAGGTAATGGGAGCGACGGCGTTCATGGCACTGCCCATGCAGGAACAACGTAAACGTATCGGAATGATTCGCGTGTTTGCCCGCACGTCGCCTGAGCAAAAGCTGGAACTGATTGATCTACTCAAAGAGCAATATACAGTCGGCTTTCTGGGAGAAGGGATCAACGATGCGCCCGCGCTGAAAGCCGCTCATGTCTCAATGGTTGTGGAATCGGCGGCGGATGTGGCGCGTGAGACTGCCGACATCGTTCTTCTAAAAAATGACTTGCGAGTGATCATTGATGGCATCCGCCTGGGGCGTGAGACACACGCCAACACGCTGAAATACATTCGCGCAACACTTGTCTCGAACTTTGGCAATTTCTATGCGGTGGCAATCGGGTCACTCTTCGTCAGTTTTTTACCAATGCTTCCAAAGCAGTTGCTCCTGCTCAATCTTCTCTCGGACTTCCCGATGATGGTAATCGCTTTTGACCGCGTCTCCGAAAAGGAAATTGACCGGCCCCAGAGCTGGGACTTCCATTCGCTCTACATTACCTTTATGACACTGGGGCTCGTCAGTACCGTCTTCGATTTTGTCTATTTCGGGCTCTTCTACCGCATCTCACCGGGGGTGCTGCAAACCAACTGGTTCATTGCCAGTGTGATCACGGAACTCCTGCTTCTGGTATCTATTCGGTCGTTGTTGCCGATCGAAAAGGCCGGCTGGCCGGCGCCAATTGTTATTATCCTCTCGACAGTTGCTATTGTAATTACACTTGCGTTGCCATTAATCCCATGGACCGCCGCCTTTTTTGAGTTTACGAGCCCCTCATTGGCCCACCTTGGCCTGATCGTGGCGATCGCGGCACTTTACCTCGTTACCACTGAACTCGTTAAACGACCGCTTGTCAGATTCCTGGGCAAGCATTAGCAAATCTGGCCGTGATGCCTCTAAAGCTCCGTAAGTGACGGAGTGAAGTTGAATTTGTTGAGGTAAGCAATGAAGCAATAATTTACAGTCAATTCATTTTCCAATTGCCATTGTTGATTTGTCATTTGTCATCTGCCGGAACGCATATCGTCATGGTTTATCCGGCGCATTCGGCCATGAGGTCCGAGAGACGGACGTCTGAGTACCGGATACGGTTCGCACTGCAATGAAATCCTTTATGTCCTGTGCGACCTGTTCCGGCCTCTCCCAATGAGTCGCATGACCGGTTTCCGCATAGATCTTCAAGATCGCATTCGGCAGAGCTGCGGCAAGGGTATGCTGGTCGGAACGCGAAAAGTGAGCGTCCCGATCGCCCCATATAATCAGCGTCGGCGTCCTGATGCGGTCCAGTTGCTCTTTGCAATCACCGACGAGAAGACCCGCCAGAATCTGACGCCAGACACGCGCCGGCAGTTTGAGGCTCTCTGCGACCACTCGATCCATGAACTCGGCAGGGAGCGGAATGAAGACGGTGCTGGTCTGGAACTCACGGGCGAATTCCGCAGGCACCGGATCGACGAGTTTATCGACTTCCTGCTTGAATCCCACCACCAGATCGTTGCGGATGGTGTGGGCCGATCCGATGAGGACAAGGCGTTCGATGCGATCCGGGGCATCGAGCGCCACCTGTTGAGCGACGAAACTGCCCATCGAATGCCCAACCAAAGTCGTCTGCCTGACCCCCTTAGTGTCCATAAACGCGATCACGTCGGCGGCAAAATCAGGCATGGTATACCCGGTGGCCGGACGATCTGAATCGCCGTGCCCCCGCTGATCGAGGATATACACGCACCAGTTCGGATCGAAATAGGGGAGAACGCGACTGTACGAGAACCACGAGTCCGAAAGGCCATGGAGCAGAATGATCGGCCTGCCTCCAGGCTTCCCCCATTCCGCGTAATGCATCCGGACACCGTTTTTGAGACGCGTCGTGGAAAATCGTAAATTTGGTCCCTTGCTGTCCTGCGAATCAATGGCCGAAAAGGCCGTCGCCGTTCGACCGTTAACCGAGCCGCTGCCGGCAGCTCCAATTGCGATCAGCAGGACTGCTGAAATAATCGTCAATGATATCAATGTTTTTCGAATCATCCTGTCCCTCATTCTTCTCTCACAGGAAACACGCAGAATCCTGGGAGCGCAGGCTTCCAGCCTGCTTTTTTTATAGCTAAATATAGAAATCATGCAGGCTGGAAGCCTGCGCTCCCAGGATTCTGCGTTCGGCACGAGCGGCAAGATATCTGATAAACGCGATAATAATCTTGAAATACCGATCAAATAATTATCAAAAACTTGTCAAATTCGCCATGTCACAGCAAACAAAGAGTTTTTCTGAATTTGATCCAATTCGATTCGATCTTGCTGAATATGTGGCAGATGGATGTGGTGGATTGGCGCCACTGCATCCAACATCTTCAAGCCATTCATTTTAGGCGGGATCGGCGTCTCGCCAGATTTCTGCGCCTCAAGCTGGCATAGAGTGATGAATCTGTGTAGAATGGGGAGTCAGGTTCGAGGGCAATGACAATCGGTGTTGGAGGTGATCTCCGCCCGTTTGCAACCCCTTAGTGTGGCTGGTGATTCGTGAAATGAGAACGGAATTGAAGCCAGCCGATATTCGAATAGTCGATGACTCCAGAGTTTTCGCTCCAGCGGAGGCTAATGCAGCTATGATCCGATGCTATCACTGCGGCACTGACAATCTGGACGGCTCTGAATATTGCGATGAATGCGGGAAGAAGCTGAACCCTTCTTCAACGACAGTCAGTCCATCCAATATTCCGCCGCCACCGCAGTTGCCAACTCAAATGACGGCACAAAATGCGCCTCCGCCTCCACCGTCTTTCACGAGGGATGCCGGGACGCCGAAGCCGGCGACACCATACACTCCGCCGCCGCCACCGGTTCGTCAACCGCCACCATCCATGGCGCCATCTTTAGCGGCGCCGAGCCCTTCTATGGCTGCTCAGAATCCGACGACTGCCTTCAACGGGCCGACCGGATCCTTGAGAAGCGGGGCTGAGAAGGTCGCCGGAAGTCAGGCGCACAGTGGAGCCTCGTCGGGTGAATCGGCCATTCGCGCCAAGCTGATCATTCAGCGTGGGGGGAAGATCGGAAAGGAATTTCCGGTTTCCGGGAGCGAATCGATGATCGGCAGGTGGGACGCTGACGGCGGGATTTTCCCGGACATCGATCTGGATCAGGACGACCCGGAAGCGAAGGTATCGCGCCGGCACGCGAGGATTCAGTTTTCGAACAACCAGTACCTGATCGAGGATCTGGGCAGCACAAACGGGACCTTTATTAACAGGGGACCGAGGTTGTTGCCGGGAAACAAGCAACCGCTCAACAACGGTGACGAAATAATCGTCGGTAAGACATTTCTGAAATTTATCCTGAATTGAAAACAATGGCTGAAACCGGAGTGCTGTGTTCTGAGCGCATTCTATCGGCACTCAGTGGGCAGCCTATAGTGCTGATTCGTTTATGCCATTCTGTCCCGAATGCGGAGCTCCAACGACACCCCGTGATCCATATTGCGGAGAATGCGGGTCGCAGCAGGACATTCAAATTAATCACACGGTCGCGCCAGCAGAGCCGGCGCGGACCGGAGTTATGAGTATGACTGGATCCGGTAATACACCAACAGGTATCCAACTAGCCCCTGGAACGGAACTGGCGGAGCGCTACAAGATCGTCAAACGCATAGGCGGCGGCGGTATGGGATCGGTATACATGGCCGAGGACATGAATCTGGCCAATCGTCCCGTGGCAGTGAAGGAGATGGTCGAGATGTTCGCCGACGAATCGGCGCGATCGAAGGCGATCGAGGATTTCAAGCGGGAGTCGGAGCTTCTGGCACGGCTCGATCATCCGTCGATACCGACCATCTATCAGTATTTCTTCGACACCAACCGTGGCCGGTATTACCTGGTCATGAAGTATATCGATGGCGGCGACCTGGCGGCGCGTCAGCGGAATTCGGGCGGCAAGGTTGACGAACTGACGGTGACGAAATGGTCGATCGACACCTGTGACGTGCTCGATTACATACATTCCCAGGTGCCGCCGATCATCTATCGCGATCTTAAACCGGCGAATCTGATGATCGATGCACGGACCAATCGGATCATGCTGGTCGATTTCGGAATCGCGCGATTCGTGGCGCCGACCCAAAAAGGTGTGACGGCGATCGGAACAATGGGATATGCGCCTCCTGAGCTGTTTGCCGGCAATGTCGAGGCGCGATCCGACCTTTATTCGCTGGGTGCGACGATGTTCCACCTGCTGACGGGACATGATCCGCAGGACAATCCCCTGCTCATCTTCGATTTCTCGAAGAATCCGAAGCCGCGCCAGCTCAATCCGGCGATCACGCCCGAGATGGAGGAACTGATCTGCCGTGCGGTCGAGCACAAGCCCGAGAATCGTTTCGCATCGGCGAGGGCGTTCGGGCTTGAGTTACAGGCGCATTTAAAGTATCTGCAGGAGGGGCGGCGCGACGAGCCCGTCTCACAGCCTGTCTTCGAGACCCAGCAAGGATTCGGGCCGGCTCACAGCTGCGTCAACTGCGGGCGCGAGCTGTCGTCGGATGATGTCTTTTGCGCGTATTGCGGAACAAGACAGCCGGCGAAACGGACGACAGCCAAGCTTGTCGTCCTGGGCACCAATGAGATGGCTGCCCAATTCCCGCTCAACATTGAAGGCGAGAGCCTGATCGGACGAATGGATCCGAATCGCGGGATCCGGCCCGAAGTTGATCTTTCGAAATATGATCCGGCGGCGCGCGTCTCGCGACGACATGCCAAGATCGTCGCTCAGGGCAGCCAGTACTTCATCGAAGACCTGGGCAGCGCCAACGGGACATTCGTCAACGGATCGATGAAACTTTCGCAGGGCAAGCCGCACATGCTGGTCAGCGGCGATGAGCTGAAACTTGGAGAGACGACTCTCAAGTTCGTCGTTTCATAAGCGGTATCAGAGTAAATACTGAATTGAAAAACAGTCTGCCCCTCATAGATGACATGGAATCGAGTCAGAGCGGAATCGGAGTGCAAGGTCGCAGGAGTAGTTCGCAATCAGCGTCAGCGGCCGGCCTGGGACTGCGGTGCGCGGCTTTTCTGATCGATTACATCTTGACGATGCTGGTCTTGACATTGACTCTGGTGTTTGCGGCCTGGGTCAAGCGCAGCTGGATGGCGCCGGAAGCGGCGAACTTCATTGTTACGTTGGGCTATCTCGGAACAGCCGGCCTGGTTTTTTATAACTGGGTCTACCTGTTCGTACAGGGCGGCCGGAGCCTCGGGAAGAATTTCATCGGATTGAGGGTAGTGCGGACCGATGGAGCGAATCTCGATTACAAGACAGCCCTGCTGCGACATATTATTGGATATCCGATCTCTTTCCTTTGCCTGGGTCTCGGTATTCTTTGGATTCTGGTGGATTCAAGGCAACAGGGCTGGCACGACAAGCTGGCCGGGACGACAGTTGTCAGGAATTAATCGCTTCATGCCCAGCTGCTCATTAAACTTCCCCAGATATGAGAGAGCAGAAGCATAGATTGTCTTAACGGAAAAATCATCGCATTCCCCTGAGCTGGTCTGATAAGGGCGGCTTTAAGCGAATGGGTTTTCAACGGGGTAAAGTTATGACGATGAATTACTGTGGGAAATGCGGGTCAGCGAATGGGGCCCGGGCGTTGTTTTGCCGCCAGTGCGGCACCGAACTCAGCAATCAAACGACTCTATCATCTCCATCGGCGCCATTGAATGTCGAGTTTATGGCCAAGTCGCCGAGCAAAGAGCTGCCCAACCTGCCTGTTGAGACCCGGAAAGCGGCGGAAGAGAAAAGTTCTCACGCCAGGGACGACACCGATGAAAAGGATCAGGCGACTCCGGATCCGTTATCGATCAGCCAGTCACTCAGAAAAGTCCGTGCCTCGGGACCACTGATCATCGAAGCCTCCATGAAGAAGGAGCAACAGATGAATCAGATCATCGAGCAGTCCATCGAAGGTCCGGATATCGATCAGATAATCAGAAAAACGCCTGAGATGCCGGCGCCGTCGCTGATCGAAGCCGGTCAAAGGCAAAAGCCAAATGCACCGTCCCGCGCATTGAGATCAGGGCATGAGACGCGACCTTCAGCCGCTTCGGCGACACGGACAGGCTCAGGCAGAAATCGCGGAGAGACAGCCATGGGAATGGGAGGGCATCTTCCGCCGAACGGCCCGTCGAGCGTGCTGGCCCAGGCTTCCGGATTGAAGCCTTCGGGAATCGGGTCGAAACTGAGAATCGGCCTGATCAGCATGGCGGTGATCATCGCGATGGTAACTTATTTCGTATTCCGGGACAGGATTCTGACCCCGGACATGGGGATGGACGGCGGACGCGACCTGATGCGCGTCGAGGATCAGAGTTCCCAGTATCTGAGGCTGGGCGAGTCCGACCTCGAGCACGGAAATTTTAATCAGGCGATAGAATATTTCCAGCGTGCGCTTTCGCTGACACCGAACAATCCGAACGTCCATTACATGCTGGCGCAGGCTCATATGAATGCCGGTCAGACCGACGAGGCGATGAAGGTTTATCAGGCGTTGCTGAGGCTGGCGCCGGAGCGCCTTGAAGCGCGGCTGCAGGTTGCCGAAATATACCGGGCAAAAGGCAACTGGAGTGCAGCCTATGCTGAATATCAGCGCATCATCGCGCTCGATCAGAACAGTGTTCAGGCCGCGCTGGCGCTCGAAGCGATCGAAGCCCAGCAGGCTGATACTTTGGCGGTTGCAGGTAATGCGGGACGTCGCCGCTCCAGCAAGACCAGGAACATCTCGCCCGTGCTTCCTCCGGGCGTGGATGCAGGCTCACAGTTCGCGCTGCTGCAGCAGCGAACGCTGCAAGCGCCCAGTTTCAGTCCGCCGCCGGCGCTCACCGAAGGCAATCAGAACGACAATCCTGATCCTCGTGATGTAGCTGAAACCCGCAAAAAGCTCGGTCTGAGATATCTCAACGTAAGAGAATTCCGGGCCTCGATTAATGAATTTCTCGCTGCTCTGCGTCTGACGCCGGATGACAAAGACCTCTATTATTTTCTCGGATCGGCTTATTACGGGCTCGGACAACACGCTCAGGCGCATGACTACTACAAGCGAGTCGACGGCGGCCAATACCTGCCGGTCGCTCAAAGTGGCGCCCAGCGAACCGAAAAAGCCGCTCGCGAAGAATACAAGCGGAGGATGGAAATGCTGAGAAACCAGTCGAAGAATGAGATTGGACAGGAGAATGACAGCGATTCTACGCTCGGCAAAAACATCCTTAATTCATTGAATTAATGTCGGGTCTGACCAGGCTCGTTTAACTCGACAGTCTCTACCAGGAACGAGATAAGTCCCTCTATGCCTCGTTTAATTGTCAAAGCGACACCTTCCCATGGCGATTCTGTAGTTGAATTGTCAAGATTGCGAACCACGATTGGACGGTCGGCGCGCAACGATCTGTGCGTCGAAGATCCGTTCGCCTCCCGCCTGCATGCCGAGGTTCGCAGTCGCGGAGACAGTTACTGGTTGAGCGATCTGGGCAGTGCTAACGGGACGCTCCTCAACGGCTCCCGGATGACTACTCCGATGCAGCTTCAGGACCGCGATGTGATCAGGATCGGAGAGACCGAGATCGAGTATTCCGAGCGTGCCGATACCGCTCCGGCAAAGGGACGAACGAGCATCCTGCTCTCGGATTCTCACGATTCTCAAAAACCCGAGGCGACGATCGCGGCCAGTTCAAGAAATTCAGCAGCCAATCTACTATCTTCCCTCGAGTCATCGAGCCGGACTCATTTCACCCCGATTCCGGGCCGGGCGCAGATGATCGAGGACGATACAATGGCAGTCATCAGCCGGGTAAGCCTGACGCTGCTTTCGCCACTGTCGCTCGAGGATACGCTGAAACAGGCCATGGAGTGCGTCTTTGACGCGGTGCCTGCCGATCGCGGATACATTATGCTGCTCGAGACGCGCGATGACGATCCGAATGCGGAACCTGAACTTGTCTGCAAGGCTCAGAAAGCGCGGAGCGACCTCGAGGAATCGCTGTCCGATGTTCAGATCAGCCGGTCGATCTCCGATCAGGTGCTCAGGCAGGGCGCATCAGTGCTGACCTCCGACGCCCAGCAGGATCCGCGCTTTCAGGAGCATCGATCGATTATGCTCGGCGGATTGCGATCGGTCATGGCCGTGCCGATTGCAGTCGAGAACCGCGTCTCGGGACTGATCTACGTCGACAACCCGTTCCACACCAATCGTTTTACCGAACGCGATCTGCAGTTATTGACGCTGATCGCGGGCGTAGCGGCGATCAGAGTCGAAAACATGCGGCTGCTCGAAGTGCAGAACGAGCAGCGACGACTGGCGAATGAACTGGCGGTGGCCAGTGAAATCCAGTTGCGGCTCCATCCGGCTACTCCGCCTGCGATCGAGGGCTACGATATGATCGGCGTCAGCTTTCCGTGTTATGAAGTCGGAGGCGATTATTACGATTTCATCGAAAAACGTGACGGGCGCTGTGTCATCGCACTCGGCGATGTTTCCGGCAAGGGGACGGGCGCCGCATTGCTCATGTCGTCAGTCCACGCCGCTGTACGGGCGCATACGACGACGCGGCTCTCGGCTTGCGAGGTCGTGACCGAGATCAATCAGTATATTTACGACAACACGCCGGCGAACCGGTATGTCACGATGTTCTACAGCGAGCTTGACCCGCGCACACATCAATTGACGTATATCAATGCCGGCCACAACCCTCCGCTGCTTGTCAGGACGACGGGCGAGGTGACGAGGCTTGATATCGGCGGCTTCCCGGTCGGGATCACGCCCTTCGGCGAATACCGTGAGGGATGGGCCGAACTGGAGTCCGGTGACGTGCTGGTCATCTATTCGGACGGCGCGAGCGAAAGCCTGAACGAAGCCGAGGAGGAGTTCGGCGAAGCCCGAATGATTGAGATCGTCCAGAAGCACCGTCACCGTACCGCAGCCGGAATTCGTGATCGAATCGATGAAGCTTTGACGAAGTTCGTCGGCAATGCCGAGACTGTCGACGATCTGACACTGGTCATCGTCAAACGAAAATCAGCTGAGGAATAGGAGTGCGTGCCGACAGCAGCGATGACAGACCTCATCCAGATCATCTTGATACCATTGCTGTCGTTGCTGCCATGTGTCCTGTGGCTCTGGTATTTTTCCAGCCGCAGCCGGTACAAACGCCCGGCGGTCACTGTTTTGGCGGTCACGTTCCTGCTGGGCGCTGTCTCGACCATTCCGGCGCTGGCCTTCAATCTGGCCGGCCAGTCAATCTTCATAGACTTATTCGGACGCACGCAACTGTCACATCTTATGGTGCTCTTCTTCGTGGTCGGGCCGATTGAAGAGATGGTCAAGCTGCTGGTCGTTTATCTGTACGCTTACCGGCGGCCTGAGTTCGACGAACCCCTCGATGGAGTCATCTACAGCGCAACCGCGGCACTGGGTTTTGCGGCAATCGAAAACGTCGTCTACCTTGCACAGAACGATCCGATGCTGGTGCTGCTGCGCGGCCCGCTTTCGAATCCCGGCCATGCGCTCTTTTCGGCGGTCTGGGGATTGAGCCTGAGCCGCGCCAAGGCGACTCCGAATCTGCTGCGTGAGAGGGCGCCTGTCATCCTCGGCGGATGGCTGGCGGCATCGCTGCTCCATTCGCTCTTCGATATTCTGCTGGTCGCATCTTCAAGGGTCAGCATTCTTTTCTTCGCACTTCTGGTAGCCGCCATGGTCGGGCTCTTCTTCTGGGTCCGATCGAGGATCAAGTATCATAGCGAAACATCTCCGCACCGCGAAGGAACACTGTTGCTGCCACTGCGCCGCTACTGCAATGAGTGTGGCGCGAAAGGCACGGGTGGAATGAGATGCAACAAATGCGGCGCATTCATCCCGGAACCCGAGGAGCTTCAACTCTGCCCGATCTGCTCGACTCATCAGCGTCCCGGCGCCAAGTTCTGTGCGCGTTGCGGAGCCAATATCAAGCTGCCTGCCCGTGAGACTCTCGACACCCGCCCGCATTTCGTCTCGGTCAAATCCAGCGGGCAGGATCGAATCGCCTATGTTCTCAACGCCGACGAGATTCTGATCGGACGCACGCTCAACAACGGTTTCGTCATCGAACATCCGTCTGTTTCAAAAAAGCATGCTCGCATCGTCGCCGAGGGGGAAGCATACTCTGTCTTCGATCTGGGCAGCAGCAACGGCACCTTCGTCAACGGCAAACGTATCTCCGAGGCAAAACTGGTCGACGGCTGCGAGGTCCGCTTCGGACGCGCTAATTATGTCTACCGCGCTCACTCGCCGACAACGGAACCGGGAGCGTCAGTGACCGGTTAAGATCACCGGCCGTCAATAGCATGCAATTTGAATCAGTTGAATCTTCCCACCAGGTGGACTATCATCCCACAACATTGCGCCATCCATAGCCTGCTTTGCACCTCATCGACAACCTGCGAGGTGCTCAATGAAAAGTGCAATTCTTGCCTTGTGCATGGTCCTTTTTTCCAACCCCACGATATACGACGATCTCGATCATGGAAGGATTGAGGGGCGCGTCATCGACATTCACGATCAACCGATTGCCGCTGCACGCGTTACAGTTCAGTACGAAACGCGGAGTCTCGAATACAGGGCTGCGACGGATGTGGCGGGCCGGTACCTGCTGGCGATGCTGCCTCCGGGGAGTTATCGCATTATGATCGAAGCGGGCGGGTTTCGAAGCGATCAACAAACAGGGATCGTGTTGAAAGCGGGTGAGACCTGGCGCCGTAACTTTCGTCTTGGGCCGGCTGCGATCGAAGCGGCGATCGAGGTGCCGGCCGCTGCTTACATTCACGCAATCGATTCACGGAGAATGGTCATCGGAGGTGCGTTCAGCCGGCGCGAGGTGGACGATCTGCCCGTTGAATCCCGCAACCCGTTCGATCTGATACTGAATATTCCAGGAACGACGACTCCGGCATTCTTCACAGGTGATCTGGCCGAGGGTGATGCCCGGGACGGTTATCGCAGCGCGCCAGAGGAGGCCGGGATACTGGCGCTCAACGGAGGTCTTCCCTTCTCGAACAATCTGACGATCGAGGGACTGGACAACAACGACGACCGTGCGGCGCGCGAACGCTTTATTCCGTCGATGCACGCCGTCGAAGAGGTCCAGGTGATCACCAATCAGTACGCCGCGGAGTACGGCCGCGCATCCGGCGGGCGGATCAATCTGCGACTACGCAGCGGCTCCAGCAACTTCCACGGACGATCTTTCTATTATTTTCGTGATGAGAGCCTGAACGCCAATCCGTTTGCGCGAAACGCAGATCCTGCCCGGGCCAAACGATTGCCGTATCAGAACCGGAACGCCGGGCTGAGTCTCGGTGGCCCGTTGCGACGTGATCGACTCTTCATCTTCGGGGCATACGAATACGACTACATTTACGACCATGCTGAGATCGCCGCATTGCTGCCGGTCGAACAAAATCCCGCGTTCCCGCTGCCGCGTCCGAACGGACGAAACCTCGGGAGCATGGCACACGACATCAAAGGCGCGTCATTCGTCGTCAACGACGGCGCCGATGTCGGGCTTTACGACGAGCGGATTAAGACGCCAAAACGCGCTCAGACATGGCAATCGAAGGCCGATCTGCGACTGAATGAGCGGCGGAATATTTCAATCAACACGACTCTGGCGGGCAACCGCGATCTGCGCGGGTTCCCGGGAGGCCGGAGGACGCTCGATACGATGCGCTCGAGCGGTCGCGACAGTCGATCTTTGTCGGTATCGGACCACTTTATGATTTCGCCGCACTGGGTCAGCAATCTGCGTTTTCAGGTTTCGCGGCTCTCACCTGCCGATGCTCCGGCGTCGTCATCGCCCGTCGTTCTGATCACGATCGACGATCCACGCGATGTGAGGGGCGATTCAATGGCCAATCCCCTGAGCCGAAGCGGGCGGTTGACGGCCGGTTCGAGCACACTTTCGGGAACCGACCGGCGCGAAGAGAGAGGCCAGCTGCAGTGGACGATGAACCATGCTCGTGGAAATCATGAACTGAGGTTCGGCGCCGATCTGCAGATTATCTCTTCCAGATTCGTCGATCTTAGCGATACGACAGGGACCTTCAGTTTCGCTTCGCCAGGTGATTTTCTCGCCGGCAGGCCGTCGCGCTACGAGCATCGCTTTCGCACGTCATCCGGACTCGGGAACAGATACCTCGGTCTCTTCGCTCAGAATGACTGGCGTGCAAATAGCAACCTGACGATTGCATTCGGGCTGCGGTGGGATCGCGAAACGATCCTCAGGGATCGAAACAACTTCGGGCCGCGAATCTCTTTCGCCTGGTCGCCCGGCGATCGGACGGTGTTGCGTGGCGGATATGGAATCTTTTACAACCGCGCACTGCTGAGAACACTGGACGATTTCACGCTGACCTCGAATGCGATTCTGGTCGATACAAACAATCAGACGGCTGAAACGCTGCTGGAGGGGATGATGTTTCCTGATGTTCTGTCGGCTATCGATCCGCGCCTCGACAGCCTCGGATTGCGCGAATCCGGCTTTTTGCGCAGGCTGGAGCGTGGATTCCGAATTCCCGCGAGCTATCAGGCATCGCTCGGCTTCGAGCGCCAACTGGCGCAAGGCGTCAAGATCGAGATCAGCTACAGTTTCAATCGTGGTCTTCATCTATGGCGCGAAAGCAACGCCAATGCTCCGGTTCTGCCCGCCGGATACGCCGATTTCACGAGCTGGCTGTTATCGAGGGACTTCGACAACCGGCGCGATCCGCTGACCGGGCTGCGTCCGATCAGCAGCACCGGCAATGCCGATTCGGTCCGTTTCGACCTCGGTGATCTGCCCAGCCGGACTGTCAAAGAGAACGGAGCGACGGTCGTCATCTTCGGACTCAACAATCCATCGACCAGCAATGCCTCGGGGACGATGCGGGCGGCTCATGCGGCCATCCGGGACTTGCGACCTGATCCGGCGCTGACGCAGATCGAAGAGCTGCAGGCGCGCGGCAACAGTTTCTATCACGGAGTGAGCACTGAACTTCAATGGCGGATCGGCAGAGTGGGTTCGCTCAGGGGAGCTTACACTCTCAGCCGGCTTGTCGATGACGGCGTGGTCAACACTTCATCGCCGCTCGTGCCGGGCAATTTCGCGCGCGAACGATCGCTGAGCCTGCTCGACGCCCGCCACCGTGTGAATCTCAGCGGCTCATTACTGCTGCCTGCCCTGCTGGGCGAATTGAAGCTCGCCGGGACTTTCAACCTTCATTCATCACGCCCGTTCAATATCGGGTCAAATGGAAATGACAGGAACCTCGATGACGTCAATAACGATCGACCGAATTTCACGAGCAATTCCAGCCATATAACATGGCGAAGATCCGGAGAGATGCTGGATTCAAATCTGGTTCAAGCCTTCTCACTGCCGCCGATCGGGTCGACAGGTAATCTTCATCGCAATGCCGGGCGCGGACCCGCCGGCCATTCGCTCAATCTAAGAGTATCGAGGTCTTTCAATCTGAAGGAAGGCGTGCGACTGGAATGGCAACTGGAGGCATTCAATCCGCTCAATTCGACTGTCTTCAATTTCGGCGCTGAGTTTGTAGACTTCACGCCGAACAGTTTAAGCAACTTTCTTGTCCCGCGTCGAACGGTGAAGCCGCGGACTCTGCGCGTGGGGTTAAGATTGGATTTTTAAATTGAATCGCTAAGGAGAATTAATCGCAGAGGCCGCAAAGAGGGCAAAGAAGAGTTAATCGCAGAGGTCGCAAAGGGGGCAAAGAAGGGGCAAAGAAGTTGAATCGCAAAGAACGCAAAGGGGCAAAGATTTTTTGGTGATATGAATATCCGGGTTATTGCCCACTGGATATAATTCGAACACTGATCTTCCCTATATATCTTTGCCTCTTTGCGGTCTTTGCGATTCAACTTCTTTGCCCCCTTTGCGACCTCTGCGATTAATTCTTCTTTGCCCCCTTTGCGGTCTCTGCGATTCAACCATTTCAATAACTCAGCACAGAGCCCAGCCAGCGTTCGGCCTCCTGGATGTTGATGCCCTTGCGGCGGGCATAATCCTCGACCTGATCGCGTTCGATCTTGCCGAGCGCAAAGTATTTCGCCTGCGGGTGACCGAAATAGAGGCCACTGACGGAGCTCGCCGGAAGCATGGCGAAGGACTCGGTGAGCGTGATGCCCGTCTTCGATTCGGCATCGAGCAGGTCGAAGAGTGTCCGTTTCTCAGTGTGATCAGGCTGGGCCGGATAGCCGGGCGCCGGGCGGATTCCGCGATAGCGCTCCTTGATCAAATCCTCGATCGACAGTATTTCGTCAGCTCGATACCAGTCTGTGCGGGCTCGTTTGTGGAGCAATTCAGCGAAGGCTTCGGCCAGCCTGTCGGCCAGAGCCTTGGCCATAATCGAGCTGTAATCATCGTGGTCACGTTCGAAGTGCGCGCATAGAGCATCGAGGCCGATGCCGGCGGTGACGGCGAAGGCTCCGACGAAATCGATACGCCCGGATTCGCGCGGGGCAATGAAATCCGCGAGCGCCTGGTTGTGCTGCCCTGAACGCTTTTCAGTCTGCTGGCGCAGGGTATGGAAGGTCGCCAGAACATGCGAGCGTGATTCATCGGTGTACAGTTCGATATCGTCACCGACCGAGTTGGCCGGCCAGAATCCGTATACTCCGCGCGCCGTAAGAAGTCTCTCGCGGACGATACGGTCAAGCAGCGCCTGAGCATCGTCAAAGAGTTTGCGCGCCTGTTCACCGACGACAGCGTCATCCAGAATCCGAGGATAGACGCCGGCCATTTCCCAGGTGTGGAAGAACGGCGACCAGTCTATGAATTTCGCGATCTCATCGAGAGGGAAGTCCTGTAAAACCCTGGTCCCGGTGAATGACGGGCGAGCGAGTTCTGTCGCCTGCCAGTCGATCGGCGTTCGGTTGGCGCGCGCCCGGTCGATCGTGAGCATATTTCGTTGCTCACGACTCGATTCATACTTTTCGCGATCGCTGTTCTGGTCCTGCTGGTTGCGCAGGGCGAATGCGGACCGCGTCTCCGGATTGACCAGCGCGCCGACCACGGGGACAGCTCTTGAAGCATCGAGGACGTGGACTACGGGCGGCTCGTAGTTCGGCGCGATCTTGACCGCCGTGTGAACACGGCTGGTTGTCGCTCCGCCGATGAGCAGCGGCGTGATGAATCCTTCGCGCTGCATCTCACGCGCCACGTGCATCATCTCGTCGAGCGATGGAGTGATCAGGCCGCTCAGCCCGATGATGTCGACATTCTCTTCACGCGCGGTTTTGAGAATCTTTTCGGTCGGCGCCATGACGCCCAGATCGATCACTTCGTAATTGTTGCAGGCCAGCACAACGCCGACGATATTCTTGCCGATATCGTGAACGTCTCCCTTGACCGTAGCCAGCAGGACTTTTCCCTGTGAACCGGCGCCACCGCTGCCAGCTTTCTCCTCTTCCATAAAAGGCTGAAGGTAGGCGACGGCCTTTTTCATGACGCGGGCGCTCTTGACCACCTGAGGCAGAAACATTTTGCCGGAACCGAAGAGGTCCCCGACGCGATTCATGCCTTCCATGAGAGGGCCTTCGATGACGGAAAGCGGCCTGCCCAGCTTCTGCCGCGCCTCTTCGACATCGGCTTCGATGTGATCCGTCAGCCCCTTGACCAGGGCGTGCGACAAACGCTCCTCGACGGTTCCAGAGCGCCACTCGTCTTCGCGGACCGCGGCCTTGTCCTGCTGCTTGACCGATTCGGCAAAGGCCGTCAATCGCTCGGTCGCATCGGGCCGCCGGTTGAGCAGCACATCCTCGACAAGTTCGAGCAAATCTTTCGGGATTTCGTCGTACACCGCCAACTGGCCGGCGTTGACGATTCCCATATCCATCCCCGCTTTGATCGCGTGATAGAGAAAGGCCGAATGCATGGCTTCGCGAACGACATTGTTCCCCCGGAACGAAAACGAAATATTGCTGACACCGCCGCTGACACTGGCCAGCGGCAGGTGCTGCTTGATCCATCGGGCGGTTTCGATAAACGCGACGGCGTAATCGTTGTGCTCATCTATGCCCGTGGCGACGGTCAGAATATTCGGATCGAAGATGATGTCCTGCGGGGGGAATCCTGCTTCCAGGGTCAGAATCCGGTAGGCGCGCTCGCATATTTCGATTTTCCGCTGAAAGGTGTCAGCCTGTCCCTCTTCGTCGAATGCCATGACGATGACGGCGGCGCCATATCGCCGGATGAGACCGGCGTATCGCTTGAATGCTTCCTCGCCTTCCTTGAGCGAGATCGAGTTGACGACGCCCTTTCCCTGAATGCATTTCAGACCGGCCTCGATGACCGACCATTTGGATGAATCGATCATGATGGGGACACGAGAGATATCAGGCTCGGTTCCGATCAGGTTCAGAAATGTGGTCATGGCCGCTTCGGAATCGAGCATGCCTTCATCCATGTTGATGTCGATGATCTGGGCGCCGTTGTCGACCTGCTGGCGGGCGACCTTGACCGCTTCTTCGTATTCGCCGTTGAGGATCAATTTGGCGAACCTCGGCGAGCCGGTGACGTTGGTCCGTTCCCCGACGTTGACGAAGTTGGTCTCCGGGCGGATTGTCAGCGCTTCGAGCCCGCTCAGGCGGAGGTACGGCTCGGGTTTTACCGGCACGTGCGGCTGGCAGTCGCGAACCATATCGGCGATCGCACGAATGTGGTCCGGCGTCGTTCCGCAGCATCCTCCGACAAGATTGAGCCATCCGTTTTGCGCCCATTCCCGCAGTTGCGGCGCCAGTGATTCCGGTGTCTCGGGAAAGCCTGTCGGCGAAAGCGGATCGGGTAATCCAGCGTTCGGATAACAACTGATATGGAAAGGCGAGATCTCGGCCAGCTCTTCGATGAACGGGCGCATCTCCTTCGGCCCCAGCGCGCAGTTGATGCCGATGCTCAGCAGATCCATGTGCGAAACTGAATTGAGATAGGCCTCGACCATCTGGCCGCTCAAGGTTCTGCCGCTCGCATCCGTGATCGTAAATGAAAGCATGACCGGAACTCTCCGGCCGGTCTCTTCGAAATACCGTTGAATGGCGAACAGAGCCGCCTTTGAATTGAGAGTGTCGAAGACGGTTTCCACCAGCAACAGATCGACGCCGCCCTCCATCAGCCCCCGAACCTGATCATAATAAGCCTGCTCGACCTGATCGAATGTGACCGCCCGATAAGCCGGATTGTTGACATCCGGCGACATCGAAAGCGCTCGATTGGTCGGCCCCAGTGAGCCGGCAACGAAACTTGTCCGATCAGGGTTCCCAATCTGAAACTGATCAGCCACCTCGCGGGCGATACGCGCGGCGGCCAGGTTCATCTCCCAGGCCAGGTCCTCCATTCCGTAATCGGCCAGCGAGATGGCCTGGGCGTTGAAGGTGTTTGTCTCGATGATGTCGGCGCCGCTTTCAAGATAGAGGCGATGGATCTCGGCGATGACCTCGGGACGCGTCAACGAAAGCAGATCATTGTTGCCCTTCAGATCATGCGGCCAGTCACTGAAACGGTCGCCGCGATACGCAGCCTCGTCCAGCTTGTAGCGCTGGATCATCGTTCCCATCGCTCCATCGATGATGACGATCCGCCGTTCAATCAATTCCCTGAGTCTGTTATTTGAATTCATAATTTGCCGCTCTTGGCGTCCTGGCGTTTAATTCCTTAATTCACAAAACCTCGAAGACTTCGAGCGCATGCTGGATCTTGCCGAACGGGGCCGAGACCTGAACGCCCTGCACAAAAGGCCGCACCTCCTCGAGCATCTCCTGCGCGATCTTTACCCCTTCCCTGAGCGCGGCCGCTCCGTCTTCAGTCCTGCGCATTCTTTCGAGTATCTCGGGCGGTACGCTCACACCGGGTACTTCGTTATTCAGAAATTCAGCATTCCTGAAACTCGTCAGAGGCCAGATGCCGGGGATTACCGGAATCCGGCAACCCTCGATGCGCTTTAGAAAATTCTTGAGCTGCCCGACGTCAAAGACCGGCTGGGTGATGGCGAATTCGGCGCCGGCTTCGACCTTGTATTCGAAGCGGCGAATCTCGTAGTCCGGATCGATGGCGCCCGGATTGACGCCGACTCCAATAACAAAAGATGTAGGTTTACCGATCGGATTCCCACCGGGATCGAGCCCGTGGTTGAGGCGATTGACCATGTTGGTCAGTCCGATCGAATCGATATCGAAGACCGCTGTGGCTTCAGGATAAGGCCCCATCTTCGGCGGGTCTCCGGTCACGATCAGGAAGTTATGCAGGCCCATGCCTGCGGCTCCGAGCAGATCCGAGAGCATTCCCAGCAGGTTGCGATCGCGGCAGGCGTAATGCGTGACAGCCTCGATGCCGACCTGCTGTTCGATGATCAGCGAAACGGCCAGGGCGCCCATTCTCGATTGCGCGCGCGGACCATCAGGCACGTTGACCGCATCGACGCCTGCATCCTTCAACATCCGAACGCCCTCGATCATCTTCGACGGGTCGCAACCTTTGGGCGGCACGATCTCGACCGTCGTCACGAACTCGCCCTTCGCGAGCCTGCCTGAAAGTCGCGACCTGTCGCCGAACGGGACCGGATCGACCTTGACGGCATGCTCCTCGCGCGTGATTGCTCGAACTGTGCGACGACCAGGACTGAGCGCCCTGACGGCATCAACGATCAGTTTGATATGCTCCGGAGTGGTCCCGCAGCAACCGCCGATGAATTTCACGCCGGAATTGATCAGGCGCTTGGCGTATTTGGCCATATACTCCGGCGAAGCCATGTACATCTTGCGTCCATGGACATCGCGTGGCAGCCCCGCGTTAGGCTGGGCCGAAAGCCTGCGGTTCGTATGCTGGCGCATGGTCTCGATCGCTTCGAGGATGATCTGGGGACCGACGGAGCAATTCAGCCCGATAACGTCTGCACCCTCTCGATTGAGCCATTGATCGATCCGCTCGGTAAAGATCTCGGGCGGAGTTCCGAATGCCGTGGCTCCCTGCTCGTTGATCGTCATCTGCGCGAAGATGACGTGATCGCAGAGTTCTCGGATAGCCAGAATCCCCTGCTGCATCTCGGCCAGATCGTGAAAAGTCTCGAGCACGAAGCAGTCTATCCCGCCATCAAGCAATGCCTGAGCCTGTTCCTTGAATAATTCCCTCGCCTCATCCATCGAGGTCGGACCGTATGGCTCGATGCGCACTCCGATCGGAGAGAGAGCTCCGGCGACAAATGCGTCATGCCTTGCGGATTCAACTGCCTTGCGGGCGATCCGCGCCGCCGAGACGTTGATCTCCGCCAGGCTGCTGTCCAGCCCGTGCTGCGCCAGACGCAAGCGTGATGCTCCATAGGTGTTGGTCTCTATAATCTCGGCGCCGGCCTTCAGATATTCGCGATGCACCTCCTCCACCAGATCAGGACTGGTCAGATTCAACTCGTCGTACGAACGGTTGATGTATACACCCTTGTTGTAGAGCATCGTGCCCATGGCCCCATCAAAGACACGAACTCGATCCTCTTTTATGAACTCGCGGAATTGTGTCATCTTGTTTCCGTTTCCAGGTCCCGAAATGTGAAAGACCCCGCGTCATTTTCAACGCGAGGTCCTCATCAAGTCTCAACTTGTAAAAGTGTGGGCCGGATTTCCGGTCAGGCTCTTTAGCTGTTTTTAACGTGGAGCAATTTGCCGGAAATCGCCACGCGCTGATCTTTTTCAGACTATCCCAAATGATAAAGAGCGGAGGCAGAAGGATTCGAACCTTCGGTAGAAGTTTTAGCCCCTACAACGGTTTAGCAAACCGCCGCCTTCAGCCACTCGGCCATGCCTCCGTAAGCGAGCATTTTCTTCAACCTGGGCATAAGTGTCAAGGCCCCCTGTTGAATTGTGGAATCGGTGAATCGATAATCTGTCAGGATCTTTATTCGGAGGATGAAACGTGGAAACGAAGGAAGGCTGCGAACCGGACGACATCCGCTCACAGTATGAGGCGCTGGGCGTCACACGCTATTATTCGGAATACGGGGCGAGCTATCGGAACCCTCATGAACCGGTGGTCAGAGAAATCATCGGTCTGGCTCTGAACCATTGGCATCCGGATTTGTCGAACGTGCTCGATCTTGCATGTGGCAGCGGGGAGGTGACGCTGGCGCTGCGGGACCTCGCCACGTGTCCGGACAATGTCAGAGTTTCAGGCATTGATCCATATACCGCCGAAGCTTACCGCGCACGAACAGGCAACACCGCTGATCCGATCTCATTTGAACAGATCGGCGGCGGGGCTCTCGCCGGCAGGCGTTACAGCCTGATCATCTGCAGTTTCGCCATGCATCTGATCGATCAGTCGTGGTTGCCTGTTTTACTTCTTCAACTCGGCTTGATATCAGATACCATGTGGATACTGACTCCTCATAAACGCCCTGAATTTCGACCTGAATGGGGATGGATCTTAAATGACGAGCTGATTTTTAATCGAGTCAGGGTCAGGCAGCTAATAGTTGAAAGTTGAAAGTTAAAAGTTAAAAGTTCTTTCATATTTAGCGCGGCGGTGTACCAGTCTGTGTTGTTACTAAATTATTCGCTTTTGATAGGATAAGCTATAGGAACTTGCAACTTTTACTTTCAACTTTTAACTTTTAACTTTCAACTCACCATGGAAATTAAACAAAAATTCATTCAAATATACGGTCGTGAGCCGCAGGTCTTCTCTGCGCCGGGCCGGGTCAATCTGATCGGGGAGCACACCGATTACAATGATGGTTTCGTTCTGCCGATGGCGATCGAGCGGCGAACCTGGATTGCGGCGGCCCGGCGTGAAGATCGGGTGGTCCGCTGCATCTCGACCAGCTTCGACAGTCAGATTGAATTCGAACTGAGCGAGGACCTGAAGCCTGAGGCCGACTGGGCCAATCATTTGCGCGGGATTGTGGCCTGTCTGCTGCGAGACGAGTACACCCTGTGTGGAGCAGATATATTAATAGATAGCGACATACCGCTCGGAGCAGGTTTGAGTTCATCGGCGGCTTTGGAAGTTGCAACCGGATACACGCTGCTCAAGCTGGCCGGGCAGCCGGTCGATCTGGTCGACCTGGCGCTTGCGGCTCAACGGGCTGAGCAGGAATTCACCGGCACACAATGCGGCATCATGGACCAGTACATCGCCTGCCTTGGAGTGCGCGGGCATGCATTAATGATCGATTGTCGAACTCTTGAATATCGTGCGGTTCCGATAGATTCTGATTCCATCGTTCCGGGTCCAAGGGTGGTCATCTGCAATACGATGGTGAGGCACGATCTGACCGATGGAGAGTACAACCGGCGACGCGCCGAATGCGAGGAAGGCGTCAGGCGATTGAGCAGCCATCTGCCGGGCATTCAGGCGCTGCGCGATGTCGAAATAGAGGATTTCGACCACTTTGCCGGTTCCCTGCCCGAAACCATTCGTCGTCGTTGTAATCACGTCATTACCGAAAACGCGCGGACGCTGGAAGCTGTTAACGCTCTCAGCCTCGGAGACATGAAGTTATTCGGCCAATTGATGTACGCATCGCATAAAAGCCTGAGCCTCGATTACGAAGTCAGCTGCCCCGAGCTCGATCTGATGGTAGGGACAGCTTCGCGCATCAAAGGCGTTTACGGAGCGCGCATGACCGGCGGAGGTTTCGGCGGATGCACCGTCAACCTGGTCGAACGTGACCAGGTCGATAATTTCGTTGCTGAAATCAGCAAACGTTACAAGGCGGAGACTGGAATTACACCTGAGAGCTATGTCACAACAGCTTCGAACGGCGTTCGCGTCGAGCATTGAATCTGTGGATTGAGGCTGAATAAATGTTGAATTTCTCTCTTTCAACGTATAGATTGATGTTGAATCTGATACGCCGATGTTCCTCAAAAGATACAATTTGGATAATACATCGCCGTTTCGGCGGTCAATTGATCATGTGGCACGAATAATCATTGTCGGGGTTGCGTTTCAAATTACGGCACTGGCGGATACTGTCACATATCGCCAGATTCGGCAGTCCGGGCAACAGCCGCAGCTACAACAATCACAAAAACCAGGCGAGACACAGCGACCGAAAGCGGAGGAAAGTCCGACGCATCCGGAATTCGTGCGGCTGCCCGACGGTCGTATCGTCAAATACGGCCCCGGAATCATCTGCGAGGAAGACTGTGTTGACCCGATGACCCCGGTGGCATTTCGAGAATCAGGCACCAGGCTGTGGTGGATCGCACCACCGCTCATTGCCGGGGGCGTGATCTGCGCAATTCTCTGCCGGACTGGTGACGAGGCCCCGCTGACGACTCCAACGGTGATCATTCCCGATCCCAGTCCTTCACCGATGACATCTCCCACGCCGCCTCCGACCGAAATACCCGAACCAGGGACAATTGTCATGGTCGGTTTGGGCCTTGGAGCCATGTTCGCCCAAAAACGGCGTTCGAATCGGCGCACAACTTCAATCAAATGAACGGTTATTCACCGCCAGGGCTCCCGGCTTTGTTTTTCACAGGCATAAATGCGATTCGGCTCTGACCGAAAGTGGCGGGGAAACATGCAACCCGGAGGCCGGCATTTCGTTCTAAGAAATGCTGGCTGGCGCGCTGCGTGACTGTATGGTTACGGGATCGCCGAGAGAAGGAGGAATCGGGATGAATAAAGGACTGACAAGTATCAAGGGCGCATTTCTGGCGGTTGTGCTGGCTTTAACGGTGAGCGCAGGGGTTTTCGACTGGGAAAAAGCAGTATCGCTATACAAACAGGGCCAATATCGAGAGGCAATCGAGGAATTCAACAAGGTTCTGGCCGAATATCCCGATCATGCCGACAGCTGGAAGTTCGTCGGCTTGTCATGGTACCAGTTGAAGGAGTACGCCTCGGCTACGGCGCCGCTCGAAAAAGCCCTCGCATTGAAACGCAAGGAAGGGCGAAATGATCCTGATATCATTCGTGCGCTCGGACAGGCCAACCTCTCTTTGAAGGAGTATGAGAAATCGCTGCCGTATCTTGAAACACTGGCCCGCATGCAGATGAACGTCTCAGCCAATTTCTATATGCTCGGCGTCACCTATGCGAACCTGAACCGCGCGGAGGAAGCGGCTGCGGCATTTGAAAAAGCAATCAAACTCGATCCTGCGGACGCCGATTCCTGGTATTACCTTGGCGTCCAGTATTTCAGAAACGGCAAGATCGACCAATCGATCGAATCGCTCCGTAACGGTCTCAAGGCGCAGCCGAAAAATGCAGAGATGCTTGGATTGCTGACTGAAGCTCTGCTGCGCCAGGGTTCAGGCATTCAGGACGGGAAGAAGGCCGCCGCCATATTCGATGAAGCGATCAAATCCGGACTGGCGCTGAAAGCTCTGAGGGATAATGCTGAAACAAATGAACTGCTCGGCCGCGCTTACCTTGCGATAGATAAATATACCAACGCCGAGATGGCTCTTTCGCGGGCGCTCGAAACATCCAAAGAGCCGTCCGCCGCGCTCTACTTCAATCTCGGATTTGCGCACGCTCAGAATAAATCATGGGCCCGCGCAGCCGAAATGCTGGCCCGATCGGACAAGATGAACCCAGGCGATTTCAATACACTCTATTATCTGGGCTACGTTTATGAGAATTTACGCCGTTACCCCGATGCGCTGGACGCATATTCACGGGCGTTCGAGGTCAGCGGACGCAGCAACGCCGATCTCAAGGCGAGCATCGAGCGGATCACCCCGCTGGTTAAACCCTGAATTGAGTAGAAAGTAGAAAGTAAAAAGTATAAAGTACAAAGGCGGTCTGGACTTTGTACTTTGTACTTTCTACTTTCTACTGTTCCCGGAGGATCTTTCGTGCTGAAAAAATGGCCACGTCAATTTTTTGTCGGGTTGTCGATCTGCCTGATAGTGAGCGCCGCTATGATCACGCCGCAGGCCATCACTGAGGAAAGGGCCGCTGAAGACAAGCTCTTTCGTGAATATATAAAGGCGATGGAGGTGGTCCGTGAAAATTATGTCGAGGATCTTGAATATGAGAGACTGACTTCGACAGCGATCCAGCACATGCTCCGGACGCTCGATCCGCATTCGAACTATTACACGAGGAAAGCCTTCGAAGAGATGCGGATGGAACAGCGCAGCCACTATTACGGCATCGGTTCGACGATCCAGCCGAGGTTTAACGGGGTATATATCATTGAGCCATTTGCGAACACGCCGGCGGCACGAGCCGGATTGAGGTTCGGCGATCAGATCGTCAAGATCAATGGCCAGAGCACCGAAGGTTGGAGTTCCGACCGAATACGCGACAACCTGCGCGGCGAGCTGGGCACCGAAGTCGAGGTAACGGTCAAACGGGCGAGTTCTGTGGAGCCGGTGACGGTCAGGATCGAACGCGCGGCGGTCGACCTGCCTTCAATTTCGGCGACATACATAGCCGGCAACGGAGTCGGTTATATTGCGCTCTCACGAGGCTTCCATTCGACGACCAGCGAGGAACTGACATCGGCAATCACGGAACTGAAATCCCAGGGCATGACGTCGCTCATCCTTGATCTGCGTGGCAACCCGGGCGGATTTCTGGATCAGGCCATTCGCGTGGCTGACAAATTCCTGCAGCGTGGTCAGACGATTCTTTCCGTTCGCGGACGTGAGGGCAGCGGCAATTTCAAGGAATGGACCGCGGAATCCGGAATTCCCGAGCCGATTCCGGCCGTGGTCATGATCGACGGAGGTTCGGCCTCGGCATCTGAGATCGTGGCAGGAGCGATCCAGGACCATGATCGCGGACTGATCGTCGGTCTGCCGAGTTTCGGCAAGGGCCTTGTCCAGACCATCTTCCCGCTCAACGGCGGCGCCGGCCTGACGCTCACCACGGCCCGCTATTACACTCCGAGCGGCCGTCTGATTCAGCGCGATTATTCGAACGGATCGACATACGAATACCTCTATCGCCGTTCGGCACAAGGCAATGCGGTGGCCGCGACCAAGCCTCGTGCCGAAGAACGCCGGACGGATACGGGACGCATCGTATACGGCGGCGGCGGGATCGAGCCTGACATCCGCGTCGAACCTCTTCGCATCAACAATACCCAGGCGACGATCTGGACAACGGGCCTCTTCATGTTCGTTCGTGATTTGATGGCCGGAAAGGTGCCGTCCGCCCCCGGTTTCAAACGTGACGGCATCAATTTCGAACATCAGCCGGGAACTGATGAGTTTACGATCACTGATCCGATCATGAAATCATACCGCGAGCATATGAAAAATTTCATCGCCAAAAACGAGGATCTCGGCCTGACCATGACTCAGGTCGATGAGCACTTCGAGTGGGCCCGAAGAAAGATCCGGGAAGAAGCTCTGATCTCGGCCTACGGCGTGGATACTCAACGAAGGCTCATGCGGAACAACGACGTCCAGCTGCAACGCGCGATCGCTGAGATTCCGCAATCCGCGCAACTCGCCGAACGGGCACGCCAAATGACCAGGACAACTAAAAAGTGATCTGTTTCCAGTGGGAGTAGTTTCCAGTTTCAAGTTTCAGTCTGAAAAACCGCCGGGTTTCAAAGCAGAAACATCTTTGACCACACCCGGAACTACCCCCGGCGAACCTCCACTGGAAACTTCATCCCGAATGAAACGAAATATCGTCATCATCTTTGTGCTGATCGTGACACTGATCGCAGCCGGGGGATGGTATCTGACGCGTCGCCCGGCACCGGCAGAGATGGCATCATATGTGCCTGAATCAGCGCTTGCGTATATCGAGATCAACGACTGGCCACAGTATGTCAGCGAAGTAACGGCGACTGAGGCCTGGCGAAAGACAGCACCTGCATACGGGATCGATGAGAAGATCGGTATGCTCGGGCGAGCAGGCTGGCTGACCGGCATCAGATCCGATAACGAAGCGACTATTCTGGCGCGCTCACAGTTCGCAATAGTATTGACGGGGATTGAGGTGCGCGGCGAAGAGGTCAGGCCGCGACTGGCGCTGATCGTTGAAACTCACTCGCGACCGGTATCGGTCAAAAAACTGGCAGACCAGCGCCTGCCCGCCTTCGCTCGCCGGATATTCGGTGAGACGGTCAGCGAAAACAGCGAATACGCCGGAGTTCGGATCCTTTCATTTCGCCCGCGATCGGATCGCCCAGGCGCTGAAAGGCGATTGCATTCTGCGATCATCGAAGGCGAATTGATCCTGGCCAACCATGAAGAGGCGATGCGGGCCTGCATCGATGCCCGGCTCGACCGGATGCCCGATATGGCATCCCACTTCTACCTGCAGAACAGCAGACCACAGGTCGATCGCGGCGGCGAAACCTTCGGGTTCATCACCGGCGAGGGCGTCAACAGACTGCTCCGCTTCGGAGCGTTCATGCTTTCGAACGCTGCCATGCGCGAAACCGGCCTGATCGAGATTCTGCAGGATGTGCTCTCCGATCTGGCCGCTCGATCGTCTGCCGGAATCGCCTGGGGAACAGGGGTTGAAGACGGTCGAGTCGTCGACCGTTACGCTCTGCTCATCAAACCCGACCTGGTCGAAAGCGTTAAACCGCGAATCAGAACAATAAGGACGGAATCGAAAGCCCTGACCATGCTGCCGGGCAATATTGACGATTTGACTCTCGTCCGGCTTGAGCGACCCAATCAGGCGATCGACGAGATCGAACGGGCTGTTTCGGCTCGCATCGGCGTCGGACAGAGTTTTATGCTGCATCAGTTTCTGCTCGGCGCGCGGCAGTCTCTGCTGGGAATCGACCCGAAAGACACCGCCTATGCTGCGATCGGCGATGAGATCGCCAGTTTTCGCTTCGCAGATCAGACCGAAGAACGGTTATGGATGATCGAGGTTCGCGATCGAACCATGATGAATAAGATCGCCGGCAATTACCTGCGGGGGGAAAACGCCACCCTGCAAGCTGAACGAATCGAAAATCACGAGGTGCTCAATTCGAGCGACCCGAGCCGCGGATCGGCCGCGATCGTCGAGCAGTTCATCATCCTTGGGAAACGCCGGCAGCTCGCCCGGCTGCTCTCGTCATTGACCGGGGACAGGAAACTGACACGGGACCCGCGGTTCATCGCCGCCGCCAGTGCGACTTCTCCCCATGCATTTGTAACCAGCCCCGCTTTTGTAATCGGCTTTGATTCAACCGCCGTGGAATCGGCCGAGATGCTCTCGGCGATCTCCAAATGGGTTGGAGGTCGTCAGTTGTCGTCGCCTCCCCGGGGACTCTTCGAACAATTGCCATTCTCCGTCAGCACGACGACACTTCGGGACGAGGGGCTTTACATCGAAACCCGCTCTGCCTTCGGCACGCTCCCGTTTTTTCTGAGCATCATTCATGGGGTGATGGGGAGCGACGGGAGCGCCGAATGAAGACTGAACCACTGGTGCAGGTCAGGAACCTGACCAGGATTTATGAAGGCAGGGTCGAACAGGTAACGGTCTTTCGCAATCTCGACATGGATGTCGCGCGGGGTGAAATGGTGGCCGTCGTCGGAGCTTCCGGCGCCGGAAAATCGACACTCCTGCACCTCATTGGCGGGCTCGACCGCGCGACATCGGGAAGCGTTAAAATCGGAGAATTTGACATCACAAAATCCGGTGAGCTAGACTTGGCCAGCTTCCGTAATCGTCGGATTGGATTCGTCTTTCAATTTCACCACCTGCTACCCGAGTTCTCAGCGTTGGAAAATGTCATGATGCCGCTGCTGATCAGCGGGCGTTCGAAACGCGATGCGGCCATTAAAGCCGCCGAACTGTTGCAGCGAGCAGGATTGAAGGACCGCATAGATCACCGTCCGGGTGAGCTTTCCGGAGGAGAGCAGCAGCGCGCGAGCATCGCTCGAGCTCTGGTCTGCGGGCCGCAGCTGTTGCTGGCTGATGAACCGACCGGCAACCTGGATCAGCGAACAGGTCAGGATGTTCTTCGTTTGATCCAAAAATTGCAGGTCGAGGAGCATTTAACTGCTATAATTGTGACTCATAACGAAACGATAGCTTCCAGTTGCGACAGAATTCTTCGACTGGAGGATGGACGACTCTTGCAGGACTGAGTTGATGTTCGAGAGATATACCGAGAAAGCGCGCCGAGTGATCTTCTTTGCCCGATACGAGGCAAGCCAGTTCGGCGCGTCGCAAATCGAAGCGGAGCACATCCTGCTGGGATTGATCCGTGAGGACAAGAATCTCACGACACGTTTCTTCCATCGTTCACACGCGAATATCGAGTCGATCCGGAAAGAGATCGAAGGCCGGACAATACTCCGCGATCGCATTTCGACCAACATCGATCTGCCTTTATCGAACGAAGCCAAACGGGTCCTCGCCTTCGCCGCCGAAGAATCCGAACGGCTCGGCAACAGGCATATCGGGACCGAACACCTGCTGCTCGGCCTGCTGCGTGAGGAGAACTCCGTTGCCGCCGAAATCCTCTATGAACGCGGCCTGCGGTTGTCGGACATCCGCCAGGACTTGATGCGCCAGGCAAACGTCGATCGCAGCACCAGTACGCGTAAAGAGACGCCGCACCTGGTCGAATTCAGTCGCGACCTGACAGATGCCGCGCTTGAAGGCCGGCTCGATCCGCTGGTTGGACGGGATGGCGAGATCGACCGCGTCATCCAGATCCTCTGCCGCCGGACGAAGAACAACCCGGTCCTCATAGGCGAACCCGGCGTCGGCAAGACCGCCATCGTCGAGGGACTGGCTCAACGCATCGTCAACAGCGACGTGCCGACTTTTCTGGCTGATAAAAAGATTCTCGCTCTCGATCTGAGCCTGATCGTGGCCGGCACCAAATATCGCGGCCAGTTCGAGGAACGCATGAAAACGATCATGCGGGAACTGATGGAGAACCCGCAGTACATCGTCTTCATCGACGAACTGCATACCCTGGTCGGAGCCGGCTCGGCAGAAGGCAGTCTCGATGCGGCCAACATTCTCAAACCCGCGCTTTCACGGGGCGAGATTCAATGCATCGGCGCCACCACTCCGGCGGAGTTCCGCAAATCGATCGAAAAGGACCGCTCGCTCGAACGACGATTCCAGGCCGTCAAGATCCCGGCTCCCAACGAGGAAGAGACGATCAGCATTCTTGACGGTGTCAAGGATCGATACGAGTCCTATCACAATGTCCGATATACAAAAGAAGCGATCGAAGCGGCTGTTTACCAGTCGAATCGCTATCTGCCTGATCGGTTCCTGCCCGACAAGGCGATCGACATCATCGACGAAGCCGGCGCACGGGTTAAACTGCGCGCCCAGCGCGACAGCGGCTATGTCCCGCCTTCCCGCTGGCAGCAGCGCGATGCACGCGATTCCCGTGATCCCCGTGATGCCCCGTGATGCTCGTGATCGTGGATATACAAATTCACGGCGGCCCGCTCAATATTTCGAACCATCCGAATTCGAGAACATTGCGGCCACCGTCGCCAAACAGGATATCGATGATGTCATCTCGCGTTGGACCGGCATCCCCGTCTCCGCCCTTCAGGAAGAAGAGACAGCCAAGCTGCTCCGCATCGAGGACGAACTTCACAAACGAATAGTCAGTCAGGTCTCGGCGATCTCGGCGCTCGCCAGAGCTATCCGCCGCTCCCGCGCCGGTCTCAAGAACCCGCACCGTCCGGTCGGATCATTTCTTTTTCTCGGCCCCACCGGAGTCGGTAAGACCGAGGTCGCAAGATCGCTCGCCGACTTCCTTTTCGGTTCGGAACGGGCAATGATCCGTTTCGATATGTCCGAGTTCATGGAGAAACATTCGATCTCGAAACTGATCGGCTCTCCCCCAGGCTATGTCGGCTACGAAGAAGGCGGTCAACTGACCGAACGCATCCGTCGCAACCCATATTCGGTGCTCCTGCTCGATGAGATTGAGAAAGCGCACCCAGACATCTTCAACATCCTGCTGCAGGTCTTTGAGGACGGCATCCTGACCGATGCCATTGGCAATACAGTCGATTTCAAGAACGTCATCATTATCATGACCTCAAATATCGGCGCACGCTTCATCCATAAGGGCGGCCAGCTCGGCTTCCAATCCTCCCGCGACGATACCATCGCCAAGACCGAAGAACGGGTCATGGCTTCGGTCAAGGAGGTCTTCAATCCCGAGTTCATCAATCGCCTCGATGAAGTCATCGTCTTCGAACCGCTGACCGATGAGGACCTGCTCAAGATCGTTGTTCTGCTGGTCGAACAGCTTAACCGCACGCTCAAGCTGCGCAAACTCGAGATCCGCGTGACCACAGACGCTCAACGGTGGATCGTCGATCAGACCTGTACGGATCGCAACTATGGCGCCCGTCCGCTCAGGCGCGCCCTCCAGAGACATATTGAAGACCCGATATCGGAAGCCCTTATTCAGGGCAGACTGAACTCTTCGTCGATCGTCGAAGTCTACCTCGAAAACGGCGCTCTCAATTACAGACCACTCATTGAAGACGCATTCAAAGAAGAGGATGAGGTGCTGATAGGCTGACTCAATCGATACTTAAATTAAGAGTTTCTTATCCGAGTTCAACCATTCGTCCGGTGGCGTAGAGGGGGATGGTTGGACTCTTATCTTTGTTTGTGGGGTTTGCGGTATTTTTGATTGAGAGTCTCTGGAATGACTATTCAATTCGGGATTATTTGCGTATAATACGCGGTCTTAAATTTATCACTGCAATCTTGGCAATGTAGATCGTTCAGAGGGCAGTTGTCCACGGTCGTATCCGGTCGTGACATCGCGAGCCGCATGGGGGAATGTGTGTGCGGCAAAACACTTCGTCGGCGATCAACACTGTTTAGCGGGAGAGGCTTCATGACAAGGCGCATTACCATACTGGCAGGCGCATTTATACTTGCACTACTGATCATCACAATATCGCGTCCAGTGCTGGCGCAGCAGCCGGCGCAACCTGGACAGGACAGCTTCGTCGAGGACGTTGAAATCCGGGGGAACCGGCGAATTCCCCGGGAGTCCATCCTTTATTATGTTCAGAGCAAGCCGCAGGACCGGTTCGACCTGAGTCTGGCCCAACGCGACCTGCAGGCGATCCTTCAAATGGGTCTCTTTGACCCGTTGGCGACGAAACTTTTTGTCGAGGATGGCCCGCGAGGCGGCAAGATCATCATCTTTCAGATAAAGGAATATCCGATCATCAGGGATCTGCAATATGACGGGTTGAAATCCGCGACCGAGAGCGAAGTTCTGACACGGTTCAAGGAACGCCGCGTACAGGTCAGCAAGGAATCGCAGTTCGACCCGGCAAAGGCCAACGGCGCCCGGCTGGTTCTGCGCGAACTGCTGGCTGAAAAAGGCCATCCGGATGCGAAAGTCGAGATCGAGGTCGAAGACATATCGGCCACGGCCGTGGCTCTGGTCTTCAATGTCGATGAAGGTCCGCGCGTGCGCGTCAAGGAGATCGACTTCACCGGCGATACGGACGGGTTCTCGCAGCGACGGCTGCGAGGCGCGATGAAACTGGTCAAGGAGGCAGGATTCCTCTCGACCTTCACATCGAAAGACATCTATTTTAAAGACAAACTGCTGGATGACCTCGAACGCGTCAGGTTCTTCCTGGGCACGAGGGGATACCTTCAGGCCAAGATCGGAGAGCCGGTTGTCGAGGATGTCGGCAAGGTGAGCAGCGGGCTTCCGCTTCCGCTCTTCCGCAAGTCGGGACCCGGACTCAAGGTCAGCATCCCGATCGAAGTCGGCCGGCGGTACAAAATCTCGAAAGTCGAAGAGAAGGGTGTGACGATCTTCCAGCCGGGCGTCGTCAAGGCTGTCTCGGGTCTGACCGAAGGCGACTGGGTCGATGCCAAGAAGATTCAGGAGAACGTCTACAAGGGCGTTAAGGATCTTTACGGCACCCAGGGTTACATTCAGGCCGATGTCAATTTCATCCCGAAGTTCGTCGACCGGACCAGCGAGGAAGGTGATGTCGAGATCACACTCGAAGTGGAAGAGGGCCGGCAGTTCACAATGCGCCGCCTTGAATTCATCGGAAACACCAGCACGCGCGACGTGGTTTTGAGACGCGAGGTGCTGATCAACGAGGGTGATCCCTATAACAAGAGATTCTGGGACCTTTCGATCCTGCGCCTTAACCAGTTGGGCCTGTTTGAGGAGGTAAAGGAGAAAGACGCCATCACGCGCACCGACGAACGAAACCAGACGGTCGACATCGATCTGCAGGTCAAGGAACGCGGGCGCCAGCAGATTCAGCTCAACGGCGGCGTCTCGGGTTTCGCCGGCAGCTTCTTCGGCATCGAATATTCGACAAACAACCTGCTCGGATACGGCGAAAGCCTGAGTCTGGCGCTTTCCGGCGGAAACCGCCAGGTCTTCCTGAGCTTTGGTTTCACCGAACCTTATCTGCTCGGCAAACCGATCAGCCTTGGTTTTCAGGTCTTCGCGCAAAAAGCTCAGTTCGTCGGTCAGGGGTTCAACTTCTCGAACGCATCTCAGGTCCTGCAGGCGAGCTTCTTCGGTCTCTCGTCGATTGACGCTGATACTCTCTTTACACAGCAAACGGTGGGTGGCACGGTCAGTATGTCCGGCCCGCTCCAGCTCTTCACGCGTCGATTCAGAAAGTTTGCGCAGTTCACGCGACTGGGTGTCTCATATTCACTGACCGGCAACAGCATCATTGACCCGAATGTCAACCGTGACGGCGATCCGTCCAACGACATCCCGGTCTCTTTCACACAACCGCGCATTATTACCAGTCGCGTCATACCGTCGATCTACTACAATACCAAGAATGCTTATCTCGATCCGACCAGGGGGCAGAGCCTTTTCCTCGGATTCTCGATGGCAGGCGGCATCCTTGGTGGCGACGTTAACACATTCGCACCTTCGGTCGAATACCAGCTCTTTATGCCGGTCTTCAAGCGACGATCAGAGAAACCGCACGTCGTGGCGATGCGCTTTCGCGGTGATCACATCCGAACATTCGGAACCCCCTTCGACACCAGGTCGCTTTCGTTCGTCGGCGGCATACCGATCTTCGAGCGATTCTTCCTGGGCGGCGAAAACGACATTCGAGGTTACAACTTCCGGTCGATCTCGCCGGTTGTGCCGTCCGATTCGTTCCTCTCGACACGGAATGTGGTTGCCAAGATTCAGGATCCGGCAAACCCGACTCAACTGATCGATGCGCCGGCAGGAACTGTCGATCCTTCAGTCCTCAGAAACTACACCTTCCAGGCGCCCGAAGGCGACTGCACACAGACGCTCAATCAGGCCACCAACTGCAACGTCGTCAATGCCCGGCGGTTCTTTACGCCAATCGGCGGCGACACCCAGTTGCTTTTGAATCTCGAGTATCGCCTGCCGATCATCAGCGTTTTGTCGATAGCGGCATTCGCCGATGTCGGAACCTCATACAACGCCCGCAAGTACACCGATCAGGTGACGAACACAAACTTCATCAATCAGACGATCACTCCGAACGGACTGACTATCAACCCGGCAGGCCGTGTCGCCACACCGGATGAGCTGGCCAGCGCGCCGACCGACAACCTGGGCAACACGATCGGATATCGCAGGATCTTCCTGACAGGAGATTCACGCAGCTACGATCTGGTTCGAACATCGCAGCAGAATGTGAAGTTCCTCGACGATGTGCGTTCTTCGATGGGTCTCGAATTCCGGGTTCAGATGCCGGTTATCAACGTTCCCTTCCGTTTGATTTTCGCCTACAACCCGCAGGCGAAGACTGATGTCACGGATCCGACGGTCTTCTTCATCGAACGACGGACAGTGGTCCGCTTCAGTGTGGGGCGAACGTTCTAAAAATTGGGCGAGGAGCGCCAGGACTTTTAAGCATTTACAGAATGGAGAATTTCCCGAGAATGAAAACCAGATTATTACTCTTACTAACACTGCTGCCAATGCTCCTGCTTATGGGGACGAGCGCGATGGCACAGGCCGCGGGCGGACAGGTGCCGAAGATGAAAATAGCCATTGTCGACGTTCTCTCTTTTCGTGAACGGATAGGCGAGCTCAAGGCGAAATACGACAAACTGCAGGGAGAATTCACGCCGCGGTACCAGCAGCTCGAAGCCCTGCAATCGAAGCTGGCCGCACAGGAAAAGACACTGCAGGAGAACAGGTCGCTGACTCCGCAGCAGGCAGCCAAGCTGTCGGAAGAGTTGGAATCGGGCAAGAAGGAATACCAGCGCATGCTCGAAGACTCACAGGCGATAGCCCGCAAACGCGAGGAAGAGGACACGGGACCGATCTACGATAAACTGAGCAAATATCTCGATCAGTATTGCTCTAAACACGGGATCACGCATGTCTTCGACGCGAGAAGGTTGCAGGAGACGGGCATAGTCGTCTTCGCAGCAGCGTCGGCAAACGTGACTGATGATTTCGTCAAAGAGTACAACAAGGTGAATCCAGCCCCGGCAGCCTCCGCGGCGGCCGCTCCGAAGAAGCCCTAGTGGCGGCTGTCTTGATTTGCCACAGATACGCTTTCAATAATTTTACTATTCGATCAGTTAAGGAGTAAGTACAACGATGAAGAGAATGTTTCTTGCAATTGCGATCACCGGGCTGTTGTCGGCAGCAGTGTTCGCGCAAACGCCGACGCCTCCTTCACGCCCGGCCACAACTGGCGCGCCATCCGCTCCAGCGGCGACCGGCGGGACCGGGGCCGAGGGCAAGGTAGCCTATGTCAACACCGCGGCTTTCCGCATGGGAATCGGCGAACTGAAGGTCAAGCTCGATGCGCTCAACATCGAATTTGAACCGAAGAAGAAAGAGATTCAGTCTCTCGAAGAAGAGATGAATAATCTGAAGAACAAGATCAACACTCAGGGCAGCACCGTCAGCCCGCAGGTTCGCAATCAATGGGTCGAAGAGGCCACTGAGAAGGAAAAGAACCTGAAGCGCAAGGCCGAAGACTACGATGCCCTTGGTCAGAAACGATTGGCCGAGGTTTCACAGCCTGTCTATGAGAAGATCGGAAAATTCCTCGAGGGCTATTGCCTGCAACGTGGAATCATCATGGTGCTCGAAGGCGGAGCCTCGCAACAGGCCGGCGTTCTGATCTACGCCGCACCGGCGACCGACATCACTGAGGATTTCATGGCCGAATACAACAAGGTCAATCCGTCCGGAGCGGCGCCCTCCGCGGCCGGCGCCCGGAAGCCGTAATTCGGCGAGTCTTGTAATCGAAAGGTGTCCGGTGCAGGATACGGAATGAGAGAGGCGAGAGCCAAATGAGCATCTCACTCAACTATCCGAATCCCGCCCCGGCGCCTCTCTTTATTTTGGCAGGTCGAAGGTATGCAACTGAAAGAGCTGGCCGCCCGGATATCGGCACAGGTTTCAGGATCTGAATTAATTGAAATCAGCGGAGTCGCTTCGCTGGACGATGCGCAGGCCGGTGATGTCTCATTTGTGGTCGATGCTCAGCGGCTTGCAGTGGCGGCCGGATCTCAGGCATCGGCGCTCATCGTGCCGCCCAAACTGGCTGGAGACTCGCGACTTGCTGATCGGCCACTGCTCGTCACGTCGAGCCCGAAACTGGCATTCGCCAGAACGATATCTATATTTCATGCTCGATCTTATGAACCTCGAGGGGTGAGCCAGGATCTGGTGATCGGGGATGGATCGAGAATCGGGGATGACTGCTCGATCCACGCGCGCGTCGTGATCGGACGAAACTCGACCATCGGCGACCGCGTCACTCTCCACCCGGGTGTTGTCCTTGGAGACAATGTCGAGTTAGGTGACGATTCAATTCTCTTCCCCAATGTTTCAGTCTATGACGACACATCGATCGGAGCGCGATGCAGGATTCATAGCGGAACAGTGATCGGCGCTGACGGATTCAGCTTCACGCCGGATGAAGAGGGCCGCCAGTTCAAACTGCTGCAAATCGGACGCGTAGTGATCGAGGACGACGTCGAAATCGGAGCCAACTGTTGTGTCGATCGCGCAGGTTTCGGCGAAACGAGAATTCGTCGCGGAGCGAAATTCGACAATCTGATTCAAATCGGACACAATGTCGAGATCGGTGAAGACACGGTCGTGGCGGCGCTTGCCGGCTTTTCCGGCGGGACGCGAATCGGCCGAAGATGCATCATCGCCGGTCAGATCGGCACCAATCAGCACATCACGATCGGCGATGGAGCGATCATCACCGCCCGCACCGGCGTCACCAAGAGCGTCGAAAGCGGCAAACTGGTCGGAGGAATGATGCCGGCAATGGACTATCAGGCTTGGCGCCGCTCTCAGGTTCTTTACACGCGTTTACCAGAAATATTTGACCGATTAAAAAAACTCGAGAAGGCAGTCATGAAATCTTGAGCCAGACACTTCCTGCCTCCAAAAACACACTTATGGATATCAACGAAATTCAATCAATCATCCCACACCGCTATCCGATGCTGCTGATCGACCGAATCCTCGAACTCGATCCGCTCAAAAAGATCGTTGCAATCAAAAACGTGACGGTAAATGAACAGGTCTTCCAGGGCCATTTCCCTGGCGCGCCTGTTTTTCCAGGTGTCTGCATCATCGAGGCGATGGCCCAGGCCGGCGCGGTACTGCTCTTCCGCGAAGTCCCTGATCGCGAAAACAAACTGCTCTATTTCACCGGCATCGAAGAAGCCAGATTCCGAAAACCGGTTCTCCCCGGAGACCAGCTGCGACTCGAAGTCACCGTTATCAGATATAAAATGGGCTATGCCAAGCTGCGCGCCGAAGCCTATGTCGACGGCCAGCTCGTCACCGAAGCGGTCATCTCTTCGGCTCTGGCTGATAAATATAAGAAGTAGAAAGTAGAAAGTAGAAAGTAAAAAGTGGGATTCAACTAAAATGAATCTTTCGCAAATAAAAATTACTCTGGATACCCGTATCTTTACTTTCTACTTTCTACTTTCTACTTTCTACTCATCATGATTCATCCAACATCCATCATTCATCCAGGCGCAGAAGTGGGAGCAGGAGTTTCGGTGGGCCCCTATACGCTCATCGGAGACAAGGTAATCCTGCGCGAAGATATCGAGATCGCCGGCCATGTCGTGATCGAGGGGCCGTGTGAGATCGGACGTGGAACGCGCATCTATCCCTTCGCTTCGATCGGGCTTCCGCCGCAGGATCTGAAGTACAGTGGGGAGGATACGAGACTGATAGTTGGCGAGAGAAACGTTATCCGCGAATATGTGACGATGAATCGGGGGACCGTGGGTGGCGGGGGGATCACCTCGGTCGGCGACAACAACCTGTTCATGACGCAGTCCCACATCGCGCACGACAGCCGTGTCGGATCTCACAACATCTTTGCGAACGCAGCTTCTCTGGCGGGCCACGTCACAATCAACGATCACATCACACTCGGCGCCTTTGTCGGGGTGCATCAGTTCTGTCGCGTCGGATCATACGCCTTTATCGGCGCCTACTCCAAGATCGTCAAGGATGCACTGCCCTACGCACGCACAGACGGTGCGGACGCAAAATGTTATGGTGCAAACAGCATCGGGCTGCGAAGAAAAGGCTTTTCAAGCGAAACGGTCCAGGACATCCAGAAGGCATTCCGGATACTGCTCGCGTCGAAGCTCAATACATCACAGGCGATCGAGCGAATTAAGGCTGAAATGACGCCGACGCCTGAAGTCGATTACCTGATCGAATTCATAGAAACGGCCGAACGGGGCGTGACCAAATGATATGAAATACGGACTGATCGCCGGCAACGGGCGCTTCCCGTTTCTGGTTCTCGAAGGCGCCCGCGCCGAAGGCGTGGAACTGGTCGTTGCGGCCATCAAGGAAGAGGCCGATCCGAAGATCGAATCAATTGCCGGGACGATGGAATGGATCAGCGTCGGCCAGCTCGGAAAGATGATCAAATTTTTCCAGCGTGAGGGAGTCACTCACGTCATCATGGCCGGCCAGGTCAAACACGTGCAGATCTTCAAGCTCAATGCCCTGCCCGACCTGCGAATGGCTAAAATGCTGGCCCGGCTCAAACGGCGCAACACGGATGCGCTGATCGGCGCGGTGGCCGATGAGCTGGCGGCCGAAGGTATCACGCTCATCGATTCGACCACATTCCTGCAGCCGCTGCTGGCGCCCAGAGAGACGATCACAAAACGGACGCCCAACAAAGACGAAATGGCGGATATAGATTATGGATTGCACGTCGCTACTGAACTAGCTCGGCTGGATCTTGGACAGACCATAGTCGTCAAGAACCAGGCGGTCGTGGCACTTGAGGCCATGGAGGGCACCGACGCCACCATCAGACGGGCCGCCGAGCTTGTCCGCGGCCGGCCACTGACAGTCATCAAGGTCGCCAAACCGAATCAGGACCTGCGGTTTGACGTCCCCGTCATCGGCCTCAACACGATCCAGACTCTCAGGGAATGCAATGTCACAGCCATGTCGCTGACCGCCGGCAAGACACTCATCTTCGACAAGGACGAAACGATAGCGTCGGCCAACAAGCATCGCATCGCGATCATCGGCGCCTGAGTCGCCGATTTTCACCGATATTTCGATCCTGCCGCCATTATTCTTCGTATAGATGATTGACATCGCAATTCGAAGAGTAGACAGAATTCGTGCGCCTCAAGTATGCTGTCAATCTGCGCAGGCGATTTTCCCGGATTCAAGACCGTCTATCTTTAAAGGACTGCAAGCCTATGTCATATGCCTGGATAATTTGGCTCGTTCTGGCCGCGATCTTCATAGGCGCTGAAGTATTGACGCCAGGTTTCTTCCTGCTCTGGTTCGGCGTCGGCGCTCTGGTCGCGGCACTGCTCGCAATGCTCGGCGTATCAAGCCTGGCGGTGCAACTGATTACCTTTCTGATAGTCTCGGTGGCGCTGCTGGTCGCATCACGAACGATCTTCGAGAAATTCCTGATTCGATATTCTCCTGAGAACCAGTTGAAATCCGGGGTTGAAATGATGATCGGCCAGGTCGGGACTGTTGTCGAAGGCAGCCGCGGAGCGCTCAATGAAGGCGCCGTTAAAGTTTACGGGTCCGTCTGGACTGCGCTCCCATCCGAAGGGGAAAAACCGCTCGTCGAAGGTGAATCCGTCTCAGTCGAGCGGCTCGAAGGCAATACACTCTATGTTCGTCGCGCTGCGCGCCGGGCATCGTTATTCGATGATCCATCGAATAACGACTGATGTGAGAATAGTTTCCTGTGGGAGAAGTTTCCCGACTGGAAACTGGAAACTAATTTGGAGGACATCATGGAATTCCTGATTCCGCTGCTGGTCGTTGCAGTCGTCATCTTATTTGTCGCATCGAAAGCCATACGGATCGTACCGCAGGCATCCGTTCTGATCATCGAACGACTGGGTAAATTCGATCGCGTGGCGACAAGTGGGCTGAATGTCATCACGCCCTTTATCGACCGCCCGCGTGGAGTCTTATGGTCGAGCATGCGTCACGGCATCTCGGCGATCGATCTCCGTGAGCAGTTCACCGATCTGCAACCGCAGCCGGTCATTACGCGCGATAATGTGACGATCATGGTCGATTCCGTCATCTTTTGGCAGATAACTGATCCGACAAAGGCAGTCTATGAAGTGAACGATCTGATCGGCGGCATCATCCAGTTGACGATCACCGCCATGCGCAATGTGATCGGCGAGCTTGACCTGGACCACGCGCTCTCGTCGCGTGATACGATCAACAACAGACTGAGGGGCGTTCTCGATGATGCGACGCACAAATGGGGCCTCAAGGTAACGCGCGTCGAACTGAAGAACATCAATCCTCCGGAAGACATCAGGATCACGATGGAGAAGCAGATGACGGCTGAGCGGAATCGACGCGCCGTCGTACTCCAGGCCGAAGGCGAGAAGCAGGCCAACATCATGCGTGCCGAAGGTGAAAAACAGGCCTCGGTCACTCGCGCGGAGGGCGAAAAGCTGTCCGCCATCCTGCAGGCTGAGGGCCAGGCTCAGGCGCGTCTGACGGCAGCAACGGCCGAAGCAGAATCGATCAAACAGATTGCCGCAGGCATCATCGGCGGTCAGGGCAATCCAGCACAGTACCTGATCATGATGAAGTACATCGAATCCCTGCGCGAGATGTCACGCTCGCCCAATTCCAAGGTCGTCTTCATGCCGGTTGAAACCAGCAGTGTGCTGTCCACTATCGGCGCATTCAAAGAGGTCTTCACCGAAACTGCCCAGCCTGAACCGATCCCGGTACCTCGCGTCAGGCAGTAGAAAGTAAAAAGTAGAAAGTAGAAAGTACGAAGACCTTGGCCAAGTAGACAGTAAACAGTAGGCAGTAGGCAGTTTCCAGTCGATTCAAGTCAAGTATGAAGTGGTCATGTCTTTCTACTTTCTACTTTTTACTTTCTACTGCCCACCGCCTACTGCCCACTTGGCCATGTCTTCGTACTTTCTTTCTACTTTTTACTTTTTACTGCTCCTCATTTTTGCGGCGAATTCAGGTGGGAAGGATTTCGCCCTGCCCTCTTTATTGACCACTACGTGATAGGTCTCGCCTTCTGCCAGAAGAGTCATGTCAGTATCGCGGTACACTTCATATATAAATGATACCGAACGCGTGCGCAGGAATTTCAAGCGGGTGCGAATCAGGATGACATCGTCGTAGAGGGCCGGGCTCCTGTAAGTAACCTTGAGATCGATGACCGGAAGAATGGCGTCCGATTGCTTCTCCATGTCGCGATAATTGAATCCGTGATCGCGACAGAGTTCGACCCTGCCGACCTCGAACCAGACCAGGTAATTGGCATGGTAAACGACGCCGGCCTGATCGGTCTCGGCATACCTGACGCGGATTCGCGTCTCGCTCCAATTGTGAATATTTTCAGTATTCATAGTGTTATTCCTGGACCGGAGGCGCCGGTTTTCAGGGTATTTCAAAAGACCAGTCCGGGTGATAAAGTTATTTCAACAAATTGCGGATGTGGTTGTTTACCCCGAAAGCCGTGTGAAGTCAAAACGGATCGATGAATATCGACTTACTGATCAAACTGAGCCCCTTACTGGTTGCCACGGCGCACGGGTATATCGCCGCCTGGCTGGCAGTCAGGATGCTCTTTCGTCCCCGTTACCCGATCTACATCTTCGGGCGTAGAATTCCGCTCACGCCGGGGATGCTCCCAAAGGAACGGGATCATTTCATCGAAGCGCTGTCCACAGTCATCGCCGAGCGATTGCTGGATGTGGAGACGATCTCGGAGGAGATACTTCAGCTTGATCTGGAGCCCGAGATCACATCGATTGCGCATCGAGAATACCTGCATCATTCCCAGAGCGAATCGACGATTAGCCTCGTCACGGAGCACCTGCGAGAGCGCCTTTATCACCTGCGCGATTCCGCTGAAACGCGCTGGGAGATCGTGCGCTCCCTGCGCAGCATCGTCGAGACCGAGATCGGCCGTCGCTTCACCCTGCTGCGTCGCATTGTGACCGAATACTTTCTGGACGATGAAGCCCTTTACCGCATCGTCGGTGAATCGATCGATCAACTGGCCGACAGGATCGTCGAAAACCTTTATGTCCGAACAACGATCGCCCAGGCAATGGCTCAGGTGCCGGAATCGATTCTGGCCGAAGGCTCGATGAACCGGTCGCAATCGATCAACCATTTCATATCGATCCTGAGCAACAGGCTCGATATCAAAGCATTGCTCATGAAACGGCTCAGCGCCCTTTCAAATGAAGCGATCGAGGATTTGATCATGGACACGGCGGGGCGCGAAATCAGAGCCATCGTCTGGTTCGGAGCGGGGATCGGGCTGGTGGTCGGCGTCGTCCAGACGCTGATCAATTTCATCTGATCGATGCGTCATTGACATCTCCCGGCTCTCTGGCCAATCTATACCTCTATGAAACTTTCGGAACAGGAGCAGAATGTCGCCAATCCCAACCGCGCCCATTTCGAGGGGCTGGTCCGGGATTTGAGAAATCTGGAAGAGCAATTGCGACAGGGAGGCGGGCCGGACAAGATCGCCCGCCAGCACCAGCAGGGCAAGCTCACGGCCCGCGAACGGATCAGCCGGCTGCTCGATCCTGATTCTCGATTTCTCGAAATCGGGCTCCTCATCGCTCATGATGAATATGATGGCCAGGCGCCCGCTGTCGGAGTCGTCACCGGCATCGGCGCCATTGCCGGGCGCGAAGTTGTCGTCGTCGCGAATGACGCAACTGTCAAAGCCGGCTCATGGTGGCCTGAGACGATCAGAAAAATGCTCCGCGCGCAGGAGATCGCCATGCGGTGCCGGACTCCGATCATCTATCTGGTCGATTCTGCAGGCGTCAATCTGCCCTATCAGGGCGGTGTCTTCCCCGGTCAATACGGCGCAGCCCGCATCTTCTATTACAACTCGATCATGCGCAGATACCTGAAAGTGCCTCAAATCGCCGCAGTCATGGGACAATGCGTAGCGGGTGGAGCGTACCTGCCGGCGCTTTCAGACGTCATCCTCATGGTTGAAGGAACGTCATTTATGGGCCTCGGCGGGCCGAATCTGGTCAAGGGAGCGACCGGGCAGAAGGTTGACAGCGAAACTCTCGGCGGAGCTCGAATGCACAATGCCATCTCCGGAGTCGCACATTATCGTTCGAAAAACGATGATGAGTGCCTGGCCAGAATTCGCGAAATAATCCTGGAGTTGCCCGCTCGTCCCGACCGGTCAACTCACGTTACCAGTGACGAACCCGCACTGCCGTCGACGGATCTTTATGACATCATCCCAGCGGATCACCGCGCCCCCTACAACGCGCGAAAGATGCTCGACTGTATTCTGGACCGGGACAGTTTCGATGAATTCCAGGCCGACTTCGCCCGTGAGATGATCGTCGGCCATGCCAGAGTCTGCGGGATCACCGTCGGCATCATCGCCAACAACCGCGGTTTGATTCCCGGCGCTTCCGGGCAACCACCAAAATTCGGCGGGATTATCTATACCGAAAGCGCTGAAAAGACCGCTTATTTCATCGAGACCTGCAATCGTCATGGAACACCGCTGCTTTTCATTCAGGATGTTTCAGGTTTTATGGTGGGAGTCGAGGCTGAACAATCAGGCATCATTCGTGCCGGAGCCAGATTCGTCGAAGCCATGGCCACGACGACTGTTCCGAAGATTGTCCTGACTGTCAATCACGCCAGCGGCGCCGGTTATTACGCCATGGCTGGTCAGGGCTTCGATCCGGACTTCATTTTTACGCTGCCTACCGGGAGGATGGGTGTCATGGAGGGCGAGTCGGCCGTCATGGCCCTCTTCGCCTCACAACTCGAGAAACTCAGGCAAAATGACCAGGAACCTGATGAATCGCTGCTCACCGAAATCGACAAGGTCCGATCGGAATACGAGCGACAACTGGATGCGAAGTATGCGGCCGCGAGGGGCTTTGTCGATGCGGTCATCGCTCCCGAAGACATCCGACCCGTCCTCTCGATGGCGCTCGGAACGGCCCTCAACAATCCTGATTCACACCTTGGTCAATTCGGCCTTCCAGTACAGCGATAACCTGCAAACTGGGAGTAGGAACCGGAGGCGTCAGCGACCGGTACGGAACCGGTTCCGTACTCCCGGTTCTGTACCTTGCAAACATTAAAAGGACGCTATGGCAGACGAAAACCCCACGCCGGACCCAAACAAACAGATAATTCAGCGACTGGACCAGTTGGAAAGCGTCATCTACCAGCAGATATCCAGAATCTACGAGATCGAGAAACGCCTCGGCATTGATTTCGTGCCGCAAGGGACCGAGCCGGCTCCGACGCCCGTCGAGACACCGGCTCCACAGGTTTTAACAATTCATCCCACGCCAGACATGCCGCTTGAAACGCCGGAAATTCCTGCCGAGGTGGAACCGGAGCTGCCGGCGCCGCAACCGAAAGCCTCGCGGTTTCGCCTGCCCGAGGCGAGGGATCTGGAAGCGCTCATCGGAGGCAACTGGTTCAACCGCATCGGCATCCTCGCAATCATCCTGGCGGTCGGGTTCTTCCTCAAATACGCCTTCGAAAATCAGTGGATCGGCGCAACGGGCCGAATCATGATCGGGATCGCCATCGGCATTGGATTTCTTCTGGGCGGAGAACGGCTGCGCAGTAAGGGATACAAACACTACGCTCACGGGCTTTCTGGAGGCGGCATCGCGATCCTCTACCTCTCAATCTTCGCAGCATTCGGTCGTTATCACCTGATCGATCAGATGCCGGCGTTCATATTCATGTCGCTGGTCACGGCTACTGCGGTGCTTCTGGCTGCGCGTTACGATGCCCTGGCAATTGCGATTCTCGGGCTGATCGGAGGGTTCCTGACGCCTGTTTTGCTCTCGACAGGAAAAGACAATCAGACGGGCCTCTTCAGCTACATCGTCCTGCTCGATCTCGGAGTCCTCGCGCTGGCCTGGTTCAAGCAATGGCGAATTCTGAACTATCTCGCCTTCGTCGCAACGGTATTGATGTCCGCCGCATGGCTCGATGAATGGTATGCTCCTGAAAAGCTGGTAACGACGATCGTCTTCTTTTCGATTCTCTTCGTGATCTTTGCTCTGCTGGCGGTTTTGCATAACGTGATTCATCGCCGTTTAGTCAAACTGCCCGACGTGGCCCTGATTCTGATCAACGCCGTCCTCTATTTCGGAACGAGTTACAGGCTGATAGAACCAGAGAATCACGCGTATCTTGGACTCTTCGCCGTGGTGATTTCGGCCTTCTATCTTTCGCTGGGGTATCTGACGTGGCAGCGCGATCGCGAGGACCGCTACCTGGTGCTGACGTTTCTGGGCATGGCCTCGCTCTTTTTGACGCTGGCGATTCCGATTCAGCTTGACCAGCACTGGACGACGATGGCGTGGGCGATCGAGGGCGCAATTCTTATCTGGATCGCGCAAAGGACAGGAAGCCGCTTAACGTATGGTGCAGCACTGGCGGTCTTTGGAGTGGCGCTGCTGCACTGGCTGAAGATCGACCTCTTCGAATTTTCATTCAGGGCCGGGGGAGTCTTCACACCTCTCATCAACAAACGCGGAGCTTCGAGTCTGGTGCTCATCGCCTCGCTGGTCGCGGTCATCTGGATGCTCCGCAGGAACGATGACGATGAAGGCGCAGATGAGCGTACAATTGTCCGCGGAGCCTGCCTCATGGCCACCGTCGCGCTGCTGCTGACCTGGTTGAGCTTTGATCTCCGCGATTTTTACGAAGCAGCAAAGTTTCCATTCAGGCAGCGGCTGAATGATGAACCGGCGCTCTGGAATTCGATCGCCTGGCTCGACAGCCTGAAACACTTCTTCATCACATTGCTGTGGGCCGTATTCAGCTGCCTGATGCTCGTGACAGGCCTGAAACGCAGGCTCATGTTGCTCAGAATCGCGGCGCTGGTCCTGCTCGCGATGACGGCAGGCAAAGTGATCATGATTGACAGCCAGTATTATGCTGCGCCGTGGAGGACGCTCATCGTCAATCCGGTCTTCGGCGCATTCGCGCTGCTCGTCGCGGCGCTTGCTTTCGCTTACTTCAGCTATGCCCGTGCCGATGAGACCGCCATTTCCGAACGCAGCGAAGCCCTCAACGGCCTGCTGGCTGCGGGCAATCTGGCCGCACTGGTCGGGCTCTGCCTCGAGGCGAGCGGCCATTTCACCGCCCGCATGCGGACGCCTGATACCTCAAGATACGGTTTTGAGGCCGGCATGCGTGACTTCTCATTGACGACAGTCATCAGCATATACGGCGCCGTTGCACTTGGAATTGCGCTCAAACAGGGCCGCAGATGGATGCAGAACGCTGCGCTGGCGCTGCTCGGGATCGCCGTTTTCAAGATCATCTTCATCGATCTGAACGGCGCCATTACGGGGCGGACTTTACTGCTCAACTCGACCTTCGCCGGGTTTCTGATCGTCATCGCATCGCTCGCTTTCGGATTGCATGCTCTGACCCGGTCCGACCGTGCCGAACCATGGTGGAAATGGATCGCACCAGCAATTCTGATAATCATTAATGTGCTGGCATTGATCGCTTTGAGCGTTGAATCGAACAATTACTTCGACAAGCAGTTGAGCGGGATTGACACCACGGCGGCGACCGAATGGAAAAACCTGCAACTGGCAAAACAACTGTCGATCTCGATCATCTGGGCGGTCTATGGAGGAGCGATGCTGCTCATCGGCATCTGGCGGCGTAACCGGCTGGCTCGCATCATGGCGCTTATCATTCTGAGCATGACGATCATCAAGGTATTCCTCTTCGACCTCTCATCTCTCGATCAGCTGTACCGCATCATCTCATTCGTCTTTCTGGGCATCGTCCTGCTCATCGTCTCATTCGTCTATCAGAAGCTGATGAAGGGCGCGGAAAGAGAGGGATCATGAAACCGCGCTTGATAACGGCGTTCATGCTGATGCTCGCCGGAATCACCATGAGCGATCGCGTGGGATTCGCCGAATTCGATCTGAAGAAGTGGCAGCTCTGGCGAGAGATTCGGATTGAACCGAAACCGGAAAAAAGCGGCTACTTCCAGGTCGAACTGGATGGTCAGGTATTCGCCGGGGCTAATCAGGACCTGGCAGACTTGCGCGTGATCGATCAGACGGGGGCCGAGATCCCGTCCCGGATCGTGATTCAGAAAGAGCGCGATTACCTTAATGTTCTCGGCGTCGAGATGATTGATCGGACGCTGGCCCCTGATGGCCGTTTCAGTTTCACGCTCGACCTTGGCGACGGCGTAGTCAGGCATAACCGTGTTCTTCTGAGCACATCCGCCATCAACTTTTCGCGCCGCGTCCAGATCGAGACCGGATCGGACAACAAAACGTGGGCGGTGGCTCGCGCCGACGGCTATATTTTCAGCTTCCAGCCCGATTCGACAGTGAAACATCTGGGCGTTGATTACCCCATCAGCACAAAGCGATTCCTGCGTATAACCGTCTTCAATCAGCCAAAACTTAAAGAGGAACCGATCGAGATCACAGGGGCGGAGGTTGCAATCGACGCCGATCCGGAACCGCAACTGGTCGAACTACCTGTCTCTTCACAGTCCCGGCGCGAGGATTCCAAAAGCCGCACAACGATCATTACTCTAGATCTCGGCTATCCCAGGATCCCCAGCACGGCAATCGATATTCAGACCGGCCAAACAAACTTTCACCGCCACATTGAAATCGAAGGGAAACAGCAACTCGAGGAAGACCCGAAACTCGAGCGCCTGACATGGAGCCCGGTCGGCAGCGGAGATATTTATCAGGTGGCGATCAACGGATATCAGACCCGCAATCTGAGAATCGATTATCCCGAAACGCGATTACGATATCTGAGGATAAAAATCGTTCACCACGACGATCGGGCGATTTCAATCGACAAAGTAAAAGTATTTTCGCTGCCGCGAAGACTGCTCTTCCGTGCCGAACCCGGAGGAGTTTATCGCCTTTTTTATGGGTATGCAGCGGCATCTCACCCGCGTTACGATCTTGAACGAATGATTCAATACATCGACCTCGCTCAAGCGCCGCTGGCCGGATTGGGACCTCAGCAGGGCGAATCAGTCGATCATGTAATCAAGTCTGAACCCACTGAACGACCGCGCCCGGGGTGGCTGCTCGGAACCCTTATCGCCGCCGGCCTGGTTCTCGGCTATTTGATATTTCGTCTGGCGAGAAAGACTGTTGCATAAAGTTGGCTCTCCGGTGCTAAGATATGGCCGGTTTTGAGACCGTTCCGGAAGGAGAGTATAGAAAGTTGATTGAATTGTATCTGATGCGACATGGCATAGCTGCCGACCTGGGCGAGGGGGGAGTCCTGCGTGACGCCGATCGCCCGCTGACACTCGAAGGCCGTGCGAAACTGAAGATGGCGGCAATGGGCATTCGTCAGCTCGGGCTGAAATTCAACGTCATCCTGACAAGCCCTTTGCTGCGCGCTCGTCAGACGGCAGAAGTAATCGCGGAGGTGCTGGATCTGCAGCACAAGGTCAAGATCATCGAATCGCTGGCTCCGGGACGCGCCTTCGTCGAAGGCGAGGGGAAACACGCCGAAATCTTTCTCGAGCTTGGCGCCTATCAGTTCGATCGTGCCCTGTTGGTCGGCCATATGCCCGACCTCTCCGAACTCGCATCTTATCTGCTGACCGGAAACCGTAATCTTAATATCGAATTCAAAAAAGGAACCATCTGCGCCATCGAAGTCGCCAGCATCCCCCCGTATGGCCCAGGCCTGCTTCAATGGCAACTCACGCCGAGACAGTTGAGACTGCTTGGCAAGGCGTAAATCAGTAGAAAGTAGAAAGTAAAAAGTAGAAAGAGTAATTTCTACTATAGTTGGGCAGTTACTTTTTACTTTCTACTTTCTACTTTCTACTCATCATGAATCCCTGGCACGACGTCAGTTTGGGAGATCAGGCGCCTGAGATCTTCAACTGCATCATCGAGATCCCGATTGGGTCGAACATCAAGTACGAACTGGATAAGGCTACGGGTCTGCTCAAGGTCGATCGGATTCTCTTCAGCGCCGTGCACTATCCGGCCAATTACGGATTCCTTCCGCGCACATATTGCGATGACGGCGATCCATTGGATGTTCTGGTGCTCGGTCAGGTCGCGGTGACTCCGCTTTGCATCATGCGAGCCAAGGCGATCGGAGTCATGCAGATGATCGATCAGAATGAAGAGGACGATAAGATCATTGCCGTGCACGCGGACGACCCCGAATATTGGGATTATCACGACATCTCGGAACTGCCTGATCACAGGCTGAAGGCGGTGCGGCGATTCTTTGAGGACTACAAGGCCCTCGAAAACAAGCAGGTCAAGGTCGAGCGATTCATGGGCCGATACGATGCTCTCAACATCATCGGTCGCAGTATCCAGCTGTATAATGATCTGCTCCCGAAGCTGATTGATACCATATCCTGATGCCGATCATTCATTCCCATATTCTTTTCTGGCCATCCTGGCGCCTTGGCGTTGAATCTTTCTTCGGGCAGTTAAAAAATAATTTCGACTTTTACAGGCTCACCTGCGTCTAAAGGTTCGGTGAGATTAATCACCGCCTGAAGAGGACCATCTTTGGCCGCAGCCGAACGCAGGCGGCCCGAAAACGACGAGTCAAGGGAAGGCAGATCTGATTCGGATATGGAACTAAATGATGATCAGATCATCGAGCGCACACTCGCCGGTGAAACAGATGCATTCAGCCTGCTGGTTCGAAGATGGGAAAGGCCCATTTACGGACTCTCATTCCGCATGCTCGGAAAAGACGAGGATGCGCGTGATGTCTGCCAGGAGACGTTTCTGGCTGCATTTCGAAATCTGAGAAAGTTTCGTGGCGAGGCCAGATTTTCATCCTGGTTATATCGAATCGCTCTCAATGCCTGCCATACGAAATTGAGAAAACAGAATTCGGTGCAGGAGCATTCAATTGATTATGAAGATGATGACGGGCGAAAATATGAGATCGCTGATACGGATGTCGAACAGATGCCGGACCGGATGCAGCGCGACCAGAGGGCAGCAATGGTTCGCAAGGCCCTGCATGCGCTCCCCGGTGAAATGCGCCAGGTGATCATTATGAAGGAATACGAGGAGCTGACTTTCGCCGAAATCTCGGAAATCCTCGAAATTCCAGTAAGCACTGTGAAATCACGTCTTTACACCGGACTGCAACAGATGCGAGGCCGCCTCGAGAAGTTGCGTGGGGCATTATGAAGGTAGATGCGCGATCCGTCAGTTGTGAGGAGACTATGGCATTATGAAAACCCCGGAAAAGAATATCATTGAAGGGTGTGATAGAAAGGAAGACCTGATCGGGTACATCTATGAGGAATTGAGTGCCATCGAGCGGTCGTCCTTTGAGCGACACCTGGCCGGCTGTCCCACCTGCAGTGAAGAAACGCGCGCCTTCGGCCGTGTGCGCGACGATCTGAGCACCTGGCAGGTCGGATTCACTCCGCAGACTGAGTTCCAACCGCCGCGCGGAAAATGGTCTGTCTTTTTTGAGCTGGTCGGGATGTTTCCGTTCTGGGCTCGTGGCGTGGCTCTGGCAGCGGCCGCCATGATTCTTGCGACATTCTCATTCGGAGCCTGGCAGATGCTGACTGGAGGCGGAAAAACGCCCACCACTGAGATCTCTTCGGCCGCAGTCGAAGCGATGATTCAGGAAGCCGTTGCGAAAGAACGTTTCAAACTGATGGAGGACTTCAAGACCGAAATGGCCGGCCTGAAAGAGCGGATCAATGCCGAAAATGAATCACGGCTCCAGTCTGTGAAAGCGGATCAGGATGCAAGGATCAAAACTCTACAGGCGGGTTTTCAGTCCGAACTGAGAAAGGTGAACAGGCAAAACTCCTCGATCCGATCATTCTTTGCCATGGATGATTCACAGGAGCCATGGGGAGGTACGCGATGATCGTTTCAAGCAAGGTGAGAATGAGGAGGATGAGTCGCGGGGCGATTTTTTTGTGCATCATCGTCGGAATGCTCACGGCCGGCCAGCCGATCGAGCTTTTCGCGAGAGCTCAGGGCAGGCTCGGCCCGGCCATCCAGCAGCGCAGGCAGAATCGCATTAAAAAACAACTCGAAAGAGCTACCAGAAATAACGTCGCCGAGGCTGAAAAGTCCGGACCTGAGAATCCCGGTCCCGGTCAGGCAACCAGACCGGCTTTCAATGCCCGTCCGACCAGTCACAGCCTCGACGGGATTCAGGAAAAAGGGATCGGGAATTTCTTCTCGCCCGAAGAGCGCAACCTGGTCATCCCGGGTTTCGGCAGAGCGCCGTCTTATCTGATAATACTTCGACAGCTCGATCTGACCCCACAACAGAAAAGCGCCATTCAGATGATCCGCAGGAAGGTCGGCAATCAGCTTGCGACTCTGAGGACACAGCAGATTCGGATGGAGCAACAGCTCGAAGAAGCTATCTACGGCGACAGGTTCAACCCCGAAGAGGTCAATCGAATCTCGCGCGAGGTCGGCCAGAGACAGGGGCAGACAACCGTCATGCAGGCCAGCATCGAAGCACAATTTCGGGAAATTCTGACCGCAGATCAATTCTTCGTCTTCAGATTTCTGGTCGGAGAGATGCTTCTTCCACAACGCCGTCTGACGCCGAATCAATTGCGACAGCAATTGCCTGGAAGGGGCGCTCAGCCGCCGCGCGACGATTTTTAGTGGCTTTGACGATCACAGATCAGATTCTGCTCGGCGCAGTTCCCGGCTCTCAAGCGAGCCGGGCCCGCCTCAACGATCTTCTTCTGGCGAACCAATCCGACAAGATCGACTGGGAGAAATTGTTTCAGCGCGCCGGCCATCACCAGATTACTCCCCTGCTCAGATACGGTCTTGCCGGAATCGGTTCGTCCGCGCATATTCCAGCATGGTTTCGAGACAAACTCGATGAAGATGGCCGGTTATGGGCTGCCAGGCATCTGGCAAATGCCGGCGAAACGATCAAACTTGTCGATCGCCTGCAATCGGCAGGGATCAGGGCATTGCCGCTCAAAGGGGCGGCGCTCATGGTCGCGGGTTATTACCCTGAAGCGGGTTTGCGTACGGCAACCGACATCGACCTGCTTGTCGCTCCCTCACGGATCGAGGATGCGCGAATACTGCTCACCGATCTGGGCTATCAATCACTGCCCGGGCGTCGCGACGTTCGCCCCCGACAGAGGCTGGAAAATGAGCAGAACCACCTCTGGCCCTTGCGCTCACCCGGTGGATCGATCATCGAACTTCACCATCGCGCTTTTCATCTTGCTGCTCATGAACGCGACCTCGATTTTCAGACGATATCTGCCGACGCCGTAATCCATAAACTAGACTCCGGTCACACAATTGAGCTGCCATCGCCTCATGATCTTGCCCTGCATTTGATTCACCATACGCTGATCGATCTGCAGAGCACGCACCTTGCGCTTCGCACGATGGCTGACTTGCAGACTATCCTCCTGCGCCATCCTGAATCCAGAGATGTCCTGCTTCAACGGGCGGATGATTTCGGCGTCACAACTATCGTTGAAACCGCACTGGACTTGACTGGTCTTCTGGCCAATGGATCCACTCTCGAGCTGATCGATGCGGAAAAGCATGCCATTTACGGATTGATGCTGGGAGTGATGCTCGACAGTGAAAGCGATGTGCTGGCTGAAACAGCGAGGCTTTTTGAATATTTCGATCTGAGCCGGCATCCTTTGAGAAAAATCGGCAACCTCGGCGCCCTCATTTTCACAACCGGCGCCCATCTTGATCAGCTTTACGGCAAGCCGAAATTCGGGCTCAGGTTATTGCAATACCTGCACCGTCCGCTTGATCTGATACGCCGGTTTCACTGGAGGATCTTCCGCCCCTCTTCCCTGCTTCGCGTCTGCAAATTGAGGAACATTGTTCGTAGATCCTGATGATACAGCGATATTACGACTTCGGCTGTTCACTCGAGGTGGAGACGGCGTTTTGAACCGTCTGCTGCTGATATTTCTTGAGCAGTTCGATACCATAGCGTATCGGCACGCCGAAGTTGGTGGTGGCCTGGGAATTGAGGAAGATGGCCTGATTGACGCCGATCACCTTGCCATTGGCCCCAAAGACCGGGCCGCCAGATCCTCCCTCATCAGTTCTTGCATCATAGACAAGCTGCGGAGTGACGTCGCTGATATGCCCCTGAGTCGACTGTGGCCTGATCTTTGATGTCGCGGCCAGTTCGTTGAGCTGAAGCCGATATGGCAGGTTACCATAACGACGAAATGAGGATCCGCCGCCTTCGAAGACGCGAGCCTGCAGACCTTCAAGACCCGCCGGGTATCCGATCAGGACCACAGCCTGGCCCCTGGCGATGGTCTCGGCATTATCGTCCAGCGGCAAGACAGGCATTTCAATATCTCCCTGATCGAACGCACAAAGCGCGATATCCTGGTCTTCAAGCAACTCGAGCGCGCGCAGATTATATGGTTTCTTCGCGTCAGGGAAATAGGCCAACAGCTGCTTGAGGCGCGGGCGGAACCCGCGCATCTTGATCAGGCTGGCCAGATCGTCTCCTTCCCAGGCCTGGACGACGTGGCGGTTGGTCAGAATCATACCCTTGTCGACCAGAAAGCCTGTGCCGGTGAATTCAACCTCGTAGGTCCTTCCGTTGCCGGACGAGCTGAGATTGATCGTGCCGTCCGGACCGATCGGATTGTCCATATTGCTCGATTCCTTGAAGCGGACTTCGCGGCCCGCTCGAGGATCAAGAAACGTGTATGTGCCGTATATCAGGCAGACGCCGTTGCCATAGTTATTAACGACCTTTTCAGGCAGTGAGATCGAACTGCGAATGAAGGCGGATTCTTCACGAGCCAGTTTGAGCTCCGCCCGCATATGGTCGATATCGCTGCGCGTATCGCCGAGCGTCTGCTTCAACTCAGAGATCGCTTTGTTGTTGCGGCGCCCCTCGAAGAAGCTGAGCGTATTGAAATAGATGATCGTCAGCAGGATGAAAGCGGCGACTCCGATGATAGTGTAAAGCACGCGCCGGGGGATCTCCGCCACCAGTTCGCGCAGCAACTGCTTGACGAATACAATCGCGACATCGGTCCGAGGAATCGACCGGCGACGTCGCATGGCATTGAGGGAGGTCTCGCCTTGCCGTGTCCCCTGCAGCACAGCAGTTCCAAGTCGCAGTGATTCCGTCAACGATTCCGATTCAGTGAGCGAAAAGAATCGGACCCGGATGCCAGTGGCGCCGAAATAGAAAGTGTCGCCATCCTGAACTGGATCTCCGATGGCCACTGCTTCGCCATCTCGTGTTACACCGACCATGGCATCGATCGTCGCGATGCGATATACGCCATCTTTCAGACGCAATGTCAGAATAACGATATCGTGAGGCAGGTCATGGCCGTCCACGCTGAAACAGATATCGCAATCCGGCGCGGTTCCGATCGTCAGAACTTCCTGTTGAAAGATTCTTGTAGCTGGCTGCGTCACGCCGGCAAGCCGGATGACAATCCCGTTGGTCATGCAGAATCCCTACTTCCTGGTTATTGCCTTAGGGGAAGATAAGTACAACAATAACATATTCTTAAACTTTGCCAAGTATCATTTTGATTTTTGTATGGAGTTCCGCATTTATGCGGGTTTTGCTTTATGTAACGGAGCGATTGGAGAGCCCATGAGATCGAAACGAGTTTTCTGTTCAGTGACGATTATGGTTGGAATATTTCTGATAACCGGCGTGATACGGCCGGTCACGCAGGCACAGCGACCACCGGCCAAAAAGATGCTGATCGCGCATCGCGGAGCATCCGCCTATGCGCCGGAACATACGATCGAAGCCTATCGCATGGCCATCGCTCAGGGAGCGGATTTCGTTGAACAGGACCTGCAGATCACCAGGGATGGCATACTTGTCTGCCTGCACGACCTGTCGCTCGAACGAACAACCAATATCGAGGAGGTCTTCCCGGACCGGTTCAGGCAGGACGTCAGTGATGACCAGTCGCCCGGCAGCACGGCGGCCAGGCACTGGTATGTCTCGGATTTCACACTGGCCGAAATCAAGCAGCTCGATGCCGGATCCTGGTTTGACCCGAAGTTCAAAGGCGCGAAGATTCCAACCTGGCAGGAGGCGATCGACCTGATCCGCGGAAAGGCTGGGCTCTATCCCGAAACCAAAGGCCCCGAGGTTTACGGCAAACGCGGATTCGACATGGAGAAACTGGTCCTGGAACAGCTCAAAAAGAACAGGCTCGACCGACCGAACTCGGACCGCAAAACTCCGGTCATCATTCAGTCATTCAGCCCGGCCAGCCTGCAGAAGATGAGGTATGAGCTGAAAACGAAACTGCCACTGGTACTGTTGATCTCCAGCGATCCGCAGAAAAAATGGCTGACTCAAATCGGGATGAAGCAGGCCGCCAGATTCGCCAATGGAATCGGACCGAACAAGGGGCTCATCTCACAGAATCCGGATATCGTGACCTGGGCCCATGAGGCGGGACTGACCGTCACGCCATACACATTCAGGTCAGCATTCACTGGCAAGTTCAAGGACGTCCGCGAAGAGATGCGCCATTTTCTGTATACCCTGGGTGTCGATGCTCTCTTCACGGACAATCCGGACCAATTTCCGAGGAATTAAACGCCAGGAAAGATTGAAATCTCACAACGGCTGGCGGCCGGCAAATCCCGCATCGATGTCATGCCACCATTCGATGGAATCCTCTCCGCGCTGCCAGCAGAGATAAACAACCCGACCGTCGCGCATGTGCGGGAAATCGCAGAGCCCGCGATTGAGATCCTTGATCTCGACGCCAAGGCTCAATATCGACTGAACGCCGGCGAGAAAGTCATTCAGGGCAGCAGCATATTGAAAGCCGTAAACAGTGCCCCCGCCGCCATCGGCAGCCTGTGCCGCGGCAAGTCGGGCTTCCGGTTCGAGCTGCTGTAATACGCCGCGGGCTTGATCAACCGAGCGCCAGAGCCTTTTAACTTCGGGCAGAAGTGATTTGGCTTCTTCTTCTGTGAACAGTTTCATGAATGTCTTGTCGGAATCTGATTGTGAGATCGAGAAGCTCATTAGACCAATTCATCGGATGAAAATCAAATCCCGCCGGTTGACTTGGAGTCTTCTCTGCGGAGGAGTAGGATAAATTCGAGTCGAGTAATTTGCCCCGATGGATAGACAGTCTTTTTTCGTGGAGGTTTTGCCATGCCCAGGATGATGACGGCACTGTTGGCTTTTTCACTTTTGACATACCAGCTCTTCGTCAATGCGCAAGCGCAGGAAAGGATCATCCCGGAAGGCACTGTGATTCAGCTGTCGCTGACCGATCCGCTCAGTTCGAAACTGAACGAACCCGGTGACAAGGTGACGGCGACGGTTCGAAACGATGTCTCTGTCGACGGGCGCACACTGCTGCGGAAAGGGACGGAGATCACCGGACGTGTCACTCAGGTGCGCCCCGCCAAACGTCCTTTCAAGGGCGGCCAACTGCACGTCACTTTCGATCGTGCGATTATCGACGGCCAGCCATATAAAGTCTCGGCGATCATCCAGTCCGCTTCGGATTTTACCCGCGATGAAAAGATCAAAAGCGACGATGAGGGGACGATGAAGGGTGGAACCGATGGCGGGAAAACCCTGAGCAACATTATGACCGCCGGCGGACTTGGCATGCTCGGAGCCATGGTAGTGATCCTCGCAAGCTCACAAGATGGCGGCAGGGGACTCGGTGGAATCGGCATCGGCGGAGCAGGTTCGGCTGCCGGCGCTGCCGTCATGGGTGGTAGCATGGCCGCCGGCCTTCTGCTCACCAAGGGCAAGGAGGTCCGCCTCGACGGATCTTCAATCATACGCCTCAAACTGGCACGACCGATTGTGATTGATTGATTTCCGGAGCGCGGACGTCCCCGTCCGCATGAATATATTATTAATCTGCGGACGGGGACGTCCGCGCTCCGGCAACCAGAAAGGAGAAATTCGATGACCAACACTGTGAGCCTCAAAGTCGGCAGCAAAGCGCCCGCTTTCAGTCTCAAAAACGCTGAGGGCAAAACAGTCAAGCTCTCTGATTTCAAGGGAAAGAAAGTGGTGATCTATTTTTACCCCAAGGATATGACTCCGGGATGCACCATCGAGGCCTGCGCATTTCGCGACGATTATACCAAACTCAAAAAACGTGGTGTCGAAGTTCTTGGCGTTAGCGCCGACGACGAAAAATCACATCGGAAGTTCACCGAGAAATACTCGCTTCCCTTCCCGCTGCTTTCGGATCCTGATCACACGATGATCGAAAAGTATGGCGCGTGGGGAGAAAAGAGCATGTACGGAAAGAAGTACATGGGCATAATTCGTATGACTTATATTATAGATGAGAACGGGAAGGTGGCTCACGTCTTCCCCAAAGTGAAGCCTGATACTCACAGTCAGGAAGTGATCGGCATCGTCGATGGATTGTCATAATGGTCCGCAATCCAAAGCCCTCGATCTTGCTCATTCTTATCAACCATAACTTAAGCTCGAAATAAACAATACAAAAATCGATCACTTGAAATGGCGATACAGGCCTGTTCTTATCAAACGCAAAACAAATGAATACCAGCAAAAATCGATGGATTAAATTATTTGAACATTTAGGCGGTGCGATAATGCGAAGTGAACTTCCACCTGTGCGGGCCACGACCTTGTTGATTGTATTGATATTGATGGCGCAGATGATTGGAGCTGGTCTTGCGCGCCAAGCATGGTCGATACCGGAAACTGCCTTTCCCGTCGCGCCGGGTCTGGTTGCGGCCTACGGCTTCAGTGAGCTTTCCGGCAACACGGCCAATGATGTTTCAGGGTACAACAATTCAGGGAATTTAGTGGGTGGTGTAACCAGAACTGCCTCGGGCAAATTTGGCGCCGCATTATCTTTCGATGGTTCAACCGGGGTGGTACAGATTCCGGACAATCCATCCTGGAAAGCGAACGGATTGCCCGGGTATTCTGTGAGCGCCTGGGTAAAGGTGAAAAATACAGGCGCGGACTATAAGGCGGTCATTGGCATTGGCACATGGTCGACTGACAATTTCCGCATTTTTAAGGTTGGCAGCGCATGGCATTATCAGTTGCGTACAGCCGGCGGCCCGAACAATTTTGGTTGCGGCGGCCAGACGGGATCATTGGGTTATTTGACCTCACCGGACAATACCTACCACCATATTGCCCTTGTTTTGAATTCAACCAGCGGACGTTGCGATTTTTATTCCGACGGCATGGTGGTCGGGTCAGATAGTTATGTTGATGGAACCACCAGTTTCAGTGCAGGAGACCTGTTTATCGGTGGACTCAGCGGCGGACAGTATTTAAATGCTGACATTGACGAGGTGCGGATCTATACCCGTTCTTTGACTCAGTCCGACATTCAATCGGACATGATCACGCCTGTTGACAGCCCGCCTCCGACTGATACTACTCCGCCGGTTATCTCGGCAGTAAGCGCTGGCAGTATTGGCACCTCGAGTGCAACGATTACATGGACAACTGATGAGGCCTCAGACTCACTGGTAGAATACGGGGTCACAAACGCGTACGGTAATTCAACTGTATTAAATACGGCATTGAATACCATACACTCTGCAACTCTCTCCGGTTTATCCGCCGGCACACTCTACCATTATCGCGTGAGATCGAGAGATGGGTCTGGGAACGAGGCGGTTTCAGGGGATTATGTCTTCATGACTACGCCACTGACCGATACTACTCCTCCGATTATCTCGAACGTTTCCAGCAGCGGCATTACAAGCAGTGTCGCAGTAATATCCTGGATTACCGACGACCCGGCGACCAGCCGGATTGATTATGGGACTTCCACGACTTATGGCAGCAATACCACTCTGGACACGGCTCTTGTAACTATTCACAGTCAGACATTGGCCGGCTTGAATCCAGATACTCAATATCACTACCGTTTGCGCTCAATAAACGCGAACGGATACGAAACGATATCCGGGGATTTCACCTTCACCACCCAGCCGGTGAGCACAGGATTTCAGGAAGTATTGGTGGCTGGTGGATTATCGACTCCGACAGCCATGGAGTTCGCTCCGGATGGTCGTTTGTTTGTGGCTGAAAAATCAGGAAGTTTACGAGTCATCCAAAACGGTCAACTGCTTGTCACGCCTTTTTTCACGGCCACCGTCGCGAGCCAGGGAGAGCAAGGACTCCTTGGGATTGCCTTTGACCCTGATTTCGCCAATAACCAGTATGTGTATATTTACTACACGGCAACTTCTCCCAACATTCATAATCGGATAGTTCGCCTGACAGCCAGCGGTAATGTCGCCGTTGCAGGAAGCGAAGTAATATTGCTGGACTTGCCAACCTTTACCAGCGTTTACCATCAGGGTGGCGCGATTCATTTTGGTAATGACGGCAAGCTGTACGTCGCCGTTGGTGATCATCAGGAACCTGCACACTCGCAACTTTTAGACAACCCTTTTGGTAAAATACTGCGTATCAATGCTGACGGCAGCATCCCAGTTGATAACCCATTTTACAACCAGACGTCCGGCATTAACCGCGCGATATTCGCTTTCGGTCTTCGAAATCCCTTTACCTTCGCAGTTGACCCGGCCAATGGCAGGATTTTCATAAACGATGTCGGAAATGCGGAGTGGGAGGAGATAAACCTCTTGTCGAGCGGCGCAAATTTTGGCTGGCCCGTCTGCGAGGGCCCCCAAAACACGGGATATGGCTCATGCAACGACCAGAACCTGGTATATCCGATACACGCTTACCCTCATACGGCTAACGGGGGAGCTATCACAGGAGGGGTCTTTTATCGAGGCGATCAATTCCCCAATCAATATGTTGGCGACTATTTCTTTTCAGATTATACAAGAGGCTGGATTCGCTACCTGGACAGCGCCAATCAGGTCACAGGCATCAATAATCCTTACAATGATTTCCAGACTGCACAATTGCCGGTCGATTTAAAAGTCGGCCCAAACGGATCGCTCTACTACCTCTCTATTGGATCCGGCGCCGTATATGAAATTTTATACTCCTCTGGTAACCTCAATCCCATTGCCACCATCAGCGCAAATCCCGTTTCCGGTCCTATGCCATTGATGGTTATTTTCGATGGAAGCGGCAGCAGCGACCAGGACGGTGACGCTCTGACATACTCCTGGAATTTTGGCGATGGCAGTCCGTCTGTAAACGGTTCAAACGTGACCCACACTTATCAGGCAGCCGGTTCTTACACCGCAACCTTGACTGTCAATGACGGGCGAGGGGGAACATCCACAGCAACAGTTGCCATCAGAGTTGGCGCAGCTCCGGTTGCGAGCTTTGTCAGCCCGGTTATCGGGACGTTCTATAATGCCGGCGATACTATATTTTACGAAGGTAACGCCACAGATGCCGAAGACGGCATCTTGCCAGCCAGCAGCTATTCATGGTCCATCGTTTTTCACCACGACACGCACACGCATCCCTTTCTGGGTCCTGTTAACGGAGTAAAAAGCGGATCGTTTCAAATTCCTCAAATTGGCGAAACTTCTGCCAATGTATGGTACAGGATTCATCTGACCGTAACTGACAGCAGCGGTCTCACGCACGAAATAACACGCGATATTCAACCAAATGTTGTCGACTTTACCCTGACAAGCAATATTCCTGGAATCAGCTTAATACTTGATGGACAACCGGTAACCGTTCCGATCACGATTCATGGTGCAACCGGTTTATTCAGAAGCATCGGGGCGCCATCACCTCAGGTAATTTCAGGGTCAAATTATGAATTCGTGTCGTGGTCTGATGGTGGGCCGGCGACACACACAATCACGACCCCTTCTGTCAATACAACATATACGGCAATTTTCCAACAGCCTCCGTCCGACGTTACTCCTCCAGTTATCTCGAATGTTGCGGCAACAAACGTTACTCTATACTCGGCGGTTATTTCATGGACCACAGATGAACCGGCCGACAGTTGGGTGGAGTATGGATTTACCACTGCATATGGCAACACGACATTGATCGATGCAGCTTTAAGAACTTCCCATTCTCATACAATTGCCGGCCTGACTCCCAACAGTCTTTATCATTATCGTACGCACTCTAAAGACAGCGCAGGTAATCCTTCTGTTTCACAGGATTTCACTTTTGCCACACACTCTCTCCCGACAGTAAACATCACGGTCCCGGCGAACGGGGCCACATTCACATCGCCGGCGACGATCACAATCAATGCGAATGCGGGAGACAGCGACGGAGTGGTGACTCAAGTGAGCTTTTACCAGGGGACGACGCTGCTCGGGAGCGATGGTACCGCGCCTTATTCATTCACATGGAGCAATGTTCCGGCTGGCAATTATGCTCTGACCGCGAAGGCGACCGATAACCACGGATACGTGACGACATCGAGTCCCGTCAATATCACGGTCAACTCTCAGTTGCCTGCTGCGCCTACGGGCCTGACTGCAGCAGCAATATTACGCTTCAGAGTTGAACTTTCATGGAACGATAATTCGACAAATGAAACCGGCTTCAAGATCGAACGATCCACCAATGGAGTGAGTTTCTCGCAGATCGCCACTGTCGGTGCGAATGTCAGGACTTATGCAAACACGGGCTTGAAACAGAACACGCGGTATTATTACCGTGTCCGCGCATATAATTCATCGGGTGATTCAGGTTATTCGAATACTGCTACTGTGCGCACGCGCCAATAGTCAGCGAACATATTCAATAGGACGTACGCAGAATCCTGGGAGCGCAGGCTTCCAGCCTGCATGATTTCCGTTAATAGCTACAAAATGCAGGCTGGAAGCCTGCGCTCCCAGGATTCTGCGTACGTCCTGTTCAATAAAAATCGATAGAATTGGCTAAAACTGGGAATCGCAAGCGTCAGCGCACGGACGCTGATCATTCATGAAAAATGCGGTAATGAGTTGCTAGAACTCATTACCGCATTCTTTATCCCCGCGCTGACGCTTGGGGTTCCGCAGTGCTGATCTACCTAAAACTGCAGACGTACACCGAACTGAACCTGGCGCGGACTGCCAGCGTTGTTGTTCGTCAGATAGTTCCCGTTGGCATCCTTTACCCTCAGGAAGTTCGGGTTTGTCGGCGCGCCGAAGCCGCAATTGGTCGGCACCGGGTTGGCGCAGTAATTGACGATCGTCGCGCTGGTCGACAATTCGACATTGGCCAGGTTCGGCAGGTTGAAGAATTCCGCCGAGAAGATCAACCGGGCGCTGTCGCCAAAGCTGAAGCCCTTCTGGACACGGAAATCGACATCGTACCGTGCCTGGTTGCGGAAGGCGTTGCGCTTGAACGGAACGCCCGGCGCGCTGTACGGCCGGTCATTATTGACGAAATCGCTGTTGGCATCGGAGCCTCCAAGCGTTGCATCGATCGGGCGTCCCGAACGGAAGCGAAGGGCCGATGAGACCTCGAAGCCATATGGCAGGAAGAAGACCGGATTGGCTACGAAGAGATGTCGCGCATCCAGCCGGGAATAGTTGTACTCCGGGGCAAAGTTGAATGCGTCCTCGTAACCGACGCCGCCGGAATCACGCTCGTTGTCATCATCCGACAGTGAACGGCTGAGCGTGTAGAAGGCGCTGAACTGGCCCCATTTCTTCCTCAGGTTCGTCCGCACAGTCATAGCCTGATAGATCGATCGAGCCGACGACTCACGCAACTGGATGCTGCCGAGCGTCGAAATCGGACGAGCTGTACCGGTACGCAGGCCATAGAACGGACGCAGCGCCGGGTCGGTCGCCACCGGACGGATCGTCGGCAACGGAACATTGAGTTCCGTGTTGCGCTGAAGATTAACCGTATTGACCTGGCTGTAGTCAATGCCGAATGTGAATCCGCTGGCCAGTTCATGCTCGAATCCGCCGCCAAACTGGTAGGATTTCGGATTCTCGTAATCGTTGGCCCAGGTGATCGGCTGCGCTCCGGTGAACGGATCGAAACCGGCCAATCCAAGCGCCGCGGAAATAGACTGCACTTGCTGGACCGTCAGGATCGGCAGACTGTCGAGCGAAAAGCTGTTCAGATTGATCCCAATCAGCTGCAACTGCTTGTAGACGGTGTTGTTCGGATTGCCGACCGGCACGCGGATCGGCAACTGGATCGAGAGATCGCCCGGAGGATTCCGGAAGTTGTTGAGCGGCCCGGCGAAGAGCAACCCCGGTGACGAGGCATAGTAGATCCCACCGAAACCGCGAATGACCGTCTTGCTGTTATTGAACGGATCCCACGCGAAACCGACACGCGGGCCGAACTGATCGGTGTTGTCCGGGATATAGGCCGGATCGACCGTCCGCCCCGACGGGAAAACGAAACCGCGGACCTGATTGTAGAGCGAGGTGTTGCTGACATCGGGAGTGGGATTGAACTGCCCCTCCCAGCGCAGGCCGTAGTTGAGAGTGAAGTTCGGGCGAATGCGCCAGGCATCCTGGGCAAAGAAGGCCACTTGCTGCTGAGTGAAATCGAGCCGGCCATTGCCGATGTTTCGACGCAGCGTGACTGCCGTCGAATCGAAGCGGTTGGCCGTCGGACCACCCGTAGACATTATCTCGAGGATCGACTCGATGTTCGAACCGTTGATGAAGATATCGCCGAACTGGTTGAAGGCAAAGGTCTGATCGATGAAGAGATGATTATACTCGGCGCCGAACTTGACCGTGTGGTTGCCCAGAATCCAGGTCAGGTTGTTGAAGACCTGAACACGCCAGTCGAACTGGGTCGTCGGCAGGAAGTTACGCGTGCCATACGTACCAATCGTGCTGCCCACTCCGACCGATTCGGAATTGGCCAGACGCGGGCGCTCCTCGCGTGAATACTGCCCGCGCAGTTCGTTGACCAGCGCATTGGTGAAGAAGGTGTTGAGCTGACCAACAACCGTATTCGAATTGTTGCCCTCGGTTCCGTTGTTCGAGAGAGCGCGGTTGGTCGTCGGGAAGAGCGAGTTGCCGGTGGCGTTCGCATTTGCTCCCTCGTTCCAACTGTAGTTATATCGAACATTGAATCGATTGGCATTGTTGATCTGCCAGTCGAAACGGCCCAGGAAGGCGATCGCATCGTTGGTCTGCGTGAACGGCGTTTCGAGACTCTTCAAATAATTGAAAGCTTCTGTCGAATTGGCCGTCGGCGTAAAGTTATTGAGCCGATCGAAGAAGACCTCACGCGACTGATCGAGAATCTGCTGTTCGTAGGAACCGAAGAAGAACATTCTGTCCTTCCTGATCGGACCGCCGAACGAACCGCCGAACTGCTGCTGCGTGAAGCCGGCCTCCTGCCCGAAGGCATTCTCAGGTGTCAGGTCAGCGGGACGGTTCAGATAGAAGGCCGAACCGTGATAGCTGTTCGTTCCCGACTTGGTCACGACCGATACCACACCACCGGTCGAACGACCGAACTCCGCCGAATAACCACTCGCGATGACCTGGAACTCGCGGATCGACTCCTGCGGGATCGTGAACGCATTGTTCGAACGCTCGCCGCCGCGGACACCGCCGAAGAACGGCTGGTTGTAATCCATACCGTCGATGTTGACGTTCGCTCCGTATATCCCGCGCTGACCCGAAAGCGAGATCTGGTTGCGCGACGGTTCGACCTGAGCCGTCGGCGTCAGAGTCACGAAATCCTGGAAACGACGTCCGTTGATAGGCAGGTTAGCGATCGACGATTCATTGATGAAGGCATCGGTGTTCGAAGTCGTAGTCTGAAGCGCCTCGGCCGTCACCGTGATCGCCTCAGAGACCGCCGCTACACCGAGCGTGATGTTCGCGTCGGTGATCTGTCCAACCGTCACCCTGACGTTGGCCAGGTCAGTTTTGGTGAAGTTTGCAGCCTCAGCCGTCATGTTATACGTGCCGGGCGGAAGCAGGACGAATCGATAAAATCCACCCTCGTTTGTCGTAGCGCTGCGCTCGAGACCCGTCTGCGTGTTGACCATCTTGATGGTCGCGCCGGGTATCGCCGCTCCATTATTGTCACGCACGGTGCCCGCTACCTGTCCGGTGCTCCCCTGCGCCTGCGCATATGCGCGATCCGCTCCAATGACAAAGCAGATCGCCAGGGCAAGAATTGTTAAAACCGCATTATATGTTCTTAATTTAGGCATGTTTATCCCTCACTTGGATCAGGGTTCCTGGTCCGGAAGACAATGGCAGTTTGAAGCCATGTACTCCTTATGGATCGTACTTTATTACAGATTAAATCAACCCAGCTGGAACTAACCCGCGGACCGGAGGCCCTGATTCGTTGATGTGCGCACCTTCTTGTGGGTGCTTATGAAATGTCTGAAGTTTATTGCAAGCTATTAAATAAGGAAATTATCTCAGAGCAACCACTAAATCAAGTTAAGTTCGTGTGAAGATGCCTTTAGACAGTAATAAATTTCATTTGATAGTTCACGATCAACGAAAATCATGCCGAGCTGGAGCTCGGCGTTCCCAGGGGTTCATCGTTTACCCTCAGTCTGCTTTGAGACAACGACTTTGCCACCATCGATAATCTCGATCAGATAGGTACGTGTTTGCTTCCGATCATCAGCATCGATAGTAATTATTTCAACCTTCCCCTTTGTGCCATCCATTTTGAGAGTGGCAGGAAAGACTCCGGGGAGATCTTCACGGAAAGGGGTCGAATAGGACCGGGATACGGGTTCATAAGCCAGAACTTTAACGCGGTCGAAGTCGACGCGATCATCGCCGCCGGAAGTCTTTCGCTCCATGACAAGGTAATGATCGCCTGACCGTCCGTCATCGCCGTGGGTAGTGCCGATTTTCAACCAGCCGGAGATGCGACGACCGCCGGAGTTGAAATAGAAGATATCAGGCGGTATTTCGAGATCGACCGAGCCGCCATAAATCCAGCCGGCAGGCAGGACGGCGAACCCCTGGAGACGAATCAGCAGCCAGTCATCGTGTTTCGATTCTGTTGGACCATTATCCGCCGAGGATGCCGCCTGAGAGTTTTTCGGAACGCGGCGACGACCGACGATCTCCATCAATGTTCCGGCCGGAAGGAGGGTCGCGGTGTTACTGTCAACGGTTCGATCCGGCGTCAGGCGCAATCGCAATGTGGCTTTTGACCTGCCGATGGCCTGCGTAGGGATGTTTCGTATTTCTTCTTCCAATCGCCGCGACTGTTCGACGACCTCATTGCTGACGAAATACCTTGCTTCAGCCCATCCTGTCTCGCCGCCGGGTCCCTTGATTTTGACCCAGGGGGCGCCCTCTTCCGATGTCGCACGCCCTGTAATCGTCACTTTGTCGGCGCCTTTCAATTCCGTCACGAAGCGGGATGCCTGCGCAGTCGAACTGCGTAATCGCAGCCGTTCAGGCAGGACGAAAGCTGTTTCATTGAGCGACTGCCCGCTCGAACATGAAACAACCATAGACAGGAAAATCAATTGTGAAACTATGCCGAGAAGCCTTACTCGGCGGCGAAGCGTAAGAGACATCTCTATCCTCATTTTAAGTTTCCAGTTGGCAGTTTTCAGTTTGAGTTCATTCTACTTATGATAATATCAATTTCCTGAGCAAAACACCTACTTCACAGGGAACCGCCAACTGAAAAAGTCAGGAGATGTTCGATGACCAATAGATACTTACGATTTTCTATTTCTATTTTCATTTGTCTCATATTTTTGAGCGCCGGCAGCTCGGGGCAACAGCCGGGGAAGCCGCTGCTCTGGAATGATCCAGGTGAAGTAGAAAAGCTCGATTTCACGGGCGGACCGGGTGGACGCGAGAGTGCGCCTGCCCCTCCATTCGCTTTTATCGAGGAGAATCTTTCGGGATCTAATCCAAAGGTGAGAGTCATCGACGCGAAGGGAGTTCGCTGGTCAGTCAAGTTCGGACCTGAAGTTAATGCAGAGACATTTGCCACTCGTATCGCCTGGGCATGCGGATATTTCGTCGATCCGGCCTACTTCATCCCGAACGGAATGATAGACGACCTGGGCGAGTTGACACGCGCGAAAAAACATATCGGCCCTGACGGCGGCTTTAAAAATGCACGTTTCGAACGGCAGCGCGAAAAAGGGGTTAAAAACCTTGATGAAGAAGAGAGCTGGAGCTGGGTTCAGAACCCCTTTCTGGGTTCGATGGAATTGAAAGGGCTCAAGGTCATCATGATGCTGGTCTCGAACTGGGACAACAAGGATGTGCGCGACGTCAAACGCGGGTCGAACACGGCGATCTACCAGTATCCGAAGGGCGAGACTACGGAGGATCGATACCTGGTCACGGACTGGGGCGGATCGATGGGTAAATGGGGCGGTTACACAAGTCGCGAGAAATGGGATTGCAGAGGTTACACGCAGCAGACACCGAAATTCGTCATCGGTATCAGGGGAGATTATTTCGTCTGGGGTTATGCGGGACAGCACACCAAAGACTTCACCGAGGGAATAACCATCAGCGACGTCCGCTGGCTGCTCAGAACTCTCGGACGCATCACTGACTCTCAGCTAAGGGAAGGATTGCAGGCGAGCGGCGCGACTTCGGAAGAGGTCGACTGCTTCGCCCGTGCCGTGCGAGATCGGATTAATCAGCTTAAGGAATGCGTGGGGGAATAAATCGCAGAGGCCGCAAAGTAGGCAGAGAAGATTAATCGCAGAGACCGCAAAGAGGCAGAGGTTTTTGGAGATCCAATATCCGGGTTATTGCCCACTGGATATAATTCGAACACTGATCTTCCCTATATATCTTTGCCCCTTTGCGGTCTTTGCGATTCAACTTCTTTGCCACCTTTGCGGCCTCTGCGATTTATTATCTTTTCCCACTTTGCGGCCTTAGCGATTTAATTTCATTTCGAGGATTGAGCAGGCCGAGGCTCTGGGCCTTGAGCAGCAAATTACCTGCGATCGGAGCGGATGTTCTCGAGCCATAACCTCCGCCTTCGACCACTACCGCGAAAGCAATGCGCGGATGGTCCGCGGGTGCGAATCCGATAAACCACGAATCGATTCTGAATTCCTTCTTGATCGACTCACGACCTCTCGAGTTTCGAATCACGACGGGTTTATTCGTCTTTGGATCGATGACGTTGACCTGTTTTTGAGCTGTTCCGGTCTTGCCGCCTGCAGTCATGCGGCCACGGATCATGCGGCCGAAGGTGCCGCTGGCGGTGCCTCGTTCGACGACTGAAGCCATGAGGCCGCGCATTCTGACCGCCGTTTCGCGCGACATCGCCTGGCTGAGCAACAGCGGCTCCCTGCCCAATTCGATCGTCGGGCGCATGACCAGTCCGTTCTCATTTGCGACGCCTGCGGCGACGAGGGCCATTTGCAGGGGCGTGAGCTGAACATAACCCTGCCCGATCGATTCCAGAGCCAGATCATACCTTGTCGCGCCTCTGCCTGAGACGAAGGTCGAATTGAGCGGGGCGAGCACCGACGACAGAACACGGTTTCCGGTATTCCACAGATCGAATTGCCTGCCACTGCCGATCGAATCGATCGGATTTGTGAAGACCTTGAGGCCGAAGCGTTCGGCTGCCTCGCCCATGCGCTGGCGTTCGACCTCGACGCCGAGCTGGGCGAAGTACTGGTTGCAGGATCTGGTAAATGCTTCGGTCAGATTGATCGTCCCATGAGCCTCACCCTCGTCGTCGCGAATCGGGCGTCCGGATCCCGGCGGGATCCAGCCGGAGCTTTTGCAGGTGAAAGTCAGATTTTCAAGGCGCGCTTCGATGGCTGCCGAAGCTGTGACGGCCTTGAGCGTCGAGCCAGGCAGATAGTATTCGCTCAAAGCGCGATTGAGCAGCGGTTGCTTCTTCATATCCTCATGCATCTCGGCCCAGCGTTCCTGAATCTCTACGTGAGCAGGATCGAAGCTCGGGCTGCTCGCCAGCGCCAGAATCTCGCCGGTTTGCGGGTCCAGGAAGACGACCGCGCCACGTTTGTCTCTGAGCTGTTCCCAGGCTTCGCGCTGCAGATCGTAATCGATCGTCAGGATGAGATCCTTGCCGACGGGCGGTCGTGACTCCTCTTTGCTGAAGGCTGCAAGCTTCTGCCACCAGCTCCGATCATCCTTCACCGGCTCGGGCACGGCTACGGCCCGTTCAAGCTGGGCGTCTCCGCGAACCAGCGTGCTGTATCCGATCAAGTGCGCGGACGCCGGACCGAGCGGGTAATCCCGAATGATCTTTCCGTTGAGGTATCGATATTTGGCAAGGGTTTTTCGGCCATCGTGGTGACGATCATAGATCCAGCCGCGCAAAGTGCTTTCAACCGCGCGCCGGTTGCGCTGATCTCGTCGGTCCTTGAGACCCGCGAAATCCGGGTTTTCGCCCAGCGGCCCGATCGAGAACAATCCCCAGTAAGCGTGAGCTCCAAGTGCGGCCAGAACCAGCAGGGCAAAGGCCCACCGGACATAGCGCAGACGCACGCTCGTCAATCTCGGCCCGAAATCTTCCGGAAGTGATGATTCCTTCATATCCGTCGAGACTGAACGACGGTAACGAAGGGAAGAGAGCAGCAAAGAAAATATGAGCCAGCCACAGCCGGCGATCAGTATCAAAGTGAGGATAAACGAGATATTCATTAAAAACTCAGGTTACAGAGTAGTTAACGATAATGCCATTTCGACATCGCCGAATCGGATACGGTCGCCGTCGCGGACTATGGTCTTGTCGCCCTGGCCGAGCATGACTCCGTTTACGCAAGTCCCATTCGCGCTTGCGCGGTCAGCCAGTTCTACCTGCCCGTCAGGCCGCATCCTGAAAGCCGCGTGAAAGTTCGAAATAGTCGCATCGTTGACAATCAATTCATTGGCCACATTGCGCCCGACGCCGACGGGATCAGACTTGCTCGATGCGATCGTCCGCAGTTCCTGCCTGGTCCGCAACCCGCGAATAACTATTTCGCAGCGCTTTTCAGGAAGTTCGGCAGGAGGCTGATCGGCGCCGGCGACACCGGCGCTGCCCGTCAGGATGACCGGACCGGCCGGCTCTCCGAAGCCGAGCTTGATCTCGAGACCGCGTGTGAAAGCGTCATAGCCGATCTTGACGGCAACCGGAGCGACGACTCGATAACGGCGATTGTGGATGTATTCGAAAAGGGTGCCGCTCAGTTCGCGCTGCAGGAATTCGCGGCGGTCCTGTCCCATGCGAGTGTAGGTTTCGTAATCATATCGAAGTTCGATCAGGTTCGGCGCCGCGATGCCGTCGGATTCTGTTTTCAACCCTGACTCGATCGCCCGTTCGAGCTGCGGGATGAGCGCGGAAAGATCTGTCCGGGCCCCTTCGCCACGACGCAGCGAGAAGTCGATCGCGCCGCCAATCCGTTCGAAAAACCTGCGCACGAATCCTTCGATGCGATTGGCGAAATCACGATTTTCTCGTGGCATGTTCATGAGCATCCCGTCCTTCCCTGCGCTTCCCGGCGCTGCCTGACCGCCTCGAACAGAACAACAGCAGCGGCAGCCGCCACATTTAACGATTCAACCGGCGCGCAAAGAGGGATACGCAAAACAGCGTCGCTGCGTTCCAACAACTGCGGCTGCACTCCGCGCGCCTCGTTGCCGAAAACGATCAAAACCGGCTGAGTCCAGTCGAAATCGCTGTGTACGATATCGCCATCCGCGGCCGTCGCAACGATCATCAACCCGGCGGATTGCGCCAGCTCAACGATCGCTTCGGCATCCTGATCGGTGAAGACGGGCAATCGGAATGCGGAGCCCATGGCGCTGCGCAACGTCTTGGGTGCAAAGGCATCGACAGAGCCCTTCAAGGCCAGCAAACCGTTCACGCCGGCCGCTTCGGCCGTCCGCATGATCGTTCCCATATTTCCAGGGTCCTGAACGGCATCGAGACAGACTGCCAGCGGTGGTGATCCGCCCGGCGGTCCCATTACCGATTCGATCGAGAAGTGACGACGCTCCGCCAGAACGATGAGTCCCTGAGTGTTGACGGTGTCGCTCAGCGTGGCGAGAACCTCATCAGCCGTCGGATGAATCGGGCAACCGCGCTCTTCCAGCTCCTCGATGATAGCGCGCGAACGCGGGCTGATATCCGGGATGTGAAAACAGTCACGTAAAATCAGACCGGCCTGCAGGCATTCCTCGATCAGGCGTTCTCCTTCGATGAAGATCAGATCGCCTTCACGTCCGTCGCGTACTCTGCGCGCATGCTTCAATCGTTCATTGGCGGGGCTGGTGATGAGCATAGTTATCTCAGGCCTCGGACAGAAGCCACCATATTTTTCAGATTACGGGTTGCATCGATGACCGCTGTGGGCTCATATCCGCAATGAACCATGCAGTCCCGGCATTTCGGATTTTCGCTCTGCTGACCGTATTTCTCCCATTCAGTCGATTCAAGCAGTTCCTTGAATGATGAAGCATATCCGTCATTGAGCAGATAACAGGGTTTCTGCCATCCAAAGATGTTGTAATTCGGGTTGCCCCAAGGAGTGCAGTCGTAATCGAGCTCTCCCATCAGAAAACGCAGATAGAATGGTGAGTGATTGAACTGCCACTTTTTGCCACGCTTCGTTCGGGCCGGCGCCAGAACCTGACGAAAAAGCGCGCGTGTCTGTTCCTTTTTTAGAAAATGATCCTGATCGGGCGCCCAGGCGTAACTGTACCCCGGCGAAATCATCATCCCATCGACTCCCAGATCGGCCAGGAAATCGAACATCTCGTGCAGCTCATTCGGGTCCTCACCGTCAAAGACCGTCGTATTTGTCGTCACCCGGAATCCGCGTCGCATAGCCTCTTTGATCGCCCGGACAGCTATCTCGAAGATACCTTCGCGGTCGACCAGATGATCGTGCCTCTCCTTCATACCATCAAGGTGTACGCTGAAAGTCAGATATGGCGACGGTTGGAACTGGTCGAGATGCTTTTCCATCAAAATGGCGTTCGAGCAGAGATAGACGAATTTTTTGCGCTCGATCAGCCCGGCGACGATCGCCTCGATCTCTGGGTGAAGCAGTGGCTCTCCGCCGGCGATCGTGACGATCGGAGCTCCGCATTCGTCAACCGCCCTGAACGCATCCTCCGGCGCCATGTTCTTCTTCAAAATATCGCCCGGATATTGAATCTTGCCGCAACCGACACAGGCCAGGTTGCACCGGAAAAGCGGCTCGAGCATAAGCACCAGCGGATACTTTCGGTTCCCCTTCAGTTTCTGACTGAATATGTATGAACCGACCTTAACAGCCTGTCTGAATGAGATAGCCATGGTTTAAAGTAGTTTCCAGTTTCGAGTTTCCAGTAAAAAAGGATAACTGATCATTTCATGATTGCAAATGTAATAACTTTTCAGATAAACACTATCAACTTGAAACTGGAAGTAACTGCTCAGCCCTGAAGGCGAATTTGGAGTGCGGCGGCCCGGGCCCCCCCCCCCCCCCCCCCCCCCTTCTTTTCCCCCCCCCCCCCCCCCCCCCCCCCCCCCCTCAAAAAGGGGTTCCCCCCCCCCCCCCGCGCGCCCCCGGGGGCCCCGGGGGCCCCGGCCCCGCGCCCCCCCGCCCCCCCCCGCGGGGGCCCCCCCCCCCCCCCCCCCCGCGCGCCCCCCCGCCCCCCCCCGCGCCCCCTCCCCCCTTTGTCCCGCCCCCCGCCCCCCCCCCGCCCCCCCCGCCTCCCCCCCCCCCCCCCCCCCCCGCCCCCCGCGGCCCCCGCGGGGCGGCGGACCCCCCCCCCCCCGGCTTGTTGGTCCCCCCTTCCCTTCCCCCCCGGCGCCCCCGGTTGGCCCCCCCGGCGCCGCCCCCCCCCCCCCCCCCCCGGTTGCGGCGCCCCCGCCCCCCCTTCCCCCCCCCGGTGGGGGGGCGGGGGGCGGAAGCCCCCCCCCCGCGGGCGGCGGCGGCCGGCCCCCACCCCCCTTCCGCCCCCCCCCCCCCCCCCCCCCCCCCCGGCACCCCCCCCCCCCCCCCCCCCCCCCCCCCCCCGCCCCCCCCCCCGGCCCCCCCGGGGGGGTTGCCCCCCCCCCCCCCCCCCGGGGGGGGTTGCCCCCCCGGGTGGGGGGCCCTTCCCGGCCCCCCCCGCCGCGCGCGCTTGCCGCCGCCCCCCCCCCCCGGCCCCCCCGGCGCGCGTTGTCGCCGGCGGTTTCCCCCCCCCCCCCCCCCCCCCCCCCCCCCGCCCCCCCCCCCCCCCCCCCCCCCGCCCCCCCCGCCCCCCCCCCCCCCCCCCCCCCCCCCGCCCCCGGCCCCCCCCGCCCCCCCCCCCCCCCCGCCTTCCCCCCCCCCCGCCGGGGCCCCCCCCCCCCCCCCCCCCCCCCCCCCCCCCCCCGCAACCCCCCCCCCCCCCCTGCCGGTTTTTCCCTTCTTTTCCCCCCCCCGGGGGAGTTTCCCCCCCCCGCCCCCCCCGGGGCCCCCCCCCCCCCCCCCGCCCCCCCCGCCCCCCCCCCCCCCCCCCCCCCCCCCGCCCCCGCCCCCGTTGTCCCCCCCCGCCCCCTTGGTTCCCCCCCCTTTGCGCCCCCCCCCCCCCGCCCCCCCCCCCCAAAAGGTTTCCCCCGCCCGCCCCCCCCCCGCCCCCCCCCCCCCCCCCCCCCCCCCCCGGGGGGGCCCCCCCCCCCTTTTTCCCCCCCCCCCGGCCCCCCCCCCCCCCCCCCCCCCCGGCCGGAAACCCCCCCCCCCGCCGGGAACCCCCCCCCCTCCCCCCCCCCCCCCCCCCCCCCCCCCCCCCCCCCCCGGCCCCCCCCCCCCCCCCCCCCCCGCCCCCCCCCGCCCCCCCGGCCCCCCCCCCCCGGCCCCCCCCCCCCCCCCCCCCCCCCCCCACCCCCCCCGGGGGCCCCCCCCCCCCCCCCCCCCCCCCCCCCCCCCCCCCCCCCCCCGCCCCCGGCCCGGCCCGCCCCCCCCCCCCCCCCCCCCCCCCCCCGGCCCCCCCCCCCCCCCCCCCCGCGCCCCGCCCCCCCCCCCCCCCCCCCCCCCCCCCCCCCCCCCCCCCCCCCCCCTCCCCCCCCCCCCCCCGGGCCCCCCCCCCCCCCCCCCCCCCCCCCCCCCCCCCCCCCCCCCCCCCCCCCCCCCCCGGCGCCGCTTTAGTAAAAATTTCAGCATTTGACAAAATTGAATACTAAAGCGGCGCCGGGCCGCCGCACTCCAAATTCGCCTTCAGGGCTGAGCAATTACAACTGGAAACTACCTGCTGAACTAAAAAAGGAGCCCGAAAAAATCGAGCCCCTTTTCACATGGTCGGTTCAAATTGTGAACTTACCGGTTACTGGCCTGCTGAGCGGCAGGCATCGGTTTGCGCGGCAGCTTGGCGTCGCGCATGGCGGCATTGTATACGAATGCGGCCATGATGACAGAGGCCTGTTTCATATCGTCGGCCTGGATCCGATCATAGAGATCCATGTTCGAATGGTGAGTGCGGGTATCGTATTCGACCGGATCCTGAATGAACTGGAAGCCGGGCAGGCCGATACCGTCATAGGCCAGGTGATCGGTGCCTCCCGTGTTCTGGATCGTGATGGTCGATGCCCCCAGATCGCGGAAAGGCGCGAGCCAGGCACGAAAGATCGGGCGGACGGCTTCGTTGCCCTGAAGGTAGACGCCGCGGACTTTTCCGGTGCCGTTGTCAAGATTGAAATAGGCCGCAAACTTGTCGTAGGCGGGTTTTGTGACGAGCGGGCCGCGCGGGTTCATCATGGCGGCGAATTCGTTCTGCCCGGGAGTCGCCTGGCGAGCGCCGAAATGTTGCGCGACATAGGCGCGAGAGCCGAGCAGTCCCTGCTCCTCACCGCTCCAGAGCGCGATGCGGATTGTCCGGCGAGGCTTGACGCCGAGCGACTGCAGGATGCGAACGGCCTCCATCGCGACTGAGACGCCGGCGGCGTTGTCGGTCGCGCCGGTTCCACCGTGCCAGGAATCCATGTGACCGCCGAGCATGACAATCTCATCCTTGAGGTCGGTGCCCGGGATCTCCGCTATCGTGTTGTACGCATTCATATCCTCATCGTGGAACCGGGCATCGATGTTGAGCTCCATTTTGACGGGAACGCCCTTTTCGATGATGCGGACAATGCGGTTGTAATGCTCGGAGGTGATGACGACCGAAGGCAGCGCTTCGGGCGCGTTCTTTTCACGCGATCCGCCGCCCTGAACAAAGACGGTCCCACCGTCGCCGATGCGGCTTGATTTGATCATCGCGCCGGCGCCTTCCGACTTGAAGAAACTGTTCATTTTCGGACCAAGCGCCATCATCCGGCGGCGGGCTTCGATCTGCTCGGGAGTGTACTGGCGCATTCCGCCCTGCGGTTCGTCATTGGCCAGCTTGAGCAGTTCTTCATCCGACAAACGCTGGCTCATCGGCTTGTCCCAGGCTTTGATTTCACGCGCCTGGCCGGCCATGATGAACTTGCCCTTCAGCTTGCCCTTGTACTTCTCGAAATCGGCTTCGGTTTTGATATCGACCATGACGGCTTCACCCGTGATGGTTCCATCTGTTCCAGGCGTCCATGCCTCGGGATAGGCGATAATCGGAAACGAAGTCGGAGCGACCACGTTGGCCGTCACCTTGTCAAATGACCAGCCCCGACCGAACGGGAACGGCTCGAGGTGCGCGTTCTGCAACCCCCATTCGGCAAGCTTGTTCCTGGTCCATTCGTTCGACGCCTTCATATTCGGCGATCCCGTCAGTCGATATCCGACGACATCCGTCAACCAGCTCAGAGTGTCCATCACTTTGGACCGCTCGAGCCCCTCGGCACGAATCTTCTTCATCATCTCCATGTCGACTTTTTCGACTGGAGCAATCTGTGCGCCCACGGTCAGACTTAAAATCAGAACCGCAATGACGGGCGTCATAAAACGCTTGAAGCGACGATTGATCATGGTTTCCCTCCGGCCATAAGGGGCGTCAATTAAATTGTGCCCGATTACAACCCGCTATTAATTTGTTATTCCTTATTCAGGATGGACGATGATTGCAGAATCCAGAGTGTAAACCGCCGCAACACTTTGCGGCAAGCCGGTTATCGCTGCGGTTACGCTTTCTAAGACGCAATGGGAGGGATCCCGGTTGCAGTCATTTTGAACCGGCGATCAGAGTGGCCGCCAGCGGCAGGACATTGTCGGCCTTGATTACGGGCCGACCGCCCTTCATCTCCAACCTGCCGAAGACCGAAACACGATGAACCGGATCTTTGATCAGACTCCGCCGTTGCATTTCAGTCAGTTTATCGAGATTTACCACGATCAGGACCTTCGTCCGAGCGTTGAATACTTCCATTAATTTGTGGTCCGCATTGATCGAAACCACCTCGCCGCTGATCTCAACCATCTTGCCCTCATATTCAATCGGATTAACCGCCAGCTCGGCCAGATCAACCACACCGTAATCCTTACTCCTCGCCTTGTCCTGCGCTGAAACTCCCACTGAAACAATCAAAACCAGAAAAATAACGCCAATCCCTCTCATTTATGCTCCTGTATCAAAATAGAAAAATATAATAACCACAGTAAACTTTACCAATTGATTCAATCAGGTTTGCGCAATTTTTCTCAAAGTTGTGCAAACAAAGTTGCAGAGTATAGAGAAGTCGGGACGAATTGACAAGGGCAATCCGGGGAATGGTTGAGTGGTACTTGCAGACGAGGCCCGGCGATGCTAAAAATATCTTGCATATCAACAGTTAGTTGTAATCCGTAAGAACGCGAGAAGCGTTATCAGAAGGAATGGAGGACAGTTTGAGAAAAAACGCCGTCACAGCAATATTGCTGAGTTTGATAATGATGATAATTGCTTCGGTCGAGACATATGCGCAGAAGAAGAGGCCAACCACAACGAAGAGGCGTCCCGCAGCAACAGCGCCGGCTGTAGTGGACATGCGGCCTGAAGCGAGTCAGGTATCGGAGCAGATCACGATTTTCACAAAATTCCTCTACGTTTACGGCAAGATAGTCAACGGGCTGGAGTTTGCGGAAGATCAGGCGAAGCGCGGACAGGTTACGCCTGAAATAGTGGCGCAGAACAGGAAGAGCAAGGAAGCCCTGGTTGCCAATATCAATGGACTGCGGGTCGGGATTGAGAAGATTGTGCAGGAGTTCAAGAGCAATCCGCGCATGCAGGTGCAGTATTTGAAACTGTCGTATGCATCGGAGGCGGCCGCTAATGCCGAGCAACTGGCTTCGGCGAGCCGTTATGACGAGGCTGGCCAGGCGATGGTGACGGCCATCCAGCGAATGGCGGAGACCATGCTCTCGATGCGTCTGATGTGAGGATGAGGAGTGAACGCCCCGCAGTCATTTAGTTTCATCCTCCTTTTTGCCGCCGGTCATCAAAAGCCCAATCTCAGCCTGTTTGACATTTTGAGGATCGACCTCGCCGACGATCTTACCCTGATACATAACCAGCACGCGATCCGAAAGCGAAAGCACCTCTTCCAGTTCCGCGGAGACGAGCAGGATTGCAGTTCCGGCATCGCGCAGTTCAACAAGTTTGCGGTGAATGAATTCGATCGCGCCGATATCGACTCCGCGTGTCGGCTGTGCGACGAGAATCAGTTTCGGGTGCAGGTCGAACTCACGGGCGATGATCAGTTTCTGCTGATTTCCGCCGGAAAGTGCTCTGGCGGGCAGTGCGGAATTCGTGGGGCGAACATCGAAATCGCGGATCAGGCGATCAGCTTTATGATGCACGGCAGCGTAGTCGATCAGACCGATCGCCGAGGGCGCCGCCGGAGCGCGATAATGCGTTCCGAGAATGGAATTGTCGGCGAGGTCGAAATCCAGCAGCAGTCCGCGGGCATGCCTGTCTTCAGGAATGTGGGCGATGCCCATCTCTTTCGCACGGCGCGCTGTGGCGCCTTTGAACTCCTGTCCATCGAGGATGATTCGTCCGCTGTCGGGGTACAGCAACCCGGAAAGCACCTCGATCAGTTCGGTCTGTCCGTTGCCCTCGACGCCGGCGATGCCTACGATCTCACCTGCGCGCACCTCGAAATCGATATCCTTCAGTCGCCTGTCGAGATTCAGACCTGAAACTCTCAAAATCGGATGACCGGCCACAGCGGCGGGCTTTTCGACGCGCAGCAGGACATCACGGCCGACCATCAGGCGCGCCAGCTCAGCGGCATCTGTCTCGCTAGTCGTCTTTTCGCCGACTACCTGTCCGTCTCGCATGACAGTTACGTTATCCGAGATCGCCAGCACCTCGTTCAACTTGTGAGTGATGATGATGATCGTTTTTCCCTGGTCGCGCATGCCTCGCAGGATGCGGAAGAACTCTTCGACCTCCTGTGGCGTCAGAACAGCGGTTGGTTCATCGAGTATCAGAATTCCCGCCCCACGGTAGAGCGCCTTGAGAACTTCGACGCGCTGCTGCTGGCCGACAGACAGGTCAGCTACCAGCGTACGTGGTTCGATATGGAATCCGAAATCGTCCGACAGTTTGCGGATCTGGTCCTCTGCTTTTTTGAAGTCGATGCGCGCGGAGTGGCCAGGCTCGGCTCCGAGGACGATATTTTCAAGAACGGTCATCGGCGGGACGAGCATGAAATGCTGGTGGACCATCCCCAGACCGAGTGCAATTGCGTCGTGTGGCGAACGGATCTCCCGCCTGATTCCATCGATAAAGATCTCTCCCTCATCTGCCGAGTAGAAGCCATAGAGGATCTTCATGATCGTGGACTTCCCTGCCCCGTTTTCACCGACGATGGCATGGATCGTCCGGGCGGGGATCGACAAGTCGATCGATCTGTTGGCGGTCACGGCGCCGAACCGCTTAGTGATTCGGCGCATTTCGATGATGTTCGTATCGGTCATGATTCTCCTTCGTGAGAAGATCGACGGCCCCATACTCTACATCAGTTTGCGGATTTTAAGAACTTCATAGACCCTGTCGAACTGCTGCGGCGAGAGAATCTGCACCAGCGGGCTTTTGTCGAAGTCCGCCTTCAAATCGGAATAATAGGACATGACATTGGTGCGAGGTGGAGCATAAAGCCGACCTTCGAACATGACTGTGGCCGGAGTCGGGCCGCATTGCCCGGTTATGACACGTCCCGGATCTTCCGGCGTGTCGCCGAATCCATCCCCGTCGAAATGGCCGTTGCTCTTCAGCCAGTCTCTGGCTTCGCTGACCGCGCTGAAATCCGACTTTCCGGGAAAGGTATGCGGCAGACCGAGATAATGGCCCAGGTCATGGGCGAACTGGCCCAGATTCTGATGTCCGCAGACACTCGTAACGGTGAATCCCGGCATGGCGACGAATTTGATTCCCTCCTCGGGTCCCCACGAATAACCATTGCCAGCTGCCATGGCGCGGAAGAAGACGACAATCTTGCCCGGATACCCGGCAGCAATCTCGTTCGCCTTGTCCTTCTTCGCCCACGGGAGATCACGCTGATTGAGCTCCGTCGAGTCCAAAGTTTCGCAATCCTTGTCGGGATTGAAAGTGAATCGTATCTTTCCCGGAGCGAAGACTTTGTTCGCGTAATCGATCCATTTGATGACCTGCGAACCGTCTATTTCGGCGGCGTTCGATCCATTATCGTCCCTCAGCAGAAATGCCTGAATGGGAATTCTGGTCCATACCTCGCTGATGACATTGACGTTTCCGGTCGGACTGATCCGAATCGCTCCCGATTGAAACTTGTTGAAGCGGACAACGCCGGCGGTATGCAGCGAGATGGTCAGCTCATCAGTGATCGGATAGCCCAGTGAGCTTTGCTCCCAGCCGAGATCTGCCCATTTCTCGCGGATAGCGCCCGCCACGGCATGGGCGCCCGTATTCGGCGTCCAGTAGATTGAACCGTTCTCGAAATGATTGTAGCGACCTGTCCCGTCAGGAGCCGTCATTTCGTCCGTAACTCAGGTAACCCAGGCTGCCCCGCTCCCACCCCAGTCGCGCCCACTTCTCCCGGATATAGCCGTGTATCTCGTGAGCTCCCGTCTTCGGCGACCAGTAGATTGAACCACGCTCGAAGTGGTTATACCGGCCGACGCCGTCGGGCGTTTTCGTCTCGCTCGTGAGCGGGTATCCCAGCAGGCCCCGTTCCGTTCCGAGAGAGTTCCATTTTCTGAGAATTTCGCCTTGCACCTCCTGAGCACCAGTTGCCGGCGACCAGTAGATCACTCCGCCCATGAAATGACTGAAAGCGCCTATGCCGTCGGACGCTGTCAATTCGTCCGTGGTCGGATACCTCAGAAATCCCTTCTGCCATTCCAGAGCCGCGTATTTTTCCCGTATCGCTCCGCGGACAACTCTGGCGCCGGTTTTTGGCGTATAGAAAATGGATCCGCCCTGATAATGGCGATAGTAACCGAATCTGTCCGGCGCTTTTGTTGTCGGCGATGTGGGCAATCCCAGGAATCCCGAACTGCCTTTCAGCGCCGTGTATTTCGCCTCGATTGCAGGATGATTCATGTTCTGATCAAGTGTGGGCCCTGAGTTGGACTGATTGTTGCCGTGGTGTGGAGGTCGGTCCTGCGCCTCAACCTTGATGATCATGAGCGTAATTGTCAGCATTACCGCTGTCACGACTGTGAGTATTCTTCCGTTAGCTTTCAGAGTTGCTTCTCTCATGACTTTGACTCCCTTCATCGATTGATCGACTGTTATCCATTGCCGGCCCCGTGTCGGCGATACCGGGTTTTACTCTCTTCAATCAGTAATGATGGGAATGGGGCGTGAATATTACCGGGCGGTCAATTTTTTTCGCTCACGCTAACCAACTGGGCTATAATCGAGTGCGAAAGATCGATGGGGTAAACTCATGGCGGTTGTTTCCACTGTCGGACAAGTCATCCTGCTGACGCTCTCTCTAGCCGGCACAGCCGTTGCCGGTCCCTCCACGGATGCCGGCAGGATAGCTCAGACTGCTCATTCGGATCAGGCGAAGCTCAGAACAATGATCGACAACCTTTTCGATAGTTACCGAAAAGAGGATCTCTCCGCTCATACACGACTATGGGCATCTGACTCGCATGTACTGGCCGATCAAAACAGCTCACTGAAACAGTTTTTCGAGACTTACGATCAGATTGGGATACTAGATGAAAAGATTCTCCGCTTGTCGATTCTCGGCAACCGTGCAGGCGCACGCGTGAGCTATCGCGTCAGGGCGATCGACGGCAGAACCGGCAGGCCGTTGTCAGGTGATGCCGTCCGCTACGAAACTATCATCTTCCGGCAGGAAGGTTCAGACTGGAAGATCGTGAACATCAGATCGACGGCCTCGATGGTTCTGGAACAGGTTCTGAAATTGGACAACGACGCTGAGCGGCATCGCCTGCTGGATGCGGAAAGGGAGTGGCTGACTTCCAGTTCGATCATCGAAGAGGGCAGGAACCTGCTGGCAGGCAGCCGGTCCGGCGAAGCATTCGAAATCGCGACCCTGGCGACGAACAGATCCGCAAAGGATGGCGATATCGCCGGACAGATCGGAGCCCTCGAACTGCTCTCTGCGGTCAATGCTGAAAAGGGCGACTATCGAGCCACCGTCGATGATCTGAAACGTATCCTGATGATTGAAACGGTCAAAGGCTCGAACGCGGAAGTCGGCCGGATCTGGAACGAGATCGGAAAAGTCCATAACCGGTTCGGCGATTACCGAGCGGCGGCAGAAGCTTTCGAACTTGCGCTCGGGCTGCGGGAGAAGACTGGCGATCAGATTCAGATCGCGATCCTTCAGAACAATCTCGGCAGCATGTACCGGATGCTTGGTGATTACAGGCGGGCCATGGAACTGCTCAATCGCTGCCTCATCAACAGCAAAGCGAGTGCGCGCGCACTCTATTTCAGGGCCCTGATCAACCTCGGCAACGTATACGGCGCACAGGGAAGTCATAGTCTGGCTCTTAAGAGCTACCTCCGAAAGCAAACAGATCAGCGAGGAGATGGGAGCCTCAACGACGTCGCGACGACGTGGAACAACATCAGGACGGCATACAGCGCTCAGCATCGATATCCAAGCTCTGGACGCCTATCAGCGAAGCCGGCAGGTTCACGAGTCGTTACAAAATGAACGGGGCGCCGCCACGGCGATTCATAATATCGGCTCGCTCCACCTGCATCAGAATCAGTATGACGAGGCTCTGGCATATCTGAAGCGCGGGCTCGATCTGCGCGAGAAGCATCAGAATGTGGCCCACATCGCATCTTCGCTGACCAGCATAGGCAGGGCATGGCACGGCAAGGGCGAGGTTGCCGAAGCTCTCAAAATATTTCGAGCCGTCGATCTGGCCAGGCGATCGGGCGACCAGGATCTGCTGCGAGATGCCTGACCCAGGCCAGCGAGACCAGCCTGGCGACAGGGCGGATCGAGGATGCTGCCGGTTCGTTCCGCGAAGCGATCGGTATCATCGAGGCGGATGCAAACGTCATTGGCGGGTCCGCTCGCGATCTGCAACTTTTCTTCGAGAACAAACTCGATCCGTATCGTGGGATGCTGCGGCTGTCGGTCAGCCCGGAACAGACTTGTCGACGCGTTCGAAGGTATGCCGAAAGGGCGCGGAGCGCGGGTTGCTGCTCGATGTTCTGCAGGATCAGAACCGGCGATCTCGCTCACCGGGCTGAAGAAGCCGGCGCGGAGTTTTCGCCCCCTCACACAGACTGAGGCGATGAGACTTCTGCCCGACCGGAGTTATGCCTTGTTGAATTCTCGATATCCGAAGCCGGCTCATTTCTCCTTGTCTGACGAGGAGATGAGCAGAGCGTGGAAGAACCGCGGATCAGATCTTCCCGATCCGGCATCTCCGGCAAGAGCGATCGAGGAGAAAACGGCTCGTCTTTTCGTCGACAACTCTCCGAGCGCGACCCGGGTTTTCCCGACTGGCGATCGAACTGTATCGAATTCACTCTGGCCGGCCGGGCGGCTCTGTCAGAAAAGACCAGGCTGATCATCGTTCCGGACGGATGCCTGTGGGAGATGCCGTTTCCAGGCTCTCATAACGTCCCGGAATCCGTTTTTGAACGAATCAGCGGCGATCTTTTCCGCTCCCTCACTGACGGCGCAGAGCAACATAATCGGGCTTCGAAGTGAGCGGAATGGCGGAAATCGGAAGCCGGGATCACTCCTCGGGATATGACCAATCCGGCATGGGGACCCGATCGTAGCTGACCCGGGAGGCGTCATTCAAGCCGCTGCCTGAAGCCGAGAGACAAGTCCGCGAAATCGGGAAATTATGCGGAAGCGGAAAGAGTCGGATATTCACGGGCAGGGCGGCGACGGGTCAGGTTCAAATCCGAGGCCGGAACCACGAGATCCTGCACCTGGCGACTCACGGGGTGGTGGACGATGCCATCCCGCTATGTTCCACATCTTCTTCTGGCGCGATCGGGCGGGGATGAAGACGGCCTGCTCGAAGCCCGTGAAGTGATGAAGCTCGGTTTGAAGGCCCGTCTGGCTGTCCTTTCGGCCTGTGAAACCGCTCGGGGCATATCGGATCGGGCGAAGGTGTGAAGCTGGGTCTGGCATGGTCGTTCTTTGTCGCGGGCGTGCCGACGATTGCGATCAGCCAATGGAAGGTTCGATCGGACGGCACGGCTGACCTGATGATCGAGGTTTCACAGGGCATCTGGCGGGCAAAGCGCCGGGCAAAAGTTCGCCAATATCCGTCACGAGGCATTGCGTGACGCCTCATTGAAGATCATGGGGATGAGAGGGTTATCGACATCCATTCTACTGGTCAGGGTTTCATCCTGGTCGGTGACGGGTATTGAAAATTATCATTTCTTCCGGTGGGCCTCGATAACTTCATCGAGCAGCCGGCGGGCGAAATCCGATTCAGGATTCGACTTCACCAGTTCTCTCAACTCACGCTCGGCTTCCACGATCATTCCGGCTTTAGCGTAGATTGATCCGAGCAGCAACCGGAGTGCCCGGATAATTTCCGCCGGGCTTCGGCGTGCGACTGGCTCGATATCCATCAGAACTCCTGGAACATGGCCTCCAGGCTGGTTCGGGGCCGGGCCCTGACATCTCCATCCTCGGGCTCGCCGTGGCCTGCAAGAGATAAGTCTGCCCGCGCCTGAGAATGAGATCAGGCAGTCCAGCGCGTCTCGCTGATGACGGGGCTGACGGCGACTCGCGATATTCAGGATCGTAAATCAGACCGTATAACCGACGACTCCCGTCATCGACTGCCAGCGGAAAGCCGGCCGAACGGATTCGACGATCCTGCCGACCGGGCTGATCAACCGGAATGTTCCAGGCTCGGGCTGATCGCCCATCAATGCCGCGGATTTACCGGATAGTTCGGCGGATGCGATGCCGATGGTCCGGGTTCTGATGGCCAGTTCGAGGAGTTCACGCATTCGCGGGCGAGAGTTGCTCAACCCTTCAATATCGCCCGACCGGGTAGGAGCAATCCTGACGCCATTGTCCCTGAGTGGCAGCAACGGCTCTTCCGCGACTTCAGGTAACTGGAGATTTTGCGGCGTTTCAACTGAGGCGACTTCTGGCTCGATGCGACTTCGGCATCGCGCCAAATCTATCTTCAGCCAGAAAACGGCGCCAAGCAGCAGCATCGCCAGGCCGATCGCCAGGAGCCGGCCATCTGGCCGGAAAGTCGAATGACCGGATGGAATCGAAGGCTGAACCGAGATACCCGCGAAGCGCGCCCGCGCTCTCCGCAAACTCGAGCGGTGATTTTGATCACAGCAGGCCCGGCAGAACTCGAGATGGTCTCGACCAGCTCACGATCGATCTCATCGAAAACGCGGTTGACACATCCAAATACAAGATTCGGATGTTCAGCAACCCCCGGCGTTTGAAGATTCGCGGCCAGAGCCAACCCCGTCTGCGACCTCCCCAAGCGCACTGAACTCACTCAGACAATGTTCACGCCCTCAGGTGATCATCCAGTTACCTTAACTCTTCCTGGAGTGCATTCCCGCCAGCGATATTTTGCCGCCAACTCCGTTATTAAATGCCATACCATCTTCACCTCTCATTTGAAGAGATGCGAATCGCACCGTCATATTACCATTCTCGAATCAGGCACACGATTTTCCTGTCCCGCGCATTCGACGTACGAAAATCCTCTCAACCGCCGATTTCCACTCGAAATTTAGCGGCCTTTTGGCGTTCGGTCTCCGAAGTCGCTGCAGTGTCGGCAGAGCGGAAGCTGCATCCGCCAAAATCGCGCAATTTCTCATCATAATGGGTCAGAGCCTCCGATGATCCTACAATTTCCAGTTCCGACCAGGCCCTTTGAAAGTGCGCTAGTTAAGCTGCAATGTCTTGCCGATCTCCCACTGATACCAGCCACTCCAGGTTCTGAAAACCTCTGTCTCCGCCGTTCGCGGATATGAAATTAGGCAGGTATGCGATCTTTGATACCTTGGAAGCGTCTCAATTTCACCCCAGACACGTGTCAGAAACTCGCGCCATTCGATCCTTTGATCAGGTGTTTCGGATGAATCTGCCAGTTCCACACCCGGCGAACCGGTATCGGGAGAATCTGAAACGAAGATCAGTTCCCTGATCCTTCTGAGTTGAAAAACGATGCTGACCAGATCATTAAATTTCAGCGGATGGCCGATCCTGTTTGAAGATGAAGCTCGATGGTTGACGGCAAGGTCCTGAAATCCTGATCGATATCGCCGGCGTTCGGGTTGATCAGCTGAGCCAGTTGTTCGCTCGATTCCAGGCAGCACTATTGCATCCATTCTCTGCATCCGCAAACCTGTGAACCCGATTCTTCCTTTAACGACATCCCGATGGGCGATTTGTCATCCTTGATCGGAATGGCGAAGCGAAATCCCCGGCTCAAATTCCAGCGGATGGGATTTTGACTCCGAATCCGTTGCTTGCGGATGTGCGTTACGATGACCGATGAATATCTGGCGGAAGTCCCTGATCTCGCGATGTTCCAGGCGAAGCGCAGCATTCCCACAAGATTCGTATCAGATGCTGCAGCGTATCCTGCAGATCATCATCAGTGCCTGACTTCCGGCGGTGATTCTGCTGATCCAACGGCCTGACTTGCCCGAGATGACCTCCAACTCTGCCTGAGCAGCCGTTCCATCGGAGGCGCAAGTAAATGTGGCAGAGATTTCGGATCCATTGTCAGAGAAGAGTATTCTTCATTGCACCATAAGCGTCAGTGGCACGGGATCCTGCCTTCGATGATGTCGCATTTGGCCTGATCGTACTTTTCGATCACCCATCGCGAGAATGGGATCCCTGTTGTACTGGTCGAAGTGCATAATCGACGCCGTTGTTCTCCAGGCCCGTAAACGTACACCGCCTTTGAATTTACCGGCGACCTCATCCTGCGGCAGATAGACGGCGTTATCGATGCGTTTGAGCATGCTGGTCAGGATGTGACCGGGTTTACGGCCCAGTTCTGGTTAGCGTCAACACCGATCGCGAATTTATTGTAGGCCTCCAGCGGCATCCAAGACGCCAAGCCGGGATTTCCGGCCGCCTGAAAATAACGTCCGCGCCCTGTTCATACTGAGAATTGGCCAGTTCTGCCAATGCCCGGGTTGTTCCAGGCCGCGTCGGTGATACCGACATAGTTTTTTAGTACTCTGATCTTCCGGATTGACGTAGCGGGCACGCCCTCTTCATAGCCGGTAGCGAACTTATGAATGAGCAGGATGTCCATCCCATAAACGAAACCTATCGTGCCTGTCTTGTTCTTGTATGCGGCGATCATGCCGACGAGAACGATCGCTTCGTGCTCCTTGAAGAGCAGACTGGCGACATTGGGCAGATCAGCGACAGAATCGATCAGAACGGGAAGTAAGGTTACTTGCTGCGGGTAATCGGTACGCCACCTGTTTGAGATCGGGCCTGCGCGAGACCACGCCTGTGATCGGGTAGCGCCATGTTGTGCAGAAGGCGCGGAGCGTGGTTCCGATCGATGTCGGATCGCCCGGTTCGACATCCCGCAGAACGATCGGAAAATCCTTCTTCGCTCGCTGAACGCCGACGTTGGCGGCGGCGTTAAACGATCGATCGTCCATTCCGCCAATGTCGAAGACGATTCCGACCTTGATCTTGTTTCCGTCAGACTCCGGCAGCTATGTCCCGCGTGGTGCAGCCGGATGAGAGGACGAAAGCCAGGATGATCAGCAGCAGCGGATTCTGTTCATTAAATTGCCTCGGTAATATTTGAAGGTCAGACAATCGCCTTGATCATCTGCACTGGTGGTGGAGCCTCTTCCGTGATCGACCAGGCCTGCGCAGTCGATCCGCCATCGATTCGAACTTAGATGCATCATTATAATAGGCGGTGAC
>JADJXM010000033.1 GCA_016715865.1 Acidobacteriota bacterium | reverse complement strand
TGGAGGACAGTTTGAGAAAAAACGCCGTCACAGCAATATTGCTGAGTTTGATAATGATGATAATTGCTTCGGTCGAGACCATATGCGCAGAAGAAGAGGCCAACCACAACGAAGAGGCGTCCTGCAGCAACAGCGCCGGCTGTAGGATGATAGTGGCCCGAAGCGAAAGTCGTATCGTGGAGCAGATCACGATTTTCAAGCAAAATTCCTCTACGTTTACGGCAAGATAGTCAACGGCTGGAGTTTGGTAAAGATCAGGCGAAGTATGGACAGGTTACGCCTGAAATAGTGGCGCAGAACAGAAGTATAAGCAGCCCTGGTTGCCACATCAATGGACTGCGGGTCGGGATTGAGAAGATCTGCAGGAGTTCAAGAGCAATCCGCGCATGCAGGTGCAGTATTTGAAACTGTCGTATGCATCGGAGGCGGCCGCTAATGCCGAGCAACTGGCTTCGGCGAGCCGTTATGACGAGGCTGGCCAGGCGATGGGTGTGACGGGCCATCCAGCGAATGGCGGAGACCATGCTCGATGCGTTTGATGAGGATGAGGAGAACGCCCCGCAGTCATTTAGTTTCATCCTCCTTGCCGCCGGTCATCAAAAGCCCACCCCAGCCTGTTTGATATTTTGAGGATCGACCTCGCTGACGATCTTACTCCGATACATAACCAGCACGCGATCCGAAAGGGAAAGCACTCTCTCCAGTTCCGCGGAGACGAGCAGGATTGCAGTTCCGGCATCGCGCAGTTCAACAAGTTTGCGGTGAATGAATTCGATCGCGCCGATATCGACCCCGCGTCGGCTAAAAGGGGACGAGAATCAGGTCAGCAGGTCGAACTCACGGGCGATGATTGATCGCTTCTTCGCCGATTTCCGCTGAAAAGTGCTCTGGCGGGTAGTGTAACGTGGGCGAATATCGAAATCGCGGATCAGGCGATCAGCTTTAAGGGGATGCACGGCAGCGTAGTCGATCAGACCGATCGAGGGCGCCGCCGGAGCGCGATAATGCGTTCCGAGAATGGAATTGTCGGCGAGGTCGAAATCCAGCAGCAGTCCGCGGGCATGCTCGTCTTCAGGGAATGTGGGCGATGCCCATCTCTTTCGCACGGCGCGCTGTGGCGCTCTTTGAACTCCTGTCCATCGAGGATGATTCGTCCGCTGTCGGGGTACAGCAAACCGAAAGCACCTCGATCAGTCTGGTCTGTCCGTTGCCCTCGACGCCGGCGATGCCACGATCTCACCCTGCGCACACCTCGAAATCGATATCCTCAGTCGCCCGTCGAGATTCAGACCTGAAAACTCTCAGCAAAATCGGATGACCGGCCGCCAGCGGTGGCTTTTCGACGCGCAGGACATCACGGCCGACCATCAGTCGCGCCAGCTCAGCGGTGTTACGTCTCGCTAGTCGTCTTCTTTCGCCGACTACCCGTCCGTCTCGAGTGACAGTTACGTTATCCGGAGATCGCCAGCACCTCGTTCAACTTGTGAGTGATGATGATGATCGTTTTTCCTGGTCGCGCATGCTCGCAGGATGCGGAAGAACTTTTCGGGACCTCCTGTGGCGTCAGAACAGCGGTTGGTTCATCGAGTCAGAATTCCCGCCCCACGGTAGAGCGCCTGAGAACTTCGACGCGCCGTTGCTGGCCGACAGACAGGCCGCTAACAGCGTACGTGGTTCGATATGGAATCCGAAATCGTCCGACAGTTTGTGGCTCTGGTCCTCGCTTTTTGAAGCCGATGAGCGCGGAGTGCCAGGCTCGGCTCTGAGGACGATATTTTCAAGAACGGTCATCGGTGGGACGAGCATGAAATGGCTGGGGACCATCCCAGACCGAGTGCAATTGCGTCGTGTGGCGAACGGATCTCCCGCCTGATTCCATTGATAAAGATCTCTCCCTCATCTGCCGAGTAGAAGCCATAGAGGATCTTCATGATCGTGGACTTCCCCCGCCCTGCTTTCACCGACGATGCAGACGGATCGTCCGGGCGGGAATAGACAAGTCGATCGACCTGTTATAAATTACTACGTTGAACTGTTTGGTGATTTGGCGCATTTCGATGATGTCCGTGGCCGGCTTATGATTCTCCTTCGTGAGAAGATCGACGGCTCCCATACTGACATCAGTTTGCGGACTCTAGAACTTCATAGACCCAGTCAAACTGCTGCGGCGAGAGAACGGTAACAGCGGGGCTTTTAGGTCGGAGTCCGCCTTCAGATCGGAACAATAGGATCATATTGGTGCGCGGTGGAGCATAAAGCCGACTTTCGAACATGACCGCGCCTGGAGTCGGGCCGCATTGCCCGGTTATTACACGTCTCGGGATCTTCCGGCGTGTCGCTGAATCTATCCTCGTCGAAATGGTTGCCCTCTTCAGCCAGTCTCTGGCTTCCTGCTGACCGCGCTGGAAATCCGACTTTCCGGGAAAGGTAAGGCGGCAGACCGAGATACGGCCCAGGCTGAAGGGCGAACCGGCCCAGATTCCGATGTCCGCAGATACTGTAACGGTGAATCCCGGTAGATGGCGGACGAATTTGATCTCTCCTCGGGGTCCCCTTGGCGAATAACCATTGCCAGTTGCAAGAGGAAATCGGAAGGTAGATGACAGTCTTGCCCGGATACCCGGGCAGCAATCTCGTTCGCCTTGTCCTCTTCGCCCACGGGAGATCAGCCGCTGATTGAGCTCCGTCGAGTCCAAAGTTTCGCAATCTCTTTGGGACTGAACGTGAATCGTATCTTTCCTGGAGCGGAAGACTTTGTTCGCGTAATCGATCCATTTGATGACCTGCGAACCGTCTATTTCGGCGGCGTTCGATCCATTATCGTCCTCAGCAGAAATGCCTGAATGGGAATTCTGTCCATACCTCGCTGATGACATTGACGTTTCCGGTCGGACTGATCCGAATCGCTCCTGATTGAAACTTGTTGAAGCGGACAACGCCGGCGGTATGCAGCGAGATGGTCAGCTCATCAGTGATCGATAGCCCAGTGAGCTCTGCTCCCAGCCGAGATCTGCCCATTTTCTCGCGGATAGCGCCCGCCACGGCATGGGCGCCCGTATTCGGCGTCCAGTAGATTGAACCGTTCTCGAAATGATTGTAGCGACCTGTCCCGTCAGGAGCCGTCATTTCGTCCGTAACCGGGTAACCCAGGCTGCCCCGCTCCCACCCCAGTCGCGCCCACTTCTCCCGGATATAGCCGTGTATCTCGTGAGCTCCCGTCTTCGGCGACCAGTAGATTGAACCACGCTCGAAGTGGTTATACCGGCCGGCGCTGTCGGGCGTTTTCGTCTCGCTCGTGAGCGGGTATCCCAGCAGGCCCCGTTCCGTCTCCGAGAGAGTTCCATTTTCTGAGAATTTCGCCTTGCACCTCCTGAGCACCAGTTGCCGGCGACCAGTAGATCACCCGCCCATGAAATGACCGGAAGCGCTTCATGCCGTCGGACGCCGTCAATTCGTCCGTGGTCGGATACCCCAGAAATCCCTTCTGCCATTCCAGAGCCGCGTATTTTTCCCGGTTGCCCGCGGACAACTCTGGCGCCGGTTTTTGGCGTATAGAAATGGATCCGCCCTGATAATGGCGATAGTAACCGAATCTGTCCGGCGCTTTTGTTGTCGGCGATGTGGGCAATCCCAGGAATCCCGGAACTGCCTTCAGCGCCGTGTATTTCGCCTCGATTGCAGGATGATTCATGTTCTGATCAAGTGTGGCCCTGAGTTGACCGATTGTTGCCGGGTGTGGAGGTCGGTCCTGCGCCTCAACCTTGATGATCATGAGCGTAATTGTCAGCATTACCGCTGTCACGACTGTGAGTATTCTTCCGTTAGCTTTCAGAGTTGCTTCTCTCATGACTTTGACTCCCTTCATCGATTGATCGACTGTTATCCATTGCCGGCCCCGTGTCGGCGATACCGGGTTTTACTCTCTTCAACCGGTAATGATGGGAATGGGGCGAATATTACCGGGCGGTCAATTTTTTCGCTCACGCCAACCAACTGGGCCATAATCGAGTGAAAGATCGATGGGGTAAACTCATGGCGGTTGTTTCCACTGTCGGACAAGTCATCCTGTTGACGCTTCAGTCTGGCACAGCCGTTGCCGGTCCCTCCACGGGATGCCGGCAGGATAGCCCGGACTGCTCATTCGGATCAGGCGAAGCTCGGAACAAAGATCGACAACCTTTCGATAGTTACCGAAAAGAGGATCTCTCCGCTCATACACGACTATGGGCATCTGACTCGCAAGTACTCGCCGATCAAAACAGCTCACTGAAACAGTTTTGAGACTTACGATCGATTGGGATACTAGATGAAAGATTCTCCGCTTGTCGATTTTCGCAATCGAGCAGAGGCACGTGAGCTATCGAGTCAGGGCGATCGACGGCAGAACCGGCAGGTCGTTGTCAGTGATGCCGTCCACTATGAAACTATCATCTTCCGGCAGGAAGGTTCAGACTGGAAGATCGTGAAACATCGGATCGACGGCCTCGATGGTTCTGGAACAGGTTCCGAAATTGGGACAACGACGCTGAGCGGCATCGCCTGCTGGATGCGGAAAGGGAGTGGCTGACTCAGTTCGATCATCGAAGAGGGGAGAAACCTGCTGGCAGGCAGCCGGTCCGGCGAAGCATTCGGAAATCGCGACCCCGGCGACGAACAGATCCGCAAAGGATGGCGATATCGCCGGACAGATCGGAGCCCTCGAACCGCTCTCTGCGGTCAATGCTGAAAAGGGCTTATCGAGCCACCGTCGATGATCTGAAACGTATCCTGATGATTGAAACGGTCAAAGGCCCGAACGCGGAAGTCGGCCGGATCTGGAACGAGATCGGAAAAGTCCATAACCGGTTCGGCGATTGCGAGCGGCGGCAGAAGCTGAACCTGCGCTCGGGCTGCGGAGAAGACTGGCGATCAGATTCAGATCGCGATCCTTCAGGAACAATCTCGGCAGCACATGTACCGGATGCTTGGTGATTACAGGCGGGGCTTATGGAACTGCTCAATCGCTGCCTCATCAACAGCATAGCGAGCGCGCGCCACTCCATTTCAGGGCCCTGATCAACCTCGGCAACGTATACGGCGCACAGGAAATCATGATCTGGCTCTTCTAAGAGCTACCGAAAGCAAACAGATCAGCGAGGAGATGGGAGCCTCAACGACGTCGCGACGACGTGGGAATAACATCGGGACGGCATACAGCGCTCAGCATCGATATCAAGAAGCTCTGGACGCCTATCAGCGAAGCCGGCAGGTTCACGAGTCGTTACAAAATGAACGGGTGCCGCCACGGCGATTCATACTATCGGCTCGCTCCACCTGCATCAGAATCAGTATGACGAGGCTCTGCATATCTGGAAGCGCGGGCTCGATCTGCGCGAGAAGCATCAGAATGTGGCCCACATCGCATCTTCGCTGACCAGCATAGGCAGGGCATGGCACGGCAAGGGCGAGGTTGCCGAAGCTCTCAAATATATTTCGAGAGCCGTCGATCTGGCCAGGCGATCGGGCGACCAGGATCTGCTGCGGAGATGCCTGACCCAGGCCGGCGAGACCAGCCTGGCGACAGGGCGGATCGAGGATGCTGCCGGTTCGTTCACCGAAGCGATCGGTATCATCGAGCGGATGCGAACGTCGGTGGCGGGTCCGCCTCGCGATCTGCAACTTTTCTTCGAGAACAAACTCGATCCGTATCGGGGATGCTGCGACTGTCGGTCAGCCGGAACAGTCTTGTCGACGCATTCGAGTATGCCGAAAGGGCGCGGGCGCGGGTGCTGCTCGATGTTCTGCAGGATCAGAACCGGCTTGATCTCGCTCACACCGGGCTGAAGAGCCGGCGCGGAGTTTTTTCGCCCCTCACACAGACCGAGGCGATGAGACTTCTGCCCGACCGGAGTTATGCCTTGCTTGAATTCTCGATATCCGAAGCCGGCTCATTTCTCCTTGTCCTGACGAGAGATGAGCAGAGCGTGGAGAGACCGCGGATCGAGATCTTCCCGATCCGAACGCCGTCCGAGACGATCGGAGGAGAAAACGGCTCTCTCCATAACGACAACTCTCCGAACGCGACCCGGGTTTCCTGACCGGCGATCGAACTGTATCAGATTCTGCCTGCCGGCCGAGGCGGCTCTGTCGGGAAAGACCAGGCTGGTCATCGTTCCGGACGGATGCCCGTGGGAGATGCCGTTTCAGGCCTCTATGACGTCCCGGAATCAGTTTTGAACGAATCAGCGGCGATCTTTTTCGCTCCTGCTGACGGCGCTGGAGCAAACATGGTCGGGCTTCGAAGTGAGCGGAATGGCGGATCGGAAGCCGGGATCGCTCCTCGGGATAGGCAATCCGGCATGGGACCCGATCAGCGACCAGGAGCGTCATTCGGCCGCTGCCTGAAGCCGAGAGACAAGTCCGCGAAATCGGGAAATTATACGGAAGCGGAAAGAGCCGGATATTCACGGGCAGGGCGGCGACGGAGTCCAGGTTCAAATCCGAGGCCCGGAACCACGAGATCCTGCACCTGGCGACTCACGGGGTGGTGGACGATGCCAGCCCGCTATATTCGTATCTTCTTCTGGCGCGATCGGGCGGGGATGAAGACGGCCTGCTCGGACCCGTGAAGTGATGAAGCTCGATTTGAAGGCCGTCTGGCTGTCCTTTCGGCCTGTGAAACCGCTCAGGGGGATATCGGATCGGGCGAAGGTGTAGTAGGTCTGGGATGGTCGTTCTTTATCGCGGGCGTGCCGACGATTGCAGCTCAGCCAATGGAAGGTTCGATCGGACAGCATGGCTGACCTGATGATCGAGTTTCACAGGCATCTGGCGGGCAAAGCGCCGGGCAACAGTTCGCCAATGTCCGTCGCCGAGGCATTGCGCGACGCCTCATTGAAGATCATGAGGATGAGAGGTTATCGACATCCATTCTACTGGGCGGGTTTCATCCTGGTCGGTGACGGGTATTGAAAATTATCATTTCTTCCGGTGGGCCTCGATAACTTCATCGAGCAGCCGGCGGGCGAAATCCGATTCAGGATTCGACTTCACCAGTTCTCTCAACTCACGCTCGGCTTCCACGATCATTCCGGCTTTAGCGTAGATTGATCCGAGCAGCAGCCGGGTGCCCGGATAATTTCCGCGGGCTTCGGCGATGCGACCGGCCCAGTATCCATCGAGAACTCTGAACATGGCCTCGGGCTGGTTCGGGGCCGGAGCCCTGACATCTCCATCCTCGAGGCGCGCCGTGACCTGCCAGAGATAAGTCTGCCCGCGCCTGAGATTGAGATCGGGCGTCCAGCGCGTCTCGCTGATGACGGGGCTGACGGCGACCTCGCGATATTCAGGATCGTAAATCGAGACCGTATAACCGACGACTCCCGTCATCGACTGCCAGCGGAAAGCCGGCCGAACGGATTCGACGATCCTGCCGACCGGGCTGATCAACCGGAATGTTCCAGGCTCGGGCTGATCGCCCATCAATGCCGCGGATTTACCGGATAGTTCGGCGGATGGAATGCCGATGGTCCGGGTTCTGATGACCGGTTCGAGAAGTTCACGCATTCGCGGCGAGAGTTGCTCCAACCCTTCAATATCGCCCGACCGGGTGAGAGCAATCCTGACGCCATTGTCCGTGATGGCCAGCAGCGGCTCTTCCGCGACTTCGGAAGTAACTGGAGATTTTTGCGGCGTTTCAACTGAAGGCGACTTCTGACTCGATGCGACTTCGGCATCGCGCCGATCCCATGTCTTCAGCCAGAAAACGGCGCCAAGCAGCAGCATCGCCAGGCCAGTCGCCAGGGCCGGCCATCTGGCCGGAAAGTCGAATGACCGGATGGAATCGAAGGCTGAACCGAGATACCCCGCGAAGCGGCCCCGCGCTCTCCTGCGGCTTTCGAGCAGTGATTTTTGATCCTGACAGGCCCGGCAGAACTCGAGATGGTCCTCGACCAGCTCACGATCGATCTCATCGAAAACGCCGGACAGATAGGCCTGCAGATTCGGATGTTCGGCAACCCCCGGCGTTTGAAGATTCGCGGCCAGAGCCAGCAGCCCGTCTGTGACCTCGAAATGCGCACTGAACTCCTCCAGACAATGTTCACACGCCCTCAGGTGATCATCCAGTTGCAGCAACTCTTCCTGAGTGCATTCACGCCGGCGATATTTTGCCGCCAACTCCGTTGTTAAATGCCATGCCATCTTCACCTCTCATTTGAAGAGATGCGAATCGCACCGTCATATTACCATTCACAGATCAGGCACGCGATTTTCCTGTCCGCGCATTCGACGTGCAATCCTCTCAACCGCCGATTTCCTCAAATTTATGACCTTTTGGCGGTCGGTCTCGAGAATCGCTGCAATCACTGTGTCCTTGAGCGGAAGCTGCATCCATAAAATCGCGAATTTCTCATCATATTGGGTCAGAGCCTCCGATGATCCTACAATTTCGAGTTCCGACCAGGCCCTTTGAAAGTGCGCTTCGGTAAGCTGCAATGTCTTGCCGATCTCCCTGATGCCGGCCACTCCGAATTTCACGAAAACCTCTGTCTCGCCGTTCGCGGATGTGAAATTGAGCAGGTATGCGATCTTCTGATACCTTGGAAGCGTCTCGATTTCACCCCAGACACGTGTCAGAAACTCGCGCCATTCGATCCTTTGATCAGGTGTTTCGGATGAATCTACCAGTTCCACACCCGGCGAACCGGTATCGGGAGAATCTGAAACAAAGATCAATTCCCTGATCCTTCTGAGTTGAAAAACGATGCTGACCAGATCATTAAATTTCAACGGATGGCCGATCCTGTTGAAGATAAACTCGATGGTTGACGGCAGGTCCTGAAAATCCTGATCGATATCGCCGGCGTTCGAGTTGATCAGCTGAGCCAGTTGTTCGCTCGATTCCGACGGCCTGCCCATCCATTCTCTGTATCCGCAAACCTGTGAACCCGATTCTTCCTTCCAGATCCCGATGGGCGATTTGTCATCCTTGATCAGATAGCGAAGCGAATCGCTCAAATTCCAGCGGATGGGATTTTGACTCCGAATCCGTTGCTTGCGGATGTGCGATGCAATGACCGATGAATATCTGGCGAAGTCCCTGATCTCGCGATGTTCAGGCGAAGCGCGGCATTCCCACAAGATTCGTATCAGATGCTGCAGCGTATCCTGCAGATCATCATCCGGTGCCTGACTTCCGGCGGTGATTCTGCTGATCAACGGCCTGACTTGCGCGAGGATGACCTCCAACTCTGCCTGAGCAGCCGTTCCATCGGAGGCACTGATAAATGTGGCAAGTTTCGGATCCATTGTCGAGAAGAGTATTCTTCATTGCACCATAGCGTCAGTGACTTTGATCCTGCCTTCGATGATGTCGCGTTTGGCCTGATCGACCTTTTCGATCACCCATGCAGGAATGAGATCCCTGTTGTACTGGTCAAGTGCATAATCGACGCCGTTGTTCTCGAGCCCGTAAACGTGCACACCGCCTTTGAATTTACCGGCGACCTCGTCCTGCACGACCGAATAGACGGCGTTATCGATGCGTTTGAGCATGCTGGTCAGGATGTGACCGGGTTTGACCCAGTTCTGGTTGGCGTCAACACCGATCGCGAATTTATTGTAGGCCTCGGCGGCATCGAAGACGCCAAGCCCCGAGTTTCCGGCCGCCTGAAAAATAACGTCCGCGCCCTGTTCATACTGAGAATTGGCCAGTTCCCTGCCCTTGCCCGGGTTGTTCCAGGCCGCGTCGGTGATGCCGACATAGTTTTTGAGTACTCTGATCTTCGGATTGACGTAGCGGGCGCCCTCTTCATAGCCGGTAGCGAACTTATGAATGAGCGGGATGTCCATCCCGCCGACGAAACCTATCGTGCCTGTCTTGTTCTTGTATGCGGCGATCATGCCGACGAGGAACGATCCTTCGTGCTCCTTGAAGAGCAGACTGGCGACATTGGGCAGATCGGCGACGGAATCGATCAGAACGAAATGGAGTTGCGGGTAATCGGTCGCCACCTGTTTGAGGATCGGGCCCTGCGCGAAACCCACGCCTGTGATCAGATTGTACCCGTATTGTGCGAAGGCGCGGAGCGCCGGTTCGATCGATGTCGGATCGCCCGGTTCGACATCCCGCAGAACGATCGGAAAATCCTTCTTCGCTCGCTGAACGCCGACGTTGGCGGCAGCGTTAAACGATCGATCGTCCTTGCCGCCGATGTCGAAGACGATTCCGACCTTGATCTTGTTTCCGTCAGACTCGGCAGCTATGTCCCGCGTGGTACAGCCGGATGAGAGGACGAAAGCCAGGATGATCAGCAACGGCAGGATTCTGTTCATTAAATTGCCTCCGGTAATATTTGAATGTCAGACAATCGCCTTGATCATCTGCACAGGTGGTGGAGCCTCTTCCGTGATCGACCAGGCCCTGCGCAGTCGATCCGCCATCGATTCGAACTTAGATGCATCATTATAATAGGCGGTGACGAGTGGTGTTCCGGGCTTGACCGGGTCTCCCAGTTTGACGTGAATGTTGAGACCGACTCCGTAATCGATCGCATCTTCGAGACGCCTGCGTCCGCCGCCCCAATCCATAACAACGCGGCCGACCTCGTCCGTTTCGATTCCTGTCACGTATCCGCTGCGTTCCGCCCTGATGTCGCGAGAGAGCAGGGCCTGCGGAAGCCGACCTGGATCGTCGGCGACACGCGGGTCCCCTCCCTGCAGTTCGATCACGCGCCGCAGTCTGTCGAGCGCCCGTCCGCTGGTCACGGCATCGACCGCCCTCGTCCGCGCAGTATCAAGATCTTCTTCAATGCCGCCGATGTTAAGCATTCTGGCCGCCAGCTCGATCGAAAGCTGGGCGAAATCACCATCGAGGGTCCCCTGCAGCATCTCGATTGCTTCACGTGTTTCAACGGCATTGCCGACCCAGCGCCCGAGCGGCTGGTTCATATCCGTGACCAGAGCAACGACGCGCTTGCCCATGCCGCGTCCGATCCTGGCCAGCATTTCGGCCAGCGTCTGCGCGCCTTCAAGGTCGCGCATGAAAGCTCCATTCCCGGATTTAACGTCAAGCACCAGACCGTCGATGCCTTCGGCAAGTTTCTTTGACATGATCGAAGCGCAAATGTATGGCCTGAACGGAACAGTCGCGGTCAGATCGCGCAGGGCGTACAGCTTTCGATCGGCGGGAGCGATCTCTTTCGTCTGGCCGATGAGCGCCAGTCCGCATGCTGCAAGGACACGCCGGAATTCGTCCAATGACAAGTCGGTGCGAAAGCCGGGAATGGATTCCAGCTTATCGAGCGTGCCGCCTGTGTGAGCCAGCGCGCGACCCGAGATCATCGGCACTGCGACTCCGCAGGCGGCGGCGATCGGAGCAATCGCGAGCGATGTCTTGTCGCCGACCCCGCCGGTTGAATGCTTGTCGACCTTCGGTTCGGCGATCTGATCGTGTGTCAAAACATCGCCGGAATAGAGCATCTCTTCGACCAGCGCCTGCGTTTCAGCCTCGGAAATTCCCCGCAGGAATCCGGCCATCAGCCATGCAGCCATCTGATAATCAGGGATCTCGTCGCAAGTGTACCCGCGGATCAGAAAGGCGATCTCATCCCTGGTCAGTTCTCCGCCGTCACGTTTTTTTTCGATCAAGTCCTGTGGTCGCATCTATTATTTGGGATAAATCAGTACGATCGCCTGAGCGGCGATGGCTTCTCCGCGGCCGATGGCGTCCAGCTTCTCGTTCGTTTTGGCCTTGATGTTCAGCTGCGACTGGTCAAGGCCGGTCGCACGGCTCAGAGCGGACTTCATCGCAGGAATATGCGGCATCATCTTCGGCTGCTCGGCCAGAATCGTGGCGTCGATATTGGCAACGTTCCATCCGCGATCGGCGAGCATCTGAGAGGCGGCCTTGAGAAAACCGAGGCTGTCGGCATCCTTCCAGCGCGGGTCCGCGTCGGAAAAATGGGCGCCGATGTCGCCGAGCCCTGCGGCTCCGAGCAGAGCATCGGTGATCGCGTGAGCAAGACTGTCTCCGTCGGAGTGACCGAGCAATCCCTGATCGAATGGTATTTCGATGCCTCCGAGCACAAGCCGGCGGCCCGACGCCAAACGGTGAATATCGTATCCGATGCCGACTCGAAATGGCGCGCCCGTCAGACTCGATTCGTGTTCAGGAACTTTTGAATCCATAGAGGTCCGCGTGCTGTTCGAAAAGCTTCTGAGCCATGACCAGGTCCTCAGGCGTGGTGATTTTAAGATTGCTGACCGACCCCTCGACCACCGCAACGGCAGCGCCCAGCCGTTCGACCAGCAGCGAATCGTCAGTGGTCATGGCCGGCGGCAGGCTGGAGACACGGGCTTCGAGATTTGCCTCCATCAAAAGTCCGTACCGAAAGGCCTGCGGGGTCTGTGCCCGCCAGATTCTTCGACGGTCGATCGTGCGAACGACAAGTCCATTCTCGACCTCTTTGATAGTATCGGTCGCGGGCAGAGCCAGGATCGCGGCGCCCGTCTCCTCAGCCTTTTCAATGACCGCAGAGATCTGCTCAGAGGTGACCAGCGGACGGACGGCATCATGCACTGCAACGATCCCCGGCTGAAGGTTCTCGACGACCTGCAATGCGTTGCGAATCGAATCGCTGCGCTCGGCGCCACCCGGAACAAAGAAGATCTTTTTCCCGTCGATCAGACCCTCTCCCGGCCTCTCATCACTCAGCCTGCACCAGCCTGAATCCTGTAGCGAGCGCGGAAATTCGTTCAAACGATCCTCGGGCAGTGCCACGACGATCGCTCCTATCACAGAGCAATCGACAAATCGTTTGATCGTATGCGCCAGGATCGGAACACCGGAGATCTCGATGAACTGCTTGGGTATTTGTCCGCCGAAGCGCGCCCCGCTTCCGGCGGCCGGGATGATGGCAACGTTCACGATGTAGGTGCTGGTATCAGTGCGCCTCAGGAATCAATCACGGACGATTGGGCAGAAAGAGGAGTCTGCCGCGACTGGTGATCACGCATGTCGCGCTGATTAACAGGCTCTTCAACCCGGCCGAAGATCATCTTGCCCGCCGTCGTCTGCAATACGCTGGTGACGATCATATCCACATTCTTGCCGATCAGTTTACGCGCATTGTCGACCACCACCATTGTGCCATCGTCAAGATAGGCGACGCCCTGATTGTATTCCTTCCCCTCTTTCAGTATGAAGACCTTCATGATCTCCCCGGGAAGTACAACGGGTTTCAGCGCATTTGCCAGCTCATTGATATTCAGAACTTCGACGCCTCGAAGATGCGCCACCTTGTTGAGGTTGAAATCGTTTGTCACGATCGGCGCGTTGAGCTGCTTGCCTAGTTCGATCAGCTTCAGATCAACCTCCTTGACGTTGGGAAAATCCGCTTCGTAGATCTGGACGTCAAGGTTGGAATTCTTCTGTATTCTCTGAAGAATATCCAGACCACGCCTTCCGCGGTTGCGCTTGGCCGAATCGGAGGAATCAGCGATCTGCTGCAATTCCCGTAAAACGAACTGAGGAATCATGATCACGCCGCCCAGAAATCCAGCCTCGGCGATATCTGCTACTCGGCCATCGATGATGACGCTTGTATCAAGAATCTTGAAGCTCTGTTTCGCCCCGCGGTCGCTCAGGAAACCTCCGAGCGCCGCCAGATCGATGTAATCGCCCTTGGCGGCCCCGACCAGCAGCCCGACATAAGCCATAAAAAGCGTCAGCGTCAGCGTCAGGAATGACTTGATCGGTTGATCCCAGGGCTGTGCCGTGATGAGAAAACCCATCATGGTTGAACCGATAATCCCCAGAATCGATCCAATCGCCGCTCCGATCAGTGTCTTGAGCGAAGCCCGTCGAATTCGAAGCTCAAAGAAGACAATTCCACAGGCAATTCCAAGTCCGGCTATAGCCGAAAAAATCCTTGATCCAGCTGGTATGCCAAGCTCCTTACCTACCCATGTCGGTATCGGCTCGATCAGATATCCCGCAACAACCAGAATCACAGTGAAAACCGCTCTTATTAATATGATGTCCGCTTGCATATTTCATAAGCCTCAATGCCGACCACATTATTTTAGCTGAAGGATCATCTCGGTGACATGAAATGAGTGGTCGTTTTCAATTAATGTCAAGAATATGAAAAGAAATGGTAACTTGATCGCGCAGATTGTAGCACGTGGAGGCAAACCACGTCATGGAAATCGAGCGGAGGTCGGATTTACTGAAACATCAACTTTTCGGGGCGTAATAACCTGTTCGGGTGCGGGCTGATAAACCCTGTTTTTTAACGCGAACGACCAGCTTGCGAAAGCTCCCGTCACGCTTATCATTGCTCGAAAAATAGCCGAGAGTGAACTGGGTCCGCAGGCGTTCGGCGAGGCTGACGAATGCGAGATCAAGTTCGCGCAGGGACTGTTCATCAGCTTCGTCGCCCTGAGTGCCGGGAGTGACACTGGGGCGGATGACATCGCCGCCCGTCTCATTTGCCAGCGTCTCGAGCGCGCGTTCGCCCGCCAGATCGCGCAGGTTCTGTGAATAATTGAGATTGCCGGTATAAACCGAGAAGACAATGGCGTCAGACTGCTGGGCACGGGCAAGCGCTTCGAGAAGCCCTTTGTTGCTGGTCGTGTCGCCGCCGTCAGAAACTATGACGATCACACGCCGCCCCTCGGTCGCATTCAGGTAATCCGACGCCAGAAAGACGGCATCGTAGAGTGATGTTGCGCCTTTTGCCTTGAGCTGTTTGGTGGCATTGACCAGTGATTTGGTGTTTCCGGTGAAATCCTGCAGAACGGCCACATCTGTCGAGACGGCAAAGAGCGCCGCGCGGTCCTCCGGCCTCAATACCCGTTCGAAGAACTTCGCCGCCGCCCGCCGTTCAAATGCTATCTTCTGAGCCACGCTCAAACTGGAATCAAAAAGCATGACAAGATTGATCGGAAGGTCCCGATCGCGGGCGAAATTGGAGATCTCCTGTGGAACGCCGTCTTCCAGTATCTCGAAATCCTCACGTTCCAGTTCGATCTTGCCGATCTGGATACTGCTCATGATCGTGGCCACGATCGTCACCAGATCGCTGTTGATTCGAATCGTATCGTCCGAAGGCTGCGGAATCTGTTCCGGCATGCGAACCTTCGGGAGCGGATCAGGCAGACGCGGTCTTTCAGGTTTCTTCTTTTTGGATTCCGGCAGTTGGCCGCGACCGCTCTGCCCGATGGCCGGCGACGACCCCCCCGCCATCAGGCAGATCAGACAGAACATTATTATTTTGACCAGTCTTTTTTTCACGAAATCCACAGGAAATACAGGTTGAAACAGTTTCCAGTCCGTCTTCTTGATACTCAATAACTTGATGAGATATCAAGTTAATTCATTATAAACTGGAAACCGGAAACTGGAGACTGGAGACTACTTGCTCTCCTGATTCAGCCAGCCACGTGACAAACTGATCGAGCCCGCGATCAACCAGTATACGATGTCGATCGGCTTTGCGTTTCGTTCTTTTACGCAGCTCAGGTTCGAGTTGTGGCAGCAGCGCAAAAGTGGTGTTCGCGGGTTGAAAGCGATCGGGATCGGCGTGGGACAGGTAATGGATAAGCGAACCGGTCGCCGATTCCCGTGGCGGCGCAATCGGGGCTTTTCCCTGCGCCAGCCTGCCGGCATTGATGCCCGCAATCATTCCGGTAGCCATCGCCTCGGTGTATCCTTCGATTCCTGAAATCTGTCCTGCAAAAAGAACGCGCGGATGTTTCTTCATTTGCAGCGTGTCAGACAACAGGCGTGGCGAACAGATGTATGTATTTCGATGCATCTGCCCGAACCTGAAGAATTCCGCGTTTTCGAGCCCTGGAATCATCCGCAGGACTCGCTGCTGTTCGCCATATTTGATGTGGCACTGAAATCCGACGATGTTGTAGGCGTCGGCCATAAGATTTTCAAGGCGCAGTTGAACGCAGGCCCATGATTCGCGACCGGTGCGCGGATCGATCAGTCCGACAGGCTTCATCGGACCGAACCTCAGCGTGTCGCGGCCCCGGCGGGCGAGTTCCTCGATCGGCAGACAGCCTTCGAAGAATTTCGCTTCGTCTTCCATCCCGTCGTGCGGTTTAACTGTCTCGGCGGCCATGAGCGCTTCATAAAAAAGGTCATACTCTTCCCTGTTCATAGGGCAGTTGACGTAATCGTCCCCGCCTTTGCCGTAACGGGACGCGCGAAAGGCGATCTCGAAATTTATCGTCTCACCATCGACTACGGGTGAGATGGCATCGAAAAAATAGAGGCTGCTGCTGCCTGTCAGCTCAGCGATCGAATCGGTGAGGTCGTGTGAGGCTAGCGGACCTGCGGCAACGACTGTGATCCGGGCGGGATCGATTCCGGTCGCCTCTTCGCGGACGAGCTCGATGTTCGGATGGAGTGAGATCTCAGCCGTGACCATTTCGGAGAACTGCTCGCGATCGACGGCCAGCGCGCCTCCAGCCGGGACTGCCGCCTGATTTGCCAAGCGTACGAGCAGTGAGCCTCCCGCTCGCAACTCGTCCTTGAGCAGTCTCGGAGCCGTATGCGGCTGATCGGATTTGAGCGAATTGCTGCAGACGAGTTCGGCCAGATTGCCTGTCCGGTGAGCACCCGTCGTCCTGCCCGGCCGCATTTCGTACAACCGGACGCGTGCGCCGCGCTCCGCCGCCTGCCACGCTGCCTCTGAACCCGCCAGTCCGCCTCCGATTACTGTTACGTCCTCCATTTATCCCCTCGAGTCATTTGGCATTCAGCATGGAGTACCGCCTTGAGGCGGTTTTTTCGTTTCGCGATGGCAAAACCCGCCTCAAGGCGGTACCCCATGCTGAATGCAATGATAGCAGATGAATCGGCTTGACTGTACCCGGGAATGTGACAGGTGGTGATTGCCCTTCTGGCGGGCTTTGAATACAATCCAGGTTTGATATGCCAATCCCGATCGGACCCTTAAGATGAGCGAATGAAAGAGACACTTTGCCAGTACCTCGCCTGCCCTGAGTGCAGCGGAGAATTAACACTGAAGATCGATGAGCGGGATGGCGAGGAGATCCTCTCCGGCGAACTGGCATGTGCCGGCTGCGGTCGCGCGTACCCGATTCACTCAGGAGTGCCGCGTTTCGCACCGGTTGAAGCGGACGAGCATCAACGTGAAACGGCCGAAAATTTCGGAGCTCAATGGCTCGAGTTCGATCATTTAGGTGAGCATCACGAGCAACAGTTTCTGGACTGGATAGCTCCTGTCAGGCCGGAGTTTGTCAGGGACAAAGTTGTGCTCGAGGGCGGATGCGGCAAGGGACGGCACACGCGGCTGATCGGCAGGTGGGGCGCTGAAGCGGTGATCGGCGTCGATCTGAGTCAGGCCGTCGATGCCGCCTACTGGAACACTCGTGACCTGCCGAATGTCCATATCATCCAGGCCGACATCTATCGCCTGCCGGTCAAGCGGGTGTTCGACTACGCCTTCTCGGTCGGCGTGCTGCACCACCTTCCACGCCCCGCCGACGGGTTCGCATCCCTCGTCGGACGGCTCAGGGATGGCGGCTCGGTATCCGCCTGGATCTACGGCCTCGAAAATAACGGATGGATTGTTAACTTCATCAATCCGGTGCGCAAACACCTGACATCGCGAATTCGGCCGCGACTGCTCTACTATTTATCCTGGCTGCCGACGACGATTCTCTATCTGCTGCTCAAACTGATTTATGCGCCGCTCGGCAACAGCCGATTGAGAAATCGCCTCTTTTATGCCGATTATCTGGGTTACATCTCGAGGTTCCCGTTTCGCGAGATTCACAACATCGTTCACGATCATCTGACAGCGCCGGTGGCGTTCTACATCAGCCGCGATGAATTCGAGAGCTGGTTCAGGTCTGAAGATCTGGAAGCAGTCGAGATATACTGGCACAATCGCAACAGCTGGCGCGGGTTCGCGAAACGGCCATCTGCCAGTCACGCGGAGGCAGTCCATGCGAAGTGAGCGAAGTGAGCGAAGTGAAAACGGATCCCCTGTGGGCACCATGCGACCGCTCAATTATTCGGTCATGTACGACGTCGAGGACCATCACTGGTGGTTTGTCGGGCGTCGCGCCATCGTCTTCGAACAGATCCGGAAAGCGCTGAGGGATGACGGAAAGACCGTCGGAACATTCGACGGCCACGAGCGACAGATTCTGGATATCGGTTGCGGGACAGGTGCAACCATGGACCACCTGCGCGCATTCGGCGAGGTTCAGGGGATCGACCTGTCGGAATTGCCTTTGAGCTTCACTCGCCAGCGTGGTCACAAGCACATCTTATGCGCCAGCGCGACCGAACTGCCGTTTGCTGACGAATCATTCGATCTGATCACTGCGCTGGACGTGATCGAACACCTCGACGATGATGTCAAAGGCTTGAGTGAAATATGTCGCGTCCTGCGGCCCGGGGCCCCGGTGGTGCTCTTCGTGCCGGCTTTCCAGGTTTTATGGGGCCCGAATGACGATCAATCAGGTCACAAGCGCAGATATCGTATCGATGGACTGCAATCGGCAGTAGAAGCCGCCGGTTTGCAGATCGATATGATGAGTTATGCCAATATGGCGATGTTTGCGCCGATCTGGCTCGGAAGGCGGCTGCTCAGATGGCTCAGGCGCGCAGAGATGGCTGAAAACCGGCTCAATCACCCGCTCCTCAATGGATTTCTGTCTCGCATGTTTGCCCTCGAAGCCGGGTGGCTGAAGAACCGCCGGCTGCCGTTCGGCGTTTCGATAGTCTGCCTGGCCCGGAAAGCAGTAGGCAGTGGGCAGTAGGCAGTGGGCAGTGGGCAGTTGGCAGCGGGCAGCGGGCAGTTAGCAGTGGTAGTTGGCAGTGGGTACTAAAAGAAAAGTATGAAGTGGCCATGTCTTCGTACTTTTTACTTTTTACTTTTTACTTTCTACTGCCCACTGCCTACTTCTTACCGGAAACTATTATGGATCCCAAACTTTCTCTATTCCTGCCGGTATACAACGAAGAAGAGAATCTTTCGAACCAGCAGCGGAAGATCACGGAAGCCATGGAGCGGCTCGGGTTGAGCTATGAAGTGATCTATGTCGATGATGGAAGTACCGATGGGAGCCTGGATCTGCTGCGGCGATTCGCCGAGGCCGATGATCGAGTACGTGTCATCTCATTTCGACGAAATTACGGGCAAACGGCTGCCATGGCGGCCGGTATCGACGCCTCGCGTGGAGAGGTGCTGATCCCGATGGATGCCGATCTGCAGAACGATCCGGAGGATATCGGCCGGCTGCTGGCTAAGCTCGATGAAGGATATGACGTGGTTTCAGGCTGGCGAAAGGACCGCCAGGATGCATTTCTGACGCGCGTCCTGCCGTCGCGATTCGCCAACTGGCTGATCTCGACCATCGGCGGCGTTCCGCTGCATGACTACGGGTGCTCGCTCAAGGCCTATCGCCGCGACGTGCTCAAAGAGGTGCAACTGTATGGTGAGATGCACCGGTTCATTCCGATCTATGCCAATTGGGCGGGAGGTCGCGTGGCCGAGATTCCGGTTGCGCATTATCCAAGGACTGCCGGCAAATCGAAATACGGCCTTTCGCGAACGATCAAGGTCGTCTTCGATCTGGTCACGATCAAGTTCATGCAGAGCTATCTGACCAAGCCGCTCTACATTTTCGGCTGGGCTGGCATATTTGCTTTCACGCTTTCAATGCTCTCGGCGCTGGTGGCCTTTTCGATGAAATTTCTCGACTGGCCGCATCACGCCGATTTCATTCAGACGCCGCTGCCGATCCTTTCGATGATCATGCTGGTTCTCGGGATTCAACTGTTTCTACTGGGTCTGCTGGCCGAAATGCTGGTGCGGACATATCACGAATCGCAGAACAAGCCGATTTACACCATCAAGACGAAGCTCAATTTCGACGATCGAAGCTGACAAGGAGATCATTCATGGTCCGGACAAGACGATACTATTGCGCCCTGTATTTGCTGGTGTTACCCGTCCACAAGGCGGGATTCAAATTGATGCCGGCAGGGTTCTTCGTCAAAAACCCGGCGCTCGACGTGCCGAGAAACTAATGTGCGGGATAATCGGATTCATCAATCTTGAGAGGGATCAACCCGCTGAGCCGCCGATAGCGCGGGCAATGGCCGCCCGAATCGTCCATCGCGGTCCGGACGATGACGGTTTCTATTTCAAGGGAAACGTCGCTCTGGGTATGCGACGCCTTTCGATCATCGATATTTCGACCGGCCATCAGCCGATCAGCAACGAGGACGAAACCATTCACATCGTCTTCAACGGCGAGATCTACAATTTCAGGCAATTGCGTGATGACCTGATCGGGCGCGGGCACAGCTTTCGAACCCATTCGGATACCGAAGTCATCGTTCACCTGTATGAGGAATACGGCGATGACCTGGTCGACCATCTCAACGGGATGTTCGCCTTCGCGTTGTGGGACGAGCGGCGGGAACGCCTGCTCATCGCCCGTGACAGGATGGGAGAAAAACCGCTCTACTTCACACTGGTTGCCGGCAAGGCATTCATCTTCGCATCCGAGCTGAAGGCGCTGGTCGAGCATCCGCTGGTCGAACGTCGCATCAATCTGCTGGCCCTGAGAAAATACCTGCAATACGAGTTCGTCCCTTCGCCATATTCGATGATCGAGGGCGTATTCAAACTGAAGCCCGCTCACCGTCTGATATTCGAACGCGGTAATTGGCGGACTGAACGGTACTGGCGATTCCATTACGACCGGCAGCGATTGCGAATAACCGAAGAGGAAGCCGCCCGGGAGTTGCACCGGCGTCTGAGCGAAGCCGTTCATATGCGATTGGTCTCGGATGTCCCGCTGGGCGTGCTGCTTTCGGGCGGTATTGACTCGAGTTCTGTCGCTGCTATGGCATGCGAGAGCGCAGGGGGAAGGGTCAAGACCTTCTCGATCGCCTTCGAGGAGCGGTCTTTCGACGAATCATCATACGCCCGGATGGTGGCCCGGCGACTCGGGACAGAGCATTACGAGAAGCGCTTCACCGAACGTGACATGCTGGATATAGTGCCTGAGATTCCGCGACTTCTTGACGAACCGCTCGGGGACGGGTCGCTGATTCCGACATACCTGCTCTCCAGATTCACCCGTGAACACGTCACGGTCGCACTCGGCGGCGACGGCGGCGACGAATTCCTGGCAGGTTACCCGACCTATGGCGCGCATCGCATTGCCCGGCTCTACCGTATGCTCCCCGGATTTTTGCGCCACGGGATGATAGAACCGCTTGTTCGCCGGCTGCCCGTGTCGACAGAAAACCTGTCATTCGATTTCAAGGCCAAACGTTTCATTGCCGGCGCCAATCTGCCGCCAGGAACCCGACACGCAGTCTGGATGGGATCGTTTACCGCCGAACAACAGCACTCCCTGCTCCGACGCGAGGTTCTGGAGATGCACTCCGACGACGAGGTCTTCGAGGAGATTCGACCTTACGACTCTCAAGACCGCTCACCGAACATCGATCTGATCGAACGAATGATGGAGATGGACGCCGACCTCTATCTTTCAGAGTGTGTGCTCTTCAAGGTCGACCGCGCGAGCATGGCTGCATCGCTTGAAACCCGCGCGCCGTTTCTGGATCATACCCTGATCGAATTTATGACTCAGTTGCCGCTGGGTATGAAACTGCGCGGCCTGAACGGAAAGTATATTCTCAAACAGGCGATGCGCGGCGAACTGCCCGCCGAGGTGCTCCGCCGGCCGAAGAAGGGTTTCGGAATGCCGGTCGCCAAGTGGCTCAAGGGAGAGCTGCGACCCTTTGTGAGGGACGCCTTTTCACGGGAAAGACTTGAACAACGCGGACTCTTCAATCCAGACTGGGTCGAATGCCTGCTTGACGAACACGAACAGGGCGTCGCCGATCATCGTAAACTGATCTGGACGCTGCTCATGTTCGAGGTTTGGCCGCTGGGGCAGAAATAGTGTAGAGTCTCTGATTAGTTTCCAGTTTCCAGCAGGAGAAGTTTCCAGTTTCTATTTGAGGTGATTGATCTGACTTGTTCTTAGTTTACTGACTTGAAATGACTAAGATTGTATTTTTACTGGAAACTTCCCTCACTGGAAACTGGAAACTTCTCCTGCTGGAAACCGGAAACTGGAAACCTCTTCTCACTGGAACCTTCTTAAATATGAGTGAAGAAAAAGAGAACATAAAAAAGTCAGCCTTCGGATCACCGAAATCAGTGGTTCGGGAATATTTCGAACAGGGTGTGATCACCGTCATCATGGCATTGTTTCTGATGACGTTCATCGCGCAGGCGGTCGCGGTGCCGACTGGTTCTATGCAGAACACGATCAATATCGGCGATCACCTTTTCGTCAACAAATTCGTCTTCGGAAAATCGACGCCCGTGATCGGCCCGCTGCTGCCGACGAGAGAGATCCGTCGGGGAGACATTATCGTCTTCAAGCTGCCGGAGAACCCGAAGATTAATTACGTTAAACGCGTCATCGGACTGCCTGGCGACAAGGTTCAGGTCCGCGGCCGGCGGGTGCTGGTCAACGGCAAGGAGCTGCCTGAACATCGCGTAGCCGTCAAGCTGACAGGCGATTACCAGAACCGGTCGGCTCTGGAGGTGGCAAAGGCTGACCCGGTTCCTACGGGTGCGACATATGAGGTCTATTATAGCGACCAGGACTGGGAAGCCGGCGACGATGACAGTGAGTTCACGGGTATGCGATACGCCGTCAAAGAGCCCGTCACAGTCCCAAAGGACAGCTATTTCGTCATGGGTGACAGTCGCGATAACAGCCTCGACAGCCGGTATTGGGGATTCGTTCCGCGTGAAAACATCTTCGCGCGCGCACTTTATGTCCACTGGTCATTCAACCCGCGCGATCCGGATTTCAAAAGCTCTGGCAACCGGCTGCTGGATATGTTTTTAAATGCCAACTGGGGTCGAACAGGGACGGCGATTAAATAACAGGGCAATTTCAGCCACGAATTATTCAAGAAATCATGAATAAACGAGTATTGATGATCTGTGTCCTGTTGTTATGCTCGCTGGCGGTTCCGAAACTGCAAACCCACCTCGCCACGAGCGAAGAGGACCAGTCGGATGTGCCAGCAAAACGTGAGGAGCTTTATCGCCTGAACAACATTGGCGTCGCATACATGGAGCAGTACAAGCACGAAGATGCCGTCAAACAGTTCAAGCAGGCGGTTGCGGGTGATGCGAATTTCGCTCTGGCGCGAATCAATCTGGCGATGGCCTATTTTTTCCTGAACGATTCGCGCTCGGCGCTCGAAGAGGCCGGAATCGCCATAAAGCTTGCGCCAGCCAGCCTGCATGCCCGCTACATTCTGGCGGCATCCCTGAGGAACGAAAAGCAGAATGACGAGGCGATCGCAGAGTTCACCAAAGTGTTCGAAGTCGATCCCAAGGATCCCGCCACAAACATACAGATCGGGCAGATCTATTCGACCAAACAGAAATATGCCGAAGCGATCACGGCCTTCCGTCGCGCGCTCGATGCCGAACCATACAACGCGACGGCTGCCTACAGTCTGGCTCAGGCACTGATCAGATCGGGCAATGCCCCGGAAGGCCAGAAGATGCTGGCCGTTTTCCAGAAATTGCGGGCCTCCGGATACGCCACGACTCTGGGTAATGTTTACGGCGAAAAGGGCCGTTATGCCGAAGCGGTCGTCAGCACGGGTGTTGAACCCGATCTGCAGAGCGATGAATCTGCCAGGATCGGCTACGTCGATTCCGGCGATTTACCATCGATCAAAACAGTCGCACTGCACCCTGGGAATTCAATCGGGCGCAGGATCATGAAGAACGAGTTCAATGAAAAGGTGAAGAATGAACTGATCGCATCTTTCGCCTCGAATATTGTGCCGGCCGATCTGGACGGTGACGGGAGAATCGACCTGTTCGTCTCGGGCATTGACGGCGACAACGCTCCATTCATCAAACTGCTCAGGAACGAAGGCGGATCATTCAGTGATCAGACCGCTAAATCGGGTATCACCGTCAAATCGCCGGTGCAGGGGGCCGTCTTTGGCGATTTCGATAATGACACAAAACCTGACGCTTTGATCTTCGGCCATCAAATGGTTGCTCTGTGGCGAAACAGCGGTGACGGGACTTTCAGCGAGATAACCGCCAAATCCGGCCTGCCTGCGGCGTATGCCGGGTGGGCGATGACCGCTGCCTGGGTCGATGCCGATCATGACGGTGACCTCGACATCTATCTCGGCAACTTCGCCGATCTATCGAAATTCCCCGAGAAGGAGTCAGCTGTATTTCCCGACGATTTCGCCGGACAGGACAACTTCCTCTTCCGTAACAACGGGAACGGCAGTTTCACAGACATCACGGCTCAGGCGGGTCTCGGTGGCGGACAAAGCAAAACGACGGCCATCATCGCGACCGATTACAACAATCAGCGCGATATCGATCTGATGGTAGTCAATTACAACGCACCGTCGCAGTTGTTCAGCAACCAGCGCGACGGCTCGTTCAGAGAAATGGCTGCACAGACTGGCATGGCCGCCTCGGTCAAGGCGCTGAGCGCAGGCGCAGGCGATCTGAACAAGGACAACTACGTCGATTTTTACCTGCCGAATGCAGACGGGCGAGACCTGCTCTTACTGAGTAATGGCCGTGGTGAGTTCACAAGAACCGAACTATCCGGCGGCAGTACGGCCGCCCAGATCGCTGATATCGACAACGATGGTCTGCTGGACGTGATCACAATCAGCGGAGATGCAGTGATGTTGCGTCGTGGTAGAGGCGATAAACCGGGAGATCCTGAGCCGATCGCAGCAGATTTCAAAACGGGACGGCTCCGCACCTTCGCTCTGGCTGATGTTAATTCGGATGGCGGGACAGAGATTTTCGGATTCAGACAGGACGGCGCGGCCACGGCCCTGCGCCCGGAAGGTTTCGGAAAGAATTTCGCCCGAATGACACTTGCGGGCAAAACAAGTAATCGCAGCGCCGTAGGAACAAAAGTCGAGCTGCGCAGCGGCAGCCTGAGACAGAAGCTGGAGATTTATGCCTCGTCGCCGGCTCCGGCGGTCGCAGGTGTAAGCTTCGGCCTCGGATTCAGAACCGCCGTCGATTCGATGCAACTTTTCTGGCCCGCCGGAATCCTGCAATCCGAGCTTGCAATCAAGGCCGGCGCCGACAACGCTATCGACGAACTCGATCGAAAAGGGACTTCCTGCCCACTGCTCTATGCGTGGAACGGCAACCGGTACAGTTTCGTCACCGATTTTCTGGGCGGTTCTGCGATCGGATATCTGACCGCACCCGGACAATACAACTACCCCGATTCGAACGAATATGTCCGCCTGACCGGCGACCAGTTGAAGGAACGCGATGGAATTCTTTCGATCAGAATGAACAACCAGCTCGAAGAGGTGATCTATTTTGACGAAGTGAAACTGCTGGCCGTCGATCATCCAGTTGAAACCGATGTCTATCCGAACGAGCGGCTCATGCCGGCGCCCCCCTACCCCGATTTCAGGATATTTTCCGTCAAAGAACCCCGGCCACCGGCCCGGGCCTTCGACGATAATGGAAAGAATATCCTTCCCTTGCTGACAAAGATAGACCGGCAATATCCCGACAGTTTCGAAAAACTGCCTTTCAAAGGCTATGCCCGCGAGCATGCGATAGAGCTGGACCTGGGAGAGATCGAAGATGCCGGTCGTGTACTGCTGCTCATGACTGCCTGGATCGACTATGCCGATTCGACATCGAATCTTGCGGCTTCACAGGCAGGTGCAAAGCTGATTCCGCCATACGTGCAGGTCAGAAACGAAAAAGGTGAGTGGCAGACGGTACTGCCTCAGATGGGTTTTCCGGCCGGGTTGCCGAAGACGATGACGGTCGATCTGACGGGGAAATTCCTTTGCCGCGATCGGAGCGTTCGCATCGTCACCAGCATGCGCATCTACTGGGACCAGATTCTGGTCGATGTATCAGCAGCGCAGGATCAGACTCGAATAACGACCCTCGATCCGTTCAAGGCGGAGCTTCGGTGGAGAGGTTTTCCGCGTGAATATTCGCCGGATGGTCGCAAGCCGCTGATCTATGATTATTCGATCATCGAACCATCGGCGCCATGGAAAGCCCACCTCGGCAACTACACCCGATACGGCGATGTCCGCCAACTGCTGACTGCCACGGATGATATGTACGTGATCACGCGGAATGGCGACGAAATGCAGGTCGATTTCGACGCGCAACGACTGCCCGAGCTGCCCAAAGGCTGGAAACGGACATGGCTGGTATACGCCGATGGATTCGGCAAGGACATGGACCTCAACTCTGCGCGCCCTGAAACCATAGGGGAACTGCCGTTCCACGGTATGAAACGATATCCTTATTCAGATACCGATCAATATCCGATGACCAGGCAGCGCCTTGATTATCTCGAACGATACAACACACGAACCGTCAACGAGCAGTTGAAAGCCTCTACGCGTGGAGTGAAATAGTCCGCGTTGAAGGATGGGACAGGATGAACTGGATTTCAGCCCGGTTTTCAGGATCAGGAATGACTCGATCAATTCTGATCATCCTTCTCTGGCTGGTATTTATACAAAGCATCTCTCGGGGCCAGTCTGATATTTCACATTGCCGTTCCAGCAGGCCAGTGCCTGTCGATCGCTGGCGCGGGGAATATTTCAACAATCGAGCCTTGAGCGGCGCGCCGGCAACAGTGCGAGACGACGGCTCAGCGGATCTGAGCTTCGATTGGGGATTGCAGAGTCCCGCGCCGGAATGTGGATTGAAGCCCGATCAGTTTTCGGTTCGCTGGATGCGAAAAGTGGCATTCGCCGGCGGAGTCTTCAGGTTCACGCTCAAAGCCGATGACGGAGTCCGCCTGATGATCGACGGCGCAACTCATATCGACGACTGGAACGATCGATCGGCGACCCTCAGAACGGCGGATGTCCAGCTCAAACCCGGCAACCACCTGATCGTGATCGAGTATTACGAAAATTTCGGCAGTGCACTGATCGATCTTTCCTGGCGTCGCCATCCTTGCTTCGATACTGTCCCGCCAGATCACTGGAAGGGTGAATTTTTCGAAGGGACTGATTTCGGAGAACACCCGGTCTTGATTCAAGACGCTGGTACAGGGCCGCTCGATTTTTCAGGTCTCGCAGGAAAATGCCTTGCGAATCACAAGGATTATTCAATCCGCTGGTCGCGAAGGACGCTGTTCAATGAGGGAACCCACCGTTTTTCATTGACGTCAGACGGCGATGCACGGCTTTACATCGACCAGAAGCTGATCATCGATCGCAGGGCTTCGACAGGAAAAACCAGCTCAGCTGCTGAAATCAAGCTCACACCCGGGAATCATACCGTCGTTGTCGAACATCGACGGCAACGCGGAAAATCAGGGCTCAAGCTCGATTGGCGATGGTTGAACTGAATGCTAAACGAAATAGTAACTGCTCAGTTCCCCGACAAAGCCTTGATCTCACCTATCAGATAAAGCGATCCGCAGGCCACTATCAGCCCATCCGGCGGCGTGATCCGTCTGGCAGCGCTCATAGCATCCGAGACGGTCTGAGTCCGCAGGGCGTCTGAGGGTCCCGCAATATCATCAGGATCGGCAGAGCGGGAATTCCCCACGCGAGTCAGGATTATTCGATCGGCCGCCGGGAAAAGCAGTTCCGTCATCGGCTTGATATCCTTATCCTGCATGACGCCGAAAATCAGGGTAATCTGAAGATCATTTAAATATTCGTTCAGAAAGGCTCGAAGCGTCGTGGCGCCGGCGACATTGTGAGCTCCATCCAGCAGCAGAGCCGGGGAGCCGCCCACACGGTCGTCGATTTCAAGCCTCCCGGGCCAGACGACATTGTCCAATCCTTCATTGATGGCGCCGAGCGGAATCCTGAACCCCGCGCGTTTTACCTGCTCCGCGATATGGATCGCCGTCAGAGCATTGATCGCCTGATGACGCCCGCGCAAATTAACCCAGGCGGCATATTCAGCCTGGGAATTTCGATATCGGATATGACATTTCCCGATGTGGCGCAGTGCCTCGGTATCGCCTGCGATTTCGATCTGAAACAGGTCCGCCGCGCGGACTCCCTGTTCGACAAGAATGAGCGGAGCTCCGACCTCCCTGGCGCGAGCGGTTATGGCAACAACCGCCTCTCCCTTCATCGGGGCGATGACTACAGGAATGCCGGGCTTTATAATTCCGGCTTTTTCCCCTGCGATTGCGGTCAGGGTGTCCCCGAGGTACTGCTGGTGATCCATGGCGACGGGCGTGATCGCGGTCACGACGGGTCGGCAGATGCTGGTCGCATCCAGTCGCCCGCCCATTCCAACTTCAAGAACGGCAAGATCGACGTTCTGACCGGCGAAAAACAGGAACGCGATCATTGTCACCTGTTCGAAGAAGGTCGGCAGCGAATCAAGTTTCCTCAACGTCACCAGACGCTCGCCCGTCTCGCGCACCCGCGTTGCCAGACGTGCGAAATCACCCTCCGATATCGACTGCCCGTTGACCTTGATCCGTTCGGTGATCGAGACAAGATGAGGCGAGGAATAAAACCCGGTCCGGAATTTGGAGGCCCGGAGTATCGAATCGACCATCGCCGCCGTAGATCCCTTGCCGTTGGTGCCCGCGATATGCACGGCGGGAAACTTGCGCTCTGGATGTTCGAATTCACCAGCCAGAACGCTGATCGAATCCAGACCCAGTTTCATCGCCTGCATCTCATTGCCGAGGCTGTAAAGATACGTGACGGCTTCGGTGAAGTTCATTAAAATTTATATGCCTGTTTGGCCAGTCGCCATGCGGCATCCTGAATCATCTCTTCAGCATCATCCATATCAACAATGCCGCGGACGACCAGTCCGGCGATCCAGTTGGCATCGACCCGGCGGGCCAGGTCGTGCCGCGCCGGTATTGATGGGAAGGCGCGCGTGTCGTCGTTGAATCCGACGGTGTTATAAAGGCCGGCGGTCTCCATGACCTGATCGCGATAGCGCTGCATCCCGTTGAGGCTGTCATGGAACCACCACGGCGGACCGAGCCTGAGCGCGGGATAATGGCCGGCCAGCGGGGCCAGTTCGCGGGCATAGGTCGTTTCGTCAAGCGTGAAGAGAATCATCGTCAGTCGCTTATCGTTGCCGAATCGGCCAAGCAACGGCAGCAGCCCCTGGGTGAAATCGGACCGAATCGGAATATCGCAACCCTTGTCGTAACCGAAACGCCCGAAGATGACCGGATTGTGATTGCGATACGATCCGGGATGAAACTGCATGACGAGACCGTCTTCAGTGCTCATCCGCGCGTTTTCGACGATCAGGTGACCGGTGAAACGAGTCGCATCATCCGCAGTCGCTGCGCCCTGCAACGCCCGCTGGAAGATGGCCTCGGCCTCATCATCGGCAAGCTGGCAGGTGAATGGGGTCAGTGCCGCGTGATCGGTGGCGGTCGCCCCCATCGATCTGAAAAATGCGCGGCGCTCCTCGAGCGCCTGAATCAACTTTCGATAACTCGAGATCTCATAGCCGCATACTTCGCCGAGCGCTTTCAAATTCTCTTTCCAATCGGGACGATCCAGATTGACGACGCCGTCAGGGCGGAAGGTCGGAACGACCCTGCCCTTCCAGCCCGAATCGCGAATGGCCTTGTGATATTCAAGCGGATCGCTCGCCGCATCGGTCGTCGCCAGAACCTCGATCCCGAACTGTTCGAACATGCGGCGTGGCCGGAACTCAGGTTTCGCCAGGCAGTCGGCGATCTGATCATAGATCTCAAGCGACGTTCTCCCGTTGAGTTTCCTGCGAATACCGAAAACGTCGTGCAGTTCATGCGTCAGCCACATCCCCGTCGGGGTTCCGCGGAAGAGATAAAAATGCTCGGCGAAGATCTGCCAGATCTTGCGATGATCGGCCTCGACCGGAGCCGAGTCAATTCGCGGGATGCCCAGCGATTCGAGCGGGATACCCTGTGAATAGAGCATGCGAAAGATGTAATGATCCGGAATCAGCAGCAGATCGGCCGGCGAACCGAACTGGTAATCAGGATCAGCGAACATGCGCGGATCGACGTGTCCGTGGGGGCAGACGAGCGGCTTCGAGGCCACCTGCCCGTAAAGATGCATGGCGAGCTCTTTTTTCCTGGGTTCAGGGTCGAAATATCTGTCCGGTTGCAATGTCAGCATGTCGGTCACGGTTTCACTTCCTCGATGATTGGATTGTCATTACCTGGAGGTGCATCATACCCGAGTTGTAACTTCAGTCTCAAATCCTGCAACGGGGATTTTATCCGACCTTGATAATTCTTTGAGTTCGGCCTAATACTAGGTTGAATCAGGAGGAACCAATCTCAATGAACCGATCATTTAATATCGTTGTGTCCAGTCTGCTTTTGATCTTCACCGTTGGCCGTGCTGACGCGCAGTGGCCGGGTTTCCGCGGGCCCAACGGGTCTGGTGTCGATTCGTCCGCGGGGTATCCAGTCGAATTTTCGCCTGCCAGGAATGCGGCGTGGGTGGCGTCAGTGCCATACGGGCAGTCGTCGCCGGTCGTGGTGGGCAACCTTTTATACGGCACTGCCAGCGAAGGCGACCAATTGATCACGTTCTGCCTGGACGCACGGACCGGTCGGGAGGTATGGCGCCGGAAAGTCCGGCGTGATCCGGTGCAGGCCATTTATAAAGCTAACGATCCGGCGTCACCAACCCCGGCGGCCGACGCGAGCGGAGTCGTGGCCTTCTTTCCTGAATTTGGATTGGTGTCGTACAACAACGACGGGAAAGTGCGCTGGACTTACCGCCTCGGCCCTTTCAAGAACTTTTACGGAATGGCGGGATCGCCAATCATATACGGTGACAAGGTCCTGCTTGTCTGCGATCAACTGGCAGGGTCTTTTGTCATCGCGTTAGACCGTTCGACCGGGCGTCTGAGATGGAAGACCGGCCGACCAGGGATATCGATTGGGTGGTCGACGCCCATGGTCTTTCGACCGGACACGACTCGCGCGGAACTGATTGTGTTGGGCACGACGCGTCTCGACGCCTATGACATCGCGTCCGGCGCCGAGCGCTGGTGGCTGCCGGTGGCATCCAGTGGCGCACTCGGCACGCCGTTGGCTCATGGTGACACGCTGATGATCTCGACCCTCGGCAGCAATGAGCCGTTCATGCCCGCCTTCGCCACAGTGCTGTCCCAATACGACAAGGACAAGGACGGAAGACTGTCGGTGCCTGAGTTTCGCGGCGATGCGGACCTTGGGGAGCACTTCGGCTGGATAGATGAAAATGACGACAAGTTCATCGTCTCACAGGAATGGGATACAGCACGCGCATTGGGCGTGGGAGAGTGGGGATCGATCGCCGTTCGTCCGGGCGCCGCGCGGGGCCGGCTCGAGCCTGGCGCGATTCGCTGGCGCTTTCAGAAGAACATCCCGTACATCCCTGCGCCGCTGCTGTATCAGGGCGTGTACTACATGGTGAAAACCGGCGGCATCATCACCTCGCTTGATCCCGCAACCGGCCGCATTCTGAAGGAAGGACGAAGCCCTGGCGCGCTGGGTGACTACTTTGCATCACCCGTTGCCGCGGACGGTAAGGTGTTCATAGCAAATACCGAAGGCAAGATCACCGTTCTCAAAGCAGGAGCGGAGTGGGAAGTGCTCGCCGTCAACGAACTCAACGACGAAGTCCATGCAACGCCCGCCCTGAGCGATGGACGGATCTACGTGCGGACGCGCGGCTCGTTGTACTGCTTCATGCTGCTTCAGGCAATGATTTCACTGATGACATTTCCGTGGACATCCGTCAGGCGGTAATCCCGCCCGCCGTGTCTGTAAGTCAGTTTAGTGTGATCGAATCCGAGCAGGTGCAGAATAGTCGCGTGAAAATCGTGCACGTGGCATTCGTTCTCGACGGGTTTCATTCCGTAATCATCCGACCTGCCCCAGGTCATGCCCGTCTTGACGCCGCCGCCGGCCAGCCATGACGAAAAGTTAAAGCAGAAATGGCCGCGTCCGTACTCGCCTTCCGCCGTCGGAGATCTTCCGAATTCGGTGGTAAAGACGACCAGAGTCTGATCGAGCAGGCCGCGCGATTTCAGATCGCGGAGCAGCCCGGCGGTCGCCAGATCGACATTTCTTGCCAGAGGTTCATGCGTCTTCATGTCCCCATGAGCATCCCAGTTCTTCGAGGCCCCGACATCGATCAGTTCGATGAACCTGACGCCGCGTTCGACCATCCGACGGGCCACCAGGCATTGCCAGCCGAACCCCGTCGTCTGCCCGCGCTCGATCCCGTATAGCTTGAGCGTGGCATCAGTCTCCTTCGACAGATCAAGCACCTCGGGCATCGCCCGCTGCATGCCGAATGCTGTTTCATAGCTCTTGATCCGGGCTTCGAGTTGCGGATCGGTCGTGCGCCCACGCAAGTGACGTCGATTGAAACGCTCAAGCAGGCTCAGTTCAGTTGCCTGAATCTTCGTCGAAGGCGATCGGCGGTTGAGGTTAGGAACCGGCTCATCGCCCGCCACTACTCGCGTTCCCTGATGCACCGCCGGAAGAAAATCAGAATCCCATACCTGACCGCCTGTGTATGGCAGTTGCGGAGCCAGAGCGACAAATGACGGCAGATTCTGGTTTTCGGTTCCCATACCATAACTGACCCACGAACCGATACTCGGCCGCTTGAAGGTGACAGAGCCGGTATGAATACCGAGCGTCGCCTGGAAGTGATCATTATGATCGCCGCGTAAAGAATTGATGACGCACAGATCATCAGCGCATTCGGCGATGTTCGGGAAGAGATCGCTGATCATGAGACCGGATTTTCCGCGCGGCTTATAATCCCACAATGGAGCCAGCAGCGTTCGTCTGCCCTGATACAGCCGGCCGTTCTTCGCATCGTCGATCAGCTTCGGTTTGTAATCGAACGAATCGACGTGAGAAAAACCGCCGGGCAGATAGATAAAGATCACCTGCTTTGCTTTGGCCTGAAAATGCGGCGCCTTCGGAGCCAGCGGGTTTTCCTCGCCCCTCGTCTCAGCCGCCAGCAATTGTGACCATACCGCCGGCAACATCATCGACCCGCAAAACAACGACTGCACCATCTGACGCCGTGAAATTTCTGATGTGGTTTTGTAATTCATATGCCATTCCCCAACCCGCCCGGCCCTCGACGGACCGGACTATATTCAGTGCCATGGAAGCGCCTGGTAAGGCTGATTGTTTGAATAAAAACGCTTCCCTCTTTCTACTTTCTACTCATTAACTGATGTTACGCGGAAGAATCGTTCAAAATCGATTTGACGAATTTTTGGTTTGCTCAAACATATTCTTCTGAGAGCCTGCAACGCAGGCGAAAGAATAAAGCCTGGGTGTGGAGCGAGGCCGACAGGCCGAGCGGAACCCCAGGTCACGTTATACCAGAATTACCAAGCCCACGAAGTGGGCGAAAGCCCGGACGGAACAGGCAGGCTGCAATGGGAAATCTGTCGCCCATTTCACGGGCTTGCTGAAATTATGATGCCGATACCAGGGGTTCCGCTCGGCCTGACGACCTCGCTTCACCCCGGTCTAAATGCTGCCCACCCGCTTCGCGGGTTCGGGACTTATCAAGCAATGTCCGAAAATTATCTCTGCGTAACATCAGTCATTAATCGAGATAGAGGAACTCGTTCCCGCTGAGCAGGACGCGCAGGAAGCTGGCCAGCGAGCCCCTTGTCAATCGATCGTCCGGCGTGCCGGCTTCACGCAATTCCTGCCGCATACGCTGCAGGTACTGTTGAACGTCTCGAACCTCAGCCGGCGAGGCCGAACGTCCCAAAGCCTGCCGGTAAGCGTAATTGATGCGCGCCGGCATCGTATCGTAGGCCAGGCCGGCACGCACCGCGAATTGATCCGCCTGATCGTGCATAAACCTGCTGTTCATGAGGAAGAGCGCCTGAACGGGCGTAATGCTCTGTCCGCGAATATCAGTCGTCGCGTTCTGATCGGCCCCATCGAAGACCTCGAAGAATGGATGTTTCTTCAGCCGCTGCTGCATGACATAGACGCTTCGCCGGTTCGATTCATAGACATCGAAAAACTGAACGTGCTGGGTGTATCGCCAGTCCCTTTCCTCAGGAAACGGATGCTCCGCGCCCATTGACCTGTCGAGCGTTCCGCTGACAGCCATGATCGCATCGCGAATCTCCTCTGCTTCAAGGCGACGCCGGTTGAACCTCCAGAGCATATCGTTGCCGATGTCGATCTTCTCATTCGCGGCGTATTTCGCCTGTTCGAGTGCTGTCGCCTTGCTGCTCAGCCGGTAAGCGTGCGAAAGCATGATCTGTTTGTGCATGGACTTGATCGACCAGCCGCCTTCGACGAAGCGTGCCGCCAGATAGTCGAGCAGCTCGGGATGCGTCGGGGCCTTTCCGCGAGTGCCGAAATCGTTAGGCGTCTGGACCAGCCCCTTGCCGAAATGGTAATGCCAGAGTCGATTGACCATGACGCGGGCCGTCAGGGGATTACAGGGATCTGCGATCCATTCGGCCAGCAGGTCTCGCCCGCTTCCACCGTGATTTGCCGGAACCTGCTGCCCGCCGAGGATAGTCAGGAATCCGCGCGGAGCCTCGTCTCCCAGCTTCTTCGGATCGCCTTTGCGGTGGATCCGGGCGTTGTGCGGCAATCCCTCAACAACCGCATACGCCTTTTCAAACTTCATATTGCGGTTGTGCAGTTCGGCGATCCGCGCTTTGACCCGCATCATTTCCGCTTCGACATCCTCGGGCATGCGCTTTGAAAGCCCACCCTGGCGCCAGTTTTCAGCATCGCGATTGTAATCGGCCGGTTTCAGCGCGGCACCGGTGATCGTGACCGCTTTTACGGCTTCTTTTTCCGTTTTCTCAGCAACCGGCGCAGGCGTCTCTTTGACCGGATCTTTGACCGGCTGCTCCTTCATTTTCTTGTTACGAGCCGCTGTTCCCTTCTCGGCCGTCAATTTCTCGTGCAGATCGTCGAGTTCGTTGAGTTCCTGCTGGTGCTTGTAAAAAGCCTCAGCCCGCTTGCCATTTTCGAGCGCCACCATCTCGGCCGGATGCTTGTAAATTTCCGCTCCCGGGAATGCATAGCGGATGCTGTTGAAGATGCCGTAGAGCGAATAATAATCGCGGTTCGGTATGGGATCGAACTTGTGATCGTGACAGCGGGCGCAACTGATGCTCAAACCAAGAAAGGTCTTGCCGAGATTGTCGATCGTGTCGTCGATCGTCAGGTTCATCGATTCGTTGCGCGACCCGAAGCGGCGAGACATGGCGATGTATCCCGTCGCAATTATCCCTTCCCGGCGAGATTCATCGCCGGTATGCGACATCAGGTCACCGGCGATCTGTTCGCGGATGAACCGGTCATATGGCTTGTCGTTGTTGAACGAATCTATGACGTAATTGCGATAGCGAAAGGCAGCCGGCACCGGATAGTCCGAGTTGTCTCCGGCGGTGTCGGCATAGCGGACGAGGTCCAGCCAGTGGCGGCCCCACTTTTCGCCGTATGCCTTTGAGGCAAGCAGTCTGTCGATCACCTTCTCGAAAGCATTTTGAGAGTCATCGCGCAAAAACGCATCGACCTCGTCCGGCGCAGGCGGCAATCCCGTCAGATCGAATGCAGCCCGGCGAAGCAGCGTCCGCTTGTCGGCGTCACTCAGTGGCTTGAGCCCTTTCTCCTCGATCTTCGCCAGGATGAAGCGATCGATCGGCGTCCGAACCCAGCTCTCATCCGAAACCCTCGGCACGATGACATCCCTGACTGGCTGAAAAGACCAGAACTGTTTCGCCTTCTCCAAGTCGTACGGTTGCCAGCTCGATGTTTTCGCTTCGCTCTTCGGCGCCGGCGCGCCCATCCTGATCCAGGCCTCGAAATCCCTGATCTGTTCCGGGTTCAGCATGCCGCCCGGTGGCATCTGTAGTTTCGAATCAGTCTGCCTGATCGCCGTCAAGATCAGAGATTTCCCGGGCTCTCCCGGGAACACCGCCGGCTGGCCCGATTCCCCGCCCTTGATCATCGCCTCGATCGAATCGAGAGCCAGACCGCCGGCCGGCTTGCCGGTCTCAACCTTGTGGCAGCTGTAACAGCTTTCGACCAGCACCGGGCGGATCTTCTTCTCGAAAAACTCGAGCCCCTCACCCGAAGACTGCGCTTGAATCGATCCTCCCGTCGTGCCCGCCGGCGGGGTCGCTACGACCAGTGAAGCGATCGCAAACGCCAGTATGACAAGACATTTCGAGATGACCTTCGTCAGAGGTTGTCGAAACGACATGGCCTGTGCCTCCTGCTTATTTACGGAACAGTGATGAGTGACCAGAAATTATTGGATAAATCGGTGGGATTATACTGCGTTCGATGGCATTTCAACAGAGCAGTGGAGCGCTGCGCCCGCGGGCTTCAGCGCTCCACATATTTGTCAGAAGAGCTTCGGATCGACTTTGCCGTTGATGGCAACTGATTCGACACGAACTGACGGGCTGGTCACAGCCTTGCCGTTGAAACTCTCTTCCATTCTGTACGGAAGCGTCAGCCCATCCACGGTTTTAAAATCCATAAATGTCCTGACCAGATCGCCGAACGCACCTTTCCGGTCCCTGTAGGCGACCTGCGGAATGCGTCCTGATGAAGATTCGACGGCAAGGGTCGTTGTCGCTCCCTTATAGGCGACTTTCAGAAATTCGACCTGCGACTGGCCGACCGTTCCGGAACCCGACGCATAGGCGACGAAACCGGGCTCGCGTCGAGCCTTCAGAATCGCCAGAGGATTCCGGTAAAGCTCTCGCTCCATCGCCGCACGGACAGGCTCTTCGCGAACCCACGTCTCTTTCGATGAGATCGAGGTCACTTTGCCCGGAACCAGCACCGTCGCATCAAGCGATCCGCCCCAGTCATATTCGTTTCGGAAACGTCCCGGGAAGGCGATCGTTTGAGTCTGCTTATATTCAGTTACTTTACCGGCCTGCTGATAACCCAGAATGATATTGGCCTGATAAGTTGTCACCGCATCGACCGCTTTCGCTCCACCCATCCCCTTGAGCGCCAAATTGATCAGCTCCTGACCGCGCTTTTTATCTGCGACTGTTCCGGTTGGAATTGCATCCGGCCCCTCGAGGTGATTGTCAGGCGCGGCTTTGAACCCATTGCGACACTGCTCAGAGGCGAAGATATAAATTTTGCGATTGAAGACATAGTAGCGATCGGGATTTCCGGCCCCGCTCAACGAGCCCATCCGGCCGCATCCGCCGCCGAGTTGAATCTGATACTCATCCGGCGATTTTTCGAAACTCTTTTTATTGGCCTCACTGGCAAAGAGGTACCGGTATTTTCCGCGCACGACAGAAAGCGACTGCTGCCCGCTGACTTCCCTGCCCTCGACCAACTCGACAGGATCGTTGCCCTTGAGCACGGTAACGATTTCAAGTTTCTGCGCCGGGGCAGTGACAGACAGACAACACAGTGTGATGGCTGCGATGAGAATTTTCTTCATGGCTGTTCTCCTTTGTTGCTAACATTCAATTCAGTCAGTTTCCGGGCGAGGTATCTTCGCTCAGGTTCCGTACTGGGGCAAGCCATAGCCTGCTGGAAAAACCCGACGGCTATCCCCTTCTCGCCGATTTCGAGCCACAGCTCTCCGAGCGTGGCAAAAAGCAGATAATAGTTTTTCAATGACGAATGATCGCGAACCTTTTCAAGTTCATCGATGCCGGCACGCGGTCCGTGCCATTTGGCGATCGCCACCGCACGGTTGAGTGCAACGACCGGCGACGGGTTGAGATCGTAGAGCATGTCATATAAATGAACGATCTGTTGCCAATCGGTCTGATCGAAGCTGGCTACGGCGATGTGACAGGCCGCAATCGCGGCCTGCAGATGGTATTCGCTGAATTCATCACCACTGGCGCTGCGATCGAGATGACGGTAACCATCGACAATCAGGCGTCGATCCCAGAGCGATCGATCCTGCTCAGCGAGCAGGAAGATCTCTCCACTTGCGTCTGTCCGCGCCGGCAGTCGCGCCGCATGAAAACTCATGAGCGCCTGCAGTGCATGCGTTTTCGGCAGATTGGTGGCCGGATGGCTTGTCACCAGCCTGCCCAGCCGAATCGCTTCGTGACAGAGATCCGCCCGAACAAGGTTGTCGCCGCCGTGCGCCGTATAGCCTTCGTTGAAGAGCAGGTAGATCACCTCGAGAACTGAATCAAGTCGTGCGGACATCTCGAATGCCGATGGCAGTGCGAATTCTATTCCCTGCTCGCGGATCGCACGTTTTGCCCGAACCAGCCGTTGCGCGATGGTCGGCTCCTGAGCCAGAAATGCCCGTGCGATCTCGCTGACTCCAAATCCGCCGATCGTCTTCAGAGTCAGCGCCACCCGGCTCTCACGCGTTAATGCCGGATGACAGGCCATAAAGATCATGCCAAGCGTGTCATCCAGTTGCTCGCCGCCAAGAGCCTCTTCGCGCCGCTCGTTCGCCAATGCTTCCTGAGCATTGAACGATCGCACCAGATCTTCGGATTTCTTGAGCAACGAGCTTTCACGCCTGAGCAGGTCAAGCGCACGATTACGGGCCACCTGAATCAGCCACGCCGTCGGATTGTCCGGAATCCCGCAATACGACCATTGCTGCATCGCCTTGAGCAGCGCATCCTGGACAACCTCCTCGGCCAGATCGATGTGCCGGGACCCGAAGATGCGTGTCAACGTTGCAATCATCTGCCCCGCCTTGTGACGAAACAGATGATCGATCAGATTGGCTATATTGTTTTCCACTGGTATTTGAAAAGAGTAGGCAGTTGGCAGTGGGTACTGAAAAGAAAAGCATGAAGTGGCCATGTCTTCGTACTTTCTACTTTCTACTTTCAACTTTTTACTGCCTGCTGCCACCTCACCCGATCGGGGGGATCTCCTCGACCTCGCGGATCTCGATCCGCCCGCCGTATTCCAGAGTTGTGCAGCCCGATGCCAGTCGAACCGCTTCATCATAATCAGCCGCTTCGATGATCCAGTAACCGCCGATGATCTCCTTCGTCTCGGCGTACGGACCATCAGTCACGACCTGCTTTTCGCCGAATCCGGTCAAATTCTTCCCCGGTTCCATGTCCTTTAGTTTATTGACCTCAAACAGGCGTCCATCCTTCATCAGGCCGGCCATCCAGGTGTTATATTTCTGAATCACGACCTGCATAACTTCAGGGGTGAACTCGACCCCCTCGGGCGCCTCACCCGAATGATGCGAGATGAGCATGTACTTCGGCATTGATTTCTCCTCTGTTTATATGAATCTTTCAGCAGTCCTGTCCTGCTTATCTGCTTTTCGGACTATAGACGAACATCGAAGACCAGAATCGACGAGGGGATAAAAAATATTTCGATCGATACAAATAATAGAAAACCAGATCGTCTATAGAGTCAAATACAGCAGTTAAACCCAACAGGCACGGGGTGAGCATTTTAAGGTGCTTATTCCGTGCCGCCTCCCTCAAAACAAAATCGGATCCATTGATCGGGACACGGGAATGTTTCCAGTTGACAGTTTCCAGTTTCAAGTTGTAACTACCTATGAATGATGAGTTGTACAACTAAAAACTGGAAAGGTGTTCAATGACGATCAGAATGAGAAGTCTTTCCCTGCCCCAATTATTGCTTGCGTCGATATTAATCGGACTGGGATCGCCGATGGTGCCGGCATGGGCGCAAACGCAAAGTCTGACCTTTGAAGAGTACGAGCCGAAATCCACGCTGGTGGTTCCGGAAAACCCTGTGCTCAGAGCGAAGTTCCCGATGATCGACATCCACAGCCATCATCGTCGCTTATCTCCGGAATACGTCGATAAGTTGATTAAAGAGATGGATTCGATCAACCTGAGAGTGATCGTTAATCTGAGCGGTGGATCGGGCGAGACGCTGAAAAATGTCATTCGCGAGATGAAGGGTCGTTATCCCGATCGTTTCGTCGTCTTCGCCAATATCGACTTCAGCGATTTGAATGAACCGGGATTCGGCCAGCGGGCCGCTATGCGCCTTGAAAACGATGTCCGCAGCGGCGCACAGGGTTTGAAGATCTTCAAGAATTATGGGATGGACATGAAATACAGGAACGGAGAACGCGTCAAGGTCGACGACCCGGCGCTCGATCCGGTCTGGGCGATGTGCGCAAAATTGAACATCCCCGTCCTCATCCATACCGCCGAACCTTCGGTATTTTTCGATCCGATCGACAAGAACAACGAACGCTGGCTCGAACTGAAACAGTTTCCGGGCCGGGCGCGCCCGCCTGAGAAATACCCGACGTTTGAAACACTCATGACCGAACGCAACAACATGCTGGCGCGTCATCCTAAGACAAAATTCATCCTCGCTCATCTTGGCTATCACGGCAACGATCTGGGCAGACTTGGCCGACTCTTCGACCAGTATCCCAATGCCTATGTCGATATCGCAGCCGTCCTGGCAGAGATCGGCCGGCAACCATATACCGCTCGCGACTTTTTGATCAAGTATCAGGACCGTGTCCTGTTCGGCAAGGATATCTACGAACCGAGCGAATACACCTATTATTTCAGAGTCCTCGAAACGCGCGACGATTACATCGAATATTATCGCCGCCGTCACGCATTCTGGAGAATGTACGGGCTCTATCTTCCGGATGAGGTGCTCAAGAAGATCTACTATAAAAACTCGGCGAAGCTGATCCCGGGAATGAACACCAGGCAGTTCCCGGAATAGAATGTCATAAATAGCATTTCTTCACTTGGAACAGTTTCTCTCTGGAAACTGGGAACTACTTCTCACTGGAAACTAATTTGTAGCAGTGGCGTACGGAAGGTAAAATCACTTTTTTCATTGGCATTATAATCTGGACGATCAAGTCAGGAGAAATTCATGGCAAAAGAATACGATTTAGTAGTGCTTGGCGCTGGACCGGGCGGTTATGTCGCCGCGATCCGTGCCAGCCAGCTGGGACTGAAAACCGCGATCATTGAAAAACAATATTGGGGCGGCGTCTGCCTGAACGTCGGCTGCATCCCTTCAAAGGCGTTGCTCAGGAACGCCGAGCTTGCTCATATCTTCAATCATGAGGCGAAGACATTCGGCATCAGGATCGAAGGCGCCGTCACGTTCGATTATGCAGAAGCATTCAAACGCAGTCGCAAGGTTGCGGACGGGCGCGTCAAAGGGGTCCGCTTCCTGATGAAGAAGAACAAGATCGATGAATATGAAGGCTGGGCAAATTTCACCGATGCCAACACGGTCTCGATTGCGCTCAACAGCGGCGGATCGGAGACGATAAAGTTCAGGAATTGCATTATCGCTACGGGATCGACCACCCGGCTGATACCCGGGTCCAGCTTGAGCGATCGCGTGGTCACTTATGAAGAACAGATCATGGAGGACAAGCTCCCGGGGAGCATCATCATCGCCGGCGCCGGCGCCATCGGTGTCGAATTCGCTTATGTCATGAGTAATTATGGCGTCAAAGTGACGATCGTCGAATTTCTCGACCGCATCGTTCCGCTTGAGGACGAAGAGGTCTCGGCGGAACTGTTCAGACAGTACAAACGCGCCGGCATAACGGTCATGACCGGGACTCGTGTCGACAAGATCGAAGACACCGGCAGCAATGTGCGCGTCACTGTGACGACGCCGGACGGAAAACAGCAGACTCTGGAAGCCGACAAGGTGCTGCAGGCGATCGGATTCAAGCCGCGTACCGAAGGTTTTGGACTCGAGAAGACCGGCGTCAAACTTACCGACCGCGGCGCAATCGAAATCAGCGGACGGATGCAGACGAATGTCCCGCACATCTATGCCATCGGTGATGTGACGGCCAAACTGATGCTGGCTCACGTGGCTGAAGCGATGGGTGTCATCGCCGCTGAAAATATCGCCGGTGTCGAATCGATCGAACTGGAATTCGACATGATGCCGCGGGCAACATACTGCCAGCCCCAGATCGCCAGCTTCGGCTATACCGAAAAACAGGCCATCGAACGCGGCTACGAAATCAATGTCGCGAAGTTCCCCTTCACCGCCAACGCCAAGGCTCACGGGCTCGGGGATGCGACCGGCTTCGTCAAGCTGATCAGCGACAAGAAGTACGGCGAAATGCTCGGCGCACATTTGATCGGCCCCGACGTGACCGAACTGCTGCCCGAACTGACGCTGGCCCGCTATGCCGAACTGACGCCGGCCGAGATCGCGCGCAACGTCCACGCCCACCCGACGCTCAGCGAAGCTGTCAAGGAGGCGGCTCACGGGCTGGAAGGACATTTCATTAACTTTTAAATCAGTTTCCGGTTTCCGGTTTCCAGTCGGGTCTTCAACCAGACAAAACTGGAAGCTGGAAACCGGAAACTGGAAACTCATTATGAGTAAACCATTCAAGCTCGTTTCGGAATACCAGCCGCAGGGGGACCAGCCTGCAGCCATCGATACACTGATACGCGGGCTGAGTGAAGGTGAGAAGCATCAGGTGCTGCTGGGCATCACAGGCAGTGGAAAAACTTTCACGATCGCCTCGGTCATCGACCGCGTCAATCGACCGGCGCTGGTCATGGCCCACAACAAGACGCTCGCCGCCCAGCTCTACCAGGAATTCAAGACATTCTTCCCCGAAAACGCCGTCGAGTACTTCGTCAGCTATTACGACTACTACCAGCCTGAGGCCTATGTCGCGGCGACTGATACTTACATCGAAAAAGAATCGACGATTAATGAAGAGATCGACCGGCTGCGGCTTTCCGCTACGCGATCGGTCTTCGAGCGGCGCGACGTCATCATTGTGGCCTCAGTTTCGGCGATATACGGTATCGGCGATCCTGATGCCTATTATGGAATGATGATGTTTCTCGAACCGAGGCAGCGGACGACGCGCGAAGAGATCATCAAGCGGCTGGTCGAGCTGCTCTACGAAAGAAACGACATTGAATTCGGGCGCGGATCTTTCCGCGTCCGCGGGGACGTGATCGAAATCTATCCCAGTTATCAGGATCAGGCGATCCGTGTCGAGTTATGGGGTGACGAGATCGATTCGATCTCGACAATCGATCCGCTGCTCGGCGAAGTGATCACGAAACACAATGAGCGGGTGCCGATCTATCCCAAGACCCACTACGTCACTACCCGTTCGACGATCAAACGGGCGGTCAAGACGATCAAGGAAGAGCTGGAATGGTGGGAGCCTCAACTGATCGAGCAGGGCAAGCTGGTCGAGGCGCAGCGGCTGCATCAGCGCGTCATGTATGATCTTGAGATGTTCAATGAGATGGGCTTTTGCCGCGGCGTCGAAAACTATTCGCGGCACATGACCGGCAGAGGGGTCGGCGAGCCTCCGCCAACGCTCTATGATTATCTTCCGGAAGACACACTGATCGTGGTCGATGAGAGCCACCAGTCGATTCCGCAGATTCGAGGAATGTATAACGGCGACCGATCGCGAAAACAGACGCTGGTCGATTTCGGATTCCGCCTGCCGTCGGCGCTCGACAACAGGCCCCTCAAATTCGAGGAATGGGAGGGGCGCGTCGGCCAGGCTATCTACGTTTCAGCCACGCCCGGCCCGTACGAGCTGACAAGGGCTTCAGGAGTGGTCGTCGAGCAGATCATTCGCCCAACAGGGCTGCTCGATCCCGAGGTCGAGGTTCGCCCGGTCCGTGGCCAGATCGATGATCTGCTCGAGGAAGTTCGAACGCGTGTCGAACGCGGAGAGCGCGTGCTGGTCACGACATTGACCAAGAAGATGTCGGAGGACCTGGCCGATTATTACAGCGATCTTGGAATTCGCGTCCGGTACATGCACTCAGAGATCGAGACGCTCGAACGGATCAAGATCCTGCGCGACCTGCGCAAGGGCGAGTTCGACGTGCTGGTCGGCATCAACCTGCTGCGCGAAGGACTTGACCTGCCCGAGGTCTCGCTGGTCGCCATCCTCGACGCCGACAAAGAGGGCTTCCTGCGCAGCGAATCATCGCTCATTCAGACCATCGGCCGTGCGGCACGCAACTCGAACGGGAAGGCGATCCTCTACGCCGACAAGATGACCGATTCAATGCGCAAGGCGATCGACGAAACCAATCGTCGCCGCGCAAAACAGACAGCTTACAATCACGAACATGGAATCACTCCACAGTCGATTATCAAACCTATCGAGGCGACTCTGGTCACGGCGTATGAAGCGGATTATTTCAAGGTACCGGTCAATCTTGAAAACTTCGAGGAGTACTCACCCGAAAAGCTGGCCGAAACGATCATTCAGCTCGAGCTGGACATGCGCGAAGCTGCCAGAAAGCTCAATTTCGAGCGCGCGGCCGAACTGCGCGACAAGATCAAATACCTGCGAGAACGTGAAATCGAATTGGCGTGAAAAATAGTTTCCAGTTGGCAGTTTCCAGTCGCTACTCCACGCTTCGCTTTCAACTGTAATCCTGATCACCGGAATAAACTTGCGCCGTCCAGAAATACTGGAAACTGCCCACTGGAAACTTCCTTTCACTGGAAACTAACATGACTCTAAAACCTCAACTACTTCACGATAGTCGATGCCTGCTTGGCGAAGGGCCTGTCTGGGACCATCGGTCGCAAAAATTATACTGGGTCGATATCGAGAGCTTCGACGTACACGTGATCGATCCGAATGGATCTGAACACGGGGTGATCAATGTCGGAGAGTATGTCGGTTCGTTATGCGTCCGCGGCTCTGGGGGACTGATACTTGCGCTCAAGAGCGGGTTTGCGGCACTTGATCCGGAAACAGGCGAGGTCACACCTCTGGCCGATGTCGAATCGCACCTGCCTGGCAACCGCTTCAACGATGGAAAATGTGATCCGGCGGGCCGTTTCTGGGCGGGAACGCTCGCCCTCGATGAAGATCATGGCGAAGGCAAAGGCAATCTCTACTGCCTTCATGCCGATCATCGCGTTGAATTGAAGGCGCATGGTGTTTGGATATCGAACGGCCTGGCGTGGACGCGGGATCAAAAAACTATGTACTACATCGATTCGCCGCACCGGACAGTCAGGGCTTATGCCTACGATGTCTCGACCAGCGAGATCGCCGATCAAGGAGTCGCTATCCTTGTGCCGGAAGGAATGGGTTATCCCGATGGCATGGCGATCGACTCAGAAGACATGCTCTGGATCGCGCACTGGGACGGCTCGTGCGTCCGTCGCTGGAATCCACGGACGGCCGAGGTGCTGGCGACAATCGAGATGCCGGTTGCGCGGCCGACCTCGTGCGCTTTCGGCGGAAAAGATTTCGATACGCTCTACATCACATCGGCCAGCACACGGCTGAGCCCCGAACAACTGGCCGCGCAACCGCTGGCCGGTGGGCTCTTTCAATGTAAACCCGGCGTGCGAGGCATGCCGATGACCGAATTCGCGGGGTAAATACATCGTCCACAAAAGACACGAAGAAACACAAAGAAGAGAGAAAAATCCTGTATTTTCCTTTGTGCCATCTTTGTGGACTTTGTGGATTATTTTTTATTCGGAGGAAAGATGCGTTTCAAGGACAGGATCGTGATCATCACTGGCGGCGGCGGAGAGATCGGTCGCTCGACGGCCCTCCGTTTCGCGCGGGAAGGCGCTACGGTCATCGTCACCGATTTGAACGGTGAGGCTGCGAAAGAGACGGCGGCGGAGATCAATGAGGGCATCGCAGGCGAAACACATCGCGCCTGGGCCGCGCCGCTCGATGTCGCCAGCAACGACGAAGTCGAAGGGCTGGTCAATGCCGTCATCCAGCGTCATGGCCGCATCGACGTGCTCTGCAACATCGCCGGGATCGGACCTTATGAACCGATTCTCGAAGCCACCGAGGAGATATGGCAGAAGACGATCGAAGTCAACCTGACCGGAGTCTTTCTCTGCTCGCGCGCGGTCGCAAAACAGATGGTCAAACAGAAGAACGGCGCGATCGTCAACATGGCCTCGACCAACGGACTCGTCGGCGAGTATGGTTTGTCGGGTTACAACGCCTCGAAGTTCGGCGTGGTGGGACTGACGATGACGATGGCGATCGAACTGGCGCCTCACGGGATACGCGTCAATGCGGCCGCGCCTGGAATGATCAGCACCAGACTCTCACAGGCCGTGCTCGATACAGACCCGAAACTCGCCGAGTCCTATTTCAAGGACAAGATTCCAATGGGCCGCTTCGGCACGACTGAAGAGGTTGCCGCCGTCGTGGCCTTCCTCGCTTCCGATGACGCCAGTTTCGTCACCGGACACGCTCTGGTGGTCGACGGCGGCCAGCTCACTTTTTAAGCCGTCACCCCGCGTTCGCGGCGCGGATCCCATTTCATGTATTTGCTGCGGCGATACGATTCGACCGCCAGCCGCACGGCGGCAACACCGTAATATCCGAGCATACTGTCGCACTTCAAAGCGGCGCCATTGCGGATCGCATCCTGCAGATTGCGGTGATGCAGCGTGATGTCCTCTCCGCCGGTCTTCTTGTGAACGATCTCGGTGCGGCCCTCGTCGAACCCGCGCTGCGGGCGGATGACGAATCCATCCCGATTGAACTGAAGCGTCGCCTCGTGTCCGCGAATGACATGGGGTATCGGCGTGTCGTTGGCCATCGATGAGAGAACGACGACGCTGATACCGCCCGGATAATCGCACATCATGTTGAAGGTATCGGGGATTTCAGCGACGCTGTCGGTGAAGAACCATTTGCCGCCCGTGCCGACTACGCGATCTGGAAACTTGAGATCGAGCGCCTTTAGTATGCGCGTGATGCGATGGACAAAGAGGTCCGTCGCGATGCCGCCCGAATAGTCCCAGTACCTCCGCCAGTGAAAATAGCGCTGCGGATCGAACGGCCGCTTCGGCGCCGGACCGAGCCACGCGTTCCAGTCCAGATTGACTCCCGGCTGAACATCCTGGTCCATCTCGCCGGTCCAGAAATCGTTTTTGTAATTGCGCGAATAATCGATCTGGGCCTGAACGACCTTGCCCAACGCTCCCTCTTTTACATATTTCAGAGCGGTCTCGTAGGAATCGTCCGACATCCCCTGCACGCCGACCTGCATCTTGAGACCAGTCTGACGGATCTTACTGACTACCTTCTTCGCTTCATCGATCGACCAGGTCATCGGTTTCTCGCAATAGATGTGTTTGCCGGCGTCTGCCGCATCGAGCGTCATCTTCGCGTGCCAGTGTTCAGGCGTGACGATCGCCACATAATCGATATCTTTCTGATCGAGGATCGCACGATAATCCTTGTACGGTTTGGCGCCGGTGACCGCGGCGGCATTGTCGAGCCGCTTCTGATATACATCGCAGACGGCCGCGATCTCGATATTGTCCGATTCCTTCATTTTCATCAGCGACGGGACGTGCGCCCCCATCGCCAGGCCTCCGCATCCGATCACCGCGATGCGCAGCCGGTTGTTCGCGCCCAGTACCTGGCGGCTGCTCGCGGCCGTGACCGCGGCCGCCGCCAGCGATCCGGTGACAAAAGTACGACGACTGACTTTCTTGCTGGATTCCATAATCGCAATCTCCTGTGGGATTTAAGATTTTGAAATGATATGGCAGTTTGGTTAATTCGCAAAGGCCGGTGTAAAGTTTCCCGCTTCACGTTGGAAGATGTTTCCAGTTTCCGGTTTCCAGTGATAGCCTTTAAGACTACGCTCCGGTGAATGCCGGCATATTATTTGCCGCGTGACCTGCTTACTGGAAACCGGAAACCTCTTCCAACTGGAAACTTATTAAATATGAATTTTACCTTTACAACCGCGGGCGAATCGCATGGACGTGCTCTGGTGGCCACTATCGAGGGGTTGCCGGCCGGTCTGCCGATCGATCAGGACTTCATCAATCACGAACTATGGCGCCGCCAGCAAGGGTACGGCCGCGGCGGACGGATGAAGATCGAAACCGATACCATCCAGATCCTGACTGGAGTTCGCCACGGCGAAACGCTCGGCTCACCTATCGCGATTCTGGTCGAAAACAGAGATTTCAAGAACTGGCAAGAAGTCATGGCCGCCGAAAAACCCGAGCAGCCGCTCGAACGCGATCGAAGGGTGATTCGCCCACGCCCCGGACATGCCGACCTGGTCGGCGGTCTGAAATACGACCGCAAGGACCTGCGCGACATCCTCGAACGCGCCAGCGCCCGCGAAACCACCATGCGTGTCGCCGTCGGAGCCTTCGCCAAACTTCTGCTCGGCCAGTTCGAAATCCGCATCGCCAGCCACGTCCTGCGCCTCGGCGAAATCGGGATTGCCTCCGGTGAAGTGGATTTCGACAGCATCCTCAGCGTTTATGACGACACAGTGCTCCGCTGCATCGACAAGATTGCCGAAGCCCAAATGATCGAACGGATCGACAGGGCCGCCGGCGACGAGGGAGACACTCTCGGCGGAGTATTCGAGGTCGTGGCCGCCGGATGCCCGCCCGGACTCGGATCTCATATCAGCTGGGCCGCCAAACTCGACGGCCAGCTCGCTCAGGCGATCATGTCTGTCCACGCCGTCAAGGCCGTCGAGATTGGCGATGGCGTAGCCAATGCCGCCCTCCCAGGGTCGCTGGTCCACGATGAAATCTGGTATAATACTGATTCCCAAACCTTCGGACGGACGTCGAACCGCGCCGGAGGTCTGGAAGGCGGAATGACAAACGGCGAAGAGCTTCGCGTCCGCGGTTATTTGAAACCGATCGCCACGCTCCGTAAAAGATTGCGCAGCGTCAACATCGAGACCAAACAACCAATGGACTCCGATTTCGAACGATCCGACGTGACGGCCGTTCCCGCAGCCGGAGTGATCGGCGAGGCAATGATCGCCATCGTCCTCGCCCGCGCCATGCGCGAAAAATTCGGCGGCGATTCGCTCCGTGAAATGAAGGCGAATTTTGATTCATATCGCCTTCAAATCACCGAGTACTGAATCATCAGTTTAATTTGGAGTATTCTGGAATGATGTTGAAAGTAGTCAAATATGGAGACCCGATCCTGAGCCAGGAAGGCAGCAGCGTAACTGAATTCGACGGCAAACTGGCCGACCTTGTCGAAAACATGTTCCTGACTATGCGCGATGAAGGCGGCGTTGGCCTGGCCGCACCCCAGGTAGGCGAGTCGCTCAAACTCTTCGTTATGGACTGCACCGGCGGGAAGGACCCGGCTCGCCGTCTTACTTTCATCAACCCTCAGATCGTCGAAACCAAAGACATTCAGGTCGGCGAAGAAGGTTGCCTCAGCTTCCCCGGCATCTACTTCGAGGTCGAACGCCCTCGCATCGTCACTGTCTCCGCTTTCGACATCCACGGCAAGGAGTTCACCGCTCAGTTCGAAAACTTCGAAGCACGCTGCATCCTCCACGAAACCGATCACATTTACGGCAAGGTCTTCATCGAATACCTGAGCCCTCTCAAACGCGACCTCGTCAAACGCAAAATCAAAAAACGCATCAAATTGGGTGATTGGGAGTAAGTAGAAAGTAGAAAGAAAGGGCAGCCGGGTGGCTGCCCTTTTTATTAATTTTCTCGTCTCATTCTCGGTTAGTACGTTTCATACTTGACACAGTATTATTTATATAGTAATTTCTGCGAGTCACAGGAAAGGAGGGACAGATCATGTCATTCAACAAAATAACGATAGTCGGGTATTTGGGGCGGGACCCCGAATTGAGATACACGCCGCAGGGAACTCCAGTCTGCAAGATGTCGATAGCGACGACCGAGCGGCGCAAAAATCCTGCGGGGCAGTCCGAGGAGCATACGACCTGGTTTCGGGTGACGATCTGGGGCAGACAGGCTGAACTGGCGAAGGAATTCCTGGGCCGCGGCCGCCAGGTCTATGTTGAAGGACGTTTGCGTCTTGAGGAATACACCGATCGCGACGGCGTGGTCCGGATCAGTCCCGAAGTGACGGCACAGGATATACAGTTTCTGGGTCAGCGCGGAGATGTCACGACTGAGGTTCCCGGCGTCGAGGTCAACGAGATCAAAAGTGAGCCGGCTCCGATTGAGAGCCAGGCCAATGCCCCCCGGCAAAGAGCGAAATCAACCAAAACGAGGAAGCCCGCCTCTGAGAAGCTGGTCAGCATTGAAGAGGATGACATCCCGTTTTAACCGGAACGCTGCTCCGCCTGAAAATCGGGCGGAGGGAGAAGGAGGGAGGCAGGTATGCAAATCGAGTGTCAACGATTCAGTTGTCAGAAATCGGTTGAAGTCTGCTATTGGGTCTGTAAATTCCGTAAGAATTGCAAGGACTGGCAGAACGGCTTGAAGGAGCAGCCTGGCCTGAGTGCGATCGAGGAGCATCTGGCCGGTGTCGCAAAGCAGAAGGGGAGGATATTCAATCCGGCGGATCTGGTGATATCCGCTGTAACGAAGAAGGTCGTGACAAACTGATCTTTTAGTGGGTGATTTACTTCTGGTACTGGCATCTGTACCTCTAAGCCGGAAGCGCGGTCGAAAGATCGCCCTTCCGGCATTTTTGCATGAAGTGCATGGAGTACCGACTTCAGTCGGGTCTTGCTTGACTATAAGGTTATTTTCTTTACAAAGATGCAAATTGAAATTGAGAAAACCCGACTGAAGTCGGTGCTCCATGCGTTATGATTAGACAAGTTATGAAACTCATATTTATGGGGACGCCGGAGTTCGCCGTTCCATCGTTAAAAAAACTGATCGAAGCGGGCCATGAAATTCAGGCCGTCATCACGCAACCGGATCGACCTGTCGGGCGCAGGCAGGTGATCACTCCTCCGCCGGTCAAATTGCTGGCGCTGGAGCATGGTTTGAGGGTCATGCAGCCTGAAAAGATACGGACGGCGGAGGCGCGTGAGCAGTTCGAGCCGTTGCTCAAAAGCGTCGATGCCTGTGTCGTCGCGGCATATGGAAAGATCCTGCCCGGTTGGATGCTGGAAGCGCCGCGATTGGGTTGCATCAACGTTCACTCATCCCTGCTGCCAAAGTATCGGGGGGCGGCGCCGATCAACTGGGCGATCGTCCACGGCGAGCGTGAGACCGGAGTGACGATCATGCAGATGGATGCCGGGATGGATACGGGAGCAGTCCTGCTGCAAGGCTCGACGCCGATCGGCGAGACGGAAACGGCCCTTGAGCTGACTCCGCGTCTGGCCGAACTCGGAGCCGCGCTGCTCATCGAGACGCTCGAAAAGCTGGAACGCGGAGCACTGACGCCACAGCGACAGAACGACGCAGAGGCGAGCTCTGCTCCGATTCTCAAACGCGAGGACGGTCTGGTCGACTGGAATCTGAAGGCAAGCGAAATCGTCAACCGCATACGCGGATTCGCGCCGTTTCCCGGCTCTCACACCTTCCTGAACGGGCAGAAAATCGAGGTCATCAAAGCGTCGGCAGGTGTGGGCTCGACGACCGAGCATCCCGGGACAATTGTTGAAACCAGCAAGGATTATTTTGCAGTCGCCTGCAATGGAGGAACGCTCTTGCGAGTCTCGGAAGTACAGCCGGCCGGCAAGCGACCGATGGCGGTTCGCGATTTTCTGAACGGGGTCAGGCTGACCACTGGCATGAGATTCGGAGAGTGAAGCATTGAGCGCCACCGTATCGATCGCACGACAGGCGGCATTCGAAATACTGCATCGCGTCGCGACTGAGGATGCGTTCGCGTCCAACCTGCTCGCGTCGGGCCGTTATGAAAATCTCTCGCGGGAAGATCACGGACTGCTGCAGGAGCTGACACTGGGCGTGCTGCGCCGGCAGAGCCTGCTCGATTATCTGATCGAACGGTATTCCCGGCGGGGCCCCGCGAAACTCGACATCGAGGTCACGATCGCGCTCCGTCTGGGGCTCTATCAACTGCGCTTCCTCTCTCGAATTCCACCTCACGCCGCGATCAACGAATCTGTCAATCTGGTCAAGCTGAAGAGGAAGCAGAGTGCCGCTCCGCTGGTCAACGCTGTGCTGCGATCGGCACAGCGCGAAGGCCCGGTCGACCTCAGGCAATCGATCAGGGATCCGCTCGAACTGCTGTGCATTGAGACATCACATCCGGCCTGGCTGCTCGAACGATGGATCGGGAGATATGGTTATGATGAAGCGCGTGAGCTGGCTCTGGCCGACAATACGGCGCCGCGCCAGGCCTTTCGATTCAACGATCGACGCAGGCCTGAATCAATGACCCGCTCATGGCTGGCCGATCACGGCATCCTGACGCGGGATTCCGCGATCGCGCCCGGCGCCGTGATCGTCGCAAAAGGCGCTCTCCCGGCGAACTCGGAACCGGTGCGAAAGGGATGGCTCTACCTTCAGGATGAGGCATCGCAGCTCGTCGCGCACCTCTGCGCCAATCGCCCGATGTCTGAAACAGATGGTTTGAGAATGATCGATCTGTGCGCCGCTCCGGGAAGCAAGACTACATTGGCCGCGACGCTGCTGCCCGGGAAATCGACGATCACGGCCTGCGAACTGCACCCTCACCGATTGCGAACTATGAAAGAGTTGAGCGAGCGCCTGGGCATAGACCGGATCGATTTCGTTCAGCTGGATGCGACTCAGACCCTGCCCTTCCCCCCGGAGTCCTTCGATCTGGCGCTGCTGGATGCTCCGTGTTCAGGGCTTGGTACGCTCCAGCGTCATCCCGAGATAAAATGGCGCACGACCGAAAACAAGATCGCCGAGCTGTCGCGGTTGCAGCGAAAACTGATCGCCGAGGCCGATCGGATGGTGCGTCCGGGCGGACTGCTTGTCTATTCAGTCTGTTCGACGGAACCGGAAGAAGGCGAAGAGGTGGTCGCCGATCTCAGAGGATCTCATCCGGAATACAGGGACATGACACGCGAGCGCCTGTTCGAACTTGGAATCGACCCGGAGCCTCTGCTGACTTCGCAGTTCGGCGCGCGAACCTTCCCTCACCGCCACGGGACTGAAGGCTTCTTCGCCTGCGCATTGTGGAAGAGAAAATAGAAGAGTATTTTCCAGTTGTAACTGCTCCCCCCACTAAAATCCAAATCGCATCTTCTGGACGAGTGCCTGGAATCGGGGATCTCCGCGGAGCCGATCAAATTTCGGATCGACATTTATCAATATCACTTCTTCTTCATGACTCTCAAATGCTTTTTCGAGCCAGTCGATCGCCTGAGCACTGTCGTCCAAACCGGCATAAAGGTATGCGAAACTGAGTGTCTGAACGTGATCGTCTTTTTCGCGCAGTTTAAGCGCTGTCAGCGTTTGATCGGCATCATCGGGTTTGCCTGATCTTCCCTGGACATAACCGATGCCTGCCAGAAACCATGGTGAATCGGCGATTTTGAGCGCCATACGGAGTTCTTTGACTGATTCGTCATAGTTCTTCTGTTCTGCCAGAACGAGCCCAAGCAACCCGTGTGCGGCGGGAAAATCCGGATTGTATCTGATAAGTTGGCGTAACTCGTGTGCAGCTTTATCGAACCGGCGTTTCGGGGACGGGGCAAAATAATATGGCCATGCGACAGTCGTACTGGGCGAAAGCGGATCGAGTTCAGCCGAGATCCTATATTCAACTATCGCCTCTTCGGTTCGCCCCATTGCGGTCAGAAAATAACCATACATATTGTGAGCGAACGCGTTGTTCGGATTCAATTCGAGGGCTCGACGATATGAGGTTTCCGCGGCAATCCAATCATAGTCGTAATGAGATTTGACGACAGCGAGAATCGCGTGCGCATCAGCCAGGGTCGAGTCAAGTTCAAGAGCCTTGCCGGCAGCCGCTCTCGCTTTCGGCATGGCGACGGCGGGCGGCATATAAACGTTCGAGAGGTTGAAGTAACCCTGCGCCAGTCCGGCATAAGCCATAGCGTTGGTTGGATCTTGCCGTATGGCATCTTCAAGCAGTTTGACCCCCTTCATCCCGTCCTCTTCACTTTCCTGCTGTATGAAATAGACTCCCTTCAAATAGAGCTGATAAGATTCCGAATTTCGCGAGCTGTTGCGATCGAGACGCTGTTGCTGATCGGAAGTTGAGGTGAGTCCGAGCCTGCTGGAAATCGCCCTGATTATAACGCTCTGTGTGGAAGCAACATCTGTCAGGGGAATCAGGTACTGGTCTTTCCATAGCAGTGAACCGTCAGCTACGTTGACCAGTTCGGCTGAAACAGCCATGTCATTGCCGGCGCGTCTGAGATTTCCCATGAGTACGGCCATGACTCGCAGTTCGCGACCAATCGTCAGTGGGTCGAGTGGCTTATCCTTGTAGCGTGCAACAGTGCTTTTGGCGAGGACACGCATTTTCGGGACCTGCGAAAGTGCGCCAATGACTTGCTCAGTCACGCCATCGCATAAATACTCTATCTCAGGGTCGGCATCGGCATTGACGAACGGCATGACTGCGATCGATGTGATATCCGCAGGTGTTGAAAAATAACGCCAGGCTGCCAGGCCTGCCAGGCTCAGCGCAACGACGAGTGCGATGATCGCGACGATCCATGCGGGTTTTCGCGAGGAGATGCGAGCCTCAGCCCGCTGCCCGGGTTGAGGAAGCTGGTGCATTATCGTGGCGGTGTTACTGATCAGGTCTTTGAGATCAATTGCCAGATCCTCAGCAGACTGGTAGCGCTCGGCAGGATTTTTTCGCAGACATTTTCGAATGACCCGATCGAGGTCAGCCGGTGCGGCCTTCTCCGTAAGTGACAACTCCGGCAGTTCATCGCGCAGGATGGCGGCCATCGTTTCAGCGGCAGTCGATCGGAGGAAGGGTTTTTTGCCGGTCAGCATTTCGGCCAGCATGCAGCCGAGCGAGAAAATATCACTCGGAGCGTCGGCAATTTCACCGCGGACCTGTTCGGGTGACATATAGCCGATAGTCCCCATCAAAGTGCCGGGCCGCGTCGTCTGAATCTGATCGTTGAGCAGAGTCTCGCGCTGGTATGAATCGCCGGAAACGACCCTCGCAATGCCGAAATCGAGGATCTTGACGCCACCGCTCTCAGTCAAAAAGATATTCTCGGGTTTGATATCGCGATGGATAATCCCTTTTGCATGCGTGGATGAAAGGCCGTCCGCGATTGCAAGACAGATATCGACCGCTTCTCGCCATGGCAGCGGAGAGCGAATGATACGGTCGCGCAGCGTCTCTCCCTTAAGCAGTTCCATGACGGCATAAGTTACGCCTGTCTCGGTGCCGAAATCATGAATGGCCAGAATATTCGGATGCGAGAGGGCGGCAACAGCCATGGCTTCGCGCCGGAATCTCGAGAGGGCTTCAGGATGAGCGGCCAGATGCGGAGGCAGAACCTTGACGGCGACCTCGCGACCCAAATTCAGGTCCTTCGCAGCATATACTTCGCCCATGCCACCGGCCCCGAGCATGGAGCGGAGTTGATAATGGCCAAGCGTGCGACCAATCATCCGCTGAGGATCTCTTTCGCCGCTTTCGCCAAGCAGTTCCGCGGCCATCGAAGATGACGGAGACTGTTCGATGAATGTCCCTGACCGGTCGTGCGCATCCAGCAGCGATTCAACTTCATGCCGCAGATCGTTGTCACCCTCGCAGGCCTCAAGCAGAAATGCCGCGCGCTCACTCGGCGGACGATCCATGGCTGCATCCAACAAACGATCGATCTTCTGCCAGCGACTGGGATTCATCCGGCATCACTCCTCTTCGCCATGAACTGCCTCGGCGCCGCTCAATTCTCGAAACAACCAGGCCCTGGCTTTGAGCCATTCGCGCTTGATCGTGATCTCGGACAGTCCGAGCGCCTCGGCAGTCTCCTCCGCACTCAGGCCGCCAAAAAACCGCAACTCGATGATCCGGCATTTTCGCTCGTCAACTTCAGACAGCCGGCTGAGCGCCTGATCGAGCGCCAGCAAATCAACGGTGACTTCCGGATCACCCCCAACCAGTGCTTCGTTAAGCGAAACCTGTAACGCTCCGCCGCCACGCTTTGCCATCTGCTTCGCTCGCGCGTGATCGACCAGCAGATTACGCATGATCCGCGCTGCAATTGCAAAAAAATGGGTCCGGTTCTGCCACACAACATCCTGTTTGTCGACCAGACGCAAGTAGGCTTCATTGATCAGCGCTCCGGTCTGCAAGGTATGGCCCGATCGTTCACGACTCATGTAACGTTTTGCAATCGTGCGCAGCTCGTCGTAGACCAGCGGCATCAGCGCATCCAGAGCATGCTGGTCGCCATTACGCCAATCCAGCAGCAGTCGCGTCACGTTCGCGGCAGAGGACGTCATATGATTTCCCTCATCGCAGGCTGTGGCTACTTCTTTCGTGACTGAAGAAACAATGGTATTGTCGTGTCGGATTATACGCTTCAAATTGAGCAGTTACCAGTTTGGCAGTTGGCAGCAGGCAGTTAGCAGCAGGCAGTGGGCAGTGGGCAGTGGAAAGTAGAAAGTTAGAAGACATGGCCATTTCATACTTTTTACTGCCAACTGCCCACTGCCCACCTTCTACTTTTCTTATGTTAAAAAAAGGATTGAATGTGCCCGCCGTGACAATCGTCGATGATGCCGGCCGGGTGATAGAAACAGAGCAGCGACGGGTCTTTCGCCATCTGGTTCAGGAGGGCTCCGGCGCAGATGTCATCTTTGCGGTCGGGACGACAGGTGAATGGAACAGGCTTGCGAACCCGGAGCGAATTCGGGTCATGGAGATTGCAATCGATGAGCTCCGCCGGATCAATGCCGGCTTGCCGTCAGGCGCCGTCGAGGCCTGGGTCGGTGTCAACGGCAAGACACGGGACGAGATCCTGACCAATTTCGATTGCGCCATCCGACTGGGCGCCGATGCCGCCGTCATCGCTCCGCTAGCGATCGAGGATCTGACAGATGACGAGATTGTCGGTTTTTTCCAGCGCGATCTGACCGAATTGCAGGAGGCCGCACCACGCGAGATCCCCGTTTTCCTGTACGACAATGCCGATATAGCCGCCGCCGGGCGCGCGCCTCATATTCGAACTCGCATAGTCAAACATCTGAGCCGCCTGCCATGGGTCTGCGGTATCAAGGTCTCCGCCTCGCGACGCGTGCTTGGAAACTACACCAAGGCAGCGTTGCATTACAAACTGCCCGGTGAATTCGGCATCTACATCGGCAATGCCATGCTCATCTTCGATATCTACAGGCCCAACCACGGTATGCTCGGCCGATTACGCGAAGGCTGGCGTGATTTCCTGTTGAATGACGCCGCTCCGATCGGAGTCGTTTCAGGGCCGGGAAACGTCATGCCTCGTGAATGGCAGAAATCATGGCGCGTCTGCTGGGCGGGCGATGAGATTCTGACCAGGATCTATTATGAGATCTGCGAGGATTTCGAACGCATCTGTGGCTTCAATGAGAATGGCATGCAGGTCAATAAAACAATCGCCTGCCTGAAATATGCGCTGGAGATCGACGGTGTGGTTTCGAGCAGCCTGGTTTGCGATGGGACCCAAGCCTTGTCAGCCGATCAGCACTCGATATTCAGAGACCGGTATCTTGAACTCAAGGCCAGGATCGCCCGAATGACTGATCAAAGATGGCAGACAGTAAGCAGTAGGCAGTAAAAAGTAGAAAGTAGAAAGTAGAAAGTAGAAAGTAGAAAGAGAAGTAGAAAGTGCGAAGACAGGGCCATTTCATACTATTTACTTTCTACTTTTTACTTTTTACTTTTTACTGCCTATCAAATCTTGTACTTCTTCATGAGCAGATGGCCATAGACCTCGGCGATCAGGGCGAGGATAGCGCGGACAAGCATGAGCGGGCCGAGCGACAGATATTGCAGCATCGCTCCGGCAATGACCGGGAAGGCAAGGTCCGAAGTATCGACGCCGGCTTCGAGGATGCCCATGGTCTTGCTTCTTTTCGCCAGATTGTAGGACGAGACTCTGGCGGAGATCGCCCCCCATGTCGGTTTGAAGGCCGCCTTGCCTATTTCGTCGACCGCGCGGGCGATACCCATAATCAGCCCGAGCAGCGCTGTCCCGGCGAACCAGGGCACGATCCAGAAGAGGGCGGATGTGAGCAGATTCGCCACTGAGCGAAGGGCGATCACCTTGCCGGCGCCGATCCTGTCAGCCAGCCAGCCAAAGAACGGACCGAAGAGCAGAGGCGTCACCGTTTCGGCCAGGATCTTGATCCACCCGAGAGCGCCCGAAGTTACTTCGAGCTTGACGGCGAGAATGACGAAGAATTCTCCGGTCACCATGTAGGCCGGCGCGGTCAGCGCCAGGCCAAGCAGAGCGAAAGCCCAGACATTCGGCTGTTCTGTCGGCGGGTCTGCCGCACCCGGATTTTCTGCTGCTCCGGCCTGCTTATCCTTTTGCTTCTCTTTCTTGTCTTTCTTCTCCTTCTTCTTCTCCTTGATGAAGATTGCGACCAGCAGCAGCGAGCAGGCTGAAAAGATAGTCGAAAGGATGAAGATCGCGACCAGGGTTTTTCTGAGAGGTCCGCTGTCGACGACCTTCGGCAGATCCTCGATCGGGACATCGCCCAGCTTCATTTGCCGCTGTTCGACCCGCAGTACCCTGGCGGCTTTCGGATCTTTCTCGGTCCCGGGCAGCGGATACCCCTGTCGAGCGCCCGCAGGATCTTTGACTATCTCTTCGACGTTTTGGCCACCCCGCTTGAACTTGTCCATGACAGCGACATTCGCCGTCACGGTCTGCACTCCCATGAACCATCCAAGCAGAATGATCAGGATAAAAGCTGCCAGCGCTTCGCCGATGCCTCCGGAGGTCGATTTTGTGGTTGTATACCAGGAATAGGCCTGGGCGACATGACGCTCATCGGTATTGTCGGCGATCATGGCCGAAGCAGACGGGCCCTTGGCTGAATCGGCGACTCCGCGAATCATGCTGATGACAAAGAGCATCGGCGGCAGCGTGGCGAAGGCGTACATCAGGCTGACCAGTGTTCTGATGGTCAGCGAGACCATGAAGATCCTCTTTTTGCCGTACTTATCGGCCATCGAACCGAAGACGGGACGCAGGAGCAGCGGAACAATGTTCTGGATGAGGACCAGACCCATGACGGTCGTGATCTTCATACCGAAGACGAGCAGTGCATAGAGCGGAACGGAGGTCTTGATCAACCCGCTCGAGATGCGCGATAGAAAAGCCTCGGCCATGAGCGCCGTGACTACGGGATTGAAAGCGCCGCGCCCCTTCTCTTTCACCTCCGGCAAAACAGCGGGCAGGGCAGTTTCTCCCGGCATGGCTTCTACCCTCTGGCCAACGATGACCGGGGCATATGGCAGGATGCCGGTCGCTTTGGCGACGAGTCTGCCGATCAGTCCTTCACGAGCGCCAGAGACGGCCTGCAGTTCCTCGGCCAGCAGGAGCGCCGTCGGCTGGCGCATCTCGGGACTCTTGGAGAGCGCGCGGTTGACGACAGCGGCGACATCTTCATCCAGCTCTCCGCGACCCCGTTCAGTCATGTCGGGCGGAGATTCGTAAAGGTGCTGATTCATCAGCTCTTGTGGCAGTTTGGCAGTGAAGGGCAACGATCCGGTCAGCAGCTCAAACAGGATAACGCCCAGGGCATAGATGTCAGCGCGACCATCAAGTGGCTTGTGCAGCCACTGCTCCGGAGACATATATGCAGGAGTGCCGACAACTCCCATCGGGCCGGTGATCGATTTGCCGTGACTGATCGAATCATCGACCTTGGCCAGACCATAACCTCCGACCTTGATCAGTTCCCTGCCCTCGGCGTCCGTTTCGACGAAGATCGACTCCGGCTTGATATCGCGCAGGATGATGCCGTTGAGATGTGCAGCATGAACCGCGCCACATACCTGATTGAAGATGTTGACGACGTGCGGCAGGCTGAAACTGCCTTCTTTCCGAATCAGATCGCGAAGCGTACGCCCTCCCAGCAGTTCCTCGACGATATAGGCAGGTCCCTGCGGAGTGTGACCGAAATCGAATACCTGAACTGAATTGGGATGCTTGATTCGCGCAGCGACCATCGCCTGACGGCGAAACCTCTCCAGGGCGACCTCGTTGCCAACCAGATCGGGTCTCAGTACGCGGATTGCCACCTCATCGCCGAGCATGATTCGGCGAGCCCGATAAAGTGTCCCGGTTGCATCCTGAGAAAGTTTGTCGATGATCTCGTATCGACCGTCGAGCAACATTCGCGCCTGCTGGGTTGAATAGTCCCGCTGTTGTGCCGGCTCGGCGACTGACCGCAATTCACCGGTATCCGCTACTTTAATCTGAGGAGGCGGCGACAAAGGCGGCGCCGCCGGTTGCGGCGTCGCGGCGACCGGCGGCGCCGGCACGTTCTTGTCAGCTCTCTCTCGAGTCGATAATTTGAAGGTTATGACTGACCGGCCAATGGCAATCTCGTCGCCGTCGGAGAGCTCGACCTCATCGTTGCCGATCTTCCTGCCATTGACCAGGATGCCATTCAGGCTGCCCAGATCGCGGACGTAATATCGCCCGTCACGCATTTCAAAAGAGGCATGCCTGCGGCTGATCGCGGGATCGGTTAGAACTATATTGTTGTCGGGAGATTTGCCGACTGTCGTGGGGCTGCCGCCTGAGAGAGAAAACTCGCGTTTCACACCATCGAACTGACTGAGCATCAGCTTTGCGCTAACCGCCGGCGCCTGTGAAACCAGAGTCGCTCCGTCATGGTTGCAGAACTTCGATCTGTCCGGGAATTCACGCAGGCATACTGGGCAGCGTTTCAAATGTCGGTCCTCGCAAGGTTTTCAAATTAAGTGAGGAGATCAGACAGGTAAAGTGCAAGTGATATCTGGATATGCGATCAGGGATCGGAACCGGCGAGTTTACGCACGATTCACGATCCCCTGCTTCTTTCCTGCATTTGTTCTGCGCATCCGGGCTAAGGCTTAAAGATCGCCTCGAATGGCACAAGCTTGAAATTCTGGTTCCCGCGATCGTTGAATCCGTCCTGAACGACGAAAACACCCTGCGGAAAAGCCGTGCCGAGAGGAGTCATTGTAACATCAATGCCGTCGGTCTCCTCGGCGCCGTCAACCTTGTCGCTGGCCGCAACGCGAAACTTCTTGACGTATTCATTGTTACCCTCGCGGCGAAAGACGACGAAGGAATGATTGCCCTGGCTGGAAGCGATCAGGTACCCGGTTCCATCCTTGCCATAAGCGATGGCCAGTCCCTCGACATCGGCAACCAGATGACCATCACCGACTTTGGCGACCTGAGTTCGCGAATCGCCGGTTTCAGGTTCGGCGCCGTATTTCCAGATTCCGACCGGCTCTTCGCTGACGTAAAAATAGCCGAGTTCATCATCGACGACGCAACCTTCAACCACTTGACCGACCTTGAAATTTCTGACCTTCTTCGCATCGACCTTACCGGAGCCGTTGTCGAACAATTGCCATTGCTCGACCTCACCGGACTTGCTGGTCGCGAAATAATAGAGCTGATCGGTCTTGGCGCTGCGATACATGCACGAGCCATAGACCTTGACATTGTGCGTGATCTTGCGAGCGGCGACATTTTCAAGCATCCGCGTTTCGGGATTGACCTTGTAAATGGCGATCGAATTGTCTGCCCGGTTTCCGGCCGTGACCAGAGCAACTGACCCCTCGCCGAGTTTGAATCCGTCACGCAGGTCGACGTTGTCCATCTGCCCATCAGACAGATACTGAATCTGTTTGCCGCCCAGATCGTAAACGGCGAGACCGCCCTGCTTGTCTGTGCCGATGATCGTGCTCTTATCCGGATCGGCCTTGTTGACCCAGATGGCCGGATCGTCCGCAGCGTCGCCGCCATTCGGAACCGGATCGGTCTCAATTGTCGCATTGACCGCTTCGATGGCGTCAACACTCAGGCTGACGCTCGGAGACCGATTGCCATCATCCGGGGAAGTCTTCTCCTTCTTGTCCTTCTTTGGAGATTTTTCCTTCTTCTTATCCTCTTTCTGCTCTTCTTCACCTTCGCCGTCATCTTCCGATTTCGACTTCTTCTTATTTTTCTTATCCTTCTTATCCTTATCCTTATCCTTGTCCTTATCTTTGTCCTTGTCCGTGTCGTCAGTCGAAATCCGGGAATCGTTGATTCCTGACTGGGTCATGAGGGCGGATGCAGAGTCCGAAGCCACGGCAGAGGCCAGGATCACTACAAACAAGAGCATCAACCATTTCATCTTCTTCCAACTCGACTCATTCTTTCCGCTCGTACCAAGAGTGTGTGCCATAAAAGTATTGTCCTCCAATTTTCTCTTTCACCTCGACAGTTTCTGTCATCAATATGCTAATAATCTGTCGGGCCAGTAAACGCGTCGTGAGATGTCAAAATCGCCACTTTGTGTTGCCAGCGACCTCGATATTTTTATTGTTTTTTTCCGTGATCATGCATTTTCCAGGATAAAGTCCGCGATTCGGCTGCCACCCTGAGGCACGCCTTTATATCCGGGAAAGCAGTTCACTTCGATCACTGAATAACCTTTAGCAGTCTTGATCAGGTCAACGCCATAAAGTTGAAGGCCGAACAGACGCCCGCATCGGCGGATCAGGTCATTCAATTCCGGATCGTCCTCGACCGGGGTCCCAAGCTTCTCTTCTTTCGTTTTGGCTGGAAAGACGCGACGGATCGTATGAACAAAATCTCCGACGGCGTATGCTTTGTAGTCGAAGGGTTCGTGATCTTCGTACTCCTGAGCAAAGATCAGGCGCTCGCCAAGGGCTGTTCCATCTTCGCCGCCGCCGTCATCATCAGCCTCGGATTCGGCTGCGCGCCGTTTGATCAGGTCGTCGAACCGGGCTTCATCCATGCAGATTTCGATCCCCTGGCCACGACGGCCGCGATAAGGTTTGACGATGATCGGCATATCGCGAACCACAGAGCGCAGCGATTCGATCGAATCAGTCACAAAAGTTCGCGGTGTCGGAATCCCGGCCTGCAGCAGCATCGTGCAGGTCAGGATCTTGTCGCGCACTTTCATCGTCGACGGATACTCATTGAGCACCTTCGCGCCTCGATAATGAGCCGCCGCCGCCAGCGATTCGGCCAACGGTGAATGCGACTTGAACAGATAAAGGTCATAATCGAACTTGAAATGCTCGAGATCGATCAGCCCACTGCGTTCGGTCACAACCTCGACCTCTGATCCGCGCTCTTTCAGTCCGTTGAGGACTTCATAAGTCACTGAATCCTTGCTTCTCGGCGGTTCCATCAGAAAACAGATGCGCATTTAATCCCCTTAATCAGTTAAAAGTTGAAAGTTGAAAGTGAGATATCAACATTGCCAATTTAATTTTGATCGAATATTTAATTTCTGTATTAAACTTTCAACTTTCAACTTTTTAATTCACGGCTTATAGATAAGGCATAAACCTCGCCAATCAGGGCCATGACAACGCGAACAGCGAGCATCGCGCCGACACCCCAGGTGTTCCAGATAAAGCCTCCGATCAAAGGGCCAAGCGTTTCGCCGAGTCCTTCGCCGAGGCTCAAATAACTCATGGTGCGAGCGCGTCGCTGCCGGTCCTGGCCGGCGAGCTGTGCCATGATCGCTCCCCAGGCGGGTCGGAACGCCGCTTTGCCCATCGAATCGACTGTCAGGCCGATCGTCATCCCCGCAAATCCGGGGAAAAAGAAGAACAATACAGAAGAGATCGTGTTGGCGATCCCCCGAACCGTCATAACAAACCTGCGGCTGACATTATCTGAAATCCAACCGAAGACCGGCCCGGAGATGACAATCGCAAAGACTGAAATGCCGTAAATAGCGCTGGTCTGCGAGACATTGAGTCCTGCGTATTCCATCGCCAGCAGCGGAAAGAGACTGGCGATCATCTGAGCCGTGCCTGCGATCAGGAATCCGAGAATGACAACGGGCAGCAACTTCACATCCGCTGTGGGCTCGATCGACTCTTTGCCGTCAACCTTCGCATCGATCTGATGGTCTGCTTTGGGCGGTTCCCTGACATAACGTGCGACGACCAGAAGAGGCAGAATAGAAAGAACGAAAGCCACAAAAAAGACTATCGAATAGTTCTCGGCGAAGACCGCGAGCAGAATTCCGCCAAGCGCCTTGCCGACGGATCCGGCCGACATCTTGGCCGTCGTGTACCAGCCGAATGCCTGGGCGAGCGATTTCTTGCGCGCATTTTCAGCGATCAGAACGCTGACCGTCGGATCTCGCAACGATTCAGAAAAACCGTGCAGAAACTTGATGGCAAAGACCTGAAACGGTGTCGCGGAGAACGCGAACAACAGTGCAACAAGGCTGCGAAATGCAATCGCCGTCGTAAAGACCCGTTTCACTCCGACTCGGTCGGCAACCCATCCCATGACGGGTTTGAATAACTGCTCAGCGATCAGATTGATCGAAAAGAGAAATCCTGTCTCCGTCAGACTCAACCCGAGTTTACGGTATGCAAACAGCGGCAGCGTGAAACCGATGATGCCGAAGCTCAGGCGTGAGAGAAATCCTTCAGCCAGAATGGCGTACAACGATCCTGTAGATTCGTTGTCGGATCCCGGTCGATCCCCAGCCATCAGCGATTGCTCTGATGGACAGGCGCCTTCAATTCGTGCTTGCCCTGCGCATATTCGTCAATATAATCGGCGATCATCGGCCCGGCGTTCGGCACACCCTTGTATCCCGGAAAATAGTTGACGTCGACGACGAAGGGTCCGCGATCGCTTTCGATAATGTCCAGCCCGTAAAGTCCCAGACCGCAGACCTGGCCGACCCTTTGCGAAAGCTTCCTGACCTCGTCGCTGATTGGAACCGGACGACCCGGGACAGAAAAACTGGTCTCGGAGAAAGGCTTCTGGACCCCGAATGCCTGATCGCCGACAACGTAGATCTTGAGATCTTCGCCGGGTCCTGGAATCGCTTCCTGAATTATCATCGGAGTGTGCATCGGCGGAATCTTGTCTATATCCTCAGGGGTTCTGCACAGATTGACGCCGGCGCCGCGATGGCCCATATGTGGCTTGATAATCAACGGCCGCTCTTCGACCAGCGACTTGGCCAGGCTCAGGTCGCCAGTGACCCACGAATCAGGGGCAGGAACACCGGCTTCACGCAACAGCTTTGACGTGATGATCTTGCTCTGAATCAGCGAGCACGACTCATATGGATTGAGAATGTTGGCGCCCTGAGTGTATAGAATCCCGGCCAGCGCGAGCGACAACTCGGTGTGAGACTTCAAAACATACATGTCATGCTCGATCCTCAGTTCATCCGGTCGCTGCAGAATCTCTTCGGCGATGTCCTCTGTCACCGTATACCCTCGTCCGCGCAAAATCTCATAGGCTTCGACCAGCACCGGACTCGGTACCGGGGGCACCCGGCGGACAATCAAAAAGTGCAGTTTCATCTTTTCTCCCTGTTAAATATTATCGAAATAATCATTTCAGATGGTTCAGGATGTGCTCGGCCAGCAACTCGCCGCCATTCGGAACGCCCTTATAACCGGGGAAATTATTGATATCGACGACGAATGGCTTCTCCCGGCTGGTCACGATATCGACGCCGTACAGGCCAACGTCGAAGGCTCGCCCGCATCGCAGAGCGATCTGTATCATCTCATCAGGCACTTCGAACGATTCGCCGAGCTTGTCTTCGAGTGTCACGGGCGGCCAGACGCGGCGAACGCCGAAGACCTTGTCTCCGATGACGTATAACTTGTAATCGCGTCCGTCCGGTTCGTGATAACGCTGGGCGAATACGATGTCGTGTTCGACGGTGATGTCGGACAGATCCTCAGGACGCCTGATGACCTGCACTCCGCGGCCATGTGAGGCTGCCCAGAAAGGTTTGACCACCAGAGGCCCGTCCGCCAGCAGTTCAGCCAGTTGCACAGGATCGGCTGCGAACCAGGTCTCGGGCAGCGGCACATCCGCATCCAGCAATCGTTTCGTCGATACGATCTTGTCGCGCATCCAGCTCACCGTCGGATACGGGTTGAGCATCCTCGCCCCCGACTCATGAAGAACCCTCGCATAACCGAGCGCCATCTCGGTTCCCGATTTGAGCAGATACAGATCGTGCGCATTGACGATCGATGCGACATCTCGCGCGCACTCCTCGGGGTAGATCGTCTCGACTTCAACACCGCGCTCTTCCAGCAGGTGCAAAGCCGCCTGCATGACGGATCCTGTTTTGTGAGCCTTTTCACGCTTCGAGATCAGTCCGATCCTCATCGCTTATATCCTCTCCGCGACGCGCCTGAGCACGTAGTCTGCCAGTTCGGCATTCGCATCCGGAACGCTGGTGTAATTCGGGTAATCGTTGATCTCGATAATCTGCGGGCCCTGCTCGGTCAGGATGCAGTCAACACCAAAAAGCTCGAGGCCGAAGAGCTTGCCGCATCGAACGCCCAGATCCTCGAGTTCCGGCGTCAGCGGCACCAGACCTTCCTCGATCTGCTCACGCGCAGCGTTGAACGGCGAACGCTTGCGGATCGCCCAGATCTTGTCGGCGATTCCGTACAGTTTCAGATCATATCCATCTGTCTGAAAATATCGCTGAGCAAGGGCGACCGGTTCAGCCCAATCAGCGCCTGCCATCTCGTCAGGCGAATTGACGACCAGCAACCCCCTCGAATTATCACCGAAAATCGGCTTCAAAATGATCGGATATGCGTCAACCGGTATCCCGCCGGCAAGCTGATTGATGCTTCCGAGGTAAGTCTGCGGCACAGGAAGCCCGCTGGCGGCGAAGGCCAGCGACATATGCGCCTTGTTGTGAACAGCTGAAATGGCTTCCTGGCGATTGATCGTGATCTTACCGCTCCGTTCAGCCCAGTTGAGCAGCGCCAGCAATCCCCAGCTGCGCCCTCGACCGACCAGAATATCAAGCCCGGCAAACCAGCTGTCATCACCCATGACATAAAAGGTTTTTTGCGGATCGATCAAAGAGAGTCTGTGGCCCCGTCGTTCAAGCTCTTGGCACAATCCCATCGGTTGATTCTGTGTTAGATATCTGGCTTCGGCGAGTATTCCTATCGTTTGCGATGATGACATGGGGAATTGTCCTCGTATCAATTTTTTTGACTGACAATCGGCTGGTTATATCTCATCACGCAGCCGTTTCAAACAGTCAGGGCGGGCTCAATCAGGGGCCTGAATAACCCAGCGATTATAACCGCCCATCGCCTGTGGTCAAGGAGATTCAAGCAGGCAGTGGGCAGCAGGCAGTAGGCAGTAGAAAGTTGAAAGTTGAAAGTGCGGGGGCAGGGCCATTCATGCTTTTTACGGCCCACTGCCTGCTGCACACTGCCTACTGGAAACTTCTTCTTTCTGGAAACTGCTTTGAATGCTATACTACGCGGGTTTTTACTTCTAATTTATTGTAGCCGTACTGTTTACTTCGATATGCAGAGATGCAGGGAGCAGCTGCGATGGCCGTCCGGGGAGAGCTTCACCTGGCGATAAATGGTGAGCTGACAAGCTATCAGATAGATACGCCGCGATTCACCTTCGGTCGTGGCAATGAAAACTCCCTGTGCATTCACTCCTCAGTAGTATCAAGAACGCATGCTGAACTGATCAGGGTCGGAAATGACTTCCTCTTTCGGGATCTGGGTTCCACAAACGGCAGCTTCATTAATAATGCGCGAATTTCCGAGCAGGTCCTGATCGACGGAGACATTATCCGGTTCGGTAATAATGGACCGGAACTGACATTTCACCGGATCGAGCAGGCCACCGGTGCGATTGTCGATACGGCGCCTCCATCGGGAGCCCAGACTGAAAATCTGATGGAGTCGCTGGTCGTGCGGCTTGACGATCATCGTGAGGATGACATATGCGACGAGGTCAATATGCGCTGCCTGTTGGCGGAATCGCATTTGAACAAGGGTGAGGTCGAGCGGGCGCTCGAGGTTTTGGAGAAATACAACGACCCGGGATTTCGCGCCGACCTGCCTGAGAACTTTCAGGCGACTGCGCTGTTATGGCTCGGCCGGTCGTATCTGGAAAACAAACAGCTCGATCGCGCGCTCGAATGCCTGCAGGAGAGCCTGGCGCTATACAAGCAGGCATCGGACGGGAAGGGCGACGACACCGGCATCGCATCAGCACATGCCTCGATCGGGCGAACGATGATCAATCTCGGCGATTACCTGGCGGCTCATGGTCATCTGCAACGGGCCAAACTTGCCGCCCGTCGAGCCGGAAACACTCGCCAGCGTGCCGAGATACACTACCTGATCGGCAAGATCGACTGGAAAGAGGGCGACTTCGAAGGGGCGAGATACAACTGGCAACGGGCATCACGGATGGCGGAAGAGACGAATGATCCGCCGCTGCTTGGCCGGCTTATGATGCAGCAGGCGCTCGTGCTCTACACTGAAGGCAAATTGAAGGAAGCCGTGCCGGCCTATCAGGATGCGATCAGGAAGATCGAGGCGACGGGAAATTACAGGCTGCTTCTGAAAGGATACAGCAGCCTGTCGCGAGCTCTGACCAGGCTGGGATCATGGACGACAACCGCCAGACTCATTGATGATCGGTTGCAGATGGCTCGTCTCCACGGAATCTCAAAAGCCGAGGCTCTGGCGCTGACCGATCAGGCCGAGCTGAAACTGCTTCAGGGTGATCTGCAGGGCGCGAATGAATCGATCGATGGAGCGCTCGCTGCTCACGGTGAGACGATCTATGCCCGTACGCAGCGCATACTCGGACGAATTCTGCAGGCGCGCGCACTTCCAATCGAAGCGAAGGCCGCGCTCGAGACAGGGCTTGAAGCGGCCCGCAAGCGAGGCTCAATTGAAGAACAGGTGCTGATCAGCCTCGAACTGGCGCAGCTTGTCGCCGAGCAGGGAGAAACCGAGAAGGCCCGCGAACTGGTCGAAAGCGCAGAGGTCACAACGGCCCTCGATCCGGCTCTCAACCTGACAGCACGCGCCCTTTTTACTCGAGGTTGTATTAACCGGCGGGACAACAGGATCAACGAGGCGAATCGCTGTTTCAGTCAAAGCCTCTCGATCTTTCAGACCATTGGAGACCCTCTCAGAACGGCGCTCTGCCACACTGAAATTGGCGGATTGCGGCTGGCGCAACAGCGTTTCGCCTCGGCGCGAGCGCATCTCGAGGAGGCCCGCGGAATCTTCGCGCGGCTGGGTGCTATCGCGGAACTGAAAAAAGTCGAAGGACTGCTCGCCATTCCGATGTTATCTGAAGTCGTGGCGGCGATGACGACATCCCTGCCAGGGCTGGGCGGAACGTCACAGCTAATGATGGCCAACAAGACCATGACCGGTGCGCTGCAAGTGCTCAACGGCCAGCAGGCGATTCAGCGAATCCTGGTGGCCGTCGCCAACGATGAGCTTGCCAATCTGCTTGTGCGCGGCCTGGCGGTCGAGAACTATCAGGTCGAACTCGTCAAGAACGGACGTGAGGCGTCCAGTCTGGCTATGCAGGAATCAAAGACCCTGCATCTGCTGCTGCTCGATGCATTGCTCGAACATCAGTCGGGTTTTGATGTCTGCCGCGAACTCCGGAAGAAGAAGATCGAGACACCTGTCATTCTATTGGGCGGGCGTCAGGGACTCGAAGACAAGATCGAGGCACTGCAGTCGGGCGCCGACGATTTCATCAGCAAACGCAATCTGATTCTTGAAGAGCTGCTGGCCAAGATAGACGCTTTATTGCGCTAACTCCGGAGATTACGTGCGAATTATCATCCTCGGAACAGGACGTGTTGGGTTGGGCGCTCTGGGCGTAGCGCTGGCGCTCCAGGGGCATGACGTCGTCTTCGCGGCCCGAAAGGATGAGGTCGTCGACTCGATCAACAGGCACGGTTATTTCGTACATACCAAGGGAGCAGTCGAAGCGGTTGTCGAAGTGCGCGGAGTTCGCGCCGTCAGCATGAAAGGCGAATTCTTCGCAAACGAAGTTGCGGAAGCCGATCAGATCTTCACTTCGGTGCGCCCGGACAATCTGCCTGAAATCGCCCCGGTGCTGGCCGCATCGATCCTCCACCGCATCAAAACCGGCCGGTCTCGCCCACTCGATGTCTTCTGCTGCGAGAACATCAAAAATTCCGGCTCCCAGATCGAGCGACTGATCTTCGCCAACCTGCCCTACCAGTATGCTCAGCAGGTACAGGATTATGTCGGATTCAATTCAGCGATCTCTGATCGCATCGTCTCGGCGCAGGAGAAAGACGAGGAAGGTCGAATCATCGTCACGGCGGATGCAACCGGCGACGTCCTGTTCGATACGCTGCAGGTCAAAGGGGAATTCGATGTGCTGCCGCCTTTCAAGGGGCTCGACAACTTCCCGGCCAGCATCGAAGAGAAACTCTACATTCTCAATTGCGGCCACGCCGTCTGCGCATACCTCGGATACCGTCGCGGCTACACGTACATTCACGAAGCCATGGCTGACGAATCGATCAACCGATCAGTCGTCGGAGCGATGCTCGAAGCGCAGCGCGCGCTTCAATTCAAACACGGTCGATCGCTCCACTATGGTGGATTGATCAGCGAAATCCTGACGAGCTTTTCGAACGCGGCGCTCAAAGACACGATCGCTCGCGTCGGGCGTGACCCTATCCGCAAACTTCAAAGCGACGACCGCCTGATCGGGCCGGCGAAACTCGCCTATCGTTATGGCATCGAGCCCATCAATCTCATCCAGGGCTGCGCCGCCGCGCTGACATTTTCACAGGATGACGATCCACAGGCGATCGAAATGCAGAAACTGATCCGCGAACGAGGCATCGATTATGCGCTCGACTTCATCAGCCAGGTCCGACCGTGGAATCCGATCTCGGGACTGGTGCTCGAAGAACTAAAACGACAGTCAGTAATACAGTGATGAGTGACGAGTGACGAGTGACAAGAATTCCTGAATTTCTCATCACTCATCACTCATCACTCGTCACTCATCACTCGTCACTCATCACTCATCACTCATCACTCGTCACTCATCACTCATCACTCGTCACTCATCACTCGTCACTCATCACTCATCACTCATCACTCATCACTCGTCACTCATCACTCGTCACTCATCAATCATCACTCATCACTCGTCACTCATCACACATCACTCGTCACACATCACTCGTCACTCGTCACTCATCACTCATCACTCATCACTCATCACTCGTCACTCATCACTCGTCACTCGTCACTCGTCACTCATCACTCATCACTCATCACTCATCACTCGTCACTCATCACTCATCACTCGTCACTCATCACTCATCACTCATCACTCGTCACTCATCACTCGTCACTCGTCACTCGTCACTCATCACTTCACTCATCACTCGTCACTCATCACTCGTCACTCATCACTCGTCACTCGTCACTCATCACTGTATTAAGCTATGACGTCTCCGCTTCTTCCTGCCGGCGGGCTCAAAAAGGCCAGAGTGTCCTCATGGTCTTCCGGTTCCCATTTCGTGGCATTGTCCTTCGCCCTCGCCGACCATAGGAATGCCGCCGGATATCTCTTCTCTTCCAGGTTCTGCAAGCGTGGCGGGATCGGGCGCTCGAGATCCCTCTCAATCAGATCGGGCCAGCTGCGCAGAGTGGTGGTCGCGAACTCTCCGACAAAACAAGGAGTATCAGGGGCGTAGCGGTTGACAGGGATTTCCCGATAATCAGGTGCATAGTAATGAAACTGCGGCGCCGAGACTCCTAACGCTTCCGCGTCCCATTTTTTCATGGCGTCCCAGTGAGCGAACCCGACTGACGAATGGAAAGCCCGACTGCCGTCGGGCAGGCGCCGGGCATTGATCCGCCCGATTCCCTCGCGAATGAACCCGAGCATCGACCGGTATGGTATCGTCTTGTTCCGGTCGCGCTGCAGCCAGGCGAAATAGCGCCGTTTCGTCACCCATTCGGGTTCGTTGATCAGCTCCCAGGCATAGATCGTGTCCCTGTACTTGGTCGAAATATCGAGCAGAGGGTCGAGAACGTTGTCCAGAAAATTTTCCCGCTTGACGGCATCTCGCAGTACCTCGCCACGCCCGCCCTTGACGATACCCGCAGCCGGATCGATCAGTTTGCCTTCATGACACCAGTGGAAATCGATCAGCGACGGAACGAATTTAATCCCCGTCATGGAACAAACTTCGAGAACGAACTCGAAATCATGACAGAGCTGTTGATGAAAAGGATGCTCTCGGGGCAGCGGATCGAAAGTCCATTTCCCATCGATGAGCCGCGGAGCTTCATCGCCGGTGCCATAACTCAACCCGTCCGCCAGCATAAACCAGCGCACGGCGAAGAGTCCCATATCGGCGAAGGATTTGAAGTCCTCTTCGATCTGCGCCCGCTTCTTCGCGCGCCACTGATCCAGATTATTCGGATTGACCCATGCCGCCGGGGGAATCCCGAAATCCCATGCATAATCGATCCATGGATAGTTGATGCCGACTCTAAGTCGAGAGGATGTTTCAGTGCTCATTTTTCGCGGCTGGCGTATGGATGTTTCCAGGGAGCCCTGTAATCACGTTTGAGCATCCTGGCTGCAACAGGATTACCGAGGATCTTTTCGTTCTTTGCGTCCCAGGTGACCTTTGATCCACTGAGATACGAGATCATGCCCAACTGGACAGTGACATTCGACTGGTAGGCATCCTCAATCAGACAGGCCGGCTGGCGACGCGTTCTGACACAGTCAAGAAAATCCTTGAGGTGAAGCGTGCTCATATCGGATCTGGATTCAACGACCCGGCGCTCGGCGTTCTTGCCTTTGGGAATGACGATCATCTTCTGATCATTGAGAAAGAGAGTCTCTTTCTCTCCGTAAAAGAACATGCCGATATTTGTTTCGGGCGCAAATTCTTCGACACCCCACAAGCGATGCCTCCAGACGACGGGGCATTTTTCAAATTCAAAATGTACCGTCAGTGTATCGGGCGTGTTCATCTGATCCTTGAGATGATAGAGGCCGCCGACAGCGCTGGCCGTTCGCGGCATCGATTCGCCAAGGACGAGGCGAACAGCGTCTATCCAATGGATGCCCCAGTCGATCATATGGCCGTTGCCGTATGCCTGTTCGTGTCGCCAGAGCCGGTGAACGATGTTCGAATGATAAGGGATCTTCGGAGCCGGTCCGCACCACTGGTCCCAATCGACGGTCGCGAGCGGTGGAATGCTCTTTTTTGGACTCAAACCGGGGCTGTAATGGATCTGGGCATCCACCTGAAGAATCCGCCCGGGCTTGCCGCTGCGAACATATTCGGCCGCGCCTTTGACGGCATCGCTTTGCCGGCGCTGGAATCCAATCTGGACCACTCGGCCGGTCTGCTTTGCGGCTTCGATCATCGCTCGCCCTTCGCGAACGTCATATGAAACCGGCTTTTCGCAGTATATATCCAGCCCTTTCCGGCAGGCATCGATGAATTGCAGGGCGTGCCAGTGCGGAGGAGTGGCGATGATGACGGCTTCGAGCCCCGGGAAGTCCAGCATCTCCTTGTAGCTACTGAAGGTCTTCGGTCTGGCCCCCTGGAGCTTCGCGATCTCGGCGGCAGACTTTTCAAGGTTCTCAGTGTCAACGTCGCAGATGGCCACGGTTTCGACCCCTCCGGCCTTGTATGCCGCATTGATGTTAATCATTCCCCACCAGCCGCATCCGATTAACCCGACCTTCACCCTTGCGCTCCTGAGCCGTAATCAGTCCATTGCCGGCAAAAGTTGCGGCCGTTGCCGTTGCCACCGTTCTGACAAACTCTCTTCTGTTGGTTTTCGCCATCCGAGTGACCTCCCTGGTCTTGAAAAATATGTTGTCTCGAGGTTATTGACCTTACTCCGCTTTCACATCACTGGCGCCAGCCCAATTTATCCAATTGTCGGAAATTTATTACATTCCGCGAGGTAATTACCAGCTCGAGACCAGTCTCTGCCGAAAAAAGTATGAAACCCAAATCATATCGCCACTTCCATCTCGATTGCGTGTCGTGATTTATGGCCTCTCACGGCACTGTATTTGCAATATCAAAACTCAGGAGGAAATCATGAAAAGACAGAACATGAGTACAATAGTTAAAACCATAGTCTTCATCTCTATCATTAATATAGTGAGCGTGATCGAGATTCCGGCGCAGGGAACCGATTTTCGAAAAGAGGTCTTCGGCAATATCGGATACGGCAAGATCTACGATGATGAAACCAATCTCGGAGGCGGTGTTGGCTTTGGAGGAGGGTTCGCATATCGCTTCACAAGAAGGTTAGGTGTGGATTTCGAGGTCAACAGTTTAAATCATAATCGCGATGCGGGCGTCTGGGAGTTTGACGGCCGCGCATTGACGGCTGGCGCCGGATTTCAGGTTCATTTCCTGCCGGAAAGCGCCGCGCAGCCATTCATTCGCGCCGGTCTTGTCTGGGCTCGTTACGAAGCGAATTTTGAGTCCAGGATTGCCGAAGTCCCGCCTATTCCGAACATCTCATATACTCAGAATGTGTTTGGGCCGGAGGTCGGCGGAGGCATTCGTTTCTTTATTGGAAAAAGATGGTCCGTCAGACCGGAATTCAGAATGACGATACTCGATAATTCGCGTGATTATGTCCCGGGAAGAAGTGCCATCGAGCTGCCTCTCTGCTCGCCAAGGTTCAATCTGGGTATCGGTTATCACTGGTAATAAAAAAAGCGCGAGTAGCAGCCTCACTTGCTACCCGCGCCGTAATTACAGTTCCAGAAGAAATTCATCTATATAGACGATCCGCCTGATCGAAATTTGTAGCCTGGCAGAAAATTTTGAATAATTTTTTGCCTGCATTAAGGCTGTTTATTTCCAGGAACAATCGAGACCAGCAGATAAGCTGTTCTGAAGTTCGAGTAAGCATCCTTGTATGACTTGACGGTCAGGAAATGGTCTCCGAGGGTGAGCAGCCTGGTTGCCTCGGTAATGGCCCCGGGATTGGTGATCAGTTTGGAGTTTGACGCCTCTAGAATTGTATCGGCCACGACAAGGCGAACAGTTTCGATATGGCCGCCGACTTCTTTAGGTTGCTGGAAGAGGACATGATTGTAGCGCGGTCCGAGCAGCAGATTCAGTTCAATCTGGAGGCGAAGGTTTTCGGCGCGGAATCTTGCCAGTTCATCGGCCAGGGCGTCCAGTTTGGCAATGATGATGTTCGATGTCGCCTGAACCGTATTAACGCTCGCCTGGGTCGCGCGGGTTGAAACCTTGACATCCAGTCGATCATCCAGTTTGCCGTTGATGAGGGTCACACCATCCTGAATGGCGCCGGATTTCGATTCAATACGAACAAGAGCTTCATTGGCCGTGATGACATTATTGCCGACGATATCGACACTGGTTTGAGTCGCCCGTGAAGCAACCGTTGCGTTCAGATTTGTACTGACGGTCGATTGGGTCGACTGAGTGGTTGATTTGATGGTCGTGAGAGTGGTGTCGACACTTGTCTCGAACCGACTGCCTCCGCAATCGTCGGAGATGCTCTTGAGACTCTCGAAGGTCAGCAGAACGGCCTCGACAATGGTTCTGGCAACGACAGCAATCGCCTTTCCGGCAACCGAAAGAAAATCATCGGGCAGTGAATCCACGACAGCACTTGCAGCTAGCACGAACCCGGCTGCAATCGAGATATCCGAATTGCTCGCACGCGGGATGTTCCCGCTTCGAAAGGCATTATCGCAAACGTCCTCCGTCGTGCCTCCAGGGAGCGTTTCCCTTCTGGCATTCTGGCTATTGTCCAGTTTATCCAGGAGATCGCGGATTTCTGGCCGCATGAGCATCTGTATCCGGCGCGGAGCCGAGCGCCACTCGAGATTCTTCGACAAGGCCGCCCGCAGGCCGAAAAGCTCCTGTTCGGTCAGTGACTGTAATCGCTGGCGGGCCCAGAAAAGATCTTCCATTGGATTGAGCCCGTTCTGCACCAGCAATTCGCGTGAGAACCTGCTGTTGAGCAGCGGGGCCATGGCCGTTTCCATCTCAGCCAGGTAGAGGGCATATTCGCGGCGAAATTCTTCAGGATTGCTGGTCGGATCAAGGACCTGGCGAAGGTGCGCGCGTTCCGAGTCTGTGAGATTGCCGGCCTGGTCGATCGCCTGCGCCCGCATGAGGGGTGCAAGGATCAGAACCAGCAGACATGTGAGGCTAAGTCTGACGAAGATTCTGTTGCGCATAGGCTGGCGGACAAAGCGAAAGTTGCATTCCATCGAATCGTGCATATGTCGCATTGTCCATGCTCCTTTCCATCTGGTTTTCTGATTGAAACTGCTTAAGGCTTCCGATCAGCGCGGCGGCTGCTTCTCAGCGGAGTCGCCGGCTGGCGGCCTGCCTGTCTGATGGTCACTCTCTGGCCGGCGATGGTCAGAGTGGCCGTCCGATCGACAGCTCGGTTGTTGGGCATCAGATCAAAGACAATGTAGGCCGTCGTCGTCTGCGTGAGCGAACCTAAACGCAGCGGCTGCTGGATCCGCACATCATTTCTGATCCGCAGGAAATCAGCATTGCTCCCAGCCGTCCATTCGCAAGTCGTCTGCGAGGTGTTGACGATGATCGAGCCCTCACCGCCTCGGGCATCGAAAAAAGTCTTTCCCTGCGTAAGGATAAAGCTGCATGGCGCTCCGCTGAGCGATCCATCCTGGCGGATGACTACTGTCTGTCCGGCGATTGTGATCAAGCCGACGCGTGAACTGCTGGTTGAATTGACGGAGACTGAAAAATCTATCAGGCCGTTGCCCGATCCCTGATCGTTTCCACCGAATGAGACCATTGAAGCGTCATCGACTGTCGCTTTCCACGCGCAGCCCTGCGGCGCCGTCAGCCAGATCGTCGCCGAGCCACCCTCGGCCGGAAATGTCTGGCCTGATGGCGGGATCGTGATCGTGTAGTCACAGACAGGGAGCGGAACGTTTTGCCCATCCTGATTAACTTCGAAATCCCTTCCGGCGACTGAAATGACGGTCTTTCGGGGAGATGCCGTCCGGTTCGATTCGACACGGAAAAGCGCGTAAGCCGTGCCCGTCTGGCTTTCATCGCTCAGAACGGTAACGAAATCGGCGCCTGTGACATTCCACACGCAAATGTCCTGCGACGCCGTTACCTTCACCGTGCCGTCGCCTCCTCTGGCGTCGAATCGGCGGCTCATCAAAGGGTCGATCGTAAATGAACAACCCAGAGCATCCTGATTGATGTTGAAGACCAGATCGGCGATGAGGATTTTCCCCGTACGCCGAGTGGCGACCGTATTTTTCAATACGTCGAATTTTATAGAACCGGCCCCGGAGCCCGCTCCGTCGACAAGTCCGTCTGGTCTAATAACGATGAAATTCGGATTGGCATTGGTCACCGACCAAGCGCAGGACTTCGGCGCAGTGACGGTGATACTGCCGCTGCCCCCGTCAAATCCAAAGGTCTGGCTTTTCGGGCTGATCGTATACGTGCAAACGACACCCTTCTGCGTGATGCGAAAAGCCTGCCCGGCGATAGTCAGTGTGCCGATGCGATCCGCGATGCCTTCGTGCGGCGCAACACGATATTCGACACGGCCGCTGCCGGTTCCGTTGGTCCCGGCCGTCACTGTCAGAAATGCCGGATCGTCGCTGACCGCGGTCCACTCGCAATCGGCGGGAAGCGTGACATCGATGCGATCCATCCCGCCTGCCGCATCAAATGACTGCGTAGCTGGTGCGAATTGTGGCTGACAGACAATTCCTGATTGAGTAATGGTGACTGTCTGACCGGCGACGGTCAGCGATCCTGTGCGAGTCCGGCTGGTCGGATTCGGAGCGACGGTGATGCCAATCATGCCCGATCCCGTGTCTCCGACATCGTCGAGCATAATGAAGCTCGCATTCTGACCTGCCTCGGCAGTCCACCCGCAGCCGCTGTCCGTCTCGACTGCGATACTGCCGGTTCCACCCTCCTGTGTAAAATTCAGTGTGGTGGGAGTAACTTTGAATGGACAAGCAGGAGCAATCGATGTCACAGTCTGGCGCGCCGTGTTGTTTTCCGGTTTGGGATCGCTCGTCTGACTGTAGATCGCGGCGGAGTTTGTCAACTGGCCATCTTTTGGCGCCTGATTGATTCGAAGGTTGAGTCGAAGCGTGGTCATCGAACCAGCCGCCAGCGGATTGGGGTTGACGCAGGTCACTGCGCTGCCGGCGGCGCCGCACATCCAGCCATTGCCCGCAGACGACACGAAACTGAGCGAATCAGGAAGCTGGTCGACTATTCGCAGCGGAGCCGCGGCGGTCGAGCCTCCCTGGGCATTGCTCACCGTCAGATCGTAATTGACGACTTCGCCAATGCGAAAAGTTCCTGATGATTTCATGGCGATCGCCAGATCGGCGGCATCAGCTGCGCCTGTGATGCGCGCGACGAATGCATCGCTTCCGCCAGGCCTCATCTCTGTCTCAGGCTCGAACGGATTTGGCCTGACCGACTTCATACCGATTGTGGAATCGAATGGATCGAGGCTGACTGGAAAATCGACCGAAAATGTCACTCCTGTGACAATGGCCGCCCCGCTGCCGTCAACGACTATCCCGGCAGCTGCGTCTCTGCCGTTGCCGCCGAGATAAGTCGAATAGACAAGGTCTGACCCCGCCGGATTCAAAACGCTGATGAATGCATCCGATGATCCGTTGAGAACGGCATTGATCGCGTTTCTGAGCGGGAAGTTGCTCGATGAAGTGACTCCCGCCAGAAAAAGATTGCCCAGTGAGTCGTATGCGATCGAGGTCGCGACATCACTGCCGTCGCTGCCGCCGTGATAAGTGGAATAAGTAAGCGATTCTGCGCCGGTTTTACTCACATCCAGTCTGGCCAGGAACGCATCGCCACGCCCTGCCTGACTCTTTTGCCGTGCATTCGCACTGACAGGGAAATTGAATGAAGTTGTCTGGCCGGCGACAAGGACAGCTCCGGCCGCAGTCACCACAATGCCATTGCCGTTATCGCCGTCTCCTCCACCAAGGAATGTGAAGTAATCAAGCGCCGTCCCGTCGGACTTGATCCTGGCTATGAACGCATCTCCTGCTTCAGAACCTGCTCCAGCATATAGAATTTTCGCGTCCGCGGGATCGAGCGCCAGAGCGCTGACGACGCTCGATGTCAGGGCCTTGCCGCTTTCCTGCCAGCTCGCTCCGCCGTCGCTGCTCTTAAAAAATCCTCCCGCGCTGCCAAGGTAGAGAATCATCGGATTCGACTGGTCGATCCCGAGCGCACGGATCTGTGTCGTGGTTCCTCCGGTTTCCGGATCAATATTCGGCAACCCATTGTTGGACGCCTTCCAGGTCAGTCCCCCGTCAACCGACTTGAACAATCCGACGCCGTTGACGGCTGCATATAAAGTGGCGGCATTTTTCGGATCGACAACGACAACGTCGACCTGTGCGGCGCTGCTGCCATTCTCTGGATTCGTCTGTGGCAGGCAGCTTTGACACGGCACGTCATTGTCGCCGCTGACCTTACCATTCAGACGCTGCCATCTGGATCCGCTGTCAGCGCTTTTGTATACGCCTCCGTTGAGACCGGCATAGATCGACGAGGGATTCTGTCCTGAGCCTGAAACGACCGCCAGCGACTTGACATTGGTCGAGCTGCGGCCACTTGAAGAAGTCGTTCCCGGAAGACACTCTGTGCAAGTATCACCTGCAGGCCCGTTGCTCAGTTGCCAGCTCGCACCGCTGTTAATGCTCTTGTACAAACCGCCGAAACTCATGCCGGCGTAGAGCGTCTTCGGATCAGCCGGATCAATCTTCAGCGTCTGCACGCTGCGACTGAGAAGCCCGGATGATGCGGACTGCCATGTCTCTCCGCTGTCGATGCTCTTGTAGATCCCCTGCTCGGAACCCAGATAGACGATCTTCGGATCTACCGGATCGATCACAATCGCGCGAACATTTACCGGCGCGCCGGTTTTGTGAACCCAGGCGGTATCGCCCTGTGTACGCTTAAACAATCCGCTGGCGTTGCCGGCGTAGATAGTGGTCGGGGTTTTCGGATCGATGGCGATGGCATCGGCCTGGTCTCCGGTCAATCCGGCGCCGAACCGGTTCCAGGTAGATGCGCTGTCGCCGCTTCGAAAAATCGCTGTGTTCCCGTTCGTAAGCTGAAAGCCATTAAGGCCGGTCGTGCCGCGAAAGGTTGCTGAACTGGCGCCTCCTGTAACATAGATGTTGCCCATCGCGTCGATTGCGATCTCATTGCCCTGATCGCTGCCAGATCCGCCGAGCAGCCTGGCGAAGAGCAGTGAAGAGGAATTCGTCACGGCTGTATCTATCTTGACGACGAAAGCGTCATTTCCACCCTCTACCTTCTCAGTTGCCCCTTTGAGCGGAAAATTGATCGAAGAAGTCGCCCCTGTCAGAAAGACCTTGCCTGCCGAATCGACCGCCAGCGCGTTCGCCTGATCGGATGATCCACCGCCGAGAAATGTTGAATAACGCAGCGTTTTGCCGTCGTTCGAAAGCCTGGCCAGAAAACCGTCGGTCGCTCCGCGAGCGCCAAGGTAGATGGCGCCGTCTGTTCCACTGGCGAGCGCGTTAAGATTGATACCCGTCTGCCCGGTATTGGACGGCGCCCAGGTCTTGCCATCGTCGCTGCTGACGATGACTGAATCGACGGTTGCGGCATATGCTGCACCTGTGACCACGGTCAGAGCGCGAACAGCGCCATTCGCAACCCTGGTCCAGGTTTCTCCTTTATCATCGCTTCTGAAAACGCCGCCTTCCGTTCCGGCCAGCAGCGCCCCTGTCGAAGTGGCCGCCAGGGCCCGGACATCGGTGTTTGCAAGACCTGAATTCTTTGATGTCCACATCGCGCCCGCATTGCTGCTGACGAAAACACCGTCCGAAGTTCCGGCCACAACCATCATCCCGGTCGAAGACGGAGGAATCAGAAGCGCCCGAACTTCTGTCGAGCTGAGGCCGGTCGCGTTATCAATATTCGGAAGTCCATTACTGCCTGGCGCTGATTTGATGCCGCCATCGGCGCTTTTGAAAATACCTCGCCCGGTGCCGATAAAAACCATGCTGGAATCCGAAGGGGCAACTGCCAGCGATCGGACATCCTCACCCGCAGTGACGATCTCCTGCCTGGCGGCATCCTGCGGTATCTCGAACTCGGGTTTCATCCACGTTGTTCCGCCGTCAGAGCTTCTGAAGAGACCGCGTGAGGTTCCAGCCAGCAACACCGATGGGCCAAATGCCAGAGCCCGCACCTCGCTGCTTCCAAGCAGGGTATTGCTTTCCTGCTCATTCTGATTGACTGTCCCGTTGACGGCTTTCCATGAAGAACCACCGTCGTCGCTTCTGAAAACACCGTTGTTGGCGGTCGCCGCAAAAATCTGATTCCGGTCATCGGGTTTGACCACAAGGGCCTTGATGTCATTGGACGAAAGCCCCCTGCCGCTCGGCGACCAATTGCCGCTCCCCCCCGTCAGTTTGAATATCGCGCTGCTGCCAAAAGCCTTTTGCACTCCGCCAATGATCGGGAAATCGGTCGAAGTGGTCTGACCGGCAAGATAAATGTTGCCGGCGGCATCGAGCGCGATCGAGCTGGCGCGATCATCATCGGCCCCACCCAGAAATGTCGAATAGACCACCGATGCCGCTCCGTCGACGCCGGGTTTAAATCGAGTCACAAACAGATCGTTAAACCCGGCATTCGAAGACTGCAAGGCGCCGGCGACCGGAAACCCATCGATCCCGGCCAGCGACGGATCGCTAGTCGCGGCAGTGAAACCCGTCACATAGATATCTCCATCCTTATCGACTGCGATTCCAGTTCCCTGATCATCATTGCCTCCACCAAGATAACTGGCATATGAAAGAACCGGATCGATGACCAGATCGAGCGACTTGTCATACTCATCAATCGCAAACGTCACCTGATTGTCCTGTTTGATCTCATACCGGCCATCGACATAGCGTTTCTTACCCTTATCGTTCTGATAAATGATCGGTTTATGCTGGCGGAGCACGCCGCCGGCAAGAGTCAGAAGCAGATCCCCTGCTTCGTCAAGCTTCAGGCTTTTCGCCTCTCGAAACGCCACTTTGATCTGCCCCGGATCAGCCCCGGCCGCTACCAGAAAATCGTATTCGAGCCGTCGCTGATTGCCGTAAAAATGAAGGTCTATGCCGGGATAGACCTGCCTGTAAATAACACCTCCATATGCTGAAATTCCGGTTCGCCACCTCCCAGGGTCATTACCGATCAGGTAGTTGATCCTGCCCGGCTGCTCGTCGACAGGTTCGATGGCGGGATCATTTGATGCCCCGACCAGTTTTATTCGCAGATCCGGGGAGCCGGTTTTTCCGGCGCGCGAACCTCCGCGAAGCGAAACGATCGCCCCGGCACGCGTCAGGAAGATGCGATAACCTGCGCCTCGAGCGATATATTGAAACCATCCATCGCTCCCTCCGAGGTTCTCTTCGAAGACCAAAGGCAACTCTTTCAGAATGTCTTTACCGTAAACAGGCCCGGCACCAGTCATGGGCCGAACAGTCGCCGGTCCTGAAGATGTCATATCTCCTGATGTGACTGACGCAACTGTTGCGACGATCTTCCGTGCAGGGCTCTGGTCATCATTCCGGCTTTGAAGTTTTACCTGTTCATGATGTTCACCTGCCGGCAAGCTCAGTATGACTGCCAACAGTAACAACAGCACAATCACACGATAAAGGGGCATGGGGCATGGATAACCTCCCGCATGTATCGAAGTTCTGATTATTCTTAATTACAGATTTATTGATCGAGACTGCTTACAGGGCAAAAGACAGCGATACAATTTTGTGGCACCAAAATTGACTGATCAGGGCTTTTGAGAAGTAACCGGAATAGCTTTATCCGAATATTTCCAGGGCAGTATAACAGCATGATCGAAAACTACAATCTTTTCCTCAGGCAGGGATGTAATTTACCCTGCGTGCTTGCCCGTCGCCACGACAGAGGAGTATGGTTAGGCGCATATTTTTCATTTCCATGAAAGGGCCCAGTTATGAAAACATCGACTCTGTTATTGTCGTTTATTTTTCCCGTTATGCTGACCGGCGCTCTGGTTGCGCAGCAGGGAGATGATGTTGCGCAGCGTGCGCGCAAGCTGCACTTCTCGTCGCTCGTGCTCGACACGCATATCGACGTTACGCCAAAGCTTCAACAAAAGGACTGGAGTTTCGCCGAAGAACACTCTACGGGCCACATCGATCTGCCGCGCATGAAGAAGGGCGGGCTTAACGGGCTCTTCTTTTCGATCTATATGTCCGGCAGGGTAACAGGCCCGAAAGCGGTCAATGACGCGATCGAACGTATTGCCGCCGTCCACAAGCTGGCTGAGGACATGCCCGGCGAAGTCGCACTCTGTCTCACAGCTGACGATATCCGCAAAGCGCGCAGGGAGCGCAAAATCGCCGCCCTCATGGGGATGGAAGGCGGCCACATGATCAATAACAGTCTGGCCACGCTGAGGATGTTCTCTCAACTGGGCATTCGATACCTGACACTGACTCATTCGGTCAACACCGACTGGGCCGATTCTTCGGGCGATCAGCCGAAACACAACGGCCTGACCGATTTCGGCAGGGATGTGGTCCGCGAATTGAATCGCCTCGGAGTAATGGTCGATATCTCACACGTCGCCGACAAGACTTTCTGGGACGCCCTCGCCGTCAGTCGCGCTCCGATGATCGCGTCTCACAGCTCGTGCCGCGCTATTTCAAGCCATCCGCGCAACATGACCGATGAGATGATCAAGGCGCTGGCAGCCAAAGGCGGAGTCATCCAGATCAACTATCTCGATTCCTTCATCGATGAAGAGCTCAATCAGTACAGCCGGAAGAGCCGCCCGATGATGACCGAGCTGATGCAGAAATATCCGGGCATGGAGAATCGGCAGAAACGAATGGATGAAGTAGCGAAAGTTCTCGGCCCCGCTCCGAAGGTCGGCTGGGAGAAGATAGTTGAACATATCGACCATGCGGTCAAACTTGTTGGCGTCGATCACGTAGGCCTCGGTTCCGACTTCGACGGCGGATCCATGCCAGTCGGTATGGATGATTGCACTCACATGCCTAAAATCACCGAAGCGCTGCTCCGCAAGGGGTACAGTGAAGATGACATCCGCAAGATCCTCGGCGAAAATACCGTCCGCCTGCTGGCTGACGTCGAACGCGTGTCGATCATTATGCGCACCGAACGAAAATAGAGGAGCAATGCTACGAATCTCAATCTTATTAATAGCAGGTATTCTGATCTTCCTGGCCCAGGATTCTCACTGGGTCGAACAGTCGAGCGGAACGACTGCGCGATTTCGCGGAGTCGTCGCCGTCGATGAACACGTTGCCTGGGCGAGTGGAACCAAAGGCACAGTCGTCCGGACGATAGACGGCGGCATTAAATGGCAGGTGATCGCAGTCACAGGCGCCGGCGATCTCGACTTTCGAGATATCGAAGCGATCGATGCCGACACGGCATGGACGCTAAGCATCGGCCCCGGCGAAGCATCCCGCATTTACAAAACCGATGATGGCGGAAAGACATGGGCGCTCCAGTTCAAAAACGACAACCCGAAAGCCTTCTTCGATGCGATCGCTTTCTGGGACGCGAATAACGGCCTCGCCTTCAGCGACCCGGTCGACGGGCGGTTGGTGATCATTCGAACCAGCGACGGCGGAACGACATGGAAACCGGTCCCGCTCGATAAGATCCCACCCGCAATCGAAGGCGAAGGCGCGTTCGCCGCCAGTGGCACCTGCCTGATCATTCAAGGCAAAACGAACGCCTGGATCGCGACCGGCGGCGCAGCCCGGGCCCGAGTCTTTCGCTCTACAGATCGCGGCGCCTCGTGGCAGGTGGCCGATACACCGATCCGAACTGGCAACTCCGCGGCCGGTATATTTTCGATCGCTTTCAAAGATGAATTGAATGGGATCGTCGTCGGAGGCGATTACCGGCAGGAAAAAATCGCCGTCGATAATATCGCTCTGACCAGCGATGGAGGCAGAACCTGGCGACTCGCCAAGAATTCCGGACTCGGAGGGTATCGTTCAGCAGTGACCTGGGTCGATCGATCAAAACTCGTCGCAGTCGGTCCCTCTGGCTCTGACTTCTCGAACAACGGCGGAGCCACCTGGAGCCCGATCGGACAAACTGGCTTCCACGCCTTCAGTTTCTCGAAGACCGGACAGGCAGGCTGGGCCGTGGGCGATGATGGCCGGATTGCGAAATATGCTGGCAGGTAGAAGAAGCAGGCAGTGGGCAGCTTCCAGTGAGAATGTGGTAACTGATGTTACGCAGAAGAGTCCTTTAAAATCGATTTGACAAATTTTTGGGTTTCTCAAACATATTCTTCTGTGAGCCTGCAACGCAGGCGAAAGAATAGAGCCCGGGGTGGAGCGAGGCCGCCAGGCCGAGCGAAGCCCCGGGTCCCGTTCCACCAAAATTGGCAAGCCCACGAAGTGGGCGATAGCCTGTGCGGAAAAGAGTCAGGCGTCATCGAGAAATCTGCCGCCCATTTCATGGGCTTGATGAAATGATGATCACAATACCCGGGGTTTCGCTCGGCCTGGCGGCCTCGCTCCGCCCCGGGCTCTATTCTGCCCACCCGCTTCGCGGGTTCAGGACAAGTCAAGCAATTTCCGATCATTGTCTCTGCGTAACATCAGATGGTAAGTACATAATTCGTGATTGAATATTTAATATTTTTCAGATAAATGCTATCAAATGAATTCTGAAAACTGCTAACTGCCTGCTGCCTACTGGAGACTGGAGACTACTCATGATCCGAGAAGAAAAAGTCAATTTCCGCACGCTCATTCGAGTCAGTCCTGATCGCGCATTCAATGCGCTTGCAACGGCACGTGGACTGAATGAATGGTTTACTACCGGCGCTGAGCTTGAAGAACGCCCCGGCGGTTCGATCCAGTTCCGATGGAAGGACTGGGGCCTTGATAAATATACTGGCGAAAATCCCGGTGACGTCGTCGAATATGATCCTCCGAAACGATTCGTCTTTCATTGGCGGGCAGACAGCGGCACTTACTTCACAACCGTCGAGGTCGATTTCAAGCAGGTTGACGAGGGAACGATCGTTCACCTCATCGAATATGGCTATGAGAACACACCGGCCGGTATGGTCGACCTGCTCAATCGCGTCTCGGGCTGGGCCCAGGTTTTGACGCTCATGAAATTCTATCTCGAACACGGCGCTCGGTATTGAACACACGGGGAGAGCAACACAAAAGCAGGTTCGGTTCAGGAATAAATCTGGTTCGTAATTGCATATAGACGCAGTGAGAGCTCTATAAGCATAAATCGAACCTGGGAGAAAACTATGGTCCTGAACAAAAAACTTAATGTCATCAGCTGGATCCTTCAGATCGTGGTTGCCGTCATTCTGCTGCAAACACTCTTCTTCAAATTCACCGGCGCTACGGAGTCGATCTATATTTTCAGCAAACTCGGAGTCGAGCCGTGGGGCCGGTTTGGGTCGGGGATCGTTGAATTGATCGCCTCGATCCTGCTGTTCCTGCCGAGAAACATCGCGATCGGAGCGATTCTGGCACTCGGCACGATATCCGGCGCGATCTTCGCCCACCTCACAGTACTCGGCATCCGCATGAAAGAAGTAAACGACAACGGTGAGCTTTTCGGGCTGGCAGTCGTCGTTTTTCTGGCCAGTGCAGTGATTCTGATCATCCGCCGCCACGCCATACCGTTCGTCGGGGAAAGATTGTTTGGAGACACCCGACAACCCGCATAACCGTCCGAAAATCCGCTTTATAACCAGCTGGGCGCCATTATCCTGATGGCGCTCTTTTCATTATCCCGCTCGATATCACTGGGAGCGCAGGCTTCCATGTCATGCAGGCAAGATGCCTGCGCTCCCAGGGTTGCGGGAATAATCAGGATTTGAATATGGATTATGAGAATGGCGCGCGCAGATAACATATCGCGAGCCCAAAGGAGAAATGATGGCAACTTACAACCAATATTTTGTCGATGAGATTGTCACTGAATTGAATCCGCGAGAGAAATACTTCGGATTGATCCGCGACGAGAATGATGAGCAGGTCGAACTGTACGGCTATGAGATAACGCTCGATGGACGCGTGGTTGTGCCGCACTTGAATACTGCCGATTCGCTGGAACTCGCCGAGGTCAAGGCATGAATGGTGCCGTCAAGCAACACCTGCCTGAATATCTGATCGAAGCCGCTGGCTTGGGAATCTTTATGCTTTCTGCATGTTCGTTCGGAATCCTGCTCGAACATCCGGCGACGACGGTCCATCAGGTTATTCCGACTCCATTCGCGCGTCGGATATTGATGGGACTGGCGATGGGCTTGACCGCGATCGCCATCATTTACTCACCGTGGGGCAAGCAATCAGGGGCGCACATCAACCCTTCGGTGACCCTGACATTTTTCAGGCTTGGCAAGATAGCACCCCGCGATGCGGCAGGCTATCTTGGCGGGCAATTCATCGGGGCGGTAACCGGCGTGCTGATCGCTTCTCTGCTCTTTCGCGATCTGCTCGGCCATCCGGCGGTGAACTACGTTGCGACCGTCCCTGGGGTGTTCGGGAGTCTGATCGCTTTCGCTGGAGAGGTAACGATCTCGTTTTTGCTTATGACAGTCGTGTTGCACGTTTCAAATACGATGCGACTGGCGCGATACACCGGGCTCTTCGCCGGGGCGATGGTCATGACCTGGATCAGCATCGAGGCGCCGATTTCGGGGATGAGCATGAATCCCGCGCGGACATTCGGCTCTGCACTGGCCTCCGGCGAATGGAAATATATCTGGGTTTATTTCACGGCCCCCCCTGCCGGCATGCTGCTGGCAGCGGAGCTTTATCTTCGACGCAGAGGCGCTCGCGGCGTGCTATGCGCGAAATTACACCATCACAACGACAAACGCTGCATCTTCAAGTGCAACTTCGGAGAAGGCAGCATCGACTCAACTGGACAAATCAACTGATTCATTGGAGGGAGATAAAACATGTTCAAACGTCAAGCACTTTTCTTAGCGGCTCTTCTGACGATCCTGATCGGTGCATCGTCGGCGACCACCGCATTCGCGCAGATGAAAGATAACAATGAGGTTCGATTCACGGTGCGGCTCGAAAACATATCGAGCCCGGACGGACAGACGGCCTCGAATGGAAGCAAATGGCCGTTCGCGTTGTCGCCCGGTATGTGGGTCATTCACGATCAAGAAGTCAGATTGTTCCGCGAAGGCAACCCGGCAATCAATGGGCTTGAGGCTCAGGCTGAGGACGGAAATCCGGGAGATTTGATCAAGTCACTGGATTCATATCACGGCGGAGGTATGCGCCATGGCATCTTCAACACTCCCGTCGGCGTCAATGGTCCTGCTCCGATCGGTCCCGGCCAGGCATACGAGTTCAGCTTTACGGCAAAACCAGGGATGAAGTTTTCGATGATCACGATGTTCGGCCAGTCCAACGACTGGTTCTATGCGCCCGTGGCTCAGGGCATTGAGCTTTTCGATCACGGTAAGGCCCTCAGCGGTGAAATCACAAAGGAGTTCATGCTCTTCGATGCCGGCACAGAAATAAACGAAGAACCCGGTATCGGCCCAAATCAGGCGCCGCGCCAGAAAGCTCCCAACACCGGAGCAACAGAGAACGCCAAAGTGAAGAGGGCGAAAAAGTCTCCTTTCTTCACAAAAACCACCAGTCTCTTCCGCGTCACCATCATGCCGGATAACGTTATGTCACAGACGCGATAAAGCATTACAAGCTTCAAGCATAGCTGCTCAGCCTGTGAACAAAGAGCGATCCAACACCATGGCGCCAGGACAGCCAGGAAGTTCACAGGCCGAGTAGTTGCAAGTTAAATAAATAAGGAGTGAGGTATGAATTTCAAAATACGAATTCTGTTTATAACAGCTGTCGTCATGTTGTCGGTCTCAATAATTCAGGCTCAGGTCGCGACAAAGAAGACCCTGACGATCGAAGGTGCGCGCAGCATTATTAAATCGGCGACGGCCGAAGCGGCCAGAGTAAATGCGCCGGGAGCAGTGATTGCGGTGGTCGATGACGGCGGCAATCTGATGGCGCTCGAGCGACTCGACGGCACCTTCGCAGCCGGCGCGACCATCTCGATCGGCAAAGCCCGCACAGCCGCGCTCTTCAAGAAGCCGACGCGAGTGTTCGAAGAGATCATCAAAAATGGACGAACGGCGATGGCGGCCCTGCCCGATTCGTTCTTCACGCCGCTTCAGGGAGGCGTTCCGATAATCGTCGATGGTCAGATAATCGGCGCCGTCGGCGTCAGCGGAGCCGCCAGCGCCCAGCAGGATGAGGAACTGGCAATCGCAGGCGCTAACGCAATTCAGTCGAATCTCGTGAGTAGCTCAAAAACGGTCTCGTTCTTCGACAGTGATCAGGTCAAAGCCGCATTTGACAAGGGAGCGGTGCTCTTTGACGGAAGCGGGAAGTACATGGTGCACGCCAGCCGTCGCGAGAAACCGGGGATGGTCGAAGTACACGAATTCGATGCCGATATCATCTATGTGCTCGACGGTAAGGCGACACTGGTTACCGGCGGAACTCCGGTCGATCCCAAAACGACTGGACCGGGTGAAATACGCGCCTCTGAAGTCTCAGGCGGTGAAACTCGATTACTTGCCAAAGGTGACGTCATGATCGTTCCCGCCGGCACTCCTCACTGGTTCAAGGAGGTGACAGCTCCATTCACTTACTACGTCGTCAAGACACGATAGCCGGAACCGGAAGGGGGAACCATGAATTATATTGTCTATCTATTAATATATATCTGCCTTTTTCTGTTCGCCGGGCCGAAGTTTGCAGAGGGGATGAATACTGACTCAATGACGCCGTCCGGCGCTCCGTTGGCATCGATCGATCTGGCGACAACGGCGGGAGTTAAGCTTTTCAATGGAGCCTGGAAGTATCACGACACGCAGGTCATCGAAACCGAGTTCCGTTCGGCTGGAGTCGACGGGCAACCGACCGGCACGCCGGTCAGGACCTATGACATCACACCGCATGCGGGTGGGGTCGACTTTGACGATGCGACGTGGGAGGAGATCGCCCCGGATACACTTTCCCGGCGCCGCGGAAATGGTCGCGTCAGCTTCAACTGGTACAGGATGAGGCTGACCATACCAGAGCGAATCGGAGCGATTGAGACGAATGGATCGACGGTCGTTTTTCAGACCTCGATCGATGATTATGCCGAAATCTGGGTGGACGGTGAGATTTCGCGCCATCAGGGTCAACAAGGCGGATCAGTCATCTCTGGCTGGAACGCCCAAAATCGGCTGGTGATCGGGCGGAATGTTAAACCGGGCCAGCAGATTCAGATTGCGATCTTCGGTATCAACGGGCCGCTCTCGAATCCGCCGACCAATTTCATCTGGGTTCGCGAAGCCAGGCTGGAATTTTATCCGGGGACCGATCCGGGGCCGGTAGCGATCGTTCCGAGTGAAGTGAATGTCACTGTCGAAAGGCACGACCCGGCGATCGATCGGATCGTTGGTCCAAACCCGAAGCTCTTCAAGCTTGCCGATGGATTCAAATTCACTGAAGGTCCGATCTGGATTCCCTCGGGGAACCATCTCCTTTTCAGCGATCCAAACAGCAACATCATTTATCGTTACAAGCCGAATGGAGATCGGCCAGGCACGTTGACTGTCGACAGAACGCCGAGCGGCTACAGTGGCACGGACGTCACCGTATACGGTCAGCCGGGTTCGAACGGCCTGACAATCGATCCGCAGGGACGTCTGACAATCAATGAACACGGTAATCACCGGGTTTCTCGCATCGAGGCGGATGGAAGGTTGACAGTGCTCGCCGATAGTTATGACGGCAAGCGACTCAACAGCCCGAACGACCTGGTCTATGCCTCCGACGGATCGCTCTTCTTCACTGATCCGCCATTCGGTCTGCCGCGATTTTTCGATGATCCTCGCAAGGAACTCCCATACAGCGGGGTCTTTGCATTGTCACGCGGGGAATTGCGGGTACTCACGACGGAGCTGCGCGGCCCCAACGGAATCGCGCTCTCTCCTGATGAAAAATACCTTTACGTCGGCAACTGGGACGAGAAGAAGAAGGTCGTCATGAGGTATGGGTTGACTGCCGACGGCAAGGTGTCAGGCGGAAAAGTCTTCTTCGACATGACTACGGCTCCGGGTGAGGATGCCATCGACGGCATCAAGGTTGATCAATCGGGGAATTTGTACGTCTCCGGCCCCGGAGGACTCTGGGTCCTCAGCGCGGAGGGAAAACATCTCGGCACGATCGTCGCTCCCCGGCACATTCACAATATGGCCTGGGGAGATGATGACGGCATGACGCTCTATATCTGCGCGCGCAGCGCATTATACAAAATGCGGCTCAACGTTCCCGGCGTCAGGCCCCCGTCCAAATAATGCAAAGAGGGACAGGATTTCCTCAGAATTTTGTCCCATTCTCTTACATTCTGATTTAGAATCCGAAAATCCGTTTAGAGACCGTACTGGAGTTAAAGATTATGGATCAGGCTGAAACAGGATCAGGCGATCGGCTGACCGGGCCGGAAACCTGGGTCGATCAGCACGGCGATTGCCTGTTTCGATATGCGCTCGTGCGCTTGCGTGACGAAACCATCGCCGAAGAGATCGTCCAGGAGACTTTTCTGGCCGCTTTAAAATCATACTCCGCCTTCGACGGCAAATCCTCTGAGCGGACATGGCTGACCGGAATCCTGAAACACAAGATAATCGATTACTTTCGCAGGCGCAGCCGTCAGGTCACTTTCGATTCGCTCGATGGGTTGCCCGCCGAATCATCGGACCTTTTTCAGCAGAGCGGAGAGTGGGTAGATCATTTCGATTTTGACCGTGGACCGATCGATTGGGGAGCGAATCCCGCGAGGATCTTCGAAAACAACCAGTTTCAGGAATCTCTTCAGCGATGCATCATGCATTTGCCTGACCGCCTGTCGGCCGTTTTCACGCTTCGAGAAATGGAAGAATTGAGCAGCGACGATGTTTGTAAGGTTTTGAGCATTTCGACGACTAATCTTTGGGTCATGCTCCACAGAGCTCGGGCCCAACTGCGCAAGTGCATTGAATACAATTGGTTTCGCAAGATGCCCGGGTGATGCCTGCGATAACCTCACAAATAACAAGAATCGAACAATGTTCTCCGACCTGATCGCAAAACTCAAACTACAGGCCATCTTCTGGCTGGCGCGTCGACTTCCCGTCTGCCGTGAAGTGACCCCGTGGATGTCTGAACGCCTCGACCAGCCGCTCCCGCTCGGTCGCGAAATCAAACTGCGACTGCATTTCCTTGTCTGCGATTTCTGCAGGTACTACCAGAATCAATTGCTGGCGCTCAGAAATGCCGTTCAAACCATGTCCAATTCCACTCAGGAACCCGACCCGACCGATCAGCCCCGATTGTCTGCTGATGCCCGCGAAAGAATGAAGAACGCCCTGAAAGATCAGGACCGATAACCCGCCGCAAAACCTCTGACAAAATTTCGTAAATATTCTGTAAGGAATTCCCGCCTCTTGCGACCAATTGACGAATAAAGATATGGCAGACCGGAGTAACCGGCGCCTGAAACCCAACTATTTCTGTCGTCAATGGAGGAATGAGAGATGAAGGTCGAAGATTTTGAAGAGATAGCGTTACCGCATTCCAGGGATCTGTATCGAACTGCCGTGCGGCTGGCCGGCAATAGCGTCGATGCAGAGGACGTAGTGCAGGAGACCTATCTTCAGGCCTGGCGATCAATCGGTCGTTTCGAGGTCGGAACCAATATCCGCGCATGGCTTTACAGGATTATGTTTCATGTCGCCAGTCATCATCGTCGCAAAAGCTGGAAATTCGCCCAGCCGTGGAGCGAGGAGGATGAAGCCCGATGGGAAGAGACGCTGGTCTATTCGGAACCCGTATCGCAGCACCTGACCGACGAGGATGTACTGGCGGCATTCGACAGAATTCCGTCGGGATTCAGGGATGCGGTTCTGCTGGCTGACGTCAACGAATTCTCATACGCGGAAATCGCCACGATACTTCAAATCCCGATTGGCACGGTCATGTCCCGGCTCTACCGCGGCCGCAAGCTCCTGGCCAAAGAGCTGGAAGGCTATGCCCAATCCTGCGGAATCATGACGGCAGAACCGCTTCCACTTGCCGCTTGAGACTCACGATCAATGTAAAAAAGTTCATATCAGGAATTTTCCCGGCTTGAAGATGGATTCAAGGATCGAAAGAAAACGAAAACGAGAGGAACCACGATGACGAAGAGCAATCATTATGACGTGATCATCATTGGCACGGGCGCCGGCGGAGGAACACTGGCCTACAAGATGGCGCCTTCAGGAAAAAAGATCCTGCTGATCGAGCGCGGCGATTTTCTCAAACGGGAGAAGGAGAACTGGAGCTCGCAGGCCGTCGTGCTGGAAGGAAGGTACGACAACAGCGAAAAGTGGTTGGACAATAAAGGCAATGAATTCAAGCCGGGTCAGCACTACTTCGTCGGCGGCCTGACCAAATTTTACGGCGCGGCGCTGCTGCGGATGCGTAAGGAAGACTTCGGTGATCTGCGCCATGCCGGCGGGATCTCACCAGCCTGGCCTGTCGGCTATGACGAATTCGAACCATGGTACAGCGAGGCCGAGCATCTTTACCAGGTGCACGGCAATCGTGGTGAGGATCCAACGGAACCATGGGCCAGCTGCCCCTTCCCGCATCCTGCCGTCAGCCATGAGCCACGCATTCGCGAAATCAGCGAATCGCTTGAAAAGCTGGGTCACAGGCCATTTCACCTCCCTGTCGGCATTATGCTGGATGAAAGCAATCCGCATCAGAGCCGGTGCATACGCTGTTCGACCTGCGATGGCTTTCCCTGCCTGGTCAATGCCAAGGCCGATGCGCAGACAGTCTGCGTGGACCCCGCGCTTGAATACCCGAATGTCACGATCATGACAAACGCCTTCGTTTCACGCCTGCTGACGGATGAAAGCGGACGCCGGGTAACTCAGGTCGAAGTCGAACGCGATGGCGAAACCATAAGCTATTCAGCCGATATCGTCGTTGTTTCGGCCGGCGCGATAAATTCGGCGGCGCTCATGCTGCGCTCGGCGAATGACAGACATCCGAACGGTCTGGCCAACGGATCGGATCAGGTCGGTCGAAACTACATGGCTCATATCAACTCAGTGCTGGTAGCCCTATCGCGCTGTGAGAATCCTACCGTCTTCCAGAAGACGATGGGGTTGAACGATTTCTATTTCTCGTCACGCGAATGGGATTATCCAATGGGTCACATCTCGTTTGTCGGCAAATTCGACGCCAACATCTTCGCCGCGGGAGCTCCGCCATTCGCGCCAGGCTTCACGCTCGAGTATGTCGCGAAGCACGCGGTCGAATTCTGGCTGACATCGGAAGATCTGCCCGATCCGGACAACCGGATCACGCTCGGCAAGGACGGCCGCATCACAGTCAATTATGAAGTAAACAATCTTGAAGGACACCAGCGTCTGACGGCCAGGCTGAAGGATCTTCTCAAACACATCAACTGCACCGATCAATTGATTCCGATGAACGCATACATCGGCAAGCGGATGCCCCTGGCCAAGGTGGCGCATCAGAACGGGACGCTGCGATTCGGGGACGATCCGCGCAGCTCGGTGCTCGACCGCAACTGCAAAACGCACGAACTGGACAATCTTTATGTGGTGGATGCGAGTTTCTTTCCGTCAAGTTCCGCAGTCAATCCGGCTCTGACGATCATGGCCAATGCTCTGCGCGTCGGCGATCACCTGATCGAGAGAATGAAGTAAGAGGAGATAGATGAAACCAGTATCAAAATATCAATTCGGCCATGGAAGAGCGGCATCTATTGCCGCATTGATCCTGCTGCTCTTGAGTCTGACGACTGGCGTTTCATTGCGCGAAGTCGTGACCGGACAGCCTGCGTCCAGGCCTCTGGTCAGTGCCGTCGATGCGGTCGGAATCACTGTCAATGACCTCGATCGGTCGGTCGCTTTCTTTCGCGATGTGCTCTCGTTCGAGAAGCTCTCTGTGACCGAGGTCGCGGGTGATGAATACGAACATCTGGTCGGCGTTTTCGGGGTTCGAATGCGTGTGGCCAGAATGAAGCTGGGATCGGAAATGATCGAGTTGATCGAGTACCTGACTCCCAAAGGTCGACCGGTCCCAATTGATTCGCGCAGCAACGACCGCTGGTTCCAGCATATCGCCATCATCACAAGCGATATGGAGGAGGCCTATCAATGGCTGCGCCGGCATAAGGTCGAACACGTATCGACGGGCCCACAGCGACTGCCCGACTGGAATCCGAACGCCGGCGGGATAAAAGCATTCTATTTCAAGGACCCGGACGGGCATCCTCTCGAAATCCTGCAATTCCCCGAAGGAAAGGGTGATCCGAAATGGCATCGCCTGGCGATGGAAGATACCTCCCGAATTTTTCTGGGAATCGATCACACGGCCATCGTCGTGAGCGACACGGATGCCAGTCTGAAATTCTATCGCGATGTACTGGGACTAAGGGTGGCCGGCGAAAGTGAGAACCATGGCATCGAACAGGAACGGCTGAACAATGTCTTCGGAGCGCGACTGCGCATCACGGCGCTCAAGGCGGGATCCGGCCCGGGAATAGAGTTTCTCGAATACCTTGAGCCCCACGACGGACGCCCGGCTCCGGACGATAAAAAGTCAAACGATCTGATCGACTGGCAGACCAGCCTGCGCACCGAAAAACTTGATGACGCCGCGAAGACTCTGCGCAGCCGCAATTACTCAAACGTCTCATCCGCCATCACAACCATGCCTGACTCGCATAAGGTATTCAGGCGCGGATTGCTGGTACGAGACGCCGATGCTCACTCGATACGACTGATTGAAGAATAAAGATATCCGCTGGTTGACCGGCGTTAATGAGGAAAGATAATGCAGGACATTCGAAAAAGAACGACTTTGAAGATGCATGAGTCCGCCGAAGAGCAGCGTCTTGCCGAATCGCGTTCGCGACAGAAGCACTGGAAACGCTGGGGACCCTATCTGAGCGAGCGATCGTGGGGGACCGTCCGCGAGGACTACTCTCCGCATGGTGGCGCGTGGGAGTACTTCCCGCACGAACACGCAGTCTCGAAAGCCTACCGCTGGGGAGAAGACGGACTGGGAGGAATCTGCGATCGCCAGCAGTTCATCTGCTTCGCTCTCGCGCTCTGGAACGGCCGCGATCCGATCCTCAAGGAACGGCTCTTCGGACTGACCGGCTCCCAGGGTAATCACGGTGAAGACGTCAAGGAATACTATTTCTACCTCGATTCAACGCCGACGCATTCCTACATGAAATTCCTCTACAAGTACCCGCAGGCCGAGTACCCATATTCCCGGCTGGTCGAAGAGAACAGGATCCGCGGCCGGCAGGCGCAGGAATTCGAACTGCTCGACACCGGTGTCTTCGATGAAGACCGTTATTTCGATGTCTTCGTCGAATACGCCAAAGAAAACCCGGAAGACATCCTGATCAAAATCACGATCGCGAATCGCGGCCCGGAAGCGGCTACGCTGGACCTGCTGCCGACGATCTGGTTTCGCAACACCTGGAGCTGGGGCGCGGATGCGCGAAAGCCGCGGATGAAACAGGCAGGCAGACCTGAGGGTTTAAAAGCGGTCGAAATCAATCACTTCTATCATTCAGCGCGCCGGCTCTTCTGCGACGGATCGCCGGAACTGCTCTTCACCGAAAACGAGACGAACACCGAACTGCTCTACGAAAGTCCGAATGAAACACCTTTCACCAAGGATGGGATCAACGATTACATAGTTCACGGGCGGCGTGAAGCGATCAATCCTGCGCGAACGGGCACGAAAGCCGCGGCGCATTACAGGCTGACACTCGATCCGGGTCAGTCAAGGACTATTCGCCTGCGACTGACCGATGACGAAACAATCATAGAACCATTCGGCGGATCATTCGATAACACCTTTTCGAAACGGATCGACGAGGCCAAAGAATTTTTTACCCGGATCGCACCCGAGGATCTCTCGGACGATGCACGCAACGTCCAGCGACAGGCCCTCGCGGGCCTGCTCTGGAGCAAGCAATTCTACTATTATGACCTCAACCGATGGCTGCGCGGAGACCCGGGACAACCCGATCCGCCGAGCGTCAGAAAAAATGGCCGCAACAGCGAGTGGTCCCATCTTTACAATGCCGATGTCATTTCGATGCCCGACAAATGGGAATATCCGTGGTACGCCGCGTGGGACCTTGCGTTTCATTGCATCCCGCTGGCACTTGTCGATCCCGATTTCGCCAAAGAGCAACTCATCCTCCTGCTGCGCGAATGGTACATGCATCCGAACGGCCAGTTGCCGGCATACGAATGGGCGTTCGGCGATGTCAACCCCCCCGTGCATGCCTGGGCGGCCTGGCGAGTCTACAAGATCGAACAGAAGCGTTCGGGCAAAGGGGATCGTGAATTTCTGGAACGCATTTTTCATAAACTGCTGCTCAACTTCAACTGGTGGGTCAATCGCAAAGACGCCGAAGGCAAGAACATTTTTCAGGGCGGATTCCTGGGACTTGATAACATCGGCGTCTTCGATCGCAGCTCGATGCTGCCGACAGGCGGGCATATCGAACAGTCCGATGCGACAAGCTGGATGGGCATGTACTGCTTGAACATGCTCACGATCGCGCTCGAACTGGCACGTGAGAATCGCTCATACGAGGATGTGGCGAGCAAGTTCTTCGAGCATTTCGTCTACATCTGTCATGCCATGAACCACCTTGGGTGTGGCGACACTGAGCTCTGGGACGAGGAGGACGGTTTCTATTACGACGTGCTGCACATGCCGGACGGCAGCCATATACCGATGCGCGTTCGATCGATGGTCGGCCTGATTCCGCTCTTCGCGGTCGAAACGCTTGATTCGGAAATTGTCGACAGCCTGCCTGGTTTCAAGAAACGCATGCAGTGGTTCATCGAGAACCGGCCCGATTTCGCGAGCCACGTCGAAACACGTACTGAACCTGACGGTCGCGTCCGCCGCTTCCTGTCGCTGGTCGACCGCGATCGACTGCAACGAATCATGAAATATCTGGGTGACGAGAACGAATTCCTCGGCCCGCACGGAATTCGCGCCGTCTCATGCTATCACCTCGGAAATCCCTATGTCATGGCGGTTAACGGATCAGAGTATCGCGTTGATTACGAGCCGGCCGAATCTTCGACGGGCCTGTTCGGCGGAAACTCAAATTGGCGCGGGCCCGTCTGGTTCCCCCTCAATTATCTGCTCATTGAATCGCTGCAGAAATTCCACCATTTCCTCGGCGACGATTATCGCGTCGAATTCCCGACAGGGTCAGATCGTAACGAACATCTGGGGGATGTCGCTGCCGAGCTTTCTCGCCGGCTGATACGCATCTTTTTACGGGATGAGCACGGCCAGCGTCCCGTCTTCGGCGGCGCACGCAAATTCCAGGATGATGATCACTGGCGCGATTTCGTGCTCTTTTACGAGTACTTCCACGGAGACAACGGCGCAGGCATCGGCGCCAGCCATCAGACAGGCTGGACGGGATTGGTCGCCAAACTCATACAACAAATGTGAGTAGAAAGTTAAAAGTAGAAAGTAGAAAGTTTAGCCCGGTCCTTCAGGGCCGGGGATATTAGGAGAAGGAGAAATTCATGAAAGCGATTGCAGTAAAACCCGGCGTGCCAAACAGCGTGCATCTGGCCGAATTGTCGAAACCCGATGTCAGTGAGATCCCCAACGGCCGTGGCGTCGTGGTCAGAGTCTTGCGCGTCGGAGTCGACGGCACCGACAAGGAGATCAATGCGGCCGAATACGGCGCCGCGCCGGAAGGATACGATTTCCTCGTCATCGGCCATGAAGGATTCGGCCAGGTCGAGGCGGTCGGGTCCAACGTGACCGAACTGAAACCCGGAGACTATGTCGTAGCCACAGTTCGCCGGCCCGGCAAGAGCATATACGATCTGATCGGGACAAACGATATGACGACCGACAGTACATACTTTGAGCGCGGCATCAATCTGCGCCACGGATTCCTGACCGAATACTACGTCGATGACGCGGAATTCATCGTCAAGGTGCCGCGGGGCTTGAAAGAAGTTGGCGTTCTGCTGGAACCCATGACCGTCGTTGAAAAGGGCATCCACCAGGCTTACGAAATTCAGCGACGGCTGAGAGTCTGGCATCCGAAAAGGGCCGCGGTCATGGGAGCCGGCACGATCGGACTGCTTGCAACGCTTGCGCTGCGGCTGCGCGGCCTTGAAGTAACAACATTCGGGCTGAACGAAAAACCGCATCTCAACTCAGATCTGATCGAGGACATCGGCGCACGCTATGTCTCGACCCGCCAAACTTCGCTGGCCGATGCAGCCGCGGAATTCGGTCCATTCGATCTGATCTTCGAAGCGACCGGGCATTCTCCGCTCGTCTTCGAGAGCATGCAGATACTCGGAAAGAACGGCGTGCTCGTGCTTTCGAGCGTAACTGGCGGAGACCGCAAAGTCGAGGTTCCCGCCGATCGCATCAACCTCGACTTTGTACTCGGCAACAAGGTCATGGTGGGGACCGTCAACGCCAATCGTGACTATTTCGAAATGGGTGTCCGCGATATGTCTCAGGCCGAAGCCGAATACCCGGGCTGGCTCGGACGTCTGCTCACCCACCCGGTCAGGGGGTTGCAAAATCACGCCGAGCTGTTCGCCAGACTGAACAATCCAAATGGCGCCATTAAAGTATTCTGCGAAGTCGCTGAAATCTGAGGCCCATCCCCTGCTATTCGTATCGCAGGGCAGTCATTGGATTCGTACGATTGGCTCGCAGAGCAGGCCACCAGCGAGACGCATAGCATAATCAGCGCGGCAAACAGAAATGATCGCGGATCATTTTCTGTAACACCGTAAAGTTGATTCGAGACCAATCTTGTCAGACCGAAGGCTGCGCCAACTCCAATGATGATCCCGATCAGAGTTGTCTTAACGCCTTCTTTGATCACCATGCGTGAGAGATTGCCCGGGCTGGCTCCGAGCGCCAGCCTGATACCGAATTCATGCCTGCGGCGGCTGACTGAATATGACATAACGCTGTAGATGCCTCCCAATGCCAGTACAAGCGCGAGACCGGCGAGAATGCCCAGCATAGACATGTTCGACCGTCGCTGACCTGTGGCATCATCGATTACCTGCTGCATGGTCGCGATGTCGAACAGCGGAAGATCATGATCGAGCCCCGTGACGATTTCACGAACGCTTGCAACCAGTGACAGAGGATCGCCCTTTGATTTGATGACCAGCGACATTCCCCAGTCGCCGAAATGGCCGAATACGGCTTGCGCGAAGGGAACATAAAACACTGGATCGGGTTCGACTTCGATCCCGCTGTAGCGCACATCGCCGACGACACCGACGATGGTCACTGGATCGAACCCATCGCGAAAAGAGACCTGCCGGCCAACGGGATTCTCATTCGGCCAATACCGGTCGGCCATTGTCCGGCTTATCACGGCGACTCGCGGTGTTCGATCGGAATCGAGTTCGGACAACAACCTGCCTTGAATGAGCTGAAGCCCCAGGGCTCTGAAAAACCCGGGATCGACGACTCTGGCCAGGGTCATCATGGGCCCGCTCCGGCCAGACCGATCGCCGCCCACCTTCGTCAAATCCAGTCCCCACCAGTTGCCGGCCAGCGGAGGCCGGTTGATGACGCCGGCCGCCTCGACCGTCGGAATTGCACGGACGCGTGATGCGAGTTCTCGATAAAAATCGACCATTTGCAGACGTTCATTCGACAAACGCCGGAAAAAAGCCTCCTCGGTTTCGCCCGGCTCCATCTGACCCTGAGGCGGGGCGATTCGCAATGTGAGCATTTGATCTGGATCGAATCCCGCATCGACTTTCATTACTTCAGCGAAACTGCGAATCAGCAGGGCCGCAGTAACCAGCATAACCAGTGTCACTGCCACTTCCGTTATCACCAGCAGCCGGCGCGTTTTCGACCGCAAGCCTCCTTGACCGCCCTGACGACCGTCTTTCAAGGCGTCGTTCAGATTCACTTCCGAAGCTTTCAGCGCTGGTGCAAGTCCGAACACGATTCCAGTCAGGATGGCCAGCCCTGCCGAATAGAACAGGACCTGGCGATCGATATTGACATGATTCTGGAACTGATCCGGAGTCAGGCTGATCAAGAGTTCCATTCCCCACCAGCCCAGAATGATCCCAGCCAGTCCACCGGTCAGCGAAAGCAGCAGGCTTTCAGTCATCAATTGTCGAATAATGCGCCATCGCCCCGCTCCAAGTGCGGCCCTGACGGCGATCTCTCTCTCTCTTGTAAATCCCCGTGCGAGCATCAGATTTGCTACATTGGCGCAGGCGATCAGCAGAACCAGCCCGACAGCTCCCCAAAGCATCAACAATGCCGGACGAAACTCCTCCGTTTGATCAACCTGCAGATTTACCAGATCGATCGTCCAGTCTTTATTTGTTGCCGGGTATTGTCGTGTCAGATTGGCGGCGATCCTCCGCAAATCTGTCTGGGCAGCCTCGATCGTCATACCCGCTTTGATACGCCCGATCGCATTCAACCAGCGGCCGCCCCGATCGCCGGACGATTCTGCAGTCATGGCAATCGGCTTCCATATTCCGATTTGCCTCGATGGGAAGCCGGCATGTCGAGGCATGACGCCGATAATGGTGTGTGGCACGCCATCGAGGAGAATTTTTTTCCCGAGTACGTCGCTGCTGCCGCCAGAGTAGTTCAGCCAAAAACCATGGCTCAACACGACAACATCTCCTCTCCCGGGTTGGTCATCTTCCGCCTGGAAAGCTCTTCCGATGATCGGATCGACGCCTAGAACGGAAAAGAAATCAGCCGTCACCCGCGTATAATCGATCCGCTGCGGCAAATGCCCTGCCGACGATAGATTGATGCTTCCCGGATTATAGGCAGCCAGATATGAGAATGATCGGTTCTGTTTTTGCCAATCGATAAAGTCGTGAAGAGATATATTGGAATTGGCGAATCCGCGACCGGGGTTGTTGCCAAAAACTCTCACCAGTTGATCGGGCGCCGGATACGGCAGTGGACGCAACAGAACGCCTCTGACGATACTGAAGATAGCCGTGTTGGCTCCGATCCCCAAAGCCAGTGTCAGAACTATGATCAGCGTGAAGCCGGGCTTTTTAAGCAGCATGCGCGCGCCGAAGCGCAGGTCTTGAATAATCATCCGCTCCCCTTTGGACTATTGGTTTCTAAGCGCGATCATCGGATCGACCCGAGTCGCACGGCGAGCCGGAATGAGGCATGCCACGATCGCCGTCGCACCGAGGAAAAGTGCAACTGTCGAATAGATGACAGGATCAGTCGCCGAGACTCCGTAAAGCAGGCTTTGAAACCAGCGTCCCAGAGCCAGCGCCCCGGCAAGCCCAATAACGACGCCGGTAATAGCCAGGATCAGTCCATGACGAATGATCAGAACCATGATGTCATTACGCCGGGCTCCGAGCGCTATGCGGATGCCCAGCTCGTCCGTTCGCGCCGTTACCTGATATGAGACCAGGCTGAAGATTCCGATCGTGGCCAGCAGCAGTGCAGTTATACCGAACAATCCGATCAGAAACATATTGAAACGCTGTTGAGCGACCTGCTCCGACATCAACGAATCCAGGGTACTTACCGCGGCTATGGGTTGATCCGGATCAACAGCGAGCACAACCTTTCGCAGAACCGATATCAAATCGACCGGATCGCCGGCAGTCCTGACAATAAGATCCATGGAATTTTGCGGAAACTGTTTTGCTGGAATGTAATAAGCCGGCTCCGAGGCGGACTGCAATCCCAAAAATTTAACATCACGCGCAACGCCGACGATCTCGAACGACGAAGGAACCTCGTCGCCCCAGAAGGCCGATGGCGTACCGAGCCGGATACGCTTGCCGAGCGGATTCTGATCCCGGAAAAATCTGCTGGCAAAAGCCTGATTGACGACCATTGCACCGGGATGGCCGGCGTTATCCTGACTGGTGAATTCCCTTCCCATCAGCATACCAATGCCCATCGACTGGAAATACCCCTCACTGGCAATTCCCAGCCAGGCGCTCAATTGCTCGCCTGATCCGGGCGACTCACGACCTTCGATCGAGAAGCTGTCGATCCAGTTGGCCTCGAGAGGATGATCATAGGCCAGTGCGACAGATTTCACACCGGGCAGCGCCCTGACCTTATCGACCAACCGCGAATAGAAATCCGTCACCTGTTGTCTTTGTGCGTAACGTATGGAAGATATCTCGATCTCGGCCACCATCGTCCTGCCGTAATCGAATCCTGGATCAACATGCAATAGCTGTTGAAAACTTTTCGCCAGCAGGATCGCTCCGATGACCAGGACGACGGCCAGGCTGATCTGGGAAGCGACCAGAAAACTACGAAACCTATGATGGCTGCCGAGCGATGATCCTCGACCACAGTCCTTGAGCCCCTGTTGCATCCTGGTTTGCGATGCCTGCCAGGCAGGAATGATCCCGAAAAGCAGTCCAGTCGCGACAGACAGCAGCAGCGCGAATCCCATGACCGTGAGGTCGATGCTGATTTCGCTCAATTGCGGTATCTGCTGAGGCAGCAGCAACAAGAGCCCGTCGAGTCCGAAGACTGCGATCCAGATTCCCATCGCTCCACCGATCAAAGCGATGATCACTCCTTCGATCAGGAACTGCCTGATCAGTGTCCACCGGCCGGCGCCCAGGGCTGCGCGAATGGCTATTTCTCGATGTCTATCAGCGAATCGCGCAAGCAACAACCCGGCGATATTCGCGCATGCTATCAGGAGCACCAGTCCCACGGCGCCGAGCAGCATCCACAGCGTAGGGCGAATGTCTCCGGCTATCTCATCTCGAAACTGATTGACGATCGCACTCTCACCGGCATTAAAGCGTGGATGTTCCAGCGCCAATTTACCGGCGATCTCACGCATTTCCGCCTGCGCCTGTTCAAGCGACGTATCGTCCTTCAGCCTGCCGATCACACCGAAAACATGCGACCGCCGGTTGTTGCGCCCCTCGGCCGACTCTGTCAACGGCACCCAGTATTGCTGATGCCTGTGGCCAAAAGAGAAAGTTCCCGTGGTCGACGGCCACGTCGGATATAACCCCGGCGGCATGACTCCCACAACGGTATATGAATTGTGGTCGAGAGTGACTTGACGTCCTCCAATCTTTGGATCGGCATTAAAGCGCGATTGCCAGACGGCCTGGCTCAGGACGATGACACGATCTTTGCCCGGTGTGTGTTCTTCAGTGAGAAAAGTACGGCCGATTATTGGTTTGGCGCCAAGGACGTCGAAATAGCCGGTACTAATCACCGCTCCACGGAGTTGCTCTGGATCGCCTGCTCCCGTCAGAGTCATCCCTGAGGATCCGAATGCCGCCATCTTCTCAAAAGATCCGCTTCTTTCCCTCCAGTCATAGAAATTCCCTGGCGCCACTCGAAATCGTTCCTGCTCCCCGTCAGGCAACAGTTCCCACAACGACATAATTCTTTCGGAATCATGAAAGCTCAACGGCTTTAACAACACTGTATTAATAATGGAGAAGATCGCGGTCGTCGCCCCAATCGCCAGCGCCAGCGTCAAAACCGAGACCAGTGTGAATCCGGGACTCTTCCGCAACATCCTGATTCCAAACTTGATGTCATGACCGAAATTAATCATAGATGTCTCCATTCAATCCGGTAACGTGGCTCTTATCCGTTTAGCTCTCTGATCATTTTTATACAGAAATCAGCGTGCCAGACTACAAATACTAATAACCATTGAATTGATTGAACTTACATACCTGTCGATACGATTACGCAGAATGTAGACCGTTCGCTTTCGGGATTTCAAAATCCTGAAAATGGGATGCCGGTAACTGGTCTTGATCTATTGCAATGAAGGCTGGCATGATCTGTTGCTACGCGCTGTACTCGATAACTCCCGATAAATCCGACAGGAGCACAGATGTCCAGAACGGTCTTTGATTCCCGAACGATCGCGACAGCAATGCAGTACATATCCATTTCCATTTTGAGGTTACTCGGATGGGAACTGGTGGGGCCTTTGCCCGCGATCAAAAAATACGTCCTGATCGCGGCTCCGCATACATCGAACTGGGATTTCCTCGTGCTTCTGCTGGCCGCTTTCGGGCTGAGGGCCAGGGCTTTCTGGATGGGCAAGGACACGCTGTTTCGCCGTCCGCACGGAGCCATTTTTCGATGGCTGGGCGGCATTCCAGTCGATCGATCCTCGACCCATAACGCAGTCGATCAATCGGTCATATTTATTCGTGAACAGGATGAAGTGCTGCTTGCCATAGCGCCGGAAGGAACGCGCAAAAAGGTGACCACCTGGAAGACCGGTTTTTATTACATCGCTCATCAGGCCGGCGTGCCTATAGTCTGCGGATTCATCGATTATGGCCGCAAAAGAACAGGAATCGGGCCGCTGCTTTTGCCGACCGGCGACATTGAAGCGGACATGAAGATCATTCGCGAGTTCTACAGCGATATCCAGGGCAAACATCACGATCAGACCGGATCGATCGAGGTCGTTGCAAAATAAACTATGATTTACGCAGCGATAGATATCGGATCGAACTCGATCCATCATGTTGTGGTCGAGGTCGATCAGAAACATGACTTTCGCGTTCTGGCGCGCGACAAGGAAGTGGTCCGTCTCGGCCGCAGTGTGGCCCGTGACGGAAAGCTTTCAGCCAGCGCCATCAAACGCGCTGTCGATTGCCTGAAACGTTATCGACTGCGTGCCGAACATTACGGCGCGGTCGATCTGATCGCCGTCGCCACCAGCGCCGTCCGCGAAGCCTCGAATAGAAACGACTTTCTGGTGCGGGCCTCCGGGGATGCCGGCGTCAATGTCGAGATCCTTTCAGGCATAGAAGAAGCGCGCCTGATCGCTCTTGCAGCCTCAGCCAGGTATGAACAGAACAACAAAAGCAATCGTCGCAAAAACCGCCGTCTGCTGGTCATCGACATCGGAGGCGGCAGCACGGAACTGGCAATAGTACAGAATGGTGAGCCGATCGTGCTCATCTCGTTCAAACTGGGAGCTGTCAGACTGACCGAGCGGTTCATCAACAGCGATCCGCCGTCCGAAAAACAGTTGCGACGCCTGCGCGCCGAGATGCGGGAAATCCTCTCGCCACGCGCTCAGGAGATCATCGACGTCGGGTTTGACGATTGTTACGGCACATCGGGAACCATCAACGCTCTCGGCGGCATGCTCATTCGACGACACCTCACAGATTTGAAAGGACGCAGTCAGAGCCCTGATCCACTGCTCAAATTCGAGGAGTTTCAGCAACTCAATCGCGAGCTCGAGGTCATGTCACTCGATCAACGCGCCGGCGTCCCCGGCCTCAACCAGACGCGGGCCGAGATCATCATCGCCGGCGGACAGTTGCTCGAAGCCATTATGGAGATAATGAAAGTCGAAAGGCTCTCGATCTGCGATTGGGCTTTGCGCGAGGGAATTCTCATCTCACGCCTTATGCGGCATGAGGGACTGGTTTCGACGGATGCCGCCAATCTGGAACAGGACCCGAGCCTGCGCGGAGCGCTGGCGCTGGCGCAGCATTATCACGCCGACTTGAAGCATGCTCACCGCGTGGCCTATCTTTCACAGCAGATGTTCGACGCGCTGGCGCCGCTGCACATGCTCGGGGGCGAACATCGCAGGCTGCTCTCGGCCGCAGCGATCCTGCACGATGTCGGTTACCTGGTCTCTCACACCGGACATCATAAACACTCCGCCTATCTCATTCACCACGGGGAAATGGCTGGCTTCATGGCATCTGAAGTAGCAATCATCGCCAATATCGCACGCTACCACCGCAGTTCGATGCCCAAGCCCAAACACCCATACTTCGCCTCTCTCAGCGAGGAGGACAAGTCTGTTGTCCGCAAGCTCGCCGCAATCCTGCGCATCACCGATGCGCTCGATCGCGACCACCAGGGCAATGTGCGCAGCCTGAGTTGTGAAATCCTGGATGATAAGGTCAAACTGACTGCTGTCTGTGCGAAAGAGGGCGATGCGAGTCTCTGGCGTGTCGAGGAACGGAGCGACCTCTTCACAGAGGTCTTCCAGCGAAAGGTCGAACTGAAGAAAACGATGAATGCAGAATGATGAATGATGAAGTGCAGAAAATTCATCATTCATCATTCATACTTCATCATTTATTACAGGCTCCAGCCCTGGCGATATTCCCGATGCAGGAACTGGTTGGCCTCGGCGACATTTGTGATCTTGCCGGCCTGGGCGTCGTAATAGATCCGTTTACCCTGCCCCGCGCGCATGGCGACGACCCCTAGAAGCATCGTCTCAGTCAGCTGGGTTGCATATTCGAACGGAGAACTCGCCTTACCCTGTCCCTTGCAGGCTTTCGCCCAGTTGATGCGATGCAGCGCGTTCTTGCGTTCGTCGGTTTCGATGCGTTCAAACTTCTGGGGAACCTTCGCCGCGGCTTCCATCAATGATTCGGGGAAGAGACGCGGTTTGGCGCCATAAGTTTCGTGCATCAGAATACCCTTTTCGCCGACGATCATGACTCCGCCGCCGCGTTCAAGAGCGACATTGTCAGGAAGTACATCGGGACGGGCAGGCATCAACCCTCCATCGTACCAGGTCAGCTTGACCGGCGGCTGAGCTCCGCGTGCGGGGAAGTGATAGACGATCTGCGTCGCCAGCGGATAGCTGACGGGGTTGTTCTTGTTGTCGGTTCCCCACGGGGTCGAAGTCGCTTCGATGCTGGTCGGCTGGGTCAAGCCGAGCGCCCAGTATGGATGGTCGATCAGGTGAGCAGCCATATCGCCGACCGCGCCCGTCCCCCAGTCGAGCCAGCCGCGCCAGTTGAACGGATGATAGATCGGATGATACGGGACCTCAGGCGCCGGGCCGAGGTAGAGATCCCAGTTGAGCGTCGAGGGGACGACCGGATCTCCGAGGATCGCATTGGCAACGGCTTTGTTGAGCTGGCGCGCCGTCCAGTCGTTGCCGAAACCGCCACCGTCCAGATTGACCGGGACCTTGGCCGGGCGCGGAACGCCCTGCGGCCAGATCGGGCGATTGGTCCAGACATGGACTTCCTTTACCGGTCCGATGACGCCCGCCTGCACCCATTCATTGATCAGTCGAGCATCGTGGCTGGAATGGCCCTGATTGCCCATCTGCGTTACGACTTTGCTCCGTGCAGCAGTCTCGCGCAGAACGCGCGCTTCGTGCACTGACCATGTCAGCGGCTTTTCACAATAGACATGCTTGCCGAGCTCCATGGATGCTTTCGCAATCACGGCGTGCAGATGATCCGGAGTGGCGATCAGCACGGCATCGATGTCCTTCTGCGTTTCGAGCATCTTGCGGAAGTCGGTATGCCGCTTCGCCTTGTCATAGGCCTCTTTCAGCTTGATGCTTGCCGGATTCGGATTGCCGTCGCGACCGCGGGTCCGGCGCTCGACCGCCTTGTCCACATAGCCGAAATCGACGTCGGCCAAAGCCACGATATTCTCTCCGCCGGCGACCAGTTCAGTCGCGTCTGAAGCCCCCTGGCCGCCGCAGCCGACGACCGCCACATTAAGCTTGTCGCTCGGCGCAGTGTATCCGGGCCCTCCAAGAACGTGACGCGGGACGATCATCGCCCCCAACGTCGCACCTGTTGTCCCGGCGACGAACTTTCGCCGCGTCATCTTACCCTTTTGCATGTTTCTTCCTCCGTTGGTCTGTATTTATGATGTCGATCTAACCTGCCAGCGCATCCTTGCAGAACTGAAAACATTTTCTCACTTCGGCCACAGCATCCTCACCGCGATACTCGTATTCGATATTGGCCGGGATGTCATACTTTTTGTTTTTCAGCAGTCGAAGCACCTCTTTGATCGGAGTATCGCCTTCTCCCCATACAGTGTTCGGCCCGTTCTCTTTCTTGCGATCCTTCAGATGCAGGTTCGTGATCAGCTTGTTGTGCTTTTCAAGATAGCCTACCGGATCGTAACCCGCCGCGACGAAATGTCCGATGTCGAGATTGATGCCGAAATATTTCGACATCGCCACGGCCTGTTCGAAGCTCTCGGGCTTGGCGAATTCGTTCGGATCGGTCAGGTTGGCGTGATTGTGCATGGCGACTCTGATCTTGTACTTGTCGGCGAACGGAGCGACCCGTTTGGCGGCGCTCAAGGTGGCCGACGCGGTAATCAGATTGACTCCCATGGCCTGGACCATCTGAAATCCGCGCTCGATCTCTTCATCGGTGAAACTGTCATTGAAACTGTAATTGTAGGCCTGAAGCCGAATTCCGGCGGCATCGAACTTCTTCCTGACCGCCTTGAAATGATCGAGTGGAGTCGTCAACCGCCACTTCCTGAGTTCTTCGCGAGCAGCCGGATTCGGACCTCTGCCGCCGCCGCCCTGTCCCTGCGGACGCGGGGTTGCGGGGACACCTTGTGGCGGAGGCCCGGCCGGTCGCGGTCCCATCTGCGGACGAGGCTCGACGTGCCCCGAAAAAAGCTCGCATTCACCAATGCCGATCTCCGCCATCGCCTTGATCGCGTCATCCAATGGCATCGTGCGAAAACTGTATGATTGCACGCCGATTCTCACACCATGCACTTTGGGGTTGATCTGGGCCATCGCCACAGACAATGGCAATCCCGCCACTACTAACTTCCCGAAATCGCGTCTTGATAACATCGATGGTCTCCTTAAAGTTTCTTGAGAATGCTCAGCCAGCGCTCCCAGCCTTCTGTCCGCGCCTTCTTATTCGCTTCGTTGGTATTCGCCGGATCCTCACCGGCTCGCATAAATCCATGTCCGGCGCCTTCATAGGTGACCGGATCGTAAGTTTTCCCGGCTGCCTTCGTCAGTTCCTGACTCTTCGGAATCGTTGCATTCACTCGCGCGTCGTTCCCGCCATAAAATCCATAAACCGGTGCTTTGATCCTGGCAATCGCCGCCGCATCGTCGGGGCCCCCGCCGTAAAAGACGAACGCCGCAGCCAGTTTCTCGCGATTGGTCGCGAATCGGAACGTCTGACTGCCGCCCCAGCAGAACCCTGCCACCGCCACCTTGCCGTTGGACGCAGGCAGCTTCGAAACATAGTCGGCGACAGCATTCAGATCGGCTGAGATCTGATCCGGTGGAAGATCCCTGATCGCCTGGCCGACTCCAGCGCGGTCAGTGAACGCGCTCGTTCCGCCCTTGTCAGGCCCCATTTCAGAGAGCAAATCCGGAGCAATTGCAATGTACCCGGCCGCAGCCAGTTGATCGGCTACGCTGCGTACCCAGTCGGTCATCCCCATGATCTCGTGAATCACGACTACGGCCGTCGCCTTTGTCTTCACTTCAGGATAAACAACAAACGAATTGACCATCCGATTGCCCTGTTTCACCTTGACCCATTCCTGATGGCGCGGAGATTTATCGACATTCTGCTTCGCCCAGTCCTGTCCCGGGGGTACGAAGACGCCGGCTGCGGCTGAATGCCGGATATGCTGGCTGTGGTCATGCCCGGAATCCTGGGCTACACAGGTCATAGAGGCGAACAACACCCCCACGATTGCAATCATCGATCGTTTCATGCTTTCCTCCGATTACGAATTTGCTGCCTGCTGAAATGTGACCAGATAAGTATGCCTCTACAAGACTGCCTATGGCAATTGTGATGACAGTCCTAATACGCTCAGGACGAGCGTTTGGTCACATAAATAGCATGGAGTGCCGCCTTCAGGCGGGTTTTACCATTTAATAAGTTAAAACCTGCCTGAAGGCGGCACTCCATGCTACCTCTCACCTGCGATTCACTTGAGATTCGTCAGCCGGGCCGGGTATATGCCGAAATTTTCGAATTCGATCGTTCCATTGGATTTATACCTGACACGTGCTGCCGGGATGAGCGTTCCCTCCCCCCTGCCTTTCTCGTCAATGAAGATTTCGACGTAGGTGAACGGATAATCGACCGATCGAGCGCCGCGACGCAGTTCTCCAAATCCGAGCCATCTCTCGAACAGAATCGTGATCTTTTTACCTTCGCCTTCATCCGTCACCCAGATCGCATTGGCATCCCGGGCAAGCTGGGTCCCGACCTGAACCGTCCCGCGTTTCGATCCTCTGATCGCATCCATGAGGGCATCCTGTCCCCCGCGCTTCAACTCCGCCATGTACCTGTCGACATCCTGCTGAGGAGTCAAACTATTGATCCTCAGCGTAAACTGGGTCACTACGCTGCCGCGCGGCCCTCCGATATAGGTGATGTTTCCGTCATATCGCTGCTTGACCGACTGCCCGATTGACTTCGTCTGCGCTGAAGTCCCTGCCGGATTCGTAATCAGCACCAAACCAAAAGTCAATAATACTGTCAGAAACCGAATAATGTTCTTTTCATTTCTCATGTCCACCTCCATGTCTGAGATCGATCAGCCATTTTGATGCCGTTATTGAGATCAGTAGTTGTAAGAAGAAAGTAGAAAATTTTCTGGTGAGGATGAAGAAAATTGTTTCTGTTCAATGTGAAGAGGTCATGAGGTGGGGAGTGCCATTGAAAACTTCTGATTATTCAAAGTCCGTGTACTCGAAGGGACTGTCCCGGGTCTTCAGGCGGCGCTGGCAATTATATCAGCCAAGTCTTCCCGAGTTGCGCCTGTGGCAAACAAGGCCTTCAGCAAGAGATCGATCGATACGCTGGGATCGTTCGCCTCCATCTTCGCCACTCTGGACTGGCTGGATTTGATCAGGCTTGCCAGCTCTTCCTGAGACAGACCGTGTCGCAGCCGCTCTTTCCTGAGAGACTCACTCAGCAGCAGTTTGAGCTCGATATACTGTTCTTCCTGGGGCGTCAATTCGAGAAAGTCGCCTGCCGATCCAACAACCCACCCAGCGGCTTTCAGTTTTTTTCTTTTCTCAGCTTTCATACTCTTTGCTCAATTCGTCGTAAAGTCTCATCCGGTTTTTGCAATTATCTATGACGCTCTTTGGCGTACGAGGAGTAGTCTTCTTGAACACGTCCAGAATAATGACGGCATCACTGTCAATGCGATAAACAATTCGCCAGGTCTGATTCTTATCGACAATCCTCAGCTCATGGCATCGCTGTCCGATAGACGGCATCGGCCGCGAATGTGGAAGCGAAAGATTTTCTCCCCGCTGTAACTGTCGCAGCAAGTAACCAGCTTCAACCCGGGCCTCTTGTGTGAACGGGGGAGTTTTAATTTCTCCCTTTAACCAAACAAGCGGTTTATCAGGATCGTTCATAGATACCAGAGTATGTCAAATTTGACATACATGCAAGATAATTTCGATACTCAGATTTTGGGCCCACCTCATTCGTTAGTTTTCATTCCTCACCACCATCGGTAGAAGGAATCTGCATCAAAAGTTGACATTTCGCCAATGACATTTAGAAGACGCTTTTATTCGAACGGATACGTTATCGCCAAACTCTGGGAGACCCCGTACTCCGGAAACCTGGCTCCCTGGCTCTTTCCCACTTTCCACTTTTTACTTCCTACTTTCTACTTCCTAATCACCCGCTTTCCTGCATATTTGTCATATTCAACTCGATAAATAACATTTTTGTAGGACAGTTTATCACGGAATCCGGGCCGTGCCCGCTGCGTCACCCACGCATGCTATGGCAAATGTGAGACTTATGCCACATCTGGCCGAATGGCACTGCATTTGCACAATAAAGTAATGAATGACAGCCGGTTTCCGGCGGATCAGAAGACTGATTTAAGACGGATCAAACGCCGGCTTAAGGTGATCAGGGCATAATGGATACCTTGATCGAAAGGAAAATAAAGATCCCGTTTCAGAGTTAAAAGAAGACGGGACAAGGAGAAGGAAAGTAAAAGTGAAGCATTATCTGTTTGCGAGTGATTTTGACCAGACGTTGAGTTTCAACGATTCCGGTATAGTGCTGAGCGAATTGCTCGGTGCATCAAATTTTGAGGAAAAGGTAAGAGGGTTATCGCGGATCAACCTGGTGCATCAGGGAGGAGAGTTGTCATACCTGCTCTTGCACGATCCCGAATACAGGCGCGTGCGCCGCGAGCATCTGATCGAAGCCGGTAAGCGGATTCGGCTCAAGCGCAATATCGAGCTGCTGCCGGAGATTCTGGGAGAAGGGATCGAAAACACAAGATTTTCTTTCTACGTCATCTCAGCCGCGCCTGAAGAGGTGATAATGTCCGCGCTCGAAGGCATCGTTCCGGCTGAAAACATATTCGGAACGCGATTCCAGTATAACCAGACAACGGGTGAGATCGAATCGATTCTGCGCGTCCCGGCGGGATACGGCAAGGTGGCAGTACTGGACGACCTGCAATCGCGACTGCAGATCAGCCCGGACAGGATCATCTACGTCGGCGACGGAAGCTCTGACGTACACGTCATGCTCCACGTCAACCGTCGTGACGGGTATACGATCGCAGTCTCGGAAAATCAGTTCATCACGCCGATCGCCCGGCGGTCGATACTGAGCGACGATGCGCTGAGTCCCCTCATCCCTGTGCTCGAAGACATCATCGGCATCGACGATCCAGCCGGTATCCGGGCATTCTTCGAACCCCACGGCCTGCAGATTCAGGAATGGAACAAGGTCAGAACCGACTGGCTGACCATTGCGTCCTCAGCCGAACCCGATGCGCAGGAAGCGAAGGGGGTGGCCAATGTTTGAGTGGATCGGGTGGATCGCCACAGCGGTTTTTGCTTACTCATACTTCTGCAAGCAACCGCGGACGCTCAGACTGGTTCAGGCTCTGGCGGCGCTGCTCTGGATCAGCTACGGGGTGATCATCGGGGCTTTGCCAATCATCGTGGCCAATATTGTAGTTGCCGGTCTGGCAATCGGCTCGACGGTCATGCCTGTATGGTTAAATGCCGAGGCGCCGGGCGAGACCGGGGAAAATTAGGCACAGGAAGGCCGGGAGGGATTAACCGCCAGGACGCCCCGGCGTTTAACTCTCCCGGTCACTTTGGTGTTTAATCCCGGCTTCAAGCAATTCGATAATCCTGTCGACATCGTAGACGGAGCCGCGCCAGGAGCCTCCGCTGGCTTGTTGCAGCGCCGCCCAGAGCCTTGTATCGTCCGGTAGAGATGGATCCGGCATGAGATCGTCGCGCATAGGTCGCCGTGCGAGCTCCGCGTCATCCGGCGTTGGGCTTCCCTGCCCTTCCCGTCTGACAAGATCGATCGCCCCTTCGAGTTTGCGGGTGTCGATAATCACTCTGATCGTATCGCCGTCGCGAACCTTCCCGATGGGCCCGCCGGCCAGAGCCTCTGGCCCGACGTGGCCGATGCACGGCCCTGACGAAACTCCTGAAAATCTGGCATCCGTGATGAGTGCGACTGAATTGGCGTATGGCATGTACTTCAGCGCCGACGTGATCTGGTAGACCTCCTCCATTCCCGTCCCCATCGGCCCGCGACAGATGAGCACGATCACCTCGCCGGCTTTGATGCGATCATCGCCCTGGCTCTTGATAGCTGCGATCGTCGCACGTTCGCTGGTGAAGACGCGCGCCGGCCCGGTCAGCCTGTAAAATCCATCGGAATCGATCATCGACCGGTCGATCGCCGTGCTTTTGACAATCGCGCCCTCCGGAGCAAGATTGCCGCGGATGAAAGTGACCGTGCTGCTCAGCCCGAGCTCGCGGGCACGCTCAGGGCTCATGATCACATCATCGGGGTCGATACCGTCCTCATCCTTCAATCGCTTCCGCAAAATTCGTCGCCGATCCGAAGCCTCCCAGGCGGTGAGCGTAGCATCGAGCGTCGCGCCGTATGCTGTCAGGGCGGTTCCGTCGATCAGCCCGAGCCTCTTGAGGTGCAGCATAACCTCGGGGACACCGCCGGCCAGGAAGACGCGAATAGTCGGATGCGGGCCGTTCGGCAATGCATCCACCAGTCGCGGAACCTGTCGATTGATGCGAATCCATTCCTCGATCCGCGGAGGATCGATCCCCGCCGCGTGAGCAACCGCCGGAATGTGAAGCAGCAGGTTGGTCGATCCGCCAAACGCAGAATGCACAGCCATGGCATTGCGAATCGCCGCCGGCGTCAGAATATGGCGCGACTCAAGTCCCAGGGATTTCTGCCTGATCAAAGCCCGCACCGATCTGCGCGCGACCTCGATCCAGATTGGCTGGCCTGACGGAGCGAGCGCGCTGTGTGGAACGGCCAGCCCGAGCGCCTCAGCCACGACCTGAGAAGTCGCAGCTGTGCCCAGAAACTGGCAACCTCCGCCCGGCGAGGCGCACGTCCGGCAACCGATCTCTGCCGCCTCTTCGAGCGTGATCTGTCCGTTCGAGAACCGGGCTCCGATCGTCTGAGCCTTCCCCGCATCCTCGCCGTCACTCGGCGGCAGCGTTACTCCGCCGGGGACGATCACAACCGGCAGCCGTTGCGCTCCGGCCAGCGCCATCATCATCGCCGGCAAACCCTTGTCACAGGTCGCGACGCCGATCACGCCCTGACGCGTGGGCAGCGACCGAATCAAGCGTCGCAGCACAATCGCCGCGTCATTGCGATAAGGCAGGCTGTCGAACATCCCCGTCGTGCCCTGCGAACGCCCATCGCACGGATCGGTGCAGTATCCCGCAAATGGAACCCAGTCCGAACTGAGCAACTCCTCCGCCGCGGCCTGCATGAGCAGCCCGACCTCCCAGTGGCCTGTGTGATACCCAAGCGCGAGCGGCTTTCCGTCAGGCAGCCGTATGCCTCCGAGCGTGCTTAGAATCAGAGCTTCCGGACTGCCCAGCCTCGCCGGATCCCAACCCATGCCGACATCCTGGCTCCAGCCGAAAAGGTCTCCGCTAGGCTTTTCGATCAGGTCGGATTCGGTCAGCGGCAGACGCCCGGACGGCCCGGGCTGCTTCGTAACGACCGAGAATATCTTCGGGTCAGTCGTCGCGAAAGCATCATCAATCGGCGAACCATCCCCGTCCGACCGTTCTTCACTCATTTGTGATCCTCTTTCATCTCAGTGCTCTTACTTCGACTCTTCGCCACGCATCTCGCGCACCATGAGCCTCAGTAAATCGTGGCGCGAGACCATTCCCACAGGCACACCTTCGCGAACGACCGGGATTCGATTGACATCGAACTTGAGCATCAATTCGACCACATCCTGCGCCGACTGGTCCTCGGTCACAGTCGCAACCCGACGGTTCATAATCTCTTTTGCCGTCATGCTCCGCGCGGCATCATAGATTCGCTCGACCCCCTCCTGGCTCATCCATCTGCCGAGCAGTTGCGGGGCGCGGAAAGTGGAGAATGGCAGCCCCTTATCCTTCGCGGCGAAGTCCGATTCAGTGATCACGCCACTGATCTTACCAGTCGTATCCACAACCGGCACGCAGCCGATATTATTATCAAGCATCATCCGCGCGATCTCTTCCAGAGTAGTATCCTCTCGAACAACCATCACCGGCTTTGACATGAAATCTTTGACTCTCAAGTATCACCCCCCTTTTTAAGATGCCGTGTCTTACCGCATCAGGTATAAGATATAAGTGGCGAATCCGAAGACGACCAGAATGCCTATTGCGTCCCAGTCGACCAGGAAAAATTTCCTCCCGGCACGGTATGTCAGGCTGATTACTGCGATCGCCGTCATGACAATCGCAGCGCCGGCCGTTACCGCGTGAGTGCCTGTGATGTGCGACAGCAGCGGCCCTTTGAAATATAAAAGATCATCTATCGCCAGTATCCCGATATTGAAAAGGTTGCTCCCGAGCAGATTGCCCATGGCAAGATCAGCTGCCCCCATTCTAAGTGCTGCATATGAGACAACCAGCTCCGGCAATGATGTCGAGACGGCAACGAAAATACTGCCGACAAATGTTCGGCCCAGTCCTGTCATCTCGGCAATCTCATCGCCCAGATGAGGCAGCCATACCGCGGCCGCTATCACCAGCACCGCATTTGTCGCATACATGACATATGCCCGCAATTTTGAAATCCCGTCATATTGTCTCTCTGCTTCGGGCCCTCCCCCATTATCCAGAGACCTGCGCTTTTCATAAAGAAAAACCATGCGCATTGCTCCAAGATAGATGAACAGGAAAAAAACGCTGTATAAACCGATCCAACCTATTCGAGGGATCTTCTCTCCGGCGACAATCGCAATGACCACCAGCCCGAGCAACAGCATTCCATAGGCCGCAGTCAAAGTCTGGCCCTGATGCACCTGAGATGAAATAGGTTTATCACCGGTTCTGAAATCGAGCAGCGCAATGATCAGAATATTGAACATGCAGCTGCCCAGCACATCGCCGGCCGCTATATTCGGCAGATCATAAATCGTGACAGAACTGATGCCCGTCATCAACTCCGGCAGTGAAGTCACCGAAGCCATGAGAACGACACCGATCCACGTTCGGCCGAGACCGGTCTTTTCGGCGATTATGTCGCCATACTTCGATAACTTTGTCCCCGCAAAGATGATCACCGCCGTGCAGGCGATGAACTGTATCCATATGATCATTGCTCATCCTGAAATTTTTTGTTTTGTCCGCAGATCGATTCCTGAGCCATTATTCACTGATCAGTGCGATTCAATCAATCCCGCAGTTGTAGCTGCCGCCTTGATCTAGAGCCTCACCCTGCTGTATGGTTTGACCATCTGACACATCATCATTTTTTCAGAAGAAATCGACTACCGGAGGCAAAACCTATGAATCGACGGGATCTTCTCAAAACCGGCGCACTCGCCGCCGCTGCCTGGCCCTTCAGTGAAATAGCTGGGATGGCCGCTCCGCAAACTGCAAGCTCCGATCCGTGGCGAGGTCTAAAGATCGGTGTCGCCACATACACGCTCCGCGAACTGCCTATCGAAGAAGCGATCAAGGGCATCCTTCGAGTCGGGTTGAAATACGCATCCATCAAGAACGTCAAAAACCATATCGACCTCTCGCACACGACAGAGGAGCGCAAACAGCGCGCCCAGATGTTCAGGGACGCCGGCATCACTCCCTTGAGCGTCGGCAATGTCGGCATGAAGAACGACGAGGCCGAAATCCGCCGCGCCTTCGAATACGCCCGCGACATCGGGGTCACGACCATGGTCTGCGCACCGGATAAGAACGCTGTTCCGATCCTCGACAAAATGGTCAAGGAGTTCAACATCAAACTGGCCATCCACAACCACGGACCCGAGGACAAGCAGTTCCCTTCGCCGTACGATGTCATGAATGCTGTCGAGAAGTACGACAAGCGGATCGGGCTCTGTATTGACGTTGGTCACACCGCCCGCGCCGGCGTGGACCCGGCTGAATCGATCATCAAATGCCGCGAACGTTTGTACGACGTGCACATGAAGGATATCTCGGCGCTGGGTAACAGGAACACTCCGATAGAAGCAGGGCGCGGAATATTGAACAGTAAGTCGATTCTGGCGGCGCTGGTCAAGATAAAATTTGACGGTCTGGTTGGCTTCGAATACGAAAAAGACGCCAGGGATCCCATCCCCGGTCTGGCGGAATCGGTTGGTTTTACGAGAGGATTGCTGGCGGGAATGTAAGTGCTGTGGAAACTGATTCTTTCAACTCTTAAATCGCAGAGGCCGCAAAGAGGGCAAAGGTATATAGGGAAGATCGGTGTTCGAATTATTTCCAGCGGGCAATAATCCGGATATCCATATCACCTAAAATTCTTTGCCGTCTTTGCGGTCTCTGCGATTTAACTTCTTTGCTCTCTCTGCGGCCTTTGCGATTAAAGAGTTGATAGAATCAGATCCACCTCAAGGACACATACAGGTATTATTCAGGATGTAGCTGTCTCCCAGAATAAACGATGTGCCGAAGGGGTTTCGCCTGATCGTAGCACTGCCGGTGTTTCCAGTACCGAGAGTACAGCGCATGATTTCAGCCGAAACCACCCGGGTATCATCCTGCAGTTTGGTCGAGCAGCCCGACCGCGTGATCTGTCCCTTGCCGGCCATGGTAAAGCTGTCAAGCCCGCATTTGGTGAAGAGGTAATCTCCGGTGAAGGAATTGATGAGGATGAAATCCTTTCTTCCATCATCCTGGATGCAGATATCGAAGACCGTCACCTTGAAATTACACATCGCCTGTTTGCCGCCCGAGTCGGTGGCGGTGCAGGTGACTGCGGTGGTTCCGAGCGGGAAACTGGAACCAGACGGATGCGAGCAATTGACGACTACGTTCGGGCAATTATCCATCACGACAGGCGGCGGGTAATTAACGACTACGTTCATCTGACCCGGCAAAGCGGTCGCGACGTTCTGATCGGGTGGGCAGGTAATGACCGGCGGCGGATTCGATGCCGTTACCATGACTGTGGCCGTGTTATTTGCCGGGGTGGGATCAGCCGCCAGCGATCCGACCGTTGCGGTGTTGCTGAAGACCGTTCCGTCGGCCAGCGCACAACTGACCTGAGCGACGAGCGTGATAGTGGCAACGGCGTTGGCGGCCAGCGAGCTCAATGTCACCGTGCGATCGTTGCCTGTGCCACTGCATAATCCGCCCACGCCTCCGCTCACATTGCATGAAACAAAGGTTGTCTGGGGCGGGAGCATATCCTTGATGGTTACCGATTGAGCTGCATCCGGCCCGTTATTGGTGACAGTGATCGTATAGGTGACATTGGATCCGGTCACTATCGAAGGGGCGGATGATGTCTTGCTGATCGCGAGATCGGCAGTGGCATCGGTGGTCGTGATTCGCCAGACTCCGCGCCCCTGAGTTCCGACAAAGATATTCAGGTTGCCCGCCTCGTGATCGAAATAGGCGAACCGCGGCCTGGGGATATGCGGATTGTTCGAGACTCCCGAGTTATCGGTCAATGTCGTCCAGGTAAGTCCGGCATTGGTGCTCAAAAATATGCCCGAGTCGGCGCCGCCGGCAAGCATGATGTTTCCGTTTGCAGGATCGAATGCAACGAGCGTCGGTTGGGGATAACCACTGAAGGTCATCGAGGCGCCGCTGGCAACCTGAGTCGGTCCGGTCGTGTTCAGATAACGATAGGTCCCGCCTCCGGTCATCAATTGATTGAGGTCATTGAGAGTTGTCCAGTTTGCGCCGCCATCGGTTGATAATACCATGTTGACGTTAGTGCCGTTGAGATGGGATGCGAAGATGCGGTTTGCGTCATTGGGATCGACGGTCACAATACCGAAGCTGCCTGTATTGCCGGGAGGATTTATCTGATTCCATGTACCTCCGGCCGCCGTGCCGTCCTGCCTCCAGAATGTCGCAGGTCCGACGCTTGTGCAGTTACCGGCCTTGACGAAGAAGGATGGTGTGGCGCCTGGTCCCGCCGCCTGGACTGCGCAGGCACCAGCCGGAGAAGTGGCGGCTCCGAGTTGTGTCCAAGCCGGCGCGGCGATGTTATTGGTCACGAATATGCCGGCCGTGGTCATGACGACATAGCTGTTGGCGTCAAAACGATCGACCACATCGGGTGGCCTGAATCCTGGAAGATTGCCTGCCGGATAAGTGCTCAGTTCCGCTCCGCCCGCCATGCCCTGGTTTCTGACAAACAATCGATTGCTGCGTCCGGGTGAGAAGCAACAGACGGTATATAGGATGCGCACAGGATCGGCGCTGTCATCGAATCCGTCACAGCAATCGCGATTGTTCCATGTCGGAAACCCGGCGCCGGCATCTGTTGCCGCAAATGTGCCGTTGTCCTGGCAGCCGAAATAGAGGTCTTCGGCAGCGGCGCCCGCCTGGTCGGCTCCGTCCATACCGAACAACCACAAGGCATGAGGCGTGACTGTGGGCTGTTCCCAGGAAGGCCCCTGGCAACCAGGGCTGGTCGTGTCGGTATTGCGGTAGACACCGCCATCGGATGACATGACTCTGGGGCATCTGTCATCGGCAACCGCCGTATCGAAGACGACATCTCCAAGATCCCAGTGAGCGCCATTCTGACTGTTTGTCCACGTTCCGGACGCCGGGCAGCGCGCGGCGCCACCGGGAGCCGGTGACATCGGCGTCGTGCAGCCGGCCCTGAAGAGTTGAGTGTCACCGAACCAGAGGTCGAAATCCTGACCGCCTCTGTTGTTGGTTGTGACGAAAGGTATTCGCCCCTGGGATGCAGGATTCGCAAACGTCGTATCCCAGCTCGTGCCTCCGTTGTCCGACTCGAAGATCGATGTCCCGACGACGGCGAAGAGGACATACGATTCATCGGGCGAAACTGCGATCGATGCCCTGCCGCCGGGCAGAGCATTCGATGTCGCCGTCGTCCAGGTCGTGCCCCCATCGATCGATCGCTGATGCCCGTCATCGCCCACCAGATCGATGATCCCGCCATCGTGCACCACGACATCCCAGACATCATCAGCGCCGTCGGCAGGCGTCGGATCGACGAAAGTCCAGTTCACTCCGTTGTCGTTGCTCACGGCCAGACCGCAGTTGGTGCCGATGTAGACATTGTTTGTGTTATCCGGATCAATGCTGATCCCGAATGCACCGGGCTCGTCCCTGCGCGCCTGGCTGGCGCAAAAATTGACCGGAGGCGTCGCTGTCGCCGGCTTGGCCCAGGTAGCTCCCCCGTCGGTGCTGACATTTATCCCGGAGAGGCTGTTGACGCGTCCATCGTAAAATGAAGTGGCGAAGACACGGTTCGAGTTGGCCGGGCTGACCTCGACATCCCAGGTGACTATCGGCCGGTGGTTGTCCAGCCGGGTCCAGTTCTGACCCCCATTCGTGCTCTTGTACAATCCACCCCATTCGCTGGCGGCGTAAAAGACCATGTTGTTGTTGGGATCGGCGGCCAGCCCGTTGACGCGGCCTCCGCTTGCGCCATTCGGATTGCTTGCATCCAGCGTCGATTGATCCGGATTGATGTCGGTTAAAGTCACCTGACCAGCCGCATCATCGAGCCCCGCCAGGACAATGGTCATGACAGACAAAGATGCCACCAGCGTAATAAAACAGACTCTTCGAAATCCTGCGTTTTTCAACAGCTTTTTCATGTCAAACCTCCTGCGGTCATAGACAGCTCATCGCATGACAAACCTTTTGCCTCGTTGCGATAGCACAGAGACACCGGTTCGCCTCAACACGACGGGGTGGGGTCTATCTGATTCGAGGGACCTGTTCCTCAACCTGGTCGAATGGACAGGCGGGCGCCTGGCAAACGGCGGTATTGCTCAAGGCTGTGGCCAGATCGAGCGATTGGAGTCGCCAGTAGTATTTCAAGCCGGGTTCGAGCCCTTCAATGACAACGGTCACCAGGCCGGTCGCCTCCGAGATTTCGATCCCGCCAACCAGCAGTCGTTCCAGACCGCTGACGTTGGACTGATTATCGGGACGCACAACCACGAACTTGCCCTCACGGCTGATTCCCGTCAGCCGTGCGAGCGTCCCATTCGCGAATCCGTTCTTGAAAACCGTCACCTCGATTGCGATCTGTGACAGCTGGTCCTGACCTGCCTTGAATGACAGTTCAGCCTGCGGAGTTCGAATTTTCGACTCGTGGCACGAAATATCGCATTTCAGTTCGATCGAATTTGCTTGCAGGGCCATCGAAGTCACGCTCATCTTCCAGGCTGAGGCTACTACGCCAGCGATCAACAGGATGGACAGGAGTGTCAACGGGAGCTTCATCTTTTGCCGCATTATGCACCTCCGGTGGGTTAAGGGTCATTTGGCCTGAGCGGTTGCATCGTTGGGGCTGATAAAATATTCAATAAAGACGGATGCCAATGAGTAGAAAAATAATCCGTTGTGTGGAAAATACCATCTAGCTTGATAAAAGTCTCTAAAAATCCAGGGTTCGCGAAATGAACTTTTCAATTAATGCGGGATCACCAAAGTGCGTTCCGGGAGCAGACATGAGAAAAAAACCAGATATGGCTACAAGCATTGACCGCCGCAGTTTTCTGATCGGCGGAGCATCACTGACGGGCGCGGCGCTTGTCTATCCGATCGCCGGTTGGGCGAAGAGCGATGGCGTGAATTTCGCCGACGATCCGTTCAGCCTGGGCGTAGCATCGGGCGATCCGTGGGCGGAGAGCGTCGTGCTCTGGACGAGACTGGCGCCTGACCCGCTAAACGGCGGAGGCATGCCGGCGCGCAAAGTCCCTGTCAAATGGGAAGTCGCAACCGATGAGCGCATACAGAACGTAGTCTCGAAGGGAACGGCCATGGCCGAGCCGGAATGGGGCCATTCGGTTCACGTCGAGGTCAGGGGACTCAAACCGTCACGCTGGTACTGGTACCGGTTTACTGTGGATGCGGGATCGAGCCCCGTTGGCAGAACACGAACGGCGCCGGCGTTGAGCGCCCGCAATGACAGGATGAACTTCGCTTTCGCCTCCTGCCAGCATTACGAAACCGGACACTACGCCGCATATCGTCATATGAATAATGAAGACCTCGACCTGGTCATCCATCTCGGCGATTACATATACGAATCCGGCCCGACGGCGAACCGCGTGCGAAAACACAACAGTCCCGAGATCAAATCGCTGGAGGATTACCGCAACCGGTATGCGCTTTACAAGAGTGACCCGATGCTCCAACAGGCGCATGCGAATTTTCCATGGGCTTTGGTCTGGGACGATCACGAGGTTGATAACAACTATGCCGGACTGATCGCCGAGGACAATACTCCGATCGAGGAGTTCTCCGCCCGGCGCGCCAGAGCATATCAGGTCTATTACGAACATATGCCGCTGCGCCGATCGGTCCTCAGAAGCGGGAAAGGCGTTGAAATCTATCGCCGGCTCAATTTCGGCAATCTGGCCGAAGTTTACATGCTCGATACTCGTCAGTATCGAACGAACCAGCCATGCGGTGACGGGCGCAAACCGGCCTGTCCGGAGTCACTGGATGAAAAAGCGACGATGCTGGGAACCGGGCAGGAACAATGGCTGAAGCGGGGACTTGAGCGTTCCGGAGCGCGCTGGAACATCATCGCGCAGCAGGTCATGATGGGACAGGTCGATGGAATGGCCGGCCCGGAACAACAGTTTTCGATGGACCAGTGGAACGGATACGCGGCCGCTCGCAAACGCCTGCTGACTTTCCTGCAAGATCGCAAGCCATCAAACCCAGTCGTCCTGACGGGCGATATTCACACCAACTGGGTGGCGGATCTGAAGCCCGATTTCAATCGTGAGGATTCTCCTGTTGTCGCAACGGAGTTTGTCGGAACATCGATCACGTCGGGCGGAGACGGCGCGGACGTTCGCCCGAATACCTCGTCGCTGCTCTCCGAGAATCCGCACATCAAATTTTTCAACGGGCAGCGCGGGTATGTGAAATGCTCACTGACAACTGAACGCTGGCAGAGCGATTACCGTGTTCTCGAAACGGTGAGCAAGCCGGAAGCGACGATCAGCACGCGGGCAACCTTCGTGGTCGAGAACGGGCGGCCGGGCGCGAAGAGGAGTGACAAGTGATGAGTGACGAGTGACGAGAGAACATTGATGGTTCTGATTGAAAGCCGATTTGGGCTATGTGATCCAAAAAGACCGGCGCAATTACAAAAATCTCATCACTCGTCACTCATCACTGTTCTCTGACAACTCTGAAGCCGATGTTGTTCGAGCGATAAATCAGATCCATTCTTTGCCTTGCGCCGGAGCGGCATTCGCCGGCTGCGCTATCCCAGGCGCCTCCACGCAGGACTCTCAGCGTGGGGTTCGATCCGATCTCCGATTGATCGATCAACCAGCCATCCTGGGTCCATTCCCAGACGTTCCCGTGCATATCGAAGAGGCCGAAGGCATTGGCGAATCCGAGACTCCCGGCCGGCAGAGTCTGGCCACGGAATGAGCCCTTTGAATTTGCACCATAGGGTTTCCGGCCATTGTAATTTGCCCACTCGGGATTCAGAGCACCACCGAAATTGAAAGGTGAATTTGTGCCCGCGCGGCAGGCATATTCCCATTCGGCTTCGGTCGGCAAACGGTAAGTGCGTCCGGTCAGACGCGACAGGCGGGCGCAGAACTCGACCGCCTCCGCCCATGAGACGTTCTCGACCGGCCTGTTGCCTCCTTTGAATTGCGACGGATCGCTGATCAGATCGATTTCGACCTTGGGCAGGCCTGCAACTGCGCGCCATTGTGTTTGAGTTATCTCGTATCTGCTCATCGAGATCGCAGAGACACTGACTTGATGTTGCGGCGACTCCCAGGCGATGCGATCTATCAGCTCGGCTCTCATGTCACGATCGACGCCCTTGACGTAATCCCTCTGGATCGATTCCAGTTCGATGCGATCAGCGCCCATCATAAAAGCTCCGCTCTGAAGTTCGACCATCTCCAGATTGACGGCTCCGGGTAATTCCTGATTGTAAAACCTGGTCGATTCGATCCTTGTTTCTTTTACCTTGCCGCGAGCATCCGACGTCAACACCTTGAATCCGGCGACGGATAAACTGAGGGGCTGAACGACAGGTTTTTCGGCTGGCTCTTTCTCGCTTGTCTTTTCTAGTTCAAGATCCGGCAGGTTGATTGAGAAGGCCAGTGGAGGCAGGCGATCAGCCGAGGAGTCATCGGATTCAGGAACGGGTGTGATCCTTACCTTTTGGGTGCGACTGGCGGCCACTCTCCTGGCTTTTGACCTGGATTTGTCCGGCCCGCGCTCTGAGCGGAACCTGCTCGGCACAATGACGACCTGGCCGCTGGCCTGCAGGGACATCAGACCGATCATGATCCCACTCACCAGCGATCCGATTAACACGTTGGACAGGAGTTTAAATGACCGATTATTTATTACCTTCAGTTCTTTGTTATGCCGGTAGTACATATTGATTGAATACCTCTATCTTTTTTTCAATGAAATGTCGAAGACCAGGATCGCATCGTTCGGGCGCTCTGCGGACACCTGAACCGTGACGGCAGGTTGATTATTATCAGCAACGGCTACCAGTTCGGCAGGTTGTGCTGTATGAATTTTCCTGAATTCCGCGAAATCCTGAATTTCGTTTTGACTCAGGCCGTGTCCTGACTGGTTTGTCAGAAAAGACGGCGACGTCAGAGGCTTTGGGGAAAATATCACCGTGAAGGGTGTGGTATCGGCATCGGGCTGCATCATGAACCACTGCCCTCCGTCGGGAAACAGAAAATCACGTCCCGCGATAACGCGATTCGTGATCACGCCAGAGGCGGGCATCGGTGAATTCGTCAGAAATGTCTGCCAGAAATCTCCCGCGCCCAGTGCGATAATATAAAGATAACCGCTCTGATGAGGCTTGAAATGAAATTTAAACCTGCTGCCTTCTGAAAGTGGCATCAGTCCGGTGGCTCGAGTGGATTGATTAAGGCCGGGAGCGATTTCAATGAAATAGCGCATCGCTTCAACGCGCATGGGGATGGCCAGCGACGGACCGCTGGCGTTCGCCTGCGTCGATACAGCCAGTTTGTTGATGCTGGCGATCAGTCCGTTGCCCCAGATCTGAAAACGAAATATCCCTAACACCGCAATCGCAAAAACCAGAATCATGGCGCAAACAGCCAGAATCGACGGATGAAATCTGGAAACGGGTGTAAAAGTCGATTGCGTGGCAGACGGTTCCAGGGCCGGACTCTCTGATTGCGAGGCATCGATCGATGAATCATTGTCGATCTCCTGTCCTGGTATGTCTTTCGAGAGATTCGCCTGATCAATCTGATCAACCCGATCAGGTCCGGCATCCAGCCTCCACGGGCTGCCTGAACTGCCATGATCCAGAGCCACCGATGCAGAGACTTCGATGGTTGAAAAGATCGGGGCATCCATGAGGGTTGGCGTCCGATGCAAGCTGACCGAAGCCGCGTTTCCGATCGCATTGCGAAGCGCCTGCCGCATGAGAGCCGCTGTTTCGAATCGCTGATCAGGATTAGGTGAGACCGCATTGTCGATGACTGCGGCAACACTCAGCGGGACCTCGAGGTTCAACTCCGTGATCGGGCGCAGCGGATCGGGCTGGCCCAGCAGCATCGCCGCTATTCGCGTCAACGCATCCTGTGGCAATTCACCTGTCAGCAGGTGATAAAGCGTCGCACCCATACTGTAAATATCACTGCGCGCATCTGTCCCGGTTCCCCTGATCTGTTCGAGTGAAGCGTAATTCGGCGTGTAGCCGCGAATGCCCTTGCTCGATTTCGAATGGCCCGTTTGCGTGCCTTTTGCAAGTCCGAAATCGAGCAGGACGATCTCTCCGCGCGGCGTCAGCTTCAAATTCTGCGGCTTGATATCGCGGTGAATGATCGGCGGCATCTGTGCATGCAGGTATTCAAGAGCGTCGAGCAGTTGATCGGCCCAGCTCAGCACCTGCGCGGTCAGGAATGGCCCCTGCCCACTCGCCTTCTGTTCATGAAGGCATTGTTCGAGATCCTTTCCCGGTATGAACTGCATGACCAGAAATTGCCTCTCACCGACAGCAAAATAATCCATGACCACCGGCAGTGCCGCGTGGCGAAGCCGGTTGAGCAGCTTCGCCTCCTGCGAAAAGGCTCCACGCAATTGAACGTCGGTGTAAAAAGTCTCCTTGATGGCCACCTGATTGCCGAATTTCTGGTCCGTCGCCTGATAAACCGCTCCCATTCCGCCCTGTCCGAGCGGGCTCAAAATGAGATAGCGATCATGCAGCATCGTATCCGGAGCGAGCATTTGTCTCTCCTGTTTGATTTAAAATTTATCGTCAACTATCGGGGATCCAGCATTTTGATGTGTGTCTGCTCAATCTTGCGCATCATTTGTGGGTAGGCAACGTGTTGGCAACGTCGATGCGCCTCGAATCTACACTTGGACTGTGTTTTTCAAGAGTGTGGTTCGGCAACTACGGGGATATCACCATTGACTCACTCTGAGCCACGGAATTAAAAGCATTAAAAGAGCTTACTAAATTCAAATCAGGGGGATTGGGAGGAATCAGTCCCGACATTTATACATCGAAGTCCAGTCCCAAGGGAAGAACTGATTGATTAAAATTTTCCATATTATTAACTACGCTGGAACCTAAGTTTTTTAAGATTTTCAACGCCAGACGCCCAGACCAGGACACCAAGTGGACAAGAGATTATAAGAAGTGATGATTCGCTGTAATATCCATTTCGCCAAAAGCACAATCAATTATGCTGATCACATTATTCTCAATTAAATCACGCGCTGCCTTGGCGTTTAAACCCTCTTGGCCGCTGCCTGGCTTAAAACGATGTCACGCAGAAGAGTCCTTTAAAATCGACTTGACAAATTTTGGGGTTTCTCAAGCATATTCTACTGTGAGCCTGCAACGCAGGCGAAAATGAAGTCCCGGGGTGGAGCGAGGCCGTCAGGCCGAGCGAAGCCCCGGGTCCCGTTCCACCAAAATTGGCAAGCCCACGAAGTGGGCGTTAGCCTGTAATGAACCTTGAAAAAATAATCCGTAAAAACGAAAGAATAATGAACCCTGCTTCGTCTAATGGTTGTAGGCAAATGATGAGGCAATGATGGAGAAATGCATCGCGATGAACGAACAAGCCAGTGAAAGGCTGATGATCGAAGCCTGTCAAAAAGGCGACCGCGAGGCATTCAGGCATCTGTATGAAAATCACAAAGACCGCGTCTTTTCGATCGCCTTGCACTTCATCGGAGACGAAGCGGCGGCGCGTGACATCACTCAACAGGTCTTTCTCAAACTCTTCACCGGAATTGGAAAATTTCGGCATGAATCCGGTTTCTCGACCTGGCTCTATCGACTGGTGGTCAATGCCTGTCTGGACGAACAGCGAAGACGAAAGCGATTTCTATCATTCGATATTTTCAGAAGCGGCGATGATCAACCCGGCAACGATCAGCCGGGTGTGCCGGATCAGCTCCAGGCGCTTCATCTTGAACAGAGCGGCCAATGGTCATCTCGGGATGATAACTATTCGCGAATGCAGCAATCGGCCATGGTTAAAACCGCCGTCAGGAAGCTGAAGCCAAGGTTGAGGATAGCGATTCTCCTGAAATATTTCGAAGGGATGACATACGAAGAGATGGCGCAGGTCTTAGGTTGTTCAGCGGGAACAGTCGCATCCCGACTGAATCGCGGACACAGTGAATTGGCGCGGCTGCTCAAACACCTGCGGCCATGAAATACAGATCGGTTTTTACAATGTTCCAGAACCACATCACCCAAAAACTGTCGGCCTATCTTCATGACGAGTTATCGCCGCATGAAGTGAGCGGTGTCAGTCAACATCTCATCAGCTGCCGGCGATGTCGCGCTGAGTATGAAGAGATCAGATTTGGCGCACAGATGGCCGAGCGGCTGATGCGCGAACAGCCTCCGGAATCATTGTGGAACGAGCTGGAAATCGCGATTTCGAATCAAGCCCTGACAGACAAGCGGATTGCCGGCGCCACACAAAGAGGATCGATCTTTTCTGTCCCGGCTTTGAGGTACGCAATTGGCGTGGCCCTGGTAATTCTGATCGCAATTACCGGTCTTCAGTTGATACGGAAACAACCGGAGCCTGATCTTGCCGATCTGCCTGCCTGGGAAGTCAGGCGGATCGAGGGTAACCCGGTGATCGGCACACAGAGGATCGATGAAAAAGGGCAACTGGCGCTCGGCCAGTGGCTGACGACCGACGGCACTTCCCGCGCTCAGATCAGTGTTGGCCAGATCGGTGAAGTCAAGATCGAGCCGAACTCGCGCGTTCGGCTGGTTGAAGCGAGAGGCGACGAACATCGATTGTCGTTATCGATCGGCAAGATGGAGGCGTTCATCTGGGCACCGCCGCGACAGTTTTTCGTGGATACGCCATCGGCGGTTGCGATTGATCTGGGTTGCAGCTACACGCTGGAAGTGAATGATGACGGCGCCGGACTGTTGATGGTCACGCTTGGCTGGGTGGCATTTGAATGGAAAGACCGCGAATCCTTTGTGCCGGCAGGTGCGAAATGCGTGACTCGGCCGAATTCCGGACCCGGCACGCCATATTTTGATGACTCATCCGCTCGATTTCAAAGCGCATTGTCAAAATTCGATACCGGTGCAGATGGTCCTGCGCGACCTGCGCGACCTGCGCGAATGGATGCGCTGAATGGTGTGCTGGCAAATGCCCGCAAAAGGGATGCTCTGACGCTCTGGCATCTGCTGGCGCGCACGACTGAAAGCGAACGCGGACATGTTTATGACAGGCTGGCCGACCTTATTCCACCTCCGTCGAATGTGACTCGCGAAGGCGTGATCAAAGGCGACCGGACTATGATCGATGCCTGGTGGGATAAGCTTGAGCTGGGCGACACAAGCTGGTGGCGCATGTGGAAAGGTCCACTGCCGACTCAGGCGAAGTAGCAATTTCGTGATGGAAGTTCGAAACAAATAACAGGGAGGAAACGATATGATGCTCAAAATGAAACGTTCATTCTTATTTGCCGCGGCCTTGATGATCAGCCTGATCGGCCTTCAGCAACCGGCGCAGGCCGGCCCTCCTCTGATCTGCCATACGATCGATGTCGGCAATGCCAAATCTCTGCCGTGGGCGGGTCCGAATTGGCGAGATGTCAAACGAGATTATGATCTCAACCGGCTGGTCGATGACACGCTCGCCCTGCTTGGGCCGGAAACACCCGTCATCGAGCGAATGGAGACGCTTCGTCGGGCAACCGTTTATGCGGTCTGGTCGAAAGTCGATCATGAAGTCGGACTTTCCGCGAAGAACAACAAGACAGCCGACGAACTCATGGCCAGGCTCATGGAAAGAGTGCGCGGATCATTTCAAAATAACAGGCCATCTGCGCTCGCCTTGTTCGATGCTGGATACCTGGCGGCCAGCTACAAACAGGCAGGCTACAGTTCAGCAGCCTCGCCCTCTGCCGGAATGGATGCATACGCGATGGTGCGCAAGGCAAAGGGGCTCTACGGCAACAGCCCTGAAATGGAGTTCGCGCTGGCCATCATTACCCAGCATCCGAAAAACCCTGCCCACCAGGGGCACCTGCGAAATGCCATCGAAGGAGCGAAAGAGGGATCATTGCTCTCGCGCAACCTGGTCAACCGATTCGGTCAACCGGGTCAGAACCTGACAGCCCTCCGCTCAACGGTCGCGAAGGCGAAAAACTGATCTGAAGAGGGATTCAGCCAAGTAATTCCAGCAGATCACAGTCCCGCCAGCTGTTTACTCGAATCTCCGAAGCGATCGAGTTGCACGCCCATGAGATCCATTATCGACAGGAAAAGACTGCAGGCGCGGCGATTATCGTCGCCTTTATCAAGGTAGTCGAGCACACGGCCTGTCCGCAGAGCGCCGCCGGCGCCGCCCGCAAGTACGATTGGCAGCTGATCCGCGCTATGGGCATCGCCGTCGAAGAGGCTCGATGCGAACATGAGAATCGAGTTATCGAGCAGCGATGACCCGCCTTCGTCGATCTCTTTCAGCCGCCTGACAAGATAGGTGAACTGCTGGACATGGAACTGGTTGGTCTTGAGGTACATTGCTTCCAGATCAGGCGCCTTGCCATTGTGCGTCAGATCGAGGTGCAAGGCTCCCCGCACACCATCCAGAAACCTGAAGTTCATCTGCGAGAGATCATTGTTGAGCATCAGCGTTATCACTCTGGTCTTGTCCATTTGAAACGCCAGGACGATCAGGTCGAGCATCAGCTTCATATGCTCCGGCACGTTCTGCGGAATCTCGTCCGCCGGGCGCTGCATGTTCGGCTCCTTCAGCGTCGGACGCCAGCCTTCGAGGCGCTCTTCCCTCGAAGCGTGATCTATACGCTTCTCGATGTCGCGGATTGACTCGAGGTATTCATCGAGTTTCCTGCGATCGCCGGTGCTGACCTTCGGCCTGAGCGAATGAGCTTCTTTATTGACGGCATCCAGAATGCTCCGGTCGAGATCCCTGCCCTTACCGTCACCGACCAGGAGATCGAAAGTCCGTGACGGATAGATCTCCTTGGTGGCGGGTTTGACGGGCGAAGTCCACGAAATCGATGAACCGTAGATCATCGACAGGCCGTCTTCGAGCCGCAACTCGTTCGGTTCGATCCCGAGCGCCAGACAAGGCACTGCGCTGCGGCCCCCGATATGCCGGGCAAGCACCTGGTCAAAAGTGGCACCGACGCGGATGTCCTTCGGATCAAGGCTCACCGGTGCTCCTGAGAGCAAATTCATCCTGCCAAGATGAGGGCTGGTCGAAGAGAATGCTTTCTGATGGTAAAGCCCGCGAAGAAAGATCAGGTCCTCGCGGATTGGCGCTAGCGGCTGCGCGGCAGGGCCGAACTCCATGGACGCGCCTTCGCCTTTCGCCCACCAGTGCGCCGGTTCGACGCCATTCGAAAAATAGATGTGTGCAAATCGCAGTGGCGGCCTGCCTGCGCCTGTCGCCGCCTCTCTGCCATCCTGCGCCGGCGACGGCATCAAGAAAATCGGCAGGGATTCCATCCAGGGCAACGCCAGGGCTACGCCGGCGCCACGCAAAAAGTGGCGTCGTGATTGCTGTTTCGTTGTTTTCATCTGTTTCATTCTGCTCTTTTTATTTTCCGTAAATCGGGGTCCGAGTATGATGAAGTCATCCCTTCAGCCCGGCGATTGCGGAATTGCCTGCTGGTGGCGATTTCCGTCACCAGTTGTGAAAAGGTCGCTTCACCGCCGCCCTTCACCATACGATCGATGAGCAGCAGGTCGGATGCCAGAACAGTGCGACCCAGCGCGTAGCCGACCAGCTTGTAGGAGAGCGTCTTGCGAACCTGCTCATCCTTCGTCTTCAGAAAGCTGAGAAGTCCGTCGACGCCTGTAATCGGCGTCTTATCGGGCAGGTCCGCTGAATCGTCGATCGGCTTCCCGTCAGGGTAATGATCGCGCCAGCGCCCTGTCGGATCATAGCGCTCGAGTGAGAAACCGAGCGGATCAATGCGTATATGGCAATTGGCGCAGGTGGCGTTGCGCTTGTGCTGTTCGAGCCGTGCCTTGACCGATAATCCGCCGAAGAGCTTGTCATCCGCCGGTATCGATCCGGCGTCAGCGGGCGGAGGCGGCACCGGAGTACCCAGAATACGACGCAAAATCCAGTCACCCCGTTTGACAGGGCTGGTCCGCAAAGGCGCTGAGGTGGTCGTCAGCACGGCTCCCAGACGAAGCAGCCCGCCGCGATGGAATGCATTCGCCCCTTCGACCATTTCAGGATGCTCAGTCGACTTGATCTCCTTCTTTACCCCGTAAAAACCGGCCAGTTCCCGATTCAGAAAGGTGTAGTCGGCAAACAGGATCTCCCTGACCGGACGGTCTTTCCGAATAACATGCTCGAAGAACGATACCGCCTCGTCATACATCGCTTCCCGCACGGCGTCCGTGAACTCGGGAAACCGGCTCGTGTCGACGCCTTTATGATCGTCGAAATGGTAGAAGCCCAGCCATTGCCCGAAAAACTCCGTCGACAGGCGACGGGCCTTTGGATCGCCGAGCATCCGCTTTACCTGACGCCTGATGCCTTTTGGATCGTTTAACTCACCCGCCCCGGCCGCACGCCGCAGCTCATCATCGGGAATCGAAGACCACAGGAAATAGCTGAGACGACCGGCCATCTCCCAGGTCGTCAGCGGTTTGTCATGAGTGTTGATCGCCGCCGGTCCTGTGCGCGATGAATCCGCCACCTGTTCCAGGCGGTACAAAAACTGAGGCGCAACCAGGATTCGCGTGAGCAATGCCCGGATGGCCCTTCGATGATCAGGATCGGCGCTGATCGTTCTGTGATAGAAGTCACGGAGGCCCTGCTTTTCGCTCTCCGACAAAGGCCGCCGCCATGCGCGGCCGGCGAACTCAAGGCAATCGGATACGTGACCGGGTCGGGCTGCCGATTGTGCTGCGACTACTGCGTCATACCCGGCTCTCAGCGGTATCACGTACTTGCGCATCATTACGGGTAAAGCGCTGATCTGCGCCTTGTCCATCTGCACGATCCCATTCCCTTTCAGGTCCACCTTGAAATGCCGGGCAAGCAACCGCAGATAATTGTCGTGGTACTCGAACGATGCATAAAGATCATTCCAGGCGTGATCGAGCCGCGCACGTGTAGCATCGTCAACCAGATACTGAACGACGAACCGGTCATCACGGTGATATTTCACCTTTTGGACGAATTCGTCGTGCTCCGGAACGTTGTATGTATTATCAAACGGGTCAGGTACCGGGTCTTTATCCGCCGGCGTAGGCTCACCATGCGAATTCGGAGGCAGTATGGTGGCGAATTCCATGACGCCTGTCCGGAAAGCCCTGTAGCCGGCGCTTTTCATGTCCCCCACAAGCGCACGTGTCGGCTGCCCTCTGGTCATCAGGTTTTCACGGTCTGCAATCACGATTCTGACGACCTGATCGCGATCACGGCCCAGTTCAGCGTCAACCTGCAGGTTCAATGAAAAAGGCCCTTCAGGCATCGGAACTTCGAACATGACTGAGCCTTCAGATGCGAAATCGTCGGGACCGACAGGACTGCCGTCCGGGCTTCTCCCGAAATTCAGTTTTCCGACGGTCTCATCACTGACCAGCGATCTCAAGGTATGTCTCTGACCCGGAGGCAATATCCCCCGCCGCAGATCAGCCGCCGATTGCGCTTCCTGTGCAGTGACCACAACTGATTGCCCGGCTGCCACTGGCGCCCGAGGAGTAATCCGGCGGAACATGATTGTCATATTGCGCCATATGATGACAGGCTTTTCACCCATCACCGGATTAACCGCGGCAACATTCAAATAAATTTTCGCCGGTCCCGGCGGATAAGCCGGCCCGCGGCCAGGTCCCCTGACAAACGTGAAACGATGGACTGGTTTGACATCAAGCGTTCGGTCGCTGAATTCGAGCGGGCTCTCGTCGCCGGCGCCGCCGGCTGCCACATCGCCTCGAGCGAAGAGCCAGCTCGGCCAGGTAACCAGAAACTTCTGGATCTCTTCGCATCCGGCTCGGACAACGGAATCCGTTGTTTCGGCAGTCTGGCTGTCGGCGCCTGGAGCCGGCAGCCTGCGCCATCGTGAGCTCACCTCGGAGGAGGGGTATCCCAGTGACGGATTATTCACCACCTGCCAGATGTGCCGTGCAAATCGAGGATTGGTCCCCTCCCGAATCGCCAGCTCCCTCAACGTAGCCCTCGTTTCACCCAGCGCCACTCGATGCCTGTAACGCCACGCGACATACAGCGCCCGACCATACTTTTCCAACCCGAAAGGTCTCCCACCCTCACCTGAGACCGTTCGGATGCCGTGTCTGGCGTAGATATCCTTGATCCGTGTAATTGCGGATATTTCGAAGCCTGTTTTGCCTGGATGAGGAAAAAATTCGAGCGGCCCCGATCCAATCACAGCATGATCGGCGATCGTTCTGGCAGCTCCAAGATACCGCTCCAGATTCGCATCCTGCATAAACTGAACGTCGCCGAAATTGGTGAACCCTTCACCGCCGACAGAGTCACTCGCGGCATCGATCCCTGTGTTTATGTCGAGCCCGGTCAGGTCCTTTATCGTATAGGCGTACTCACCGCTGGTCAGCCGCCTGACTGTTACCTGCCCCGGATCGCCGTCATGATCCCTGGTGTAAGCGCTCAGTCTTTCGCGTATCCATTCAGTGGCCAGCAGGCGATCTGTATCGGCCGGCTGAGGCATGAACCGGGGCGGCATGATCTTCTGATCGAGCGCCTGGATGACCTTTTCCCAGTCCTGGAACTTTTCGCCAACCGAACTCCGCGCAAGTAATTGCTCGAGGTTAATCCCCGCCCGGGACACTTTTGCGCCGTGACACTGAAAGCAGTACTGTTGGAATATCGCCCGCGCCTTGAGGCCTGGCTGATCGGGCTCCTGACTCTTCACACCAAGGCTGACGCCCCGTGCGCTTCCGGCTATGCCCATCGCGATGATGCAGACCACCGCCGTAACCACAATTATCATGTAGCCTGTTCTTCCCGGCTGCTCCCGGTTCCCTGAGATTCTCAGAACGATATCAAACCTCATTATCGAGTTCCTCGATGGCAAGAGTCACTGAGGTCACATCTACCTCATCAACTGGATGGATTTTGATTATTTGTTGGATACCGCCTGCGACTACAAGATTCTGATCATGTAACAGACTGGAGTCAACTGCGGGAGATAACTTCTCGAATTTGCAGTAGTTGAGAAAACCGGAGAGTCCACCAGTCTTTTCGTCAGTCAATAGGTGAACCAATCGGTGCATCCGCGGTTTTACACTTATCGCGGTCCGAGAGCCGCAAGCCTCTCTAAAAGGCAATGCTGGCACACATCTTGCTTTTCAAATATGAGATAGAAACCACCAAGCGAGAGGAGAAAGAAAATGAAACGCTCATCAAAACGACTCAATGCGTGGGCACTGGCGCTGGTCCTTGCATTAGGCAGTATGGCTGTTCTGGGCAACAGCGCGGATGCCCAGACCAGAGTTCGAATCAAGAGTACTCAAACAACCGTCGCATATGACCGTGGATATGCGGATGGATATGATGATGGCTACCGCGAGGGCAAGTCTGATTATGATCAGAGTGCAGATCGCGATCATACGCGCTCGCAATTCTATCGGGACGCTGATCGCGGGTATGAATCCCGTCTGGGTTCATTGGCCGATTACCGAGAAGGCTATCGGATTGGCTTTGAGCTCGGATACATGGATGGTTACTATGGCCGCACAACGAATAAGCGTACGCCGCGCAATGCCCTTGGAACGACACTGCGGCAGCGCGAACGCCCCGGCAGCAGCGCGGAGAGCCTGATTCCAGCCGGAACAGCGTTGCGACTGCGGCTGACAACAGCGCTCAGCACCAAAACCAACAGCGAGGGCGATACTTTCACAGCACAAGTCATTGAACCTCCGGCATATGAAGGGGCGACAGTTGAAGGTCACATCGCCCGCATCGAGCGGTCAGGCAAACTGACAGGCCATACCGAGATGGCGCTCGATTTCGACGCGATCACATTTAGAAGCGGCCGCAGGAGCATCTTCTATGCGCAGATCGACAAGATCTACATCGGCGATTCGATCAAGACCGCTGACGAAGAAGGCACTGTCGAAAGCGCAAACAAGACCCGGGATATCCTGATCCGTGCGGGCGGAGGCGCAGCCCTCGGCGCGATCATCGGCGGGATTGCCAAAGGCAGCAAAGGCGCGATCATCGGCGCGATCATCGGCGCGGGTGTTGGCGCAGGCTCGGTCTTCATCCAGGGAAATAAGGAATTGATTCTGGATAATGGAACTGAAATGAGCGTCCGGACGGTAACCACGGCGCGCGATATTCGAAACCAGTAACTATGGGTAAAGTTGCGCATAGAATTGCGTGAAAGCACTCAGTGCCTCTCGCGAATCGTGCATATTTCTACCATATTTATCGGCGTTTATTGACGTTTACTGGCACGGGTATTGCACTTCAATTAAATGGAGCGAGGTAAGGATATGAAACTAAGACTCTCAAATAATTGGATTGCACTGATTCTCGTCGGTATAACCGTTGTTTCTGTAGTTGCCTGGTATCTGTTTTGGAGAGACAGTTCCAAAGTCGAAGAGTTGATGACAGGCAAAGTCACTGTCGGAGATATTAGAAACATCGTCAGCGCGACCGGGACGCTTCAGGCGGTGACCACCGTTCAGGTCGGTTCACAGGTCTCGGGTTCGATTCAGGCTCTTTACGCCGATTTCAATTCCGAAGTGAAGAAGGGACAGGTTGTCGCGCAACTCGATCCGGCCATCTTCCGTGCGCAGCTCAATCAGGCGCGCGCGAATCTCGAACAAGCCCGGGCGGATGTGGCCGACTCGAAGGCCAGATTATCAGCCGCCAGGGCAACGGTCGAGAATCTGCAGGCGGGGGTTTCGAGTTCCAATGCCAACGTCGCTGCCCTCAAAGCGCAACTGGATGACGCTCAGAGCTTTTACAAGCGGCAGGAGGATCTCTTCGAAGACGGCCTCATCTCGAATCGCGAGCTGGAATCGGCCCGGACAGGTTTCCAGGCAGCACAGGCGCGTTACAATCAGGCTGCGGCCCAGCTGGAACAGGCCCGCCTTAGTGAACGGACATCGGCCAGTGCGGGAATTCAACAGGCACAGGCCCAGGTGCAGATGGCCGAGGCGAAGCTGAAACAGACCGCAGCCGCGGTCGAGCTGGCCGAAGCCAATTTGAGCCATACGACCATTCATTCGCCGATAGACGGTGTTGTCGTCCTGCGCAATGTTGACGTGGGACAGACAGTTGCTGCCAGTCTGCAGGCTCCGACAATCTTCACCATCGCCAATGATCTGACGCAGATGCAGGTTATCGCCAATATCGATGAGGCCGACATTGGCGTGATCGATAAAACGAACCGCGTAAGGTTTACAGTCGATGCATACCCGGGCAGGAGCTTTGAGGGAGCGATCAATCAGGTCCGCCTCAACCCGCAGAACGTCCAGAATGTCATCACTTACAATGTCGTGATTGACGTGAAGAACCCTGATTTGAAGCTCAAGCCGGGTATGACGACAAATCTGACATTCTACATCGCCGAGCGCGTTAAGGTGATCAAAATTCCCAACGCCGCGCTGCGCTTCTCCCCTCAGGGTATGACAGCCAGGCAGATTCGCGAGGCGCTTCCGGAAGCGGATCGGCGATCCGAAATCGCTTCGTCTACCGGCCCTGTTCTGGAAGGTCAGTTTCGAATTGTCTGGGTGCCTGGAGCGGACAAAAAGCCGCAACCTCGTGTGATCAGAATCGGGATCACTGACGGCTCCACGACTGAAGTTGTGGAAGGAAACCTCAAGGACGGCGAGTCAGTCATTGTCGGTCAAAATGTCACCGGTACGACCCAAACTCAAAACTCCTCGCAGCGTGCGCCGGGATTCGGCAACGTCCCCGGCGGCGGCGGTGTGAGGCCTCGGTAATCGACCTTCCCATTTTGCGAAGGCGGGGGAAGAAAACATGCAGGCAGCGACTGAAGAATTCACAGAGTTAGAAGCTCCGGTAATTGAGCCCCTGAGTGAATCAACTCGCCCTCTTATCGAACTGAACGATATTCACAAGATATATTCGACGGGTGATGTTGTTGTGCCGGCGTTAAGAGGCGTCTCCCTCACCGTTAATAAAGGCGACTTTATCGCGATCATGGGCGCATCGGGTTCCGGTAAATCAACGTTGATGAATGTCATCGGCTGTCTCGATCGACCGACAGAGGGGACTTATATCCTCGATGGTCGTGACATGTCGGAGCTTTCGAAAGACGAGCGCGCCGACATACGCAACCATAAAATCGGGTTCGTTTTCCAGGGATTCAACCTGCTGCCGCGCACCTCGGCGCTTGAAAATGTTGAAATGCCTCTGCTCTATGCCGGCGTCGAAACCATCGAACGCCGCAAGCGTGCGATGGATGTGCTGGCTGCGGTTGGTCTTGCCGGACGCGAAGACAGCTACCCGAACCAGCTCTCGGGCGGCCAGCAGCAGCGTGTCGCCATTGCCAGGGCGCTCATCAACCGGCCGTCGATCATCCTGGCAGACGAACCGACAGGCAATCTCGATTCGCGGACTTCGGTCGAGATTATGGGCATCTTCCAGCGGCTCAACCGAGAATTGGGAATAACGCTCATGATCGTCACGCACGAACCGGATATCGCAGAATTTGCGAAGCGTGCGATTGTCTTCAAGGATGGCGAGATCAGTCGTGACGAACCTACTGAAAATCAACGCGACGCCGCCTCAGAGATGCGGCTGTTATCGGCAACAACGGATTATCAGAATCAGTTATCTTCGGCTTTCAACAGGCAGGGGCCTCGCCTGACTGCCGGCTGGTTCGATGAAATCATTATGATCCTGCGCATCGCTATGCGCGCGCTGGCGCGCAACAAGGTGCGCACGTTGCTCACCATGCTCGGCATAGTCATCGGAGTCGCCGCCGTCATCGCGATGGTCAGTATTGGTCAGGGTGCGACGGCTTCGGTGCAGGAGCAGATCGCAGGTGTCGGAACCAATCTGCTCTTCGTCAGCGCCGGCTCGCAGAACGTGGGCGGTGTCAGAAGCGGGACTGGCGCGACCAGCCTGAACACTCTGACGGTAGATGACATCGAAGCGATCGGGCGCGAAATTCCGAGCGTGGCCAATGCCAGCCCCACCGTCAACACTCGCGCACAACTGGTCTTCGGAAATCGTAACTGGAACAGTTCGGTCCAGGGGGTCAACGAAAACTTCCTCCAGATTCGCAAGTGGGCGGTTGAGAGCGGTGAATTCTTCACCGAAGCCGATGTTCGCTCAGCGGCTCGCGTCGTTGTCATCGGCCGGACTGTGGCCGACAACCTTTTTCCGGGAACAGTTGCGGTTGGCCAGACGATCAGAGCAAGGAATCTCCCATTCAGAGTCATCGGAGTTCTGGCGAAGAAGGGGCAGGACCCGAGCGGGCGCGATCAGGATGACCTCATGTTTGCGCCTTATTCAACTGTCCAGAAGAAAATGCTCGCCATTTCACACGTCCAGTTCGCTTTCGTTTCGGCGATCTCGCCGGAAATGACTTATACCGCGCAGCAGCAGATTACAGAACTCCTGCGCCAGCGACACCGGCTGGCACCCAACGAGGACAGCGATTTTACTGTCCGCAATATGACGGATGTGGCCGAAGCGGCGGTCGAGACCAACCGGATCATGACATGGCTTCTGGGAAGCATCGCCGGAGTCTCGCTGCTCGTCGGCGGCATCGGAATCATGAACATAATGCTCGTCTCAGTCACCGAACGCACCCGCGAAATCGGCATCCGCATGGCTATCGGCGCGCGTTCATCTGCTGTCCGGACTCAGTTTCTGATCGAATCCATAGTTCTCAGCCTGATCGGCGGATTGATCGGCATACTGCTTGGAGTGGTCATCTCGGTCATCATCCCGCCCATGCTCGGATGGGCAACGCTTGTCTCATACGCAGCCATCTTCGGAGCGGTCATTTTCTCAGCCGCGGTGGGAATTTTCTTCGGCTACTATCCAGCCCGCAAGGCAGCCAGTTTTGACCCGATCGATGCCCTGCGCTATGAATAATTTGGAATTATTACTTTGTAAACTAAATTATCTGGCATTGAAGTCCGGAAGAATTAATCGCAAAGACCGCAAAGGGGCAAAGAATTAATCGCAGAGGCCGCAAAGGGGCAAAGATATACAGGGAAGATCAGTGTTCGAATTATATCCAGTGGGCAATAATCCGGATATTCATATCACCAAAAAATCTTTGCCCCTTTGCGGCCTCTGCGATTAATTCTTTGCCCCTTTGCGGTCTTTGTGATTAATTTCTTCCGAATTTAAATGCCCGAAAATTTAGTTTGCAGAGTACTAATCTGAAAAGTAGGTTACAGTGTTTATCCAGGATTTCGACGAGTAATAAAAGAGGACCGGAGACGACCATGCAAATATTCGTGCAAGACCTGCGTTATGCTGTTCGAATGCTCCTCAAGAGCCGCGGATTCACGATCATCGCGATCGTCACGCTCGCACTTGGGATCGGCGCAAACACCGCGATCTTCAGTCTGGTCAATACAGCTATGCTGCGTCCTCTGCCGATTGAAAGGCCCGAAGAGCTGGTTTCACTCAATAACATCGGCGGTGGTCGGACTTTTTCGACTTTTTCCTATCCGAATTACAGGGATATTCGCGATCGTAACGACATTTTTTCCAGCCTGATCGCCTATCGCTTCGCCCCGCTGAGCCTGAGCCATGACGGCGTCAATGAACGATTATGGGGTTATGTCGTATCCGGGAACTACTTCGAAACGCTCGGTGTGAAAGCGGTGATTGGCCGGACTATCTCGCTGGACGATGATCGCTCACCGGGCGCTCACCCGGTCGCAGTGTTGAGCCACAAGAGCTGGCAAAAACGGTTCGGATCAGCGCCGGACATCGTCGGTCGCAACCTGCTGGTCAATGGACAGGGATACACTGTGATCGGAGTTGCGGCGGAAGGCTTTGATGGAACCGAGATCATCGCCTCTCCCGAGGTCTGGTTTCCGATGGCCATGCAGTCGCAGATAGAAGTCGGGAATGACTGGCTGGAAGAACGCGGCGTCGATAACCTCTTCCTGCAGGGGCGGCTGAACCCCGGTGTCAGTTTCGACCGTGCTCAGGCGTCGCTCGATTCGATCTCACTGCAACTTGCGAACGAGTTCCCTGAATTTAACGAAGACAAGAAGATCCTGCTCACTCCGCCCGGACTGATGGGCGGGATGATGCGTGGATCGATCATTGGATTTTCAGCGGGTTTGATGTTCGTCGTCGGGCTGGTTCTACTGCTGGCCTGCGTCAACCTGGCAAATCTGTTGCTGGCGAGGGCAACTGAGCGACGTCGCGAGATCGCGGTTCGCTTGGCGCTCGGCGCGAGCCGTCGTCAGGTCGTCAGACAGCTTCTGACTGAAACCACGCTCCTGGCAGTTATCGGAGGCGGCCTTGGGCTGCTCATTGCTTACTGGACAATCAGGTTCGCGGCGACATTGAAGCCTCCGATAGATGTTCCGGTCTCATTCGACCTGCATATCGATCACCGGGTTTTGATCTTCACCTGCCTGGTTTCGCTCGTGACCGGCATTCTCTTCGGTCTGCTGCCGGCACTGCAGGCGACAAAGACCGACCTCGTCTCCGGCTTGAAGGAAGATATGCCGCAGGGAAGCTTTCGCGGCTCATGGTGGAAAAGCGGGCTGATCGTTTTCCAGGTGGCTCTCTCGCTGCTGCTGTTGATCGGTGGCGGATTGATGCTGCGAGGCCTGCAGCGGGCTCAGACTCTCGATCTCGGGTTCAACCCGGAAAACGCCATTGAGCTTTCATTCGATCTGCGGCTGCAGGGATATGACGAGGCGCGCGGCAGCGAATTTCTAAAGAGGCTGTTAGAGCGCGTTCGCGCAATTCCAGGCGTCCAGGCCGCCGGCACCGCCGATATGGTTCCGGTCGATCTTCATTTCGGCAGTCAGCGCGTCTTTATCGAGGGCAGTGCGATCGACCGCCCGGCGAACGCCCCTCGATCCATGTCCAGTCGCGTCAGCAACGATTATTTCAAGACGATGGAGACGCGGTTATTGAAGGGTCGTGATTTCACAGAACAGGATAACGAGCAATCGATCAAAGTGGCGATTGTCAATCAGACATTCGCCGGTCGCTTCTGGCCGGGCGAAGACCCGATCGGCAAACGTTTCAGCGTCGGAAGCCCGGATGCGCCAAAGTTGGAGATTATCGGAATCGCGCAGAACGGCAAATACGCCGGGCTCAACGAAGATCCCCGGTCATTCGTCTATCGGCCAATCTGGCAATCGTACACAGGCTCGACGAATCTTCTGGTCAGGGCCCGGACCGATCCGCAGAACCTGATCGCACAGGTCCGCGCTGAGTTGCATAAACTCGATCCGCATCTGCCGATCTCGAGCGCAAAAACAATGGTCGAACACCTGAGCCTGCCTTTGCTACCGGCTCGAATCGCGGCGGCGCTCTTCGGCAGCTTCGGAATGCTCGCGCTGGCCCTGGCCGCGATCGGACTCTACGGCGTAATGTCGTTTGGCGTCTCAAAACGCACTCGTGAGATAGGCATCCGACTGGCGCTGGGAGCGCGCTCGGCGGATGTCCTCAGGATGATCGTCCTTCAGGGAATGACTCTGACGATCATCGGAATGGTTATCGGGCTCTTGCTGGCTTTCGGGTTGACGCGCCTCATGAAGAGCCTCCTCTTCGGGGTGAGCGCGACCGATCCGCTGACGTTTATCGTGATCGTGATTCTGCTCTCGCTTGCGGCCCTGCTGGCCTGCTTCCTGCCTGCCCGACGGGCCGCCAGGACTGACCCGATGACGGCGCTGCGATGTGAATAAGCCGGATCAGTGCCGATTGGCTATGGTCCTGCATCCGAACCCTTTTCCGTTCCGGGTGCATCGACAGGTTCGGGCGGCTTGGACGGTTCGGGAGGGTTGTCGGTTTCAGGCTTCCGGGGAACATCGAGAGGCTTCAACTGGCTGATCAGCTGTCCCCATTGCCCCTGCTCGCTGCGCAGTATCTCTTCGACCTGGGTGACATAGGCCTCTAGTTTGGCTTCCCTTTCGGCGTCGTCCGCGGCACGATTCAGGTCGACGGCGTTCGCTTCGATCCTGTGCAGTGCAAATGAAGCATCCTGATAGAGCTTCGACTGCTGCTCGAAGGAGTAGAGCGAACTGTATGAGGTCAGCGCCGCCGAGAGCGCCGGGAAAAAGACCCCCAGCACCGCCCAGAACCACTTCTCTCCAAACATATCATTGGCCGCCAGCAACGAAACGATCGAGGCCAGAAACATCAGGACTCCACTCAGAATGATCGCCTGACTGCGCGCTTTGTCGTACTCACTGTGACGCGACCGGTAATAGGCGGCCTGGTCCTTGTGACGGTTCTCGAGATATAACGAAAGAAACTGTTCCTGACGTTTGTTCATGCACTCACCTCAATTCTCTTCCGATTCGATGTCCGCGATGCGACGGATCAGATTCGCCTCGCGGTCCGCGTCACTGGCATAATCGCCGAGCCGGCCCAGAAATTGAAAATACTCGCCGCGCAGGGTCTCGGCCTTGAGCCTGTGCGAGAAATACTTCTTCTGCGCACCAAGTTCACGAACGAAGAAAGCGACCATGGTCAACCATGCAGTCAACACCGCCTCGGCCAGCCCCGGCCAGCTTTCATCCGTCAGGGCCGCCTGAATCGCCCCGAGCGTAGCGGCGATAACCCCGCCGACGATCATGATGACCTGCTGACGACGAAACTGGTTCTGTGCCCGCAATGCCTCGTTGTCGAAATCACGAAAATAAGGCATGAGCTTCTTTTCCAGGATTTCGAAATCGGCTTTGAAATCAGCGTATTGATTCTGTATTTCGAGTGACAGTATCTGCTCATCCTTTTTCGGACGCCAGACCAGCTGCGGCAGTCGTTTGAACAACGCAAAGCTTCTGAGCATAGATTCCCCCGGGAGATGATTGATGTGCGTTACTCTGACAGCTATCTATGGCGACATTCTCACCCGGAAAGCGGATGTTTTGAAAGGCGAAAGCGTGTAAAATGTCCGACATCATCTGTTTTCCAAAATATCGGACAAATTTCGGGAATCTGCAACGATTGAGAGGAGAATCGGTTTATGCGGCGACGTGAATTTATTCGAATGGGAACCGGCTTTGCGCTGGCTCCCGCGGTATTGCGCAGGAACTATGCATACGCTGAAGAGTTCGCCTACCAGCGGCCCCGGGTGGGCCTCATCGGCACGGGCTGGTATGGCAAAAGCGATCTGTTTCGACTGCTTCAGGTCGCCCCCGTCGAGGTGGTCTCGCTCTGCGATGTGGACAAAAGATGCTGGCAGAGGCCGCCGATATGGTCGAAAGCCGGCAGGAATCGAAAAAGAAGCCGCGCACCTACGGCGATTACCGCCTCATGCTCAAAGAGAAAGACCTCGATATCGTGCTGATCGCGACGCCCGACCACTGGCACGCGTTGTCGATGATTGCGGCTTGCGAGGCGGGCGCGGACATATACGTGCAGAAACCGATCAGCGTCGATGTCGTCGAAGGCCAGGCCATGGTCTCAGCCGCACGGAGGCACAAGCGTGTCGTACAGGTTGGAACGCAACGCCGCTCGACGCCTCATCTGATCGAAGCCCGCGAGCAGATCGTTCAAGCCGGCAGGCTCGGCAAAATCGGTCTTGTTGAAATCTACTGCTACTACCACATGCGCACGCGCGAAAATCCCCCCGATACCGCGCCGCCTGAAAATCTGGATTACGAGATGTGGACCGGGCCCGCCCCGATGCGGCCATACAATAAACTTGTGCATCCGCGCAGCTGGCGAGCGTTTATGGAATACGGTAACGGCATTATGGGCGACATGTGCATCCATATGCTCGATACCGTCCGCTGGCTGCTGGGTCTGGGCTGGCCGCGGAAGATATCTTCGAGCGGCGGAATCCTCGTCGACAAAAACAGCAAGGCCAACATCGCCGACACGCAGTCAGCGACCTTCGATTTCGACAATCTTTCGGTAGTCTGGCAGCATCGCACATACGGGCATCCGTCCGATCCGCAATACCCGTGGGGACTCACGATCTACGGCGACAAAGGCACACTCAAAGCCAGCGTCATGAGCTACGATTTCATCCCTATGGATCGCCAGGAAAAACCGATCCATAAAGATGTCACGTATGAACTCGATGAGTATCCGATCGACCGGACTGAGAAGGATCTCGAACGGCATGTAGCGCCGGCGATACGCGGCCATATGAAAGACCTGCTCCGCGCCATCGGCGATCGCAGCCGCCCCGTCGCCGATATCGAAGAGGGGCATATTTCAACGGCGAGCTGCATCATGGCGAATATGGCGATGAAGCTGGGCCGCACGCTCGCATGGGATTCGCAAAATCATCGCATCATCGGGGACGAAGCGGCAAACAGACTGCTCAAACGCGAGTACCGTAAGCCATGGGTTCATCCCAAACCGGCATAAACTATTCCTGAGGAAAAAATGAACCGCAGAATCTTCCTTCAAAACAGCGCGATGGCGCTGGCTGGGATAAACGCATCGAGCCAGAAGCGAATTCGCCTGATCACGCGCGGCGATGATCTGGGATGCGCGCGAAGTCTCAATCGCGCCGTCAAGGAGTGTTATCAGAAAGGCATTCTCAGGAATTGCTCGGTGCTGGCGGCGTCGCCTTTCGTCGAGGAAGCGGCCAGCATGCTGGCGAAGTCAAAAGGGTTATGTTTCGGCCTCCACTGCGATCTGACATCGGAATGGGACAACGTCAAATGGGGCCCCGTTGCGCCCCGCGAACAGGTGCCTTCGCTGGTGGACAAGAGGGGTTATCTGCATCAGACAAACGAGGCCGTCCGCGCCAGCGCCAAAGCCGATGAGGCTCTGATCGAATTGCAGGCCCAACTCGACAAAGCGCGCCGCCTCGGTTTCGACATCAGATACGCCGATCTGCACATGGGCACCGTGCAATTCGTCCCCGGCCTGCCCGACAAATTCGGCGATTGGTGCCGCACGAATCGTCTGATCGATACCCGCCGTATCGGAGGGCGCCTCTCTTTGCCGCGGAGCAGCCCCATCGACCGACGGCGCCCTGGCGATTACGTTCTCGATTTGATCAGTTCTTTAAAGGCGGCTGCGGACGGCGAGTACCTGATCGTCGGACATCTGGCCTATGATGACGCCGAAATCCGCAACCTGGGCCATCCCGGATATCCGGGCCAGGCGGTGGCTCATAATCTGAACTGGGAACGGCTGGCTTACGTCGATCCGCGCATCCTCAAATTCGTCCGCGAAAACGGTGTCGCGCCCGTTCGCTACGACGAGACCGATGCCGCCCGCGAACAGATGGGCCGGTTTTCCTGAATTCCTATCGCTTCATATCTTCTTTAATACCCAGATTGCGAATCAGGCGGTGGAGGTGGTTGGGATGGATATCGAGCAACCTGGCAGCTTCAGTGTAATTGCCCTGAGCCTGCCTGAAAGCACCGACGATGAGGCGTTTCTTGGCTTCATTCACAGCTGCATAAAAATTGCTCGGCGCGCCATCCGTCGAGTTATCTGAACCAGGTGAAGAAATGGTTTCGGAAAGGTCTTCGGGCAGGTCATCGAGCTGAATGTCTTCGGTGGTTCCGAGGACGATGGCTCGTTCGATGGCGTTTTCAAATTCGCGGACATTGCCGGGCCAGTCATATTTCTGCAGGCAGTCGAGCGCCTGCGGTGAAATGCCTGTGATCTTTCGATTACATTGCTGGCTGTATTTCGAAATGAAAAACCTGGCCAGTGACGGAATGTCTTCGCGCCTTTCACGCAACGACGGTAAATTCAGCCTGATCACATTCAGCCTGTAATAGAGGTCCTCGCGAAAACGGCCTTCCTTGATCGATTGTTCAAGATTGCGATTGGTTGCCGCGATCAATCGGATATCCGCTTTGATCGTGCGGGTGCCGCCGACGCGTTCGAATTCGCGATTTTGCAGCACGCGCAACAGCTTGGACTGAATCGACAGATCCATCTCGCCCAGTTCATCCAGAAAGACCGTGCCACCTTCTGCCACTTCGAGTTTACCTTTTTTGGTGGCGACCGCGCCTGTGAAAGCCCCCTTTTCGTGGCCGAAGAGTTCGCTTTCGAGCAGCGTTTCAGTCAGAGCCGCGCAGTTAATGGCGACAAATGGTTTGCCCGCTCGGAGGCTGTTGTTATGAATGGCACGGGCGGCCAGTTCCTTGCCCGTCCCGCTTTCGCCGCGAATCAGGACCGTCGAATTTGTTGGCGCGACCTTGGCGATGAACTGGTAGACCTCCTGCATACGCTGGCTGTCACCCACCATGTCGTGCTGAATCGCGATCTCAGCCTGCAGGCGCCGGTTGTCGCTCTCGAGACGGGAGATATGATCGATGTTTTCCAGCGCCACAGCCGAGACCGCGGCAATCGCCCTCATCAACTGCAGGTGATCGTCATCGAATTTAACCGAAGGATCGGGCGAGTCCAGATAGATCACGCCGGAGACTTTGCCGGCGACGGCGATCGGGACGACCAGCAATGCCTGAATCGGATCGATCGCCAGGCTGCTCGCGTCTCGAATGATGAAATCCTGCAATACGTCATTGCTCAGAATCGGTTCGCCTTCCCGAATCACCCGCTCGGTCACGGTACGGCTGACACGAATCGGATCGTTGAGCATTGCCGACCGGTGCCGTCCAAAGACCATGGGGAATTCGACCGTGTCCTTTTCGATGATCAGGATCGCTCCCCGCGAAGCCGGGATGACTTCAAAGATCAACGGCAATAACTGATTACCGAACGATTCGATGCTGTGAAGCGAGTTGATCGCCAGACTGATCTTCAACAACGCATTCAGGTCCCGTGTCGAACGCGAGACGGCGGCGAACTTGTCCTCGGTCGTCTCGAATTCGATCAGCGCGTCTTTTCTCAAAAGCATCGTTTCGGTGGTTATCAGCCGGGAATCGTCAAACCGGACCTGAATGCTTTCGGCTGACTGTTCACCCTCCACCACCAGGTATAAAAAAAGGGTATCGCCAACGCGAAGGTGGTCACCGTTCTTCAATCTGTGATGTTTGACTGGAATCCCGTTGACATAGGTTGAATTCCGGCTCTCAAGATCGGTGATGCTGTGCTGGTCTGCATCTTTTTTAATCACACAATGATGCCTGGAAACGGACATATCCGGCATGCAGATCAGATTGTCGAAGTCACGGCCGATCGTCACTTCAGCCTCTGAAAGCGGAAATGACAGCCCCTCTGGCGCTCCGGCGATGACGATCAACTTTGGAGTCATGTTCTTGAGTACTCAGGAAACTTAATCATTATGGCGTTGTGAGTCCGAGGCGTCGAAGATGACTACCAGTTCTGTTAGTCCGGCTCGCCAAACTGTTAGTCCCTGGACCATCCGATGATCTCTCCCGGCACGTATCGCCTGCCTCACGGATCTCGCTATCCCAATCATTATCAATCGCTTAACAGCCTGATCGAGTTCCGCATTCCTCCGCTGACAGAGCTGGCACGGCAATTGAGATAAGCAGTAACGAAAGCAAACAGGGAAGATGTCCTGCTGTGGTATCCACAGCAGACGATACCCGGATCGAATCGCTGGTGTCAACGTCGGCTGCGGCGAAACGAAATGTTGGTCGTTGCTTGTAAATTGAAGGAGGACAGGATGTTCAAAAAGTTCCATACACGACAAATATCTGTCATCGCACTGATAGCAATGATGATTATCAGTTCCCTGCCGTCATGGCCGGGTTCGGAGAGGGCGAGGGCCTTTTCACCCTCCGAGCAGGAAATCATGAAAGCATTCGATGATCTGCTCAATGGCATTACACAATTGTCGAAGACCGCTTTGACCGTCGATCAGGTCGATAGCCTGACGAAAGAGATGAAACAGGCGGCCGAGGCTTTCGCCGGCGGGGACATCTGCCAGAGCGCGTCGATCGTCAGGGATTTCACCGAAGAAGTCCGCAAGCTGCGAGTAAGCAACCGTAGCTTTGCCGCCGAAGACCTGGCCAATCGCGGCTGGTCGCTGAGGCAGGATATCCTGTCGATGATGCCGGCGGATAAGCCGTGCGTGGGTACAGAGAGATTCAACATGCCGCCCAGGGTCGAGATCTCAGAATCAGACAACAAACACCTCCGCGGAACGATAAATTTCGGCGAACCCAGGATGTGGACGGTAGCGGTCAAGGGCGAGTTGTATACCGAGATCGAAATCCCAGGCATCCAGTTCGGTGTCGGTGAACCCGGAGTCCCCGGCGTCCCCGTCCTGCACCGGCTGATCGGCATGCCGCAGGGCGCCCATGCTCAGGTCAAATTCAATGTCGGCAAGTCTCAAAACCTGAAGATAAATCTGCATCCAATACAGCCGGAAGCCAGGGACTCAGCCGAAAGCGATAAGCTCCAATTCCCGGCCGAACGCTTCAAAGATCCGGATTTCACTAAGAACGAGAAGATCTACGGATCAGACTCACCCTTCCCGGCCGAAACCGTGTCGATCAGACGCCTCGGCATGGCCCGCGATCTTGAGTTAGCACAACTTACCGTCGCGGCAGGCAGCTATATCCCGGCGACACGGGAACTGACGCTCTATGAATCGGTCGAATTCGAGGTCTTTTTCGAAGGCGGCAAAGACGCATTCATCAACATGGAATCCCTGAATCCCTTTGATAACGGCATGAACGGTTTCTACACCTCAGTCATCAACCGTGAAACGCTCTTGTCCTTCACCCAGGAAACCACTCGCAAGCTGCTCTGCGGCGGAGAGGAGTTCCTCATCCTGACGCATCCCGATTTTCGCGATGCGGCTGATCGCCTGGCCGAATGGAAGCACGACAAAGGCATCACTACGAGGGTCTTCAACGTCAATGACGGCGGCGGCAGCGGCCCCGATACAAAAGAAGAGATCGATGAATTCATCGAGGGACGTTTCAACTGGTGCGGCATCCGCCCGTCCTATATCCTGCTGCTTGGTGATGCGGAATTTATCGAACCGTTTTACGTGGATACTTTCGGCAGCTCGACAACCGGAACCGATTATCCCTATGCCCTGCTTTCGGGACAGAATGACGACGTGCCCGATTTCGCCATCGGCCGCATCCCCGTCGATACGCTGAATCAGGCCAACACAGTCGTCGACAAGATCATTAACTATGAATCGAATCCGCCATTCTCGACCTCGTTCTATAAGAATGTTGGCATCGCTTCACAATTCCAGTGCTGCCGCAACGGAGGTCAGGAGGGACGTGATCAGCGCAGCTTCATCGAGACATCGGAACTGGTGCGCGATGAGCTGATCGACAAAGGTTACTCGGTTGACCGGATCTATACTGAAACTGTCGATGGCAGCTATAACGGCGACAGCACGCCCCGACGATTCTACAACGGCACGCTCTTACCGTCGGAGATCGGCGCGGACAGCGGATTCGCCTGGGATGGCGACACCGATAACATCATCGACGCTTTCAACGCCGGTCGGTTCCTTTTCCTGCATCGCGATCACGGATGGAAGGACGGATGGGGCCACCCCGAGTTCACGACTACCAATGTCAACGAAGACGTGACCAATGGTTCTCTGCTTCCGGTGGTCTTCAGCGTCAACTGTTCGAGCGGTCTGTTCGACAATGAAACGGCCGACGGAGATTATGGCACCGAGGTCGATCGTGAATATTTCGCCGAGCGCCTGTTGCGGCTGGAGAACGGCGGCGCCGTTGGTATCCTGGGCGACACGCGTGACAGCCCGACATGGGCCAACAGCGCCCTGACTCGAGGATTCTTCGACGCGGTCTGGCCTGATACTGTCCAGGATTTCGGCGAAAACAGCCGCAAGCGCCGTCTGGGAGACATCCTCACCCACGGCAAACTCTATATGATCACTCAGGTCGGAGTAGAAGGCACGACATTGGCGCCGACTCAATGGCAGGTTACGAGCAACTTATACATGTGGCACGCCCTCGGCGATCCGACCCTCGAGATGTGGACGAGGCGCCCGTTACGCAAACTGCCGGATATCTTTCAGGCATACTGGATCAACCAGATCACCCTGAAAGTAAAATTCGCCGCCGAGAACGCCAGGCTGACGGCTTTCCAGCAGACAAAAGACGGTATCGTTCACCTCGGCCGCACCAGGGTCAGGAACGGTGAAGCAGTCATACAGATGCTTCAACGTCCCGTCAGCGGAGCCCAGATCCAGTTGATTGCGAGCGATGACGACGATGTCAGCGTCAACCTGACCAAAAAGTCCCGAAAATGACCAGTCTTAAATCCAGACCCACTGACTTGAAAAGCGGCGCCACCAAGTGCCGCTTTTCTTTCTTGAATGCAGGTATCCAGACTGCGAGCATATGGTCATACGGAGTCAATGGATTGCTTTTCCGGAGGATTGTGTTGACATACAGATTTACCCTATGATACATACACCCATATGAAAACTACCGTTAATATTTCCGATAGTTTATTGGAAGAAGCCCGAAAAGTTGCCGCGCGGGACAAAACAACGGTCCGGGATCTGATTGAGCGTGGCCTTCGGCGAATATTGGCGGATCGCAAAAGAGCTCGCGAGTTTCGTTTGCGCAAGGCGACTTTTAAGGGTGAAGGACTTCAACCGGGAGTGGCCGATGCCAATTGGGAACGGATTCGCGATCTCATTTATGAAGGCCATGGTGCATGATCGCCATTGATACCAATATACTTGTTTACGCTCACAGGGAGGACTCTCCCTGGCATGACAGGGCATATGCCAGGATAGTTGCACTGGCGGAAAGCAGGATGGGATGGGCTATTCCCTGGCCTTGCATTCACGAATTTCTGGCCATAGTAACTCATCCCCGAATCTACAATCCTCCGACCCCACTACCTGTTGCAATCGAGCAAATTGAAGCATGGATGGAATCACCTGGCCTGTCGCTTTTGTCGGAAGTTGAAGGCTATTGGACAGATCTGCGTACTGCGATCGAAAACGGCCGGGTGACAGGACCTCAGGTTCATGATGCCCGGGTTGCAGCATTATGCCGTGTTCATGGTGTGAGGGAACTGTGGACGGCTGATCGGGATTTCAATCGATATCCGGATATTGTCGTTCGGAATCCTCTGATTCAAGATCGCGACTGAATCGGGAATTATTGCCTTCGATTGATGTATGATCAGTCTGAGCGTCATGCCAGATTGTGATGAAGCTCAGGAAATGAGGTGATAAATTGATATTGTGTGAGCTGTGTGTGCTCCAGCAGGCCGATGGTCAGTGCTCCAATGGGCACAAAACACCAAAGAAAATGAGGTGCCTGGACTTTACTCCCGGGATCGAACGCTTCTGCTCGAAACCGGCCGATTATAATGGTCAAGAGCAACTTAAAGAGATGGCTTTGTATTTTGGTCTCGCCGGAAAGGAACTCAAACGAGTGATCGCCATGAGCGAATCGCGGAGAGAGGAATGGCCAACCGGGTTGCAAATCCATGGAAAATAGTCCAGTATCTGAATTGTTCACTTCTTCTCTCGCGCATTAACGGATGCGCCCAAGCCACTAAGACCATTAGCGGCGGCGTTATGGATAGTTCGAGAGCAGGCTCAAATTAACTTTAGAAGCCGTTCTTTTTTGAACGCCCGATCAAGCGCCTTCGCTGCAGCCGTTTCACGAAAGCAAACCTGATTCGAAGCTTCTCTTAAAATCCCATCAGGGATAGGAATATCAATATGTCTATGAAACTCTATGTCGGTAATCTCTCATTCAACACAACCGAAGAGGATTTAACACGTCTCTTTACCGAGGTTGGTTCAGTCGAATCCGCTTCGATGGTGACTGATCGAGACACCGGCCGTTCGCGTGGTTTTGGCTTCGTGGAAATGTCATCGAAAGCTGAAGGCGAGGCCGCTATCGCCAAGTTCAATGGTTCGGAAGTGGATGGCCGCAGCCTGACCGTGAATGAGGCCAAACCGCGTGAAAATCGCAGCGGTGGCGGCGGCTTCGGCGGTGGTCGCGGCGGCGGCGGCGGACGCTCACGCTACTAAACCTCGAAATTCAAAGTACCCGTGACCCTTTTCGCAGAGCGCCTTCGGTTTGAAAATTATCAACCGGAGGCGCTCTGCGCTAATTCGGTCGTGAGGCTGATGCAGATATCATAACCAGAGGATCAATGGCAATTCGTCTTTTTGTAGGGAATCTCCCGAATAATTTCACTGAAACGGAATTAAGGGAGCACTTCTCCGAAGTAGGGCCGCTCTCTTTCATCTCTGTTCCAACTGATCGGGAAACCGGCAGACAACGCGGCTTCGCTTTTCTCGAGTTCAGGGAGGATGCGCATGCCACAGAAGCTATACGCTCTTTCAATAACAAGTCGTTTAAGGGCAACCCACTGACAGTCAAGGAGGCTCGGCCAAGGGACGACAGAGGGCCATTTCGACCTTCGTCATCCCCGCCCTACTCAACCGCGGATACATCTGTTGATAATCCTCCAGTTAATAAGCCGAACCCGAATTTTGGTCCTGATGCCTCACCACAACGCAGCCGCGGCAAAGCAAAAAACAAGCCCGGGTCTGAACGATCCCCAAAGGGACCGATGCGCGAGGTTGTCAGAGGTCAGTTCTTCGGCGAGACTGACGATGATTACGATGATTATGATGATATTGATGATTACGACGAATTTGATGATTTCGACAGCATCGATTCAGACGAGAAAACATTGACCGACCGTGATAATGACGGGGATATCGATAATTCGCAGAGTTAAGCGCCTGGACCCGCAGTCCCTCGCCCCTCTCAAAGACAGTCAATAAAACTACAAACAGGGATCTATCAGGATGGCAAAAAAAACGAAGCAGACATTCCAGAAACGTGAAAAAGAGAAAGCCCGTGCAATGAAGCAGAAGGATAAAGAGACGAGACGGATCGAAACCAAAAAGCTGAAGGCGAGCACGACAATTGAATTTGGCGGCGAAGACCCTGATATCGCCGGCATCAAACCCGGCCCTCAACCCTTACCCGAACAGTGGCACCATAATGTCAACAACCTCGTTGAGATTGGTGATGAAAAATAGAAAAGCCATTCGACAGGTCTTTCCAAACAACGGGAATTCTCGATAAGCCTGAATCAGGGTAGATGAGATGGCTGTCATACCGGAAAATCCTGGCATGGAAAATTTCTTGATATGCGTCTACCGATATGATATAAGCCGGATTGGTTAAGCGCTTTTTCGTAAACCTCATGGAGCGCTTAATATGCCCCGCGATCAGAAAAGATGGGTTGGTTAATGTATTTCGATTACCGACCAGGATATCGTTATCAAGATCGCTGATTTGCCAGCAAACCTTGCGACCTTCACCCAACTCGACTTTGCTTAAGAACCGTAACCAGTCGTAATTGTAAAGATAAGGAAGATAGATCATATCTTTGACTTATCTCCTGTTCATTTATGGTTTTCAATGGAGGGATCCAAAAACCAGACATTAAGGCAGTTCAAAGGAGAAATACAAAATGTCACCCTCACGCAAACTCAAGTCAACAGTTCTGGCGATCATTGCTCTGGCAATGATGTCGGTATCGGCATTCGCGGCGGATCCGGGCACACCTTTTCCGGCTGATTCAAGTGTCAGCGATCAGAAGGCCGGTTCGATACTTTTCTACAACTACTATTCTTCTAGTGCGACGGCTAGCAATGTCGATAACACTCGCATTAATATCACAAACACCAATATTTACGAGAGCGTGTTTGTCCACCTCTTCTTCGTGGCCAACAGCTGCACGGTCGCGGATGCTTACATTTGCCTGACGGCCAATCAGACGGCGTCGTTCCTGACCTCGGACTTCGATCCGGGTTTTAAGGGCTACATCGTAGCGGTTGCGACGACCCACTACGGCATCCCGCGTCATTTCAACTACCTCATCGGCGATGAGTATGTGAAGCTGGCCAGCGGTCATTCGGGCAATCTCGCGGCCGAGTCGATAGCTGCGATAGCGAACGAGACGGTTCCAATTCTGAATGACGGTACAACGGCTTTCATACCTTTTGATGGATTCTTTTATAATCTTGTTCCGCGGGTGCTGGCGGTGTCGAACATCCCCAGCCGTGTCGATGGCAACGACACACTGATCATCCTCAATCGGGTCGGCGGCACGCTGGCGATCAGCGGCGATTCGATCGGATCGATCTTCGGACTGCTCTATGACGATGCCGAGAACGTGCTCAGCTTCACGACATCTGGCGGATGCCAGAAGGCATTCTCGATCAGCAACACCGAGCCGCGCACGGTTCCACGTTTCGAAACTTTCATACCCAGCGGCCGCAGCGGCTGGATGAAACTCTGGGCGGCCAATGATTTTGCGATTCTCGGGGCGTCGATCAACTTCAACGCGAATGCCGCGGCTCAGGCCAATGCATACAATGGAGCATCAAACCTTCATAAACTGACGTTGACCAAGGCCGGATGGGCCATCCCTGTCTTCCCGGCCGGATGCTGAACTGCATCATTACAGTAGAAAATAGAAGACAGATGAAACAAGGCCGGGAGAATCATCTCCCGGCCTTGTTTCATTGTTATGATCATCAGCCAGTCTCGACGATGCAATAAGCCACTAGTACTTCATCATGCTGAATTTGATAGAAAAAAGTGAATCGCAAAGGACGCAGAAGAATTGAATCGCAAAGAACGCAAAGGACGCAAAGGATTTTAATGGAAAGAGAGATTCGGATTATTGCCTATTGTTTCTGACTCGGGCAATTATCTTCTAAATTCTTCTTTGCGTCCTTTGCGTTCTTTGCGATTCAATTCCTCCGCGCCCTTTGCGATTCACTTTTTTCATCAGATTCAGCGTGATGGACTACTAGTTGAGCGTGACATATCGCTCCAGCCGCGAGACTTCTTTGGCATTAACGTACTTGCCGATCTCTTTGCGAAATTGCTCGATGTTTTTATACGGCCGATACTCCTTGAACTCTCGCAGCATTCGATTGCCGAGTCCGGGAATCGTCAGAATGTCGGCGTCGCTGGCCGTGTTCAAATTGATCGGTACGAAAACGTACTGCTCGAGGCGCGCCACTTCCTGCTCGTTGACATACTTGCCGATCTCCTTACGAAACTGCGCCAGCGATTTATAGGGCCGGTATTCGAAGAACTCGCGCACCATGCGATTTCCCAGACCGGGAATCATGAGGATCTCTTCCCTGGATGCGGAATTGAGATTAATATGCACGAACATCTTTCCATACAATGCCGTCAGTTGTTCCTTGTTGAGCTTAGGACTGAGGAATGAATTCAGATCCGTCATACTGAGAAAGGGGCGGCGCTCGATCAACCCCTTGACGATCGCCGCATTGAGGTGTGGCAGCGCGAGCAGATCCTTCTCGGACGCGATGTTCGGATCGATCAAAGGCGGCTGGCCCTGGCGCCCGATCTGAGCCTCGCCCGGGCTCGCTAAACCAGCGGAGAGCCCGAATATTGCGATGGCGGCGAATGTAAGTGATCTGAGTAATTTCATCTTTCTTCTCCTGTGTTTGAGGGTTAATCTTATTCCGGTTGGGAGATCAAAGCCGGGTGTCGGTAGGCCCAGGCCAGCCCGAGCAATCCCATATAGATCATCACGCCGGGCGCGAGCACCGGTGGCACCGCGCCTTCCGTAACAGCTGCCCGGAAGAGCTCCCATCCAGCCATTGAAGGATTCATCTCCAGCTTGAACTCCACTTTAGCACGGTAATGCAGATAGCTTCCGACAAAGCCGCTGATCAAATACAGAATCATCGTCGCCTGGAAAATCCGAATTGTCGCCGCCCGTCGGACTACGGTATGGATCAGCAACGCAAGCAGACTGAGTAGCGACAGTATCAGCGGGACCCATTGCCATGTATCCTCCGTGTGTTTCAGAAGCAGAAGCTCGGCAACGGTCCCGCAGGACCCAAGCAGAAAGATGACAAGCATAATGCGTCGAATAGCGGCAAGAATTTCGGCGGTCTTTGTCTCTGATATGCCCATATGCAAAAGTTGCTCCGGTTTAAGGACCTAGACCTCGAGCTTCCACGGCGCCCGGTATTTCGCTTTGAGGAATGGTTTGATCTGGTCCTGTTTGACGGTCCAGTTTGTTTCATCCCAGTCAAGCCACGTTTTATGACGCATGGAAAGGTTGGCCAGAATACAGGTGGTCGATGACCTGACACAGGTTTCGATGTCACTGACGGGCCTGGCGCGCGTTTTGATGCATTCGATGAAATTCTTCCAGTGCGGCTCGTTCATATCGTTCATGGCCCTGTCCCTTTCGAACGTCAGGGCCGTGATCGTCGATTTTTCATTGGGAATCACATAACAGCCGCCTCGCCTGACGATGAGCGTGCCTTCGGACCCATGAATCGAGGTCGCCGCGCCATGACCGAACATCGGCATCGGGTTGGCGGTGCGACTTTCATATGTCAGGAGGAACTTCGGATAATGGAACGTGGCCATCATTGTGTCGGGAGTCTCGCTGTTATCATCCACATACAGTTTGCCGCCCATTGCCGAAATCGCCGCAGGCATCGGTTCGCCGAAACACTGATGGACCGGGTCGATGAGATGCACGCCCCAGTCGGTCATCGCGCCGCCAGCGTAGTCCCAGAAGTAACGGAAGGTCGGAAAGGTCGTCACACCTACGCCCCAGCGGTTGAGGTTGAAGGGAACCCTGGGCGCCGGCCCCAGCCACATGTCCCAATCCAGACCCGGAGGCACCGGACCATCCGCGGGCCTGCCCCAGCCCTGTTTCCTGACCGCACCGGACTGCCAGGTATGAACGAACGTCACCTCACCTATCAGGCCGCTCTGAATGATCTCAGCGGCTTTCTTGAAGTACCCGCCGGAGCGCTGCATCGTTCCCGCCTGGACGACGCGGTTATATTTGCGCGCCGCCTGCACCATGAGCTGCCCTTCCTCGACATAGACCGAGGCGGGTTTTTCGACGAAGACGTCCTTGCCCGCCTTGCATGCCTCGATTGTCATATAGGCGTGCCAGTGATCGGGAGTAGATATACAAACGGCATCGATCGATTTGTCGGCCAGAATTTCACGAAAATCCTTCACCGCCTTGACTGTAAATCCGCCCTTGGCGGCGGAAGCGACAGCCTTATCCAGCGTCGGCTGGTAGACATCGCAAACCGCGACCGGCTCGACTTCGGGGATTTTCATAGCGTGACCGAGGTTGCTCGATCCCATCGCCCCGATACCTATGTGAGCGACGGCAATCCGGTCGTTCGCACCTTTCACTCGCCCCGTGAAAATGGAAGTGGTAAGCGCCGCGCCAGCGCCTTTGAGAATGTCTCTTCTATCGATCATGGTTGATCCTCTCGGAAAGTTTGATTAAATGCAGACTGCAACAAATCCTGCCGCCCTTGCTGATAACTCTGTTCATAGCCGATCGGAGTGAGATAATCAATGGCAGTGTGGCTTTAAGGATAGTGTGGATCAAGTCAGACATAATATGATATTTATCAGTAATTGACGAACCAACTAGAAATAAAGGAGGAGACCTTCCAATGGACCTGTTCGGGCTAGGCAGTGACAGCGTCATGGATAGAATCGTCCGATATGGGGGCAGTCATTCAACCCCATCCCTGGGTCGATCACTTTTGATCGGCAGTCTGGGTTTCTGTCTGACAAGCCTGTGCGTCTTTGGCACCGTGGCTTTCGCCGAGCGGTGGATGTACCGGAACCTTGGCCTCACGGGTGCGTATGCCGCGTGGACTGTCCTTTTCATTCTGCTCGGAGGCGCAATGCTCAGCCGGCTGGTGATAGGCCCGGACAGGTTGTGGCGATTCCAACTGCTGTTTGGACTTGCATTTTTTCTATATGCAATCGGCTGGATCGGATCATATTTTACCCTGCGCGGAGTTGCGGGCGAATGGGTCGGTTCGATTGCCGGTTCAATCCTCATGGCCCTTGTTATCGCCCTGGCTTTCAACGTCATAAAAACATTCCTGGCGCTCGCCGCAATACTGTTTGTTGCCAACTCCGCAGGTTATTTCCTGGGTGGGATATTTTTCTACTCGATGCAAGGGAAGACCGGAATGATACTCTGGGGACTGTTTTACGGGCTGTTTCTGGGTGCGGGTATAGGATTAGCGATCTTTCTCGCTCAGGCGCCATTGCGCAGTCGTCTCGACAATATAAAATCCTGATGAACGTTTTATTAACATGGGAGAACTTCTAACGAGGATCACAATTTGGGCGGCTCTTGCCGGATATGCTCTTGGAGCGACATATCTGCTGACTTCCAGAGGTCGCCGGTGGGCATGGACTGCCGGGTGTCTTTGCCTTGTCGTTCATGTCATTTTCGCTTTCAATTATTACCACGATTGGAGTCAGGCCTCCGCTTATGCTGACACCGCTCGTCAAACAGCCGAAGTGGTGGGGATTAACTGGGGCGGAGGTCTGTACATCAATTATGTTTTGATCGTGGCCTGGATCATGGATGTCGTCTGGTGGTGGGTATGGCCCGATGGATATCGAAATCGACCGCGACTTCTGAATATAATCTGGCAGGGGTTTCTGATCTTCATCATATTTAATGCAACAGTTGTATTCAAAACGGGGCCACTGCGCTGGATAGGTCTGGGTCTTTGTACAGGTATCATAATCCACTGGTGGCTCCGAGAGATCAAAAAAGCGCCTCTCGATTCCGATTACCTGACCGATAAATCCGCTACTGACTAATCGCATGGAATCAATTAACGCCGAAGCCGACCGCTCGACATTATTCTTTGCCCGGCTGCCGGTTTATTACGGCTGGGTAAATTTGACGATAGCTGCTCTGGCGATGGTCGGGACGCTTCCCGGCCGGACACAGGGTCTTGGACTGATCACCGAGCCGCTGCTCAAAGACACGGGGATCGACCGCGTAATGTTCGCCCAGATCAACCTCTGGGCGACCTTGATCGGCTCGCTCTTCTGTCTGGGCATCGGGCGATTGATCGATCGTATAGGCAGCCGCGCAGTGCTTACCGGCGTCTCGCTCTCGCTCGGCGCGGTCGTGCTGTTGATGAGCGGAACGAAAGGGATATTCTGGCTGGCGCTGTTCATCACCTTCACGCGCGGGTTTGGGCAAAGCGCTCTCTCGGTGGTCAGCCTGACCATTGTCGGCCAATGGTTTGTGCGCAGGCTGAGCATGGCGATGGCCATTTACACTATCATTCTGAGCGTCGGTTTTATGATCGCCTTCCCAGTGGTCGGGTCGGTTGTCGAGAGCGCTGGATGGCGTCAGGCGTGGGCCGGCGTCGGTCTGGCAATCCTGCTCGGCCTTGTTCCGTTGAGCTGGCTTCTTGTGCGCCGCTCACCAGAAACCTGCGGCCTCTCTCTCGACGGCGAAAGAGAACACGCCGGTGTGACGACCGTCAGGGACACAGGGCACACTCTGGGAGAGGCTTTATCGACACCTGCCTTCTGGATCTTCGCTCTGGGGAGTTCGGTCTATGGCCTGATCGCCTCCGGCATCGCAATCTTCAATGAATCGATCCTCGCCGAAACAGGATTCGACGCCTCGACTTATTACAGAAGCCTGGTGATCACAGCCCTGACAGCGCTGCTTGGCAACTTTCTCGGCGGATGGCTGTCGACCAGGTGGTCTTTGAATCGTCTCATGGCTCTGGCCATGACCCTGCTGGCAGGTTCGCTGCTGGCCCTGCCCAGCCTTCAGACTCAATTGCACGTTGCCGCGTACGCATCGGTTATGGGAATAGCTGGCGGGTTCATCATGGTCATCTTCTTCTCTTTCTGGAGCCGGGCCTATGGTCGCGCACACCTGGGCAAAATCCAGGGCGCCGCCCAGACGATGACGGTTGTGGCCTCGGCGGTCGGGCCATTGTTGCTGGCTGAGTGCGTCACCCGGACGGGCTCCTATGCCGTCATGTTTTACCTGCTCGCCCTGGTGGTTAGTCTTCTTGGAATCGCCGCATGGCTGGCGCCGGTGCCTTCTGTTTCGCGGCAGCATGTGCAGTCTTAAAGCCAGGAGGGGGGCATTTATGTCGCGACAATCAAGCGACGGAAATCCGAATTCAATTGAAGTGCGAACCAGGTCTGAGAAACCCTGGACCATGCCCTGGTGGCAAGCCGCAAAGGGAAGAGGCGGGGCCTTATTCTACATTGTGTTGATTCACGTACTGGCGCTGGTCGGGATCATTTTGTTTCCTCTCCCAGGCTGGCGCGTGCTGGCCGTGGCTATTGTGATCGCTGCAATCGGAGGAGTCGGGACCTCGGTCTGTTATCATCGCAGCCTGTCTCACCGCGCCTTGCGGTTGAATCCGGCGGTCGAAACCTTCCTGATCTTTTTCAACATCTTCAACGCCTCTGGGGCGCCGGTATCGTGGGTAGCCAAACACCGCCATCATCACGCGAAAGCAGATACCGTGGAAGACGTCTCGAGTCCTCGCTACGGCGGTTTCTGGTGGGCGCACATCAGATGGATTTATCAGTGGTCGGAGTCCGATGCCGGACGCTGGTGCCCTGATTTAGACAAGCCCAGGTATCGGATTTGGAGACCGCTTCAAGTTCCGATCATCATACTGTCCATCTTCTCGGGGTTGGCCCTGGGGTGGGAAGGATTCTTCTGGATTGGGGCCATCCGGCTGGTCTATGTGCTGCACATGCAGATGGTCGTCAACAGCCTCCTTCACATGACACCCGGATTGCCTGAAGGCGTGGATACGAGCAGGAATATCTGGTGGCTGGGGCCATTGCAATTGGGAGCATGGGGCGAAAACTGGCATCGTAATCATCACGGGGATGCGAATGCGGCCCGATTTGGACGCAAGCCGTGGGAGGTTGATGTTGGCTGGTATGTCATCCGTGTCCTCAAGGCGCTCGGGCTGGCGAGCGATGTCAGGCCGACGAAAGCAGAACGCATAGCGATGCGCCCGGCCAAATCCACCTGAAAGCCGGGCACCGGAGTATGCGATGAATATCCTGACAAGCGAAAGAATCGCAATGTCTCGGATACTGATTTTTTCCCTGCCGTAGGGAAGCGATAGTGAGTTTTATTAAAGAGGTCAGGTCGCCATAATCCGCCTATCGGATTGAATAATGGGCGAATGCAAATTGGAGGGGCGATGATTCCTGCATCACAGGGAATAACCCGGCTACTGATTGATTGGAGCAACGGCGATCAGGCGTCGCTCGACAAACTGATGCCTCTGGTCAATGCTGAGTTGCGGCGCCTCGCCAGGCGCTATATGCAACGTGAAAATCCCGGCCACACTCTGCAAACATCCGCCCTGGTCAACGAGGCCTACCTGAAACTGATCGATCAAAAGAATGTGCAGTGGCAAAACCGTGCCCATTTTTTCGGCATCGCGGCTCAGTTAATGCGGCGTATCCTGATCGACCACGCACGCAAGGCTCATTACCAGAAACGGGGCGCCGGTGCGATCAAGGTTTCGCTTGACGAAACCACGGCTGTAATCGAGGCGAAGACTGCCGATCTGCTGGCAGTTGACGAAGCTCTGAATAAACTGACCTCGATGGATGCGCGCAAAGGGCGAATCGTCGAACTGCGCTTTTTCGGCGGGCTGACAGAAGAAGAGACGGCAGAGGTGATGGGCATCTCAGTACCGACGGTACAGCGCGAATGGCGCGCGGCCAAGGCGTGGCTCTATCAGATGTTAACGGACGATAAAAAACGATGAAGCCTGAGCGATGGCAACAAATTGATCAACTGTTCCAGTCGGCGATCGAGCGCGCACCCGATGAGCGCGCGGCATTTATCAAATCAGCCTGCGGCGATGACGAATCATTGCGCCGGGATGTCGAGGCGTTGCTGGCCTCGGATGGAGAAGCCGAAAGTTTTATCGAAGCTCCGGCTTACACCATAGCTGCTCCGCTGATCACCGGAGACGAGACTCTTTCGTTGCTGGGCAAGTATATCAATCATTACCGGATTGTTTCGCTTGTGGGCAGAGGCGGGATGGGCGATGTTTATCTGGCCCGCGATAACCGGCTCAACCGCGAAGTCGCCGTCAAAGTCCTGCCTGCGACTTTCCTGCGAGACGCTGAGCGGCTGCGCCGGTTTGAACGGGAGGCGCAAGTGGTCTCAGCCTTGAATCATCCCAACATCATTACGATTCACGAAATTGGCGAAGTTCAGACAGAGACCGGGAACACGCATTACATCGTCACCGAGTACGTTGAGGGCGAGACGCTGCGCCAGCGAACAGCTGAGGGAAAGATGAAATCGAGCGAAGCGCTCGATGTTGCTACGCAGGTAGCGAACGCGATGGCCGCGGCGCATGCCGCCGGGATCATTCACCGCGACATCAAGCCAGAAAATGTCATGGTCAGGCCTGATGGGCTTGTCAAGGTGCTCGATTTCGGCCTGGCCAAACTGACCGAGTCCGAATCGGCCTGTAACGATACCAAAATCGCTGTTTCTACCGGCAGCTCGGATTTCGAAACACGGACCGGAATAGTGATGGGAACGGTCAGTTACATGTCGCCTGAGCAGGCGCGCGGGCAAAAAGTGGACCACCGCACCGACATCTTCAGCCTGGGCGTGATGCTTTATGAAATGCTCGCCGGACGCAGGCCATTCGAAGGCCCGACGACAAGCGATCTTATCGCGGCATTGCTGATCGCTGAGCCGCCGTCGTTAAAACAGCATTGTGCTGATGCGACGGCGGATATGGAACGGATCGTGGCGAAGTGTCTGGCAAAGGATCGTGAGGCGCGCTACCAGTCGGCAGAGGAATTGATCGCCGATTTAAAGGCGCTTCGACACCTCAGTCAGGAGAAAAAGCCGGCGGCGACGCTTGGGATTGACACAGCAGCGAAGAGGGTTGCCTCGTTTCGCTGGTATCTCGTTGCCGTGATTGCCGCCGTGCTGATTGTCGGGATTGTCTCAATAGTGCAATGGCGGCGCGCGCCCGAAGTTCAGCCAGATCAGATCAAATCGCTGGCTGTGCTGCCGCTGGAAAATCTGTCCGGCGATCCTGCCCAGGACTATTTCGCGGATGGCATGACCGAATCGTTAAACGCCGGCGTGGCCAGGGTCGGATCGTTGAGGGTGAGTTCGAGAACTTCTGTCATGCAATACCGGCAGACGCGCAAGTCTCTGCCGGATATAGCCCGCGAACTGAATGTAGACGCGGTGGTGGAAGGTTCGGTACAAAGAATCGGAGAACGCGTAAAAATCACCATCCGGTTGATCTATGCGCCGACCGAGCGGAGCCTTTGGGCCGAAACTTATGAGCGCGACCTGAGCGACGCCCCGGCGCTCCAGAGCGAGATCGCTCAGGCAGTTATCCAACAGATTCAGATCAAGCTGACACCGCAGGAACACAAACGACTGGTAAGCGCCCGCCCGGTAAACCCGGCGGCTTATGATGATTATTTGCGCGGACGGTTTTATTTCAACCGCCAAAACAATGCCGACAACGTGACTGCTATCAGGATGCTCGAGCGCGCAGTGGCTGCGGATCCAAACTTCGCCGCGGCCCATGCTGAACTTGCCCAGGCATACTCGTATCGACTCTTCCTGTTCGCACCGGAGGAGAAGCAGTGGGAAGAGAAGGCCTTTGTGGAGGTGGAGAAAGCGCTCTCCCTGGACCCGGACCTGGACGTCGCTTATCTGGCTCGCGGCCGCCTTCTGTGGACACCCGCCAATCATTTTCCTCACGAGAAGGCGATTCAGGAGTTTCGTCGCGCGCTTGCGTTGAACCCGAGTCTGGACGAGGCGCAGAACTGGCTGGCGCTGGTCTATAACCACATCGGGGCTTTCGATCAGGCGCTTCAGGAACTGCAAAAAGCGGTTATTGTCAACCCGACAAATACCTCGGCGCAGTTTCGGATCGGCCAGACACTCATCTTTCAAGAGAAATACGAGGAGGCTTTGACAGCCTTGCGCAGCATTCCCAAACAGGGTAATCCACGGGTTGGATATTGGCGGGCAATGGCTTTATTACATCTCGGAAGAAGAGATGAAGCGGCGGCCATTGGAGAAGAATACATTGCAGAATATCCGGTGGATGCTGACGGAGGCCTTTTAACAAGCTTCAATGCCTTGCTAGCTGCCACTGCCGGCGATGGGAGTAAAGCGGAGGCCATGATCAGAAGCGCGATAAACAGGGGAGAGGGCATCGGTCATTTTCACCACACCGCATATGATATTGCATGCGCATATTCAGTCATGAAAAAGACAGGGCCGGCCATCAAGTGGCTCCAGGCGGCGGCGGACGGTGGCTTCCCCTGCTATCCATTGTTTGTGAGAGACCCATTTCTGGATAATCTCAGAAAAGAGCCGGACTTTATCGCGCTCATGTCGAAGCTGAAGACACAATGGGAATACTATCGAACGAGATTGTGATTTGATTCGAAACAATGAACTCGCGGCCATCCAGCGACATTATTAATCGAACCGCCGGCTCAGGAACTTGTTCAGTTTTTTGCGGGCGTACAATGAAGGATGGGTATCGGATTCATGCCTCGTTGCGCTCCCCATAGTAATTCCGATATGTGTCAAGCGCTCCAGTATTCGTCTGTAACTCGCCGGATCATCGCCGATCTCCTTCAGCGTAAAAGCCGCCACCGCATCGCAGAACAGCTCGTACTCACGCATCAGTTCTCCGTTTTTGGCCTCTTGCGCCCGGCTGCGTTCTTCCCGCACGTACTCGTGCGCCAGTTCATGAGCAACGATGCCACGAATCTCTTCGTCACTGGCGATCATCATGATTCGAGTTGTGATGATGAGCACGGCACTCTCAACCAGATAAGCCTTCGGTTTTTCCGATCTTAATACATAAACAGGCATCCGGCTGCGCTCGTGGTAATCGAGCACTGGTTGGAGGCTGGCTTTCAACCGGTCAATACGTTTGCCGTCCGCGATCGGCAGGTATTGCGATTCAATGATCTTTTTTTCCAGCATCGGGCCGGGCAAGTAGGCCGGTTGACGCATCTGTATCAAACGTTTACGGATCACCTCAGGTGAGAGGTCGCCGAAGCGGGCGATGGCTTTTGTCGCTTCCCTTCCCTCGATCCATTCGCTGGTAAAGCTCCTGTTGATCTGCCCGTTGACCGTCGCCGTAAATGTGATGCCGAGAATGGCACTGAGTGCGACCTGCTTGAACATTGGTTTCTCCTCTCGCAGCGCAGCCGCCAGTAACCGGTAATTCGACAATGACATTTACTGCCTGCACCGACTAACGCGAGAACCGGCTTAAAGTCACATCACGGTTTTCAGGATTTTTCAGGCCAACTTGGTCGTTTGGAGAGGAAGATTGACTATACTGTGGGCTGGAGTTTTGACGCAGTTCTATTCGATAGAGGAGCTTCCCCATGTCTTCGTCAGACGAGATTTACGCAGTTCACCCCGAGACACTGGCTGTGCCGCCTGGTGTCGTGCTCTCCCAGATGGCGATCGGCCATTACGTTTCTCAGGCGCTATACCTGACGGCCCAATTGGGGATTGCCGACCTGCTCAAGGATGGTCCACGCAACGGACGCGACCTGGCAACAGAAACCCGGACGCACGCGCAGTCGCTGATACGCGTAATGCGGCTGCTGTCGAGCGTCGGCGTCTTCGAGGAAGTCAGCAATGGCGCGTTCGCACTGACACCACTGGGCGAACCTCTGCGTGCTGATGTTCCCGATTCGATGCGCGAGTTGGTGTTGCTGTTCACCGGCATTGGAGTCCAGGACAGCTGGAAGGACCTTGAACACTGCGTCCGCACCGGGGACCCTGCGTTTCGCCGCACCTTACCCGACGCGGACATCTACGCCCTTGCGGCCCAGGACCAGCAGGGAGCTGCATCGTTCGACAGGGCGATGGCTACGTTCGCGCCCCAGACGGCGGCGGCGGTGGCGGCCGCGTTCGACTTCTCCGGGTTTGGCAAAGTCGTGGACATCGGCGGCGGCACCGGGGGGCTCTTGACAGGTATCCTGAAAGCGTATCCGGAATTGGCTGGGATCGTCTTCGACCAACCATACGTAGCAGAACGCGCCAGGCAGCAGATCGCCGTTGCGGGCCTGACGGACCGATGCCAGGTAGCCGGCGGCAGCTTCTTCGACGAAGTCCCACGCGGAGCGGACGCCTACCTGCTCAAGGATGTGCTCATCGACTGGAATGACGAGCGGGCGACCTCGATCCTGACGAACTGCAGGGCCGCCATGCCGTCGCACGGGAAGCTCTTGATCGTCGAAGGCGTCTATCCGGAGCGCATCGACCAGTCGGCCGAGAGCCGCAGAGCCACGGCTACCGACGTGCTCATGCTGGTCTGCACGGGAGGTCGTCAGCGCTCCGTAGCGGAATTCCGGGATCTGCTGGCAGCGTCAGGTTTTCGGCTGACGAGGGTGGTTCCTACGGCTGCGAGGGTGTGCGTGTTACTGGGCGAACAAATACCGATCAATCGTTTTTGATACGCTTGTCTACAACTCCTCGCCAAGCTATGCGCCCCTCCCCCCCCCCCCCCCCCCCCCCCCCCGGGCGGCCCGGGGGGGGCGGCTTTTTTTCCTTTCTGAACCTCCCCGGGAATACCGGAGACAGTTTTCGTTGAGTCAGTTTTTGAATCAGAGGGATTTTTAGCATCATGAAAGATAGGTCTGCACAGGATCGAACGAACGGAAATTCCTCGAAAGTTCAACCTTCGACTATCATGCCTCCTACTCGCATGATGGTAGATCGTGAAACCATGACTTAATGATAAAGGATGTCCGATGCTGAAACGTCTTGCCCTGGCTGTCGTCGTCCTGCTCCTGGCGATCGCCGCATACCTTCTTTTCTGGCCGGCCCCGATCGATCCGGTGGCCTGGGCGCCTCCGCCGAATCCCGGATTGACAGGGCAGTTCGCAGCCTCGACAGGCTTCTCCGATTTTCAATTGCTGGCCAGAGAGATCGGCCTGGGTCCCGAGATCGTCACCATGGGGCCGGACGGATATTTATATTCAGGACTACAGGACGGTCGACTTTATCTCGGCAGCATCATAACGAGCTCGATCGGGAGTATCCGGCGTCCCTGAGACCGAAATTGGAATGACTGGAAAGCGAAAATCGACAATTTTTTTTCTGATTCTGTCGTCTGTCATCACGGCCGGTATCGGCTATCTGCTTGTCAGGCCGTATCTGAAAGCGATCGTCACTGCGGCAGTGTCGGCTAAGCAAAACGCCCGGTCCAATGCCACGTACAACATCGTCTCGATTGTCTCCGACGATCAGGCGCTCTGGTCTATTGGAGCATACGGCGGCCACGAAGCCGTCACGCCGAACATGGATCGGTTGGCGCGCGAGGGCGTCAAGTTCAACAATGCCTTCGTCACGACGCCTGTCTGTTCGCCCAGCCGGGTTGCTTTCCTGACCGGCCTCTACGGTTCGCAGGCCGGCATTACCGATTACCTGACGCCGGACGAAGGCGCATCGGGGATGGGATTGCCCGCTTCCGCGCTGACCTGGCCGCGCGTTCTGCAACAGAACGGTTATCGTACTGCACTCTTCGGCAAATATCACCTCGGCACGCAAGCGGAATTTCATCCAACCAAACGCGGCTTCGATTACTTCATGGGTTCGCAACAGGGTAGCTTTGCGCCGGTCAATCCGCGCCTCGAAGTCAACGGCCGAGTCACCGAAGTGAAAGGTGCCGGCTCAGATATTGTCATGGACGACGCGTTGCGCTGGATCGAAGCCAATAAAGACAGGCCCTTCGCCGCCTTGATCCACTTCCGCGAACCGCACTTGCCGTACACGCCGATGCCGGAGGAGGACACGCGACTGTTCAAAACCCTCGACCCGACGATCCCGGAAGTGAAAGGGCTCGACCGCAAGCAGGTGAAACAGTTCTATCGCGACTATTACGCCGCCGTCCACGCGGTGGATCGCAACCTTGGCAAGCTGCTCGCGGCGCTGGAACGATTGAATCTCGACCGCCGCACGATCGTCATTTTTCAGAGCGACCACGGTTACAACATCGGGCAACACGGCATTCACACCAAAGGCAACGGTTATGTCATCGCGGGGGGAGTCAACGGGCCAAAGCGCCCGAATATGTGGGACACGTCGCTGCGCATCCCGCTGCTCATCCGGTGGCCGGGCGTGCTGCAAGGCGGCGCGGAGATCAACGAAACTGTGCTCAATCTGGACATGTTTCCGTCGGTGTTGGGGATGCTCAAGATCAAAGCTCCGTCTGATTACAGGCACAATGGCCAGGATTTCACCCCGCTCCTGTTCGGCTTGCGCGATATCGGCTGGCGGACTGAAATCTTCGGGCAGTACGACCTGCACAACGCCGGCCTGGCTTATATGCGCATGCTGCGCACCAGCGAATGGAAGCTGGTCCGCCATTACCGCGCCAACGAACTGGATGAGCTTTACGATTTGAAGAACGATCCGGGCGAATTGAAGAATTTATACAAGGATCCCAAATATCGGGACGTCCGCGAGCGGTTGCAGCAGCGGCTGGACGCGCGGATGAAGGCGATCAACGATCCAATCCCCCGCTGATCAGTTGCACAGTCTTCCGGCTCAGCAATCGTTTCTCTTTGTACACACCTTAATCGAGCAGCATCTGGCAGAAACGCAGGTAGTCATAAGCCGTCGAAGTCAGCCCTCCGCCGGATGGACAGCACCTCGATCAGACGTCCCTGTACACCCACCGACACGCTGTAATGCCAGCGCGCGCCAGGGTCGTAAAATGGTCGTGTGTCTCACCCGTTAACGATGAGGCGCTCACTGAAGATGGTCAATTCCTTGAACGGATAGAGTAGAGCCGGGTCTCAGTCCGCAACAGCAATCGCTCACCCACAATCGCCGGGGACGCCTGTGCCATTTCGTCCAGAGCATTCACGTGAAACAACTGGAACTTCTCGCCCGTCGCGATGACGAACGTCTGGCCTTCTTCGCTCAGGCAGAAGAGCTTACCGTTGTAGACCCAGGGCGAGGTTGTGAAAGCCGTTGCCGCCGGGTCGATCCGTGTCCGGTAAGTCATCTTTCCGGTCCTGGCTTCAAAGCGGCTCAGGATGCCCGTCTCGGTCAGCGTGTAAATGGCGCCCTCGTATGCCACAGGCGACGGCAGATATGTCCCGGCGCGTGGCTGCGACCAAACGACATACTCGTTCGATGTTTCATCTTTTCCGAGCGAAATGTCGCCCGCGGCGCCGGGTCGGAGCGCGAACAACGGTCGTCCCCGCCCGCCGTCAATGTAGAGGAGACCATCGTAAGCGAAAGGCATCGGAATCGGCGTCGCCGCCATGCCCGACATGCGCCACAATTCCTTCCCCGTCAGGTCATAACTGATCGCCTCTCCCGGCCCTATCGTCACAATCTCGGTTCGCAACGCGTGCCGCCAGACAAACGGAGTCGCCCACCCCGAACGCTGCACCGGCTGCCCCTTGCCGCCGATGTCACGATTCGTTCGCCAGACCTGCCTGCCAGTCTGCTTGTCGAACGCCGCAATGAACTGCTGCTTCTCGTTGTCGTTGACGATCACCAGCAGGTTCCCGGCCAGCGCCGGCGAACTACCCGTTCCGAAGTCGAGGTAGATCGGATTGGCTTCAAGCGGCGTCGTCCACGCCTGCTTGCCCTTCATGTCATACGCCCACAACCCCATGTTCGCTATGTACACGTATATGAACTTCCCGTCGGTCACGGGACTCTCAGAGGCAAAACTGTTTTTGCGGTGACGCCCGCCCGGCGGTCGACCCGTGTAGAACTCCTTCTGCCACTCGACCTTGCCGCTCTTCAGGTTCAGGCAATAGAGGAAATAGTGAAGCATCACCTCATTCGGCAGTTCGATGTCCCGCGCAGTTACGCGTTCCAGTATTTGCGCCATCGAGAGCCCCTGTCTTTGCAGCTCCGCGACGTATTCATTGCTGTACTCCGTCCCGATCTGCGGCGGTTTCGACTTGCCTTCCGTCGTGACGGTGGTCACGAACACTTTGCCGCCCGTCACAATCGGCGACGACCAGCCGCGCCCCGGAAGCTCCTGCGCCCATTCGACGTTCTCGGTCTTCGACCAGCGTTCGGCCAGCCGCGCATTCGTTCCCACGGGATTTGAGTCCGGCCCGCGAAATTGCGGCCAGGCGAGATCCTGGCCGTGAACCGCCGGCGACGCGAAAGACATCATAAACGCCAGACCGGCCAGCCAGGGATGTTTGACGATATTGTAACGAGAGAGATTTTTATGCGATAAGAGTTTCTGCTTCATCTGTCCTCCATCTGTATGCAACGAAAGCCGTTATTATGATGTTTCAGGATATTACAGAACGGACTGTCGATAAAACGTGCAGATCGATAATGTAGGAAAGGAGACCATGAATCCCGAAGGCGCAATTATTTTTTCTCTGGGCTTGCTGGTCGGCTTTGGCCTGCTGTTAACCTTGTTCCGTTTAGTCAACTTCTTTGCCGGGCGCAAAGTGCTGCCGTTGTGGATTCCCTTCGTTTTATTGATCGGGTTACTCGTGGGCGGCTCACTCTATCTGGATACAGCGGGGACGGTGCATGAGGTCAAGGTGACTGATAAACGCGAGGTTATCAAATACACCCAATTCTTTTATCGCACAAGGCAATGGCGACGCGAGTTTTCCGTGCAGGTTGAACAACCGCCCGGCACCGAGACGCCGGGGATGTCCCAATTGACGATCAATCCCGACGCTGCAAGCTACGATGCCATGCAGGTCGGGCAGCCGGTCAAGGTGCGGATGCTGAAATTGGGCGATCTCTTCAGATTCGCACGCCTGGCTGACCGCTCGACTTTTTCAATCATCAGCGACTATATCGGCGAACTGTTCCCGCCTGAGCCGCATGGCCCATGGCGCGAAGCCACGGCCACAGTACTGCAGGTGAACAAATTCACTGAACACAGACCTCGCAGCCGCCGCCGTGGCTATGGCCCTACGCCGCTGCCCTGGCCTTATCAGATCGTGCGTCTGAGCTACACACCGCCAGGCCGGACTGCACCCGTCGAGGTAATGGATAACATTGAGATCGCCAGTAAGCCCGATCTGGCCGAGGGCCAGACTGTGCCAATCACTTGGGCGGAAGATAACCCGCGCGAGGCACGCATAGCGGGCGGGCGTCCCGGCCGGCCATGGGCGAACCTGATTTATGTCTTCGGTGAGACTTTGGCGATTCTGGCTTTGCTGGTAGTGATCCTTTTGATTCTGGGTGTAGCCTGGCGCCGAAGAAAACGCTGCCGTGCGGTCTTGCCGCCTTAGGATGCGACGGGTGACGACAGATACGTCAGCGATCGCATCCGTGCCAACTCATCAGTCAGCGATGGTTTGATACACCAGCACGCGGAACTCCGAGGCGTACTCAAAAGCAGTGTCGCCAAATACGCCGTAGGTCAGCCCCGCTGTATGGCGCAGCAAATCCCGGACGGTGATCGGGCGTCTGGCCGGAACGGTTTTCATGAACGGTTTGCCGGACGGTCAGATCGGCGTCGGCGTCTTTCCAGAGCTCCCTCGATTCATACGACAAACGAATCGCGGTGGTGGGCAAAGAAATGCTCGAGGCTGACCCGTTGTGTAGCGACCTGCGAGCGCAGCTTGTCCATCTCGCCAGCGCTCATCGGCTTGAACGAAGCTGCGATCGCGATGTTCTGATCGATGAATTGCAACTTCGGCATCCCCATCACTGCCGTCGAAACGGGCAGACTCAACGCGTAGCGGATCAACTGCTCGATGCCGGCTTTGCCTGCGCCATCGCCGACCAGTTGCTCCTGCGCGGTTACTTTCATGAGGATCACGCCAAGGTTTTTCTTCTTCGCCGCCGGAAGGGCCAGTTCCTCGAACTTGAGAGCGCGCGCCGGATTCATCGCCATCTGCACGCAATCCAGGTCGTTGTGTTCGATCGCTCTGGCCATGACTGCACCGTCCGTGTGGCTGGTCATACCGATGAAGCGCGCGACTTTCTGCTCTCGCAACTGGTAAAGGGCTTGAATTGCGCCGTCCTTCGCTTCAATCTTTGCCAGATCCGCTTCGTCGCTGAGGCTGTGCAGATGTAACAGATCGACGCGGTCGGTCTGCAGCCGCTTCAGGCTCTGTTCGACCTCGCGCATCGCAGCGTCGCGGGTGCGGGCGGCGGGCGGGATCTTCGTCGCCAGCCAGACCTCTTTGCGACGAGTCTTCATCACCATCCCGACGCGCGTCTCGCTCAAGCCCTTCCCATAATCCACCGCCGTGTCAAGATAAGTGACGCCGCTGTCAATCACGTGATTGAGCACGCGCTGGGCCTCCTGCTCGTCCTGATACATCAGGAAGCGGCTGCCGCAGCCAAAGGCCAGAATCGGCACGCTGACCCCTGTCCGCCCGAGCAGGCGCTTTGGTAATTTGGCTTCGGCCTCAGCTTCGGATTCCAGAATCGCAGGCAACACGGTCGCCGACGCGACGCTCAACGTGGTGCGTTCGATGAATTTGCGGCGCGTGATTTTGTCATTGTTCATGGTGTTACTCCTTGAAAAGCGTTAGTGATCCTGTCTTATGAAGAAATTAATCGCAAAGGCCGCAAAGGGGCAAAGATATACAAGGAAGATCAGTGTTCGAATTATTACCATTGGGCAATAATCCGGATGATAATATTACCAAAAAAACTTTGCCCCTTTGCATCCTTTGCGATTAATTTCTTCCGGACTTAAATGCCAGCAAATTTTCAGGGGGTTACTCAACCGGGTTCGAGATAGATACTGACATATTATGAATCAGGAGATCCCGTGTTCAGCCGGGACAGGCGAAATCTGCCCAGCGGGCATGGCCATAAGCTGCTCCGCCGGCTCACCGCTCCGGTAACGCGCCAGCAACGCCTCCGGATCGATCTCGACACCGATCGGATTCGCGGCGAAGGCGTCGCTGAGCATGTACTCATTGGCTTCCTCGACCGAGCAGGTGTCAACCTGAAACTCCATCCGGTTTCCGTCCGGATCGCGGTAATACATCGACAAGGTCATCCCGTGATGGATTCGCCAGTAAGGTGTGATGCCCGATTCCTTCAGCCGGGCATAGGTATCAAGCAAATCTCCAATATTTGCATAAGTGTAGGCCACGTGGTTGACGCCGATCTCGCCCCTCGCTCCGGCATCCACCCCGGCCGGCTTGAACAGATCAAGATTGGCGAATGCGAAACGATGATGTTCGTCATCGTAGGTCATGAAGGCGAGCGCCGGGTTCTGATAGACCACCTTCGCCTCAAAGACCTTCCGGTACCACTCGATCATCTCCTCGAAGCGTCTTGTCTGATAAACGACATGCGCGAATTTTGCTGGTTTTGCCATTGAAATCACCTCTCCTCATCGACACCATGTGAATCTGAATTTCCGCAACTTTATGACGAAGAGAACGGAAATGACAATATGTTTTGCTCAGCGGACAATTTTTATTGATATTCTCTCTCATGTCAGACAACCAGTATGGCTGTGTGTCCGAAACCTGCCGGCGAGTCGCCCGGAATGAAATACTGCTGCCTGAAGGTTGTTTTCGACCCGGCCGGCCTTGCAGTTATGCACCCAACAGAATATGCTCGCCGCCGAATACCTGAAAATTAGCCCGCAACGGCGACATGCCGCCGGCGGAAACATGTTGTCCCAACGATAGGAGGTCAATATGACAGGGCTGTACTCACTCTGGCTCCCGATCCTGCTCTCCGCGGTGGCAGTTTTCATCGCGAGTTCCGTCATTCACATGGCGTTATCGTTTTGGCATAAAGACGATTACCGCAAGGCGCCTGACGAAGACGCTGTGATGAACGCGCTCCGTCCCCTTGCGATCCCGCCGGGCGATTATATGATCCCGCGCTGCTCGAGCATGGACGAGATGCGCTCGCCTGAATTTACCGAAAAGATGAAGCAGGGGCCGGTCATGATTGTCACGGTCATGCCAAACGGTCAGGCCTCGATGACGCAGAGCCTCACACTCTGGTTCGTCTATTCCGTTGTCGTCAGTCTCTTCGCCGCCTATGTCGCGGGGCGTGCGCTGCCGGCCGACGCGCCATACCTCAGCGTCTTCAGAATGACCGGAGCCAGCGCGTTTATGGGATATTCACTGGCCCTCTGGCAGATGTCGATCTGGTACCGGCGCTCGTGGACCACGACCATCAAATCGACGATCGATGGATTGATCTATGCACTTCTGACCGCGGGCGTGTTCGGATGGCTCTGGCCGCGGTAGTTCAGAGCAATCAAGTTACTGATGGCCGCACGGGTGAGGCTTGACTGGGAGCGCTCCTGCATATTCTCAATATTCCGATGTCCGTGCCGCTCGACCAGCGCGGGCAGCAGGTCGAAAACTTTGGGAATGAGCGGGACGGCCTCGCCATCGCGCAGCAGTATATTTTCTGCCAATTCCAGGGGAAGTGGCCGAATTCGTATATGCGCTGTAGTTGTTTGCTCAAAAGCGCATTGAAAAACTCTGGCAAATGTAGCGCAACCTGCCGAGGTTGCGCTGCTTCGGCAAGAGACGAGTTGAGAAACCAGCACAACCTCGGCAGGTTGTGCTACTCGAAGAACTCCTACGATCAAGGAGTCAGCCACTCCGGAGCATAAATTTCCTCAGTTTCTTCATCGCGCAGCAGTAGGTGTCCCGCTGCATCCAATCGGAAAGGGCCGAATTCGTAGATGGGGATTGGCTGATGGTTATCCATCACTTTGAACCGTTAGCGATCTACATTCTCCAAAACCCAGATGTTCCCGGAACTCTCCACCAGGTTTACCAGGAGGCGATTTGCGCCAACTGAAATCATACTTATACCAATGGGATGAAGCTGGACCGGGCCTCCGAAGACAGTCACTCGAAAGGGATCTCCCACCGGTTTCCCGGTCTTCGAGTTGAAGTGAATACCCCAGACGTTTAAAAACCCAGTGCGATTAGAAACGAAGTAGATCGTCTTACCATCGGGAGACCAGCGGGGCACGTCATCCCAGTGCTTGCCTTCGGTGATGCGTATCCAATTCCCGCCTGACGCCGGCACGACATAGATTGTGGATGTGCCTGCCATATTGATTTTATTCACGGCATTAAATGAAACCCAGCGATCGTCCGGCGAGAAGCTCGCTTGCCATAAGTTATCTTCCTCAGAAGAAGTCACAACGCGCGCCTGGGTCTCCGCGTGTGGAGCGGCCGCTACCGGCAACAGCATAATCTGCGACCGGCCTGGAGTCTGTGGCGGATCAAAGGAACCAAATAAACCGCGCCAATTACTGCAACCAACAGCATCGCCGCCGCTGCGATCACGCCCTTCTTGCGGAGATTGATCTTGCTTAGCCAATGTTCCGCACTCGCCGTCGCCCGTACTGTTTCCATCTCTCCGCCGCTCTCGACTGGCGAGACTTCTTCGGCCAGATTCCCGTTACTCCCACACATTTCTCTCACATCAGCAACAAAGCGGTAGCCACGCTTCGGCACCGTCTCGATAAACCGCTGCCCGTTCTCCCCATCGCCCAGCGCCTTGCGGATGAGTGAGATGTTGGAGGAGAGATTGGCCTCCTCGACGAACGTGTCGGGCCAGACCAGCTTCATCAGCTCGTCTTTTTCCAGCAGATGTCCGTGACGTTTGACCAGCGCCAGCAGCAGGTCGAAGGATTTGGGCGTGAGCGGGACGGCTTCGCCATCGCGCAGCAGGAGGTGTTCCGCCGCATCGAGGCGGAAAGGGCCGAATTCGTAGAGGTGCTTTGTTTGCAGGCTCATAGCCGCTCCATGAATTCTCCCAGAAATCCGCATGAAATTTCAGAGAGTTTCTTTTGGGCAATCAAAAGATTTCGCCGCCGCGTCCGGCGTAACGTCCGCAGCGCAATGAGCCGAATTGGAATGCAAGCTGACCGGCTCATTCCAGGATAAGGCGGCGGTAAGGACAATCAGCCCCCGCCTTATCCGGCTTACCCAAACCGAAATTTTCAACCGCCTGCCCGTCGCCCCGCCGAGTAGATCACGTGGCGACCCGGGATTCGTGTGTCCTTTTTCGGCTTTCGCGAAGGCAGGCGGCCCCAACCAGGGAGAGACCATGCTCAAGCAGATCACGCTCGCCGCCATTTTCGCCCTCGGACTTCCAACCGTAATTCCAGCGCAGACCACCAGGACGACTGAAACGGATCGCGCCCTGACTCGCCTGGGGGATCTGGCGCCGGACGCTGTGCGACGCCGCCTGAGCGAGATGCGACCTCAGGTCTATCAGCCCGGCCCCGTTCTTCTCAAGGTGATCATCAACCGGAAAGGGTTAACTGTCATCACTGGCGAACGGGTCGAGCGGCTCAAAGCGGCTCTCCAACCCGTGCTCGCTTATCACGACCGCGACGGAAAGCTGCCGATCTATCTGCTGCGCTCCGAGCAGCCAAGAGCGTTCGTCGACTATCGGGCCGCCCTGATCATCACTACGAAGCTGATGCTCATCACCAGCGAGGCCGAGCTGCGAGGGATCGTCGCGCACGAACTCGCCCACGAATACCTCTGGGAGGAACGCGCCCGCGCGTTCAGTAACAGGAATGAAAGTCTGCTTCGTGAGATCGAACTTTTCTGCGATGCAGTGGCCGCGATTACGCTGATGGAGATTGGCGATGATCCCGCGCATTTTGGGAAGGCGCTCGAGCGGATGACCTACATCGGCATCACGGCCGGCAATTCGACGCGGAGCGAAACGAAGACGCATCCTTCGCTGGATGCGCGCGTGAAGCTGAACCGATGGCTCTGCCGGCGCCTCAGTTCGGCGATATTACAGAAAGGTGTCGGGTGACGGTCATCAAATCCGGTCGCACTATGCTGTTATCAATTTGAGGCTTCAAAGCTTGCGTTTTCATCGCTCGCCAGGAAGCCGCCGGATTGATGGGCCCAGAGCGAGGCATAGATCCCGCGCCGGGCCAGCAGTTTGTCATGTGTTCCCTTCTCGACGATCCTGCCGTGATCGAGCACGACCAGCTGGTCCATCCGCTTGACCGTCGAAAGGCGGTGAGCGATGACAATCGCCGTTCGATCGGCCATGAGGGTCCAGAGAGCATCCTGAATGAGGGCTTCGCTTTCGGAGTCGAGCGAGCTGGTAGCTTCATCGAGGATCAGCACCGGCGCGCCCTTGAGGATCGCCCGTGCGATCGCCATTCGCTGGCGCTGCCCTCCTGAGAGCTTCACGCCACGCTCGCCGACCAGCGTCTCGTATCCAAGTGGAAGCGCCTCGATGAATTCCGCGGCGTGCGCCAGTTTTGCGGCCCGGCGGACCTCTTCATCAGTGGCCTCAGGACGGCCGATCCTGATGTTATCGGCAATCGACCGATGGAACATCGAGGGGTCCTGCGGAACATATGCAATCGCACGCCGAAGCGCGGACTGCGATATTTCGTCGATCCGCTCTCCTCCAAGTAGAATGGCGCCGCTTTCGATGTCGACGAAACGCAACAGCAGCCGGGTGATGGACGTCTTGCCGCCACCCGAATAGCCCACCAGCCCGACTTTCGCGCCGTGCGGAACCTCGAGGGAGAAATCATCGAACAACAGTGGCTGAGAAGGCGAGTATCGAAAACAGACGTTTCTAAGTTCGATCCCGTAATGCGCCGGGGCGAATGGAGTCGTTTCAGGCAGGTCGACCACGGCAGGCGGATCGAGCAGCAGTTCAGTGAATTGGGCGGCTTCCGTCAGCGCGCTTTCGAGATTGCGGTAGATCCGGTTGAACTCCCACATGACGCGCGTGATTGCGGCATAGTAACTGAAGGTGATGAAGACTGCCTGCAGCCCCGCGCCGGCCGATCCGGCGACCCACAGCGCAATGATCAGCCCGAGCATATTCGTGAGCACGGACATCGGCGACGTGATCGTATCGACACGCAGGTTCTGGTAGTCCCAGGACCGCAGGGTCTTGGATCCGAAGTCCTTCACGTTTCGCGTGTGAATGCCGGCTTCTTCAGGCTCTCTCGCAAACGCGCGCACCGCTTCGGCATTCGAGATCGAATCGGCCACGTGTCCGGCCAGCCTGGCCGAAGCCGCCTCGCGTATATCGACGAGCCTTTGCCGCCGTCGAATCCTCGGAAAAATGAGGATGAACGTTGCGACGAGCATTGCCAACAGCGCAAGTATCAGCCAGGGCGAGTACCTCCACAGCACAACCGCTACAAATCCCAACGGCAGCAGATTGGATATCACCTGAAAAGCCATAACGTCGAACACGTCTTCAAAACGGCGGGCATATCCCAGCGCGCGCTTGGTCAGCGAACCGGCATAATTCTCGTGGAAGAAAGAGAGATCCTTCGCCAGCAGCTCATCCATTGCCTCGACGTACAATTCTTCGAGTCCGCGTATTTCAGCGCGAGCGAGAAGAAAACTGGCGACACGCCATATCGCCTCGCCCGCAAGCCAGACTCCGCCGAGAGCCAGCACGTGTGGGACAAATTCGCGCAGACTCGGTCTGGCGCCGGCCGCGAATTCGCCAAGCACCCTGGCGATGATCAGCGGCGGAACGTAAAAAACGAAGATATTGCCGAGCCCGGGCAATACGAGCGCCGGGATCGATACAGCCGGCCGCCGGCGGATCTGGAAAGCGTACCGCCGTACGACCAACCGCAGCGCCGCTGTCAGCCTCCGAGGATCTCGGTTTTCCGTTTCTTCGCTCATGGCCGAAAAGTCGGTGTGAATTGAGAAGCTATTCGCAACGTCCAACACATTATCATAATCCCCGGCCGAATACAGGAACCGGACAGACTGCCTCTTCGTACATCGATGCGTATCAGGTCTGAAAAACTATTCCAATAAGGAGATTGAAATGAAAAGACTACTCAGCGCGTTGAGTCTGATGTTAATTTTCTCCCCCGCCCTCCTGGCTGCCGGGGATCTGACGGGCACATGGTCCGGCAGCTTCAACACGACCATAGACGGTGAGACGAAGAGGACTCCGCATGCATGGTATTGAAGCAGAACGGAACCGAGCTGACAGGAACCGCTGGCCCGAATTCCGGCCAGCAATGGGAGATTCTGAAGGGCAAAATTGAAGGCAACAAGGTGACATTCGAGGTCCAGACCGACCAGCCGCTGATCAAATTTGAGCTGATGCTGATCGACGGCCATTTGAAGGGTCAGGCGAAGGCAGAGCACGAAGGTATGACGATGGGTGCGGAGGTCGATCTGCAACGCAAAGCCGACTAAGGGCAAAGAGGTGAAACTGCCGCCGAAGCCTGCCGGACCGATCAAGACACCTGAGCACTTTCAGGGAAACACCAGCATCCTGAATTATTCTGAATGAACTCGGTC
>JADJXM010000032.1 GCA_016715865.1 Acidobacteriota bacterium | reverse complement strand
ATCAAGCCTGACGCGCCTGTTTAGCCCCTTCGCGACGAACTCACAAAGATCATAGCGGGCAGGTTTGATCGGGACGCCAGCCAGCTTTTCGATCACGGGGAGATCGTAGTGGCTGATCGCGTAGCCGACGATCAGATCTGTCTCATTTAGATACGCAGCGAGCTGATCAACCTCGCTCGACGCCCACACTTTGAACAGGTCGCGAGGATGGTAGGAGACCGCCGAACCCATCCCAGCAAGCCAAGGCTGCGACCAATCCTCAACAAGATCAGCCGCTTCGATGTCCACAACTACAAAGTCCATGATGACCCTCTCTGATCAACCTCCAGAGGTTGTACAAGGTTGATCACAGGTTGAACACCCTTGGTAGAGTAGGTCTGTCCAACCTGATCAACCTCTGTGGTGAAATCTTAGAAATCAAAATCAGGGTGGACGCTCGGCGCGTCACCCGCTACACGCGCGCACACACGCGCACGTGAGGAAGTAGGTTGATCAGGTTGATCAGGTTGATCATCTCCGCTTGTGGTGCGGGTGTTCAACCTGTCCAACCTCTGATCAACCTCTGGAGGTTGTACAGCGGTCTGCTGTGTTTTGGGGGGAGGTGGGAGGTAGTATGTCGCCACCTGCCCTCGATGTCCAGCACAATTGCGATCTCGTTTCCGCACCCACCCAAGGCGCTGAAAAATGATCCCGATGCGGGTTTGTGCGCGGCGATCCTGTTTGTCGCTGGTGATCTTCAAACACTCGCCCATGATTTCGCTTGGGGTCACCTGCCCCTTGCCGTCGATCCAGTCCACGATCAACGTCTCCCACGGGTCATCGATCTGGCGGGCCGCTTGCTCAGCGCGGAACACTTCGGTTTGCGCCGCTTCGGGCCACCAACGATCTCCGCGTCGGTAGCAGGCGACAGCCTCCGCCCAAAGCTGATCTCGATCAGCGGTGAGCGCGGCGAGATCGAGCTGGACACATTCGACCGGCCAGTATCGACGCCCCCCACTCGCATCGCGGATGTAGTCATTGTGGTTGACCGACCCCGCAAACACGCAGCCTCGCGGAACCTCGACCATCGTCCGACCATACGGTGCGCGGTATCGGTCTGTTGCGCTGGTGAAAAAAGCCTTCGCGGTAGAACTCTCGGCCCGCATCAGGCTGTCCAACTCGGCCAGCTCCACCACCCACTTGCCTCGAATGTGGAGATAGGCGTCCTTGTTTTGGATGTCGATCTGCGTATCTGAAAACGCAGCCCCTCCAAGAATCTTAAGGGCCGTGGACTTTCCGATCCCTTCGCTGCCCTCCAGCACCAAAACATGATCCGCCTTGCAGCCCGCTTTGAAGGCCCGAGCCACCGCCGAGATCAGCCACATCTTGCCCACAGCATCGACATATTCCGGGCCTTGGTGGACAAGGGAGCGGCCTCCGAGGTAGGTGCGGAGCCACGTTTCGATGCGCTCGACGCCATCCCACCGCAGCGATGTGAGGTAGTCTCGAACAGGGTGAACGCGCTGGAACTGCGCGGCCACCAAAACAGCCCCCGCAATCCCTTCAGTTGCAAGGTTGATCCCGTACTCTTCGAGCAGCCAGTATCCGACGCGGATATAGTCCTCATCCACGAGCATCCGAGGGAAAGTCGTATCGTTCGGGTCTGCGTAGTCTTGGTGGAAAGGTGGCTGAGTCTGAAATGTTGGCGAGGTTGCGGACTCGTCGAACGCCAAAACCCCCGCCCATCGGTCGTCGTTCGCGAGGATGCGACTGACGTTCAGCGCGCAGCTTTTGTAGCCGATCGCCCGCCCCTCTTTGTCGAACTTGAGAAGGAGTCGCGACTTCCATCCCTGCGAAGCCTCCGCGCTTTCTGTCGATGGCGCGTCGGCTTTTTTCTCTGCCGCCGTCCGTGTTTTCGGAGCGGCTGCGGGGTCTCGGTAGGATGGATCGTAGCCACCGACGCAGGAAGAGATCGCCGTTTCGATCGTTCCCTCCCCGTAGGTGCGCCCGTCCGCGTGGTGTTTTTTGTCCCATTTGTCTCGCATCAGCCCCGAAGATCGGAAGATCCGATCCATCTGCGCGGCATCTTTGTTTGTCCACCACGCGAGGAGGTTGCAGATCGCGAGGTCAGCCGCACTGTGGTCTGACCCTTCATCGCCTCCGAACAGCCGCGCAAACTCCGAACCAGCCGCACTGTTGCGGATCTTCTCGATCAGCTCCTGATCGGAGATCGACGCGGGGAGGCTGGACTTTTTTGGCGCTGTTTTTTTGGGGGCGTCGGGCTTCGCAAAATAGCGGCTGTGCATCCAATCGACGAACCCCTGCTCGGGTTCGATATCGCCCTCGCGCTTGTAAATGCGGTTGCCGGTGACCGTCAAAAACCTTGGACTGGTGTGGTCGTACGCCTCAATCCAACTGTGGGTTGTGCCCTTTCCAGCGCGGGGGAGTACTCCCCGCGTGAAAATGCGATATCCTTTTCCGCTCGGGCTGACCTCGACGTAGCATCCACATCGGCCAGCCTCGAACAAAATCTCCCCCGCGATCCCCTCGCGATCTTTAACATCCTTCACATCGAGGTCGTATCCGATCCAATCCTCGACCAGCACCACCCCGACCCCGTCGATGGCGTAGCTGCCGCGCCCGTTCTCCCACGCGGCACAGGCAACCTCGAACGCGGCCCATGTTTGGGGGTCGTTCGACTTCGCGTTTTGGCGCGTAGCCACCGCGTTTTTTGGAACCTTTGTCGCCTTGAACTCGCCCAGTTTTTTGTCGAGCCGCTGCTCTAGTTTCCACCCCACCCAACTCCCCGTCAGGGTGAGGTTTGGGGGCAAGACCTCCCGCAAGGTCTGTTCGTATTGGTTGATCTGATCTGTCACGAGGCGTCCTCCTTTGCCCACTTGGGGCGTTACAGTTTAGCACAGCCCGCCGCTCGGAGTCGAACCGAGAGCGAGGGGTCGTGACTCCCTCGCCGTATCCCTACCGTCAGAAAAGCCCGCCTTTGTGGGGCGAGCAGGGTGTGTCAGCACGCGAACAGGTGGATGGACACCTATTGCGCGGCCTGATCCGAGGCCAACCCTCGGCGCAGTTTTTATCTTTCCATGCTGGTGTTTTCGGCGTAGGTGACCTGCCCCTTAGATCATCTCCGGCGATTTTTACTGCCTCCTCCAGCGGCGAAAACTCGCGGTTCAGGCTGTCATCCTACCGAGCCGAACTCACGCGCCGGGTGGCGATCCAGACCCCATGTGTCGATCGATCTCGGCTCTATCCACCTTGTCTCAGTAGCTTGGCCCTCCTTTCGTCTCTATGTATAGCGCGGCGGGCTGCAGTTGCAAGAAGTTTCTTTTCGGCAAAAATTCTCTTGCAAAACGCGGGCTTGCAAAGTTGCAAAAGTTCTTTGCAATCAAAAACCCCTCGGTATAACTAAAAACATGGGCGGCGCAATGAAGCCCCGACGAAAACGAAAAAAAGGCTGAACACCATGAAAGCAATGATTATCGCGTTCCTTACGTCCCCCGAAAACTACGACTCGCAATCCGTCACCGACGCCGTCCACTATTTTGAAGTGGATGGCGAGACCATCCAAGAGCATCTCCTCCAACTCGGCCAAAAGCTGGAGTCCGCGTTCGTCCAACTCGCCGAAGTGTCGGTGAGCGAGTGGATCGCCGACGAAGACCTCGAATCCTTTGACGAGATGGTCGCCGCCTACGAAGCTCTCTAGTCCTCTATCTCCCCCAACCACGGCCTTCGCGGGCCTCTTTTTGGAAGAAGTTACCGCGACAACCGCGCCAATCAAGTTACCGCGAACAACCGCGCCGCAGTAGGCGCATAACATGAAAGGCTTACGCAATGACCAGCGACATCGATCTCACATTCCTCGAATCCGTTTCCAGCGCCACTCTTGCGGCTTGGCTCGACGCATCGAACCGCGAAACCGTCCGCCTCCAGCGCGAACTTGACGCTACTCGAGCAGCAAAATCGGCGCTCCTCTCCGAGATCACACGCCGCAATCGCGTGGCTGTAGCGCTCCCCGCGAAGCCCAAACACACACTCGCCATCGACTCGACCGAGACCTGCAAAAACTGCGTCCGCCTGGGTCGCATGAACGGACATTTTGTGTGCGAAAAAGACGACGCTCTCCGCCATCCAAGCATGCCCCGCTGCGAATCTTTCGACCCGTATCCGAGCATGTTTTTCGGGGCGGAGATCCCCGAAGCAGATCCCCGCCGGTAAAAAATCATCCACCCCCAACCAAAAAAGAGGACAACATGAAGCAAAGCATCGTCACCGTCACGCCAGATATCGCACGAGATTGGCTCGCGGCGAATACGAATAATCGCCCTATGTGCAAGGCCCATGTCGAACGACTGTCAAATTTTATGAAGCGCGGACAGTGGAAATTTGACGGATCTCCGATCCGATTTGCTGCGAATGGCGCATTGCTAGACGGACAACATCGCCTCATGGCGTGCATTGAATCTGGTGTGTCGTTTCGCGCCGCAGTTATTCGAGGGCTTGATCTGGAGGCGTTCGAGTTCATGGATCAAGGCCGCATCCGATCCGCATCCGACAACCTTTCCGTGGCGGGAAAGGTCAACACCACACTACTGGCGGCTGCGGGGAGTTGGGTTTTGCGATATAAGCAAAAGCGGGGACAGCTCGCTCCTCGGATTGAGCGCACCGATGTCGTCTCGTTTTGCTTGAAAGCCCCGCTGCTTGAGGAGTGTGTTGCGTGGGCAGCACACAAGCGCTTGTCGATCCCTGCATCTCTGGCGGCTGCGGCGATGTTTGTTTTTCGAGAGATCGACAACGAGGCAGGCTATGATTTTCTGTGTAAAATCCACACAGGCGCGGGGCTTTCAGATGGCGATCCCGCGCTTACATTCCGAAATCGCATGATTGCAGAGACCGCTGGGCGAAAGCTGTTGGACAATCAAGTTGCCTTCGCCTTTGCGATTTTTGCATGGAACGCCCATCGCAAAAGCAGTCCTCTGAAGCTTTTGCGATGGGCCGTCGGTTCCGATTTTCCAACGGCAATCTAATCACCCACCCCTACCCTTGCGCGGCGTCGTTCGATGGCCGCGCTTTTTTACATTTCGGAGGTACAATGTCAAACATCGTTCGCAGCCAAGGCGCGCAGATATCAACCCTCGATGACCTCGGTCGGTTCGCAAACATGGCCTACCAGTCGGGCATGTTCAAAGACTTGAAGGCGGTCACCCAAGCCGCTGTCAAGGCTCAAGTCGCGATGGAGCTTGGGATCAGCCCCATGCTCGGACTCAGCGCGATCCACATCGTTGAGGGCCGACCGACGCTTTCAGCCGCCATGCTCGCGGCACTGATGAAGCGCAGCGGATATTCGTGGAAGAT
>JADJXM010000031.1 GCA_016715865.1 Acidobacteriota bacterium | reverse complement strand
CTATGACGCATCACAGGCGGTCAACTGGCGTGTCGAGCAGGTTAACGGAAAGACGCGGCTGGCTCAGATCACATTCCGCGAAATCACCAACGAATCGGCCGGCCAATTTGCCGAAAAAGAAGTGATCAGATACCGCGTTTTGCGCCCCGGATCGTGGGAACTATGGCGCGAGACGGATACAGGCTCTCAGCGCACGTGGATAATGGAGGATGCAGGGGTCTCGACCCTGCCTGAAATCCCCGTAGCGGCTCATTTATGGCCGAAAAACCGGCTATCTGACATCGCGCCCGCTGCTCGATCTGGCCTTGATCAACTTGGCTCACTATCAGAAATATTCCGATTATTCGGTCTACCTCCACCTCGCCAGCCGTCCGATTCTCTGGTTTCGTGGCCGGGATGCGAGCCGGAAGATTGAGACCATCGGGCCGCGCACCTTCTTCGATGTTGATTCCAATAACGGCCACGTCGCATTCGCGGAAACGACCGGCGCCAGCCTCGGAGCGGCAAAAGAGGATTTGCACCACCTTGAGGAGCAAATGGCCGCATTGGGAATGTCCATCATTGCCGGTAAAAAGCCGGAAGCGAATACGGCTACCGAGGAATTACTGGACCAGGTACAGGAAGAGTCGGATTTAGCCGCCGCCGCTCGCTCGCTCAAGGACGGAATTGAGCTTGCCTTGGGTTTTCACGCCGCATATCTGGGCTACGACTCGGGCGGATCGATCAACCTCGGCGCAACGATGCAGGAATTGACCCTCTCGCCTGAGGAAATGCGCGTCTGGATCGAATCGGCCGACAATATCTTCAGCCGCAACACTATTTACCAGATATTCCGCCGGGCCGGGAAATTGCCCGAGGATTTTGACGCGGAAGCGGAGTCTCAACTGGTCGAGGCCGATGCCGAGGCGCGGGCGATCAGGGCTGAGCAGATGTTTAACCGCGGCGCGGAGTCGATTTAAAAATAAATTTGAAAACTGTGAATAATATCAATAGACCAACCGTACCGGATCAGAAGATTCGCGAATTAACCCGATCAGAGAAAGGGAAAAGCAATGCCGATTAAATTATCAGGCACGGTCGAGACTTTAGACAACGTGCCGGAAAGCTACAGAGACAGGTACGAGCAGCAGGGCGATAAATATTATTTGAAGGAGATCGAATTCGATGACCCTGCCGAATTCAGATCCAAATTGCAGAAGAAAGAAAAACTGCTGACCGAGACCAACGCGAAGTTGGGCCGGTATAGCAAGTTGCAGGAGTTGGACGACGACGAATTGGACAACCTGCTTGAGCTTCGCGAAATGAAGAAGCAGGGCAAGCCGCTCACGACGGACGAGAAGGCCGAACTTGAGCGACTCCACAAGAAGCAGGCGGATAAGCTGGCCGCCGAACTCAATGCCGAGCGAGAGGCTCGGAAAGCGGATCAGGCACAGCTTAAGAGGTTCAAACTGACCGATCCGATCAGGGCGATTGCCACGAGTGAAAAGGTTGGAATGTTCCCGGAAGATTTTGACCTGGCATGGGCCGAAATCGGGAGCCGGTTTCAGTTGGTAGAGGAAGAGGGCAGGAAATCGAAAATCGTCGTACTCGACGAGGACGGCGATGAGACCGACATCAAGGTCGAGGATTTCTTTATCAAGCTCTACTCGCAGCAACGACCGAAGTTTTTCAAAGCCTCTGACTCAGGCGGGTCAGGCGCGGCTCCGAATCATCGGAGCAAGGTTTTAGACAGGGATTTATCGAATCTTTCTGCGGTCGAGCGAATGAAACTCGCTCGCAGAATGGGCAACAACACTTAATAGCTCTGCCGATCGGTAGAGCGGGAGATACAAAACCATGGCTATGACATTGGTTGAGGCCGCAAAATCAGAGCGTGATCCGCTCAGAAGCGGCGTTATACAGCTCTATGCGGAGAACTCTGAAATTCTCCGCGCTCTGCCGTTCGATTCCATTCAAGGGTCGGCAATGCGTTACAACCGCGAAGAGACGCTTCCGGGCGTCGGCTTCCGTGGCGTCAACGAGGCGTACAGTGAAGATGTTGGCGTGATCAACCCGGTTACGGAACCGCTGGTTATCGCTGGCGGCGATCTGGACGTGGATAAATTCATCTTGCAGACAATGGGGATGGATCAGCGTTCGGTCCGCGAGGCAATGAAGGTCAAGGCCATCGCGCATCGCTGGACAAAGGCTTTTTTGAAAGGCGATTCGGCCTCAGATCCCCGTGAATTCGACGGGCTTCAGGTTCGGCTGACCGGCTCGCAGTTGATCAGCGCGGGCTCGACCTCGGGCGGAACGGCACTCAGCCTGGTCAAGCTCGATGAACTGATCGATGCAGTGGACAATCCGACGCACCTGATCATGAACCGCTCGATGCGCCGGCGCATCACGGCAGCGGCTCGCACCTCGACAGTTGGCGGATATGTGACATACTCCCAGGATGAATTCGGGCGTCAGGTCACGAAATACAACGATCTGCCGATCCTGATCGCCGATCAGGACAACGACGGCGCGGAAATCCTCCAATTCAACGAGACTGCATCGGCTGGTGGCGCTACGGCTACCTCGATCTATTGCGTCTCTCTCCGCGAGGGAATGCTTACGGGCATCCAGAACGGCGGGATGATGGTTACGGATCTGGGCGAGCTTCAGACCAAGCCGGTCTTTCGCACTCGCGTCGAATGGTATGCGGGCGTTGCGCTCTTCCACGCGAAGGCCGCCGCGCGTCTCTGGACGATTGGCGATCTGGCCGCCGTCGCGTAGTGAGTAATCCGCGTGGGTTACTCGCTCACGCCTCAAAGAAGGAGCATTCAAAATGCGTTACACAGCAGCAAAGCACAGACCGTCGTATACATTCGACAGCCTGCTTGAATTCAAGGACGCGGGGCTCGTCGCGGCTGACGCGGCGGCTACCGTTGACAGCGCGGCGAAGATCGTTGACGTGGGCGAGGGTCTTTTCGAGGGCGATCTGGTGGTTGATATCACGGCAATCGAAATCGCCTCAAACGACGAGCGATATGATATCGGCATCCAGTTGTCCGACTCCTCGACGTTCGCCTCCGGCATCGTTCAGGGTCCGATTCTCGCGGTCGGCGCTCTCGAAACGCTGATCGGCGCGGACACGGATTCGACCGTTGGCCGGTACATCCTGCCTTTCCGCAATGAGGTCAACGGCACGTGGTATCGCTACGCTCGCGTTTATACGAACGTGACCGGGACAATCGCCACGGGCATCAACTACACAGCGTGGGCCGCAAAACGCAACTAGGAGGGGCCAATGATCGGAACTCCGGTTAATGTTTACAGGCCGGTCCCTGATTCCGAAATCGCAGCCGCCGTGCGTGAGATAGACACCACGGCGGGCGGCGAAATCGGGGCGCTCGGCACTGCGCCGGTATCGGGTACGGTTGCGGTCACGATCAAGCGGTGGGGGCCGATCTTCCGATTGGACTTCACTCTTGATGAGGCCCAGATCCCCGTCACGGACGGCGCGGGCTCCGGCTCGCACGGCACTCTTCCTCTGTTCACGTTTCCAGCGCAGGCCGTTTCGTTTCTCGGTTCTCGCCAGGATTACACGGCGTTTGCCGAGGGTGCGGCACTGACCGGCGCGATAGGTGATGCGGTTTTCGAGATTGGCATCGGTACAACGGCTATTTCAGCCGCAGCTGATGGCACTCTCGGAAACGGTGTCAATGAGAACGTCGGGCAGGCCGTAGCCGTGACGCTTTCAGGTGGTGCGGGCGCTGGAACGGCTGTCAATGGCGCGGTTACGACCGCTCTCAACGGCACGACAACGGCCGTCACGCTCAATCTCAACTGGTCGGGTACTGCTGCAACGATCGACGCAAACTCGACGATCGATGTGACCGGCACGATTACTGTTATTGGTGTGTTCCTTGGTGATGACTAATGGCAAATGAACAGACCACTCAATTCAAACCGATCACCAAGGGCCCGATGCCCCAGGTGATCACAATCTACGCACCGGACGGATCGCCCCATAAATGCGCCCCGGTCGATGCGCGGGAAATCCTCGCCTCGGGACTCGGCTATACGGCCGAGCCTCCCGTTGCCGGGGCAGTGGTGGAGGTCGTAGTAGATGAAACATCTGAGCGCGAACACGTTGAACTCACACCCGACATTGACGCCGCAACCACAACCAAAGCCGCAATCGCCGGTAAAGCAAAACCCGTCGCTAAAAGTGCAAAGGTCAGTGGCAAAAGTGGCAGCGGTAAAAAAGTAACTAAATGAGTCTTGAAGCCTCAACTCTGGTCACAACGGTCGGCGGCGCGTCGAGTAATTCCTATGCGACGCTCGCAGAGTTTAACACCTACTGCGAGCAGCGGCTAAATGTGGATGCGTTTGACGATGCACAGGCCGATGACAAGATCAGGGCGCTTCTGATGGCTACCCGGCGGCTTGACCGGGAAAACTGGCTGGGCGCAAGAGCTTCAAGCACTCAGATCCTTGCATGGCCTCGTGCCGGGGTGATCAAGCCGGACGGCTCAACCGTCGGCGGTTCAATCGATAACCTGGGAGCGGGTGCATTGTTCGGATACCGGGGCGGATACGGGATCTATGCGACTGGCTACGGTGAGCAGTATTCATCGACCGAAATCCCGCAACTGGTCAAGGACGCTCAGTGCGAGCTCGCTCTGGCATATCTGGCCGGATACGGGGCTTCTGTTTCATCCGATTCTATCTCCGAATTCTCCATTGACGGCATCAGGGTTAAATCATCCGGCGGAGGCACAGCCGGGTGGCCTGATGCGGTCGATGAACTGATCGGCGGGCTGATTCGAGGCAACCGGATAATGAGGGCTTGAGATGGCAGTAACACCTTTGCTCAATGCCTCTGTGTTGAACTCGATGCGTACCTATTTATACGGGCGCGGTGCATCCCTGACCTTCTACACGGTAACGCCGGCACTCGGAGAGACGCAGATCGGCTCGATTGACTCTGACTGGTACGCGCAGCGCAAAAGCCGGACCTCGGACGGTGGAGTGAGCGGCGCGGTAACGGTGTGGCTGGCTGAATCGGCGAATGTGAGCATCGACGACCTGAGAAGCAATGCTTCTGTCGCGCTCACGATCAATGGACAGGTCAAGAAATACCGCGTTGCGGAGATAACCGAAATGCAGCAACTTGGCTCCGGGTGGGTTCTCCACTGTGAGCCGCTTTCAAATACGGTGTAAACGATGGAAGAGCAACCGGAACTACTTGAAATTGAATTGACGCTGATCACGGTTGACGCCGGATGGCTGGCTCAGGCCAGAGACGCGGCAACGCCGGAAGTGGCGGCAATGATCGATAACGCAATTCAGAACGGAATGAAATGAACTTTCGCGTGATCTTCAACGAAGCGGAATGGACGAAGGCGGTTGAGGCGGTCGCAAGCCGGACCATCCGCACGTTTGTCTTCGATACCGTCAACCGGATGAAGGTCAGCTTTGCGAAGGCGAAATCAGGCAGGTTTTACAAGGTCAGCAAACGAGGCCGACTCCATCAAGCTTCGGCGCCAGGTGAAGCTCCGGCAATCCTGACGGGCTTTCTGGCTAACTCGATCCTGACCTCGTTTCCGTCTCAGACGACCGGGGTTATTACGATTGGAGCGGAATACGCCGAATATCTGGAACGCGGAACATCAAGGATGGCCGCGCGTCCCTTTGTCGAGCCTGCCCTTAACGGCGCGCTCGATCAGATCAACCGGGGTGGTCTGCTGGGGAGGATCGATGCCTGATCCGACTGACGCACAGATCCGTGCCGCATTGAAATCCGTGATAACCACGGCTGCGCCTCTGGCAGTAGTCTTTGACTGGTGGGTATTAGGCGCGGAGGAAGATCAATGGGCGGGCTTGCTCAGGTCGTCTCTCGATGCTTCGGGCGGCCGCAACCGGGTTCACGGCTACGTGATTACCAGATCAGGCAGTGACCCGAATGAGTCACGCGCAGGCCGGACACGACGGGATCAGGTGCGCAGGAGTCAGCAGTATGCGATTCTCGCGCTTCACTATTACGATCCGGCATCGATGACGGTGGCGAATTCCGACGCGGCATTCAATCTTGAGATTGACGCCATTTCGGACGCTCTTGACGACCTGACGACAGTATCGGCGCATCTGGCAAAGGCAGAGCCGATCCAGTGGGCAATAAATTTGAAATCTTACAACGGGGAGTTGGTTCACATCGCACGCGGATTGATATCAATTCCGACATGCACTTGAGGGGATAAGCAATGCCGACAGATTATTTAGTAAATGACACAGCCGTATACCTCTCGACGAGGAAGGAAACCGCGATCAATACGCCGTACACGGCGGGCGCGAACTTCTCACTCGTTACGACCGGGACACCGGCCTTTGTGATGCCGAACTTCGAGATATTCACCGATGCCGGAAAGCCTGGCAACGGTCACGAATTCCCGACATACCAGTGTATTACCTACGTCACGCACCCGGCCTTGTCGATCAGCGATGACGTAAACACCG
>JADJXM010000030.1 GCA_016715865.1 Acidobacteriota bacterium | reverse complement strand
TACGTGGCCTGCTGGCGGATGAGTATGTCGATGCGGGGCTTATGCGTTTCGGGGGGCTGTCGTATCGAGCGTTGAAATGGCTTGAGCGCTTTGGGATTCGCAATGCCGATCAGGTAGTTGTCTTGACAGAGACGATGAGGGATTGGGTGCAGGAACAGGAATGGCGTGAAGAATCCGCAATTGAAGTGATCCCGTGCTGTGTCGATTTAGCGAAATTCAAAGAAGGAGTACGATTAAAAAGCCCGGATCTGGTTTATGCGGGGTCAGTAACCGGATTATATTTGCTTGAGGAAATGGGGCGATTTTATCTCTCGTGGAAGAAGATTCATCCAGCGGCGAAGCTGCGATTACTGACCGGAGCGCCTGCCGCAGAGGTGCTATTGCGATTAAGCGGACTGGGAGTCACCGAGGGTGATGTCTGGATAGGCAGTGTCGACCCGTGCGATGTCCCGGCGCATTTGAGTCAGGTCGGAGCGGGGCTGTCATTTCGCAAGGCCACGTTTTCGCAGATTGCGGCCTCTCCGACCAAGATTCCTGAGTACCTTGCGGCGGGTTTGCCCGGTGGTGGCGAATCGCGGTGTAGGTGATACAGATAAAATTCTTGAAAATCACAAAGTTGGTGTCATAATCGACGATCTGTCCGGCAGCGGGATTGACGTGGCAGCCGGCAAATTGGTTGACTTGATGAATGATCCTGACCTTGCACGAAGGTGCAGGCAGGTTGCCCGCGAATATTTCGACCTCGAAACAGTTGGCGGTATACGCTATCGTAAGGTCTACCAGCAAATCACCCACAACACCCCCATCTCCCCGAAAATCTGAGACAAGGGTATGTATAAACCTGATAACGATCTGCTTTTAGGAATCATCCTCGTCTGTATATTGGCAGGAGTGGGATGTTTTCTGATCACGTTGACGCGGCATCATTTTGAAACGCGTCATATTCAGATGAAATTCTTTCTGATCGCGCTGGCAGTCAGGTTCGCAGCAGCGATCGTAGTCTATGAATTCGGTCTGATAAATGTGATCGGAGATGCCGACAGCAGCGGGTATTTCATGGGTGCGTGGTATGCCGGAAGCTGGCGGCAGCAGGGGATAGGTATACTCGATCTGCCCGGAGTTCTTCTTGGGGCGCTGGACTCATACCACGAAGGGTATTACTACCTGGTCGGCACGCCTATGTACCTGAGCGGGTCGGTTGGGCGGATGCCGCGGCGGTATTGAACTGCTTTTTCGGGGCGATGACTGTTGTCTTCGCTTATCGCATTGCGCGAAGTCTTTTTCAAACTGGACAGCGATTCGTGTCGGGTGGGTGTGCGTAGTCTTTCCTTCGTTGATCATCTGGTCATGTCAGACGTTGAAAGAGCCGGTTGTTATCTTCATTGAGTGCGTGGCGATCTATGCCTGCGTGCATTTGAAATTGACCGGGTTCACTGTGCGATACGTGCTCCTGGCTGCATCATCGATTCTGTTGTTGTATCCATTCAGATTTTATGCGGCGTTTATTGCAGCGATAGCGGCCGGCGTGTCGCTCATGATGCCGCAGTTCGGCAAATGGGGATCGTCAGTTAAGGGGGCGATCGCGATCGGTGTGCTGGTCATTCCTTTTGCAGTATCGTCGGGAATGCTCGCGCGCAGTCAGGCCCAGATTGAGGCTTTCGATACAGAACGTATTCAGAAATTTCGCAAGGACGTTGCCAAAAATCAGGGTTCGGGCGTTGTGACGCAGTTCGACATGCGAACGAGTACGGGATTCGTTATGGGGACACTGGTGGGCGCGGTGCATCTGTTGCTCGCTCCATTTCCGTGGCAGTTGGGTGGCGGCAGTGTGCGAATGATCATGACGTTGCCGGAACTGCTCGTCTGGTGGTGGCTTTTCTTTGCCGGGCTGATACCGGGGTTATGGCATGCGATAAAGACGAAATTCTCTGAGATTTCGCCGATGCTGGTCTTCATTGTGGCGCTGGGGCTGCTCTACAGCATGATGTTCGGGAATGTCGGGCTGGTCTTCCGTCAACGGGCGCAGTTGTTGCCATGGCTGCTGATCTTTGCGATCTACGGGCTGGAGATGAAACAGTTGAAGAAGGTTCTGAAGCAGCGACAACAAATGATGGGGCGCCCGGTAGCGGTAGGGATAGCACAGAATTACAGGCAGGGTGCATGAAGGTTCTGGCGATAGTGCCCAGTGTATACGACACTTCACCCGGTCAGCGGTTTCGAATCGAGCAATGGGAACCCTGGTTGAATCACCTGGGAGTCGAGATCGACTACCATCCATTCGAAAGCGATGAACTGCAGAGATTCTTTACAGTCCCGGGCAAATGGCCCGTAAGGCTGCGCTGATAGTGGAGTCATTCGGCCGCGTTTTCGGTCACTCTTATCGGTCAGGCGTTACGATCTGGTTTACGTGTTTCGTGAAGCGGCGCTGCTCGGGCCGGCGGTGATAGAAAGGGTACTTGGCTGGACGCGAGTGCCGGTTGTCTTCGATTTCGATGATGCTGTTTTTGTCTCGTATGTCAGCCCGTCGAACGGTTATCTGAGCAAGCTCAAATTTCCCGGCAAAACCGCCGGCGTTTGTCGATTATCGGCACACGTTATGGCCGGGAACTCATATCTGGCCGATTATGCGCGGCGATACAATCCCAACGTCACGATCATTCCCACCACAATCGATACTGAAAAATATCTACCGCTAACTAACACCCCACTGAAAACTGGAAACCGGAAACTGGAAACTGTTATCGGTTGGAGCGGGAGTTTCAGCACGGTGCAGCATCTAGATACGCTTCGAGGCGCGCTGTTGCGCCTGGGACAGAGCGAGAAATTCGGAATGCGTGTGATCGGGACGACCGTATACCGTTTGAATGGCATTGAAGTGGAAGCGATGCCGTGGAGATCGGCTACGGAGGTAGAAGATTTACAGGCGATAGATATCGGCGTTATGCCGTTGCCGGACGACGACTGGAGTCGCGGAAAATGCGGATTAAAGGCGTTGCAGTATATGGCATTGGGAATACCGACGATCTGTTCGCCTGTCGGAGTGAATACGGAGATCATTCAGGACGGGGTGAACGGGTTTATTGCGGATTCAGAGGAAGAATGGGTGGCGAAGCTTAAGCGATTGATTCATTCTCCCGAATTGCGGCACGAGATTGGCATGGCTGGGCGAAAGACGGTTGAGGAGCGTTATTCGGCGGCGGTGCAGGCTCCGCGGGTGTTTGAAGTGTTTCAGTCGGTAAAGTCGTAGCATGGAGTACCGCATTTATGCGGGTATTACATTTCGCGAAAAGTAAAACCCGCATAAATGCGGTACTCCATGCTGTTATTAATTGAAGAAAATGAAAATTTTAGTCACAGGCGGAGCGGGGTTTATCGGATCGCATCTGGTCGATGCGCTGGTCGAGCGCGGACATCGCGTCAGGATTCTTGACTCACTGGTTCCTCAGGTGCACACGACGGGCATGCCGGCGCACCTCAACCATGAAGCTGAATTCATTCGCGGTGACGTCTGCGATGTCGAAATGCTGGATAAAGCGCTTGACGGAATCGAAGTGGTTTACCATGAAGCCGCTGAGGTAGGAGTCGGCCAGTCGATGTACGAGATGCAGCGGTATGTGCGCGGAAATGATCTCGGGACGGCTGCATTGCTCGAAGCTGTCGTCGAGCGCCGCGATCGCATTCGAAAACTGGTTGTAGCTTCTTCGATGTCGATCTATGGCGAGGGGGCATACCGAAGCGCAGCGGGCGAGATCTTTTATCCGAAATTGCGCCAGGTCAGCCAGCTCGCTGCTCAGCAGTGGGAGATGAAATCGCCGTTGACGGGCGATAAGCTAACCCCTGTCGGGACCAATGAGGACAAGCCGCTTTTTCCGACATCGATTTATGCCGTCACAAAACAGGATCAGGAACAGTTCTGCCTGATCACGGGGCGCGCTTATGGAATTCCGACGGTGGCCCTGCGGTATTTCAATGTTTACGGCACACGGCAGGCGCTTTCGAACCCGTACACCGGCGTCTGCGCGATCTTTTCTTCCAGGCTATTGAACGATCAGGCTCCGCTGATCTATGAGGATGGAGAGCAGATGCGCGATTTCGTCCACGTCAGCGATATTGTGCAAGCCAACCTTTTGGCGCTTGAAACCGACCGCGCCGATTACGAAGCGCTAAATGTGGGAACGGGTATGCCGACATCAATAAACATGGTGACGAAGATGCTTGCAGCCGGTCTGGGTAAGAATATCGCCCCCGAGATCGTCGGGAAATATCGCGAAGGCGACATTCGCCATTGCTACGCCGATATCTCGATGGCGCGTGAGCTATTAGGGTTTAAGCCGAAAGTAAGTCTCGATCAGGGTATCCCTGAGTTGCTTGAATGGGTCAAGAGCCAGCAGGCTGAAGACAGGGTTGAGACTGCGGCGGGCGAGCTGGAATCGAGGAAGCTGATAAGATGATTCACCAGGCATGAAACATAAGATCCGCATACTTGCCCTGTCATTAACCGCGCTGCTCCCAGGATTTTTGAAGCGGTCGGTCTATCGCTGGTGCTTCGGTTATCGTTATCGGCAAAAACGTCCGCATCGGGATCGCCTACCTTGACTGTGCTAAGCTCGATATCGGCGACGACACGCGCATCGGCCACGGAGTCGTCTTCTGGCGATGCGGCCGGACAAAAATCGGCTCACACGTAGTTATCGGTCCTCTCAATCTCTTTCGCGGAGGCACGCGGATCGAGCTGGACGATTACGCGATGGTGCTGCGGCTCAATGTCATCAATGCAATTCCCGATCACGACTGCACCAACGAACCCGATTCTTCGTTTCTTGTCGGCTACGGTTCGGTCATCACGGCCGAGCATCGAATCGATTTCACTGACCGGGTATCTATCGGGCGGCGATCGATACTGGGCGGGCGCAATTCCTCGATCTGGACTCACAACCGGCGAGAGGGGCATCCTGTGACGATCGGCGATTATGCATATGTCGGGTCAGAGATAAGGATGGCTCCGGGGGCGAGCGTTCCTGATTGCTGCATCGTCGGCATAGGGGCGGTCGTGACCCGGCCGATAGAGGAACCCTGGTCGCTGATTGCCGGCGTCCCGGCGAAAAGAGTTCGCGAATTGGATGATGATGACAGGGAACTGGTCTTCGGGAAGACGCGAAAAGATTTACCGGATGAGGTTGAATCGCAGAGATCGCAGAGAGAGCAAAGAAATTGAATCGCAGAGAACGCAGAGGGAGCAAAGAAATTGAATCGCAGAGAACGCAAAGGGGCAAAGAAGATTTTAGGAGATAATTGCCCGAGTCAGAAACAATACGCAATCACCCGAATCTCTCTTTCCATTAAAACCCTTTGCTCCTCTGCGTCCTCTGCGATTCAACCTCTTTGCCCCTTTGCGTCCTCTGCGATTCAATCTCACTGCGATTCACTTTTTTCCATTGGGACAAACAGTTGAAAAAATATCTGAAGATCCTCTTTTGGCTGGTCGTTGCCGGGGCGCTGTTGATGTGTTCGGTAGAGGCCATTAAACAATACAGGGATGACAGGTACATCCAGGCGCTGGCTGATGAGATCGTGAGCAAAGCTGGAGCGAAGACTCCGAGGGAGCGAATCGTTGCACTGCGCGAGTATATCCTCGCCAATGTGCGCTACCAGGGCGCGGCATACTACAACAGGCCGTTTTTACGGGCGACGGCGACTGAGACGCTGCAATCGGGTCTGGGATATTGTGGAGAGGTGACGAGGGCTTTCATCAATCTGGCAGGAGCCGTCGATATCAGGGCGCAGCGAATCAACCTCTGGGGCAAGGATCCTCACGTCGTTGCAGAGGCTGAAATAGGACTTGGGAATCTGGTTATTGTTGATTGTCAAATGCCTCCAAAAGTCAAAGAGCTGGAGCGTCTTGACCGAGTTATCCTTCAGCCTGAATTTGACGATTATTACACGTTCAATCTGCGCCGCATGCGGCTCGAGGGGATGGTCTCACGTGTCAGGACAAGTATTGGGCCGCTGACATACTGGTTTGAAAATCCGCATGCGCTGATGGCTGCCTTTTGGGGGTTACTGGCAATCTCGCTCACTTCGGGCTGGTTCCTGACAAAAGGTATACGGAATATAGTGCGAGCGTTTCTGCTCAAACGGGGATGGGTTCATAAAACTGCCATCCCTGGGAGCGCAGGCCATTAGTTTCTACACAAGTTTGATCTTTGAAAAACCTTTGATAAACATGTCTGTATGTCATTAAAGTTCCTGACATTGAGACGCGGTTGCAAGAAAGGTATCGTAAATTAGTGCAACAACATCTGAGTATAGCCAAGGGTGTTGCCGCCGGATTACGACATTTTTCTGCAACATCCAGACCAATGGCGGCGGCACAAGCAGCCTGGCGATTCTACAAGAATGAAAGAGTCAGTCTGGTCGAACTGGCCAAGCCAATCCTGGAGCAGGCTAAAGTTGCCGCCACAGCATGTCGTGAATGGGCGCTGGTGATCCATGACTGGTCGCCGCTGCACTACACGAATCATAAAGCAAGAAAGATCGAATAGTTCTCTACAACAAGAACGATTTCGGCTATCTCTTGCAAGCCGCCCTGCTGATCTCAGATCGTGACGGAGCGCCGTTGTGTCCGGTGTATCTGGGAGTCGAGGCGGCCGACGGCGTCCACAGCACGCGGCGTGAAGGTCTCTTGCCGCGTCGCCCGGAGATAGATGAGATCAACCGGACGATGGGCTATATCGAGCAGCAGGAACCGGGCCATAAGATCGTCCATATCATCGACCGTCAAGGCGACAGCTTACTGCACTTGCGCCGATTTGAACGCTGCGGAAGAACTTACCTGATTCGCGGCAACGATGTGCGAAGAGTCGAGCACGAAGGGCAAAGCCGGCTCTTGAGCGAGGTCGAAGCGATGATGGAAGATCAGTTCCGCTTCAGCCGTGAGATCCAGTACAAAGGACGCAAGGCTTTTCAATACGTATCCGAGACGACAGTTACGCTCTCCGGTCCGGCACGAAAACAACGCCGACGCGGAGGCAAGCTCAAATATCAAACGATCCAAGGGCGTCCAATTATTCTCCGGCTCATACTGGCTCCAAGTCCGTGATCAGAATGGAGCCGTGCTCGCGACCTGGCGACTGTGGACTAATCTTCCTGCTTCGGTAACCACAGAGACGGTATCTCTCTGGTACTACTGGCGCTGGAGAGTTGAATCCTATTTCAAGTTACTGAAACGTGCAGGTCAACGACTGTCGAGCAATGGCAGCAAGAGAATGCGGATGCCATTGCCAAACGGTTGATGATTGCCGCACAGGCCTGCGTTATCGTCTGGGCACTCGATCAGTCGACTGATACGCAGGTCGCGCCTTTGCGGCAAATGCTGGTCCGTTTGAGCGGACGATTGATGAAACACGGCGTCGATTGGACAGCACCAGCCTTGCTCGCGGGAATGTGGAACCTGATGGCAATCATCAGCGCTCTCGAACAATATTCCCTCGACGAGCTTGAACAGATGTCACAGCTTCTCTTTCAGATGCTAGATCTGGAAGATGAGTTCAAAGGTTTCAAAGAACATGTGTAGAAACTAATGGCGCAGGCATCCTTGCCTGCATGATGTTCGTTTAACGTAAATATGCAGGCAAGGATGCCTGCGCTCCCAGTGATGCGAATTAAATCCATCATCATAATTCCGGCTCTGGTGATCCTGACCGTCCTCGTCTGGTTCCTGCTGCCGGTGACGATGAATGCCGCTGCCCGTCAATTAATCCGTCAGGATGCACTGGAAAAAGCCGATGTCATCATAGCTCTGGGCGGAGACAAGCGCTGCAATCGCGAAAAGCATGCAGCCGATCTCTACAATCGCGGTATGGGGTCTCACGTCATCGTCAGCGGAGTTCAGTACGGATACGGCGTGCACACCGGCGAGGCAGCCAAACGCTTCGTCATCGCTCAGGGAGTGCCCGAATCGGCCATTTCGATCATCCGCGACACGTGGAATACGCGGACCGAGGCGGCAAGGCTGCGCGAGATAATGCATCGCAATGGCTGGAAGCGTGGGATTGTGGTAACGGCTGCATTTCATTCCAGACGGGCAACACACACAGTCGAATCGGCCTCACCCGATTTCGCGTTCGTCTCTTCTCCGGTGCCGTATTGGGAGGGCGAGTGGCGACCCGAACGCTGGTGGTCGCGACGCAGCGATATGTGGATCACGGTGCGTGAATTCCTGTCGTGGGCCAACACGCTGGCCGGAGGGCTGCAGTGACGCGGCGTCGTTGGCTGATCATAACGGCGATCGTTTTCGCTCTTGCTGTCGTCGGATTCCTTAACCTGCCCGGACTGCTGATAGCCAGGGCTGATTCCGGCCCGGCTGACGGCATCCTCTACCTTGCAGTCGATCCCTATTCCAAGAGCGACGATTTCGTAGCCGATTTGTACCGGCGAAAAGCCGCGCCCGAGGTTGTCTGCGCCAGCTCTCAGATTTCTCACCAGGTCTATCAATCGGATTTCACACGAGAGCATCTGGTCTCGATGGGCATTCCTGAATCGGCCGTTTCGTCGTTACACCTGCCGATCAAGGATTGTCTTGCCGAAATATCTCCTGTGCTGCGCGAACATGTGAGTCGGAGAGGATGGAAGAGTGTGCTGGTGGTGGTCAATCCGGGCGGAAGCAGGTATGCGGGTTGGGTATTGCGAAGGTACTTCGAGCCAGCCGGGATCGAAGCCAGAGTGACGTACTCTCCGAAGACGTATGCTGATCTGACCGATTCGTGGTGGCGGACTCACTGGAAAGCCCAGGTCATGGT
>JADJXM010000029.1 GCA_016715865.1 Acidobacteriota bacterium | reverse complement strand
TCGCCCGGCGGGATGGCGAGATTTCGACCGACAGCGCCGGCTGTGATGACTCGCTTTTCAACCGGGTGTTTCGAAAAGATCAGTCCCACGCTGCTGCGATCGGTGCCTGCTTTTCCATTCGTCGTGTAGTGAACCTGGAAGATGAGGACGGAACCTTTTCTGACCAGTTTGGCCTGGCCGGGTCTCAGTATGAGCGGAGCTTCGCCGGGCGCCCAGCCGACCAGTCTGCCATCGGAATCGGCCGGCCGGTCGCCGCTGCTGTTGCGGCTGCGCGCGGCCTGTAGCGCGTTCGGTTTGATCTCGCCAGCTTTGGGCAGGTCTCCGTGCTCAGGATATTTGACATCGACGATGATGTGATGCACCAGCTCACGATTGCCCTGTCGAATTTCGGCAAATTGCACGTACTTGTCTTCGGTAAAGTTCGTCGGCACAGCGAAGTACTTGTAGGGGACTTCACCTTCAGCCGGAACAGAGAACTCTTCCGTCATCGTCAGCACTACATCCGGATTGCCGATCTGCCAGCCGGGTGTGAATTTCGGATTCGGAGGCATATCCGCCGGATTGCCTTCCTTCACGCCGCCATCGATCCAGGCCACTATGGTGTCGATATCTTTTTGCGGCAGGCGACAATCATTCGAGAACTCACCGTGTCGCGGATCGGCAAACCATGGCGGCATCTCGCGTGTGAGCACCTTTTCACGAATGGACTTGACCCATGGTCGAACATCCTTGTAACTCATAAAGGACATGGGCGCGACCTCGCCCGGCCTGTGGCAGCCCTGACAATTCTTCTGAATGATCGGCGCAACGTCCTTGCTGAAAGTGATTGCGGCCGGCGAGTTCACCGTTGCTTGACTTGTACCGAGCGTCACGAACAGCGCTGCTATCAGGCTGAGGCCTATTGCGCAGCCACTAATCAGTTGTTTCATCTCGAACCTCCTGAAGCAATTACTCTTTTTTCCCGGTAAAGGTGCCTTCGGCCATTTCTCCGAACTTGACCTTACCCTTCATCGTCGATCCGTCGACGGTGCCGTTGTATTCTATTTTCAGGTCCTGGCCCTGGGCGTTTATCGAAATCGTGAACTGAATCTCGTTGCCTTTGATAGTCCCTTTGAGCGGAGCATCTCCGAAACGGCCCTTGTATGTTCCGGTGATCTCCTCACCTTCCTGTTTCAGCGTGACGCTCGGGTTTCCGGTGCCGCCCTGGGTTTCAACGGTCAATTGCCAGGTGCCCGAGGCACCCTGTGCATAGGCGGTGGAAGTCCGGGCAGATACGGATGTTATCATCGCAATCGCCGCCAGAACGATAAAAGTCATGGCGAAAGTTCGTTTTCCTGAAATATTCATATTCTCTCCTCTGATTAATAACGCTGGTACTTGCCTTTGATTGGCCCCTGTCCGATTCCGGGTTTGCTGAAATCGCAGACACCCGATGGGAAGACGGCCTTCATCCTGGTTTTCTGAGTATCGCTGAATCTCACCTTATAGTCAGCGAAGTTGATCGGCTTCAATTGGCACTTGCTGATATCGTTGGTGAGGGGGGCGCCGGCCGCGAGGCGAGGCTCGCTGTGAACCGGATAGAGTTCATTGCACTTTCCCCTGCCAGTGAAGCCGTCCTTTTCGATGATTCTGGTTCCGGATTGATCCCAGCATGCGTCAGTGGCCTCGGCCGGTTTGTGACGCACAACCTTGGCAGTGCTGAGCGGCGCCGGATCGGCCGCTATGTCATCCAGCCATTTGTTGATGGTGTCGATCGAAAGCGAAGCCATGTCCACGCCTCCGGTCTGGCCTCTTTGACGGGGTGGTCCGACCCAGATCACCTGGTTGTCGTGACGCCCATTGGCTCTCTGCAATCTGGCGCGGATCGTTAAATCACGCTGGCGATCATGAATATCACCGGCGGCGTCGGTGTAACTACGCGCGTGCAGGATCGGGACATTCGCCAGCCCGCCGCCCCCGGAATTGATCAGACCGCTCCGGTACAGCGCCTTGATCGCTATCAGATCGCCTGATGATCTTTCCGGCACGAAGTTCCCGTCGATATCATTGCCGCCTAATTTCTCGTTCAGCTCCAGAAATTCATCAATATTGATCGCACCTATATTGAGCGCCTCAAGGCCGTATTGCAGTCCGATGTTGTCCTGAGGCTTGCGTGCGAAACCTGTCACCGGGTCCCGGCCATAAATATTGGCCCGCATCTCCTGCATTGTGCAGCGTGCCCCTTTCGGGTTCTTTTTCGGATCATAAATCCGAGAGGAGTCCGACATCGCGCAGCCACGCGCATTGGTCGCGGTCAACACAGGCACGAATGATCTTTCCCACGCGGCGCAGGTCCCTTTGGTATAGCCTTCGACCGCAGTCCTTTTTGCGTCGGTCCAGACAGCCGGGTCAGCCCTGCGCCAGAAATTCTGCAGAAGTCCGCAGTCGGCTGTGTGCAGTGATGAATCGGGAAAAGACGCCGTCGGCTGAAGACCATCGAGCAACCCCGGATAAATCTGCGTTATCACCAGCTGCTGGATCGCGCCGCCAGAGCCTCCGTGTCCCACTGTCCATTTGGGTACATCGTACCGTTCGATGAAATACTCTTTGAGCATCATCAGCGTTTCGCCCTGCAGTACGGCGTTGCCATGCAGTTGATTGACCAGTTCGGTCGAAATCATAAAAGCGAATCCGCGGGAGAGGTACAGATCGTTTAACGCATTGGTCGCCTGATTGACTCCCTGGTTGTACTGGGTGCCGGCGCCGCCGCCGAATCCAACCGCCAGTTTGCGGTTCCAACCCGGTCCCGGCGCCCACGACACAGCCGCTTCCGAGGATTTCGGATCGTCAAGTATAGCGATTCGATAGATTGTCCGGTTGATGGTTCCAGAATCCACCCGCACGATGTAGGGAACCGTCTTACCATCATTGGTCGTTGTCGCAGCAAGATCAGCCGGCCTGCGGCCCGTTGGATTTGCAAGAGGTTTGAATGTTTTATCGGTTGACCGGTAAAAATAATCGATCTTCTGGCGGGCAGAGCAGTCGGCATCCAGTGGCTCTCCCATGCCCGATTCGACCGTCCGGCATTCATATGGCGACAGATGTGGTCCCGACAAAACAGGACCAGTGATGGGGTGATTGATCAATTTCAGGCTTGCTTGAGCTTTTGATGGTTCAGCCGTGACGCGCAACCAGTTCTCTCCTGTCTTCAGCCCGCTTATCAGTCCCCGATGATCACCCGTTTTTGGATCTTGTCTCAGTTGACTTGTGACATCCTTACCATTGAGTGTCAAAGAGAGACGACCCAATTGTATCCCCGCTGGAGCTTTTATCAGGATCAGCGTGTCTCCGCCGCTCACCAGATCAGGTCTCGACGACAGAGAGACGATCTCCAGACGTCCATTCGTTTGGGATAAGACAACGTCCCTGCTCAATCCGCTCGATAAAACAATGACGACAAAAGACACGAAGTACGCGACGGCATGGATGACCCGGTTCCGGTCAAAGTTGACTTTCAGTGATTTCAATATTTAATCCTCCGTCGCGTTCTTCGTGCACTCCTGGTTGTTCTGGCGCCCTGGCGTTGATTGCCGGCTACTCAGAAATTGAGCCTGACGGCAAATTGAAAGGCTCGTGGACCGCCAGTCCCGAAAATCGGGCTGACACGATTGGTCGCCTTCCCGAAATTATTGTTCGGGTTAGGCCTGCCCGGAACTGTCGCCGTTGGCCTGATGTATGCCGCGCTGGCCAGCGACCCGCTGTATCCAGTCAGGTTGGCGATATTGAAGATATTAAAACCCTCGGCGATCAGATTCAGTCGGGCTTTCTCTCCGATCGATATGCTTCTCGTCACGCGCAGATCATGTGTCAGGAAGCTGTCTCCAGAAGAGAAATCGTCGGGAAGAACAATATACGGATACGCGGTGCCAAGTGCATCCCGATTCGGCCGACCGATATTTCGCAGTTGCGTGTCCGGCGCTGCCGGGTATTGAGCATTATATGCAGCCACCAGTTGCCGGATATCCTCAGCATCCTGACCGCGGCCAAACGAGTTTATATCGGTTCCTGGCAGTCTGAAAACGAACAATCCGTCCCCTTCGGGGTCAAGCGTACCCAGCGTCACAGAACTGATGTTTCTGCTTCGCATCTGCATGATCGTCGAAAGCTGCCAGCCATTGAGAAGACCGCGCACCAGTCTCTGATCTCCGCCATACTTCGGCAGGTCCCAGATCCCGCTGAACGTGAAGGAGTGCAAAGGAGTGGCTCCGCTTATGCCGGAGTTGAGCCTGTAATCTTCATAGCTGGTAAAGCTGTTCCAGGTAGTATAGCGCGCCAGCGCATAAGCTCCGGTGATCGAAAATCCGTTGCTGATACGCTTGTCCAGTTTTACCTGCAGGGCATTATACCGTGAAAGTATGCCCGGCTGCCCGTAATAGATTGAATTGACCGAGCATTGGGCTTTGGGATCATTTGCCTGAGCGCCGGTACAGGCGGGAATCACCGGATTGCGGACAGGAATCGCGGTTCCGCTCGCCAGCAGCGTATACCCGCTGAATCTGTTCCAGCGGTTGATATCCTCGAGCATGAATTCATTGGCGCCGAATTTGACGCCGCGACGCATAACGAAATCGGCTGATATCGTAAGGTTGCTGGTGATCTGGCGCTGTACGCCACCGTTAAAATGGATCGTGTACGGAGTCCTGAAATTGGCGTCAAAGATCGCCTCAGACCCGGCCGCCGGCGCGGATTTGCGAACCTCGATGTTTCGAATCGAGAGATCGGTTCCGTTGTAGCGGTTGTTGCTTTCCAGAATACCTCTCAGGGTAGGCAGATAGTTGACCATATCCTGGGCCCTGAAATCGACCGGCTGGTTGGTGGCGAAGTTGAGGAACTGCGGCTGGCCCGGTTCGCCGAATCTCGGGTTCGGCACCGCGCCTGATGCCGCACTGACCAGTCCACTGCCCGCCGGACCGATCAGTATCTGGTCCTGCAGCTTCAGATATGTGCGATTGCCGGAGGAATGGTGAAGAGAGATGCTCGATCTCACCACCGTCTTGCTGTTGACAGACCACGCGAAACCAAGCGCAGGGTCGAAGTTATTCGTATCGTATGGGATTTTATCGAGCCTGATCCCGGTTGGCGCCAGGTACTGTGGCCGGTCGAGCTCATGATAGACATCGTTGGTTTCAAATGACCATGCCAGCCCGTAATTGAGCGTGAATTTCGGTCGAATCTGCCAGCTGTCCTGAAGGTAGAGACGAATCAGGTTGTTGGTCGTCAGTTTGTCGTACAGGTATTCGACCGGTTGTCCCCCGTCTCCGATTCCAATCGTTAACTGACCACTGACCGGAAGTTGAAGCAGTTCGGCGTAGGTCGGCGGTCGCCCCGTATATCCCGGTTTCACACTGGCCGGCAGCGTTTCGTAAAGCGTCGGATTGGTCGCCTGGACCGTCAGCGGACTGAAGGTCGAGAACGTCCCGGCATAATTTCGGAACCAGCTGCCATGGCTGTAAATATGCTCCCAGTTCACGCCAAAGCGGATGCGGTGGCTCCCCCTGGTCCAGCTGAAATTGTCCGTGAACTGGTAGGTGCGAGGGTGTCGATCCTGCGGCGTGTTGGCATTGTTTCCAATGGTGAGGCCACCGAAAAAGCTGATCTGCGTACCGCCTACGCCAATGCAGAATGCCGGATCACTCGAAAGTCGTTCGCATTCTTCCTGGCTCGGCGGGAAGAGCCGATTCCTGTAATACGAATATGAGAAACGAAAATCGTTGACCAGATTAGGCTTCAAAACGCTGGTCAGCCCTAACTGGGTCTGGTACGAGTAATTACTCGATGCAATCCATGTCGATTCCATTCCTGAACCGGCGACGCTGTCATTTTTGTCTATATTGCCGCGAACGAAAATATTGTGTTTTTCATTCAGGTTATAGTCCAGGCGAACTCCGATCAGATGCTGATCAAAGGGGACCTGGCCGATATGATTGAGCCCGGTCAGCAGGGGATCGGTAAAGGCGATCGGCTGCGCGCCAACCTGATCGCTTCTTTCATAATTGGCGAAAAAGAAGAGTTTGTTATTGATGATCGGCCCGCCCACTGTTCCACCATACTGCCTGCGCACAAAGAACGGATCTTCGAGCCGTTTGCGAGTATCGGCATTGCGGCACAACGGGCTGTCGGTGGTCAGGCCCGGACAATTGCGCGTCAAGCCTGGAAATGCCGCCATGTTGTGATCTCGAAAGAACAGGAATCCGCTGCCGTGAAAGTCATTTCCTCCGCTGCGCGAGACGATGTTGACAGCGCCGGCCGAAACGGTCCCGATCGAAAGGTCGAAACCGATCGTGTTGATCTGAAACTCCTGAACTGTTTCAGCCGAGAAATTCTGTGAGGTCCCGCCGGTGATTCGATCGTTGGCCCGCGCCCCATCCACGGAAATCACCGTCATGTACGAAGGCGCTCCGCCAATCCCGACCTGGAAAAAATCGTTCTGATTGAGAACGCCGGAGGTTGCCTGATAGGTTACTGTGACTCCCGGTTCCAGCCCTGCAACTGAAAGGAAACTGCGACCGTTCAATGGCAGGCTCTCCACCTGAGTTCGTGTGACGACACCCCCCAAACCCGAATCCGAGGTGTTGAGTATCGGCGCACTCCCGGTCACCTCGATCGTCTGGCTGGTGGCTCCAACAGTCAGATTGAAGTTGCCGGTCGTTGTCTGTCCGACCTGGACAATGTAATTTTGAATTTGCGTGATGAAGCCCTGCGCCTCGACCTTGACCTCGTATTCCGCAGGGACCATGTTTTCAAATCTGAAGGTCCCCTCACTCCTGGTCGTGATCTTCCTGGTCACTCCCGTCGCCTTGTTTGTCACCGTGACGACGGCATTCGATATCATTTCATTATTGGGATCTGACACGATGCCATTTATGGCGCCGGTGGCATTCTGTGCAATCGCCTGCACCCCCATGCCTGCAAGAAAGACTATACTCAAAATGGTGGTCAGTTGATGGACTTGCTTGTAACGCATAATTCAACCTCCTGTGGTCAGTTTGCTGTTGAAGAGCCGGGCTTAACACTGATCAAAATAGCAACGACTGCGGATGCACGGGGATGTTGACGAGAAAGAAACCTATGTCCTTCTCCTTCTCACTATGCGACGCTTTACCTGTAATTATATTTGTATGTTTATGGAGCTGCAGGTTCACCCGCCCCACTTCCGGGAACGCATGCCTTTTTCAGCCATGACACCTGTCTATGCAAAGCTGCCAATCAGATAACGGTAGGTCTTTCGTTTCGAGTCTCTCTTATTAGGATCAACGCTCGATTTGGTATGTCAGTATGGTGAATTTTATAAATGCTGGTTTGAGCAGGCTGTCAGGAGCGTGCTACCGACCGGTCGGTAATTTTACATAAGAGGCCATTTCTGTCAAGGACAGAAATGGGGCGCGATGAATTTGCAGGAAAAGAGTATCTAATTCGAAGAATCGGGCAGCGGAGTTTCAGGCCGGTGCAAAGGGAGTTGGGGGATGCTGATCGTGGGCATGCGACCGGTCAGTGTTTTGAGAAATGAAGTGATGTCATCAACATCGCGCTCGTTCAGTTTGATGCCCAGTTGATGAGTGCCCATGATTCGAACGGCCTCTTTCAAATCCCATACCTTGCCGGAATGAAAGTAGGGGGCGGTCAGCTCAATATTACGTAAGGTTGGGGATTTGAATGCGTATTCATCCAGACGATTGCGTGTGATGACGATGCGGCCCTTGTCCTGTCGCGGCATGATCTCGGCGTTCGGGCTCTTTTCGGCCCCGAACCTGTGATAGCTGCCTCCGCCAAGATTGACGCCCTTGTGGCATTTGACGCAGTCCTTCGAGATGAATAGCGCGAGTCCACGTTTTTCCTCTTCGGTCAGCGCGGTCGGATCGCCCTTAAGGTAGAGGTCGAAACGGGCGCCCGGGGTGATCAAAGTCGCCTCGAACGCTTCAAGTGCTTTCGTCAGGTTGTCAAAGGATACGGGATCGGGTTCGCCGGGAAACGAGGCCTTAAAGTATTTGACGTATTGAGGGATGCTTTTGAGTGTCTGCACCACACGTGAAGGCTGATTGTTCATCTCGATTCCAGCCATCATTGGGCCTTTTGCCTGATCCTGAAGCGATTTTGCACGTCCATCCCAGAATTGCGAGATATTGAAGACGGCATTGTAGACCGTTGGGCTGTTGCGAGGTCCCTTCTGCCACCCGTGTCCGATCGCTGTTTCAATCTGATCGACGCCGCCGAGACCCAGATTGTGGCAACTGTTGCAGCTGATCCACCAACTGGAAGACAAACGGGGCTCGAAAAACAGCATCTTTCCGAGTTCGATCTTCTCGGGTGTCAGTGGATTATCGATCAATTCAGGCGGGTTTTCCGGGATCGGTTTGAACCAGTGGCGCGATTTATCCATCAATGGATCGTTAGAGCCCGCTCCGGTGACAAGAAAAGCCGCGAAGGCGAAAATCACCCCGGCGATGATTCGCTTTGTCGATTCAATCCGATGATTCAGGAAGAGGCGTTGCAGCCGGATCTTCATAGCTTTTCAGTCTCTTTCCGGTAAAAGAAGTGCTCTGGGTGTTAGCCGGCAATGGATTGGGATTGTACACTGAAATCGATCAATCGGCGATCGATTTCAGATGCCTGATACTGGTTTCAACGGCCCTGTCGTAATCGGCGGCGCTGATCAGTCCGGAGCCCAGGTCATTGATGAACTTCAGATCGGCGTCGCTGAACTCCATGTCGCTCTCGTGCTTTTCACTCGAAAGAGCGAGCGGCGTCCGGTCGATCGTGAGCACGAATTCCGCAGTCAAATGGCCCTCATAATTGATCGATTCGAGCGCGCCGATGACCTCGCTCCAATTGTATTTACCCTCGCCGGCGGGTTTTCGATTGTTGTCGGCGACGTGGAAATCGAGCAGTTTGTCTCCGACGTTGCGAATCGCCTGCATCGGATCGACCTCTTCGATATTGATGTGAAATGCATCAAGCACGACGCGCATGTTGTTGCCGACTTCTTCCACCAGCCGCAGCGCCTGGTCATGGCGATTGATGAAGTATGTCTCGAACCGGTTGAGCGGCTCGATGCCCGGAGTTATGCCGTGCTCTCCGGCGAATTTCGCCACCTCGGTCAATCCTTCAACAGCCCACTTCCATTCCTCAGCAGGAGAAGCCAGCGGTTTGGTCTTTCCGACCGTCGTCGGGACGATGCAAAACATCTGACCGCCGAGCGCCCTGATCATTCTGATGCAGTCTTTCATATAGGCCAGCGTGCCGATGCGGACATACCTGTCCGGATGGATCAGATCGCGACCCTCGAACATGAGCGTCACTCCGCCCCAGCATTCGATCTCATATTTCTCCATCAGGGCGCGGACTTCATCGGTGTTGTAGCGCGCCGGTTCGCCGCTGATTTCGATGCCGTCATAGCCGAATCGATGCAACCGTTCAAGCGTCGTTTCAATCGGCTCCGGCCTCATCCAGTTGTGCATGGAATGTTTCATTGTAACTCTCCTGATAAACATTCAAGCGAATGTGGAGCGCGGCGGCCCGGCGCCGCTTTGTTATTACTTTCAGAGATTTGCAAAATGGGATAACAAATCGGCGCCGGGCCGCCGCACTCCACATTCTCACTCTTTTATTTCACCGTTCACGGCCTGTTTGCTATACTTTGACGATGTTGTACGGAGGTTTGAAATAAGATATTTTGAAATTCAGAACATTGATCACCAGTATAGTCGCATTGGGGACTTTACTTCCCGCGTTTATCGCCATCGAGACGCCGGCGCAGTCGGTACGTCCGAGACAAGTCAAATCCGCCCCCTCGCAGGAATCCTCAAATAAAAAAAAGGCGCGTCCACGGCCGCTGACGGCGAAGGAGCATCGCGCGGCAGAATCCCGCCTGTCCGAACTGGGCTACTGGACCGGTCCGGTTGACGGCAGATGGGACACCGCTTCGTATCACGCCCTGATCGCTTTTCAGAAGGTCGAAGGTCTTAAACGCACCGGCCGGTTGACGCGAGCCGACTACGATCGCCTGATGTTAGCCGAACGTCCGGCTCCGTTCGAAACCGGAGATGAACATATCGAAGTCGATCTTGTGCGTCAGGTCCTCTTTCTGGTCGATGAATCGGGAACGGTGACGCGGATATTGCCGGTGTCGACAGGCAGCGGAAAACTCTTCACCTCGCAGGGTGTCAGGCGCGAAGCCAGAACCTGGCCTGGGCGATACAAGATTCGCACTCGGATCGCCGGATGGAAAAAGGGCCCGCTCGGTCGAATGTATTACCCGAACTATTTCATGTGGGGAACGGCGATTCACGGTTACCCTTCGGTCCCGACCAGACCGGCCAGTCACGGATGCGTTCGCATTCCCATGTTTGCCGCCAAACCATTCAGCCGCATGGCGAAGATTGGAATGGACGTGATCATACATCGCGATGGCGTGACCATTCCGAATGCTGTCATAGCTGGTGAAGACAAATGAGCCGTCCGATTTTCAGTCGTCAACGGTTGAATATCGTTCTGACCTCGCCCGCGCCTACTCCGGCATAACGGAGGATGATGCCGTCGCGCCCGACTACCCATCCATCTTCATCCCTGAACGATACGCCGCGCAGAGGTGTCGTCGTACCGCTCAGGTCCCGCACCCAGAGTTTGCCGCTGTCGCGAGTTCGAATGATGATGCCGTTCAATCCGACGGCGCAGGCGCGGTTTTTACTGACGGCCTTTACGCCCAGCAGTGAGCTCGACACGCCGCTGATCTGCACGACCCAGTCTTCTCCGCCGTTTTTTGTCCGTAAAACAATACCGTCTTCACCGGCAGCCCAGCCGTTGAGAGCATCGGCGAACGAGATTCCGTAGAGCCATTTGCGCGTGCCGCTTTCCTGAGGTCTCCAGACTGTTCCGCCATCCGTGGTGTGAAGTATCGTGCCGGCTTCGCCGGCTGCCCAGCCATTCAGATCATCGATGAAAGTTACAGATTCAAGCCATAATCGAGTGCCGGAAGACTGTGGCGCCCAGGTCTGTCCGCCGTCAGTGGTGCGCAGGATCAGGCCGGCTTCACCAACGATCCATCCGTGTGCAGTGCCGTTGAAACTGATGCCGTAGAGGTTCAGATCGGATTCCAGCCTGACTGTCCGCCATGTCTCACCGCCGTCGCTGGTCTGAATTACCGTTCCGCGCTCACCGGCAATCCATCCGCGTTCCGGCGACGTGAAATGGAGAGCGCGAAAATTGACCACCGAATCGGACTTCTGCCTGACCCAGTTTTTGCCGCCATCGGCTGTTTTGAGAATTGTACCATTGCCGCCGGCTGCCCACCCGGTTGAGCTGTCGATGAAATGGACTGCATTGAGTGGCTCCTTGACGCCCTCGGTTTGAGCCGCCCATTCCTCGCCACCGTCGTCCGTCGCGTATATCACCCCGCCTTCGCCTGCCGCCCAGCCGAAGTTTTTATCGATGAACCAGAGTGCGCTGAGAGACTGGGCTGTGTTTGAAATCTGGGCGCTCCACGTATCTCCGCCATCGGTTGTCTGCAGAATGGTGCCGTCAGCGCCGGCTACCCAGCCCAGATCGTCATTTATAAACGACGCGACCAGCAACTGGCTTGTCGAGTTGCTCGGCTGCAATCGCCAGGTGACGCCATGATCCGGGCTGTGCAGGATGATGCCGTTGCTGCCTATCGCCCAGAACTTTCCGCTCGGCAAAGCAAAGACGTCGACCATATTCCGACCGGCAATGACACGATCTGTTGCCTCAGCGACTTCTGTTTGCTGATAGATCTGTTCAATCAGTCTCCATTTCGTTCCACCGTCGCCCGTCACAAGCAATGTGCCTCCGATACCGACGGCGGCTCCGTGTTCGGCATCGGAAAAGGCAACTGAATTGAGATGCTTCCTTGTGCGGCTGTTGAGCTCCGTCCAGGTTGCGCCGCCATCCACAGTCTTCAGAATCAATCCTTCGATGCCGGCGGCCCAGCCGGTACGGTCATCGATGAACCAGACTGCAAAAAGATGCTTACGAGTCCCGCTTTTTTGGATCTGCCAGCTTTCTCCGCGATCGTTCGAGTAGACGATCGTGCCGCGGGCTCCGACTGCCCAGCCGTGCCTGTCATTGACCGCCAGTCCGTATAGCGGTGTGATGACAGGGCTGCGAGCTGAAATCCATTTCCTTCCTCCGTCCTCAGTGCGCAGGATCGCGCCATCACGACCGACGGCGATTCCCCGCCGCTCATCATAAAAAGCCATGGCGTACAGAGGATTTCCCTGCGGTCGCGGATTCTGCCATCGCCACCAGCCGCGGGGAGTTTCCCCTGAAGTTAGCAGCATGACGCCGCTCATCAGCATAAGAATCAAAAATGCCGCCCGGACCCTTTTCAGACTCATAAGTTAATCATATGGGGCATCCATCCGCTCTGCAAATGACCTGGTCGCAGGCTGCCCGTGTCGAATTTTTTTACCTGTCACACCAAATGCGTCGTATATCGTGTGCCTGACTACACCGAAACGTGTCTCATCTATCATTAATATAGTCATATATGGCTTCTCAATTACAAAGCTGAATACTTAAGTGATTGATTCTATTAGCATGGTGCTGGTTTCGTTCATGAGCAGCCATTGCGGCACGGTAATTGATACTATTTATGGTGTCTGGATCGGGAAAAGGTGTCCCGAAAGACGAATACGATACAAGATCGCGGCTGACCACACTACAGGAAGCTGCTCAAGGAGGACAAGATGAACAATCGATTTATGAAACAAGCAATGGCGATGGTGCTGACTTTTGGCTTGCTTTTCGTGGCAGCGGCTCCGAGCGTGATGGCGGATGGTAAGAAGAAAAACCGGCGCAGCGAATATTCGCGGAACTACAATGATGATTATCGCGATCGCAATAATCGCAACATTCGCAATAATCGCCGGATTAACAACAATTCCAGGTATGTCAACCGGTATGATGATGACTACAGCAATCGATATTGGGATCGTGAAGACACGAAGGGCAATGCCATCAAACGGACCGGTATTGGCGCGGGCATTGGCGCTCTTGGCGGAGCGGTGATCGGAGGCAAGAAGGGTGCTTTGATCGGCGCAGGTATAGGTGCGGCGGGTGGATATATCTACCATCGCAACAAAGTCAATCGCGAACGCGATCGTCGTTTCCCCTGGTAACAGAAATTACCCCGGGATTTCGTTCCCCTCAAGGGCGGTGAGTTAATCACCGCCCTTTTTACATTTTTGTGTGCCACTCGCTGACGCTCGTGGTTCCGTGACGCCTCTGGTTCCGCTGCTTGTAGATCCGCGAAAACATGTGCTACGCTTCCTGCCGTGCTCCTCAAAGAGACATCGCCCCTTCTCCGGGGGCTTCTCAGAAACGCTCAAGCCAACCTCGCTATTTAATTCGGAGGTACCATGTACAAGCTGTGGCGGATGATCATCGTTTTACTCTTTCCGGC
>JADJXM010000028.1:45000-47940 GCA_016715865.1 Acidobacteriota bacterium | reverse complement strand
CAGCGGAGCAGGGGAGGGGAGGGAAGCGTTTCTGATCATAGGTTTATGGTTAATGACCAGCAGGCCCTGTACGGCCTTATAAACCGGCAAGGGCGTAGAAAAAACTGGTTCACGAAGGATGATCGTGATCGGCACATCGTGGAGAGGCGCTTCTGGGACGACGTGGGAGAGATCCGCCGCGCTTGTCATAGACCTGGGTGGTGGTGATGTGGCGATGTTCTCGAGCAGGTTGTCCTGGACTTTGCGAATACCAACCTCGGTGGCATCAAGCAGCAGAGTCGCAGTGTAGTTCTCGGAGGCCGTTTTGAAGCGGATCGCTCTCGGCCGTGGTGTCTGAATTTGGTCAGATCAAAAATAGTCCTGGGAGCTTATGCGTGATGTGAAAAGTAGACCGCTTCGGCAAAAAGAGGATTGGCCAGTACGGCTTCGATATAGGAGATGTGATCTCGAATTTGCCCTGTGCCATTTGCCCAGCCGTTTTTTGAAGAGAGCTCGATTCGTGCAGGGCCCGATCACTCCGGCCCAGCTTATGGTCGGTACATCAACAGAAACCAGAAATCTTCCCTGCAGCGCCCGGCCGGTCTCGTCAACGAAGCAGTAGATTTTTTGTTGTTGGGGGGTTGCGGCCAAGGGAAGTATTTTTAAACTTCGTAGGGGAGAGGGCTTTATCCCAGAGAAGCGCTTAAAGTCGTCCTTAAGCACAAGCGCGCGGTCTGGATCTGAATCCGGAACAAGCCGGAAGAAAAACGTTCGTATCTGTGAGATAGGCATTTAGTTTTAAGGAAAGTAAAATGTCCTCGCGTGAAAAGTCGCGGGGAAGTGGCTGGAACGTCTTTTTTCGGCAAGAGACCATCGCCCGGATGAACTCTTCGACAGATCCGCTTATGATCTGGGGAATATTGTTGTCCAACACCCGTAAGCCGCTTTTAGATTAATCGTCTACCGACAAGCCGCCGCTTGCTGCGGCCCGGGCGATCAGCGTTCCCAAGCGCCTCAGCTGAAACTTGATCAAGTGTGTTGGCCATAAAGCTTGCATCTCCTTAAAATCCATTCGTGTAAAGAATACCGCCTTAGGGGCTTACTCGGCAATGAAAAGAGCAGGAAGTGACAGACGACATGTTGGCTATCATTCGCTCTTAACTTTTTGTTGGATATCAGTCGAAAAATATTATTATCATAAAATTGTCTTGACTCCTCCCCTTTTGCTAGTGTCCCCGCAAGCCCCAAAGAAATGAATAATAAGCAGTCTAACTCAGCTAACTAATCATTTTCCAATACGATTAACGATGTCAACGACGTAGACATCCATGATCTTACTTGCTGACGATCGCCGATTAGGCCATTAATAACCAAGTTATTATCGAATCGTCAAAACGATTGATTTATTCCTGTAAGTCGGCATGGTATTTCAGTGTAGCGTTCACTCCTACCGTGTAGCCGGTAAGGGAAATTGTGTCGCCCAGCGATGAATTGGAGGGATTTATGACTAATCAAGCGCTTTTTCGCAGACCCAAAAGTCTCAAGAAATAAGATCTTATTGATGCTCTTACTTTTCTGTCAGGTTATGAATATACTCTGTGTTCAAAAGTGAATTCTCAAAAGCATGAGCTGGTTTCAGCGAGAGAATGGGGGATTTGGTGTGTAGGAAGAACAGCGCAGCCACTGAGAGCTCATAACCCGAATGGTGTTCCGCGTCAGTACCATTGACAGGAGATGTAATGCCAACGGTTGTTTATGTCTATTCACCGCAGTGCATTTGGTCTTCCCGTAATATTGATAATATAAACACGCTTTTAAGAGAGACGAAAGGAAAGTACAAGTTTGTTGGCCTGGCATTATCCGGAGTTTCCTTTGGATCAGTATATATTAAAGAACAATCTTCTATACCGGACTTTCTCAAAAATGCCGACAAATGCAGCAAGGGTGATTTAAGAGTTGTTGGGACCCGCAAACGATCGTCTTATCAAAAAAGGGACAGATACTTAAAAATTGGTACGGAGGTATTCCGGAAGTCTTAAAACTGAAGTTGAAAACTATTTTGGCTTAACACCTTCCCGGGACAATAAGATAAATGTGTGGCTCTGTAGCTGTATTCTGCCATTGCCCCAAAGCAGTGGCCCAAACCCATCTCGAAACTACCATAGGAGTGTCTTCGATTATGAAAATATGAAAGCAAGATTAAGGCAGTTGATATTTTGCACTGTAGTTTGCCTTCAATGGCAATAACCGGAGGGTCGCAAGGCTATTCTGTATGTGGTGAATGCACAGGCGGACCCTGAAGGGTGCAGGGATGTTTGGGGGCAATATGAATGCGGGCAGGGTACGACCTGTCAAAGTGGTTGTTGCCCGGGCCGACTGCTCAGCATATGTAAACCCCGTCAATGAAGTGTTCGAAGTGAGAAGGAATGCTTTATTCATTGCTTTTCGCTGAGCATCATTGAAGTTCTGAGCATTTAGTCGACAAAATATCAACAGCAAAATCGTATAGCCGGGAGAATAATGCGAGTAATGCAACTCAATCGCATGTTGTCTCGGCTGCACGGTTTAAATTTTTGATTGAAAATTTGAAATGAGGCTTGTGATGTCAAAACCCTATTTTTGCTTTACCAGCAATGATTGCTATTTTAATGGCTCTCTTCTGGTTTATACCACAAGCGACTCCTTCCTTAGAAAGAAATTTCCCGAGGGACAAGTGAGAAATCAGCAAAGAAAAATAAAATTGATGAAGAAGTTGGATCTATTAATCGAACGAGCCAGAAAATGCGCCACCTGAGATTGCGGCTGACATTATTTTTCAGTTGCTTGAAGCCGATTATGTGATAGGTCCCGGCAGAAAAATACAGCTTTGGAAGAGCTTTTCGACCTCTCATATAATGCTCAGCATAAAATTAAACTTGAGGATCAATAGATAGTACTGATAGCAGGATTGGAAACTTAAAT
>JADJXM010000028.1:0-40000 GCA_016715865.1 Acidobacteriota bacterium | reverse complement strand
ACAAACAGGAATTCCTTATTATCCGAACAATATTGACAGGAGTGGAGGATCGATGTCCAAGTTATCAATTCGCGATCTTGAGCTTGAAAACAAGCGTGTTTTCATCCGAGTCGACTTCAATGTCCCGATAGAGGACGGCAAAGTCACAGACGATACGCGCATCACATCAGCAATTCCAACCATACAATTCGCCGTCGACAAGGGAGCGCGGGTGATTCTGGCCTCGCACCTGGGCCGGCCGAAAGGGCAGTGCAATCCTAAATATTCTCTCAAGCCAGTGGCAGAGCATCTCTCGAAAGTGCTTGGCTGCCCTGTCGCCTTTGCCGAAGACTGCATCGGTGAAGCGGCTTCGAAGGTCGTCGATTCGCTCAAACCCGGCGAGATCGCTCTGCTTGAAAACCTCAGATTCTATGCCGAGGAAGAGAAGAACGATCCTGATTTCGCAAAAAAGCTTGCCTCGCTTTGCGATATTTATGTCAATGACGCATTCGGGACTGCTCATCGCGCTCACGCCTCGACTGAGGGGATGACTAAGTTCGTGACGAAGGCCGCCGCCGGTTTCCTGATGGAGAAAGAACTCAGGTATCTGCTTGAAACTCTGGCGAGCCCCGAACGGCCGTTCGTCGTCATTCTGGGCGGCGCCAAGGTTTCAGACAAGATTCAGGTCATTGATAACCTGCTCAAGACCGCGGATTCAGTGCTCATCGGCGGGGCGATGGCCTATACCTTCCTCAAGGCTCGCGGCCTCGAAATCGGCAAATCGCTGGTCGAGGATGACAAGCTCGAGCTGGCGGGCAGTCTCGAATCTGCCGCGAAGGCCGGCGGAGTCGATATGTTGCTGCCGGTCGATCATCTGATCGCCTCCAATCCGGATGACGGCACAAATGCCAGAAACGTTTCAGTAAATGATACGCCGGCCGATCTGATGGGCCTCGATATCGGCGCTGAAACACAACGGATCTATGCTGAAACCATCGCCGGGGCCAAGACCATCATCTGGAACGGGCCGATGGGCATGTTCGAAAAAGCGCCGTTCGATCAGGGAACCCGGACGATCGCTCAGGCGGTCGTTGATGCCTCTGAAAACAACAACGCCACCTCGATCATAGGCGGCGGAGACAGCGTTGCGGCCATCCACGAAACAGGGCTCGCCGACAAGATCACGCATATCTCTACCGGCGGCGGAGCGACCCTCGAACTGCTCGCCGGTGATGTTTTGCCAGGTGTGGCCGCGCTCACCGAAAAATAATGAAGAATTGTACAACGCCAAGGCGCCAGGACGGCCAGGAATGTCCTTTAAAACCCATGGCTATCCTGGCATCTTGGCGTCTCTGGAAACAGGAAACTCCCAACTGGAAACTAATTAATGAGAAAACCGATCATTGCTGGCAACTGGAAGATGTTCAAACTGATCAGCGAATCAGTCAATACTGCCACTGAACTTAAATCGCTGGTCACCAACACCAATCATTGTGAAATCGTGATCGCGCCGCCCTACACGGCGCTCAAATCGACCTCCGACCGGCTCGAGGGCTCGAATATACGCGTCGCCGCTCAGGATCTGTCGACCGAAACGAAGCACGGAGCGCATACCGGCGAGGTCTGCGGGGATATGATCAGGGATGCCGGTTGCACGCATGTCATCATCGGTCACTCCGAACGCCGGGCGATGTACGGCGACACCAACGCCGTCGTCAACCGCAAGATCAAAGCCGCTCTCGGCTTCAATCTGACTCCAATCGTCTGCATCGGAGAAACCCTCGATGAAAGGGATTCCGGAGAGGCCGAAATGGTTGTCGCCAAACAGCTTGAAGAAAGTTTGGCGGAGTTGACAGCCGATGACCTGTTGCGTATCATCCTCGCTTACGAACCTGTCTGGGCGATCGGCACTGGACGTACCGCGACCCCCGATCAGGCCCAGCAGATGCATGCTTCCATCCGCCGCTGGATCTCCGATCACATCGGAACAGGCGTCGCCGAATCTCTGAGAATTCTTTATGGTGGAAGCGTCAAACCCGAAAATATCGCTGACCTCATGAGGGAAGCCGATATCGACGGTGCTCTCGTTGGCGGCGCGAGTCTCGAAGCCGGCAGTTTCTCAAGGATCGTCAATTACGAACGGTCGTGACTGCCTGATCATTCGGGATGTGTGTATTGTATGTATATTAATAGATAATGGGTAGGTAACAGGTTTTGATTATCAGCTATATTCTGACAGGTATCTTCGTGTTTACCTGCATTTTCCTGATCCTTGTGATCCTGCTGCAATCCGGCAAGGGCGGGGATGTTGCAGCCGCATTCGGTGGTTCCGGCTCCCAGACGGCTTTCGGTCCGCGGGGCGCCCAGAAGCCGCTCGAGAAAGCGACCGTTATCGCTGCCATACTGTTTATGGTCCTGGCGCTTTTATTCTCGTTGCCCGGATTTAACGGGCCGAGTTCGGTGGTCAAGGATGGAGCGGCGGTGGCGCAGCCGACCGCAACACCGGCAGCCAGTCCGTCTCCGAAAGCAACTCCGGCTTCGACACCGGCAACAGCAGCCAGCCCGGCCGCTTCACCGGCGAAATAACCCTCGCAGGCAGTTGTTTTACACCACGAATTAAATTATGCCGAAGTGGTGGAATTGGTAGACACGTACGTTTGAGGGGCGTATGGGGCAACCCGTGGGGGTTCGAGTCCCCCCTTCGGCATTCACCACATTTTGAGTCGAAAAATCTCGTAAGTCTTTGTCTTGCAATCATTGCTTTTTGTCACAAAATCGCTGAAATGATCATTTGTGACAAGAATGTGACAAAACTTTCGAGATTTTTTTATAGCCGTTTGTTCCATCCACTGTCTTGGCGTCGATGATCGCGAGCCATTCCTGCTCGAAATCTACATGACAGCGACGAAGCTTGAGTATTTCTCCCTTGCGTAATCCCGCATGTAAAGCCAGCAAGACACACAGCCGAAGCATCTTTCGTCCAGGTCGATCAAGAGTTCTAACCAGACGCGACTCTTCCTGGAATGTGAGTACCCTCTTCCGCGATTACTCGCGGAAAAGTCACTTACAGCTCATCGCTGTTTTTTTATGACGCCTGAACGATACAAAGAAGTCGGCCAACTTTACCGTGCCGCGTTGGAAGTCGAGCTAAGGCTGCGCTTCCAAAGAAGCCAGCCATATGTCCGCCTCGGTTGTTTGCAGGCTGAAATAAACCACGCGGCTATTGTGGGAAACACCGAGCGACTGAAATCGATTTGGTGCGACGGACAAGATCTCCAGCGTCTTCCTGGTTCGGCTGTCCAACAGATAGAGCTTGTCCTGAGCGAAAAAGAGCAGGCGCTGATTATCATTCAACCACATCGGGTACTGTCCGAACTCCGTGAGGCGTTCATACCGACCAGAGTCAAACGAGTAACTGTAGATGCCGCCGTTATGCCCAGCCAGTTTCCGCCCATCCGCAGACCAGGAAAGCATCATCAGCCCTGCCGGAGCGCCTGCCGCCGGCAGAGCCTGGGGCGTTTGTTGTGACCAGGGTTGGTTGGCGTCAACAATGATGGACTTCCTTGTTGCATATTGCAGAGCAGGCGCAATCCATCGGGCGACCAGAGCGGCGCCTGTGCTCCCGGCCCTGACGTGTGGCTGAATTGCCGCAATCCGCCGCCATTCGGTCCGCCGTCTGGCTCGATCATCCAATACTCATACCGCCCACTTCGGTCGGAGAAAAAGACGATTTGTTGTCCGTCGGGCGACCAGCGCGGCGCGCGATCTTTGTACTTATCGTTGGTCAGTTGCCGCAAGCCCGTGCCGTCGCGGCGCACGATGAAAAGGTCTTCCTGTTTGTCTCCGGTCGCGCCAAAAACGACCCATTCACTATCCGGGGAGAAATCCGGGTCGGTGGCGATGCGGGAACCCTGTGTGATCCAGACCGGCGGTGCTTCGATCCTCGCTTTGACAGGATCGAAGCTGACCTGTTGTAGATTGATCTGATGGGCGAACCGCGCATAGGCCAGATGCCGCCCGTCGCGCGAAAAGCTGATGTATCCGCTATAAGTCGCCGGAATCGTGACCGGCTCAAGTTCTCCCAGCAACTTGCCTGACTGCTCGTCTATCGGCGCCCGCCATAGATTCATGCTGCCGCCCCGGTCTGAAGCGAAGTACAGATAACGCCCATCAGGCGACCAGGTCGGATTCCAGTCCAACCCCGGATCGTTGGTTACGGCCACCGGCTCGCCGCCACGCGCGCCTACCGTCCAGATGTCTCGCTGTCCGCCGCGCTGAATCCCCCAGTAAGCAATTCTGTAACCGTGCGGAGACCAGTTGGGTTGGGACGTATCCGTCGGCGTCAACTGCCGTATTTCACCTGTAGCCACACGCGCCACAAGCAGCGGACTGGGATAAGTGCCGCGCTCGCTTGGTCTGGTAAAAGTGCTTTTCGAGAAAGCGATCTCCTGCCCGTCCGGCGACCAGGCAGGGTTGTGACCTCGATCAACCAGACGACGCACATTCTCGCCCGTCGCGCCCATCACGAAGATGCCGCCGCCCTCCCGATCCGAGCGAAAAACGATCTGCTCGCCATCGGGAGAAAAGGCTGGTTGCGTATCGTCAGCCGCCGAGTCTCTGGTCAAATTGATCGGCGTCGCCCCACTCACTCGTTGCAGGTAAATGTCCCAGTTGCCCGCTTCATCGCTGGCGTAGATAAGCAATTTACCGTCCGGCGACAAGCTGGGGTAAATCTCCTGTCCAGGCGCGGTAGTTAGTTGAGTGAAATTGGCGACTCTCATCGCGGGGGCCTTCGTAGTTTTCAAGCCAGACCAGAGCAGATACCCTGCGGCCGCGATAACGATCATTACGCCGCCGGCAATGGCGGCTTTGGCGCCCCAGCTACGCCAACCTGGCTGGCGCAGCGGTTGCGGAATCGCGCCGCTCGCCGACGCGACGGCTACTGAACCCGATTCGTGTTTGAGCGTTTTCAAGGCGGCTTTGAGTTCAGCGGCGGTCTGAAAACGCTGTTCCGGTTTTTTCTCCAGCACGCGTTCAATGATCAATTGCAATTCGTACGGCAACTCGGGCTGTAAAGTTGTCGCCGGCGCCGGCGTGTGGTGCAAAATCGCGTCGTAAACGGCCGCGTTACTCGCGCCCCGGAATGGCCGCTGCCCCGTGACCATTTCGTAAAGCATCACCCCGAAACTGAAGATGTCCGTCCGATGATCCAGCGGTGCGGCGAGCGCCTGTTCCGGTGACATGTAGCTGATCGTTCCCAGCACGGTTCCCGGATCGGTATTCACCTGAAGGCCAGCCGGCGTTTCAGCCCCTGTTTCACTTCGATCGGTCAGTTTAGCCAGTCCGAAATCCAGCACTTTCACCAAACCGTCGGGGCGTACCATCACATTTTCCGGCTTGAGGTCGCGATGTACGATCCCGGCCCGGTGGGCGGCTGTGAGCGCGTCGGCAACCTGCACGGCAATTTCCAAGACGGTCTGCAACGGCAGTGGCCCCGCCAACATTTGTCGCAGCGTCTGACCTTCGACAAATTCGGTGATGATGTAATGCGTCCCATCGGCTTCGCCGATTTCGTGAATGGTAATGATGTTGGGATGGCTCAGAGCGCTCGCCGCTTTAGCTTCCTGCGCGAAACGCCGCACGTGGGTTTGACTGCGGGTGAACTGTTCGGGCAGGAGCTTGAGCGCGACCTTGCGTTCGAGTTGTGAGTCGTATGCCAGCCAGACTTCGCCCATTCCTCCCGCGCCCAGCGGCGAAACAAGCTGATAGTGGTTGATCTGTTTGCCTGCCACTGAAGGGGCGGGATTTTGCGCCAGCAGCGAAGCGATCACGTGCATCGCCGGACGAGAGAGGAATTCTTCGGATTCGCTGTGATGGGACAGTAGTTTTTCGACTTCGACCCGCAATTCGGCGTCATCGCCGGCGTCCGGGCCACAGGCTTGATCCAGAAAGGCGGCGCGCTCTTCGGGAGCGAGTTCCAGCGCCTCATCGAAAAGCCGGCCGATGCGTCGGTATCTTTCAGGAGTCATGCGGGCAGGAGTCATGGGAGCAGGAGTCATTCCGTTGCACTTATTTGCTGATGTAACCAGGCCTGGGCCATTCGCCAGTCGCGTCGCACGGTGGTTATGGAAACCTGCAACACTTCGGCTGCCTCCTCCAGACTCAGCCCGCCAAAAAAACGCAACTCGACAGTGCGAGCCTGTCTCGGATCGAGCTTTTCCAGCGCCGTCAGCGCGTCATCCAGCGCCACCAGGTCGGGATCTTGCCGCGCACTGAAGGCGACGGCTTCGGAGAGCGAAACCCGGATGGCCTGCCCACCGCCGCGTTTCTCAGCCTGTTGTTCGCGGGCGAATTGCACGAGGATGTGACGCATAAGAGTCGCCGCCACGCCGAAGAAATGGGCGCGGTCCTGCCATTCGACCTGCCTCCAGTCAATCAGTCGCACGAACGTCTCGTTGACCAGCGCTGTGGTTTGCAACACATGCCCGCGCTTTTCGCCTTTCAGATAGCCGTGCGCCAGCCGGCGCAGTTCGCTATACACCATCGGCGTCAATTGTTCGAGCGCATCCTGATTTCCCTGGTTCCAGGCTACCAACAGCTGGGTAATGGTCGGTGGTGAAGAATCTGACATAACTACATCAAGTGGGGCCAACTAATGTCGCCATAAGATAACACGGCGATTTCAACCGAGTCATGGCGCCAGGAAGTAGTGAAAATATTTATTTTTCGCGCCATGAACACTTTTGCCCGCCGATTCCCCCTTAACCAATAGGAGCGATAACAAACCAATTCGTGAAGCCTGATAGTCACGACTATATCCATATCGTAATGACGGTGCAAGCGCCGTCATTACGATATGGATACAGTCGAGCGTGGCCGAAGGAATTGTGTGAAACCTGCTTCGAGCACACTGCTGTATCCAATCTTAGCCCACTTTGTAGGCTGAGATTGGATACAGCGGTGTCGTGGCATAACTATTGTGTTCGCACAAGCCAACCAATAAGGAACGTAATTATGAAATCTGCCTTGCTTCATCGCTTGAGCTTATTAACGCTCGGATCGGTCCTTCTATTTTGTGTTTCCGATGTCGACGCACAAATTCCGTCTTTCACAAAGTCGGAGTCGACTGAGGCTCCGGTTTCCAAAGAACAAAAGGCGTCGATCGAAAGTGTTATCCGTGAATATTTGCTTAAAAATCCCTCGATCATCCGAGAAGCAATGCAGGCCCTGCAGGCACAGGAGGAAGATCAACGTCGGCTGCGGGTTGCGAATAACCTGAAGGAACTGAGGTCGGCCATTTATTCCGACCCCGATTCGCCGATCGCGGGCAATGCCAAGGCCGATGTCACGATAATTGTATTTTTTGACTACAACTGCGGGTATTGTAAAACGACCTTGCGCGCACTTGACGCCCTTGTTCTTAAGGACCCGGCGCTTCGCGTTGTTTACAAGGAATTTCCGGTCCTCGGACCGCAGTCGTATCTGGCCGCGAAGGCAGCACTCGCGGCGGCCAGGCAGGGTAAATACGTTCAATTTCACCAGGCGCTGATGGAATCGCAGAATTCAGACGAGGTTGCGGTCAAAAGTATTTCCGATCAGCTTGGGCTGAACCACGCCACACTGCAGAAAGACATGGCTGACCCGAAACTTAACGAACAACTTGATCGCAATATTCGCCTTGCAGGTTCGCTCGACATCAACGGCACACCCGCCTACATCATTGGCGAGACGATAATCCCGGGGGCGGTCGACTCGGAATCTTTGGCCAGATTCGTGACGATCGAGCGGAGTAAGTTGAAAGAAGCTATCCCGGCAAAAAGTGTCATTGGTCTTAAGAAATAGCGGTTAACTGGAGAGGTTCAATTCTGTCACACAATGGTGAAAGGGAATTATTGCCTTAAGGCAAGCAAAATAAAGGTGAAAAACAATGAATAGCAGATCAAAGGCCAAAAAATCGAATCCCGGCGCATTTCGTTCAATCATTGCAATGCTTTTGAGCATGCTACTACTGGTCGGCCCCTACGGCTCGCTGCTCCCCAAGGTTCGGGCAGAAAGTGCACCACCCGTGCAGACCGCAGATGTCGATGCGGCATTCTTTCACCGCGGTGAAAACGTTTCCTACTTTTTTAAGGGAAATCAATACTATCGTCTGACCGGAACAAATGTAGATCCTGGTTATCCGATGAATCTTCCTGGCGAATGGAAAGGCCTTCCGGCGTCCTTTCACTCAGGTATTGATGCCGCGGTGCAGGATCCATACTCGAATGGGATTTACTTCTTCAAGGGAAATGAGTACGCAGCTATCAACCCGGCAAACAAGACCGTTTACCCTGGATATTCCCAAGTTAAACTTCCGGGCGGCTGGCAAGGATTGCCCGCCTCTTTTGCCAGCGGGATCGATGCGGCACTGGATGACAGCGGATCGGTCATCTTATACAAAGGTAAGCGGCAGGTAGTCATCACGAATGAAAAATTCGTCAGCGAAACAGATATCCCGGCGAGTGTCCTGGCCGCTGGTCCGATAAGCGCGGCATTCAAATATTCAAACGGCAGAAATTATTTCTTCTCGGGCAGTAAAGTTGCGCGGGCAGTTGGATTTACTGTCGAGCCCAGATGGCCAAACGAAACTAAGGATGTTTGGATCGGCCTTAAATCTGGTTCTGCTCCCGCAACCAGAATTGTAAATCCTAACAGCACCAAAGTTACCGAAGTTGCCTTTGGACCCCAGGCAGGAGAAAGGGGGCTTTTCCGACAGGTAGGAGATGTTAATTGGCAATTTCGAACCGGAGGCAGGCCCAACGATAAGCTAACGGCTGAATGTACCGAAACTAGCCGAGGGGTGGATCAGATCCTCTTGTCGTGCGCCAACAACGCTTATCAATTCGAGATCAATCTGAGCAACCGCAACGTAACCAAGATTACCGGTTCGCAGCGGACCTTCGCTGATCAGGTACGCACAACTGATACTTTCGCTATCATCGCTGACAAGGATCTGAAGGATCCGTTTAAGATTTTTACGATCGTAAAAATCAATCAGTGGATTGCTAAGGAAACATCCAACAGCCGAATCCCCTTCTGTTATAAGAACAGCAATGGCCGTGGCGTCGGTACTCCTCTGACCACATGTCGGCCCGGAACAGAGAAAAACGGGGCTCTTTGCTACCCACTCTGTCGGGCAGGTTTTTCAGGGAATGGTCCGGTCTGCTGGGGCACCTGTCCGTCAGGATTTAACGACATCGGGGCATTTTGTCAAAAAGCGGGCGAATATACCCGTGAAGGATATGGGTGGCAGATCGGTGATCCGTTATTACCGGACTACTCCGGACCGATCGGCAGATGCGAGACAAAATACGGAAAGGGGAATTGCGAACAAAATGGAGCCGTGATCTATCCAAAATGTAAGCTCGGTTACAAGACGACAGTTGTAACGATCTGTGCCCCGACATGCCCCGATGGCTGGGCAGACACTGGAACAGGCTGTACAAAACCCTCTTACGGCCGCGGGGTTGGCGAGTCGATGAATTGTGCAGCACCATTAGAAAACAGCGGGGGCCTCTGCTACCCGAAGTGTGTGGGTGACTTTGAAGGTGTCGGACCTGTCTGCTGGCAGAATTGTCGGGGAAGACAGCCGTATCAATGCGGAGTTGGCTGTGCCGAAGATGTTAATGCCTGTGCCCAGTCCATTAGCGATATGGTCTTCTCCCCGATCATGTTAGTGCTGGGCATCTTCACGATGGGCATATCCGCAAGGGCACAGGCGGCAGCCAAAGGGACGACGAAAGCGATAACAGAGGGGGCTAAGGGAACCGGGGTGATCTTTAAGGGTGGGGTCGCAGTTGCACAATATGCCTTGGAAGACTCGCCGAAATGGCAGAAACTGTTTGCGGGATTAAGTAAACTAAATACCCTCCAGAAAGCGGAAAAGATCACAAACAATGCCGTGGCCACCTACAATATTGCTGCGACTGTGCCAGGCCTCGTTGAAGAGATCAAACTCTGGGCCGACGAATACGAGGAGAATTTCGCGCAAAATACCTCACCAGAGATCGAATACAAGATCCGAAGCCAGTTTGATTACAACACTCAAAGATATATCAAGCGGTCGTGGGCGGTGCATCATCTCGGCGCGATTTTGGAAGCTGACCAATGGCGGATCGGCAAACTCGTGACAAGTGTTTTAGGTGCTGCAGTCGTTGTTGATCCCGGATTTATCTCAACAGTCAATGCGTTCGCTCAGCCTATGTGCCCCACTGCTGACGGAAATCCGTTTCCGAAGGACGATGGAATGCCGCCGCCTAATTGGAGGCTTAGGTAGTAATTGACAGAACGGTTTATCCGGTTTCTCACAAAGAAATCACCTTTCTCTCCGGCACTCGTCATCAACCGATGGCGAGTGCTTTCCGGGGCGCGCGACCACCTGCTGAAGATTCGCCTGCATCTGGACGGCGGGCTGTGGGTGCTGACACAAATCTCCGGCATTCAATTCGACTTCGACGGCCGCAAACCGGTCGGCTCGCGCGTCGTGAAAATCGCGGTCAACGGACAGCCGCTCGATGAAAAGAGGATCTACACGCTGGCATTGACGACTTACCTGGCCGGCGGAGGCGACGGTTACTCGATGGTCAAAGGCGCGAAAATGTTGATTGATCCGGAATCGGCGCAGAACAGCACCGCAGAATTCACACGACTATTCATTCCCACTCGTATCATCTGTTATAAGTGGCGCGCGACAGCCCGTGCGCCGAGAGGATGACGGAGAAGAGCCCGGTCACGCCGAGCGCGATGAGCGTCCAGACGAAGAAGAAGCCTCCGCTGGAGTTGGCGATGCCGCTCGCCACGCCGACACCCGTCCCCTTCATGTGGATGACGGGGACGGCCAACGAAAGGAGCGACCCAAGGAGCATGATGACGTATCCTGATCGCCGTTCGGCGAGCACCAGCGTTCCGTACAGCCATCCAACGGAGATGAGCACCCCGCCAATGAGGTTTGAGAGTCCTCCCTTTTCGAACCCGCGGACGATGTCGTCCGTCAGGTGAAACGTAAAGAAGAGGATCGAGAGCAGAGACGTGATGGTTAATATTACGCTGTGTTTCATTTGATATCTGTTTTTCACAATGTCGGCGGGTTGGATTTGGCGAGCTTTTTGAGAATCGCCTCTACTGTTTGTCCAGCGGCTTTTTTGAGGTGTCGGTTAATAATGGAAATTGCCTCGCGCACTTCAGGTCGCGTTGCGCGGGATTTCAACGACTCAAGGAACTCAATACCGTCCTTTATGTCGCCGGCGCTGACGGTGGCCTTTCCCCTCGCCACTGACAACTTCTGAACCCGCAATAACAGGCTCATGGCTCGCCTGGTAAGCGCCTTGTCGGTAAGTACCATCCCAAGCAGCTCAGACTGGACGCTGGTGACCAACTCGATCCAGCCACGGCCTTTTTCGGTAGGAACCAACAGTTCGTCGCGAGCGTCGCGGAGGGGTTGAACCGTTCCTGCCTGAAGCGTCTCGCCTATAAATTCGATCGCACAAACACTTTGTTGAATCAACGCGACGAGTCCCGCCTTGGTATCGAGTTTGATCGGCTCCGGGTCTGCCGGCTGGAACGACGAGCGAACATCTCCAGTATTTGGACCAGTTTCAAATGCAAACGCGAACGTTTTTCGGAGTGCGGGATTTGCGATATGCCGGCTGTAAACATAGTCCGAAGTAGTCCCGGTGGTGGTGCCGTTGTATACCTGGTAAATGGTTTTCAATACATAATTCCTGCCGCGCACGGCCCTGATGGCATCCGCGACTCGGGTTGCGACCGTTTGATACTTAAGCTGATCCGTCGGTGGCATGAACTCTTGATGCCCCGGAGGATCCAATGGTCGACAAAATCCCATAAGCAGACTGGTGAAATTTGGGAGCGGCTGCGTTGTTTGCGTCGGAGCGTGTCCCCACGGGAAAAGCACGAATTCGCTGAAAGAATGGACGTCTACGAATACATCTATTCTATGTGCATCACAAAGCAAGTGAATATTTTGGGATTCGGGCTCGGAAAACGGCAACCTGCCGACGAAACCTTGCGTGTTGGAGCAGGGATTGCAAACGGTAGTCGGACCGATGACGCGCCACATAAAGTCGCAATTGCGGTTAGGATCAACGCCTTCGCACGTCGTGCCGGGATTGTCGCGCCGGTTCATTCTCCAATTCCAGTCGCCTCCGGTTTTCATTACGTGGTGGCGACCATCGGGATTGGCGCAAGGCAACATCCAGATGTCGAGCGTCTCCATCATGATCCTGACATCAAGAACGGACCATTCGGCGCCGCCGTATGACAGGCCTGTCTCACTCGTATATGCCTGGGCGAGATCAAACGCGAGCTCAATGATCGCGTCCGGGTTCATCAATTCCCGAGCATGCATACCGCCGACGATCAGGATCCCTCGGCGATTTTCACCGCCGCCAGCCCGCAGTCGCAAAGCATTGATGGGCCGGCCCTCAATTGAATTGTTCAGGGGTACGCGGATGCAGAGGTCCGGTCTTGTGTCAACCAGCGTATCTATGGCTGCGTCGAGTTGTGCGATCGTCCGATACATTCAGATCTCAGGGTTCGTGAAAAGGCTTCGGACCCGGATTGGCCTTGAGCGTTCTTACTTGCTCATCGAGCCAGCGCTTAAACGACCTGTCTGTCACGATCAATGCCGGATCGAGCGGTTCATAAGCGTGCGCCCGGTAGAGACGAACTTCACGCCCTGATCGAGCAGCCTCACCAAATCCTCGATGGTTATCAGGGCGTACTCGTCCCTCTGGCGTCGGGGACCCGATCGACGTTGAGATCATCAGCCCAATCTTTTGTCTTCGCCTTGCGACCGGGATAGATCGTCGCTTCGAACCGCATCTTGAGCAATGCTGCGTTTCGTTCCAGTCGCTCCTCCGCATTGGCTTTCTTTGATCGTTTCATTTTTGTGCGCACAGATTATTTAAGACGGTCAGCAATTAGTCAAATCAAGCTCGAAAGGTATTGGTAGATACCTTGTCATTAGTCCCACTCGTGTTAGATCATTAAATAGTAACCACATAACGTCTATGCAATATAATAAAGGTTTTTCCCTCCATCCTGTTATCATTCCCATGAACCCGAACGGCGTTATGATCACATCGGCTTTCGCGTGGTTGTGATGGGGGTATAACCAGAAAAACAATTATTCGTTCGGCTGACAGGTTCACCGGCCGAGCACGGATCGCGCCACTCCGATCAAACCGCCGCCGATGACGACCCACAAAACATCTGTCTTGAGTCGATACAGCGCAATGAAACTCGCGAGACTCAAGACGACCGCAAACCAATCCGTTCCGCCAGCCAACCCGCGCGGCCAGATCACGGCCATGCCAAAGACGAGCGCCAGATTCAACACCACGCCGACGACCGCCGCCGTGATGCCGCCGAGCGCGCCTCTCAGATGCCGGTTGCCGCGCAACGACTCGATGTAGGGTGCACCCAGAAAGATGAAGAGAAAGCTCGGCAGGAAGGTCGTCCACGTAGTCACGAACGCGCCGAGGACGCCGCTCATCGTTGGCGACAATCCTTGCGGGTGATTCCAGGCGGCCATAAAGCCAACGAACTGTAAGACCATAATCAGCGGCCCTGGGGTTGTCTCGGCCAGCGCCAGACCGTCGACGGCTTGCGCCTGTGAGAGCCATCCATAATTTGTCACTGCCGCCTGCGTGACATAAGCAAGCCGGCATATGCGCCGCCAAAAGTGACCACCGCCGCCTGTGTGAAGAAGAGATACTCCTGCGCATGCAGGCTCGCCCAACCGCGCCGCTCGATGAGTGCTGCGAAGGGCAATGCCCACAGCGCGATTCCGATTGCGAGCGTCTTTAATGCGCGGGTACGCGAAGGCCGTGTGTGAGAGGGAAGTGGCGCGTTGTCGTCAAGTACCGATTCCTTCCCGCCTGCGTCTGATTTTGCGATCGCCATTTGCGACCCGAACCGTGTCAGCACAAGCCCGCCCAACCCGGAAGCCAGCACGATGAGAGGAAATGGAATTTGAAGAAAATAGATGCCGACGAATGCCGCAGCAGCGATCGCGTAATGGGCGCGATGCCTGATTGCCCGCTTGCCGATTCGCAATACAGCTTCCACGACGATTGCGACGACGACCGGTTTGAATCCGGCCAACGCGCCCGCGACAATGATGAGATTGCCGTATGCGGCGTAAACATATGACAGCGCCAGCAGGATGAAGATTGAAGGGATAACGAAGAATGCCCCCGCGATAATGCCGCCCGGCACACGATGCAACAGCCATCCGATGTAGATCGCCAGTTGCTGCGCTTCCGGCCCCGGCAGCAGATAGTAGTTGAGCGCGTTCAGAAATCTTTCCTCGCTCACCCATCGTCGGCGTTCGACCAGCTCTCGATGCATGATCGCAATCTGACCAGCCGGGCCGCCGAACGAAATGAATCCCAGTTTGATCCAGAAGCGCAGCGCTTCGGAAAAAGTGACATGACTCGCTGTCTCAGGTCTGTCACTTTCGCGCGGAGCGGTTCCTTCTTTTGCCTGTTTTACGATGGGATGCTTATCCGCCATCTTTCTTCCTGTTGGTTGATGGACATTCTCGCGTTTATAGTAAAGGCACCAGGTTCGGCATACAATTCAACTGTCGAGTATAATCTCGTCGCACTAAGATAATTCTGCTTACACTGTCGCGGCGGTTTCTAAGGCTTCGACCTTTTTCCAATTGGAGATGCTATGCGAGAGATAGGAGAACAGCCTGCGCCGTTTTCGCTGCCCGGTTTGGATGGGGCAACGATCCATTGTCCTGACGGAAAGCCGACGCTGCTCTTCTTTTTTGAAACCGATTGCCCGACATGCCGGCTGACGCTTCCTTATCTCAATCGCCTTTCGCAATATATGGGTTCGGAATCGGCGACGATCATTGGCATATCTCAGGATGACGATTCAGCCACAGGCGAATTCGCAACTCAGGCTGAGATCAACTTTCCAATCGCAATAGATCGGGATTTGATGGTCTCCAGGCAGTTTGAGCCAACCGCAGTGCCTACATTGTTTCTCCTCGATGGCCACGGAAAGATCGTTCGAACGCAGATCGCTTTCGATAAATCCGAACTGAACGTCATTACAACCGACATCTGTAAAGCCGCCGGAAAAGAGCCTTTCGTGCTCGCCAAACCATTCGATGGCAATCCAGACACCAAACCCGGCTGCACTTCGCGCCATCTCGAACCCGCATCTGAAGGGGCCGTCGCGGCTGGTCCCAATCTCTTCGCAAAACAAGGTTCTCGGGCATCATTGATAGAATTGGCTGATGATGTGGATCCGATTGATTACTGTCTCGAGGCCGGATACGATCCGCTTCCCGTAATTCCGCCAACAAAACAACGAGTCGATCAAATGTTGAGTGCGGTAAAATTTCCACCTGACGAAGTGATCGCGCGCGTGCCGCCGAACTACGCGGCCGCTACCGTCGAGAAGATCGCCGTCGGAGCAGTGATGGCCGGCTGTCGGCCGGAAATGATGCCTGTGCTATTAAGGCTCGTGCAGGCGGCTTGCGATGAACGCTTCAACCTTCACGGCTGTCAGGCGACCACTCATTTCGCCGCGCCGCTCATTATTATCAATGGGCCGGTTCGGCATGAAATCGGATTTGTTTCGAGCGGCAATGTCTTCAGTAACGTAGCCCGCGCCAACAGCTCGCTGGGACGCGCGTTCCAATTGATCCTGGCGAATATCGGCGGCGCCAGGCCCGGTGAAATCGATATGTCGACGCTGGGGAACCCCGGCAAGTTTTCCTATTGCATCGCGGAGAACGAAGAGGAAAATCCATGGGACCCGCTGCACGTCGAAATGGGCTTCAGTCGCGACCAAAGCGCGGTGACTCTTTTCTCGGCTGAACCTCCGCGAGGCGTCAGCGAACACAATGCACGTACGGGCCGAACCGTCCTCAAGGCGATTTGTCGCGCCCTGGCCACGGTTTGGACTTATCGTATGTGCGCGATGTTTGAAGCCTTCGTCATTCTCTGTCCCGAAACATGTTGGGAAGACATTGCACCGCGACGGCTTCACCAAAGAAAAACGCGGGAGTTCCTGTTCGATCAGACCGGATCCCATTGCGAGCTTACGATGACGATGACGCCGAAGGGGCACAGTTCACCAGACTTTACGAACAGATCATCATTGACGGCGAGCCTTGCTATCGCAAATTCGCGCGACCCGATCAAATAAAAATAGTCGTCGCGGGCGGGACTGCCGGAAAGTTCTCAGCGGTCATTGGCAGTTGGGCGACGGGTGAGAGAGGCAGTCAGTCGCTTACCTATCCGCTCGAATAAGAACACAATCGAAGAAGGAGTATCCATGCCGACCATTCTCATCAATCCATTTGACGAATCCCGCCGCGAGCCGCGCTTGCCCGCGCCGCGCCTTGATCGCCTGGCGGGCAAAAAGATCGGATTGCTGGATATCAGCAAACCCGGCGGAAATTTCTTTCTGGATCATCTGGAACGATTGCTCAAGGACAGATTTGCGGTCGCTGAAATCGTGCGCCTGACGAAACCGACTTTCACCAAACCAGCGCCAGACAAGGTGATAGATAGTTTGTTGCAGGCGCGATGCGATGCGGTTATTGAAGCGTTGGCCGATTGAGGCTCTTGCACCACGTGCAGTTTGCACGATGTCACGAGACTCGAAAATCTGGGCATCCCTGCCGTTGCCGTCGCAACCCGCGAATTTATGACTGCGGCGCGCGCTCAAGCCAGCGCTCTGGGGAGAGCTGATTATGAGGTCGTTTATGTTCAGCATCCGATCCAGGATCAAACCATTCAGGAGATCGAGGGGCGGGCAGAAGCCGTTTTGAACGAAATCAATGGGCAACTGACAGGGAGATGAAGCGGAAGGTGAGTATTGAATGTAACTGAAAGGAAACCGTTGAACAGAGCCGTGCGTGATGACACAAGAATGTGACAAAACTTTTCGACAACTTCATCCCATTTGGATTATGCTCACCCATTCAGTCCGGGCTTCATTACCTGATGCCTTGGGCATCAGGTATAACCCGAATGGATTTGGCAACTAAACTATACGCACAAAACTCAGGAGAACTGCATGACCAAACAAAACTTTCGTTTCTTGATTTCCCTCGTCTTTACCGTCACGCTGGCTGTTTTCGCATTGGTGAGACAGCCAGATGCCAACGCGCAGGGCGGCAACCCTTTTGACACAGGCGGGCGCGATGACAAACCTGCTGGTGAGGTTTTCAAGAACGTCCAGACTCTAAAGAATATGCCGGCCGGGCGGTTGGTTGGCGTGATGAACGGCTGGACTAAGGCGCTGGGCGTCAAATGCAATCATTGCCATACGCTGGGGGCCTGGGAAAAGGAAGATGCGCCCGCCAAACAGATTGCGCGCGATATGGTGGCGCTCACTTCCAGGATCAACGGCGAATCGCTCAAGGAGATCAAGAACCTGAAAAGCGAAAGACCCTCGATCAGTTGCTACACCTGCCATCGCGGCGCAGTGAAACCAGAAACCGCGCCTGCCGCGCCAGCGCAGCCTAAATAATAAACTGCGACTCTCGAAGTCGTCTCGCATTCGGCGGAAGTTATCGTGAATTAAGAAAACTCTGTTCAGAGAGGAACAACTATGAAGCTCAAGAAACTGTGTGCAGCTTTTGTCGCTGCAATTGCCTTTGCGGCGATTTCAGTTCCCGCGCCGGCGCAAGCGCCGAACGCGCCGCTGCAGATCACCTCGCCGGAAGTGCAGGCGGATCGCAAGATCACATTTCGTCTGCTGGCGCCCAAAGCGGAAAGCGTGCGTCTGACAGGTTCGGATATTCCCGGCATGGGATCAGGCAAGGACATGACGAAAGATGACAAAGGGGTATGGGAAGTGACGATTGGCCCCATTGAACCTGGAACCTATCGCTACACGTTCAACCTGAGCGGTGTGACGGTGATTGATCCGCGCAATCCTTCTGTCAGCGAATCCAACGCCAATGTCTGGAGCATGGTGCATGTTCCCGGATCCGAATTGCAGGACACGAAAAACGTCCCGCACGGAGCCATCAGCGCCGTCACGTACTATTCAACCGCGCTCGGTAAATTCCGGCGTATGCAGGTTTACACGCCGCCCGGTTACGAATCCGGCAGGGGCAAATTTCCGGTCTTTACCTGCTGCACGGCGCAGGCGATTGCGATGATTCGTGGTCTTCAGTCGGGCGCGCCGGATTCATCGTCGACAACCTGATCGCCGCCGGCAAAGCCAAACCGATGGTCATCGTGATGCCCGCCGGACACACGCGCCAGAACGCTCGCTTTACGCCGCCACCGGCAACCGGCAGTGGCGGAGCTCCGCCGCCCGATGAGTTCGTGCAGGATTTCGTCACCACATCATGCCTTATGTTGAAAAGCATTACCGCGTCCTGACGGATCGCAACAGCCGCGCTGTTGCGGGGCTTTCGATGGGCGGCAACCAGACGCTGAACATCGCATTGCCGCATCTGGAAAAGTTCGCCTACATCGGCGTCTACAGTTCCGGTTTGCTCAGTGCGTTTATGCGTGCGCCGCAACCCGGCGCTCCACGTCCCGCGCCCGACGTCATCCCGGCCATCACCCCGGCGGGCGAAGCCTGGATCAAGCAACATCAGGCCAGACTCGATGACGCGAATTTGAAAAAAGGGCTGAAACTGCTCTGGTTCGCCACGGGCAAGGAAGACTTCCTGCTGGGCAAGATGACCAAAGGCACGCTCGACCTGCTGAAAAACACGGCTTCAACCCCGTATATTAGGAAACGGCGGGCGGGCATACCTGGATCAACTGGGCGCAATTCCTGACGGAATTTGCGCCGCAGCTATTCGGGCAGAGAAATCACAAGCGTTAGCGAGTGGCCTTGAGAACCGCGCACGTAAGCAAGCGAATGTGACGGCCACTCGCTAACGCTTGTGGTTCAGTATGTTTAGTGAGCCTTAGACTTTCAAAGCCTTCAGAAAGGCAACGCCCTCCTTCGTCATTTCCATGTTCTGTTCGATGAAGTAGTTCATGACCCCGCCGGTCCTGGCTGCGGTAAAGACTCGTTTCCAGTCGATGCTGCCTTTTCCTACCGCTGCCGCGGTCCTTGTTTCCGCGTCCCAGTCCTGCAGATGCATCGAGTTGAAACGGCCAGGGTACTTCATGAAGTACTCGGCGGCGTCGAAGCCATATCTGATCGTGGACATCTGGAACTGGAACTTGACCAGCTTCGGATCGAGTAACTCCAACAGGATGTCATAGGTCCGCCTGCCATCAACCGTCGAGACCTCGAAGCCCTCGTTGTGCAGACCCTGCTGGATGCCGGCCCTGGCCGCCGCTGCGGCGATCTTGTTATATTCGTCAGCCGCTCTCTTCACGTCATCTATGGTCGGGTTGTTCCCCGCGCCCAGTGTCGCCGTCACCATCTGGTTGATGCCGACCTCGTTGGCCCAGGCAATGCTCGCTTCCTGGGTTTGCCTGAGTTCCTTCATGCTGAAGTGCGCGCTTTCGCATTTGAGACCATGATCGGTCAGGATTTTCCTGACCTCGGCCCCTTTGGCCAGCCCGGCGAAATCCGCATATCCGAGCGGGGAGCATAGCTCGATCCGCTGAACCCCCAGGTCAGCCAGTAGCTTCATTAAACCCGGGAAATCCTGTTTGAGCATCGCCCGGTGTGGATACGTCTGACTGCCAATTGGCAGTCCAAGGGGATTAGCGTGTGTCTCTACCACCCTCGTGGCCAAAAAACCGGTCACAGCGGCGTCAGTCGCTGTTTTCTTGAAGAATTCTCGTCTCGAAATCGCAGCCATATGCATCTCCTATTTTAATGTAGCGTATCCATCACGGTAGGGCACGGTAGGGCGGATCGACAAAGCCATTCGCCTTCTCGTTGTTAGTCACCTTCATCTGGTTCGTATCCCACCGCAGCTTCTCACCCGGCAAACGCTGGGCCAGACAGCCTAACAGGAAGGCTTCGGTGACCGGAGCCTGGATCTCGAAATTAGTCAGCGCCGCCGGGCCTTGCTTGCAGGCGGCAATCCATGCATCGATTGGGGCGTTACGAGGCGGGGCGGCCTGCGCGGGTTGCGCGCCTGCTTCGCTGCGAACCAACGGGCGAATCTCTTGTCTCGGAGGAACCACATACTTCGGCGATGGCGGGTAAACACGTGGGTTTTGGCCATTGAAGCCGGCCAGCAAAATTCCTTTATCGCCGACATACATCACGCCTTCCTGGCGATGCCTGAACTGACGTCCGTCCTCTTCAGTGATTCCTGCCGGACGAGGCGGATGCAATCCCCCCTCATACCAGGTCATGCGTACCTCCGGACGCCTTTCGTGGGCAGGGAAGTCCAGATGAACGATCGAGGCCTGTGGGAAAGTCTCCTCGTAAGATTCGCCCGAACATGCTTCGACCGCTGTGGGCGGGGTCAATCCGAGGATTTTGAAAACCCCGGCGAAACTGTAGCAGCCCATGTCGCCGAATGAACCGCAGCCAAAGTCGTACCAGCCGCGCCAGACAAAAGGGCAGTAGGCTTTGTTGTATGGACGCATCGGCGCCGGGCCTACCCACATCTCCCAGTTGAGGTTGTCCGGCGCCGGCTGGGTTCCTTCGGTCGCTCAACTCCTTGAGGCCAGTACGGACGGCTGGACCAATTGTGAACTTCGCGTACGCGACCGATGGCGCCATCGGTAATCCACTCGGAGATGGTCTCGGTGGTCTGACTGTAGGGATTATTCACCGGAAGCGAAGTGGCAACCTTCGCCTCACGCGCCACCTCCGCCATGCGGCGCGCCTCGCCAATCGAGTGCGCCATCGGCTTCTGGCACAAAACGTGTTTCCCCTTGCGCATGGCCGCAATTGAAATCGGCGCATGCCAGTGATCCGGCGTCGCCACATATACGGCGTCCAGGTCCGACTCCTTTACAAGCAGCTCGCGGAAATCCATATAAGCGGCGCAACCTTTGTAAGACCCCGACCCGTTGCGAGAACCGTAATAGGCTTCGACGAGCCTCTGCGCGGGCTCGCGCCCGCCTATGCCCAGGCTGGTCGAAAAGCTTTTCGTAAGTTGAACGGTACCCGGTGAAGCCCAGTCCTCACCCCAATTCTCGAATCCGGGTCCCAGCAGTTGCCTTGCCATGGTCAGCATGGCATTCGGACTGTATTCGGCGTACTCCTTACTGCCCTGATTGACATCACAGACTGAGACCACTTGAATCTCGGGTAGCTGCAACAGATTCATCATCACGGCCATGCCCTGGCGTCCCAGGCCAATTACAGCCAATGTGATCTTGTCGCTGGGCGGCGTGAAACCCCGCCCGCCCAGCACGCGCCGTGGGACGATGGTGAAGGTCGCGGCAGAGACGGCCGCAGCAGTAAACTCTCTTCGTGAACAGTAGCGCTTGTCACTTTTGTCCATGGCTTGCCTCCTGAACGATTCCGTTACCTGAATTCTTTGATGTAGAAATTCCCAGCCTGCCGAACCAATTTTCTCAAGATCTCTGAAGTGCACCCGATCTTGCCCGATATCGATTCGATCCTCTTACATTGTGATTTGTATTCCTCCTGGTGCTAAAACGCCAGCCAACGCGCCTGTTCCAGAACCTCCGGCGAAAACTTATTTGTTCTGTTCATTGCGCCATTCTCTCAAGTTTTGAAGGCTCCGGAAATTCCGTGGCGATTCAAAAAACTTGTAAGTCCTGCCCGGAAACCAGTATTCTTTGTTACAGTAAAGCTAAAGTTATCAGATGTGACAGGAATGCGACAAAACTTCGAGGCCATCGTCCACAGTGCGCACGCGGAAATGAAAAGCCAATGAAATGACTGGACACAGTCAGGAAATGTTACCAGCCCATAGTCACGGCCACTCGCCAACGCTCGTGGTTCCGTGATACATGGGCTGAGCAGTTACAATATTTTTCTGAATTTTCACGCCGGAGCTCCCCAGCTATGCCCAGAAAATTAATGATTGCCGTAACGCTTTTCGCCCTCAGCATGGGATTCGCAGCGTCTGATTTTTGGAGAGCGTCAAGCCGGAATCTGCCCCCCGCGCCGGCGCAAGCGACACGCTATGAATTTGTCGAACACGTGATTGACGACGTGCGTCCCTGCGAAAGCAATCCGCTCAGCGCCACTCGCAACAGCGCGCAAGCCGCTTACGATTTCAATTTTAACTCCGATACGCTCGCACCTGGCTGCACGAACGCCACAATCCCGGACGGCAAGATTACGCTTGATTTCCCCGCGACTTTTACAGAAGGCGTTTCCTTCACCCCGTCGATCAATGTCAACGGAACATTCCAACTCCGGGTAGACGCGCAACATTTCAGTGTGCGCGGTTACGGGCTGACGGTGGATACGGTGATTGATCGTTTGCCCAAGCGGGAGGATCCCGGCGTTCATCAAGACCTGCGCAATGCACCATGCCCACTCACACGCTTTCGGAAAAATCCGCCGTTGAACGGAGGAACAAGCGCCGCGCCCGGACTCAATCCGTTTGCCAACAATGCAAGCTGTTCGATCAAAGCCCCGGACTTGTTTCAGAGTTACGAAGGCAATCTGTTGTTGATTATCTCGACCATTGATGTCGTCGTGGGCGGCGATCCGATCGGCCCGGTAAATTATTTCAATTACACCGGCATACGGCTAATGCGGTTCACTGTCACCTCTAAATACCGGCCCGCGGCCACTTGCCCGGCTCCAGGCTTGCAAAACGGCCAGGCCGGGACGGAACAGAATTGTCCTCCCGCCAGGCTGAAGGTTGAAACGCAGGCAGAGGTTTTCGCCGGCGATTCGAGCTTTGTAAAGGTCACTGCGCTCAAAGCAGACGGCGCTCCTGACACCGGTTACAACGGCATGGTTCAAGTGAGTCTGGAGCAGGGCAGCACACCGAAAATCGGTTGCCTGTTTCAGTCTACAAACAGTTCGTGCGTCACTGCGCTTGGTGTGGCCCTGGAAGGTGGGACGCTCAAGCATCCGCTTTTTCTACAAACCCCTGAGCAGCAATTGACCGCCAGTACAGTCCTCAAAGCCGGTGATCCTGTGCTGACGGGGACTGCTCTCATCAGGGCCGAGTCAGAAGGAATTGCTGCGACGAGCGAAGTGATGGTGAAATCTCCGCTCGACCTGAAGATTGACCGCATCGAAGTGCAGCAAGGTGTTAAACCGGAATTTGAATCGGACAGCGGCAACCCCTGGGTGCAATATCGGGACCTATTGATTCGCGTTTTCATCGACGCCAATACTCAGGAATTCAACAAATATTTATCCATCCGCGACATCACCGCGCAATTGACCGTGCGCAATCAGACAGGCGCTGAAATTGAAGGATCGCCCTTCACAATTAGTCTGGGCGCCTTTGCCAAAGGGACCGACAGTCCGAATGAGCCATACGTCTTTCAGATAGCCCCTGATGCGTTGGGGGGCGACAGCCTGAATCACCTCCTTTACGTTACGCAGGAGCAATTGAGCCTGACGGTGAAGTTGAATGAGGTTTACCCGGATAAAAACACTACTGATAATGAGAAGACCCTGCCTCCGCTGAGCTTTGTTGCTTCCAAACCGATGACCGTGCTTTACTCGCCCGCCAGATTGAAAACCGATAAGCAAACAACCAACTGTCCCACCGAAGCTGGCATCGCCAAAGAGATCAACCTGGTCCAACTAGCATATCCGGTTTCGTTTCCCGAAACCGCCGGGCAGTTGCGCTTCATTCAAGCGCCGAATCCCAGCATTAATGAATCCTGTGAGGCATTGACCAGCGATCCTCTGCCTCTTCGGCCTATCACCCGTTGGTGGTTCTGGCTCAATCGGACAAAAAGATCAGACGTCAAAGCCTGGGTCTATTTTGTGGATAAGGATTTTTTTCCGGCAATAAATAAGCCAAGTCATGCCGGAATAAGCAGCGCGATTGGCGGCTCGATAGCGATTGTTTCTGACAAATGCCTGGGGCCTGACACCGGCAGTCAATGCGGCGTGCTGGCGCACGAACTTGGTCATCTCTTCTCTCTGGGCGACACATATTCCAGTACAGCTGTCACACCTATCAGAAGCCCAAACAATTTTCCCCAGGGAAACCTTAATGGCAATCATGTCGGGCTGGGGAGTTACAGTTGGTTCCATCATCGCTTCTCCATTTCCAGCACGGACTTTTATGATTTTATGGGTTCCAGCTATTTCTCGTGGACTGACTGGGTTACCTGGAGGCACTTGCGATCACAGCTACTGCCCGTGTCGAACTCAAACGCTCAGGTCAGATCGGATACCCCGGCGGCAGCCCCGGCAGTCGGTGACAATTTCGTGGTCGTGCAAGGGCGAATCAGCAAAAACGGCGCGGTTGAACTGGCCAGTTGCTATACGCTTACCGGTGAGGGGCTGGCTGACGCTTCCAGCAGCGGCGGGTATATCATCGAGACGCTCGACGGCAACGCAACCGTCCTTAACAGTTTTAGCTTTACGCCCAGCTTCCGCCTGCCCGACTCAACGATTGATTTGGAGGCTGCCGATTTCAGCTTTGCGCTGCCTTTCTCAAGCGCCGTCCGACAGGTGCGGATCCGTTCGGCGGAGGGCGCTTTGGCCGCGCGGCAGGTGAGCGCTGCCTCGCCAGTCATCGGCTTCAGCATTGATTTCGGCGGGCAAACGCTGACCGGCGTCAAAACCGTCCAATGGAACGGGTCAGATGCCGATGGCAATGCGCTGAGCTATTCGCTGTTTTATTCGCCGGACGGCCAACTCCAAATTCCACTGGAACTGGAAACCACGAACACCGGTTACGAATGGAACACTGACGAAGTGCCCGCGGGCGCCTCACCGCGTCTGACATTGACGGCCACCGACGGCGTCAATGCCGTGACTATCGAATCGAGCACGTTCACGATCCCAAATCGCGCGCCGAAGGTCGTGATTCTCGCGCCCGCCAATCAGCAGCAATTCAAAACCGGCGAGACGGTTAATTTTGAAGCATCGATTTACGACATTGAGGAAGGGCAGGCGTGGCGGCCTGTACTGACTTGGTCATCCAATCTGCAAGGCTCACTGGGAACTGGCAGACAGCTCGCTGTGAACAACCTTCTGGCGGGCACGCATCTTATCACTGCTGCCGGCGATGACAGCCAGGGGGCGCGTGGTTCGGCCTCGATCACCGTCAATGTGAGCGCGGGCAATTTCTCGAACCTCGAAGCCGCACCGGGAAGTGTGGATTTCGGCTCCATTGCTGTCGGACAAATGCGTGACTTCAGACTGAGCGTGCAGAACACCGGCAACGCTCCTTTCACTGTCAACGCCATGACGAGCAGCAATCCGCAATTCAGCACGCTCGCTCCCGCTGTACCCTTTACCATCGCTCCCAGGTCGCAACAGGAAGTCAGCGTTCGCTTCACGCCAGTGACCGCAGGCGGCCAGTCGGGCACGCTGACCATTGCCGCTAACGCCTCGAACCGGTCGAGCCTTGGCGTCGCGCTGACCGGCAATGCCAGCGGTGCAACAGCGCGATCAGTTGCAACTGTTTCCGCCGCCAGCTACAGCGGCCAGACGCTTGCCGACGAATCCATCGTCGCTGCTTTTGGTGCAAATCTGGCAACGAGCATCGTCGTGAACAATACGCTGCCGCTGCCGACTTCTTTGGCCGGTACGACGGTCAATGTCCGCGACAGTATGGGCGCCGACCGGCTGGCCCCACTATTTTTTGTTGCGCCGCAGCAAATTAACTACCTGATCCCGCCAGGTACGGCGCCGGGTATCGCCACCATTGCCATCACCGGCGAAGACGGATCACTTTCGGTGGGCAACATCACGATCGCCGCGATCGCTCCGGGTCTCTTCGCCGCCAACGCCAACGGTCAGGGCGTGGCTGCCGCTGTCGCCTTGCGCGTCAAGGCTGACGGCTCGCAAAGTTACGAGCCGGTATCGCGCTATGATCAAGCGCAGAACAGTTTTGTCGCCGCGCCAATTGAACCTGGCCCGGATGGCGAGCAGGTTTATTTATTGCTGTTCGGCACTGGTCTTCGTTTCAATAGCGGATTGCAAGGTGTGACTTGCAAGATCGGAGGCATTGACGCGCCGGTTTTGTACGCGGGAGCGCAGGGCGATCTGGTCGGGCTGGATCAGGTCAACCTGAGCTTACCGCGCGCATTGGCCGGCCGAGGCGAGGTGGATCTGGTTTTAACGGTGGATGGCCAGGCGGCGAATACCGTGCGCGTTGCCTTCGCGGGAAATCAAACCTGCAACTACGCCATTTCGCCGACAAGTCTAAGCTTTAACGCTAACGCCAACACTGGCAGCGTGAACGTCCAGGCCAACAACGGCTGCGCCTGGACGGCGGCGAGCAACGCCGGCTTCATTGCGATCACAGGCGGCGCGAATGGCGCAGGCAATGGCACAGTCAACTTTACAGTCGACGCCAACCTGACCACTAACCAACGCACAGGCACGCTGACCATCGCAGGTCAAACCTTTACCGTCACGCAGGCCGCAGCCGCTCCGCTCACAGTTAATGAGCGCAGAATCACTGGCGGCCCGATCCCTGATCAATGTGCGCCGCCCACCGCCAGGACCGCATTTCTGACCACGGATGAGCGTGTTTATCAATGGACACTGGTTTCGGGCGCGCGTGTTGGCGATCAGGTGCGATGGGAATTCAGCCCTGTCAACGGCTCCTTCGTGCAAACGCAGCAATACACAGTGGCTTTCAATGACAACGTTTGTTTCTGGGCTTCGCTGAACATCGCGGGCAGTCCGGCGGCCTCATTCCCCGGCAACTGGCAGGTGAGCCTCTTTTACAACAACGCCCTGCTTTTTACCGACAACTTTACGATCAGCACCAGCGGTATCCGCGTCACCGAGAGCCGCGTCACCGGCGGCCCGATTCCCGATCAATGCTTGCCGCCTGCGGCCAAAAAGAATTTCGCGCCGACGGATGGACAAGCATATCTCTGGGTATTGGTGGCCGGCGCAAAGATTGGCGATCTGGCGCGTTTCGAGTTCGTACAGCCGAACGGCGTTATCTACAACTCGTCCGAATATACAATGACATTCAATGATAACGTCTGTTTCTGGGGCGGGATAAATATCGCGGGAACACAAGCGGCTTTGCTGCCCGGCAATTGGCAAGTGCGGCTCTTGTACAATGGCGCTTTACTCATGACCGAGAACTTCACCATTGCGGCTGCGGGAGCGGGCTTCAAGCAGGGACAACAGTAGAAATACATCCATTTTATTCAAGCAGTCCTGGAATGTTGCCAGTGGTAAATATTATCGTTTCTTTGCATGTAATTGCTCACGGGCTTGAAGATTCGGCATAGGGAAGAACAGGTGGCCCCATCAGTTCCGCCAGTGTATGAAAAGGTTGGTCGCCTCTTTTCTTCGCAGTGGCCAGGATCGTTTGCAAGGCGGCGTAAGCCTGAGCTCCCCATTCGGAGCGGAAACCGTTGGTCACTTTTCGTTGGATTACTCTGGGTCTGAGCGCTTGCTCCGATTCGTTGTTGGTCGATGGTATCGCCGGGTAATGCAGAAATGTCAGCAATTTGTTGCGGTGGGTTGAAAACCGGTTTTGCAGCTTTCGCGCAGCTTCATTCGTGAGCGGTTGTTCCAGCAGGCGATCCAGCTGGGTTTCCACCTGCGTCACCCGGCGGTAAAAGCCTGCCAGCTTCATCTCCCCGGCCAGAACCCGGTTGCGCAAGTGGATCGCTTCACGAAACAGCTTCCGGGCCGCCTGCGCCCACAATTCTGCCGGATTGCTGTCGAGCACTCGCTGCAAGTCCCGCAGCTGATGCGCCAAGCACTGTTGAAAGACTTCGGCCGGGGCTTTGAGTTGCGCGCTGAAGCAGTCGCTGACCCATGCCTTGGCGGTCAACTGCCCCATCACTGTTGTGATTTCAGCGGCGCTGCGCGTCGGCACAATCGTGTGATATACGCCATTTTCGCTGAGGAACACCCAGTGCCACCAGTTGCGCGCTTTAACCCGTGCGCTGGTTTCGTCCGAACGAATGACTTCGCCCCGGATGACTTGTTCTTTGATCTCTTCGGCTACCGGCGCGACTTTCTCCCCGGCGCGTTCGAGGATCGAGGCGATCGCGCCCTCGCTTATATTGACGCCGTGCAGATCACGCATCACCACGACGATTCTCTCGTAGCTCAGATGCTGTGTCTGTTTGTAATAGATGACGGTCGCTTCCAGATTCGGCCCAAAGCTGCGATTGAGCTCTTCAGGCAGGGCTGATCGATTGAGACTCAGGCAATGTGGGCAAGTGGTCTGATGCTGCCGTGTTTCAATCACGATGGATTTGGCTGCGGGCAATTCGGTGATCTGCCGGCGCTCGAAATCTTCCGGTTCGACGCCAGTCAAATCGGCATGACAATTTTCGCACTCGGTGACCGGAATCTGGATCACACGATCCGGGTTCTCCACGAGCGGACGCGAGTACTTCTGATGACCGAAAGGTGGCCCGGGCTTGCGATGCTTTTTCTCGCCCTTGCTGGTCTTCTGATCAAGCGAGGGAGGTTGCGAAGAATTGCTCGAATTGCTGGATTTGTCGAGTCTCTGCTTGAGACGCTCGTTTTCAGCTTCCAGGTCAGCGATGCGTTTGAGCAGCGCATCGAACTCCGCCAGGAACTTTTTGAGCAGGGGGCGAAGTTCTTCACTCGGTAGGAGGTCAACTTGTTCAGGCGTCAATGGCATCGTTGCAACTCGGAGGCAGAGTTTATCACAAGCTCAGAAAAATCTCGTGAGCAATTACGAATTTCTTATGTACATATCTGAACTCCGGATACGTAACTTTAGAAATTTTCTCAAAGCAAGATTTACATTTCGTAAAGGGGTCAACACTCTAATAGAGGGTACTAAGCCGATTGCTGCGATTTTTCACGCTAAGCAATCCGGATTATACACCTCCCACTTTTTGACCCCTCAAAGGTGCTGCTTTTCGGGAGATAACAAGTTACTTTAAATCATTGATAAACAAACACTTCCACAAAACGGTGTGAGACTTTTCGTCCGTATGTAGGAACATACCCATTGATCCCCAACGTCGGACACCACCATTTTTCTGCTTGACAACATCTTAACCTAGATGTATAGACCATCTTGGTATGGTGCTCGGCTAAGCAAAGTAACCAATAATCTCAGTTCATTTAACGTAATCAGACCATATACTTACATCACAGCTGCTTAAATAAAAACATCTTATTCTAGAGAATCATTATCAGGTATTTTTCAACAATGGGGCAAAGAGTCTTGCTCTTTGATGAGATAATCCATGTACTCTTGGATGAAGGGCCTGGCTAATAATTGCTGCATTAGGTTGCTCTGGATTGCTGCCTATCTACTGATAATGCTCTATCTATTTGCTCAGGGAAATAATCCTGAACATGTCAAGCAACTCATTGATATTTTGTGATTCAAGTCCCGCATTATGCCGGGGCCTCAATTAGTTATCAAAAGGAGGTAATGATATGACCCGATTGTTTTTCGCTTGCTGTCTGGTAGTTACAATTATAGCATTTGCCCATTTTACTCTTTACGACAAAGCGTTTTCACAAGAATTGAAAGGTAGAATCTTAAAAAGGGTGACATACGAAAATGAACCTATAAGTTTTACAAGTATTAAGCTTCAAGGCACGCGGACTGGCACGCAACTTTTCTTTGACACTGAATTTATTGCTGGTGATTATTGGCTAAGAGAGATATTTTTTGAGCTTCAAAATATATCTGGAAAAGATATAGCTGCTTTAGAAGTCGGAATCGTATTGAGAATTAAAGGGAGAAAATTGCCAACTGGCTTAACTATGAATTATGGGAGTATACATGAAATTGAGAAGGGGACGCTTTCGGTACCTATAATCAAGCCAAATGGCACAATAGCCCTTAAGCTCACTGATTACATGTTTGGCGTACTGGAGAAGCGTCTAAAGGGATATGATTCATTATCAAATATTACTAAAGTATCTGTATATCCATCGTTTGTGCTATTCAGTGATGGCACAATGTGGGTAGCAGGTAGTATTTTATATCCGGACAAAGACACCAATAATAAGTGGATTCCGGGTTCCTTTGAAACTTCACTAACTAGAGGGCAGTCGCAGAAAAACATTTCGCAAGGTTTTTGTCAGTGTGGTGGCCCTCAGACCCAAATTGAAGTCTGTTGTCAAAGTGAGACCTGCTCTATCTCTTATCAGCGTAATTCAATAGTTTGTAATGGGGGAAGCTGGTTTTGTTGTGCAGTTGAGGGGCCGTGGTGTGATTGCTTTGGAGGTAGCTGTCTAACGTGTTTTTTTGTTAATTGTGAAACTGGCGTGTGTATTTGATCGCTCATAATAGAGTACTAAGCCGATTGCGATTTTTCACGCTAAGCAAAGGCTATTCCCCTTCAGCTACCACCCAACGATAGAGTGTCGACCGAGATATCTTTAATGTCTCGCAGAAATCTTTAATCGCCATTGACCTATCCTGGTACATTCGCCGCGCCATCTGGATCCGTGGCTCGCTTGGGTCCAACGGTTTGCGCCCCCCTTTTCTCCCTCGAGCCCTGGCTGCTTGAAGCCCTGCTCTTGTGAGCTCTTGGATTAGCCGCCGTTCAAACTGCGCAAGCGCTGAGAAGATGTTGAATACCAATTCACCAGAGGCGGTAGTGGTATCAATCACTCCGTCACTGATGGAACGAAAACCAACCCCTCGCTCGCGTAACTCTGCAACCAGCGTGACCAGATGCGGCATCGAGCGGCCGAGTCGATCCAATCGCCAGACTAACAATACATCTCCGTCCTGCAGCTTTTCCAGGCAGGCCTCCAGTCCGGGACGCTGGGAACGGGCTCCGGAGGCTTTGTCAGTGAAGATGTATTCAAGTACAACGATCTGGTGGCGAACGCTGTGATCTTCCAGAATGTTGTGGATGTCAGTCGCGTGCTTGGGGAATTGATTGCTGAAGGTTATCCAGTAAAACGCGAGGATGTTGCCGCGCTAATTCCTTACCTGACAAGGCATATCAAGATATTCAGCGACTATTTCATTGATCTGAGTGTGTCCCCGCAACCATTATCGGAGAGCGCTTTATCGCTGTCGCTCTGAATCGAAATGGCAGGGGACGAAGCTATGTCCTATTTTTACATGTATCTCGGCTGTACCCGTAAAAGAGACGAGAAGGCAAGCGTCTCTATGCGTGTTTATAACGTTCTGAAGGCTATCGCTCACGGATCACTATTGTTTGAATAATCGCCGAATCGTCTTCAGTCTCCAACCCCAACAGCCGCTCCGAAGGCAGCGTCCAGAATTCACCTTCGCGGCGCCCCTGGCGTTGACCATTGATGATGGTGGTTAGCGCGCCGCCGCGCAGTTGGGTGAGCAAATACCTTTGCATTGCGTAAAGTTGAAAACGTCGCTGCGCCCCGGCGCAGCGTGGTCGCGCGCATCATCTGGCAGGATGACAATGGCAAAGAAGTGGTGCGTGACACGCCCGTCGTCAATTCTGTTCTGAAAAATATGGACGCAGTTGCAGAGCCGGAATATCCGACCGATAAAACCGCCGGCGCCGATGGGTTGACGGAAGTTTCCGACACATATCGCGTCCCGGCCAAACCTGACAGGTAATGGCGCGGAAGTGATCGCGTGGCCGGTCTGGGGCTGCAACCCGCTGTTGCGGGCGGCGCGCAGTTGAAAACTGAGGGTTCATATCTGGTCAGCAGCACATACGAAGATATCAGCAGCAACTGATGCTGACCGCGATCTATAAACTATGATGGCAACACGCCGCGCAGGCTGAAAATGGGGCACCGTGGTTGTCAGTGAAGTTGACCTCAATCACCGACTGCACTGGCCGAGCCTCGGTGATTTTAAAGCTGAACTTCCACGCCATCGTCCGGCAGAGGGCCCATCGAATTGAAAAGGGAGCTGATTGGACATCGGGTATGATTGAAGCATGCAAATTGATTTAACAGGGAATTCAGGCAGAAGAATTTCAGCCACGAATGAACTCGAATGGTCACGAAACTACTGAATGTTGACACGCCCCGGGAAAAAGTTGAAGATATTCAAACATCACATTTGATTCTTTAACAATCAAAGCTCCGGCATAGGATCCAATCACTTCGGAAAGGTGTCTTATGATAAAAACAAAACCTCCATTTCCGGGCATACGGGTGACTGCCAACGGGAACCAGTTGGTTTCTTATCACACTGAAACGCGCATTGCTGAGGTGGGTGTGTTCTATCCCATCACGCCTTCGACCGAAGGCGGCGAGTTGTACCATCAGGCCTTTGTCGAGGGCAAGCTCGATGTCTTCGGTCACAAGGTACGCAGCCATCGAGGCAGAAGGCGAGCACGCAGCCCAGGGCGGGGGCATCGCCCATTCGGTCTGCGGCAAACGCGTAGTCAATTACACTTCAGGCCAAGGCATCGTATACGGCGTCGAGCAGTATTATCACGCACCAGGCAAATGTTCGGAACTATGGTGCTGGAGGTCGGCGCTCGCGCTCACCAAACACGCTCTGAATGTGCATTGCGGGCACGATGATGTTTACGGCGCGCTTGACACTGGTGGATCATCGTTTTCGGCAAAGACGCCCAGCAAGCCGCCGATCAGGCGCCTGGCCCTGCGGCGCGTGACAGAACTTCAGCCTGACGCCCGGCATGAACGCCATGTGGATGGCTTCCGACTTCGCATCTCGAGCGGGACATTTTATAAACACTTAGCGGAACTCATTCGCCGGTTTGGGCGCCCTGACGATATGATCGATTGCCCGACCGAGAGCCAGCGGATGCTCTTCGGCCCGAAACGACGGCGTGTTCCGGCCATGATCGATCTGAAAAATCCTGTGCTTCTCGGTCCTGTCCAGAACCAGGAGCATTAAGATGGGGCGTGTCGTCGCAAGACGCAATAACTTCACCGAACCGATTCTGGAGTTTCTGGATCAGGCATACGCGGATTTTGGCAAGCTGACGGGACGCTACTACGGACTGGTCAGCCGGTACATGACCGAAGATGCCGACACGGTCTTTATCTCGCTGGGCTCAGCCGCGGAAAACATCGAAGCCGCAGTTGATTACCTGCGCGAACACAAAGGCGCAAAGGTCGGCCTGATTCATCTCAACGTGATTCGTCCGTTCCCGGAAGCGGCGGTGGCAGGCGCTGGCAGGGAAAAAGAACGTCATCATCCTCGAACGCACCGACGAGCCAATGGCCGGCGACAACCCGATGGGACGCGATATTCGGACGGCATTGAACAAGTTTGCTGCAAACATGAGGCCGGCTGCCGCACATCACATTTGAACAAATGCCGAGGCTCTTTGACCGGAGTATATGGCCTGGGTTCGCGTGATTTCAGGCCCGAGCAATACGATTGGCGCGTATGAGTTCGCCACCGGCACGCGCACGCGCAAGGACGGCAAGCGCAGATGACGGCGCATCCTTCATGGTGTTAGGTGTGGATCATCCCTACGAGGTGAAATCCGATGAGGCTCCGTCGTTGTTGCCTGAAGGCGCCATCGCCGTTCGTTTTCATTCCATAGGCGGCTGGGGCGCGATCACGACCGGCAAGAACCTGGGTGCGATCATCGGCGATTTCAACGACTTTCTCTACGAACGAGACCGTGTCGTGGACGATTTCGGCAATCCCAAAGAGATCATCCACATCAGCGCCAACCCGAAATACGGCTCTGAGAAAAAAGGCGCGCCGACTTCTTACTTCATGGTCGCGGCGCCGGCGCGAGTGCGAGTGAACTGTGATTTGCGGCACGTCAATGTCGTGCTCTGCTGCGACCCCAAAGCGTTCACCCACTGCAACCCGCTCGACGGGATGGCCGAGGGTGGTTGTCTCGTCTGGGAATCGGAAGAAGAGGGCGAACAGGCGTGGAGCGGTTGCTCTCTGTGGGCGCGCAAGCAGATCATCGAAAAGAAGATCCGCGTTTCTCACGCTGCCGGGCTTTCAGATCGCGCGCAAGGCAACCAATCGCGCCGATCTGCAATTGCGCATGCAGGGCAACGCGTTCTCGGCGCTTTTTTTTCGCCGTCTCGCCGCTACTGGATGAGTTCGGCATCAGCCAGAGCAATTCCACGAGGTCGTACACAAGCAATACATCAAGAAATTCAGTCGGCTTGGCGAAGCGGTCGGGCCTCGAACATGGAAGCTTATGACGCAGGGCTTCGAGCTCGTCCGCGAAATCGATGTCGGCGCCTGATGCTCCTGACCGTTCCAGCCTGCGCGGCCAGGCGCTTCTGCCGGAAGCTGAACGGAAACGGAAATGCGGAGGGCTGTGGCTGCCGCTCGCAGAATAGCTGCCTGGGGGACAGGCAGTGCGTACCCCTCTGTCCCAGGTCGGGGCCTTCGATGAATTGTTCCGCGCGGGCCTGGGGCATGATCAACCGGCGTCACCTGCGGCGGCGCTGGGCGTCGAGGCTGCCAGGCAGTGGTGACACGGCATCGAAATACGTGGCCCGACGCGAGACGCCGCTTTACATTCCCGAAAACCGCACGCAGTGATGGAGTGCATCGCGGTCTGTCCTGACACAGCACTGCCCAATTGCGCGCAAGACCTGAAACACTGCTGCGAACGGCCATTACCAACTACGTCACCGATGCGGTCGAACGCGAGAAGATGTTACGGCTATTGCCTGAGATCGAAAACTCCGAACGCGCGCCCCTCGATGCGCGAAGGACCGACTACTGGCGGACCGCCGCCGCCGCAACTTATCCAGCGAGTGACCAGCGAGGTGAACGGCTTTTCCGCAACGGCAAAGCAGCAACTTCTTCGATGTCATCTCCAAAAATTCCGATGGCCTACCAGAAGGTGAACGCGATCTTTGCGACGCCGGAGAAGAAGAATGTGGGGTGGCGGAGGTGTCTTTCGATTTTCGTTTCTGACTTATGCAAGGGCTGTGCTGCTTTGTGTGACGGCCTGCGGCGATCATCAGGCCCTGCAGATGGTACAGGAGACCGAAGAGGTCAACGCCGAACACGAGACCGGCACAGCCTTTCCTGAACCTTTTGCCCGACACCCCGCAAAAGTATCTGGGATCTTTACAACGACGCCCGCCCGCAGGATTCCAAGACCGCCACCCTGCGCAACATATGCCTATGGTGCGCCGCAACTACGACGCCCTGGTGTCGGTGATGCAAAGCCGACCGTTTCACCGACAAGGCTGCACAGCTTGAAGAAGCCGGGACGCAGAAGCTGGCCGAATTGAAAGAGCATAGTCAGGAGGAATACGACCTCTTTCGCCAGACAGTCGCCCATTTGCTGATGGGTCTTGGAGGAGAAGACGACCAGGATACCCGGGCGCGTATAGCCGCGCACGGGCCGATTTCGGATGCGGATATCGTTCCTGTATTGACTGCCGTGTTGCGGGCGCAGGAGGCGTTCAATCACAAACAGCTTCAATCGGTAGATGTGCGATTAGCTAATGGCCAGTCTGGGTTGCTGGCTTATGGCGGCGCACACGGGCTGCACATACTGTTTATGTCTCGACACCGCCCGTCAATCCGCATCCATCATCCGATGGATGAATTCCTCTTTCAGGGACGGCATCACGGTGGGGGTGGCCGCTTTTGGGAGAGTTTCATCGTGGATCATAGCCAATCGCTCTGCGATCCCCGAACGGCTGGTTGACGCCTTGATGCAACGGCGAGCAGGAGGTCATCACCCGGCGAGTACTACGAATATGTGCATTTCAGCGATGCGCCTTATGACAGACGAGGAGATTCTGGAACTGCGAAAGTCTGGGTGGTAGGTGTCGACGTTGGATGTGAGGAGTATCGGTTACCAGAACATGTCGAAGGCTTATATGCGTAAAACCGTCCGAACGTCAGAGCCGCTATAGCTGGACACGCAGGTCTATTCCAACACCGGCGGACGAATTGATCTTGACTCCATGCTCGGCGGCAACGACATGAATGTGTTCGGTGCGGCCAGCCAGGGAAGAACACCGGAGAAGAAGACGGTCGCCGAGACTTTCAGCCGTCTTATGGCTCGCCTTTCGTCGCGCAGATCTCCATCGCCAACGCGCCAAGGCTACTTTACAAGGCGATCCTCGACGGTCTCGAATATCGCGGCACTGCCTTCCTGCAATGCTTCACGACCCGTCAGCCGGAAACATGTCGCGCCTGACGACATGGCCCTGACACAGGCCCAGCGAGCGCGCGACCCGCGCGGCGGCTCCGGAGTTCGTCTTAACCCGAGATTTCGGCGAGACGTACCAGGAAGCTTCGACCCAAAGGCAATCCTTCGATCGAACTGGACCGTCACGAGACGGAGTTCAAGAACGGCAATGAGCCTTACCGATACACTGTTGCCCACCGGTGCGCAACCGAGGCGCGCTTTCCGCAACCATTTGAAGAAGATCAGCGCGAAGACGCGGCAGGGCTGATTCCACTCGATAAACATAGCTGGCGTATCACACAGCAGGACGTGGTCTATCGCCGCTACCTGCGGCGGAATATCGATCCTTCGTGCCCGACTTCGGCGTTTATATCAAAGTGCCGGGGCCGTACGAGGAGGCCGAATATCGTTCACTCTCCCGCCAACTGGTGCTCTTTGCGTTGAACGCCGCAAGGTCTGGCGGATGCTCCAAAGCAAGGCCGAAGTCTTCGCAGTCCAGGGAGTATTTGGCTCAACGGTCGATCCCGGAAGCCGATTTCGATGCCGTAGCTTTCCTGCGAGACAACCGTTGTTTGCGCACGGGGAGGAATTGCTCGTGGAGCGTGTCAAAGTGGATGATTTAATAATAGCAGGCAAACTGGAACGTAAATTGTAGCATCCGAAGGCGAACGATAGGCGGAGAATCAGGGTGAATCCTGTAAGCCTCCCATTTGATCACGCAAATGCGTGTACATCTCGTCCGCTTGAATTAAAAATATTTTCCGGGGATTACCTTACGCCTCCGGTAATTGAAAAATACTTTTGAGGTCTTATATATTGGATTGCGGCCGGCATTGTCAACAGAATACATCTCACCAGCACGAACTGTACTCTTTAATCTCAACCATCCTTACACTTACGTTTGCACAGGCAGCATACGCCCAGAGCTCACGCGAAAAGGTGGATGTCGTACAAATCTCGGGCGCGTGACGGGATGTTCAGCTATTTCCGAGGCGGAGGTGACGGCCGCCGGGAGTCGATGCACTTGCTAATTTGGGAGTCAGGACGATCATCGACTTGCGGGATGAGGAAAGCCCGGGTGAAGCTGAAGCCCGTCAGCGGAATGGAACAGTATTTCAAATTTCCGATGAGCGGGGTGCAACGCCAGATGACAGAACGGTCGATGAAATCCTCCTCGATCATTCAACAAGCCAAAGAACCGGATCTATGTCCATTGTTCGGCTGAAGCACCACTGCGCACGATCGCTGCGCTTTACAGGACCCGAGTCCAGGGGTGGTCCAAAGAAAGGCGATGGGCGGAGCAGAAGTCAGTACGGATTTGACCTCCGGAAGGGCATCCCGTGCGTTTACGCCTTTGCCTACGGCGGACAAAACCGAAACAGTCTATAGTTTAGCCGCACGGCTCTCAGACGCGCTGCGGCAGAGGCTCGCAAAGAGAAGTCATCGAAGAAATGAATAAGAAAGACGATGACGACGACGATATCGAAGTGACCTGGCCGGTGATCTACAATGAGGCAGGCCTGTCATCTTCCGCCGGCTATATATCGGTTGCTATGTAATAAACGAGCCAAGGAAGGCGCAATGGAGACGTGCTCAAGATCGACTCTCGGAGGGATGACGCCAGCCCAATAGCTACCTGGGACGTCACTTTTTCATCGGGCGACGAATATGAATTCTGAGCCGGATCGGGGAAAACATCTTGTGAAACGAAAAGCAAAGCGCCCGCTAAATTGGCTACTCTCTCGCCGTTGAGTCCGGTCACCTCCGCCCGGACAAAAGCTGGTTGACGTTTCAGGAGATCATCCGTAAGGCTGAAGGTCGCTGCGGCAAAAAGTGACGGAAATGGAGTTGAATTAGATCAAAGGTCGCCCTGAGATCCTCTACGAAGTCGTCCTGGCCGATGGAACCATCTTACTATGATGCGGCTTCAGGTAAGGCCATCGGAGTTTAATTTTAATTTCCTAGCTTTTGAAACAGGAGAGCCACGGAAGGGCTGGCAGGCGAACTGGAACTGGAGTGAGTGAAGATAGCACTGATGTTTGATTGTTCGCTTCATTTCACAATCACGAATTTATAACTGCGCGGGAACTCGATCACCCGGGCGAGACTCCTCGGCGTATAATTCCGGCGGAGAACGACACCGAGAAAAGACTGCTTCCTTTGATCGTTGTTGGATTGGGTTTTGCTCATGTTTGGCGGCAGGCCGGACCCGACGGCGAAGCAGCAGGGATCAGCCTATGCGCAATCGCGACTTAAGTGGTACAAAGGAAATACGCACACGCATACGCTCAACAGCGATGGGGACTCAACGCCTGACGAGGTCGCGCGCTGGTATCGCGAGAATGGATATCAGTTCCTGGTTCTCACCGACCATAATTTTCTCTGACCAGCGTTGACGGTCTGAACGCCCTGTATTGAGCCGAGAGAAGTTCCTTGTCATCAAAGGCGAGGAAGTGACTGACAGGCACGAAAAGAGGAGACCCCATCATCAATGTCCTCAATGTCGAACGATTGGTTCGACCGCAGGGTGGTAGGAGTGTGATCGGAGACCATCCAGCGAAATATAGATGCCATCCGATGAGGCGCTCGGTATTCTCACATCAACCATCCAAACTTCCGCCGGTCAATCACGGCTGAAGAGTTGCAGAAGGTCGAACGCCATGCCTTCGTAATCTTTAACGGTCATCCTTACGTTAACAACGAAGGTGGCGGCGGCGTACCCGGGCTGGAACAGATGGGACTACCAGTTCTTCGGCGGCACATTGGTGTACGGCATCGCGGTCGATGATGCACATCATTTCAAGCGGCCGTGGACAAGACGCAGGGCGGCGCGCCCCGGTCGGGGATGGCCGTGGTGGAAGGCCGAACAACTGATCGCTCCAGCCATCATTTGCATGGACCGTGGAGACTTATGCCCCTCGACCGGTGTCGCTGGAAGATTACTTCGGCGATGGAAGCACTATTATCGATCAAAAATCAAGGAAGACCAGTTGAGCAAATACAGAGTTCAGTTTATTGGCAGGGGAGAGAACCTGCCCAGCGCGGGCGGCTCCTGAAAGAAGTGAAGTCAGCAATCCGGCAATCTATGAGATCGAGGACGAAGGCTTCGGTCCGTGCGAAAGTGGATCGATCCAAACGGCAAAGTCGTGTGGACGCAGCCCGTCATGAAAGTTGGGAAATCCTGATCCGTTGTCGGCTATCAGGGCAAGAAGGAATCAAGAAATTCGTTCCTGAATTTGCTCCTTCGGATCGTATTGTCGTAACAGTTGCTGGAAATCCGCAAATCTTACATAACGCGCTCTCAGTTGCGGCGAGGGGATGGTAAAAGCTTACCCTAGTGCGGGGCGGGCCGAACGGCGCTAGTTGTTCTTCAACAATCGGAATCAGCTTCAGTGACGGGCATCAGTATTCTGTTTCCAGGTGAAATGAATGGTGACGCCAGGCTGTCTGTGGCACGGGCTCATCCAGAGGTCATCGGCCGCAGTCGGTAGCGGACTTCGGAAATAAACAGGTCCTGAATCCATTTATCGCCGAGGCTGTTGATGGCTTTGAGAGCCGCAAACGCGTTACGGTGCGGAACGAAATACCCGCCCGCAATTCCTTGCTGCTGCTCGGCGTAAATTCATTCGGAAGTGGGGCAGGCGTTCGTGCCAGGGGCCGGGGATTCCCATTTGCTCTGTGCAACTTTCCGCCGCGAGTTCAGCTATCGGATGAAGGTTTGGTTTGTGAGCGTCGCATCAAAGCTCTTCGGTTTAGCTGTGGCCGATTCCACCCAGACACGGCTCTTGACCCAGACTCTGCTGACGTTGTTATTCTGCCAGTCAGTAAACAGCTGACGCCGTAATGCCTTCGTAGCTGCTAATGGCATCAAAATCTTCTTTCCAGTTCGCCGAAGGGCAATTACAGACGTTGCCGCACTCTGAAAGGTTGGTTGA
>JADJXM010000027.1 GCA_016715865.1 Acidobacteriota bacterium | reverse complement strand
GACGATTCCGAAATCAGTGATCTTGAGACGGGCCATGCCGTCGAGCAGCAGATTGGCTGGTTTGATATCGCGATGAACGATGCCCTTGTAACGTTTCCCCAATTCATCGACGTAACTGAAGTTGTGCGCGTAATCGAGCGCCGAGAGGGCCTGCTTCAACAACCCGATTGCGTGGGCAGGCTCCAATGCGCCCTGCCTTCTGATCAGATCGCGCAGACTCATCCCGTCGATGAACTCCATGACCAGATAATAGTTTTCAGCTGTGGTAAAGAATTCATAGACGCGGACGATGTTGGGATGATCGAGTTGCGACTGAACGAACGCTTCGCGAAGAAAACGGGCCTTGAGCGGCTCCTGATGCTGCGGGGGGAATGAAGTGAGCAAAATTGATTTGACGACGACCTCACGCGGCAGGCTGAGGTGACGGCCGCGATAGACGGCCCCCATGCCTCCTTGCGCAATTTCACCGCTGACCTGGTAGTTTCCGATTGTTTTACCGATCATGAATTTACACTCGAACCCTTGATCGCGCTGATCAGGCTTTCGGAAGCGCCAAAGCCGCGCAACTGCGCGAGTGCCGATTCGCGGGGCTTGAACTTGATCCCGTATTTACGCAGCGCGGCCACAACCCTGTCCTCAGGCACAAAGTTTTGGACCATCTTGACGACACCCAGAAAGCTGACACCGGTCTTCTTCGGGCTCGCCATGCGCGCAGTCCTGATATTGGGCCGAGCCTTTGCTGCAGGGGCAGATTGAGCGCTGTTTAGAACTTCCCTGACTATCTCTTCCCCGATCAGATCATCGGCGATCAACCCGGCGATCTCGATCAGCCTGTCTTCTCCGACCCGTTCCAGTTGAACGCTCCAATCGCCGGGCAAAGTTCTCTCGACACTGGTCGCAATCACCTCGCCCGCAACCATCAAACGCAGCGAAGCCGACGCTTCTGCATTCACGCCGCCTTCTCTCTTTACTTCATCGGTGACAGGCGTCGGGCGCGATCCGATCGTCCCTTCGACGCTCAGTGCGGCATCCTTGCGGTTGGTCGTGACGCGAAAACCTTCGGCATTAAGTCGCTCAGTCAGGGTATTGATTGCAACAGTCGAATGCTTCTCGATATTCGTCTCGCGGATGTCGAGAAAGACCCGTATGACCTTACGTTGTGTTTGCGCCCCGGCCGCTGTCGCCAGGCACAACAAAATAATAAGCGCGAATACGATCCTGTTAGTTTTCATCATTTCCTGACCCATCTGACCGAATCGCCCTTCAGGATTGGACCACTGGGAGAGCCGTCGATCTTTGCCCTGGCGACATTCTCGCGCACCTCAGTGATTTCGATGGAGCCTTTCGAGTCGAGATCGAATTCGGCCAGTCCTTCCTCCTCGGCTGTCTCGCCAACCGCCTGCGCTCCTTCCTTCGCGGTCGTGTGGACGCTGAAGCGGTCACCCGGCTTGATGCCGTGGCGCGAGCCGAGATTGATGTAGACGGTCAATTTGTCATCGGCAACTCGCAGGATGCGTCCGCGCTTGAGGAAGAATGCGGCGAGTTTCGCAGCCAGCCGGTCGACCGCTTTCGAGACAAGATCTTCGTAAACATTCTTCGCGCCGCCGCGCTGATCGGTCCTGTTGCGTTTCTCGCTGATCGTCACTTTGTCGCTGAAGAGGATCGCCCGGGTTACCGGATCGACCGCTGAGGCTCCCATCTCAATCGTGTAGGTGACCTCGATCCGTGAGAACATATCTCGCTCGACCGCGCCGACGCGCAAAAGCTCAGGGAAAATATATGCGTCCGGCGCTTCCGCCAGATTCCCCGGCAACTGCTGATTGAACGCACCCTTCTTTGAATCGGCGATCAGTTTGGTTATCTGCTCGACCTGCTCATCATCGAGCGTGACGACCTGTTTGAACCCTTTGGAATTATCCAGTGCAATCCGCAGACTGGCGGCAAGCGATTTCGCATCGCCACGGTAATCATTGTCGGTTACCGAAGTGATGCGGAAATACCTGACGCCCACCGTCGGCGATTCCGGCAAATCATCGGCATTGACAACCGCTGAACCAGCGAGCAGTAAAAGCAGCCCCACGAGCAGATTGACTGATTTGTGCATGATCATAATTTCACTCGTAATCTGAGTTCTCTGTTAACTAAGTTTTTAAGATTTTCAACGCCAAGGACGCCAAGCCGGCCAAGGGATTTAAAGGAAAATTGTGATCATCATATTTGATTGTGCAATCGGCGAAATGAAAACTACAGCGAATCATCACTCCTTATAATCTCTTGGCCCCCTTGGCTCACTTGGCGTTAAAATCTTCCTTGGCCGACTTGGCGTACTTGGCGTTGAAAATCTTAAAATACTTAGTTTCGCAATCAACGCTCACTTTTTGACTACCAGTCCGTCGGTATCTCATCCTCATCGGTGACGACCTTCGACTGGTACTTTGAATCGGTCAGATCCACGCCACCGATTTTGGCTAATCGTCCGGCGACGCTGGTCAGGGTCGCCACGTTCTGCGGCCCTTCGGTCAGAATATCATTGACCCCTTTCAAACCGTCGTTCAGTTTCCTGGGCTGGGTCGAAATCAGGCTGAGCGGATTGTTTTTGGTGCCCGAAGCCGCCGATTCGGCGCGAGGTTTGACATCGCGCGCCGTTTCGATTGCATCCTGCTCCTGTTTGGCTGCGCCGTACAGCAATCGTGCAAGCTTGCCGTAATTTTCGCGGTCCTGCTTGCTCAGTTCCTTGTCCTTGCTCTCTTTCTCTTTTATCTCCTGATCGACCATTGCGCGTTTATCGGCCCGCTGCTGCTCTTCGGTCTTGAGCTGTTTATCGACCTCCTCAGACGTCTTTTCGTCATATTTGCCGCCGCCGGATTGGCGGCCGAGTTCGGCCAGCAGCTTCTTCTTTTCCATAATCGAGCGATCGAGAACTTCAAGCTCTTTCTGGTCCTTTTCAATCTGTCCCTCAGCGCTCTTCTTCGCCGTATTGCGCAATGCCTGTCGACGTATAATGTCATCCGCGAGACTCAGTGTGATGCGGGCATACGCCGATTTGACGCGCGCGCTGTCCATTTGCGAGAGGATATTGTCAACCTCGCTATTTCCGCCCATGCCCGGTATCTTCTTCTTGAGTTTACCGAATTGGGCTTGTGATTCTATGCTCGCGGCGAATATCAACCCTAGCATCAGGAACACTTGAATTGCGCGGAGACGTGATCGGGATTGCATTTATTGATCTCCTTATCCGGGAAAAGAAATTTCAGTTTTTACCCGTTGAGGTGGGGGCCGTGCGGATATGTAAGTGTAGAATTTTCAACTGCCGGGTGCAAGTTCCGGCAAACTGAGTCAAGCTGCGCCTTATCCAATATAAACTATCGAACAACTTCCCAGAAAGGTGCTGAACGATGAAAAAAAGGACGTTTCTAAAAATATCAACTGCGGCACTTACCGGCGCCACATTATCACCGCTGACTGCCTGTAAGCAGGATGCTACAACAGTCGCCCCGCCAAGCAGTTCGAAAACCCCAAGACTCAAAAACTGGGCGGGAAACCTGGAATACAGCACCGATCAGGTCACATACCCCGAATCGGTCGAGCAGGTGCAGGCATTTGTTATGAAAGCCGACAAGCTGAGAGCTTTGGGTTCTCAACATTGCTTCAACAGAATCGCCGATTCACCGCATAACCTGCTTTCGACGAAGAATCTTAACAAGGTCGTCGCTCTGGACCCGGTCAAAATGACTGTTACCGTCGAGTCTGGTATTCGCTACGGGACACTGGGGGAATACCTGCAAGACAAAGGTTATGCCTTACACAATCTGGCCTCCCTGCCGCATATTTCGGTCGCGGGTTCTATCGCCACCGCGACGCATGGCTCCGGCGTAAAGAATGGAAATCTGGCGACAGCGGTTTCAGCAATTGAATTCGTCACCGCGTCTGGCGATGTGGTCACACTATCGAAAGAAAAAGATGGCGAACAATTCCTGGGCGCCGTGGTGGGCCTGGGCGGGCTGGGCGTCGTGACAAAAGTGACGCTCGATATTCAACCAACCTTTCAGGTGCGGCAACACGTCTATGAGAATCTGCCCTTCGGCGAACTGGAAAAGAATTTTGATGCCATTATGTCGAGCGGTTACAGCGTCAGCCTGTTTACTGACTGGCAGAATAACAACGTCAGCGAAGTCTGGGTCAAGAGCCGTGTCACAGGTGGAGATCCGGCCACAGCTAAACCCGAGCTTTACGGCGCGACGCTGGCCAAACGAAACCTTCATCCGATAGCTGAACTCGCCGCGGAAAATTGCACAGAGCAAATGGGAATCCCCGGCCCCTGGCACGAACGCCTGCCCCATTTCCGAATGAATTTCACGCCGAGCAGCGGCAAGGAATTGCAGGCGGAGTATTTCGTTCCGCACCGTAACGCGTTTGCGGCTCTCAAAGCCATCAACAGCCTCGGCGATAAATGGATTCAGGACCTGTTTATTTCCGAAGTCCGCACCATTGCAGCCGATGACCTCTGGATGAGCCCGTGCTACAGACAGCCTGGCGTCACCATTCATTTCACCTGGAAACAGAATACTGATGCCGTCATGAAGCTGATTCCGATTGTTGAAGAACAACTGGCGCCGTTCGGCCCGCGCCCGCACTGGGGTAAGCTTTTTACCATCCCCTCGCCGCAACTGAGAGCGCGTTATGTAAGATTTGCGGATTTCCAGCAACTGTTACGACAATACGATCCGAAGGGCAAATTCAGGAACGAATTTCTTGATTCGCTTCTTGCCTGATAGCCGACAACGGATCAGGATTTCCCAACCATGACGGGCTGCGTCCATGCGACTTTGCCGTTTGAATCGATCACTTTCGCACGGACAAAGCCTTCGTCCCCTCTGATCTCATAGATTGCCGGATTGCTGACTTCTTCTTTCAGGAGCCGCCCGCCTTTGTACGGGTTCTCTCCCCTGCCAATAAACTGAACTCTGTATTTGCTCGACTGGTCTTCCTTGATTTTGATCGAAATGGTCTTCCCTGTCGCCGAGTAATCTTCCAGCACGACACCGGTCGAGGCATAGAAATCTCCACGGTCCATGGCTGCAAATATGGCCTGAGGCGTCAGTTGTTCGGCCTTCACCATGACCCATCCCTGACCGGGGCGCGCCGCCGTCTTGTCCCACGGCCGCTTGAAATGATGTGCATCATCGACCGCGATGCCGTACACCAGTTTGCCGCCGAAGAGCAGGTAGTCCCACATCTGTTCCAGCCCGGGTACGCCGCCGCCACCTTCGTTGTTAACGTAAGGATGACCGTTAAAGATTTCGAAGAGCTTGTAGCGTTCGACCTTCTGCAACTCTTCAGCCGTGATTGACCAGCGGAAGTTTGGATGGTTGATGTGAGGAATACCGAGCGCCTCATGAATGGCATCTATATTTCGCTGGATGGTCTCGATCACGCTCCTGCCACCCTGCGGTCGAACCAATCGTTCGACATTGAGGCCATTGATGTGAATCTCCCTCTTTTCGTACCTGTCGGTCACTTCCTCGCCTTTGATGACAAGGAACTTCTCGTCGGCTCCGTGCAGGGCGTTCAGACCGTCAACGCTGGTCAGGAAATTATGGTCGGTGAGAACCAGGAACTGATATCCATTCTCGCGATACCAGCGCGCGACCTCGTCAGGCGTTGAGTCCCCATCGCTGTTGAGCGTATGCGTGTGCGTGTTTCCTTTGTACCACTTAAGTCGCGATTGCGCAGAGGCTGATCCCTGCTGCTTCGCCGTCGAATCCGGCCTGCCGCCAAACATGAGCATAAAACCCAATCCAACAACGATCAAAGGAAGCAGTCTTTTCATCAGTGTCATTCTCCCGCCGGAATTGTCTGCCAGTCTCGCCCGGGTGATCGAGTTCCCGCGCAGTTATAAATTCGTGATTGTGAAATGAAGCGAACAATCAAACATCGGTGCTGTCTTCACTCGCTCAGTTCTGGCAGCCTGCCAGCCCTTCCGTGGCTCTCCTGTTTCAAAAGCATGAAATTAAAATTAAACTTCGATGGCCTTACCTGTAGTCGCATCGTAGTAGATGGTGGTTCCATCGGCCAGGACGACTTCGTAGAGGATCTCAGGGCGACCTTTGATCTGCTTCAACTCCATTTCCGTCACTTTTTGGCTGCGACTGGCTTCAGCCTTACGGATAATCTCCTGAAACGTCAACCAGCTTTTGTCGGAGGTGACCGGACTCAACGGCGAGAGAGTAGCCAATTTAGCGGGCGCTTTGCTTTTCGTCCCAAGATGTTTTCCCGATCCGGCATCAAATTCATATTCGTCGCCCGATGAAAAGGTGACGTCCCAGGTAACAATTGAGCGAGCGTCATCCCACTCAAGGTCGATCTTGAGCACATCTCCATTTGCGCCTTCGGCCTTGGCTCGTTTTATCACATCAGCAACCGATATATAGCCGGCGGAAGATGACAGGCCTGCCTCATTGTAGATCACCGGCCAGGTCACTTCGATATCGTCGTCGTCATCGTCTTTCTTATTCATTTTCTTCGATGACTTCTCTTTAGCAGTCTCTGCCGCAGCGCGATCTGAGAGCCGTGCAGTAGAAGCATGAACTGTTTCGGTTTGTCCGCCGTAGACAAAGGCGTAAAGCATGGGATGCCCTTCCGGCGGTCCGAATCCGTATGACTTCTGCTCCGCCCATGCCCTTTCTTTGGACCACCCCTGGACGCGGGTCCTGTAGAGCGCAGCGATCGTGCCCGCGCGGTGCTTGCCGGCCGAACAATGGACATAGATCGGTTCTTTGGCTTGTTGAATGATCGAGAGGATTTCATCGACCGTTCTGTCATCTGGCGTTGCATGCCCGCTCATCGGAAATTTGAAATACTTTATTCCATTCCGCTGACAGGCTTCAGCTTCACCCGGGCTTTCCTCATCCCGCAAGTCGATGATCGTCCTGACTCCCAAATTGGCAAGTGCATCGACTCCGGCGGGCGTCACCTCCCCGCCTCGGAAATAGCTGTCCGTCACGCGCCCGAAATTTTGTACGCCATCCACCTTTTCGCGTGAGCTCTGGGCGTATGCTGCCTGTGCAAACGTAAGTGTAAGGATGGTTGAGATTAAAAGTGCAGTTCGTGCTGGTGAGATGTATTTTGTTGACAATGCCGGCCGCAATCCAATATGCATAAACCCTCAAAACAATTTTCAATTACCGGAGGGCGTAAGGTAATCCCCCGGAAATTATTTTTAATTCAAGCGGACGATATGTACCGCATTTTGCGTGATCAAATGGGAGGCTTGCAGGATTAATACAGTTCTCCGCCTATCACGTTCGCCTTCGGATGCTACAATTTACGTTCCGGGTTGCCTGCTATTATTAAATCATCCGCCTTTGACACGCTCCCTGAGCAATTCCTCCCCGTGCGCAAACAGGTCGTCGCGGGAAAGCTTCCCGGCATCGAAATCGGCCAGGATCGACCGTTGAGCCAGGTACTCCCTGTTTCGAAGACCGGCCTTGCTTTGGAGCATCCGCCAGGCCTTGCGGCGTTCAACGCAAAAGAGCACCAGTTGGCGGGAGAGTGAACGATATTCGGCCTCACCGTTTGGCCCCGGCACTTTGATGTAAACGCCGAAGTCGGGCACGAAGGATCGATGTTCCCGCCGCAGGTAGCGGCGATAGACCACGTCCTGCTGTGTGATACGCACCAGCATGTTATCGAGTGGAATCAGCCCTGCCGCGTCTTCGCTGCTGATCTTCTTCAAATGGTTGCGGAAGCGCGCCTCGGTTGCGCACCAGTGGGCAACAGTGTATCGGTAAGGCTCATTGCCGTTCTTGAACTTCGTCTCGTACCAGTCCAGTTCGATCGAAGGATTGCCTTTGAGGTCGAGGGCTTCCTGGTACGTCTCGCCGAGTCGCGGGTTAAAGACGAACTCCGGAGCGCCGCGCGAGTCGCGCACTCGCTGGGCCTGTGTCAGGGCCATGTCGTCGGGCACGCCATGTTCCGGCTGACAGGTCGTGAAGCATTGCAGGAAGGCAGTGCCGCGATATTCGAGGCCATCGAGGATCGCCTTGTAAAGCCGTGGCGCGTTGGCGATGGAGATCTGCGCGACGAAAGGCGAGCCATGACCGGCCAGAAAAGTCTCGGCGACCGTCTTCTTCTCGGTGTTCTTCCCCTGGCTGGCCGCACCGAACACATTCATGTCGTTGCCGCCGAGCATGGGAGTCGAATCGGAATTCTGTCCGCCGGTGTTGGAATAGACCTGCGTGTCCAGCATGACGGCTTTGACGTTCGGACGATTTTGCAGCATGACCTTCGACATGTTCTGGTAACCGATATCGCCCATGCCTCCGTCGCCACCTACCACCCAGACTTTCGGCAGTTCCAGAATCTCCTGGTCTGTCATGAGCGCATCGCTGAAATGCACATATTCGTAGTAATCGCGCGGGGTGATGACCTCCTGCTCGCGTTGCATCAAGGCGTCAACCAGTCGTTTGGGAATCACTGATCGGCGGCCATGATCTACGATGAAACTCTCGCCAAGCAGCCACCCCACCGTGATGCCGTCCTGAAAGAGCGAATTCATCCATGGATATGGATGCGGATTGTTGGGCGGTGTCGAGCCATAAACGGTATTGCAGCCCGTGTGCGCCGCCATGGCCATGACAGACTGGCCATTGGCTAATCGCCCATCTACCGATTGAAGCTGTTTGTGATTGAACGCCTCCTGCCGCAACACGGCAGTCAATGCAGAGACGATATCCGCATCCGAAATCGGCCCGTGCGCGGCTATACGCGCCCGGGTATCCTGGTCGTCTTCTCCTCCAAGACCCATCAGCAAATGGGCGACTGTCTGGCGAAAGAGGTCGTATTCCTGCTGACTACGCTCTTTCAATTCGGCCAGCTTCTGCGTCCCGGCTTCTTCAAGCTGTGCAGCCTTGGCGGTGAAACGGTCGGCTTTGGCATGGTAAAGCGGGCGCATGTATGCCTCGGTCACGGCGGCAACGGCACGCAGGATGCTCTTTTCACCGCATCCGGCGCAGGCTCCATCACCCGACACCAGGGCGTCGTAGTTGCGGCGCACCATGAGCATGTTGCGCAGGGTGGCGGTCTTGGAATCCTGCGGGCGGGCGTCGTTGTAAAGTCCCAGATACTTTTGCGGGGTGTCGGGCAAAAGGTTCAGGAAGGCTGTCCCGGTCTCGTGTTCGGCGTTGACCTCTTCGGTCTCCTGTACCATGTGCAGGGCCTGATGATCGCCGCAGGCCGTCACACAAGCAGCGCAGCCCTTGCATAAGTCAGAAACGAAAATCGAAAAGACACCTCCGCCACCCACATTCTTCTTCTCCGGCGTCGCAAAGATCGCGTTCACCTTCTGGTAGGCCATCGGAATTTTGGAGATGACATCGAAGAGTTGCTGCTTTGCCGTTGCGGAAAAGCCGTTCACCTCGCTGGTCACTCGCTGGATAAGTTGCGGCAGCGGCGGTCCGCCAGTAGTCAGTCCTTCGCGCATGAGGGCGCGCGTTCGGGTTTCGATCTCAGGCAATAGCCGTAACATCTTCTCGCGTTCGACCGCATCGGTGACGTAGTTGGTAATGGCCGTTCGCAGCAGTGTTTCCAGGTCTTGCGCGCAATTGGGCAGTGCTGTGTCGGGACAGACCGCGATGCACTCCATGCACTGCGTGCAGTTTTCGGGAATGTAAAGCGGCGTCTCGCGTCGGGCCACGTATTTCGATGCCGTGTCACCACTGCCGGCAGCCATGACGCCCAGCGCCGCCATAGGTGACGCCGGTTGATCGTACCCCAGGCCCGCGCGGAACAACTCATCGAAGGCCCCGACCTGCGACAGAGGGGTACGCACTGCCTGTCCCGCAGGCAGCGCATGCGAGCGGCAGCCACAGCCCTCCGCATTTCCGTTTCCGTTGAGCACCGGCAGGAGCGCCTGGCCGCGCAGGCTGGAACGATCAGTAGCATCGAGCGCGCCGACATCGATTTCGCGGACGAGCTCGAAGCCCTGCGTCATGACTTCCATGTTCGAGGCCACGACCGCTTCGCCAAGCCGACTGAATTTCTTGATGTATTGCTTGTGTACGACCTCGTGGAATTGCTCCTGGCTGATGCCGAACTCATCCAGTAGCGGCGAGACGGCGAAAAAAGCGCCGAGGAACGCGTTGCCCTGCATGCGCAATTGCAGATCGGCGCGATTGGTTGCCTTGCGCGCGATCTGAAAGCCCGGCAGCGTGAAAACGCGGATCTTCTTTTCGATGATCTGCTTGCGCGCCCACAGAGGCAACCGCTCCCACGCCTGTTCGCCCTCTTCTTCCGATTCCCAGACGAGGCAACCACCCTCGGCCATCCCGTCGAGCGGGTTGCAGTGGGTGAACGCTTTGGGGTCGCAGCAGAGCACGACATTGACGTGCCGCAAATCACAGTTCACTCGCACACGCGCCGGCGCCGCGACCATGAAGTAAGAAGTCGGCGCGCCTTTTTTCTCAGAGCCGTATTTCGGGTTGGCGCTGATGTGGATGATCTCTTTGGGATTGCCGAAATCGTCCACGACACGGTCTCGTTCGTAGAGAAAGTCGTTGAAATCGCCGATGATCGCACCCAGGTTCTTGCCGGTCGTGATCGCGCCCCAGCCGCCTATGGAATGAAAGCGAACGGCGATGGCGCCTTCAGGCAACAACGACGGAGCCTCATCGGATTTCACCTCGTATGGATGATCCACACCTAACACCATGAAGGATGCGCCGTCATCTGCACGCTTGCCGTCCTTGCGCGTGCGCGTGCCGGTGGCGAACTCATACGCGCCAATCGTGTGCTCGGGCCTGAAATCACGCGAACCCAGGCCATATACTCCGGTCAAGAGCCTCGGCATTTGTTCAAATGTGATGTGCGGCAGCCCGGCCTCATGTTGCAAGGCTTTGTTCAATGCCGTCCGAATATCGCGTCCCATCGGGTTGTCGCCGGCCATTGGCTCGTCGGTGCGTTCGAGGATGATGACGTTCTTTTTCCCTGCCAGCGCCTGCACCACCGCCGCTTCCGGGAACGGACGAATCACGTTGAGATGAATCGAGCCGACCTTTGCGCCTTTGTGTTCGCGCAGGTAATCAACGGCGGCTTCGATGTTTTCCGCGGCTGAGCCCAGCGAGATAAAGACCGTGTCGGCATCTTCGGTCATGTACCGACTGACCAGTCCGTAGTAGCGTCCCGTCAGCTTGCCAAAATCCGCGTATGCCTGTTCCAGAAACTCCAGAATCGGTTCGGTGAAGTTATTGCGTCTTGCGACGACACCCTGCATGTAATGCTCCTGGTTCTGAACAGGACCGAGAAGCACAGGATTTTTCAGATCGATCATGGCCGGAACACGCCGTCGTTTCGGGCCGAAGAGCATCCGCTGGCTCTCGGTCGGGCAATCGATCATATCGTCAGGGGCGCCCAGAAACCGGCGAATAAGTTCCGCTTCGTGTTTATAAAATGTCCGCTCGAGATGCGAAGTCAGGAAGCCATCCATGACGTTCATGCCGGGCGTCAGGCTGAGTTCTGTCACGCGCCGCAGGATGAGCGCCTGATCGGCGGCTTGCTGGGCGTCTTTGCCGAAAACGATGATCCAACCAGTGTCAAGCGCGCCGTAAACATCATCGTGCCCGCAATGCACATTCAGAGCGTGTTTGGTGAGCGCACGAGCGCCGACCTCCAGCACCATGGTCGAACATTTGCCTGGTGCGTGATAATACTGCTCGACGCCGTATACGATGCCTTGTCCTGATGTGTAATTGACAACGCGTTTGCCGCAGACCGAATGGGCGATGGCCCCGCCCTGGGCTGCGTGCTCGCCTTCGGCCTCGATGGCAAGCATGTTGTGACCGAAGACATCAAGTTTGCCCTCGGCAAATGCCTGATGGTACAGCTCACCGCCTTCGGTCGAAGGCGTGATGGGATAGAACACACCCACCTCAGCAATGCGTGTTTCAGTGTGATAAGAAACCAACTGGTTCCCGTTGGCAGTCACCCGTATGCCCGGAAATGGAGCTTTTGTCTTTATCATGAGACGCCTTTCCGAAGTGATTGGATCCTACGCCGGAGCTTTGATTATTAAAGAATCAAATGTGATGTTTAAATATCTTCAACTTTTTCCAGGGGCGTGTCAACGTTCAGTAGTTTCGTGACCATTCGTGTTCATTCGTGGCTGAAATTCTTCTGCCTGAATTCCTTGTTAAATCAATTTGCACGCTTCAATTATACCCGATGTCCAATCAGCTCCCTTTTCATTTCGATGGGCCCTCTGCCGGACGATGGCGTGGAAGTTCAGCTTTAAAATCACCGAGGCTCGGCCAGTGCAGTCGGTGATTGAGGTCAACTTCACTGACAACCACGGTGCCCCATTTTTCAGCCTGCGCGAGCGTGTTGCCATCATGGTTATAGATCGCGGTCAGCATCCAGTTGCTGCTGATATCTTCGTATGTGCTGCTGACCAGATAGACATGATTTTCAACTGCGCGCGCCGCCGCGAGCAGCGGGTTGCAGCCCCAGACCGGCCACGCGATCACTTCCGCGCCATTACCTGTCAGGCGTCGCGCGACTTCAGGAAAAAAACCGTCATAACAGATCATCATCCCGACTTTGCCAAAGCGCGTCTCAAAGACAGGATATTCATTGCCCGGCGCAACGCCATCGGCGATTTCATTGCGAGGCAAAGCGACTTTGCGATACTTGCCAACTATCTTTCCGTCTGGACCAAGCATCACAGCGGTGTTGTATATCAAATGGCTGTCGCGTTCGACGATGGGCGCGACTATGTATAGATTATGCTGTCTGGCCAGCGCTCCGAAATACTCCGTTGACGAACCGGGAATCGTTTCGGCGATATCAAAATAAGAACGGCCGAGGCCATAGAACGTCAACGTTTCGGGCAATACGATCAGATCGGTGCGTTGTCGCGCAGCTTCGGCGATGAGCGGCGCAAACTGGCGACAGTTGTCCATCGGCGTCCTGCCGCCGGTGGGACGATAATGCACGGCTGCCAGACGAACTTTTCTTTCCGGCATGTGCGGCGTTTCAATTAATGAAATATCGCTCCATTCAACCTTGCCAAGAGGAGCCCAGCGCAGGTGCAATTCTATAATGGCGCGAGTGGCTTTGGCCGGGACGCGATATGTGTCGGAAACTTCCGTCAAGCCATCGGCGCCGGCGGTTTTGTCGGTCGGATATTCAGGCTCTGCAACTGCGTCCATATTTTTCAGAACAGAATTGACGACCGGAGTGTCACGCACCACTTCTTTGCCATTGTCATCCTGCCAGATGATGCGCGCGACCACGCTGCGCCGAGGTGCAGCGACGTTTTCAACTTTACGCAACGCAAAGAAACGATAATATTTACCGCTGTCAACATTGAAGGTCTTCATCCAGTAACCATCCAACCCTTCGCGTTCATCGGCCGTGATGACCAGACAGCCCTCTTTATTACGCCCGCACTTTGCGTCGCGTGAAAATCGCGGACGAATTTCATCGCGCGGCGCGGCTGAGCGCCAACCATCATCGAGGTCATCGGCAATCGCCGGTGCGGCAATGGACGCAATGATCATAGTTGCCAGCACAAAATCTCGAATCGATCTGCGCATGATTTATCCTCCATATGCTTTTATCACTTCGTTACATCTATCCAGGACTGCTTGTATAAAATGGATGTATTCTACTGTTGCCCCTGCTGGAAGCCCGCTCCCGCAGCCGCAATGGTGAAGTTCTCGGTCATGAGTAAAGCGCCATTGTACAAGAGACGCACTTGCCAATTGCCTGGCAGCAAAGCCGCTTGCGTTCCCGCGATATTTATCCCACCCCAGAAACAGACATTATCATTGAATGTCATTGTATATTCGGACGTGTTGTAGATAACGCCGTTTCGGCTGTACGAACTCGAAACGCGAGATCGCCAATCTTTGCCCAGCCCCCAACACCCAGAGATATGCTTGTCCATCCGTCGGCGCGAAATTCTTTTGGCCACAGGCGGCAAGCATTGATCGGGAATCGGACCTCCGGTGACACGGCTTTCGGTGACGCGAACGCCGCTGGAGCTGATCGTAAAGTTGTCGGTGAAAAGGTCATGTTGTAAAAGAGGCTCACCTGCCAGTTCCGGGGAATGAGGCCGCCGGACTGCCCGCGATGTTCAGCGAAGCCCAGAAACAAACGTTGTCATTGAAAGCCACTGTGTATTGTTGCGTTTGTCTGTACGGAGGAGCCGTTGACCGGGCTGAATTCCCATCGTACCTGATCGCCAACGCGCGCGCCTGAAACCAATGTCCATTGATAAATCCGCTCATCCGTCGTCAGATAAGCGGTCTTTTCCGTGGGCGGTAAACATTGATCCGGGATCGGGCCGCCGGTGAGCCTGCGCCTGCTATGAACAGTGAGCGAGCGGCCGCGGCCTGCGTGACTGTGAAGGTTTGACCGGCTACTGTCAGCGTGCCTGTGCGTTGGTTAGTTGTCAGGTTGGCGTCGACTGTAAAGTTGACCGTGCCGTTGCCTGCGCCATTCGCGCCGCTTGTGATCGCAATGAAGTTGGCGTTGCTGCCGCCGTCCAGGCGCAGCCGTTGTTGGCCCTGACGTTCAAGCGCCAGTGTGTTGGCGTTAGCGTTAAAGCTAGACTTGTCGGCGAAATGGCGTAGTTGCAGGTTTGATTTCCCGCGAAGGCAACGCGCACGGTATTCGCCGCCTGCCCATCCACCGTTAAAACCAGATCCACCTCGCCTCGGCCGGCCAATGCGCGCGGTAAGCTCAGGTTGACCTGATCCAGCCCGACCAGATCGCCCTGCGCTCCCGCGTACAAAACCGGCGCGTCAATGCCTCCGATCTTGCAAGTCACACCTTGCAATCCACTATTGAAACGAAGCCCAGTGCCGAACAGCAATAAATAAACCTGCTCGCCATCCGGGCCAGGTTCAATTGGCGCGCGACAAACTGTTCTGCGCTTGATCATAGCGCGATACCGGCTCGTAACTTTGCGAGCCGTCAGCCTTGACGCGCCAAGCGACAGCGGCAGCCACGCCTTGACCGTTGGCGTTGGCGGCGAAGAGACCGGAGCGATCGCGGCGATCGTGATGTTGCCCACCGAAAGTGATCCGTCCTTCGCCGGTGATGGCAATGGTGGCGATACCCGGCGCCGTACCTGGCGGGATCAGGGTAGTTAATTGCTGCGGCGCAACAAAAAATAGTGGGGCCAGCCGGTCGGCGACCCATACTGTCGCGGACATTGACCGTCGTGCCGGCCAAGGAAGTCGGCAGCGGCAGTGTATTGTTCACGACGATGCTCGTTGCCAGATTTGCACCAAAAGCAGCGACGATGGATTCGTCGGCAAAGCGTCTGGCCGCTGTAGCTGGCGGCGGGAAACAGTTGCAACTGATCGCGCTGTTGCACCGCTGGCATTGCCGGTCAGCGCGACGCCAAGGCTCGACAGGTTCGAGGCGTCGGCGGCAATGGTCAGCGTGCCCGACTGGCGCCTGCGGTCACTGGCGTGAAGCGAACGCTGACTTCCTGTTGCGACTTGGGAGCGATGGTAAAGGGTACAGCGGGAGCGAGCGTGCTGAATTGCGGATTGCTGCTCGTCACATGGCGTTGACAGTGAAAGGAGCGTTGCCGGTGTTCTGCACGCTCAGTCTGAAGTCACGCATTTGTCCGACAGCAATGGAGCGAAATCCACACTTCCCGGTGCGGCTTCGAGGTTCGAGAAATTGCCCGCGCTCACATTGACGGTGATCGAGGCCGAACCACGCCCCCTGGCTGTCATCGCCGCAGCAGTGATAAGATGCGTCCGCCAGAAGGTTGTTCACGGCGAGCTGTCTGCCAGTTCCCAGTGGGTCTTGCAGATTGGATGACCAAGTCAGTACAGGCCGCCACGCCTGCCCTTCCTCAATGTCGTAAATCGATGCTTCAAAATTAACCGTCGCCGGTTTTGATGCTGCTGATTGGCGGGCGAGAATCACGACCTTCGGCGCGCGATTGGGATCGTGAACGTGCTCGATTCGATAGTCACGGCATTGACGCCGTCGGTGGCCGTCAATGTCAGACGCGGTGAGGCGCCCGCGGGCACTTCGTCAGTGTTCCATGCCTGGGTAACCGGTGTTCGTGGTTTTCCAGTTCCAGTGGAATTTGGCGGTTGGCCGTCCGGCGAATAAAACAGCGAATAGCTCAGCGCATTGCCATCGGCATCTGACCCGTTCCATTGGACGGTTTTGACGCCGGTCAGCGTTTGCCCGCCGAAATCAATGCTGAAGCCGATGACTGGCGAGTCGGGCTCACCTGCCGCGCGGCCAAAGCGCCCTCCGCCGAACGGATCCGCACCTGTCGGACGGCGCTTGAGAAAGGCAGCGCAAAGCTGAAATCGGCAGCCTCCAAATCCATCGTTGAGTCGGGCAGGCGGGAAGCTGGGCGTAAAGCTAAAAAACTGGTAAGGACGGTTGCGTTGCCGTCGAGCGTCTCGATGATATACCCGCCGCGCTGGGAAGCGTCAGCCAGCCCCTCACCGGTAAGCGTATAGCAACTGGCCAGTTCAACCGCGCCGTTTTTGCTGATTCGCCCTTGCACGACCACGAAATTGTCACCGACTGCCGGGGCTGCCGCCGGGGTATCCGATCTGACCTGAGCGTTTGAGTTCGACACGGGCGTAGCTGTGATCGCAAGTGCCTCCGGTAACCCAGTCAGTCCACGAGAAACAGCTGGAACCCATAAAATCATAAAAGTCCGTGCTGGAAATGGAGAAGCGATGATGGAACCAACTGTAACTCCCTGACCCGACATGTGATTGCCATTAAGGTTTCCGGGGAAAATTGTTGGGCTTCTGATAGGTGTGACAGCTGTACTGGAATATGTGTCGCCCAGAGAGAAGAGATGACCAAGTTCGTGCGCCAGCACGCCGCATTGACTGCCGGTGTCAGGCCCCAGGCATTTGTCAGAAACAATCGCTATCGAGCCGCCAATCGCGCTGCTTATTCCGGCATGACTTGGCTTATTTATTGCCGGAAAAAAATCCTTATCCACAAAATAGACCCAGGCTTTGACGTCTGATCTTTTTGTCCGATTGAGCCAGAACCACCAACGGGTGATAGGCCGAAGGGGGCAGAGGATCGCTGGTCAATGCCTCACAGGATTCATTAATGCTGGGATTCGGCGCTTGAATGAAGCGCAACTGCCCGGCGGTTTCGGGAAACGAAACCGGATATGCTAGTTGGACCAGGTTGATCTCTTTGGCGATGCCAGCTTCGGTGGGACAGTTGGTTGTTTGCTTATCGGTTTTCAATCTGGCGGGCGAGTAAAGCACGGTCATCGGTTTGGAAGCAACAAAGCTCAGCGGAGGCAGGGTCTTCTCATTATCAGTAGTGTTTTTATCCGGGTAAACCTCATTCAACTTCACCGTCAGGCTCAATTGCTCCTGCGTAACGTAAAGGAGGTGATTCAGGCTGTCGCCCCCCAACGCATCAGGGGCTATCTGAAAGACGTATGGCTCATTCGGACTGTCGGTCCCTTTGGCAAAGGCGCCCAGACCTAATTGTGAAGGGCGATCCTTCAATTTCAGCGCCTGTCTGATTGCGCACGGTCAATTGCGCGGTGATGTCGCGGATGGATAAATATTTGTTGAATTCCTGAGTATTGGCGTCGATGAAAACGCGAATCAATAGGTCCCGATATTGCACCGGGGTTGCCGCTGTCCGATTCAAATTCCGGTTTAACACCTTGCTGCACTTCGATGCGGTCAATCTTCAGGTCGAGCGGAGATTTCACCATCACTTCGCTCGTCGCAGCAATTCCTTCTGACTCGGCCTGATGAGGAGCAGTCCCCGTCAGCAGGATCACCGGCTTTGAGGACTGTACTGGCGGTCAATTGCTGCTCAGGGGTTTTAGAAAAAGCGGATGCTTGGGCGTCCCACCTTCCAGGGCCACACCAAGCGCAGTGACACACGAACTGTTTGAGACTGAAACAGGCAACCGATTTTCGGTGTGCTGCCCTGCTCCAGACTCACTTGAACCATACAGACGTTGTAACCGGTGTCAGGCGCGCCGTCTGCTTTGAGCGCATTGACCTTTACAAAGCTCGAATCGCCGGCGAAAACCTCTGCCTGCGTTTCAACCTTCAGCCTGGCGGGAGGACAGTTCTGTTCCGTCCCGGCCTGGCCGTTTGCAAGCCTGGAGCCGGGCAAGTGGCCGCGGGCCGGTATTTCGAGGTGACAGTGAACCGCATTAGCCGTATGCCGGTGTAATTGAAATAATTTACCGGGCCGATCGGATCGCCGCCCACGATGACATCAATCGTCGAGATAATCAACAACAGATTGCCTTCGTAACTCTGGAAACAAGTCCGGGGCTTTGATCGAACAGCTTGCATTGTTGTAAAACGGATTGAGTCCGGGCGCGGCGCTTGTTCCTCCGTTCAACGGCGGATTTTTCCGAAAGCGCGTGAGTGGGCATGGTGCATTGCGCAGGTCTTGATGAACGCCGGGATCACTCCCGCTTGGTCAAACGATCAATCACCGTATCCACCGTCGGCCCGCGTATACTGAATGTTGCGCGTCTACCCGGAGTTGGAATGTTCCGTTGACATTGATCGACGGGGTGAAGGAAACGCCTTCTGTAAAAGTCGCGGGGAAATCAAGCGTAATCTTGCCGTCCGGGATTGTGGCGTTCGTGCAGCCAGGTGCGAGCGTATCGGAGTTAAAATTGAAATCGTAAGCGGCTTGCGCGCTGTTGCGAGTGGCGCTGAGCGGATTGCTTTCGCAGGGACGCACGTCGTCAATCACGTGTTCGACAAATTCATAGCGTGTCGCTTGCGCCGGGCGCGGGGGCAGATTCCGGCTTGACGCTCTCCAAAAATCAGACGCTGCGAATCCATGCTGAGGGCGAAAAGCGTTACGGCAATCATTAATTTTTCTGGGCATAGCTGGGGAGCTCCGGCGTGAAAATTCAGAAAAATATTGTAACTGCTCAGCCCATGTATCACGGAACCACGAGCGTTAGCGAGTGGCCGTGATACATGGGCTGAGCAGTTACAATATTTTTCTGACTGTGTCCAGTCATTTCATTGGCTTTTCATTTCCGCGTGCGCACTGTGGACGATGGCCTCGAAGTTTTGTCGCATTCCTGTCACATCTGATAACTTTAGCTTTACTGTAACTAAAGAATACTGGTTTCGGGCAGGACTTACAAGTTTTTTGAATCGCCACGGAATTTCCGGAGCCCTTCAAAACTTGGAGAGAATGGCGCAATGAACAGAACAAATAAGTTTTCGCCGGAGGTTCTGGAACAGGCGCGTTGGCTGGCGTTTTAGCACCAGGAGGAATACAAATCACAATGTTAGAGGGTCATCTCGATAGCGGGCAAGATTGGGTGCACTGCAGAGACCTTGAGAAAATGGTTACTGCAGGCTGAGAATTTCAACGTCAAAAGAACACAAGTAACGGAATCGTTCAGAGGCGATTCCATGGACAAAAGTGACAAGCGCTACTGTTCACGAAGAGGTTTACTGCCTGCGGCCGTCTCTGCCGCGACCTTCACCATCGTCCCACGGCGCGTGCTGGGCGGGCGGGGTTTCACGCCGCCCAGCGACAAGATCACATTGGCTGTAATTGGCCTGGGACGCCAGGGCATGGCTGTGATGATGAATCTGTTGCAGCTACCCGAGATTCAAGTGGTCTCAGTCTGTGATGTCAATCAGGGCAGTAAGGAGTACGCCGAATACAGTCCGAATGCCATGCTGACCATGGCAAGGCAACTGCTGGGACCCGGGTTCGAGAATTAGGGTGAAGACTGGGCTTCACCGGGTACCGTTCAACTTACGAAAGCTTTTCGACCAGCCTGGGCGATAGGCGGGCGCGAGCCCGCGCAGAGGCTCGTCGAAGCCTATTACGGTTCTCGCAACGGGTCGGGTCTTACAAGGTTGCGCCGCTTATATGGATTTCCGCGAGCTGCTTGTAAAGGAGTCGGACCTGGACGCCGTATATGTGGCGACGCCGGATCACTGGCATGCGCCGATTTCAATTGCGGCCATGCGCAAGGGGAAACACGTTTTGTGCCAGAAGCCGATGGCGCACTCGATTGGCGAGGCGCCGCGATGGCGGAGGTGGCGTGGAGGCGAAGGTTGCCACTTCGCTTCCGGTGAATAATCCCTACAGTCAGACCACCGAGACCATCTCCGAGTGGATTACCGATGGCGCCATCGGTCGCGTACGCGAAGTTCACAATTGGTCCAGCCGTCCGTACTGGCCTCAAGGAGTTGAGCGACCGAAGGAAACCCAGCCGGCGCCGGACAACCTCAACTGGGAGATGTGGGTAGGCCCGGCGCCGATGCGTCCATACAACAAAGCCTACTGCCCTTTTGTCTGGCGCGGCTGGTACGACTTTGGCTGCGGTTCATTCGGCGACAATAAGGCTGCTACAGTTTCGCCGGGTTTTCAAAATCCTCGATTGACTCCGCCCACAGGATTCAAACATGTTCGGGCGAATCTTACGAGGAGACTTTCCACAGGCCTCGATCGTTCATCTGGACTTCCCGGCCCACGAAAGGCGTCCGGAGGTACGCATGACCTGGTATGAGGGGGGATTGCATCCGCCTCGTCCGGCAGGAATCACTGAAGAGGACGGACGTCAGTTCAGGCATCGCCAGGAAGGCGTGATGTATGTCGGCGATAAAGGAATTTTGCTGGCCGGCTTCAATGGCCAAAACCCACGTGTTTACCCGCCATCGCCGAAGTATGTGGTTCCTCCGAGACAAGAGATTCGCCCGTTGGTTCGCAGCGAAGCAGGCGCGCAACCCGCGCAGGCCGCCCCGCCTCGTAACGCCCCAATCCGATGCATGGATTGCCGCCTGCAAAGCAAAGGCCCGGCGGCGCTGACTAATTTCGAGATCCAGGCTCCGGTCACCGGAAGCCTTCCTGTTAGGCTATCTGGCCCAGCGTTTGCCGGGTGAGAAGCTGCGGTGGGATACGAACCAGATGAAGGTGACTAACAACGAGAAGGCGAATGGCTTTGTCGATCCGCCCTACCGTGATGGATACGCTACATTAAAATAGGAGATGCATATGGCTGCGATTTCGAGACGAGAATTCTTCAAGAAAACAGCGACTGACGCCCGCTGTGACCGGTTTTTGGCCACGAGGGTGGTAGAGACCACGCCAATCCCCTGGACCGCCAATTGGCAGTCAGACGTATCCACACCGGGCGATGCTCAAACAGGATTTCCCGGTTTAATGAAGCTACTGGCTGACCGGGGGTTCAGCGGATCGAGCTATGCTCCCCGCTCGGATATGCGGATTTCGCCGGGCTGGCCAAAGGGGCCGAGGTCAGGAAAATCCTGACCGATCATGGTCTCAAATGCGAAAGCGCACTTCAGCATGAAGGGAACTCAGGCAAACCCAGGAAGCGAGCATTGCCTGGGCCAACGAGGTCGGCATCAACCAGATGGTGACGGCGACACTGGGCGCGGGAACAACCCGACCATAGATGACGTGAAGAGAGCGGCTGACGAATATAACAAGATCGCCGCAGCGGCGGCCAGGGCCGGCATCCAGCAGGGTCTGCACAACGAGGGCTTCGAGGTCTCGACGGTTGATGGCAGGCGGACCTATGACATCCTGTTGGAGTTACTCGATCCGAAGCTGGTCAAGTTCCAGTTCCAGATGTCCACGATCAGATATGGCTTCGACGCCGCCGAGTACTTCATGAAGTACCCTGGCCGGTTCAACTCGATGCATCTGCAGGACTGGAACGCCGAAACCAGAACCGCGGCAGCGGTGGGAAAAGGCAGCATCGACTGGAAACGAGTCTTTACCGCGGCCAGGACCGGCGGGGTCAAGAACTACTTCATCGAACAGAACATGGAAATGACGAAGGAGGGCGTTGCCTTTCTGAAGGCTTTGAAAGTCTGAAGGCGCACTTTGCCTGAAGGAATCGCGCGATTGCTTTCGTGCTCCCAAAAGATCGGCTGTGTTCGAATGAGAAAGGCTCAGCGAGATAAGCTCAACTGAGCCTTTAATCAGAATGACGATTTGTATTCCGGGTTGGGCGTCATCATTTGCGCGTCCACCTTTCGCCGCCACGCCGCGAGTTTTCGGCGCAATTCCGCAGCCTTGCCCCGCGAGGTCATTTGTTTCGCCGAGGTCGCGGCTCAGACTGGATTATTATGCCCGCTCGCGGGCGCGGACAGCACGATTTACCTTTTGTTTGCCTGGACGCGGCAGTCGGCGTGTGGGCAATGGTTTTCCCGTCTCGCGGTCGAATTCGTCGGGCGTGCGACGCAAGGGCATCACATCATTCGTTTCGCGTCCCCAGGCGTTGAGCTTCTCGCGCAACCTGGACAGCGTTTTGGCATGGCGCGGATCTTCCACCAGATTCTTGAATTCGTCAGGGTCAGCCGCGACGTCGTATAGCTCTTCCGCCGGGCGCGGCTTCTGAAAGATGCGCGCCTGCTGAGCAGTGAGTTTGCCCGCGTCGCGCAAAAGGCGTATCGCATCCATAGTCGGACTGCGTCCAGCATCAGCCGACGGAGTAAGCGGCAGGTCGGGATAATCGTTACGGATGTATTTGAAGCGTTCAGTCCGCACGGCACGCGACCGATCTTCGTAATCGTGCCAGTTCTTCTCGGCGTAAACCGCGTCGCGCGTCTTCACTTTCGGATCCTTCAGCATCCTGGCAAAACTCCTGCCTTGCACGGTTGGCGGAATCGCCGCGCCCGCCAGTTGCAAAATTGTCGGCGCGATGTCCACGCTGCTTACGAGGCCTCCGGCGACTGCGCCGCGTCGAATCGTTTTGGGCCAACGAGCGATTAAAGGCGTTTTGATGCCGCTGTCGTAGAGCGTCGTCTTCGCCCGCGGAAACGGCCTGCCGTTGTCGCTCATCAATAACACCAGCGTCTTGTCGGCGACGCCCTGTTGTTCAAGTTCCAACAGCACCTTGCCGACGTAACTGTCGAACCTCGTGATCTCGTCGTAATAGAGCGCGAGTTCCTTACGGACTTCGACCGTATCGGGCAGATATGGCGGCACGACGACGTCCGTGGGCCTGTGCGGGTCTGGAATGATCCCTTCGACGTAATCGCGATGCGGGTCGAGCGCGGCGAACCATAGGAAGAACGGTTTGCTTTTGGGTCTCTGTCGCAAAGTGGGGATCCAGCCCGCCGCGCCGCTATCGTCTTTGGCGAGCATCTTGCCTGTCTTCGGATCTGTCTGAAATCCTGCTTCGCCCGGATCATCCACGACATCAAAGCGATCTTTGATCTCCTCTCCGAGATGCCACTTACCGGAAGCCGCAGCCCAATAGCCTGCGGCTCTGAGTTTTTCAACAAAAGTCACCTGTTCAACGGGAAGCGGCCAGTGCAATTGCTCGGCGTCGGTGTTGTGCGGATAGCGCCCGGTGATGAGGCTGGCGCGGCTGGGACTGCACGAAGAGATGGTGACGAAAGCGCTGGTGAATCTCATCCCTTCACGCGCGAGCCGGTCAATATTGGGCGTACGGACTTTTTTGGCCCCATATGCGCCTATATCGTCCCACGCCAGATCGTCCGCGATGATCAGGACAACGTTTGGCCGTTCAGCCGATTGCGCGAGACCGTGACCGGACGAAATGGCGAGCCAGAGTCCGAACAGTAGTATTGTGGACGGTTTCAATGCTGCTCTCCTTTATCTTATATACTCACAGAAGTATATTCTTGAGAAACTCAAAAATCCGTCAAATCGATTATATAAGGACTCTTCCGCGTAACATCAGCTCTTAATTAAGGGGCGGACGTCTGCATCGTGAGTGTGAACGCAACTGGAAATGGCAATCCCGGCGGTGGTCGTGGTCAAGGCGGCGCTGCTTGCTCCGACGACATCATTGCGCCATTGTTCGTTACTTGAATAGCTGCGGCGCAAATTCCGTCAGGTAATTGCGCCAGTTGATCCATGTATGCCCGCCCGCGGTTTCCTGATATACGGGATTGAAGCCATGTTTTTTGAGCAGGTCGAGCGTGCCTTTTGTCATGCCCAGCAGGAAGTCTTCCTTGCCCGTGGCGAACCAGAGCAGCTTCAATCCTTTTTTCAGATTCGCGTCATCAAGTTTGGCCTGATGTTGCCTGATCCAGGCTTCGCCCGCCGGGGTGATGGCCGGAATGGCGTCCGGCGCGGGACGCGGCGCACCGGGTTGCGGCGCGCGCATAAACGCACTGAGCAGACCGGAACTGTAAACGCCGACGTAGGCGAACTTTTCGAGATGCGGCAATGCGATGTTCAGCGTCTGGTTGCCGCCCATCGAAAGCCCCGCAACCGCGCGGTTGTTGCGATCCGTCAGGACGCGGTAATGCTTTTCAACATAAGGCATGATGTCGGTGACGAAATCCTGCACGAACTCATCGGGCGGCGGAGCTCCGCCACTGCTGGTTGCCGGTGGCGGCGTAAAGCGAGCGTTCTGGCGCGTGTGTCCGGCGGGCATCACGATCACCATCGGTTTGGCTTTGCCGGAGGCGATCAGGTTGTCGACGATGAACCCGGCGCGCCCGACTGAAGACCACGAATCATCGCAATCGCCAGCGCCGTGCAACAGGTAAAAGACCGGAAATTTGCCCCTGCCGGATTCGTAACCGGGCGGCGTGTAAACCTGCATGCGCCGGAATTTACCAAGCGCGGTCGAGTAGTACGTGACGGCGCTGACGGCCCCGTGCGGGACGTTTTTCGTGTCCTGAAATTCGGAGCCGGGAACGTGCACCATGCTCCAGACATTGCCATTGGATTCGCTGACCGAAGGATTGCGCGGATCAATCACCGCCACGCCGCTCAGGTTGAAATTGTAGCGATATGTTCCGGGTTCGACGGGGCCAATCGTGATTTCCCAAATTCCTTTGTCATCTTTCGTCATCTCTTTGCCTGGTCCCATGCCGGGAATATCCGAGCCGGAAAGGCGCACGCTTTCCGCTTTGGGCGCCAGCAGGCGAAAGGTGATCTTGCGATCCGCCTGCACTTCAGGCGAGGTGATCTGCAGCGGCGCGTTCGGCGCTTGCGCCGGCGCGGGAACTGAAAACGCCGCAAAAGCGATTGCGGCGACAAAAGCTGCGAACAGTTTCTTGAGCTTCATAGTTGTTCCTCTCTGACCAGAGTTTTTCCTAATTCACGATGACTTCCGCCGATTATGACATAGAGTGCGATTCTCATGGCCGTCATGCGAGACGACTTCGAGAGTCGCGGTTTTTTATTGAGGCTGCGCAGGTGGTGCTGGCGCGGTTTCTGGTTTCACTGCGCCGCGATGGCAGGTGTAGCAACTGATCGAGGGTCTTTCGCTTTTCAGGTTCTTGATCTCCTTGAGCGATTCGCCGTTGATCCTGGAAGTGAGCGCCACCATATCGCGCGCAATCTGTTTGGCGGGCTCATCTTCCTTTTCCCAGGCTCCCAGCGTGTGGCAATGATTGCATTTGACGCCCAGCGCCTTAGTCCAGCCGTTCATCACGCCAACCAACCGCCCGGCCGGCATATTCTTGAGAGTCTGGACGTTCTTGAAAACCTCCTCAGCGGGTTTGTCATCGCGCCCGCCTGTGTCAAAGGGTTGCCGCCCTGCGCGTTGACATCTGACTGTCTCACCAATGCGAAAACAGCCAGCGTGACGGCAAAGACGAAGGAAATCAAGAAACGAAAATTTTGTTTGGTCATGCAGTTCTCCTGAGTTTTGTGCGTATAGTTTAGTTGCCAAATCCATTCGGGTTATACCTGATGCCCAAGGCATCAGGTAATGAAGCCCGGACTGAATGGCTGAGCTTAATCCAAATGGGATGAAGTTGTCGAAAAGTTTTGTCACATTCTTGTGTCATCACGCACGGCTCTGTTCAACGGTTTCCTTTCAGTCACATTCAATACTCACCTTCCGCTTCAACTCCCTGTCAGTTGCTCATTGATTTCGTTCAAAACGGCTTCTGCCCGCCCCTCGATCTCCTGAATGGTTTGATCCTGGATCGGATGCTGAACATAAACGACCTCATAATCAGCTCTCCCCAGAGCGCTGGCTTGAGCGCGCGCCGCGGTCACAAATTCGCGGGTTGCTACGGCAACGGCAGGGATACCCAGATTTTCGAGTCTCGTGACATCGTGCAAACTGCACGTGGTGCAAGAGCCTCAATCGGCCAACGCTTCAATAACCGCATCGCATCGCGATTGCAACAAACTATCTATCACCTTGTCAGGCGCGGGTTTGGTGAAAGTCGGTTTCGTCAGGCGCACGATTTCAGCGACTGCAAATCTGTCCTTGAGCAATCGTTCCAGATGATCCAGAAAGAAATTTCCGCCGGGTTTGCTGATATCCAGCAAGCCGATCTTTTGCCCGCCAGGCGATCAAGGCGCGGCGCGGGCAAGCGCGGCTCGCGGCGGGATTCGTCAAATGGATTGATGAGAATGGTCGACATGGATGCTCCTTCTTCGATTATGTTCTTATTCGAGCGGATAGGTAAGCGACTGACTGCCTCTCTCACCCGTCGCCCAACTGCCAATGACCGCTGAGAATTTTCCGGCAGTCCCGCCCGCGACGACTATTTTTATTTGATCGGGTCGCGCGAATTTGCGATAGCAAGGCTCACCGTCAATGATGATCTGTTCGTAAAGTCTGGTGAACTGTGCCCCTTCGGCGTCATCGTCATCGTAAGCTCGCAATGGGATCCCGGTCTGATCGAACAGGAACTCCCGCGTTTTTTCTTTGGTGAAGCCGTCGCGGTGCAATGTCTTCACATGTTCGGGACAGAGAATGACAAAGGCTTCAAACATCGCGCACATCCGATAAGTCCAAACCGTGGCCAGGGCGCGACAAATCGCCTTGAGGACGGTTCGGCCCGAGCGTGCATTGTGTTCGCTGACGCCTCGCGGAGGTTCAGCCGAGAAAAGAGTCACCGCGCTTTGGTCGCGACTGAAGCCCATTTCGACGTGCAGCGGGTCCCATGGATTTTCCTCTTCGTTCTCCGCGATGCAATAGGAAAACTTGCCGGGGTTCCCAGCGTCGACATATCGATTTCACCGGGCCTGGCGCCGCCGATATTCGCGAGGATCAATTGGAACGCGCGTCCCAGCGAGCTGTTGGCGCGGGCTACGTTACTGAAGACATTGCCGCTCGAAACAAATCCGATTTCATGCCGAACCGGCCCATTGATAATAATGAGCGGCGCGGCGAAATGAGTGGTCGCCTGACAGCCGTGAAGGTTGAAGCGTTCATCGCAAGCCGCCTGCACGAGCCTTAATAGCACAGGCATCATTTCCGGCCGACAGCCGGCCATCACTGCTCCGACGGCGATCTTCTCGACGGTAGCGGCCGCGTAGTTCGGCGGCACGCGCGCGATCACTTCGTCAGGTGAAATTTTTACCGCACTCAACATTTGATCGACCCGTTGTTTCGTTGGCGGAATTACGGGAAGCGGATCGAACCCGGCTTCGAGACAGTAATCAATCGGATCCACATCATCAGCCAATTCTATCAATGATGCCCGAGAACCTTGTTTTGCGAAGAGAATGAGACCAGCCGCGCCGGCCCCTTCAGATGTGGGTTCGAGATGGCGCGAAGTGCAGCCGGGTTTTGTGTCTGGATTGCCGTCGAAAGGTTTGGCGAGCACGAAAGGCTCTTTTCCGGCGGCTTTACAGATGTCGGTTGTAATGATGTTCAGTTCGGATTTATCAAATGCGATCTGCGTTCGAACGATCTTTCCACGGCCATCGAGGAGAAACAATGTAGGCACTGCGGTTGGCTCAAACTGCCTGGAGACCATCAAATCCCGATCTATTGCGATTGGAAAGTCGATCTCAGCCTGAGTTGCGAATGTGCCTGTGGCTGAATCGTCATCCTGAGATATGCCAATAGTCGTCGCCGATTCCGAACCCAGATATTGCGAAAGGCGATTGAGATAAGGAAGCGTCAGCCGGCACGTCGGGCAATCGGTTTCAAAAAAGAAGAGCAGCGTCGGCTTTCCGTCAGGACAATGGATCGTTGCCCCATCCAAACCGGGCAGCGAAAACGGCGCAAGCTGTTCTCCTATCTCTCGCATAGCATCTCCAATTGGAAAAAGGTCGAAGCCGTGGAAACTGCCGCGACAGCCTAAGCAGAATTATCTTAGTGCGACGAGATTATACTCGAGAGTTGAATTGTATGCCGAACCTGGTGCCTTTACTATAAACGCGAGAAGGTCCATCAACCAACAGGAAGAAAGATGGCGGATAAGCATCCCATCGTAAAACAGGCAAAAGAAGGAACCGCTCCGCGCGAAAGTGACAGACCTGGAGACAGCGAGTCATGTCACTTTTTCCGAAGCGCTGCGCTTCTGGATCAAACTGGGATTCATTTCGTTCGGCGGCCCGGCTGGTCAGATCGCGATCATGCATCGAGAGCTGGTCGAACGCCGACGATGGGTGAGCGAGGAAAGATTCCTGAACGCGCTCAACTACTGCATGCTGCTGCCGGGGCCGGAAGCGCAGCAACTGGCGATCTACATCGGATGGCTGTTGCATCGTGTGCCGGGCGGCATTATCGCCGGGGCATTCTTCGTTATCCCTTCAATCTTCATCCTGCTGGCGCTGTCATATGTTTACGCCGCATACGGCAATCTCATCATTGTCGCGGGCGCGTTGGCCGGATTCAAACCGGTCGTCGTCGCAATCGTCGTGGAAGCTGTATTGCGAATCGGCAAGCGGGCAATCAGGCATCGCGCCCATTACGCGATCGCTGCTGCGGCATTCGTCGGCATCTATTTTCTTCAAATTCCATTTCCTCTCATCGTGCTGGCTTCCGGGTTGGGCGGGCTTGTGCTGACACGGTTCGGGTCGCAAATGGCAGTCGCAAAATCAGACGCAGGCGGGAAGGAATCGGTACTTGACGACAACGCGCCACTTCCCTCTCACACACGGCCTTCGCGTACCCGCGCATTAAAGACGCTCGCAATCGGAATCGCGCTGTGGGCATTGCCCTTCGCAGCACTCATCGAGCGGCGCGGTTGGGCGAGCCTGCATGCGCAGGAGTATCTCTTCTTCACACAGGCGGCGGTGGTCACTTTTGGCGGCGCATATGCCGTGCTTGCTTATGTCACTCAGGCGGCAGTGACAAATTATGGATGGCTCTCACAGGCGCGAGCCGTCGACGGTCTGGCGCTGGCCGAGACAACCCCAGGGCCGCTGATTATGGTCTTACAGTTCGTTGGCTTTATGGCCGCCTGGAATCACCCGCAAGGATTGTCGCCAACGATGAGCGGCGTCCTCGGCGCGTTCGTGACTACGTGGACGACCTTCCTGCCGAGCTTTCTATTCATCTTTCTGGGCGCGCCCTACATCGAGTCGTTGCGCGGCAACCGGCATCTGAGAGGCGCGCTCGGCGGCATCACGGCGGCGGTCGTCGGCGTGGTGTTGAATCTGGCGCTCGTCTTCGGCATGGCCGTGATCTGGCCGCGCGGGTTGGCTGGCGGAACGGATTGGTTTGCGGTCGTCATGAGTCTCGCGGGTTTCATTGCGCTGTATCGACTCAAGACAGATGTTTTGTGGGTCGTCATCGGCGGCGGTTTGATCGGAGTGGCGCGATCCGTGCTCGGCCGGTGAACCTGTCAGCCGAACGTATAATTGTTTTTCTGGTTATACCCCCATCACAACCACGCGAAAGCCGATGTGATCATAACGCCGTTCGGGTTCATGGGAATGATAACAGGATGAGTGGGAAAAAACCTTTATTATATTGCATGACGTTATGTGGTTACTATTTAATGATCTAACATGAGTGGGACTAATGACAAGGTATCTACCAATACCTTTCGAGCTTGATTTGACTAATTGCTGACCGTCTTAAATAATCTGTGCGCACAAAAATGAAACGATCAAAGAAAGCCAATGCGGAGGAGCGACTGGAACGAAACGCAGCATTGCTCAAGATGCGGTTCGAAGCGACGATCTATCCCGGTCGCAAGGCGAAGACAAAAGATTGGGCTGATGATCTCAACGTCGATCGGGTCCCCGACGCCAAGGGACGAGTACGCGCCCTGATAACCATCGAGGATTTGGTGAGGCTGCTCGATCAGGGCGTGGAAGTTCGTCTCTACCGGGCGCACGCTTATGAACCGCTCGATCCGGCATTGATTGTGACAGACAGGTCGTTTAAGCGCTGGCTCGATGAGCAAGTAAGAACGCTCAAGGCCAATCCGGGTCCGAAGCCTTTTCACGAACCCTGAGATCTGAATGTATCGGACGATCGCACAACTCGACGCAGCCATAGATACGCTGGTTGACACAAGACCGGACCCTGCATCCGCGTACCCCCTGAACAACCAGACTGAGGCCGGCCCATCAATGCTTTGCGACTGCGGGCTGGCGGCGGTGAAAATCGCCGAGGGATCCTGATCGTCGGCGGTATGCATGCTCGGGAATTGATGAACCCGGACGCGATCATTGAGCTCGCGTTTGATCTCGCCCAGGCATATACGAGTGAGACCAGGCCTGTCACGACGGCGGCGCCGCATGGTCCGCTCTTGATGTCAGGACTATGATGGAGACGCTCGACATCTGGATGTTGCCTTGCGCCAATCCCGATGGTCGCCACCACGTAATGAAAACCGGAGGCGACTGGAATTGAGAACGAACCGGCGCGACAATCCCGGCACGACGTGCGAAGGCGTTGATCCTAACCGCAATTGGGACTTTATGTGGCGCGTCATCGGTCCGACTACCGTTTGCAATCCCTGCTCCAACACGCAAGGTTTCGTCGGCAGGTTGCCGCTTTCCGGAGCCCGAATCCCAAAATATTCACTTGCTTTGTGATGCACATAGAATAGATGTATTCGTAGACGTCCATTCTTTCAGCGAATTCGTGCTTTTCCCGTGGGGACACGCTCCGACGCAAACAACGCAGCCGCTCCTAAATTTCACCAGTCTGCTTATGGGATTTTGTCTGACCATTGATCCTCCGGGGCATCAAGAGTCTATGCCACCGACGGATCAGCTTAAGTATCAAACGGTCGCAACCCGAGTCGCGGATGCCATCAGGGCCGTGCGCGGCAGGAATTATGTATTGGAAACCATTTACCAGGTATACAACGGCACCACCACCGGGACTACTTCGACTATGTTTACAGCCGGCATATCGCAAATCCCGCACTCCGGAAAACGTTCGCGTTTGCATTTGAAACTGGTCCAAATACCGGAGAGATGTTCGCTCGTCGTTCCAGCCGGCAGACCCGGAGCCGATCAAACTGATACCAAGGCGGGACTCGTCGCGTTGATTCAACAAAGTGTTTGTGCGATTGAATTTATAGGCGAGACGCTTCAGGCAGGAACGGTTCAACCTCCGCGACGCTCGCGACGAACTGTTGGTTCCTACCGAAAAGGCCGTGGCTGGATCGAGTTGGTCACCAGCGTCCAGTCTGGAGTTGCTTGGGATGGTACTTTCCGACAAGGCGCTTGCCAGGCGAGTTTATGAGCCTGTTATTGCGGGTTCTGAAGTTGTCAGCGGCGAGGGGAAAGGCCACCGTCAGCGCCGGCGACATAAAGGACGGTATTGAGTTCCTTGAGTCGTTGAAATCCCGCGCAACGCGACCTGAAGTGCGCGAGGCAATTTCCATTATTAACCGACACCTCAAAAAAGCCGCTGGACAAACAGTAGAGGCGATTCTCAAAAAGCTCGCCAAATCCAACCCGCCGACATTGTGAAAAACAGATATCAAATGAAACACAGCGTAATATTAACCATCACGTCTCTGCTCGATCCTCTCTTTACGTTTCACCTGACGGACGACATCGTCCGGGGGTTCGAAAAGGAGGACCCTCAAAACCTCATTGGCGGGGTGCTCATCTCCGTTGGATGGCCGTATTGAACGGGCTGGTGCTCGCCGAACGGCGATCAGGATACGTCACCATGTTCCCGGGTCGCCCTTTCGTGGCCGTCCCAGTCATCCGCAAGAAGAGGGACGGTAAGGTCGGCGTGGCGAGCGGCATCGCTAACCCAGCGGAGGCTTCTTCTTCGTCTGGACGCTCATCGCGCTCGGCGTGACCGGGCTCTTCTCCGTCATCCTCGGCGCACGGGCTGTCGCGCGCCACTACTCCGTAAGGCTCAGGCCTCGGAGGAAACCGATTGTGTTTGATGTCCGGCGGTATGTGCTCATGGTGTGGGTGAATAGAGGCGATCTTTGATCAATGCCGTCCCACTCCGGCCTGATTGGGTTATCATATAATCAATGGAGAATGATCGCGACATCCTGCGTGAAGTTTCCCAGCGACTTGAATTGGAAGTGGATATTGCAGGCTTTGCCGCCCATCTCGATCTTCTTCATCGAAACACTGATTCATCCAGAATTACTGATTCCACTCTTCATTCCAATCCATTACCGGAATCTGAAGAGTAGTTGCACTACCGTCAGATGGCGGATCATCACCACATTGGCAACGCGATAGGCGTGAATAGTATTTCAATTCCGGCGACAAATAGATGGCAAAGGCTCAGCGAGATAAACTCAACTGAGCCTTCATTCTTGAATGCCGATGGGGCCTGCCCCTCATTCGATTTGACAGTGTGCGACAACTGATGACGTAAATCTCATTCTAGAAAATTAACCAGTTACAGACCTCTGTGACTGATTTTCGTCTCCAATCCGGACAAGTTTTCGAAAGTTTCGTCACATTCTTGTCACATCATCGATGATTCGTCTCATTGCTCATCGTTTCTTCCCCTTCCCGAAGAACTGCAGTTGTCAATTCTCTCAGGATTGTTCAAATTGTTCTTCGATCTCTTCGATGATCAAGGATAAATTCGGCTCAGAAAAACTCAGGCCCGGTGCGGGAACCCGATTACGTTTGATGTCCGGCGGTATGCTTGGTGGTGTGGGTGCGTAGAGGCCAAATTTGATCGTGGATGAGGGAAATCGTCTCACCAATATAGCCGCTCTTCATTTCTATACACTTCATACCCGTATGCCGTGATTAGTCCAGCGTCGAAATCCAGCTCCTCCCTCATACGGAGCCGGAATCCTTGCTCGAAGAAAACCTCGCCTTCCGCAGTGCCCGTGTATGAGCTTTCAGACCAAACGGAGACGGTTGAGCGGCTCACCGATGGCCGATCCAGCAATTCGGCGACATAACTGCTGTAATCGCTGAGTGAGTGAAGCGGATTGTCAGGCATGATCAGTAAGCCGGCTGTAAGCGCAGAGTCTCGGCCAATTCACGCTGTCCGATCTGCTCGGAATAAGAAAGTTTACGTCGCCGCCAGGTTTCGTAAATTCCCTTCCACCGGCTGAAGTCGGCGCGCGTCTCGTCAAACTCATCGTAGGCCGATAGCTTGCCGGCCATCAGCGCTGTGTAAAAGTCTTCACTCAGCACGCCGTACTTCTCTTCGTAGAGCGTTAATCGGCGCTCCAAAAGCTTCATTTCGATTACGAGTTCGTGAATTTCCATTATTCGCCCCCATGCCGTAATAAATCGTTGCGGCTATATTTTTACTACACCTTGATGAAATACGACGCACTGGAATCTCAATCAGTACTTCACTAATGGGGCGTGTCAATCACACCAGGATAAAACTCGAAACCCAGCGACTGGTCAATCCGAATGACCGCCGTGGTATGCCAAAACTGGCCGTCTCGACCGCCAAAGCCTTTCTCGTATCGGCGCAGCGTGACAAGCACTAACAACTCTGCGCGTCGCTTCAAGAGTACGTCTTTCAGAAAACCCGAACTGCAAACCAGCCGTTCGGCACTCTTCGATTCTTCATCCCGCGCCGGGTTGCGCCCCCACGCTTCCGAGCGCACCGCCACTCGGCCTCTTCGATCGACCCACGTTCGCCTGAAAGGGTCCAGTGATTTCAATGAGCTGATCGCGTTTATAGCCTTTGTGAAGTAAAGCCGCCGTACCGCGGCGCTCACCCCGAGTGTATCGGTTTCATCTAGTCCCGTTTCAATATCAGGCCACACAATCCACGGCTGATAAGGCCCTTTCTCAGAAAGAGAATACTCACCGCCGCCATCGCGTTCCTCGACTCGCGGAAGCCAAGCCCGAAAAGGCTCTTCCTGAGACAACTGAAGCGCTAATTTCTTAGCCTGCCTAGGAACAACCAAGGCAGACGTGATATGAATCTCGATTCCATCGGCCGAGCGCCAGTCACCAGCAACAATGATGTCCAGCCCTAAGGATGATTCGATATTCAGGAGGGAGAGAAGTTTTGCCCTGTCACCAGTAAGAACAAGCCTTTTCTCTCCCTTCTCATAGAGGTTAACTTGCGCTTCCACGGGCGGTCTATCGACTCCATCAGCCAGCCATAGTCCATCGCTTCTGTAAGCGACTCACGCCTCAGCCATTCACGCCACGGATCGGCGCCGTCAAATGGGCGTCGAAAGACCGGATATTTTGCCAGGAACTCACCCGGCTAATAGATGGAGTGCGTGCCATCCCAGTTGCTGCCCGTAGAGGTGATACAGGTCAGTCATTCCTCTTAAGCGGTCTCTTTGACTGACAGAACGCCCGCCGCTTTCGTACATGCTTTTTACCTGCGGATCATATTTTCGCACCCATGCGCTTATAGTATCCCTTGTTTCCCATCTTGATCTATCAAACATGCCGCTCACCTTCGCGATATCCAATTTGTCAAAATCGAAGTCAAGGTTGAATTCGAACTCTGGCCTCGGCATCGAGTCTGGACGCCCCTGGTAAAATGAATCGCGCTCGTACTCTTTCGTCTTTTTTTTCGGGAAGGGTGAGTCGTTGACTTCATTTAGCGCTTTGGCATCGCTCTCTGACAAGACAATGCTGCCGCCACTCGCGCAGGCTAAGAGAGCACGAGCCGCAAAATCGCGCATCAGTACATGCGGGAAATTAGCATCGAATGCGATGGCCTTCAGCGTATCAGTATACTTCGCCACGTTCTGCGGGTGATCCATTGCCACTCGGGCAATCGCAATCAGCAGCCAAAGCCGCGCATGTAGAAAGTAAAAGGGTAGTTCCGGCGCTTGATATGGGTGGGCGTCCGTGGAATAGAACCTCTCGATTAGCGCATCGATTACTTCCCATTTTCCAAACCGCGCGAAGCATCGGATGCTGTGGGCGGCCCTCCAACGCTGTGGAGCAGAAGGCGAGCCAAGCATGTGCCACACGAGGCCTGCCGCAATATCCGTCTCTCCGCTTTTTGGATAAAGACCCTCTTTCCATACACCATCCACTACCGTTGATGCCAACTTTGCAGAATTGCCATTCAGCAATCGCTTGAGCGCAATTTGCCCCTCGCCTTGTTTGGTCTTCTCACAAATCATTGCCGCGAGACCCATCCAGATGGATGCAGGCAAGTGAGAATCCGGTGCTGCGAATATCGTAATCAATTCTAGCGATAGTACAGATATTGGAATGTCGGACAGTTCGGCAATCACCTTTAGGTCGGAGCCAGAAATGTAAACATAGTGAACGAAGTCTTGGGCATGAATTTGTTTAAGCGGCACTCCGATATCGCGGAATTCCTCTTCCAAGGCCGCTGAAGAGCAACCCCATTTCACCTTGCATTCCTTCAACACGCGCAGTTTTGTGTATAGATCGAGGGTCTCAAACCGAGAGATGATCTGAACATATCTCGGCCTATCTGCATATTTGAGTTTTCCACTCAGGTTATCGAAGAACCCGCTCTTCAAGTCAAAGACGTGTTGCAATTTATTAAACGCATCGACAGCTCGTGACATTGACGTTGCATCGGCGGGATCCGTCTCATCCTCAATCTTCTTCAGGGCACGTCGGTTCTCCTCCTTCTGATCAGCTATCGCTTCTACGTGGCGGAGATCTTGTGTACTGCGATAGTTTCGGTTCTCGTTTTCTTCGTTGTGAAGCCTGTCGAATTTCGGTGCGGCGATGGAGAGGTAGGCAGTTAGCTCGGAATCCTTGCCTAGTTCGCGCCCGGCAATTTCGTGAAGCGTTGTAAGAGTGCCGAGCATGAAAACGCCTGGGGATTTTGTTCAAATTGCAAGATCAGCTCGGTCAATAACGCCTTTGAATCGTGTACTGTTTTTCAGCGATTATTTCTGCGAGTTGCGCCGTGCCACAAACATACAGCTCGACGGGCGCTGATAGGCGAAGCAGCCCAAGGGCGATGGTCGGGTCGATCTTATCCTGTTCGATGAGAGCCGCAAGATAAGGTAGCAACGTATAGTCCAGAGAACTCTTGCCACGATCATCCCATCGTCCGAGTTTAGCTAGCGTTCTGCACCCGGAAATCCGAGCCAATCCTCTTGCGAATTCCAGCCAGGGAAACTTATCTGCGTCATAGATGTTGAGTTCGCAAATGTTTGAAAGCGTGTGAAACTCGCCTTCTTCAAGCTCTTCACCCTGTAATTCAGATGCATAGAGCAATAGTTCACTTGTAAACTGGTAATCACCTGAGCCTATGGCGTCAATCTGCTCAAGACCGGAGGCGGAAATTAGTTGCTGTCTCATCGACGCTTGCGGGCATTATTGCCCTGACAATTGTGCAAATAGGGATGCCTGGTGGGTCATCATCCTCGCGTTCGATGAGGGGCTTCGCACTCATTGCGGTCTTCCCTGCCAGTTCTTGAAGATCCGCCCTGCTTGCGAGAATCGCAATGATTCTAATAAGCATTGATATCGACGTTGCCGTACCCGCTTATCTTCGACAAAGACCTTAGTTGAAGACGCTTTGATGTCGTTGCGCGCCCAAAGGGCAAACGTCAACAACTGGCGGCCCAACAGATCGAAAACAAGTCCCTCGTGAGCTTCTGAATAGCGTTCTTGCTTTATTCTGAACCTAGTCCACGCATCAACCAGTTCTATGAATGGTTTGTCTCCTTTTTCCAGTGCCAGAGGAAAGTCATCATGCAAAGCCTGAGCCATCTCAAGCAGCGGCTCAAGCCGTTCATCGATGAAGCGCTCTGCGTTTCTTTTGGTCTCATAGTCCATGCGTCTCTTCTCGACTGGCAACTCATTCTGTGACTTGACGTGTTCCTCTAATTCAGACTTGAGCGCCTTCCTGAAAGGCTCGTCCGAAATATTGTTCGGAATGCGCGCACCGATATCGGATAAGC
>JADJXM010000026.1 GCA_016715865.1 Acidobacteriota bacterium | reverse complement strand
CGAGGTCGGAGGGATCGCGCTGTCTTCCCTGTCGGGCTTCCTTCAACAAGCAGCGACCGTGCCGATCTCGAAAGATCAGATGGCCGCGCAAGTTCAACAGATCGCGACGACCACACTTTCGCGAGCGCGAACCATCGCCGACACCAGCATCGCGGGACTCCAAAGAGCGACCGCGATCCAAGCAGCCGCCGAACTCCCCGGCGATGTGGTGTTCCGATATAGCGGCCCGAACGACAAGCTGACGCGGCCCTTCTGCAAGAAGCTGGTCGGTCGCGTTTTCACCGCCGACGAGATCCGAGGATTGCGAAACGGCCAAGCGATCCCGGTTGATCTGTTCGGCGGAGGCTACAACTGCCGCCATTCTTGGCAGCCGATGACGCGGATCGCCGCGCAAGAGATCGGGATTATCTGATGAAGATCACGATCCCCTCGGGATTTGTCGAAGCCATCGGCAAAGAGATCGACATCCTCGCGCACGAAGCTCTTGCGGAGATGGCGACCACGCAGATCGCCTTGATCCAGATCCGCGCCGAAAAGGGCATCGGCCTCGATGATGCTCCGATGCCCGCTTACTCCGCAGCCTACGCTCGGATCAAAGCAAAGGCGGGTCGGTCTGCTGCGGAACGAAACTTGACGTGGAGCGGCTCGATGCTTCGGGCCATCGTGGTGGATCGCGTTGCTCGCGACGAGAACGGACTCTTTGCCGAGATCAAGTTCGCCACCCAAGAACAGGCTCAGATCGCCGCGTACAACCAAGGGATCGCTCCGTGGTTTGGCGTCAGTCCGAGCGACCAGAAAACACTCACCCGCGTGGCAATGCGTCGCCTCGAAGAGGTTGCGGCCACCCTGAACCGATAGAGGTGTCTGATGGAAGAGAAGATGACCGAGACAACCCAAGCCGCCGAAGCAGCCGCATCCGAAGCCCCCGATGCTGGCGCGGCTGAGCAAGTTCAAGAGGCTGTCGAGCAAGCCGCCGAAGCAGCCGCGTCGACCGACCCCAGCCTTGAGGCGAAGTTGAAGGAGACCAGCGCGAAGTTGAAGGAAGCCCTCGCCGCGCTCAAGTCCCGAAACGAAGCCGACGCAGCCGCTCTCGCCGCCGAAGAAAAATCCTTGCTCGACGAGTTGAGCGAAGGTGACCCCGTCCGATGGGGGGCGATCTACGCGAAGATGAAAAAAGCGGGCAAGATCGGATCTCCCGAAAAATCCGCATCTTCGGCTCCCGCTGCGGATCGCTCTCGTATCAGCGCGGATGCTGGAAAAGACGCAGCCCCCGCATCCGTCGAACAAGCTCGCGCTGCGACGATGGCCGAACTCGAAAGAATGTAAGCCGCGCAAGTTCGCGCAATCCCGAAACCCCCATAGATAGGAGAAAAGCATGTCTGCGACATTGCTATCCAACCTCGCGAACATTTTGCGCGAGAAATACGGCAATACGATTGTCCGCGCCTTCACTCAGTACGGCCCGGGCGGATGGCTCGGCGTTCCTGAGCAGTCGATGATCGGGTTCCTTCAACAGAATGGCAAAGTGTATGTGGGCGGCAAGGATGCCCCCGCTGCTGGATCTGGCGGATACTACGCAGCCGAGTGGCCGATCCACACCGCCACTCCCGAAGCCGTCTCGTACGGCGCATCCGACGCATGGCCCGCCGCCTCCCCCGAAACCTACGGAGCCGTCGCAAAGCTCGCTTACAAGCGGTATGCGATGCCCCTTGAGATCGATGGAATGGCCCGCGTATCCGCTCGCGGTGGAAACGTCGTCGGGAACAAATCCGCCTTCATCGTCGAGTTCGAGGCGAAACTTCGCGCACTGATCTCCAAGATCGAAACCGACCTTCACGGCGATGGAACGGGCAACTCCAGCAAAGAGATCGACGGCGTCAAGGCGTTTCTCTCGGCATCGAACACCTACGCGGGGATCGCGCAAGGATCGGCTTCTTACTGGCAGTCGACTGTGATCGCGGCTGGCTCCGTCGCTCTTTCCCACGCGCTGATCCGCCAAATGATCCGCGCACTGTGGGCGAAAAACGCAATGGCCGGTCGCTACGGTGTTTTCATGTCGATCAACCAGTGGCACAAATATCTCGCGCTCCACGAGAATATGATCACTTACCGCCCCGGCGACAGCACTGGCGTCAACCTCCCCCCCATGATCTCCGACGGTTACATCAACCTCCCTGTGTACGTTTTGCCACAGGTTCCGACGACCGAGGTCTGGTTCCTCAACCTCGACGACATCGAACTTCGCTTCGCCTCGCACGAACGCGAAGCCGGCGAGAAGGGGCGTGATGACCGAGGCCGACTCCTACCAAGGACTCCCCATCGGCATCGAACCCGTGGAAACCAACAAAGACAGCAGCGGCCTCGTGATCAAAGCCTACTGTCAACTTGTGTACCTCAACCCCCGATCTTCGGGCATCATCAGCGGCCTCACCGCGTAACCTCCTCCCCTTCACGTTCCCCTCGCTCAAGCCGAAACCCAAGGCTTGACAAGCCCGTCGCTTCGAGGATTTGCGACGGAATAGGAGGTGTCTTTTGGCTACCGTTCTGTTTAACCACCGCTTCATGGGCGGCGTCTCCGAGGCTGGCCCCGCGTCCTACGCAACAGGTGGAATCTCCCTCGATCTCGAAGCCGCGATCCCTCACTCCGCCCAACCTGCCGCTGTTTTGGTCGATACTGATTCGACTACCTACGGCGCACGATACGACCTCGCCAACAAGAAGATCGTCGCCCTCGTTCGCGCCACTGGTGCGGAGGTTGCGAACGCAACCAACTTGAGCGCGGTGGACTTTTACTGCCGTCGGATTTTTCGCCAACTAATCGAAGCTTCCGATCTTTCGGGCTTTGTAGCATAGGGAGGGCATTGACATGCCTATCACAAAGGTGCTTTCTACCAACGACAACCTCAAGGCCATCGCCATCGGCGCAGAGGTTGGAATCGGAACCATCGTCGGCCCCGCATCCTACGCCACTGGCGGCTTTGCGGCTGACGTTGAGACCGATCTCGAACTTGGCGGCCCGCCTGACGCCGTCTTTGTTTCCGCATCGAACGGCATGACCTGCACGTGGGTCGGCGGCTCGACCAAGAAGATCAAGGTGTTCGGATCGCTCGCATCCGACGCAACAACCGAACTCACCGCAGCCGAAGATCTCAGCGCGGTGACCTTCACCGTTCTCGCGCTCCGCAAGGCCGCGTAAGCAGCCTATCTACCGAAGTTTCTGACAAGAGAGGGTTCAGAAAATGTCCATCGTCAAGATCATGGAAGGGTTGCAGTCGGAAAACACGACCAGCAACCCGATCCTGTCCGAGTTTTTGAAGCAAGAATCGTCCGACCGAGGACACTGGTTGTCGTTGCGTCCGTTTCCCGCGGCCCTTGCGCTGCTCGACGTGTGGGTCAACTCCGAAAACTTCCGACTCACCGAGGCTTTTGACATCGTTGACGCGAACTGGCGACAGCATGTTCTCGACCGCGTCGCTGGTTCCCAAGCGAAGGGCATCCGAGGGATCACACGATCTTTTGTCCTCGCTCCCGCCTACGAAAACGACACCGTTTTCGTCGAGTTTGGCACGGAAAAGGGCCGCACCAAGCACAAAAAGATCGATGCTCCGACGCGGCTCAACGTCGCCGAGGCTTGCATCGTGATGGCGCAGTTCGGCCCGACCAGCGCGGTGGATGTGAACCGAGATCGCGTGATTGAGATCGACGAGCGCAACCTCGCCGCCTACATTCCCAAACCTCTCCCCGACAGCGTCCTCGAGATCTTTTTCCCGAAGGAGTGGGCAGCGCGCAAAAAAGCCGCTGAATCCGAGGCCATCGTGGACGCTATCGCGCAAACTGAGAAAAGCCGCAAACGATGACCGACAAGAACGTCACAGGCTCCTATCAAGTCGTCGTACAGGGCGAAACCGACGCAATCTCCGTCCGTCTCCTCGATCCGTCCACGGGTTCGGATCGAACCCTCACGAGCGGAACGGTGACGATCTACGGCGCCGGCGGCGACGAAAAGGTTGCCTCGACTCCCGCGACGACGAGCGGAGCCGTGGCGTCCTACTCCCACGCCTTTACCGAGGCGAGCGGCTTTCAACGCGACCTCGGATATCGCGCAGTGTGGGCGTTGGTTGTTGGCGCGGTCACCTACCGGCGCGAGACCTATTTTCAAGTCGCGCGAAGGCGGTTCGTCAGCCAGCTCACCGACGCCGACATGACCTCCGCTCACCCTTACCTATCCGCCCAACTTTCGGCGGGGATGGCATCTCACCGAACAAAGGCATGGGCCGAGATCGAGCGCCGTGTTTTTGGGAAGGTGCGACGATATCCGGGCAACGTCTTTCACCCCGAGCGGTTCCTTGAGGCGCACGAATGGCTGACGTTGGCCAATGCTTTTTTTGCGCTGTCCTTCGATGCGAACCCAACGAGCGAGGACTGGGCAAAGTACAACGAAGCCCGAAAACGCGGCCTCGAAGCCCTTGACTCGGCGATGTCGATCCTCGACTTCGACAGCGACGACGACGGCATCCTCGACACGCGGGAGCTTCGCCAAAACTTTCGCATGGTGAACGTGCGCCGATGAGCTACCCCCAACTGATCACCGCACTCAAAGCTGGTCTCGTTTCGGCAGGACTCACCGAGAACCCTGATCCTCGCGAGGATTCGCTTGCAAACGCCTCTCGTGGCGCGTTTGACGGGTCGTTTTTGATCGTGCCAGAGTCGGGAGCGGAGCCTTGGCCCGAGGCCGCCAAAGCCACGCCTTCGCATTGGAAGGGCATCCTCCGTGTGGAGATCGCGACAACGCTCACAACGTCCGTCGTTTCGCAATCTGAGACGGTCGAGCAGCGAGCGCGGCTGTTTTTCGAGAAGTGTGTTTATGGCGGACTTTCGGCGGGGGAGATCTACCGATGGGAACCTCCGACGACCAGCCGAAACTTCAAGGACAAGCGGATCGTTTGGTCGATCCGCCTTTTTGTGAGGTGGACAGAATGACGACGCCAAATCGAGGCCCACAGGATCGAGGTTGGAGAAACCCCATGCCTTCGCCGTTTGCAGTTGGAAACGCGCTGCTGATCCCGCTCGCCGCGCCGAAACCTCCCGCTCCACCTCCTCCCCCAAACGAACCTATCAACGAAACCTCGACAAGCCCCGAACCTTCGGGCGATGCGGAGGCATTAGAACATGTCTGACTCTTTCAAACGAACAGCCCTCGGCCTCCTCGCATTTTGCCCAGAGGTGACGCAGGGAACAAAAAACACAAAGTTTGTAGCGAACGGAGGGACGGGCACAACCGCGACCCTCGACACGGGTGGAGCGCAAGACAACGCGGCTCTCGCAGCCGTCGCCAACGACTTTTTCAACGGCCTGTACATCTACTTCGCCGCGAACACCACCACGACCGCGCTCCAAGGGCAGGTCTATAAAATCTCGGACTTTGCGCGATCTTCGACAACTTGCACCTTCACGACATCCGAAACGATGGCGGCCAGTCCAGCCTCAGCAGACATCTTCTATGTCTTCGCACCGCTCCAAGCTGCGGGAGTTTCGCTCACATTCGGATACGAGAACCTTGTCCGCGAAGCCTTCGAGCGCCAAACCCTCGACGCCCCGACCTCACAGAAGGGATTGAAGATCGTCAACGGCTCGTTCAACTTGGAGATGTGGGGACTTGAGCAAGAAAACGGAAACGGCGACACTCCCGCACTGGATCGATTGTCCCAGTTTCTCCTCGCGTTCGGTTCGCGTCGCTCTGTGGCAGGCACGACGGTTTCGGGCGCAGGTTCGACAACGACGGTTGTGGATGTTACCTCGGCGGCAGGGTTTGCGGTTGGCGATCTCGTTCTTATCGGCGGCGAAGTGCGACGCATAACTGCGGTCGATACGGCCTCGACACCTGACAACATCACCGTCGCCCCTGCGTTGAGTGCGGCCCCCGCCGACACCACCGAAGTCTTTGGATCGGAGCGGTTTACGCCCTACGATACGGGCCACGTTTCTCACACGATCCTGATGCTTCGCGACGTTCAACTTGTCAGCGCCATCGGATGCGTCTTTTCTTTCGGGATCTCCGCGACTTACGGCGCACTTGTGCAGATGTCGTGCGAGTTTGACGGCGAAGATTGGGAGATCGAAGACACGGTCACCCTCGATGGCGAACAGTCCACGAAAAAAGCGTTGCCTTGGACGCTCGGCGAGGTCTTTTACGGATCGACCGAGCTTTGTGTCAACAACTTCAACTTTGCGGAAAATGCGGGCCGTCAAGCACTTCGCGACACTTGCGCGGGCCAGCGACAGTTTGTCACCAGCCGCGACGCCTCGCTACAGGTTGTGTGGCGAAACACGGTCAAGACGGTCAAGGATACATGGGAAGCCAACGGAACCCACGACCGCATCTTGCTCGCCGTTGGAGGCGCGGCTGGCGCGGCTATCGCGATCACGGGTCAAGGTCAGATCCAAGATCCCGCAGCGATGGCCGATGTCGAGGGTCACCAATACTGGGACGCAGCATGGGCGTTTCGCGACGATCAGACCGACTTTGCCAACCCGTACAAGCCCGAGATCATCCGCTTCTAAGCGGATTTGCTCTTAACCACTGACCGCCCCAACCATCCGAACCTTTGGAGACTTTCACATGATCAGAATCCCTCTGTATTTTTACACCACCATCGGCTTCATCCTGCTCCTCGTGGACAAGGCGATGGGCCTCTTCCTTCGCTCGCTTCGCGCTGTTGCAGATCGCCGATTGTGGCTTGCCTTGTTGGGTTGGACTGCTCCGATCTTTCGACGCGGTCGGGAGTTGGTGAGCAAGGGCATCGTCTTCTTTTTTCGCGGCCCCTTGCTAGTTCGACTGTCTGTTTGAACATCCGCTTCTAATCATCCCGAATATCCGCGTTTTTTGAGAGGGTATCCCATGAGCATCTTTGATCTCCAGCGCCTCGAAGGGGGCGTCAAAAAGTTCTCGTTCCCAACCCGCGAAGGGGGCGAGGTTTCCATTTTTGCGCGCATCCCGACATCCGAAGAGCTGGCTGCGGCGATGTCCGAAGCTGCGGTCGATTTGAAGGCTGACCATCTTGACGCAAACGATCCTCGCGTCGTCGCAAACGGCGCTCGTTTGGGGGCCGCGAAGGTTTTCCTTGCGCGGCTGTGTATCGAAGAGATCGAAGGGCACGATCTCAAGATCACCCGCGAACGAGATCCGCACGGACTGCGCCGATTGACCGAAGATTGTGCCGAGCAACTCTCACCCGTTTTGCAGAAAATCGGGTCAGCTTTGTACGATGCGGCGACGTTGAAGCCCGCCGAGGGGGAGCGTTAAGGGCAGCGGCCTACTGGCCGTATGCCCGCAAGCTCCGCAAACACGGAAACGACTGCTCGATCTGCCGCGTATCGGCGGAGGCTCGCGGCGTGTGGGGATGTTCCCCCGAAGATTCGGCCCGCACCAAGCCGCTCTATCGAACGATCTACGACCTCGGCGGATACGAGACGACCACCTGCCCGCACAAGCTGCTTTCGATGTCGTTTGTTCGGCTCGCCACGCGACTTTACGGCGAGTGGAAACGCGGACTCCTCCCCCGCGACGGTGGGCTATCCGCGCAAACCGCGCTGTTTCGAGAAGTGATGTCCACACTCCAAGCTCACGAAGATCAAGCCTCCGCGTGGTACGACGAAAAGACCCGCACCAAGGGAAAAACCGATGACCGTTGATCTCAAAGCCAGACTCACCCTCGACACCCAACCCGCCGAACAAGCCTCGGCGGAACTTGGTAAGGGGATCAAGAACAAGATCGGATCGGCTGTTGCTGCCGTTGGCACGTCGATGTCGGGCTGGAAAGACAAGATCAAAGGGCTGGGGCCGTCCATCGTCGTTGCTGCGCAAGCGTTTCGTTTGGCGGGGGATGCGGCTGGCGCTCTTTCGAGCGGAGTCGCGGGGATCGCGAACATTTTTGACACGATCAATGCTCGCGCAAACACCCTTGCTCGTGCCAACTTTTTCGGAGTGACCGCCGATCAAGTCGAACTGTTGCGCGGCAAGCTGGGAGATGTGAAAAGCCAACTTGAGGCAACGGCCCTTGCTTCCGATCTGGTCGCGGGTGGGTTCAACAAGATCCAGATCGGCAAGTTTGCGGACGGGGTGAACATCCTCTCGAAGCTGACGGGTGGAACGAAACAGGCCGCCGAGGACATGTTGAAGGCTGGCGAACTTTCCGAGCAAGCCCTCCAAGCCCTCGGAAGAACGCGCCAAGAAGCTGATGCGGTCGTAGCGCAAGCGGCCATCGCTGCGGGGGGAAGAGAGCTTACAAACCTCGAAAAATCCCGCGCCTTGCTCAACGCCTTTGGAGGTGACCTCGAAAAACTGCGCGGCCAGATGGGTAACTTCGGACAGGCGAACCCCTTTCGCGTCCTCCAAAAGGATGTGCAGTCGATGTGGGAACCGTCTCGACTTCGCTCAAGCCCGCACTTGCCGAACTTGTGGCGGTCGTCGCCAACAACAAAGAAGCGCTGGTCGCGTTCTTTTCGGGCGCGGTCAAGCTGGCCGTGGAGTTTGCTGCGGTCGTGACAAAGGGACTCGCCGCGCTGCAAAAGATGTTCGCGTGGGTGGGGAGCGCAGCGAAAAAAGCAACGCAAGCCCTTCATCTCGGACAGCGCGAAGAGATCGAAAAACAAGGCCGTTGGCTGGACGAGCAGATCAAAAAAGAGATGGCAAAGCGCGGCGAGGCTGGCAAAGAGCAGGTCAAGCAAGCGAAAGAGACCGTCGTTGCGGTGATGAGCGCCGAAGAACGCGAGCGAAAACGCGCAGCAGCCGCAAGAATCGCGCAAGCCCGCCTCGAAGCGAAGCAAGAGACCCTCGGACGGATCGCCGAGGCTCGTGCGATGGTTCGCAACTTTGAGATGCTTGCAATGGAAGCAGCGGGCGCGATGGGTGGCCCTGTTTCGGGCGCGTTGAGCGCGTTCAAAGACTCGTTCGAGAAGTTCAAAGTCCTCGGCTCCGCGTACGGCAAGACCCTCACACGGCTGGCCGATACCTCCGAGGAAGAACTCAAACGACTCCGATCTGCGGGCAAGATCACCGAGTCGCAACTCAAGGCCGTTCAGCTTTTCCAGACCTATCTCCGCGCTGGCGAACTCGATCTCAGGGAGTATCTTGGCACGGAAAAGCAGGTCAACTTTCAACTCCAAGCGCAAGGCTCCCTTCTCGCCGCAAACAACGCCATCGCAGCCGCGCAAGTGGAGAAGCTGAACCAAGAAAAGGACGTTCGGGCCGCGATCACGGCGATCACCAAAACCATCGGACTGCTCGAAGGCAAGGACGATGTTGTTAGCCGACGCAAACTCGGAGTGCTGAAATCCACACTTGGCGAATACCGAGCGATCCAGTCGCAGCGATCTCAGATCCTTACCCTCGCCCTTCGCACCGCCGAGATCGACAAGCAGCTAGAGCGAGCGAAGTTTTCGGAGGACTTACTCCGCCAAGCGAAAGATCTCGCGGATGCGACGAAGTCGGTGCGGTTCGAGTTGGAGGCGATGAGCGCGAAGGATGACCCCGTGTTAGCGGCTCGGTTAGAGGCCGCGCAACAAGTCTTTCGTGTGGAAACCTCGATCCAAGGGCTTCAACGGACGCGGCTCGATAACGAGCGGACGATTGCGGCACTGACGCAAAAGCGCGACACTGCGGGACAGTCGGCGGAAAATCAAAAGCTGCTCGACAAACAGATCGACTCCCTCCGCCTCCAAAACGACCAGCTTGTTTTTCAGGTCAAGTTGCAAGGAAAGATCCTCGACACCTCGCGAGCGATCTTCGCGATCAACGCGGCGATTGCGACCGAAAAACAGCGCGTCGAACGAGAGCGAGCTTTGCAAGACATCGAAGTCCAGCGCCTCCAACTCGTTCAGCAACTCGCAGGCGCGCAGAACAAACTTCGCGGCGAAGAGGCCGCAAGTCTCGCGGCTGGTCAAGCCAAAGTCGCGCTCGACCGTAAGATCTTCGACAACCAACAACGCATCCTTGAGATCGAGCAACGTCGCCGCGCACTCGCCGCAAGCCCCCAAGCGACCGAGGCCTTGGCGAAAGAGGCCGCGTTTCTCGCCAAGCAAAACAGCGAGATCCAACGGCAGATCGATCTGCAAACCCAACTCGCCGAACGGCAGCGGTATCTTTTCACGGTGTCGGGCGCGCTGCTCAACCAACTCCAATCGCAAGCGGTCGATGCGGCACAAAAGATCGGACAGGCCGCAGCATCCGCCACGATGAGCCTTGTGAGCGCGTTCGGGACGGCGTTGTCTAGCCTGTTCGAGCAGCTTGTCCAAGCCGACAAAGACCTTGCCAAAAACTTCGGAAAGGCCGTGCTTTCGGCGCTCGGAGACATGGCTATCGCGTTTGCGAACACTTTCGCGGCCGTGGGCGTCGGTCGGATCGCGCTCGGAGATGTCGCGGGAGGCGCGGGTCTAATCGCCGCATCTGCCGCACTTTACATCGTCGCGGGAACCCTCAAAGGTCTCGGAGCGGCTATCGGCGCACAATCGCAACCCGCCTCCCCATCGGCATCGTCTCCCACGCAGACCACCCTCCCCGGCCAGCAGGTTCAGCGCGAAAAAGAGCAGCGCACCACCTACGTTCTGATCAGCGGGTTCCTCGGTTCCGAACAGGAGCAGTATCGGAAGTTTCAGCAGTTCGTTCGGAAAAACTCTCGTGCGGTAGGAGGCTGACGTGGCATTGCGAACTCCCCCCGCATTGATCGGGCAGATCGTCGTTTCGAGCGCCAACAACACGATCTCGTGGTTTGAGTCGGGGCCGTACAATCTGACCACCACCGTGGCGGCTGGAGACTACTGGCCGAGCGCACTTGCATCTTTGATCGCGGCGAACATGACCGCAGAGTCGGCGCTGTCGGGAGCGACGCGAACTTATAGCGGCACTTTTTCCGAGGTGACGGGCAAGATCACGCTCACAGGATCGGGATCTTGGTATCCAAAAACCACAACCGCCGAGACCGCAAACATCCTCACGGGCGGGAAAACCGACGCGGACGGAGACACCCTTGCGTCGGGTCAAGCTGGCCCCAATCATCTCGGTTTTTTGTTGACCTCGGGCTACAAGTCCGCAGGGACGGTGTTCACAAGTGATCAAGAGATCGCGCACGTGTGGATACCTGAGTTTCCACCTGAGGTCGACTCCGAGGAGCGATACGAGCAGACGGTTGTCGAAGCGTTCGGGATGACAGGGGAAGGCGACGCCTACGTTTTCCAAGACTGGGAGATCGAGCGCGATGAATGGCCGACATACGGGCATCTTGGACAGCGACGGACGTTGACCTTTGCCTTTGTTTCACAAGCCTCCTCGACGCAGTTTCTCGCGTGGTTTTGGGGGCCGTGGGCTGGCGCGGGTCGGTCGTTTCGCTATTATCCCGACCGCACCGACATCGCGACCTACTACCTGTATAAACTGACAGGAGACAGCCTCGCGAACATGAGCCGAGGCGAACGGCAAACTGGCTATGCTTGGTGGACGCGAGGGCTTGAAATGCGACGGGTGGCAACATGAACCAACGCAAAGCGCGGAGTATCGGTGTTTTCCAACCAGACGGCGCGATCTGGCGCACCTTCAAAGATGTGATGGCCTTTGTGGATCGATGCGGTCATCTGCACGTTCCCTCGGAGCGGTTTCAAACATCGCTCCCCTTTGTCATTGAGTGGGAAGAGGTCGAGGCGGAAACATGAGCCGAAAACGCCTATCCATCGAGATCGCTGGATCTCTGACGGGCATCTCGAACAGCCAGCGCGCCCCGAAAGAGTGGGTGACAACTTGGCTATCCGTTTTGGCGGAGGTTCCGAGCGGGCCGTCGATGTCTGTGGACGTTGAGACGGGCAACTCGGACAATGGCGGGCTATCGTTTCGATGCGCCGATCTGTCCACGCTATTGAACGACCTCGCGGTGACCGCGACAACCACACTGGACGGCGACCTTTCCGCAAGCGCAACCTCGGTCGATGTCATCGATGCCTCCGCGCTTTCCGCAAGCGGTCGGGTTTGGGTGGGCGGCGAGTGCATCGCGTATTCGGGCAAGTCGACCAACACCCTCACGGGCTGCACTCGCGGTGCGCTCGGAACCGACGCGGCTCCACACGACGATGCCTCCGACGTTTTCGCATCCAACCCGACGATTTTTGGGCGGCGATGTGTGGTGCGCTGGTACGACGACACCGACACATCCTATGCCTCGGGATGGACGCGCTTTGTGGGCGTGATCGACGGGATCTCGTGGGCCGATGGGTTCTATGTTTTGAACGTCCTCTCTCCCGCGCAACTTGTCCTCGACCAGAAGCTTTTTTCGGGAGCGCCCTTCGTTCGCGGAAAACTTGGCGCGAAACTTTCCGCAGGATCGGACTTGGAGATCGACGCTGACAACCTCGCAACGCTCAAGTCCGCCATCGACACGCGAGGTTACGCGCACCTTCGGATCTCCGATGAGATCGTTGAGATCCGCCACCTGCTCTATCCGCGCCGAACCGCCGAGATCACGGCCTACACTGCCCCATCGACACTGACCACCGACTATCCCGAGGCTTGGCGGGTCGGTCAGCGCGTCGATTTGACCGACTCTGCGGGGGTTGTGAAGGCAGAGTCGGTGACGATCACGGCGATCACTTCGACGACGATCACCGCATCGGGTATCCCATCCACCTACTCCCACGCGGCGGGCGATCTGATCTCCGCAAACTACACTGGTGGCGTTCGAGCGGGCCGCGTAAAGCGCGGCGTTTTCGACACCCTCGCCGTCGACATTGACGCGGGGGAAGAGTTCACGGAGCTGCGAGTGATGGAAGGCGACGCGCTCACCGACATCCTACTCCCCGCGCTGTGTTCGCGGTCGGGGGATGGCTCGTTCGGGCTGGCTTCGGGGGCTTACGACATTCTCCCTTCGGGGTGGGGTTTGGCCTTGCCTTCGCGATACTTCGACCTCGATGGGCTACTTGAGATCGCTCGGTCGGGTCGGTCGGGTTGGCGGCGATATCTCTTTTCGGAGGGAGTGGCTGTCGCCGATCTGATCTCTTGGTTGGCGCTCTCTTCGGGCAGCGCGATCTTTTTCAACGAAGCGGGCCAGCTCACCGCGAAACTTTGGGGCGATCTTTTTCCGCTCGATGCGGGTGCGCAAACGATCAACGCGGGCTTTGCAACGAGACCTCCGCAAATCACCGCAGGGACGGCACAGATCCGCAACCGCCTCGAAGTCCTCTGCGATTTTGATCCCATCGACGACGACTCCACGCACACGATTTTTGCGGACGTTGCGGAGTCGATCCCTCGGTACGGACAGCGCGTGTGGACGATTGAAGATCCCGGACTGCGGTCAGACGCATCGCTCTCGGTTATCCAAGGCGTTCTCGCGGGGATCTTGTTGGCGCGATCTTTGCCGTACCCGATGATCTCGGTTCCAGTTCGTCTTGTTGACGGCATCGACTGGAGGCCGGGCGACGTTGTGCAGGTCAACCTTGATCATGCGCCGAACATCGCGGGGAGTCGGGGCGTTGCGGGATTTTTTCGTATCACGAGCGTTCAACCAAACGACGCGCAAGGCGAGATCGATCTGTCTCTGTGGTACATGGGCAGCGCGGCTCGTCTCGGATACATCGCGCCTTCGGCGATTGTGGCGACGGTCGATGACACGAAAGTTTCCGTCCAGACTGGCGCAACGAGCCGATTTGCTCCGCAGGATCTCGCCGACTCTGCCGTCCTTCACGACGGCACAGGAACCGACGACGTGGACTGGTTTGCGGTCGGCGATCTTGTCGAGTTTCACGACGCCTCAGCGCTCGGAACCGTCGCAACAGCCGAGATCGTCAGCATCAGCTACGGCTCCGACTTTTTCGCTGTCAATGCTGTCCCGGGCTGGTTGGCGGCTGGCGATTTTGTGCGACTCGCTCCTTACGACGACTGGACAGCCGCACCTCCATCGACTGACGAACACCGACGCGGTGTTTTTCTTGCACTTGCCGAGGGAACCCCACCGACCATCGACGGCGAAGATCCGTATTTTTGGGGGCTATGACATGAGCGTTGTTTCTCGCCTTCTAAAGCTCGACTCGATAGCCGTCCGCGCCTACGCCCTGCAAGACACTTTCCTTCGCGCCTATCGCGCTGCAAATGCCCTTTACGAAGCACTGTGGGATGCGACGGCTCCGGGTGGATCTTCGCAAGTCTACCAAGGACATGACCACACCCCCGAGGGCGGAGGTGGCCCGATCCACCGAGGGAATCTCTACAGCGAGATGCGTTTCAACGTGGACGACCCGCTTTTTCTCTACCCCTTCACGGCTGAAAATCAAACGGTCGGATACCTCGAAGGATCGGATCGCGCAGGTTCACCGATCCGCTACATGACCAGCCCGGGCATCGCCGCAGGTCGGCCCCTCAAAGGTTGGGTTTGCACTTGGTGCTCGGGCGACTCGGAGTTTTTTCTTGTCACTCCCGACGGACGGGAGTTTCCGATCCCTTCGAGCAGCACCGAGCGCCGACTTTGGACGCCGTTCGAGGTCTTCACAACCGACCCTCGCGCAGTTTATGACACGACTGCGCTCCGTTTTCGATGTCGCGGATACGACGCCGAAGATGCGCCGATCCTTCGCGTGTGGGGAATCGTGATCAGCGAGACCGATGCGACCGTTGAGAACCGAGGGACGCGGCTTTTGGAAGGCTCGGCTGGCCAAGCGGATGATCTCGTCGGGGTCGCGTTCGAGACGTTGGATGATGCCATCGTCGGATCATACACTTGGGTCGATCCGATCCTGCTCCATCGCCTCTACAAGTTTGTTTCGGCCCTTCACGAGGGCGTTCACGACTGGCGAGCGCCGGGATCTGCCGCGCAAGTTTGCCGAGGACATGACCACTCCTCGGCCTACGGAGGCCGCTTGCTCGCTCGCGGCAAGCAATACACCGCAGCGACGGGGGACAACCCTCTCTATATCCTGACCTCGCTCGCGGGATCTTGGCGCGAAGTCGACTACGACGACACGAACGGTCGGACAGCGGCAGGGGTCGGGATGATCCGATATCGTCCGAGTCCGGGAATGACATCGACGGGCACACCGCCATCGGCGGCTCCCTACCTCACCGCGCTGATCTTCGTGACGGTCTCGCTGTCGGGATCGGCGACCGTAAAGTTTCGGATGGAGCGGACGGGTTCGGGAAACCACAGTGATGAGGCGACGTTCACGGCGGCCAGCTATTCGGGCTGGTTAGTGATCGATAAGGTTCCGTGCGCCGACTCTTCGGTGAACGATCTGACCTTGCAAGCCCACGTTTCTGGCGGAGCAACGGGCAGCATCGAGGTGTGGGCGATTCAACTCACTGAGGAACCCGGGCAAGGCGCAAAATCCGATCCCGGCTCAAAGATCGCGCTGGGAGGTTTCTGATGGGCGTGTTTCGTGCGTTCCCTCCGTTGGCGCGAAAGTTCGTACAGATTGCTCGCGCTGGCCGATCCACGGTCATCGACAATGTCCTCACCCATCTCAACGGACTGGTTGAGCGGTTGGGTGGGATCGCCGCTATTGGCGCGGCTACGCGGGCTTTTCGCTACCATGATCACGGCCCAGAAGGAGGGACGCCGCTGTTTCGCGGCTCGATCTTCTCCTTCGATGTCGGCGAGCGCAGTTCAAACGAGGCAAAGTTTTTCTATGCGATCAACGCGGGATCAACTTGGGAATCGCTCGCGGCTGAGTATGGGATGGAAGCGCTGTTTCCTGCCGAAGTTTCGGACGGGATCGACTCGAACAGCACGAACGTCTCGGTCAACCCTTGCGCGCTGAGAGCGGAGATCACGGTTCGAGCGAGTCTTTCGGTGGACTTCGAGGTGCGGATCAAAAACCTCACCACGGGGGCGACTTCGACCGAGGCGACGGGTTCGGGAACGACCCCGCAAACGCTCTCGATCTCGGATGTTCCGTGCGTTGGCGGCCAGACCAACTTTTTCGACATCGAGGTCTATGGCGACGCGGCGACCCCGACCCTATATTTTCTCGGCTTCAACCTGCTAGAGACACGGGCAGAATCACAGCCCGCATCTTCGGGCACAACCACATACTCTAGCCTGTAAGGAGACATCATGACAGCAGTTTCCCTCAACCTCGGAGCGCGTGGCGAGATCGCTTCGATGACCGATCAAACCGCAAGCTCCACAACAGGGATCGACATCGAGATCAAGCCCGACGCCGCGTGCATTTTGGATGTCGCAATCACCAAACCGACTGGCGCGGTGCTGACCGTCAAGAAAAAATACGGCGCATCTGGCGCGGTCGTTTCGCAGATCGTGAGCGCCGACGCGACCTCCGCAACCGAGGTCGAGGTGACGGATATCCAAATGAACGCGGGCGACGAACTCCAGATCGACATCGACACCACTTCGGGCGACAAAGTCGTATCGGCGCAAGCGCGGAGATTGACATGACCAGACCAACAGTACGGATAGGCGGGCAAGATCAGACGGGTCGGGTCTCTCCAAGGGAGCCGATCTTTGCGGACGCGCTCGCCTATTGGAAATGCGACGATTCACCCTTTGCCGACTCGACCGCTAACGGCCTCGATTTTGCGGGAAAACTGGGGCGCGCTATGCCGCATCCACTGTTTCCAGATCGAATCCTGCGAGGATTCGAGATCGCATCTACTTCCGTAACCAACGCAGCCCTCCGACTGACGGGTGATATGACAATCCACCTACTCGCGTTCTCAGGTGTCCACACAAACCGTTTCGATCTTCAGTGTCGCTCGACGGGTGATGCCGATTGCCTGTGGGGGATCGGTTGGAATGCCGGCCTGTTGAGAGTCTGGGACAAGTCTTTGAGCGGTGGCGTCCAAGTGTTCCAGCGAGGCGGCGAAGACTTGGGGATAACCCTTTACGAAATGGTTCAGTTGTTTGTTGTACGTTCGGGCACAAGCTGGCTTTTGTACGGGCAGGGGAAACTCCTCTCCACCGTCACAGGAACCTCGGAAAATACGCCTGTTGGAGACGAGCAGGTACGATTGAACGCGGCCAACTCATATCAGCTTTTCTCGCACATCGCGCTGTGGAATTCTGCCCTATCTGCCGCAAGAATCGACGCCGAATACAAGAGCGCGTTTGGGCGCTAGGAGATCAACATGACCAGACCAACAGTTCGGATAGGCGGAGAGGTGCAGGGTGGTGGCGGTGGCGGTGGCAGGCGGCGGATGCGACCTCGCAAAGCCCTGACTGGACGCGTCCACAGTTTTCGCGCTGGCGGCCAGAACTGTTGCCACTGGAGGCGGAGGAAACCTGACGGATCCACGGCAAAAGCCGCATCGTCACGACTCGGCGCGAACCTCTGGATGTTTGCGGCAGATAGCCCGGTCTGGTTCTGGACTGGCAGTAGGTGAACCCTGACGGATTCAGGGGCGGCGAGCGGCCTATCCGCGCTTCCCTAGAAGCGCAGAATGCCAAGCTCCTGAACCGCAGAAAGCTGCATCGACGTGGTTCAAAGATGCGACAACACCCACCGCGGAATATCAACCCGTTCAAGCCCGACATCGTACTGCCTGGGCGTCAGAGGAAACCTATGGAGAGCATCGACAGATTCGATATGCGCACTATCGCGCTTAACCTTTCGCAATTTGGGTCGCGACGGCCATAAATCTTGTGATGGCGCGTGTATTTGATTGTTGTGGATTTTTGGGATCAGGCTCGAGAATTTACAACTGGCGGCAGTGCGATTCGACAACGTGCGCGTTGGACAGATGTGGACGAACAACCCGAACACATCGGCAACCGCCGCATCCGCAAAGGGCATTGGGCAGTGCGACACCACGAACGCCTCTGATGTTTGATTTTGTGTCCGAACGCAGCAGATCGGCGATCGACTACTACCCCGTGGAACGGCGGACAGACTCTGAAACACCACGAATCCAGATACAGAAGTGATCGAGATGGCGGGGATTTATAGCATGATCACGAGATGGCAAGAGGTTTGGAAGTCGGCACCGAAAACCACCTACTCCACGCAGGGACGGGGGGTTCCGTCTGCGGTCGTATGGCGAAACCGCGAACTTTGGCGGGCTGACGGCACGGTTCATTGTTCGGGCGCGGTGTGGTGGGCGCTCGTTGAACTGTTGCGACGGTTCACCGATCTTCAAGAAGACGAGGCCATGACCCCCGCTGTCATCGAGGCTTTGCGTCTCGCCGCATGGGAAGATCTCGACCCCGACAAACGCGGCGATCTGCCGATCCTTTTGGGCGAGTTGGGGCTTGCCGACTACTCCCAAGAACCCCCACAGATCGGGGACATTTGCCAGATCTGGCGCGAGGATGGGACAGGGCATCTGATCGTCTGCGCGGGATACGAAGGGGGCCGACTGCTCGAATGGTCGGCATCCAAACACAACGCGAACGGT
>JADJXM010000025.1:25000-56517 GCA_016715865.1 Acidobacteriota bacterium | reverse complement strand
TGCCGGCTTCGATGTACGAACATACCGCTTATGTCGGCGCGTACTGATGTTTCATCATTTCCCGGAAGAACTCGGGACTCCCGATTATCTAGTGCGTTCGACAGCATTCAGTTTCTCTGAAAGCCCTATCGCCTCATTCATCACCAGCGTGATTCAATCGGGTTACGTTCGCCGCGAAGACGGGAACCACCTGAAAAATCCCTGCCGCCGCTCGAATTTGAATACAGCCAGGCGACAATTCAGGAAGAGATTCACGAGATCGATGCCGAAAGCCTGGAAAATCTGCCCTACGGTTTGGACGGTTCGAACTATCAATGGATAGACCTGGATGGCGAAGGGTTGTCCGGCATTCTGACCCGAACAGGCTGCGCGTGTTCTAAACGCAATCTCAGTCCTGGTCAACATCGAGCGCGCAAATGGCAGAGAAAAGGTCATCGCACAGTTCGCGCCGGCTGAAGTCGTTACACCACTTCCTTCACTGGCCGCGATTAGCGGAGGAGGTCAGCAATTCCTCGATCTGGCAGGCGACGGCTCGCTCGATCTGGTGCAGTTCAATAACCCCGTTTCAGGTTTTTATGAACGAACGGATGACGTAGGCTGGAACCCGTTCACACCATTCACCTCGCTGCCAAACGTCACCTGGAACGATCCGAATCTGAAATTCGTTGATCTGACCGGTGACGGGCACGCCGATGTGCTGATTACCGAAGAAGATGTTTTCACCTGGCACCAGTCACTCGCAGAACGAGGATTTGGGCCGGCAGAAATAGCGCATCAGCCGTTTGACGAGGAGCTGGGGCCGCGACTCGTTTTCGCCGATGGCACGCAGTCCATCTATCTGGCCGACCTTTCAGGCGACGGTCTGTCCGATCTGGCGCGCATCAGAAATGGCGAAGTCTGTTACTGGCCGAACCTGGGCTATGGCCGCTTCGGGGCAAAAGTGACGATGGACAATGCTCCGTGGTTCGATAGTCCCGATCTGTTTAATCAGCGGCGCATTCAATTGGCCGACATCGACGGCTCCAGGCATGACCGACATCACCTACCTGGCAGGTGAGGGCGTACGGCTCTACCAATCAATCGGGCAACAGTTGGAGCGACAGGCGCAGCTGACGCTTTCCTCAGATTGACAATCTTTCGTCAGTGACAGTGACTGATTTGCTCGGCAATGGCACAGCCTGTCTGGTCTGGTCTTCGCCGCTGCCCGGTAATGCGCGACGTCCGATGAGATATCTGGACCTGATGGGCGGCCAGAAGCCACATTTGCTGGTCAAGACGGTCAATAACCTCGGCGCGGAAACGCGCGTGCATTACGCCCCATCCACGAAGTTCTACCTGAAGGACAAGCGAGAAGGAAGGCCGTGGATCGCACGGTTATCATTCCCCGTTCACGTTGTAGAGCGTGTTGAGACCAGGGATCTCATCAGCCGTAACCGTTTTGTCACGCGCTACGCTTACCACCACGGCTACTTCGACGGTGAGGAGCGCGAGTTCCGCGGCTTCGGCATGGTCGAGCAATGGGACACGGAACAGTTCGCGGCCCTTGCCGATGGAGATGTTCCGGCAGACAACATCGCCGGTGCATCGCACGTTCCGCCGGTCCATACCAAGACCTGGTTCCATACCGGCGTCTACCTCGGTCGGGAACGAATCTCGCGCCACTTCGAGAACGAGTATTTCCGTGCGCCCGGACTGACCGTCGATACCGCGCGGCCACTTCTGCTCGATGACACCATCGTCCCGCCAGGCTTGACGCGGGAAGAAGAACGGGAAGCCTGTCGCTCCCTCAAGGGCTCGATGTTGCGCCAAGAGGTCTACGCCGATGATGCGGAGCATCCCGGTGCGACCCCAGAGCAGGTCCAGCGTGCCCACACGCCCTACACGGTCACGGAGCAGAACTTCAGCATCCGTACCCTGCAACCCCGGGGCACCAACCGACATGCCGTCTTCTTCACCCATGCCCGCGAGGCGATCAGCTACCACTACGAGCGAAACCCGGCCGACCCGCGTATCCAGCACGCGCTGACGTTGGAAGTGGATGCTTACGGCAACGTCCTCAAGCAGGCGGCCATCGCCTATGGGCGCCGCCTCTCGCCGCTTTCGACGCAGTGGGATCGCAACCGGCAAACGACCCCGCTGCTCACCTACACCGAGAACCGCGTCACCAACGCCATCGAGTCGGCCGATGCGCACCGCAACCCGCTGCCCTGCGAGGCCGTCACGTTCGAGCTGCCCGGCTACGCGCCCACCGGAGAGGCCGGCCGCTACCGGGCCTCCGACTTCGTCGAACCCGATCCCGCCGCTACTGGCCGCCTGCGCCACAAGTTAACGGACCAGGTCGCCTACGAGGCCGCAGTCACCGCCAACCCTTGCCGCCGACCGATCGAGTGGCTGCGCACGCTCTACCGACGGGACGATCTGAGCGCTCTGTTGCCACTGGGCGAGGTGCAGCCACTGAGCCTGCCCGGGGAGAGCTACAAGCTCGCCATTACCCCCGGGCTGCTGGTGCAGGTCTTTCAGCGTCCTCGCACGGGGCAACCGGCAGAGCCGCTGCTCCCGGATCCCGCCAGCGTGCTCGGTGGACAGGCCGGGAACCAGGGCGGCTACCTGCAAAGCCAGACGCTCAAGGCCGACGGCCGCTTCCCCGCGACCGATGCCGACGACCACTTGTGGATTCCCTCGGGGCGGTCCTTCTACAGCACGAATCCCGCCGCCGATGCCGCAACCGAGCTGGCGCAGGCGCAGCAGCATTTCTTCCTGCTGCGCCGCTACCGCGACCCCTTCGGCCAGGACGCCTTTGTTGATTTCGACGGCAACGACCTGCTGATGGTCGAGACCCGCGACGCGCTCGACAACCGCGTGACGGTGAACGCCAACGACTACCGCGTCCTCCAGCCGCGCCTCGTGAGCGATCCGAACCGCAACCAGACCGAAGTGGCGTTCGACACGCTCGGCATGGTGGTTGGTACCGCTGTGATGGGGAAGCCACTCCCGGCTCCCGTGGAGGGTGACGCACTCACCGGCTTTGTCGCCGACCTTACGCAAGCGCAGCTCGACGCCCTGATTGATGCGGCCGACCCCCACGCAACCGCGCCAACGTTGCTACATAGCGCAACCACGCGCATCGTCTATGATCTCGATCGCTTCCGACGCACGCAGCAGGCAAACCCGAACGACCCCACCCAGTGGCAGCCAGCCTGTGCGGCGACCTTGGCGCGAGAAACCCATGCCAGTGCCCCATTGCCGCCGCAGGGCCTCAAGATCCAGCTCAGCTTCTCCTACTCCGACGGCTTCGGCCGTGAAATCCAGAAGAAGATCCAGGCCGAGCCGGAGAAAGTGAACGGTGTCATCGGCCCACCGCGCTGGGTCGGCAGCGGCTGGACCATCTTCAACAACAAGGGCAAGCCGGTTCGCCAGTACGAGCCGTTCTTTAGCGCGACGCATGGCTATGAATTCAATGCCATCCACGGCGTCAGCCCGGTGCTGTTCTACGACCCGGCCGAGCGAGTCATCGCCACGCTGCACCCGAACCATACCTACGAAAAGGTGGTGTTCGATCCCTGGCAACAGAGCACCTACGACGTCAACGACACCTGCGCGCCGCGCAATCAACAGACCGGAGACCCGCGCACTGATCCCGACATCCAGGGCTACGTGGCCGACTACTTCAAGACGCAGCCCGCAACCTGGCAGACCTGGCACGCGCAACGCATCGGCGGCGCCATGGGGGTGCACGAGCGCGACGCGGCCCAGAGAACTGCCGCGCACGCTGACACGCCGACCACGGCGCATTTCGATGCCCTCGGTCGCCCGTTCCTGACCGTGGCGCGCAATCGCGTGGTCTGCGTCGGTCACGACCTCGACGGCACCGAAGATAGCTTCGCCACCCGTGTTAGCGCATCGTCATGCGCTACGCCTACGACATGCTCGGCAACCGCATCCACCAGCTCAGCATGGAAGCGGGCGCCCGCTGGATGCTCAACGATGTGGCGGGCAAGCCCATCCGCGCCTGGGACAGCCGCGGCCACAACTTCACCACCACTTACGACGCGCTGCGCCGTCCGGTGGAGCAGACCGTGCGTGGCACTATCGCCAATGGTGAGGCAGCCTCCGATCCACGCACGCTGAACCGCGACATCTTGGTCGACAAGATCGAGTACGGCGAAGCCCTGGCCAACGCCGAAGCGCTGAACCTGCGCACCCGCATCTTCCGGCACTCCGATTCCGCCGGCGTCGCCACCAACGCCAGGCTCGATGTCACCGGTAACCCGACCGATGCCTATGACTTCAAGGGCAACCTGCTGCGGAGTACGCGCCGTTTGGTCAGCGACTACAAAGCGATTCCCGACTGGCTGCTGAACCCGCAACTCGACGCCGAGTTTTTCGAGGGCAGCACGCGCTACGACGCGCTCAACCGCCCCATCCAGTCTGTCGCACCACACAGCAGCCTGACCCGCGCCCAGCACCCCAACAAGATCAACGTCATCCAGCCGGTCTTCAACGAGGCCAACCTGCTGGAGCGAGTGGACGTGTGGCTGGAACGCGCCGCCGAGCCCGCCGTGCTGCTGGACCCCAACAACGTGGCCGCATCACCGGTCGGCATCGCCAACATCGACTACGACGCCAAGGGCCAGCGCCTGCGGATCGACTACAAGAGCGGTGCCAGCACCGTCTATAGCTACGACCCACTCACCTTCCGGCTCACCCAGCTACTCACGCGTCGCAACGCGGCCGCGTTCCCAGGTGACGATCCGCAGCCATCCGTGGCCGGATGGCCGGGCAGCCACTTGCAGAACCTGAACTACACCTACGACCCGGCTGGCAACATCACCCACATCCACGATGACGCGCAGCAGACAATCTACTTCAAGAACAAGCGCGTCGAGCCGAGCAACGACTACACCTACGATGCCCTCTACCGGCTGATTCAGGCCAGCGGCCGGGAGCACCTGGGGCAGGGCGGCGCGCCTATCGCGCACTCGCACAACGACGCCGGCCGCGTGGGCCTGCTGAGTGTGGATGCGGCCGGACGTTTCAGCCCAAACGACGGCAACGCCATGGGCTCGTACATCGAGCGCTACGTGTACGACGCCGTCGGCAACTTCCTGAATATGCAGCACCGCGGCAGCGACCCAGCGCATGCAGGCTGGACGCGCCGCTATACATACGGCGAAATCAGCCTGATCGAAGCGGGCAAACAGAGCAACCGACTGAGCAGCACGCAGGTGGGCAATGGAGTCGCCTCCGGCCTCGATCCCTACCAGCACGACGCCCACGGCAATATGGTGCGCATGCCGCACCTGGGCGGGGGGCTGCCCGGGCCGAACATGCACTGGGACTACAAAGACCAGTTGCGCCAGACCGACCTGGGCGGCGGCGGCACGGCTTGGTACGTCTACGACGCCTCAGGCCAGCGCGTTCGCAAGGTGTGGGAAAAGTCGCCCGGCCTCACCGAAGAACGCATCTACCTCGGCGGCTTCGAGATCTTCCGCAGGCATGGCGGCCCCATCGGCGCTAACACGGCCACCCTGGAGCGCGAGACGCTGCACGTGATGGACGACAAGCAGCGCATCGCCCTCGTGGAGACGCGCACGCTCGACACCGCGGGCAACGACCAGGCGCCGGCGCGCTTGATTCGTTACCAGTTTGGAAACCACCTTGGCTCGGCCAGCCTGGAGTTGGATGAGCAGGCACAGATCATCTCCTACGAGGAATACGCACCCTACGGCAGCACTACCTATCAGGCGGTTCGGAGCCAGACAGAGACGGCGAAGCGATATCGGTTCACCGGCAAGGAGCGCGACGAGGAAATCAGCCTCTACTATCATGGCGCGCGGTACTACGCGCCATGGCTCGGGAGATGGACGGCGACGGACCCTGCCGGATTGGTCGATGGTCCGTGCCTTTACGCCTACACGCGCTCTAATCCCATCCAATTTACTGATCTAAGTGGTAGGCAGGTTGACCCTCCGAAGGAGTTTCTGCCTGGCCTCATTACTGACTATCCACGTTTAGGACAGGCCTGGCGACAAGCGGCTGAAACCGTCCTCCAAAACAGATTCGGTAAAGGCAGCTACGCAAAGAATTTGGAGGCATATCACGCTGCACTCGATGCGTTACAGGAGGACGCTAAACGGACCGACTACGCGCGCACGTTGTTCAATTCAACGCGATCAGGTTTTTATCGGCAAGTCGGAAAGCTCTATGAACAGGGCAACAAAGTCTTCGGCGGAATAGAGCTATCGAAGAAAGCCATCGAGAAGTTGAAAGCAGGTCGCGGTCCGGGTGGAAACGTACAGATTGACCACGCGATCGACGAGTTGGCGCTGAAGCCGAAGGAGGCACTTAACGAAATGAACCTCGGCATGCGCCAAGGGCATGCCGGCGTGCCCGGAGGGTCGCACTATACGGCTACCGAAGGGCGAAAGACGCTGAGGGAATCGCAGGCTCCGGCGACTAAGAGCAATGCGCCTACTACAGAGCTAAAGGAAACCAAGGCGCTGAAAGCAGGAGAGGAACTCGGCGAGGAGGTAACGGAGTCAGTCGGCAAGAAGGCATTGAAGAAGGGAGTCAAGTGGGTGCCCGTCGCCGGCGCCCTTTACACGCTGCTCGGCCCCGGGGAAGCCAGGGCCGGAGAACGCGTGGTTCGCACAGTGGCGGGAGAGATTGGCATCGGTCCCGTCGATCTCGAGAGTCTGTGGGATTTCGGAGCGTATCTCCTCGAGAGCGGTAAGAGGCACCGCGCTCGTATGGAATCGGACCCCGAGTATCGAGAAAGGCACGAGAAGACGGTGGAGGAATTGTACAAACACCAGTGGGACGGGATGAACGGGCCGAAGTGGTAGTGTTGGAACAAGACCGGCCGCGGTGAAGAGAGCGAAAAGGGGCTATGTCAGAACTTTCTGAAAAATGTGAAGGCTATTGGCGATGGAAGTTGAACGAAGGAAACCGAAGAAATGAACTTCGACCCCCAGAAATTCTTCATCGGCCTGATGGACTTCTTCTCCATCCTGCTGCCGGGCGCGCTGCTCACCTATCTGCTGATGGGCGAGGTGGGCCCGGTGATACTGGGGGATCGCTATGCCACGCTGACCGGCGCGGAAGCCTGGGCCGCCTTCCTGTTCGCGAGCTATCTCTTCGGCCATCTGGTCTTTCTGCTTGGCTCAAGGGTGGACGAGTTCTACGACTGGGCACGGAGCTATACGGTGAACACCCAGACCCAACCACTGCAAGTGCATAAGCGGCGGCCAGTAGGCTTGGAAGTGATGGGCTACAACCGAGCACAACCTCTTCTCTAACCCCTATGCGTCCTTCATAGGCGCGCATCTGCGGTTAATCGAAGTTTCTTGGTATTGACAATAGAAAATCAATTACACGGAGATTTACATGCCAGAGAATAATGAACAGTCAGATATCCAGATCGCGTGGATCAAATATGTGAAGAGTGTCCAGATCCTGCTCGTACCTCAGGTCGACGACAGGCCATTCGATCAGTATCTTGCGTTTAGAGATTCTGTCCTTGCCCTCGTGCTGAGCCAGCGTTTTTTGAAAGAGCTAAATGAAGGGTGGGGTTTGCCGGACACGACTTTGCCAGAAACTACGTCCCCAACAGAGATACGGCAGGTTCTGCTTCAAGAGATTCAAGCGTTTCCACTTGCGGTAGAGGTAGCTCAAGCAACCCAGAAGCCGGAGGAATCAAAAGCATGGTGGAGCAAAATGTTAAGTCGAGCTTCGACAGTGTCCGGCAGCGTCAAAGATATAGTAGATAACCTGCCACCATACGCGAAACACTCACTTACGCTTTTCAAGGAGTTGATCGATCTGTTCAAAGGAAAAGACTAGATGCTGTTTTAGAAACTACGATGGAGTATCACTCAATGAAGACGATGATGCGGGATGTAATAAAGAGAAGCGCCTTGCTAAGCGAGCCGTGACTTCCAAACCTATTTCAACGTAATAGCTCGACTCGTAAAGGAGAGTACAAACGTGGCAACTACAAATGAAATCAACTGGCCGGAATCAGTGTGGCAAGAAATCAATGAAGGCGTGATGAGAGAAGTGAGCAAGGTTCGAATTGCTCAAAAGGTTTTTCCGACCTCATCATTTACTGACAATCCAACGCAGGTGGCAGACGAAGTCATCAACTTCGGCGTGCTGACAATCAGTGAAGGCGCGACGAAACCTTACACAGAACTCTTTGCGGAGTTTTCTTTGACCAGCACGCAGGTGCAGCAGGAACCGATTCAACATGTCTGCAGAACACTTGCCATTATGGCTGCGAAAGCGCTGGCGCTTGCAGAAGACAGGTATTTCTATCAATTGAGTAACCGAGCAGCAAGGAGAGACCCGGATCCTGCGAATTCCGACGTCAAATTTGAGCCGCCGGTAAAGATAGTAAACTGGCGCACCAATCTGGATTTCGGTCTTCTGGCTGATGCCAATCCGGCTGGTGCTGATGATTCGAAGTCAACCGAGGTCTCAAAACCCATAACCGTTGAACTTTCAATAGGAGGCAACGCAACCTGGGGTGAAAATACATTCGAGGCCGTCACAAAAGGTATCTCGTTACTTATAGCAAAGACGCAGGCTCCCAATTACGCACTGGTTCTGCCCACTACCTCCTATGCTGATACCTTTGTACCACCAAGTAACGCCAGTCTGGTCACAACCGCTGATCGCATCCGGCCTTTGGTGGAAGGGGGTTTTTACACCAGCGGCGTTTTGCCTCCGGATGAGGGCTTACTGGTCGCGCTAGGCGGCGAGCCAGTCAAGTTATACGTAGGTCGTGAGGCGACGACTGAATTCGTTCGTAAAGAAGGAGCCAATTACTTCTTTCGAGTTGTGGAACGAGTTCAATACGTCGTTCGTGATCCCAGAGCGTTAGTGTTGTTGAAATTTGTGCAACCTGCGGGAGTCCCAGCGGCGAAAGCTAAGCCGTAGTCGCTGACGCGGCAATTACTGAATAGCCAATATCAAGAGAGATAAGGAGGTTTCAAGTATGGAACTCCCCAGACTTAAAGTCGGCGATTCCGGCGATGAGGTCGCTCGCTTACAGGATAGGCTGGAGCTTCACGGTATGGAGGTTTCGCCCGAGGAGCGAAAGCGAAGATTCTTCGGGCCTTCCACACGGGAGGCTATAAGCGGGTTCCAAAAAGCACACGGCATTGATCAGAGTTGTGAGGTCTGTGAGAAGACGGCGGTTTTGCTGTTGAGCCCGCCGGAGACAGCGGTGTTCAGGCCTGGCACAAAGCCGATGCCTGCTTCGACTGTTGTTGTGGGCGCAGACGTGTCGCGATTCCCCCGGCCTTTACCTGATGCTCCATCTCGCCCTTTGCCGCCGGATGGAGACTTGTCCCGCGTCGAAGGGCGCATCTTCTTCGACCACGGACTGCCGGCCAACGGGGTCTCCCTGCGACTCTACAGTAAGGGTTTTGGCGGCGCAGAGAGGCGGCTCGGTGAAATAAAAACCGATGACCAGGGGTTCTACGCGCTACCTTACTCTGCAGGCGGCAAGCAGGCTAACCTCGAAGTACGTGTCGTGGATGCTCAGGGAAAAGAGATTCCCCTTTCCGCGACAAAGTTCAATGCTGGTAAGCAAGAGAAGCTGAACCTGGTAGTTCCGGCGAGCGTACGGCCGCTTGCTGCGGAGTATCAGCGGCTCACCGGAGATCTTGCGAAACAGATCGATGAATTGAGTACCCTTGCGGGTACGCGGGAAAGCGACGAGCGCCAGGATCTCACGCTTCTGCACCAGGCTACGGGTTGGGACGCCCGCCTCATCGCTTTCGCCGCCACGGCCAGCAAGCTCAGCACAGAGACGGGCATTCCGCAAGACACTCTCTACGCCCTCTTTCGCGCCGGACTGCCCTCCGACAAACAACAACTCGCCTTTGTAAGCGTTGGGGCGATGGAAAAGGCTCTGGTCAAGGCCAGAGAAGCGGGCATCGTCAGTCTCAGCGACCAGCAGGTCGCCGGCGTGAAGACGGCCTTCGAAGACTTCGCCAGGGCAACCCGCCGCGCCGCAAAAGCTCCCGGAGCGCTGTCGAGTTTCGGCGATCTGTTGATCAGATCAGGGCTGGATGACAACGAGCAGCACGCCTTCGAATCCGTCTACTTCTCCCACCGCGGCGCAATATGCTGAATTATGGCAGAAGGCTCGCGAGAAAGGCATCTCCGATGTAAAAATCAATAATCTGCGCTTGCAGGAGCAAACTTGCCTACCTGACCCTCAATAACGCCAGCCTCGCCAGATCGCTCCAGGACGAGGTCGGGTCGCCAGAAAGTCTCGCCCAACTGGTGGACAAGGATTATTACCAGAAAGATGCCTGGAAAACCCGCCTCAACAAAATGGCCGGCAACAACGAGCAGGAGCTGCAGAATATCATCCCTCCGGCTTATGCGGGCAAAACGACTGCCGACCGCCTCGATAACTATGCCGCCGATTTAGCTCGAAAGGTACGTCTGAGTTTCCCCACCCGAGTTGTGGCGCGGATGATCGAGAAAGATGAACTCCGCCTCGGTGCCTCGGATACCGGTGTGAAAAAAATGAACGTCCTGACCTTACTCAAGAACGCCGAAGTGTTGGGCTTTGAGTTGGGGCGGATACCTGTGGATGCATTTGTCAAGAAGCATGAGGACAAAATCTTCAAAGAAATCCAGCCAGCTTCCACCCTAGACGATGCCAAGCTGGAGGCGACTCAAAGCGTCAAGAAACTTCAGCGCCTCTATCAGGTTACTCCATCCGATGAGGCGCTCAAAGTCGTCCTGGATCTGGGCTTCAGCTCAGCTTATGACATCACGGCCTTTACTTACGATGGGTTCCTTACTCGCTTCGGCCATAAGTTCCGCTCACGCGAGGAGGCGCAACTCGTTTACCGCAAATCCGAACAGGTCACTACCGTCACCTACAACTTTTTCACAGCCGCCAAGCAATTGGAGAGCACACCTCCGGTGTTCGCCATATCACCACCGGCAGCAGTTCGAGAAAGCGCCAGGAACGAGCTCATCAAACATTACCCGACGATGGAGTCATTGTTCGGCTCGCTGGACTTCTGCGAGTGCGAACATTGCCGTTCGGTGCTTAGTCCGGCAGCCTACTTCGTTGACCTGCTGCAGTTTCTCGATTATGACAAGTTAGTCTGGAAAGATTTCCTGGACGATTGGAAGGAGAAGCACAACGGCGAGGCATACCAGAAAGATTGGAAAAAGCAGGGTACCAATCAACCGCAGCCCGATGAAGAGAAAACGCCCTACCATGCTCTGATTGAGCGCCGCCCGGATTTGCTGCATCTGCCGCTCACCTGCGAGAACACACTCACTGCCTTGCCCTACATTGACGTTGTCAACGAAATTCTTGAGTACTACGTCGCCAAGGATAAACTAGATGAAAAAGCTGCTCGCGACACTGGCGCCGCCACCACTCCGGAACTGCTGGCCGAACCGCAGAACGTCATACCTGAAGCCTACGACAAGCTCAAGGACGCTCGTTATCCGCTGGCGCTGCCCTTCGACCTGTGGCTGGAGACCGTCCGGCGGTTTTTCGACCATTTCGAGACGCCGCTCTGGTGGGTGCTGGAGCTTTTCCGCCCAGCTGACGATCTCTTCCCTCCTGCGGCAAACCCGGAACCTTATTACCGCGCGGCCATCTTCGCCGAATGCCTGGGTATTTCGCCCTCTGAGTACGGCATCTTCACCTCTACTAACCCGCTGACCAATTGGTTCGAGCTTTACGGATACGCGAACGAGGCCGACGCACTCGCCGCGCTGAAGTCCGCGAAAATGCTCTCGCGGCGACTGGGCGTCAGTTACAAAGAAATGGTCGAGTTGGTACGCACCGGCTTCATTAATCCCCGGCTGGACGTCCTGGTCATACTCCGGAAGCTAGATGTGGATGCGAATGAGTTGTTCCGGTACAAAGAGCAATCCGGTTATCAGCCGTTCTCTACGGAGGAGAAGGAGGCTTTTGAGGATCGACTTGCTGAGCTCACCGAGTCATTTAACCTGACCCTGGACGACGCGAAAGCGCAACTTGAGACAGCGTGGCAGACCGGCCGCGTAAATGAGATTCTGCTGCTCGCCGACCCTGACACCGGCTGCAGTTTCGACCTAACGACCCTGCGTTATGCCGACGGCAGGGATGCCGACGCGCTTGTCTTTCTCAAGATCAACCTCTTCGTCCGCCTGTGGAAGAAGCTCGGTTGGACGATGGAAGAGACCGACCGAGCGCTCCAGGTCTTTTTGCCGACGAAATCCGCCAACCTCCACAGGCGCGAACATTGGGGAAGCCTTTAGGACCGCGCTCGTTTACCTGGCCCACCTCAAGGATCTGGACGAGCGGGTGAGAGTGGGCAAGAACAGCCGTGTAAAGCTACTGACGCTATGGTCTATTCTGCCCACGACGGGCAGGAATCCACTCTATGCCCAGTTCTTCCTTACGAAGAGCTCATTGAAGAACGATGCCGTTTTCGACGACCCGCTGGGCAATTACCTCTCGAAGGCGGGCATACTGATCAAGGATCACCTGCACGCCCTGCAGTCGGCGCTGAACCTGACCGCGGACGATGTCGGACGCATACTCGCCGACGCAGAGCAGAACCTCGATACTGCGGCACTTTCGATGGACAACGTCTCCTTGCTCTATCGCTATGGATTGCTCGCAAAGGCGCTGAAACTTTCCGTCCGAGATCTGATTGCTTTGAAATCGCTCTCCGGACTCGACCCCTTCAGACCTCTCATCGCTGTTCCACTGACGGGCCTCGCTGGCGATCATCCTTTCAATCAAACTCTGAGGTTCGTCGAAGTCGCTGAAATAATCAAAGAGAGCGGCTTCAAAGTCGAAGATCTGGAATACCTGCTGCGCGACCGCTTCGATCCTGTCGGCAAATACCGCACTAACGCTGAAGCCTTGTTGGCGATGGTGAAAACCCTCGCAGCCGAAGTTGGCCGCATCAGGACAGAGCACGCTGTTCCCGATGAACCTGCCGCATTCACCGATGACATGTTGCGACAGAAGCTTGCCTTGGCAATACCTGCGGATGTGGCTGAAATTTTCCTTGCGATGTGGGCGGGCACAAGAGAATACGAGGCGGTCTATCCCGATCCTGTGATACCTGCCGACAAACTCAATCCGGAAACGTTCTCGCAAGAACCGTCCATTCGGGTGAGCTATAACGAGGCGCGACAGGAACAGCGGTTGACGATTCGTGGGGCGCTGTCCGACGCCAGAAAAGCGGAGCTTAAGACCACATTTCCCTCCCCGATGGTGGGAGCGCTGCTCGACGCAGCGCATGATCAAGCAAAGGCTTTCTTCAAAAAGCACTTTGAGAAGTCGGTTGCTGAAGAACCGTTTGTAGGATTCCTCGAAGCGGGCGACTTCGAAGTGATCTTCACCCCCATACCCGATGGACTGAGCGATTCGGATAAGCAGGACCGGATGCGCGGGAAACGGGATAAGCTGGCGAGGTGTTTCTGCCCTTCCTACAACAGAAGCTTATCCGCCAGCTGGTCGTGCAGACGCTTTGCAACAGGCCTGGGGGCCGATCCAGCGCTGACCGAGACCTTGCTCACCAAAGCCGATCTTCTCGCCGACCCCAGCCAGCCCGGCAAACCTCTCCTGGATGCATTTGATGCGGTTGGAGGACGCGGCGTCAGCGCAACGTTTTTCGCTTCGACCGGTGGCACAGGGGCGCCGCTTCAACTTGCCAGCATTGCGGATACTCCAGGCACGGAAGGCAAACCTGCTGCTGCAAACAGCGCCCGCTTCGAGGGCTACCTGGAGGTTCCGGCAACGGGCGCCTACCGTTTCTTCGTGGTCTTCGGTAAGAAAGATGCCACAGCCGAGCTTCGTTTCACCCATCTTCCTGACCCGCTTCTTCGCGGCGCGTCTGCTACTGATGAAGAAGAAATCAGTCAGTTCACTGAATTGAAGACGGGTGTGCCTTACCGCTTCACATTGGACGTCGGTAATCTGGGAGGAGGCGACGCTACGCTTTTGATTCTTGGCGAGAATCTGCCTAAAGGCTCATTGAGCAGGCTCACGCTTTATCCGGAGGCGTCTGTCGAGCGCGTCCGCCGCGCCTATGTTCTGTTGGCGAAAACTCTACAGCTCATCCAGGATCTTGGTCTGGGCGAGCGTGAGGTGCGCCACCTGGTAACTCACGCCGCCGATTTCGACAATTTGGATTTGAGCAAGCTTCCCACGCGCGAAGCCGACGATTCACCGACCGCGGCAACTGCGCTCTTCGGGCAATTCCTGCGTCTTGCCGGCTACGCTCGGCTGAAACGAGACCTTGCCTCTGCTGCGGACGACCTCGTTGCCATCTTGGAGAATGCCCGGCGCGTCCATCCTGCATCCGCCGACGCAAACCAGGCGAAGAGCGCCATGCTTGACGACCTGTGCGGACGCCTAGCTAATATAACGCGCCGCGATGTTGAGATTGTTCGCGCGACGGCCGAAGACCTTGGCTTCACTGCGCAATCCACGATTGTCGGGAATGAGCTTCGAGTGGAGGCTGCGGATTTTACTCAGGAAAAAGGCATTCAACGTCTGTGGGAAGTCTTGCAGGCGGTGAAGAAGCTGGGAGTTCCGGTCGAAGCCTTAATCCGCTGGGCGACGCCTGAGCCGGATTTCGCGGTCGCCCGCGACTTGAAGAACACTGTCAAAGCCCGCTACGAGCCGGAGAATTGGCAACGTATTGCTCAATCGATTTTTGACAAACTACGCCAACGCCAGCGCGACGCCCTTGTCGCGTACATTATTCACCAGCGGGGCTTCGAGCGGCTGGAGCAACTCTTCGAGTATTTCCTGATTGACCCGGGGATGGAACCTGTAGTGCAGACCTCGCGACTGCGACTGGCGATTTCGTCCGTGCAATTGTTCATCCAGCGCTGCCTGCTGAATCTGGAAGTGCATGCCCATCCATCAGTCATCAACTCGAAGCACTGGCAGTGGATGAAACGCTACCGGGTCTGGGAAGCCAACCGAAAGATTTTCCTATTCCCGGAAAACTGGCTCGAACCGGAATTTCGCGACGACAAAACCCATCTCTTCCAGGACCTGGAAAGCGCGCTACTGCAAGGCGATGTCTCTAATGATCTGGTGGAGGACGCCTTTTTCCAATATCTGAAAAAACTGGAAGAGCTTGCACGGCTGGACATCGTGGCGATGTACTGTGAGGAGAAGCCGCTCGACCCTTCGTCAAACACGCTTCACGTTATTGGCCGAACCTACAGCTTGCCGCGCAAATATTATTATCGCCGCTACGCCCACCAGATGTGGACGCCATGGGAACCAGTGACGGCTGAGATTGAAGGCGACCACGTTGTGGCTGTGGTTTGGCGTGAAAGGCTGCATCTGTTCTGGGTGACTTTTCTGGAAAAGGCCAAGCCTCGCTCCAATCCAGCAACGAGTACTCAAGATGAAGCTGATTTGGCCAGTGTAAAACTCAAGAATCTGGTCAGCAAAGTTTCTGCTAATAAGCCCGAGAAAGATGTTGAGGTCCAGTTGAACTGGAGCGAGTTATTCCAGGGTGAGTGGACAACACGTGAATCGAGCGGCTTCGGCAACCCGATTCTGGCGGAGAACGTGAGGATGAATTTCAAAAGCCGCGATGTATTCATCTACGTCAACAAAGAGTACGAGGGCGGTGAGGAGCGTGCGGTGACAATAAACCTCACTGGGTCAATTTATAGTGCTTTTCGAGTAGTGAGCAAGAACAGTCAACCCGAACCTGTCTCCATCTCCAATGTTACTCTGCTGAAACTGCCATATCATCGCACTGACCAACAGATCACCCGTTACACTCACTCTGGTCCTCTCGAAGTCGATTTTATAGAAAGAATCATGACCGATGACAACAATCGGCCTGAAATCACGGAAAACACCAAAGAAATCCTCGGGCAAGAGAGGGCTTACTCATTACTGACTTGTAATGATCTCTTTTCAATAGATTCTTTGGCTTTGCTCGAATCGTTATACCCCGGCACATATTGGGCTGACCCGATTCCGATCATTAATTGGTCCCTTAATGTTGCTGAACCCAGAACATTGACCAGCCCGTTTTTCTACCAGGACAACCAGCATACTTTCTTCGTCGAACCGTCACTTACCGAGACCACCATTGATCGGTGGGAAGAATGGATAATCTCCAACCCGCCATTCAATCACAAGCTGGATGATGACGATTGGTGGAGTGGCGTTCCCATTGAGCCTATAGTGCCAATCAGTCCGGACGTGATACTCGTCAGGCCCCCATTCCCGCCAGACCCTGGATGGATTGACCCGATTGACCCGATTGCCCGTTTCAAGGTGCAGCCAATAGACGACTGGGTGATCAACCCTACGACTGCGCTCCAATTCGGCGGCCGTTTGGTTGGTCAAGGTGGGGGACTTGACTTTGCCGAAGTGCCAGTAGCGGACGGCGTCCGCGAATTCGGCTCACATGTCAACGTTATCCCTGGCATAGAATTAGAGACAGGCGGCGTTTCGGCTGCGGCTGGCGGATTTGTGATGAGGTCGGGCGGCTTGGCGTTCTCCGGCGGCACACTGAACGTGGTTGGCGGTGGCGGGCTGAACTCCGCTGTTCTGGAAAATCTGAACATCACACGCGGCTCAAATATAGCACGCGATTTTGCCGGTGACGGAATTAAAGGCGGTTCACTGAATCGTTAAATCTGGAGGAGACCCAATAGTCATGAACTACGAGCTTTTGCCCAAATTTCACGGCTACTATGACGCAAAGGTCGGCACTGCTCTGGCCTATAAACCGGATGTTTTGTGGTTAACCACGACCGTTCGCAAACACACCGTCATCCAGGATCGGAAACTCAGCTATCGGTTCTTTCCACATTTCCATCCCTATGTGGCGGAGTTGGTCAGGCGGCTCATCGAAAAATCGGTTTCGGGACTTCAGGCGGCGGATACGGAGTACAGGAAAGATCCTCAGGGCAGGCCGATAATACCATCCGGCAAACCGGAATCGGATGACTTCGAATTGTATAAGGTTTTTCAGAGCGGCTACAATCCGAACCCCGAGCTGGTGGACGATCGGCATCCGGTGAAAGACCTCGATTTCACTTCGAGCGGCGCTTACGCCGTCTACAACTGGGAACTGTTCTACCACGTGCCAATCACCATTGCCATTCACCTGAGCAAGAACCAACGGTTCGAGAAACAGCAGCGCTGGTTCCATTACATCTTCGACCCTACGGACGACAGCGACGGACCTACGCCGGAGCGCTTCTGGAAAGTGAAGCCGTTCCAGACCACGGACATTAAGTTGATCGAGGAGGTCCTGGTCAACCTAGCCACCGGCGCCGACCCTGAGTTGCAACAAGAGACCATCAACAGCATCGGAGCGTGGAAGGACACGCCGTTCCGTCCACACGTCGTGGCACGCTACCGGCAGACGGCCTACATGTTCAAAGCCGTGATGGCATACCTGGACAACCTCATCGCCTGGGGTGATACCTTGTTCCGGCAGGACACCGGCGAGAGCATCAACGAGGCGACGCAGCTCTACGTGCTGGCTGCTAATATCCTGGGCCCGCGACCGCAGGCCGTGCCGAAGAAAGGCTCGGTTCGCCCGCAGACTTACGCCAACCTGCGCGCCGATATGGACAAGCTGGGCAACGCGCAAGTGAACTTTGAAACCGATATTCCCTTCGACCTCCTGCCACACCCCAACGATGCGGCAGGCGCCGATCAGTTCAGCACGCTGCGAAGCATCGGCCGCGCGCTGTACTTCTGCGTCCCACGCAACGACAAGCTGCTCGGCTACTGGGACACCGTCGCCGACCGCCTGTTCAAGATCCGCAATAGTCTCAATATTCTGGGCATCTTCCGGCAACTTCCGCTCTTCGAGCCGCCGATTGACCCCGGGCTGCTGGCAAAAGCCGCAGCCGCGGGGCTGGACATAAGCGCAATTGTCAGCGGGGTAAATCAGCCCTTGCCGCTAGTCCGCTTCCAAGTCCTGGCGCAGAAGGCGTCCGAAATCTGCCAAGAGGTGAAATCGCTGGGTAGTAACCTTCTTTCGGCTATCGAAAAAGAGGACAATGAAGCTCTATCAATTCTCCGCGCCAAGCACGAGCGTGTCATTCTTGGGTTGGCGGAAATGGTCAGATACTCACAGTTGCAAGAAGCGATCAAAACGCGCGAGGGGTTAGTGAAATCGCTCGCCAATGCGATTCAACGCTACACCTACTACGAACGGCAATTGGGTAAACAGGAAAACGAAATCAAAGTCCCCGAACTTGACGCACTGGACGCGGACAATTTAGGCAAGATGAAGTTCAAACAGGGCGAGCCGGAAGTCGGATTGCGCAACATCGAAGTGGATATTGCCCAGGCCCTTGGCGCATCGGGCGGCAAGATAATCAGTAGCCACGAGGCGAGTGAGATGAGACAGTTAGATCAAGCTCGGGCGTTACAAGTCATTGCCGCCGTATATGACTTGTTCGGTTCCACTTTGAGTCTGATCCCGCAAATCGGCGGCAAGGTGCAGCCGCTCGGAGGGGGAGCGGATATTACATTCGGTGGAGAACAACTTTCCAAGATGTATTCTATGATGGCGAGCGCAGTCCGTATCGGCGCAGACCAACTCTCATACGAAGCCAGCAAGACCGCAAAGATCAGTTCCTACGCCCGGCGCGAACAGGAGTGGGCTTTCCAGAGCAATCTTGCAGCCGGCGAAATCACCCAGACGTTCAAGCAACTCCGCGCGGCGCAAATCCGCGAAGCCATTGCCGAGCGCGAGTGGAAAGAATCACCAGCAGCAGATCAGACACGCCGAGGAGATTGAGCGCTTCCTGACCGAGGAGAAGAACGGGAAGAAGGCCAATCAGGCTTTCTACACCTGGATGAAACGCGAGGTTAAAGGCCTTTACGGCCAGGTTTTCCAGTTCGCCTTCGACATCGCCAAGAAGGCCGAGCGCGCGCTGCAGATGGGTTGGGTGATTCGAATCTGAGCTTCCTGCAGTTCGGCTACCTGTCGGGTAAGGAAGGTCTGCTTGCCGGAGAGAAACTCTATCTGGACGTTAGCGCATGGAGATGGCCTACCACGACCTCAACCAGCGTGAGTACGAATTGACCAAACACGTCAGCCTGCTCCAGGTCAACCCGCTGGCCCTGCTGCAACTCCGCGCCACCGGGCGCTGCACCGTCTTCCTGCCGGAAGAATTGTTCGATATGGATTGTCCAGGGCATTACTTCCGGCGCATCAAGTCCGTCGCCGTGAGCATCCCCTGTTTGACTGGTCCATTTACCAGCGTCAACTGCACGCTGACCTTGCTCAAGAGCGCAATCCGTAAGAACCAATTGCTGCGTGACGGCGCCTATGCCCGCGAAAACGCAGAGGACGACCGGTTTAGCGACCACTTCGGCAGTCTTCAATCAATCGTAACCAGTTCGGGGCAAAACGACAGTGGGATGTTCGAGACAAATCTGCGTGACGAACGTTACCTGCCGTTTGAAGGCTCCGGCGTCGTCAGCGAATGGCAGTTGGAATTGCCCGCCAACCCGAGTAAAGGCGACCCGTGCCAATTCGACTACGACACCATCACCGATGTTATCCTTCATCTACGCTATACCGCCCGCGAAGGCGGAGGCTTGCTGCGCAACAGGGCGATTGCCGATCTTACCGCCCGCACAGAGGAAGCCCAGTCCGTCGGGTCGGTGCGAATGTTCTCTGTGCGGCACGAGTTCTCAACGGAATGGGCAAAGCTCAAGAGCATCAAGATCAGCGGCGCAACGAAGGCTGCTGAATTGACGCTGAAATTGCGAGAGGAACACTATCCATTCTGGAGCAGAAGTCGAGTTGAGGTGGCGAAACGCGTGGATTTGTTTGCCGGAGAGTCGAAAGATACGAAAAACGAGATCGAATTCTCCAGTATGCTTGATAATGCTGGGGACCTGGACTCTACGGTCAAAGACAAATTGGTCAAGGATCCTGCTTTCCCCGGACTCCGGGTCGGAAAACTCGATAAGGTCCCCTTGCCGAAACCGATTCATTCAGCGCCAGAGGAAGTGTTTACGATGTATTTCAATGACAACTCAATGGAGGAGCTCTGGATAGCGCTGACTTGGGGCAAGAACGAATAACGTTACGTGTCAATAGTTTTGAGAAACCCAGGCGAAAAATTTGACTATACAGGAGGCTCTGCGCCCATTTTCAGCATCGACTGCCGGAGGGTAATTTACACCACATCACACATCAGGCAACAGTTGCACGGCGGGATGTTTATTACAAGGTGCTCGGAATGGGTAGCGTAAGCTTCATCCAGGACGCCCTGGCGTTTTTAGGGCAAGTATCTCATCGCCTTCTCTGTTTGGCCGGTGAGCTCAGATGTTATGCAGCCAAAGATAGTGATCAATGGGCGAGCCCATCAATTTGACCAAAGTTTCAAAGATGTCATGACCTCTAATCTGGACAGCTTCGTCGTTGAAACAATACTCAGACACACCGTTATTCAATTTGTTCGAGAGTTAGCTTTTTGGGGAGCCAGTTAGAGCGCTATTGTAAAGCTAGCTTCCCGAACCTCAATAATAAGGAGATATTATGGTTACGAAGAAGAAAGCCTCAGTGAAAAAGGCTGTCAGACGAACTTCTACATTAGTGGCGGACATTCCCGGATCAACGTCCAACATTCCTTCGCAGTTACAGGAATTTCTTAAGCAAACATCGATTCCCAAGGGATTCGTTAACTCTAAAAAGCTTTCGCTGCTCGATCTGCGAAAGCGCTTAAACGAACTCAATTTGAGGCCCACTGTGCCCCTGAAGCAATTGCTTGCCAGCGTGAACCGCATCAAGCCGGCACCTGTCCCAATAGAAAGGCTGCCAGAAGAGATCAAGACGTCCATACGCGCATTGAAACCAGAGGCTCAACGCTTCCACGGCACAAAGCTTTCACTTGTTTGGTTTCCGTTTCCTCTAGTGATTTCGCCATGCGCAGATCGATTCGGATACATGTCATCCGCTGCCACGCGAGCAGCCACGAAGTTACCATTGAATGTCACTACACAGGCACTCCTTGGACAGCTCGGAAACATGGTGGGAGATCCCGGACGCGATCCCAATCCTGGGTCTCACAATCCTGTTGATGCAGGCGTATCGTCAATACCTGCAGGTTATACATATTTTGGCCAGTTTGTGGATCATGACATTACGTTCGACGTCTCTTCATCTCTCGATGTCGACACCGACGCGAACACGATCAACAACATGCGGAGCCCGGCTCTTGACCTGGATTCTGTGTACGGGCGAGGGCCAGGTTTAGACCCCTTCCTCTTCGTGTTTCCTTCATCGGGTTCATCCACTGCCATTAAGTTCCAGACGGGCAGGAATACAAATGCCGGCCCTGGGGGACCTAGTAGTACAGGTACGCCTGGAGGCATGATCACGCAATCGAGCTTCGATGTTCCACGAATTTCAGGCACAAATTCCGCTGTCATTGGCGACCCACGCAATAACGAGAACCTACTGGTTGTGCAATTTCATCATGCGATGCTGCGCTTTCACAATGCAGTCGTTGACCTTCTGCTCGCGGCATCGTTTGGGGGAGACATCTTTGCCGAAGCAAAACGTATTGTGACACACCATTATCAATGGGCGATTGTACACGACTTCCTAACGAAAATATGCGGTACGGCCACAGTAAACAATGCGATGGCAAGCATAGCCCCTCCAGTTGGAAGCTCATTCCGCATGCCCGTTGAATTTGCCGTGGCTGCTTACCGGTTTGGCCACAGTATGATCCGCGACACGTACTGGGTTAATTTCAACTTCCCATCTGCCACATTGGGACAGGTGTTCGAGTTCAATCGCAATCCCCGGTTGCCGGTGTTATCAAATTGGGTCGTTGACTCAATGCTTTCTTTGACACAGGTGTGCCAGTGCCGGTTCATAATAAAGCCCGGCGAATCGACAGCTTTATTGCCGCTGGTCTGGAGTCGCTACCCGGGTTCGTTGGACTTATGGCGGTTCTGGCAACGCGGAACCTCCGGCGAGGTTTGGCTCTCGGTCTGCCCAGTGGTCAAGGCATGGCCAACTCTTTTGGTATTGCGCCAATGAGCGCGAGGCAATTGACGTCAGGTTTGCCAACGGCCGAAGTGAACTTACTGAACTCCAGGGGTGGTCTGCTCTTGAAAAAAACTCCCCTTTGGTATTATGTACTTCGCGAGGCCGCAGTCCTTGAGGGCGGCAATCAGTTGGGCCCAGTAGGGGGTAGGATAGTAGCTGAGACGTTCGTTCGGATACTGAAGCGCGATGCGTCCTCATACCTAAACGTCCCAGGAGGATTCACGCCTATTCTTCCCTCTGCCACGGCTGGAGACTTCACAGTGACTGATCTGGTGACCTTTGCAGGTGTGACCCAGCCCTGAAGTTCGTACTGTATGTGGAGGAAGCAATGCAAACAAGGGCTGAAAGATTACAATCAGATTCATCAATTCGGCATGTAGTGTTTGCATATAGAAGCCCTGTGGAAATTTCTTCCAAAGCATATGCAACCTGTCGTTTCTTTTTCAAAGAGCAAAATTTGGATAAAGCCAAGTTTGAAAGTGGAAATTTGTTACCACTTTCAGAAAGTTATTGCATCCACATAATTCAATAGCTCGACATAAAGCAGAGAGTGAGTACTCTTTCGGTCGGGCTTATCATCAGAGAGAAGAGTCATGATGAAGAAACCTTTAGTCTGTCCCTTACCTTGGTTCATCAGCACGCGCGGCACTGGGGCGTTTGTTTGTCAGCAACGCGTATGTCGGCTCGGGCTAACAGCCAGCCTGGTCTTCGCGATCTTCGTTGTTTGTGTCGGTTCGGCGAGTACCCAATCCAACACTACGACGCGGATCTCTGTATCTTCGGAAGGAGTGCAGGCCGATGGAGCTTCTGGGGTCTCCTCCTTGTCTGCGGACGGTCGCTATGTGGCGTTCGAATCGGGTTCAACAAACCTGGTAGCCGGGGATACGAATGGACTGGGCGGCGTGTTCGTCCATGACCGGCAGACGGGCACCACGACTCGCGTCTCGGTATCCTCGGCAGGTATCGAAGGCAACGGCCCGAGTGGTGTCCCTGCCATCTCGAGTGATGGCCGGTATGTCGCCTTCGAGTCAGATGCGACGAACCTGGTAGTCGGGGATACGAATGGACTGGGCGACGTGTTCGTCCATGACCGACAGACGAGCACTACAACGCGCGTCTCGGTCTCCTCGGCAGGTATCGAAGGCAATGGGTACAGCCAAACTGCCGCTATCTCCAGTGATGGCCGTTATGTGACGTTCTCATCGGAGTCGTCAAACCTAGTTGCCGCTGACACCAATGGGGACTACGACGTGTTCGTCCATGACCGGCAGACGGGGGCGACAACCCGGGTCTCGATTTCCTCAGCCGGAGTCGAAGGCAATGGTGCGAGTGTCGTGTCCACCTTTTCGGGTGATGGCCGCTATGTGGCATTCAACTCAGATGCGACGAACCTGGTGACCGGGGATACGAATGGGATGAGCGACGTGTTCGTCCACGACCTGCAGACGGGGATGACAACTCGGGTCTCGGTCTCCTTAATGGGACTTGAAGGCAACGGTGGCAGCTACAACCCTTCTCTCTCCTCCGACGGACTGTTCGTGGCATTCAGCTCAGACGCATCGAATCTCGTGGCTGGGGACACCAATGGGACTTGGGACGTGTTCGTCCACGACCGTCAGATGGGGACCACCACGCGAGTTTCCTTGTCCAGCACAGGAATGCAGGGCAATGGGGAGAGCGGAATCGGTGATCATCCGACCATCTCCGCCGATGGACGGTTTATAGTTTTCGATTCGGAAGCCTCCAATCTCGTGGGCGACGACACGAATGGGGTCAGGGACGTGTTTGTCCACGACCGTCAGATGGGGACCACCACGCGAGTTTCCTTGTCCAGCACAGGAATGCAGGGCAACGGTTACTACCCAGCTATGTCAGCCGACGGACGCTTTGTCACCTTCACATCTGACGCGAATCTTGTCGTCGATGACACCAATAGTTATCCTGATGTGTTCGTGCGCGATGTGGTGAACACGGCAACTGGAACGAGCGTAGTCGCCGAACCAGTAGACAGTGCAACTCTTACCACACCAGTGACGGTAACCTTTGCTAGCGTGAGCAACTCCGGTTCTACTGGACTTACGACCTCAAGCGTTGGCCCGACTCTTCCTTCGGGCTTCAGCCTTGGAACTCCACCGGTTTACTACGACCTGACAACGACAGCAATGTTTGCCGGCTCGGTGACCGTGTGCATCGACTACACAACCGTCAGCTTCGGAGATGAGCAAGCCCTGCAGCTCTTCCACTATGAAGATGGGGCTTGGGTGACATGCACCACCTCATTAGACACAGTTGCGAACATTATTTGCGGCCAAGTGATGAGCCTTTCTCCGTTTGCTATCATGGAACCTTCTCTGAAAACATATGCTGCAACTGTCCAGTCACCAATTGAGGCTGATGGTTCGAGTGTGTTCCGAGCAAATCGTGGGGTGATACCGCTGAAGTTCTCCCTTGCCAGCAATAACATTCCGACTTGCAATCTGCCAGCCGCGACGCTTTCACTGTTGCGCGCGTCAGGTGGTGCCCCTGGACCAATTAACGAGGACATTTACATTACTCCTGCGGACAGCGGTTCGGATTTCAGGATCAGCAATTGCCAGTACATCTACAATCTGAGTGTGGCTTCGCTTGGCCCAGGGACCTATTTAGCCCAAATCAAGATAGGAAATGCCATTGTTGGGAGTGCGTCCTTCGGGCTCAAGTAGTCCCTATGGTTTCGCTCCGCAGCCAGGGACTGGAGTTGACCCGGTTTGGTGGACACCTCATCATTTGAAAGAGAAATGCGGGGTAGACACATAGAGATTATCTGTTTATCAGAGCGGGGTGTTCAACAGTCACTAACCGGTCACTATTTGGCTTCTAAATTGGCTATTTTGACGTGATAACGAGCGAAAACAGGGTATCGAAATCCGAGAGGGCTAGCGCCCTTATGATTGATCTTAAAGGATTTATCGTTTTATCACTCACATCTCAAATGAGACTTGACCAAAACCTGCCGGTTCGGGACCGAGAGGTCGGAGGTTCAAATCCTCTCGCCCCGACTTTTAGAATCAAGAAATTAGGCCGCCTGATGGGCGGCCTTTTTCATAAGACTCACAAGTCAACTCACAAATCCGGATGGCAACCATCTTCGAACACTGCTATATCACAAGTGATGAAGGGATCCTGGGAGGAGTGCCAATTATCAGGGGGACTCGGACGCCGGTTCGGGCGATCGTCGAACTATGGCGAATGAGTACAGCGCCCGAAGAGATTCCTCAGCACCTGCCGCATCTGACACTTGCTCAGGTCTTCGATGCGCTCAGTTATTACTCTGATCACCAGGCCGAAATCAATTCCTACATCGAGCAGAACTATGTTCCCGACGGATTGATAGATCCATTGGTGAAAGACATTATATTGAGTAAACAAAGATGAAGGTGCCTGAGGGTGGTCGGTTAAAGAATCAGCTTCTATCCTCTTCAATCGCATCCAGCCAGAGTTGTAATGTCAGATCTTCTCTTAGGGGATTTCCAAGCAATGGTCGCAATTCTCTTTGATAGCGATCTTTGAGCACTTCGAGATCGAAAGGGATTTTCCTGGCCAAATATTTCACGTCGTCCCTATCTCGCTGGATATTTCGTTCCAGTTTGGCAAGAGCGAGATCATAAGGATCGAAGGCTAGCAGACGAAGATTCTTTAAGCTTCCTGGGAACATCTCGGTCAGTCGCTGATCATAATCTTCCGGGACTGACGCTATCGTTACAATATCAAGATAGACCCCATATTTTCGGTGGAGTTCTGATCCTTTTCCGGCCAGCGTAATCAGATCTTGCACTGCAAGACTGCTTGACGATACGGCTATAACATCGACATCCACAGTGCTCCGGGCAAGGTCGTATAACATCGTCACTACGAATCCCCCAAGACAATGCAATTCGACATTTCCATTGATACTGTTATCAACTTGTGTGAGGAAAGTTCTCCATGGTTCAGGAATGAGTTCACGCGGCATAGTCGTATTGCTCCGGGGAGAGATCCGTCAAAAGGCGCCAATGCCTGGCTTCAGCAGACCGGTTTTTTCTGAGCCACTTCTTTTCCACCTTGGTCATTGATTCGTGACATAATGTGTCCTCTCTCACCAGACGTGATCTCTCCAGCCCTGATTCTGCTCTTCCGAGTTTTGTCGCTTTATCGTAATCACCTGCCAGCTCGGCAAGTCTGCGCCCTACGCTGAGTACATAACCCAGCCTGTTTTGAAGATCGTTCACCCTTGCTGAACGAGTGAGCCAGTCCCAGTCCAGATCGGGATATTTCAGAACTACCCAGGGAAGCGCTTCGACCAGCCGGCTGTCAAGATTGTTTTTACTGAGAGCCGAAAGCAGCACTTCAGCCGGATTCTTTTTCTTCCTCTTCGATCCGAGGTGAGACAGGCCTGGATAACCGATTGCTGCCAACTCTTTGGCAAGTGTACCTTCGTCCAGAGGGGCAGGGTGATCCTGATCCCTGTTTACAGGAAGCCATGCCACAGAGAGTCCGAAGACGCGCACAGCCTTGACCGCCAGGCTCTCGGGCACACGTCGTTGACCTTTTTCGAGAAGAGAGAGGTAAGCTTGTGACACGCCGAACCGATGGGCAGCCTGTTCCTGATTCCAGCCCTTGAGTTTTCTCGCATCTCGCAATTGCTCACCAGTCATGATCATCTACTCCAGGATGGGATTTTATTACAAAAGTTGTAATATTCCAAGGAGAAATTGCTGAACTCAAGGTTATTCTTGAAGCGCAGGAGCAGTTGACGGGCAAGGCAGAGGCGCGGATTTGCCGTCGCATAGGTTCGCGGCCTCAGACCGACAGCGGTAGGTTGCAGGGGGAGGATCGCTTGCGATGACAAGCCGGGTGGTGACAGCTGATTTAACCCTGCAGACCAGATTCGGTGCGTTCGATGACATCTTGAACCAGCAATCTGCCCTTAAACCACAAAACATTGAGTTCGTCCGCCACCGAATCACTGAGCGCCAGTTTTTTTGAAACAGCCAGGATCAGATTATCCAGTTTCGCTTCTCTCACCTTGGCAATTTTTCTGCTCAGGTATTCCGGAGTCCAGAAACCGACAATTTCGAGATAGACTTTACGGCCGAGAGGATCGTTTGTATCGCGAAGTGTGAAATCAGGGATCATGACCTCATTCCGTTCGACCGGGATCACCGCATCGGCTCGAGCGATCCGCCATGTGAGATCCTGATTACGGCATGCTTTCTCGAAATCCGCAGCGAAATCCGCTCCAGACCGGAGTCGAATTCCGGAAAACGCCTGAAGTGCGAAACGAGTCTGCTCCGATCATCGAGCCGATAGTAAAAGCGCCTGCCATTTTTGTTGATGACAGCTTCCATCCGCCAGGTTCGGCATAGTGCCAGCGCCGGAAGAAAAACGGCCATTTTCAAACCGTAGCGTCTCGTCCCGCGCATTAACGACAGTGGCCCCTCTAGTTCAATGCGGTATCCTGATCCTTGAGCAGAAATCCTGTGCATCAATCGGCATAGCTTGATGTACCGGAATACGTCCTGATATGTATCCCCAACATCTATCACGATCTTTTCCGCCCAGTAGAGGAGACCTCGCGCCAGTTCCATGTTGTATCTGGCGATGATCTGTTTCGGCTCGGATGGCGGGTTGAAGGCGATCAACCGCTGACGCTCGGGAAGATCGCCATACAGGCCATCCTCAAGTTGCGTTGATATCATCCCGATACTTTTCGAAACATCATCGAGGATGGACTGACGCTCACTTTTGCTGCTGAGCGGCCAGTCTCTGGCAGCTCTTTCAAAGACCAGGGTTCGGAGCCCTGCCGCATCCGATTTGCGGCTCTCGAATTCAGCGAAACCAGACAGGACATTGGTCAGCCCTCGGAGAATACGGTAATCGGTTCGTGTCGAGATATAATTATCGATCGCTACTTCAATCTCTCCCGTGGTTTTACCGATATGACCGCGAACTATCCGGTCCAGATCGTTCGTCGCTCTGGCGTAGAGTGAAGATTCCGGATCGATCAGCGCCGGACTGATTCGATCATCGTCAATACTGTAGCGGAGCAGATCTCTGGTTAACATAACTTCAGCGCCTCGATATTTTCCCGGCGCGGCCGGCATAAGCCTCTGTCTGGCGGCGTTGACGACTGATCCTGGCTTCGATCGTTCCGCGAGCCACTATCTCATAAAGAATCGCCAGCTTGTCGGCACGCTTGCGTAGAATGCGACCGAGTCTCTGTGTATGCTCGCGCGTTGATCCACTGCCGCCAAGGATGATCGCAACTTTCGCTTCCGGAACATCGATCCCTTCGTTGAGCACTCGCGAAGTCACTACAGCCTTGTACTGCCCGGCTTCGAAGCGGTCCAGAATCATCTTTCGCTCACGAGCATTGGTTTGATGAGTGATTGCCGGAATGAGGAAGCGCTGCGATATGCCGTATGCCGTCTCGTTGTTTGCGGTAAAGACGATCGTTCGATCTCCGGAATGCTGATCGAACAATTCCCCAAGCATCTCCAGTTTGGCCTCGGCTCCTGCAATTATCCGGCGCATCCGCTGCCAGGCCACGATCGCGCGCCTGGCCAGGGGAGCTCTTGCGCGCATGCGCAGCAGCATCTCCAGCCTGCTTTCCGCCTCCTGATCCTTATGTCGCTTCCAGAATGCTAGATGAGCCGCCTGTTCACGGTCGTATTTACGGCGCTCTTCGGGCAGCAGATCAACGCTCAACCTGATGATTTCGTATTCAGCCAGCCTTTTTCCGGTCAATTCTCGCAGAGGTTTCCAGTACGCGAGCGGGCCGATGATCTCATTCAATTCACCAGAATGGCGCGGATCGCAGGTTGCAGTCAGGCCCAATCGAAAAGGCGCGATCGAGAGTCGTGCGATCTCGCTCCATTCAGGCGCGGCCAGATGATGGACTTCGTCAAAGATCAGAAAGCCGAAGCGGTCGCCGATCACTCCCATTCGACTGTATGCGCTGTGATACGTGATGACGGTAATATCTCTGAGATCGAAAAGACCCTGACCGATAATGCCGATCTCATCGATATCGAATGTATCGGTCAATCGGTTGTACCACTGATTCATGAGGTCGATGGTGGGCACGATAATCAGCGTCGGGCGTCCGGCAATTGCCATTGATTTCAGAGCCACGACCGTCTTGCCCGAACCTGTCGGCAGAACCACTATTCCGCGCTGATCCATGCCCCGCCAGGCTGTGATGGCTTCTTTCTGATAGTCGAAAAGTCTGATTGAGTTTGAACCGGACTTCGGCGATAAAGGGCGCCGGGCCGGATCATACTTCCGGGCCAGATCCGAGTATTCGAGGTTGCGCTGCCGAAGCCAGAGGACGACTTCACGATAGCGAAATGCCTCCGATCTAAAACAACCTATGCGATCATCATGGATGAAACCGGTCGGTAACGCGTGAAATGGCTGCTCGATTCCCTGCAACAGGATCGTGCCCTGATCGAATGAGAGAGTAATCATAGGAAATCCCGGCGGGTGGCTGACGGGATTGTATCTTCATTTTGCGATATTGGGCAATATCTTCAAGCCTGTTAGTAAAACCAGAATATCTGCGGCAAGCTGCAAATCAAGTCGACCAGAAGGGCAATGAAGGGGTAATACTATATATTTTAATCGTACAAGGCGTGAACGTAGCGTCCTGCCAAACTCGAGGAGTCTATATGAACGATTCAATCTTACGTCAAAATCTCGTTGAGTTGTTGCGAGGCGGGCACGCTCACGTCCCCATCGAGCAGGCTCTCAGCGGCCTCGATCCGGCGTTTCGGAATGCGCGACCGGCCGACGGCCTGCATTCGCTCTGGGAAGAGTTCGAGCACATGCGCCTTGCTCAGGAGGACATTCTGCGATACACGCTCGACGCTTCCTGGGTCTCTCCCACTTTTCCCGATGGCTACTGGCCGAAAGAAGGTGATGATCTGACGGAAAATGTGTGGACGGCTTCAGTCGCCGCATTTTTCACCGACCTCGAAGCGGTCATCAGGTTGGTCGAGGATCGGGATCTGGATTTGACGGCTCAGATTCCTCACGGCGAAGGGCGGACGTACCTGCGCCAGGTACTGCTGGTAGGTGATCACAACGCTTATCACCTGGGCCAGATCGTCCAGACGCGAAAGGCTCTTGGCAATTGGGGAGAGTGACGGCAAAACACCCGGTACGTGACATCTTCCAATAGGTTACGAAATTTTTGTCGATCAAGTGAGGGCAGTGGATGCGTATCGGTTCGGCATTGACACCGAAAAGCAAGGGAAGGCTCTTCAATCACGCCGCACGAATATGTATCCCGGCACTGCCTTTCCCCTCCGGAGCGGGTCTGATGATGATCTCCACATCCTGATTGAGCCGGACAAACAGATTCAACAACCGGTCAACAGAGAAGTCCACAAATTTACCGTTCATGAGCGCCGAAACATCAGGTTGCTTCAGGCCCAGAATCTCAGCCGCTTCTTTTTGTTTAAGGCCGCGCTCCTTGATGATGGTGTAAATCTGATGCGCCAGCTTCGCCCGCGTTTGCAGCTCTTCCGCATCCTTTAATTTTAGATCGGCGAATACATTACCTGATCCTTTAGCCACGTCTTTCATTTCTCTTTCCTCTTTTTATAATCTTCTTCCGCCAGCTTCAGTCGCTCTTTAATCAGCTCGATGGTTTGCCGCGGCGTCTTGATACCGCTTTTGGATTTCTTTTGAAATGCGTGCAGCACATAGACCGCACCTGAAAATTTGATAGTGTAGACGGCGCGATATGTGTCGCCGTCATGATCCTCGATCACTTCCAACACACCCGCGCTGCCAAAACCCTTGAGAGGCTTGGCCGAAGGGTGCTTGTCGCCGAGTTGCGCGAAATAGAGCGCATATCCGATCTGCCGCACTACCTTGGCGGGGAACTCGCAAAGATCATCCTTGCTGCTTTTAACCCATTGGATCGGTTTCGGCTCCATCCATAGCAGTATTACTATATTTCCCCGGTTTGTCCAATGATTTGTCGTAACTGGAGTTGATCCGGTTTGGTGGACACCTCATCATTTGATGGTGAAATGCGGGGTTGACACAAAGAGATTATCCGTTTATCAGAGCGGGTTGTTCAACAGTCACTAACCGGTCACTATTTGGCTTCTAAATTGGCTTTTTTGACGTGATAACTAGCGAAAACAGGGTATCGAAATCCGAGAGGGCTAACGTCCTTTTGATTGATCTTAAAGGATTTATGTTTTTATCACTCACATCTCAAATTAGGCTTGACCAAAACCTGCCGGTTCGGGACCGAGAGGTCGGAGGTTCAAATCCTCTCGCCCCGACTCTCAAGATTAAAAGGCCGCCTGATTGGCGGCCTTTCTCATTGGACTTTCAGTTCCAGCCATTATCCTTCAGTATCGGTTCAGCGGATGGAGCAAAGCCGTTTCAAGCCCAGCTACCTCCTTA
>JADJXM010000025.1:0-22500 GCA_016715865.1 Acidobacteriota bacterium | reverse complement strand
CCTGACTGGCGCCGCACCAGACGACTGGAATTCCTCTCCCCAGAGCGTCGAAAACCTCGACGTTTTGACCCACCGAAATGTTCGGCTCGGCGGTTTCGTCGCGCTCAGATCCTGTCAACAATACGACGAGAAGGGAAGCCGTACGCGTGTAATCGAATTGTTTAATCCAATCGGCGTGAGGATCGAGTATCCGGCCTCGATTTCGAAAGTTGTCCTCGGTCAGAACTTCGAGTGCTCCTGTGAGCTCAGCGGCCAGGGCGTGAATGAATTCACTGTCACCCGCACCGGATTTGCTGACGAATACGCTTTTCATTGATCTCTCCCCCTCACTCGATTAATTCCATTCGCTGAGATTATTATTGTGCAAATGAAGGGGTAAAACTATCGTACGAGGCGTGACCGGAACGTCCTGCCAAACTCGAGGAGTCGATATGAACGATTCAATCTTACGTCAAAATCTAGTTGAGTTGTTGCGAGGAGGGCACGCTCACGTTACCGTCGAGCAGGCTCTGAACGGCCTCGATCCGGCGTTGCGAAATGTGCGACCGGCCGACGGTTTGCATTCGGTCTGGGAAGAGTTCGGGCACATGCGGCTGGCGCAGGAGGACATCCTGCGCTACACGCTCGACGCTTCCTGGGTCTCTCCCGCTTTTCCCGAAGGCTACTGGCCGAAAGAGAGCGGTGATCTGACGGAAGATGCGTGGACGGCTTCAGTCGCCGCATTTTTCGCCGACCTCGAAGCGGTCATCAGGCTGGTCGAGGATCGGAATCTGGATTTGACGGCTCAGATTCCGCACGGCGAAGGGCGGACGTACTTGCGCCAGGCGCTGCTGGTCGCAGATCACAACGCTTATCACCTTGGCCAGATCGTCCGCACTCGAAAGGCTCTTGGCAATTGGGGAGAGTGACTGTAAAACGCTCAGTAACGGCAGGCATCGGGAGAGTGGTTATGGGCAAAACTTATAAATACGGCGTGTTTGGAGTTGGTCGCATTGGCAAGGTGCATGCAACCATTGTTCAGAGCCAGGGTCATCATATCGTAGCAATCGGAGACAAAGTGCCAGCCGCGGTTGTGGCCGCTCTTGATGAACTTGATGTTGCAGGAGTGAAAACATTTCATGATCCGGCCATTATGGCCAGTGAGATGGCCGGTGCGATGGATGCTGTCATAATTGCCTCGCACACAAAGAATCACGCCAGGGACGCCCTGCCGTTTGTCAAAGCGGGGATGCCGATCTATCTGGAAAAGCCGCTGACGGATGATTTGCAGGGAGGCGTTCGATTTTGTAACGGCTATCGGTCGGAAGCCAAACCAGATTCAGATTGGATTGCAGCGGCGTTATGACCCCGCATTGCTCTACACCCGAAAACTGCTCCAATCGGGCCTGGTTGGCGATGTCCGTGAAATCCGCTCTGTGCTCCGTGACCAGTTTCCTCCACCATCAACATACAGCAGCAGAGGATTGATCATCGACATGGGGATTCACGTCGCGGACGAGGCGATCTTTCTGCTGGATGAATTTCCAAATGAAGTCCGTGCAAGCGTGCATGACACGCGGTCATACTCCAGCCCGATCGATGAAGGCGGCGACACAGCCTTTGTTACTTTCACTACACCATCAGGTGTGTTGGGGCGTCTTGACCTCAGTCGGACGCATTCCTCCGGCTATAACAATGAGACATACGTCATCGGCACCAAAGGCACTATCCACACGGGGCGATTTGCCGGGTATCCCGGGCCGGTCCACGTAGAGATTTGGCAACCTGACGGCAAACTGCATCCCGAATCCAAAACTTTTGAGATGACATATCTGAAGGGGAAATACCCGGAGTTTCTACCCCGGTTTGACATTGCTTATCGTCGTGCCCATCAACAGTTCCGTGAAGACATCGAAAGCGGTGCTGCCTTCGCTGTGACGCAAAACGAAGTCCTGGATGCTCAGGTATTCGCCGAGGCCGCGCATCGCTCGGCTCAGCAGGGGGGAAGACGTTACCGGTTGCAGCGATTTGACGATTTGAGCGAATACAGGGCGTCGTGTATATCCAATGGACTAATAGACCGCGACTGTCATCAATACGTGGCTGAGAACGTCCTGCCAAACAAATTCTAAAAAAGGAGTCTGTCAATGAAACTCACCATCCTGCTATTCTCGATCATCTTATTCCTTTCCACTCCCGCGCTTGCTCAAACCCAGAAGTTCGACGGCATTGAAACGGGGTTGCACAATCTGTTTCGGATCTCTGATGCCGAGACGCGATCGATCAGCCCCGAAAACTTCACGGGCGAAAAAGGCAAAGGCGGCATGGCCACGGAAGGCACGGGCCAGGTCGCCGCGCGCAATTTAGGCCGGGGCTGGAAAATCAGCCCCAGCGTGCGCATTAAAGCCGGGACGACTTTCACCATGGCTGAAATCACCGGCTCAGGCGCGATTCAGCATATCTGGATGACGCCGACCGGTAACTGGCGCTACTCGATTTTTCGAATTTACTGGGATGATGAAACCGAACCTTCGGTCGAGGTCCCGGTCGGAGATTTCTTTGGACAGGGCTGGGGAGAGTATGCTCCGCTGTCCTCGCTGGCGGTTGCCGTCAATCCGGGCAGCGCGTTCAATTCCTACTGGGTGATGCCGTATCGCAAGAAATGCAAAATCACCATGGAGAATATAGACGACAAAGATATGGTGCTTTATTACCAGATTGATTATGCGGTGACCAAAGTTCCCGAGGACGCAGCTTATTTCCACGCGCAATTTCGTCGCACCAATCCTCTGAAATACAAGGATGTTTACACCCTGGTGGATGGCATCAAGGGCCAGGGACAATACGTCGGGACTTACATGGCCTGGGGAGTTCACAATCGTGGCTGGTGGGGCGAAGGCGAAATCAAATTTTACATGGACGGCGACAAGGACTTTCCGACCATCGCCGGAACAGGAACCGAGGATTACTTTTGCGGATCGTACAACTTCGAAAATCGCAAAACGCGAGAATATCAAGTCTTCAATACGCCATACACGGGGCTGCATCAGGTGATAAAACCCGATGGTGTTTACCAGTCACAGCAGCGCTTCGGGTTGTATCGCTGGCACATCACCGATCCAATCCGGTTCAGGAATGATTTGCGTGTCACGATCCAGGCGCTCGGCTGGAAGAGCACCGCGCAACCTTCGGAATACCTTCCACTGCAGGATGACATCTCGTCAGTCGTGTTCTGGTACCAGACCGAACCACACGTGAAATTCCCGACCCTGCCCGGTCGCGGGGAACTGGAAGTGAATTAGTACTCTGCAAACTAAATTTTCGGGTATTTAAATTCGGAAGAAATTAATCGCAAAGACCGCAAAGGGGCAAAGAATTAATCGCAGAGGCCGCAAAGGGGCAAAGATATACAGGGAAGATCAGTTTTCGAATTATATCCAATGGGCAATAATCCGGATATTCATATCACAAAAAAATCTTTGCCCCTTTGCGGGTCTTTGCGATTAATTCTTTCACGGGCGGGAGGTGTGGCGGAATTTTTGGTGGAGGAATCGTCCGGTGTGGGAGCGTTTGCAGGCGGCGACCTCTTCGGGCGAGCCGGTGACGACGACTTCGCCGCCGGCGTGGCCGCCCTCGGGCCCGAGGTCGATGACGTGGTCGGCGGTCTTGATCACGTCCAGGTGGTGTTCGATCAGAATGACTGTGTGGCCGGTGTCGACGATCCGATTGAGGGATTCCAGAAGTCGTTCGACATCCGCCAGGTGGAGCCCTGTGGTGGGTTCGTCCAGGATATAGACAGTGTGCCTGGCCCGCTGGAGCTTGCTCAGCTCAGTCGCGATCTTGATGCGCTGGGCTTCGCCGCCTGAGAGCGTCGTCGCCGACTGGCCCAGCGTCAGGTACCCGAGGCCCAGGTCGCGCAACACTTCGATCTTCCTGCCGACCGCCGGTTCGGCGGCAAAAAAGGTCACGCCTTCCTCGACAGACATATTCAGCACGTCATCAATCGTCTTGCCGCGCAGTGTTACTTCCAGAGTCTCGCTGTTGAAGCGCGCGCCCTTGCAGGCGCCACAGGTCACCTCGACGTCGGGCATGAAGTAGAGCTGCGTGGTGATCACGCCCTCGCCCTGGCATTCTTCGCAGCGGCCGCCCTTGACGTTGAAGCTGAAGCGTCCCGGCTTGTAGTCGCGCTCGACAGAGAGCGGTGCGCGAGTGAACAGGTCGCGGATGTTATCGTAGAAACCGATGTAGGTTGCAGGATTTGACCTGCTGTTTCGCCCGATCGGCGTCTGGTCGATGTTGACGACTTTGTGCACGTGCTCGATGCCGTCTACGCTGTCGTGTGCGCCCGGCAGCGTGCGCGTGTCTTCCAGCCGTTTCCATAAGGCTTTGAAAAGAATCTCGTTGACGAGCGTGCTTTTGCCAGAGCCGGAAGCTCCGGTGATGGCGACAAGCTGGCCAAGCGGGATGGTCACGTCGACCGATTTCAGGTTGTTTTCGCGCGCGCCGCGTATGACCAGCGATTTGCCATTGCCCGCGCGCCGTTGCTTAGGCAATTCGATCGAACGTTTGCCAGAAAGAAACTGTCCTGTCGGCGACGCTTTGCATGACAGCACATCATTCAGTCGCCCCTGCACGACGACATTGCCGCCGTGAACGCCCGGTCCCGGCCCCATCTCGACAATGTGATCGGCGGAGCGGATCGTGTCTTCATCGTGTTCGACTACGATGACTGTGTTGCCGATGTCGCGCAGGCTTTTGAGCGTTGCGATCATCTTGGCGTTGTCTTTTGGGTGCAGTCCGATGCTCGGTTCATCGAGCACGTAGAGCATGCCCATCAATCCGGATCCGATCTGAGTGGACAATCTGATTCGCTGCGATTCGCCTCCCGAGAGCGTACCCGACCGGCGGTTGAAGTTCAGGTAATCCAGTCCTATCCCGAGCAGCAGTTCCAGCCGTCCGCGAATTTCATTGAGCACCTGCCGACCTGCATCAGCTCCGCGCCCGGCGGGTTTGATCGTGCCAAGGAAATTGAAAAGTTCGTCAAAGTTCATCTGGCCGAAGTCGTAGATGGTTTTGCCCGCAATGGTGAACAACAGTCGCGTTGCTCGAACTCGCGCGCCTTTACAGTCGGGGCAGGTGTGTTCGACCATCACTTTGTCCAGCCAGGCTTCCATCCCTGAGCTGGCTTCGCCGCGCTGGCGATAGCGCCGGTAATGCCGTTCGATGCGGCGCGCGATTCCGCCGAAGCCGGCCTCCTTGCCGACATGCTTCTCGACCTCGTCGCGGCTCAGCTTCGCGTCCGGCGGGATTGAAATTTTGATCTTCTTATCGACACCGTAGAGGATCGCGTTACGCGCGGCTTCTGGCAGCTTCTCCCACGGTGAATCGACCGAGAAGCGCAGCGCCTGCGCGAGGCTGTACATCAAACGCCCGTCCCATGTCTCTGGTTTGTAGTTGAACGCTTCGCGCACAAAACAGCCGCCGCGAATGCTGCGCCGCGGGTCAGGGATGAGCAGTTCGGGATGTGTCAGTTTGTAAACGCCAAGGCCGCCGCAGGTTCGGCAGGCGCTCTCCGGATTGTTGAACATGAAGTAATCCGGTTGAATGTCGCAGTAAACGAAATGATGCGTCGCGCTGCACGAGGCCCGGTAAAACTTCTCACACTCGGCCTTGCTTGCGCCTTTCAGGACGTGGAGCTGTATCAATCCGTCGCCCACCAGCAGCGTGGCGGCGATTCCGGCCTTGATCGCCTTCTCGTGCTTTCGGCTGACGATGAATCGGTCGACCACCGCATCTATATCCCGGACCTTTGATTCGTCCAGCTCGACTTCCGCTGAAATGTCCACCGGCTTGCCGTCAATGATCAGGCGGCGGCAACCCTTCTTCCGAATTTCAGTGAAGACGAAATTCAGATCCTCGCCGTAAACCTTGAAGACAGGCGCTCGCAATTCGATTTCAGCGCCTTCCGGCAGCGACAGAATTGATTCCAGGATCTGGTTTGAAGATCGGCTGGGCGCCGGCTCACCGGTGCGTGGGCAATGCGGCTCAGCGATTGTGGCGAAGAGCAGATTCAGATAGCTGGTGATGTCGGTCATCGTGCCGACGGTCGAGCGCGGGTTGTTGCCGATCGTCTTCTGCTCGATTGAAATCACAGGCGAGAGGCCGAAAACGAAATCCACGTCCGGCTTGGCCACCTGCGCGACAAACCGTTTGGCGTAACTCGACAGCGACTCCATGTAACGGCGCTGACCCTCGGCATAAATTGTGTCAAAGGCCAGTGAGGATTTACCTGAGCCTGAGAGGCCTGTGACAACAATCAGGCTGTCGCGCGGAATTTCAAGCGAGATGTTTTTGAGGTTATGAACCCGCGCGCCCTGCACCGCGATGGTCGTCCGCGCTGAACCGCGACTGGCAATACTTTTCGATGTCGAGGATTTCCTTGCCATAGGTTACACAGAATTAAATCACTGATGTTACGCAGAAGAGTCCTTTATAATCGATTTGACAAATTTTTGGGTTTCTCAAGCATATTCTTTCAGTGAGCCTGCAACGCAGGCGAAAGAATAGAGCCCGGGGTGGAGCGAGGCCGCCAGGCCGAGCGAAACCCCGGGTCCCGTTTCACCAAAATTGCCAAGCCCACGAAGTGGGCGATAGTTTGTGCAAAAGAGTCAGGCATCATCGAGAAATCTGCCGCCCATTTCATGGGCTTGTTGAAATGATGATACCAATACCCGGGGCTTCGCTCGGCCTGATGGCCTCGCTCCACCCCGGGCTCTATTCTGCCCACCCGCTTCGCGGGTTCAAGACAAGTCAAGCAATTTCCGATCATTGTCTTTGCGTAACATCAGTTAAATCATAAAAGCGAGTTCCTGCACTTCGACATTACTCTTTTTGGTCAAGCGAACGGGAGTCGAGACTTTGCCGATGATCCCCTGATCCGCCAGATACTCGCATGCAGTGGTCACGCCTTCAATATTGTAATTCCGTTTGAAATGATCCTCGATTTCAGTGCACGACCGCGCTTCGCCGACTTCGCGAAGGTGCTCGATCACGAGAGCGAACAGTTTCTCCGCGCGCTCAGCGACGTAATTATCGATCGCGTCGAGCGCCGCCTGCACGTTCTTTCGAGTCTTTCTGGCGTTGAGCATGTCGGAGTATATCGTTTTAAAAAACGCCGGGTTGAGCTTCATCGCCTGCAGGATCACCTCGCGGTCGGCCAGCAGGCGCGCGCCGATCACTTCGACCTGCGCCAGCGGCGTCGCTGCCGAGAGAATCCACAGTGCGGTGTAATCGAGGTCTCCGCGAGTGCTGAAAAATTTGTGGGCCTTGTAAATAGGAAGCAGCGCGCTGGTCGCTGCGCGCAGGAGCTGTACCTGAGTGTCGCGCTCGCCGATCTGCTGCAGCCGTGTGCAGAGGTCCGCTATTGTCTGATCGTGAGAGTAAAGCAGTCGTCCCTTTGCCAGCAGCGAATGCATGAACGAATTAGCGAGTGAGCCTTCGACTGTCTTGCGGAACTCCGAGCGAGGTATGAGAAACGCGTGGACATTCACTCCGTCCGCATAAATCGACAGGCCGCCTGTCTCGACTTTCCTGTCATCGATCGTCACCAGCGCCAGATCGATGTCGGACTTCGCCCAGACAGTATCGTACGACAGGCTGCCGCAGAGGATAGCCGCAAGGACGGAGCGGTCTTCCCTGACCTGTTCGACCAGAGCATCGAGCGCCTCGGTAAATTTTTGCTGGGTTGATGCGGCTCTATTCATTTGCCGTTCTATAACAGGGCTCTATTCCATCCAGATGGCTCCAAGTCCGGCTTCCCAAAGTCGTTTATTGATAGATGGGATATCCTTTTCGAGCATTTCATCTGCCCGCGCTTTCAATGCCGCCCATTCCGCATTGAGCTCTTTCAGCCGATCCAGCGAAGGCTGGTTCACTCTGGGAATATCGCTTTCGGTCTGGTTGATCAAAAAGAGGTAATTCGCAGTGAACCTGTTCGGGAAGTTCTCGACATCGTCGTAGGCCTTTGATTTGCGCTGCACCATCGCTTCATCCCAGTCTTTCATCTTTTTGACGAGCGCGTCGCCATCTTTCCTGACGGGGCTGAATTTATCGCCGGCAGGCAATGAACCGAGCAGCGATTCGAGCTGTTTCCGCTTTTCGTTAAGGCTGTTTGTCATGCGGTGCATGGCCGTCAATTCGGTTTCCATCCCGAGCATGGTCCGGTGATATTCCGTGTACTCGGCGGCCGTTGTCGGGTAGAGCGGATTCGCCAGAATCCCGGTTTCAGTCGAGACCGTCCGCTCGCCCATCTTTATAGCGATGCTGTATTTCCCCGGCGGGGCCTTATGTCCGGCATAGCTGCTTTCGATATATACGTTCGACACTCCCGGCATGGTCGGATAACGCATATCCCAGACGAACCGGTTGAGCCCCTTGTCTTTCGGCAACAGCGGTTCAGGTTTGGGGCCGCCGTCGTAGCGCACGAACTTCTCATCGGCTTTTGAAGAATAGCTGCGGACGAGACTGCCCGCTACGTCTCTGATCTCGAGCGTGATGTGCTCATCCTTTTTCAATTCGGGCAGCCGGTAATAAACGCTCACGCCGTTGGCGGGATTGACGCCCCTGTACGGATTGGCGCCTGTAAACTCGGCATCCGGCCGGTCGAGCTCGCTGCCTCCGTTGACCAGATACGCATTGTCGGGACGATAGACGGCAAGCGGGGCAGCATTTTTGTCGTACTGGCGAACGACGCTCAGATCATCGAGTATCCAGAACGATCTGCCCGACGTTGCAGCAATCAGATTGCCTTTGTGGACGCGCAGATCAGTGATTGGCGTCACCGGCAGGTTCAGTTGGAATGACGACCAGTCCCTGCCGCCATTCCATGACAGGAAGAGGCCCGTTTCAGTGCCCGCGAATAAGAGGTCCCTGCGAACTTCATCCTCGCGGACAACGCGGGTGAAGGCGCCGGCCGGGATGCCAATGTCGATCCTTGTCCAGGTGTTGCCGTAATCGGTGGTTTTGTACAGCCCCGGCGTGTGGTCGTTGAATTTATAGCGCGTGGTGGCGATATAGATGGTGGCTTTGTCGTGCGGCGACACTTCGATCGCATTGATCAGACATTCGGCCAGTCCCCTGGGAGTTATGTTTTTCCAGGTCGTGCCGCCGTCACGGGTCAGGTAGACCAGTCCATCGTCGCTGCCCGTCACGATCACGCCTTTTTCATGCGGCGATTCGATGATGTAACTCAGAGTGCCGTAATTTTCCGCGCCGACCGCTTCATTGGTGTACGGGCCTCCTCCCTTGCCCTGTTTCTCCTTTTCGTTGCGGGTCAGGTCGGGCGAGATTTCCTTCCACGTTTTGCCCATATCGGTGGTTTTCAGCAGGTATTGCGCGGCGTGGTAATAGGTCCCGGGTTCGTGTTTGCTCCAGATGATCGGCGCATTCCAGTTGAAGCGATACCTGAGGTCTTTCGCATCCAGGCCGAGGTACTGAATCGGCGCGGCCATGATGTTTGTCGAGGCTTTTGCCCGAGTGTCCAGTACTTCGATGGTGCCCTGGTAACTGCCGCCCAGCACATATCCGGGATTGTCGGGATCGAAGGCGAGAAACGCGCTCTCACCGCCCGCCGAAGCCGTCCAGCTTGCCGCGGTGATTCCGCCGCCGGCCACTTCGCGGCTGGCTATCGAGACGGACGTATTGTCCTGCTGTCCGCCATAAATACGATAGGGAAACTGATTATCGACGTTGATGCGATAGAACTGCGCGGTCGGCATGTTGCTTTGAGTGCTCCAGCTCTTTCCGCCGTTGAAGGTGATGGCCGCGCCGCCGTCGTTCGAGATCACGAAGTTGTTCGGATTGTCTGGATTGATCCACAGATCGTGAAAGTCGCCGTGCGTGCCCGAGAGGGTCGTCCATGTCTTGCCGCCGTCGGTCGAACGCAACGCCGGCGCGCTCAGAACGTATATCGTATCTTCATTTTTCGGATCGATGAACAGTTCGATGTAATACCACGCTCGCTGCACCAGGCGATGGTCATTCGTGATGCGGCTCCATTTTTTGCCGGCATTCGTCGAAACGAATAATCCGCCGGCTTCCTTATCGGAATCGCTCTCGATCAGTGCGTACACTTTCTCTGGATTCGAACGGCTGACTGCGATCGCCATCTTGCCGAGATCTTCCGGCAGTCCGTCTTTCAGCTTTTCCCAGGTTTCGCCCTGGTCCAAGGATTTATACAGGCCGCTGCCGGGCCCGCCGCTGATGACCTTCCATGGCAGCCGGCCGTGTTCCCACATCGCTGCATACAGGATGCGCGGATTCGTCATATCCATCGAAAGCTCTGCCGCGCCGGTCTTGTCGTCCACAAACAGAACATTTTTCCAGCTCTCTCCTCCGTCGGTGGATTTGTAGATCCCGCGTTGAGGCGATTGACCGTACAGAGCGCCTTGCGCCGCGACCAGCACGATGCGCGGGTCTTTCGGATCGATCACTATCCGCGAGATGTGCCGTGTCAGTTCCAGCCCCATCCGCTTCCATGTCTTTCCGGCATCGGTCGATTTGTAGACGCCGTCTCCTGAATGAGTCATCACACCGCGCACCGCATGCTCTCCCATGCCCGCATACACGACATTGGGGTCGCTTTCGGCCACGGCAATAGCACCCACGGAACCGGTCTTGAAATAGCCGTCGGAGATATTCCGCCAGGTGAGGCCCATGTCATCGGTTTTCCAGAGACCGCCCCCCGTGGTCCCCATGTAGTAGGTATTGGGGTCGCCCACCACGCCGCAGCTCGAATTGGATCGTCCGCCGCGAAACGGCCCGATCGAGCGCCATTTCACGGCTTTGAAGATGCTGTTGTTATCATCCGCCGCCGCGCCTGATGGAACCTGTGCAAACGACTGGCTTGCCAGTATGCAGGTAAATAAAATCGCAAGTAAGTGCTTTGACATTGGGGCCCCTTCACAAAATAAAATTTTCCGCATGATGTACGAATGAGACAGACAGTCTAACTTTAGCCGATGCCTGTCGTTCACTACAAACCCTGTTGATGTATCCGATTTATCTTCCCTGACTTTTTGATAGCGACGGCGTTGATGCAATGGTTTAAAAAATCAGCCACGAATGATCACAAATTTTCACGGATGAAAGATTATCGGAAAATCATTCGTGATCATTCGGATTCATTCGTGGCTAAAATTCTTCTGCCTGAATTAGTTTGTTGTTAAATCAGTTTGCACACTTACGCATTACTACTGTCCCGGCGGCGTGGCGGGCTGCGACAGAACGAGCGAGAACCGGAAATTGAATCTGGTATCCAGTGCCCATGTGGCTCCGCCATTGTTGGACGTGAATGACTGTCCAAGGATCGCGCCGCCACCCAGCCCGATAAAGGGCGGCTGACCGCTCACGCCAGCGAAGGGCGTCACGGTCGGAACCTGCAGGACGATAAACAGATTCTGGATCGACCCGTCGGCGATTCCGGAGCGCACCTTTCGTCCCAGGACATGCGGTTCATGGAAGTAAAAGGTCGCGAAATCGTTGTCCTGCCCGAGGAATCCGGTTGTGGTTTCTAGGGGATTCGCCAGATCGACCGTGATCGTATTATCGGGATTGACTACGCCCGTGGCGAGAGTCGCCTGGGCGAATACCGGCGCCACCGAGGCGTCGGTGACGTTGGTGTCGAACGAGATGCCCTGAATGGCCACATCCTGTCCGGGATTAATCGCCGCTATCTGCGAGCCCGGTATCCGAATGGCGTACATAAATCCGGCCGTCACATTGGTGAACCCGATAAAGTTGCGATTGCCGAAATTGCTGATGCTGATGATGTCCGGCGTGATGAAATTGATGCCCTTCTGCGTCTTGCCGGGCTGAATCGGAATCTGCTTGCGCTGGCCGATCCGGCGCTCGATTGAATTTTCCGAATTGTTGTTCCAGAACTCCTCGGCGAAATTCTGCTGCCCGAAAAACGCGCCGATCTGGCAGGTCAGGCTGATATTGCTGGCTGCCGCTGGTGTTCCGTCAACTGGCTCGATGCCGACGGCGTAGCTCCCCTTCGGAACTGGGATGACATATTTGCCGTCAAGTATGTTGAACGCCTGGTTAACGAAGAACAGTCCGCCGGATGATAATGAACGAGAGAGCTGAGTCGTTCCGCTGTAGCCGCTGGCGACGACATCGCCGGTCACCCAGTCGACTGCAAAGACGCTGGCTCCGGCGATTGGCTGGTCGAGAACGCCATGGCGGACCTCGCCCGTGATGAGGCCGAATACGCTGCTGAACGCCTTGTCGCCGGATTGCAAGGCTGCGGGTCCGGACGAAGCGGTCCCTTCAGGATAGAAATATGAACTCCACGAGATATCGTCCTGCGCCAGCGTGGCCTGGGCCAGCTCGGCGGCAGGATCGCCAGTGTCAATAAAGGGGAACATCGTCGCTCCGTCGCCGTTATTGATGCCGGTCTGATTGTCCATCGAATGCGCCAGACCATGCGAATGGCCGAACTCGTGTGTGGCGACGGTGTTCAGATCGACCGAGCGTGTGACGATGTCCATATTGGCCGCGCCCAGAGTGAATCGAAAACCGTTCGAGGTTTTCGTATTGAACTGGACATCGTTGTCGAGGATCGTTCCGGCCTTATAAAAACCCGCCGGAAATTCGATGTCGCCGTCATTATCGACATCCTGCGCGGCGGTGATGGCGCTCGAGACGTCTGAATCGCCGTCTCCGTCGATGTCATCGCCGTCCGCAAAAGTCGCATCCACGATCAGGCTGACTGAAGGGGAAGATGCGATCGCCGAAAAACTGGTTGATGTGCGAAAGGTCAGTTCGTTGATGAAATCGAATCCGGCCAGTGTGGTTTTACCGGTGGATCCTGTGATCCGCATATCGATAAACGAGGTCGGGATGTTGTTCCATTGATCGAATGAGACCTGCAGGGCGGCCTGCGCCGCAGCCAGTGTCAGGAATGGGGCTCCGAGGGGATTCGGGATCGGATCGAGAGACGTGTTCATCGAATACCGCACGGGAATGCTCCGGGCGTCCCATTTTATCCCGACCAGTTTGGCAATGATGTGCCCCGCAATCGGCGACGGGACATTGCCGGTGATATCCTGGGTCTCGAGTGCGCCCCCGGCCAGCGCCGGTAATGCATTGCTCAAAACCAACAGGCCAATAAGACAAATCGAAGTAATTCGTTTTCTCATAATTTAATCTCCTGATATTGCCATCGTGTCCTTATTGACCGAGGTGCTCTCTGATTTTGTTTTTGAATTCGGCGACGGGAACGAACTGACGCTGACCGCGGACTACGCCGGGTCCGGTTGCGACTTTGCCCCTGATGTCATCGCGTGAGACCAGCTTGTTCCCGCGCTCATCCTCGATAATGGAGAATTTTCCATCCGAGAATCCGCTGACTGCATAGCTGTCGGCGACCGAATCGTTGGCATTGAGGAACAGAAGGACCTCTTCATTCTGGTTAATCGTGGGCGCGCCCGGGTATGTCATTGCGACCGGGAATTTGCGATTGACATCGACGCCGCCGGGAAGCGCAACCGTCACAGTCGAACCGGCTTCGCCCTTGACCGTTTCACCGACCTCGATCGTCGCCAGCGTGATCAGGACACGATTGTTCTGTGTCCACACGCTTCTGGTATCCAGACAACGTCCAGTCACGATCAACTCGGATCCCCGGGACAGAGTCTGAAGCATTTGATTGTCCTGACTTGCCTGCTCTGAATCCCCGGTCTGAACAGATGACTGATAGCTCACGGCCTGTGTTTTCCAGACTATTGAAGCCGTTAAAAACAGCATCAGGCAGATACAGACATACACAGATTTCTTCATGTTTCCTCCAAATTTTTACAGGGTTAGGCGGACTCTCATCCGCTTTCATCGAAAGACTTGTTTCAAAATATCGCAAACTAACGGTTAGGGGATTTCAACTTTAGATATGTAATTGCAGACAGAGAGGGCGGACATATCGGGGCATGGGTAAACGTCATTATTTGATGTGATTTTTGAATATTTTTCAATTTATTTTGACAGAGGCATTGTACCAGCGCAGGCTCTGCGATGCGAGCAAAATCGCCTTATCGAAATCGCACTAATGCTCTGTAACCTAAGTTTTTTAAGATCAACGCCAAGGACGCCAACGCCAAGGACGCCAAGGCAGCCAAGGGTTTCAAATGAGAATAATTTGATCAGCATATTTGATAGTGTTATTGGCGAAATGGATACTACAGCGAATCATTACTTCTTATAAACTCTTGGCCGACTTGGCGTCCTTGGCGTTTAAACCCTCTTGGCTAGCTTGGCGTGCTTGGCGTTGAAATTCCTATAAAACTCAGGTTACAGATTAGTGAGTCTAATCCTTTTTACCTGTCACCTGTCTGACCAGATTGAAAAAAGCTTTCTTTCGCGCGGTATTGATGCCCCAGTTGACGGGTGGGCATTGATATCCATCAGCGTAATCGCTCTTGCCAGGATCGAAGTAGCCCCACGAAGCGTATGCGCTGAGGGCTTTCAGCATATTATTTGCCGGCTTATCGAAGTCGAAATGATCGTCTTCATTGAAAAGTATGGGCATCGGGCGATAAGCCGGATCACGCCGTGTGATTTCCACCATTTCGGCAATGCGGTCCGGATTCGTCACCCCGTTGCCATGCAGTAGTATAAAATCCGAATCCTTAACTACATTCGTCGTTGGAATCGCATTGCCGCCATAGCTTGTTCCGACCAGCAGGCGTCTACCTTTTCGGGTCGTGGTTTTAACCAGATTGATGAGTTCATGCACGCGCCCGGGTTTGAGAATATCGTGATCGTAGGCTTTGACGTTGCATTCGTTATTGACTTCAACCAGGACGTTACGCCAGCCATTTTCCTGTAACCAGTTTGTAGCATTGACTACCGCGCGTATGACTGCGGCTTCATCCCGCAGGCGCTGATCCTGTCCGAAATAAAAATAGCCCAGAATGACGACCATCCCCAGCTCGTCCGCGCGGTTAATGATCCGTTCGAGCCGTCGCATATAACCGTCGCGCAGGGAACCATCCGTCGCAATCGCACTGTTATGCCACGGCTGTTCCCTGGAATAGCCCTGCGGGCTGCCACCCTGCAAATTGATTGTGAATGCGAGCAGGCCGTGTTTGCGCCAATCAGGCATCGCGGCGAGGAATTCGTTTGTGTTGCGTTCGGCATCCCATTTTCCGGTATCCGGATAATTCCAGCGGCCTCGAGTCTCGCGGTTCAGGTCGTCATAAATCCCCTGCACCATGCGCGAGTTCATGAGCAATCCTTCGATTTTCATGCCCTGGTAGCTGCGGCCTTCATAAGTTGGCCGACCATTGATGAAGAAGCGTTCACCCTCGATTGAAATATCTGTTTTCGTGTCGGCAGCCAGACGCGATTGCGTGCCAAGCATGAGCGAGGGAACGGTCATCAGAAAATCGCGGCGGTCTATTTTCGACATCGGAATTACTCCGGTTTTGTTTCAAAGCGCACTCAGTCTTCATCGAACCGTGTGATGTTCGACAAATTGTTAAAGCCACGGATCGGACGGTTGCAACTGCTTGAGGCAAACAGCTTCATGCATTTCAATCCGTCGTGCCTGTCCGATCCGTGGCTTTTTTTATCCTGTCACTCAGTTACTCACTCTCACCATAACAGCTTCAACCCGAACTGTAACTGCCGGGGTGAATTGGCCTGCGAGGTGATCTGTCCGAAGGTATTCGAAGTGACGCTCGTGTTGGGTGATCCGAACCTCGGCGTGTTGAAAGCGTTCAGCGCTTCGACGCGAAACTGCACGCGCATCCGCTCGACCGGAGCAAACTCCTTGAAGAGCGACAGGTCGAAGGTCTTGATGCCGTCGTTGCGGATGTTGACGGTCGGCCCGACGTTGCCGAAGGTGAACGGCGCCGGTTGGCTGTATACGCTGGTATCGAAATACTTGCTCAGTCTATCGTGGACCGGACCGCTCAGATTCGGGTCATTGCCATTGGTGTTCGGCCTGGTCAAAGGATTGAAGAGACCGGCCGTGTTGTTGGCGCTGATTGTCAGTGGCGTGCCGCTTTGGAAAGTCGTGATGCCATTGAACTGCCATCCGCCGATCACCGCGTTGAGGACGCCCGGGGAATCCGAACCGAACCTGCGCCCCCGGCCGAACGGCAACTCATACAGATAACTGATGACAAAGCGATGCGCGATGTCGATAGTCGACAACCCGCGGCTGCTTCGTATGTCATAACTGTTCTGATGGTTCAATCCTTCGTCGATGTTTTTTGCCCAGGTGTAATTGCCGTCGATCAGCAAACCACCCGAGAGCCGCTTGTTGAAACTGATCTGCAGCGCGTGGTAGTTCGACGAATTGCCGCTTGAATAGAGGGGTGTCAGGGTAGTGAATTGCGGGTAGGGGCGCAGCAGCTGGCCGCGTGAAATGCGCGGCGAAGCGAAAAATCCGCCCGTGCCCAATCCGAAAAAGGGATTGTCCACCTGTTGGTTGAGTTGAGAACCGAGCGAGAGATATTGCGGATCGAGCTGATTAAGATCCAGTCCGCCTTCGCCGTTGCGCGCGAGATGCAGGCCGCGTGTTCCGACATAAGCGATTTCGATCGAGGTCTGCCATGGCAGCTGGCGCTGGATGTTCACGTTCCACTGCTGGTTCCAGGGGGTGATCGTGTCTTGCAGGACCGATTGCAGATTCGCTCCGGCCTGCGTCAACAGGCCGTCGGCTGCGCCCGGCAACTGGCGGAATCCGACCGGGTAGGGATCGCGGAGCAGATTGAATGGTGTAATGCCGTCATTCGTTGTTTGCCACGGATATTCGATGCGGAAGCCGAACGGGCCGACTGTCCCCTGCGCGGCCTGATTCGAGGGCCCGAAGATGTGCGAGTATCCGGCGCGTATGACCGTCGCATCATTCAATTGATAAGCCAGACCAAGACGCGGCGCCAGGTTATTGGTGTCCTTGAAATACTGATGGCGCGGGTTACCGTCAACGCCGACGAAGCGAACTCCGCCTTTCAGATTTGGAAATCCCGCAACCTGCGAGGCCAGCGGCGAGGGCGCGTCGAGATCGAAAAAGTTCATACGGTTGTAACGCTCAGTGCGCGGTAAGTCGTAATCGTACCTAATGCCCAGATTGAGCGTCAGCTTGCTGTTCACGCGCCAGTCGTCCTGAACGTAACCGGCGTAATAGAAGCTCTGCGCCGCGACGTTCTTCCAGCCCTGGATCAGCACGTTGCCGTTCCCACCAGTGCCTAGCAAAAACGAGGCGAAGCCGAAACCAGCACTGCTGCTGGCCGCTGTCGGGTTTGGCCCCTGCGTCATTCCGGCGTTGAAATTGAACTGGCCGGCGTTGCGTGCCTCCCAGACATTGACGCGGATCAGGCGGACCTCTCCTCCATATTTCCAGTTGTGTTTGCCTTGAGAGCGCGTCAGCGTGGCGACGAACGGATAGCTCATAAACGCGTTGAACCGGTGATCGCCTCCGCCCAGATTGGTCATCCCTGAAACCCCGATTGCCGGGAACATCTGCCTGTCGACGACCGAATCGATCGCCGCGGGCAGGCCCAGGCTCGACGGTTTGAAACCCAGTCCCTGATTCGAAAAGACAAATAGCGTGCGGGCGAAACCGATGCGTCCAGTCAGCAACATCGTCGGCGAGAGCGTATGCGTGTATTCGGCGACGAAGTTGCGCGCCTTGTTCTCCTGAATGATGCGCCCCTCGGCGATGGTCAGTTCCTCTGAAAAAGCCTTGAGCGGCACGTCCTGAGTGTATCGGTGCGAGTATCGCGCGAAGAAGGTCTGCTTTTCAGAGAAGCGGTGATCAATTCGGAAATCGTAGTTATTCAGGTTGAGCTGTGTCGAACCACTGGCTGCGTAATTGTTCGCCCCCGTGTTGGCGTCGCCGGGCAGGTTGGGCGTCGGGTAGTATTTGAGGATGTTGAGCGCAACCGGATCGATCAGGTTCTGCGGGATCTTGTTGTCTGTAAACTGGTCACGGATGAAACCGCTGCCACTCGGATTCGCCCGCGTGGTGAATGGATTGAAGATGCGAATCAACGTGCCGGCCTGATTGCGAGTCTGCGAGAAATCACCCGCACGCTGCGCGGCCGTCGGAACTGTAGTTAGACGCGTGGCGAAGCTGCGCGCGCGCAAGCCCTCGAACGAACCCATAAAGAAGGTTCTGTCCTTGAAGATCGGACCGGTCGCGTGGCCGCCGAACTGGCTGCGCTTGAAACTGCCCAGCTCCTGCCCTCGCCGGTTGTCGAAGAAATTGTTGGCATCGAAGACGGAATTGCGCAGAAATTCATACGCGCTGCCGTGAAACTGATTGGTGCCGGATTTATAAACGACGTTGAGCACGCTGCCCAGGCTGCGGCCGAATTCAGCCGGATATGTCGCGCCCATGACCTTGAACTCCTGGATCGCGTCAACCGAAGGGAAGACCGAGATGCCCGTGAAGCCGTTGACCGTCGGGAATGACGCCGTCACTCCGTCGATGACTGTATCCATCATCGTCGGTCGCGCGCCGTTTACCGAATAACCCATCGAATTGTAGTTGTTGCCGATGCTTCCCGATACGCCCGGCGTCAGGTAGATCAGAGAATAGACGTTGCGCGTGTTGAGCGGGAGATCGAGAATCCGGCGGTTGTCAACCACCTTGCCGAGCGAAGATGTCGTCGTTTCGAGCACCGGCGCCTGAGATGTCACCTCGACCTGCTCGGTGATCGCTCCCAGTTCCAGCTGAAAATCCACGACTAACGTCTGCTGAATCTGCAGGACTATCCCGCTCCGGACCGAGCGACGAAACCCGCTCATCTTCGCCTCTACACGATAGGTCCCTACTGGCAGGGGCGGTGACACAAAGTATCCTTCATTATTTGTATTGATCACCACTGTACGATTGGTCTCTTCATGTGTGATGGTGACCTCGGCTCCGGCAATGACCGCACCGTCGAGGTTCCTGATTGTCCCAACTATCGAGCCGGTGAAGGACTGGGCATGCAGGTTGAGAGTTAATAAACAGACTGCGGAGAAGGCGATGAGAGAAATTATCAGCTTTTTCATAATGGACTCCGGGGATGACTGTCTTTCTACAGCCATTTTGTCTGAATGGTTTTCTACTCGAAGTTTTCCGGAGCCAGGAACTGTCAAGCCCGGATAAACTCCGCTCGGAATTCTCCCGGCAAAGCTGTTTTCGATTCTCTTATCCCGTTAAGAACTGGTCTTACCAATTTGGATGCGCGGAGTATATTCCAACACTTTCGCTCATGCACGTTAATTTGACTCACCATGTAAAATTTTTATTAAATTCGAGTTATGCATGCATTCCAATTTCTCCTGTCTGCCCGGATCATAAACAGGCGCTGAATTTCTCTCGACTGGCAGCCCTCTTCTTCTCCCTCTCTTTCGCTTGCCATACTTGGCTTTGTCAGATAAAGTACTTTGCACATTTGCACTACTCAGTGAGGGTGAAAAGGTAAAATGAATATTTGAACCGGAGGGATGATGGAATTTCTGAAAAGATGGCATGCACATTTTATAGCGAACTCATCGAGGCGGTGGGGGATTATGATTGAAGAAAGAGGGGATTTAACCGATGTGGAGAAGCGGTTGATCGAGAAGTCGATAGCGACATTCCAGTTGGGTGAGTATTCTGAAGGCAAGGGGCTGTTGAGGGCCGCCGAAATTTTCGCGCGACAGGTCGATAACGAAGAGCTGGTCAAAATAACCAGGCTCTTCATTGCTGAAGAACAGAACCATGCGATGTTGTTGCAAAGATTCATGGCCATGAACAGTATCAGGCCATTGAAGAAGCACTGGGCTGATTCCGTCTTCAGAGGGTTGAGGAAAGGGGTTGGATTCGAGCTCTCCGTGACCGTTCTGATAACCGCCGAGATTATTTCACTGGTCTACTACAAAGCCCTCAGCGCGAGCACGAATTCACGTCAGTTGCAGGCCATTTGCGGCAAGATACTGTCCGACGAGACCGGCCATGTTGAGTATGAATCGGAGTTGCTCAAATACATACGGAACAAAAAGCCGAGGTTGCAGAAACGGGTCGTGGAAATCCTGCACGGGATACTGTTTTCAGGGACGGTAATAGTCGTTTATCATGGTCACAGAAAAGTGCTCATAGCGGGCGGCTATGATTTTAACCGTTTCCGGCAAGCCTGTTGGGCGGAATTCTCGAGCTGTTTCTATTCAAAGAGTCCTTCGCAGGCAACGGTTAGCGCCTGCAGATGATGCGGAAATCTGGTCCGCCGGGCAGCCATGAACCTTGTCACGAGGCGCCTGTGGCTTGGTCGATAGCTGAAATTATTGGTACACTCAGGTCGGCCGGATAAACCAAAACAAAGAGGGACGAGATTATGCGACGTTACATTATCACTGCGTTAGCTCTGATTGCAGTTGTCTCATCAGCCATACTGTCAGGCGTGCAGGCGGAGAATTGGCCGAACTGGCGGGGGCCTTCCTCCAACGGCACGAGCAATGAAAAGAATCTTCCTGTCAAATGGAGCGATGCCGAGAATGTGAGCTGGAAGCTGGCGATGCCCGACCGCAGCGGGTCGACTCCGATCATCTGGGGGAATACGATCTTTCTCAATGTCGCCGAAGGCACTACGACAACCGGAGCGCTCTCTTTTTGGGCCATTGATCGGGTCAATGGTAAAGTTTTGTGGAAAAGGCCGATGGGGATGGGCGATGAGCGCCGTCGCAAACAGAATATGTCTTCGCCTTCGCCGATCACCGACGGCAGGATGGTCTGGGTCATGACCGGCACCGGCATCCTGAAAGCTTTCGATTTCAACGGCAAAGAACTGTGGATGCGCGATATCCAGAAGGATTATGGCCCGTTCGGGTTGAACCATGGTTATGCGTCGACGCCTCTGCTTTATGACAACGCGCTTTTTGTACCGGTGCTGCACGGAATGAAGACCGACGACCCGTCATTTCTGCTGCGCCTCGATGCCAGGACCGGCAAGACCATCTGGCGTGTCGAACGTCCAACGCCGGCTCAGATGGAATCGCCAGACTCCTATATCACCCCGACTCTCCTGCGAGAGAGGGGCAAGGATCAGATCATTCTGAGCGGAGGGGATTGCATCACCGGTCATGAACCGGCGACGGGTAAGGAGCTTTGGCGCGCTTACGGTCTCAACCCGCAGAACATCCAGTTCAATCGCATTGTCAACTCACCGGTCATCGGCGACGGCATGGTTTTTGCCGGAAGCCGTGGTAATCCTTACATCGCTGTTCGCACCGGCGGGCAAGGCGATGTGTCGAAGTCCCATCTGGCCTGGACGACACCCAATGGGCCGGACGTGGCGACTCCGGTTACCGACGGGAAGCACATCTACCTCGTGCGCGAAAACGGCGCCCTCTTCGTTCACGATATGAAATCGGGCGATGTCATATACGGCCCGCAGCGGCTCAAACCCGGGACCTACAGCGCATCTCCCATTCTGGCCGACGGCAAGATCTATGTCACAAACGAAGATGGCGTCACGAGCGTCTTCAAAGCCGGACCGAAGTTCGAGCTGCTGGCCGAAAATCAGGTTGAAGGCTATTGCCTGAGCACCATCGCGATCTCGGACGGTCAGCTCTTCCTTCGTACGGACAAATATCTTTACTGCATCGGTCAGCGTGTTAAGAAATGAGAAGAATATTTCCTTTTGTCATGCTCCTGGTCTGTTATGCCACGCTTCCCGGCGCCGCGCAGACCGTCAAACGCCCGCAGAACTTCGTCGTCATCTTCTGCGATGATCTGGGGTATGGCGATCTGGGCAGCTTCGGCAATCCGACGATTCTGACTCCGCACCTCGATCGCATGGCAGCGGAAGGGCAGCGCTGGACCAGTTTCTATGCGGCGGATTCCGTCTGCACGCCGAGTCGCGCCGCCCTGCTGACAGGGCGCCTGCCGATTCGCACCGGAATGTCTTCCGATACGCGCCGCGTACTCTTTCCGGATTCAGCCGGGGGACTGCCAGCAAGCGAAATCACCATCGCAGAACTATTGAAAAGCCGCGGTTATGCGACAGCGACCGTCGGCAAATGGCACCTCGGCTTTCAACCTGAGTACCTGCCGATGAAGCAGGGCTTCGATTCATATTTCGGCATTCCATATTCGAACGACATGGACGCTGTCGGCCGTAACCTGACCGCTGCCGAACGCCGCAGCCGAATGATGAACCCGAAAATCGAATACTGGAATGTACCTCTCGTGCGCAATGAAGAGGTGATTGAACGTCCTGCCGAACAGACGACACTGACCAGGCGCTACACCGACGAAGCTGTCAACTTCATCAATACAAACAGAAATCGCCCGTTCTTCCTCTACCTCGCGCATTCAATGCCGCACATGCCGCTCTTTCGCTCAAAGGATTTTGAGGGCAAAAGCCGGCGCGGGCTCTACGGCGACGTGATCGAGGAACTGGATGCCAACGTCGGCCGGCTGCTCGATACGCTGCGCCGCCTCAAACTGGATCGCAATACGCTGGTCGTCTTTACGAGCGACAACGG
>JADJXM010000024.1 GCA_016715865.1 Acidobacteriota bacterium | reverse complement strand
TTAGATTTCTCTACTGAAAAGCGGCCTAATGCATCTGATCTCATTGACGGATGGGAAGGAATCTTTCTAGAAGCTGTAAAAGTATCCCATCAGCTTGAGGGTAGTGCATTTTATACTTGAGTTTAAAACAATTGGTTTATAAAGCATCAATCATAATGCTACGAGTGACTTAGGATTCCCGGTTATTCCTTTGAAAACCTAGATTTTGTTAAGGACTCAGATCAATTCTTTATTTTTGTAGAGGCAACAAAATATTCATCCCGATAGATCATGGTCATCTAAGTCTTTTCATAATCCATCGTATGATGCGGATATGATACCCACCGTTCCCTTGCAAACCAGCTCTTAATTCTTTAGTTGCTCAAGAGCAAAGTGTAGACATGGAGCGCCTATCACTATACCCCTTCCCACAATTGACAAACTCCTCCGGCTACCGTATAGTGCGCTCCTATCTTAAAACAACGCTATAAATTGTGGTTTTCTCGGCGAATAACCCCAGCGAACATAAGTGGTTTAAATGCTTAGAATCGAGAAGATTTTTATTCAGGGCTTCAAGTCCTTTTGTGATCCGACCGAGATCGTCTTTGACGAAGAGGGGATCACTGCGGTTGTGGGCCCCAATGGATGCGGCAAAAGCAATGTGGCAGACGCGATCAGCTGGGTGATAGGCGAGCAGCGCGCAAAAGCCTTGCGTGGCGGCAAGATGGAGGACGTAATCTTCCAGGGCAGCCGCAACCGGCAGCCTTCGGGCATGGCCGAAGTTCAGTTGACGATGGTCGTGCACGAGACGTTCGAGATTCGCGGAGATGTTCGCCAGCCGGAGTCAGAGGCGCTGGCACGTGCCCAGGAGTCGCTCGATCAGGCGGACGCCGCGATAGAGGCTTCGGTCGAGGAAGCGCCGGCTGAAACGCCTGTAGAAGATATCGCCGAGGTTCAAATTGATGCTTCCGGGAATCCCGATTCTGACGCTGCGGCAGTTGCAGAGACCAGTCAGGTTGAAGCCGCTCCGGGAACTGACAAGCAGCCGCAAAAGAAGCAGCGTCGCAAGCCTGTCGATGGTGTCCCGCGCGTCTTTCAGGAAGGCGAGCGGATCTCAGTCGGCCGCAGGCTCTATCGGACAGGCGAGAGCGAATACGAGATGAATGGCCGGATCTGCCGGCTGCGCGATGTTCAGGACCTTTTCGCCGGCACGGGGCTGGGCGGAGCACACTACGCGATCATAGAACAGGGACGTATCGGCCAGATCCTGTCGGCCAAACCGCTCGATCGCCGCGCGCTGATAGAGGAAGCGGCCGGCATTTCGAAGTTCAAGATGCGCCAGCATTCAGCCGAGCTTAAACTCGAGGCTTCGCGCGCCAACCTTTCGCGAATTACGGATATATTGCTCGAGATCGAGAGGCAACAGAACAGCCTTAAACGGCAGGCATCGAAGGCGAGGCGTTACAAGCGGCTGAGAGGGGAGATGCGCGATCTGATGCGCGCCGTCTTCGTTGTCGATTTTCGATCAACACGCCAGACGGTCAGCCAGCTGCAGGATTTTCTGGATGAAATAGTTTCGCGTTCAGGAGAATTGACGGCGCGGGTTGCCGAGCTTGAAGCTTCGCAGACCGAAGCAGTTCAGGTATCGCGGTCGGCCGAGGAGGCGCTCAATCTGGCACGACAGGCGGCGGCAGCGCTCGACCTTGAAACCGAACGCGCGCGGCAGCAGCATTCCCATCTGAAGGAACAACTGCAATCGCTGGGCACGCGGGCTTCTCAGTTCGCTCGCGACCAGGCAGCGATCAGCGAGCGCCGCGAATTTATCGATCAGGAAACGGCGCGACTTCGCGAACAGCTCGTGGTTCTGGAAGATGAGATCAACACGCACAGCAAACTGCTCTCCGAGGCCGAGACTGAACATCGCGCGCAGATCGATCGCGACACTGAGACCGAGGGCAGGCTGGAAGAGGCCCGCAAAGCCGTATATGAAAGCGCGACGACCATGGAGCGCTGGCGCCAGCTCAACCGGCAGTTCACGGAAGCTGTCGATCGAAGCAGCGCGCGACTGGAGGGCCTCGCGACAGAGCGCGAGCGCGCCGGAGCTCAGTCCCGGGCTGCCGAGGAACAATTCTCAAAATTGTCAGGCAGCCTGACGGAATCGAATGCTCAGCACGAAAGCGTGACGACTGAGTTGAACGACGTGGTCACACAACTGGCGGAGCTTCGTCGCCGGAGGGATGATCGACAGAATTCTGTGACTCAGGTCAATCGTGAACTGGCGTCCGCCGAACACAGGCTGCAATCGCTGCACGATCTTGACAGGCAGCGAGCCTGCTATTCCGAAGCCGTTCAGGCGTTGATGAAGCGAGATCCGAATTTGAATGGTTTCAAGACCCTCGGCACACTGGCCGATTATGTTCAGGTTTCGCCTGAAAACGAGAGTCTGATCGATGTCGCGCTGCGGGACGAGCTTCAATATGTCGTTGTCCCGACCTTCGACGACGCGCTTGGAGCGATAGAATTCCTGAAGAACGAAGCGGCCGGCCGTGCGACATTTCTGGTCGTCGGATTGCACGGCGCCGAATCCGCCGCCCCTGGACAAAACGGGGATGGCAATCCCTCGTACCGCGGAACGCTCGATTCCCTGCTCGGCCTGAGACCTGAATTCGCTGAGGCCTTCAAACTGGCATTACCGGCGCTTGCCAACGCCCATATCGTCGAAGACACGACGCAGGCGATCAAATACTCGAGCTCCGGCAATGGATCATCTCAAAACGGCCGAGACAACGGATCGCATGAGGCATTGACGACGCTCGCACTGACAGGTGAGCGGGTCATCGCCGGCCGGCTGATCTCCGGCGGAAGTCGTTCAGAATCCAGCATGGGTGTGCTCTCGCTCAAACGTGAGATCGGTGAACTCTCCGAGCGATTCGAATCCCTGACCGCAGCAGCCGCCCAGTCCGAAGGCGAACTCGAAGAGATCAAGGGACGGATCGTCAAACTTGAAGAGTCACAGCAAAGGCTCGATGCCCAACTTCGCCAGATCGACAAGCAGCTGGCGGTGCTGCGCGAACAGATGCAGCAGTGCGAGCGCGAACGCGAACGAACATCGACTCACATTCGCGTCGTCGAGCAGGAGACGGCCCAGGCTGAATCGGAGCTGAAAGAGGCCGAGGGCAAGCTCGAACATGCCGCGGCACAACTGGCCGATGCCGAACAGGTGCGTTCAGCTGCCGAACAGACAGTCGATGTCGCCCAGGCAGAAGTCGCCGAATTGCGACGTAATGCCGAACAGCGGGCTCAGGAACTGTCGCGCCGCAGAGCAGAGTTCGCTGCTCAGACCGAACGCCGGCGCGGTCTTCAAAATGACATCAACCGGTTGCAGAATGAATCGGCTGATCTCGAGAACCGCCTCAATGTCGCGCGTATGGAAGCGATCGCGGCGAATGAACAGACCAGCACCACGGAAGCCAATCTCGCCGGAACCGCCGAACAGCTCGAAAATCTGACAGGTCAGCAACAACTCAGGCTCGAAGAGCTCGATCAGCGCACCCGTGCCCTCGCTGTGGCTCGTGAGCGCGCCGAAGAGATCGAGCTTCAGCTGCGAACGCTGCGCGAAACCTCCGTTCAGACCCGTGAAGCCAGGGCTCAGAAAGAGATCGAACTGGCTCGCCTGTCGAGCAACATCGATCACCTTTTACAGGCCTGCCACGCGGAACTCGGTGAAAACCTGGTCGAGATATGCGACCGGCTTGACCAGCAGCCCGAACTGACCGCGAGCCAATTGAGCGCAAGCATCAGCGAGCGCCCCATTTCTCTCGACGCTGACACCGACCCTGATGCCGAAGATTTCGACATCGCCGACGACCGTGAGGTAACTTTCTGGACGGTTCCCGAGAATTTCGACCTCACTACCGCCAAGTCACGGCTGGAAGAGCTGCGCTCAAGAATCGACAATCTCGGTCCGGTCAACATGATGGCGCTCGATGAGCTGGTCGAGATTGAAGAGCGGTTCGAATTCCTGACTAGACAGAAATCAGACATCGAGAAAGCGATCATCGATACTCAGGCGGCTATCGCTGAGATCAAGCGGCGCTCGAAGGAGCGGTTCATTGAGGCTTTCCACGTCATCAACGAGAATTTCAAGGGGATGTTCACGGAGCTCTTCGGCGGCGGTCACGGCGAGATGCGATTGATCGACGAAACGGATATCCTCGAAAGTGGAATCGAGATCATCGCTCAGCCGCCGGGCAAGCGTCTTCAAAACGTACTGCTTCTTTCGGGTGGCGAGAAAGCGATGACTGCACTCTCACTGGTCATGGCGATCTTCAAATACCGCCCAAGCCCATTCTGCCTCCTGGACGAAGTCGATGCTCCGCTTGATGAGGTCAACATCGGCCGCTTTGCCGATAAGGTGATCGAGATGAGCGCGAAGACTCAGTTCATGATCATCACTCACAGCAAGCGTACGATGGAGGCTGCGAATACACTCTATGGCGTGACCATGGAGGACCCGGGCGTCTCGAAGCTGATCTCGGTGAAACTGACAAACTAAGAGACCGCGCCTACATCCATTCTTATACGCTTTGAGCCTATTCTCTACGCTTTGGTGTATTGATTGGCCGAATACCCGTCCCCTCAAACTCTCCTGAACTCTTATATCAATAATAGATTCAACCATTTATGATTTTGCACGAACTGTGGCCCCATAAATGCAATCAATAATCGTGGAAGGAGTCCCGAGAGCGTTTGCAATTATGCGAATTGAAGATTTCGGGCGATGGTTTAAGAACATGAAAAACTTTAAAAAGTATGCTATCGGGCTCATGGTTGCGGGAGGGTTAACATTTTCACTGATGTCTACTGTCCTGGCGCAAAACGGGCAGCGACGCGATGGATGGGATCGACGGGGCCAGGCTCAGCGAGATGTTCGCCGTCAGCGGAACAACGGCAACGGTCAAGTGGATCGTAACGGCAATATCGATCGCAACCGCAATGGCGTTGACGATCGCTACGAAAATAACCGTAATGGAAATGTTGACAGAAATCGAAACGGTGTATACGACCGCTACGAGAATAATCGTAACTCGGGTGTAAACCGCAATGGAAATATTGACAGAAATCGAAACGGTGTCGATGATCGTTATGAGAATAATGGTCGCTATGGCCGCAACGATGGCTATTACGGTAATAATGGCAATTACGGCGTGTATGGAAACAGCGCCGAAATGCAAAAGGGTTACCGTGACGGTTTAGATAGAGGTCAGGAAGACGTCCGGGATCGCCGGATTGCTGATCCTAACAACTCAAGCCACTATCGGAAAGGAAGCCGCGATTACAAAGCGGGATTCCGAAGAGGCTATAATGAGGGCTACAATCAGTACGGCAACAACCGCAGGTGGTAAGTAAGCTCTGAGTCAACGGTCATTTCTTTCGTTCAGAGTTAAAAAGGATGGCCTGTGTGAGATAGAATGCAACGCGTGGGCATTCTATCTTCCACAGGCCATCAGGCATTGGGTCGCTCTCGGGATCTGTCCCTGTTGAGGAATCATTATCAATGAAACTACGAGTCAATCCCATACAGTTGTTGATTATATTCATGTTGTTGTCGTTGACGGTTACGGCACAGGTACGGGAAATTGAGTCCCCTGCCGGACCGGGAAGCGGCCAGCCCAATCTGACAGTTTCTTCCGACGGTCGCGTTTATCTGAGCTGGATCGAGCGGATGGGCGACGGCCGTTTTTCGCTGCGTTTTGCCACCCTTGAAGATGATGGCTGGTCATCGCCTCGCGTCATCGCCGAAGGTGCGAACTGGTTTGTCAACTGGGCGGATTTTCCTTCGATGGTCGCATTGCCGGATGGTTCTCTGGCTGCGCACTGGCTGGTCAAGAGTGGGACAGGGACGTTCGACTATGACGTCACGATATCGAGATCCTTCGATGGTGGTAAATCGTGGGAGAGACCATTTGTGCCGCATCGCGATGGTGTCAAGGCCGAACACGGTTTTGTATCGCTGTTCGCGGCAAAGGATGGCAACCTGGCTGCGGTTTGGCTCGACGGGCGAGAGATGAAACCCGGAGGTGATGATCACGGGCATGGTCGCGGGAATATGACTTTGCGCTATGTGAAGATCAGACGGGATGGAACATTGACCGATGAGGCAGTGCTGGACAGCCGGGTTTGCGAGTGTTGCCAGACATCTGCCGCGATGACTGCCAATGGCCCCGTGGTCGTTTATCGTGACCGCTCTGACGATGAGGTTCGCGACATCTCGATCGTCCGCCTGCTCGATGGCAAATGGACGCTTCCGCAATCCGTATTTCAGGATAACTGGCAGATCAATGGCTGCCCGGTCAATGGCCCATCGGTTGCGGCAGTCGATCGGCGTGTAGCAGTCGCGTGGTACACAGGCGTCGACAACCAGCCGCGCGTCAAGCTGGCTTTTTCAGGTGATGCCGGAAAGAGTTTCGGCAAACCGATCAAGGTGGACGATAGTAACCCTGCGGGACGCGTCGAGACGATACTGCTGTCGGATGGCAGCGCGCTTGTCTGCTGGCTCGAGAAAGTGCCCGGCGGCGGAGAAGTCCGAGTGCGGCGCGTGAGCCCGGATGGTAAGGCCGATCCGGCGATCTCTGTTTCGGCCACTGAAACTGCTCGCTCGAACGGCTTCCCTCAAATGGTGAGGTCAGGCAACACTCTCGTTTTTGCATGGACCGGTAAACGCGTCCTGACCGCAGTTATGGAGATTTCAACGACAGGGACGCCGGGAAAATCCCTCATTCCCGCCGGCCGAAATCGAGACGGAGCATGAGGATATGGCTGCCGGGCGTGCGTCCGAAATCCGTAGTGTAGACATATTGCAGTACGAATTTCTGTTTCATCCGCAAACCAAGGCTGAGATCGGCGATTGGATCGGTGAAAATATCGCGCGTTATACCGTCCGGCACAAAGAGCCCCGTGCTAGTCAGTTTCCTGCCGAAGCGATCTGGAAAGAGCGTTCGATCGAGCGTCAATCGCTGACCAAGGCCGATGACCGATGCACCGGCAAACAATCCCTTCCACAGATCCGACTGGGCAGCCGCATGCACAGAAAAGAAATGCTTAAGTTCATGAGCGCGTTCGAGCAGATTTCCGGTCGCATCCTCGTGGATCGATTCACCGATATCGATTTTGCCGGCCGCCAGATCAACGCTGAAGAAGGTTCCCGGTCGCAGCATATACCCGAGGCCTCCGCCAAAGAGCATGCGACGAAGATCCTCACGCTGCTGTGACGGGACGACGACGGCTCTTCTCAGTTTCTCGCCGATATCGACATCGATCCACGAACCTTCCAAACCGTAAAAGAGTTTTTTCGTCACCGGACCGCGCAGTCGGATCCCGATCTCATCGAAGTCGCTTCGCAGTTCGACAGAATCGAGCGGCAGCGGAAGTCCATTGAATAAACGGCTCTCATCCTGGTCGCGGGCGGAGCCTTCACCTCGATGATAATGGACCGCGAGCTTGTGACCGTTTCTTAAGAGATGCGTCATACCGGCACGAAAGCGGGCGCGGGAGACGTCAGAGCGGGCAACAAGCTCTTCCCTCACGTTGATGCCGTTGAAGCCGAGACCGCCACCTTTTGAATTGCCCGTCACGAGCGAGGTTGTTCCGTTCAGCGCCCCGCCACCATTGACATAGTCGAGGGCAAATCCCAGGCTCGTCCGCTCTTCGCTGCCAAAGGTGCGTGCGATGATGAATGATCCGACCCTGGTTTGATTGACGGTTCGAGTCGATGTCGTTCGTTCGCCGATTAATTTGACGGGCGACAGCGGCGGCGTCAGATCGAGTTCCGCCTGATCGAAGCTCCGGACACCGGAAAACGTGTGGGTAAAGTACCCGCCCATGACAAACCTTGACCCGCCCAGCGGGAAGAAGACCGATCCCTGATAGAGGGCGCCATAATCGAATGGACCGGTGATTGCAGTGTCACTGACGGTTCGGGTGGACCCGACACCGCGCAGGCTCCTCGCGGAAGAGAGCAGGAGGGCCCTTGAAGAGATCGTCTTGAAAGCCGTCGCGAATGCGGGATTCTCCTGACTGTCCAGATACGGCTCAGGATAGGCAAGGAATCGACTCAAAGGCGGAGTTTCGCCGGGTTCGATAATGCTCTCGATGTGCCGTTCATATTCACCCGCCTGATTGCGCAGGAAATCACCGCCGTTAATGCCGGCGGCATAGATAGCAGTCCGCTGATTGTCCTGTAGATTGTTGCGTAAATTCCTGCGTTCGTTGAGATCGCCGATTTCGCTCCCGGGGCCGGGCACAAAAAATCGAATGTTTTCGTTCTGGCGAACGGTCACGGCCTGGCCCGGTTCAACCAGAGCGCGCTGATCCGGCGCAAACCGGTTGATTACCTCGACCAGCCCCTCGTAAACGACGACGGATGTTTCACCTGGAATAACTACGACACCGAATTCGGTGCCTCTGACAGCGATCGATGCCGATGGAGTATTTACACGTGCCGGGTTAGGGCGGCCACCCATTCTGTTGACCTTAATACGGACGCGACCGGTGATGATGTCGATCAATTCGCGCAGAGATCCGGCGCTACGAAAATCCTTGAGCACGACGCGTGTGCCTGGCAGTAGTGTGATCACGCTGCCGTCGCTCATGGCGATCAGCACTCTTGCGCCGCCTCGGGTGTCGATTTCATCACCGGGCGCGACTTCATCACCGTTTCGCAGAGGGAAGACTCCGCGACCTGTCACCTGGCGAACCGCCGACCCGCCGCTCAGGCTCGATATCCGCGCTTCGATACGGCTGTTCTGTCCACCGGCCTCAGTCGATATAAACGACAGACCAATGAGCGCCAGAAGGCCCATTCTCAAAGCCTGGTAAGCAATGGTCATCCTCCATGAAGAAAGTTTCACGCTGTCCGGTCCTCATCATTCATTTTCCGGATCATTTTCCGGTTGTAATCCATAGCGTTCCACGAGACGCTGGATGGTGCGGCGATGCAGACCTAAAACTTCGGCGGCCCTGCCGAAGTCTCCGCCGGCCTCAGCCAGCGTCAGTTGCAGATATCGTCGCTGCAGTTCGTCCATTGTCGGGCGATCCGACAGGACCGATGCCGGGGTTTGGTCAATCGGCGGATTGGCGGAATATCCCGCAATCCGTGGCGGGAGGCAATCGAGTGTGATCACGCCGCCGGCCGATATGGCGGCGGCCCGTGTCAGCGCGTTTTCGAGTTCACGGACATTTCCCGGAAACGGGTAGTTTCGCAGAGCAGAAAGCGCTTCTACGGTCAAATAAGGAGCAGTGGCGGACTGGCCGTTCTGTTGTTTCAAAAAATGGCGCGCAAGCAATTCGACGTCCTCGCCGCGACCGCGCAAAGGGGGCAGCTCGATCGTCAGCACGCTCAGGCGATAGAAAAGATCGCCTCGAAAGCGGCCGGATTCAGCCAGTTCGTGCAGCGGGGCATTGCTCGCACCGATAACCCTCACATCGACTTGGCGGGATTGTGTCGTCCCCACGCGGCGAACTTCTCCTGACTGCAGAACGCGAAGGAGACTCGCCTGCAGCGACTCGCTGGTCGAAGCCAGCTCATCCAGCAGGATGGTTCCGCCATCCGCGGCCTCGAACAACCCTTCCCTGTCGCTAGTCGCCCCTGTGAAAGATCCTTTGGCGTGGCCGAATAGCTCCGACTCGAGCAGCGTGTCTGTCAATCCGGCGCAATTGACTGCGATGAACGGCCGCGCTGAACGCTGGCTGAACGAATGAATCGCGCGAGCCACCATCTCTTTGCCAGTTCCGGATTCTCCCGTGATCAAAACCGTCGCATCGGTCCGTGCGGCATAAGCGATCAATTTATAGACCCGAACCATTGCCGGACTTCGACCGACGAGCCCCGATTGCGAAAATTCTTCAGCCAGCGCCTCCTCTTCAGCGCTTGCGGAATCGGCCTCCTTTTTCGCCTCGAGGCAGCGTCGAATGAGATTCGCGACCGCTGAGACCTCAAAAGGTTTGGCGATGAAATCCGTAGCGCCTTCAGACACGGCACGAACCGCCAGATCCACTGACCCCTGCGCCGTCATTAATATGATGGGGATCCCTGAATCGAAAGATCTGACCTGACGCACCACATCCAGGCCATCGCCATCAGGCATGAATATATCGCTCAACACTGCATCAAAAGGCTCGCGACGGATAGTTTCTATCCCCTCAGTTCCACTGCGGGCGGTTTCAACGTGGAACCCCTTGGCCGTCAGCCCATTCCTGAGCATGAGCCGAATCGCCTGCTGATCATCGATCACTAGAATATGCGGTGAACCGGACATAATGAGTAAAAAGTTGAAAGTAGAAAGGATCAGCCCGCATGTTGAAAGTGCAGGTACAGAACCGGAAGCGTAAGCGACCGGGTGATATTGAAAGTGCAGGCACTGAACCGGAAACGTAAGCGACCGGGTGATATCATTTCTAACTTTCCACTTTAAAAAACATCGTAAAGGTAGAGCCGACTCCGACCTCGCTTTCGACCGTGAGGCGGCCGCCGTGTAACATGGTGACCTCGCTGACGAAAGGCAGGCCCAGACCGGTGCCGGTCACATCGGCGTCCTCGCGCCTGGAGACCCTGTAAAACTTCTCGAAGATATGGTCCATGTCCTGTTCGGGGATTCCATGTCCCTGGTCGCTCACTCTGATCCAGATCTCCTCGTCGAGCTTGCCGGTTTCGATCGTTACTTCGCGACCGGGTGGACTGTATTTGATGGCATTTGTGACCAAATTGTTGGCCGCCTGCATTAAAAGATCCGCATCGGCCAGCAGAGGGGACAGGTTGAGCGCGAAACGCCTGATCAGTCGTGTGTCTCGTTGCCTGGCTATGGGTTCAAGCATGAGCAAAGTCCGCTCGAGCAGCGGGGTCAGTCGAACGGCCGTGCGCCTCAGCGTTCGGGCGCCGGATTCAAGGCGTGTCAGATCAAGATATTCGTCGATCAATCTGGAAAGTCGTTTCGACTCCTCATTGATAGCCTCATGCATTTCGCGACGCTCGACAGGATTATACTCGTGTTGCGAGAGGATTTCACTCATACCCTGAATGGCAGTGATCGGCGTCCGCAGTTCATGCGTGACCAGCGCCAGCACATCATTCTTCATCTGCTGCAATTCGTGCTGGCGTGTGATGTCCGAAAGCGTGGCAACGATGCCGATGACAGGACCTTCGCCATTGTCGTTCTCACAGACCACGCCGAGACGCAGCATGTAATGACGATCCTGAGCGTGACCGCCACCCGCTGCGATTTCGATCTCACGCTCGAACGGGGCTCTGTCAATGAGCAGTCGTGTCAAAACGGCGTTCAGTCCCCCTTGTCCGCGTGCGGGATCGGTGGTCTGAGGAAAGGCCATATCGAGCAGATGATGAAAAAGATTTCTGCCGATCAGGGAATGCTCGGAGAGCCCGAAGATCTGGCCGGCGCGAGGATTGGCGAAAGTGACCTGTCCATCGACTCCGGTGATCAGCAACCCGTCTTCGATGGATCTCATGGCTCGATCGATGAAACCCGCGCGCCTGAGCAGCGTTCGCTGCAGAGCGCCAAGAGTCCTGATCTTCCACTGTATGCCTCGCGATTTCCGAAACAATCGCAGCCTGTTCCAGGGAGTAATGTGTTCATTTCGCCGGGGCGACGAAGCCATCCAGCTTGAAGCCATCTCGCGGCAAACCTGCAGCGTCTCGGGCGCAGGCGGTTGATCAGACTGATATGCGATAACCAGCGCGCCATTTTCCTCGCCATATTCACCAAGACTTATAGTGATTGCCCTCAGAGTAGGTTCACCATATGAACTGAAATATTTATCGGCAGGTTCTTCGCGAACCAGCGCTTCAGTGACAGAACTGTATGGCGGACGAGGGAGGCGTAAAACCGGTCCGTTCCTGTCTTCGATGGCTGCAGCGAGCGGTGAGCCGTGCTTCGCCATGACGCGATAGCTATCGTGCTTCCCTTCACCGCGATTTCTTTGAAGCAGGCAGACCCCACGAGCCAGCGTCAGTTGCGCGATCATCGGCGCGGGTGAATCGTCATGTGCAGGAGAGGAGAGACCGAGCGCGCGATCATGGGTCGTAAGTTCGACAATTCGCGAATCGAGTTCAATTCCGGCCAGTCGCGATCTATGCAGCAGCGTCAGTGGCACTACCGTAACGAACGCCACAAGCATCGGAACAACTGGAAGGATGATCGAGAGGCGCGAAAAGACAAGGTATGTTGTGATGAGTAAAAGACCGGCCTGGATAGCCAGCGCAATCAGCGTTGCAGGCCACTCTCCTCGCCCCTGCACCAGTCCCAGCGTCAGCACCGCACCGGCAGCAACCAGCAGCGAGCAGAATACCGCCAACCAGTCCGGAGTCAGTTTGATGAACTGGTTACTTTGTATTGTCTGAACGGCATTGGCCAGAATCTCGACCCCCGGCATCAGCGTAGCGTTCTGGCCGCCGTCCTCGCTTTCGAGGCGGGTGAATGGCGAAGCCAGCCGGTCGCCGAGCGCGTTGGCCGTTGCGCCAACCAGAACGATTTTGTCCCGGAGACTCTCCGCAGGGACTTTTCCGTCGATCAAATCCGCGATACTTACTGTTTGCCCCGCAAAAGCGCCAGTCGGACCCGCATAATTGATCGTCATGTTCGACGCGCGGACGGTCTCGATGCTTTTTCGGTCATCGGTCGGACCGAGTATGATCGGAGCGGTTTCGTACCGGACCGGAATGCGCTTTCTTCCAATGCCGATGCTGCCGGGCAATTCTCTCAGCTCAGAGGCAGGAATGCCGTCGGCTATGCGTAACAATTCGACGGCCATTGCCCAGCGAGCCTGCCCGTTATCATCCATCTGACGGAGCAACAAGGCGCGGGCCACGCCGTCGTTATCAGTCGATACGTTCACGTGACCAATCGTTGCGGCCGCGTTCGCGATCGCCGGCAACGGTTCAAGCCATTCCGCGTGTGGAAGACCATCATCATCCTGAACCTGGATTAATTGAGCTGCGACGATGACACGCCGGTTCCGTCCGATCGCGTCGGCCAGCGACTGATCAGCCTCTGTTTCGGTCGCATCGGAATAAAGCACATTGAGGGCAATCGCTCGTGGACCTGCGGCCGAAATACGGTCTATCACCTGCGCCATGATCCGGCGCGACCATGGAAACCTACCGAAACGGACAAGACTGGTCTCGTCTATCGCGACGATGACCAGATCCTGAGTGACTGATTGCGGCCCCCGCAATCTCAGCAGGCCATCCTGTGCCTGAAGGCTTAGTCCGGGCAAACGCCAGTAAACGATCATCCCGACCGCCCCTGCGATCACGATCGTCACCAAAAACCAGACGATTCGCCATACGACGAATTTGCGTTCATGGTTGTGCGATTGTCGGAACAACACTTTCTACCTTCTACTTTTTACTTTCTAATCTCATGTCCGATGCTCCATCTTATCCGGTCTTTGTGATCATCGAAAGATCTCCCCCAGAGGCTTTCGAAATCGACCGGAACAGATGGAGCATCGGCGTCAAGCAGCGGTAACTGCTACCCCTTTGCAGTTATCCGCTACTGAAGCGCGATCACCACCGAATTGGCCGCGTTGGTCTGGCCGAGACTGTCTCGGACCTTAACCTGGACGTTGACCGCCTGACCCGCCGGGGCATTGGCGGGGATTTCGATGTTGACCTGATCAAGACTGACAAAGCCCGGCGCTCCCGCCGCGAAAAGCACCGGCGCATTGATGCCGCCGACTGTCACTTCGACGCTCTCGGCGACGCCGTTGGCGCGATCGCCGTCATCGTTCGGAGCATTGCGGAAGCCCGAACCGAAGAGCACCAGGAAGATCCTGTCCTCTCCGTTTCGCTGGATCGTCACAGGGACGAGCATGTTCATCGTCGCATCGAAGCGAACCAGCGATTCATAGGACTGCTGACCGTTCGGTTTGACTCGTATGATGAGCCCGGCCGGAGCGCCGGAGCCTGAGGCATTGGCGGTGAAGACGCTTGGCGCGACCTCAGCGATCTCGATCGTCCCCTGAGAGGCGACTCCGCCATTGCGCATAACGGTAACCAGAGCCACGCCTGGTGCGATACCATCCGGCAGAGCGTAATTGACCTGAGTCGGAGAGACATAGAACAGTCCGGCGGGAACTCCGTCGACCAGTACCGATGTGCCGGTCAGGTCTGTCGGCAGAGGCGTCGTGGTCGCCGCGCCTGATCCGCCGCTCAGGTTTGTTCCAAAGGCTGCAACGATCGAATCGGAGGAGATCCTTGCTTGATAATTAGCGGCACTGACGGATGTCGACTGGTTCGACAGCGTCATAAACCCACCCGATCCAGGGCCCTGCTTGACCTCTATCACTGCCGCATTGATCGATCCGTCGGACTGCAGTATTCCCTTCACTTCGACGAAGGAACCGACAGCCACCGGCCTGTACTCGCGCTTGATGAAAGTTGTCGCATCGACATTCACTGTCTTGCCGCTCACGGTCCAGGCTCCGACGAAGTCCGTCGTCGCCGGCAGTGCTTCGATCGTGCCGTAAAACTCGATCCGGCCTGTACCGCCGCTGGATGATCCCTTGACTTCGATTTCACGGGCAATGACTGATCCGTCGCTCTGCGACTGACCTTCGACCTCGACTCTCACTCCGAGCACGACCGTCCCCCGCTCCTGCTTGATTTTTGTCTGGGCGCTGACCTGTACTTTGCGGCCGCTGATAATCCATTCGCCCGTCAGTCCCGATGCCGGCAGCGCTTCTATAACTCCATAAAACTTCACAAATCCCGGATTTCCGCCGACATTGCGGTCGTCATCGGTCTTTACCTTCTTCGCCAGGACAGACCTGTCTGCCTGTAATGTACCTTCAACCTCGACGAAGACCCCAACCGCGAATGGACCATCTTCGGTTCGCTGCTCGGTGTTCACTGTGACGATCACCTTGCGGCCGCTGACGACCCATTCACCCGTCCTGTCCGGAGTACTCGGAAGCGATTCGATCGAACCCTTGAAGTAGATCTCGCCGCTATTGTTCGAACCGTCCTCTGTTTCGATCTTGAAGGCATTGATCGACATATCCTGATTGAGCCGTCCTTCGACTTCGACGATCGCGCCAACGGCAAATGGCCCGTCATTCTGTTGCAGAATCGTGGTCGCAGTGACCACCACTTTCTTCCCTGCCACCTGCCAGTCGCCGATCAATCCGGATGTTGTAGGCAGGACCTCGATCGCCCCTTTGAACCTGACGCCGGTAGTCGATCCGGTGTCGCCGGATCTAAGTTTCGTCTCGATCTTGACCGCATCCATTGTTCCATCGCCCTGTCGAACACCCTCGACTTCGACATAAATCCCGACAGCGGGCGCACCGGCACGCTGTTCGATCTTCGTCGCTGCGGTCACATGAATAATGACCTGACCGACAGTCCAGTCGCCGATCAACCCGCTGTCGGGCAGTTTCGCAATCACACCATAGAACTTCGAGAGCGTTCCGCCGGCGACTGCCCCCTGCTCCACCTCGACCTCTCTGGCATTGATCGATCCGTCTCCCTGCAAGGCGCCCTCGATCTTCACCAGAGCGCCAACAGCGACTCTCCCATCCTCCTGCTCGATGCGTGTCGTTGCAGATACGCGAACCGTCTTGCCACCAACCTGCCAGTCTCCAACCAGCCCCTCCGCAGGCAACAACGTAATCGTTCCGAAAAACTTGAACTCATTGTCGGACTGTGTACCTGCCAAAACGAACTGAATATTTATCGGTATGATTGCTATTAAAAATGCCAGGCTGAGGATCACTGGCCGGTATGTTTGCCTGCCTACTGTTTGTAAATGCTTATACATTTCCTGTCTCATTTCTCTGATTCCTCCAGTTATGGTTATATTACGGTTCTGTCGTACCACGTTATCTGTCAGGGGGAGGAACCGGTTTTTACATGTTTAATTGCTTGTAACCTGAGCTTTTTGCGCCAGGTAAGTCAAGATCGACACCGAAACCACTGCAAAATCAATGCCACCAGGTGATCGCTCACCATGGTTCTCATAAGTGCAATTATGCCAACAGATTAGATACACGAAGATGCAACAGGCGATCGTGCCTGCCATTGACAGGTTGTCATTTCTCAAGGAGGCGAAGGACAAATTGTTCAGTGAGTCGAAGAATGGAGTCTATTTGACTTTCAACTTATTACTTAATTAGGTTAGGATACCTTCGTTTACATCCACGCATTACATCATCATTGAATCGCTCATCCGATCTCTCAATACCGGCGACTAACGCTTTCGAGCGTCAGCTTGCGTGACAAACGACCAAGGAGGCAGGGTGTGAAGATTACGCTCACCATCAACGGCAAAAAATACGAAGAAGACGTCGAGCCTCGTCTGCTGCTCGTCCATTTGATACGTGAACGGGCGGGCCTGACCGGCACACATATCGGTTGTGAAAGCTCAATTTGCGGCGCCTGCACGGTTTTAGTCGACGGAAAGTCGGTCAAATCCTGCACTCTGCTCGCCGTCCAGGCCAATGGCGCCGATCTGACAACGGTCGAAGGACTGTCGACGAATGGCGGACTGCATCCGGTCCAGGAAGGCTTCTGGGAAAAGCACGGTCTGCAATGCGGTTTCTGCACGCCAGGTATGCTCATGTCTGCCTGCGAACTGCTCAAACACCAACCTGATCCCACTGAAGAGCAGATCCGCCAGGGGATTGAAGGCAATCTATGCCGTTGCACCGGATACCAGAACATCGTCGATGCCGTGCGTTATGCGGCCGATAAGATAAATTCGCAAAGTGCCTGAGCTGGGCCGATGAGGAGGTTTGAAGATGTCTTTTCTCGGAAAATACATAGGCCAAAAGGTCAAGCGGACAGAGGATCCGCGACTGATACAGGGGCTCGGCCATTACGTCGACGACATCAAACTGGCCGATACTCTGCACGTCATGATACTGCGCAGCCAGTATGCCCACGCCAGTATCAATTCCATCAACACCGATGCGGCACGCAAAGCGCCCGGCGTGGTGGCGGTTTATACAGGCGAGGACGTCGACGGCAAGGTGGGTTATGTGCCATGCGCCGCAGCACTGCCGGGCTTGAATGTCCCGAAATATCCGGTGCTGGCGCAAGGTAAAGTCTGCTTTGTCGGCCAGCCGGTCGCCGCAGTCGTCGCGACCGACAAGTATCTGGCCAAGGACGCACTCGATCTGATTGAGGTCGATTACGACCCGCTCGACGTCGTAGTCGACGCTGAAACCGCCGCCCGGGCCGACAGCCCCATCATCCATGAAGAATTCGGATCGAATATCGCCTTTCAACATAACGCCGGAACTGGAGACATCGATGCGGCTTTCGCGCAGGCGGACAAGATCATCATCGAGAAGCTCAATCACCAGAGGCTGGCGCCGATCTCGATCGAGACCCGCGGGGTCATGGCCCACTACCTGCCGGGAGAACAGCAGATGACGCTCTGGTCATCTACGCAAATACCGCATCTCATGCGCACGCAGGTAGCGATCATGCTCGGCATGCATGAAAACAAGCTGCGCGTCATCGCGCCTGAAGTCGGCGGCGGATTCGGCTGCAAGCTCAATGTCTATTCCGAAGAGGCGCTGCTGGGCTGGATCTCCATGCATCTGCACAAGCCTGTCAAATGGATCGAGGGACGGCGTGAAAACATGGCCGCAACGATTCACGGACGCGCGCAGGTCGGCACGGTCGAAGTGGCAGTCAAAAATGACGGCACACTCCTTGGCTTAAGATACAACGTGACCGCAGATCTCGGGGCCTTCCTTCAACTGCTCACGCCGGCCATCCCGACGCTGACCGGCCTCATGCTCTCAGGCTGCTACAAAATTCCGGCGATTCAGATGAACTGCACGGGCGTCTTCACCAACAAGATGTCGACCGATGCCTATCGCGGAGCCGGGCGCCCGGAGGCCACCTACCTGGTGGAACGGATCATGAATTGCGTGGCCCGGGAATTGGAGATGGACCCCGTCGAGCTGCGTCGCAAGAACTTCCCGCAGCCCGATGAGTTCCCCTTCCCGACTGCAACCGGTCTGGCTTATGACAGTGGAGATTACAACCAGGCCCTCGACAAGGCGCTGGCCATCTCCGATTACAGGAAACTCCGCGATGAACAGGCCGTAGCCCGTGCTCAAGGCCGTTTGATCGGGATCGGGGTTTCGACATACGTCGAAATCTGCGCCATGGGTCCATCGATCGCGCTGCCAGCCGGCGGTTGGGAGAGCGCCACCGTCCGAGTCGAGCCGACCGGCAAGGTGACCGTTCTGACCGGCGTCTCGCCGCACGGCCAGGGCGAAGAGACCGCCTTCGCGCAAATCGTCGGCGACATGCTGGGCGTCGATCTCAACGATGTGCTGGTCGTCCACGGCGACACTTCGATAGTCCAATACGGTATCGGCACCTTCGGCAGCCGAGGACTGGCCGTCGGAGGCGCGGCTCTGGTCTTTGCCACGGAGAAGGTCGTCGCCAAGGCAAAAAAACTTGCAGCTCATCTGCTCAATACAGATGAATCGAGCCTCACTTTCGAAAACGGCAAATTCGTCGGCGCGCCTGACGACAGGACCCTGACGATTCAGGAGGTCGCGCTCGCGGCTCACGTCGCCCACAGCATCCCGGAGGATTTCGAGCCGGGACTGGTCGCGACGCACTTCTTTGAACCGAAGAACTTCACCTTCCCGTCCGGTACGCACATCTGCTCCGTCGAAGTCGATCGAGAGACCGGCGAGATCGAAATTCTTCGCTACATCGCCGTCGACGATTGCGGCAACCAGATCAATCCGCTCATCGTAGCCGGCCAGATACATGGAGGCATCGCTCAGGGACTGGCGCAGGCGCTCTTCGAAGAGATCGTCTATGATGAAAACGGACAGCTGCTGACGGGCTCCCTCATGGATTACGCCGTTCCAAAGGCCCATCAGCTGCCTCGTTACGAGCTTGACCATACTGTCACACCGACGCCTGTCAATCCGCTCGGCGCGAAAGGCGTCGGCGAGGCCGGCACGATCGGTTCGACCCCGTGCATCGCCAATGCGGTCATCGACGCTCTCGCTCCATTTGGCGTCAGACATCTCGATCTGCCACTGAGGCCTGAAAAAGTGTGGAAGGCGATGAGTAAAAATAAGTAGAAAGTAGAAAGTAAAAAGTAGAAAGGATTTGTACTTTCTACTTTCTACTTTTTACTTTCTACTGATCCTGGAGGAATCAATGATCCCCAACAATTTCGAATACTTCGCACCAGCTACAATCGAAGACGCGGTCAGCCTGCTCGGCAAGTATGGCGAGGAGTGCAAGGTCCTCTCCGGCGGCCAGAGCCTGATTCCGATACTCAAGCTGAGGCTGGCGGCGCCGGGTGCAGTCGTCGACATCGGACGCATCAAGGAACTCGGCCAGATCACGGTCGATGGCGATACAATTCGCATCGGAGCCAACGTCACACACGCGGAGATTGCCGCTTCGGCCATTCTGCGTGAAGCCTGCCCACTACTGGTTGAAACCGCAGCTCAGATCGGCGATCCGCAGGTGCGCAATCGCGGCACCATCGGCGGCAGCCTGACTCACGCCGATCCGGCGGCAGACTGGCCGGCCGCAATTCTGGCGCTGGAGGGTGAGATCGTCGCACGAAATCGGCTTGGCGAACGCGTAATCAAGGTTCAGGATTTTTTCATTGATCTGCTGACCAGCGCCGTTTCACCACACGAGATCGTCACCGAAATCCGTTTGACTCGGCCGGCTCAGCCCGGGAACTCGGCATATCTGAAAGTTCCCCAGGCAGCCTCGGGTTTTGCAGTCATTGGCGTAGCCGTTCAACTGACGATCAATAATGGATTGTGCGAAACGGCTGCTATTGGCGTTACCGGTCTTGCTCCGAAGGCATACCGTGCTGCTTCAACCGAGGCGCTGCTGATTGGCAAGCCGCTCGATGATCTGTCGATCAGTGCGGCTGCGGCCAAAGCGGATGCCGACACATCGGATGCCATGGAGGATATCCATGCTTCCGGAGACTACAGACGCCATTTGTCGCGTATTTTCACTCGCCGCGCCATCCATATGTCAGTGAAAAAGTGAAAGTCAGAAGCTCTTATCTAACTGATGTTACGCAGAGACAACGATCGGAAATTGCTTGAGTTGTCTTGAACCCGCGAAGCGGGTGGGCAGAATAGAGCCCGGGGTGGAGCGAGGCCGCCAGGCCGAGCGAAACCCCGGGTACTGGTATCATCATTTCATCAAGCCCATGAAATGGGCGGCAGATCTCTCGATGACGCCTGACTCTTCCGCTCAGGCTATCGCCCACTTCGTGGGCTTGTTAATTTTGATGGAACGGGACCCGGGGCTTCGCTCGGCCTGACGGCCTTGCTCCACCCCGGGCTCTATTCTTTCGCCTGCGTTGCAGGCTCTCTGACTTTCAACTTCTTTTCAACGTAATTTTTTATGAAGATCGAGGGGACGCACACAATTCATGCAACGCGTGAACGGCTATGGAAGCTGATGATCGACCCCGATGTGATACGTCGCGTTGTGCCCGGCCTTGAATCGCTCGAAGAGACCTCGGATGGCACTTATCGAATGACCATGAAAGCCGGCGTCGGAGCGATCAAGGGCGTTTTCAACGGAACGATCAGCCTGGCTGAACTGCGCGAACCCGAACATTATGAAATGATGGTCGACGGTAAGGGGACAGCCGGATTCGTCAAGGGCGGAGGCGCTCTCGACCTGATCGATCAGGGAGAGGCCACCCAGGTCAACTACGCCGGGAGCGTCAACGTCGGAGGCACGATCGCCAGCGTCGGGCAAAGAATGATACTCTCATCGGCCAGGATGATGGCCGGTCAGTTCTTCACTGCCCTCGAAGCTGAAGCTGCCGCTCTGGAAACGGCTGAAATTACGGGCCAGGACCTGGTTCCGCCTCAACACAACATTTTCCTGACTTTCCTGAGATGGCTGAAACGCTTTTTCAGAATCAACTTGTCGTGACCAACTTGTGGTGACTTGACAGAACCTCACTCGATCCATATTATTCGAATTTCAATTTGTTGGGAGGTCGTCTAACGGTAAGACTGCGGACTCTGGATCCGCCTATCGGGGTTCGAATCCCTGCCTCCCAGCTCTTCCTTTCTATACAACTCATTTAACAAAAATTACCGGATGAAGAAAGCGCCAGGTGGAATCAAACCGGAATCGTGGCTCGTCTCGGCAGGCCGAGCTTCCGACTTCGTTCATACGACTCAGCTTTGGTATCGAGGACACTGACGATCTCTGGGACGATCTCGACTCAGCAATATGCTCTGCTGCACCGTGGCTTTACGGCATTCAACCAGAATTTACAGACGGCTCATTGCCTCATCTGATTAACTTTTGGTCGAGTTCCCCGAGCGAAAACCTGACGCTGGTAATAAACGGGGGCTCGCCCGCGCTCCAATGGCCGTATGTCGTCACAACGAATGTCCCGTCGGGCAGGATTTCAACGCCTGGATAGGCACAGTCGGCGTTCCAACCCGAAGCGTTCGGATGGTTTTTCATGAACCTGATGCGGTACTGCCCTTCACGTCCGGCAACGATATCTTCGTAAGTTCCGACCCAGCCGACCCAGTCGCCCTTCGTCGCGCTCTCGTGCGTGGTATCTCGGAACGAGATGAAGAGCCTTCCGTCCGGGGCGTACTTTCCTGTGTGGCGATCACCGGTCAGCGCGCCGGGAAGTTCGCGCGGCTGAGACCAGGTCACGCCTTCATCGTTGGAAAAGATGACGTGCGAGTTGCGACGACGCCGGTTTTCCCGCAGCAGAACAGCCATCTGTTTTCCGTCGGGCGAGCGGATCACTCCGGGCTCGCACAGGTGAATTTCGGATGATTTATAAATCTCTTTCGGCTGTGACCACGTCAGCCCGCCGTCCTTCGAGAAAGTCTGATAGAGAGCCATCACCTCAGGGCTCGCTCGCTTGCCGTCCTTGCCAAAGAACCTGCCGTCGTCGTGAAACATCGCCAGATAATGTCCCTTGCCGGTCTTCAGCTTCTCGACAAAGCCCATGGCCACGATCCCGCCGAAATCGCCGATGGATTTTAGCTCGCTCCACGTTCGGCCGTCGTCTTCCGAGATCGACGAACGGATTGGATAGAGGCCGGAAAAGACGATCAGGCGTTTTTTGTCTTTTGCATCGATCACTCGATGAATCGTTGGAGTTTCGAGCGATGTCTCCCAGCTCTTCGGAGTCGGCAGTCGTTCCGACCAGGTTCGACCGCCATCAGTGCTGTTCTTCATAACAATCGCGCCCTTGCCGTGACCTTTCGGATAGACGACGATGATCGTTTTGTTGTCTTCGAGCATGACTGTCGTCGGATGGCCGAGGTACTTACCCGGCTCCCTGTCGACTATGACCTGCCTATGTTTTTCGCCGGCGAGGTCGATCAATGGTATCGAGTAGCCTCTGGGCGCCGGCGACTGTGACTCGACCAGGCCATAGACAATTCGACTAATTGAAGCGGTAACCGCAACCAGTGCAACTAAAATAGAGAAAAGAAACATTTTCATGATCAGTACTCTGCAAACTAAATTTTCGGGTATTTAAATTCGGAAGAAATTAATCGCAGAGGCCGCGAAGATGCGCAAAGAATTTAATCGCAAAGGCCGCAAAGGAGCAAAGATTTTTTGGTGATATGAATATCCGGATTATTGCCCATTGGATATAATTCGAACACTGATCTTCCCTGTATATCTTTGCCCCTTTGCGGCCTTTGCGATTAATTCTTTGCCCCTTTGCGGTCTTTGCGATTAACTTCTTCCGAAAGCCGTAAATATTTACGAATTGTATCACAAGTAGGCACGGCATAGATTTTGCCAATCAGGTTGTCGTATTATCTGAATAGATGCAATAGCTCGAAGGCTGGACGCACTAACTTATTGAATTTAATGAGTTTTTCAACTAGCGGCGAAGAAGTTGGGCCAGGCCGTGGTGAATAATTGTTTTCGAGATATAGGGGAATTTTACCCATCAGTGAGTGAAATTCCGCATACAATAAAGGTGATTATCCAACGGAGGCAATAGAGAACAATGAAACGCGGAACATCTCTTTTCATAATCCTGGCGGTTGCGATAGCAGGGATATCACTGTCGCAACGAACCATCGATGCGAGCGGCGCTCCGGTGACATTTACAAAGGACGTGGCGCCGATCTTTTTCAGCAAATGCGCTGAGTGCCACCGTCCGGGTGAAGGTGCGCCATTTTCAGTGTTGACATACAAGGATGTGCGACCGTGGGCCAGGTCGATCAGAGCACAGGTCGCCGGCAAAGAGATGCCTCCATGGCATGCGGATCCGCATTATGGAGAATGGGCCAATGACAGGCGCTTGTCACAGTCGGAGATCGATCTGATCGTCAATTGGGTGAAAGACGGCGCTCGCGAGGGCAATCCCTCGGATATGCCGGTTGCTCCGACATTCACCAACGGCTGGTCGATTGGCAAGCCTGACATCGTCATCCCGATGCCCGAGACCTTCACGCTGGAGGCTGAAGGACCGGATGAGTACCAGTATTTCGAAGTCGATCCCGGTTTCAAAGAGGACGTTTATGTACAGATGGCTGAAGCGCGCCCCGGCAATCGCAAGGTCGTCCATCACATCATCGCCTTCGTACGTCCGCCCAGCGAAAACAAGGCCCCTCGCCCGAAAATGAGCAAAGAAGAGCTGCAGAAACTGCGCGAGAAGATGGAGCGTGAATCGCCGCGCTATCGCGAAGGTTTTCTGATGCGGACGAAGAAAGACGCTCCAGTTGTAGATGACGGTTGTGCGGCAGTCAACGGCGGTAAAATTAATCGCAATGACGAGGGCGATGTTGGAACACTGCTCTGCGGCTATGCGCCTGGTATGAACCAGGCGGTCTGGAAGCCCGGCACCGTCAAACGTGTTCCGGCCGGATCAAAGATAGTTTTTCAGATGCACTATTCGAAGGTCGCCGGCAGCGTTCAGCAGGATCGATCGTCGATCGGCCTGACGCTGGCCAAATCGCAGCCCGAGAAACTGGTCCGCACGCATGGCATTTCAAACGGATACTTCCTCATCCCTCCCGGCGCCGACAATCACAAAGTGACGGCGTGCTGGACGGCCAAAGAACCGATTCACATCATCAACTTCATGCCGCATATGCACCTGCGCGGCAAAGCAGTCGAATATAAGGCCTTCTATCCGGACGGAACCACCGAGATTCTCATGAATATTCCCGAATACGACTTCTCGTGGCAAACCGTCTACTATTACAAGGAACCGAAGGCAATTCCGAAAGGCACTCGGATCATGGTGACAGGCTATTTCGACAATTCAGCGAAGAACCGTTATAACCCGGACCCGACTCAGACCGTCCGCTACGGCGAACCGACATATGATGAAATGATGATCGGCTGGATGGACTACACCGTCGATACCGAATCGATCAAGACGATTACTGCAAAAAGAGATTGATGAGTTAAAAGTTAAAAGTTGAAAGTCAGAAGAGGATCTTTTAAACCTCTGCCATTCAGGCTTAGAGCAGTAAAGGATCTTCTGACTTTCAACTTTCAACTTTCAACTCTTTAAGAAAGGTCCACAAAGCAAGGGCCGGCCCCATCAGCCGGCGGTCCTTCCTTTTAATGATGAAGAAGGGCCGTTTCTTTTTAAAACGTTCGTCCAGCACGGGTGCAAGTAAACCCGCAGCCACTTCTGTACGAATAGCCCACGAAGAGAGGACGGCTACGCCGAGATCGCTCGCGACAGAGCTCTTGAGTGCATCGGTGCTTGGAATCTCGAGCACGCGATCGAATGAATGGATCATTTCGCGGAGCATGAGTTCAGCCACGGCCCGAGTGCTCGATCCCCATTCGCGGAGCAGCAGCGTCGTTTCCTTGACATCTGACGGCTTAATTTTTGACAGGCGCTGGATCGGATTCCCTGTCGCTGTCACCAGTTGCAGGGTATCCGATCCAATCCGAACCTTTTCAAAAAGATCCGGCAACTTGATATCGCCGATAACTCCTATCGGGGCCAGGAAATTCTGAACCTGTTCGATGACGTAGCCGCTGTCGCCATAGTGTAGAACTGGCTTTGATTGAGGGTGCACTTCAATGAACCGCTTGATGAGTTCAGGCACCAGGTAGGTGCCTGGAGTGCTCGATGCTGCCAGAACGATCTCGCCACGGATTCTGCCGAGACTCTCATCGACCGCTTTCGGCAGATCATTATAGAGACCGAAAATTTTGTTGGACATCTCGATCACGACTTCGCCCGCCGTGGTCAACGATACCCCGCGCGGCGTGCGATCGAGTAAGACTTCAGAGCATCGCTTCTCCATAGTTCTGATATGGGCCGATACCGCGGGTTGGCTGATATGAAGATGCTGTGCAGCCTTTGTCACACTGCCCAGCTTCGCCACCAACCGAAAGACGTGCATTGGATATAGATTGTAATCTTCAGTCATAACCTTCACCTGATGAGACTGTTAATTAAATTAGTATATGCATTATTGGAGGGAGTTTCCAGTCAAAGAAGTTTCCAGTTTCCAGTCGTCTGCATCAGTTTCTTCCCAGCATTACCGCTTGTGATTATTACAATTTGCAACCGACTGGAAACTGGAAACTTCTTTGACTGGAAACTGATTTCTACTTTCTACTTTCTACTTTTTACTTTCTACTTTACACTCTCCCCTGAAACTCACCATCAATCGAAGGAGACCGACTTGTGACCAAAAGGCAAGGCAGAAAGAAGCCCGGGTTTACTCCGAAAGGGACTGCTGCGCAATCCGGCAAGCGAAACAATCCGGCGATGATCGCCCTCATAATCATAGTGGTTGTCGGCATAGCCGGGGCCATCTATTATTTCAATTATTACAGGGGAGGCGCGACCGGTGCCACCGTGAGGACGGCCTCTGGTCTGAAGTATATCGACGAGGTTGTCGGGACAGGCGCCAGTCCGGCCCCGGGCAGCAGTGTCACCGTGCATTACACAGGCACGCTCGAAAATGGAACGAAGTTCGACAGTTCGGTCGATCGCGGCACTCCATACACCTTCACCATCGGCCTCGGAGCAGTTATCAGAGGATGGGATGAAGGGATCATGAGCATGAAGGAGGGAGGAAAGCGAAAGCTGATCATCCCACCTGATCTGGGCTACGGCGCCCAGGGCCAGGGAGCCATCCCGCCGAATTCGACTCTCCTGTTTGATGTTGAGCTTTTAGAAGTGAAGAATTAAATGAAAGTTTAAATAAGTTGAAAGTCAAAAGTCAGAAACATTTTATCGAGCGGGACTCGTAAATTATTCGGTTTTTATGCTTTCAACTTTCAACTTTTAACTTTCAACTTATACACATGCTTCCAAGAAAACTGCTCCTCGGAAAAACGCGCTGGTTCTGGACGGCATTTTTGCTGCTCTCGCCATTGGCCTATATCGGCGGTGTCTACATTGATTTGACGAACAATCCGAATGCGCAGATCGGCTTCGAGATTGACAGGGATGAAGCGTTCGCGAAGGCGGCGCAGTTCGCTCGTTCCAAAGGGGTCAGGGTGGCGGGATGGGATGAGTACATTCGATTCAAGCCCGATAACAACCTGCACTTTTATTATCGATACAAGACGGGTGCGGAGAGTGAACTGTTGAAGAAGCTGGTTCCGCACGCGGCATTGGGGGTACTTTTCAGATCGCCGGATCGGACAGAGAATATCGAGGTTCTTCTGGACAAGACCGGTCGCGGGCTGGGATATGACAGGTATGTATCCAAATCAAGGACGTTTAAGGATGCGGGTGAAGACAGTGCGCGGGCGATGGCACGTCAGGCAATTGAAGCGAGGGTGACAGGCTATGGAATAAAAGCGCCGGTCGAGCTTGAATCGATCAAGAAAGATGACCCTGGCTCGCAAGTGCGCAGTTTCAAATGGCGGTGGCCGATGCCATCGTCGCCTGAAATCACCCTCGAGAGTGTTGTCTCGGTTCGAGGCGATCAATTGATGGAAGACAGGATGACGGCCTCGATCGATAAAGATTTTGCGCGCTCGACGCTTCATCTGAGTCAAACCCCGCGAATCATCACCGGCATCATCTACGGTCTGACGATATTTATCGTCGTCATCTTCGGAATCTACAGGTTTGTCCAGCGGGCACAGCAGAAAGAGGTCTCGTATTCACGCGTCATACTGGTAACGATGATCATGGCGGTGATCCTGACATCTTTTGTCCTGATCTCCGATATCGCCATCTATGACGCGGCCAGATCCACCGATTCGACGGCCCCCGACTGGGTGATCCTGCTTTCAACTTTCATCACATATTCGATCATCGGTCTGTTTATAGGGCTGTCGTATGGAAGCGGCGAAGGGGATATCCGGGAAGCATACACGGGCAAGCTGCTTTCGCTCGATTCGCTCATGACCGGTCATATATTTTCTCGCAATGTGGCCAGATCGTTTCTATACGGGTGGGCCTTCGGCGGCTGGATGCTGTTTTTGACCAACGCCGCGCTCTTCTCATGGCACAACAACCCGACGTATGGCGAGGAGCTGGGTCCGCTCGATGCGTGGTTCGGGATCGCTCCGTGGCTCTTTCCATTCATCGTCTGGCCGATGGATGCGATTCTGGTGATAGTTATAGGCATTCTTATTCCACTGCCATTCCTGCTCAGGCGATTCAAATCGAGGCGAATCATCTACCCGATCCTTGGCATCTTCACGCTGATCGCATGCACAGGGCCGTTTCTCAGTTTCAGACCCTGGCAATCGGTGCTGCTCATGTCTATCTGCAGAACCGCCCTCACGCTCTCGGCTTTCCAGTCGTTCGGCATCGTGACGGCCATCGTCGGGCTGGCTTCCCCGACTTTTCTCAGTTTTGCGACTTCGATGTACATGCAGCCGAATCCGTATTTAAAAATGTATGGAGCGATTGCAATCGGAATCGCATTCATCATTCTTGCGATGGAGTTCTATTTCGCCTTCAAGGGAAGAATACTGACTGAGAACGAGGTCCGTCCGGTCTATGCCAGGAATCTGGCTGAGCGTCTTTCGATGCAGGCCGAAGTGTCGGCGGCGCGCGAGGCCCAGATGCGCCTCATGTCACCTACGCTGCCGGCCATTCCAAACCTCACGATCGCCGCGACCTGTGTGCCCGCCCACGAGGTCGGCGGTGACTTTTATGACGTCTTCGAGCTTGAACCGGGCAGGCTGGGAATACTCATCGCTGAAGGCGGCGGGCGAGGGCTCGCCTCGGCACTGGCTATAGCCTTCGCCAAAGGTTACCTCATGCCCAGAATCAGGAGCACCAATTACGATGATAATTCGCCGACCGAGATCATTCGCGGATTGCAGGAAAAACTGAATATACGACTGGATGCCGCTGATAAAGATAACGGTCTGGGGATCGCATTTGCCGTCATCGATTCGAGTGACGGCAACGTTCGCTATGCTCGAACCAGCAGATACCCTGAATTACTGGTCTCAAGCCAAAGCAGTGGCACATCGGCGCCTGAAGAAAAGACGGTCACTTTTCAATCTGCGGCCGGAGAGAATATTTCTATCATTCAGGGCTCACTATCCGTCGAAAGCGGAGACAGCGTTATCTTTTTTACCGACGGCATCTCGAAGAACTGGAATCAGTTAAACTCCAACGCTGAAAACGAGTTCAGGAAGATCCTCGCCGCAGCGCGCAAGGATGACTCCGGCGGACTGCAGAAAACCCTCGATGACAGTGTAGAGGAATGTTTGAAACGCTCACGAAACAAGGGCGGCGAAGATGATCTGACGGCGCTCATCATTCGTATCGATGAAGTGACGGGCGGAGGAATAGAATCATGACAAGCCGTCGCCTGCTTATCCTTCTACCAGCCCTCTTAGGCTACATCGCATTATTCACTCTTTTTCCACGCATCGATCCTTCGACCCGGTGGAATTACTCGATCAACAGAACCGATGCCATTCGCATCGCCCGACTCGAAGCCTCCAAACTCGGCTATGTGACCGACGACTGGGATGAGAAGGTTACTATTCGCCATAGCCCGATCATCGAATACTACCTTCGCCACCAGACGAATCCCATTGGCGCCGGCATCTTCTCTCCCCTCGTTACATCCGTCTATCTCAGAAACCTGCGCTCCAATCATCGCATTTCTGTCGACCTTAATTCCCTGGGCGCTATGACCGGCTTCAGGTTTTCCGCTCCTCAAACCAAGCCCACTGCAAATCAAAAGCCCGGCACGCAAGTCGCGAATGCTTCTTTGTCTGTATCTGAGGAGTTTTTGAAAAAATTGCTCAAAAACTCGTTTTCTCGTTTTTCGTTATCAGACGCAGGTTCACAGGATGGTAATAATCGGCAGGCGACATGGGTAGCCAGTGACAATCGGCTGCGGGTAACGGCGAGAGTGGAGACAAAGGAAGATCGAGTAACAGGGGTATCGATCGAACCGACGATGACGTCAGAGATGAGAGAGGAGATGAATGCGCGGCGGAGTACAGCGGGGCGGACGCTGGCGGGGATCGGTTCTTTCACGTATCTACCATTGGCGCTGTTGATTGCTATCTTCTATTTCACTGGATTGGCGCGGAGGCAGATACATCATCCGACGACACTGGTCTTTCTGGTGATAGCGTTTTTATTCACATTTTTTACGAATGTGATCAGTGAGTTCGCCGACAGCCTGGTACTTGGCACAACATTTTCGACCGGAACGGTGAATTACTGGGTAGCGCTGCTTGCGCCGAAGCTGATATTTTTATTGTTGAATCTGGGGATTGCGTTTGGAGCATATGTGACGTGGTCTGCCGGTCAGGCGCTGGCATTGAGGATTCCGGACCGTCGGACTCTATCGATCGAACTGGCACTCAAAGGGAAGATATTGACAAAGCCTGTAACGGCAGGCATTTTGGCCGGGGTGCTCGCCGGTGGACTGCTGGCCGCCCTGCCCTTCCTCGTGTTGGCCACGGGGATCTTTCCGTCCGCCGAACTTGCTACAACATTCACGCATGCGTATTTCGTAGCGCAGCTGCCGACGATTGCGGCATTCACGACCGGCTACGAATTTCTGTCGCTGGTGCTCTTCGCATTTTTAGGATCGCTCATCGATTCGGCGATCAGGCGGCGCGCACTGGCGCGCGCGGTCCTGGCGCTGCTCGTGTTTTTTGCTGTTCAAAGCGTCATTCAGGTAGTGAATTCAGCTCCGGCAATGGTTGTCACGGGGATTCTGGCGACGATCGTACTGCTGGGCCTTCATTACGGTTTTGGTGTGCTGGCAGCCGTCGTAGCGGTCATCTGCGGGCAGCTCGCGATAAGTGCGGCGGCCATGATGGCGCAGCCTTCCGTTTCGCTCGGCCGGTCCGGCTGGACCATAATGGTCTATGTCGGAGTGGCCCTGATCGCGGGTTTTACAGCTTTTCTCAAGTCACGGGAAACGACACCTGAAGAGACAGCAGTCCCCGAGCATCTCATCTCGGGGCGTATCGAACGCGAACGTTTGAAGGCCGAGTTCGATGTCGCGCGTCGTGCCCAGGAGAAGATGCTGCCTGACGCCGAGCCGATGATCGAGGGTCTGGACATAGCCGCAATCTGCCGTCCATCGAAAGATGTCGGCGGAGACCTCTATGATTTCCTGCCGATCAGGGATGGTCGCCTGGGCATAGTCGTTGCGGATGTCTCCGGCAAGGGAGTTCCCGCCTCGCTCTACATGACGTTGACCAAGGGGCTGCTCGATTCGATCACCGAGACCGAGACCGATCCGGGTCAGATTCTGCGCGAGGTCAACCACCACCTCTACGATGTCTGCCGCCGCAAGGTCTTCGTGACACTCTTTCTGGGAATTATCGATCCCGTCACCAGGCGCTTCGATTTCGCTCGAGCCGGACATAATCCGCCAGTTCTATTCAGGCAGGCTGAAAACATGACCCAGCTGCTGAAACCTCAGGGGATGGGCCTCGGGCTCAACTCTGGTCGCATCTTCGATCAATCGCTCAAGGTCGATTCGATCGATCTTAAACCGGGCGACCTGCTGCTCATCTATTCAGATGGGATAACCGAGGCCATGAACTTCAAAAAAGAGGAGTTCGGAGAGGTTAGACTCGAAGAATTGGCAAAAGGCATGAATGGGATCAAAGCTCATCAGGCTCGCGACAATGTCATGGCAGAGGTGAGCCGCTTCCTTGGCAATATCCCTCCCCAGGACGATCAGACTCTGGTCGTCGTACGTGTGAATTGAGATCGCGAGGCTGGAAAAAAGTTAATCGCAGAGGACGCAAAGGGGCAAAGGATTTTATTGAATATTGAAATCCGGATTATCGTCCACTGGAACTGATACAGGTATTGATATACCTAAAAATTCTTTGCCCTTTGCGTTCTTTGCGATTAAATCCTTTGCCCCTTTGCGTCCTCTGCGATTATTTTCTTCCGGTTAATAAATCAATAAACAGGCGCATGGGGCGAATCAACCGGTACAACCCGGTCAGCGGCGCCGGCAGCCTGAGCGCGCGCCAGTCGGCGACCGACGGAGTTATGGCAATCCTGTACAACATTCGCCCCCTCTCCACCGGGCTCTTTTGCAATTGCAGAAGAAATTTCGTCTGTTCTATCAGCGATGGAGCTTCACTCGCATCGAGCCATTCGATGACCTGTTTCCTAAGGTTGGGAATCGCCGCATCCCCCTGGATCATCTCTTCAACCAGTAGCGGCAGCTTCGCCTTCGTAACTTCCCCAGCCAGCGCCAGACCCAGTCCGAATGTTCGATCGTAACCTGAGCCCCGCACATCGCTGATAATACGTTCCCAGTCCAGATGTGCATGCCGGCGAATCATCCCTCCGACGTCCATGATCCAGCTCAGCCTTTCCCAGCCATGCTTCGCGCCATGCAGGCAGAGGTAAAGAAGCAGATCATCGCCAGACATGGTCATCACTTCCCGACCGCCCGGATAACTCGGCTCTCGCCTCCCGTAAAGCGTTTTGAAGTCGATCGGAAATGGCAGATATCTCGGCGACAGCTCCCAGTGCAGCTCAACAGAGATCTCTTTCCCTGGATGCCAGTAGGCCAGAACGTTGGTAGTGGCCATAAATGCCCGCCATTGTCCCGCCTCGAGCTCGATCTCAGGCTCATAACCGTCTTCCAGCATCAGACCATGAGCAATCAGAAATGACTCCCGCTCAATCAGCAGATCGAGATCGCCGAATTCACGAAGTCCCAGATCACCATAAGCCAGATCGGCCAGTGTCGGCCCCTTGTACGGGATAACACGCAACGATTCTCTATTAAAACGCCCGAGTATCCTGATCAGCTCGCCCGTCCTGCTCAGATTGCTTTGTACATTCAATGTCGGAATTTTTGCCAGTATTTCATCCTTCGCACCTCTATATCTCAACAACATCGACATGACACCATGCCGCCCAGCCATTTCGAACAGCCGCTCTTCCCTGATCTCCATATCATTAATATACGTAACTCCGGATCTCTCTCCGTTATCAGACGCACGTGATGCTAATTCAAACAGGCAAGCGAGTTCAGGAGAGATAGAATGGATAATGGGAGAGGTCATTGATGAGTGAGTAAGGACTGATCGGCCCATGAGGCAGCGTATGGGCCATCCTGAGCGGCGAGTTGATTATGAGAGCCTGATTGGACTATCCGACCAGCGACCATGACGTGAATGATGTCGGCCTGCATAGCGGTGGTAAAGCGATGTGTAATGATGATGGCGGTTTTGCCTTTGGCCAGAAGTTTGAATCTTTGCATCCAGGCGGTTTCGGCCCATGAGTCCATGGCGCTGGTCGGTTCGTCGAGCAGGATTATCGGAGCCTTTCGAAGGAAAGCGCGGGCGAGGGCGATGCGTTGCCACTGGCCCACACTCAGTTCAGCCCCGTCCTGAAACCATTTTCCGAGCTGAGTGTCATACCCATCAGAGAGTTCGCGTATGAGTTCATCTGCGCCGGCGGCTTCGGCCGCCGCTCGGACCTCATCGATTGACGGCCGGGCGTCAAGATCACCGAGGGCTATATTCTCAGCGGCGGTCTGACGATAATGGACCGGCTGCTGAAAGAGCACAGTGATACGACGGCGCAGATCGTTGACCTTCATTTCTCGCAGTTCGACGCCATCCATCGTGATCGTTCCGCTGTCGATATCATACAGCCTGCAAAGTAATTTGAAGAGCGTGCTCTTCCCCGCGCCGTTGAGGCCCACAATTGCGATGATCCTGCCGGCGGGAATCTCCAGTGAAAATCATTCAGGACCGGTTTTCGGCTTTCGGGATAGGTGAAGGTGACATGATTGAAACGAATCCCGTCAACAAGGTCCACCGGAGCAGGGCGTGGTTTTTCGGGATCGGGAATTTGTGGTTCGAGGGCCAGGAACTCGAAGAGGTTGCCAAGAAAGAGACTGTTCGAATAGAGCTGGCCGACATTGTCCAGCAGCGACCTGAGCAGGCGCTGTCCCTGATTGAGCGCCTGGTAGAAGAGCGCCAGCACGCCAAGGCTGACCTCTCCCCTGTAGGCCCGCCAGACCATCCAACCCAGAGCTGCCAGTGTGACAAGCAGCGCAAGCATCGAGGCCAGAAGATGCGCAAGGCTCTGTTGCCGCTCGAGCCTGAGCTTCTCGGTTCGCAGCCTCAATCTTAATTCGCTCCACGCCTTCTGAAAATGACCGCCCAGATCGAAGAGCCTGATCTCGGCCGCGGCCTCGGCCGATGTCAGCAGCCAGTCGTAATACCAGACGCGTCTCTCGTCCGCCGTCACACGTCGCTGCCACGCATACTGACGCAGCGTGCTGAAGAGGACGACGACCAGCGCCGGCGCCGTGCTGATAATCAGGATGACGGGCAGCCACCAGCCATATGCCACCAGCAACGCCCCGATGGCAATGAGCGTAACTGTGTTCTGTGCCAGATTGCCGAGGCTTTCAAGCAGCGCCTCCGGCCTGTATGCCGCATCAGATCTCGCCCTGTGCAGATGATCGTAAAACTCGGCCAGATCGTAAAATGCATAATCCGCCTCAACTGATTTGCGATAGATGAGCCCCGAAACATGATCCTGCAACAGTTCCGATTGATAATGCCGAACCAGTTCGATCGCCCTGGCTAAAACCTCAGAGAGGATCATGGCTGCGGCCATCAAACCGCCCCAGCGAAAGACCAGCCCGATCCCTTCTCCCGAGCCTGCCGCTGCAACCAGACTATCGACCAGAGGCTTCGTCAGCCATACCATGGCTGCGGGCATGACTCCCAGCGCCATCAAGAGCAAAAACCAGATAATCGTCCAGCGGCGCGTCGCTCCCCAGACCAGCCCCAACGCCTGCGGCAGTTGCTTGATGGCCGTCGAAAGTTTGCTGATTTTTTGTTGTATCTCCAAGGGAATTCAACGCCAGAAAGAAGATTGAATCGCAGAGATCGCAAAGGAGGCAGAGATTTTAAATCGCAGAGGTCGCAAAGGGGCAAAGATATATGGGGAAGATCAGTGTTCGAATTATATCCAGTGGGCAATAATCCGGATAACCAAATCACCAAAAATTCTTTGCCCCTTTGCGATCTCTGCGATTCAATCTTCTTTGCCTCTTTGCGGCCTCTGCGATTTTAAATCTTTGCCTCCTTTGTGGAAACTACTCCGAATATTTCCTCGCCAGGTCGCCGACATGGCCCATTGCATCCTGCCATTTCGGGAACTGATCGGGCCAGGTCTCGAAAAGTTGACTGGCAATCTCGCCGACTGTCACGCCTTCTGCCATACGCTCCAGCACGAAATGATCGACGCGTCCCTGTCGATTCAATGAAGGGATGTAATCGGCGCTCCTCTTTTAACATGCTGATCGAGAGTGGCGCCCCGTAGAATGTAGATTGCTTGAAAATGTTTTTCCCATTGACCGTCGTCTCCCACAGGTAGATGTAATCCTGACCGACCAGTCGAGCTTCGATTCTGAGACGCACCTCGTCGCCCTTTCGTAAATCTACAGGCTCCGACCATGGAAAGAAGCTGCGGCCGTATACTTTGGCGGGCTTCTCGGAGCCGGGATGATTCGAAAATCCAATCTCATCAGCCAGCATCGTGTCGAACCAGATCAGCACCCCGTGAGCCGGACCGTCGCGCTCGATCGTGAACGCGACCTCGCCCGAAACGTTCGGATTTTCGATTGTCCTGTAGTCCATAGTCGCCCAGCGCTGCGGTTGCGCCGCCAGTATCCCGGGTTTGACATCCTTGATTCGCCATCCTGTGGTATTCGTGATGATACGAGTCGCCGATCTGTAATCGAAACCGTGCAGCTTCCAGGCGGCCATGTATTCGTTCCATGTCTCTTCGGCATTGACCACGCCCGCCCACAGTTCATCCCTCAGCGGAATCTGCGCGCCGCCCGGCTTAAGCAGCCGCGACCGTGCATCGATGATGCTGGGTATATGCGAACCCAGAAACGGGAGCAGCCCGCGCAGGTCCGAAATGATGACATCGGCCGGCTGAGGCGGAGTGAATTCGGTCGAAAGCCCCTGTATGAAGGTGATGCGATCGGCCAGTCCGTTGGCCGCGGCGGCTTCACGGGCTACTATGATTGCATCGGAAGGATCGATGGCGTAGACATGACCGGCTCCGAACCGGCAGGCCAGCAGCGCGAAGATGCCGGGGCCGGTGCCGATGTCGATGACGGTCGAGCCCGGAGTGACGGCGCGACGCAGGGCCTCGGTGTAGGCGTCCATCCGCGCCTCGTCAGCCATCATAGCCGTAGGTAGTGACTGAATACATAGATTTATTCGCATGGAGTACCGACTTGAGTCGGGTTTTGCCTTTTATAAAGTGGACAGCAGTATCGACAAGAAAAACCCGACTCAAGTCGGTACTCCATGCCTTATCCTTCAACTGTTCGTTGATTCTTCAATATGGCCAATTATTGCAAAACGACTGTCTTTAAATTCAGCCCCTGCGTTTTCACCGGTGTTACCGAATGGTAACTATCACTAGGGTAAAATATCGCGCAATTATCTTCAGGAATAAATCTTGTAAAACGGGTTGGTAAAAAATTTTGCCCTTCAAAATCTGTATCGAAAAGCAGAAAATCTCCCCCGGAAAACCTCTTCGGAGTAAAATAAAACACGCATCCAAAATTGATTCTCCTGTTGCCGCCTGTGTATCGATCTGAGTGCGGGCGAAAATAGTCGCTGTGTCTGTATGCTTTGATTTCAAGCGATATATACCCGTGGCTGAAGAGCTTTATTTGCAACCGCTCACAGATCGTCGGCAGGCATGCTACCAGCTGTTCACGCAGTGCCTCATAAAATTCGTTTCGGAAATAGTAGACAAACGATTTACTTACCTCAGGATAATAGCCGGATAAGACAGTAGATGGGTTGAATTCCGATTCAATGCCGGATACGAATGACAGCAACTCTTCGTGTGTCGTGGCTGAAAGGTAGTTTTTTATCTGTGTAAATTGTGGGGGGATGAATTTCTCATCATCGGGCCAGAGGGCCAGGTGCTCGCCGGCCAGAAGTGTCTGTAGATATTTCGCCTTTCTGTTATCGGTAGTTACATTGCAGATTTTCCCATACATTTCAGCGGCCTTTTCGAGCATCCCAAGCTTACGGTAAATCTCGCCCAGGCTGGTCATGGATTCAACATCTTCCGGATTTCGACACAGTTTCTCATCGAGTTTAACTGCGGCCCGCTGCAGTATGTCGGTATCCAGCAATATTTCGCTGAAGTCGGATCTCATAATCTTTCAAAATCGGCTAATTGACTGACTTTATTCAATATAGAATCCCCAACAGCAGGAAGATACGAATGTTTTCGCGGATAATTGAGAGAAAACGCCGGTATTCGTTGCGACATTTTCCCCGTCTTGAAAAATGAATTTGATAGGTGCTGCTTATCTGTAAAATCAAGCTTAAATGAATGTTTTGTCAAAGCCATCAGAGTCTCGACAGACGAGATCGGTTCGATTGAGACTTCATCAACAGCTTCAGCATCCTGAGGCGGAGTAAGTACGAATAGTGCCAGCAATGGTAGTGGTTTATCGGCGTGATCGAATCTCGCATTCGCAACAAATAGACGCTTCTTCCTCACTGTAATGGGCAAAATCCATCACCTCAGGCGAATCGGGATAAAGCCGGCCGAGACTGTCAGGTAATAATCTTAATCCGGTGTAGGCAGGGATGCCAAAAAGCGTTCCTTCTATTTCCGTAATACTAAGACAGTCATCCGTCATCAGGCTGACCCCTGGCTGAACAAGGCTTGCAGCCAGCGTGGATTTGCCCCAGCCGGTATCTCCAAGAAAAGCTATGATGCCTTTCGAGGTCAACACTGCACTTGCATGAACCATGAGCCGACCCTGGTGGCTGAGTAATCGCGGCAGAACCTGATCAAGCAGCAGGTGACGAATTGTTTCCTCAGGCAGTGCCTTTTGCATGCGGCACTCTATTTCCGTCCCCTGGCCGTTGATAATAAAATCCGCCAGGTCGAAATGACGTAAAAGATATGCCGATTCCTGTTTTTCAATTACAAGAAAAGAATCGATATCCGAAAGTGAGTGCCGATCGATCCAGGCTGGCGAGTCTGGAATTAAACTGGACGCATGCAGACATCTGAAAGATACCTCTGGCCGGTTGTCGACTGACAAGGGCAGCTCTGGAAGCGCAATATTACTGCCGAGGCTGATATCGCAATACCTGTAATTCGGCATTCTGTCAGGGGCGCTTCTGAGGATCGTTTGGATTGGACTTGCCGCCTACATTGCCAACTTCCTTTTCGGCACCAGTACCAGTAGCCGTCAAAACCGCGGACAGTGCCAAAAATCAGTAAGGTTGGCTCGACATAATCTCTTTTTCCAGCAAGGCCGGGACTTATGCCTTTGATTGTGGTTTCAGCATCGCTATCTGAATGAGTTTTTTTCATCGTTATCATGATCTCCAATTAGCTAACAGCCCCTTATTTGTCGTAGATCTCTCGGCCCGGATATCACGGATGTGCCTCATCCATTCTATCAGGGTTTCTTCTGAGGGTTGTTTGATGACTGACCTGCCTCCATTTCTAAACCGGTACCTGTAGCCGTCAATCCACGGACGGTGCCATAGACGAGTAAGGCTGGTTCGACATATTCTCTTTTTCCTGTACCGTTGGGGCTTTCGACTTTGATCGTGGTTTCGGTATCATCGGCTGTTTTAGTTTTATTTATCGACATGATTATCACCTTGCTAAAAAATTCGAAAAATTCAGGCTGAAGAATGCTCTAAAAACAGTCCCAGAGCACCAACCCGTAAAAGAGCATATCCTCCATCATCGGACTGGCCAATATCGGTCTGGATGCAAATTTGTTTGAGCGCAACGGGATTAATATAATTACTCAGGCTGTTCAGATTTGTTGCGATCGCGTTCCGAAGCATGTCCTGTCGATGAGTGATGATCGCATTCGAGAATTGCCATCCGAGATGCTCCCTGCCTCTACGCCAACGAACGCTTTCGGGAATCACACCTTTCATCATTCGTCTCATCAATATCTTGGTCCAGCCTCGATGAATTTTCTGATTCCAGGGTAGTGAAAGGCAGAACTCCGCCAGCCGCTTGTCAAGAAACGGGTGGCGTGCCTCGATCGCATGAGCTGCCGAGACCCGCCTGTATCGCTCTATTCCCACAGTCAGATTTGAGTGATTCATGGCGAGTGCATGCTTGGCAGCCAGGGTAAAGCCTTTTCCAGCCCAACTATAACTGTCTAATCGTTTGAGACGCTCATTCAAATTGATCCGCTCGGCGAGATCAGGGCTGATTATTGAGTTCTTAACCGTGCGGCCGGAACGATCGGAAAAGTCAAAGCGGCGAATCAGATTTCGAAGCCAGAAAGGCGTAAATGCGCTCTTCGCCCCACGATACAACAATCGAATCGGCGAATAATAATATTTGAAGAAGTAACTCAATCCCCTGGCTTCACTGATAGCAGTCAGCAGTTTACCTTTACGAAGCAAGTCAGAGATATGAATGGTAGTCGAGGTTATAACGTCAGCATCGATGCCATCCAGTACTGCTTTAACGCCGCTTCGTCCCTCCTGCCTATACATGATACGTTGTAATTCCATCACCGTATCATTTGGGTCATCAAGCCTGAAAAGAGCTTTATCGATTTCCGGTAAATAGGGCTCAACATCATCCCAGCGGACCTGTGATGCCGTCGCAGGGTTTCCATCAAGCACCTCACCGATTAATCGAGTTTCGATACAGTTGCTGTCAGGAGGCGAGACTCCGGATAAGGCCAGTAGGCCCTCTTGAGACTCAATAACTCTCGTGGCCGTCCCCCAGATTGTTGCCGAATCGATGCCTCCGCTCAAGAGCACGCCGGCCGGCGATTGACTGCGCAACCGGCAACGCACAGCTTCAGTAAAAATCTCGCGAAGGTTTCCAGATATTCTTCATCGGAGCCCATTAGAAGCTGTTTGCCTGGCTCAGGTGACCAGTATTTGAATATCCGCACTCCCCGGTCACTAACTATCAGTGTGTGAGCAGGCGGAAGTTTGAAAATGTTTTCGTAAAAGGTCGAAACTTTATCGTAGCCTTCCAGCACTTCCACAAGAAAGTCGGCGATGCGCGCTTCATTCAGTCTGGCGGGCACTTCATTTACTGGTAGTATCCCTTTGACTTCCACGTACGCAACATCGCATGGCCAAGACCTGCCTGACCATCAATCCATATTTCCTGCGCATCCGGTCCGCAAAATGCCAATGAATCGGTCATACGCCGTAACACATCAGGCGGGACGGGACGACCGTCCATATAAATGACACCAGCAATTCCGCTCATTCAGACTCCAACGACACGGGTATTCCCCTGTTTTACGAGTGGAGCAAACCGGTTCCTGACGCCTTCGTCATCATTAAGTATCATGATGATCCAGCTCAACCCAGGCGTGGGCATCCAGTTTTCCATCTACTTTGCGCGCGCCGAAGAAGATTTGGGATTCAATTCCCAGCCTGCCCAGAACGCACCATAATGCGAGCGATCTTTCGAGGCAATTGGCTCGGTATGCCCCCCAAACGCTTGCAACGCTGATGAGCCAGGCAGCGCGACGCGCTTTCATCAACCTGCTTTCAACCTGATTGTCCCACAAACGCGATTTGCGAATAACCAGATGTGTCAAAATATTTCCGGATCGTCTGAACCCCAGCAATTTCAACATGAGCCCAACCAGCGGCAGCAATAGCAGGGATTGGCACAGTAAAAACCGGTCGTGATAATCCAGATCCAATAATTTACGAAGATTGCTCAACGGATATCTCCAGCAATCCCTGATCAAACAGTTTGCTGATCAGGTTCTGCATATCACGACGTAACGTCTCAGCCTCGACTTCGTATTCATCCAGCAGTTGATCGTATGCCGCCTGGATAGACTCTGACGTCGTGAGCAGCTCCCACATCCGTGTGCCGACTTCGTCGAGCCCGTAATAGCTTTCATTGTTCAGGTTAAGCAGCACCGATTCACCCTCGATGACATTGATGAGGGTCTCAGGCGATTGAATTACTCTGCTTGTGAAATCAATATTCATAATATTAGAAGGATTTTTCAACGCCCAGCACGCCGAGTTTGCGAAGGGGTTCAGCCGCAGCGTGAAGCGGTTCCGGCTGATCGAACGGCTCCGAGATATCCTCGAAATGGATGCGCAGCCGCTTGAACCTGAGACCTGTTCGCCTGAGACGCTGCAGGTTGCCGTCTTCGATCTTCGTACTGGAGATGAGAACATCGCAGATTTCATATTCCGCGATCAGTTTCGGCATATGCGAAGGGTCATAGATCGGAATCCCGTGCAGCTGTTGCCCGTTTTTTTCCGGATCGTCATCAATAAAAGCCACCGGTCGATAGCGATACAGGTCGTTCTTCAACAGCTCGCGGATAAGAAGCTCGCCTCCATCTCCGGCGCCATAGATCACAACGGGTTGCGCATCGCCTTTCGTCTCTCGCCGATTAACAATATACGAGCCGATGATTCGAAATGAGACCCTGCTGGCTCCTATCAACAGAAACAGTATTATTCCGTTCAGAACCAGAGACGCCCGTGATGGCCCCTTGAATCCATACCATGCAAAGACAGTAAAACCGCTGAAAAACGCTCCTGCAACGGTCGAGCGAGTGACGGTCATGAGGCTGTCAATGCTGACATACCGCCAGATGCCGCGATAAAGCCCGGCGGCCAGAAAAATAAAGATCTCGATTGCCAGAACCAGCGGAAGCGTTGTGATCAGGATTTTGCGCTGATCGGGCGGCAAATGCCCTTCAAATCTTAGCAGGAATGCGGCGTAATAGGCCAGAATTATCAAAAAGAAATCCAGCACAATTTCAAAGACCCGGCGGCGGTACGGATACATTGTCAATATTCTGATGAGCGTCCCGCTCGAGTCGTTAACATCTTCATAGATCCGGACTTTTCCCAGATAAAGGCCCAAAATCACAACCGTCAAGGCGAAGGCTGAAACCACCAGAATGGTGATCTCGATTCCGAGGCCACGCATAGCCAGCGCCACCCCGCCTGAGATCAACGCAAACAGGTAGAGAGTGAAGACGGCACGGCGTTGTGACATCCCCAGGGCCACCAGGCGGTGAGAGGAGTGGTCACGACCACCCTGGCTGACCGGCCGTCCGGAAAATTTGCGAGTGATCGTCACGATCGTCGTGTCGAAGATCGGAATCATCAGGATCAATACAGGCGTAAGGAGGACCGACCAGATATTTCGCGTCCTGCTGTAATCGCTCAGCATCGCCATGCTGCCCAGGGTAAAGCCAAGGAACATCGACCCGCAATCGCCCATGAAAATGGTCGCCGGATGAAGATTGAACCATAAAAATCCGACGATCGATCCGGCCAGCATTAGTGGGAAGACAGCCTCTGCCATCTGCCCGTTGATCAATAAATTGACCGCCAGAAAGATGCACGCGATCAGAGAAATGCCGCCCGCCAGGCCGTCCATGTTGTCCAGCAGATTGATCGCATTGGTGATGCCTACCAGCCAGAATACAGTGAACAGGAAATTGACGGGCGCACTGGACGTCCACGGCAGCGCTATTCCGGCAAATATCACGATTGACGCCGCAATCAGCTGCGCGACCAGCTTCTTATACGGCTTAAGCGGCGCCAGATCGTCAATTAATCCAACTGCGAACAAGACGGAACCGGCCAGCAGGATCGACCAGACGCGGCTGAGCCTGTCGGCAAACACCAGACACCCGATGATAAAACTCAGATAGATCGCAATCCCGCCCATCAGCGCCGTCGGCTTTCTGCTCCAACGGTCTTTACGTGGAATAGAAACCAGGCTGTATCGACGTGCAAGTTTTCGAACAATCCATGTCAGGATAAATCCGCTCAGGATCGTGAAAATTATGCCTGCGATTTGCCGCATGCGATCTCTCCAGTGAAAGAAGTTTTAAATTTCCAGTTCTGAAGGCGAATATGGAGTGAAAAAAGTTAATCGCAAAGGCCGCGAAGAAGCGCAAAGAATTTAATCGCAAAGGCCGCAAAGGGGGCAAAGATTTTTGGGGGTATGAATATCCGGATTATTGCCCACTGGATATAATTCGAACACTGATCTTCCCTGTATATCTTTGCCTCCTTTGCGGCCTTGCGATTAAAAATCTTTGCGCTTCTTCGCGGCCTTGCGATTAATTTCTTCCGGACTTAAATGCCAGATAATTAAGTTTACAGCGTACTAAAGCGTCGCCGGGCCGCCGCACTCCATACTACTCCTTATTTGAAACTACCCCAGACTGGAACTTTCGCGTTGAATACTCGATCACGCTCGTCAGAATATCATCGAGGTTGTATTTCGGCCGGTATCCGATCAAACCGGAGATCTTCGAGATATCGGGCACCCGGCGGAGCATGTCCTCGAAGCCTTCTTCGTAAGCCATCTCGTATGGCAGAAATGTTATTTCGGACTTCGATCCGGCCAGATCCCTGATGCGTTCCGCCAGTTGCAGGATCGAGACTTCCTGGGCGCTGCCGATGTTGTAAACTTCACCGACCGCCTGAGGATGCTCGGCCAGTTTGATCAAAGCTCCGACCACATCGTTGACATGCGTGAAACAACGCGTCTGCGTGCCGTCGCCATAAACTGTGATCGGTTCATTATTCAATGCCTGGCGAACGAAATTCGGGATGACCATGCCGTACTGTCCAGTCTGGCGTGGCCCGACGGTATTGAAAAGCCGCGCGACGACCGTCGGCACGCGTTTCTCCTTCCAGTATGCGATGGCCAGGAATTCATCGATCGCCTTCGAGCAGGCATAGCTCCAGCGCCCCTTGTGTGTCGCACCCATGACCAGGTCATCTTCCTCGTTAAACGGGACCTTTTCGGTCTTGCCGTAAACCTCGGATGTCGATGTCAGCAATACCCGCTTGCGCTTTTTGGCGGCGTGATGCAGCACGACTTCGGTGCCGCGAATATTGGTCTCGATCGTACGGACAGGGCTTTCGACAATCAGTTTGACTCCGACAGCCGCCGCCAGGTGATAAATGATGTCGCACAGATCGACCAGCTCGGCCGTCAGGTGGTGGTTCGTGACAGTATCAAGATAATAATGAAAGCTGGGAAGCCCCTTGATATGCTCGATGTTCTCCATCGATCCGGTTGACAGGTCATCGATGATATAGACCTCGTCTCCGCGCTTGAGGTGTTCTTCGGCAAGATGTGAACCGATAAAGCCGGCTCCACCGGTGATCAGGACTTTCAAGTTTTAATCTCCATATTTGAAGGCTTCGGCCAGTAACGGCAGGATGCCGTATCAGTTGATGCGGGGGCTATTTATTATTAAAACGCAAACGAATAATACAGCACAGTATTATTAAAAATCAATCTGCAAATATGGAGTGCGGCGGCCCGGCGCCGCTTTGGTATAGCTTTCTGCGTATGACGCAATTAGATACCAAAGCGGCGCCGGGCCGCCGCACTCCATATACGCTTATAAAGTGACGAGACATCGTCAATCAGCCGATCTTTCGAATAATTTTTTATGACGAATTTCCTTGCCCGTTCGCCCATCTCACGGCGCAGGTCATGACGATCAAGCAGGTATTTAATCGCTTCGGCAAAAATCCGGTCATCGCCGCTCGGGACCATCAGCCCGTGCTCGCAGACCTGAAAACCATCACGCTCTTCAAGAATCGTCCCCATCAGATCCCTCACGCCGCCGACATTGGTCGCCACAGCCGGCACGCCGCGGCTCATACCTTCAATCAAGGTCAGCGGAGTCCCCTCGTTCAAAGATGTCAGAGCAACGATATTCAGATCCCTGTAAAGCTCCAGGACATCATCCCTGAATCCGGTGAAATGAACCAGATCGGAAATGCCTGAATCGTTGGCAAGGGCCTGAAGCTCTGATCGCAGATGTCCGTCGCCTATCAAAACGAATCTCGCTCCGGCATCCTTCAACCTTGCACACGCCCGCAAAAACATCGAATGATTTTTGACCTCGCAGAGTCTTCCGACAGCCCCTATCAGCGGAACGCCATCGGGAATCCCTAATTCCCTTCTCAATCCCGGCCCTGTGGTGGCCGTATGATCGAGATCCAACCCCAGCGGAATGACCGAAAACTGGTCTGCTTGCCCGATTTTAAACCGCCCGTGAATCTCTTCGAACTGCTGATTGCTGATGACGATGATTCGATCGGTGCAGAACCGCGCCAATACCCTCTCGATCATTAAAAAGACTCCGGTTTTAAACGGTCCGTAATAGCTGTGAAAGATATGGCCGTGAAAAGTATGAAAGATGCGGACGGGCCTGCGAGAGATCAATTTGTAGAGCTTCGCGGCGAGGCGTCCGGCAGCTCCCGCTTTGGCCTTGTGAGTGTGAACGATATCGGGCTTAAGCTCAAAAAAAAGACGCAGGAGCTTGAGAATGACCAGAGCGTCCCTCGGGCTGAGCTCGCGGGACATCTCGGGGATGACCAGTGGCTCGACACCCGATTGACTAGCGAACCAGGACATATCGCCTTCGCCGGGCGGAACCGTGCCGGTTACCAGAGTGGTTTCGAATTCCGATGGATCGAGCCCTGCGGTGAGCCAGGTGACGTGTTTCGCCGGCCCACCGACATTGAGACGGTCGATGATTCGAATAACGCGCATTATGAAGTAGTTTCCAGTTAGAATAGTTTCCAGTTAGAAGACGGAACCACGCGCTGACGCTTGTGGTTCCGTGACACCATAAACCCCTGACGCTGTGAACACTCATCTGGAAACTGGAAACTTCTAACTGGAAACTTCCCCTAGCCATAATTCCAGCATCATTAGATTCCACAACTGGAATGCGTGGTCGCGGCGAGTCGCGATGTGGTCATCGATCAGCCGGCGAACCTCTGCCTGGTTGAACCAGTCTCGCGTGCGGGCATCACCCGATCCGAGAGTGTCGTTCAACAGATCTCTCAACGGCCCGCGGAACCAGTCGCCAACCGGAACACCGAAGCCCATCTTCCTGCGGTTCACGTTTTCAGCCGGCAGCAGGTCAGGAAATGCTTTCTTTAACAGGTATTTAAGTTGTCGATCTTTATACTTCAGATTAACCGGCAGTCGCGCCGCCAGCTCCATCACCTCGTGATCAAGAAACGGAGACCTCGCCTCAAGACTGTTCGCCATCGAAGTAATGTCTACCTTGACCAGCAGATCGTAGGGCAGATAGGACGCAACGTCGGCGGCCATCGCTCCATCAACCGATCCCAGAGATTCGAATTCCTCGAACAACGCCTCATACCAGCCGTTTGTATGGTTCCCGAGAGATCTGATGAATTCAGCTGAATAAAGATCAGCCTTCGCTTCGGGCGTGTAATAGGTCAACCACCGGCCATACCGTTCAGCCATCGACTGCGAAGCGACAGAAAGAAACCTTCTGGCCCGTCGCAGATTGCTCTTCGGGTTCACTGAATCCGGGATCAATCCATACAGGGCTCCGGCCGCGGCCGCTACTCCAGGTATCGACTGCAGCCGGCCGGCCAGATCGTTCGCCAGGTATCGTTCGTACCCGACAAAACTCTCATCGCCGCCGTCGCCGTTGAGCGCCACGGTAACGTGCTGACGCGTCATCTGCGCCACGTAAAAAGTCGGAATCGCCGACGAATCGGCATATGGTTCGCCAAAATGCCTGACCAGCGTCGGCAGAATGCTCAGAGCGTCAGGTTCGACGATGAATTCGTGATGTTCGGTCCCCCATTTTTCGGCGATGCGGCGGGCATGTGAGGTTTCGTCATACGCCGCTTCCTTGAACCCTATCGAGAAGGTCTTGACAGGCTTTGACGAAAGACCGGCCATCAGCCCGACAACGATGCTCGAATCAATCCCGCCTGAAAGAAAGGCCCCCAGCGGAACATCGCTGATCATTCTCAATCGCACTGCCTCTGTCAGGGCCTCTCTCAGCGCTTGACAGGCATCTCTCTCATTCAACTTTAACTTTGGCTGATAACTTAATGACCAGTATTTTACAGTTTTCGGCTCGGCATTATTCAGATCGAAAACCAGAGTATGCCCCGGCTGTATCTTATTAATATGCGAAAAACCGGTATCTGGAGCCGGAATGTAGCCGTAACTGAGGTAAGTATCTATCGCTGAATGGTTTATCGCCCTGGGGATGTCGGGACAGGTGAGCAGCGCCTGCAATTCTGAAGCGAAGAGCAGCCGGTCGCCCAATTGCGCGAAAAGTGGCTTTTTGCCTGTTCGGTCGCGGGCAGCAACAATCGCCGCTTGCGGGCGTCCCACAGGCCTAAAGCGAACATCCCCCGCAGGTGACTGACGCATTCGTCACCCCATCTGTCATAAGCATGCAGGATCGTTTCGGTATCCGTCTGAGTGCGAAACGTGTAGCCCTCGGACTCCAGTTCCCTGCGCAATTGCTGATAATTGTAGATCTCACCGTTGAAGGTGATCTGCAGGCTGCCGTCCGAGTTGGCCATGGGCTGGCGGCCGGCAGGTGAGAGATCGATGATCGAAAGGCGGCGATGACCAAGAGCGCAGTGTTCATCCGCCCAGTAACCGTGATCATCGGGGCCTCGATGCGTGAGAGCTTCGGTCATGCGGCGAACCATGCCCGCATCGACAGAACTTGAAACTGAGACCATGCCCGCTATTCCGCACATAAGTTTAATCGCAGAGAACGCAAAGGAGCAGAGATGATTGAATCGCAGAGAACGCAGAGGGGGCAAAGAAGATTGAATCGCGGAGGACGCAGAGGGGCAAAGAAATTTTCATGGGGATGGAATGTACGGGTTAATTCCGCGTCTTTTAACAAATGAATGATCAAAGAACCCGACAATGAAGTCAATCAGTTGGCAACCCGAATAATCGGCATTGCCATCGATGTTCACAAGACCCTCGGCGCCGGCTATATGGAATCAATCTATGAAAATGCCCTGAGCAGGGAATTTGAAAAGCAAGGGGTTCCATTCTTGAATCAATATCCGATTGAAGTAGTGTACAAAGGGTTCCTGGTCGGCGAAGGGCGCCTCGATTTCCTGATCGACAAAAAGCTGATCCTGGAGATAAAGGCCGTGTCAGGTCTCGCCCCGGTGCATTTTACACAGCTCAGGTCATATCTCAAGGCGATGGATCTGCAACTGGGGTTACTCATCAATTTCAATGAAGCGCGGCTTGCCGACGGCATCCGCAGAGTGGTCTTTACACCCCAAACATAGATCCAGGCCATTTT
>JADJXM010000023.1 GCA_016715865.1 Acidobacteriota bacterium | reverse complement strand
GATTTCGATATCGCGCGAAAGGACTATTCCGTGAATCGGAGAGCGAATTGTGGCATCTGTGAGCTCTTCTTTCGCGCGATCGACAGCCGCCTGTGCCTGCGCGACATCAGCTTTTGCCTGGCTGACCTTGGCCTCGCTGACCGTTAGCTGGGCCCGGGCGATGTTCTGGCGATTGAGAGCCTGTTCGAAAGCGCTGCGCGAATCCTCGTAAGACTGCTGCGGCAAAACGCCCTCCTTCATCAGTTTTTCAGAGCGTTCATAATTGCGCTTTGTGAACGGGACGTCGGGCCCTTCCGCCTCGACTTTATTCTTCTGAAGCTGTGCAACAGCAGCCTGCAGATTGGACTGAGAGCTGAGCATTGCTGCTTCAGCCTCACGGACGCGCGCAGCCAGATTCTCCTTGTCCAACTCTGCCAGAACCGAGCCGGGATGAACGATGTTGCCTACTTCGACGTGCAATTCCTTGATGATGCCGTTCGCCTTCGATTTGATCTCGACCTTGGTGATCGGCTCGATTCGACCTGTCGCCACCACCGATCTGGCAATGTCGCCACGTTCGACGGTGCCCAGTCTCGAGGCGTCGATCTCTACCTCCGGCCTCGACATGACTACGAATCCGACCACTGTCGCGCTCGCCAGAATGACGAGCAATCCCGGAATGATCCATCTCTTTTTCGATTTTCTGATTGCCATTAAGCCCCCTCCGAATCATCAGTAGAAAGTAGAAAGTAGAAAGTTAAGCTCTGTTAAATTGATCAGACTGCCCGGTTCTGTACTTTCTACTTTCTACTTTTTACTTTCTACTTAACTTCCTTCCGGTGTTCATTACGGAATCCTTTTTTAAAGTGTTCCAACAAAATGGTTTTTCTGTTTTACCGACTGATGCGCAAGACACTTATCCCCGCCACTCACCTGGTGAATGCGGGGATATCAATTAATATTACGCAATGTTGGTGACTGAAGGGTGCAAAAGGTTTCAGGAAGGTTGAAGTAGGAAGTAGAAAGTAAAAAGTAGAAAGTAGAAAGGTCGATTTCAAATTGAGCGGGCGAGTTCCCGCCCGACAACTTAGCATGCGACCTTTCTACTTTCTACTTTCTACTTTTTACTTTCTACTTCTGATCCACTCTGGCCCCATAAACAGTCGAACGTGAGAGTTTTGCATAGTGATCGTATGCGAGTCGAGCAATCTTCGCGATGGAGCTCTGCGCATCTTCGCCGAGCCATGTAGTCATGACGGAAATCGCGAATGGACGATTGGGGACATAGACGATGGCCCAGTCACAGGATGAGCCTTCGATGCCGCCGGGTTTGTTGGCAATGGCCACGGTGGGAGGAATAAGGGAAGGGATTGCACTGTTCTTTCTTATTTTCAATGTTGTCAGGACCTGGTCGCTGATCGATCGACCGACGATTTCACCGCGATGAAGTTTCTCCATCAATCTCATTGCTTCATATGGCGTAGCGGTGTTTTCATCGCCTCTGGCCGAGGCTGCCTGGTCGATCATTTTGCGGCGCAGCCTGATCCGTGGAAGGCCTGATTTATCGAGGGTCGAATTGACGTTCGTCATTCCGACCTGATCGATCAGCATATTTGTGGCTGTGTTGTCGCTAAGCGCTATCATCAGAATGCCCAGATCGGCCAGACTCAGTTGCGAGCTGTGATCATTGAAGATCTGGATGATACCGCTGCCTGCAACCTTGTCTTTGCGTTCAATCCATTTCTGATCGGACAGCTGATATCTGCCTTCAGCCGCCTGGCGATAGAGTTCGATCAGGATCGGAATTTTGATCGAGCTTCCGGTAGGGAAGAGCAGGTTCTCATTGAGCAGGATCTCTTCGCCGCTGGTCAGGTCCTTGATAGCGACTCCCATGACGCCATTCAAATCAGATGAGATCTTTTCGATCTCGGCACGGAGCTTGCCATTAAGCTGGCGAAGGTGGGCCTCAGAGACTTTGTCCTGCGCCAATGTCGTTTGAGCGGTGAAAGCGAGTATGAAAATAAGACTGAATATCGCATTGACATATTTTATCGGATATTTCATTGAGCTCCCTTCGGTCTGTGCCGGTCCCCATAAAAGAGAGGATCTGCCGATAAACTGCACCGGCAGATCCTGAATTGACATCGTGAAGCAGCTATCGCTCCCTGTGCATGTTGATTGTGTAATCCGGCCAGCATCTGAGCATAATATTGCCGGACTCGTCCTGATCGAAGCCGTCCTCGAAACCTCTGCCGAACTGCGGGCCGGCCGTTGCTGCCGGGGGAGCAGGTTTCGGGAATTTCGGATCGAGAATATTGGCGATCTGGTCTCTGGCATCTTCAAGATGCATACGGGTGGCCCGATCGCGTGCACGAGCGATCGCACGTGTCAGATCGCTGTTGAGTGATTTGAGTTCGCCACGAATGAATGGTCGCTGATCATCTGTCACTGGTGAGCGGCCATTCAGCCGCTCGGCCATCAGATCGAGATAGGTGCGTTGAAGGTTTCGTCGATAGGCATCGACCTTGATGGCGCCGGTTCCGCCCAACTCGGTCCAGACTCCCTTACGCACATCAGCCAGGAACTCGACCGCATGGTAGGAGCCCGCTTCATCAATCGCCTCCTGTTCGACGAGTCGTGTGAATCGAGCTGGTTGCATCAATTGCGCGAGCAAGCCTGACTGAACCACTTTTATCCTTTCGAGTGCCCCCGATGACTCGATGCGACGAAGTATTTCAGGATTAAGTATCCAGGTGGGTGTAGTGAAGGCGTTTTCGTTGAGAAACCTGACCGCTCCCATCTGTTTCGCCTTCGGGATCGGCTGGAAGATGACGCCTTCCTGGCCGATATTCTTCTGTTGTGAATGGTACCCGCCGACGATTTGCGCGACGTGGCCCATCTCGAGACGCCATTGACCGAGCACCCGGCCATAGACCTCTTCGAGATCGTCAAATGCCTCGCCCTGCTGTGTCGATGTGGCCGGGATAAGCATGTCGGCAACACGCTTGAGGTTCTTCAATCCCAGGGTAGTGGCCGCCACGGCATCGGCATCGCCGACAGCCTCGGTCAGTTCTCCGGGATCAGCCCCGCGCGATTTTGCAGTCGAAAAACGCAACCAGGGAGTCTTATCCTGAGCGCGCGCCCACTGATCGAGTGTCTTCAACTCATCATCAGGCGATTTCGCCCCGGGGATCGGTTTATATCCCCACATAGTAGCCCATTTATCGTATGGACCGATCTTGGGAATCAGGTCCTCGACGTCGATCCGGTCTTCGGGTTGTGCGACATAATTGAAGCGTGAATAGTCCATCAGTGTCGGAGTGTGCCCCATCTTTTTGACCCACTCGCGATCACGGACCTTCTCCATCTCGTACATCGAGCTGGCCTTCATGTTGTGCTGAAATCCGAGCGTATGGCCGACTTCATGCGCGACCACATAGCGGATCAACTCGCCCATCAGGTCGTCCGGCAATGGCAGCGTTTTAGCGCGCGGATCGAGCGGGCCGACCTGAACGAAATACCAGTTGCGGGCCAGGTTCATGACGTTGTGATAGAACTGGATATCGGATTCGAGTATCTCGCCTGTTCTCGGATCGCGAATATGCGGGCCGGAAGCATTTTCGATCGTCGAAGGCAGCCAGCGTATGACTGAATACCGCGCGTCCTCCGGGCTCCAGTCCGGGTCTTCTTTGGGTGCCTCTTTCGCGATGATCGCTTTGCGGAATCCGGCCTCTTCGAATGCCGGCTGCCAGTCTTCGATGCCTTTCTTTATATATGGCACCCACTTTGTCGGAGTGGCCGGATCGACATAATAGACTATCGGTTTGACCGGCTCTGAGATCGCAGCATTCGAGTCCTTCTTCTCCAGGCGCCAGCGTGTGATGAATGTGCGCTGCGGAGATCTGTGCTCATCCTTTCCATAATCGGTCTGACGGGCGCTGAAATATCCCACACGCTCGTCGAACAGTCTCGGCATCATCGGATCTTCGGGCAACTTGACCATGCTGTAATGCATGACAACGGTCGCACTGCCGCCACGCATTCCCGCGCCAAGAAAGGGGTTGGTCGGACCGGCTCCGCCGCCCGGTGCGGCGTCCGGAGGCGAGGTATAAGTCTGCGTTACCTCGACTTCGATATTTTCAGGGAAGGAGACGGCGCGTTCGATGAAGCTTCTCGATGCATCGAACCCTCGCGCGCGCAATCTCGACCGGGCGCTGAGTTCCGAGACCTCTGTCGTGAATAACCGGCTGACATCGATGACCGGAGCTTCGTCCGGCCCGAGCGCTTCAATGAAAAACGACATTATGATCGTGTTGTTGTTGGCCGCCTGAACGGCTTTCGAGACCGGCAGCTTCGGGTCCGCAACTACATCGTATGCGATATTTCGAAGCAGGATTCGATTGTCTCTCCGCTCCCACTTGACGACCCTGTTGCCCATTGCCTGTCCGCCATATCCCACACCCAGTGTTGTGCGTGCTATCTGCGAAACCCATAGAAATTCCTTGCCCAGCTGACTTTTCGGGATTTCGTAAAATATGCGCTCCCTGATACGGTGAACCTTGAAAATGCCGTCATCACTTTTAGCTTCTTTGGTGATTACCCTGTCATAGGGACGAATCTCCGGTTCGCGGCCCTGGGCGCCGGCTCCCGGGCGACCCTGCGGTCCAGCCGGAGCTTGCGCCGGCTCCGGAGGCGGCTCCTGCGCCTGGGCGGGCACGATCCAACTCACAGCCGTACAAAGAAACAGCGCGGCTGCGCAGCCTTTCAAAATCTTATCCATGGGTGACTCCTTTATCCTGACAATATATGTATTGAGATGATAGTGCGGGTGCTCGAGAAATATAATCGATTTCACCAGGAAGTAGAAAGTAAAAAGTAGAAAGTAAAAAGTGCAAGAAAACCCGAAATCCAGGTTTTTCTTGCACTTTTTACTTTCTACTTTTTACTTTCTGCTACTTAAGCGGCTAAAGGTCTGAAGATCAATTCCGCCGGAGCGGGCGATTGGGGTGGCATCGGCGGGGTCACCTGCGGTAAATCTATCTTATCAATTAATATCGATATGTCTTCTGGTGATTTTAACTGACCCTCATCATATGCCCGCCAGAATCGATTGATCGTTTCGGTCGCGCTCCGCTCATCTTTGTGTGTACTGATAAAAGTCAGATTATCCTTGTCGAGACTGACGCAGGTTCGGTAGAGGCCCGTGCCGTACTGTTTTATGACAACGGCAATCACCTGTCTGCGTGGCGACAAGGTCTGTTTTCTTATGGCTCCTTCAGGTGTTGTTCTGGTTGCTTTTCTCATCGGTCTTCCTGCTCCTTGCTGATTTTCCATTGTCCACACTTATGCAACGGCCGGATTTATTCTGCTCACTCTAAACGCTTGATAGGAGTCCGGCGTTTCACTTTATTTGGGTGAGTTTTGATCTTTCACCCGGTCGCTTTTATGTTTTCGGCTGATCTCGTCGACGACCGAAAATATACCGAAAATAGCCGAACATGGCAAGTAAAAAGTTTCTTCAAATAGAAAAAAATTATGAAGTAGAGTGAGTGAAGAGTTAATCAGGGTGGTTGGCTTGACCTTGGCGATGTCTGACACGTAAACTCGCAATTTCTTTCAATGTCGATAAAGATGTCAGTCGAAATATTCAATGCAAACGAACAAGTTGAAGATAAAGAACAGATCGGGTGAGAGATAAATGGCACATAATCTATTCAACACATACCAGGAATTCGATATAGGCGATGGCGGCAAAGGCGGCTATTATTCATTGCCTGAGCTGGAGAAACAGGGAATCGGGCCGGTCTCGAAACTGCCGGTCAGCATACGTATCGTACTTGAATCGGTTCTTCGCAATTGCGATGGGAAGAAGGTCAAGGAAGATGATGTTCGCGCGCTGGCGAACTGGGGATCGACTGTCGAGAGAGTGGATGAGATACCTTTCATCGTCGCGCGAATCGTTTTGCAGGATTTCACAGGGGTTCCATTGCTGGTGGATCTGGCGGCGATGAGGTCCACGGCGGCAAAGATGGGGAAAGCCCCGAAGATTATCGAGCCGCTGGTCCCTGTCGATCTGGTGGTGGATCATTCGGTGCAGGTGGATGTATACGGAACCGCGGATTCGCTGCAGAAGAATATGGAGATCGAGTTCCATCGCAATCGAGCCAGATACCAGTTTCTGAAGTGGGGCATGCAGGCATTCGACACTTTCAAGGTCGTGCCACCAGGGATAGGCATCGTTCATCAGGTCAATCTGGAGTATCTGGCGAAAGGCGTGCTCGAGAAACAGGGAATCTATTATCCCGACACACTTGTCGGGACCGATTCGCATACGACCATGATTAATGGCCTGGGAGTGGTCGGCTGGGGCGTTGGAGGTATCGAGGCGGAGGCAGGTATGCTGGGGCAACCTGTCTACTTCCTGACCCCGGATGTCGTAGGCGTGCACCTGAGCGGCAGTCTGAGCGAGGGGGTAACTGCAACCGATCTCGTCCTGCACATCACTGAGATGTTGCGGAACGCCAGGGTGGTCGGCAAGTTCGTTGAATATCACGGAGAGGGCGCTGCTTCGCTGTCGTTGACCGATCGAGCGACGATCGCCAACATGGCGCCCGAATACGGTGCGACGATGGGATTCTTCGGAGTCGATGAGGAGACCTGCCGTTATCTGGCGGCAACTGGCCGATCAGAAAAACTGATCAATGCCTTCCGCAACTATTTCATGGCGCAGGGGCTTTTCGGCATTCCGCGCAAGGGCGAAATCGAATACAGCCAGGTGCTTGATCTCGATCTCTCCACGGTGAGACCGAACGTCGCAGGGCCAAAGCGGCCGCAGGACCGGATCGAACTCTCAAAGCTCAAGGCATCCTTCAACACACTGTTTGAGAAGCCGGTCATCGAAAGCGGATACGGCAAGACAATGGAACAGCTCAGCCAGAGGTTCGGCGCCACGGTGGCGGCGCAGCGGAGCAGTCTGGTTCAATTGCATCGCGAAACATCTGCGCCGCAGGTGGCAGTCGATATCGGACACGGAGATGTGCTGATCGCGGCCATCACCTCTTGCACAAATACATCGAATCCGAGCGTCATGCTCGCAGCCGGCCTGCTGGCCAAAAAAGCTGTCGAGAAAGGGCTGACCGTTAAACCGACGGTCAAGACCTCGCTCGGTCCGGGTTCGCGGGTGGTTTCAGACTATCTTGAAAAGACCGGTCTGCAGGTTTACCTCGATCAGATCGGTTTCAACATTGTTGGCTATGGCTGCACGACCTGTATCGGAAATTCGGGCCCTCTCGATCCCCGCATCGAAGATGTCGTGGTCGAAAATGATCTGATTGCGGCCAGCGTTTTGAGCGGCAATCGAAATTTCGAGGCCCGTATTCACCAGAACATCAAGGCCAATTTTCTGATGAGCCCGCCGCTGGTAGTGGCCTTCGCGCTCGCAGGCCGGGTCAACATCAATATGGATAGTGAGCCGATCGGCAAAGGCTCGGATGGCCAGGATGTGTTTTTGAGGGATATCTGGCCGACGACACAGGAAGTCGCAAATGTTTTGCAATCCGCCATGGATCCTGATACCTACCGTCGCCTGTATTCCGACTTCACATCCGGGAATCCGCTCTGGAACGAAATTCCATCGAGCGTCGGAGATGTTTATGAATGGGATGTGGAATCGACTTACATTCAGGAGCCGCCGTTCTTTGATGGTTTCGGCATGGAGGCTGGAGTTATCGCCAATATCAAAGGGGCGAGACCGCTGGCCATCCTCGGCGATTCAGTTACGACCGATCACATCAGCCCCGCTGGCGCTATCAAGCCCAGTTCGCCGGCAGGGAAGTACCTCATCGAAAAAGGCGTCGAAGTTGCGGACTTCAACAGCTATGGTTCACGCCGTGGAAATGATCGAGTAATGACGCGCGGCACCTTCGCCAATGTCAGAATCAAGAATCTCATGGCGCCGGGCACCGAGGGTGGCGTGACGATATTCAGGGATTCTACAAATCCAGGCGGCGAACAGATGAGCATCTATGACGCAGCCCTCAGATATCAGAACGCCGGGACACCGCTGGTTGTCATCGCCGGACATGAATACGGGACCGGCAGTTCTCGCGACTGGGCGGCCAAAGGTACACGCCTGCTTGGAGTCAAGGCAGTCGTCGCTCAAAGTTACGAACGCATTCATCGCAGCAATCTCGTCGGAATGGGCGTCCTTCCTCTACAGTTCAAGGAAGGTGTAAATGCCCGGACGCTGAAACTCGACGGGACAGAGACATTCGATGTCACTGGTCTCGATAACAGTGTCAAACCCCGACAGGACGTGACTCTGGTCATTCATCGAAGCAACGGCGAATCCGAAAAGTTGGCTGTGACGCTGCGCATCGATACTCCGATCGAGATCGAGTATTACCAGCACGGCGGCATCCTGCCCTATGTGCTGCGCCAACTCATCTCTCAAGCGTAATCGATTGCTCGGGCGTGAAGGGATCATTGCGATCCCTTCACGCCCCCTCCAATACCCCGTCACGACAATAAAAACTTTACAACCAGTTTACAAATATCCCATCTTCTTTAAATTGGCAGCATTTGCTTGATTCTCCCGCTACCGGATATCCATCAGATTTGTTATTCATCAACCTTTAAAATTATTACGAACGATTGGATCGATAATTCGGCATCATCGCATCGTTTTTCCAGCCATACACAGAACCCTGTATGAGAACCCCGCGTAATTCACAGTGGAATCGAACGGGGAACAATTCTGGAAATGTCCAGTTGAAAGTTCACCTGTCTCACATTGGAATCAGATAAATGAGAAGGAGAAAATGACCATGAAAGGTATGTTAAAAGGATTGGCAGTTGTGATGATGCTGGCGGCCGGTTTGATCTCAACAGCTGCCGCGCAGGACCTCCCGAAAACGCGTGCCATGAAGATCGACTTCGATTTTTATGCAGGCAAAACCGTCATGCCGGCCGGCGAGTACGAATTTCAACTGGTTTCCAGCACTGGACCGCATAAATTGATACGTGTCCGGGAGATCAACTCGAATAAACAGATACTCCTTACGACGATTCCCAATCGAAATGCGCAGAATCTCGACAGCGGTTCTGTCGGATTCAATAAATATGGGGATCAATACTTTCTCTCCGGCGTGCAACTGGGAGACAGGAATTACTTCCATACCGTCCTGAAGACCAGCGAAGAACGGGATATTGCAAAACAGTTCAATGGTCGCCGAATCAATACGCAGAGCAGCGGTCAGTAACTGAATCGTATCGAATGAATGGAATTTATCGGAAACGCCGGGCATTTGCCCGGCGTTTCCTGTTAGAGTGCTAAATTATGAATCGTTATTCCCAATATTCAGGGCTCCATGTAGCGTTGATTGAACCTGAAATCCCGCCCAACACGGGCAATATCGCACGGCTTTGCGGTGCAACGTTCACGCCATTGCATCTGGTCGGAAAGCTCGGGTTCAGGGTCGATGAAAAAGCGGTCAGACGTGCAGGTCTGGATTACTGGGACGATGTCGAAATTTCATATCCGCGTACCCTGGACGCGCTTTATGAGTCGCTACGGGATTGCCGGTTTCTCTATTTTTCGACCAGGGCTGAGCGGGTCTATACCGAATTCAGATATCGACAGGGCGATTGTCTGGTCTTCGGGCGCGAGACGCGCGGGTTGCCTGAAGAACTTCTTCGGAGCAATCTCGAACGAACCCTTCGCATTCCGATGCCTAATCCGGCCATCCGTTCACTCAACCTTGCGACATCCGTCGGCATAGTGTTGTATGAGGCATTAAGGCAGATCGGTAATCAGAACAACGTCATTTGAGACGGAACCGCGTGAACAGGCTAGGTGATTCCCATCCTTGGACCAGTCAAACCAGAAGATCTGATCGGCTTTAAAAGATGTCAGTTGGACAGGGGGCGAAGCGTCCAGAGGTTGCAGCCAGACATTCGAGATGCCATCAACGGTCGCCACGAAGCTGATGCCAGAGCCGTCCGGCATCCACCTGATCGGAATCGAAGATTCAGCGGTTGCAGGCATCTCGATCATTGCGTCAGGGGCTCCGCCATCGATAGAGAAAATGGCAAGTTTCCAGCGGGAATCGGGCGTCGGCCTGTACCAGCAGACGATCCGTTTGCCGTCCGGCTCAACAGCCGGCCATTGGGATAGTCTGTTTGTCAGCCGTACCGAGTTGCCCCCGTCGATCGGGACCTTCCAGAGACTGAAATTCGACGTCGCTGTAACAGTGTAGATGACCCATTTACCGTCGGCGCTGATGACCGGAAACTCTTCGCTAGGGCCATTTGTCAGCTGTATTTCATCCCCGGTCGAAAGCGTCATTCGATAGATATTGGAATTTCCCGTGCGCGTCGAGACATAAACCAGGTAGCGGCCGTCGGGCGATATGGCCGGGTAGATATCGGCTCGAGTTTCAGCCGTCGTCAACTGAGTGGCATTGCTGCCGTCGCGGTTCATCAACCAGATATCCTGGCTGCTGCTGGCGCGCGAAACATAAGCAAGTTGACCTTCAGGCGTCCACGTCAAACCGCGGACACCATTATATTGTCCGATTCCATCAGTGATACGGACGCCGGTTGCCAGATCCGAGGACGGCATGATCCATACGTTGACGTGAGCTTCCGATTTAACTGTTACCAGTGCCGTCGAATCAAGCGTCAGGCTCATGTCCCTGTAATCGTTCAAATCATTGGTAATTCGTCGCGTCTGCATTTCTGACAGGGAAACATGATGCAATTGAGCAAGTGTAGATCCCTGTTCCACCGCACTGATAATCAGACCACGCCCATCCCTCATCCATGATAAGCGACCGACGCTGATCCATTTCTTCGGTGCGATGATCCTGTCTTTGCCATTGTCGACATTGATTTGCAGGACATACATTTGCCTGCCGCCTTTATTGGTGCCCGCGGGACTGGCGATCAGCTTTCCATCCGGTGACCACGATGCGCCGCTGATTCCAAAAAAATCGGGTCCCTTACGAGAAGCCAGTATGCGCTCGCCCGATCCATCGGCATTGACAATGATCAGGGCATCCTCTCCCTTGCCGCGATATCGCCTGACAAATGCCAGCCTGTTGCCGTCGGGAGAGACAGCCACCGGACTGTCGATGTCGGTCAGGACTCTCCTCGAAACGCCGCCAAGTACCGGCACCTGATACAGATTCTGAATCGGATTGTTCTGCTCCTGCAACACGTAATAGACATAATTACCGTCATTCGAAAAGCTTAGTCCGCGAAATGTCACATCCGCCGCAGGCACGATCTCGATCATATTCGATGTGGTTACCTGGCGGACCAACAGGCTCTGACGTCCGGCATCGATCTGCGCGAAGACGACATACTTGCCATCAGGTGAAATGGCCGCTCGTATGGCTTTGCCGGTTGCCGTCATGCGTTTGAACTGCATGCGCTGAAAAGGCAGTGGAGATTGCCTGATGGATTCGTAGAATTTCAAAATTCCAAATCCGCCGAATGAGACTGCGATGATCAGCGCCAGCCCCATGGCAAACGCGATCGGAGCCTTGTACTTGCTCCGAATGATCGAGCTGATCTGATTATCAATAAAGCCCGAGACACGACCGCTGCTCAGGAAGTTTGTCTTGAGCCTGATTTCATCATGCGCGGGTGCGTTCGTATCCTGCGCGTGTCCCGTATCGAGCAGCCGGGACCGCGTCAGTTCAGATGGCGCTCCGATGCGCAGTTGCAGGCGCTTAAAATCATTGAGCATCTCGCGCGCTGTCTGATATCGCTCTTCGCGATCCTTGACCAGGGCTTTACAGGTGATCCATTCCAGCACTTCCGGGATCTCCGGGTCGATCTTTGAGAGCTGCAACGGTTCGTAATTGAGGATATTCGAAATGATGTCCCGGCTCGATCCGCCTGCAAACGGCGGGCGTCCGACCAGCATTTCATACAGTACAATGCCGAAGCTGAAGATGTCGGTCCTGGCGTCGACACGCAGCCCTCGGGCCTGCTCCGGGGACATGTACTGTGCCGTGCCCATAATCAGACCCGGCGTCGTCTGATTAAGCGACCCAACCTCTATCGTGGCATATATGTCGCCTTCGCCGGATGAAAATTCAGGTTGACCGGTATCCTGGACCATCATGTCGGCCGTCGAAGTCGTGCCGCTGCCGGCAGTCAATTGCTGGTCACCGATCAGTGGCCCGGTAACATTAGATCCCTCGATCAATTTGGCGAGCCCGAAATCAAGCACTTTTACATACCCGTCAGGCCTGATCATGATGTTTTCGGGCTTGATGTCCCGGTGTATGATGCCGGCAGCATGTGCAGCTGAAAGTGCGCTCACGACTTGCGTCGCTATGTCCATCGACTCTGTTTGACCGAGCTTGCCTGCAAGCAGGCGACGCCTCAGCGTCTGCCCTTCAATGAATTCGGTTGCGATGAAATGCCGGCCGTTCGCCTCGCCGATCTCGTATATTGTAATGATGTTCGGATGGTTGAGCGCCGATGCGGCATAGGCTTCCTGCTCGAATCTTCGCAGTCGCTCTTCATCCTGCGTGTACTGTTCGGGCAACAGTTTGAGAGCTACTTTACGCCCCAGCCGACTGTCCGTCGCCAGATAGATCTCTCCCATTCCCCCTGTCCCGATCAGGGAGATGATCAGATACCTGTCGAATTTTGAGCCTTCAACTATTGGCATACGGAAGAGAAAGTAAAAAGTAGAAAGTAGAAAAAATATAGCATACTGATGTTACGCAATAAATTTCGCACGATTGTTTTGACGAGTCCATAAAAACTTCCATGCCTGAGCCTGCGAAGCAGGTGAAAGCATAGAGCCCAGGGTGAAGCGAGGCCGTCAGGCAGAGCGGAACCCTGGGCTCGTGGTGATTATTGGTAACCAGCCCGCGAAGTGGGCGGCAGCTTTAACGAGATCGTGCCTATGGACGAACCATCTGCCGCCCACTTCGCGGGCTCGACAGATTACGGGGCGCCGAAACCCGGGGCTTCGCTCGGCCTGACGGCCTCGCTACACCCCGGGCTACACTCTATGACCCGCTTCGCGGGTCGGGGACTAGTCAAATCATTTTCGAATATTATCGATGCGTAACATCAGTAGCATAAATTGAGTAATCAGCGATTTCTACTTCCTGCTTTTTACTCATTCACCGGTATCAACGCCGCCCGTTTTCCTTTAGCTTCATCGACCCGTGAAAGAATGATCATACCTGCGATGAAGAATAGGCTGACCGACAGTATTGCCGGCCGCTGGCTACCAGTCATCCATGAGAGCACACCAAAGATGCTTGGGCCGAGAAAAGCCATCGCTTTTCCGGCAACGCCAAGAAATCCGAAGAATTCGGCGGAGTTCTCTTTCGGCGTAAAGACCGCCACCAGGCTCCGCGAAACCGACTGGCAGGATCCAAGGCCGACACCCACAAGTCCCGATACGATATAGAACCAGAATCTGGATTCGATGAAATACGCCATCAGGACTGCCGTCAGCCAGATCGACAATGAGATGAAGATCGTCCTTTTCTGGCCGATATGATCGGCGATCCAGCCGAAACTGAATGCGCCCACAGCCGCCACGATATTGATGACCAGCAGCATGACGCCGAATTCCTGAGCCGTAAACGAAAGTGTGTTCTTGGCGTAAAGACCGGCGAAGTAGATCACAGTCACAACCCCGTCGTTATAGATCAGGAACGCGATCAGAAGTTTGAATAACTCGCTGTAACGTCGAATGTGTTTAATTGTTCTGCCTATTTGGCGGAACCCGATCGAGACATAGTTCTCTCCAGGAGGAAGCACCTGCTTTCTGCTTCTTTCCTTGAGAAAGAGAAATGTCGGGATGACTGCAATGGCGTAGTAGACCGCAACAACGACCGGTATCAGACGTGCCATCGAGAGCTGTTCATCCGTCGGACTGCTGACGATATTGGACGCCAGCGGCAGACAGATAGCCAGGCTGACCAGGCCGCTGGTGTATCCCAGCGCCCATTTGATGCCCGAAATCCTCCCGACATTCTTCTCGTTCGATATCCCGGGAAGGAAGCTGTCTATGAATACCCCTCCACCTGCGAATCCGACATTGGCTGTGATGTAGAGCACCAGCCCCAGCACTGTCATCCCGGGACCCACGAAATAGAGAGAGCCGGTAAAAAAGACTATGACTACCGCACAGACTCCCAGAAACTTCTTCCGGCTGCCGGAGAAATCGGCAATTGCGCCGAGAATCGGCGCCAGTAAGGCGACGATCAGTTCTGATATGCCCGCGGATAATCCCCACAAAAGATCCGCGCGCGCCTGGTCCTGGACAACTATCGTACTGAAATATTGCGCAAAGAATGCAGTAACTATGACCGTCGTGAATGCTGAATCGGCCACGTCATACATGCACCAACCCGATATTTCTTTGGTGGTGACAGGCTCTTCAACCAGATGATTTTTGGTTTCGATCATATAATCCGCGTTGTCCTGATTGTGTCATGACAGATTCTCATGCATTCGGAAGTCAAGACGCAGATTGTAGCCGAGTTGCCAGTTGGTAGAAAGACCTGTCGGGCATCTTTGGGTGCGCAAGATAGTCTATACGCAACTCCGCGGTAAGAAGCCGGGTATTTGTCCCCGATTTCTTAACCGCGATGCATGATTTTGCGAGTCGGTTTTACGGCAGAGAGTCTGTGTGGATCAGGCGGATTGAGGATCAGTGTTGGTAAAAAGCGATGCGAACGCTTTTCGTGCGCTCGGCGTCTCCTCTTTTTTGGTTTTTAACCATTCCGTCGTCATATCAAACGCATTTCTGGCGCTAGTCGGATGTTTCCTTCTCAATTTGCGCGCCTTGCGCGCCTGCTTGATCTCCTCCTGCATAGGGGAATCTTTTTTGATCAATTTCGCTTTATTCATTTTTCCATCTTCCATTTTGTATCTTATCGATACGTAATTAATTGTCTGTTGAGTTGATCCGTCACCGGAAATACTCGTCCCATCGGTTGGTCAGGCAGACCATCCGTATACTTTGGCGTCCGCCAGAGGCAAATTCTATTCGCCCTGTCGTGACGGTTAAGGGGTGATGTAATTTAGACCCAGTGCGCGTCGCTGACGCGAAAGTCGCTAATCTCAGAAGATCTTTCGCTTTAATCCGAAGCGGAATGACTGCTTTCGGGGGATGGGGCGGAAGAATTAGGGGTAACGAGTCTGCTGACGGAGTGTTAACTCGAAAGCATCTTAACACATTAACCCCGCATTTATACAATAAATTTCAGATTATTTTGCCCGTCCAGGGAATATTTCTGAATACGAGGGGGATTTGACTGTATGGCATAGGATTTGCAATCATTTTGCCATAGATTGTTTGTATAAAGATTAAAAATCAAGAGCAAGAGACGCTAATCAAGGCGTTCAATTAAAACAAGAGAAGCAGGGAGAGGAAGATTCGGTCAAAAGACCGAAAAGAGAAGGAGAAAATGATGAAGGCAAAACTGATCAAAAAAGAGGACTATCTCAAGAGGGAAGAGACGCGAAAGAGCGACAGGAAGAAGCCGCGCGTGGTCAAGCAGACGATAGACAGAGTGTCTGAATGGCTGGAGCGAAGTCCTTCAGAGAGAAAGGATCCTCGTAAAGCCTTTGATGCGCTCTTTGCCCGGCCACAGGTTCAATAGAGGATAGAGAGGATAGCGGATATTGATCCGGATGGTTCAATCCGTAAAATAAAATAACGGCGAAAGTGACAGTTCAACCTTCGCCGCTATTCTTTCTCCTGATGATTCCAGGAACGAATTCTGGAGCGGGAGACGGGATTTGAACCCGCGACTTCAACCTTGGCAAGGTTGCACTCTACCACTGAGTTACTCCCGCAAAATGAATCACCTTTTTAGCCTATTCGTGTCAGGATTGTCAACGGTCGAGGAAAATTTTCACAAGTCATGAATGTAAATCCCGCCTGTGTTTCTGATTCGATTCGCGGAAGTAATTCTTCAGGATTTTGATCTTGCGGGGTTCCCCGGGTATTGCAAGAATGGTCACGACATCAAACCGGTATGGCTCATCCGTCACAGCCATAACGCGTCTGTAAACCCTTGCGGCGCGGATAATCTGGCGTTGTTTTCTGCGATCGACGGAGGCCTCGGGAGCTGCCAGCTCGTCGCTGCTTCTTGTTTTGACTTCGACAAAAGCTAGTACGTTCGGGTGCCGTGACAGATCGTATGCGATGATGTCGATTTCGCCTGTCGTCACCCTGCCCGAACGGGAATTGCCGATCGGAGCGATGAAGTTGAAGGCGACAATTTTATAGTCGCTCGATTCCAGAAAATCCCTGGCGATCGCCTCTCCCTCTTTGCCTATATCCTGGTTTGACTTTCGCATAAAACTCCAAATCGTGTATCAGTACACCAATTGGTTCCTGACTTTACTGAAATCAAATTTTCAATCCTGTTGATTAACTCATTTTGGGAAAATTACACATCCGGCTATACTTGATGTGTAATTTTCTGCGAAATTATGGTGTTGAAATTCTGTCATGAGATACAAACGCGGGTTTTAAGTATTTGTCGCTGCCTGCCGTGACCGGGATCGGAGATTAATATAATTTATGATTAATCGGTTAGTTTTAATGCTCTTTTTTGCATTGGTTGTTGTTGAGATGTCGGGATCGCGGATCAATGCACAGGCTGTACATGGAGGCGGTTCAGGATACGTTCCGCAGCGGGTATATGATTCGAAGCAGAAGAAGTTCATAGATTTCGAATCGATGTTATCCGATCTGGCGCGTGCAGACCTGTCCTTTGTGGGAGAGCAGCATGATGATCCGGCCACGCATCGCCTGGAGCGGGCTATCCTGGAGGGGCTTTCACGGCGTCAGGTCCGGGTGACAGTGGCCATGGAGATGTTCGAACGGGATGTGCAGACTCATCTTGACGATTATCTGGCCGGTAAAATGAGCGAAGCTGAGTTCCTGGAGCAGTCCCGCCCATGGCCCAGGTATTTCACGGATTATCGCCCGATAGTTGAATTCGCCAAATTTCAGGGATGGCGGGTGATCGCCAGCAATACGCCGCGCCGCCTTGCGTCGAAGGTGTCGAGAGAAGGACTGAGCGTTGTCGAGACAGCCCCCGCCCAGGATCGCCCTATGATGGCCGCTCAGATTCAATGTCCCTTCGATGATTATTACAAGCGATTCCTTGAGTCGATGCAGAGCCATCCGGGTCCGAACGGGAAATCGGAAAACACCAAAGAATCCAGGGAGATGGATGAAAAGACACGGGCGATGATCGAGCGTTTCTATTTCGCTCAATGCGTCAAGGATGAGACGATGGCTGAATCCATTGCCGCCCAGTATGCGCCGAATGCCGATGGGGCGAGGACTATCGTCGTCCATTTCAACGGTGCGTTTCACAGTGATTATGGTTTGGGAACCGCCGCCCGCGCCGTTCGCCGCATGCCCAATTCAAAAGTCAGGGTGGTCTCAATTGTTCCGGTCAGCGATCTCGATGCGATCCGACCGGATGAATACCGGAAAAAAGGCGATTATATTGTTTTCTGTCTCGGGAATTGAGCAGTAAGCAGTAAGCAGTAAATACTCTGCTAACTAAATTTTCGGGCATTGAAGTCCGGAAGAAATTAATCGCAAAGACCGCAAAGGAGACCGCAAAAGTCATGCGAGGCTCGCAGCTCGTACCATAGCAACCTGCGTCAGGTGGGTGCGGAGTGGCCACCTAATTTTGCATTGACGACGACGGCAACAAGAGGTACGATCCTGGTCGCCGCCCAATGTCGAACTCGCCGCCCGGCAACGCACCAGCCACTTCTCTCGATTGGAGCTTTTGAACCAGTTGTCCTGTCGGCTGAGCAGCCGTACTGGGTGAAGTCGTTTCCGGATGCGTGACGGCGGGCGGCAGAACCAGCGGCGGCGCTTCGGCAAAAACCCAGCCGTGGTCGCCCGATAGCGCGTGCTGGCCTTCGCGTGGAAAGGCACTGCGTCGCCCTTGAGCTGAAGTCGTCGGAAAAACTCGGTGTGGCGGTGCTCCTGGGCCCGTCCGCGTCGGATCATCACTGCGCACCTTCCGCGCCGATGCCACCGATGCCAGCGATCGATGAAGCGTTGTTGCCGTGCGGCTCTTCGCCTATCACTTCCTGCATTGGCGGCTTCGCCGTGGGATCCGCCCGATCAATTGAGTCGGCCTCCGGGAGTGAGCGATAGCCGTCAGTATCCGTGTTTATTGCGCCGCGCCGGATCAGTCAAGGACGGAGCTGGCGCTCGATTTTGGCTCGCGGTCGCGCGACGCCGGAAGGTAAAACCCCATCCGTGATAGTGAAGGAGGCCGGCGCCGATCTGGGTTGTTGCGACTCTCGCCCCAGGCGACGAGCTCCGAACCGACTCGTCGCCAACCTCTTCGTCTTTGAGATCTGCGGTTGTTGCGGATTTCTTTACCTGGCGGTGGTGCGCGGCGACTTCATCAGGCGCAATCGGCGGCCTAAATGCTCGCGAATCTGCGCGACGAGTTGCAGGCCCCCCCCCCCCCACGCCCGCCCGGCCCCCCCCTTCCACCCGCCACCGATCTTTGACTAATGCGGCTGCCCAATTTCGAAAGCGATCACGCGCCAACCTGGCACCCCGTCCGGAACTCGACAACACTTGGCTCGCTTTGGCCAGCGGCGTCGGAAGCAGGCGACTGACCGCTCCGATGGGCTCGTCGGTTAATCGCAAAGGCCGCAAATGAGCAAAGATTTTTTGGTGATATGAATATTCGGATTATTGCCCATTGGATATAATTCGAACACTGATCTTCCCTGTATATCTTTGCCCCTTTGCGGCCTTTGCGATTAACTTTTTCCCAGTCTTGAATACAAGAAAATTTAGTTTGCAGAGTTGTAAATAGCTCTTGAAAATAAATTGTTAAATTTGCAACCGTGAAATGACTATTATCGAGTGCCAACTGCCAACTACCTGCCTTCAGTCAACCCTTCTCAAAACAGAATTGATCACGCCGCCCACCAGAATAGCAACGCCTGTCAGGTAGAGCCAGAGCATGAGCAACATGACACCGCCAAGCGTTCCGTAAATTGCGCTGTAGTTGCCGAATCTAACGACATAGAATCGAAATCCGAGCGAGATGAGCAGCCAGAAGCAGAGGGCAAAGACAGCTCCGGGGGTGAACAGGTTCCATTTCTGGCTGATGTTCGGAGCGAAGAAATAGATCAGTTCGATTCCGATAAGCACGAAGAGGGCGACGACTGGCCATTGAATCAGGTCCCAGATCATCATGAAAGTGGTTCCGTATCCGAAGGTATGAGCCAGCCATATGCTGATGCGATCGCCGAAGAAGATGAGCAGAAGCGCTGAGTTGATGAAGATGGTCAGCCCGATCGTGAGGATTATCGCCAGAATACGCTCCTTCCACCAGGGGCGCTGTTGGTGGGCGTCAAAAGCCTTGTTGAGAGCCGTAATTACTGCTCCCATCCCGGTCGAGGAGGCCCAGATGAGAATCAGGAAACTCAGGCTGAGCAGTCCCGGACGTTGACTGGTTACGATTTCGTCGAAAGTGCGCCGAACGACTGTGAAGGCCTGCGGCGGCAGCACATTGCCGAAAATATTAAACCATCGTTCCAGGTTCCGCGAAGTCGGTGCGTACGAGAGCAGCGCCGTGACGAAGATTAAGAATGGAAAGAGCGAGAAAAACCAGTAATATGCGAGCGTAGCCGCGCGTCCGAACATCTCGTCGTCAAACAGTTTATCCCAGATGTTGACGATCAACTTCTTCATCCGCCTGCTGCTGAAGCGAGCTGCATTACCTGGCATAAATCGGACTGGTATCACTGTGATTTCGCGGATCGGTTTTTTAGGATCTACACTCATCGAATCAATATCGATACCAGGTTAGCCTCGACCCCATTGATGGAGATTCGAATCTCTACCCGTCGTTGTCCCGTTCCAGCCAGACCCTGCGGAATGATCAGGTTGATCTGATCAAGGCCGCTGAAGCTGCCTTGTGCGCCTGCATACAACACTGTGGCGGGCAGCCCATCGATGGTGGCCTGGAGCGCCTCAGCGATACCATTACCATCGAACGGATCGGCCGCCGGCGCGTTGCGGAAACCAGTGCCGTAGAGAACCAGAATATTAGGCTGCCCATTAACGTTAACATCGAAAGGTGATTGTTGATAGGTTATGCCGTCAACGGTTGCCAGCGCCGTGGCATCGCCGCGTCCAGTTGCATTGGCAGTGAAGATTGCAGGTGCGGCCGGCGCGATATTCATCTGGGAGACCGACCATTTCCCTTGCGGCGAACTGATGACCATAGTTGCAGGTCCGGGAGGCAGCAACGGAGGGACGACGAAGTTGATCTGATTCGGAGAGACGAAAAAGAGCGGAACCGGCAGCCCGCTGATAGTTGCGCGCGTTTCAGCCAGCGCATAGGGCAGCGGATTCGATCTTGCCGATTCTGTTCTGACTGCGAGATCTGTCCCGAAGACCGCGGCTATAGAATTTGCAGCCAGCGGGCCGAGCCTGAAGTCCGCAGCGTTGACCGATGTGCTCTGTCCGGCATTTACAACGCGTATTAATACCGATTTTGTTTCTGTCAGTTCGCCATCGCTTGCCGTAAAATTGATCAGACTTGATTGTCCCGTGTCTGAAGGGACGGGCGTCCAGGTGAAGGTTCCTTTGCCGCTGTTATTGCCGTCGTTGTTATATGTGAATGATGCGTCTTCGGGCATTCCTGTCGCGGAAATCTGCACCGGAATGGATGATCCAAGGTCCTGCGCTGAAACTCCGAATGTTACGACATTGCCGGCCACTCCGATCTGGTCGCCGGCTGGAACAATGACGATCGGCGGCTGATTGGGCGAGACAAGATCAAACTGTGAGATAGCCATCCGCTCGACCATCCTCACATTGCTCGTGCCGCTCGATGATGGGATTGCCCCCGCCATCGCATAGACCGCTCCATCAAGAACCGCGCCACCGAGACGTGTGCGGGCGGTCGGCAGGTTGAAAGAACTGTCGAGCACGATCCATCGATTTTCAGCGAAATCGAAGGCCTCGATCGAGCTGAGCGGATCGCCTGTCGCAGGATCTTCGCCGCCTATCAATAACCAGTAGGCCTTGCCGTCGGATCCAGTGGCCAGGGTGCTCATGCCATAATGACGAGTGATGCTGATTTTGGCGATCGACGACCATTTATTCGTCGCTATATCGAAGACCTCGCAGTTGAGCAGTCCGCCCTGAACTCCGCTGCCGGCCGCGACATATATCTTTCCGTTGAAAAGGACCGATTCGTGCGCGAAGCGCGCAGTCGGCATCGAGGGCAGGATGGACCATTGCCCGCTCATGGTATTGAAAATATGAAAATCGGACACGGCCAGATCATCCAGCCCGCCTGTCTTGTAAATGATTCCGCTGCCTGAATCGACCGCCAGCGCATAGAGAAAGAGCGGCACGGGCGCTGGTGCGAGCGTCTTCCATGTGTTGCTCGCGACATCATATTCCTGATGCACCGACGATATTTGAATCTGCTGATTGATCCCACCCGGAATATAGAATTTGCCGTTGAGGAAGGCGGCTTTGCCGGCATTCAGCCCCGTCATCATGGGAGCCGCATCTGACGTTGACCATGTTCTGGCGCTTGGGTCGAATCGCTGAACGGTCGAAATGGTGGACGAACTGCTGGAAGTGACGCGTCCACCGAAGAGATACAGATGATTGCCGTCGCTGCCCGCAATCGGTCGCTGGACAGAAATATTGGTGCTGGTCAGGGATTCCCACCTCCGCTCGATCGCGAAATCCGCCGCCGATTCAATTACGGTTTCGGCCCCCTCATCGTCGACAATAGTCAATTGCAGCCTGTACAGGGCTGATGATGGTGTATCAAGTGGTATCGCCCAGTTGAAGGATTGTGCGCTGCCTTCAACATAATCGGCGATCTGTATAGTTCCGGGAGAATTAAATGGTTTGAGCGCCAGCTTGTGTCTTTGCACCCGTCTGTTGTCAGCCGAATTCCAGCTGACAGTATAAGTTGAACCGGAATAGAGTTTTTCTCCCCCGTTGGGGTTAAATATTTGCCCCGTTGGAGGCGTCGGTTCGACGTATAAAAAACCGTTGGGAACCGTAATCTTCAGATCAACGGTATTGCTGATCTGAAGGTCTGCCGGCCCGGTCGTCGGTGAAGCCGGCGTGACAGCTGAGATCATGTTTGGATTAATGAAGCCGACGGTTGCCGATTGGGTTCCGAATTTGACTGTTGTTTCAGGTGTGAAGTTGTTCCCGTTGATCGTCACGACCGTCCCGCCCGTTTTTGTGCCGCTCATCGGAAACGAGCTCAGGACCTCAGGCGTCGAAGCCTGCGAGCCGCTCTGGTAATAGGTGAATGCCGATGCGATGGCGGCCGTACCGTATCGCGTCTGGATTTGAATTCCGACCGTGCCGGCCGCGTGCGCGGGACTCATCGCCTTGATAACGGTTCCGCTCATGACCTGAACATTGGTTGTCGCAACACCGTCGAAAAAGACTTTCAGATCATTGTCATCGGTGAAGTTAAGACCTTCAATCGTAACCAGTGTATTTCCGGCTGGAGGCCCTGCTGCAGGGCTGACACTCAGTACAACGGGCGCCAGCGAATCGGGCGGAGGAATGAAGTTCAAATCGGATGACCGAACGACCACTTTAATATCATCCAGACTCCATCCATCGAAATTGAGATTTTCGTCGCTTCGGATCCTGAATCTGATTCTGGCCTGTTTCTGGCCTGCCAGGGAGTCAATTTGAATGTGCTGACGCAGGAAAGAGGTCTGAATACCGCTGAATGCAGCGACTCTTGTCCAGTTCGCTCCGTCATCGGATGAGATCTCAATCATCCCGTAATCGAAATCAGCCTCGAAGGCATAACTGTGGGCGAAATAGAACATAACGCTGTCCGCACTGCTGAAATCAAAGAGCGGAGATACGAGCGAGGTGTCCTGCATATCAGCGTAGTTTCCATTCGGGCTGTCGGTCCAGGATCGTTTGAACGATGCAGCCTTCTGTTCCGTGATCATCCAGTTGTTGACCGGTGTTCCGATGGCGCTCCACCCTCTGTTGCCCGTCTCGACATCGTCTTCAAAGACTGGTTTCTCTCCGCCGACGCGTGTCGTCTCAATGGTCTGTACTGCACTTCCATTGCCGTTATCAGCATCGTTGTATGTGACGATGATCTGGTCCTGTAACCTGAGCGAAGCCTGTAATTTCCCGTCACCCGGGATTGCCTGGCCTCCGGCCAACTGAATGCCCGCAAGGTAATTGCCGTTATAGAGAGCGTCCCTGGTCAGAACCAGCGTCTCCTGATCGTTGGTGACTGAGCTTCTGATCTGAACCTGCAACGGGCCGGCGGCATTCCGGTCGCCAACCGAAATGGCGATCGTCTCTCCATTCAAATAACTCTTCCGGTTAAAGCGAATCGTGCCCAGATTGCTGCAGAATGGCGGCATGTCGAATGACTCGATCGGGTTGCCGTCGTTGGTCCCGAGCGTTTCAGCCGAAAAGCCCATGCCATGCTTGCTGAATGACTGCCAGATTTCGCATTGATTCGCCCCGTTATTGTTAATTTGATCGGCCATCAGGATCGCATTTCTGGCATCGAGAAAACTGGGCGCCAGCGGGGTCAGTTTCAATCCGTCAACGACCAGTTGAATGCTCTGTCTTTGCCCCTCCTGATATCCGTTTCGTGTGATCAGGGCCGCCCGCATCTCCATCAGCGTGTTGCACCAGATTTCACCTACGGGATGTACGGCTGTGTTGAGGGATATGTCCCCATAGTTGAGCGGATAGATCTGTTGGTTCGTGCTGTAGGGATAACGCCGGATACCTCGTGAGTAATTGCTGATTGCATACTGACCGACGGCATAGTTGCCGTTCAGATCATCATCGGCTTCACGCAAAAGTACGAGCCCGAAATAATCGGACCAGCCTTCGCCCATTCCGCGCCCCTGCAGTCCTGTCAGCCCCTGACCGTTACCTACCAGTCGTGTGCTAAGTCCATGTGTCAGCTCATGGATGATGATGCCCTGATCGAAATCGCCATCGAGCTGCGGATTTCCGGACCAGAGATACATCTGAACGCGTGCCAGGGACCCGTCACGCGAACCCGAATAGTTCGCATTATTTACTCCGCTGCCGTCCTGGGCCTCGGCCCTGATCGGATCACCGCCGATTCCTCCCAGGCCGAAATTGTTGGTCTGGAAATTGCCTGAAGCTTCCGTGAAACCGAAATGATAGAGAATATCGTGGTAACGATTGACCCAGTAAAACAGGTTGACCTGCGCCGATCGCTGATTGTCTTTAGTGGTCGGCTGAAGAGTCAGATCGAGTGGAAAAGAGAAGTTTCCATCAGTCACCGAAAGGCGCGGGTTGTCTGTGGTATCGTCCGGGATATTGTTGGAGTCTCTGTCCAGATAAGTGTCGGTATTATTAGTGGTCAGACCCGTCTGGGGTTGCCCGTTCCACCAGTCGAAATGCGGATCTCCGGACTGGAAGATTGTCGTCCCCAGAAACGGGGAGGATTGAAACGGAACATCAATGCGCTCAATCGTCGGGGGCGAGGAACTCGAGACCGGCACGTTCGGTCGCGGACTCTCCATGTTGAAGACAAGTCCATGCGGCGCCGCGCCGCTTTGCGGAATAGCCGGCGAAAACCTGTTTCGCGCAGCCGGTAAGCGACCTCCGGCCATTCCGGACCCTGAATAAAACGCACTGTTTTCAGTAGCATCATCGAAGCAAAACCAGGTCAGATTGTACCTGTAGAGGAGCGATCCGGTCGCCGCATCGATTAGCATCAGATATGCGTCGGGCGAATCTTTCATCCATACCGTAATTTCCCATGAGAGGCGTATTTGATCTTGAGAGACAGGGAAATAGACGAGCCGGGATTCAGCCTCGTGAGCGAATATATCGCCACCGCCCGACGCTTTGAACTTCTGTTTCTGTTCGCGACCTGATGGCGCAGCAGCCAGGCTCAGCTCTCCCTTGATTTGATGACCGACGCTACCCGCGGCGCGTCGCAATGCTTCGTCAGCCGAAAGCCGTGCCCCGGCTGCATTTGCAATTTCGCCCGCTGCCGGCATCAGTTCACCATCGGCGGCAACGACAGCGCCAGTAGCTGCGATATGAAGCGAATATTCAGCCTGAAAAACCTCGAGCCCGTCGATCCGCTGTTGCAACCGTACGTGGGTCATTCCGTTATGAGCGGATCTGTCGGATCGGGCAATGCCAAGCGAGTCGATTTCATCATCCCGCAGCCTGAAAAGATCGCGATTATCACGCAGGAATCGCCGGGCAATATCAGCAGAACTGCCCTGTGCAGGAGCGCTCAACCCTTCTTCCAGATTGACCAGACGACTTGGCGCATAGGTCAAACTGCTCCACCTGATCTGCGTTCGCGGACGTTCACGCATGAGTTTTGATGCTCGACCATTCGATATTCTGATCGGGCGCTTCCTGATCGCCAGACGTTCTGTATCCAGCTGATCGAGCGATCGCTCAACCTCGGCTCGAATGTCGAAGTCTTTGAACGCATCCTGTTCCGTTCGCCCCCTCGGTTCATCCGCTCGTTGACTTGTTGGTTCAGAAGACGGCCGATCCTGCTGTTGTGCAGATATCGACAGGATAATGGATGAAAGCAGTGATATGGATAAAAGGGAGGTGAGAATTATCGAAAGACGTTTCATGAATCAAATTTCAATCAGGCATTCACATTCTGGAAGCCGGGACCGAAAAAAGGTCACTCGGACGGCTTACCGCTTGCAGCACCAAGGAATTTGATTATATAGCAGGGTTTATCGAGCAGGTAAATAAAAGAGTTCAGCGTTTGAGCCTGTCGTCCAGGTCATCAAGGTCGCGAACGAAGATCCAGTCGGCTTTTTCGACAAGATCTCTGTGCTGCTGAGCCTCTTGCCCTCCGATCCAGACGCGGGTATATGAGGGTGTGGTCTCGGAGATATGCAGTAATTCCTGGCGATTCAACGGATTCTGTGAGTTGACAAGGCTGATTGCCAGGACTCTTGCCTTGACGATTCTGGCGGCTCGTGTGATCTCGGCCGCCGGCAGATCGGCCCCAAGATAGACAACTCGCCAGCCGCGCGTGGCGGCCAGCAGCGCGCTGATCAGAATCCCAAATTCGTGCCGCTCACCACTGGTTGTAGCCAGTACAATGGTTTCAGCCGTTTCATCCGGCGGGTAAAGCCTGAACATCGAACTTAACAGGTTTCGGATCAGATTGGTTGCCACGTGTTCGTGGGCGATACCCAGGTCTTTGTGTGCCCATCGCTCACCTATCTCGACCAGTAAAGGAACAACTATGTTCTTGACGATCACGCGCGGAGGATAGAGCGTTGCCGCACGACTGATCTCTTCATCCGCCGTCACGACATCCATCCGCGTTATTGCCTCAAGAAATCGTTCTTTTGAAACCTCGTAAGGGTCGGATAAATCCCCCGCCATACGAATTGAAGACCTGTTGCGCGCTGAAAGATTTTCAAGCTCGGATTCCGGCAATTTCGCCACCTGGCCAATCGCATGTCCCTGCTCGACTGCCTGTCGCAACCGTCGCAGCCGTGCTATGTCAGCATCGGAATATAACCGTGATCCGCCCTCACTGCGTTGGGGCTTGATTGCTCCATAGCGGCGCTCCCATACCCTGACTACATCCGCTGATAGTCCAGCCAGCCGGCTGACAGCCCCTATCCGGTACTTTGGGGTGTTCGTGTAACTATTGGCTTTTATTTCCTGTTCTTCCATATCATCTTTTTTAATATTACATATATGAATTGTCAAGATAAAATCTGAACAGAGTTGTGGTTTCTTGCAATATGTCCTGATTTTGTTTTACTCTTTTTCAGTTAATGTACAAGGTTTCGTGATAATTTCTGCATATTCCAGGACGATTATGACCATTGAACCTGGACAGAAGGTTTTTTAATGGTCAGAAAGGAATCAGAATGCGAGTCTTAGTCACTGGAGCGACGGGGTTGATAGGTCGGCAAATTTGCGAGGAGCTGCGTCAGGAAGGACATGAAACGGTTATTTTGTCTCGACGACCGTCCGGCGTCAAAACCGGGCCAGGAATTTCCGCCTATGCCTGGGATCCTGAACGGGGCAACCCGCCGGCTGAAGCCTGGGATGGTGTAGATGCAGTCATCCATCTTGCGGGTGAGCCTGTCGCTGGAGCCCGCTGGACAAACGATCAAAAAAGACGCATTCGCGACTCTCGCGTGACAGGCACGAAAAATTTGGTTGATGGAATGAAAGAGCTTGCGATTCGCCCGCGAGTCTTCGTCAGCGCGTCCGCTGTGGGATTTTACGGTGATCGTGGAGAAGAGGACCTCGACGAGCGATCGTCGCCCGGGAACGGATTTTTGAGCGATGTCTGCAGGGAATGGGAAGATGAGGCGCTCAAGGCGGAGCAAGCCGGAATCCGTGTCAGTCTGGTTCGAATCGGAGTCGTCTTGAGCCGCGAGGGAGGCGCATTGGAAAAGATGCTGCTTCCATTCAAACTTGGCCTCGGAGGACAACTCGGAGACGGCCGGCAGTGGTTTCCCTGGATTCATATCGACGATATCGTTGGAATATTCAGACACGCACTTGTCAACGAAAATGTCCGGGGTCCGATCAATGGCGTGGCTCCGGGCATCGTGTCCAATGCGGAATTTTCGAGACAATTTGCCGGCGCACTTAACAGATCTGTCTTCTTCCCGGTCCCGGCATTCGCTCTTCGTATGATGATGGGAGAGATGGCAATTGTCGTCCTTTCGAGTCAAAAGGTAGCTCCGAAAGTCGCTCTCGACACCGGCTACGATTTCAAATTTCCGCAGCTCAGTGAGGCATTGAAAAGTTTCCAGTTTTGAGTTTCCAGTCTCAAGTAGGCGCCCGCGCTTATTGGACAAACGGGAAACCCGGGACCTCCTGGAGACTGGAAACTTTCTGGAAACTGGAAACTGGAAACTACTTATGAAGACCTATACATTAGAGCGAGAACAGATTATCCCGTTATCGATAGAAGAGACTTTCGCATTCTTCAGTGATGCGTTCAATCTGGAGCGGATTACCCCCGCTTTCCTGAATTTCAGAATACTGACTCCAGCGCCGATCAAAATGGAAGCTGGAACTTTGATTGAATACAAACTGTCATTATTTGGCGTTCCATTCAAATGGCGGACCTTGATCGAGCAATGGGCTCCGAATCAGATGTTTGTCGACAGACAGATTCGCGGTCCCTACGCCTTGTGGCACCACACGCATACATTTATTCGTATCGATCAGGAACGAACTCTCATGCGTGATGTCGTGAAATACCGCATCCCATTCGGGCCTCTGGGCGTCCTGTCGCACCGGCTGTTTGTCGAGCGAATGCTTAAGATGATCTTCGATTACAGGGCGAAATCGACAGCCGACCTGCTTGGTGGGCGTCAGGGATTCGTAAAGAGCGTTGCGGGTCGATTGATCGGCGCAACTGCGGCGGGAGATTGATTTGCCGGACATAGCAAGGTGGCAATCGGACCCGCGAGTAACCGTTCGTCGCGCAGGTTCTCCTGATCGTGAAGGTCGCTGCGTAGTCTACTGGATGCAGCGGGCGCAGCGTGGCGAGGATAATCCGGCGCTCGATGTGGCGATCGCAGTCGCCAACGAACTCGGCAAGCCGGTGGCTGTCTTCTTCGGACTGCACCATCGATATCCGAATGCCAATCTAAGGCATTATTCGTTTCTGATTGATGGACTGGCTGAAACACAAGCAGCTATCGAAAAGCGTGGCGCTGCCTTCGTCTTGAGACCGTTCCCGGATCATAGTCTGATCGAATTTTGCAGTGAAGTGAAAGCCAGTCTGGTCATCGGAGACGAGAATCCGATGCGCGAACCTGAAGGATGGCGTCGAAACGCTGCCGAAAAGCTTGAAGTGCCCTTTTGGACGGTCGATGCGGATGTCGTCGTCCCGACAAAGTTCTTTGATAAGGAAGAGTATGCGGCCCGTACAATCCGGCCGAAGATACACCGGCTTCTGCCTGGATTTCTCAAACGTCCTGAAAATCCACGGGCACGTTATCGCTGGAAGTCCGGAGAATCTCCTGAAAGCCTGTTGATCGATAAAGCCGTCCTCCTCAAAAGTCTCCCATTCGATCGTGGCGCATCGCCTGTCGTCGATGTCGTCGGGGGAGCGAAGGAGGGCAGGCGACTGCTCCGTCAGTTCATAGATCAGCGGCTCGCCCGCTACGACACAGACAGGAATCTCCCGAATCTCTCCGGGACCAGTGAACTCTCGCCTTACCTGCATTTCGGGCATCTGGGGCCGCTGACCATTGCGCTCGCTGTACAGGAAGCCGAGGCGCCTGCGACTGCCAAAGAGGCGTTTCTCGAAGAACTGATCGTCCGGCGCGAGCTGGCTGTCAATTTTGTCGCTCGTAATCCTCGCTATGACAGTCTTGAGGGCTGTCACGAGTGGGCCAGAAAAACGCTCCGCGAACATGGGCGAGACGAGCGTGAGCATATCTATTCCGAAAAGGCTTTCGAATCCGCTGAGACTCACGATCGATTATGGAATGCAGCTCAACTCGAGATGCTTCTCACCGGCAGGATGCATGGATTCATGCGCATGTACTGGGCCAAGAAGATCCTTGAATGGACGCGCAGCCCTGAAGAGGCCTTCGAGATAGCCGTTCGTCTGAATGACAAGTATGAACTGGATGGCCGCGACCCGAACGGTTACACAGGCATCGCCTGGGCTATCGGAGGCAAACACGACAGACCTTGGGGCCCGTCACGCCCGGTCTTCGGCTTGATCCGCTACATGAATGCTCGCGGATGCGCGAGGAAATTTGATGTCGAAGCTTATATAAGGAAAGTTGAAAGTGAAAGTTGTTGATAATAACGGATTTTGAGGTTGCGTTACATCAAGGACTTAATTTTGTGGACATGGCATTTGGCAAAGACATCTGACTTTCAACTTTCAACTTTTAACTCTTAGATTAATGTCACCATCTAATATAACAACTGAAGTCTGGAGTCTCGCGAAATGGTCTGAGATCGATCAGGAGACCCGCAGACGGGCGATGTCTGTCGGTAATGATGAGGAATCGTGGGAGATCCTGGCTCGGCAGGCGAGGTCCGTTCTGCGAAATTACAGCACCAGTTTCTTCATCGTGACCAGATTCCTGCCACCGCAAAAGCGAGCGCGTGTCGAGGCAATCTACGCCGCCGTGCGCTATCCGGACGAGATCGTCGACACCTTTCCACTGACTCAGGTTGAGCAGGCCGAACTTCTCGACCGGTGGGCCCTGGATTACGATGCGGCGCTGCGCAGCTCGTCAGTCAGGGAGTCATTGCAATCGGGATCTCCGTCTTTTGTCGCAGGTTTCGCGCAAGTGATTCGCGAGGCAGCTATACCTCCCGAGCACTACCACGCTTTTCTGGATGCGATGAGACTCGACATCTGGCCGCGCCGGTTTGAAACGCTCGACGATCTGATCGAATCCTATATTTATGGCAGCGCAATCGTCGTGGGATATTTTTTGACCTATGTTTATGGCACTGAGAGAGAGTCGGATTTCGATCGCGCGTTGAGGAGCGCAAGGGACCTGGGTATCGCGCTCCAGTTGACCAATTTTCTGCGGGATGTCGCCGAAGACCAGCGTCGAGGGCGCGTCTATCTGCCCCAGGATATGTTAAATGCTGAAGGTCTTGCTGAATTGGACGCACATGATCCTGATCAGCACCCGGCTCTCAACCGCGTACTGCAAAAACTGACACGCATCGCCGATGAATATTACGAGTCTTCACTCGCGGATATAGATGCCTTTAATCCCGACAGTCGCGTAGCGATAAGAGCCTGTATCGATGTCTATCGACAATTGAACACTCAGATCGCCAACAGTCCGCGAGGGATTCTTCATCGGGAAAGCGTTCCGATGCGCAGGAAGTTCAGCGTTCTGCCGGCCAGCAAATACTGGCGATTGCCGCTGGCTTACCTCCGGGCATAAGCTGGATTAATTTTGAGCAGGACTCAGGCGGAATCCCGGGAGCACAGGCTTCCGGCCTGCATTTTGCAGCTATTAACGGAAATCATGCAGGCTGGAAGCCTGCGCTCCCGGGATTCCGCCTGAGTCCTATTGAGGTCATGGAATGAACAACGGCAACGGTATGCGCAGTGGGGGCGGCAGCAATACGGACCCAGTGATCGTCATCGGTGGCGGGCTGGGAGGTTTAAGCGCGGCGATACACCTGCGACTGGCCGGACGACAGGTTCTGCTTCTCGAAGCAAACGAACGTGTAGGCGGGCGAGCCAACATTATCGAGCGTGAGGGTTTCACTTTCGATACCGGACCGTCACTGCTCAATTATCCCTGGGTTTTTGAGAACCTGTTTCGCGCAGCCGGCAGGGAACTGAATGATTACATCGATCTGATTCCGGTTGATCCTTCGGTCAGCTTTCAATGGGAGGATGGCACGAAATTCACGCTCTCATCGAACCTGCAGCGACTGATGGAAGAGTGTGAACAGGTTGAGCCGGGGTCGCGTCCCGCCATGGCGGCCTTTCTGGCGGACGCAGCGATCAAGTACAGGCTCTCTTTCGACAAACTTGTTTCCCGAAACGAGGACAACCCTCTCAAATGGATCGCGGCTCTCAGTCCCCGGGAGATTTCCAGGTTAAGCGTCTGGAGATCGCTCGACAGCGAATTAGGGCGGTTTTTTAAGAGTCGATATATTCGCGAAGCGCTTGGATCTTACGGAATGTATCTCGGCGGATCGCCATACGATCTTCCCGGCCTCTTTTCGATACTCTCGTATGGCGAGCTGGCATATGGATTATGGCTGCCGAGAGGAGGAATCTATAGTCTCATCAGGGGGATCGAGCGACTGGCGATCGAGTTGGGAGTGGAGATCCGGACCGGTCAGAAGGTCAAAACGATTGTAGTGCGTGATCGCAAGGTGACGGGAGTCGAGACGGCGGATGGGATAATTCACCGGTCGTCCATCGTGGTTTCGAATGTTGATGTTCCGACGACCAACACCGAACTGCTTGGTGATTACAAGCTGCGTTCGGCGTTTCGCGCCAGAACGGGTCGGACACGAATGACGCCCGGCGTCATGACCTTTTACTGGGGGGTGCGCGGCAAGGTCGATAAGGTCGGACATCACACTATCTACCTTCCAGACGATTTTCCGGGCGCCTTTGACGACCTGTTGCAGCAGAAGCGCATTCCGAGAAATCTGCCGTTCTATGTTTCAGTGCCCTCGGCGACTGATCCGCAACTTGCTCCGGATGGTGATACGGCGATGTTCGTGCTTGTCCCTACTCCGCTGCTGAGCGAGATGCCCGATATCGATTGGGCGAATGCGACGAGAGATGTCAAATCGCGTGTGCTTGACAGGTTATGGCGCGACGGAGTCGACCTTGATCCGGAAAGAATTGTCGTCGAAGAGGTTCTCACTCCACAGGAATGGAGCCGTCGATTCGGCCTTTACGATGGATCGGCCTTTGGCGCGGCGCACACACTCTTTCAGGTCGGCCCATTCCGGTCGCGTAATTATTCGAGCGAAGTGGATGGGCTTTATTATGTCGGAGCCAGTACGACCCCGGGGACGGGCATGCCGATGGTCGTTTTGGGCGGCAAACTGACAGCGGAGAGAATCCAGAGTCGTGTTCAGTAAAAAGGCAGGAGACGGTTCGCGCATTTTCGTCGGTCTTCATGGGTGGAGCGGCGACCACAGCACTTTTGATCCGATAATCCGGCATCTTCCTTCAGACGGGACTTTCATCAGTTTCGATCTTCCCGGCTGCGGGCGTTCCGGCCGGCCGAGTGCTCACCCGAGTTTATGGACTCTGGATGCGCTTTCCGACGAGATAGCCGATGAGATCAAGGGGCTCGGGCATACTGGAATAACGATTGTCGGCAATTGCAGCGGTGCGTTACTCGGCCTTCTGGTTCTGCCGAAAATTGGAAATCTTGTCAACCGCCTCGTGCTGATCGATCCTTTTGCATATGTGCCCTGGTACTTCAGAATTTTTGTTGATTCAACGGTCGGAAAATATGCCTATTATTCGACCTTCGCTAATCCGATCGGGCGATGGATCACCAATCTTTCGCTCCGCGAGCATCGGACTGGCCAGTCTGATCTGACAGAATCGTTCGGAACGGTGGACCACGGTGTCGCCTATACCTATCTCAAGTTGTTGACATCGATTGACGGAATCGGTGGCTTCGCTCCGATTCGACACCCGATTACGATCATATATGGCGGTCGAACGTTTGGAGCTATCAAACGCTCGGTGGCAATGTGGCGTGGTATCTGGCCACAAGCTGAAGCAATAGAGCTTGACGCAGCGGCACACTTGCCGATTCAGGAAGATCCCGAAGGGGTCAGCCGCGCAATATTTCGAACACAGTCCTGATGAGGAGTATATGTCAGAACGGCTTTGCACATTTATCGACCGGTACCGTGAGACTGTTGAGACAGCGCTCGACGAAAATCTGCCGATCAGCCTCCAGCCGCAAGCTGAACAGTTTAATCAGGCGATCAGATACGCGATCTTTCCCGGCGGCAAACGCTGGCGACCGATGCTCACGCTGATGGGCGCCGAGATCGCTGGCGCCGATCCCGAAAGAGCCATCGGAACAGCCTGTGCGATGGAATACCTGCATACAAGTTCGATCATCTTCGATGATCTGCCCGCGATGGATGATGCCGCCACACGGCGTGGGCGTGAATCGCTGCACGTAGTCTTCGGCGAAAGCATCGCATTGCTCGCTGCTCTCGCCCTCTTCAATGAGTCATATTCGCTTCTTGTGCGCGATGCCCGGCAGAACGGCTGCTGCGATGCCGGCCTCAATCTGGTCTCTGAGGCTGCCAATTGCATCGGCGTCAACGGCATGATCGGAGGCCAGGCCGTAGATCTGACTCTCAAGGGGACTGGCCAATGCTCTGATGCTCTGGCCAGCAGGAATCTTAAGACCACCGGACTCATGCGGCTGACAGTCATGGCCGGCGCGGCAGTCTGCGGGGCCGATCAGCGGGATCTCGATGCCCTGGCGGATTTCGGTGAATCGTTAGGTATGGCATATCAAATATGCGATGATCTTCTGGACGAACTTGGACTTTCACACGAACTCGGAAAACCGGCAGGACAGGACAATCGACATGGTCGATCGTCCTATGTTGCGGAGTTCGGCGTCGAGGGAGCGCACCAGCAGGCCTCAAGCCTGATCCAAAAGGGGCGCCAGTCCCTGTCTGCAAGGTTCGGCGATCGCCCCGCATCCGCACTGCTCATCGATTCAGCGGAGATTATTCTTGGGGGGGCCGGCAGGCTGGCGGCATCAACCGTCTGATCGCTTTGGCGAACCTTCATGATTTATCTCAATCAAAGGAGCGTTAAAGATCATCGTGATGCGGTCAGGCATAATTCATGCTGTTTCGTTTTGCCTTCTTATTTTTCATACTGTCTGTCTTGATTCTTTTGCGATGGTGGATGCCGCAACTGCTTCCGGCGATCATAATACAGCCGCGGGTTTCGAGTTGAAGGATCAATACGACAAGCTTGAAAAATTTCACTTTCCCAACAACAAGGTGACCGTCCTGACCTTCGGCGACAGGAAGGGATCAGGCCAGATCGAAAGCTGGGTCCGTCCGATATGGGACAGATACCAGGATCGGATAGATCAAAAAGGCATTGCAGTACTCACATCAGTGCCATCCTTCGCGCGTGGGCTGGTCAGAAAGATATTCAGGAGCAATGTCAAATATCCTGTTCTGCTCGACTGGAAGGGCGATGTCTCCAGAGCCTATCGATATCAGGGTGGATCCGCCAATCTTTATGTCATCGATAAAAGCGGCAGGATCATGCTCAAGCTGACCGGCGAGGCCGATGAGCGACAATTGAACAGGGTTTTCAGTCAGATCGACCGTCTGCTTTGACCGGGAAGAGTTCAACGCCCTGGCGTCTAATCCTCTTCAACCTTAATGATTCTGTTGATCGTAACTCTTGTCATACTTATCGTGGCACTGGCCAATGTCGTGTTCTGGCCGCGGATCGTTCGTGCAGTTGATGACAATCCGACAAAGAGAATCTCGATCCTCATACCGGCGCGCAATGAGGAATCGAACCTTCCTGACTGCCTTGCATCAGCTTTGCGTCAGGGCGATTCCGTGATCGAGATTCTCGTCTATAACGATCATTCAACCGACGGAACATCTCGCGTCATCGAGGAGTTTGCCGACCGCGACGCCAGAGTGCGAAGCGTGGCGCCCATACCATTGGAGGTTGGCTGGTGCGGCAAAAATTTCGCCTGCGCCAGGCTGGCGTCCGCAGCAAGGGGTGAAATCCTCCTCTTCATCGATGCCGATACGCGGCTCTCTGACTCCGCGGCTGCGCTGATGGCCACCGAAATGGAGCGAAGACAGCTGACTTTGCTTTCATGCTGGCCCCGACTCGAAATGCGGGGTTTCTGGGAGCAGGCTCTTATGCCCGTACTCAATTTTGTCGTCTTCTCGATCTTTCCTGCACCACTCTCAATCATCCTGCAAAATCCGTCGCTGGCTCTGGCTCACGGAGCTTGTATGATGTTCGACCGAAAGACTTATCATCTTCTCGGAGGCCACGCAGCCGTTCGTGACCAGATCTTCGAGGATGTCAGAATCGCTCAGCTGTGGCGCATGCGCGGAGCCCGCAGTCTCTGCCTCGATGGCCGGCAGATCGTTCGCGTCAGAATGTACAACTCATTCGGCGAAATATGGCGAGGCTTTCAGAAGAATTTCTATCCTGCATTTCGACGCGAATCATCTTTCTGGGCCTTCATGGCCTTTCATAGTGTCTTTTTTCTGCTGCCGTTTTTTCTGCTCGCGGTTCGACCATCCATGGTAATGCTGCCGGCCGTCGCTTCGATTATTGTCATGCGCCTTGCGCTCGCCGCCCGCTTCCGTCATCCACTCTGGGCGGCGATCATTCATCCGGTCTCTGAATCGATCATGCTTGCGCTTGGACTGTCTTCATGGTGGCGTTGCAGGTCGGGAAAGGGAGTCTCCTGGAAGGGACGGGAATATCTGATGAAAGTAGAAAGTAAAAAGTAGAAAGTAGAAAGAAAAATGTGATGTTTTTCAGTTCGAATACTATTTGATGACTGTGAAGCTCAATCTCACTTTTTACTTTCTACTAAACATATATGCACAAGAACAGAGTGGTAGTCATTGGTGGAGGGCTTGGGGGCCTTTCGGTTGCGATCAGGCTGGCGGCTGCGGGCAGGTCGGTGACGGTATTCGAACGCGGAGCGACTTTCGGCGGCAAGATGAATCTGTGGGAGGAGCGCGGATTTCGATTTGACACCGGACCTTCACTGATCACAATGCCGTGGATCTTCGCGGAGGTCTTCGAGGCGGCAGGCAAAAGGATCGAGGATTATCTGGATTTAGCCCCCGTAAATCCGATATCTGAATATATCTTTCCGGATGGAACCAGTTTCTCCTATACCTCGTCGCTTCCTGACTGGATCGAGACAGTGCGTCAGCTGGAACCGCGCGACGTCGAGGGATTTCTTCGTTTCATGAAGCTGGGGGCGCAGCTCTATGAGGTCTCGAAGGACACTTTTCTACGACGGCGACCATTGGACTGGCCGCGCAGGACCGATAGTGGAATACTAAAACACATGCCATGGCGATATGGATGGGGAAACTATCACAAGACTATCGCTGCCCATTTTCAAAGCCCTCATCTGCGGCAGCTATACGACCGTTATCCGACATATGTCGGATCTTCGCCCTACCAGTCACCGGCGACGCTGGCGGTCATCCCTTATATCGAATATACGTTCGGCGGATGGTATATCAAGGGAGGTCTGTACAGGATCGTCGAGGGCTTCGTCGAACTTGCGCGTGAACTGGGTGTCGAATTGGTTCTCAATGCAAATGTCACCGGCATCGAACACTCAAGCAGTGAGGTTAGTGGGGTGAGGCTTGAAGACGGCGCGAGGGTCGATGCCGATCTGGTCGTCATGAATGGCGATGCCTCTTTCGCTCTGCAACTGCTTGGGAAATCCGGACACGGACTCCGCCACGAAGAGCGCTCGATGTCAGGGCTTGTCTTTCTGCTGGGCATCAGCAGGACAATCCCCGAATTGCATCATCACGCCATCTATTTTTCTGGAGATTACCGGCGCGAATTCTCAGAGTTATTCGACGCCAGGCGTTTTCCGACCGATCCGACGGTTTATGTCAACGCACCGAGCCGGAGCGATCGCAGCGTCGTCCCGGGCGAAGGCGAATCATTGTTTATTATGGCGAACGCTCCCGCCAACGATCATGACACGTGGGACGAAGATCAGATCTCGGAAGCCCGCCGGCGTGTCTTTCAGCGGTTGCGCTCAAGCGGTTTTCCGGACATCGAAAAAAATATTGTGGTCGAAGATGTCTGGACTCCGAAGAAGATCGGCTCCAGATACCAAATGCCCGGCGGCGCCATCTATGGCACACATTCACACGGCTGGAAACATGCGTTCCTTCGTCCGGGCAACAAGGATCGACGTTATCGCGGCCTCTACTACGTTGGCGGCAGCACCCATCCGGGCGGTGGGACTCCTACCGTTCTGCTCTCATCCCAGATCACCAGTGAACTGATTCAAAGGTATGAATCTTAAGCATAGAAGACCACGGCAAGTATTCATTCTCATTATCGCAGTCGCTTACACCGTCATGTGGCTGGGCGGAATCGGTCATTATGTGCTCATCGGCAAGCCCCCGCTCGATGCCCCGTGGGCTGCTTCGCTCTTCCTTTTTCTTGCCGGACTGCTGGTCGTTGCGACCATCCCGGTGAACGAAATCACGAACCTGGCGATAGCCGCCGTCATCGGGTTTCTTGCCGAGGTTATTGGAGTTCGCTGGGATTTCATCTTCAGCGAATATGCCTACACCGGCGTACTCATCCCGCAACTCCTGGATGTCCCGCTCGTCATGCTCAGCGCATGGATGGTCCTGGTCGCCTATGCGCGCCAGATAATTATGACATTCGATCTTCCTGCCTGGGCCGAGGCCATTCTGGCCGCCGGCTGGATGACTGCGATCGATCTGGTCATCGATCCGCTGGCTGCTAATCAGCTTGGTTACTGGCGATGGGCAAACTCAGGCGCCTATCACGGCATACCGCTTCATAATTTCATCGGCTGGTTCGCCGTCAGCCTGATTATCTTTCTCGCAATCCGCAATCGACCACGGCGAAACAATGTTTCGCTGCTCGTCGGTTTGAGCATTGTTCTCTTCTTCACCGCCATAGCTCTGTCATACGGACTCTACCTTCCCGGCGCTGTCGGGATTTGTCTGACGATCATCCATTTCAGCAGTCGATTATGGAGTGCGGCGGCCCGGCGCCGCTTTGGTTTGATTTCATAATAGTAATGGTGAGACCCGGATGCCAAAGCGGCGCCGGGCCGCCGCACTCCATAATCGACTGCTGATTGATTCCACATGCCGTCCATGACATTGCGGTTTTTAGCACTTGCTAAATCTGTTGCGAAACTGTAAACATGATGCCGCGGATATACACAGCCATAGAGTCAGCAACAGGAACATCGATTTCGCGGGCATTCGACCTCGAAACATTGCGGAGCTAATCAAAGAATAAACGCTCTACGGGATACCTTTCGAATCCCGATCAACTGGAGGCACTAGATGAGAAAGAATGTGATGATGCTCATCGTCCTGGGGATGATGATGGCGGGTCTTGTCGGAAGCTCGCTCGCTCAAAAGCCGGCCGATTTTTCAGGCACCTGGACTTTAGACGTGAAAAAGACGCGCGATGTGCCGGCTGGTTTGAAAAGCTACGTTTTGACAGTCAAACAGGATGATACTCAGATCTCATTCGAGGCCAAAATCGATGGGAATCTCAACTCTTCACTGGCGCAGGATCAGCAGAGGACGAGCAACCTTAATTCATTTGGTGAAGTTGCTGCCCAATCGATCCCGGCGGGCTCAGCGGGTGCGAGCACTGGCGTGGCGGGGAGCGCTTTTACCGATACGGGTTCGATGGCCAGCAGCAGCAGCAAGGTCAATGTGGCCCACGGGCGTGCATTTGCGACCGTCGTCCGTCGCTTGACCTGCCGGTTGGACGGTGAGGAACGTGTCAGGGAGATCGGCGGGATTTCACCGGGCAAGATGCGACGCAAGGCAATGTGGAAAGATCCGGCAAAGAGCCTGGAGCTTCATATTGCTCGTGATTTCGATACGCAGGGATCGGTTGTCACTTCGACAGTCCGTGAGATATGGGAACTGACGGATGGCGGAAGGGAATTGAGAATCAAGCGGACGGTCAACCTGCTTGCCGGCTGGGATGAGGTGACACTCGTCTTCGCGCGCCAATAACCTCTTTACCAATTTCCTGATCCGTTTCAGATGAGGCACGTAATGCCTTTTATCATGTTTGGCTCCGGCAGTGAACCGGGGCCGGTCAGTCATATAAACTGTGCTGCACACTACAAATCGCCGTTGCATCAGTCATACGGCATGCTTATACTTCGTCGAGCTTCAACTTGTACTCCCGAAAATTTTCAACAGATATCCAGATCCGAAAGCGAATCGTTTCAGACCCGAATCGATTCAAGGCGTTGGCTGGTTTCATAACATTACAGGAAAACAGATGATCTCATGTTAATCACAGTACTCAAGGAAACAGAATCACTGGAAAACCGAGTCGCACTCATCCCCGCATCGATCAAGAAACTTGTCGGTCTGAAGGCCGACGTCGCCGTTGAAAGCGGCGCCGGTCTGATGGCGGGAGCTTCAGATGCGGATTACGAAGCGGCCGGCGCGCGCATTTCGTCGGATCGAAACGCGCTGCTGGCTTCCTGCGATCTGCTCGCCTGCGTCGGTCGCCCTTCGGAAGAAGATCTCTCGAAGTTGAAGGACGGCGCCGCGGTTCTCGGATTCGTGCGGCCATTTGATGACCCTCAAAAACTCGCGCCGGCTCTTTCGAAAGGGCTCAGGATCCTTTCGATGGAGATGATCCCACGATCGACGCTGGCCCAGAAGATGGACGCTCTCAGCTCTCAGGCAAACCTTGCCGGTTATGCCGCGGTGATCGTCGCGGCTCAAAGATTGAACAGGATTCTGCCGATGATGACTACTCCGGCGGGCACGATCTCGCCCGCTCGAGTCTTTATCATCGGCGCCGGAGTGGCGGGGTTGCAGGCGATCGCGACAGCTAAACGACTGGGTGCTCGCGTCGATGCCTTCGACGTTCGGCCGGAAGTCGAGGAGCAGATCAAATCGCTCGGCGCCAAATTCGTCAAGGTCGATCTTGGAGAGACCGCCGGCACCAGTCAGGGCTACGCCAAACAGCTCACTGAGGAGCAGTTGCAGAAACAGCGTGAATTGATGGCAAGGCAGTGCGCTATCTCGGACGTCGTCATCACCACGGCGCAGGTCTTCGGTCGCAAGGCTCCGATGATTATCTCGACCGAGATGGTTCGGAGCATGCACCCGGGCAGCGTTGTCGTCGACATGGCTGTCGAGACCGGAGGCAATGTCGAATGCTCGAAACTCAACGAAGAAGTCATTGTCGAGGGAACGCGCGTGGTCGGCATCGCCAACCTGGCGCGCAACGTGCCTGTTCCTTCAAGTCAGGTCTATTCGAGCAATATCCTCAATTTCATCGAACATTTCTGGAACAAGGAAACGAACCTGATCAATTACAACCTCGAGGACGAGATAATGAAGAGCTGTCTCATCATCTCCGACAAAAAGGTGCTCAACGAAACGGTTCAAAACCTGATGGGGTAAACGCATGATCCTATTGTTATTCGTCTTTGTGCTTGCAATATTTCTCGGTTTCGAGCTGATCTCGAAGGTGCCATCCCAGTTGCATACTCCTTTGATGTCGGGCTCGAATGCCATTTCTGGAATCTCCATCGTCGGCGCCCTGATCGCCCTCGGTACGGAGCATCAGACCGTCACTACGGTTCTCGGATTGATCGCCGTCATCGGCGCAATGATCAATGTGGTGGGCGGATATCTGGTCACGGACCGCATGCTTGGCATGTTCAAGAAGAAAGATGAGATGAAGAAATGACGGACCTCAAAGATATCATTGACATCATTTATATCGTCGCCGCAGTTCTCTTTATCGTGGGGCTCAAAATGCTTGGGTCCCAGGTATCGGCCCGCCGGGGCAACATGATCTCATCGGTCGGAATGTTGCTCGCGATCGTCGCCACGCTGATGGTCAAGGGCATGTCGTTTCAGTGGATTATCGTCGGCATGATTGCCGGATCCATCATCGGGGCCTGGGCTGCCTATGCCGTCAAGATGACAGCCATGCCCGAAATGGTGGGACTGTTCAACGGGTTCGGCGGTCTGGCCAGCCTGCTGGTCGGGTGGGCCGAGTACGAAGCCCGGCCCGATAGCCCCGTCGTTACGCTGGTTTCGATCTTCCTGACCATCCTCATCGGCGCCGTCACCTTCAGCGGAAGCATGATCGCCTATGCCAAGCTGGCCGAAAAGATTTCGAGCAAGCCCGTGCTCTATGTCGGGCAGAAACTGATCAACGCGCTCATTCTCGGCGTCATTTTCTCGCTCGGCATCTGGTTTGTCGTCGCTCCGCTCGAGACCTATTACATCTTTCTGGGACTGATGGCGCTCGCACTCATCCTCGGCGTCCTGCTGGTCATCCCGATCGGCGGGGCCGATATGCCGGTGGTCATCTCGCTGCTCAACAGCTACTCCGGTCTTGCGGCCTGCGCCGCCGGCTTCGTCATTCTCAATAAGGTGCTGATCGTGGCCGGATGCCTGGTCGGCGCCAGCGGAATCATTCTGACGCAGATCATGTGCAAAGCGATGAATCGATCGCTCGCCAATGTGCTCTTCGGCGGAATGGGTGCGACAGCGGGCAAGACCGCTGAAAAAGCCGAGGGCGAGGTCAAGGCGCTCAATGCCCAGGACGCCTATTACATTCTCGAAGCGGCTCGCTCGGTAGTCTTCGTGCCGGGATACGGCATGGCCGTCGCACAGGCCCAGCACGTCGTTCGCGAACTCGGCCATCTGCTCGAAGACAACGGCGCCGAGGTCCGATACGCTATCCACCCGGTGGCAGGTCGCATGCCTGGTCATATGAATGTCCTGCTGGCCGAGGCCGATGTGCCATACGAACAGCTGGTTGAAATGGAACCCGCCAATTCGATCATGCCGACCGTCGACGTTGCCATCGTCATCGGCGCCAACGACGTCGTCAACCCGGCGGCACGAACCGATGAGGCCAGCCCGATTTACGGCATGCCGATCATCAACGTCGACGAGGCGAAGACTGTTTTTGTCCTCAAGCGTTCGATGGCCTCGGGGTTCGCCGGCATCGAAAACCCGCTCTTCTATCTCGACAATACTCGCATGCTCTTCGGTGACGCCAAAGCCACCGTTCAGGCGCTGGTCAACGAGTTCAAGAGCAGTTGAAGAGAATGATGAAGTATGAATGATGAATGATGAATTGAAGAAAATATCGTTCTCATCATTCATGCTTCATCATTTTCTGCGCAGCACCACCAGCACGGCATTGTCTTTTCCGCCTCGTCCCGCCGGCGCGATCTGTGCGCCTTTTGCCGGAATATCCGTCGAGTGTGCTTCTCCCGAGATGACGAAAGTGCCGTCGCGGCCGATGGCGCTCGTGCGGCCCGCATCCCATCCGTTCCCTCCGAGGAAGGTCGAGAAGATCAGGCGACTCAGATCGGGCGAGAATTTTGCCGCGAAATAGTCCGGCGCGCCGTTCAATCGCTCCTGAACCGGAGCGACGACCGGAAGGTCCGGCGAATAAGTCGCACCACTGAGATATACGTTACCGTCCTCGTCGACATTGATTCCCTCGATGCCTTCACCGAATCGCCCGCCGAAATAGGTCGATCCCATGATGCGTTTGCCGTCCGGCGAATATTTGATCAGATAGACATCCCCAGGATAGTTGGTGAAATGCCCGGTCCCGGCCCCTCCGGCGCCGTTGAATGTTCGATCATATGATTTTTCCGTCACCGGAAGACCCGACGAAGATAACGTCGTGATTCCAACAACCGGCGAGCCATGCTTGTCGACCGCCAGCATATGGGTTTCGGTCCCTTCGTCCTTCGGGCCGCCAATGTAGGTATGCCATAACATCTCGCCATTGGGGCCATATTTCACGAGGTGCAGATCGAATTGTCCGCCCGGAGCTTCCTGAAAGGCATTCTTCACTTTCAGGTCTGTGGAATTAGTGCTGCCTGCTGCGTAAGTGTTGCCTTCGCGATCGACTCGGATCGATGGCCCTTCGAAATCATCTCCCGAACCGCCGATGTATACAGCCCAGAGCACGGCTTTTCCATCTGTCCCAACACGGGCGATCACGCCGTCGTGGCGCCCGGAATGCGTCGACTTCCCGGTCTTCGGTATGTGAGGAAAAGGGAAGGAGACCGAGGTCGCCGCGACGTGAATGACGCCTCGATCGTCCACGTCGATATCCCTGATGAAGTCGTCTCCCTTGCCTCCAAAATAGCTTGACCAGAGCAGCTTTCCTTCGCGATCGAGCTTCGCCAGAAATCCATCCTGGCGTCCGTAAAGGCTACCCGGTCTCGACTCGATGTCCCCGCCAAACTGCGGCTGCACCACACCCGTTGTGGTCGGGAACCCTTCTCCCGCTCGCCCCGCAAGGTAAACCGCGCCATCAGGTCCGACTTCGACCGCATATGCCCGGTCATGGTTCGGTCCGCCGATCAATCGCCACCAGAGCAGCTTTCCTTCGCGTGAGATCTTGAGCACTATCACGTCCTGCCGGCCGCCGAATTCAGGCTGGAGCGAGTTCGGCAGTCCGAGCGTGTTCGTGACCCCGCCTGTAGCGTAGATGTTTCCTTCATCATCCACGTCCACGTCGCGTATGCCGTCTATCCCGTCGCCCAGATATGTCTGAATATCGATCTGATGACCTTCAGAAACGGGTTTACGATCCTCCTGCACCGAACCTGCCGACATGACTGCGACAATAGCTGTCAGACAAAGCAGGCTGAGAATTGCGCCGCGACCTGATATATGAAAATCATTCATGGTTATTTTCACTTTCTTAATTATTTCGCCATCATAATCTGGCTCCAGTCGGTGGTATAGCGTGGAGAGACGTTGTCGAATCGGGTTCTCCACGGACCATCCACCGGGTAGAGACCGCAGCGCACCGTTTCATGGCCGAACCTGTCGTTGAGTTCATCGATCGCGGCCATGAGCCGGCGATGGGTCTCGTATCGCTGCTGCTCCCACAATCGCAACGGCACCTTGTCGATCATCTCCAGCCCGCTCAATATCACGCCCGCCTTGCGAATCAGAAAACCCGGGCGGCAGACCTTCTGCATGGCCATCATCGCCAGCGCCTGCAGTTCGATCGTGTTATCGCTCTTCGGCGCAACTTCGAGCGTTACGCTGCCCGAATACTGTGGGACGTCCTTGAATCGATCAGTCGAGACGAAGACTGCGATCTTCCCGGCCGCCAGGCGGCTCCGGCGAAGCTTTTCGGCGGCGCGTCCGGTGAACCACGCGACCGCCGCGCGGATCTCGCTCAAATCTTCAACCGCCCGTCCGAACGACCGCGAAACGCAGATCATCTGCCGCGTTTTTGGCGTCGGCTCGAACGGAATGCACGGGCTGCCCCTCAGCTCATGCACTGTTCGCAAACCGCAGATCGTCATCCGGCGGCGGATCCAGTCGTCATCCGCATCACGCAACTCGAGCGCCGTGCTGATGCCGTTTCGCTCGAGCATGGTCGCATACGCGGGCCCGACACCCCAGACATCGCCCACCCGCACCCGTTCGAGAGCAGCATTCTGGTGCCGCGATCGCGTCAGATCAAGCACGCCTCCCGTCTTCCGCGATCTCTTTGCCAGCTCGATCGCGATCTTGGCCAGCGTCTTCGTCTCGGCGAACCCGATCGAGACGGCAATCCCCGTCAACCCGTCCACCGTCTCACGAATTCTATGCCCCATCTCCGTCAGCTCCGAACCCCCGTGAAACGGAACCCGCAGAAAGACCTCGTCGATCGAATAATGCTCGATCTCGGGGCTGAAATCATCGAGCACCGTCTGAAAACGCCAGGACATGTCGGCATACAGTTCATAGTTGCTTGAAAGCACCCTCATGTCATGCCGGTCGACCAGATGCCTGATCTCGAAGACCGGCACCCCATGCCTATCCCGAGCTGTTTGGCCTCTTTCGACCGCGCTACGACGCAGCCGTCATTATTCGACAGGACTATTACCGGACGACGCGCCAGCCCCGGATCGAAAGCCTTCTCCGCCGTCGCGTAAAAATTGTTGGCGTCGATCAACGCAATCGAGTTCATGGTCTTTCACTCTCCTCATTGCGCTCCCGGCACCAGCCTCCTGATCCGCAGATGATGTGTGATCGAATGCACCACGCGCCCGAAGATCTGCACGTCCTCAGTCACACGGATCTCCGCATAACGCTCGCTGCCGGGACAAAGCCAGTACTCTCCATTCCGGCGCTCCAGCCTGCGAACAATCCGCTCCCCCCTCACGAATGCCAGTACGATCTGCCCCTCGCCGTACTTCACGCTTCGCTCGATCACCAACAGATCGTCGTCAAAGATCCTCTCTCCCGACATCGCATCCCCTTCGAACCTGACGAAAAATGTGCTGAGCGGCGCTCTCACCAGCATCCCTTGCAGATTCAGCGGCGGCTGCCGGTGATCCTGCGCCTGTGACGGAAATCCCGTGTACCTCTCGTTCTCCATATCCTCTTCCCACTCTCTTTTCGTTCTGTCTGTTGCATTAGATTTAATCCCTGCAACAATCGGGGCGCAAAAAATATCCGGCGACAATGCCTGACCATGACCGGCCTGCTACCCGACGCTCTTCTTGACCTTGTTCTTTGGCTTCGGGCCTGGTTTACGCGGTTTGAAGTTGAGCACCTCGCTCAGATAGACGTGAGGCACTCCGCTGATCGTTTTCGTTCGCAACCTGCCGCGTCTGATCAGATTGGCGATGGCCGCGCGGTCTACGCCACGCAATTTCGCCGCCGCCGCCTGCGAAATCAAATCTTTTGTATTCATTTTTTGCCCGCTGTTAAGAAGTAGAAAGTAAAAAGTAGAAAGTAGAAAGAATGGGGGGCGTACTTTCTACTTTTACTTTTTACTTTCTACTTTCTATTCACTTTCCTACACCACTGACCATATCGAGATGAGAGTTATGTTAACACTGTTAACATAACTCTGCAAGAGAAATAAATCTCGAAAAAGAGCATCCATTGAGAAGGAAATTTGCGTAATACGTATTTAAGTCTCCGAGCTTCATGGGGTACTCGCAGACGCTCACGTTCTGATATATACAAGCCAGGGAGGGGATAAATGCGTCGCACGATGATATTGATGTCGATTCTGATCGTTTACAGCATTCTGAGCGTGGCGGATGCTCAAAAAGAGAAGGTTTCAGGAGAGTGGCCGGCCTACGGTCGCGATTCGGGAGGTTCGAGGTATTCGCAGCTCAGTCAGATAAATCGCGAGAATGTCGGCAACTTGAAGGTGGCCTGGACTTATCGCACGGGCGCCGAAGAGGTGAAGGGGGTTGCGGCAAGAAACGCGGCCTTTGAATCGACTCCGATCCTGATAGACGATGTCTTGTATTTAACGACGCCATACAATCGCGTTATCGCTCTGGATCCGGCCACGGGGGCAGAGCGATGGACGTTCGATCCGCAGGTTCCGCTGGACCGCCGGTATTCCGAGTTGACATCGCGTGGCGTCTCGACCTGGCCGGCGGCGAACGCGGGCCGGTCACGTCAAGACGCCGCGCGGCGCATATTTCTGGCGACAATCGATGCGCGGCTGATTGCGCTGGATGCTGCGACAGGCAAAACCGTCCCAGGCTTTGGCGAAAACGGAGAGGTGGATTTGTCACGTGATGTGCGCGTGGTCGACCGCAGCAATTACCAGGTCACGTCGCCGCCGGCGGTGATCGGAGACCTGGTCGTGGTCGGCTCGGCCATCGGCGATAATCGCGGAGTCGAGATCGAGCGCGGCGTGGTGCGTGCCTACAACGCCATGACCGGCAAGCTCCGCTGGAGCTGGGACCCGATTCCGACAGACCGGCGCGATCCTGCCCGCAGGACGTGGGCTGGAGAGAGCGCCGCGAGAACCGGCGCCGCAAACGCCTGGTCGATCATCTCCGCCGATCTCGAAAGGGATCTGATCTTCGTTCCGACCAGCAGTCCGAGCCCCGATTTTTATGGCGGCGAGCGCAAGGGAGATAACCGCTACGCCAACTCAGTCGTAGCGATCAGGGCTTCGACCGGCAAAGTCGTCTGGCATTTTCAGGTCGTCCACCACGATTTGTGGGATTATGACGTCGCTTCTCAGCCGATGTTGATCGATCTGAAACGTTCAGGACGGCAGATTCCCGCGATCGCCGTCGGCACCAAGATGGGGCTGCTCTTTGTGCTCGATCGACGCAACGGCAAACCTGTCTTTCCGGTAGAGGAGCGTCCGGTTCCGAAGACCGATGTGCCGGGCGAACAGACCTCGGCGACACAGCCATTTCCGAAGCTGCCACGTCCGCTGGTTCCTCACCAGCTCAAAGCGGAGGATGCCTGGGGGCTGACCGACAAGGACCGCGATTATTGCCGCGACAAGATCGCCTCGCTTCGCAACGAAGGCATCTACACGCCGCCGAGTCTGAAAGGCACGCTCGCCATTCCCGGCAACGTCGGCGGCATGAACTGGAGCGGAATGTCGTTTGATCCCGTCCGCAATCTGCTTTTCGTCAACACCAACAACCTCCCGTTCGAAGTGAAATTGATCCCGCGCGATGAATACAACAGGATGCGCGAGACCGGCGCAACCAACCGGGTCAAAGGCGAGTTCGGGCGCCAGACAGGAACGCCTTATGCAATGTACCGCGAGCCGCTCATGTCGCCGACCGGCACACCCTGCATCGCCCCGCCCTGGGGCAGATTGGCGGCGGTCGATCTTGCGACAGGCGATGTTCGCTGGGAGTCGCCGCTCGGACGCATTCCACAACTGGGACTCTTCGGCGCCAGGGCGGCAGAGTGGGGAGCGATCAATCTCGGCGGTTCGGTGGCGACTGCCGGCGGGCTGGTCTTCATCGCCGCCTCAATGGACGACAAGCTTCGCGCCTTTGATGTCGAGACCGGCAAGGTGGTCTGGGAAGGATCGCTTCCGGCCAGCGCCCAGGCGGCTCCGATGACTTACTCAGCAGGCGGCAGACAGTTCGTCGTCATCTGCGCCGGCGGCCACGGCAAGCTGGGCACAAAGCGAGGCGATTTCGTTGTGGCGTTTTCATTAGTAGAAAGTAAAAAGTAGAAAGTAGAAGTAACTGCTCAGCCCCTGAAGGCGAATATGGAGTGCGGCGGCCCGGCGCCGCTTTAGTAATAATTTCAGCATTTGACAAAATTAAATACTAAAGCGGCGCCGGGCCGCCGCACTCCATATTCGCCTTTCTACTTCATTACCGCAGTTACCATATTCGCAGCTTTGCCGTCGACGCTCATGGTGATGTTGACGGCGCCGCGCCCGGCGAGGCTGCGATCGAGCCGGATGTTGACCTGATCGAGGCCGGTGAATGAACCCTGAGGGCCGGCGAAAGTGACCTGGCAGCCGACACCTCCGACTGTGGCAAGGGGCAGAGCGCTGCGAAATCGGATCCCGGTTCCGAAAAGGATGAGGAAGACCTGATCGGTCGATGGACCGAGGTCGATCGGGATGGCTACGGGCTTACCTGCCTGATAGGTGATAGCGGATTCGAAGCTCTGTGTTCCATTGGCTCTGACGCGCAGTACGACGGCGGAGGCGAGTCCTTTTCCGGTTGCATCGGCGGAATAGAGGCCGGGCGCGACCGGAGCAACGGTGAGCGAGCCCGATCGCAGCGTCGAACTGCCGCTGGTGACCGAGACAGTCGCCTGACCGACGAGAATGCCGGGAGCGATCTGGTAGTTGATCTGTCCGGGCGAGACGAAGAAGAGCGGCGCCAGTCGCTCGTTGCCGGCAACATCGCGTGTCCGCACCGAGATGCCACCGAGCGAGGTCGGCAGGGGATTGCTGGTCGCCACAATTGTCGACGATGCAAGATTTTGTCCGAATGCGCTGACGATGGATTCAGCGGCCACCGGCGCCGCGAAGTTGGCCGACGAGACCACAGTTAACCCGGGTGATGACGAAGACCCGCTGATGATCTCGATCCCGCCGGTCATGATCGTCCGTTGAGATCCGTTATTAATAATGATATTTCGTGACCCGAGTGGCGCGGTCGGGCTGATGTCGACATCAGCCAGAACCACCCTCAGTCCGTTACTGGACGTTCGGAAGTAGGTTCGCAGCACCGTGATGCCGGGACCGCTGAAGCTGATCGGACTGCCTGAAGTCGGCAAGCCCGGTCCCGCCACGCCTATGCTGACGTTCTTTTGCCCTTGTGGAATCGCGTTGGGAACGTTGAATAAGGAGAGTCCTGTCGAATCCGTGATCAGATAACCGTCGAGCGCCGGCGTTCCGCGTGTGACTGTGAAATCGCGTGTCGTCGTTCCGCCGGCGCCGATGCTGAGAGCAAAGTCCGGCGTCGTATGAAAATCGACACTGACGGTGCTGAAGGATGACGGCAGATCGCTGCGGCTGAAATACGTTCCGCTTGCTGCGTCGAGCGGTTCAGCATAGACGGTGTACGATCCGGCCGGGAGTCCCGCAATCAGATAATTTCCGTCGGCCAGTGTGAGACCACCCGCGATCACGATACCGCTGCCATTGACGACGGAAATGTGAGCGCCGAAGATGGGCGCCCCGCCTGAATCCCTGACGCTTCCGCGCAGGACGCCTGTCGATGTTAGAAATCCTGTAGCAGGATAAGCGACAGAAGCCGCAATCGAGTCGTCGCTTGCCAGAGTCCGGCTCTGAATGCGACCAAGTCCCGAGCGCGGAAACATCGTCGATCCGCCCACAGGGCTGTGGCTGATGCCGATCAGATGGCCGATCTCATGCGTCGCGACTTCGCGAATGTCCGCCGCGTCGGCGCGACCGTCATTCGCCCATTTGAACTGGCTGCCGTTGAAGACCAGCGATGCGTCGATGATCTCGCCAGTTCTGGGTCCGCTCGTGTATGTCGTCAGTCGTGAAACCGCCAGAGCTCCGGCCAGATTTATCCCGTCACCGGTCGTCGTTCCGTTCTCCAGCCAGTAGACCTCGAGGACGCCATTGCTGCTCCCGGGGGTGACGCTCAGGTTGGGTCCTCGCGCAAACGCGATCAGACTCGTCGGAATATCCTCCCATGCCTGGAATGATGCTGCGAGTGCGGTTTCGACCTCGTTAAATGGCAGGTCATCGCTGCCGGCTGAACTCGGACTGTATGTGACTCGTCGATTCGAGACGATCGCTGTGTCCGGATTGCCCAGATTCCAGGTAATAGGCAGACCCAGCGCTCCCGTAACATAGCTGCGAATATATGATTCAGTCGGGTGTGCGACGATACCGATCAGCACCAGCGCCATCACAAGGCGAAGCAATTTCTTTATCATTATTACCTCGCCCTCGCGATCCGCATGCGTACCTCATCAAGCGGCAATCGCACGCTCCTGCCTGCCGGCAGTGGCGTGCGTGATCCGGTGACCCCGCGTTCGACGAACGTAATGCCTGAGAATTCCCGCACCGCCTCCCTGCCTTCGACCCTCATCTTCCCCTGTTTCAGCGCCATAACGACGTAATCGTCCCGCTTGCCGCGCGTGGTGAAGAGCAGAACCGCTTCACCCTCTTCGAAGGTCGGTCGTCCGGCGTAGTCCATTTTCACCCCGTCCAGCTCGCCGCCCAGCTGCGTGATCGTGACGACCTGGCTCCGCCGTGTCCGCCCCTTGTATGGATCGTCGATCTGTATGCGAATTGACGTGTAGATTCGCGTTCGCCCTTCATTCCAATACGTTGTGGCCGATACGACTCGCCCCTTGAAAATGTCGGATGAGAGCCTGGCCAGATCTTCGACCTCAAGGTAATACATCAGCGTTCCATAAGCCGGCGCCGTCATGACGCAGACAAATATTACAATTCTTATTACTGCTTTCATTTCGTACCTCTTGAAAATTGAAAGTGGTTCAGGTTGCAGAGTCGTATACCTGTGCGGCTTCAACAATTATCCTGTTGCTTGTCTCGGAAAGGGAGCATTTCCAGGGGGAACTGGTTTGGGTGAGAAGCGATACTATCTCAGACTGAAGGCAAAATGCAAAAGACCATTCTTTCTACTTTTACATCCTCCCCAAAAGATCGACTTTTATGTTTGGCAGGCGTGGGAGGCAACTGATGACGTGCAGACGCGCGATGCGGGTCCGCGATTCGTCCGTGTGCCACAGCCTGACCCAGAAAGATCTGGTCTCGCCTTCGATGATGAAGATAGAATCGCTCTGCACGATCGGCGCCGGCATAACCATACCTCCATCTTCAAGCGCATTGAAAAGATCAGGCAGGTGAGGGCGGAACTCCTCGCGCTCGATCGTCGCATTATCTTCGTCTATCTCAGCCGGTGGAAGTTCGACCGGCTCGGTCGATTCGAGCAGCAATCGCGCCGCCGCCGGAGACCCTGTTTCGCGCTTCTTGTGAATAGCCATAAATGAAGTTTCCAGTGGGGAAAGTTTCCAGTTTCCAGTCTCTTCCTGATTGTTCGTTGAGCAGGCATGGTTACACATGGCTTAAATGGAAACAACTCGAACATTCGTTATAACTGGAAACTGGAAACTGGAAACTTCTTCTGGTAGACTGCTCGGGATTTTTTCCAATCGACAGACAGCGAACGGAGTCCGACACCCTATGAAATTCGTCTCCCTGACACGATCGATTCTGGTGACTGGCATGCTGTTGCTGGTTGCTTCATCGCAGGATCCGAAGACATATCCGCCCGGGCCCGATTCGCAGGTGCAGCCCGGTGTGCCGAAGGGCGAGGTTCTGAAGTTCAGTTTCAGCAAATCATCGATCTTCCCGGGGACCTATCGCGACTACTGGGTCTATATTCCGTCGCAATATACGCCTGACAGGCCGGCCTGTCTGTACGTCAATCAGGATGGAGTTCAATATCAGTCGCCAGTAGTCTTCGATAATCTGATCCACAGGAAAGAGATGCCGGTGACGATCGGAGTCTTCGTCATGCACGGCAGAGTTGTCGCCGCCGATGAGAACACGGCTCAGGACCGCTTCAACCGGAGCTATGAATACGACAGCACCAACGACAATTATGTTCGGTTTCTTCTCGAAGAGCTGCTGCCCGAGGTCGAGACGAAGAAGGCATCAGACGGGAGACCGATACGGATCTCGAAGGACCCGAATGATCGCGCAATTGGAGGAGCGAGCAGCGGAGCGATCTGCGCCTTCACAGCAGCCTGGGAACGTCCTCATGCCTTCAGGCGTGTCTTCAGCTCGATCGGAACCTATGTCGGCCTGCGCAACGGTGACCGTTATCACACGTTGATCCGCAAATACGAACCTAAACCGCTGCGCATCTTCCTGCAGGACGGCTCGAATGATCTCAACATTTATGGCGGCGACTGGTGGATGGCCAATCAGACAATGGAACGCGCGCTTACCTTTGCCGGTTACGAACTGACGCACGTCTGGGGAGAAGGCGCCCACAACGGAAATCATGCTACGGCGATCTTTCCGGACGCCATGCGCTGGTTATGGAAGGACTGGCCGAAACCTGTCGCAACGGGTCAGACCAGAAACAACACGCTCAGGGATCTGCTCATTCCAGGCGAAGACTGGCAACTTGCTTCAGAAGGTCACCGGTCGACCGAAGGGCCTTCAGCCAATGCGAAAGGGGAGGTTTTCTTCACAGACAGCCCAAACAACAAATCACACAGGATCGGACTGGACGGCAAGGTGACTGAGTTCCTGACGGATACGGGGCGCGCCGGCGGCCAGATCTTCGGACCCGACGGCAGACTCTATGTTGCGAATCTCGCAGCCAAAAAGATTGTTGCTTATGACCCTTCAGGCAGCGCGGCCGTCATCACCGAAGGCTTGGCAGGAAATGATCTGGTGGTCGCCAGCAATGGCAATATTTATGTCACAGAGCCTGCGCCATTGCCCGGCAAGGACAATCGCGTCTGGCTGGTCAGGCCAAATGGCGAGAAATCGGTCGTCGATACCGGCATTAATTATCCGAACGGCGTCACCCTGTCGCCCGATCAGAAGCTGCTCTATGTCGCTGAATACCGCTCGCACTGGGTCTGGAGTTTCCAGGTTCAGCCTGACGGCACGCTGGCGCACAAACAGCGTTTCTTCTGGCTTCATTCGCCGGATACCGCCGATGATAGCGGAACCGATGGCATCAAGGTCGACCGCGCCGGCAGATTATATGTTGCGACGCGGCTCGGCGTGCAGATCTGCGACCAGCCGGGTCGGGTTCAGGCTATAATTCCAACGCCAAACGGGCGGATTTCGAATCTCACGCTCGGAGGCGAAAATTTCGACACTCTCTTCGCCACCTGCGGTGATAAAGTATACAAACGCAAATTGAATGTCCGGGGTGCTCATGCCTGGGATGTCCCCAACAAACCGCCCCGACCGGGTCTCTAATCGACGGATGAAAATGATTATGCCTGATATAGATCAATCCGGCCGCAGGTCGGCGCTCAGACTGGCTGTTGTCATAATGACAGGTTGTTTCTGGCTTTTCGCCGGCCTGCCCGGACGCCGCGCGGAGCAGTCTGCGACTCAGACATCTTTCGACAAGGTTGTCCGTTCCTTCATTGTCGAAAACTGCGCCGGCTGTCACAGCGCTGATCTGAAATCAGGCGGGGTCGATCTGGATGCACTGCGTACCGCGCAATCGGTCGTCGAGCATCGCGAGGTCTGGGAGCTGGTGCATGAGAAGATCCGCACCGGTGAGATGCCGCCTAAAGGCATACCGAGACCCGATCCCGAATCGATCAAGGCGATCATTCACTGGCTTGAGCTTGAATTCGAGCGAGCCGATCGACTGATCAAACCCGATCCGGGGCGCGTCACCGCCCGCCGGTTGAACCGCGCGGAATACAACAATACGATCCGCGACCTGCTTGGCGTAGACGTCAAGCCGGCTGAAGATTTCCCGCAGGACGATTCCGGATACGGGTTCGACAATATCGGCGATGTTCTTTCGCTGCCCCCGGTTCTGATGGAGAAGTATCTGACGGCTGCGGAGCAGGTCGCCCGTCTTTCTGTCTTCGGCCCTGATGCGCTCAAGCCGACTCTCTACAGGCCGCGTTTAACGCGGGGCAGGATCGTTCCATCGCCGAAACCGCTCCTCGAATATGACAGGACGGGGCTCAGCCTGCCGAATGCCGTCCATTTCCGTTACCGCTTTCCAGCCACTGCGGAATATAACCTGAGAGCTTTTCTCGGCGGAGTCCGGCCACTGGGTTCCGATCCAATCACGATCGGGTTGTGGATCGACGGCAGGCTCGAAAAGTCGCTCGAATTCGATCCGGTCGGAGTCGCTTCATTCTCGGACGATGTCCAGGATTTTGGCGGGATGACGAAGGATTTCAGGTCGCGGATCACGGCCGGCGATCACTGGATCGCGGTGACGATCATGAATTTGTACGAAGGGTTGCCGGTGAGCTACGATGGACCGAATCCCTCGAAGCGCCCGCCGCCTCCGCCTCTCGAGTTTCGGCCGCCTAAAAATGCTCCACCGCAACGCATCGAATTCCTGCGCAAGCAGTTCGAGGCCAGGCGTGCCAGGAAGACCCCCGCCAATGAGGCGCGGATTACAAACGTCGAAGTCGGCGGCCCTTACGATCAGGTCATGGGACCATCTCCCGACAGCCTCGAAAAGATTTATACTTGCGGCCATTTCGACGGTCAGCATCAGGCAACCTGCGCGCGCAAAATTATCACCGATCTTACCAGCCGCGCCTGGCGCCGGCCGGTCAGAAGCGCCGAAGCAGACAAGCTGCTCGGACTTGTGGCTGAAGTGCGGAAGACCGGTGACTCGTTCGAGGACGGTCTGGTTGTGGCCATTCAGGCCATGCTCGTCTCGCCCCATTTTCTGTTTCGGATAGAACAGGATCGACCGGCTACGGCCTCTGCCGGCTCTTTTCCGATCGGCCAGTTCGAACTTGCCAGCCGTCTTTCATACTTCATCTGGTCCAGTATGCCGGATGCCGAGCTTTATCGCGCTGCTGAACAGGGAACCCTGCGTCGCCCGGCTGTGCTCGCAGCACAGGTCCGCCGCATGCTCAAAGATCCGAAATCAAGCGCGATCGTCGAAAATTTCGGGGGCCAGTGGCTCGAACTTCGCAAGCTCGAATCCTTCAAGCCCGACGCCGAGCGTTTCCCGGAATTCGATGAGTACCTTCGCATGTCGATGCGACGCGAGACCGAGCTCTTCTTTGAAAATATCGTTCGCAACGACCTGAGCCTGGTCGATTTCATTGACGCGAAATACAGCTTTCTCAATCAGCGCCTGGCAGATTTTTATGGAATTGCAGGTGTCACCGGCCCCGACTTCCGCAAGATTCAACTCGGCGACAATCCGCAACGGGGAGGTGTGCTGACACAAGCCAGCGTGCTCGCCGTGTCGTCATACACGACCAGGACCTCGCCCGTCCTGCGTGGAAAATGGATACTCGAGAATATTCTCAATGCGCCGCCGCCGCCACCTCCTCCGGATGTGCCAAATCTGGATGACAGCAAGGTCGGTGCAACCGCTTCACTCAGACAGCAGCTCGAGGAGCATCGAAAGAATACAGTCTGCGCTTCCTGCCATGCACGTATGGATCCGCTAGGCTTCGGTCTGGAAAACTACAATGCCATTGGAGCCTGGCGGACATTGGATGGTAAACTGCCTATCGATGCCTCCGGCGTACTGCCCGATGGAAGGACATTCAAGGGACCTGCGGAACTTAAGTCCATTCTCGTCTCTGATCGGAATTCTTTCGCTGAAGGACTGACCGAAAAGCTCATGACTTATGCCCTTGGTCGCGGTCTGGAACGCTACGATAGACCTGAGTTAAAGAGGATCTCGAAACAACTGACGGCTGACAATCACAGATTCTCGAGCCTCGTGCTCGGCATCGTCAACAGCCTTCCCTTTCAGCAACGTCGCGGCGCTGAGAAGTTATAATCTCTTTGGACAATTTGAAGTTTATGGAGAATAGCTGATGATCATCACTAGAAAACACCTGCCGAGAAGAACCTTTTTGAAGGGCGTGGGCACGGCGATCGCGCTGCCGCTGCTCGATTCGATGGTCCCGGCGATGGCTTCCTGGAAGGCGCCCGTCCGCCTCGCCTTCGTCTATGTTCCAAACGGCATCGTCATGGAAGACTGGACGCCGGCAACGACGGGCAGGGAATTCGCATTTACACGGATTCTCAAACCTCTTGAACCGTTACGCGAAGATCTGATGGTGCTCTCGGGGCTCGATGATCATAACGGACTGGCTCTCGGCGACGGACCTGGCGATCATGCCCGAGCCGGCGCATCGTTTCTGACCGGGGTTCACTGTCGCAAAACGGCCGGCGCCGACATAAAGGGAGGTGTTTCCGCTGATCAGGTTGCTGCCAGAAAGATCGGGTCATTGACCCGTTTTCCTTCGCTCGAACTGGGATGCGAAGACTCCCGCACCGTCGGAAACTGCGATTCAGGATACAGTTGCGCATACACCAACAGCATCTCGTGGCGGACCGAGACCACTCCCATGCCGCCTGAAATCAATCCGCGCATGGCTTTCGAGCGGCTTTTCGGCTCTGAGGATCTGAGCCTCACACCCGAAGCAAGAGCCCGTCGCCGTCAGTATCGCAAGAGCATCCTCGATCTGGTTCGCGAAGACACTTCCGGCCTCGCCAAAACGCTTGGCCCCTCGGATCGACGCAAAATCGATGAATATCTCTTCGCCATCCGCGAGATCGAAAAGCGCATCGAAATGACCGAAAAAGAGAATCGAGAGATAGATCCCGGAATTGAAAAGCCGGCCGGCATCCCGATGACCTTGTCTGAATACGTCAAACTCATGTTCGATCTGCAGGCCATTGCTTTTCAATCCGACCTGACTCGCGTCTCGACTCTCATGGTCGGTCGCGAAGGAAGCATGAGAGTCTATCCGGAAATCGGGATCCCCGATCCGCACCATCCGTTGACACATCATCGCAACGATGCCGGTTGGATCGAAAAGGTCAAACAGATAAACCGCTTCCATATCGAACTCTTCACCAATCACCTCAATAACCTGAAATCGATCAGGGAAGGCGACGGAAACCTGCTCGACAATTCGATGATCGTCTATGGCAGCGGTCTGGGCGATGGAAATCGCCACACCCACCACGACCTGCCTATCCTGCTCGCCGGCCGTGGCGGTGGAACATTAAAACCCGGCCGCCATATCCGCTTCGAAAAGGGAACTCCAATCACCAACCTTTATCTCACGCTCATGGATTCAATGGGTGTGCACGAAGAGAAATTAGGAGACAGTACCGGGCGGGTTTCGGAAGTGAGTAAAAAGTAAAAAGTAGAAAGTATAAAGTAGGCGCGGTTTACCACTCTAATGATCATCACTTACTTTATACTTTATACTTTTTACTTTTTACTTCTTATTCTAATCTGCCTTATTCTTAACCAGATTTGAATAAAGTCGCCACTGGCCGTCAACCTGACCGGCAACAAGTACATAACTGTATGGCACTCCGTTGACGCGGTGACGATACCGGCGCAGTACATTATCAGGCGGGATGCCGGGCAAGGTGATAACGTGTCCCGGCTGGTCGTAAATGGCATGAGCCATGGCGGCCAGATCGATATCGCGAGCAGTCTTGTTGAGCATCTTCGGAACCACCTCCTGAATAACCTGGTTCTGCTTTGCCTCTGCCGCCTCATTTCTGGCAAGTATGGCCTTCTTCTCTTCAAGCTCCTGTGTCACGGCGCCTAATTGCTGCTCCAAAGCCGCCGCACGGTTTTCGGCATTCTGGATTCTACTGCCCGCCGTGCTGTAATTCCGATACATCAATCCGGCCAGCAAGAGTGCAGCCGCCAGCAGTATCGAAACAACGATCAAAGCCATTCGCAGAACGGCCCTTTTCTCGGCTTCGATCTGCATCGTCTGCCGCCGCACCATCTCATATTCTTGTTGACTGTACATCATGATGATAAATGAACGTCACCTTGTCGTATGATTTTTAACTGCTCAATCGAGTCATTAAATATCTGAATCCGACATACTAAATCAGATCGCATCAAAATGGTAAAGTTTCCAGCAGTTTATTGCATGACCCATGCCTCATTGAAGTGGGCATGCTTGATCGATTTGCGGAGGATCCTGCCGCCTGAGTCCTTCTCGAGATCCTTGCGATTGAGATGATAGCTCCATGTGGCATGAAGCGATCCGTCACGGGCCTGAATGATCGACGGGTAGTGGTATTGGCCGGCCTCAGGTCCCGCTTTATCCTGTTCGAGATGGCGCGTCCAGCGCCATGTCCTGCCTTCATCTTCCGAGATCGAGACGGCCAGTGAATGGCGCCCTCTCTCGGTATCGTTGTAAATCAGCGCCCAGTGTCCGTTGCGCAGCGTGATGATCTCTGCGCCAGAGCCCGGATTCGGGATCTCGCTGTCGACGACGGGTGACCATGTTTCGCCCCGATCGCGCGACTCGCTCGCATGCAGCCGCTTGGGCGCCGGCCCGTTGTCCCTCATCAGAGCATAGAGACTGCCGTCTTTTCGCTTGACGATGCTCGGCTGAATATTTCCCAGGCCGACCAGCGGAGTGCTGGTATGCCAGGTCTTGCCCCAGTCATCGGTGATCGCCATCAGCGAAAACGAATACCCGTCGGAATAGAGCGGCACGATCAGGCGACTGTTGTCAAGCACGAAGGGATGCGCGCGCGTCATCCAGCCCATTCTGCGAAAGAGTTTGTCAGCCGCGTTCTTGCGTGTGCGTTCGAGGAAGGGTTTCATGCGCGAGCGAATCTCTTCGGACTCACCCGTCAACTTCTTCTCGTGCTCGTCGACGAATGAGTTGACTGTATCGACGAACTTCTGCCCCGGAGTGACATGCAAAACCTCGCTCACATCCCAGACAGGCGGACCCTCGCCCTGATACCTGCTCGAGATTTTGTACCGCATCAGCGCCGTATGCCATTCGTTGGCCATGATCGTCGGCCAGAGCAGCCACAATCTCTGCTGCGGATCGATGAATATTGTGCAGTTCGTGTCAGGATAGCCGGGGACATCCGCCATCGTGAACCTCTGACTCCAGGTCTTCGCTCCACGCTTCATTCTCGCGCCCTCGACCTTGACGTCATCCGCCTGCCGCTCGCCCGATCCATTGAACCAGCAGACCAGAAGATCGCCATTCGGACACTCGACTATCATCGACGCATGATTGTGCCAGTGTTCGAGTGGAAAGATCAGCTCCGACCGCATAAATGGAGCTTCCTTACCCTGCCCGGCACGACCCGCCTCTATGACAATGAAATGGAGCAATGCGGTCATCGCCAATGCGCCAAAAGATAGAATCAACTTACGCATGTGTTTTCTGTCCATACCGGGGATCTTCTCACAACAAGTCGATTGGTGAAAGTTAATGGCGGAGATTGTGCAAGTTGATATCACTGCGGTTATAATTCGTAAATCAAAGACATGCCTGTAATACTGTCAATGATAATTTATCTAATTCATTTTGGGAGCTTACGGTTGAAATTTAGATTCACACTGTCTTTATTACCACTTCTAGCGGTCATCATTTTAATTAATGGTTGCGGTGGAGGGGCATCCCCGGCATCAGCTTCGAGGGATCGCAGCGCAATCAACCTGCCCGTCAAAGAGGTCAGTGTTGGCCGCGCGGAGCTGCGCAAGCTGGTTCGAAGGGTCAACGCGCCTGGCACGCTGGCTGCCGATGAGCAGGCCACGCTCAGTTTCAAGGTCGCCGGACGTCTGGAAAAGTTGCTTGTCGATTTAGGCACGCAGGTAAAGAAAGGGCAGGTTGTCGCTCAGCTCGAGACGAACGATTTCAAGGTTCGACTCGATCAAACGGAAGCCGCGCTTCAACAGGCTCGGGTACGCCTTGGCCTGCCTCCGCAGGGGACAGACGACCGTATCGATACCGAAAACATGGCGCTTGTCAGACAGGCGCGCGCGCTGCTGGATGAGGCAGCTCAGAACAGGGAACGAACCCGGCAGCTCGTCAGGCAGGGAATCCAGCCTGAGGCCGAACTGGATCGAGTCGAATCCGCATACAAAGTCGCTGACAGCCGCTACCAGGATTCCGTCGAAGAGGTCCGCAACCGACAGGCCGTTCTGCTCCAGCGCAGATCTGAACTCGCAATCGCCAGACAACAACTGGCAGAAACCACTCTCTACGCCCCATTCAACGGCGCTGTCCGCGAGCGGTTGGTGACGGTTGGTGAATTCCTGGCTCCCGGCATTCCCGCCATTCGAGTCGTCAGGCTTCATCCGCTCCGCCTGCGCCTTGAAGTGCCCGAACGCGAGGCCGAGGGGATTCGCGCCGGTCAATCGGTCAAGGTGACTGTCGATGATCAGTTCGGTCAGAGCTATTCCGGCCGCGTTGCCCGATTGAGCCCCGCATTCGATGAACAGAGCAGAAGTCTGATCATCGAAGCCGAAGTCGATAATCATAACGGTCTGCTGCGCCCGGGATCCTTCGCTCGCGCTGAGATACAGACATCTTCAACTTCCGAAGTCATCATGATACCGGCTTCAGCCATCGTAAATTTCGCGGGTATTCAAAAGATCTTCACCATCAAGAATAATAAGGCGGTTGAGCAAAATGTCCTCGTCGGTCGCAGGGATGGCGACTGGGTCGTTGTCGAAGGTGTCCCCGCCAACACTCCCATCGTCCTTCAACCTGGCAGCCTGGTCACCGGCCAGGGAGTGAAAGTTAAAAGTTGAAAGTTGAAAGTCAGGAGAACGCCGGTAAATTCGGAAGAAATTAATCGCAAAGACCGCAAAGATGCAAAGAAATAATCGCAAAGGCCGCAAAGAGGCAAAGATATACAGGGAAGATCAGTGTTCGATTTATATCCAGTGGGCTATAATCCAGATATTCATATCACCAAAAAATCTTTGCACCTTAGCGGCCTTTGCGATTAATTCTTTGCCTCTTTGCGGCTTTGCGATTAATTTCTTCCTGACTTATCGGAATTCTTCTGACTTTCAACTTTTAACTTTTAACTAATTTTCCTTGACTATATACCCTCTATAACATTAATCTATGTATCGTAAAGTTAATTTGATTGTTTAACATTCGATCAATAACTTTGAATTTAATAGATTCCGGCCCCACAGATCCATCGTGCCCCCCCGCATAGATTTGTCCTGATTGCCTTGCCTCGTGCGCACTATTTAACTGAATGCGGTTGACTATTGTCGGCTGACGACAGTCAGGGCGACAGCACCAGTCATCGTTCTATGAATATATTGAACGCTGCCTCGACATGAGGTTTCCTTTATGGTCATGACAAAATATGGTCGAAGTGTGTCATCGCTCTTCGCCATTTTGTCCGGCCATTGAAGTTTTCTGAGTATTAACCAGAAAATTAACCAGGTAATTTACAAGAGAATTTAATTGATAATTAGGCACTGTCTGAAGTAAACTCCGTAAGTATCCGTCCCCCCGGGAGTTAACGTGCGATATCAGACGGGAGGAGAATCATGCAGAATCGTTCGCTGATACGGCGTGAGTCGATAATGCGAATTCTGATCATTGTTGTCAGTCTTTCGACAATTCTTGGAACCACTCCGGCCTATGCAGCCGGAAAGAAAGCTTCAGCCTCAAACACGGGCACTAAATCGAGTAAAAAGGACAATCCGCCACAGGTGGTCGGCCAGCTGACGGTGTATGGATCGGTGACGGTGAATGATAAAAAGGCCATCAATGGGACGACTGTCTTCACCGAAAGTCGAATCAAGGTGGCGTGCGCGAAGGGCAACCGTGCGATCGTCAACCTGGGTCCGCTCGGCCGCGTCGAGCTCAATCCCGGCACGCAGTATCTCATACGTTACTCGGACAATCTTATCAGCGGGGATCTGCTTGAAGGCAACATCCTGGTCAATTCGACTCCTGGCGTTAAGGTCTCGATCAATACCGCCGAAGGTGTGACGGCGACAGACGGTCAGGACGCCGCGATAGTTCCGGTCCGGACACAGCGTGGAGTTCGATGCGTTCCCATGGTGATGACCAGTTCATCCACGTCGCCGGTGCTCAACAGCGCGGCGATCGCAGCCATTCTGCTCGGAGCCGGTGGCGCAGCGGTCGCGGGAGCGGTCGTCTCAACCGATACCGGAAGCGTTGTTTCCCCCGTTAATTGAAGGGGCGATTATTGAGACTATCGACTCGTGTTCATCACGTTCAAGCTGAACAATCCATTACTTAGGGTTGGCTTACTGATCCTGGTGCTGGTGGTTTGTGGCGCCCTCAGCTGGCTGATCTTTTCCAATTTCATCATCAGGGTCTTCGCCGATGGGCGTGTGTCATACAGCAATGAACTGCTGGCGGCTGCCGCGCTCAGGCTTCCTGATTCTCCGCGACTCCATTTCAGGCTCGCCGAGATGGAGATGTCAGATGCCGTTGGCCGCGATGAACTGATCAGCGACGCACTCAGTCATGCCAGGCGCGCGGTTGAACTCTGTTTCTGGGATTATCGTTACAATCGGATTCTCGGTCTGTTGCAGGAGATGAACGGTGACCCCGAGGCTGCGGAGCGAACCCTGCGCATCACGTCGGGCCTCGCGAACAATCACGCCGAAGTAAACTGGGCTCTGGCCAACGTGCTCCTCAGACGCGGCAAACTCGCTGAATCGCTGCCGGCATTCAGATCGGCCACTCGTAACCGCGAAGACCTGTTGCCGATGACCTTCGATCTGCTCTGGCAGGCGTCCAATCAGGACCCGGAAGTACTCAAACGCATGGCTTCCGGATATCCTCAAATTGAATTATCCCTGGTGCAATTCTTTCTCAATCAATCACTCCCGGACGAAGCGCTGGCAACCTTTCGGAGCGTTGACAGAACTGCACGCGTGAATTCAAACAAAAGCGCGGTATTTCTCAATTCCCTGATCCAGAAGAGACGTCTCGATACCGCTCGGCGCCTCTGGCTTGACCTGATCACACCTGGTCATGCGGATCATGTGAATGCTCTCGCGAATGATGCCTCTCTCATCTGGAATGGAAGCTTCGAGAAAGAGATCGAGCGAAACTACCCCCAATTCGAATGGGCAGTCAACTCGACAGAGTTTGCCCGCGTCGGACTGGATACGAAATATGCCCGGACTGGATCGCGATCGGTCAAGGTAGCTTTTACCGGTCGCGACACGACAATGCTGAGAAGCGAATTGCGGCAACTGGTGGCCGTGCAGCCCGGCAGGCGCTACAGGCTTGAATGCTATGCCAGGGCATATGATCTGATCACCCCGGAAGGTCCGCGCCTGGCCCTCATCAATCAACAGAACGTGCTGGCTCAATCAGTCCCGGTCGAGATCTTCAAATCAGAGTGGCAGCAACTGACAGTAGACTTTACAGCCCCCGACGGCGCCGGCCCGATCTATGTTGCCATCGTTCGCATTCCAAAGTTCAGTTATGACGATCCGACCCGCGGATCCATCTGGTTCGACGATTTTTCACTGGTGGAAGTGGAATAGTTTCAAGTGGGGAAGTTTCCAGTAGGAATAGTTTCCAGTTTCCAGTCTTAAGCACATGGTGCTGAAGATAGTTTGAGGCTGTTCAACTGGAAATCAATCCGCACAACTCTGAAGACTGGAAACCGGATACTGGAAACTGGAAACTTCCCCACTGGAAACTATTCCTGCTGGAAACTGGAAACTTTTTTATGAGCAGAGCTGATTACAGAGATGGCGATGTCCTCGGAATGATTCTGACGGTGGGGATATTTATGGCCATGGCGATGTCGGCACTCGCATTCGGGGCCGCCGTCCCCTGGGGAATGGCGGCTCTTGGGATGATCATCATCGTTCTGTTCTTTCTATGGGCAGTCAAATGCGTAATTGACAAGCGATTGCTGCTCTCGTTGCCGATCATCATGTGGCCTGTCGTGCTGCTGCTGCTCTATGGGGTCATGCAATCGGTGGCGGTTTTCGATGAGAACGGCCGCAGGTGGAGCATCTCGATGGATATCGAGGCGACTCGAATGACGATCGAGATCGGCGTCGTCCTGCTGATAGCGATGGTCCTGGCTGCAAGCCTGATTTCGACGCGCGAGCGACTGATCTGGTTCTGCAATTTCGTCACCGTTTTCGGCTTTGCGCTCTCTGTCTTCGGGCTGATCCAGTTCTTCACATGGAACGGTAAATTCTTCTGGATACTCGAGCCGCTCACCCCACCGTCGTCGCCGTTTGGAACGTTCATCAATCACAATCATTTCGCGGGATACCTTGAAATGATAGTGCCTGTCCCGCTTGCTCTGGTGTTGACCAGGGTGGTACGTCGCGAACGGGCACTGCTCTTCGTCTTCGCGGTGATATTGATGAGCGTGGCGACGGTCGTCTCACTTTCGCGCGGAGGCATGGTCAGCCTGGTTTCCGGAATTATGTTCGTCATCATCTTCGGTTTGCGTCCATCGATGATCGGTGAGGGGACTGTTGAAGGAATGCGCTTCCCGTTCTTTCTCTCGCGGATAGTGGCGATGCTGGTTCTGGCCGTCACAATCGGGGCCGGAGTCATCTGGGTCGGTGGTGATTCGGTCGTCAACCGTGTCGATAAGATGGACTTTTCGGGTGAGGTTCGAAGCGATCAACCCGGCAGGGAGACCTTCTTTCAGAGTCGCGGTTGGATCTGGCAGGATACATACGCGATGATCAGGGATAACTGGTTGACGGGTGTCGGGCTTGGCGCATATCAGACCGCGTATTCAAAGTATACGGCGCGCGACGGATCGTTGATCGTCGGTCAGGCGCACAATGATTATCTGCAGGTGGTAGCTGATGCGGGGATCGTCGGAGCGTTCTCCGCGCTTGCTTTCCTGATACTGCTGGGACGTGATTTTATGCTCGCACTGCGACATAGCGATCCGTTCATCGCCAGTCTGGCTCTTGGATGCAGCGGCGGGATTTTCGCTCTGCTCATTCACAGCCTGTTTGATTTCAATTTGCAGATGCCGTCAAACGCCCTGCTTTTTCTGGTTCTTGCCGCGCTGGTTTCGAACACCGCGCGGGCCGTCAAAATGGGCATGGCAATCAATGGGACTCCCGTCCGGTCGTCTCATCCTGGACGTTCATCGCAACAGTTGGAGGTATGGTCGTGAAGTTTAATATGCATCGTTACGAACGCGTGACATCAGTCATGCTGATAGCCATGATGGTTCTCGTTTCCGCCCTGCCGGTTTTCGGCCAGCAACCGCAATCTCCGCGCGTCTCTTCACCATCTCCGCGCCAGGACACTGAACCGGGAAAATCGGCTCGCCTCGGGCCCGATGTGATCATGTCGGCCGACGAGGATTATCGACTTTCGGTCAGTGACGTCATCGAGGTCATCATCGAGGATGCCCCGGAGCTTTCGGGCAACTACCGGATAAATAAATCCGGCAATATCCCGATGAAGTATCTCGGCACCATGAAGGTCGTCGATATGACCAGCGAAGGAGTCGCCAACCAGATCACCGAGGGGCTTCGAGGCAGATACCTTAAGGACCCCAAAGTCTATGTCACCGTCAAACAATACAACAGTCGTAACTTCTTCATTCAGGGGTCGGTTCGCTCGCCCGGAGTCTACGTCATCGAGGGTCGTCCCTCGCTCTTCAAGCTGATCTCGATCGCCGGCGGGTTGACTGAAAATCACGGCTCGACCGCCTACATCATCCGGGAATCGAAGGTCGATGTCGAAAAGCTTGAAAAGATCCGCGCCGGCCAGCCGGTCGAATCCGACAAGAAGACGATCTCGTCCGATCTCGCCCGAGCCGTCGAAGAGGTCAAGGGCGATAACACCGTCGTCGAGGGTGAAACGGATTATGAACTGATTACCGCGCACATCAGCGGCCTTTTCCGCGGTCGCTTCGAACAGAACCTGATCATTCAGCCCAATGACCTGGTCTATGTTCCACCGTCGGATGTCTTCTTCGTCGCCGGCGAGGTCCGTGCGCCCGGCCAATTCCCGCTTCGCGACGGCACGACGCTCCGCCAGGCGATTTCGCTGGCACAGGGCACATATTTCAAATCAGATACCAAACGCGGCATCATCTTTCGCCAGGACCCGCTCTCGGGCAAGCTGACCGAGATTGCCGTCGATATCGGTCTTGTCATGAGCGGGAAAAGGGAAGACCTGCTGATCATGCCCAACGATGTGATCATGGTTCCGAACAGTGCCGTCAAATCCGTCAGCGGCGCCCTGCTGACGGCTCTCGGCACCGGACTGGCCTGGCGTATACCCATCGGCCGGTAGAATAAAAACAGTGACGAGTGACGAGTGATGAGTGACGAGAAACAGTGACGAGTGACGAGTGATGAGTGACGAGAAATCAGCAATATGTTAATGGAGATAATAAAAATGCTTGTCACTCATCACTCATCACTCGTCACTGATTTCTCGTCACTCATCACTGATTTCTCATCACTCGTCACTTGTCACTCGTCACTGTTTTCTCATCACTCATCACTGATTTCTAGCAACAGCCCCCCGGCTGAGCTGATGCGGGATCGATCACCCGGCAGAAACGATCGATCCCGTATCCTCGATCCATTGAGACAAATATGGCAGAAGAAGTTAAGAAAGAAATCGGCAGGCCTCTGACGAACGAAGAGACGGCTCTCATGCGTCCTTTCACCGCGCCGCGACCCGCCATTCAATCCTACGATAATGGTTATGGCTACGGCGCGGACCCGAACGGCGGCATCCACCTTCGCGAGGTCTGGCGAATCATACGCAAGCGCAAGTGGCTGGTGGCGGCAATCGCGATCATCGCAACCACGCTGGTTACGATCGAAGTGCATCGAACACCGTCAATCTACCGGGCTGAAACGACCCTTGAAGTCGCGAAGGATGCTTCGACGGTAGTGAGGACCGATTCCCAGGTCATCGAGATTGACGATAAGGACAGCATCAACACCAAGCGGATCATCTTTATGAGTCGCCCGATGCTCGAAGATATCGTGATTCTGCTCAAACTCGATCAGAATCCGCGCTTCATCGAGAGCCTTCACAAGAAATCGGTCGTCGAGGCGGTCAAGGACATAAGTTACCGGCTCACCGGCAGGCTGATCGGCGATCAGACTCTCCGCGTCGAGACGCCGAAACCCGATTCGATCGCCATTCTGCGGGAACGCGGGCCCGAAGAGAGTAAACGGCTTGCTCCTTATGTCGGCATCCTCAAAAGCAAGCTCAATGTCGAAGCGATCGAGGAATCGAATGTGCTGCGAATCTATTTCGACCACACCGATCCCCGCATCGCCTCGGATGTGGTCAATACAGCCGCCAACAATTTCATCCAGCGCAACTTCGAGCGAAAGACATCCCGTTTTTCTGACACTTCGGGCTGGCTCGAACGTTCGACACGCGAACTGAAGAGCAAGGTCGAACAATCCGAGCAGTCCCTCGCCGATTACACCCGGAACAACGGCATCTTTTCGATCGAAGGCAAGGAGACCCTGACGACCGAAAAGCTGACAACGCTGCATGGTCAGGCGGTGCGGGCCGAAACCGACCGCATGCTCCAAGCAGTCGCTTTATGAGGACGTTCTCAAGGGCCGTGTCGCGCAGTTACCTGAGGCATTCGCCGATCCGAAGACAGGGGAACTGATGGCTGCGCTCGGCAAGCTGCGAGTCGAAGCCGCCGAGATGAGCATTCGTTTCGGTCCCGAAAATCCGAAAGTGGCCGAGGTCCGATCGAAGATCAAATCTCTTCAGGACCAGATCAACGAGGCGCGCGGCACTCTCGAAGAGAAGCTCAAGGCGGATTACGAGCGAGCACTCAGGGATGAACGCTCTCTCAAGTCCTCGCTCGATCGCGCCAAAGCCGAGGCCGTTCAGCAGAACCAGGCGGCTATTCAATTCTCGATCCTAAAGCAGGATGTCGATACCGCCAAGAGCCTCTATACCGACTTCCTGCAGAAGACGAAACAGGCCGATCTGCAACTGGCTGAACAGCACAACAATCTTCGCGTCATCGAACCGGCCGAGACGCCGACGTCACCGGTCGGCCCGATGCGCTTCCGCACCATCCTGATCGGCCTGCTGGTCAGCCTGATCGCCGGTATGGGCCTCGCATTCTTCCTTGAATATCTGGACAACACAGTCAAAAGCGTCGAAGACATCGGCCGCATCGCGCAGCTTCCGACCCTTGCGGTCATCCCTTCGATCACGACCATGTCCCAGCGCACACTGAATGGCAAACGCAAGGGCCGGCAGCAGATGGCCCGTATTACTCCCAGCATCGCCGAAACCTCTGTCTCCGGACAGGTCGGCTCGAGCGAGGGTGGCAAGCTGACCAAAATGGTTACGCTCGATCAGCTTTCGTCTGTCGTCGAAGCTTACCGTATGCTGCGCACATCGGTTCTGCTTTCGGCCGCCGGAAATCCGCCAAAGACCATTCTTTTCACCAGCGGACAACCCGGTGAAGGGAAGACCACGACCGCTATCAATACGGCCATCTCGCTTTCGCAACTCGGATCGTCAGTCCTGCTCATCGATGCCGATCTGCGACGTCCAACAGTCCATCGTGTCTTTAAAATGAACCAGACGCAGGGACTCTCGACCTATCTCTCGAGAAATGTAGATATCGATCCCCTGATTCACAAACTCTGGGTGCCGAACCTTTCTGTCCTCCCTTGTGGGCCGATCCCGCCCAACCCTGCGGAACTGATCAGCTCCGAACGCATGAAAGAGGTTCTCAGCATCCTTTCCGAAAAATACGATCATATCCTGATCGATTCGCCGCCCCTGACCAACGTCACCGACCCTGTTATTCTCTCGACCATGGTTGACGGCGTCATTCTGGTCGTTCAGGCCGGACGCAGCACCCGCGAAATCGTGCGCCGCGCCCGCCACGAACTCTCCAGCGTCGGTGCTAAAATCTTCGGCGTCGTTCTTAATAACCTCGATATCAAACGCGAGGGTTATGGCAGCTACCTCTCTACCTATGGCCAGTATGGCTATGGGGAGGATGTGGCTAGTAGGAAGTAAAAAGTAAAAAGTAGTAGAAAGTAATGAATGGAGTTAATCGCATAATTCCGCAGATCGGACTTTCTTTCTACTTTCTACTTTCTACTTTCTACTTTTAAAGATGGTGGATCATTATGTCAGATGAAACAAACAAACCGGCTGATCGACCGCAGTTGCCGCCTGATGAATCGTTATACATCAGGCCCAGTGCTGCGCCGCAAATCACTTCACTCGATCAGCTCTATTCATATAACAACTATTACTCATCCGCCGGCAATGAGGGGTTCAATTATCGGGACATCTGGCGCAAAATCCGTAAGCGCAAGTGGCTGATACTGACCATTGTGTTTATTGCCACGACCATCGTCTCGATCGAGTCGTTCAGGACAAAGTCGCTGTATCAGGCCTCAGCGAAAGTCGCCTTTAACCAGGAGAACACTGTCATCAAGGCAGGCGATCTGATCCTGCAGTCCGACGACAGCGGGCGCATCAGGACAGAACTGCTGCTGCTCAAAACGTATCCGCTGCTCGAAGACGTGGTAGTTCGCCTTCAGCTGGACAAGAATCCGCGTTTTCTGGATATTGGTGATCGCAAGACGGTCCCCGAGGCGATCGAGACAATCTTCAGTAAATTCGGCAGCCGGCAATCGGCCACGCCGGAGATTCCGCAGATGGAGCCGCTCACCATCGAGCCGAATCTGCAGGCCGCGCGCTCTGAGGAAGAGGTTGCGCGCCTCGCTCCGTTCGTCGGCATTCTGCAGAGCAACCTGCAGGTCGAACAGATTATCGACACCAACGCGATAGAATTGAGATTCGTACACACCAATCCGGCTATTGCATCCACCGTGGCCAATGGTGTCGCCCGCGTCTTCGTCGAAAACAGCTTCAACAACAAGACCGAAAAGTTCACCAATTCTGCCAACTGGCTGGACCGCACGACCCGCGGCCTGCTGGCTCAGGTGCAACAGGCCGAACAGTCCCTGGCCAACTACAGTTCAAGCCACGACATCTTTTCGACCGACGAGAACAACAACCTGACCGCCGAGAAACTGGCCAGCATTTACAGCCAGGCGCTCAAGGCCGAAACCGATCGCATTCTTAAACAATCGGTTTATGAAGAGGTCGTCAAAGGGCGCGTGGCTCAACTGCCCGAAGCCTTCTCGGATACTCGCACCTCACAGTACCAGACCGATTTGAGCAAGCTGCAACTCAAGGTCGCTGAGCTGAATGCTCGATATGGCCCTGAAAATCCAAAAGTCGTCGAGGTGCAGCAGCAGATCAAGGAACTCCAGACGCTGATTGGCGGAAACGTCAAGAGCCTTGAAGAGAAATTGCGCGCCGATTACGAACGCGCCGTGCGCGACGAAACACTGATCAAACAATCGCTCGATCGCGCAAAGTCTGAAGCCGCTCAGCAGAATCAGGCAGCGATCCAGTTCAACATCCTCAAGCAGAACGTCGAGACGACAAAATCGCTCTACAACGACTTTTTGCAGAAGACGAATCAGGCCAATATCCAGCGCGCTGAACAGTACAGCGACCTGCGCATCATCGATCCGGCGCGTGTTCCCGGCGCTCCGACGGGGCCTAATCGACTGCGGTCGATCTTCCTCGGCATTATGCTCAGCCTGGTTGCGGGCATAGGCCTGGCGCTGCTCATCGAATTCATGGATAACACCGTCAAGAGCATCGAAGACGTCGCGCGCGCCACCCAATTGCCGACACTGGCTCTCATTCCGACGATGAAGGCTAACTCGGTTCGCGTCCTGAGCGCAAAGAAGAAGGCCGAACTGAGAGAGGTCCAAAACAAACGGATCACGGACAAGCTGACAGAGATATCAGGCATCGCGCCGCGCACCCTGCACCCGAAAGACAATCGGCTGGCTACTCTCGATGGTCTCTCGTCGGTCGTCGAAGCCTATCGCATGCTGCGAACATCGGTGCTGCTCTCGACCGCGGGCATGCCGCCCCGGACGATCCTCGTCACCAGCAGCCAGCCTTCGGAAGGGAAGACGACAACGGCGGTCAATACGGCTATCTCGCTGGCTCAGCTCGGAGCAAGGGTCCTGCTCATCGACGCCGACCTGCGCCGCCCGGCTGTCCACAAGACATTCAAGCTGCAGCATACGCGTGGATTGTCATCCTATCTTTCGGGCAGCGGTAATATTGATGACCTGATAGTAAAACTGACCATTCCGAATCTTTCGGTCCTCACATCAGGACCGATCCCGCCAAACCCCGCGGAACTGATCAGCTCAGAGCGCATGCGCGACATGCTCAGATCGCTCGCCGAGTCTTACGAACACATCATCATCGATTCGCCGCCCCTTATCCACGTCACCGATCCCGTCATACTCTCGACCATGGTCGACGGATCGATACTCGTAGTTCAGGCCGGACGCAGCACCCGCGAAATGCTGCGCCGCGCCAAACAGGAACTCGTCGGAGTTGGCGCCAAGATCTTTGGTGTCGTCCTCAATAACGTCGATGTCAAAAAGGAAGGCTACGACGAATACTACTATCAACGGTACTATTCGAGTTACAACGAATCGCATAAGGGCGCCAAGGCAGGGTAAAAGTAAATCGCAAAGAAATTGAATCGCAAAGAACGCAAAGGGAGCAAAGAAATTTAATCGCAGAGAACGCAAAGGGGCAAAGAAGATTATAGGAGATAATTGTCCGAGTCAGAACCAATACGCAATAACCCGAATCTCTCTTTCCATAAAACCCTTTGCCCCTTTGCGTCCTCTGCGATTCAATTTCTTTGCTCCCTTTGCGTCCTCTGCGATTTAATTTCTTTGCCTCTTTGCGTTCTTTGCGATTAAATCTATTTGCGATATATCGTAATGGAAAATAACCCGCCCGCTGATTCTCTCCTTCCAGACGAACCCGTAGTCTCGATCCGCGCCGGGCGCAAATGGGCGCCTCTCGATTTCAAATCTCTCTGGGCCTATCGTGAGCTGCTCTATTTCCTGACATGGCGGGACGTCAAAGTGCGTTACAAGCAGACGGTCATCGGAGCCGCCTGGGCGATCATACAGCCACTCTTCACGATGATCATCTTCACGCTCTTCTTCGGACGCCTCGCCGGAGTACCTTCCGACGGGATCCCATACCCGATCTTCGCATACGCCGGCCTGCTGCCCTGGACCTTCTTCTCGAACGCTGTCAATAACAGTAGCAACAGCCTTGTCGGCAGTGCAAATCTGATCACCAAGGTCTATTTTCCGCGAGTCATCATCCCCGGAGCAGCCGTCGCCGCAGGCCTCGTAGATTTTGCAGTCGCTTTCGCCATCCTCATCATTCTCATGGCCTGGTACAAAGTGCAACTCACCGCAGCCCTGTTGCTTCTGCCGCTGCTGGTGATTTTGATAACCCTGCTGGCTCTTGGCGTTGGAATGTTCATGTCGGCATTGAATGTGAAATACAGGGATATCCGCTATGCCCTTCCATTTGCCATTCAGATGCTCATGTTCGCATCGCCGATCATCTACCCGTCAAGCATGGTTCCACAGCCATGGCAGCGCGTTCTGGTAATAAATCCAATGGCTGGAATCATCGAAGGATTCCGTTCGTCATTGTTTGGCCTGCCAATTAAATGGCCCGCTCTGGCCTGGTCGGCTACGGTCACGATAGGCCTGCTCATCTTTTCCGCCTACTATTTCAGAAGCACCGAACGCACCTTCGCTGATGTTGTGTAGTGTGAGAATTAATCGCAAAGGAAGCAAAGGGATTGAATCGCAGAGAACGCAAAGGAGCAAAGAAATTAAATCGCAGAGGACGCAAAGGGGCAAAGAAGATTTTAGGAGATAATTGTCCGAGTCAGAACCAATACGCAATAACCCGAATCTCTCTTTCCATAAAACCCTTTGCCCCTTTGCGTCCTCTGCGATTCAATCCCTTTGCTTCCTTTGCGATTCAATTTCTTCTTTATATCTGAATTGATAAATGATTACCCCGATTGCCCTGATCGCCTTCAATCGCCCTGAGCAGACGGCTCGCGTACTCGATGCGATTGCCGCAGCCAAACCCGAAAAACTCTTCTTCTTCGCCGATGGACCTCGCCCCGATCGACCAGATGACATCCCGAAATGCGAGGCCGTAAGAGCACTCGTCGACCGTATCGACTGGGATTGCAATGTTAAAACGCACTTCTCCGATCGCAATCTCGGATGCAAATATGGTCCTCTGGCCGGCATCGACTGGGTCTTTGAAAACACTGAAGAAGCCATCCTGCTCGAAGACGACTGCCTTCCGCATCCGTCATTCTTCATTTTCTGCGAGGAATTGCTCGAACGTTACCGTCATGACGAGCGTGTCATGATGATCAGCGGGTATAACTTCTTCGGCCGGATTCCCGAATCAAGTCAGAGCTACTATCTATCCTATCTCGGTTCGACCTGGGGATGGGCAACCTGGCGGCGCGCCTGGCGTCTGAACGACCCCGAACTGTCCAGATGGCCCGACATCGTCAGCGCGAAACTGATCGAAAACCTGTTTCCAGACCCTGTTCATACAAAATTCTGGCATTTCATTTTCGAGCGGATCCTTGATGGGCGGATGACAGACGCGTGGGATTACCAGTGGCAGCTCGCCTGCTGGTTCAACAGCGGGTTTCGCCTCTTTCCCGAAACCAGCCTCGTCTCAAATATCGGCTTCGGCAACGACGCGACCCATACATTCGGAGATAATCCGTTCGATAATCGGGTGCAGGGAATTGAATTCCCACTCAAACATCCGCCTCTCATGGCTCGCTGCTTTGACCTGGATTGCGAAATTACAGAGACCTTTTGCCGGCTCGAGGGATTTCGTAATCCGCCGCCGCCGCCGCCGGGCCTGTTCAAACGGGTGCACGCCGCTCTGAGGAACAAATTAGCCGTGCACTAAAGTACACGGCTAATTTCTGGTAGCCGCTACGCGGCCCTACTGCCACTGGAAACTGGAAACTTCTTCCACTGGAAACCTCTCCCCATGAAGATCTGGCATTTTTCGGCTGAAGATATCTCTGGTGGAGCGGCTCGTGCGGCATGGCGTCTGCATCGCTCACTGATCGATCAGGGAGCGGAATCGACTCTTTATGTCCGTTATCGACAGATCGAAGACGAACCGGAGATCGTCAAACTGCCGCCCCGCAACGATCCATTCACCACCACATTAATTAATAAGATAAGCAACCACCTCCCCGGCCTCCGCCGCGGACCTCTCATCACCGACTACAAATTTAATCCCGACCTGCCGCCGCGCGTCGAACTCGCCCCGCTGCTTGATGCCGGCCCGGATCCCGAACGCATCCTCGTCCTTCACTGGATGAACGATTTTCTGAACATCAGGAGCATCCGGCTTCTTTGTGACCAGCTCCAGGCTCCTGTAGTCTGGGTCATACACGACCTCGAACCCTTCGCCGGAGGCTGCCATTACTCTTTCGGCTGTGATGGTTATACAAAGCAGTGCGGAAGATGCCCGCGACTTGGCTCACACGACGATAACGATCTGAGCCGCCGCATCTGGCAGCGAAAGAAGGACATGCTGACAGGTCTGCCGATCACCTTTGTCGCTCCGACCTCGTGGGGAGAAAACCGCGCACGCGAAAGTTCTCTGTTTCACAATAATCGCGTGGAACGCATCCCGCTTCCAATGGACACTGAAACATTTCGACCATGGGATCGCCGGCTGGCACGCGAAGCCCTGCACCTGCCAGTCGATAAAAAGATAGTCCTCTTCGGAGCGACTTATCTGAACGATCGCCGCAAGGGAATGACCGAACTGGCCCGCGCTTTCGATCGACTTGCCGCGATGATGCCCGCTGACCGGGTCTTCCTTCTGGCAGTCGGACATGATGGGCGCAAACTGATTGAAACACTGCCATTCGAGGGGCGCTCACTTGGCCATGTCTCGGATGAACTGCTCATGGCTCTCATCTATCAGGCTGCGGATATCTTCGTCAGTCCGTCGCTCGCGGATTCAGGGCCGATGATGATCTCCGAGTCGATGCTCTGCGGCACTCCAGTTGCCGCATTCGATACCGGCATCGCACCCGATATCATCGAAACAGGGAAGACCGGATACCTTGCGACCCTCGGCGATTTCGACGACCTCGCCAGCGGAATCCACATGTTGCTTACAGCAGACGATTTGATCGAGATGGGCGCCCGCTCTCGCGAAATCACCAGCCGTATGCACGACCCCGCATCCGTTGCCCGTCAACACCTTACTCTCTATCGGAATCTTTTAATGGCTCCCTGGGGCTCACGCCCCAGGCTTTATGCTGACACCGGCTTCGCCGGTTGAGAAACCTCCGCGGAGCAACCCTGATAATACTATCCCCAACCTTCGATTGAGAGTGAGAGAATTGAGACCTGAGTGGATCGAGGCCAAGGCCGGAATAATCTGATGGCATGAACCGGCGAAATGGTATCGTTTGGCATGAACTCGCGAAATGGTATCGTTTGGCATGAACTCACGAAATGGTATCGTTGGTATGAACTCGCGAAATGGTATCGTTTGCCCCCAACCCGCGAAGCGGGTGGGAGAATAAAGCCCAGGGTGAAGCGAGGCCCACCGGGCCGAGCGCAACCCTGGGAACGCAGTCAAATTGATCACGGAGCCCGCGACAGCGGGCGGCAGAATTTTTGATTGCACTAAATAATGTTTCGTGTTCATTCGGTGCGCCAGGGTCTGGCTGGGTGAAAGTCCAGCGGGCCAGGAGAGCGGAGCAGGCGTGCCGAACAGGGCGGCGTCACCCGCACCCCCGTCAGAGGCGAGCAGGCAGGACGCACCGGCGAACCCCGTCCGGACGAGGGGCGACCCCCCCTCTGGCTGAATTCCAGTATTTAGTTGAAAAAAATTCGGCCCGCATAAAAATAATCCGGTTATAATCCGTTTCGCGACCGGGCAGCGAAGGTCCTCCCCAAAGCCCCAGCCGGAAAAATGGCCCGAGTGCCGCCTTGTTGCCTTAACTGATAGACACTCTCAACAGTATCTATCGTTGAACCCATTTTAAGTGACAGATAAAAATCGTGGGAAACAGCGCTGAACTGCTGGTCAGTATCATCCTGCCTGCGTATAACGCTGAACGGTTCATTGCAGCATCGATTGAATCCGTTCTAAGGCAGACATGTCCACTCTGGGAACTCATCATCGTCGATGACGGGTCTGAGGATTCGACCGCCAATATCGCACTCCGTTATGCCGACCTTGACCGCCGCATCCGTCTTGTCCGGCAATCTCATCAACGCCTGGCCGAAGCTCGAAATGCCGGCATCAGCCTGGCGCTCGGGCCGCTTTTTGCATTTCTTGACTCCGACGACCTGTGGGCGCCCGAGAAACTTCAGCGACAGATCGATACGATAAATTCCACCGGCGCCGACCTTGTCTATACAGACGGCTATGTCTTCAGCAACGACGACTCAGGCGACCGCAGCCGGACCTGCTCCATACCCATTGGCCAATATAGCGGCGACGAGATGTTCGCCCTGCTTGCGACCAGAAACAGATTCGCGGTGTCGTCGGTCATGCTCTGGCGATGGTGTCTGGATAGGGCAGGCCGGTTCGATGCCACCCCGGATCATTTCGGCGCCGAGGATTATGACCTCTGGCTGACTTTAGCCGGCCAGGGCGCACGCTTTTACGGAATGCCCGACCGTCTGATCGCATATCGCGTTCACGAACAGTCGCTCAGCCGGCACGTCGAACTCATGATCAACTCCACGGGCATGGTCATGCGCAAACACGGACTCCTGGATCGGTCTGAAGGTCGACGGGCCCTCAGAAGGTATGCCTCTGTCGCCCTGCTTGATGAATATTACATCTGCAATCGCAACGGAAACCATGACCTGGCGATGTCGTTCATTCGACAGGCCTGGGCCAGTTCTCCGGCGACACTTTGCCAACCCAGACGCGCCGCCGCTGTCATCAAAAATGGCATCATGGCCAAAATTTTCACTACATGAACGATCCGCTGGTCAGCATCATCATTCCGACATATAACCACGCACGGTTTCTGCCGCGAAGCCTTTCGAGCGCACTGGCGCAGACATGGCCGAATCGCGAAATCATCGTCATCGACGACGGTTCGATCGACGAGACCCGTCATGTCCTGACACAGTTCAACGGAAATATACGCTATCATTACCAACCCAACGCAGGACTCGGTGCCGCCCGCAACGCCGGACTCCGCCTCGCACGCGGACAGTTCATTCAACTTCTTGATGCCGACGACACCATCTCTCCCGAAAAGATCTCAAGACAGATTTCGCATCTCATGACGGACGATTCGATCGATCTGGTCTATTCGAATTACGAAACGGTCAAAGACGGCATGGCAAAGATGAAGGTCTATGACGATCCGCCCGAAACACAGGATGCCTTGATCAGATACTACATTCGCTGGAACATGACACCGATCCATTCTCCACTCTTCCGTTCCCGCGTCTTTCAATCGTTCGGGATATTTGATGAAGACCGCACCGCCCAGGAAGACTGGGACCTCATGATGCGCCTGGCCATCGCCGGGTGCCGCTTCAAATTCGTCCCCGGCCCGTTCGCACAGTATCACTCCGATGGCAGCGTCATCACCAGGGACCCCGAACTGATGTATCAACGGTATCAACATATGCTCGAGAAATTCCGGCGCGATCCGCTCTTTCTGCGCTTCGGAGACGATCTGTTGCATGAGTTCATCTACCACCAGAACATCTATATCGGCTATGATTCTTATAACCATCGCCGCTGGGACCGTGCACGCCGCCACCTGATCGAGGCCATACGCTCGCATCGCGAGGGGTTCCAGCCTGATCTCTGGATCCTGGTGCTTAAAACCATCGCCCATCAGATCTTGGCGCCAACCCGCGAAGCGGGTTAGAGAATAAAGCCCAGGGTGGAGCGAGGCCCACCGGGCCGAGCGGAACCCGGAACCCTGGGTACGCAATCAAATTGATCACGGAGCCCGCGACCACTACACACGACAACACGACGGCCAGTGGCTGCTCCCGGAATCGGATGATCCGACCGCATCGATCAGGCTGGCTTCAATCGATTGCTCGCTCGCTCTGGGCGATGTTTACGAAAAGGTCGATTTTGAGTCATAATGTGCTCGTATGACATTGAAGCTCACCAAAGAAGAAGCTCTGGAATTCAAAGAGCGATGGCGGCTTGCCAATCAACGAATCAATCAGGAGCTGGTCAATACGCCTCCCGAGGTGAAATTGAAACAACTCGCTGCACTATTCGGCGCCGCTGCCACTTTCGGATGGACATTGCCGCGCGCGTCTGAAGACGATCAGACCTGGCAAAGATGGAAAATCATTCGCGAGTCCTATGCCGGATCAAATAAATCTTGATCAGTCGTTTACAAACGCCCTTGAATCAATGACGCTATGGTTCAAAGAGCGCGATGTTCCTTACTCGATAATCGGTGGCATTGCCGTCGCCTTTCTGGTTACACCCCGCTCCACACAGGATATAGATTCGATCGTCTGGCTGGATCTTGACCATGCCGAGGATTTTCTAAATTCAGGCGCCCGTTTCGGCTTTGTTCCGCGCATCAATGATGCGCTGGATTTCGTTAAACGTTCCCGCGTTTTACTGCTGAGACATGAGCCGAGCGGCCTTGATATAGATATCTCTCTCGCGGCGACTCCATTCGAATGGGAGCTGATTGAACACACACGAAAAACGTCGCTTGGGGAGTTCGATATTCAGCTTCCGACCCCGGAAGATATTATCGTTATGAAGGCCATCGCTGCTCGCGAAATTGATTATCAGGACATTCGCAGAATACTGGATGTTCATAAGGATCTTGACCATAAACGAATTAAATATTGGGTAAAGCAGTTCGCTGATGTTCTTGAAATGCCTGAACTGTTCGATAATCTGGCGGAATTATTGAAATCGGGCATCTAGAATTAAGCCCAGGATGGAGCGAGGCCCTGGGAACGCGATCAACCAAATGGGAATTGGAAAAAAATTGTTTATCTGACGCCCGCCAGGGCGGGCTGGGAAAATAAATGGAATGGCTCCCTGGGGCTCACGCCCCAGGCTTTATGCTGACACCGGCTTCGCCGGTTGAGAAACCACCGTGGAGCGAGCCTGATCATCATGGGAATTGGAAATAAATGTTGTACTGTCGCCCGCCAGGGCGGGCTGGGGAAATAAATGGAATGGCTCCCTGGGGCTCACGCCCCAGGCTTTATGCTGACACCGGCTTCGCCGGTTGAGAAACCACCGTGGAGCGAGCCTGATCATCATGGGAATTGGAAATAAATGTTGTACTGTCGCCCGCCAGGGCGGGCTGGGAAAATAAATGGAATGGCTCCCTGGGGCTCACGCCCCAGGCTTTATGCTGACACCGGCTTCGCCGGCTGAGAAACCACCGCGGAGCAAGCCTCAATCATCATGGGAATTGGAAATAAATGTTGTACTTGTCGCCCGCCAGGGCGGGCTGGGAAAATAAATGGAATGGCTCCTGGGGCTCGCCCCAGGCTTTATGCTGACACCGGCTTCGCCGGTTGAGAAACCTCCACCGAGGAACCGACATCATGGGAATTGGAAATCCTATCCACTGCCAGCGAGGGTGGGAAAATAAAGCATTGGCGACCCTTGGTTCATGCCCCAGGCTTTCCGCGAACGTGGGTTGAGAAGCCTCCACGATCCTGAATGGATCGATGCCACACACCTGAATCTACCGTGAGAAAATAGAGCATCCGCGAAATGGCATCGTTTGTACCCTCCGCGAACGCGGGGTGAGAGAAATACGATCCTGAATGGATCGATGCCACAGCCTGAATTACCTTGTGACATGAATCCGCGAAATGGCATCGTTTGTCTTTAACCCGCGAACGCGGGTGAGAGAATACGATCCTGAATGGATCGATGCCACAGCCTGAATTACCTTATGACATGAATCCGCGAAATGGCATCGTTTGCCTTTAACCCGCGAAGCGGGTGAGAGAATAAAGCCCAGGGTGTAGCGAGGCCCACCGGGCCGAGCGGAACCCTGGGAACGCATCAACATATTTCCCAAGCCCGCGAACGCGGGCGGCAGATCCCTCAATAGCCATTCTAGATTAAACATGCAAACCTGGTCATATAAAATCCTCGGAGCGATCCTGGCCACGATCGGCTTCTTCGGCATTGTCGTCACCAGCACCCAGCAATCCCAGACCCACGACACCTCGACCATTGTCATGCTGACCTGGGTCACCCTCTTCATCCTTGGAGCCTGGCTCATCCACCGAGGCATCAAATCAGGCTCGATCAGCGCCCTCGAAGCCATGCAAAAAGACCCTCGCCCCCCGGTTATCTACCTCCGTTCGTTCGATCAGGAAATGCGCCAGAACACCCTCAAAGAGCTCCTCAAGGACGCCTTCCAGGGCACTCCTCTGCCCGGTAGCCTCTCGGCCTGGGGCCCACGCGAACAATATGAATTCGCCAAAGTGATGAAAACATTCGGCCCCTACATCGCCATCGGACGACCCGGAGAAAAACTCCCCGAACTCGGAGCCGCCCGCGCCTACGTCACAGACGATAACTGGCAACAGGAAGTCTCCAACTGGATTGACCGAGCTTCGATCATCGTAGTCGAAGCCGGCCGCACCCCCGGTCTGGCCTGGGAACTCGGTCGCCTCATCCGGCACGCTCACGCTAAAAAGGTTTTAATGATTTTGCCTGAGAGGAAATCCGGGTATAATCTCTTTCGAGACTGGGTCCGGCAGGTTCTTCCCGTTCCTCTGCCGGAACAATGGCCCGAAAGCCGGTTGCTCGCATTCAATGCCGACTGGCAGCCCTGGCCGCTGCCTCGTCAGCAGAAACTGATGGACACTCTCAGACCGTTCATCAGCCGGAATGACCAAATCATGTAAAATCGGGGTACGGGAAATATCTCTTTGCCGCTCCAGGGTTGAGTGATAATTGTCTGCATTTTCCTTGCCCGGCTCTTTTTAATCCATCATAAGCTGCCTCGACACGAGGTTTCCTTTACGGTGTCTATCAATGGGAAAAGTGTGTCTTAAAATATTGTGGTGAAAGCTGATGAAAGTCACCCGACTGGATCGAGTGGTCTAGTGTGATATCATCGAAATCTGGAGCCGGATACTTATGGCTGACGAACGTGAACAACTTGATAGTCAAAGAGCCGCGGTCAGAGACCACATCGAGAAATATAATCGATATAAAACTTCTGATCCCGATGCTGTGAATATGGCTTTGCGGACGATAAAAAATTGTCAGGCTCAGATCGATAAGCTGAAAAGCAGGCACCCACACTGGGATTCAAGTTGGGAAGATACATGGCAACCCTGATCCCTTGACGAGGACTTCTATGTTAATAACGCCGCTATCCAAGGAAAGTATAAGGGCAGCGAAAACCCCCAGGAAGGATTTTCATAAAATCCCCAGAAACCCGATATATCTGGTTCTGGATAGCCTGAAGTGCGCTCATAACATAGGAACCATTCTCCGCCTCGCAGATGGAATCCTGGCAACTAAGGTTTTTATCTGTGGAAATACAATCGTTCCTCCAAACAAGAAAATTAAATCCGCATCCCGTGGGGCAGAAAAGTGGGTACCCTGGGAATACAGGGAGAATGTTGTCGAGGTTATCACGTCCCTGAAACTTTCAGGCGTCAATATCGTCTCGCTTGAATTGGCAGGATCGAGCGTTCCCTATACGAATATCTGCTATCGGTTGCCCGTATGTCTTGTCCTGGGTAGAGAATACGACGGAGTTTCACCTGAAGTGCTCGAACTATCGGATCACATCGTTCACCTGCCTGTATATGGAATGGTAAATTCTCTAAATGTCTCGACTGCTGCGAGCGTTTTGATGTATGAAATCCTGAAGCTCGTCGAGCCTGCTTCACTCGATCAGAGATCAGCCCTGGCCGCATCAGCAGAATGACCAGGATTTGTTTGGATTTACTGGATTATAACTGAGTCTGGAAAATCCAGTTCAATCCTAAAAAAGTAACTGCTCAGGCCATTGTGGCATATCCCGAATGAAGAATTAATTTCCACAGGATTTACAGGATTAACAGGATAAGGCATCTTAAAAATTAAGTTACAGATTTAAGCCGAGGATCGTTTGAGAGAGAATTCGGGCTTGAATATCCTCAAGACTCATCCTGTTAATCCTGTAAAATCCTGTTAATGCTGTCGAAATTCTTCTTCGTATCCTCTTGATTGTAAATCCTTTGCCAACTTTGCGAATTTGCGATTTAACCTGAATGCGACCAATTATCAGCGTCCGTGACCTGAGCAAGCAATATCGAATCGGAGCCAAACAGGCCGCCTACGGCACCCTGCGCGACTCCATCGCCGGATCCATCCGCAACCCGTTCCGTCGCAACGGATCCAACTCCGACGACAACACCATCTGGGCCCTCAAGGATGTCAGTTTCGATGTCATGCCCGGAGAAGTTGTCGGC
>JADJXM010000022.1 GCA_016715865.1 Acidobacteriota bacterium | reverse complement strand
CATAGACGGCCTTATCGTCAGCGACACCGGTCCCGATAGCGTTTGCAAGGGGCGACATTTCCCGCACGATAGGCATTGAGCAGGCCGGCGACACCGAGCATGGTGTCGGGATTGAAGGCCAGAGGATCGAGGAAGTCGTCATCGATCCTTCGATAAATTACATCGACAGGCTTCAAGCCGCGCGTCGTACGGGTGTAGACACGATTGTCATGCACCACCAGGTCCCGCCCCTCGACGATCTCGATGCCCATCTGCCGGGCCAGAAACGTGTGTTCGAAATATGCCGAGTTGAAGATGCCCGGAGTCAGCAAAACGACGTTCGGATCTGGATTATCATGTGGAGCGACCGATCTCAGAGTCGCCAGCAGTTCCTGAGGATAATGTTCGATCGACCTCACTCCATAACGCTGAAAGAGATTGGGAAGGTGCGTTTCATCGCCTGCCTGTTCTCGAGCATATAACTGACGCCGGACGGCGACCTCAGATTGTCTTCGAGGACGTAATACCACCCTTATCGTCTCGCACCAGATCAGAGCCGATGATGTGGGCGTATACTTTTTTGGGGGGATGAACGCCGATCATCTCCCGCCGAAAATGTTTCGCACCGAAGATCAATTCCGCCGGTATTATTTTGTCCCGAATGATGCGCTGTTCATGATAAATGTCGTTGAGGAAGAGATTGAGCGCTGTCACACGCTGTGTCAACCCGCGCTCGAGATAGTCCCATTCAGGATACGGAATGACGCGCGGGATCAGATCGAACGGAAAGATACGTTCAATTCCCTCATCCTTCTGACTGTAGACGGTAAAAGGTAATGCCCTGATACAGAAATGAAATGTCAGCACGACGCCGGCGATCCTCGAACGATTCTTCAGTCAGTTCGCTCAGGCGGTCGTACAAAACTCGATAGTGCTTTCGAGGAACGCCGTTCTTTTCGAACATTTCGTCGAAGAAAGCTCCGACTTCATAGCCGTTTGCCAGCGAAAATGGCTTTGACGGTCTCTTCACACTCATTTCTGACGATGTCCTCGCGTTTTTGGATTGGCCCGGGACGCATGGCGAAGTCGCCAATCAGGTTTGCATCCTGGATTGGTGTTGTGGGATATGTTTGCCTAATTGATGTGCCGTCTGGTCTTCTTAGTATTTTGTTGTCTTTGAATGATCCTTGAAAGAGTAGCGAAACCGGAAGGATCAGTCAACTTTGACCGGCTTGAAAAGCGTAGAAAACTGAAAGTGTGCTGATCACAGCACACTTTCAGTCCTTCTGATGGCCTGCTGGTTTATCTTAGGTCAAGACAGCTCAGTCTGCAGGATGCGTGTACCCAAGATGGATTTCATCCGAATCCAGGAAAGGGCCTTCGCGTCGAACAGTGGCGCCTTCGCGGAAGATGACTATTTTTCTTTGTGTATTGAGAGGTTGCTCGGTCGTCACTTTCCATTTCGAGTCTGGCGGAATAAGAATGATAATTGATCCATCCTTTGCCTCTTTGATATCCCAGATGCCATTATCGTCAAAGGCAACGCAAACCCCTTTTTGTTTATTTCTTCTTCCGGCGGCAGTATATATCCCCTGTCCGGCTCGTATTGGTTCCTCAGACATTGGTCTCCTCCATCATTGGTTATACAAAGGTTGATCTGGTCAACCCGATCATTGATTATTTTTCAGCTAGCAAAGCATCGAGTTGGGCTAATTGCAGTCGTATATCCGGTCTGGTCCGATACCGGTTGTATGAGGTATCTCCCCATTGTTGTATAAGGAGTTTCAACTTTTCAGAAGCGGTAAGCGCGGATTGCTTTGCTTCGAGAGGTGTGCCGATAGCCTGGCGGGCACGGGCCAGAATCAGCCATGCCCGCCATTCTGACTCCGGGCGATCCTGTCTGGAATATAATTCCCGAGCTTCAGTCGCGCCAGAAACTGATTCAGCCCAGTTCGCGTTGAGGGCATCGATCTGAGACAGCGCCAGCAGCGAATCAGCCAGTAATCGCTGATCGGTCAGATTTCTTGCCTCCTTTAATGATTCAAGGCAAAGTTGTCTTGCCCTGCGAACAGACCCGTTAAGCGCCATCGACTGCCCCTGAATACGCCTGGCTGTAACCTGAAGCTCCGGGTATGTCGATTTTATCCCGTTAAGAAATGCCGTGCTTTTCAGCTCCGCCTCCTTTGAGTTCCCCTGGCTCAAAAGAACCTCGGATTCTAGCACTTGAAGCTCATGTATGACATCACTTTGTCCGGCGTGAGACCAGGCTTCTTTGATTGCTGCTCTGGCGGTCTGATAATCTCCCAACTGCCAGGAGACACGCGCGCGCCGCATCAGAGAATACGGCAGTCTCAATTTCAACCCGAGTTGCTGATAAGTCCGATAAGATTCGTCGATGTGCTCGGTCGCCTGAGGGTACCGTTCCTGAAAGATAAAAAGCTGGCTGATTTCAGAATGAACCAATGCTACGATCTGGTCGTCTCCTGATTTTCTGGCCAGAGGCAGCAATGCATCATAGGATATTTTCGCGCCGCCGTAGTCCATCTTCAATCGTTTGGCTCGGGCGAGAATCAACAGAGCCCGCAATTCTTCGTTTCTGTACCTCGCCGACTCAAAGAATTTAAATGCGGGTTCGACAATACGTATACCTTCATCGAGTCTGCCACGTTGAATGAGCAGACTGCCCAGATTGTTTTGAGCCAGTGCGGTGTAGTATCGTCCGTTGTAAGACCTTGCTGATTGAATCGCCTGATTGAAATATTTTTCCGCCTCCTCAAATTCTCCTGTTTCGTGAAAGATCCCGGCTTTCGCAAGCAGGCCTAGGGTGTAAACGCTCCGCATTTGAGACTTTTGCGCCAGATCGAGGCCTTTGTCTACTTCCTGCCGCGCCTGTTCCAGCTTGCCCGCAGCCAGTGAGTTACCGCTCAGATGAATCTGCGCCCGAGTAGCCAGGTACGGGCTGCCGGAGTCAATCGCCAGCTGCAACTGCTGCCGGGCGACATCAAGCTTGCTCAAGGCGTCATAAATCATGCCTATATTGAAATAGACGGCGGCCAGCCCTTCTTTGTTATCGGCCTGCCGGTATAACGCCTCAGCCTGTTTGAACGATGCTTCCGATTTTGTCAGATCCTTTTCGCGCTCGCCATAGATGACACCCAGGCGCAGATTTGCCGCCGCTGATTCAGGATCGACATCCAATGCCTTCTGATAACTCTCAATCGCCTTGCCGGTTTCATAATCCTTTTCATAGGCTCGGCCAAGGTCCAGAAAAACTCTCGACCTCTCATTCGCCGGTGCGAGGTCGACCATGTGTGAGTAATTGTCGATTGCGCCGGAGTAGTTTCGGCTTACTGAAAAGAGAATCGCTTCCAGATTCAATCTGTCGAGCGTTGAAAGTTTCGACCGGTCGGGTATCAGTTCATAAACCTGAAACAACTGCTGTTGAGCATCGTCAGAATAGTCCTGTTCGGAGAGAGCCTCTGCCAGGCGGGCGCGGGCGAGCGCGAATTTAGGATCTTTACGCACGGCCTGCTCCAGGAACTCCCTCGCCTGCTCATAGGAACCATCACGCATAGCCTGTGTACCAATCTCGTACCAGGGGACGGCCTCTGCAAGCGGTGGCTGAAGAACCTGCCCGAATGGCCACCACCCCATCCACCTGCTTGAACCAAGATAGCCGGCAACCAATACAACCAGCAGGATCAGTATCACTCCGCTGAATCGAGTCCGGCGAGTGCTGTCTGCAATTTCCTCCCTTATCGTCGCTATCATGGATGCGGCGGCAGGTGTTCCGGTTGGATGTCTCGCTGGTTGAGATCCGCTTTGAACCTTCGTGCCGCCTTGAGAGTACTGCCCGCTTTGTTGAAGCCGTAAATCGTTGATCAATTCTTCAGCTGATTGATAACGCGAATCCGGATTCTTCGCCAGCGCTTTTTCGACAATCCGTTCGAGATCCGGCGAGATATCAGGGCAGGATTTCTTAAGGGGCTCGGGCTGGCGTTCCAGAATGGCAGCTAACTGGTCCGCCAACGTTTCTCCCCGAAATGGGGGACACCCGGCAAGCATTTCATACATCACAACTCCGATGCTGAAGATGTCCACCCGGTAATCGACTTTTTTTCCCCGCGCCTGTTCAGGGGCCATATACCTGGGAGTTCCAACCAGCATCCCGGGTATGGTACTTGGTTCGAGCTTGTTATGTTTTTCCTGATTGTTTGATCCTTCAGGCAATAAAGGGCTAAAACGCGCCAGACCAAAATCCAGAACCTTGATCAGCCCATCCGGCCGAATCATGATGTTATCGGGTTTGATATCTCTATGGATAATCCCGGCTTTATGCGCCGCCTGAATCGCCGAGGCAATCTGTATGGAAATTTTCATAACATCTGACGGTAAAAATGCTCCCTGTTTCAACCGGTCACGCAAAGTCATGCCTTCAATATATTCCGTGGCAATGAAATGCTTCTGACCGATCTTGCCAATCTCATATATCGTGAGGATGTTAGGATGATTGAGCATGGATGCTGCTTTGGCTTCGCGATCGAACCGGTGCAACAAATCCGGGTCCCCCATAAAACGGCGTGGTAGCATTTTTAGAGCGACGGGACGATCGAGGCGTGTATCTTCAGCCAGCCAGACCCCGCCCATACCTCCGGCGCCTATCTTTGAGAGGATCCGAAAATGGCTGATTTTCTCTGCGGTACCCCTGAGAGTCTCCGTAAGCGTCGAGGATTCAGCATCCGGCAAGCCGACAATCCCGGACAGAAAACTTCCGGCCCCATCATTCGACGATAATAGAACGGCAATTTCCCTCTCCCCCCCCACAAACTCCCGGGATCGATCGATTATGATCGGTTATTAAAGTGCCGGGAATGGCTCAGGATTCGGAATCATCTTTGGATTTCAGTTGATTGAACAGCCATGCTCTGGCCAGACGCCATTCACGCTGAGTGGTGCGCAAAGGCATATTTAATGCTTCGGCAGTCTCTTCCTCAGTCAGTCCACCGAAAAATCGCAGTTCGATGATTTTGCTCTTTCTGGAGTCGAACTCGGCCAGACTGTTCAGCGCATCATCAAGAGCTATGATTCCTGCATCCTTCTGATCGCCCAATGCCTCAGCGGCCGTCAATGAAACTCGCAAAGCATCGCCTCCCCTTTTGAGCTGCATATGGCGGCGCGCATTATCTACAAGAATCTGCCTCATCAGATTGGCCGCGATCCCGAAAAAATGGGCCCGGCTTTGCCACTTCACTGAATTCCCCTCGATCAGTCTAAGATAGGCTTCATTAACGAGGGCTGTAGGCTGCAACGTATGATCCGGTCGCTCACGCCTCATATAGCGCCTGGCTATCTGCTTAAGCTCGGACTGGACCAGCGGGACAAGCCTGGCGAGGGCCTCTTTATCACCCTCTCCCCAGGCCAGAAGCAGCTGCGTCACTTCTCCCGCAGGTATGCTCACGCACCCTCACAATCTTCCATTAATTTAATCGAGTCTAATATTTACCAGCATGACAGGAGTTTACCGGCCTAATTTAGCACAAGATGCCCTCATACAATAAGCGAATCTTTAATGATGAACGGCTCAAGAAAAAATTACACATTCGATGACGGGATTCGATTATGGAATACGCAAGCATGTGTGAAGGGAAAAATTGATCGGTCAAAAAATATGAAATGACCGACAAGGTAAAAGGTAAACGCAAGAACATTGAAGGAGTTACTATGAAAAAGCAGATTCTATACCTCGTCACATTGACCGCACTGCTGATCACGCCGCTGGCTTTTGCAGGCTCTGGAGCCTCGGTGGATCTGAAAGCAAACATCCCGTTCGATTTCGTCGTCGGCAATAAATCAATGCCGGCCGGGGAATACACGATCAGAAAGAGCTCGACTCCAGGGCTGGTGCAGTTGAGTAATTTTGAGGAAAAAGCCAACGTCATGGTCATCACACAGGTCGTCCGAAACCTCAAAGCTTCCAAAGGCAGCCGGCTCGAATTTCGTCGATACGGCAATCAGTACTTCCTTGGCAACATCTGGACAGAGGGCCTTCAAGTCAGTCATGAGATCCTGGTGTCGAGAACCGAACGCAAGGCTATCGATAATGCAAAGTTCCTTGCCGGACATTCGGTTAAACCCGAAATCGTCGCCGTCGATTGTCAGTAGAGAGAATCCGGTATATCAAAGCTGACCTGCATTGAGCACCGCATTTATGAGGGTTGGGAATCTCGCTGAATGTCTCCTCGTAAATGCGGTGTTTCGTACAAAGCTCGGGAATAATCATTTGCTTCGTTTTCATCTTTCCGTTATGAAATAGAGCATGACTCGACGCAATAGCCCTGACATTTCCCAGCAAATCGTCAACGATCCCGGATGGTTTCGTCGCCTGTTGGAAAAGTTGCGGGGCAGACCTGTTGAATATGACCTTTCACCTTACCTTGACAGGCTTCAGCAGATAAATGATCGGGAACCAGCGCTTCGCATTTTGTCCGACTATGAGTTGAAAGCACTGGCATCAAATCTGCGAAATAGCTCACAAGCACCACTTGTTGATGTCTACGCGCTTGTTCGCGAGGGCGCTCGCCGGACACTTGGGATGCGCCACTTCGATGTTCAGATCATCGGTGGCATCGCATTGCACCAGGGAAAACTTGTCGAAATGGAGACCGGCGAAGGCAAAACGCTGGTTGCAGTACTTCCAGCGGCGCTCAACGCGCTGTGCGGCAATGGCGTTCACATCCTGACATTCAACGACTACCTCGCCCGGCGCGATGCCGAATGGATGGGCCCGATTTATGAATTTATGGGTTTGAGCGTCAGTTTCATCCATCCGGGAATGACTTCAGCTGAACGTCGTGCAGCCTATCGCGCTGATATCACCTATCTGACGGCGAAGGAAGCTGGCTTCGATTATCTGCGCGATGGATTGTGTTACAGCTCTGATGAGCGTGTTCAAAGGCCGTTTCATTTCGCCATTGTCGATGAAGCGGATTCGATCCTCATCGACGAGGCGCGGATCCCATTGATTATCGCCGGAGAGCGTGAAGAGCAGGCTCACAATGCTACTCGCCTGGCCGCAATCGCGAGAGTTCTGGAACCTGGTATTCACTACGAAATCAGCGAGAAAAGGCGCAATGTTTATCTCACCGAAGAAGGGGTTGAACGAGTTGCGATCGAGACAGGTTGCGGTGACCTGCACAACCCGGATAATGCATCGTGGTTGACTGAAATCAATCTTGCAATACATGCCAGGGCGCTGCTGCATCGCGATATCGATTACATCGTTCGTGATGGCACAGTCGAACATGTTGATGAATATACCGGGCGAGCCATTCAAGATCGCCACTGGCCTGATGGATTGCAGACCGCAATTGAAGCCAAAGAAGGCTTGCGATTCGGAAAAGAGGGGATGATTTTAGGGACAATCACACTCCAGCATTACTTCGGGCTCTACCCGAAACTCGCCGGGATGACAGCTACAGCTCGCCCTGAGGAAGAAGAATTTAAGGAATTCTATGGGTTGACTACTATTGTTTTGCCGACAAACAAGCCCTGTAACCGTCGCGATCGCCCCGACAGCATCTTCACACACCGCGAGGCGAAATCCAATGCGATCGTCCAAAAGGTCATTGAGGCTCGTCAATCAGGACGCCCCGTTCTGGTCGGAACTGCCAGCGTGCGAGAGTCCGAGGAACTGGCTGCGTTGCTTGCGTCGAAAGGGCTGGAATGCAATGTATTGAATGCCAGAACCGATGCTATGGAAGCAGGCATCATCGCTGAAGCCGGGGCTGCAGGAGCGCTGACGATCTCGACCAACATGGCCGGGCGCGGAACCGATATCCGTTTGGGAGGCGCCGACCAGCGCGATCACCGGCAGGTAGTAAACGCCGGTGGTTTGTTGGTCATTGGCACGAACCGCCACGAAAGCCGCCGCATCGATAAACAATTGCGGGGCCGTGCCGGACGACAAGGCGATCCCGGATCATCTGAGTTCTTCATCTCGCTCGAAGACGAGATCATGGTGCGTTACGGAATCGATGAAATGCTGCCCGAAATGCATCGACGTCAGAGGAATGAATCACTGGATGATCCATTGGTCCGGCATCGCATCAACGCAGCTCAACGAACCATCGAAGGTCAGCATATGGATGTCCGAAAGATGCTCTGGGCCTTCTCATCCTATACCGAAGGACAACGTCGCCATATTCGTGAGATTCGTGACAACATGCTGCACGAAGATTCGAAGGCAAGCCTCTGGAACGAAGCTCGACCTGAGCGGTACACTGAACTAATTCAGGCATTAGGCAAGGATCGGGCCACTCACCTGGAACGGACAGTTTCATTACACTGCATCGATCAATTATGGGCTGACTATTTGAGTTATATCGGCGAGTTGCGCGAACGGATTCACATCGTTCGACTGGCAAACATGACTCCCTTCGATGAATTCGTCAGGGAATCGAGCGAAGCCTATCAGGACCTGCTGAATCAAATCGATGACCGGATACTTGATGTCTTTGACCGCATGGAGATTTCAGAAGACGGGATCGATCTCAAATTACTGGGTATTCGCAGGCCCTCAGCGACGTGGACTTATCTGATCGACGATAATCCATTCCGGGACGCGATGGGAATGCATATTTCAGGAGACCTCGGTTTGAGCATTGCCGCTGCCGTTTACGGCCCGATTTATATCGTGTTTTCTCTATATCGTCGATTCTTTTCAAGAAAAGCCGGAAAGCAGGATTGATAACAGACTTTCTTATAGCACTTTATTACTCTGTAACCTAAATTTTCGGGCATTTAAATTCGGAAGAAATTAATCGCAGAGGCCGCAAAGGGGCAAAGATATACAGGGAAGATCAGTATTCGAATTATATCCAATGGGCAATAATCCGGATATTCATATCACCAAAAAATCTTTGCTCCTTTGCGGCCTTTGCGATTAAATTCTTTGCGCTTCTTTGCGGCCTCTGCGATTAACTTTTTTTCCGGTCTTGAATACAAGAAACTTGAGTTACAGACTATTTATCTTGAATGAAATACCTCATTTGTTTGAGCGAACTGCAAAACCCGCATAAATGCGGTACTCCATGCAAACTCTTCACTTCACAACCGGAGTCATATCGATCAATCCGGCATCCATGAAGATAGGATGGCGTTGCCTTTGCACAGTAACCGCGATGACGTTTTCGCCTTTCTTCAGAGCGCGCGCGGCTTCAGGCCCGAGATAACTCAAGCGATACCCCGGAGAATGTCCGCCTTCCTGTCGCACTCTGACCCCATTCAGATAGACGGTCACACTGTCGTTCGCCTGAATCCTCATCATCAGGTTCGAGAAGTCTGTATCCTGAAGTGTGAATGTTCGCCGGAACCAGGCACGATTCGCTTTTACAGGAGTAGTGATTCGATAGGTCCCGCCGTCAGGATCGCCGATAGGCCCTCCTCCGCTCTTCCATCCAGCATCATTGAACTCGGGTTTGAACCATTCGGTTCCCGGATCATCAGTCGTATAACGCCAGGTTGCCGGATTCATCTCGCTGGTCGACAAGATCAGACGAGGATAAATCGACTCGGTCACTGGTTTGTAGAGTTCGCTGTGCAGTCGCATCATTTCAGACTCATCGAACTTGACGACCGCGCGGTCATAGGTCATCAGCCCGTTGACTTCGACCTCGACATCTGTGGTCTGAGTGTAAATCGCCGCCGAGAGCCCGCTCTGCACAAGGATTTTCAATTCGTCGATCAGTTCGCGGTACCTCGCGCGCAGCTTTTCAGTCGTATCGAACTGCTGGTAACCCCAGTTTCGGTCCTCGATCCAAAGGTGATTCTGCACGATCAAACCCAGACCTCCGAACTCGCTCAGCACGGTTGCGCGATCGGGTTGCGTCGGGAACATTGCCGGGCCGGGATAACGATGAATGTCGTACAGGTCCCCGTATCCACGGTCGGTCCAGCCACTCGGCCCATCGATGAGGCGTGAAGGATCGTAGTTTTTGATCCACTTCAGTATTTCATTGGTATTGTGCTGCCCCCACCCTTCATTGAACGCTACCCAGACGATAATCGAAGGATGGTTATGCAGAGCATCGATCATTGATTTGAGTTCGGTTTTGAACTGCGCCGCATCATCCGGCGCGTATTCAAGGTCTTTGCTGTCTGTGACGCTGATGCCGCCGCCGCCGTTCGGCATGTCCTGCCAGACCAGCAATCCGAGCTTGTCTGCCCAGTAATACCAGCGTGCGGGTTCGACTTTGACATGCTTACGAGCGAGGTTGAATCCGAGCCGTCGCGTCATCTCGATATCGTATTTGAGAGCTTCATCGGTCGGCGCGGTGTACAACCCGTCGGGCCACCACCCCTGGTCGAGCGGGCCGGCCTGAAAATACGGCTTGTTGTTGAGCGCCATTCGGACAATGCCTCGCGCATCCTTGATGAGCGATGTCTTTCGCATTCCGAAATAGCTCGCCACCTCATCGACCGTCTTATTATTGGCGAGCAGCGAGACTTTGAGATCGTAGAGGTATGGATCTTCAGGCGACCAGAGCCGCGGATTGACGACCGACAGGAATGCCCTGCCCCGGCCATCCGGCAGGGCGACGATCTTTTCAGAGATTACTTTTCCGTCCGAGAGCACCGAAACATGTGCTCGTATCGGTGTTGACGAGGTCGCATTGATCTCGATATCGACAGCGCGTGAATCGATATCCGGAACGATCTTCAGGCAGTCGATGCGGGAAGCATTGACGGTCTCCATCCAAACCGTCTGCCAGATGCCCGTAACAGGAGTGTAGAAGATACCGCCCGGCTGGTTCTTCTGTTTTCCGCGGGGATAGTTCGCCTTGTCCGTCCTGTCCCGGACGCTGACGGTGATCGTCTGCTGTTTGTCATCCGACAGAGCAGCCGTGATGTCGAAGCTGAACGGGTCGTAGCCGCCCTTGTGTTCTCCGACCAGTTTGCCGTTGACATAGACGATCGCGTGCCAGTCGACTGCGCCGAAATTGAGCAGCAGTCTTTCATTCGGTTTGAGGCGCGGTCTTTCGAATCCACGCCGGTACCACAATCGCTGTTCGTCCGTCACTCGCAACTGAACGCCGGAGAGTTGGGATTCGATTGGAAAAGGCACCAGGATATTACCCGCCCACTGTCCCGGAACCCCGTCATTTGACTGCGTGATGCTGTAGCTCCATGGGCCGTTCAGATTTATCCAGTTGCCGCGAACCATGTTCGGCCGGGGATATTCCGGATGAGGCAACTCCGCTGAAACATCTTTTGACCATCGCGTCTTCAATTTGCCGTAGGCCATCGTCGAAGGACTGACGCCGGGAGCCTGCCCGCTCACCTTCCAGTTCGGATCCCTGACATGAGCTTCATTCATCATTTTGACAGCTTCTGAAATGATCTCGGGTTTGTTGTCGGCCAGATCGTTCATCTCTCCGATGTCGGTTGACAGGTCGTAGAGCTGTACCCTGCCCGTGAACATTGGCTGGCGGATAGCCTTCCAGTTGCCGAAGCGCACGGCCTGCCGCCCGCCCTGTTCGTAAAACTCCCAGTACAGGTAATGATGCTTTTGCTGGTCGTGAAATTTGCCCAGCAAAGTCGGCAGAAAGCTGATTGAATCGAGCCCGGCAGGAAGTTTCTGGCCGGTCAAATCGCAGGCAGTCGCAAAGAAATCGCCTGAATATCCGGCAAGATCGCTCACAGTCTTAGCTCTGACACGTCCCGGCCAGCGGGCGATCATCGGCACCCGGATTCCACCTTCGTAGAGCGCACGTTTCATGCCCCGCAGCGGGCCGTTCGCATCGAACAGTTCGGGATTGTTGCGGCCTTCCTGATGGGGACCGTTGTCGGATGAGAAGATGACAAGGGTATTTTCATCGATTCCGTATTCTTTCAGCCTGCCCATCAATTTTCCGATGTCACTGTCCATGCGCGAAATCATGGCCGCCTGCCCCTTGTCGGAATCCGACCAGGGCTTGTCCTTGTAGATACCGTAATCCGGGACCTCCTGGCCGTTGCCTGTTCCCTGGCTGCCTTCATTGTTGGCATGCGGAATCGTCAGAGCCATATACATAAAAAAGGGCTTGTTTCGATTCCCGGCCAGCCAGTTCATGGCGCGGTCCATGATTACGTCGTGTGAGTAATCTATCTTCTCCTTCGCCCAGCCCCATCCGCCCGGGTCCTCTTTCTCTGGCACATTGCGCAACGGGAACTTTTCACCATTGTGAATGAGGAACGATGGATAATAGTTGTGAGCGTGGCGCTGATTGAGATAACCAAAGAACTCGTCGAAGCCTTTTTTGTTCGGATGCCCATCGGAGCCGATCTCGCCGAGACCCCATTTCCCGAACAGCGAAGTCGCGTAGCCGGCCTCTTTGAAGATCTCGGCGACCGTTTTATCAGTGCTTCGCAGTGATTGGATATGGATATTTTCACCGCCGGCGTTACCTCTGACGGTGGTGCGACCTGTGTGTTTGCCAGTCATTAATACCGATCGTGAAGGAGCACAGACTGTTGCGCCGGCATAAAACTGCGTAAACCGCATCCCCTCGGATGCCATGCGATCGAGATTCGGCGTCTCGATCAGTCGCTGGCCATAAACTCCAAGATCACCGTATCCAAGGTCGTCGGCCAGAATAAAGATCACGTTCGGCTTCAACGGGGCTGAAGCAGTCCTGCCTGTCTGCGCGGAAGAATGTGAGGCAAACAAAGTGAATATTCCAAGGCAAACAAATAAAATGCTGCGTATTCTCATTAATTATTCCTCAAAAAACTTTTTCGTAAACAAGCTACTTCGCCAGGCCGTCTTTGATTTGATCCAATCTCTGTTTCATTGCCCTGACGCGATCCGGATACCTCGCAGCCAGATTGATCTTCTCACCCGGGTCGCGGGATAAATCATAAAGCTGCGACTGAGGATCATTGCCGAGTTCAGTGTTGGTCTGGATACTCATCTTCTGCCCGTTATTCGGATCAATATATTTCCACTTGCCGATTCGAAGCGCGAGTGTGCCAGCATGTTCGACGATGTGATCACGACCATGTTTTGTTCTGCCGAGCAGGGCGGGCATAACATCGGTGCTGTCTGTTGCCTGCTGCCGATCAAGTGCCTGTCCTGTGAATGAGGCGAAACTGGCCGGAAGATCGACCTGCGAGATCAGCGCATCCGATCGACCCGGTTTCACACGACCTGGCCAGCGAACGATCCACGGAACGCGTGTGCCGGCTTCGAATTTGCTGTATTTCCCGCCGCGAAATGGCCCTGAAGGTCTGTGATTCCCGAGTTTCTCGACGGCATCATCCTTGTAACCATCATCTATCACAGGACCATTGTCGCTGGTCAGAATGACGATAGTGTTCCTGGTCAGGTTCAGCCTGTCGAGCGTGTCGAGTATTTCACCGACCGACCAGTCGAACTGGACGATGGCGTCTCCGCGAGGTCCCATTGTTGTCTGTCCCTTGAAGCGCGGATGCGGGACTCGAGGCACATGAATGTCGTGAGTGGCGAAGTACAGGAAGAACGGCTTGTCTTTTTGATCCTCGATGAACGAGAGGGCCTTTTTGGTGAAGACATCAGCCATATCCTCATCGATCCAGAGAGCGGAGTTGCCACCTGTCATGAATCCGATGCGCCCAATGCCGTTGACGATCGAATTGTTGTGACCATGGCTCCAGTCCATCTTCAATTCGCCGCGATGAGTGATGCCGGTCTTCTGTCCGGGAAATGGCTGTTTGTAATCGACCTGAATCGGATCGCCCGGTTCGAGGCCGACGACCCGATGACCTTCGACATAGACCGTAGGCACGCGATCACCGGTCGCGGCCATGATGAAGGAATAGTCAAAACCGATTTCGAGCGGGCCTGGCTTGATTTCGCCGTTCCAGTTGATCCGGCGCTCCGTTTCGCCGAGGCCGAGATGCCATTTCCCTACTACCCCGGTCACATATCCGGCTTGACGCAGAATCGAGGCCAACGTCATCCTTCCGGGTTCGATGATCATTGCCGCGTCACCCGGTAACACCCCGGTTCCTCTTTTTCGAAAAGCATACTGACCGGTGAGCATCGAATAGCGCGAAGGCGTGCAGGTGGCAGATGATGAGTACCCCGAAGTGAAGCGTATCCCTTCCTTTGCCAGCCTGTCGACATTGGGCGTCCTGACCGCGGATGCCCCGTAGGCCCCGATGTCGCCATAGCCGATATCATCGGCATAGATGAGGACGATATTCGGACGCGAGGTCGTCTGTCCGTATACCTGTGTGCCCGACACGGCAAAGAGAATTATGAAAATGAAGGACAATAGCTTCAGATTTTTCATCATCTTCCTTTCTTATATTACTGGAATATCCGTTTTTGGCTGTAGTATTGCGATATAAACTGTTGAAACTCATTAACACATCCCGGATAAAATGGTCAAACTGCCGAAGACGAGTCTAAGGAAGTAAAAATTGTTGAGATAAAACCCATGAAATGATATTTGTGACAGCAATTATAAAGTGAAAGCGACTAATGGCATCAGTGAATTGGAGGTTTTATGGTCCGCAATCATACCACTCCATGGCTAACGATGGTCGTATCAATCATCATCGGATTGAATTTGGGCTTCGATCAAGCCTCTGCGACTACATCATCGGTATTTCACCAGCCTTCAGTTCAACAGAACAATGCAGTTCCGGTCGTGACGGTCTCGGCTGCGAGTTACGATCAAAACGCGATCGCGGCTGAATCGATAGTGGCGGGTTTTGGGACACTGCTGGCGACGACGACGGAAGCGGCGACGACGAATCCGTTGCCAACTAACATCGCAGGCACCAGCGTAAAGGTCAAAGGCAGCAACGAAGTTGAGAGGCTTGCTCCGTTATTTTTCGTCTCGCCCAACCAGATCAACTATGTCGTTCCGGCGGGGACATCAAGCGGGTCGGCGATGGTGACCGTAACATCGGGCGACGGAACGATCTCGACCGGCACGATACTTGTTCAGCAGGCCGTTCCGGCAATGTTTTCAGCCAACAATAACGGCGCAGGGGTCCCGGCGGCAGTGGCACTGCGCGTCAAGCAGGACAACTCTCAGATTGTCGAACCGATCTTTCAGTTCAATCCCGGAAGCGGACTTCAGGAGCCGATTCCAATTGATCTGGGGCCGTCGGGCGAGAAGGTATTTCTGATCCTCTTTCTTTCGGGAATACGAGGCTCGGCGGACCCTGATGGCGACAACAATTTCAATGAAACGGTTCATGTGGTTGTCGGGGGTGTGGAAGCGACGCCCGACTATGCTGGTTCTCAGGGAACGTTCGCAGGTCTTGATCAGATCAATCTCGAGCTGGATCGCTCGCTGATCGGCAGCGGCCTGGTCTCGCTTTCGATAATCTCTGGTGGAACTTCGTCGAACATCTGCGAAGTACACATCGCCGGTCAGGTAGGAGGTTCTCCACCTGCCGTCAGCGGCTTCAATCCTTCGACCGCGATTGCAGGTCAAACAGTCGTCATCTCCGGTAATGGATTCTCATCGACTGCAGCGGAAAATACCGTTCGCATTGGAGGGATCGAGGCGACCGTCAATTCAGCGACCTCGACCGATTTGAATGTCACAGTCCCGTATGGGGCCCAAACCGGACCGGTCAATGTCATTACCAGTCTGGGAGAGGGCGCAAGTCCTGGCCCGCTCAATGTTCTGACATCGCTCAGCGGAATCGTACAATCTACGACCGAACAACCGATTCCGGGCGTCGATATTCGCGTGGTCGGATCAGCCGCGCAGGCTTTGTCACAGGCCGGAGGCCAGTTTCTGGTCGAGAATCCACCGATCGGTCAAAACCTCATCGAAGTGGACGGTGAGGATGCCGGCGTCAATCCACCGTATCCGAAAGTTTCGCTCAAAACAGCAGTCTACGCCAATCGCGATAATCCGTTACCCAAGCCAATCGTCCTGCAACAGGCCGGCGGTCCAAGCGTACCCGTTGGAAATTCCTCGCTTGCACTAAACCAGGGACCGCCAGACGTCGGATTTTCTGCGATCGATCAGCAGGTCCGGAGCATTGAAACGGGAGGTGTGATATTCGAGGTGCCGGTGAACACGACGGCCCTGTTTCCCGACGGATCGACCAGCGGACTGTTGACGCTGACCCTGGTCGAAAACGGCAGATTGCCGGTCAATCTTCCGGGAGGACATTTCAGTACGAGCATCGTTCAGATCACGCCTTTCGGTGTGAAGCTCGATCCCGGCGGAAAACTGACATTTCCGAACAACGACGGATTCCCTGCCGGCAGCCAGGTGACACTCTTCAAACTCGACCAGACACCGCTCTCGGCAACTCTGGGAACAATCGTCGCTGCCGGCAATGCAACTGTATCCGCCGACGGCCAGCGGATTGAGACAGCGGCCGGCGCAATCAACGAAACGGCCTTCTTTTTTGTCTCGATGAAACGCCCGACGACGACCGTCGTCGGACTTGTGGTCGACAGTGACGGCAAAACTCCAGTGCGGCTGGCCGTCGTCAATGCCCGTGGCCAGGAAGCATTCACGGACGGTGCCGGCGGCTTCATCATTCGCAACGTCCCCGTCAATCCGCAAAATGACATGCTGACAGTCTCCGCTGCCTACCTTCGGCCGAGCGGCCGCGTCGACAAGGCTTCGCGCTCGGGAATTCCGACCGTCGCCAACGGAGTCACAAAAATCGATCCGGCGCTCACGCTGCCTTCGGCCGCGGTCAATCAGCCGCCGGTGATACTTGCGGCATCGAATTTCATCATTAATCAGGGAGGAACCGCTGATCTGGGAATAGTAGTGACTGATCCGGATGGGGCGCAGCCACCGATGTTGATCGGCGCCGGAGTCTCATTCGCCTCGATTATGAACGGAAATAAGCCGGGATCGTTCGTGGCGCGGCTTACTCCAGGCGCCGTGACATCGAGCACCAACTACACGCTGCGCCTGACTGCGACCGACGAGAAGGGCGCCACGAGCACTTTCAGTATCGCCATCAGAGTGAACAGGATCCCTGTGGTCACCAATCAAACGATCAATCTGTCGGCCAACGGCTCGGCTCAAATCGTCCTGACCGGAACCGATCAGGATGGTGACAAACTCAATTTTAATATCACTTCCCAACCTGTAAACGGAACATTGAGCGGGGTTATTCCCGACATCACTTTCCAGCCATTCATGAACTACACCGGCGCTGACGTCATTACTTTCAAAGCCAATGACGGTTATGCCGAGAGCGCGCAGGCGACGATAACCCTGATCGTCAACTCACCATTGAGCGTAACCAGAACGCTGGCCTATCACCAGATAACGACACTCGATACCAGCCTGACTGCAACGCTCAACAGCAAACCGATCCTGAGCGGGGACGGCAAATGGGCCGTCTATACCATCGCACCCGGGACTCAGGACCCGGCGCGACCCAACCGTATCTTCGTAACGGGTTTTGACGGGACGCAAACGCGCGAAGTCGACGCGTATCAGACATACTGTTTCTGCGGATCACTGCTGGATATCAGCACCAACGGCGGGCGCATTATTTCGACGGATACAGTCAGGCTGCGTACATCGACACTGAACGGCGGCGATGGTTTCGACCTGTTAGCGCTGACAAGCGGTGAAATCAAGACCATTCGAATTTCAGGCGATGGACATAAGGTCTTCTTCCTGTTGAGAAGAAACGCGACGATTCGGGATTCAAACACGACTCTCGAGCGCGGACTTTACATGATCAATCCGGACGGCAGCGGAAGGCAGCAGGTCGTCGGTTCGGCGGCAATTGCTCAACTGGCCGGCGTCGAGGCGAACACAGTCTTCCCGTTCGATGTTGACGGCCCGTCGCTCGACGTCTCGGAAGACGGATCGAGAATAGTATTCGGAGTTTTCACCGGCAATGTCCGGCGCGTCTATGCCGTTAATGCCAATGGTTCCGGACTGAAAGAGATATTCAATTCAACACAGGCTATAAACAGTATCGGTCTCAATGCCACCGGTGAAATAGTGGCATTGAGAAGCGCCGGGTCTCTTGGAATCACTATGCAGTTTGACGGTTCGGGGCAGAAGGAAGTGACTAACCAACTGGGTGCGTTTCTGTCTCCGAGCGACACGATACTTACGGCAGATGGATCGAAGGTGCTCTTCGGAACTGCCAACACCCATCTTTACAGCACAGATGGAAGCCAGCCATTGCAACTCGCAATACAAAGCGGGCTCAGTGCATTTCGACTGAACGGTCTGGATCATTCCTCGATCAGCCAGAATGGCAGCCGGATTCTATTCACGCTCTTTCGGAATAATATTCTACAGCTCGGGACACTCGAGTTCGATCCGCCGTCACTCGGCGAAGCCCCTGAAATAACGATGCCCATGCTGACCCCATTCTTCGTGTTGAGCAATTCCCGCTCATCGGCGACGCTGACAGTAAAAGTGTTTACGGATTCACCCGTCATAGATTATCTATCGGCGGGTGCGCATGCCTCTTATCTCTTCAATGGATTGTTGACCCCGAGCGGAGGGGCTCAAGGGCTATTTGACAACGGATCGGTCGGAGGCGATGTGGTGGCCGGGGACGGAATCTATACTTTCAATTCCCTTAACTCATCCTTCAGCAGTAATCCCATCGGATCTTATACTGTGCGAGTTCGAGTCGATGTCACTGCGAGCGACGGGAAGCAACACGCGACCGCCATTGATTTTTTACCGTTTTATATTCTTGCGGATCTGCCGTTTGGAACACCCCCGTCAATCACTGGAATATCTCCGAGTCCCGGGGCAACCGGCGCCGTGGTTACGATTCAAGGGTCAAACTTCAGTTCCGAACCGAACGAACTCATGGTTATCTTCGGCAGTAAGGAAGCACCAGTGCTGAGCAGTTCACCTGCTCGGATTACGGTCAAAGTCCCGGATGGTCTGGCCGCTGGTCCGGTTGAAGTGCGGATTTTCGCCTCCGGACGATCGAGTAATTCATTTGTCTTCAATGTCTCAAACCAGTAACTATTCATAACGCAGTGCAACCATCGGGTCGACACGGGTAGCGCGCCGTGCTGGCAACCAGCAGGCGAGCAAGGCGACTGAGGATAACAGCACTACAACGCCGAGATAAGTGGAATTGTCGAATGCGCTGACCTGATACAACTGGCTCGACAGGAATCGCATGAGGCCGATCGAAGCCAGAGTACCGATGAGGACGCCGATGATGGTTAGTTTCAGGCCCCTGCCCGATGACCATTCGCAGGACATCGGAAGCTCCTGCTCCGAGAGCCATGCGAATGCCGATTTCGTGAGTTCTCTGGGAAACGGCGTAGGATATGATCCCATATATGCCGACCGTCGCCAGCGATAAAGCAAGCAAAGCGAAAAGGGAGAGCAGGATCGTCGCGAAGCGTGCCTTGCCGACGGATTCGATCAGGAGTTGGTCCATGGTCGATACATTCGATATCGGTTGCTCAGGATCGAGGCTGCTGACCTGATTTCGAATTCCCGAGACTATGCTCTCAGGATCGCCCTCAGTCCTCACGACCAGCGTCATGAACGGATAGGCGAGCTGCGGATGCGGCCAATAGACCATGGACCGAACCGTGTCATCCAGTGTCGTATGCCTGACATCGCCGACGACGCCGATAATCTCCGACGGTTGATTATCGTCCTTCATGTTGACCGTAATTTTTTTGCCGATCGGGCTTTCGCCGGGAAAGTATTGTCTGGCGAGAGTTTCGTTGATGATTATGGTATCTGAATTCTGATCGGCCTCGCGCGCATTGAACAAGCGCCCTTCGAGCAGAGGTATCTTCAGAGTCGTAAAGTAATACTCATCGACGACTCTCACGTCGGTCACCGGGGACTGTCCAGGTGCGGGCGCCGGCCGGCCAAAAATCGAGAAACTGGTGGCTGCTCCCGCACCGCCGAACGGCAGAAAACTGATTGCGCCAGCCGATTGCACTCCAGGCATCTTGCTTATTTTTTCAACGATCTGTTTGAAGAACTGAGTTCTCTGACTGTTTTCACTGTACTTCGATCCCGGCAATGAAATACGAGCGGTCAGAAGATTTTCGGAACGAAACCCGGGATCGATCGATTGTAGTCTGATCAGGCTGCGAATAAGCAGACCGGCTCCGACAAGGAGCACAAGGGCCAGAGCGACTTGAGCAATGACCAGAGCAGAGCTAAGCCACTGGCTGTGCAGCCCCGCACCGGCGCCCCTGCCGCCATCCTTCAACAGATCGTTGAGATCGTGGCCTGACGATGCCCAGGCGGGGTATACGCCGAAAATCACACCGGTCAGCAAGCTGATTCCGGCTGTGAAGACGAGAACGAGCGGATCGATCGAGACGCTCTCGACTTGTAGCAGTTCCCGAGGTATGACCGACGGAAGAAGTTCGATGGCCCAGATCGCCAAAATTACGCCGGTTGCACCTCCGAATATGGCAAGCAACAGGTTTTCAGTCAGAAGTTGCCTGATGATACGCCATCTGCCTGCTCCCATCGCCTGACGTATCGCCAGCTCTTTTTCACGAGTGACAACCCTCGCCAGTTGCAGGTTCGCAACATTGGCCGTGGCGATGAGCAGGACGAACCCGACTGCCGCCATCAATATCCATAATGAAGCCTGAACCTCACCCGTGATCTGATCTCGAAGCGGCACGAGATTGACGCTCCAACCTTTATTAAATTCAGGGAATTCGCTCTCGAGGCGACTGCCGATCGCCATCATCTCCTGCCTGGCCTGTTCGACAGACACGCCCTGCTTGAGCCGCCCAATCACCCGCATGAAACGACCTCGTCGCTGTTGCATCTGAGGGGTGATCTGGAACTGGCTCCACATCTCCGGCGATTTGCCGGTTAATGACATCTCTTTGATAAACAACTTGAAATTCGGAGGCATGACGCCGATAACGGTTCTTTGCTGGCCGTTAAGATTGATCGTCCGGTTGACGATTTGTGGATCGCCGCCAAACCTCCTCTGCCAGAGACCATATCCAAGCACGATGACCTGATCACTTTCCGGTTTACCGTCCTCCTCGACAAAGGTTCTGCCATGCAACGCCCCAACGCCCAGCATCGACAGCATGTTGGGCGTGACGTATTGAATCGATATTTCTTCCGGATCGCCAGCTCCTGTCAGGTTGATCATCGAATCGTACAGACCCGCCATCTCTTCGAAACCGGCGCTCTGTTTCTGCCAGTCGATGAAATTGCCGGGATTGACCACATTCATCGTCTTCGATCTCGGCATATTGTGCTCCCAGACCATCATCAGCCGATCCGGATCTTTATATGGCAACGGAGTCAGCAGGACTGTATTAATGATGCTGAATATCGCGGTATTGGCTCCGATCCCAAGAGCGAGCGTGAGGACCGCAATCAATGTGAAGCCCGGTTTTTTTAAGAATATCCGTGCGCCGTAAACAAGATCCTGGAATATGGTCAGCATCAGGCACCCCTCAGGTTTTGGCAGATGACAACGCCATGGCGCCAAGCAGGCCAAGGATCAATTCTAAAAATCTCCTGGCGCTTTGGCGTTTAATAACTCTTGATTTTATTGTTCATTCAAGTTGTATGCCAGCCTGATGATGGGCTAAATCGATGTAGTTATTGAATAGGAAGGAAGATGCGGAGTCATCGTGTCCGGTTCCGGGAATCGGCAATCCCGGAACCGGGCAAAACGGATCAGGTTCTCAGCCTGAGTTCAGACTTGTATATCCAGTTGATGAGGAATAATGCTCCCAGCAGGAAAAGAGGTCCGGAAATCACGGCATAAGCGGTCCAGTCGAACTTGCCCCAGGCCATGATCAGGTAACCGATCCCGAGAGCTGTGAACTCCAAAGCGCCTAACCATTCCCATCTCCACGCAATCGCAAGACCAATGAGAACTAACGCTGTTGGAATGAGATGCATCAACAGGGCCTGGATGGTCTGCCAGAACCCATATCCCTCGTTGAATACGTCCAATGCGAATATGCTTATAAATGCGGCAAAAACCAGGGCGAGTACCCGTGGAGCCCAATAGACGAGTTGTCGTGTCTTCTTTTGCATCTACTTTTCTCCTTTCGAAGAGTCGATCAATATTTTATCACTCTTCTCTACGAAATAAAGCTCCCGGTGGATCCAAAAATATGGTTAATTATGGACAGGGTATTGGGGTTTTCGAGGTGCCGGGGGTCTGTTTTTCTTAAGATACTCCAATGCCACCTGGATCGCTTTCTCGATCTGCGGATCGCGCCCGCGTATGACATCGTCAGGTTTAACGTCGACCTCGAAATCAGGAATAACACCTATATTCTCGATTCCCCATGAGGTTCCGTCAGGATTGTAGGCGGCGCGATTCGGCAGCTGAATACGCCCGCCATCTATCAATCGTGGTGTGTAGACGTATGGGCCGATGCCTCCTCCACCTGTGCGGTTGCCAACTATGGGGCCGACTTTCCCCAGTTTGAACATGAAAGCAAAGGTTTCCGCGGCTGAGAAATTCTGTTCATTCGTAATCAGCACTTTAGTAGCCGGCGCCGGGTTGACCGGCACGGCCAGATCATCGCCTTCACGAAATGCGTAATAATAAAGTGCTTTGCGTTGCAACCATTCGATGAGGAAGTCGGAGGTGATGCCGCCACCGTTATATCGTTGATCGACGATGATGCCTTCACGATCGCTGTAGCCGGCCATCAGACGGATGAAGTGCATGATCGACGACCCAAAATCTCCGATATAGATATAACCTAGCTTTCCGCCTGAAGCCGCCTCGACGCGACGGCGATAGCTTTCGATTTGATCCGCTCCGCGAAGCTCGGATTCATTATGAATCGGATGTACCGTCACGGTTCGCGAACCCATTCCATCTGCATTCATCGCGACTGTGAGTTTGACAACATTCGCGCGTTTGCCGACGAAGTATGAATAGATATCATTGTCGGCCGTAATATTTTGCCCGTCCACAGCGATCAGGAAATCGCCTTCGCGGACGTCGACTCCAGGCCAATCGAGCGGGCTTCTGGCGGATCCGGCAGCGTCGCTAAATATCGACGACCGATAGATCTTTCTGAAACGATAGCGACCACCGGCAATTTCGTAATCCGCGCCGAGCAAGCCTATTCGGACGGAAGGCTCACCCGGCGGGGGAACGTCTCCGCCTGCGACACCCAGATGACTGACCGAAACGTGCCCCAGCATTCTGTTTAAGAGCTCGTTCAGATCCGAACGACGGGTAATGCCTGGAAGATACTCGGAGTAACGTTTTTCGAGCTCATTAAGATTCAGGCCATGGTGGTTTTTATCGTAAAACCAGTCGCGCATGATCCGCCAGGATTCCCTGTAAATCTGTTTCCATTCCTCGGACGGATCGATATGCAGAGTCAATTTACTGATGTCGACGCGCCCGTCGTTAGGCTTTGGCACGACATCGGATGCCGTCAGATACCAGTATGGTCCCTGACCGTAAAGCAGTTTGGCGCCGTCGGACGAAACTTCGAACCCGCTGACTCGCTCGATCATCTTTTCCATCTTTGAAGGGCTGCTGAGAGCGTAGCCATAGAGAACGCTTTGCCCTCCCCTCAGCGGCGTAGGGGAATCAGGCCATTCATTTATCTGGACCAGCAGCCTCCCGGGCAGTCCCGGAGCGAGCACCGTGAAATCATGCGATGGTAAAGGCAGATCTATGACGCGTCGATCAAGCCCCTCGAAATCGATCCGGACTGATTTCGCAGGCTCACCGAAATTTGCCTCAGGGTTCGGCGAGCCGTTGGGCATAATCGGAGACTGCCCGTCAGCCTGCAGGATCATGGCGTGCATGTTTCGCGTCACCAGGGGGCGAGCCAGAATACCGCTCAGGACTCCCCAGCCGAAATGGCTCGTTCCCGCATTCGGACTCGATAAAAAATAGAGGTATTTTCCGTTGGCATCGAAGCATGGCTGCTCGACGTGCGTCACGCCATCGGAGACCTGTCTGGATCTTTTCGCATCAGTGTCATAAATGAAAGCCGTGCGGATTCTGTTTTTGAGATGTTTCGAGTATGCCAGCCATCGACTGTCAGGCGACCAGCGAGGCCACCACTCACCTTCCCATGAATATGTTGATCGATCGATATTTGCAGTTTTCCCCGTGTCAAGATCGGCGATCCACAAAGCCAGCTTGTGATCGGTGAATGCGATATAACGTGAATTCGGCGACCACGTCAGTTCCCGGTAAAAACTCGGGGCTGGCTCGATCTGAATTGCCCGAACGGCTTAATCACCTGACAACGATCTGATGTGCAATTGGTACTCGCCGGATTCATCGGAAAAATAGGCAATGCTCCTGCCGTCTGGCGAAAGCATGGGGAAACGTTCGGCTGCCTGTGGAGTGTTTGTGACATTTACGGCTACGCCTTTCGCCGGATCGAAAACGAATGCGTCCCCGCGAATACCCAGAACCACCTTGTCGCCGTTTCCGCTCAACGCCGCCCAGTCGTTGAATTGAGCGGCGACGGCTGTTCGCGGCTGCAATTCCCTGCGATCCGGCTCAACTTGAATATCTATTACGTTTGTGACATCTGTCTTCACATCGTGGAGATGAATGCGACCATCGCGAACGAAGGCGATCGATTCACTTCCAGCGCCGGCGAATCTGATCCCGTATTTTTCGAACTTAGTCAACTGCCTGCTGCGTTTTGAAACCAGGTCATAGGAATGCAGATTGAAGATGCCGCTCTGGTCAGAGACAAAATAGATGCGAGTTCCGATCCACATCGGAAGCTCCTCGTTCTGATTGCCGCGGGTGATCTCTTCGGTCGACCAGTCTGTCAGGTTCGTCAGCCAGAGGCGGCCCTGCATGCCACCGCGATAGACGCGCCAGTTCATCAATCCGGACTGCGGTGTGACGGCTATTCTGTTCCCGTCCGGCGAGATGGATGCTGCCGCTGCATCCCAGAATGGAAGTTCTTCAGGCAAAACACCGTCAATGCCGATTCTGTATAGTTTGCGATTGCCCGAACGGCTTGAAAGGAAGTAGACGCTTTTACCATCCGGCGCCCAGGCGACGGGGACATCTCTCGAGGGATGCCAGGTCAACCTCTTCGCTTCGCCCCCGGCTGCCGGCATGCTATAAACTTCCCATTGACCACCGGTTTGACGCGAAAAGGCCAGCATCGACCCGTCCGGCGAAATGACAGGGAAACTGCTTTCACCCGGTGATGATGTGAGTCGCTTCGCATCTCCACCCTTTCGATCCACCATCCATAGATCGCCGGCAAGAGTGAAAACGATATGCGTGCGATTGACGGTCAGAGGCCCGTACATCATCGACGCCGGCAAACGCTCCTGTGTTGATGCCTTTCCGGATGCCAACGCCAGCATCAGTAACGATGCGGCGAGAATCGTGATATTTCGTCGGTTCATCCGATCTCCTCCAAGAATGTGTATATAAATCGGATTTTATATGGCCCGGCCGTCCACGTCCTGGAAGAGATTAACTGTTGGAAGAAATTAGCGTTCAGCGCCGAAAGCCGAGCGCACCCCCGCCCTCCAAAAATGCATTCTCGTCCGGTTTCATACTTCCGGTCAATAAAGTTCTAAGGCTTCACCCTCATTCGACGCCGACTAACCAAAAAGTAACTCATTTTTGGGGTGCGCTGGTTAACGATTGACGATTGATTTCAGTTCCGGCATTTCCCGGATACCAACTGCAGGTCTGAGCCTCTATTCGTATCTCAGTGTTATCAAAGGATCTACCACCACCGCTCTGCGTGCTGGAATGAGACAGGCCGGAAATGCGATGATCAGCATTAATAATGCTACGGCAACAAAGGTAACCGGATCGATCTCACTGACCTCGAACAGCAGGCTGGACATTAGCCTTGTCAGACCAAAAGCGCCTACCAGCCCGAATAAGACTCCGAATAATGCGACGAGCATTCCCTGAGAGATGATCATTTTGATGATACTCTGGCTTTGAGCGCCGAGCGCCATGCGGATGCCGATCTCACGTGTTCTTTGAGTGACAGCGAATGACATGACGCCATAAATGCCGGCTGCTGCCAGAATCAAGGCCAGAGTGGCGAAGATCCCGATGAGCAGCAGGGTGAATCGTTGCAATGAAAGGGACTCGGATGCGATCTCTTCCATGGTCGTTAGATTGGCCGGAGCAAGTTGCGGGTCTATCGACGCCAGAATACGCCTTACTGGCGGCACGATGCTGGCCGGATCGGTTGATGATCGGACGGTCAGAAAAAGGCGGCGGCTGGGCACCTGCGACAATGGCAGGAACATCGATGGCCGCGCAACCTGATCGATTCCGAAATGTCTGATGTCAGCCGCGATGCCGACGATCGTTCTCCAGCCATCAGGCCCTCCGTTGCCGATTCGCCTGCCGATCGGATCCTCGTTCGGAAAATAGCGATTCGCCATGGTTTCATTGATGACAACTACAGTGGGTGAATTCTCCAGATCAGTCGCTTCAATCGGCCTGCCGCGGATGATCCTCATGCCCATCGACTTGAAATAATCCGGACTGACCAGACTGTACCAGGCTACAGGCTCCCGGTTCGGTGGCGGAGCCGGCCGCCCTTCGACAAAGAACGATGCATCTGTATTCGCCCCCCCGAGCGGCAACGACGAAACCGCACCGGCAGCTTCGACTCCAGGTATTGTGCCGATGCCTTCGACAACCCGATCCGTGACCGATTTTATATCCGCTCTTTCAGGATATCTCGCCGGCGGAAAGAGAACGTTCATCGTCAGGACACGCTGGGGATTGAAGCCAGTATCAACCGACTTAAGCTTGATGAAGCTCTTCAACAAAAGCCCGGCGCCGATAAGCAGGAGCAGAGAAATGGCGATCTCGGCGGCAACCAGGAAGTTCAAAATTCTTCGACTCTTACCTGATGCCGGCATCCCTGTCCCGCCATCCTTCAAGGAAGAATTGAGATCGAAATGAGAAATACGAATAATCGGCGCAAGCCCTGAAAGGATACCGGATAAAATCGCAATTCCCGCGGTAAAGATAAAGACCCAAAAGTCGACACGGATTTCGCCGGCCCGGGGCAATCCATCCGGACTCAGGCCGACCAGCAGATCGACCAGCCAGATCGATATCAACAATCCGATAAACCCTCCGATCAGTGCCAGTGACAGGCTTTCGATCAACAACTGGCGAATGATGCGACCTCTTCCAGCACCGAGCGCAGCGCGAATCGACAATTCCCTGTTACGCGCGGCGGATCGTGCGAGCATCAGATTCGCCACATTGGCGCAGGCGATCAGCAAAACGAGCAGGATGGCTCCGAACATGACGAGCATTGGTGTCCTGACGTCTCCGATCAGAAAGTCGTGCAGCGGGATCAATGAAAAGCCGATCTTGCTGTTGGTTTCCGGGAACTCTTTTTCGATTCGACGCGCGAGAGCAGTCAATTCATCGCGGGCGGCCTCGATCGAAATTCCGGGTTTCAACCTTGCCAGCACGCGCAGAACCAGACAACCGCGCCGGCAGCCTTCGCCGAGCCCTGGCTGAATCGTCCGCCATATTTCGGCATCTTCAATAACAGGAAATTTAAATCCCTGCGGCATAACACCGATCAGGGTATAACTCTCGCCGTTGAGGATGACGGAACGTCCGACTGCCTGAGCGTCGCCCTGAAATCTTCGCTGCCAAAGCTCGTGACTGATAACCGCGACGTTCTCGCTTCCGCGCCTGTCATCCTCAGGTCGAAAGGCCCGACCGTACCGTGGTTTCACGTCGAGAACCGAGAATATGTCATGTGACACCGTTGCGCCGACCAATTGCTCAGGTGTTTCACTGCCTGAGAAAGTCGGCGACCATCCTGAGTATGCGGCAACGTGAGAGAATGATCTGGTCTGATCGCGCCAGTCCTCGAATCCTGTCGGAGATGTGTATTCGGCCGCCGGCCCGCCAAGCCCCCGATGATCCTCCCAGATAGTTATCAGCCGCGACGGTTCGTTGTATGGCAGCGGCCGCAGGATGACCGAATTGACGATACTGAAGATCGCCGAAGTGGCTCCGATGCCAAGCCCCAGCGCGATGAGAGCAACGATTGTGAATCCGGGCTGTTTCACCAGCAACCGAAGTCCAAACTGAAAATCCTTCCATACTCCATTCATCTTCGTGCCCCCTCCTTCGAATTATTTATTGATATTTTCAGCATTCAATCAGTTCGAAGCGCAGCGAGTGGATTCACCTTCGTGGCACGCAGAGCCGGAATGAAGCAGGCTCCCATGGCTACAGCTGAGAGTACTGTGATGACCATCAGGTAAATGGCAGTGTCCGTAGTCCCGACCTGAAACAGGAGCGACTGGAGCAACCTCATCAATCCCGCTGCCGCGACAATTCCAATGCCCACCCCGTAAAGGACCAAAACCATGCCGTGCTTCATCTGCATGCCCAGAATATGGACAGGACGTGCGCCGAGGGCCATCCGCACACCGATGTCATGTGTTTGCCGAATAACCGAATACGAGATCAACCCGTAGATGCCGATCGCTGCCAGAATCATTGCTACAGCTGCGAAAATTCCGATCAGGACTGCCGGAAACTGGCGGATGAATGCCGCTTCGGATGATCTGATCTTCTCATCCATAGTCATCGTGTTATAGATGACTGCATCAGGTTCGATCTTTGCCGTAGCCGCTCGAACTGCATTGACCATTGTTTTCGGATCGATCATGGTGCGAATCAGAAGGCTGACTGTATTAGACACCGACTGGGCCATCGGGATGTACATGACCGGCTTAATCTCTTCGTCCAGACCAGTGATATGGACGTCACCGACCACCCCGACTATCCCGATCGGCGAATCGGCATTTCCCGGGAAATAGATCCTTTGACCGACTGGATCGGTTTTATCGAAAAACTTATTGGCAAAGCTCTTGTTAATGATGACGACGGGCGTCGAATCTTCATTGTCACGATGATCAAAGAATCTCCCGGCCATGAGAGGTATGCCGGCAGTTCGAAAATAGTTGCCGCTGATCTCTCTGAAGTTAGCTTCGATCTCATACCCCGGAGGAGGAATCGGACGGCCCTCGATCAGTAAACGGTTGGTATCTCCTCCGATCAAAGGCAGGATGTTGACGATGCCTGAAGCGGTCACCCCGGGCAACGACTCGATCCGCTTTTCGAGTTCCTGATAAATACCGACGACTTGTGACGGTTCCCGATATTTGCTGCGAGGGATGGAGACCGTCATCGTCAAAAGGTTTTGCGGGTTGAATCCCGGATCGACCTTCAAAAGGCTCAGGAAGCTTTTAATCATCAATCCGGCGCCGATCAGGAGGACCACAGCCAGAGCCACCTCGGCCACAACCAGTATGTTCCTCATTTTATGGCGGCCGCTCGATCCGAGGCTTCCTGACCCACTTTTCAGGACCTCATTCAGGTTCAATTTCGACGCCTGCAATGCTGGGGCCAGACCAAAAACGATCCCGGTCAGCACCGATATGAGCGTCGTAAAACCCAATACCCTGACATCCAGGTCGAGATCATCGAGATAAGGCATGGACATTGCCTGCTCCCGGGGGATGAGAGCGACCAGGATATCAACGCCCCAATATGCGATCAACAGCCCCGCCGCGCCACCAAGAAGAGAAAGAAGCAACGATTCAGTCATGAGTTGCCTGATAACTCGAAAGCGCCCGGCGCCAAGCGCAGTGCGAATGGCGATCTCCCTGGAACGCGCGGATGATCGTGCCAGAGTCAGGCCAGCTACATTCGAACAGGCGATGAGTAAAACGAAACCGACGGCAAACAACAGGGCCATGAGGATGGGTTTGACCGGACCGACCATCTCGTCAAGCAACGGGATCATAAAAATATTAGTGCCGGCATGAGAGTCCTTGTGTTCCTGTTCGATCCGGCTGGCGATCACACCCATCTCGGCCTGTGCCCGTTCGAGGCTGGCTCCATCCCTGAGCCTCGCGATCACGTTCGTCCCATGCATCCCCCGCCGCGTCATCTGCATTTCGGATGGCTGATATGCGATCCAGATATCGGCCGGACGCAAGGCGAATCTAAAACTCTCCGGCAGTACCCCTACGATGGTAAATGCGATACCGCTGATGTTGATGGTTTTACCAGGAATATTGCGATCCCCGGCGAATTTCTTCTTCCAGAAACTATCGGTCAGAAGGGCGACGCGTTCGGCCCCGGGACGATCATCGCCGGGCTGAAATGATCGCCCCAGCGCGGGCGTCACTCCCAGAACGGAGAAGAAGTTGGCTGAAGCACCGGGCGTGAAGATCCTTTCCGGCTCACCTCTCCCCATCAACGTGCCGCCACCCCCGGTGTACGCCGCGACGGCTTCGAAAACCTGACTGTTTCGCCAGTCCTGGTAATCGGGCCATGATGCCTCACGTCGTGGAAAGTCCTGTTGCGGAGTCCCTTCCCAAAGATGAAAAAGATTGTCGGGATCCTTGTATGGCAGGCCTTTGAAGAGTGCGGCATCGGCCACTGTGAAGATCGCCGTTGAAGCGCCGATCCCGATGGCAAGCGTCAAAATGGCGACAGCTGTGTACCCCGTTTCCTTGATGAGCGACCGGAAGCCATAACGCAGATCCTGTATAATTCCATCCATAGCAGTATCCAGAGATTTTCATTCATATCTCAGCGCAATCATCGGATCGACCCTGGTCGCTCGGCGGGCCGGGATATAGCTTGCCAGAAACGCAACCACGAGCAGCGAACCGGATAGCAGCGAGAAAGTCAGCGGATCCGTCGTGCCGATGCCGAAGACCTGACTGGCCATGACACGAGTCAGAGCGAAGGCGATGACAAGTCCCATGACAAGTCCGATCAGAGTCAACAGCATCCCCTGTCTGATGACCATACCAAGCACACTCGACTCTCTTGCGCCGAGGGCCATCCGGATGCCGATCTCGTGCGTTCTTTGCGCAACTGAATATGACATGACGCCATATAGTCCGACGGCGGCCAGCAGCAGAGCGATGAACGCAAAGGCTCCGAGAAGAACCATTGCGAAGCGACGCTGCATGATCGAAGCAGCCACGAGCTGCTCCATCGTCGTGACTTTAAAGACCGGCAATTCACGATCGATCGATTGAATTTCGTTGCGAACGACTCCGGTCAACGATGACGGGTCTGCCTGCCGTGACCTGATCGCAAGGTAGACGTTCGAAGAAGGTATCTGCCGGTGTGGGATGTAATACTGGACAGGAGAATCGCCCTCCAGACCTTTTTGTTTGACATGCCCAACGACTCCGACGATCTCTCTCCAGGACCTCTCTCCGTTATCGTCACGACTGAAACTGATTCGCTTGCCGAGAGGATCCTCATTCGGCCAGAATTTGCGGGCCATTGTGATGTCGATGATCGCCACCAGCGGCGAATCAGCCGAATCGCGCTCTTCGAAGTACCGCCCCTTGATGAGCGGTATCGCCATAGTCTGGAAATAGGTCTGGCCTGCAGACCATCGATTCCCCCATGGCGACATCTCTCCCTGAGCGACCTCCCGGCCCTCGATCGTGAAACTGGCGCTGGCGTTCGATCCGCTCATCGGCACGCTGGTGCTGATCCCTGCTTCCTGAACTCCGGGAATGGCGCGCACCTTCTGCACCATTGATTGATAGAACCGATCGCGATCCGCCGGCTCAGGATATTTGGTCTCCGGCAGCGCAAGCTGCATTACCAGCAATTGATCAGGCCTGAAACCAGGATCGATCTGCTGAACCTTGAGGAAGCTGCGGATCAGCAATCCGGCGCCGATCAAAAGCACAAGGGCGATTGCGACTTCGACAACAACCAGCAGATTTCGAATCCCTCGCCTCGCCTGAGATGTTCCCGTGCGACCGCCTTCCTTCAGGGTCTCATGCAGATCGGTTCTGGATATCTGCCATGCCGGTGCGACGCCGAATATCAGCCCCGTCAGTATCGAAATTCCGATCGTGAAAATGAGCGCCAGAATGTCGATTCCAACCTCATTTGTTCGCGGGATATTATCTGGGCTCAATGCGACGAGTAGTTTTATGCCGCCATAAGCCAGCAGCAGACCGCATGCCCCGCCGATTATGGCCAGCAGAACGCTTTCAGTAAGCAATTGTCGTATTATTCTTCCGCGACCTGCACCGAGGGCGGATCGCAACGCCATCTCCTTCTGTCTGCCTGACGCGCGTGCCAGCAACAGATTGGCGACATTCGCACAAGCGATCAGGAGCACAAGCCCGACCGCCACCATCAGAATATTCAACGCCGGACGGATATCTCCGACAATGTTTTCACGAAAATTTTCCAGCAGCAGCGTCCAGTTTCCAGCCAGGGAGGTACCTGTCTCGCCCATATACTGCCGGCGCACGCCCGTAGCGATCGTATCCAATTCAGTCTGAGCGGCCTCGATGCTGACGCCTGGTTTTAATCTGACCAAAGCAAACAGAAATTCGAATCCCCAGTTATTCGTATCGAGCTGCGGTGGAGTAAAGACCGTCGGCGAATAGATCTCGACCTGCTGGCCGAACTCACTCCCAAACTGGAACTCCGGAGGCATGATCCCAATGACAGTATGGTTTTCTCCGTTGAGCATGATCGATTTACCGACCAGATTCGGATCAGCACCGAATCGACGCTTCCACAACCCATCGGTCACGACGACTACGCGATTCTTGCCCGCCTGTTCTTCCTCCGCCAGAAAGGCTCGTCCTTTTATCGGCTTAACGCCCAGTGTGCTGAAGAAAGTATGAGTCACGGCGCCGCCGGTCAGTCGTTCCGGCGAATCTATCCCCGTCAGGTTGGCCGCCCAACCCGTAAAGGCCCCCAGTGATTCAAAGGATTTGACATTTTTCTGATAGTGATTGTAGCCGACGGCCGAGACCGAAGCCTTTAATTCCAGTTTAGGATAGTGATGGTAAAGAATGACCAGCCTGTCTGCGTCCTGGTATGGCAACGGTTTGATGAGGATCGAATTGAAGACGCTGAAAATCGCGGTGTTCGCTCCGATTCCTATCGCCAGTGCAACGACGGCGATGATCGTAAAGGATCGATTTTTCAACAATGATCGCAAACCGTACCGCACATCCTGGATCAGGTTTTCCATGTCAGTCCTCCCAATACGCCCATAACCGTGGTCCCGGTGGCTCTTGCCCACGAGTTACGTATCTTTCGGTTCTATTTTTTCGGTGGCGGGCTTTGCCAGAGCACGTTGATGATCTGCCATTTGCCGTCATATTTAGCCAGGTGGAAATAATCAGTTCCCCACTGAGCCGTCAACTTGGCGGTCGCCGTCTGATCCTGCACTTCAAAGATGGTGATCTCTTTCGGGGCGCTCTTCGGAAGCTTGCCTTCCTTATTCCATTTTTTTGAAAGCTCGACCAACTGAGCGAAGGTCATTTTTCCGCTGGAGTATCCGTCTTTGCCTTGCGTTCGATAAAATCCCAGTTTTGTCAATTCAGGGTGAACGCTGCGTTCGATGCGGGCCGGATCGACGTTGTAAACGCCCTCGACGTAATCCAGAACCGCCTGCCTCACTGCTTCAGTCTCATCCTGGACCGGTGTCAAACCAGCATCATGCAAACCGCACGAAAGAGCCACGATGAAAGCCAGAAAAACCATAATAATTTGGTTCATATCTCATCCTCCTAAACCAACAATCGATTATTCGTAACGCAGCGCTACCATCGGATCCACTTTGGAAGCGCGGCGGGCAGGTATCCATCCGGCCATCCAGCCGACCAGAACGAGCAACAATGTGATTCCGCCGTAAATCAAAGGATCGGCGGTGCTAACTCCAAAAAGCAGATTTGAGAGCAGACGAGTAATTAGAAAAGCGAGCGGCAAACCGGCAACAATACCGATCAGAGTGACCTTCACGCCCTGAGCCGCAACGAGTCGGATAACATCCTGACGATTTGCTCCTAAAGCCATACGAATTCCAATCTCTTTTGTTCGCTGACTGACGGAATAAGAGATAACACTGTAAATACCCATGGCGGCGATAAGAAGCACCAGGATGCCGAGGCCGAAGGCGGCAACTGCTCCCATACGCGTGCCCCATAACTGGACTGACATGTGTTCCTGCATCGTCTTGACTCCGACCAGCGGAATGGCGCCGTCGATTCCCTTGAGCGCCTCACGGACACTGCCGACGATACCGGGCGATTCCTGCCCGGTGCGAACCAGGAGCGTCATCTGCGTTTCATAGTTATCACCCATCGATAACCAGAAATGCGGCCGTGGTTTTTCCGACAGGCTTCGGTATTTCCCGTCAGCTGCCACACCGATGACTTCATATTTTCTAGTTCCGTCCGAGACCCTGAAGTTCCGGCCCAGCGGATCCTGATCCGGCCATAACCTTCCAGCCAGGGTCTGATTGATGATCACCGCTCGAGTTTCACCGGGACGATCGGCTGTACTGAACTCCCTACCCTGCAGAATCGGCGTTCGCATGGTCCTGAAATAATTCGGTCCGACAACGTTGTAACCGACATTCAAGCCTTCACCCGGCCGAGGGGGCGGCTGACCATCCGCAAAGACGGGCCCTGTCGAATTCGAGCTGTCGCCCAATGGAAGCAGCTTGGCAAATGAAGCGGTTTCAACCCCCGGCAGAGCTTCGACGCGTTCCAGAAACTGAGTATAGAGCAGCTTGCCGCGCGTCTCGTCATACCCGAGCAGTCCGGGAGTAATCGTCATTGCAGTTACTCCACGAGGGTCGAATCCGGGATCGATCCGGCCGGCATTCTGGAAGCTGCGAATCATCAGTCCCCCGCAAACAAGTACAACAAGTGAGAGTGTCACCTGAGCGACGACCAGTGCAGTGCGCAGATTGAATCCTCGTCGAGACAGCGTCTGTGGTGTCTCATCGCCTTTGAGGATTGTGATCAGATCGAATCTCGACGAATGGAGTGCTGGAATGAGCCCGAAGATAAGGCCCGCGAGAATCGAGGCAAGAAGTGTGAAGAAAATAACACCTCTGTCCGGCGCCAGATTCAGAATCATTCGATACGGAAGGACAGGGGCTATATTGAGGACGAGATCGGCGATCCAAAAGGAGACCACAAATCCGACTGCGCCGCCAAGCAGCGCCAGCAGCAGGCTTTCAGTCATGAGCTGGCTGATGAGGCGCCATCGGTTTGCTCCGAGAGCCAGTCGAATTCCGATCTCTCGCCGGCGCCGCTGCGCCCTGGCGAGCATCAGATTGGCCAGATTGGCGCAGACGACCAGCAGGATTACTCCAACCACGCCAAGCGCCAGCCACGCTCCCAGACTGACTACATTGCGTGCATGATCGAATCGCCCCTCCGTTTCAGGCAGCAGCCTGATCCTGTTGCCGGCCCCGCGATCATTGGCGAATTCACGTTCGAGCTGCGCCGTCACAGCCGTCATATCGGCTTCGGCCTGATTGATCGGGATTCCTTTTTTGAGCCGACCCATTACCTGTATCCCATGCCAGCCTCGCTCTTTCAAAAAGCTTTCGCCTGGCAGGATCCGTTCCTCCATCATGAGCGGGACCCAGAAATCCAATCCCAGACCCCATTTCGTTCCCTGGAATTCTTGAGGTGCGATTCCGATGACGTTGAAATCAGTTCCGTTGAGCTTGAGCGTTCTCCCGACGATTCCCGGATCGCCGTCTAAACGACTGATCCATAAATCGTGACTGATGACTACAACCGGGTGGGTATTCGGAGTCTTCGATTCTTCGGCAAGAAATGTTCGACCAAGTTGCGCATTGACCTGCAAAACATCGAAATAGTTTCCGCTTACAATCTCGCCATAAATCACGTCGTTTCCATCCCGCTCCCCAATCACAACTGGAACCAGCCTGTAGGCGAAGAGTCCTGCCAGCTTCCGATTCCGATCGCGGTAATCGACATAGTCGGGGTAGGAGAACGAATCACTCAGATCGCCATCCCTGTCCATATTGAATGGAATGACCAGTTGTTCAGGTTGAGCAACACCCGGTATCGGACGAATGATAAATGCGCTGACCACGTTGAAGATCGCGCTGTTGACTCCGATCCCGAGTGCCAGCGTGAGCACAGCCCCGATCGTAAATCCCGGTTGCTTCAACATTATCCGAAATCCGAAAACGATATCCTGCCACAAACTGCTCATGTTCTCTCCAGTCTCGATCATTGATTCTGAAATGAATATTGCCGTAATCGGAAACCCAAATTCCGTGCCATTAGTTATCTGCACCTAAGTCTTGATAACACTATAATTAGCACCGGCGTGATTTTTTGTGTTGCGAGTGACATGTTCGATTGTGGGAAAATCAGTTCCCGGAATCGAAAAGATATGGATGCCGACCGGAGGCCGGCGTTCCGATTGATGACTGTTCAAGTTCGCTTTTTTGTTGCAAACTGATTTCGGTTGAGTAGGATATCCGGACGATTCCTCTGAAATCCCATGAAAGGCGAGGTGCAAATGAGAATAACGATAGAATCCACATTCATTCGACGAGGACTTGGATTGCCGAGACTGACTGCGGGTATGGCATTTTTCTTTTCGCTTCTGGCGTTCTTCAGCCTGGCAGTCGCCGCACAGAACAAACCTGTGCAACCGATTGAAAGCCTTCCGGCCGAAGAGTTCACGCGACTGATCAATGAGATCTCGGAAGATGGGGGCTATTTCCGCTCTGACAATTTCACCTCGAATGAAACCGCTTATCTGACGGTTGTGGATTTGCTTCGCGAAATGGGGGCATCAGGCGGCGCATATCTGGGCGTCGGCCCCGAGCAGAATTTCACCTACATCGCCAGGATTCGACCGCAGATCGCCTTTATCGTCGATATCCGCCGCCAGGCGATCATGCAACATTTGATGTACAAGGCGATCTTCCATAACTCGCCGGACAGGGTCAGGTTCGTCTCAAAACTCTTCAGCCGGCCGCTGACGGGAGAGAAAGTTCCGACCGGTCAAAGCCCGCTCAACGAATTGATGTCATACATCAACCGGACTCCGACCGACGACAAGGTGTTTTCATCGAATCTGGATGAGGTGATCAGGACGATCGAGAAGGATTTCAAATTCCCTTTGAATGAAAACGATCGGAAAAGCCTGGAGTACGTCTACCGCAGTTTCCATCACGATGGCCTCGAGATTTCGTATCGCATGGATGGTTACTGGGGAAGCAATTTTCCTACTTTTCGAGAGATCATCGAGCAGACCGATCAGAAAGGCAGGCAGGGAAATTTCCTGGCCACCGACGACGATTATCAGTTCGTCCGTGGCATGCACGAAAAGAATCTGATCATCCCGGTTGTCGGTAATTTTGCCGGCTCCAAAGCACTGGCAGCCGTCGGGGATTATCTGAGGAAAAATGGATATACGCTGACGGCATTCTACACTTCAAATGTCGAACAGTACCTCTTCAGCAGCGAGGTCTTTCCGGAATTCGCCGCCAATGTGAAGAAGCTGCCGATAGACGAAAAAAGCCTCTTCATCCGATCGGCCACCGGTCGCTTTTCACACCCGGCGCGTCTGGCCGGCCATCGCGCCAGCACACTGCTCCAAAAAATGACGGTCTTTCTGAAGGACTTCGACGCCGGATTATATGACAGCTACTATGATCTGGTCATGACGAATTACATTGCCCCGGAAATTAAGTGAAGCGTGTGCAAAAGGTAACTGCACACACATTCGCTTGCTTACGCGCGCGGTTCTGAAGGCCACTCGCTAACGCTCGTGGTTCCGTGACGCATGGGCTGAGCAGATACTAACGCACAAGCAGTCTGACAGGACCGAGTAATCCGGACGGCAGAGGTTCGAGATTATCCATGTCCTGCGGCTTGAAGCGTTCTCCATATCGCAGGTTGAGCAAGCGATAATCAGGCAGGCGACGGCCGGCGAGATGGTTGATCGCAGTGTTTCCAACCTCGATTCTCAGCGTATTGTCTCCGACTTTGAGCAGGCGCGTGATATCGATCGAATACGGCGGGCACCAGAGAGACCCGGCGCGGTTTCCGTTAACTGAAATGACCGCCGCATCACGAACAGGAGCATCCAGCCAGGTGCGCATCCCGTTGCGGAGCTCCTGTTCAACCAGCGCCATCCCCGAACCGAAATCCAGCCGGATTTCGAACGACTTTTGCAACCATTCAGCCGCCACCTGAATCGTCTTCTCATAAACCGCAGTTCCTGAAAAATAACGATGCTCATCGTCATCGGTCCATGATTTCAGTTGAGGTAGAATTTTCTTCCTGCCATCGATATCCAGTCGCCAGTCGCTGCTCAGGTCTATTTCCGTTCTCAGCCCTGTTGCAGCTCTGGCAGAAACTGCAGGCAAAGTACGTTTGCTGAAAACCACCAGTCGTGATCCGTATGGTTCAATTTCAAACGCCAGAACAGTTCCCGAGACACCTTTTTGCGACGCAGGCGCGGGGCTTATCGATCCGGTCAGGGGGTCCCAGATTTCGGCATTCATGCCTCTCACGCGAAACTCAGCGTTGAAGCTCCTGGTCGAGCTGGTCGTATTCGCGATGAAATAGATTTCAGTCGATTCGGTCGATCGGTGTATGAAACCGATATCTGTTCCGGGTTGCGAGAATGCGACATCAGGTCTGACAAGTGAAGCGAGTTTTGCGCCGAGCGCGCCCTTTTCGTCGCGCACGAAATGAGCTTTCGCATTTGTCCCTTCAAACAATCGTGCTGAAATCTGACGGATTCGGCTTCGCTCATCGGCGGAGGCTTTGAATCCAGGTGCGAGCTCGGGGATGCGCCGCGTTGCAATGACAACTCCGCCCTGATCGACGAAGGCTTCCAGCTTTTGCAATGTGGCCTGTGGAATCCGCTGAACATTGGGAAGAATCACGGCCTTGTATCGATTAACTCCCATGGCCATTTCGTTTCCCTCGATCCGGCCAAGCTTGTTCAATGCTTCATCATCGAAGAAATCGAGATTGAAGCCTGCTCCTAGAATTGCGGGCATGCATTCGGAGCCGACACGATCGCGGAGCCGTTCGATCAGATAGCCGACGCGTCCGTTCGAGTAACTTGTCCATGCATCGCTGGTAGGCAAATAGAGCGCGATATCGTTGGCCGGCAGGCCCTGTCGGAGCATAAAACTGACGCGTTGCAGGTATTTCGAGAGATCAGGCATGACCGGCCACCACGGATTCTTCTCATTGAAGACGCCGGCAGCGTAAAAGCGCCATCCGGGATAATCCGCTGCGTCAGCCGTATACGGCCAGCCGTGGCCGATCAACTGGTTGATTCCCTGCAGAAAATGGAGGTCGGCTTCGGCTTTGATATCCAGAGGAGTCGCACGGAACGACGGCGAATGGAGCCAGGTCCATGTTTCGGACGATGTGACCGGTTTGCCGTAGAGATGGCTGGCGGAGGCCGCCCAGCGCGACGCGCGCACAACCTTCCACTGCGATCCTTCACCTTCGGGCAAATCCAGATATGCATTGCCTGACAATGTCATCGGCGGTATGCCGTATCCCTGCATGCGAAATCTTGTCTTGTTCGTCTTGGCCCAGTCACGCATCGGTGCGAGAAACCGGTCGTTGAAGATTTCTGTCAGAGTCATGGCCCAGTCATGCCGTATCGATTCGGTATCGGGGCCGATATCGGCCGCCAGAGCGGGAAGTAAAGGCTTCAGATCATACCCGCGCCGCTTCTCGAATTCCGCGAGATAATCACCGGTCCAGTCGGAATTGAAGACCTCGAGCGAATCGCAGAAGATGGCATATGGAGCCTGATAGTCGAAGGATCGCATCAGCCTGTCGCCGACATTTTTAAGATAGTCGTCAATCGCACTCCGATCGTAATGATCCAGAACGAATCCTTCAGCTCCGATTGCCGGGCGCTTGACCATCATGCCGGTGCGGCTGGCGATGAAGAAAAAGACTTCATCTCCCGTTCGAGGAACCTCTGGAAGCCAGGCCGCGCTGTCTCGTATCGTCGCGATCTCATTGAATGCCTCGATCGTTTGACTTCCATTCGCTCGCCGAAAGAAGGTGGCAATCAGAGATTCGCCCTCCGAGATGTCAGGCAATGGCACGCGGCGGGAAACGGGTCTCGTCTTCTCGACTCTTAACCTGCCGGCGGCCTGAGTTACGGGCACTGACGGCCCGCCATACGGCCATCCACTGCCGATAGTCAGATCAACGCGCAAGCCCAGCTCGGCAGCCCTGCGATTGGCGTATCGCAGAACATCCAGAAATTCATCCGAGAGATATGGAATCGTTCTGATCTTTCCGTCATCGAGCGCAACCGGATAGACCGGCTGAATCTCGAAACCGCCGATCCCGCCCTCTTTCATGAGCAGCATTTCACGTTCAAGGCGCTCTTTCGTCACCGAAGGCCCGAACCACCACCAGCGCATCATGATCTTCGCGTCATCCGGCGGATTGATGAACTGCCCGGCAAGTATATCGACGGATTCCTGAGCGGATGCTTTACGCACTGGCCCGGTGCTGACCAGTGTTGTAATGATCAACAATGCAGACAGAAAAATGCGGACAAATTGTCGCGGGAGTATAATTTTCATATCAGTATCGGAGCGCCGACCTCCGGTCGGCATGAATGAAAAATGCCGAATGCTGTCAATATCCTGCCGACCGGAAGTCGGCGTTCCTATCTGATCGTTTTGGAATTGATGACCGGCTCTCGCCCGCCACGCAGTCGCTCGATCGCCGAGGCTCTTCGTTCAACCTCGGCTTTTCCATCCAGGACCGATATATCCAGCGAGAAATTCCGTGTTTCCCCTGGCTTCAATTTCTGCAATCGTCCGGCCTGACGCTCGATGCTGCGATTCGCCGGTGAGCTGGTGCCGGGCTCAAGTCCGGTCACATAACCTTCCTCGAGCGCAGTCGTATTCTTCCACAAGGTGAAAAAAGGCAACTGATCAATCGAAAAGGACATGCTGACGGCTTTGTCGGCTGCGGCATTCCGGAGCATAACCGTCGTCCGGTTTTTTTCGTCAGCGAATGGCAGGATGACATAGACCTGCTCGACGAACCCCCTCGTCGGACCGGCATAATCGGCATATTGTGACGTACTCTTTGCGGCATGCGCATTGAAAGGCGTGATCTCTCGCGGTGCGGCGACGAAACGGGCCCCCGCTTCGAGCAGCGGAGGTCCGTAATTCGCATGGTAGATCAGCTCGAATTCCTGCTCATATGCGCTGTAATTGCGAACCGTATCATCAATTCGATAAGACGATGAACCCGGCTCAGTCGAGATCTCTGACCACAACTCCAGTTTCGGACCATAAAACATCCGCTCATCGACGCGGCCCCGGATTCTGATTCTGTGTGGAGGTGCGCGATCGATGATTACTTCAACTTCGGAGGCCGGGAGGTTGCCGATCCGGCCGTGCAGTGTCAGATCCATCTCGGCTTCGTCTCCAGTGTTGTTGATGAATTTGTCCTTGCCCGGATGCCCGGCCCACTCGAGTCCGCACCGGACCAGCCATTCATTGAAGCCCTCAAGCCATCCGAGTCCGCCTCGACTTTCAAGGTTGATGAACTGAGGATGGACCACTTCTTTGACGGGCGAATCCCAACCGAGCCGGATGTCTCCCATCTCGACCTTGAGCACGCTCATCCCGCGAGTCGGCACAACGACGAATCGCAGCCGGCCATTATCGACTGCGATGACATCCACTCCTTCCTGTTTCCCGCCGCGCAAAGTGTATTTCTGAACCGACCAGGGAGTCTTCGAAGCCGGATCAACCTCTCGATGAGTCACCTGCCAGCTGTCGAGATGTATATTCCTCTCGACGCTGGTCAGAACCTGATGAAATTTTTCGGTTGTGTTATTTCCCATAAGAATAATCGCAAGCGTGAAAATACCGGAAATCGTTAACAAAAGAAGGCCTCCTCAATAGACTTGTAATGCGTCGGGACAGAACGCGGGCGTCAGCGAGGCCCCCGGTTATTCATTGACTTCGCAGCGAGACCATCGGATCGACTCTGATGGCCCGAAGAGCCGGAATGAATCCTGCCAGCAACGCGACGCCTCCCAAAATAATCGATGCAATCGCAAAGGTGAACAGATCGGTCGCGCTGACATTGAAGAGCATACTCGAGATCACCTTCGACACAGCGATTGCACAAATCAACCCTATCGTAATTCCAAACAGAACTAATATCAGAGTCTGGCTGATCACCAGACCCAGGATCGAGAACGGGCGTGCTCCGATCGCCATGCGAATCCCGATCTCGTGTGTTCGCTGTTCGACCCAATAGCTGATCACACCGTATATTCCGATCGCCGCCAGCAACATTGCAACCAGAGCGAATGCCGCCAGCAAAACCATCGCCAGCCGCCGGCGCGCAAACGAATCATGTAAGCGCTGCTCCATTGAGTCGAGGTCGAATGCTGGAACCTCAGGGTCCACCGATTTAATCGCCCTCATAACCACCTGAGTCATATCTGCCGGGTCTGAATCGGTTCGGATGACAAGAAACATGCTTCGGGCGTTGATCTGTTCGGATGGATAGTAGACGGCAATGGGAGGCTCTTTTTCCGGGCTGAATTGTTTGGCATCGCTGATAATGCCGATAATGGTTCGCCATGGATCATCGTCGCCTCTACGCATACGACGACCGATCGGATCCTGATCAGGCCAGAATCGCCGGGCCATGGCCTCATCGATGATCACTGTCCCTGGTTCACCCCGTGTATCTCGCTCATCGAATAAACGACCTTTCACCAGCGGTATTCCCATTGCACTGAAATATCCCGAACTGACGATGCGCACATTGGTGATAATTCTCTCCTGAGCGTTCTTCGGCACATATCCTTCGATCGTGACAGGCTCCCAGGCAAAAGCCACTGAGCTCATGGGCAGCGAATAGCTCGTGCCAACGCTTAAGACCCCCGGCAGTTCACCGATCTTCCCTGTAACGCGCCTGTAGAAATCAATGACCGATTCAGGTTCAGGATACTTTGTTACAGGAATCGACAAACGAAAAGAGAGGACCTGCTGCGGATTGAATCCCGGGTGCGCCGTGATGATCCGTTGGTAGCTGCGAACAAGCAATACTGCTCCGATCAACAGGACCAGCGATAATGCTATTTCTATAACGATGAGCAGCTTGCGCAGGCGATCATGCCCTGTACCGGAGCCGCGGGCGCCGTCCTTAAGAACATCGATCACATCAACTTTTGAGGCCCGCAGTGCGGGGGCCAATCCGAAAACAATTCCAGTCAACAGAGCGATGGAAAAGGTGTAGACCAGCGCCCGGCCATTGATGCTGATCTCTTTCAGCCGGGGAATATTTTCGGGCCCGAAGATGTGCAGCGCTTTAACGGCAAGCAAAGCGAAAGCCAGTCCAAGTGCCCCTCCGACCAGGGAGAGCAGCATGCTTTCCGTCAGCAGCTGCCTTAAAATGCGTGATCGCCCAGCGCCCATCGCCGATCGTACGGCGATCTCTTTCTGCCGAACAGCAGAGCGTGCAAGCAGCAGGTTGGCTACATTAGCGCATGCGATGAGCAGGACAAATCCAACAGCCCCGAAGAGAACATAGATCACCAGTTTGACATCACCGACCACCTGATCCAGCAGCGGCACAACGCTGATGGTCAGACCGCCATGCGGTGGATATACTTCCGGGTATTGCTCTTTCATGCGCCCGGCTATCAGATTCATGTCGGCTTGAGCCTGGGCAACTGAAATGCCAGGTTTCAGCTTTGCAAAGATATTGAAATCTTCATTGGTGCGTATCGATTGAGCGGTTTCGCTCATCGGCAAAGGCAGGAAGATGTCAGCGTTCTGAATCGCATTGACCGCCGGCATAACTTCTTTGTCGAAGGAGAAATCGGCTGGCAGGACTCCGACTATCTCGAAACTGTTGCCATTGAGCGTCATCGTTTGACCGACGATGCCGGCATCCGAGCCAAAGCGACTCTGCCAGAATCTGTTGCTCAAGATCGCTGTCCGGGCCCCTTTCGGTTTGTCTTCCTCGGGCAACAGAACCCTTCCCATCACCGGTTTCAATTCAAAAAGCTGGAAAAATGATGAAGAGACACGGGCGCCGTCAACGCGTTCGGGTGTCATGCGCCCCGTCATATTGAAGCTCGCTCCAATCGTAACCGCGATTTTTTCGAATACCTGATTCTGTGTCCTGACGTCGATATACTGCCCCGGAGAAAACCAGTCCTGCTCGACATTCAATCCGGGAGAACGGTTCCACAAAATGACCAGTCGATCGGCATCCTGATAAGGAAGGGGGCGAAACAAAAGGGCATCGACCACACTGAAGATGGCGCTGTTCGCTCCAATGCCGATAACCAGCGAAAGCACTGCAATCAGCGTAAAGCCCGGACTTTTCAGAAGCATGCGCGCGCCGAAGCGCAGATCCTGCAAAATGGTTTCCATCAATCAGTTTCCGCAGCAGTTTCCAGTTTGAGTCAGTGTCCAGTTTCAGGTTTCCAGTTTCCAGTGATTAACATCAGGGCATAACGATTTTTAATGCCTGGATTCACAGAAAAAACTGTGCTCGATGTTAACTGGAAACTGGAAACTATTCCCACTGAAATCTATTGGATATCAATGTGCGAACGCTCCAACGCCAGGTTCAGGATTGAGTGCCACGCCCGGCGGATAATGCTTCGCCGAGGTGAACTCCTTCAAAGCCTGGCAATTGATAAGGGATGAGACTCCTTCTTTAACAGCCGCCTGGTAGCTGCGCTTGAGCGCTTCACGCAACTGCTCGCCTGTTTTGACATATTCGCCGCGGGCTCCAAGTCCTTCGGCCAGTTTGTCGTAGCGCAGATTCTCCTGGAACAGGTACATATGAATCGATCGCGGAGAACCCGCCGTATTCGGCCACATGCCCCACGAGTCATTGTTGTAGACGACGGCAATGACAGGAATCTTGTACTTCATGGCTGTATCGAGTTCGAAGAGGCTGTAAGCAGCGCCGGCATCGCTCGAGATGCAGAGCACGGGCGCCCCTTTGTATGGCGCCTGGGGGCCAACTCCGCGCTGCACTGCTGCTCCGGCGCCGATCAACATCGCCAGATCGGGACCGATAGCGCCATACTGATAGGCGCAGATGACGCCCTGACCCGGACGATACGATCGGAGCCATCGGCCGGCGTATAATCCGCTTGTCCAGCCGCCTGATCCGGTCACAGTCTGTTTCGGATCGATATCTCCCTTGTACAGGAAATCATGAATCTCTTTTGCCATGACGGCCGGATGAACAGTGCTGGTGGACTGACTGTGTTTGAGCCCAAGTTGATAAACATCTTCAAGTTGTTTATCGAAGGTCTGTTTCGCCGTAGCGAGTTCGGTCACCCAGGCGTCTCGTTTTCGGCGTGGCAGGCTGTTGGCAATTGATTCAAGAAATACCTTCTCGTCGCTGACAATGCCAAGATCGAGCGGCCAGTTGCGGCCAAGATCTTCCTGCTCGGGATGCACACGGATCGCCTTGATGTCGGGGTTGAAACGATACTCGCCGGGGCTGGGCATGCAATATTGCCCGATGAAGATGACAAGATCGGCGCTCATCAGCGCTTCCGGCGACATGCTGGCTGAGAGCCGGTGATCGTCAGGGAAATGTCCCCGCGTTGGGCCGGAAGTGACTACGGCGATTTCGTTCTTCTCCGCCGCAATGGTCAGAGCTTCCCAGGCCTTGCGCTGAAATACCCCCTGCCCTGCAACAATCACTGGACGCTCGGATTTACCGATCAGGTCAAGGGCATTTTCGATCTCTTTTGATGATGCGTGCGCACGCGATTCGCTGCGGTATTTCTCCTTGCTGTAGAAATCGGCCAGCGCTGACGGATCGGTAAATCTGGCCCTCGCTACCTCTGCCGGAAAATCAAGATGCACGGGGCCCGGGACGCCAGACTTCATCTGACGAAAGGCATAGGCGCCGTATTCATATACTCTGTTTGGAGCAATCAACCGCTTTCCGTACTTCTTCATTCCGGTCGTCGTCGGCTGTTGATATGCAGTCTGGATGAACCTTTCGCGATCATCGCCCGCGATCTGCATGTTGCTGGCGAGCACCAGCAACGGCGTACGGGCAGCATTGGCGGCGGCGATGTTCATGATCATGTGCGTGAACCCAGGCCCCTCGGTGCCCGAGGTTGCGGTGGCTTCGCCGGTCACTCGAGAGAACCCATCTGCCGCCGCGCACATGCCGCCCTCGGTGCGACCGCCGTAACTCGGGATCCCTGCCGCAGCCAGTGCGTTGATGACGGTGTAGTTTCCGGGGCAACAGAAGAGCGCCGCCAGATCTTCCTCCTTGCAGAGTTTGGCGAAGACCTCGGCCCCGGTCATTCCTGTCCCCTCGAAGGCCGTCACCTTCGGAGATTCGGCCAGTGATTGCGGGATCTCTTTGGGAATCCGGATTGAAGGTATCCCCTCGTCGGAGCCGGCGAGAATCTTTCCATTGGCAGCCGCGACGCTTACTACTGCGCCGGCGCCGGCAGCCGAGGTGAGAAGAAATTTCCTGCGCGTCTGATCTGGTTTGGCAGATGCTCTTCTTTTATCTTTTGATTTCTCACTCATGATCGTGTCCTCCGATTTTCCCTGTAGGGAAGGAAGTTTTACTGCAACCTGTCATTTTGATTCAGACAGTTTCGGCCGGTGCGATTCCGGCCACAGGCTGCGAATGAAATTGACCAGATGCCATAGATCATCCTGCTTGCGAATCTGGGTCTGAAACGCCGGCATCGTGTCGGCAGCGCCATCACGAATGCTGCGATAGATCTCTCCCTCCGACGTCCCGTGCTTCCACAATTTGGGATCGGTCAGATCGGTCGCATTGGCGATCACGTCAACCATCGATTTCCCATCGTTTCCGTGACACTCGGTGCAATTCCGCATGAATATGGAACGACCGCTTGAAATCGATTCCTTGGTGTATGGCACCGGGCTCTTGAGTTTGGCGGCTTCTTCCCGGCTCATACCGGAATTTTTATCCTGTGCATTGATGCCTGAGACTTTCGAAGTTACCACTATTCCAAAAAGTCCGGTCAGGATAAGGCCTGCCAAAAAGACCGGAAATGCTCTTTTACGCATGAAAAATCCTCCTCCAACGCATCACATCCCTTCCGGATTGAGGCCGAAAGTCTCTACCATATACTCGTAATAACTGCCGTCCTGTAAAAATGTCAGAAAGACTTCGTGAACCAGGTGAATAAGCTTGCGCGCGGCATATTCGTAATCATCGCCTGAAAGCGTCAATGTCAATGAGACGTTGCCATTGCGGTTGGAAGCCTGAACCCGGGCCTTCAGTGAATCGATACGCCTGTGCTCAGGCAGTTCATCTGAATGGCGTGATTTGACGAACTCCCTGAAAGCCGTATACATCGGTGAAGCTGCAGGTACATCAGGCAGAACCAGGGGAATCCGCATGGTACTTTTCCTCAAGTCGAAGACGAATTCGAAGATGCGGTCATAATGCCACACCATCCGGAAGGTCCCCTTCCCTGCTCGCACAGCGCCGCGGCTGAATCCGCGAAATACCCCGCGCCGAGCATAATTTTCAAGCGCCTCAGCGACGATCTCAATCATCCGGTTTTCGTCCTGATTTACCGTTGTTATGCTCGCCATATAACGTTATTTTAAGCCTGAAAAGGCAATCAGGCGAATGCTCAGGGAATGTTTTTTAAAAGAATACTCTCTCGATGAACCAGTAACTTCCAGCCAGTATCACGCAGATCGATCCGACGGTAGTGATCCGCTCACCGAGTTTCCGGTTACGGCTGTGAATGGCCGTTAAGACAGTGGCCACGATCAGGACGATACACACCTGGCCTATCTCGACACCTAAATTGAACGAAAAGAGAGACCAGCCCAGAGCCTGTGGCGGCAGACCGAATTCCCGCAACACTCCGGCAAACCCGAACCCGTGCACAAACCCAAAGAAAAATGCCACCCACGCCCGCACATCCCGGCCTGTTTTACCCACCATCAGGTTGTCAATTCCAATATATACAATGCTCAGCGCGATAACCGGTTCGATCAGACGCGTTGGTGGATCGAGGATATCCAGCGCGGCAAGCGTGAGCGTTATGCTGTGCGCAATTGTGAATGCCGTGACGATGGTCAGCAATCTCAAAAGGCTTCCGCCGAGCAGTAATAATCCGACAAGGAAAAGGATGTGATCGGGTCCGGCGAAGATGTGGTAGATACCGCCGGGGATAAATTTTTTGATTACCGCAAGCGCCCCTTGCCGGTTGCCGGTAAAGTGATCGAGATTCGTGTGTTCTCGATCAAATATCTCCTGATGAACGAGCGCCTCTTCCTCGTAGATATTGAGAAATGTCTGATGCAACGGGTCATAAGGGAAAAGCGCGCAGTTGATCTTCAATGATCCGGGATTAAGTTTGGAATCAAATCTGAGATGCAGAGCCAGGGCCTGTCGATCAGGCAAAGGCTCGATTCGCGTTATAACATAATCGAGTTTCGCGCCGTCTGCTTGAAACTCCAACCGGGAGCGCAGCAGACGAATAATCGATTCCCGCTTCGATTCCGCAAATTGCAGGTCGAGCAACGTCTCGGCAGGCGTCACGTTCAAATCATGCGCAAGATCGATGATATGAATCACGAGCGAGCCATCAAGCCGTCCTGGATCAAGACGAATATCCAGGTAACTGAATGGCACCGGGTGAGCCACGGCTGGCGCGGTCAGCAGGCTCAGAACAGCCAAAAACAAAGCTGCCCGGAGTCTGATTACACCGGATGCGGCTTTTGCTCTTTGAAAATATGAGATCGACAAGGCGTTATCGGATCGCTATTTCAATCCGGCATGGATTTTGGTGACATCGTCTTTCAAACGACCCAGGTTGTAGTCTTTGTACCTTTCGGGCAGCTTGAGGTTTTCGATAGCCTGATCCGCGGTTTTACCCTCGTTTTTGGCCTGTTTGACGGCCGCAACAAGGTCACGCATGAACTCTCCGTATTCCTTGAAAGCGCTCCAGGTCGTCACGGAACTGTGTCCGGGGATGATCGTCTCGACGCCCCTGATGCCGGCCGCAGCCTTCATCAGAGTTGAAGGATATTCAATCGCATCGCCGCCGTTAGTTGTATCGATGAATGGCGTCATCCTGCCTGGAAACAGATCGCCTGTATGCATCGCTTTCAATCCGGAGAAGACCACAAAGGTGTCTCCGCTGGTATGACCCGGGCCAAAATGGTACAGATCGATCTTGTCTTTGCCGTTCAGGACGCTGAGCTTTGTCTTGTACGTTTTTCCCGGCAGGAACTTCTTTCCTTCATCTGACTGGAAGGCAGGCATCTTCTCCATGCTCGCTTTGCAATTTTCGTGTGCGATGAACTCGACAGCCCCGGTGAAGGCGCTGTTGCTTCCCGTGTGATCGCCATGAGTATGCGTATTGATAATCATGGTTACAGGTTTTTGAGTGACCGACTTCACCTTTTCCAGAATGGAAGGTCCCATCCCGGGATTTTTTGTATCCACCACGACAACGCCCTTTTCAGTGATGAAGACCCCGGTGTTGCCACCACCACCCGTTATCACGTACAGATTTTCTTTGACATTCTGAATATCCAGGGAAACCGGAGCCCTCTGAGTTTGTTGATGAGCAGCCATCAATGAGATAGCGCCGGCCAGCATGAGTCCCGCCAATACTGAAAGTCTTTTCATGGAGAATCCGCCTTTCTTTGTCCGGCATAATATACATTGATTGTCATGGGCACAAGAACATTGCTCAAATACCGTTTCAAATCCTATAATCCACGCCGCGAAGAGGTAAAAACTCAGGCAAAGAACGGAGCTAACCATCGAACAGCAAATATCACGCGGGGCGCAGGCTCAGGTCGCGATGACTTCTTTTCTAAGTCTTTTTTCGATCGTCGGCCTGGCGCTCTACGGTCTGCCATTCTTCTACGATTTCATGGTCACCGAATATGGCTGGTCGCGAACGACGGTGACCTCGGGCAATGCGCTGAGCCGGCTGGTCGTCGGACCGATGTTCGGTTTCATCGCCGGATGGATCGTTGACCGGTTCGGCCCGCGCCGTCTCATGCTTTCAGGCATTCTGATGGCGGGAATTGCGCTCATCGGACTGAGTTCGATGACGTCTCTCTGGATGTTCTATCTTTTCTATCTAATCAACGCACTCGGCAATGTCTGTGGCGGCCCGTTGCCGAATCAGGTCATCATGTCGCGCTGGTTCGACAAGTCGCGCGGCAAGGCGATGGGATTCGCCTATCTCGGCATTGGCATCGGAGGCGCGATCGTGCCACTGCTTGCCCACTGGCTGACACAGCGGATGGGCTGGCACGGCGCATTGAGAACGCTCGGCATCCTGGTCATCGTCATCGCCTTCCCCATGGCCTGGTTCGTCAAGGAATCTCCTCCCTCTCTGCTGCAAAAAGATAAGGACGCACCGCCGGCGCCGATTGGCGGCATCTTCAAAAATTCTTCCTTCTATCTTTTGGCCATTGGCAGTATGTGTTCGATCGCGGCAGTGGGCGGAACCAATCAGCATCTGAAACTCTTCCTCAGTCTCGATCGGGGTTATGTTCAGGGCGAGGTTGCAAAGATCATCTCGATCGTTCTTGCATCAAGCATCGCCGGGCGACTGTTGATGGGCTGGCTGGCTGACCGATATCCGAAAAAGTATGTTATGGTGTTGATCTACCTTTTGGTCGCATCCGCCATTCCACTGCTCTTTTTTGCTTCGACGCCGGGAGTGATATATCTCTTCGCGGTAGTATTCGGAATCGGCCTCGGAGGCGATTACATGATCATACCGCTCATGGCCGTCGAGTTGTTCGGCCTGCGAGTCATGGGCCGGTTGATGGGCGTTATTCTGACAGCCGACGGTGTAGCCGAAGCCACAGCGCCGATGTTTGTCGGTTATCTTTATGACTTGAACAAGAGCTACAACGCCGGCTTCCTGTTCCTTATCGCGATGGCTCTGCTCGGCGCCTGCGCCGTTATGCTATTGCCGAAGGGGAGTAGAAAGTAAAAGTAGAAAGTAATTTCTGATTCTCCTCTTTTTCCTTTCTACTTTCTACTTTCTACTTTTTCACCCATGTCATTAATCGAAAACGCACAACAACTTGAAGAGACGCTGGCCACTCCGAATGCGAAGGATATCGATGTTATGTCGAGGGTTTCAGGCGATATTCTGATACTCGGTGCCGGCGGGAAGATGGGTCCATCCCTGGCCCGGCGCATTAAAAGAGCCTCCGACGCCGCTGGAACGAAGCGACGCATTATCGCGGTTTCACGATTTTCCTCACCGGATGCCCGGATCAGTCTCGAGAACCTCGGCATCGAAGTAGTTTCGTGCGATCTGCTGGATCGAACACGGATCACTCAGCTGCCGCAATGCGAGAACGTCTACTTTCTGGCCGGCAGAAAATTCGGATCGACCGATCGGACCGATCTGACATGGGCGATCAATGCCTGGCTGCCCGGAATCGTGGCCGAACAGTTCCGGTCATCGCGCCTGGTGGCCTTCTCGACAGGAAATGTCTATCCTTTCGTCGACGTAAATTCAGGCGGATCGATCGAAACCGATGAACCGAAACCTGTCGGAGAATATGCCCAGTCTTGTCTCGCGCGTGAGCGCGTCTTTGAATACTTTTCACGCGACCACGGACTGAGATGCCTCATCTTCCGCCTGAATTATGCGGTCGATCTTCGTTATGGAGTGCTGGTCGACATCGCTCGCAGTGTCTTTGACGGCCGCCCGGTCAATCTTTCGGTCAGTGCGTTTAACGTCATCTGGCAGGGAGACGCCAATTCGTATGCGCTGCGCAGCATCGAACTCTGCGAATCTCCTCCGCGGATTTTAAACGTCACGGGGCCGGAGACGATTTCGACACGCCAGACGGCTGAGTTCTTTGCCGGACGCTTCAACCGTAAGGCTGTTTTTGAAGGCGATCCATCCGATAAGGCATTGCTCAACAATGCCGGTGTGTGCCACCAATTGCTTGGCCCTCCATCGGTTTCGCTGAGCGAATTGATGGAAATGGTCGCGCACTGGATCGAAACAGGAGGCACATCACTTAACAAGCCGACCCACTTTGAAGTCGTTGATGGAAAATTTTGAATCATGAAGATGATCCGCGAAATATTACTGGAAGGAATCGTCATCCCGGCACATCCGCTGGCGCTCACCAGAGACCTCAAACTGGACGAACGCCGGCAAAAAGCGTTGACACGATACTATTGCCACGCAGGGTCGGGCGGCATCGCCGTCGGAGTTCACACGACTCAGTTTGCCATCCGGGAACCGAAGATCGGCCTGTTTGAGCCTGTCCTGCAACTGGCCATGGCAACTGCCAGATCTTTCGAAGCTGAAAGCGGTAAACGGATTGTCAAAATCGCGGGGGTTTGCGGTGCGACGGCACAAGCCGCCGGTGAAGCTATGCTCGCCCGTGATATCGGGTACGATGCAGGTCTGCTCAGTCTGGCTGCCTTGCGCGATGCCACGAACAATGAGCTGATAGAACATTGCCGCCGGGTGGCCGAGATCATTCCGATATTCGGGTTCTATTTGCAGCCGGCTGTCGGCGGCCGCTTGCTGGACTTCTCTTTCTGGCGCGAGTTTCTTGAGATCGAGAACGTTGTTGCGATCAAGGTTGCCCCGTTCAATCGATACCAGACTCTCGACGTCGCACGCGCACTCGCGGAAAGCGGCCGGCACAACGAGGTCGCCCTGTACACAGGAAATGATGACAACATAGTGGCTGACCTCCTCTCCGAATTCCGTTTCAATAAACCAGATAAATCGATAACGGTAGATTTCGCCGGCGGTCTGCTCGGACACTGGGCCGTCTGGACCAGACGCGCAGTCCAGCTGCTGGAGTCTATTCGCCAGTGTAAAAAAAAGAATGGCGGAGCGAACGCCTTCTCGATCCTCGCCGGCTCAGCCGAGATCACCGACTCGAACGCAGTGCTCTTCGACGCCAAAAATAATTTCGCAGGCTGTATTGCCGGATTACACGAGGTACTGCGCAGGCAGGGGCTTATGGCCGGCCGCCAGTGCCTCGATCCGAACGAAGACTTGTCCCCTGGCCAAATGGAAGAGATAGATCGTATTTATTCGACCTACCCTCACCTGAATGATGATGAATTCGTGGCTCAAGGCATCGAGCAGTGGCTGGGCTAGACACTTCGGAAGGATCCTGACATGTCATAGACCGGCCGACCGGAACATCGAATTAATTTTTCTATTTAACATTGCCATTCGCCGGAATCCGTTCTATCCTCCGGCTCAGGATTTGCCCCCAAAACCATCCATGGTCATGGATGAACATTTCTTCAGCTTTTATAGTCAGCATTGAGTATTCGGCCTGAGGTTTTCCTGGTAATTGAAAGGACGACAAAATGAAAGTTCATGCTATTCGACTTGCCTGGTTGTTTTTGGTTGTTATGGTTCTGACGCCGCAGATCTTCTCCAGGGAGAAGACCAAAAAGATCACCACTCGAACTCCAAGCGTCAAACAGGCCGCCCATCAACTGGTAAGAATCGAAGTGAAGCTGGTTGAAACGAAGCACATGCACCGCAGGCAAAACTGGGTGAAATGGATGTTCACCAGAAAGATCACCAAATTCGGCAATGGCTATTACATTGACTCGAATCGTGTCATCACCAACAACCACGTCATAAACGCAACCCTGCCCAAAGACCTCAGAAGACTTGCCGGGATCGATGATGAAGATCCGCTGACGGTGGTGGATATCAAGGTCAGGTTTCGCAAGGCTGAGATCGTGAAACTTGACACGGCAAACGATCTGGCTGAACTGCGCGTCTCATCAAAAAGACAGGAAACAGTGCTCCCTGAAGCCAATTCCGATCCTGAAAAAGGAGTGGCGGCATACAGCGTCAACAAGGACACAGACGAAAAGAAGGAGCTGGTTTTAGGTGAAGTGATCGGACCGTACACGCTGGCGGTGTTCAAAGATGGCGCCTACGAACCGACCGACGTGAATCCGTCCTATCGTCTGCCGCCTAACATGACTTCAGCGAATGTTCTTGGATTGAAGTTGAAAATCGCACGCGGATGGAGCGGTTGCTGGGTATTCGACTCAGACGGCAAATTCATTGGCATCGTCAGGGCTTTGCATGAACCTTCGAGCCTGACGCTTCTGATACCGGCCAGGACGGTGACAAATTTCCTACAGAGCGTTACTTCAGCCGCGTCGCCCAGCAGTCAGTAATTTTCAGATATGACCGGAGACGGGTCAAACCGGCGCAGGTTGAGATGACAGCCGATGTATCGCCGTGCTTCGGCGAGAGTGGAAAACCGGCCCGCAGCGATTGCCTGTACAACTATATTGCCAATTACTGTGGACTCGACCGGCCCGGCAAGCACGGGCTTACCTGTCGCGTTCGCCGTCGCCTGATTCAGATAATCATTCCGTGAACCGCCGCCGACGATCTGCACTCCGTTGATCGCCTTCCCGGTTAACAGCTCAATCGACTGGATGACGTTTGAATATTGCCTTGCCAGCGAATCCAGTATGGTTTTCGTAAGCTCAACCGGGTCTTTCTGAGCAGATTGTCCAGATTCGGCAAGTTGCTCATTTATGGCATCCGTCATGCATTCAGGATTGAAGAAACGATCGTCATCGGGATTGATGAACGCCGATACACCTTTCCGGGCTTCCACCTCACGCAGCAGGAGATCGTAATCAACGTTCAAACCGCGATCATGCCATTCCCTGCGACACGATTCCAGAATCCACAAGCCCATCACGTTTTTCAGAAACCGAATAGTGTTGAACGCTCCGCCTTCGTTGGTAAAGTTGCACCTCGCCGTTTCGTCATTGATGACCGGATCATTCAGCTCGACGCCGACCAGCGACCATGTTCCCGACGAAATATATGACCAGCCATCCGGCAATGTCGCGCCGGCAACTGCGCTGCCCGTGTCGTGAGTGGCCGGAGCGATTACCCTCACATTGTGCAGATCAAGTTCATCAGCGAGTTCCGGCCTGAGATATCCGACTTCCGTGGCCGGCGAGATGATCTGAGTGAACAATTTCAGCGGCAATCCGAGTCGTTCGATAATCGATTCATCCCAGCCCCGTGATGCAGCATTCACCAGCTGCGTCGTCGTAGCGTTTGTGTATTCGGTGAGCCCGATGCCGGTCAGATGGAAGTTGACAAGATCGGGCATCAGCAAAAGTTTCGCTGCCGTTTGAGGGATGCCTTCGAGTAAATGCGCGTAGAGCTGAAAGATTGTGTTGATGCTCAAAATCTGAATCCCCGTGAGGCGGTGGATTTCATCACGGGGACTATCGAAAAAACCATCTCCATCGCTTTCGCGGCGCGCTCATCGCGATAACAGACAGGGTCTTCAACCAGATTTCCGTATTCATCGATCAGTCCATAATCCACACCCCAACTGTCGACACCGATGCTGAGAATCCTGCGTCCCAGTTCTTTCGCGCGGCGTGAACCTTCAGCCAGACCGGCTTCGATTTCAGAGAAAATATAGAGTGCATCCCAACGCAGATGACGATCGATCAGGCGAGGCGGGTAATGAAAACGACGGACTTCTTCGAGCAGAAACTCATCCGATCCAAGGCCGGCAAGAAAAACCCTGCCGCTGCCAGCGCCGAGATCGACTGCAAGATGGAGCGCATCCGTCATGATCTTCCTTCAAACGATTCCTGCCGATATGCCCACTGACGCCGGCCGCTCCTTCGCTTTATGATTGCGGTATCCGCTGGCACGGTAAGCCGCCAGAGGATCGATCGCACCATTAGCGCGCCCGCGAGCCATCGCTATGATCGGAGCGACATCAGTCGTATATGCCTGCTTGAGCGCGGCCAGCGCGCCGATCGCGTCGCATTTTTCCTGCGCCTCCCTGAGAGCGTTCCGGTCGACCAGATGCGCCTGAACATAGCTGCGAGTCAGCTCAACGGCGCTCAACATGAGCGATTCGATCGGATCGGTCACATTATGAGACTGGTCGAGCATGTATGCAGGGCTGAAATCCGCTACGCCTTCAACTTCAGCATCAACCAGTTCATTGAAGATCAGAAAGAGCTGGAACGGCTTGATCGAGCCTGCATCGAGGTCATCGTCGCCGTATTTGCTGTCATTGAAGTGAAATCCGGCCAGCTTGCCGAATTGAATCAGGCGAGCGACGATCATTTCAATATTGACGTTCGGCGCGTGATGACCCAGATCAACCAGGCATTGCGCCTTTGGCCCCAGTTGCGAAGCGCAGTAATAACTGATCCCCCAGTCGTTGATGACCGTCGAATAGAAAGCCGGCTCGTACAGCTTGTGCTCGATGAATACTCTCCAGTCATCCGGCAGGGCTTCGTAAATCTCACCCATGCTTTCAAGATATCTTTCAAGCGCGCGGCGAAAATGGTGCTGCCCCGGAAAATTGCCGCCATCGCCGATCCAGACGGTATGGGCTTTCGAGCCGAGCGTCCTGCCGATCTCGATGCATTCGACATTGTGTGCAATGGCCTGCTCACGGACGGACCGATCGGGATGCGTCAGGCTGCCGAATTTATAGGACAATGACTGTCCGGTCTGGTCCTGAAAAGTGTTTGAATTCATTGCGTCGAAATGCAATCCACGCGACCCGGCGAATTCCTTCAAACAGGAGGGATCTTCCGGTTTGTCCCATGGAATATGCAAAGAGACGGCTGACGTTGAACGAACAAGCTGGTTGATGGTCGAACAATCTTCCAGCTTCTCATAAATATCGCGCGGTTCTCCCTGACCGGGGAACCGGGCAAAACGCGTCCCGCCGGTCCCGACTCCCCAGGACGGCACGGCCACCTGAAACTTTTGGGCAAGTGCGGTAAGCGATTCAATCTCGATCCCACGCCGCCGGAACTGTCGGCCGAGATGATCATAATCCTCATTGAGCCAGCCCTGAGCCTTCCTGTTCTCCTTTTCGATAAACTCCTGAATAATATTGAAATGTTCAGCCATTGTTGTACCCTTTTGTAATCCACAAAGGGCACGAAGAATCACAAAGTAGATAATTTTTTCCCATCTTTGTGATCCTTTGTGTCCTTTGTGGATGATAACTCCTGGTGATTCTTCAGTCCCTTCGTGGACGATTTTCTTCCTATCTCAGGAATCCATCCTGCAACCCGCCATCGACAGGTATGACATGGCCAGTGGTCTTCGCCAGTCGCTGCGAGACCAGCAGGAAGATGGCTTCGGCCTGGTCTTCCGGCTCGATCGGAGACTGCGTCAACGACCGTTTGGCGTAAAATTCAGCAAGTTTCTCACGCAAAACATCTGTCTCTTCGTCCTCGCTGAAATCGATCGCGTATTTTGTCAGGGATGCGATGACACGGTCTCGAGGAAACATCGTGCTCCCCTTGACCACAGTTGCCGGCGCAACTGCATTGACGCGCACCAGCGGAGCCAGCTCGATCGCCAGTTCGCGCACCAGATGATTGGCAGCCGCTTTACTTGTGTCATAGGCAAGGCTCCCCTTTTTCGCCACCACTGCATTGGCACTGGTCGTGAGCACTACATTGCCCGGCAGCCCCTGCTGTCTGAATATCCTGTTGGCTTCGTCGGCGACGATATACGCACCTGTAACATTGATGGCGAAAGTCTTGTCCCACAGCCTGTCTTCGATGTTACCCGTTTTGTCGGGGGGAACAAAGATGCCGGCCGTCACAACGACTGCGTCAATCCCGCCATAAGCCAGCAGAACATCATTGAACATCTGCTGGACGCTTGCGCGGCTGGTGATATCGCAGGCGAGGCCGATAGCAGGGCCGCAGTCGCTGATCCCCGTACCACCGACTCCGATGCCCTCACCATATTTTGAGATGATCCCCTGAGCCGTCGCTTTGGCCGCCGTCTCATCCAGATCGACGCAGACGATGTGAGCGCCATCCCTTACAAGCCGATGAGCCGTCGCTTTGCCGATTCCGGCCCCGGCGCCGACAATGACTACTATCTGCCTGTCGAGCTCTTTTTCGGGCGGCATGCGTCGGAGCTTGGCCTCTTCGAGCAGCCAGTACTCGATGTCGAACGCTTCCTGCTGGTCCATTGCTTCGTACTGGTCGATCGCCTCCGCTCCGCGCATGACTTCGATCGCGCAATTGTAAAATTCCGCGGTCACGCGCGATTCGCTCTTGTTCTTGCCCCACGCGATCATCCCGAGGCCCGGTATCAGCACCACCGTCGGATTCGGATCGCGCATCGAGGGCGAATCGGGATGCTTGCAGCGTTTGTAATAAGCTTCATAGTCTTTGCGATACTGCACAAGTCCTGCCGAGATCGCGGCCTTCAACGATTCCAGGTCTCCGCTTGCGGGGTTCCAGTCAATGAACAGAGGCTTGATCTTGGTGCGCAGAAAATGATCGGGACAGGAAGTGCCGAGTCCGGCCAGTCGCGGCCCATCAATGCTGTTAACGAAGCGCAGCATCTTCTCGTCATCCTGCACCGTTCCGACGAAACGCTTGTAAACTGAGACCTGCCCGCGCAACCAGGGAATGAGCCGGGCGATCAGCTGCCGCCGCTCATCATCAGCCAGCGGCTGGAATTTCGGTCCACCAAAAGTCATTTCCCCTTTATCGTGTGCTTCGATGAACTGTGCCGCGCGATCGATTATCTCCAGCGCAGTCTCGTAACAGGTCTTGTCGTCATTGCTCCACGAAGACATCCCGTGATGCCCCAGCACAACGCCCCTGGCCTGCGGATTGTCACGGATGAGCTGCTCGATCCTCAGACCGATGTCGAAACCCGGCCGCTGCCACGGCACATAGAGCACTTCATCGCCATAGATCTCTTTCGTCAGCCGCTCCTGATTGACTGATGCCGCGATCGCAATCACGGCGTTGGGATGCAGGTGATCGACATGTTTGAAAGGCACCAGCGTATGCAACGGAGTATCTATCGAACAGGCCCGCGGATTGAGATTGAAGACGCAGTGGCTGTACATCGGGTACATCGCGTCCTCGATCTCCGTCTTCGGCCCTTTCTCCGGGTGATTCAGATAGAGAGGCTTCATGGCGCGGATTTTGTCCAGGTATAAAGAAGCGAATCCATCACGCTTCGCAGTCCGCAGGTCTCCGCCTGAACCCTTGATCCAGAGCACCTCGAGCTCTTCCTGCGTCAATGGATCTTTCTCCATCAGCTTTGACGAAGTATTGCCTCCGCCGGTGTTGGTCAGCGTCAGATCATCGCCCAGCCGGTTCGAGCGGTAGACCAGACGATCGACGCCGGATAACTTGCCGGCCTCTTCGTCATGCCAAAGATACTTCACGTGTTTATATGATTCCTGATTGCTCATGATTACTCCGTAAATATTCAGAAATTGAACCCGTCGATATTACGTTTATTGAAAATAAACGGTGCGCCCAGAATAATTTCATCGTTTTGGACAACCACTCTGCCTTTGCGCCCGGCGATCATTTCAGTCATTCCCTGTTTAAGGGCGCCCTCTTTGACTGCTTTCGAGGCGTGGACGACAAGGTATCCGAGATCAATCGTATTCCAGAGGATGACGCTTTCAATGACGCCGTCATGAACATAGGATTTACACAAATTGGGCAAAGAAAGCCCCATCACTTTGACATCCTTGCGACCGGATTGTTTGACGGCTTCGGCTGCGCCGGGCACAGCCGGCGCAGATATGCCCATAATCAATTTAACGTTCGGTTTAGTCTTCATGATGTTCTGCGCCTCGGTGAATGCGCGGTCACGATCGTCGTCGCTCGGTTGAATCCCTACCAGCTTCAACTTCGGATGCTTTTCAGCCAGACGCGCTCTGATGTGCCTGATCCATTCATTCTGATTGTCGGCACTCAAACTGCCTGTAATGATCGCGAATTCCCCTGAACCGCTCAGGATGCGAGCGGCTTCATCGGTCAGCGTATAGCCGATTCCCTGTGGCGTAGCCTGATTGACAAGAAAATCCCGCGCATCTTTTTCGGCATCCGCGTCCCAGGTCAGCACTTTGATGCCTTTCTCGCGCGCTTTTCGTAAAACGGTCGATATGCCTTCTTTGTTGCTGACGCTGACAGCAATGGCATCCACTCCTCGAGTGATCCATGCTTCAACCAGTTCATTCTGCTTTGCCGGATCCAGGTCGGTCGGGCCGTCCCAGAGCAGTTCGACGCCCAGTTCAGTCGCGGCCTCCTCGGCTCCCTGACGGCAGCTTGCGAAATACGGATCGCCTTTCGCTTTGGGCATGACAGCAATCACAAGTTTACTCTTTTCGTCCGGCGATGCAGCAGTGCCGCTCGCAGATCTGGCTGGAAGACTGCCCGCATTCAGCTGCAACGAACGAATCAGCGCCCAGTTGCTGCCGGCAACGATCAGGGCAGCAGTCAGGATTACAGCGCTCAGAATGGCGACTTGTGAATTTTTCACTTCGAATTCCTCGTCAACTATGGATTGAGTTACTTTTGATAATGGGTTCGCTGCGCGACGATGAGCATAACGATCTATGATGATGGTTGTCAGCAGCAATCCCCCGGTCAGAATCCCCGCGAGTTCAGCCGGCTGCCCGCTGAGTCGTAATCCGTTTTGCAGGATCACGACTGCAAACAATCCAAGGACTGTTCCGAGCACAGTGCCTCGGCCACCGTAGATCGAGGTTCCGCCCAGTACAACGGCGGTTATCGCCATCAATTCATAACCGGTGCCGGCGTCCGATTTAGCCTGCCCAAGGTGCGCAACATAAATGACAGCGGCAGCGCTGGCGACAAACCCCGACATCACATAGACCCAGGTGAGTCGCCGCCCGACGGGAATCCCGGCAAATATAGCCCCTTCGGACGAATACCCCACGGCATACAGGCTGCGCCCATGAATACTTCGATGCAGCAACCACCATACCCCGATGATCGCCAGCACGAGCACGAATAATTGCGGTGGAATTATTCCGCCGATGTAACCCTGACCAAGAAACAGAAACTCGGACGGAAACCCACGATAAGTTTCAAGTCCCCGCGTCAATCCTTCGGCCAGGCCTCGATAAAGCGAAAAAGTGCCGAGGGTAACGATCAATGGCGGCAATTTCAAACGCGCAATCAACAATGCGTTGAGGCCACCGCCAGTCAGGCCCAATAGGAGCGCGGCAAGCACCGCAAATGGCAGAGGCCAGCCGGCATCGTGCCAGAGACCTCCCAGGACAACAGCGGAGAGCCCCATCATCGAGCCGACTGACAGATCGATTCCACCAGTAATGATAACAGGGGTGAGGGCCAGCGCGAGCAATCCGATTTCAACGCTCAGGCGCACAATCTCGAATCCGTTGCCGGCAGTCAGAAAATTGGTTCCCAGCGCGCTGAATATCGCACATTCAACCAGCAGTACGATGATCAACGCCCATTCCTGATTCGGGAATATCCTCGCAAGCAAAGGCGGCGCCGATTGGAGGCCGGCAATCGAATACTTTGAGACGACCTGATTCACCTTGCCCCCTCTCTTCGCAATCCGATCGACGCGCTTGTCATTCTGCTGAAAAGAATATCGGACAGCAGAGCCAGCAGAATGATTCCACCTTGAATGGCTTTCTCCCAGAAGGGATTAACGCCGAGGTATGTCAGCGCCGTGCCGACTGTTCCGAGCAACGCCGTGCCGATCAAAGTGCCGATCAGACTGCCGCGACCGCCGGTTATCGCCGTGCCGCCAACAACGACGGCAGCGATCGCTTTCAATTCCAGGCCCAGCCCTGAATTGCTCGGGATCGAATTGAACCGGACTGAATTGAGCAGAGCCGCCAGCCCGGTCAGAGCCCCCACGAGCATAAAAACCACCCACACGACTTGCTGGGGACTGACCCCGGCTAAACGTGCGGCTTCTGAATCAGAGCCCACGGCATAAACAGTCCGGCCAGCGCCCAGATTATTGAGGGCCCATCGAATGCCGAAGAGCACGACCAGCGCAACGATAACGATCAGCACCTGTCCCGTCGCCTGACCTGCTCCGAACCATTGAAAGCCTGATGGCATTCCCTGCACCCATGCGCCTTCCGTAATCCACCGCAGCGCATCTCGCAAAACCACCATCATAGCCAGGGTCACGACTATCGACGGCATTCTGAGCTTCGCCACAAATGCCCCATTCAAAGCGCCAAGCAATCCGCCTGCAACAGGGACCAGCAGGACAAGCAATGGCACAGGAATGCCGGTATTGGCCAGCGATCCGGCGAGCATGCTGCAGACAGCGAACTGGGAACCGACAGAGATATCGATCTGACCGGCCAGGATGACGAGCGTCATTCCGACTGCGACTATCAGCACAGGCGCATTCGCAACTGCAAGATCACGCAGGTTGGCAGGATCGAAGAATGATGGAGAAACAATTCCTGTCAAGACGAGCAGGATGGCGAAGGCGCTCAGAGCTGCCAGCTCTCGCTGATGCCGGGCAAAGTTAAAGGTTGATAGTGGCGAACCGGGCATTTTGCACTCCCCCCTGGGAGCGCAGGCATCCTTGCCTGCATGAATGAAATAAATTTATCTTCTGCTTTAATCATGCAGGCAAGGATGCCTGCGCTCCGAGGTTATCACCAAGTGCAAGCGAGAGCAGCTTCTGCTGTGTCGCCTCACTGCGAGATAGAACTTCAAGCACAGTCCCGTCGTGCATCACGGCAATCCGATCGCTCATTCCCATCACTTCAGGCATTTCGGACGAGATCATGAGGATTGCCATGCCGCCGGCCGCCAGATCGCACATGAGCTTATGAATTTCGGCTTTTGCCCCGACGTCGATTCCCTGTGTCGGTTCATCGAGGATCAAAATACCAGGTTCAGTGGCCAGCCAGCGACTGAGCGCGACCTTCTGCTGGTTGCCACCGGATAATGTCGAGGCCGGCTTGTATGTTGACGGCGTTTTCACCTCAAGTCGATTTACAAAATCAACTGCGATCTCGCGTTCGCGCTTGAAATCAAGGGCGCCGAATTTAGCCAGTCCGTTGAGGGATGCCAGTGTGATGTTATGACTGATCGGCAGATCGAGTACGACGCCATGCCGGCGCCGGTCTTCCGGGACATACGCAATGCCGTGACGAATAGCTTCCGCGGGACTGCCAATTACAACGGGTCGGCCGTTAATCCGAATTTCGCCTTCATCAGCCGGGGTCAGTCCGAATATCGTACGCGCCAGTTCGGTCCGGCCGGAACCGACCAGCCCGGCAAGGCCTATGATTTCCCCTGCCCGCACTGTCAGGTTGACATTATTGATGCCCGCACGTCTGCTGGAGAGGTTGCGGATTTCGAGCACGACATCGCCCATTTGAACTTCGCGTTTTGGAAATACGTCAGACAATTCACGTCCAACCATGAGATGGATCAACTCCCCTCGATCCACATCCTTCATCAGACGGGTATCGATCGTCTGACCATCGCGCAGAACAGTGACACGATCGGCAATCAGGGCCAGCTCTTCGAGACGATGCGAGATATAGATGATCCCGACGCCGCGGTCCCGCAATTCACGGATGACACGAAACAGGTTTTGCGTATCCTGTTCCGGGAGCGACGCAGTGGGCTCATCCATGATCAGAACCTTCGCTTCTGCGCCCAGCGAGCGGGCGATTTCAACGAGCTGCTGTTCGGGCATCGAGAGTTCGCCCGCAAGTGCTTCTGGGCTGATCCTTGCACCCATCTGTTTGAGCAATTCAATTGCGCGATCTCGCCGGCCATGCCAGTCAATCCGGCTCCACAGGCCTTTACGCTCGATCCCGAACGCGATGTTTTCGGCGACGCTCAGTTCGGGAAACAGCGCAGGCTGCTGGTAGATCGCCGCAATGCCAAGCTGTCTGGCGTGTTGAGGCGAATTCGCAACGACAAGCTGACCATCCAGAAACAGATCGCCGCCATCAACATCGACGGCTCCGGTCATTATTTTAATCAGTGTTGATTTGCCCGCGCCATTTTCTCCAATCAGCGCGTGGACTTCACCTGCATGCAGTTCAAATGAGGCGCCTTTGAGGGCCTGCACTCCCGCATAGGATTTGATGATATTGCAGGCCTTCAGCAGGGCGTATTCGGGCATAATTACAGTTTAATTCCAGCCGTGTGCGTTGCGGACGGAAATCATTGTTGACAGGATGTTGCGCCAGGTTTGCGGATCGAGCATGGTCTCATTCGAGAACATACATCCGTCCCAGTTGATGTGCTGATATGCTCTCGTCGGCTCACCCTTTTCATCGCGCATCCATAACCCGGCGGCCCGAACGATATCCATCTTGCCGTTCGGATCGTCAGGCAGGCAGTGGCGTCCGGTCTTGTCGTGCGAGCCGGAGCCTTTGACCGTCGCGTCGTTTTGGGCAACGTGAAAATCGTTGACCCACGGACGCAGGCGCGCCGTCATCCTGCTCAATGCGTCATAAAGCACGGATTGATCGGACCAGTCGTAGCCTTCAGGCAAAATTCGATCTTCCGGCGCATTATATCCGAGCGTAAAAAGCAGTGTATGAGCCATGTCCGCCTGCATACCCAGCGTCTGCGGCCGGTCGACCATCTCAAGCAGTTCTGCCATATGCTTCCAGCTGTGCATGCCTCCCCAGCAGATCTCGCCCTCTGCCGCAAGCCGCTCACCAAAGCCTTCCGCTATATTGCATGCCTCACTGAAAGTTTCGGCTATCTTCTTCGTATTGCCCGCCGGGTCCGCAGCCCATTCACTGGGGCTGCACGATGAATCGACGCGGACAATGCCGTAGTGGCGAATGCCGATATCCTTAAGTTTTTTACCGATGGCGCAGGATTTGCGGACCTGCGTCAGAAAGTTGTTGCGTTCTTCCTCTGAGCCCATCGCCGAGCCGCCACCTGTCGGCCCCCAGACCGGAGCGACGAGCGAGCCGATAACGAGGTTTCGCGACGCCACCTGATCAGCAAGCCGTTTCAAATCATCGTCCGTCGAATCGATATCGGTGTGCGGGAGCGAGAGGAAGATGTCTACTCCATCGAACCTCATGCCGTCGACTTCGGCTGCAGCCGTCATATCGAGCATGGTCTCAAATTCGATAACCGGTTCGGCATCCGGCCCGCCTTTGCCGACCAGACCCGGCCATGTCGCATTGTGCACTTTGGGAAATTTGTATTTGTTCTCAATCGCCATCAGTATGCTCCTCAGTTCTTTACCAGTTGTTCCGCGTCCGGATTGCCGGGACCGAAATGCTTCAACATGACAAGCGGATCTGTTTCGCTAAGATTTGTTATGCGCACGCCTTCCCTCGCTACGTCCACAGTGACAAATAATTCATCCTGGGTCATCTGTCCGAATCGGATCATGGCGGGCGTTGAAACAGAGTGTTTTCCGAACGTTCCATAACCTTCGGTCAGGATCAATCCGTAGGCAGCGCTATCACGTATGGTGACGGTTCGTTTCGGAAGCACCGTCAGTTCCTTGGCAGAGTAGTGACGGTTGCCGTATGTGATCCAGTTTTCGCGATAGCCTTCGGCTTCCATCTCCTCGACGGGGCGGACGGGTCTCGGGAAGATCTTGTTCGACTTTGCGAATTCGGGGTTTACGTTCGCCTCCCAATCCAGCATGCCGACCAGATATTCGAAATCGTAGTGGTGTTCGGGCGGAACATCCTTGGTCAGCAGGCTCCAATCCACGACGCGCCCTTCGACTTCGGATTGAAACATCCCGAAAACATCGCTGTTGACCTGCGGCTCATAGGTGACGAGCGAACCGGGTGCGTGCAGAATCCCCGCATTGACCTGCCAGCCGGTGCCGGGTTCAAGCCGGTATGCGCGTGAGTGATTCAATATCCCGTTATCGCCCTTGTTCCAGTTATCCAGGCAACGATAAACATCATCTTTTGTCGTGCCGGGTTCAAGTCCCATGTAGGTATGCGGAAACAGATTCTGGACCGAATTAAACTGAGGCGGAAAATAATAGGCCTCGGGTTTGCCTTTTTGACCGACCTTCTTTGCATGTTCATCGCTCTGGTGCATGTGATGCGGGATCGGCCCCAGGTTGTCGAAGAATTTGCAGAGCATTCCCCAGCCTCCGACATTTTCCATGACATCAGCGCCGAGAATCCGATCTCCCGCGATTTCGATCGCGTCTTTCAGGAGGAAGTGATTTCCGTTGTCGAGCCGGATATAACTGAGCCCTTCATCCTCGGTTGTATACTCCCCATTCGAGGCCTTGGTCGTCGATGAAAACCAGCGTTCATCGATGCCTCCGCGGTGTCCGCCAAAGGCGTAGAGATCATCCGGATGAAGCTTCAACCTTCTGCCGGGAATCAGAAACGAACGAGGAACCCAGCATGGCTCCAGCCTGAATATGCCTTCACTTGCATCAATCGCTTCCTGAATTTGAGATAGATTCAACATAATTAACCTGACGCTCCTTGATGATATAAGAAGATGAAGTAGGAATCAGTAACCCCGGCCGATAATCTCGACACCCCAGGGGCTGGCGCCAACCTTGATTTTTTTGACTACCGTCTGGCTTTCGATATCGATCACCGAGACATCGTTTGACGGCCCGTTTGCGGTGTAGAGAGTTTTTCCATCCGGCGATACGGCGATCCCCCACGGACGCTGTCCGACTTCGAAAGAGGCAATAGGCTGGTTGGTGACGGTATCGATGACGAAGACTTTTCGACCGCGACCGGTGCTGACATAAAGTTTTTTGGCATCCGGCGAGAGTGCCAGGCCCATCGGCTTGATCTCGCCCGGCTTGCCAAGCTGGATGTCCTGGATTTTTTGTTTTTTGACGGCGTCGAAAAGCACGATCGTGCCATCGTTTTCGGCATTGACATAACCGCGGCTCCCATCGGGAAGGAAGACGATATTGCGCGGGCGGCGTCCGACCTTGAAACTGGCTGCCAGTTTACGTGCCGCGATATCGATGACGGCAATCGAGCTGTCCGCTTCTGCGGTAACATAAACCTCTTTTCCATCGGGCGATAACTTGACGCCCTCCGGTTCCTCACCGACACGAATCGTCTCGGTCAACTTCCCGGAGGCGACTTCAATGAAGCTGGCTGATGAAATATCCTCGTTTGAAACGAAGAGCGTGCTGCCGTCAAGGCTGACATCGAAATTTTCCGGGTCAGAGCCGCCCTGAATGACTCGCAGCAGCTTGTTTTGCTCGACATCGAAGACACCGATGCCGTCAGCGCTCTTATCCGGCGGCGGCAGTGTGCTTTCATCCACGCCGGGCGGCGCCGGCGGCGATCCGCTCAGTGCGATATAGATCGTGCGCTGATCGGGACTTGCGTGAATTCCGCGCGGACGCTTGCCCAGCGGAACAGTGGCCAGAACATCATTCGTCGTGCCGTCGATGACACTCAAATCACCCGAAGTCTCGTTTGTAACGTATATCCTGTAACCTGATCTCCATTCCGGCAGCGGCGTGGCAGAGGTATGAATCGGCTGCGTGGATTTCGTATCCTGCGAGCAAGCTGCCGCCAGCAACGCAAGGCAACAAACTGCCAACAGGCAACCGGACTTTTTCATGAATGTCATTCTCCTTTGAACTCGATAATAGTCTCGCTCCGACCTGCCCGGACGAGCGTAATCTGTTCTTCCTTCCGGCCTAATACTTCGTGCCATACCTCGATCGTATATTTACCGGGAGGAACATTATTAAGTTGAAAAGCGCCGTCCGGGCCGGTCACGGCAAAATATGGATGATCGACAACCCCTATCCATGCGTGCATCCAGTTATGAATGTTGCATTTGACCCGGATCATCACTTCAGGGCGCGAAAATTTGCGTATCAACGGTTCTGCGCCCGGTGACTGGCTCTGATTCCATTCACGATTGATCTCAGCCAAGGGGTGAATATTATGAGTCACCGGATCTGAATTCAGGACTTTGAACGTCTGTCCGACCTGAAGTCCCAGTACCCGCGGACCGAACCAGCAACCCTTCTGATCAATGACCATCGGATCGGTAGGCGGCTCGAACTTTTTATCATCGAGCCCCTGCTTGATCCAGACAAATGCGTTGGCCAGGCTTCCCTCACTGCCAACCGATACCGGGTCATCGTAGACGGACTGTTGATGTAGCTCCGCGCATTGCGGGTCCTGGTCCATATCGACGATTTTAGGCGCGGGTCTCTTCCCTTTAAAAATGACATTGCCGGCGATCATCCCTGCTGTGTTCGGATCGATCTTGAAATATGCAGGTTCATCTGCATCCGGTTCAATGTTACTTTTGTCTGAACAGGCGGAGACCAGGATCAGAAAGACGCAAAGCGGCAGAGCCACCCAACGATGGGTCATCTTTTCCTCCCATGCAATTCTTCACCGGAAGGAATATCACCTGTCAGAGCATCCAGAAATGCCAGCAGATCGTTGCGATCCTGCGCTGAAAGCATAAGCGGCCTGATCTCGACGTCCAGTTGCGGGTTTGAATTGCCTCCGCCCATGTAAAAGGCAATTACTTCCGGCAGCGTTTTGAGACTGCCGTCGTGCATGTAAGGAGCGGTTTTCGCGACATTGCGCAGGCTCGGAGTGCGAAATGTACCACGGTCTGATTTCACACCTGAATGATTGAAACGGCCCATGTCCGTCAACTCGCCGCTCGAGTTCATGCCGACGCCCAGATTATGAAACTTGCCGTCGGTGAACAAAGCATAGGTTTCGCCGATGACGTGACAGGTCGCGCAATTCCCTTTGTTCCTGTCAGTGAAGACCTGAAGTCCGCGAATGGCCGCTTCGCTCAGGGCATTCTTATTTCCCGCGTACTTGTACAGATCAAAAGCCGAGTTCCCACTCAGCAGCGTTCGTTCGAATGCCGCTAACGCCTTTTCGATCCTGCTCATGGTTATCGGCCCGGGACCGAATGCTTTCTCAAATGCGGCTTTGTATTCCTCATCGGCGCTCAATTTAGTCACGCAAGCTTCGTGCGACTGATTCATCTCATTTGCGGCGGTAATCGGAATTCCTGCCTGCCGTTCGAGAGTCGCGGCGCGCCCATCCCAAAATTGTGCAACACTATACGCCGCATTCAATACCGTCGGAGTATTTCGCGTGCCGAGCTGCCCGCCAATACCTTTCGCAACGGCCAGGCCATCGGCAAAATGCAGCGCAGGGTTATGGCAGCTTGCGCACGAAACCGTATTGTCGCTCGACAGCCTGACTTCATTGAAGAGCCTGCGTCCGAGTGCAATCAAGTCAGCGGTCAGCGGGCTGTCTTTCGGGACAGGCACTTCAGGCAGTCCCAGTGGGGTTTCAATCACCACCGGATCACCAATCGGATAAGCATCGTCAGCGCCAGTACAGGACACACCAAGCAACGCCGCCATAAGAACGATAAATACACGCTTTGACATAACTGCGGAGCCAATGAGCTATAGGTTCTTTAGCCGGATGTTACGAACCTCCAGTTTCATCGGAGGCCCGACATGCATCTGAAAGCCGATTAAACCACCGGGGGCGCGATTTGCCACATCATCATCGACCGTTTGAGCCATGAGGTGTCCATTGAAAATATGTGTCAACACATTTCCGCGCGCGATGATGTGAACCTGATTCCAGTCATTGCTTTTAATCAGCGCTTTCAGATCATCACTGCTCCGCAAATCAGCGATGACCTTCTTTTTACCGGTCTGCAATTGGGTCATCTGGCCGCGCATGGCCAGGAAGCCTCGCCCACGTTCCTCATAAAGCTGGCCTGTATACTGGTTCATGAAATCGATATCCGCCTGGTAGCCCTTCAAAACCCACTTTCCGACGTCAGGAAGTTCGACGCTGCGATATTGAACGCCGCTGTTGGTAGAGTTCATTCGGTATTCGAGTTTCAATTCGAAGTCCTTTGGCTGACCGCCGCGCCAGATGATAAAAGTGTTCATCTTGAGCGGCTTATCCGCAGTGCTTTCGCCGATGATCGAGCCGGCTTCAGCGCGCCAGAATGCAGGATCGCCATCCCACCCTTTCAGCGACTGACCGTCGAAAATCGATTCAAACCCTGTATGATCGCCGATCTCCAATGCGTCGATGCCAGGACCGCGGCCCGGGCGCTGCTGGCCGCCCTGCCCTACGGGCGCATGGAGAAATAGTCCGACAACGGCAAAGGCCACCATCCATCCCGTTATGATAAGCTTCATCATTAATCATTCCTTTCTTGTCACTCATCACTCGTCACTATTCACTTATCCAGACACATTCTCCCATTGGCGTGTTCTGGCGGATTTCAGCACAGCATCTGTAACGTAATCAGTAGCCAGACCGTCCCTGAACGTTGGAGCGGCCTCCTTGCCGGTGTCGATTGCGACTGCAAAATCCGCGAACTGATGAATAAAGGTGTGCTCATATCCGATCTGCAAACCGGGCACCCACCAGTGATCCATATATGGATGGTCTCCGTCAGTGACGTGAATGTCGCGCCACCCTCGCACCTGGCCCTCGTCCCTGTGATCGAAATACTGGATGCGATGCAGGTCGTGCAGATCCCAGAAGGCCGATGCGTGCTCACCATTGATTTCCAGCGTGTAGAGCGCCTTGTGCCCGCGTGCATACCGAGTCGCCTCGAACGTCGCCAGCGATCCGTTTTCAAACCTGCAGAGAAATGCGCTTGCGTCATCGATACCCACGGGCGCGACCTCGCCCGTCAGATTGTGTTTGCGCTCCTTGATGAAGGTCTCGGTCATGGCCGTGACCTCTCTGATCGGCCCGTTGAGCCACATTGCAGTATCGATGTTATGGGCCAGCAGGTCGCCCGTCACTCCGCTGCCGGCGACAGAGACATCAAGACGCCACAGGCCTTCTCCACCCTGCGGCAAGTCCTGCGAGATCGTCCAATCCTGCAGAAACTTCGCTCGATAGTGGAAAATACGCCCGAACCGGCCTTCATCAATCAATTTTTTGAGGAGCACTACTGCCGGGACGCGGCGATAGTTGTACCAGACCATATTTGCGACTTTGGCTGTTTCGACCGCATCGACCATCGCGAGAGCTTCGGACGAATTACGTCCCAGCGGTTTTTCGCACATCACAATCTTACCTGCCTGAGCGGCGGCGATGGCGATTTCAGCGTGAGTATCGTTGGGACTGGCGATATCTATCAAATCTATGTCCTTGCGATCGACCAGTTTTCGCCAGTCTGTCTCAATCGATTCATATCCCCAATTATCTGAGAAGGATTTGGCCCGTTCGACATTGCGAGCGCAGACGGCTTTCAGGACAGGCTGACACGGCAGGTCAAAAAAGCGGCCCGCCTGGAGGAAGGCATTCGAATGCGTGCGCCCCATGAAACCATAGCCGACGATTCCAATATTCAGCTGTTTTTTGGCCATAAATTGATCTCTGGTTGTAATATTTCAGAACAACGTCTGAATGGTCATTTGCTGTTTAGAGCCTGAGCGATTGCCTGCTCTGCGAGAGGAGCCATGACCGCATAACCTGCGTCATTCGGCAGCCATCCGTCATCAGTCAGCTCTTTCTTCAAATTCCGACCTTGAGCCAGGGCTGAGTAGTAATTCAGATAGACTGAGCCGCTTTGAGCCGCATACTCTCTGAGCCATCCATTAATGCCAATGATTTTGCCGTGCGGTCGTAGTCGCGACTGTTTCGCGTAGCAGTCGCAGATCGGTGTCAGCGAAGCCAGCACAACCTTGATGTCATTGGTTTTCGCCAATTCGACCATTGACATGATATTTTCAGCCGTCATAGCCTGTGTGATCGGGCCGGTCAGACTGGCCACGTCGTTGGCGCCAGCCAGAATCACGACGACCTTCGGTTTGAGAGCGATGACATCCTGCCTAAACCGGACGAGCATCTGCGGCGTGGTCTGGCCTTTGATGCCGCGATTCAAATAAGGTCTTCCTGAAAAGAACCCCGTCTTGCCATGCCCCCAATTCTCAGTGATCTCATCGCCAAGAAAAATCACGCGGTTTTCGCCCGCAGCAGGTTGCGGGAGTTCGGTATTTTCGCTGCCGTAACGAATCAAACCCGCCCAGTCCATGAGCATATGGCGCTGGGCATCGATGCGTTGTTCCAATTCGGCGATCGTCGAAGCGCATTCCTGTGGCGAACGTGCAGCGAACAGAGCGCCCACAACGATCAAGCCTGATATTATCCTGATTGTTATTGTCTTCATTCTTCGAATATCAGGCGATCCTTCTTCGCCTCGATCTTTTCAGCGTCGATTCCGGGGACTTTTTTGAGATCCTCGATCGTTTTGAAATTGCCATTCTTATCGCGGTAGGCAATGATGGCTGCCGCCTGCGAGCGTCGAAGAGACAGGCCGCTCTCCAGATCTATCGCTCTCGCTTTGTTGACGTTGATCTTCGGAACCTCATCTGCCGCATAGTTTCTGATCAGATATTCAAGGACAGCATTGAACTCCGCTTCAGTGCTCTTCATGCCGAAGGCGGTCATCTTCTGCATGGTTCGCGTCCAGCCTCCCCGGTCTTGCCTGAGAGAATATGACTTCTCCAGTTCGTGGCATTGCGAACAAAGCTTCCTGAGCTCCTCTTTTCCAGGCCCATCGGGCAGTTGTTGTCCGCTCTGGCCTGCCGTTGTTACGTCAAAAAAAGCGGGAGAGCAAATAACCAGAGCAACGATAATTACGAAAGTATTGAATTTCATAAATCAATTTAAACGTCATGGGCCGCCGAGTTTGAACCGGGCAACCCATAACAGGCCATAACAGTAATGATCAATGCTCCATCGGGAAACCGAACGCGTATAGCGTCCCATCGTGAGTTCCCAGATAGATCTGACCCATGCCTCCGGAAATGGCGCCTCCATGCGCAAATGAAGTGATCACCGAACCGCTGTTCCAGAGTTCCCTGCCGGTAGCGGCATCCAGCGCGTAAATGACAGCCGGCCTTGAGCGCCTCGCGCGTTCGGCTGCTGTCATCCTCGCATCGCTTGTTCGAAACTCTCCACTCGAGACAACAAAGGCGACGCCGTTGATGATCGTTGGAGTGAGCGGTGAAATCAGGTCACGCGAAGCCCAGACTGTGATCAACTCGGGCGAGCCATTCTGATCGACAACCTTCCAGGCGACGATCGAGCCGTTTGTGATTTTGCCGTTGGTCTCCGGAAAACCCGCATCGATAGCCTGAGTCCCTGTGGTTGACGATAGTATCCACCGAGTCCCGCCTGCATCCTGCCAGCTTGTCAGAGCGCCCGGGGCGAAGTCACCCGACTTGACCGATCCGGATGTTACGAAAAGAGCCGTCCTATGGTCAGATCCGCCCGGATTCCCCCCCTCGAGCATGTGAATGCGGCCGTCTCTTGTAGCGCCGGCAATCAGAGTTTTTTCCCGATAATTGAAGATCACCGGAGTCGAAGAAAATTGCTGGTCTCCGGCCGAATACCACCCCTTCACCGTCAGGGTTTTCTGATCGAGGGCAATCAGAGAATTGGGAATTTCGCCACCGCTGCCAGTTGTCACATAGATCGTACCTTTCCCGTCGAAAGCGGGACCGGCCGAACCCGAGATATTCGCTTTCCAGGTGGTGACTTTTTTGGTAATGAGGTCCAGCGCCCAGAGACCATTTGCCGCACCGCCGCAATTCCCCTCAGTCACCACGTATGCGACGTTATCGGTGACGATCAGCCCGTTTGAATTGGCATTGGGCGGTATGAATTTGACAGGCGGTTCGTAATCAGCGCCATTAGACAGATGCATCGAACGAAGCATTCCGTCACTCGATAGCGCATAAACGAGGAATGGGCCGCGGCCGAACTGGCCGCCCGGCGGACTGGCCGGATTCGGGCGCGCCGGAACAGGCGGCGGTGTGCTCGGTGGCGGGGCCGCCGGCCTTGGAGGCGGAACCATCGCCAGAGTGACCGCGCCTTCACCGGGCTTCCCAACGGCGCTTTTCGCCGGATTGCTGCGGCCTCTGCCACTCGCAATTATTGCCGGGATCGTCCCAATCGTCGGTCGCGCAACACCGTTGGTCATGCCTCCAGGACAGTTCATCGTCCCAGTTCCAGCCGACGTAGTCGAGGTGAAACGCTTCTCCCACTCCATTCGACCGAGATCAGTATCTATCGTGAAGATATTGTCCGAACTGCCTCCAACGAACCCGAGCATTCTGAACCCACGATAACCGATCAGGCGCTCGAGCGTTGCCGGAGGCATGAGTGAATTCATCTGCCGCGGTTCATTCTTGAGTTTGAGCTTCCATAAAAACTGGAAGTCCGGGCTTTTTACGGTGTCTTTCGCAATTTTCGCATCCGACCTGATCCAGGCGGAACGTTGCGCATCTCCATTGCTCGTCATCCAGTCCTGACCTTGTGCGCGCACAACGCCGGCGCTGATAAAGCAGACGACAAGGGCAACAGCAAATCTTTTCATGGCGGAAACTCCTTGAGAGTTGATTATGAACAGTTTCACCATCGTCATGATCATATTAGGCTCTGATCGAGCATTCATTTAAGAACCGCTCCTGATGCCGAAGCAGTATTGGACACCGTCGAACGTACTGATATATACGCGCCCGTTGGCGACGGTCAGTCCGCCCCAATGATTCCATGAGGTGATCTGCTTGCCGCTGGACCAGAGTTCCCTGCCGGTTTGGGCATCCAGCGCATAGAGCACGGCATGTGTGGAACCCGCGATGCGCTGGGCCGCGTTGTTATAGGCGAGTCCGATATCAAATGCCGCCTGATCGGTGTCTTCGCCACTGCCATACGCGAAGATTATGCCGTTGGCGATAACGGGCGGCTCCGCGCGGTTCATATCCCGTGAGATCCAGGCCGGAGTCAACTGCCATTTTCCGTTCTTCTCCTCGACCTTGAATGCGGCAATTGCGCCGTATTTGACCGGGCCGTGTTCGATAGGTGCCTTAAAAGCGGAATGCTTGGGCCCCCAGAATGGAGTCAGCGCCCATTGAGTTCCGCTTGCATCATCCCAGGCGCCCATTGATCCCCAGATGCCTGCTGATGCGAAATTGACCTCTTCATTGCAGATCAGCGGCGTACGGTAGAGTGGCGTCCGGTGGTCGTCTCCGCCGATCGACTCGGTATCCATCAGATAGACGCGACATTCCTTGCCCGCATCTATCATCAATTCCTTGCCTTTGTATTTGAAGATCGCCGGAGTCACCTGCATATCCAGGTCGCGCTTCCAAAGCCACTCGGCGTTTGAAGGGCCGTAATAATCGACGAGATCGACTGTCTTGGTCTCGGGATTCAATTTGACGCCAATGATGCCATTGCCATAGATGCCGTTTTCAGGATCCCACCGCCCGTCACCAGTCCCTGTGTACATTGTTCCATTGGAACTGATCGCCGGACCGGTACGTCCCCACATGCCTCCGCCGGCCGGCCCCCACGATCCGACGAGATTTGTGGCCAGGTCGTATGTGTAGACCATATTCGGGTTGCCGCCGCAGCCCTGTGCGGTATGAGTGTAGATCACATTATTGTACAAATTCAGCGCATAAGGTTTGCCGTTGGGCGGCATGAACTTTGCCGGCGGAGCGATCTCCTTCCCGTCGGCAACATTCAATCGGCGCAAGGTGCCGTCCCAGGCTGCAGCGTAAAGCGTATATTTGCCCGGTGTGCTGGTCGGCCCGACGACCGGCGTCGCGGTGATTCCACCGGGACATAGAATGCCTGCTCCCCTGCCGCCATCCGCCGGCGGCGTCCAGTCCGACTCGAAATGATGCTTCCAGATCAGCTCGCCCGTATCTGCGTCGATCGCATAGATATTGTCCGAGACTCCTGTGACGATCACCATCTGCTTCGGGCCGTTGGATGTGTTGACGCGGCCGACGACCAGCGCCGGCAAAAGCGAATGCATTTGACGGGGCTTATTATCAAGCTTGGTCTTCCATAAGAGCTCCATGTTTTTAACATTGGCCGTGGTGAGGATCTTTTCGTTCCGTTGCCAGCCGGTCCGTTGAATATCTCCTCCATCGGTCAGCCAGTCCGCAAGCTGGCGACTCTGCGCCTGCGGGTTGTGGCCCCAACCCGCAAGAGCGGCGGCAAAAAACAGTGATAATCCAGTCACCTTCCAAAATTTCGGTATTCCCACCTGTCAGACTCCCTTCTGATTACGCGAGCAATTTGTCTATCACAAGACCATGGACATCGGTCAGGCGAAAGTCACGGCCCTGGTAGCGGTATGTCAGTTTTGAATGATCAAAGCCAAGCAATTGAAGCAATGTAGCATGCAGGTCGTGCACGTGAACCGGATCTTCTGCGACATTAAACCCGAATTCATCAGTTTCACCAAGCGTCACGCCGGGCTTGAATCCGCCTCCGGCGACGAAGATCGAAAAGGCTTTGTTATGGTGATCGCGACCGAGACTGCGATTGGCATCCGGGTCGGATTCAACCATCGGAGTGCGACCGAATTCACCGCCCCAGATGACGATAGTGTCATCCAGCAATCCGCGCTGTTTGAGATCCAGAATCAGCGCGGTTGTTGCCTGATCCGTCTGGCGCATCTGTGAACGGACACCCTTTGCGACCTCGGAATGATGGTCCCAGGCCTCGTGATTGAGCTGTACGAAGCGGACCCCGCGTTCGAGCAGTCGCCGCGCAAGCAGGCAATTGGTCGCGTATGAAGCCTTGCCCTGTTCCACACCATACATCTCAAGCGTAGCCTTCGATTCTTTCGATAAGTCCATCAGGTCGGGCCCGCTGTCCTGCATGCGAAAGGCCATCTCATAGGCATTGATCCGGGTCGCTGTTTCTGGGTCTCCTGTCACTCCGAGGTGATGCTCATTCAATTCCTTGAGCGTATCCAGTGAGCGTCGCTGCATTTCACGCGTCACGCCGCGAGGATTCGAGAGTGAAAGGATCGGCGGCCCCGTGCGCTGAAATGGGACTCCCTGATAAAGCGTCGGCAGAAAGCCGGCCCCCCAGTTGGCTGCCCCGCCGCTGGTGCCGCCGCCCGAAGAAAGCACGACAAAGGCCGGCAGGTCCTGGCTTTCGCTGCCCAGTCCATATGTCACCCAGGCGCCAAAACTCGGACGTCCGAATTGAATCGAACCGGTCTGCATCAGAACCTGCCCCGGAGCGTGATTGATGGCATCCGTCATCATCGAACGGATGATAGTGATCTGATCTGCGACTTTTGGCAGATGCGTCCAGGCCTCTGACAGTTCCGCGCCGGATTGTCCATGCCTCGCGAACTTGAACTCGGAGGCGTACAACCCGGCATCGGGCCGGATAAAAGCGTAATCAATGCCCTTTGTGAACTCCTTTGGCACCGGTTTACCATTGTATTTCACAAGACTCGGTTTGTAATCGAAGAGGTCCAGTTGCGAAGGTCCGCCGGAATGAAACAGATATATGACCCGTTTCGCCCGCGGCTTAAAATGCGGCTGCCTCGGCGCCATCGGATTTTTACCGGCGGCAGTCTGTGCCACTGAATCATCTTTGAGCAGTGAAAGAAGCGCCATCGATCCAAGGCCGACTCCGCATTCACGGAAAAACCAGCGCCTCGAATTATGCTTCACCAACTCCTGTTCAATCTCTACGTCGTGATTCATTGCTCACTCTCCCGGCTCACTCTTTTGTCATCGTTTCATCCATGTTCAGCAGAACGCGCGCGACCATGGCCCAGGGAGCGATCCTGTGCAAATCGACACCTTCTGGAAGCCTTGTCAGGTCAGAGCTCGAAACATAGACGGATTTTGCTGTGTTGCCGTCAAACAATGGTTTCTGGTCATTCAGCAGCTCGATCAGTTTCTGCAATTCAATTGCGTCGGGTGGGCGACCGACACACAATCGAAATGCATAGATCATTTTTTCCTGATCGGTTGACCCGCCCTCTTTCCACACTCGCAGGGCCAGGCCCTGTGCGAACTCGACGAAGGTCTGATCATTAAGCGTCGTCAGTGCCTGCAAAGGCGTATTCGAGCGAAGTCGTCGAGTGCAGGAAAAGTCTCCGATCGGCTGGTCAAAAACAAGCATCGAAGGATACGGCACATTGCGTTTCCAGAATGTGTACATCCCGCGTCGATAACGATCCTCGCCCGTAGCGGTGGGCCACGGCATTGCGCTGCCGTACCCAAGACTGAGCACGCCGTCGGGAATTGGAGGATAAACGCTTGGGCCGCCGATCTTGCGGCTCAGCAACCCGCTGGCGGTCAAGGCAATGTCGCGAACAGTCTCGGCTTCGACACGCAGGCGCGGTGCGCGGGCGAGCAGATTGTTTGTCGGATCTTTATCGAGCAGCTCCGGCGTGACCCGCGATGATTGCCTGTAGACTGCCGATTTCGCTATAAGCCGGTGCATGTGCTTGATGCTCCAGCCGCTTTCCATGAATTCAACCGCCAGCCAGTCGAGCAAGCCGGCATTCGAGGGCGGATCGCACCGCAATCCGAAATCCTCCGGGGTTGAGACAAGACCTTCGCCGAAATACTGCTGCCAGATTCGATTGACGATAACACGCGCGGTAAGCGGGTTTTTCTTATCGATAATCCATTGAGCCAGCCCGAGGCGATTGCGCGGAGCGTCAGATGGAAATGGTGGCAGGAAAGACGGGGTGTTCGCAGTTACAGCCTCTCCGGGCCGCTTCCAGTCGCCGCGTCTGAAGACCCTCGTCTCCCGAGGCCATTGACGAGGCATGAGCGCCAGCGTCGTCACTCCATAAGGCCACTCATTGAGAAGATCTTCAATCTTCCTGTTTGTCTCGGCCCACTCTTTAACCGTAGTCCGATAAAAACTGAAGACCTCGCGCTGCTGTACATCAGTTCTTTGCGCGGCGGGTATCGCAAGGATGCTGCGCACGGCAGCCGGCAGCGGATCCGCAGATGGTTTGTCAGACGTTGTGACAGATATCCGAAACCTCCCGATATTGGGCTGCGGTGTTCGAATCTGTTCATTCGACTTCTGCATGAGCTGAAACGAAAACTCCGTCCCGCCAGCGTAGCCGACCGGGCGGACTGCGACGAATGCCATCTTGCGATCCTGGTTTCGCCGGCCCGGCCCGGCATCGCTTGACCAGTGAGTTTTCTGATTGCCGTCGATGACATTCGCGACAGGAAAATCAGGCCGTTCGTAATCGACGGTCGGACTTTGCAGGTCAACTCTGGTGATCTGATCAGGAGCGCCGATCGGCGATGCATCAACAATGAATTCAGTTACATAGAATTTGCCGTCAAAATCGCGGCCCGGCCCGGTGCGCGGCAGATTCGGACTGGTCAGATATTCGATCCGAAATCCGGTGATATTTTTGAGTTTCGTGCGCGCCTTGATCTGATAATTGTTCGCTGTTGCATTATCGCCTCTGGCGAGAAATGAACCGTCAGGCAACCGCTCGAATTTGACGCCGAAGATCGCGTGAATTTCAGTGTCAGTGAGCGGCGTCCACTGGCTATCATCATAAGCCATCTGCTGCTCCCAGATAGCCAGGCGCTGTTTCAGGTCTGGCGTGTCGGCGATCAGTTCGTCCTCGAGTTTTGTGACGGCAGCCTCGATCTCTTCGCGTTTCCTGACGATCTTTTCATCCGGAACTTCTATTTCCGGCTCGTCGTCGGAATTGAGGAAAGCGTAAACCTGGTAATACTCTGTCTGCTTGATCGGATCGAACTTGTGGTTATGGCATTGGGCGCATTTTATCGTCAGCCCCAGAAATGCGTTTCCGAGGGCATCGACGCGATCTATCAAACCTTCAACGCGGAACTGTTCAGGATCGACACCGCCCTCCTGATTGAGCATCGAGTTGCGAAGAAATCCGGTGGCGACAAGCTGATCCAGAGTCGGGTTCGGCAACAGATCGCCGGCCAGCTGCTCGATGGTGAACTGATCGAACGGCATGTCCTGATTGAATGCCTTGATCACCCAGTCACGGTATGGCCAGATCGAGCGCGGCAGATCTTTCTCAAAACCATTCGTGTCGGCGTATCGCGCGGCATCGAGCCACCAGCGCCCCCATCGTTCGCCGTAATGGGGGCTTCTGAGCAGGCGATCGATCTGCCTCTCCCACGCGCCTGATGAATTATCCGCAAGAAAATCATCAATCTCTTTCAATGAAGGCGGCAAGCCTGTCAGATCGATGCTCAGGCGACGCAACAACGTTGTTTTTTCAGCTTCAGGCGATGGCGCAAGTCCGCTTTTTTCGATCCTTGATAAAACAAACCTGTCAATTGGATTGATCGGCCAGGCTTTGTTGTTGACAGCGGGTAAATCCGGGCGCGACGGCGCGACGAATGCCCAGTGTCGAGGGATTTCTTTCTCTTTCTCACCTCCCGGCCAGACAGCCCCCTCATCGATCCAGCGTGCGATCAGATCGATCTGCCGGGATGTCAGCGGTGTTCCGCCCAGCGGCATGCGCTGCTCGCCGCCTTCTCCACGCAAGCGGTGCATCAGTCTCGACCTGGCGGATGATCCCGGCACGATGACCGCACCCGAAATCCCGCCCCTCAAAGCGGTCGTGCGGGAATCGAGTTTCAGCTGCCCCGATGCCTTGACTCCGCCATGGCATTTGTAACAATGCGCCGCAAAGATCGGCTCTACCTCACGTTGAAAGTCCACTCGCGATTGCGGCCCGGACGACGCCGCTCCGAAGACTGAAAATAATGAGAGCATCGCGCCGCCGGCCAGCACGAGCAGGATTTTTACCGGACGCTGCCACATGGTTTTTACTCTAGATTTTGAGATGTTTGACGGATCGAGTAACGACATTGATTATAAACCGTCAGCTGCAAAAATCGAAAGCCGGCTTCAGCCTGAAGAGCCGTGGATAAAACCAGCGCCTTGAACCGGGGATGAAATGACCTGTCTCCAGGCTGTGCAATCTGGCACAATTGCTCATAATTCATAACAATTATTCGACTGCCAGCCTGACGATTTGCACCGGTCCAAGGAGGCCGGACGGCAAAAGCGGCGAGTCAGGCCGATAAAATGGCATCGCTGCGTATGTGTACTTCCTGCCGGCTCCTGGTTGCTGATCTCCAATCAGGCGATTGACCCAGAGGTTCGTCACCTTGATCTCAAACGTGTTTGCGCCCGGCCTCAAGGCCTCGGTCACATCAACCCGGAAAGGCGTCTTCCAGACGCTGCCGAGCCGCCGGCCGTTAACTGCAACTTCAGCCATGTTCTTCACTGCGCCGAGGTCGATCCACGTTGAGCCTGCACCGGCCCCCCAAACCGACCCCCACCCTTTACTGCCCGGAAAACGCGCTGCGCTTGCGAAACACTACAAACACAGCCTCCCATGGGTTGAGCCTCAACGGTACGGTCGTGTGCCCGTTCGCGATGCGGTAGCCGGCCGGCTCGATTCGGCCGCTTTCAGGATGCCACAGCTCAGCGGCTTTGCCTTCGATGCGAAAGATGGCATCCAGGTTTCCATGGTGTTGTGCACCCAGACTTCATCGTAAGACTGAACGAACAAGGTTTGGTTAGTTTCAGTCGCCGAGCATGCGGAGGGCCGCCCCGTATGAGCGCCGAAACCCTGCCCTTGCCGGCGCCCCGTTCGCCCTGAGCCCAGCTGAGAACTCTTGGGCAGGCTGGGGCTGACTCGACTGGTGCGCCACTGACCAGACGGCGGCAGCGACATTTGCCGTCGACAGCACCATGCGGTTCCGCGAATTTCCATCCACCGACAGGCGATTGACGAGGGCGTCGGCATTGACGTAGTCGAAACTATAACCGGCAGGTACAGGCGGCGGTTTCTCGCCGAAGAGCCTGTACTAAGGCGTCCCTGCTGAAGATAACAACTCGCGACAGTAGCATCCGGCCCGCTCAGACCCGCCAGCTGGCCCGCTGAATCAAGGGTAGGCCCGCCAGGTTGCGTCTCCCCCGCCCGACGCCACCAAGCGCGACCCCCACGTCCGATCGGCGCCTTTGACTCCGAATCAGCCTCTGCCGGTGCGACTGTGAACGCCCCGCCCGGAGTCGTCCGGGTGCGAGTCCCACAGAAAACGCCGAGGCGTGGGAACTGCCCGCCCCCCCCCCGCAGGGCTGACACTGGCCGCCCTCACGCCCGAAGACGCCCCCCCGCCCCCGCGACGGCCCCCAGCAACCCCCCCCCCCCCCCCCCCCCCCCCCCTCCAACCCCCCGCCCCCCCGCCCCCCGCCGGCCCCGCCCCCCGCCGGGAACCCGGTCAACAGCGGGGCCGCAGGCCCCCGGAGGCCCCCCGGCGGGCAAGCCCCCCCCTCCCCCCCCCCCGCCCCACCGCCACCCCCCCCCCCCCCCACCACAGTCATTCCACAAAACTTAAAATGACAATTTGTTCAGCCCGGCTTTGAGCGGCTGTTGCGCTCCTCGCCAGATGAATTCCCCTTCTACGGCTTGCGGCAAGCTGACTTCCGCGTTCAGTTTTCCTCCGTCGAGTTTGAGACTGACAACAATCCGGCCTTTGGGATGCGGGATCGAGCCGGAGACCTGCGCCAATTTGCCGGGAAAGGGTCGAATCGAGACTCGATTGAATCCGGGCCCTGAAGAGTCTATGCCGAGCACCGTGCGGAAGAGTTCATAATTCGGACTCGCGCTCCAGGCATGGCAATCAGAACGCGACGGATCAGGGGTCTCTGCCCAGGTCGTCAGGCCGATCGCCAGCATCTTGTCCCATTCACCGAGCAGGTCAAGGTAACGATCGCCTTCACCAACCTGGTTCACAGCCGAATGCAGGTAGTGGCGGAAATAGTATGTGCACTGGGTCAGCGACGAATCACTGAGAATCCGATTGACCAGCGCTCGTGCATCGTCGTCATCTATCACGCGTGCCAGAACCGCCAGCGAGTTAGCCTGCTGCGAATACTCGCTTTTAGCGGGAGTGTCTGCAATCAGGCCACGCGTTGAATCCCAGTAAATCCGGCGGATGGTCGCTCGAAGCCCGGCGGCTTCCTCGCGTAAATCAGAAGACTGCCTCTTCGAACCCTGGGCCTCCTCGAGATCAGCCGCCCAGTCGAGGGCCATCAGATATTGGAGGTCGATTACGGCCGATGAGCCGTCATCCCCCATCGGCGGCACGCCGCCCGTCTGTCTCCACGCCCAGTCCACGTAATTCCACCAGGGCATTTGTTTCAGAGATCCGTTCGCTTTCCGGTGCCTGCCGAAGAAATCGAGAACAGCGCGCACTCCGGGCAGCATTTCGCGAACGAATTCGGCGTCATCCTGATATCGCCAGTAATCGTGAACCATCCCGATCCACCATAGTGAGAACGGCGGGATGTACTGCTGCTGCCGAGTCGGAGCGCGGCTCATCGTCGCGCCTTCGGCCGTGCGCGAGTCATTGATCTGGCTGATCGCGTTCTTCATCAGTCGCGCGTCGCCCGAATTGTAAAGGGAGACGAGAGCCTGTATGCGAGTGTCACCCACATACTGCAACTGCTCGTAGTACGGGCAGTCCATGTATGTCTCGTGCGCGCAAAGCCGTGCAGTGCGCCATCCGACTTCCAGTATCCGATCGAGCCGTTCGGAACCGGCATCGAACTTCGCATTCATCTCGAAGGGATAACCGGTGTAAACGCCTCGTAAATCTTCGATCCTCAGCGGCTCTGCTTTCGTTTCGATCTTCAGGTCAACGTACCTGTAAGTTCGCCACCAGAGCGGTCGGAACATACGGTGCGAGCCACCGCCGCTCGTGAAGATGTCGTAATAGCCGATGAACTCCTTGCCTTCGATATCGTTGCGGTTCCCCTTGCCACCGCGCTGCCCGCCCGCGTTGTAGAGCGATTCGGCATAGCCGAGTTCGATCACCGCACCATTGCCGCCGCTCACGATCAGCTCCGGAAAAGCGGTTGTCAGATGCGACTGATCGAGCAGAATTCGGGCCCTCGTATTTGCCGGAATCGTGAATGCGACCGGCTGCTTCGGGAATCCGGCAGGCATCATCACGCCGCTCGACCGCCGCACTGCCGCGAACCGCTCGGGTCTCTCTTCCATAAGCGGGATGTTGCGCGGCACGAGCATCCATCGGTTCGGCGCATCGCGTGAATCACGCGGAGCGCCCCGCCAGCGCCCTTCCGTCTGTGCACGAATCCATGCCGAATCGTCAAACTGAGGATTCTGCCAGCCCCACGGATAGTTCGCGCCGTCAACCTTGTCCCCAGGCCCGGCTACGAAATAACCGCGCATCTGTGCGTGCGTGTAATGCAATGGCTGGTAGGCTGTATTGCGCATGCACTTCCACTGAGTGTTCGTATCAACTATGCGTTCAGCCTCGGTGTCGCCCTGCAAAAGGAAGGCTGTGCGATCCGTTACCTGGGTTTCAGGCGCGTATTGCCCGAAATTCCAGACAACCGCCGCGATCACATTCTTTCCCGCTCTCAGATGCGGCGCGATATCAATCGTCTCGTATCGCCAGTGGTTCAGGTCGCCGCGCGCCGGCCCCCACACACTCGGATGGCCGTTGATGAAGAGTTGATAGCGATTATCACCCGTGACGTGAATGACGAATGTCGACGGCCGGGCCTCAAGCTCGAATGTGCGACGGAAATGATAAACACCATAGTCGAACAGTGAAACGTTGGGCACTGTGATCCAGCTCGCGCTCCAGGGCTTTGTGAGCAGTTCTTTGTTGATAAGTCTGCTTTGATCGTTTTGCGCGAAAGGGTTCGCCATGCCTGCCGCCACTGCAAGCAGCCACGCGAAAACAAGAACTGAACGAAATACCTGAAAGCGATTCATCTCTCCCTCCCTGGTTCAACAATTCTGATGAAGCTGTTAACAGAAGGATTCGTTAGTTTCTGAACCAAGCCGCCCGGCCATCGCACTTCGACCGCATCCACCTTTGTCCGCCGATCGAGGCCGAAATGCAATCGCGGATCGTTCTGTGAAAGGTAGCTTCCGCCACTCCGCTTTTCGGCGATTTGAATGAGGTCACCGGCCGTGACTTTAACTCGCGCACCGTATGCGTCACGGTTGCTCCTGCCGCCGATCAAATCGAGCACGAGAAAGCTGTTCCGATTTCCGCCATCATTACGAAGAATCGTCGGCGCGCCGTCGAGATTGTTGATGACTACATCCAGATCACCGTCGTTATCCAGATCGCCGAACGCCGCGCCACGGCTGACGGAAGGCTCGTTCAGACCCGATCCCGGTCCCGAGCCAGTCTCTGCGAATGTGCCGTTGCGCTTGTTATGGTAAAGCAGTTTTCGCTGCGCATAGGCGATCTTCAGCTTCGCTGCCTCGAGTTGCGGATAAACGTGACCGTTGACGACCAGCAAATCCAGCCAGCCGTCATTGTCGTAATCGAAAAATCCGCAGCCCCAGCCGACATAAGGCAGACTGGCGCGGCCGGTCTGTGTGGCGTATGAGACATCGGTGAAGGTAAATCCTTTTTCGTGGCGATAAAGAGCGTTGTATTCGTCCGAGAAGTTGGTGACGAAGATACTCGACCGGCCACGATGATCGTAATCGCCGATCGCCACACCCATCGAGGCCTGCCCCTTGCCGTCCTCGCTGAGAGCCGCCCCCGACATCAACCCAATCTCTAAGAATGTTCCATCGCCGTTGTTCTGATAGAGGTAGTTCGCTCCGGTGTCGTTGGCGACATAAAGATCAATGCGGCCGTCTTCATTGAAATCGCACCAGACAACTCCAAGTCCGAACAACAATTCTTTATCATCGACGCCGGCCTGCCTGGATACGTCATTGAACGTACCGTCGCCGTTGTTGTGAAACAGAGAATCACCGACGCCCCTCAAACCTTGCGGGCCGCATTGAACAGGCATCCCCTGAAATTGACAGTTTTTCCCCCTGCCGAATTCGGGCAGCGCTTCGAGTTTCAGATCAATGTAGTTGGCGACGAAGAGATCTACTCGTCCATCATTGTCGTAATCGCCAAAAGCCGCACCGGTCGACCAGCGTGGATCGGCTACGCCGGCCTTAACGGCGATATCAGTGAATGTGCCATCCCCGTTGTTGCGATAGAGCCGGTTCGGCCCGAAACAGGTCACATAAAGATCCTGCCATCCGTCATTGTCGTAATCCCCTGTCGCGACACCCATCCCCCAGCCGGGATAACCCACGCCGGCTTTTTCTGTGACATCGACGAATGTTCCGTCACCGTTGTTGCGCCATAATTCGCTGCAAGCGCTTTGCGGATTGCCGGCAGAGGCGACTGTGGGCGAATTTACAAGGTAGATGTCCAGCCGGCCGTCATTATCGAAATCCAGGAGCGCTGCGCCTCCGCTCATGGACTCAACGATATATTTTTTCTCCGGAGCATACGCATGTTTGAATGTGATGCCGCTCGATTTCGTGACATCAGTAAACTCGACTCCGACAACAACGGCCTGCTCGTGAGATGCAGCCGGAATCACAATCAGGATAACGAGCAGAACCCAGGACAATAAAAAAAGCCGCGGATCTCAGATAGCGGAAGCCCACACGCTGACTTTTTCGGATCCTGTAACTTTCCAGATCTGGCGTCATTGTGAGGATTTTTCCTAAATCGTTTTTGAGGCCCTTTGGATCGAGAGTCTGCCTGGTAACTTCACTGCGTTTGACCTTTCCGCTCTCGGTCCGGCGGATGATCAAATCACGCAACCGCTGGAATTCCATCAGCGCCTTCTGCTGTTCGGCAGTATTTCCCATCGCCCGATATGCCTGGGCCAGTTGAAACCATGCGACATCATTCTCGGCGTTGAGTGAGATCGATTTCCGCAATGGTACGATCGCTTCGTGAGCCTGGCCCAGACTGAGGAGCGTCCGCCCTTTTGCCACCAGCGCCTCCTCGAAATCCGGGTAATGCTCGACTGCCTGTGAAAAGAGCTTCAGCGCATCATCAAACTGCGCCAGTTTGCGATGTATTTCACCGGCTTCATACGCGGCATTCGCATTGGACGGATCGATCCGCAGTTCCTGCTCGAATTCTTTGAGCGCTTCAGGTTCGGATGCCGTGTCTTCAGTGGACTGCCGCGCGCGCGCGAGCAGTGTGCGACCGATACGATAGTGAACTCCCGGCCGATCCGGATGAATCGCGAGAACCTGCCGGTAGTCCTGAATCGCGGCTTCCGTCCGCCCCTGACTTTCATTCGCCTCGCCGGCTGCCAGATGCAGCCAGATCGAATCGGGAGCAACCTCCGCCAGCTTGACGGTCGAAAGATAGGCGTAATTTCCGAAAATACGCCCGGCGTGGTAAAGCACTTCCGGATCCCTGGGATAGAGCCTGGTCAGTTCGAGTGTGACTTCGACTGCCTTGTCATCCTGCCCCAGCCCGGTGTATGCACGTTGTAACTGCAAACCGCTGGCTCTTTTGAGCACAGGATCGGAGCTTCGCTTGTACCCAATCTCAAGCAGAGACAACGCCTCACGATAGGCGCCCACCTCCGACAACGCCATCCCCAGCAGGAGATCGGTATTCGGCAGAGATGGCTTGAGCTGGAGCGCCCGGCGCAAAGCCCTGACAGCCTGCTCGAACCTGCCCATCTGGAAATAGATCAATCCAAGACGGGCCTGCGCTTCAGCCATATTCGGCGCCAGTCCGCACACCTTCTCATAGGCACTGGCAGCATCTTCATAGCGTCTCTCCGCGAGTGCCTTTTCACCTTCCTGAGCCAAACGTTGCAACTCGGCAGAACCTGCCTGCTGCGCTTTTGAATCCGAAACAATGATCAGAAGCGATAAAAATGCGAGCGTGACGAATCTGGTTGACATCGGTTTCTCCTTGAAGAAAGACCCGCCGAACCTGATCTGCCCGGCGGGTGTTTCATCAAGTTTACACCTCGAGCACCTACCAGACCAGCTTGGCGCCGAGCTGGTTGATGCGTGCGGCCCGGGTGCCCAGGATCTGCCCGATTCGCGAATCCGCAACGTTGCGTATCGGAACACCCCATTGCGTATGGTTGAAGGCATTGAACGACTCGAACCGGAACTGGAAGCTCAACCTTTCAGTGATAGTGAAGTTCTTGAACAGTCCGGTGTCCCAGTTGTTGATGCCCGGCGCCCTCAGGATACCGCGCCCCGAAGTCCCCAGGAATCCGGCTGCCGGTTGCCTGAAGGCCGACGTGTCGAACCACTGGTTGAGGGTCTTTGTCAGCTTTGGAGTACCAACCAGATCCGCGCGGTTGGTGCCGAAAGTGTCATTCAGTCCGCCGACATCCGCCGCTGTGACAGTCATCGGGAATCCGCGCTGGAAGGTAGCAATGGCATTCACCTGCCAGCCGCCGACAATCACATCGACGACCCTCGGCATATCGGAACCGAATCTCTTCCCTCGCCCGACAGGCAGTTCGTAAACAACACTGCTGACGAGCCGATGATCGACGTCAAATTCGGACCGGCCTCGGTCGCGGCGGATGTCGGCGTTGTTCAGAAACCCCTGCCAGCCTGCCACGTCATTGCCAATACCGGCAGCAGCGGACTTGTTATCGATGCTCTTTGCCCATGTATAAACCGCAGTGAATAGCAGTGCGTTGCTTCGATGCTCGACTTTCGCATTGAAGGCGTTGTAACTCGAGTTCCCCGACCAGTCGCTGTCGATATATGTGACGAAGTTGGGGAACGGCCTTCTGATGGCGACCGGACAATCTCCCTGCGTGGGATTCGCGGCGCAGAGAGCAGGATTGGACGGAGGAAGCGCCTGCGCGATATTGCGGCGCATCAGCAGATGCGTCCCCTTATTGCCGATGTAGTTGAGTTCGAGTGTCGTGTTCTGTGTCAGGGAACGCTGTATGCTGAGCGACCACTGCTGGACATATGGGTTGCGCGGTTCCGGGGACATGCTGACCGCCAGGAATGTATTGGCGGCCGGTGTGGCGACCGAGGCGCTGGCGAAATCCGGGAACAGGTTGTCGGTTGTCATCAGATTTGCCTGCCCAATCGTCTGGATGTAATTCCCGCGGCTGACATACGGGAATATATCCGAAGCTCCGTCGATCTCACGACCTTCGGCTGAATCGAAGAAGACGCCATACCCGCCACGCAAGACCGTCCTGTCATCGCTGAATGGACGGAAGGCGAAACCGAACCGCGGGGCGAACACCTTCTTCGACGCGTCATAAGGATTGCGCCGCTCGGCATACTTGTAATAACTCGAATCTCCCACAATCCCTCTGGCGGCAAGGTTCGCGTCAGCCACCAGCAACCCGCCTCTGGGGTTGGAAAGATCACGCCATCCCATGCGGTTGTTGGTCTCGTTCGGAACCGTCCTGAAGTCATACCGCAACCCGAGGTTAAGGGTCAGGCGCTGATTGACTCTCCAGTCATCCTGGACATACGGCGCCAGATACAGGAAGTTGAACTCGCGAGGATTGCCGATCTTGCCCTCGACGCTGAAACCCGCCGGCTGGAAAACGCTCGCTCCCGAGTAATAACCCAGCAGGAAATCGGCAATCGCGTGATCTCTGGTCTGATTTCCGGTAAAAAAGCCGCTGAAGGTGAACTGACCCAGGAAGTCATTCGCCAAATCGCGCTGAAGGGACCATTTTCGGAAATTCATACCCATGTTGAGAGTGTGGTTCCCTTTAATCCAGGTGGTCGTGTTGCTGATATCCCACATGGGCTGATTACTCGTAGTGTAATCATTGACCGCGCTGCGTCCGCCTGAAAGCCCTGTCCCCACACCGCCCCATCCGACTGCCGGATACGTTCGCTGGACATCGGGTATCCCCGTGAAGACTCCCGTCAGATTCAGCGGATCGATATCAGACTGTGGGGCTGCCGGACCATGTTCCTCAGCCTTGGCCTCGATGTATCCGACACGAAACTGGTTGACGATGTTGGCGCCCACCGGCACCGTATGCGAGACCTGCCAGTTCTGCGTTGTCTGGATAAAGAACCTGTCGCCTAACTCGGTCGTATTTCCGATGCTCGTATTCGTGTAATCGGTGTTGGTGAATCGCCCAAATACGCTGCCGAAGCGTCCGAGTTGCTGATCACCACGAATTGTGTACTGTTTTTGATCCAGTGGCAGGTTCCTGATAAACAGATAGTTGCCTCCGGTCCCGGTGAAATTCGGCGCCGGAAAGAACTTCGCCACAGCCAGCCGCGCAAGTCTCGAATAACGATTCTGTGGGACCGTATTATTCGCGAATGGCTGACCTGTCAGCGGATCGATGATTGTCGAGGTGAACCGGCCGGCCAGTTGATCCGGTGTCGGGACATTGGCCAGTACGGATGTCCCGAGCGTCCGTTTGTACCCCTCGAAATTGACCAGCCAGAAAGACTTGTTGCGACCATTGTAGACCTTCGGAATGTAGACCGGTCCGCCAGCGACGAATCCATACTGATTCTGGCGTAATTTGGTCTTCCTGACTCCGCGTGCATTGTTGAAGTAGGTGTTGGCGTCCAGTGCGTCGTTCCGACCGAACCAGAAGACCGACCCATGCAGATCATTGGTTCCACTCTTGCTGACGATATTGACCTGATTAGCGCTGAAACCATACTCCGCCGAGTAAGTCGTCGTCTGCTCCTTGAACTCCTGAATTGCATCAACCGAAAGTATCGCTGCTGCTGTTCCAAGAGCCGTATCGGTGTTTGATGTCCCATCGAGCATGTAATTATTCGATGTCGGTCGCGATCCGTTGATGCTGATGGCATTGCCGGCTCCCTGCCTCATCGCCCCCTGCTCGCCGTTGGTTTCGACTGTTCCCCCGTTGAGAAAGAGCAGTGAGAGGAAATTTCGACCGTTCAATGGAAGCTGTGTAACCTGACGCTGGGAGACTATCTGCCCTATCGATGCGGTCTCGGTATCGAGCACTGCAATGTCCGATTGAACCTCGACCAGCGCAGTGACATCCCCGATTGTCATATCGGCATCTACACGGACTATCTGGTCCACATTCAGCCTGATATTGGATCTTCTGAATGTGCGAAACCCCTGTTGCTCAACCGTCACAGTGTAAATTCCGGATGGCAAAAGCGGAAAGACATACGCTCCGCTCTCATTTGTCACAGTCTCGCGACTCTGATTTGTATCCTGATTGCTAACTGTGACTTTGACTTTTGACAGAATCGCGCCGGTTGCATCTTTTATTGTCCCGGTTATTTGTCCGGTTGCGGTCTGAGCTTTCCCCGTGCCCGATATCCCGCACAGGAGGGCAAGTAAAGCAATGAACAGAAGCTCTGATCTGAATCTCATCTTGTGTCTCCTTTATGAGCTGGTATCAGTCGAAACTATTGCTACATCCTTCTGCCCGATTACCTCAGTGCAACAGAGGTCTGTAACAATGCCTTGCAATAGAGTATCTAATATGGCATTTGCAAAGATGCTGATTCAGTCAGTCCTGACTGATTGCTATGATTATGTGATCTACTTTGTATGCAGAGTTAGATACGCATCACCACTTCAGAGACAGGTAGCCGTACTCCTTTTTGGATCAGGTAATTCCAGTTGTGTTTTGACTAACCGCTGATTTGGTGTCTGATAACTTATCCCAGCAAGCTTCTTTACCTAATAGCTCTCTTTATGAGATTCCGATGCCGGAATAATATCAGTAAAAATATTAGTTGGTACCATAATTTTAGATAATCGATCAGGTTCCACCATGCGGAATCAAGACATGCAATATTTTCAGCAGGTTAGATCAATATCTGCGTTCTCCTAACCATGCCTGTCATTCCGCCTGACGGAACTCCGATGTCTTTCCATGAAAGCAATTAATAATGTAAGTGATTGAAAGCTGGACATTTTAAGATCTGACAGCAGAAGAATCGGAGGGATTTGCAATGAGTTTTGGGAAAATCCAGGTCACATATCCGGATTATTCATTTGAGAAGGATACAGCAATTCAACATTTCTGGAGGTAATGAGTTGATGATTGACAAAGACGGTTGAAGGAACGGGTTTTCTCTGAAGGATTGAGAGCGCATAGGGAATCAGCTCTTCGCCGTAGCGCTCCGGGAAATAGCCTACGCTGCCGATGAGCGAAGTACCGGGACGTCGGAGTTCATCCCTGGCATCGCGAATTGCATTCTGGCCCATGACGGCGCAGAGATGGGCGCGGCCAGACTCCTCGAAAGCCCGCAATGCACCGAGGGCGCTCGGATCGTTGACCGCGGCAACGAGGGTCCTTTTCGGTTTAATGTGACGGAGGTGTCGTCTCACAACATCGAGGCTCGTTTCGAACTTGCCGTTTCCATTGACGTGTACGAAATTACTGTTCCTGATGCCGGGGAGTATCTGTGTCAGGCCGGCAAGAGTACCGGTAATTCGCAACTGCGGAAGCGGTCCGGCGATCGGGAGTTCAAGCAGCATGACTTCATCCACTTTTCCGTACCAGTACTTCTTCGCCCAGCGCCCGAGTGCCCGCCCTCCTATTATGCCTGCCTGATAGTTATCCGCGCCGAAGTAAAAAGCGCCAGGATGAGGGATCTCGATGGCAATCACAGGAATATTAGCATCAAGAAACTTCGACGAAATGATCGAGGCAACCTGCTCATAGGTCTGAAATTCGAGCGCCAGATTGACCCCCTCCCGGATCAGCAGGTCGGCATTTCTCAACGCCGTTTTAGGGCTGTAATCATTGTTCACGGCAACTAGCCTAAGGTGTTCCCGTTCAGCTACGCGATGGACGCTCTTATTTACGTCTCTTGAGAATTCAGATTCGCTCGCCTGCGAAGCGAATCCGATTGTAAACGGTGAAACATTCGAGGACTGGATGACGCTGCGATAACTTCCCTTCCCGGTCCGGACCAGCATCCCCCCCAATGTCAGACTTTGCAACAATCGAAAACTGGTGGTCTTGCTCAATCCGGTGCGCTCGACGATCTGCCGCAGAGTTAAAGTTTCGTTTTGTGAAAATGCCTGCAAAATGTGACAGGCCCTGATTACCGACTCAACGATATTCTGCTCTTTGGCCATGGTCAGTTATTACCCGGATCTATTTGAGATGGTTATGATCAGTACAGCTTCTCACTTGTCCGGTGTTTCCGGAGTGAAGACCTTGATGACACGCCCCGTGCTCACAAATGATATGCCTTGCTGTGAAGCCGTACTGATCATGACCGCTTCGACCACAGGTTCCGTCACCTCGACTCCCGCACCCCATTCCACGATAAAGTTAGCGCCTGATCCGCCGCTCGTATCGTCCTCCGCAACGACAAAATCTGTCGAGGCCATTGGAGCCAGAATGAGCGGTTCGTTCAAGTACTCCCTGACCAGCACGCCGTGTGTGCCGTAATAACGCGCCGATGTGAGGCGGATAGGGTTCCGTGCGTCCGTATTACGTATGCTCAGCGTCGCGGTCAGGTTGAGGGTACGGCTTTTATCGCGAATGTAGATGTGTGAATAGATCGGGACGTAGATCGTTTGCCCCACGATTTGATTACGATCCCAGTCTGCCGACGTTTTCAATTCCGGCCTCACCGGCATGGGTTGAGACGCAGCCTGCCTGTCAGCCGCCTGTCGCGCTGTACAAGCGGCCAGGGTGAGAACACCCAGCATAACCAGAACTTTCTTCAACATTTCATTCACCTGAAACTTATTGGACATTTATTTCGCGCATACTTCAATTTATTGCAGCTTATATACCTGACTTCCTGCGTTACCGTAAATGTTTTCAGCCAGTCTGTCGGATTCTTGATATCCACCGGCTGGAATTATCGAGCTGAATCCTGATAAACTTCGCCAGATTTTACTCTGCTCCGGCGGGAGCGGACTGGTATATCGATTAAAGCTTGGTGGAAAACCAATATGAAAAACAGTTCAATTATGCGAGTCAGCGTTATCGTCGGGTTTTGTTTGGCCTTCGGGTCCGACATCCCGATAAAGACACAATACAATTCAAATTCTATCATAGCGGTGCAGAATGTGAGGGGCGCGACGACACGTGCTGCCGGAACATTCGACGTAAAATTGACCCCGCAGGACGACAAATCAGAGGACACGACTCGCGGCAGAATGCTCATCAACAAGCAGTTTCACGGCGACCTGAGAGCTGTCAGCGAAGGTCAAATGCTGACCGCCATGACACCGATCAGGGACTCAGCCGGATATGTCGCCATTGAGAAGGTCACCGGGACGCTGCATGGCCGCAAAGGCAGTTTCATGCTTCAACACAGCGGCACCATGACGCGCGGAGAGCAGCAACTGGCCCTCACGGTCGTGCCTGATTCAGGCAACGACGAGCTGGCCGGGCTGGCAGGCAGGATGACCATCAGGATTGCCGACGGCAAGCATCATTACGAATTCGATTACACGCTGCAATCCGCATCGCCACAACCGCCACCTGGACAGCAGGTAGCAAGAGGCGGCGGCCAGCAGCCTATGCCGCCAGGTCCGAACCCGAATTCTCAATACCGGCTCGGACCTGACTCTCTGGCGCAGGAGGGCGTCCCGAAGGGCGAGATCCGCGGTCCATACACGCTCCCCAGCAACGTTTATCCCGGGACTCAGCATACATATTGGGTCTATGTGCCGGCGCAGTATGATCCGGCGGTTCCGGCTGCTCTGATGGTTTATCAGGATGGTCAGGCATTCAAAGATGAAAACGGTGACATTCGGGCGCAAAACGTCATGGACAATCTGATCTACCGGCGCGAGATACCGGTCATGATCGGAGTGTTCATAAATCCGGGGCGCACGCCGGAGCAGCCCGAGCCAACGCCACAGAATTGGGGTGATCGCACGACGAACCGACCGACCGAATACAACACGCTCGATGACAAGTATGCACGTGTCATCACCGAAGAGCTGCTCCCGGTGCTCTACAAGGAGTACAACATTTCGAAGGACCCTGAGATGCATGGAATCGGCGGATCGAGTTCGGGCGCGATCGCAGCTTTCACAGTCGCCTGGGAGCGTCCCAATCATTTCAGAAAAGTGTTGAGCAACGTCGGCAGTTTCGTGAATCTTCGGGGTGGACATGTCTATCCCGAACTGGTGCTCGCAAGCGAGAAGAAGCCGATCCGAGTCTATTTGTGTGACGGGCGAAACGATAATCGCGGCATCCGCAATGGTGTTTACGACGAGAAACGCGACTGGTTCTACCAGAATGTCAGGCTCATGAAAGCTCTTACGCAAAAGGGTTATGACGTGAACTACTCCTGGAGCATGAACCTGCACGGTCAGAAGTATGGCGGCGCGATCATGCCGGAGATGATGCGCTGGCTTTGGCGCGATGGGCCGGTTTCGACTGACCCGAACGACATGATCGAGCGGTCATTTCGCCAACCGGCCGCCAGAAAGAATTAGATGGTCACATACAATACATCTCGTCGCGATTTTCTTCTGACTTCGATTGGACTTGCGGCTTCGAGCCTTGCATACCCTCAGGCTACGCAGTCGCTCAACGCCAGGCAGGTCATTGATCGCATCAAAGCAAACGTCGGTATTCCCTGGCGAAATCAGACAGTAGACAACATCATTGCAGGTACTGCGGAGACACCCGTCAAGGGAATCGCAACAACCATGATGGCAACACTCGATGTCGTTCAACGCGCTGCGGCGAACGGAAAGAATATGATCATCACACATGAGTCGACTTTCTTTTCGCATCAGGATCAAACCGATCAAATCAAGCAAGACCCGATATATCTGTTCAAACTCGATTTTCTCAAAAAGCACGACATGATCGTATTCCACTTCCACGATCATTGGCATGGACGACGCCCGGACGGCATCGCTACAGGAATGGCGCGTGAGCTGGGCTGGGAGAAGAATGCCGATCCTCAAAACCCCCGGATGTTTACTTTTCCCGCAACGCCTCTCGCTCGCTTTGCCGGAGACATGGAAGCGAAGTTAAAGATTCGGACGATGCGCGTGGTGGGCGATCCGAATTTGCCGGTCAGGCGCGTGCTCGCGAGTTGGGGCAATGTCAGCCTCATGCCGGGCATACCGCACCTGTCTCGACCAGATGTTGATGTTCTTGTTGTCGGAGAGACACGCGAATGGGAGCTGGTCGAATATGCACAGGATTCGATAGCCTCAGGTCAAAAAAAGGCCCTCATCGTGCTGGGGCACGTGGTATCTGAACAAGCGGGGATGAAATATTGCGCTGAATGGCTGAAGGAGTTCATCACTGAGGTTCCGATCGAGTTCATCCCGGCAGCCGAGCCATTCTGGCGCCCTGACAAACCCGTGCGATAAACTTTTTAACTACTGATGTTACGCAGAGACAATGATCGGAAATTGCTTGACTTGTCCTGAACCCGCGAAGCGGGTGGGCAGAATATAGCCCGGGGCGGAGCGAGGCCGCCAGGCCGAGCGAACCCCCGGGTATTGGTATCATCATTTTATCAAGCCCATGAAATGGGCGGCAGATTTCTCGATGACGCCTGACCCTTCCGCTCAGGCTATCGCCCACTTCGTGGGCTTGCCAATTT
>JADJXM010000021.1 GCA_016715865.1 Acidobacteriota bacterium | reverse complement strand
TCGCTTGGAATGGACCGGCGGAAGCGCTGTTCGGTGTTTCATCGGTCGAGACCGCGGGGAAGCATTGTGGAGAGATTCTCGAAGGAATGGATGAATGCGGTCCGGTCTGTTCGCCTGAATGCAGCGTCCGCCATGCTGCGCTTCGTCACCATCCCGTCAGCAACTTCGACCTGCAGGTGAGGACACCGCAGGGGATGCAATGGTGCAACATCTCGACCATGCACGTGAACGTTATCAACTCGACATCGCCCTATTCGGTTCATATCATTCGCGGCATTGACATGCGAAAGAGGATGGAATTGCTGATGCGCGATTTCATCGTCAACGAGGCAAAGCTTCCGGCCGAGGATGTCAAGATCCTGGTCTCGACGACTCGCTCTCCGTCGCGCGAAGTCGAGCTGACCGATCGGGAAATCGAGGTTTTGAGGTTGCTGGCGAAAGGGTCTGCGACCAAGGCCATTGCCGAGCTTCTCCATATCAGTCGCATCACGGTCAGCAACCACATCCAGCATATTCTGAAGAAGCTCAACGCCCACAGTCGCCTGGAAGCAATCAGGCGCGCCGAGCGGGCAGGGCTCATCTAGGTTTCTCCCTCATCATTGAATCCCTCGGTCAATGTCCGCAGATGATAGCCCATGGCCGCCAGCGTCATGGCGTCGGCAAACCGTCGCGGCGTGATGAACAGGGCGTGCGTGAGATACCGCCAGAATTCCAACCGCTGACGATCGAGCAGGCCGAGCTTGAAGACTATGCGAAAGAATGCTGCGAGTCCGTTGAAAAGGCCGCGATGAGAAGACGCCGGCAAATTCGCCGGGAGTCGTTTCAAACTGTCGATCGCCCGCTGATAAAATTCCGCCGGCCCGTAGATGGTTCGCATCAGTGACCGATAGCCTTCGACGAGCCGGGCCGGATCCATTTTCGGGATGAAGTTCAGGGCGCAACTGGTATTATCCCCTGAACTCTCTTCGATCAGCCTTCCCTCTCGTTTGAGGCGCCTCCAGAGCTGAGTATCCGGGAGGGCGTTGAGCAGTCCGACCATGGCCAGTGGAATGGCGCTCTTTCTGATGAAGTCGATCTGTCGCTCGAAGATATCGACCGGATCGCTGTCGAAGCCGACGATGAAACCTCCCATGACCTGCAGTCCGTTGAGCTGAATCTTTCTGACCGAATCGAGCAGGCTGGCGCGCGTGTTCTGCAACTTGTGCGCTTCCCTGAGACTCGATTCAACCGGTGTTTCGATGCCCAGGAAGACGCTCCGGAATCCGGCCCGGCGCATGCCCTCGATCAGCTCGTCGTCCTCGGCCAGATTGACGCTCGCTTCGGTCAGAAATGTGAACGGCATGCCGTGACGTTCCTGCCAGGCCGCGAGCTCCGGCAGCAGCAGCCTGACCTGCCGCTTGTTGCCGATGAAATTGTCGTCCACGATGAAGACTGAACCGCGCCATCCGGTCTGCCGCAGCGCCTCGAGTTCGGCGATCAACTGCGCCGGGCTCTTGGTTCTCGGGACGCGGCCATAGATCTCCGTGATGTCGCAAAACTCGCAGTGGAAAGGGCAGCCGCGAGAGTACTGAATCGATATCGAACTGTAACTTTCGAAATCGACCAGGTCGAAGTCGGGAACAGGAGTCAGGTCGAGCGGCGGCCACTCGGTTGCCCGGTAAACCGGTTGTGCCGTCCCGTGTTCCAGATCCTCGATGAAGAGAGGCAGGGTCGACTCGGCCTCGCCGATGAAGATATGATCGGCGGCCGGCAGATTCTCACTGCCGGTTGTCACATATGGGCCGCCGATCGCTACTCGCTTGCCATGCGCCTTGCATCGATCGACGACCTGCCGCAGCGCTTCCTTCTGAACCAGCATCCCCGTCGCCAGGACGATATCCGCCCACTCGATATCCCTTGCCTTGAGTGGTTTGATGTTCATGTCGATCAGGCGACGCTCCCACGTATCCGGCAAAAGCGCCGAGACCGTCAGCAACCCGAGCGGTGGAAAAGCGGCTCTCTTGCCCTCGAACGAGAGCGCGTGACGAAAACTCCAGTAGGTGTTCGGAAATTGCGGGTTGACCAGCAGGACCTTCATGATTTTTCTCCCGGTTAAAGCAGGCGACAACGAAATTGATCAGATATCCGGTCTTGAGCGGATTCGCGACGCCTCATCTTACGCCTGCTTCACTGAGCGGATTGTAATAGTTTTGTCGAAGTTGCTTTCCCCGGGCCGTGCAGGTGGCTAAAGTCATCGTCCGCAATGTGACGTAGTGGCATTTATCGAACACGGGATCCTTGACGAAATCAGGGCTCAGCCCGAGGGCTTCGATACTGCTGACTGGATTTACAGAGAATTAATCAGACCCTAACGGATATTGCCGATCGAATTCTTGGCGGTGTCGTGCTTCGTCTTGAGCGTCCCCCTGACCTCTGTCCGTCCGTCCGATTCAAACGGGAGTTCGAAGGCCTTCTCGCCAAAGGATGAGGCTTGAGTCTGGCGCGAGGTTGCGACGGAGGTTTCTTCGGCCGATACCCATTCCCGATTGATCGGACCGGAAGTTCCTCCCTCGATGACGACGATGCAGGTGTTGGATTTTGAAGAGTTATGGTTCTTCGATTTCATGACCTCGAGGGGATGCTCTTCGATGACGACGGCATAGCTGCCCGCCGGCAGGACGCCAAAAGAGAATCCGCCTTTCTCGTTAGTCCGGATCCGCTGAATGATTATGCCGGGAGGCTTCTTCTTGAGCCCGACATTGATACCCGGAATACCCTGGCCAGCCTTTGCGGGTTTTACGTCACCTTCGATCCGTTCCGATTCGGCCTTCTTCTTTTTTGACTCGCGCGTTTTCTTTTCGTTCTGACCGGAACCGGTCGCCGCGATCAGGCTCAGCGCGACTATCGCCGTCGCCGCATTGAGCGCTATGGATGAAAGTTTTGCCATAATATCCTCCTGCGAGCGGTAAGCTACTCCGTTTCTGCAACCGATCCTATGATGCGACAACATCATATTACTGATGCCTGGAAAAATTTTATGGATGCGGTCGCCGGGCGAGGAATCTGAAGACCCGGCGTTTGCGTTCGATGGTTATGTCAGTGAAACCCGCCGATTCAAGACTCGGGCGAAATTTATCGGGGTCAATGGGCAGGTATGCCTCCCGCAGGTGCATGAGGCGGAGCAGCGGGCTCGCGGGGCTGTCTGAGCCGGCGAATAATCCTCCCGGTTCGAGGACACGGAAGATCTCGCGGATGAGCCTCTCCTGAAGCGCAGCCGTCGGGATGTGGTGGAGCATGGTGAATGAAATGACGCTCGAGAAGGATCTCTCGGCGAAGGGCAGGGACGTCGCATCGCCCTCGATAACCGAGATTTTCTTCGCCGGCAGACGTGATTTGAGTGAAGCGGCCAGTCGATGGTCGATTTCAAGCGCGGTCAGACTTTCGCAGCGGCCGAGCAGCCATTCAGTCGTCAGACCCGGGCCGGGACCGATTTCGAGCACCTGGTCGCCGAGTTCGACGCCATCGAGGGTCCAGGGCAGAATTTTTCCTTCAAGCAGTCCGCGCCATAAATCTGTCCGGCAGAACCACCGGTGAAATCCATTCATCGCAGGCGCTCAGGCGCTGATTCCCTCAGCGGCCAGCCTTCCCTGCGGTCCTGTTCCTGATCTGTACGCCACTGCCAGGCAGAGCAGCGCGAAGAGGCCGAGCAGTACAAAACCGAGTGTGAATGTCCCGGTCGATTTCCTGATTGTTCCCAGCACCAGTGGCGGAAAGAATCCGCCGAGTCCGCCCGCCGCTCCGACCAGTCCGGTCACTGCGCCGACCGCGTTCGGGAAGTATTCGGGCACCAGTTTGAAGACAGCGCCGTTGCCGAGGCCGATTGCCGCCGCCATGCCCAGGGCGCCGATCGTGAAGGTGATCATCGATGGGCAGGCCAGGAAGATCGCCATGGCCGCCGTGATCGGAAAGACCCAGAGCAGGATTCTCCGTCCCCCGACCTTGTCCGCCAGGATCCCGCCCACCGGGCGCATGAAGGTCGCCAGCACGACAAAACCCGCTGTTCTGGCGCCCGCATCGCCCGGCGTCAGTTTGAACATCTCAGTCAGAAAGACCGGCAGGTAGATGGCCATCGCCACGAATCCGCCAAAGGTGAGGAAATAGTAGAGGCTGAGCAGCCAGCTCTTCGAGTCCTTCAGGGGCTTGATGATTTCGCCGAACGATTTGACCGGCGTGCGTCGCGGAGCGTTCCTGGCCTTCAACACGAAAAATATCATCCACCCCAGCAGCAATATGCCGAAAGTCCAGAAACCCCATTTGAAACCGAGCGCGGCGGCCAGAACCGGTGAGCCGAAAGCCGCCAGCGACTGCCCGATGTTGCCGGCTCCGTATACTCCGAGCGCATAACCCTGGCGCTGAGGCGGATACCATCCGCTGACGAATCCGACTCCAACAGAGAAACTGGCCAGCGCGATACCGAGGAAGAAACCGCAAGCCACCAGCTCCCAATACGTCTCGACGAATCCCATCAGCATCGCCGAAATAAAGGAGAAGGCCATGACCAGGGAAAAAATTATTCGCCCGCCGTAACGGTCGGTCAGCATGCCGAGGGGAATGCGTCCCAGACTGCCGAGCAGGACCGGAATCGCCAGCGCCGTGCTGACCTGAATCGGATCGAGGCCGAGATCTTTCTTCAGGATCGGCATCATCGCCGAAACCGAGCCGAAGACGGCGAAGCAAACGGCGAATGCCCCGGTCGCCAGAATCAGTTGCAGATTGTTGCCCTCTGATGTCGTCGCGGATGTGTCGCTCATCGATGACTCCTTATCCTTTATCCATCGCGTTCAGATATCGCACCAGTCCAAGGTTGAGCATGAAACAGATGCCGCTGGCCGTCAGCGCCGGCCAGATGACCGACGAGTCCCCGCCCAGATACGCATTCATCGTTGCCGTCAGGAGCCACAGTTGCAGAACTACGAGAACCAGGACGATACACAGAATGCCGTACACAATCGTCATCTTTTGCTGTCGCGAGAATGGTTTTTTCATGTTCGTCAGTCGGTTGTTGTTCGCTTTGCCGGAGCCGGGCATGCGCTCCTGGCGGAATTTTCCTCATCGATCTCCTCGCTCATTTGCCGCAATTCGTCTTCGCCGGCGACGGCTTCGAGAGATGGGAAGAGCGTGTTCTCCTCGTAGCGAATATGATTTCGCAATGAATCGCCGAGCGCCTCGATCAGCTGCGGATCGACTCCGGTAGCCTTAGCCATTCGCTCGATGAGCCTGTCGATGAGGTCTCTGATCTCGTGGTGCTGATCCAGAGTTTGACGGTATTCCTCGGCTCCGGTCGACTTGTGTTTCGCCAGCAGGGGCAGGAGATACAGTTCTTCCAGCGAAAAATGGCTCTTCAGTTCGCGTTCCCAGAAGGCGGCGAACTCGAGGGCGGCCTGCTGCAAATCGGCCTCGTCGTTCCGCTCTGCGGCAAGATTCAGGTTTCTGGCCTGGACCAGGGCGTGATGATGATCGCGCGAAAGCTTGTGTAGAGACTGATGGCGCTTCATATTGTGCTCAGTTCGACTCCAGCGGCATAGATTTCGTCATTCACGATTTCGAGCCTGATGCGCGCCAGCGGCCTTCTCGGAGGGCCGGCCAGCGGCTTGCCCGTTTCGATGTCGAACCATCCGTTATGGCACGGGCAGAGGAATCGCCCGCGCTCGGGCTCGGGAATAACTGCACACGAAAGATGCGTGCAGCGTTGATCGAAGGCGACATAAGAGTCATCGCCGATTCTGACCAGCAGGCATGTGTCGTGTTCGCCGGGGTAGTTGAAGGCAAGGGACCCGCCGACCGGCAGTTGTCCGATCCCGGCGATCCGGCGCAGAGGCGGAACCCCGCGTCGCTGTCGCAGCAGGTTCTGCAGAACGATCCATGCCTGACCGGCCAGGAAGGCGAAACTGGTCAAAACCATGAACTTTGTAAAATCCCGCCTGGCGACGTAATGGTCCTGCGGCCAGTCGACGGGGAAATCGCGCCTCCATTTTGGCTGGAGTTCCATGGGCTCCCCGTTGGGGGCGATAGTCATCTCTTCTCGATCAGTCATTGCTGCGCCTCTTCGTTCGGAAAGCTGTTGGTCAGGATGTTGAATTCGATCTTCCTGCCGATAGCCTGTTCATTCATCGCTGCAGTCACATCGACGTATTCGGCCTGTGCGACTTTGGGAGTCATGATATTGACTTTGGTGGTGATCGTCTGCCGGCCGAAACGAAAACTGTTGACCGGTTGCGAGCGCGGACGCAGCCGCTCGATCTCTTCCCGAGTCCCGAAAAACAACGCGCCGCTCGGGCAGACGGTGGCGCACATTGGTCTCTTGCCTGCAGATGTACGGTCATAACACATATCGCACTTCATCATCAGTTGAAGCTCGGTCTGCATTTTCGGTACTCCGAACGGGCAGGCCAGAACGCAGTTGTTGCAGGCGATGCAGCGTGGCTTGCGTGCAGTCTGCACGACCCCGTCTTCGGTGCGTTTGATGGCGTCGGCCGGGCAGACCTCGGCGCAGGTCGGTTGATCGCAATGCATGCAGACGACAGGAACGGTCTGCACCGAATGCGAACGGTCGATGTATTCCAGATGAATCATCGGTACTCCCTTGTGCGTCTCGCATTCGCCGCACGCCTGATAGCACGACTGGCAGCCGATGCAGCGGTTGGGATCGATGAAAAATTCCATGTGTGAAGGAAACGCCATCTAATCTCCTGGGAAATTCATCATCCACAAAGGACACAAAGAATCACAAAGGAGAAACCATTTCTTCGTGTTCCGTTGTGCCCTTTGTGGATGTTTTTCTTTTGTTCGACTCATCACTCGCATCGCGAACGATCCATCAATCGCCGGACTTTCTGATCCTCACAGCACAGACCTTGTACTCGGGTATCTTCGAGATCGGGTCCTGGGCGGAGACCGTCAACTGGTTCGCGCTTCTGTTTCCGGGCCAGTGATACGGAATGAAGACCGTGTCCGGACGGATCGTGGTCACGACATGCGCTGGCAGAGTGATTGCGCCGCGCCGGGATTCGATCGTGACCTGTTCGCCGTCACTGATCCCCAACCGCTCGGCCAGTTGTGGATGCATCTCGACGAGCGGTTCGGGATATTGATTGACCAGCGGTCCGATGCGACGCGTCTGCGTGCCGGACAGAAACTGGCTGACCACACGTCCCGTCGTCAGAATAACGGGGTATTCGTCATCGACATCCTCGGTGGGCGGCGTGTATGGCGCCACATTGAATCGCGCCCTGCCGTCGGGAAAATAGAACGGCCCCGCCCCTTTCGCGACGGGGTTCCACGATCCGGCCTCGAACAACCGCTCAGTCCCCTTGTGATCATCGCTCGGGCAGGGCCAGAAAACTCCGCCCTGTCGTTCGATCTTTTCATAAGTGATGCCCGAGTAATCGGCGATCCCGCCTTTCGAGGCAATCCGCAATTCATCGAGCATTTCGCGGGGAGTGGCGAAGGTGAACCCGCGCTCACGTCCCATGGCTTTAGCAATGTCCTGAATGATGCGCCAGTCCTGGCGCGCATCCCCCGGAGGATCGACGGCCTGGTTGATCTTGATGACGCGCCCTTCGATTTGAGTGACGATGCCTTCGTCCTCTTCGTGCAGCGAGCCGGGCAGCACAATGTCCGCGTGATGCGCCGTTTCGTTGAGGAAGAAATCAATCACCACATAAAACTCCAGCTTCTCCAATGCCCGGCGGACGAAATTATTGTCGGGCAGTGAGACAAGTGGGTTGAAGCAGATCGAGAGCAGTCCTTTGATTTCGCCTCGATCGATCTTGCGTATCAGTTCGTATGCGTCGACGCCCGCGCCAGGCATCTCTTTTTCATCGATGCCCCAGACGCCGGCGATGTGGGCGCGATGTTCTGGATTCGAGATATCGCGGGCGCCGGGCAGTTGATCGCACTTCTGGCCATGTTCACGCCCGCCCTGACCGTTGCCCTGTCCGGTGATGGTGGCATAGCCGCAGTTCGGACGTCCGATCCGGCCTGAAGCGAGCACCATGTTGATCGCCCCGAGCACATTCTGTACGCCGTGCGAATGATGTTCGATGCCGCGAGCGTGGAGCAGGAACGAAGTCTTCGCCGTCCCCCACCATTCAGCGGCCTGCTCGATGGCCCGCTCGGTGATCCCGGTTACCTCGGCCGTCCGCTTCGGCGTCCAATCCCTGACGTGTTCAGCAACGGCATCGAACCCGACGCTCCGCTGATTGATGAATTCATGATCCAGCCAGTCATGTTCGATCATGAGATGAAGAATGCCGTTGAAGAGCGCAATGTCACGACCCGGCTTGATCGGAAGGAAGAGATCGCAGGTGCGCGCAATCGGAGTAATGCGCGGATCAACGACGATAATCTTTGCGCCATTCTCGCGTGCTTGCCAGACGTAATTAGTGGTGATCGGAGCGCATTCGGCGACATTCGCTCCGCTGATCCAGACGACCTCGGCTCCCGGGATATCCGACCACGGATTGGCTGCCCGGTCTATACCAAAAGCTTTCTTATTGCCGGCAGCAGCGCTGACCATACAGAGCCGCCCATTGTAGTCAATGTATGGCGTCTTGAGCGCCACGCGTGCGAATTTGCCCATCAGATAGGCCTTTTCTATTGTCAGGCTCGCCCCGCTCAGAATCCCGAAGGCATCGTTGCCGTGTGTTGATTGTATGCGCTGGATCTCTGACGCGACGAGCTCTATCGCACGGTCGTAGTCGATCGGGCTGAAACCACCGGGGGCCGACGTGTCCCGTTGCAGAGCCGTCAGCAGCCGGTCCGGGTGCGCACCCTGCAGGTACCTTTTGACGCCTTTCGGGCAGAGCATCCCGCGATTGAAAGGAAATTCCTCCCATGGCTCGAAGCCGATCACGGTGTTGTCCTTGACTTTGAGCTTGATGCCGCATTGCTGGCCGCAGAAACAGCAGTGGGTCTCGACCACCTTGTCCGGCTCGATGCCGGTTTCCAGCCTCATCCCGGCGCTGAAGGCCGGGTGCGGCCCGTAATGTTCGTTGATCTCGCTTAACTGCTTCGGTAAAGTCGACATATCATTCGTCCAGTGTTTAATTCCCTGACCGCCACATCCCTCCCTGCGCCAGGGCGAGCAGGGCGCGACGGCATTTCGGACAGATCTGCTGGTAGTGGCCCTCTTCCATCCCGTAATTGAAGCCGAGCTGTCTTTCGACCTCGATCAGATCATCGACGTGCATCCTCGATGCATACGGCTCGTTGCAGCGGCGGCATTTTGCCTGGGCTTCCAGTGCGCCGACGTCCTTGTAAAAGCCGACTCCCAATTGGGCAGGCCGTTGAAAGATATGGAAGAATTTCCCGAATGGCAGCCAGAGGAGAGTAAAGATGACCGTCAGCGCGTGCAGGATGGCCAGAAAGTCATATCCGTAACCGCGCATCCAGGTGTAACTGGCGGTCAGCATCAGTCCCGTCACACTGATGGCGAAGAGCAGGATGAGCGGCAGAAAGTCCTCGGCGAATTGCTGGAGAGCGGCAGCTCCGTGGTCGCGCATGCGGCGTCGCATTGCCAGCATCACTCCCGCGATCACAAGGAATGAGGACCAGACCAGTCCGTGGAAGATCAGAAATCCCATCAGTGAATGAATGGGAAAAGCGAAGGTCGGAAAGCCGAAGACGTAAGTGCGGTACCAGTCCATGTCCTCGGGCAGGGTCTCAAAATGAATCCAGCCGAAGACGAGGGGAAAAGTGATGCTGACTGCGATCACGCATCCCCACATGATCAGCATGTGAGCGCCCCATCGCGCCACACCGCGCCGCGCAATGAAATGGTTAAGTCCAAACTCATTCGGTACGCGCACAAACCAGGTCGCAATATTGCCCGCCAGATAACGCGGCCGCAGAAAAACCTGCCATCCGCGCCGCCAATACATGGCCGTCGGCGGGCGTTGCAGCCACATCGCGTAACGATAAGTAATTCCGAACGTGGCGAAAAGAGTCGCAAATGTATATGCAACCAGCGCCGCATCGAAGTGTGCCAGGTTGCGCGAACCTACGATGATCAGAATCGCCAGCAAGGCCGTCACCAAAGAGCTCAGACCCGTCGCTTTAATCATTTCCCTGGACAAATTCCGCGGTTCTCCTTGCTGTGTGCTTGAAACTCGAGATCACAAGCAAAATTACACCCTCGAGATACATAAAGCGCAAGATACCACATCATTTGTCAATCTGCATCTGCCTCACGCAGAGTCCGGTTGGATGATAGCTGTCAGGTTGAGCCGAGGAGGTAGTTGATGACATTCCTCGCCGAATAGTTCGACTTGTTCGCGCTCATGAAGTTGACAATGTTGACAAGATCGTCGCCGATCGTCACGAGCGGCGGCTCCAGGTAGCCATTCTTCTGATGTTGTGGGAACCCCGCCGTGGCAGCGAGACTGTTGCAAAGACAGACCCTGCCGACAGTGTCTTCAAGCTGTCCTCCTTTTTTCAGATAACTCTCGACCGGTTCAGCCGGGCAGCGATAACCGAGCGTGCCATCAGGCTGTTTGAAAAGGATGCGCAGTCCGCCGTAATCGCAGATGCGCGGGCGCTCATCGTAGACAGCCTGCTCAGTCAAGGTGCCTTCCAGTTGCGCTACTTTGAAAGGGAAGCCTGTAGGAGAGACGACGGGACTGGTAAGCACTTGTACTTTTCCGTCGAGCACCTCGAGCAGCAGTCTACTTTTCAAACCAGGCTCGAGGCCCGATTCGTTACACAGCGAAAATGCCGTGCCCACCTGAATACCAGCCGCACCGGCCTCCAATGCTTTCTGCAATTGGCTGGGATGGCCATATCCGCCAGCCAGCCAGAAAGGCAGACCCAACTGCCTTATCTTCTCCAAATCCGCTGCGTCCTTCTCGCCATATATTGGTTCACCTTTTTCATTCAGATTAAGCGCGCCGCGTGGAGGAGCATTGTGTCCGCCCGCGGTGGGGCCTTCAACCACGAAGCCGTCCACTGCGCCTTCGCTGCGTTTCAGCAACGCCTGCGCCAGCACCGCCGAAGAGATGACGGGCAGAAAACGCGGGCGCCTGAGCCGCGTCATTATTTTGGAGATGCCTGGGAAGATCCGCTCCGGATCAAAGGCGATCTGGTAATCGTCATTTTTATCCGCGCCAATGACGTTGAGGCGATACCTGACCGGTTGATGGAGGGACAGCTTATCCAAAATTGCAGCAACCTGCGTGGGAATCCCTGCGCCCATGAGCACGAAATCAACTCCGGCGAGCAACGCGCCATACAGTGAGGCGAGTGTGGGCAGCTGCACCTTTTCCAGCAGATTGATGCCGACCAGACCGGCGTGCCCCTCCTTGGCCAGAAAGACTTCGACAAAGTTGGCAATGACCGTGAGCTGATCAAGCATTTGAGACGGGCGGATGGTGTACATCGGCGGCGTCTTGTAAGGGTCTGTGGGAGCTTTTCCGTTTGGGATGTAATAGCTGTCCAGAATGTTCTGTATCGGCTTGGGGATCGGGAAGTTATCGAGGGCCCGTCGAATGTGCCCCGCGAGATCGCCATCCATGAGGCGGCTTATCAGCACCCGGTTCAGGCCGGTGCCCGAGACGACGCCCAATTGTCCCAATTGCGAAACGGTTCTGGCTAAATGCCAGTCCGAGATCGCCACTCCCATTCCTCCCTGAATAATCATTGGCCAACTCATACTCAATTCCTCGAAGATTACTTATTCTTGTTTCCTGCGAGCGCTTCAAATTCGCGTGCTGTTTGTCGAGACCAGCCGCCGATAACCTGAAGCAACCGCCCTCGTTCGTCGATCAGCACCGAGATTGGCACTGTCGCATCGTCACCGGCGAAGATATGCGCAATTCCTTGATCGCCTATATTGATAATCGGATATGTGATTTTGCGCCGGCTGAGAAACTCTTTCACTACATTAATGCCTTCGGTGTCAATGCTTAGACCGATCAGGTCGATGCCCCGAGCGCGCAGTTGCGGTGCGAGCCGCTCGAGTTCCGGCATTTCCCTGGCGCAGGGGCCGCACCACGTCGCCCACAGATTGATCAGCGTGCGGCGACCCGGTTTGAAGATAGTTGCCAGATCTGTCCGCGAGCCGTCGATACGAGTGACTGTCAGGGCAGGTAATTGCCGCCCTTTTTGGAGCTTTAAGGTCCGCAGCAGCTGGTCTTCACGCGTGAGCGGGTTGGGCAGGCTTGTTTTCGCTTCCTTAACCAACTCGAAATTATCGCGCCCTTCCTCAAGCAGGATGGATGATCCGGCGGGCACGTTGGTGAACCGCTTCACCCGGCCGTTCGGCCAAGTGATTTCGACCCATTCGGCAAGCGCGTCCTGCCCGAGGCCGAAGAGCAGGCGCGGGTCGTGCTGAGACTGGAAGCCTGATCCGCCCGACTTGATTTTGGTCAGGAGGCCGGCCGATGTCTTGACGCGGACAACTGCGCCGAAGCCGTCGCGCCCGCTCTCATTCCCGGTGATCGCCACGCGCAGCCAGTTGTTCGATTGCCCGACATTATTGCGGAAGAGCAGATGCGCATGCCCCTGAATTGTAGTCATAAAAACGTCAAGGTCACCGTCATTGTCGAAATCGGCAAAGACCGACGCACGCCCGTCACTCAGATGGTCTATGCCGGAGACGCCAGATATGTCAGTGTACTTGACCTGTCCGCTCTCGCCCTTGCCGAGATTGAGAAATAATGTATCGCGCTCGTAGCCGCTGAAGGAAAAGCCCTTGCCGAGCAGTTGGCTCTGATCCTGGCGGAGCACGCCCTTGTCGCGTGTTTCGCCGCTGCTGTTGTCCTGTGTCACGACCTGACGCCAGAACTGCGATCAGGTATCGGCCATCGACTTGCCGGAGATGAAACCGTTTGGCGTGAAGATGTCCTCCCAGCCGTCGCAATCGATATCGATGAAACCACCGCCCCAGGCCCACATTCCGCTCAAACCGCCAATCTCTGCCGTTACGTCGCTGAATTTGCCATCTCCGTTGTTCTCGAAGAGGTTATTACCGGAGGCCAGTTTTTTGTATACGTTTTGCTGCGCGCCCTGATTGGGGAAGAGCCGGGAGACGATGCGATTGCCGGCCGTCGATGACATATTGGTCGCGTGAATGTCGAGCCGCCCGTCGTTGTTGTAATCCCCGAACATGACGCCCATTCCGTTGCCCGGATCAAGCAGGCCGCGCTCTGCCGCTTCGTCGACGAAACGTTCGCCGCGATTGACGAACATGCCCTTCTCGCCGAAATCATTCGCGACGAACAGGTCCGGCCGGTGATCGCCGTTGATGTCGGCGAATGATGCGGCGTAGCTCCACCGCCTGTCATCAACACTCCATTCCCTGGCCTCTTCGCGGAATGTCCCATTGCCCTGATTGATGAAGAGCAGATTCGGCGTCCCGTTCGTGGCGCGGAACCACGAATCGGGCACCACCTGACCATAGCGGTTGTACGACGCGACATAAATATCGAGCCGGCCGTCGCCGTTGACATCTGCCGTCGCGGCTGAAAAACCGAAGGCGTCAACCGCAACGCCTGATTCCAGTGAGACGTCAATGAAGCCAAGCCTGCCGTCGGGAACGAGCCGGTTTTCCAGCAGAATCTGCTGGCCGACGTTGGCCATGAAAATATCAGTGTCGCCATCGTTGTCGTAATCGAATGCGAGCGGGCCTGATCCGCTGGCGAGCAGCTTGATTCCGGCATCATCGGACGAGTCGCGGAATCTGCCGCGGCCGTCGTTGAGGTAGAGGTAGTTCCTCGTGGCTCCGGTGACGATCAGGTCCATCCAGCCGTCGCGGTTGAAATCGCCCGCCGCGGCGCCGCGCCAGACGAAACCCGTGTTGCCCGCTTCACCGTAAGCCGGCAGCATCGCAGCCACGCCCGCCGGCGCGCTGACTTCGCTGAACAGATCTTCAGTAGCGATCAGCGAATTGATCGGTTGGATGGCGAATTCGTGAATAAGCCAGCGCCCATTCTCGTGGCTGAGGCTGTTCAGAATGCCGCCGGTGACGTTTTTTTCGGTGTGGAAGTTGAAGATCGTATCCGCCGCCGCGCGCAGCCACGCCCGGCGTCCTTTTCCATCGCGCCCGACGATCCAGAAAGCGACGGTCGCCTTCATCACGCGCCCTTTCTCGTCAAAGGTCGATGCGCGCAGCTTGAAGCGGACGTCCTCGACCTCGGAGAAATTGTCGAGCAACGCGTCCCATTGTTTCGCCAAAGCCGCGCGTGTCGTGGCGACGGTCTTATTCGGCTCGAAATTCCAGCCGTGTTTTCGCACCCATTTCACGTGAGGCGTCAAGTCGGTCGGCGCCGAGGGCAGCGGCGTTGTCCGGGCCGGGTCGGCGAAATACTCCGCGACCCGTTTTGTATCGCCGTCCCGCAGCGCAAGGGCCAGTTCGAGAATGCCGTTGGCAACGTCTTCGGACTTGTCCTCGAGCTCTTCCAGCTTGCGACGGTCTATTTCAGACTGAGGCGGCTGCGGCGTCGTGGTCCTGGTTTGCATGTGGGCAATGCACAGAGGCATCATCGCCGCCAGCGCCAGCAGCAGGAAAGCATATCTGAAACTTCTTGTTTTCATGTGTTTCATCATTTGATCCAACCCGCGTGTTGCAGCGCTTTGAGCACATTGTAGCGAATGAAGACTTCAGATCGCACGCGTACGGGCAACACCGGCTGGCGCGGTTCATCCAGAATCCGGCTGGTAAAGACGCCTACAGCGATTTCGGGCGTAAGCTGGTAATTCACCAGCCCGTAGAGATGCTTGCCCTGGAAGACGCGGTCGGCATTGACATTGCCGTAGCGCGGATCGATCTGCGTATAGCCGCCGGTAAAAGTCCATTTCTTCTTGAGCGTCTTTTCGCCGAGCAGCGCAAATCCTGCGTCCGCGCCGCCCTGCACGTTGCCGTCGAGCCGTTCGTAAAGCTCCAGCCGCAGCGAATCGATCATGCGCAACTCAGGCGTGTTGATCTTAACCGCCTGCCGCAGAATATCCCGACCTCCTTCGAATGTGTAATCGGCTGAAACCTGCGCGCGTTCACCGAATTTCTTGCCGACGATGAACTGATGATAATTGACCTTCTTCAAACGGTGATAGCGGCGGTTGAGATTCGGAGTGGTCAGATCGCCGAAAAATCCGGCGGTGTATGCTATCTCATCAAAGAAGAGCAGTGATGGGCGACGCACGATCACTCGCTGCCCGGTCAGAAACCCGTCATTGTTGTATGTTGTGATCTCAGTCGCTGCTCCGCGCAGATAGTCGAAACCGCCGTACTGCAACTCCAGCCCATTGATTGGCTGCGCCGACAGATAGAGGTGTTTGAGGTAAAGGTTCAGATTGCCGCGCTTGACGCCGGCTCCGGTCTCGTTCCAGCCGGCCGTAAAGCGCCGCCCGCTCTGTATGCCGAAATTCAGGCTGTAACGCCCCGCTGCATCAAACTTGAAACGGCCGAACAGATCCTGCCGGTGCTGGACGGTATTGACATTGACGGCGCGAGCAGTGTTCTCGACATACATGTATCGCGTCGCCAGCATTACTTTCGAAAAATCGAGCCAGCGGCCGAGGCGGATAGAGAACTGTTTAGCGGCCTCTGCCCGTTCGGTCTCTCCTTCTGCGGACACGGGATGGGTGCGCATGAACGGATGAGGGAGGTTTCCGGCATAAACCTCCGCTCCACCTGGCCCTTGAGCCACGCCGCTCGTGGAAAAGATCAGTAGGGTAATCAAGCAAGCCGGCAGTCCAATGAAAAGTCGCTGGTACATCTTGCACACTGACAATGTCGCGTCGGACTCATATCAACACTTTCGAAAGACACAGTAACAGAATGCCTGTACTGTCTGGAAAGGTGTCTGATGAATTTCTCTGGCGCTTAAAAGAAGGTCGAATTGCTGTCCCAGGATCCGGCGCAGGTCGACGCAATCATGACGACTGACCGTCAGGCCACTGCATTTCTCCGGCCCATCGGGCGCAAATGTGGAGATGACCAGAATTCCACCTGGCTTGAGGGATCTGGTCAACTGATGGACATACCTGTTTTGCTCCTCAGGATCGACAAGAAAATGGAAGACCGCACGGTCGTGCCAAAGGTCATAGGCATTGTCCGGCAACTCCGTATTTGTTACATCAGCCACTATCCATTTTATGTGCTCTGAAATGGGGCCGAGCCGCGTCCTGGTTTTTGTCAGAGCCTCCTCGGAAATATCCAGAACCGACAGCGACTCGTATCCTGCCGCTCGGAGATGATCCACGAGAGTTGAAGCGCCGCCGCCCACGTCGATCACTGACGGATTTTTCTCTGCGGGCATGAATCGCTGAATTAATTCAAGCGATTTTTCGGGTTTGAGCTGATACCACGAAACGGCATCAAGCGGCTTCGTGGCATAAAGATTGTTCCAGTGGGATTGGCGATCAGGGTTTATCATTTAGTAATTTTCCAGTAACGTTTCGCCCATTCTCTCACGCCGCCTGATAAAGGTCAGCCAGGTTGTCAGCAGGCACAGCGCCGCGAAGCAGGAGAGAAGCACGAAGCCGGGCCGGTACGAGCCGGTCTGTTTCATTATCATGCTGATCCTCATAACTGGTTTCTTTCATTACGCGCCATTGTGTCGGCGACGTTCAAGATCGTCCTGTTTTCCAAAAACGTGAGCAGTTCCAGTCGCACTTGATGCCAGTCGGCGTGTAATGGACAGGCATCCCCGGGCTCGCATATGCCATGGCCGAGAATGCACGTGTCCAGGTATGGGTCGGGTTCCAGAATGCGAAACACTTCCCAGAGCGATATTTCTTCCGGCGGCCGGGCCAGCTCATAACCGCCGTGAATGCCCTTAGTCGATCGCACCAGGCGATGCCGACGCAGGTCGCTCAGAACTTTGCTCAGGTAAAGCGGCGGGATCTGCTCGGCCTCGGCGATCTTGCGCAAACCGCAAGGCTCATTGCCGGAATTCCTGGCAAGATAGGCCAGCGCACGAATTCCATAGCCGGTGCCCTTCGAGAAAACCATGGCCGAATTACCTCACTAGCGGACTTCTTTGTCCGTTGACAGTGTTTCTCTTTTGGGTCTCGCCGGACAATGATGTGGTCACATCATTTTTTTGATTTATTAATTGCGGGTCATTTACTACTCTGCAAACTAAATTTTCGGGCATTTAACTTCGGAAGAAATTAATCGCAAAGACCGCAAAGGGGCAAAGAAGTAATCGCAGAGGCCGCAAAGGAGCAAAGATTTTTGGTGATATGAATATCCGGATTATTGCCCATTGGATATAATTCGAACACTGATCTTCCCTGTATATCTTTGCCCCTTTGCGGTCTTTGCGATTAATTTCTTCCGAATTTAAATGCCCGAAAATTTAGTTTGCAGAGTAGTTACTTTCCGGGGAATACCGGATGATAATTGAGTTGCATCAAATTACGGATAGAGAAGTTCATATGCTATTGCGAGAGCTTAAAGAGATGGTTGAGAGCACTGCGGATGCGGCCTTCGCCGTGGATGGTCAACAACCACATCCAGAACATCCTGAAAAAGCTCAATGCCCATACCCGCCTTGAAGCGGTCCGCCGCGCTGAATATGCCGGACTGATCTGATTATCACCAGCATTGATGGGAGTTGTCGAAAAGCATCATTGCTCTTGCTTCAATCGCTCCAGCAAGGCGCCGAGCTGCTTGATCTCCTCGCCGTATCGCGCCCAGTCGCCCTCCCGCTGAGCCTGCACAGCGCGCTCGTAATGAGACCACGCCTGCGAATGCAATCTCTTCAACTCAGCGCTCGCCGGGAATGATTGTGCTGGTGTACCTGACGGCGGGGTTACGGCGAGAGTTTCACCTGCCACAGGTTCGGGTTTTTCGGTCGATGATCCGCCGAAGATGCGCGAGACGCTCGCCTCGAGAGTCTCTTCCATCGCGATTCGATTGCCCGACGCCACGATCACGCGTTTCAACTCCGGGATCTTGCCTGATTCGGCCTTCAGATATAGCGGTTGCACATAGATCAGCGATTCCTTGATCGGAATGACGAGCAGCGTGCCGAGGATGACCTGCGATCCACGCTGGTTCCAGAGCGAGAGCTGGCGCGAGATGTCCGCATCCTGGTTGATCCGTGCGGCCACCTGTTTGGGGCCGTATATCAGCTTCTGCTTCGGGGAAACGGTAGACCAGCATCCTCCCGTAATTTTCCCCGTCGGCCCGTGCGACCATCCACGAAGCCAGATTGTCCTTGCGACGAGGCGTGAACGGCAGCATGAGAATGAACTCTTCATTCTGTTCGCCGGGCAGCTTCATGATCGTGTAATACGGTTCCATTGACTGCGCCTGACCGTTCGCTTCAGAGAAAGACGGGATCTCCCATTGATCCTCCTTGTTGTAGAAGATCTGCGGCTGGTCCATGTGATAGGTGGAATAGACCGCCGTCTGCACCCGGAAGATGTCTTCGGGATAGCGCAGGTGTGAGCGCAGATCGGCCGACATTTCATCGAGCGGTTTGAGGATGCCCGGGAAGATGCGAGACCAGGTCTGAATCAGCGGATCATTCGAATCCGCCACGTACAACCTGGCGTCTCCGTTGTAGGCGTCGATGACGGCCTTGACCGAGTTGCGTATGTAGTTGATACCGCCGTAAGGCTGTGAATAGGGATACCGGTCGCTGACCGTGTATGCATCGGCGATCCAGAAGAGCCGGCCCTCAGAGATGACCAGATACGGATCGACATCGAAACGCAGGAACGGGGCAATCCTCTTCAGCCGCTCGCGTATGTTGCGATGATAAAGGACGCGGCTCTCGGCGCCGATGTCATTCGAGAGCAGCAGTTTCATATCTCCGAATCGTATCGCGTATGCCATGCGGCGGAGGTATGAATTGAGCTGTATTCCGCCTTTGCCCGCGTACTGACCATAAACGTTCTCTTCCCCGGAAGGATAGTTGAACTCCTGGGCCGCCGTTTTGACGTAAACGGGATCGTGAGAAAGTTCGCCGAAATAGATCTCGGGCCTTGTCACATCGAGGCTCGGAACTGATGTGACCGGCGGGATGTCCTTGATCAGAAGCACCGGCAGGCCTTCTGTCGTGACCTGATTGACCGGTCCGAGCGTGAGGCCGAAACCGTGAGTGAAGGTCAGCGTTTCGTTGATCCAGTTTCTCACCGGCAGGCTTTCGGCGGACAGTTCGCGCGGCGAAATCATGGTCTGCCGCAAATCGCCGTTGATTCGATAGCGGTCATTGTCAACGGACTGGAACTCGTAATAGGTGCGGATCTCCTGAATCTGGGCAAAGGTCTCGAGCAGAGGGGCATGATCCCAGAGACGTATATTATTGATAGTGGCCGCATTTTCACGTACGTCATTGAGCGTCAGTTCGGCGCTTCCCGAAAGTTCACGCTCTTCGATCCTGTCGAGTCCGGAATGCCTGTCTTGTGGCCTGGATGTTGAGCTTGATATACGGAGTCTCTTTGGCCAGTTCGTTCGGCGCAACCGAAAAACGCTGGACGAACGAAGGATAGAGCATTCCGCCGCCAAACGCGACGATCAGCCAGATTGCCGCCGCAGCCAGAAGCCAGCGGAGCCGTGCCTTGATCATCATGCCGAGCGCGACCAGCGCCAGGATCAGCTCGATCACCAGCTCGACCTTCAAAATCGGCAGACGCGCAGTGATGTCGGCGTAGCCAGCTCCGGCGACATTGCCGTGCGACGAATAGACAAGATTGGGCATTTCAATCCACGTCCGGACCGCGAAGAGGACGAAGATCAACGCCAGCAGCGCCAGCAGGTGTATGCGCGGCTTTCGTTCAAGGGTCGGAATTCCGCCGTCGAATCGAATCGCTCCACGCAGCAGGTAGATAGCGCCGGCTCCGATTGCGAGGACGAAGAGCAGGAGCAGCGCCCAACGCGAAATCAGTTCGAGAAAAGGCAGCGTGAAGAAATAGAATCCAATATCGCGCCCGAAGAGCGGATCGGCCACCCCGAAAGCTGTCCGATGCCGGAACTGGAGCATGACGTCCCACGAATCCCATAATTGCAGACCGAGAAAAAGTCCGATCAGCAGAGCCGCCGGAAGTACCCACTTTTCGGCCAGTCGCGAAAACTCGATCGCAGGCACTCGTTGCTGGTTGATCGTGATGAAGCGGACGAGCTTGGAGTATGCGCTGCTGAGTTTGAGCGCGAGCTTGAAATTGAGCCAGATGATGATCATCGCGATGACGCCGGGAATCAGCCCGGCAAGGATCTTCGTCCGCAGCGTGGTCGTGAAGACGTTGGTGTATCCCATCTGATCGAACCACAACCATTCGGTGAAGTAGTTGATCATCCCCGGCAGCAGGATGAGCAGCAGAATCGCAATCACCAGATAGACCAGCCAGCGAGGCCGCCTGGTGGGCACCTCGTCGTTGCCTTCGACTACTTCGAATTCCTTCTCAAATGGATCGTAGTTCATGATGTTCTCCCACGGGTTGATAGATAACGGATAGTAGAAAGTATAAAGTATAAAGTAGAAAGTACGAAAAGAATCGGTAGTTTCATTCACGGCTGAAAGCGTTCCCGCAACGCCATGTCTTGCACTTTCTACTTTCTACTTTCAACTTTCTACTATTTTATTCACCGGAGGACTGATTGATCACAGAGCCTGAAGAGGATTTGCCGGCAGCCACGCGGTCGCGCCGGCAGGCCACGTTTTCAGCGATGCTGCACCGGAATTATCGCGTCTTCTGGTTCGGTTCGTTTCTTTCGAACATCGGGACATGGATGCAGGCGGTGGCTCAGGGGTGGCTGGTTCGAGAATTGACGGCATCAACGACTGTCATCGGATTCGTCTCATTCGCGGGCTCATTTCCATTGCTCGCCTTTTCTCTCTTCAGCGGCGTCTATGCCGATCTCTTCAATCGAAGAAAGCTTCTGCTCTGGACGCAGTTCGTGCAGTTGATGTGTGCAGCCACTCTGGGAGTGCTGGTGCTCATGCGCGACTGGCAGGTCTGGCCTGTGCTTTCGATCTGGCACATCATCGCAGTCTCGTTCGCCAGCGGGCTTGCGACCACACTGGCCAATCCCGCCTACCAGGCGCTGACGCTCGACATTGTGGGACGTGAAGATATTCCGAGCGCGGTCGCGCTCAACTCCGCCCAATTTAACCTTTCGCGAATCATCGGACCGACGACCGGCGGTCTGCTTCTGGCATGGACAGGGATTGCCGGATGCTATCTTTTCAACAGCGCCAGCTTCCTGGCCGTCATCGCAGCGCTTGCGGTCATGCAGTTTCCGCCGCGCAAGGCAGCGGGTAATCGAAGCGGCCGCGAAGTGATGCGGCAGATGATCGCCGGCATCAGGTATGTCAGCGGGCGTCCGCGAGTCACGACACTGCTCGCGATAGCGGCTGTGACGAGCATCCTCGGACTGCCATATCTGACTTTCATGCCTGTCTTCGCGCGCGACGTCCTGGGACTCGATGCTCGCGGTCTGTCATATCTGTGGGCGGGCACCGGCGCCGGGGCTTTAATCAGCGCGCTCGGAATGGCCTTCTTCCTGAGCAGTTCCCGCCGTCGCGGCCGATTGCTGCTGATCGGAACGGCTCTTTTCGGATGCTCCGTGACGGCGTTTTCGCTGTCGAAGAGCTTCGCGCTCTCGTTCATCTGCCTGATGCTCGTTGGCGGAGGAATGGTGAGCATCACGACATCGGTCAATACGCTGCTGCAGATGCTCGTTCGCGACCGCATGCGAGGTCGGGTCATGAGCATGTACGGACTTTCGTTTCTGGGTTTTCCGCCTGCGGGGAGCCTGCTTGTCGGCTCAGTGGCGGATCTGCTCGGAGACAGGTTCGGCTTCCATGGAATACAACTCGCGCTGGGATTAAGCGGCGGTTTAATCGCGCTGATCGCGATCCTTGTCTTTTTTGCGGCGCCGAGGCTGCGCGAGCTTGAATGACTTCAACGTCCGCCGTCGATGCCGATCACTTCGCCGGTGATGAAGCCGGCATCCTCGGACGAGAGGAAGGCGATCAGTTCGGCGACCTCTTCGGGCGAGCCCGCGCGCTGCAACGGAGTGGCATTGATGACATCCTGCAAGCGATCCGGACGCGAGAACTGATCGTGAAACGGCGTCAGTATGATCCCCGGTGCGATCGCATTGACCGTGATGCTGTGCTGGCCCATTTCGCTGGCCAGACCCTTGGTGAACGAATTGACAGCCGCTTTGGCCGCGGCATAGGGAAGCGAACCTCCACGACCGCCGAATTGCGCCGCAAGAGAAGATATATTAATGATACGGCCGCTGCGCTGCTCCTTCATCTGCGGAATGACAGCCTGCGAACAGAGAAAAACGCTCTTCATGTTGACATCCATGATCTGGTCCCAGACTTCATCGGTGCAATCATCGATCCGCATCAGCTTGACGATGCTGCCGGCGTTGTTGACCAGAATGTCGATACGCCCGAAATTGTCCAGCGTTTCGGCCACCATCCGCATGACATCCACACGCTTCGTCACATCAGCGCGCAGACCCAATGCGTTTCGCCGCATCTCCTGAATCTCGGCGACAGTCTCGGCAGCCCCCTGCTCGTTGGTCAGGTAATTGACGACGACGGCGGCTCCATTGCGCGCCAGCGCGATTGCCGCTGCCTTTCCGATGCCGGAGCCTGCCCCGGTCACGATCGCGATCTTTCCCCGTAAGTCGAATTGTGAAGACATAAAATCAAATGATGAATGATGAAGTATGAATGATGAATTGAAGAGTGATGAAGTGTAAGTATGAATGATGAAATTTGAATTGAAATCTAAAAGTTAGCGTTCGTTATTCATCATTCATCATTCATACTTCATCACTTTCTTCATAATATTTCCGCCCCTTCAACTTCTCCGGCAGGCAGACCATGTCGGTTTTGGCGCCTTCGAAATCGTGAGCGTACTTATAATCACGCCCGTAACCCAGTCCCTTCATGAGGCCGGTCGGAGCATTGCGCAGGTGCAGCGGCACCGGTTCGGCCTGAGTCGCGCGAGCGTCTTCGGCTGCCCGCTCGTATGCCACACAGACCATGTTCGATTTCCGGGCCCGCGCCAGATAGACAGCGGCTTCGGCCAGCGCCAGTTTGGCTTCGGGCAGCCCTATCAGATGCGTCGCCTGGGCCGCAGCCGCGGCGACCACGAGAGCCTGCGGATCAGCCAGTCCGACATCCTCCGACGCGTGGTGGACGATCCGACGCGCGATGTACATCGGATCCTCCCCAGCCTCGATCATTCGGGCCAGCCAGTAAAGAGTCGCGTCTGCGTCTGAATTTCGAATCGACTTGATGAAGGCCGAGATCAGATTGTAATGCTGTTCACCGGATTTGTCATACAGTGCGGTGGCTCGCTGCAGCGCTTCGCCCATATCATCGTCGGTTATCCGGAGATTCTCCCCGTCCCTGGTCCGGGCTCCGAGCGCAGCGATCTCCAATGTGTTGAGCGCGGTCCTCGCATCCCCGCCCGCATAGGCTGCGAGGCCGGCCAGCTGGTCGTCTTCGATCTCGATCTTCATCTCGCCCAGACCGCGCTCGACATCTGTCAACGACATACGCAGAATCCGCAACAGTTCGTCTTCGTTCAGCGCTTCAAGAACCAGGACCTTGACGCGCGAGAGCAGCGCGGAATTGATCTCGAATGACGGGTTCTCGGTCGTCGCTCCGATCAGTATGATCGTCCCGTTTTCGACATACGGCAGAAATGCATCCTGCTGAGCCCGGTTGAACCTGTGAATTTCGTCGATGAAGAGGACCGTCCTGCGGCCGATCGAACTGCGCATGCGCGCCGCATCCGACATGACCTGCCTGATCTCCTTGATCCCGGATGTGACCGCGCTGAACGGGACGAACTCTGATGCCGTGCGTTGCGCAATGATCCGCGCCAGCGTCGTCTTCCCCGTCCCAGGTGGCCCCCAGAAGATGATCGAGGTCAACCTGTCCTCGTCTATCATCCGCCGCAATATCCTCCCCGAACCGAGCAACCCTTCCTGACCTACGAACTCTTCGATCGTTCGCGGACGCATCCGCTCCGCCAGCGGCGCCGCGAGCATCCCGCCCGTTGCCGCCCTCTCCGATTCATTCGCCCCCGCCTTCATTTCGGGGAACAGACTGGCTTCTCCTCCACGTCCAGACATGCCTCGAAGCATACCACGTTCCTCTCCCCCCTTCACCTCCTTCCATCTCCTTAATGACATATGATTAATGTTGGTTAATTTCACTAAGAGGTAAAATGGTAATACCAATTTGCGGGCATGAGGATGGATTAGAGGCCGGGTAGAAATTTTTATCTGCTGGCGGCAGCGCGATTTAGGGTTGAGTGGTAAAAAAGGATATTGACTAGGCAGAACGTAGCTTCCTAGCATGGCGACGGTGCTTTAGGGGTCGTTGCCCGATTCAACGCCTCAAAACGGGGTCGAGACGACAGAGAGGAAGTATGAGGTAGGAAGTTATGTCTGCGGGCGAAACATTATTGAAGTCACATTTTGCGGATGCGTTCAGGCAGATCACGAAGCGTCCCGATGCGCCGGAGATTCATGTAACATACTATCCGTTTGCGGGGTTGAATCACACGATTCGGATACGCAAGCAGCGGATATACGTGCGGGTATCCGATATTTTGAGGGATGCACCGCCGCAGGTCTGTCGGGCGCTGGCGTTCATTCTGGTCTCGAAGCTCTTCAACAAGAGCGCGCTGGCAGAGCATCTGAAGCTTTATCGCCAGTACGCGTATCAGCCTCAGGTATTGCGCGCATCGGATCTGGCGCGTCGGAAACGGGGCCGGAAAGTGCTGACCAGCGCTGCCGGTCACGTCTACAATCTTGACAAACTTTTCGCACGCATCAATCGCCGTTATTTTGGCAATGAATTGCCGAAGCCGACACTCAGCTGGAGTGCCCGCCGTACGCGCCGCGTGCTGGGACATCACGACTACGTTCATGATGCAATCATCATCAGCCGCTCGCTCGATCATGCCGATGTCCCGGATTACCTGGTGGAGTACCTCCTCTATCACGAAATGCTGCATATGAAACATCGCCCTCGAGTCATCAACGGGCGAAGGATCTACCATACGGCGGCATTTCGCGCCGAAGAAAAGCGCTTCGAATACTACGACGAAGCGATGGTCGCGCTCGATAAGCTGACGCGGAATAAATGATGAATGGGTAGTTTCCGGTTTTCATAGGTAGAAGGCAAGTTTGCATCGTCAAGTAAAGGCAGGCAAAGATATGAGGAAGATCAGTGATAATTTCCAGTGGGCAATAATCCGGATATTCATATCACCCAAAAATATTTAAAAGACTCGGTTTCTACGGATACTGGAAACTCATTCTTTTCGAATTTTTATCGCTCATCGTTCATAATTCATCATTTATGAATATCGGAATTGATGCGCATGCGATTGGGGCGCGACAGGGCGGGAACGAAACCTACATCAAAAATCTGATTCTCGCGCTGGCGGCGATCGACAGAGAGAATCGGTACACCATCTATTTAGCCAATGCCGAAGCTGCCGGTTATTGGAGTCGTTTTTTCGCCGAGTCACATCCGAATTTTCAGGTGCGACGGTTGCCTCCGCCGACACCATTGATCAAGGTGCCGATGGCGCTGGCGATTGAGCTGCGCATGCGACCTGTCGATGTGCTGCATGTGCAGTACACAGCGCCGCCGTTCTGTCCGGTTCCTGTCGTCGCCACGATTCATGATCTCGCCTTCGAGCACCTGCCCGAGACCTTCACCAGGCGAGGCAGTTTTCAGTTAAAATTGACGGTCAGACGAACGGCGCGGAAGGCCGCGCGCATTGTCACCGTCTCGGAGTATTCGAGACAGGATATTATTCGAACTTATAATCTGGACCCGGAGAAGGTTATCGTGACCTGGAACGGGGTTGGAGAAGGGTTTTCACCGGAGCCGTCATCGCCCGGCGAAGCTGACGGGATTCGCTCCAGATTCGTGATCACGGGGGACTACATATTGGCGGTTGGCAGCCTTCAGCCCCGAAAGAATTTAGTTAGATTGATACGGGCTTATGCAAGACTGCGCGATGAGAATCCGGATTTTCGGCCAAAGCTGGTGATCGTCGGGCGAAAGCTCTGGCTGGCCAGTGAGATCTTTGCTGAAGCATCGCGCAGGCAGTGGTCTGAAGATGTCATTCTGACAGGGTATGTCTCCGACGAGGACCTTCCGAAACTCTATCGCGCTGCCATCGCTTTTGTTTATCCTTCTATCTTCGAAGGATTCGGACTGCCCCCGCTGGAAGCGATGGCATGCGGAACGCCCGTCATTGCCGGCAATACTTCGAGCCTGCCTGAAGTGACGGGTGATGCCGCGATCCTGATCGATCCTTACGATGAGGATGCGCTGGCTCGTGAGCTGCTTCGAATCGTCAACCAGCCGGATCTGCGCGATCGTATGCGACGGTGCGGAATCGAGCAGGCCCGCAAGTTCACCTGGCGCGATGCCGCCGAGAAGACGCTTCAGATATACAAAGACATTAACCGGCAGTAGGTTTCAACGCCAAGGCGCCAGGAAGGCCAGGAAGATAAGATCGATACATCATCTAATCAATTCGAAGGAAAACCCTGCCGCCTCTGCGGATCAGCCAGTGTTGAATTCATACTCCGAACGCCCAGGCTGGACGGGCCTCTGCTGCGTTGTCGCCGGTGCGGCCTCTTTTTCGTTTCATTGCCGGAAAGATCGAATGATTTAAATAACGGGATCGAGAGCGAGCGGGTGGCGGCCGAGATGGAGCGACTTTCCGGCAGGGCGCGCGAACTGGATCTGGTCGAGCCTGAAGTCGAGCAAAGCGAAGGCCCGTGGCGTGAATTGATGGCCCGAGAGCGCTTGTCAGACCTCCGCCGTTTCGTCACGACCGGACGATTGCTTGAAGTCGGGTGTTCGACCGGCGAATTTTTAGAAGCTGCAACTAATGACTCTTTTGAAGGCGCCGGAGTGGAGGGCGATCGGGAGAACTGCCGGATTACGAGGGCGAGAGGTATCGATTGTCACGCGGGCTCACTGTGTGATGCTGCCTTCCCGTCCGGGCATTTCACCATCGCGACGCTCTATCACGTGATCGAGCATTTCCATGAACCAATGGCTGAAATGCGGGAACTGCATCGTTTGATTGCCGAAGACGGCTGGCTGGTGATCGAAACGCCGAACATTGACAATCCGTGGTTTCATATGATCGGAGCCCGTTGGCGACAGTTCATCCCTGATCATATCTTCTTCTTCGATCGGCGAACAATCAGCATGCTGTGCGAGCGGACTGGTTTCGAGATTGTTGATTGTCGCAATGTCGGCAAGGCCATGAGCCTGAGGCTGTTCATCAGCCGGCTCGGACGTTACAACAGGCTGCTCTCGCGATTGCTGACTGCGATCGTCGATCAATTCGGGCTCGGAGACCGCACGATACGCCTCTCTTTCGGAGATGTCATGCGCGTATACGCAAAAAGAAAAGCGCATGGAGTACCGTCTTCAGACGGGTTTTTCAATTGAATCTGATAGAACCCGTCTGAAGACGGTACTCCATGCCTCACTACTCATTGATCGAAGCGGCGATCGCTTTCGCGGACTTCCCGCGCGCCGCCAGCAATCCTGATTCACTGACAATAGGGCCGACCTCATAAGCTCTCCAGGTCAGAACATATCGGAGCTTCTTCGACTTACCTCCATTTTCAACCAGCTTTGTGAAGTTCAATTCGGCTACCAGGGAACTTCTTTCAGTCGTCGTCAAAGATCGACTGAATGTCTTTGCCAGGTAATGTTCGCGGACGGGATATCCGAGTTCTCGGCGAATACTATTGATATATTGTTCGCACTCGCCGAGATCAGAGTCGGAATCAATGGAATCGTGAAGACCCAGCACGGCGTGGCCGAGTTCGTGCAGGATAGTGAAACCGATATCGAACGAATCGACAACCTCTTTATCTCCCCGCAGCTTTTTGAAATCGGAAAAATCTATTTGAATAGGATAGACATCGATCTCTTCTCTTGAGCTGAAGTTGAAATAATGAACAGGCTTGTCGAGTCTGGCGAAGGCGATATCTTTCGAGCGGTTATGGCTTTCGAGGTCGATAGCGAATGAGAGGTCCAGGGCTGCCAGCAGCAGATCGCGCGCGGTCGACGAGCCGCCCGAGAACTTCCTCGTATCTCCGAGATCAAGGAACCCGTCTTCATTGAACCCGATCTCCTGAAATCCGGACTTCTCGCTCAGGCTCCTGATGACCGATTCCCGTTCCTGAGCGCTCAGTTTGTTCTTGTCCGTACTGATTCTCAGACCGGCGCGGTAGCGCAGCGGATCGCCCGCCTCGATTGTGTCGCTGATCATCGAAATAAATGCAAAAAGCATGAGGCAGGCGCACTGCCGGCGGTACTTTCTGATGTGAGACTGACGGTCACGTAATTCGGTAGCGATTCGGCTGGCATGGTTCATTCCTTCCCTCCTTGCAATTTTTTTTGTACTCGCGGTTTTGCCGGCTTAACTGGATCACGCCGGTTTTTGTTATGCTTCTGATGTGGTTTACTCCGGGCGAATGACGGGAGTTCCGCCGGAAGGGCCATTTGATGCCTCTTTTCAGCATATTCGGAGAGGTTAATCGGGGCTGCTCATCAGGGATTTGATGGAGAGAGCGGTTTCCTGATCGGCGGGGTCCGATCGATCCATTCAATTGAATCCACAGGCTCATCGCGGTGATAGCACTGACAGGTTTTACAATTGCTTTGCCTTGCAATAGCAATCCGTGGATGGCAGTATGCGGGCGAAATTGAAGACAGGTATCCCGTAATCCGAAAGCTGATATTCGAATGAATCTTATTGAGTTTCCGCCGCGATTTCAGTATCTGATCGACCCACGGCAGACGAAGGAGGCTTTGCTGGCTTTTCGAGATCAACCGATCATCGGTCTCGACACGGAGACTTTCTGGGACTTCAGGACGAGGCAGAACCGGCTCAGTCTTCTGCAGCTGGCGGCCCCGACGGGTGAGGTGCTGGTCATCGACGGATTGTCGGCGGGGATTGACGAGGTCCGCGAACTCGTCGCGCAGCCTGAAGCGATGATGGCCGCCCATAATGCAGGCTTTGATGACAACGTGCTGCGTGGAAGCGGATTCGAGGTTGCCGGCATGGTCGATACCCTCAGACTGGCGCGCCGGACCTTGAAACTAGCTTCATTCAGCCTCTCTTCGGTGTCTCATCACCTCTTCGACCTGCCGCTTGACAAGACTTATCAGCGCAGCGACTGGAGTCGCCGCCCCTTGAGCCGCCAGCAGCTGATCTACGCCGCGCTGGATGCCGTCATCGCCCTGCGCGTCTTCCAGGAATTGACTGGCATACTCGAACGAGAAGGCAGGCTCGAGAATGAGCTCAAGCGGGCTCGCATCAAAACCCCCGCTGAGCAGGCTGAAGAACGAGAGCTACGCGAGGCCAAACGACGGACCATCGTTGCATCCATGCGCCCTCTCACCGCTGATGAACGCGCGGTTTTCGATCAACTCTCGAGCTGGCGAGATCAGCGTGCAAAATCCGAACGCCTGCCTGTCTATATGATCTGTCCGGATCGAACCCTCTCCGAACTCGCCATGCAGCGGCCCCGCTCCCTCGATCAGTTGCAGAAGATTTATGGCCTTGGAGCCACCCGCATAGCCAAATACGGCGACCAGATCCTCGAAAATCTGCATGGGAACGCCGACCTCCGGTCGGCATGACTGCAATAACGGTTTTATACCCGGGAACGTCACTCCGCCTTAAATTGAAATTGTTTTTGACCCATTCGTTGGTTCATTAATTTTTAATATTGACAGCAGTGATTGTGCTGGGCTAAGGTTCTTCTGCGGTTGAAGATTTAAAAGTCCTTTATTTCCGGACTTTGCACTATGCTCGTTGCCTCTCCCACATCTTTATAATTAGTTTTTCCAGATCTTCTTCTTAGTATCTGTTACCGGGTTCGTGCCGGAGACTCGAAGGTGCCCCTTGGGGCTCCAGCACGTCTGAGGAGCAGTGAACGGGTTTTGAACGTTGAGAGGTGAGGACCCTTCAATCCTTCAAAAGCTGTTCACTGACTCCCTCAAAGAAGTAGAAAGTAGAAAGTAGTAGAAAGTATAAAGTGGCTTATGATCGGATGTGGATTTTCTCATATCCAATCATAAGCCACTTTATACTTTATACTTTCTACTTTCTACTTCTTTTCCTTCAACTGTTTAATCGCCAGTTTGATCTTGTCGGTGTCGCGCGCGTCGGGAGTCTCCCTGATATACAGCTCGAGCTCGGCGGCAGCCTCCTTGTAGCGTTTGCTGCTGCTGTAGATCTGAGCCAGTCCCATATGAACATCCGAAGGGACGTTCTTTCCTCCCTGTTCATAGGCCTTTTTCAAATGCGTTTCAGCGTCAGCCGACTTGCCGGTCTTGAGGTATGCCATGCCGAGGTGATAGCGAGCGAAAGGTGCATTGCCGGAATCCGGGGCGAGCAGGACTACCTTGCGCAATGACTCGACGCATTCAGGATATTGTTTCAGGCGATACTGAAGGACCCCGAGGGCATAAAAGCTGTTGTAACCCTTGGGATTGACCTCGATTGCTTTATCGAGTGCCGATTTCGCGGGATCGTAATCTTCGACTCGTACGTACTCGACGCCCATCCTTTCGAGGGCCATGTAATAAGTGGGGAAAATGTCGATGGCTTCCTTCAGTTTGCTTATCCCGTCTTTTGAATTCTTACCAGAATTCAGCATCGAGACGGCCTGATCATAAAGCTTTCGTGCGGGTTCTGGCACATCCTGGGCGAAAATCGGGCCGGCCGATCCCGGGTTTTCCTCCCGCTTGCGATCGGCCTTCAGATAGATGTCAATATTCTCATAGTGTGATCCGCGGCCGCCGGCCATCGACGCGGAGACGAGATTCACCCGTTGCATCTGGCTGATATAATTCGTACCGAATGTGATGACCTTGACCTGAAAAGTCCCGTTCGAGAGTCTGTTGAACGAAAATCTGCCGACCGCATCAGTGCGCACCCGCGTAAGAACCGTATTTACCTCGTCGAGCAGTTCGACCCACATATTGGGGACAGGATGTCGTAATTCGTCGAAGATTACTCCATTGATCCCGTTGGAGGCTTGAATAGCGACGAGGTTCCCGGATTTTAATGTTGTGGCCTTTGTGGTCGAATTCGAGACTGTCCAGACAGCGAGAACCGAGAGGAAAATCGCGACGACCCGTCGCGATGACAGCGTGGACATCATAATTCCCCCTACTTTAAACCTACATTTTTATTGAGGCAGGTCACTCAAATAATGCATGTCATCAAATAAAGCAAATTGTATCTCCGATTCCAAGTCTAAAAAAGCAAATTCCGAGCCATATCACCCGGAACAACAACACAAAGGGCTCACGCATAAATCCCGGGAGCGCAGGCTTCCAGCCTGCATGACTTCCTTTATTGGGCTTAAATGCAGGCTGGAAGCCTGCGCTCCCGGGCGCCCTGTCTTATCGTTTTTTGTAAAATCGTGAATTGGATTCAATATTATTGTCGGTGGAGCAACAGTAAATCCGAAAATTTGCACATTTTTTCAATTTATTGAATTAAATGACATTATGGCAATCAGGGCGATATAACGGTAACTTATTCATAGTGAAGGTGATGATTTGAGTTGGATGCCTGATTGGTGGGGTTGGAATGAGATTTGCCACTGAATAGTCGGATTTCCGGGGGGATTTAAATTAATAAATCATTATCCCTGGATTAAATCTCTGGAATTATTTGGTCATGCGTCTCTGGAGTTTGACGCACACCTCAAAATTACAAAGCAAAAACAGAATATCAGGATACTGGTTCTGAGGAAGGTTAAGTCATTTAATTTTTAAGAAATGGCTATGTCCTCTTGTGCTTTTTCCAGTAATACACCCAATAAATTAAGGAGTACTGAACATGAAGCAAATGAAAACCGCCCGAGGTTTGCTGAGTTTGGCATTCAGCCTTCTGGTTGTTGTTGCTCTGTTGGTCTTCACCGCACCGAATGCAACAGCGCAGGAGACTGCCGGTGCATTGGCCGGAACTGTCTCAGACGTTTCCGGGGCGCGAGTTCCTGGTGCGACCATCAGGGTTGAAGGCCAGAATTATGTCCGATCCACTACGACGAACAGTGATGGATTTTTCCGTGTTCTGCAGGTCCCGCCGGGATTCTATAAGGTCACGGTTTCGGCCAGCAACTTCTCGACCGCAACGGTTGAAGGCGTCGAAGTCGAGCTCGGCAAGACCAAGGCGCTGGATGTAGGTTTGAAAGTCGGCAACGTGTCGGAGCAGGTCGTCATCACGAGTGACGATGTTGCACGCATCGACCCGACCGACAACAAGATTCAGACAAACATTTCTTCCCGTCAGATCGAAGCGCTGCCCAAGGGCGTTGACATGACCAGCCTGCTCAAGATTGCGCCGGCGGCTCGTGCCGAGGCCAAGAGCGGCCAGTTCCAGGTTGACGGAGCGAGCGGTTCAGAGAACAGCTTCATCATCGACGGTCTTGAAGTAAGCAACTTCCGGACGGGCGTTCTCAACGGCAATAACAATCTGCCGTTCCAGTTCGTCCAGGAGATTCAGATCAAGACTTCAGGTTTCGAGGCCGAGTTCGGCGGCGCAACGGGCGGCGTGATCAACGTCGTGACCAAGGGCGGATCGAACGAGTTCCACGGCGAGGCCGGGATCCAGTTCGAGCCCAACGCTTTGTTTGCCAGCCCGCGTCCGTTTCTTAGCACATTCCGCACTGGCACCGGCGCCAACTTCCTGCAGATCAATCAATACCTGCGCCCGGCCAAGGACGATTTCACCAACTACTTCCCGACATTCGCCTTCGGCGGCCCGCTCAAAAAGGATCGCGCCTGGTTCTTCCTGAGCTATTCGCCGCAGATCTTTGACACGACACGGACGGTCAATCACTATTCGGCCGATCCGCGGACGAGGACGATCACGGGAACAGAGACCTACAGTTCACGTCAGCGCCAGGAATTCTTCCAGGGACGCGTGGATTATGCCCTGCTCGATTCGCTGCGCATTTCGGCGACCTACACCTGGAACCCGATCATTCAGGATGGCGTCATTCCGAACGGCAACTACACGATCGGCGGCGCACCTCCGACGGTCGATTTCGGCGGTTCGATCGGTCGTCTGACCGGCAATGAACTGACTTCACGTCAGGGCGGACGTCAGAATTCGAACAACGTGACGACGCAGGCGGTCTGGACGCCGACCAGCAATCTGGTCGCCAGTTTCCGTTTCGCCCGCGGCTTCCTCAACGAAAGACTGTCTGCGTATTTCATTCCGAATGAAACGCGTTTCCGCTGCCTTGGTCTCGGTGTTCCGGCCGGCGCCAATTGCACACTTGGTTACGATAACCTGCCGACCGGCAATACGAACAACAATTACGACGCTTCGGAGCGCCTCAACTTCGAGGGCGATCTGAGCTACTCTTTGAGCAACTTCGGTGGTCGTCATGAGTTCAAGGGCGGTTACCAGAACACTAGAGTTTCGAACAAGGTCAGCAGCGGTTATGTGGATCTTGGTCGTGTCGATCTTTATTATGGATATGGGCTCAACGATCTGACCGGTCGCGACGATCCGACGGATCCGAATGCGATCGGCGCCGGTCTGCTCATCCGTTTCGGTACGGTGGGCGAGGCCAGCAACCGTGCCCAGTCGGTCTACTTCCAGGATCGCTGGCAGCCGACGCGCCGCCTCTCGATCAATGCGGGCTTCCGCATGGAGAAAGAGAATCTGCCGTCGTTCAACGGCTATGCGCCTCCGATCAATTTCGGCTGGGGCGATAAGATCGTGCCGCGCCTCGGCGCCGCATATGACCTGACCGGTGACGGCAAGTCGAAACTCTTCTTCAGCTTCGGCCAGTTCACTGATCGTCTGAAGTTCGAACTGCCGCGCGGTTCGTTCGGCGGTGACTTCTATCGCGTCGACTACTTCGAGATTCAACCGAATCATCCGGAGTACACCTACTATTCGCTGGCAAGGATTCTTGGCAACAACCCGGATGTTCTGGGTGGCAAGTGCCCGACCTCCGGCACCGGCCTGAGCAAGTGCCAGTACGACTATCGCATCGCTTCGAACGATCCGGGAGCAACGATCTACACCGGAAAGGTCGACGAGAATCTCAACCCCTTCAAGCAGACCGAGTTCACGGTCGGTTTCGAGCGTGAGCTGTGGTCGAACTACCTGCTCAGCGTTCGTTATACCTTCAAGACCCTGAACGAGGCTGTCGAGGACGCAGGCTTCCCGACTGCGGAAGGCAGTGAAGCCTACATCATCGGCAACCCGGGCAAAGGTCTGCACGCTGAATTGTCACAGCAGTTCGGATATGCCAAGACGACCCGTCCGGAGCGTCGTTATGACGCGCTCGAGATCAAACTCGATCGTCGTTTCTCGAAGAACTACTTCTTCAATTTGAACTACACCTACAGCCGCCTGTATGGTAACTACTCTGGTCTGGCGAGTTCGGATGAGAACGGTCGTACGTCCCCGGGCGTCAACCGCTTCTTCGACCTGCCGCATCTCGGCTTCACGCTTGATGGCACACCGGACAATGGACGACTGGCGACCGATCGCCCGCACGTCTTCAACGCATACGGCGCCTATGACTTCGACTGGTTCGGAAAATCGCCTGTCGGGTCGACGCAGTTCTCGCTCTTCACCACGATTCAGTCGGGCACGCCCGTCACCAGCTTCTACACGTTCTATGCCGCGGCAGTGGCTTATGGACGCGGGAATCTGGGCCGGACGCCGGTCTTCACCAACACCGATTTTGCGCTTTCGCATAAGTTCAAATTCGGCAGCAGTGAGCGCTTTGCCCTGGCATTCGACTTCAACGTGTTGAACATCTTCAACGAAGCGAATACGCTGGATCTGTTCAGCACTCCCACCGGCATCAACCCGAGCATTGCGACGTTGAAACTGCCGGCGAGCGTGACCGATGAACCGGCGGCGCTCAATTACATTCTGACCAACGGCATCAGGAGCAATTTCGAGGCTTACCTGAATGATCCGGCGGCGCCGCAACGCAAGAACACGGCGCTGGGGCTGGCCAACAGCTTCCAGGGCCCGCGCGCGATTCGTCTCGGCGTTCGCTTCACCTTCTAAACAAAGGTACGGCGTAAGCCCGTAAGTGCCGGAGCGCGGACGTCCCCGTCCGCATGGATTAGAACATGCGGACGGGGACGTCCGCGCTCCGGCATTTCTCTCCAGTAAAAAGTACAAAGTACAAAGATATCTATCTTTGTACTTTGTACTTTTTACTTTTTACCGGCTACAATTGGTTAGACTATCAACCCAACTACCAGGAGCAGAGAAATGAAAAATCGACGAGAGTTCATACAGACTGCGGCCGGTGCTGCGGCCGTGGGGACGCTGGGCTTCAATCTGAAAGGCATGGCCAACAGCCCGAACGACACGATCCGGGTGGCATGCGTCGGAGTCCGCGGGCAGGGAAACGCGCACATTCGCGCCTATTCGCAGATGCAGAACGTCGAGATCGCAGCGCTCTGCGATGTCGATGAAACGGTGCTCAGGCGGCGTCTGGGCGAGATCGAGAAGGCCAAGGGCAAGAGGCCTGCCGAGTTCACGGACATTCGCAAGCTGCTCGAGGACAAGTCGATTGACGCGATCTCGATCGCAACGCCCAATCACTGGCACAGTCTGATGGGAATCTGGGCCATGCAGGCGGGCAAGGACGTTTACATCGAAAAGCCGTGTTCGCACACTTACTGGGAGGGGCGCAAACTTGTCGAAGCGGCGCGCAAGTATGACAAGATCGTCCAGCATGGGACCAACAGTCGCTCATCGGTTGCGCTGCGTGAAGCGATGCAGAAGCTGCGGGAAGGCGTGATCGGAGATGTCTACATGGCACGAGGATTGTGCTACAAGTGGCGCGATACGATAGGGAAGAAGACTGATGAAGCAGTTCCGCCGGGAGTTCACTACGATCTATGGCTCGGTCCGGCGCCGAAGCGCGCGTTCAATCCGAACCGTTTTCATTACAACTGGCACTGGAACTGGGATTACGGCAACGGCGACATCGGCAACCAGGGCATTCACGAGATGGACATCGCCCGCTGGGGGCTCGGCGTGACGCTGCCGACGAAGGTCTATTCCGCCGGCGATCATTTCATGTTCGATGACGATCAGACGACGCCGAACACACAGATCTCGACGCTCGATTTCAACAAGAACGGCAAGAAGGCGTTACTGGTCTTCGAGGTTCGTCACTGGATGACCAATAACGAAGGCGGCATCGGGCAGGACAAGGACGCCAACGGTCTGGTTCGCGACAGCAACTGCATCGGAAATATCTTTTATGGTTCCGAAGGTTACATGGCGATCGACGGGTATACGGAGTACAAGACATTCCTCGGTCGCAAGCAGGAGCCGGGCCCGAGCAAGCGCGCAGGCGGGAGCACGTGGCAGAATTTCATTGACACCGTGCGCAGCCGCAAGCGCGAAGAGCAGCACGCCGACATCGAGGAAGGACATCTCTCGTCGGCGCTCATGCACCTGGCCAATATTTCATACAAGACCGGCCGGTCGATAGATTTCGATCCGAAGACCGAGCAGATCCTGAATGACAAGGAAGCCAACGCCATGTTGCGCCGGAAGTATCGCGATCCGTTCGTCGTGCCCGAGAAGGTGTAAATGCAGTTTCCAGTTGCCAGTTTCCAGTTTTACAGGCTGGAAACTGGCAACTGGAAACTATACCTGTGGCGAGCGGTCCTGTCCTTTCAACTTTTCAACTTTTTACTTTTTACTTTCTACTTTATACTTCTTTCCGGTTTCGCCCCCCGCCATCGGGTTTGAATTATGAAGAAGTACATTTTAGTGGTTGGATTAATCGCTGTCCTTGCCGTAAGCGCACAGGCTCAGCGAGTGAAATATACCGTACAGCTTGAGGCGACATCGACCATTGAATCGGCACGTGAGAAGATCAGCCAGTTCAAGCAACAGGGACTCGATGTCTACATAGTCCGCAGCGAGGTTCCGGGGAAAGGTACTTTTTATCGTTTGCGGACCGGAGTATTTGCGAATCAGCAGCTGGCGCGGAACTATGGCGCAGATCTGAAGCGGCGCGGAATCGTCGGTGATTACTTCATAGCGGCATACGAGCAGCCGCTCGAAGACCGGATGGGCACGGATGCCGCCACTGCGAAGCCCGCAGCACCCAGAACCGCTCTTCCTGATAAACCGGCTCCTGTCGCGCCCGCATCAATTGCCGCGGTAAAGCCGCCCCAGAGCCGCTCCAGACTCGAGACGAAGCCGGCAGCAGCATCCAATTCTACGATTTCGTCATCCACTGTAACTCCGCAACCCGCAATGCCGGATATCTCGATGCCTGAGACGGGAGCGATAGTCAGTTTCGCCATGTTCCGCGATCCAGCTTATGGATTTTCGATCGAGCATCCGAAGTACTGGGAAGGTGGACCGTTATCGCCGAATGAGATTGCGTCGCAAAAGATCGATGCCGGAGCCATGTTCAAATCATATCAGGATGCGTCATTTATGAACGTCATATGGAACAATCTTGACAAGGCCAACAGCACCGATAATGACAACGATCTGATCGTCGAGGTGATCCTCAAGAGCATGGGCGCGGGTGATGGCACGCAGCAGATGAGCGAGACTTCGCGAAAAGTAGTGACAGAAGACGGCAACATCAAGACACTGCTCGGGCTGCAGGCGTCATTCAGGACAAAAGGGCAGGAAGAGCCGCTCGATTTCCTCGGCAAGGCGATCATCATTCGTGCGAAAAAAGGGATACTCCTGGTTGTTACGTTTTATTCAAAGCAGTCGCAGCCATACGTTGCTCAGATCGCCGACCGGATAATCTCGTCCGTTCGCGTTCCGAATTGAGCATGGAGTACCGCATTTATGCGGGTATTAGCATTCGCGACGGAAATACCCGACTGAAGTCGGAACTCCATGCTTTCCCTGAACATTCTCAGACCACCATACGTTCACACCAGTAGCAGAGCGGGGAAAACAATCCACCTGAAAATGGAGGGAGGCATGTGTCATGTTGATGGCGGATACGATGGCTGTCTTTTTCGTAATACTGGGCTTATTGCTGGCATTTCCTGCTCTCTGGTTGTTGACGCGCGGCTTGTGGCCGCGGACGGTTACAACGGCGAGAGACATCTGTGATCGCGGCCTCGTGAGACCGTTCATGCTCGGTCTGCCGGGAGTCGTAATTATCGTTCTGGCGACGGCCTTGATGAGTAATGGCGGGACTCCGGGGAAGATCGCGGCGGTCGGGCTGGTTTGTTTCGCCATCGTCGTCGCCAGTTGCGGGGTCTCAGGTCTGGCGACATTGATCGGTGAGCGACTGAGTTCGCCGGCGGATGAGGGCCGGGAGTGGCGAGCGACGCTGCGCGGAGGCATCATTCTGGTGTTGACCTGGCTGCTGCCCATCCTCGGCTGGTTTGTCATTCTTCCTCTGTCGATGACGATGGGGCTCGGAGCGGCTCTGCGGGCCATCGGTTCTTCTCTCAAGAGCATGAGGCAAGGGCAGGTAGAATCAGAGCCGATCACGTATAGCATCCCTTCGGATCACGGAGCCGGACGATGAACGGCAAGAGGCGGGCATTGTTGAAATCGGTGGCGGTTACTGCAAGCGCCGCCGGTCTGACAGGGTGTGAGCGAATCATCAGCCGCGTGACGGGCGAGCTCGGCCAATCGATCCCCGATCGCATCATGGTTTCGGCCGGTGAGCGGATCGAGCCGGATTTTCATCTACTTTCACGCACCACTTATGGCGTCTGGCCGGGCGATCTTGACAGGCTGCGCCGGATGGGGCGTGAAGCATGGATCGAGGAGCAGCTCACACCCGAGACTATTGATGACAGACTCTGCGACCTGCGTGCGCGACGATTCGAGACTTTGTGGCACGAACCCGGCACGTGCTATGAGTACAAGAAACCTGTTCTGCGAGAAGAGATCACCCGCCACACGCTGCTTCGCGCCGTTTACAGCCGGCGACAACTGTTCGAAGTCATGGCCGGATTCTGGACCGATCATCTGAATATCAATCTCGAGAAAGGCGACTGCATCTATCTCAAACCCTCGGACGACAGGCTGGTCATACGGGCGCACTCACTGGGCAGGTTTCAGGATCTGATTCGCGCCTCGGCCGTCTCGCCTGCGATGCTGGTCTACCTCGACGGAAAAGAGAACGTCAAGAATATCCCGAACGAGAACTACGCGCGTGAGCTGCTTGAACTGCACACCCTGGGTGTTCACGGAGGCTATACCCAGGACGATGTGTACGAAGCCGCGCGATGCCTGACCGGATGGCGACTGCGCACGAGATGGCGAAAAGGCATGGTTCAATTCGATACTGAACTCCATGATGACGGTGAGAAACGCGTGCTCGGCGTTCGAATTCCGCCGGGCGGAGGCGAGCGTGACCTCGATCGACTCCTCGATATCGTTTGTCATCATCCATCGACGGTGCGCCACATTGCGACGAAACTTGTCCAAAAGTTCGTTGCCGAAGACCCTCCGACGGCTCTGGTCGATCGTCTGGCCGGCGTTTTCACGAAGACCGGTGGCGATATAAAATCGATGCTCCGCGAGCTTTTCAGTTCGCCCGAGTTCGATATTGAGCGTGGAACAAAACTCAAGCGGCCGTTCCATTTCATCGCCGGCTGCCTGCGCTTCCTCGGCGCAGACACACACGCGCATCGCCCGCTGATCGAATTCCTGCAGCGGATGGGGCAGGCGCCATTTCAGCACCCGACGCCGGACGGTTATCCGGACGAAGCAGCGCCCTGGCTTGGGACACTTCTCTGGCGATGGAACTTTTCGCTGGCGCTGGCGGCCAATCAGGTCCCATCGGTCAGAGTTTCAATCGACCGATTGATGAGTGCGATCGGCGGCCCACCATACTCACCTCTGGCTCTCTTTCCCTGGTTCACAGGCCGCCAGATGACAGATCCTGAAGTGGCGGCTTTCGATCGTTTACCGAAGGGGTCACGGGAACGGAATGAGACGGTGGTTGGCTTGATTCTGGCCTCACCGGCGTTTCAGCGGTATTGAACCTGAGGTGTTTGGAATGAAGGAAACGACGCGCCGCGATTTCCTGCGGCAGATCGCCATCGGAGAAGTAGCGGCCGACAAGACTCTGGTCTGCGTCTTTCTGCGCGGCGGCGCGGACACTCTCAACATGGTCGTGCCGTACGGCGATGATCGTTATTACAAACTGCGACCGACGATTGCCATTCCTCCACCGAAAGGCGGTGCTGAATCGCCCAAAGGCTCTGCTGAATCGAAGGATGCCGCGCTCAGGCTGAACGATTTCTACGGGTTTCATCCGATGATGCAGCCGCTGCTTCCGCTCTTCAGGGAGGGGCGCCTTGGCATTGTTCAGGCGGTCGGATCGGACAACGCCAGCGGATCGCATTTCGAGGCGCAGGATCAGATGGAGCACGGCGAAGGGGCAGGCCGTACGATCGGCGGAGGCTGGCTCGGCAGGCATCTGCGCTCAAGGATCGGCCACAATCTGACTCCACTGTCGGCCGTGGCGATAGGGCCGGCGGTGCCCGAATCCATGCGCGGATCTCCGACGATCAGCGCCATCAATTCGATCGACGAATTGCAACTGGTCTCAGCCGCCGCTGATCCCGGAGCAGTCAAAACGACCCTCTCGGCTTTGTACGAAAGCGAAGCCGGGCTGTTGTACGACCCAGGGCGAACCACACTTCAACTCCTGTCGCGTGTCGAATCGCTCCGCGCTCAGGTTTACAAAACCGAAAATGGCGCGGAATATCCGAATGATGATTTCGGCCACGGACTGCGCGAGATCGCTCGTTTGATCAAGGCCGGAGTCGGCCTCGAAGTAGCATGCCTCGACCTCGGCGGATGGGATACCCACTTTTTTCAGGGAGCAACCGGCGGTCTGCAGGCAGCGCAGATCGATCTGCTTGGGCGCGGACTGGCCGCTTTCGATGAAGATCTGAAACGCTGGCGCGACCGGGTGACCGTCGTCGTCATGACCGAATTTGGCCGGCGAGTCTATGAAAATGGTTCGCTCGGCACCGATCATGGCCGAGCTTTCGCGCTGCTGGCCATCGGCGGTCACGTTAACGGCGGTAAAGTCCACGGCCAGTGGCCCGGTCTCGACGAGGATGATGCCGGCTGGCTTGGACCCGGCGGCCTCAAAGTGCTCATCGATTATCGCTCTGTATTGACCGAGGTTCTGTCGAAGGCGATGAACAATCCACGGACCGATCAGGTCTTCCCGGGATTTAAGCCAGAGCCGGTCGGGCTTGTTTGAAAGTAGAAAGTAGAAAGTAGAAAGTAGAAAGAGTGAATGCTCTGCTAACTAAGTCTTTTAAGATTTTCAACGCCAAGGACGCCAAGACAGCCAAGGGTTTAAACGCCAAGGACGCCAAGTCGGCCAAGGGATTTAAATGAGAATAATGTGATCAGCATATTTGATTGTGCTTTTGGCGAAATGGATATTACTGCGAATCATCACTTCTTATAATCTCTTGGCCGACTTGGCGTCCTTGGCGTTGAATCCTTGGCTAGCTTGGCGTACTTGGCGTTGAAAATCTTAAAAAACTTAGGTTACAGAGTGATGAACCAGCTTTCTACTTTCTACTTTTTACTATCTTCTTCGAGGAACTTTTTCGTTTCCTCGAGGAAGATGTCCAATTTGTCGTGGTGGACCCAGTGGCCGGCGTTCGGGACTTTGACCAGTCGATGATTTTTGATGACCTGAGCACGACCGTCGGTCTCCGGATCGATTGCCCAGCTCTCCATACCCCAGAAGAGCAGAACGGGGCAGTTGATATGACCAAGGATTTCCCGGGCGTCTTCGATGTTTTGACCGTATGGAGGAAACCCTCGTGCGAAGTTGTCGAACTTCCAGATCAGCGATCCGTCGGAATACCAGTTCGTTCCGTGAAGCGTCAGATGTCGCGCAACCTCATCGGAAAGATGCGGATTGGCCTCCTTCATGCGGTTGACAGCCTCGTCAAGGTTGGGGTAGGTGTGTGGGTCGCGTTTCTCGGTATTGCGGATGTGTTCTATCCAGTCGCGCATGCGCTCAGATGCCGGCCGGTGCACACGGTGCGCCGGCGGTGGCCCCAGCCCTTCGATTGCCACCAGCTTCTTCACCCGATCAGGATAGACCCCGGCATAATGCAGCGCGATGATTCCACCCAGGCTGTGTCCAATCAGATAGATCGGATAATCGTCGATTACATCCAGAAGCGCCGACAGATCGAGCACGTGTTCGGCAATCGTATACAACGCTCCGGGAGCGGATGCACTGTTGCCATGCCCGCGCAGATCAAGAGCGTAGACGTGGAAGTCATTGCACAGCGCTCGCGCCACCCAGTCCCAGTTTCGCGCATGATCGAGACCCCCATGAACCAGAACCATGGTCGGTTTCCCGTTGCTCCCCCAGTCCCAGAATTGCAGCTTTAAACGATGCGAATAGAAAAAATGCGAAATCGGCTCCAAGATCGATTCTCCTCATTGAGTAAACTCTGTGAATGCGAATATTACAGGATTCACTGGATCTATGAAAACTTTTTACCTGGAGCGCCGGCTTTCTCACCGCCGCTCCAGGTCTTCATTTTTTTGGATTAACTTGTTGTGAAATTTGGATATTCGATACGATCCATTCTTTAGAGCCTCGCCCCTCATCTTGAGCTTTATTGATAAACTATTTAAATACAAGGGTTAGTTGAGCTTAATCTTTCTTCAGGCGGCCCGCAGAGGAGGAGTCTGGGTGGAATGAGGCTTGCGTGAGTTATTCTTAGTGAAATAAGCATCTTACGAACCAATTAACGGTAAAAAACAAATAAATTTTTAGAGGGCAGTAAAAGCTGCAAAGCGGTAAGAGGATAGGATTAAAGAGATGAAAAAGGGACTGAAAATGAGAAAATTCCTGGCCTTATCAATGATAATTATGCTGTCAACGGTGGTCCTGGCTCAGACCGGAACGTCTCGAGTCACGGGTCTGGTGCAGGACATCAACGGGGCGATTGTTCCCGGCGCATCGGTGACTTTGACCAACGAAGCGACAAACGTGACCTTTAAAGGGGCGACGACATCAGCCGGCGTATACGTTTTCGACGGCATGCAACTCGGGTCCTACACGGTCACTGTCGAAATGCAGGGCTTCAAGAAGTACATTTCGAGATCCAACATTCTGACGGTCGGCGTGCCGCTGACGGTCAATGTGACGCTCGAGGTCGGAGCAACCGAAGACGTGGTCGAAGTGAGCGCTTCATATGAGCGCGTGCAGACTTCGACATCGGGCAACCTCGGTGCGACGGTCGACAACAAGACGCTGGTCGATCTTCCGCTGGGGCTCGAATCGGGCACGGGCGGTCGCAATCCCCTGATCTTTGTCCGCCTGCAACCAGGCGTGAACACCGGCTCGAACACAGGCGGCGGCTCGCACGTCAACGGCGCTCGCGACCGGGCATTTAACTACACCCTGGATGGCATCGACATCAACGAATCGTCGGCGGGCGGATCCGAGTTTTCACCTATCCGCACGAATCCGGATTCGTTGCAGGAATTCCGCGTCATCACCAGCAATGCGACGGCCGAGTTCGGTCGTTCGAGCGGCGCTCAGGTGGCGCTGGTAACCAAGTCGGGAACTAACGATTTTCATGGAAATCTCTTCTATTTTCATCGCAACAGCGCACTGGCGGCAAACGAATGGGGTAATAACCTGAACAATATCGCCCGGCCGTTTTTGCTCCAACATCAGTATGGCGGGGACGTTGGCGGGCCGGTCATCAAGGACCGGACATTCTTCTTCTTCAACTACCAGGGGCAGCGCCAGGTCAGCCCTTACACAAGGACGCGAACGGTTTACACCCCGCTGGCCAAACAGGGTATCTTCCGGTATGTCGTCGGCGGACGTAATACCAATGCCGGACAGACCGGCGCCTCGATCGATCCGTCGGGAAATCCGACTCTGCCGGCCTGTTCGGGCACAGTCACGACCAACTGCATCGCGACATTCAATGTGCTGCAGAACGACCCGCGCAACCTTGGCATCGACCCGGCGGCTGCGCGTATCATCGGCCTATTGCCCGATCCGAACAACTATAACGTCGGAGACGGTTTGAACACCGCCGGCTTCACATACAGCGGCGGGCGTCTCGATCCGCAGCGCGATTTCCATCTCAAGATCGATCATAAATTCAACGACAGCAACAGCATTTTCGGCCGCTATTCGTGGGGGCAGCAGAATACCGTCAATGACACGACGAATACCGGCGAGCCTCGCTATCCGGGACTTGCTCCCTGGGTCAATACGGAACGTAATCCGAAAAATCTGGCGCTCAGTTATCGTCGAGTGATCAATAATAACCTGGTCAATGAACTGGTCGGCGGGTTCAACAGTTTCACATTCAACTTCATCAATCCTTCGGCCGGAGACGAGCCGTTTTCGATTGTGACGGTCAATCCGAGCGATCCCCTGACGTTCACACAGGGCAACCTGCGGCGCGTGGCAACAGTCCAGCTTGTCGATAACCTGAGCTGGACTACGGGCGCCCATCTCGTCAAGGCGGGAATCAATTTTCGCTACCAGCAGCACAAGGACGAACGCGGTTCGGTCGGCGGTCAGAATTCCGAACAGGTTATTAACCTGAGTTCGCCGGTCAACGTGGCATGCTCGGGCGGCGCTTTCGGCTCCGGCGGAACCGTTGGCATCAACGCCAACGGCCAGGAACTCTTCTGCCTGCCCAACACTACTTCCAGCAGTGTGCGCTTTATCAATGCGCTCGATCGTCCGCGACTGCAGGGGCTGGTCAATGATCTGCTTGGCAGGGTCGGATCTATTCGTCAGGGTTTTGTCTCTTCAACCGATCTGTTCAGCTATGAAGCTGCCGGATCGTTGTTTATTAATGATGCACGATATCCCGAGTACGACTTCTATCTGCAGGACACATGGAAGATTCGTCCGAACCTGACCATCGATCTCGGTGTTCGGTACGAGGCGCGCCTCACGCCGTTCGCCCGCGGACGTCTGTTCACCCCGAATCAGAGAGTGGCTGTAGGTGAAACTCCGAGCACGACGCTCAAATGGTTCGACAATGATCTCTATAAGAGCGATCTGGACAATTGGTCCCCGAGCCTTGGGTTCGCATGGGACCCGTGGGGTAATGGCAAGACATCGATCCGCGCCAATTATCGCCTGGCATATGATCGAAACAACACGCAGGTAATTTCGTCACAGATCTACAACACGATTCCCGGTGTAACACTGGGTGTAGTGGATGTCAGTTCGCAGGGCAACGGACCTGGAGGGACTAACCGGCGCATTCGTGACGGTATTACTTCAGTCACCCCTCCCACGACGATCAAGCCGATCGATCAGCTTCAGCCGGCGGCTTTCGGACTGGGCGCCATTACGGTGCTCGATCCGAACTTCAAATCGCCTTCGACCAATGGCTGGAGCCTTAACATCCAGCGTGACATCGGCAAGGATATCCTGATCGATGTCTCCTACATTGGCCGCAAGGCGACCAATCTGTTCGGCGCCTACAATGTCAACCAGGTCGACATCTTCAATAACGGCTTCCTCGATGCGTTCAACACCGTGGCGGCGGGCGGCGAAAGCGCGCTCATGAACCAGCTCTATGGGCGTGATACCCGAAAGCAGGCGAGCGAGTCCGGTTCGGCCTTCGTCCGGCGTCAGTTTGCCAGTTCGATACTGCTCAACAGCGTTGCGGCCGTGGCGGCAGATGCTGCCGGTCGAGTCCAGAGCGGAACACCGCTATTGACTCTGGCCGGACTGCCGACGACCTTCTTCCGTCCGTTCCCTCAGTTCGCAACCCTCAACGTGATCGATTCGAACGATTTTTCGACCTATCACGCTTTGCAGGTCATGGTCCAACGGAAGTTCTCGAAGGGGCTCCAGTTCCAGGGATCGTACACGTTCTCGAAGTCTCTCGACACGCGTTCGTTCGACCCGACCTTCACGGTCGTCGGAACGGGCAGCGCCCAATCGGCATCGTCGACGCCGTTCAACATCAACAACCGCCGGCTGAACTATGCGCGTTCGGATTTCGATCAGACGCACTATTTCACCGGCTACGCGATCTGGGACCTGCCGTTCGGCAAGAACCAGCGCTGGGGAGCGGACGCTCCGCCGGTGTTGCGTCAGGTGATTGAGGGATGGAACGTCAACGGAGTGCTGACGCTCAGTTCGGGTCGGCCGTTCACGGTCTATTCGGGATCGAACCAATTGTCCAACATCCTGCAATCGACCGCGAACTGCAACGGCTGTTCACGCGATATGGGCAGTGTCGACAAGGAGTCGAGCACCTTCGCCGGAGTTCCGGGCTTCTTTTCGGCCGCGCAGATCGCTCAGTTCAGCCAGCCGGCAGCCGGCGATCTGGGCAACACCGGTCGCAACTATTTCAATGGCCCGGGCCGGTTCAACCTGGATATGGCGTTTCTGAAGAGGACCTGGCTGACAGAGACGGTCAACCTGGAACTCCGATTCGAGTTCTTCAACGTGACCAACACGCCCGTCTTCGGGTTCCCGACGGCAGTTTTAACCAGCACGACTTTCGGTCGTATTCGTGACAGCGTGATCAATGAATCGCGCAAGATTCGAGTCGGCGCCAAGATCAACTTCTAGTTGTAAACGCCAGGACGCCAAGGGGACGAAGATTTTAAATCGCAAAGTCCGCAAAGAGGGCAAAGATATACAGGGAAGATCAATGTTCGAATTATATCCAGTGGGAATAATCCGGATATTCATATCACCAAAAAATCTTTGCCCCTTTGCGACCTTTGCGATTATTTCTTTGCCTCTTTGCGGCTTTGCGATTAGTTTCTTCCGGACTTTTTAGTTTACAGAGTAATTAATCATTCGACCTCGAACAAACTCCCCTGAGCCGAAGGCCTCCTGAAGGTGTTGCGCTTCCCGGTCTTCTCATCTCGCTCTTCCTGATTAAGTCCCAGCCTGCGTGCGTGCAGCTTGAAGCTCTGAACGATCATCTCCCAGTAAGGGCCTTCTCCGCGCATCCGATCGTGGAAGTTGCTCTTATTGAGCACTCCTCCCTTGACCTCCATGATCCGGTTGATGATCTTTTGAGAGCGCAAAGGCATCTGCTCGCGTATTCGATCCAGAAAGTACGGTTCGACGCTGCCCGGAAGCCGCAGCAGGTTGATGAAGGCGAACCTGACGCCTGCATCGCGACCCATTTCGAGCAGCCTGGGGATTTCGTGCTCGTTCAACCCCGGAATGATCGGCGCCAGCGAAAGCCCCGTCCTGATGCCGGCGTCTGAGAACTCCTTGAGGGCTTTAAAACGCGCTTCGGGAAACGGCGCAAAAGGTTCGATTGCGCGATTGACGTCATGGTCAAGAAACGGGATCGTGAAGATGACGCTCACCTCAGTCACCTCATTGAGTTGACTGATCAGATCCAGATCCCGACGGATCAATGCCGATTTCGTGATCAGACTGACAGGGTTGCGAAATTCCAGGCAGACCTCGAGGCATTTGCGCGTCAGCTTATAATTCGCTTCGAGCGGGATGTAGGGATCGGAAGTGAATGAAAAGACCAGCACATCACCCTTCCAGCTCTTCTTCATGAACTCTTCGCGGAGCAGTTCAGCCGCGCGCACCTTGGCCACGATCTTGCGCTCGAAATCGGTCCCCGCTCCAAAACCCAGGTATTCGTGAGTCGGTCGCGAAAAACAATAGGTGCACGCATGTGTGCAACCGCGATAGCAATTTACAGAATAATCGAACGGAATATCCGGACTATTGTTTTTTGTGATGATCGACCGGGTAGCGGTCTCTTCGAAGGTTTCCAGCCGGGCCTCCGGAGGCTCTCCGATCCATTCATGGTGATTGGTCAGCCATGGATTCGGCGGATTTTTGACGTAGTGCATGTTTACCTTTCCGCCCGCTCTGTCTGCTGAATGATTTATGCTTATGATATAACAGGAAAAAGTAGAAAGTAAAAAGTAAAGTTCAAGGAGGGATACGTTTCAACAGATGTCGTCGATATATCCGAAACCGCCAGTCGTGATGCGCACCGAATGGGGATGCCCGGACGGTCAATTCACAACTCACGGAGAACTCCTGTACACCCCGGTCACGCATCTGATCGTGCACCACACTGTAAACGACAACAATTCGACCGACTGGGCGGCCGTCGTGCGCAGCATCTGGAACTTTCATGTTTTCGACAGGGGCTATGCAGACATAGGGTATAACTATCTGGTCGACCCGAAAGGCGTGATTTATGAGGGCAGAGCCGGCGGAGATGGCGTGCAGGGGGCCCATTTCTGCGGAGTCAATGCCGGAACCATGGGCGTGGCCATGATCGGAGATTTCACAACCATCCGACCGACATCTGTCGCGCTGTCCAGTCTTTGCAGGATCCTTGCCTGGAAGTGTGATCAGGCTGGTATCGATCCGATCGGAGCATCGCTGCATGATCGGTCGTGCCTTACGCTCAAACACATTTCGGGACATCGTGACGGGCCATCACACACGGAATGTCCGGGCGGCGCTTTATATGCTCTCCTGCCGCGGATTCGAATTCGCGTCGCATCACTGCGGCGGAATAGATGAGTTTTGAAGAAGTTTCGAGTGGAGAAGTTTCCAGAGAAGAAGTTTCCAGTGTTTAAAACTGGAAACTTCTTCTCTGGAAACTTTTTTAACGTCGCGCTTCGAGAAGATCGAATGGGGAAGCGAGTCCCAGCAGCTCGAGAAAGCGCTTGTTGTCCCTGAGACCTGAAAAATCATTATCGTGAAGCGCCTGGGCCCTGAATCGAGGCTGCATTTGGATCGATCGTTTCAGGTAATCGAGCGCCTGTTCGTGCGACCCTGTCTGCGCGTGAGTGGCTGCGAGTGAATAAAGCAGATACGGTTCATCGGGCCTCAGCCGCAGCGCCTTCTCGAAGAAGCTGCGAGCCTGGGTGAAATCGCCAATGTTCAGGGCGAAGACTCCGCGATCATAAAGCTCGTCCGCGTTTCTTGGAAGCGCCTGCGAGTGGGCCATCTTTTGAGCGCAGACGTGAATGTATGTCTGCGCTCGCGCGATGATCTCGACCTCCTGCGGAAATTTAACCGCAAGATTCTCAAAATGCGTTTTCGCTTCCGGATACTGACGCCGGTTGAACATCTTGACCGCCTGTTCAAAGGCCTTTAGACCGGCAGTCGACATTTGCCGGCGCGGCGGCTCCGGCGGCAACGGCGCGGGCGTGATGACCAGCGGCAATACCAGCTTCTTTCGCTTTTTCGCTTGAACCACCGGCGCTACTGCCCTGACAGTGGAGGGTGCCTTAACGGCAGATTTCTTTGCGCTCTTCGATTGCACCGGTTTAACCGCTGCCTTCTTCGTAACTTTCACAGGTGCTTTTTTCGCCACCTGCTTTGCGGGTCTCGCAACTTTCACAGGTTTTGTCGCGATAGCAGCCTTCGGACGCGATGCATTCCTGGCAGACTTAACCACCTTTACTACCTTTGCCGGTTTGGCGGTCTTGACACCCTTTGCCGATTTCGCTGCCTTTAGAGCAGGCCTGATCGTCTTCACCGGCGGCTTCGCTTTCGTCATCCTGTCAGGCTTCGCGGTCTTCTTCACTTTCTCTTTTTTCGCGGTCTTGACCTGCTTTTCGCGACTGGCACTCACAGTTTTCTTCGCATCCTTCACCGGTTTGGTCTTGACCGCTGTCTTCGATGCGGATTTTGTGCCACCTGATTTCACTATGGCTTTTACCTGCCCTTTGGTCTTCAAGATTTTTGAGAGTGATTCCCTCATTGCAACTTCCTTCATCTGTATCAATAGGTTTAGATAGGGCGTTGCTCAGTCATTTCTTTTCATGACCTTGCTTGTTTATCAATTATTTTTTTTCTGTCCATCTTCTATCTATTATCTATCTTCTCTCTATCTGCTATCTACTGCCTTTTTATATTTTTTTTCTTTAGTATTTAAATCCCACTAACGACCGGATGACGCTAAGTAGTTGGTTTTATAACAGATTAGCCTGTCTCTGTCAAACCTCTTCATTAAAAAACATTTGAAATCGGTTCATTTAATGGTTTTTACCCACTTTTTATGCATTCTTCAATAAATATTGTCTAATATTAGCACATTTTCATTAGAAGATAAATCCAGCAGGGTAAATGAGTGTTGACGATTTGTTGATTTATAAGGGTTTAACCATCAGGTAGCCATCATCACCATTAGAATAATATTTACTCATTCTTTGGACGATTGAATAACCGAGTTGTTCGTAAAGATTATGAGCGGAATTGTTACCGACGCGGACTTCGAGGCGGATGGTAGAGACTTGGCGAGCGCAAAGAGCGCGTTCGATTTCGATGAGCATGAGGCGAGCGAGGCCGCGACGGCGGTGTTCAGGGGCGACGCCGATGGTGGTGATATGACCGATGCCGTCGGATTCGATAATGGCGATGGCGAAGGCGACCATTTCGTCATTGATGGAACGGATCTGGCGGGATACAGTATTGGGATTTGAGAGCAGGTATCGGAAGGTTTCGCGTTCGTAAGCCTCGCCATCGACGAAGCAGCGCAGGTCGAGCTGCCAGAGCTCGTTCAGATCGGGGAGGGCTAGCGGCATCATCGAGCCCTTGAATGCTTTAGATTGTTTTGAATTGACTACCTGCATACCAGATCACCTGTCAGCATACAGTCACCATAGCTGAAAAAGCGATATTTTTCTGTTACGGCGTGCCGGTAGGCATCGATTATGTGTTCTTTACCGGCGAAGGCCGAGACCAGCATGAGTAAAGACGATTTTGGCAGATGAAAGTTCGTTAACAAAGCGTCAACTGCGCGAAAATTATAACCGGGATAGATAAAGAGATCAGTACATTTGCGTTCGGCACGGATGGATCCGTCTTGATTGGCAGCGCTTTCGAGTGCTCTCACGGTAGTAGTCCCGATTGCAACGACGCGGCCGCGGTTTTGGCGTATTGCGTTGATACGGGAGGCTGCCTGGGCGTCGATTTCGTAAGTTTCCGATGCGATGGCGTGTTGTTCGATGGTCTCAACGCGGACGGGTTGAAAGGTGGCATATCCGACGTGATGAGTGATTTCTACGATTTCGATGCCCATATCGCGGAGGCGATCAAACATCCGGAGTGTGAAATGAAGGCCGGCTGTCGGAGCGGCGATGGCGCCTCGACGGCTGGCATAGAGCGTCTGGTATCGCGGGGCGTCAAGCCTCGAACCCTGGCGCCCTTCCCGTTTAATGTAAGGCGGCAGGGGAGTCTGACCGATGGCATCGACGATGCTGTTGAAATCGCCTATGTATTCGAAGCGCAGACTGCGACGGCCTTCATCGAGGATTCCGGTGACAATGGCTCGGAGCGGGGTCTCTTTGTCGATTCCGAAGGCAATTTCCGCGCCGATGCGCAGGGCGCGGCCAGGTTTGGCGAGCACCTCCCACTCGACGGTACTGCTACGATCGTATTCTGGCCCTGAAGACTGTTCGCTGCTCAGTGGGCGGACGAGCAGGGCTTCGACGGCCGCGCCGGTGGCCGCGCCGGCATTTCTGTGAATACGATGGCCGGTCAGCCGAGCGGGGAAGACGCGGGTGTTGTTTAGTACGATGCAGTCGCCGGGGCGAAGATAGTCAGGGAATTCGTTGAATGAGTCGTCGCAATAGCGCCCGCTGCGGCGATCGAGGACGAGCATTCGCGAGCTGTCGCGTTCGGCCCGTGGTTCCTGCGCGATCAGCTCGGGAGGCAGTTCATAATCGAATTCCGAAATATGCATGGCAAGCTATTGAAAGAGGTCATTCTGACGATCAGGCGGGCGCAGGCTTTCCAGCCCCAGGTGGTGATAAGCGGCCGGGGTCACCATGCGGCCGCGAGGAGTTCGATTGAGGAATCCGATCTGAATCAGATACGGTTCATAAATCTCTTCGATAGCCTCCTTATCTTCATGAATCGCCGCTGATATGGTGCCTACACCAACCGGGCCGCCATTGAACTTTTCGATGATGGTCGTGAGAAGCCTTCGATCTACCTCGTCGAGGCCGAAGCGATCGACCTCCATTCGATTGAGCGCATCGGTGGCGATCTCCTGGGTGATGTTTCCATCGTACTCGACTTCGGCGTAATCACGGACGCGTCTGAGCAAACGGTTTGCGATGCGCGGAGTCCCTCGAGCGCGCAGCGCGATCGAGTGGGCCCCGGAGGTTTCAATCTCCGCCTGCAGGATCGCGGCGGACCGCTCGACGATGATCTGCAGGTCGTCGACCGGATAGAAATCGAGATGAAAATTGATGCCGAATCTTCCACGCAGAGGCGGCGTGATCATTCCGGGTCGGGTAGTGGCTCCTATCAGAGTAAAGCGAGGCAGGTCCAGCTTGACCGAACGGGCCGACGGTCCCTGTCCGATGACGAGGTCGAGTTCGAAGTCTTCCATGGCAGGGTAGAGGATCTCTTCGACCACCGGATGCAGCCGGTGAATCTCGTCGATGAAGAGCACGTCTCCTTCTTCCAGGTTGGTCAGCAGGGCGGCCAGATCTCCCGGCTTCTCGATAACGGGGCCGGAAGTGACTTTAAATTTTGCGTTCATTTCACGCGCGATGATCGCGGCGAGGGTGGTTTTGCCGAGTCCGGGCGGGCCATTGAGCAGGACATGGTCGAGCGCCTCTCCTCGAGCCATGGCCGCCTTGATAAAAATGCCCAGGTTGTCCTTGACCTTCCTTTGTCCGATGTATTCACGCAGCAGTTTAGGGCGCAGAGAAAGCTCAATCAGCCCCTCTTCCCCTGTCGGCCCTGTCGAATCGGTTATCTCATGTGACATTGAAGTGTATTGTATATTTTCCAGTTTTCAGTTTCCAGGTGGAGAAGTTTCCAGTTTCCAGAAGATGGATTTGAGCTGAAAAGCTGTTTTATATGCAACAACGTTATGATCTGTATCGTGTCATTACTGGAAACTGGAAACTTCTTCCACTGGAAACTTATTTCGAAAGCATGCGCAGCGACAGTTTGAGCACCGTCGTAAAGTCGGCGTCGGCGTTTTCGCGGACGGCTGAACCGACGGCCTTTTCGGCGACGGCTTTGACATAACCCAGATTGACGAGCGCCGAGACGACATCGTCTCTCATCCCCGCGCCGGATTGAGCGATACCGGCGGTCGATTGGGGCGAGGCTTGCGTGACAGCCAGTGACGTGACTTTGTCTTTCAATTCAACGACGAGACGTTCAGCTGTCTTCTTTCCGACGCCGGGGATTGCGACCAGCCTGGGCAGGTCACCCAGGCGAATGGCCTGTATCAACTCTTCGGTTCCGAGTCCCGAGAGGATCGTGATCGCAAGTCGCGGACCAATGCCCGAAACGCTGATCAGCATGAGAAACAGCCGCTTCTCCTGATCGGTGCTGAACCCGTATAGCAGCAGTGCATCTTCGCGGACGTGTGTATGCACATTCAATCCGACAACTGAACCGACGTCTCCAAGAACGTAGAACGTCGAGAGAGGCACCGTGAGTTCATATCCCACTCCGTTGACATCGACGATGATGACGTTAGGCAGTTTCTGAATAAGTTTACCTGTGATTCGCGCAATCAAGCTTGATCCTGTCTCCGGCTGTCTCCCGGTCAGCCAATAGATTGTTACAATCAGTACAAAGTATTGAAAGCAGTTTACGAAGTTGGGTAAGGACTGTCAATTTCGCTTCGCCTATGCTTATAAAACGTTGAGTTGACAGGCGATAACTGGTGATATATCGTTGATTTCCGGTTCTGCCGGCAGCAAGAATGACGAGTAACCTGATGACAGAAGCGAACCGCCCGCTCCCAATGAAGACTGACAAGATCTCAGAACTGACCACCAACCGACTTTCGGTGTACCTGCGTTGCCTGAATGAGTTATCGGCATCCGGCGTCGAAACGGTTTCGTCGCAATCGATGGCAGAGCAGTTCAATCTGAACTCCGCACAGATCAGGAAGGATCTGGCCTATTTCGGCGAGTTCGGCGTTCGCGGAGTGGGATATTATGTCGATGATCTGCGACAGAATCTGCTGAAGATACTTGGGTTGACGCAAAGGCATAATGTCGCGATTGTGGGTATGGGCAACCTCGGCCTGGCGCTCGCGAATTATCACGGGTTCAATCGTCAGAGTTTCGAGATAGTGGCTTTATTCGATGATGATCCGGCAAAGATCGGCACGCACGCTCGTTCGAGACAGGAGATACTCTCGATTGATGCTCTCCAGGTAGTGATCAGGGAGAAAGAGATAGATATCGTGATCATCGCGGTGCCCGCCGCTGTGGCCGAACGAGTTTTCGAGAAGGTTGTCGAAGCTGGAGTTCGCGCTGTGCTCAATTTCGCTCCGGTTCACCTGCATGCGAAACCCGGCACAAAGGTCAAGACGGTCGATCTGACAATTTCGCTTGAAAGCCTTTCTTACTTTCTGGCCAAGCCGAAATCCGATTCAGTCAATGTCGATTACAGCGACTTCCTGCATGTCGAGGGCGAGAGGAACGGCACTCCCTAGACCAATCGACGGATTATAAAAAGAGAAATCGCGCGCATGGTAGTGGACGAACAGAAAATCCGTGAACAGATCGTCGAAGTTGCGACCCGCTGCTACGACAGAGGACTGCTTGTCGCCGGTGACGGCAACATCAGCGTGCGCGTCGGGCCGAACCGTATCATTGCCACGCCTTCAGCCGTGAGCAAGGGGTGGATGACACCCGGGATGATGGTTGCGGTCGATCTCGAAGGTAATCCGCTTGAACCGTCGAATTACAAGGTCTCGTCTGAATGGCCGATGCACAAGGTCATCTATCAGGCGCGTCCGGACATTAACGCCGTCGTGCACGCACATCCTCCGCACGCCACCGGATTCGCCGTCGCCGGGCTGTCGCTCGACAAGGCGATCCTCTCGGAAGTCGTGCTGACACTGGGCTGCGTTCCGCTGGCAGACTACGGCACCCCATCGACGCGCGAGCTGACCGATGCGATCGAGCCATTTCTTGAATTTCACGATGCCCTGCTCATGGCCAATCACGGCGCAGTCGCCTATGCCGGCACCCTTGAAAGCGCGTTCAACAAGCTCGAGACGCTCGAACACACCTGCAAGATCAGTTTCATTGCCCGGTCGCTGGGCAATGAAAACACGATTCCTGATCGCGCAATCGAAAAGCTCTTCGAGATTCGCGAGCGCAATGGCGTCATCCGCCCGGAAGCCAGATACGGACAGGTCTGCGGATATACGCCGGGACAGCCCGTGCTGGTGAGCGCAGGTGATGATGAACAGATTCAGCTGACGCGCCAGGAACTCCTCGAATTACTGACGCAGTCAGCGCAGTTGCTGGCAGGACTTAACAACGGACAGCGGTAGCCGTTACTGATTTTGAATAGATAACGATGTGACAAGGAGCGGAACACTCAATGGAAGCACTGGGTATGATCGAGACCAAGGGGCTGGTGGCCATGATCGAAGCGGCTGACGCGATGGTCAAGGCCGCCAATGTGACGCTGGTCGGGTATGAGAAGATCGGCGCGGGATTCGTCACTGCCATCGTTCGTGGAGACGTTGCTGCGGTCAAGGCGGCGACCGATGCCGGCGCGGCGGCTGCGCGACGCGTAGGTGAACTGGTCAGCGTTCACGTCATTCCACGGCCTCACGCGTCGGTTGACGAGAATATGCCTGTCATTAGTAAAAAGTAGAAAGTAGAAAGTAGAAAGTGTTGAGGCCATTTTAATGATCAACGCTCATCGGTATTTCACCCAACTTTCAACTTTCAACTTTTTCTTTTTACTTTCTACTTTCTACTTTCTACTTTAACCATGATCATCGGACGAATCATCGGGAACGTGGTGGCGACGCGGAAGGATCCACGGCTGGAGGGCAAAAAGTTATTGCTCGTCCGGCCCATAACTGTTCACGGTGAGGATGAGAACAGTTATCTGGTGGCGATCGATACGGTCGGCGCCGGGTATCGCGAAAAGGTGCTGGTCGTGTCGGGCAGCAGCGCGCGCATGGCCGAAGGTTTGAAGGACCGCCCGGTTGATGCCGCGATCGTCGGGATCATCGATACGATCGAGGTGACTGATTAAGGCATCGCCACTCCCGCCATGACCACGACGCGAATCGCACTTGCACAGATCAATTCCACCGTCGGAGATTTCGAGGGCAATACAACCAGGATCATTTCGTCTATCGAGCGCGGACGCGAGGCAGGCGCCGACATCATCGCGGTTCCAGAGCTTTCCCTGACCGGCTATCCACCTGAAGACCTGCTGCTCAAACCCCAGTTCATCAATGCCAATCTGAAAGCTCTCGACCGGGTAGTTTCCGCTACGAGCGGCATTATCGCCATTGTCGGATTCGTCGATCGCGCCACGGATATTCACAATGCCGCCGCCGTCATCTGCGACGGGGAACTGAAAGCGGTCTACCACAAAAACTATCTTCCGAATTACAGCGTCTTCGATGAATATCGTTATTTCGATGCCGGAGTTACCGCGCCGATATTCGAATACGGCGACCTGCTCTTCGGCGTCAATATCTGCGAGGACATCTGGTATCCGGGAGGGCCGACCAGGTCTCAGGCGCTGGCCGGAGCTCAGATCATCATTAATATATCGGCGTCTCCGTATCACTGCGGGAAAGGGCGCGACCGCGAGCGGATGATGGCCACCAGGGCAGAGGATAATGCCGTCGCCGTAGCTTACGTCAATCTTGTCGGCGGACAGGACGAACTGGTCTTCGACGGGCAGAGTATGATCTTCGACGAGCGTGGCCGTGTGGTCGCGCGGGGAAGGCTTTTCGAGGAGGACTTTATTGTCGCGGATATCAACGCCGAGCGTGTCTTCAAGGAACGGCTGCACGATCCCCGCCGGCGACAGGAGAGGATCGGGGCTTTTTCTGACATGCTGGAATGCGAGCGTATAGTGCTGAGGAGCGAACGGTTCGATAATCTGGCGGCCCGTGGCGCTCTCGTCAGCAGCATCGAAACGCCGGATCTGAGCATCGCTGAAGAGGTCTATCGGGCACTGGTCGTCGGAACGCGTGATTACGTCCACAAGAACGGTTTCAGGAGCGTTGTGATAGGTCTGTCGGGCGGGATCGACTCAGCGTTGACGGCTTGTGTCGCCGTCGATGCGCTCGGCGCCGATCATGTGACCTGCGTCTTTATGCCGACCCGTTATTCCTCGACCGAGAGCGGGCGCGATGCAGCGCAACTCGCCCAGAATCTGGGCGTCGCCTGGCATGTCGTGCCGATCGAAGAGACTTTCGAAGAGTACCTCAAAATGATGCGACCGATCTTCGGAGATGTTCCGATGGGGGTCGCCGAAGAGAACATCCAGGCCCGCATCCGAGGCAATATCCTCATGGCATTGTCGAACAAGTTCGGCGCGATGGTGCTCTCGACCGGCAACAAGAGCGAGATCAGCGTCGGATACTGCACGCTTTACGGCGATATGGCAGGCGGCTTCGCCATGCTCAAGGATGTTCCCAAAACCCTGGTCTACGATCTCTCGAATTACATCAACCGCAGAGCATCGATGCAGGTCATTCCCGAGTACATCATTACCCGTCCGCCTTCGGCTGAGCTGCGGGACGATCAGAAAGACAGCGACACGCTTCCACCTTACGAAATACTCGATGCGATCCTTGAACTCTATGTCGAGGAGGATTGCAGCTCAGAGGACATCATCGCCGAGGGCTTCGATGAAAAGACCGTCAAATGGGTGATCAGGCAGGTCGATATCAACGAATACAAGCGAAGACAGGCGGCGCCAGGCATCAAGATCACTCCGCGCGCATTCGGCCGCGATCGCCGCATGCCGATCACCAGCAAATTTCATGGATGACAAGTTCATTCATCATTCATCATTCATCATTTCCCATGAATCTTCCGAACATGCTCACATCACTGCGAATCTTCATCGTTCCGCTTCTGGTGGTGGTGCTGCTGACGAGGTTCTCAGAGGATTATGTTGGATTGCCGCAACACATCGCCGGTGTGACCTTGTTTTTGATCGCGGCGACGACCGATGCTCTTGATGGCTGGCTGGCGCGGCGTCGCAAGCAGGTCTCGAAGCTTGGGATTCTGCTCGATCCGATCGCCGATAAGCTGCTCATCTCAGCTGCGTTCATCTCGCTGGTCGAAAACCGGCTGGCGCCGGCCTGGGCGGTCGTGATCATCATTGGGCGCGAATTCGCAGTCTCGGGACTGCGGGCGGTCGCGGCGACTGAAGGGTGGGCGATTCCCGCATCGAAGGCCGGCAAATTCAAGATGTTCTCGCAGGTTGTGACGATCTCGCTGCTCATCACTTCGTCGGTGCAGGGCGCTCCTCCGGTGCAGACCAGGGCCTTTCCGATCATCGCCTTCTGGTCAGTCCCCGAGATGGATACCGCGCTCGATCACCTGTTCGGAGCGGGGAGCATGAACTGGCTTGACTGGCGCGTCCTTATGTATGGGCTTGGCCGCGGTCTGCTCTGGCTGGTCGTCATCTCTTCATGCTGGTCGATGTATGGCTATTTTCGGCATTTCTATCAAAAAGCTCGCGAAAAAATAACTATATGATCATCGAATACAATGGCAAGAAACCCACGATCGGGAAGGATGTATACATCGCCCCGACGGCGACGGTGATTGGCGACGTCGAACTCGGAGACGGATCGAGCGTCTGGTTCGGCGTGGTTTTAAGAGGCGATGAAGGGAAGATACTGGTCGGAGCCGGATCGAATATCCAGGATAATTCCGTTGTTCATACGACCGAGGAGCTTCCGACAGTTATCAAGGAGAATGTCACGATCGGCCACGGGGCACTGCTTGAAGGCTGCACAATCGAATCGGGCGCTGTCGTCGGCATGGGCGCAATCATTCTGCATCAGGCTGTGGTCGGTGAACAGGCGATGGTGGCCGCCGGTGGAGTCGTCACGCCCGGAACAATCATTCCCGCCCGAACCCTCGCCGCCGGATCTCCGGCCGTTGTCAAGAAGGAACTCTCGGGCGGAGCGCTCGCTTCGGTCGAACGATCCGCCCATCATTATCACGAGCTTTCGGCGCGCTACCTCGGGTCAGTAGAAAGTAAAAAGTAGAAAGTAGAAAGTAAAAGAAACCGTAACTGCTCAGCCTTCATTTGATGCATTAAATCATAAAGCGAGTGAATGTGGAGTGCGGCGGCCTGGCGCCGCTTTGGTAATCCATTATGCCAATTACTGTACGCGATACCAAAGCGGCGCCAGGCCGCCGCACTCCACATTCGCAATCATGCTCAATTCACCTTATCTTTCTTTCTACTTTCTACTCATTTCAGAAGCCGCGCGTCACCGAGAAGAAGACCATATTTATTTCATTGCTGTGGCCGACTTCGAGGCGGAACGCTGTGCTCCTGTTAAAGCGATACTGGAAGCCTCCGCCGATGCCGAAGCGCCAGTTGACGGCATCGAATTTGTTGTTCGCCAGAATCTGCGGATCGGTCTTCGAGCGATTATCTCCCCACACCTGACCAGCGTCGCCGAAGACGAAGACGTCGATCCCCTTTGTCTCTGACTGTTTCCAGATCGTCTGTCGCGGTTCGACCGAGAAGAGCAGCGATTTATTGCCGCGAAAACGGAAGTTGCGGAAACCCCGGTGATTGCTGCGTCCGCCTATCCACGCCTGATTGTAGAACGGGATCTGGCTGTTGCCTTTGGGTGATTTGATATCCGTATAGGCACGCAGCGCGAGAGATGTGAAATCAGTGAATATGGGCATGTAAACACGCCCGTCGAGTTCAATTTCGTTCCAGCCGAAATCCGAGAAGAGGTCATTATCGAGGCTGTCGAAAGAGGCGCCACGGACGTAAAAATATCCGCCTTTCGTCAATCCGCGATCGTTGTTGCGCAGGTCGAATTCGGCGAAAGCTCCGTATGTCAGCATTTTCGCATTGACATTCAGCCCTGGCAGGTATCGTGTCACAGGAGTTGTCGCCGGGTTGCCCGAAAAGAGGAGATCGACCGGAGTATCTTCATCGTCCTCGCCGCGATAGGCGTCGGTATTGGCAACCTGAGCGTAGACTCCGGCCTGAACACCCTTGGCGAAATCGCGAAAGAACGAGATATTGTAACTGCGCTGATCAGCGGCGAAGTTCGTCTCCGGGTCTTCGGCGGTCCGCGGTCCGATGCCGAAGAAGTTGTCACGCGTCCGTTTCTGATAATTGAACCAGATGTCGAGGTGGGTCTTATCATCCCCGATCTTCGGAAAGTATGCCTCGATCTCGAAGCGGCGGTAGAACCTGGTCGAGGTCAATGCCTTGGCGCGAAATTCGACTCCGGGAATCTTGTCGGCCGTGCTCAGTTCGAGACCGAAGCCGAAGCCTGCACCCTGCTCGAATCCCCCGATCAGAGCGCTGACGTGGTTGCCAAGGAGGCCGATTGCCTGCATATTCTCCCGACGCGGACCATTGCGATCCCGTGATTTCGCCCTGTCGCCGAAACCCGATACGGCTCCCGCTTGCGGCGGTGTCGACGTGTCGGGCAGGTTCGCCGGCACGGTGATCGGGAAATTTCCGACTGGTTTCGATGGCGCCGTTGCGACCTGAGTCTCTGGCGGGCTCTGCCCCGTGTTTTGGGCGGCAGTTTGAGGCGCAATAATAATCGATGAACACAGCACCAGCATTGCCGCATTTATCGTTATTGCGAACGGGGTTTTCTTCATTGCTGTTCTCCAGATAATAATTTTAAACATCACTGAATTCGAAAAAGCAGTTGACGCAATTGACTATTTCGCGGATGTCCGGATAATCGCGTCACAAAATCGGCGCATTTTAACATCTGATGCGTGCGATCGTTTAACAAAATTTCCAATATAAAACAAGCGAACGAGCTATGAAAATCCGATCCATAAACAGAACGAATTTGATGAAGATCGTATTCTCGTTGATTGTACTTGCGGGAATTGGAGCAACAGGAGCCGATTTCGGGAATGGCTGGCGATTGCGTGCCCAGGAACGCGGGAAGGTTCCGGTTGTTATGATCTCGATCGATGGTTTGAAGCCCGACTACGTTCTGGAAGCCGGCAGGCTCGGGTGGAAGCTCCCGAATCTGACGGCGATGGTAAAGGAAGGTGCATTTGCCGAAGGAGTAATTGGAGTGACTCCGACGGTCACCTATCCGAGCCACACGACGCTGATAACCGGCGCCGCGCCGGCCCGGCACGGGATTGTGGCCAACACTCCGTTCGATCCGTTCGGCAAAAATCTTGGCGGCTGGTACTGGTATGCCGAGGATATCCGCGTCAAAACGCTCTGGCAGTCAGCCAACGAGGCGGGACTGGTGACGGCGTCGATCGACTGGCCGGTCTCTGTCGGCGCGGATGTTCGCTATAACATCGTCCAGTTCTGGCGCGCCAGGACTGAAGACGATTTCAAGCTCAACCGGGCGTTGTCGACCAAAGGACTGGTGGCTGAGGCCGAGCGCGATTGCGGCCCGTTTCCGACTGCCTACCAGTTTGATCTGGAGGGCGATATCAAGCGGGCGAAGTTTCTGGTCTGGATGCTCGAAAAGAAAAGACCTGACTTTATGACAGGATATTTTTCGTCGCTCGACGAAGACCAGCATCATACGGGACCATATACGCCCGAGACGCGCGTCACGCTCGAGCGCATCGATGGCCTGATCGGCGAGGTGCACCGAGCGGCTTTGAGCCTGGGTGGCGGGCGCGCTGTATTGGGCATCGTCTCGGATCACGGTCACATCCTGTCGGACAATGAGCTTCATTTAAACGCAGCGCTGCGTGAAGCAGGCCTGCTCGAAATCGATGAACAGGGCAAGATGAAATCCTGGCGGGCCATGGCCTGGTCGTCTTCCGGTTCGGCAGCCGTCTTGATCAAAGATGCCGGAGACAGGGAAGCCGCGGGCAAAGTTCGCGAACTGCTCGCGAAACTTCATGGTGATTCATCAAACGGCATTGAGCGCGTCGTCGAAGGCGAAGATGCGCGCGCGCTGGCCGGCTTCCCCGGCGCAGCGTTCATCGTCGGGATGAGACCCGGATATCGCGTGGGTGGGGCCTTGACCGGCGCGGTGTTTCGTAAGGGGAGACCCGGCGGGACTCATGGTTACCTGCCGGGAGACAGGGGCATGGATGCATCGTTCTTCATTACCGGCCCCGGTGTTCCGACCGGAAAAAACCTGGGTCGCATCGATATGCGGGACATCGCCCCGACGGTCGCTGCTCTGATGGGCGTCGAACTGCCCCAGGCCGAGGGCAGGAATCTGATCAAGAAGTGAATACTCCGGAAACTGAATTTTCTTGTTTTCGAGCCTGGAAGAAATTAATCGCAAAGACCGCAAAGAGGCAAAGAATTAATCGCAAAGGCCGCAAAGGGGCAGAGATTTTTTGGTGATATGAATATCCGGATTATTGCCCACTGGATATAATTCGAACACTTATCTTCCCTGTATATCTTTGCCCCTTTGCGGTCTTTGCGATTAATTTCTTCCGAACTTAAATGCCAGAAAATTTAGCTTACAGAGTAATGAAACCTATGACAAAAGACTCACGACATTCCGCTCAGGAAGACGCGCAGGAGCTGGGCAAGTTGGGATATGCCCAGGAGCTCTTTCGCACGATGGGCGGATTTTCAAACTTCGCCATCTCATTTTCGATCATCTCGATTCTGACCGGAGCCGTCACTTTATATGGCCATGGTTTGAGGATGGGCGGCCCGGCCGAGATGGCGATCGGATGGCCGTTGGTGACGCTCTTCACGCTGACGGTGGTCATGAGCATGGCCGAGCTGGCATCGTCGCTTCCGACCTCGGGTTCCATCTATCACTGGTCGTGCAAGCTGGGCGGCAAGGGATGGGGATGGTTCACCGCCTGGTTCAATATCATCGGTCAGATCGCCGCGATTGCCGGAATCGATTATGGCTGCGCCTACTTCGTCACTCCGCTGATCGGGCTCGAGGCGACGACCATTAACATCCTCATCGTCTACGCGGTTGTTTTGACCTCCCATGCGGCGATCAATCATTTCGGCATCAGGCTGGTTGCGCGGTTGAACGATTTCAGCGTAACGGTGCACATCATCGGAGTGATCCTGATCGTCGGGGCGCTCTTTTTGTTTGCGCCGAAGCAGCCGATCGGGTTCTTTTTTGAGCGAGTAACATTCAACGATCAGGGATGGCCATACTGGTGGGCCTTCATCATCGGATTGTTGCAGGCCATGTGGACCTTCACTGGGTATGACGCATCGGCCAGCGTATCAGAAGAGACGGTCGATCCACGCCGGAGGGCTCCGTGGGGGATGGTCATGGCCGTCGCCGTTTCGAGCATCGTCGGTTACCTGCTGCTGATCGCCCTGACACTGGCTATTCGCGATATTCCGTCGGTGCTTAACGCGCAGGACGGAAGCGGGAATCCGGTGCCGGCGGTGGTGGCTATTCTGACTGGCGCGCTTGGATCTCGCGCCGGAGCCGTCTTCTCGGGAATGGCTGCGATGGCCATGTGGTTTTGCGGGCTGTCGGCCGTGACCTGGAGCTCACGCGTCATCTGGGCGTTCGCGCGTGACGAAGGCATGCCCTTTTCGCATATCTGGAAGCACGTCAGCCCTAAACACTCGACTCCGGTGCCCGCTATCTGGATGTGCGTGGCGACGGCCTTTCTGGCTGCCGTGTACAGCCAGGCCTATGCTGTCGTCACTTCGATCAGCACGATCGGGCTCTATATTTCGTATATTTTACCCGTCTACCTCTCCCTCCGCGCTCGGGGGACTGAGAGGCAGATCGTACGCGGCCCCTGGCATCTCGGCAGGTTCAGCCCATATCTCAATTTCATCGCCATTCTGTGGGTCATTTTTTTGAGCATCATTCTCAGCCTGCCGGATGGTATGTTTACAGGGAAGTCGATTCTTGGCGTGACTGCGCTGCTGGCGCTGTGGTATGCCCTGTCAGAGCGCAAACGATTCAAAGGTCCGGCCTTTGCGAATCAATAATTGAACGGAGGGTTTTGTGAGCGAGAGCGGAGAGCGAGGAATGCTGAGTCTCAGCCGGTTGCGCGAACTTGTGTCGCAGGAGCTGATTCATACGGTCATCGTCGGCTTCACCGATCATTACGGACGACTGGTGGGCAAGCGTTACGACGCCGAGATGTTCGTTGACGATGTTGTTGCCCACGGCTCGCACGGCTGCGATTACCTGCTGACGACCGATATGGAGATGGAGCCCGTGCCCGGTTACACCTTTGCCAACTGGGAGATGGGCTACGGCGATTTTCATCTCGTGCCCGATCTGCAGACGCTGCGGATTACGAGCTGGCTGGAAGGGACGGCTCTGGTGCTCTGCGACATCGAGGACGAAAAGCTGCATGCGCCGGTCTCTGTGGCTCCGCGCTCGATCCTGCGCCGCCAGCTGGATGCGGCTTATGCAGCCGGGTATTCGACATTCGCGGCTTCCGAACTCGAGTATTACCTCTTCGAAAACAGCTATCGCGAAGCGAACGAACAGGGCTATGGGAAGCTCACGCCGGCGGGCTGGTATCTCGAAGACTACCAGCTTCTGCAGGGGACTCGGACCGAGCCGTTCACCTCCGCCGTTCGTCATCATCTGAAGCACTCCGGCGTGCCGGTCGAAAACTCGAAGGGCGAATGGGGTCTCGGCCAGCACGAATTGAACGTCCGTTATGCCGAGACGCTCGAGATGGCCGACCGCCACGTGGTATACAAGCAATGTCTCAAGGAGGTTGCCGATCAGATGGGCCTGAGTGTTACGTTCATGGCCAAATTCGCCGCGGACCGCGCCGGATCGAGCAGTCACATCCATTTCAGTTTGTGGAAGGATGACGAGAACGCTTTTCACGGAGAGAATGAGTTCGGCCCGGTCAGGTGCTCGGACGAGTTTCGCTGGTTTCTCGGCGGCTGGATGGCCCACGTGCCGGACGTTATGGTCTTCTATGCGCCGACGGTCAATTCCTACAAACGGTTCGTCGACAGTTCGTGGGCTCCGACGCGGATCGCCTGGAGTTACGATAATCGAACAGGAGGATTTCGCGTCGTCGGTCGCGGATCGAGCCTTCGCATCGAGTGCCGTATTCCGGGCGCAGACTGCAATCCGTATCTCGCATTCGCCGCATCACTGGCTTCGGGCCTTGACGGAATCGCCAATCGGATCGAGCCGCCGGACTGTTTCGAGGGCGACATCTATGCCGCCCGCTATCTGCCGCGTGTGCCCTACTCGCTCGGCCAGGCGACAGATAACTTCGCTTCGAGCGAATTTTCACGTCGCGCCTTCGGCGACGACGTCGTCGATCACTATTCACATTTCTTCCGGACCGAACAGGCGGCTTTCAATTCGGCCGTCACCGACTGGGAACGGAAACGATACTTTGAAAGGATATGAGGCAACATGGAGTAACGCCTTCTGGCGGGTTCAGCGATCGCGAAACGAACAACCCGCATGAATGCGGCACTCCATGCTGAAAGCTATGAGATTACAAGATAAAGTCGCATTGATTACAGGAGCAGGCGGCGGCATCGGGCGTGAAGCCGCTCTTCTATTCGCCGGTGAAGGCGCGGCTGTGGTTGTCGTCGATGTGCGGGATGCAGCAGGCAAGGAGACCGTCGAGTTGGTTCGCGCCGCCGGCGGACGCGCGGGCTATTTTCATGCAGATGTATCGAAAGCGGCGGATTGCGAGGGGATGATTTCCTTCGCTGAATCCGAGTTCGGCAAGCTTGATGTACTTTTCAACAATGCCGGAATCATGCACCACGAAGACGACAACGCCATGACGACGGAAGAGTCGATCTGGGACCTGACGATGAACATCAATGCGAAAGGCGTCTTTCTGGGCTGCAAGTATGGAATACCGGCGCTCAGGCGCGCAGGCGGAGGTTCGATCATCAACACCGCCTCGTTCGTCGCGGTGCTGGGCGCGGCGACTCCGCAGATCGCATACACGGCCAGCAAGGGCGCCGTTCTGTCGATGACACGCGAGCTTGCCGTCATCCACGCGCGCGAGAATATCCGCGTCAATGCGCTCTGCCCGGGACCGCTCAGAACCGAACTGCTCATGAGCTATCTCAACACCGAAGAGAAGCGGCAGCGTCGCCTGGTGCACGTCCCGATGGGACGCTTCGGCGAGGCGAGAGAGATCGCTCATGCTGCGCTCTATCTTGCTTCGGATGAGTCGTCATACGTCACCGGGACCGAATTTCTGGTCGACGGCGGCATCACTGCGGCCTATGTGACTCCGGAATAATCGTCATGATCGAACGAATACAACTGACCCTCACGCCGATCGACGGATCGATCTATATCGAACGTCCGTTGGCCGACGAACAGCAGATCGAGACGGCGCTTGAAAAGGCGCGCGTCGCACAGATGAACTGGCGCAAAGTATCAGTCGCCGAGCGCGCCGGTATCTGTCGCGGCATGCTCGACTGGTGTCTGGAACGTGCCGATCAGCTGGGCCTTGAACTGACGAGACAAGTCGGGCGCCCGATCGCATACAGCCCCTTCGAAATTCGCCGTGGATTTCAGGAGCGCATCAATTATATGTGCGAACTGGCCGAAGGTGAGCTTGCCGATGTTGAAATAGAGCCAAAGGAGAATTTCAGGCGCTTCATCCGGCGCGAGCCGGTCGGAACCGTGCTGGTGCTGGCTCCGTGGAACTATCCGTGGCTGGCGTCCGTCAATGCTGTCGTCCCGGCGCTGCTGGCCGGCAACAGCGTGATCATCAAGATTGCCCCGCAAACGCCGCTGATTGCCGAACGATATGCCGAAGCGTTCTCAGCGGCCGGCCTGCCCGACGGAGTCTTTCAGTTTCTGCACATCGACCATGACCAGGTCGCCGAAGTGATCAGGGATCCGCGCATTGCCTTTGTCGCTTTCACGGGCTCAGTCGGCGGAGGCCATGCCGTGCAGCGCGCCGCCGCTGATCGATTCATAGCAACCGGACTGGAGCTTGGAGGCAAAGATCCGGCCTATGTACGCGCCGATGCGCAGCTCGAGGCGACGATTGAAAACCTCGTCGACGGCGCCATGTTCAATTCTGGCCAGTCCTGCTGCGCCGTCGAACGCATCTACGTCGATCATTCCCTCTTCGACAGATTCGTCGAGGGATTCGCGGCGTTGACGCGTCAGTATGTGCTCGGCGATCCGCTCGATCCGCGAACAACGCTCGGTCCAATGGTTCGAACCGATGCCGCCGATAAGGTCCGCGCCCATATCAATGATGCGATTGCAAAAGGAGCCCGCGCCCTGATCGATTCCGGCGAATTTAAAGCCGACAAGCCGGGAACGCCCTATCTGGCGCCGCAGGTTCTGATCGATGTCGATCACGACATGCTGGTCATGAATGAAGAGACTTTCGGCCCCGTAGTCGGGATCATGCCTGTTCGTGACGATGAAGAGGCGATTAGTCTGATGAACGACAGCCGGTACGGGCTGACCGCTTCGATCTGGACTTCAGACACAGAAGCCGCACTGGCGATCGGAGATTGTATTCAATCCGGGACTTTTTATATGAACCGCTGCGATTATCTTGACCCCGCCCTCGCCTGGGTCGGGGTCAAGGATTCCGGGCGCGGATGCACTCTCTCAAAGTTCGGATTCGATGCCTTCGTCCGACCTAAATCATTTCATCTGAGGCTTGCGTTGTAGCGATGAAGATCGGACTGCTGCTCTGCGATCATATTGCTGACCGCTTTCGACACATCGAAGGAGATTATCCGGAGATGTTCGGCCGGCTGTTTTTGCCGCACGTGCCCGATCTGGAACTCATACCTTACGATATCTGCAACGACCAGTGGCCAGAGACCCTCGACCTCTGCGACGCTTTTATGACGACCGGATCCAGGCTTTCGGTCTATGACGATATTCCCTGGCTGCGGACATTCAAAACTTTCGTTCGGGAGATGCGTCAGGCAGAAAAACCGTTCATCGGCATCTGTTTCGGTCATCAAATGATGGCTCAGGCGCTGGGCGGCCGTGTCTCGAAGGCCGATTACGGCTGGGGCGTGAGCGTTCATCCGATCGAGATCCTCCGCCGGGAAGCCTGGATGTGCCCGTTCCGATCTGTCGTCAACCTTCAGTACATGCACCAGGACCAGGTCGTCGAGATGCCGCAAGACTCGGTGCTGCTCGGTCGGAGCGATCATTGCCCGATCGCCATGTTTCGCATTGGGCGCACCATGCTCGGCATTCAGGCCCATCCCGAATTCGACAGGAATTATGTCGATGCACTACTAGAGGACCGCATCGAAAGGATCGGGAAAGACCGCGTGGCCGATGCCCGGGCCCGTCTTGATATTCCAGCCGATTCCTCTTTGATAGCCGGGTGGATAGTGGAATTTCTCTCTCATTGGAACGCCGACCTCCGGTCGGCATAGGGATTCCACTTAAGTCAATGCCGACCGGAGGTCGGCGTTCCGTCGTCCTTCTCGCCTTGATGTTTTTCCCGCAATGTCGTCTCATGGATTTGCGGATTTTTACCTCTCCCAAACTGAATACCATCAATTATTGAATCCCTGAGGGCATGCTTATGATCGCGACAAGCTGGCAATCCTTTCGCACATCCAAATGGTTCAAGCCGGCACTGGTTCTGTCCAGTGTCCTGGGACTGATCATCGTCGCTCTGCTTATCATCCCATTCCTGATCGACATCAACACCTATCGCGGTCAGATCATCACGCAGCTCGAAGATCGCCTTGGCCGCAAAGTCAGCCTCGGAAATCTGTCCCTGAAAATCTTCCCGTCAATAAAGGTCGGCGTCGAGCAGGCGTCGATCGGCGAGAATCCAGAGTTCGCCGGCGGAGAATTCATCAAGGCGAAATCGATCAGACTGCAGATGGGGCTCATGTCGCTGCTCGGCGGCAATCCGCAGGTGGAAGGCATCGAACTGGTCGAGCCGGAAGTCACTTTGATCAAGGATAAGGCAGGGAAGTGGAACTGGGCGACACTTAAGCCGTTGCAGGAGCCTTCAACCGACAAGGAGATGGCCCCGTTCGACCTGCTTGTCGAAAACGGGCGCTTCACACTGGTCGACCGAAACAGCCTCCCGGAATCGGTCAGCAAATATACAGGGGTCAACGTTGCGCTGGATGATTTCTCATCCAAGAACGCCTTCGATTTTTCGGTCGGTATGACCATGCCGGGCGAACAGGCGGGCCAGTTGAAAGTGGTTGGGACGGCCGGTCCGCTCGATACAGCGAATACGACGAACACCCCGATCGATGCTCGAATCACAATGGATCAGGTCGAAATAGCGAGCCTCGATCATCTGGCCGGAGTCACTTCCGATCGCAGCGGACGCCTGACCATGGATGTCCGGGCGAAGGGAAAGCTGACTGAGAGTATCTCCGCCGAAGGTGAAATCCTCGCCGAAAATCTGAGGCTTGTCTCCGGTGTCGAACCGTCTAAGGATCCGATCGAAGCCGACCTCAAGCTGGATCTGAAGACGATCCGTCCAGCCGGCGCCAAGGCTGACGACTATTCGCTCAAACTTGATCGCGGTGATGTCGCGATCGGGAGGACAAAAGCGAATGTCACCGGAACGATCGATCGCCTGCTGACAGATCAGGTGATGAATCTGAAGGTCAAAGCCGATCGCGTTGCACTCGACAGCCTGCTCGAATCGGCTTATGCGTTTGGTTTCGGTCCGCCGAAGGGGACAACGGCATCCGGGCAGACGACCGTAGATCTGGCCGTCACCGGCGGGGCCTCAACGCCGATGCTCAATGGCCGCATCGAGCTGAATAATCTCAAGTTTCAGACCGCCGGGCTGCCGCAGCCGATTCAGGTCTCGAACGTCAAAATGACCTGCGATCCTTCGCAGATCGTCGCCACGCCGTTTCGCACAACTCTCGGTCAGCGGACCGCGGTCGATGTCTCATCCCTGAAAATAACCGATTACACCAAACAACCGCGCGCGCACGTCGAAATATCGACCAACAACGCCCAGATCGAAGATCTGATCAGGATCGCCGAATCATTCGGAGTCAGATCCGACATCAAGGGAACAGGGGTCGCTTCGCTCAAGGCTGTTGTCGATACAACACTGAGCGGCCAGACCTCTGCCATGACCATCACGGGAAACGGCAAGGTGAGCAACGCCCAACTGAAGACTCCGCAGTTGAAACAGGCGGTCGAGATCGCCAACGCCGATCTGAATTTCACCGGAGAGAGCGCCCGCGCCGACAATCTCAGCGCGCGATTCGCCGGCAGTCAGGCCAACGGCTGGCTCCAGATAAATAATTTCGATCGGCCTCACGCGACCTTCGATCTGCGGTTGAACCAGTTGAATGTCCCGGAAGTACAGAAAATCCTAGCCTCCGCCGATCAGCCGCGATCTGAATTTTCATTCATCCAGACTGTTTCGGCCGCACCGGAAACCTCTGTTGAATCTGCGAGCAACATCAATCTGAACGCCGACGGGCAGATTGCGATCGGAAAAGTTCTGCTCGACGGGCTGTCGTTTAACGATCTGCAGAGCAAGGTCAACCTGCAGAATCAGATCCTCCGGCTCGATCCGCTCAGTCTCAAGCTGTATGGCGGAGCTTATCAGGGAAGCGCTCAGATTGATCTCAAGTCACAGGTCCCCGATTTCGCGCTCAACGGTCGGGCCGGCGGCGTCGATCTCAACCAGTTCTTAACGGCCCTCATGGGATCAAAGAGCGTAGCCTATGGCACGACCAGCGCCAGTTTCAATCTGCGCGGTCGAGGCCAGGGATCGGACCAGCTCATGAAATCGCTCTCGGGCAATGGGAATGTCGCGATCAGCAACGGCAAGATCACCAGTTTCGATCTCATGAAACAGGTCGAAATTTTCGGCCGCTTTGCCGGTTTGCCGGCCGGCGGCGCCGGAACCGCCTTTCGCAGCCTCAAGACCAATTTCCGCATCGATCGTGGCCGGCTCACGACCGACGATCTGCAGATAATAATGGATGACCTGCAGGTCAACGGCAGCGGCTCGATGCAGCTCGGCGATGAGGTTACGACCAATTACGATATTCTCGCCAAATTGAGCCCAGCCCTGTCCAATCGCGTCACCGGCAGCAGGGAATCCACATCCGGCGGAGGACTGAGGGATATCATCGGTAAAGTCACTTCAGCAGCCGGCAGCTTCTTCACCGAGGGCGACTCGGTCGTCGTCCCTTTGAAAATGTCAGGGCCTCTCAGACAACCCAGCTTCGGGTTGAATGCATCTGTAGTCCAGAAACGTGCAACAGAACGCTTCATCGGAAAGCCCGGAGAGAAATCGGCAAAACCAGAAGACGCTGTTAAAGGTCTGCTCGACATCTTTAAGAAGAAGAAGAAACCGGAGAATTAATCGCAAAGACCGCAAAGGAGCAAAGGTGTTTCTGGTGATATGAAAGTCTGGCTTATTGCCTATTGGATATTATTCGAACATTTATCTACTCTATTAATCTTTGCCCCTTTGCGGTCTTTGCGATTAACCCTTTGCCGTTTTTGCGTCCTTTGCGATTAATTCTCGATTGATCAAAAGCTAATGAACAGATCAGCGCAAAAACCAATCCTCGAAGTGATCGCCTGTTCCGTTGAAGATGCCGTCGCCGCCGAAGAGGGGGGCGCTGATCGCCTTGAACTGATCAGCCATTTTGAACTCGGCGGTTTGACTCCATCTATTAATATGATCGTCGAAGTGCTTTCGGCGGTTACTATCCCGGTCCGCGTCATGTTGCGGCACGTTGAAGATTTTTTTGTGACTGATGAAAAAATGCGCGAAAGTTTGCTCGCCTCCGCACGTTCTTTCGATGAGTTGCGCATCGACGGTCTGGTTATGGGCTTCCTGTGCAACAAAAACGGACGCACCGAAATCGATCACCGGCTGGTGAAAGAGGTCTTATCCGCTGCGCCGAATACGAAGGCGACATTTCACAGAGCATTTGAATTGCTGCCCGACCCCTTGCAGGCCATCGCGGAATTGAAGCGTCATTCACAGATCGATCTGATTTTGACAAGCGGCGGATCCGATCCATGGGCTGAAAAGACAGAGCGTTATGAGGCCTGGGAACTGGCTGCAAGACCCGAAATCGCCATTCTGGCAGGAGGCGGAATCGACTTCGATGCCGCCCGCATCCTGAGACGTTCCACATCAATCAGGCAGTTCCATGCGGGCACGGTTGTTCGCAGTCATGAAAGCCTGGATGGCGTTGTCAAAGCGAGCCGGGTCAGGGATCTGGTTAAATTATTAGAACCCATCCCAAAACCCCGATAAGTCCAATGAGTAGGGCATTAAAAAGGGGTTTTGGGATGACTTCCAGAAAATGATGGCGCATTGGACTGAGCGTGCTAAAATAGCGCCCGGTTTCGTACCCCCGAAACCATAACGGCCACCAAAGCCTGCCGTGTGACGATTTTTAAGGATCGCCAGACAGGTCAGACAGAATTGATGGCGCAACCTTTGCTGTTGATGAACATTGACGATTTCATCTCGGGCTATGACGGACCGATCAGGGCATTATGGAAAGCCACGACTGCCACGACTGATCGTTATGGCGTGACATACAGGGAGTTCGCTGAACGGCTCGCGACGATAGTTTTGCGCAATACCCGCAGCTCTGCGAATGGGGATTCCCCTGATGAGGTGAGGGACCAGTTATCCATGCTTAAGAGCCACGAGATCTGCCTGGCGATCGCATGCGAAAAGGGGAACGAGGGCGCCTGGCGACATTTCGAGACAGAATATCGTCATTCAATGCAGGGAGCGGCCCGCTCGCTGACACGTGACGAAGCCGAGGCCGAGGATCTGATCCAGTTCGTTTTTGGCGAATTGTACGGCATCAGAATGGACGGCGATCGCCGTCTGAGCAAGCTCTCGCACTATTCCGGACGCGGTTCCCTCGGTGGATGGCTGCGAGCTGTCATCTATCAGGCCTTCATCGATCGCAAACGCCAGACATCAAGATTCGAACAGGTCGAGGAGGTCGAGGATTTCGACAGGCTCGCCAACGCCTCGGCAGCGCAATTCAATGGAGCGCTCTCCGCTCCCATGGTTCAGCCAGACGAGATCGATGACTCGCGACTGCGCCGGGCGACTGAGCAGGCGCTCGCTCAGGCTTTCGAAGAGGCCGGTTCACGCGACCGCCTGCTGCTCAACTATTATTATTTCGATGATCTTACCTTGCGCGAGATCGGGTTGCTGATGGGAGTCCACGAGGCGACGATCAGCCGCTGGCTCGCACGTGCTCAGCGCGAGGTTAAACACAGAACCGAAGAGATTTTGCAGCAAAGCTATGGCATGCGCCGGGCGGAAATTGCCGAATGCCTTCAGATTGCAGCCCGGACCGAGCTCGATGTCAGAAAGCTGGTCGGTAATGTCAAGGGGCATCTCTGAACGTTCTTCCCGGGAGTAGTAGTTATTTATTGCGCAAGGTTACGGAAAGCTGGCGTTCTATGACTTGAATCGACCATAGCGCGATTTGCGGTGTGGAATTTAACCCGGATCGGGATTGAGGCAGGACTGTAATCGCCCGATTCCGTATTATCAATTCACCCTGAAAAGCAGTGTCACTCGAACGGAACAATAGAGCATTGGAATTTGAGTCGATGTTACGGCGCCACATCCGGCAGGCCGGAGCGATGGCTGATCAGTGCACCGAACTCGATATCGATACGGCAAGCGCTTATCTTGAAGGGGCCTTGAGGTCTTCCGCCCTCGTTCGTTTTGAGACGCATCTGGCTGATTGCCGGTATTGCCGCGTTCAATTGTTTGAATTATCCGGCCTCAACCGGGCGGCGACGCAGAGTGCAGCTTCGGTTCATCCGGCAATATCCCTCTCCTGGTGGGAGCGCATGCAAAACGCTGCGGCGGGAATTACCGGTCAGATCGAGGGAGCAGTCGCTGGCTGGCGATGGAACTGGACCGCGGCGAGCGGCGCATTGGCGGCCTGCGTCGTGATCGCCATGCTGCTTGTAACTGAACCCTGGAAGAGCTTTGTCCCTTCGGATAAAGCCGGTTCGAATATCGCGATGGAACGCGGCGAAACAGGTCTCTCATCGACAATGAGCAGACAGGACCCGGGCGTCTTCGAAGAAAACCCGACCACCGTGACCAATCCGGAGACTCCCGCTTCGGTCCGTCAACGGATTCCGAGCCCACGCATCGATCTCTCGCCGGGCGGCAATTCACAGACGGAACCCGTCCTGCTTGCCAGAGATTTGACTTCACTGTCTGCCGGGAACCGCTCGTTATCACTCGAAATGACGCGCAATATGCCGCCGGTGCCGAATACACAGTCAATTCAACCTCCGCTTGTCGCACGTCAGGCGGAGGAGTTTATTCCCACCCGATCATCGGCTCAGAGCCTGGCGGCATCGCCGGTCGCTTTCCAGGACAATCGTGGCGCCGCGGAATCGCGATCGGTTCGGGATGGCGAACGGCCCGAGATGGCGCCCCGTATCAATCCTCTGCCGGATTACAACCCGATGTACTCGAACTCGAATCGTCGACCGGCTAACCGGGCGCGAAACGAGAAGAGCACTCTTCGCACCAGCAGGCCTGACTGGTCGGATCGCGTCATGGGCTTTATGCCGATCGGCCGTTCCGAAAAAAAACGCAGCTCTGATGATGAAAAAGAGTCGAATGAGGATCTGCCGGCTCCGCTGGTCCACAAGCTCCGCGATAAGACCTTCAGCTATGAGAACGGCGCCTGGATCGATCATGCCTATAAGCCGGACCTCATGTACTGGCGGGTGATTCGCCTCGAGACCGGCAGTCGCGAATACGAACGATTGCTGGCGGACGATCCCCAGCTCCGGGAATTTTTCAACCTCGGACAAATCATCATCGTCTGGCGCGACAAGATTTACAAAGTAGTCAATCGCTGATTTCTTTGCTTTGCAGATCCAACCTTCTATAATCACCTCATCACAGCGATATCGTGAATATCATACAGGTGAGGTGTTTAACCGAAATGCCCTTCAAAACCCGTCTGTTGCCCGCTTTATGCGTTGCTCTCCTGACTGTCGTCAACAGCTCTATGCCTGCGGGAGCCTGGCAGGTCCAGACAAGATCGAAACTTAATCCGCAGATCGAAAAGATCGTCGGCGAAATCTCAGCGGAGAATATCGAGGCGATCGTTCGCAAGCTGGTCAGTTTCGGGACGCGACACACCTTCTCGAATCAGGAAGATCCGGTGCGGGGAATCGGAGCAGCCAGACGCTGGATTCATGAGGAGTTCGAACGATACAGCCGCGAATCGGGCGGTCGATTGCAGGTGGTGGATGATGAGTTCATCCAGGAGCCGTCGCGTCGAGTGCCGCAACCGGTCAAGGTGGTTAACGTAGTCGCGACGCTGCCGGGTTCGCAGCCGGAATCAGCCGAGCGATTCTATGTCGTCAGCGGACATTACGATTCGATCTGCTCACCGTTCAGCGATACCACATGCGATGCGCCGGGTGCGAGCGACGACGCCTCGGGCACCGCGGCTGTCATGGAGATGGCGCGTGTCATGTCGAAATACAGGTTCGATGCGACGATAGTTTTCATGGCAGTGGCCGGCGAAGAGCAGGGCCTGCTCGGATCGACTCACTGGGCCGAGGAAGCGCGCAAGGCCAACCGCAACATCGGCGCCATGTTCACCAATGACATCATTGGTAATACGATCGGCGGCAACGGGGTTCGCGACAATGCACGCGTCCGTCTCTTCTCCGAAGGCGTTCCGTCGAATGAGACCGCGCGTGAGGCACAGCTCAGACAGTCCGTCGGCGGTGAGAATGACAGCCCCTCCCGCCAACTGGCCCGCTACATCCGTGAGGTTGGTGAACGGTACCTCAATAATTTTGATGTAACACTCGTCTTCAGGCGTGACCGTTTCGGGCGCGGCGGAGACCACATCCCCTTCGTCCAGCGTGGCTATCCGGCTGTCCGCTTCACCGAGCCGAATGAGGACTTCACCCGCCAGCATCAGAGAATTCGCGAAGAGAACGGAATCAAATACGGCGATGTCGTCGAAATGGTCGATTTCGGCTACATTGCACAGGTCGCCAGAGTCAATGCCGCAGCCATGGCCTCGCTGGCACTGGCTCCGTCAGCCCCGGCCGGCGTCGGTTTCAAGACTGCCAGGCAACAATATGATACCGTTATCGCCTGGAAGCCGAATCCGGAACCCGATGTTGCAGGTTATCGCATCCTCTGGCGCGAGACATGGCAACCCTTCTGGCAGAGCAGCGTCGAGGTCGCCAACGTCACCGAGCACACGCTCAAAGGGCTTTCGAAAGACGATTATTTCTTCGCAGTACAATCGGTTGACAAAGACGGAAACACCAGCGTTCCCGTCTTCGTTAATACGAGCCTGGGACAAGGCCAGCCGCCCCGTCCCAATCAACAATAGCGGTATCTTCAACAAAGGAGATATGTTATGCAGCTTTTGTGGTTCCTGATTATTGGCGCTGTTGCCGGCTGGCTGGCCGGCGTTATCATGAAAGGCGGCGGTTTCGGATTGATCGGCAATCTGATAGTAGGCATCATCGGGGCATTCATCGGCGGATACCTGCTGGGTTTGCTCGGGGTGAGCTACGGCGGAGACATCGGAGCGCTTGTCTCAGCCGTCATCGGAGCGGTGGTGCTGTTGTTTGTTGTCAGTCTCGTAAAGAAAGCTTGAAGATCGGAACGGGAGCGCTCTTACGGGCGCTCCCGCTATACCGGAAGAGATTTTTATGAAGTATCCGCAGTATCTAATATTCGCATTCCTCTTGGTTTTGTTCTCGGTCACGGTCGCAGCTGCCCAGCAACCCACAAAGATCAAGCGTCCGGTCAAGAATCCGCCGCAGTTTCCGAACATTATCGATCTCGATGACAAGTCGAAACCCGCCGCCGATGCGCAGGAAAAAGAGGCTGCTGAAGCTCCTTTACCAGTGGACGCTCTGACGCGCGCGATTGAAGGGCTGACCGGTGAGATGAAAACCCTCGTCCTCGAGGTCCGCTCTCTCAACCTTCGACAACAGGCCCAACTCGATATGCTGCGGCTGACGCGCATCGACCTGCGAGTCGATTTCTACGACCGCGAACTGCGCCCTGTCCGCGACCGGATGACTGCCCTTGCAGCCGAAGAACAGAACCTCTACCGGTTGATGATGCCGGAAAGTCTCGTCGCGCAGACCGCTAATATCTCGACCCTCAGCCGCGACAAGACCATCGAACAGATGAAGCTCAATTACGAAGCCCGGATCGCTCAGGTCAAGGCCGAACAGGAGCGACTCAAGGCGCTCGAAAGCGATCTGGCCAATACCCTCAGCGCTTTTCAGAAACTTGGCGTTGAAGCCGATCGCCGTATCGTCGAGGCCGAGCAGATGCTCCGCCAGATCGAATCCAGCCGCGAGACGGCCGAAAAGAAACCGCAAGATAAGTAGAAAGTAGAAAGTAGAAAGTAGAAAGTAGAAAGTAGAAAGTAGAAAGTAGAAAGTAGAAAGTAGAAAGTAGAAAGTAGAAAGTAGAAAGTAGAAAGTAGAAAGTAGAAAGTAGAGTATTGGGATACATAAAATTATTTCGCAAATATTGCTTTCTTCTTTTTACTTTTTACTTTCTACTTTTTACTCATTTCCAGGAGACACGATGAGCAAAGAATCGATCAAGAGAAGAGATTTCCTCAAGAGGACTGCGGTCGCCGGGGCGGCCCTGCCGTTGCTGGGTGGTGAATCGACAGCCATGACCATTAAGCCGGCGGCATCGCTCCCGATTGTCATATCCAGCGCGAACATTTCACGCAGCCCGACTGGCCAGATCGTCAATGGCGGCATCGCCTGCGTCAACAGGGCCATGGAGATCATCAGGTCGGGCGGCGACACACTGGATGCCGTCGTCGCCGGCGTCAATATCGTCGAAGACGATCCGAACGACAGTTCAGTCGGATTCGGCGGCCTGCCGAACGAGGAAGGAGATGTAGAACTGGATGCGAGCGTTATGCACGGACCGTCGCGACGGGCCGGAGCAGTCGCCAGCCTGCGCTACATCAAAAATCCATCTAAAGTGGCAAAACTGGTCCTTGAACGGACCGATCACATCCTGCTGGTCGGCGATGGCGCCCTGCGCTTCGCTCTAAAACAGGGCTTCAGGAAAGAGGAATTGCTGACAGAGGAATCGCGCCTCGCCTGGCTGCGCTGGAAAGAGAACCTCAATCCCGAGGACGCCTGTGGGCCGAGCCCGCTCAAGACTGCACGCTCCGGCGGAGGCAGGGTTTCGCGTGCTGATCTGACGCCTCAACAGATCGCTCTCAACGAATGGATCGAAGACAAATTGCGGAACCGACCAACCGGAACGATCAATTGCCTGGCCGTCGATCCAAACGGCGATATGTCAGGGGTGACGACGACATCCGGACTGGCCTGGAAGATCCCCGGACGCGTCGGCGATTCTCCGCTCATAGGCTGCGGACTCTATCTCGATAACGAAGTCGGCGCCGCCGGATCCACCGGTCGAGGCGAAGAATGTATCTATATTAATGGCGCTCACACCGTAGTCGAGAACATGCGTCGCGGCATGTCACCCCAGGACGCCGCAATGGACGCCATCAAACGCGTCGCCGCCCGCTATGGCAACAACAGGGATGAACTGAGTAAGTTCAATCTTAATTTTTATGCCGTCAATAAAAAAGGTGAATACGGCGGCGCTGTCCTCTGGAAGGGCGGGCGATTCGTTGTTCACGATGGAAAAGAGGCGAAAATCGTCGAATCGGCTCACCTCTATTCGAAGTAGTAGGCAGCAGGCAGTGGGCAGTTGATGTCTTCGTAATTTTTTACTTTCTACTTTCCACTGCCAACTGCCTGCTACTAAAAGGAGCATTGTTTGAAAGTCGGTGTTATTGGGACAGGATATGTTGGTCTGGTGACCGGGACATGTCTTGCCTACCTTGGACGTGATGTTACCTGTGTTGACATCGATGAGCGAAAGATTCAGATGCTGCAGGAAGGCCGGTCGCCGATCTATGAGCCGGGACTGGAGCAGTTGATCCAGCGCGGCATTCAGCGCGGCAATCTGCGGTTTTCGACCGATCTCGGATCGTCCGTCAATGGGGCCGATGTCATCTTCATCGCCGTCGGAACTCCGCCTTTGCCGACGGGCAAGGCGGATCTCTCTTTTGTCAAGGCCGTGGCCCACGAGATCGGCCGATCGATCAGCCTTGAAAAAAGACGCATCGTCGTCAACAAATCGACGGTCCCGATCGGATCGGGCAACTGGGTCGAGATGCTCCTCGGCGAAGGGCTGAATCAGAATCCGGCCTGGCGTGAAAGGATGGTTGGGGACGCGTCAGAGACTCAGAATTCCCCTTTGGCTGTTCGCAGGCAGAATGCCATGCAACCGAAAGACTATCTTCTGGTTGCTTCAAATCCCGAGTTTTTACGGGAAGGTTCCGCGATCAATGATACTTTTTATCCAGATCGAATCGTGATCGGCGCGTCCGACCAGTTCGCGACCGAACGTTTACGCGCGCTGTATGACCCGATCATCGAACAGACTTTCAACCCGCCGGCTTCAGCACCGCGACCGGCCGGTTTCACTGCAGTCCCGGTCGTCACCACCGATCTGGCTTCGGCTGAAATGATCAAATATGCCGCCAACGCGTTTCTGGCAACCAAGATCAGCTTCGCCAACGAGATCGCCAATATCTGCGAGCGTGTCGGCGCGGATATCAAGGAAGTCGTCCGGGGATTCGGGCTCGACAATCGTATCGGCCCCAGATTCCTCAACGCCGGCGTCGGCTGGGGAGGCTCCTGTTTCGGGAAGGATGTCGCGGCGCTGATCGATATTGCACGCGAATACAGTTACGAACCGCAACTGCTCGGCTCGACTGTCGAGGTCAACCGCCGCCAGCGCAATGTCGCGGTCTTCAAGCTCCAGGAATCGCTCAAGATCATCAAAGGCAAGACGATCGGATTGATGGGGCTGGCGTTCAAACCTGAGACGGATGACCTGCGCGACGCACCTGCCCTCGACATCGCCCGTCATCTGCTCGAGATGGGAGCCCGCATCAAGGCTTACGATCCGATCGCCAATCAGGCCTGCCTCGAAAAGTATCCTGAACTCAAAATCGAATACGCTGGCGACATCTCGCAACTGGCGGAAGATTGCGACGCTCTGGTCATCGTCACTGAATGGGAAGAGTTCCGCAACCTCGACTGGTCACAAATTGGTGACTTAATGAAAAACCGAGTCATGATCGATGGACGCAACCTGCTTGACCCGGAGATCCTCGATGCGGCCGGTTTCAAATACCGTGGAATCGGCAGGTGATTTATGAGAATACTGATCACAGGCGGAGCTGGCTTTATCGGCAGTCATATGACTGATCGCCTGATCGGCGAGGGGCATCAGGTCGTCGCAATGGACAACCTCGTGACGGGCGATATGTCGAACATCGCCCATAATCGCTCCAGCTCCGCCTTCGAATTCATTTTTCACGACGTCAGCAATCACATTCACGTCACGGGACCGCTCGACTGGGTGCTCCATTTCGCCAGCCCGGCCAGCCCGATCGACTATTTGCAGTTGCCGATTCAGACGCTCAAGGTCGGCGCCATGGGAACGCATAACGCTCTCGGCCTGGCCAAGGCCAAAGGCGCCAAGTTCCTGCTCACGTCAACCTCCGAGGTGTACGGCGATCCGCTTGTTCACCCGCAGCACGAAGAGTACTGGGGCAACGTCAATCCGGTCGGCCCGCGCGGGGTCTACGACGAGGCGAAACGATACGCCGAGGCGCTCTCGATGGCCTATTATCGACAGCACGCGCTCGATGTGCGAATCGTCCGCATCTTCAATACCTATGGTCCGCGCAACCGTATCAACGACGGGCGCGTCGTGCCGACATTCATCAATCAGGCCCTGCGCAACGATCCAATAACAGTCTTCGGCGAGGGGCATCAGACGCGCAGTTTTCAATATGTCGATGATCTGATTGACGGTATCAGACTGCTCATGGAGACACCCTTCAACAAACCCGTCAATATCGGCAATCCGAATGAGATGACGATTCTAGAATTCGCCAGACTGATTATCGCCCTGACTGGCAGCAGGAGCGAGATCGTTTACCGGCCATTGCCGGAGGATGATCCGAAGACACGCCGCCCCGATATCACACGCGCCAAAACGGTCCTCGGGTGGGAGCCGCGCATTCCGGTCGAAGTGGGCCTTCGCAAGACGATCGACTGGTACAGGGGGGCGCTCTGACCAGACCCTTTCGAAACGCCGGAATCAAATATCCTTGTTGACTCCGGGGGCTGTTTCGGGTAAAAATTGTCTCCGACGGTTTTATCAAAAAGTCCGTCATAACAGATATTTAAGCTTGAAAAGTTTGAAAAGCATATCCATCTGCGTTAAACTTCTGTTTCTCGTGCGGGCCGGGCCGCGGTTCCGTCACAATTGTTCTTGTAATTAACCAAAAGATTAAACCTGAGCGGTAAGTTTCAGGTCTGATAAATAAATCAATTCTGATCACGGGAGGAACCATAATGAGTCGTAAACCAACCACATTTCGGAAGGTGCTCACAGTCGCTATGATTATGGCGGTCGGCAGCTTCTACTCGTTGGTGTCATCTTCTGCGCTCGCGCAAACTGCCTCGAAAGCGGCTGGCGAAATGTCGGTAACTGGCTCGGTCACGATCAACGGAACGTCGGCCATCTCCGGCGCCACCGTCTTCTCCGACAGCAAGATCAAGACATCTCGCAACAGCGCCGCCACGATCAATCTCGGCAAACTAGGCCGCATTCAGCTTGGCCCGGAGAGCGAGATGACGCTGCGCTTCGTCGAAGGTAATATCGGCGGAAATCTCAATTCGGGTCGTACTGTCGTCAGCTCGCCCGCCGGAGTCGCGGTTTCCGTGGCGACGGCTGATGGCGTGGCCACGGCCAGCGGCAAAGAGCCTTCGATTCTGACGGTCGATGTGAGCTGTGGAAACACTCGCGTCGCTTCAAGCCGCAGTGAAGCCAGCGTCGCGGCCGGCAGCAAGGTTCAGGTCGTCGCGGCCGGCAGTGAAGTTTCAGTCGGCTCGGCTCAGGCTCCACGTTGCGCCCGTCTTTCGACGGCCGGTCAGAGTGAAGGCCTCAGCGCCGGCGCGATCGCCGCGCTGATCATCGCCGGTGTAGGTGGAGCAGTCGCAGGCATCGTCGCGGCAGCTCAGGCCGATAACGTGACGCCGTCTTCGATCGTCGTCTCGGGTTTCCGGCCTTAATCTCCTGGCATCACAACTTTCTCTTTTTGATGTAATCAGCATGCGCCGGAGCCCTGTTAATGAGGGCTTCGGCGCATTTATTAGTAGAAAGTAGAAAGTAGAAAGTAGAAAGAAAGCAGGCAGTAGGCAGTATAAGGATGATGGTGTTGCAGGCAGGTCATTAATGTGTGTTTAAGACAGTAAGATGGAACCATACAATATTTTACTTTCTACTTTCTACTTTCTTACTTTTTACTTTTTATTTCCCAGCCCCGTCATACTTCACTCGCCTCACCATAAATCTGAGCGTGCGGACTAAAGCGGCGCGCATTATCCGGTAAAAATATGAATAGCAGTAAGAACTCACCGCGCTGGATTATTGGAGTGATCTTCTGTTTGCTGATGGCAGGCTCTTCGCTGAGCGTTACGGCTCAGGCGCCGGCGGCAGCGGAATCGGTGCAAACAATGGCCGGCGGCAGGAACTACCGGATTGGCCCGGGCGATGTTCTGTCGGTCGAGGTGGCCGGCGAACCCGATCTCAAGCGCAAGGTCAAGGTTTCCGAGCAGGGAACGATTCGCATGCCATATATCGATCAGGATCTGCCGGTCGCGGGAATGTCCGAGCATCAGGTCGCCAATCTGCTCCGCGAGAAGTTGACGGTGATTCTGAAAGATCCGCAGGTCACGCTCTTCATCGATGAATATCACGCGCGCATGGCATCTATCGCCGGCGAAGTAAAGGAACCGAAACAGATCGCGCTGACACGTGAGCTTCGGCTCTATGATCTGATCAGCCTGGCGGGCGGATTGACAGACAAAGCCGGAAATATCATTCAGTTGATTCATACACGGCCTGATGACAGCATTGAAGTGATCGACGTGCGCGACCTGGTTCGGAGACCCGATCTCAATCGAGTGATCCGCGATGGCGATTTTGTCAATGTCCCGGAAACCGGAGTCATCTATGTCACCGGAAACGTCAACAAGCCGGGCGTCTTTCCGATGAAGGATACGATCAAGCTTTCTCAGGCCATTGCCATGGCCGGCGGAGTTTCGCAGGATTCGAAAAAGAAAGAGGTTCATCTGGTCCGCGCGACCGATGCCAGCCAGACCGTCACCACGGATCAGATCGTCAACCTGCTGGATATCGAAAAGGATCCGACAAAAGATATCGTGCTCAGGCCTTATGATGTGATCATGGTTCCAGAAGCCACACGGGCCAAACAGACGAGATCACTGGTGCAGGCATTCGCCGGCGGCCTGGCGAGCGCGCTCGGATGGGGCGTTTTGCGCTGAGTTAAAAGAATCGAATGAACATTTACGATGATAACCAGCAGTCCCTGACCAACGTTGCCGGTCAGGGACGTGAAATCAGGAAGACCGGCGGATACGGATATCCGATGTATAGCCGCTATCCGGCGATTGATATCGAGAAGAACACCGTTCGCGAGTATTTTCGCATCATCCGCAAGCACAAATGGGTCATCCTGGCCACGCTGGTGGCGATCACGACCATTGTCACGATCGGAACGCTGTTGACGCGGCCCGTCTATCGCGCGCAGACCAAGATCGAGATCGGCAAGGAGACCGAGCGGGTTCTGGCCGGCCAGCGGATCATGGAGTTCGAGACGGCCAACGTTTTCAATCCGCTCTATCTTCAGACACAGGTCGAGATACTCAACAGCCGAGATCTTTCACGTCGTGTGATCCAGCGCCTGAATCTGATCGATGACGAGGAGTTCAAGCCAAGGGGCATTGAAACCCTCAACGATTCCGAGCGTGAAGTGAGGATGGTCAATGCCTTTCAGGGACGTTTCGGCGTCTCGATCGGCCGGCAGAGCCGTGTCGCCAACGTCACCTTTGATGCCTACAATCCGGCGCTGGCCGCTGAAGTCGCCAACACGATCGCCGCCGAATACATAACCTGGTCGACTGAAAGCCGGTTGCAGGGCATCGGTACGACCAAGGATTTTCTGGGCAAACGCGTTCAGGAGGCAGAAGCCGAGCTGCGCCAGTCCGAAGGCGAATTACAGCGTTATATCGCCGAACATCGTCTGATTTCGCTCGATGAGCGTGGCAATATCACGATCGCCCGCGCTGAGCAGCTCAATCGTCAGCTGGCCGATACCGAAAACGATCGACGCGCCGCAGAGGCCCTTTACCAGCGCAGCAAAGAGGTTCCGGCCGATGAGCTTCCTCCAGTCATCGGCGATCCGACTGTTCAGGCGCTCTCACGTGAATTGAGCCGGCAAAAACAGGAGCTGGCCAACCTGACTGCCCGGTATCAGGTTACTTATCCGGCAGTCAAGCAAGTCCAGGAGCAGGTCAGACAGCTTGAGACTCAGCTCAACGAGGCCAAGATCCGGATCGTCAGGAATATCGAGACGCAATACCAGGTTTCGCGTAAGCGTGAAGAGGACCTGCGACTTTCGTTCGGGCAGTCGAAGGGGGAAGCAATCCAGCAGAACCGCGAATCGACGGAGCTTGGCCTGCTCAGGCAGAAGATCGAAACCAACCGTAAAAATTACGAGGATTTGCAACAGCGACTTCGCCAGGCGGAGGTCGAAAGCGACTACCGGCCATCGAATATTCGGATTGTTCAGGCCGCGGAAGTCCCCATCTCACCGGTCAAGCCGAACAAGATCCTGAATATCGGTTTGAGCCTGTTGATCGGGCTCGGGCTCGGCGTTGGCCTGGCCTTTTTTCTTGAATACCTGAACAACACCATCAACAGCGCCGACGATGTCGAGCGGATACTGCAGCTGCCGTCGCTCGGAGCGATTCCATCGCTGCAGAGCCTGACCCGCAGACGCAGCATCGGAAGTGGGAAAAAATCGGCGGCCCTTGCTCTCAACAGCCAGGAGCTGGTCTCCGGACACGAATCGATTTCATCATTTGCCGAATCCTACCGGGCGCTGCGGACCTCGATTCTGCTCTCATCGGCTGAACACGCTCCGCGCAAGATACTGGTCACGAGCAGCCATCCATCTGAAGGGAAGACGACGATAGTCGCCAATACCGCGATCTCGCTGGCTCAGACGGGGGCGCGCGTGCTGGTTCTCGATGCCGATATGCGCCGTCCGCGCTGCCACAAGATACTTGGAGTCAGAAACGATATCGGATTATCGACCTATCTTTCGCGCGAAATCCGGCTCGATTCCGTCATCCAGAAACATGAAGTGCCTAACCTCTTTGTGCTGCCGGCCGGGCCCGTGCCTCCGAATCCATCGGAGTTGCTCAGTTCGATCAAGCCGCGAGTCCTGCTCGCAGATCTCGAAGAGCAGTTCGATCACATCGTCATCGACTCGCCTCCGGTGATCCACGTGACGGATGCTCTCATCATCTCTCCGATCGTCGATGGAGTGGTGATTGTGGTCAAAAGCGGCCAGACGCCGCGCGAGGCCGTTCAGCGGGCCAAACAGGCGCTCCTGGATGTCAATGCCAAGATCTTCGGCATCGTTCTCAATGGAATCGATCTGAAAGACGACGGCTATCATTACAATTACAAGTATTCCTACCTGAATACTCACGAAGAGGCCTGATTCGGTCATCGATGATCCTTCGCACTCTGCGCATCCTGGTCTTTGCCGCGATCGTTCTGTTGGGGATACGGATCGGCAACTCGATCTTGCGTCAGGCGGAGGCCGCGCTCCTTGTTCAGTACGGAGTCAATGAAGCGAGCCGACGCCGGGCAGTCGAACTCGCACCCGACAATCCGACCGCAGTTGCTGCCCTGGGCAAGTTTCTTCTCTACCGCGCCGAACCTCCATCACCAGAGGAATCGATCACATCGCTCGATCGCGCCGCCGCGTTGTCGCCTAGAGACTACCGTTTCTGGCTCGAACTGGGCAGGGCTTATGAGAATACCGGCCGGACAGAGAGCGCCGAGCGAGCGCTACGGCGCGCAGTCGATCTGGCGCCGCGATATTTCGAGCCGCGCTGGGCGCTGGCCAACTTTCAGCTTCGCGCCGGCCGCACAGATCAGGCTCTCACGGACTTCAGACCGGCGATCGAACTATCAGGCGGAACCACCGGCCGCATCGATCAGCGGGTTGCCCAAAACGCTTTTGCCGCGGTTTCAGGCGCTTCTGGCATCAACCTCGAAGCACTTAACCGCATAGCGCCCGCTGACTCTGTATCTCAAGCCGCTCTGGCCGGCTTTCTCGCTCGCAATGATGCTCTTGACCAGGCTCTCACGCTCTGGCGCGCCCTTCCCGTCGATGATCCGCCTTCATATCGTGCATTGACGATTCAATTGCTTAGGGAACTGCAAAACCGTGGCCGATTCACTGACGCAAGGCAAGTATGGAACGGCCTCGAAACTCTTCTTCGGCCGACAGGCCAGGCCGAACGGGAAGACCGGCGGGGAAATCTGATGTACAATTCCGGATTTGAAACCGCTCCAGTCGACAAGGCGGCGCCAGAGCTGCTCGATCCGCCTGCCGGATTCGACTGGATACTGCTCCGCCATCCTGAAACGATCTGCCGGCGTGAAACTCCGGTCCGAAATAGTGGCGCTTACGCCCTGCATCTGCAGTTTCCGGCAACCATGAGGTCTGACTTCAATGGAGCCTGGCAATGGGCGGCTCTCGCGCCGGGGCGTCGTTACAGGCTGACTTATTTCGTCAAAACCCGTTACGTTTCGAGAGCGCCGATCGAGATCCCCTATGTTGAAATCTCTGACGCCACGAAACCGGATCTTTTCCTGCTCCGCTCTCTCGCGCCGCACGGCGCCAATGACTGGAGTGAGCAGTCGATCGTCTTTTCGGTTCCGGACGGGACAACAGGCCTTAGAATCCGTATCTGTGCACCACAGCTCAAAACGATCGACCGCACAAGAATCACTGAACTCTGGTATGACGATTTCTCTCTTCAACCGCTGCCGGATGAAACCCCGGGGAGCTGATTACTCTGTAAACTAAGTTTTTTTAAATTTTCAACGCCAAGCACGCCAAGTTGGCCAAGAGATTTTAAACGCCAAGTACGCCAAGACAGCCAAGAGATTATAATAAATGATTATTCGCAGTAATATCCATTTCGCCAAAAACACAATCAAATATGCTGATCACATTATTCTCATTTAAATCCCCTGGCCACCTTGGCGTACTTGGCGTTTAAAATCTCTTGGCCAACTTGGCGTGCTTGGCGTTGAAAATCTTACTTAGTTTCTAAGTACGGAATAGTCCGGAAAGAATAGACTTCCAATGACCGACGAGGCGAAAACTCCGATCGATGCCATCATCTTCTGGGATCTGATGGCGACCGTTGTGCTCTCGATTCTTGCATTCGGCACTGTCGAGCCATGGTCAATCGCGCTCTTTGAAATCAACGCGCTGCTGCTCAGCGGACTGCTCGCCCTTCGCCCGGTGATCGATCCGATGGTGCGGTTGCGCGGGCTTCGATTGCTGCTGCCCTTCGCCGCTTTCCTTGCGCTGGCCGTCATCCAGATCATTCCCTTCGGATCGAATCCGCAGGTGACTGCGCCCGAACTCATCCCGATCACTCAACTTGGGCCGCGCACTCTCTCAATCGATCCACAGGCGACGCGCGAAGCTGCCGCGAAAATCCTGGCATTGCTCATCTACTTCTGCGCCGCGTTACAGGTCATGCGCCAGTCCGATAGAAGACGCATCGCCATGCTGATCTTCGCGGGATTCGGCTTTGCCGTCTCGCTCTTCGCCATCCTTCAGCGTTTGACATATACCGGAAAGATGTACTGGATTCGGACCATCACACCTTATGCCGCGCCATACGGACCATACGGGAATTACAATCATTTTGCGGGTATGATCGAGCTGCTGCTGCCGGTCCCTCTGGCCTGGGTCCTGCTTGCCAGAATCGACGAGGGGAAAAGAATACTCTGGAGCCTCAGTATTATAATGATGGCTGTCGGTGCGATTCTCTCATTTTCCCGCAGCGGTACGCTGATTCTCATTCTGCAGGCGGGTCTGTTGATCGCCTTGATCGCCAGAAGCGGAGCATCATCTCCGGTCCTCGACAGGCAGGGAACCGGAAAAGCTCTGCTCCCGCTGATCCTGGCGGCTGTAATCGCCGGAATGGCATTCTGGATCGGCGATCAAGCGCTGCTCAAACGGATCGGAACCTTTGGGCAGGGATCATCAGAATATTCCGTCGCAACACGCCTCCAGTATTGGAGCGCTTCATGGCGGATGTTTCTCGATCACCCGGTCACCGGCGTCGGGCTCGGCGCCTTCCCGGCGATCTATCCGTCCTACGGCATCTCTTCAGCGAAATACGAACGACTCGAGCAGGCTCACAACGATTACCTGCAACTGCTGACCGACTCCGGTCTGATCGGAGCCCTGATCGCCATCTGGTTCTTATTCGAGATTTTTCGCAGCCTCCGCTTCGGTTGGCAACACCTCGATGCCATGCGCAGCCGCGACCGCGCCTGGCTCATCGGCGGCGCCGTCTCGATCATCGGCATCCTGCTCCACAGTCTCGTCGACTTCAATTTGCAGATAGCTGCTAATTCGCTGCTATCAGTCTTTATTTTGGGAACAATATCAGTACAAAGTACAAAGTATAAAGTATAAAGTTGGGGTGCCGATGCGGCATCTTGCGTTATCAATCCCGTTATACTTTCTACTTTCTACTTTCTACTTTTTACTCTTTATGAACGTACCTTTACTCGATTTAATAGCTCAGCACAATACGATCAGGGATGAGGTCATGGCGGCTGTCAATGGCGTCTTCGAGCGGCAGCAGTTCATCATGGGCGCGGAGGTCGAGGCGTTCGAGCGCGAGGCCGCCGAATACCTCAACGCCAGACACGCCATCGGATGCGCTTCAGGCTCCGATGCGCTACTGCTCGCTCTTATGGCGCTCGATATTAAGCCGGGCGATGAGGTCATTACCACCGCCTACACTTTTTTCGCAACGACCAGCGCGATCACACGACTCGGAGCAAAACCGATCTATATCGATATCGATCCCGACGATTTCAATATCGATACGCGACTGATCGAAGCGGCGATCACTCCGCGCACGCGGGCGATCATGCCGATTCATCTTTACGGTCAATGCGCCGGGATGGACGAGATTCTCGAGATCGCCAGACGACACAACCTGGCAGTTGTCGAAGACGCCGCTCAGGCAATCGGGGCCCAATACCGAGGCCGTCGCGCCGGAACCATGGGCGAGATCGGATGTTTCAGCTTCTTCCCGTCGAAAAATCTCGGAGGCGCCGGGGACGGCGGGCTCATGACAGCCGAAGACGATGCTCTGGCTGAGAGGCTGCGCATCCTGCGGGTCCACGGCATGGAGCCGAAATACTACCATCAGGTCGTCGGCATCAACAGCCGGCTCGATGCCCTGCAGGCGGCTGTGCTGAGAGTCAAACTGAGACATCTGGATCAGTGGACCGAGGGCCGAATCGTCAACGCCGCCAGGTACCAAACCCTGTTCGCCGAGGCCGGACTGGCGGAGGTCAAACCTCCGTTCGTTCACACCGATTGCCGCCACATCTTTCACCAGTACACAATTCGCTGCTCACGGCGTGATGAACTGCGGGCCCATTTACTGAAATCGGGCATCGGATGCGAAGTCTATTATCCTGTCCCCTTGCATATGCAGGAGTGTTTCGAGTTTCTGGGTTACAGAAAGGGAGAGCTGCCAGAGACCGAAAAAGCCGCACTCGAATGCCTCTCGCTGCCGATTTATGCCGAGTTGACCGAGCAGCAGCAGCGTTACGTGGTCGATACGATCGCGGGGTTTTTCCGGACTGTGAGGTGACCATTACAGTGCCGAAGACTTCGGGCAACAAGCACAGCTTAATAGATCGTCTGAGGGCCTATCTTAATGGTCATCCCGATCTCAGCCGTCGAAGGATGCGCCGCGCGGGGATGACGGGACTGGCGACGTTGTTCTCACGCGGTGTGACGGTTCTCGTTGGACTGGCCACACTGCCGATAACTTCTCACTATCTGGGCAAGGAGCGATTCGGATTGTGGCTTACCCTGAGTAGCCTCATGGCATGGATCGTAATCGCCGATCTTGGCATTGCCGTCAGCCTCATCAACGCGCTATCGACGGCCGATGGGCGTGACGACCGAATCACAGCTCAACGCTCGATCGCCAGCGCATTCTGGATGACTTCTCTGATCGCCTTTCTCCTGATAGGCCTCGGTCTTCTGGCGTTGAGATTTGTCGACTGGACGCTCGTCTTCAATTTGAGAACTACTCAGGCAATAGACGAGGCTGGCCCGTCTGTCCTCGTCTTGCTGGTGCTTTGTGCATTGCGGTTGCCATCCTCGATCATCGGATGTACCTACCAGGCATACCAGGAAGGGTATATCTACCAGCTGGTCAATGGGATGGGCAGCCTGCTCGGAGCGGCCGGCTTGATTCTCGCCGTAATGTTCGAAGCAGGATTGCCCTGGCTGGTTGGAGCCTATCTTGCAGGCATGCTCCTGACTGATGCGATTTCAGGTCTTTACCTCTTCGGATATCGCAAGCCCTGGCTTTTTCCGTCATGGGAGAGTTTCGAACTAAGTCAGGCAAAATGGCTACTGCACCGAGGAAGCCTTTTCTGGATCGCTCAAATATCGACAATTCTGATTTTTCAAATGGATATTATTATTGTTGCTCGTTTGTTTGGAGCTTCAGAAGTCCCGGTCTATGGTACGACTTTGAGAATGTTTATACTTTTGGGCGCAGTTCAGATGGCTTTTCTCACGCCGCTCTGGCCCGCATATGGAGAAGCCTCGTCAAGAAAGGACTGGAACTGGATCTCGCTGACGTTCAGGAAGTCGATAAAGTACAGTCTGTTCTGGTCGATCCCATCCGCTCTGTTGCTGACAGTCTGGATGCCGCATATTTTTATATTGCTTGTTACACCTGATCTAATTCCCGATCAAAAACTAACACTGACAATGATGGCGACTGAAATCGTCAACTCCGTAACAAGGTGCATTTCAATTTTCTTAAATGGCCTGGGAGCGATTCGTGGGCAGGCAATTATTGGACCAGTCGCCGGAATCGCCAATCTGGTATTATCCTGGGAATTGGGAATCTGGCTGGGCCCTGTTGGTGTTTCTTTAGCAACAGCAATTTGTATTTCAGTTTTCTGGATAGGCTTTCTTGGCAACGAGTCGAGGCAAAGGCTCAGCTTATTTGCTTAACAGGGGGAAGCGTTTCTCGATGAGTATCAAGGGTGAAATAAGAAGAGTGCTATGGAAACTTGGTTATGATATTTCCAGGTTTGATCCGACGTCTCATTACCTGGCGCGTAGAAAGAAACTTATTGAATTGTATGAAATTGATTTGATCCTGGATGTGGGTGCCAATACCGGACAATATGCCCAACAAATTAGAAAAGCATTTGGATTTTCCGGCAGAATCGTCTCTTTTGAACCTTTAAGTAACGAATTTGATAAATTGAGATTCAATGCCGATAAGGACTCCAAATGGGATGCGATCAATTGCGCACTTGGCAGTACGAATGAACGTTCAAGTATAAATATTGCAGGTAATTATTAGTAAGTTCAATATTAGAGATGCTGCCGTCTCATATCAGATCCGCACCGACATCGAAAAATATTGAAAAGAAATGATTGGTTCGCACGCTCGATTCGATCTTTAATGATATCGCTTCGGAGGACGAAAATATTTACCTTAAGCTCGATACCCGGGATTTGAAAGCGAGGTGATCAAGAGGCCTAAAAATCCCTATCAAGGATAGACACGATACAGCTTGAAATGGCATTAGTTCCTTTATATGAAAATGAATCCTCTATTTTTGACATCCACTGCACACTTACAGATTATGGATACAGTCTGGTATCGATCGAGCCGGTTTTTCCGACAGAGTAACTGCCGGATGCTACAGGTCGACGGGGGAATATATCATCGTTTTAAATAGCTTATGGACGATAATCTTAAGCAAATTGCTATTCTATTCACAGCATTTGCCGTGCCGATATTGCTGCTGTTATTTAAACAGCAGCGGATTTTGTTGGCCTGGGTGGGGGTAACACTATTGGTTCACATATTTGATACATCGATTTACACGAATCTGGCGGCCGGCAGGCTGGTCGGTCTTGCTTTTTTCTGCCAAGTGCGATTCTCAAGATAAGAGAATGGCTCAAGATTACGCCTGTAAGAGTCTGGGTTTATTCTTATTTCTATCTGATAATTCTAGCGGTTATATTCGGCTTTATTATTCCCTCGTCGGACCCAACTATGGCCAGACCGTTTTCGACGCACCTGGAAAGAGCATAGTTTATTCGGTCCGTTTGATATCGGATTTTTCACTGGCGCTCTTCGTGGCCGATCAGTTAAGAATCCCTGATTCTCTCAAATATCTCCTTCGCGCAATGGCATGGGGAGCGTCGGCAACCGCGATAGCGGGCATCTTCTATCTCGTAAGCAAGTTTGATATCTACCATTTCATCACCGGTTTGGGTGAGCAAGTTCTGAATAACGATCGTACGCGCGGACTCTCAATCGAACCGCGTGCGATGGGGCTAGGCGCCTATGGGGTTATGGTTCTCCTGCTTGGGAGGCGCAGTATATCGAAATATTGGATATTACTGCTATTTATCAATCTATTTGATTGATGATCTCGTACTCTGCAAGTTCTTTCATTTTTATTGTTGATAGTGCTTGTTGCGTCGTTATTCTTTTCTAATCGAGAACGAGTCATAGTTGGCATCTTGCTATTAGTCTTCGCCGTAGTAGCGGAGCTGCGATCTATGCACCCACTCAAATCGATTACGCCATAGACGACGTTGCAGTTGAGGCTGGATCCGGAATATAAGCTGGCCGGAATACCGACCGGAAATATCGGTCAGGAATTAGCCTATAGATTGGATGTTTTCGATGCTAGCGCACTGTTGTTTTTACTCGACCAACCGATTTATGCATTGATAGGTACAGGACCGGGACTTGTCCCGTTACCTGCTTCCTATTATGTTCCACCGGGATTATATAGTTTAATTTGGGCTCCCGGCATAGGTATCAACAGTCCACCCTCACATGGCCTTTTACTAGAAATATCAAATGGTGGATTAATTGGCATAATGCTATGGCTGTTGCAAGTGGTTGTTTGCTGGAAAAGCCTCAGATTCGTAGTTGTGAGGATTAAGGATCGTCAAGCCGGGCTGATTGGGAACTGGCCAGCTCACTGTTTCTGATCGGATCGGTCTTTTATTTGATTCAGGTCAGTTCTTCGCCTGTCTGGAGTGTATTTCTGGCGATCGGATGGGTTTCCAGCCGGGCTGTTTCCGAGTATAAAGCCCGCAGATCGGCAACCATATACGGCGTCGATAATTTCAGGAATATCACAAGCGCGGCTTAGCATATCTGCCATGGCTACAATCCGATGTGTAATTCCAACTCTGAACAGCGCGAAGACGCTCGAGCAGTCTCTCATATCCCTTAGATCTCAGATTGGATTGGATGTTGAAATTGTGGTCGTCGACAGCGGATCGACTGATGACACCCTGGATATTTGCAGGCGACATAATGTGGAGACGCTCTATGAGGAACCCGGCAATATCTACCGTGCAATCAATCGCGGACTGACTGACAGTAATGCGGAATGGCTCAGCTACCTTAATTCAGATGACTGGTTATACATGGATGCTTATCAGAGATTGATAGATCTCGGGTATCGGTCAGAAGCCGATGTGATTTATGGTAACTGCGATTATGTAGATGAAGCAGGAAGGTTCTTGTTTTCATTTGCTGCAGCATCACAATGCTGTCTGCTGCCTCTTTTTCGGACACGCAGGATGGGCTTTGCGCAGCCTGCAGCCATCTTCAGCGCGGTTTACCGGGAGCCTGCGGATTCAATGCGAACTATCGTTTCCAGAGCCGATGCGGATTTTTTATCAGGGCGCTGAGACGGGAGTAGAAATTGCCCAGCCCCGATGGCGCTCCTGCAGCTTGTTTTCGTATTCATCAGGATCAATTGAGTAACAAAAGACGGGCAGAGATCGAACAGGAAGGTGAGTTGCTATTCGGGGAGATGCACCCGGACTTGTCGGATCATATGAGGCTGTTGAAATGGAGAATGGCGAACCTTCCACATTATGACATGCGAATAATGAGGGAGTCGATTTTAAGAGGTAGACTGACAATTAACCGGTCGGTCGATCGATACTCTGGATGATCTGAAACCGGAATGAAAACCCTGAAGAAATCACTGTCAGTCATAAAGGAGACTGATCGATTGACGTGGGCCTATCCGATGCTGGATCTTGAATCAGCTTTGATCGATGCGGGCGTTGATGTTATCGAGACGCATCAGTACAGAGCGACAAGATTGTGGATCAAGGCTGCCGCCCGTCTGGGACTGATCAGAACACTTCGCAATCGG
>JADJXM010000020.1 GCA_016715865.1 Acidobacteriota bacterium | reverse complement strand
AGGCGCTGGTGGCATTTGCATGGCAGTGCGTGCTGGGGCTGGTGAGCGGGATCGCGGGGGCGACGGGCAAGGACCAGCGGGGCAACGTGCTGGTGCCGGTCGAGATGACGGCGTCGAGGCGGGGCTTGCAGATCGTACCGATGGCGCGTCACCGGTTTGCGGGGGCGAGCGGACTGAAGCCGACGGGATCGAAGTGAGGTGAGGAATGAGTTTCACTGGCAATGATCTGGGAGTCCTCGGGAATCTGGCGGTGGCGCTGGGAGTCTTCACGCCGGGAGGGAATCCGAATCCGGACTGGTTCGGCGATCCCGAAGCATCGCTGAGCAACGTGCTGGCCAACGAAGCTCAGCGCGACGCGTTGCTGGCTTTTGTAGACGAGGCGATGGGCGGCGCGGACCGGACTACGGACCCGCGCGGGGTGATCTGGGTGCCGATCGTTGATCTCGATGATCCGGTATTGTCTGTTGCGGTGACTGTAGACGAGTCGCAGCCGGACGGTCTGCACATCGGACTGGGGCTGTCGGTCAGGACATCGAATCCGGATTCGGCGACGACACTGTCGATACCACTCTTCCGTGCGAAGAAGCAGGGCGGGCCTGGCGTAACGACTCCGCTGCTGCTGGGTTCGGTCGGAGGTCGCATCCGGATCGGGACGTCGATCACGATCGACACGGCTCCGCCGACGCCCGGAGTGGCGCGGCTGGGAGCGATCGGGATCGATGTCGATCTGCCGACGGCGCCTGCCGATACAGCCGGGCCGGTCTTCGGTCTGAACCTGACGGGATTTCAACTGCCGGGAGCGGCCGCGCCTCGAGACATCCGCGTGGCGGCCGACGGGCTGAACGATCTGGACGACGCGCTGCTGGACCTGGTGCTGTCGCTGGTCAAGGCGCAGGCGGATGCTGCCGGGGCAAGCGCGGCGCTGACTGCCGTCGCGGGGATGCTGGGACTGAAGGACGGCGACAGCGTTCCGGATTTTCCGATCACCGCAATCGCATCGCAGGGTGTGGGAGCGATCGCAGCCTGGCTGCACGGCGTCATCACGACCGAGGCGAGCCGTCAGGACTGGCTGGAGCATCTGAAGAATCTGCTCGGAGGCACGCGCGCCGGCGACGAAGTGTCGTTTGACCTGGGCGGTCAGGCAGTCTTGAAGTTGAGGCTGGCGGTGGACACGGGGCCGTCGGGCAATCCGCGGCTGACACCGGTGCTGAGCGTCGAGACGGGCAACAATGCGGCGCGACTCGAGGCGCGGGCGGATCTCTTCACGATAGACCTGATAACTGGTTCGGCGGTTGCGTTGCCCCGGTTTGGAGCATGGGCGGCGGCGGGCGCAGCCGGCAATCGGGTGCTGGATCTGACCAGTCCGACGGTCGCTCGGGCAGACACGCTGCGGATCGGTTTCGTGCTGGATACGGAACGGAAGCTCAATTTTCTGCTGGCGGCCGACGGAGTCGTGCTGGGAACGCACCAGTACGCAACGCTCGATCTGACATCGCCTGACGCCGTGATGGATGCGGTCGGCAACACTGTCAGCGACGTGCTCGATGATCTGCTCGGAAATCTGGGCGCCGCATTGCCGGCGGTGAGGCTGCTGATCGGACTGGATGCGCCGGCAGGAGTGGCGCAGGTCTCGATTGCCGATCTGATGGCCGATCCGGTCGCGGCGTGCGGGAATTACTGGCAGTCTCTGATCGCTGCTCCGCCGGCGGCGATGGCATCGGTTCTTGAAGAGGTGCGGAATGCGCTGGCGGATGCGACGCGGGCCGCGTCGTTGATCCAGGGGACTGGTACAGCTCTCGATCCGTGGCGGGTGCCGCTGATCGGGCCGCTCGAACTAGAAGTCGCGGCTGACGGGTCGAAGCTGACGGTGGGAGTTGCCGTCTCGACGAGCGTCGATCAGATCGGACAGCGCTGCACGGTGGTCGAAACGCGCCTTGCCGCGACGCTGGCTGAGCTGGATCTGGCATCGAAGAGCGGCAGTCTCATGCCGGGATTCGAAGCATCGCTGTCAGCGCGCGAGCGGGGCGTCAATCCGCCGCGTGTGACGCTGGCGCTGGATCAGGTTGCGGCATTAACGGCGAGCGGAGTCGGGCTGCGCCTGAGTTGGACGCCGGGCGGAGGGCTCAAGGCCGGAGTGAGCGCGCCGAATCTGCAGTTCGTCACGGCCAACGTAAACGTGCCGATAACCCTGCCGGAGATTGCGGCGGACGGCACGGTGACGCTGCCGGCGGCGGCGTGGGACGGTGTCGAGACGCTGATCGGATATCTGGGAGACCTCGCCGGAGGCTTCCTGGGCGATGCGGTCGAGGCGCTGGGCTGGAGCCAGGAGCTGCCGTTGACCGGCACGACGATCGAGACCGGGGCTCACCTGCGGCTGGCCGACCTGATCGGCGATCCGGCGGCGGCTCTGGGAGACTGGCTGCCGAAACTGGCGATGAGTGACACGGGCAAGCGGGCTCTCGATGTGATTGCGGACCTTTTCGCCGGGGTAGGGTCGAACCGCGGGTTACTGGCGGGCACGGGACATCCGGACGATCCGTATCGTCTGGCGCTGGCCGATAATCTGCCGAACATTGCGATCTGGTTTCCGCCGGCGGGGCTCGAACCGCGACTTGTTGCTGCGCCGGAAGGTCTGCGTCGCTGGCGTCCCGGGGATGATGGGCTGCTGCCGGAGGCGCTGGCCGCCGGATTGCGGGCCGAGGCCGGAGTCGCGGATGACGTGCGAAGTCTGGTCGACGGGCGCGATATCAAGGCTGGGCTCGAGGCGCTGGCTCAGCGGTGGCTGGACGGCGACGGGCGGATCGTCGCTCCGCCCGTCGAGCCGCCTGGAGTGACGGTTCAGCGATCGGGCGTCGCAGCGGGGCAACTGCTCGATCAGCTCGATCTCGAAGGCGTTACCGGGCGAATTCCCGAAACGACGGTTTACATCTCGCTGGGAGCGACTGCATGGCCTGATGCGCCGCAGGTCGCCGGGTGAACCTGACCGATCCGGGGCTGGCCGCGAATATGTTCACGGCGCCGACGGGGGCCACAGGCGAATGGTTTGTTGCGCTCGGCAGTCGAGCCGATTGTCTGACGCCGGGGAGCGCGACCGACGGCACGCCGGAGCAGGCAGCGCGGCTCGGTCGAGTGATCGATGCGCTGGCCATAGTAAGCGCCGACATCTGCATTGTGGCAATCGACGGTGCGGGCCACGCCGCGCGCCTGATCGCTGAAGAGAAGAGTGCCGTCACTGAGCTGATCACGCTGGGGACGCCGCTGTCTTCGATCTCGCTGACTGCGCTCAACACGCAACCGACGGCCGATGCTCTGCGGTTGCTGCATCGCCTGCTCCCCGCAGAGCCGGCGGGTGAAGAAGAGCCAGAGGATGAGGACCTTGCGCTCGGTCGCGCGCTGGTCGGCGCGATGATGGGACTGGCTGATCGGACCGATCCGACTGCCGATCTGCGCCCGCCCGCGGTTGCTCCGCCGGCGCCGCGCGCGGGGCTCAACGTGACGGCGATCTTCGGATCGGTGACGAAAGATCAGATCGGACGAGCGATGACGGCGATCGTCGCCGCGGGGCTCGCGTCGCGCGCGCGGGCGCGCGCGAGCGAGGACTTGCCGCCGCCGACGGGGATCCACGCCGGACTGCGTTATATCCTCGCTCCGACAACGAGCGGAACGGTCTCAGTCACCGGCAGTGCTCTGCTCAAGCTGTTTTCATACGATCTCGCGAGCGGTGTCGATACGAACCGCCATCTGCGAACGCAGTTGCGCATCGGCGACCGGCTCGGGTGGCTGACCTCGACGCCGGAGATGGAACTGCGAATGTTGACGGCGGACGTGCAGTTGCCGCTCGACGGCGGGCAGGGGACGGCGACTGTGACGCTTCACGATGCGCGCGTTAACGGTCAGTCGTGGGAGCGGCTCGTGCTGGGAACCGGCGCCGGAGCGGCGCCAGTGCTGCCCGAGGCGCGAATACTGCTGGCCGCGGCGATCCAGCGCGTCACAGCGGACGCTGCGGGAACGGCATCCGTAGCGCTCAAGGATCTGCTGACTGCACTGAGCATCATCGCGCCGAACGGCGGAGTCGAGGCGGATGCGATCGACCAGTTGATACACGATCCGGCGGAGTTCGTGACGCAGCGACTGGCCGCAGCCGGATCGAGCGTTTCGAATGCGGTTGCAACATTGCTGGGTCCGCTCAGTTCAAGCATCGATCTGAGCAGCCGGACGGTCCACGTGCAGGGAGGCGGAGACGCGAGCGGGCGCTTCGGCTGGGAGGTCGATGTGCTGGCTTCGCCCTCGGGGCTCGGCGGGCACGTGCGTTTCGGCACGGATACTTCATCGCAGCCACAAGGCGCGCTCAGTCTGACGCTGCAGTTGAGCCCGTTCCAGATTTCGATGAACTGGACTCAGCCGGGCGGCGCGGTCGAGACGGTGCAGATGTGGCCGAATCCGGACGCGCAGACGATCGCGCGGACGCTGACCAAAGCCGCGCCCAGTCTTGGCGGGCATGCGGCGCTGGAACTGATGCGCCGCGCGGACGATTCGGCGAGGCCGGTCATCGACGCGGTGCTCGATGCGCTCGGGCTGCTCTATGGTTCGGCGGGCGATGCCGATCGCGCGCTGCGTCCGCTGGCGGGTCTGCTGGCGGATCCTGCCGGGTGGATTCTGAGCGCCGGTTCGCTGGCGGCAAGTCCGGGCAGGATTCAGGGACTCTTCGATGCGCTGCGACCGCTGCTTGGCGTCGCAGGCGCGGCGGGCTCTCCGCTCGATCTGGCCAACGGTGTGAGCCTGAAGGTTGAGTCCGCTGGCGCGGGCGCCAGGCTGGCATTGTCGGTCGATCCGACGGTCTGGGGAGCTCCGGCGGGCGTGACAGCACGGCTGGCGGGAGGGCTCAGCGCGACGCTGACAGTGGCGCCTTCAGGGCCGCCGGTACCGGGGCTCGAAGCGCACGTCGGATTGACGGGCGCTGATCCAGGCCGGCAGGCGGTTTACGTCAGGCTCGGCGCGGGCGGGATCGAACTGTTCCTGCGTCCCGCGACGGGCAGCGACATTTCACTGATTCCATTTGCAGGCCTCGGATCGCTCGCGGCGGCGGCTGAAGCGGCCCTGCCGTTCCTGCTCGACAGGCTGGCCGAGGTGCCGGGCACAACAGGCAATCTGGTCCAAGCGGTTGGTGATGCGCTGGCGCTGCGATCCGGCAATCCCAGGAAGTTCGACGGCGCGGCCCTGCATCAGTGGAGCATCGATCCTCGCGGCTCGCTCAACTCGGCACTGCCGTCGATCATCTCGGTCGGTCTGAATAATCTGGCTCCGCTTGTCGAGGCGTTCGTGCCGCCGGCTGTCAATGTGACCGGCGACCCGAACGAACTGAGCGTGGCGATCTCGGGAGTTTCGCTCACGTGGGCGCCGGCGACAGGAACGGTGACACTCGATGCCGTGTCGCTGGCGGTCCCTGGACTTCAGGAGGCCAGCTTCAAGGTCTCGCTCAGCGCGGCCGGACTCGATGAACTGGCGATCACCGCCGGGCCGGCGTCGATCGACGCGGGCGGAGTGATTCTGCGCCCGTTCGTCACGGTCGCGGCCGGAGAGAGCCCCTCGGGTGGGCGTCGCATCGCGATCGGCATGGCGATCGACGGAACTCACCGGTTTGCGGCGCGCTGGCTGCTGAATACACATCAGTTCGATGTCGTCGCCAGCGACGGTCTGATCACATCGGCGACCGAGAACACAGATCCGACGACGGTAGCGCTGCGGATCGTCGAGGCGATCTCCGATCTGGTGGCCGGGGTGGCCATCGCGCAGTCGAAGGTGCAGCAGCTTCTCGACACCGGCGTCGGAGCGACGAATGTCCGCAATCTGATGCGCGGGGTGGTGCTCAGCGATCAGCCGGATCCGACTGCACTCATCAACGGACTCTTCGATCCGGCGACTCTGCTGGCGCGGATCCACAAACTGTTCACGAACATTGCGGGGGCGGGCATCTCGATCACGGTCGATCAGCTCGCAATCTCGTTCATCAAGGTCGACAACGTGATCGGACTGCAGGCCGGACTGACGGGGCGGTTCCCGCTGGTGACGGGAGACGTCTCGCTGTGGCTGGAAAACAACGACTCATGGATCCAGAACAATCCGCCGGGCGACGGCGGCCTGTTCGTGGGATTTCTGCCGGATACGCTGCCGCTCAGGTTCACGCCGAGCCTGGCGGTGAACGGCGTTGGCCTGCGGATCGGCAAGAGTTCGGGACCGCTGATTGACGCGGGATTCACGCTCGAATCGATCGCGGTGCACACCTTCGCGAAGATCGACAGCGGCGGAGTGAAGGGCGGGGGCGTGCAGTTGCAGTTCTCGAACCTTGCGGTTCCGACCAGCGGGGCGAAGGGGGACAACGGCATCGCGCAGGGAGTCATGCGCGATACCGGCCCGACTCCGCCGCAGCCGGCCTTCTCACCGGCGCTGGCCGTTCAGAAGCACGGCAGCAATCCGGTCTCGTTCACTCTGCGGGCCGGGGACGGCGACGGGCCGTGGTGGATTGCCATTCAGCGCGGTTTCGGACCGCTCTACCTCGAACAGATCGGATTCGGCGCGACGATGCCGAACGGCCGGCTCGAACGCATTTCGCTGCTCATGGACGGCTCGATCTCGCTCTTCGGCCTGACCTGCGCGGTGGACGACCTGCAAATCACCTACCTCGTCTCGAACGGCGATTTCTTCAACGCCAACAACTGGGCGGTCGATCTGGCGGGTCTGGCGGTCTCGGCGGACATGGCCGGCGTGACGATCGCCGGAGGACTGCTCAAGCAGCAGACGGATGTCGGCATCGAATATCTGGGGATGCTGCTCGGGCGCTTCGCGGTATACGGCATCACGATCTTCGGCGGATTCGGCGAGGGCGAGCAGGACGGACAGAAGTTCGTCGCCTTCTTTGCGGTCGGAGCGGTCAACGGGCCGATCGGCGGGCCGCCGGCATTCTTCCTGACGGGCATCGGCGGAGGTTTCGGCATCAACCGGCGGCTGGTCGTGCCGACGGATCTTTCGCGGTTCGGCGATTATCCGCTGATCCAGGCGCTCGACATCGCGGCGCAGCCGCAGGATCCGATGGCGCAATTGCGGGCCCTGGGGCAGTACTTCCCGATGGAGCGCGGGGTCTTCTGGTTCGCGGCCGGACTGTCGTTCAACAGTTTCGCGCTGGTCGACGGAATCGCAGTGGTCGCGGTGCAGATCGGCGACGGGCTTGACATCAACCTGCTGGGGCTGGCGCGGATGGCGTTGCCGAGGCCGCAGGTGGCGCTGGTCTCGATCGAGATCGCGCTGCTGGTGCGCTTTTCCAGCTCGGAAGGCGTGCTCTGGGTGCAGGGGCAACTGACTGACAATTCGTGGCTGCTCTATCCGGACATCAGGCTGACGGGCGGATTCGCGTATGTCATCTGGTTCAAGGGCGAGCATCGCGGCGAGTTCGTGCTGACCCTCGGCGGATATCATCCCGATTTTCATCGCGACGGATACCCGCAGGTGCCGCGGCTCGGAATGCGCTGGAGCGTCAGCAGCGCGATCGTCATCGAGTCGGGCAGTTATTTCGCATTGACATCCGAGGCTCTCATGGCGGGAGGCGACTTCCACGCCTCGGCCGATTTCGGCCCCGCCTGGGCTGAGGTCAAATTCGGCGCGCACGGCATCGTCTATTTCGATCCGTTCCATTATCAGGTCAACGCATATGCGCGGATCTCGGCCGGCGTCACGATCGACACCTGGCTGTTTGGCGAGATCACGATCTCGATCAGCATCGGCGCGCGGATCGATGTGACGGGGCCGGATTTCCACGGCAAGGCGACATTCGAGGTCGGACCGATCGAACTGACGGTCGAGTTCGGCGGATCGGACAATGCGCAGCTCGAACCGATCAGCGCGCAGGCATTCATCGACAAGTACCTCGAACCGGCCGATACGACCGGGGCGCGGGCTCACGCGCTGATGACCTCATTCGGCGCGCAGCCGTCGAAGGGCGAAGACTCGACGCCGGATGGTTCGTCAGCCCGTCCGTTCGTCGTGGTGGCGGAGTTCGGTCTCACCTTCACCAGCACGGTGCCGGCGACTCAGGTCCAGCGCACGCTGGCCACATCGAACCAGACGACTTCGCATCCCGCGAGCGGCACACTCGGAGTGGCGCCGATGGTCAAATCCAACGTGCTGCCGACGATCACACTGACATGGCAGCGCAACAGCGTATCGCAGCAGTTCCCGTTCAAGGCCACAGCGCGCCCGTTCGGCGCGTTCCCGGCAGGCATCTGGGGGCCGCCGCAGGATATGAACAACCGCAAGGTGCCGAAGGCCGAGATGATCGAGGCGCTCAACGAACTCGATCTCGAGGCCCGCGCGACTCCATCGGGCGGCGGGCCCGAGATCCCCTACTACCAGGTCGAGATCGGCAAGCGCAAACCGCTTCCGTTCAGTCGATCGGCCTCGATCGTGACGCAGATCAGGAACGACGCGAAAGCCGTGACCGATCTGATCACCGGGCCGACGACGGTCAAGGGAGCGTTCCTTGAAGCGAAGAAGTACCTTGCCGATACGGCCACGCCGACAGCTCTGGCCTCTATGCGCGGGGAGCGGCAGTCGCCTCCGCTGCTCGGAACGCTGACCGAGGGGATCGAGACTCCGCCGGTCACGGTCAAGCCCGGCATCGGTGCGACTCCGCCGGCGAAGGTATACGATCACTTCATCGATCCGCCGGTGGCGGTCGGAATACTCTACGGCGCAACCGTGGATCTGAGCACGGGATCGAAGACGCGGACGACGGTCAAGGGCTCGGCGCGAGCGTGGAGGACAGATCCGCCGACATTCGCTTCGGTCGAGGCCGAACGGAGCCGTTCGATCGCGGCGCGTCTGGTCGCACTCGATCCCGAGGCGCAGGCGCGTGGAAGAACCGTGATCGGCGCGGTGGGCGTGCCTCCGACTGCTGTCGCTCACGCGGCGTCGGCGGTGGTGGCGCGGAGCGGAGCTGCGGTCGAAGATCTGAGCAGCTTCACCATGTCGCTCGCCGCTCCGCGGTTGAGGTCTCGCGGAACCGCGGGAGCCGTGCTGGCGACGGGTCAGACGGTCATTCTGAGGATGCCCAACGCGCGCGCGGACGCGGGGCTCGAGGGCGAGCGTCCGCGGCTGAAAGTTACGGGTGATCCGGCGCGCGTCGTGCTGCTCAGTCACGGTGGCGAGATCGTCGCCGACAGACTTGTCGGAAGCACGCAGGGAGACGGCAAGAACTCCGACATCGAGATCGTCCGGGGAGTCGAGCGGATCGTGGCTATCGGACAGGGCGAAACATCCGCGGCGGGACTGGCCGGATGGCACGCCGGGATGCAGATGCCTTACGCCGGCTGGGCGACGGCGATCGCTCCGGGTTGCATCGTTCGCTCGACCAGCGATTCGCTGAGGCAGCATCGCGAGCGTCTGGATGCGGGCTGGATCAACGGCGCCGAGCTGGCGCAGGGAGTGACCACTGTCACCACGACCTTCTCCGAAGGCGTGACGGCGGTTGCCCTGGTGATCGACGATCCGGCGGCTTTCGGAGATCAGGTCGACGGGCGTCAGCTTCTGATGGGACTCGACGGCGCAAGCCGAGCGCTCAACGCGGACGGCAGCGAGCGCGCCCCGGTGCTCTTGGCGATGGAGAATCGCAGCGTCATCGCCTATGACATCGTGCCCGAGCGCAATCGGCCGGTGGTAGTGACGGTCGCCAGCCAGACCGGCTGGTCACTGATCGGAGTGATGGGCTCACCGGAACTGGATGCAACCGGAACGATATCACTCATCTCCGCGCGTGGATTGGATGCAGCTGTTCGCCCGATGGCCGCCATGCAGGGCGGAAAGTCCGGATCGAGCAGGCTCGAATGGCTCGGCCCGACCAGAACGACCGAAGAGCGCAAGCTGGCAAAAACCATGGCCGCAGGTCGTCCGCCGGAGATGACGCCCCCGGTTTCTGCGAAGCGCAAGCCGGCGAAAGTCGCCAAAGCCGGCAAGCCCTCGAGCAAGGCCAAAACAAAAGGCAGAAAAGTTAGGAGCGGTAAGAAGGGAGGGCGACGCTGATGCCCAAAACCGGACATTTCATTCTGCATTCGAACGTGATTCCGACGGTAACGGCTGGCCGATACGAGCTTGTAACCGATCAGACGGGACTGCCCTTCACTGTGGCGGCCGAGCGGACGCACGTGATCGTCGCCTCGCCGCGATACACGATGCCGACCGATCAGATTCTGTCGACGTTTCCTCCGGCCAATGCCGAGGGCGCTTTTGGCGACCGGCTGCCGCAGATCGTGCTCAAACGGCGGACTCTCCCGTGGGAGCGAAATCCGGAGGGTGTGGCGACGCCCTCATCGATTCCGTGGCTGGCAATGGTGGTGGTTGCCGAGGGCGAGGCCCAGCTTTCGTCCGCCACGCCGGTGGCTCAATGCGTCACCGAAGGCACGAAACTGCTCGACGCCGCGACCGACAAGGACGTCGAGCAGGGGCTCTACCTGGCCGTCACCGAAACGGTGGTCAAAAAGATCTTTCCGTGCAAGCAGGATCTGGAACTGATGGTTCACGTGCGGGAAGTAAACATCGACGATACCGAACTGGCCAACGGAGATGACGACGGATGGCTGGCCGTGGTGCTGGCCAACCGGCTACCGGTCTTCGATGAGGCGAACAAGAAGCCGGTGCGTTACATGGCCTGCCTTGTCAATCTTGAAGGCCAGCTCGATGCGCTCCCGCCGCCGGAGCCTCCTGTCGACCATTTCAACTTCGCGCTCGCACAGGACTGGCGTGCGCTGGCGACGATCGATCCGCGCATCGGGCCCGATCCTCGAGTGATGGGAGGCAACTTCGCTGGAAACGTCGCGCTCCCGGCCGGAGCGCGCGCATCCCGCAGATCTGACAGGGCCACGCGCGCGCCGAATGCGGCGATCGAATACAGGGCTCCGCGCGTGGGCTCGTCGATCGACGGGGCGGCGGCGATGAACGATCAGCCGGTCTCGGGGCAATGGTCGAGCGCGACGCAGCACGTCAACACGGTGGCGCTCGATCCTGACGCCAAACGCCTGGTTCGCGACGGCATGGCGATCGGTTTCCGCCTTCCAATCGAACTGTTCGCCAGGGAGAAGGTTCTGCGGTTTCCTGTGCTCGCTCACTGGTCGTTCACGACCAATGAAGGAGCGACATTCGAGAGCCTCATGCGGGATCTCGACGTCAGCCTGCTCGGTTCGGCTCCCGCAGAGACACCGAGCGATGCCGAGCTCGTTCAGACGGGACATATCGGGCTCGACCATCGATCGCGCCGCGGCGACAGGATGCGCGCCTGGTATCGCGGACCGTGCGTCCCGTTCCCTACCAAGCGAGATCAGTCGAAACCGGGAGAGCCGCTCGAGATCGCCCATTCCGCCGATCAACTGCGGCGCGTCGTGCCGGACGGGCGCGAGGACCTGTCATACGCCGCGGCCTTCGAGATCGGACGCCTGCTCGCGCTCTCACAGCTTTCGATCGTTTCAGCACTCATGCGATTCAGAAGCGAGCAGTTCGGCGCCGGCAGGATACGCAGGCTGCTCGAAGAGATCGCGGCGGTCAAACTCCCCTCCGCGCTCGATGCATCGGTCGATCTGAGCCGTTTCGTCGCGCTGGGCATGATGGACGAAATGGTGATCAACCGGACGCGGATCATCGGACCGCGAAGGCCCATCGCGGATCCCGGCCGGCCTCTCGATGTTCGCGGCGATCTCGACGAGATCATCGCCACGGGGCTCGGGTTGGATCTGGCCGCCATCCGCAAGACGGGCGATCGAGTTGGAATAATGGCCGCGCTCGAACAGACGATCGCGCCCGTGGCGAGCAAGGACGGCAGAATCGAGATCAACAAGCAGACCGTGCTGGGGCTGAATAATGGGTTGCGGACCGAACTGGGCAGGGTGCTCGAAGTCGCCGCTCCGGCGCCGGTCATACGGGCCGGTCGGAGAAGGGGCGCTGCTCCGCAGGCAGACTCGCTCGACGCATTGATCGAAGACGCAATCGATGACGAGGAGGAACTCTGATGCCGAAATACGTGGACTCGAAGATCGCAATCAACGCGGTCGTCTCCGCGGTCGCTGAGTACAAGGGACTGGTCAAGGATCACGACCCGGACGACGGTGATCACGTGACTCCGGGAGAGATCCGCCGCTTTCTCGCCCGCCTGCGCCTGCTTCACGGAGTGCCGTTCAGCTACATCGTGCCGGATGCCGATCTGCTGCCGATCGAAACGATCAGGTTCTTCTATATCGATCGTGCCTGGACCGACGCGCTGGTGCAGGGCGTGCTGAGCGTGGCGACGATCACGACCGTCGACCGCGTGCAGCTCGAGGCCGTCTATCCGCACATCCGCAATGAAGTCGATGAGGCCGAGCGGGCGATCCGCAGGCCGAAGGAGGAAGCGCGCCTGCAGGACAAGGGCGGGACGATCACCGGTTTTCTGATGCGCTCGCGCCTGGTCTCGGGCTGGCCGAACCTGCACGTGCGGGCTTATTCGAGGGACGTGATCGCCGACGACGCGCTGACCACGGCTGCCGAATCGCATCCGGACCGGATGAAGGTGTTGCGCATGGAGCGCCTCGCGCCGGCCGTGCTGCTGGTCCTCTTCGACGGAGTTCCGGCCGTGGTGCACATCGAGGAGCCGCGCCAGGGCATCCAGTTCGGAGTCAGGATTGCGGAGAATGATCCGCCCAATCAGCGCCGGGTCAAGGTTCGCGACAACAATACTGGAGATCCCAAGCCTCCGACGGATGAGTTCACGGCCGGCAACTCTGTCGTTGTGCCGTTTCGCAAGAACGCGCCGGGAGTTATCAACGTCACAGAATTGAGAAAACTGCTCGCGGCCAAGGCGCCCAACTCAGGCGGCTCGCTCGAACCGAACGAATACGCCCTGCAGATGCTGAGATTCCCTTATCGGCAGGTCTTCGGCGATCCGAAAGACGACGAAGGAGTGAAGTTCTTCGAGCTGGACAAGTTCAAGGTGACGATCTCTCTCAAGGACTGGAAGACGACCGTCTCGGACAGCATCGTGAAGGTGAATTTATGACTGAACGACGAATATTCGACGCCGGCAGCATACGTGAGATAACGCGCAGCAAGCGGTTTCTGGCCGCCGACCGTGCGAAGCTCGAGATCAGCGAGATTTCGACGTGGGACAAATATCTGCTCCGTGAGCACCGCCTGCTGGCGCCGATAGACGTGCAGGCGCTCTATGTCGAGCCGGGGAGCCTCGAGAAGATGGTGCGGCTGCCGATGCTGGTGGCGGGCGAGAACGGGGTCTCGAATGTCGAGGACGGCATGCCCGATCCATTCACGGAAGGGTCTCCGCGGCCGGCCGGGGTGCATCTGCACTGGGCGATGCCGGACGCGCTGCTGCGTGGAACGCTCGATGCGCGCGCGGACGGGTCGGCCAACCGGCTGGCGCTGCCATTGCTGCCGGACCGCTGGGTAGTGCTGCGTCTGCTGTTGCCGATCGGGTCGAGCGATGCGACGGTGACGGGCTGGGTGCTCGAAGCTGATCGCGCGGTTGCACTGCCGCTTGGCTCTTGGACCGAGGGAGGGGCCGTCTCGCAGAACGCAAAACGCGCCGGCGTCGCACTCGAGAAGGGCCAGCTCACCGGGACGGTCGGCGGATCGGTCAGCTGGTCGGCGGTTTACGACGCGGTGCTTAACCGTTTCGCTTTTCACGATCCGCTTGCAGATATCGGCAGCCTGGCGCCGCGTGGCGTCGATCAGAATTGCGCCGCGTATCTGGTGGCGGGCTGGTGGAGCGATCCGGCGGAAGATCCGCTCGACAAGGCGCGAAGCAGCGACAGTCTCAACGAACTGCTCGAACGGCTGCGCTGGCGTCAGATGTACGAATGGGGAGACGAGCGCTGGTCGTCACAGCAGGAGAAGGCGGAGTTCGATCTGCGGAAGGCCCTCGGGCTGACGACGGCCGATCGCTGGTCGAGCCCGCGCCCGATCAAGGTTCCGAACGCTCCGCGGGCGCCGAGAGCAACCGGCGCCTCGGCATTCGTTCCCATCGAGACCAGGTTCATGGAGCTGCAGGCTCTCAAGGCGACCTCCGCCTTCGCCATCGATGCCGGGCGGCAGTTCGTCGCTCCGCCCTGGCACCTGCGCTCGACGCTGCTACACGGGGCGGTCTACGGCGTACCGGTCAGCGGGCCGGTTCCTGTCGATCGCAGGCCGCAACCCGGCGCGCTGAGCGTCGCGCTGGGTCAGCATGACGACGATCTGCTGTCGGCCTTCGCCGCTTCTCCGCAGGCAACGCCGGATCAACGCCGTGCAACCGAAAGGCTGCTCGCCGCATTCACGTCGCAGAAGATCGAGGCATTGGCCTCTGCCAACGGACTGGTCGAACTGGAAGAACACGAACACGCCGCGGCGTTCACCTCGCTGACCGCCGAGATCGCCGGCACCGATCGCTTTCTCCAGCGGGTTCAGACAGGCGGAACCGGAGGGCTCAAGCTGGGCAAAAAGCATCGTTCAAAAGCCGGCTCCGGGCAGGCGGTTAATATCAATGCCGGTGCCGCACAGCCGCGCCATTCGCGCGGTTCGGCGGCCCAGGGCGGGGTTGGAGGAGAGCTCGTCTTCGCCAGGACCAAACCGACGCTGATCAAGGCGACCGAGGTGATGATCAATGACATCGCGCGGTCGCGGGTCGGTGACGTTCTCGCTCCGACCGAAGCCCGCGTGGTCAACCGCCCGGCCGCGCGGTTCGCCATCCCCGATGAGCCGATGGTCGCGATCCGCGGCGCCTCTCGCAGCCTGCGGCACAACAACGACGGTCGCGGCTCGGAGGACGGCAAACTGACCTGCCGCTGGCCGACCCACGTCATCACTGAGATCACGGGCATCATCGCGAAGGACAGATTCATCCGTTCGCTCGGCAATGGGGCAATCCCACCCGAAGTGCTCACTCTGGCCCGCGAGGCGCTGCTCCACGATCCATATCACGATTCCTGGATCGCGGCCGCAATCACGCCGCCGGGTCCTCTCCGCACCGCGATATTCAACCGCCTGAAGGCCGAATCGGTCCTGCGGTTCGGCCAGGACGGGACCTACGACGGAACGACGGTCGCATTTCATCCGACGCTGCCCGCGACGCCGCGAGAGAGGCGGGCCCGCGCAGCTCAGTTTCCGGTCGAACCCGGCGTGCGACAGCGTCAGCGGATGATCGCCGACCAGATGCGCAGGTACTCGCTCTACAAGGGGGCCGACCCGGACCTCGTCGGAGTGACCGCATGGGCGCAGCCGTGGATCCCGATGTGGCTGGAATGGGAGGTCAAGGTCGAGGGACTCGACCCACTGACGATCGAAAACTGGCGCCTCGGCAGCATCGACCTCGAATCGACGAAGCCGGATATCGCAGGTGATTCAGTCACTCTGCGCGGTCGCGCGCAGCTCACATCCGGCGCCGCCGCGACGCTGCACGACGCCATCGCAGACTGGCTCAAACGTGAAGACGCGCTGGATACGATCAACGCGGGACAGGTCGATGATCCAACCGAGAAACTCTTCCGCGATCTCGACGAGGCGGTACGGAACCTGGACGTCGTGACGGCGGCGCTCGATGGCGTCCGCACGCAGTTGCTCGGGTTTCCGGTCAGCGACGGCCTGCGACGTCCGGGGGACGGAACAACAGTCGCCAATCCGGCGCCGGTCGAGGCCCCGCACTCGCTGCTGGCCGGATGCGTCACGCTGACCAGGGCGCGCCTGCTCGATATCTTCGGACGGACGCTGGAAATCCCGACAAACAAGGTGGCGACTCCCGAGCGGCTGTCTCTGACCGGTCGTCCCGGCGCGCTCGATGTTCCGCCGCGGCTGCTGCGCCCCTCTCGATGGCAGTTTCGCCTCGTCGATGCCGCGACGCCGGTCGGAGTCGAGGGCGTCGAGGCGCGCATCGATCAGATCGAGCCTGCGCTGCAGGTCAATCCCGTCGCGGGCTTCATCATGCCCGATCACCTGGACGAAAGCCTTGAGGTCTTCGGAGTCGACGGTTCGGTGATCGGCGAACTTCTCCACGAGCCGGTCAGCGGCGGCGTCATGTGGGAGATCGCGCCGGGCCGCGAAGGACCGGCCGATGCCGGGCCGCTCTTCGGCCTGACGCCCGCGCAGGAAGCGCTCGGCAGGCTTGCTGCCGGACTGGTCGCCGCTGATGCCGCCGCGCGCAAGGGCTCCACTCTCGATCCGGACGGCGAACATGAGTCCGCGCTCTCAGCTCTGCTGCGCGCGATCGATACGACGCTCTGGACGGTCGATACATTCGCCGCGCTCGGCAGCGAGCACGTGGCGGGGCTGGTAGGGCGTCCGGTCGCCGTGGTTCGTGCTCAACTGCGTCTCGAACTCAAACCGCCCGTCGATGTCGATCTTTCGAATCCGGCCCGTGCGAAGGAATGGGCCGACGCCGAGGCAGCCGCGGCCAGCTATTCCTTCCCGGTTCGAATCGGCGAACTGACACGCAGCGATGACGGAGTGCTAGGGTTCTTCGTCAATGACGATTACTCGCGCTTCCGCCTGGTCGACAAGGTGATTGCCGGCAGCGCGACTGACGCCGGCCGCAGCCGAGGCCATCTGGGGCTCTATGCCGGCGTCAAGGGCATGCCCAAAGAGGTCGACCTCAGGCATCCCTACATCGCCGGGGGCGACGATGCGGACACACTTCATCTGCATCTCGGCCAGACCGCGACACTGACGCTGCTCATGCATCCGGCGGGCAAGGCCACGCTGACCTCCGGCGTTCTTCCCCGCACTTCGCTGGGGCTGTCGCGCGACTGGGTCGGGGCGGGGCTGGCCGCCATCGCGCCGTCGCTGCGCACCGGGCCTGTACTGGTCGAAACCGACATGGACACGGAAGGCCAGGTCCGGCTGCCCAAGGTCTCTGTCTTCGGCAAGGACCAGAACTTTCTCTGGCGCGATACTCCCGCAACATGGCGCACCGACGCAATTCTCGCGGCGACTCAGACCGCGCTGCTGCCCGATACTCCGGCCGAATTGAGAGAGGGCTGGATACGCGTCGCGCCGGAAAAACCTGAAGGAGGAACTCAATGAGTCGCTATGACTGGCCGGCCGCAAGTCAGCCCGAGGCGGAAGACGATCCGGGAGCTCGGAGCCGGTACACCCGGCGATTCAGGGCGGAGTTCGACCCCGAGGGCGCGCTGGTCGCCAGCCGGGAAGCGCTCCAGCCGCAGATTCCAGCCGCGCGCGGCCGTCGCATTCCGAGGGCGCCGGCCACCGGTCGCCAGCATCTCTGGCAGCCTCTCGGGCCGGTCGAGGTGACTGCCGGGCAGGTGATCGGAGCTTCGCGCATCACCGGACGCATCAACATGCTGGCTGTGCATACGGACGGAGACCGCCTCTACGCGGCATCAGGCAACGGTGGAGTATGGTTCAGCGACAACGGAGGCGCATCCTGGCGTTCATTGGGCGGATTCGCTGCTACTCAGTTCGGCGATATCAAGCGACCGGCGCACCGCAACTCCTGCGGTTCGATCGCTGTCGCATTCGGCGCTACGGCGGCGGACGATGTGGTCTACGTCGGCACCGGCGAAACTCATCACTCATGGCAGGATGCCCAGCCGGGCGTCGGGCTCGGCGGCTACGGCGTGCTGATCGCCGATCATCCGGCGACCGGCAATGCTGATGATCCGTGGGTGCGCGAGGCGAAGAATCTGGTCGGTGAGGGCGTCTGCCGGATCGCGCTTCAGCCCGGCGGAAACGGAGTGATTGTCGCTACCACCGTCGGACTGTTCGAGCGTCCGGCTGTCGGCGGCGCGAACAATGAATGGCAGCGGGTCGCGACGCCGCCATTCGATACGCTGAAGGTCAAATGCTCGGATGTCCTGTGGACGCGCGGCAACGCGAGCCGTCCGGAAAGGCTGTGGGTCTGGGTTCAGGATGGCGATAATGCCGGTCTCTGGGTGCGCGATGCCGGAGCGGCCGCCTTTCAGCGCATCATCGCGCCACCCACGGCGGCGAAACGGCGCGGCGTCATGTCCCAGGTCGATCCGGCGACCGTCCCCGATCAGTTCTTCGTGCTCAACGATGCCGGCGGAGCGAACGCGCCGCTGCTCTTCCGCGTCAGCTGTTCAAGCAATGCCCAGCCGACCTTTACCGCCGTGGCCGGAGTGCCCGCGATCATGGGCAACGGTTTCGGTTTTTACAACATTGCGGTGACGACGCATCCGACGCTTCCCAATCGGGTCGTGCTGGGAGGCAATACTTTTCCGGCGACCACTCCCGACGGGACGCTGCTTCTCGCTTCAGGCAACACAAATGACGGCGCTGTTGTGGTCGGTGACGTTGCGCTCAACGGTGGCGTGCTCACCTTTGGCCATCCGGCGCCGTTCACGATGGTCGGTGTCGGAGTCCATGCGGATGTGCACGACGTGGTCTGGTCGAACGGAGGCAACCGGCTCTGGGCGGCCTGTGACGGCGGGGTTTTCCGCTCCGATCAGCCGACGAAGCAGGTCGCCTTCTACGCGGTCAACAAAGGCCTCGCCGTGATCGAATCGAACTACATTGCCTGCCATCCGACCTGCGAGGGCCATATGATCACGGGTCTGCAGGACAACGGGATCATCAGCCGCCGATCGAACAGCTTCTGGGACCACGTCGGAGACGGCGACGGTGGCGGCGTCGCATTCGATCCGCTGAGCCCTGTCCGGCATGTGCGCCAGTTCTTCAACGGCCGGTGGGCTTCCTCGGACGGTGTCATGAGCTTTCCGGTGACGGCGGCGGAGAGGAATTCGGCGTCGTTCTATTCGTCCGTGGCGACCATCGCCCACCGCAGGGGCGTGGCGGCCGGCGATCCGCCTGACATTCAGCAAATGATTCTCGGAACCACACGCGTCTGGTACACGGAGGATTTCGGGGTCAACTGGTTCACGCTGCCTTCCGGGACTGCATCGCCCGTAGCCAACACCGCCCTTGATGGGTTCGGCGAAGCGATCACAGTCTGCCGCTGGCAGAGCCCCGATGTGGGCTGGGTCCTCGGCGAGCAGCGTCTGCTGCGTTACCAGCGCCAGGCCGGATCAGATGCCGGAGGCGCGCCGGGCACATGGACCACAACGGAAGTCGTGCCGCCTCAGCTCAGGCCGGAAGGCAAGGAGAAGAAGCGTCCGCCGGTGCCGCCTTCGATGCGCGAATCGACCGTCTGGACCGACGTCGCGCCAAATCTGGATCCTCCACCCGGCGCGGGACAACCGCCGGCTCAGCGCGGTACGCTCGGCGCGGTCTACGTCGGCACCATCGGCAAATCGGACAATGACGCCATCGACACGCTCTGGTGGTTCGACGGAACAGACAAATGGCATGCGACGGGGCTGCGGGCCGTCGTTCCGGCGCCGGTGACGGCAATCGTCTGCCATCCCGAGTTTCCAGCGGAGGTCTGGGTCGGAACCACGGTCGGCGTCTGGCGCGGAGTGCGGACCGATCACGGCGTGAATCCGCCGACCTGGGCGTGGGAAGGACGCGTCAACGGCCTGCCCGAGGCCGCCGTCGAGGACCTCGCCATCTTCAGGGACGGCAGTCTGATGCTGCTGCGGGCCGCCATCGCTTCGCGAGGCGTCTGGGAACTGAGGCTCGATGTGGCTGACGTTCAGGACCTGACCTACCTCCGCGCCCACGACGACGATCTGCGTTATCGCAACCGCGCTGTAGGGAAGAGGCGCGATATGGTCACGAATCGTTCGTGGCATGGCAGTCCCGATGTGCGTCCGCGCGAGGCTCCCCGGTCGCGTCCGGCCCCCTCGACGCTGCCGTGGACCAGAACGACCGTCGGCATCAACAGGGAACTGCTGCGCAGATTCCAGGCCGCGCTGCGCGCCCGCACCGGCGATCCGCGCGTCAGGCCGACAGGGATCTGGGACGGTTATTTCAACGAAGTCCTGCGCGACCTCGGCGCGCCGATCATGCCGCCGCCGGCCGCGGCGAATACCGTCGGCATCAACGCCGCGTTCTGGAACCTGAGCATGGTCGCGCCGCACGCGACCGCTGAAGCGTGGGGCGTCGGAACTCCGACCGAGGCCGATCTGGTCGAATTCTCTGCGCCACTGACAGAAGGCGCTCTGCAGAGCGCTTCATGCTCGCTTCCGCCGCAAAAGTCGAAAGTCGAGATAGTCGTCCATCACCGCGGGCTCGATCTGATGAACGGCGCCGACGTCCGCGTCACGCTGCTCAAATGGATCGATCCAAAAAAGAAGAACAAGGCCAAGTGGGACGATCACACCACGTGGTTCAGCGCCAACGTTCCCTGGACGGGCGCCGTCAACGACGTTCTTAACTCCGCCGGCGGGACCACCGCACAGACCTTCGGCGACGGATGGAGCTTCGTCGGGACGACCAATGCCACGCGGCGAAAATCGCTCAACGGTCAGACGCTCGATCCGTTCACGCCGGGCATCGCCTCGTTTGACCTCGATCTGACAGGGCTCAAGAACAATACGCTCGTCCTGCTGGCAGCCGTCATCCGCGCCGGCGCGGGCGCCGCCGGCGATATTGCGCTCACTCCGGCGACACTCGAGGACCTGGCCATGACCAGCCCCAACGTTGCCGTCCGCTCGGTCCGCATCCTCAAATGAAGTTTATATTCTGCCGCCCATTCCGTAGAGGAAGATGCAGGCGGGATCACGACTGATGCCCCGCCCTGAGCCGTCTCAACGGGCGTCTCATTCGCGTTTTGATGTTCCCGCCATCAGTCGTGGAAAGCTTCCGTTCGATCGGCAATTTGAAGCGTCGCTCGATCGTGTCGAGTTCCCGGCGGACGCGTTCTTCAAGCTCTGGCAGGATATTGACCAGTCTCTGCAGCAGACTGAGGATCTCCGGCAGGCTGGCCGTCGAAGGTTCAATTTCTGTCAGGGGGAGTGACGAGATGGAGGAGATAAGTCTCCCCTCATCGTTGAGGACCTGCCGGTAGAGCGTCTCGGTCCGGGCTGACGGCTTAACGTCCAGCTCGCGTTCCAGAGCCTCCCGGCACCGGCGGTACTGATGCATCGCTCCCGTCCGGTCGCCCGAGAGATAACGCAGCCTCATCATGATCCGATGCGTCTGTTCGTGCGCATGATCGAACCGCAGCAATGTCTCGCCGTACTCCAGCCCGCGGTCGAACATCCCCTGAACCTCGTAATAACCCATCAGCTTCCGGAGCATGGCCAGATACATGTCTCGAAACCGCTCCCGCTCGCACAGGCACCAGTCTTCATGACAGCCCGTCAGAAGGTCTCCCTGGTAAAGGTCGGCGGCGCGGCACAGGATCTCTATCTCATCCGACTGCAGCTGCTCCGGCGGCACATTTTTGACCGTGCTGTATGCATGCTCGAAGGCCGAAATGTCCATCCAGATATCCGCCTTCGGATTGATCCCGACCTGGTCCGAATTGATCACCAGCAGATCACAGTCTGATGATCGCTGATTTCCAAGCAGCGACTTCAGTTGCCACAGAGCCTGTCGCAGGCAATGCCTGGCCTGAGATGCCGAATAGTCAGACCACAGCAGCGTGGCCAGTTTCTCTCTGGTATGAAGCGCGCCCCTGTGCATGAGCATGAAGCCGAACAGCTCCTGCAGTTTTCCGCAGACGGAATCGGAAGATTCGCGTCCGTTGCGTGATACGTTCAGTTTTCCGAACAGGCGGATGTCGATAGTGGCCATGGATGGCTGCCTCCTCAGCTTGAACTGGTGTGAGAGTCCAGCGGCAAGCGCAATTGAAAAACCATTCGAGGTCCCGATGGCTGGGCATTATCAATAAGGGATACGGCTGATCGGCTGATCGATTGTCACGTGGACCCGATCAACCTGACCTGAGGGCAACTGCCATGTGTCCAGTCCGGTAATATGTTCTGGTCAGTTTTTTGTCAATGTATGGGCTGTTGAACCGGATCATTCTAGTCTATCTCGTGCTTCCCGTTAAGTGAATGCGGTCGGATATGGCATCAGCGGTCATTAGATCTTTGCAACAAAAAGATGATATCCGGTCGGGATCTTCAGGAGCGGGGATTCTGACGGAGCAGCCTGCCGATCATTCCCAGCAGCCTGTGATGGAGACCCTGGCGAAGGCCGAGGCGATCTGAGATGAAATTGCTGATCTCTGCGAGATTATTGAAATATCGCCGTTCTCCAGTCGAGACGTGAGTGATATGGCCGCGCAGAAGAAGCTTGTCTCTTCCACCATCACCGGCCTCGAGCTGGATTTTTATGACGAATGAGTGACTTTCAGTGTTCAGCGAGTCCATTGGGCATCCTGGCATCAGGTCGATCCGGGAATCACCGGTTTTGTGGCCGGCGCGTCCCGTTTATTATTGAAGTTCCTGAAATACACGGGTTCAACCCGGACCATTATATTGATCGGGCGTCACGGGATCGTCTTCCAAGCGTCTGGCTGAGCGTCTTTAATTTCCCTCGCTGTACGGGAAGAAATAACCTTTTACGGGGCGTCAATTTGACGCCCGTATCACTATTCAATACTCTGCAAACTAAATTTTCGGGCATTTAAATTCGGAAGAAATTAATCGCAAAGACCGCAAAGGTGCAAATAATTAATCGCAGAGGCCGCAAAGGAGCAAAGATTTTTTGGTGATATGAATATCCGGATTATTGCCCATTGGATATAATTCGAACACTGATCTTCCCTGTATATCTTTGCCCCTTTGCGGCCTTTGCGATTAATTCTTTGCCCCTTTGCGGTCTTTGCGATTAATTTCTTCCGAATTTAAATGCCCGAAAATTTAGTTTGCAGAGTATTTACGAATCTGATCAGTGAGTCATGTCACAAATTCTGCCGCCTCTATATCTCCCATCAACGAACGCGTTTGATGATCCAGTCTGAAATGGTCTTCAGCGCGAGGGGAGAGATGGTCTCCTCGATCGTCGCGTATTCGCTCGGAGATCCCGTTACGGCCTTCTGAAAAAGGTGGTTGAGTTCGGGCAGCATGATCACTGTGAAATCCTTGTTGCCTCCGGCCTTCAGCGCCGATTCGATGGCTGCGAGGTTTTCCTTGTGAGGGACCTGGAGATCGCGCTCGCCGTTTATCGCAAGCACTGGAATCTTGACTCTGGTCAAAACAGGTTTCGGATCATATGTTATGAAGAAGCGAAACCAAGGCGTATTGACGCTCCTTAGCTGGGATTCGAGAATCTTGTCCGCCCCCGCCTTCTTCTGCTCTTCGGTCATTCCGGCGACTGTTTCCTCGCGAAACGAGTTGAACTTCTTCTCTGCCTCTTTCGGTTCCTTCTCTGATTTCAGGATGGCGAAGATGCGCTCCTGGACCTTTCTGTTTTCGCCGATCTTCTTATCGCTCAATCCCGCGGCTTTCGCGATCAGAGCGCCCTGCAGGTAGAGTATCTCTTCACCCGGCAGTGCGGTCCCGGCCATCATGACGATAAAGGCTATGTCCGCGGATTTCGTCGCCACGAGCGGCGCGACGATTCCTCCCTCGCTATGGCCGATTAAACCAATTTTTTTCGGGTCGATCTCCTTGCGGGATTTGAGGAATTCGACTCCTGCCAGAACGTCTTCGGTGAAATCTTCCGTGGTCCCGGTGCTGATATTGCCGGTCGAGCCTCCTACGCCGCGATCATCGACCCTCAGAACCGCCACTCCCAGCCGCGTCAGATGATCGGCCAGAACCATGAACGGCTTGTGGCCGAAGATGGACTCGTTGCGGTCCTGAGGTCCCGAACCGGTGATCAGGATGACTGCCGGGAAGGGCCCCTTGTCGCGCGGAGTGGTCAGTGTGCCGGCGATCCTGATTCCGGCCTTCTTATTTTCGTATGAGACCTCTTCATCGTTGTATGGATATGGCTTCTGAGGCTCCTGCGGGCGGTTGGGTTTTGTCTCTTTCTCGGTGCGCTTCATGACCAGCGGCAGCTCGAGCCCTCCCTGCATCCAGTTCCCGCTCATCTCGGTGAACCCAGGGTTGAGCTTCGCTTCATATGAAGCGGCGAACCTCTTCATCTCGAATCGCACCGAATTGCCGTCGACAGTGACGGCATCGACTGGAAGCCCGAAGGCTCCCTGATCCGGACTGTCCAACTGCGCAGTAAGTGATCCGTCCTGCGACTTCGAGATCTTGAAGAGCAGTCTGAGCGAGGATCCACCGACATTCAGCGTGCCCTCCCACATGCCCTCAAGATTCGGCGTCTGTGCTGAAGTTGTGATCATCAGGATCGTCATGGTCAGTGCAGCAGCTGTCAGTATTTTTTTCATTTAATAACCCTGCATACTATGCGAAAACCGCCATCGCCGTGGTGAAGGTTCGGATAGTTGCTGTTACGATAGGCGGCCCGCGCGTCGCCAAGATTGACATACCACGACCCGCCCCGCAAGAGACGATATTTGCTGTCTCCGTTCGTCACCCAGGCTGAGCCATCTATCGGCGCACCTTCATAGTTTTCGTGATAAAAGTCCTCACACCATTCCCACACATTGCCATGCATATCGTACAAGCCCCAGGCGTTCGGTTTCTTATGTCCAACAGGGTGAGTCCTGCCATCTGAGTTTTCGTTATACCATGCAAACTCACCCAGCAGGTTTGTATCGTTGCCGAAGCAGTAATCGTCCGTTGAACCTGCCCTGGCTGCATACTCCCATTCGGCTTCGGTCGGCAATCGGTACTCATTGCCCGTAATCTCTGACAGCTTTTTGCAGAACGCTATAGCATCGTCCCATGACACGGTTTCTACGGGCATGGTATCGCCTTTGAAACTGGCGGGATTGGTGCTGTCGCCCATTACCGCCTTCCACTGAGCCTGTGTTACCTCATATTTGCCAATGTAGAACGGCTTCAACGTCACCTCGTGGATGGGTTGTGCGTCTTTATCCTTGTCCGACCCCATCATGAAACTGCCGCCTTGAATGGCCACCATTTCCAGTTTCACACTATTGACCGACTCTTCTTTAGTTGACATCGGCGGTGCTGGAGTCGCGCCTGATGTCGGGTAGGAAGGTAGTACTTTCTTCGGATTTTGATTGACGGTTTTCCAAACCAGGAAAGACACGGTTACAGCGACCACTAAAAATGCAGCTATCAGTATATAAATCCTGTTATACGAGGCAATAATGGATAGGGATGGTCTCTTAACCGACAGAATACTATTTTTGGATAGCTTTCTGCCAAATATTTCCCGGATGGATGAAGTAAGTGACCTGAACTCCGGGTGTGATGTATCTCCTTCCCAGTCTGTCAAACGAACGCCCTGTATCAGTGTAAAACTGAGCGGAGGCTCTACATCATCAATAAACACAGGGAAAAGCGCTCGACGAGCTTTCCCTTTCTCAGCTTCAATGATGACCCATTCTGATTCGACAGAAATCCTGGACCAGACTACAACAACACATTTCGATTCCTTTAGAGAGTCCTGAATCGTATCGTGCCATGTACTACCGGGAGGAATCTTCCTGTCCCACCAGACAGACCAGCCCTGGCTCTCCAGCGCCTCGACAAGCGGCCGAACCCTCTCTCTATCTTCGTTTGAATAGCTCAGAAAAATGTCTGCCATATATGACACCCAGCAGTATGTTGTTGATGAAGACCTGGCGAAGGGACGCAAGATCGCGCCCTTTGGCTGCGGGAAGTGTATACAGATGGACGGAATTTGGAAAGAGAAGACAGCCGTGCCGCTTTTCTCCAGCCGGCAGGGAAGGACAGCAGGGCATCGTCCGGCGCATTTCTCTCAACTCGCTTTCACCTTGCTCTTGTCGTCGACATAAGATAACCTTCCCGAAATTTCGGTTCCTTCTCTGCACGTTGCGATTTAAAGGGAGCTTTAGCCATGATCCTGATCAGTTGCCGCAATGATTTTACAGACAGTCGCCGTTTCTCAGACGTGAATGCCATTCGCAATTACCCTTTCCTGCCCCGCCTCGATCAATACGAAGAACTCGACGAAGCGAATCTGGTCCGCCAGATGCAGGGCAAACACGTCCTTATCCTTATACATGGATTCAGGAGCTCGCTCAAAAATGTTGCCGAATCGTACCAGCGTGTTCTGAAAGGCCTGATCGATCACGATCTGATGGGCGCCACGGGTTATCAATTGGTGCTCGGGTTCGTCTGGCCCGGATTCGAGACCGTACTCGGTTATTTCCCGGCCGTGCCTTATGCCAACCGCTCCGCCGGCCGGTTTCGCCACCTGCTTGAACTGGCCACAAGCAACGCCCGCACCGTCGATGTCCAGACTCACAGCCTCGGAGCCCGCGTCGCGCTCCAGACCCTTGCCGGCGGAACGGATGGCTACATCGATAACCTGATGATGACCGCGGCCGCTATCGATGACGAATCGCTCGAACCGGGCAGGGAACTCAACAAGGCGCTCGAACTCTGCCGCAGGTGCTTCGTCTACCACACTGAAAAGGATAAGGTGCTCAAAATCGGCTACAGAATCGGAGACGCGCTCGAATTCGACCGCGCACTCGGCTACAAGGGACCTCAGCGCCCACGGATCATCGAAACCGAATGCCCCGAGGTCTTCGTCGTCGATTGCAAAACCGTAGTCCGCTCGCACAGCGCTTATCGTGCGACAGTGGCCTACTACCGGCACTGGAACCGCGTCATGCTCGACGTTCCTCTGCCGCGCTTCGAAACGCTGGCCGATTGATCTATTTCAACTATTCAATCGCAAAGGCCGCAAAGGTGGCAAAGAAAGATTGAAACGCCAAGGCGCCAGGATAGCCAGGAAGGTAAAGGCAACCGATGTTCGAATTATTTTCCACTCTGGCAAATAGCGCATTGAATAGGACTGGTTCTTTCAAAGCCTATAATATTCCTGGCCATCCCGGCGCCTTGGCGTTTAATCTCTTTTTGCTCTGAAGGCTGAGCAGTTACAAAAAAGTAATCAAAAATGATGAACACAATGCTGGATCGAATTGCAAACGGGCGGACTGACCTGATCTTCGAGCTGCTTTCGGAAGGCCATTCAGCAACTGCGACAGACCAAAACGGCGTTTCGCTGATTCAATGGTGCGCATACTATGGCGATGTCAGTGCCATTAAATTCCTGCTCGCCAACGGCGAAACGCTCGAATCGCTGGGAGAGAACTTCGATCTCAACGGCGCCGCCTTTCACGGCCACTGGCGGCTCTGTCAGTTCCTTATTGAAAACGGCGCGGATGTTAACCATCCGCTGCCCGATACCGCTGAGACGCCGCTGCACGCAAGCCTCTGCACGACCAGGCGACTCGCGCACGATCTGGTCGTCAAAGTCCTGATCGAGGGCGGCGCCGATCCGAACCTGACGACAAAGGCGTCCGTTGAAACCGGCTGTTTCATGCGTGACTGCAGAACCAGGGCCGAGACCTCGCTTCACCGCGCCGCCGCCTTCGGTTCCGAAGAGACCATTAAGCTTCTTCTCGATGCCGGCGCAATGCTCGATGCCAAAGATATGAACGGCGATTCTCCGCTGACCTGGGCGAGCTGGCACCTGCGCCCCGATCCAATTCTCAGATTGCTCTGTTACGGCGCTTTCTCGATAAATCCGGACAGGCGCCCGGGCGGAATGGCCGCATACCTGCTGGGGAAACCGTAGGATTTCGTAAGTGATCGGCCATTGGTAAAGTTTCCCGTTGTAACGCAGCTCTCTTTGTCGCTTCTACTTTGCTTTCATCATCTCCTGAGTTTCTTAAATATTTTGCCATGAAGACTATCCTGTCGGAAACGCTGTAAAATCTGGGTTAGGAGCTAATATGAATAATAGAATATCAACCGGCATTGACGCTCTGAATGATCTGTTAGGTGGAAAAGGCTTTGACGCGGGGTCTCTTATTTTACTTCGTGGCGAGCCTGGAACAGGAAAAACTACTCTTGCATTTCAAATTGCAAAAAATCTTCTCGAAAATCCCTCGAACTTCAACAATACTCAATGTAATGTGTTATTCGTCTGTATCGAAAATAAGGCAGAGATCGCGCTCAATAGAATTATCAAATCTTTTTTCACATCGAAATACTCCAATTACGAGGATTTTATTGATAAAATAAAATATTGGAAATCATTTGACTTGAGTCATTTGATAGGCGAATGGGCAGCCTTGAATAAACAGCAAACCAGGCGTAACGTAATTGATCCTGAAGATCTTGACAAATTGCTTGCTGAGCTGTGGAAAAGAATAACAAAAGACATTAATAGCCCATTGTTTGTTGTGATCGACAGCCTCGACGCGATGATTTATGCCGCTCAGCATTATTTTCGCAGTTACGATGACAGAAGAATGCTTCTTGCCATATTTAATTCATTTCAGGAATGGTGGTCCAGCCAGGACCTGAAACCCACCGTAATATTTACCGCCGAAGATACAAATGGCGGCGTAAGTAGGAATGCGGAAAGTTATATTGCTGATACGGTTATCGAGTTGCGTAAGGAGTCTCCAAAATACCCGGTGCATCTCGCACCCGAAATGACTGTTGACTGGAAAGAAGATCTATTATTCTGCCAGGTCATAAAAGGTCGCGGACTTCATACCCATCGCAGGCCATTATGTTATGAATTTGTTTCGGATCAGGGTATAGAATTTTTCCCGACATACGCCGCACAGGGTCTAGTCTCTCTTTTCTATGAGAATCGACCTCAGTATGATGTTATACAGAATATTCGAAGACTGGATTTCCCTTTATCGTACCCAGGAGTTGAAGTACAGGAGTTTACTCGACCTTTTCTGCAAAGAATGTTTGCTGTGCGTCGGTATCAGAAAAGAATTCCACCGCGCCACCCAATGCTCGTTTCACATGTAGATGAGTACTGGGTCGAAGTTTTAAAAAGCGCTAAACTTCTATACAAGATACCTGCTGACAGGCTGAAGTTGTTTTCATTGTCTGAGGAAACTGATAAACCGACATCGATTATACCTGAGATCAAAGATTTGAAATCCGCCATCTATGAGGAGAAGGATGATGAGGGGAAGGATCTATATCTGGCTGTTCCTCAAATGGGGAATGTCGGGATGCTGGTCTATCGCGAGGATATTATCAATGATTCGGACAATAACTTTATGCCACCTGAGACCTGGGAAGAGCTTGAGATGATATGTCTGAAACTGCAAAACAGGAAAAGACCGCATCCGCTTCTGATAGAAACCAGAACATATGACACTTTGTTAATAACTGCTTTGGAATTGGGATGGTCACACGGTTCATTTTGGTTTACGGAATTTGATGAGGATAAAATACTTCGTGTCAGGTTCGATCACCCTGAATCTTTCAATGATTTCTATCTGGCGATAAAACGCCTGCACGCCTGGATTCATGAGCTGAAAATTGTTCCCGAGGGCTCCAGCGTCGATCCCGATTTTCACAATAAAACCGATTGGATATTTGCCCGGCATTGGTACTCCACATGGATAGATGTCCTGACCAGATTAAATAAGAAGCAAACAAAACTGAAAGTGAAGTTTGACAAAGGGGCCATGTTTGATGTCGCAAGGCTGCCTGTATCTGAGGCCTATAGTGAAAGGCAGGCTGCCCCGGATAAAGAATCAGAGCAGCGTCACTCGGGTCTTGGAGAGTGGTACCTCATGATACAGAATAACTCGGAAAATATAGAACTCGGGATCGATATTATAAACAATCTCATGACCTCAAGAAAGATTACCGAAAGGGCATTATCAGGCGTCGAACTTCCGGTGGTCGAGAAATTTTACGAGTTGTACGGCGATACGATCTGCTATGGCACCAATAAGACCTACAACAAGATCAGATCAATGTACTTCCCCGGCGCAAAAAGCCGTACACTTTTTACCGAGTACCGTACTGTCGCCAGAATACTGTTTGGAGCATTACAGGCGGTCGTCTCAAACAAGAAAGTTGATATAAAAACAGTCCTGGCCAGAGCGTTTAAAGAAATTGACAGCAGCTTTAATCAGTAGTATGTCACGATCAGGCGCCTGTTAAAAATTGTCCGATATAACCGATGTAAGTAAGATTGGAGGCATGGCTCATGCATGGGATATCAAAACCGTCATCGTACAAGCTTCTGTTATTTTGGGTTTTTGTCGCACTTGTCCTGATTATTTCATATGGTTTTATTATCTATCGCAGTATCGGCAACTGGCAGGATCGATCGAGTTTTGGAGAAATGTTTGGGGCGATTGACGCTCTGTTTTCGGGGCTGGCGTTAGCGGGTATTCTCTATACAATCCACATTCAGCGCAAAGAAATTCATGAAGCTCATGAGGCAGTCAATGATCAGATTGAAATACAATTACTGACTGATGAGCTGAATGCTTTGAGACACGAGATTGATATCCTGTTTTACGAGATAGACCTGAAATCGAGATTGGGCATGCCCAGCGATTCTGAGGATAGAAAAGAGTTTGTCAGATTAAAAGAAAGACTGATCGAGCAATATAAATTGCTTGATTCCAAGAAATCCGAACGTGCAGCCAAATCAGCTTCGAAAAACTTTTTGAAGGAAAAATGAACGGCGATTCTCCGCTGACCTGGGCAAGCTGGTACCTCCGCCCCGATCCAATTCTCAGATTGCTCTGTTACGGCGCTTTCTCGATAAATCCGGACAGGCGGAATGGCGGCATACCTGTTGGGGAAACCGTAGACTAACGCAACAACACCACAAACTAAGTATATCCTGACTACCTGCTACTCATGAGGGTATTGAAGACCAGTTTGAACGTGCCGTGAGTCTGCGCCCGGTGCTGGGCCCGAAATCCTATCATGACCACGTTACCCTGGCCGAACTGAACCGAAACCATGGCAGCCTTGCCTGCAATTGCGTGCTCTCCGAGCAGCCAGCCGCTCTGCAGTATATCGCGATCAACGAAGGTGACGATCCGCTTGACGCGTTCGTTGCGCGCTGTCGGGAGGATCTCGTAGGTCTGATTATTGGTCAAAAATACCGCCAGGCCTCCAGATGGCATGCCGTAGGCGAGTGGATCAGTATTGTCGAATTTGACACGGAGCGTCGAGCCCGGCGACCAGAATTCTTTCGAGGGCTGATTGGCTGTTACGTTGCGGATCGGCAACTCGAATTTTTGGATGGGGAAGTCGCCCGCCTGGGCAAACGTCAGAAGCGTCCCGCCTTTCTCGACGAAAGCTCGCAGCGCAGCGATGCCTTCCTGGCCAAATCCGCTGCGATACTCGGGCGGAGAATCCGCGGCAGACGGACCGGGCCGGCCGCTGCCGGCCGCACGTCGCTCACCCGTCATCATTTCGACACGGTCAGCCGGCAGGATAATTACGTCGTAATTGACACCGAGGTTTCCGGCCTTGATCTCGGCATCCATGATCGATTTGTACGGGAAGCCCCACTGCTCGAGAAGCCAGCGCGTCCAGCCTTCATCCATATTGCCGCCGTAATAGCGTTGATACATACCGACTCTGAGCCGTTTCAGTTCGAAGCTGGCCTGGGAGACATCGACTGCAAGCGGGTTGAAGGCGACGCCTGATTGCCTCGCTATATCCTGCATAACCGCATCTGCGCCACCTGTCACCACGAAGTCACCCGGTCGAATGTCCGCATTCATTGCCTGTTTCATGCGCCTGACCGGAATGGCTTTGTCGAGCAGCATGTTTACTGCCCTGAAGCTGTCATTGAGGCGGCCATCGATGATATAACCTGAGCGCCCTTTCTCAACCCTGGCTGGTCGTTCGATAGGCGCGGTGATTTTGACCAGATCCGCACGGACCGCCGATTCCGCCTGATCCACCCGCACACCCATGAATTCGGCCATGGTATCGGTCGCCATGTCATACGGCTGGATGGGATTCCCCTGGCTGTCGCGGGTGTAGCTGTTATCGGGATAATACGTACGGCCGAGCAGATACCGTATGACTCCCATCTTGGGTTGAGCCATCGATACGACAAAAGAGTTGGCTCCATATACTCTTCCTTCATGATTGAAGCCCGAGCGGACTTGATGAACTTCAATTCCCTGGATGAGCAGCTTATTGACCAGTTTGTCGGCTGTGAGCGGATCGTGTTGCGAATCAGAAATGATGAATGCCGCGGGCGAGCCGGCAGCGCCGCGCTCGGTCTGACGGCGGGCTTTCAGATACGCGTTCCGAAGCACCGTCTCGCGGTTTCGTGCTGCCAGGTCCAGTGCCGCCCATGCGGCGATTTTCTGCCGTTCGACGATGTCGCGCACCCGCCACCATCCGCCTGTCCACGGATTCGGAAAAGTCGTCTGTGACTTGTATTCCGGCAAGGCGCGGGTCGCGCCCTGAAGCTGATCGGGATGCAGGAAGAGTGGACTGGCAAGCCTCGCGCTCGCCGATTCAGTGAGCATCCCCGCGATATTGTGGAAGGGAGTGATCCAGTGAAATCCGAAATGGCCCCAGCCGGAATAGATCGCAGCGTTCACCACACCCGACAGGCCGGCCTCTTCTTCCTTGTATGCGATGTGGGCGCCGTACCAGCTCATCTCACGCCAGACCAGCGGATCGCCCTGCGGCCGAATGGGCTCAGCGTATGGCGGAACATAAATCCTGGGCCCATAAGCGCCCATCTGGTGATGGTCGATGTATGCCTGAGGTATCCAGTCGCGAAACATTATCTTTGCCGCGTACCGGGACTCAGCCATATTGGTCTGGAACGCATCGCGGTTTGTATCGTGGCCGATATATTTATGATAAAGCGACGGCAGGTTCGCGCCCTCGTACTCCGTGCCAACGTACTTGTTATACCAGTCCGTAACCATGATCTCGCCGTCCGGATTGAAACACGGAATCATAATGGCGATAACGTTATCCAGGATGCGCGCCGCTTCGTCGTCGTTGCGACTCACCAGGTCATACATCAACTCAGCTGCCATCTGGCTGGCGGCGACCTCCGATGAATGCAGACCCATGGACTGAACCATAACCACTTTGCCCTCGGCAACGAATCGCTTTATTTCATCGTCTGAAATCCCGCGTGGGTCACTAAGTCCGGCATTCATCTGCCTCAATTGTTCCAGACGGGCCAGGTTGGCCGGCGAGGAGATGAAGAGCGCCAGAAATGGATTACCCATTGTCGTTGGGCCCATGTCGACTACTTTGATCCTCGAACTCTGTCGCTCCAGAAGCTTGTAGTAGTCAACCAGCTTGTCCCATCGAGCCAGCTTGCGGTCGGCGCCCATCTGAAAACCGAAGAACTTGTCCGGGGAAGTGGCTTGCTGGCTTTGGGCTTCAGCACTTTGAGTCCTCAGGGCAAGGTAACTCAGGGCCAGGATCAGCATGATTATAACGATATTAATTCGTCTGCTGTTCATTGAACACTCCCTCGAGCCTGAGGCCCGGTCATTGTTTCAAGTTATTATGGGATCACCGGATGAAGTATCCTCGTCGAACTATGCGGCAAGTAATTGATTCATGAATTGACCAAGAAGTTGATTAAAAAGGACCCTGCCTCCGTTATCGCTATTCGTCAGAATGATGAAGCCTGATTTCCTTTCCACCGACGCCATGGCGAGTGATCTGAATCCGGCCTGGCCTCCGGAATGTACAAGTACATTGCCGGATTGCCTCTCCTGAACAGCCCAACCCAACGCCCAGGAATCGGCGCCATCGATCTTCTCTCTCGGATCGAGCTTCACTTGCGGCCGGACCATTTCTTTGATGCTCTTTTGACTGAGTCGAAATTCATCGCTTTCCTTTGGATCCAGAATCTCGAGTAGAAATCTGGCGTAGTCAGTCGCAGTTGTATGCAGGCCTCCTGCCGAGGCGTACCTGGCCGCATCTGTTGCGGTTGGTTTCGCTTTTATCCGCGGTTTTCCCTCTGTGTCATGTGGCCGCGCCGCGTGCTTTTCGAACTTCTCATTCCAGACGTATCCGCTGGAAACCATTCCAAACGGAATAAAGATATTCTGTTTCATGTACCTGTCAATATCTGTCGCACAGACTTCAAGGTCTGCCTCGTACTTTGCGCAAGCCTTCAGGTTAACCTGGCCCGTCAAATGTGTAACAACGGACTGCAGATAATTGTATCCCTCGCCGGAATAGAGTAGTTTTTCGCCGGGCGTGAAATGGATTTTCAAGGGCGCTTCTCCTGAACGCCAGTCTTGAAAGCCACTGGTATGTGAAAGCACATGACGGGCGGTAATGAGCTCCAGTCGCGGATCACCCTCGAGAAACTGACTGGGCAGGTACCTGGTCAAAGGCGTATCGAGACCAATGACGCCTTTTTCACACAGCTTCATTACAGCATAGCCAAATACAGTCTTGCTCACCGAAGCCGCTTCAAACACCGTGTCACTATCAACCGTTTCTTTTGACGCGGCGTCTTTAACGCCAAACCCTCGACGCCAAATCAGTTTTCCATTCTGAATGAGAGCGATCGAAAGCCCGGGAACGACGGCTTCTTTCATCAGTTTTGGAACCAGACTATCCAAATCGGCAATCAGGGTTTTCCAACGAGTGCCGTCCTTCGCCTGGTCAGATGCATGATTTGTTCGTGCCCGCACTTCTCGTGGGGCAAAACAGGTAAAAAGACCGGCGCAACTGCCCGCTGCCACAAAATCTCTTCGACGCATATGATCTGAATTTCGTTATCGTTGGATCCAGCAGAAAACAGCACCGCTTTCATGAGCATCCTGGTTTCAACGTTCTTCAATTCGCTCTACCTTTACTCCTGTTTGAGCTTCTGCGGTTGCTAAAGCAATTTGATAATTACTTTTGTCGAGCCGAATCAAGGCAAATTGACCATCTTTATCCGGCTGCTTGTACTGTATCGTCAAATAGTGCCCTTTCGATTTTGTGAATAGTAGCGGCCAGGCGACAAGCAGACCAAGCGCATATCTGGGCTTTGATGTCTTTTCATATGTCATTCCACTGATCTGATTATAGGGAATTTCTAACGCCTCTTCTTTCGATGTGAAACGAACAATTTTTCTTTCAGCTTCAAACGATAATACTCCTTTGACAGGTTTAGCTTTATCTTTTCCAGCTTCTTTAACAAAATACTGTGCATCTTTAAAACTATTATCTGCTTGTAATAATGCAGTAGCTTGAACATGCGTCATCAATGAAAAGGGGTAGAGCTGGCACCATAGAAGCATTGGACACAGCCAGATGGCAAGTTTAAATCTTTTCATAAGTCACTCCAATCGTCATATTTCACATTGTGGCTTCATCAGAGTAAATGGGCAAAAGTCCGAACCGCTCCTGATGCCATTCGCTCGCCTGTTTCAGATTACGAACGCGATCGATGATGGTATCGAATATTGAAAATTGCGTTTGATACATCTTCGAATCCATCTTCTTGCCGATTCGCTTCAGCCTGAGTCAGTTCGCGTATCTATTAATATATGTGATTAAAACGGGCTTCTACTTCTAATGGCTTAACCAACTTGCCAGGTTGGTTAAAATGACACAATTAAGTCTATAAGGCAGTATGGCAACGGAGGCACTTTAACAGGGGGGCTGTTCGTAATCAAGGATGCAGCGGATTTGATTTGAATAATTGGACAGTCTGTATATATCTGGCTTTGCTGAGCCATAGCTGCTAAGATCCCCCGCGTCAAGAGACCAACCTTAGACAATTTTCAGCAACGAAATGGTGATGCGCCAGATTCGCGGGGAAGCGGATGCGGCGACTGTGATTGGCATTGCGGGGACTTCGCGGGCTGCGATTGCATCTGAAAGTGGAGGTGGATTGCAATGAATGTCGAGATTATGACTTTAGCGGGGACGAAACGCTCGCTCGATAAAATGGCCGTAGATGACCTTCGCTCGCGCATGCGCGGCCAGGTCTTGACGGCTGCCGACGCCGGATACGATGCTGCCAGGCGGATTTGGAACGCGATGATCGACAAGCGCCCGGCACTCATCGCACGTTGCGAGGGCGCCGCTGACGTGGGCGAGGCTGTCCGTTTTGCCGGCGCACACGAGTTGCTGGTATCAGTCCGGGGTGGCGGGCACAACGTTGCGGGGACCGCGGTATGTGACGGTGGACTCATGATCGACTTGTCGCTGATGAAGGGAATTCGAGTTGACCCGGTGGCCCGAACTGCCTGGGCTCAGCCCGGACTTCTGTGGCAGGATTTCGATCACGAGACTCAGGCTTACGGCCTTGCGACCACTGGCGGGGTAGTGGGCGAGACTGGCATTGCCGGGCTTACGCTCGGCGGGGGTGTGGGATGGCTGGTACGCAAGCACGGTCTCACTTGCGACAACCTGCTTGCCGTAGATGTCGTGACGGCTGACGGTCAACTGCGACACGCCAGCCCCGAAGCCAACCAGGACCTGTTCTGGGCGCTTCGTGGAGGCGGCGGTAATTTCGGTGTTGTAACAGCGTTTCACTACCAGCTTCACGAGGTGTCAACGATCCTGGGCGGCCTCGTCATCCATCCCCGCACAGCCGCCCGCGACGTGATCCGATTCCATCGTGATTTCGTTACCTCGGCACCTGAAGAACTCACCTCTTACGTCGGACTGTTGACGGCGCCTGATGGTAATCCGGTGGTCGCCCTGGCTTCCTGTTACTCCGGCGATCTTCAGGAGGGTGAGCGTGTGCTACGTCCGCTCCGTGAGTTCGGAGCACCGCTGGTAGACGGCATACAGGCGATGCCATACGCCGGTATGCAGGGACTGTTCGGCCCGGCCTTCCCCTGGGGTAACCGGAACTATTGGAAATCGAGCTATTTTCGTGAGCTTCCCGATGCGGCAATAGACGCCGTAGTGGAACATGCCAATCGAAGCCAGTCACCTTTATCCGCTGTAATCATTGAGTACTACGGTGGCGCCGCCAGTCGTGTAGCTGTTGATGCTACTGCCTTCTCCCACCGCGAGGCGAGTTTCAATATCCTTTTTGTAGGGCAGTGGAGCGATGCGGCGGAGGACTCAATCCATATCGGCTGGGTGCGCAACTGTTGGGAAGCAGCCAAACCATGGGCAAGCGGAGCAGTGTACATGAACGCCCTCAGCGGAGATGAAGGACCGCAGGTTGTGCGCGATGCATACGGCGCAAACTATTCGCGACTGGCAGCGCTCAAAGCTCAGCTTGATCCAAAGAACCTCTTCCGAATGAATCAGAATATTACGCCCTCGACCTGAAGACTGTCGAACCGAGCAGACAATCCGGAGTAATATTTGAGATGACCAATTTTTATCTGGCTTCGCGAAGCCGTCGCCTGTAAAATGCCCCCAAAGATACGGTAAGTGCATATCTTATAGAGTCTGTACAAAAACTCAGTACTCTGTAACCAAAGTCTATTAATACTTAAACGCCAAGGACGCCAAGACAGCCAAGGGTTTCAACGCCAAGAACGCCAAGACGTCCAAGACAGCCAAGAGATGATAAGAAATGATGATTAGCTCTAATATCAATTTCTCAGATTGCTCTTTTACCGGGCTTTCTCGATAAATCCGGACAGGCACCCGGGCGGAATGGCTGCATACCTGCTGGGGAAACCAAAGAATAAAGATTTCATGGGCCTATCCAGTGGCCGATCATCAATCTATGTCCCTCAGGGGATCTCACTCCGAACTCTCGCATCCCCCATGGCTTGTCCGAGATTGGCGATATTATCTCGACTCCCTTTACCTTTAAATCATGATAGTAACTGTCCGCATCATCAACGCGTAAGTATCCAAAATAACTGTGATCCCCCAGATCGCCCGGTCGGATGGCATCCTGACACTCTCCCAGCATTATCATGCAGTTATCCTTCTCTACAAATATCCAGCCGGGAGGCTCCGAAGTTACCTTGAACCCGAGATCCACAAAAAAACGCGATGACTTTTCCAGGCTGTGGACAGCCAGCACATAATGGTTCTGGACGATTATTGACATGATCACATACCTTCGTTATCGTTGATCAATAAGATGCAAAAGACAGCCGTTATTGCGGATATGTCTCGAACAACCTTGCGACCCATTCTGGTTCTCTCGGTTCCGGCTGCATTTGCATCCCTTTGGCTATCATCCACCTGTGCAGCCACGATAAACCTCTGCCTGCTTGAGCATCCGGCAACCTGTAGGCCTCGTCTTTTAATGCCTCCTCCAATGTAATAAAGATATAACCCCTGCCTGTCATCATATGGATCAGGTCATCGAAGTGATCGGCATTCAGTTCGTTCGCGTGCAACAGAAGGGTTTGCCTCACCTCCCGTCCAAGAAACTTGATCGATAGTTTTTCAAAATGGGCCAGCACGCTCTCCATGTATGGGATGTACTCTGCTGCGATTCGCCTCATGGTTTCCTTATCATTGCGAGCTCTGGCCTTGCTGTAAATGTCGGCGAAAATGTAGTCATTATTGTCGATGGTAACCGGAGCCACCACGTAGCCGCGTTCGGCGAGCAATTCTTCAAGGGCTTTCTTGTACTCAGGCGTCGGGCCAGTGCGTAATTGTGTATGGCGATAATACCTCAACCGCATGCCTTTCTCCTTAAGAAGCATCCTTGTTACTGTCTCCCCACGGATGAGATCCTCTTTGTACGCGGCAAACGGTGCATCATTAATGTGGATATGAGAATAAGTATGATTGCCCAACTCCAGCCCCGCCTCCAACCACTGCCAGAGAAGGTTCGTCCGGGCATCGATCTCTCCACGTTTGTACAGCTTACCCTCGTTAACAAATCCAATGGCTGGTACATCATTGAGCCTGATGCTTCTGAGCAAATTAGTTGTCACATAGCTCATTACTTCTAAATTGCCGTTAGTTGCAGGAAGATCGTCAAATGTAATGGCGATCCTTCTCCGTGTTCCCTGTTCTGTAGTGTTCAGGGCAGACAAAGGAATAGTGACCAGGATGATATGCAGAGATGCAAATGCCGCAATAAGGACGCACTTTGTTCTGATTTGTATCATTTAATATATGTGATTAAAACGGGCTTCTACGGACTTCTAATTACTTAACCAACTTGCCAGGTTGGTTAAAATGATACAATTAAGTTTATAAGGCAGTATGGCAACCGGGGCACTTTAACAGAGGGTCTGTTCGTAATCAAGGTTGCAGCGGATATGATTTGAATAATTGGACAGTCTGGTTTTATCTGGCTTTGCTGAGCCATAGCTGCTAAGATCCCCCGCGTCAAGAGACCATCCTTGGACAATTTTCAGCCATATCAACTTTAGCCCTCTAGCCATGAATCCTGACAATCCTGATTGCACGACGGTATCTGTTGCAATGAACATAATTCATTGTCACCTATTACTCCGGAGAGAGATGAAAATACGCACGTGTCTGGTTATTCTTGCGGTTGCCGTGATCCTTTCAAGCTGCGGGTGGAGGCGGCAGGGTGATGTGACAACCACTGAAACGCCCCTGAGCGAGCCCGTCGTCCCGGCAGGTTACCTGAAAACTCCCCCGGGCCCGGCCGACAATTCCCGGCAGATGATTGCGCAGACCGCGACCATCTTCACGGGCGTGCTCAAGGATGTGCGGTTTACATTTGACGATTGCGGAGGCCCGCGGACCAGCTATGTCTTCTCAGATTCATCAACCCTTGTCGGAACAGCGGTCCAGCCAACTATCACGTTGAGCGTGCTCGGCGGACCGAAACCGAACGGCGCCTGGGTGGAAATCTCGGAACTTCCACGGCTGGCTCTGGATTCGCAGTATGTGATATTCCTGCGCAACACGGATTGGACATACAGTCCTGTCGTCGGAAATCTGGTCTTCAGACGCGAAATGATCGGTGGCCGTGAGGTACTGGTCGATCCCACGGGGCACGCCGTGACAGGCTGGACAGACGACGGTCCGACACTGTCGGCCGTAACCGTGAGCGAGGCTGTCGGACGCAACTTGAAAGGTTATCGCAGCTCAGAGTCGCCCGATCGGACAACTGATCCGTCCTCGGCCGACACCGATCCCAACCCTGCTCTCGGACCGTCAACCGGCAACGCGCCCGCTCCTGCACAGGAGGGAGCCGACAGCACGCCCCTCACGCGCGCGCCGTCCCTGGCTGAAGCAAGGAAAGCCGGTCTCTTCGCCAGACCCGAACTCACGCCAACGGCCATTGCCAATCAACAGGTTGTATCCGCGGAATCTCTGGTGGCGAATGTCAGACGCGCGGCCGAACGCGCAGGCGTCAGCATCGGAGGCAAACTCACTCTCAATCCTTACTGGAGATGCTGGAGCTATACTCCAACACACAAGACCGCACGTTAGTCCAATCACCCGCACGGAGGACCTATGAGAAGATCAGCTCACTTTCTGGCCGTAATTTCGATGGTCATGCTGTCGGTCATGCCTGTCTTTTCAGCAAGCTGGAAACAGTGTAACGGCACCCCCGTCAGCCCGAAGTATCAGCCCATGGGCATATCGTGGGACCTGTGCAGCATGCCCGAAGGCAGCCCTCAACTGAGAGCTTTTTTCAGCGCCTTGTACGAGGTGCGTCATTACGTCAACGCCCTGGGTTTCGGCGCCGGCTTTCAGCGCATCCATAACGGACGCTGCCTGATCGAACACGATAACGATCGGTCGGACGTTGCCGTAGTCAACCGTTCCGATATCGATGGCAGGCTTGGCCTGACCATGACTGAAACCGATGGATGCAATTTTTCATGGGAGGAAGAACGCATCATCACGGCCGACGTCATGATCGCCTCTGATCTGGACTTCCAGCGTGCCGACGAATCGACCGTCATCACCAGGGCGCCGGCCGGAACCAAAATCGGCGCCCTCGTCATGCTACACGAGGTAGGACATGCGCTCGGCCTCGATCACTCTAACGGTTTCGCAGTCATGCGCGACGGACTCGGTGCGCGAGCTCCTTTCGTCGGCATGACTCCGGGCAGCGGCGGCTTGAGCTCGGAACTGACGGGCGATGACGTTCTGGGCATCTCCAGAATCTACGGCTACGATCCGCGCTATCGAAATCTCTTCGTCTCTTCTCAACTGCTGCGCAACGGCTCGCTTGTCAACAACAATATCGATCCGACCAACGGAGACAATATCCATCCCGACCCGCTGCTTGTCTGTCCCGGCGACCGCATCAACTTTTATGCCACCGTCGGCAACGACAGCTCGACCCGCGAAAATACCCAGGTCGCCGTCTACGCTGATGCCGACCCCAACGCTTATTACTTCCCAACCTCGGGAGCGCTGGCCGTCTTTAACCTCAGCCTCGGACGCGGAGAGCATTCCTTTCCCGTCCAGTTCACCGTTCCCGCTTCGATGCCCCCAAACCTGACACAGAATGTTTTCGTATCGATTCCTTCGACTAACCCATTCGATCGAAAAGGATACGATAACGCCGCTCGCAGCCGACTGCGCATTCGCAGAAAACCGGGCTGCTGATCCGGGCGGCAGAGTATGGATTTCCCCGCAGCTCGTTCTCCGTGCCTGCCAATGGAGTTTAGAAATCTGGTGGCCGATTTTGCCGAGAGACTGCCCGGTTGTAATGGGGCTCACCTGACGTTCGATATACCGCCCCCTGAAAGGGCGGTTGCGGAATATTTAAACGGACTAATATTTCTCTGGCCTCGCGGAGCCGTTGCTGGTAATATGCTTGGGTCGAAAGAAAAGGGCTTGGAGTTTTTATGCTGTAGGTCCCTCGTTCGAACCCTCTCAAGCCTGATTCCTTCGCCATAATAATTCTTTAGCAAAAATGAATTTGCTATTGTTTCGCGCCACCTGCTTTTGTGTCATTCCCGGTTACTTCGTTTTATTGACGTTAATATCTCTGATTTTACTGCTATCATTATTTCGAAACATCATTTTGATTCTTCAGTAAAATGATATTTTGTTTTCTCAACTATTTCACATATTAAATATGCAGGATTGAACTGGTAGACAAGGAGAGTATAATGCGTAGCCCCGTCATCAGATTTATCAGAGACAACTATGTCGATGTTATTTTCTTCATAGCCGAAGCTGCGCTGGCATTGGGCCTGCCGTTTCTGATTGCTTTATTGTTTAGCAAAAAAGATCCATATATATTAGGACTGAATGCGTTTGGGCTTACTGTCATTACCTTTTTTATCATAATACTTTTTAATCAAAGAGTGGTATTAGATAAAAAAATACAGCCAATATACAATTTGCTAAGCGCAAGATTTGGCCATCATTCTTATGACGATCAGTATTTTTTAAGAACTAATCACTATACAAAAGAAAAGGAATTGCTTGCTGAACAGCTAGCTCAGCATGTTTTGCCAAAGGTTATTGGTGATTTGTATAACAAGAATAGTAATTTAAGGGTGATCAACATTATCATTGATTCTGGCAGTACGTTGACTCCGCTATTTCCTGAGTTGATATCAGAGGGTATTCAGTTAAACAATATTAGATACACTGAAGATATGATAAAAATGGAAGGTAAGGTTGATATCTTTATTTACACGAACTCTGAGTCCGGGATTGATGAAATACATAGAATTCCGTCAATCAAATCGTTAAAGCTTACCGAGAGGCATTTTAACTTGATTGGCGGTCAACCATTGAGGAAGTATAGAGCAAATACAGGCAGGCTTACGCAGATGTTTCTTGATAGTTTATGGAAGGAAAAAAAAGAAAACAAGGATACTGTGTGCACAATTAGTATAATTACTGCGAATTGGTTTACAGTTAAAAGAAACTGTACTGAGATTGCTTTGCTTGCGAGAGGGCACGGTCATATGGATTTTAAAAAAAGCGTATGTGAAAATAGTGATATTATTCTGCTGGTTGCTCCGCTGGGGAAAATATTGCCTATCAATAATGTCAAAATTCTAAATGATATATTAAAAAAATATGAAAGCGATACTTACCAAGATTATGTCATACCCTGCGATCGCAAAAATATGACATATTTAATTACTACTCAAAGGCCCATTAATGTACTATATCCTCTGTATAGGATCAGTAGGGAACTGACGAAAGAAATCAAAGATACTGAAGGATTGAATTATATGGTATATAAATCTTGTAAATTGTTTGTTCCGCAAGGAAAGATGCATGACGAGATATTTTTAAACGATGTCCCACATCATTATATCAGAGAGAACTTTGAAGAAATATATGGTTATTCTCCAAAATAGGTAATACTCTTGAAACTCCGCCAACATGAACTTGATCACTGAAATATAGATCAAAGTTTTACTTGTTGCCGTGAGGTATTCCTGGTCCATACTCAACCGACGGTTGAATCTGAGACAGGCAAATGTGCGTTCAACCACACAGATAGGAGATTTCGTTTTCGTCCGGCATGTTGAAAGATCAATTCGAAAGCCCGTTTGATCACGGCGAGCTCGTATCGATGCATTCGCCCCTTGAGCACGCTTTGGTCATAGGCGCGCCAATATATCGGAACTCCGCGACGGCCGATGACCAATGAAATGACCAGCAGGTGCTGATCGTCCTCGGTTGTCCAATCAATTGTGATTCGGACTTTTCCGCCCCTCGGAACCTGAGAGAGGGCCTTATGAGCAATGCTGTCGGCCAGCCGTTTTGGCATCAGCCGGGGATTATGGATCAGCCTGGAGATCCGTTTGCAGGCTGCTTCCTGGTTTCCCTGGGTGCGTGCCAGTTGAGCCTGGCAGCCAGTCTGTTCTTCAAAGATCGCCAGTGCAAATGTCGTCAGCCCTTTAAGTTGATGGCCATGTGCCCATGGCAGAGTCTCTTTGATATAGTCATGTACGCGTGTCAGGTCAGAGTTCGTTTTCATAGCAGAAACAAACTCTCACAAGTTCGTTAACTTGTCCTGACACGCATATTTACAGAAAGTGTCCCGACATCAGCCCGACATCAGATTAAAACCCATGTTTCGATTTATGACTATAAGACAGAGTCAATAGCATTCCGCTCGCTATTTTGTACCTTTAATTTTAACGATGATGTATTTGAATCCTCTCCACAGGACAAAAATGACGTTGAATTGCAGTCCTAGCTGATAAAGCAGACACACCTGAAAGATCCAGTGCGGTTGTGCCGATTGTTCGCACTACTAGCTCTGGCTTTCACTTGGCATTCATCGTAGGACAGTGGCAAGCTACTGTCAAAGAACTAAAACTCAAGAAACACGGCTATCAGTCAAAGAGCATCTTTCGTCGTGAGTTCAACATCTTGTGCAGGCTAGTGACCAACATTGAACACTCCGATCTTATTGGCTGGCGGAAGGTTATTTAACTTTTGTCCGGTAGTTAGCATCGCTCATATACAAATTTCTGATGATTTTTTATTACTTTATGAATGCTCAATGGAATTTTGGCACATGTCTCCCGTTTTTAATTTATGAAATACTATTTATATTCGATTCGGGTAATTGAAAGCTGTAAAAAATATGTTAATTAAAGTCAGACAGATGTGATATCATATGGGATAACATTCATTACAAGGTGATTGCGCACTAAGAGCCTGTTTTATAAGTTCTCTCAAGCTAGTCTGACTAGCATGAGCTTGATCATTGAAATATAAATAAAGGTCTCACTTGTTTCAGGAAGCTATTCATAGTCGTTACTCAATCGACGATTGAGGCTGAGTCATGCAAATGTCCGTTCAACCACCCAACGTCGAGGTAAGACCACAAAACTTTCATATCATCGGTGCGCTTGACCAATTCAAGATCGATCCGATTATGCTTACGTAAATTTCTGACCTACTCGGCCAGATTACCATTGTAAGCACCATCGGCCCAGATTTTGCATAACCTGGCATAAAAGTGACGCAATCCATCCAGCACTTTCTGCGCCCCCTCACGATCTTGAATGCCGGCCGAGTGGACCACCACTAGTAGCAACAAGCCGAGCGTGTCAACCAGGATATGTCTTTACGGCCTTTGGTTTTCTTGCCGCCATCATATCCGATCTCGGCTCTGCCTCGATCAGTCGCTTTGACCGTCTGTGAATCGATAATCCCGGCACTCGGTTGACGCTGTCGACCTTCTTTCTCACGCAGATCGCCACGCAATCAATAGTGAATCTGTTCCCAGGTTCCGTCCATGCGCCAAGTGCGGACGGAAAGTAGATCGCACGATGGACGACATTCGCTCTATCGAGCAAACGTTATCTGACATTTTAGCGTGGAACCAAGCTCGCATCAAATTTCTCCCGCGATTTTTGGCAGCCCTTTTCATCACCCGGACTGTCAATTTGTCGATTCTGGTGATGGCTTTTCCCAGCCGAGCCAAAGAGGAGTCGAATTACAGTCGGCTTAAGCGATTTTTCAAGTTTTTCAATCTGCCGAATGCCCAGCTGTCGATGTTTGTCGTCAAAATGCTTGGAATTCCGGGGCCATACACGTTGGCTCTGGATCTGACGAATTGGAAAGTCGGTTCCACCAATATCAATATCCTGATGCTCTCGATTGTCTATCAGGGAACCGGATTCCCGGATGTTTGGGATGTCTTTCCCAAAGCCGACAACTCAGACACAACTGAGCGAGAGACGATGCTCGTGTCCTTACGGTGGAGCGGTAGAAGAATAGAAAAAATACGGTATGGGCTTTGTTCTAAGTGCAGTTTCGCATAGGATCTGCAGCCATAGCGAGAGGTGAATAGATACCCAAAACAGATGCAGCCGAGATCGAGAGAGTGACCGAACGGCTTCACCAGTCCAACCTTGAGCAGAAGGATCAGGAGATAGTCGAATGATTTCTGAGAACGGTTCTGAAATTCGTGCGAGTGCTGCAAGAGAAGAATATATCGCTCAATCGGCTGAAGTGAATGATATTTGGTCCCGGCACGGACAAACGCACGGGAAATCGCCTGTGGTCCCGGACGGATGAGGAAAAAACGGATTCAAAAGAGGCACCGGGTATTGAGACGGAGACGCCACAAGCGTCATCGTCAAAACCGAAACGAAGTGGGCACGGGCGAAGGGGATCGTTGGCATATAGAGGAGCGGAAGTCGTCAAGTGCAGACACTCGAATCTGAAGCCGAGGGACTGTTGCCCAGATCCATATTGTGGCGGTCGCCTGTACAATACGAAGGAGCCGGCGATATTCATCCAGTTGAGAGGACAGCCCCTGGTGGGAGCAACCAGATACGAACAGGAAGTTCTGCGGTGTACGGTCTGTCTGGATCGATATACGGCATCCCTGCCGGTGGAAGTGAAGTCCGGGAAGTACGATGCGAGCTGTGATGTAACGATAGCGGTGGCAAAGTATGGAGCCGGGATACAGTAGCACCGGTTGAAGCGAATGCAGGAGGCGTTCGGGGTGCCGCTGCCGGAGAGCGTGCAGTTTGAACGATGTGAAGCGGTGGCGGATGCGATCTTGCCGGTTTATCTCTACCTGCGAAAGCTAGCCGCGAATGGAGAGGTGCTTTACAGCGATGACACGCGGGTAAGGTTCTCTCCTGCATGAAAGAGAACGAGGAGCGAGAAGAAGAGCGTCGTGGAATACAGACAACGGGAATAGTGATCGAGGTCGGTGGGCGAAAGATAGCGTTGCATGCGAATGACAGACGGCACTCGATCGAGAACCTCGATGAGTTGTTGAATGAAGAGGGATTGCGGGTTGGGAAAACCGATCCAGATGTCGGATGCACTGGCGGCGAACTGGAGCGGCGAAGAAGAGACGATCGAGGCGACGTGCATGGCGCACGCGCGTCGAAAGTTCGTCGAGATCGAGCCGACTTTTCCGGAGGAATGCTCAGTGGCGCTAGAGGCGATCGCGAAGGTCCACGGGGGTGGAAGCGGATACTGAGGGAATGAGCCCCTCGAGAGCGAGTTGAGCATCATCAGGTCCGGAGCGGCCCGGTGATGAAGCAACTGCACGAGTGGATGGAAGAGCAGTTTGCCGAAAGAAAAGTCGAACCGAACAGCTCGCTTGGGCAGGCGATCCGTTACACGTTGAAGCACTGGGAAGGCCTGACATGCTTTTTGAGAGAGAGGAGCGTGCCTTGAAACCGGCAGTGCTGCTGAGAAAGAACGCCCTGTTTTACAGAAATGAACACGGAGCGATGGTGGGAGCGATCCTGATGAGCCTGATCGAGACGAGCCGGTTGAACGAGACGAGCCCGTGGAAGTACCTGCTGGCGCTGATTAGGAATAAGGTGGAGGTCAGACAGAACCCGGCCAGATGGTTGCCCTGGAACCATGATCAGGAAGTGAAAAACGCTGCCTGAGAGGAATCGAGTTTACGCCAGGCTTCTACGAATTGGGCCTGATCGGGCAGCCCGTTGTAGAGCAGGACACTGAGCTGTTGGGCCTCGAGAGGATGGAGTGCTGCATTTTGATCCTCAGGCCACCACTGTAATCGCCCCTGCGAGAGGCGTCGTGTCATGAGCCAAAATCCGAGGCCGTCATAGACGAGCAGCTTGAGGGTGCTGCCGCGGCGATTGCGAAAGACAAAGAGAGTGCCGGAGAAAGGGTCTTCCTCGAACACTCTCTTACAGAGCGCTGCCAGCCCATCGATACCATTGCGAAAGTCGACAGGCTGACGGGCGAGGAGGATTCGCAACTGCGGGATGAGCTGGATCATGGTTTCAATCCCGCAGGAAATCGGCACAGATTTGCCTTGTCGAAAGGAAATCGAGCGCTGGCAGCGTCAGCGTCAGGCGGGAATCGTCAGCGCGTTCGAGTTGTAGCCGGCAGCCATCTTTATGGTGCGATGATGATTCCGGATCGGGCGATATCAGAGGCAGATTGAAAAATGCGGTCTGATGCTTTTTGCCGATTGAATGTTTAGTGATCGATTGTTCCACTCGCTGGAGATCGATCTTCAGAGTGCGGCGAACGATTGAGGGTGGATAACGACGACCAAGGTCAACAGCCACCTGACGAAGCTCATCGGGAATCGGCTCTCGTTTGTATTTGCGATTAGTGCGCCAGGTGTCGAATCGAGATTTGAGTTCAAGCAGGTCTGCGGGAATTGTCGTTTTCATCATCACCTAGTATAGAAGAATTTCGATACCGAAGGTGAGGATAAGGTATTGGCAGAGGCTGAGTTACCGCAAGGACACCGTTTACAAGCTGCTTCCTGGTTCCCTTGGGTGCGTGCCAGTTGAGCCTGGCAACCGGTCTGTGCTTCAAAGATCACATGGACGAAAGTCGTCAGCTCTTTAAGTTGATGGCCATGTGCCTATGGCAAGGTCTCGTTGATATAATCATGTACGCGTGTCAGGTCAGAGTTCGTTTTCAAAGCAGAAACAAACTCTCACAAGTTTGTTAAATTGTCCTAGCACGCGCATTTACAAAAAGTGTCTCGACATCAACTTTCTTAGACTTTTTGATTTGCCGGGATCGGGTAAAATCACCCAGCTTGAATTATGCTTTCTTGCCGAGTCGTTTGTTGCTCTGACGCAGATCGACATTTGATTTTTGGGAGGCACGGACAAATGTCTCCCGTGCTTTCTGATACAACCGTGCATAGGTAGGGAAAGCAATCGCCTTCTCCTGAACCGTGATATCGACGTTGACCAGTGAAATGTCTTTCGCTTTTATCGCATCGCGGCGTTATGCACTTGAGCGAATCCCTTTGAGCATCTTCTCGATGCTGTCTGATTTGATCCGCTGCCTCCACTTAACAAATGAGGTCGGATGATAAGGGATTAGTGTTGAAAATACCCGTATTCGCAAAAGTAATGCCAGTACGGATTCTCCACACACTTCTCGAAGACTGGTCCTTAACTTTCGTTGAAGGCGTGCCGGAGATAGTGAGGCCCAACTATCAACCGTGTTAGATAACTGGGCCGCCCAACTTCGTCAATGTATAGTAGTGTGCCGAATTCCTTGTTGAAATAGGCACAGTCAATTTGCTAGGCGTGGCGGAATAAAGGATGTTTCGGATTGAGCTGTGACCGAGCCGAGATAGAAATATTTGGTCTCGGCTGTCTTATAATTTCACTCGTTTTTACCACGGTTTGCATGGTTTTTATCAATTTCTTGCAATCCTACATGATGTGATTCACGATGAACGTGCTTTATTTATTGATTTTTATATTTTTTTCAGGTGCAACTAATTTTGTGCGATCCTATATTGGTAGGATAGCATTTTTATGTCTTTGTTACTTGGCTGTTGGCTTAGTGTTTGATCAGCGCGTAGTTGCACAAATAAATTTCGAACCATTGACGAATAATGAGAAAAGGATAGTTGATGAAATACTGTTTTTAAGCAAAAACGGTATTGATGAGCTTTCAATGTATATTGTAAAAAATAAAAATAATATCGATCGTAAGATAATAAAAGATTTGATTTTTAAAGCTCGATTAAGAGAGAGCGGTAGCTATCCAGAAAAGTCTCTTGAGATTTTTAATATTGCCTTATTCGTTTCACATAGTTTAAACGATAAAAGATACATTGCTCTTATTCATTTTTTCTTGGGAAGGGTGTTATTTAAGCAGAGTAAGGTGGATGAGGCGATTCAGAATTACTTAGTGAGTGAGAAGCAATTTTATGATAATGGATATTTTGCTGATTTAGTATATGTATATGCAGACATTGGTTATGTATATTTAAAAAAGGATGTTGTTTTATCAAAAATGTATTTTGAGAAAGGACTGATATTTTCGCGGCACTCAATGAATTCAACATTACCAAATATATACCCTATTGAGTTAGGCTTAGCTTCATTGTATTCTGGATTAGCCGCATTGTCTTTAATTGATGGAGATCGATATAGAGCTATAGGTTACTACCATGATGCGCTCGCCTCTTATAGGGTATTAGATGGTGTGTATAGATCATATGGGATTCAAATTTCTGAGCATCTTTTTTGGTTAGGCCGTTTATATAGAGAGGTTGGCTCCATAGTCAAGTCTTTAATATATTATCACGAGTCTTACAAATTTGCCTTAAGAGGCAATAATAGGTTACTTCAGGCTGAAATATTTAATAGCATCGGAGTGTTGTATCTTGAACAGGAATTCTATGTTAAGGCAGAAAAATACTTTTTTGATAGTCTAGATATTTATTCAAGTGATGTTAAGCTTTATGGTAAGGAAATTGTGTTATTAAACCTCGGTGTTGTTTATCAGAGAAAAAATGATAAATCTTTAGCTGAACGCTATTTTAAAGAAGCTTATCAAAAAGCAAAAGAACAAGGAAACAAGGATGTAATGATAGCTGCTGGAGAAGGGCTTGGGGTTTGTTTTCGAATTGCGGGCGATTTTAAGTCCGCAATGACAATTCTTGATGCAAGTCTTGTGCTTGCAAATGAAATCAAAGATAAGATTCGAATTGCCGAAGTTCTTTGGCGGAAGTCTGAAGTTTTACATGATATGAAACAGTTTGATGATTCAATAGAGTTAGCAACTCAATCACTTCACATATCAAAGCGATTACAGCTTACGAATTTGTCAGTTCTTACCTCAACTCTGCTTGCAAGATCCATGATAAAAAAGAATGAAATCGATTTGGCCATAGGTATACTGAAACAAGCAATTGCCATTGTGGAGGAGCGGCGTTATCAAGTTGCAGGACAGGAGCAAGGTCGTCAGTTGTATTTTGAAAACAAACTGGCTCCTTATCATTTGATGATAAATATATACGTTGAGAAAGGAATGATGCATGATGCGCTTACCCAGATGGAAAATATTAAAGGTCGTATACTGCTTGACTCATTAAAGAAGTCAGGAGGGAGAATTACTTATGATATGACCGACATGGACAGATTAGAGGAACAAAAGTTAAATCAAGTTATTGTTGATTTAAATAAATTGTTGAGAGCTGAAATTCAAAAAAAATACCAAGATCAGAATCGAATCAATCGAGTACGTGGAGAGTTAATAAATGCTAGATTAAAGCACTCGATATACCAGGATTTGTTGCAAGCAACAAATCCTGGTATATCTTTTCATGATGACATAGCAAAGCAGTTCATTTATTATGATTTTAAGCTGGCAGGATTGGATGCGGATACTCTTTATGTCGGATATACTGTCACTGAGGAGCTTACTTACACTTTTGTGATCTCACCTAGAGATGGAGAAGAAGAACATAATCTTGTTATTCAACCCATTGAAATTCGTAGAACTGATTTAAGAAAAAAGATTTCGTATTTTCATGCTCAATTAGCACAAAGATCACTGAACTATACTGTTGCTTCACGTGATCTTTATGACTTGCTAATCAAACCTATAGAAATTAAGCTAATTGGTAAGCGAAAAATCTGTATTATCCCTGATGATGTTTTATGGGGTATTCCTTTTCAAGCCCTCACTGCTCGGAGTGGGCGATATTTAATTGAAGAATATTCAGTATTTTATGCTCCATCTTTGAGTGTGTATTTACAGATGCTCAACCGTTATTCTTATACTGGCGAAAGTAAAGAGAATTCACTCCTCGCATTCGGAAACCCGTCTTTAGATGATGATACCGTAGAATATTTCAATGGGCAACAGCGTGGTGAGAATTTCAAGCCTCTGCCACATGCGGAGTTTGAAGTCAAAGCAATACTTACAATGTTTCGCAATCCCAAGAGTAAGGCATTGATCGGGCTAGAGGCTGAAGAGCGGCTTTTTAAATCGATGGTTAGCGAGTACAGGACGATTCACTTGGCAACACATGGTGTATTGGATGATCAAAACCCTCTCTATTCCTACCTTTTACTATCAAAAAAGGACGATGATCAAATAGAGGACGGCATATTGGAAGCACGCGAAATACTCAATCTCGACTTGAGTGCCGACATGGTAGTTCTTTCCGCATGTGAGACTGCTCGAGGGCGAATCGGTTCTGGAGAAGGTCTGATTGGAATGTCATGGGCATTTTTCATTGCAGGTTGCCGCTCGACGGTAGTAAGTCAATGGAAAATCGATTCCGCTGGCACTGCAAAGTTTATGATCGAATTTTATAAAGTTCTTGAAAGAAACCGGGTCGAAGGTAAATCCTCAAAGTCTGAAGCATTGAAGAATGCAGCGATTATGATGATGAAGAACATTCGCTATCGGCATCCATATTATTGGGCGGGTTTTGTCACAATTGGATTGGATAATTAACCCCCCAACGAGAAGTTTTTACACTCGACAAACGAGAAGGATCAATCATTGCGAATTGAAGGCGATGAAATCGGGTTGAGGTTAAATGGGCAGGCCAACCGAATGGTGGAATCCGATATTGATTATATCATTAGGACGATTGCTGATCCACTCGCAAGGCTAATCCTCACATCACGTTTGAACTTTACCCTTGGGGTTTTCCTGACATCCCCAAGGCAGCCTGATGCCGAAGATCTGTATCAAACAGTTATGCTAAAGGTGGCAGGATTTCTTGCTGGTATAGATGTTAAAGATCGACAATTCGACATTGAAGAGATACGTGGTTATCTGGCCAGAATCATTCATAATGTGTGCAACGATTACCTTCGGCAGAAATATCCTGAGAGGACCCGGTTGAAGGACAGGGTTCGCGATATTCTTAAAAGGCACAGTGATTTCGATTTGTGGAATGGGGTTAGTGGTGGGGTTTGCGGATTCAAATCGCAGCGTGGACAGGCCGAGAGCCCACGTGTGAAGGTTCTTCTGCATGATCTCGCAGTATATTCCAACACTGTCGACGCCGTCGGACATGAAATTCGACAACTGGCCAAACTTAATATGCCTGAAATGCTTGGAGAGCTATTTCGGTGGTCAGATGGCCCGATCGAGATGGACCATTTGATTCATATCATTTCAGAAATCAAGGGAATCAAGGATAGACCACACGAATCGATCGATAAAATAGTATACACTGATCCACTTCCAGCGATGAGATCGAATGATGGGTTCGATATCATCGCCTCACAAGAACTCCTGCAGAAAATCTGGCGGGCCTTGTGCGAGCTGACTCTAAATCAACGTCGGGCTTACCTCTACACTCAAACTGATTACGATGGACAAAGTATGCTGCATGTAATTATCCAGAGGCAAGCAGTCATTTTGAGTGAGATCATACAAAAATTAGAACTAACAAGGGAAGAGCTGATCTTGTTACTTAATAGATTGCCAATGGACACAACGCTGGCAGCGATCGAACTTGGAACAACAAACAGTATAATCGCTAAATGGAAGCACAGAGCTGTGAAGAGAGTGCGGGCGATCCTGGAAGAATAAAATCTTTTCGTCGGCAAATTTATGGAAATCCAGAATATTTGCCGCATTGGTAATGAATGCAGGATTTAAATGATACCCAGCGATCATATTAATGAACAGGATTTGTCGAAGTTCCGTGAAGAGCAACTGTCTTCAGGCAAATCAATTAACATCGCCGCCCACCTCGAGGCCTGTCCTTCCTGCCGCGAACGATTCGCCATGGTTGACGCCCCGAAGTGGAGCGGGCTGCCGCTCGATCCCGAGGCGTGCCTGCGCGAAGATCACCTTGAATTCGATCAGATCAGCGAATATCTTGACGGAAATCTCGATGCTGAAGACCGCGAAGTGATCGAGGCCCACGTAAAAATCTGCCGCGCCTGTGACGAAGACCTGAACAGCCTGCGCGTCTTCAGAATCGAAACCGAACCGGCGATGAAGAAACGCTACTATGAAAGCCGGCTGCTGTCAAAACTGGCGAACATTGGCGTCGCGCAGGGGATTCCGCGCCCGGCCGTGGCTATCGGTGCTCTGGGGGCCATGCTGATTATCGTCGCGGCCGTCTGGTATCTGATTTCGCGAATGTCGCCGGAGCCCGCGATCGTCATAAACCCGCCCGAAAAGACGGTCACGCCGGAGCCGGTGAAAGATTCCATCAAAAAGACGGATGTGGAGCAGGGATATTCAGTGGCGCTGATGGACGGAGGGCGCAGGGTGGGGCTGGACGCGGATGGGCGGCTGATCGGTTTCGGGCGCATTCCGGAAGGGCTCGAAAGCGAGGTGGAGCGGGCGCTTGGGGGGCGGGCTCTGAGGCTGAATCCGGAGCTGGAGAACCTGAGAGAGCCGGAAGGTGCTGTCAGGAGCGCTCCTGGCGGAGCTGAGCCGTTGCGGTTGATAGGGCCAATGGCGACTCTGGTGCGGCAACAGCGGCCCCTGTTTCGCTGGACAAAGCAGGAAGGGGCGACACGGTATATCGTCACGATTGTGGATGATCGATTCAATCCCGTAGCCGAAAGCGCGCCGCTCGCCGCTTTGGAATGGAGGCCGGAAGTTGAGCTTGAGCGCGGTCGCGTTTACCAGTGGCAGGTGACGGCCTTCAATGGAGACGACCCGGTCGAAAGCCGGCTGCGCCAGATTGGGCTTTTCAAGGTGATCGGCGCGGGTGAGCTGGGTTCGATCACGAAGGGCGAGGCGGGTGTCGATTCGGCTCTGGTGCGGGCGGTGCTCTATGCTAAAGCCGGGTTGCTTGAAGATGCCGAGAGGGAACTGAGGAAGCTCGATCGTAGTGGGAACGACGGCCGTCTTCGTGATAAGCTGCGGCGCGCCATCCTGCGTGGTGGCTCTAAACGATAGATTTAGATACTCGACAGCCTTTCTGGAGGTGAAGTGCGCATGCAAATTACGATCATGATGTGTCTGGTACTGGCCTCGGTCCTGTTCACTCAACAGATCGCGAAAAGCGATGACGAAGCGGCGATTCGAAGGATCGTCAGCCGATATGTCGATGCGCGCGAGAAGATCGATCCACAGGCGGTCGAGGGACTCTTCACGGAAGATGCCGATCAGCTGGTCTCGTCCGGTGAATGGCGCAAGGGGCGCGAAGCGGTGGTGCGTGGGACGATGGCCAGTTCACGCAATAATGCCGGCAATCGCAGCATCACCGTCGAGTCGATACGGATGCTGACGCCTGACGTTGCGATCGTCGACGGGCGATACGAACTGACGGGGCTGGCCGGAGGCGCTACCCGCAAGATGTGGACGACTTTTGCAATGAAGCGAACCGAAAAAGGCTGGCGGATCTCAGCGATACGCAACATGCTGCCGGCGGCTCCGACTCAGAGTCGCTGATTTGGATAACTGCATTGTCAGCAGAAACAGTGCACACCGGGTTGAAGACGGACTACCCGGACAATATTGATTTCCGACGCGATCACACGGAAGACGGACTGCTGGCGCAAGCCGCTCCGATCAAACCTTGATTACAAAAAGCCCCTCTGTTAGAGTGCCCTCGTTGCCATACTGCCTGAAATGCTGAGATTGCGGCGATTTACACGACTTGGATAACTGGTTAAGCCATTAGAAGCTCGTTTTACTCACATATATTAATAGATACGCGACCTGACTCCGGTCGAACCGTGTATCGGCAAGAAGTCGGACTCCATTGACGCTGCAAATGCAATTTTCATAGATCGATACGATCAGAGTTCGTGATCTGAAGCCGCTCACAAGGCTTAAGCTGGGCGCGGAGTGAAACTCGGCGAAATTCCGGGAGGTCCGGGCGGCGTCAGTTAGTTCCTTTCCAGGATGAGATCGGGACATGCTTGAGTCAGGTCATTATTAAATAGACTCTCTGCCTGGAAACATTTATCTATGCAGTAATAGATGCAATTCTCAAAACAGACGTTATCTAACCGAATCAACAAAACTTTTGTAAGAAGCGTTGCTGGTGTCAACTTAAATTCATGTTAGGCACCATATAATTCACAATTGATAAAAAAGGAGATCAAAGGATATGATTTTGCATCATATGGCCTTAGATTAGTTTGTGCGTTATTATTTAGTCTATTAACTTCCTGGTTGTAGATTTTAATCAAAGTGAGTACGTGTTATCAAAAATTTTGGGAGTGTGGCGAAGGGATATCCCCCAGAAACTGACAATCTTGGACTTAATGAAATTGCCTCTACCGATAACCAAAAAGCAAGTTGAAGCCGCTCCTCACAAATGGCAAGGAGACGGAATATGAAGGTGTGCTGTTGGGTGATATACTGAAAACAGCTGGCCAAAAATTCGGTGAGAGTCTGAGAGGAAAGGCTTTAGCAACATATCTGCTTGTTGAAGCAGAAGACGGTTATCTAGGTAGTATTGCGATATTAAACCCTAGAGCCTGTTGATTCAGCGTTCACAAATAAAGTAGTGCTACTTGCATATCGACAAAACAATGAACAACTGGCCAGGACAGTAGGCCCTTTGCAAATAATCGTACCCGACGAAAAAGACACGTCCGGCTTGGGTCAGGCAGGTAAAATTCTCCTGTCTTAAAAAAGGTCACTGAATTTGGCAACTGAACTCGTTCGCACTAACCCAATACATTTGCGCGCATTCTCGCGGAGCCGCCGATTCACGCCCCCGCTCGACGGGCTTGCGCGATATGACGGGGCCCCGCTGAACTCATTCGTTAGGTGCGCTAGATGTGCCTATTGACGGAAGATGCGGTATTGCATATGATACCATCGTGTTGCCAAAGATTGTAATAGATTCGAATGTCTTTATCTCTGCTTTGCGCTCAAGATTGGGCGCATCTTATAGGCTTCTCTCGTTGATAGGAACAGGGAGATTTGAGATCTTCATTTCAGTTCCTTTAATCATTGAATATGAAGATGTTGCAAAAAGGCAATCACGGCAGATAGGGCTTAATTACAATGAAATTGATGATGTTGTCGATTACATTTGCAAAGTAGCAAATCACCAAACGATCTTTTTTCTATGGAGGCCCTTACTAAAAGACCCAAAAGATGATCTTGTTCTTGAACTAGCAGTTGAAGCTAATTGCGATTATATTGTAACTTTCAACAAGAGAGACTTCGAAGGGGCAGAAATGTTTGAGGTGAGAGTGATAAGCCCGGGAGAGTTTTTAAGGATTATAGGAGAAGTGAAATGAGCACGATCAGTTTAAGATTGCCGGAGTCTCTGCATAAAAGAGTCCGCGAACTTGCCCAGCAAGAAAATATCTCGATTAATCAATTCATAACTGTTGCCTTGGCAGAAAAGCTTTCTGCGCTATTAACAGATGAGTACCTGACTGAGAGAGCGAAGCGAGGCGATAGAAAGAAATTTGAGAGCGCATTAGCGAAAGTAAAAGAAATAGATCCCGAAGAAATCGATGTCTTTTAAATCGCACACCTAACCCGCGTTGCATTGGAGCCGCCGCCGTTGATTTGTTATCTTTTGTCGAAAGGCGGCAGCCCGCTGAACTTATTCGTTATGCGCGCCTAAACGTCACAACTTTGACCAGAACATTGATTGTGATAGTATCTAAATGTTGGAGGATATATGAATCTTAATGACCGCATCACAATCGATCCTGAAATCTGCCACGGCAAGCCAACAATTCGTGGACTGCGCTATCCCGTAGAAGTCATACTTGAATTGCTTAGTGCAGGGATGACGACTGAGGAGATCCTTGCAGACTATGATGATCTAGAGCGGGAAGATATTCTCGCAACGCTAAACTATGCGACTCGCCTAAGCCAGATCAAACGTATTGAACCTGCTTTGGTATGAAATTTCTTGTTGATGCGCATCTTCCGAAAAGACTCACCGAACTCCTGAAACAGGTGGGCCTCGATGCGATTCATACACGAGACCTGCCATTGGGTAACCGGACGAAAGACCCCGAAATAATCAGAGTATCACTGGAAGAAGGGCGCATTGTTGTAACAAAAGATGCGGATTTTGTAGAAACAATCATTCTGAAGAGCCAACCCTGGAAGCTGCTTCTCGTTTCCACAGGAAATATTACCAACATAGAGCTTGAGTCATTGTTTACAGCGAATATAGAAAAGATCACAGAAGGTTTCGTAGAGTTCGATTTCATTGAAATGGATCGTAATAACCTAATCTATCATTTCTAAAGGCGCGCCTATCCCGCGTTGAGGCGAAGCCGCCGCCGGTAATTTGTTAGTATTTATCGGAACGCAGCGTCTATGATGGCGCCGATCACCGAAGGGGATGAGATGAGTCGGGTACCTCAAATTGTCGAGTTAACTTCAAAGAAACTGATCGGAATGTCGCTCGAAATGTCCCGAGTTGAGGACAGGACAGCGGTGCTGTGGCAAGCCTTTATGCCACGGCGAAATGAAGTGAGGAATCGGTCGAGCGATGATTACATTTCAATGCAGGTCTTTCCCGGCGGACCAGGCCAACTTTCTGATCCAGTCGCACGCTTCACAAAATGGGCTGTTGTGGAGGTTGATGGCCTCGATAATGTACCCGAAGGCATGGCCTCCTACACGCTGCAGTCGGGAACGTATGCCGTCTTTGAGCACAAAGGCCCGGCCAGTGATCTGAGCACCTTCATGTATATATTCAACGAGTGGCTGCCGAACTCCGGCACATATGAACTCGATGATCGAGAGCACTTCGAAGTCTTGGCGCCAGGCTATAATGCGCGGGATCCGAATGCCAGAGAGGAGATTTGGATTCCTGTCAGGAGGAGGAATCAGCCACCAATGGCAGTGGATTCCAGGTGAGGAAAGAGAGTATTCCGGAGAGACTGTCAGGATAATCAGTGCCTCAAATCGTGAAAGAAAACATTATGAAGAAGAGATCCGGAGAATCATTGGAATTTTCTTTGGCGTCGCTGCTCTGTATGACGCTCGCCTCGCAATTGCGGACGATCAATGCGCTGGCTATTACTGGGTGACGCCTGCGGGCAACTATGAGATGCAGCATTCGTTGTCCCTACGGTAACGGAAGAGTGTTCGGAGTCATAATGGCATTCGTCGTCGGTATTGTTCTCGCATCCTGCATCGGTGCATTCGGATCTCTCGTGCGTTTGGATCGAGATCGCGCGTTCTACCCAACAATAATGATCGTAATTGCGTTGCTTTACGCGCTCTTCGCGGCCATTGGAGGGTCAACAAGAGCGCTCGCGCTCGAGGCGATTCCCATTTTCGCTTTTATTCTGGCTTCAGTTCTTGGATTCAAGCGATCGCTTTGGTTTGTGGTTGGAGCGCTCGTTGCACACGGGCTGTTTGACGCCGTACACGGCCATCTCATCTCGAACCCGGGAGTGCCCGCATGGTGGCCAGCTTTCTGTCTGGCATACGATGTAGTAGCTGGCCTCTATCTTGCGTGGCTTCTCAAGAGCAATCGTGTTCCCGCTCATAACGGTGGCAATAGCAGATAAGATTTCTGCTCTCTTAACGGACGAATACCTGACTCAGAGAGCTAAAGGCCTGCAAACAAGGTGGAGTTGCACATTATGCAGAAGAACAGGCTTAGTCTATGGATCATCTTCGTCGGCGCATTGGTTGCGGTTTTCGGCTCTGCCGGGACACTATATGCCCAGGGTAATGCTGATTGGACCGAACCATTTCCGGCGTTCAAAATCGCGGGGAACCTTTACTATGTCGGCAGCAAAGGTCTCGCCAGCTATCTGATCACGACTCCTGAGGGGCACATCCTTATCAATAGCGATCTTGAGGAGAATGTTCCTCTTATCCGGGTGAGTGTGGAGAAGCTCGGGTTCAAGTTCACTGACATCAGGATCCTTCTCATCAGCCATGCGCACTGGGACCACAACGCCGCCAGTGACACTATCAAGAAACTGACTGGTGCACAGTATATGGTCATGGAGGCCGACGTGTCGGCCGTCGAATCAGGCGGAAAAACAGACTTTCAGTATGGCAACGATCCATCGACCCTCTACAAGCCCACAAAGGTGGATCGCGTGCTACACAATGGCGACGAGGTACAGTTAGGTGGCACAGTCCTGACGGCTCATCTCACTCCTGGCCACACGAAGGGCTGCACCACGTGGACGATGAAGGTGCGAGAGGCCGGTAAGGCGCACAACGTTGTGATCATCGGGAGCCCCAACGTGAATCCTGGTTACAGGCTTGTGAACAACAATGCCTATCCGCAGATTGCGGCTGATTACGATAAGATGTTCCGCGTCTTGAAATCATTGCCGTGCGATATCTTTCTAGGTGCGCATGGCAGTTACTTCGATCTCGAATCGAAATACGCGAGGCTGAAGGAAGGCTCTCTTGCAACCTTTGTTGATCCTCAGGGCTACAAGAAATACGTAGCCGGAAGAGAACAAGCATTCAAGACCGAACTCGCAAGGCAAAGAGCTGCCCAGCCTAAATGATCAATGAACGCATGGTGCGGCCTAACCCGCATTGCAGCGGAGCCGCCGCTTCTACTCGATAAGCCGGGAGCGAAAAACTTCGGCCCGCCAGACCCGATCGTTAGGCACCCTGGAAATATAGCAGTTATCCATTGGAGTAGTAATTATGCCTGTTATATCAATGTTCTATGGAATAATTGTAATGATGTATTACTTTGATAATAAAAAGCATCATCACCCACACATTCATGTTCAATACAGCGATGATGAAGCAGTCATATCAATACCTGATGGCAGAATACTTGAGGGATCGATAAAATCTGCTAAACTAAAGCTGGTTCAGGCTTGGATTGAAATTCACCAGGATGAATTGGTGGCAGATTGGAAACTAGCAGTCAATGGTCAACAATTATTCAAGATTGACCCCTTGAAATAGGTGTAATAGAAATGAAAAAAGTAATAGCAGTTAAAGCGAATGATGACCATTCACTTGATCTAAAATTTAACGATGAGAGTGAGAAAAGATTTGACGTAAAGCCATATCTCAACTATGAAGTATTTAAGAAACTGAATGATCTTGAATATTTTAAAAGTGTAAGAATAGCCTTGGGTACTGTGCAATGGCCAGATGAAGAAGATATCAGCCCGGAAACCTTATATTTAGAAGGTATTGATCTCAATGAATCTGTATTGGCGGGTTAGCAGCACCTGACCCGCGTTGCAGCGGAACCGCCGCCTCTGCTTAATTCGGGCGTTAGAGGCTTCTGGAAAAATGCTCGAAAGCCAAAATAAGGTCTTGAGATGACAACTATAGGAACTGTAGAAAGTTTATGGCGCTATCCGGTTAAGAGTATGCGCGGCGAGGAAGCGCACGAAGTTTTTATGGGATTTTCAGGCATCTATGGCGACCGCTGCTATGCCTTCAAAAATTCCGCCGCCCGCAAAGGTTTCCCTTATTTGAATGCAAATGTGCAGCAACAAATGCTGCTGTATCGCCCACAATTCCGTTACCCGGAGCGAGCGTCAAAACCGCCGAATTTGACTGAAGCGTCCGGCATCGCGCCCGGTGTCACTCCTGCAAACGCCGAACCGAACGACCTGATGTTGGATGTCGTTACGCCGTCAGGTGCAGTCGTAGCGATTGATGACCCGGCGTTGATAGAAATGCTCGGTGAAGGATTGCGAGGTGAAAATCACCTCACGCTTGTGCGTTCGGACCGCGCGTTAACAGACTGCCGCCCGGTTTCGTTGATTAGCCTGCAAACTGTCCGTCAGGTCGAAGCGGAGTCAGGCATTCCGATTGATAAACGACGCTTTCGGGCAAACGTCTATCTAAATCTCACATCGGATTACGGCTTTGCCGAGGATGAGTTGGTCGGTCGCAAACTGCGAATCGGTTCGAGCGCAGTGATTATGGTTCTGGAGCGTGACCCGCGTTGTAAGATGATTTCGCTTGAGCCCGACACTGGCGAACACAACCCGGAAATTTTACGCAAAGTTGCCCAGGTGCACTCTGCCTGTGCCGGTGTTTACTGTGCCGTTTTGGTCGAAGGAATGTTGACGGAAAGCGATTCAATTGAACTGCTGGACTAAACGCGCAGCCTGACAATGCGTCCAGTGGTGCCGCTGAACTCGATCGTCAGGCTGCTGTTGAGTCAGTGCTTTTCGCAGGAAGGTGATTCTAATTTGAGGGAACGATGAAGATTGCAGCACTGATAATTGTAACTGCGTTCGGCCTCGTCGTCTCGGTCGCCTTGTGGTTCCGGAACGAAGGCGCCGTTTCCACATCGGCCGGTCGGCCGTGGCCGGAAGGGATGGGGACGCTCTACGAGGCCCGTGATCATTGGCCGCCGTTGAAGGCCAATGGCGCGTCTGTCAAGCTGACGGCGCTCGCCAAAACGTTGCCGGTGAACGAAGGCGTCGACGATTTTGTGGAGCGCGAGATCGCGCGGGGCGAGCTAACCATCGGCGATCTGCCTGTGCTCGCCGACGTTTCCGCGATCCGCGATCTGCTGCTGCGCGAGCCGGTCATCTGGGAACGCCACGACGAGATTGGCGACCAGAACGCGGTGACGGCACGAGCGATGCAGATGACCGTGGCAAGGCTGCTCGTCGCGAGCGCTCTGGCGAAAGCGCGCGCAAACGACCCGGTGGCGTGGGACGACCTGCACGCCGTGTGGAAGCTGGCCCGCACGCTGGACGGGCATCCGCAGATGATGACGCAGACGGCAGTGTTGTCGATGGCCCGGATGATCAACGCGGTCGCATGGAAAATGCCGCTGCCAGTGCCGGTGTGGCTCGGCGAGCTGCAGGAGCGCGACAACGTGCAGCGGCTGCTCGAGGCATTTCAGTTTCAGGCGGCGTCATACTGGGAGGACGGCTCGTGGATTTTCCCGACGAAGTGGCTCGCAAACTCGGTCGATCACGATCGCCTGATCGCTGAAGAGCTGATCTACCTCACCCGGTGCGACGTGAATGCGCCCGTGAATGAGCTGGGAACGGACCTTACTCCCTTTTGGCGCCGCGCGTTTCGCTACCGCGCCGAGCGGGAGGCGACGGCGAACGCGCTACGCGTCCGCGAGGGGAAGTCGATCGAAACCGGCTCGCGCTGCAGCGACGGCGGGTGGATGTTCGACGGGACAACGCTGCGCTTCAGCCGCGAGATCACGACTGCCGCGCCTGATAAACCGATGCCGCTCGTGCTGCGGGTCAAGCCGTAGCGAACCAGGCGGTGACAGTAGGGGCGGCGAGCAGTAACAGGGAGATTGAATCAATTAAACAGAAACTTTTATGGATCGTCGTACTGATCGCGGGCTTTCCAGGGCTGATGGTCGTCCTGCCTGGATGGTGCGTGGATGAAGCGAGAAGCCAGGTGCAGCAACATGCCGGCCACGCCCTCGGCACGGTTGACTTTCGCATCACCTGCTCAGAACAGGCTCAAACAGAGTTCAATCGAGCAGTTGCCCTCCTGCATCACATGACGTATCCGCAGGCACGGGAGGCTTTCGAGCGAGTCGCAAAGACGGATGGCCGGTGTGCAATGGCGCATTGGGGTATCGCGATGACACTTTTTCAGCCGCTCTGGCCGACGCGCCCGCGACCTGAATCGCTGCGTAGAGGATGGGAGGAGGTTCAGACGGCCAAAGCACTTGAGCCGCCGACGGAGAAGGAACGGCTATTCATTGACGCGACTGAGGCCTTCTACCTCGATCCTGCATCGTCGGATTACTGGCTGCGCATACGCCGGTGGGAACAGGCCATGGAGAAGGTTTATGCCTCGTTCCCGGATGACTCCGAGGTGGCCGCCTTTTACTCGCTGGCGCATCTGGCCACCACTCCATCCGATACCATTTCCCGCGTGCATGCCGATCGCGCCGCCGAAATCCTGATTCGCGTGTATGAACGGAATCCGGAACACCCGGGCGCCATGCACTATCTTGTCCATGCCAACGATGTGCCGGGACGTGAGCGGGAATTGCTGGAGATCACTCGCAAATATGACGCGGTCGCTCCGCGAAATCCCCATGCGCTGCATATGCCGACCCATATCTATACCCGTCTCGGAGACTGGAACGGGGTGATTCGTGGAAACCTGCGGGCGGCTGAGGCTGCCCTGGGGCACCCGGCGGGTGACCACGGAGAACTGGTCTGGGACGAGTTCCCACACGCGATCGAGTATCTGGTCTATGCGTATCTGCAGAAAGGTGCGGACGACCTTGCCGCCGAACAGATGAAGCGGCTGCGAGCAACGGCCCGATTGGAGCCGACTTTTAAGACGGCTTTTCATCTGGCGTCAACACAGGCACGATACGCGCTCGAGCGGCGCGCCTGGAAAGAGGCTGTCCTGATCGTTCCGCGCGAGCCCGCGGCTCTCGACTGGGATCGTTTCACCTGGCCGGAGGCAATCGCGCGATTTGCGCACGGCCTTGGTTCAGCGCACCTGAGAAACGTGAGCGAGGCTGGAGCGGACGTCAGGCGTCTGGATGCACTCGAAGGTGCGACACGCAAGGTGGGGGAGGACCTGTTTGCCAGGAACATCAGGGTGCTTCGACTTGAACTGAGCGCCTGGCTGGCCCACGTCGAACGGCGAAAGGAGCCCAGCGTTGCGCTCATGCGAGAGGCTGCGGAACTCGAGGCCTCGACCCCGAAGCACGCCGTGACGCCGGGACCCACGCTCCCCGCACACGAACTCCTGGGAGACCTTCTCATGGAACAAAAGCAGCCTGCGGCAGCGCTCGAGGCGTACAGGCGCTCGATGGAATTCTACCCTGGCCGTTTCAACAGCCTGTTCGGAGCCGCTCGGGCAGCACGCGCGCTCGGTGACAAATCCCTGGCGCGCAACTTCTACCGGCAGCTGATCGCAGTCGCGGGTGGAGGTATGAGGCAGCCCGGCCTGAAAGAGGCCCGGGATTATGTGGCTCGGGGGCGATAATCAAATCTCACAACAGACCGCTGACCAATCCTGACGGTGATTTGACAGAGGCATGGCGATGGATGATTCAGTGAAGATGCGTGTAGCGAGGCCGACTGACCACCTTGATGAGGTGGTGCGATTTTATCGGGACGGGCTGGGTCTGACTGAGCTGGGCGCATTTACCGACCACGATGGATTCGACGGAGTGATGCTGGGGCTTCCGGGGCAGCCTTACCATTTGGAATTTACCCGACACCACGGGACGATTGCGGGGCCTGCTCCGACCAGAGATAACCTGCTGGTCTTCTATCTTCCAGATCCCGGCCAATGGCAGCGCGCGGTGGATCGCATGGTGCAAGCCGGCTACGCCCCTGTCACCTCGTTCAACCCCTACTGGGAAACACACGGTCGCACATTCGAGGACCCGGACGGTTACCGTGTCGTGCTGCAGAATGATGCCTGGGATGGACCGTGAGTGTCAGCGTGCGCCCACATCCTGAAGGATTGTCTGAAAACCTGAAGATGCGAAATGCGCTTATAAGGATAAGAAAAACATGAAATTTGCAAGGTGGACATACCTGATTGCTGGGATCTACGGGTTGCTCGTGCTGGTCCCACAATACTTTTTAGAAGAGAAGAACGGTAGAGACTATCCGCCGGTAATAAATCATCCGGAATATTATTATGGATTTATAGGTGTTGCGATTGCCTGGCAGATAGCTTTTCTGATTATTTCAAAAGATCCACGGCGATACAGGCCTTTGATGATAGCGTCCGTGATCGAAAAGTTCAGTTATGGAATTGCAGTAGTTATACTCTACCTGCAAGGTCGAACCGGAAGCATGGTATTATCGACCGGGATGATCGACATGGTATTGGGGACGTTGTTTCTGATCGCCTGTAAAAAGGCAAGCCAGACGGAGAAACTATGAAGACATCGCAAAAGAGATCGAGAACCTGCGACAAGGGGCATAAATACTTCAAAAGCAGCGACTGCCCCATCTGTCCTGTCTGTGAATCTGAGCGAAAGCCTGAAAAAGAATTTCTTTCTTTGATAAGTGCTCCGGCAAGGCGAGCGCTGGAAAGAAAAGGAATCACCGTATTAGAGCAGCTGGCAAGATACCGTGAAGCTGAAATTCTGGAACTTCATGGTATGGGGCCCAGCACAATCCCAAAGCTGCGAAGCGCTTTAGAAGCGAAAGGGCTGACATTTAGAAACGAGTAGACTTGAGGGAGGATAAAATGGCGGAGTTGAAAACGAAAGTAACTGACCAGAATGTGGAAGATTTCCTCAATGGAATAAAAGATGATAAGCGACGTGAAGACAGCTTCACTATTCTGAAATTAATGAAGGGGACAACCGGTGATGAGCCGAAGATGTGGGGGAGCAGTATAGTAGGATTCGGGAGTTATCATTACAAGTACCAAAGCGGGCGAGAAGGCGACTGGTTTATAGTGGGATTTTCGCCCCGAAAACAGAACCTTTCGTTATATATCATGCCCGGGGTGGAATCTTACCGGGAAGAGTTGAAAAAACTCGGGAAGTATAAGGCAGGAAAGTCCTGCCTTTATATCAATAAAGTCGAAGATATTGACCTGAATACACTGAAAAAAATAATCAAAACTGCGATAGGGAAAAAAGTAGAAAGTAAAAAGTAAAAAGTATAAAGTATAAAGAAAAGTCGCTTTGAGAAAGGATATAACTATTCCGCTCCTTTACTTTCTACTTTCTACTTTATACTTTTTACTCCCAGGTGAGTTATGCAAACGACAATGATAATCCGCTGGTGCGGGCTTGCCGCAATAATCGCCGGTATCCTGCGAGTGCTGGCTTCGTTTCTGCCCTTCATTTCATCGGGTACGGGCGGAAATATCGAAATACTGTATACAGTCATCGATATACTGATCCTTTTCGGATTGATCGGCATTTATGGATTCCAGAAGGAAAAGATAGATAAATTTGTATTTGCCGGGTTTATTACGGCGATGATCGGCACGTTGCTGATTATTTTGCCGGTCGGAATGGTTGGGAAGGTCGACTTGTATACTACCGGAGCGATGATAATCTCCATTGGTATGTTATTATTGGCGATTGGAACCTGGAGAGCCGGGATACTATCGCGATGGGCTCCGGCGCTCTGGATTGTTTCGACATTGGTCGGCGTGGGTGGGTTCATGCTGGGCGGAAATGCCTTGACTTATGCTTTTTTTGTCGCTGGTATTTCATTCGGGCTTGGATTTACTCTAGCCGGTGCCGAGATTTGGTCAAAGGGGAATAAATTTTGATGTCTGAAACAGGCGATTTTCATGTCGTTGATTGCGGGCCAAAGGGGAACGCACTCTTCACGAGCCGTCGGTTCGAAGAGGGTGAGACGATATACATGCTCGATTACTGGACGAAAGAGGTCATGCCGATGCATATGACCAATCATTCGTGCAGCCCGAATTCGGAGTTCAACGACGAAGGGCGGCTGGTTGCATTGAGGGATCTGGAAAAGAATGAAGAGATAACATACAACTATATTCTGGTTCCGCTTCCAGCCTCGCCCTGGAATTTTGAGTGCCAGTGCAAATCGGATGACTGCCGCGGCTGGATCAGCGTAAATACTTTGTAAAATGAATTTTCTTGTATTCAAGACTGGAAAAAAGTTAATCGCAGATGCCGCGGAGATTGGCAAAGAAATTAATCGCAAAGGCCGCAAAGGGGCAAAGATTTTTTGGTGATATGAATATCCGGATTATTGCCCACTGGATATAATTCGAACACTGATCTTCCCTGTATATCTTTGCCCCTTTGCGGCCTTTGCGATTAATTTCTTCCGGACATAAATGCCAGAAAATTTAGTTTACAGAGTAGTAATCAGTCTGTAAAAAAAGTGGAGAGATCAAATGGCTAACGAGGGTTATCATGAACCGATTGAGGAACTGTCGGATGAGACGCGGGATATGCATCGGGCAATTACTTCGCTGATGGAAGAGCTGGAGGCGGTGGACTGGTACAACCAGCGTGTGAATGCCTGCAAGGATAAGGATTTGAGGGCCATTCTTGCCCATAACAGGGATGAAGAAAAAGAGCATGCGGCCATGGTGCTGGAGTGGATCAGGCGCAAGGATCCGACGTTCGATAAGGAGCTGAAGGATTATCTCTTTACAGAAAAAACGATAGCGCATGAGTAATACGGGCAGGATGCTTGATATCATTGAAACAGAGCGGCTGATTCTTCGCAGGTTGACGCTGGACGATGCGGATTTCATACTCGAGTTGCTGAATGATCCTTCTTTCCTTCAATTCATAGGTGACAAGAATGTCAGGACAGTCGATGATGCGTGTGCCTATATTTTGAATGGGCCGGCGGCCAGTTACGATAAATTCGGTTTTGGGCTGTACCTGGTTGAATTGAATGCAACAGGGGAGGCGATCGGGATTTGCGGTTTGATCAGGCGGGAAGAGCTGGATGATGTCGATCTTGGATACGCATTCCTGCCGGAATACCGTTCAAAAGGATATGCTGTGGAATCCGCATCGGGTGTTCTGGAGTATGCCCGGCGAGAGTTGGGTCTGGATCGCATCGCCGCTATTACCCTGCCGCACAACCATGGTTCGATTCGCGTGCTTGAGAGAACGGGCTTCAGATTCGAAAAAATGGTCCGGTTGTCAAAAGACGGCGAGGATCTCAGTCTTTATCTATCTGACGGCCGATGCTCTCAAGGGCTATAATCCGCGATTGGCAAGGTTGTTTTTGACCTTGTTGGCGGAAGAGAAGACCTGATCGGCCATTTCGCGCGAATTATGGATATCGAATGCGTGATATTTTAGTTTCGCTTCCTTGAGGATACCCTGCTGTTTCTTCAATTCGTTCTGCTCTGTCCTGAGATTCAGGCGGCGTTTTTTCCCTTCATTAATTAGATACCAGGACCATTCGATGACTTCATCGGCGCGGGTGAAGGCTGCGACGATATCGCCGCCCTTTTGTGGAACATCGGTCGATTTTGGGGCGGAGCCGTTTGCGTTATGGCAGCCGGCGCAGAGTTTGACGGTGTCGGGGGGCCAATAAACGACTGAATTGGCCATATGCTGGTGGCATGTCGTGCAGTCCGGAGCGCCGCCGACATTTTTGAGCAGCTGGAAATGAGGGCTCTGTACAAAGGCATCGACGGCCTGCTGGTGGCAATCACGACAGGTTTCGTTGATTTTGGACGGGTGCAGGCGACTGTCGGATAACGCACTGTTGAAGACGCCCTTGTGGGCCAATGACGGGTCTTTGGCTTTCGGGTCTCCGCCGTGGCATTTTTCGCATCCGACGCGGGATTTCTCGTGCGCGGAGTTGAGCCACTGATAGAAATGGGCGCTCACACGGACCGGTTCCGTCACACTCGAGTGGCAGAGCACGCAGTTGTTGCTGCGAAAAAAAGAGAGATTGGAAGAACGGGCGCTTTTTTGCTGCGTTGCCGCGGCGGGAAGCGCCCAGATGAAGGCCGCAGTACAGAGCAGGACAACCAATTTCAGTCCGGTCATAATAAATAGTTCTCCACGGATGCGTTCGATTGTGTGGAAAGCCCCACAATCATGCGTGAAAACACGCAATAATCATCCGAATCAAGACTGTAACCTGTTGTAATCCGTGCCATTTAGCTGAATCAATCAAGGTACGGGAATTGCTCATTCACTTTGAAAAAGGAGACAGTCATGGGCGAATATGACACAATTCGGGAGAATTTGACCAGCCGGTATGAAGAAATTCAATCGCGTCTGATCAAGATCATGAAGGACCGGCGGCATGTCAATCAACCATTGGAGAAGGACTTCGCCGAGCAGGCCACAGAGACAGAGAATGACGAAGTGCTGGACGCGCTTGATTTGAAGATCCGGGCGGAGATGGAGCAGATAGAAAAGACACTTGAACGACTGGAATCCGGCGAGTATGGAATTTGTGTCGCATGTGGTGAGCCGATTCCCGAGCAGCGATTACTGGCCGTGCCCGAAGCAATTCGCTGTGTATCCTGCGAAGATAAGGTCGCCTCGGGTATGCGATAATTCAAAAAGACAGGAAAGTGCCGGGAGGTAAACATGATCAAAAAACTCCAGATTCTGGTAATCGTTCTGATTGGGTGTCTGGCGGTGGCGGTGGCTCAGGTGCCTCGGGTGCCGCGATCACAGGACAAACCGGCCAGGGCGGACAGCAACCAGGTGGCTGAAGGCGGCAGACTATACCAGCATTACTGCGCCAGCTGTCATGGCATTGATGGTCGCGGCAGTGGGCCCGTGACTCCCGCTCTGAAGACGATCCCCCCTGATCTGACCAGAATCGAGAAGAAGAATGGAAGATTCCCGACCGAAGATCTCAAGAGAGCGATCGCCGGACAGAATGGCGTGAACGTACACGGCACCAGTGAGATGCCGGTCTGGGGAACGGTCCTGCCCAAAAAAGAGATCGCCACACTCGTCATATATCTGGAGTCGATTCAAAGGCTCCTGTAGTTTATTAATCGCAAAGGCCGCAAAGATCGCAAAGAAATATATTCAGGTATTCTTTGCGATCTTTGCGGCCTTTGCGATTCCCACGACTCGAAATTTAAAAGGTGTGAGAGAAAAAATGATATTCGCAAGACATATATTGATTTCGACGATGATGGCGGTGTGTTGTGCCGGCTGTTCACGTCAGGAAAGCCCCACTGTTGCAGGCAAATGGGATGCGATTGTCCTGAACAAGGTGGGCGAAGAGGTCGCCTTTGATCTCGAGATAAATGATGTCGGTGGAAAGATCTCCGGGGCGCTGGTCAACGGAGATGAGCGGGTGCCGTCATCGAGTGGATCGTGGGATGGCAGGAAGCTGCAACTGTTATTCGACTATTATGACGGGGAATTGAATGCCGAATTGAACGGCGACGAGTTGCGCGGGCAGTTCACTCGGCAGTTGCGCAAAAATATTTTGAGCCGGACGCTGCGCGCGAGACGCGGCAATAAGGCAAAAGGCGATGTGCAAATCGCATCCGCAGAGCCGGGCGGCGACATCAATGGCGAGTGGGTGCTGCGGGTCGGTGAGGGAGGGACTGAGCGGGTCTGGCGTGCGATCTTCAGGCAGCGGGGTTCCGAGATCATCGGGACCATCATTCCACTGAGCGGCGACTGGGGGATTCTGACAGGAAGGATCGAGCGTGGCCAGGTCAGCCTGAGCAAGTTCGACGGGATCAATGCATATCTATTCAAGGCGAAGCTGACGCCTGAGGGCCGGCTTGAAGGATTGATCAATTCGGAACGCAAGGTGGTCGCGTATAAATCGGGCAGCGACGCCGGCGGAGTGCAGGCCAAATTGCCCGATCCGAACCAGTATATGCGTATGAAGAATCCGTCCGAACCGCTGCGGTTCAGCTTTCAGGACGCCGATCGGAAACAGGTCTCTCTGAGCGACGACCGCTTCAAAGGGAAGGTCGTCATCATCACAATCGGCGGCAGCTGGTGTCCGAACTGCCACGAAGAGGCTGTCGTGCTCAACGATTTTTACGAACGTTATCGGGATCAGGGACTCGAGATCATCAGTCTGAATTACGAATATACGGGCGATGTCGAGAGAGACATCGAGCAGATGAAGATCTTTATCAAACGGCACAACGTGCAATATCCTGTGCTGCTGGCCGGCACGACCGATGAGGGCGAGATCGAAAGAACGCTGCCTCAACTCGTCAATTTCGGCGGGTATCCGTCGACGATCTTCGTCGGCCGTGACGGACTGGTCAAGCGCATACACATCGGTTTCGAAGGGCCGGCGACGGGAGAACGGCACGTCAAGCTGAAACAGGAACTGGATGAACTGGTCCGCTCTCTGCTCAAAATAAAGGATGAATGATGAATTGAGTGCTTTGTAAACTGAATTTTCTTGTCTTCAAGTCCGGAAGAAATTAATCGCAAAGACCGCAAAGGGGCAAAGAATTTAATCGCAAAGGCCGCAAAGGTGCAAAGATTTTTGGGGGATATGAATATCCGGATTATTGCCCGCTGGATATAATTCGAACACTGATCTTCCCTGTATATCTTTGCACCTTTGCGGACTTTGCGATTAATTTCTTCCGGACTTGAAGACAAGAAAATTCAGTTCACAAAGCATAAAGCAATCTTTCTTGATTCATCATTCATCATTCTCTTGACACTCTGCCGTAATTCATACCTAATCAGCCAAACTCGCATTACCGAAAACTACTAAAACAGGAGGACCCTCGATGACGTCCCTCGACTGGGTATTTATTGGCGGGTATTTCGCGCTCCTGCTGGGCCTGGCCTGGTGGGTGATTTTAAAAGGCAAGGACACGGCGGACGACTATTTTCTGGCCGGGCGCAATCTTGGCTGGTTTGTAGTTGGGGCGTCGATCTTCGCATCGAACATCGGCTCCGAGCATCTGGTTGGGCTGGCGGGATCGGGAGCGACGAGCGGAGTGGCGCTGGCGCATTACGAGCTGCACGCGTGGTGCCTGCTGGTGCTGGGGTGGGTGCTGATTCCGTTTTACATGCGGTCGATGGTCTACACCATGCCGGAGTTTCTGGAGAGGCGATTTTCTCCGACGGCGAGGTGGGTCCTGTCTATCATTTCGCTGGTTGCATATGTGCTGACCAAGATCGCTGTCGGGATCTTCGCGGGCGGGATCGTCTTTGGAACGCTGTTGCCGGAAATGAATATTCAGATCGGCGGAGTGACGCTCGACAGCTTCTGGGTTGGATCAGTGGCGGTGGTGGTTTTAACGGGGCTCTACACCGTGCTCGGAGGGATGAGGGCCGTTGCATACACCGAAGCGGCGCAGACGATCATACTGATTCTGGGATCTGTTCTGATCACGTTTTACGGTCTGGCGGCACTAGGTGGCTGGGGCGAACTGAGGTCGGTCCTCGGGTCCGAGATGTTCAACTTATGGAAGCCGATCATTCCCGAGGGGATGACTGGGACGTGGGCGCCTGTCAAGGAGACAGGGCGGATCGCCTGGTATTTCAACGGTAATTATCCGTGGGTTGGAATGCTCTTCTGCGCTCCGATCATAGGCATGTGGTACTGGTGTACGGATCAATACATAGTGCAGCGCGCGATCAGCGCGCATAGCGAGCGGGAAGCGCGGCGCGGAACGATCTTCGCGGCATTTCTGAAACTGCTGCCGGTCTTCATCTTCATCATACCCGGGATGATCGGCCTGGCGCTGGCGAAAAGCGGCAAGGCGCAAGCCATGACTCAGATCATCGATGCGAACGGCAATGCCATCGCCGCCAAGGCGCAGGCGGTCTATCCGCTCATGGTCCAGACAGTGTTGCCGTCGGGGGTGAGGGGGATCGTGGTTGCGGGGTTGCTGGCGGCGCTCATGAGTTCGCTGGCCGGCGTCTTCAATGCCAGTTCGACGCTCTTCACCATGGATCTTTATCAGAAGTTCAGGCCGAAGGCGACGCAGCATCAACTGGTCTGGATGGGACGCGCGGCGACGATCGTCATGGTGCTGATCGGACTGTCGTGGATTCCGGTGATTCGCGGCGCAAGGGGGCTCTACGATTATCTGCAGGGCGTGCAGGGCTATCTGGCGCCGCCGATCTTCGTCGTCTTCTTCTTCGGCATCTTCATGAAGCGGCTCAACGCAAAGGGCTGTCTGTCTGCGCTCGTCGTAGGGTTCATCCTCGGCGTCTTCCGGCTGCTGGTCGACACCCCTGTCAGTCTCAAACTGGCCGGATACGAGAACGGATACTCCGAAGGGACGCTGCTCTGGGTAGTCAATAACGTCTATTTTCAATATTACAGCCTCTTCATCTTCCTGGTCAGCGCCGCGGTCATGATCGTGGTCAGTTATATGACCGAGAAGCCGTCTGAGGATCGACTGAAGGGATTGACCTTCGGCACGCTGAGTTCGGAAGACCGTGCCAAAACGCGAGGCACGTGGAACCATTGGGATGTCATTACATCGAGTATCGTTCTGCTGCTGATCGTCGCGGCGTATGTCTATTTCAGCGGGTAAGAGGAATAGTTTCCAGTTTCCAGTTTCCAGTATTCTGGACGGCGCAAGTTTATTCCAGTAAGCAAGATTGCGGTTGAAAGCAAATCATGAAGAAGCGACAGGAAACTGGAAACTTGAAACTGGCAACTACAGTATAAACCGGAAGAGGGTGCCGATGGCGTGGACGTTGCCGGGGCGCGAGACTCCGTCGTGCTGGTAAACATAAAAGAACTCGGCATAAAAATTCTCTGTGAACTGCCTGAGAACTCCTCCGCCGATGCGGTTGCGGAACCAGCCGGCACGGCCTGATGAGACGGTTTGAGTCGCATAAAAGACCTCATCGGCGATGAACGGCTTCCAGGTCGCATTGCCGATTTTGATCGGATAATCGATCTGCAGGCGGTTGCGATACATTGTGAAATCGCGCTGCGAATGGCGGACGCGCCGCTCGATCAGGTTTCGATCGGTGAAGGTGAATTTGCCGAGCGCGACCTTTCCGGTGATGTTCAGGTTCAGACGGTGCTCGTGGATGCTCGATCCGGCGAACGGCTGCTGGGTGACATGCAGGTACATCGGCATGATCGTCAGGTTCGGATGAACCTTGAACGCCAAGGCCCCTCCTATGCGCTCGTCCACCGGGCGTTTGAAATCCCTCCCCATTCGTAAAACCCCGATCACGTAAAGATCGCGCTTAGGCCCAAGTGGCTTGACAATCTGAGTCTCGTTCCAGAACTGCCCGTCATCCCGCGGCGGAGGCTCGGAAGTCTGCGCCCTCGCTCCCACCGGCAGCCAGACCGACAGCAACCCCAATATCATTAATATATGGCTCAGTTTCATCATATTGATTAAGAAGATGTTAGATCAGTGTTAAGTTTGAGTTGTAAAGGATTTCCGGCTGATTGGCAATACTACCTGTGCCTTTTTTCCTGCAAAAATGCTAAGTCTAATTTAATCAATCAAAAAATTTGAAAAGAGTACAAAAAGGTTGAATTTATTAAGGAGATTTGACTAGTATATGCGCTCAATCCGGTGATGGGGATCACATCGTCACCAAAAATAGACAAAAAACGACTAACACCTTCGCTTTCGCTTTGCTGAACTCGGCTGTACTAGGGGATCGTCAATCCCGGACATCCCTGGGGATCAATCCATCTAAAATGAGGCATAAGGAGCAGGCTATGTCGATTTCAAAAACAGCGGTCAAACGAATTGCGGCGCTAGGGATGCTGACGGCGCTGATGGGGGTGATCAGTCTTCCGGTTGTGTATGCTCAATCGGCGACGGGCGGAATTCGCGGAGTGGTGACGGACGTGGACGGAGCGTCGTTGCCGGGTGCGGCGGTAATGGCGAGGAACGCTGCCACTGGCGCCGAATTGAGGACGACGACCAACAGCGAGGGTGTTTACACGCTCCCGAGGATACTGCCGGGCAAGTATACGATCACTATCGAAGTGGCCAATTTCAAGAAGGCCGAGTTCACGGATGTGAACGTTTTGATCGGCCGAGATGCGGTGGTCGATGCGAAGCTAGAGCCGGGTGCGATCTCAGAGGTCGTGACGGTAACCGGCGGGGCCGAGGCCCTTGTCGAAAGGGATTCGGTCCAGATTTCGGCGACGTTCGAGCAAAAGAAAGTTCAGGATCTGCCGGTCAACGTGCCGGGCGGCGGTCTGGATCGCATCGCGCTGCTGACGCCGGGCGTGACGGTCGGCATCGGCGCCAACGTCAACGCGAACGGGACGCAGCTTTCGGCTAACGGGCAGCGGACGCGTTCGAACAACTTCACGATCGACGGCGTCGATAACAACGACCTTTCGATCGGAGGGCCGAATTATTTCGTTCGCAACCCGGAAGTGGTCGGTGAATACCAGGTCATCACCAACAACTTTTCTGCCGAATACGGGCGCAACCAGGGCGCGATCGTGAATATCGTCAGCCGCTCTGGGTCGAACGAATACCATGGGTCGGTCGGTTGGGACCACATGGACAACAAGAATTTCAACTCGCTGACCAACCTCGAGAGGCGCTCGGGGCAGCTGAATCCGGCGGCGAGCCTCAACAACATCTTCACCTATGGCGTCGGCGGCCCTGTGGTCAAGAACAAGATCTTCTTCTACACGACAGGCTATTTCCGCCGCAACCCGAGCCTGCTCGATTTCCGAAATACAACTGTCTCGCCTACGCCGGAGGGAATTGCAGCGATCAAGGCGGCCTTCCCGAACAACGCTGCGCTGCAGTATTACGCGGACTTTTCGGCTTTCAATCTGCCGCTCGGCAGTCCGACGATTCGTAACGATTTCGCTCAGCCGACGCTGACACTGGGCAACATCAGCGTGCCGATGGCGGCGGCGCGGCGGCTGGTGCCGTTCAGCAACAGGCAGGATGAATACACCTTTCGCGGCGATGCGAATCTGACGGAGAAGCATCGTTTGTGGGGTCGTTATTTCTGGCAGGATACGCCGAACGTCAACTCGCTGGCCGACGGCAGGGGCTGGGCGGGGAACAGCCCGGCGCAGTCGAAGCAGATCGGCGGCGGATGGACCTGGACGATGACCAACAGTCTGGTCAACGAAGTGCGGTTCAATTACTCACGGCTCTTCGTGCTCTTTGGCGGAGGCAATACCGGTGGCAAGGGTCAGATCCCGCATCCGGACGAGATCGACAGGGCCTTCGCCTTCCTCAACCCGACATTCACGGCCGGCGGCCAGAACCTCGCGACGATCGGTCCGGCGACAAACCTGCCGCAGGGGCGCACGGTCGAATCGTATCAGCTGACGGACAACCTGACCTACACCCGCGGCAACCACCAGATGAAGATGGGCGTCGATATTCGCAAACTGCAGAACACCGCGCCGTTCCTGCCGAACGTGAACGGCAACTTCCAGTTCGATTCGGCGCAGCAGATGGTCGACAACCGTCCGACGCAGATCACAGTCGCTTTCGGACCGGCCACATTGAGTTATGACGAGATCGATCAGTTCTATTATTTCCAGGACGACTGGCGTATGCGTCCGAATCTGACGCTCAACCTCGGCGTCCGGTACGAGAACACGGGACAGCCGATCAACCTGCTCAACGACGTGTCGCTGGTGCGCGAGAGCGTTCCGACCGAGGCCTTCTGGCGGCAGAACCTCCCCATCGAGGCGCGCGTCAACCCGCGCATCCCAGTGGACGGCAACAACTGGGCCCCGCGCTTCGGTTTTGTCTATTCTCCGCGCGCCGACAGCGGATTTATGGGCAAGCTGTTCGGCACAGACAAAACGACGATCCGCGGCGGGTACGGCATCGCCTACGATGCGACCTTCTATAACCTGATGCTCAATATCTCGACGGCGGCTCCGACGGTCTTCCTGACCAGCGCGCCGCAGTTCGCGGTGCCGAGCGCGACTCCGACCGGCGACGTGGTGCGCAGTGCAGCGGCGGCGAGCGGTCTGATCGCCTTCAACACGTTCGATCCGCGGTTTCTCAGTCGGACGACGATCAATCCGATCATGCGTTCACCCTATTCGCAGCAGTGGTCGTTCGGCATTCAGCGCGAGATCGGGCGGAGCGTGGTCGAGGTTCGTTACGTCGGCAATCACTCGGTCGGGCTCTTCCAGACGATCAACGCCAATCCGTTCATCGGCAACCTGGTCAACGGTTTCAGCCGGACGGCCTTCGATCTGACGGCGAACGCGAACACGACGCTCAACTTCCCCGGATTCCCGGGTCTCTTCCCGACGAGCGCCAAACCGCTGACCTGCGTCAACAATCCGGCGACGCCCGACAACGAGGCGGCGTGCAACGGGCGCATCTTCCCGTTCGGCGTGGCCCGCGAACGCATCAACGGCGCGCAGTCGACCTATCACGGCCTGCAGATGCGCTATGACGGGCGGTTTCGCAGCGACCTGCTCTACGGCTTCACCTACACCTTCAGCAAAGCGCTCGACAATTCGAGCGAGGTCTTCAGCTTCGCGGGCGGCAATACTGTGGCGGTATCGCAGAATCCGCTCGACCTGACACGCGGCGAGAAGAGCTACTCCGGCTTCGACGTGCCGCATTCGTTCACCTTCAACATTATTTATGAACTGCCGTTTATGCGCGAGCAGCGCGGCATCCTCGGACGTGTCGTCGGCGGATGGCAGGTCAATACGACTGCCCGCATTCAGAACGGCGTCCGTTACACTCCGACGCATCCGGCCGCAACCCGCAATCCGTACGAAGACGTGACTTTTATCAACACCTTCTTCGGCAGCTCGCAGATGCGACCGTTCCTTGGCAATCCGAACGCGACGGTCAACTCCGTGGCGATCACCGACATCGATGCCTGCGTCTTCTATGCCCGCTGCGGAACAACCGCCGGAGTTCCCAACCTGCGGACCAGTTCGACAGGGTACTTCCTCATGTCGGATCTGAACAAGAACGTCTTCACGCCGGTTTCGCCGAACGACGTTCGCTTCATCGTCAACGGCCCAGGCGCGGCGATGAAGTTCAACAATCCGTTCGGGACGGTGGCCCGCAACAGTCTGCAGGCCGACCGCATCGAAACGGTCGATTTGAGCATCTTCAAGAACTTCAAGATCACCGAGCGGGTCAACCTGCAGTACCGGCTCGAGATGTTCAATGCGCTCAACCACCCGGTCTTCGGCGTCCCGACGCTCAACGTCGACAACGTCAACTTCCTCAATGACAGGGAGACGAGCGGCGGACGACGCACACTCTCGATGGGACTGCGCGTGAGGTTCTAAAATTTGGAGTGCGACGGCCCGGCGTCGCTTTGGTATCTCCTTCGCCGATTGTCCGACGGATTACCAAAGCGACGCCGGGCCGTCGCACTCCACATCATCTCACTTCCACTCTCACCTTGTTGGCAGGGATCGGCGGAAAGGTCGCGCCGATGCTCTGGCTCATTTCGATCTCGACTTCACCCATTCCCGCCAGGCTGCGCGGCAGCAGCACGTTGAGCTGATCGAGGCCGGCGTAATCTCCCTGTTTGCCGACGAAGGTTACGTTCGCGACTGTCCCGCCGATCTTCACCGTCACCGGAAATGACGAGTTGTTTAACTGATTGACGATTCCTGTTCCAAACAGAATCAGATAGACTTGTTCGCCTTCGGGGCCGAGATCGATCGGAATCGGGACGAAACGTTTGAGACTGTCATCATATCGCGCGACGGGTTCATAGCTCTGAACATTTCCCGGTTTGACGCGCAGGACGGTCGCCGCCGCAACTCCCTGACCGTCGGCATTGGCCGAAAACAGTCCCGGCTCCGGCAGCGAGAGATTGACCGATCCGCCCGAGATCGAGCCGTCTCCGCTGGTCACGACGACCGTGATGTCGCTTGGATGGAGATCGGTCGGAACCAGATAATTGATCTGTGTTGGCGAGACAAAAAAGAGACGTGCCGGAAAATCGAAGCTGTTCGACTGGCGGTACACCACTGTCGTTCCGGCGAGGCTGGTTGGCAGCGGTTGCGAATCCGCCACGGCCGTTGTTGTCGCCAGCCCGACGCCGAAAATGGCAGCGATCGAACCGGGCGCCAGTCGTCCTCCTTCGTAGCTCGCCGCATTGAGGCTGACCGTCTGTTTGACCTGGGTGACTGTTAAGACCTGGTCCTCGATGAGGATCGTGCCGGTGCGCGGTTCGAAGCCTGTGTACTCCTCGACATCGAAATAGACCGTGGCCGGTACGGTGTTCAGTCCGGGCCCGTTGCCGATATTGCGCGCGGGGCTGGTGATACGGATCCACGGTACCTGAGGACTGACACGCCAGCGGCATCCCAATGGCGCGCGAACGCCGAAGCCTTCGCTCCCGGAGCTCTTGAGCACCGTCATCGATCTCGATGTCGGAAAGAGCGCATAGCTGCATAATGGTTCGACGTATGCGTGATTAATCGCCATGTTGTTGGTCGTCAGGCTGTCGTTGTCGTAGCTCAGCGTCGCCGTGTTGGTGACGGTCAGTTCCGCCTGCACCCCGATCGCGACGTTGAGCTGAATGAGGCTCGATTCCCCGGGGTCGAATGCCTTCATCGTCGTGCAGGTCACCTCCTGCCCGTCGGCGGCGCAGTTCCAGTCCGCGGCGACGGCAGAGACGAAGCTCAGACCCGCCGGCAGCGAGTCCCTGATTGTGATCGTCCCGCTGCTTTTTTGAGAGCCCAGATTGAGGACGTGGATGTTGTAGGCGCCCTGCCGATTGACTTTGAAATCAGCGGTACGCGTCAGCCGCAGCGTCATGTCGGCGCCGGCGGGCGTCGTCTCCTCGGCTCTCAGGATGAATGCATCCGTTACTCCGCCGCCATATGGCTGGCCCGGATTGACAACCGGAAAGGTCACGCTTTCGGTTACGCCCGCAATATATATTCTGCCGGCCTGATCGCGCGTGATGTCGAATCCAAGGTCGCTATCGCCATCACCGGGCATACCGCCGATGTTCATGCTGTAGACCAGATAATCCCCCGATGGATGGACCTTGGTCAAAAAAGCATCGGTCCCGTTCTGTCTCTCGCCCGGCGTGGTCGGGAAATCGCCCGAGAAAGCGTATCCGGTCAGGTAGGCGTATCCTTCCTCGTCGATGACCAGACCATGGGCCTGTTCTTCGAATACACCGCCAAGGTAGGTGCTGTAGATCAGCGTTTTCGTTGCCGGATTCAGCCTTAAAACGAAACAGTCCACTTTCGGCGGATTATATTCCGTCGGAAAAAGGCTGATATTCTTCTGAATTGCGTTGGCGGTGACGGGGAACTCTTCAGAGTTGGTGATGCCGAAGAGGTAGATCTCGCCGGCCGGGTTGACTGCGAGGGCGCTCGCCTCCTCGGAGCCGAAGGCTCCGATCAGTGTCGAGTATGTGAATGCCGTTCCTGCCGGGTTGATCCGCGTGGCGAATGCATCGGTATCATCAACATACAGATTCTCAACCGATGTCTGGTAAGCGTCTTGTGTAACGGGGAAGTCGCGCGATCCCGTCATGCCGGCGACCGTCACGCTGCCGCCGGCATCGAGCGCCAGGCCGTATGCGACCTCGCGACCCGTGCCTCCGAGCAGCGTCGAATAGACAGGAGCGGATCCAGCAGTGTTGAGCTTGACGATGAAGGCGTCGCCGAAATTCTGATTAAGCAATTCGCCGCCGCGAAAGACCGTCTGTGCCGCTCCCGGGGTTACGGGGAAGTCCGGCGAATTGGTCGCACCGCAGACGTACGCCTGTCCCGTACTGTCGATCTTGATGTCATAGGCCCACTCGCGGTTCGAACCGCCGATGTATGTCGAATAGATGAGACCCGTTCCGGTCGCATTCAATTTGGTAACGAACCCGTTGCGCTGGCCGCGCTTTGTCGTTTGCCACGCGCCTAGAGTGACTGGGAAATTCGGCGCGTCGGTCGATCCGACGATGTAAACATGTCCCTGCGCATCGACGGCGATCGATTCGCCATAGTTGAAGGGAGTTCCGCCGAGGTATGTCGAATAGACAAGCGCGTCACCCGTTGGCGTGATCTTCGAGATGAAGGCCGAACTGCAGGGCAGGTAGAACGGCGGCTCGGGGCCGGAACAACCTCCCGTGTCGACTTGCCAGGTCTGAAAGGCGCCCGGAGTCGTCGGGAAATAATAAGAACTGGTCGATCCTCCGACATACATATATCCTTGAGCATCGACCTTGATCGACGATGCCAGATCAACATAGTAGCTGCCCAGAAAAGTCGCGAATGTGATTACGGGATCGATCACCAGCGAACGATCGCGGTCATAACGACCTACTTCAAAGCCGACCTCAGCGCGCCCTGCTTTGCGATGCAAAACGAATCGCCCGTCTATCACCCGCCGTTGACCATCGACCTCCTGATACAGGACCGGTTTTCGCAGCCGCACGTCTCCGCCGTCGGATTTCAAGACCATGTCGCCATTATCATCAATCGCGATTTTCCCGGCGTGATCGAACCGGAAGCGGATGGTCGATGGATCAGTCCCGGGCCCGAGCACGAAATCGAACTCATGGTCCTGCTGGTTGCCGTAATAGATAAGATCTATTCCCGGCCAGAGCCCCGCGTAACGGACCTTGCCGTAATTGACGACTCCCGTTCGCCATTTCGCCGGATCGTTGCCGATGAAATAGCTGGTCTTTGTTTGTAACGGTTCGAGCCCTTCCATGCGCGGATTCCGGTTCGCTCCGATGAAGGTCATGCTCAGGGAGCGGTCCCTGAATTTCCACTTCGCGACTTGTGGCGAGAGCATCAGCGCACCTGCGTTTCCGCGGGAGATAAAACCTCGTCCCGAGGTTGACGCCTCGAAACTCAGCGGTAATCGCGTGAGCAGGCTTGCAGCGCGCGCTGTGGCGTCGATCGGTCTTTTATCGTCAGCCTTCGCGGATTTCCATGACCGTGCCGTTGTCTCCCAGCCCGATATGACCCCGAGCGAAACGATAAAGATGATCCTCAGTGAAGCTTTCATATCCTTCAGGGCTTACGCAGAAGCCTGCGCTCTCCCAGGGCCCTGTCCTTGTGTTAAACGAACAGGGACCCGGTTGATCATCGTCCCTGTAGGTACTGATTCCTGAATATTATATTCCTTTTCATAATCATGGTTGAGTGGGTTTTTTATGAGAGTAATTATCTATATCATAATTTGGGCGCTGAAATACTCCTGAAGAAATGGGAAGAAGATCGAGACACTGAGTAGTTGATGGAAGAATTAGGAGAAGGTGACGGCGGGGGTGGAAAGGATATAAAAGATGCCCGAATCGAAAGATTCAAGGATCATAAATGGTCCCGATAATACTCCCGACTCGACAGTACATATTGCCTCCTCGAAGTACCGCCCGGATATTGATGGTTTAAGAGCTATCGCAGTGATACCGGTAGTCTTTTTTCATGCAGGCTTCGCCGGCTTTCGCGGAGGTTTTGTCGGCGTCGATGTGTTTTTCGTCATCTCTGGTTTCCTGATCACATCCCTGATTCTGCCGGAAGCTCTCGAGGGCAGGTTTTCGATCATCACCTTTTATGAACGCCGTATTCGACGCATCTTCCCGGCCCTCTTTGCCGTCATGCTCTTTTCGATAGTGGTGAGCTACTGTTTGATGTGGCCGCTGGCCTTCAAGGAGTTTGGGCAGAGCGTCCTTGCGGCCACGGGCTTTTCATCCAATTTTCTCTTCGCGTTCCAACTAGGATATTTCGATTCGCCGGCTGAGACCCGCCCGCTGCTGCATACGTGGTCGCTGGCAGTCGAAGAGCAGTTTTATATCGGGTTTCCTCTTTACCTGATGCTGGCCGTCCGCTGGTTTCGTCCCGCTCTCAGGCACATTACTCTCGCCATATCTCTGATCTCTTTCGGCATCAGCATGTACTTCGTTTCATATTTTCCATCCGCGGGGTTTTATCTTGCGCCGTCGCGGGCGTGGGAGCTTTTGCTGGGTTCAATGCTGGCGATGGGTATGTTCCCTGAGATCCGGTCGCAGCGGATACGTACCTTCCTGTGTCTGGCCGGTCTGGTCATGATCGCTTTGGCGGTACTGTTTTTTTCAGAGCATACCCTTTTTCCCGGAGCATCGGCTCTTGTCCCTTGTCTCGGCACCGCGCTGGTGATTTATGCAGGGGCGGGCGGAATAAATCCGATCAGCCGGCTGTTGAGCGCGCGCTGGCTGGTTTTTTGCGGACTGATGTCATATTCGCTTTACCTCTGGCACTGGCCGTTGATTGTCTTATCGGAACTCTATCTGTTTCGCGACCTGAAATACTCTGAAGCCGCGGTCATCATTCTGATCTCGGTTCCAATAGCCATGCTGTCGTGGCGATACATCGAACAGCCTTTCAGGACCAATCGCCTTGTTTTCACACGAAGGCGCATCTTCGCCCTGGCGGGCGTAAGTATGGCTGTCACATCGATATTAGGATTGGTGATGCATGTGACTGAAGGATTGCCGTCAAGAATGCCTGTCATCGCCCAACAAATGGCCCAGGGGGCCAACGATTGTCGTCAATTTAGTGGCCAGTGTAATCTTGATGATCTGGATGACGTTCGCCTTGACACGCTTTGCCGCCTGGGCTCCAGCACAGAATCGAAGCCCGATTTTGTTTTGTGGGGCGATTCCCATGCAAAAATTCTGGCGGACGGAATTTCGCAGGTGGCAGCATCAAACGGGCGTAGCGGGCTGCAGGCGACCTCTGAGGGTTGTCCACCATTGCTGGGTGTGATCAGGAGGGACAGGCGATACGGTTACTGCCGCGCAGTGTCCAGAGCAACGTTGGGTGTGATCTCACGACCTGAGATTCGCCAGGTGATCATTGCCGCCAGGTGGGCGCTGTGGAGCGAGGGGACACATTACCAGTACGAAATCGGTGATGAGGATGATCTGTACGATAAGGATGATCCGTCGCAAATATTATCGAATCACGAAGTTTTGCGCCGAGCGATGATTCGAACCCTCGATGAATTGCGGCTCCTAAACAAACAGATAACGATCATAGCTCCGATTCCTGAAATCGGCTGGGACGTTCCTTCCGTTCTCGCCATGGAAGCCTGGCATGGGCGTCAGATTCATTCCGAACCGAAGCTGTCCGATTTCATGTCGCGAAATAAGTACGTTTTGAAACTGTTGCGGGAACTTCAATCCGATTATCATTTCGAACTGATATTTCCACACGAATATTTATGCGATCAGGCGATCTGCCGGGTGACAATCGACCAGCATCCGCTCTATTGCGACGACGATCACTTGTCGAAATACGGGATATCCTATCTGATGCCAGCTTTCGAGCGAGTGCTCCGGATGTAAGTAGAAAGTAGAAAGTAGAAAGTAGAAAGAAAGATAGCTTGTATGAATGACCGGATCTGAACAGGAAGAGTTCAACGCAAGGACGCCAGGATGGCGATGAATTATAAGGAGCATAACAATGCCTGCAATTATCTTTCATTGGATTATCTCGATGATCCTACTCTTGCCGGGTAACTACTTGAATGTTCAGGGATCGGACCTGAAAGTCACCGGACTGCGCACTGAGTATGCCGAAAACCCCCTTGGCATCGACATCCGCAAGCCGCGCCTGAGTTGGCGTATCATGTCCGATGCGCGCAACGTAGTCCAATCGGCATATCACATTCGGGTCGCGCGCAATGAAAGCGACCTGACTGCGAACCGCAATCTGGTCTGGGATTCGGGCCGGGTCGCGGCATCTGAATCGATCCACTTGGCGTATGCAGGCCCCGAGCTGCAATCGGGACAAAGAGTCTACTGGCAGGTTCGCGTCTGGGACGGCGCGGGGAAGGCTTCGGACTGGAGCGTGCCAGCCTGGTGGGAGATGGGACTGCTTTCGGCCACTGACTGGAAGGCGAGCTGGATCGAGGCCGATCTTCCCGAAGACACCTCGAAATCGAACCCGGCTCCGATGCTACGACGCAAGTTCACTTTAAGCGGCGCCATTCAATCCGCCAGAGCTTATGTCACGAGCCACGGCCTGTACGAGATGCATCTCAATGGCAGGCGCGTCGGAGAGGACTTTTTCACTCCAGGCTGGACCAGCTATAACAAACGACTGCAATATCAGACCTATGATGTCACGGGACTGCTGCAGCGCGGAGAGAACGCCGTCGGCGTCATGCTCGGTGACGGCTGGTATCGCGGCAATCTGGGTTTTTCGAATCAACGCAACACATACGGCAACAAGCTCGCGCTGCTGCTGCAGATTCAGATCACTTATGCAGACGGCCGAAGCGAGACGATCGGTTCCGACGCCGGATGGAAAGCCTCGACGGGCCCGATTCTGATGTCCGACATCTACGATGGTGAAAATTATGATGCACGGATCGAGAAGCCAGGCTGGATGCTGGCGTCCTATTCCGATGCCGACTGGGCGGGACTGAAGGTCGTCAATCATTCGAAAGAGAAGTTGATCGCCCCTGCCGGTCCGCCGGTTCGACGTATCGAAGAGGTAAAGGCTGTCAAACTCATAAAACTCCGGCCGGGCAGACCGTAGTCGATTTCGGACAGAATATGGTCGGCTGGGTGCGGATGAATGTGCAGGGGGCAGCCGGGACAACCGTCACGCTGCGGCACGCCGAGGTGCTTGATAAACAGGGCAATTTCTATATCGACAACCTGCGCGCCGCAAAGCAGACCAACAGGTACACGCTCAAGGGTGGCGGAGTTGAAGTCTACGAGCCGCACTTCACCTTTCAGGGATTTCGTTATGTCGCAGTCGAGGGTTATCCGGGTGAACTCGATCTCAACAGCCTGACGAGCGTCGTCATTCATTCCGACATCAGGCCGGCCAGCGAGTTTGCGACCTCACAGCCGCTTATCAACCAGTTGCAACACAACATCCTGTGGGGGCAGAAGGGCAATTTCCTGGATGTTCCGACTGATTGTCCGCAGCGCGACGAGCGGCTGGGCTGGACCCGGAGACGCCCAGGTCTTCGCGCGCACGGCCGCCTTCAACATGGATGTCGCGGGTTTCTTCACCAAATGGATGGGCGATGTCGCGGCCGATCAACTGGCTACGGGCAGCGTACCGTTTGTGATTCCGGACGTGCTTTCGAAACCGAATGCGCCGGCAGCGGGCTCAGCCGCATGGGCAGACGCCGCTGTCATCATCCCGTGGACGATGTACCTGACATACGGCGACACGCGGATTCTCGAACGGCAGTACGAGAGCATGACCAGATGGGTCGAGTTCATGCGAACGCGCGCCGGCGACGATTACGTCTGGGAAGGGGACTTCCATTTCGGCGACTGGCTGGCATTCGCGACTACGCGATCGGACTATCCCGGCGCGACCACCGGCAAGGACCTCATCGCCACCGCATTCTTCGCCCATTCGACCGATCTGCTGCAGCGTATCGCAACCATCCTCGGCAAGCGCGAGGATGCCGCGAAATATGCCGAACTGCTGGGAAAGGTCAAATCAGCATTCAATCGCGAGTTTGTCACCGAACGCGGCCGCGTCGGCGAAAACACTCAGACGGCCTACGTCCTCGCCCTGCAGTTCGATCTGCTGCCGGAAGAGATGCGACAGGTGGCGGCCAAACGCCTGGCGCAGGAGATACGCGAGCGCAAACACCTGACCACGGGCTTTGTCGGGGCGTCGTACCTGTGCCACGCGCTCAGCCGTTACGGCTATCTCGACGAAGCATATCTGCTGCTCAGGCGCGAGGAGTATCCATCATGGCTCTACCCCGTCAAACAGGGAGCGACGACGATCTGGGAGCGCTGGGACGGTCAGAAGCCGGACGGTTCGTTCCAGGATGCCGGGATGAATTCGTTTAACCACTACGCTTACGGCGCGATCGGCGACTGGATGTATCGCGTCATGGCCGGCATCGAGATCGACCCGTCGGCTCCGGGTTATAAACACATCCTGATTCAGCCTCGGCCAGGCGGAGGCTTCACTTCCGTGCGCGCAAGTCATGCGAGCCCGTACGGAAAGGTCGCATCAAGCTGGGAGATGAAGGATGGCGTCTTCGATCTGTCCGTCGAAGTGCCCGCGAATACGAGGGCGACTGTCAGGTTGCCGAAAGCGTTGCTCGCCGATGTTCACGAGAGCGGGAAGGCGATCAAGGGACGTCAGGACGGTGAGTCTGTCGTGGTAGAGGTTGGCTCCGGGAAGTATCGGTTCAGGTATTCGATGAAATAGTTGAGAATTGTCACGATGAATGTGATGGTTTGATCAAATTTCCGTTGATGACATTTCTGGTTGGTTTGCTCAATACGGCTATTTCTAGCTATTCATTTGCAAACCGCTGTAAATACGCCCTCCAAGGGCATCAGTTGACTGTAATCTCACTGTAAAAAGTCCGCTATGATTTTGACAACCCGGATTAGAGTATCGAAATCAACCGCGCCACCGTAAGAACACTATTGTTCCACTCGCTGGAGATCGATCTTCAGAGTGCGGAGAACGATTGAGGGTGGATAACGACGGCCAAGGTCAACAGCCGCCTGACGAAGTTCATCGGGAATCGGTTCTCGTTTGTATTTGCGATGAGCGTGCCAAGTGTCGAATCGAGATTTGAGTTCAAGCAGGTCTGCGGGAATTGTCGTTTTCATGATCACCTCGGATAGAAGAATTTCGATACCGAAGGTGAGGAAAAAGTATTGGCAGAGGCTATGTCACACCGAGTTACCGCAAGGACACGCTTTACTTCGGCTAGATTTTCTTTGACTTGCTGACACCATTGCTCAATTACCTGTATCATCTCTTCTGGGTTGAGCATCTCGGGTGCGTCCTTTCTCCAAGAATTGGTCTTTCTGGTCAAAGACTACTCGATTTGCCCTCCAAGCTACCAACTCTCACTTCATGCACCCTGGCTGGCACTACCTGTTGTAAAAACGGCCAGGCAATGATATTTTTTTGCGGCCACTCAGCTTCTCCCTCTGGCGTTTTGGGAGAGATGAACTCACGGCGTTTTGTGGATAAGTCAGGCACTGCCGCCCTTTATCTGTATATTGCAGAAGGCGCATCTAAGTGAATAACTAAGATAGTATGGATCAGAAGGAATCTCCCCAATTGAACTTCTGGCAATGCATTAAAACAATGTTCCCTAAACATCTGGGCCTGCTTATCGCAGGTGCGCTTGTGATCACTTCATTAGTAGCACTCAGTGTTCCATACTGTCACTCAACAGATCGCCGGGACTTATTAAACGATTTTCTGCTTAACCTAGGTACTGAGATACTTGGGATGGCGATGACGATTTTCTTTGTCGAACGTCTCCTTGCGTGGCGGGACAAACGCGAGCGTATTTTGTCGGTAAAGCCGAGTGCGCGACACCTTTTGATTGCATTCCAATCCCTCCGAGTCGCATACGACCGCTACTTGACTGCGGCGGTTATTCCACCGCCAGACGCGATTGAGCGTTACCGCGCCGCATTAAGGCAAGCGGTAACCATTGCGACTCGGCTCAGCACTCTTGTGGATGAACATCAGCTTGAACTCGCAAGCAAACTTGCTTCTTATGTTGGGGATGCTGAGTCTCAATTCGCCTATCTTGAGAATGCCGCTACTGCTGTGCAATACGCAGCCGCGGATGCAGTCGCTCACATTGAACGACTTAAAAACGACGGCCAGCGGTTGCTAGAACTCTCGGATGAAGTGCGATCCCAAGTCTGCGCTATTTATGCTCTAAGCACCGAATTGAGTCAGGAGAAAAACTGATGAGTCTTTTCGTGGCAGAAACTGAACAGACTGGTCTTGCCAACATCGCACAACGTTTCCCTGCCTCAGTCATTCACGTGGATGATAGTCAGAGAATCATTTGGTTGTGGGTGCCAGATATGCACTCGACTTTGTTTGAGATGAATCAAGCTTCGCTCCACATCTGGAATTCGGGACTGCCAGGTGCAGCGCAACCACAGAGTCTTGCTCAACTCGACTTATCCCTCCGCTACAAGGGGTTGGTCTATCTTGCCATAAAGCCCGATACTCTTCGGCGCAACGCTCATCGTTGAGCGTGCCAACGGTCGAACCTGCCACTTGGCGGACGGCGGCGGAACTCTTCAGGACATTGTTAACGCCATCAGTCCCACAGCCCCTCTGGATGGAACGGTTCAGACGCTTAAGGCGATCGCGCTTTACGCAACTTCCCAGAATGTCAGTTTAGGAAGCCAGATGGACCTCAAAACCTGGCTCGCATCCACTGCAATACCCAAGGCAAAAAAAGACCTTGCTATCTTTAGCGTCTTTGCAGATGCTGTGGGACAGCGCCCCAATCTTTTCAACGAGCTTGAGCGATTGGTGCTTGCACGGAGGCTGGTAATCTTGCTCGGCGGCAGACAGTCATGCCTGAAAGAGTTTTTGACGGGGTTTCAGAAAAACATTGAACAAAACTCCGCCACACGTTTTACACATGTTACCGCAAGCTTCAACAGTGAACACTTTCGGCAAATTTACGAAGCTTGGAATAAGCTGCTTGATCTGGCGGAACTAGACTGCCTTTTCGCGGCGCTTGCCTTTGCCGCCATGAATGGGTTGAGGAACAAAACTGGCAAATTCATCCCACCCTATCTGACAACCCAGATGCTTGACAGACCCTTGGTCTTCGCTAGGCTCTATCTGAGTAATGCAGCTCAACATGAAGACCATTGGCAATGCATTCATCATTTTCTGTCGTTTCTGCGGGATGCCGTTCAGGCAGCGGGCATAGGGGAAATTACTATTTTCTCTTACCCCTTCGAAGAAATCGAGGAAGTTATCAACGGGAATGAAGAGGCACACCGTCAACTTTGGCAGGATGGGCACGGCTCCGCGACCAGCTTAAATCAGAACCTGACCAATGCCCGCCAATGGGAATCGTGTTAGCGGTGTCTGAACTCGCGATAGATCAAATGACCGAGCAACATTTTGTCAGACAGGTTTTGACCATCCCACCCTTGTCCCATAAAGAAAGTTGACAGGTTGCTGGAAAGTTTTTTGGAGGGCCGGCTGACACCGAAGAAGTCAACGCGATTGAAGAATATAGCGGTGGCGATCCGTGGTTTATCTTTCAGTTGTTTCGCTGTTTGAAGTTAGTCACCAATGTACGCAGCAAGGTTAACAAGCCCGTGCGTGGCGCAGACGTAATCACAGAGGTTTGCCAACTTACACACAAAGCAGTCTGTGGTACTGATCAGGATGATCCACAAAAGCCAATCCCGGAAGAGGTTCGGGAAGCCTGTGAAATCTATCTGGCCGAATGTTCAGAGATTCTCCGGCATTACCAAGGAGAACTCGGGACGCGTAAGGTAACTTACTGCCTGGAAACACGGGGAAGCTTTATCACGCACAACGGCGAAAGATGGACAAGTTTGAGCTAGCTTGGATATTGACAGGGCTTGTTTATACCCAGGCTCGCGGGGCGACTTGTGTTGATAGTTCAGAGTCATTACGATGAATACCCTGTATACCAATTCTGCCGGGCAGGCAAGTTACCTCTGGCGTTTGCCGAAAGGGTGCTCAAGACCGCAAGGGGATAATGAAGAATAGAATCATGAACGAGCAGTTGGATGTCACCACTTTGATTTGTAACGTACTTAGTCACTCAGCGCTTGAGCGCGGAGTGAACACGGTAATCCCAATTCAACTTCCAAGCTCCGCGCAGAAAGTGGGGATACGGGGGTTTCAATTACGGGCCAGCGGGCTGACCGGGGAGCGCACCGAGGATTTGTTGTTGCTGGGTAGTGATCAAATAGACAGTGCTGTCGCTGAAATTCCCGCGCTCGTCGCCGATTCAAAAGCGGACCGCGTGTTGATGGCGTGTGACCTCGCACGCCTAGGCGTTCCGCCAGCATCTTGGGAGCGACTGGAAGTGTTCGACTTCGCCCAACTCTTCCAGCGGCTGTGTGCCATTCCAGATAGGCTCCCTAAACTTATTTTTGCTAAGGCACGGCGCGACTTCAACCGGGCGATATACAAGGAGCGGTATCAGAGTCGCTTGTTGCATCTGATAAATTCGCCGGACAGAGGAAATGAGCTTTGCCGCGAAGAAATCTCGGCTGACGAATATTTCCGAGATTGGGCACGTGCCGATACCACACGACACCCAATTTTACTGCTGGGGGAGCGTGGCAGTGGCAAGACATGGCAGATGTTACGTTTCTGCCAAGACATCTTCGAGCTTCATCAGAATGCACCCTGGCTTTACGGGCCGCCCTTGTACTTCGACCTGCGCGAGGAAGGAACGCACCTCGGCGCCTTCGGTTCGTCGGTACCGCTCTTCCCGGAATCAGTGCTCAGGGAATATCAAGATGTTCGCTTTCTGTGGGATACCAAACTCATTGAAGCTCTCATTGCCACAGGTCACTTGCCTCTTTGCATTGACGGCTTTGAAGAGGTTAGCCACATCATCGAAGGGAATGACGGGGATGCGGTTGATTTCCTGCAGCGGATTTGTTCAGTGCTCTCACTCAGGTCCCGTTTCATCATTGCTTGCCGGGCGACACATTTTGGATCGCTTAAAAAATTCCTTCACGCTGAGGTGTGGCCCAACGTATCTGTCGCCAGCGCGTTCGAAGTGGTCAGCTTGGTTCCCTTTGGTCAGGCATCCGTCCGAGCTTATCTTTCGACGGTGGCCGAGCAGAGGAAGAACTCGCTCGAGAAAGTCCTCCAGCATTCACAGGCGGCGGACGCGCCAATATATCAAGCCGCATTGATTGAGGCACTAAATATCTGCCAGACATATCCCGCGCTGCTGGCTTCTATGGTAGACAAAGCTACCCAATCCTTTATCAATTCAAGCGCGACTGATTTGCTTAATGCTGCTCTGGTCGGCGCGGTGATTGACTACAATATTCAGATGGGTAAGACCTCTGACATCTATTGCCGGGATGACGGTGAAGTTGTAACAGTCGGAACGGATGAACGCTTGGAAGTGCTCGGCGAGTTGGTCTGGCATCTTGCCGCAAGAGGCCAGGAATTGGTTGACATGTCTAACATTCCAGCACGCATCGCCCGTTACTATGGCTTGGACATTGAGGCCATCAAAACCGATATTCGAACTCATACGCTCCTTGAACTTCCCCCGAACGGAATCCGGGAAACGACTAACAACGAACCTGCCCACAAACCGGAGGTGAACCCTGACTTGGGAGAGGCCGTGATGCTGCGCTTCGCCACCCGTCCAGGCACGCTGACCCCCTCGGAGTTTTTCCCGCAACACAATGGTCAGGATTCCAAGGCGCAGCAGGAACTGAACGAAAAAACGGAGCGGGCACAGACACTCACGACAACCGCATTATCGGCGGCTCCTATGGGAGTCACCTCGGTTAGCGGAGCCTTTCTACTGGCGAAGCATATTGCAGACAAGCTGGTGCGCGCTGTTCACCTGCCGCTCCCCAGCCAAAATGGCAAATCAGCGCCGATTGTTGATCGGCTCGGGGCCATCGGTGAAGTCCCGCTCGGATTGGCAGCGGCAGGCATATTGCGAGAACTGCTAGCGAATGTTGACTTGGGCGTTGCGGGATATGGGCCTCTGGCATTAGTGGCTTTGGCTAAAGCAAAGATAGCAGAGTGTGCTGCCCGCAGGGACTTCTCCGTATTCTCCCCCTACTTCCGCTATCTTGGCCACAATCTTGAGGCAATGGGTTTATTGTCATACGCAGAGAGGACGGCAATTGATCCTTGGTACACGAGTAACATCCATCAGATTGTGCGCAGACCAGCTCGACTGCCAGGATATAAAATGGTTCTTGTTAGTCCTCCCCCTGAAGAAGCCGTACCCAAAGATTTACAGCAGGTTGGTCTGGTCAGTAAGGCGCCGGGGTTAGGCCGTCCTTTCTTGATGGGCGTGGGCGAAGTAACAAACTCCGACTACCTGACGTTTGTTAAGTCTGTGGAAGGACGCGATTGGCGTGTCGAGGCAATGACAATCGCTGGTGGAAGTCGCAATGGCAGCCGGTCTCGCTTTGCCGATCTCGCCAACGAGTACTATCTATATTTCTGGGAGGAACTCGCCCTTGGTGACTCGCCGAGCCATCTTCCACTCAAGTCCCAGCTTCATCATCCAGTCGGCTATGTTAGCTGGTTTGCCTGCGCGGCTTTCTGCGACTGGCTGACACAGGCTGAGTACCCTGGCGAAGCAGTGTATAACGACTACTTTCGCAACGACGCATCGACGCAGACACAAAGCTCAAGCGACGATATTACTTTCCGCGCAGGCTACCGGCTTCCCTCGGTACAGGAATGGTCATGGACTGCTCGTGGAGGACGCCTTGATGTGACGTATCCGTGGGAGCTATATCCGCTATGTCTACCGGAACAAGATGTTGAAACCTTGAGCAAATCAAAAGTGGTTAGCACTGCTGACGCCGCAAGTTTGGCTTGGCTCGATTCTTGGCGGAGCGTCCACAAGAATGTTTTTCTAAATACGCCCAAAGACCATATTCCTATCCTCTCGGACCCGTTTAATCAACTTGGGACATCGGGAATGATGGGCAATGTAAAAGAATGGTGTAATGACCCCTTTGGTGATAAGAGACCCATCCTCGGAGCCACGTCCTTTTTGGGTGAACGCAGCTTCAACTTTGACTATGGAATTATGCTTTTCCCGCAAAATACGAACCCTGACGTGGGGTTCCGAATATGCCGACCGCTCTCTGACGCGGAGATAGATGTGCTTGTCAACCGCGAAGCAGAGGTCGCGCAGCTTGAGTTTGGAGCAGGGCCATTCGCACTCACAAATTAGGAGAAAACAGATGAACCCAGTTACTCAGAGTGAAGGATATCTTCTCATCGCGCTTTTCGGCCTCGCCATGATTCTTCTGACTTGGGTTGGTTCGCGCGACTCGTTATGGACGAAAACACAAGCAGGCTTCCTGGTTGCTGGACGTGATGTGAATTGGGTGTTTGCTGCCCCAAGTATTGCCGCGTCCTGGATTTGGGCACCAGCGCTCTTCGTCAGTGTGCAAAAAGCTTACGAATTGGGACTGCCTGGCATCTTCTGGTTCACGGTGCCGAATATTTTTGCGCTGGTGGTCTTTGCGTGGCTTGCGCCGCAGGTCCGTAATAAGATTCCCGGTGGCTATACGCTTCCCGACTGGATTCGCCACCGCTTTGGCGACAAGCGATTGCACACGATCTACATGGTGCCGTACATCTGGTACCAGATCATGGCCGTGACGGTTCAGATTTTCGTTGGTGGACTGATGCTTAACTTCCTCACTGGGATTCCGCTCAACATCCTCATGTTTCTCATGCTGGTTGTTGGCTTATCTTACGGCGCAATATCAGGGCTGAGGGCCTCGATCATCACCGACTTCATACAAATGGCATTTATCCTAGTGGGAATCTTTGTCATAATCCCGTGGGTAATTTCAGTAGCTGGCTGGAATGCCATTGAAGCCGGACTGGGCGGTCTCGCAAACAATCGGAATATTTTCGACCCCAAGGTAGCCTTCTCCTTTGGAATCGTCACCTCAATCGGACTGATTGCCGCTCAATTTCAGATCAGCAGTATTGGCAACGGAGCTTCGCTATTCGCCGAGAACACTTGATGCCAGCCTTCGTTGTCGGCGGCATTCTTCTCCGGAATCGTGCCGATTGCGCTATCCGTGCTGGGCTTCATCGCCGCCAATCCGGCAATGGGAATCGCGCTTCCGGCAGGCGTTGGGCTTCCGATGATCGGGGTAGCAACAGTCGTTAAGCTCCTCCCACTATGGGCTTCACTGCTTTTTGTCGTGATCCTCCTTGCGGGACTTGAGAGTACGCTCGATTCGGCTCTCTGTGCTGCGTCATCGCTTTATGCCATTGACATGGCCCCTTTGACAGAGGCTGAGCGAGAACTGTTGAGAAAGGAAAGGCTTGAGCTTCCCCTGACAGACGAGGATAGGAAGACCAAAGAGCGTTTGGACGCTTTGTCAGTGAAGCGATCTCGCCTGGCAATGTACGGGATTTCGATCATAGGCCTGATTACGGCTTTTATCGTTCAGCACCTGTTTCCGCTGGATCGGCTGTGGTGGATATTCAACGGGGTCGCATCATGTTTTGCCGTCCCCACTGTTTTGAGTGTTTATTGGGATCGGCTGAGCGCCAAGGGTGCCTTCTGGGGTATCACAGCCTCGCTCATCGGCATGGTGCCTTTTGTTTATGGCAACTGGGTTCAGAACGACACGGTTACCGTGCTAAGCGCTGTTGCTATCATCATCGTAAATTTGGTGCTATGCCTTGCCTTCAAGCGTGATACACCATGGACTGAGCCGGTGCTGAATCTAGCAGAAACTACATCGTAATATGATCCTTAGTGTCCTTTAGCGGTAATCCGGTCTGACGATCTCCGGCCGATACCTTTTCTCACCTTCGGTACCGGAAATCCTGATACCCGAAGTGATGTTGAAAAGTGTCCTTACAGTGGCGCGGTAGAAGAATAGAAAAATACGGTATGAGCTTTGCTTTAAGTGCAGTTTCGCATAGGATATGCAGCCATGGTGAGAGATGAACAGATCCCCAAAACAGATGCAGCCGAGATCGAGCGAGTGATCGAACGGCTCCGCCAGTCCAACCTTGAGCAGAAGGATCAGGAGTTAGTCGAGCGATAGCTGAGAACGGTTCTGACACTGGTGCGAGTGCTGCAAGAGAAGAATATATCGCTCAAACGGCTGAAGCGAATGATATTTGGTCCCGGCACGGACAAACGCACGGGGAATCCCCCGTGGTCCCGGACGGAAGAGAAAAAAACGGATTCAAATAAAGCAACGGGCGGTGAGACGAAGACGCCACAAGCGTCATCATCAAAACCGAAACGAAGTGGGCACGGGCGAATGGGATCGTCGGCATATAGAGGAGCGGAAGTCGTCAAGTGCAGACACACGAATCTGAAGCCGAGTGACAGTTGCCCGGATCGATATTGTGGCGGTCGCCTGTACGATACGAAGGAGCCGGCGATATTCATCCAGTTGAGAGGACAGCCCCTGGTGGATCAACCAGATACGAACAGGAAGTGCTGCGGTGTACGGTCTGTCTGGATCGATATACGGATGTCTGGCGTCAATTAGAATTCCTGTCGCATTGCCTCAGCATTATTGTTACTGACAAGGGGGTGGTTGCCTCATAAAATTGTTACCGGCGCAGGTCATTATCTTCCTATGCGCCGGAAAGGAAAACATTATGAGACCTGTCAGTTTAGAGACTCGACGGGAGTTGAGTGCGGCCATAATTGAACGCTACCGGGCGGCTGATCGTCTGAGTAAAAAAGCGATCTTGAATGAGTTCGTAAAAGTAACGGAGTACCATCGTAAACATGCGATCAGGATTTTGAATGGCAAGCAGGTTGACCGTCAGAGGCAACCGATCGGCCGGCGAATCCATCAAGCGGCTGTGGATGAGGCACTGATCGTCTTGTGGGAGGCCGCTGACCGTATCTGTGGCAAGCGGCTAAAAGCCCTGCTGCCGACATTAGTCGAGGCGATGGAAAGGTATGGCCATCTGCACTTAGACGAGACGCTGTGAGAGCAGCTCATGGGCCTGAGCGCGGCGACTATCGACCGCAGGTTAAAGTAAGTGCGCAGACAAGCGTTTGGCGCAAGGCGTAAAAAGCGTGCACTGAACCGAGTGCGGAAGGTTGTGGCGGTTAAAACCTTTGCTGATTGGGAGAAGACACGTCCGGGATTCATGGAAATCGATATGGTCGTACACTGCGGCACAAGATTAGCGGGCTCTTTCGTCCACACGCTAGTGCTGACAGATGTCGCTTCAGGTTGGACCGAGTACGTCGCCTTGCCTGTAAGAGAACAGTCGCTGATCGTCGAGGGGATCACGGCAGTTGGGACACATCTGCCGTTCCCATTACTCGGACTGAATGCTGGCAATGACAGCGCTTTCATAAACGACACGCTATTGGGTTATTGTCAGCAGAAAGGGCTTGAATTTACCAGGAGCCGGGCTTACCGCAAGAACGATCAAGCATGGGTCGAACAGAAGAATGGCGCCGTCGTCAGGAAGTTGGTCGGCAACGGGCGACTCGAAGGCCTCGTTGCCACGGCGGCGCTTCGTCGCTTGTACGAAGCATCACGCTTGTACGTCAATTTTTTTCAGCCATCGTTCAAGCTCAAATATAAAGAACGGGAGGGAGCAAAAGTGCGGAAGCACTACGAGCGGCCGGAGACCCCATTTCGCCGACTACTACAAAGAGACGACGTCTCTGAAAAAACAAAGCAAGGGCTAGAGGAGCAATATCAAATGCTCG
>JADJXM010000019.1 GCA_016715865.1 Acidobacteriota bacterium | reverse complement strand
ATGCCCGTCCGGAATCTCTTCCGGACGGGCGTTAAAGAGCCTCGAGAGGCGAATTTAGAACTGATAGCGAAGCGCGAACTGAAGCTGGCGCTCGCTGCTCTTGGTCTGGATCTTACCGAAAGTCGGGCTGCGCGGATTGGTATCCGCCCCGTTCCAGTTCGGGTGATTCGGCCAGTTGTAGGCCTCGGCACGGAACTGAATGCGGTGATTTTCGGTGATTGCAAAATCCTTGAAGATAGTGAAGTTATGGTTCTGGAATCCGGGGTTGTACAGGATTCCGAGCATTCTGGGTCGAGAAGGTGCCGGCGGCCGGTTGCGTAAAGATCGCCGAACCATCAGCATTTCTCGGATTGAACCAGAATGCATTATCAGTAGCGTTCGAAGCGAACTTGCCTTCGGTATTCGGAACGCTGCTGAAGAGCCAGAGCTGCGAACCACTGCCCGGTCCGACGCCCGCGAAATCATCGTTTGTGGCGATGGTGATCGGGGTTCCGGTCTGCCATTGTGAGATCGCGCTGACAGTCCAGCCGCCGAGCAGTTTGCCGGACAATGTGGATCTGTCCCTGAAGATCGGCAACTGGTAGACCACATTGACCACCGCGACATGGCGACGATCGAAGGTTGACGGTCCCCAGAGGTTGCTTACGTCATAGGCATTCGGCACCACGTCGCGCTGCGCCGATCCATCGTCCGAAGATTTCGACAGCGTGTATGCCAGTCCGAAGAGCAGGCCCTTGTTGAATCGGCGGTTGAGACCGAACTGCAGGCCGTTATACATCGAATTAGCATCATTGTTGGTCGATCGGATGATGCCGTAACCCTTGTACGGACGCAGGAAATCGGCGTTGACGCCAGGATTGGCCTGGATGGTTCCGGGTTGCAACTGATTGATATTGCGCTCGCGTTGGGCGTGCAGCCCGCGGCGACCGACATAACCGATCTCGACCAGCGTGTCGAACCAGAGCTCGCGCTCGTAAGTCGCGTTCCAGGTCCATGACTCAGGATTCTTGAAGATCGGATCCTGCGTCGTAACGACCAGCGGGAAAGCGTTGCCGCTGGTGCCGCCCGGGTTGTCGACATTGCCCCTCGTGATTGAAGCAGTCGGCTGCAGCGGAGGATTGCCTCCGAGGAAGACCGAGTCGCTCACGCCCAGACGCGTCAAAAACCGGCCGATTCCCGCCCGGATCACGTTCTTGTCGTTGAACGCGTATGCGATGCCGAGGCGCGGCTGGAAGTTGTTCTTGTGAATTTCGGAATACTGCTTGTCAAAGCCGCGGAAGAGGAAGTCGAACTCGCCGGTGTTGGCAATGCCGACACGTCCCGGCCCAAGAGCCGACTCAGGCCACCCGCTGCCCGGAATGACCAGCCCGTTGTATCGTGACTGCAGATTTCCGGCAGTGATGAATCCGTTGGCCGGGTTCTGTGTGACGGCGATCGACGGATCGTAGGTGTCCGGATCAAAGACCACCATGTTCCGCCAGAGGCTGTAATACGGCTGGATGATGCTGTGGCGAATTCCGTATTCAATACGCAGTTTCGAGGTCGCCTTCCAGGAGTCCTGGGCGAACCATTCGAACATGTGTCCTCTGTAAGGAGTAAACGAACGCTGACCGATTTCAGCATAGGTCTCGAAGAGGCCCAGCGCCACGTTTCCGACTGCGACGCCCGTTCCACCCGGAGTGGTGTTGCTGAACACGAAACGGCCGTTCTGGTTGTTGGTTCCACCGGGTGTACCCGAGACATTGATCTGGTCAAAGTCGTTCTGTCCTGAACGCTCGAAATAACCGCCAAACTTGATCGTGTGGTTACCGCGAATGTTAGTCCAGTTGTTGCTCACCTGATAGATCGGTCCGGTCGAGCTTGCAGGATAAGGGCCGCCGTCGATGGTGACGAACTGATCGACGCCGTCGATGGTCGGGATCTTGTCCTGAATCTCTTTCGGATCACTGAACAGGTACGGATAGTTGATGCCGTACTGGCTCCGCTGGAATTTGTTTCCGGCGGTGTCAACGAAGATGAAGACCTGGTCGCGACTGCCCGCCACCAGCGTCTCGCTGATCCAGTTGGGTGAAACAGTCCACGTCCAGTTGATCGAAGTCGTCTGGTTGGGACGATCAATGATCTGCGGAGCGCGGTCTGTGCCGGCGCGAAACGGGCTTGAGTTTATGAAATTGAAGAGCGACAAACGAAACTTGATCTGGTGATTTTCGTTCGGATAGAAATCGACCGAGAGCGTATTCTTTAGCTGATCGGTAATGTTCGGGCCTTCCTGGAAGTAGTTCTGACCGCTGTTGGTGTAGAACCCGGGGATCGGATCGGGTTGTGCTCGCAACAGGGCCAGGCCGTTCGGGCTCAACCGGTTGGCGGGAATCTTGTTGAGGACTCCACCATCCCTGAAACAGGCGGTCTGATCGGTCGCGTTGCAGGCGCCCGCCAGCAGCGGGTCCTTGATATAACGGACGACACGCAGCGGATTGTTCGGATCAGCCAGTTCGCTGAAATCCCCATTTCGCATCTGCGGCGTGGCAACACGAATAGTGGTGTTGTTTGTCTGGCGTTGACGCACCCATTCCTGTCCCCACAACCAGAAGAGCTTGTTGCGGTCTTTGTTGAAACCGGTTCCCGGAATGATGACCGGACCGCTCAACGAATATCCGAATTGATTGTAGCGGAACGGATTCGGGCGGCAATGCGGAGCTTTCTCGAATTGAGCGTCATCGCACGGCTGATTGGCCGGAGTGTTACGGTTGCGGCCCCATTCGTTGGAGTTGAAAGCTGCGTTTCGAAGGTACTCATAGAAAGCGCCATGGAAATCCCTGCCGCCGCTGCGGGTGACGATGCGAATCTGACCGCCGGCAGCACGGCCGTATTCGGCATTGTAGTTGGCCGTCAGGATCTGGACTTCCTGCGTCGCCTCGACATCCGCCACACCGATGCTCGTGCCGTTCGATCGCGTACGGACGCCGACAGCGCCGTCATATGTGATCAGAGCATCCTGGGTGCGGCCGCCGTTGATGTTCAAGCCGCCGGTCGTCAGGCCGAAGCTGTTGCCGCCCAGCGCGCCGCCCTGCACACCGGGTTTGAGCTGGGAGAGGAAGAGCGGATTTCGACCGTTCAACTGCAGGTACTCGACCTGCTTGGTCTCGACCAGCTTACCGACAGTGGCCGATTCGGTCTGGACACTGGTGGTTGATGCCTCGATTGTGACCGTTTCGGTAAGCTGACCCGGTTCCAATGAGACTTCCAGTCTGGTTGTCAGGTTCGGATCCAGGTTTCTGCCTGTCAGCTTGTACGCCTTGAATCCGGATGCCTCGACAGTCACCGAATATACCCCCGGGGGCAGACTGGTGATGACGTAATAGCCTTCGCTGTTAGTCGTCGCACTACGCTCAAAGGATCTGGTCTCACTTTTAACCGTCACCTTGGCATTGCTGATGACAGAGCCGGTCTGGTCCTTTACATAACCGGTGAGTGTCGAGTTGTCGGACTGCGCCAGTGCAGATGGCTGCAAGACCAGTAATATTGCGGCCACTAAGCCGAGCCACAATCCGCTCGAGTTTAGCTTCATTCGTCTTGATCTCATATGTTTTCCTTCTTAGCCACAGATCAGACCGCAGGTCGGTCATCGCCAGGCATAGTTTGGTCTCTCTTGATTCATCGCCTGCGAACACACATCCGACCCTCAGGCGAGACATGCGGCAGGCTTTTTATAATAGAACTGTTTTGAAGCGGTAAGTCGTTATCCCAGCAGATCGTTTATTAATAGGTATGTTGTTTTCCCAACAGCCAGCGGCATCAACCTGGACGGAGTGCGATCTGGATCAGCCACCGGCCCGATCAAATCTGAAGCACATGGTTTTTTACGTGCTGGCATCAATGATTATCCCGATGGTTTTACCATGTGTCAAGTAAAGGTTGGCCGTTCAGCCCGGCCTGGGATATGATTTACGACAATTTAATGCAACCGCTTTAAAATCTTTTACACATGTCCAATTTGAGGAAATATAGCGAAATGAACGAAAAGAAGAGTCGTCGGGAATTTCTGAGGAAAGCCGGAGCGATTGCCGTAACAGGATATGCGGGAACGGCGACTGAATTCGGCGTATCGCGAGCGGCCGGGGCCAACGATCGGATCAACATCGGATTCATCGGCTGCGGCGGCCGTATGAACAGCCACATCGACTACCTGAAACGGCGGGCCACGGATAAGGGCGATGTTCAACTGGTCGCCGTCTGCGACATCTATGAAAAACGCAAACGCCTGGCCCGCGAGCGAACCGGAGTCGAGGAGCAGGCTGTGCATCACGATTACCGTGAGCTGTGCGCGCGCAAGGACATCGACGCGGTCGTCATTGCCTCACCCGATCACTGGCACCATCTGCACGCCATGGCTGCGCTCAAAACCGGCAAGGATGTCTATCTGGAAAAACCTTTCACCTACACGATCGAAGAGGCCCGCGAGATCGCTCAAACGGTCACGGCTGAAAAACGTGTCCTCCAGGTCGGCAGCCAGTACGCCTCATTCGATCATTTCCATAAATCGCGCAAGGCGATCGCAGACGGGCTGATCGGCCAGGTCGTCTGGGCGACGGCCGGTTACGGTCGCAACGCCAACAAGGACGGAGGCGAATGGAATTACTCGATCGACCCTGACGCGAGTGAAAAGAACATCGACTGGAAGGCGTTCCTTGGGCCGGCGCCGAAACGGCCGTTCAGCGCTGAACGATATTTCAGATGGAGAAAATACTGGGACTATTCAGGCGGAATCGCGACCGACCTTTTCTATCACGCGCTGGCGCCGCTGGTCATGGCGATCGGACCGCAATTCCCCGACAAGGTCGCAGCCTCGGGCGGCATCTTCGTTCAGAAGGACCGCGAAGTCCCGGACACATTTATGATGAATGTCGATTATCCGGCCTTCACCGTCCAGCTCACCTGCTCGGTGGCAAGCGGCGCGGCTCCGCTGGTGGCTGTCAATGGAACCGAAGGACGCATCATCATCGCCGAAAACGGCGAAAATTTCAGTCATTCTTCGATCCAGGTAATCCCGGATCGCGAATATCGCAAGGAGTTCAAGGCGAAAACCGGAGTCGAAAAGCTGGTCATCGAATGCAAACCGAATGAAAGGGGCGATTCCCCGCACATGGATAACTTCCTCGACGCGGTGCGCTCCCGACAGCAGCCGAATCTGGGAGCAGATCTCGGTTATAAAGTCATGGCCGCGATCCGCATGGGAGTCGACTCCTACAGGCAACAGAAGACCATCAGCTGGGAACGCCGAGCCCCAGCTCGGCGTTCCCAGGATTAGCGTATGCCAGAAATAATAGAACAACGGATCATCCAGGAATTACCCTGCTATTACGATCTGTATATTCCCGAGGGTGAAGGACCGAAACCACTGATCATCGCGCTCCACGGATACGGCGGAGACAAAACCTCGATGATGAAGCTGGTGCGTCGAATCAACGACAGTGACTTCGCCATCGCGGCTTTGCAGGGCCCGCACCAGCATATGGTCATGCCGACAAAGGAATCGCCGAAGCTCGGCTTCGGATTCGGCTGGCTGACAAACTTCAAATCAGAGGAGTCTACCGCGCTCCACCACAGCCTGATGCTAAAGATCATCGAAACCGCCGGCGGAAGGCCCGACATCGATGCGAAGAGGATATTTCTGATGGCCTTTTCGCAGGGCGTCGGGTTGAATTTCCGGTTCGCGTTCACTCATCCGGGGCTGATCCGCGGAATAGTCGCAATCTGCGGCGGCATTCCCGGCGATTGGGAGAGCGAGGGGAAATACGCCGATTGCGATCTGGATATCCTGTACATCGCCGGCGAAAAGGACGAATTTTATACGCCTGAAAGAATGCGGAAGAGCGCCGAGGACCTGCGACGACGCGCCCGATCGGTCGAATTGCGAATGTTCGACGCCGGTCACGAGGTTCCGCGCGACTCATACACAGTCATTAACGAATGGCTGAAAATACAGACCGGATAAATTCATGACCGAAAACCTCGAACAAAAAATCGATTCATTTTTCAACCTGCCGTCGACTGAACTTACACCTGAGCGGCGAGAAGAAGCCCTGAACACTTTCACGGAATTCAAAAAAGCGCTCAACCGGGGTGAGATCCGCGCCGCCAGTCCGGATACCGAGGGCAACTGGACCGTTCATCCCTGGGTCAAGCGCGGGATCCTGCTCGGCTTTCGACTGGGCGGGCTGGTCGACTATTCGATCGATGAAAATTTCAGATATTTCGACAAGGAAACGTATCCGACAAAACGGTTGGCGATCAGTGATGGCGTGCGTCTGGTGCCCGGCGGCTCGACAGTGCGCGATGGAGCGTTTCTTGGGCAGGGGGTGACGATCATGCCGCCGGCTTACGTTAACGTCGGAGCATACGTCGGCGACTCAACGATGATCGATTCGCACGCTCTGGTCGGATCCTGCGCGCAGGTCGGGAAAAGATGCCACATCAGCGCGGCAGCTCAGATCGGAGGCGTGCTCGAACCTGTCGGAGCGCTTCCGGTGATCATCGAGGACGAAGTCCTGCTCGGCGGAAATACCGGCGTCTATGAAGGCACGATCATTCGTGAGAGGGCCATTCTGGCTTCCGGTGTGACTTTGACCGGCTCGACGCCGCTTTTTGACGCCGTCCGCGGAGTAGTCCATCGACGAACGGGCGACCGCCCGCTCGAAGTTCCTGCCGGCGCGGTCGTAGTCCCCGGCGCGCGAGCAATCACCGTCGGCGCGGCAAAAGACTGGGGCCTTTCAGTCTATGCTCCAATCATCATCAAGTACCGGGACGACAAGACCGAAGCTTCGGTCAAACTCGAGGAATTTCTGAGGTGAGCATGGAGTACCGACTTCAGTCGGGTCTTGCCATACGCGAAAGGCAAAACCCGACTGAAGTCGGTACTCCATGCATGCTTTGCCTTTTCAATAATTCGCCGCTTATAATCCGGTTTCACCCGGAGCGAATATTCAAGTCATTCTCTCAAGCATATGAACATCTTCCAGTTTACTCGCGAATTGATGGAGATCGAATCCATCTCCTGGAACGAAGGTGTGGCCGGCCGCTGGCTGCGCGATTATTTGTCCGCTGCCGGCTTCGAAGTCAACACACAGGTGGTGACCGATGATCGAATCAACGTCTATGCGCGACTCGGCGACCCGAAGGTTACCTTCTCTTCGCACATTGACACCGTACCGCCATTCATTAGTTTCAGCGAGGACGAAGAGAAGATATACGGGCGCGGCGCCTGCGATGCCAAGGGCGTGATCGCTGCTCAGGTCTTCGCCGCGAAACTTTTGAAGGATGAGGGGTTCACCGATATCGGTCTGCTCTACCTGGTCGGCGAAGAGGACGGCAGCGACGGCGCCAGAGCCGCCAACTCGATCCCGAACCGGAACCGATTTCTGATCAATGGTGAGCCGACCGAAAGCCATCAGGCGATCGCCACCAAAGGCGCACTCAGGGTCATACTCGAAACGAAAGGCAGAACTGCCCATTCGGCTTATCCTGAACTCGGTGAATCGGCGATCGAGAAACTGCTCGATATTCTCGATGATATCCGTAAGCGACAATGGCCAACCGATGCCCGGCTCGGGTCGACCACCTACAACATCGGAACCATCAGCGGCGGACGCAGACCGAATGTCGTGCCTGATATGGCCGCCTCTGAACTGATGTTCAGAACCATCTCGGATCCGGATAACCTGTTTCATGAGATCACTGAACTGGTCGCCGGCCGCGCCGAGATCAAGCGCGGATTCTCGATACCGCCGGTTCATACACACACAGTGAGCGGAATGGACGACATCCCAAAAAGCGTCGTCAGATTCGCGACTGACATCCCTTCTCTGACAAACTGGGGAACACCATTACTGTATGGTCCCGGATCGATCCACGACGCCCATACAAAACACGAGTACATTCGAAAAGAAGATATGATCAAGGCCGTCGATACATACTCTCAAATGGCACGCATCCTGCTGGCGCAGGCCGGCGCCGCCGGACAGGGCTGAACGTCTGCCTTAGTCCGCCATATCATTCACGGACTATTCATTCATCCACATCGTTACGGAGCTTAATCACCAATGTCGACTGCAAAATTCTCATCTGAACAGGGATCGCCCGAATATCACGCCTCAGACTGGCTGATCACCATTCACAATGCCTATCGCGAACTCGATCATGCGATAGAGAAGTCTCCCAATCCCGAGGAGTTCATCGAACGGCTCAGGGAGCGAGTCCGGCGCGATTACGAACAGAATCGCGAGCAGATGGGCTGGAGCGAACGGACACGCGATATCGCCGCCCGTTCTCTCGACATCGTGCTCGATACGCTGAAACTTCCCCATAAGTAGAAAGTAGAAAGTAGAAAGAAAAGAGACGTGTTGATCCGTTATCTGCTTTGCACTTTCCACTTTCTACTTTTTAATTTCTACTGACTCACCTATTCGCCTGAAAAACGAAGGGCACGAGATTATTTGGGTGAGGTATAAGGAGTTGACGAGCGATACTTCCGCTGGCGCGACCATGAGGTATCCTCCAACGCGGAGGGATTGCACGAGGTTACCCACCAGTTGTCGCGCTGCCGAATTGTTCATATACATCATTTGATTTGCGCAGACGATGAGATCGAATTTCCCGGCGAGGCTCTTCCACAAGAGCTTGTCGAAGAGATTTACCCTCCGAAAAGCGACGGCGCGGCGGATGTCTGGAATGACGGTAAAGACAGGTTCCCGGGTTTCACCTTCAGACTGCAACTGCTCGAAATAGCGAGTGCGGGTTTCCTCATCGAGTTCCCGTAAAGAGGTCAGCGGATAGGTCGCCTGACTGGCTTTGAGCAGCGCACGGTTGCGAACATCGGTTGCGAAGATATCAGCCCTTGCCGGCCCACCCTCGAAGCGGGCCAGGTCGAAAGCGATTGCCAGCGAATATGCCTCTTCTCCTGTCGAACAGGCGGCGCTCCAAAGCCGTAGTTTCGCTCCTTCCGGGCAATCCCGCATGAGTTCCCTCATAATCTCCCGGCGCAAATACTCATACTGCACTGGCTCACGGAAGAAGCATGTTTCAGAGGCCGAAACCTCTTCAATCAGGGCGAGCAGTTCGCTGAGGCTGCCGGCCGCGATGGTGCAGTATTCGTCGGGTTCGATCTTGAGACGCCCGGCCTTGGCGTCGACCGCGATAGCGACCTTTTCGCGGAGCACTGGATGAGCCGCCCAACCATAATGCTCGGACAATGCTTCTTCGAGCCGCTTTCTGGCGCTGCTGAGTTCCATCGTTTACTCATCGTCCTGACGACGCCAGTCGCCGGATCGACCTCCGCTTTTCCGTTCCAGACGGATGCGATCGATCGTGATTGTGCGGTCGATCGCCTTGCACATATCGTAAAGAGTAAGTGCCGCCACTGAAACGGCGGTCAGTGCCTCCATTTCGACACCGGTCTGCGCGCTGGTCGAAGCAGCGGCGTTCAGCCGGGCGCCTTCATCTTCAAGCTCGATGCGGACATCAACATGGCTCAAGGGGAGAGAGTGGCAGAGCGGAATGAGTTCGGCCGTTCGTTTCGCAGCCATGATTCCGGCCAGCCGTGCGGCTTCAAGCGGATCTCCCTTGGGCGTCCGACGCTCGCGAATGGCGAGCACTGTTTCAGGCGACATGCGAACGAATCCGCTGGCCTCCGCCACCCGCGATGTCACCTGCTTGGCGCCGACATCGACCATGGTTATCCGGCCCTCATCGTCCACGTGCGTCAACTTGTTGTCTGGATCTGCTGTCATGCAGGAGCCCCTGTTCTATCTGATCGAGATGATCTCGACGATCTCTCCGGTTTCTATCCTCTCGCGGTCCTCCGGAACGACGATCAACGCCTCCGCGCGCATGAACGCGACCAGATCGGATGAACCGCTCCATTTCAGTGGTTCGGCTTCTATTCTGCCTTCGCTGATCGTCAGAATTGCCGGCTGATGGCTGCGCCTTGGCGGAGCCCCTTTGATCGCACGCGCTGCAATCACCCGCGCCCGCGGCAGATGAATCTCGGTCGCCTGTTGCATCTTCAGTAACGCCGGACGGGCGAAGAGGTGGAACGAAACCGCGACAGAAACCGGATTGCCAGGCAGCCCGAAGACAACCTTTTCACCGATCCGGGCAAAGACCGTCGGCTTGCCCGGATGCATGGCCACCTTCTCGACCAGAATCTCTGCGCCCAGTTCGAGTAGAGCCGGCTTGACCAGATCGTAATCGCCCATCGAGACCCCGCCGGAAAGAATTACGACATCGGCAACCTGTAACGACCGCATGATCGCCTCTTTGGTCTCATCCAGATCATCGCTGACAATCCCCGAACGAACGACGAGGCCGCCGGCCCGCGCAACATATCCCGATAGCGAATAGGTGTTGGAATTTCGAATCTGCGATGCACCTGGTTTCTGATCAACCTCGACCAGTTCCGAACCTGTCGAGAGCAAGGCCACTCTCGGGGACTTCGAGACACATACGCTCGCATAACCGAAACTTGCCAGCACGGCGGAGACGGCCGGTGTGATGACGGCGCCGGCCAGTGCCATCGCATCTCCCTGACGCGCTTCGATGCCTCTTGGCGTGATGAATTGCCCTGGTCTGAGCGGTTCTTCAATCTCGATCAATCCTTCGCCGAGCTCGCGTATGACCTCTATCTTCTGAACCGCATCGGCGCCTGCCGGCACCGGAGCCCCCGTCATGATTCTGACGGCTTCGCCCGGTTGCAGCTCTCCAGTGAATGCATGACCGGCCGCCGCTTCACCTGCTGTGCGGAACCTGATCGGCCAACCCGCCACCGCCCCCAGCGTGTCAGCCGAACGAAATGCAAACCCATCCATCCGCGCCCTGTCAAAGGGCGGCAGATCCATATCCGAAACCGCATCACGGCGCAATACCCTGCCAGTCACATCAAACAAGGGAAGCGTCTCAGCCTCAAGCTGTGGAGTCTTTTCAAGAATTATCCCGAGGGCTTCTTCGATCGGCAGCATGATTTTCACCTGGATATATCACTGACTGATCGGACTACAGATACAGAAAAGCCGCTCGCGATGACGAGCGGCTGATCAACCGATCTATTAATAAAATAACTACTATAAGGAATGGCGGAGCCGACGGGACTCGAACCCGCGACCTCCGACGTGACAGGCCGGCGTTCTAACCAACTGAACTACGACTCCGCATTGTCAAACTGATAAACCAACTATAAAAAATCTTCGAAACTCTCTTGAGGTGGATAGGCACGGTGGGGCTCGAACCCACAACCTCCACCTTGTAAGGGTGGCCGTCTACCATTGACATTACGTGCCTGCACCCTTTCGAGCGAGCGATCATCTTACCCTTCGGCTGTGAACCCTGTCAAGCTTTGCCGAAGAATTATGGCGGGTTATACTCAGACTCGCCGATCAGAAAATTGCTTGATGAAACAGTGGTTCTGAATATGAAGATAAAACCCGTTCGATTGACCGCATGGCTGCTCATGGTTCTATTTCTGACCACGCATTGCGTGCAGGGCCAGGAACCGCCGGCCCCCCCCCGGGAGCAGCAGATCGGGGAGATGGCAACGATTCGGGTTGCGACCGACCTTGTTTCAATCGATGTCAGCGTTGCCGACCGTTCCGGCAACAGGAATGTCAAAGGATTGAATGCCGCCGATTTTCTGGTCTATGAAGACGGCGTGCGACAAAAGATTTCGAACTTTTCAGCCAGCGATGTCGCGTTCAATGTCGTTCTGCTGATCGACACCTCGGGCAGCACGCGTGAAGAGATCACCCTGATCAGGCAGGCGGCACGCAGCTTTCTCGGCGAACTGCGGCCGGACGACAAGGTAGCCATCATCCAGTTCAACAAACAGGTCGAGTTGATCAGGGATCTGACCTCCGATCGCCAGAAACTGGATGACGCTCTCGACCACCTGCAGCCAGGTACCGGGACTTCATTTTATGATGCCCTGCAGTTGACGATTGACGAGATACTCAAGCGGGTCACAGGCAGAAAAGCCATCGTCGCACTGACAGACGGCGTCGACTCATATGGGTTCACAACCTATCAACAGGTTCTGCCACTGGCCGAACGCTCCGGAGCCGGCCTCTATTTTCTCGAGCTGGACACCGAATCATTCACCGAAGCAGGAATGATGCGCAGCTGCACGGAAGAAAAGCACTTCGAGTTTTCCGCCAAGCAGCTGAAAAAATATTTCGACGAACATGTTTCCGGCGGCTCCGGGAAGGCTTACGAGAGACATTGCCTGCTGACGTCTCTTGAACGGATGCAGATCAATCGACGGCTCTACCAGTCGGCTCGACGCGAACTGGCGGAAATGTCCGGCAAAACCGGAGCCCGGGTCTTCAAGATCAAACAGCTGAGCCAGGCGACTCAGGCTTACAGCGAAATCGCCGCCGAACTTCGCACACTCTATTCCATCGCCTACTATCCCACCAACGAAAAGCACAACGGCAAATGGCGCACTCTGCGCGTTTCACTCAAAAGCCCGGGGCTGACAGCCCATACGCGCCCGGGATATCGCGCCCCGATAGATTGATGACATCGCAACTGCGACCAAATGGTGCAAATCGCGGGACGCTATTGACCATATCGAACCTAAAACTCTTTAGCGGGATCTAAGATAAGGTTCTCGACTGGCCATAAATCAATATCATTTAAGAACTTAGGCCCTGTCCCCGGTGATCCTCTCGTATCTCCCCGTTGCGGCACGACGGTTGCCTTTAACCTATTGTGCGAGAGTGCTGAAACGGAAGAAAATTGATATGGAGAAAGAGGGAGGCAGTTATGAATATAATCAGTAATATAGATCGAAAAAAGGATGAACGATCGCTCGCGAAATTTCTGGTTTTATTGAATGTCGCCTTGATGGGAGTTTTCGTCTGGGCTTGCATGATTCGATATTAAAATCGGACTTGACAACGGCATATGCAGCCCGCTATGTTTGCGACTTCCTCATAGCCCCAAATTTCACGCTGAAGGAGTACAACATTGGCTAAAGGGCGAGTATCCGCGCAGGAACTGAAGCGCGATCCATTAATGGAACAATATGTCAGCACAGCGACCTGGGTGAGGGGGCGATCCAAACAGATCACGACCTGGGCAACGGCAATCGCTGTCATCATAGCAATCGCAGTGGTTGGCTGGCTGCTCATGTCGCGGCGGGCGAGCAACGCGGCGGAGTCACTGGCTGAAGCTTATCGCTATCACGACGCAGTCGTAGCCAACCCGATGCCGGCAAACCCGACGGGTTACGCTTTCACAACCGAAGACGAAAAACACCGCAAAGCGTTCGAGGCGTTTCAAAAGGCCGCCAACGATTACCCGTCATATCACGGCGATCTGGCGCGGTATTATGCCGCAACTCATCAATTGTTTTTCGAACCTGAAAAGGCGGAAGCGACATTGAAAGAGCTTTCGCAGAAGGATTCCGAAGTCGGCGCGCAGTCTCGTTTCGCTCTGGCCGAACGCTACGAGGCGATCGGAAAATTCAATGATGCAGTGACGGAATATCAGAAGCTGAAAGCGAAGCCCTGGGATATTCCCCCGACGCTCATCGATTTCAACACGGCACGCACTTATGAAGCGATGGGTAAAAACAAGGAAGCTGCCGATCTCTATTTTTCGGTCGCGAAGGACAAAGACTGGCGCAATACGGCACTCGGCAACATGGCGATTACCAAATTGACCGTTCTGGCGCCCGAGAAGGTCGATCAGCTGCCTCCGGTGGAAGCTGCCAATCCATTCGCCGGGCTGAGCAATCTGGGCGGCCTTCAGACCCAGTAATCCGATCGAACAGATTATCGATAAAAGACGAGTGGCGCTCCGCGGGGTCGTCACTCGTCTTTCTTATTAATCTTTCTGCATCAGGCGTTTGATAAGTTGGATCTGGCCGGCGTGATACAGATCATGCGCCGCAACTCCAATAATCAGGTCCCTGTAGGTGGAACGGCTGCCGGCCGGCGTCTCATTCAATATCCTGGGATCAATGGATTTCACTTCATCTAAAAGCTTCTGGTGATAGTCTTTCAGGAGTTTGACCTCTTTTTTCAGTTCCTTTAACGTATTCTCAACCGGTCTCCGGAACCAGTTCGAACCTGAAATCGCAAACGATCCACGATCAACTCCTGATATTCGCCTGTATACCGAATACTTCCAGTAGGCTGTGTGAACAATTATCTCCCAGATATTGTGGCGGCCATTCGCAGGCCTCCACGCCGCTTCTTCAGGATCGATTCCTCGAATCGCCCCCAGCAGGTTGGTCCCATGCCATGATTTGCGGTTAAAGGCCTGCTCAAGCTGGATCAGGATAATCTCTTTTTCGGTCATATCGAATAGATTGTCAGACAGCCAGGTTATTGGGCCGGGTAAAGATGGCCTGAACGACGTTGATATTCCGTGTCAGAAATGCTGCTTCACAGCTCGTCAGGTAATAGTTCCATTTTCGAATGAACTCCTCGTTGAACCCCTGCGACAATACGTCTTCAAGCCTGCTGTTGAAATTTTGTCGCCAGGTCTCCAGTGTTCTCGAATATCGCAGCCCCATCTCCTCGAGGCTGTGCAGATGGAGGTCTCCAGTCTGATTGATCACCTTGTTCATGATGCCGATTGAGGGAAGCAGCCCGCCGGGGAAGATGTGTTTCTGCATCCAGTCGACATTTTTCCGGTGGCTTTTATACCGTGAGTCCGGACAGGTGATAACCTGTATTCCAAGCAGACCGTCTCGCTCGAGCAATTCATGGCACTTTTTGAAATAGGAGGGAAAATACTCGTGACCGACAGCCTCCAACATTTCGATTGAAACGATCTTGTCGAATTTCCCGGTGACGTTCCTGTAATCGTCGAACACAAAATCGATCTGGCCGGAGAGCCCTTCCGCCGCGGCGCGGTCTTTCGCAAAATTAAGCTGCTCTTGCGAAATGGTGATCGAAGTGACACGGCAGCCGTAATTACGAGCGGCATGCACTGCAAATCCGCCCCAGCCTCCTCCGATTTCAAGCACATGATCCGTCGGCTGGATTTTGAGTTTGCTGCATAACCGGTCGTATTTTTCAGCCTGAGCATCCTCCAGCGTCTGATCGGGCGAATCGAAATATGCGCAGGAGTATGTCATTGTTCGATCGAGAAAGATCTTGAAGAAGTCGTTGCCCAGATCGTAATGCTCGTGAATATTGCGCTTCGCGCCCGAGCTCGTGTTGATTCTCATCTTATGGCGCAGCCGGTTCAAAAACAGCAGCAGGTTGGTCATCGGGAGACGCCGCTTCTCACGATATGATTCAGGAGCATTTCCGAGGTTGATGAGAAACCACGACAGCGTCTGGACCAGATCATCAGTCTCCCAATCGCCATCCACATACGATTCCCCCAGTCCGACATCGCCGTAGAGGATACATCTTTTGAAGAAGACAGGGTTCAGGACTCTGATCGTCGCCTCGGGTCCCGGCGCCTTTGATCCGTATGCAAGCCCTTCTCCATTGGGAAGCTCGATGCGCAGCCTGCCCGCCGGCAGTGCTGAGAGAACTCTGTCAAATATAGACTTGTAGATTCGATAGCTTTTTTCAGCCACGGGTTTATCCGAGGTTGACCGCTGAGCTTGTTTTACCATGAGGCTGACTCCAGTGAATATATGATTTCCATCCAATTACCATGAATCTGATTGAAAACAGACAAATGTCGGCCGCGACTCCTGTGAGTCACGGCGACAATTGTTTCTTTATATATTCTGATTGACTCAGATTTTCAATGCCTGACGATGGCAATGACACCAGGATCAGCCTCTCTGGCGCAAGGGATCGGCAAAGGTTATGCTTGTAAGGCTTTTTGAACCAGATGCGTATCCACGTACTGTATAAACCTGACGGCCTTCCCATCCCGCAACTTCCAGACATGCGCGAATTCCGCCTGAAAGCTCTTGCCCGTGGCAATATACTTTCCGCTGTACTTACCCAGCGCGACGATTGTGTCTCCGCCATCGATGAATTCATGAGGTACGACGGAAAAACTCTCCCACTCCGTGCCCAGCCTCATAAAAACGCTCTCGAGCACCGCGGTATGGCCATTGTATGTTCCACCGTATGGAAATCCCTCGGCTTCCGTCCACTCGATACCTGAATCCAGGATACCAAGAACACCGGGAATATCACCTTTGGCAAAAGCTGCATAGGCGCCTTTGATTGTGTCAAGATTCTGATTGCTCATTCGTTCTCCCTTTCTTTCTGTTTCTGTTATTGAACAGTCCTCTATTTGATGATCGCTCACGCTCATAATGTGTTGACCGGTGCCATTTTGTAAAGCATCAGGACAAACCGTGTTCGGCGATCTGATTCGCGCCCTTGTCGTTGAATCCCCTGGCCGGATTGGCGTTCCCGGCGTGTAAAATCCCAAGATTTCGAGTGTCCAGGCCAAATCAGGCATGACCCTCCAACAACCATCGCGTCGCATCTTTTGGGAACTGCTTCCAGGCTAGCACCTTGCGGGGTGTGAAGACATAAATGCCGGCAGTTTTTTCGTAATCTTCCGGCGTCAGGCCGTATCCGTATTTCCTGTTGGACTCCTCGGAAAGTAGTTTCGCCAATGACCCATCGGGATTTTGCAGTTCGCGGGCTTCGCCCTCTAAAATTATGACATCGCTCCCGCTCTCAAGGTGCACACAAACCGATGGATTCCTGACCAGATTCCGATTGCGTTTGGTCGTCGGGCTTCCGCCAAAATAAAGCTGATCGTCAATCCAGAGACCGTCGACTGGGGTCGAGTGTGGTTGCCCCTCCGGGCTGGCCGTGCAGACCCAATAATGCATCGCCTCTTTCATTCTGCTGGTTACGTGAGACCAGGGCAGTAACCCTTTTTTGTCTTTTGGGATTCCATAACCGTCAATTTGAGGACGACTGGCGATTGGAGCAACATTTGACATGATCATCTCTCCTTCATTTGTCTTTTTGTCTCCTACGTTTTTGCTTACCAGGAGTTATTTGTAACTGCTCAATGACGGTGCAACCCGAGTCAGGAGATAGTCAGGGATTCAGATCATTTATCGATATCTCTTTTGTATTGATCTCTAATTCGATCTCATCCCCATATCTTATCTCCTCAATTAATGGCGCGATGACCTCGATGATCGATGGGTCCTGAAAATGTCGCTCTTTCGTTTCCGGATGCGGATAATAGATCCATCCCTGATATTTCCTGTTTCGATGAGTTATCTGACATTTCGAGAACGAAAAATCCTCCGCCGGATGTGCAGTCGTCCATTGAACATCGCGAAATGTATATTCCGGGGCGATCGGCGTCATCGATTTTGGTGAAATCGAGAGATTAACAGTTCCTCGAAATAATGCCGTCAGATCAAGACCACGCTCCTTAAAGTATGGAATTTGCATCTCGATGGTTCCATGAGGATAATGCTCGGATTTTCGCGAAGCCACCTGATGGCCTTGTATGACAACGCCTTTCACTTTTTGCCAATAACAATTCATTGCACAACGTTTGGATTCGTATCCTGAAAATACATCAGCAGAGAGTCAGGTTATTTTTGTGGCCCTTGAGCCTTTGAGGTATCGGTTTTTGACAGTCCTTCGCCTTCAACAACCCTGATGTATTGATTAATTGGTAGATTGGTCAGTTTGTCGACCTTGCCGCCAGGCCAGCGGATTTCGAGGCTCTCGATCGTTGCAGCCTTGCCGGCGCCGAGGATCTCGCGTGGATCGTGCGAGGCCAGGTAACTTCCGCCGCTCGTCTTCAGGCGCGACCGTTTGACTCCGCCGGCCTGCCAGGTGAGGATCGCGCCGACAGCCATCGGATTGCTGCCCCCGGATTTCGCCGCGACCAGATGAACTCCGAGCCAGTTATTGCGATTCCCGCCCTCATTGCGCAAAAGCACCGGGGCCTCTCCATTGTTGATGATCAGCAGATCAAGATCTCCGTCGTTGTCGTAATCGCCGACTGCCATTCCTCGCGCGGGAAAATCCTTCTGAAACACTTCGCCTGAACGAGAACTGATATTCTTGTAGGTTCCGTTTACGTTTTCGAACATCAGCAGAGGCTCGCGGTATTTGACCCGCGAAGCCTGCATTTCGACCATGTCGTCGGGATGCCCGTTGGCAAGGAACAGATCGGGATCGCCGTCGTTGTCGTAATCGAAGAATTTGAGCCCCCAGCCGCTGAGCAGTCTGGTCGCGCCGGCGATTTCACCGGGCTTGTCGATGAAAGTCAGATCCTTCTCGTTGTGATAGAGACTGAAGAGTTCCTGATCGATGTTGGCAACGAACAGATCCTGCCAGCCGTCACCATCATAATCGGCCGCATCGGCGCCCATCCCGGAACGCGGGCTCCCGGAATCGCTGTAGCCAACACCGGAGGCGAGCCCAATCTCTTCAAACTTTCCTCCGCCTTTGTTGACGAAGAGAAAATTGGCAACCGTATCATTGGCGACGAAGAGGTCCATCAAACCGTCATTATTTATATCTGTCGCGACGACGCCAAACGATTTACCCAGCGCGGATGCGATGCCCGACGATTTGCTGACGTCCGTGAATTTGCCGTTTCCTTCGTTCTTGAAGAGGTGGCTCGGACGCGGCTTGAAAACACGCGGAATACAGTAATAGCGGCGCCCCATTTTGTTGTCTCCGCAAAAGATGCTGCTGTTTGCGCTATATTCCACGAAACTCGAAGCGAACAGATCCAGCTTGCCGTCATTGTCGAAATCGAACCACGTTGCGCATGTTGACCAGTTGGGTGAAGCCACGCCGGCCACGCTTGTCACATCGCTGAAAGTCCCGTCACCGTTATTTCGAAAAAGCACATTCGCGCCGTAATTCGTGACGAAGAGATCCTGCCAGCCGTCGCCGTCGTAATCGGCCGCAGAAGCTCCCATGCCGAAATGGCCCATCTTTCCACACGCGACGCCGGCTTTTTCTGTCACATCGGTGAAGGTCCCGTCATGATTGTTTCGATAGAGTGCATTTCGGATCGGCTTCTCGGGCTTGAAGAAATCGGAGGGTCCGCTGTTGACCAGATAAATATCCATCCAGCCGTCATTGTCATAATCAATGAAGATGCCGCCTCCGCCGCACGTCTCGGGCAGATGCCGCTCAGGTGAGTGACCGTTATCGTGAACCCAGGTGATGCCGGCGGATTTCAACGGAACCTCGACGAAAGTCACCGGTGAGGTTTCCTGAATCAAGGCTCCTACCCGCCCGTCACCGGCCACCAGACTGACCAGACAGACCGCAAAAACACTGACATACGATAACGTGATAATTCGCTTCAACTGGATAACTCCTTAAGAAAGTAGAAAGTAAAAAGTGCAAAAAAGGATTTCGCACTTTCTACTTTCTACTTTTTACTTTCTACTTTTGCCCTATATTTCTCCTGATCCTTTTCTCTTTCGATGAAGGGGATGCCTGATTCCATCCAGGCAGGTTTCGGAGCGCCTTTGAGGAAGTGGTCGAAGAATTCCTGCAGACGACGTGTGTAATCCTTCTGATTTTGACGACGGCGCAGTCCGTGGAACTCGCCGTTGTAGTTGAACATGTAAACCTCTTTTTCCAGACGGCGCAGCGCCAGGTAATACTCGATGCCCTGATACCACGGCACTGCATCGTCCTGGTCGTTGTGGAGCATGAGAATCGGCGTCTGGATTCGATGCGCATTGAAGATCGGGGAATTTTCGATAAAGCGCATCGGATATTCCCAGATGCTGCCGCCAATGCGGCTCTGGGTGCGTTCGTACTGGAACTGACGAGGCAGCCCCGTGCCCCAGCGGATTCCGCTGTAGGCGCTGGTCATGTTGCCGACCAGCGCGCCCGGCGCCGCGGCACGGAAGCGATTGGTCTGGGTCACCATGTAGGCGATCTGATAGCCGCCCCAGCTGTGTCCCTGAATGCCGATCGCGTCCTCCTTGACGAATCCCTGATCGACTACCGCCTGAACGGCCGGCAGTACGCATTTCAAAGCGCTATGACCCGGATAACCGATTGTGTATACGATATCAGGCATGAAGACCAGGTAACCATTGCTGGCATAAAATGCAGCGTTGATCGAGGTTCCAGGCGACGGATTCACAAAGCGGTGCAGACCATCCGATAATTTTTCATAGATGTAGACCATCATCGGATATTTCTTCTGCGGATCGAAATTATCGGGTTTGATCAGGATGCCGCTCAGATCAACGCCATCCATATTTTTAAAGCGGACAAGCTCCGCCTTGCCCCAGGTGAACTGATCCATCTGCTTTCCGGCATCACTCACTTTTTTCAGGCTCTTGAAGTTGAGGTCGGTGACATGGATATCGGGATATTCATCGAAACGCGATGCCGTCAGCATAACGACGTCGGCAGCTTTCGCTTTGGTCGGATTGCCGAGGCTCTTCGGAAGCATGATCAGCTTCTCAGGCATGCCGCCATCGATGCGATCGCGATAGAAGCCCGTATCCTTGCTCCAGTCGTTATTGGCGCGCAGAAGCAGAGGTTTCGACTGATCGATGCCGCGCTCCTCGGGATCGAGGCGAACATAACGGAATTCGATCTTCTCCTTGCGTCCGATGCCATCGGTCAGGTTCTTCGCTCCGCTGCCATCCGCCGACACCTGCCAGATATCGTACTGGTCATAAAGCAAAACGTGCCTGTCGTCTTTGGTCCAGCCGGCACTGCCATATGGGGACGGCGTGTTGGGCGAATCGTGATCTTCGCGCCAGAATTTAACGGCGAGATTCGCCGTCAGATTGGTCTTCCGACCATTGGGGATCGAGATCGTATTCCAGTCCTTCCCGTCGTAGAAGAGCATGTATTTGCCGTTGGTCGACCACGATGGATTCATCTGCTGCTTTTTGAGCAGTTCCCGGCGCGAACCATCAGCCGTGTCGACAAGGTAGACATCGGAGTAATTGGCGTCGACTCCGACCAGCCTGCGCCAGGGCCGGTCATCGGTGCCGATCGCCCAACGGCCGTCGCTGGCGGGATTTACGTTCTGCATCGTCTCATCAGCCAGCGCCACGAACTTACCGTCATTGATGTGATAGACGGCGCGATAACTGCGGTTGCGCTCCTGCGCCGCACGGACACGCTGCATCGGCTGAATGAAATCATCCTTCCAGTGCCAGAGGTCGACCAGAACTTTTTCGTCCGCCGGTGTCGCTTCCTCAGGATCCTTTTCGGGTTCCGGCGCCGGTGCAATACCGAGGAAGAGCCTGCTGCCGTCGCGAGAGAAATTGAGGCCTCCGCGTTCGCTGACAACGTAGCCGGCGCGAATTCCCGATCTCTCTGTCGAAATGATCTCATTTGCGCTCGATGATTTGCGATCCCAGTGATAGACCTTGAACTTCGGCTGTTTTGACGCGGCATCATCGCGATCGCTGACGAATGCCATCTGGGTCTGGTCCTCATCCCAGGTCAGCCTTGAATACTTCCCCTTGCCGGTGAGCAGCCCGACCGGGGCTGAATCAACTCCGGGAGTGACGGCATACAGCGCATTGTTCTCTTCCTTTTTTGATGAAACAGTGTAAAGCAGTGTTTTGGCATCCTTGCTGAACGAATAGTCGAGCGCTTCCGCAAAGGTCCGTTCGGCGCCGGTGGCGAGATTGCGCAAAATCAGGTCGGTGCCGTATTCCTTACGCGGGCCGCGGGCGCCAGCGCCTTGTGCCTGAGCCGCCGCTCCGCCTCGCTGTCCCCTGGCCTGGTCGGATGATTCCTGATCGCCGGGCTCTGAGGCCTTTTCATCTTTTTTATCTTCCGGTTTTCGTTCCTCGACTTTGGCTTCCAGCTGGTAAGCGATGTAACCTGAGCCGTCTTCAGGAACCTGGAATCCCTTGACACGCTCGATGCGCGTCACCTGGCCGGTCGCCAGATCCATGATCCCAAGAGCATTTCCGGGCATCTCTTCCGGACGCTTCTTCTCTTTTGTGGCTTTCAGAACGTCGCCTTTGTCGGGCTCGATGGTGAAGAACAGGTAACGGCTGTCGGCTGAAAATTCGGGACGCGTCGCCCGTCCGCCGGATTGAAAGGCAGCCACGGCGGCTTCAGGGTCGCTTGGAGGAGCCACCGGGCGGCGCCATCCGCGTCCATGCCTCCACTCCCTGCCTGTCGCCAGATTGCGTACAACGATCTCGCCGTCACCATCCTGCGGGATAAGAGAATATGCCAGCAGTTTGCCGTCGCGTGAAAGCTGTTGCCCCTGAATCGACCGCCATGCATCGTAATCCTGGTGACTGAGCGCGCGTTTCGCCGAAGTCTGACGGGCGGCACGTGCCTGCTGGGCCGAAACCCCACCCGGCGCCAGACTCGACAAACTGACACCCACAATCACCACAAAAAGCACCGCTTTTCGAAAGTTCAGACGAAGAGCCTTTTTCTGCCCGTAATAAGATATCAGCATATGCATTCTCCCGAGGTATTCAATCGCCCGCCACATCCTTACGGAACTGGCCGGAACCGGCAGGAACCCGTTTAAACTCTTCCCTGCCGGGATGATGGTCGTTCTTCATATTTGATCTGTCTGGTATCGAACCGTATTTGACCGTAGAATTGATGATCAATCAAGGGCTGTGCGATGAGGCATAATAGGCTATAATACTCAAAGCATAAACAGTGCCGGACAGGCGATCAGAGGTATCGAAGTTGGAACAGAATCAGACAACCGACAAGCAGCGCAGCGAGCAGCACCATTCGCCCTGGTGGAGAAATTACCGTGTGATACTTTTCTTCGTCCCAATGCTGATTCCGGTGCTCTATCTTTTATTTCGCAAACAGCAGGCTTGGACGGCAACGGATCTGGCCATCGTCGGTCTGATCATCGCTTTCTACAGCGCGATCGTCGTTCTCATCGGGCTGCGAGTCTTTCGACACAAGCAGACGCTGCGAGCCATCAGTCTTGCGTCCCCACTGATCGAAGTCCCGTTGAGCAAGGAACTGCGCCATCGTCTGTCGGCATTTGCCGCCGCCAAAGAACAGAAGCTGGCCGTCGCCGCATTCGAACTGCTCGACAAGGAGATTCCGCGTTTCGATCTTGATGAAGAACGGGATCGCGCGCGGCGCGACAACGAACACCTGCGCCAGCAGGCCGGCCAGGGAGCCTTTCTCGTCGCTGTGACAACCGAGATTCTGAGACGATTACTGCTGCTCAGCGGCGCCCAGGAAGAAGATCGTAAATTCTGGCGGTCGCAAATCAGCGAGACAGCAGCCCGGATCGTCAGCAATGCGCTCGATCATCGCCTGCCGATCTCAGAACAGCCCACTTAGGATTTCCCGTTAAAACAATAAATGAGGACCTGCCCGCATCAGCCAATCAGCGGAGCTCCGCGATAGACGACGCTCCATCCGCGTGAGATGCTGGTGTCGATCGCTTCTTCATAACTGCGAATCGCGGCAAGACCGGTATCGAACTGTTTCATCACCGGTTCACCTTCACGCGGGTCATGCTTGATCACGGCCGTGATCGTTTTTGCATTCGCATCCGCATCGACCATCTCGGCCCTGACCAGCCCCAGGAATGTAAAAATATCGCGTTTAATCAAAATTGTCAGATATGTCATTTGATTCCTCCAGCTCCTTCGACAACCATATGATTTAATGTAACTTCTCAGCCCGTGGTTTTCAATGGGCATTGCGCCATTGCCGGAGCGCGGGGAGTCCCTGTCCGCATATTCGCAAGCGGAGGAAATTGGCAGAACAGGCATATGATTCCGTGCTTCACGGAACTCTGGCAGGCTTCAGCAAGTAAGCCGTCAAACCGATCGCAGTTGCCAGCGAAACCGCGACCTTGTATCCGGGATGAACCTGCAGCGGCGAGATGAAGCCTTCGATCAGTCCGGCAATAATGAGCAGCGGAATGCACCCCGCCAGCAGCCTGATCGCCGTCGCTCCGCGCTCGACCAGTGCATCCCGGCGAGTCCTCTCTCCCGGCACGAGCAGGCCGAGCCCGATCATCAAACCGGCGCCTCCGGCAATGAAGATGGCGGTGAATTCAAGCACACCGTGACCGGCGACAAAGGCCCACAATCTGAGCGTCATCCCGTATTTGAGGATCAGGGCATTGATCGCTCCGAATTGCAATGCCGATGGCATGAGCGCATTGACCGTCCCGGCCACCGGAATGATGCTCATGGCGAAGACTTTCAGGCTGACTCCGATGTTGTTGGCCATGATCATCGCGGCCCCCTGCGGAGCCGCCCGGTTCAGTTCTTCCCACCAGCTGACACCGGCTTGAATTCGCGCTACGGCTAAGGGCGGAACATAGGCGAAATCCGCGAAATCCACGTCGCGCCAGGTCGCGATAAATGAACACAGAGAGATCAATGTGAAGATCAGGAAGGTCGCAAACGTGTAACGCCAGGTGCGGCGAAAGATAACCGGAAAATCGCCGAGGTAGAAACTGACAACCCCCTTCATCCCGCTGCTCCGAGTCCGATACAGGACTCCGTGCGCACGAATGACCAGGCCGTTGAGATAGCTGACCAGTCTCTGGTCCCGGGATTCGACGCGAGCGATGGCCAGGTCCGACGAAGCGCGGCGATAACTGTGGATCAGTTCGCGCAGGTCCGAGCGGCTGAAGCCGCGGACGCCGCGTGTCTCTCCGGCCCGCGCAACCAGATCCTCCAACCGCTTCCAGCTCGCTTTTCGCCTGGATATAAGACTCTCGGACATCTTCACCCTCGAATTAAAACCTCTGATAGAGAAAATGCTTGTATCCGACGCTCATGCTGTGAAGGATCCAGGGCGGAAGCGAGGTTATCACCAACCCGCTCATTAGACCGTGCGACAATGCCAGAGCCGGCAGATTCGGCGCGCGTTCATATACCCACGACCAGATCAGTCCTCCGGCAAGAGTGAGGACCATCAATGCCGGATTCGGAGCATGCGCCAGTGAAAACAGCAGCGCCGTCAGAACTATCGCCAGGTTGACCCGGCTGCGATTTCCGGATTCACCGTCTCCAACCAGCAGATACCGGACACGTCGATAGATGAATCCCTGCAGGATCAGTTGCTGAACAAGTCCCCAGATCGGCAACAGGATGAGGGTTAAGCTGAAGTCCTGGCGGCGCTGGTAAGTCTCTGTCATCCATCCAATCGAAACGAACAGAATTATCGCGATCAGTGTCGGAAGAACAAGCAGTTTCAGCGCACGGCCGAAATCATGCATGCTCAAACCCAATTGACTTAGCGATTCTCCTCGAACCCGGTGAGAATTGACGATCAGCGCCAGAGCCATTACGCCGGGAATACCCCACATCCACTTGAACGGAGGCTGCAGCGGAATGATCAGCCAGAGCGTCAAAAAGACAGAGCTGATCACCGACCCGACCTCGAGCGCCGCCACCATCCGCATCGAAACTTCGCCTTTACCCTCTTCTATTCTATCTGTCTTCATAAGCTCCGGGGATGAGTAAAAAGTAGAAAGTAAAAAGTAAGAAGATCTATCGCAACAAGAGCGTTTTATTTTCTACTTCTACTTTCTCTTTCTACTTTCTACTTTCTACTTTTACTTCAAGTAGCGATCAAACCACAAAACCGTTCGAGCGAGCAGATCCTGACGGTGACGTAATTCGCGTATGCCGTGACCTTCACGGGGATAGCGGACGAAGACCGTTTCGACGCCGCGCATCTTCAACGCAGTGAACATCTCTTCGGCCTGCGTGATATGAACATCGTTGTCCAGTTCGCCATGCACCAGAAGCAGGGGCGTCGCGGCGTTTTTGATGTGCCTGAGCGGAGAGCGTTCCCAGAGGATCTCGAAATTATCCCAGGGATAACCTTTGAACTCGGCGTGGATCAGATCCTGGTAGAGCGAAGTGGAATAGAAACTGATCAGGTTTGAAAGGCTGGCGATCGAGACAGCCGCTTTAAACCGGGCGGTCTGCGTGATGGCCCAGTTGGTCATGTATCCGCCATAGCTTCCGCCGGTGATGCCGAGACGGTCCTTGTCGAGGGTGGGATAGCGCACCAGGGCCTCATCGACGCCCTTCATAAGATCGCGATAGTCTCCGCCGCCCCAGTCGTTAACGCATCCATCGGAGAATTTCTGGCCGTATCCGGACGATCCGCGCGGGTTGATCAGAATGACACCATAACCTTGCGCAACCAGAGCCTGAATGGTTGGATTGAAACCGTAACCGTGCATGCCATGTGGACCGCCGTGAATCGAAAGTATCGCCGGATACTTTCTTGTCCCGACAGCATCGAGCGGCATGTAGACCCAGCCCTGGACCTCCATCCCGTCACTCGAGAATCGAAACTCCCGCGGCCCTGAAGTCCTGATGCCGCCAATCAGAGCCCCATTCAAATTTGTGATCTGTTTGATTGAATCGGGCGTAATCCCTGAGGCTTCGAGCCTGCCGGTATAGACCTCCGCCGGATGGGCCGGATCGCTGAAGATCAGTGCAACCATCGAATTCGAGCCGGTGGCAAAACCGGAGATTTGAATCTGCATGTCCAGAATTCTGCGAGGCGCTCCTGCCATCCATCGGGCGTTCAGCGCAACCGCGACCAGTGCCGTTCGCCCCTGATCTCCGATCAAAAAATGGACCTCCCGGCCGGCTGGCGCCCATTTGAGGGCTGAGACACGACGATCCAGGGAGTGGCTGACCTCGACCACTGGCCCGCCCCGTGCTGGAATAAGATATGCCTGCGTATCCTCGGCTACGCTATCGATGGTCGTCATCTCGCGACGCGTGCCTAGAAACGCGATGCGCAATCCGTCTGGCGAAAAAACAGGGAACCATTCGCACCCTCGGGTACTGGTCAATTGCCTGACGGAGAAATTATCGACATTGACGGTGAACAGGTCGGTGTTGTTGACCTTGTCCGGGTCCTGTTCGTGATTCGAAACGAAAACAATCTCGTCTCCCTTTGGCGACCAGTCGATTGAATGCTCGTAAAACTGCCCCGTAGTCAACTGGCGCAATCGCCCGCCGTCAGAATCTATGACGAAGATGTGGGATTGGAGCGAATCTGAAAAAGCGGTGCGCGATTTATACTGCAACCTTGTGATCACGCGCGGATCATCTGGCAGCGCGCTGAGCAGGTTCTCGTTGCTCGACGCCGGCCGCCTTCCCATGACCTGGCCCTGCGCGCGAAAGATCATTTCGCGAACCTCGATCGGCAGCTTGTCGATCTCTTCCTTCGTTAATGGGCGAAAGACCTGAGGCGGTACTCCGGCAAGCGGCCCTCCGACGTTCGGTTGTGTGTTTGGTGGTTGCGGCCGGTCTCCCAGAACTTCGATGGAAGAAATAAAAGCGATTCGCTTGCCGTCAGGCGCCCAGGTGAAGGTCTCACCGGCGCTTTTCAGATAGAAATTGGTCTGGTAAATGTGAGTCAGGAGTTTCGGATTGCCGCCAGTGGCCGGCACCACCCAGAGCCCGGCCTGACCGTCCCTCTCCGAATAGAAGGCGATCTGTTTCCCGTCAGGTGAATATCTTGGCGTCGATTCATTGAAATCGCCCTCGGTCAGCCGCTTCGGGTCACCGCCCGCTGACGACACGGTCCACAGCCTCGTAATCCTCCGCGTTAGATCAGGCGTCATCTCACCGATGGTGAAGACCATCCTCGACCCGTCAGGTGAGACACGCACGTCCGTCACGTCACGAATCCGGGCCAGATCGGACGGCGAAAGTCCTCGCGCAGACTGCGCATTGACGACGAGAACGCAAACAAGAGAAATAATCAGCGATATTCCGATCTTTTTCATAACCTCTTTCGGGCTATTCCCGTTCCAGGATGACATATGCGATGGCGCTGTCTGTCGCGTGCGACAGAGAGACATGATACCTGGTCACCCGCAGCTCCCTGATCAGCTCAGCCGCACGGCCATGGAATTCGAGCTGCGGTGCGCCTTCATTTGATGATATGATTTCAACGTCGTGCCACGAAAGCGCACGCACGGGAGTGGCGGCGCCGATCGCTTTGCGTGCGGCCTCTTTGGCGGCAAATCGTGTAGCGTATCGTTCACCCTTGCGAAAGACACGTTCGCAGTATTCAATCTCGCGCTGAGTGAAGACGCGGTCTCGAAATCGTTCGCCGTGAACAGAGAGCGCACGTTCGAGCCTTGAGATTTCGATCAGGTCTGTTCCGATGCCAATGATCATAATTTCTAAACCTGAGCAGTATGGATAATTTCGTAATACGTCATTTCAGTGAATTGCAGTTGATCGTCTGCGAACCGATCGAACGGATTGGATTCAAGAACGCCTTCAGCACCCGGCTGGGAGGCGTCAGCCCATTACCCGCCAATGCGCTCAGTCTTGGCAATCTCAGCCAGGATGAGCGTGAAAACGTGTTCGAGAATCGACGACGCTTTCTGAATGCACTCGGTGCTGACGACTGGAAACTTGTTACCGCACGACAGGTCCACTCCGCCGATGTTCACATCCTGCACGACGAAACCGATGCCGGCCGTGATCCCGCCACCTGCGACGCATTGACGACACGCGTCGGTCGCACCCTGCTTGCCGTTCAGACCGCTGATTGCCTGCCCGTCCTCATCGCCGATCAAAAAACCGGGGCATTCGCCGCGGTCCATGCCGGCTGGCGCGGCACTCTGGCGGGCATCGTCGCACGAACCATCAAGAAGATGCAACTTCATCATGGTTCCTCACCGGCTGACCTGCATGTCGCTCTAGGCCCAGCCATCAGCTCTCAAGTCTTCGAAGTCGGCCCCGAAGTTATTGAGGCTTTTCATGGCCGCTTCACCTATGCCGAGGAGTTGATCTCCCACCGCAAGCCCGGCGGAAAGGCCAATCTGAATATCAACCAGGCCAATACGCTGCAGGCGATCGAAGCCGGTGTCCTGCCCGAGAGGATCTACGACAGCAGACTTTGCACCTGGTTGCGAAATGACCTGTTTTTCAGTTATCGTCGTGAATCAGGCGCCGAAAAGCCTGTCGGAAGGCTGATGGGAATCATCGGCCGGGCCGACACCGCAACCCCGGCGGAACCGAACATCTCCCCGGGAGCTTAATCCGTGAAACATTCGATGCATCAAACCGCGATTTTTATTCTATTACTTCTGCTGACCGCGACCTCATTCGGACAGGCAGTCGATGCCGCCAGGGAGCAGCAGGAGAAACCGGACGAAACAAGAGTCGATCCTGACCTCGAACTGCGCCGCGCCATCGAGAGCTCCGCCGGAAGCGAAACCCAGATCATCATTAATCTCGAAGAATATCTGCGCAAATTTCCAGGCACCATCCGTCGCACAGAGATCGAAACCGAAATTTACAAGTTGAGCGTCAAGCTACGCGATCGAGAAAGAACCATATCCTACGGTGAAAAGATTATCGAAGCCGACCAGGACAATATAGATGTTTTAATGAACCTGGTTACGACTTTCAGAGAGCGCCGGGCCGAAGGCGATCTGAACAAATCGATCGGCTATGCGGACATGCTGGTCAAACAGTTCGAAGGCATCATCGCCAGCAGTCTCAAACCCAGGCGTGTGAGCGCTGCGCAATGGGAAGAACGAAAACAGAAGGGCATTGCGTCGGTCTACCTGCTGCGTGGCAAGGTGCATTTCGACCTCAATAACGACGTTAAAGCGAAGGCGGATTTGCAGAAAAGTTTCAACGCCGGCCGGCTGGCCGGAGCGGCCATCTCGCTCGGCGAACTGGCTGAAAAGCGCAGGGATCTGGACGAGGCGCTCGATTATTACCGCCAGGCCTTCGTCATCGCTCTGAACACCGATGAAGAGATCGACATGCCCTCGCTGCGAAAGAAACTCAGCCTCATCTACAGGGCAAAACACGGCTCGGAAACCGGCCTCGGCGACCAGATTCTCAAAGCTTACGATCGATATGTCAGGGATAAAGAGGAACGGGAAGCGAAACTTAAACCGCCAAATCCAAACGCCGGCATCTCTGACCCGCTCAGCTACAGGCTGACTCGGACGGACGGCTCAACGCTGGATCTCAATTCTCTGCGCGGCAAAACCATCGTCATGAATTTCTGGGCGACCTGGTGCGGCCCCTGCCTGACCGAACTCCCGCTCTTCGCCAAAACGATCGAAAAGTTCAAGGGAGACCAGGAAGTCGTCTTCCTGGCTATCACCACCGATGACGACCGTGATCTGGTCGCGCCTTTCCTGAAACGCCACAAATTCAACCTGCCCGTTGTCTTCGCCGACGGATTGAACGACTTCTTCTCCGTCAATTCCATACCGACCACAATCATCATCGATCCTCAAGGCAAAATATCATACCGCCAGGCCGGCTATAATCCACGCGAGGATTTCGTCGAAAAGTTGAGCGAAAAAATAGAAATGAGTAGGAAGTGAGTACAAAGTACAAAGTATAAAGTACAAAGTATTGATGTTACGCAGCGATATTTTTTGGAAATTCCTTGATCTTTCCCGAACCCGCGAAGCGGGTGGGCAGCATGTAGCCCGGGGTGAAGCGAGGCCGCCAGGCCGAGCGGAACCCCGGGTATCGGTATCATAATTTCAGCAAGCCCATGAAATGGGCGGCAGATTTCCCATTGCCGCCTGCCTGTTCTGTCCGGGCTTTCGCCCACTTCGTGGGCTTGGTGATTCTGGTGGAACGTGACCCGGGGTTTCGCTCGGCCTGGCGGCCTCGCTCCACACCCAGGCTTTATTCTTTCGCCTGCGTTGCAGGCTCACAGAAGAATATGCTTGAGCAGCCAAAAAATTTGTCAAATCGATTTTAAAGGACTCTTCCGCGTAGCATCAATAAAGTATAAAGAAATGCGGCAATCAGCTACTCTTTATACTTTGTACTTTGTACTTTCTACTCCCCCGGAACATACGACCGAAACCGTCCCTGATTGTCGTAGAGGCGCTGGTAATGGCCGGCGTTGCGATAGACGCCCTGGACGTAGAGCCTGGTTTCACTGATCGGAATGCTCTCGACCCATTCCTCGATCCCGTCATTCGGTAATTGGTTCAGCCAGCGACTGACTCGAGTGGGTCCGCCATTGTATGCGGCGGCTACATATTCGAATCGACCGAAACGGTCCATGAGCTGTTTGACGTAGGCAGTACCCAATTGAATATTGAGGACCGGGTTGTAGAGGTCCGCGGTCGAAATGCCGCCGCCTCCGAGGCTGGTGCGTTTGGCGACGGCGCGACCTGTAGAAGGCAGCAACTGCATAAGGCCAAGGGCATTGGCGCGGCTGCGCGCCTGGGGATCAAAGACCGTCTCCTGGCGGATGATGCCGGCGATCAGGTAAGGATCGATCGAATGCCGTCCGCCTTCCTCTTTGATGACGTTCCACCACTTGAGGGGATAGAAGATGTCCCATGCCTGGCGCGTCATCTCTTCCGGCATGGTCTGTCCATAATCGGGATAGGCGCGTTTGAGAGCGTTGATCGCGGCGACATTCTCTCCGTTAGCTCGATGAATCTGCGCGATTCGCAGGTTGACGATTGGCGAGGCCGGCGTCTTTTCGCGTGCCGTCTCAAGTTCGTTCATAGCCGGCTGGTGAAAGGCGATGCGCATCAACTGCTCGGCCTTTTTTACCCGTTCGCGATCGGATGAAGGCAGGGTCTCGGCCGGCAGTTTGATGTCCTGCAATCCCGCTACCGCGCGGCGCAGCAGTGGATCATCCTGAATCGAGGCGGGCTGGACTCCCTGGCGGGACAGGGCAGTTATTCGCCGCTCGGCATTGGCGCCGAACCATCCGACCCCGTATCGTCGGAGCAGCGCGCGATAAAGCGTCAGCGCGCGCGATCTGTCGCCCGACTTCTCGGTATCGATGGCGCCCCAGAATGCGGCTTTCCCGCGATTGTCGGTCTCGTTCGAATAATTGGCGATGTGTTCGACCAGCAGGCGCGCAGCGGTCTTGTAATCCTTCGCTTCGTGCGCGCGCCAGGCAAGCCAGTAATGGGCCTCATCAGCGTGCGGCCCCTGCGGGTACTGCCGGACGAGTTGCGTGTACCATGTCGCCGCCTGAGCATCACGATTGCGCTTCAGATGATACCTGCCGATCATATAGATCAGCTCCGGAATCCGATCGCTCGCCGGCACGCGCCGTTTCAGTTCGGCAAGCTGCCGGGCAGCTTCCTGCTCATTATTCATTGACAGGTTGGCAATGCCCAGAAAATAGAGCGTATCTTCAATCCCACCGGGAGTGCGCGCGCGAACGCGTGAGAGCGCTTCTACCGCCTGCTTGAAGACGTTTGCGCGGTAATAGCTGATCCCGGTATTGAGCCAGACTTCAGCGTCGGCATGCTCTGGAAATTGAACGGTGATCTGATCATAAGCCTGAACGGCGAGCACCCAGAGCCCCGCGTCATAGAGATTATCCGCTCGGCGTTTGATCTGCCCGGCATCGGCAGGCGTTGTCGACCCGCCCAGCGCCGTCAACTGATCGGCGACCTTTTCGGCCTCCGGTGATTGCGGGGCATCAAAATAGAGTTTGCGTAATGTGAGTATCGCTTCGTTGCGACGCCCGAGCTTTTCGAGGACGTCAGCACGCATCTTGAGGGCGGTCCCGTCATTCTTTTCGACGAGCGGCGTCAGATCGCTGACAGCCCGCTGATGATCTCCCCGCTCGACGGCCATCCCGGCCGCCTGCAGGATCGCATTTCGAACGAGCAACGAAGTCGGATGGGCCGCGGCCATCCTGCGAAATTCCCGCTCCGCCTCGTCCCGCTGCCCCGACTGCATCAATGCCTGTGCGCGGTAGTAAAGCGCGTAGTCTCCGAGTGACGTCAGACGACCGATCGAAGGATCGGCCAGGGTTCTGGCCGCAGTGGCATTGTCGCCGGCCTGCAGACGCATGTACCCGCGCATCAACCTCGCCAGCGCAGCCTCATCCGTTCCGGGATTGGAGGTTTCAACCTGTTGCAGCGCCGCTTCCGATTTCGAAGCGACAGCTTTTTTGAATTGCGATTCCGCACTCGCGCGAACCTGAGCAGATGATGCCGGCTGTGTCGACGGATACGCGACAGCGATCGCAAAAATCAGGCTCACGACTGGCATCCATAATCGGCCCAACAGTAACCTGGGGAAGGATTTCATTTATCGGCTCCTCATCTGGTGCAGCTTTAAGGGGAAAGCCGTATGTTAACAATGCTTCAGACGAACTCGGGGGGCGAAAGGTTCGCTGACCGTACTGCGCACGGTTTTATAAAGGTTAAAAGAAAAGGACAGGATTTACAAGATGATCGCAAGATTAAAACTTTTTGCGATTGGCCTGTAAATCCTGTCGCTGAAAGGATTGAAGGCGAAAATATCAGGAAGCAATGACAACCGGGCCAGGACATTCCGGGCCGAGTTTTGCCGGGTCGCCTTCGGCCAGCGTTTGCACGAGTTCATCGTAAAAATAATCGAATCGCGTCGCGACGGCTGGCGAGACCCGCTTGTCATAGACTTTGCGACTTCTGTCGATCTCATCCTTGAGGCGGTCATAGAGATCGAAATTACGCCGGCCTTCGTTGACCTTGGCGGCATTGTACAACTTGATTTCGGATACCAGCAGGCGGGCGAAACGGCGGGCATCGTTATGCGCGCGCTGTTCAGTCTCACTCGCCGGCGAGGGTACAGTCATTATCGGAGTTGCCGGGCGCGGAGCAGCTTGCGCGGATGCGAAATCGGGAGCCGGCGGAGCGGCGGCCTGCTCTTCCTCATCCGGAATATCCAGCGTCCGACGGATCGGCTCGGTCGGAGCTGAAGCGCTGGCTTTGTCCGGCATCCGATCGTTAGTAAACGGTGGGGCCGGAGGCGGAGGCGGGACCGACGAGAACTCATCCTCATAATACTGTTCTTCGGATTCGGATCCGATATCAGCCGCCTGCTCCATCTGCGATTGAGTGGATTCGAGCTGCTCAGCCACACCTTCAGGCATGACCAGATCTTCAGTGATTCTGTCCCGCACCATCGGCTCCGGTTCAGCGTCAGATTCCACCGCCGATTCCTCCGAAAACTCATCAACCGCGTGAGCGGCTTCCACCGTTTCCATCTGTACTTGCGCATCCTCATCGGCATGGGATTCAGCTACCGCAGCAGTATCGGCTGCAGCTGTCGACGCCGGTTCAGTTTCAGATGCTTCGTCAGATGTTTCGCCAGTTGTTTCAGTTGCTGCCGCTGCGGCTGCTTCAGGTTCCGCCGAAGTCTCCTGTGGCTGCACGGCTGCCGCAGCTTCGGCCCGAACAGGATCCAACGATCTGGTCGGACGGACGGGTTCAAGGCCGCGTCGCGCGGGCAAAAGTTCGATCCCCATGCTGGCCACATTGAGCAACACCTCAATCGCGGCGGAGTTGATCGAATCTCCATCTTTGGTTCCCGAATCGGCATAGAGCACCGCGGCAGCTTTGCCGCGAATGACCAGAGGCATTGCAACAGCGAGTTCAGGCGCGGGCGATCCGTAGTGACCGAGCACTGCCGAATCATCGCCGGGCGACGTCGACCGGCCGGATGCGATGGTGAAACTGTTCAATGCTTCCTTGAGCAGGGTCGGAGCCTGAGTCGGAACCTTGAGCAACCGAACGGTTTCGTCATTGAGGCCGTTCTCGAATCCGCTCGCCTTCCATCCCACCGCATCGCCACCCTTGACAACGAAAAATACGACACGCGGGGCAAACTGAGCCGCCCATCGAACCAGCGCCGACAAGGTGTCCGATTGAGTGCGCTGGTCGTCGATCTGGATCACGCCCGCTCGCAGATTGTCGAATGAGGTCTGCTGTGCCGAGGCCGATTGAGCGGATGAAACCGCGAGCGTCAAAGCCTTGCGGCTCGCCTCCAACTGTCCGAGCAGATCCTCGATCTGAGCTTCCGATTCCCTGCGTGCGACAGCAGCAGCTTCGGAGCAGGCGCTTTCCAGTCGCTTCTGAACCGCCTCCTCGGTGGCCTGCCTGCCTTCCTCTTCCCATTCCTGACGGGCAGTTTCCAGTCGTGCGGTGAAATCCTGCTCGGCCTTGCTCTGCGAATCGCTGAACCATTGCCTGATATGGTCAAAAAATCCAGCCTCTTCTTCGGCGGGAACAGTTTCGATCTGTCGGGTCAGGCGTTCGCTCATCTCCGCAATCGTCGCCTGCAGACTTTCGATTTCCGACCTCAATGGCCCGATCCGACTGGCCAGGAATTCCCCTGCCCGCGCCTGCAACTGGGACTCCCAGCTTTCAGGTTGGGCAGGTTGGGCTGGTTGGGCGGTGGTTTCAACGTTCTCTTGGATTTCTTGATTATCTTTATTTTCTTCGGACACCATTTACCTCCGATTCAATTCGGACAGCGATCCTCTCTCGCTCGTTGCAGCTTGAAATGTGAAGGCGGCCAATTTTATTGGCCGGTCAAACCTGAAGGATCGGACGTTGCCTGCGTACGTGAAATGTTTGTGATCGAGCGAGCCCGGATAATGATCTTCGCAATCTCGTTTTTGCGCCGGACATTCGATTCCCGTCCCTTCTGTCGCGGCGTGGTTGCGATATGATAAAAGAAGCAACTAATTATCTTAGCTCATGCTTTGCTTGTCAATTTCTCATTGCTCCCTTGCGCTCTTACAGTTAAAGAGATATTGATAACCCGATGAAGATTTTGAATGCCCAGCAGATGCGCGAAATCGACCGTTTGACCGTCGAGAGGTTTGGCATCCCCTGGCCGATCCTCATGGAGACCGCCGGTGGGCGTGTCGTCGAAGCGCTGATCGAGCGAATCGGCACCGTTGCCGGCCGGTATATCGCTGTGCTTTGCGGCAAGGGAAACAACGGCGGAGACGGCGCAGTTATCGCCCGTCTGCTCTGGATGCGTGGCGCAAGCGTCGATGCGTTCCTGTTCGGGCGAATCGACGAAACAAAAGGTGAAGCCCTCACCAATTTCGAGATCTTGCAACGACTTGCTGAAGAGAAGGGCAACGCCGACCACCCTTCCTCTGATCTATTCTTTTATGAAAACGCAAGCGTGGAGCAGATCGACGCCGGTTATGACGTCGTCATTGACGCCATCTTCGGCACGGGTCTGAACCGGCCGGCGCAAGGGATACTCGCCGAGGCAATCGAAACCATTCGGTTGATCAGGGGCCACGAAACCTCGCTCATCGTCTCGGTTGACATTCCTTCGGGGCTCTCATCCGACCGGGCGGCGCCGATCGGAGTCCACGTCGACGCCGACCTGACGATTTCGTTCACTGCTCCGAAGATCGGCAACATTCTTGCGCCGGCCTGCCGGGCCAACGGCGAACTGATCATTGCCGCTATCGGCACGCCCGAATGGATCATCGATGAAAACTCCGGCTCATGGCTCAATCTTGTTGAAAGAGAGATGATCGCGTCATGGCTGGGTGACACAGAGCGGCCGATCGACGCCCACAAGGGTACTGTCGGAGATGTTCTGCTCTTCGCCGGATCGCGCGGCAAGACAGGCGCCGCCGCACTGGCCTCAGCCGCAACACTCAGAGCGGGCGCCGGACTCGTGACAGTCGCTACCGCCGGCTCGGCCCAGGCGATGATGGTCGGTCAGGTGCTGCCTGAAGTCATGACCGAACCACTGGAAGAGACAGCCCGTGGCGCCATCTCGGCCAGGGCTGTCGAACGCGCCTTCGAACTGTCAAACAAAAGAACCGTCCTCGCAATCGGACCGGGGCTTTCATCAGCCGATCAGGACACTCGAACATTCGTCCGCGAGATGCTGGCGCAGCGGCGCGCTCCCGTCGTTCTCGACGCCGATGGACTCAACGCGGTCGCTCCGTGGCCGGACGACCTTCAGGGATCGGACGATCTTCCGATCATCGTCACACCTCATCCGGGCGAGATGGCACGCCTCTCCGGCCTGGCCAGTTCCGATGTCACATCTGACCGCATTGCCATCGCGCGGGAATTCGCCCGCCGTTCGGGCGCAATCACAGTGCTCAAAGGCAGTCGAACCATCATCGCCTCGCCGGATGGCGAGGTCTTCGTCAATGCCACAGGCAATCCGGGCATGGCGACGGCAGGATCTGGCGATGTCCTGACTGGTCTGCTCGCAGGCCTGCTCGCACAACGCCCGGGCGATCCGCTCGGCGCAACCATCGCCGCTGTATATCTGCACGGCCTCGCCGGTGACCTGGCCACGCGTAAAACAGGCATGCGGTCACTCCTGGCCTCCGATATCATCGATCATCTGTCTGAAGCCTTTTTGATCACCGGCGGCGAGAAAGAACGCGGAGAAATCAACTCAATCAAACGGATCTGAGCAGACGTGTCCTCTAATTCGACAACCGAAATCATCACCAATTCCGCCGAAGAAACTTTTGAAATTGCATACACTTTGGCGGAATCCGTGGCAGCTTCCACCGTTTTCTTATTAGAAGGAGATCTGGGAGCCGGCAAAACGGTCTTCGCCAAAGGACTGGCGGCCGGTCTCGACATCGACCCGGCAGAGGTCAGCAGCCCCACCTTCACCCTCGTCAACCAGTACGATGGACGCCTCCGCCTGTATCACCTTGATCTCTACCGGCTCTCCGGCGGAGTCGAAGAACTTCAGGCGCTCGGACTTGACGAGATGCTCGATGACCCCAAAGGCGTGGTCGTCATCGAATGGCCCGACCGTCTTGGCAATCTCTCGATCCCAAACGCCCGCCGCATCGCGATATCGGATCTGGGAGGAGATAGAAGGAAGGTGAAAATACAGAGTTGAAAGTTGAAAGTTAAAAGTTGAAAGTCCGAAGGTTCTCCGACTTACGACTGTGACATATTTATTACTGTGTAACCTAAGTTTTTTAAGATCAACGCCAAGGACGCCAAGGCAGCCAAGGGTTTCAAATGAGAATAATTTGATCAGCATATTTGATAGTGTTATTGGCGAAATGGATACTACAGCGAATCATTACTTCTTATAAACTCTTGGCCGACTTGGCGTCCTTGGCGTCCTTGGCGTTTAAACCCTCTTGGCAAGCTTGGCGTGCTTGGCGTTGAAAATCTTAAAAAACTTATGTTACACGGTATTTATGTTCTATCCTTATGACTTTCAACTTTCAACTTTCAACTAATTTTGCTAACACTAACCACACCATTAGTCGATCTGCATCATCATGGCCTTCCGAGGATTGGCCAGAAGACAGCGCACGCTCTGGCGGTCGAGATTGCCGCGATCAACGCCCGTCCTGATGCCCGCGAGGCGACCGTCGAAGACCTGCTTCATTACCTGCCCATGCGGTACGAAGATCGCTCGAACCTGACGCGCATCAGCCAGTTGCGAGACGGCGAGACAGCATCGATCGAGGTCATGGTTCGCATCGGCGGAATCATTCCGCTCAAGGGCGGCCGGTTGAAGATGTATGAATTCATCGGGACCGATGGGGAGAATCAGATCCGGGCCTTCTGGTGGAACCAGATCTACCTCAATCGGGTCTTCACACGAGGCTCGCGCGTAATCCTGTACGGTCAATGGAAGCTCAACCGATACAAGGGATATTTTGAGGTCGAGAACCCTGATTATGAAATCCTGTCGGATGACGACGACGAGGCTGAAGTGACGGCGGTCCACACTGCAAGGCGTGTCCCGATCTATCGCAAGCTCGGCGATTTTCGGACGCGCCAGCTGAGAACCATCTTCCACAGGGTGATCGCCGGCCTGCCTCGAGAGATTCCGGAGTCATTGCCGGCTGAAGTGATCGACCGTTGCCGGATCATTTCGTTCGGCGAGGCGCTGCGTCTCGCTCACTTCCCCGGTGAGGATGCAGCGATCGAGGAGTACAATCATGCGCACTCTCCGGCACACCGGCGTCTGATCTTCGAAGAGTTCTTCTGGCTGGCCGTGGCTCTGGGCGTGCGTCGCAGCCAGCGAATCAGTGAGCCCAAGGCATCCCATATCGAGATCACCGATCGAATCCGCGAAGCTGTCCGCGCAATCCTGCCCTTCAACCCGACCAACGCGCAGAAGCGGGCATTGAAAGAGATTGTCGATGATATGACCAGCGACAAACCGATGAACAGATTGTTGCAGGGAGACGTCGGCAGCGGCAAGACGATTGTCGCCGTCCAGGCTATGGTCATCGCGATCGAGAACGGGTACCAGACCTCGCTCATGGCGCCGACTGAGATTCTCGCCGAACAGCACGCCCGCAACATCAAACTCTGGCTCGCTAATACGCCCTATCGCGTCGAGCTGCTGACAGGCAGCCTCAAGGTCAAAGAAAAACGCGAGCGGCAAAAGGCCATCGCGGCGGGGGATGTCGATCTGGTCATCGGGACCCACGCACTGATTCAGGAAGCGGTCGAATTTCACCGTCTGGGTCTGGCTGTCATCGACGAACAACATCGTTTCGGGGTTCTGCAGCGTGCCGAGATCCAGCGTCGAGGCATGAATACTGACGTTCTGGTTGTGACTGCCACGCCGATCCCGCGCAGCCTGGCCATGACCGTCTACGGCGATCTTGAAGTCTCAATTATCGACGAACTGCCTCCGGGCCGGACGCCCGTCTCGACTCACGTCCGCGGAGAGGACCGCCGCGACAAGATCTATGAATTCATCCGCGATCAGATCAGAAAAGGCCGCCAGGCCTATGTCGTCCTGCCGATCATCGAGGAGTCGGAAAAACTCGACCTGCGCAATGCCCGTGAAATGTATGAACTATTGAGGACCGGGGTATTCCCGGAATTCGGAGTCGGCCTGCTGCACGGCAAAATGAAACCGGCCGAGAAGGACGAAGTCATGCAGGCCTTCAGCGCCAATCGCCTGCAGATTCTGGTGGCAACAACGGTCATCGAAGTCGGAGTCGACGTTCCCAACGCTTCTGTCATGCTGATCGAACACGCCGAGAGATTCGGCCTCTCGCAGCTCCACCAGCTGCGTGGCCGCGTCGGACGCGGTGCCGCTGAAAGCTTCTGCATTCTGCTGGCTCAGTTCTCGAAGACGAAAGAGGCGAAGGAACGGTTGAAGATAATGGAAGAGACGACTGATGGATTTAAGATTGCTGAAAAGGACCTCGAGATTCGCGGCCCCGGCGAGGTCATGGGAACACGACAGTCCGGCATCCCCGCTTTTCGCATAGCCAACATCGTGCGCGACCAGAAGATCCTCGAACTGGCGCGCCGCGAAGCCGACCACATGCTCAATGAACGTACACTGACTCGCGAAACCGACCGCATCATCCAGCACGTTCGCAGCCAGCCCCGCTTCGGCCTCGCCCGCGTGGGGTGACTCAACACTCTGGAAGCCGGGGTTTCTGATTCTTAAATCGCAGAGGCCGCGAAGATGCGCAAAGAATTTAATCGCAAAGGCCGCAAAGGGGCAAAGATATACAGGGAAGATCAGTGTTCGAATTATATCCAATGGGCAATAATCCGAATATTCATATCACCAAAAAATCTTTGCTCCTATGCGGCCTCTGCGATTAATTCTTTGCCCCTTTGCGGTCTTTGCGATTAATTTCTTCCGAATTTAAATGCCCGAAAATTTAGTTTGCAGAGCACTCAGTCGGCGTTGCGCTCCTCCAGAACGACTACTGCAAAATGGCAATGCATTCCTTCCGGTATCGGCTCGTAGGCTCTCTCCTGCCGCTGGGCGAAATCGATCGCCTCTTCGACGGCATCGAAGAAATCGGTGTGCAACCCCTGTCGCAGGCAGGCATCAAGATGCGTCGCAAGGATATCCTCCGCCCAGGCGATCTCGTCGTCGGTGATTCGATGCGGATCGGGCGAATTAAGGCCGATCATATCGTTGCGCCTGATTCGTGCATCCAGCAACCGTTTGGCTAGTGATTGTGCGTTGGGGTGTTTCATAACCGCTTCTCCCCGGGCGTCGTGTCGGCCCTGTACTTCGTCGAACGTACAGTCCGACATCAGGTTGTTTCAGTTGATAACTTGAAACAATACTAATGCCCTCTGACTTCAGATTCAAGCTTTGATTGCGGTAATCTGTTTGGCTTAAAGGTAAGACCAGAACGGCCTCTTTCATGATTTGAAAGAGTGATAAGTCTGACGACCTTCTTCGGTGACTTCCAGCCGGCGCGATTCGCTCAGCTGAACGAAGCCGCGACAGCAGAGCAGCTCGATCTCCTCTCGCGCGCTCCCTTCATCGACATCGACATCAGAGCCGACGTAACGGTCGACGAGCCATCCTGCCAGACCGATCCGCTCGCTTCCGACCGATGCGGCCAGCTGCTCGGGACTGTATCGGCCATCAAGCTCGTTCACGATGCCGAGCAACGCCGAGCCGAGAGACGTCAACTCGCTTCCCGACATCAACCGTGATGGCTCCGCCGGCAATGCATCCGATCGTTCGATAGACACAATTTCAGGCATATTTGCGGCTTCCCGCTGAACGTGGGGCTTCAACTGATAGTCGCCTGCCAGGCCGAGCGCAGCCTGTTTCTCGTAGAGGAGCAGCGTGCACAGAGCATCGAGCGCGGCATAGCTCAACTGCTGAGCGCTCAATGGACGACGTGCCCAGTCGCCGCGCTGTTCGCCCTTGTCCAGGGTAATGCCGAGATGCGTCTCGGCCTGAGCCTTGAGCGAACATCTCTTCTCACCGCTTCTGCGTGCGGCGAGCATGGTGTCGTGTATCGGCGATGTCGCAATTCCATAATGGCGCATGAGCTTGACAGCGTCGAAACCTGCATTGTGAATCGCCTTGATCTGCATCCCAAGTTCAAGTGGACGGCGCAGCGCTTCGAGATCGATCCCTGAAAGCGCATCGACCATCAGGACGACCGGTCCCGTGTCCATCCGCAGCGCAAACTGTAGCAGAGAGACTCGCTCGGCTTCCCGATTCCACCAGTTTATGGTCTCGATATCGAGCGCAAATGCAGTCGCCCGATCCAGCCATCCGGCCACTTCAATCAGCCCGTCCCGCCGGTCAATGAATTTGATTTGATGTTCGACCATCTTCAATAATAGTTGAAAGTAAAAAGTTGAAAGTTGAAAGTCAAAGACGTTTCTTCAATCATTCAGTGATTTCCGGTTACCGTTATTGAATCTAAAAATATCCGATGTTACGCATAGCGTATCATCAATGAAAATTTCTGAGCACTTTCAACTTTTAACTTTCAACTTTCAACTCTATTGTCTTCAATGCTAAGATCACGCGGTCAGACAGACATTATTACGACAACAATTTAAAGGTCAGAGAACGACAATCAGTCTCCGATTGATCGTCCACCTGTGTCGATCGCAAAGGCTGGCCAGTTAAAGGGGAAATGCATGGAGCAAAACTTCGAGGGACAGAACCGTCTTGTTCAGATCACGCCGTCATCCTCAGTTCCCGCAGTAGAAAATGATATTTCATATCTCGATATACCCAGCCTGACAGAACGTCAGATCTTTGCCAAAAAGGCATATATCGGATTCCGGAAAATCATCGGCTTCTTTTACACAAAACACTCATACGGCGCGACACGTCGCTGGGTGTTTGCCAAGGTGCTGCCCGACCGCATCCTCTACCGGTGGAAACCGTATCAGCGCGGCGGGTGCAATCGCTGCGGCCTGTGCTGCAAAATCGTCTTTCGCTGCCCTTTCTTCCACGAAGACCAGAACAGCACCGCCTGTATGATCTACACTTCACCGAGACACGCGCCGCCGCCATGCGTGGTCTTTCCGATCGACCCGATCGACCTGGCGGAGGTCCAGCGCGAAGTCTCTCCCGCTCCCTGCCCTTTCTACTTTGAAGGCCAGCCGGAACATCCCACCACCTGGGGCGCCGTCAAAGCCGAAATCCGCGACCAGCTCGGCAAACGCGTCGATAAGCTTAAAGAGGCATTCGGAATCTGACAAATAAAAACCCGGCAGAGAGCAACATAACATTGCTTCTGCCGGGCTTTCAGTCAAGTGGCATCTTCTTTAGAAGTTGATGCCGAGAATGAAGTGGATGACGCGCGGTGAGCCACGCTGACTGCTGATGCGGCCAAAGTTGGCAGTGTCAAAGGCTGTGATATCGCCAAAGATGAAATTGGCCTGATTGAAGGCGTTATAGAAGGTCGCCTTGAATTCCATGTCCGCTCGCTCGAAGAACTTCGTCCGCTTGGTCAGACTGAAGTCCCACTGCGTGAAGGACGGCCCCGTGATGGCATTGCGCGGGAAGTTGCCGAATGTACCCGGCGCGGGCGCTTCCAGCATACCCGGCAGCAGCGTCGCTCCGGTGGCCTGCCCTCTCGAGTTTGTCGTGACATTGAGCATGTCCGGATTGACGAAGAAGACGCCTGAAGGGGTCTTGAAGATGCCCGTGTTGTTACGGAACTCCTCGAAGCTGATTCCCGCCAGTTGCGCCGGATTCAACCCCACATTGAATTGATTGAACGTCGACCGGCCGGCAAAGACGCCGAGTGGCTGCCCTGACTGCCAGTTCATAATGCCGCCAAAACTCCAGCCCTCGATCAACTTACCCAGGACGGGAACGCCACCATTGAGCCAGCGACGACCGGCGCCGAACGGCAGCTCATAAATGAAGTTGCCGATGAACCGGTGCGTTTGATCCCAGCTCGGTCGATAGCGATCCAGCCGGATATCGCGGAGTGTTCGATATGACTCCAATGTACTCTGGCTGTTGCCTCCATCGGTGATCGTCTTGCTGAAGGTGTAGTTGGCCTGCAACATGAGCCCCTTCGACATCCTTCTGCGAATCTCGGCCTGCAGCGCATTGTAGTTCGAGAATGATGCATTGGTCAGCGCCGTTATACCGGACGCATTCGGATTGGCAAGGAAGAAGTTCGGCGCCGGCTGGCCGTTGAAGGTCAGGTTGGCCCGGTTGTTTCGAAAAACCGGGTTGTTGGCCAGAGTGAATGCCAGAGCGCCTACGTTGTTGTTGGTCAGATTATTGATGAATCCCGCGTTGCCAAAACCGTTCCCGGCTGATAGTCCGGCGAAGAGCGTTGAAAAGATCGGCAACGGCACGGTGCCTGCGGCGCCCGGCGCGAAAGTCGATCCGCCGTTGGCCGCCAGATTTGCCTGCGCGTTGAGGAACTCACCGAGGAAACCATTTTCGAAAATGTTGACCTCGTTGTAGTTGATCGCGCGGAAAACCTTGATCGAGTGATTGCCCACGTAACGCAATTCAAACGCTGTATTGTTGGCTATTTCTCGCTCGATGCCGAACGACCACTGTTGAACGTATGGTGTCCGCAGATTCGGATCGAACGTCCACATACTGTTGTTGTTGTTGATCAGGAAGTTCGCCGCGTCCGTGGTCGGAACCGCGAAGGTCGGTGTCGTAAGAGAAACGCCCGCTCCTGTCAATACGCCCGTTGGAACGTTGTTGGCCGAGGTCTGAATCAGACCGGGGTTGGTCGTGCCAACTCCAAGCGCATTACTGACGACCGTAAACCCGTCCTGCAGGTAGCTGATAGAATAACCCGCCCGGATCGAACTCTTGCCCTCGGACCCGAAAAGCCAGCGCATCGGCCCGCTCTGGAAGTCCGGTGAGTAAGCAATGCCGATAAACGGCGCGAAGTTGTTCCAGTCATTGTTGTAGAGCTTCTTGCCGGTATCTCCATTGACGAAATCAATGGTTGTCGTTGGGTTCCCCTGGAGTGACCCGGGATTGAAGAGGTTGTCGCGCCCCGAGATGCCGTACAGGCCGTCAAGCCCGCCAACCGGCTGAATGGCCAGGCCTTTGGCCTCGAAGGGAACTCCCTGGAACTCCCAGCGCACGCCGTAATTCAAGGTGAAGTTACGCCGCACACGCCACTGGTCCTGGCCGTAAAGGCTGACCATGCGCTGCTTGAAATCGCGCGAGCGAGTCGCTCCGCGTACGAACCCTGATGTCGGGGTGGCCACGTTAAAGACGGCATTGCTGCTGGCCAGCAAGCCCACCAGGTTGCTGAAGACCTGACGTCCGCGGTTGGCGATTCCGACTCCGGTCGCGCCCGCCGGCAGATTTGGAAACTCGGCATTGAGAATGCCATCCGGGTTGGCGGCGTTCGCGCCAAGGTTGATTGTCTGGTTAATGCCGGCATCATTGAAAGTGATGGCCGTTATGGATTGCACGTCGCCACCGAAACGGAAGGCGTGAGATCCGCTGATCAGCGAGAAGTTGTCGATGTACTGATAGACGAGCGTGTTCCGGCCCTGCGACATGAATGTATTGTCGAATGTCGTGAGCCCGGGAAGGGTTATAAACGGAGCCGTCGGCTGGGAATCGCGCAGGAATCCGACCGGCGCACGCTGATGCCCGACACGCACTTCGTTGGTCATGCGCGAACCGAAGGTCGATTGAATGGCCGCCGTCACCAGAGTTCGGATCGATGACTGGAATGCATTTACCCCACCCGGAAATGGCGCATCGATACTATTAAAGGTATCTGGTTTAAGCAGGAATTCGGCGCGATTGTAAACAAACTCCAGTCTGTGCGATCCGATGCTCGAGTTCTCGAGAAGCGTCTGATCAAAACGTCCGACATACTTGTCATTCGGGCTGGACCCGTTGGCGTTGTATCGGAAGCCGGCTGTGTTGTCGCCATCTCCGACCAGCGTATTATTGGGCAGCGGCATGGCGTTGAGAATCGCACTGGTGATCGGGTTGATCGTGCCGAAGTTGCCGATCTGTAACAGATTGACCGATTGTTGCTGGCCGTTGGCGCCGGTATAACTGAAGATTCCCTGCCGCGCCTGTTCTGTCAGCACCGTTCGATTGCGCGTGACCGAGAAGGGCTCGCGGAACCCCTCATATGAAAAGAACCAGAAGCTTTTATTGCGCCCGTCATAGTACGATTTCCCGCCCTGACCGAACCTGGGGAAGTAGAGCGGTCCACCGACGGCGCCGCCGAAGAAGTTCTGTCTCTGCTTGGTTCTCGGCGTTCCGACTGTATTGTTGAAAAATGTGTTGGCGTTCAAGGCATCGTTGCGATGCTGCCAGAAGACGCCACCGTGGAACTCGTTGGTGCCCGACTTGGTAACCATCCTGACCTGCGCCACTCCACGTCCTGAATCCGACCCGACCGTGCCGACCGAGACGCTGAACTCGCTGGTCGAATTGAGCGAAGGGGCGCTGATCGCGAAGAAAGAACTGGTCTTGACGAAGTTGTCCATGGCATTGATGCCGTCCTGCGTGACATTGGTCGCGCTCCCGCGCAGACCTCCGACACTGGCGTTTCGAGTATCGTCGCCAACGACCGCGATGCCGGCCTGCAGCCGCGCCAGATCCAGGGGATTTCGTCCCGGCAATGGCAAGTCTCTCACCTGTCTCGTGTTGATGACATTTGACAGGGTGGGACTGGTTGTATTGATCACGGCCTGTGCATCACTGCTCACCACAATAGACTCGGCGACTTCTCCCACCTGCAGCGAAACATTGATATTGGCTGTCTGACCCACTTCAACGGTTATATCCTGAATTTCCGTCCGCCTGAATCCGACCGCCTCTATAGTCACAACATACTTGCCAATCGGAGTTGACGGAAAGATGAATACACCCTGGGAATCGGTCGTGCCGCGAAATTCCTCGGCGGTCGCAATGTTCCTGGCCACGACGCTCGCACCAGATAACGCCGCGCCGGTTGAATCATTTATCCGCCCGGTCAGAATGCCCCGCGTACCCTGCCCAAAGATCGGCATACTGACTGAAAGCATTAGCGCTAATAAGATGAGGGAAATGCCTGCTCGTTTCATTGGGTTACTCCACTGATTAAATGTTTAGGGGTTTACCTGCCTTAATGGCAAACAAAACGTTCCAAGGAAGGGTTTCGGGCTCAACAAGGACCTATAATTCAAGTTCTAAAATATCCCGTCATTGCCCATTGAAATTTCAGACTGTAAATCTACGGAATTATACGGAAATTAATCACCTCCATTCAGGCAATATTTATACCTAATTTGACAGCTCTCCAAATTTGTTGATATCAAAGCCTTTATATATACTAATCGAGTCATCAAACCCACCTGACATTCAATTTTCTGGATAATATTGTGATATTTGGATCCCGGAATGAGGTGATCCCACTCACACACTGGATTGGAAATCTCGAAAAATCCGAAAAATCAAATTAAACTTTTGAATTTTGAATTTTGGATTGAAAGACATTTGGACGCAGACACAGAAAACCATAAACAAACCGGGCGATAGACAATTAAGTATTTATGGTACAGATCTTGCACTATGTAGGTAGTAGTTCTTAAACACATAATCGGCAAGATCTTCAAAAAATTGGATACGCAATTGTAGTTTGATAATAAATCAAGATAAATAAGTAAATCATAAGAATTTACCAATTCGATCTAGCCGATTAATTAACCCAACCGCCCAACAAAAATTAACGACAGACTCAGGCGGCAATCACAGGTGATTGGCGACTTGGGAAATAATTCAACATCAGGAGACATATGAGAAAGACAATTATTGCAGGGATATCACTGCTTATTCTCACCATCTCCGTCTTTGCGCAGACGAACACGGGCCGGCTTGTCGGCACGGTTAATGGACCGGACGGAGTGGTTCCGGGCGCAACGGTCGTCATCAAGGACGATCTGACGGGGAGAGAGCGATCATTCACCTCCAGCGGAGACGGCACCTTCACGGTTCCACAGCTGGAAGTCGGCGTTTACACGATCACGGTGACGGCGCCGGGGTTCAAGTCATTCACGGCGACGCAGGTCAAGATCGACATCGGCCGTGAGTACGCGTTCAACGCGGCCCTCGAGGTCGGAGCGGTGCAGGAGTCTGTGACGGTGACTGCGGGCGCGGACATTCTGAACGCGGTGACGGGCGAGCTGAGCAACACGGTCAGCAACCGCCAGATCATCGAGCTGCCGCTCAACGGTCGCAATCCTCTCGCTCTGCTTTCGCTGCAGCCGGGCGTTTCGTCAAACGGCGCGCAGGGCACGTCGGTCAACGGGCTGCGCACTTCATTCACGAATATTACGCGCGACGGGTTGAACGTGCAGGATGGTTTCATCCGTTCGAACGCGACGGATTTCGCTCCGAACCGTCCATCGGTGGACGACACGGGCGAGTTCACGGTTGTGACCTCGAATTCGGGCGCCGACCAGAACGGCGGCGCGCAGGTTCGTCTGGTGACGCCGCGCGGCCAGAACCAGTTCCACGGCGCTGCCTTTCTGTTCAACCGCAACTCGGCGCTGGCGGCCAACGACTTTTTCCGCAACAGCAGCAACATCGACGTGCCGTTCCTGAACAGGAACAACTTCGGCGGTCGTCTGGGCGGTCCGCTGCCCCTGCCTCGTTTCGGCCAGGGCGGTCCGGCCATCGTCAAAGACAAGGCCTATTTCTTCTTCTCGTATGAAGGACTGCGCACTCGTCAGCAGTCACTGCGCACACGCACGATCCTGCTGCCCGATGCCCGCAACGGCATCTTCACCTATCGCGACAACGCTGGCGTCACGCGCAATGTCAATCTCTTCTCGCTGCTGCCGGCCGGAAGCGATATTGCCGGCATCGATCCGACTGTCCAAAGCCGCATTCTCTCCGCGTTGCCGACGGCCGGCAACCGGACAGACATCGGTGATCAGCTAAACACCACGGGTCTGAGCTTCAACCAGCCGTCGAACCAGGACCGCAACAGCTACACCACGCGGCTCGACTTCGACATCAGCGAAGCTCACACGATCAACGGCATCTACACCCGCAACAAAGAGAACAACCTTCGTCCGGACGTTGACGGCGCGCAGGGCTTCTTCGCGATTCCGGTCGTAGTTCAGTCGTCGACCAATGAGTTGCTGGTTGCCTCCTATCGCTGGACGCCCGGATCACGGTTCACCAACGAAATTCGCGGCGGATCATTCAAGAGCAATGTGCCGTTCGACCGGACCGCGGCCAAGCCCGGGTTCTTCATCAACGTTCCGCTGATCAGCAACCCTGAGGTGACTTTCCTCAGTCAGGGACGCGATACTCGTTACTACAACTTCCAGGACAACGCCGAGCTCAACATCAGCAGCCACTCGATCCGTTTCGGCGGCCAGTTGCAGTTCCAGGAAGTCGACGCATACAACGAAGCGGGCATCGTCCCGACCTTCACTCTGGGCATCAACCAGAACACGCCGGCGTTGGTGACGGGCAACTTCACGGGCGGCATCAGCCCGGCCCAGCTCAACGTCGCCAACTCGATGCTCGCGCTGCTCGGCGGCATCGTCAGTTCGGGCACCCAGACGTTCAACGTCGCCAGCAAGACCGACGGTTTCCGTCCGGTCCAGAACTTCAGGGACTTCGTTTATGGAAACCACTCGTTCTATGTCCAGGACCAGTGGCGCATGTTCCCGTCGCTGACGCTCAACCTCGGCATGCGTTATGAGCTCTTTACGGCGCTCAAGCAGAAGAACGGGCTGGCGCTCGAAGTGGTCATGCAGGGCGATCCGAAGGCGGCGGTCCTCAATCCGAACGGAACATACAACTACCTCGGCACCAACACCGGTGTTGAAGGCCAGTTCCACAACACTGATAAAAACAACTTCGCGCCGGTGCTGAGCTTCGCCTGGTCGCCGAATGTCAGCAACAGCATGGCGAAGAGGCTGCTCGGAGGCGGAGGCGCATTCGTCGTGCGCGGCGGTTACCGCATGAGCTACCTCAACGATCAGCTGATCACGGCGCTCAACAATGCTGCAGTCGGCAACGCCGGACTGGGTGCGACGTCATCCGCAGCTCTGAATGCGGCGAATCAGCCGGCGCTCAACGCGCGTCTGACCGCTCTGCCCGGAATCACGCCGCCGTCTGTCATCGTTCCGCGCACTTTCGCGCAGAACAACAGTGCGGCCTTCGGCAACTTCGGGACGGCCTTCGGGCTCGATCCTGACATCCAGTCGCCGCGCGTCCAGGAGTACAACTTCGGCCTGCAGCGCGAATTCGGCGCCAATGCCGTCGAGATCCGCTATGTCGGCGGTCGCAGCGACAACCTCTGGCGCGGTTTCGACTTCAATCAGCTCGATATCACCACCAACGGTTTCGCGGCCGATTTCAATCGCGCACGCGCCAACCTGGTGCTCACCAACAACCCGGCCTGCACGACGGCTCAGAATGCGGGCTGCCAGCCCTTGACGGTCTTCCCGAACCTGGCCGGCGGCGGACTGCTGACCAACGCGACTGTCCGCAACCAGCTGATCAACGGCACTCCGGCCGATCTGGCGCTGATCTACATCCAGAACGCGCTGCTGGGAACGGTCGAGTTCCGTCCGAACCCGAACACCGGCGTGGCCGACCTGCTGACCAACGGCGCATTCTATCGCTACAACGCGCTGCAGGCCGAATATCGCCGTCGCCCGACCAAGGGGCTGGCCATCCAGGCCAACTACACCTTCTCGAAGAACCTGACCAACGGCATCGGCACGTCGCAGGCGCTCTTCGAGCCGCTGCTCGACAATGCCCGGCCGGAGCTTGAAGTGTCGCGCGCTGACTTCGATCAGACGCACATCTTCAACGCCAATGCGGTCTGGGAGATTCCGATCGGACAGGGCCGCTGGCTCTTCGGCAACAGCAATCGTGTTGTCGACGCCATTATCGGCGGGTGGCAGTTCAGCCCGATCATCAGGCTGGCTTCGGGCGCTCCGATCACGATCACCGATCCGCGCGGCACATTCAATCGCGCCGGACGCTCGGGACGTCAGACGGCGGTGACCTCGCTCTCGAAGGACCAGATCAAGGATCTGATCGGCATCCGTCGAGAGTCGAATGGCGTCTTCTTCGTCAACGCCTCGGCGATCAACACGACCGGTCGCGCGGCTGAAGGCTTCGGCACGACGCCCTTCAACGGCCAGGTCTTCTTCAACAACGCTCCCGGAACCACCAGCGGCCTCGAACGCGCCGTCTTCAACGGTCCGTGGATCTTCAACATGGACGCGGCGCTGGCCAAGAACTTCCGTATCACCGAGGGCACCAGGCTCCAGATTCGTCTGGAGGCTTTCAACGCTCTTAACAATACGCAGTTCTTCTTTGGTCAGACTCAAAGCATCAGCAGCGTGAACTTCGGTCGCATCACCTCGACCTTCGGTTCGCGTATCGTCCAGCTCGGCGCTCGTATCGATTTCTAGTCGATTCGTGCATCAGTAGAAAGTAAAAAGTAGAAAGAGTAGTCGGATGGGCAGGTTGTCATTCGATACCCGCCCTCCCGGCTACTCTTTTTACTTTCCAGGACTTACGCAGAATCCTGGGAGCGCAGGCTTCCAGCCTGCATTTTGTAGCTATTAGTGGAAATCATGCAGGCTGGAAGCCTGCGCTCCCAGGATTCTGCGTAAGCCCTGCTTTCTACTCATTCAGTATTCCAACTCCTCGCCATAGACCATCTTCGAGACATTGAATCGCATCTGGATTTTGAAGTCTTTCGACATTTCGGTATAGAAGCGCAGGTAACCGCTCCCTTTGTCTACGAAAGGCTTTCCGTCGACCTGACGTGGGAAGACGTATTTCGCTCCCATCCCGTCATTGGTCGGTGGGATATATTCCTGCAGGAAGACGCGCTTGCCGCTCTTGACCTCGAGGTATGTCACATTCTGGAGGTTGCCAGTGTTAAGGCTCTTGAAAACCTGCATAGCAGGGCCTGAGAAGCGACGATCGGATGAATCTACATCGACAGTGACGACGATATATTGATCAGTCTTCTGTTCGGCGAAGGCGGCGAGTTGCTCGGCTAGTTGCGGATTGAGCAATTGAGCCCTCCGTGCCAGCGCCTGCCTGATCGGCTTTGCGGTCAGAAAGCGAACTCGATAATTCAGATTCGTCGCCTGATTGAGCGCCCCCTGCGTGGCCCTGTCATTCGATCCGGACCCACCCGGTGAAGTATCGAGAGGCCGGCTGCTGGTGCGACCCTGTGAAGTAGGCGAATAGAACATCTCGGAAGTGTTGGTCTCTGTCTGGGTCTGCCCCCAGGCTGAATCGTTGAGCACCTTGTTGACTTCCTTTTCGGTCCATTCGGTCCACGGCTTCTCCTTCTTCTGGGCAAAAGCGACAAGCACCAGCGAAATTATGACTATTGTTATGACAGCGACCTTTTTCATTCTTATTCCTCCAGATCTTGAAATCTCCAGACACGCAGAATATTTTAACTATTCAGCCTTTAGATGAAAGCAGAATCTCGACAGGATTTGACAGGATTTGACAGGATTAACAGGATGAAACCATTGAGAATCAAGTTTCGGATTTAAGCCGAGGATCGTTTGCGAGAGAATACGGGTCAATATATCTCCAGGACATAATCCTGTTAATCCTGTAAATCCTGTGGAAATTCATCTTCATTCGAGTTTCGGGACTCCGGCCTGAGCAGTGACGCGGATTTTGTGTTTCTATTTCCATCTGAAAACGAAGGGAGGAAACCATGCGAAAGATCGCCAGCTTCCTCCCCCCTCTGTTAATCCCAATGCCTTGCGACTTTAGAAATTGAGCCGAGCGACGATCTGGATCAGTCGTCCGCCCGGATCATTGGTTGTCGAGGTATCCTGATAGGCATTCGCCGTCTGGCCGAAGGTCGCGTTGCCAAAACCTCCGACATTGGTCACATCGGATGCTGCGCTCCCGATCAGGAAGTTGATGTTGTTGAAGGCATTCAGGAACTCGGCGCGGAGTTCGAAATTGACCCGCTCGGTGATCCTGAACTTCTTGATCGCGCTTAGATCGAAGCGGGTGAAGCTCGGCCCGTAGATGACAAGGTGGCTGGTCCCGCACTGACCCGTGAAGGCCTCGATGCAGTTCGGCCCGCTCGCAGGCGCAATGTAGCGTCCGGTCGGCACACCCTGGGCGCTGTAGCCGGTGGCGCTGGTTGCACTGACGTTGTTCGCACGAATCGTGTTGTCGATGATGTCCTGCGGGAGCCAGAAGACGAAGTTCGATTCCTTGCGGATCTTGATCTGGCTCTGCAGTTCGTTGCGGGTCATACCGACCAGCTGGACGTTGCCCAGGTTGTTCGGGCTCCCCGACTGGATCCTCGCCGTCCCGTGGAACTCCCAGCCGCCGATCGCCAGGTCAGCGGCCCTGCCGACGCCGCCGCCGAACGCTTTGCCCCTGCCGAACGGCAGTTCATAGATCCAGTTCATCTTCACGGCGTGCGTGATCCCGAACGGCGAGAGCGCCTTGTTGCCGCCCAGATTGCGCAGCGTCCTCGGCTGGTAAGCTACTACGCCGCTGCTTGCGGGCATGTTGGTCAGGTTCCGGGCGAAGGTGTAGCTCCCCTGCACCAGCAGCCCCTTCGAAAGACGACGGCGAAGCTCGACCACTCCAGCATCGTAATAACTGCGACCGTTGTTCTCGACCGTCCACGCCCCTCCCAGCTTGTCCGGATTGACCAGGAAGAGGTTCGCCGGCAAACCAGCAGCCGTGGCGTTGTTCCTGAACGTCGCATTGCCATAGAGGTTGCTCGCGAAGGTCAGCGGGGCGGGGTTGTATAGCGCCAGCAGGTTGGTGAAGGTCGTGCTCTGGAATTGCGTCGAGTTGTAGCTTCCCGCCACGTTCGGATCCCTCGCGCCGCTGAAGTACGAGAGGATGAGCGGCAGCGGCGAGGTTCCCGTCCCGGCGCCGAAGTAGCGGAAGGTGTTTCCACGCTGCGCCAGGATATTGGCCTGCAGGTTGGCCTGCGCCAACTGGAACTCGCTCAGGAATCCGTTCTCGACCACGTTGATCTCGTTCAGGTTGTACTGCTGCCATTGCTTGACCGCACGGTTGCCGACATAACGCACTTCGATAACCGTGTCCCGGTTGATCTCGCGCTGCATCCCGAAGGTCCACGACTGGACATAGCCAAGCACCAGATTCGGATTGAAGGTATTGACCGAATCGGTAATCAATCCACTGTTCGGATAGACGGGTGCGGTGGGGATATTATCCGGCGGACCGAGCCGGCTGCCCTCGCTCAGAAGCACCGGCAACGTCCCCAGATTGCCCAATGTCAGATTCCGGTTGGCCGTCACCCCCGCTCCCGGATTCGCGCCGAAGATGCTCGAGAAAACGCCCATTCCTTCACGGTTGTATGCGATCGAATACCCCCCGCGGAAGACCGTCTGCCCGCCGTCGCCGAAGACTCGGCTCAGGAAGTCGTTCTGGAAGTTAGGGCTCCAGCTGATACCCACACTTGGCGCAAAATTGCTGTAATCGGTATTGAACGCCTGATCTCCTTCGTTGAAGGCTTTGTACTGGGCCGGCTGCCCGGCCAGCGTACCCGGTTTGAACAGGTTGCCGACCCCGGACACTCCGAACAGTTCATCGAACGAGACCTGCGAGAAGACCTGATTCGTAGCCACGAACGGGAACTGCACCTCCCATCTCAAGCCGCCTGTGAGAGTCAGGTTCGGACGCGCCCGCCACGAATCCTGTGCGAACACCCCCATCTCCTTCATCTTGAATCGCTGGGTCAGGCTGCCGAGATAATTGTATTTCCCGGTTTTCTCATCCAGCTGTGCATTAGCATTGATAGCAGTGATATGCCCCATCAGAACCGCATAAATGTTGCGCGCGCGTGTCAGATCCGCCGCCGCCGAGCCCGGGAAATTTGCCGAGGTGAACATGACGTTGGCCGGATCGTTTGTGTTGATCCCGAAGGTGATGCTCGGCACCAGCGTCTGGTTCTGCTGCCACGAGCCGATATGGGTGTAGTTGATACCATAGCTCATGCTGTGCGAGCCGCGCGTCCAGTTGAGCGTGTCGCTGAACTGCCAGACCGGGGCGTTGCGCCTGCTCGGCGCCGTCGTGTTGTGTGCGTTGGTAATGCCCGCCGCACTGATTCCCAAAGCGAAGCCCTGCTGGTTCGCTACCCCCCCGCTGAAGTCCGCCGGACTCGCCTCGGGGAAGAAGAGCACCGTTCCGCCGACCAGTCCCACTCTCGCTTCGTTGACCACAGTCGACGAGAGCGTCGAACGCAGCGCGATCACATTCGAGAACCGGTGCGAGATCTGGCTCCCCTTGTTCGGAAACCCTGGGAAGTTTGGATCACGGCTGTTGAGAAAATCGACCGTCGAACCGAAGTAATCGTAGTTGTAAATGTTCTCGAGGTGATGCTTGTCGGTCAGGTTGAAGTCGAACCTCACAGTCGTGAAGGTCCTTCGCTGACTGCCCGTGTTGGTGAAGGTAAAACGCTGCAGGTTCGGGTCGGTCAATTGCTGGAGGAAACCCGTCGTCTGCGTCGCGTTCTCGATGTCGGACAGCAGTGCCGACGTCGTTGGATCGAGCGTTGCCGTGCAGCCGTTGCAACCCACCGTTTGCGCCAGTTGCAGCAGGTTCACCGAGCGCACCCCGCCCGACGTGTTGTACTGGAACAGTCCCTGCCGCGTCAGCGGGTTGAGAACCGTCCGCTGCCTTGTCACCTGCTCGGGCAACCGGTATTCCTCATAATTGACGAAGAAGAACGCCTTGTCCCTTCCGTCAAAATAGGTCTTTCCTCCGGATCCGAATCTCGGCAATCTGATCGGGCCGCCAACCCGCCCGCCGAACTGGTTGAGCAGCACTCGAGCCCTCGGCTGGCCTGCGCGGTTGTTGAACCAGTAGTTCGAATTGAGTGACGGGTTGCGATGGTACTCATACAGACTTCCATGATACTCGTTGTTTCCCGACCGCGTCACGAACTTGATCTGCACCGCACCTTCGCCCGCGCTTTCCGCCCCGGGCGTCGCAGTCGAGAGCGTCACCTCGTCCACCGCATCGATACGCGGACGAATGTAGGTAAAGAACCCGTCGGAGGATTTATTGGTGTTGTCCTGAATGTTGACCCCATCCATTGTGATGTTGAGCGCCCCCTTCGGAAGTCCGTTGACCGTCGATGTCCTCGGTCTCCCGGGCGTGCTCGTCCCAGGCAGCAGCAGCACCAGATCAAGCGCATCCCTCGAAGTGAAAGGCAACTCCGTGATCTGCCGGCCCGTGATCGTCGTGCTCACATTCGCCGACTGCGTCTGCAGTATCTCCGCCCCTCCCTGCACGACCACCGATTCGGTCGCCTCTCCAACCTCGAGCGTTACATTCACCGTCGCCGGCACCCCGGCGTCGATCTTCACATTCTCGACCACCGCCTTCTTGAACCCCGAAACTTCTACCGTCACCGTATATAACCCGGCTCCAAGGGCCGGCACCGTATACGATCCGCTTCCTGAACTCGTCACCCTGAACTCCGCGCCGGTACTGACGTCCTTGACCGTCACCGATGCGCCGGATACTACCGCTCCGCTCGGATCAGTTACAGTCCCTCTGATCGGGGCCGTCGTCTGTGCTAAAGTAACAAAACTGCTTCCCATCAACACAACTGCAAGGGTTAACAGTTTGAACATGTCATGTCTCATCTTTTAACCTCCGGAAGGGTTTGCTGAAAAATCTACTCCAGGATTAATGATCCCAGGAACCAGGCAGATCCTGCGTCTGCTTTTATTCTGATCATTCAATTCGTCTCTGTAAATTGTGATGAAGAGGTTCTTTTCTCAGCTCAGCAGGTAGATAGATCTCAAGAATTACATAAAGAACCGATAAGTCGATTTCGTTGAAAGCAATAGTTATGCCTAAAATTAACTAATCTTAACAGGTTGATTAAACGGCACTTAGAATACTCTTGGAATCTTAACGATCCCATGTTTATCCATTTTCATGGATTTGCTTGAAATTTTTGGAAATTGAAACCTTAATATTTCCATGGCATTACTGGCTAACTGGCGTATAAAATCGATGAAAACTTTGCTCAGAGGTTCCTGTTAATCCAGTAGAAATTTCTTCTCCCCCCTGCAAGCTAAGCAGTTACGTTAGAGAGAAGTAGGAGAGAGCATGAGCATAATTATCAGAACGGTGACCATGATCATCGCAACCCTGTTGTCGATCACTGTAACGACGATCGCCCAATCGACAGTGACGGTACATTTCTTTCTACCCGGCGGGGGCAGGCTTGATCGCGATATCGATATTAATGTTCGAATCGGATCGATTGGCGAGCGGCGAAAGGTCGGTAAGGATGGCAAATTCGAGATCAAACGGGCAGCCGAGAGTTACCCCATCTGCAGGATCGTTGTGGAAACGGATAAGCGCAGATACGCCGATACCGACATCTCATTTCGACTTGTGGAGGGGCTGACCGACACGCCGGTCTTTCTGAGTCCGCTTGAACGACCTGCTTACGCCGAGACCGGGCGTGATCTAGCTGCATTCGATGGCGAAACACCTACGGCGGCGAAGGAAGCATTCGAACGGGCGCAAGCCGCGAAAAGGTCGGGAGTTGCGCCGGCAATCAACGAATACACTAGAGCGCTGAGCCTGCATCCGAGATACCTGCGGGCGCTCAATCAGCTGGGCCTGCTCTTTTACGAGCGCAATCGTCTGGACGAAGCGGCCGGCGCGTTTCAACAGGCGCTCAGTCTTGGATCGAGCTATCCCTATCCGGCCTTCAATCTTGGAGCGGCCTGGCTGCAGAAGGGGCGTCTCGGCGAGGTGATCGAGATTCTCGTCGATCTGCTGCGCAAGAATCCCGGAATGTCCCAGGCAAGGCTGCCGCTGGCCGCGGCGCTCATGAGTACTCAGCAGTGGGATGAAGCGGCCGTACACTTAAGAAAGCTGCTCGAAGATCCTGGCATCTCGAAGGAGACAAGATCGAAGGGCCACTTCGAGCTGGCGAAAATACTCATGCGCGAGGAGCGTTTTCAAGCATCGCTGTCAGAGTCACAAAAAGCCATCGCGGCGATGCCTGGCGGGCCGAACGCTGTTGAGATTCAGCTCATGATCGGAAACTCGCTCTTTCAGTTGAAAAGATTCGAAGAGGCCGAAAAAACGCTGCTGGAGGCCTACGCTGCGGACGAAAAGAATGCCGTCAGCGCTCAGTTGCTGCTTGGTCAGTTATATTTCGAGCAGGAGAAATATGACGAGGCGTTGAAGGCATTCGAGCTTTATCTGAAGATTGCCCCTGCATCGTCAAATACTCCGCTGGTCAGGCAATCCATAGACAAGATCCGCGCTCTCAAAAAAACTGGAACCGGAAGAAATTAATCGCAAAGACCGCAAAGAGGCAAAGAATTAATCGCAGAGGCCGCAAAGGGGCAAAGATATATAGGAAGATCAGTGTTCGAATTATAGCCAGTGGGCAATAATCCGGATATTCATATCACCAAAAAACCTCTGCCCCTTTGCGGCCTCTGCGATTAATTCTTTGCCTCTTTGCGGTCTTTGCGATTAATTTCTTTGCTCTACTTCGCGGCCTTCGCGATTTAATCCTTTCAGATCGAGGGGGAAGTTTTCTTTCATTGGATCTGATTCAAATTTCTCAGGTCGCGTTCGAGGCTGGCCGCAAGTTGTGACTGGCCGAGCCTTTTGGCCATATCGAGGGCGCCGCGAAGTTCGAGGATGCCCTTTTCGCGTTCTCCGGAGCGGATATAGGTAGCTCCAAGCGCGTACTTGTATCTCGGCGTCTCGTCATCTTCAGGTGTCAATGTCTGCAGAAAATGCTCGATCGCTTCGGGGAGTTTCCCCTGATTGACCAGAATCCGGCCCAGATGGAAGTGAGCCGATCGATGGTTAGGCTTGTTCTCGATCGCTATGCGGTAATGCCCGGCAGCTTCATCGAGGCGACCTTCACCCTCGATCATAACGGCATAGTTGTGATGCGCTTCAGGGTTCAACGGATTGGACTGCAGACTGCGCAGGAAGGCTTCGGTGGCCTCCTTGTAGCGTTCCTGGCGTACAAGCAGGACCCCGTAATTGTAGTGAGAGTCGTCGAGATTCGGATTTATGGCGACGACATCGCGGTAGTGTTTTTCGGCCTTATCGAATGCTCCGGTGCGCGCGTAGAGCGAGATCAGATTGATATGAGCCTGTGTCAGACGCGGATTTACGAGCAGGGCGCGTTCATGTTCGGCGATCGATTGTTCAATCTGACCTGCGCTTTCAAGAATCGCTCCACGTTTGAGGATCTCGCTTCCAGCGGTGTTCAATTCAGCGATCGAACTGATCAGCGGATCGCTCAGCGGAGCCCGCGACAACCTGTATTGCTGGTAGAGCGCGAGTTTCACTTTGGCTTTTTCGACTTCTCCCAGATCGCGCAGAGCCATTCCCAACGCATAATAAGCTATCCCGTATCCCGGAAACAGATCGATGGCTTTTTGGAATTGATCAGCTGCGGCGGCCTGATCACGGCGGGCGGCCAGTACCCTGCCCAAACCATAATGGGCTTGTGGGAATCCCGATTTTTTTTCGATCAGGGATTGATAGATCCTGTGACTTTCGTCGAGTTGCCCGGCGTAGAACAGTGAATCTGCCAAACGCAGATGGGCTTGCAGATAATCCGGCCGAACCCGCAGGGCATCTTTAAACCCTTCAGCCGCCCGCTGGTGGTTGCCGAGCGCCGCCTGAGCGATAGCTGAGTAATAGAGCCATCGAAAGTCATCCGGCTGCAATATCAGCGCCCGCTGATAGTAAACGTCGGCAATCCTGTATTCCTCATAAGTCTGTAGCGTCATCCCCATCCGCCCGTTGGCTTCGGGGTCCCTTGGCCGGGCCTTGACTTCAGCCAGGACTTTTTGAAGGTGTTCGCGCACTTCATGCCCGAAGTTCTCCATCAGGATCGGCGGAGCTTCGGGCAGCGTCTGCGCCAAAACCATCCCGGAAAACTGAATCGCAAAGAACGCAAAGACGGCAAAGAAGAAGTTGAATCGCAAAGGCCGCAAAGATGGCAAAGATTTATCGGGAGTAGGAATTACCTGGTTACTGCCAATCTGTGATTCGCGAAAAGGAAATGTCCGGGATATCCTTTCCCCGAATAATCTTTGCCGCCTTTGCGATCTTTGCGATTCAATTTCTTTGCCATCTTTGCGTTCTTTGCGATTCAACTTCTTCTTTGCCATCTTTGCGTTCTTTGCGATTTTCACTTTTCTGGCAGAGCGAAAGCGACGTAGGTCCCGCCTGACGGGGCACCGCGCTTGCCGCCGCCGGCAGAGATGACGACGAACTGGCGGCCTCCGACCTGATACGTCGACGGTGTAGCGTTTCCAGCGAATGGGAGCAGCGTCTCCCACAGCATTTTACCGGTCTGCTTGTCGAAAGCGCGGAACTTGCGGTCGTAATTGGTCGCGCCGATAAAGACGACTCCGCCGTCGGTTACGACAGGTCCGCCATAATTCCAACTGCCGGTGTCGCGCATTCCCTTGGCCACCAGTTCGGGATGCTCGCCGAGCGGAATCTGCCAGACGATCTCGCCCTTGTTCAGATCGATCGCATTGAGAGTCCCCCAGGGTGGCTTGATCGCAGGATAACCGTCAGGATCGAAGAACCGCTTGTAGCCGTCGAATGTGTACTTAAGATCGATCGGGGACGGCCCCGCCCTTTGAGCCTCGACCTTGAGGTCTTCGCCGGAGAGCAGATATCGTGCGATCGCATCGACTCCCTCATTGCCTAGCGTGGCGAAACCCGGCATGCGTCCGACTCCATTGCGAATAACTGTTCTCAAATCCCGTTGATTGTATTTCCGGTCCATCGAGACGAGTGACGGGAAATCCGGCGGACTGCCTTTCAGGTCGCGGCCATGGCAACTGGCGCAATTCCGATCATAGAGGCTTTTGCCGCCGGTTGTCCTTCGGCTTGCCGGACGCTGGACCATTGTCAGGATGCAGGGGACTTCGCTCGAGTTGACGTAAAAGAGGCCGGTCGCGGGATCGAATGCGGCGCCTCCCCAGCCGGGCCCGCCGTCAAAACCCGGCTGTACGATACTGCCTTCAAAACTCGGCGGCTCGTATTGTCCTGTGCTGCGGAATTTGCGGAACCGTTCGAGCACGGCAGCGCGGGCCTCCGGGGTCCGGTCGGTGAGGTTGTCCTCAGTCAGCTTTTGCGGCGAGACGGGTGGCGGCAGGACCGGAAAAGGCTGGGTATCGGCCGGCTGCTCGCCCTCGATCCCGTTTGTCGGCACTTTGCGGTATTCGATCGGAAAGACCGGCTTGCCGGTCTCGCGCTCGAAGACGAAGACGTGCCCCGATTTCGTAATCTGCGCGACGGCGTCTATCGTTCGACCGTCACGTTTGACCTTGACCAGCGCCGGCGCAGAGGGCAGATCCCTGTCCCAGAGATCGTGCCTCACAACCTGAAAGTGCCATTTGCGCTTGCCTGTTGCGGCGTCAAGGCAAAGCAGCGTATTGGCGAAGAGGTTGTCCCCGTGCCGGTTCGCGCCATAAAAGTCGAAAGTCGTCGATCCTGTAGGCGCAAAGACGAGGCCACGCTCTTCATCCAGGGCCATGCCGCTCCAGTTATTGGCGCCGCCCAGGTGCTGCCAGGCATCTTTCGGCCATGTCTCGTATCCAAATTCTCCCGGGTGAGGAATCGTGTGAAAGACCCAGCGCAGCTTACCCGTTCGCGCTTCGTAAGCCCGGATATCTCCCGGGGCGGCCGGCAACGATTCGCTGACGATGCTGCCGACGATCAACAGGTCCTTATAAATAACGCCCGGAGTCGTCAGTCCGACCGACTCGCCATCAGCATGGCGACTGACGCCGGTTCGAAGGTCGACACGGCCAGCATCTCCGAAACTGCTCACCGGCTTGCCTGTTCGGGCATCGAGCGCATAGAGCCAGTTGCGATATCCGAAAAAGATGCGCCGGTCGTCGCCGCTCTCCCAGTATGTGACTCCACGATTCTTGGCGCCGCCCCTGCCACCATCGCTCGGATTGAAACTCCAGACCTCTTTTCCCGTCGCCGCATCGAGCGCGAAGACTCGCAACTTCGGCGATGTCGCATAGAGCAGTCCGTTGACGATGATCGGATTGCACTGCATCTCGGACCCCTGAAAAGCATCACCCGTATCGTAGGTCCACGCAACTTCAAGGTTCTTCACGTTCTCTCGATTGATCTGAGATAACGAAGAGAAATGCGTATTCTCCGGTCCGCCGCCATATGCGCGCCATTCCTGCGGATTGCCGGCCGCATCGCTCAATTGCCGATGAAAGAAACCGGCCAATCCTGCCAGGATGAATATCGAAATGAAGATTTGTTTTTTCATCTGTCCCCGGGAGCGCAGGCATCCTTGCCTGCATGATTCGCCTTTCCGGAAGACATGCAGGCAGGATGCCTGCGCTCCCGGGCGTTACTGTTCGAGCATCTTCAGATCACGCTCGATGCTGCTGACCAGTTGCGTCTGATTAAATTTCCTTGCCAGTTTGAGCCCTTCGCTCAAGTATTGAATGCCCTTGAGTCTATCACCAGCCCGGACGAATGTCGCGCCCAGGGCATACAGATAACGAGGAGTCTCATCATCTTCAGGCGTCAGTGTCTTTTGAAACTGTTCGATCGCCTCGGCCGTTTTGCCCTGATTGACCAGAATCCGTCCGAGATGAAAATGGGCAGAACGGAAGCCGGGTTTGTTTTCGATCGCCTTGCGGTGATGCGCAGAGGCTTCGTCCAGTCGCCCTTCACTCTCCAATATCACTCCGAGACTATGATGCGCATCAGCGTGATAAGGATCGAACCTGAGACACGCCCGAAAAGCCTCTGCCGCTTCTCCAAAGCGCCTGTCCCCGACCAGCAGGACCCCGTAGTTGTAATGCAGGACGGGAATTTCCGGATTGATCTTTATGCCCTGACGGTAATGCATTTCAGCTTTGCCGGACTGCCCCGTTCGACCGTATAGCGAGATCAGGTTAACGTGCGCCTGGAGCAGGCCGGGATCCAGATCGACCGCCTTCTCGTGCTCGGCGATCGACTCTTCTATTTTGCCCTCGCCTTCGAGCGCTGCGCCGCGTTTAAGGCTGGCCAGTGACTCAGACTTTCTGCCGGCGGCATCGCCGGGAACCGGCTCATGCGAATGAACCGGAGATGTCTCGATTTTTACATTCCGCATCGGTTCGGTTTTGAAATCGAAGCGCAAAAGCTCCGCATCGGCCTCACCTGTATTGAGCCACTCTTCTCTCTTCCCGGTATTCAGCCAGTATGTCCGGCCTTCGGCCAGATTGATCGTCCGGCCCTCAGTCGTTTTAAATTGGACGGCTGAAAACGTGACGATCAATGCGGGCTCTTTCTCTAGGGCGGCGAATTCAGAGACCCTCCCGGCAGCGCAGATCAACCGCGTGATCCTTACCTGCTCGTTTTCGAATTGAACTTTTTTGAAATTCTCGCCTTTCGGGTAATCCTCACGGAAATATTTGCCTCGCAGCGTATTGGGATCGGCGGCCGGCCGGGTCTTGAATTCGACGCGCAGGAAATCGCTCGGAGTATCGCTCAGGCTTTCGACTCCATGCGTCTCTTTGACCGCTTTGTACAAACGGAAGCTCCCGGCCCTGACTGGCGGGCGTGTGACCGCGCCGTAGCTCAGGCCAATGTGTTTGTATATGACGGGGCCGGCATCGTTCAAATAAACATACGCAGTGGCGAAAAATGTATGGTCGTGTTCGGGCAGTTTGACTCGCGGAGCGTAATGCACGCGCTGCACCTTGACATAATCGTTCTCGAACTCGGTCTTATATGCGTCGGGAGCGATTTTTACCGGGATCCTGCGCCGCCACATTCATTCCCGAAATCAATAAGCATAATAATAAATGTATGAGATGTTTCATCCGGTATAACTCCAACGTCTCAATAGTGCACGGAACCGCAAGCATAAGCGCGCGGCACACAGATCCGCAAGCGTCAGCGCCTGGGCCTCTTTCCCATACAAGTAACGGGAAAGGGGGGCTGCATAGATATGCAGCCCCCCTTTGGTTTAGTCCGCTCGCTCACGCTTGCGGTTCCGTGTGCCGCGCGCTGACGCTTGCGGTACGGTGTGCGTTAGAAGCTCAGACGGAGGCCGAAGCGGAAGAGACGCTCGTCAATTCCTTCACGTCCGTACTGGCGCGTGCTGGTGATCTCCATAAAGCCGTTGAGTCTCGGCAGTCCGTTGGCGTCCAGCAGGATGTTGCCGGCCGCATCGCGCGAAGGAGCAGAGGCATTGCCTCCCGGCGCATTGAGATGCGGCGTGTTGGTGGCATTGAACGCCTCGGCCCTGAACTGAAGCCTGACCCCTTCCGTGATTCTGAACTCACGGAAGATACCCAGATCCAGATTGACCGTGCCCGGTGTGGCAAGGAAATTGAAGGCTGACGTTCCGAAGCGGGCATCGTTGCCCGGTCCAAATTCCACGGGCATGAATGCCGTCGGATCATAGAACGGCGTGCCGCGACCGAAACCACCCAGCTTCTCGACCTCGGACTTGACCAGATCGGCCCGCTGCGAATTGCCCGGAGCGTTGAGTGAAGTTCCGCTCGCCGAGACTGTGAACGGAGTGCCCGAAAACGCCCCAAACAGCCAGCTCAACTGCCATCCGCCTGTCAGAGCCGATACTACACGATTATCGCTGCCCCAGCGCTGCCCCTTGCCAAACGGCAACTCCCACGCTCCGTTGAACTGGAAGTTGTGACGCCTGTCGATGCTCAGCAGACCGCGATTAAGGTAGATGAAAGCCGGATCGTTGATGGCCAGACTGCCATCATTATTGAACCCGAGATTGGCCATCCCAATTGCCTTCGCCCAGGTGTAGGCCACGTCCATCTGCACCCCGTTCGAGAAGCGCTTCTTCAGATTGGCCTGCATCGAATCGTAGTGCGAATTGAAAAGCCCGTTCTGCAGGAAGATCGAAGCTCGATGTCCAAATAACTGGTTGTACGGCTGGCTGGCTGTTCCACCGCCGACCGTGCCGGCATTGAGATTCGTCAAGCCCGACTGGCCAATCGTTCGTGTCGCAATGTAACCAGCCGATCCGGTGAAGCCCCAGCCGAGATTCCTTTCGAGAACCAGGTTCCACGACTGGATATACGGCCGCCTGAAGCTGTCTCCGAGCGTCAGCACGTTGACATTGTTCGGGACAGGTACAACACCGCTGCTGACATCGGGCGCCGGCGACGGTGGAATGCCATCCGCCAGCCGGCCGGCCGGCAGCGCGGAGTTGTCCGGCACGATGTTGAAGGCCAGCAGCATCGGATAGTTGGTGCGGAAGGTCCGCGCCAGGCTGATCGGATCGTAGGTCAGTCCGTACCCGGTGCGCACCACAAACGAATCGTTCACGCGCCAGGCGATCCCGAACCGCGGCGCGAAGAGCTTGTTGCTCAGCTTGACTCCGCAATCCTCAGGTATTCCCCCAACTCCGCAGACCTGCATCGTGTTGTTGGTGAAGTCGTAGCGCTCGATCCCGCGACCGACGCGCTTCGGCATCGGATAACGCTCGTACCGGGTACCGAAGGTCAGCGTCAGGTTCGGTTTTACCTGCCAGCCGTCGCGAATGTAGAAGCTGTAGGCCCTCGCCTTGAAGATGATCGGCGGCTCGACCAGCAGCGTCCGGCCCGCGCCGGTATGATAGCCCAGCAGGAAGGTTGCGAACGAATTCCAGTTATTTCCCGGCTCAAAGCTCGAGCAGGCAGTCCCGGCCGCGTTTGCAGTCCGACAGAGTTGCGTCGGCCCTCCATTATGGATGAATCCTCCCGATCCGGGCTCGGCGTTTCCGCCACCGTTCCACTCCGCCTGCAGGTGATCCAGGGTCTGCCGAGCGAAGTCGAAACCGAATCGAATGTTGTGATTGCCCCTCGTCCAGTTGAAGTTGGTCACATAGACCCACTGAGGGTCATTTCGTGTGTAGGGCATGAAAGAATCCTGCACGCCGATGTTGGCGAAACCGCCGATTCGGAATCGCGGCCAGCCGTTCTCGAAATCGCGCGCGCCATTGGTGCCGGGAATCCCGAGCACATCCAGCCCGATCCGCTCATCGAGGAAACCCTGTCTCGAACTGGTGCCCTGCTTCGTGTATCCGACGTTGGCGTCGATAACGAAATTGGAAGTGAGCGTGTAGACGCCCGCCACCGTCAAGCCGTATGTTTCGCCGTCGGCGGTCCCGGTGTTGCCGCCCTGCGGCGCGGTCCCGACGCCATCGGCATCACCCAGCGCGCCAGGATTGAGCTGCTTGTAGGTCAGGAAGCTGAAACGCCCGTAGGTGGTCAGCTTATCCGTGATGTTGTAGTTGACCTTCGCATCGATGGTCTTCTTGTCGTAAGAATAGGGCGCCGTCGCGTAATAGTTATTGGCAAAACCATCCCGGTTGGGCAGTGGCACGGACTGCAGAATCCGGGCCGCAATCGGATCGATCCGGTTTGCCGGAATCTGGGCGCCGGTAAACGCGACCCTGTTCAACCCGAGCGGCGTACCAGTCTCGGGATCATAGATGTTGCCACCGCCGCCTGAAAGGTCGCCGGCGCGCATCTCGGCCGTCGGAAGCGTCAGGAATCGCGCTCCCAGCTGCCGGTCGTTCGTCCCCTCGAAGCTGGCGAAGTAGAAGAGCTTGTCCTTCACGATCGGACCGCCGATTGTGCCGCCAAACTGGTTGTAGACGCGTTTCGGTTTGTCCTGCGGCACGCCGTTGATCGGCGCCAACTGCCAGGGCCTGGCCTTGGTGTGATGATTGTCGTGATACTCGAATGCCGACCCGTGCAACTGATTGGTCCCGCTCTTGATCTGGACGTTGACCGCCGCGCCGCCTGCGAGCCCCTGCTCGGCATCGAAGTTGTTAGTCACGACGTTGACCGTCTCGATCGCTTCGAGCGACGGCACATACGCAGTCACGTGCGGCAGGAAGAGGTTGTACTGGCTCGCTCCGTCGATGCGCACATTGTTCGAACTGCTGTTCGTTCCGTTGACGTTGTATTCGAGCGCGCGGGAAGGATTGGTCGGCACCGAATGCGCATTCGTCGGCGGCGAGATACCCGGCAGCGTTCTGAAAAGCTGCTGGTAGTTGCGCCCCGGCGGTATCGGCAGATTAAGCAGTTTCTGGCTGGTCAGCTCCGCCCGCACTTCCGCGCGGTCAGTCTGCAACAGCGCCGCATCGGCAACAACCGAAACGGTTTCGGATACCTCGCCGATCTCGAGCGATATGTCGGTTCGTGTGATGGTGTTGAGTACGACTTCGACATTGCTTCGCGTATAGGTCTTGAAGCCTGACTTTGTGACCGAGACCTCCCAGCGCCCCGTCTGAACAGTCGGAATGTTGAAAGCGCCTTCAGCATTGGTCGTCACCTCACGAGTCTGATTGGTGACTTTGTTTGTTACCTTGACCGTTGCTCCTGATACAACAGCTCCGGTATTGTCCTTCACGTTGCCGACGATCGAACCGTAAAGAACCTGGCCATTCACGACGACGGTTGCCGCCGTCAACATCAGCAATGCCAGGAGCGACACTGCCAGACTCCGCATGGATGGACGCATCCTCTGGTTGCAGTTTGGTCTCATTTAACCCCTCCGTAGGTCATAGTTGGGTAGAAGGTAATACCAGGCCCTTCCATATTAATAGAGTTAATAATGGATTGATGATGATATCGACCTTGCAGGCAGTGATACCATCAAGAGCCCGAAATTGTCACAGAAGCTTTGATTTTTTCAGGTCCCAGCCAGCCGATTCTTTGTATTTTGATTCTAAATCAGTCCTTATAAGATTGGAACATCCATCGAACTTATAAATCTGGAAGGTCTTGATCTCGGCGAGTGTGCCTCGACCTCAGGAGTGTAGTACCAAGTCAGATAATCGGTAACGCCACGGCTGTTCTCCAGATGGCGACGGACGTCGGCATCAGATCGGGGAGGAGCGCTTGTGGTTGCGGGTACACTTGTCATGACCTCGCCAAAGGCGCGCTCGATGGGGTTGGCGTGGGCGGGCAGTGAGGCACGAAAGGCTCGAACGCGGTGAAGAGCCAACACAGGACGACAGCCTTGGCTTTGTGTGGCCGTGGTTGTCCACGACGACATAATCCTTGGTGAACTTCGTCTCGCCGGGCAGGTGCGCTCGATGAGGCGCAATAAATCAATGAAGAGCCAACGGTCCTTTCGCTCGCCGATGCCGAGAACAACTGGCCGACCAGTTAGCCCCGGCGAGATAATTCATGATTGTACAACGGTCATCACTTCTGTGTTACCACATCACTCGCCTTTGTGCACAAGTGAATATCGAGTTCATCGGCGAAAGAAATGGCATTTTGCAAAGTCTCACAAAAATGGCGAATCTGCGTGAGTTTCGTGGTCATCATCCCGCGGACATGCCGGGCACGCTTCGACATCTCCTCTCCGCAGCCAGCGCCTGCACGGTGTCTTGCGGACCGAGACGCCGCGTCGCGCTTTCAACTCCGCGCCCAGGCAGGCGCAACTCCACCGCACCCGACACTTACCCAACGCTTCCGGCGTTCGGCTTGACTAGGCCAGCAACGACCGCTTCAGGCTCGCCTTCACCACTCGCGACGGGGGCACTCGTCGCTTCCTCTATCAAGTCCCAGGTCGAGTTCGCCCCGCCGATATGCCGAAACCGCCCGATAGACGCTCGTCCGCAGCCAGAACAACGCTCAGCATCGGCTGTCGGCGACCATCCCGCCGCGCACAGCATCAGAATGTGCAGCCCCATCAGATGTCCATATCGCGCGCCGCAGTTTGCTCCAGCATCTGCTCTTGTTCCGTGGCGGGATCTCAGTATCGTCTCCTGGCACAGGCAGTTCTCCTCTGATTCTCGGTTTGTTTGCACTTCCCGATTTATCAGATCGAACTTGTCTGTGCCAATCTTATAAGGACTGATTTAGTGAAGATTATTGCAGGAATTATATTTTTATCGGCAGAAGGAATTATCTCCATCTTTCCACGAGTGTCAAGCAGATTTCAGAGCTGAAATTATGATGGGAAGTGAATCAGGTTACCTCGGCTCAGCTGCTCTGATCATGGGTTCCTGTCAGATCATGGGATGCCAGAGACTGGATGCCGGAAGGCCTTGGAGCTCCCAGCAACTGAACCGGCGGCTGAGGAGCGCAGCAGACCTGCAAAAGTTTCGCCCTGTCATTCTGCATCTCGGAATCAGCTTTGAGCCATTCAATTACATTTTTCATGATCCTCACGGCATGCTCATGTGGCAGTTGCGCCATCTTATAGTGCATCCACTTGCCATCACGCCTCGCCTCGACCATCCCCGCATCACGCAGGTACGCCAGATGACGCGATATCTTCGGCTGCGGCGCATCCAATACCGCAACGAAAAAACAGACGCATACCTCATCTTCCCCAATCAAATTGATCAGTCTCAACCGCGTCCGGTCCGACAAAGCCACGAAGAATTTCTCCATCTCGAATTTAACCTTTTTTTCCATAATGGAAAAAATTCTATCATGCCTTAACATATTTGTCTTGACAGATATGTATTTCACGCGTAACCTGAGCATATATTCGTAAAGGCGAATATATTAAAAACAACGCATGGAGTTCCGTCTTTTGACGGGGTGTAAAATGAGCGACATAACAGCACCTCTGAAGACGGAACTCCATTCATAAGAATAAGGGAGAGAAAAACATGACTGACAGAATAATTGAAGCGGTAAAGTCGAGGTATGGAGCGGTCGCGCAGAGCGGCCTTTCATCAGAGCATGAGGGAGTGCATGCAGTGGCGGAGGCGTTTGGATACACGACGGAGGAGCTGGCATCGATACCGGCGGAGGCGAATATGGGGCTTTCGTGCGGGAATCCGACGGCGACGGCCAATCTGCGTCCGGGTGAGACGGTGGTCGATCTGGGAAGCGGTGGAGGACTGGATGTTTTGCTGGCGGCGGAGAAGGTCGGTCCGACGGGTCGGGCGATCGGGATCGATATGACTGAGGAGATGATCGCCCTGGCGCGAAAAAATGCCGGGAAAGCGGGGCAATCGAATGTCGAGTTTCATCTTGCGACGATCGACAAGCTGCCGCTGGCGGATTCATCGGTGGACTGCGTGATCAGCAATTGCGTCATCAATCTGGCGCCGGACAAGGAAGCGGTCTTTCGCGAGATCGCGCGGACGCTCAAGCCGGGCGGGCGACTGGCGGTGAGCGATATCGCGCTCAAGCAGGACCTGCCGGCTGAAATCGGAAATGATCTGATGGCTTATGTCGGCTGCATTGCGGGAGCAATAAAGATCGAGGATTACCGGAAACAGCTGATTGATGCCGGATTCGCGCATGTCGAGGTGATCGACACTGGAAGCGATCTGAATGCGTATGCGAAGGCTGAGAATACTTCAGGGTGCTGCGGCCCGTCGCCGAAGGATTCCCTGCCGATTGCATCGAGCTGCTGCTCGCCGGCGGAGTCGACGGCCACTGAACTGCACGACCAGATGGCGGATCTGCTGCGGCGCTATAACGTCAATGATTATGCCGCGAGCGTGAAAGTCTTTGCGGTCAAGCCAATTGAATAATTGACAGTTGGGAGAAGTTTCCAGTTTCCAGTTGTAACTGCTCAACTCCTGAATGCGACTATGGAGTGCGGCGGCCCGGCGCCGCTTTAGTAGTCGCGCGGTTCCTGATCGTTGGACTACTAAAGCGGCGCCGGGCCGCCGCACTCCATAGTCTCTTGCTTCAATTTGACCACGCGGTGCCTCTGGATTATGCTGTGCGGGCTTTTTTCAAATCGTCAAACATCAACATAAGCACTGGAACTAGACGGAGGCCCGATGAATCAGGAAGCCACGCCCGGAGGCGCTGCTGCAAATGCAGTCGTCTCGAAGATCAAGCATCTGCGCTGGTACATCTGTGCGCTGCTCTTTTTCGCCGCCACGATAAACTACCTCGACCGGCAGGTGATCGGTATTCTGAAGCCGACGCTGCAGGATGAATTCGGCTGGACAGAGATCGATTACAGCAACATCGTCTTCTGGTTTCAGGCGGCGTATGCGGCAGGCCTGCTGGTGGTCGGAAGAGTCATGGACCGGCTGGGAACTCGTAAAGGTTTCTCGTTCGCTGTGATCTTCTGGAGCATTGCGGCAGCGGGACACGCGCTGGCCCGTTCAGTCTTCGGTTTCAGCGTCGCCCGGTTTGCGCTCGGCATCGGCGAGGCCGGCAATTTTCCCGCATCGATCAAGACTGTGGCGGAGTGGTTCCCAAAGAAAGAACGCGCCCTTGCAACCGGCATCTTCAATGCGGGGACCAACGTTGGAGTGCTGGTGGCGGCAGCGATGGTTCCGTGGATCACCATTAATTACGGCTGGAAATGGGCATTCATCATCACCGGTTTGATCGGATTTCTATGGCTGGTCGCATGGCTGGCCATCTATCGTCGCCCGGCGGAACACCCCAAAATCACATCTGAAGAACTGGCGCACATTCAAAGCGATCCCCCCGATCCGGACGTGAAGATCCCATGGGCGCGGCTCTTCCCGCATCGCCAGACCTGGGCGTTCGCGATCGGCAAGTTCATGACAGATCCGATATGGTGGGTCTATCTGTTCTGGCTGCCCGACCTGCTCAAACGAAACTACGACATCGACCTCAAAAGCGTTGGGCTGCCGCTGATCATCGTCTACCTGATCGCCGATATCGGCAGTGTCGGAGGCGGATGGCTCTCATCGGCGATGATCAAGCGTGGCTGGACGATCAACCGTGCGCGAAAGGTTACCATGCTGATCTGCGCGTTGTGCGTCACCCCGATCGTATTCGCGGCAACCGCATCTAACGTCTGGGTTGCGGTTCTGCTGGTCGGACTGGCCGCGGCGGCGCATCAGGGCTGGTCGGCCAACATTTTCACGACAGCCTCTGATATGTTCCCGCGCCAGGCGGTCGGCTCAGTAGTCGGCATCGGCGGGATGGCCGGGGCGATCGGCGGCATGCTGATTTCGAAAGTGGTCGGCTATGTTCTGGAGTGGACCGGCAGTTACTTACCTGTCTTCATCATCGCCGCTTCAGCTTATCTGGTCGCCCTCCTGATCATCCATCTGCTGGCGCCGAACCTGGAAGAAGCGAAGATTTGAGTAGAAGCAGGCAGTGTGTAGTGGGCAGTGGGCGGTTAGCAGTAGGCAGTGGGATGCTTCACTTGTATTGATCTTGCCAGCTACCCGCTTACTGCCTACTTCCCTACTCCCACTGCCACCTTCAGATGCGATGGATTGATTTTCGACCTGTAAATCCGCTGAGTCGCCTTGATGTAGTCCTCATCCCGGGCCTTGAAGATATTCGGGACATACTTCTGCGGATTGCGGTCGATGACCGGAAACCAGGTGCTCTGGACCTGGACCATGATCTTGTGCCCCTTGCGGAAGCAATGATCAATCTGGTGCAGGTCGATCGAATACTCTTCGACCTGATTGGGCTTGACCGGCTCGGGCTTTTCGAAGCTCTTCCTGAAACGTCCGCGGAATACATCATTGGCGACCATCAACTGATAGCCTCCCATCTTCGGTTCCTTCGGATAATCCTCGGCATAGACATCGATCAGTTTGACGATCCAGTCGCTGTCGCTGCCGGTGGTCGAGGCGAAGAGTTTCGCGATGACATCGCCCGTCAAGACTACATCCTCTGCCAGCGGGTCGGTCTCCCAGCTCAGCACATCGGGACGCTGATGAGCGAACCGCTGATCCTCGACCAGCCAGGCGCGCCAGCCCGAGCCAAGTGGAAAATAGGTCGGCTCGACCGGACGCGGCCGGTACGGGACCGGATTCGCCGGGTCTGAAACGTAGCTGTCGTAAGCATCGGCATTCTCTGCCGGCGCATCGAACGAGAGTTTTCCGTTCTTCTGAAAATAGAGATTCTTCGAGATTGTCAGGTTGACCGGAGGCCACTGGTCGTAACGCTGCCAGGCATTGGATCCGGTACGAAATGTGATCGCTTCGGTGATGTTGAGCTGCCCCTTGTCTTTCAACCAGTAAGCGAACCACGGAGCTTCGATCTGCTCGCGATAATACTGGCTGGTGTTGCTCTCGAATTTGATGCTGCCCAGGCTACTGCCGTCCTGACGCGCCCAGCCACCGTGATTCCAGGGCCCGGCGACGAGGAAGTTCCTGCGCGCAGCATCGTGTTTTTCGAGCGTATTGTAGATCTTGAGCGGCCCGTAAAAGTCCTCCTGGTCCCACCAGCCGGCGACCGTCAGCATCGGCACTTTGACGCTCTTCAGATAACCCGCCATGGCCTGTTTCTGCCAGAATTCATCGTAATTCGGGTGCTCGACGAAATCGTTCCATGTCGGAATCTTTCCGTGCAGGTACTTTTCGTTGACGTTCGAGAGCGCGCCGAGTTTGAGATACCATTCAAAGGTGTCGTACTTGTCGAAACTGAAGCGGTAGCTCTCCTTGTTGGTCTCCATCATCGTGGCGTATTCAAACCCGTAGCTCAGCCTGAACGCGCCGTTGTGGTGAAAATCGTCGCCGAGATACATATCGGCCGGGGAGGCCTGAGGCGACGAGGCCTTGAGCGCCGGATGCGGGTCGAGCGTCGCCATCGCCGCAGTCCAGCCGGGATAGGAGATGCCGGTGATGCCCACACGACCGTTGTTGTTGGGAACGTTCCTGACCAGCCATTCGACTGTATCGTAGGCGTCGGTCACCTCATCGACAATTTTCGGGTCCTTCCCGTCGCTGAGTAGCGAAACGGGAGCTCGCTGCATGACGAACTGCCCCTCGGATTTGTAGCGGCCACGGATGTCCTGAAAAACGAAGATGTAACCATCAGCCGCAAGAGCCTTGAACTTGCCTTCAGCAAACGGCCGGGAGCTTTCGGGAACCTGATAGGGTGTCCGTTCGAGAATCATCGGCAGACGCTCGCCGATGTTTTTTGGCAAGAAGATATTCGTGTTGAGCCTGACGCCATCCCGCATCGGGATCATGACATTGAGCTTCTCCAAAGACTGTTCGGACTGGCTGCGAGTCGATCCTTCGAAGGGCAGGAGAAGAAGAAGAAAAAGTGACAGCTGTAAGATTCTGGTGATGCGCGGAGTCATCGAAGTTCGCCTTTCTGTCGAGTGCGACGGCCTTTGGAGTGCGACGGCCCGGCGTCGCTTTGGTAGTGGATTTTCGCTTAGCGACTACCAAAGCGACGCCGGGCCGTCGCACTCCAAAGGCCGTCGCACTCCAAATCGTTATCGCTCATTGAGTGGAGTGATCGGATCGACTTTTTCTTTGGCTCGCTCTTCCAGATGTTCCTTGAGCTTGAGGTGCGGGACACCTTCGATCCACCATTTCGGAGCGGGTTTGCCCATCAGGTGATGATCGAGAAATTCCTTCATCCTGATGGTGTAGTCTTTCATGTTGGCTGGTACGCGCAATCCATGGTTTTCACCCTTGTACTGGAGCATGACCACCTGTTTCTGGAGGCGTCGTAACTGGTTGAAATATTCGATGCCCTGCGAGAAATCGACCGCCCCGTCCTTGTCGTTGTGGAGGATGATGAGCGGAGTCTTGACGTTCTTCGCGTGATAGACAGGCGAGTTGCGAATGTAGGCTTCGACATTGTCGACCGGACTGCTGGTGAAGCGTCCCTGACTACTTTCGAAGATCGACATGTTGCCGCTGCCGGTGTTCCAGTAGATCTGGTTGTACATCGATATCATGTCTGTCAGCGGAGCGCCGGCAATCGCTGCCCGGAAAGCATCGGTCTGAGTGACCAGGAACGAGGTCTGATAGCCTCCCCACGAATGGCCATGGATCGCCACACGGTCCTTGTCGACGACGCCTGTCTCTATCGCCGCCTTGAGCGCAGGCAGCACGCACCACACCGCCGACATCCCCGGATCGTTCACCTTGTAGACGATGTCGGGCATGAGGACCGCATAGCCGTTGCTGGTATAGACCGATTTATTGAAGCCGTTGAACGTTGGAGTTGTGTAACTGTTCATCCCCTGCGAGAGTTTCTCGTATATGTAAACGACCGTCGGATAGCTCCTGCCCGGCTGATAATTGGCCGGAAGGAAGAGCGCCCCCTGAAGTTTGTCGCCCCTGGCGCTGGTGTAATTGACGATCTTCGCGCCGGCGGACCAGAGGAACTCTTTCTGCTGCGGATTGGCCGTGGTCAGCCTGCGTCCCTGGCCGAGCGAACCATCAGCGGCAAGATAGTAATCAGGGTAGTCCTGATCGGTCTCACGGGTATAGAACCAGGCATCGGCCTTCCTGGCCTTGATCAGCGAATTGTAAGCGGCATCGTCCCACATGAGCATCCGCGGACCGGGCTTGCCGGCATCGATGCGTGCGATTCCGGCTTTCTTCGTCCATTCGCCATAAGCGGAGATATAAACGTCCTTGCTCAGATCGATTCCCTTCTCATCCGGATCCAGCTGGAATCGACGCCGGTAACGAATGCCGTCCTTACGGCCGTTGACAGTCAAATTGACGCCTTTTCCTCCGCCGACCTGAACGTTCCAGATATCCCAGCCATCCGACAACAGCACGGACCTGCTGTCGCTTGACCAGCCCAACGGGAAGACAGGCGGTTTGACCACATTGTGATCGTCCTCCTGGTTCCAGAAGACCGCCGGCACGTTGGCGGTCACGTTCCGCGACCGGCCGGTGACCAGATCGTGAACGTAAAAATGGCCGTCATCATAATAGAGAAACTGAGCGCCATCGGGCGAGGCGCCGAAGGCCCAGCGATGCTTCTTCAGAAGTTGCTTGCGAGCTCCGGTCTTCAGATCGACCGTGTAGATATCCTGATAGCGCTGCCCGTCGAGGTTTCCAGTCAACTCATAAGAGCTGTTGTCATATCCGATCGCGAATTTGTGCTTCGGCGTAACGGTCACATTGCGCAGCGAATCGTCTGCCAGGCGAACAAACTTCTTGTCGGCAAGGTGATAGATCGAGAGGTAACTGTAATTCTTGTCTCGCGATTCCTCGACCTGCTGCTGAGCCTGCAACCGCTTGTCCTGCCAGTGCCAGAGCGCCAGATTGGCGGTTTCGGGTTCGTCTTCCGGTCTTCTCGCAGCCGCCTGCGGCGCTGGTTTGGCTTCGCCCTCCTTCGCCTTGTCATTGGCGGGCGCTTTCTTCTTTTTCACTTCATGAATGCCGAAGAGAACCGCGCTCATATCCTCAGTCCAGTTGGGATCGCGATTCGGGCTGATCGTCAAGCCGGCTGGAAATGCCTTCTCCTCGCGCGGATCGAAGACTGTCTTCTGCGGTGATCCGGTTGTGAAGTTGAAAGCGACCAGGCTGTAGAGTTTGTCCTCCCAACCCTTATCCTCGACGCCCCTGACGGCGGCAAGACCTTCTCCCTTCTCAGTCCAGTTCAGACGCTTGTAGACGGCATCATCGCTATCGAGCGGAACGACAGATCCGGTGGTCATGTTCCTTGCCTGGATACCATTACCGCTCTTCTCCTGTGCGTCGATGATCCATGCAAGCCAGGTGCCCTTCTTGTCGAAGGCGAACTCTGAAACATTGCCGATATTCAATTTATTTGCAGTGGCCAGCTCATAAAGGATGAGGTCCGAGCCCGTAGCCCGCTCGGGGGCCGGTGTACCGCCTCCGGGGCCGCCGGCCGGTGGCGCTGCAGAAGGAGGCCCGGCCGGAGCCGCGCCATATTTGTGCATCGCGATCCAGCCCGAGTTCTCACCCGCAAAGGAGAACCTGCGTATCTTTTCGAATTCGACCTTCTTTTCGGTCTCGAGGTTGACCACCGCGACTTTGTTGTAGAGCGTTCTGCGAGCCTTGCGGGCCTGTTTGGCCTCCTTGAATCCCGGGTAGATTGTGAAAGCCAGCCATTTACCGTCCTCAGAGAATTCCAGATCGCCACCTGTGCGACCGAAACCGCCGCCTGCCGGCGATTCGCCGATCGGGAACTTCCATTCCTTGCCGTCCCTGACCCTGCGGAGCACTACTTCACCATCACCCTCGGCGGGAACGACTTTGGATGCGAAATACTGCCCGTCGTTCGAGACCGAAGGCGAAGCGATACGCTTCCATTTAAGGATATCCGCCAGCTCGATGGGCCGCTGTGGTTTAGGTTGCGGAGCGGCCTGCTGTGCCGCTGCTCCAAATGTCGCGCTGAGCACAATCAACAGCGCCAGGGTGTGGGCGATAAGGCGACGGTTATTCATATGCGATCCTCTTCTATTGAGTTAAAAGTTGAAAGTTAAAAGTCCGAGATCCGCTGACTTACGATCGTGATCTAATTCTTGAATTGTAGTTATGACTTTCAACTTTTAACTTTTAACTTTCAACTTATTATTATTTCCCTGCATCAATAGCTCTCTCTTCGCGGAAAGGCAGCGTATCCGGCGTCACCTTAACGCCGGTGGTGAATTTGAATGGCGCCAGGCTGAGCCCGCTCGGGAATGTCAATTCGACGAAATAGCCGGTCCAGCCGTGCTTCGGAGCGCTCACCCTGCCGACGTATTCTCCATTTCCGTTATCCTTCAGATCGATGCTGGACCATTTTGCCCCGATCGTCGTCAGGCGGAAATCGCGCGAGCCGGGATTGGTCGCCTGCCAGAGTTTGACCTGCGACGGCTTGTCATGCGCTTTGACACGAATGACGCCGTCCTTATCGATGTTCCAGTCGAAACGCGGCAGAGGCGTATTATTAAGCATTGCGTTGTAGCAGGCGAGCAGAGTCATGAGCGCATCTGAGCCGCGCAGTGAATGTTCGGCGTTCGGGACATACCGCAAATACTTGGTTCCGGGCAGATCGTTGTAATAGAACTGCCAGGAATCTGGCAGGAAGAACTGGTCTCCGCTGGCGTTGATGATGAATTTCGGCATCGTCAGGCGATGGCGGTACTCGTATGGTTCAACGATCTTCATCAGAGCCTTGTACTGTGGGGTACCGGTCCATTTCATGACTCCCATCTCTTCATAATCTCCTACGGCGGGAGCGTAGTAACCGTAAGCGGCGAGATGATGCTGGAAGGACGGTATGACGTTGAGCATGTCGATCACGATCGGCACGATCCCCACAACACGTTTATCGACCGCGGCTGTCGTCCACGTAGTCCATCCGCGCTTCGATCCGCCGGCGACGACGAATCCGTCGATCTTCAGATTTCCACCGGCCTCGCTGTTGCAGAAAGAGACGACCGTGTCCATTGCGCGAACAGCCGCCTTGGTCATAGGTAACCGGGCCGGCCACGTCTCATCGCCGGTTTTGAGGTATTTGTCCCAGGTATAGGCGATGAACGAATCTTCCGTTCGCCGTACCTTATCGTCAGTAAAGGTGATCGGCTGGTTGGGGATCATCCGCAATTCAGTGACGATCGATTTTGTCGCAACAGCGATCTGAGCGAACGATGCATCGATACGGTCCGGTACGCGATCATTATTCGATCCGCCACCGATGTATAGCAACGACTTGCTTCCGGTCACGTTATCGGGTTTGACGACCAGCATCCAATGCTTCCAGACGCTGCGATCAAGTTCTTTTTCGGATCGCCAGGTCTGTGAAGTCATATCAATGACATAAGTCGTGTATCCATTGCCCGGGATCGTCTTGACAAGTTCATATTTATAACTTGGATCGGGCTTGGCGACGTAACGGTCGAGCGCCGTCTGGTCGGAATTCTGTGCAGGTGCGACGGCCTGTAGTCCTGTCAAAACCAACGCCAGCAGAATCAATAATCCGCCGGCACGATTAGCCTTCGAGCTGGTAAACTTCATTTCGATAGTGCCTCCTTGATGAGTGCAAAGGATATCATGACTGTTCCAAATGTATCGAATTGCGGCAACTCAATCACGCAGAATGCCGTTTTCCATGACTTTTTAATGCGGCATGTGCTAGGAATAGAAATCAGGTCGATCAGTTACAACTTTTTCGAGGAGTCAATGATGAAATCAGCCCTGATACTTTGCCTGCTCTTACTGTGCTCTCTTCTGGTCGCCCCTCATCCGGAGGCCAGATCAATGGAGACCGACCTGATCATCAGCCATCGCGCGCAAGCAGATTTCGTTCTAACAGCCGATCCGGGCGCCGTAAACTGGAGGTCAGTCAAAGGTGTCATCGCCGAACGAGGCCCCAGAGGCGACCTGACGACCGGTCATCGCACCGAAATCCGATCGCGCTGGACGACCGAAAATCTCTACATTCTCTTCATCTGCCCTTATGAAGTTCTCAATCTGAAACCCGAACCGTCGACCACGACTGAAACCAATGAACTGTGGAACTGGGACGTCGCCGAGGTCTTCATCGGCACCGATTATGACAATATTAAAAGATACACCGAATTTCAGGTCTCGCCGCAGAACGAATGGGTCGATCTTTTCATCGACCGCGGGCAGAATCCGCCGTCTCACGACTGGCAGTGGAATTCCGGTTATGAGGTGAAAGCACGGATTGATGCCGGGAAGAAGATCTGGTATGGAGAGATGCGCATCCCAATCAACAAGATAGACTCTCGAGCGCCGATGGCGGGGCGGGAAATGAGGATAAATTTCTACCGAATTCAGGGACCGGCATCATCCAAAAAACATATCGCCTGGCAGCCAACCAACACAAATACATATCACACGCCGGAAGCCTTCGGACGACTCAGACTCGAATGATAAAAAACTATCCACAAAGTTAAACATGAGCCTTTGGCACTCCACCGAAGATGAAACCCGTATTATCTCCGTGTTCTCCGTGCCTCTGTGGTTTAATTTCACCACAAGACACAGAGATCACAGAGATAATACAGACCATTTTCAGAGCAGGACACGAAGAATCACAAAGGAAATTACTGGTTCGAAGTTCTTTCTTTGTGTTTCTTCGTGTCCCTGGTGGATGGTTTTTCAGAAATGTATGGCGAATCTGCGGGTACGGTCCTCTTTCGAGTTGAATGTGTGTGACCGACCCGCAGATTCGCCATTCCCGGCAGCGGCAAATACCCTAATGGTCTCTCCATTGGAGGAGCAGCGTCCTCCACACCCCTCACCACAGCAACGGAAGTCGAATCCGCCACTGATTCACCGGCGGAAAATATACCCCGGACGCTAAGGAGAAACCGAAGGTGAAGTCGTTTCCAACTTCCCTTCTTACTTTTACAATCGGAATCCGCAGCGGGATTCCCTCAAGCCATAAAAAAAATATTATCGCTTGATTTACGGAGCGCCAACCTGCGGTTGGCATGACCCAGGCAAAATTTTAATTGCCGACCGGAGGTCGGCGTTCCGAACCGTAAGTCGGAGTAACTCCCAGATTCTTGAAGAGGAAAGCGTAAATATCGGCCGTCTGTTCGATCGCCTTGGTGGTGCTGCTGGCTCCGTGGCCTGATTTTGTGTCGATGCGAATCAGGACGGGATTGCTGCCGCGATGCTTCTCCTGCAGGGTCGCGGCGTACTTGAAGGAGTGGGCAGGAACCACACGGTCATCGTGATCGGCGGTCGTGATCAGTGTGGCCGGATAATTGATCCCTTCACGAATGTTGTGGAGTGGAGAGTATTTATAGAGCGCCTGGAATTCAGCCTCATTGTCGCTCGATCCGTAATCCGCAATCCAGTTCCATCCGATGGTGAATTTGTGGAAGCGCAGCATATCCATGACTCCGACCTGTGGAATCGCCGCGCGAAACAGTTCCGGCCGCTGGTTCATACATGCCCCGACGAGCAGTCCGCCGTTCGAGCCGCCCTGAATCGCCAGCTTGTCCGATGACGTGTATTTGTTCGCAATCAGGTACTCTGCGGCGGCAATGAAATCGTCAAAGACGTTCTGTTTCTTGAGCTTGGTCCCCGCCTCATGCCATTTTTCGCCGTATTCTCCGCCTCCTCTCAGGTTGGCTGAAGCATAGACGAATCCCTGTTCAAGCAGCGCCAGGCGAAGCGAATTGAACGATGGAGACGTGGTGATGTTGAATCCGCCGTATCCATACAGAAGAGCCGGATTACGCCCGTTCAGCTTGAGTCCCTTCTTGTGGACGATGAACATCGGGACTTTCGTCCCATCCTTGCTCGGATAGAAGACCTGGCGTGTTTCGTAATCCGCCGGGTTGAAATCCGGAATCTTCGGCGCCCTGAAGAGCGAGCTCTTGCGTGACGCGATATCATAACGATAGATCGTCGGCGGGAAGTTGAAGGACGAGAATGTATAGAAGACGAACTTGTCGTCGCTTTCACCGCCGAACCCGCCGGCGGAGCCGAGCCCCGGAAGTTTCACCTCGTTCTCGATCCTGCCGTCGAGGCTGTAGACATAGGCCCGTGTCGTGACATCTTTCAGATAGGTGACGAAAAGTTTTCCGCCGGCCGTCCCGGCATTCTGCAACGGTTCAGGTTTCTCGGGCAGAATATCCTTCCAGTTCCGCTCTTCGGGATTCTTTGGATCGAAGAGAAAGACGCGACCATTCGGCGCCTTACGATTGGTCTCAACCAGAAACCTGTCGCCGACATTGTCGACCACACTGAAACTGTCGTCGCCGATCTCACTCACGATCGGTGCGAATTTTCGATCTTTGCCGGCGCCTTCCATGTAAAACAGAGAGTTGCCCTTCTTGCCCAGACCGCGCTCTGAAATGCTCAGAATGACGAAGCGCTCGTCTTCTGTGGTCCGTGCATTGTGAAACCGCTGAGGGTGCGCCTTGTCCTCATAGATCAGCAAATCGTCCGTCTGAGCGGTCCCGACCTTGTGATAGAAGACCTTGTGGCCTTCATTCTTTGATGAAAGCTCGCGCCCCTTTTCAGGCTCATCATAGCGACTGTAATAAAATCCGTCGCCCTGCCACGAAATCCCTGAAACCTTGATCCATTTCAACACATCTGAAAGCGACTTACGGGTTGCCACCTCCATGACGAAATATTCCTGCCAGTCTGACCCACTCTTCGAAATACCATAGGCGGCATATTTTCCGTCCTTTGAGAGCGCAAAGGCTCCCAGTCGAGCCGTTCCGTCGGCTGAAAACTTGTTCGGATCTATCAGTACCTCCGGCGTTCCGTCGAGCCCTTTCTGAATGTAGAGCACGCTCTGGTTTTGAAGCCCGTCATTCTTCGAGTAGATGAAATACTCACCACGCCGCGAAGGGGCGGAGTACTTCGGATAATCGAAGAGCTTCTCGAGCCGCTCTCTGATCCTGCTTCGAAACGGGATCTTTTCAAGATATGCAAACGTCACCTTGTTCTGAGCTTCAACCCAGGCGGCTGTCTCAGCGGAATTGTCATCCTCGAGCCAGCGATAAGGATCAGGCACTTTCGTGCCGAAATAAGTGTCAATATGTTCTATCTTGCGCGTTTTTGGATATTCATTCTGCTGCTGCGCCCGCATCGTTCGGGCCGCAACTTCCGCCACAACCAGACAAACCAAAATCATTAATGTTACAAATAAGTGTTTTTTCATCTTGCGTCCTCCAGCCGGATGTCATAATATTGCCTCATCAATGGAGAAGGGAGGCTCCGAATAAAATTCGAAAAAAATCGGATTGAATTCGATGCCTTGTTAGTAATCCATAGAATAAGCGGATCAGCGAGCACTTCCAAATAGAAATCCGCATCCCGCATCAAGTCAAATCAAAATTTCGGACAATTTCGGTTGTTCTGCAATGCAGAACGGATAAATCATATTAAATAAGCTAGAGCAATCCCGAGCCTTTTTCGATAGCCGACAATCGTTTTAATAGCATAAAAAAACGGAGGCGATATGGGATTACCGGAAATTTTCAGCACGTCACAGGCAAACAGCTTTGAGCAGTCGTTGATGATGGCGACCTTTGAGGTAACCTCATGGTTGCTGGCATTTATCGCTGTCATGACGGTTCTGGTTACCGTTGCAGGCATAGTACGTCTCATCCGATCAGAGTCGAGTCGATCACGGGCTGAGGCAGCACGCGTCCGGAGAGGACATGTTCCGTTGCGTCAGCCTCCGACGAGAAAAGCTCGAATTCCGGCTCTTCATCTGAGCGGGCGGACGACGCTCGGCAGATAGATCGTCAACTCCATAAAAAAAATTGAAGCACAATGATCACCTGGACGGTCTGCGGCCATGCAGCACGTCAAGGTGGGACACGTTGTATTGTCGAGAGCGGCGCCGGCGAGCGCCGCTTTTTTATTCCCCACCGAGCTTTGATATTATCAGGCCATGGATTCAATAACACAGGGATTGCTTGGAGCCGCGGCGGCTCAGGGGTTGATGGGTCGCAGGCTTCCGCGCAGAGCAGGACTGATCGGGGCGGTTGGCGGAATCATCCCCGACCTGGACGTATTCATTCAATCAGCCAATGACCCGACCGTCGGCTGGCTGTTCCACCGTCATTTCACGCACAGCCTGATCTTCATTCCCATCGGGGGACTCATCGCGGCGCTGCCATTTCTGTTTCTGAAAGAGTTCCGCGGTTACAGGCGACAGGTTATTCTGACAGCGATCGCAGGCTATGCGACACATGCGCCGCTCGATATGTTGACGAGCTACGGAACGCAGCTTTTCTGGCCGTTTTCGAACGCCCGTATCGCGCTGGACTGGATGGGAATCATCGATCCGGTCTATTCGATCGTGCTGCTGATCGGTGTTGTTTTCGCCGCGAAAGGCAAAGATCCGCGTCCGGCGCGACTGGCTCTGGCTGTAACAACGCTCTATATCTGTTTCGGTGGCTGGCAGCATCATCGTGCGACCGTCATGCAGCAGCAGTTGGCGGACATGCGTGGGCACGTGATCCAACACTCTCGGGCGATGCCTGCTCCGGGATGGCTCATGTACTGGCGATCGACATACATCTCCGGAGGTCGCCTCTATGCCGATGGAATCAAGACTCCGTGGGCGGGGAATCTGAAGGCACTGGAGGGCGGATCGGCTGATGCTGTCACATTGCCGGACCTGCCCGAACGCGCACGCCAAAATCCCGAGACAAGACGACAGTTCGAGATTTTTCACTGGTTCGCCGACGGATTGATCTCCCCGATCGAAAACGAACCACACTCATATGGTGACATGCGCATCACAACCGCCGTCGAAAGCCTGGATCCTTTGTGGGGGTTACAGGTCGATCCCGGAACCGGCACTGCACGGCGCTGGATTCCGTCCGCGGCTTCACCTCGTGATTACCGCGGGATAGTGCGCGGGCTGATCTTCGGAGACGGCAGGTACAGGGAATTGCCAGATATCAGAGCATCGATCTAAATATGCTGTAAGCTAAAGTTTCTTGTATTCAAGACTGGAAAAAAGTAAATCGCAGAGGCCGCGAAGAAGCGCAAAGAATTTAATCGCAAAGGCCGCAAAGTGGCAAAGATATACTGGGAAGATCAGCGTTCGAATTATATCCAGTGGGCAATAATCCGGATATTCATATCACCAAAAAATCTTTGCTCCTTTGCGGCCTCTGCGATTAATTCTTTGCCCTTTTGCGGTCTTTGCGATTAATTTCTTCCGAATTTAAATGCCCGAAAATTTAGTTTGCAGAGCTAAAATGCACACAATATTAATAACCTAAAATTATCTTGCAAATGCGCATCGCCGCATTATCATGTGACTCGTTTCTGATCGGCGAGTCTCTGCCCTCACAGCTGCTCGTAACTCGCCCTCCGCATCTCACTGGGACTAATAAGCCCGGATAATTCATTATTATTTATTTAGTCAATACTAATAGTGATATGAAGATTTTTCCGGCGCCATCATTATCAATCATCGCCCCAATTAATTGTGACGGGTTGACGGCATAGCTGTGTGGGTTTGGTCCCGCACCCGGCCGCGGCTCTGTCCGGAGAACACGATGCGACAAACACAAATCCTCACATATTTATCTCCTAAACTACTGCTGGGACTGTTGTTGTTTTTGTGCCTGGTGGTGGCGATATTACTGACGGCGTCGGCCTGAACCAGACTGAAGCATCATTGATATAAATATTTCGTACCGGCTGGTTGCGGTGCATCCCCTGCCCGGTTTTCGGGCTCACGACGCAAGGGAATGGTGTCTTCCCTTGCGCTACGTGATTTAAATCTGAAGATTTCCGCTGATCCCGCCTCTCGACCACAACAATCATAAATCGTGTGGCGCGCTTGCCATCAACAGTCCAAGCGGTTAGCATCTCCCGGCAGTTCCAATCGCGCATCTGAATCTGATTCCATCATTGTTTCAAACCCAAAGGAGAAACCGGAATATGGCTTCCAGTTCGGCGGATTCCACTCAACTGCCCGTTTCGGAACGCGCCCGCAGGCGCATCACGAAGCGTTTGATGCCTTACCTGCTGCTGCTCTACTTCATCGCATTTATCGACCGCACTAACGTCAGCGTGGCGGCTCTGCAGATGAAGGATGATCTTTCTTTTTCGGATGCGATAATCGGAACCGGAGCGGGGATCTTCTTCATTGGATATTTTCTGCTCGAGATCCCCGGGACATTGATCGTCGAAAACTGGAGTGCTCGCAAATGGATCGCGCGAATCATGATCTCGTGGGGCATCGTCGCCTCCATGATGGGATTGATCGATACTCACTGGCTGAATTTCGCGAGCGTCGAGAACCAGTTTTATGGGCTGAGATTCATTCTGGGATTGGCTGAAGCAGGGTTCTTCCCAGGGATTATCGTCTATCTATCACACTGGTTTCGTTATGAAGACCGCGCCAAGGCGAAGGCATTTTTTATGATCGGTATTCCGATCGCGACTGTCATTGGAGTTCCGCTTTCGCAACTCATCATGCACAACATCAACTGGTACGGATGGGCCGGCTGGCGGTGGGTCTTCATTCTAGAGGGCATTCCATCCATCATCCTCGGGATCGTGACCATCTTTTTTCTGACCGATCGGCCGCGCGATGCGAAATGGCTGCCGGATGACGAAAAGGAATGGATCGTCAACGAACTGGAGAAAGAGCGCCGCGAGAAGATGGCGGCCGGTCATGACAAAATCTCAAAAGCCTTTGTTTCAGCTTTCAAGGCGCCGCAAACCTATCTGCTCGCCGGCATCTACCTGTTCGTCGTGACAGGCTATTACGGCCTGACCTTTTTCCTGCCTTCGATCACGGCAAAAATGAGGGGAACATCGACCGTCACACAGACAATAGTCACGATGCTTCCTTACGTCTTCGGATTATTTGCCATGCTGATCCTCGGTCACAATTCAGACCGAACGGGCGAGCGCCGGTGGCATACTGCACTGCCGATACTGCTCGGCGGAATCGGCATGGCATTGAGCATCCTGTCGGGTGACAACCTGGCGCTGGTCATCATCTTCCTCTGCCTGGCGGGAATCGGCGTCCACGCCTATATTCCGGTCTTCTGGACATGGCCGACCAGATTCTTTGCCGCTTCGACCGCGGCGACGACGATCGGTCTGATTAATTCAGTCGGCAATCTCGGAGGGTATTTCGGACCCAAGGTGTTCGGGATGTTGAGCACGAGCACGGGCTCTTACGAAATGGGCATGTGGTTTCTGGTTGCCTGTATCATGATCGCCGGGCTGCTGGCGACGATGCTCAGACCGCCGAAGAAAGCATTGGAACCGGCCCAGGCTGCCGGCGACTGAGCCTTTTCATTCGATGGCGACAGGTTTGCGAGTCATCGGGATGAGCACCTCTTCGTGAAACTTGTCGCATCCTATACAGAAGTTCTGATAGACCGTACCGGAGGGAAGACGAACAGTCGAGGCTTCGATGAATTTCTCGATGGTCCATCCGTGCGCAATTCCCATGCGTTCGGGATGGCCCATCGAGAGGGCTTCATAAACCGGATTTCCAATCAGCCGATCCAGGATGGTCTCGAGCTTCTCCTCCATCAGGTTCCCGATCGGAGCTTTGGTTTTGATGCAGCATGGAAAGACGTTGCCGCCCGGATCGATTGATACTTCCGAGCCGTTGTACCGGTATTGAAGAAAATTGAGCGCTCCCGACCAGCGGTTACAGAAATTGTCCGACAGCGTGGCTCGTGACAGTTCGTTTATCTGAGCTCGACCGCGCGGCCACAAGGGTCCAATCCACATCTCTTCCGTTGCGCCGAAGAAAGAGAAGTACGTCGCACGTGCATCCGCCGGCACCTGCTTCTGATCCCCGCCCGGCTGCGGGCTCAGGCCGCGTGATTCGAACAGTCGAGTCAGCCTCGAGACCTGTCGCTCTCGCGCTTCGGCGGTCTCCAGGCCCTGATGATGCTGATCGATGCCGGAGACAGAGATGTGCCGGATGTGGTGTTTCAGTAATTCATCGATGACTCTCTCGTTGAGCAGATCTCCCGTCGTCTGGACGATCAGATCGACACGACCCGCATATTTCTCGTGGAGCAGATCCAGAGCCGAATAGAGCACCGACTCTCGCACCGCGTCCAGCATAATCTCTCCGCCCGCCAGTATCACCCGGCCAGTCTTCTCTTTCGGCTGCCCCGTCACCGGATCGCAATCGTTAAGATCAAGGTAGGTCATTCGATCGGGGAAATTCCCGATGATTCGCGCGTGGTTCGATATGCTCTGATCAACGACCTGCCGCAAATCATCGCCATAGTACGGCCGAAACTTGTCCTCATAACAATGATGACAGGTTCGATGACAGAGATAGGTGGCGACGTAATAGATTGATTCCATAAGAATGAGTTGAACGATAATAGTTAAAAGCTGATGTTACGCAGAGACAATGATCGGAAATTGCTTGACTTGTCCTGAACCCGCGAAGCGGGTGGGCAGAATAGAGCCCGGGGCGGAGCGAGGCCGCCAGGCCGAGCGAAACCCTGGTATCCTGGTTTCATCAAGCCCATGAAATGGGCGGCAGATTTCTCGATGACGCCTGACTCTTCCGCACAGGCTATCGCCCACTTCGTGGGCTTGCCAGTTTTGGTGGAACGGGACCCGGGGCTTCGCTCGGCCTGGCGGCCTCGCTCCACCCCGGGCTCTATTCTTTCGCCTGCGTTGCAGGCTCACAGAAGAATATGCTTGAGAAACCCAAAAATTTGTCAAATCGATTTTAAAGGACTCTTCCGCGTAACATCAGTTAAAAGTTAAAAGTACAAAGTATTAAATGGCGATCGTTCTTCACTTTCAACTTTTAACTTTCATAACCCACTTCAACACCTTCCTGACCATCGGTGTCAGGCGTGTCCGGTTGTAGGCATCTCCGATTTTTCGAAGGACTTCGGCCTGAGTGGGATATGGATGAATTGTTGCGGAGAGGGCGCCCATCTTCAGCCCGCTGGTGATGGCAAGGGTCAGTTCGCCGATCATTTCTCCGGCGTGGCGAGCGACGATTGTGCCTCCGAGGATTCTGCCGCTTTTGCGATCGTAATGGACCCTCGCGAAACCGTCATCCTCGCCATCCAGAATGGCGCGGTCAACATCCTCGAATGACTCGGTGATTGTGCCGACATCGATTCCGGCGGCACGCGCATCGGCTTCGTACATTCCTGTGTGCGCGATTTCGGGATCGGTATAGGTGACCCAGGGGATGACCAGGGAACTCATGCGCACGCGCCCGAAAAAGAGGGCATTGCGGAGCGCTGTTCGGGCCATGGCATCGGCTGCGTGAGTGAACTTGTATTTCGAGCAGATATCTCCGGCGGCGTATATCCCTGGATTGGAGGTACGCAGGAAATCATCGACCAGGACGCCGTCCTTGTCGAAGCGAACGCCGGCGGCTTCGAGATTGAGCCCTTCCAGATTCGGCACGCGCCCGGCCGCCGCGAGTATCAGATCGCAATGCGCTTCGGATTGTGCGCCGTCCTTTTCATAGACGACGATCTTTTCGGGGCCTCGCGTCTCGACCCTTACGATGTTTGCCTCGGGAACAATCGTGACACCTTCGGATTCCAGCTGATCGCGCACGATATCGGCGGCGTCGGGATCTTCACGCGGCAGAATCCGGGCGGCATTATTGATAAGCGTCACTCGACTGCCGAAGCGCTGGAATGCCTGCGCCAGCTCGCAGCCGATCGGGCCGCCGCCGATGACGACCATCCGCTGCGGCAGTTCAGTCAGTGTAAAGATGTTTTCGTTGGTGTAGTACCCCGCTTCTCTGAGCCCGGGAATGGGCAGCTCGACCGGGCGGCCTCCGGTCGCAATTACTGCGCGGGAGAATGACAACCGCTTGCCGTCAACCTCTATCTCTGACGAGCTGACGAATGAAGCATTTCCCAGGAAGACATCGACACCGAACTCGTCACGAAAGCGCCTGACCGAATCGTTCGGACTGATTCGCGCGCGGAGTCGACGCATCCGCTCCATGGCCAGCGGGAAACTGACATCCGGTTGAGCCGTCAGGCTGATTCCGAAATTGCCTGCGACTTTCACATCATATACCGCGCGCGCAGCGCGAATGACGCCTTTCGATGGAACGCAGCCGATATTCAGGCAGTCTCCGCCCATCAATGAGCGTTCGATGATGGCCGATCTGCCCCCGAGCGAAGCAGCGCCTCCGGCGCTGACCAGACCCGCCGCTCCGGCGCCGATGGCGACCAGATTGTATTTGCCTGCCGGCTCAGGATTGACGTGAGCCCGGGGGTGGCAATTTTCGATCAGGACCTGATCGTGCGGGTCATTGATCAGCATCATGTGCGAAATTGCATCCGGTAATCTCGATCCACTCTCCATCAGCGAACCTCCCTGGCATTTCCATCTCCACGCTCATCGGCGGGTGTCGCATTATCCTGCTCAACCTCTGCGATCGCCTTGCGGGCAACCCTTGTCACAAGCAGCACGACGATAAGCGTCGCCAGCAGACCGACATATTTCAGAATCTGCCGGTAGAGCGATCCATGAGAACCTCCGGCCAGCGCATCACGAGCGGCGGCGCCGATGTATATATAAAGAAATGTTCCAGGCAGCATCCCGATCACATTTGCTGAAATATAGGAGACGAGGCGAACCGTAGTCAGGCCAAGCAGGTAATTGAGCATCGTATACGGAAAGACCGGACTCAGTCTTGCGAGCAACACCATTTTGAAGCCTTCGCGCCCGATCGCACGATCGAGCGCCGAAAATTTGGGATTCCCGGCAGCCCACTCGGCAACCTTCTGCCGCATAAAAGTTCTGGCCAGTAAAAACGCGGCCAGCGCACCCAGATTCGATCCGATGATAACCAGCGCTGCGCCGTACCATAGTCCAAAGATAGTGCCGGCTCCGATCGTCATGGCGCTGCCGGGGATCAGAACCAGCGCCAGAACGACATATGCGATAACGAAGACGAAAGGCGCGAGCGCCCCAAGCCGCTCAATCCGACCCTCCGCCATCGCGAACCACTCCCTGACGGGCAGGAAAGTGAACCCAATGCCGATGGCGACAATGATCAGTATCGCCAAAACGATCTTTCCATGTCTTGTTCGAAGCATAGCAACTTATTCTATATGACCTTCTACAGGCGGTATGTAATCTGCCTTCCATAACATTTTCCAGTTACAAAAAAATCAGGCGGCGCCCGAAAAATTCGAACACCGCCTCATTCTTTTCGTCCTGACGGAAGATGTTACTTCTTCGGCGGAACGATCGAGTCCTTGCATGCCTTGGCCACGCGGAACTTGACCACGGTCTTGGCCGGGATCTTGATCGCGGCGCCGGTCATCGGATTACGCCCCTTGCGGGCTTTCCGCGCAGCCTTGACCAGCTTGCCGATGCCCGGAAGCGTGAACGCGCCGACTTTCTTGGTCTGCGCTACGGCCACTGCGGCGATCTCGTCCAGTACATCGTTGGCGGCCTTCTTCGACATTGAAAATTTCTCAGCCAGATGCGCGGCGAACTGGCTCTTGGTCATTGGTTTTGCTGCTGCCATTTGATTCTCCTTTTGTTGGCAATTAATTAATGACTAATGAATCACGATCTTTGCACGATTCATCCTTCAAGACACGACTGAAATTCCTGCGTCCAGTCGGTCTCTTGTTGGTACCGATAAATGCTGTACTGTATGTTGTATCAAATCGTGGCGCAGTATACCTTAGCTTGTATTGCGGCGCAAGAAAAAAGATCAAATAAAACGCGTAAAACCCTTATTTTTCAGGCTGAAAATGGCATCTACCGATGAAATCGCCCGTCAAACAGCCTTTTCGCTCCCCGGGCGACTCTTGATCGGAAGTAACCGAAGCGCAATTTATCGAAAAGGAAAGGATTGCCAAACTGCGTGAATTTAGTTTAGATTCAGTCCGCTTGCGATTATCGTGAATTCGAACGTGCTCTTCCGTGCAGTAGGCAGAAGAGGACACGCTTCGCGATGCCGGCAATCGATATGCTGTAAAAATCTTTATTCGGAGGAATGCAACTGTGCCAATGGCAACCTGCCCGGAATGTGACGTTGAGGTTCACGTAGATGAGGATGTTGAAAAAGGGGATCTTATCGAATGCGATGATTGCGGGGCCAGTCTTGAAGTCGTGGGACTCGATCCGATCGAACTGGATCTCGCATCGGATGATGAGGATGAGGACCTTTACGACGATGACGACGAGGAATATTGATTACGTGGTTATTTGACAGGCGCGATGTACCCTGTCCTGCTGACGCGCAATTTGACATCCGGCCGAGCAATTCTGATACGCACTTCATGATATTTGCCGTCCCGGAGATCGGGGTAATAAGCGAACGAATAACTTGAACGAATCTCTTCAGCCAGAGCCCTGAAGACCGGCGTAAAATCGGTGACGTTGGCCTCAAAATCTCGTCCGCCCGTAGCTGAAACGACCCTCGTCGCATCAAGTGGCGTAATAACTCGTTCGCCCGATCGAGTGGGCGAGAGCATGTATGATGGAAGCGTAATGGTGTAGACCGTCACGCCTGCTGCATTGGCGCGGCGGACCATTTCGCGTCGATCGATGATGCTGGCCGAATCGAATCCATCGCTGATGACGATAACGACGCGTCGCAGTTGCCTGCCCCTGGATGTGCGCGGAGCTTTGCGATCGAGCATCGTGATCGACTTGTCGATGGCGTCGTATATTCTGGTCGATCCCTCGAACCTTTTCACCTTCGAAATTGCCTTTTCAAGATCCCGTACGTCACGAGTAAAATTCTGCAGGACTTTGACGTTGTTGTTGAATCCGAGCGCGGCGAAGTACGACTCACCCTTCATCAATTCCGTGAATTTCATGGCGGCCTCCCGCATCATGGTCGTCTCTTCAGGCTTGAGGCTCCCCGAAAGATCGAGGGCGAAGACGATCGCGAGCGGCCTTGTCAGCACGGCCTCATCGTTGAGGCTGAAGAAATCGATCTTTCGCGGTTTGCCGTCCTCGAAGACCTCAAAGTCGTCAGCCTGCAAACCTCTGACGTAATTCCCGTTCCTGTCTGTGGCGACGACATCGATCACGACCAGGTCGGTATCGACGCGGATCGTGACGGCGGGTTTCGGGTCCTGTGGTTCCTGCGCCGTGGCGGTGACGCTCAGTGCAAGGATTAAAACTATGATAGCCTGACGATATTTCATGACAACATTGTTATAATCTTCTTGTCGTCCCGAGGCAAATGCCGCTCTCCCGCGCTGCGCGGGTTTGCCGTGCAAGCAGGACTATGCGAATGGCCCGGGACAGTATGAAAATATGTAGCAGGGGATGAATATGTTATTTAAGCATGCAACGATCGCAGCATTCATTCTCGTCCTGGCGCCAAGCTCCGTCGCCGGCGCGCAGACGGGAAGCATTCGCGGCAAAGTCAGGGAACAGAAAGGCAAATCGCTCTCCGACGTGCTCATCAAAGCCACGAATGCCGAAAAAAAGGATGAGAGCTTTGAAGCACGAAGCGGCGAAAACGGGGAATTCACGCTGTCCGGTCTGCCGGGCGGGAATTATATTCTGACCTTCGAAAAACAGGGATTCAAGACCTTCACAACCCGCAGGCTGACCATCGCGGCAGGAGATACGCTCAAACTTCGCTCAACCATCGAGATCGTCCGCGAGGGAGAGGCTTACTCCCTCATTCGCGGCGCCGTTCTTTTCGATCTCGGCTATTCCCTGCCCAATGCTCTGGTCCTCATCGAACGGATCGATGTAGGCAAAAAATTCAAGCAGGAGACGGTCTCACGCGAAGGCGGAGAATTCGCCTTCCGACTTCGCGCGGAGAAGGCCGTTTATCGAATCACCGCATCCGCTAAAGGATTCCTGCCGAAATCGGTCGAGATCGAAGTGGATTACGACGAAGTGCGAAATATCGCAATCACCCTGGAGAAAGAGAAGTAAAAAGTAGAAAGTACAGATCGTTCTGCACTTTCTACTTTCTACTTTTTACTTTCTACTTCTTACTGATTCATCGAAGACAGGAATTCCGAATTGCTCTTCGACTTATCGAGGCGTTCGAGGACGAGTTCCATCTGTTCGACGCTGGAGAGCGGGTTAAGAACGCGTCGGAGCACCCAGATTCGATCGAGATCCTTCTTCGGAATGAGCAGTTCTTCCTTGCGCGTTCCGGATTTCTGCAGATCGATGGCCGGGAAGACGCGTTTGTCGGAGAGTTTCCGATCGAGATGGATCTCCATATTGCCGGTGCCCTTGAACTCTTCGAAGATGACGTCGTCCATACGGCTTCCGGTTTCAACCAGCGCCGTGGCAATGATCGTCAGGCTGCCGCCTTCCTCGATGTTACGCGCAGCTCCGAAGAAACGTTTCGGACGCTGCAGGGCGTTCGAATCGACACCGCCGGAGAGGATCTTTCCGGAGGGCGGAACGACTGCGTTGTGGGCGCGCGCCAGGCGGGTAATCGAATCGAGCAGGATCACCACATCGCGACGGTGTTCGACCAGGCGTTTTGCTTTCTCGATTACCATATCCGCGACCTGGACGTGGCGAGAAGCCGGTTCGTCGAAGGTCGAAGAGATCACCTCGCCGTTGACCGATCGCTGCATATCAGTGACCTCTTCGGGCCGTTCGTCGATGAGCAGAACGATGAGCGTCACTTCGGGATGATTTTCAGTTATCGAATTGGCGATCGACTGCAGGAGCATGGTCTTGCCGGTGCGGGGCGGAGCGACGATCAGGCCGCGCTGCCCCTTGCCGATCGGAGTGAAGAGATCGATCACGCGTCCCGAGGTATTCTCGACTGACGTCTCCATCCGCAGGTGTTCGTTCGGGTAAAGCGGCGTCAGGTTGTCGAAGAAGATCTTGTCGCGGGCGATATCGGGCGGCTCGAAGTTGATCGCCTCGACCTTGATCAGCGCAAAATACCGCTCGCCTTCTTTCGGCGGCCGGATCTGGCCGGAGATCGTATCTCCGGTGCGCAGATCGAACTTGCGGATCTGGGACGGGCTAACGTAGATGTCATCGGGGCCCGGCAGATAGTTGTATTCCGGGGCTCGAAGAAAGCCGAATCCATCGGGCAATGTCTCGAGGACGCCCTCCGAGAATATCAGACCGGACTTCTCAGTCTGCGCCTGCAGTATCTTGAAGATCAGCTCCTGCTTGCGCATCCCGGTCGCTCCGGGGACATCCAGATCCTTGGCGATCTGCGTCAACTTCGAGATGTTCATCTCTTTCAGATCGGCAATATCCAGGAAACTGTCGAAATTCTCGTCGAATTCACTTAATTCGTCGTCGTTCTTTGATTTACTCATAATCTTGTCTGCCATAACTGTTGATAGTGATAATTGGAAATGGAATATCAATGCGCGAGATTGCAGCCTTGTTCGGCGAGATTCGCGATTGAGCAGATCGGGGTAGAAGATCATCCGACCGTAAATACGATCGTTACAAGAGCGGGATTATTGCTTTGTTGCAATGCTGTTGCGAATCGCTTCCCAAATCTTGCCGGCGCCTTCTTTGGTCACTGCGGAATACGGTATGACGGCATCGGTATCGAGAACCTTCCTGGCGGTCAGCCAGGATTTGTGTTGCTCGTTTTTTGACAGCTTATCGACTTTCGTTGAGACCGCCAGATAGGGAATTCCATAATGCTGAAGCCAGGATTTCATCTGAAGATCTAACGGGGAAGGCTCGTGCCGAGCATCGACGATCAAGATACATAGCACAAGCTGCTCACGTTCCGCAAGGTATCTTTCGATTAATTTTCCCCATTCTTGTCGTTTATCTTTGGAGATCTTGGCATAGCCGTAACCCGGCAAGTCGACAAAGAAGAACGATTCGTTGATCAGAAAGAAGTTAATCGACTGAGTGCGACCGGGCGTCGAGCTGGTCCGGGCCAGCCCTCGGACGCCCAGCAGACTGTTGATCAGACTGGATTTCCCGACGTTCGACCGGCCGATAAATGCTATTTCGGGCCGGCGTTCTTTTGGGATAGAAGCCGGCGTCGTGGCCGCAAACGAAAATTTAGCGCTCGTGATTCGCATATCAGGCCGGCATCAGCCGGTCACTGACCCTTCTGTACCGCCGGCGCCGGGCGTCGGCTGCCAGACCAAAGCCGGCACATCGGCGTTGGCATCGGGACGAGGTGTGGGCGGCCTTTCGAGCGCCACCTGGAATACCTGATCCATCGAATCGACAAGAGTGATGTGCAGTTCCTCGATCACATCGGCAGGGACATCCGCGAGATCCTTCTCGTTCTCCCTCGGCAGGATGACCGATGTCGATCCTGCACGATGTGCCGCCAGCAGTTTCTCTTTCACGCCGCCGATCGGAAGCACTTTGCCGCGGAGCGTGATCTCGCCGGTCATGGCGACTTCCTTGTTGACCGGAATGCGCGTCAAGGCTGATGTCATGGCGGTGGCCATTGTGATGCCGGCGGACGGTCCATCCTTCGGAATGGCGCCTTCGGGTACGTGAACGTGCAGATCGAAATGCTTGTGCAGATCGGCCGGAATCCCCAGTTCGGCCGCTTTCGAACGAATGTAGGTGATAGCCGCCTGCGCTGATTCCTGCATCACATCGCCGAGTTTTCCCGTCAGTGTCAGTTTCCCGACTCCTTCGACGAGCGTCGCTTCGACCTGCAGGACATCGCCGCCGACCTCGGTCACGGCCAGTCCATTGACGAGGCCGATTTCGCTCTGCTCGGTGACGCGCTGAGAGCGAAACCGCGATGGTCCGAGCATCGTGCCGACCGCCGCCTGATCGACTACGAAATGGAAATCGATCTCGTCATGTTTCTGGCGGGTGTCGACCGATTCCTGGACCAGCCGACGCGCCACCTTGCGACAGATCGATCCGATCTCACGCTCGAGGTTGCGCACGCCGGCTTCGCGAGTATAGCTTTCGATGATCGTCTTGAGCCCGTCATCGGTGAACTCGATCTGGTCGACCTTCAGGCCGCTGCTTTCCGCCTGCTTGTGAATGAGATGCCGTTTGGCGATCTCGAGCTTCTCGCGTTCCGTATACCCTGCCAGCCTGATGATCTCAAGCCGGTCCTGGAGAGCCGGTGGAATCGTATGGAGCACATTGGCAGTGGCGATGAACATGACCTGCGAGAGGTCATATTCGACATCGAGGTAGTGGTCCTGGAAGGTATGATTCTGTTCGGGATCCAGAACCTCGAGCAGCGCAGATGACGGGTCGCCGCGAAAATCCGCGCCGAGTTTGTCGACCTCGTCGAGCAGGATGAGCGGGTTGATCTTGCCGGCCTTCTTCATCATCTGGATGATCTGACCGGGCAGGGCTCCGATATAGGTTCTTCGATGGCCGCGAATCTCGGCCTCGTCGCGCACTCCGCCGAGCGAAAGCCTTACGAACTGCCGGCCAGTCGCCTTGGCGATCGATCGGCCGAGCGATGTCTTTCCGACTCCCGGCGGGCCGACGAAACAAAGGATCGATCCGCGCGGCTTATCGACAAGCTGCCGCACCGCCAGATATTCGATAATTCTGTCCTTGATCTTTTCGAGTCCGAAATGGTCGGCTTCGAGAACCTCGTGCGCGTGGCCAATATCGCGGATCTCTTCGCTGCGCTGCTTCCACGGAACGCTCAGCAGCCAGTCCAGATAGTTGCGCGAAACGGTCGATTCAGCCGACATCGGAGGCATCTGCTCGAGACGGCGCAACTCGTTTAAGGCCTTCTCCATGGCGTCCTTCGACATCCCCGACTCATCGATCTTCTGCTTGAGATCATCGAACTCCGCCTTCTCGTCCTTCCGCCCCAGCTCTTTGTGAATGGCCTTGATCTTTTCGTTGAGGTAATACTCTCGTTGCTGCTTCTCCATCTGCCGCTTGACGCGCGTCGAAATAGTGCGGTCGACGTTGAGCTTGTCGATCTCGATATCGAGCACTTCGATCATCCGGGCGAGGCGTTCCTGCGCCGAGTAGATTTCGAGCAGTCCCTGCTTGTCGGCGATTTCGAGCCGCATCTTGTCCGCCAGCTGATCGACCATCTGACTGGGGTCGCCGGCCCGCAGCGCCGCCTGAATCTGGTCGGCATTGCCGTCCTGGGCGAGCTTGAGATACTGCTCGACCATCGAAACGACACGCGACACCTGTGAAGCGAGCCGCTTGCTGTTTTCAGCCACAACCGGCGCGCGGCGAAGGGTCGCCATGTAGTACCCGTCAACCTCCTCCACGCTCAGCGCACGGGCGCGCTCCCGACCCTCGACCAGCACCTTGATCGTCAGTTCCTCGGGCTTGCGCAACGAGTTGGCGATATAAGCCAGCGTGCCAGTCTGATAGATCTGGTCCGGCGTCGGGTCTTCGATGGTGGCATCATACTGCGTTGCCAGAAAGATGATCCGGTCGGTCGCGAGTGCCTCTTCAAGCGCCCTGACGGAGGTCGGCCGCCCAATCACAAATGCCGCCTTTGTATGCGGAAAGACCACAACATCCCGGATAGGAACCATCGGATATCGGGCTATGTCGCCAGGCGTTCTGTCATGAAATTCTTGCATTATTCGAAAAACCTCAAGTTACAACTGGAAACTGGACAGGATAAGTGACGCCGGAACCGGCCGGAATAGATGTCATCGGCAGCATGTCGGAATTCAAACGAATCAGTACGACAGACAAGGCTCGGCCTTGCGGCTGTCAGCCGGCTTTTTCGAGAGGAAATATGGCGCGCCGGTTGGCGACCATCTCCGCGGTGACGACGAATTCCTTGATCTTCTTCTGTCCCGGCAGCGAGTACATCGCCTCGAGCATCAGCTCTTCCAGAATCATTCGCAGCCCGCGCGCTCCGACTTTTCGTTCGCAGGCCTGCCGGGCCACGGCGCGCAGAGCATCGTCGGTAAACCGCAATTTGACGCCGTCCCACTCGAACTGCTTCTGATACTGCTTGAATAGCGCGTTCTTCGGTTGCGTCAGAATTTCAATCATAGCCGCTTCGTCCAGTTCGTGGAGAGTTCCGATGACCGGCAAACGACCGACGAACTCGGGAATCAACCCGTATTTGATCAGGTCCTCGGGCTGGATATCGCCAAACAGATCCGTTCCCCGCGATTGGTTCATCGGGTGAATGTTGGCCGAAAAGCCCATCGATTTCTGGCCGACGCGTTTTTGAATAACCTTGTCGAGACCGACAAAAGCCCCGCCGCAGATGAAAAGGATGTTGGTCGTATCGACCAGGAAGAACTCCTGGTGCGGATGCTTGCGGCCCCCCTGTGGAGGCACATTAGCCACGGTCCCTTCCAGAATCTTGAGCAACGCCTGCTGCACGCCTTCGCCCGAGACATCACGCGTGATCGACGGGTTCTCGTCCTTGCGACATATCTTGTCGATCTCGTCGATATAAATGATGCCATGTTGCGCTCGTTCGACATCGCCGTTGGCCGCCTGAAGCAGTTTGAGAATGATATTTTCGACATCCTCGCCCACATAACCGGCCTCAGTCAGCGCGGTCGCGTCAACAATGGTGAACGGGACCTTGAGCATGCGCGCCAGCGTCTGAGCGAGCAGCGTCTTGCCCGTCCCGGTCGGACCGATCAGCAGAATGTTGGATTTCTGGATCTCGACTTCACTGCGCCGCTTCATCATCTCGATCCGCTTGTAGTGCTGATAAACCGCGACGGCGAGTTTTTTCTTGGTATCGTCCTGACCGATCACATATTCATCGAGGAACGATTTTATCTCGGCCGGCTTGGGCAGCGGCGGGCGCGCGGCAGCGGCCTCCTGCTGGGCATCATCACTGATGATCTCGATGCAGATATCAATGCATTCATTGCAGATATAGACCGTGGGACCAGCGATCAGCTTTTTGACCTCATTCTGGCTCTTGCCGCAAAAACTGCAGCGCAGTGTGTCATCGCCTCGTCTCATTAAATCCCGGCCTCCACTTCAGTTGGTAAACCCAGCATCTGTATCCCATTCCAACGATCGTAATTCATATACCGGCACAGTCACCATCATAAACAAGAGCCTGCGGGCGCGCAAGCACCACCGAACTCCCTGAAACCGGCTCAACCGCCGAGCAACAGACTCGATTTGAGCACCTCACAGGCGCGGACACATTTGTCACAAATTTGCGCGTGTATTCCGGGGAAAAGGCGCTCCCCTTGAGGATTATCGCGATCGTGGATGTTAAAACTGCAAGTGCCCGCCTGCGGAGCATCATCGCCAAACAGTTTTTTATACCATGGCCTGCTCGGCCTCGGGGGCCTGAGACCCATTTCCCTGTAATCATGCAGCAACTGCACGCATACATCCACACATTCGTCGCAAATATACCCGGAGTACCCCTCGAACAGTCGGGCCACTTCACCCTCACCGAGTCCGCAAAACGAACAGACCAGAACCCCTTGACGCGTCTGTGGATTCACCGTCCCGTCGATGTCAGAGTGAGGGGCGACCGAAGGGTTGTGTTCATTCATACATTATCCGATCCGGGACACTGCTATTCGCGATGCTTGATCACCTGATCGATGATACCATATTCACGTGCCTGTGAGGCGCTCATGATCCGGTCGCGCTCGACGTCCCGTTCGATGTTTTCGACGGACTGTCCGGTATGGTGGGCCAGAATCTCGTTGAGCCGCTCGCGCAGCCTCAGAATCTCTTCAGCGGCAATCTTGATATCGGTCGCCTGACCGCCGATGCCGCCGGCCGAAGGCTGGTGGATCAGAATACGCGAATTAGGCAGCGCGAAACGTCGCCCCTTGGTGCCGGCCGCCAGCAGCACCGCCCCCATTGAAGCGCATTGACCGATGCAGAAGGTCGTCACCGGGCAGCGCACGAACTGCATGGTGTCATAGATCGCCATGCCGGCCGTGACCGAACCACCGGGCGAATTAATGTACAGCGAAATCTCGCGATCCGGATCCTCCGATTCCAGAAACAGCATCTGGGCAACGACCAGGTTGGCAACCGTATCGTCGATCGGAGTTCCGATGAAAATGATATTGTCCTTGAGCAGTCGTGAATAGATATCGAAGGCGCGCTCTCCGCGCGCCGTCTGTTCGACGACCATTGGAACCAAATGGGCAGTTGGATTGATCATAATGCTTAATCCTGATGAAATTGAGCCCCGTCACTGAGAACTCATTCATAAAATATACATAATTATTGCGCTGCTGTCTGTCGCCCAGCTTACTAAATCATGAGCTAAATAATGGGTCAACCGTCGAAAGACACCAGTTTTTACCAGGATTTCAAGAGGCGGATGGGGTTATTCGCGTGTAGAAAGCCTTGTCCTGATACGTTCCCCATTCCCCGCCGGATTCGCAATTGCGGTTGCGGCGGGGGGATCCGGTTTAAGATTCCTCAGACGGCGCCATTTCCGATACAGCGCTTTCCGCAGCCTCTTCAGCCGGCGACTCGACTACGAGTTCTTCGGTAGATATCTCGGCAGCGTTCAACACTACATCCAGCACCTTTTGATAACGCAGCCTGTTTTCGATACTAGAAAGCGCTTCATCCTTTGTCAAGCGGGCCTTGAGATCCACGGGAGACTCGCCTGAGCTGGCAGCCATATTGTCGATTTCGGCATCCACCTCCGATGCTGAAACCTCGATGTTTTCGGCATCGCCAATTCGTGAGACGACCAGCGCCGCTCGCACATCCTTGACCGCAATGCCACGGGCTTCATTGAGCCGATCGTCCCAGTTCATCTGCCTGATCGACTGGGGCGACATGCCGTTGCGCATCATCATATAAGCCAGTTCACGCGTGCGGTCGGTGGCCTGCTGTTCGACCAGAGACGAGGGGATTTCGAAATCATAGGGGCCGATGATCTGTTCGACCAGATCCGCCCGCAACCGTGAATCGGCATCCCGTTCCGCATGAGAGATAAGGTCCTGCCGAACCTTGTCTCTCATCTCCTGAAGCGATTTATATTCTCCGCGCTCGATGGCGAAATCGTCATCCAGTTCCGGTAGTTCCTTCTGCCGGACCGAGACCACCGTCGCAGTGAAATCAAGCGTCTTTCCGGCCAGTCCCTTTGAATCAAAGTCGTCAGGGTAGACAACCCGAAATTCACGCACATCATCCGCTTTGACGCCCGTCAGATGCTCATTGAACTCCGGCTGAACCCATTCCGAGCCGAGCTCGATCCTCACATCATCGGCGGTGACATCTTCTGCCTCCGGTGATTCGACGAATTTTCCGACCAGATTGACCGAAACAAAATCACCTGTCTGTGATGGTCGATCCTCAACCGGCACAAATTCGGCGGAAGACTGTCGCCACCGATCGAGCACCTGATCGACATCCTGATCCGTCACGCCGGCGACTTTTCTGGTAAGCTTGAGCCCTTTGTAATCCTGCAGTTCGAACTCGGGAATCACCTCGACGCTGGCTTTGAACTTGAGCGGCCCGCCGTCGTTGACATCGATATCATCGATCGACGGCTCACCCACCACGTGAAGCTTGTGATCGATGATCGCGTGCTGAAGCGCGTGCGGCAATAACCTGCCGATCACTTCTTCCCTGACATCCCTGGCGAATCTTTGCTTGACGACTCCGCGCGGAACCCTCCCGGGTCGAAACCCGGGAACTTTGGCATACCGCGAATACGCATCATAGGTTTTTTCAAATTCAGCTTTCACTTCTTCAGCGGCAACCTCGATCGTCAGATCTTTCCTGGATTGAGAGATATCCGCTACGGCAACTTCGAGTTTCAAGGGTTAAATACCTTTCTATGAATAGTAGAAAGTAAAAAGTAGAAAGTAGAAAGTGCAGTTGATAGTTAAATAAATAAGTTGAATGTTCTTCAATCAGACGATTCCAGACCGATCGCCCCTCGTTTCTTTCAACTTTCAACTTTCAACTTTCAACTTTCAACTTTCATGCGAAAGGGGGGACTCGAACCCCCACGCCTTTAGGGCGCCAGATCCTAAGTCTGGTGCGTCTACCAATTCCGCCACTTTCGCGTATTGACTGCTTGCAGGTTGAACAGGACATTTCACTGGAAATGCTGTAAGCAGAAGAATCTAACAAATTTCCCATGGGGGCGCAACCAATCGACCAATCGACCAATCGACCAATCGATTGATAACGGGGTTTGACACCAGGCGCATGCTCAACCTATAAATCTTAAGGCCGGCTTGATAACTTCGATTCTACCTGTCCCAGCTGGTTTTAAAAATGTGAGGAGGAGAAAAGAGATGACCTTTCTGGAGAGAATAAATCAGGACCTGACGATCGCAATGAAGAACAAGGAGGCGGACCGGCTTTCGACATTGCGGATGGTAAAGACCTCGCTCAAAAACCGCGAGATAGAGAAGATGGCGCCGCTGGAAGATTCCGAAGCGATAAAAATACTGCAATCACTGGTAAAACAGCGTCGTGACAGCATCGAACAATACAATCAGGCTGGTCGAACTGAACTGGCGGATAAAGAGGCGGCTGAGATCAGCATCATCGAACGATATCTGCCCGCGGCCATCGACGAAGCGACATTGCAGCGAATCGTTGATGAGACTGTCACCGAGTCGGGAGCGACATCGTTGAAGGAACTCGGCAATGTGATGAAAGCGGTCATGGCAAAACTTGCCGGCCAGACAGTCGACGGTAAAATGGTCAATCAGATAGTACGGGCCAGGCTTGGAGGATAGCCTCCGCCGGTTTCGAGAGGAACTTAATAGTCGCGGGGATCGTACGAATTAGCGGGCAACACCGGGCGGGATTCCGGCGAGCCGGCAATAATCTCTTGGGCAGGTTTTGGGAGGTAGTATTAAAATGAACACATTATTATGGACAGCAGCCATCATACTGGATATCTTCGCCATCTCTGACGTCCTGCGATCATCCAGGGACATGGCAACGAAGGTCGTCCTGCTGGCGATTATTCTGATCTTCCCCTTTATCGGCGCCGGACTTTATCTGTTCGCCTTCCGTGAAAAGAGCAACTGATGTCGAACATTGAACCGGTTTCCGGTAATTTTTCGCAAGGCCAAATGCAACTCACCTGGAGATGTGCCTGACGACAATGCCCGGTCGCATGCCTGTAGTCTTTCCCCCATCGATTACCGCCACACCATTGACCAGAACATAATCCATTCCTATTGGTTCCACAAAAGGCTCTGTCATAGTCGATCGGTCGATCACCTGAGCCTGATCGAAGATCACGAGGTCGGCCTTCATCCCTTTTTTGATGATGCCCCGATCGCGCAATCCGGCGCGTGATGCCGGCAGAGAAGTCATTTTGCGAACGGCTTCTTCCAGAGAGATCCATTTCCAGTCACGCACAAAGCGACCGAGAACTCGCGGATAGGTGCCGGTTCCGCGCGGATGGCGCATGCCGATGCCGCCATCGCTGGCCACCATCACCCACGGCTGCCGGTAAAATGTCCTGATATCCGATTCCGTCATTGAGCGACAGACTACGCCCGCTCCCCCATCTTTGACGATCCTCATATAAATCTCGACCGGGGAAGTGCCGCTCGAAGCGGCGATCTCTTCGAGCGTCTTCCCGACGAATTCGGGATGCGCCGAGCAACTGGCGATGAGCACATTCTTTCCGCCGCCGACGTCCTGCAGGCCCCTGGTGACTGCGGCGGAATCATCATGTTTGCGCGATGGCACCAGCACGGTGATCGTTGAAGCCCATGCATCATATGGATAGCAATCAGCCGTCACATCAACGCCCTTGCGACGCGCATCGTCAATCAATCCGACAACTTCAACTGCCTTGCCCCAAACGCCGACGGTTCCAAGTTTGATATGTGAGATCTGAATCGGTAAACCGGCTTCGCGACCGATGCGGATTGCTTCGCGGAAAGCATCCATGGCCAGATCGGCCTCATCGCGCACGTGGCTCATGTAGATGCCTTTGTACTTTGCAGCTATGCGCGCAAGCGCGATCACTTCTTCGGTAGTCGAAGGATGCCCCAGATCGTATTCGAGTCCTGTCGACAGCCCGATAGCGCCTTCTCGCATCGCCTGATCCACCATCTCAGCCATGAGCCGGATTTCAGTATCGGATGCTGATCGTTTGTAATCATCGCCCATTACACGGCGACGGAGAGTCGCGTGACCGACGAAAGACAGTACATTGACGGCGGCGCCGCTCTTCTCGATCCGCTCGAAATAGTCTGCTATCGGAAAAGGCGATGAGCCATCAGGTCCGACGGCCAGCGTCGTGATCCCCTGCAATGTCTGGCTGCGGGCGGTCTGATCTCTCAACAGCCCGCTCTCTGAATGATTGTGCAGATCAATGAATCCCGGAGCGACAACCCCGCCTTTTGCATCGATGACTCGTTCGAACGGGCGAGGTTTTAAAATGCCGACTTCGCTGATGGTCGAACCTTGGATTCGCACATCAACCCGACGCCCGGCCGAGCCCGAGCCATCTACCAGCAATCCGCCGGTGATGAGTATGCTCTCAGCCGGCTGATTTCCGACGGCAAATCCACCGGCAACAATGATCAGCAGGAAGGCCGTCGACAGAATGAGTGTTTTTCGCATACCTGAATCTCCGTTTCGAATTACAGTATGTATATTGAACCGGGCTGCCGCCATGACGATCTCTGTTTCCGCGTGTTACGATATTTTTTATCAAACCGATAATGGAGAAAGATATGTCAAGGGGTAGGCTTGCGCAATTCGATAACCAAAACTATTTGAATCTTGAAAGCTATCGCAGGAACGGGCAGGGCGTCCAAACGCCGATCTGGTTCGTCGAAGGAGACGGCGTTTTTTATGCCTATACTCTTGCCAGCTCATTCAAGGTGAGCCGGATTCGAAACAATTCCCGTGTTCGAATCGCGCCATGTGACATGCGCGGGAACGTGACTGGTGAATGGATCGAGGCAAATGCGCGAATTCTGGATGAATCGCATGATTCGCATGTGCATCTGTTGCTCAACAAAAAGTATGGACTGATCAAATGGGTTTTCGACGTTCTGAATCGGTTGCGCGGTGGAGGACGTGTTTCGCTGGCTATTGAATTGAACTGATCATCACGCAAACAAGGGGAGGCCCGCAAACAGGAGAGAAGATGCCCAAGCCGGTACAAGTCAGATTCAACATCAACCAGCCTGCCATCGTTAATACTCAGAATCATTTCGCCGAAGATGTAAATCGCGGGCTGTCGGCCGGCCACAAAACAGTTCCACCAAAATATTTCTATGACGCGCTGGGATCTCAGCTTTTTGAGGCGATCTGTCTGTTGCCGGAATATTATCCTACGCGGGCCGAAACAGAGATCTTTACGCAGCATGCAGCCGAAATCATTGGAGAAGCGCCATCGCCCGTGACCGTGGTCGAGCTCGGCAGCGGCAGTTCGATTAAAACTCGCCAGCTTATCGACGCGATACTTAATCGTCAGGGGAGCCTGCATTACCAGCCGATCGATATCTCTCCGACGATTCTGGAACAGACCGCCGAAAAGCTGCTCGGCATCTATCCGACGTTGATGATCACCGCCATGGCCATGGATTACACCCATGGACTCGGCTCGCTTCAGAGGCAGAAATCAGAGCATGTGTTAGCCCTCTTCCTCGGATCGAATATCGGAAACTACAACCCCGAAGAATCCCGGGAAATATTGTGCGAGACTCGCAATGCTCTGCGGCCGGGCGATGCACTGCTGCTCGGGGCCGACCTCAAAAAACCGGCCGAAATCCTTGAAGCCGCCTACGACGATGCGCTGGGCGTAACCGCTGCATTCAACCTGAACCTGCTGCGCAGGATCAACGAAGAACTGCAAGCCGATTTCGAGATCAGGAATTTCCGGCATAACGCAATCTGGAATGAATCGCTCGGTCGCGTCGAGATGCATCTGGTCAGCCGCATCGAACAGAAGGTCCGGATTGAAGCCTTGGATCTGACGATCGCATTCAGAGAAGGCGAGTCCATTCATACTGAAAACTCGTATAAATTCGATCTCGATCAGATCTCAGTGATGGCGAACGATAGCGGATTCCGCCAGCACAGGACCTGGCTGGATTCCGAGAAACGGTTCAGCTGCAATTTATGGATTGCCGTTTGAAAGTAGTTTCCAGTAGGAGGAGTTTCCAGTAGCACGCTATCAGTTGCTTCAATGTTGCAAATTCAACAACTTATCCGATGGATGTTATCAGCTGGAAACCTCTCCAACCGGAAACTGGAAACTTCTTCTACTGGAAACTCCGCTTCTTATTTCTGTTCATTCAGGTTTTTATCGTAGCTGAAATACTTCACGCTGAGCTGATCGACAGGGGTTTTGGCGAGGTCATCGCGTGAAGGCCCCTGCAGATAGAGCAGAATATACTGTGAGATATGCGGTTTCTGAATGCCTTTTTTATCGCGCAGATAATTGAGGAAATCTTCTTCGAACCAGTCGAAGATCTTTGAAATCTGGAGTTTTTTGCCGGCTGCGTCATATTTGACATGGCGAGGATCGTTGATAAAGCGACGAGCGGACTGTTCGAGCACATCCCAGGTCCGGCCGTGGCCGATCGCGCCCTGCCAGAGCGCTGGACAGCTGAAAGCGGCGCAGTTGATATAAAAATGGATGCGTGGCTCCTTGTATCGCTTGCGGATGATGCCGTGTTCGAGGTCTTCCAGCCCGAGTGGCTTTCCTCCGAGTTTGATGCTCCGGTTGCGAAAGAGCCCAAGAAAATTCCAGAGCGAACTCTTGCCGGGATATTCCGATGTCGCGATGTAAAGCACCCAGGCGTTATATGCCGTCATCCAGTAACGCAACTGCTCCCCTCCGTCGCGAAACTGCTGTGGGTGGCTGTCGGGGCTGACCGCCGCAAGTTGATCGACGAAACGCTTGAGCGAATCGATCTCTCCCTTCAATCCCTTGTAATCGACCAGCCCCCTGCCATCGACGTATTTTCTGGTCAGCCGATCGTATTCCGAATAATCGATCGCCTGAGTTCCTTGCGACTGCCAGCCCGGATTCAGATTAACGACCATGACCAGCGATATGATTGCAGAGAGGATAGGCATAATTTTCTCCAGACATTTTCAGAATTTTCAACCCGGTTTGAAACAATTATACAACCACTCACGCAGCATTTGTCGCCGGTGGTCTGGCAGCCCTTGCCGCTACAAAATATAATCATAACGGCTTTTTCAAACTGTAAGACTGGCTACGTTCGATAAATTTGTGTATTTTTCGATCATCATACCCACACTCAACGAATCGTCGACCATTGATGAGCTGGCGGAATCGCTTTCCGGACTGGAGGGAGATTTCGAAGTGATCGTGGCGGACGGAGGGAGTTCGGATGGCACGGATGGAATGGCCTCAAGGTACGGCTGGCGCGTCATTCAGTCGCCGCGCGGACGGGGACAGCAGATGAATTGCGGGGCCGCGCCGGCAGCGGGCGAGGTACTGCTCTTCCTGCATGCCGATACGCGGCTGCCTGTCGATGCGCTCACCATGATCGAGCGAATGCTGGCCGATGACCGTGTCAGCGGAGGCAATTTCAACCTGCGTTTCAGCGGTGCGAGCCGCGAAGCACGCCTGCTCACACGGATCTATCCGCTGCTCAGCCTCGGCGGGATGTGTTATGGCGACTCTGCCATCTTCGTCAGGCGAGAGATCTTCAGTAAAACAGGGGGTTATCGCGATTTCCCGCTCTTTGAAGATGTCGATCTCTATCGACGGATCAAACAGTCCGGAAAATTCGTTCGAATTCCTGCATATGCCATCACCTCTTCCCGCCGCTTCGAGGGGCGCTTCATCCGCACGTTCGCTCTCTGGTCGCTGCTTCAGGTCCTCTATTGGCTGGGAGTGTCGCCCTGCCGGCTCAATCGTCTCTACCGGCCTCTGCGTTGACCCGGAATTTTCTGTAATTGCTTAACTCACAGGTAAAGTTTCCGGTAGGAAGAAGTTTCCAGTTTCCAGTCGTCTGCCACAGATTCGCACATAGATTTAATCGCGAGCTCTTTGGCAGGGAAGAACCTGCTCCTGTCTGGAAAACTGGAAACTTCTTCCTACTGGAAACTCTCCTCGGGCTGAGTAGATACTAATTTCCTATAATTTCCGCAATTTGACCTGTTGAATCGAATGATCAGGGCCTTTTTCGAGGATCAGGCGGGCTCGCGTTCGCGTCGGAAGAATGTTTTCACGCAGGTTGAGTCCGTTGATCTCGCTCCAGATTTTGAGCGCCGTTTCGCGTGCTTCATCATCGGAGAGAGCGGAATAGCGGTGAAAGAAGGAGAGCGGGTCGCGGAAAGCGGTTCTGCGCAGTGTCAGAAACCGTTCGACGTACCATTCCCGGACGTTCTGTTCTTCGGCATCGACATAGATCGAGAAATCGAAGTAGTCCGAGACGAAGACCGGCGAATCCTGATCGGCGCTGCCGATGCCTGTCTGCAGGACGTTCAACCCTTCGATGATCATGATGTCTGGTTGTCTGACCTCATGCATCTGATCGGACAGGATATCGTAGGCGAGATGAGAATAGATCGGCGCAAAAGCCGCGGGTTCACCCGATTTGACGTCGCTCACAAACTGGACAAGGCGGCGCCGGTCGTAGCTTTCAGGGAAGCCTTTACGCTTCATCAGTCCGCGCGCTTCCAGAATACGATTCGGATATAGAAACCCATCGGTCGTGATCAGATCGACCTTCGGATGATTGGGCCAGCGTGCAAGCAGGGCCTGCAGGATGCGGGCTGTCGTGCTCTTGCCGACTGCTACGCTGCCCGCAATGCCGACCACGTATGGAACCTTTGCCGTCGAGTTTCCCAGAAATGTCTCAGTCGCCTTGTGCAGTTTCTGGGTTGCGTCGACATACAGATTGAGCAGGCGCGAAAGGGGCAGGTAGATCTCTTCGACTTCGCGGATCGAGACGCGCTCGTTGATGCCGCGCAACCGGGTCAGATCATCTTCTCCCAGCGTCAGCGGAGTCGAATCGCGCAGGCGACTCCATTCATCCCTCCCGAACTGTATAAACGGCGAAAGAGGCATTGGTCTGTTAATCATCCCATAGGCAAAATCAGTGAGAGGGCGATAGTCACGACGAGTCCAACCAGCCCCATCAGGCCGCTCATGGGCGTGACTGTTTTGAGCCCTTCCTTTTCGGTCATACCGCTCATCTGAGTGACAACCCAGAACCCGCTGTCATTGAGCCATGAAACCGGCTTCGATCCGCAGCCGATGGCCAGGGCAAGGTAGACAGGATGAAACCCGAGGCCGCCGGCATGGGCCAATCCCGAAAAAGCGCCCGCGGCAGTTATCATGGCTACCGTAGCGGAGCCTTGCGCTGTTCTGACCAGCACCGTCAGAATGAAAGCCAGCGGAAGTATCGCCGTCTGGTATCCGGATGCAAGTTTCTCGAAAGCATTGCCGATGCCGGTCTGCTGAAGCACTGTGCCGAAAGCTCCGCCGGCGCTGGTGATGAGGATGATCGATCCGGCGCCAAGCAAGGCAGTTTTGACGATTGAATCGATCTTCTTCGCCTCGCACGTCTTAAAAAGTATGCCAAGCGCTATCACAGCTCCCAGGCTGATCGCGATGTTCTTGTCACCCAGGACCGCAATCATATCAAACAACCGGCTCTTCCAGTTACCGGACGATACCGCGGCGGATTTCACGCCGATCATGGCGTTCATGGCGATGAGCATAACGGGCAGCAGTATCGGCAGCAGCGAGAGCCAGATCGAAGGCAACATCCGCTCATCGCGCCGGGCGAGGGTTTCGAGTTCGCTGATAGCCTCGGGCGATTCCCGCAACGGCAGATCGAACCGCCTGTCGGACCATGCCGCGAAAAGGTATCCGCTCAGGGAACTGAATGCGCCGACCAGACATCCCATCCCGATCATCATCGCCAGACCGACGCCCAGTTCATTCGCCACGAAAAGCGGGCCCGGCGTCGGAGGCACCAGCGAATGGGTCATCGCTCCTCCGGCATACACAGCCAGCACGTACCATAGATAGTGCCTGCCCGTGCGCAGCCGCGTCGCTTTGACCAGCGGAATCATCAGATAAAAAACGGTGTCGAAGAAGACCGGTATGCTGAGCAGGTAACCGCTGCCCAGAAACGCCTGAGGAGCGCGCTTCTCTCCAACCATTTTGATTGTCGAGCGGACAATTCGATCAGCCGCTCCGCTGTTGAGCATGCAGTCGCCGATGATCGAGGCCATGGCGATGATGATGCCGATCTGTCCGACAGTTTTGCCGAAACCATCGGCGACACGGTCGAAAAAGAAGGTCGAGGCCAGCCCCCGGGCAGCGGTTTCGCTCATCCCACGGCTGATGGCATATCCATAAATCGCCTCTCCGGGTGTCAACAGCGCGACGATCGCTGCCCCAAGCAACAGGGCCAGGAAGGCGTGGATGCGCAGCACCAGAAGGCTGCCGATCACCACCGCCATGCCGATGATCAGGATCAGTATTGGGGACAAGTGGTTACCTGTTTATTCACCTGACTATCACATAGATAACAGATGGTTCACTTGTTGACGATGTCCCCGAAGCGATCGCCCTGAAGCGGAACGAATCGATTCCGCTGAAGTTCGCAAGCGGAGTATAGACCAGATTCGGCAACAAGCCGCTGATCCCTCCTGCTGTCGGAGACGACAAAAGAACCAGCGTCAGCGATCTGCCAAGCGGATCGCTGCCGGATAAAGTGAAGTTGACCGGTGACGCCCTCGCCGTGACCAGACTCTGGTCATTAGCTGTCGGAGCATTCGAAGGCGGTTTCCTGACTCGTACGCCAAGACTGTACAGATATTTGAGACCGGCGTCGTTAGTCGCTGAAATGTAGACCGTATATTCACCGGCGGTGTTAGCGGCCGGAGCCAGGCGCAGAGTATAGACATCGCCACCGACCGGAAAGACCGAGGCGAAACTCTGCCCGAATGCAGTGACACTGATCGTCTGACCCGCAACCGGCTGGCTTGAGGCGACAAAGCTGAAATCGAGAGTCTGATTTTCGTTGACCGTCAAACGCGGCGGAGCGATCACCAGCGGCTGGTCGGGGCTCAGCCTGCCGGGCAGCACGATGTCGTCCTGCAGATCGGCAGTCGTATTGGCGGTGATGCCGACCGGTCCGCGTTCAGTTCGATCGATCAGCCGATCCGGACGCATATAACTCACTTCGAGCGTGACCGAATCACCTGTCCTGATGACCGGAACGTTATCGAGCGTGAATTTCCCATCCTCGTCTGTGAAGACATACTGTCCGCGCGTCTGCACGAGAGCCCGCGTCACTGGAATGCCGTCGCTGCCAATCACTCGACCCTTCACACTTATAGTCGGATAGAGGGGAGAAGCGAAATATAGAGTGGTTTGCCTGACGCGGCTCTGCTGGGTGTTGGTTTCTGTCGCCTCGATCTGATTGTTTTGACCTATATTTCCTCTGCCGATTTCGATGAAGGTACCTATCGTTGGTGAATCGGGTGTTTGTTGTGTAGGTTGATCGAAGCGGAACAGCTTGATCTCAACGCCGGATGGAATATTGTCGGCATTCGGCAATCGAAGTGTCCCGCCCGGTGACATGACGGCGCCAAATGGAGAGATCTGACCGACAGCAGTGCTGTAGTACCCGGGCGGCATCGCGCCCGGAACGCGACCTGAATCCAGCAGCGAAATAGTCAACCGCGATGAAAAAGCGCCGGGTGGCTGCGAAACCGTGCATCCGTCCGGAAGGCCAAAAGTCGTCGGCAAGTTCTGACTCTGATTGACCGTCGTCATCGCCCCGCCGTTCTGCCCGGCATTGACCGGCAGTGAATTCTGGCTGTCGGAATTAACCGATTTGATCTCGATCGGATTTCGCAACTGATTGTCGCGTCCAGCGGTGACGGCAACCTTCAGCGTTCGCGACGGGTATGGTATCGGGGCATTTTGTGTATTGATTTCCAGAACTTGCACTCCGGGTGGAGCATCCGCCAGAACGAAAGATCCATCGGAGCCGGTATTTTGTGTAATGAACTGACCTGCCCCGGTCGAGATTCTCACAGTAATGTTGGAGACCGGACGTCGCCCCACCTGCCCGTTGGACTGAGTGACGACCTCTTCGATGAATCCGCTGACCGATGTTCGTAATGACAGATTGTCGCCGCTTTGAGCTTCTCCACTCGAGGTTTTTACTTTCACCTTTCCGGTGGCAGACCCGAACGGGACTCTCGCCTGTATCTGCGTCGGCGACACGGAGACAACCAGAGCAGCCACGCTCTTACCCTGGCCATCTTCAAGAAACACACGCGTATCAGACGGAGCGGTCGTAAATCCATTGCCGGTGATCGTGAATGCATCACCCGCGAGCGCCGTGCCCGGATTAATCGTCGCGATCGTCAGGCCTGTTGGCGTCGGTGTCGGTGTCGGTGTCGGTGTTGGTGTCGGTGTCGGTGTCGGTGTAGGCGTCGGCGTCGGTGTCGGCGTCGGTGTCGGTCGGCGTCGGCGTCGGCGTCGGTGTCGGTGTCGGTGTCGGCGTCGGCGTCGGTGTTGGCGTCGGTGTCGGTGTCGGCGTTGGCGTTGGTGTCGGCGTTGGCGTTGGCGTTGGATTACCGCCGAAGTTCAACATCACGTTATTTGAAAAGATAGTGTTTTCGACACGAACACGGAAGCCAAGCAGGCCGCGCCCCGAGAATACGGGCAGTAGTTCGACGTTCAGCTGATCCAGACCGACAAATCCCGGAGCTTCTCCCACGAAAGTTGGTGTTAAATCCATCCCATCGATGACAACCCTGGTCGATATCGGAGCATTCCTGACACCGCACAGGTACAGAATCAGAAACAGGCGATCTCCGGTGGAGCCGAAATTGATGACATTGCCTGCGCTTTCGAAGCTCTGCGAGCCATCTGTTTTGACACGCAGTATGAGCGCGGCCGGAACACCGGCGCCGCTGGCGTCTGCCGTAAAGATAGATGGAGCAGCGATGGCAATTTCGACCGTCCCGTTTGAGACGATACCGTTGCTCGCTGTGATGACGACGGTAGCGGGCCCCAGTGACGTGTTCCCAGGGATCAGAAAATTGACCTGGTTGGATGAGACGAAAAATATTTCCGCCAGCACGCCGTTTACCCGAACGGTCGTTCCAGCCAGCGATGTCGGCAGCGGAAGTCCTGAGGCAACAGCGGTATCTGTTGAAAGATTGGTTCCATATGCCGCGGCGATGCCGTTAGGAGTCAGCGGCGCGGTATAACTTGCCGCAGAGACTGTCGTCACAGCATTCTGTCCGGTGACTTTCCAGTTCGCCGGTAACCAGAAGACCATCGAGATCAGAATCAAAAGGAGAGTAATCAGTGTTGTCAGTTTGAATTTTTGCAGCCAGTTGATCGAATTGGAGTAGCTCAATCCATTTCCCCCGTGTAGTGGTCCGCCTGGCGGCGGAACCGTCCAGCGCAAATGCCAGCGCATACGGTTGACCCGTTCGAACTTCAGACAAAACTCGCTCAGCAATGCCGTATCAAGCCCGTCACAGACGCGGAGTGACCAGACCCGTCTGATCCTGATACTTGCCCGAACGATCGGCGTATGAAACATCACATTCCTCGTCCGATTCGAAGAACGTCACCTGCGCGACGCCTTCGTTGGCATATATGCGAACCGGCAGGTCAGCCGAGTTTGAAAATTCCAGCACCAGGCGCCCGCGCCAGCCGGGTTCGAGCGGCGTCGTGTTGACGATCAGGCCGCTTCGCGCATACGTCGATTTCCCCATGCATAATCCGATCACATTGCGCGGGATGTTGAATGTTTCGACGGTCACCCCCAGCGCATATGAGAGCGGCGGCAATAGCCAGTACTGCGAGCCATCTTCAGACGTTCGCAACGGCGCCCCGATGAGTGAACTTTCGTCGAAATTCTTAGGATCGATCTCAGCGCTGACAATTGGTGAAAATACCCTGAACCCATCGGCAGCCAGCCTCAGATCATATCCGTATGAAGAGACACCCGCCGAAATTATCCGTCGCCCGTCAATCTCACGCACCAGCTTTTCTTCAAAGGGCGTGATCATATTGTGCTCCCTGCACATTCGCAGAATCCAGCGATCAGATTTAACACTCATCCCAATAGCTCTCCTTTGGTCCTGACTTCCGACACCAGCATTCACATTCTCGTGGAAGGCGAAGTCTAGCCGATCAGTTGACCTGCCGCAAGTTGAAGATTCTTCAGCCTTTCAGCGCCTTGACACCCCCGTGGTCCGTTCCTATAATTCGCCTGACCTGTAAGCGGAACTTCAAATTACCAAATCAACAAAAGCTGGACTTTCAGGCACTTCCCTTTGTAGGAAAGAGAGGCACTGTGATCAAACTTGATATCATTAATAATGTCGCCGAAAAGACGGGCGTTCCGAAGATGAAGGCTGAGATCGCAGTCGAGGCTCTCTTCGAGGCAATGAAAGATGCCATGAAGCGCGGCGAACGGATTGAACTGCGAGGCTTCGGCGTCTTTGTCGTCAAGCCTCGCAAACGCGGCATCGGACGCAACCCGAGAACCGGAACTCAGGTCGCTATCCCCGAGGGAATGACCATCCGCTTCAAACCCGGAAAAGAATTGCAGTCCTGATTCCAAATAAAAAAAATAGGCTGCGATTGACCAAATCGCAGCCTTTAGACCATAGCAGAGAGATGATGAATAATCGCCAGCGCGTTTACTTGACGTAAACCACTCTGTGGTTATTCACACAATGCCGTCAGTTCCCTGTCGGTTCCGACGACAAACTTCAGCAACCGTTCCGTCAGTCGCAGAAACTTCGTTCTATCCCCTTCGTGTTGTTTTCCCGAAGGTTAAAATATTCTCAAAAGATCGATCCCAGCAAAGAGCCTGATCTTATTTAATCGCGTCAGTTTCTATCTCGTTGGATTGCTCTATCAATTAATCCAGGATCTATTGTATTTAGAAACTTTCCCTCCTGCTCCTGCATTTGCGCGATCACCAGCTTTGGGAATCAGATCGATGCCGTTCCTGTCGCGCAACAACAAGCGCATTATCAGGTTTAACCTGTCATCTGTCCAACTCATTGTTGTAATCAGTGCAATCAATTATAGTAATGACTGTATTCACATGCCTGTATCGATTGGCGAGACCAGAGGGGCGGGAGACAGAACATGGAAATGTCGCATTTGAAGACTTTTCGAATTGTAGCCGAGACCTTGAATTTTACGCGTGCGGCTGAGCGATTGAATCTGACGCAATCGGCAGTCAGCCATCAGATCAAGGCGCTCGAAGAGGAACTGGGCGAACCGTTATTCATCCGCGCCAAGCGTGGAGTAAAGGTTTCGCAGGCGGGAAAAATCGCGCTTGAATATGCCGTCCGAATTCTGGATGATGCCGATGCCTTGAAGGAGAAGATTCTGGGGCGTGAGCGGTCCCCTGTGGGTCGCGTTCGGGTGGCAGCCGCGACACAGGCGTTTGTGCACCTCTTTGCTCCGCTCTTCGAGTCCTTTATGGACACGCATCATGGCATCGACCTTTCGTTCCGAACTACGGTCAGCACCGAACAGACTGTGGCCGACATACTGAATGGAGCCGCGGATGTGGGTTTCGCCTCGCTGGCGGTATACTCACCAAATCTGCAGGTCATGAAATTGTTTGAAGACGAACTGCTGCTGGTCGTCGGCATTGAGCACCGCCTGGCGAAACTGCGGGCGGTATCCGTCGATCAGATCGAACAGGAGAAGATGATCCTTTTCGAACGTGGTGCATCTATCAGGCGAGCGACTGATCAGTTCTTCGATGAGATCGGAGTACGCCCTGACCTCTCGCTCGAATCGAATGATACATTCTTCATCAAGCTGATGGTCGAACGCGGACTTGGCGTCTCACTGCTTCCAGTCTGGGCTGTGCGTGACGAGGTGAAGGCAGGCAGACTGGCTCAACTGCATATCACCGGCCACCGCCTGCGCCGATCGGTCTCGATGGTATCGCTGGGACGTTTTCAACCTTCTCCCACCAGAGCCTTTATCGAATACATGATCCAGTGCCAATCGAAACTCCAGTCGATGGCCGAAGCCGAACGCAAGGGAAAGTAGGTTGGAGAAGTTTCCAGTTTCCAGTTGTTTATGAGGATTAATTTGTGATTCCAGAAATCCGAGCGGCATACAACGCCGCCTTCACCGAAGAGAAATATGATCGCCTTGTGCGGTCGCTGGATGAAGTGACCGGGACAGAGATCGAGTTCAGAGTCTGCGAGACGCCTGTCTTTTTGCCGCCGGGGCTGCTGGCGACCATGCAGCAGGCATCGGGCGAGATCATCGGGCAACTTTGCACAGATGCCTATCACCAAGCCTCGCGGCGCTCCATCCCGACAGCATACGATGCTCCGGGCGAAGGCGTTCACCCCGATTTCATTCAGGTCGATTTCGCGATTACGCGTGATGATAACGGCTTGCTTGCGCCGAAACTGATCGAGTTGCAAGGTTGCGCATCGCTCTACGCTTTTCAATACATTCTTCCCGGATACTACAAAAGCATCTTCGGCCTGGAAGGATTCGATGCGCTGATGAGCGGCTTGAATGACGAAAGCTATCTTTCACTGCTGCGCGAAATACTTCTCGCCGGGCACGATCCTGAATCGGTTGTGCTGATGGAGATCGATCCGCTCAGGCAGAAGACACTGCCCGATTTCAGAATGACAGAAAAACTCTTCGGCATTCCATTCGTATGTGTAACCGAAATAATTAAACGAGGCAAAAACCTGTTCTACGTACGGGACGATCGGGAGATTGAGATTCGCAGGATATACAATCGCGTCATCATCGACGAGTTCCTGCGCCGTGAGATCAGCGCCTCGTTCGATTTTCGTGATGAGCTCGATGTCGAATGGGCGGGACATCCGAACTGGTATTTTCGGATGAGCAAATTTTCACTGCCATACATCGATCATCCGACAGTGCCTCGCGCCTACTTCCTTGATCAGTTGCGGGATTATCCGGATGATCTGGACAATTTCGTGCTCAAGCCGCTCTTTTCTTTCGCCGGCAGCGGAGTCAGGGTTGATATCACCCGAACTGATCTTGATGCGGTGCCCGACGGGCAGCGCGGCGACTACCTGCTTCAGGAGAAGGTCACATACGCCCCGGTCATTGAGACCAGGGACGTACCAAGCAAGGTCGAGGTGCGGCTCATGTACCTGTGGCCTCAGGGGGCCTCCGAACCCCTGGCAACCACCACATTGACCCGCTTGAGCAAGGGCGTAATGATGGGTGTCGATTTCAACAAGAACAAGTCATGGGTCGGGTCCTCATGCGGCCTTTTCCCGGCGGGCAGGTGAGCAAAGAGATGTCGAGAGTCCTGGCGATAGATTATGGTGAAAAGTCGGTTGGAATTGCAATCTCGGACGAACTGCAACTGACATCGCGTCCGCTGACGACTCTGCGACGAAGGCGGGGCGAATACCAGCAACTGCTCGACGATATTCAAAACCTGGTCGATCAGCACGAGATCGAAACAATACTCGTCGGATTGCCGCTCAATATGGACGGCTCGCGCGGTCCCGCGGCCTCGCGAACCATGCGCTTTATCGCCGACCTCAAACGTCAGATCGCGCAGCCGGTTTTGCCGGTCGATGAACGGCTGACATCACACGAAGCCGAGCGGATACTCCGTCAGCAGGGCGCCACTCAACGCCAGCGCCGCGAACTGTCCGATGAGACCGCGGCGATGATCATCCTCCAGGACTATTTGAGTAGAAAGTAAAAAGTAGAAAGTAAAAAGTAAAAGCAGGAGTGGATTCAGATCCCGGTAACAAAAATAGAGATGAGACTTATTTCAAAGCTTAAATTCAGTATCCCACGACTATATGTGGTCGGATTGATGTCAATCATTTGCATCCTGATCGTGGTTGCTGGAACGGGGTTATGGTTGCGGCTGGAGATGAATCGAGCCCACGCCCACTCCGCTGCCGGCAGGATCATCACCGTTGCACAGGGATCGAATACACGCTCGATCATCGCCCTGCTTAACAAAGAGGGTATTCTCGTGAAGACGTGGCCGACGTTCATCTGGATGCGACTGCTGGCCAGAAATCAGAGCTTCAAGGCTGGAGATTACCGGTTCATATCACCAATTACTCCGAGTCAGGTGATCAGCAAATTAGTACGGGGCGATATTGCAACACTCGCTTTCACGATCCCGGAAGGCTACAACCGTTTCGATATCGCACGCGTGCTGGCCGAATTGAAGGAGATACGGGAAGCGCCACCGACGACACCGGTGAAGATCGAGGCGCTCCTCAAAAATACAACCCTCATCGCCGATCTCGATCCCATGGCGGACAGCCTGGAAGGTTATCTCTTCCCCGACACATACGAATACACGGCCAGCAGCACCCGCGAGCAACTGGTCGAAACGATGGTCAGGCGATTCCGAGGCGTGTACTCCGAAAAACTGCAGCAGCGGGCTGAAGAGTTGGGAATGACCACGCGACAGGTCATGACGCTCGCCTCGCTGATCGAAAAGGAAGCGAAGGTCGATAGCGAACGCGAATTGATCTCATCTGTCTTTCATCAGCGATTGAAGATCGGCATGCCCCTGGCCTGCGATCCGACCGTAATCTATGCGTCGCTGCTGGCAGGCAGGTATCGCGGTAAGATCTACCAGAGCGATCTCGATCGCGACTCTCCGTACAACACATATAAAAACCCCGGATTGCCTCCGGGGCCGATTGCTTCGCCTGGTCTGAGATCGATCGAAAGCGCGCTCAATCCGGCACAGACCGACTACCTCTTCTTCGTCGTCGATGCTGAAAAAAATGACGGTTCGCACAAATTTTCAGCCAGCTTCTCGGACCACGAAAAGGCCGTCAAAGTGCTGCGTCAGGCAGAGCGGGCATCAGGACGCTGAATTCGGAAGAAATTAATCGCAAAGACCACAAAGGGGGCAAAGATATACAGGGAAGATCAGTATTCGAATTATATCCAGTGGGCAATAATCCGGATATTCATATCACCAGAAAATCTTTGACCCCTTTGCGGCCTTTGCGATTCAATAGTTAAAAGACTCAGGTTCCAGAGTGCTCAGCCGTGCGAAGCTCGTTCATGGTTGCGACGATAGCTTCTGTGTATTCGGTCGTATGGGCCGTACCGCCCAGATCGCGAGTGCGGATCTTTTTGACATCGAGCGTATAACGAAACGCTTTTTCAATCAGATCGGCGGCCCCCCGCTCGCCCAGATAACGCAGCATCATGATGGCCGACTGGAGCAGGGCTGTAGGGTTGGCCAGATTCATTCCAGCAATGTCAGGCGCGCTTCCGTGGACGGCCTCGAAGACAGCTCCCAGTTCGCCGATATTTGCACCTGGAACGATGCCAAGCCCGCCAACCAGCCCGGCGGCCAGGTCCGAGACGATGTCTCCATAAAGGTTTTCGAGCAACAGGACATCGAACTGTTGCGGTCGCATGACCAGCTGCATGCAGGTGTTGTCGACGATCTTGTCATCCGCCTCGATGTCGGGATAGTTCTTCGAGACTTTCCGAAAACATTCCAGAAAAAGCCCGTCCGACATCTTCATGATGTTGGCTTTGTGAATGGCGGTCACTTTTTTACGCCCTTCGCGGCGCGCGTACTCGAAAGCGTAGATGGCAATACGCGTCGAAGCCTTTTCGGTGATTATCTTGAGGCTTTCGACCACACCGGGAACCACTTCGTGCTCGATCCCGGAATAGAGCCCCTCGGTATTTTCGCGCACGACGACCATATCGAGGTCTCCGAATGGAGTGACCAGGCCGGGCACAGTCTTGACCGGGCGCAGGTTGGCGTATAGATCGAGAGTCTTCCTCAGTCGTACGTTGACGCTGGCAAAACCTTTGCCGACCGGCGTCGTGAGCGGCCCTTTGAGCGCGATGCCGTTCTTTCTGATCGAATCGAGCACGTCCTGCGGGAGCGGATCACCATAGCGTGCGAGCGCTTCGGCTCCCGCGATGAAACTATCCCATTCAATATCCACGCCAGCTGCTTCTAGAATACGGACCACTGCGGCTGTGATCTCAGGGCCGATACCGTCTCCGGGGATGAGTGTGATTTTGTATGACATAATGAGTAGAAAGTAAAAAGTAGAAAGTAGAAAGTGCTAGAGGAACTGCGAATCGGCACTTTATACTCTCGTCTCCTAACTTTCAACTTCCACCCTGCTTTCTACTTTCTACTTTCTACTTTATACTTTTTATTCACACTGGAAGGAGTGAGTAAATTTATGCCAACACGGGATGTGATGATCGAGATGGGGTTTTCGTCGGCCCACGCATTGCGCGGATATCAGGGTAAATGCGAGAACACTCACGGTCATAATTACAGGGTCGAAGTATACGTTCGCGGTAAGACCCTCAATGATATCGGGCTGCTGATCGACTTCAAGGACCTCAAGGCGGCGACAAAGAAGGTCGTCGATTATCTGGATCACAAGAATATCAATGATCTGCCTCCGTTCGATAAAGAGATCAATCCATCCGCCGAAGAGATGGCCGGGTACTTCCTGCATGAAGTCGGCCGGCAGGTCAACGACGATCGAGTCCAGGTATACAAAGTGCGCGTCTGGGAGACAGACACTTGCGCCGCCACATATTCGATCGACTAATTAGTCCGATCCGGGAGAGTTGCATTATGTCCGAGAATTACACCAATCCATTCAATTACGTGATCGATTCGTTCTGGGCAAGCCTGCCTGAAAAGACTGCCGATGAACTGGCCACTTTCAAGAAAGATGTGCTGACAGGATTTCGCGATGGCGTGAACTGGCTGATCGACGAACAGATCAAATGTACCGACCAGCACATTGAAAACGCCCGCCGGATGCGCGATCAGTACCGGCAGGAGAAAGCCAATGAGGCTCCGTCAAATCCCGCCTGAGACCAAGCTTTCCTGATGAGCGAGGATCACCAAACCCAATGGGATGTCGCGGTCGTCGGCGGAGGAGTAATCGGCTGCTCTATCGCCTGGAGGCTGGCCCAGGGCGGCCTGCGAGTGATCGTGCTGGATAAGAGCGATTTTGGCTCTGAAGCATCTTATGCCGCAGGCGGCATGCTCGCCCCGCTATCCGAAGCCGACCAGACAGGCGCCTTTTTCGACCTCTGCGTCGCCAGCCGGGCGATCTACTCCGATTTCGCACGGGAGCTTCTCGAATCCTCCGCCATCGACATCGAATATCGAACCGAAGGCACGCTCTATCTTTCACTCAGGGAAGAAGATGACGAAGAGCTGGACCGTCGCTGGCAGTGGCAGCAGGCGACCGGGCTGAACGTAAAACGACTGGGCGCTGGTTGCGTGCGCAAACTTGAACCTGGCATCACCACTGCGCTGAGGTGGGCGCTCAAATTCCCTGATGATCATCAGGTCAACAATCGCCTGCTCGCGGCGGCTCTTTTTGAATCAGCGCGACTCAGCGGCGTCGAGACACGCCCTCATACAGAAGTTCATCAACTATTGACCGAATCAGTGGCAGGGAAAGAACGGGTCACTGGATTGAAAACATCACGAGGGCTGATTTTGGCTGATCGCCTGATCATAGCGGCGGGCAGCTGGTCGTCTCAGGTGACTTCTTCCACTGCTTCAACGCTTGAGGTCTTGCCCGTCCGCGGCCAGATGGTCGCATTCGAAATGCCGGTACAACCGCTGAGCCATGTCATCTATTCACGGCGCGGATATCTGATCCCTCGTAATTCCGGCTGCGTCATCGCGGGTTCAACAACCGAGCGCACCGGATTCAACAAAAGCGTGACGGCTGGAGGAGTTGCCGATATCCTGAACCACGCCATCGAGATCATGCCCTCGACGCGCGAACTGGCGATCACCGAAACCTGGGCCGGGCTGCGCCCTCACGCTCATGACGGCCTTCCCGTGCTCGGCAAGGATCCTCAAATCGACGGGCTGATTTATGCCACGGCGCATTACCGCAACGGCATCCTGCTTACTCCGATCACTGCCCGCGCGATCAGCGAGCTTGTTCTCGAGGGCGATAGTTCAATCAATCTGTCGCCATTCAGCATCAGCCGCCGGACTCTGCGACTGGCTGAGCATTAAAGGCCAGAAACAGGCCGACCAGCGTCTTGGCATCGCAGATATCACCTTTCTCGATCATGCCTTTCAATTCTTCGATCGTGTGTGGACGGACCTCATAGATCACTTCACCGATATCGAGCGCCTGTTCGCGTTTCGTCAGTCCTGAAGCGAAGAAGACGTGAATCATCTCATCGCTCATACCGGGCATGGCATAACATTGTCCGGCCTTGTCGATCACCGACGCTTCGAATCCGGTCTCTTCAAGCAGCTCGCGCGCGGCGCACGCTTCAGGCGTCTCGACGGCGATCATGCGCTGATCCTTCTCGCGGCCTTCCAGCGTTCCGGCGGGCAGCTCCCACAATGCGCGATCGACCGCGTACCGGTACTGCCGCATTAGCATAATCCGCCCGTCGTCTGCATATGGAACCATGACGCAGATTCCCGGATGGCGGATCGTGGCCCGTGTGATAGTCTCACCGCTCTGCGTGTTGCGAATCGTTTCGCGATTGACCAGCCAGCGCAACTCATCGCCATGTTTTGATCCCCGAATTTCACGATATACGGTATCGACTTCAATCCATTCGTATTCTTTCTTCATTGGATATTCTCTACTCTGTAAAATAAATTTTCTGGCATTTAAGTCTGAAAGAAATTAATCGCAAAGGCCGCAAAGAGGCAAAGATATACAGGGAAGATCAGTGTTCGAATTATATCCAGTGGGCAATAATCCGGATATTCATATCACCAGAAAATCTTTGCCCCTTTGCGACCTCTGCGATTAAATTCTTTGCCCCCTTTGCGGTCTTTGCGATTCAATAGTCTGAAAACTTAGTTTACAGAATATTTAGTTCTTAATGATATCTATCTTCGGAAGCAGGTTCCCTTGACAACCGACAACACGCCGTGGAAGATTGTGGTTTCAATTTGATCTTTAAATATTTCAAAACGAGTAGAGGCGCGGCATTCAATAGTATCACGTTCGAGGATGCGAAGATCCGATGAGGACGTGAGAAAGGGAAGAGCCGCCGAAGCCAGAGCAGGAATTTCGCGCCTGCCCGGGTTGGCTGTCAGGGCTAAATCCCTGAGGCTGTCATCGCGTACAAAGCGGTGGAGTGCTCTCGGTAACCGTCATCGTCCAATGACCGCCGAATCGACTATCTAACGGCGCGAACCGGATCAAAAGGGGGGGGTTAGCAGGCACTTGCACTGCTGCCCCCTTTTTTATTTTTGTAATTTCGTATTTGAGATAAAAATCTATGATCGTCATGAAATTCGGCGGGACATCGGTAGAAGACGCAACGGCAATTCGCCGGCTGACCGCCATCGTTCGAAATCAGATTGACCGGCAGCCCGTGGTGGCCGTCTCGGCGATGGGTAAAACCACCAACGGATTGCTGGAATGCGCTCGGCTGGCGGCGGAAGACAATCTGACCGAAGCGCTTCGCAAACTGGAATCGATCGCGCTGCATCACCACAACACAGTCTCTCAACTCGCTCCGGCCGATGAGGTCGAATCGCTGAAGATGGCTTTGGAAGAGCGCTTTGACGGCATAAGGAACGCCCTGCACGAGATCGCCGAGATCGGCGAGGTTTCATCAGAGTATTCCGACACGATATCTGCGAACGGAGAATTGCTTTCGTCGACGGTCGTTGCGGCCGCATTTCGCGGAGACGGAATTGACGGCCGATGGTTCGATATTCGCCAGGCGATGAAAACCAATGCGGAGTTCACACGCGCGGCGGTCGATTTCACTGCCACCGACCCTCTGCTTAAAGACCTGTTCGCTCCTGCGCTGGCTGAAGGCGGCGTGCCCGTCACCCAGGGATTCATAGGATCGACCGGGGAGGGTCGCACTACGACCATCGGCCGGGGTGGCTCGGACTATTCTGCTGCGATCATTGGCGCGGCTCTGGATGCGGAAGAGATTCAAATCTGGACCGACGTTGACGGGATTATGACGACTGATCCGGGAATTGTTCCCGAATCCGCAAAAGTCAGAATCATCTCATTCGCGGAAGCATCCGAACTTGCCTATTTCGGCGCCAGGGTGCTGCATCCGAGCACACTGCTGCCGGCCATGAAAAATGACATACCTGTGCGCGTCTGCAATTCGCGGCGACACGAGGTTGAAGGGACGGCGATTGTCCGAACGGCGCCTCAATCGCGAGCGCTGGCCAAGGCCATTGCCTTCAAACGCGGCATCACGATCGTCAATGTCGCATCCGACCGGATGCTCATGGCATATGGTTTCCTGGCCAAGATTTTCGAGGTCTTTGCGCGACACGAGACACCGGTCGATATGGTCGCGACTTCTGAAGTCAGCGTTTCAATGACCCTTGACGACACACGAAACCTTGAGGCCATTCTCACCGACCTTCGGGCATTCGGCGAAGTCAAGGTCGAGACCGATCAGGCTCTGATCTGCGTCGTGGGCGATAGACTCAAATACACTCCCGGCCTCGCCGCGAAGATCTTCAGCGGTCTCTCTGATATCAATGTCTCGATGATTTCCCACGGCGCATCAGCGATCAACGTCAGCTTCATCGTTGATGGCGATGAGGTTGAACGCGCTGTCCGGGCTCTGCATCAGACTCTGTTCGAAGTTCTGGATGAAGAAACCTTCGCTTTGGCCAATTAACCCTGGAGGATGATGAACATCGCGCTGGTCGGATATGGCAGAATGGGACGAATGATCGAGAAGGTCGCTCTTTCGCGCGGTCACCAGGTCATCGCCCGTTTCGACATCGACAACAACGCCGGCGGGGCGGGACTGACAAGTGGAAACCTTGCTGGAGTCGATGTCGCGATCGAGTTTTCAATCCCCGAAACAGTAACCGGAAACCTGAACAGGCTGATTCAATTGCAGGTGCCGACCGTCGTCGGGACTACCGGGTGGTATGAGAATCTCGAAGAGATGCGAACACTTGTTCGAACGCACGATGCCGCGCTGGTATACGGCGCCAACTTCTCGATCGGAATGAATCTTTTTCTGCGGCTCGTCAAACAGGCCGCCGAACTGTTCGCTCCATATTCGGAATACGATCCGTTTCTGATCGAGCATCATCACAGGTTGAAGAAAGACGCCCCTTCCGGCACGGCACATGTGATGGCTGACAGGATGCGTCCGAGCTACGGTGAGCGGACGCCTGTTCCGGTCAGCGTTCGGGCAGGTCACATACCGGGTACTCACGAAGTCGGATTCGATGCCGAAGCCGACACCGTCACTTTGACTCACACCGCACGCAGCCGCGAAGGATTCGCTGCCGGCGCGGTCCTGGCGGCGGAGCTGATCGCCGGCAGAAAAGGGTTGTTCGAATTTTCAGAACTGCTTTTTGCAGAATAAAAGGGCGGGAGATTTACTTCCCGGCCTCCCTGATTGACTTTTTTAGGAGACGACATGGCCAATCTGGATCAATTGCGTGGATGCGGGACAGCGATAGTGACTCCGTTTCGCCGGGATGAATCGATCGATGAAGCGGCACTCAAACGTCTGATCGATTATCAGATCGAAGGCGGAGTCGACTTTCTGGTCGCCTGCGGGACAACCGGCGAAAGCGTGACAATGACCGAGGATGAACAGGCCCGTGTCGTTCAATTGACAATCGAAACGGTCAAGGGCAGAATCCCGGTCGTCGCGGGTGCAGGCGGTTACAACACCCGCGATGTCATCGAAAAGATCGAACGCTACGCCAGATTGGGAGCCGACGCGATCCTCTCGGTCACTCCTTACTACAACAAACCGACACAGGAAGGACTGTTTCAGCATTATCGTGCGATCGCTGAATCGAGTGCGCTTCCCATCATTTTATACAACGTCCCCGGTCGCACTGGTTGCAACCTCGAACCGGCGCTGGTTGCCAGACTGGCGGAATTCGAGACGATCATCGGCATCAAGGAAGCTTCCGGCAACATCTCGCAAATCGGTGAGATCGCATCGCTGGTCGACGATTCATTCCTCATCTTTGCCGGTGACGACAGCGTCGTCCTGCCTGTCGCAGCGCTCGGCGGAGTCGGGGTGATCTCTGTCGCCTCAAACCTGCTCCCCCGCGATGTCAGCCGCCTGACCCACGCCAGCGTCGACGGCAGACTGGAAGAAGCAAGGGCCTTGAACCGTCAACTGACCCCCATCTTCAAAGCCATGTTCATCGAGAGCAATCCGGGCCCGGTCAAAGCTGCCCTCGCCATGATCGGTTTGATCGAGGAGGTCTACCGTCTGCCTATGGTCCCTCTCAGTCCTGCCAACCGCGCGGCACTGGAAAAAGTGATAATGAGTAGAAAGTAGAAAGTAGAAAGTAGAAAGTAGAAAGTAGAAAGTAGAAAGTGAAACGTGGGGCCAGGATAAACGGTTCCATTTTAAAATAACACTGTTGACTCTTTTCTTTCTACTTTCTACTTTTTACTTTCTACTGACTATTATTCCGCCCTCCGAAATACGAAGGCGGACGCTTGAGCCGGGGTTGGCGGCGTCCGCTTTTCTGGTGACAGCTTCGATCTCGCTCCCGTTTTCCAATCGGATTACCACTCGATGGTAGCCCCCCGACGGACGCGATGAAATAACGTGTCCACTCAGATAATTGGCATCGCCACCACCTGAGATCGCGGAAGGCGCTATCAATTCTATCTCGGACGGCGGGATGTAGCCCGAGATTGGGGCTTCATATCCGGTCAAACTGTGCCCGATCCTCATTTTCAGCCCATTCCAGTCGATGAGAGCGTGATCCGATGACGACTCGATGATCCGCGCTTCAATAATATTTGGCAGGCCGAGTATCTCCATAACCTTACGGTTTGCGGGCCGCAAAAATATCTCATCAATCCCGGCGACCTGCTCGAGCTTTCCCTCATTGAGGATCGCCAGGCGATGGCCAACGGTCAGAGCGTCTTCGAGATTATGCGTGACGTAAAGAACGACGAGACCGGTTTGAGCCTGAAGGCTTCGCAATTCAGCGTGCAGCCGCTGTCTGATGGGCTGGTCGAGAGCGGAAAAAGGCTCGTCCAGCAGCAGAACTTTCGAATCGGCTGCCAGAGCGCGTGCGATCGCGACGCGCTGCTGCTGTCCGCCCGATAATTCATGCGGATAACGATCGGCCAGATCTTCAAGGTGCATTTGGCTCAACAAATCGAGCGCTCGATTGCGGTCGCTGGGCGGCTTCAAAGGGTAAGCGACATTCTGCAAAGCTGTCATGTGAGGAAAGAGCGCGTATTGCTGAAAAACGTAGCCGATACGACGCATCCTGGCGGGCAGGTTGACGACCTCACCCTGCACTTCGCGGCGAAAGAGCGTCGTGCCGTCAAAGATGATCTCTCCGATGTCGGGCGTCAGCAGCCCGGCCACTGCATTCAAGGTCTGCGTCTTCCCAGCGCCCGAGGGGCCGAAGAGCACAAGGATCTCTGCGCCTATCGCAAGATCAACGTTGAGCTTAAAATTTGAAAGACGCTTTTCGATTCTGATCTGCAGGTGAGATGGAGTCATGCGATCGCCTCACGGCATTGTACTGATTCTGCGGGATCGGTCGGAGTTTTCGAGTCGACGGACAAGCCACAACCCGAGAAAAGCCATGACGGTCATCATGAGAACCATCCGGTTGGCCAGTTCGTAACGCCGGCTTTGAACTGCATCGTAAATGGCCAGCGGGAGCGTCTGGGTTTTTCCGGGGATATTACCGGCAATCATGAGGGTTGCGCCGAATTCTCCCAGAGCGCGGGCTCCGCCCAGAATCAGTCCAGCCAGCACCCCCCGTCGCGCAAGCGGCAGGGTAACGCGCCGAAGCAGCTCGAGCTCACCTGATCCGAGGGTTCGCGCTGCGTTCTCGATGACCGGGTCTATGCCGGCGATCGCAGCCCGTGAAGCCTGGACCATGAGCGGCAGGCCGACGACGGCCGATGCAATCGCCGCCGCTGGCCAAGTGAAAAGAATCTGCAGGTGAAACCATTCGACCAGCGGGCTGTTGCGGCCCAGAGCCAGCAACAGATAATAGCCAACGACGCTCGGCGGCAGTACCAGCGGCAAATTGATGAGAGTCTCGACGACGATCTTTCCTCTGAATTCAAAACGCACCAGAACCAGCGCGATCGTCAGTCCGAAAACGAACAGGACGGTCGTGGCGACCAGCGTGACCTGCAGCGAAAGCCTCACCGCCTCCCAGTTCATTCGGACATCTCCTCCCCGGGAAGCACAAATCCGTATTGCCTCATAACCGGCCTTCCACGCGGTCCATTCAGAAAAGCCGCGAATTGTCGCGCTATAAATTCATGCCTCGATCCCTTGATGACCGCCAGCGCCTGATTCAGGGGCCTGTGCAACTCAGATGGAATGAGCGCCCAATGCCCTTCGCTTCCGACGCTCAGCGAGAGCGCGACTATAGCGACCTCGACGTTGCCCGTCTCTGCAAATTGCAGAGCCTGCCTGACGTTTTCGCCGAAGACCAGTTTATCTTTGACTTTCCCCCAGAGCCCGGCGGCTTGCAGCGCCTCGCGCGCGGCTATTCCATAAGGAGCATGGTCGGGATTGGCGATGGCGATTCGCCTTATTTCAGGGCTGGCCAACTCATCAATCCGTCGAGGTTTGACGGGACTGTCCAACCGGGTCCAGAGCGCGATTCTGCCACGGGCATAAAGCTGCCTGGTGTCTGACAGGATCAAGCCACGCTTTTCAAGGTCGTCGATAAAAGCCACATTTGCCGCGGCGAACAGATCGACCGGTGCACCCTGTTCGATCTGCTGCGCAAGTTGACCGGTCGAGCCGAAATTAAAACTCACTTTATTACCCGTCTCTTTTTCGAAGAGACGGCCAATGACCTCGAAAGCTACCATCAGATCCGCGGCCGCGGCAACCATCAACGTTACCGGCTGATCTTCAGGCCCATCCTGCCCCTCCTGCCGGCAGCCGGACAGCGCAAAGGATATTAAAATCACCAGCAGCAGTCGCGTCAGTTGAGCGCGTCTTTTCATAACCAATATATTTCTCGATTTGACGGGAAACGAAGAGGAGATCATCCACAAAGTACACAAAGAATCACGAAGAATGGTTGAACCTGTCCTCTTCTTTGTGCCGCTTCGTGAACTTTGTGGATGAAAAATCTTATTAATCACAGGCCTCGAACAGCCCCGCCATACCCTGTCCGCCGCCGATGCACATGGTGACGATGCCGTATCGCGACTTGCGCCGGAGCATCTCATTGCCAAGTGTGCCGACAAGGCGGGAACCTGTCATGCCAAACGGGTGTCCGATCGAGATAGATCCGCCGTTGACGTTCAGTTTTTCAGGATCGATCCCCAGCCTGTCGCGGCAATAGACCACCTGTACAGCGAAGGCCTCGTTCAGTTCCCAGAGGTCGATATCTTCCACTTTCAGCCCATGGCGTTTGAGGAGTTTCGGAACAGCGAAGACAGGACCAATGCCCATCTCATCCGGCTCGCAGCCTGCAACGGCAAAACCGCGGAAGGCCATGATCGGCTTGACCCCGAGTTGCTCGGCCCGCTCGCGCGACATAAGCAGCGTCGCCGAGGCCCCGTCTGAAAGCTGGGATGAGTTGCCGGCGGTCACTGTCCCCTCTCCGCTGTCGGGATCGAAATAGGGTTTGAGCCCGAGCAATCCTTCGAGTGTCGTATCAGGCCGGTTGCATTCGTCTTTCTCGATTAATGCGTCTTCCCTGCCGATGATCTCGCCGGTCTTCTTGTCCAGTATGCCGCGCGTCACCTGCATCGGAGCGATCTCTGCGGCGAAGAAACCCTCAGACTGTGCGCGAGCGGTGCGCTGCTGACTCGAGAGGGCGAATTGATCCTGCACTTCACGACTGATCTTATAACGCTTCGCAACGACTTCGGCCGTGTCTCCCATAACCATATAAATGCCCGGGTAATGTTCCTGAATCCACGGATTCGGATCGCCGTCGCGCTTCATCATCGTAATGCTTTCAACCCCGCCGCCGATCGCAGCTTCGGCGCCTTCGCTGATGATCTGATGCGCGGCCATGGCGATTGACTGCAAGCCCGATGAACAGAACCGGTTGACCGTGGTCGCGGCAACAGTCACCGGAAGTCCGGCCAGCAATAAGGCGATCCGGGCGACGTTGCTGCCCTGAACGCCACAGGGATAACCGGCGCCGATGATCACGTCCTCGATCTCTGACTGATCGAGCTGTGGAGTCTTCCGCAACACATCCTTGATGCAATGCGCCAGTTGATCATCTGGCCTTGTCAGATTGAACGATCCCCTGAATGATTTCGCCAGCGCCGTCCGCGAACTGGCAACTACAACTGCTTCTCTCATATTTTCTTGTCCTTTTTCGGAATGAGATGAAAGTAAATGTTGAAAGTTAAAAGTTGAAAGTCAGCAGATTCTCCGAAATACGAGTGTGATATATGTATGTATCAACAAATTGACTTTCATCTTTCAACTTTTTTTATCGTATTGGGCGAAGGATTTGCCCTCTTCCGCCAGCCGGCGGAGCAGTGGAGCGGGTGTCCAAAGCTCTCCGTGCTCCTCGTGGAAGCGGCAGACGCGATCGTATACCTTCTTGAGACCGACGGTATCGGCATACCACATCGGGCCACCGCGCCAGGCAGGATAACCGTATCCGTTGAGGTAGACGATATCGATATCGACTGCGCGCAGGGCAATGCCCTCTTCAAGAATCTTCGCACCTTCATTAATTAATGCGTACTGCGTGCGTTCGATGATCTCTTCCTCGGTAATGGTCCGACGCCTGATGCCAGCCTGGGCCGCGAGTTCTTCGATCAACTGATCGACTTCCGCGTCAGGGATGGGTTTGCGGTTCTCGTCGTAACGATACCAGCCGGCGCCGGTCTTCTGGCCATAACGCCCTCGTTCGCAGAGCTGGTCCGCCACCAGCGGTTTGCGCACACCGGGTTTTTCAAGGTGGGCATGCTCCTTGCGGATTCGCCAGCCGACGTCGAGCCCGGCGAGGTCTCCGACAGCGAGTGGACCCATCGCCATTCCGAACTTGTAGAGAGCGGCGTCGACTTCCTGCGGCTTCGCCCCCTCCTCGACCAGAAACTGCGCTTCGCGCCCGTACTGATGGAGCATGCGGTTTCCGACAAAACCATAGCAGTTGCCGACCAGCACGCCGATCTTCTTGAGCCGCCTGGCCAAGGCCATCGAAGTCGCGATGACTTGCTTATTGGTTGCCTTTCCGCGAACTATTTCGAGCAGGCGCATGACATTGGCCGGGCTGAAATAGTGGTGCCCGATGACGTATTCGGGCCTCGAAGTGGCCGATGCAATCTCGTCGACATCGAGCGTCGAGGTGTTGGATGCGAGAATCGCACCGGGTTTGCAGATCCTGTCGAGCTCGGCAAAGATCTCCTTCTTGAGCGCCATCCCTTCGAAGACAGCTTCGGTCACGATGTCCGCGGTCTCGAATCCAGCCCAGCTGAGCGTCGGAGTGATCAGCGCCATGCGCTTGTCCATCACCTCCTGGCTGAAACGCCCTTTTTTGACCGAGTTTTCGTAATTTCTGCGGATCGTGGCCATGCCTTTATCCAGGGCTTCCTGCGTAGTCTCCTTGAGCAGCACCGGAATGCCGGCATTGGCATAGTTCATGGCGATGCCTCCGCCCATGGTGCCTGCGCCGACGATAGCGGCGGATTTGATATCGATGAGCGGTGTGTCTTTCGGAACATCAGGGATTTTTGAAACTTCACGCTCGCCGAAGAATACGTGGATAAGAGCCTTCGACTGATCGCTGAAAAGGCACTGTTTGAAGAGCTCCGCTTCGCGGGCGCACCCTTCGGCGAAACTCAAGCGTGTGGCCGCTTCGACTGCGTCGATCGCTGCCTGAGGCGCCATCATCCCTCGCGCGGCCTTCTTTGCCATCTCGCGTGCGGCTGCAAAGATTGGCCCATTCGACGCCTCATCTCCCAGCTTTTCATTGCGCTCGCGGGTCTTGCGCGGTTTCTCGCCGGCGGCCAGCTTGCCACGCAGGAATTCGACCGCACCCTGCTGCAGGGCCGCCGCGTCCACGCCATCAACGACCGCATCGATGATGCCGGCAGCGAGAGCCTCGGATGCCTTGACGGGATTGCCGTCGGCGCACATCTGAACAGCCTTGGCGACGCCGGCCAGACGGGGCAATCGCTGAGTGCCCGCTGCTCCGGGTATCAGACCGAGCTTGACCTCGGGTTGTCCCACCTGTGCCGACGCTATCGCGACTCGATAATGAAACGCCATGGCGACTTCAAGCCCTCCTCCAAAGGCCGTTCCGTGAATCGCCGCGACCACGGGTTTCGAGCAGTCTTCAATCGCCAGCAGCACGCCAAGAAAGTCGATGCCTTCCTTGCGCTCACCCGATGTGACCTTGCCGAATTCCTTGATGTCCGCGCCTGCAATGAACGTCTGCCCGGATCCGATCAGAATCGCTCCCTTTATCGAATCATCCTTCGTCACCTCTTCGATAGCCGCTGAAATGCCTTCAGGCACGCCGGGGCTGAGCGCGTTAACCGGAGGGTTGTTGACGGTGATGATGCCGATCTCACCGTCCCTCGTCAGCGTTACTAAATCACTCATAATGAATGCTCCTCTCTGTTATGAAGATAGTTTCCGGTTTCCGGTTGAAAGTAATCAAATGCGTTTTTCTGGAAACTCGAAACTTGTCCCGCTTGAAACTATTTACGTCTCAACTTCTCGATCATCATCTGTTTGAACTGCTCGGACTGCCCGCGCGGAACACTGAGCGTCTTCCATTCCGCCGATTTCAGGTGTTTGGCCAGAAAGATGATCTGCCCTGTGTGCGCGGCGTAATGGGTCAATTGTCGTTCGATCGCCTGGATGACGGTATGCGGCTCCTCCCGAATGAGGACGATACGCATCAGATCGTCCGGGCCAAGCGATGCGAGCGCATCGAAGACGTATTGCCAGCCCTGCTCCCACCATTGCATAACTGTATCGCGGCCCGTCTGTCCGTCGATGATGAATTCCTGATCGCGATGTCGGTCGGGCTTTTCCCCATCGGCAGTCAGAAAGTCGACCCAGCGTGACCGCATATTGCCGGCCAGATGCTTGATGATAACGGCAATGCTGTTGCTTTCAGGATCGATCGTCACGAAGAGCTGCTCGTCATCAAGCTGCTCAATCGATCGCTCGCCCTGCTTTTTTAAGAGCCTGAACTCGCCGATGGCATTTTCAAGATAGTGTCTCAGCGCTTCCTCGTGCATGACATCTCCATTAATTGCAATCATTGTTTTCGCTGAATCGCATAGACGAATTCGTCCATAATGCGATCTTCCTTGATGACTGCGTTTTTGAGGCGAGCTTCGAGTTGATAACCCGCTTTCTCGAGAACTCGCATCGAGGGTTTGTTCCATTCCAGAACGCCGGCATAGATACGGCTCAGGTCGAATTCATCAAATGCCCATGCGGTCAGGGCGATGACCGCCTCGCTGACGATGCCGCGTCCCCAGAAATCTTCACCGAGCCAGTAGCCGATCTCGGCGGAACAACGATAAATATCATCTCGAAGAATCAGACCGATGCCGCCGATGGCCTGACCATCGTAATCGATCGCGAAATTCGTCTGCGGCGTTTCAGTGGCCGCCAGACTGATCCAAAAGCTGGCATCTTCGATCGTGTACGGGTGCGGAAAACGATCCCGCAAATTCCGCCAGATCTTGTAATTGTTGGCGTGGCGAACGATCGAATGTTCATCGCCATTTTGCCATGTGCGAAGCGTGCATGTTTTGAGTCGTATTTTCACTGTCGTTTTTTGTGTTCAGCGGATCGTTTCGAGAGAACCCGAGCGGCGGCATATCGGCCGCACGCTGAAGCCAGTTTTCGGCCGGATAATGACAGGCGCCGTCGATGATATGCAGGGTATACGCCTGTCTAGATTTCGAAGACAGGTTTGCATGACTCAGATGCGGCAGCAGTCCGTTCAAAATTATGAGTGTGCCCTGCCGGACTTCGAGAGGCGCCAGCTGCGAATCAGGCCATGGCGTATCTTCGAGCTTCTCGAATTTTGTCTGAAGACCTTCCGTTCTCACAAATCGTGATTTCAACCCAAGCCGGTGCCCGCCCGGGATCGCCCACAGGCAGCCATTTTGCAGAGTCGCATCTTCGAGCGCAAACCAGAACCCGGTGACGCTCATCGGATCGGTAAAAAGAAATGTCGCATCCTGATGGCAGGTGACTTCGCCCCCGATCTCGGGCTGCTTGAAGATATACATCGATTGCAGGAGCAGCGGACGTGCAAACCCCAGATCGGCGGCGATTTCGGCCAGCTCCGGCTTCCGCGAAAAACGGTCGAAGACCGGGTCGAGATCGTGCAGCGCATGTCCGATCTTGTTGATCGAATATTCCAACGGCCTGGTCATTTTCCCGTCGGAGGCGAAAGCATCTTCTTCAAAAAAGAATCGGATCTTGTCGCCTGATTCGATGAAATATTGATCCGTCCTGCGACTCTGTTCACGAGTCGTGAAGATGGATACGGCCTCGGCCGGATCGAAGCCGGATACGAGATCGCCGGCGCGCGCCATCAATTCTTCACACTCGTCATGCGAAGCGAATGACTCGATAACCAGAAAACCGTCACGGCTATATTTCGAAAGCTGCTCTTCATTCAACATATATTTCAGGGGCTGTGCAGTTACTTCTACTTTCAACTTTAAACTTTTAACTTTCAACTTTTCAGAACGGCATCCAGCCGATCAGCCCCTTTGCGATCAGCCATTGCAGGAAGCCGCATCCAAATATGATCAGCACAGGGTTGAACCTGGCTCGAAGCATGAGCAGGAAGGCGAGCGTGGCGACGGCATAGCCATCAACGGATCCGAGACCCGACTTTGCAAGGCTGACGCCGGCTGCAGCAAGCATTCCGACAACGGCCGGCGCGACCCCGGCGAGGAAGGCCTGCACATTGAAGTTGGTTCGAAACCGGTCGATCGATGTGCCGGCAATCGTTGTCATGACGAATGACGGAAGAAAAGCGGCGATCGTTGCGGCAATTGCGCCGGTCAGCCCGGCGACCTTGTATCCGACGAAGGTCGCAGTGATCAGGACCGGACCGGGAGTTATCTGGCCAAATGCCATACCATCGGCAAACGTTCGGTGATCCATCCACCGGTGAACATCGACCACATCATATTCGATCTGTGGAATCATGACGAATCCACCGCCGAAAGTGACGGTTCCGATTCGCATAAAGATCATAACCAGTTGCCAGACGACGACCAGTTTAGAAATAATTGGCCAGGCCAGCAGAGTCAGAAAAGGAAGGAAGGCGAGTGGAGCAAACGAACGGAGCTTTCCGGTCCCTCGCGATTTCCAGATCAGCGGCAATAGCAACTGTCGGCTGTCCGGCTGATTACCATCACCATGCGGGTCCTGATCCGCTGGTCTGTCGATCGATTTCCGGGGCGGAAGCGAGACATCCATCTTGTAATCGCTTGCCAGCCTGTCGGGGTCTTCGATCATTTCGGCAGCCTGCTTGCGGGCCTTGGTCTCGGCCTTCAACTGGCGGACTATCTGCTGGCGCTCTTTCCGGATGCGCGTGCGGACACGCTGCCGGGCCCGCGACTTGTATGATTTAATGAAGATTCCCGTAATACCGGCAATCAGCACGACTTCGACCACTGTCATCTGGGTGAAGATGAGCATGAAGGCCACGACTACGCCAAGTTCGAGGTGCCATTGCTGCTGAACCGCCGTTTTCCCAATCTTGACGGTCGTCGCTGCTATCAGCCCAACAACCGCCGCATTGAAGCCCTGAAATATGCGTTGAGCATCGGGCAGGTGGCTGAGATAATCATGCGCGATGGTCAGGCCGATCATCATCAGGAATGAAGGGAAGATGAAACTCGTGACCGAGATTATTGCGCCACGGATTCCGGCTAGTTTCAACCCGACATAGGTAATGGCATTGACTGCGTTTGCGCCGGGCAGGCTCTGGGCGAGGGAAAAAGCGTCAAGAAATTCCTCTTCGCTCAACCAGCGACGATTTCGAACGACCAGATTGCGTATTTGAGCGATGACGGCAACTCCACCGCCAAACCCGGTCGCTCCCAGTTTCAGGAACGATTTTGCAAGCACCCGCCAATCGACTTTAGCGTCGACCGGGGTAAGCTGTTCTGAGATCCACTCTCCAGCCTGGAAGAGGGTTCTCATGAATATGGATCTGAGGTCATTTAGATAACTTCTATCGATCACCGTCTCTCACAGCGCCTTCTTCAATAGTTTGAGATGCGGGGGTAGTGCTACAATCCGTGTCATGCCAATTAAACACATTTCTATTATCGGTGGTACAGGGGATCAGGGCAAAGGGCTGGCGCTGAGATGGGCAAAAGCAGGCTATAAAATCACAATCGGTTCGCGAGAATCGGAGCGTGCGGCGGCAGCGGCAAAAGAGATGCGTGCTCAGCTGGGGGACGAGGCGGAGATCGATGGCGCATCCAACCCTGATGCCGCAAAACGCGGCTCACTGGTCGTCCTGACCGTTCCGTTTGCAGCTCAGATCAAAACGCTCAGGGAGATTCGCGAAAGCATCGAACCGGGCACGATTTTGATGGATGTGACTGTGCCGCTCGAACCGGCCGTCGGCGGCAGGCCCAGCCGTATGCTCGGGGTGTGGGCCGGATCGGCAGCCGAACAATGCGCGGAACTGGCGCCGGCCGGTGTGCCCGTCGTTTCGGCATTCCATAACGTCTCGTCCGCCGCCCTGGTCGATCTCGATCACGATGTCGAATGCGATATCATCGTCTGCGGGGACGACAAGGAAGCCAGGGAAGAAGTGCGACCATTGATCGACGCGATCACCGGCTGCCGCTTCATCGACGGTGGAGTCCTGGCAAATTCCCGCACCGTCGAAGCGATGACCGCCCTGCTCATCGGCATCAACATCCGATATAAGACTCATACCGGGATCAGAATTACCGGAATCTGAATGAAGTAAAAAGTATAAAGTATAAAGTAATCAGGTCAGCGTATTGACTGACACTTTTCAATAACTGAATTTAGCCCGGTCCTTGAGGGCCGGGTTGTTAGAGAGTAAAGCATGAAGAAGAGCGCCCAGGAATTACGGAGTCACCGATGGTTCGGGGTAACCGATATGCGATCGTTCGCGCACCGCTCGCGAGCGAAACAGATGGGCTATGGCCCACAGGATTACGCCGGCAAACCCGTCATCGCCATCGTCAACACCTGGAGCGATCTGACGACCTGTCATACCCACTTTCGCGATCGGGCGGAAGAGGTTAAACGTGGAGTCTGGCAGGCAGGCGGATTTCCCGTCGAGATACCCGCTTTGCCGATCAATGAGACCTACATGAAACCGAGCCCGATGATGTACCGGAATCTGCTTGCCATGGAGGTCGAGGAATTGCTGCGCTGCCAGCCTGTCGATGGGGTAGTCCTCATGGGAGGATGCGACAAGACGACTCCGGGGCTGCTCATGGGGGCCATCAGCATGAATTTGCCGGCGATCTATCTGCCGGCCGGCCCCATGCTGCGCGGCAACTGGAACGGTGAGGTATTGGGGAGCGGCAGCGATGTCTGGAAGTACTGGGCCGAGAAATGCGCCGGAAATATCTCCGATGATCAGTGGAATGAAATGGAAGACGGCATCGCTCGTTCAGCCGGCGTGTGCATGACAATGGGCACGGCTTCGACGATGACCGCCATCGCTGAGACTCTGGGCTTCACACTGCCCGGCGCTTCTTCGATCCCGGCCGTCGATGCCAACCATTCGCGAATGGCCACAAATTGCGGCCGACGCATTGTCACAATGGTCTGGGAAGACCTGAAACCCATCGATATACTGAACATGGCCGCTGTCGAGAACGCGATCACAGCAGATATGGCCATCGGCGGATCGACCAATGCTATCATCCATCTGGTTGCCATGGCCGGTCGCGCCGGGCTAAAACTGGATCTACGAAAGTTCGATGAGATTTCGCAGAGAACGCCCATGATCGCCAACCTGCGCCCGTCCGGCCAATACCTGATGGAGGACTTTTACTATGCCGGCGGCCTGCGCGCGCTGCTCTGGGAGATTCGCGAACTGCTGCATCTCGAGGCGCCGACCGTCAACGGTCGCTCGCTCGGAGAAAATATAACCGGCGCAAGGATATTCAATTCCGAGGTCATTCGCCCGCTCGCCGATCCGATCGCCGATCAAGGGGGAACTGCGATCCTGTTCGGCAATCTGGCTCCAAAGGGCGCCGTCATCAAGCCCACGGCGGCTGAAAAACGACTGTTACAGCATACCGGCCCCGCGGTAGTCTTCACTGATTACAATGATATGGCGGCGCGAATCGACCGTGATGACCTGGTCGTAGACGAAAATTCGGTGCTCGTACTCCAGAACGCCGGACCGCTGGGCGGTCCCGGCATGCCCGAATGGGGGATGCTCCCGATTCCGAAGAAGCTTCTAAAAAAAGGCGTGCGCGATATGGTCCGCATCTCGGATGCGCGCATGAGCGGAACGGCTTATGGCGCATGCGTGCTCCATGTCTCACCTGAAAGCTTTATCGGAGGTCCGCTGGCGCTGGTGCAGGACGGCGACCTGATCGAGATCGATGTGGCAGGGCGACGCCTCCAGCTGCTCGTCAGTGATGACGAGATGGAAATCCGGCGCGCACGTCGTGTAATACCGAAACCGCGATATGACAGAGGATTCGGCGCTATGTTTTCTGCTCACGTGACACAGGCGGACGAAGGATGCGATTTCGACTTTCTGCTCTCCGGACCTCAAACGGCTGAACCGGAAATACACTGAGTAGAAAGTAGAAAGTAGAAAGTAGAAAGGGTGAAAAGATTAATAGGAGCGGGCTCGGTATCAATCCCTCATGTTCTGCTACTCGCAATCTTTCTACTTTCTACTTTATACTTTCTACTCTTTACTTCCTACTTTTCTACTTTTCTACAGAGGAAATCTTAATGCGTACTCCAAAAACGCTTAGGCGTGTAGTTATCTCAGGCATCGGATGCATCAGTCCGATCGGAATTGGAAGAGAACAGTTCTGGAATTCTGTTCGTGAGGGTCGCAGCGGAATCGGTAAAATCACACGCTTTGATGCCTCGGACCTGCCGGTACAGATCGCCGGCGAAGTTAAGGACTTCGATTCTGATCAATGGATACCGCCCAAAGACAGGCAGCACGTTTCCAATGCTGTCGCCTATGCCATCGCCGCAGCCGATCTGACCTTCAAGGATGCGGGCCTCAATCTGAGTCAGATGGATCTTGAGTCGCGCCGCGATATGGGCATCATCCTCGGCAGCGGCGGCGCCAGTCTGGGATTCGTTGAAAAGCAGTATCGTTACTATTTCGCCAACGAAGCCAAGAAGGCCAGCATCTACTCTGTCCCGACAGCCACTCCCGGATCTCTGCCGAGCGAGGTATCGATGCCCTTCGGCATCAAGGGTTTCAGCCATCTGATCTCGACCGGCTGCACATCCTCGACCGATGCGATTGCCTATGCCGCTCAGAACATCGCGCTTGGACGCATCAATCGCGTGCTGACGGGCGGAGTCGATGCCCCGCTGGCCCACAGCATTGTTTTGGGATTTTGCGTTATGAAGGTCATGACGCCATCCTGGAATCATGATCCGACACGCGGATCACGCCCATTCAGCCGCGATCGGGACGGTTTCGTGGTGGCTGAAGGCGCTTATCTTTTTCTGCTGGAGGAACGCGAGATGGCGATCGCCCGCGGAGCACGCATCTACGGCGAAATCGTCGGCTACGGCTCGACCTGTGACGCGCATCACCGTGTGCGACTGGACGAAACCGGGATCGAGCCGGCACGCGCGATGATGATGGCGATAAATGACGCTGAGATCTCAACGGCCAGTATCGACTACGTCAACCTGCACGGAACTTCGACGGACCTGAATGACCGCATCGAAACGCGCGCGATCAGAAATGCGTTCGGACAGGAAGCAGACCGCATTCCGATGAGCGCAACCAAGTCGATGATCGGACATCCGCAGGGCGCATCAGGTGCGGCCGGATTGACTGCAACGCTCGGCGGAATGAATCTCGGATTTCTGCCCCCGACCATCAACCTTGATGAACCTGACCCGGAATGCGATCTCGATTATGTTCCCAATCACTCGCGCGCCGGCGAAATCAACTATGCGTTGTGTAACTGCATAGGATTCGGCTCAAAGAATTCAGCCCTCGTGGTCAAACGTCACGAAAGCTGATTATTTTGGCGGGGGCTTGCTCAATGCAGACCGGCGAACGGATTGGATCAGGATATTTTGTCAGCTTCAGAATGCGCAGCATCGAGCCCGAACTGATTGATGGTTCGGGCTACAGCTCTGAAGAATTCATTGACAGCATGGCCGATCTGCGAAGGATCAACCGGCTGCTCGGCGGACAGAGCGCAATGGCAACGCGCCTTTATCCAATGATTCTCGCTCTCGGAAAGAGCGAGGTCAGACTGCTCGATGTCGGGACCGGTTCGGCCGATATCCCGATTGATATCGTCAGATGGGCGCGAGCTCATGGAATCCGCATTCATTTTGTGGTTCTGGATCTCAACGAGATCGCCGCCGGTGAGGCGCGCAAAATCACCGAGCAGTACCCCGAAATCAATGTCGTCCGGGCGGATGCCCTGAAATTGCCGTTCGCCGAGCGGAGTTTCGATTTCGTACTCGCATCGCTCTTCCTGCATCATTTCGAGACGCCTTCAGCTGCCGGACTGATTAAAAGCTTTGCACGAGTCGCTGAAAGCGCTTTTATCATCAACGATCTTCGCCGTCATCCGATCGCTTATTACACCATTCGGCTGCTGACGATGATCTTCACACGTAATCGACTGGTTCGAAACGATTCGGCCGTGTCGGTCCTGCGAGGATTCACAGATCCTGATATCGCTGAGATCTCGCAATTGGCCGGAATCCATGTCGAAATCCACCGTCATTTCCCATATCGATATATTTTGATAGGTAAACCCTTTGAAAGCGCTCATTAAATATGAATGACGAACAGGTTCTCAAGATCTTTGAAGAAAATGGAGCATTGCTGACAGGGCACTTTCTGCTCTCGTCGGGATTGCACAGCCCCAGGTATCTGCAATGCGCGCTTGTTCTGCAACATCCTGATACGGCCGGCAGCCTATGCACCGAGCTGGCAGAGAAGATCAGGGCCAATCCGCGCATCGGACAGATCGATCTGGTCATTGCACCCGCGCTTGGCGGAGTGATCGTTGCCCACGAAGTTGCACGCGCTCTCGGCGTCCGGGCACTTTTCACCGAACGGCAAAATACCGAAATGCTTCTGCGCCGCGGATTCAGACTGGAACCAGGCGAACGAGCACTCGTCGTCGAAGATGTTGTCACCACTGGCGGTTCAACACGTGAGGTCATGGATGTCGTCAGAAAACTCGGCGCCATTCCTGTCGGAGCGGGTTCACTCATCGATCGCAGCGGCGGCGCGGTCGATCTCGGCATCCCGCGCCATGCCCTCGCCGTACTCGAAGTCCCGACCTGGCAACCGTCTGACTGCCCGCTTTGCAGGGAGGGCACTCAGGCCATTAAACCAGGAAGTAGAAAGTAAAAAGTCGAAAGTTGAAAGTTGAAAGTAAATGACAAGATCGAACGTAATATGTGACTTGAAGCCCGGGAGATTTGGGTTTCGGCTTTCATGATCAGGATCAATATGCTTCTATAAAATTCATATCAGACACCCACTTATTACTTTCTTCTTTCTACTTTATACTTTCTACTCACCATGAGATATCGGATAACTCTGGCATATGACGGAACGGACTATTTCGGATGGCAGATGCAGGCCAGTCATCCGACGATCCAGTCTATTCTGACCATGGCGCTGGAACGTATCGAGGGGCGACGAATCGTCACTCACGCAGCGGGCCGGACGGATGCCGGCGTCCATGCCGAGGGACAGGTCGTCTCCTTCGATCTTGACCGCGAGTGGGATGGCATCGAATTGCGCCGGGCTCTCAATGGAAATCTGCCTCAGGATATTCGTGTGATCGATGCCGCGACAGCTGATGACGATTTTCACGCACGCGTCTATGCCATCGGAAAGACATATAGCTATCGAATCAACACCAGCGAAGTCAGCAATCCGTTCCTTCGCCGCTATGTTTGGGATTTCCGGCATAAGTTGGATCTCGAAAAACTGCAGGTCGATCTAAATAGTCTGTGCGGAACGCATGATTTCATTGTCTTTACAGTTGCAGATTCAGAAACGAAAACCAGCGTTCGAACAATCAGAGAGGCCCGGCTTGAAAATGAGGGCGAATTGGTGACGATCTACTTTTCTGGCACGGGTTTTCTGCGATATCAGGTGAGGACGATGATTGCTGCATTGGTCGAATTGAATCGCGGCAGGTTGAAGGCCGGGTCTGTTGATGAACTGATTTCGAGTGGAGACCGATCACTGGTCGGGGCCCCGGCTCCGGCAAAGGGGTTGACGCTGATGAAAGTCGAGTATTAGTATTCAACGCTTGTTTACGTCGGTCAGGAAATCACCATGCGCCCGACAAGCGAATAGCGGGCGCTTTTGGAAAGCGAACAGCCGATCGTTACCGATCAACGGCGAGAGAGAGATGCTACAGGATTTTGCGGGACTCATCGAGCACGGCTCACGCGACGAGCAATTGCTGAATCAGATAGATTTTACGAGATTGCCCAGGCACATCGCCGTCATAATGGATGGCAATGGCAGGTGGGCGAAGCGCCGGCACTTGCCGAGGGTTGCCGGCCACCGGGCCGGAGTCGAAGCGGTTCGGTCGACCGTCGAGACTGCAGCGCGTCTGGGCATTGAGGCACTTACTCTTTATGCCTTTTCGGTTGAAAACTGGAAACGCCCGCCCTTTGAGATCGAGGCGCTCATGACTTTTCTCAAAGAGTACCTGCGCAAGGAGCTTGACCACATCCATCGCAACAACATCCGCTTTCAAACAATAGGTCGTACTTATGAACTGGATGAATCAGTCCAGTTCGAGCTGCGATCGGCGATGCACAGGACAGCGCAGAACACGGGCATGATCCTGAGCGTCGCGTTGAATTACGGCGGGCGAGTCGAGATGACAGACGCATTCAGAAAACTGTATGAGGAATGCCTGCGGGACGGCCGAGACCCGGCATCGATCACTGAATCCGACATCGAACGCCACCTGTACACTTGCGGCCTGCCCGACCCCGATTTGATGATCCGTACCAGCGGCGAAATGCGAATCAGCAATTTCCTGCTCTGGCAGATCGCTTATGCTGAAATTTACCTGACCGATACTCTATGGCCGGACTTCCGCCGTCCTGACCTCTTCGCTGCCATCATCGACTATCAGAAACGGGATCGCCGATACGGCGGCCTGAGCGCAAGCCCGCAGCGCGCCGTCGTCAACGCATCCTGAGATTATTTTTCATATCCGCATGTCGAGCCACTTAATGCCTCGGAGCTCCCGACAGGCAGGGTGGCCGCCCGAGCGCACATTTACCATGGCCAGAGTCATCACCGCACTAATTTTTCTGCCGATCCTGTTCGCAGCCGTGTGGATCGGATCACCGATCTATTTCGTCATACTGGCTTCGATCGGAATTCTGCTGGGTTTGTATGAATATTTTTCGCTTGCGAAAAGTGGCGGACTTTTGCCGGGAATCATAGCCGGAGCGGCAATCCTGGCGGCATTCTATTTTCAGCTTCACCAGGCAATTCCGACGATTATTGCTGTATTGACGATCACGGAATTGCTCTTCGAACTTTGGCGAAATCAATCGTCCGACGATTTCAGTCATGTCATCTCATCGGCGGCGATTAAGGTTTTCGGAGTGCTCTACGCTGCATTGCTCGGTGGCTATATCATCGCCCTGAGAGTGATCGAGGACCCGATTCCTCAATTGTCGGCGAAACTACTGACGCTCTTCTTTCTGATCGTTTTCGCCGGTGACACTTTTGCGTATTACACGGGGCGTAAGCTTGGAAAAAAGAAGCTGGCGCCGAAAGTAAGCCCGGGCAAGACCGTCGAGGGCGCGATCGGCGGGCTGATCGGAAATATCCTGGTGGTGGTGATCGCTCATTTCAGTTTCTTCCCGGAACTCAGGCTTATTCATGGTATTCCGCTGGCGCTGGTCATGGGAACGCTCGGCATCACAGGGGATCTATGCGAATCGATGATTAAGCGCGGAGCCAAAGCTAAGGACGCCGGTAAGCTCATCCCGGGCCACGGCGGCCTGCTCGACCGGCTCGACAGCATGCTCTTCAATGCTCCTGTGCTGTATTATTTCTATCTGGTATTTCTTAAGGGAGCCTGAAAGAATAGTTTCCAGTTTCGAGTTTCGAGTACTCTGGATGGCGCAGGTTTATTCCGGTGATTAAGATTGCGGTTCAAAGCGTAGCGTGCAGAAGCGACTGGAAACTGGAAACTGCATACTGCCCCCTGTTTACTTTCTACTTTCTACTTTCTACTTTTTACTTTCTACTGACATGAAACAGATCGCGATACTCGGTTCAACAGGTTCGATCGGATGCAACACGTTGCGAGTGGTCGAGGCATTTCGCGACGAATTCAATGTCGCGGCCCTTGGCGCGGGATCGAACATCGAACTGCTTGTCGAGCAGATAGTCACTCACCGTCCGGGTCTTGTATCGGTCTCGGATGAGGCTACCGCCGCAAAACTTCGCATCGAACTATTGCAACGCGGTATAACTGAGCTTCCTCGAATCGAGACCGGGGTTGAGGGATTGTGCGAAGTCGCAACCTGTGAAGGAGTTGAGATTGTCATTGGCGCAGTGGTTGGCGCACTCGGCCTGTTGCCGACTTATCGGGCACTCGAACTCGGGCGACGCGTCGCCCTTGCGAACAAAGAGACACTTGTCATTGCCGGAGAGCTCATGACTCAAGCCGCGGCAAATTCGGGGGCCGAACTGCTGCCCGTCGACAGCGAGCACAATGCGCTCCACCAGTGCCTGCGCGGTGAGCAGCGTCGCGAACTGAAACGCCTCATCCTGACCGCATCCGGCGGACCTTTCAGGACCGCTCAACTCGAATCGATCGAACGTGCGACGCCGGCTGAGGCGTTGAAACATCCGACCTGGCGAATGGGCGCCAAGATCACTATTGACTCCGCAACAATGATGAACAAAGGGCTGGAGGTGATCGAAGCACGCTGGCTCTTCAACTGCTCAGCGGACGAGATCGACATCGTCATCCATCCGCAATCTGTCGTCCATTCGATGATCGAATTGATTGATGGATCGATCATCGCTCAAATGGGCGTAACAGACATGCGCCACGCCATTCAATACGCCCTCACCTATCCGGCCAGAAGACCCGCTGATCTTCCATCACTGGATCTGACAACACTGAGCAAACTCGAATTCTTTGCGCCGGACCCGATTCGCTTTCCATGTGTCGAACTCGCCTATCAGGCTCTGCGCCAGGGCGGCACCATGCCAGCCGTCCTGAACGCTGCCAATGAAGTCGCGGTAGCTGCATTTCTTGAAGAGAAGATCCGGTTCGGCGATATCCACCGCCTGATTCGCGCCGCCTGCGAAGCCCATTCCCTTCAATCTGCCTCTTCTCTCGAGATTGTCCTCGAAGCTGATCGATCGACCCGACGATGGGTCTCACGGAAAATTGATTCTCAGGAAGTAAGGGCAGTAAAAAGTTGAAAGCTTTCACACTATCTTATATTCGCAGTCTCGCCGAATCTGGTCGCCATCGCCTTCTGATAGTTTTCGATGGTCGATGCATGACCCATCACGTAGCGGGATAAGAAACGGAAGAGCGGATTCCTGACGGTCCCCCGTTCAGTAATGGTCAGCTGACAACCTCCGTTGGTCGTCGGAGTGATGACGTACTCCCATTCCCCACCGAAAGCGAGATCTGATGAAGCGATACGGCGAACAAGTCTGCGCGGAGGTTCACTTTCGATTGTCTCAAGAGGGATGATCATGTTCCTTCCATATGACTCCTCCCAAACCTCGTGACCATTCTGATCAGAAAGACGTTTGACTGATGACAGTTGGGGATGCCAGGAAGCCATACCCTGAAAATCGTTCATGACCTGCCAGACCTGCATCGGTGGCTGATTGAGACTTATGGTGCGAGTGACAACGTGGTCAGCTGGCAACATGCTGCCAACTATGGCCATCAGCGACACGATTCCCAACAGCACACACACGATCACGATTATCACGGACATGGCCTTCCTCACATACTCCCCTTAGCCCAGCGCGACTACAGCTACACGATGAAATCCAGTTTGATAACGGAAAAGGCCGCGCCTTGCGGATCCTGGATTACCGAGAATCGCCCGACTCCGGGGATATCCATTGGCGGCATACAGATCCTGCCTCCAAGCGATTCGGCCTTGGCAACTGAAGCATCACAATCAGCGACTGCGAAATAGACCATCCAGTTCGATGGCACTTCTCCCCAATCCTCCCTGATGGCCATCATACCGCCGTTGGCCTGTCTCTCGGGGCCTTCGCCCCGATAGAATTCAGTGTAACTGTCCGGGCCCTCACCTTTGGTTTGAGACATCCATCCGAAGACTTTGCCATAAAAATCTATCGCAGCCGTGACATCGCGGGTGTGCAGTTCGTGCCAGCACATCGTGTTGTCTTCATTTATCATTTTGACGCCGATATTCTTTTTAGGCTGCCAGATAGCGAAGGTAGCCCCGGTCGGGTCCTGCACTACAACCATTCGGCCTTCTTCCATGACATCGATCGGACCCATAACAATCGTCCCGCCGGCAGCCTTGACAGCTTCGGCCGAGGCATCGACATCCGATGAGGAGACATAGACCAGCCAGTTGGGAGGAACGCCAAGATCGAGCTGTTCTTTCTGAAGCTGATAAAGAGCTGCTACATCCAGATCACGCTTTTTGAAGATGGTGTAATTACCGTCAGGGCCGATTGGAAAATCATTGCTCTCCCAGTCGAATAGTTCATGATAAAACTTTTTGGCTGCCTCCTGGTCGGTTGTGCCCAGTTCGATCCAGCAAAAGGCTCCCGGTGAATGTTTCTGAACTTCCATATCTTTCCTCCAGAATTGTTTGAAGCATGTTACATCCAAATTTTTATACTCTAATGCCTCTGATTACGCAGCATTTCGACAATTTGTTCGATTACTGATGAGGGAACTTCCGTGATCGACAAATCAGATGTCCCGAGGATGATCTTGACCATCCCATCAGCCTGTTTTTCGATCCTGATGGCGCAATCGAATATCTCTGAGTTTGCAGAGGCATGTTGAATTTTTCGCGCGTCAGCAATTATCTCGAAGACGGCAAAAGGATTAGCTCCTGCCGTATCCGCGAAACCGCTTGCCGATGTTCGAGATGATCGTTTCATTATCGTAACCTTTCATTACCCCCCATGCATCTCGAGAGAGTGATCCGAGATAACGCTCTTTTTTGATCCGATCGCCTGTCTCCCTGTCCTTATCGGTCCAGTAACGCCAAAGGTTCCAGCCATCCTCGACTTCGCGCCACTCGCAGCCCCATGGCGTCGGAGGCATATCGATTCGACCTTCGCGCCCTTGCTTCGTTTTTTTCAAGCGTAGTTTTTCCGGACTGTCCGATTTAATCTTCGGCCTGCCTGCTGGAATCGATCTCAATCCAGTGTTCTCAGAATATGCTGATCCATCAGGGTAAATAACATTACCGTTTGTTGCTTCTCGTTTGACCTCCAATGGGATATTGCGAAGCTGTTGCTTACTTACCGAATCGAATGTTTCCGGCATTGAATTTCCCGGAAATCGAATAAACGAACGGGGTTCTCCACGATCAATTGTGAAATCATCGAGTGGAGCCGCATCGGGGATGGTCGCTGAATCCCCAGTCATATCCTGTTGCATCAACTGATCGTTGAAGCTGGAATCAAAATTCTTCAGCGACCCTACCCTTTTGGGCGCCGGCCCCTGCGTTCTTTCTCAATATCCATCTGCATAGTACGTCTCAGGTATCGTCCACCTGATTGTTCTGAAGCTGGATAGTAATCAGCTTCACCCTTGATCAGAGCCGCCAGTTGGCCTGCTTCGTAATGTGCGCGGTCAGCCATTGCGTTCTGTATCAACTGGCTGTCCAGTCCATCCGTCTTGGCCGCCAGAATGATCTCCTGCTGCTTGCCGAGGTATTTCAGTTCCAGCCTTATCAACCTGATGACCGGATCGGCCAGGGTAATCGCCAGAACTATCAGAAGGACCGCGATGAACACCGTCACCGCTCCCCAGTTCAGCCATCCCTGCTGAAATGTATGCAGCGGCAAGCGTTTGACCATCATGAAATGTGTCACGATGTTGGTCAGCATGACGATGACCAGAAAACTCATCCCCCCGAATGCAATTGCACGCTCCAGAAAAGATGAGAATGCCCGAGTGTAACCGTACACCAGCCAGACGAATGCCCCCTCGACCACGATGACGGCGAAAAAAGAGAGCATGTACTGGAAGATTTCAGGCATATCCGTAAAACCTTCCTTATAGATCATGAAGGAGGAGACACAACTGAGCAGCGTGATGCAGATCAGTATGATCGCCCCTCCGGCCATGACGTTTTTGCGATCGCGGTTATGCCTGAAGGCATCTTGCACATTGACGCTCATTGGCCCCTCCAAGAATGCTGCCCGGCATTTGTATCTCGATCCAGATTCACCCCCCAGATTTTCAGACCAGCTTCGCTGATATGCTGTCTGTCGCCATCATTGACTTCGGACCTGCTCTCGAACAGATTTTCGATACAGTTATTGAGCAGATCAAAACTCTCTTTCATCGGCTTTTCGGCTTGAAATGCCTGTTGGGGGCTGATCTCGACACTGCTATTAATCCTCCCGCATGATCGACCTGAAATTGAAGTCAGCGCGTCACTCAACTGCTCACGATCAATTCCCCTGAAGACGCGATGAAGCGTCGCCAGACTCGGGCCTCTGCGGCGTCGTATACCGATCAGATTCAGCCACCGCTTTCCTTCCTGTTCCGTCCAGGCGACGACATCCTGCTCGGATTGTGCTCCATCTATCATGGCCAGACTTGTCAAAAGCAGAATCGCCTGCAAACTGTACCGGCGCCCCTGCGGTTGACGAAAATCCCTGACCATCGAAAATGCCTGCTTCAGTGTTTGAACATCCCTCGACATAGTCTCCTCCTCCTGCTTGTTTGGGGTTTATATGACTGCCGCTGGTCGGCAACAGTTGAACTGTTGAAAAATGAGCCATCCGAGGTTTAAAGACACCTCGGCCACAACGCTTTGCTTATTCCTCAACTACATGAGGGCAAGGCGCTCTTATTCGATGATATTGAGCTGTAAGTTTTTCCGGTCGACTCGGGACATCCGTTTCAGGGGAATGATGTCACAACAGGCTTATCGTTTGCCGTCACGCTTGAACCTTTCAGCCGTGAATACAGATTGAGGGCGCTGGTCTCACCCATCCCGGCGCGGGCTGCCTTTGGATGGGTGGGACGCCCTGGCTGAGTTAGGTTCAAGTGGTGCAGGCGAGCTTTAAAGATCTTTTTCAAATAAAACGTCAGGCTCTGCACAGCGTTTCATCTATGCAACAGTCTATAGCTGAAGACACACGATTTAAAGTTATCAGTTATATGCAGGAAATTTAGCCACGAATAAACACATATCAATTTGCACTCTTCATTTATATCGGCGCAACAATCCGACGACTCGCCCCTGAACAACCACGAAGTTTGGCGGTTTGACGATGATCGGTTCGTACTGATCATTGGCCGGCTGGAGACGGATGTGCCCTTTTTCCTGATGAAACTTTTTGACTGTCGCTTCCTGACCATTGACGAGGGCGACAACGGTCTGGCCGTTGCGCGCAGTCTCGGACGGCTCGACGATGATGATGTCCCCGTCGGAGATCTGTTCGTCCCGCATGGAATCCCCACGTACGCGTAGAGCGAAGCGTTTTGGAGCATAGAGCTCCGGAGTGACGGTCACGGTTTCGCGCGTCAGCACGGCCTCGATCGGACGGCCGGCGAAGACAAGGCCGAGCAGGGGCAATTCGTTGTCTTCGGCGTATGTGTCATTCTGTATAATCTCGATACCGCGCGAAACATTTTTCACTCTTCGGATCAGCTTTCCTTCCTCGAGCGCCGTCAGATGCTCATGCACAGAGGCTGGCGATTTGAGATCGAAATGCTTTTGTATCTCCGCGATGGTCGGTGCATAGCCGTGTTTCTGATGATACCGGACCAGAAAGTCGTGGATCTCATATTGTCTCGGCGTAAGATTCATTTTCTTTTTGCGATTATTATAGTTATCAGCGCTTAGTCAGACGCCTCAGTTGTTTTCTATGCCGGTTGAATCGGAGGAAAAGGCTTCCGACCTGCCAAGCCTTTTCGGCCCTACTTGCCGACGACCGAAAATATACCGAAAATACCGAAAGATTGCAAGCGAAAAAATGACAAAAGATAAAAAAACATTTTGGGGGCTGTAGTGATTGATTTATCAAATACTTGCGTGGTGTAAAGGGGGTGACTTATGATTGAGAGGAGAGATGAAACGGGGTTGGTATGAAGACAAGCTGTAAGACCTGAAACATCGTCATGCTCTGCTCGTCCTGCAATCTGGAATATCCTGACTATCTCAATTTCTGCCGGCGATGCGGAAGGCCATTGGTTCGTTCGACTGCCGAGACGGCAATCGATTCGTACTGTTGCACGCGTTGCGGTGCGAGGGTAGTGCGAGGAGAGAACTTTTGCCAGCAATGCGGGAACAGGTCGAACACCCGGACGCAGGAGACAGTCATCGGGGCTTGTCATCATTGCGGCACTTCGTGGCGATCGGGATGGCTTTTCTGCAAAAATTGCGGGCTGGACAGGGATCATGCCCTGATGCCGAGGATTTCAGCGCCGGCGACCCCGGGATCTTCACGTTCCGAGATGTTTGCCGCGCTCGAAGAGTATTTGAAGGTGGACAAGGTCTATTGTCCAAAATGCGGGGTTGAAGCCAAGCCATATTCAAAATTCTGCGAAACATGTGGGATGACGCTCGTCGATGCGGATGAGTTGAAAGCACCACCGGTTAAGCCGTTCGACGGAACCTCGACCGAGGCAGTGACAGATGCAGTGACAGATGCAGTGACAGACGATCGGACGGGGATCGCAACTGTTTTGAATGCGGATGATGCAGGTCGGGAAGCGGTGACGATCGCTGAAGAACCAAAGCCGGCAATCCGAACTTTACGTACTCGTCCGGACAAGACGGCGCCGGTCACGACAGATACTCCTCACCGGCGGCGGACTGTACAGATTGAAGGGACGAGTGAGACGACGGAGCTGGAAGAAGATTCAGTCTTCGAAGGCGACCTGATTGTCGAGGACGAAGAATCCGCCGAGACGGTAAAATCTGAAGCCGGAACCTATACTCCGGAAGTATCCATCAGACATGAAGAGCAGCGTAAACGGACCACACGGGCTGCAGTACAAACGATGGGTATCCTGGCGATCATCCTTCTGATTATGATCGCGGCCTATCTGGGTTGGAAGTCACAGCGATCACCATCAACTGAATCAGCTCATAATCCCCCCGTTACCGGGCAACCTGCCGTATCACAGAGCGTTGCTCAAAAACAGTCAGTGCCGTCATCTCCGGACGGGATGGTCTATATTCCAGGCGGTCAATTTTTGATGGGGCGCGACGACGGAGATGAGTACGAGAGGCCATCATTTTCAGTATCGGTAAAACCCTTCTTTATTGACCGGACGGAAGTGACGAATGAGGATTATCAGATATTCGTAAATTCGACTGGCCACAGATCGCCGTCTCACTGGAATGAGGGGCGATTCCCTGACCGTCAGGATAAGTATCCGGTCTTCAACGTATCCTGGGAGGATGCCAGAGCCTATGCGCAATGGGCTAACAAGCGCCTGCCGACGGAAGAGGAATGGGAATTCGCGGCGCGCGGTACTGATGGGCGCAGATATCCGTGGGGCGAGACATGGTCTCCTGCTAACGCCAACGCGGCCGGCCAGAAGGGAGCGATCCGTGAAGTCGGCAGTTTTCCGCAGGGCGCGAGCCCTTTCGGTGTGCTGGATATGGCCGGAAATGTGTGGGAATGGACCGCCAGCGATTTGACCAGTTATACCAATAAGAACATCAAACTGGCTGAAGGCAAGGTGATTCGCGGAGGCGCATACGACGTGGCCGACGATAGAGTCACAACAACTTATCGCGGGGTCGTCCCGCAAGACAAGTACTATGATAAAACGGGCTTTCGATGTGTCCGTGACTTGAATTGACCGAGTGTAAGATGGGGAAAAACGCCTCTCAGATAACAAATCTGGTATTGATGGCCGTCCTTGCCGGCTCGACCTGTCTATCTGTCCGGTCGCAGAATCCGACCGGTCGCGAGATTCCGAAGAGCGAAAAGAAAGAGCCTGCCAAAAAGGAACCTGTCGGAAAACGCACGCCTGCGCCCACACGCAATCGCCGGACAAACTCAGGGTACAACCTGACAATCGCCGCGCCGGCTGGATCGATCATCGAATTCGACGGCAGGCCGAGAGGCGTGGCCAACATCGAAGGCAAGCTTGTTCTGAGAGGGATCAAGCCCGGCGCTCATCAGATCAAAGTGACCGCCAACGGATACGAACCCTGGCAGGGGGCATTTACGATGGCCGAGTCCGCGATGTCATACACCATCCCGATCGTCAGGAAGCCGGAAACGGGCAGGATCGCGCTGACTGCGAGTGAACCGGGAACCGAGATCTTCATTGACGACAAATACAGCGTCAAAAGCCTGGCCGGTCAGACGCTCATGGTGAGCGGTCTGGCGCCTGGCAAGCGCCAGCTACGGGCTGTCAAGCCGGGATTCAAAGAGTGGCGGATGAATGTCAGTCTCAAGGCCAACGAGACTCTGGCCGTCAACGTCAAGCTCAAACCGATTCTCAATCCCGAGATGCTGATGGTTCGCGAAGGTCCTTATGTGCGCGGGAACGACCGCGGAGCGCGCGACCAGCGGCCGGCTCATCAGGTCTTCACCAACGCCTTCGAAATTTCGACGCGCGAAGTATCGAATCGTCTCTATAAGCATTTCATCGATGATAAGGGACACCCGGCGCCGAGGGGCGTCGGATACGGATGGACAGGCAACAACTATCCTGAAGGACAGGCCGACCAGGCAGTGGTCTTCGTCTCGTGGCAGGATGCAGTGGCCTTTTGCGAATGGCTTTCAAAGGAGACGGGCAGCCGGTATCGTTTGCCGACCGAAGCGGAATGGGAAAAAGCCGCCCGGCTCGTCGGCGAACAGTACGGATCTGTCGGCACCATCTGGGAATGGTGTTCGGACTGGTATGATCCGGAGTATTATCGTGAACGCTCCCGCGTTAATCCCACGGGACCGGCGTCGAGTCGCACTTTCAAGATGATGGGACGCGAGGGGCCGGTCAAGGTGCTCCGCGGAGGCGGATTTGGCCGCGGCGCCGTCGCACTGCGAGCCGCCGAGCGAAACTATTACTTTCCGACTCAGGCCAGATTCGATATCGGGTTTCGCATCGTCCGCGAAGTTGAATCGCAAAGTCGGCAAAGATAACAAAGGGAATAAATTCATGAAGCCAGCGACATTGAGGACAATGTTTGGAGTCCTGATCATTCTGTCCGCGAGTCATATTCCGGTGATGGCCCAGCAACGACCGTTGATTACAGAGGATGTCGATATCGTCAAGCCCGGTTCTGTTCGCTTCGAGGTCGGCCTTGAATTTCAGACCGACAGGAATTTCCCGCTTTCTGGGTTGAATGGAGATCTGACGCGGCTTGGCATCGTGGCGATTACAATCGGTCTGGCTCCGAATGTCGAAGTCGAAAGCGGTGGCGTACTGCAGAACTACCTGAGCATCAACCGGCAATATCAGCCGAGCGCGATTCCGTTGCAACTCAGCCGTGCAACCAATTCGACTCACGACTGGGGGGATTTTTATGTCGCGACCAAGATCAAACTGAGGCGGGAAACCAGGCGTGGTCCGGCTCTTGGATACAGGTTCGGCGCCGAAATGCCGAATTCAAACCAGGCGCGCGGCATTGGCATCAACCAGACCAACTTCTTCGCGACGGTAATTGCCAGCAAACATTTCGGCCGGCTTCATGTTTTCGGCAACCTCGGACTGGGGATTCTGACTGCGCCGGTCGATCCGTTCACGCAAAACGACGTTCTGCTGTACGGTCTTGCGGCGACCTACACTGTCAACGACCGCCTGACGATGGTTGGCGAGGTCAATGGTCGCTACAGCACTCGCAACAATACTCCGCTTGGGACCGAGTCGGACGGAGCCGCTCGCCTCGGCGCGCGAATACGAGCCGCCGGTCTGATGTGGGATATTGCGGGCATCCGCGGCCTTCACCACAACAGCCCTCGCGGTGGCATCACTTTCGGCGTCACTTACGAAGCGAAATTGCTTGAGCCGGTGAAATAAAGAAGTAGAAAGTAAAAAGTAGAAAGTAGAAAGTAGAAAGACAGATCACACGATAGAAAGTCACTCTGTCTTTCTACTTTTTACTTTCTACTTTCTACTTTCTACTTTTTAATGCCTCCTTGACTTATCTCATTAATTGAGTTTGAATTAAGACCTCTTATGAAGAGCCCCCGCGCCCAGTGGTGCCAACCATAGCGTTCTTTTCATTTAATCTCATCCGGCCGAAGACCCCGTCGTATCCCCGTCAGCCCCGACAAGTCATGCATATCAGGCAGGCTAATTGCCTAACTGTCATCCGGAAGTGCCGGAAGAGTAATGAACTTTAAACGCCTCCATAATTAAACATATTCGACAGTCTGGCCACTTCCAGTCAGGGCCAAAGCGCCAGCGCGCTGACAAATCATACATCGTATCGTCATTGTGCCGCAGTCATCAGGAGTTGTTCCCATGAAGTCACTCAAGCAAGCATTCCGTGCAACCTCATCCCTTTTCACACATTCGAGAACGAAAAAAACCGGCGCCAAAGCGTATCTGAGCATTATTCTGGGATCGGTCATAATTTTTGGAGCATGGCTGTCCTTGATGCCTGTGTGGAGCGGAGTTTCAGCAATTGCGGCACTGGTCTCGATGCTGCAGGGCGGCATCGGATCGCGAACGGTTATCAGCACGATCGTCGGAGGCGGATTCACGACAAGCGCGCCGGTCAAACTGGCTCCGATGGTCAGGCCGACCGCGGTGGCGCTTGATCCGCTGGGCCGGGGGTTTTACGTAATCGATGAGAGCAACGGAACAGGCCTCCTGCGGTTCGTCAATACATCGAGCAGCCCTGTCACGCTGGCAGGTGTAACGATCGAGCCCAACAGCATCAATCTGATCGCGGGAGGCGGGCTTTCACCGGATTCGACCATGCCGCGTGAAGCTGATCTGACGATGGTCACCGGCATCGTTGTCGACCCGACGGGCGATGTAGTCTACATGACGACTCCGCTGGTGGGAGCGATTCGAGCGGTCAATGTCGGCACGTCGAGCTTTACGGTCCTCAATCGAACCATCCAGCCAGGGGCGCTCGGAACCGTCTACCAGTTGAGCCTGCCCGATTTTCGCGGAATCACGATGAACGCGCAGCGTGATTTCTTCTTCATTGGGAATGCCCCGGGCGGAAGCGCGCGGGTCGTTTACAAGGTGATCAATTCGAGCAACGGGCTCGAGAGCATCTACGCCGGTGGAGGATCACCCGCGATCGGCAACGGGGATGGCGGAGAAGCGACGCTGGCCAAGCTGACCAATCCGATGAGCCTGGCGCTGGACAGCAACGGCAATCTGCTGATCGCCGAAGGCGGTGATACGCGCAACAGTCCGGGTGCAGTTCGAAAGGTGGCGCCGAACGGGCTGATCAGTTCGATTATCAGTGGACTGGAATTTCCGACGGGAATGGCTCTGGGGCCTGCCAACAGCGTTTACGTTGCGCTTGGGAATGCTCAGCAGGTTATCCAGGTATCGTCGACCGGCGCCAAAACGATTGTCGCAGGAACGACTCTCTTCGCAGCCTGCGATCTGTTCAGCAATCCGAATTGCGGAGACGGCGGACCGGCGCTCTCGGCCAGTCTCAACCTGCCGGGCAGCACACAACTTATCAACCTGACGCTCGCCTCTACTTCAAACGGGTTTTTCCTGCCCGATTACACATTCAAGCGCGTTCGTTTCGTCAATCGGACCGGCGGGACGGTGACAGTGGCCGGGGTCAGCATTGCGGCGGGCAGCATAAACACTGTCGCCGGGAGCGGCAAGGATGCGCCATATGACAATGTTCCGGCGACGATCACGGAATTACAGTCGCCGGTCGGCCTGGCGACAGACGCGGGCGGCAACCTGTTCATTTCAGACACGAGCGCATCGCCGTTCAACCTGATACGGTTCGTCAATCGCGGGCAGACGCCAGTCACGCTCTTTGCCGGAACCGGATGGGAGATGACTGCGTTGCCCGGCGAGATCATCACTCTCAACAACCGTGCAGGAGATTCCAGCATAGACAGCCGCATCTCGACTGCCGTTTTTGCAACGCCGCAGGGGCTGGCCGTGACGTCGAACGGGGTCTACATTGTCGATTCGCAATATGGCGCGCTTGTCCGCCCGCCGGGTTCGCTCAATGGCAGGCGAAGCGGTCATATCCGCTTCCTCAACACAACAAATGCCGATGTCACGATTTTTCCGAACGGAGGAAACGCAAGAGTTGTCGTTCCGCCGGGAGAGATCAAAGACATCATCGGCAGAAACGATACTCCGCCGGTCGGCACGATCGGCGATAACGGAGCGGCCAATGAAGCCGTCATCTTTCCATCCGGGATTACAGTCGATGCGGCGGGTAATGTCTTCATCGCCGATCATGGCAACAACCGCATCCGGTTCGTCAACGCTTCGAATGGCATCATCACCAGCGTTCAGGCCAGGCAGGCGGACAGTACAATTTCGGCGCTGGTGACCAATGCCGCGACCGGTGTGGCGATCGGTCCTGACGGACGACTTTACGTTGCAGACACTCGAAATGATCGAATTCTGAGACAGAACTCCCCTGGATCTGTTGATTTCACGACCATCGCCAATGCAACCGGCGGAATCAACAAACCGCGGGGGTTATATGTCGATGCGAGCGGACTGGTCTTTGTCAGCAATACAGGTACGCATAAAATCCTGCGTGTTTCAGCGCCGACAAATGCGCTCGGAACGGTTTCGACCTTTGCCGGATCGGGCGTGCTCGGGTTCTCCGGCGACGGAGGCCCCGGAAATCAGGCGCGACTCAACCTGCTCAATCCCGGCAATGCATTCAATGACATTCAGGTGACATCCAGCATCGCACCTCTGGCAGCCGACAGGATGGCTTTCACCGACACGGTCAACAACCGTATCAGAATGCTGATCGAAACTCCGAATCAACCTCCGGCGCTGGCTGCGATCAGTAACAGCTCGGTCAACGAAGGAACAAGCGCAACGGTCAATTTCAGTGCAACCGACGGTAACAGCGACCAGCTGACGTTTTCAATTACAAATAACCCGGCCTTCGGCGCATTCACCGACAACGGTGACGGCACGGCGGCACTTGTTCTGACTCCGGGTTTCAATGATGCCGGCGCCTACAACATGACCGTCAATGTAAACGACGGCGACATCACCGACAGCCAGAGCTTCGTAGTGACGGTGGTCGATGTGAATCGTCCGCCGGCGGTCGATGCCTCTCCAATCGGATCGCCGCTCGAAGCGACATCTGCGGCAGGACGCCAGGTTAATCTGGCCGGCACGGCAACGGATCCGGACGGCGATTCTGTGGCATTTAAATGGTTCAACGGAGCGGCTCAGATCGCCACAGGTGCAACCGCCACCGTGACGCTGCCAATCGGCAGCCATTCGATCACGCTCATGGCGACAGACAATCGGGGTCTAAGCGCCACCAGCACCGCCCAGGTCGTCGTCATTCAGGACACTACACCACCAGTGATCAGTAATGTTCCGGCAAACATCACGACCGCGGCGACCTCTGTCCAGGGTGCAATGGTCAATTTTACGACCCCCAATGCCGTGGACGCAGTCAACGGCATTGTAGCTGTTACTCCTGACAAGGCCTCGGGATCGCTCTTCCCCGTCGGAACGACGACCGTCACCTTCACTGCCAAAGACTCGAGCAACAACACCGCGACCGCTTCGTTCACCGTCACCGTTACTCCGTACTTCGGTAGTGGCGGGGGGGCCTTCCTCATTACCACATACGCCGGCAACGGTGTTTACGGATTCAGTGGTAATTTCGGTCCGGCCACCAGCGCGACCTTCAAACAGATCGTCTCGCTCGGCCGCGACAGGGACGGCAACCTGCTCATCGTCGACCAGCAGAACCGCAACATCCGCTACGTCGATGCTCAGGGCAACATCCAGCCTCTGGCAGGCAACAGCGCCAACGGCAACACCGGCGACGCCGGCCTGGCCATCTATGCCACCTTCGGCTCACCGGCCGGAATCGCGGCGGACTCGAAGGGCAACATCTACATCTCCGATTCCGTCTTCCATCGCATCCGCCGCATCGGGACCGACGGCAGGATCTATCATTTCGCAGGATCGCCCACGGGCCTGAGCGGATCGCTCGGAGACGGCGGGCAGGCCTCAGTCGCCAGATTCAACCGGCCGACGGGTCTGGCCGTCGATGCACAGGACAACCTCTACGTCGCAGACAGCGGCAACAACCGCGTCCGCAGGATCGACACGACGACCGGTGTGATCACAAACTTCGCCGGCAACGGAGGATCGGGCTACGGCGGAGACGGCGTCGGAGCCACGCTGACCAGTCTCAACAACCCGGCGGGGATCATATTCGATACGCAGGGCAACCTTTACATCGCCGACCGCAACAACCACCGCGTCCGCAAAATCGATGGCTCGACCGGACTGATCAGCACGCTGGCCGGCAACGGCACAGCCGGTTTCGGCGGCGATAACGGGTCGGCGAGCGCCGCTCAGCTTAATCTGCCGAGCGATGTCGCGACCGATGCACAGGGCAATGTCTTTATCGCCGATACAAATAACCATCGCATCCGTCAGGTGAATTCGGCGGGACAGATAACGACGGTTGCCGGTACGGGAATTTCGGGCTTCAGCGGAGACGGCGGACCATCAACCGACGCTCAGATCACCTTCCCTTCAGGGCTTGTCGTTTTTCCAAACGGAACCATCTTCCTCGGCGACACAGGAAATCTGCGTACCCGTAAACTTGCGCCGGCAGGAGGCCCTGCTAACGGCAATCCCGTTATCACATCGACGATCGGCAACCAGACGCTGACGGCCGGGCAGACCGTCGACATCCCGCTCGCGGCGACCGATCCCGACGGCGACAGCGTGACCTTCTCGCTGCTCGGCGCTCCGGCCTTCGCCTCGATCGTCAACGCCAACCCCGCTCAGCGGATGGCTACACTGCGTCTCGCTCCGACTCAGGCCGGAACCTTCAACGGCATTCAGGTTCGCGCCGATGACGGCAAGGGCGGCAGCGCAACCACGGCGGCCTTCAACATCACTGTCAACCCGGCACAGCCCGGCAACAATCCGCCGACCGCTTCAGCCGGCACGCTTCCCTCGATGGTCGAGGCTGTTTCGGCGGCCGGCGCTCCGGTCAATCTGTCGGGCAGCGGATCAGACCCCGACGGCGATTCGATCACCTTCGCATGGAAGAACAATGGCGTCACCATCGCCACCAGCGCCAACGCCACCGTCACGCTCGGACTCGGCTCTCACAGCATCGTCCTGACCGTCACCGACAGCAAGGGCGCTTCCACATCGACCACGGCCCAGGCCGTGCTCGTCAAGGATTCGACTCCGCCCGTCATCTCGAACGTGCCGGGCAACATCCTGACCGCGGCCACTTCGCCCTCGGGCGCTCTGGTCAGCTTCTCGCTGCCGACGGCAACAGACCTGGTCGACGGCGCCGTCACGGTCACTCCGAACAAGGCTTCGGGATCGCTCTTCCCCGTCGGAACGACGACCGTCACATTCACCGCAAAGGATTCGCGCAACAACACCGCGACCGCTTCGTTCACCGTCACGGTCACTCCGTTCTCAGGCGGAGGCGGAACCAGCTACATCATTTCGACCTATGCCGGGAAGCGGCGTATACGGCTTCAGCGGGAACCTCGGACCGGCCATCAGCGCGACCTTCAAACAGATCGTCTCGCTCGGCCGCGACAGGACGGCAACCTGCTCATCGTCGACCAGCAGAACCGCAACGTCCGCTACGTCGATGCTCAGGGCAACATCCAGGCTCTGGCGGGCAACACCGCCAACGGCAACACCGGCGATGCCGGTCTGGCCATCTATGCCACCTTCGGTTCGCCGGCGGGAATCGCGGCCGACTCGAAAGGCAACATCTACATCTCCGATTCCGTCTTCCATCGCATCCGCCGCATCGGGACCGACGGCAGGATCTATCATTTCGCAGGATCGCCCACGGGCCTGAGCGGATCGCTCGGAGACGGCGGGCAGGCCTCGGTCGCCAGATTCAACCGGCCGACGGGTCTGGCCGTCGACGCTCTGGACAACCTTTATGTCGCCGACAGCGGCAACAACCGTGTCCGCAGGATCGACACGACAACGGGGGTGATCACCAACTTCGCAGGCAACGGAGGACTCGGTTATGGCGGAGACGGCGTCGGAGCCACGCTGACCAGCCTCAACAACCCGACCGGACTGGCCTTCGACGCGATCGGCAACCTTTACATCGCCGACCGCAACAACCATCGCGTCCGCAAGGTCGATAATTCGACCGGACTGATCAGCACGCTGGCCGGCAACGGCACTGGCGGTTTCGGCGGCGACAACGGGCCGGCGAGCGCCGCTCAGCTCAATCTGCCGAGCGATGTCGCGACCGATGCACTGGGCAACGTCTTCATCGCCGACAACAACAATCACCGCATCCGTCGCGTCGATGCCACACTGCAGATCACGACCGCCGCCGGCGCCGGAACTTCCGGCTTCAGCGGCGACGGCGGCCCGGCTGCAGACGCCCAGATCGCCTTCCCATCAGGACTGGTGACGACGGCCAACGGCACGGTCTATCTTGGCGATACAGGCAACCTCCGCGTTCGCAGGCTGACGCCGGGAAACGTGCCGCCGAACGGGAACCCTGTCATCACATCGACGATCGGCAACCAGACGCTGACGGCCGGGCAGACCGTCGACATCCCGCTCGCGGCGACCGATCCCGACGGCGACAGCGTGACCTTCTCGCTGCTCGGCGCTCCGGCCTTCGCCTCGATCGTCAACGCCAACCCCGCTCAGCGGATGGCTACACTGCGTCTCGCTCCGACTCAGGCCGGAACCTTCAACGGCATTCAGGTTCGCGCCGATGACGGCAAGGGCGGCAGCGCAACCACGGCGGCCTTCAACATCACTGTCAACCCGGCACAGCCCGGCAACAATCCGCCGACCGCTTCAGCCGGCACGCTTCCCTCGATGGTCGAGGCTGTTTCGGCGGCCGGCGCTCCGGTCAATCTGTCGGGCAGCGGATCAGACCCCGACGGCGATTCGATCACCTTCGCATGGAAGAACAATGGCGTCACCATCGCCACCAGCGCCAACGCCACCGTCACGCTCGGACTCGGCTCTCACAGCATCGTCCTGACCGTCACCGACAGCAAGGGCGCTTCCACATCGACCACGGCCCAGGCCGTGCTCGTCAAGGATTCGACTCCGCCCGTCATCTCGAACGTGCCGGGCAACATCCTGACCGCGGCCACTTCGCCCTCGGGCGCTCTGGTCAGCTTCTCGCTGCCGACGGCAACAGACCTGGTCGACGGCGCCGTCACGGTCACTCGAACAAGGCTTCGGGATCGCTCTTCCCCGTCGGAACGACGACCGTCACCTTCACCGCAAAGGATTCGCGCAACAACACCGCGACCGCTTCGTTCACCGTCACGGTCACTCCGTTCTCAGGCGGAGGCGGAACCAGCTACATCATTTCGACCTATGCCGGAAGCGGCGTATACGGCTTCAGCGGGAACCTCGGACCGGCCATCAGCGCGACCTTCAAACAGATCGTCTCGCTCGGCCGCGACAAGGACGGCAACCTGCTCATCGTCGACCAGCAGAACCGCAACGTCCGCTACGTCGATGCTCAGGGCAACATCCAGGCTCTGGCGGGCAACACCGCCAACGGCAACACCGGCGATGCCGGTCTGGCCATCTATGCCACCTTCGGTTCGCCGGCGGGAATCGCGGCCGACTCGAAAGGCAACATCTACATCTCCGATTCCGTCTTCCATCGCATCCGCCGCATCGGGACCGACGGCAGGATCTATCATTTCGCAGGATCGCCCACGGGCCTGAGCGGATCGCTCGGAGACGGCGGGCAGGCCTCGGTCGCCAGATTCAACCGGCCGACGGGTCTGGCCGTCGACGCTCTGGACAACCTTTATGTCGCCGACAGCGGCAACAACCGTGTCCGCAGGATCGACACGACAACGGGGTGATCACCAACTTCGCAGGCAACGGAGGACTCGGTTATGGCGGAGACGGCGTCGGAGCCACGCTGACCAGCCTCAACAACCCGACCGGACTGGCCTTCGACGCGATCGGCAACCTTTACATCGCCGACCGCAACAACCATCGCGTCCGCAAGGTCGATAATTCGACCGGACTGATCAGCACGCTGGCCGGCAACGGCACTGGCGGTTTCGGCGGCGACAACGGGCCGGCGAGCGCCGCTCAGCTCAATCTGCCGAGCGATGTCGCGACCGATGCACTGGGCAACGTCTTCATCGCCGACAACAACAATCACCGCATCCGTCGCGTCGATGCCACACTGCAGATCACGACCGCCGCCGGCGCCGGAACCTCCGGCTTCAGCGGCGACGGCGGCCCGGCTGCAGATGCCCAGATCGCCTTCCCATCGGGTCTGGTGACGACGGCCAACGGCACGGTCTATCTTGGCGATACAGGCAACCTCCGCGTTCGCAGGCTGACGCCGGGCGCTGCGCCTCCGCCGCCGCAAAACAACAATCCCATCATCACCTCGACGATCGGCAATCAGACGCTGACAGCCGGTGAGACGAAAGACATCTCTCTGACAGCGACCGACAGCGATAATGACAGCGTGACCTTCTCGCTGCTTAACGCTCCGGCTTTCGCCTCGATCATCAACGCCAACCCGGCCCAGCGGACGGCCACTCTGCGCCTGGCTCCGACTCAGGCCGGGACTTTCACCGGAGTCGAGGTCAGGGCCGATGATGGCAAGGGCGGCGCCGCCACCTCGGCAGCCTTCAACATCACCGTCAATGCGGCGCCTCCTCCCGGCAGCTGCATCAACACCGTGGCCATCGACAGGTGGAAGGGCGAATACTTCAACAACCGCACGCTGAGCGGCAATCCACTCGTGGTCCGCGACGACGGCAACAGCGCAATAAATTTCGAGTGGCTGTTCGCCAGCCCGAGCGCTGCCTGCGGAATCGGCGTCGATAATTTCTCGGTCCGCTGGACGCGCGAAATCGAATTCCCGGCGGGCGTCTACCGGTTCTCAACCTCGACCGATGACGGCGTCAGGCTTTACATAGACGGCCAGTTGAAGATCGATAAATTCATCGATCAGTCAGAAACCAGATACGATGTCGATGTGACTCTGACTGCCGGCAAGCACGTCGTCAGGATGGAGTATTTCGAAAACGCAGGCGCAGCAACGGCCCGACTATCCTGGGTCTCGTTGAACCTCTTTCCCGTAGCTGTCGCCAACACGCTGCCCGCATCGGTTGATGCCGCCGACAGCACTGGAGCAACGGTCAGGCTGGATGGTTCCGCATCTTCCGACGCTGACGGAGACGGCTTGAGCTATTCATGGACCGACAACGGCGCGGTCATCGCTTCATCTGCCATCGCAGATGTCAAACTGGCTGTCGGGACTCACCTGATCGCGCTGACCGTCAACGACGGCAAGGGCGGTTCAAATACGACAGCAACCCAGTCCGTTACGGTCAATCCGCCTCCTTCAACATCGACCCTGGCAATCACTTCTATTTCGCCGTCGGTCGGCAAACGCGGAACGACACTGACCGTCACGATCACTGGAACAGGATTCCTCCCCGGAGCCACAGTCTCGTTCGGAGGCGGCGGAATCACGACTTCGACAACCTATAACAACAGCACCAGACTGACGGTCTCCGTCACGATCGCCCCCACCGCCCTGACCAATACGCGCAGCGTAACGGTCGTCAACCCGATCGGAGGCTCGGCCTCGAAGGCGTTGGCCTTTGCGATCTCGCCGTGACATGAATCCTGGGAGCGCAGGCATCTTGCCTGCATGGCTTCCGTATTAACCATAGAATGCAGGCAAGATGCCTGCGCTCCCAGGTTGCGCTCCCAGGTTGACGCTTAGGCGTTAAGCTCACTTGGCGTTCACAGACAGATTCATTAAACTATCTGATGTGAACACCGAAAATCTGACCATTCTTCTGCTGATCGCAATTGGAGCTCTCGCCGGCTTCGCTCTGCACTGGCTGATCGGAGTCACCCAAAATCGGATCTCCCAGCGCTATGTACCCGATACGCCGACTGGCATAGACGTCTATCCGTCGGTCAAAAAGGTGATCATCGACTGGACGGGAAATGGCCTCAGGACTGCTGTCTGGTTCTTCTTTGCATATTTCGCCGCCGGCTTCCTGCCCCAGACACGCTCAAAATTCGAGAGCGCAGGCACCCGACTGGCTCACAGGCGTGAACAACTCTTCGACTGGATCATCGATAGCGGTCTCTCTGTCATCATCGTCATCGTCGTGACGATCTTCCTCATGCGGTTCGCCTCGGCGCTTTCACGGACCATCTTCACCCTTGTCGAACGCGGCACGACGCGGGATGACGACACCCAGGCGCGACGGCGACTGCAAACACTGTCGAATATTCTGAGCGGAGTGATCCAGCTCGTCATCGGCTTTATCGGCTTGATGGTCCTGCTCCAGCAGTTGATGGTCAACGTGACTCCGATCCTGGCCAGCGCCGGTGTGGTCGGCATCGCCGTCGGATTCGGCGCTCAGAGCCTGATCAAGGATCTCTTCGCCGGCTTTCTGATCCTCATGGAAGATCAGTTCAGTGTCGGCGATCAGGTTCGTATCGGCGAACACAGCGGAACCGTCGAACAGCTCACACTCCGCGTCACACGCCTCCGCGGCATCGACGGCTCACTGACAACCATTCCCAACGGCACCATCGCCACCGTCTCGAACCTCTCGAAAGGGTGGTCACGCGTAGTTCTTGATATCGATGTGGATTATGCCGAGAATATCGACCGCGCCATGGAGATCATGCTCGCCACCGCCAATGAGATGCGCGCTGAAATGCCGGAAAATTTCATCGAGGAACCGACTATGCTTGGCGTCGACCAGCTCAGCTACACCAGCGCCACCCTGCGATTGATGGTCAAAACCCTGCCGACCAGACATTTCGAGACCGGACGCGAACTGCGCCGCCGCATCAAACTTGCCTTCGAACGCGAGGGAATCAGAACTCCCCTCGCCAAACAACAGCTGCTCATGCCCGAACCGATGGCCGAGAAACTTGAAAAGGACTGATTTGATTGCGCAATTGGCGAAATGGATATGACCACGAACAATAAGTCCTTAAAATCTCTTGGCCCTCTTGGCGCCTTGGCGTTAAATACTCTGGATACTAAATTTTCTTGTATTCAAGACTGGAAAAAAGTTAATCGCAGAGGCCTCGAAGATGCAAGATTTAATCGTAAGGCCCAAAGGGCAAAGATATACAGGAAGATCAGTGTTCGAATTATATCCAGTGGGCGATAATCCGTATATTCATATCCCCAAATATCTTTTGCCTCTTTGCAGCCTTTGCGATTAATTCTTTGCCCCTTTGCGATCTTTGCGATTAATTTCTTCCGAAGTTAAATGCCCGAAAATTTAGTTTGCTGAGTATTAAATATCCTTTACCAGATCAATTCGAATTCGTAATCGGCAGCATCTCTTTGAGGGTCGCGAATTCGAACGATTGCGGTGTAGTTGTTCGTGGGTGATGGTTTCTCAACCAGCTCGACCGTGCCGCGTACCTTGATGTTGTTGATCCGTACGTCCATCTCGCGCGCGGGCATGGTCGCACTGAAAGTATATTGACCGTTATTGAACGACCGGCCTCCAACCAGCTTTTGTGTGACGGTCGATCCCTGAATTTCAAGCAGGACTTCGATATCAACCCGACCGCGCCATCTGACGCTCCCCGGCGTGTAGGTATCCTGTGGCCTGGTGTAAACACTGTCCGGCCGACGCCTTCCGCCACGCCGCGACCGGTCGATCGTCTGTGCCTGGGCAGCATCAACTTCAACACGCATCAGTCTGAAAAGCTGAGTGGACTGACGGCGATCGCTCCTGACCTGCATCGGAACCCCATCTTCGAGATTGCTGTTCGCCAGAGCCATCACACGACCCAGTTTCGATCCGATCGTGAAATTGCCGTTACCGGCATCTGCAATTCGCCATTTCTGGTTGTCGCGGCCGGTAAAATTATTACTCCTCAAAGGTGAGCCGTCGCGAGAGTCTGCAACCTCGATCACCCGCCCGCTCTCGGCGGACCTGATGTAAAAATAGCCGTCTCCGGAATCCTCGATATCCCATTTCTGATTCAGAACATCTGCGCCTGTCCATTGCTGAATCGTCGTGCCGTCCTCTTTTCTCAAATCCAGATTCTTACCACTCGATACTAACTGGATCTGATACCTGCCTGGCCCATCAAATGCGCTCCGGGCATCGCCGGTGACCGCCCCCGACACGACCGGCAGGTCTCCCAGGCGGATCAGCATGAATCGCTGATTATCCCGGCCAACCGGCCGTGACACCTGGAGCCCCGCGCCGTCCTCCCGATTTCCGGACGGTGATTCAAGCGACTTGCCCGATATCGAAATGATAGTGTAGTTACCTCCGCGCGCTTCCACGATCTTCCACTTCTGCCATTTCTGATTTCCGTCGTTCTGGTCCAACCGATCCGTGATCACTCGAGAGCCATCCCTGACCCTCAAACCATCGATACCCAGCACCAGGTTGTTGGCGACCGATTCGATATAAAAATACCCGTCACCGGCTTCCCGTATATCCCACTGCTGATTCCGGGCCCCTCCGCTGGACCATTGCTGAACCGTCTTGTTGTCTTCCTGCCTGAGATCCAGTGCTTTGTTTGTCGCCACGATTTCAATTCGATAACGACCGGGACCGCTGAACCCGCTCTGAGCGATCCCCGAAATCGAGGTCGCTAATAAAACAAAACAGACCACCAAACATTTTCGCATCTTGCTCCTCCCGCGAAATCGACCGGATCACCCGGTCAACATCATCAATATTATTGTCAAATTAATTCGGATTTGGTTTCTTGATCGCTCAATTGACTTTGGTGCAAGGGGAGCATCAACGTGAGCAGGTTAAGTGTAACAACTCAAATCGGTGAAATAAAGATCCTTTACGGTATGATCCGATTTGGTTACCGAGTCAAAAGCCCTCTGACAAGCTTCATATCCTCCCACGACTGGCGTTTCTTTTCGGGCACGCGCAGCAGGTAGGCCGGATTGAAAGTCGGCACCACCGAGATCGCCCGGTCGTTCAAGCTGTAATGATAGACGCGCCCGCGCAGCTCAGAGATCGTCCTCTTCGATCGCAGCAGCGTCTGGGCTGCAAGCGCTCCAAAGGCGATGATAACCCTTGGATCGACCACCAGAATCTGACGCAGCAGATACGGCCGGCAGTCTTCGATCTCCTCGACCGAAAAGTTCCGCTCACCCGGCGGAATGCACTTGATCACGTTGCAGACATAACATTCCGCTCGCCTCAGCTCTATCGCCGCCAGCATCCTGTCGAGCAGAACTCCCGCCTGCCCCATAAACGGCCGCTCAGAGCCGATGTCGTCCACTCCGGGCCCCTCTCCGATCACCATGACATTTACTCCTACAAACCCCTCACCGAAAATTATCGGCATCCCCTTTTTGCAGGCGCCGCAGGTGTGACTCAGTTTCACATCACTCAGGATCTTCTCCAGTGAATCGTCCGATGGAATATCGACCCGCTCAACCCATTCCCGCGGCTCGCCATCAAACAGATCGCCAAAAAGCAGATTGTCATTCGACATCGTCTCTTTCCCCCTCGAAAAATGCTCTA
>JADJXM010000018.1 GCA_016715865.1 Acidobacteriota bacterium | reverse complement strand
CCAAATAGCAGATTGAATTCCAACAATTAATAGCTCAATAAACAAAGCAGTTGTTGTCATTGTAATGTCCTATCATATCCTAATAAAGAGAAGTATACCTAACGATCGAGTTCACTGGGCTGCGTCCTCCTCGGCATGCTGACATAAACGCCGGCGCGGCTCCGGTGCAACGGTTGTTAGACGTTTTTGGAATGTAGCCTAGCTAACAAAACCGCCCACAAAACAATTAAGAATAGCAAGCTAACAAGCCGCGTATTACGGAAGCTATACCACTTTTTGGCTACTTGTCCTTGCATTTTATAAAGTGCAAACTTGTCATCTACTCCCCAGGCTGTCTCAATTTCTATCAGCACATTGCGTGTTTTAGCGGCAGATCGAGAATACAAAAATGAAACGTAAATCCAATATGAATACAAGAAAACTGAGGCTATTGCAAAAAACTCTTTATACTCTGGATACTGTATTGCCCAACCTACGCATACTGCAGAAGTAGGGACGAGAATAGTTCCCATTGCCCAAGTAATCGTGTTAACCATTCGAATCCACTCGCTAGCCTGTATATAAATTTTATCTTGAGCTAAAAACGCAAGATCGTTATTTTCAACTGAGATAGGTTTATCATTCATGCCTTCATCCTCTGGAGTACTTCTTAAATTTAATAGTAGTGAATCAAACGAGCGGGATGAGATGTAGAAGACGCGCTAGGAAATCATAGATTTATAAGTTGCCCACCTGATCTCTTGCTGCGACGACTATCTCCACTCGGACGACGCGTGTTTCAACAGGCTACTTACCAATCGGTACGCCTAATCGGGTATAACCAGTGGGAGAAGGTGCCGGTGAATACGGTTTCAACAGGCTACTTACCAATCGGTACGCCTAATCGGCCGTTTTGGCCATCGTCATCGGAGCCGTCGTTTTTTGTTTCAACAGGCTACTTACCAATCGGTACGCCTAACCTCGAAATGCTCGAGGGCGGAATGTTGCTGAATCGCAGTTTCAACAGGCTACTTACCAATCGGTACGCCTAACCTTCTTGACTGGGGTAAGTCGGGGAAGCAAAAGGTTTTCAGTTTCAACAGGCTACTTACCAATCGGTACGCCTAACCAGAAAGAACAAAGCCATACCTACCCACTTAGCCATACGTTTCAACAGGCTACTTACCAATCGGTACGCCTAACCGCAGTCAGCAATATACGATTCTGGCGATGCACTATTACGATCCGTTTCAACAGGCTACTTACCAATCGGTACGCCTAACCAAAAAAGACTTACAATTTGGGGGCATGATGGAAGATGTTTCAACAGGCTACTTACCAATCGGTACGCCTAACCAGTGGTGCGGTGAATGCGGCGCCAAGAATGGCGACGGGGTTTCAACAGGCTACTTACCAATCGGTACGCCTAACCAAGCATTGCAGTAAATGCAGAAAAGACTGCGGTGAAAGTTTCAACAGGCTACTTACCAATCGGTACGCCTAACCATCGCAGTAGCGTTACTGATGGCCATGTACGTCCTAGAGTTTCAACAGGCTACTTACCAATCGGTACGCCTAACCCCAACTTTTGCAGGTATACAAAGCAGGCTGGAAGTTTCAACAGGCTACTTACCAATCGGTACGCCTAACCCAAACCGGGCACTGGATTGAAGGCCCGATTCAGTTTCAACAGGCTACTTACCAATCGGTACGCCTAACCCGATATCGTCCGATGGGAGGGCGATCTTGATTTAAAGTTTCAACAGGCTACTTACCAATCGGTACGCCTAACCTCATAATGGCCGTCACGTTTTCAACATCAACTCTGTTTCAACAGGCTACTTACCAATCGGTACGCCTAACCTCAAGATGTCTTTCACACAGGCATCAGCCTCGGAAGAAGTTTCAACAGGCTACTTACCAATCGGTACGCCTAACCTGCTCTGGAACGCGCCGCCCAGCAAGCACAATGGTTTCAACAGGCTACTTACCAATCGGTACGCCTAACCATACGCAGTATGCCGGAGAAGGCTCCGGCACAGGTTTCAACAGGCTACTTACCAATCGGTACGCCTAACCCCGAGCGCGAGTGTGCGGGCAGCGGGTGCGGACAATTGTTTCAACAGGCTACTTACCAATCGGTACGCCTAACCCTGACGACCAGAATAGGGTTGTTCGGATTACGCTTAAGTTTCAACAGGCTACTTACCAATCGGTACGCCTAACCTTGGTCACGTATTTGACTTGATGTCTGCGATCATAGGTTTCAACAGGCTACTTACCAATCGGTACGCCTAACTAAGTAGTCGCTGCGCCTGTGAGCGGTTCATATTCGGTTTCAACAGGCTACTTACCAATCGGTACGCCTAACCTCCTGCTTCATTATCCTCTTGTTCAATATAGAGATACAAGTAGTTTTCCGAGCATCTCGGATTTTCCCTCTGGTTTTCACAATCAAACGTTTCATTTTGGGTTAAAGGCAATTGTAAGTCGTTTATTTTCAGTCCGCGAGCATCCTTAAAAAACGACTATCGAAAAGATATCCACTAAATCATAGATTCGATTTGATTTATAGTGAACCCGCCAGCAATCTGCACGATTTGGTATGCGATGCTCGCGAGATCGCAATTTCAGTTAGACTGCATCGAATCAGGTCATATCAAATAAAATCCCTGATCAACTGAGAAGTCGGGGCCGCTGATGACGGCGGAACGATTCAGGCAACTCTGGCACAGGATATAGACGCGAATCTGGTCGTCATCGATACTGAATTTTCGCAGTTCGTCGAGCAGGATTTCGGCTCTTTGTTCATCGAGATCGCATTCGAAGATGGAGAACTGGATGCGGTGGCCGAAATTTTCCAGCAGATCGGCCAGTTTGTTTCTTCTGCGGTCGGAACTGATGTCATAAGCGACGACATACAACATAGTCAAAGATTCCTTTCGCGGGGCTCAGCGGATCTGGAATGATTCATAGAATTCCGGTCCTTCCCAGAGAGCGCGGGTATATCGGCTGACCTGAAGGTCGAGGATGCCGCGCCAGGTGGTTCTGATGCCGAAATGCGGATGTTTGACCCGACTTGACATCCTTTTTTCAAATTGCTCGATGAAGGTACGGCGTCCCTGGGCGGTCAGGAAGCAGCCGCGTTCTTCGGGGTCGATGGGAAGATAGAAATCCGCCGGCGTAATGATTTTCTTGTTGACGATCAAGGTCACCAGAGCATCGACGATAGGCGCTCGGAACTCTTCGATCAGATCTGAGCAGAGTGCCGGGTGTCCCTGTCTCAATTCGTGTAGCGATCCGACATAGGGTGAAAGCCCACGGGCCCGGACGATGGCATAAATATTCTGAAACAGCATTGTATATCCGAAAGAGAGCATGGCATTGAGCGGGTCTGGCGGCGGACGGCGGGCGCGCCCCTGCCAGGTGAAGGGGCCTTGAAAGCATGATGCCAGGCCGTTGAAATATTTAGCGCTGCCAGCCCTTCATAACCGCGTATCTGATCGATCGAACCCGCTGCGGCCAGATCACGAAGGATGTTCTGGAGCGAAGAGATGGCGCTTTCAAGGCGGTCGTCGGGATCGGAACGATGACGTCTTTGCAGCAGCGCACGGTAATTGCCGATCTTGCCGGCGACATACCTGCGCGCCATTTCAAGGCCGAATTGATCATCGGATGATCGCTCGAACTGGCGCTTTTGCAGCAGGACGTTTTGATTGCCTGTCGATTCGATGATTCCTTCGAACTGGCCCGATCCTGAAAGAAGCACGATCGATATGTTATTTCGCAGGCAGAACTTCATTGCCGGCGTGGTGATCATGCCGTTACCCATGAGCATGATCTGATCGATCTTGAAAGACGGCAGGTTCAACAGTTCGTCATCGTCTTTTGTGATGCGAAGGTGGTCGTCTTCGCATCGCAGCACGATTCCGTGATCTTGCAGATAAAGTGTTCGCAGCGTCACAAGTGACGGAGTTCCGAAATCTTTCTCTTCGACCTGCGGCGTTTCGGCGGTTTGGGTTTGTTCGGGATTTTCGATCATCGGTTTATCGCTTTCCGGGGCGATAGTAGCGGGTGGCGGGGTTGGTTGGACATCATTATTAATATGTACGGTATCGCGATTTCGTTTAGATCTCTGGTAGAAGTCAGGGGACCCGGCGGCCGTCGATATCGACCAGAGCGCTGCGCAAACCATCTCTCAAAGCTGTGTTGAACTGGCGATATGAATTTCCAGCGAACCGCAGAATCGGCAGCGGCGGAGGAATGATGATGTCAGCCTTAGCGGTTTCATCCTTGCGACTGCCCGGCGGGGGCGTCAGACAGAGGCTGCGGACGAATGTCGAACCCAGGAATTTGAACCCATCGGTGAAACTGGTGATGCGGGTCTTTTCAGGATTCAGCGCCAGTCGTAATTCTTCGAGCATGCGCGAGGTCAATTTCAACGCTTGCTCGGCCCTGGGTTTCGATTTGCAGAGAACAAGAAAATCGTCAGCGAACCTGATCAGTCTTTGTCCGCCGGCCAGCATCTGTTCATCGAAGCGATCGAGGTACAGGTTTGCCAGCATGGGGCTGATCGGAGCGCCCTGCGGCAATCCTTTTTCCATGCGCGCGAGCTGATGGCCGTCGTATACCTGGGCCCTGATCCACTGTTCTATCAGATTCACAATCCGTGGTTCCGAGACCAGCTCCTTGACGCTTTGCAGCATCAGATCGTGGTCGACGTTGTCGAAATAATTAGCGATATCGGCATCGACGACCCAGACGAATCCCTCTTCGCGCAGCCGTTCGACCTGTTGTAATGCCTGTTGCACCGATCTGCCGCGTCTGTATGCGAACGAGCAGTGTTCGAATTCCGCTTCGAAGTCGGGGCCAACGATTGCCATCGCCGCGTGCTGGGCGACCCTGTCTCGAACCGCCGGCACAGAGATCGCCCGCTGACCGCCACCTGCCTTGGGGGCCATAAAACGGAGCAGCGGCAGTGGCGCATAGGTCTCGCTTAACAGTTCGGCCCGCAGTCGTTCCAGCTCCGCTTCCAGATTGTCATCGAAACGTTCGAGCGTGATGCCGTCGACTCCGGCGCAACCATCTGATTCCTCGACTCGCTCCCATGCCGACCTGAGGTTGATGATGCTGCAAAATGCCCGGTATCTTTCAGTCGATGTCTTCATGATCGGCCCTGACAGATTGCACAATGAAGGGCAACACATTTGGGGCGGGCTGGTTGATTCCCCAAAAACCGCGTTCCGGAAGGGCGCCCCCATACCAGCCGCCGGGGAACCTTTCGGCCAGAGCCAGGATAAGCCGGCCTGAACCGTAAAAGTTGATAGATGACGGGGAGAGGATTGCCAGGTTCCTGGTATCCGGGGCCTCCGAGAGCGGGTTCGAGCCGATCGGAGACGGCGGCCGTGCGCGAATGCGACAGCCGCACGATCGTTAAGCGTCCGTCGGCCAGCGTTTCGATCTGTTTCAGACTGTCTTCGGCGGCTTTCTCTTCGGTTTGCGGTGATGCCCTGGGCCTGGCGGTCAGCCGCTCGCACCTGCCTGATCTCTTCCGGAGTCGCGCCCTCGGCCAGCATCTCAGGGATGTATCCGCGATCGTTCGCCGCCACAAGCTGATGCCATCTTGTCCATTTGTCCGCTGGAAGATCGAGCAGCGCGAACACCTGGTGAAGCGACGTCGGCGCTTCGCGTCCGGCACGGGCGCCGTGATGGTCGATGTTGATGAACTCGTCCTCCTGCAATCCCAGATCGTTTTCCAGTTCGATCAGGACCGGAGTCTTGCCGGCGGCGATGGTCTCGGCGATCTCAGTGCGATAGGCCGAGGCGCGTGCTCCCCACGAGAGGGCCTTGTCGTGGCAACCTCCATGGGATGTTTCGCCTAGCAGATCACGGATGGTGACCATCTCGAGGTCGCGACCTCCGAGAAAGAAGACGAGTTGTGATGATGGACTGTTCATTGATTCGGGTACCACGGATGTTCGCGCAGTTTGTCGATCGAGTTTGAATTATGATCTAAAGGTTTTAGAAATTGTTTATTAACTTCATTCTTATCATCATCTTTCCCACGATCGTTGATGACGAACCATCTGAATGTCTCTTCTTCAGGAGTTCCACCTGACTCCAACGGTGTAGTGACGTTCGCATATGTCTGGTTGCCGAGTAATTTGAGGGCTTTCAGAATATCCGGGTCAATCGTTTCAGCGAATTTATCGCGAAGACTCTCGATTTCAGTGAATTCTTCCCTGGCATTAAGACTTCGATAGTCATCAGGCCAGTTTTCCTGATCATTGACCCAGGATCTGGCATAACGGGTCTCGAAGAGTCCATCGACCGAATACCTGAAAGCCCGATCGACCAGAAACACTCCAACTGGTTCGATTTGAATTGTCCCGAGTCCGATCGATTTCCCCATCCCTATCTTATGAAGGAAATCCGGGGTCGGCTGCAGTGCATAGAGCAGCAAGCCGAGGTCAACTGTCGACAAATTGTCAAAGTCAAGATGGAAATAGAAAACGGAATTGGCCCTGACTGGAGTTATTCGTACTTTCTGTTTGAAGTGGTTATCTTTTGAAACACCTGTATTTTCATGCCACTGACGTGAAGAAGCCCAGGGAGGTTGGTTATTTCCGTTCCATTGAATCGCTTCGCGATGATGCAGATAAAATTTCCTCCCTTGTGGTAAACAACCGCCAGGTTTGAGATCTCTTTTAGCGATGAAGCCGGCAGGCCCTCTTCTCTTAAAGTACATCGAGGGTGAGGGAGGTTTCGGCGTATCGAGGATCTTCAAAGTGACAGGAGCAAGATATGCAGAGTCACCATTATGCGAATGCATTCTGGCATGTGAAAACCATACTCGACCGGAAAGTGCCCGGTTACTTTGGTGCTCATCAGTGGCAGGCGCTGGTTCGTTACTTGCTCTTTTCCTGTCTTGCTGCACGAATCCGAAGATCTGCTCAGCCAGAGTAATCAATTTACGATCGGCGTGAAATGGCAGTAGTTCGTGGTTTGTTTCATTCTGATTTTGGCTGACCTTTCGGAAAAAATCGTGTGTTGTTGCACGATGACGAACTCCGTTTATAGTCTTCTCAACTCGACCACGCCAGATTGAAGATAATGAGATTTCAGCAATTTTCAGCCCCTCAGGCCTGAAATAGACCAGATCCCCTGACTTCAGTCGGAATCTTCTTTCTTTGGGATCAGTATTCCTGACAGTGTCCTTGGGTTCAAAAGGTAAAAGGAGTTCTTTTTCTTCTTTCGTTCTCTGATCGGCCAGGTCGTAAAATGTCTCTATTGCTTCGTTTGTGATTTCAAAAAGTGGCCATGTATCAACTTCATTCTCGGGATACGGAATGAATATTTCATGTTTTTTGGTGGTCGGAATTTTGTCTTCTCGATCCCCCCAGCATCCAAGTACACGAAGTATGCCACGAGTGTATTTCGTATTCTTTTCATGCGCGGGAACCTCGTCCCAGGGTCTTGGCGTGGCAGTCGATAGTTGTTTTTGACCAATTAAAAACCCAAGATGATTATTAATATCCTTTCTATGTTGTTGGTGGTCAAAATCAAGGGTCCCATCAGGATTCCATGCTCGGGTTTGCATCTCGAGACCAAAATAAACGGGGCTATCGTGTTTATATGTTCTATAGAAATCCTCACTCCTGATCGAATCTTTATCGCCAATATATACTTTCAAATTAGGGATTGAATAAAGTTGCGGACGAAAAGGTGATTGAAGTTTTGCCGGCTGGCCGGGTGCCACGGTAATAGTTGGTAAAGTTAACGGACGCAGGTAGAACTTTTCCTCTCCATTCTCTTTCTTAATAATGATCATTCCGATCGCAGAAAGAGCATCCTGAGGATCCATCAATTTTCTGAACGAATAGAGTTGATCTTCCAGCACTCTCAATGCGGAATTTGCTGCGGTTTCGGCAATGCTCGATATCAATCCCCGAAGCGAAGTCGCTGGAATAGCTGGTTTATCTTCTTCGTCTTTCAGTTCGAAATGCCTGACACAAGCGGGCTTTTCCAATGTTCCGTCTTCTTCCCGGTTCCCGCCGACAAAGATCGGGCTTTTTGTTGTCAGCCGGCAGACTATGCGGCCAGAATATGTATCAGCCACGTATCTATCGTGTGTGATTTGATGCTTGCCACTGTCGAATACTGCGATTTCCATGTCGCCTGGATGTCGCTCGGGTTTTACGGGGACAAAATGGTAGGGATTGTAAACGGGCATATTCGCCTCCTTGATTTGTATCCTGCCGGTAATTAGGCAGGACTTGTCAAATTTGCATATCCATTAATATATGTCTTGTTGAGCAGTCCTGCCATCACCCAATTGTTTCTGTTTTTTAGCGGCTTGCGCCGATAGTTTGGCAAGATTCTCTATCCAGACCATCAATTCCAGTTTTAATTCTTCTGAAAGAGGGCCTGGCCATATGAAATGCTCAATTTCGCTTCCGATACTCTTGAGTTCATCCTGAAGGAATTGCGGAATCGAGTCCCATTTCGGCATTTGATTTAATTGATAAGTCGCCGTCAGCGAGCCGAAACCCTTGGCGGCGCCGAACCCGAGCCTGACATCGCCCTCGGCCAGGTCGCGCAGAGTAAATATCATAAGGGCATCGCCCACCCGCCAACTCCTGCGGTAACCAGCTTGGCGAGATCCACGGATATTTTCCCGTTCAAAGTTGGCTTGAATTGCGAGGTCGCGTTGAATTTCAGACCGTCGGCTCCTCCGCCAGTGAAACGATCGATGGCCAGAAATTCCTGTTTATCTACTCTTGAGCCCTCGCCCTTCAGCGAGGGTGTGAAATCCGTTATTTCTATAGGCGAACGCCAACCGGGAGCTCCGAAGATTTTGCAGGCCGGGCAGAGTTTACGCTCGATATCGGACACTGAATAAACTGTGTCGCAGGCTTTTCGAGGTCCTTTGTCGTCCGGATAGCAGGCGGCGCATTCTCCGCCTATAGTGCGAAGGATCTTTTCAGCCTGGCTGCGAAGGGCTCCGCGGATCGAGCTTGCCGGGAGCAGCACTTTGCCGTCTCGATCAAGCAGAGGGAAGTGATTTGGAAGATCGCTGTTGTCATTGGGTTTTTTCACTTTTGACGGGTCATTGACCAGAAAGTTGCCGTCAAAACGGAGAATTACATCGACAGACAGGTTCATTGGGTTTGGCACGGTCGAATGTCGAGCCAGTGCCTGCCTGATGAATTCGGTCTTTTTGGTTTCATCTATCTCTTCAAGAACCTTCCATTCGGATTTGGTTGAATTATTTTGTATTGCATCGGATATTCAGTTCCTTAAACCTGTTTCATCCAGCGATTTCATGACTGTCGGAGTCCAGCGGAGTTTTCCCCATCCATCGCCGGTCGAAGCGCCGACCGGAGTCCGATTAAGCCCTTCAAGAACGAACAACAGATCTTGCACCTCTTCGTCAGACATATCGACGCCGGCGATTCTGACCTTGAATATAACGCCCTTGGGGACGAACTCCTGATGAAAAAGACGCTTGTCCGATGCGGTTCTGGTCTTGCGGCTGATGGTGACTCCGGCGCTGACACCTGTCTTGCGACTGGCGTCCCAGTGCGCGAGTTGCCCGGTCTGTTCATCGGACAACACGAAGTCCTCCATGTGCGTCCGGGCATCGAAAAAACTGACCTTGCCGCCCACCGCGCCTTCTTTTTCGGGATCGGGGCTGCCGAAAATTTGTTCGAGTGTTGGTATGCCAAGGTTATCAGCCAGGTAACGCAGCTTTCCTTTAAGAGTTGTCCCGGGAATATAGGCTGCATCTTGAGCGTCGGTTATGAAGGCGGAGATTTTCACGTTTTCCCACCCATCCGCATCTTCATACTTAAGTTCGTCCCTGGAGGTTATATCCCCATTTCCGATGCGCAGATTCGAGAGGGTCTCGAGTGTGCCTTCAATCAACCAGCGATTCGATGGCATGGCAATCTTCTCCTTCCTTCAGTTTCTTTATCTGATGATCAAGGTTGACGGCGATCTCGCCATAACCGTTCTGGCGGATGTAGGGACAATTCTCCCAGTGGTCGCCTTCATGGCCGTTGCGGGCGTATTTGCTTTTCGCCCAGTCTGGCAGTGGCAATCCCTGTTTCAGCCAATCGTCGATGTATTGTTGAGCGTCTGGTCCCGCCGCTGATTTCAGGACGAAGACGCTGCCGGCATTGGTCAGCAGGAACGGGTAGTAATCAGCGGGGTTTGATGAACGAAACCTTCGGTGAGTATAAAATCCACCGGCAAGTGACTGGCCGGCGAAATAATGACTCAGTTCCAGGTTGTTATTCGACAGTTGTTTCCAGACGGCTTTGTAATTTGCTTCGAGTTGCGCGGCTCCGCTGGTTTCATTCATCTCGTATGGATTGTAGAGGATTGCCGGCGACTGCAGGGTAACGATCCAGCAATCATCCTGCATGGATGCATTCGATTTTATAGAGGCCGGGATTCCGGGATCGGGTTTGATGATCGCAACATCGGCCCGTGTTTTGGTCTTGCCCAGCCACCTCAGACCGGGTTTGAGCAGTTGCTGGAGCTGCTTCAGGACGGTTGCGCGGACGGCGTTGTCAGCGATCGCACTCAGATCGACGCTGCAATACCAGATATGATCTGTTGGAACGACCATCTCATATGCAAAAAGTTGTTTGTCTTCCGCTCTGCGATATTGTGAATTGATCTTGGTTCGCACGCGGAGCTCCGTTTTCAGCGAGGTGTCGGGGTCTTTCCAGCCGAATTCCAAATCGACATCATCTGACGATTTCCAGTCGATTGAAAATTCAGGAGCAGATTTGTTGTCACCTATGAGGACCGGGTTTTTACATAAGGCGACGTCATGGATATCCTTGTTCGCTCTGACCAGCGACAGCGGCGCTACAACCGGGCGGTTCTTTTTGCTGTCGGGAGCAGGAAAGGCATCATGAACCTTATCCGGTCAAAATTGTCCATAAGGTTCCCTGCCGGGCAGGATCATTGAACACCTTGACCGGGATGTCATGAGGTTGACCCAGCAACTGGCGCCAGAGTTCCGCGATGCATCCCTTGATGACATTGCCTGGAATTATCTTCTCTGATTCGAAGATGTTCGGGCTGACACGGTGTTTTGAGACGCAGAAAGGATTCCATGGGGAAATCGCAAGGTCGATTCGTTCAGGCGATCCCAGATCGTCGATAGCTGAAGTTGCCAGCAGGTCGGTTGGCGGATCGACTTGAATATCGACGTTCAAGAGCCGGCCGAAACCGACTGAGCGGTTTGATCCGAACCCTGTGATCCAGCGCAAGCCTGTTTCGATGTGGCTCCTGATGTTATCTCCTTCTGTTTGGTCTTGAGCAAAGAAACTGATGGAGCCTGTGAATTCCACAGCTTCCCCCGATGACCATGGGGCTTCCATGACCTGCAGCATCCCTTTTTTAACCGAACCCAGTTGATTGTCTATCTTGATTCTGGTCAGGTTGTCGCTTTCAGAAGATGTTTCGCCCAGGAAATCCTCGAAGATCAGCCTGCTCCTTCGAGGGGATACAGTCGGCCTGGCGTTCTGCTCATTGCCGGTCTGATCCCCAAATAGATCAGCGATGTCTGGAGAGAACAGGTCACTGGCCTTTTCATGTAATTCCTCCATTGCCTCACGAAGTTTGCCTTTGACCAGGGTGCCGGGAAGATAGTATTTTTCATCCTTGTTTCTGGCCATGGGGCTGTCGATGCCATACTCTCCGGCCGCGGTAGAATGGGTCAGCACCGGGCCTTCCAATCTCAATGCCACTTTAAGCGTATATTCGAGCATGATTGCAGCCTCCTTTTTCAGACCAGGTAGTCCCACAGTGCGGACAGATGCAGCCAGCAGGCGTCCTCGCCCCCGAGCAGGGGTTTGATGTTATCAAGCGCGGTGGAGGCTGTTGGTGGCAGACCTTCCTTCATACTACTGTAAATATCGTTTCGCTCTTCAGCGGTCGGCGGCCAGTCCGGTTTTATGATTTTATGGGTCAGTTTATGAAGTTTGCGACGCGATAGATGAGGTAGCAATTTTGTGGCTTCAGTCAATACGTTTTGTATATTTTCCCCGTTCAAAATCAGCGAATCGGGTCTTGCTCCGGCGGGGCTGCGCTTATTACGATAATCTTCAAAGTCTCCGCTGACGTGGTCAAATGACTCCAAGACCTCATAGGCGAACAGGTTTTGTTTGCGGTCCTTTTCTTTTGCTTTTTCCGCCAGTTTGTATTTCACGAGGTGGGTGATACGGTGAATCGGAGCATTGTGATGGCAGAAGACCAGTCCGGCTGCATGACGCAGTTCTGCCCCTTCGTAATTCCAATTCTTTTTTATTGTTTGATTATAGAAAAATCCAAGAGTTTCAAGGCCTTTCCATGCCGGGACGACCCAGATGATCTCATCGCCTCCCCATAGAAGGGTTTCTATACGACGTTCATTATCATCAGTGAACCATAAATCGTCTTTTTTCATATTGAAGATAAGATCTTTGAGCAGATTTTTTCTATAGTCCTGGAGAGTTTTGTCAAGTACTTTTTGGGCATCATATCTATGCACAACTCTCGCTGGGTTTGTCGAAGGAATTTCCGTCAATATAAATGACAGCCATTTTGTGATGTAAAATTTCCCTGATCAGTGTTTCCAGTTAATTCATTGAAATCATTTGTGAATTTAAATGAGCCATCGTCCTCCAATCCTGTGTATGATGTGTAAAAGTTTTGTTTTTTATCACGTCCATAGTTGCGTCGTATTAATGTTGACGTGCTTATAGGCTCCTTATTCTGTTCCGGCGATATAAAAGTATTCACTGCAGGTCTTATGCGATCGATAGCACATATATCTATTGTTTGATCAGAAAGTTCTGGAACGGCCAGACTTGGCGAATGCATTTGATTCCAGCGGTTTAAGGCTATCAAACTCTCCTTGTCCTCGAGAAAGTTATCTGTTGCTTCAATTAAATCGACCATCACGGTTGCATGCTTTAATGCGTAGTGACTGTCCAGCCATTCGCGGATCTTTCTCTGCACGTTTTTAGCCTGATCGTCGTCCAATGCGATGAACTCAAAAAGTCCGGATGATGCCCCTGTGCTGATTGGCTCAAGTTCAACTCCGTCGATCCGGGTTTGTATCCACTTGATAGCATCCAGGAGAAGCAGTCCTCCGCCCCTAATTGTGCTCAGATCCTGTGTATCATGGACATAGTTACTCAAATTCATGCCTTCGATGCGAAGTCGATAAGTTTTTCATCAGCTGATTACTCCTTTTTTTCGAGCATCACGATAAGACGCGATTGTATCGATAATTCGATTTAGATTTTTGGAGAAGTAGATGATCATAAATTGAAAGAAGAACGCAATAATAAAGGCGGCGAAGATAAATATTCTGATAACTTCAATTTATGGTGTTGGGCCTCGGGCAATCCAATCAGTGTGCCGATACCGTCAAAACCAAAGAACGCAAGTATAAAAGACATAGCTAATCCAATTGTCGCCACGATAGTTAGTCTTGTTGCTGTTGTCACCTGTCTCTGATTCAGCTTTTGCAGGAAATAGTCATGACTGTTGTGAACCTCAGACTGGATCTCTTGAAACAATGGCTGTACATCGAATGAATCGCGTGCGAGTTCGTACATTTCAAGTCCCTGTTGTTGATTAGACAGTAATGGAAACTGGTATAGATTGGTAAAGATTGAAAATTTCTCACGCAACTTCTGAAAATCGGACATCCATTTATCATCATCGATCCGGCTGTCATCATAATGGGAAATCTCGCAGAGTCTCTTGCTGAATCTAAACAACGTGACACGCAGGTAAAACAGCAACAGAGCCTGATCAAAATACATCCCTCCGAAGTGCTTCCATAATGGAGGCTCTGTTTCCGGCGGGCCGATCATTACGCCACTGTGATAGCTGAAACCGTAGAACGTACCCATTTCTTCCCACCGATGATATGTTCGCTCATTGGCCCATTCACTTTCGAACTTTGTATGCCGATGCGAGGCCAGGGGAGTCATGGCAGGGCGATCAACATTGAGAAGCTTGATCCAGTGCCCGAAATTGGAAGCCCGAAAATCCGATTCCGGAGCCAGTGCTTGCAGGGTTTTACCGCCTTCGGGCAGGATGGCGCAGGTCCAGACGAATGTCCGATCATCGGCATAGACCATCCACTCTTTCTTCTCTTTGATATGAAGCCTGAATTTAATTCCATCGACACATAGATTCACGTCGTCGATCCATTGCAGCCAGCGTTGTTCATAAAACCGTTCAACATCCTTAGTGTCTGGTGACCATAACGGTGATATGAAATCACAATAGTCTTTTATAGCTGAATGTTTATCGAAAGGCTGACGGCAATATCTGAAATACTCATTGATTGCGAGTAACTGATCGAGCGTGACTTTGCTGTCTTGAGGAAAGAACAACTCAATTATCAGAAATCCTGTTTGAAGCGGATTGTCCTGAATCCTGGCGCTCTTCGAGTTGGTAACTGGCCAGTGAAACAGGACAATGCGCGGCGGGGCCATCTGAATTTTGACTGTTTCGCCTCTAAGTACGGTCTCTTTAATTGCCTGTTCACTGCTCCAGTTCTTCATCTGCAGCCATTTTGCTCGATGAAACAGTATCTGTGCTGTTTCAGTCGTCAGGTAGCGTTTTCTCCATTTTGCATCTTCAAGTACCGGAGTTGCATTTTTCGTAGAGTTATCATCAATGATATTAAGATCGACATACTCATGCTTTTGAGCTCTTTGTTCACCGGGTAGTGCAACATTAAGATTAACTGAGTACGAAAATGGGAGGACAAAACGCGTATATGAAGCTGCTTTTTCTCCTGCCGGGTTTCCACATACAATATGCAATTGAGGCGACAACTGGTCGGTAGTCTGATCTGATTGCATTCCGTTGCCCTTTCGCGATGAGAATGCTGTTAATAACTGATTTTACGCAGCGATATTTGTTGGAAATTCCTTGATATTACCCGAACCCGCGAAGCGGGTGGGCAGCATATAGCCCGAGGTGAAGCGAGGCCGCCAGGCCGAGCGGAACCCCGGGTATCGGCATCATAATTTCAGCAAGCCCATGAAATGGGCGACAGATTTCCCCATTGCAGCCTGCCTGTCCCGTCAGGACTTTCGCCCACTTCGTGGGCTTAAGGTCTGGTGGAACGTGACCTGGGGTTCCGCTCGGCCTGACGGCCTCGCTCCACGCCCAGGCTTTATTCTTTCGCCTGCGTTGCAGGCTCTCAGAAGAATATGTTTGAGCAAACCAAAAATTCGTCAAATCGATTTTAAAGGCTTCTTCCGCATAACATCAGTTAATAATATGCATCCGTTACGAAGTGAAGAATAATGTTTGCGCTTCGTTACGGGGCAGTATCGATCAACAAATCGTCACTTCATTTTGACGATCATGAAAAGCAGAGTTTGTTATGTTGCCATTTTATCGCCATCAAGCTGAGGTCTGATGTTGCTGAGGTTCAGCCAGCGACGAGAGATTACTGATTAGCTTATAAGCTCTAACAGTGGTCAGGGGCTGTGAAATTCAGGCTAATATCCGAAAAACGTGACCTGGCCGAATTATCTAAACAGTGGGGCCGCCAAATCAAAACTATTATACACTGAATCGGAATTTGAATTAACAGTTTTTTAATTGGCTCGGATCGCGATCAAATCCCCAGAGCCTTGACGGCGTTCCCGGTTCAAAACATCGCGAAGCGGGCACCCGCATCGAACGCCCGTCTGTTGATCGCCATCTGGTCCTCGCTCTTCGTCATCTTTTCAAGAATCTTGAAGACTCCCGTCTGGTCGAGCAGGTTGGTGCGGCCAAGATACGCTCCCAGAGCAACCATGTTCGCGGCCCTGGCGCTGCCCGCTTCGTCGGCCAGTTTCGTTGCCGGCAGAGCGATCACCTCGACATCTCCACGCTCAGGCGCCCTGTCGATCAATGATGAATCGTAGATGATCAGACCTCCGCTGGCGACTTCCGGTTCGAACTTGTCGAGTGATGGCCGGTTGAGCGCGATCAGCACGGATGGACGCGAAACCAGCGGAGACCCGATCGGCTCGGTCGAAATGTTGACCTGGCAGTTGGCTGTCCCGCCGCGCATCTCGGGACCATAAGACGGAATCCACGAGACGTTATAGGCGTGTCGCATACCCGCTTCAGCCAGCAACTTGCCAAGGAAGAGCAGACCCTGGCCGCCGAATCCCGCGATCTTGATCGAAGGGTTGCGATAGCAGCCTGGGACGTCAGTCGGTGTGAATTGTTCCGTGCTTTCCTTTGTCAGGTCGAGGATTTCAGGCAGTTTCTCCGCCGGAACAACCTGACGATAACGATTCCAGCCTTCCCGGCTGGCGGATTCATCCTTGATTACTCCGAGCGGGAACTGTTTGACCATCTTCTCCTGCATCCATTCGCAGGACTCGGTCGGCGTCAGGCCCCACCCGGTAGGGCAGGGTGAGAGGATTTCGACCAGCGAAAACCCTCGACCCTCGACCTGATTCCGGAGCGCCTTGCGGACTGCCTTGCGGGCTTTCATCCTCGATTTATTGTCGAACAGTCCAACGCGTTCGATGTAGGTCGGGCCTTCCAGAGTGGCCAGCAGTTCGCTTACACGCAAGGGGAAGCCTTCGCGTTCTGTCGCGCGGCCGAAGGGTGAGGTGATGGTCTTCTGGCCGAGCAGCGTCGTCGGCGCCATCTGTCCTCCGGTCATGCCGTAGATCGCGTTATTGATGAAGAAGACTGTGATGTTCTCTCCGCGATTGGCGGCGTGAAGGATCTCGTTGCCACCGATGGCGGCCAGGTCTCCGTCACCCTGGTAACTGATGACCAGACTGTCGGGATGGGCGCGTTTGATCGCAGTCGCCGCGGCCGGCGCCCGCCCGTGAGGAACCTGGATATTACCGACGTCCATGTAGTAGTACGCAAAGACCGAGCAGCCGACGGGATTGACGAAGATGGTGCGATCCTGCAGTCCGAGGTCGTCGATCGCTTCGGCGATGTATTTGTGCAGGTTGCCGTGGCCGCAGCCGGGGCAGTAATGCGTCGTCAGATGGTCGCCCGGCTTGCGCTCAAACTCCCCAAAAAAGCTCTTCGCTCTCTGATATGTTTTCACGTACATAACTGTCCTCGCTCACCTTTATCAACTGTCCAAGTAGCTCATCGACCGTCGGCACGTTGCCGCCGCCGCGCGAATAGAAATTGACCGGTCGTCGCCCGTTGACCGCCAGCCGGACGTCGTCGACCATCTGCCCGTTGCTCAGCTCGACGACCATAAACGATTTCGTCCAGTCGGCGATGATGTCGATCTGGCGGTCGGGGAAGGGCCAGAGTGTTATGGGTCTGAACAGCCCGGCTTTGATGCCCATCTCGCGGGCCTGGTCGACGGCCGTCTTGAGAATGCGTGAGACGATGCCGTAGCCGATGGTGATGACCTCGGCGTCGTCAGTCCTGTATGCTTCGAAGAGCTCTTCTCCACGATTGGCGCGGGCGTATTTCGCTTCGAGGTGTCGCTGGTGAGCCTCCAGCTCGTCCGGCGACATGTAGATGGATGTGATCAGATTATTTCTGGTCTCGGCGTTGCCCAGCACCGCCCATGGCCTTGCCGGCGCTTCGACTGAAGTGGTCGGGAACTCGACCGGCTCCATCATCTGGCCGATGAATCCGTCGGTCATAACGATTGCCGGATTGCGATATTTGTCGGCCAGATCGAAGGCCAGAAAAGTCAGATCGCACATCTCCTGGACGGAATTCGGAGCCAGCACGATTGTGCGATAGTTGCCGTGACCGCCGCCTTTGACGACCTGGTGGTAATCGCTCTGTTCGGGGGCGATATTGCCCAGCCCGGGGCCTCCACGGGTGATGTCCACAATAACGCACGGCAATTCTGAGCCGGCGAGGTAAGAGATACCTTCCTGCATAAGGCTTATGCCGGGTCCGGATGAGGCGGTCATTGTTCGTTCGCCGGCTGCCGCCGCGCCGTATACCATATTAATAGATGCGATCTCGCTCTCGGCCTGCAGAAAAGTGCCGCCGGCGAGCGGGAAATATCGTGCAGCAGCCTCAGTGATCTCGCTGGCCGGAGTGATCGGATAGCCGTAAAATGAACGACATCCGGCCAGAATCGCCGCTTTGACTACGGCTTCATTGCCCTTGATCAGTTCTTTCGTCATAAATCTATCCTTTTGTTGCTGTTACGTGGCCTGGAGTGTAAATACGGTGAGCGCGCCGGGCTCAGGGCAGGTATAAAAACAGATTCCGCAGCCGGTGCAACCCGAGCCAAGATAGGCAGCCGGATGATATCCGTGCCCGTTCAGACGCTCACTGAGTTCGAGGACGTGCGGAGGGCATGCCTCGATGCATAGACCGCATCCCTTGCACTCTTCGGCAGAGACCTCGACCCGTCCCCTGTCTTCTCTGTTCTTTATTTCGTTATTCATGGTTGTAAACTCCGTTAGCGCGATGGTGGAATCCGGATGAATACCAGTTGTTTTGCAAGGACTATGCCGTAAGCTCGATCCAATTATATGCTTGATTCTGTTAGGTTTATGGCTCTCCAGCCGGTGAATGGCGACGATATTGGGGAAAATGACGTGATGCGGGTGGGGAACAATGCTCAATAGTTTCCAGTGGGAGAAGTTTCCGGTAAGGATTGAGCTTATCTGATAATGTGTTAAATACTCTGTAGATTTAAATGCCGGAAAATTCAGTCTACAGAGTACTTATAGTATGTTTATTACTGGAAACTGGAAACTTGCACTTACTGGAAACTATTCATGGATCGTTGGGACATCATTTCAAATGCTTTCGGAGCGTTGATTGCGAATAAGATGCGTTCGGCGCTTTCAGTGCTTGGGATCGTCGTCGGCATCAGCGCGCTGGTGGCCATCGTTGCGCTGATCGACGGAGCGAACCGCTACATTACCGACCAGCTCGTCACGCTTCAGCCCGATGTCATACAGGTTTCGCAATTTCCCTCGAGTTTTCTCAATGTCAATGATTTCATGAAGGCCTCGAAGTGGAAGAAGATCGAATACGAAGATTATCAGAGTGTGCTCGATGAATGCGGGCAATGCGAGGCTGTCGGGGCGACGTCGAATGTGAACGGGGGGATCAAGTGGCGTGGGACGGTGAGCGCCAGCGTTCAGGTTCGCGGAGTGACGGCGAACATTCTGGAGATCGAGCGGATCGATGTGGCGACGGGCCGTTTCTTCACGAGGGGCGAAGAGGACCTTTACGCGCCGGTCTGTCTGATCGGGGCGGATGTGGTGAAAGACCTCTTTCCGAATGAAGAGCCGATCGGCGCCGATCTGGTTGTCATGGGAAAGACGTTTCGAGTCATCGGCACACTGGCCGAACGCGGAGCCATCTTCGGCAGTTCGCAGGACCGCTACGTCGTCATGCCGCTGACGGCCATGCTCAGGCGCTTTGGGGCCCATCAATCGGTGACGATCTCGTGCAAGCAGAATGCGGGCGTTCAAACTGCTTCGCTGGTGGATGAGGTGACGGGGATCATGCGCCGGCGTCGCCAGGTCATGCCGAACCAGGAGAACACATTTTTCATCAACACGGCTGAATCTGCGACAGCGATCTATGACGCAGTGATCGGCGGATTTTACGTTGTCACGATTCTGATCTCGGGGATATCGCTGACTGTCGGCGGGCTGGGAGTGACCAACATCATGCTGGTCAATGTCAGGGAGCGGACGCGCGAGATCGGATTGCGCAAGGCCGTCGGCGCGCGCAGTAGTGATGTGCTGTGGCAGTTTCTGGCCGAAACGGTGACGCTCTGCCTGTTTGGCGGGGCGACGGGAACCCTCATTGGAATGGGGATCGCTCAGCTGATCGCGTGGCTGACGCCGCTGCCTGCCAGTTCAAGTCCGTTCGTTGCCACACTGGGGTTCATCGTCGCGTCCGTGGTAGGGATAATCTCGGGCGTCTATCCCGCGCGCCGAGCATCAAGACTCGATCCGATCGAATCTTTACGTTATGAATAAAGACCACACAAAACACACGACACGTATCGGCGAAGCCTTTGCGCTGGCGCTCAATTCGATCAATCAGCACCGCTTTCAATCGTCGCTGACGCTGGCCGGGATCATCATGGGTGTGGCGACGGTGATTCTGGTGGTCGCGCTGATTCAGGGGCTGGATGGGGTGGTTCGGGGCCAGCTTTCGCGACTCAACCCGGCCGGCTTCTTTCTGCTTCGGGTTGATTTCACCGATATGGGGAACCCTGATTTCGAGGGTATCATGAAGAAGCGGCCGGCTTTGACGATCGAGGATGCGCGGGCTGTCAGAGAAGGCTGCCCGACGATCAGGGTCGTCTCGCCTTTCTATATCAAGTTGCCGCACAAGCCCGTCAGCATGTGGTACAAGAACGAAGAAGCCCAGGCGCCTTTCCTGCGCGGCGTCGAGGAGTATTTCATCGAAGCGGCGGGCATCTGGGTCGATCGCGGCCGCTTCATCACAGAGGCTGACTCGGTCCACCGCCGCAATGTCTGCGTCATCGGCCGGACGATTGCTGACGGGCTGTTCGGCGCCGAAGACCCTATGGGCAAGATGATTCATATCGACGGCCAGGTCTACGAGGTGATCGGGCTGCTTGAATATCGCGAAGCGCTCTTTGGCGGGCCGAACGAAAACCAGCTTGCGCTCATCCCCTTTGGCACATTCGACAAATACTATTCGGAAGAGGACAAGGATTTTCTGCAGTTCATGTGCCTGGCCAAATCGCCGGAGGATGTCGATCAGGCCATGGGCGAAGTCAGAGAGGTCATGCGACGGCGGCGTCATCTGACAGCGAATGATCCGGACAACTTCTCGTTATTCGCTTCGACGCAGATGCTTGATATCTGGTCGCAGGCTTCGACGGGGATTTCAGTTCTCATGATCGGAGTCGCCTCACTCGGCCTGCTCATCGGCGGCATCGGCGTCATGAACATCATGCTCGTGACGGTTACCGAGCGGACCGGCGAGATAGGTCTGAGAAAAGCCGTCGGAGCCCGCAGGCGCGATGTCATGTGGCAGTTTCTGCTTGAAGCCATGATGCTGACTGCCCTGGGCGGGATCTCCGGCGTGTTCTTCGGTGTCGGCACGGCTCTGCTGGTGCAGTTGTTTGCGCCGTCGCTCAAAGCGAGTATTTCATTCGGCGCGATCGTGGCCGGGCTGGTAGTCTCAGCGAGCGTCGGGCTGTTTTTCGGACTCTGGCCGGCCTGGCGCGCGGCGAAACTCAATCCGATCCAGGCGCTGAGGTATGAAAGGTGAGAATAAGTTTCCAGTGGGAAGAGTTTCCAGTAAAAAGAAGTTTCCAGTTTCCAGTAAGAATTGAGCTGAAAAGTCGTTAAATATGCACACTTAACATGGCTCAGGTGTACCACTACTGGAAACTGGAAACTTTTCTCACTGGAAACTTCTTCTTTAAAATCTCAGCCGTTTGAGGAATCGCAGGCTCTGAGGGATCTGTTCGACAGATGTGGGTGACTCATCCTCGATGAAATACCATTTGACTCCGGCCTTGCGTGCGGCTCTCATAATCGCCGGCCAGTCCATCTTGCCGGTTCCCAGCGCGACGTCATTCCTGACGTCCGACTGGCCCGTCAGCAGTCCCGTTGGTGTGTCTTTCTTCATATCCTTGACGTGCATCAGTTCAAAACGGCCGCCGTATTTTTCGAATAGTTTGACCGGGTCCTGCCCTGGATGGACGATCCAGAAGACATCCATCTCGAAGCGGACGAACTCGGGTTTCGTCTCTTTCATGATCAGATCGAAGAGAGTGCCTTCGCCATGAGGATAAAATTCATAGCCGTGGGTATGGTAGAAGAATTTGAGGCCGTGTTCTGCCAATGCCTCGCCGGCGCGATTGAAGACCTCGATTGCGCCGCGGGCGTCGCTTTCCTTGAAGTCGCCCTGATGCGGAATCCATGCGGTTCCGACATACTGCACTCTCAGCGCTTTCGCTTCACGGGCGACGCCTTCGACATCGTCGCGGAAGCGCTCGAACGAAGTGAGGGAGCTGATCGGCTTCAACCCCTTCGACGCAAGCAGTTCCCTGAATTGACCGGGAGCCAGACCATAGGTTCCGGCCAGTTCGACATATTCGATGCCGAAACCGCGGGCGACATCCAGCGTTCCCGGAACGTCTTTGGCGAACTGTTCACGCAGGCTGTAGAGCTGAAGGCCGACCGGACCTTTAAATTCAGTGCCTCGCTGCGGAGCCGCCGCCGCGAAAATCAGCGTTCCCAGTGAGGAAAGCATCAACAGCACAGTAATTTTTCGTTTCATAAAATCGGTCTCCTTTCATCGTTTGGATCTGCCCACCGGTTATTGGGAATGGTCGGCGTCCAGCCCGGCCTGAGCGGGTCCTGATCATAAGGGTACGATCCGAGGCGCCGGTAAAGCTCGGCATATTCGGCCAGTTTTTCTCGATCGAGTTTCACGCCCAAGCCCGGCCGTGCGGGAACAGCGATCGAGCCATTCTCATAGCTCATTTTGCCGCCCTCGATGATGTCGTCGGTCAGGTGATGATAGTGCGCATCAGCGGCAAATGAAAGATTGGGGATGACCGCCCCGAGGTGAAGCATTGTCGCAAGCTGGATTCCGAGCTCGCCGGATGAGTGGACCGCGACGCCGAGCTGAAATGTCTCGCACACTCCCGCAGCTTTGATGCACTGGCGAATTCCGCCCCAGAAAGTCGTATCGAGCAGAATCACATCGACGGCCATATCCAGCACGTTGGCGGCCAGTTGCTCGAAGTTGACGACGACTGTGTTGGTTGCCAGCGGCATCCTGACCTTTTCGCGAACACGGCGCATGCCGTTCATTCCGAAGACAGGGTCTTCGAGATAATCGTTGCGCAGGTCCTCGATCTGCTGACCGAACCAGATTGCCGTCTCGGCCGACCAGACTCCGTTCGGATCGAAGCGGAAGCGGTCGCCGTCCAGCGCTGCGGCCACGGCGCGATAGCATTCCAGTTCGTATTCCGGGGCGAAGACTCCGCCTTTCATTTTGTGCGAGGTAAAACCGTATCTTTTTTTCAGTTCGCGGGCGTGAGCGACCAGTTGATCGATGGTTCTGACTTCGCCCGAACCGTCATGATGATTCGAATAACGGAAGAAGAGGTACGAAGCGAATGGAACTCGATCCTGCAGCCTGCCGCCGAGGATGTCGCAGACCGGGACTCCCCACTTCTGTCCGAGTATATCGAGGCAGGCGAATTCGATCGCAGCCAGTATCTGGGTTCGATTGTTGTATAGCGAGGCAGTCGGGTTGGCGATCAGAAAGCGCATCTCCTCGAGTCGCGCCGGATCATGTCCGACCAGATAGCTTTTCATGGCACGAAAGACCGATTCGGCGGATTCACCCCCGCCTCCCATCTCGCCGAGCCCGATCAATCCGTCATCGGTTTCAACTTCAACCACTGTGCGGACGAACCGACCCCAGTGGCATCCGTTCGCGTGGCGCAGCGGCGCTTCCAACGGGACGGTGACTGTGGTGGCTCTGATATCGATGATCTTCATATCTCACCAGGTCAGGCTGCGGGCCTTGTATTCTTCCAGTGTCCGCTGTGGCTTCTCGACGCCGTCGGGCAGAGGACGCTTCGAGAAGGTTTGAAAATAGAGCAGCACGGCATCGCGCCAATGAACCGCATCGCGCTCCTGAATCTCCAGTTTCATGGCAACCGCTTTATGGCGTTCGGGATCGATGGAGCCGGCCAGCCCGCCCCACTGCCGGCGCGCACTCCGCGTCCATTCGACTCCGCGTTGATAATGCAAAGCCAGTTCGTCCCACATTATCCGCCCGGACCTCATTCGATAATCCCAAGGTAGATGGTGAAACCAGAGCAGGAACTTGTCAGGACATGCCTTAAGATCGGCGAAACTTTTTTGAACCTGCGGATGGTAATGGCGGATAGAGTTACTGCCGTCACCGGTGCGATCGAATCCGAGTCCCTTCAGGTCGGCGCGATGATAATAGACCGAATTCCAGTCGTCGCGCTCGCCCCTGTCCCACCACGGAGCGGGTCCGTAATGATGTCCCGGCCACATGATGTGATGCAGGCCGAGCGGCGTCATGTAATCAACTACCGCTTCGTGCGATTCCAGTATCAGTCGGGCCAGTGTATCGATCACCGAACGGTCATTAGTCAGAGTCATCTCGATCCATTCCCGGGCGATCTGACTCGATGTTTGATCCGGATTCCAGGCAAGGCGGCCGAAGGCATACCAGTTGGCCTGCGCGAAGTCATGTCCAGTCCAGTTGCGCGATGAGCCGGTATTGGCAACGCCGGCAATGCCTGTCAGTCGTTGCCTGTAGAGGCTGCCATCGACCACTTTTGTCACCGTCGAGCCGCGTCCTTTCGCGAATGTATCAGAATCCAGAAACTCTCTCCACATCGGCGCCAGAAATGCCAGATGGTTCGAGAACCCAAGATATTCCTGAGTGATCTGAAGTTCGGGCATTAACTGCGTCTTCGGCATGGCTCCGAAAAGGGGATGGAACGGCTCGCGCGGTTGAAAGTCTATGGGGCCGTTCTTGACCTGCAGCAGGATGTTCGCGGCGAACTTCCCATCGAACGGCTCGAGGTTTTCCGATGCCGCGCCCGCGCGGTCGTAGCCGGGCTTTGCGTCGTAAACGAATGCGCGCCACATGACAATCCCATTGTGCGGAGCCAGCGCCGCCGCCAGCATGTTGGCTCCGTCGGCGTGACTGCGATTGTAAGTCCGCGGCCCCGGTTGCCCCTCGCTGTTGGCCTTGACCACAAAACCGCCGAAATCAGGGATGATGCCGTAGATCTCGTCAGCTTTCTTCTTCCACCACTGAGAAACTTCACGATCGAGAGGATCAGCGGTCTTCAATCCGCCCAGTTCGATAGGAGCGGAGAATCGAGCTGAAAGGTAGACGCGCACGCCATAAGGCCGGAAAACCGCGGCGATGGCAGCGGCCTTGTGCAGGTACTCGGCGCTCAGAGACCGGGAATTCGCGTTGACGTTGTTGAGGACCGATCCGTTGATCCCGATAGACGCATTGGCGCGAGCATAGTCTCTCAGGCGATCGTCGATGCGATCCGGCAATTCGCTCCAGTTCCACAATGATTGTCCGGCATAGCCGCGTTCGATGCTGCCGTTGAGATTGTCCCAGTGATTGAGCAGTCGCCGCTGCAGGCGGGGTTTTTCAGCTATATTCAATTTGTCGATCGATCTCTGAGTTTGCAGAAGGCGCAGGAAATGGAATGCGCCGTAAAGCAGTCCCGTCTCGCCATTCGATGCGATCACGGTTATGGACCGGTTGCCGGATCTTGTTGATCGAATGAGATACCCTTCCTGCCCTTGCGCCTGAAGCTGTCGATCCAGTTTCAGTCCGGCAATGATGGATGAGGATTTCGGCGTGCCGACGACGATCGCGCCGTCGCGATCGATGATATCTGCCGGTGGGACCTGATATCCCAGCAAACCTGAGCATCCCCGCGAGAGCTCCAATCGCATCGCCAGCATCGTCGGGGAGTCGCCCTGTATGACCAGCGATGTAATGCGCGTCCGGTAGCTCTGGATGGTCTGTGCCGGAAGGGGATCGTAGCGTAACCAGAGCCGATAACCGTCCTCGGCCCTGATCGGAGAAACAGGACTTGAGAAGGCTGTGATTATCAGGCACATCAAGAGCGTGTAATTGCCTGGCAATCGATATAGTTTCATTTGACCCTCTCTGGTTATGAACTGACAGCGCGTTGCAACTTATGTTATAACAGCGTAGAGGTAAATGAAATGTCGGTTCTGAAAATAACAACGATCGGGAATTCCGCGGGCATTGTCCTGCCCAAAGAGATTCTTGAGAAACTTCGAGTAAAAAAGGGCGACAATCTCTTTGTTATCGAGACGAAGCATGGAATCGAATTGACGCCATATGACCCTGAGATGGCCGAACAAATGGAAGCGGCAGAGCGGGTAATGCGCGAAGACAGGGATGTTCTGCGGAAACTGGCCGAGTGAACATGAAAGTTAAATGGATCTCCGATCACACGGTTCTGGCGATCCATCGATGGCAGATCGCCGAACACGGAGGAGCCGAAGGGTTGCGTGACGAAGGGTTGCTGCAATCGGCACTGGCGCGGCCGCGATTCCTGCTTGAATATAAGGATCATCCACCGGATATCGCCTCGCTTGCAGCCTCTTATGCCTATGGGATCATACGGAATCATCCTTTTATCGACGGAAATAAACGTGTTTCATTGGTCGTCGCCCGCACTTTTCTCATTCTGAATAATAAAAAGATGATCGCGAGACCTGAAGATAAGTATCTGACATGGCTCCGATTGGCCGAGGGAAATCTGACCCAAGGCGAACTGGCAGACTGGATACGTGCCCGGTTGGTTGGGAAAAAGAGCAAATAACCGGCATCAGCCTGCTGCTTTTGCCGAGAACCGAATCAAAGGAGATATGCATGATATCAAAGTTCGTAAAACACATATTCTATTTGAGCTTTATTCCGGCGCTGTTCTGCCTGTCGCTAACGGCTCATGCGCAGAAAGTGATTCCTCTGTACTCGGGGCCGGCGCCAGGCTCGGAGTCCTGGACGCATAAAGAGAAGGAGTATTTCTCCAGAATCTGGAACACGCAGGTCGTCACCAATGTCTCGCAGCCGACGCTGACCGCTTGGCTTCCAGATCCTGCGATTGCCACCGGCACCTCCGTCATTATCTGTCCGGGCGGCGGATTCCATGCTCACTCGATCAACAGCGAGGGCAATGATGTAGCCAAATGGCTCAACGGGATCGGCGTCGCGGCGTTCGTCCTCAAATATCGTCTCGTTCCGACGGGCGAGGACGGCGTCATGGAGATGATGACCAGGATGAGCAACCCGAACGGCATGAATGAGTCCATTGCGAAGGTCGTCCCGCTGGCGATCGCCGATGGGATGGCTGCGGTTCGATACGTCCGCCAAAACGCGAAGGAGTTCGGTCTTGCACCCGATCGCATCGGTATCATGGGCTTTTCGGCCGGCGGGACTGTGACAGCCTCTGTCGCATTGAATTACAACGCCGAGAGCCGTCCCGATTTCGTCGCTCCTGTCTATGCATTCATGGGAGCCGTCAAGGAGACTCCACTGCCGAAGGATGCTCCGCCGCTCTTCGTCGTCGCGGCGACCAATGACCAGCTGGGCCTGGCGCCCGACAGCATCAGGTTGTACAACCAATGGCTCCTGGCGAAGAAGTCGGCCGAAATTCACATGTATTCCAAAGGCGGCCACGGTTTCGGCATGCGGCAACAGAACCTGCCTTCGGACAGATGGATCGAACTGTTCGGTGAATGGTTGAAGGTCCAGGGGTTGTTGAGTAGAAAGTAGAAAGTAGAAAGTAGAAAGTAGAAGAGAAAGTGATGACCAAAAAAGTCAGTGAAGAGAGTCTGTCGCGGATACGCAACTTTGTCGAGAAATACTGCGAGAAATCGGGGACGACCACACATCCGGATGAGTCGATTACGGAGGCAGTGGTCCTGGGGCTCGCCCATCACAAAGATACGCTGGGCAAGCCGCTCTGCCCGTGCCGCTTCTATCCCGACAAGCAGGAAGAGGTCAAACATCGAACATGGATCTGTGCTTGCGATGACATGCAGATCTACAAATACTGCCATTGCCTGCTGTTTGTGAATGAAGAAGGTCTGCCGATCACAGAATATCTGCCGGCGGAGCATGAGGGACTGAAGACATACGGTCTGGTCAAGGATCCGACTCCGGACAAAGGGCGTCCGCTCCGCAACGACCACGAAAGGGTCGACGTCGGCCGTCCTTCGAACAGCAAGACCGAAGAAAGAGAGATCGAACGTCAAGTACGCCGTCCTTCAAGTAAAAGCCCCCTGAATAGAGGACTCATCGTGCGACTTTAACCATCTTGGCTCTCTTGCGTAACTTAGTTTACGGCTAATTAGATATAGAGTCCGGGCATGTCGCGCGGGTTTTCGGCGCGCATCGAGAGCGCCAGGATCGTCAGAGTAGGATTCTGCGCCCCTCCTGTGACAAAGCTGCTGCCATCCACGACAAAGAGGTTCTTGACGTCGTGGCTTTGATTCCACTTATTCAACACGCTGGTCTTAGGATTGTCGCCCATCCGGCATGTGCCGAGTTCATGCATGCTGCGTCCGACACGGTTCATGATCGGATTGCGATGCAGCACCTCGAATCCGCTGTCCTCGAACATCTGGCTGATCGTATCGACGGCATCGCGGGCCATGTTGTGCTCATTCTCGGCGTAGCTGCAGTTGAAATTGAGCACCGGAATGCCCCAGGCGTCGGTCACTTTGGGATCGAGCCGGACGTGGTTTTCGAACCGCGGCAGCGCCTCGCCCATAATCGTTGTTCCAAGTCCCGCGCCGGCGTTGCTGTCGAACTGCTTCTGCAATTCCTCGCCCCACGAAGGGAACAGTTTTGCATCCGGAGTCATGCCGGGATACAGGTCGCAGGCATAGCCACGGATGAAGTTCTTCTCCCTGGTCCTGACATTCCTGAAGCGCGGTATGATGCCCGCGCTGCCGATCAGTCCGCGCGGCGCCTTGCCGTCCCTGGCTTCGGGGATGATGCCGACGACGCCATTCGGAATATAAAACTGATCGTGCCAATAATGGCCAAGGACGCCGCTCGAATTGGCGATCCTTGAATTGAGCAGAATACGCGTGCTCTCAAGGCACGAAGCGCCAAGGACAACGACTCTCGCTTGAGCATGAAACTCGCGACCGGATTGGCGATCGAAGAAACTCACTCCATTCGCTTTGCCTGTTTTTTTATCCAAAGTAACGGCCCGCACGACAGCATTGGAAACGATGGTCAGGTTACCTGTCGCCTGTGCCGCGGGCAGCAGCAGATTGAAAGAGCTGGCGAACTGTCCGTCGCCGAGCGAACGACGAATCTTCGTCACCACTGCGCCCCGCCCCTGGGCCGTTTTCGCGATGCGTTTGAGCACCTCGCCGTCGGGGGAATTGTCGTCTACGAAGACCCCGTCGGGCAGCTGTGGCAGGCCTTCCTTGCGCCCGCTGACGCGAAAGATGGTTTCGACGCGATCATAGTATGGCGCAAGGTCGGCGTAACTGATCGGCCAGTTGTCGCCGTAGCCGTCGTGGTCCCTGGCTTTGAATTCATAATCACTCAAGCGATATGACATTCGCGCCCAGAAGAGGGATTTTCCGCCGACCATTCGTATCCGCCCCCAGCTGTATGGTTTCTTCGGGTCGTATGTATAAGGCACCTTCTCTTCATCCACCCATTGATTCGCATTGAATTCGGTGGCCTGATAGATGAGCGGCAGCTTGCCTGGCTTGCCGAACCCTCGATACGGCAGTTCATAGACGGCCTTCAATCCGCGTTGCCGGTTGAAGTCGACTGCCGGACCGGCTTCGAGCACCAGGCATTTGGCGCCTTTTTGTGTGAGAATATTGGCAGCCATTCCGCCCGAGGCGCCCGATCCGACAATAAGCACATCGTATGATTGTTTGATCATCTAATCCCTCCGGCAATGCTTACGCGTCCATGATTTTTGAAGACAAAGGCAAAATGCGCTTCAATATACGGTAAGAGTCGATCATAATCGATCTGCCTTTCAGACTCTTTTAGACCCTATTAGACTTGGTTATCTTGGCGTTTTGGCGTTGAATAATCAATATCCATACTATCCAGAGTTATGCGAAGACGAACTTTTCTTACATCAGCCGCACTTGCGCTGGCCGGCGTCGCGACATCGCGGGCCGCGCAGCGTGACAGGATTATGACCGTGAGAGGTCCGATAGATGTCCAAAAACTCGGCCTGACCCTCATGCACGAGCATATTCTGGTCGATTTCATCGGAGCTGACCGGATCAGCCGGGATCGCTACAATGCTGATGAGGTGTTCAGAACAGCCTTGCCGCATCTCAGACGCCTTCGCGAGCTCGGATGCCGCACTTTTGTCGACTGTACGCCGAACTGGCTTGGGCGTGACGCCTCGCTGCTCGAACGACTGAGCCGCGCCTCAGGACTTCACATCATCACGAATACCGGATATTACGGAGCGCGCAATCATCAGTTCCTGCCCGCTCACGTTTCGCAGGAGACGCCCGAGCAGCTCGCCGCGCGATGGATCAGCGAATTCAATCAGGGTATAGACGGGACCAGGATCAAACCGGGATTCATCAAGATCGGCGTCGATGCCGGGCCGCTCTCTGAGCTGAATGTGAAGATCGTCAGCGCGGCGGCTCTGACGCACCTGAAGACGGGGCTGACCATCGGGGCTCACACGGGTGACGGAAGGGCTGCGATGCAGCAGCTCGATCTGATCAAAAGGCATGGCGTCAGCCCCGAAGCCTTCATCTGGATTCACGCGCAGAGCGAGAAGGACTCGAAATATCATCTCGAAGCGGCGAAGCGGGGCTGCTGGATTGAATTCGACGGCATAAGCTCCGCCAGCATCGAACGCCACGTCGAACTGGTTGCGAAGATGCGTGAAGCCGGATCGCTCGATCGCGTACTCATCTCTCAGGATGCCGGCTGGTACCACATCGGAGAACCCGGCGGCGGTAACTTCAGAGCCTATGACGGGATAATCACTTCATTCGTGCCGGCGCTCCGCGATGCGGGATTCAGCCAGTCCGGGATCGATCAATTGCTGATCGGTAATCCGGGCAGGGCCCTGGCGCTCAAGGTCAGAAAAAATGGTTGATATATAATATACGCGGCAACAAATCCATTTTCGTATCAATGTGATATGGTCATGAAAAGACTTAAACTTTATGTCAGCTTGCTGCTTGGTCTCTCAGCGATCGTCGCCTTCTGGAGCACCCCGCGTTTGACGGTTGTTGCTGTTCAGGATGTGCAATTCAATCGCGACATTCGCCCGTTGCTTTCCGATCGCTGTTTTTATTGTCATGGACCGGATGATAAGAATCGCAAGGCGGGTTTGCGCCTCGACACGTTTGAAGGTGCAACGAAAGACCGCGGCGGGTATCGCGCAATAACGCCGGGCAAGCCGGACGAAAGCGAATTGTTGCGGCGCGTCACGTCTCATGAAGCCGGCGAAATGATGCCGCCTTTATCGGCAAAAAAAGCGGCCATCACACGTGAAGAAGCCGCGTTGTTGCGGCGCTGGATCGAACAGGGTGCAAAGTATGAGGGGCACTGGGCGTTTCAGCCTCTCGCCGCGACTGCGCCGCCCGCCGTGAAGAATGCCGGATGGGCGCGCAATGAAATTGACAGTTTCATTCTGGCGCGGCTCGAGCGCGAAGGTATCGCACCTTCGCCACAAGCCGACCCGCGCACTTTGATTCGCCGTTTATCGCTTGATCTGACGGGCTTGTTGCCGCAACCGGCGGAAGTCGAAGCGTTTGTCAGGGAATTTAATCAGGCCGGCACGCGCAATCAGGATGCAGTGTATCGCGCCCTGGTCGAACAGTTGCTCGCCAGCCCGCATTATGGTGAACGCTGGGGACGGCATTGGCTCGATCAGGCACGTTATGCCGATTCCAACGGATACACCATCGATGGCGATCGCGTCATGTGGCCTTACCGCGATTGGGTGATTCAGGCGCTCAATAATGACAAGCCGTTTGACCGTTTCACAATTGAACAACTGGCAGGCGACCTTTTACCGCAACCCGCGGACGCGCAGCTCGCCAGGGCTCAACTGGTGGCAACGGGGTTTCACCGCAATACGGTCATCAACGAGGAAGGCGGCGTAGATCCTGAACAGGCCCGTGTCGAACAGGTCATGGACCGCGTCAGCACGACGGGCGCTGTCTGGCTGGGACTGACAGTGGGCTGTGCGCAATGCCATTCGCACAAATTCGATCCCATCTCTCACAAGGAGTATTACCAGCTCTTCGCGTTCTTTAATTCGACGATGGATGTCAACAATCTCGGCCCGACCATATTCGTTAATCACGGCGAGATGTTCGGCAAACCGGAAATGACTGAGCCGGCGCGTCGTGAGCTGACGCGGGGCGAATGGGAGCTCGCGGAAATCGAACGGCTCGAACGCAATCCCGCGGTGACCGCTCCGATAAAGGAAGTCGATTGGGTTTCATTTGATCCCGTCAAATTCGACACTGAAGCCGCAGGGAAATTGCAGCGGCTGGATGACGGTTCGTTTCTGACAGCATCAAACGCTTCCTCGAATGACGCCTATCGTATTCTGGTCAGGATTGATTCGCCGCGCGTCGCCGCCGTGCGTTTGCGCGTGCTGCCGCACGAAATATTGCCGAAAAATGGCCCTGGACTGGCTGCGGACGGGTCATTTGCATTGAGCGAGTTTTATATTGAATCGGAAGGCGGCAATCATCGTTTCAATGACGCCTTTGCGGATGATGAGCAGATTGCCTGGCCGGCGCGCGCCGCGAGCGATGGCGACCGTCGCACGGGCTGGTCAATCAACACCAGAGACAACGCCCGGCCGCGCAAAGCCGTGTTCGTTTATGCCCGGCCGAAGGAATTCGCGAGCCGACAGGTGCAGTTCATGCTGCGGCACGACGCTAGATCAGGGAGTGGCATTGGTCGATTCAAAATCGAGATCGCCACCGATACCCCGCACTATGCGCGCGGGACGGCCCTGCTGGCGGCGCTGAAAACAGACGCCAGGTCGCGGACTCCTGAACAAGAGGCACAAATCAGTGCGGCATTCGCTTCTGCCCGTGCGGTCAGAGAAAAGCAGGCGGGCAATGCCGTCATGGCCATGATCATGCGCGATATCGCCGTGCCGCGCGAATCGTACATTCTCACACGCGGCGATTTCACACGACCCAACCTGGAGGCGGGACTGTTGCAACCTGGCGTGCTCAGCGCGGTTGGGCCTGCCTTGCCTGAAACCGGCAGACCTCGAACGCGCCTTGATCTGGCGCAATGGCTGACTGATCCCGCCAATCCGCTCACGCCTCGCGTCACGATGAATCGCATCTGGATGCGTTATTTCGGACGCGGCATCGTCGAAACCGAAGAGGATTTCGGCACTCAGGGCGCGCGGCCCGTGCATCCGGAATTGCTGGATTGGCTGGCGAGCGAATTCATTCGCCAGGGCTGGAGCCTTAAAGCCATGCACCGCCTGATCGTCAACAGTGCGACTTATCGGCAATCGTCTGATGCGCGCAAGGATTTGAACGAGACCGACCCGCGCAACCTGTTGCTGGCACGGCAGGAGCGCTTTCGAGTCGAGGCCGAAATCGTGCGTGATGCCGCATTGAGCGCCAGCGGATTGCTCAACCCGCGTATCGGCGGCCCCAGCGTGCGTCCGCCTCAACCCGACGGCGTCTATGCCTTCACGCAGAACAAGAAGAAATGGGTGGTCGCTGCAGGCGCGGAACGCTTTCGCCGCGCGTTGTATACCCAGTTTTATCGAAGTGCACCTTATCCGTTGTTCACGACGTTTGACGCCCCGGATTTTCAGACCGTCTGCACGCGGCGTCAGCGCTCGAATACGCCGTTGCAATCGTTGACGCTGGCCAACGACCCGGCCTTCCTGGAAATTGCGCAAGGCCTTGCAATCCGGCTGGTGCGCGATGTGCCGGGCGAATTTGCAGCTAAATTGGATTTGCGTTTGCACCATGCGTTCGCACTCTGTTTCAGTCGCCCGCCCAATGCGACGGAACTGACTGCCTTGCGCGGTTATGTCGAACGGCAAGTCCAGGGCTTTGCCGGTCAACCCGCTTCGGCGATGGCGCTGGTCAACGATGAATTGACGAAGGCAGGTTTGACCGAAGCTCAAGGGGCCGCGATGACAGCCGCTGTTCGCGTGCTTTTCAATACGGATAACTTTATTACGCGAGAGTAATGAGAGTAATGACCATGAGCATCATATTTCTGCAGCTATTGTGGGTTGCGCTCTCCGCAATGGCGACCGTTGCAGGCGCAACGCTGGTTTCGCCCGCGCTGGCTGACACCTTCGTCTATGTCGGGAATGCTGAAAGCAACGACATTTACGTTCTGCAGCTCAATCGTCAGACTGGCGAACTGGCGCTGATCGAAACGGTTCCGCTCCCCGGGATTACCAGATCTGGAGGCTCGACGCCGATGGCGGTCAGCCCTGATCGCCGCTTCCTTTATGTAGCGACGCGTGGCGAACCGCAGAGCGTCTTCAGTTTCGCGATTGACGCGAAAAGCGGCAGGCTCAAATATGCCGGCAGCGGCCCGCTGGTCGACAGCATGCCTTTCATCGCAACCGACCGCATGGGGCGTTTCCTGTTCGCGGCCTCCTATCCCGGTCACAAAATCACGGTCAGTCCCATCGGTCCGAATGGAGCAATACAGCAGGCACAGCAGGTGATGTCGAATCATACCAACGCGCACGCGATTCTGCCGGATGCGAAAAATCGCTATGTGCTGGCGACTACGCTGGGCAACGACCTGATCAATGTGTTCAAGTTCGATGCGAAGACCGGAAAACTCGAACCGAACACGCCGCCATCGATTTCCCTGAAAGCGAAGTCGGGCCCGCGTCATCTCATATTTCATCCGAACGGCAAGCTCGTGTATGTCCTTGGCGAACTCGATGGTGCAGTTCACGTCTTTGATTATGATTCCGGCAAGGGGCAACTCAAGGCGAAACAATCGATCAACGCTTTGCCGCCGAGCGTTACGGGCAGGATCGCATCAGCCGATTTGCATATCACGCCCGATGGCAGGTTTCTTTACACCTCGGATCGTACGTCGAACACGCTGACTGGCTTCAAGGTCAATTCGGCGGATGGCACCTTGACGCTCATCGAAACCATCCCGACTGAGGCGATGCCGCGAAGCTTCAGTATCGATTCTTCAGGACGCTACATGTTCGTGGTCGGCATGAATTCACACCGTATGTCAAGCTACAGGATTGAGCCAGGAACCGGAAAGCTCACCAAACTGGGGGAATATGCGATGGGCAAGATCCCCAACTGGGTCGAGATCGTGGATCTTCCGGCAAAATGAAAGATGAAAACAATGGACACTCGACTCTCAGACAAATTGCAGGATGAGACCCGCCGCCATTTCTTCGGTCAATGCGCGGTCGGACTGGGCTCGATCGCGCTCAACTGTCTGATCGAGGGCGAAGGCATGAGCGCGGCGCAGCGTCCACAAATCGAGCCAACCAATCCGATGGCTCCGCGCAAGCCTCCGCTTCCGGCCAAAGCAAAACGCGTGATCTACCTGTTCATGGCGGGCGGCCCTTCGCAGCTGGAATTATTCTCTGACAAACCGAAGCTGCGCGAACTGACGGGACAGAAGCCGCCTCAGAGTTTGATGAAGGGCAAGCGCTTCGCATTTCTCAAAGGCAACGAAACTCTGCTCGGCACGCGGCGCACCTTTGCGCGTTACGGGCAATCGGGCATGTCGCTCAGCGAATTGCTGCCGCATCACCGCAAAATAGTGGATGAGGTCTGCTGGCTGCGCGGGATGTCTACTGATGTTTTCAATCACGGGCCGGCGAAGCTGTTTATGAACACCGGCTTTCAAATTCCTGGGCGTCCCGCATTTGGCGCGTGGGTGACGTATGGGCTGGGCAGTGAATCCGCTGATTTGCCCGGCTTCGTCGTCCTGCAAAGCGGCCGACGCGGCCCGCGTGCCGGTTCCACTTTGTGGAGCAGCGGTTTTCTGCCGACATCGTTTCAGGGAGTGCCGTTTCGCGGACAGGGCGATCCGATTCTCAACCTGCGCAGCCCCGTGGGACTCTCACGTGAACAGGAACAGGATTTTTACAGTACCGTCGGCGCACTCAATCGCGCTCGCCTTGAGGCAACTGGCGACCCTGAAATCCTGACCCGCCTGAACGCATACGAAATGGCATTTCGTATGCAAACTAGCGCACCTGAATTAATGGATTTAAGCAGGGAATCGGAATCGACGCTGGCAATGTACGGCGTCAAGCCCGGCGATTCGGGCTTTGCTGCGAATGCGCTGCTGGCTCGACGGATGATCGAACGCGGAGTGCGCTTTGTGCAGTTGTATCACACAGATTGGGATCACCATGGCGAGCGTGGCAACAACCTGGACGGCGATATCGAAACGCGTTGCCGGGAAGTGGATCAGGCGAGCGCCGCACTGGTGCTGGATCTGAAACAACGCGGATTGCTGGAGGACACGATAGTCATCTGGGGCGGGGAATTCGGTCGCACGCCCATGGGCGAAGTGCGCGAAACAACCGGACGCGATCATCACGTTGACGCTTTCACGATATGGGTCGCGGGCGGCGGCTTCAAACCCGGATACCTGCATGGCGAAACGGACGAACTGGGCTTCGGCGTCGTCGAAGGCGGCATGCACGTCCACGACCTGCATGCGACGCTGCTGCATCAGCTCGGCTTTGATCATCAACGCCTGACCTATCGCTTTCAGGGCCGCGATTTCCGGCTGACCGATGTGCACGGAACAGTACAGCAGAATCTGCTGGCCTAACCTCAGCGTGATTGTTTGATACCCGCTCAGGGCCTTTGTCATTGGAATCAGATTCATCGCAAAGGCCGCAAAGACGGCAAAGATTTTTTCAGGAGATTAATGCCAGGTATAAGCCCATTGGACGATAATCCGGATTTAAATATCCTCATCTCATGACCTGTTTCGGACCGGAGCCTGGCGGCGACTTGATGTAACGAGCAGCGAATTCCAGAAACGTCGGCCAGTTCGGGCCGGTGGTGTGGCCTCCGCTGTGCACCCGGAAAGCCAGATCGCCTTCGATGAGCGCCGTCCCCAGGGGCGGGTATTCCGTCGTTCCGAGGTCCTTTTTACCCAGCAGCCTGAAGACCGGTCCGGCGGCGACGGCGGCCATAAAGCTCCCTCTCTGGTCCACCCATTTGCCTTCCGCTCCGGGGCCTTCCGGCGCGCCGTAGCTGATGAAGGTCGGACGCGGTGCGCAGAGCGCAATCAGCTGGTGCGCGTCGACAGGCAGGTCGCCCCAGTTAAGCGGCCCGGCGTATTTGATGAAGTTGCCCGCCATCCAGTGATATTCGCCCGCGCCCGCGAGGTTCTCGACCAGTTCTCCAAAATTACGACGCAGCAGCTTAGCTCCCCCTGCGCCTGAAGAACCGATGAATCCGATCGCAAAACGCTGATCATAAGCCATCGTGACGAGCGCTGCCTTGCCGTAACGGGAAAGCCCCTCGATGCCGACCTGTCTGGCATCGACGGATTTGTCGGTCTCGAAATAATCGAGCGCGCGGCTCGCGCCCCAGGCCCATGCTCGCAGAGATCCCCAGTCATCCGGCTTGCGCGCCTGACCCTTGTTGCACAGGCCGATGATGCCCTGCGTCAGCCCCGCTCCGTTGTCGGCCTGAATGCTGCTCGGAACAAGGATGGCGTAACCCCATCCCCTGGCCAGCAACTGTTGCTGCCAGTTGGGTGCGTTGCCGCCGGGTCTGGGCGCATTCGGCGCTCCGGGCCGCGGACCTCCGAATCCGAACTCGACCATGACAGGCACACCACGCCGCGCATTGGCCGGAGTGGTCAGAGTCAATTGAATATCGACTGTGATCTGCGGCCAGGATGAATTGTCGACATGTCCGATCAGCTGTCTGGTGACGACGGGGATGTCGAATTTCACTTCTTTCGTTTCGCTCGTCACCTCCCATTTCACTTTGGGGACATTACGCGGAACACGACCGTATATCTCTCTGTCGAAGTCCTCGATGATCTCGGGGCGACGCTGATTCCACCACATCCTGGCAGAGGTCACCTTCCTTCCGTTCTTCAAAACAAGCGGATCGGGCAGGTTCGGAAACAGATTCGCCTTCGACTCATCGTAATTGACCGCATTGGGCGCCTTCGGATCATTGGGATTGGCTCCGGGTCGCAGTGAGGAGATCTTCAGCAACTCCATCATGCGCCTGTGATCCTGTCTCGTAGCCTCCTGCCGGGCCAGTTGTTCAGGCGTCAGTTGCCTCTGCTGTTGTTGCGCGAATATAGCGACGCAGGCGAATCCGAAAAACAATGCGGCGCACAATGTGATTGATCTCTTCATGACCGATCCCCTCAGGATTATGGAAAGACTTGATTGTTAGCGCTTTGTCTGCTGCGAAATGGATTCTTTCGACAAGTCCGGCATTTTAAACTAATCCAGTGAAATAAACACTTCGGGTGAGATCTTGAAAAACTCAGCCAGTTTTTTGATTTGTGTATGGCTTGGTTTTCGTTTGCCCCTGATCACCTCAGACGTCACGCCCCGGCTGCCCAGCAAAGGCTCCAGATCCCTGTTGCGGAGTCCCCGATCCTGCTTCAGAAACTGGATGACTTCGTGAGGCGGAGCGACGGGAATCGGGTATTGTTCATCGTCGTACTTCTCGACAAGAAGAGTAATCATTTCCAGAAGCCGCTCCTGCTCGAGTGTGATTCGATCTTCGGGCATGACTGCCAGCTTGTTCATGACCGCAACCAAGCGATCGTACTCAGCATCGCTGGTGACGATAGCAGGCAGGGTCTCCGCCAGTAAATGTCCGTATTTGCCGGAATCAAGCCGTGTCGGCATATTCTTGGGGATGCCCTTTCTTGCCTGTCCGATCCTGGTTTTTCCAGGCCGCCAAGCATTCTTCATCGAACCATATAGAGCCCATCCCAAAACCCCAATAAGTCCAATGAATGGGGCCTTAAATGCGGGTTTTGGGATGGCTTCTAGTCAGGCTTCCACGATTGACCAGGGATTGGTTATACTCTTTCCAGTTGCGGAGGCGATATTGGGGTTTGGTTTTTTTGGTTTTCACACATTAAAAATACCATCACTGTCGTCTCCACTTATATTTTTGTGCAACAAAGCCAATGTAAACTGGAAAGGGACTGTTTAACGCTATTTGCAAGTATACGGGTGACGTTCACACAGAATTTTTTCCGCCGATCGTCTGTCTGTACGTTTAAACCTCATTGTCGCCTTCACGTATCGCTCCCATCTGGCAGGAGAATCCGGCGTAGGAGGAAACAATCTATCAACAGTCTCTCCAATTTCGACATAATCGGACAATCGCCCACCCACAAAGCTAGTATTGTCAATAGTGACGAATGCCGCACCCATGAACGCCGGCCCGAAAAATATAACTATCACCCAAAATAATGGCTTTCGAATCAGTTTAGTCATGACGCTCCTTACAGGAAAGGTCGTTCAGGCAACCAAGGATCGCCACCTGAACGACCAGTTAGACTACTTCTTGTTAGATCCTGCATTGCTCTTACTTCGGGCTGCCTTTTGTTGCTAAAGTAATTCGAGGTTAATCTCATACTGCTTCAGGAAATCAGGAAATTACCGCATACAGGAGGACAACTCTGAAGATTCTCCTTTTGTCAATCAACTCCGTGCATGAGAGCTTCTATAGCCCCATTCTCTCGCACTGTACCGTGCGTGAAGTAGTGAATCACCACCGGCCCGAACAAAAATGCCAAGACAAGTAAGGCTATAATAGCCACCCATATTTTCATTGAACGTGAAATGCCAACACTCCCTGATAGAGGCAGTCACGGGAATGACCGCCACGTGAATAATCGCAATCCTGCATGAAGGTATCTCTCAATACCCGCGTTCAAAATAAAATATCAGAAAAGACACAAACAGAATCGCGCCCGTACTCCGCTTGATTAATAAAACTATTCTCTTCATGCCCACGGTCTCCTTTTTGAAAAGGGCTGATTTCCGCCCTTTTCAACTGGCAGCTATCACTGCTGCTTATTGCCTTGAGCCTTCTCTCTTCGGTAATTCCACCAGAGAGCTAATCCAAGACATATCAGTATCGAAATTCCCGCAGATATGAACAAGATAACCTCTGAGATATCGTTGTATATTCGACCACTAGGGAACACAGGCATGCCTTCCGTCTGCTCGATATAGAAGTCAAGAAAGCCTTGGGATCGGAGATAGATACACACTCCAATTGCATACAGAGCGGTCAAGAGCGTCATTAGTTTTACGATCCAGAGTTTCCTTAGCACAGGACAGCCCTCACATTTCAGGATCGACGGATAATGGACTAACTAATTGATACTCAGAGTAACCGGGTTCGCCGTTTTGCCATCGATGGTCAGGAGCAGATCGACATCTCCCCGGCCGGCCAGACTGGGGGGGATTTCGATGTTGACCTGATCGAGCCCCTCATAATCCGCCCCGTTTTTACCGGCGTAAAGTACCTTTGACCTCACTCCGCCGATATAGGCCAACGCATATTCGTCTCTGGGAATGCGATGCCGGATGCCGGTTCCAAATAGAACGATAAAGACCCGATCGCCACTGTCCCCGAGATTAATTCCGTCGGTAATCGGTTCATAAGACTGTGATCCGTCAGGACTGACCCGCAGTAAAACTGCAGCAGGCATTCCGCGGCCGTTTGAGTTGATCGTAAACAGACCTGGAGAAGTGTCGACAATGGATATCAGTGCAAAACGCCTCTGAGTTCCGGATACGTTAAACTCCAATTCTGCCTGACCGGATGGGACGTCATCAGGTATCAGGTAGTTGATCTGGTTATGACTAGCGCCGTATATGCGGGTAACTTCGTGAGTGGTTCCCGAAGTATCCCTGATAATTATGTGGTAATGTTGTTCCGGCGTCTTTTGAGGGAAGTTTGAATCAAAAAGAGCAGCTAGTGAACCTCGCGCAAGCGGCTCAGCATGGAAGCTGGCAGCAGAGACGCTGACGGCGGATGCCGATGTGAAGCTATGGTCGAAGTCGTATCCATACATCCTTGTACCTGAAAGCAGTCTTCCGTCAGCCAGTAGAACCGTGGGATTTATCTGGGCAGACGTTATAGTGTTGGTAACTGGCTTCGAAGTATTAGTCGCCGGGTCAAATACGCGAGCCGTGCTTTGATAGTCATTAATTGAGAAGACCTTTCCGTCAGTAAGTACTGTGCTGTTCGAGGTTACGCTTTCACTTTCGATATACTCTTTCCATTGTCCAGTCAGGATGTTAAATATGCCACTGGAGTAGGCTATTGTGTTGGAATTCACATCTTTCCTGCCAAGAGAAGCAATCAATGAGCCGTCGGAAAGTAAGAACCGCCAATAAGCTGCTTCGAAGTTAAGGTTGTCAGGGAATGAATATGCAGTCCAGGTATTTTCATCCGGGTCATAGAACAACGTCTTACCCTGAATGCTATAAAGAACTCTGCCGTCGAATAAAGGGATCAGCGGTCTTATCTCGTTTTGAACCGATCCAAGCTCTTGCGGAAATGGCGGGCCGTCTTCGACAATGCCCGTATCAGGATCAAAGATGATTGAATGAAAACCGATGGGAAGGGTGGCGCCGTTTATCATCAGAATCTTCCCATTTTTCATTAGTGTCATAACTGCCAGTTTCGCTCCGCCAATATTATAATTCCTGGACAATTCGACACCTGAAAGCTGAATTAAATGCCATGATTCAGAAACCGGATCATAGATTTCCGGCGGGCCGGCATAAACAATCAGAGGAAATTGATTGGACAGTAATCCGCCGATGACAAGAATTCTTCCATCAGGTAAAAGAAATGTGTCATGACCACCCCTTGGGATTATCATTTGACCTGTCATTCGCCACTGCCCGGTGAGAGGATTGAATATCTCGGCTGAGACTGAACCTGGGGGCCCGCCTCCAATTCTAATCACACTACCGTTATGAAGCCTGGTATAAGTTCCATAGCCGGAGGAGGAAGGTATATTCACCCATCGGGGTTCTATTATTTGTTGTGCTGAACTGCTTTCGAGTTGAGGCGATGTCATAATTATGAGCAGCGTTGCGAGTGCGATAAACAGGACAAGGGTGATGAATCTGGCTGATTGGTTGATCCAGGCTGCATTGAGCATTCCGGACTCCTTTCTTAGTTTATGCGTTCAGGTTTATTCTTTTACGGCAGGGCTGACCGTGGGCTTCCTGTGTATGGAAAGCTGAATCTATGTGCTTGTCGAGCGGGCGGAAACAATCGAGCACAAAAAGGCCGAATATGATTAATGCCTTGGCTAATCCACGCTGTGCAACTGAGTGTTCGATACCTTTGATCAGCTGTCGCAGACTTTTCTTATAATGGCAATTTCAAATTTACAGGTTGTTAAATTCTGAGAGGCTGACTTTCACCGTGGCTAGTGTGAACAGTCAGCATTATGTTGATGCTGACTTATACTGTCAATATTTTTTTCTGATTCTAATAATCCGCGGTTGGTAAATAATGATATCGATATGCGGCTAACCGCAGCAAGCCGATAAGCCGTTTAGATACAATGAGAAAACTGCTGGGATTAATAAAAATTGACATCCGGCCCGGCTTTCCATTAAAGTCCTTGCAGCCCCGGCCAGACAGCCCAATCTTTATCAATGATTTGTATTCACATATTTGGGCTCAGAGAATTATGCATACGAGCATTAGTGTCCAGCTGTAAATTCCAATGATTCTAATCATTTGGCGGAGCAGATTTTGACCAGAATTCTGGAATCCTTAAAACCTGGAGCGATAGTCCGAAGCCCGGTTCTTCCTGAACCTGTCAGGATCATTGAAGCCAGGACTATTGGACAATCGGTCAAGATCATCGGTAAAGGACTGAATTCCGGACAGTTCTACGAACCGATTCTTAACGCGGAAAAAGGGCTTTAGGGTTTGAGTTGAGTTATAATATTTATCGTTGTAATTTGAAGAACAAACATTCGGTGATGTGCAATGTTGCCTGAAACGATCAAAACCAAACAAGCGCAACTGAGGGAAGTTTGCAGGAGATATCACGTCCGGGAATTGAGTATGTTCGGCTCCATGGCTCGCGGGGATTTTAACGACCAAAGCGACGTTGACTTGCTGGTGGAGTTTGAGCCGGACGTGGAGGTTGGGTTTCTCACTCTCAGTCGATTTCAGCGCGAATTATCGGAAATCCTCGGGCGTCCGACTGACCTCGTTCCCAAACCCGGATTGAAACCGGCAATCAAACAAGAAGTGTTAGCGAGTTCGGAATTGCTGTATGCGGCGTGAAGAGCTTTATTTGCGCGATATTGTCGAGGCCGCAGTTGCTGTTGAAGGATTTCTCGCGGGCGTGACACCAGATGCATTCCTTGCAAGCGATCTCTTACGCAGCGCGGTCTTGCACAAACTGACGATAATCGGTGAAGCTGCAGCGCGTATTTCGCGCGATTTTGCCGATCGGTTCCCGGAAATCGATTGGGCCGCGATTTCCGGCTTTCGCAACATCGCCATTCACGAATATTTTGCCGTTGATTGGAGAATCGTGTGGGTGGCTGCGGCAAAAGAGACCCCGGTTCTTCGGGATCAGATCGAAATAATTTTGAATAAAGAGTTTTCCGAATAGCCCACTCACAAGCCCACTTTATGTTGTGCCCCGCGATATTCTATTGGGTGCAAGCCCGGCATGGCGCTTAAACCCTCGTACACAATCATTCAACCCCGTGAAGATTTACGCGAAGGCAAACCGCTGGATGCGTCGGCATTTGCCGTTCATCTTGATCAAGTTCGGGATGGCCGGGCGCCGAAGGTTTATCAGAAACCGGAAGAGTTTTTCAATCGCACCTATCTGACCCAAAATCTGACCGGGTTTGCGGCGGAAGTTATCCGCCGATTGTCCGGCATCAAGACCGAAGCCAATGCCGTATTTAACCTGACGACGTAAGTTGGAGGCGGTAAAACGCATGCCCTGACGCTGCTCTACCATCTGGCAAAGAACCGCCCGGCGGCAACTGAATGGCGCGGCGTGTGTAAACTGATCGAAAGAGTGGAAATTACATCGGTTCCGCTTCGTGAAGATCGATAATCAGGCCACGGCTCAATCCAGGGACAAGAAGGCCTCAGACGGTACGTTGAAAAACTCCGCCAGTTTCCTGATTTGAGTATTGCTGGGTTTTCGTTTGCCCCTGATCACCTCGGAGGTCACGCCCCGGCTGCCCAGCAAAGGCTCCAGATCCCTGTTGCGGAGTCCCCGATCCTGCATCAGAAACTGGATGACTTCGTGAGGCGGAGCGACGGGAATCGGGTATTGTTCATCGTCAATAGTGAGCTGATTGAGATAAAAATAGCCACCCGGGAGGTGGCCTTTTATGAGATGGCCAGGGAGGGAGTCGAACCCCCGACACACGGATTTTCAGTCCGTTGCTCTACCAACTGAGCTACCTGGCCGTTTGATTTTGATTCTTCCCGCGTTAACGGGAAGCGGGAAGATTACAATCAGAGCAGTCAAAAGTCAACATGGCTTTAGCCGGTTGGTTAGAGCCTGGATATGCCCCGGCAGAGCTGACTTAAGGGTCATTTTTGAGAGCGCTCCTGCCGGGGCTCAAAGTGGATTGAATTAATGGTGACCTCCGAGGCCGGGATCGATCTGACTGCGAATCTCCCCGCCGGGGAATTTGGTGGAGTGGACGTTGACGTAAGTCTTGCCTGCCCGGATTGCCTTTAACAACTCGTCGAATTCACCGGGTGCGATGCCGCCTGGCATAGGCCCTACAACATCGCTCGACGTAATGACGCCGCTGATTGTAGCGGGACCGGTCGGGCATGGCTGAACGCCGGCAGGGGTCGGCGGGCTGGGCATATTGGAGCAGAGCCAGACCGATATCCCTCCATTCGCGCCAGATTGCCCGAAATGGATATGAGCTTGCTGGACTGCTCCTTCAAGTTCGGAATAGGACAATTCATATGAGATGGATGTCCCGTCGTTGCTGATTCTGGCGCGGAATTTGCCGTCCGCGGCTGTGGAGATGGCAGCCACCTCTTCATAGCCGTTGAGCAATCCCTTGAATTCCTTAATTCCTTGCGGCAGAGCTATGGCTATGACTACCGTGGACAAGAGCATCAAAGATGTTAACAGGATTTTCTTCTTCATCGTTGGTCTCCTTGTTATGGTCTGCAGTTTGATCGGGTGGGTTCGAGAACTATAACGCCGTATCGATATCGATGAAATAAAAATCAACTTTTCAATATTGTTTTTAATTAATGGTGATGAAGCGATAGATATTGTGCGATTAGCCTGAGGAAGGCCGGGTATGGTATCGTCAGGCGACACGCTCAGGAGTCAAATTCACAGACAGGTCAGAAGGAAAGAGATGGCACCGACATTCTGTCAGCAGTTGATTGCCTCGGCCGAGGCGCGCCCGGCGAAGATTGCCATGACGAGGCTCGGCAAGGACGGGCCGGAAACGACTACGTTTGGATCGATGCTCGAACAGATTCGGAGCATCGCCTTTCATCTGGAGCAGGAAGGGATCGCATTTGGCGATCGGGTGGCGCTGATGGGAGAGAACCATCCGCATTGGGCGATGATCTATCTGGGGCTGATGTATCGCGGGGCTGTGGTGGTACCGCTCGATCCGGCGGGGACGATCGAGACGTTGTCTGTCTTCATCGACAATTCAGAGGCGCGCAGGGCGTTCGTTTCGTATGCTTCGCTCGAGAAGTTTCGCGCGGTATGCGACAGGATCGGAAGATCGATGCCGATCACGGCGTTCGGCGACGAAGAGCAGCTCAGCGGGAACCATTTCGAGCGATACGATGAGTGGGCGAGCATTGATGTGCCTCATGAATTCAAGACGGCTGCTCCGCCAGCCGGCCCCGAAGACATGGCGGTGCTGATTTATACATCGGGCACGACGGGGATTCCGAAGGCTGTGCCGCTGACACACGGGAACATCGCATCCGAGACCAATCTGGTACAGAAGGCAATGGGCTTTACGGACCGTGAAGTGATACTGAGCCTGCTGCCGATGTTTCACGCCTATTCGCAGATAGTCAATCTGTGGATCGCAACGCTGATCGGCGGGACCGTTGTCTACATCAGCGAATTGACGAGCGAAGAGATACTGCGAGGATTGAAAGAGGGGCGGGTGACGGCTCTGACGGGAGTTCCGCGGTTGTGGTACCTGTTTCACAAGAAGATCTTTGATGGAGTGAGGGCGCAGACGAAGCCAGTGCGGTCGTTGTTTTCATGGATGATGAGCTTGAACGGGTTCCTGCGCGATTATCTGGGGATCAATGGGGGAAGGGTGCTCTTCAGGCGCGTGCATGAAGCGTTCGGGGGTAATTTGCGGATTGCGGTTTCAGGCGGATCGAGTTTCGATGCGGAGGTGGCCAGGGATTATCACAAGCTGGGATTCACAGTGCTGCAGGCATACGGGCTGACTGAGACTTCGGGCGCGGCGACGGTGACGCGGTTCGAGGACAATCGCGTCGGTTCGGTCGGCAAGCCGCTTGATAATGTCGAGGTGAAGATAGACGATCCGAACGATGAGGGGATCGGTGAAGTGCTGATTCGCGGGCCGATCGTCATGCCGGGTTATTACCGGAATCCCGAGTTGAATCGTGAAGCTTTCACCCTGGATGGCTGGTTTCGTTCGGGCGATCTGGGGCGGTTCGATGCGGATGGTCATCTATACATCACCGGGCGCAAGAAAGAGATCATCATTCTGCCTTCTGGTAAGAACGTCTATCCCGAAGAGGTCGAGGCGCATTATTCGCGGACGCCGCTGGTTGGCGAACTATGCGTGCTGGGAGTACGTGATCCGCAGGCAGGGTTTGCCGGTGCCGAAAAGCTGATCGCAGTAGTCGTGCCGGATTTCGATTATATGAAAGCGCAGAACATCACGAATGCTCGCCACGAGATCACCTTCAAACTGGACAGCCTTGGCCGTGAATTGCCTGAATACCAGCGTGTGCGCGAATATCTGATTCGGACCGATCCGCTGCCGCGGACGGCTACACGAAAGATACGCCGGCTGGAATTGCAGAAACAGATCGAAACCGAGATCTCTGCCGGCCGGGAAGGGCGAGACCTGAGTCAGTTCAAACTGACGGACGCTGACAGAGCATTGCTCGAGTCGCCGGCCGGTCGAACTGTCAGCGCGGTTCTCCGCGGTCACAGCCGGCAGCAGATGGAGCTGCACCCGCAGATGAATCTCGAGCTGGATCTGGGGCTGGATTCGCTGGCGCGGGCCGAGTGCATGGTCGGAATCGAACATTCGCTGGGGATCGAATTCGATCCTGAGAAGGCCGCGGGCGCTCTGACGGTCGGTGAGTTGATCGACTTGACGGAAGAGGCGATGGCGAGCGGCAGCAGCGTTGCAGTCGCCGATGAGCCTGCCGGGATCAACTGGAAGCTGATCCTGCGCGATGCGACATCTGATTTGCCCGACCTCCAGCCGCTTTTGAGGCGAAGGTCGGTCATGATACTGATCGGTTATCTGATCCTGCGTCCGCTCTACTGGTTTGCGAGAATCTTTCTACGGATGGAAGTCGAGGGGCGTGAGAACATCACGAACCTGAAACCCCCGTTTCTGATCTGCCCGAATCACCAGAGCCTGCTCGATGCGTTTCTGATCTGCTCGACCTATCCCCGGCAAGTGGCTAACCTTACCTTTCACGTTGGCGCGCGGATGTATTTCGAGGGCTTCCTGATGTCGTGGCTGGCTCCGTCGCTGAACATCGTGCCGATCGATGCCAATGTTAATTTGATCAGGGCGATGAAAGCGGGAGCAGCGGGGCTGCGCGCCGGCAAGATCCTCAATATCTACCCGGAAGGGCATCGAACATACGACGGCAAGCTGCACGCGTTCAAGCAGGGAGCGGCGATCCTCGCCACAGAGCTGGGTGTGCCGATTGTGCCGGTGGCTCTGGATGGTGCTTACAAGGTGCTGCCAAGGGATTCATCGCGAATCCACCTGGCGAAGGTGAAGATCAGGTTCGGCAGGCCGATCGAACCCGCAGGCGATTACGCTGAATTGACGGCTAAGTTGAAAGAGAGCGTCCAGGGCATGCTGGATGAGATGAGAGGAGAAGAAGTTTCCAGAAGGGAAAAGTTTCCAGTTTCAAGTAAGGAGAGTTGATCAGAAAAGTTTGTTAAATTTAAAACTATGAAGTGAAACCTTGCACCTTATTACTGGAAACTGGAAACTTTCCCTCCTGGAAACTAACCCAGGCGCTGGTCGCAGGCATGGGCCATGGAGCAGTTAACACAGCGGGCCTTCTGTTTATGGCTCCGTTCGGCGTAGTCCTCTTCAAGGCAGAGTCGCATTTCTTCCATTATATCGAGCACGTCCTGACGGAGTTCGATTGTATTCCTGATCTCGATGGTATCGTTCTTGTAGCGGATGATGCCATAAGGCGGGATTTTTTTCATGACGTCTTCAATTAATATGAAGTAAGCGCCGAGTTGCAGGAGATGTGATTCGTAAGGTTGGCCACTGGCCGGCAGGTTGCGGGATTTGACTTCGACGGGGATGACAGCGCCGAGATAATCCTTGATCAGGTAGTCGGGTTTCCCTTTGAGGCCGAAGGTTGTCGAAAAGAGTTCGCCTTGAGCGAGACCGGCGGCGTCGTTATAGATGATGCGACCACTCGGAAGACCTGTCGCCCTCCGGTATTTGGAGGATGTGGCGAGCAGTATGAGCGCCAGCAAGCCCAGAACGAAGGCTCCGAGGATGGCCAGAGGTGTAAGAATTTGAATCATCGTAACGCTCTGAGCAGCAGGTTTAACGTGATCAGTCCGACGATGCAGAGTACGGCAGCTCCGACGCAGAACCACCCGGCGCGCCGCAGGAGCAGGGAATGTTCGACCAGCCGGTCTTTCGTCTGGTGGAAATCCTCGCCCTCCATGAGCCATTGTCCCTGAGGCTCATGGCCCTCCCGTTTGAGGAACCAGGCATTTTCGCAGAAGGCGTAATCCCCGATCTCGGAAGCGGTGATGGTCGTTTGTTTGTTTGGCGGTTTCATAGCATGGAGTACCGCCTTGAGGCGGGTTTTTCCAGTGTCAAATTAATTATAATCTGAGAAAAACATCAGACCGATTTTCGTCATGCAAAACCCGCCTGAAGGCGGTACTCCATGCTAAACGCCGCACTCGGCGAGTTCGGCCTGATCATCGCGAGCGCTTTGGAGTGCAGCATCGATACCGTAAATTTCAGCGAGTTCGAAATACTGCTCGAAGAGCGGTTCCATCTCATCGATGGACTGCGACCTGAGCACGGCGGTGCGGATATGGGCGCCATTGGGCACTCCGCGCAGAAATTGCGCAGAGAGCATCTTCATCCGGCCGATGACGCCTTTTTCGGGCATGGTTTCGCGCAGATTGTCACGAAATTCCAGCAGCAGGTCGTGCATCTCGCGTGGAGACGGCTGGTATGGAGTCAGGCCGTTCATTGCCTCCCAGGTCTGGCGAAAGATCCAGGGATTGGCGATCGCTCCGCGACCGATGTGGACGGCGTCGCATCCGATTTCGTCAAAACGGCGCATGGCGTCGGCGGGAGTGAGCACGTCTCCGCTGCCCGAGACGGGGATCGAGACGTTATGTTTGATTTCCTGAACGAGGTCCCAGTTGGCGAAGCCGCGATAACCCTGGACGCGCGTTCGGCCGTGGAGCGTGACCATCGATCCGCCGCAGTCTTCGATCAGTTTGGCGACCTCGACGCAGTTGATCGATTTGTCGTCCCAGCCGGCCCGAATCTTGACGGTCATCGGGATCGTGATGGCGCGTTTGACTTCAGTTAGGATCTTTTTGAGCTGCGGCAGGTCGCGTAGCAGGTTGGATCCACCGCCGCCGTGAACCACTTTTCTGGCCGGGCAGCCGCAGTTGATGTCGACGAAATCCGCGCCGGATTCCTGGGCGATCTCGGCCGCCCAGCGCATGCGGACTTCGTCATAGCCGAAGATCTGAATCGCGATCGGGCGCTCTTCAGCCTTGAAGCGCATCATGTCATGTGTGCGCATATTTCCGCGCGTCAGTCCTTCGACACTGATGAACTCAGTGACGATCAGGCCCAGTCCGCCGCGCTTCTTGGCTACGCGGCGAAATGGCGAATCGGTCACTCCCGCCATCGGTGAAAGAACCAGTGGAGGTGAAAGTCTGTGGCCGGCGATTTCGAATGATTCCGGATAACGCATAATCTGTTTTCCAACTGACAGTTTTGGCCGCGCTCGGTTACGGCGACTGCTAAAGACTGAAAATATAGCATGAACAGGGCCTTATCGTCTCGTCCGGGCTGTCCCGGTTGACGGAAGATGTTAAAACCAGTAGCTTGACCATTGAGGAGAAGGCCGGCGTGAACGATGCTGATAAATTGATTGATCTGTGTTCGGAGATGATCAGGCTCAAGGCGGTGCCGCGTATGGGCTGGTTGTTGCGCGGAGTGCGCGATGTCGAATCTGTCGCGGCGCACAGTTACGGGGTTGCAGTTGTGGCTATGTTTCTGGCCGATCGCGCGATTTCGCTCGGGGTACAGGTCGATGTCGAGAAGGTGCTGCGCATGGCGCTGTTGCACGATCTGACAGAAGCTCGGACGGGCGATCTGCCGAACACGATCAAGGCCTTGTTCGATTCGGCCACGTTCAAGGCAGCGGATGCGCGCGCGGCCGGAGAGATGCTCACCGGACTCGGGCCACTCGGAGAATCGTACCTGGAATTGTGGACCGATTACGAGCACCGGGCGAGTCTGGAAGCCCGGCTGGTCAAGGCTGCCGACAAACTGGATCTGCTGTTGCAGGCACTTGAGTATGAAAAGGGCGGCGCCCGGAGTCTGGATGAATTCTGGTCGAATACAGAGGCCGATTTTTCAGGTCTTGGCATGGAGAATCTGGTGATCGACCTTGTTGAAAAATTGAAAGAGCGTCGCTGCGCACAGCCGACCGGCTAAGGCGCGCGCGATGATAAGTTGATGGAACAGTTAATCGTCTGGTTACAGGAATTGCCGCCGGCGGGTGTGCTGGCGTTGATGTTCGCAATCGCCTATATCGAAAACGTGTTTCCGCCCTCGCCGAGCGACGTGGCGCTGGTCTTTGCCGGAACGCTCATCGGGCTGGGCACGATCGATTTCATCCCGGCGCTGATTTTCGCCACTCTGGGAAGCACGACTGGGTTTATGACGGCTTACTGGCTGGGTCGTTATTTTGATCGACACTTCATCGAAACGCGGTTTGGTCGATTCATTCCCCTGGGGACGCTCGAGCAGGTCGAAACGCTCTTCAGGCGTTACGGGTATGGAGTGATTATCGCCAACCGATTTCTGGCGGGGACGAGGGCGATCGTCTCGTTTTTCGCCGGCATGTCGAAGATGAATCTGGCCGTGACGACGATGCTTTGCGCGATCAGCGCGGGTGTCTGGAATGCCATGCTGCTCTACCTCGGCAAGATCTTCGCCAGCAAGTGGAGAGAGGTCGCACATTATCTTGAGGTCTACAGCACGGTCGCCACGATCGTAGTTGGCGCCGGCCTTGTGATCATCCTGGCGATATACCTGCGCCGCAGGAAAAACAAGAAGGATTAAATTTTGGGGGGGGGGCGGGCCGCGGGGGCGCGGGGGCCGCGGGCGGCCGGGGGGGGGGCGGGGGGGGGGGGCGGGGGGGGCCCGGGTCCCCCCCCCTCCCCCCTGCCGCTCCCTCCCCCCCCCGGTCGGGTGTTTAGCCTGCGGTATTAAACGCCAAGAAGGTAATACAGGGGTTCAATGGATATTCTGAAGAAGCTCAGAGTTCGCGCTGCCACGCGGCCGCAGCACATAGTCCTGCCTGAAGGTGGGGATGACCGGACGATTGTGGCGGCGGCTAAGTCGGCCGAAGAACGAATCGCACGCATCACGATCATCGGCGACGAAGAGCAGATTGGAAGCAGGGCGGCGAGTCTGGGCGTTACGCTTGATAATGTGATCATCCTCGATCACAGGCGCTCAGCTGATCTTGATCGATATGCCGATCAGTTGTATGAACTGCGCCGGTCGAAAGGAGCGACGCTGGATGAATGTCGCAAGCAGATGCTCGATCCGCTCTATTTCGGAAATATGATGGTGCGCAACGGCAGGGCGGATGGCTCTGTGGCGGGGGCTACGAATACGACGGCTCACACCGTTCGTTCAGCCCTGGTAACGATCGGTGTGAAGCAGGGATTCAAGCTGGTCTCGTCGTTTTTCGTCATGCTGGTGCCGAACAGGGAATTCGGTTCGGACGGAGCGATGATCTATGCCGATTGTGGTGTGGTCGTGAATCCGAATGCAGAGCAGCTGGCCGAGATTGCGATCGCCTCTGCCGAGAGCTGTCGCGCGCTGCTGGAAGTCGAGCCACGCGTGGCGATGCTCTCGTTTTCGACAAAGGGGAGCGCTAAGGATCCACTGGCGGACAAGGTGATCGAAGCGACGAGGACGGCCAGGGTTCGCGCACCTGAACTGCAGATCGACGGTGAACTGCAGGCCGATGCGGCGCTGATTCCGTCGGTCGGCGATTCCAAAGCAAAAGGATCGCCGGTGGCCGGTCGTGCGAACGTGCTGATCTTCCCCGACCTGAATGCCGGAAACATCGCTTACAAATTGACCGAGCGCCTGGCCGGGGCGACTGCGATCGGTCCGATTCTGCAGGGGCTCGATAAGCCATGCAACGATCTGTCACGCGGATGCAAGGCCGGGGATATCGTCGATGCAGTGGCAATTACGGCTGTCCAGGCTCAGGCGCGGAAATACTCGATGCCCTGACAATCAGTTAACCGAATTCAGATACGTATGGTCGCTACGCTCTGACTTTCTACTTTCTACTTTTAACTTTCTACTTCCAGGGGGAGCTGAATATGTTTCGATATCGCAACATCAGCCTGATCTGTGTGCTCGTGATGTTCGCCGCGTGTCAAAGTGCGCAATTGCCTGCGTATGACATCATCATTCGCAATGGAACTGTCTATGACGGTTCCGGAGCGGCGCCGCTCCGTGCGGATGTGGCAATCAAGGGGGATCAGATCGTCGAGATCGGCGATCTTTCCAGCGCAAAAGCGACAACAGAGATCGACGCCAAAGGGCTGGCCGTATCGCCGGGATTCATCAATATGCTCTCGCATTCGTGGGCGACGATGATCGTCGACGGCCGTTCGATGGGCGAGCTCAAACAGGGTGTAACGACCCAGATCATGGGCGAAGGCTCTTCAATGGGGCCGTGGAATGAAGAGCAGAAGAAGCGACGCCTCGATGATCAGGGCGATCTGAAGTATCCAATCGAATGGACAACTCTGGGCGAATACCTGGCCTGGCTGGAAAAGCGTGGTGTCTCGCAAAACTTTGCCTCATACATCGGTGCGACGACGATTCGCGAACACGTCATCGGCTGGGAAAACCGGCAGGCGACTCCTGAAGAGATGGAGAAGATGCGCGAGCTTGTTCGCAGCGAGATGGAGGCTGGAGCCCTTGGAATCGGCTCATCATTAATATATGCGCCGGCGTTCTTCGCTTCGACCGAAGAGCTGATCGAGCTCTGCAAGGTGGCGTCGAAATACAAAGGCAAGTATATCTCGCACATTCGCAGCGAAGCCAATCAGTTGACCGAGGCGGTGGATGAACTGCTGCGCATAGCTCGCGAGGCCCAAATTCCGGCTGAGATCTACCATTTGAAAGCTGCCGGCAGCGAGAACTGGCCGAAGATGGACCAGGTGATTGCAATGGTCGAAAAGGCGCGGAGCGAAGGGCTCAAGATCACAGCCGATATGTACACATACACGGCTGGAGCAACGGGTCTGACTTCGACCATGCCTCCATGGGTGCTCGATGGTGGATATGATGCACTGTTCAAGCGCCTCGAGGATCCGGCGATGCGCAAGAAGATCGCAGCCGAGATGAAGAAACCCGGCAGGGACTGGGAAAATTTTTACGTCCTGGTCGGCTCGCCGGACAAGATTCTTCTTGTTGGATTCAAATCCGATGCGCTCAAGCCGCTGGCGGGCAAGACGCTCGCCGAAGTCGCGAAGATGCGCGGCAAGGACCCGACTGAAACTGCGATGGATCTTATTCTCGAAGACCGGTCGAGAGTTGGAACGGTCTACTTCATGATGTCGGAGGAGAACATCAAAAAACAGTTCGCGCGTCCGTGGGTCTCGCTCGGGTCCGATGCCGGTTCGATGGCGACGGAGGGAGTGTTTCTGAAGAGCTCGACTCACCCGCGCGCTTACGGCAACTTTGCGCGATTCCTCGGCAAGTACGTGCGGGATGAAAAACTTATGTCGATCGAGGAAGGCATTCGCCGGATGACGGGACTGCCTGCTGCGAACCTCGAACTGGATCGGCGCGGTATTTTGAAGAATGGGAATTTCGCCGACGTAGTCATCTTCGATCCACAGGAGATTGCCGACAAGGCGACATTCGAGAATCCTCACCAGTATTCGGTCGGAGTCAAACACGTCTTCGTCAATGGCGTACAGGTTTTGAAGGACGGCGAGCATACTGGAGCGAAACCGGGACGCGCGTTGTACGGACCGGGCAAGGTGAAATAGGCCGCAAAGTCAGCAAAGAAGGCAGAGAATTAATCGCAAAGACGCAAAGGGGCAAAGGAATTCATAGGAAATCTCCACCTTAATTATTGCCCAGTGGATGGGACTCGGGTATTGATGCCCTATTAATTCCTTTGCCCCTTTGCGTCTTTGCGATTAATCCTCTTCGATTCTAAGACCTCTGGAATCCCTTTTCGATTTCGCGCATGGTGATGCGAAGGATGATGGGGCGACCGTGCGGGCAGGTGGCGGGATTTTCCATCTTGAGCAGTTCATCGATCAACCAGTGCATCTTTTCCGGGGCAAGCGGCATATTGATTTTGATGGCGGCGCGGCAGGCCAGACTGGCGGCTATCTCGGCGCGCAGGTCATCGAGTGACAATCCACGTCTTTCATCCTCGATTGTATCGAGCAGTTCGACGAGCAGCGACTGAGCGGCGCCGACTGAGAGTATTGCCGGGATCGACTTGATTGCGATCGTGCGGCCCGAGAGTCGGCCGATTTCGAAACCGTTCTCTTCGAGTTCGGGCTGCAACTGTTCGAATGCGGCGGCCTGGGCAGGCGTCAGATCGATCGTTTCGGGTAACAGGAGGTGTTGAGCCTCGACCTTTTTGTTTCGGAGCGCGGCCCAGTGTTGCTCGAAGAGGATGCGTTCGTGGGCGACGTGCTGATCGATCAGCAGCAGGCCGGTTCTGTCGGCGGCGATGATGAAGCTGTTGTGCAATTGCCCGAGCGGATTTACCTCATCAGCCGAGAGCGTCAGATTTTGTGCGGCTCTGAGCGCTGAACCTGATTCGATACCCCGTGTGCCCAGGCATCCGATCCGTTTGCCGTATTGCGGCATTTGAGCTATTTCAGCATCGATCCGGTTGATGGTCTGCTCGGCTTGCGCTTCGGCCGCTTCGAACGCTGTTGCCCTTTCTTCTCTTGACATCGCGGCAGCCTGCTGATCGGCAGGTTGACGCGCAAATCCGAGATCCATCTTGCGCTGCTCAGCCGGCGGAGCCTGCGGAATCGGAATTCGAAAACCCGATTTAATATCCTCGCTTGTAAATTCCGGAGCCGGTTCTTCAGTGATTTTAGCCATCGCCGGCTGAACCAGACTGCCCACAACCGATTGCGGCTTCTGGTCAGTAAAGTGAGTGACGGCTGCTTTTGCGCGACTGATGGCCGTGCGGACGCCGTCGCGGACGAGATCATGAACGATCGTGCCGCGAACGAAGCGGACTTCGGTCTTTGCCGGATGAACATTGACATCCACGTCGTGCGGCGGAAGTTCAACGAAGAGCATGGCCGTCGGGAAGACGCCGGATGGGACCATCGCGCGATATGCTTCAGTCATCGCTCTGTTAAGCACCTTGTCGCGAACGTAGCGTCCATTGATGAAGAAATACTGGCTGTCGCGAGTCGTTCGCGTCGCCGACGGCGAAGAGACATATCCACGCACGCGCATCTCACCCGCTTCAGCCTGTACCTCGATCAGGTCGCCGATGAACTCCTCGCCGAAAAGCTGGTAGGCGCGCTCGCGCAGATCGCCGGCCGTCGAGACGCGAATGCTCTCACGGTTGTTGTAAACTAGTCGGAATGAGATCTCCGGATTGGCCAGAGCGTAATGCGTGATCAGATTGGCGATGTGAAAACTTTCAGTCGCTTCAGAACGGAGAAATTTCCGGCGCGCCGGGACGTTGAAGAAGAGATCACGGATTTCAAACTCCGCGCCGCGCGAGAAGGCCGTATCACGAACATTGAGCAATCGCCCTCCGCTGATCTCGATCTCGGTCCCTGTCAGATCGCCTTCGGTCTGGGTGCGCAGGCGAACCTTGGCAACTGAGGCGATCGAAGCCAGAGCTTCGCCGCGAAACCCGAGCGTGAGTATCGCTTCGAGATCCTCAGCTGTTTTGATCTTGCTGGTCGCATGACGCTCGAAGGCCAGTATGGCATCGTCGCGAGACATGCCCTCACCGTCGTCGCTGATTCGAATCAGGCGGCGACCTCCGGCTTCAACGGTCACCTCGATGTTGCGGGCGCCGGCGTCGATCGAATTTTCGATCAGCTCCTTGACGATCGAGGCCGGGCGTTCGACAACCTCTCCGGCGGCGATCTTGTTGGCCAGGCTGTCAGGCAGTACTCGTATCTTCGACATAATTTCACTATCTTACAGGATTTATGAAAATTCATCACGGCTAACAGACGGCCTGCGGATCTGATACAATCCCGCAAATTTTAAAACATCTATGATGACCGGGAATGAACAAAATGTCGCAGCACGCGTCGATGAACTCGGCGCTGAGATGCTCGATTTCCTTCGACATCTGGTCCGCATTCCGACCGTCAATCCGCCGGGTGAGAATTACCTGGATTGCGCATATTTCATCGGCCGAAAGCTGGAATCGTTCGGCTATGATGTCGATTATGTCGCTCCAGACGGAATGCCCGAAAACACTGCCAGAAATCCCCGGTTGAATGTGATCGGCCGAATGGAAGGGCGCGAGCGGAAGCCGACGCTTCATTTCAATGGTCATCTCGATGTTGTTCCGCCTGGAGTTGGCTGGACAGTCGATCCGTTTGCGGGGCTGATACGCGACGGCAGGATTTACGGGCGCGGAGTGACCGATCAGAAGGCGGGCATAGCCGCATCGATCTTCGCCGTCGAAGCCATCCGTCGTGCCGGCGTCGAGCTTCACGGCAGCGTCGAACAGAGCGCCACGGTCGATGAAGAGAGCGGCGGGCTGGCAGGCGTCTGGTACCTCTCGCAGAACGGATACTTCAACAGTGATCGCATCGATTATGTCATGATCACCGAGCCGCTCAATTACGATCGGATCTGTCTTGGTCATCGCGGAGTATACTGGTTCGAGGTCGATATTTTCGGCAGGATAGCGCACGGGAGCATGCCGTTTCTGGGCGTCAATGCGGTGGATATCATGGCCCGATTGATAAACCGGATCGAGCAAGAAGTGAAACCAATGCTGGCTCAGCGTTGCACGGTCATGCCCGTCGAGCCGCCAGGCGCGCGGTATGCGACGATCAACGTCAACTCGATTGCGGGCGGACAGCAGATCGATCAGATGCAGACGCCGTGTGTCGCCGATCTCTGCCGCGCCATTTTTGACCGCCGTTTTCTGATCGAGGAATCGTTTGATAATGTCAAAAGCGAAGTGGTCGATCTGTTGGAGCAATTGCATGACGAGGATCCCGTCTGGAGTTATGAGCTGAAAGATTTGCTGGTAGTGCATCCGACGATGACCGATCCTATGACCGAACTTGTGCAGCAGACGGCGTCGGCGATAGAACATTCAATCGGGCGGCGTCCTCCGCTGATCGCGAGCCCCGGAACATACGATCAGAAACACTTCGCGCGTATCGCTGGAATCGAACAATGCATCGCCTACGGCCCGGGCCTGCTCGATATGGCTCATCAGCCTGACGAGTATTGCCGGATCGATCATCTGATACAGGCCTGCAAGACGATGGCGCTGACGACAATGCGGTTACTGCAAGCGTAACAAAATATGACCTATCTGCTGATACTCGCAGCCTACGCTGTGCTCATGATTGCCGTCGGAGCATATGTTTCACGGCGTGTGAAGGGATCTGGCGACTTCTTCGTCGCCGGACGCGGGCTCAGCGCAGGGTTTCTCTTTTCGACTTTGCTGGCGGCCAACATCGGCGCCGGATCAACAGTCGGAGCGACAGGGCTGGGTTATCGTGACGGGTTGTCGGCGTGGTGGTGGGTCGGCTCAGCGGGGATCGGGTCGTTGATTCTGGCATTTACAGTCGGGCCGCGGATCTGGCGCGTGGCTCGTGATCAGAATCTGTACACCGTCGGTGATTACCTCGAGTTTCGCTACAACCGGACTGTGCGCGGTGTGGCGGCGATACTGCTCTGGCTCGGAACGCTCTCCATTCTGGCCGGACAGCTGATCGCGATCGCCTGGATTCTGAACGTCACCGCCGGGGTGAGCAAGCCTGTCGGATGTCTCATCGGCGCGGCGGTCGCGACCATCTATTTTACCGCCGGCGGACTGTTCGGGACCGCGCGAGTCAATGCGCTGCAGTTGATAGTCAAACTGGTCGGGTTCGGGATGGCTCTGATCTTTCTTTGGTATACCGGCGAGATAACCGATTCGTTCACACGGATTCAAAAGGTTGGGGCGATTGCGGATGCCGATGCGTTCACAAGCTTCACGGGGATCGGCGCGCCGGGCATCTGGCGGTACATTGTGCTGCTGGTGCCGTCATTCATCATATCGCCGGGGTTGTTGCAGAAGATATTCGGAGCGAAAGACGAAGTTGCAGTCCGGCGCGGAGTTGCATTCAATGCTTTTGGACTGCTCTTGTTCGCTGCGGTGCCGGCTCTGTTAGGGGTATTGGCCCACGCGCAGTTCCCGGATCTGGCCAACCGCGAACTTGCGCTGCCGACTCTTATGACCCAGTCAATGCCGCTCTGGCTGGGCGGCCTGCTGCTCGGCGCGATCTTTGCGGCTGAAGTCAGCACGGCCGATGCGGTCCTGTTTATGCTCAGTACATCGCTCAGTCGCGACCTCTACCAGAACTGGATCGATCCAGAGGCTGATGATCGCAGGTTGATGATCGTCGTCCGCTCAACTGCTGTCGCCTGCGGAGCGATTGGGGCGCTGCTCGGCATATTGCTGGAAAGCGTTATCTCGGCGCTGACGATCTTTTATACGCTGCTCTCGGCGGCGTTGCTTTTACCGATCGTCGCAGGCTTGTACACGCGTCGCGTCGGCGCCCGCGCCTGTCTTTTTGCGATGTGCACTTCGGTCGCCGCCACTTTTCTGCTGGAACGCTTGTCGAACGGCGCCGGGTATCTAAACATACCATCACTGATCTGGGCCACTCTGGCAGGGCTGGTTGTGATGGTAGTGAGTAGAAAGTAAAAAGTAGAAAGTAGAAAGTAGAAGATGGGCTACAAAAATCTGTTTCAGCTTGATAACAAGGTCGCTGTGGTGATCGGCGCCGGGTCCGGGATCGGTCAGGAATCGGCCCTCGGGCTGGCGGCTTTCGGAGCATTTGTCGTTTGCGCGGATATTAATAAGGATGCAGCGGACGAGACTGCCGGGAAGATCGGAACCTCAGCCGTTGTGAAAACGGTCGATGTCACGAGGACGGAAGACATACGCCATCTGCTGGAATCTGTCGTCGTGGAACAAGGGCGGCTGGACGTAGTTGTATTAACCCCGGCGATCAACGTTCGCAAGCCGCTGATCGATTATTCTGACGAGGAATTCGATCGAGTCATTGCTCTCAACCTTCGCGGGGCGTTCGCCGTTTTAAGAGAGGCCGGGCGATTGATGGCTGCTCAGGGAAGCGGCAGCATCATCGTTTTTTCATCGATCCGGTCACAGGTGGTCGAACCGGGCCAGGGAGTCTATGCTGCGACCAAGTCGGGGATCGTTCAGCTTGTGCGCACGCTGGCGGCGGAACTCGGCACTCAGGGAGTGCGAGTCAATGCCATCGCGCCGGGCGTTGTCGAGACTCCACTGACGCGTCCGATCAAGGACCGTCCCGAGTGGTATCAGGCGTATGCCGACAAGAGCGTTCTTAAACGCTGGGCGAGTCCGGGCGAAATGGTCGGAGCAGTGGTCTTTCTAAGCTCCGAGGCATCAAGTTATGTCACAGGATCAGTACTGTTCGTCGACGGCGGCTGGACAGCGGCGGACGGCCGTTTCGAACCGCCGTTATAATACGAGGATGACTTAATCCTAAAACAGAAGAAGGAGTGATCAAGATGAAGAAGATCAATTATTCAATGAGATTTCTGGCAGGGATGCTTCTAGCCATGATGCTTTCTTCAGTTGCTTTCGCCCAGTCGAACGAGATTGCGGTGCTCGTCGGACGGCTCAAGGCGACCGATCGCAGTCTTGATTCGCTGGAACCCATCAAGGCGGCTTTTGATGGATCAGTGACCTACCAGTTCAACTATGCCAGTCGAATGATTGACGGCGGGATCGCATCGTTGTACTGGGAAATGGCCATCACAGGCGCTCCCGGCGCCGACGTCAGAGGCTCGAGTCTTTTGCTGCCAAGTAACTATTCCTCGCTCTTTTTCACGCCGGGATTGAAAGTGAAACTGCTGCCCGGAGCCGGCATCTCGCCATACGTCGTCGGCGGCGCCGGAGTGGCGCGTTTCAAGCAGAGCGATGTTCTGATCAACGGGCAACCCAACACCGGAGATCGCGCCAATACTACCTGGGTGTTTGATTACGGTGGAGGAGTCGATCTGAACGTGCTTCCGATATTGGCGATTCGAGGTGAGGTCCGTGATTTCGTGACCGGCAATCCAAGCTTCAATGTGCCGTTTCTGAACAATAAACAGCATAACGTTTTCATCGCAGCTGGAATCGTCCTGCGCTGGTAGGTGCATGGAGTACCGCCTTCAGGCGGGTAGTGCCATCGCGAAAGGCAAAACCCGCCTGAAGGCGGTACTCCATGCTATCTGTCCCATTTCTTCCCATATTCAAGCAGCGAATATTCCTTCCAGATTGCAATCGCACGCTCGCGTCCTGTTGTTTCAATAAATTGAGCTGCGCTTGACCATGCCCAATCTGTCCATCGATCCACATATCCATGATGTACAGGATTGTTATGAACATAGTTCAGGCTTGCCCAGAAATGTCGTTCTGATTTCATCGCTCGGTCAAAACATCGGTGCCAGACCTTTCTCCCGCGGAAGTTATCTTCCTGATTCCAATGGTAGGATGATCGACCATGAAATTGACCTAAAGCATGGCAAAAAGACCTGATGTCTTCGCAGTATACGAGGATATGATAATGATTGGGCAGGACGCACCATGCGTGCGGAAGAGACTTTTGCTCATCGCAAATCCGAAGAAGTTCCTCTTCGCAGTACGTCATACGAGACAACTTCATTCCAATGATCGCTCTATGTTCGAAACAGGCTGCAGTGACCAGATAATGGTGGGAACTACTGAGGGCTTTGTGAGTGGGGGAATGCCAGCTGAGTTTTCGAACCCTTCTGGACTCGACGACCTCAAGCTTTTCTTCTTCTGTCAGATTTCGATAGTAATACATTTGACCACCTTTCTTTTAGGGGTGGCCGTAATTGTTAAGAGCGAAGCATGGAGTACCGCCTTCAGGCGGGTAGTGCCATCGCGAAAGGCAAAACCCGCCTGAAGGCGGTACTCCATGCTTATGCCAGTGATTTGATCTTCAGCTCGGCCAGTTGCTCAGGAGTCACTGTGCTCGGGCTGTCGGTCATCAGATCTGATCCGCTCGCAACCTTCGGGAAGGCGATCACGTCTCGCAGCGATTTGGCTTTTGCAAAGAGCATGACGATGCGATCGAGGCCGAGGGCGATTCCGCCGTGCGGAGGCGTGCCGAAGCTCAGGGCATCGAGGAAGAACCCGAACTTCTCACGCGCTTCTTCTTCGTGCAGGCCGAGCGCTTTGAACATTCTGGCCTGGACGTCCGAGCGGTGAATTCGAATCGATCCTCCACCCAGCTCATTTCCGTTAAAGACCAGGTCATAAGCTTTGGCTCGAACTTCTCCGAGATTATCCCCTTCCAGTTTATTGATGTCTTCATCGATGGGGGAAGTGAACGGGTGATGCATGGCATACCAGCGTCCGTCCTCTTCGTGGTATTCGAACATCGGGAAGTCAACAACCCAGAGCAGTCTGTTTTCGTTTTCGTCGATCAGATTTTCGCGGCGGCCGATTTCCAGGCGGACCTGACCAAGCGCATTGCAGGTGACATCCCATTTTCCACCGATCATGAGAATCGCGTCACCGGGTTTTGCCCCGGCCGCCTGTATGACTGACTCAATGCCGTCCGCGCCGAGGAATTTGGTCAATGCTGACTTGCTCTCGCCTTCGAGCACCTGAATGTAGGCCAGTCCGCCGGCGCCATATCGCCTCGCGTGCTCGATGATCTCGTCATACTGCTTGCGCGACCACGCCGCGGCTCCGGGCACGAGCAAGCCTTTGACGGCCCCGCCTTTTTTGATGACCTCGGCGAAGACCGGAAAGGCGCCGCTTTCGAACTGGGCATTGAGGTCGATGAATTCCATGCCAAAACGCAGATCGGGCTTGTCCGATCCGAAGCGGTTCATAGCATCGACGTAAGGCATGCGCGGGAATGGCGTTGCCGGCGGCTCGACGCCGGCAACCTTGAAAAATTCGACGATCAGCGGTTCGATCATGTTGAAGACATCGTCCGGCTGAACGAAGCTCATCTCGATGTCGATCTGAGTGAATTCGGGCTGGCGATCGGCGCGCAGATCTTCATCGCGGAAACAACGGGCGATCTGGAAATAACGCTCATAGCCTGAAATCATCAGAAGCTGCTTGAAGAGCTGTGGTGACTGCGGCAGTGCGAAGAACTTGCCCGGTGATGTGCGCGACGGAACCAGATAATCGCGCGCGCCTTCGGGCGTCGATTTGGTCAGGATTGGCGTCTCGATCTCATAAAATCCCTGATCATCCAGTACTCGTCGTGCCGCCAGAGCCAGGCGGTGTCGCAATTTGAAGTTCTGCTGCATCTCCGGCCGGCGCAGATCGAGATATCGATATTTCAGACGCAGGTCTTCGGACGCGCGACAGTTGTCGATCTCGAACGGCGGAGTCTGCGAATCGTTGAGCACCTTCATCTCTTCGGCGACGATCTCGATCTCACCGGTAGTCATATTCGGATTGAAGTTCTTCTCGTCGCGCAGGATGCATTTGCCGGTTACGGCAATCACATACTCACTGCGCATTTGCTGAGCCAGCGCGAGTAACCCGGCATTATCCTTCTCATCGAAGACGATCTGCGTGATGCCTTCGCGATCGCGCAGGTGCAGAAAAAGCACCGATCCGTGATCGCGGTAACTGTTGACCCAGCCCATGATCGTGACTGACTGCCCGACGTTTTCGCGGCGCAGCTCCCCGCAGTTATGAGTCCGTTTCGTTTGTCCTAAATGATCAAGCATTGCGTATCTTTCCTGATAAAAGTCACATCTACGAAAAAATATCATCCACAAAGGACACGAAGTTTCACAAATGTTTTTACTTCGTGCATCTTTGAGCACTTTGTGGATTATCTATTTCAACTTCTCAGCTATCCCGGCCAGTGAGAGTGCCTCCTGCTCGCCGGTCGTCAAATCCTTGAGTCCATAGCGGCCGCTTGTCACCTCATCGTCGCCGATGATGAGGGCGTACCTCGCTTTTGATTTCGCCGCCTGAGTCATGGCCTTCTTCATCTTGCGGTCCTCGAATTCCATGCCGACGGCCAGTCCCGCCGAGCGCAGCTCCTTCGCAACCATCAAGGCATGATTCCGGGCACCCTGGCCGAGAAAGACGATATAGATATCAGGCGCATCGGCAGCGCGCAGAAGTTCGGCTTCTTCTTCAGGCAGCGCCATGACCATTCGATCGAGACCGAATGCGAATCCAAAGCCCTTGGTCGGCGGGCCGCCCAGTGTTTCGGAGAGACCGTCGTAGCGACCTCCGCCGACGATTGTGTTCTGAGCGCCGAGCCCGTCGTGGGCGACGATCTCGAAGGCGGTTTTGGTGTAATAATCGAGTCCGCGAACCATTCGCGGATTGATGGTATACGCGATGCCGCGTGCGTCGAGATGCGCCTTGAACTGCTCGAAATGTTCGCGTGATCCATCATCAAGCGAATCGGTGATCGTCGGCAGCGTCAAAATGATCTTCTGGCAGCTTTCGACCTTGCAGTCGAAAACGCGCAGGGGATTGGTCTCAAAGCGGTGACGGCAATCTCCGCAAAGCTCATCCAGATGCGGTTCGATCGCCCGGCGAAGCTGTTCGAGATAGACGGCTCTGGTCGCCGGCTCGCCGACCGAATTGATGAGCAGAGTCGTGTTCGGGATCTTCAGCTCTTTCAGAAACCAGTCGAGCATCTCGATCACTTCAGCCTCGATTGCCGGGTCGTCGCTCGTCCCAAGTACCTCGACGCCGATCTGATAGAACTGCCGGTAACGGCCGGCCTGCGGGCGTTCGCGGCGGAACATCGGACCCGTGTAAAAGAGCTTCGTCGATTCGCCGGACGATTTGTCGGCGTACATCCTGTGCTGAATGTAGGAGCGCACGACGGATGCCGTGTTCTCGGGCCGCAGCGTCAGCGATTCGCCCTCGCGGTCTTCACGCCCACGGTCGATGAAGGTGTACATCTCCTTGTGGACGATGTCGGTCGCTTCGCCGACTCCGCGGGCGAAAAGCTCCGTCTTTTCGAAGATCGGCGTGCGAATCTCCTGAAAGCCGTATCGGCGAAAACCCTCGCGCGCCACATCCTCGACGCGGTGCCAGAGCGGCATGTCCGCCGGCAAAATATCCCTTGTCCCTCTTACAGTCTGAATCATAAAGTATGTATGCGATTCCGTTCGTCAGCGGTCAGTCTGTTCGCTTTGCGGTTATTCCGGGAAGCTGAAGACGGGCTCGACAGTGAAATGGCAGGCAGTGTCTGCCGGGTTGAACCGCAAATTGTAACATAGCCGGCGATCTGTCCAAATAACTGATTAACTGAATGGAAAAGATTTATGATAATCATCGAAAAACGTAATGACATACTACTGGTCACCCTTAACCGGCCTGAAAAGCGCAATTCGCTGCATCCGGACATGATCCAGGCTCTCGGAGATGCATTGAGTGACGTCGCTAAGGACTCATCCGTCAAGGTGTTGGTCATCAACGGCGCCGGGAAGAGCTTCTGCGCCGGGCTCGATCTGCACCACCTGATCACACTCGATGCGGATGATAAAGCCGAATACATGAGAACCCTCTTCGAGCTTTTCAGGCAGATATATACGCTGCCGCAGCCTGTCATCGCATCGATCAACGGGCCGGCCATCGCCGGCGGATTCGATCTGGCGGCATTCTGCGATATCCGCATCTGCTCGTCAGCGGCGAAATTCGCTCAGACCGAGGTGCTGCTCGGCGTCACACAGATCATGTATCCTTTATATAAGATCATCGGTTTGAGCCGCGCCAAAGAGCTTGCCATGACCGGCGATGTGATCGATGCCGATGAAGCCTTTCGCATCGGCCTGGTCAATCACCTGTATCCGGCCGAGGAGCTGATGGAGCGGACGATGGCGCTGGCTGAGAAGCTGGCTGCACGGCCGCGAGAAGCGTTATTTGAAACAAAAAGTCTGAGTCGCGATCTGATCGAACTGGGGACTGACGAGGCTTTCGACAGGATGTTCAGGGCGATCGAGATCCGACTGTTTTCAGATGAGCATCGACAAGAGGTCGAAAAGTATGTCGAGCGGATGAAACGAAAAAGGGATTAAATACTCTGTAAACAAAATTTTCTGGCAATCAAGTCCGGAAGAAATTAATCGCAAAGACCGCAAAGGGGCAAAGAATTAATCGCAGAGACCGCAAAGGAGCAAAGATTTTTTAGTGATATGAATATCCGGATTATTGCCCATTGGATATAATTCGAACACTGATCTTCCCTGTATACCTTTGCCCCTTTGCGGTCTTTGCGATTTAATTTCTTTGCCCTCATGGTGTCCCTGGCGTTGAAAATCCTTTATTCGCTACGGACGAACCTGTCACGATCGAGCAGGTCCATCAACTGGCTGACTGCCGCATCGAGAGCGGTGGCATCCTTCGATTCAAGTGTCAGCTTGACGCGATATTCTTCCGAAGAGAAGTTCGGATAGGAGCCGATGGCGACCAGCGGGTTCGCCGCTGCGACGGCGCGAAGGTTATCGGCCAGATCGAATTCGTCTTCTTTTGTGAAGATGGCGTGATTGAAGAACGGTGCGACGCGAAAGCGTTCACGGATGGCAAGGAATTTGCGCCGGAAGTGTTCGGGCACTCCGGGCAGAATGTAGACGTTGCGTACGCAGAGGACCGGCCAGCGAATATCTGGACCGTCGATCAGCTCGGCGCCTTCGGGAACGTTGGCCATAAGCAGGTGCGATTCGTCTGTCTTATCGCCAAAATAACCGCGAATGATGGCTTCGAGCTGCGGGTGGCAAACTATTGGAACGTCGAATCCGCGGGCGATGCCGGCCAGCGTCACGTCATCGTGTGTCGGCCCGACTCCGCCTGAAGTGAAGACGTAATCGAATTTCGTCGATAATTCTCGAATGGCTTGAGCGACCTCGTCTACGTCATCAGGGATGACAAAGATGCGCTTGAGCGCGACGCCGAGCTCGCGCAATTCGCCGATCAGCAGCCTGGCATTCAGGTCTTCAGTCTTTCCGCTCAGGATTTCATCGCCGATCACCAGTATCGCCGCACTTGGAATGATCATATCCGTATCATATTTTCCCGGTAAAATATTCGCAACAATCAAATTCATCAATCAATGGATACGGACCCTGCTTTAACTGGTCTGCCGGCTGAGATGGGCTTAGTTCGAATAAGCCTTCATCGCGGCCATCTGCACGTCACGCAGCGGGACGCCGTGTTTTTCAGCCGCTGAGCGGCAGTCTTCGAACTCGGGTGATGCGTTGACGATCGAACCGTCGGAAGTTCGCGCCAGCTTGATGCGGATCGGACCGTATGGCGTTTCGACCATGATGTGTTCGCGTTGCAGAATCTCGCGTCGTTCATCGCGATAACGCAGGCCGAGCGTCGTCGTTTCGCGGAAGATGAGATGGCTCATCTTTTCGCGATCTTCGGGCCGGCACAGCAGCGTCAGTAGCACTCCTGGCCGGTTCTTCTTCATCTGAACAGGAATGTAAAAGATATCGAGCGCGCCGGCTTCGAGGGCCTGTTCCATGAGGTGGCCGAAAACCTGCGGGTTGAGGTCGTCGATCTGCGCTTCGATGACTGTGATGGTACCCGGAGTCCTGTCGGCGTCGCCGACCATTCGCCCTAAAATCACCCGCAGCACGTTCGGGAACTTCGGATATTCGCGGGTACCCGCGCCATAACCGACGCGATCGACGCGCATCATCGGCATGGGGCCGTAACCGGCTGCCATTGTGGCGATGATCGCCGCGCCGGTCGGAGTGACCAGCTCTCCCTGAATCTCGCCCGAATAGATCGGCACGTCGCGCAGGATCTCGGCCGTCGCCGGTCCCGGAACCGGATATGTTCCATGCGCGCATGTGAAGGTCCCGGCGCCAACGTGCAGCGGGGAGGAGAAGATCTGTTCGATCCCCAGTGCCTCGATCCCGATCGATGCGCCGATGATGTCGACGATCGAATCGATCGCTCCGACTTCGTGAAAATGGACCGTTTCTATCGGGACATTGTGAATCTTCGACTCAGCCTCGCCTATCCGCTGGAATATCGTCAGTGAGCGCTCCTTCACCGCATCGCTCAGATGTGATTCGCCGATTATCCGCTTGATCTCAGTCAGACCTCGATGCTCGTGGTGATGGTGATGATGGCCATGATGATGATCATGGCTGTGATCGTGATGCAGGTGGACGTCGAATTTTGACGATGAGATGCCGCTCCGATCGACGCGGGTCAGGCTCAGGTCGTAACCCGAAACCCCTAGCTTCGCCAGCTCATCTTTCAGGAAATCGAATTCGAGGCCGCAATCGAGCATCGCTCCAACGAGCATGTCTCCGCTGGCGCCTGAAAAACAGTCTAAATAAAGTGTCTTTTTCATAATTGGAATTACCCACCACAGAGGCACAGAGGACACAGAGAGGACGGAGGGTTTCTCTGTGCCCTCTGTGTCTCTGTGGTGATATGACTAGGAAGAATTTTCACGTCTCAAGGATCTATCCGAACCGGAGTTTTCACCGGCAGCAGATCAAAGAGTTCCTTGATATCTGCATTTTCGAGCGCGATGCAGCCAAGCGTCCAGTCATTTGGTTTGCCGAAAAGCATCCCCGTTCCGCCGCCGTGAATGAAGATGTCGCCGCCGAGCTTTGTGTTCTGCGGTGGTTTCTCCTGCCTGTTTATGGCATTGACGATCGCCTTGTGCTGCGCCTTCGTGATCGACTTCGCCTGCAACCCGGCATCGGCATCCTGGATATTCGGATAACTGATGCCCAGCGAGAGATAGAATTTGCTGCGCGAATTTTTGTGTGTGATGTAGTAATCGCCCTCGGGTGTAGCGCTGTCACCCTGTTTGCGTTTGTGGCCGACCGGGTTGTTTCCGAGCACGACCTGATAGGTCTTGATCAACCTCTGACGCCCGTTTTGGAGGAGGTAAAGATGGAGCTTGCGATCGGCTTTCCTGATCACTACGCGATAAGAAGAAGAGTCAGCCTCAACCAGCCCTGTCGAGAGGATGATCATTGTGAGCAGCAGTATCATCACACCGCCATACAGAACGCCTGGTTCCTGTTGAAATGTCCTGATCAAACCAGTTGTACCGATCGGCATTATGGATTCGATTGCCTGAGTACCTCCCCGGAGAGCGTTTCGGCGTTCTTGATGCAATCTCCGATCGAGATTCCGTGCAGATAATTTCCGCTCAGGTGTAATCCACGGATATTTTTCAATGTCGCATCGATACGCGAGACGCGGGCCGCATGACCGATGTTGTATTGCGGGATAGCGCGTTCCCAGCGAGTGATCGGCAGGCGGATCGGCTCGCCGGATATCCCAAGAACCTTCGTCAGGTCATTGTGTACGGTAGTGATCAGGTCTTCGTCGCTCAGGCGGATGGCGTCGGGATCGGTCGCTCCGCCGATGAAATTTGTGGTGATGAGGTGATCATCGGGCGCGCGCCCTGAAAAGAGCGAGGAGTTCCAGATCGACCCGAGAGTGCGCAACCCCTCGCTGCGCGGAGTCAGAAATCCGAATCCTTCAGCCTGCGTCGTGAGCTGATCTTTACGATATGCCAGCGGCACTGAGACGAGCGAAACGTATTGTATCTCAGCCAGCAATGCCGAGATCCCGGCCGATACCGGCTCCAGCAACTGCGCGGCCGTATATGCCGGTGTGGCAAGGATCAGACTGGAACAGGTCAAAGTACGGCTTTCGTGATTACGCTCGATCGCTATCTGATAGAAATCGCTCTTCGTAATCCCTGTCACGCGGGTTTGATCGAGCAGATTTTCGCCCAGCGCGGCGGCCAGTTTTTTCGGCAGAGCGCTCAGGCCATCGTGGAAGGAGCAGAGCCGGTACTGGCGCAGCGATCGTTTCGGCGTTTCCTTTTTCTCTTTCGATGAGCGTGCTGATCTGATCGCGCCGCGCAAGATGCTGCCGGCGGATGCTTCGAATTCGGCGAGCTTCGGAAAGCACGCCTGGACGGACAGTTTCTCGGGATCGCCCGCATAGACGCCGGAAAGAAAGGGCGCGACGAGCCTCTCCAGAATTTGAGGGCCGAGCCGTCGCCGGATGAACGAAGCGATACTCTCTTCACCGGGTTCGGTCCGTCCGCTGCGGAATGGTTCGCCGAGCAGCCCCAGTTTGGCCGATCCTGAAAGAAGTTTCGATGTGATCAGAGGGCCCGGGCCCATTGGAACGGGATGCAGCTGTCCGGCCGCATAGACAAATGCCGGCGCGCGCGGCGGCGCAGTGACCAGTTCACTCATCAGATCCAGCTCTTCGATCAGATCGATCAGTTCGTGAGTGCCACGTGCGCTGTTCGGTCCCTGTTCGATCAGATAACCTTCAGCCTCCGCCGTTCGGATCGACCCGCCGATACGGTCGCTGTTCTCCAGCACCAGAACGTTCTGCCCCAGTCTCTTTAATCGATAACCGGTGACGAGCCCGGATATGCCGGCTCCGATGATGATCGAATCGTAATTCATGACTTTTCGTTTGGTAGTTTCTCGATTACGAGATCCGCAAGGGCGCTGATGAAGCCCGGGCGGCAATTGAATGCCGGTACGCGGCGATATGCCTTAAAGCCAAGCTCTTCGGCCAGGTCCTTGTACAGGATGTCCAGTTCGTAGAGAGTTTCAATGTGCTCCGAGATGAAGCTGATCGGGATCGCCAGAACCTGCTCGACGCCTTCTGCTCTCAATTGCCTCAGCTTCTGATCGGTCGATGGTTCAAGCCATTTGACGGGGCCGACCTTGCTTTGAAAACTCAGGTGGACGGGGCTGCGACGGCCGAGTTTTTCCGAGACTTTCTCGATCGTCTCCCGTGTGTGTGCAAGGTATGGGTCTCCGTTTTCGATATAGCTCTGCGGCACGCTGTGTGCGCTGAAAAGCAGATGAACGTGCAAAGGATCCGGGTCGGGGAATTTCGCGATCTCTTCGGCGATCTGTTCAGCCAGAGCATTGATGTAGGATGCATGAGTGTGCCACCGCGTGATGTAACGGCGTCGAATATTGCGAAGGCCTCCGCGCTGGTCCAGTTGCGCCACAAAATCCTTGAAACTCGATCCGGTGGTGGAAACAGAAAATTGCGGGTAGAGGGGCAGAGCGATGAGATCGGTGATGCCGTCGCGGACGATCGCATCGATCGCGGTTTCGGTGAATGGGCGCCAGTACCGCATGCCAACGTAAATGTTGGCATCGATGCCTCGCCGCAGGAGCTCGGCGCGCAGTGCCTCGGCCTGTTCGTCGGTGATGCGTCTGAGAGGCGAGCCTCCGCCGATGAGACGGTAATTCGCGGACGATTTCCTTGCGCGCGTCGTCGAGATCAGCCAGGCCAAAGGTTTCTGCAGTGCCCGAACAGGTATCCGGACAATCTCAGGATCCGAAAAGAGATTGAACAGAAACGGGCGAACGTCTTCTATCGTTTCGGGCCCGCCGAGATTGAATAACAGAACACCAGGTTTCATGGGCACATTGTCAGAATGTTCCGGCGATGACGGTCGTCGCCACCTCCGGATGAAAGTATTTGCGGATCGCCTCGTCGATCGCGGCTTTGTCGAGCGCGGCGATTTGTGACGGCAGTTCATCGATGTATTCGACGCCGAATCCATACAACTCGGCATTGACGATCTGATTGGCCATGCCGCTGTTGGTCGCCAGCCCTATTTTATATGACCCGGCGAACGACGATTGTTCGTCCCGCAGTTCATCTTCACGAATCCCGTTCGCGATGTAATCCCTGACGATCTCGAGAGTGGTGTCGATGGCGAGATCGATGTTGTCCGGCGAGACGGTGACGCTGATCGTGAACGGGCCGTCGCCGATCCCCGATTCAGAGAAGCTGGAATTGATGCCGTAAGTCAGGCCCATTTCATCGCGGACCTTGAGGCCGAGTCTCGACGAGAGCGTCGACTGGCCGAGGGCCCGGTTGGCGATGATGGCAGCGAGGTAGTCGGGGTTGGTCCGTCGCAGGCGCGAAGCATGCCCAATGACGACGTCGCAATTCGCCTTGTCCTTCATGCTCACGTAATCCCGGTCAGAAGCCGTGGTCAGCGGCGTTTCATCGAGCGCGATCTGACGGGCGGCCGGACCCGTCCAGTCTCCCAGTTGCTGATCGACCATGGCGATCACCTCATCGGGATTGAGGTCTCCGACGAAGGTCAGGACCACCGATTCAGGACCGTAATGAGATGCGTAAAATTCACGCAGGTGATCGGTGGTCGTTCTCTCGACCTGCTCGATGACGGTTTCCGCAGGGTGGCAATAGAACGGATTCCCGACTGGATAGACGAGTTGCGTCATGCGCTCGTAGGCACGAACACGCGTCTCATCCTGATCTTCCTTGATGCTGGCGATGATGCGCTGTTTCAGCTTTTCAAGTTCGTCTGCCGGAAAGACCGGTTCGCGCAGCTCTTCCGCCATAGTCGAGACGATCAGCGGCAGGTCGCGCGTCAGCGAAAGCGCACTCAGCGAGACGGTGAACGTGTTGGCGGAGATTCCCAGCCGCGCGCCTGTCGAATCCAGCGATTCGGCGATCTCGAGCTTAGTCCGCTTCTTCGTTCCCTTGTTGAGCATGCTCGCTGTCAATGTCGACAGGGCATCGTTGTCGGACGGATTGAAATATGCGCCAGCCTTGAGATATCCCGACATCGAGATCGTCGGGTTGGACGGATTTGACAGCAGCAGCACAGTTATCCCGTTTGAAAGTCGGATTCGTTTCGTTCGGGCGGTGAAAGAAAGGTCAGTCATAAAAGCTAAAACTCTTCTTCATTCTTGGGGATAAAATATCCCACGGTTCGATTATCTTCGGTGAAATACGTATTGACGACACGTTTGACATCGGCGGCGGTAACGCGCTCGATCATCCTGGGCCAGTCGACGAAGAGCTTCCAGTCGGTGACGGCCTCGGCTTCGCCGATCACGCTGATTACACCGAACGGGCTGTCACGCAGGAAGATCATCTGAGTCAGAATGATGTTCTTCGCTTTTTGCAACTCGCTTTCAGATGCTTCGTCCTGCTTGAGCGTCTCGATCAATTGCAGCGCGACCTTTTCGGCCTCGGCATGCTCGATGCCCGGGTGCAGCGTGATGTCGATCGTGAAAAGCCCCGGGTCAATGAATTGAAATGCCTGTGCGCCTGCGCTGACTGCGAGCTGGGTTTCGACCAGTGCCTGATAGAGCCGCGACGTGACGCCGGCGGAGAGAATATGATCGAGCACGGCCAGGGCGGCCGAATCAGTGTGCGCCGATTCCGGAATGTGCCATCCCATCTCGACAATTCCAAGCTGCCCTGCACGGCGCAGAATGAACCGGATCTCGCCTTCCTGCACCGGCTCGACCGTGTACATCGGCGGAATCGGATGCGCTGAACGAGGGATGGGTTCGAAATGCCTGGCGATCAGTTCAAGCGCCGCTTCGTCGTCGAAATCGCCGACCAGAATGGCTGTCGCATTATTCGGATGATAGTAGATGTCGTAAAAATCCTTGAGTCGCGATGTCGGAATGCCCTCGACGTCCGATCGCCAGCCTATCGTCGGATGGTGATAAGGATGTTCGCGAAATGCGAGCGACCACAGCCGTTCGTCCAGTATGCGCGATGGGTCGTTCTCTCCGCGCTCGAGTTCATTGCGAACAACTGTCATCTCTGACTGACGATCCTCGTCGGCAATGAATGAATTGCGCATCCGGTCGGCCTCCAGGTGGATGGCCAGCTCGATCTGGTCCGACGGCAGCATCTCGTAATAGCGGGTTCGATCAAACCATGTATCGGCGTTGAAGACCGCTCCCTGGCGCTGCAGCACCGCTGCAATTTGAGTGCCGTTCTGCCTGTTGTAGGACGGCGTGCCCTTGAAGAGCATGTGTTCGAGCAGATGGGTCGCGCCGGTGTGCCCGACGGCTTCATTCCGCGAGCCGACACGATATACGACCATAAACGCAGCGACTGGAGCCGCGCGTCGCGGCACCAGCAGCACCTTCATATCGTTCGACAACAATCTGTATTCGGTGATGCCATCATATTCAGTGATTTTTTGAAACGACTGGTTCATAAATTGTATTTCCGTGATGAATGCTGATCAGGGCTCAGGCGGCTTCCTTGATGCCGGCTTTGGCGGCTTCGATGAAAGCCCGTGCATTTTCGACAGGCACCATCGGCATGATCCCATGACCGAGATTCATGATATGACCGACTGGCCCGGCCTTTTTCAGTATTTCGCGAACGCCTAGAGCGATGGTTTGCGGAGTCCCGAGCAGAGCGCATGGATCCAGATTCCCCTGCAGCGCCAGTTGGTCGAAGCCCGCCAGATCCAGCCGCCTCCGCGCTTCTCCGATATCGATCCGCCAGTCCACGCTCAGAACGTTCGCACCGGATACGGCCATCTTTTCGAGAATGTGGCTGCATCCGTTGACATATAGTGTCGCCGGAACGCCGATGCCTTCGGGTCCGCGATGCAATCTGCCGAGGATGCGCTGATGATAGGGAAGAGCGAACTCTTCGAAGTCGGCAGTCGAAAGATCGCCCGCCCATGTGTCGAACAGTTGAATCACCTGGGCGCCGGCTTCGATCTGCGCGTTGAGATAGTCGGTGATCGCGTCCGAAATCTTTTCCAGCAATTTATGCAGCAGCGAGGGGCTGGAGAACATCATTCGCTTGATCTCGCTATAATTGCGGGAGGTTCCGCCCTCGACCATATAAGATGCGAGCGTGTATGGCGCTCCGGCGAATCCGATCAGCGGAGCTTCGTTGTTCAACTGTCGGCGGAGCAACCGGATGATCTCCATGACGAAGCCCGTCTTCTCGACCGGATCGGGCACGATCAACCTGTCGATCTGATCCTCAGTTCGAATCGGGTTCTCGATCACAGGGCCCCTGCTTTCGATGACGTCAAGTTTCACCCCCATCGCTTCGACCGGAATGAGGATGTCCGAAAACATGATCACGGCATCGACGCCCAGGATGTCGTACGGCTGCATGGAGACTTCAGCCGCAAGTTCGGGCGTTTTGCATAGTTCAAGAAAGGTCGTCTTGCCGCGAACCGCGCGGTATTCCGGCAGGTATCGCCCGGCCTGCCTCATCATCCAGACGGGCGCCCGGTCCACTTCCTGAAATCGACATGCTCTAAGCAGTCTGTCGTTATTCATCATAACCCGGCAGTGATTCCTTACTTCCTGTTTAGTATTTGCAAACGCGCGCTCGTGGCGCTCGCGCAGCGAAAAATATCATACCACATGGATCAGTCTCAGACCCTTTTCAGCACAGCGGCAACATGGCGCATGATCTGGCCGCCGTGAAAACGGCCATTTTCAATGAATATTTTGCCGGTCTCTTTGCCGGCAATGACAACGCCGGCCAGATAGACGCCAGGTACATTCGATTCCATGCTTTCCGCTGAAAAGGCCGGCTTCCTTGTTTCAGGATCGATGATTATTCCGATCCGGCAAAGGAAATCGTTGTCGGTATGATACCCGGTCAGTGCGAAGACGAAATCGTTGGGCAGCTCAGCCTCTTCACCCGTGACGAGATTGCGAATTCGAATGGTCTCGGGCTTGATTTCCGTCACTATCGATCTGAAATGGGCCTTGACCTCACCGTTCGAGATCCGGTTATCGATGTCCGGGAGGATCCAGTACTTGATCGTCGGGCGCAGAGTCTCGCCTCGATGAATGATCGTTACGTGAGCACCATGGCGATGCAGATCGAGGGCCGCTATCGCCGCTGAGTTGGCTCCGCCAATGATCGCAACATTTCGGTTGTAAAAGGGATGCGCATCCTTGTAGTAATGAGCGACTTTGGGAAGATCTTCTCCCGGAATGTCCATGAAGTTCGGGTGATCGTAATAACCTATTGCGATGATCAGCTTGCGGGCAAAGTAGCGGCGTCTCTCGCCTCTCTGCGTAAGTTCCGTCTCGATCGTGAAATTACCGTCCGATCCGCTGACCTCGATCGCCTTTTCATACTGGTGAACACTCAGGTTATATGTGTCAGCGACGCGACGGTAATACTTGAGGGCTTCGATGCGATTCGGCTTTTCCCGCTCGCAGACAAACGGCAGGTCGCCGATCTCGAGCAGCTCGGGCGTAGTGAAGAAGGTCATCTGTGTCGGATAGTTGTAGAGCGAATTGACCAGACACCCTTTTTCGATGACCAGGTGTGAAAGTCCGGCCCGCGAGGCCTCTATTGCGCATGCCAGCCCCGTCGGTCCCCCTCCGATTACAATGCAATCGAGCTTGTCCATTTAAGAATAGTTTCCAGTGGGAGAAGTTTCCAGTTTCACAAAGTAATTAAAATCATCCATATGATTATTTAGAAACAAAAAGAACAATCAAACCCTGGTCCCATTTCTTCTCCCAAGTGGTACTCGTGTGACTTGGAAACTGGAAACTCTTTTACTTCTTCGTTAATGCGTGGACCTTGAGCGGAAGGCCGAAGATGTTGATGAATCCGGCGGCATCACGCTGGTCGTAGCTTGCTCCCATCGTGAACGACGCCAGATCGGGTCGGTAGAGGGTGTTCGGCGAGGTCCGGCCGGCGATGATGACATTGCCCTTGTACAGCTTCAGCCGTGCGCTTCCCGATACGGGTTGCATGAGCGAATTGACGAATGCATCGAGCGCCTCGCGGAGCGGCGTGAACCACTGGCCGAAATAGACCATTTCGGCGTATTTGAGGGCAATCTGCTGTTTGTAATGGGCCGATTCGCGGTCGAGGCAGAGGGATTCGAGTTCGCGCAGCGCCGCCAGCAGCAGTGTTCCGCCGGGTGTTTCATAAACTCCGCGCGACTTGATGCCGACCAGGCGGTTTTCGACCAGGTCGTCGCGTCCGATGCCGTTGCGACCGCCGATCAGATTGAGTTTTTCGAGCAGCGGCAACGGATCAAGCTGTTCGCCATTGACCGAGACCGGGGTCCCTTTTTCAAAGCCGATCTCGACGTATTCGGGAGTGTCGGGCGCTTTGAGCGGCGAAACGGTCAACTCGAACATCGCCTCATCGGGTTCGTTGGCAGGATCTTCAAGGATTCCGCCTTCGTGCGAAAGGTGCCAGATATTGCGATCATGGCTGTATATCTTTTCGCGGCTGGCCGTGATCGGAATCTGCCGTTCGTTGGCGTAATCGATGGCATCTTCGCGCGAGACGATGTCCCATTCCCGCCAGGGAGCGATAACCGTCATTTCAGGCGCCAGAGCCTGGAAAGTCAGCTCGAAGCGGACCTGATCGTTGCCCTTGCCTGTGCATCCGTGGGCGAGCGCATCGCACCCTGTCTGTTTGGCGATCTCGACCTGTTTCTTGGCGATAACCGGGCGCGCGAACGACGTGCCGAGCAGGTATTTGTGTTCATACACAGCGCCGGCGCGCAATGTCGGCCAGATGTATTCGGTGATGAATTCATGCCGCAGGTCTTCAATATAAATCTCGGCGGCGCCGGTCGCGATGGCTTTCTCGTGCAGGCCATCCAGCTCTTCAGACTGTCCGACGTCGGCGGCGATCGCAACCACCTCGCAGTGATAGTTCTCTTTCAGCCATGGAATGATGATCGATGTATCGAGGCCGCCCGAATAGGCCAGTGCCACGCGTTTCACCTGATTGGTCATGGGATTAATATTGCCTCCAAGAATGTTTTGGGATGGATGTTTAAACGCTGATTATACACATTGATATTGAATAACGCACCGGCGGCGGCTGGTCCCGGTCGAGCGCTGTAAAAAAATAAATGGTTTACACGCATCCGCTCGATGTGCTACAAAATATTTGTCACCGACCCCGAATCGGACTTTGGATTATGAGAGTGAAGTTTAATCCCTCACTTCACAAACCCCGTAAGATCAAGCCCTTTTTATCCGATTGTTCGAATCCCCTGATCTAAAGCTTGAATTGAGCCTGTGATTAACTGATTAATTGATAAGTCCGCGTCTGTGCTGCGATTGCAGCCAACTCACCCAGTCCGCGATAACATCCTTTTTTATCTGATACTGAATCTCCGGTTGTGAAGCAGTGTGCCTGTGACGCGATCGGATTATTCGGGAGTGAGCAGCAATGAAATACTTTTTTGGACGTTTGACCGGGATAACAATCGTCATTGGGCTTCTTGTAATTATCGGGTTTGAATCCGGCGCTGTCGCCCAGACCCCGACGGTAGACAGTGAAGAGCAGAATTTCCTCAATCTCATCAACGACTACAGGGCTCAGGCGGGATTGAGCCGCCTCAAATTATCAATTGCTCTGCTCAAATCCAGTGACTGGCTGAGTACGGATATGGCTGTGAAGAATTACTTCAACCATATCGACAGCCAGGGAAGGGATCCGGTGGCCCGGATGAAGGCATTTGGATATGGATACAGCGGGAGCAAGGGCGAGAACATCGCGGCGGGGTACAGCGATGCGGAGACCACTTTCCAGCAGTTTAAAAATTCCGCGTCGCACAACTCGGTGATGCTCAATCCGAATTTCAACGTGATAGGTATCAGTCGCGCCTACAATGCAGCGTCGAAATACAGGTGGTACTGGACGACAGATTTCGGCCAGTATGTCGATGCCACTGTTGACAGCTCAACGCCGCCGACAGGGCAGTTGCAGACCCTCAATGCGGGAAGCTTCAAGCAGTCGGTTTCGCCTGATTCGCTGGCCGCAGCCTTCGGAACAAATATCAGCTCATCGACAATCGAAGCAACAGCGCTTCCTCTGCCGACCTCAATGGGGGGCGTCTCGGTTACGGTTAATGGGGTCGTGGCTCCGCTGGTCTTCGTTTCGTCCGGGCAGATCAACTGCGTCATTCCGTCGAATGTCGGTATGGGTAACGCGACGGTCAATGTCGTCCGCAACGGTGCAGTCATCGCTACGGGGGCCGCAATGATAGAATCTGTCAGTCCCAGCATCTTCACCTTCGGTGCAACTGGAAAGGGAGTGCCCGCGGCCCTGACCACCTTCGACGGCGTCAGTTTTCAGACGGTCTATAACAGTAACGGAACGGCCAAAGCGGTTTCAGCCGGTACGTCGAGCCAGCCGAACTATCTGATTATGTATGGGACAGGCCTGCGACGCAGGAGCAGTCTGAGCAATTCGCGAGTGACGATCGGAGGAGTCCTGGCGGAGATCAGCTTCGTCGGGCCTCACCCGCGATTTACCGGCCTCGATCAGGTAAACGTCAAGATACCTGCCACACTCCGCGGGCGCGGTCAGGTCGACGTCTCAGTCATCGTCGATGGTAAAACGGCAAATATTGTGCAGATTTTTATTGGGAATTGAAGCCAGAACAAAGTACAAAGTACTGATGTTACGCAGAAGAGTCCTTTAAAATCGATTTGACAAATTTTTGGGTTTCTCAAGCAAATTCTTCTGTGAGCCTGCAACGCAGGCGAAAGAATAGAGCCCGGGGTGGAGCGAGGCCGTCAGGCCGAGCGAAGCCCCGGGTTCAGTTCCACCAAAATTGGCAAGCCCACGAAGTGGGCGATAGCCTGTGCGGAAGAGTCAGGCGTCATCAAGAAATCTGCCGCCCATTTCATGGGCTTGATGAAATGATGATACCAATACCCGGGGTTTCGCTCGGCCTGGCGGCCTCGCTCCGCCCCGGGCTCTATTCAGCCCACCCGCTTCGCGGGTCATTCAGGACAAGTCAGGCAATTTCCGATCATTGTCTCTGCGTAACATCAGTTACTCAGTATTTCGGCAACCCTGGATCGACCGTATCTGCCCAGGCCAGGATTCCGCCTTTCAGGTTACGGATTCTGGTGAAGCCGGATTTTTTTAGGGCTTCATAAGCTTTTGCGCTGCGACCGCCCATCTTGCATTGCAGGACGATATGCTCTTCACGGCTCAGTTCAGTGATCCTGTCAGGGAACTGGCCGAGCGGGATGAGTCGCGAACCGTAGCTCTCGAGGTTGCAGATCTGCCATTCGTGAATTTCGCGGACGTCGATAATCGTGATTCGTTCGCCCTGATCCAGCCTCTGTTTGAGTTGTACGGGAGTGATCTCCCAGTCGTCGTCGGTTTGCGCTTCGACGGTCTCCGGGACGATGCCGCAGAACTGGTCGTAATCGATCAGCTCACGGATGGTCGGGTTTTCTCCGCAGAGCGGGCATTCAGGATTGCGGCGCAGCTTCAATTCCTTGAACTTCATCTTCAGAGCGTCGAAGAGCAGCAGGCGGCCGATGAGCGGGTCTCCCTGGCCGATGATCAGTTTGATCGCTTCTGTCGCCTGAATCACTCCGATGATGCCGGGCAGGATGCCGAGCACTCCGCCTTCGGCGCAGGATGGAACGAGTCCGGGCGGCGGCGGTTCCGGGTAGAGGCAGCGGTAACACGGGCCTCCGGAGGCCGGGTAAAAGACCGACGCCTGGCCATCAAAGCGGAAGATCGACCCGTAAACATTGGGCTTGCCGAGCAGTACGCTCGCATCGTTGACCAGATACCTCGTCTGGAAATTGTCTGTCCCGTCGATGACGATATCGTAATCTCTGATCAGATCGAGCGCATTTTCGGATCGCAGCGCGAATTCGTGGGTGTCGATCTGAATGTGCGGGTTGATGTCTGAGAGTCGATCGCGGGCCGATTCAATCTTCGGACGTCCGACATCCTTCGTGCCGTGCACGATCTGGCGCTGCAGGTTGCTTTCATCCACAACATCAAAATCGACAAGTCCGAGTCGGCCGATGCCAGCCGCGGCCAGGTACAACCCGAGCGGAGAACCCAACCCACCCGTCCCGATGAGCAGGACGCTGGCTGCTTTCAGTTTGCGCTGCCCCTCCATTCCCACCTCCGGCATGATCAGGTGCCGGCTGTATCGCGCGATCTCGTCTTTGTTCAGCTCAGGCAGCGGCGTGCTTCCGGCGCGAAGATCGGCCTCCGTCGCTGAACCCCCGGCAATCGACGGAATGATGCTGATCTCGTCTGAATCGCTGATGGCTGTCTCGTTCTGTTGCAGATGACGGATGTCTTCGTCATTGATGAAGACATTGACGAAGCTTCGTAAATTACCATTTGCATCGAAGAGATGCTTTTTGAGATCGGGATACTGGTCTGCCAGATCAGCGATGGCTTCTCCGATCTTCTGCCCCTGAACTTGAACAGCCGAATTGCCGCCAGCGAACTGGCGCAGGGCGGTTGGGATGGCTATCGATGGCATTTCTGCTCTCCTTCTTCCGGTTATGGTGTTGGTTTATATTGCGATGCTGTCACGATCGTCTTTTCGTCGAACTGAGAGCGATCGGTGCGCAGTGACCATGCGCGCAGGTCAGCGGCTTTTCCATCTCTGATTGAAACGATCAGGTATGACCATTCGGTGAATGGCGCATGTTCGAGGTCGAAGGACGAAGGGACCGCCGGGTGATCCGGATGGGAGTGATAATATCCCCAGACGCCCAGGTTGCGTCGTCCGGCCTCGCGTTCTGCGCGCGCATAATCCAGCGGGCTCAACTCGACGCGGTTGTGTCGCGAATCGTTTCTTATGTTGTCGAGCGGCATGATTTCGCGGACGATCTGATCATCGCCTTCCAGGATACCCAGCAGCAGCCCGCCGCATTCCTCCGGATAGGTCCGTTCGCCGTGAGCCCTGATCGCCGCGACGTGCTCCGGTTGCAGGTGAATCGGCATCAGGCGGCCTCCCAGAGCTTTTCGCTCAGATATTTGCTTCCGTCGTCGCATAGAATGGTCACGATGACGCCTTCATCGATCCGGTTCGCGACCTGCATTGCAGCCGCAACATTGGCGGCGGCCGAAATCCCGACCAGCCAGCCTGCATGCCGCGCCAGTCGGCGAACGGTTTCGAACGCTTCTTCCGTACTTACTTTGACCTGCTCATCCGCCAGTTGGTCGTCGTAGATGCCGGGCACGATCGCCGTTTCCATATGCTTCAGCCCTTCCAGCCCATGGAACGGAGAATCAGGCTGCATCGAGATCAGTCGGGTCCCGGGATTCAGTTCACGAAGCCTGCGCCCGACGCCCATAAAAGTTCCGCTGGTTCCCAGCCCGGCGATGAAATGCGTGATGCGCCCGCCGGTCTGCTCGAAGATCTCGGGGCCCGTCGTTTCGTAATGCGCCATCCAGTTGGCCGGATTATTATATTGATCAGGATAGAAATAGCGACCGGGATCGGCCTCGACGATCTCACGCACCACGCGGATCGCCCCGTCCGAACCCGAAAGCGGATCGGTCAGCACAAGCTCGGCGCCATATGCGCGCAATATCCGCTTCCGCTCTTCGCCGGCATTCCTGGGAAGACCGAGCTTGACCCTGTAGCCGAGCGCAGCTCCGATCATCGCATAGGCGATGCCCGTATTGCCGCTCGTCGCGTCAATGATCGTCCTGTCACGGGTCAGAGCTCCGCAACGTTCGCCTTCGCGAATCATTCTCAGCGCGGGCCGGTCCTTGACCGATCCTCCCGGATTCGCCCATTCCGCTTTGCCGTAGATTTCTACTCGCGGGTTCTCAACCAGATGTTGGAGCTTGATGAGTGGCGTGTTTCCGATGAGGTCGAGCAAGGATGCAGACGCGCTGTTAGCTACAACAACAGCACTTGGTGGACGCATAACAGATGGCGCTCGAAATTTGTTTCATCGGAATCTTTCGTTGAAAGGGTATCTTCCCCAGCATTAAATTTACAACACTGACATAATAGTCGATGCCGGACGGTATTTCAATTAGCTTTGAAAAGCTTTGAATAGTTTCCAGTGGAAGAAGTTTCCAGTTTCCGGTCGCCGATTTCCAATCAGCCACCGGTTCGTTTCTGGAAACAGGGAACTTCTACCACTGGAAACTATTTTCCCATTTGCAATCCGAAGTCGATGCTTTCGACGATGGCCTGCCATGAAGCGGCGATGATGTTCTCTCCGACACCGACTGTATTCCACGATCTTTCACCATCGCTGGTTTCGACGTGGACGCGCGTTTTGGCAGCGGTCGCGTGTTCGCCGTCGAGTATGCGCACCTTGAAGTCGATCAGGTGAAACCTGTCGATCTGTGGATAGTGGGGCGTGAGGGCTTTTCTGAGAGCCTGGTCGAGCGCGTGAGCAGGGCCGACTCCGAGGCTGGCGGTGTGAACCGTGACATCGCCCACGTTGAGCCTGACGACCGCTTCGGGATCGCCCGACGATCCTATCCAGATGCGATATTCGATCGGTTCGAAGAAGTGTTTTCTTTTGCCCAGCGCGCCCAGAGCCAGCAGCTGAAACGATGCTTCAGCATCTTCGAATGAATAGCCTTCGTGTTCGAGAACTTTTAGTTGCGAAAGCAGACGCCTGGCGGCATCAGGGTTTTTGGTGAACTCATCGCCCAGACCATCGGCTTTGAAGCGAATATTGCTGACGCCTGACTGATCGCTGATCAGAACGCGCGTCTCGTTGCCGACGTCTTCAGGGTTGATGTGTTCGTATGTCTCTTTCGCCTTCGAGACTGCTGAAACGTGAATGCCCCCCTTGTGAGCGAAAGCGCTGCGCCCGACGAAGGCCGCGCGTTCGTTCGGAACAAGATTCGCCACTTCATTAATATATCTGCTTGTGTGCGTCAGCAGTTTGAGCTTGTCTTCAGGCAGGCAGCGACGGCCCATTTTTAATTCGAGGTTCGGAATGACGGAACAGAGATTGGCATTTCCGCATCGTTCGCCGTAACCGTTGAAGACACCCTGGACGTGCGTTGCACCGGCCTCGACTGCGGCCAGCGAGTTGGCCACAGCCAGTTCGCTGTCGTTGTGGCAGTGGATGCCGATTCGGGCCCTGGCGAAGCGAGACTTGACCAGCTCGACCGTCTCGGCGATTTGTTCTGGAAGGCTGCCCCCGTTGGTGTCGCAGAGGATGACCGTCTCGGCTCCGGCCTGAACGGCCGCATTGATCGTATCCAGCGCGTATTCCGAATTGGCTCGAAATCCATCGAAGAAATGTTCGGCATCGTAAAAGACCCGCCGGCCGTGTGACTTCAGATGGCTGACCGTTTCTGCGATCATACGCAGATTCTCTTCGAGCGTGGTCTTGAGCGCGATGTCGACGTGAAAGTCCCAGGATTTTCCGAAGATCGTGACGATCGGGGTTTCGGCGGCGAGCAGTCCCTGGACGACCGCGTCATCTCCGACGACGCCATTTGGCCGGCGCGTGCTGCCGAATGCGGCAAACGAGGAATTTTTCAGCGAAATCGATTTGGCGCGTTCGAAGAAATCGACATCCTTCGGATTGGCGCCGGGCCAGCCTCCTTCGATGTAACTGACGCCGATCTCATCGAGCGCCCGCGCGATTTTGATCTTGTCCTCGACAGTGTAGGCCAGTCCTTCGCCCTGCGCGCCGTCTCGCAGCGTCGTGTCATAAATCTCTACGAATGAGTCTTTCATCTTGCTTCCTGCTGGTGCGGTTTCAGCGTTGTCTGTTGATTTCGCGAATCAACCCGTCGATCACATCGCCCGACGATTCACTCGCGGCATGATTTCTGCCCGGCCCGATCACATTGACGAATCCCAGGAATTTCCCCTGCTGCGTCGTTGTGAAAATTTCGCGACCGCTTGCGGCGTCACGGAATGTGAACTGCGCCTTGATCCTGGTCGCGCCGGTCCCCCACCCGATCGTGTACCGCAGCGCTTTGTTGCCGGGTTTGTATTCGATGATCTTCGTCGAGAGGATCACCTTTTTCAGCGGAATTGCCGCCGGTGAGTTTTTGGGGGCGGGTGGATCGCTCTCTTCGAGCAGCGCATTGATTACTTCAGCGAAGATCTTCTTTTTTCGCAGCTCATCGACGATCCGTTCCTGAATCTGCGTGTCAAATCCGGAGGGGAACTTCCCGGTCGCGGGCGTCTTGTCGACGACCACCTTGTCGACGGTCACGATCTCGTAACCGGCCAAAGGTTTTTGTGCCTGCGCAAATGCTCCTGCCGCCAGAAAAATGGCGCAGAGCAGGGATGTTGTATTTATCAGTTTGATCATGTTTTAGTGCATGGAGTACCGCATTTATGCGGGTATTGCTTCGGAAAAACGAAGAACCCGCATAAATGCGGTACTCCATGCGATATCAGTTTTTAGCCTTATCGACGATCTTGTTGGCGGCCAGCCATGGCATGAGCCCGCGCAACTCGCTGCCGACCGTTTCAATCTGATGTTTCTTCTCGGTTTCAACCAAGCGGGTGAAGTTGGGTTTGCCCGATTCGGCCTCGGCCATCCATTCGTCGGCGAACTGGCCCGACTGGATCTCAGCGAGGATCTCCTTCATCTTCTGCCTGACTTCGGGGCCGATGATGCGTTTGCCTCTGGAAAGGTCTCCGTATTCGGCTGTGTTCGAGATCGAATAACGCATGTTGGTGATGCCGCCTTCATAGAGCAGGTCGACGATCAGCTTCATTTCGTGGAGGCATTCGAAATAGGCCATTTCCGGGGCATATCCGGCATCGACGAGAGTCTCGAAACCGGCCTGGATAAGTGCTGTCAGGCCGCCGCAAAGCACAGCCTGTTCGCCGAAAAGATCAGTCTCGGTCTCTTCCTTGAAGGTGGTCTCGATGACGCCGGCGCGGGTTCCTCCAATAGCCCGGGCATAGGCCAGCGCAACCTGTTTAGTATCGCCACTCGGATCCTGCGCGACTGCGATCAGGCAGGGAACACCCGCGCCGCGCTCGTATTCGCGACGGACCAGGTGGCCCGGGCCCTTCGGCGCGACCATAAAGACGTTGACGTCGGGCGGGGGAACGATCTTTTTGAAGTGGATCGAGAAGCCGTGGGCGACGGCAAGGTATTTGCCGGCCTTGAGATGCGGTTCGATCTCGCGTTTATAGATGCCGGGCGTCAGCTCATCAGGCGTGAGCAGCATGATGATGTCCGCGCGCTCGGCGGCGTCGGCTACCGGCAGGACTTCAAGGCCGGCCGACTGTGCCTTGGCGACCGATGGACTGTCCGGTCGCAAACCGACGATCACGTCGCAGCCGCTGTCCTTGAGGTTGTTTGAATGGCCGAAACCCTGAGAACCGTACCCGATGACGGCGATTCGCTTGCCGGCAAGCTGGTTGGGATCGGCATCGTTATCATAATAGATTTTCATTTAATGAAGGCTCCTTTAAGAGGACTTGTTTGTTTGGATTGAGCGCCACAAAACAGGCGCCGATCAGACTTTTTCGTTGAGCGTCAGTTCGGAAAATTCCTCTTCCTCATCGGCCAGTTGCTGTGCCCTGACCGCTGCGACCCGAGTCATGGCCACTGGTCCGGTGCGGACGATGTCCAGAATCCCGATCGGCTTGAGCAGCCCGATGAAAGCCTCGATCTTATCGAAATTGCCTGTCAATTCGAGGATGAATGCATCCTCGGAGACATCGACGACCCTCGCCCGGAAGATCTCGACCAGGCTCAGCACTTCCTGTCGCTGCTCGCCCATGTGAGCGTTGACGGTCAGCATGACCATCTCGCGCTCGACGTGCGGGCTGGCGGTCATATCGACGACCTTGCGAACTTTGATCAGCTTGCGGGTCTGCTGCAGGATCTGTTGGATGACGTGATCGTTGCCATGCGTGGTCAGCGTCATGCGCGATACGCCCGGTTCGAGCGTCGGCGCCACGCAGATCGTATCGACCTGATAGCCGCGGGCGCTGAAGAGGCCCGCGACTCTGGTTAACATTCCGAATTCGTTTTCGACGTGAACAGAAATTGTATGCTTCATGCGATTCCATGGTTAACGGCGCTCAGGCCAGGATCATATCTTTCAACGCCGCACCCGCCGGGACGATGGGGAAGACGTTCTCTTCGCGAGCAACCTTCATTTCGATCAGGACCGGACCGGGAAGGTTGAGCCCCTTTTCGAGCGTGTGCGCCACCTCGTCCTTGCGGGTTGCACGCAGTGCCGTGACGCCGTAGGCCTCGGCCAGTCGGACGAAATCCGGAGCGACCTCCATGTCGCTGTGTGAATAGCGATGCTCATAAAACTGCTCCTGCCACTGGCGAACCATGCCGAGATATCCGTTGTTGATGAGCAGGATCTTGACCGGGATGTTGTATTGCCGGACCGTCGCCAGTTCGTTGAGGCTCATCTGGAAACCACCGTCTCCGACCACCGCGACGCAAAGTTCATCCGGATGCGCCACGGCGGCGCCTATGGCCGCGGGGAAACCGTAACCCATCGCTCCAAGTCCGCCCGAATTGAGCCACTGGCGCGGCTGATCGAATCCGTACAGCTGAGCCGTCCACATCTGGTGCTGTCCGACATCGGCGGAGACATATGCCTTGCCGCCCGTGATGCGCCTCAATTCATGGATCACCTGCTGCGGTTTGATGATGTCGCCATCTTCCTTGAAGCTGAACGGATGCTGGCGTCTCCACTCCGCGATCTGTTCGTGCCAAGCATCGCGTGGGGCGATCTTTACACCGTCGGAGAGCTGGGCATCGAGCTCCTGCAGCATCTGACGGCCGACCGTTTTGGCATCGCCAATGACCGGAAAATCGCACCGCACGTTCTTGCCGATGCACGACGGATCGATATCCACGTGAATGAATTTCGCTCCGACGGCGAAGTCGCTCAGCTTGCCGGTGACCCGATCGTCAAACCGCGCGCCGATCGAAATAAGCAGGTCGCAGTTGTTGACGGCCATGTTCGTCCAGTAGCCGCCGTGCATCCCGAGCATGCCGAGGCTCAGCGGATGATTGGCAGGGAAACCGCCGAGTCCCATCAAGGTGCAGGTCGTCGGCAGATCCAGTCGTTCCGCCAGCTGGCGCACCTCATCGTAGGCGCCCGCTGCAATCGCGCCGCCGCCAATGTAGAGCACGGGACGCTCGGCCTCGATCATCGCCTGTACGGCCCGCCTGACCTGTTTCGGGTTGCCGTAGACCTGCGGTTTGTAGCTCTCGAGCTCAATCGTTTCGGGATAGCTGAAATCGCAGACCTGTGCTGTGACATCTTTCGGCAAGTCTACCAGCACCGGTCCGGGGCGACCGCTCGATGCGACGTAAAACGCCTCCTTGATCGTCGGAGCCAGGTCCTCGACCTTCTTGACCAGGTAGTTGTGCTTCGTGCACGAACGCGTAATTCCCGTCAGATCGGCCTCCTGAAAAGCGTCGTTGCCGATCAGGTGCGTTGGAACCTGGCCCGTGAATACGACGATCGGAATCGAATCCATGAACGCATTGGCGATGCCGGTGACGGCGTTTGTTCCGCCCGGGCCTGAAGTGACGAGCGCCACGCCGGTCTTGCCGGTCGCCTGGGAGTATCCGGCAGCGGCAAACAGCGAGCCCTGCTCATGTCTTACCAGATAATGCGTTATTCCCAGCTCTTCGCTGGTCTGAACGATCTCGTCATAAATGTGCAGCACGGCGCCGCCAGGATAGCCAAAAACGTGTTTGACTCCTTCGCAACGCAGTGCCTCAAGCAGAATTCTTGCGCCTCGCATTTTCATATACGATCTACCTCTGTTCGTTTCGACCGGCTCATTTGACCGATCAGATAATGAAAAACCCCGGCGGGCTTTGACGCTCGCCGGGGTTGTGAACTTTCGAACTCTTCGTCGGTTCAGATAGGCCCAGCGAGCCCAATGAGTGTTGACACTCGAATAATTACAACGACTACGATAAGAATAGCGACTACGTTTAGATTGGGAATAAGCCGGGAGTCTCGCGCGCCGATACGCTCCGCGATCAGCGAAGAAAAGGCGGCGAGTTGTGAACGACGATTGGACATACGATGTAACGAATTTCGTGGAGGAGGAATTCCTCCGTTTCAAAAACCATCGCAGTATACGGCATCGTTCCAGCAAACGTCCACATAATTGTTTTTATCGTCGGATAAATCCGGTTTATGCCGCGCTCTGTGCGATGTGCCGGCGTATGTGCCGGCCGATCTCACTTGTCGAAACCTGGTTAGGCTGGCTCTTCAGGTCGGGCGTTCCGTAACCATCAGCGAGGATGCGACTGATCGCGGTTTCCAGCGCCGCAGCCGGGGCCTCGAGCTTGCAGGTGTGACGCAGGAGCATAGCCGCCGAGGCGATTGCTCCGAGCGGGTTGGCGATTCCGCGACCGGCGATGTCCGGCGCGGAGCCGTGAACCGGTTCGTAGAGATCCACTTTGCCGCCGATGCTCGCCGATGGCAGCATGCCCAGACTACCGGTCAGGACCGCGGCTTCGTCGCTCAAAATGTCGCCGAAGAGATTCTCGGTAACGATCACGTCGAAACTCGTCGGCCGCGTGACCAGCGCCATTGCGCAACTGTCGACATATCCGTGTTCCAGCGTGACATCGGGATAATCGGCGCCGACACGGGTTACGACCTTGCGCCACAACTGGGAGCTTTCGAGCACGTTCGCCTTGTCGATCGAAGAGACCTTATTGCGCCGTCCGCGAGCTATCTCGAAGGCGACACGCGCCACTCGCTCGACCTCGGGTGCGGTGTAGGCCATCGTGTTCAGCCCGCGCTCTTCGGTGATCTCGCGCGGCTGGCCGAAATAGGCTCCGCCGGCGAGTTCGCGAACGATCAGCATGTCCGTTCCGCGTACGATCTCGGGTTTGAGCGGCGAAGCATTGATCAGCGTTTCGTGCAGAAAAGCCGGGCGCAGGTTGGCAAAGACCCCGAGCCCCGCACGCAGACCGAGCAGGCCAGTTTCGGGTTTCAGTTTCGGCGGATTGTTGTCGTATTGCGGAGCTCCGACCGCGCCGAGCAGGACGGCATCGCTCGCCAGACAGGTCTCGAGAGTCTGATCAGGCAGCGGGACGCCCGTTTTGTCGAGCGCGACCCCGCCGATCAGTTGTTCAATGAATTCGAACTCGTGTCCGAACTTTTCGGCCACGGTCTCGAGGCAGGCCACGGCCTCGCGCGTCACTTCGATGCCGATGCCGTCTCCGGGCAGTACTGTCACTTTGAATTTCATATTTGGATAGATCGTTTTCTGTCGGAAATTCACCACAGAGTCACGGAGATCACAGAGAAGAGGTTATCTATAATCACCTCGTTCTCTCCGTGTACTCTGTGCCTCCGTGGTGGATATCTTTTTCAAATTAGCTGGTCTGAGCAGCCTTCTTCTGAATATGCGTCTGTCAGAAATTCACCACAGAGTCACGGAGATCACAGAGAAGAGGTTATATATCATCACCTTGTTCTCTCCGTGTCCTCTGTGCCTCCGTGGTGGATATCTTTTTCAAGTTAGCTGGTCTGAGCAGCCTTCTTCTGAATATGCGGCAGCAGGCCGCCGTCTTCGATCAGTTCGCGGGCAAAATCGCTGAGCGGAACGAATCTCGCCTCGGAACCGCGTGTCAGATTGCGCATGAGGCCGTTTGCCAGGTCCAGTTCGATGTCGTCGCCGTTCTGGACCGCGTCGACGGCTTCGGGGCATTCGATCGCCAGAAAGCCGTTGTTGATCGCATTGCGGAAGAAGATGCGGGCATAACTGCGGGCGATGACGGCTTTGATTCCGGCTCCGCGCAGCGCCCAGACGGCGTGTTCGCGCGATGAGCCGCAACCGAAATTATCGCCGGCGAAGACGAAATCACCCGGCCTGACTCGCTCGATGAAGTCCTTGTCGATGTCCTCCATCGCGTGTCTGGCGAGCTCCGCCTCTTCGTGCACGTTGAGGTACCTTGCCGGGATGATCTCATCGGTGTTGATATGTGCGCGTTCGTATACGTGCGCCGCGCCTTTGAGTGTCAATTCAAGTTGAGACATAAAAAAGTTTCCAGTTAAAAAAGTTTCCAGTTTCCAGTGGAAGAAGTTTCCGGTTTCCAGACGGCTCTTACCGCATTACTGGAAACTGGAAACTTCTTCCACTGGAAACTAATTTTTGAGGAAATCGCGCGGATCGGTGATCGTGCCGGTGATCGCCGTCGCCGCCGCGGTTGCGGGGCTGGCCAGGTAGACCTTGCTGCGCGGATCGCCCATGCGTCCAACGAAATTACGATTGGTCGTCGAAAGGCAGGTCTCATCGCTGCCGAGCACGCCCATGAAGCCGCCCAGACAGGCGCCGCAGGTCGCCGTCGAAACCACGCAGCCCGCGTCGGCGAAGATTTCGAGCAGCCCTTCCTTCATCGCCATCTTCCATATCTCGGTTGTCGCGGGGACGACGATCGCACGCGTTCCGGCTGCAACCTTGTTGCCATTCAGGATTCGGGCCGCGATTCGCAGGTCTTCGATCCGCCCGTTCGTGCAGGATCCGATGTAGACCTGATCCATCTTGACACGCTCGATCTCACCGATGAACCTTCCGTTAGATGGCAGGCTCGGCAGCGCGACGATCGGCTCCAACTGATCTACGTCGATCTTGAAGGTCTCGGAGTAGACCGCATCCTCGTCTGAGTAGTAGCAGGTATAAGGCTCGTTTGTCCGCGCCTTGACATATTCTTCGGAGATATCATCGACGGGCATGATTCCGCTCTTGCCGCCCGCTTCGATAGCCATGTTGGTGATCGTGAAGCGGGCTTCCATGGACAGCGACTTGAGTGCTGATCCTTTATATTCCATCGCCTTGTAGCGAGCGCCGTCGACTCCGATCTTCGAGATGATATAAAGAATGATGTCCTTGGAGTAGACGCCGAACGGCAGGTCGCCGCTCAGTTCGAAAAGCATCGTTTCGGGAACCTTGAACCAGAGCTCGCCCGTCGCCAGTGCGGCGGCCAGATCGGTCGATCCGACGCCGGATGCGAAAGTGCCGAGCGCGCCCATCGTCGTCGTATGGGAATCGCCGCAAACGATAGTCATGCCGGGCAGAACGTGGCCCTGCTCTGGCGCGATGGCGTGGCAGATGCCGTGATTGCCGATTTCGTAATAGCGCTCGATACCCTGTTCCTCGCGCCACTGGCGCAACTGCTTGGCCAGTTCGGCGCTCTTGATGTCCTTGTTCGGAACGAAATGATCCGGTGTGACGAGGATCTTCGACTGATCGAAGACCTTGTTGATGCCGAGTTTCCTGAGCATCTGCACCGCCGGCGGCGTCGTCACGTCATGACAAACGATCAGATCGAGTTTCGCATTGATGATTTCGTTCGGCACGACACGATCCCGTCCGCTGTGAGCGGCGAGAATCTTTTCTGTGATGTTCATTCCCATTAAAATTGCTCCGCATACTGAGGTTAATCGGCCGCGGTGATGGCGGGGCTCTTTTCGCCGCCGAGCGCTTTCTTGCGCTCACGTGAATAGAGTGCCTTGTTGACCGCGTTGAGGTACGCCCTTGCGCTGGCATCAACGATGTCAGTGCTGGCCGCCTTGCCGGTGTATGATGTTCCGTCGAATTCCACGTGGACGAAGACTTCGCCGACCGCATCGGTCCCGCCGGTGATCGAACGGACCGTGTAATCGATGAGGCTGCCCTTGAGTCCGGTGAGCTGATCGATCGCCTCGTAGACGGCGTTGACCGGCCCGTCGCCGGCGGCCGTGCCGGTGCTGGCATCGTCGCTCTTGGTGTCGTTGAGGGTGACCAGCGCGGTGGCCAGTGTCGATGTTCCGGCTGTCGCCTGAACGGCCCGCAGCTTGTATCGTTCGGGGATCTGGGCGAAACCGTCCTGCAGAATCGCCAGCAGGTCTTCCTCGAAAATCTCCTTCTTCTGATCAGCCAGTTTGGTGAAGAGCTTGTATGCCTTGTCCAGTTCGGGCCTCGACAGGTCGTATCCCATCTCTTCGTATTTTTTGCCGAGCGCGTGCCGTCCGGAATGTTTGCCCAGAACTATGCTGTTGGTCTTAACTCCGACCGATTCGGGCGTCATGATCTCGTAAGTCAGGCGGTTCTTCAGCACGCCATGCTGGTGAATGCCAGCCTCGTGCGCGAAGGCGTTTTTGCCGACGATCGCCTTGTTGGGCTGGACGTGCACGCCTGTGATGTTCGAAAGGGCCTGGCTGGACCTGAAGATCTCCTCGGAGACGATGCCGGATTCAAACGGCATGAGGTCCTTGCGCACGCGCAATGCCATGACTATCTCTTCGAGCGATGCGTTGCCGGCGCGTTCTCCGATGCCGTTGATCGTGCATTCGATCTGTCGCGCTCCGGCTGCCACTGCCGCCAGAGAATTGGCAACTGCCAGACCGAGGTCATTATGGCAATGGACGCTGATCACCGCCCGGTCGATGTTGCGCACCTTCTGCTTGAGCGTCGTGATGATGTGGTGATACTCCGAAGGTATCGTGTATCCGACCGTGTCTGGGATGTTGACCACTGTCGCGCCTTCCTCGATCACCGACTCGATCACCTGGCACAGGTAATCGAGATCGCTGCGCGTCGCGTCCTCTGCTGAAAATTCGACGTCATCGGTGAACCGCTTCGCCATGCGTACGGCGTTGCAGGCCATCTCCAGCGTCTCCTCGCGGCTCTTCTGCAGCTTGTATTGAAGATGAATGTCCGAGGTCGCGATGAAGGTGTGTATTCTGGGACGCTCGGCTTCCGAGAGCGCCTCCCACCCGCGCTCGATGTCTTCCGGCGTTGTCCGGCAGAGCGCCGCGATAATCGGTCTCCGGCACGTTCGCGCAACCTCCCGCACGGCAGCGAAATCATCGTCGGAGGCGATCGGAAATCCCGCCTCGATGATATCCACTCCGAGCGCATCGAGCTGCCTCGCCATCCGCAGCTTCTCTTCCAGATTCATGCTGCATCCCGGAGATTGCTCTCCATCACGCAACGTCGTGTCAAATACCGCTACACGCTCACTCATACTTCTTTCTCCTTACCAGGATTTAGATAGACACCACCCGTAGATTCAAGCATCATAGCATCGCCCCTTCTGCTTGGAAAGTTTATAATATTTACAAATGTATAAAAAATCTTTATGATCCTTTATGGACATGATGCAGTGGGTTTTCAAGGAGGCGCGTGAACAGTATCAAGCGATGGTGGAATAAAGTGAGTGGCCGTCTGGTGGCTGATGGGGAAGATGCTCGGGACGTGACGGCGATGGAGCTTTGCCGGATGCTGCAAAGATGTCCGTCATGTGCGGGTACTTTTGAGGAGCATACTTATGCGTTGTTCGCCGTGACTGTTCTGGGTGATGAGCGAACAGAACGTCTGAAGGGATTTTTCAATGCCATCGAAGAATATCGATGGGAGGACGCCCAGAAATATCAGGATTTCGACCAGAAGCGCGATGCGGTTGTAGCATATGTACTGAAATGCAGGTCGGGCAGTCTGGCGCTGGTCATGGAGAGAAGCCCATCCGAAGTCTATGAGACCGACCGGCTGATCGCCTGCACGCTGATCGAACAGGAGAACGGGCAACTGCTGAACCGCATCATACCGGCAAATGAGTGGAGGCAACTGAGTGGATCTGGCCCAGCTTGAAATATTTCTTTGTGTGGCCGAGCAGAAGAGCTTTTCGCGCGCGGCCGAGAAGATGCTCCGCACGCAACCCGCGCTGAGTATCTCCATCAAACGCCTCGAAGAGGAACTCGGCGAGACCCTCTTCGACCGGAGCAGCAAATCCGGCACGCTGACCGAAGCCGGGCACATTCTACTTTCATATGCCCAGCGCATGATCAATATGCGCGACGAGGCAATGGAATCGATCGCCGAACTGCGTGGCATGTATCGCGGCCGCCTGACCATCGGCGCCAACGAAAGCACCTCGCTTTACCTGCTCCCCGAACTTCTGCTCGAATATCGAAATCTCTATCCGCAGATCAAGATCGAAGTTTTCCGCAACGTCTCTGAGCGCATTCCATCCGAGGTGCTCGAACGCAACCTCGATTTCGGTTTCCTCTCCTACGATCCGATGAATCCGCTGCTCCAGTCGATCGAACTGATTCGGGATGAACTTGCGCTGGTCGTGCCGCCGGGGCACCGTTTCGCAGACCGCAAACAGGTCACCGTCAAGGACCTCGGCGAAGAGCAGTTCGTCGCTCATAACGTCAAGACTCCAGCCCGCACGCGCATCTTCGAGCTCTTCGCCCAGCACAATACTCCGCTCAACATCTGCATTGAACTTGCTACGCTCGAAACAATCAAGGCCTTTGTCGAACTCAGGGCCGGCATCGCAATTCTGCCACGTCTTGCTGTCCGCGATGAGATCGAAGCCGGAAAGCTGATCGAGGTCTCAGTCAAAGGGATGAAGATCGAAAAGACTCTGCGCCTCGTCTTCCGCCGCGAAAATACCCTCTCGCACGCGGCTAAATCCTTCCTGGATCTGGTCAGAAGGCAGTAGAAAGTAAAAAGTAGAAAGTACGAAGACATATTAATGGAGTACTTTCTACTTTCTACTTTCTACTTTCTACTGCCTTCTTCCCTCACAAATAGATCAACTTATGATCGGGCATGCCGGGTTCGACCTCGGCGTAGAGGCGATCGATGATCTCGTATCCGTATCGAGCCAGGAAATAAGCGAAGTTGATCTCTCTTTCCTGGAGGTTTTTGTTCGGGTAGAGGACCGTCACGAGTCGTTCGATCTGTTGCGCCGTAGCGTCATCGCGCCGGGTGCGATTGTTGACGAAGCGCGTGCGCAGCTGCTGAAGCTGGTAGAAGATTTTGTCGCGACTGCCCTTGACCGCCTCACCGAGCGTCGGATCGACCGTTACCAGCAATGTTCGAAGTTTTTCGAGCTGATCCTCGAAGGCGCGTTCCGTTTCGTCGAAGAGGAGCGCCGTATTCTGGTCGAGGCTCCTCTCAACCACTTTGCGCATAACCTCTTTCTGTCCATCGAAGAGTTCGACGAACTCGATCCCGTATTTTCCCATCGTTTTTGCGTGACGTTTTTCGATGATCGTGAAACTGGCCCGCGGCATGACCATAGGTTCGACACGACCGAGCAGCGCATAGTTCGGACGCAGTTGAGCGAAATAAGCGATCTCGGATGGGCCGCCGATATAGGCCAGGGTGGGAAGCAGAAAGTCCTGAACGATCGGTCGCAGCGTGACGTTCGGGCTGAAACAGGCCGGACATCTTTTGACCATATCGATCATTTCGTCCGCGGGAAAACTTCGATCACTGCCTTTCAGATAAAAACGGCTGTCCTCGCGTTGAACCATCGCGGTTCTGCGTCCTTCATTCAGTATGAAGAGCGGGACAGCATCGGGGCTGGTGTGCACCTGGGCGTGATAGCCAGCCAGTTCAAGAGCGCCGCTTTCGTTGACCAGTTGAGCCGAGAATTCCGGACCGCAATCCAGCGCTTCGGAGTATATCTCGACGGCAATCTGCTTGAGTCGATCGTCGAGCGGGTTGATCATGACCACGCCGAACTTCCTGAGCAGGCTCATCATCATCGATCCAAATGCATCGGCGAAACCGTTGCCGGGCGTGTATGATTCGCGCAAGTCTTCAGCAAGTTGCGGAATGAATTCGGATTCCGGCAGCGCGGCCAGAAATTCGTCGATGATTCCGATGATCCCGTCTGTCAACTGAATATTACCGACAGGCTTTCCTTCATCTCCGGCCGGATCGGCATAAGTGATCGTCTGCAATTGGCCTTCCTTGTTGACCAGTCGCGTATGATTGACCTCTTCGAAATCATGGTCTTCTGATGCGATCCAGAACATCGGTATTATATTGACGCCCTTTTCGCGCAACTGCTCGGCCAGTTTGATGGTCGTCAGGGCCTTCAGGATAGTATAGAGCGGTCCGGTGAAGAGTCCCGCCTGCTGTCCGGTGATGATGACCACCGAATCGTTCTGCCGCAGCCGCGCGATATTGGCCATCGTCTCATCGCCTGCGCCCGAGCGCCGATTCTGGTCCTCCAGCACGTCGGCGACCTGATCGCGCGAAAATGACTGCACCGTAACCTTCCGGGCCCTTGTGATCAGTGCATCGATGTCACGGCCTTCGTTCTGGTAAAACTGTGCGACGCGCTCGAAATCGTACAGGTAATCATTGAAGAGCTTCGAGGTCCTGGGAATCTCCCGGAAGCTGATCGTATTTGCAGTCATTGAATCCCCTTCTCGCTGTCCAGACCGCAGGCCTCGCCTTATCAGTCGGCGAACTCGGTCATGTAGTAATTCTGTTTTTCGATCCACAACTGCCCATCTTCGCTCTTCTCGAAGAAACCGCACTCTTCAAAGGCTGTTTCTATCGCGGCCAGATCGTCCGTAGTCGGAACCGGCAGCGGAGAGCGGGGCAGGTATCCGTACAACCCGACGCGATCCATGGCCGCCTTGAGATGGCCAACTCCCTTGACGGTGGTTGCTTTCGCCAGAGTCGTCAGTCTGGTTTGTAACTTTTCGGCGAATTCGTAATTGCCGTGACGGTAAGCGTGCTCGATTTCGAGGCAGGCGTTGGGCGCCAGCGCGGCGATGGCAAAGATGGCGCCAGTCGCGCCGGCTTCGAGCCCCTGGGTGTATATTGACGGACCGCCGATCATGATCTTGAAATCATTGGTCTTCACTTCGCGGAAGATATCCCTGATCGCCGCCAGGTCGGCCGAGCTTTCCTTCAGTCCGATGATGTTTTGATGCTCGGCCAGTCGGGCCACGGTTTCAGGCATCAGATAGACTCCGGCAAATTGCGGGATCAGATAGATCATAATCGGAATCGGCGATGCATCGGCGATGCGCAGGTAATGGGCCTCGTGCTCTTCGTCATGCAGCACCTTCTTGTAATAGAAAGGCGTGACAACGACAGCACCATCGGCGCCATAATCGTGCGCACGGCGGGTCATGTCGATCGTCTGTCGCGTCGAAAGTTCTCCCGTGCCCACGAGCAGCAGTTTTTCAGGCGCGATCCCTTCGCGCACCGTCTCAACAACCGCCAGCTTCTCATCGACAGTCAGGTGCGGAAACTCCCCCGTCGACCCGAGAATCAGATAGCCGAGCAGATCGGTCCGATTCCAATACTCCAGATTGCTTTTCAATTTATCCCGATCCACCTCGCCGTCTTCCGAAAACGGCGTCGGCATTGCAGCAATGATACCCTGTAGATTTAGTGACATAGGTTACAAATGTATCTCAAACAGTTGATTTAATGATGTTAGTTGTTGACAAGCTCAAATTTTCCAAAGCCGGATTATACCCGATTCGAAACAAGTCACAATGGGATCGACTCCGCTCCCTTATCGTCATGTGGTAGGATTTGAATGAAAATAATCCACGAAGAACACGAATGAGGCACAAAGGATATATCCAATAACTGTTTTTCTTTGTGCTTCCTTCAAGTTCCGCTCTGAAAATGGTCTGTATTATCTCTGTGATCTCTGAGTCTCTGTGGTTTAATCTCACCACCGAGATACAGAGATCACAGAGATAATAGGGGACTTTTTCATCTTCGGTAGAGTGCCGAAGGCTCATGTTTAACTTCGTGGATGATCTTAATTTCTGACTTGTATGGTTTAAATTATCCGAACATGGATCTACCGATATTCAGTGACAATTTGAAATCGTCAGCCTCGTGGGTGGCGTCGCTTGAGAGTGAACGCAAGTCATGGGGCGACGCGCTTGCAGAGCGTGGAGATGCCATCCGTGACTCGATGCACAGGGTGCAGCTTGATCAGGTAGTCCAACCGGGTCTGTCGTATGACGAAGCCAGGCTTATCAGATCGATGAAGTTAGTCTCGACCTGGTCATCTGATGCAGAATCGGGATTCAGCCATGAGCGGTTGATCGAATTGCACCGGGCTCTCATTGGCGCGACTGACGACGAAGTTGTAATCCGAAAGACCGAACCGGCGCCGTTGAACGCCATGCACGATCCGGCTCCCGCCATTCTGGTGCCGCGTATGCTGGACAATGCGTTCGACTGGTTCGGCGCCCAGAGTTTTGGAGAGCTGCATCCGGTCGAGCAGTCATCGGTCGTCTTTCTGAGACTGCTCGACCTGCATCCGTTTGAGACCGGGATGGAGCTGACAGCCTTGCTGGCGGCTGGGTATTACACTCAGAGGGCCGGGCTGCCGCCGCTGGTGATATACAGCGATGAGGCGACGCGGGAACGGTATCGTCAGGCAGTCGAGGCGGCTTTTCGAATGCTCACACAGCCGCTCGTCGAATTTTTCGCGGAGATGCTGGCCAGAGCCATGCGAGATGGTTTGAAGGATGCTCCATGAATTGGCCGGACCGTTTGTCGTCGGAAGCCAGGATGATTTTACAGCCCTATTTCCCGGACGTGGATCTTGGTCGAGTCCGGTTACGCGGCAAAATCCCATGGTACGTTTTCGACAAGCCGGCAGGTTACACAGATCGGTACAGCATTTACATTGATCCGGCAACGATTCCCGTTGATCCTCTTGATCAATTTGCGCTGCTGGCGCATGAGATTGAACACACGCGTCAATATCTGCAATATGGGACGTGGCGTTTTCGCTGTCTTTATGTGCTTTCATACCTCAAAAACCGTTATCGCGGATTGAAGCACCGGCAGGCATATCAGAATATCGATTTCGAGATCGAGGCTTGCAGGGCCGAATCGCGCGTGGCCTGCGATCTTCTGGCCCGGGCCAGTTCATTGCCGCAGGTCATCGAGAAAGTGGAAAGAGAAACATACAATGTCTGAAAATGGGAAGATCCTCGAGATTATTGCCGATCTGATGCCTGAGGCGCTGCGCGGAGTCGACAGATTGCAGTCGCGCTGGGATGCCTATTCCATCGATGAGAGCCTGGCAGTTCCGGACGCCCAGGCGCGGGATGTACTGGGCCGGCTGGTCGATCGTCTGAAAGAGAACTATCCCTTCTGGCATCCGAGTTATGCCGGTCAGATGCTCAAACCGCCCCATTACATCGCCTCATTGGCCTATTTTCTGGCCCAGCAGATCAATCCGAACAATCATGCACTGGATGGCGGTCCTGCGACGGCCAAAATGGAGGTCGAAGCGGTGGCCGAGCTGGCAGGCATGTTCGGCTATGGCTCGTGGCTGGGCCATCTCACATCGAGCGGGACGATCGCGAATCTCGAGGCGCTCTGGGTTGCGCGTTCGCTCCATCCTGATAAGGCGATTGCCTTTTCATCTGAATCGCATTACACGCACCGGCGGATGTGCGAGGTGATCGGAGCAGCGACAGTCGAGATTCCCGTTGACCGCGCCGGTCGGATGGACCTGGATGCGTTACGCGAAGAGCTCGGGAAAGGGTCGATTGGAACTGTCGTCATGACGACGGGGACAACGGCACTCGGAGCGGTTGACCCGATCGACAGTGCGCTCGAGCTGCGCCGCGAATTCGATTTTCGCATCCACGTCGATGCCGCATACGGCGGTTTCTACAGGCTTCTGGCGGAGGATGATCGATGGCTCGATGCGACGTCGGCGGCCGCATTCAGAGCCATCGCTGAAACCGACAGCATAGTCGTCGATCCGCACAAACACGGCTTGCAGCCTTACGGTTGCGGCTCTGTCATCTTTCGCGACCCGTCGGTCGGCCGCTTCTACAAACACGATTCACCTTACACATATTTCACATCCGATGAACTGCATCTGGGTGAGATCAGCCTTGAATGTTCGCGCGCCGGAGCAGCCGCAGCGGCTTTGTGGGCGACGCTTCAATGTTTTCCGCTGCAGGCTGAAGCCGGGCTCGGCCCTGTCCTTCGCAAGACCCGGCAGGCAGCGCTCGACTGGGCGGATCTGATCGAGGGAACCCCGGGGCTGCGGCTGGTGCTTGAACCCGAGCTCGACATTCTGGCTTTTTACTCGGTCGGAGAAGGGAAAAACGTCTCCGGAATCAGTCGCCTCACGCATCGCATCTTCGCCGAGCTCATGAACGATCCCGATCACCCACTCTATCTTGCCAAACTCAATCTGAAACCGGGTATGCTGCGCGCTCGCGACGATCTGGTCTGGGATGCCAGGACGGTTACCGTCTTTCGCAGCGTACTCATGAAACCCGAGCACCTTGCCTATGTCCCACGTTTGCATGCACGGTTGATCGAACAGTTAAAGAACCTGGGAGGAGTTTAGATGAAGGAAGATCAGGAAACTGAACGGGAATACCCGCATTGGAACCGTGTTTATCTGATCGTCGTGCTATACAGCATCGCGATCATGGTTGGGCTCTGGCTGTTTTCCCGGATGTACGATTGATATTACGCCGTCAGGGGATTCAATAGAACTCTCTATCTTTCTACTTTCTACTTTTTACTCTTTTCCCCGGAGGAGACCCGATGCGCTGGCTCGATTGGGCGATAGTTGCAGCATATCTGATCTATATCGTTTACGACGGAATTAGACTGACCAAACGGAGCAGCGAGGTCGAAGGATATTTTCTGGCTAATCGGAGCTTGCCGTGGTGGGCGGTCGGGTTGTCTGTCATGGCAACACAGATGTCAGCGATCACGCTGGTCGGAACGACGGGGCAGGCCTATGCCGACGGGATGCGATTCATCCAGTTCTATTTCGGACTGCCCTTCGCGATGATCATTCTGAGTATGACGGTTGTGCCGTTCTTCACGCGGGCGAAGGTCTATACGGCATATGAATACCTTGAGAATCGATTTGACGCGAAGACGCGCTCGTTGACCAGTTTCTTCTTTTTGATATCGCGAGGGATGTCGTGCGGAGTAATCGTGGCGGCGCCGTCGGTTATTCTCTCGATCGTGCTGGGCTGGAACGAGGTGACGACGATTCTTGTCATGGGGCTGACGACGACGATCTACACCATGTTCGGCGGCGTGCAGGCTGTGACATGGACCGATGTCAAGCAGATGGTGATCATCTTCATCGGCCTCTTCGCAGTGCTCTATGTAATTCTCGATCAGTTTCCAGACAGCGTATCGATCGGCGAGGCGATGACGCTGGCCGGCACGGTGGGTCGCATGAAGACCATCGATACGAGCTTTAATTTGAATGAGACCTACACGCTCTGGTCGGGATTGATCGGCGGACTATTCCTTTTTCTATCGTATTTCGGCTGCGATCAGAGCCAGGTCCAGCGTTTTTTGACCGCGCGCTCTGTTTCAGAAGGGCGCGTATCGCTGCTCATGAGCGCATTCATCAAGATCCCGATGCAGTTTCTGATCCTCTTCATCGGAGTCATGGTCTTCGTTTTTTATCAGTTCCACCAGCCGCCGATGGTCTTCAAGGCGGATGATCGAGCTAAGGTCGAGCAGAAGTCAGCTTACCGAGAGCTCGATGCGGCCTATGCGAAAGCCTACACTGCACGCACCAGCGCCGCGCTGGAATATTCGAATGGCGGATCCGAGACGGCTCGCCAGGGATTCGCCGCAGCGAATAACGAGATGGATGCTATTCGCAGCCAGGTCGGCGATCTGGTCAAAACCGAAACCGGCAAGACTTTCAACGATGTGAATTACGTCTTCCCGACTTTCGTCACCACACATGCGCCGATCGGCGTTGTCGGACTGATCATCGCGGCCATCTTTGCGGCGGCCATGTCATCGATCTCGGCCGAGCTGACGTCGCTTTCGACGGCGACGGTGATCGATTTCTACCGGCGTCATTTTCGCAAGGAAGCGCCCGATGCTCATTACCTGTTTGTCTCGAAGCTGGCGACGGGGTTCTGGGGGATTTTCGCGTGCATTGTGGCGATGTACGCAGGTCGGCTCGGTTCGTTGATCGAGGTGGTCAACAGGTTCGGGTCCTATTTTTACGGATCACTGCTCGGAGTCTTCGTGCTCGCCATCGGCACGCGTCGCGCCACCGGCAACGGTGCTTTCATCGGACTGCTCTCAGGCATCCTGACGGTCGCCGTAGCCTCGAATTATTTAACGATCAGTTTCCTGTGGTATAACCTGATCGGTTGCGCGGTTGTCTTCGCCGTTGGCATGATAATCAGTCTGTTCGAAAAATCAGTTGAAAGTTAAAAGTTAAAAGTTGAAAGTCAAGCACTGCGGATTAAGGATGATATCGATGAAAAGGGTCATTGCAATTCTGCTGCCGTTATTATTGATCGCACAGGTCATACTGATTTCGGTCACGGCTGATACGCGGCCGGTGGCGGAGGATCGAGGAGCGAGTGGGCTGGCCATTTCCCTGCGCCGGCTGCAGACGATCGCCAGCATGCTGCATACGGCGGCGCATCCGGATGATGAGAGCACAGAGCTGCTGGCCTATGTGGCACGGGCTCAGGGCGCGCGTGTGGCATATTTATCACTCAATCGAGGGGAAGGCGGTCAGAACGGGATTGGCCCGGAGCTGGGCGAGTCGCTCGGCGTGATCCGCACCGAAGAGCTGCTGGCTGCCCGCAAGCTGGACGGCGCAGAGCAGTACTTCACCCGGGCTTATGACTTCGGTTTCACCCTCTCACCTGAAGAGACGCTGCAGAAATGGAATCGCGACGAGGTTCTCGGAGACATGGTGCGTGTGATTCGCATGATGAGGCCGCTGGTTGTGGTGGTCGGTTTCTCCGGCACGTCTCGAGACGGCCACGGCCAGCACCAGGTCGCCGGCATGCTGACGCCAGAGGCGATCAAGGCCGCATCCGATCCATCACGGTTTCCCGAACAGATTAATGATGAAGGTCTTCAGCCGTGGAAGGTGCTCAAGGTATACGGTCGCGTCTTCGGTCCTTGTCAGGGCAACTGCGCTGAGTTCGACGTCGGTGAGTTTGATCCCGTCACCGGGCGCTCATATGCCGAACTGGCCGCCGACGGACGCAGCCGCCATCGCTCGCAGGACTTCGGGATGATCCAGGCTCGCGGATCTCAGGTTCGTACGTTCCCGCGCTGGCAAAGCTCGATCGATCTCCCCGCCAGAGAGACCTCGCTCTTTACGGGTATCGACATCAGCATCACAGGCATCGCAGCTTTCGCAGGCCAGGAGGGCGAAAGGTTGAAGCCGGCCCTGCAAAAGATTCAGGACCTGGCGGCGAAGGCGCTCCTCGAATTCAGGGTCGAGCAGCCCGAGAGCATCGCATCGCACCTGGCGGCAGGCCTGCGCGAAGTGCGACACCTCCGCGCTGACCTGAAAGGCATCGATGCCGTCTCACGTGCCACCGTCGACGGCATGCTCGGTCGTAAGGAGCAGGAATTTTCTGATGCCCTGATTCGTGCTCATGGCGTCGTCGTCGATGCACTGAGCAACTCCGAAATGGTCACACCCGGCGAAAGCGTCGATGTACGGACAAATGTTTATATCGGCAGCGGCAAAAGAACCGGTCCCGATTTCAGAAAGAAGATTGAGCCCAGCCTGCAGTTGACAGTGCCGGCCGGATGGCGGATCGAGCCAGGTCCGGCCGAAGAAGAGGCGCCGGTCGGCCAATTGGCCTTTCTGCGGAGCCGCGAAAAGCCGGATCTCTTTTCAAGTTTCCGCGTCACAGTGCCTCAGGATGAACCACCGACTCAACCCTATTGGCTGGCCGGCCCGCGAACTCGCGAGCAGTTCGACTGGAATGACAAGATGCCCCGCAATCTGCCTTTTGCTCCGCCGAGCGTGATGGCTCAGGTCGCAATCACTCTCAACGGTGAGCGGGTCGTCATCAACCAGCCGGTCGAATATCGTTTTGCGGACAAGACTTTCGGCGAGATTCGACGCGGACTCAAGGTCGCCCCTGCGCTGACACTGACCGTTCAACCGTCGCTGCTGGTCATTCCATCAGGCAGTAAAAACCGCATGCGCGAAATCTCGATCGAGATTACACACAATGCTCGCCGCCGGGCCGAAGGGAGCGTCAAACTGGTCGCGCCACAGGGGTGGAAGATCGAATCAGATCAACGGCCTCTCGCCTTCACCGGACAGAATGAAAAGACTGCCCGCACATTCCGCGTCACACCTCCTGCCGGCGCCAACGGGACGTTCGAAATCAAGGCCGTCGCCGAATCTGCCGGCGCCACATACTCGACCGGCTATTCAGCTATCTCGTACCCGCATATCGAAAAGCATCTGATCTATCACCCGGCGGTCTCGAAGGTCGAGGTCTTCGACGTCAATGTGGCCGAGAACCTGAAGGTCGGATACATCATGGGCAGCGGAGACGACGGACCGCGAGCGCTCGCTCAAATTGGAATCGATGTCAAAATGATCGGCCCTGACGAACTCGCCTCGGGCGATCTCTCCGGATACGATACGATCGTCCTCGGCATTCGCGTCTATGAGGTTAATCAGAATGTCATAGCCAACAACAAACGACTCCTCGATTACGTCGCCGGGGGCGGGACTCTGATCGTGCAATACAACAAGACGGAGTTCGAACGGGGCAACTTCGCTCCCTACCCGGTCAAAATGGGACGCGGACTGCGCATCACGGACGAATACGCGCCGGTTAAAATTCTCCTGCCCGATCATCCGCTCTTCAATTTCCCCAACAGAATAACCGGGGATGACTGGAAAGGCTGGGTGCAGGAACGCGGTTTATACTTTCTAAATGAGTGGGATTCGCGATACACTGCTCTGCTCGAAGCCCCGAACGAAAGCGGCGCGCTGCTCAAAGGCGGCCAGCTGATTACGCAGTACGGCAAGGGTAACTATATCTTCACCGGTTATTCCTGGTTCCGGCAGTTTCCGGCCGGCGTTCCGGGCGCGTATCGGCTCTTCGCTAATCTGATCAGCCTGCCGAAAAAGAGATAAACGATCGACACCATTCGTTTGCCGCCTCAAATTTGTAATAGAAAGTAGAGGTTTACAATCAATGCCAATGACAGCCGCAGCTCCTGCACGGGCCAGAGAGGTTCGCGAGGGGAATCGTTTGATCAAGACCATCACGTTGATCGTACAGCAGATGACGCCCGAAGCCTTCGCGCCATACGGAGAGTTGATCGGAGAGCGTGGCGACGTGCTGCTCGATCTGGGCGGAGGCAACGCCAGTCTTGTCTCCCAGACAGTTGAAGCTCGACCTTTGACCTTCGATTTTCTTGGCCGGCATGAGCGAACAGACCAGGTCTTCGTTCCGCTCGGCGGAACCCGGTCGATAATCGCAGTCGGACTGCCCAACAGCGAAAATACGGCTTTGCCGGATGCCATGAAGATGGCGGCATTCCTTGTCGACGGATCGAGCGCATTCAAGCTACATCGCGGAACATGGCACACCAGCGCGTTTCCGATCGGGGAGAGCGCCACTTTTCTGGTCGTCGATCGCGAGGGAACGCTCGAAAGCGATTATGACCTGCGCGACCTCAAGACATCTCTCGGCGTCGTCGTCGAAATTCTAAACTCATAACCATGGAGAAAGTCGTTTGATCTACCAGAAGTATCTTTTCCGTACCCTTGTTTTTTCATCAGTAATTGTTGCGATCGCCGGTTTGTCGGCCGGTTTGTCGGGATGCAATTCAGGCAGCAGCGTGGTTTCGGATTCCGGATCGGGATCAACCAGCACGCCTGTTGCGACTGCTCAATCAACACCCCAACCGCAGGCGACGGCCAGCCCGCTGGAAACGGCGGCCAAACCGTCTCCGACCCCGAATGAGCTGATGCGCCGTGCGGCGGCTCAGCCGGGCGTTCCCGTGACGGTTCCTGAATCGATGCGTCGGCCGTTGAACAGTGAGGAGATGCAGCGCGCTCTTCAGCAGATGCCGCCCGAAGTCCGCGCCCGCATCCTGCAAGGGCAACCGGGTCTGGCGAAACCGACACCCAGGAAACAGTAGAAAGTAAAAAGTAGAAAGTAGAAAGTGCTAACCTCTTCTACTTTCTACTTTCTACTTTCTACTTTCTACTTCCATGTCTTCGAAGCCGACAAAACTCGCGCTGGCCTTTTCAGTCAGCGCGATGATTACGTCCAACATCGTTGGAGGGATATTTGTCGGTTATCTGCTCGATCGCTATTTCAAGACCGAGCCCGTCATGATCGTGACCGGACTGGTGCTGGGAACGGTCGGCGCGTTCTTCGGTCTTTATCGGATCATGTCGCGGTTGAGCAGCGATGAGAACTGATAAGGAGCCCCCCTATGCCTTCACTCGGTAAATCCTTCCTCTTCGCCTTCGTTCTGATCTGTCTCTTCGCTGAATTCGTAATCCTGAAACCTGAGCCGGTGCGAGCCGGCCAGGGAGGTCCGGTCGAGTCCCGGCCTTCATTCGCAGAGCCCGCCATTTCGCCGGATAATTCAGAGATAGCTTTCGTTTCAGGGGACGACATCTGGACAGCTTCGCTCAATGGAGGTGAAGCACGGTTGCTGGTCTCTGACGCGGCTGAAGAATCTCGCCCGCTCTATTCACCGGACGGGAAGAGGCTTGCGTTTATCTCGGACCGGACGGGTAACGGTGACATCTACCTGCTCACTTTCGCGACCGGCGAGCTGAGACGGCTGACCTTCGACGACGGGTTGGAACAACTCGATGCATGGTCGCGCGACGGAAAGTGGATCTATTTTTCATCGTCGAGCCAGGAGATCTCGGGGATGAACGATCTGTTTCGCGTGAGCGTCGATGGCGGGACTCCGATGGCTGTCAGCTCCGAGAGATATGTCAACGAGTTCTGGGCCGCACCTTCTCCGGACGGAAAGTCGGTCGCCTTCAGCGCTCGCGGCATCGCCAACCGCCAGTGGTGGCGCAACGGTCGCAGCCATCTCGATCAATGCGAGATCTGGGTCAAACATGAAGGATCAGCTGAAAGCTACGAGCGACTGACAGGTGGAGGCGTCAAGGAGATGTGGCCGATGTGGTCGCCCGACGGTCGGCAGCTCTATTTCGTCTCGGATCGCAGCGGCAGTGAAAATCTGTGGGTCAAACCGGTTTCCGGCGCCGCCCGTCAGATCACCAGGTTCAAAGAGGGACGCCTGCTCTGGCCGGGCATTTCGTACGACGGCAAATGGATCGTCTTCGAGCGTGATTTCAATCTCTGGAAGCTCGATACAGCGAAGGGCGAAGCCGCGCGGATTACCATTACCCGGCGCGGACTGCCTGCTGTTCCGACCGTTCAGAATCTGGCGCTGACAAACCAGTTCCAGGAACTGGCTCTTTCACCCGATGGAAAGAAGGTCGCTTTTGCTGTCCGCGGAGAGATCTTCGCGGCTTCGGCAACTGATGGCGGCACGGCTCAGCGCGTGACGCGGACTCCGGCGGCCGAATCGCAGATCGTCTGGACACCGGACAGCAAAAAGATCGTCTATGCTTCTGACCGCGACGGCGTCAGTCATCTTTACCTTTACGATTTCATCGCCAATACCGAGAAGCATCTGAGTCGAGGAGAGTCGAACGAGTATACGCCGACCATCTCGCCCGACGGGAAAACACTGACTTTTATCCGGGACGGCAGGGAATTGCATGCGATCGATCTCGAGGGTGGAACTGACCGCATTCTCGCTACGGCGCATCTCGAACGGCCTCCGATCACAGCCGATCGTCCGGTCGTCTGGTCACCCGACGGCCAATGGATAGCATATCTGTCCGCCGGCGACAGGGCTTTCACAAACGTTCGTGTTGTTCCTGCCTCTGGCGGCGAGAGCCGTTCGGCGAGTTTTCTTGCCAATGCCTTCAGTTCTTCCGTAGCCTGGAGTCCTGACGGGAAATATATCCTCTTCAACACGGCCCAGCGGACAGAGGACGGCAGGCTGGCCCGTATCGACCTTGTGCCGCGGACTCCGAAGTTTCGCGAAGACCAGTTCCGTGATCTATTCAAGGACGAGCCGCCTCGCGCGCCGCGCGCCGGCGCTCAGCCTGCTGCTCAAAGCGAAGTGAAAGATTCGCCGAAGACTGAAAAGCAGCCCGTCGAGATCAATTTCGAAGGGATCCGCCAGCGCCTCAGCTTTATTCCGGTTGGCGTAGACCCTGGCGCAATGAAGATCAGCCCCGATGGCAAATGGGTTCTCATGACTGCCAGCGCCGAAGGGCAGCAGAACCTCTATCTCTATTCTCTCGATGAACTGGCGCGCGAACCGGCCGTTGCACGGCAGCTCACATCGACGCCTGGTTTCAAGTCCGACGCCCAGTTCACGCCGGACAGCAAGCAGGTCTTCTACCTCGAAGGCGGTCGCATCAACATCATTAATATAGATACGCGGCAGGTTCGACCACTGGCCGTCACAGCCGAGATGGAAGTCGATTTCGCGAAAGAGAAGGTCGAGGTCTTCCACCAGGCGTGGACTTACATGCGCGATCATTTCTACGACGACAATTTCCACGGAGCCGACTGGCCGCAGGTTCGTCAAAACTTCGCCCCGCAGATCGCCGGGGCCCAGACTCCGGGCGAAATGCGTCGCCTGATCAACCTCATGATCGGAGAGCTGAATGGATCGCATCTTGGCATCTCAGCGCCGCCGGGCGGGCGACAGTCTCCGCCTGTCGGGCGCCTCGGGCTTCGGTTCGATCGCTCTGAGTTCGAATCCGCCGGGCGATTGAAGGTGATCGAGGTGATCGACCTCGGCCCGGCTGCAATCACGGGTCAGATCAGGGCCGGCGATATCCTGGTCTCAGTCGATGGCGCTCAGATCGACGCACGAACTGACCTCAACCGGCTGCTTGAAAACAAAGTCAACCGGAGGGTCGAGCTGGTCGTGACGCCTGTTTCCGGAGACCGGCGAACTGTTGTCGTTCGCCCGGTCAATCTCGCCACCGAAAAAGGCCTGCTCTACCGCCACTGGGTCAACGACAGGCGCGCTTACGTCGAACGCATCAGCGGCGGCAGGCTCGGTTACGTTCATATGTTCGACATGTCAGCCAGTTCGCTGACGCAACTCTATGCCGATCTGGACATCGATAACCACGCTAAAGATGGCGTCGTTATCGATGTCCGCAACAACAACGGCGGATTCGTCAATGCCTATGCGATCGATGTTTTCGCCCGGCGCGGCTATATGACAATGACCGTGCGCGGATTCCCGCCGGCGCCCGCCCGCTCTGCCCTTGGGCAGCGCGCGCTCGAACGTCCGACGATCCTCGTCACCAACCAGCACTCGCTTTCGGACGCCGAGGATTTCACCGAAGGTTACCGGTCGCTCAAACTTGGCAAGGTCGTCGGAGAACCGACCGCCGGCTGGATCATCTACACCTGGAACACCGTCCTGATCGACGGATCGCGCTTCCGGCTGCCGCGCCAGAAGGTTCAGGATAGCGCGGGGCAGGTCATGGAGCTCAATCCGCGACAAGTAGACCTCAATGTCGTTCGCCCAATAGGTGAAAGCGCTTCCGGCAAGGACAGCCAGTTGGATGCGGCCGTCCGGGAGTTGCTGAAACAAGTAGAAAGTAAAAAGTAAATATGGAGTGCGGCGGCCCGGCGCCGCTTTGGTATTCTTTCAGAAATTTACAAAATGGAATACTAAAGCGGCGCCGGGCCGCCGCACTCCATATTCACATTCTATTCAAATAAATATGTCTCAAAGAACGCTGACATCGATCTTCCTGCTCGTCTTCACCATGTCGGCGTGGATGGGAGGAAGCTCGGCTCAAAATGTCGGTTCCAATGAGAAACATCCGATCCAGGTGATCGATTCCTATCCGCAGTTTCAGCTCCACGGCCGGCCGTTCTTCGCACACAGCGCGGCATTCTTCTACAACCGCATACCTCGCGACGAGTGGGGCGATACCCTGGTCAAGCTGAAAGAGATGGGGATCAACACGATCGATCTCTATATTGCATGGAACTGGCACGAGCCAGGGGAAGGGAAGCTGGATTTCGACGGAGCGACCAATCCTCGTCGCGATGTGAGAACGCTGCTCGGGATGATCGATGAGATGGGATTTGCGATCATCGCCCGGCCCGGTCCGGTGATCCTCAACGAATGGCGCAACGGAGGTTATCCCGACTGGCTGCTCTCGAGGCCCGAATTCGAGATGAACGAGGCGGCTCGGCGTGACGGGCACTACCCGCCGCTCTCCGGTCTCGGCGCCTCGAACTCAGAAGAAGCGAGCCGTCGCTGGTTGGCCAACGAAACACATCTCAGCTACACGCGCAAATGGTTCGACGAGGTGATGAAGAACCTGCTCATCGAAAGGCAGGCGACGCGCGGAGGCCCGCTCATCGCCATCCAGCTCGATGACGATCAGGCGATCAATCGCGCCAATTACAACGGGCCTCGCTTCTGGTCGTACATGAACAGGCTTGCCGATTACCTGCGCGAAGCCGGCGCCGAGGTTCCGCTCTACATCAATCCAACGGATATGCGCGTCTCCGCGGCCGGAACCCCGCACCGGATCGGCGCGATGGGCCAGTGGTATTTCAACTTCGGCAGCGATGCGGCGTTACGCTGGGAGGATTCGTCAACCCTCCAGTTCTTTACCGAGACGCTCAAGACACAGCCCGGCTTCCCGCCGATGATCATCGAATATCAGGCCGGATGGTACGGCACAGGTGACGACACTTACGCGAAGACCGCCGATCCAACAAATACGCTGCTCAGCTCGCGGCTCATGATCGGCCATGGCTTGCGCGGTCTGAACTACTTTCCCGTCCAGGATACGATCTACCCTGCAGGCTATGAAGTGCCGTGGGCTAATCACTACTATAGCTGGGAGTCTGCGCTCAACCTGAGCCTCGAAGAGCGCCCGCGTGCGTCGGCCTTGCACCGCAACGGCAGGCTGATTGATGGCCTGGGCACGGAACTCGGCGCCGCCCACAAGGCCGCCGATCTCGGTCTGGTCTATCCGATCAGCTCGTTCGAGCAGACGAAGCTGACGCGCGAAGACGTGATGCGTATATCTAATACTCAGATGCAGATTCAGCAGTTCTGCCGGCTCAACCAGATGACCGTCGAATATCTGGACCTCGAGTACCAGCCGCTCGATCATCTCAAGCGCCACAAGGCGATCCTGCTGCCGGTCTTCGATAACGACCTTTCGCAGACGGCCGTCAAAAAGCTGATCGAATACGTCAATGCGGGAGGAATTCTGATCTGCACTCCAGCTGCGCCTCAGGTAGCCGAATTTCGCGATCACACGCGCGTTTTCGTCGTGCCCGATTTCTGGCGCAATGTTCCGCTAGAACCAGCAAAGACCGGTCGTGAAGAAGTGATCTCGGCAATTCAGGAATCGTCGGTCGAGTTCGTCAGCCGTCTGGCGAGGCTTGGCATCACCAGGCGTATCAAGGCGCGTGTTTCGCGTCTGGGAGAGACACGCCTTCCGGCATCTTCAGTGGGCGCTACGATCGAACCGGAATTTGAAGCGACTCAACTGGTCTACGGCAAGTCCGGATTTCTGAGCCTCGTCAATTTCGATCAGAAAAATTCTCTGAGCCTGAGCCTGAATGTCTCCGATCCGGCTGATTCGACCAGGCGTATCGAGCTGTCCGCTCTGCAACTCAGACCGCGTGACGCGATGATGCTGCCCCTGCGACTGCCGGTCTCTGATGCCGTAATCATCGAATACGCCACCGCCGAGCTGGTTCGCCGGCAGTACGCGAACGGGAAAGTCTCACTGCGGTTTTATGCGCCAGATCCGGCCGAGGTCGTCATCTCACTCCCGCACGCTCCGCAGGGGGCTGTCACCGTCGACGGAACTCCGGGGACATTCAAATATGACGATCAGGCGAAACGGCTGACCGTGAGCATCGCGACTGGTGCCACGAAGCCCTCCGACAAGGCCTTGGAAACGGATCGGCGCAAAGGCGAGCATGATATCGAGATCATTTATGAAAAGAATATTCCACAGATCGATGTCAAAACTGATCGCCTGATCATAGGATACGAGAACGATATAGCTGTCGCAGTCTCCAATCCGACGGCGCAGCCGCTCAGGGGAAGCCTCAAGCTGACCGTTCGTCGCGGATTGAAGAGGGAGATGCTGTCACAGGATATCGAAATCAAACCATCCTCTTCACAAACAGCCGTTTTCAAATACACACTCAGCGAAAAGGCCGTCGAATTCGACCTCGCGCCGCTCGCCGCCGAGCTGGTCATCGCTGACCGTAAGTATCGTTCGCCGGAGATGATCGCCGAGTTGCGCAAACGATTTGAATGGGTGCTCTATCCGAAGGCGACCTGGCCCGTCCGCGCGGATACTGCGCAGGCGATCCAGCCCCCGCTGGTCTACCCTTCGGACGACGCGGCCACCGAGGCAAAGTTCAACCTGTTGCTCGCAAATAACAGCGCCAAACCGATAACTCTGACCCGCGTCTCGACACTGGTCACGTCATTCCCGTTGCGGCTGGGACCGGACGAGGAATATCTCGGCCAGTACACCTACAATTTCTCTCCCGGGACGAAATCGGTCATCAATCCCTTCAGCGTGACCATCAGCGACGGAGAGAAGACTGAGGTCGCACGCGTCAACTTCATTGCCCTGCGAAAAGGAGAAGCCGTAGCCTTCACTTACGACATCGACCGCGACGGATTCGAGGATGTCGTCATCGAGAATGATTTCCTGAGGCTGATCATCTCGCCCGACGCCGGAGGACGATCGTTCGCACTTATTAATAAGATAACGGGCAAAAACATCTTCACCAGCGTCGGCGGGCTGCGCGACAGGTTTGCCCTGCTCGATCCATCGGATCCAACGCGGAATCCGCGGCGCAAACGCGGAATGTACGGGACATTCAATCGCCCCTACTCGATCGAGATCGTCCAGGGGATGGGTGATCGCGCCGTCGTCAGGCTGGCTTATGATGCTCCGGATGTCTGGCCGGGTAGTGCGCGTATCGAACGCGAGATAGTCCTCAAAGCTCGCGAAGAGTTCTTCACTGTAGATTATCGCGTCATTCCGCAGGGGAAATTCGACGGGCAGGCATTTGTCGCATCCGGATCGATCGCCGTCGGAGACCCGTCCGACAGTTCGCGCCGGTTCGAAACAGCGGATGGCGTGGCCGATTTCGCCGCCGGTAAGACAATCAAACTGGACGTGAAGAGCGGATATCTCTTCGCTCCGCTGGCTGACAAGACCACGTTCGCTCTCATCTGGCGCCCGGCCGAGGTCGCGGAGGCCACAATCGAGATGAAGGAGTTTTCTTCGCTACTCAATCTCAAATTCACGCCTTTCACTGCTGGATCTGCTTTTTCTTCTCGCCTGCTCTTCTACTTCGGCTCGGCCACGCCGGAGAGGCTCAGAAGTGAGATGGAAGGGATGAGAGGGCGATAACATCGAGCATTCAGCCACTCAATCCCAATTCAATTTGTCCTGAACTGAAGGGGGACTTTAAATCTGATCAAGAAGTGAGAGGATATCTTGCATCGGCAGGAAGAGTCGCATCGGGTCAGCCAGTCCTTCCTCGAACTGATAGTGCAGATAGAACTCTTTTGCCCGGTCGTTCAGAGCATCAACGATCACGGCATAGGCCGCGATGACCCTCGATGCCTCAGCCGATCGTTTCAGCGCATCGAAGAGCAGCACCGCTCCCACTCCCTGACCCTGCATGGTTCGGTCTATCGCCAGGCGAGCCAGCATGACTACGGGGATCGGGTATTCACGCGGCAACCCCTTGGATTTCGGGACGTTTTCGAAGGCGACCGATCCGTTCGCCAGCGTGTAGTATCCGATAACGCGTTTTTCTCCGGGTTCGACTGCCACATAGACGCGTCCGATATTCTTCTTCTGGTGCTGTGAGGCATACTGACGGATGTAGCGATTGAGCGGATCCTCGCCGCAATCGAAGTCTTCGCGACGGTGTTCGGCGGAGAGCGGTTCGATCGAGATAGCGCGCAAAGTCAATCCTCCTGCGTCGCCAGTGCATGCCGGCGCGCTGCTTTCGCCAGAGCCGGCAATGGCTTCGCCGGCCGGTCCAGCGTATCCAGAAAGCGGTCGCGTTCATGATCAGCCAGGATCAGTCGTTCGTGCCTCTCGATCGTCGCCATCGCGGAATCGACCAGGTTCGAGATGGCGAAATCGGTCAGCGTCTGTCCTGTGATTGCCGCCGCACGCTCGATCAGGGTTTTCACCTGCGCGTCGATTCGCATGTCGAGTCTGGCAGAGCGTGGCTGGTCGGGTTGGGGGTCGCTACCGCTCCTGCGGTTCACTGTTTTTCGAGATTTGATCGATTTCGTCGTCATTATCCTCTCCTCAGGTTTTCGCCCCGATAGGGTGCCGGATATGGATGTGTTTAACCCGGCAGATTACTGTACAGTTCATAAGAATGAATAGTATACGGCATTTTGCCGGGCAGCTCAACCCGGCTGTGAAACCCGGGACGAACAGTTGGAATCGGTGACAGTCGGGGTTGTAGAAATTTCGACATTTATCGTGTACCTTCTGAATTACCCCTGAAAGGATACATAAGAGGGTGCAAATAAATGTTCTGGAGTTTGGGGAAGGCCACGACAGATTATATTAATAAGATACGAGCCATAAACGGGGGACTGGTCGGGGCGCTGTTGCTCGGAGCGGTTTCGTTGTCGATATTACCCACCGTCCCTGCCCAGCAGCCGAAACAGATTCGAATCATCGTCGAGGACGAGCAGGGCGCCCCGGTGCCGGGCGCCGTCGTCGAGGTCCGCCTGGGAGACAAGGTGGTCTCGACTATCACGACTGACGGGCAGGGGCGGGCACTGATCACAGGACTTGCCGCAGACAGTTATCAGGTAACGGTCACGCGCGAGGGGTTCGAGCCGCGAATTCAGGACGGAGTTTCGCTGCTGACTGAGACTTCGGTCGAGATCAGATTCACGATGGTAGGCAAGGTCGAGCTGAAGGAGGAGATCAGCATCACCGCGACTGCCGCCGCCAACGCGCCGCCCGAACAGACGTCATCGACCTCGACCGATCTTGGGCGCGTCACGCTGCGCCAGCTGGCTAATCAGGCGACGACGGTGACCGATGCGCTGCCGCTGCTGCCGGGCGTGGTCCGTTCTCCGCAGGGAGAGATCAAGATTTCGGGCACCGGAGAGAACCGCAGCGCCTTCATCGTCAACTCGGCCGATGTGACAGACCCGGCGACGGGGCAGTTCGGAATGACTGTACCTGTCGACAGCGTTCAAACGATCAATGTCTTCAAGACGCCGTATCTGGCGCAATACGGCCGTTTCACGGCAGGAGTTGTCTCTGTCGAAACGCGCCGCGGAGGCGACAAGTGGAACTTCGAACTCAACGACCCGCTTCCAGAGTTCCGCTTTCTTAATCGTCGGCTGCGCGGATTGCGCGAAGCCACGCCGCGCATAGTCTTCAACGGGCCGCTCATCAAGGACAAGCTGTATATCTCAGAGGGCTCTGAGTATACTATTCGCAAGCGTCCGGTTCAGACGCTCGAATACCCGAATAAAGAGACGCTCTCGGAATCGATCAATTCATTCACACAGCTCGATTACCTGGCCTCGGCCACGCACACGCTGAGCGGGACCTTCCATTTCGCCCCGCGTCGCGACAGCTTCGTCAACCTTGATTTTTTCAATCGCCGCCCTGTGACTCCTAACTGGAAGGGGCGCGATTACACCGGCACCGTCATCGACAAGTTGATACTCGGCGAAAACCTGCTCGAAAGCACGGTCGCGATAAAACGCTACAGCATAGACGTCTGGGGGCAGGGCATCGATGATATGACGCTCACGCCGGTTGGCAATCGCGGCAACTATTTCAGCGAACAGGAGCGCAAGGCTTCTCGAATCGAATGGCTGGAAATGCTCTCGCTCAGACCGATTCGCAGCGCCGGCGCGCACAACCTGAAGTTCGGCAGCGTTATCGCCCGCACATCTAATCGCGGACAGTTCTTCGCCCGTCCGGTCAATATTCTCGATCCGAACGATCAATTGATTCAGAGGATCGAATTCACCGGAGGCCGGCCATTCGACCTGAACGATACCGAAACATATCTCTTCGGACAGGACCACTGGACGCCCACGCAGCGACTGGCCTTCGACGCAGGGCTTCGCTTCGAACGCCAGAGCATCACCGGCGTTTACCGCTTCGCCCCGAGGCTAGGGCTCGCCTGGGCACCATTTACGAACGAGCGGACGGTCTTTCGCGCCGGATACGGGTACTTCTATGATCGCGTTCCCTTGAGCGTCTATGCCTTCAATAACTATCCCCGGCAGGTGATCACAAGCTACGCCGCTGATGGATCGGTCATTGGCGGTCCAGTCACGCTGGCAAATATCACCGACCAGGCCGAGAGCCGCAATCCGTTCATCCACGGAGGCTCCGAGATCGGCAATTTCGCTCCATACAGCGCTACGTGGAACATCGAACTCGAACATTCCTTCGCGCGGCTGCTCAAATTGCGTTTCAATTATCTGAACAGCAATTCATGGGGAGTGGTGATCGTCGAACCGCGTTCGGTCCAGGGGCAGGATGCGCTGGTGCTTGGTGGAGGTGGAAAGTCGCGGTACCGGCAATTCGAAGTTACCGCCCGCTTCACCTGGGGCGGAGAGGGCCGGCAGCAGCTCTTCGCTTCATACGTCAATTCGCGCATTCGCGGGAATATCAACGAATTCAATACCTACATCGGAAATTTCCCGTTTCCCGTCGTCAGGACCGATCAGTATGCCCGTCTCGGGGCCGACCTGCCCAACCGCTTTCTGGCCTGGGGGACTTTCTCACTGCCCTGGAAACTGACCTATTCGCCGATCATCGAATATCGCAGCGGCTTTCCGTTCTCTGAGGTCGATGTCAGGCAGAACTTCGTCGGAGAGGCCAATTCCAGACGCTTCCCTAACTTTTTTTCCTTCGACAGCCGCCTGACGCGCCAGTTCCAGATCACTCCGAAATATGCCGCGCGTTTTGCGCTCAGCGGTTTCAACATGACTAACCATTTCAATGCACTCGATGTGCATCGCAACATTCAGGATCCGCGCTTCGGCACATTCTTCGGCAATATGCAGAGGTTTTTCAGGTTGGATTTCGACGTTATTTTTTAGAACCTGCCGGGGGCGCAGGCTTCCAGCCTGCATGGTTCAATCAGGGGCCTGGTCAAAAAACATGCAGGCTGGAAGCCTGCACTCCAAGGGGTTAGAAGATCTTCTTCCAGGCTGACCATGTGATGTCGGCGGCGGTGTGGGCCAGCGCTCCGGCCCACATCCCGCCGAATGCTCCCAGGAAGAGCGTCTGGTCGGAATTATTCCAGAACATGAGCATATCGCTCTGGATCAGGTTGAATTCAGCCGACCACGTCGATTGCTGTCCGTGAATGTATACCCGCGAGAGATACAGGATCGTCGCACCGAAGGCTGAAAAGACGAGCAGAAAATAGACGATCCGGATGATCGTCCCCAGAACCGGACCATGAGATAGAACCGACCGGTGTGGGAGCGCTGCCTGGTAAGGTTTCCAGAGCAGTTTGAGCGGTCCCCAGCGCTTGTACGGCTTGCTGTTGAGGTCCAGATCCGGCCCGAACATGAGCCCCGAAAAGAGCATTGATGCCGTTGCGATCAGCGAGACCGTGTGGTCGGCCCACATCATTTCGGCGCCCGCATAGGTGAAGGGGACCATGATGAAAGTAATGGAATCGTGTGTCTTCGCGTTGGGCATTTCTAGAGAAGAAGGACTTAACGCCAGGAACGCCAAGACCATCTTTGCGTTCCTGGCGTTTATTTCTATCCGGCCAGGGCTTCCAGCCGTGTGACGCGCTCGTCGGTCGACGGGTGTGTGCTGAAGAGACGGGCAATGCCTCCGCCGGTAAACGGATTGATGATGAACATATGGGCAGTGGCCGGCGATCCGGAATGAATCGGAATCTGCTTGCTCCAGGATTCGATCTTGCGGAGCGCGCCTGCCAGCGCCAGCGGATCCTCCGTCAACCGGGCCCCCGCCTCGTCGGCGATGAATTCGCGCGACCGCGAAATCGCCATCTGAATCATCGGCGCGGCGATCATCGCGATCAACATCCCGATGATTCCAGCTAACGGATTCGGGCCGTCGTCATCGTCCGACCTGCTCATCCCGAAGAACATCGCGAACTGCGCCAGATATCCGAGTGCTCCAGCCAGCGAGGCGGCCACGGTCATGATCAATGTATCGCGATTCATGACATGGGCTAGTTCGTGAGCCATGACCCCTGCCAACTCACGCCGGTCGAGCATCCGCATCAATCCAACGGTCGCCGCCACGGCTGCATGCTCGGGATTCCGACCGGTCGCAAACGCATTCGGAGTATCCTCCGGAATGATATAGACTCGCGGCATCGGAATTTTGGCGCGCCCTGCCAGTTCGCGGACAATACTGTATAGCTCAGGCGCTTCATTTTCAGTCGCCTCCTGCGCGTTGTACATCCGCAACACGATCTTGTCCGACCACCAGTAACTGGCGAAATTCATCCCTCCAGCCATCACCAGAGCGATTATCAGTCCGCCCTGACCGCCGATCGCCTGCCCCAAAAAGAGCAGCAATGCCGTCAACGCGGCCAGCAACCCAAATGTCTTCATCTTGTTCATATTTCCCTCTACTTGATCGTTTATCTATTCTTGATCCCTGCTAACTCATTCCTCCTTCTACATCATTAATATAACAACTTTATGACAATCACCTCGCCGGGTGGTTTTTTTTTCTATGTGCCACGAATGAAACAACGATACTGGAAGATGAGGGATGGGTCAAGAGGCGGGATTTTAAAACGCCAGGGCGCCAGGTGAGCCAATGTTTGGCCATCCTGGCGCCCTGGGCGTTTAATCTTTTGTGTTTACACGCACTTCGAGAAGCCGCAATCGCGGCAGGTGTAACAGCCTCCGGCATATTCGATCTGGTTGCTGCTGCATTCCGGGCAGACCGTGATCACTTTTCTGGCGTCGATCGTGACCGGTTTCGGATTACCGGGGTTGGCTGCCGCAAGGGGCGCCTGAGGCACGGCCGCGGGTTGCTGCATGGCTGCCTTGGCAGCGGCGCGGGCCGAATCCGGCTGGTTCATCAAACGGCGTTTGGTGAGCATGATGCATTCGGCGACGACCTGTTCGGGGGAGGTGCAGAGCCGTTCATTGAACCAGACCGAATGATTGCCGATCACCTTGTTGAGGCTGGCGGCGACCTCTTCCGGTTCGAACCCGCCGCGCAGCATCTTCGAGGCGAGCAGGCCGACCGAGACCGAGAGATTGGCGCCGGTGGCGAAGATCTCGAGCACACGCGACCCATCGTGGTTGACCGTGACATACAGGTTCTGATGATCGAACGAAATCTGCCAGGTCGCTCCGTTCAGCTCGCGCGGTCGTTCGATGCGAGGCAGCGTCGGCTTGCCGGTCAGCTCTTCGCCGGTTATGACCTGCGCAGTTTCCGCCGGTTTCTGCCCGGCCTTCTGCCCTGTGGTCACTGCCGTCAGCACCTGATCATCCCGCGAACCGTCACGGTAGTAGCTGACCGCCTTGACCCCCATCTTCCACGCCAGCCGGTGGACGCGGTCGGTGTCTTCGATCGTGTAGCTGGACGGCGCGTTGACCGTCTTCGAAATCGAATTGTCGACGTGATCCTGGAAGGCCTTGAGCACCTGCAGGTGATCGTCCGGCATGAGGGTCAGTGCATCGACGAAATATTCCGGCAGCTTGTCGCGGTTTTCGACGATGTAGCTGGCCGCCTTCTCGATCGATTCGGAATCGGTGTTGTCGAGTTCGATCCCGAGGACTTTGGCGGCAACCGGATGGGCGTAGGTGCGTGTGCCCAGTGTGTCGCGACGGACATAGGCATATGAGAAGTTTGGCTCGCAACCCGAACTGGTCTCGGCCACCAGCGAGATCGTGCCAGTCGGCGCGACCGTCGTCACTTCATAATTGCGCGGTGTGAGGGGAATGTCGCGATCCAGACCGACTTCGTTGTATATCAGATCTTCATAGAGATCCCGGTTCGGCTCGAATTCCGGCATGACGCCCTTTTCTGCGCCGATCGCCATTGATGCCTTCCATGATTCCTTGCGGAAGAAGTCCATCATCCTGTCTGCGTACCTTGAGGATTCCTCGCTGCCATACGTGATCCGCTTTTTGAGCAGCAGATCGGCGAATCCCATGACGCCCAGTCCGACCGGGCGCGTCCGATGGACCGTATCGTTGATCTGCGGGAGCGGCCACTCGCAGGTGTCGATGACGTTGTCGAGGAAGCGCACGCTCCAGTAAATGTCGTTGGCGAAGCTCTCCCACTCAATCTCGTCCGTCGCTTCGTCGTAATACTTGGCGACATCGATCGAGCCGAGATTGCATGCATTGTAGTCGTGCAGCATCTGTTCGGCGCAGGGGTTCGAAGCCTTCTTGAGGCCCATCGAATTGCGCAGCGGGTTGTGCCGGTTGACGTTGTCGATAAAGATGATGCCGGGTTCAGCCCAGCGATGAGTCGATTCGATGATCCGGCGCCAGATCTCGGGCGCGTAGATCATGCCGGGTTTCGGCGGCGCCTGGCCATTGTATGTGTAATTGCCGCCTTCGCCGTTATTCGCCTTCGGGTCGAAGATCGGAGCGTCCCACGGCATGCCATTGAATTCCGTCTGGAACCATTCGTTGTTTTCGACGGCATGCAGGAATTTGTCGGTCACAGTCACCGAAATATTGAAATTGGTCAGGCTCTTCTGATCGTTCTTGGCGTGAATGAAGCGCAGGATGTCCGGATGTGCAACGGCCAGAATGCCCATGTTCGCGCCACGGCGGACACCACCCTGTTTGACCGTCTCTGTCATCGTGTTGACGATCTGCATGAACGATATCGGACCCGATGCCATGCCGCGGCCCTCTCCGACGGGCGTGCCGGCCGGACGCAGCCGCTCATATGTCATCCCTGTTCCGCCGCCGCTCTGGTGGATCAGTGCGCATTGCTTGGCGTGCTCCATAATCCCTTCCAGCGAATCGGGGACCGGCAGCACGAAACAGGCCGCCAACTGTCCTTTCGGCTTGCCAGCATTGACCAGACATGGCGTGTTCGGTATGAATGCCCGCTCCTCCATCAACCGCATCATCTGCCATGTGAACTCTTCGCGACGCTGCGGATCGATCTCTGCCAGACTGACATGCGATACAACTCGTTTGACAATATCATCCCACTCTTCGAGAGGATTGCCTTTGACGTCTTTCAGGGAATATCGTTTGGCTACTACACTTTGGGCGTTTATTCCGAGTATGCTTTTGCTCGCGGGGCTGGCGAAATGGATGATCTTTTGCTTGCTTACGCTCATTGTGCCTTCCTCTAATAATGTTATGTTAGTCAGGTTGCTTTTGTTGGTCAATTTTCAGAGCCACAGTATGGAGTACCGCTTTCAGGCGGGTTTTAGCTGAGTAAACAAATAATACCCGCCTGAAGGCGGTAACTCCATGCTCACATGGGCCAATGCAGACTCCCCACCCAATCAGGGTGTATAAGTCTTGACCCGTCAACGTCATTTCAGCAATATGAACGATCGTTTGGCCGCAGCAGATTATGAGTCCTTCTGGTGTTGAGCGGGAATGAATATATTCCACTAGATACAGAGTTGTCAACGGGAAATCACCTATATCTTGTGGTTTTTCTTAAATGATAGAGGATAAAAGCCTATTCAATTGCGTCGGCGGGAAGTTGGTGCTAATCTGAGCCCGTTCTGTAATAATCCGCATAAGAACCGAACCGAACAGGCGACAGCGATGTCGTCTCAGTCATTTTCATCTGCAATTGATCTCCAACAAGCGAGGAAAGACACATGGTATCCTGGTTGGTCCTGATATACGGAATTCTGGTGGCCGTTGGTGGGGTTATGGGTTATGCCAAGGCGAACAGTTCAGCCTCACTCATCGCCGGGCTCGGAGCCGGCATCCTGCTGGCCGGTTCTTCGGTGGCAATGATGAAAGGGTCATATCAGACCGGCTGGTGGATCGCGCTGGTGGTCTCGATTCTGCTGCTCGGCCGTTTCGGCATGGCTGCCATGAAGGAATTCAAGATGATGCCGGGAGGAATGGTCATCATCATGAGCCTGATCGTTCTGGCCGCACTGATCATGAACAGGGGCCGCTGAACCACAAGCGTCAGCGCGCGGTCTTCATTTAAGTCATCAATAACAAATCAGGGAGGTAAGTAAGAAGATGAGCGTTGTTTATAAAGCGAAAACCTTTGATCTGAGCGGGCTCAGCGGCATCACCGATGCCACGCTCGCCATGCACTTCAAACTCTACGAGGGGTATGTCGCCAACACCAATCTGCTCAACGAGCAGATTGCTGAACTCTCCAGCGGTGAGATAACTCCCAAAGTGATGCCCGTTTATTCCGAACTGACGCGCCGGCTCGGATTCGAATACAACGGCATGGTCCTCCACGAGTGGTATTTCGGCAATATGAAGAATGGCGGCAGCGGCGATCCGGCAAAGGAATCCGCATTCCACAAGGCCGCTGAAGCCAGTTTCGGCTCATACGAGAACTGGAAGAAGAACTTCGTCACCGTCGGCAAGATGCGCGGAGTCGGTTGGGCCGCCACCTACCATGATCCCGTCACCGGCAACCTCTCGAACCACTGGATCAACCTCCACGAGACGGGCAACGTCGCCGGTTTCGCCCCGATCCTGATCATGGACGTCTGGGAGCACGCCTTCATCCGTGACTATGCTCCGGCTGAAAGACCGAAATATATCGAAGCGTTCTTCTCGAATATCGACTGGGCTGCCTGCGATGATCGCCTCGCAAGGGGCGGGGCGGCAAGGCCGATAGGGAAGTAAAAAGTAAAAAGTAAAAGTATAAAGTATAAAGAGTAGCTGAATGTTCGGGATTAAATTAAATACCCGTACATTCAGCTACTCTTTATACTTTATACTTTATACTTTTTACTTTTTACTCTTGAGCCTGGATAAGGACGAAGAAGCCGCGGTCACCGCGACGGATGCGAATCAGGACTTCCTTCTTATCGGCATTTTTCATGGCCGCATTGAATTCGTCGATGTTGGTCACATCCTGTTTGGCGACAGCAGTGATGACATCACCGCGACGCAGTCCCGACGCTGCAGCATTGCTGGAGGGGGCGATCTCGGTGACGACAACTCCGCGGACGGTCGCCGGCTGATTAAGGCGCTGGGCCCATTCCGGGGTCAGATTCTCGACGCGGATGCCTGAGAGGACTCCGGTTGTGGGGCTGCCGCCCTGGGGTGTCAGTTCCTTCTCGTCATTGGAGGCGAGGTCGACTTCAGCGAGTTTGGCGGTCAGTTCGACCTCCTTGCCATCGCGCCAGACCTTGAATTTGACTGGTGTTCCGGGCTGGGTCTGCGAAGCGGTATTGCGAAGTTGCGAGCTGTCTTCGATGCGCTGGCCCTTGAATTCAGTGACGATATCGCCGGGCCTGACGCCTGCCTGATCGGCGGGGGCGCCCTTTTCGATGTCATCGACGAAGGCTCCGCGAGTTCCTTCAAAGCCGAACTGTTTGGCGAGGGCAGGAGAAACGTCCCTCACATAGATGCCCAGTTTGCCGCGCCGCACCTTGCCGCCGCGAATCAACTGGTCCATGACGCTGCGGGCCATCTTGGTCGGAATGGCGAATCCGATGCCGATATTGCCGCCTGTCTGTGAAAGGATCTGCGAAGGAACTCCGATCAGCTCGCCCTTAAGGTTGACCAGCGCTCCGCCTGAGTTGCCGCGGTTGATGGCTGCATCGGTCTGGATGAAATCTTCGTAGGCGGTGTTGTCACCTGTCGGGGAGCGGCGCCCCTTGGCGCTGACGATGCCCATGGTTACGGTCTGGCCGATCCCGAGCGGGTTACCGACGGCAAGGACTATGTCGCCGACTTCGGTCTTGTCCGAGTCCCCGAAAGGCACGACAGGCAGATCCGTCGCATCGATCTTGAGGACGGCAATGTCACTGGGTGCATCGGCGCCGACCACGGTGGCGGTAAACTGGCGCCTGTCGTTCAATTCGACTTCGACCTTATCGGCGTCCATGACGACGTGATTGTTGGTGATGATGTAACCGTCCGGGCTGACGATGACGCCTGATCCGACGCCGCTTGGACGCAGTGGCGCCTGTCCCCGGGGTGTCTGTTCCGGGGGTGTTTGAGGTATGACTCGCCGGCGAGGCGTTCCTTCATCCTGATCCGGATCGCCAAAGAATTCTCTGAACGGATCGAGGAAGTTCGGGAGTCGCTGCTGGCGTGTACGGCTTGAGACATTGATGGTCACAACCGCAGGCGTGACGTTCTTTGCAATCGGAGAGAACCCGCCATGCAGCGTCACCTGCTGGTTGATATTCGAATCGGCCGAGACATAGATCGGTACCTTGCCGCCGCCTCCGCTCGAAAACCATCCGCTGGCCGTGGCTATTGATCCGGCGAATGCTCCGATCAGCAATACGCCGACTCCGATCAAACCCAATAAGGTCCAGTTGTATCGCTGATGGCGCCCTAAATTAATGATTCGATCAAATTGAGTTTCCATACCTCTCGCTCCTCTAGCAACTTTTCAAGCTCGATTACTGTCTTACGACTAAGTTAAAATTCCAGTAATACCATTGTCATCGGTCAGGATTATCCGTGACCTGATATTTAACGCCCTATGATAGCAACGTAAGAGAGTCTTTTCAAGAATCCCTCCGGGAGGCAGCGATCCCGGCGCCTTCTCTGACGTAAATAACCTGATTGACCGGCACATCCCTGATGATATCGACCGTACCGCCGGGCCAGTGAACTTCAATGGTCTTGATCCGCTCGGTTTTGCCGACCCCGAAATGAAGGCGCAGATCGTTCTGCGAATAGTAACTTCCGCCGCTGCGAACTTCATCGAACTGCCTGCGATCTTCGGTCTGACAGAAGATTCGAGCTCCGATGCCGCTCCGGTTTGATTTTGTCCCGATCGCCTTCACCTTGATCCAGTTATTGCCACTTTTCGAATGGCCCCGCAGCAGGACCGGAGTCTCATTGACCGGATTGATGACGATATCGATATTGCCGTCATTATCGAAATCGCCGAAGGCGCTTCCGCGACTGGCCGTCGGTTCGAGCAGTGCCCCTGCGATCTTTTCGGTCATGTCCCGAAAGGTACCGTTGCGCAGATTGCGATACAGGATTTTGCGTTGTGGATAGCCCGCTTCGGTCTCGAGTTTTTCGATTTCGGGATAGACGTGGCCGTTGACGAGCAGGATGTCCAGCCAGCCGTCATTATCCGGATCGAAGAAACCGCAACCCCAGCCGAGCCATCGCGTGTTGAGGCCGATTCGGCTCGAGAAAGTCGCGTCTTCAAAAAAGTTCTTCCCTAGATTGCGGTAGAGCGACGAAGTGTCGCCCGAAAAGTTGGTCTTGAAAATATCGAGCCAGCCATCACCATCGAAATCGCCCGCGCTCACTCCCATCCCCGCCTGCGGTTTGCCGTCTCCACTGTATGCTGCTCCGGCTTCGACTCCAATGTCGGTGAAAGTGCCATCCTTGTTGTTGTGATAGAGCGCTGCCGGCGCAGTATCATTCGCCACATAGATATCCGGCCAGCCGTCGTTGTCGAAATCGGCGACCAGAACTCCAAGCCCGTAAGTCCCGAAAGACTTTGTAATACCGGATTTTTCAGAAACATCGGTAAATGTGCCGTCACCGTTGTTTCGGTAAAGCATGTTCTTTCCGCCCTGCAGGCCGGGAGGGCCGCAGGCGACCATGATTCCCTTGTAGAGGCATGGACCGCTTTCGGGCAGTGGTGCGGTCTTGATATCGAAATTGATGTAGCCCGCGACAAAAAGGTCCAGATCGCCGTCCTTATCATAATCCAGAAAAGCGTTGCCGGAGCCCCATTTCGTCGAATTGTTTCCAACGCCGGCCTTGTCGGTCACGTCTCTGAATGTCCCGTCGCCCTGATTGCGGTATAAAGCGTTTTTCCCGAAATAGGAGATGAAAAGATCGTCCCAGCCGTCATTATCATAATCACCGATGCAGACAGCCTGTCCCCAGCCTGTGCGGACGAGACCGGCTTTTACCGTCACATCGACAAACTTTCCGTCGCGATTATTGCGGTACAGACGGTTGGTCGGTTCTTTACCGGCGGCAAAGCCTCCCAGCCGGGTTCCGTTGACGAAAAACAGGTCCAGCCATCCGTCGTTGTCATAATCGAACCATGCGACGCCGCATCCTGTCGTTTCAAGCAGGTACCTGTTTTTGCCTTCGTCGCCATAGATCGTCTGGTGAGTCAGCCCGGCGGCTTTGCCGACGCTTTCGAACGAGACATCGAAATGTTCAGCAGTAGCAGTCACAGATCCGGCCTTTTCCTGGGCAGATAAACTGCCGGATCCGCCGGTTACAAGGATCATTTCAGCCGCCAATAGCAGCATTATCAAAATTCCGTGAAAGCCCGTAAATGAAGATGCGATCCTGATCATTACTGATAAATATAAGTGGTGTTTGCAGATAACTGCAAATGGTCGCCTGAAGATGTTCAACATCATTTCACCAGCATGACCCGAAAAAGGCCGGCCATGTCTGGCTTCATGCTTGCAAATTACAGCAAACATTGAGGGAAACCGTTCTCGAGGACGTTGAACTCCCGGGAAGAAAAGCTTGACTGACCGGCATCCCTTGGCTAAGATGAACCGGGTTTCGAAGTTGTGAACAGAGCCGTCGTCGACGATGACTGGTCCTCACTGGATTATGGCGCGAGGGAGAAATCCGGCCCGCCGGAAAACTAATGGCTTCACAACTCTGAATCCCGCTCATCTTAGCTCAACGTGTGGTTTTGTTTCTGGATCTGACTTTCTATTTTGCCCCCAGATCTGAGGATGACCAGGGGCCGGCAGCAGTGCAATTGCTGGCCTGTGTTTATCCGCCAGTCTACTCAGCTCAACGCTGGAACATACGTTCAGTTCACGTCCCTCGCCGGACGCGGGCGATCAGCAAGTGAGTTACCCCGGTCATTATTTATGCCCGAAGCGCCGCGCTTCATTTCGTATAAAAGATCCCGAATTTGAGAGAGTTGGGAGCAGTGAGATATGCATTTGACAGACCTTGACGAAATAGAAAATGCCTCAGGTTCGAACCTGGTCTTCACCGGGGAAAAAGGCCGGGCCGGAAATCCCTCCATTTTGAGCAGGATACGCAGCGTTGTGAGCATCACGCGACTGTCAGGACTGCTGCTCGCCTTGTTGAGCGGCCTGGCGTTATTCAATGCTTCGGCCGGACGCTCGGTTTCGATACCTTCGTCAGCCTTCCATGGTCTCAACGCGGCTGAGACGACGTTGCTTGACGATGACTCCGGCAGCGAGGTAGTGGGTGAATTTGAAGGTTATTTTGATGTCGTCACGCGTAGAATCACGATCCGGCAGAAGGCGGCCAGGGCAGGGCAGGAGGTCTCAGGTGGTGGGATCTCATCCCGATTCAATCCGGGGTCTGAAGTGGCGCAGGGACAGGTATTCGGATTCAGCGTCGTCAACAGTGCGTTTATCAATGCCGGGGAAAATCCCGCGACGGTCAATGGTGAGGTTCAAATCTCGAATCTGACCAGCACCCCGCTGCTCAATACTCGCATCGTTTTCACGGCTTTCCGCCTCGGCAATGCCGGTGGAGCAGATGCCGGCAATCTGCCCGTTGGAACCGGGCTGGCATATTTCAACGACGGTCAGATCGCGAGTAACGGTAAACTGCATCTCTCCAGATATTACGGAGACATTCCAGGGAATGGCGCGGTCAAGAAGATCTGGACATTCGCTGTGCCTGATACGCCTCCCGGATTCTTTTTCGCATACAAGGTGCTGGCTGACCGCGGAGTGGCGGCTGAGAGCGTTCAACCGGCGGCTGTTCAGGTCAATGGCGCCAGCGGGACCAGCATTCTGATAAAGGGGCGAGGATTTTCAGGGACTCCGGCCGTCGAACTGCTCGATGCCGGCGGCAGTACGGTGGGTACGCTGACCGGCGTGTCCGCTACGGCGACTCAGATCAACGCCACGGTGCCGGCCGCAACAGCTCCGGGACTTTACAACCTGCGAGTGACCAATCCGGGTGGGACCCCCGGCGGCAACTTTTCGACCACGCTTTCTCAAAGACTGACAGTGACAGCACCTCCCGATGGAGCGCATACGCTTTCAGGCACGATCTCGTCCCTCAACAACACGGGACCATTTCTTATTTCAGGCAGCGCGACGATCAGTTCAAGTGTCACGGTTTTACCGGGAACGGTCATCTACTTTACCAGCGGATCGAGCCTCAATATTGCGAGTGGTGGAAATCTGATCGCTGACGGCGGCATTCCCGGCATACCGGGCAGTGCCAACGGCGGAGCCAATCCGGCTCAGATCGTGTTTACGGCTCAGCGCGGACCCGGAGCCGGCCTTCCCGTTCCTGGATTCTGGGGAGGAGTAATAGCTTCATCGTCATCTGTCGCTGAGATGGTCATGAAGAATGTAGTTGTCGAATACGGCGGACAGACTGGCAGCGCTCAGATCGTCATCAGCGGATCGGGACGCAAACTGCGATTCACCGACAGCATATCGCGCAACAGCGCGGGCGCCGGCCTGGCAGCAGGAGGAATGAACGATTCCGTATCAGGTTTCACACGCAATCTGATCGAGGGCAACGGATCTTCATCGTCAGATCCGGCGATGTTACTGAGTGGAAATGCCGCGCTGGGCCTCTATGATCTGAACAGCAGCACAGGCGGTACGAGCGTCGGCGATCCTGGTTTCTATTATTCGTCAGCAAACGATTTCAATGACAACATCGTCAACGCGATTCAGATCGGAACCGACAATGATGCGGCATCGAATGATTTCACGAAATCCGGGGTGCTTGTCGGACAGGGCGATATTCCGCTGCGCATCCGAGGCACGAGCGCCAACCCGGCGATCATCGGAGCCGCACCGCCCAGTCTGCCGGCCGAACTGACTATCAATCCGACAGCTAAAATTCAGATCGCTGCCGGCACCGACCTCAAGGCGGGCGACTATCCTTCCGATCGAATCGGGTGTATCGCGGCCAATGGTTATGCGGGCTTTTACCTTGGAACACAAGGCGCGATGTCGAATCAATACATTGAATTCGACAAGATCCCGACACAGGGCAATTTCGGGACTCTCTTCTTCAGTCGAAATGCCATAGACAGCTGTTTTCTGAACTACGTCCGCGTGCAGAATGGAGGCGCAAGTTCTCTGGGTAATGCAGAGGTGATCGTCGAACGTCTGGTCATGAAGATCACCAATTCGCAGATCAACAACAGCTCGACGGGCGGGCTCTATGAATTGCTTGGAGCCTCCGTCAGCGCGAAAGGCACTACATTCAACGGCAACACGGCCATCATCGACACGATCGCCGGCGGTGTGCTCGGAAATCATAACATCGGTGTCGACGCCAATCTGATCAATCCCGCGGCCGTGGCGATTGATCCGCTGGGGAGAGGAATCATTATTGTCGATTCACCGTCGGGTGTTTCGTACATTCGCTTTATCAACACCGGCCGTTCGGATGTGACGATTGCGGGGATCAAGGTGCCCGGCGGAGCGATTATCAATCTGGCCGGTGGCGGACTCGATTTCGGAGAGAACGTTCCCGGGGCCGACGCGGATCTTGGTATTGTTACCGGCATCGCAGTCAGTCCCAATGGCAACCTGCTCTATTTCATCGATTCGGGCTTTGCATTGATCAGAGCCATTAACATCTCGAACGTTCCGCAGGTGATCGCCGGGGTGTCGATCGCCTCGGGCAATGTCGGATCTTTTGCGGCGCAGGGATTCGGATCAACCCTCAACGGGCTGGCGGTCAATCAGACCAACGGAGACCTGTACGTAGCCGATGCGACTGCCGGCGCCAACAAGATCTTCAAGATCCAGGCTAATGTTTCAGATGCCTTCATCGATCCGACGACGGTTGCCGGTAACGGGGCCACAACCAAGAATGACGATGCCTTTTCCGGCGGTGCTGCGACGGGCATACCGCTGCTGCAGCCGAGAGCGATCGTGCTCGATGCCGCCGGCAACGTCTACGTCGCTGATACCGGCCACGCGCGAGTGATCAAGGTCGATACCTCGGGAATTGCCACATTGATTGCTCAATTTCCGCCGAAGGCGGATGGCGGTGGGAATCCGTACACCAACAACCCGTTCACCTCCGGACTGGCGCTCTTCAACAACAAGATTTATATCGCCAATGGCAATACCCAGGACATCGCTCGCATCGATACAGCGGGCAATCCGCCTTCGCTGACCCTGATTGCCGGAACGATCGGAGCAGCCTGTGATTATTCACTCAACAATTGCGGAGATGGAGGGCCGGCCAGCGCGGCAGGGTTCTCGATGCTTGGAAGTACTGGAACTCCGCCGCTGGCCAGCATCGGAGCGGATGCGAACGGTTTGTATGTTCTGGATCAGGGAAGCGTTCTCCGAGGGCGTATCAGGTACATCAATCTGAGCGCGGGGATGACTGAGGTCGCCGGCGTCAAGATCAATCCCGGCAATATCGAAACGATTGTGGGAACCGGCAGCCAGTCTCCATTTGACGGCGGTCTGGCAACAAGCGCGGCATTCAATTCGCCTGTCGGAGTCGCCGTCGATCCGAGCGGCAACCTCTGGATATCAGATACCTTGAGCAGCAAATTGCGATTCGTCAATCGTGGTGGCGCAGCGATCACCATCTTTGCCGGCACCGCAGCCGAACAGACGGTCCAGCCCGGATCGATCGTAACGATCAATAAGGATGTCGGCGCTGGATCGACTGATGGAGTTACCGCCAATCTGGCCGGATTCGACACTCCGCAGGGGATCTGGGCAACCGCGGAAGGCGTTTTCATCGCGGATTCGAAGAAGGGACCGGGATTGCAGCAGCCGGCATCGCGCCGGACTTCGCTCATCAGGTTTATCAATACGACATCGAGTGCTGTGACGTTTTATCAGTCGGGATTTATTCCGATTATTATCGAGCCCGGCTTCGTGCAGACGATCGCCGGAGGCAGCACCGACACCAATCTGAATAATCCCGGTGACGGCGCCGATCCGTTAAATGCCAAATTCCTTGGGGCCAGCGATATCATCGTCCATCCAACGACGGGTGATATCATCATCGCCGATCCGGGTAATCGGCGCGTGCGCAGAATCACCCGGTCGAACGGAACTGTCTCATCGTTCAATCTGCCTTCGGTATTCCCAAATGAATACACCGGCATCAGCCTCGATTCGATGAACCGGCTGCTGGTGGCCGATCCCGGACTGAAACAGATTCTGCGCGAAAAGACGCCGGGCAGCGGATTCAATATCAACGGATTCGACACAATTATGACGGGCGATCCGCTCAACCGTCCGCGTGATGTCGTCGAGGCGGTCGACGGATCTCTCTATGTCACCAGCGCCGGCGATTCAAACCCGTTTACGGCCGATGACCACAAGATCATACGGATCACACTCAACGGCAGCGTCGGCTCCGGGGCCATCTTCCTCGGATCGAAAACGCCGGGATACAAGGGCGATGGAGGCCCCGCTGCCAATGCCCGCATCAGCATCACTCCGCAACCGGTCAACATCGCTACGGTCGGTAATGCGGTGACCGTCCGCACGACGGTCAATATCATCAGAGGCGTCAGCGGCGAGATCATTTTCACGGACAGCGGAAACAATGCCGTTCGCAGAATCCGCTGATCTTGAAATGGCGAATTAGATTTCGAATGTTTGGAGATAGAAGTTATGGTTCCAAGAAAAATCAATCGCGTCTGGCGCCTTGCAGCAGCCCTGGCGATACTTCTGATCGGGCCGGCGATCGTTTTCGGTCAGGAGCGCGGATCCGATGAGCGATTCGCGGTCTTTGTTTCGCAGCGCAGTGGCGCCGCCGAGCTCTTTATGATCGACCTCGAAACGCGTCAGGTCAGCCAGCTGACCAATACCGGGCGCGGTCATCTGAGCCCCACGATCGCCGCCGACAGCAGGCAGATCGCCTTTGCGGCCCGAACCGGCAGCAGTTTTGAGTTGTTTCGCGGGGAACTCGGCATCGCCTGGCGCACACGACGACCGACCATCGTCGGTCTCAATCGTCTGACGATCAATCCAATGGATGAAACATCACCGAGTCTGAGCTCCGATGCAAACTGGCTTGCCTTTTCATCCGGTCACGGAATCGAGTTGATGCGCGCTAATGGCGCGGGCCGTCAGATCGTCGTGCCGGTTCAACAGGTTTATGTCGATGTAAATCCGATAATTTCCCCCGACGGTACACAGATCGCTTTCGTCTCGAACCGCAGTGGAGCCTTCGAAATCTGGCTTTATCGTCGAACGACCGGCGAACTTCGCCAGCTGACGTCCAACGCCGCGGTCCTCGGCGGGTTGAGCTGGAGCGCTGATTCGACGAGAATCGCTTTCACGACTGCCGCTACTGAAAGTAAACTAAGAGGGGTCGCCATTGCCGATGCCGCAGGCGGAACCTTTCATGTTCTGTCGGATCAGAACGACAGCAACCCTTCGATCTCGGCGCGCGGCGATCGAATGATCTTTACCTCGATGAGGGACGGCGATGCCGAATTGTATCTATTGAATATCGCATCGGGCCGCGTCGATCGCCTGACCAGAAGCATGGGCGTTGACGATTCGGCCGTCTTCGTCGGCGAACCGGCCAGACCGGCGAGGAAGTAAAAAGTAAAAGTAGAAAGTAGAAAGTAGAAAGTACATGCCAGGTGTAAATCACAGAATCGTAACGAAAGAGCAGACCTCCTTCACCGAATTGCTGGACAATCGTGAAGGGATCATCCTTGACCTTGAGAACCTGCACTATTTCACGCTCAACGGTTCGGCGATCATCATCTGGAAACTTTTGCGAAGCGGAGACTGCGACTCGGCTGATCAGCTCACGGCCAGACTCGTCGACTCGTTCGGTCTCGATCCGGAGCGGGCATTTGTTGAAATAAACTCGTTCCTCGATGAACTTAAAAATCAGGGTCTGGTATCGTTCGTCGAGTTCCGTGATGAAGCCGTCTCGGCAAAAATCGCGCCGCCTCATGAAATATCGCTGCCGGCTTATGTACCGCCAACCCTGAGGGTCTCCGAATCTCTCTCTCAGGTGACGCTTTCCGGTTCATCGACGGTTGCGACAGCCGCGATTGCAACCGGCGGAAACGGCTGATGATTTCATGTCCGCGCTGCAACTGACGATCAGCGGCATATACGTTACTTTGACGACCGGTTCGCCGGGCCTTGCCGCCATCTTCGCCGAGTATTTTCGATATCACATTTCAAGCCATCCAGACTTATCTACATCTCAAGCTGAACACCCCCGGATCGAAATCGAATTGATTCCTGTTGCCGTGCTGCCTGATCGAGGGTCTTTTCTTCACTCTGGGGCTGAGCAGGTTTCGCGAACCGGCCAGGTAGAGCTGTGGCGAAAAGAGACGCCGGATGAGGATCTCTTCTTTTTCCTGACGCCGGGCGCATCGTATGAGATCCAACCATTGGAAGGGCGTATTCGCGGGTTTGTCGCACCTGACGGCATCGGTTCGCCACATATTCTGGCCAATACCTGGACGCTATTTCCACTGCTGCTGGCGTTGCGATCTCGTGGCAGATATCACCTGCACGCGGCTGCGGTCTTGTCTCCGCAAAACGAACTGTGGCTGATTTGCGGACCTCAGCGTTCAGGCAAAACGACTCTCGCAACGGCGCTCGGCCTGGCGGGCTGGTCTCCAATTGCTGATGATTCGGTTATTTTGCGTGAGCACGGTCGTGGCCTGTCGATCGAGCCGCTCAGGAAAAGATTTCATGTTTCAAGGGATCTGTTCGAATTATGGAGCGAACATTCGCCCGGTCGTGAAGCCGCAGTCTATGGTGACAGATTTTGTCTCGATGGGCTGGAAAGGTTCTCTTCTCTGGCTGCGGCGGATCAATCCTATGATCGTGTTTACGGGATTGTGTTGCCGGAAATCAATGGACAGCAGCTGAGCCAGCTCAGGCCCGCTTCAATCGGAGAAGGGCTGATCGGTCTGGCTGAAGAGAGCACGTTCTTCCCGATCTGGAGCGATCACGTTCGCAGGCACTGGGAGCTTCTCAGCCTGGCGGCTCTGCGTGCCCGGTCGTTTCGTCTCTCTGCCGGAAGGGACATACTGGACGACCCGCGCAGGGCGGCAGACCTTCTGAATTAATCTCATACAGCACTTACGCGGAATCCTGGGAGCGCAGGCTTCCAGCCTGCATTTTGTAGCTATTAGCGGATATCATGCAGGCTGGAAGCCTGCGCTCCCAGGATTCTGCGTAAGCACTGTCATATTGTCGTTCGGACGTAAAGCTGCTTATCCTCGATTCCCTTGGCGAAGACGAAGACCTTGTTTTCTGATGCTGTCGCAGCGAGACCGGCATCGGTTACACCCGGGTTGGGCAGCGCCATCCAACCGCTCCAGGTTCCGGTTTCACTGGCGATGTTGACATACGGCATCATATCGGTTCCTTTGACTAACAGATATATCTGCCCGTCAGAAGTGACTGCGGTGATTGCCGCATCGGTTCGTCCGTCTCCGGGAACCTCGGCCCAGGGCAGCCAGAATCCATCGACTGTTCGGGTTTTCACGAGGATCCGCTTCGAGGTCAGGCCTTTGATGAAAATGTACAGTTCGTCCTGAAAAGAGACGACGGCCGGCGTGACATCAGTGTGCCCATCACCGGGGATGTTGAACCATCCGCTCCAATATCTTCCTCCAGGGGCCATTTCGTTGAGATAAACCTGCTGATCGGCGCCAACGGCGCTCAGCACCAGCCGGCCGTTGACCGTCGCCGATGCGACGGATGTACTGGTGAGCAGTCCTCCCGGAACGTCTTCCCAGGTCTGTATTGAAAGCTCTGTTTCATCATACCGGTAATATTTGTGCAGGATCTTACCCTGGTCATCGACTGCGAATGCGTACATTCGAGTATTGTGCAGCGCGCACGACAGTGCGTGCGGTGTTTCGATTCGCTGCGGATCCGGCCGCCAGCCTGACCATTGACGATCGGTGTCGGGATCCCGATTGGTGTCAGGATCCGCCGAAAGAGCCGAAAGGTTGGGCTCGTCGACCTTGTCCATGCTGTTGATGTAAATTTCCTGATCACTCACGTTGTTGCCGAACACAACCACGTCGCCCAGGGCATCAGTCGCGGCCGCCGGTGAGCGTTCGGTCCTGAAACTGCCGGGGACGGGTCTCCAGTCGCTCCATTTCGGAATGCGTGGTGGTTTGACCGCGAAGCAGCCCGATTCGAGTTCAGTCCCCTGGACGTAAAATCCGGCTGTCGACCAGCGACCGGGAACTCTGCCGACGGGTTGCTGTGTGAAACGTGTGCCGTCCCAGGCGACCTCCCATAATTCACCAGTCATTTCGTTGACGACGGTCATCCTGCCCAAACGGTTGAGAAACTGGCTCGCCGGTGCGCAGAAGATGCGATTTTCGCGCTCGCGGTCGAAGGCCAGTTGTGTCTGGTAAAATGTCCCGCCACGCGGCGGTATGAATCGCAGATCCTCTGCCGCGTAACCGATGTTGGCCAGCAGAGTTTGCTGCCCATTTTTATCAATGGCAATGATCTTTCCGCCATGCGGATCCTCATCGCTATACCCCTCGACTCCGATGATGATCTGCCTGGCCAGCGGTCCGAATGTGACTGGCGCGATCGCCACGCCTTCCAGCCGCATCTGCAGATCGGCCAGCATGGTTGAATCTCCCGCGGCATCGACCAGGTATACTTTTCCATTCGCCTCCATCGCGACGAGCCTGCCTCCGAAATCGCCCTCTGTGTCGAAAGACAAGCCTCCCCACAACCCTCCACCCATTCCGAATTCAACCCAGATATCAGAAATGACCGATCCGCTTGCCGACAGCCGTGAAATTTCGGTCTGCGGTCCTCGGCCCAGATACAGTTCTCCAGGAATGAACCCGGCTGCAACCGGCGGGCCGTCATCAGGCACGATGGCGATCTTCGATTCCACGCGGCGATACATCCCATATCCGGTGGCGAAACGCTCGCGCGAACCATCACGGCCGACGGCATTGAGAATCTGCGAACGGCTTTCAAGTTCCGTGTTGAATGGCGATAACGAAACGATCAGCCGGTCCAGTCCGCGGTGATATGCTATCCCTTTCGGATTGACTACCTCACCCGGCCGCACCGCTTCATCAAAGTCACCGCGAAAGGCGACCAGCTCGGTGAATTGGTAAGGATACTCCGACGGAGGAAGTGTAACGGCCAGTGGTTGATCGTTGCTTGGCGGCATGATTTTAGTTTCCAGAGAGAAGAAGTTTCCAGTGAGAGAAGTTTCCAGTTTCCAGAGGGAAGAAGTTTCCAGTAGATGGGGTGATCAGAAAAGTTATCAAATGTGCAACCTTGAAATGATTAGGCGCGTGTCTAACTGGAAACTTCTTCTACTGGAAACTGGAAACTTCTCTTACAGCCTGCTGGCATAGAGTGGAAAGTCAGCAGTCAGCGTCTTGACGTCGGTCGAGACTTTCTGTCGGACGGCCGGATCCTCGTGCGCGTGTAGGACTTCAGCGATCAGCCCTGCAATTTTGCGCATCTCTTCTTCCTTCATTCCGCGTGTCGTCACCGCGGGAGTGCCGATGCGGATTCCGCTGGCTTTCATCGGCGGATTCGTATCGAAAGGAATAGTATTCTTGTTGACGGTGATATGAGCGGCCTCGAGGGCTTTTTCGGCATCCTTTCCGATGATGCCCTTTGAAAACACGTCGAGCAGGAAGAGGTGGTTGTCTGTGCCGCCGGAAACGATCCTGAATCCTTCTTCGCCAAGTGCATTGGCCATTGCCGATGCGTTTCGCAGGACCTGCTCCTGATACGACTTGAAATCGGGCTGCAAGGCTTCCTTGAAGGCGACTGCCTTGGCAGCAATGATGTGGACCAGCGGGCCGCCCTGAGTGCCTGGGAAGACGTTTCTGTCGACATCCCTGGCGAACTGCTCTTTGCACATGATCATGCCTCCACGCGGGCCGCGCAGGGTCTTGTGGGTTGTCGTAGTCACGAAGTCGCAATGAGCAACGGGCGAGGGATGCAGTCCGACGGCGACCATACCGGCGATGTGCGCGATATCGGCCATGACCAGGGCTCCGACGCTGTGGGCTATTCGGGCGATGCGCTCGAAATCGATGATTCTCGAATAGGCCGACGCGCCGCATATGATCAGCCTGGGCTTGTGCTCGTTCGCCAGCGCCTCCATCTGGTCATAATCGATCGTTTCATCGTCCTTTTTGACTTTGTACGAAACCACCTTGAAGCTTTTGCCCGAGAAATTCAGCGGATGGCCGTGAGTCAGGTGACCACCGTGCGACAGGTCCATGCCCATGATCGTGTCACCGTGCTGGCACGCGCTGAGATAGACCGCAATGTTGGCCTGGCTGCCCGAATGTGGCTGTACGTTGACGTGCTCAGCTCCGAAAAGGGCTTTTGCGCGCTCGATCGCCAGAGTCTCGACGACATCAGTGTATTCGCATCCGCCGTAATACCTGCGGCCGGGATAGCCTTCGGCATACTTGTTGGTGAAGACAGAACCGGCGGCATCGAGGACGGCTTCCGATACAAAATTCTCAGAAGCGATCAGCTCCAGTCCCTCTTGCTGGCGCTTCGTTTCGTTCCGAATGGCGGTATATATTTCCGGATCCGATTCGGAGAGAGCTCGATAATGATATTTTTCCATCTTTAAATATGCTCTTCTTTCAGTCATTTATTTGACAGGTCTGCGGACTCAGGCTTCTTCCCGCAGGGGGCGGATAAGTCATTCACTAAGCGGGCATGCTAACCCAACCTCCCCGTCATTGTCGAGATGAGGGCAGGATTAACATGGTTTACAGATTGTGTCTTGAGGTCGCATACTTCGGGCTGACAATTCTGGACATGATAGCGTCATGATATCTAATCCTAACCCTGCATCGACCGGCCGACTGCTGTCTCGCCCGTATCTGATGCCAGTCATACTGTTTCTGCTGATGCTGGCAGTGTCATGGCGGCGCTGGACATCGCCCATCGCCGACAGCGGCCGCGAGATGGATTTGCCGCTGCGGCTGCTCAACGGAGAGTGGTTGTACAGGGACGTGCATTATCTCTACCCGCCATTCGCGCCATACTTCAATTCATTGCTATATCGCATCTTCGGAGCGCATCTGGATGTGCTGCTGATTGCAGGTATCGTCTGCGCGGTCGTCATTTCGTGGCTTATTTATCGAATCGCGCGGAGGTCTCTCCCGTCTTTTGACGCCTCGACCGCGACTTCGGCCGTTATCGTACTCTGCATCTTTAAGCCATCGGGGAATCTGATTTCGCCTTATGCTTTTGCAGCTTTGTACGGGATGCTCTTCGCAATTGCTACGCTCTTCTTTACGCTCAGATATACCGAGACCGCGCGCAGGCTGGAACTGGTCATTGCAGGAGTCCTGATCGGACTTGCCGGCATCAGCAAGCAGGAGTTCGGCCTGGCAGCCGCCTTAACTGTCACGGGCGCCGTGATCTACCTATACCGCCGCGACTGGAGATCGATCGTTCGCGATCTGATAACGGCAGCGGTTCCGGCGATGATCGTCGGCCTTCCGGTTTATGGGCTGGCATTCTACTTCATCGGCTGGGAGACGCTGATTCGGGACTGTCACTTGTTGTACACGCATCTTCCGGCGTCGCTGGTCTATTACAACGCTCAGCGAACAGGCATGGACAATGCCGACTTCTCGCTGCTTCAGATGCTCGGAGGAGCTTCAGTCGGGGCCGTCACTCTGAGCGCTGTGGTTTTGATCGGGGACCGGACGAGGAAAATGTTGAAGCCCGCGGGATTGACGCTGGCAATCGCGAGTGCTACCGCAGCGCTGATAGCGGTTATCGCCGGGCGGCAGTGGGACGGCAGCCCTTTGCGCGCTCTGCCGCTTTTGCTCGCAGCGATCATCTTCATCGAATGGCGCCGGGCGGCAATTCTGGTCGAAGAGCGTCGCTCGACAGCTGCGCTCTTCATTCTGGCGATATACAGCCTGGCAATCCTGGCCCGCGTATCTCTGCGGGTGCCGAGCGGAGGGGCCTTCGGCGGATATTTTCTTCCGACCTCGCTGATCTTGTTCTTCTATCTCTTTTTGAGACTGCTGCCTGATCGGCTGTTGCTCTGGACTGGGGATGAGGGCTCAGCCGATCGTGTTCGACGCGTCGCGCGCGGGCTGCTCATCACTACGATGATCGTCATGGCCATCGTCTTTTGCGTTCGCTTTCGCAGGAACTTTAATTATCCGATCGATGCGATGCGAGGACGAATGCTGGCGCCGGCAGTGACGGGGCCGGCGATTGACGAGGCCATCGTTTTATCGAGTCGAATACGAATCTATCGGATCCGATAGTCGTTTTACCCGAAGGAGTAGATCTGGCATTTCTGACCGGAAGACGGTCCCCTTTGCGTCATCAGATTTTGATTCCCGGATTGATGCTCCCGGCAGACGAGATAGCCGCGATCGAAACCTTGCGTGGATTGCCTGTTCGATACGTACTGATCGTCAATCGCCCGATGCGTGAGTTCGGCGCCGAGGCTTTCGGCAGGGATTTTTATCAGGATCTCGGCCGCTTCGTCGAAGATAATTATCGCCTGATCAAGGTCTGCGGCGAGTCGATCAGGACCAATCCTCAGATCGGAGATCCGGGTTTCTTTATCAAGATATATGAGCTTATGAAAAGTAGAAAGTAGAAAGTAGAAAGTAGAAAGATGCTTAAATTATGATCCGGACTGTCTCATCACGATCTTTCTTCTACTTTTTACTTTCTACTTTCTACTTTCTACTTTTCCTGCCTTGGCGTTTCAGTGTTTTTTGACTTCGGAATTCGAGAACAGGAAGCCGATGGCGAGCAGGGTCATGATCGCGCCCTGGACCAGCAGAACGCTGGGGAGAGGAAATTCCTTGGCCAGAGTTCCGGTGACCAGGCTGCCGAGCGGCATCCCTCCGCGAAACGCGACCATGAAGATGCTCATGACTCGACCGCGCATCTCGTCTGTGACCAGCAATTGAACGAGCGAGGTGATGAGCGAGAAGACGCACATCATGAAAATGCTGGCGATGAAGATGAGCGGATAGGCCAGCCATATATTTGGCGCCAGTGTGAATGCGATCACTGAAAGGCCGAAACCGATCTGCATGATCAAGGTATAACGTCCTTTCTGTTTGATATGGCCCAATCCGGCGACAATCAGCGCGCCTACGACCGCGCCGGCCCCCGAGATCGCCATCAATTCGGCGTTTCCGCGTGCTCCGGTCCTGAAGATGTCCCGCGCAAAGACTGCCAGGAAGGTCGTCACCTGCATCCCGAAGAAGGTGCAGGCAAAGGCCAGAAACGTGAGCGACCGCAATCCTTCCTGATGCCAGACGAAATTGAGCCCCTCCCTCAGCTGGCTGCGCATATCGCCAATCGATGCCCGGGGAATGTGGCGTACGCTCAACGACATCAAAGCGATAATGACGGCGATGAAGGTCAGGCCGTTGAATCCGAAGCTGACGGCCGCGGCGATCATCTGATCGGCGAAGATGGCGAAAGGAAAACTGCCTATGCTCGCGCCAACCACCCGCGCCAGTTGAAACTGGATCGAATTGAGGGCGATCGCATTCGGCAGGTCCTTCTTTTCGACCAGCATCGGAATCAGCGACTGGTATGCCGGCCCTCCAAATGCCTGCGCGCATCCGGTCAGAAATGAAAGCAGCAGGGCGCTCATGACCAGCACGGGGGACGCCACATTGAAAAAAGCGAGCAGTGCCAGAGTCACGGCAAATGTCAGTTGCGCCAATTGTGATGTGATCAGTATCCGCCGCCGATCAAACCGGTCTGCCAGCACGCCTCCCAGAAGCGTGAAGAGCAGGATCGGCGCCATGGCCAGAAAGCTGTTGAGCCCCAGATAAAACGGATCGTTGGTCAGTTGCAGTAGCAGCCATGCGAGAGCAGTCTCCTGCAGCCACGTCCCCGAACTGGATGTGAATGCGCCAAACCAGATCAGCCTGAAGTCACGGTATGTGAATGCCTGGAAGACGCGCCCCAGCGGATGCTTTTTATGTTGCTCGATTTCCTCGACGGAAGGTTGTGAGACGGCAGGTTTGGACATGAGGAACGTCAGCCGGCAAGCTGTCAGGCAGGAGCAGAGGGTGCACTGTAAAGAACATCCTCTGCCCCCAATATCATTGCGATGATCAGTTGCTCACGTCGTGAGTCCGGCTCTCACCGCGAATTGGAATGTAGAGTTTCTCCCAGTCACGGTGCGCGGGATGATCGGCATAGGCCGCAAAAGCGGCTTCGTCCTTGAACTCCATGACGATGACGTTGTTGTAGTCGCCCGGCTGAACCTTGACGGTTCGGAGATAGACATTGGTGACGCCGGGGATTTTGGCCGCCATCATCTTCACACCCTCGATCGCCTTCTGCTGTTGTTCTGCTGTCGAATCGGCTTTCCATTTGACGGTGATGATGTGAAGTACCGATTTCGGCTGACCGAACTTGTTCTGACCCATGACGACGCCGGCCGTAAAGACCGCGATCAATGCGCAGCACGCAGCGACGAATTTAATTCTCGAACTCATATTTGTTGCTATCCTCCGTTTTTCTCAGTTGATGAACAGGTCTGCCGTGGCCATCGCTGATGGCTCAGGCTCGATCGGGCGGTAAAGTATAATCAAGGTTGAATACTACAATGCCGACCCGGCACTCTCAAAATGATGCATCATGCTTATTTCTTCCTGCCGGTAAAAGTACCTTCGGCGGCGCCACCGAGATTTACTTTGCCCTTCATCGTCTTTCCATCGGTGGTGCCGGTATAAACGACGGTTCCTTCGATCTGGCCGCTCACCTTGAAGGAGAATTCGATCTTGTCTCCCTTGACCGATCCGGTCAATTGCGACTCGCCGAGCAGGCCCTTGTAGTTTCCTGTCAGCTTTTCGCCTTCTTGTTTGAAAGTGAATGAAGGCGAACCCGAGCCGGCATCGGTCTCGACCTGAACCTCCCAGTCGCCGGAGACATCGATGGTTCCTGCCTGGGTTGCGGCTGCTGCCGGAGCTGAGCCGGACGCGCGTTTGGCGCTCCAGGTATCCTCGGCGAATCCGCCGAAACTGGCCGTCCCTGACATCGAATCGCCATCGATCTTGCCGGTCATGGTGATCATCAGGTCATTGTCCTGATATTTGACGGTGTACGAGAATTCGATCTCGTTGCCGTTGACCTTGCCTGTGAGTGGCAGGCCGCCCGGTTCGCCGGCCGACGCGCCTTCTCGTTTGATCTCGCCCGTGAGCTTGCCGCCATCCAGATTGAAGACGGCTTTGAGATTTCTGGCTCCGCCCGGTGTGTTGAGCACAACATCCCAGGCGCCGGTCGCATTGCCGTTTTGCGCCGATGCGGCCGATGAGATCGTTGCTATTAATGCCAGACAGACCATTGCCAATATCGGCCGATGAATTGGATAGACGAATCGTTTCATTTTATGCGCTCCCATTGATGATCCAGATTGATGACACAGAGTTGACGGTTGCGGAAAAAAATAGCCTACACCTGAGCCGATGACCAACGCAAGCGGGTCCGAATTCCACCAAACTTCTTGGAGTTGTCAGTCGTCATTGTTAGAATCCAGACTGCTTTTAAGACGAGCATTTCTCTTTCTCTCAAAACAAGAAAACAAGCGGATCGAAAATCAAGGAGCTGCCATGCCCGTCAGAGAAATAACCGGTCTCGAGGAACTACATTCGCTCATCGGCCAGGAGGTTAATGTCGGAGACTGGATCGAAGTGTCGCAGGAGCGGATCAACATGTTCGCCGAGGCGACTGGCGACCATCAATGGATTCACGTCGATCAGGATCGCGCCCGGACAGAATCGCCATACGGTACGACCATCGCTCACGGCTTTCTAACCCTCTCATTGTTGAGCTATCTGATGAAGCAGACGGTGCGAGTCAGAATCCCGGCAAAAATGGGAATCAATTACGGTTTGAACAAGGTGCGCTTTCCGTCACCGGTGCCGTCAGGCGCGAGGATCAGGGCGAGGGCTACTCTGCAATCGGTCGAGGATATCCCCGACGGACTTCAGCTGGTGTGGAGTGTGTTGGTCGAGCGCGAGGGCGGGGATAAACCCTGTTGTGTCGCAGAGTGGCTGTTGCGCCAGTACAATTGATGATCTGAGGGGTTATAGCCATGCCTGTCGAGCTATCTGTGCCGGCTGAACAAGATGAATACGTAAGGACATTCGACGCGGAAATCGACGTTCTCTCGGAAAGCGAGCTGCTGGTTCGCGGGCGCATGTCCGATCACCGGTTCGAATTCGAACACGTCTGGAAGGTGACGACGCCCGGCTATGAGGTAACAGAGGCCCGAGCCAGCCAGTTGCGCGGGGGCGAAGATCAGTTCGATCCTGATCTATGTTATCGCTATGCCGGCATCGGTGGTGTTCGCATCGGTCGAGGGTTTTCAAAGCGTATCCTGAACGAACTGGGTGATCTGCCAGGTCGTCAGGAACACCTTTTTCTTGCTATCGAGATGGCGCGCATCAGCCAGCAGGTCTATCAGTTTCCACCTGAATTCGATGACAGGTTCGCCGTATCGTCCGAGGGGCAGACGGATCAAGCCTATGCCGCATGGCGCAAGGACCGCGCCTATATGACCGATCTGATCAACTCCTGCTACACTTATCGCGATGAATCAGAAGCGCTCTTCAAGTCGCGTGAGGTGCGTTGCGGATTCGACCCGCAGATCACGCGGCCGAAGCCAGGGGACAACCGTGTTTTCTGGCGCGGCAAACGATTGTCGATCGCTCTCGCGGGGAACGGTTACCGGTGTCAAAGCGCGATGGACGACAGGATCCACGAGATTAACGTCGCATTTGATCTGAACGCCGACGGGGTGATTGCAAATGCGTCGAGCGAAGGCCTGCGATTGCCCTATCACGGGATCTGCGAAGATGCACAACTCCGCACCTCAGGCCTCGATGGAATGCGAGTCAGTGAGGGGTTCATTCTGCAATTTGCCGATCGAATTGGTGGCGCCGGCGGCTGCACCCATCTATTCGATCTTTCCATCGATTGCCTGCGCCTCTTCAAATTCGTGCAGTCATAGCTCCGGAGTTACCAGGAAACAAACAAGCATGCATCATAGATTCAACCACGGACGGAAAATTCTTGTTGTCGCAATGCTGTTTTTCGGGCTGGCCGCTTTTGCAACATCACACGGGCCTGCGACCTTCGGGCAGCAGCAGGAACGGTCGAGACCCGGTAAAATCGATTTCAATCGCGATATCCGCCCCATCCTCTCCGACAAATGCTATGTCTGTCACGGTCCCGATGCGGATGGCAAAAAAATACGGCTTCGACTGGATTCAGAAGCCGGGGCGAAAGCCGATCTGGGAAAGGGCCGCAGAGCCATCGTTCCGAGTCATCCCGAGCGGAGCGAACTGGTTCGTCGTATCCGATCGGATGACGAATTCGAACGGATGCCGCCCGTTTCATCAGGTCGGTCGCTGACACCGCAGCAGATCGATCTTCTGACAGAATGGATCAGTCAGGGAGCTGACTGGCAGACTCATTGGGCATTCATTCCGCCCGTCAGGCCGGAGCTTCCCCAGGTTCGACGAAAAGATCTGGTTCGCAATCCGGTCGATAACTTCATTCTTTCGCGTCTTGAACAGGCGGGACTCGAATTCTCGCCGGAGGCCGATCGTGCCACTTTGATTCGCCGGGTATCGTTCGACCTGACCGGACTGCCTCCGACGCCGGCCGAAATCGATGACTTTATCAAAGACAAATCGCCGAATGCCTGGGAAAAGGTCGTCGACAGGCTGCTGGCGTCTCCGCGGTTCGGCGAGCGGATGGCCTTCAAATGGCTCGACGCCGCTCGCTATGCCGATTCAAACGGCTACCAGATCGATGGCGAGCGCAGCATGTGGCGCTGGCGCGACTGGGTGATCGATGCATTCAACAGCAATATGCCTTTCGATCGATTCACGATCGAACAACTCGCCGGAGACCTGTTGCCCAACGCGACACTGGATAACCGCGTCGCGAGTGCATTTAATCGCAATCATCGAACCAATTCCGAGGATGGAATCGTACCCGAGGAATATGGAGTCGAATATGTGGTCGATCGCGTCGATACGACATCGACAGTCTTTCTCGGTCTGACTATGGGCTGCGCCCGCTGCCACAACCACAAGTACGATCCGCTGACTCACCGCGAGTATTACCAGCTCTTCGCTTATTTCAACAGCATTCCCGAAGACGGGCGCGCCAGTAATTACGGCAACTCGCCGCCCTGGATTGTTGCGCCAACTCGCCTGCAGCAGCGACGACTGGCTTCGCTCGAACGTCGGATTGCTGTCGCTCAACGGGAGATCGACCGCCTGACAGTAGCCTTTCAACGATCACGCAATTTATGGGAGAGACGGTTGAAAGGGGATTCAGCATCGCACTGGTTCCCGACCGATGATCTGTTGCTGCATCATTCTTTCGATGACGGGGCATCGCTTTTTCTGAGGAGATCGGATGAAGCGAAGAATCCGGAAGAGAAGAAAGCGGAAGATCCAGGCTTCAGGAATGGAGTGCCGGACTATGTTTCCTCGCCGCTCGGTCAAGGCGTCAATTTCAGGGGGGAATCATACTTTGACGCCGGCAGGACGGCTGATTTCAACTTTCGCGACCGGCTCAAGGACTACAAGGATGTCTTTACGATTTCTGCCTGGTTCCGGCCTGAATCGGCGGACAGCGGAGCGATCGTAACGCACTTGCAGGAGCGCATCGAAGAGAAGGAGAACGGACTGCCGAAAGGGCGCGGATACGGACTCTTCTTTATCAACGGCAAGCTGCATTTCAATCTGGTCAGTGTCTGGGCAGACGATTCATTCCGCGTCGAGACTGAGCAGTCACTGGAGCCTGGTCGCTGGCATCACGTCATCGCGACATTCGACAGCACACAGCCATACGAGAGGGTTCAGATCTTCCTGGACGGAATAAAGCAGCCTCTCAAGATTAACAACGCGCGTCTCTTCAGGACTTTCGGCGATTCGCGTGCCAATCTGCGCATCGGCGGGGGCGGCGGCGCAGAGTACCGTTTCAAGGGCGCGCTCGATGATGTTCGAATCTATACTTCGCTGCCGGATCAGGAACGGATCGCGACTCTCTCCTGCGCCGATTCAATCGAAAAGATCGCATCGATACCGCAGGTTGAGCGCACCTATGCTCAGCAGCGCAAGCTGGTCAACGCCTGGTTCGCCCTCGGAGCTCCGCTCTCGGTTCAGAATGCGGTTAAGAAACTTTCAGCGCTGAAGCATCAAAGGTCGAAGCTCGAAGCCGAACTTCCGACGCTCATGGTCATGCAGGAACTGCCGGAGCCGCGACCGGCGTATGTGCTCAGGCGTGGGGCCTACGATATGCCTGGCGAAGTAGTTGAACGCGGCCTTCCGGCGGTGCTTATGCGTGGGATGTCCGGAGAAGACGGCGAAGCGCGCGACCGGCTGGGCCTTGCCAGGTGGATCACCGGTCCGGAAAATCCGTTGACCGCGCGGGTGACGGTCAACCGTTTCTGGCAGATGCTCTTCGGAACCGGACTTGTGAAAACGGTCGAGGATTTCGGCTCGCAGGGTGAGCTGCCGTCTCATCCCGAGCTGCTCGACTGGCTGGCCGTCCAATTCAGGGAAGGCGGTCGAGACGGGCGCTGGAATGTCAAGGCGCTGCTCCGGACGATTGTTCTGAGCGCAGCGTACCGCCAGTCGTCGGTTGTCGCGCAGCGACTCCTGCAGGTCGATCCTGAAAACCGCCTGCTCGCGCGCGGGCCTCGGTTGCGCCTTTCGGCGGAGATGATCCGCGACCAGGCGCTTGCAATCTCGGGCCTGCTGGTCGAAAAGCGCGGCGGACCCTCCGTTAAACCCTATCAGCCGGCCGGACTGCTCAAGGACATGGTCTTTTCAAATATGACTGAATATGACCAGTCGAAAGATGATGGCTTGTGGCGCCGCAGCCTCTACACCTTCTGGAAACGCACAGTCATGCCTCCGTCGATGCATGTCTTTGATGCTTCATCACGGGAATTCTGCACTGTCAGGGACAACCGTACGAACACCCCGCTCCAGGCGCTCAACCTCATGAATGATGTGACCTACATCGAAGCAGCCCGCATGCTCGCTCAGAGGATGCTGACGCAGGCCGGACTTTCCGCCGAAAGCCGGCTCGAATTTGCATTTCGACTCGCGACATCACGGCGACCCGATCGCGATGAGCTTAAGGTATTGCTCGATCATCTGGACGCACAATTGGAGTTTTACGCGCAAAATAAGGATGCCGCTTCGAATCTGCTCAAACAAGGTGAGAAGAGAAATCTTACGGGGCTGAATCAGACACATCTGGCGGCCTATACCGTCACGGCCAGCCTGATACTCAATCTCGATGAGACGATTACCAAACAGTAAGAATTCATCCAGGAAGAAAAGAAGTTATCCACAATGAAGAATTCATCCACTAAGGACACGAAGAAGCACAAAGAATAAACAAAGCAACACATTCCGATAGAGAAATCATCAATTCTAAATCTTATTGTCATCTTTATTTTATTTGTGCTTCTTCGTGTCCTTAGTGGATAAACTTCTTTTCTTCCTGGATGAATTCCTCTTGATGAACAAACTGGAGAGCTGACAATGGAAATAGCAGGCAAAGCGGCGATCGTCACGGGCGGAGGCACCGGAGTCGGCCGAGCGACGGCGATCGAACTGGCCAGACGCGGATGTTCCGTCATGGTCAATTACAGCCGGTCGAAAACGGATGCCGAACAGACGGCAGCCGAAGTCGCATCACTCGGAGTGAAGGGCATCGCCTTCCAGGCCGATGTCTCCGACGATCATGCATGCCGCAAAATGGCAGAGGCTGCCGGGCGCGAATTCGGACGGCTGGATATTCTGATCAACAACGCGGCGACTACATCTTTCATTCGCCACGATGATCTCGATGCCGTTTCCATGGATGACTGGATGAAGATCCTCTCGACCAATGTTATCGGGGCGTTTCAGGTCACTCGCGCTGCGAAAGCGCTGTTGCTGGATTCAGGCGACGGCGAGATCGTCAATGTCTCGAGTGTGGCCGGACTGGGAGGAGTCGGCAGTTCGATTCCTTATTGCGCTTCGAAAGCCGCGCTTAACAATATGACCGTTACGCTGGCGCGCGTCTTTGCGCCGAAAGTCCGAGTCAATGCCGTTGCACCGGGTTTCATCGCAACGCGCTGGCTGAAAGACGGGCTTGGCGAAGAGACATATCTGAAGGCGAAAGAACGAACCGAGCAGAGCGTTCCGCTGGGCAGGGTTCTGCAGCCGGAGGATGTCGCGTCGACGATACTCGGAATCATCACGGGATCGGATCTCATGACCGGGCAGGTTATCTGCCTCGATGGCGGGATGCTGATCGCAAATCATTCGCTCAGGTAAAAAGATGAACCCAATAGATGAACGATTACTGGGCATGACGAGGCGCCATTTCTTCGGCCGGCTCAGTCTCGGGGTCGGAACCGCTGCGCTTACCTCCCTGCTGGGCAAGGACCTGTCCGCCGCGATCAGTCTGCAGGGGCCTCAGGAGTCTGCTCAGAAAGCAGGGCTGCCCGATCTCCCGCATTTTGCGCCGAAAGCCAAACGGATCATCTATCTGTTTCAATCAGGCGCTCCATCGCAGCTCGATCTCTTCGATCCGAAACCCGGACTTGAAAAGTACAGAGGTCAGAACCTGCCCGAATCGATTCGCAAGGGACAGCGCCTGACCGGTATGACGGCTTTTCAATCCAGCTTTCCGACGGCTCCTTCAATCTTCAAATTCAACCGGCATGGAAATTCAGGCGCCTATCTGAGCGAACTGCTGCCGCACACCGCGAAGATCGCTGACGAGCTGTGTTTCATCCGTTCGATGTATACCGAACAGATCAACCACGACCCGGCAATCACCTCGGCACTTACCGGATTCCAACTGGCCGGGCGGCCGAGCATGGGAGCCTGGGTAGCATACGGCCTGGGCAGCGACAACAAGGATCTTCCGGCATTCGTCGTCATGGTCTCGCTCGGCACCGGCAACACAGGCGATCAGCCGCTTTACGATCGCCTGTGGGGAAGCGGCTTTCTGCCGTCTCGCTATCAGGGTGTGAAATTTCATAACGGGCCCGACCCGGTGCTATACCTCTCGAATCCGAAAGGTATAGCACCCGGAATGCGGCGGCGGTTCCTTGACGATCTGGCCGCATTGAACAGGAAAAATGCCGCAGATTATGGTGATCCCGAGATCGTTTCGCGTATCGCACAATACGAGATGGCTTTCAGAATGCAGTCATCAGTGCCTGAGCTGACTGACCTCACGAGCGAACCTGAATCGACCTTCGAGCGATACGGGCCCGACGCGCGCAAACCGGGAACCTTTGCCGCCAATTGCATCCTCGCCCGTCGTCTGGCGGAACGCGGAGTTCGCTTTATTCAATTGTTCCATCGCGGCTGGGACCAGCACGGTAACCTCCCGAAGCAGATCCGTAACCAGGCACGCGACACCGATCAGGCCACGGCCGCACTGGTTCTGGATCTCAAGGAACGCGGACTTCTCGAAGACACACTTGTCGTCTGGGGTGGAGAGTTCGGTCGGACGGTCTATTCACAAGGCAGGCTGACAGAGGACAATTACGGACGTGATCATCATCCGAGATGTTTCACCGTCTGGCTCGCCGGCGGAGGCATCAAACCCGGCCTGACGGTCGGAGAGACCGACGATTTCAGCTACAACATCGCGAGCGACCCGGTCAGCGTCTTCGATCTCAATGCGACGATACTGCACATGCTGGGCGTCGATCACACCAAACTGACCTACAGATATCAGGGGAGATATTTCAGACTGACCGATGTCCACGGCGAGGTGGTGAAGGGGATTCTGGCATAAAGAATGCCGGAGCGCGGACGTCCCCGTCCGCAGAGACATGCGGACGGGGACGTCCGCGCTCCGGCATTTACTCTGTCGAGACTGCTTCGTCCTTGTTTTCGAGAGCAGCGTGGAGCGTATGCCACGACAGGCTGGCGCATTTGACGCGGGCGGGATACTCCCGAACGCCGGAGAGGATCGTCAGCCTGCCCAGATGATTCTCTTCCTTTTCAGGGTCGAGTTCCCCCTTGACCATGCGATGAAATTCATCGAAGAGTACCTCCGCCTCATCTTTGGTCTTGCCCTTGACCGCCGCAGTCATCATCGATGCCGAGGCCTTCGAAATCGCACAGCCGGAACCCTGAAACCCGATATCCTTGATCACTTTGCCATCCATCTCGAGATAGAGCGTCAGTTGATCGCCGCAGAGCGGGTTGTATCCCTCCTGCTCGCGGTTCGCCGATTCGAGCTTCCTGAAGTTCCGCGGCTTCTTGTTGTGGTCGAGAATGACCTGTTGATATAGTTCGCTGATGTCCGACATGGCGTAAAAAGTAGAAAGTAAAAAGTAGAAAGCATGGAGTACCGCCTTCAGGCGGGCACTTGACTCAACCGAACACTTCGATGACGCGTTGAATGCCTTCCGCCAGAGTGTCGATCTCCTGCTTTGTGTTATAAAAACTGAACGATGCGCGGGCCGTTGCCGGTACGTTGAAAAACTTCATGACCGGCTGGGCGCAATGGTGCCCGGCGCGAATCGCGATGCCTTCCTGATCCAGAATCGTGCCGATGTCGTGCGGGTGAATGTTCTCGAGCGTAAACGAGAGAACGCTCGATTTCTCACGCGCGGTGCCGATCAGTTTGACCCCGGGGATTGAACCGATAACCTCGGTCGCGTAATCCAGCAGTTCGTTTTCGTACTCGGCGATGCGGTCAATGCCGATTCCCGTCAGATAGTCTAACGCCACGCCAAGTCCGATCGCGCCTTCGATGTTCGGCGTTCCGGCTTCGAATTTGTAGGGCAGGGAATTGTATGTTGTTTTTTCAAACGAGACGGACGAGATCATGTCACCGCCTCCCATAAACGGAGGCATGCTCTCCAGCCACTGACTTTTGCCGTAAAGCACGCCAATTCCTGTCGGCCCGCAGACTTTGTGACCCGAGAAGACATAGAAATCGCAGTCCAGTTCCTGGACATCGATCTTCAGATGCGAAGTAGCCTGAGCGCCGTCAAGCAGCACCGGAACGTCGTGGCTGTGCGCGATGTCGATCACTCTTTTGACCGGGTTGATCGTTCCCAGAGCGTTCGAGAGATGCACCAGCGCAATCAGACGCGTGCGGGCATTGATCATCGCTTCGAGATCGTCGATCAGCAGTTCGCCCTTCTCATTGATCGGGATGATCCGCAGTTTGGCGCCGACCTGTTCACAGAGCATCTGCCACGGAACGATGTTCGAGTGGTGCTCCATGGCTGAAATGATCACCTCGTCGCCCTCGTGCACGAATTTGCGGCCATAACTGCTGGCGATCAGATTGATCCCTTCTGTCGCTCCGTGAGTGAAGATGACCTCGTGCGATTCGGCGGCATTGATGAACCGCTGAATTTTGACCCGCGCGCCTTCGTATTCGCGCGTCGCGAGCTGGCTCAGGTAATGGACACCGCGATGCACATTCGAGTTCTGTTCGGTGTAATAACGCTGAATCGCATCGAGCACAACCTGTGGCTTCTGGGTCGTCGCGGCATTGTCGAGATAGACCAGCTGGCGACCATGGACCTTCAGGTTGAGAATCGGGAAGTCCCGTCGTATCGATTCAATATTTAACTTGTCGGATGCTGCGGGCATGGCGTTTTCAATCTCGTGTTGGGCTTGCATGGGTTATTCGATCTCCAGGCTCTGATGCAGCTTGTCGAGCACGGCCCGGTCCAGCCGCTCGCGGACCGATTTGAGCTTGATCTTGCTGATCACGTCTTCAGCGAAACCAAAGGTCAGTAGCGCCCTGGCCATCTCGGGGTTGATGCCTCGGCTGGCCAGGTAAAAGAGTTCATCGTCTTCGAGCTGGCCGATGGTGGCTCCGTGGGAGCACTTGACATCGTCTGCGAAGATTTCAAGTTGCGGTTTGGTGTTGGCTGTCGCCCCGCCTGAAAGCAGCAGATTCTTGTTCAGCTGGTGAGCGTCCGTCTTGACGGCCCCTTCGCGAACGAAGATCTTGCCGTTGAAGATCGCCCTTGATCTGCCGTCAAGAATCCCCTTGTACACCTGATGGCTGTTGCAGAAAGGTTCGCGGTGGTCGATCGTCGTGTGATTGTCGACGTGCTGCTTTCCGGTCACCACGTACAGCCCGTCGATGGTCGTCTCGACGTGCTCATCATCCAGCACTGCGTTGAGGTTGTGCCTGACGATCTCTCCGCCAAGCGAAATCGAGTATGAAGTGTAGTTGCTGTCCCGTTTCTGATGAATCCGGGTCGTCGCGACGTGGAAAGCTCGCTCGCTCTCCTCCTGCAGCCGGTAATGATTGAGCACCGCGTTCTCGTCCGCGAAGACCTCTGTCACTGCATTGTTGAAATAGATGTCTTCACCGGGTGACACATAGCTTTCAATCACCGAAGCGATCGATCCCTTGCCGGCAACTATCAGCACGCGCGGGTGCGAGGCGATCGGCTCCTTCGCAGTCGAGACGAAGAGCAGGTGTATCGACTGCTCTACCATGCTCCCATCCGGAATGTGGACGAAGGCTCCGTCGCCGATGACAGCCGTGTTGAGCGCCGTGAAGGTCTCTTCCTCGTAACTCGCGTATGCGCCGAGGTGCCGGCGGGCAACATCATTCGACTCCTGAGGTATCTCCGCGAGACTGGTTACAACGATCTCTTTGGGCAGGCCGCTCAGATCTGACAGCTCAGGCGCGTATAGCCCGTTGATGAAGACCATCCGGCTGGTCCGTGATTCAGCATAAGTGTACGGCTCGATCGCGGCCATTTTGACCGCGCCTGGTTCAAGATCGAAGACCTGCCTGAACGGAACCTTGAGTATCGGTGCGACATTCGTGTACTTCCATTCCTCATTCCTCGTCGTCGGAAAGTCCAGCGCCTCAAACCGGGAACCCGCCCTCGATCGCAGCTCATTCAGCCAGGCCGGATCCTTTCCCTCGCGTGTCCTGACGAAGAGCTTGTATGCCGAAAAATAGTTCTCTTTTTCTGTTGCCGCCTGTTGCATATCGTTTATCGAAATATGTGCCTGATCAAAAAAGTTGAAAGTTGAAAGTTGAAAGTTGAAAGTTGAAAGTTGAAAGTTGAAAGTTGAAAGTTGAAAGTTGAAAGTTGACATCGACCAGCCCACAAAGATTTCACAGCTCTATTTCGACCATACTTTCAACTTTTAACTTTCAACTTTTCATGCCTTCGCGCCGGCCGGTTTTATCCAGTCATAGCCCTTGCTTTCAAGCTCCATCGCCAGTTCCTTGCCACCCGACTTGACGATCTGTCCCTTGTATAGAACGTGGACGAAATTCGGTTCGATGTAGTTGAGCAGACGCTGGTAATGCGTCACCAGGATGACGGCGTTGTCCTTGTTGGCCAGCGTGCTGACGCCGTTGGCGACAACGCGCAGGGCGTCGATGTCCAGTCCTGAATCGGTCTCGTCCAGCACGGCCAGTTTCGGCTCAAGCACAGCCATCTGCAGAATCTCGTTTCGCTTTTTCTCTCCGCCGGAGAACCCTTCGTTGACTGAACGATTGATGAAGCTCGAATCCATCTCGACGATCTTCATCTTCTCCTTCAAAAGATCATCGAATTCGAGCGGGTCGAGCTCTTCACGTCCGTCGTGCTTTGCCTTTTCGTTGTATGCCATGCGCAGAAAGTTGGCATTGCTCACGCCCGGAATCTCGATCGGATACTGAAAAGCGAGAAAGACCCCTTCTCGCGCACGTTCATCGGGCGCCAGTTCAAGCAGGTTCCTTCCCTCATAGATCACTTCGCCCTCAGTCACTTTGTACGTCGGGTGTCCCGCCAGAACCTTGGCAAGCGTGCTCTTGCCCGAACCGTTGGGCCCCATGATCGCGTGAATCTCGCCGGCATTGACCGTCAGGTTCAATCCCTTGAGAATCTCGCTGCCGTCTATTACGGCATGCAAATTCCTGATCTCTAACACTTCCGCCTCCTCAATACTCTGTAAACTAAATTATCCGGCATTGAAGTCCGGAAAAATTCAAACGCAAAGCTGCAAAGATGGGCAAAGAATTAATCGCAAAGGCCGCAAAGGGGCAAAGATATACAGGGAAGATCAGTGTTCGAATTATATCCAGTGGGCAATAATCCGGATATTCATATCCCCCAAAAATCTTTGCCCCTTTGCGACCTTTGCGATTAAATTCTTTGCGCATCTTTGCGACCTCTGCGATTAACTTTTTCCCAGTCTGGAATACAAGAAATTTTGTTTATAAAGTACTCAATTAATCGGTCACTTCGATAATCGCTTCAATTTCGACCGGAATCCCCATCGGCAGCGATCCCATTCCGACAGCGGACCGGGCGTGACGCCCCTTGTCGCCGAAGACTTCGACGAACAGATCCGAGCATCCGTTGATGACGAAAGGGTGGTCATGAAAATCAGGTGTCGCGTTGACCATCCCGAGCACCTTGACGACGCGGCTGACACGTTGCAGCGTGCCGAGCTCCTGCTTGATTACCGCCAGCAGAATCAGGCCGGTCTCACGTGCAAACTCATAAGCCTGGTCCTTCGAGAATTCCTGCCCCACCTTGCCGGAGACGAGAACACCCTTCCCGGCCAGATAGAGATGATTCCCGGTCCGTACCGCGTGCACATAATTTCCCGCGGCTTCCGGCACCGGAGGCAGCGAAGCTTCAATCTCTGCTAATTTGTCGGTCAATTATCTCCCTCCTTCAGGTTCGATTTAGCCTACACTGCCTTCCAGTTTCAGCCCGAGCAGCCTTGTCGCCTCGACGGCGAACTCCATCGGCAGCTCGCGGAAGACCTCTTTGCAGAACCCGTTGATGATCATCGATACGGCGTCTTCAGTCGAAATGCCGCGCTGGTTGAAATAGAAGATCTGCTCTTCGCTGATCTTCGAGGTCGATGCCTCATGCTCGACCTTCGAGCTGTTGTTGCCCACTTCGATGTACGGGAAGGTGTTCGCTCCGCACTTCGATCCGATGAGCATTGAATCGCACTGCGAATAATTGCGCGAGTTCTCGGCTTTCGGAAGAATCTTGACCAGACCACGGTAGCTGTTGTTCGATACCCCGGCTGAAATGCCTTTGGAGATGATCCGGCTTCTCGTGTTTTTGCCTACGTGAATCATCTTGGTTCCCGTATCAGCCTGCTGGTGGTGATTGGTCAGTGCGACCGAATAGAACTCACCGATCGAGTTGTCGCCCTGCAGGATGCAGCTCGGGTATTTCCAGGTGATCGCCGATCCGGTCTCGACCTGAGTCCACGAGATCTTCGAATTGACTCCGGCGCACTTGCCGCGCTTGGTGACGAAGTTGTAGATGCCTCCGCGGCCTTCTTCGTCGCCCGCATACCAGTTCTGGACAGTCGAATACTTGATCTCGGCGTTGTCCAGCGTGATCAGCTCAACCACCGCGGCATGCAGCTGGTTCTTGTCGAACTTCGGCGCTGTGCAGCCCTCCAGATATGAAACGTAGCTGCCTTCTTCGGCCACGATCAGCGTTCGCTCGAACTGACCTGATTCTGAATTGTTGATACGGAAGTATGATGAGAGCTCCATCGGCGAGCGAACGCCCTTCGGAATGTAGCAGAACGAGCCGTCAGAAAAGACCGCCGAATTGAGCGCTGCAAAAAAGTTGTCGGTGTAGGGAACTACGGAACCCAGATACTTTTTGATCAGCTCGGGATAGTCCCTTACCGCTTCGGAAAATGAACAGAAGATCACTCCCGCCTTCGCCAGTTTCTCTTTGAAAGTCGTCGCCACCGAGACGCTGTCGAAGATCGCATCAACGGCCACATTGGCCAGCATCTTCTGCTCATGCAGCGGAATACCCAGCTTCTCGAATGTGTCGATCAGCTGCGGATCGACCTCGTCCAGGCTCTGCTTCTTCTCTTTCGGCTTTGGCGCCGAGTAATAGATGATGTCCTGATAATCGATCTTCGGATAACTGACATTCGCCCATTCCGGCTCTTTCATCGTCAGCCAGTGACGGTATGCCTTCAATCGCCATTCCAGCATCCACTCCGGCTCGCCCTTCTTCTCGGAGATGATCCTCACGATCTCTTCGCTTAATCCCCGTGGAATCACCTCTGATTCGATGTCGGTGACGAACCCGTACTTGTATTCCCGATTCGCCAATGCTTCTATCGCACTCATCTCTCTATCCTCTTGTTGTTAACTTGACAAAATTGTCAGGTATGTGGGCAAAATTTTTTTTTAAAAAAGATCACATTCCGGCCGTAAAATTTCAGGACGGCATGGAGAACGGCAACTTCGAAGGTTCGTGGACTGGAGGTTTCGCGGTCATTTGAACCAGTTTCACGTCCACGAGCCCTGTCAGGAGCGCGGTAATCGGAATATTGTCGAAAACGCTGTTAACTATATCGGTTATGCTCGCCCAGACGGGACGCAAACCGCAGCCGTCGTGATGAACGCAGGTCTCCTGATTCCCGGTGAACTGCGAACATATCTCTTCCTTTGAAGGTGTCCCGCCGAGCACGCGCATGACTTCGCCGATTGAAATATCGGCACAAGGGCGCGTCAATCTGTACCCGCCTTTGGGTCCGCGCACGCTCTCGACGATGCCGCTGCGGCTCAATGTCCAGAGAATCTTTTCGACATATGCGACAGACATCCCCTCACGCTCGGCTATGTCACGCACCTGCAGCGTGGCGCCCGCCTCTTCGCGCGCCAACTGCAAAATGCATCGTATCCCGTATTCTTCCTGGGCTGTGATCTTCACTTCTTAATCTTAATTTATATGTCCTGATACGTGCTTACTCTCCTGCCTGACTCCCATCAAGGAAGTCAAATAATAGCACCATGTTCCATACCTGACAAGTTTGTATGGAATAAAAATGGAACGCAAACCTCCGGTCGGCATGAATTAAATAGTGCTGGACCGGATTAGATTTGAGAATTCTCTCCGGCGGGAGTTTCGCGAAAAACGACCGGGTCCTGGCAGCATTCGCAAGGGCCTGGTTTGAAGGTTGTGATCATGCAGACATCGCAGAAATAGTAGAGGTCGTGGAGTCTGTTATCGACCCAGGATTGAAAGTTGATGACTTCGATGAAGTCGGATTCAGGGAAGCTGCGCCCGGTGACCTGCAGGTCGCGCACTCGAAAGCGCTGATCCATCCATACGGCTGCAGCTGAATCGGTCGGCAGCAGAGGATAAATCCTGCCTTCGGCCGTCTTGATCGAATAGACGTGGCCGCGGTTGGCGCAATCGGGCATGACATTGAAGGTCTTGTCGAGTTCTTCAGTCAGGCAAACGACCCGACCGCGGATCGAGATCTCCTTCGCTCCGTCCTGATTCACCGAGATTTCCACGGCGCGTGTTGAAGCGGGAAACGAAAGCGCTCCTACGGAGAGGACGGACGCGGCGATGAAACTTCTGCGATCTGATTTCATGACATGACCTCCGCATTTCAATCTACAGAATCCGTCAGCCAATTTCAAATGACTACACTATTGGTCGGATGATGGCTATAATTTCAGGGATTTCATCAAGACATCATTGTACAGGACTGAATGCAAAAGAAACATTTTCATTTAATTGGTGTATGCGGCACAGCGATGGGATCGCTGGCGGGGATGCTTAAGGCACAGGGACATCGCGTGACGGGTTCGGACAAGGCCTTCTATCCGCCGATGAGCGACGAGCTTGCGCGGCTGGGGATCGAGACATTCGAAGGGTTCGACGCTGCGCACCTCGATCCCGCGCCGGATGTCGTCATCATCGGCAACGCCACCTCGCGCGGAAACGAAGAGATCGAATATGCGCTCAACCGCAAGCTCTGTTACTCATCGATGCCGGACGTGATTCGCGAGAACTTCATTCGAGGGCGTCATTCATCAGTTGTGGCGGGAACGCACGGGAAGACGACGACCACTTCGCTGCTGGCCTGGGTCATGGAGTGCGGCGGGCTCGACCTGTCTTTTCTGATCGGCGGAGTGGCGGAGAATTTCGGATCGAGTTTCAAAGTTGCGAACTCAGCACATTTCGCGATCGAGGGTGATGAGTACGACACGGCCTTTTTCGACAAGGAGCCGAAGTTCATGCACTACCTGCCCGATCTGGTGATTCTGAACAATGTCGAATACGATCACGCGGACATCTATCCGAGCATGGACGCAGTCAAAAAATCGTTTCGCCTGTTGCTCAATCTCATCCCGTCCGAGGGGCGGTTGATCGCAGGATGGGATTCCCCTGTCGTGCGGGAACTGATCGAGAAGCCGGTCGCTCCGCAGGGCGTCTGGTGCAAAATTGAAAGTTTCGGCATCGAGCGCTCAGATGCCAGGTGGACGGCCCGCGAGATAGACTTTTTCCCCGAGGCGACCCGGTTCAATGTCTTTTGCGACGGCCGGGAATGGGGTACGGTCAGATCGCCTCTGGCAGGCATGTTCAACGTCAAAAACTGTCTGGGCGTGGTGGCTGCGGCGGAGGTCCTGGGCCTCGACCGTCGCGCCGTCATTGAAGCGATCGCCACATTCAAAAGCGTCAAACGCAGAATGCAGGTTCGCGGAGTCGTCAATGAGGTGACGGTGATCGATGATTTCGCACATCACCCGACGGCAATTCGCGAAACGCTCAGAGCCACCAGGCAAAGATACCCTGATCACAGGATCGTCGCCGTCTTCGAGCCGCGATCCTGGACGACGCGCAAGAAGATCTTTCAAAAGGACTATCCTGTTTCATTCGCTCCGGCGGAAGTGGTGGTCATCGCGCCGATCTTCGAATCGTTCAGACTGGCTTCAGAGGAGCAGCTTTCGATCGATGAGCTGATCGCTGATCTTCGCGGCGCCGGCAAAACCGCCGACTCTATCGAGGGCGCCGATGCGATCGTTGCCCATCTGGTCCCGCAACTCAAGCCGGGCGATGTCGTAGTCATTATGTCGAACGGCGGATTCGGCGGCATTCATCAGAAGCTGCTCGATGCGTTAAAAGTAGAAAGTAGAAAGTGAAAAGTACTGCTCACCCTTGTTCACGGCGTCACGGAACTGCGGCGTCACGGAACCACTCGCTAACGCTCGTGGTTCCGTGACGCAAGGGCTGAGCAGTAACTTCTACTTTCTACTTTCTTTTAACCACCGGTCGGCATGAATTTTTGATAACAGGAGCCGTTGAAATGAATAGACGCGCAGCAATTTTCATCTTCTTTTCTTGCCTCACATTATCGCTGTCGCCACTTAAGACAATGGTGGCAGCCGTTCAGGAGAAACCTTTCGTCGTCGAATACTACTACAAGGCGAAATGGGGCTATGCCGATGAGTTTTTGACGCTCTTCAAAAAGAACCACCTGCCGGTATTAAAGAAACAGGTTGATTCGGGCCGCATTCTCAGTATCAGAATCGAAAAGCCACGCTATCACGCTACGGAAGAAGGCCGGTGGGACTTCCGTGTCACGCTCGCTTTCAAGAGCGCCGAAATATATAACTCACCGAGCGAGGAAGAGGCGATCATCAGGCAAATCTACCCCGATCAGCAGACCTTCAAACGCGAAGAGCAGCGCCGGTTCGAGATTCTGATCGCACATTGGGATGTTCCGATCCTGCCGGTTGAGTGATTCACCGGCCTCAATACTGCGTGTTTTTCACCAATATTTATCAGCCATCTATCGAGTGTGGACTCGCGATCAGCCAAATTACGATAGTCCGCCGGATCTACTCATCTATCTCCATAAACTGCCTGAATCCAGATTATTAGCCGGGTTTTAAAAGTGAATACCCGGGTTTTTAGAGACGAAATACCGCGTTCCATACGCTGTTTCAGCGAATGGAACGCCTTTTGCGTTGATCAAAATATAGTGAATATTGCGGGTTTTTCACCTACCCAGCAGTGCTAATTTCACCCATCTTTTCAGATATTTGACACCTTGTATTTTTGTTCGATACTTGATTGATTTCGACCCTCATACCTCAAAAAAGAAATGCAGGGTCACTTATGGAGGTTGAGCCATGTACCTCACACAGAAAATAGGATACCGATTAGCTGGTTTCGTTGCGATCTTCACAATTCTTATCTTCACTGCCTACACTCCGGCCGGAGCGTTTCTCAAAACGATTGTACAAAAAACAGAGATCAGGTATTCCAGACTCGATTCTGGATCGTCCGCGATACCGCGAAATCATGGAGTCGATTCGACGATTCGCAAGGCAGCCAGCATGCTCAGTTGGGGGATGCATGGAGCGTTCTTCTTCCAGGGGACGGGGATAGCGCCGACAGGAGATCCCGGCGGGTTTCATATCGAAGGCGACCTGGTCGCCAATTCGCCGGCGACGGATGTCTCGGACTGGGTGCCCGGTCCGGGCGGAACAGGAGAGGGCGTTCTTGATGGAACCGGGGCTCCAATTAATTCCTCCAGGACGAGGCACGTCATCGATCTCTTCGATTCGAACCTTGATAACATCTTCGAGCCCGGCGTCAAGCACGATGACGATCCGAACGATTGGACCTGGGTTCAGCAAAAATCCACACACAAAGACGATATCAACAATGCCCTGTTGCATGTCTCGACTGACAGCAACGGCGATCTATGGTTCGTTGTCGGCGGCGATCGATTATCGACAACCGGCGATAGTTATATTGATATCGAACTCTGGCAAAACCAGATTACTGCCAACACTGACGGATCCTTCACGGCCACTGGGCCCCATGGCGGGCGCACCATCGGCGACATTGAGATCACTGTTCACTACCAGCAGGGGGGGAGTTCCGCCGAGTATTTCATCGAACGCTGGCAGGCGGTCGGCATGGGTTACGAATGGGTGACGATCACTCCGCCGGCCAATTCAGGGTTTATCGCCGGCAACGAAGCGGGGCCCGTTTCGGTGCCATTCAGCGCATTCGGCTCAACAACATACGCTACAAATGCATTTATTGAAGCAGCAATAAACATCTCCGCGATTATCGAGAACATTGACCCATGTCTTGGCATCAGCTCGGTGCTGATCATGACAAAGGCATCTCAATCCGAAAGCGCTACATTAAAAGATTTCGCCGGTCCTATCCCCTTCAGCTTCGGCACCGAGACCACTGCGACAGATTTGACACCGCAAACGGTATGTCAGGGAGCGTCCGCCAGTTTCTCGACGACGGCTTCCGGATTGCCGCCGATAAGTTACCAGTGGAAGCTGGATGGCGCCATCATTCCAGATGCCATGGCCCGTAACGTGACAATACCGACGACGGGTTTGACGGTTGGAGCGCACACTGTAGAAGTGGTGGTTACAGGAGCTTGCGGATCTGTCACCAGGAGCACGACCCTGACAGTCCAGGGACCTCCGACAGCGACAGCTCTGATATCCCTTGAAGTCTGTCAGGGGACGCCGGCATTGTTTTCAACGGTTCCTTCAGGTGTCGGGCCGTTCACCTATGTCTGGGAATTGGATGGAATGCAGATTCCAGGAGCGACCAGCAGCAGTGTTTCAATCAATACTGCTCCGCTCACTCTTGGTCCTCACATCGTCGAAGTGGTCGTCGATGGAGCCTGCGGCGAGGTAGTAAAGATCGCTACGTTAACGGTATTACCGGTCACGACAGCGACTAGTCTGACACCGCAGACGGTCTGCCAGGGAGCGACGGCGAACTTTACGACGACGGCGTCAGGAACAGGCCCGTTCAGCTACGTCTGGAAACTGGATGGAGTGTCCATCCCCGGAACGGGTAACAGCAATGCGATCGACACGACATCCTTGAGCCTCGGCGCGCACACGGTCGAAGTTACTGTCACTGGAGCCTGCGGTGCTGTGACGAAGACGGCGGCGCTCAACGTGCAGGCAAGCACAGCTGCGACTGAGCTGATGCCGCAGACGGTCTGCCAGGGAGCGACGGCGAACTTCACGACGACGGCGTCAGGAACAGGCCCGTTCAGCTACGTCTGGAAACTGGATGGAATGCCGATCGCGGGCGCGACCAACAGCAACGCAATCGACACGACGGCCTTGAGCCTCGGCGCGCACACTGTCGAAGTGACAGTGACTGGAACCTGCGGGGCTGTGACGAAGACGGCGGCGCTCAACGTGCAGGCGCCAACTGCGACTGACCGATGCCGCAGACGGTCTGCCAGGGAGCGACGGCGAACTTTACGACGACGGCGTCAGGAACAGGCCCGTTCAGCTACGCTGGAAACTGGATGGAATGCCGATCGCGGGCGCGACCAACAGCAACGCAACGACACGACGGCCTTGAGCCCGGCGCGCACACTGTCGAAGCGACAGTGACCGGACCTGCGGGCTGTGACGGAGACGGCGGCGCTCAAACGTGCAGGCAAACACAACTGCGACTGAGCCTGATGCCGCAGACGGTCTGCCAGGAGCGACGGCGAACTTTACGACGACGGCGTCAGGCACGGGCCCGTTCAGCTACGCGTGGAAACTGGACGGAATGCCGATCGCGGGCGCGACCAACAGCAACACAATCGACACGACGGCCTTGAGCCTCGGCGCGCACACGGTCGAAGTTACTGTCACTGGAGCCTGCGGTGCTGTGACGAAGACGGCGGCGCTCAACGTGCAGGCAAGCACAGCTGCGACTGAGCTGATGCCGCAGACGGTCTGCCAGGGAGCGACGGCGAACTTCACGACGACGGCATCAGGCACAGGTCCCTTCACATACGCGTGGAAACTGGACGGAACGACGATCGCGGGCGCGACCAACAGCAACACAATCGACACGACGGCCTTGAGCCTCGGCGCGCACACTGTCGAAGTGACAGTCACCGGAGCCTGCGGTGCTGTGACGAAGACGGCGGGCTCAACGTGCAGGAGAGCACGATCGCGACGAGCCCGCCGCAGGCGGCTGCCAGGGAGCGACGGCGAACTTACGACACGGCGTCGGAACAGGCCCGTTCAGCCACGTCTGGAAACTGGATGGAATGCCGACCGGGCGCGACCAACAGCAACGCAATCGATACGACGGCCTTGAGCCTCGGCGCGCACAATGTCGATGTGACAGTGACTGGAACCTGCGGGGCTGTGACGAAGACGGCGGCGCTCAACGTGCAGGCAAGCACAGCTGCGACTGAGCTGATGCCGCAGACGGTCTGCCAGGGAGCGACGGCGAACTTTACGACGACGGCGTCAGGAACTGGCCCGTTCAGCTACGTCTGGAAACTGGATGGAATGCCGATCGCGGGCGCGACCAACAGCAACGCAATCGACACGACGGCCTTGAGCCTCGGCGCGCACACTGTCGAAGTGACAGTGACCGGAGCCTGCGGTGCTGTGACGAAGACGGCGGCGCTCAACGTGCAGGCAAGCACAGCTGCGACTGAGCTGATGCCGCAGACGGTCTGCCAGGGAGCGACGGCGAACTTTACGACGACGGCGTCAGGCACGGGCCCGTTCAGCTACGCGTGGAAACTGGATGGAATGCCGATCGCGGGCGCGACCAACAGCAACGCAATCGACACGACGGCCTTGAGCCTCGGCGCGCACACGGTCGAAGTGACAGTGACTGGAACCTGCGGGGCTGTGACGAAGACGGCGGCGCTCAACGTGCAGGCACACGCGCGACTGAGCTGATGCCGCAGACGGTCGCCAGGGAGCGACGGCGAACTTCACGACGACGGCGTCAGGAACAGGCCCGTCACTACGCGTGGAAACTGGACGGAATGCCGATCGCGGGCGCGACCAACAGCAACGCAATCGACACGACGGCCTTGAGCCTCGGCGCGCACACTGTCGAAGTTACAGTCACTGGAACCTGCGGGGCTGTGACGAAGACGGCGGCGCTCAATGTACAGGAGAGCACGACTGCGACGGAGCTCCTGCCGCAGACGGTCTGCCAGGGAGCGACGGCGAACTTCACGACGACTGCGTCGGGAACTGGCCCGTTCACTTATGCCTGGAAACTTGACGGGGCATCCATCCCCGGAACGGGTAACAGCAACGCAATCGACACGACGTCTTTGAGCCTCGGCGCGCACACTGTCGAAGTTACTGTCACTGGAACCTGCGGTACGGTGACGAAAACGGCAGCGCTCAACGTGCAGGAAAATACGGCTGTGGCTGATCTGACGCCGCAGACGGTCTGCCAGGGTGCGAACGCCGCCTTCACTGGGGTGGCCTCGGGAACCGGCCCATTCAGCTACGTCTGGAAACTGGATGACGTGGTGATTCCGGGTGAGGCGGCAAGCATGGTCACGATCCCGACTGGAAGCCTGAGCCTGGGCGCTCACATGGTAACGGTCGAAGTCTCAGGGACTTGTGGTAATGCAACGAAGAGCGCAACGCTCACAGTGCAGGAGAATACGTCTACGACGGATCTGACGCCGCAGACGGTCTGCCAGGGGACTTCGTCAGCCTTCTCGACGACGGCTTCCGGAACCGGCCCCTTCACTTATCAATGGAAACTCGATGGCGCTGAACTGCCTGGTGAGACCAGCAACAACGTATCCATTAATACAGGGTCGTTGAGCACCGGGAATCACACGGTCGAGGTTATCGTTACGGGCACTTGCGGAGCGGCAACTGAAACCACTACTCTGAAGATCAACCCGAATCCGATCGCTCAGGCCGGTTCCGATCAAGCTCAATGCCAGAATGATCAGGGCGCCAACACATTCAATTTGAACGGGACTGTTCAGTTCGGCACCGGACTCTGGTCCGTTGTCGATACAACCGGATCAGCAGATGCGGTTATCGTCACTCCGAGTGACCCGGACACCGCGGTGAATGTGACGGGCGTCGGTAGCGTCACGCTTCGGCTCACAGTCACCAGCGATCAGGAGCCGGGTTGCGGAACGGCGACAAATGAGGTCACGCTGAGTGTCCAACCGATCCCTGACGCCACGATCTCGGCGTCGGCAACCGTTTGCGATATCGTTGCAGGCAACAGCGCATCCGTTCCAACGGCCGGTCCGGGCGCCACTTATGTCTGGACGATTGAAAACGGTACGATCGACACCGGGCAGGGAACCCGCGCCATCACCTGGACATCGGGAGTCCCGGGTTTGACCAAACTGACGGTCGTTATTACATCTCAGGAAGGCTGTACAGCGACGGGAACAAAAGAGATTCCTGTCGAGGACTGCCCGACCGATTTGAGCATCGTCAAGACCGGATCTTCCCCGATCGCATATGAAAACACCAATTTCACTTATACACTGACCGTTACAAACAACGGCCCCGGCGGCGCAGCGAATGTATTAGTGACGGATACACTGCCGGCCGGGGTCCCGCTGGTCTCGGTCAGTACGTCCCAGGGGAACTGCACCGGGACAACGACCATCACCTGCAATTTGGGATTGGTTCCAGCCGCGACCACTGTGACGATAACGATTGTTGTCAAAATCCCCGTCGGCGCGATCTGCACTGAAATCTGCAATATCGCGTCAGTTACGACAACTGATAACGACACCAATCTTTCGAACAACGAGGCGCAGTTATGCACCTATGTCGATCGCCAGCCTCCGGGCCCAGGGATGAATGTGCCGGGCAACTCGCAGGTGAGCGATGACAAGTCAGGTTCGGTTCTTGTATTCCCCTTCTATACGTCCGACCCGACACGACCTGTCAACGTCAACTCGCGGATTAACATCACCAACATCGACGAAACGCGCTCGGTCTGCGCTCACCTCTTCTTCGTGGACGGAGCCTCGTGCACGGTCGCCGATCAGTTCGTCTGCCTGACTCCTAACCAGACCACTTCCTTCCTGCTCTCGGATATCGATCCTGGAGTCAACGGGTATCTGATCGCCGTTCAGGTGGATTGCGATACCGGATGCCCCGTCAACTACAACTCGCTGATCGGTGATGCCTACGTCAAGACCTCCACCGGTCATAGCGGCAATTACGGAGCCGAGACGATCGCGGCCGATCCTTGCATTGTCACTCCCTGTACGACGGATTCTTTCACTGCTGAACTGAGATTCGACGGCTCGCGCTACAACAAGCTGCCGCTGGTACTGGCCGTTTCGAATATCCCCAGCCGTGCCGATGGCAACGACACGCTGCTGGTTGTGGACCGCATCGGCGGCAATACCATGGTTGGAATGCTCCCGCTCGGATCGGTCTTCGGCCTCCTCTATGACGATGTCGAAAAGGCTTACAGCTTCACCTATACGACTGAGGAATGCCAGCTGCGTGCATCGCTTGGCAACACATTCCCGCGAACCGTTCCGCGTTTCGATACCGTCATTCCGGCAGGTCGCAGCGGATGGATGAAGTTCTGGACGCAAGAGCAGGGCGGCATCTTCGGCATTGCCATTAATGAGAATCCGGCGAGCGCAGGCGGGCCGGGAGCCTTTGGCGGAGCCCGATCACTGCATGTCCTGACGCTTGCCAATTCCGTCACTTTGACGATCCCTGTATTCCCTCCTTCCTGTTAGCTTGATCAAACGCGTTCAGGCACAGGCCTTCGGGGTGGTCGGCAACGACCACCACGATTTTTTGAAATTCCGGAGCGCCGACCTCAGGTCGGCATGATTTTCAGTAAAAGAGATGCCGACCGGAGGTCGGCGCTCCGGAATTGTGTTAAAATGTCCAGTCTATGCACCTCCGGACCATCGAAGCCGTCAATTTCCGCAACCTCGCTGGCTCGGTCGAATTTTCCCCAGGTCTGAACGTGATATACGGCGCCAACGCACAGGGGAAGAGCGGGTGGCTCGAGGCGGTCTATTTGCTGGCGACGACCAAATCGTTCAGAACTTCCCATCCGAGAGAGGCGATACGCCATGGAGAGAAGGAGGCCATACTGCGCGGGAGCGTTGCGCGCGGATCGCTCGTCAAAGAGATTCAGCTCCTCATCGCTGAAACCACCAAGCAGACATTTCTGAATGCCAAACGGGAGCCGATGATTCGCTATCTGGGTAATCTGGACGCAATCGCTTTCACGGCTGAGGACATGCAGGTAGTGCGCGGCGCCCCCGACGCCCGAAGGAAATTCCTGGACCGAGCGATTTTCGGCATCCAGCCTTCATTTCTTGGGACGCTGAGCGAATATAACCGGGCGCTCAAGCAGAAGAACGCGCTGCTGCGCGAAGCGTCCGAGACCGATGATCCACTGAGATTTCTCGATCTGATCGCTCCCTGGAACGATCAGCTGATTACGCTTGGCGCAGAGATTCACAGCACGCGGACCGGATATGTTGATAAGCTTCGTGAGAGGCTCTCACCGGGGCTCTTCCAGCACGAAACTATCGAGATTCGTTACAAATCCTCACTCGATGGCAAGGGTGATCTGAGCGATTATGCCGGTCTGTTGCGTGAAAGGATGGGCCTCAGATTGAAGAACGAGATCGCGATCGGATATTCGCTCGTCGGCCCACACCGTGACGATCTCGAGATCCTCTTTGACGGTTACGAGATCGCGCGGTTCGGCAGCTCCGGTCAGCAGCGGAGCGCCCTTCTGATTCTTGATCTGGCGCAACTTAGCGTGTACCATGACGTTTTCGAAGAGCACCCCATATTTCTGATAGACGATCTCGATGCCGAACTGGATCGGACGAGGATCGAGATCCTGCTCAATTATCTGGATGGTCGAGCACAGACGATCGTCTCGACATCAAAGCGTTCCATAGCCGACCGTTATCGTGATCGTGCTGCAACTTTTCAGGTGCAGTCGGGGCAATTTTTATCCGCAAATCAGCGGACCAATATGTGAGAAGTATCGTAAAAGGTTGATTGACAATACTTTATGAAGGCTAAAGAGAAAAAGAACCAAAAAAACGGAGATGCTGAAACTGCAATGAAGGGCGTCACAAAAAATGAAGAGAAGAACAAATATGGCGCCGACCAGATCACCGTCCTCGAAGGACGCGACGCCGTGCGCAAGCGCCCCGCGATGTACATCGGTTCGACGGGCGAACTGGGCCTCCACCACCTGGTCTATGAAATCGTCGACAACTCGATCGACGAGGCGCTGGCCGGTTATTGCGACAGGATCGATGTGACGATCCATCTGGATAACTCGATCACCGTCGAGGACAACGGGCGCGGAATCCCAGTCGATATGCATACGACCGAGAAACGTCCGGCGGCCGAAGTCGTCATGACCGTACTGCACGCCGGAGGTAAATTCGACACTAACGCCTATAAGGTCTCGGGCGGACTGCATGGAGTCGGCGCTTCCTGCGTTAACTTCCTCTCTGAAATGATGCGCATGGAGATCCGCCGGGACGGCGGCGTTTACGAGCAGGAATATAAACGGGGCATCCCGGTCTATCCGCTCAAGCAGACCGGCACTTCAAAACGTCACGGCACCAGGATCACCTTCAGGCCCGATACCGAGATCTTCACTACAACCGACTTCAGTTTCGAGAAGCTCTCCGAGAGGCTGCGCGAAAAAGCCTTTCTCAACAAGGGCATCAGGATCACGATCGTCGATGAACGTGAGGACGCCGAGAAGAAACACGAATTCTATTACGAAGGCGGAATCGCCGAATTCGTCAAGCATCTCAACAAGAACAAGAATGTCCTGCACGCCAAACCGCTCTATTTCGAGAAGCCGGCCACGGATGAAGATACGCTCGGCATCGAAATAGCAATGCAATACAATGATGCCTATGACGAAAAGGTCTTCGCTTTCGCCAACAACATCAATACGGTGGATGGCGGAACGCACCTTTCCGGCTTTCGTTCGGCGTTGTCGAAGGCGATTAACAAGTATGCCCAGACCTCGGGATTGATCAAGGATTTCAAGGGTCAATTGTCCGGCGACGATGTGCGTGAAGGGCTGGTCGCCGTGATCTCCGTCAAACTGCCGCAACCTCAGTTCGAAGGCCAGACCAAAGGCAAGCTTAACTCAGATGTTCAGGGGCCTGTCACCTCGTTCTTTTACGACCGGCTCAATTCATATTTCGAGGAGCATCCGGCAGTTGCCAAGTCGATCGTCGGCAAGGCCGTCGAGGCCGCCCGCGCCCGCGAGGCAGCGCGCAAGGCAAGGGAGATCGTTCGCAAGGGAGCGCTCAACTCGCTCAACCTGCCCGGCAAGCTGGCCGACTGCTCGGAGAAGGATCCAGCCGTCTGCGAGATCTACATCGTCGAGGGAGACAGCGCCGGCGGCAGCGCCAAACAGGGCCGCGATCGACGGACACAGGCCATTCTCCCGCTCAAGGGCAAGATCCTCAACGTCGAAAAAGCCCGCTTTGACAAGATGCTCTCGCACAGTGAAATCAAGACGCTCATCACGGCGCTAGGCGCCGGCATCGGCAAGGACGATTTCGATATCGAAAAGCTGCGCTATCACAAGGTCATTCTCATGACCGACGCTGATGTCGACGGAAGCCATATTCGAACACTGCTGCTCACCTTCTTCTATCGTCAGATGCCGCAGTTGCTCGAACACAAGATGCCGGACGGCGAGGTCAAAAGCTACATCTACATCGCCCAGCCGCCCCTTTATAAGGTCAAGAAGGGTAAATCGGAGCGCTACATCAAGGATGAGCGAGAGATGAACCGGTACCTCATGCGAAAAGCGACCGAAGATGTCTCGGTCCTCGTCAAGAAGACCGGCGACAAATTCGAAGGCAAGGATCTGACCTCGCTGCTTGAATTACTGGTCGAATTCAATGGCTACTACCACAAGCTTGCACGCCGGCTGTTCGACAGGCAGATCGTCGATATCGTGCTCGAAGCATTCAGCGGCCGCAATGGCCTGCTCCAGAAGGCAAATCGCAGACTCCACGACATCTTCGCCGACGAAGCCCTGCTCGGCAAGGTCGAAGTGGCGCTCGCCAATGCGGGATACAAGACCGAGCTTACTTCCGACGAGGAACACGGACTCTCCGAGATCGAGATCAAACACGTCAGCAACGGGACGAGCGTTCTGATTGACTGGGAGCTGGCTACGCACGTCGAATTCCAGCGCGCGGTCGAACTATTTAAATCGTTCGTCCCATTGAGTCATCCGCCTTTCGTGATCAGGGAAGGCTCGATCGAGACCGAAGTCCAGACGCGCGAAGAACTGCTCGACCACATCATCTCCGCCGCCAAAAAGGACCTTCACATCCAACGCTACAAGGGCCTCGGCGAAATGAATCCCGAGCAGCTCTGGGAAACGACCATGGATCCCGAAAAACGGACCCTTCTTCAGGTTCGCATTGACGATGCCGTCGAGGCCGATCAGATCTTCACCGTTCTGATGGGCGATCAGGTCGAACCGCGCCGCCGCTTCATCGAAGACAATGCTCTCGATGTCAAGAATCTGGATATTTAAGTGAGTAGAAAGTAAAAAGTAGAAAGTAGAAAGGAATAGCTGAGTGGGCACATGATTCAGCATGTCCCGGTTACCGGCAAATTCTTTCTACTTTCTACTTTCTACTTTCTACTTTTTACTTTTTACTTTCTACTCTTCCGTATGCTGAGAGCCGTCGTAATGCCAGATGGTCGATTCATCATCAACGACGGTTTCGAGATGGACCGGGCGGCCCCAGAGACGGTAGACATATTCCATCACTTTGCGTGCATATCGCTGATCGAGTTCGGCTCCTTCGTAGCGGTGGCGCAGGTATAGTTCACGGGCTCGATTGTAATCGCCGTCGGCGACTTCGATATAGGGAAGCCCGAAATTGGTCATATTGGCAACCAGTTGATCGCGGACGCGCTCCCATCGCTTCTCGGTCACGGTCCATTCGGTCTCGTCGACCAGCTCATAGACGAACAGATCAAGATCTTCGCAGAGCTCCTCAGTCAGGTAGTTGCGCAGGAACGAGACGTCGTTGTCCAGTTCGCGAACCTCGAATATCTTCGCCCTGCCTCCGCCTGGTTGACGCCCGAACTCATCCTGCTCCTCGCGAGTCGGATTGTCCCATCGACGTTCGATATCCTCGAAGATCTTATAGCCCAGATAATACGGGTTGAGCTGGTTCTGGTGCGGAGAGACCACTCCGGCGTGCAGCTCGGCGAACTCGAGATGCTCGTTGTCAGGCAGATCCATTTCGCGCATGATCCTGGCGTGAGTATAGCTCGCCCAGCCTTCATTCATGATCTTCGTTTGCATCTGAGGAATGAAATAGAGCATTTCGTCGTGGATCATGCTCATGACATCGCGCTGCCACGGCTCGAGAACCGGCGAGTTCTGCATGATGAACCAGACCAGATCCTTTTCAGGCTCCATTGCGATCTCGGGTGTCAGGTCGGCAAATTCCTGAGCGGCTGTTCTGATTTCGTCGCGGCTTCTCAGATCGTCGAACCGCCCTTCCGGTGCGGAAGGGGCTGATGCCCCGCCCGCCCCGACCGATGGCAGCTCGCGCGACTTCTTGATGAAGAAGTCAGGGTCGATGTGCTCCTCGATCGACAGGACGGCATCAAGAAAATTCTCGACCACTTTGCGTCCATGCGTGAACTCGTATTCATTGATCCGACGGGCATGCATCGCAGCATCATCCACCATCCTGCGATTCGTCGGCGCAAAATAGGCGTTGTGTTTGAAGAAATCGACGTGTCCCAGAACGTGGGCGATGACCAGCTTGTTTTGCAGGAGCGAGTTGTTCTCGAGCAGAAATGCGTATGCCGGATTGGCGTTGATGACCACTTCGTATATCTTCGACAGCCCGAAGTCGTACATCGTTTTCATCTTGTGATAGGCCTTGCCGAAGGTCCAGTGCGAATAGCGTCCGGGCAGGGCATATGATCCGACCTCGTACATGACAGTCGCCGGCACGATCTCGAATCTCGTCGGATAGGGATCGAGCCCGAGCTTACTGGTCGCAATCTCCCAGATTTGCTCGAGCGCCGCTTCAAGTTCCTGTACTTCTTTATCCTTCATGCTCTTTACCGCCTCGATCCTGTCATACCCCGCGGGGGCCATCATTGTGTTGTAAAAACAATATACCACACGACTCTCAGCCCCGCGACAATTCGACTTTTTACGCTTCAACTGGCATATTTCATCTTTTTATAAATAACTGCTCAGCGCCGGGTAAAGTTTCCAGTGGGAAGAAGTTTCCAGTTTTCTGGACAACAGCAGATTCTTCCCTGCCATACAGCATGCAATTATGACTATTTACGAAACTGTTGCAGACGACTGGAAACCGGAAACTTCTTTCCACTGGAAACTCTCCATGGCGCTGAGCAGTTACTTTTATAATCAGGGATGATGTTGAAGTTATGGACAAATACAACGAGATGCAGACCCATGAACTGATCGCACTTCTCTACAGCCTTGGAAGCGACGTCGAGATGGAGCTGATCACGGCTCTCGCCGATCGCGGAGAAGAGGCGGCGGGGCCGCTGCGCGAGGCGCTGGCCGACGAAGAGAACTGGTACGAGGGCAGCGATGGAAAATATTGGATCGTTCAGCATGCCATGGCGATTCTCGGTCTCATCGGTGATGAAAAAGCGCTGCCGCTGATCTTTGAAATGCTGCCGCACGCATATTTTGCCGATCATCATGCGGGGATCGATTCGATCGCCGCGGTGATCGCAAGTTTCGGGGCCCCGGCATTGCCCTATTGTCGCGATTTCATCACCAGCTACCGCGGCGCCTGGCGCGACAACCCGGACTATTCCTACTGCCGCTACAAGGCCGCACTGGCGATGACTCTCATCGCCCGAAACGACGAGGCGCTCAGACGCGATGCTTCCGATTTTATTTGCGGCCTGTATGAGAACGAAACGGAGGACGACGAAACGTTCCTGAGTTTCAGCGTCTCCTGCCCGGTGGCGCTCGATCACGAACACGGATTCAAGGCGATCAGGAAGGCATATGATCGCGGTCTGATAGACGAATCAATTTGCGGCTCATTTTCCAGGCTCAGAGCCTCGTACGACAGCTCGTCACGGGACTTCTTCATCGATCTGGATAATGAAAACAATACAATCGAGTATTTTTACCAGCCTGCGCAGATCAATGAACGTCTAGATGAGATGGAAGAACAGGCCAACGAAAAACTCTATTGGGATGTGCCAGATATCGAAACCCCGGCCGGTTTTCAATTGGCCGAGCACGGCAATCTTGTCAATCCGGTCAAGGTTGGCCGGAATGATCCGTGTCCCTGCGGTTCGACCAGGAAATACAAGAAATGCTGCGGAGCTAAATAGAATTGTCAATGCCGCAGGGACGCCAGGAGGAGCTAAGCCTTGTTTGGTCTTCACTGCGAACTGTGACATACTGTCTTTTGATCTCCCCCAGGAATAATTCCAAACTACACATAATTCTGCACCACCATTGTCCATTGAGGACGGGAGGATTGATATGAACATGAAGAAGATATGGCTTTTGCTCATGATCGCAATGGTCGTCTCGACGATGGCCGGCGTTTTGAATGCTCAAACGCCTGAAAATTCCGAAGCCTACATCACCAGAAACACACTTGCGGTCCGGTACGTCGAGAACAAGCGGACGACGGTCAATATGACCGGAACGTCGCTGGCTCCGCGCGTCACCGGCAAGGCCGAGGTCGAATACAAGAAGAACGATGCCCGGATCAAGGTCAAAGTCCAGAACCTCGATCACCCGCAGACATACGGCACCTATTACACAACGTTTGTCATCTGGGCGGTGACGCCCGAAGGCCAGACCGACAATCTGATCGAGCTTCCGACAGGTTACACTGCCGAACTTCAGGCGCGCAGCTCAGCCCAGACTTTCGGGATTATCATCACCGCTGAGCCTCACAGCTCTGTCAAGATGCCTTCGCAGAAGGTCGTTGCCGAGACCACGCTGCCTAAAAACGTGACCAGCGGAGTGCAGACGGCTCAGGCCGAATATAAATCCGATCGCGGCGCGCTCTATGAACCGACGGAATCCGAAGCTGCGACGCTCAAGGCCGATTACACGACGCCGCGTCTGGTGCTCGGAGCCCGGCGTTCACTCGATATCGCCCGCCGGGCCGGCGCCAAGGAGTTCGCCGCTCAGGAATGGCAGGAAGCACAGACCAAGCTCGCCACCCTCGAGCAGCTCTGGCCGCGGAACCTCAAGAATGAGTCGAAATACAGCGGCCTCTCGAAGGACGTTATGCGGCTCGGCCAGGTAGCCCGTGATCTGGCGACCGAGCGCGAATACCAGGCCCGGATCGATAATGAACGGCAGGCACGAATTCGCAGTCTCGAGGAGGCGCGTGCCCAGGCCGAGCGCGCTCAGGCCGAAGCCGAGAGAACACGGCTTGAAGCAGAACGCGCCAAGGCAGAAGCCGAGCGAGCCAAGGCAGAAGCTGAACGCGCAGCCAGACTGGCCGATGAGGAACGCCTGCGCCGTGAAAAAGCCGGTCGCGATGCTGAAGCCGCACGCGCCAGGGCAGAGGCCGAACGGATCGCCGCAGAACGAGAACGTATGCAGGCGGATGCTGCTCGGGCACAGGCCCTGACCGCCCAAAAGCAGGCTGAAGACGCACGCAAGGAACGTGACAGCGCGCTCCAGCGCCTCTATGTTTCGCTCTCCGAGATCCTCGATACCAAACGTGAAACGCGCGGCTTCATCGTCAATCTCGGCGATGTTCTCTTCGATACCGGCAAGGCGACGCTCAAGCCGGCTGCCCGCGAAAAACTGAGCAAGCTGTCGGGAATCCTCCTGGCGTACCCCGGCGAACTCACCCTCGAGGTCGAGGGCCATACAGATAGCGTCGGCTCGGACGAGCTGAACAACAGGCTCTCGCAAAATCGCGCAGAGTCTGTCCGCGACTATCTGGTCAGCGCCGGAGTCAAGGAGAACCGCATCAAGGGCGTGCGCGGTTTCGGCAAGACCAAACCGATCGCCACCAACGACACGGCCGCAGGACGCCAGATGAATCGCCGCGTCGAGATCGTCATTGATGACTCTCAAACGCGTGCGCAGCAGTGATCTGGATCGCCGACCGGATCGCTGATCTCCGGTCGGCATCCTGCTTGCAGAAAACAAGGACTCTCCCTTTTTCGTTAATTTTCCGTTGTTACTGATTCATGCCGGCCGGAGGTCTGCACTCCGGCTCGTGCTCCGACCCCATCCTTGACAAACGCTGGAACGGTCTCTATAATCCCTAGGTTTCAGCGTAAGTGCCTTTTAAAACAGGCCCTGAACACTACATTCATGCAGATCCAAGCCACAGAGACCCTCGAATTCGACAGACTCAAAGACCTGCTTTTGCAGCAGGTGCGCACCCCGCTGGGCGCCGCACTGGCTCAGAAGCTGGAGGCCTCGACATCCGGGGAGACGATCAGGCGCGAGCAGAAGCGGACCAGCGAGGCTGTGATCTATCTGCGAGAAGGCACGGCCCTCGACGTTAACGACCTGCCCGATCCGCGACCTTCGATCGGCAAGTTGAGGGTGGCCGACGTCAATCTGGAGCCGGTCGAGATTCTCAATCTGCTGCGACTGATTTCGGTCGCCATGGGGCTCCGCGAGACCTTTCGTGAAGAGAGGCAGAAATTCCCGCTGTTTTACGAGATCACGGAGCCGATCCCGAATCTGCGCGCGCTCTATCAGCGCTTGCGCGGGCGGATCTCACCGACGGGTGAGATCGAGGATTTCGCCAGCCCGGAGTTGCGCGAGGTGAGGTTTCAGATCTCGCGACTGAGAAGCCAGATTCAGAAATCGCTCGAATCGATTCTCAAGCGCGCCGATGAGGCGCATGCCCTGCAGGATGAGTTCATTACGATTCGCAATGAACGGTTTGTCATTCCGATCCGCAACGACAATCGTGGAGCGGTCGCCGGAGTCGTGCACGGAATGTCATCATCGGGGCAGACGGTCTTCGTCGAGCCGCTCGAAACGATCAACCAGAACAACGAGCTGGTCAGGTTGCGCGAAGTCGAGCAGGCCGAAATCACAAAGGTTCTCTTCACCATGACCGAAGAGCTTCGCGACGAGCGCCAGTCACTCGAGGACATGTCGGAAGCCGTGGGTCTTGTCGATTTTATCGCCGCCCGGGCGCGACTGTCGATCATGCACGACGCGATCGAGCCGCGCATCAACAACCAGGGAACGCTCAGGCTGAAAGATGCCCGGCACCCGCTGCTGGAAGCCAATCTGAGAGCTCAGAACCTGTCGATCGTCCCGATCACCATCGAAATGGACTCCGATCACCGTGTCATGGTCGTCAGCGGTCCTAATGCGGGCGGAAAGACAGTTGTGCTTAAGACTGCCGGCCTGCTGGCCCTCATGGCCCAGGCCGGGCTGCACGTTCCCGCTGCAGATGCTGACCTGCCGATCTTTAACCAGATGCTCGCCGATATCGGCGACCACCAGTCGATCGCGGCGAATCTCTCGACATTCACCGCGCATATTCAGAATATTCGGCATATCAGCGATGAGCTCGATCCGCCGGCGATGATCCTGCTCGATGAGGTCGGAACCGGCACTGATCCCGAGGAAGGCTCCGCGCTGGGTGTGGCCATGGTCGATTACTTCCGCGAACGCGGAGCTCACATCATCGTCACGACTCATTACAGCGGCCTCAAGATGTATGCCACTAACACGCCCGGCGTCATCAACGCCAGCGTCGAATTCGATGAGCGGACGCTCAAGCCGACCTACCATCTGCTGACGGGTCTCGCCGGTTCATCATCCGGGATCGAAATCGCACGGCGCTTCGGACTGCCCAAAGGCATCATCGATCGCGCCTCCGAACGCGTCAAAACCGCCGGCGCGGAAGCATCGGAATACCTGAAAAAGCTCAAGGAGCAGCACGATCACCAGCGCCAGATGCTCGTCGCACTCGATGAGGAGCGCGCGACAGTCGCTGAAAAGTTCGCCCGTCTTGAAACGGAATTCGCCCGACGGGAACGCGAGCGGGAGAAAGAATTTCGTGCTGAATTGAACAAAGTTGTTGAAGAGTTTGTAACCAAAGCCGAACAGTTTACCTCCACTATAGAGGATACGGCTCAGGCTCGCCGTCTGCGCAAGGATATCGAGAAACGCACCGTCGAGCTCAAGAGCGCGGCCGGCACCGCTGCCAGGGCCCTGCATCAGGCGGCGAGGCAGAAATATGGCACGGCGCTCGATGCCGGATCCGAACATGTCGAAGCTGCACATGTTGTCGAGCCTGAACCGGCGGGTGATATCGCCGTCGGTGATCGCGTCCTGCTGCTCTCCCTCAATCAGGAAGGTGTCGTCGATTCTGTCAATGACGACGAAATCGGCGTCCAGATCGGGGCTCTGCGCTTTCGAGAAAGACCCGAGAACGTTCGTCTCGTCGAACATCGGGCCGCGCCGAAAAAGGGCGCCAAACCCGTCGCCGGCCTTCCGAAAGGCGTTTCTGTCGCGCTTCAGGAGCAGGATGCTCCCGTCAGCAGCGAGCTCAACGTCATCGGCAGAACCGTCAACGAAGCGACTGAGGTCGTGGACAAGTTCCTCGACGCGGCATATCTCGATAATTTCGATCGCGTCCGGATCGTCCATGGAGTCGGCCTCGGTGCGCTCAAACGCGCGATCTCGGACCTGCTCGCCGGCCATCCGCACGTCGATAAGTTTTACACTGCCGCCCAGAGCGAGGGCGGAAGCGGTGCAACCGTGGTTGAACTGAGAAAATAGCAATGCGCATTCCCCGCGGATTCAGTGACGAACTGCGAAATCAGGCCGATATTCTTCGAATCGTCGGCGATTACGTCTCGCTGAAAAAGAAAGGCGCAAGTTACTGGGCATGTTGTCCGTTTCATAATGAAAAAACGCCAAGTTTCAGCGTCAATTCCGCAAAGCAGTTCTTTAAATGTTTCGGCTGCGGAAAGGCCGGCGACGTCTTCACCTTCGTGATGGAGATAGAAGGCTGCCCATTTCCCGAAGCCGTCAAAACAGTCGCTGAAAAGTCCGGCATCCAGGTCCCCAGGGTCGAGGATTCAAAGGAATACGAAGAGCGCGATCGACTTCGCGCCGAAATTCTGCAGATCAATCAGTGGGCGACAGAGTTCTTTGAAGAAAATCTCATGCAAACGCCCGAGGGGCGTGCCGCCCACGGCTATCTTGAAAAGCGAGGGATCTCCGACGAAACCCGCAAGACTTTTCGCCTGGGATACGCTCCTAACAGTTGGGACGCATGCAGCGAATATCTGAAATCGCGCGGAGCATCGCGTTCCCAAATCGAACAGAGCGGTCTGGTCACGATCAAAGAGAATCGCGCGGGTTTTTATGATCGGTTTCGCGGCAGGCTCATGTTCCCGATATGCGACACGCAGGGAAGGGTTGTCGCCTTTGGTGGACGAACTCTCGGCGACGGCGAACCGAAATATCTCAATTCGCCCGAAACTATCGTCTATACCAAGGGAGAACACCTCTTCGGGCTCAATAATTCGAGGGACGCGATCCGCCGGCGCGGATACGCGGTCCTCGTCGAAGGCTACCTGGATTTCCTGATACCCTGGCAAGCCGGTGTGACGAACCTTGTCGCCAGTCTCGGAACCGCCCTGACCGATAATCAGGTTCGATTGCTGGGCCGGTACGCCCGGCGCATCGTCGTCAACTTCGATCCGGATTCGGCAGGCGTGGCCGCCACCAAGCGCAGCCTCGAACTGCTTGTGGCTCAAGGGTTTCGCGTGAATGTCCTGAGCCTGCCGGACAACCTTGATCCCGATGAATACATCAGAGCTCACGGGCCGCAAAGCTATTTGAAAGTCCTGAAATCGTCGCAGCCCTTCCTTGACTATATCGTCGAGGAGGCGCTCAGGAGTCACGATCAGAAGCGCCCGCAAGGTAAAGTCGAAACGATAAACGCAATTCTGCCGTATTTGCGTCTTGTGAAGGATCGCATCGAACGGGCAGAACAGTTCGAGCTCATCGCCGATCGCTTGAAGATCGACAGCAATCTGATCCGCGAAGAGTTCAAAAAGGCTGCCAATACCCGGCAGGAGGCTGTCAGCGAACGCGTCATGACGTCGATGATCGCCGTCAAACCGGCGGAAAAGAAGCTGCTCGAATGCATGCTCAACCACGCCAATGTGCGACGGAATATGCTTGCTGAAATCACGGATGAGGATATGGATGGTCTGAGAACCGCTTCGCTCTTTCGATTACTACTGGATTTCGAACGACAGGGCAGGCAGGTGACCTACCCTGCACTCGTTCAGGACCTTGTTGATCAGGATCTGGCTCGGGATTTGCTTCCATCTTTAATGTATGGCGATGAGGTAGAGCAAAGTGCCGAAAATTCCCCTGAGGGGGAAGCTTTTACCCATGCCGAACGCGAGGCCCGGGAGAGCCTCGAGAGTCTTCGCTCTTTCCGCCTGACTGACAAACAGGTTGCTCTTCAGTCGGAAATTAACCAGGCACAACGTTCGAATGATATCGATCAGTTGAAAATAATGCAGAAATACGAGCTTGCGAAAAGAGAACTGGAAGCGGAACGTGAGCGTGAACGGGCAAAAAGGTAACAGTACGTGAGCGTTAGCGAGCGCCCACTGATTATGTCGATTTGAGAAAAATAATGAAGACCCGTGAAGTATTTCCCCGTTTATTGTTATTAAGAGTATGAGAAGGAAAGAGAGAAACTGTACCGCCGTGAAAGCGCCCAAGGCATCACGGTGAAAGGGGTGAAGAAATTGGCTATCGACGAGAAATATACGGATGATGTCCAGAAGCTGCTGAGTCTGGGTAAGGAGAAGGCGTTCCTGACCTATGACGACATCAATCAGGAGCTTCCTGAGGGGATGGTCTCAGCGGACGACATCGAAGACATTTTCGCCATGCTGGGGGCGGAAGGGATTGTCATCAGTGATTCCGAGGAGAAATTCCTCGAGAACGCCGCAGTGGCATCCGGCGGCGAAAAGAAGCTCGATGATATGGCTGAAGAGGAGATCGAACTCGATCTCTCGCCCGGCACTCTCGACAAAACCAACGACCCGGTCCGGCTATATTTGCGCGAGATGGGCGTCGTTCCGCTGCTCACACGAGAAGGCGAAGTGACTATCGCCAAGCGGATCGAGCGAGGTAAGATCCGCGCTCAAAAGGCGATCTCTCGCTCGCCTGTGGCGATCGCCGAATTGATCGCGATCGGCCATGAGCTGGGCACAGGAGAGTTGTCTATCCGGGAAGTGGTGACCTTCAACGAACAGGAAGGCATCACCGAAGAGAAGATCGAGGAATATCACAACTATACTCTTGAAACCATCGGAGAGATCTCGAAGGTCTTCAAGAAGACCCAGACTCAATACGAGAAATTCAAGGTTGAGCCGAAACGCTCGCCCAAACTAGTTCGCATGCGCCGCAAGCTGGCCCGCCAGCGGATCGAGCTTTCGCAGCTCGTCCGGCTGCTCGAATTCACGACGAAGATCGAGGACCGCCTGGTCTCAGCGATGCGCAAGTCGCAGGATGAGGTCCGGTCAACCGAGCGTGAAATCGACAAACTCACGCGTTCGATCGAGCGGAAGCGCAACAAGGACGAGATCAAGGAGGCCGAAAAGAAACTCCGCGCGGCAAAGCGCCATCTGACTCAGCTGGAAGAGCAGCACAGGCAGCCTGCGGTCGAGATCAAACGCGCAGTCCAGAACGTCATTATCGGCGAGGCCGAAGCCAACCAGGCCAAGAAGGAGCTGGTCGAAGCCAACCTGCGACTGGTCGTTTCGATCGCCAAGAAATACACCAACCGCGGCCTCCAGTTCCTGGACTTAATTCAGGAAGGCAACATCGGTTTGATGAAGGCCGTCGACAAGTTCGAATATCGCCGCGGATACAAATTCTCGACCTATGCCACGTGGTGGATCCGCCAGGCGATCACCCGCGCGATCGCTGACCAGGCGCGGACGATCCGCATCCCCGTCCATATGATCGAGACGATCAACAAGCTGATTCGTACTTCCCGCGCTCTGGTTCAGGAACTCGGCCGCGAGCCGACCAGCGAGGAGATCGCAAGGAAGATGGATATCCCGGCGTCCAAGGTCCGCAAGGTCCTCAAGATCGCCCAGGAACCCATCTCACTCGAAACGCCGATCGGTGAAGAGGAAGATTCGCACCTCGGCGATTTCATCGAGGACAAGACCATTCAGAATCCTGCCGAGGCCGTCATCAATATCAATCTTCGTGAAATCACCGAAGAGGTACTCAAGACGCTGACGCCGCGCGAGGAGAAGGTCATCAAAATGCGTTTCGGTCTGGGACCGAACGGCAGCGAACACACCCTTGAAGAGGTCGGCCAGCATTTCGCCGTCACTCGCGAACGCATCCGTCAGATCGAGGCCAAGGCGCTCCGTAAATTACGCCACCCGTCCCGCTCCCGCAAACTCAAGGCCTTCCTCGAAAGCGGTCGGCCTTAATTTGGAGTGCGACGGCCCGGCGTCGCTTTGGTAGTCGTCTAATGGATACAGGACTACTAAAGCGACGCCGGGCCGTCGCACTCCAAATTAAAAGTCATCGTACACGTTCACTTCATCGATCTTGAACCCATAAATAGTACTGACTTGAGACCGCGTTGCGTTTTTTTCGAACCAAGCGGCGGAACACCACTTATAATTTCGTGCTACGTCCACAAGGCCGTGTTTAACGGCATTTTGATGGACGTAATTCAGTCTTGCCAGGTATGACTTCTGATATGTCAATCGCGTATCCCAGAAGTTGTACCAGACTCTTCTTCCGCTCAAACCTTCCATTTCATTTATTTCCCTGGCTGTAGTTGAATGAAGCTGATTGATCATTCGATCAAGTGGCATAGAATCTTCGTAGCCACGGGCAATAAAGTGATAGTGATTTGAAAAGATTGCCCATGCTTCGAGGTCCCATTTCGAATGACTCGCCATTGAAAGCAATTTCTGTTCGAGGATAGTCAATTTTTCTGGTGACCGGAAAAAATGTTGTTTGTAAATTGTAGCCGCGGTGATTATGTATACGGATCCCGATGTCAAATGATGCAGCGGAGTGTGCGGCCAGTATTTCCTGGATTCAGATGAGTTTTCGGTCATATATTCGAATGCCCCTTTCATTGAGAATAAAGGGGGTGACCGAATACTGTGCAGTATGAATTCAATTACTACATTCGCTGCCAATGCAATTTGGAGTGCGACGGCCCGGCGTCGCTTTGGTAGTCGTCTAATGGATACAGGACTACCAAAGCGACGCCGGGCCGTCGCACTCCAAAGCTAGCGCGCGTAATACCCTTGTTTAAACCGAATCACGACATCGCCGAGCCGCTTGCGGGCCTGCGGCGTGAGCGCGATGTTGATCCTCCGGTATCTGCCGTCGTTCTGATCACGGCCGGGGCTGAATCCGATGCTGTAACTTGTTCTCAAGTGGTCGATCAACTGAGACAGCCTAATGCTGATCTCAGTCGATGGAGCTTTCATCTGTTCGCCGCCGGTTTGATTAACGAACTGATCGATGGTCATCCGTCGCCGAAACATATCCCTGCCGTCCTTGTCGCGGCGAAATATCTTTTCGGCTCGCGAGAGCGAGCCCTCTACGATCAGCCCGCAAACCATGCTGCCCGACTGAATGACTCTGTCGTAGACTTCCTGTTCGGAGACTCCGTAATAGTGATAATCCCACGAGACATTGTCGGTGACCGTCACGATCACGCGGCGGCTGGTCGGATTGCCGGCCTTGTTCATGTGCATCGCCGCTTCGTAAAGCGCCTTGTAGAGCAGCGTGCCCTGGCCAATGACGGGGCTTTTTTCGATGCTCCCGATCCTTTCCACGACCAGTTTGCGGTTTTTTGTGAAATCCTGAAGCAACTGTGTCGACGACGAAAATGTCATGAGCGCGACCTCGTCGCTCTCCTTCAGCCGCTGCAGGGCTGACAGGGCTCCGTCGCTGATGTAGTGCAGAACAGGACTGACGCTGCCGCTCAGATCGATGAGCAGAATCACCGAAAGCGCCAGCTTGTCCTGACTGAAATGGGTTATCTCCTGGCGGACGCCGTCCTCATATATCTCGAAATCGCCGGCTGAGAGTCCATTGATCACCTCGCCCGACTTTCGCCTGAGCACCTGAGTGTCGACCACCACCAGATTTGTGCTGAGCCTGATCGTCTCCTGCGCATCCCGTGTCTGCGCCATGGCTCCAATGGGCGTCATGAGCGAAATAAGCAACAGGACTGCGATTTTGGCGGATTTTCGTTTCAATTTATACGTTCTCTCCGGGACTTTGCGATTCCAGCTTCCTGTCATAATCGCGCAGGGTCACTGCCGCAAGTCCGATCAGTGTCATCAACAGCATCATAACCTCCGCATCCCCGAAATTGTAATTCGCAAGCGAACTGATTGAAAATCCGATGAGGGCTGCGAGCGTGCCGAGCCCCAGGCTTTCGCCGATGAGATCCTCGCGTTTTCGCGCCCGCCTCCAGCAGAACCATGCCGCGACCATCATCGAAATCATGAGCCAGATGTAGCTCGCCAGAGTAAGCAGTCCCCGATCCATCGCAATCTGAATCGGTGTCGAGTGAGTATGAGTGATGTAATCTCCGGGGAAACCCCATTCACTCCAGTGCTGCTTGTGCGAATCCATGCCGACTCCCAGCAGCGGCCGCTTCGGAATGACCCGCAACCCGGCCTTCATATACGCTATTCGCCGCAAGGCGCTGTCATCACGGAAGTCAATGCCGATCTCACGGCGGGACGAACTGATCACGTATACGCCGATTCCTGTCAATGTTACAGCGACGATCAGTCCGATCAGCACGGTCATCCGCCCGCCCTTGCTGCCCATGCTTATTGCAGTCAACAGAACTGCCGCTACAAACGACGCGATGACTGCACGCGAAGCCGTCAGAATCAGGGCCAGTGAAAAGAGCGTGAAGATGAGCGTCATCGCGTAGATCCACGAATGGGTCCAGCGATGGCTGGATATCCTGAGAAACGTCAGCAATCCGCCCCAGACCAGCAGCGCGAGGATCTGCATCTGTTCGGCATATGTCAGAAACTGGCGGGAAAACCCTGCGATGCGAAACTGCCTGCTTCGTCCATCGACCTTGACGCCCAGAGGATTGGCCTGTGTGAGCAACTCGCGCGTCGCTGTCAGTTCAACCGGAATCGGGTCGCCGGCATGCAGAACTTCGACATTGATCTTCTCTCCTACGCGATATCCGCGGATCAATTGCGCCGCCGCCTCGATCGAATAGACCCTTCGCCGCCCGATCATCCATATCACATCGCCAGCCTGCACCCTGCTTGCCGGAAGCGGACTCGATTGCTCGATCTCAGTGATCACCATTCCCCGGCCCCACGCTTTTTCGGCCAGACTGAATCCGACGCTCACCAGGCTGGATATGACGATCAACAGTACCAGCACTGGAACGCCCAGCCGATTCAAATTGGTTGACACCAGATATATCCCGCCGAAAAGCAAGAGCGTCTTTAATTTCGGAATGCTTGTTCCGGGTTCGACCGAGAGGAGGGAGGAGAGAACAGTCAGCAGGCAGAAACAGGCCAGCGGCAGATCGATAGTGGTTCGTCCGAACTGCGGACGCCCCGTCCATAAATCCCGAAATACCCAGGCCAGAAAGCACAGCCCAAGGCTGATATGCCCCGCCGCCACTGAATGCGGCACAACCACGGCAAACAGCATCAGGAAGAGCACCGAAAGCGCATTGAGACTGCGCGCGACGGGGTTTTTGACCCTGACCGCACCATATTTTTCGATAGTTAGAAGTCGATTGATAAGAGAGCCTGGCGGATACACCTCCACACCCTTGCTTATCCAATACTGATTGCGTGGGTCCTGGTTAGAGGGCATAGACCTCTGGTGACGGTTAAGGCTTGCGGTGCAGGTAGATGCTTCCCTCTTGCGACCATAAATTGACCGACGCGCGACCTGTGCCGCTGGTCGCTTCAACCAGCTGATTTGTCTGCCTGTCGAACTTCATGGCGAATCCGCCAAGGTCGACCACTCCGCTGAACGAAGATGCCGAGAGCTTGAAATCAGCGTCCGCTGGAAATGTCGCATCGACGCGCCCTGAGAATGACTTCAGCGTATATTCGCCGCCGTCAAGAATTTCTCCGCTGAAGCTCACGTTTCCGCTCGACCCATGAGCTTCAACCCGCCGGCTGCGCAATCCTGTGAAAGTGATGTTGCCTGAGGTAGTGATCCTGGCTTTCACGTCGCCGGTCAGATTTGAAACATAGATCACGCCCTTGTAGCTGAGCAGGTCAAGAACGGTTGCAGGAGGAACAATAATATCGAAATCGACCTTGCCGGCGCCCGTCACCTCGACCTTGACCTTGCGATCGCTGATCTGTGAGGTGTCGACTTTAGCCTCGCCCGATATCTTTTTGTGGCTGATCACTATCCTGGTAGATCCCGGAACTCCGGCTGTCACCTTGATCGTCCCCATCTGATTGATTACTTCAAGAGATGACCCTTCGGCCGGGACGGTAAATGACCGGGAAGCAGACTGAGCATTAACAAGACCACAGCAGACCATAGTCGCCAGCAGGGCGGGTAAAAAAGTGGACTTGTTGAGAGACACCATCGACAGGGGATTTCGAATGGTCATACCTGGTACCGCCAATCTACCACTTCAAACGCTCGATATCGTTCAAGAGCTGAAGTTTTTCCTTATAGAGCGAGCGAACCATCTCCTGATGGACCTTATCGCCGGGCTGATCATTGAGCTTTTTCCGGCATTTCACCAGCGACTGTTCGATCCTGTTCATTTGATTATCGAAATCGGTTCGATACTGCGGGTCCCAGCTCGCCTTGCGGGCATTGATCGTGGTCAGCCGGCGCTGGAGCTCCTCGAGTAATTCATCTTCACCCTGCAGAACGGCTGTCTGTGCCCCCGCCAGACTGAGCTTGCCTGAATTCTGCGAGTTCAGGCTGGTGTACCCGAAGATGGCGACCGCCGCAGCCAGAGCGCCCGCCCCGGCCAGTTGCGGCAGCGAGAAGGTGAACTGGCGCGATTTCAGACCCTCCCACCAGGACCCGGCTTCGACCGGTCTCCGATTCGGCATCCGTTCGGCTGCCAGATCGGCCTCGATCTCGTTGCTGATGCGGGCCCACATCGCTTTCGACGGCGTGTGCAGCGGAAGCTCGCGCGCGGCTGTTCGCATCTCTGTTAATTCGACCTGGAGTATCCGGCACCTTGGGCAATTGGCCAGATGACTTTCAAATGAGCGCGTGTCGTCAGCTGACATCCAGCCATCCAGATAATCAGATAACCCCCCGGTTATTGCTCGGCAATCCATACTACTATCCTCTCTTACACTTACCTTCCGATCGATCTGTGATTCCATCGACTGTATAACTTGGTGAGGTTCAGCCGACGGCCTGACGACCGGTCCAACTATATTTTTTTATTCAATAAATTCCGTAATTTCATTCGAGCTTTGTGCAGCTGGGATTTTGATGTCCCAACGCTGACTCCGAGCAGGTCGGCTACTTCCTCGTGCTCGAAACCTTCGACATCGTGCAGCACAAAGACCGATCGATATCCGGGCGGCAGTTCCGAGATGGCTTTATCAAGTGCGATCCGATCAATGAAGCGCGGGCGCTCAGCGATCGATTGGACGATGTCCTGAATATCTCCGATTTCGCCTTCCTCGGTCGTCTTTTCAAGGCGAACGCCGCGTTTGCGGAAATGCATCAGAACGTGATTGACCGTCATCCGATGCAGCCAGGTTGTGAAAGCGGATTCACCGCGGAAACTGCCGATCTTCTTGAAGAGCTGAACGAAGACCTCCTGTGTCAGGTCTTCCGCCTCGGTGGCATTCGCCACCATGCGCAGGCAAAGACTGTAGACACGACGATGATGACGTTCGTATATCGTCTCGAACGCTGTCATGTCTCCGCGCGCTGACGCCTGTGCCAGTTCGAAGTCTGACGTGGCGTTGTTGATCGCTTTCACTGTCACTTAATTTCGCTTGCTCCGAGAGCCAGCATCAAGGACTTAAGCGCTCTTTTCCACCTGTTTTCTGGAACTCCAGCGCAGCTCTTCGCAGCCTGTGATGCCTCTCTGATAATAGCGGTTGCTCCTGATTCTTAAATTTTAATGTTGCATCAAGATTTCCCGGAAATCCAGCTTGGTCAGGGAATTGCAAATCATAGCCCATGCGCCTGAAATGCCGCAATTGAATCAAATGATGAATGATGAATTATGAAGGATGAATTGAAGACATAAATCGAGGCTGGAAGCCTGGTTTTAAAGTTACTCATAGTTCATCATTCATAATTCATCATTTGATTCAATTTGTAAACCCAAGAAATGATTGGCTTTAATAGTCGATTGGGGGTATGATGCCGGTTCTCTATCGGTTTTGGCGCTCGCACCATTTGACTGACTATGCCGCGAATCGGGATCGAATTCAATAACGTCTGCAATCTGGACTGCACTCACTGTTTTCGCAGCATATATCGTGGCGAGCCGGAGAAGAACCGCGATCTGTTTCTGCCCCTCGAGCTGCTTGAAAAGGTTCTGACAGAAGCGAAACCCCTCGGCTACAATCACCTCGCCATCACCGGTGGCGAGCCGCCGCTTCACCCTCAATTCGGAGAAGCCCTGGAACTGATCGCCAGACATGGCTACACCTACCATTTCCTGACCAACGCCAGAAACTTCTCACGGACGCTGCAGGCAGTCACACCGCCCGCTCGCCGCTCGAAGCTGGCCGGAATATCCTTCAGTCTGGACGGCGCGACAGAGGCAACACACGACAAGATTCGCGGCGAGGGTTCCTATCGCGAGGTGGTCACTTCAATCGCCGCCTGCCAGGCTCTCGGTATCGAAGCCTCTATCATCACCACCATCAACAAGGTCAACCGGCACGAGATCGATCAACTGGCCTTGCTTGGTGCTCACCTGCGCGTGAAAAGACAGATCTTCGGCCATCAGAACCCGACTGAACACAATTCGGCGGAGGACCTGATTCTGCCACTCAGCGAATGGCGCTCCGTCGAACGGGACGTCGCCCGACTCATGACCGAATTCCGCCACGAGATCTCGATGGCCGTCGGTTTTTACACCGATTACTTCCTGCCGCGCTGCGCCCCGCTTACGCTCGATGACCTGAATATCGACTACCGCGGACGCCTGACGCTCTGCTGCCAGCTCTCGAATTATCGCGATTCCGGGGAGGATGGTGAAGATGTCGTGGGTGATCTGAAACGTCAAAGCCTGGCCGATGCTCTGACGAACCTGATGAACCTTGTCAACCGTGTTCACCACGAACGTCTCGTCATGTCACAGGACCCTGTCCTCAAGGAAAAGCTGCATTACCCCTGCCTCGTCTGCATTGAACGCTTTCAAAAGACGGGTGACGAGCCGATGCTGGTGCAGATGGAGAAGTAAATGTAGAGAAGTTTCCAGTAAAAGAAGTATCCAGTTTCCAGTAAGACCAGTTTCAAGTTGATAGGGTTGATCAGAAAAGTTATTTAATTTGCAACCTTGAAAAGACTATGTGAGTGTTTCTTTACTGGAAACTGGAAACTGGAAACTGGAAACTGGAAACTTCTTCACTCTGGTAACTACTTCACATTTATGCTGATCGGAATCTCGATCGTCTTTGCAGCATCGACATTCGTGACGACCGTCAAAGTTCCCGAGTGTTGCCCCACAGGAGGTTTCTTGCTGAACCCGACCCTAACCACTATGGTCTGCCCGTCTTTCGAGTTGATCTTCCCCTGAATGAATGGCAGATCGGAAGTGATCGAAGTGACATCAAGTCCCGTCCCGCGTCCGAGCCGCAGCCATAGAAACTTGCTGATTCCTGAGAGTTCTTCATCGACATCACCGACTGAAGTCAGATCAAATTCCAGTTTGCTCGGGCTCGCCAAAACTGCCGGGTAGACTGTGATCTCGATCAGGATCGCCATTTCAGGCGTCTCCTTGCTGTCGGTTCTGACCTTCAGAATGTCTTTGTGGGTTCCGATCGTAAGCTCGGCCGAGCTGGCGAAATTAATCGAATATCGCTTTCCTTCCTCGAGCATGTTGAGCTGTGCGCTGACAATCCTGCCATTTGTTTCAATCCCCGTGACACGCGTCGGTTGAGCCGAAACGTTCGTCAGCGTCAGCAAGCCGGTGGCCGGCATACCTTTCGGAGCCCGTGCCATCCATTTATTCGTCGGGCCGACCAGAAACGTCCCCATCTTCATCCCAGCCGGGGCGGTCTCCTGGGTTTTAACCACCATATTGAGAACCAGAGTGAACCTGCCAAGGTCGGGATCGTTGGTGTAGACCTCTGTCGTCTTGCTGACGGCTCCGCTGTAACTCGATGGATTGATTTTGAGTGTGATTTTGCCCTCCTGACCAGGAGGGACGACTTTCGTGAAGTCGCTTGCCGTGCACCCTCAGCTGGGCGCGACATTTGTAATCCGAAGTTCAGCAGTTCCTGTGTTTTTGAAGGTGAATGTATGGGTTGGTGAGTCTGTCCGGTTGATCTCGCCAAAATTATGATCGGTCCGATCGATGGTCAGTTTCGGCCTGCCCGTTGCATCAGCGCTATCCTGGCCCCAGGCAGGTATTGCAAACAACACCAATCCCATGACCGCAAGTAATGTCTTCATATGATTTAAAAACTCCTGTCTGTGATGTTGCGGGGCTGCCGGAGATCGGAAGTGTAACAAAATTAAACCATATCGCAAAGAAATCGAATCGTGAGCCGAAAAATCGTTATTGTCATAATATTTAAACGCCAAGGACGCCAAGACTGCAAAGAAGATTCAACGCCAAGGACGCCAAGTCAGCCAAGAAAAATTTAGAGATAAAATGACCGTGGTTGATTTGACGTCGACGTTTGCCTGATTGGAATTAACCCAGCCAATTATTTTCTTAAATTCTTGGCTGACTTGGCGTCCTTGGCGTTGAATCTTGGCGTCCTTGGCGTTTAAATATTATGGCGTTCAATTTCCCTGGCACAGCTCGCAGATCAACATCTCCAGTTGCAGGCGCGGCGTAGCCATCGATGACTTCAATGCCGCATCAGTCTCTGCGATCCTCATCAATCCATTGACCAGTTGTTCAGTCTGCATCTTTCTGGCTTTCTCATTGATGTGAGTCACGGCGTACGGAGACATTCCCAGAGCTTTTGCCAGCTCCGAGTTCGGCATATTCTGCCGCATGAGATCCTTCGCCATGAGCATGCGCCGGTAATTGCTCGAGATTGCACCCAGAATAAGTAATGATAGAGTCTGCGGAGGCTCCGGGGGGTTAGTGAAGATGTGGTCGAGCACCGTCAGCGCCCGTTTGCGGTCGCCAGCGATGATCGCATCCGGGATATCGAAATTCGAATGGTCGCGCGAATACCGAACCAGTTGGTCGATCTCCTCACGCGTGATTCTGCCTTTTTCGCCGACATTGGCCAGCAGCTTGTCCAGCTCCATCGATAATAGCATCAGGTCACTGCCGACCATTCCGACCAGATAAGCAGCTGAACCCTGATCGATCGCTCCGCCGGCCTGCTGAACATAATCGCGGACCCAGTTCGGAGCTCCCGTGCTGTCATCGAGTGGATCGAACTTGACGGTCTCGCAACCTTTTCTGAGGATGGTCGATACTGTTCGCCGGTTGTCCAGACCGCCTGTGACGAAGACCAGCACGGTCGTCTCCGACGGCTCTCTGAAGTAATCCTTGAGCGCCTCTATCTGACGGTCGTCGCTGATCGACTCGAAGTCCTTGACCACTACCATTCGCCGCTGAGAGACCATTGGAAACTGCCGGGCCAGCCCTAACGCCTCGTCCAACCCATCCTGTCCCACAGACATGACAGCGAAATTGAAATCGCGCAGACCCGGATCGACCGCTGCCTCCGTCAATTCCCGCAATGCCTGCTCGCGCAGATAAACTTCCGTCCCCTCGAACAGATAGAGCGGGCCGATCTGCCCGCTCTTGATCCGCTTCAGAAAATCCTTGTGAGTCTCAATCCCTTTGCCTTCTTTTCGGTCTTTGCGATTCAACTTTTCAAAACCCTTCCAGAATCGTGGTCAGCACGCTCCGCGCGAAGTCCCTTGCAATCCGATCCACTCCAGGCCCCTCTTCGGTGAAGAACGTCTTAGGATCGCCCGAAATCTCGTACTCGCCGCGAAAGATGTAATTCTGGTTGTCGAAAATGATCTTGTTCCTGGTCTGATCCCTGAC
>JADJXM010000017.1 GCA_016715865.1 Acidobacteriota bacterium | reverse complement strand
AAAGCGGAAAGTTGAAAGTTAAAAGTTCGAAGAGGTTTTGACTTAAAACTTCCGTTTCGCTCACTCTGGAGCGAGATTTTGAGAATAAGTAACCAATCGGAGATAAATTTCTTGCGAGAAGCCAAGCAAATCAAGAATTCGCCTTTGCAGATCCTTAAGCGGAGTCAGCCCGGCGACCGTTTGCCCCTTCTCGTTTCTACCAATCATCAAGCTCACGCCTTCGAAAGCGGCCAGCATCGACTCGGTAGTCGGGCGCGTCGTGGCGCGAGAGGCTTGTCCTTTGTACAACCCTTTGATTTGACGATCGCTCTCAATTTCGGCTGCGGCCAGTTGACGCCGCACCACAAATTGCACCAGGCACAGCAACCGCAAGCCGATGACCAACAAATGAATCAAGCCGGTGACGTGCAGATCAAGCTTCAAAAACAAAGGCGAGACTCCCAGTCGGCAGCCCTTGAGCCGGGCAAATCCTTGCTCAATGGTGTACTGACCTCGGTAAGCCAAAATCGCTTGTTCCAATGGCAATCGCTCTCGGGTGCCATTGGTCGCGTAGAAGCTCCAACCCAGTTCTTGTCGTCGTTTGAGCAACACGGCCGGGTCAAGTTCAACTTTCACCTCGCACTGTTGTTGGCTTTCAGTTCGACCCGGGCGGCCTTTCCATCCTCGGACCTCACGTTCAAAGACCTGGGTTTCAACACGCCAGTTGAGGATTCCCTCAACCCCCTGGCGCTTGACGATCTGCGCACAAGCTTGAGTGGTCTGCTCGGCATCCAGACATTTCTTGCCCTGCTTACGTTCATTCAACTTCAGCAACTCGCGCTGTCCACTTTCGACCGCATCATCCAGCTCTTTCGCTTCACGCAGTGCACGTTCGAAGGGACTGAAGGCCAGGATTCGCTCGATCCACCTGGCACGATCGCCACCAGTAAAGGGGGCCGTTCGCTCCACGGTCATCTCGAACCCGATGCCGAGTGGTTCATCCGTCTTCGGATTGATGATAATCTGCGGCTCGTATTGCTTGGCAAAGAACTCTCCTATCAGACTCTCGCGGTGCGACTCCGAGAGTTGTTTGAGCCCCAGCGGACACAAGTAACAATCGTCTCCACCCACGATAAAGGCGCGCGTTTCAAGCCCCGCCATCTTTTTATCGCCGACGTAAAGCAGGTTCCGTTTGCCAATGGTCTTTCGCGCCTGCGTGATCTCTGGTTCGTAGAGCGGATCGTCAGCCGAATTACCTTTGACGACGGTCGTCGAGACAGGCAATCCCAGTGGATCCAGGCTCGACATACTGATCTTGACTTGCGCCAGATCGGATCGATGGTCTTTGCTGTGCCCGAACTGAAACAGTCCCTCCTCGCTTACTCCGGCATAGGTCTTGGCAGTAGTCGAATCCAGACGTACGGTCTGCACATTCAACTCGTAAACGCGCAACAGGTCTCCGCTCAACTCTTGCTCAAAGGCTGGCCACGCCTGGCCATTCCCCAGATGATTCAAGAGATGAGCCAAGCGGTCATCACTGAAATCAAGCGGGCGTACCGTTTTGCCGGTCAATGCCCCCAGCAAATGCAAACGCTGCTCGGCCCAACCCTCCACGTGCGAGACACGATGGTTTCCACGCGACAGGATGAAGCACAACCAGCAAGCGATCACTTCTCCGGGCGTCAGATTGCCTTCCCAGTTCGGATGTGGTGGAAAGTGTTTATCAAAAAGCCTGATGACTCCCATGGTTTTCAATTGTTCCCACAACAGGGGGATGTCATCTATTCGTTCTATCTCAAGCAGGTTATCGATCATTCGCGGAGCTTATCAGCTTAGCGAACATTTTGAAAAACTCACTCAAAAGTGAGCGAAACGAGAGTTAAAACTGTAAACTTTTTATGTAATTTCGTTATGACTTTCAACTTTTAACTTTTAACTTTCAACTTATTTATGGAACGCGACAAAATCAGAAATCTGGTCAGTCAGGCGCTGCGGGAAGAGATCGGCGGCTCAGGCTCTCCGACCGACCCGGCATCCGATGGAGGCGGTACTGGAATGCATGCAGTGATAGATGAATCGATCAAATCGGTCATCACCGAGGACGATCTCAAGGAGTTCAGCCCGGCAGCCAACTGCTGGTCAAGGCTGATGCCATCATCACGCCTGCAGCTGCCGACCTGATTCGTCATTTGAATATCGAGATTCGTTACCGGTCGCGCCTGGTCGCTACGTCTCACAATCGTCTGATTGCTGTCGGCGCCGATCACGGCGGCTTCGCGATGAAGGAAGAGTTGAAGAAACTTCTTGGCGGCGCCGGATACAAATACAGGGATTTCGGCACATATGATGAGCAGGCCGTGGACTATCCGGATTTCGCGCAATATGTTGCCAGAGCTGTGGCCGATGGTGTTTGTGATCTTGGCATCATCGTTGACGGCGCAGGCATCGGTTCCTGATGACTGCCAACAAGGTGCCCGGAGTTCGTGCAGCAGCTCTGTTATGACGAAGCATCCGCCCGCAACAGTCGTGAACATAATTACGCCAATGTGCTCACACTTGGGGCCGCCTCATCTCAGTCGAAGCTATGCGATCAATTGTCGGAGTCTGGCTCTCTACCCCGGAAGGCGAATCCCGACACGGTAAGCGCGTCGCAAAGATCATGGCCGTCGAAAAACAATACTTGCGGTAAAGCATGGAGTACCGACTTCAGGCGGGTTTTTCGTTGGCCAACAGAAATACCCGCTTGCAAACGATACTCCATACCTTTTTACATATTGAAAAATTAGAGAATGAAATTAATTCCTGCCTCAAATGTAATAATTACATTCTTTCGATTTCGCGGGTAATTGTCTGATATCACTGCTGGATTTGTAAGATACAGTGATATAACGGTTTACAGTTTTGTCCCGCTATGGAGTTGTAGTGGCACGGTCATTGCAATAGTCTAAGTGGGGCAACGAGATACCAGGTGGTTAACTCCACTGACGGTGTCAGTGGTTACCAGGGTGAGGAAGGTAACCACGTTTATCAGGCGCTACAGTACTCCCACGGCTGTAGCGCCTATTTCTTTTTCCAGCCGTAGATCCTTCGTCACTTTATTCTTATCATCACGGAATTGGATTCCATACCAGAGGCAATAAGTTGAATTTCAACATCGCCGGAACCTGTTAGAGTTGCGGGCAGTTTCAGGTTGATCTGGTCGAGTCCGGTAAAATCATTCTGTGGGCCTGCATAGAGGGCTTCGACTTGAATAGCTCCGATTGTTGCAGTCACATTTGATGATGCGCCGGCAGAACGAATCCCTGTTCCAAACAGGATCAGGAATGACTGGTCGCCTTCAAGACCCTGATCGATGGGGATCGCCTCGAATAGCATCGATACCGGATTGAAGACCGACACGGGCAGGAAGACCCGCGATCCATTGGGCGAAATGCGAAGGATCACTGCAGCGGCGACGCCTGTTCCATCTTCATTTCAACTGGCTGAAAAACAAAAAATTTGTAACTACTCAGCCCTTGCGTCGTGGTTCCGTGTCGCATGGGTTGAGCTGTTACAAAAATTTATCGTAAAGCATCCGGGAGCGCTGGCATCCTTGCCTGCGCTCCCGGGTTCTCTCACTTCGCCACGGCCGATCGGCTCAGACTCTTCCGGCTCTTGACGTTCTTCATCAGTCCGGCCTTATCCATGAAGAAGGTCGATTTCATGCGGCTCTTGCTGAAGAGCTTTTCGGCCTGATCGTCCCAGTGGCCTGATTCCTTGTGGTCGCTCTGGCCGAGCGGCAGGATTGTGAACGATTTCGGCGTTTTTGTCAGAATCACGACCTGAGTCGAAGTTTGACCTCCGCGTCCAACCATTTCATCTCCGACCTTGCCGTAACTGATCGCTCGCGGAGTCGCCATGCCCGCATCCGCGACCGTTCCGCCGGCAACAGGGTATGTCTTTCCTCCTTCGCGCCCGACACGGAAATAGCGACCGTAGGGAACCTCGATCGAGCCGAAATTCTTGATCAGCCAGGCGGCGGCTCCGTCGAGCGCCTTGACCAGCTGTTCATTTCTGATCGATTCGGGAATATCGACCGAACGGCTCAGCATCTGTGAACCGAGATTCATCTTGAATGCATAGAATGCCAGTGCTCCGGTCGAATCAGCGTCGCTCCGCCGGTTCCATTTCTGGATCAGTTCGTGGACCTTCGAGGCATCAGCCGAGCGCGGACCATCGGATGCCGCCTCCCACGCAGTCCTGAGTCTCGCCTGCCACAGATCGGCCTTGAAGATCTCGGGGCTGAATGCGATATCGATCATCTGTTCAAGGGTCACGTTCTTCGCCGCGTGCAACTGCTCTCGCGTCATCGCTCCACGCTGGTGAGGCTCCGCGTTTTCCGCATTGTAGATATAAGGATGTTTGGCGTACTTCTCGGCCCGCAGCGGACTGTCTTTCATCATCGCAAAAGGCGAGATGTTGTTATTCTGCATGTAACCCTGCGGCGGATTTGTTATTTGCACCAGCTCATCGTATGAATGCAGCCCCTGCCATTCGCATTTCGATGAATTGCCGGGCAAGGGTTTGCCGGGATCGCATCCGTCAGGTCGGATAGGGACGCGCCCGTTGCGGACGTAATAGATATCGCCCTGAACGGTTCCGACCATGATGTTCTGCGACATCAGTTGCAGCTTCGAGATGGCCTTCTTCATCTCGGTCAGATTGCGCGCTGTGAACATCTCATAGATCTGATCGGCGAGGCCGATCTCGTTGAAATAAGGGATGGCCATGCTGTAAGCCTTGCCGTCTTTTCGCGCCACAACGGGACCATGCTTTGTGTATTCGATCTCGACCTCTCTGGTTTTGACCGTTCCACTTTCCGCAACCTTGATCCGGTCTTTTCTGACGACCATATCGAGCCACTGATCGTTATATTTGTACTGGCGCGGATTGGTCGGATTGATCTCTTCTTCAAAAACGTCGGAAGTATCGGGCCCTCCGGTTGTCATGGCAACAGACGCCCATTTGCTGTGACCCAGTGAGGGGAACGGAATGCCCAGAATGCTCACGCCAGAGACGGCGAAGTCTCCCGCGTATATGCGAACTTCGTAAAACCTGAATTCGCCGTACCAGCCAAGATGCGGGTCGATCACGGCGTAGGGGCTTTCATTGCGGTCTTGAACGGAGCGAGCAGCATCTGATTCGATCCTCTGTAGGCGACCGGATCGGGTTCAATGCCTCCACGTTTGAGGTCGGCGCTCGCCTCTCCAAGCGGCCAGCCCCAGATGATGTACCGACCTAGTGAGACGACCTGTGCCGGATGCAGTTCCGGCGCCCAGGCTGGAACCTGCTCGGGATGATCCTTCATGAACTGCCTGATGCCTTCCTGATATGCCTCGATGCTGGCACGCATCCTGGGTGCGACCTCGTTGTATCTCTCCCTCGATATCGCCGCATGCTGCCACACCCGCTGAATGTAATCGTGCCGGTACCATTCCGGTCCAAAGGCTTCCGACATAGTACCTTCTGCTTTGCGATAGTTTCGCAGCAACTCCTCCAGTCGATCCTCAGCCTGAGCATAGCCAATGGCGTATGCTGCGTCTTCGAGACTGTTTGCGAATATGTGCGGAACTCCGTATTCATCGCGCAGGATCTCGATCGGTCCGGCTTTGCCTGTCGCAGGCGCCTGTCTGCGCTGAGCCGAAGTCGACTGCGCGAGCAATGTAATTGTCATGACCAGGGAAACGAGCGCCAACGGAAATTTTCGGAGCAATATGATTTTCATGGATGGACTCCTTGTGTCACTTGTTCATCAATCTGATTTGTTATGGCAATTAAAAATGCTAGCAGGAAGAGTGCGCCGCCGAGCCAGCCGAGCCAGCCCGGGTGGAAGTCGATCAGATAACCTCCGACGATCGGTGCAATTATACGCCCGAAACTGTCGAGCGAGGTGGTCGCGCCCAGGACCTCGCCGCGCCTGTGCGGCGGTGCGATCTGCGTGATCAGACTTGTCAGCGTCGGGCGCGCAATGCTGTTTCCAAATGAGAAGAAGATTGCAACGATGCCCAGCTTCAGCCAGTCATCGACAAATGCCAGATACGTCAGGCCGATACTGCTGCATGCCAGGCCGATGATCATCGACTTGCGCTCTCCGAAAAATTTGACCATCGGGCCTATCGCCCCACCCTGCCACAGAATCCCCAGCAGCCCCACGAATGCCAGAAAATACCCTGCCTGCTCAGCAGTGTACTTCAACTGCCGGTCGGCGAAGAGCGCGAACATCGATACATAGAGCGCAAACGGCAAAGCGAAGAAGAAGTAGACCGACAGCCAGGGGCGCAGCGTCGGCATGCGCAGGTATTCAAATACTCGAGTATATGATTGGATCCCGAATTTTCTGGTCTCATCCGGCTGATGATGCGTCTCGGGCAGCAGAAAGGTTGAGGCCATGATGCTCATAAACGAGATTCCTGCGGCGACGTATGCCGGAACATCATACCCGAAGCGGGACAGGAAGCCTCCCATCGCCGGCCCCATCAGAAAGCCAAGACCGAAAGAGACTCCGATGACAAGACCATAGGCTTTCGCCCGATCCTTCGGATCAGTCACATCGCTGATGTAGGCCTGTGCGATTGTCAGGTTCCCGCCAGAGATTCCATCGATAATCCGTGCGACAAAGAGCCATAACAGCGGCATCGGCAGATGGATCGCCGATCCCAGAATCAGAAACCCGATGAAACTGCCGATCTGGCTGTAGATCAGGATCGGTCGCCGGCCGAACCGGTCGCTCAAACTGCCGAGCAGCGGCGCCGCCAGAAACTGGAAGACCGAATAACTCGCCACCAGCAAACCCGTTGTCGACCCCGATGCGTTGAAACTGGTCGCATAATACGGGAGCAGCGGAAGGATCAGACTGAATCCCAGTATGTCTACGAAGACGACAATGAAAATGGGTATGAGCCGTTTATTGGTGAACATAATTTATTTTATTATCTGAAATCTCGAATCATCACGATCTCACGGGTCTCTATCCCTCTCGAGCTGGCTAGCGATCGTCCGTCTCTTGACCATTCATAAGCGAAGATGCGATTGGTTTTAAAATCAGTCAATTGTCTTCGCGGAGCTCCGTTCAACGGCTCCTGCCAGATATTCGACATCAGATTGCCGGTCTCGACAAATGTCAGAGCGTTTCCATCAGGATACCATCGAACCAGGCGCCACGGGTTGGTCGGAATATCGTACGATGCTACGAACTCGCCAGTCTCGGCTGCGATTATCCGAACCTGATCCGGATTGACCGCACGTTCATCGCGATAAGTGTAGGCGATTCGATCTCCGCCTGGCGAGACGATTGGGAAATCCGAAAAGTCGTCGGTGATCCGAAGAGGCTGACCTCCTTCGATCGGAACCTTCCAGAGATTTCTCTTGCCCGAAGATATCGACGAATAGACTACCCAGCCTTTCGGAGAACATTGCGGATCGAGATCAAGTTGCCCGAAGGTCAGTTGTCGAGGATTGCCGCCGTCAATATCGATGCGCCAGATGGCCACTTTGCCGTTTCTGTCTGAACTGAAGATGATGTATTTGTTATCGAAACTGACCGAAGGATAATTGTTGTTGCCGGCGTCGATGGTCAGTTGGCGCTGATCGCTGCCATCGGAATTCATGACCCAGAGATCGGTCTTACCGCCTATAATGCTGGTGTATACTATTTTTGAATCGGAAGTCCATGCCAGACCATGCAGTCCGTCATAATTACCTGTTGTAGTCGTGATTTGTCGTGAATTATCCTGTTCCCTGACGCTGGTCACCCAGATGTTCGAAACCTGCTGAAGTTGCAGGGTAGCAATGGCCGATCCGTCGGCAGAGACTGTCACTCCACGATAATCGCTCAGATCGTTGGTGATCCTGCGAACTACGCCGTTCGGATAACCTATCGACCAGATCTGGCGAGTGTTGGAATTGGCGTCTCGCGCTGGCAGGACGACTGCCTTGCTGCCTGGCAGCCAGTCGACACGTCCGGTAGTCACCCACTTCGTTTTGCGCAATGCAGTTTCTCTGCCGTCTGAAACCCTGATGAATGTCAGATACTGGACGACACCCTGAGCCACATCGGTAATCGTCGCTGCGATCGTATTTCCATCCTGAGACCAGGCAGGACCGTCAACTGCAAAAGATTCCGGGAGCGTTTTTCTTGCCAGTTCGCGTTCAGACCCTGTAGACAGATCGACTATTACGAGTACACTTGCGCCATCTCCTTTCAATTCACGGACGAATGCCATGAATCTATCGTCAGGAGAGATCGTCACCGGGCTACTGACTCCGATCGCACTCTTACGCGGTGTTCCACCCAGCGCCGGCAGCCTGAAGACATCTCCCGCGGTCTCATTCGTGTTTCGCAGAACGTAATATATATGATTACCATCACGCGAGAAGGTCGGGGCCCTGAACCTCGCATCTCTGGGTTCGATCAGCTGTATCGGCTGGCCAGCCGCTGTGACCTGTCTTATCCACAGGCTCTGCATTCCTCCGTCCTCGATCAGGTAAGCGAGGGATTTCCCGTCTGGCGATAGCGCCGCATCAATCACGCGTCCGGTCGCCGGAATACGCTCGAGGCGCATGTTGGCAGTCGTGCGTTCGCCCTGCTCGATCAAATGGATGACACCATAAACGGCCGCGAAAATCGTGAGTAAAAGTAATATCGCAGCGAGGGCGAATCCGAAACGATGACGACGAACCTGATCCTTCCATTGAAAAATTACTGTCCGATTTTGCGCCGGTGTGTGCGCGGTATCGCGCCTGATGTCCCCGGCATTAGTCTCCATGTCCTGCAGTCCGACCTTTTCATAAACAGTCTTCCCGGTGGGATTCAGGCTGCCAGTGCGGGCATGCGCCATCCTGGCGCCATCTTCGATTCGCAGATTTAAAAGATCTCTTCTTAACTCTTCAACAGTCTGATAACGATCTTCCCTTGATTTCGCCAGTGTTCGTTGAACAATCGCATCGAGCCCGTCGGGCAGATTGCGAAAGACACGGCTGAGAGGCACGGCTTCGCGTTGCAGGATCGCGGCCATTATGTCAGATGGAGTCTGATCGAAAAACGGAGAGCGGCCGGCGATCATTTCATAAAGCACGATCCCAAGACTGAATATGTCCGATCGTGCGTCGACCTTGTGCGCGCGCGCCTGTTCAGGAGACATATACGGTGCGGTCCCAAGCACCATTCCCGGATCGGTCTTCATGATCGCGAAACCAGATGCTTCTTCCTCTGTGTCCGGACGTGTCAGCTTGGCGAGGCCGAAATCCAGGACCTTAACGTATCCGTCAGGTCGGATCATGATGTTTTCAGGTTTGATGTCGCGATGCAGTATGCCCGCCGCGTGCGCTGCTCCGAGTGCGGCCGCGATCTGGCAGGCGATCTCAACCGCCATGGCGATAGTGATCTGTTCGCGATTCAATTTTCTTCTCAGCGTGTCGCCTTCAATGTATTCCGAGGCAATGAAATAGATCCCGTCGAACTCGCCGACCTCATAAATTGTGATGATGTTCGGATGATTGAGCGCGCTGGCTGCACGGGCTTCCTGCCTGAATCTGGCTATGCGATCAGGGTCATTCGTGAACTGCCCTGGCAGCACTTTGAGCGCGACCTTGCGGTCCATTCTGGTGTCGCGCGCCAGGTACACCTGACCCATTCCGCCGACTCCGAGCGGGGCGATGATCTCGTAACGGTCAAACCGGTCGCCTGTGTTAATGGGCATAAATGAACGAGCCAGAGAGGTATTTGCCCATTCAGTCTAAATCAATTCAGGCAGGAATGAAAAGCTGATGGAGTGAAACGCCAGGGAAGACCAATCGCCAGTAATCGCTAAGGGAGTGAATCGCAGAGGACGCAAAGGACGCAAAGGATTTTAATGGAAATAGAGATTCGGATTATTGCGTATTGTCTCTGACTCGGGCATTTTCTGCCAAAATCATCTTTGTGTCCCTGGCGCCCTCTGCGATTCAATTCCTTTTAGAATGAAAACCTCATTCCGGTTTCAATCCTTCGACCGGGCATCGCCGCGATCGCTCTGCCGAAAAAGGGGGATGTCTGAACACCCGAAAAGCCCACCGGATTGACATTATTCAGGACATTTGTCGCCTGAACGTAAAATTCAGTCCTGAATCTACTGGTCCGGGCGCCTGGCAGCGAGCCTATCGATCCGAGCAGGTCCCCGGCATCGCTGGCGCGTATGATCCGAACCTGAGGGCCTCCCGCACCCTGCGCTTCAGGCGGTTTTCCGAATCCGAAGCCCCAACTCAGCCGGGTATTTAGATCCCATCTGCCGGCTCCGCGCGCTGTGTTCCTGCCAGTCCCCGCCGGACGATCGTTGACCGTCGAATCGCCGTTGTTGTCAAAACCCGTGGTGATATTGTACGGAGGTGCAGTGTTGGCCTGCAGAATCGACGAGAGCCTCAATCCGAATGGCAGCGTGAAGTTTGACATGAGGAAGAACCGGTGGCGGATATCCTGCAGCGAAAATCCTCTTTCCAGCCGCAAGTTGAAATTATCCGCGGGCAGGCTCAGCGGGCCGTCGGTCTCATCGGTCGTTTTAGACAGACGTAGTTCGCGCCGATCATGAACCTGCCCATCTGCATCCAGTTCAGATTGACCATCAGATTGTGGCCGAAGGAATTGGCAGACGATTCGACCTGTGTAATATTGCCTGTCAGTGGGTCTGGCCGGCCGGCGCCGGGCACTGGTGCGTTGATGTTACGTCCGCGCAACTGATGTGTCCCTCTGCGATAAGAGTATTGTGTCATCAACCGTATGCCTTTCGGCATTTGCTGCTGTAGTCCGATCGATGTCTGGTAGACAACGGGCATCTTCAGCCCATCGTCGATTCGAATCAGGCTCGGAGGCAATGTCCGGCTCATTCCGCCAGAGAACGGATCGGGATAACCCGGGTTGAGTATCACCAGATCCTTCTGCTGCAATCCGTTAACGCGCAGCGCCTGCTCGATCGTTTCAGCCCCGAACCAATCGTAGAACAGGCCGGCGCCCCCGCGGATCGTCGTGTTGCCGCTTTTGATCGGCGACCATGCGAATCCGAACCGTGGAGCGAAATTGTTCTTGTCCCCCAGATTCGACTGTATTTCATGGCGCAGCCCGTAACTCAGCGTGAGGCTCTTTTTCGCTCTCCAGTCGTCCTGCCAGTACCAGCCGAATTGCGTCTGATCCAGTTTGACCGGACCCACTCCGCTGCGGCGCGAATAGTTGATTGGCCGCGAAGCGTTGAAATCCTCGAGGCTTGAAAAGATAAAGGTCCCGTTCAGATTTCTCAGCTCATCGCTTTCATATCGGCTGAACTCGAGTTGCAGGCCGGTTCGCATGGTGTGCTTGCCGACGGCGAAATCCAGATTATCGGCAAACTCCAGCTCGTGCGTTCTCCTGGTAGAATCGATCTGTGCTCCTCCTCTGTTGAACGCGTTGAGAACCTGAATTGTCGGCGCATTTGACAGTGAATCGAGACTCAACTGCTGCCATCGCGACTGAAATCTGAACTCGTTGAAGAGCTTCTTACCGAACGCCCCCGAATCCGCGAAGCGCAGAATGCTCTCTTCGGAATCCGTCGTGTAGCCGCGTTCCGGAAGATCGAAATTACCGACTCCCAGATTGTTGCGCCGTGCCGAGTTGCGCTGGAATTCCACACGCGCCGTGTGCGAGGGTGTCAACAAGTGTTCCAGACGCGCCGCCGTGTTCAGAGTCCGCCACGGCTGGCGAACCTGGTCGAGGAAGGTTCCCTCAGGCAATGCGGCGACGATGGTCTTCGCTTCGTATGAATTCTGTCCGTCGGATGACATGAAGAGGGAAGTGCGATTCTTCCAGATCGGCCCTCCCAGGTCGAAGCTGAACCGGCGATGCTGTTCTGGCGCTCTGTACGACGCGAATGCATTGCGAGCATTGAGCGATTCATCGCGAAACCCGAGATTCAGGCTGCCATGCCATGCTTCGATGCCCGGTTTCGTCAGAATATCGACGCTCATGAATGATGATTCGTGACTTTCCGCCGCAAATGCATTAGTCCGAAAGCGAATCTCGCGAATCTGGTTCTTCGGCGGCAGCTTTCCTCCGCGAAATCCATTGACGCGAAAGGTCGCTCCGGGGCCGGCCATCTGCCTGATCGCGTCTTCGAACTCATCGGGGTCGTCCGGAAGCTGGGCGATCTGCTCAGCCGTCAGAATGTTGGTGAATGCATTGCCGCGCGGATCGGTATTGGCTTCGCGCTTGTCCTGTCCGACGACGATCTCTTCCTGAACGGCCGCGATTTCCAGTCGAACTTCGATGCTGTTCTCGCCGGAACTCAAAGTCAGCGGGCCGGCGCTGCCCGGCTCGAACCCCGCAGCCGTAACTTCGATCTGAATTACGCCCGGGACAATTCCTTTGAATGTCGCCTGACCCCGTGAGTTCGTGCCTGAAGGCTTCTTAACGCCGGTTATCTTCACTTCCGCTTTCTGGATAGCAGCTCCGCTCGGATCGATCACTGTCACGCTCAGTGTCGCTTCCTGATTCCTCCTGCTTTGAGCAATGGCCGGCAACGAAATCACTATGAGTATGAAGATCGATATTCCATGTTGAAATCTCATCACATTCCTCTGTGGAGTGCGGCGGCCCGGCGCCGCTCTGGTAGTCCGTTTTATCAATTTCATAAAAGCAATACCAAAGCGGCGCCGGACGCCGCGCCCACATCCGCATGATCATTACGCCGCCGGCTGAACGCGGATCTCCTGAATCGCATGCGGAGCTTGCGAGTCGACAGCCATATGAAAACTGACCTTCATCCCGTCGTTCTTCGTCTCGGCTACGACAGTGATCGCCAGCTCTCTGAACTGCTGACGCTGGTTACCTTCAATCCGCCGGACTGTTGGAAAACCCGAGGTCCTTTTCAGCATTCTCTTCGTCTCCGCCACGGTCCCGATGAAAAGCTTTCATCTTGTTGACATCTCCGGAATTGAAGGCTTCGAGAAATGCCTTGAACGTCTTGCCGGCAGGAGTGTCGGGGATTTTTACCTCTGCTGAGGACTGAACTACGGGCTGTAACGTCTCTGCCGGGAAAGTATTATTGTCGGCAACAACTGGTATAGCGCTGGCGATGATCGCGAAAACGAAAGCCATGAATCGATTTTGAAATTTATGCATCTGTTTCGGTCTCCTTCTCATTAGTGTTAATTTTGTATGCCCGATCGTCGAGCATGTCGTTGATACTACTTCTTGACGAACTTCTCGGGTTTGATTTTTGCGTTGACCTTGAACTCCTTGACCTCCCACTCCTCGTTGATCTCTCCTCGATGCTGCGTGAGAGGCGATGCGGAAAATGAGATTCCGTTTACCTCACGATAATCATCAAGGTGGATCTGGTACTCGACTTCCGGCTGTTTGGCAGCTTCGGCTTCAGCGTCCCTGATGCTCTTTTCTATCTCTTCACGCGAACGCTGGGGGCCCGAGAAGGTATTGGCGATCAAACGGGGTTTTCTGCTCTGGTAGGTCATCATCAGCAGCCGGCCCGATTTCTGATCGATGAAGAGTTTCGTATTGAGCCCGTGAGGACTGGTCACGTTTATTACATCGGCATTTCCATCCGGAGATTCAGCGACGCCGGCATGGCTGTACTCGACAGGAATGTTAGCCGGTGTTTTCAGCAGCCATCCGATGGTCATCCGCGCGAAATCTGCTCGCAGAGCGTTCAGTCGGATCTGTTCGCCATGCGGAGCGTTATCGCCGGGCCGTTTGATCATGACCATCGCTCCTCCCGTACCGCTCGTCTGCTGATCGGTCCATGATGTATCCCCGGTCAGAGCCTCGAGCCTTGTGATTTCAACGCTCGGGATCGGGCTCATGGTCTCGGTTCGCATGATCTTGTCGGGCAAAAGCAGGTCGATCTGGACCTCGCCGCTCATCTCGCGACCGCTCATCATGCGTCGATAACCGGCGGCGACGCTCAGACTGGATAACGATTCGAGTTTCGGTCCGCCGATCGCTGCTCGGGCTCTGGTCAGAATCTCGATAGCCTTTGCTTTCGGATCCTGCGCAAGAGCCCTGGGCAGCAGTTCTGTTACCGCCAGTCCGATGAAAATCGCAATAAATAGAACTTTCTCTTTCATGGTTGTCTCCGTTTGAATAATCCTCGGCGTCTCTTCGCCGATCCGGGAAGCATTATTGCTCAGAATGTAATTTGAATGGTTAAGACGGGGAAAAGAGATTGTTAAGGATGTTAAATTTCCATCTTCGAAAGCCGCCCGTTTGCTGCTTATGACCTCTTCACCGGCTCCGAAGGGGACGATAATTCATTATCAGCAATTCTCAATTTGAACGAAAGATTGAAGGAAAATGTAGCGCAACCTGCCGAGGTTGTGCTGACGGCATCACGCGGCAGCGGGAAACGCGGCGATTCTCCCAATCGACCTGATTTATTGAGCGCAACCTCGGCAGGTTGCGCTACGGGTTAATGATCAGAGCAGGGCAGCCCTCGTTACGAAAGATATTGCCCATGTATGCATGTAATTCGGATTCAATTCCTTCGGTGATCAAAGGTTGACGGTTTTTGTACTGAAGACGAGGTGGAGATGTATTGACGATAATGATTGAGGCATGGCCTTATCCCTTTCTTACGCCCATTTTGGGCTTAATTGAAGGGGTGGCCATTGATCCAGGGGCTCCGCGCAAAACGCTCCACCCCTGGCTATCTTATTCCGCCCCCGTCGGGGTCGGCGGAAATGCCAGAGTCAATAGATACCCACGACCATCAAATCCTTATTTGCCTGACCCCGAAGGGGATAAATAAGACAGCCAGGGGTGGAGCGCTTCGCGCGGAGCCCCTGGATTAAGGGCCACCACCTAAACCCGCCAGCCCTACAGGGGCGGAATCATACCTAATCCCAGACATATCGTTCGTCAAAGGGTACATTGTATTTTCGGCATAGCGAACGGAACTCATCCTGGTAAGAACTCTGGTGATGATGATCCTTCTGATTGGCGATGTACCGCCTGACATCCTCGATTCCCGATTGACCGATGGAAAATACTCCATAACCCGATTGCCATTGGAAATGCCTGAATTCATCCCCCTGATCTTTCATCCATCTGGATGAAAAGCTCTTCACTTTTTCCACCAGATCGGCAACAGTGCATGTTCGCGACAACAAGGACAGCACATGAACGTGATCCTTAACGCCGCCGATGATCAGGGCAGGGCAACCCTTGTTACGAAATATCCCACCCAAGTATGAGTGCAGCTCGGATTCAATTTGATCGGTAATGAATGGTTGGCGATTTTTCGTGCTGAAGACGAGGTGGATGTGAATTGAAGATAATGATTGAGGCATGGCCTTTACCCTTTCTTACGCCCATTCAGGGCTGGTTTGAAGGGGTGGCCATTGATCCAGGGGCTCCGCGCGAAGCGCTCCACCCCTGGCTGTCTTATTCTGCCCCCGTCGGGGTCAGTTGTACAAGAAATTGATCAGTTGGTAACGGGCAGTCATCGGTTTGAAGATGATAAAATGAAGGGCTCTATGAGCCGCCCTTTCGCTATTGTCACTAAATTGGAACTTCCCGCCTGGAATCAGGTTGATTTCTTTCTTGCGATGAATTGAACGACAGAGGCCAAACCAGTATGAAACTTGCCTTCAATGACTTCGCGCTCGATTTCCCGGGAAACGATTGGGTCACAATTTGGAAATTGCTTTTCCAGTTCCGTGCGATCCAGATGAGCATGTCGAGGTCTTTTGGCCCACCGGTATTCCGGGAAATCTGTGCTTTTGAATAGGCTTCCAGAAGAATGATTCCCCCAGGTTTCAGGCTGCGTTCAACCAGAGGATATAGTCTGTTTCGAGTATCCCCCGGGAGATGCGCGGAGATCGAAATGACTGAGCCAAAATAATTCTCAGGCGGTTCAAATGTTGCAAGGTCGGCAACTTCGGTACGGATTGTTAAGCCTTTTGATGCTGCGAGCATTTGAGCCTTAGCGAGGCCTACTTCTGACCCGTCCACGCCAAGCACGTCCAATCCAAGGGAGGCAAGAAAGACAGCATTCCGCCCTTCACCTTCGGCTAAAGAAAGCACTGGCCCGACAAGGAGTTTTGCGTTTTGCACCAGGAACGAGTTCGGCTCAGTTCCGTAAGCAAATTCTTTATCGGCATATCTTTCATTCCACATAATATTTTCTTTGTTTTCTCCGCACCTGATTGTTCGATAGAACGAACATCAGGCTTAGGTCATCATACTCAATGTGAGTTGGAATGTATCAATTGATACGATGAGCATCTATGACCATGAATTCAGACCTCATGTCTTCCTCGATCGAGAGACCTTCGCCAATCCAGGTAAAGCAGCTTTCTTTATGTTTGTAAAGGTGACTCGGGAGAAAGGGCATCCCGGGCAAATGTGTCGACGAAATTAAAGGTAATGGTCTTGTGGGTTACGCGAACGCCGCCGAGTTTTTCCGGACCTAACTCCAGCCAGAAGGAACCCATGGCGTTGAACCGTCTCATTACCCATGCCTTCCTTTCGACGCTGTATGAGCGAAAGTTCATGCTATGGACAACAAGATCGCCCGTTTGATCTGTCATTCGATATTCATCAGCGATCAGGTAGCCATCCAGAATGTAGCGGCCGACCCAGGTTGCTCGGTATGGGTGCCACTTCCCATCTTCTCCCTTCACTCTTGCCTCACAACGCCATTTGCCAATGATGAAGGCGAACTGGGATAGTTTCCTCGCGGCGCCTTGGGATTAAGGGTTCCGTATTCTTTGTCGCGATTCATGTCTTGCGCATACTTCTGACTGAGCATCCCATTTGAGCGAGCGATCGAGACGCGTAGCTATATTTCCCAGATGGCCATCTCCTGTCACCGCGCCGATGATAGCGATATTGATGCGCTCACATTGTCCGGATGTATCAGAAGACGAACTTCACCGTCAACTGAATACGTCTCGAGTAATTCGCCTGGTTGCTGGCGACGATCTGTCCGAATGTCGCCTGGGTTACGTTCGTATTCGGGGCCGGGCAAGAGGACATGATTGAAGGCGTTGATGAACTCCGCCCGAACTCGAGATTCTTTCCCTCCAGAATCTGCGTCTTCTTGATGACCGACAGATCGATGTTATTGATCGCATCCGTTCGGACATTGCTGAGCCGCAGAGGGAAGGTACGAACGTTATTCACGGGCTGCGCGCTCGATGCCGTCACAAAGCCGGCGGTTGTATTGAACCATCGGTCGGTCGAACGCTGGTCGCCTTGTAAATCGATCTCATCGAAACTCCCGTTGAAGAAGATGTTGCTGAAATTTATCGGAGCGCCGCTCTGAAATTGATAGATGCCTGAAAGTTGCCAGCCGCTGATAAATAATGATGCTGCCGAATTGAGGTCGGCCATGAAGCGGCGCCCTTTCCGAATGGTAGTTCATAGATACCATTGACCGCCAGTCGATGCGTCCGGTCAAAGTCTGAAATTGCTTCAGTCGGGAGAGGATCGGCGGCATTGAGGAATGAAATCGCCCGATGAATTTCGACCAGGTGTAATTCATCCCGGATAGTATAGCCACGAGAGAATCTCCTGTTCACTCCCGTCTGTAAGGCGTGATACCACGAATAACCATTCTGTTCATCTGTGTTGATGTCGCCGAATTGAGGATAGGGGCGCAAACAGTTGCTGCCGCGCGATATTCGATGAACGGAAATTGGAGCCGGCGGTGGCCGGCATCTGTCCGGCAACGGGTTGGGCACCAGTGCAGTCAGATATGAGTTGTTGGTATTGTCTCGAACCGGGCTTGTGCTCAGGTAGTTGATGGGCAAGGCGTTGATATTGCGCGTATCTGGATATGAGTCCCACGATTGCCGACATACCCCACATCAGCCACCAGCCTCCCGGCAGCTCGTGCTGAATGCTCAGTGCCCATCGCTGATTGTATGGCGATAAAGGTCTGGAATTGAAGAATGATATCCCCGCCCGAGGAATGTCTGAATTCCCAGAGACGAGCCGATTGCGGCAGGCAATCCGTTCTTGTATGTCTCAAATGGATTGCCCAGCGTCTCGATGAACGACACCGTTATCAAGCGTGATGTTGAGCGGCACAGTGGTGCTGAATCGATCTGATTGACATCACTGCGACGCTGGGCGAGGAACCCGAAAGATACAGCCGCCCTCAGGATGGTTGTGTCGGTCAGCTTGTAGGCGAATCCGAAACGTGGCGATGAAATTCTTCTTCGGCGATTCGTATAAACCGCGCGGCTCGCCACGACGCCTGCGAACGTCAACCCGCCACGGACGAAGAACTGGTCAGGATTGGACCCCATCGACAGGTCTATGGCCAGGTTGGCCTTTACGGCCGCTTCCATCTGCTGAGTGGCGGTAAAGTCGAATCCGCGAACGCTCTTGTTATAACGCTCGGTCAACGCGCCTTCAATCATACCTGAGTCCCAGATTGAGAGTCAATCGGGAGTTGAATCTCCAGTCGTCCTGAATAAAAATTCCTGTTGTCAAATGACTGCTCGGCGTAATCCGCAGGTATCGAGATCGATCCGCTGGTCGGCAACCCCAGCAGAAATGATGCGAATGAAAAGCCAAAGTCACTCGGGATGGCGGAATTATCGAGCGGCCCACGAGTCCAGTTTGCACCGAAACCGAATTGTCCGGTCTGATTATTCCCGAAGAAAAGGTCGGTCGCGCGATACGAACGGAACTCCATCCCATATTTGAGGCTGTGTGATCCCATTGATTGATTCATTGTGGCATTGAATGAATGCGTCCGTCGGGCGCAGCTCCGACAGCCGTCCCCGATAATTATTGATGTCAAAACGCGGGAAACGGCGAACATCCGAGATCAGTGTGTAGTAGGATGGAAACTAAGACTGGTCAGATCGAAACCGGATATTGCCCGATTCGAATCAGTCCTGATGATGAAACGATTGTAACCGTAACGCAGGTTAAGCACCATCGACGGCGTCATTGTCCAGACATGGTCGATTGCCCTTGCCGTGATTTGAAGAGGAAGACATTTCCCGTCGCGATATTGCGGTAGTAGTTGCTGTAATCGCCGTCACGGCTGTACCAGCTGCCGCGCCCAAAATTCGATGGTTTTATTGAATACGATGGTCGATGCGGATCGTATTCGGACAGATACTTGATGTTCTCAAGCAGATCAGGTTGCGCGAAATTTCCTGCACCATCAGCGGCGCCTGTGCTGGTCGGCAATGGCAGATACGTGTCAACGAACTTTCGGGCTACCGGGCTGATCAGGTTCGCCGGAATGATGCTGCCCTGAACGGGTCGCGCCGGGATGCGGCTGCCTTCCTCCTGGCCGTAAACGGCCAGTAGATCTGATGGCGCAGCATTCGCCGCCAGGAGCTCGGAAAATCGCCGTTGCGCATCTTTTCAGTCGGAATGTTCGCCACTCCGTTATTTCGGGGGAGATTCCGGAATGCTCTCGATCCCATACATAAAGAAAGTCTTGTTACGCCTGTTGTAAACTTTCGGGATCCATACGGGCCTCCAAACCGTGCCGCCCCAACGGTCATACTTGAAATCAGGCCGCTCCCTGATTGTTTTTATTGGCAAAGAAATCGTTGGCGAATAACCCCGGAGCCATCTTGGTGTAGTAGGCCGTGCCGTGGAAATTGTTCGTCCCTGATTTGATGCTTATGTTGCGACGCTGCCCTCGGTGTTGCCGAAGCTGGAATCGAAGGTCGAAGTTTGAACCTGAACTCCTGACCAGGTCCTGTGGCGGGACGAAAGAAGCGATTACTTCCGCCGGCGTTTGCAGTCGAGGTGCTCGGGAAACGCCGTCGATTGTGACATCACCCGGTTGGCGCGTGTTCCATCGATCGAATAACCGACAATGTGGGTCGGCTCGAATGGTCTGGTCAAGCCGCTGATCGCGAGAACGTGACGTTTGCTGCCAGGCCGATCAGCTTGAACGGATCGCCGTGGGGTATGGGCAGCTCCGCAACCCGTCGTGAATCTATCACCCGTCCTATTGAACCGACGTTGTGTCCAACGGAGGGTCTTGAACTGACGGTGACCAGGTCACTGACATCGCCGATTTCCAGCACCACATCGATCTCGATCGAGTCGTTAACACGCAACACCAACCCGTCACGAACGTACTTTTTAAAGCCTGTCTGCTCGACTGTTATCTGATATGTACCCGGATCAGGTAAAGAGCGTTATAAACGCCGGATCTATTCGTGGTCATCGAAACCGTCGAAACCGTGGCTACGTTGGTGGAGCATGACCGACGCTCCGGATATTATCGACTGGTTCGAGTCTCTGACTTTGCCGGTGACTGATCCGCGCGATTCCTGCGCGAAGACCGGTTTGGTGGCAAAGAGAATCACTACTGCGAAAAACAGCGATGGAATATTATGCTGGCCAATTTTTTGGGTTTGTAGGTCATGATGGTCTCCCTCGAATGGGTGCAAGTGTGCATCTGCGAGGGATATCAGCAGTCTGATAAAACAAGTCACCAGATCAAATTATTGTTTCGTGCGTTAATCATCATCCCGCATTCTGTTAAGCGGGGACGGCCGCAGATTTAGCGGCCCTCAATCTGTTAAGTTCTTCCGCGCATTGACTGTCGTTGCGCGCGGCAGGTTGCGCCATATTATGGTCCAATGGACGATCTGGCCAAGTAACAAATTCAAAGTCCATTCATTCAGATTAGAAGTCGAGTCTAGTGCCAATGGCTGCGCCGGGTTTACAGGAGCGACCGCGCGACGTAAGCGCGCCGCGAAGAAGGACATAAATCATCAACCATCGCATGACGGCTGCCAGCCTTCCATCGCCCATCTGGCAAAGCGTATCGGTGAAGAACGACGCCGAAGCTGATGCCAGTCCTAAAAGCCCCAGTCCTACCGGTTGCAGGATACACTGAGCAGATAGGGAGACTGGCCCTGGGACAAATCTTCACGATATATCAGTAGTGTCAGGAACAGGGCAGCCACGTGAAGCATGACGTACCCACCGCGCCGGCTGATAAAGAATCCAAGGCCGATGCGGTGAATTGCCCACCATAAGGCGAGAAGCCCTGCGAACAGGCAGAGAGATTGGCGGGCACAACCATCTGATTATCCAATTATACCCGGCGTAACGGTCCGGTCCTGTATCCCGCATCAATGAAACCAGAAAAGGGGTGCCAGCGGACCGCTTCGACAACACGAGATCGCCGCGCTGGCGGCGAGCAGCAGCCAGGCGGCACGTGCCTATGGAGCGCGACGATACTCAGCCGCTACCTCCAGGCTTAAGAGCAGGGCAATTCCATATGCCGCAAGACCGGAAAAGTCGATGACGATCGCTTCGGCAAGCCTGAAGCGTCCGTTCTGGCCGAAAGATGATGATAGATATAGAAGCAGAAGCAGTGATACTTCACCCACCATGCCACAACCGACTACCTTTGGGTGATGTAGTAAGCGAGCATGCGTCTTCACATCTGACCTCTTTTCCTGAATCAGGCTTGCGAAAGTATCTCCGCACATCGCTGCTGTGATATTGGTCAGGCGATCCAGAAACGGCTCCGAATTGTCCGGCCCGACACTTTCAAATGATTGTGCAGGCGAGTATCTGGCTGCGGTGACAACACCTTCGCGGCAGCCTCGGCCCCGCAGATCGGCGACAAAGCCTTCTCGAGCGATTCCAGCCACAATTGATTCTGTTTCTGAGTGATTGTTCCGGCACGTACCGTCCGAAGAGGATTCGTGAAGATCGCTTCGCAAAGATGGCATAGTGTTTGTCTTCGATCATCGTATGGTCTCGCGCTTCCCGAACTCGCTTCGTGCAGGCTCTAGAGACATTTGCCAGTCGCTCATAAACTCCCAGCAGGCCATGCAACCGGATGAGATGCGCCCTCGATGCGGGTTCGCATTTCGGCTCCGCCAGGCCGTCCAGATAATCGTTCCATTCCTCTTCCGTGATTCCGTGCCGTATATAACCATCCCAGCAAAGCTATCGATAAATATCGTATTATTAATTGGATACGTTGTCTCGTTATGTTCTCTGACAAAGTGCCAATGATGTTTGCCAGCTTCCCTCTGGTGTTGAAAATCCGCCATTTGATCGTTCCTAGGGGTAGAGAAAGAACCTTGGCCAGTTCCTCATAAGTCAAACCCCTTCGACGAACTTCAGAACAACCAGATCGCGATCCGTAGGGTCGAGCGCCTTCAGTTATTCCATCAATCGAATCTCCGGGTATCGCCAAAGGTTCACAGATTGTCAATCCGGCAGTCTGTTCATTGGACAGGGATTCTATCTCCACAGTCTCGACGCGGGGTCTGTTTTTCCACGCCAGTAGCTGATCATTTCATTGGGTGCAATGGTGAATAGCCAGCCGTAGAAATTTTCAGCCTTCAGCTAGATCCCCGATCTGTATATAAACTTTGAGTAGTACGTTCTGGGTCAGATCCTCGGCCGTAGCCTGCTCCAAGCTTCTGAGCAGGAAACACCGCCGCACGCGAAGACACGCCACCCGGAAAGCGCAAAACGCCTCCTCGGTTCTGCTTCACCAGGAATTGCCTGATGACCGGCCTGTTTTCCACTTTC
>JADJXM010000016.1 GCA_016715865.1 Acidobacteriota bacterium | reverse complement strand
GAGCGAGGCGAGCACCGCCAAAACATAGGATATCGCCAGCGGGCGGAAGAACGACCCGGCGAGTCCGTCGAGCAGAAAGACCGGAAGGAAGACGAGGACGACGATCAGCGTCGCGTATACGATCGCGCTGCGAACTTCGAGAGAAGCTTTCAGGACCACCATAAATGATGATTGAGGATCAACCGATTCGGTGTTGAGCCGCAGCCTTCGCTGGATGTTCTCGACATCGATAATTGCGTCATCGACGACTTCGCCGAGCGCGAGGATAAGTCCCGCCAGAACCATAGTGTTGATAGTGCTGTTCGTGTAATGCAGCGCGAGAGCGGCCGCAACGAGCGACAGCGGGATCGCCGTCAGACTGATGAATGCCGTGCGCCAGTCGAACAGGAAAAGCGAAAGCACAACAACAACCAGAATGCAGCCAATCAAAAGAGCCTTGTTGAGGTTATTCAGTGCCAGTTCGATGAAGGTCGCCGGTCGAAAGATCGTCGAGTCGATATCGATCTCTTTGAGCCCCGGCCGCAGGCTTTCGATTGCGGCTTCGATATCGCGCGTCACGTTGAGCGTGTTGCCCTGTGGCTGTTTCTCGACGATCAGCAGCAGTCCCGGCGCATCATTTATGATCGCATCGCCGATGGGGGGCGGGAAGCCTTCGCGAACATCCGCTACATCACCCAGTCTGAGCGGCGCAATGAATCCGGGAGCGGTAATTGCAGTCGCATTGCGGGATGTGGCGACAGGAATCTGTGCCAGATCCTGCGGCACTGATACGGCCTGCACATTGGTTACTGACAGGCGCGCCGGGGCAACGATGAAACCACCCGTTTCAGTGACCACGGCATCCCTTGTCGCCTTGATCACTGCATCCAGTGTGACGTTGTTGTTGCGCAGCCGATACGGATCGACGATCACCTGAAACTGGCGATCGCGCTGGCCCCAGATCGCTACGTTCGCTACGCCGGGAACCGCCATCAGTCGCGGGCGAATCGTCCACCGGGCGAGATCGGTCATCTCCATCTGCGAAAGCGTTTTCGATGACATTCCGATTTTCAGGACACGGCTGGTTGAAGAGAGCGGCGAAAGAATGACGGGTGGTTTCGCTATCGCCGGCAGGCGACTCGCGGCGAGAGCCAGTCGTTCCTGCACGAGCTGCCGCGCCGTCATGAGATTCGTCCCGGCTTCGAAGATCAGGACGACTGATGACAGTCCAAGCACCGATTTCGAACGCAGGGTTTTGAGCGATGTCAATCCGTTGAGCGAGTATTCGATCGGCGAGGTGACGAGATGTTCGACCTCTGTCGTAGAAAGGCCCGGAGCCTCGGTCTGGATTTCGACCAGCGGCGGCGCGAATTCCGGAAAGACGTCGAGCTGGGTCGATGGCAGCGTTCTGATGCCGACAACCATGAGGATGACGGCGAGAACGACGACGATGCCGCGCAGTTTCAGCGATGTTGAAACGAGTGATTTAAGCATTACGTATATTTTGGTCGGGCTATTTGCCGGCGCCGAATTCCGTGCCGAAGAGCTCCGCCGCGCCTGAGATGACGATTTTCGTTCCGATGCCGGGGGCCCGGCCAAGCACGGCTGCATCGCCGCTCACGCGCCTGATTTCGACCGGGCGGCGGACGAATGTCTGTGGAGCGGTGTTCTCGTAAACCCATGTGTTTCCCTGCACGTCGTGCAGGACGGCGGACCAGGGAATGACAGGGTTCTGTTCCTGTGATCTGAGCGCGAGCGTTACACCGACACGTTGGCCAGGAATAAGCGTCCCGCCATTGTTCGACAGGACGAAATACAAATCGGCAGTGGAAGCATTGGAATCCGCGGTTGGCGGCGCATTGACCGGGTGTGCCTGACGTGTCGCCGCCCCGCGTTCGCCGTTCAGGGTGCCGATTTGCGCTGACTGACCGCGGGCGATATGCGGAAGATCGCCGACATAGACCGGCACGCGTACCCAGACGGTCGCGAGGTTGCTGATTTCCACCAAGGCAGCGCCGCCGGTCGTCGCCGCGCCCGTCCCGGCCAGCACTTTTTGAATCATTCCGCTGATGGGTGAGACAATCTCGACGCTGAAATCCGAATTTAACGCGACCTTGTCGAAGCGCGCCAGGCGCTCGCGTGCGCCTTTCAGCTCGGCTTCAGCGATGGCCAGTTCAGCCTGGGCTTCTTCGGCGGAGCGCACACTGCCGGCTTTTTCACTGGCCAGAATTTCAGCTCTCTCCTTGCGTTGTTTGATGCCTCTGATGCGCTCGTTGAGCGATTCGATATCACGTTCTATCTGGACGCGGAGGTCGCGTTCCGGGGCGAGAAAGGGAGTTAGTCTCAAGAGCGCCTGGCCTTTGTTTACGAACTGGCCGACGACCGGCGCGCCGTTCTGACCCGGGCTCAGAGTCCCTGCCATCGGAGCCGCGACCATCATCGTCTGTCCCTGCGGGATGACGATCTCGCCGCTCACATCGAGCGTCCGCGCAAGGTTGCTCAATTCGATGGCTGACGTCGCGATCCCGAGCCTCTTCTCAGCCTCAGGCGTCAGCTTAATCGTAGAGATGTCGGATTCCTTGACCGGATGCTCGACCTTCGCAGGCGGCGTCAGCTTAGGCGGTTCGGCGTGTGATGAAGAGCATCCCATCAGCCAGTATTGCGTGACGACGAGCAGGCCGCAGGCGAGAGCGATCCGGGCGCTATGGTTTCGCATTCAAATTCCTCCATGATTTCTGACCTGCAGCGCGGTCCAGCTGGACGGCCGCGCGCCGCACATCTGTCTTCAACTCGGCTTCTCGCACGCTCACATCCACGACACGCCGCATTGCGTCGAGGACAAAGAGATAGGACTGATCGCCACGATTGAAAGCTCTTTCCGACAGACGCGCGTTCTCGGCGGTTTGAGGCATGACCTCACTCCGCCAGAGCGTTAACGACTGACGGGCCTGCCGGTACTGATTGAGTGCCTCGATTACTTCGCCGGCGATGCGCTGGCGGACAGACAGGTATTGCCAGGTGGCACGCTCGACTTCGGCATCAGCACGGGCGATGCCTCCCTGATTGCGGTTGAAGACAGGCAGATCAAGAAATGCGCCTGGACGCACCGCAAAAGGGACGCCCGCGCCCTGCTTGAAATTGAGCAGTGCGGCCAGAGCGCCGATGCGCGAACGCTGCCATTTCGCGCGCTTCGCTGCAACCTCGATCGCCAGCTCGGCAGCACGTAAACCCGGTCGAGAGGCAAATGCGACTGCCAGCAGCTCGTTTGATGATGCGGGATCGTCCGGTTTGAGCGTCGCCTGGATTATTTCGGCCTCGTCCTCCAGTTCGTCGAGAGACAGCTGTATCTCATCGCTCATCCCGAGCAACAGTCTCAGCCGGTTAAGTGCGATGGGAACCTCGCGGCGCTGTCGCGCGGACTGTTCCAGTGCCAGACTCTTATCCAGCCGCACGGCGGTTGCTTCAATGTCACTGACATCGCCGACCCGCAGCCGGACGTTTGTCAGCCTGACGATCTGTTCTCGCAGGTCCACAGCCTGCTCGGCCATCCGAGCTCTTTGCTCAGCCAGCTTCACATCTCCAAACGCGAGGCGCACATCGCGCACCAGATTGAGCGCGTTCTGTTCAAGGCTTTTGGCGACACGGTCCAACTCGATCGTGGCGGCATCCACTCGCCTGCGCCTTTGCCAGAAGAAGTCGAGCGGGAAATTGAGCGGCGCCTCGAACTGTCGATACGGACCGATGGGCAGGACGAAAGAGAAGATCGGATTGCTCAGCAGACCTGCGTCGACCAAATCAGCCCGCGCCAGCCCAAGCGTGGACAGGTCGGCGTGTAACTGCGCGTTATTCCAGAGCGCGATGGCCACCGCTTCGTCTTCCGACATTCCATCATCAAGCGTGATGCCATTTGGAATGACGAAACGCCATTGACCGGGTTCGGTGACGGTGCGATGCCCGGTCTGCTTCTCGATCCCGGTTGGCGGGGACGGTTGTTTTTTCGACTGCGCGGCTGTGCTTATCATCAGCAGACAACTGAGCAGAATTACGGACGGGAAGTGAAATGGTTTCAACATGGCGAAAGAGGGCCAAAGAGTTATTTAATGACCTTGCCTTCCGGCGATACTTTGACTTCGTCGATGCTGCGTCCGTGACGCATGTGCGCCTCATCGAAATTGAGGTTCCCGCCTTCGGTGGCCGCATTGCTTTTAGCGGAAGCCGACTTGATCACGCCGCTGTCGATCACCACGCCATCCGAACTGATTGCGGAATAACGGAATTCAGTTTGCGATACTTCGAGTGCCATAAAGCTGTTGTGTTGATCATCACCCATGGCAAAAACTGGCTGCGCTTGTCTAGATCGCCCTTTACGCAACTTGCCGCCCGTTCCTGAAACGAAATACTGCACTCCATTTTGGGGTTTCGTCCGTTCGTAGGTGTGATCGTGCCCCGATAAGGCCGCCGCAACGCCATATTGCACCAGCAATGGTTCAAGCAGTCTTCGCAAACGCTTGTCGGAACCATGGGTTCTTCCCCGAGGAATAAATCGGGTGATGAAAGAAAGCGACTTTCCATCTCGCTTTCGATTTCGCCAGCGCGACATCCAGCCAGTGCATCTGCTCCTGATCTGCGTCCGTCGAGTCCAATGAAAAAAATTCAATCAGACCATCACCTTTGACGAATGAGTAATACGCCTGTCCACCCATGTTAAAGAGCGGATAATCTATCTGGGCATTGCGCCCTTTCCTCACATCGTGATTGCCGAGCGTCGCATAGAAATTAACCCCAAGCTTCAGCATCTCGGCGTATGGCCGCTCGAATTTCTTCCGCAGATCCGCCGGATCACCATCAGGGTAGACGTTATCTCCAAGCAAAAGAACCGTATCGAAAGGCTGATTCTGATGTAATGCCGTCATAGCCCCTGCAACGGCCAATTGATCATCATCACCGGTTCCCATATCCCCAAGCGCCAGAAATCGAAAGACTGTGTCGGGGGACTGAGCCCCGGGCACAGTGGCTGCAGTACCGGTTATTACGACGTGCTGATATCCATTAATCAAAGTGCCCAAAAAAATGAGCGGCAGCAGTATCGAAAGTATGGGACGAGAAGCTTTATAAATCATTGTTTCCCTCTGCACGGTTTGTTAAATGCAATGCTCTTCGGTCTCACCAGAACAGGACGGATTAATCAAATCCGTCCTCACGCTCGATATGATAAGAACACACAGATAAACAGAAGGTTAACGGTCGGGGGCTCAAAGGGAGTGCTGGTTCTTATTTTGAGCACCATGCGAAGCCGGCAAAGCGACTGAAAAAACGCTGCCGCCGGCGTCGGACCGTAGTAATGTCAGACTGCCGGAATGGGCTTCGGCGACCCATCGTGCGATGGCCAGTCCCAGCCCTGCTCCGGCGCCGTTTATCGTTTCGCTGCGGGAGCGAGCTTTGTCCGAGCGATAGAAACGGTCGAAGATATGCGGCTGCGCTTCGGCTGGAATGCCCGTGCCTGTATCGGAGACACTGATTTCATATACCTCATCGTGTTGGGCCATCTGCACACTGACCCGGCCGCCGGAAGGTGTATGTTTGAGAGCGTTGTCCAGCAGATTAAGCAGCATTTGCCGCAGCAGACCTTCATCACCTCGAAACAGAGTTTCCTGAGCGGGCCCGATCTCGACGGAGATGCCTTTGGAGGCAGCGAGTATGGTCGCGGCCCGGGCCGTGTCGAGCAGTAGTTCGTCGAGATAAAGATCGCCGTATTCCATGGCGCGCTGTCCGGCGTCGGCGCGCGCGAGAGTGAACATGTCTTCGACTATGCGCGTCAGGCGGCGAGCCTGATCATTCACCATGCTCAGAGCTTCATGGTATTCGCGAGCCTCCCGTTCGGATCCCTGAGGAGGCTCCAGCGTGACTTCAGCAGCGGTGCGGATGACGTGAAGCGGGGTGCGTAATTCGTGCGATGCATCGGCCATGAATTGGCGCTGTTGCGTGAAGGCCTGTTCGAGTCGCGACAGCAGGTTGTTGAACGTGACCGCCATTCTTCCCAACTCGTCGCGCGGATTGGCAACGGGCAGTCGTTGCGACAGACTCGCTGCTGAGATCTGTTCGGCGCGTTCGGCCATGGCAACAATCGGCGCCAGACTTTGACGCGTCAGAAACCAGCCGCTCAGGCCGGATAAGAACAGTGCCAGTGGCACTGCCAGCATAAAGACCTGTCGCAGGGCCCTCAATTCTTCGCTGATCTGTTCCAGTGAATGAGCGGCAACGACGATGTTGGGAGCGGCCCCGGCGGCAGGCGTTACTCGTTTCGCGCCGACTCGTAACCCTTCCTCAGTCGCAGTGTCCGTGTCGGACAACGTGTAATAACCCGCTTGGTCAGGAATTTCATCGGACGCCGCGGGCAGCACCGCTCGTGATGAACCATACCTGGTCTCAGCCAGAAGTCGTCCATCTGTCGTGTAGACCGCAAGCGCCATTTGCGGATAGCGCAACTCGACGACGGTATTACGTGCGGCCTCGAGTTCGGTGTCTCCTTCAGCGCGCTCGTATGCCAGCAGGTGTTCCATCGCCTTGAGAGCAGCTTCAACACTGGCATCAGTGCGAGCTTGCAGGTTGTGTTCGAGCAGCCAGTAGATACCCGCACTGAAGACAAGCAGCACGAGCGCCAGAACGGCGACATGCCAGAGCGTCAATCGCGACCTCACCGAATCAAACATCGGTCTCTTCCTCTTCCAGGACCAGCACGTACCCGGCGCCGCGCCTTGTATGGATCAGCCTGGGAGAACGCCCTTCATCCAGCTTGCGACGAAGTCTTTGGACGTATACCTCGATCAGGTTCGAAAAAGGATCGTAACTTTCATCCCAGACGTGTTCCGCGATCTCCGCTCGACTGGCGACCTGGCCTGTACGGCGCGCAAGATACTCCAGCAGCGCATACTCTTTGGCCGTCAGCTCGACCGGCTTACAACCGCGCCGAACTGTGCGCGAACGCGTTTCGATACTCAGGTCGGCGATGCTGATTTGACCGGGTTGTAACGCCGGGCCGCGTCTGAGCAATGCCCGCACACGAGCCAGCAGTTCGCGAAAATCAAAAGGCTTGACCAGATAGTCGTCCGCACCCGTATCGAGACCGGCGATACGATCCTGCACAGCGTCGCGCGCTGTCAGCATCAGGACCGGAACGGACGACCCGGCTGAGCGCAGTTCAGAGCAGACGGCAAAACCGTCCTTTTGCGGCAGCATTACGTCCAGAATGATCAGGTCGTAATCATTGACGCTCGCCTGATATAGAGCGGCTTCGCCGTCCATCGCCACATCTACTGCGTATGCGTGTTCGCGCAGCCCCTTCGCCAGCATTCGCGCAGCGTTTTGTTCATCTTCAACCAGTAGAATCCGCACGATTAGTTCCAGCCTTGTCTGATCGATAATAATCCGAACAGAATAAATAGAAGATAAATCCGCTTTCGTCTCAATTAAAGTATAGTCCTCCGGTAACCTAATGCGCATGTTGCAAGAGAACGATCTTTGCGATGCTGGAAATACCGGCTTCTTGCCTGACCAGCCGCTGCACGCATAGAATGGGGCACTGGAAACTACAATTATGAACAATACAATATACGAGCAGATTGGCGGTGAGGAGAATATTCGCCGGCTGGTCGATCGATTCTACGATTTGATGGATGCGCGGCCCGAAGCGGAGGGTATTCGGCGGCTGCATCCGGATGACCTGAGCGGGTCGCGAGAAAAGCTCTATCTTTTTCTGGTCGGCTGGACGGGAGGGCCGCCGCTTTACGTGCAGAAGTATGGCCATCCGCGACTGCGGGCGCGCCATCTGCCTTTTCCGATCGGAGAAGCCGAACGCGACCAGTGGCTCTTGTGCATGAACCAGGCGCTCGATGAGGTTGTCGAGAAGGCAATGTTGAGGCAGCAGATCTCTCTGGCCTTCGGTCAACTCGCCGATTTCATGCGCAACAAGCAGGACTGAACAGATACCCGAGACATTCAATGAAGATTATTCCGCTCGGGACAAGCTCGGGCAAACCGACAACACAGCGCAATGTCAGCGCAACGGCAGTCGCGGGCGAGGGCGAATGGTGGCTCTTCGATTGCGGCGAGGCTGCCCAGATTCAGATCGCGCGGGCCGGCCTCTCATTTCACCGTCTCGCCGGAATTTTCATCACGCACCTTCACGGGGATCATTTCAATGGATTACCGGGATTGTTGGCGACAATGGCGCTCGATAAACGCGAACGACCGTTGACGCTGGTCGGCCCGCCCGGGGTCAGGGAGTACCTCGATCTGCTCGGCCGCCTTCGAATCCTCTTCATCAACTACCCGATCGAGGTTCTCGAATTCGGCGCAGAGCATTTCAGGCAGCGCGCTTCAGAGTTGGTCTACGAATCGAAGAACTATCGCGTCACGACACGCCCGCTGGATCATCGCATCTTCGCGCTCGGATACAGGCTCGAAGAGAAGACCAGACCGGGCCGCTTCAATCTCGAACGGGCGAATGAACTGGGAATTCCAGCCGGGCCGCTATTCTCGAAACTCCAGTCAGGACATTCGATCACTCTCGCTGACGGCCGGACGATCGACCCCGGAGAGGTGCTCGGTCCGCCGCGCCCCGGAAAATCGGTCACTTACTGTCTTGACACTCGCCCCTGCCAGAATGCCGTTGATCTGGCGTTCGAAGCGGATTGGCTGATTTACGAAGCAACCTATACCCGGGAATTCACCGAAGAGGCGGGACAATACGGACATTCGACAGCCGCACAGGCCGCTGAGGTGGCCGGAAAGGCCGGCGCCCGCAACCTGCTTATCACGCACTTCAGCTCGAGGTATCCCGATGCGCGCGTCCTGCTGGCCGAAGCCCGGGCGCTCTTCCCGCGCACGACTATGGCCGAGGACCTGATCGAGATCGAGGTTTAAGTGCCAGCGTAAAGAAATTAATCGCAAAGACCGCAAAGAGGGCAAAGAATTAATCGCAGAGGCCGCAAAGGGGCAAAGATTTTTTGGTGATATGAATATCCGGATTATTGCCCACTGGATATAATTCGAACACTGATCTTCCCTGTATATCTTTGCCCCTTTGCGGCCTCTGCGATTAATTTCTCTGCCCTCTTTGCGGCCTCTGCGATTAATTTCTTTGCTCTTCTTTGCGGCCTTTGCGATTAATTCTCAGTCAAAGAAGCGCAGGTCGCTTATTGCAATCTCGACGGCAAGACGGTCGCCGGCCTTTCCGGTGAACATCTGATCATCGACGGGCAGGTCGATATCAACCGCATCACCATCATCGATCGCCAGCCTGTACCGGAGTATCGTGCCGAGATCCGTCACCCTCTCGATCCTTCCCTCGATGACGAGCGAATCCGCTTTATTACTCTTTATTTTTAAGCGTTCCGGACGAAATGCCACTGAACCGGGGCGGCCCGCGTGATCCGGGACGTCGAAGATCCCGATCGAAGTCTTCAGGCGGAGCCCGTCGCTCTCTTCGACCAGTTCGCCACGCCAGACCTTCCATCCGAAAAAACGAGCGGCCGATTCGGTACGCGGAGCCAGGTAGAAATCGCGCGGTGGTGCGAACTGTTCAAGACCACCATTCAAAAGCAAGGCAATGCGATCGGCCATGACGATGGCCTCATTCTGATCATGCGTCACAAAGATCGTCGTGATACCGAGCCGTTGTTGCAGTGACTTGACCAGGCTCCGCATCTCGGCCCTCAGTTTTTCGTCGAGCGCCGAGAAGGGTTCATCGAGCAGCAGCACTCGCGGCTCAGTGACCAGAGCGCGTGCCAGGGCAATGCGCTGTTCCTGCCCGCCTGAAAGCTGCCGCGGATTCCGTTGGATGAAATCCTCCATCTGCACGAGCGCGAGAGCCTCGCGCACTCGACGCGTCCGATCATCGCGTGCGACCCCTTTCATCTTCAATCCGAATGCTACGTTGTCGCCGACATTGTGATAAGGGAAGAGCAGCGGCTTCTGAAAGACCATTGCCAGGCGTCTTCGCTCCGCGGCTTCGCCGATTACCGATTCGTCATTGAAGCGCAGGTCACCGCTTTCGGGCGCCATCAAACCGGCGATGATCCTGAGCAGCGTGGTCTTGCCGCAGCCCGATGGCCCGAGCAGCGCGACGAACTCTCCCGCCGCGATATCCAGCGTGATCCCGGCCAGCACTCGATTCCGCCCATAGGCCGCCGATATTTCGTTTAGATGGACTGAGGTCATGGCCGTTGGAGGACTTTCTTCATCCAGTCTTTTTCCAGTCGATCGAGATAGCGCGCATCGGGTTCGGGCAACTGGCGGCGCGCCAGCTCCTCCAGAGGCAGGGTCGCAGGGCCGCGCGGCAGGGCATCTACGGCCTCACGCTCTTCAAATGACAGCGATTCCAGCCGGTGCGGATAGAGCGATCCCAGCACCCGCGCCTGATCAATGGCGGCCATAGGCGACATGAGATGGTTGATCACGACCAGCGCTCCGGGGATGTTCGATGCATTAAACGGGATCGCCAGAAAACTGTAGTTTCCGATCGTGCCTTCATCGAAGACGAATGTTCTGACGGTGGGAGGATACTCTCCGCGGGCGATTCGTTCCGATGCGAAACTTGGACCGTAGCTCATCGTGAAATCGATCTCGTTGTTGACGAACAGGCGATCGGCTTCGCGCAGCGTTGCGGGATAGGTCTCGCCTTTTCGCCATAGGTACGGCTTGATCCCGTTCAGAAAATCGACCGTTCCGGTCATCGCTTTCACGTACAGCGCCTCGTCGAAACCTTCCGTGAATCGTTCAGCTCCGCCACCGTAATGGAGCAGCAAATGCCTGAGAAAGACCGATCCGGTGAAATCCGGAGGTGCGATGTAAGTGAACCGCCCGGGATGTGACTTGATCCATTCCCGGAGGGCCGGAATCGAGCGCGGAGGATCAGGCACGCGGGACGCATCGCAGGCCATGACGAACTGGGCTCGCTGCCACGGCGCTTCATACCCTTCGATCGGCGTGCCGAAATCGCGCAGCCGCGATGCTTCGTCATAAAACCGGATGTTCGGCAGATGTTCGGCAAACGGTCCCCACAGGATGTCTCCCTGCCTGGCGGTGCGAAAGTTCTCTCCATTGACCCAGATCATATCGATGCCGCCCCCAACTGTCTTACCCGCGACCTTCTCGTTGAGCAGTCTGTTGACGATCTCAGCAATGTCGCCGGCCGGGACTATCCGCAGCGTGATCTCGTATTCCCGCCTCAGAGTTTCAGTGACAGCCGTCTGAAAATAACGGTTGCGCGCCTCGTCGCCGGCCCACATCCCGAAATTGACGGTCGTTCCTCGCGCCAGCCGGGCGACTTCTTCCCACGGCGTGTCGACAAACTGACGCGGCGAGATCGAAGGTCTCGACGCATCATCCCGGCCCCCGCAGGACACAGCCCCGAGACTGATGAGAGCCAGTATGGCAGTCGTTACCAGGGATTTTTTATATGACATCCTATTCAATTTGAGCTCAGATACTGCATGTAACCAAAAAGAAGGCAAATGTGGAGTGCGGCGGCCCGGCGTCGCTTTGGTATCCCGTTTTGCCGAACTCTGAAAGTAATACCAAAGCGACGCCGGGCCGTCGCACTCCATATTCGCCTGTCACATCTATTCTTCGTGCATTCTTCGTGTTCCTTCGTGGATTAGATCCTGCTTCATAAATCGAGCTGCAACGGCAAAGACTATGATCGCCGGCGCGATGAAGACAATCGACAGCGCCGCGGTGATCGCTTCGTCTCCGCTGCGTTGAAACGAGACCAGAATCAGCGGCAGCGTTCGGATGCGCGATCCTCCCACCAGCAGCGTCAGCAGGTACTGGCTCCACGAGATAAGAAAAGCGAAGACAGCAGCCAACGCCAGCCCCGGAGCGATCGCCGGAAGCGTGATGTATCTCCAGACCGAAAAAGTTCCGGCTCCGAGCGTCCGCGCCTGCGCTTCGTATTCGGGATCAAATCGCGAGAAGCTGCCCGCCAGCACGATCGTCGTATAGGGGACTGCCGGAATCAGGTGGACCAGCATCACGCCGATCCATTGATCGGACAATCCGTATTGCAGAAAAAGTGTGTGAACCCCCATGGCCGAGGCCAGCGGCGGAGCCAGCACCGGCAGGAGCAACACAAAAAGCACCGTGCGCTTGCCCATGAAATCATGGAACGCCAGCGCACGCGCGGCCGGAACCGCGATGAGCAGAGAGATGATCGTCACCGTTGTCGCCAGTCCAAGGCTTGTTCCAAGCGCCGGCAGCACCTCTGCCGTCGGAGTCATGACGTAGCGCCACGCTCTGATCGACCATTCGCGCGGAAGGAGCGCCGGCCAGAACCATGATCGCGAAAAGGACCACACTCCCAGCAGCAGTAGCGGAACCGCCGCCAGACCGACCACGAACGCGGCGCTCAGAGTTCGTCCAAGCAGTATAAATCGGTCTTCTCTGGTTGCCTTTCGCATATCTAGAATATCGACGCCCGTTCGATCCCGGTCAACTTGCGTGTCAATCTCAGGTTGAGCCAGGCGAGCAGCGCCGTCATCACCGCGATGACAATGGCGACGGCGATCGATTCGGGCCGCTGCGCCAGATCGACGTCAAGATAGCGACGTTGCGCGATGACAGACAGCATCGCCGGGTAGGGGCGTCCCAGAATGTACGGCACTTCGAAAGCGCCGAAGATGAACGAAAAGACGACCACCGATGAAGAGATCACCGCCGGAGCGATCAGGGCAGGGTCACGTGGCGCAGGCGCTGCCACCGGAAGCGCCCAGCGTCTGCGCCAGTTGATCGTATTCGTCACCCAGTCGCGCCAGCAGCGCCAGCACCATGAGCGCGATGAAGGGAAGTTCTTTCAGGACATAGGCGAGGATGATGCCGACCGCGTAACGATCGTTGATCAGTGGGGGAAAGTCGGCCGGCGCGCCGATCAAACCGAGTTGGAAGAGCATTCTGGCGATCAATCCACTCGGGGAGATGAAGTTGATCAGGACCACGGCCATCGCCAGATGCGGCAGGGCCAGCGGCATCTGCAGCAAAGTATTGATTCTTCCCGATCGCGCAGCCGGCTTTCGCAAGGCCAGCGCCAGCGCCGTGCCACCGACAGCTGAAAGAATCGTGGCGGTGGTTGTCACCGCCAGCGTGTATCGAATCCCGGCCAGAATTTCGGTATCTCCGAACAGCACCGCATAATGTGATAGCGTGAACCCTCTTTCTCCGCCCGGTGAGAAGTAGCCCAGACTTTGCGTCGCGGCGATCAGGAGCCCGCCGACGAATAGTCCGCCGATCACCGCCAGGGCCGGTGAGAGCAGAAGCATGAGTTTTATCCTGCTGGCCTGGATTTAGCGGGCCTCCACTCAGCGACGACTGCGACGGGTCGAAGTCGTCGAGCCGCCGAAGATCGACCCCAGTATTCCGCGCACGATCTGGCGGCCGAGCGAACTGCCGATCGATCGTGCAGCGCTTGTCGCAATGGCGCCGATGACGTTGCTCGCTCCTTTGGCGGCCGGGGAGGGCTTCGATGCCTCGACCTGATTCTGCATCTCCGCTTCAGCCTGAGCGCGTCTTTCCCTGATCATCTCGTAGGCCGATTCGCGGTCGATCTCCTGATCGTAGACCCCGGCGATGATCGAGGACTGCATGACGCGCCTTCTTTCTTCCGGCGTGATCGATCCCAGCCGGCTGTGCGGCGGAACTATCAGCGCGCGGCGGACTATGCCGGGCGTGCCTTTTTCATCGAGCAAAGAGACCAGCGCTTCGCCCACTCCGAGCTCGAGGATCGCCGCTTCGACATCGATCGCCGGATTCTGCCTGAATGTCGTCGCCGCCGCTTTGACCGCCTTCTGGTCGCGCGGTGTGAATGCCCGCAGTGCGTGCTGAACACGATTGCCCAGCTGGCCCAGCACGATATCCGGAACATCCAGCGGGTTCTGGCTGACGAAAAAGACTCCGATTCCCTTCGAACGAATCAGACGCACCACCTGTTCGATCTTCTGCATGAGCGCTTCGGGAGCCTCGTCGAAGAGCAGATGGGCTTCGTCGAAGAAGAAGACCATCTTTGGTTTTTCAGGATCTCCGATTTCAGGCAGGTTCTCGAACAACTCCGAAAGCATCCACAGCAGAAAGGTCGAGTAAAGCTTGGGCGCCTGCATGAGCTTGTCCGCCGCAAGTATATTAACGATGCCGCGTCCGTCGCTGTCGGTCTGTATCAGGTCCATGATGTTCAGCGCCGGCTCTCCGAAAAAGATCTCTCCGCCCTGTTGCTCGATTTCCAGCAGGCGGCGCTGGATCGCGCCAACGCTTGCGGCTGAAACGTTGCCGTATTCCGTGATCAGCGATTTGGCATTGTCGCCGACGTACTGCAACATGGCCCGCAGATCTTTCAGATCCAGCAGCAGCATCCCGTTGTCGTCTGCCACCTTGAAGACCAGAGTCAGCACTCCGCTCTGCGTGTCGTTCAGGTTTAGAATCCGGCCCAGCAGCAAAGGACCCATCTCTGATATTGTCGTTCGCAGCGGATGCCCCTGCTCACCGAAGACATCCCAAAAGACTACCGGAGAGGGCTTGAATTCGAATCCGCTCAGACCCAGCTCAGCGACTCGCTGAACAACCTTCGGATTTTCCCCGCCCGGCTGGCACATCCCCGCCAGATCGCCCTTCACGTCCGCCATGAACACCGGCACTCCGAGTTTGCTGAAACTCTCAGCGATCACTCGCAGCGTGACCGATTTTCCGGTCCCCGTCGCTCCGGCGATCATCCCATGCCGGTTCGACATCTTCGGCAACAGGTAGAGTTCTTCGCTGTCCTTCGCTATCAGTATTGGATCTGCCATGGGTTGTTCTTCCTTTTCTTATGTTTTCCGTTTCGGCATTTCAGCCAAGTATCCAACGAAATGGCCGGAAGGTCAAAATCTATAATCTACCTCGTCGAATCGATTGATTGACGGCTTTCACAGGCTAGTGCTAGACTTTTAAAATAATAATCAAAGAATATTTGCCACTATTGCTCTTCCGTGTTCATCCTAAAGAAAGGGGGACAGTGTGGAATTTAAGGTCGGGCAAAAAGTAATTTATCCTTCTCACGGCATCGCGATCGTTGAACAGATAGAATCCCGCCAGATAAATGGAGAGAAGACGGAGTTTTATCTCCTGCGCGTTCAAGCCAACAATTCAACTGTCATGGTTCCCATCACGAATGCGAGTGGCGTCGGCGTGCGTCGCCTGATTGCCGCCCGTCAGTGCGATGAAGTACTGAAGTTCCTGGCAGGTGATTTCGATTCGCCATCAACCGACTGGAAAGATCGCTTCAAGGGTTTTTCAGAAGCCATTCGAAGCGGAGATCTTTTCGCTGTCGCCGATGTTCTGAGGACGCTCACTTTTCTCAATCAGAACAAACCGCTCTCATTTCGTGAAAAGCAGATGCTTGAACGGGCGCGTTACCTTGTCGTCAGCGAAATCGCCGTCGTTTCACGCAAAACCGAGGTGACTGTCGGATCAAAGGTAGATGAGGCGATTGTCGATGCCTGTTCCCGGCACAATGGCTCAATCATCGAAGGTCATTGAAAATTCCGTCGATAAACTAATGAGTCTGTAACCTAAGTACTCTGCAAACTAAGTCTTTTAAGATTTTCAACGCCAAGGACGCCAAGTCGGCCAAGAAAGATATAAACGCCAAGGACGCCAAGGCAGCCAAGGGTTTCAAATGAGAATAATGTGATCAGCATATTTGATAGTGTTATTGGCGAAATGGATACTACAGCGAATCATTACTTCTTATAAACTCTTGGCAGACTTGGCGTTCTTGGCGTTTCAATCTTTCTTGGCAGACTTGGCGTACTTGGCGTTGAAAACCTTAATAAACATAGTTAGCAGAGTACTAAGTACTTTGTAAACTAAATTTTCTGGCATTGAAGTCTGGAAGAAATTAATCGCAAAGGGGCAAAGATATACAGGGAAGATCAGTGTTCAATTTTATCCAATGGGCAATAATCCGGATATTCATATCACCAAAAAATCTTTGCTCCTTTGCGGCCTCTGCGATTAATTTCTTCCGGACTTCAATGCCAGATAATTTAGTTAGCAGCGTATCAAGGTTTCAGTGGTTTAAAACGCCAAGGCGCCCTGGCGTACCTGGCGTTTAAACTCTGCAATCTAGTAATGACGACTGTCGAGCCGGCAACATGCCTCGGAGTGAACGGGCAATGCCTGCAACCGCTGCCGCAGCAGTATCCACGCTTCATGTGATGCTTTGCGGTCATCACCATGAGGCCTTTTTCAAAATAGTAGTCTTCATTCACAAGATGATTCATACAACAGCCCTGCACTTATTGTCCAATCAGCTGAGTCAGACCGGCTGACAACCGGAGGAGAAGAGATGAAAACGAAGGTATGCGAACGAAGCATTAATTGGATGCTTGTCGTAGCGCTGATCACGATGCCAATGCTGGTGCTGGCGCAAGGTACAAAAATTCCACTGCAGAAGAATAAATATACCGTCGAGCAGGATGTGCAGTTGGGACGCCAGGCGGCAGTCGAATACGAGAAGGCTTTCCAGACGCTGCCGGAAAACAGTGACGCGGACAACTATCTGGAAAGCCTGGGCCGGCAACTGGTCGCAGCCATCCCCCGCGAATATCAGAACCCCGCATTCCGGTTTGATTTCGATGTCATCAACGCTCGTGACCTGAATGCATCGGCGCTGCCGGGCGGCCCGATGTATGTCAATCGCGGAATGGTCGAGGCCGCCGCCAACGAGGGTGAACTGGCCGGCGTTATGGCGCATGAGATAAGTCACGTCGTTCTGCGACACGGGACTGCAAATGCGACCCGTGGTCAGAGTCCCAAATATCAATTGCCGGCGCTGGGCGGCGCGATTCTGGGCGCCATCATTGGCGGTAACCTGGGCGGCTTGATTTCACAGGGGACTCAGACTGGCATCGGCATTTATCTGCTCAAGTACAGTCGTGATTACGAACGAGAGGCCGATGTGCTTGGCGCGCAGATCATGGCCAGGGCCGGTTACGACCCGCTGGATATGGCCGGTATGTTCCAGACGATTCAAAAAGAGGGTGGCGGAAGTTCGATGGTCGAATGGCTGAGCAGCCATCCTGATCCCGGAAAACGTTCGGAACGGATCCAGCAGGAAGCCACGAAATTGCGGGTCAACCGCGCGGCCGCACGTCACAATACCGAGGAATTCAACCGCGTCAAGGAGTCATTGCGTCGAATGGCGCCCGCCCCGACGATGCAGCAGATGGCTGAAAAGTATACGGCATCACAACAGGGCGGAACCACGCAGTATCCGAGCGACAGCCGAATCGAACAGAGCGTCCAGCAACCCAGTTCAACCTATCGATCATACACAGGAGGCAATCTGTTCGCCGTCAATGTCCCTGATAACTGGGAACAGTTCGAGGCCCAGAATGCTGTCACCTTTGCTCCGCGCGGAGCATATGGCACTTACCAGGGGCAACCCGTCTTTACCCACGGCATGATCGTCGGCCTGGTCAATCCACAGACGCAGAACCTGGAAGAGGCATCGGATCGCTTTGTCGGGTCTTTGTTGCAGAATAATGGCTATCTGCAGCCTCAGGGAAGATATCAGAGAACCCGCATCGACCGCCGCGTCGCACTTGGCCTGGCGCTTGTCGGACGTTCTCCCATCACCGGTCAGACAGAGGTCGTCCGGGTCTATTCCGCCATGCTGCAGAACGGCCTGCTCTTCTACGTCATCCAGGTTGTTCCCCAAAACCAGTCAGGAAGGTACAACAGGGCTTTCAGTAATGCTATCCGTTCAATTCGGATCAACGGCTGAGTCTGCTTGACGCAAATTCCATGCCGAAATTATAATCCTCGTTTCTCTACCTGGTCGGGAAAGACTCAGGCAGCAAGGATTTTTATGACGTCAGGCTCTGCATGACCGAATTCGCCAGATTACTTCAATACCTCAGGCCATATCGCATCATCTTTGCGCTTTCCGTAGTCTTCATGATTGTGACCGGATTGCTGGAGGGGGCGACAAGCCTGCTGCTCATACCGATCTTTGACAATTTGTCAGGTGAGCGGGCGTCGGGAGTGGCATCGGGCATCCTTGATCTGAAGAGGTATCTGCCTTCGGGCAGCGAAGACACCTGGCCGGTCATTGCCATGCTGCTTGTCGGGTTCACGCTGGCCAAAGGGGCGACAGAGTATTTCTCGTCCTATTCGATGAGCTACATCGGTCAGAATGTGATCGCCGATGTCCGGACAGGTTTGTACGATCATATTGTCCGCCAGTCGGCATCGTTCTTTGCGCGACGAAACACCAATGAATTAACGGCCCATCTGATGAGCGACGCATCGCTGGTCGAGCGCGCCGTGTCGGATACCTTGCGAGATCTGTTGCGGGAATCGGTCAGCCTGGTGGTCTACCTTGTGCTGCTCTTCAAGTTCAACTGGCGGCTGGCGGCGGCGATATTGCTGCTCGCTCCGCCAGTTGCTTATATGACGACGACATTCAACCGCAAGCTCAGAAGGTATATCACTTCGCGACAGGAGAGCGGGGCAGAGATGCTTGATGTCGCGCAGGAAGCCATATCGTCTCAGCGTGTGGTCAAGGCATTCGGCATGGAGCGGTACGAGAGCGCCCGCTTCGTCCAGACAGCGCGCAGGCAGATGCGCGATCAACTGCGGGCCATGCGCATCTATTTTCTTTCGCCGATCGTGCTCGAAACAGTCGGCATTGTCGCGGTGGCATGCCTGCTGCTGTACGCGCAGCGAAGCATCGGCGCCGGTCAGATGAGCCTCGGCACCTTCGTCGCGTTTCTCTTCTGCATGTTCAAGAGCTACGATCCGATCCGCCGCCTGAGCCGCCTGCAGCACGATATGCAGCAGGGGCTGGCTTCGGCAGCGCGTATCTTCAGTCTCATGGATGAACGCATGGAGACTGTCGAGAAACCCGATGCCGTCCGGCTGGAGGGTTTTACCGGCGAGATCGAATTTCGCAATGTATCGTTCAGTTACGGCTCGGGTTTCGACCTGCCGGTGCTTGAAGACGTTTCGTTCAATGTTCGCGCAGGCGAGATGGTGGCGATAGTCGGGCAGAGCGGCGCCGGCAAGAGTACGCTGACCAATCTGATTCCGCGATTTTACGATCCGGTCAAAGGGGTGGTTCTGATCGATGGACATGACATTCGTGATGTGACGCTTGTCTCGCTGCGCTCGCTGATCGCTATCGTGACGCAGGAAGTCCACCTTTTCAACGAATCGGTCCGGGCCAATATCGCCTACGGGGCTTATGGACGCAACGACAGCGACAGTGCGATTCAGCGGGCGGCAAGCGCAGCTCTGGCCGATGATTTCATCAACCGCCTGCCGGATGGATATGAGACAATCATCGGCGAGCGCGGATTGATTCTTTCCGGCGGCCAGAGACAGCGACTGGCCATCGCCCGTGCGATCCTGAAGGACGCGCCGATCCTCATCCTTGACGAAGCGACGAGCGCGCTCGATACCGAAAGCGAACTGCTGGTCCAGCAGGCGCTAAATAATCTGATGGCCGGTCGCACGACTATCGTCATCGCGCACAGGCTTTCGACCGTGCGCCGCGCTGATCGAATCATAGTCATGGACGCCGGGCGAATCGCCGAAATGGGAACTCACCATGAACTGCTGGCCCGCGACGGCATCTATCGCCGGTTGTATGAATTGCAGTTTGCCGATGAGGAAGCGGAGACCGAACAACTGGCGCTCTGATCAAAAGAATCGAGGAACAGGATGCTTAAAAGCATGACAGGTTACGGCAAGGGAACGGCGAGCGGAGATAATTTCTCGGCCACTGTCGACATTCGATCGGTCAACAACAGGAATCTGGATATCCACTGGCGTGCGCCCCAGGACCTGGCGCCGCTCGAGATCACGCTCAAAAAACAGGTCCAGGCCGCCATCTCGAGGGGCCGTGTCGATGTCAATATTATCTTCTCGCAGACGAGCGATACCGTCTACGAACTCAACCGCCCGCTCATCCGCGGATACCTCTCCGCGCTCAAGACGATGAGCGATGAGTTCGGCCTCGCGGGTGAACCCGATCTGGCTACGATGGCAAAGTTGCCGAATGTGATGCTTGCGCCGGCCAACAGCGGCAACCTGAGTGAGGCCGCCATTCAAGGGGTTGAAACAGCGCTCACGCATGCCCTGGCTGCTATCATTGCAATGCGCGCAGTCGAGGGGCACGAGCTTCAGAAAGAGATGCTCGCCCGTGTCGAAAGGATCAGGTCACAGGTCGAAATCATCGAATCCGGCTCCGGCGGCATTGTTGCCGCCTATCGCGACAAGCTGAGAGCCAGGATCTCGGAGCTGCTCGACAAGAATAACGTCGATGAAGCGCGACTCGCCCAGGAGGTCGCATACCTGGCCGAACGCAGCGACATCACCGAAGAGATCACTCGATTGAAAAGTCATCTCATCCAATTGAGCGAACTGCTGGGCGGTGACGGAGAGATCGGCAAGAAGCTCGATTTTCTGCTCCAGGAGACCAATCGCGAAGCGAATACGATTCTTTCGAAATCCGCCGAGCTTTCGATCTGCGATGCTGCAATCGAGATCAAGACCGAAGTCGAGAAACTGCGCGAACAGGCGCAGAATGTCGAATGATTCGAAATGGCAGGGAATCTGATCATCATTTCGGCCCCATCGGGCGCGGGCAAAACGACTCTGGTCCGCGAAGTGGTCAAACGCGACCGGGGCGTCCGCCCCTCTGTCTCCTACACTTCGCGTGCGCCGCGTGATAAGGAAAGAAACGGCATCGACTATTTTTTCGTCACGCGCGATGAATTCGAGGCCATGGTCGAACGAGGCGAGTTTATTGAATGGGCATACGTTCACGCGAATCTATACGGAACCGCCCGCCGTCAGGTCGAAGAATCATTGAAATTCGGATATGATGTCTTGCTCGCGATCGATGTCCAGGGCGCTGAGCAGATCCGCAAGATTTTCCCCGACTCGATCAGCGTCTTCATCCTGCCCCCATCCTATGAAGCCCTGATCGAACGGCTGGGCTGTCGCGGAGATAATGACGACGAGGATCTGAAATTGCGCCTCCGCAATGCGCTGGACGAATTGTCGGATTACAGTAGATTCGATTATCTGGTCGTCAATGAAGACCTTGTTCGCGCAACCGACGAACTGATGTCGATCATCGTTGCCGAGCGCTGTCGCAGGAAGAAACGCGTCTGGGCGGCTGAAAAGATCATCAACACATTTCGGAAATAAAACAGTGAAGCACCAAGGAGTAAAATCAAAATGAGCGAATTCGAAGAGCAGAATCCTATGCACGCCGGACCGATTGACAGCAAATACAGAAAGATCCTGATTGCCGCCAAACGAAGCAAGCAGCTTCAGAAAGGGGCTCGTCCGCGAGTCGATATGCCGAACGCCAAGTCGACCCGGATCGCCATCGAGGAGGTCGACCGGAGCCTGATCGATTTCCAACTGACCGAGAAAGTCGAAAATTGAATCGTAGAGGTCGCAAAGAAGCGCAAAGAATTGAATCGCAAAGGCCGCAAAGGGAGCAAAGATATACAGGGAAGATCAGTGTTCGAATTATATCCAGTGGGCAATAATCCGGATATTCATATCACCAAAAAATCTTTGCCCCTTTGCGGCCTTTGCGATTCAATTCTTTGCGCTTCTTTGCGACCTCTGCGATTCAATTCTTCCAAAAGGACAGCAAATTGACTTGAAATGCGAGTTTTACTGGGACTCACAGGCTGCATCGGCGTATATAAATCCGCCGAAGTGCTGCGCGGACTCCAAAAGCCGGCGTTGATGTTCGCGTTGTCATGACTCGCCACGCGACCGAATTCGTTCAGCCGCTGACTTTCGAGGCCCTTTCCGGCAATCCTGTCGTCGTCGGGATGTTCGATCGCCCCGATTACTCAAAGATCGAACACATCTCACTGGCCCGTCAAGCCGATCTGCTGCTGGTCGCGCCTGCGACAGCCAATATTCTGGCGAAATTCGCGCACGGTATCGCCGATGATTTCCTGACCACCCTCTACCTTTCAAACACCCGGCCCGTCCTGATCGCGCCGGCTATGAACGTTGAAATGTGGAATCACCCCGCGACCCGTGCCAATCTGGAAATCCTGCGCGAGCGCGGCCATTATTTCGTCAATCCCGGAGTCGGTTATCAGGCCTGCGGCGAAGTCGGTGAAGGCCGCCTCGCAGAGCCCGAAGATATAGTTCATCAGGCATTGCATCTGCTCCAGCGCAAGCTTGAGACTGGTCCGGATCTGGCCGGTGAACACATCCTGATCACTGCCGGCCCGACCGTCGAAGACCTCGATCCCGTCCGCTTCATAACCAATCGATCGTCAGGCAAGATGGGCTACGCTCTGGCAGAAGCCGCGCGCGATCGCGGAGCCCGCGTCACTCTTATCTCCGGCCCTGTTCGCATCGCACCGCCGGCCGGCGTCGAAACCGTCAGCGTCCGCTCGACCCGTCAGATGTACGATGCAGTCATGAGCCGCGTTGGCGACTCATCTGTCTTTATCGGTTGCGCAGCAGTGGCCGATTTTCGCCCCGCCAGCCCCGCCGTTCAAAAGATCAAGAAGCTTGGACGGCAGTCGATCACCATCGAACTTGAAGCGACCGAAGACATCATCGGCAGTGTCGCCCGCGACCCGCAGCGAAACTCACGCATCGTCGTCGGTTTCGCCGCCGAATCGCAATCCCTGCTCGACAACGCCGAAACCAAACTCCGCGAAAAATCGCTCGATCTGATCGTCGCCAACGATATCACCCGCGAAGGCGCCGGTTTCGATGTCGACAACAATGTCGCAACGATCCTGCGCCGCGACGGTTCGCGCATCGAACTGCCGCTGCAATCCAAGCGCGATCTGGCCGAAAAAGTGCTTGATGAAATAGTCGGGACAATAAAACAGGGCAGAACCGCAAGCGTCAGCGCGCAGGTCACCGATCAGTAATGATTACCTCTAGTTTCAGTGGAGACTGACAAATGCAATGGACCCAAAAGACGAACTGAAAGAACTGATCGACCAGACGACCGAACATCTGCGTTACTTTCGCGATCTCGGTGTGACCCACATCGGCGAGGCAACCCAAACGGAAATGCCCAAAAAGAAAATCGAGTTAACCAGCCTGTTCGGCGGCGCCGAACCGATACCTGTCGAACAGCAATACGCCGGAGAAACACTCGAAGACATCCGCCGCGATCTGGGTGACTGTCGCAGGTGCAAGCTCTGGTCGACGCGCAAGAATATAGTTTTCGGAGAAGGCAATCCGAAGGCCGGGCTGATGTTCGTCGGTGAAGGCCCTGGCGCAGACGAGGACGCGTCAGGCCGGCCATTCGTCGGGCGTGCCGGCCAGTTGCTGACCAAAATGATCGAAGCCATGGGCTTCAAACGCGAAGAAGTTTACATCGCAAATACCGTCAAATCGCGCCCGCCCGATAACCGTACGCCCGAAAAGGAAGAACTCGAAACCTGCATCCCGTTTCTATTCCGCCAGATCGCTGTCATCAGGCCCAAAGTCATCGTCGCACTGGGAAACCCGGCCCAGCAATCATTGCTCAATAGCTCGATCGGAATCACCAGGATGCGCGGCCAGTTCCACGACTATCCGCGCATTCCCGGCATCAAAGTCATGCCGACATATCATCCGGCATACCTGCTACGCTCTCCCGATAAGAAACGTGAACCGGATCTTAAATCCCCCCCGGTTTCCTGGTTTGCCCGGGCCGAACCCCCCGAAAGGGGGGAAACCCGTGGAAAGCCCGGAAAAATTTTGGTTAAAATTTTGTGAAAACTGAGTATTTTAAAATTTCGCAGAGGCCAAGGCAAAGAATTTTTGGTATGAATGTCCATTATTGCTCACTGAATATAATTAACGGTCTCCCTAAACTTTGCCCTTTGCGCCACCCAATCTTGCGCCCTTTGCGATTTAATTCTCAGTGGATATTAAACAGTTCATCCCGCTTGCCCCATACACGACGCTTCAGGTTGGCGGACCGGCGCGCTATTTCACTGAGATCACACATGGTGCCGGAAGTGCCCGAGGCGCTCGGATTCGCCGCCGATCAATCCTTCACATCTTCATCCTCGGTGGAGGCAGCAACCTGGTCGTCCCGGATGAAGGTTTTCCCGGCCTCGTCATTCGCATATCGATTCGCGGGATCGATTGGACCGATGATGGCGATAGCGTGACAGCCATCGCCGGCTCCGGGCGAGGAATGGGACGCCTTTGTTGAAGCCGCGTCGAGCGCGGGCTTTCGGGAATCGAATGTCTGAGCGGCATCCCCGGCCTGGTCGGAGGAACGCCCGTCCAGGAACGCATCCGGAGCCACGGCCAGGAGGTCAGCGAGACCATCCGCTCAGTCCACGCCTATGATCGCCAGCAAAAGCGTATCGTCCAATTGTCCAATGCCGAGTGCAGTTTTCGCTATCGCACGAGCATCTTCAACACGACCGAACGAGATCGCTACATCGTTCTGAGAGTGAGATTCGCGCTGAGCCACGTTGGGAACCCCCCCATTTGCTACCCCGACCTGCAACGATACTTCGCCGGCAGTAATTCCCGGCCTGCTCTGAGCGAGATCCGCAAGGCAGTCCTTGAAATACGTACCGGCAAGGGGATGGTCATCGTTCCCGGAGATCCCGACTGCCGCAGCGCCGGCTCGTTCTTCAAAAATCCGATCTTAAAAGATGAATTTTTCGAATCACTTGAAATGCACTGTAGAAATCAGGGCATGATTACTGAATCTGAGTCGATCCCGAAATTTTCCGCCGGGGAAGGTCAGGTCAAGGTACCTGCCGCGTGGCTGATCGAGAAGGCTGGTTTCGCGAAAGGCTATCGCAAGGGGCGCGCGGCAATCTCGTCAAAACATACGCTCGCGATAGTCAATCTGGGAGGATCTACGGCCTCGGAGATCCTGGCTCTGGCTGAAGATATTCGCGAGAAGGTGGAAGATGTCTTCGGCATCGGACTGAAATACGAACCTGAGATTTTGCATTGAGCACCGTTTTCAGTACTTTGTAAACCAAATTTTCTTGTATTCAAGTCTGGAAGAAAGTTAATCGCAGAGGCCGCAAAGGGGCAAAGATTTTTGGGGATATGAAAATCCGGATTATTGCCCGCTGGATATAATTCGAACACTGACCTTCCCTGTATATCTTTGCCCCTTTGCGGTCTTTGCGATTAAATTCTTTGCGCTTCTTTGCGGCCTCTGCGATTAACTTTCTTCCAGACTTGAATACAAGAATATTTAGTTTACAGAGTAATTATTACTACTCCCTGATGATGACCTTAAAGTTGTCGAAGGCGCCTCGCGCTCCCTGGCCGAAGATGCGATTCTGAAGCGGAATCGACACGCTCAGTTCGGGCGCTTCAGGGTGCTGGAAGGGGAAAGCGTCGATCAGGCTGAACAGGCCATGCGCAATCGATACGTAATTGACCTGGTCCTTCAATATCTCTCCAGGCCCCAGCGAAGGGTAGATCCCCGTGTACTTGACCTTTTGTACATCCAGTGGAACGCCTACATTCTGGACCTTCGAAATTCTTTTCCCATCGAGAAAGAACTCAACAAAAGATTTATTGCCCTGGCGCGTGTATTGGATCGCCACCGTGTGTGCTCCAGGGGTGATTTGCACTTCGTCGATGATCTGCGTGTACATTTTGTCGCGGCCCGCATAGAGCGGCGAACCCGTGATTGATGAAGGCAGCCGTTCGATCAACGTGAAGGCCGTGTTGCCTGACACGAACCAGTCGAAGAGCTGGCCAGTATAGAAGTCGATCATATGAAGCGTCACTCCGGCCTGCTGTCCCTGAAGAACTTTTGCCGCATAAGGCTCACCGCTTGCTATGTATGTTCCTTCGACGATCCGGTCAGGTGTCGTGCCCGGCGTCTCCGCGTTGATCTCGGCCGAGAAGGTGATCGAACCGACCTGCGGCACCGCGAAGGTCTGGTTGCTTACGGCGATGTACTTGATGTGGTCGAAGACGCTGTAGTCGATGCCTGTCACAAACGGAGCGGCATCGATGAAGAATTTTCCTCCGGTGAATGTGCGCGTATCATTGACACCCATCTCGCCGGGGCCATATGGATTTGACCACTTCGCGTTGTAATCGCTGAGCGTGTACCCGCCCGGCTTTCGAATGAGTCATAATCGATAACCTGTGTTTTACTCTGGCCTGGAGCCTGTGCACCAACATTTGAAACATTGAGGCTGTTTGTGGCGATTGCGGTCAGCATCACCATAAGCAGTAGTGATAACCTATGGAAGATCCGGTACTTCCTGGAGTGTGAAGAGGGGGACTTGAGTACACGAGCAGGTGAAGCAATTGCTTGCAGTTCGTTCATTAATCTCTCCTTGGATTTTTAAGGCAACAGTGATTGTTAAGGATTGTTGGGGCTGGTTAACTTATACCGACGTGGTGAGAAAAAATCAATAAAACGACTACCAGGGTGATTAATTAATACAGGCTTCCAGCAATGCGATCACATCTTCAATAAAATTTTCGGGCGCTTTTTGAATGAATCTCGCTTTCCTCGATCCATAATCGATCGATTTAATCTGTTCGACCATGACAAACCCTTTCAATTTCATTCCTTCGGGAACAGGTAGATGAAACGGAATCTTTCGATCGGTATTTGTCAAAGGACAGACGATAGCGAGTTTCGTGTGTTTGTTGAAAAGGTAATGACTGAGCACTAAAGCCAGGCGATGCCCTTTGTTCGTGGCCGGATTGCGGGTCGAAAGAGATGCTCATAAATCTCCACGCTGAGGAATGTATTTTGCCAATTACCATTCCTCCCTGCCGACCGGCGGGCCAAATGACTCCTCTTTGATCCCTTAATCTTCGGCATTCTCGAGACCAGTTCTTCCAGAGAAAATGTTTTTGTCTCCTTTTTCCTGATGACTATCTCATTTTCACTCGCGATCACATCGACATCATCGCCGACAACCATTCCCGATTCTTCGAGAACGTGCTTCGCCAGCCTCAGCCCCTGACTGTTTCCCCATTTTTGGATTTTTGTAGTAATCATATCAATACTCCCGGTTGAATGTATAGCCCCTACCCTTATACGCTAAATGAGGCCACGTCAAAGCCGGAGTACCGCGTTCTATGCGGGTTGTGCATTCAATTCGATGAAAACCCGCATGTGAATGCGGTGCTCCATCTTATGCCCTCGATGCTACTTCACTCTCTGATCTCAACCCAGACGCTTCACAATTTCTCTTCGATCTTCTCGTAACCGCGGTTGATGGTAGACGCGGTCGATCCATGGTCTCCGCTCGCGGCAATTCCGGCCAGCACCAGTGAGGCCGACCCTCCAGATCCGATGCGATCGAAGTTTCGCTCGGTCAGCGGAGTCGGCCCGTGGACATACGCTGTGCCCGTGAACTCGAATGCGAGCGCCCAGTCGTTGCAGCTCAGCTCGCGTATGGAATCCGTTTTCGGAAGATCGTTTCCGTAATAACAGAATCGCCTTCGGCCTGAGTCATGAAGTCTTGCGTACTGCGCCTGCAGTCGGTTTGTTGAAATCCTGGATAGACGGCGGTCGTGACGTCTGTCGCTTTGAGCCGGCCCGAACCGCGACCTCGGAGCTTAGCGTGCATTGGTCTGATCGATGGTGACTCCGACAGTGCGCAGCTTGTCGATCACGGCCAGCAGGTGGCGGGGATTGCAATTGGTGATTTCAGTGCGCCGCCGGTGATGGCTGCGGCGACGATGAAGGTCCCTGTCTCGATGCGATCGGGGATGATGTGGTGTGGTCGGCCCCCGCCCAGAGCCTCGACGCCTGTGATAGTGATCGTCGGAGTCCCCGCGCCTTCGATCCCGCGCCCATTCCGGATGAGCAGTTCAGCCAGATCGACGACCTCGGGGTTCCGAGGCGGAATTGGCAGAGATGTGTTATCCATCAGCCAGGGCCGCCCGCATCATAACGTTTTCGGTTCCGGTGACGGTGACGGTTTCGAAGGTGATGTTGGCGCCCTTGGGGCGTGCGCCGTGGCGACGACTACGCCGGCCTGCGTTTCGATCCGTGCACCCACGTTCCAAAGCCATGAGGGGTGCAGGTCGATCAGGCGCTGTCCGATGGCATCCGCCGGGCAGGCTGACGCGTGCCTCGCCGAACCGCGCGACCAGAGGGCTGGAGCGCCGGGCACCGAGGCGCAGCTGGTCTTGACGCAGTTCGTGAGGTTCAGAACTGTTCGACAGATGCAGCGCTGATACGGTGAGGCAAGCAGTTGGGACAAGCACCGTGCGGTGTTGAGATCTTCAAGCAGTTGGTATCGTGTGATCAGTCCCGACATAGACATTGCGAGCGTGCATTTTCACGGTTTCGTAGTCAGCAGCGAGGCGGCGCGCATGGTAGGGCAGAGTTCTTGCGCCGCTGATCGTCACCGTCCCGGATAGCGGCTTGCCGCCTCCGATATGAAATTTATCCATCGTCCCGGTCCATTGAGCATTATGTCAGCTTCTTCTTCAAAGGCATGATTCGATCCGCGTGGATCTTTCAGAGCGTTGTAGGTGCGCACAGAGCCGTGGTAGAAGAGCTGGGCAAATTCGAGGTCACCTGCAGATTGAATTCGACAAAAGCCGTGGATGGCTATGGCGAAGCATCCGGCCAGAGCGCCGAGGATAATCGCGCGGCGACGTCGATCCACCGTCTGGGCCGCCGGAGAAGCTGCAAACAATAAAATTAAGCGAAATATCAAAGGCCGTGACGCCTCGGATGATTCCGGCATCGGCGACGATCTGCAGGTAATCGCTGCGTATTTCCGCGCGACGCGCTGCGCACCCGAACTGGGAACACCGGGGAAGCGGTAGGCATACTGTGGTAAAGTGCCAGCTGAGGCCGACTCTAAGCTGTAAGTGATCCTTGACTCATCTCGTCCGGGGTAGCGCCCAGATGTTGGTCTGGTTGAAGCAGTTCTGCTCGCTGGTTGTGCTGCCTTCGAGCCTACCTTGATGTCTGCAGATGTTCTGGACCAGCCCTCTTCCGGGGATCCTCGACCGTGGGGCATTTGACCCGATTACGGTAATGGTCTTTAATACAAAGCGCGCCGACCGCTTCCCAGAATGGTGCCGAAGCGGGCTCGCTGCCATCGCGATTTCGAGAGGAAGAGCGGGATGGCGATGATGGCCAGAAAGACGACCCCCGCCGCAAGGGCCAGAATGCCTCCGCGCGAGGCCGAGTATACCTTATCCCCGCGCACATCGCCAGCACGCACCGGGCATAGACGGCCAACAACCTGCGCACGCTCCGGCCGTGACGATCAGTCCTCCGGCGGGCACTGACCCCATCTCGAGGAATCTCCGCGAAATGATCGGTGACTGACGAAGGCCGAACGTGCCGCGTCGCTATAACGCCTCGCTGTGGGATGGTAGTTTGTTGCCTGATGCCGACCAGTGCCACCGGAAAAACGTACATCGCGATGATCACGCGGATTGCGGTGTTTCTACGGCGTCTGTATTGACGAATGAGGTGAAGAGCAGAAAGAACAGATCGAGGCGAAAGAAGATCTCGACGCCGGGTTTGAGTTGTGAAGCGTGGTGGGTGCTTCGTAGCTGGAGGGCCTGCCCGGGGATCGCCTGATTCGGGCGGAAGTTAAATCTGAATGGTTGCGACGCATGAGCAGGCTGATCAGGGGCGAATCAGGATTTTGCCGGGCCGTGACCTGCATCCGCCCGCCGATCAGCACTTTCAACCCTCAGAGCAGCATGATCCCGAAGACAAGGATCTTCCACAATGCGGTCGACTATGTCTCGACTGGATCTACGCGAATGGGGTCACGGACCAGCAGCACCAGCAGGGCAACGTAAATAATCTCTGTTTCCAGAATAAGTTTCTTCCTCCTTATGCCTGTGGTACCGATCAGCGGAATCAGGCGCTCGCGGTTCTATGAGATCTGATATCTCTGATGGTGGTACGCGTGATATTGCTTCTCGAATTCGGCGATGCGTTTTCGCTCTAGGTAGTCTTGTGGGGTGCCTGAGTAACTGGAATGCGAGCGTCAGGGTGCTGACCGACTTCTCGATATGATGTCGTGCCGCCGAGGCATGGTTCCTGCCCGAAGATCAAGATGAGTCCGAGCTTTACGCCGAACGCTTTCTAAGCAGGCACCCCAAATCATTGAGAAAATGCCACCATCCAGAAACTACGTAAAGCCCAGCTGGTCGTATCTGGGAATAGGTACAAATCTGTTGAAGGCGCCCAATGGAGATGGGGGGGCCGGTGTGGTTGTTCTTTCTCCTGCTGGCCGTAATATCTCTTCGTTGCTGCCGTATCATTCTTCATGACACAAATAACTCCTGTATTTACCTGAACTGTGGCAGAAGAGCAACGAAGTGAGTAGTGCGCAACATGGCAGCTCCGCGCCGCTTGGTATTATCTTCGGCATACTTGGTAAAATGGAACACTGTGTGCAGCGCCACCGCACTCCAAATTCGCTTTCAGTTTCCGGGTTTCAGAGTGCATCAGTACTTCAACTTTCTACTCACCGGCATTCATTCAATCTGAAATTATCTATGTACAACCAGAGGCGGCCTTCGAGCGAGCAATATTTATCGCAGGTTGGGTGGCGCCGGATGCGAACGGTCAGCGCTTCTTTGGTCTCTCGGACGCAGGCGTGATCGAGAGCGAATACGGGCGCCACTTATAGTCTCGCACGCCCTTTTTTTTTGCTCGAGGATTGGTCGCCTGTTGCTCGAAAAAGAGTCTCCAGCGAGGCTGGTCGATCGGGAATTGATCTGTCGCCGCGTGCGTGCTCTTAAAAGCGTCGCGGCCAGCGTGGTAGGGGTCGACGAAGGGCATGTTTGGGTGGGCTTTCAGTTCCTCGGATTTGATGAAGAACCCAAGGCAGTAGGACTGGCTGGACCTTACCGGAATCGTCTGGGAGGCCAGTGTGAAAGCGCCGGGAAACGCTAATGACGGCAGCGCCCGCGCATGCGTTTGCCTGCCGGTTTGCGGTTTATCGCGGTCGAAAGTACGCGTACTCCAGTCACCGGCGAGATGCGCCGTGAATAGAACGGTGTTTTTAGTATTGAATGTTAAAAAAAAAAAAAATTCTTTTCGAAGCTTCCGTTGGCGGAGCGGTGGAAATCCTTGGTTGTGACGTGGGGCCGGTCGGGGATGCTGGCAGCTTTCCAGATATCGTAAGGCCGGCATATCGGCTGACGCTGATCAGGCTTATCGGTCACAGCGCTGGACATCCCTGAACGGGGAGCGGTCATCTGTTTGGGACTGCGGAGTCCCGGTCATCGAGGGGTCCGGGCGTGGAGACGAGCATTGCAACTAGCTTCCGGAGCTTCCTGATCTCGGACAGGTACATTGAGTTGGACGCGGAGCATTGCCCGTCCGTCTCCTGATAGACTGACCATGCGCACCTGAAGACCAGCGGCAGGGGCCGATGGATTGCCGACCGTGTAGCGCCAGTCGACAAAAATGGGCTGAAAAGACTGTCGCGGTTGCCGGCGCGGGAGTGGTGTGTGGATTGCCGTAGCGCCCAGAGTTCTGGCGGTTGGGAGCCGGGAAGCCGAAAGAGCAGCCTTCGAGGGCTGTGCGAGCCT
>JADJXM010000015.1 GCA_016715865.1 Acidobacteriota bacterium | reverse complement strand
AAGAAGAACCTGAAGCAAAGGCGCGATGGTTTCAATCATTGACTCTTTCTAGAACGGATTGAGATGCTTTGTTCCTTTACTGATATGATTTTGGCGAATAATCCAGCAGTCGCAGACTCAAAAGATGATCAATCGGCTTCTCGACGTATTTGCGTCGTTTCACAAACACAAAGTTAAATATGTCGTGATCGGCGGTATAGCTGCTGTCTTACATGGTGTACCACGCAACATTTGATCTCGATATTTTAATTGAGGCCTCACGAGAAAATGTTAATAATCTTTTGGCAGCACTGATAGAGGCAACCCTCGGTTCGGCCGCTTTAATTACAACAGAGGAACTCCTGGCAAACGAGATCACAATCTTCAAAGATCGGGTAAGGATTGACGTACAAACATCGACACCAGGGCTCCAGTTTGAGGATGCATGGAATAACAGGATAAGGATGAGTTATCAAGGCCAGGAGTTTTATGTCGTATCAAAAAGCGACCTCATTGCCTCTAAACTTTCAGCCGGTCGTCAAATAGATCTTGAGGATGTGAAGATGCTTACAGTTGATCAAGAAAGATAGATCGACAATGCACGCCTGACCCGCGTTACAGCGGAGCCACCGCATCTAATTGATAAAGCGGATGCGAAAGGCGGCGGCCCGCTGAAATTATCGTTAGGTGTCATTGTCTGAAGCTCACGTCCTGTGGCGCCGGTTGAATGATTGAGTACAAAGCGTTTCTTAGCGCGAGGTCCCGCGGGTCACCTGTGAGCGTTGTCCCCCATTTGGCAGGTAACGTACGCGTAGCCGATGCCGGCCTTCGGATCGGCGAAGCCAAGAGAACCGCCAACTCCAGGTGATCCGAACGAGCCCTCATTTCCAAACAAGTCCACGTGGGGCTGGACTCATGAAGCCCAGCGAAAACTTTACGCCATCGGCCATCATACACTTGTCATAGAAGCCGTGCGTCGCAGGGGACGCCGGCGCAGACAACGCATCCAGCGTCTCCTGGCGCAGTTGCAGCTCCCGTCCCCCGGTCGCAAACACGCTGTAGGCGCGGGCGATTGCGCGCGCAGTTCCGACGCCACCGCCGGACGGCACTTCGAGGTTGCGGGCATAGATGCGCTGCTCGTCGTGAGGCAGCATTGAACCGATGAGGGCCCGGTTGATGTTCGAGCTCCGATTCAACACGGCCAGCATGAATCGGATCGGCAGCCCAAACAGCCTCGCGACAATCGATGGTTGCGCAAGCATCGCCAGCCTTGAGTTAGAGATCGAATCGGGGAGTCGGATGTAAAAGTCGAGTCCCAGGGGCGATGCGATTTCATCCTGAAAGAACTGTCCCAGGCTGCGATGCTGCGGATCGACCCGGCGCAGCAATTCGCTTTCGTAGAAGCCGAGACTGATCGCGTGATATGCCTGCCGTGTGCCAGGCTCCCAGGCCGGTTTCTGGCGAGCCAGGACGACAGCAAGACGATCGAGGTCGGCGACCAGGCTCCGATCCACCGGCTCATCGAAGGCAAACAATGCCGCCTGGTGTGCCAGGAGCTGGCGAACAGTGATGGTCTCTTTTCCCTGCTGTGCAAACTCCGGCCAGTACTTGCAGACGCGCTCCTCGTAATCGAGCCAGCCACGGGAGTGAGCGACCGCCAGAGTCATCGCCGCCAGGCCCTTGGTTGCCGAGTAGACCAGGACCATCGTGTCCTCTTCCCAGGGCTCACCTGTCGTCTTGTTCCGCACACCACCCCACAGGTCAACGACTTTCTCACCTCGATGGTATACGCAACAGGCGCCGCCCAGTTCGTGTCGCAGAGAGAAATTCTCTGCGAACGCATCTCGCACGGCATCAAAGCCCGCGCTCACATGCCCCTTAATATGGGTATGGTGATGCTTTCATCGAGGGAGATCTTCTTTCCTTCGACCGCGGGGCGTCGGATTCATTGGCGAAGCTATGGTTTTTCATTTCAGCACCTCCTCGTATTTCCAGGCAATTAATCCTCAGCTGTCAAGTGCTTGCCGTTTCCGTGAAGCAATTGGATATCGGATTGTCTCACGCTAATTTTATCATTGTCCGGTTACTATCAAACTGCAGCAGATCACATTGAAGGTGAGCGCATCATGATGCCCCTTCGATTTCCGGATTTAACAGGGCCTTTCTCAACCCCTGATTGTTGAGAAGGTGTAAATATGGCAAAGCTCATAACCATTGATCAAAAGCTCAATCAGGCTTTCCAGCTGGCCTATTTTATCCATCGGGATAGAACCGTTGCTCGTTCGGTTGCCAGGGATGCTGCCTCCTGGCTGGATACAGCCCTTTCCGCCCAGGACAAACGACTCACATACGATTCAACGAACAGAAACACTATTACTTTATCAGATGACCAAGATGCTGCAACGCCCAGCGAGATAGCCTCTGATTCATATGAGAGGGCCCGGGAGAGTGGTCGCGAAATCATCGATCACCAATCGCTTCTGGTCCACTTCATCAAGCATCTGGTCAGGATAACCTTCAAGTTGACCCCATTCTATTCGACGCTGGGCGTCTGCCGTATTCTCCATAACTACAGCACAAGCGAGGCGATGGAAATAGACGGTATTGTCATGCAAGACCCAGACAGGGTTAAGGACCCCAGTTTTTTCAGGGCCAGAAAGAAAGTATTGATCTCTGAACTGCAAAACAGATTCGGGGATCTTCTCAGTCAATGCAGGGGGCCACGACAGGAGATAAGGTTCAATTCTCACAACAGTCCTCATCTGTTTCTCGAACTGACTCGTTCCTGCCTGCATAAATTTTCCCCCTGGTTTATAAAATGTATAAACATTCCTGCTGATTACAATCCCACCGAACATGTACTGGACGACCTGTCGTCCAACCACCTGAATGACGATGAGACACAACGTATTCAGTTAAACAGAATACATGCTGTCCTCGACCCTGAATGCTTCAGCCTCCTTATTAAAGGATTAAGGGAACATAATATGAACAACATGGAATTTAACGATCCAGCCCGTACACTACAAATACCCATATTCAATGTCTCAAATGACGAGCCGCCTGATAATGGAAGCAGAATCAATAAATCACAGTCGTCTGAATTAAGCGATGAAGAGCTGATTGTCATGCGCCAGGAGCTGGAACATGAAGCTGCCATTCGCAAGCAATGGGGGAAAGGGCTCCTGCGTATCATAGTCGATGGCGAGGAGAGAGCCCGACTGCTGCCGGAAAAGCCGGAATCGATAAACCTCAGGTTAAAAGGGGGAGAAGAAGTAATTGAAATTCGCAGTACATTTCAGGGAAAAGACACCCTTCTGGCAACCAAGCTGCTTTCCTATGACTTTAATCACAATATAGCCGAGGCGAGTTTTAACCTGCTTCTGCCGAATGACTGCACCCTTTCTTTTGATATTGCGCAGGAAACCTCTTTACCGGACAGTTATTCACCTTCAAATATCAGTATCAGATATGTCGGCACAAGTGGTATCAGGAGTTTCGTACAGTGGGTAAAACAACTGGTGCAATTACCTGCACGACCATTTTTCACATCGCTGTCGAAAGTATTCAGCAAGCCGGTCACCGCCTTATTGGCGGCAGCTTCGATGGCTCTGCTCATCTTTTTCGGAGCCAACTACGGTGAGACATTCTTTGGCTCGTCCAAACTCGACGAAGGCATGAGTGCACTTCGGGAGGCTTACAAAGGATATCGGCCTTATGAATCCCGAATTACCATCTCCGATTATTCCCGTTTTTCGGTAACGCGTGGTCCGACAGACAGGGGGTTGAATGAAACCGCAATACGACATGTTGAGCTCGCACTGCTTGAGGCTATTAATGAGAGGGATGATGCCAGGTCACGCCATGCAATGGGCATTTTCCATCTCTTGAACAGAGACCTGGATAAAGCGATAGTTGAATTCAAGAAGGCGGTGTCGATAGATCCAAATGATACAAAATCACATAGCGATCTAGGAGCGGCTCTTCTGGAGAAGGGCAAGGAGAAGCGCGACAGCTCCAGCGAAGACAAGAGTCCGCTTGAGTTCGGCGATAGTCTGAAACACCTCAGTATTGCATTAACGGCCGATCCGGAGTTGCGTGAAGCGCTCTTCAATCGCGCACTCTGCCATGAATATCTGCAAATGTCTCTTCAGGCGATCGACGACTGGCAAAAATACCTCGAAGTCGATCCTGACTCTAAATGGGCCGATGAAGCGGCAGCGGCTAGATGCGCTCAGACAGTCTCAAAAACAGCATTCGAAGAATAAAGAGCAACAGCTTCAAAATTTTTATCTTGCCTATCATGCCGACGATAAAGAGGCCGTATGGGAAGTGATCAGCAGAAACAGGGAGCTGATAACGGAATCTATCATCTGGCAACAACTTCTCAATGAATATTTCGAGAATCTGGCGAACAACAGGGCAGACCGTGCTGACGAAACCCTGCGTGCATTGTTTTATGCAGGTGTGGTTGAGCAGGAAAAAGACGGCGACAGTTTTGTTAAAGAACTGGCAATCTATTACAGCGGCCTGCCACCTCTCATGCGGAATAAACTGGCTCAAGCGCATAACCTGCTGAGCGAGGGGAACAGGCATTTCATCAATACTGATTTCGTCAGTGCTTCATCGAAATATACCTCGGCGATCAGCGGATTTCAGAGCCTTGGAAATAAGTGGGAAGCGTTTATTTCCAGGTATCTGCAGGCTTATTGCGAGATTCTTAAAGCCAATAACAGTGTGCCAATTGCTTTAGAGCAACTTTTAATGGAGAGTAAGGCAAACGGTTATCTCTGGTTTCAGGCCCAGGTGTATAACGCCCTTGGCACCTGCTACACCAATATCACCCGGACGTCCGAAGGAATTAAAAATACTACCCTCTCACTCGATATATCCGAACAGATTAATGATCATCTGGGCGTCCAGAGAAATGAGTGTGAACTGGCCAGACAGCATTTAACCGTCGGGGCCACCTTCGCCTCCCTGAATCATCTCGGCAGATGCATGCAGTCAGCTGACCGGAACTGGCCTGGGTACAGGCAAATGCTGCGCTATTACAACACAGCCGGCAGGGTCTTCCTTGGCATGAATAACCGGTATGCCGCCGAAGCGTTCAGTGGCGCAGCCTTCAGATTGTCCAAAGACGAGATGCAGGATCGCGCTTCCATCATCTCTACCTCTCTTAACCTGGGTGATACTTACAGAAAATCGGGCCGGAATGATGAAGCCTCCAGAATGTATGAGATAAGCTACAAAACCGCTCAAGCCGAACCTCGCATCGAAGTATTCAGGATCAGGGAAGCCTCAGCCGCCGCCATGCTCGGTAATATATATTACGATATGAAGAATTATGATCGATCGGTTCAATATTATACCGAATCAATTGAACTTCACGATGAACTCGATTCCGTTGTCAATCGCTATGACGCATTGAAAGGCAGATTTTTAGCTCATGTCGCAGGAGGAAATGACACACAAGCCCATGCGGACCTGGAAGAAATACGAAAATCATCCGAAAGTTATCGTAAATATATTCGCGAAGAAGGTCACAGGAACACATTTTTCAGTATGGATCAGGAATTCAGCGACGCGGCGATAGATTTTCTATACTCCAGAAAAGAGGTTGAGAAGGCATTCGAATTGTCAGAGGCGACACGAGCAAGGAGCCTGCTCGATCTGATCAGGTCTCAGGCTCGAATTACGTCTGCCGGCAATAGCCCGGAGTTCATCCTCGAATCGGTAACTGAACCAGTGGGCATTGACTATATTCAGGCAAAACTGCCCGAAAAGGCATTGATCCTGCAGTATGCTGTTTTGAAAGAGAAGATCATAATATGGGTGATTTCAAAAAACGGCATCAATGGCACTTTTCATTGACATCCCTGAGAGTGAGGTTACAGCGAAAGTAAATGCCTATAAAAAGCATATCGCGGATTATAAGAACAGTAGTTACTCTCCCGGCCATGTTCGATCCGAAGCTGAATCACTCCACAAAATCCTGATTAGCCCGGTGGAAAAATACCTCGACCCGCAGATGCAGATCTGCATCGTTCCCGACAAGATTCTGAACTACCTGCCCTTCAGCACACTGGTCAAACCGGGGCAGGATAAGTATCTGATAGAGGATCACTCGATTACTTTCATGCCCAGCTCGACGGTATATCTGCATTGCACTTCCAGAGCGACAGAGTTGATGGCTCAATCCGTCAACGAGCGATTGATGAGCATTGGCGTCTCCACTCTCGATACGCAAAAATACAAACAGCTTCTCCCGCTTCCGAATGCCGATGAAGAAGCCAGAAAGATCTCAAAATACTATGTTAATCCTCTCGAACTGGTGAATCGAGATGCCACAAGGCAGCGCATCCTTTCTCAGCTAAGAAAATCTGATGTCGTCCATATCGCATCGCATTATCTGGTCGATGAAATGTCTCCGATGAAATCGCAATTACTACTGACTCATGAATTCAGTCAACATGGCTCGTCAAATAGCGTGACGGACACTCTGCAAGCGGACGAAATCTACAGTGAATACAAGAGAGGCGGCTCGAAAACACGATTGGCTGTCCTTTCGGCGTGCGATTCAGGCATAGAGCGCTACTTTAGCGGAGAAGGCATGATCGGCATGTCCAGAATATTTATCGCCTCAAACATCCCGCTGGTCGTCGCCAGCCTCTGGAAGGTCGATTCTCATGCCACTGAGACACTGATGGTCAATTTTCATAAACATCGAAGGCAGGGGCAGCAAAAGATGGCAACTGTCGATGCGCTGAGACGCGCTCAGCGTGATCTGATCGAAACCGGTGACGAGAAATACGGGAGACCCGGTTACTGGGCAGGTTTCATGGTGATCGGAGGCTACGCCAGCTTCTGACTCTGGATCCTGCATATCCCCAAAACCTGTTTGAAACCAGGAGATAGAATCAATGTTCATAAATCCCTGCGACTCACTCAATATGTTATATCCCGATGCGACTGCAACGATATCTCTGCAGGGGCTCATGCTCTTCTGGTTCGATCGGGAAAGACGCTGTCAAATAGCCGTCCTGCGCTGCGATGATCACGATTTAACGTTCGATATATTTAAAGTGCCAAGATCCTCTGCTGCCAGGCGGGCGGAAAAAATCGGGATAGACCGTCAAATCTCACTTGATTGCGATATAAAAATATCGGCGAAGAATTCGAAAGAGGAGGGCATCCTCTCCTATAAGGATTTCTCTACACCGTTCGATAGACAAGATCGTTCGCCTGCGCCTGATAACATCAATGACTTTCGCTGGATCGTCAATCTTGAAGGCGAAGAGTTCCACAATAGAAAGCTGGAATTTATTGAACCCGGAAAACCCTCGATTATGGATATCCTCAAAGAATTATTTCAGAGTCAAGGCTCTGATCATACGCACCTTTTGCCTGAAGCAAAACAGACGGCCATAAAAGAGCTGAAACCGATGATCTACGTTGATGCCGGAACGGTTTATACTCAGGCGATTTCATCTGAGATGCTTCTGCGCCGTGATGAAGAAAGCCGACATGAGATGTTCGGCAGAGTGGCGTACAGAATCGGCATTGACATCAGATGTGAAGAACTAACCATCAGCAACGATAGTGGTTTTAATCGGCTTTTGAATCATAGTACCGACTTCCTGCATGTGATTCAAATTACCAACTTGTGCAGTTTGAAACCCAGACCGGAAAATCCTGAGTTGACTGCGGGAAGAAGCGACTTTGACCTGTTTTACGATGTAGTAAGAGATCCAGTAATCAATCACAAGAGATACGACCTCCAGGGATGTATAAATCCGGGTATCCCGGATAATCCCGGGCAAGACGGTTATCCGGATATCTGTATAGGCGGTTACATGGGAGAGTCAGGTCATTTTACAGGCTGAGAATAGTCCAAGTGGTGATCGAGTTCGAAAAGGAGAGATATATGTTGAAGAACATACAATGCCCTAACTGCGATAACGTGTCGAAATACGGAGAACATTGTCAGTGTTGCAGCTGTGCTCTCCCTGAAAATTATTCGCCAAACCCCGATCTCTGGCGCACAACTTACAGGCATGAGTGTAACAGTAATTTCGATCCCCTGGTAGAGAGGCAATTAGTTCGAGCCAGTCACGAAATATACAGGCCGGCCAGCGGATCGACGCAGGAAGGAGAAATTCCGGCTATATTGAGAGTTGGGAAAGGTGAGATTCTGCCGAAATATTGCAGAGAGATCCTCAGATTGCAGTCTCCTGACAGTTATCCTGAGCAATTTGACCTGGTTACTGTGAGAGTTCCATTACGCAGGATCAGCGAGCTCGATCAGAATTTTATTATCAAGTATCCCTCAAGCATAAGGCCCTGCCTGGAAACAGTGCATGTCGCAATTAACTCGGATGACGGAAAGCATGATGATGATGAGCAGCTCGGTGCAAGCAGATCACTGCAGATGGAAAGCGTCGAGTATCGAAGCAAACCGATTATCGGCATTGTTGATTTCGGTCTTGATTTCTCCCACGAGCATTTTCTTAAAAATAACAAGACGCGAATAATAGCGCTTTGGGATCAGTCCGGCACGTCGATAAACCGGAACAGCCGGGATGTCAAATATGGCACACTTTATAGAGAAGAAGAGATCAACGAGGCACTTCTGAGTGATCAACCTTATCAAGCCCTGGGTTATGAGCCGTCTGTTGACAGCCTGTACGATGCCGGAGCGCATGGGACATATGTCGCTGATGTAGCTGCCGGCAATGGATATAATAACGGTGGTATCGGTATCGCTCCCGAAGCGGATATCATTTTCGTTGATATAGCAAGGTCCTCAGCTCATAACGTGGTCGGCAGCAGGTATGGAGACTCGGCCCACCTGCTTGAAGCAGTGAACTTCATCTTTGAAGAGGTTCATAGAATTGCAGAACGGGAGGGAAATAGGAAAATTCCCCTTGTCATAAATCTGAGCGTCGGTTCGAATGACGGACCGCACGACGGATTTACTTCCGTTGAAATCGGAATCGACTGGCTTATCGAATCGAGAGACAGCTGCGCCGTCGTTGTTGCTGCTGGAAATTCTGCAGATCGGAATCTCTACGCCAAAGGAACCGTGAACCAAGATTCATTTCTTGACTTGCTTTGGTATATCCCGCCATATGATACGACCAGCAATGAAATTGAACTCTGGCATTCCTTGAAAGATAAATTTGCAGTACAGATTCTCGATCCTGATAATGCTCCAATCTGTAAACCTGTCGAGTGCGGGAAATGTACCGAAATCTCGATGGGATCTGAAGGCCGCATAATGGTCTTCAACAGGGAAACGGATCCTTACAACGACTTGCGCCAGGACGACGAACAAAAAGCTGCTATTTACGTGTGTTATGAAAGATCTGATGGTTATCTGAAAAAAGGGCGATGGAAACTCAGGCTTTTTGCCAGAAGTATCGGCAAGGACGGGATTTTCGACGCCTGGATCGAGCGGGATGAGCGGGGCCAATCTATGTTCGTCAAGCCGAATGATAACTCATACGAGATCTTAGAGGACAAGACTTTGAACTCGATCGCTAATGGTAAAAACACAATAGTAGTGGGTTCATATGAAGTAGATAAAAATTCAAAACCACACAAACTATCAACTTTCTCGAGCTATAATCTGAAACACCACGACGGGCTCAGACCGCACATTCTGGCGCCGGGGAAAAGTATCCTTGCGGCTCGATCGAGGACCTCGTTCCTCAGATACAGGCAATCCGGCACCAGTTTATCGGCTGCTGTCGTAACCGGAGTTATTGCCAGAATGTTTGCCATAAACCCGAAGTTAAAGTATTCCGAGATTAAAGACATACTGAAAAGAGAGGCAGATACACCAATACCGATTGGTGACGGTAAACACAAAATTGTCTGCCTGAATGCCGGGAATGCATTGAAAAAAGCAGGATAAAAAACAGGACATGAGGGCCGCTCACTTGCGGTTGCGGTACCGCACCGTGATTGAATCTGATTCCAAAAGTCTCACGAAACAATCCAACATATGCATATATAATTATCCTCGAAAAGAAGTCCCGACTTATCAAAGTCAGGACGTAAGCGTCTTCAGCCAGCCCCCTTCTCTGTGGCAAATGTGTGACAGAGAAGGGGAGATTATTCTGAAGCGGCATACTCAAAGGGTATTGTGTATGTGCGCTATATTCTCTCCGGGGCAGATATTCAACGGTTCATCCACCAGAGCGCATGACCACCCGATCAGATTGTGAGAGTTGAGGGTGTAATTGCGGTGCGTTCTTTTTTGGGCTACGGGTACACATCTTCAATAATCAATTGAAGATTGGAGGCAGAGGGTGACACCTGATCGATGGCAACAGATTGAGAGGATCTTCAATGGCGCCCTTGATTGCGAGCCGGAGAAGAGATCTTCGTTCCTGGATCAGGCTTGCGAGGAGGACGAGGATCTGCGCCGCGAGATCGAGTTGCTGGTCAAGGCGAACGACGCCAGTGGCGCCTGGGGGGTAACCCGTTTTCACAGGCTTATGGCAGCTGAAATCACAGATCAATTAGATGGTTCGATCATTGGACAGACCCTCGGTCACTATCGGGTTGACATCCTGCTGGGTTCGGGGGGGATGGGCAGCGTATACCAGGCACAGGATATTAACCTCAATCGTCGTGTGGCGCTCAAGCTGTTGCCTTCGTATCTGACTATCGATCCTAATCGGATGCAGCGTTTTGAAAGAGAAGCACAGGCTGCATCGGCCCTCAATCATCCGAACATCATCACGATTTACGATGTCGGAGAATCGGAAGCCGGGCGGTTTATCGTCATGGAGCTGGTCGAAGGGCGGACGCTGAGCAGCCTCGATAAACCCTGTGCAATGGAAATGCTCGTCTCGCTTGGAAGTCAGATCGCCAGAGCATTGAGCGCGACTCACGCTGCAGGCATCACGCATCGCGACATCAAGCCGGACAACATCATGGTCCGGAAAGACGGCTATGTGAAGATCCTCGATTTCGGGCTGGCGCGATTGATGCCGTCAGCTACGACAGATACCGAAGCAAAAACGATGGTTCAACAGACGGCTCCAGGCTCGCTGCTGGGTACTCTCGCTTACATGTCGCCGGAGCAGGCTCGCGGCGAAACGACCGGCAGGGCAGGTGATATTTTTGCGCTGGGCATTATTCTCTATGAACTGGCGACCGGGGAGCATCCGTTCAAAGCCTGCTCAATGGTCGATCTGCTGCATGCAATCGCATCACAGGCGCCGAAGCCTCCCTCAAGGCTGATGCCGGAAATACCCCTCAGGTTCGAATCATTGATTCTGCGGATGCTCGAAAAGGAAGCGCATTTACGGCCCACAGCCGATGAAGTAGTTCAGGTAATGGAGGGACTTGCCGGGCGACTCAGCGGCGGGACGCACTCCAATCAGGTCGTTAAACGACAGCTCATCGGCAGGGAGAAGGAGCGGATAGAGTTGCGCAGCGCTTATAACCTGGCGAAGATCGGACGCGGGTCGATGCTCTGCCTGACCGGGGAACCGGGCATCGGAAAGACGGCGCTGGTCGAGGATTTTCTCGCGGAGCTGGCAGCCGAAGGGCAATGCACGATTGCCCGTGGTTGCTGCTCGAGACGTCTGGCTGGTGTGGAAGCCTACCGGCCGTTGCTTAAAGCGCTTGGAAATCTGCTGCGGGACAGCAGTAATCCGGCAGCCTCACGTGTACTGAAGCAGGTTGCCCCAACCTGGTATGCTCAGGTTGTGCCCCTCTCAGGCAAGGATGAAGAGTCGGCGAAGTTGCTGGCCAATGTCAAAACCGCCACCCAGGAACGGATGAAGTGGGAGCTTCTTCACTTCCTGCAGGAAGTAGCGCGGCTGCGCCCGCTGGTGCTCTTCTTCGACGATATGCATTGGACGGATGTCTCGACGATCGATGTGCTCAGTTTTCTATCGGGCAGGTTTGACGGGCTGAATATATTGATTATTGCGACTGATATGCCATCGAATATGCAGCGGTGCAAGGATCCTTTATTGCAGATCAGATCGGATCTTAAGGCCCGGGGCCTGTGTCGCGAATTGAAGCTGGATTTCCTGAACCGGGATGAGATTGCAGTTTATCTGGAATCGGAATTCCATGGTCATCATTTTCCCGCTGGTTTTTCGGAAATGATTTACGAGAAGACGGAAGGTCATCCGCTGTTTATGGCGGATCTGGTAACTTACTTGCGGGATCGGCACATAATTGCAGAGGAAAAAGGTTTGCAGGACGCCGGATCAAGTTGGGTTCTGTCGAAGACATTGTCGGACATCGAGGGTATGTTGCCGAAATCGGTGTGCGGGATGATCAAATGCAAGATCAGACAGCTTGATGACGATGGACCGCAAACTGCTTGTTGCTGCAAGCGTTCAGGATTGTGCTTTCGATTCGGCAGTCGTCGCAAAAGTGCTTAACATTGAAATTGACAAAGTTGAAGAGCGGCTGTTAAGACTCGAAAGAGATCACTCGCTTGTCAAATTGACAGATGAATACGAGCTTGCCGATGGCACTCTGACGCAGCGATATCGTTTTGTTCATATGTTGTATCAAAATGCAATGTTGAAATCGCTGAAGGCATCGCGAAGAGCCGCCCTGAATCGAGCCGTGGCGCAGACGATTGTGGATTTGTACGGCGAGCGTTCGGAGGGCATGGCGAATGAACTGGCAACCTTGTTTGAAGAGGGACGTGACTATGCCCGGGCTGCAGAATTTTATCGCCTGGCTGCCCAGGCTGCCGTCAGGGTGCATGCCAATCAGGAAGCCATTCTGCTTGCGCGTCAAGGGCTGAAGATGGTTGGAATGTTGCCGGACACCAACGATCGCATGAGGCATGAACTGGCTTTGATTGTCGCACTGCTGGAGCCGCTCGCCGCCACGGAAGGTCTCACTTCATCCGAGTTCGCGGCGCATTACACCCGGGCAAGGGACCTGACCCGCCAGCTCGGCGACTCATCACAGATTTTATTGACCCTCAATTTAGTTGCTTAAGCTGGACAAACGCAGAATCCGGCGCTCCCGGGATTCTGCGTTTGTCCTATTAAGTAGTCTGTAACTTAAGTTTCTTGTATTCAAGACCGGAAAAAAGTTAATCGCAGAGGCCGCGAAGAAGCGCAAAGAATTTAATCGCAAAGGCTGCAAAGGGGCAAAGATATACAGGGAAGATCAGTGTTCGAATTATATCCGGTGGGCAATAATCCGGATATTCATATCACCAAAAAGTCTTTGCCCCTTTGCGGTCTTTGCGATTTATTTCTTCCGAATTTAAATGCCCGAAAATTTAGGTTACAGAGTATTTAGGATATTAATATATATTTCATATCTATTTACTCATGGACATGCTATTTTAATTTTTTACTTGTGAGGGATATTGCCTGCCTTTTTCGATATTCTCTATGCAAACTCGTTGGAAAGAACTGATTGCTGTCTCTTCATCCGGAAAAAAGTGATCAGATAATTTATCGCAATTCACGATTTACTTCCTGACTCAATAAACAAAGGACTGGTTCAATTCGAGTGGTTGTATCAAGACCATGGACAATTGAACATTGCCTCAATTCACAACTCAACCGGAGGTTGAATATCGATATGACTCTCAAAAAAATTGGGATTTGCTGACCGCCAGTCTGCTTGCTGATCGGCGGGCTGGTCAACGTCAATGCGCAGAATTGGACTGTCGGGGGTGGCAGCATCACTAACGACCGATACGCGAAGAGTGAAAAACTATCAATGCCGGCAATGTCGGAGGTCTGGTATTGAAATGGACATATATCACTCAGGGAGATGTCAGCGCAACACCGACCGTGGAAGGCAAAACGGCCTATGTGGTCGACTGGGGCGGATGGATCCATGCGGTGGATACCGACACGGGAGCGGCTAAATGGTCTGTTAAATTATCGACCATTACCGGAAGTGACCCCTCAATTTCACGCACCAGTCCGGTAATCTTCAATAATCTGGTGATTATTGGTGATCAGGGCGATCTCGATCCAGCCATTTCTTTTCCCTCGTTCAACTTCAAGACGGCGAGTGTCATTGCTCTGAACAAGAATACCGGCGCAGTTGTCTGGAGGTCTGTCGTTGACTCTCACCTATTTTCAGCGATCACTTCATCCCCGGTCGTTTCGGGAGGAAAGTTGATTGTCGGAGTCTGTTCGCTCGAGGAGGGAGCCGGATTCATAGACGGTTGGGTATATTCATTTCGCGGAAAAGTTGTGGCCTTGAATCCGGCGACCGGTAGGCTGATCTGGGAGACGTATATGGTCCCGGACGGATATACCGGGGGAGCTGTCTGGGGCAATACTCCCGCCATCGACACCATTCGCAATTCAGTCTATGTCGCGACCGGCAACAACTACAGCGTGCCGCCGTCTGTGGAAGCGCAGATCGCTGCGGACCCGGCAAATGGCGAGAGCTATCTGGCTGCCGATAATTATATCGATGCGGTTTTATCGATCAACTTGAATACCGGCGCCATTAAATGGGGGCATCGTCTTCAGGGAGCCGATACGTGGAATGTGGTCAGGGACTTCACTCCTGATCAATTTGATCCGGGGCAGGGACCTGATTACGATTTCGGTTCAGGGCCGAACCTTTTCAAGACGAAAATCAATGGTAAAACCGTTGATCTGGTAGGCGCCGGGCAGAAGAGCGGAAAATACTGGGCATTGAATCCAGATACCGGGGCGGTTGTCTGGTCGACTCAGGTCGGGCCGGGAGGACTCGCTGGCGGGATTCAGTGGGGATCGGCAACTGACGGGACGCGGATATACGCCGTGTCCAATCATGATGGCAAGCCTTAATCGCAGTATCAAAAAATGCCGTTGGCAGCCTACCAGACTCTGACTCAATGGTGTGACAAAAAATGCCGGTCTCTGGGCCGGACTGGATGCTGCGACAGGGGCATATCTCTGGCAGACTCCCGATTCTACCTGCCTTAAATCCTGTTCGTAAAGCGGCTGCGACGTGAGTTCACGGCCGCTTTACGTCTCAATCTCGCTGATCCGACGCAGGTTGACGTCTGACATTTGCCGGGCCTGATTCAATACCGACAAGAGAGGAGACAGTATGTTCAAACGAATGATGCCGTTATTTCTGGCACTTTTCCTGCTTTGCCCGATGACAGCGTGTGGTGACAACGAAGCTGAGATTAAACAGATCATCCAGTCTCGTTACGATCAGTTTGATGTCGCGTACAAGGCGCGTGACCGCAAAATGTAGAGGACATTTTTGCCTCGGAATGCGTTTTCAAACAGAACGATGAAGGCAGGAAAATGACCCTGCCCAAATTTATGAATGCGATCGAATTTTCCTTCCGGGCGATGACTATCTATTACATCAAGTCTCAGGTCGAGACCATTAAGCTGGATAACGATACAGCTCAGGTGACCGTCAGTTCGTCTACAGACGCCGACATAATCACGGCAGTTGTCGATGGGAAAAAAAAGGAGTCTAAACGGGCCAAAACGACTAAGAAATACCAGGATACCTGGAAGAAGACACCTCAGGGATGGAAGATAATTCAGAGAGTCGTCGATTAACGATCGTGATCAATTCCCCTGAGGTTTGGGCAGGCGGAACCAGAAGCGTGTGCCGCCCTCTTCTCGGGGGTGATGGCCGATCTCGCCGCCCCAGTGTTCGACAGTGATACGACAGAAATAGAGGCCGAGGCCGATCTTGCCTCGGCCTTTTTTGCCTTGCGCGAACTTCTGGAAGAGGGCGCCGGCCAGCTCAGGGGCGATGCCGGGCCCTTCATCATCGATCGCGACCAGGATCCTGTCGCTTTCGTCGATCAGTCGAATGGTGACGGTCGAGTTGGCGGAACTGTGACGGAGCGCATTTTCGGCCAGATTCGAGATGACTCGTTCGAGACGGGATTTTTCTCCGACTACCTTCCAGGATCTCGACTGATTGACGGCTCCATCGATGCGAAGTTTGACCTGATTGATATCGAAGGCCGGGAGCAGAGCCTCGAGTACCTCCTTGGCAGCCTGAAGCGCATCGGGAGATTTTTCGGGATCGAGGTGGAATGACTTGAACGATTCGAGTTCGGCTGAGAATGCCTGCAGTATCTCGCGTATGAGCGACTCCTGGCGGTTGGCCTGCCGCAGTCCGATTTCGAGGAATTTACGACCTTTGTCCGAGATCGGCTCTGAGCTGAGCAGCTCGAAGCCCCCCTTGATGCCCATCAAGGGGCCTGCCAGATCGTGGACGATGCAGTGGAGCAGGATCTCCTTCTTTTGAATCTCCTTGACCAGTCGCTGGTAGTTGAGGCTCAGTTCGTTGCCTTCTGCTGCATCAATCCCTGTTGCAGGATCTGTTCGGTAGCATCAAGAAAGAGCACGTAATCGCCATCCGAAGTATGAAGATGTGCAGATCAGCCGGCAGTCCTGAATCTGTCTGGATGGCCGGCAGGATGAGACGTTCGGATTCAAGCGGGAAGAGCCCTTCAAGGAAGTAGACCTGATCTCCGACTTGTTTCCCACGATCAGGTCCATCAGGCCATAGGCTGTCAGGTGGCCTCCGGCACTGAGCAGCCTGCTCCCTCCCTGTCGATCTCATCCAGGCTGGTTTTCGCTGCGTCGAGGCCAGGTGATGAAGATAGGAAACGATGTCGGATGGCAGTTCGGCCATTTTTTTTCTCCGTTGTTAAGGTAGAGTAGGCAGTAGGCAGCGGGCAGTAAAAAGTTGAAAGTTGAAAGTTGAAAGTAAAAAGTATGAAATGGCTACGTCTTCGTACTTTCAACTTTCAACTTTCAACTTTCAACTTTTTACTGCCAACTGCCCACTGCCAACTGCCCACTGCCTAATGCCCACTACCTACTGCATGCTGACAATCATTTCGGCAAGACGGGTGAATGATTCTTCGACGCCTTCGCCGGTCATGGCGCTGGTTTTGATGACGGTCCAGCCCTGAGCTTCACACTCTTCGATGGCGCGCTGGTCGATCTCCCATTCATCGATCAGATCGACCTTGTTGAGCAACAGAATGAACGGGATCTGTCCGACGGTCTCGGATGTTCGCTGAGAGAGCATACGGGCGGTTTCGAGGGTGTTTCCGCGAGTGCCGTCGGCGACGAGCAGGTACCCGGAGGTGCCGCGCAGATAAGCCATCTGTACTTTCTGAAACTCGTCTTCACCTGCCAGGTCCCAGACGATCAGAGTTATCTCCTGGTCATTGAGAGTGATTGATTTTTTGTCGACCTTGACGCCGACGGTAGTCAGGTACTGGTCGGAATATATGCTTTTGACGTAGCGCGCGACGAGGCTGGTTTTACCGACAGCGAAGGCGCCGAGGAGGCAGATCTTTTTCTGAATCATTGCCGTTCCTCGATCGTGACCTTGAACGATACGCTGCGGTTGTACTGCCTGTCTTCGGGAGTCGTTTCTGGGCGGACTGGTTCCTGAGTGCCGACGCCTCTCATTTCGAAGCGTTGTTTATCGAAGCTCCTGGCAGCAAGGATCGCGCTCATGCGTTCGGCCCTCTGCCTGCTCAACTGAAGGTTGAGGGTGTCGTCGCCCTCGGAATCGGTGTGTCCGGTGATTGTGATCCGGACGGATCTTTTCATCGCCGGTTCCTTGTCGAAGAGGCGCTGCAAGTCAGTGATGGTGTCGCGTAGCAGCTGGTTCTGACCGGGAATGAGATCGGCTTTGCCTGCGATGAATCGGAAGACGCGCGCTTCGATCTGTTTGCGCAAGGTGTCGGCCTCCAGATCCATCAGTTCGCGGCTGTCAAATGCGTCGATTCCGGGCAGGGCGCGGGCGAATTTCGATGCGTCTTCGATCCATTGTGGCGGAGCGTATCCGGAAGCCTTGAGCCTGCCGTTTTCGAGCGTCAGGGTGACTCCCTCCGGAGGATCGAGTGCCCGCCGGGCCCGTTCGAGAATGAATTTAGAATCCAATGCCTGATAGGGAACCCAGCGACCGGCAACAGTTTTCGGATCGATCTGCGTTTCAGACTTGAGGATCGCATCGGGATCGGCCGCCAGTGGGTCGCGCAGGCCGGCGACATACCTCTTGCCGGCGGATCTCCCGGTATCGGTGATGACGATGCCGGGCTCTGATTTCAGCCGATCAAGATAACCCTGCCATCGCGAACCGGCGCGCCAGGTGAAAAAAGCCCAGGTCGCGAGCGCTGCGATGATCAATCCGCAGAGCAGCCAGATATAAACGGGAATTCGATATTTGGCCGGATCGGTCTCGACGCGGTAACGGGTCTGCAGGCAACTTTCAAGGTGATGTCGAACGATTTCGAATGGTTCTGTGTTGCCATCGAACCTTTGCAGCGTCTCGCCCATTTCGGCGTGGATCGATTCGATGGCGGGCGCGAAATATTCTTCGCGAAGGCTTTCAGACGCGTGTCCGCTGAGGACTATTGCGAGCACTGCTTGCGGGCCCGGTTCGATCCAGACTTCGCGATCGCCGAGATCCAGTTTTTCGACCGTTTCGTTGCCGACGGTCCCGAAAGAATCGCTGGCGAAGCTCTTGATGGCGTCCTGAATGGCGGTCAGCATTCCCGAAACGATATCGGCGTCACGCGTCTCGACCGAAGTCGATGCGACATGCTGCAAGAGCAGTCCGCTGTGCTTGTGAATCAGAAAGACCTGCTCGACGCGATAGAGCATCGTGTGATAAAGCACCACCTGAGCGAACGACTGGCCTGAACGGAGCGCTTGATGCGCCATTGCAGCCCCTTCCACGAAAAGCTGTATTTGATCGTCTGATCGAATGACTGGATCAGGCCGTTGAGCGCGCTTGATATCGCGCGCCTGATGGCCGGCCCCATGAGCGGAGAAATCGCCTCAGCGACCGGGCGTGGGTCCTTTTTGATCGAGTTGTGAAATGCGCTGACAATGGTTGGTCCAAGCGTATCAGTGATCGCATCGTCCTGTCCCGCGCGGATGCGAATCGCTTCCGGGCAGTGTGCGGCTTATCTCGCGAGCGCGAACACGCGGGTTATTGAGGCGCTCGAGGATGTTATCGATCTTTGTCTGTTCGGGTTCGATCAGCAGGCGGCGCAATTCGGCCAGCTCGGCCTTCGGATCCGGCGTATCAGCATCAGGTGTCGAGACCTCGGTCTGATCGCCGGGCGCCTCGGGGTCGATGGGTTGTTTGGGGACGATGCGTAGCGGAGAATCGCTCATGCCGGTTGCCCTGTCTTCGAAAAAGCCCGGATGCCTTCTGAACCATCCGATCGTCTGCGAGCGGATTATTCATCGCCGGGCAGTTTGAAATCGTTGTTCAGTCGCATCGCCAGCTCGGTAAAGAGGTTGGCGAGGGCAGATCGGTCGGCCTTGTCGGAGCGCAGATCGCGAGATTCACGCGTCAGGGCGGCGGTGATCTCATCGTGCTTGCGCCGGATCTCGTCGGCCAGTTCGCGCGACTGAGACAGGATGTGCTCGCGCAGATCGCGATGAGCCTGGGACGTCTGCTCGTCCAACTGGCTGATCCTCTGACCGATAGATTTGGCGGTATCGCGCATCTCTCGAGTCGTCTCTTCGCCGGATTCATTCCGCTGCTGGTTTTCGGCCTTGAGCCGGTCGCTCAGCGCGTTGATCTCCTGTTTGATATATGTCTCAAGCGTTTCGAAACGGCGCCGCGTCTCTTCGCGCACATCGTTCGCCTCTTTGATCAGACGCTCTTCCAGGCGGTTGAAGCGTTTGTCATAGTCGCGCATCTGAGCGCCGAAGAGGATGTCACGCACCTTTTCGAGATTGCCCGGCGTGGTCATCTCAGCGCCGGTCGGTGAGAATGTCGAAGCCTGCTCCTGCGGGTTGTCGGCCGACGTTTGAACGATGTTACCCTCGTCAGCAGCATTCATAATCGTACTCCTTGGTTACGTTTCCGGGCAGCATAGTGGAACTCATGATGATGCGCTTTGCCGGAGCTGATATTTCACGGATGGGATTTCAGTCAATCTTCCGGCCCGGCAAGGATACTTGATTCAGCAGTTGCACTGCAATATCTGTTTGAAGTGTTCGGATATTTCGCACGATCGTTGCGGGATCCGTGAACAGTCCGATCCCTGCGATTCCTGCCGCGCCTGCTTCAAGCGGCTGGCGGAAATTGAGAGGCGTGATCCCTCCCAAAGCCAGTACCGGTATCCTGATTCGCGAACAGATCTCGGAGAATCGAGCGATCCCCATTGGCTCGCCGAAGTCCCTTTTCGATAATGTGTCGAATACCGGCCCGCTGACAATGAAATCAGCACCCAGCGACTGGGCCGCTTCGGCCTCCTCCAGGGAATGAGTCGAGACTCCGATCTTGAATTCCGGCCGTCCCACACGATCGGTGATTGCCCGAGCCTCAGCGGCGCTGAGCGATTCGGCCGTAAGATGGACCCCGTCGGCGCCGGCCGCCAGCGCAACATCAAGCCTGTCATTGACCAGCACACGGGCTCCGGTGCGGGCGGGCGACTTCGATCGCCATGCGCGTCAGGGCCAGCATCTCACGTGCCGGGAGATCCTTCTCCCGGATCTGTATCAGGTCGCAACCTGCACTGGCTGCCAGTCCGATGGCTTCAATCTGTCGCCTGACAGTCACGCTTTCAGACGCCTCGGCGCTTTGCCGGAACGCCTGCCGGTTACTGATCAGATATATGAATTTGGGATTTTTCTCCGGTTTCAAGGGATGCTGACTCCCGGGGCGCCTTCTTCTGCGGTTCGCCGATCGCGACCAAAGCCTGAACGCTCTCACGGAATTTGAAGATATCGCGCAGGCCGGCGAGTATGTTGAGCGCTCCGAGCCCGGTTACGGCTCCGCGCACGTAGCCGCTGGTCATGAAGGTGGGAAACCACGGCGAGTTAAGTTTTCCTGTGATGAAATAAAGAAAAAAATTGTCATCCCAATACTGCGTCCAGGGCAGTACCATTAATAAGATACCAACCTCGAAACAGATGAGGATATAAACGATAACGGTAATTTTGGCTGACATCGGAAAAATAATGACAAAGTAATACAACCCACAAAAGTCCTGCCCCTCAAGCCGCAAGCATATCAGTATAAACAGTTACTGGAAAGCAAACCGTGGAGAAGCGACGGAAACTATTTCCTGATTCAGCGGCGATACTGGAGTTTGACGGATTCGCGGCGCCGGTTGACGGTGACCTCTCGATCGCCCGGCTGGTCTCCAGGTGTACGATCGAGAGCGTTCATCAGGTCCTGTAAGTTGTTGATCGTTGACTCACCAATGCGTGTAATCACGTCACCGGCCTGGAAGCCCGTGGCTGAAGCCTTTCCGCCTCGATCACGCGCGTCACCAGCAAGCCGTTGGTGACTGCGAAATAGTTCATCAATTGCCCGGTCAGCGGCTGGACCTCTAGCCCGTAAAATACGCGCAGGCGAATCTCAGGCGGGGCCGGTCTGGTCACTGCCCCGACGAAGACCCTCATCATCCCGACCCTCGATTCGAAATTCTGCCGATTCGGATCGTCCTGCGGCATCGTCTTCAGCTCTTCTTCCATTGTTTCGAGACGTCGAGCGAAGGCGATCAGCTGCTGTGCGGGTTCGGTTGCAGGAGCGGGGATGAGCGTTGCCCTGAACACCTTGTATTCATTTCCGCGCTTGACCTGGAGCGTGATCTGGCTGTCGGCCGGAATCTGACGGATGAGCGTCGCGAGTTGTGCGTATGTCTGGACTCGCTTGTCGTTGATCCCGAGCAGAATATCCCTGGCCTTCATGCCTGCCTTGTCCGCCGGGCTGTCAGGTGCGACGGCTGTGATGCGAACTCCGAGATCGGCAGTCGATGGCTTGCTGGTTGCGGTCGGCAGTGCGGGCGCGGCATCTATTCCTGTCGCTCCCAGCCAGCCGTGAGCGATGCTTCGTTTGGCCGTGATAATTGCTGAAACGATCGCCTGGACGCGCGATATCGGGTAGACCAGGTGAGGCCCTTTGCTGCCTGTATCGTAGATCGCGATGCCGAATACCGAATTGTCCCTTTCAAGAATCAGGCTGCAATCCTGGACCGGGGTCAATTGAGGATTCAAAAGGTGGTAGATATGATTTTCACTGTTGAAGCGGAAGTCGCGAGTCGCTTTGGTGATTCGCCCTGATAAAAGTTGCGCCGCGGGCTGCCCAGAATCAGGCTCGACTGCATGCTTTGTCCCTGGTTCGGATGAAAGCCGTACAATTTGATATTCAGCCTGACGGGCATTCTGGCGGTCGTTGAAAATTTAGCCGGTTGCAGCCTGACCCCGTCGACCTTGAGAACCGAAAGACCCGTGACCGTGTCCATGCCGATGAATCGTGCGGAGGTTGGACGGGTGTCCAGCGCCCTGACCAGCACATCGATCGGCGGCCGGCTCGGCGTGATGTCGATCAACCGAGTTACCACATGCCCCTCATCGTCCAGAACCAGACCCAGCGTGATTCGCTTACGCTGCATCGATGGAAGCGGCTCGCCGTCCAGCGTCATGATGTTCTCTTCGCCGCCGAACTGTTGTGTCAGGTCTATCGTCTGGGTCACCCAGACCCAGCCCTTCGGCTCCGACTGTCTGAGCGTGATCGTCGGACGATCATCGCTGGTTTGAATGGCAGGTGCCTTTTTGACGGGAGTTTGCGTGCTGCGCCGTCTGGCTTGAGCTGGCGCAATCGAGAAAAGAGCGAATATCCATATCAAAATCAGCCAGATTGATATCAGCCTGATTGGAATCGACCTGACTGGAATTGAGAGGACAGGTGTTTGGAATCGCAGGTGCATCCGGATCAAGACGGTAATTCAAAGGATGAAGGCCGCAGGGCAAAAAACTTCCTGCGGCCTTGAGATGTTCCCGCTTCTGCCGATTCAGATCGACGGAACGAAAGAGGCGTTCTTTGCCAGGTTCGCGGCCGGAGCCTCGGCGCCGATCAACGTGGTTCGTGTCGATGCCGCAATGATCTGACCTCGCTCACGGTTATAGACTCGCAGCGTGTCGCTGTTGTTGGCCAGAGCGTCCGGCAGGCTTGCCTTAACCCGTTCAACCTCGACCGGGGGCACAGCCCGCGCTGCACTTCGAGCACTGGACCTCGGCGTCACTGCCGACGGCGTTCCAGCCATGATAGTCTCTGATTTCGTCTCGGGAATCGCTGTCTCGATGACGGTCGTGATCTTCTCCGGCGCTGCATTCATTGTTGCCACATCCTGAGCCGGCGCCACGATCTCTTCAGTCCGGTCGACATAAAGCGTCGTCAGTGTGACGGCCAGGGCAAGTGTCGCCACCGCCGAGGCAGCCTGCCCCCACGAGAAGGACTTCGACCAGAATGCTTCGATCGTCGCCATCACTCCGCGCGGCTCTGCCTGTGCTCTGGCGATCCTCGCCCGCAACCTGAAATCGAAATCGGCCGGGGCCTCGACCCGAGGCTGGGCGCTCAGTAATGAAAGAAGGGCAGTGGTTTGATCAGCATAACGGCTGCAATCCGTGCAGGTGCCTGTGTGCGACTTCACCTCGTGGCTCATCGGCGCCCGCTTCGACATCGTATCGATTGCCGCTCGAATGTCTTGACACTTCATCTTTTTATCTCCACTCAGTTATCTAAAATCCAATATCTAAAAAATCCAATATCTGAAAAGTCCAAAAAACAATATCTGCTTCAGATCAGATCCCGCAACTTCTCCTTGAGCAGATTGCGGGCCCGGTTGATGCGCGATTTGACGGTTCCGACCGGTAATCCCAATACCTCAGAGATCTCTTCGTAGCTCTTCTCTTCAATGTCGCAGAGGACCAGCGGCGCCCGGTATTTGTCCGGAAGGCTGGCGATCGCTTTTGATACCGCCTGTCGCCTCTCATCGCCGATCATCGCATCATCGGCAGCCACCTGACGGTGATCCGGAAGATCGACTTCGACCTCTTTCGCTATCCTTGTCTGAAAAGAACGTCGGCAACGGAATCAATCGTCTTCTTTTCGCTGCCTTAACTCGCTGAGCGCCAGGTTGTGGGCGATCCTGTAAATATACGTCGAAAAATTGTATGTCGCCTGATACCGGTCGACGTTCATATAAACTCTGACGAACGTCTCTTGCGCCATGTCAACCGCGCGATCGTAATCATCAAGCAGGCGGTAGACGTAATTGGTGATCTGATTCCGGTACCTGCGTACGATCTCCTGAAAAGCCGCTTCGTCGCCCGTTCTCGTCGCAGCCAGAAGAGAATGATCGTCCATCTCTTCAATTTCTATCTCTGCCTCTGCGATCGGTAACTCAATCGACCCTTCTATTCGCTTTTCAACCGGCCCTTTTATATTGCCGGCCTCACTGCCGGGGCCTGAATTTTCGGCCGCTATGAGCTCTAACGGTACGGGCCGCTCCTCTTTCGCTTGAGCCGGGACTATCTTGTCAAAGTCTGCTTCTTTCAAACCGGCGTTCAGCGTCAGTGTTGTCATCAGTGGATTGCCTTCTGCCAGTCGCGCATTCGTGTCCCGCGACTTGAGGTCTTCTCCAGGGATTTCTTCACGATTGTCATCAAGAGGCCTTTTCAGAGGCGCTTGTCGTGCATCCGGGTTGCTGCTCAGGGTCTCATGGTCGTCCTGGGACTTAACTTGGGACTTACCCTGGGATTCAACCGGATGTGATTTAAGAAGATCTTGTTGAGGATCGTTCATCTAAAATCGCTCTCGACAGATGAGGTATCGTCAACTGAGCGGCCTCGCAAATGGTTGGGGCACGAACCGTTTTCCGAGCGATAAAAGAACAATCTCAAGCCCTTGCACGCTCCCTTAACCAAATAGTTCCATTTATTTACCGGTTTTTTTCTTTTCCGGGCTTTTTAATCTTTGTGCCCTGTCCATGGTGGACAATACCCCTTCCGGTCTTTAATTTTCGATGTAAAACTTTCTCGCCATCTTATCGATGTGTCAAAATTATACATCTATTTTAGTTGGCTCTTTGGGAATTCGCGTGGTACGCCCCATATGTTGTGGTTCATAAGCCAAAGAGGCGATACCCCTCCAGATCAAGGTAAAGCCGTTGAAACAAATGCTTCAAATTCGTGATTCCATAACAGCGCCGTTTAAGGACTTTGACTTTGTTGTTGAAGCCTTCGACAAATCCGCTACTCCGCCGATTCACGAAGTAGTTCGTTATCTCATCGAGCCAGTTACCCAGCGTAGTCAGAAAAGACTCAAAGCAGGTAAGCCCGCTGCGGCGAACGCGCCTGACCCATCGTTTGATCGCAGCCCTGCCCGACTCCTTTGTATGATCAGTTTCAAAGATGGCGGTCAATTGCTCGCGCAGACGCCAGGCCTGCTTCAAGTCCGATGCACATTCAAACAACAGCGCCAGGCGGCCCCTCTCCTCTTTGTCCAGTTCCTGCGGATCACGGCGGAACAACCACATCGTTCCCTTAAGCCCGTCATATTGCTCTTTCTTCAAGCTCTTCTTCAGATCGCGCTGCACTTCTTTTCGCAGTTTATCAGCACAATCGCGATAAGATTTCGCAACGTGATACCGGTCAGCAATGATCTTCGCTTGCGGCAGGGCTTTTCGGACTGCATTTGCATAGCCTTCCCACATATCAATGCAGACTTCGTGAATCGTGGCGCGCAATCTTTCCGGGATCGACCGCAGAAAGCTCTCAACTGTCTCCTGCTTGCGATCCCGCAAGACACCGAGCAATCTCAACTGCCCATCCGCCTGACGAGCAGTGACCAGCGCAACGAAGTCCCGGTGCCCTTTCTTAAGGGCGATCTCGTCCAATCCCAACACGTCCAATTGCTCGATCTCATCCCAGTCGACACTCGCGAGGACGAGTCGCTCGATGGAGCCCAGCACCCGGTCATAGCTGATCCCTTCCTTTCGGGCGACATCAGAGATCGTGCTTCCAATTGTCTGCAGCAGCAGCCATTGATCGTAGGCTTTCGTATTTTGGCTGCGTTCGTCGTACCACTCCAGCTTTTGAGTCGTCGTTGGATTGCCGTCACAAGCCGGGCACCGAAATCGCTTCGGCCGGATTTCAATAATCACGGACCGGCCCAGAATCGGCATATGGCGCAATCGCAACTGACGGCCGTAGCTGTGAAATTCGTGGGTTTTCTCGCCGCATTTATGGCAGATCGCCCACTCCCGGGTGCTTTCCACCGCGATTATGATTTGTCCACTCACTTTGCATTTGAGAACGCGGACTTCTGGCAAATCCAGAGGGATTTCAATATTGGGCACCTTTGTAAATCCTCCTTTTTGGGTTTTGGAAGGATTAATCGTGCCATAGTTCAATTTTTGTTAAAAGACCACAAGATGTGGGGGGCACCACGCGAATTCCCAAAGAGCCTTTTAGTTTCGAGCGCCGTCGCCATCGAAACAACACTTAAATATTATAACTCTACGACTCTCAATACTTGTGCTTTTTTTAGCGGATTCTATAATTGTGAAACAAGTATCAATATTTGAGGAAATAGTATCGTCTGAGCGGGATCGAGTAATTTGGGCCTGCAAAGGGCGATAAGCGTGAAAACAATCAAGATCAGGAGGTCATATGAGTATTGAAGTAGGGGATATCGCTCCGGATTTCGAGTTGAAGAGCCACCTTGGAGGTGTCGTCAGACTCTCGGATTTCCGTGGGGCAAAGAATGTATTCATCGCGTTTTATCCGTTGGATTGGACGCCTGTCTGAACGGTTCAGATGCCGTCCTACGAAGCGGATTTAAGTCGCTTCGCGGACGCAGATACCCAGGTTCTGGGTATTTCAGTCGATTCGATCCCCAGCCATGTTGCCTGGGCGAAGAGCCTTGGTGGAATCACCTATCCGTTGCTTTCCGATTTCGAGCCCAAAGGTTCGGTTGCCAGATCATTTGGCGCGTATCGTGCAGCCGATGGGATTACCGAACGAGCCCTTTTCGTGATTGATAAGGATGGAAAAGTCGCATGAGGACATTCACGACATCGGCCA
>JADJXM010000014.1 GCA_016715865.1 Acidobacteriota bacterium | reverse complement strand
AATTAGACTGAAAAAAGCAGACAGCCACATAAAGTATTTATAACAATGTAAACATATTCTCAATCAGAAAATATCTAATATCAGATGCTGTTATGTTTATAATATCATAAACAATTCAAGTCACTATTTGCTTTTTTAAGCCCAGCATTATTGCCCTGTCATAGCGGATTATCCATACACGCTTTTTAGAGTCCCATCGACCTCCGGATTCCTTAACCTTCCGCCGCAACTCAATATCGTCAAACCTGATTTGAACTTCAACCAACGATTCCAACTCAATCGGACTGCCCCTCTGAATCCAGGGGCCTTCATCGACTATCAACTCGACCGTTTTATAACGCATTCCACTCTCTTCATCATACCGATACCTGACGCATACCAGCTGAGACCCATACAATTCCGTTAATTTCTTAGCCCCGCGTTGACCGGGCCTCAACATCAGTCGAGTTCTTTTCATTCGATTCTCCTCCAAAACCGGGAAAAACGGCAAGAGTAGTTTGGAGGTATGGCCATTTCAAGTATAATCATCTCAGCCAACCAAATCAATCCTTATATCGGCCACCCAATAACAGCGCGACATCAGTCGCACTTAAGGGGTCTTGCCGATGGAAAAGAACCAGATCGACAGCCGTTTTTTCGAACAGATTCGCATCGTTTTCCGCCTTCGCGGCATGAGCCGCCGAACAGAACATTGTTACACCGATTGGATTAAACGATTCCTGCTGTTTCACGGGCAAAAGCATCCGATTGAAATGGGCAGCAGCGAAATACGCTCCTTTCTTTCCCACCTCGTTATGGAGAGAGATGTAGCGCCGGCGACTCAAAATCAGGCCTTGCACGCCATCCTCTTTCTTTATCGTGAAGTATTGCAGATCGAGCTGCCTCAGATCGGGGCTATAGAGCGTTCGAGAAAGTTGCCAAGGCTGCCAGTTGTTATGACCAGGCATGAGGTACAAGCGGTCTTGCAGAATATGTGCGGCACTCCTCATCTGGTTGCAAGCCTGCTTTATGGATCGGGATTGCGTTTGATCGAATGCCTCAGGTTGCGAGTAAAAGATATCGATTTCGAAAAAAACCTGATAGTCGTACGATACGGGAAAGGAGATAAAGACAGGGTAACGATGCTGCCTGTGAGTCTCAAACTACGGTTGAGGAATCACCTGTCCGAGGTTAAACACCTGCATGATCTGGATTTGAAGGATGGTTTTGGGGAGGTCTGGTTACCATATGCGCTGGCCATCAAGTACCCTTCAGCGCCAAAGGAATGGTTATGGCAATATGTATTTCCGGCAGCAAAGCGGTCAATTGATCCATTGACAATGAAGACCAGGCGGCATCATCTGGATGAATCAACCTTGCAGAAAGCTGTAAAATCAGCAGTTCGTAAGGCAACCGTGGAAAAGAACGCCAGCTGCCATACTTTTCGGCACAGCTTTGCGACACATTTGCTGGAGGCAGGTTACGATATCAGGACCGTTCAGGAATTACTTGGTCATCATGACGTGCGGACAACCATGATTTACACGCATGTGCTTAACCGCGGTGGCCTGGGAGTCTTCAGCCCACTCGACAAGTAACTTGATCGGCTTTCCTGCAATCTGATCGACTAACAGAGCTGGTAAGGTCTGGGTTAAAAAAGATATTATAACTTCGAATTAAAGGAATCGATCCATGAAACGCGTCGAGAAGTTGCCTGAGATAAAATCCGGATCGTTCAGGATCTTTAGATGGAGCGGTATGGTTGTTTTAATTCCCTCAACCACCATGGCTTCCAGCGAACGGCGCATGCGTGCGATCGCGCGATCGCGAGTACGGCTGTGGACAACCAGTTTCGCAATCAGAGAATCGTAATAAGGCGGGACGTAGTATCCATCATAGATAGCTGTATCAACACGGACTCCTGGGCCGCTTGGCAAATTCAGCGTATTGATGCGGCCGGGACTTGGAGTGAATGTGACCGGATCTTCAGCATTGATGCGGCATTCGATAGCATGGCCGACAAAAATTACTTCATCCTGCGTGTAATTCAACTTCTCGCCCGCGGCAATTCTGATCTGGGCGGCGACAAGATCAGATATGGTAACCATTTCAGTTACGGGGTGTTCTACCTGGATACGGGTATTCATCTCCATGAAATAGAAATTGTCGTTTTCATCCAGCAAATATTCGATTGTCCCGGCATTGCTGTAACCGACCTCTTCACAGGCTTTGACCGCAATGCGCCCCATCTCCTGGCGCAGTTCATAACTGACCGCAGGTGAAGGAGATTCCTCGATCAGTTTCTGATGGCGTCGCTGAATCGAGCACTCCCGTTCACCAAGATGAATGACACTGCCGTAATTATCAGCGAGCACCTGAATCTCGATATGACGGGGATTTTCAATATATTTTTCGATGTAAACACCGCTGTTTTTGAAAGCCGCTTCAGCCTCGGAGCGAGCAGTCTGGTATGCATTGATGAGCTCATCTTTATTACGGGCATGCGCATGCCACGTCCGCCGCCGCCGGCCGTGGCTTTAATCAAAACAGGATATCCGATAATATCGGCTTCTTTAATCGCGATTGATTCATCATCGATCAGGCCGTCACTGCCGGGTGTAACCGGGACACCTGCCGACTTCATTGTCCTCTTAGCCTCTGACTTGTCGCCCATCATCCGAATTACTTCAGGGCCAGGACCGATGAAAGTGATGTTACATTCTCTGCATACTTCGGCGAAATGCGGATTTTCAGAGAGGAATCCGTAACCGGGATGAATCGCATCGACATTGGTAATTTCAGCCGCGGCGATAATCTGGTTGATGTTCAGGTAGCTTTGGTTGGACGGAGCCGGGCCAATACAGACTGCTTCATCAGCGAATCGAACGTGTAGAGAGTCTCGATCGGCCTCAGAGTGTACGGCTACTGTTTTGATTCCCAGTTCTCTGCATGCCCAGATGATTCGGCACGCTATCTCACCCCTGTTTGCGATCAGTATCTTTTTGAACATAAAGTTCAGACAATATAAGTGCGTCTCTGATTTAGACAGACAGAAACTATAATTTGATGCCGAATAGCGGCTGGCCATATTCGACCGGATGCCCGTTATCGACAAATATCTTGGCGATCGTTCCGCTGGCATCCGATTGAATTTCATTCATCAATTTCATCGCTTCGATAATACAGAGCGTTTTACCGGCTTCAACCTGATCTCCCAATTTGACGAATTGATCGGCAGTGGGCGAAGGGGATCGATAGAATGTTCCGACAATCGGAGAGGCTATGATATGAAGCTTCTCTTCCTCGACAACATGGACAGGGTCGACAGCCGGAGTAGCCACGGCTGTTGATGGACGTGATTCAACCTGCCGGTTTTCTATCACAACAGACGGTGAGATCAGATCATCATAGCCTTCGCGGCCGCCCCCCTTTCTCAGTCGCAGTCGAAAATTGCCCCGCTCGAGTTCGAATTCATTGAATTGATTTTCTGAAACAAGCTGAATCAGTTCCTTGATTTCAGCCAGCCCGATATTTTCGACTGGATCAGCTTTTTTGGTCGAAGAAGGGGAACCTGATGTACTGGAGCCTCCACCTGGTGCGCGTTTGTTACTTCGCTCGGTATTCTTCATAATATTCCGGGGTTAGCAAAGATGAAATATCTGCCTTGTTTGAAACTCATCGACATCTGAGCAACTGAATTGGTACACTGGCAACAAAGTTAAAGCCTCAACCGTAGTGACCCCGCACGGTTGAGGCTGAATGCTAAGAGTGCGAGAGACCTTCTCTCAACCCGTTTCAAACCTATTCTGATTTTGTTTCCTTGACCTTGACGGCCTTCTTATCTTCGCTGCCGACAAATTCGATGATGGCCATCTCGGCGCCATCGCCTTTTCTTGGGCCGAGCTTATAAATGCGAGTATAACCGCCGGGTCTGTCAACAAATCTCGCAGCCAGATCGCCGGATAATTTCTGCAGAGCGGCAACACCCGCCGTGCGTTCGGCGCTTTGATCGTGCTTTTTGCTGAAGGCGCCGGCATTTCCGGGAAAGAATGAAGCAGCCGCCTGGCGGATCAGGTGAACGGCCTGTTCATTGTTTCCTGCCTCGCGGGCAGCACGGGCGCGGCGACCAAGGGTTACAACGCGTTCGACGTAGGGGCGCAGCTCCTTGGCCTTGGGCAGAGTTGTCATAACCCTTTCGTGCAGAACGAGTGAAGTGCACAGGTTACGCAGCAACGCCTTTCTATGTGACGAAGTGCGCCCCAACTTACGATGTGCAACAAGGTGTCTCATGATTGAATTCCTAAATTTCCTGTTCTAATTTCCGATCGGGAAACTCCCGATTCGCTCTGAACTAATCCTGATCGGCGCCCTTGACGATATTTCCGTTATCGTCGAACTTCATCCCGAGACCGAGCCCCATGGTTGACAGGATGTCCTTGATTTCATTCAGCGATTTCCGCCCGAAATTCTTGGTCTTCAACATTTCAGTTTCTGACTTCTGAACCAGATCCCGAATCGACTTGATATCGGAATTCTTGAGGCAGTTGTAAGAGCGAACTGAAAGCTCCAGTTCATCAACCGATTTGTCAAGATGCTCATTGGCCGGGGACGGAGGTTTGGGAGCGACCGGTTCGGGCTGCTCCTGGATATCTTCCTCAAAATTGATGAAGATGGCCATGTGATCCTTGATCAGCTTGGCGGCAAGGCCGATGGCATGCTCCGGTGTGATACTGCCGTTGGTCCAGACCTCGAGCAGCAGCTTGTCATAATCGGTGTCCTGACCCAACCTGGCAGCTTCGACGTGGAAGTTGACCTTTTTGACAGGTGAGTGGACCGAATCGACAGGGATGTACCCAACCGGAAGGTCATCATCGAAATTCCGGTCTGCTGGAACATATCCGCGACCTTTTTTCAGGCGAAGTTCGATATTGAGCGAACCGCCCTCGCTGATCGTTGCGATATGAACTGTCGAGTCGAGAACTTCAACATCGTCGTCGACTTCGATATCACCGGAAGTCATACTGCCCGGTTCGGTTCTTGAGATTCGAAGTGTCTTGACCTCACCCGAATGAAGTTTGAAGGGGATTTGTTTGAGATTGAGAATGATATCTGTCGCATCCTCAACCACCCCGGGGATCGAAGAGAACTCGTGAAGTACACCTTCGATGCGAACTGCGGTGATCGCTGCACCTTCGATCGAGGAGAGCAGGGCACGGCGAAGGCTGTTGCCGATCGTCGTACCGAAACCACGCTCGAATGGCTGGGCTGAAAAACGCCCATAGCGATCAGTCATGGTTTCACATGACAGGCGCTTTGGCTTTTGGAATCCGGTCCACATGGTACCTTCCATTGATCTCCCAATTGTTACTGCCTGAATATTATTACTTGCTGTACAGCTCGACGATCAACTGTTCGTTGATATTCTGATCAATTTCATCACGCCGCGGCTGAGCGATCACACGACCGACCAGTTTGTCAGCGTTGACGATTTCCAGCCATGTCGGACGACCGCGGCCGCCTGATGTCTGGAAAGCGTTCTGGATATGAGCATTGGTCAAGCTTTTATCGCGTACTGCAACTTCATCGCCGATTCTGACCTGGAAAGACGGGATATCGACTTTCCTGCCATTGACACTGACATGACCGTGTCGGACGAATTGACGTGCCTGGCGGCGGGACATTGCGAACCCGAGACGGAAGATAACATTATCCAGCCGTCGCTCGAGCAAAGCCAGTAGATTTTCGCCGGTCACGCCCTTTTGCTGAGAAGCCTTTTCGAAGTAGTTGCGGAACTGAGTCTCGAGAAGGTTATAAATGCGCTTGACGCGCTGCTTCTCACGCAACTGCTCACCGTACCCGATCGGCTTGCGTCTCGCATTCGGACCATGCTGACCCGGCGGGTTAGGTCCTCGCTTTTCAATCGGGCAGGAGGGTTTATAACATTTCTCTCCCTTGAGGTAGAGCTTCATTCCCTCGCGCCGGCAAAGACGACATTGTTTGCCTCTATCTCTAGCCAATCTGATTCCTCCGTTAAACCTTCAACAATCCTCACAATTTGCCTGCATCCCGCTGAGTCCGCGAATTAACGGCAGGCGATAAATTTAATCCACGAATCGCGATTAGACGCGGCGTCGTTTGGGCGGACGGCAGCCATTATGCGGAATCGGGGTGACGTCGCGAATCAGGCGGACATCAATGCCGACCGCCTGAATGGCACGAATCGCCGATTCACGGCCGGAACCAGGCCCCTTGACGCGCACTTCAACCGATCGCATGCTGTTGTCACGTGCGAATCCGGTAGCCTTGTTTGCCGTTTGCTGGGCAGCGAAGGGTGTGCCTTTTCGCGAACCACGAAAGCCCATCGCGCCAGACGAAGATTGAGCAACCAGGTTTCCCTCGAGGTCGGTGATGCTGATCAGTGTGTTGTTGAACGACGCCTGAATGTGCACGATTCCCTGGGGGACGACCTTCTTCTCTTTCTTCTTAAAAACTTTTTTCTTTCCGGAAGTTTGTTGCTTAGCCATATCTTAATTTGTCAGTTAGCAGTCAAATGATCTTACTTCTTGCCAGGCGCCTTCTTCTTGGCGATCGTGGCGCGACGCGGACCTTTGCGGGTGCGGGCATTGGTATGTGTACGCTGTCCCCGAACGGGCAGGCCACGACGATGACGCAGCCCCCTGTAACAACCAATGTCCATGAGGCGCTTGATATCCAGTTGAATCTGCTTGCGCAGATCGCCCTCGACCATTCCCTGCTGATCGACCAGAGCGCGAATGCGTGTGAGCTCATCCTCGCTCAAATCGCGGATCTTCTTATGAATATCGACCTGCGCCTGACTGAGTATGCTGGTCGCACGGGATCTGCCGATCCCATAAATGTAAGTCAGACCTATTTGTGCGCGTTTCTGTGGCGGTAAATCCACACCTGCTACACGAGCCATTTACTTCTTCCTCCACGGAATGCAATCTCTCGATTGCGAACTATCCTTGTCTCTGCTTATGCTTTGGATTCACACAAATGATGCGCACGACGCCGTGGCGGTGAATAATTTTGCACTTATCGCAGATTTTTTTACTGAAGCTCTTACTTTCATAATTCATCTCAACGAAAAACGAGGGAATGAAAGCGACGAACAGACCGGCAGGACCAGTCTATTTGAAGCGATAGACGATCCGGCCGCGCGTCAAATCATAAGGTGAAAGTTCAACCAGCACCTTGTCGCCCGGCAGGATCTTGATGAAGTTCTTGCGCATCTTTCCCGAGATGTGAGCGAGCACCTGATGCTTGTTATCCAATTCGACTTTGAACATCGCGTTGGGCAAGGTTTCAAGTACCGTCGCCTGAACTTCTATGGCATCTTCTTTTGACATACCCTCAGTAGTAGATAATTGAAAAACTGCTAAATAGCGAAACTCGCATTATAACCGCTATTCCCCATTTTGCAAGTCGCATGAAGCCAAAAGCTTGCAACTTCCATGCCTTGGGGGCCTTGGGGCTATCAGAGAACGGATTCCCCGTTTTCAAGGGCGGTCAGAACCATCGGTCCGTCTTCGGTCACAGCAATCGTATGTTCGAAATGCGATGACGCTTTGCCATCCCTGGTTTTGACTGTCCACCCGTCAGGGAGGATTTTCACCTCGAAGGTTCCGAGATTGACCATCGGTTCGACGGCCAGCACCCAGCCTTCTTTCAATTTCGGTCCAGTCCCGGGTCTGCCGTAATTCGGGACCTGAGGATCTTCGTGCATATGCTGTCCGATGCCGTGTCCGCAGAATTCGCGGACGACGGAATAGCCGCGTTCTTCAACATATTCCTGGACAGCGAAAGAGACGTCGTAAAGTCTGTTGCCGGGCACCATCTTCTCGATCGCACGAAAGAGAGAGTCCCGCGTAACGTTCATGAGGTCTTCAACATCGGCATTGATCTTGCCGACAGGCACGCTGATGGCGGCATCGCCGACAAAGCCATCGAGTGTTGCGCCACAGTCGATCTTGATCAGATCCCCATCGCGCAGTTTGCGATCGGAGGGGATGCCGTGAACGACCTCATCATTGACCGAAGAGCAGATCGACGCCGGGAACCCGCGATAGCCCTTGAAGGTCGGGTATGCTCCGGACTGGCGGATCTTGTTTTCGGCATAGGCATCAAGTTCACGGGTCGTGATGCCGGGTTCGACCATTCGGCGCAGGTCACGCAGCGTTTCTGCTACGATCAGCCCCGCAAGCCTCATCTTATCTATTTCATTTCGTGACTTGCGAATAACCATCGATCAAAACAAATCTGCCTTATCGGACAGAACAACTCGCTTCAAAGTTCACGCCATAATCGATCAAGCCGCCCGGATACCGAAATTGTCGATCACATGACAAAGTTTTTCGAAGACTTCATCAACCGGAAGCTGACCATCAACTTCGATCAAACGGCCATTTCGACCATAATAATCGATGAGCGGAGCCGTGGCAGACTGATATTCCGAGAGGCGCCGTTTGACGGTTTCGGCGTTATCGTCGGCACGCTGGCTCAGCGATCCGCCATCCCTGTCACAGACCCCCGCGATTTGCGGCGGTCGGAAATTGATATTGTAGATCTCGCCGCACTTCTTGCATGTTCGACGGCCGGTCAGGCGCTTCATGAGCTCATCTTCAAATACCACGACACGAACAAGCAGGACTTCTTTCTTCTGCCATGCAGCCATCTCTTCCAGTTGCTGGGCCTGGACGACAGTGCGCGGATAGCCATCCAGGATATAACCGTTCTGGCAATCCGGGCGAGAGGTCCGCTTTTCAATCAGGTCGGCGAGGACATCGTCGCTGACCAGTTTGCCGGCAGCCATGATCTGCTTGAGGTCTCTGCCTTCCGGCGTATCCGCCTGCGCCATTTCGCGCAGGATATCGCCGGTAGAGATTTGCGGATATCCATATTTTTCAGAGAGGAGTCTCGCCTGGGTTCCTTTGCCAGCGCCCGGCGCCCCAATCATGACAATGATCTTCGACATGGATACTTCCAACTAACTGGTGCTCAAGTCCTGGTCAGGCTGTCGCCCTTCTCCCGCGGAGTCTCCCGCCACGTGCGCCAAGGAACCCGTCATAATGGCGCATAACGAGTTGCGCTTCGATCTGACTGATAGTATCCATTGCGACGCCAACGACGATGAGCAGGCTGGTGCCGCCGAAATAGAATGAAACTCCAAGCCCTGTGGGGATCCAGCTTAGCCCGGGAACATTCTGAATCAGGTTATAGATCGGCTCGCCGATGAACGGAAGATACTGCACTTTGAATCCCGAGATCATCAGCTGCGGGATCAAACATACGACGACCAGATAAATAGCGCCGACTGTCGTCAGGCGGACCAGAATCGCGTTCAGATAATCTGCTGTCCGTTTGCCGGGGCGAATACCTGGAACGAATGCGCCCTGTTTTCGCAGGTTTTCACTGACCTCATCGGCATTGAAGACAATCGATACATAAAAGAAGGCGAAGATGATAATGAGCGCAATAAAGAGCAGCTCATAAACAGGGTGCCCGCCTCCGAGCCAGGTATTGACCGTCTGGAGCCAGCCCCAACTCCCGAAGGTCGAAAGAGTCTGCGGGATGGCCAGTACGGATGAGGCGAAGATGACCGGAATGACTCCGGCGATATTCACCTTGAGTGGCAGGTGCGACGACTGGGTCGCAATCATCTGCCGGCCGACCATGCGGCGTGTATGATTGGTCGGGATCTTGCGTGTGCCTCGCTCGAAAAAGACGATTCCGGCGGTAACCAGGATCATGACCACAATCAGCGCAATAACAAAGAGCGCTGATTGAGGATCCTGGATTTTTTCAAATAACTGTTGAACGGCACTGGGAATTCCTACGACGATGCCGGCGAAGATGAGAAGACTGATGCCGTTGCCGACGCCACGTTCGGTGATCTGTTCACCGACCCACATGATGAACATCGTACCGGTCATCAGAGTGAGCACAGCGACAATGACAAAACCGGCTCCGCCGGAGCCAATCACGAGTCCGGGCTGACGCTGCAACCAGACAGAGATACCGATCCCCTGAACGAAACAGAGCACAACGGTCAAATACCGTGTGTACTGAGTGATCTTGCGTCGCCCGAGTTCTCCCTCTTCCTGAATCTTTTTCAGGGAAGGATAGACGGACGTCATCAATTGAAGGATGATCGAGGCGGTGATGTACGGCATGATGCCGAGGGCGAAGACCGAGATGCGACGCAGGTTTCCGCCGGAAAACAGGTCAAGGACACCGAACAGATTGCCGGCGGCCTGGTCCCAGAGAGCCTTCATCGCTTCCTGGTCGACACCTGGAACAGGGATATGAATACCTGCACGATAGACCGCGAGCATGGCCAGAGTGAAGAGAACTCGCCTGCGCAGGTCAGGGACGTTAAACAGGTTTCGAACCGCGTTAAGAAATGCCTCGATCATGATTACCCCTCAATCAAGCGACGACTTCGGCTTTGCCGCCGGCGGCTTCGATCTTCTCTTTAGCCGAGGCGCTGAACCGATGAGCGCTGATTGTCAGTGACTTTTTCAATTCTCCCCTGCCAAGAACGACGATCGAATCCAGTTTCGACTTCCTGACAAGGCCGTGCTGAACCAGCGCCTCTGGGGTCACGGTAGCGCCGGTATCGAAAATTCTTTCAAGGTCCGAAAGGTTCACTTCGGCCCATTCCCGTTTGAAGATATTTGTGAATCCTCGTTTGGGAAGACGCCGATGGAGCGGCATCTGGCCGCCTTCGAAACCACGTTTCGCGGAATATCCCGAGCGCGATTTCTGACCTTTGTTGCCGCGGCCGGAGGTCTTGCCGAGACCGGAACCGGGACCGCGGCCGACGCGCTTTTTCTTATGCGTAGCGCCGGCGGGAGCTTTCAAATTATTTAAGCCGATAGCCATAATCTTTCAACCTCAACATACAGTCGACGCGATGACGCGCGCCGGTCACTTATTCGACAATGCGCAGCAGATGGGGCACCTTCGCAACCATACCGCGGATGGAGCCATTATCCGGACGCACCACGATCTGATTGAGCTTGGTCAAGCCCAGGCTCCTGACAATGACCTTGTGTTTTTCAGGCGTCGCGATGGTGCTGCGAAACCATTGAATCCTGATAGTTTTCGTCTCGTTCGCCATAACTAGAGTTCCTCCACGGTGCGGCCGCGCAGACGCGCCACTTCCTCCGGGCTCTTGATGTTCTGCAACGCATCGAATGTGGCGCGAATGACGTTGTGGGGGTTGTTGGATCCCAGGCACTTGGTCAGGATATTGCTGATTCCGACCGCATTCATGACAGCGCGAACGGCGCCACCGGCGATAACGCCAGTACCTTCGACGGCCGGTTTGAGCATGACCCTGCCGGCGCCAAAGCGGCCGATGATCGGGTGCGGGAGCGTGGAACCGGCGAGCGGAACACGCACCAGATTGCGCTTGGCCGACTCGATCGCCTTGCGGATCGCCTGCGGAACCTCCTTCGCCTTGCCGGTGCCGAATCCGACGATGCCGTTATTATCGCCGATCACAACGAGAGCAGCGAATGAAAGGTTCTTGCCGCCTTTGACCACCTTGGTGACACGGTTGATTGAAATCACCTGGTCCTTCAAATCAAGGCCGTCAGAGTTAATTCTTTCCATAAACAAAAATCTCCAGAATCCGTATTGGCGCCGCAGCGGGCGCAGCGGGGGCCAGTGGCGCCACTGGCTGTTGCTACGAATAATCCCGCGGACCTGCCGTCGCAGCGCTTAAAACTGCAGTCCGGCTTCCCGGGCGGCTTCAGCGAGCGTTTTGACGCGACCATGATAAATATATCCGCCGCGATCGAAGACCACGCTGCTGACCCCTTTTTCCTTTGCCCGCTCAGCAATCAGACGCCCGATCGTTTTGGCGGCATCGGTATTTCCGCCGTTTCCGACACCGGCGCTTTTTTCGATTGTAGAGGCCGAGCAGATCGTCACGCCCTTAACGTCGTCGATCACCTGAGCATAGATATGGTTCAGGCTGCGAAAAATCGCGAGACGTGGCCGCTCTGCCGTTCCTTTGACTTTTCTGCGTATGCGCCTGTGTACCGCGCGCCGCATATCCTGTCTCGATCTGTTTGCCATAATTTCCAAATGATGAATAAAGAATGATGAATGCTTGAATCATCATTCAACGTTAACTACCTGTCATGCCGGCTTTGAGCCGAATCGGACAACGTTTATTTACCTGTCTTGCCGGCTTTGAGCCGAATCGGGCGATCCGCATAACGAACGCCTTTTCCTTTGTATGGATCGGGCTTGCGAAGGCGGTTCATATTGGCGGCGACCTGGCCCAGCAGGTGTTTGTCGATGGCCGAAAGAATGACCGTCGTCTGGTACTGGGTGATGGTGCGCTGCAATTTCTCGACCCTGGCTGTGATGCCTTCCGGCAGAACGAACTCGATCAGGTGAGAGTAGCCGAGCGAAAAGACGATGCTGCGCCCCTTGAGATCGGCCTTGTATCCCACTCCGACGATGTCCATTTCCTGCGTGAAGCCCTCAGAGACGCCTTTGACCGCATTGGCGACCAGCGCTCGAGCCGTACCGTGAATTGCGGTGTGCTCTTCGCTGGCGCGATTTGCTGTCAGCTTGCCGTCCTCCATATCGAAGGTGATGCCTGAGGGTATCGGCGCCGTCAGCTTGCCCTTGGGGCCCTGCACTTCGACCGTCGTATCGCCGATCGAAATGTTGACGCCACTCGGTATATCGATGATTTTCTTTCCTACTCGTGACATAGCTTTTTTATCAGTGGTTAAGATCTGTCTGCCGGATGCATGAACCCTTCGCGGCAGGCCGGACCGCCCCTATAAAGTTAGTAGACCTCACAAAGCACTTCGCCGCCGATCTTTGCCTTGCGCGCCTGCCTGCCCGTCATCACCCCGTGCGAGGTGGTGAGGATGTTGATCCCCAGCCCTCCGAGAACTTTCTTGATCTCTTTGTTCGGGACATAGACGCGCCGGCTCTGGCGTGAAACGCGATCGAGATGCGAGATGACGCTTTCGCCTTTCGGGCCATAGCGGAGAAAAATCCGCAGGGTCCTGGCATTGCTGCCTTCGGTCGTCTTGATGCTGTAATTGGTGATGTAGCCTTCCTCTTTCATAATGCGCGCGATCTCGACCTTGAGACGAGATGAAGGCACATCCACCTTGGTGTGACGCGCAGCAATTGCATTGCGCATGCGTGTCAGCATATCTGCAATCGGATCAGTCATAATTCAATCACTCCACTCGGAAAACGGGTGAGCACGGAGTGAGCCTGGGCTAAAGACGCCCGGCTCCACTACCAGCTCGATTTGGTTACGCCCGGGATCTGCCCATCGAGCGCGAGCTGACGGAAGCAGATGCGGCAGACATTGAATTTGCGCAGGTACGCGCGCGGACGCCCGCACCTTTTGCAGCGATTGTAACCCCGCACCTTGAACTTCGGCCTGCTGGCGGCCTTAACCATTTTCGAAATCTTTGCCATAGTCTTTATTCGTCCTGAAGCCCGGGCGCATCGTCAGGCAGTCGCCGGGGCACTGAAGTTATTGCCGGAACGGCATTCCCAGGTGACGTAGAAGCGAACGGGCCTCTTCGTCGGTCCCGGCCGTGGTGACAATGCAGACATTCATTCCGCGCGCCTTGTCGATCTTCCCGAAATCGATCTCTGGGAAGATCAGCTGATCGCGCAGACCGATGGTGTAGTTGCCGCGCCCGTCAAACGATTTCGGCGAGACTCCGCGAAAATCGCGCACGCGGGGCAGTGCGATGTTGACGAACCGGTCGAGGAATTCATACATCCTGTCGCCGCGGAGCGTGACCATCGAGCCGATGTTCATACCTTCGCGGAGCTTGAATGCGGCGATCGATTTCTTGGCCTTGGTGACGACGGGCTTCTGTCCCGAGATCGTCGCCAGGTCATTGACGGCGATATCGAGCACTTTGGAATTTTGTATCGCTTCACCGAGCCCGACGTTGATGACGATCTTTTCGATCTTCGGAACGCTCATCGGGTTCTTGTAACCGAACTCCTTGACCAGCGCCGGAGTAACATCTTTGACGTATTTTTCTTTCAGTCGTGCAGCCATAATGGTTTATCCCTTACTCAATCGCCGCACCGGTCTTCTTTGAGACGCGAACCTTGCGGCCATCCCCTAAAATCTGGAAGCCGACGCGAGTGGGCTGTCCGCCCTCGATCAGCATGACATTTGAAACATCGATCGGCGCTTCGCGTTCGACGATTCCGCCGGCGATGCCGCGCTGGCGGTTCGGGCGCTCGTGATGCTTAAGGACGTTGGCGCCTTCGACGATGACCTTGCCTTTTTTGGTCAGGACTTCGATGACGCGTCCCCGTTTGCCCTTATCGCGACCGGAGATAACGACCACCTGATCGTTCTTTTTGATCTTCATTCTCGTGCTCATAATTTCCTCACCGGCTCCTCGGCAGCGTTAGATGACTTCGGGAGCGAGACTGACAATCTTCATAAAGCCGCGGTCGCGAAGCTCGCGCGCAACTGGTCCGAAGACGCGGGTGCCGACCGGTTCGCCGTCGGGCTTGATCAGCACGGCCGCATTCTGATCGAAACGGATATAGGTGCCATCCTTGCGGCGGACTTCCTTGCGCGTGCGGACGATGACAGCCTTGACAACCTGCTTCTTTTTGACCGTTCCGTCGGGGCTCGCCTCTTTGACTGAGGCGGTGATGACATCGCCGAGGCTGGCCCGCGACCCGGTATTCCCGCCAAGCGGCAGAATCATCGCGAGCTTCTTCGCCCCCGAATTATCGGCGACATCGAGAATCGAACGCATTTGAACCATAACTGGACTCCAAATCAGTCGGCAGATCCTGACATCACAGCCGTGCGGTCCGCTGAGGGCACGCAGGCTTGTGATGGCCGCCGAATATCTATTTATTCGCCTTACGTAAAACCTCGACAACGCGCCAGCGCTTGCGGGCCGAAAGGGGGCGAGTTTCAACAATTCGCACCTGATCGCCGATCGTGACGCCTTCCAGGTCATTATGCGCCATGAATTTCGCGCGACGGCGGACATAACGCTTGTAGACCGGATGCTTGACCAGGCGATCGACGCGGACGACGACCGTCTTCTGCATTTTGTCGCTGGTCACGATTCCGATCTTCTCGGATCGACGTCCACGCGGCCGGGCTTCCTGCTCGGTCGCCTCTCCCTGTGTTTCTATGATCTCTTCACTCATATTCGCTCTATTGCCGGCCGCTTTTGATCGCGGCGTCGTTTGAACCTCTATTTATCGATCCCCAGCGTGCGGCCACGGAGAATCGTCTTGATCCGGGCCAGATCTTTCTTCTCACGGCGAATGTTCTTGACCGTATCGGTATCGCCGAGCGCCTTCTTGAAATTGAGGCGGAAGAGGGATTCCTTGATTTCGCCGAGACGTTTGATCAGCTCTTCGCTCGATAGTTCACGCATTGCATCCAGCTTGTGCTTCAAAACAAACCTCCTCCATCCAGATCCTCGCGGGAAACAAATTTGGTCTTGATCGGAAGCTTGGCGGCTGCCAGTTCCATGGCGCGCTGCGCTGTTTCCAGGTCAACCCCTTCCATCTCGAAGATGATGCGACCGGGTTTGACGACTGCGACCCATCCCTCGGGAGCTCCCTTGCCCTTGCCCATTCTAGTTTCAGCCGGCTTCTTGGTGATCGGCTTGTCCGGGAAGATGCGGATCCAGAGTTTACCGCCGCGTTTGACGTGGCGTGTGATGGCGACACGGCCCGCCTCGATCTGCTTGCCCGTGATCCAGGCGGCCTCGACCGCCTTCAGCGCATACTGGCCGAAGGAGATGGTCGCGCCGCGGTTTGCCGCTCCGGTGCGACGACCGCGCTGCTGCCGTCGATATTTGACCTTTTTCGGAATTTTATATTCAGCCATAATTTTGAATGCAGAATGATGAATGATGAGTGATGAATGACAGGTCTCTGCCGGTTCATCACGGCTCATTCAAAATTATCGTTTCATCATTGCCTCACGCGGATTCATAATGTCGCCGCGATAGATCCAGACCTTGATGCCGATGACTCCGAAAGTTGTGTTGGCCTCCGCGAAACCATAATCGATGTCGGCTCTCAGGGTGTGCAGCGGCAGACGCCCCTGAAGCGTCCATTCCGAGCGGGCGATTTCAGCGCCGTTGAGGCGTCCGGAGACGCGAACCTTGATGCCGAGGGCCCCGAAACGCTGTGCCTCATCAACAGCCTTGCGCATGGCGCGACGGAATGCGATGCGTTTTTCGAGCTGCTGGGCGATCTTTTCAGCCTGCAACTGGGCATTCAGTTCAGGTTTATGAATCTCGCGGATGTCGATCAGGATCTCACGTCCCGTGCGACGGCTGAACTCCTGCTTCAGCTTGTCGATCTCCGCGCCCTTGCGACCGATGATGATGCCGGGACGCGAGGTGTAGATGATGATGCGCAGTCGATTGGCGGCGCGATCGATATCAATCTGCGACACGCCGGCGAGCGCGAATCGCGCCTTCAATTCCTTCTTCAGCTTGAGGTCTTCCAACAGCAACTTGCCGAAATCGCGTTTGGCGAACCAGCGCGAATGCCAGTTTCGGTTGTATCCGAGCCTGAAGCCGTAAGGATGTACTTTCTGACCCATAGTTTCTCCGTAGCCGATTATCTCTCGATTAAATATATCCTCCGGGACCTACTGTTCGGTCTCGGTGGACGACTCTTTTTTGCCGGCGCCGTTACCGGGTTTTTCACTGGAAACAACCACTGTCAGATGGCTGTAGTGACGGCGCTCACGATACGCGCGGCCCATCGGCGCGGGGCGTACACGGCGGCGATGCTTGGTTGTGCCGGTGTCGGCGAAACACTCCTTGACCCACAACTCATCGACGTCGACCAGAACATTGTCCTGTTCGGCAAGCTGCTCGGCATTGGCGCGCGCCGATTCGAGCACCTTGAAGACCAGACCAGCCGCCCGCTTGTTGGTGTACCGCAGAATCTCGCGCGCTTCGCCGTAATTGCGTCCGCGGATCAGATCCATAACCAGCTTCGCCTTCTGCGACGAAATCTTGACGTTTTTGGCTCTCGCTAATGCTTCCATCTCTAGATCCCTTTTCCTTGGGGTTTCTTCCACATCGCCGATCTTCAGGCCCGGCGCGGGAAGGTGCTTCCCGCCGACCAGATCGCCAGGAAGATGCCCGACGAAACAGCTACTTTCTGCCGGATGATTTCTCTGCCTTGTCCGCGTGTCCCTTGAAAGTGCGCGTCGGCGCGAATTCACCCAGTTTATGACCGACCATGTTTTCGGTGATGTAGACCGGGATGAACTTCTTTCCGTTATGCACCGCGAGCGTGTGTCCGACCATCTCCGGAGTGATCGTCGAACGACGCGACCAGGTTTTATGTACCTTCTTCTCGTTCGCCTCATTCATCTTATCGATGAGTTTGAGCAGGTAGAGATCGACGAACGGACCTTTTTTGACTGAACGTGCCATAATTTATTTCGTTCTCCGTTTGACAATGAACTTATCGGTGCGTTTATTGTTACGGGTCTTGTAACCGCGCGTCGGCTGTCCCCACGGAGTGACCGGATTGCGTCCGCCCGAGGTCTTGCCTTCACCGCCGCCGTGCGGGTGATCGACAGGGTTCATCGCCACGCCGCGAACCGTCGGGCGTTTGCCCATCCAGCGACTGCGTCCGGCTTTACCCAGTGATACGTTTTCGTGCTCGGGGTTTCCGACCTGGCCGACAGTCGCCATGCAGTTGACAGAGACGAGCCGGATTTCACCGGAGGGCAGGCGAAGCTGCGCGGTGTCGCCTTCCTTGGCGACGAGCTGCGCGAAGCTGCCGGCGCTGCGGGCCATCTGGCCGCCCTTGCCCGGTTTGAGCTCGATATTATGAATCTGCGTGCCAAGAGGAATATTCCTGATCGGCAGCGCATTGCCGGTGAGGATATCTGATTCCGGCCCTGAGACTACGGTCTGTCCGACCTGCAGTCCGCCGGGAGCCAGAATGTAGCGTTTTTCACCGTCCGCGTAATTGACCAGAGCGATACGCGCCGAGCGGTTGGGATCATATTCGATGGTCGCGACCTTGCCGGGGATCCCGAACTTGTCGCGCTTGAAATCGATCATCCGGTAATGACGCTTGTGTCCGCCGCCACGATGGCGGACGGTGATCTTCCCGAGATTGTTCCGCGCGCTGGTGCGTTTCTTGCTGGTGAGCAGCGGCTTGTGCGGCTTGTCCGTTGTCAGCTCATCATTCGTCAGATAAGTCTGGTAACGTCGCGCGGGACTGGTTGGTGATAATTTCTTGATTCCCATCTTTCCCTCTGTCTATCTAAACGCTATATCGAATCCGCGTAATCCACATTCTGACCGGGCTTGAGCGTCACGTAAGCCTTTCTCCAGTCAGGTTTCCGGCCGACCGTGCGACCGCGGCGCACCTGTTTGCCGCGATAATTGATGACGCGCACCTCATCGACCTTGACCTTGAAGATCGCTTCAACAGCCTCTTTGATGGCGTGTTTTGAGGCGCCGTCGGCGACACGGAAAGCGAGCACCTGACGATCGCGCCGGATCGTCTTTTTATTCTTGCTGTCGCGAATGTCGGTAGTGCTCTCTTCCTTCAGCCTGAGGGCTTTTTCGGTAATGACCGGAGCTTTGAGCACATCCCAGATCGTTTTTGCCATGGCTACTTTCTCGAAAAAACGGCACGGGTCTTAAAGCCCGGAGCCGGACTCCACTATTTGCTCAGCTTCTCCTGGAGCGCGTTGATCGCATCCCGGGTGAAGACGATCTTCTCGTGATAGAGAACGTCATAAATGTTGACGTTGACCCCGGAGGTGACCTTGACCCCGGGGAGGTTTCGCGAGGAGATGAGCAGATTGTTCTTCGGCTCGATTTCAATGATCAGCGTCTTCTTGTCCCAGCCGAACGATTGAGCGACGGAAACGAAGGTTTTGGTCTTGTGATTTTCCAGGTCGAAACCGTCAACGACGACGAGATTGCCTTCACGCAGACGCTCGGACAGGGCCGATTTAAGGGCGCCGCGTTTCATTTTGCGAGGCATTTCGCTCGTCCAGTCTCGCGGCTGCGGTCCGTGGACGTTTCCGCCGCCCTTCCAGAGCGGGGAACGAAGACTCGCGACGCGGGCGCGGCCGGTCCCTTTCTGCTTCCACAGCTTCTTGCCGCTGCCCCGTACCTGGCCGCGGGTCTTGGTTGCGACGGTGCCCTGACGCTGATTGGCCAGATAGTTCTTGACAGCATCGTAGATCAGCGCTTCGTTGAGCGGTACGCCGAAGATCTCGTCCCTGAGTTCGATCTCTCCAACGCTCTCGTTTTTCAAGTTTTTTACTTCCACTGTCGGCATCGCTGCCCTCTCTGATTTCGGTTAAGAGTCGCCGGGGCGACTATTCAACATTCCTCTTCTTGATCAGCACGTAAGCTCCATTGGGTCCCGGGATTGCGCCCTTGACCAGCAGGAGGTTCTCATCGGTGTTGACCTTGACGACCTTGAGATTCTTGATCGTCTTGCGCTCGACGCCCATATGGCCGGCCATACGCGTGCCCTTGATGACGCGCGACGGGTAGGCCGAAGCGCCGATCGAACCAGGCGCACGGTGAAACATGGAACCGTGCGAGGCCCGTCCACCGTGGAACCCGTGCCGCTTGATGAAGCCGGCAAATCCGCGCCCCTTGCTGGTGCCGATGACATCGACGACATCGTCTTCAGAGAACTGATCGACGAGAACCTTATCGCCAACGCTGACGGCAATTGAACCGTTGTCGAGCCGAAATTCTCGCAGAATGCGGGTCGGAGGAAGTCCGGCCTTCGCAAAATGCCCTTTCATCGGCTTGTTGACATTCTTCGGTGATTTCTCTTCGACGAGTCCCAGTTGAACAGCCTCGTAGCCGTCGCTCGAGACCGTTTTGAGCTGCACGACGACGCAAGGGCCCGCCTTGATAACAGTGACCGGAGTCACAGTCCCGTCGGGGGCGAAGATCTGGGTCATGCCCACTTTTTTTCCGATAATTCCGTTCACCATTTTTGGTTACTCCGTAGCAGTCTTCACACACTTCACACAGACCAGCCTCTGGACCGCTTCGAGTCTGTCAGTCAAAAGTATTTCCACAGGTCTTTCCCGCGAAAGATCCGGTAATCGATCCGCGGATTTACCGACGATCTCGACCGAAAGCCTTGATCTCGGCATCGACGCCGGCCGGCAGATCAAGCTTCATCAGCGCATCCATCGTCTGCGGCGTCGGATCGAGAATATCCATCAAACGCTTGTGAGTTCGAATCTCGAACTGTTCGCGCGATTTCTTGTCGACATGCGGCGATTTGAGCACCGTCCACTTGTTCTTGACCGTCGGCAGCGGAATCGGCCCGGCGACGCGAGCCCCGGTGCGCTTGGCCGTCTCGACGATCTCGGCCGTTGATTGGTCCAGCACGCGGTAGTCGTATGCTTTCAGTCGAATTCTGATTTTATCGTTCAACATAGTTTCAATCAGTTTCCAGCTCCCAGTTTCCAGTTTCCAGTTTTTAATTACCGGAAACTGGTGACTGGAAACTTTGTATTACTCGATGATATCGGTGATCGTGCCGGCGCCGACTGTGCGTCCGCCTTCGCGAATCGCGAAGCGCAGGCCCTTCTCCATCGCGATCGGCGTGATCAGTTCGATCGTCATCGCGATGTTGTCTCCCGGCATGACCATCTCGACGCCTTCCGGCAGATGCGCCACTCCCGTCACGTCTGTCGTCCGGAAGTAGAACTGCGGCCGGTAGCCAGTGAAGAACGGCGTGTGACGGCCGCCTTCCTCTTTCGTCAGGACGTAGGCTTCAGCCTTGAACTTCGTGTGCGGCGTGATGCTCTTCGGCTTGGCGATCACCTGTCCCCGCTCGATCGCATTGCGTTCGACTCCGCGCAGCAGCAGCCCCACGTTGTCTCCCGCTCGACCTTCGTCGAGCAGCTTCTTGAACATCTCGACCCCGGTCACCACCGTCGTCGCCGTGTCCCGGATACCGACGATCTCGACGGTTTCTCCCACCTTGACGATTCCCCGCTCGATTCTTCCCGTCGCCACCGTCCCGCGTCCCGAGATCGAGAAGATGTCCTCGACCGGCATCAGGAACGGCTTGTCGATCTGTCGCTCGGGCTGCGGGATGTAGCTGTCGACCGCCTCCATCAGCTCGTCGATCGTCTTCTCCCACTTCTCTTCGCCGTTGAGCGCTCCGAGCGCCGATCCCCGGATGACCGGAATGTCGTCGCCCGGGAACTCGTACTTCGACAGCAGCTCCCTCACTTCCAGCTCGACCAGATCCAGCAGCTCCGCGTCGTCCACCGCGTCCACCTTGTTCAGGAAGACCACCATCGCCGGCACTCCCACCTGCCGCGCCAGCAGGATGTGCTCTCGCGTCTGCGGCATCGGGCCATCGGTCGCCGCCACCACCAGGATCGCCCCGTCCATCTGCGCCGCTCCCGTGATCATGTTCTTGACGTAGTCCGCGTGCCCCGGACAGTCGACGTGCGCGTAATGCCGGTTCGGCGTCTCGTACTCCACGTGCGCCGTCGCGATTGTGATCCCTCTCGCCTTCTCTTCCGGTGCATTGTCGATCGAATCGAAGCTGCGAAACGAGATCTTCGGATTGTGCTTGGCCAGGACCTTCGTGATCGCCGCCGTCAGCGTCGTCTTCCCGTGGTCCACGTGCCCGATCGTCCCGATGTTGACGTGCGGCTTACTGCGATCAAATTTCTCTTTTCCCATAATCTATTATCGCTCCTCAATTTCACTGAGAATTAAAACCCCGGATAACAAATCCGCGGTTATTTACTTGCCCCTTGGACTTTGGCAATGATCTCCTCACTGACACTCTTGGGCGCCTCTTCATACCGCGCGAAGTGCATGGACGAAGCGGCGCGGCCCTGAGTCATTGATCGAAGATCGGTTTCATAACCGAACATTTCGGCCAGCGGCACCATCGACGTGATGATCTGAGTGCCGGTCCGCGAGTTCATGCCTTCGATGCGGCCGCGACGTGAGCTCAGGTCCCCCGTGACAGATCCCATGTAATCTTCCGGAGTGACGACCTCGACCTTCATGACCGGTTCGAGCAGAACGGGGCTGGCCTTGCGGGCCGCTTCTTTGAATGCGATCGAGCCGGCGATCTTGAACGCCATTTCGGACGAGTCAACTTCGTGGTAGCTCCCGAAGACCAGTTTAACGCGGACATCAACCATCTCGTAACCGGCCAGGATGCCGCCTTCGAGCGCCTCGACGATGCCTTTTTCGACTGCCGGAATGTATTCCCTCGGAATAACTCCGCCGACGATCTCGTTGACGAATTCGAATCCGGCGCCGGGCTCGTTCGGCTCGATCTCGAGGACGACGTGTCCGTACTGACCGCGACCGCCGGTCTGGCGCGCGTATTTCTCCTCGGCCTTGGCGGGCTTGCGGATCGTTTCGCGATAGGCGACCTGCGGTTTGCCCACGTTCGCTTCGACGTTGTATTCACGGCGGAGACGATCGACGATGATCTCGAGGTGCAACTCGCCCATTCCCGAGATGATCGTCTGGTTGGTCTCCATATCAGTGGTGACTCGGAACGACGGATCTTCCTGCGCGAGCCTGCTCAAAGCAACGCCGAGCTTCTCCTGGTCCTGCCGTGTCTTCGGCTCGATGGCCAGCGAAATAACCGGCGTCGGAAACTCCATCGCTTCGAGGATCACAGGTTGATTCTCGACGCAGATCGTATCGCCGGTCGTGACTTGTTTGAGCCCGGCAATGGCGACGATCTCACCGGCGTAAGCCTCATCGATATCTTCGCGCTTGTTGGCGTGCATCTTCATGATGCGCCCGACGCGCTCCCTATTGTCCTTGGTCGAATTAAAGACATAGGACCCGGCCTTGAGCGTGCCTGAGTAGATGCGGGCGAAGGAGAGCTGACCGACGTGCTTGTCGGCCATGATCTTGAAGACGAGGGCCGAAAACGGCTCCTTGTCGTCGGCTTTGCGCTCGATCGGCTCACCGTCCATATCGGTCCCGACCATGGCCGGGATGTCGATCGGGGAAGGCATATAATCGATGACGGCATCGAGCAGTGGCTGAACACCCTTGTTCTTGAAGGCCGTGCCGCAGACGACCGGAACCAGTTTGATGGCGATGCAGCCGCGACGCAGCGCGGCCCGAATCTCGGCCTGGCTGATCTCGGATCCTTCCAGGTATTTCTCCGCGATCTCGTCATCGACATCGCCGATCGATTCGATCATCTTCATGCGGGCGGCTTCGGCGGCGTCCTTCAGTTCAGCCGGAACATCTTCGGTCACATACTCGGCGCCCTTGGCCTCATCCTTCCAGAGCATGGCCTTCATCTCGATCAGATCGATGACGCCTTTGAACTGATCTTCGGCTCCGACCGGCATCTGAATGCAGACCGGGTTGGCCGAAAGGCGGGTCCGGATGGTATCGACGGCGTGATCGAAATCGGCGCCGGGGCGATCCATCTTATTAATGAAGGCGATGCGCGGGACGTTGTACTTGTCGGCCTGGCGCCAGACGGTCTCTGACTGCGGCTGAACGCCGGCGACCGCATCGAAGACGGCGACGGCGCCGTCAAGCACGCGCAGACTGCGCTCGACTTCGATCGTGAAATCGACGTGACCGGGCGTATCGATGATATTGATGCGATACTCATCGCCGTTCCGCTTCCAGAAACACGTCGTGGCCGCGGAGGTGATGGTGATCCCTCTCTCCTGTTCCTGCTCCATCCAGTCCATCGTGGCCGTGCCTTCGTGGACTTCGCCGATCTTGTATGACACGCCCGTGTAATAGAGAATACGCTCCGTGGTCGTGGTCTTCCCGGCGTCGATGTGGGCCATGATCCCGATGTTCCGGAACCTGCTCAATGGTGCTTGTCTTGCCATAAACGAAAACTATATAAGTAATGAATAAATCAATCCCGGATCGCAGACCCGAGACCCTTCTCCTACCACCTGTAATGCGCGAATGCTTTGTTCGCCTCGGCCATGCGATGCACGTCTTCGCGTTTCTTGACCGAATTTCCCTTGCCTGATGCGGCATCCATGATTTCGCCGGCAAGCCGGTCAACCATCGTCTTTTCACCGCGACCGCGTGCATAAGTGACCAGCCAGCGCATGGCCAGCGCGGTCCGACGCGAAGCGCTGACCTCGACCGGAACCTGATAGTTCGCACCGCCGACGCGCTTTGATTTGACCTCGACCTTCGGTTGAAGATTCTCGATCGCCTTCTTGAAGACCTTGAGCGGATCTTCCTGGGAACGATCCTTGATATTGTTGAGCGCTTTATAAAGGATGCCTTCGGCCACAGCCTTCTTGCCGCCCCACATCAAAGTGTTGATGAACTTGGCGACAAGCGGGCTGTTGTAGACCGGATCCGGCAGAACTTCACGTTTCGGGACTTCTCTTCTTCTTGGCATATCGACTCTTGGGTCTTGGGATCCCGCAATGGAGATCCGATTAGTTGAAGTTATTTCTTCTTACCACCTGCTGCGGCGCCTTCCTTCGGACGCTTCGCTCCATACTTCGAACGGCCCTGTTTGCGATTGGCTACACCCACCGAATCGAGGGTACCGCGGACGATGTGATAGCGAACGCCTGGCAGATCCTTGACGCGGCCTCCACGGACCAGAACGATCGAATGCTCCTGCAGATTGTGCCCGATGCCGGGAATGTAGGAGGTCACTTCGATCCCGTTGGTCAGGCGAACGCGCGCAATCTTGCGCAACGCGGAGTTAGGCTTTTTCGGCGTTTGCGTCTTAACCTGCACGCATACGCCTCGGCGTTGCGGACAGGAATCGAGCGCCGGGCTCGCCGTCTTGTACTTGACTCTCTTCCGTCCTTTTCGAACTAACTGATTAATTGTCGGCATAATTTAAATCGCAATCCCTGCTTGGCCGGTCAGGCGCGCGTTTCAACCGCGTCACCCGACAGGCAGTCCCGACCGGGCGATCGATCGCAATCGACTCATCCGGAAGTTTCATTAACATGCCGGACAGATGCGTAAATCGGCATCCGCCCTGTTAGACAATGATGATTTATTTGGGATGTCCGCGTAAGCGTGCAGATTTGGCGTCCCAAAACGCCGAGTTTTTCTGTGGCGTGATAAATGTTGCAGGAGCAGTCGCCGAGGCATCTTTGTATGCTTTCCGCATACAGTTTTGCGTTCCGGTCTGCATTCTGGATTCACTCAAACTGTGTCACAGTTTGAGGATCAAGGGAACCAACGCCACAATAGATTCTCAAAGATTCGATCGAGCCACCCATCAATCAATCCATTCAGGCAATCCATTCAGGGTGATACCGCCCGTCAAATCCGACAGCACCTCTGCACTCGAGACCCGCTAGTGCTGTCTGGTAAAGGAAGATTACTCTTCGCAAAGTTCGAAATGATATAGATGTCCGGTGCTCGTGTCAAGCAGCATGCCACGGTCCGGAGAAATTTGTGAAAAATATTTTTTGAGGTTCATGGGAGGTAAGAAGTGGAAAGTAGAAAGAGGTTGCTTAATACTCTGCTAACTAAATTTTCGGACATTGAAGTCCGGAAGAAATTAATCGCAAAGACCGCAAAGGGGCAAAGAATTAATCGCAGAGGCCGCAAAGGAGCAAAGATTTTCTGGTGATATGAATATCCGGATTATTGTCCATTGGATATAATTTGAATACTGATCTTCCCTGTATATCTTTGCCCCTTTGCGGCCTTTGCGATTAAATTCTTTGCGCTTCTTCGCGGCCTCTGCGATTAACTTTTTCCCAGTCTTGAATACAAGAAAATTTAGTTTCCAGAGTACTTAAGATCAGATGGAAAAATATTCAAACATACGCTTCTCGTGTCTTTTCTTTCTGCTTTTTACTCTTTCACAGGGATCGGTTTTCTCTGATCATCAACGGCGACATAGATGGCTTCGGCCTCCATGACTCTGACGACCTCATTGGAATTATGATAGCGCATCGCCTCGACGATGATGCCGACGGTGACTGAGGTTCGTCCAATCCTGATCGTTCGGGTATAGAAACTGACCACATCGCCAACAAAGACGGGGGCGATAAATTCGACCCCGCGCATCGCAACGGTGACGAACAATTTATCGGCATGCTTGCGTGCCTCTATACCACCGGCCTGATCAAGATGACTGAGGATCACCCCGCCAAAGATCGTACCGCCGGGATTGGTGTCACGCGGAAGCATCGAAACTCGAATTGCCAGTTGACCTGGATCGTTCGGCTGGTCACTCATATGGAAGTTATACTAGCTTTCAATCAAACAGATTGCAAAAATCGACCAAATATGGACAGTAGCGGGACAGGTGTTTTGAAATATAAAATGAATCATGGTTCAGAATCACAACAGGCTTGTCAATTCGATGACCTTGAAAAAACCAAAATGTCAGCTATGTACGAAAAATTGAAGCGATAATACGAAAATCTGGATAATGAGTGATTTTAGCCGGATATCAGCGGCAGACATGAAACCTCTAAGCCAATTAGATTCAATAAGATTGTGGGAATGGTGAGAGATCGTGGGTCGTGGCATTCGTATTGCTGATAGAAGAGTGTGTGCGAGATATATTCCTTGCACCATTGTCTTCCAAGTTTTCATCCCAGCAAAGCTAGCCTTAGGGGGAGAGGTCAAAAGCCTCTCCCGTTTTTTTTATACGATCAAAATATAAGACGGAATATGGATGGGATTGGCTTCGAAAAAGATGCCTGGTCAAACTTTGTCGAGAGCCTGTTGAAAATCGCGAATCAGATCGGGTTCATCTTCGAGGCCGACCGAGATTCGGACGAGGCCATCGGTGATGCCGGTGGCATCCCTGACCTGTTGTGAAAGCTGGAGGCTCCACATGGAGGCCGGATGAACGATGAGCGTTTCGAATCCGCCGAGGCTGGCGGCGCGGGTCGCGAGTTTGAGCGATGAGATGAGGCGATCAGCCGCCGCATACCCCCCGCGCAGCTCAACGCTCAACATGCCTGTAAAACCGTTCATCTGTGATCTGGCCAGTTCGTGTTGCGGGTGCGATGCAAGGCCGGGATAGTGGACACGTGAGACCTTTGGATGAGTTTCCAGAAACGAGGCCAGTGCCAGGCCGTTTCGGTTATGCCGATCGACGCGCAACCCGAGGGTGCGCAATCCACGCAGGAGCAGCCAGCCGTCGAACGGGCTGAGCGTAGCTCCGGCCACGAGCGCGAATTTCCATACTTTTTCGACCAGATCCTTCGACCCGACAAAAGCGCCGGCGGTCACATCGTGATGTCCGCCGATATATTTTGTCGCGCTGTGAACGACGGCATCGATGCCGTAGGAGAGCGGGAGCTGGTTGACAGGAGTCGAAAAGGTATTGTCGCAGATAGTCAGAATGCCGCGCGGTTTGGCCAGATCGACGATGAACTCGAGATCTGTAATCTGCATGAGCGGATTGACGGGCGTTTCGACATAGATCAGCCGGGTCTCCGGACGGATCGCATCGGCGAACTCCGAGTTGCTGGTCTGATCGACATATGTTACGTCAATCCCCCACCGCGGAAGGATATCACGCAGCAGAGATGTTGCTCCGGCATAGTGATTCTGCTGCGCGACGACGTGGTCTCCTGCCTTTAACTGCCCGGCGATTGCAGCGAAGATGGCCCCCATCCCCGAACCAGTGACGAGCGCGGCCTGCCCGCCTTCGAGCGAAGCGAGCGTCGCCTCGACCATCTCGTGATTGGGATTACCGTAGCGGGTATAGAATTCCGAAGGCTTGTTCGCAACGGCGATTTCAGCGAAATCCTCTGCCGTATCGGCGCTGAATGTCGTCGTCTGCCAGATCGGAGGACTGATGGCCGATGTGCGGTTCAGGAGTTTCGAGGTGTAGATCGCACGGGTTTGAAATCCTTCAAAATCTTTATCTTCCGACATTCAAAAAATCCTCAAAATCAGTGCTGTGCCAGGTGAGTGAAACGAAGAGTGACGAGCGCCTGTTTGACCGCGGCGACGGCCGCATCGAATTTCGATTCATGAACCAGGACTGCATCAGTGCTGTATGTTGAAAGGCTGAGAATGCTGATATCGGCATCAGCCAGTGCACGACTGACCTCGGCTATGAATCCGACGACGGAGAAATCCAGGACCGTATCGAAACGGATCATTCGACGATGCAGCTGCGCCTTTGAGCCGGGAAAGCGCGACTCGATATTCTGCCAGGTATCCTGTTCGACAATCAGGCTCACTTCAGCTTTGTCGCGTGTCAGGGAGACGAAACCATCGATCTCACGCAGGCACTCGACTGCAACGCTGTACAGGTCGAGCGGGATAGCAGCAATGGAGTATCGCGTTTCCGGAAGATAGAGTTGTATCGGCATGAGTGACCTCCCTGGTTGCGTGACAAGGATGGCGATCAGGGCTCAGGTACAATGACCGCATAGGCGCGAACGGGAAAGGTTCCCACTCCGCGAAATTTCACCGGCACACAGTGAAAACGATAGCCTGATGCCGGCAGACTGCCGAGGTTGCATAAATGCTCGACTACGGGAATGCCGGCGCCGAGCAACAGCGTATGGGCGGGCCTTGTCCCATCTTCCACATCGTCGATATTGATCGAATCGATTCCGACCAGGGCCGGCGCGGCTTGAACAAGGTATTCCGCGAGATCCCTCGTCACGAACGGAGCGCCCCTGGCATAAGCAGCCGTGCGCCAGTGAATATCCCAGCCCGTCCGTATCAGAACAGCGCGATCACGAAGATGAAGACCTTCAAAGCGTGATCGATCAATCGCCCTGGCATGGGAATCGGTGACATCCACCACCAGGCCATCGAGATCGGCAATCCTTTCCAGTGGAAGCCCTGCCAGATCGATCCCGCCATCAAACCTGTGAAACGGGGCGTCGATATAGGTGCCGGTATTGGCCACCATTTCGATACGCCCGATCTGAAATGTGGTCCCCTCGGAGTAATGCGACGCGGAAGCTGAGCGACTCAGGTAATCCGAGACGACAGGCGCCGGCAGACCCGGATAGGTGATCAATCCATCCTCGACGACATGGCTGACATCGATTAATCTTCCGGGTGTAGTCATGCGATCGGTTCCGGATGAAAATTACTGCATCGCGGCCAGGGGCCAGCCCGAGCGGCGCAGCTCATTGCGCAAGCGCTGGATGGTCGACTCGACCTCTTCGAGTTTCGAGGGTATCCGCTCCGAGAGCACCTTCGGCCCGTTCTCGGTCACCAGCACATCGTCCTCGATGCGGACTCCGATGCCCTTGTATTTCTCGAATGCCGGTCGAACGGCCTTGATGAACCGTTCGTTTTCCGGCGTTTTGGGCAGGACATCGAGCGCGTCCGGTCGAATGTAGATGCCCGGTTCGACCGTCAGCACCATTCCGGGAGCCAGCGGGGTCGCATAATCGCCTACGTCATGCACATTCATACCAAGCCAGTGGCTGGTCCCGTGCATAAACCATGTTCTGTATTCATTGTTCTCTTTAGAGGTGATGAGCCCCAGTCTGAGCAGCCCTTCCTTGACCACTTCGACCGAGCGGCCATGAACAGAGCCTGGAGAGATCTTCGGATCACGCCGGGTGTTGAGTGTATTTCCGGGACGAGCGGCCCTGATCGATTCCATCTGAGCGTCATAGACGATGCGATAAATATCCGCCTGTTCACTGCTGAACTTGCCGTTGATCGGCAAAGTCCGTGTGATATCGGCGGTGTAGTGGTCATATTCGGCTGCGCAATCCATGAGCAGGAGCTTTCCATCGTCGAGCCGGTCCTGGCTGGTGATGTAATGCAGCGTGGTGGCATTCGGGCCGGCGCCGACAATGCAGGGATATCCCCAGTTGTCGGCATTGCGGCGGCGAAAGGTGTATTCGAATTCAGCCTGAACTTCGTATTCATACATCGCCGGAGCGGCCGAGGCAAAGACTCTGTGGAAAGCCTCCGCCGAGATATCGACCGCGTGCTGCATTATTTTCAGCTCCCATGGCGATTTTATGAGACGCAGTTCGGCGAAGATCGGATGAGCGGACTTGATGGTCAGTCCGGCTTTCGCAGCCGAGATTCGATTTGCGAATTCGTGTTCCTGTCGATATTCACGCAGGTCTTGCCCCGTGGGAATGAGCAGATGGAGTTCCGCGCTATCGGCCTTGATCTTATCGATTATCCTGCCGAAATCGTTCTGCCATTGCTCGCGGAGCGACTCGGTGGCCGGTTTGGTGTAGCCGCCGTTGACGATCGCCTGTTCAGCCCGTGGAGCGAGAAACGACAGAAAACTGTTCAAAAGTCGAAGATCCTGGACTTCGCTGATGCCGCTATGCTGACGCCCTTCATCAAAACTCATCATGCGCCCGTTCCATGTCTCGTACTGAGGGTTGCGCTCCGGCATGAAGAGGATTTCGCGCGTCTTTTTCGCTCCTGGAATCATGACCAGCGTCACGCCCTGCTGCCTGATGCCCGTCAGGTAATAGAGATTATTCTCCTGGCGATAGTGGTAATCGACGTCGTTGGTGTAAACGCGCGGCTCGGTGCTGAAGAGGACGAGAATGCCGTTTTCTCCGAGGCGCTTGGCAACCTCGGCCCGGCGAAGTTTCAGTTCATTGAGCCTGTCGGCTTCGGCGATGGACGGCGGCGGCGGCGCGATCCGCCATAGCTCCGCTGCCGGATTGGTCACGCTTTCAGCGAGCACTTTCCAGGAAGTAACGGATACGCTCTGCGCCAGCAGGCAGAGGCCCAAAAGCGCTGCGGAAACTAATGCCAGGTTTAAAATTCGTCTCTTCAAAGGCATAGCACTCCTCAAATTCTTTGTTTTATTAATAATACTTGGTCAAGATCCACAACAATAACACGTGAAATGACCAGATCGTAAGCGCAAACGGCAACTGAAAGCGAATTACACCGTATTCATCGCGCATATTGAGCAGGGCGGCCGGAACGATGTTGAAATTCGCGGCCATGGGAGTCATGAGAGTGCCACTCGATCCGGCAGTCAGGGTGATGATCGCCGCCATCGCCGGGTTAACGCCGAATGGTTTGATGATCAACGGCACAAGGACTCCCGTGGCGATGACCGGAAAGGCCGCGAACGAGTTTCCCATAACGATCGTGAAGAGCGCCATGCCGAGGCAGTTCGCCACCACCAGCAGAAACAGATTATCGGCGGGGATAACCTGCTGGATGCCACCGGCGATCAGGTCCCCGACTCCGGCTGCTGTAAAGATGACGCCGAGCGAGGCGAGCAGTTGCGGCAGGATGTTGACCGCCCCCATTGCCTCGTTAAGTCTGCGCCCCTCGCTCATCATCATTCGGACCGTCCCCCCGGTGAGCTTCAATCCGAGAAGCATTCCCGCGATGCCCCCGAATCCAAGCCCCACCAGAGCTCCACGATTGGCATCCATCCCGGCGATCCTAAAAATCCCGGCGAAGACGAAAGTAACTGCCGGGATCGCCAGCACCGGCCAGAAGATCCGATTCCCGATCCGGCTCTCGGGACGATCTTCATTTTCATGGCCGGTACGGCCACGGACAACCCTGCCGGCTCCGTCCAGAATCACCAGAAAAAGCACCATCAATCCTGTCAGCCAGTAAGGCAGCAGGCTGCCGAAGATGAAGATGATGCCCAGTACCAGCCAGAACATGCCGCTTCCGATGCGACGATGATTCGTTCGATCAGTAAAGGCCATACACGCGAAGACCAGCAGGACCAGACCAGTCAGCACATATACGGATTCGAGGCTGAACATATGTCCGGCCAGTTGCGCAAACGAGATGAAAAGAGGTGTCGTCATGCCTGCCGCTCCAATCCGCGATCGAGGCGCCGGTCCAGCCACCTGAACTGGATGATGGCGAAGATGATCGATGCAACGACGACCGGAGAAGTAAAGAGCACCAGATCCCAGATGCTGATCGTGAAGCCCAGGCCCTGCATCACTCCATAGACCAGCAGTATGCCCGCCTGCACCGGTGACAGGTTCTGACCATAGAAGTTGCCGTAATTTTCGGACGCGGCGTTCGATGCTTTGATCCGCTCGATCAGTTCATCAGGCACCTCTTTCGAACCGGCTTTCGCCTGCATCGCTCCGACCGACATCGGAAAGATCAACGGCCTGACGAACGATGGATGCCCGTTGAGCCTGATCCCGAGTGCGCCATGCAGGACGCGAAACAACTGGTAGGTGATCTGCAGCCGGCCTACCGTAGCCGCTTTGATCCGACCAATCAGGTCCCCCGCCTGCCGCTGAAGGCCGAACTTTTCCGAAAGGCCGATCGCCGGCAGCGTGATGATGAAGAGCGTCATCAAACGGTTATCCGCAAACGCTTTGCCGAGCATATTGATCAACCCGGTCTTCCCCTGCGAAGTGACGATAGCCATTCCGGTAAAAATGCCCTCGTTTGAAAACAACGGCATTCCGGCTGCCAGCCCGGTGACAAGCCCTGCGGTCACGACAACCAGCGTCGTTCGCAGTCTGAGCGCCAACCCGATCACTACAATCAATATGCCCGCCAGTTTGAAAAGTTCCCGGATTTCCAAGTTATCCCTTTCCGATATGCTTATCTTGACTTTTCGAACTCCAAAGTGAGTAAATTCGCTGCAATTGATATCATTTTCCGGAAATTTAATCTAAGAGGAGCGAACATGAAATATCGTAAGCTGGGCAGAACGGGGATCGAGGTCTCTGAGATAGGGTACGGCGCATGGGGCATTGGCGGCATTCAATGGACAGGTGGTGACGACGAGGAGGCCAAACTTGCGCTCAACCTGGCGATAGATCAGGGGCTAAACTTCATCGATACCGCTCTGGCCTATGGCGACGGTCACAGCGAAAGGATCGTCGGCGAGGTCGTCCGCTCACGAAAGGAACCGCTATATATCGCCACCAAGATCCCTCCGATGAATCGCCAATGGCCGGCCAGGGATGTTCCGCTGCAGGAAGTCTTCACCGCAAAATACATCATCGAATGCACTGAGCAGAGCCTTCGTAACCTCGGCGTTGAGACGATCGACATCCAGCAACTGCACGTCTGGCATGATAACTGGACCGACGAGACGGAATGGATCGAGGCGCTCCGGAAACTCCGCGATCAGGGCAAAGTCAGATACTTTGGTCTCTCGATCAACGATTATCAACCATGGAACGCGATCAGAGCTCTGCGCCAGGGACATATCGACACCGTCCAGGTCATCTACAATATATTCGAGCAGGCGCCTCAGGATGATCTCTATCCAATTTGCCAGGAATTGAATATCGGCGTCATCGCCCGCGTTCCTTTCGACGAAGGCGGTCTGACAGGCTCCGTCACTCCCGAAACGGTCTTTCCAGAAACCGACTTCAGAACATGGTTCTTCCGCGGAGATCGTAAACGGAAGGTCTATGACCGAGTACAGCGATTGGAGCTGCTGCTCAGTCACGAGGCTGAGAACCTGGCCGAGCTGGCCCTGCGCTTCACGCTCAGCCACGACGCCGTGAGCACTGTCATCCCCGGTATGCGCAGCGCCAGACACGTCACCAGCAATATTTCATACTCAGACGGCCGCACGTTATCTGAAAATCTACTCTGGAGATTGAAACAATTTGCGTGGGATCGAAGCGGAGACTGGTAAGAAGTTAAAAGTTGAAAGTTGAAAGTCAGATCATTATCTGAATTACGATTGTGACATATTCATTTCTTTGCTAACTAAATTTTCTTGTATTCAAGACTGGGAAAAAGTTAATCGCAAAGGCCGCAAAGGGGCAAAGATATACAGGGAAGATCAGTTTTCGAATTATATCCAATGGACAATAATCCGGATATTCATATCACCAGAAAATCTTTGCTCCTTTGCGGCCTCTGCGATTAATTCTTTGCCCCTTTGCGGTCTTTGCGATTAATTTCTTCCGGACTTCAATGCCCGAAAATTTAGTTAGCAGAGTATTCATGCATCAGCATTATGACTTTCAACTTTCAACTTATCTGCCAATTGTCTTAGCCGAGACCTCGACCTTGACCTGGCTGGGGGCGCCGACTTTTACTACGATCGGCACGTTCACCCGCACCTTGTCGACCAGGCAGACCTTCTCTTTTTCATCATTGCAGAAATAGATGATGGCATCGATGGTCGCCGAGGTCTGGCCGGCCATTGTCTGAATTGGAATCTCGAACGGGAATTTCGGCTCGGTGAAGTTGCGTGCCGGTTCGCTGTCGGTGATTTTGACGATCTTTTCGTCATCGGAGCGATAAGCAAGGTAGAAAGGCGCGCCGGTGTTGTACTTGTAACCTTCAGGAAGTGAGAAAGAGAGTGAGATCGATCCGGCGCCCGGAGCGATCTCCTGCTTTGTCGCGTCAACCAGACGCCCGCGGAACTTGCGGACGGCGTGCCGAGTCAGGGTTTCAAGGCCTTTCAACTCGACGGTTGATACATTGTTGCTTTCAAGATCGATGCGGCGGATGAGGTGGTTGTTGGTATCGGCCACGAAGAGGGCCTTCGAGGTAGCCGAGATGCCGCCGGGCTCGTTGAACCGGGCCTGCTTGCGGTCTCCGTCGCGGATGCCTCTATCGCGATTACCCGCGAAGGTAAGCGTTTCAAAAGCCGGCGAAGACTGAGACGATTTAGCTGGTCGCTCGAGATCGATCACTTTCACTTTGTGATTGTAGGTGTCCGCGATGTAGAGCTTACCGCTCAGGTAGACGACCCCGAGCGGATGCTGAAGCCGAACCCTCTCGCCGACTCCGTCGACGTCGCCGTAATCGAAGAGCCCCTTGCCGACCACTGTCCCGACATATCCGTTTGGAGTGAGCGAGGCCGTCCGAATGGAACTGACCTCGGAATCGGCGAAAAAGAGCGTCTTACCGTCGGTCGTGATTCCGCTGGGTTGAGCGAGAGCCGATTCAAGCAGCGGCCCGTCGATATGGTTTTCGCGTCCGCTGCCGGCGTAGACCCGAGCCTCGCGGGTTTTCGGATCGACGACCCATAGTTGATGCGGCCCGGCCATGGCGACATAGAGCATACCGTTGTGCACGACCACATCCCAGGGGGAGTTGAGAGCGACATCTGTGCCGACGCCCTCGATGTTGAACTGCCGGGCCTGTTGTCCGGTGCCGACGATGGTTTCAACCGTTCTGGCCTTCAAATCGGCCTTGCGAATAAGATGATTTTCGGTGTCGCAAATATAGAGCGTTTCTCCGTCGAGCGTCATGCCCTGTGGATGATTGAATTCAGCCTCGGCGAACGATCCGTCCCTGGCGCCAATCTCTCCGTCTCCGATGACGTCTGTCACGGTGCCGTCAAGCTTCGCAATCAGAATGCGGTTGTGATTTGAATCCGAGATGAACAACCGGTTCGAGTTTTCATCCGCAAGGACTTTGCCGGGAAAGCTCAAGAGACTGGGCGGAGCAGAGAATTTTTCGAGCCTGAACCCGATAGGTTTTTCATCCAGCCCGCCCTGCGCGCGGAAGTATTCAGCCATCTGTCCGATGACATTGTCGAACATATCGTAAATACCTTCACCGGAATGCGCGCCAACGACCCGGCCCTTCGGATTGATCAGCACCAGAGTCGGCCAGGATCGGGCGGTATATTGATTCCAGACATCGAAATCCTTGTCGTTGACTACCGGGTGTTCGATTTCGTATCGCAAAATCGCCTGTCTGATATTGTCGGTACCTTTTTCGGTCGTGAATTTCGCCGAATGGACACCGATGACGACCAGTTGATTGGCGTATTTCGCTTCGAGCTTCTTGAGATCCGGGATGATGTGCATGCAGTTGATGCAGCAATATGTCCAGAAGTCGAGCAGAACTATCTTTCCGCGAAGTTCGCGGAGGCTGAGAGGTCTTTCGGTGTTGAGCCATTCCATCCCCGACGGGAATTCCGGGGCATTGACTTCGCCTTCAAACAATTCATTCTTACTGGGCGGCATCGGTTTCTTCCCTTGTTGTTGCTTATCCTGCGCCTGAGTCATGTCCGGCGTCACGATCATGACGCCTCCGATAAGCAGCGCGGCCAGCACTGATATAACGGTAATTCCAGCAATGGTCATTTTACTCGGCTTATACATCACGTAGTTTCCTCTGTTCTCTCCGCGGATCATGATATGACCCCGATTATAAACATGCGAAGACAGATTCTAAAACCGACCCGGCATTTGATCAGTATCCTGAGATACATTACTAACCAGAGGGATCGTGAAAATCCCCTGGTCATTTAATCGGCCAATCAGGTAATCTCTTTTATCGTGGAGGGAAAGCCAGTTGCGAAGTCTTTTAACTTATTCAGCCATCATCGAAATCATGGCCATTACGACATGGGTCGGCGGAATGGCGGCGCTGGCATTCATTGCGGCGCCGGCGATCTTTCAAACCGCTCCTTCAAGGGAGAGTGCGGGAAAGACTTTCGGCCTGATTCTGCGCAGGTTTCACCCGGTCATGTACGGCTGCGGAGCATTGATTCTGATCGCGGGAGCAATGCGCTGGGCCGCTACGTTTAACCACCGGCTCTATGCATCAGAGATAACCAGGTATGTCATAGCGCTGATCATGCTGGCGCTGGCGCTCTATTCGGGGCTGGTTATTTCGAGAAGGCTCGAAAAACTGCGAGGCAGCCTGCCCGGCGGAATCGACCGCATCCCGAAGGATGACCCGCGCCGGATTGAGTTCAACAGGTTACATCGGCTTTCGACGACGCTCATGGCATTCAATCTGATTCTGGGTCTGTCGATGGCCGTGCTCTTCGCGATTGAAATCTCTTAACTCATCATCATATTCTCGCCCGGCAGCGCGGGTTCGAGGAGCGAGATCTTCTCGTCCTCGACCATCGGCCCGGTCGTTTCAAAGATCTCTTTCAACTTTGGATCGGCCATCAGTTTGCGCCATTTCTCGTCGAATTCAGCGATCGAATCGAATTCCCAGAGCTCAAGGTACTCCTGCGCATCGCCGACGATAGTCCGCCAGATGCCCCGGAAACGAAAACCGTGCTCGCGAATCAGCGGCAAAGTATGTTCACCGAAGACGCGATCATAAACCTCGACATTGTGTGCCCGCAGGCGATAAGAAATCTTCATGAGAACCATTTCGCGAATTCCTCCCGGGACTCATCAGGCCGGCAAACCATGCCTGATGACTTTCTCCATGGCCTGAACGAACATTTCGACTTCGCGCATGGTGGTGTAGACGTTCGGCGTCACGCGCAGCCCCTCGAACTCAGCGTGCTTGATCGGCGTCGTGATGATACGGTATTCATTGAAAAGATGGTTTGAGAGAGCGACCGGATCGATCCCGGCGATGTTGACCAGAGCCAGCCCGCAGGACTGCTGCGGATCGAAGCTGGTCAGGATCTTCACCCTGCTGCTCACTTCCAGACGCTTCGCCCAGCTGTGGAAAAGGTAGCGCAGGCGGGCGGCCTTTCTTTCGGCTCCGATGCCTTCGTGGAAATTGAGCGCTTCGTTGATCGCCAGCGCATTGGCGGAGGGGTGCGTCCCTATCTCCTCGAATTTACGAATATTTCCGCGATTGCCCTCCTCGGAAGCCATGAGCGACCAGAGCGCAGGGATTTTCGCCTTACGTACGTAGAGGAACCCGGTCCCGAACGGAGCGAGCAGCCATTTGTGCAGACTGGTGCCGTAGTAATCGCAATCCAGATCGGCGTGCTTGAAGGGGAAGTGTGCGAAAGCGTGTGCGCCATCGACTATGGCTTCGATTCCACGTTCGCGCGCGAGCTTGCAGATGCGCTTGACCGGAAAGATCTGCCCCGAGAGGTTGGTAATATGGCAGAAATGTATGACGCGCGTGCGCGGGGTGATGTTCTTTTCGAAGATCTCGACAAGTTGATCGGGGCTTTCGGGCGGAAGGGGGAACGAGACCTGTTTAAGCACGATCCCTTCGCGTTTTGCCCGCTGTCGCCAGGTCGTCAGCATGCGCGGATAGTCCTGATTGGTCGTCAAAACCTCGTCGCCGGCTTTGAGATCCAGGCCGAGCTGGCAGGTTTCGAGCGCCTCGCTCGCATTGCGAGTGATGGCAATCTCCTCAGTATCGCACCCGAAGGCCAGGGCCAGCCGGCGGCGCACGTTTTCGATCTGCGGATCCAAAACACGCCACATGTTGTAGACCGGCGCTCCATTCGAATATTCAAGGTAGCGCCGCATGGCTTCCTGCACGACTCTCGGAGAAGGAGAGACCCCTCCGTTATTGAAGTTGACGAGTGTCCGGTCGACGGTGAAAGCGCGTTGAATTTCGAACCAGAAGTCCTCATCCATCGCCACATCATCGGCCGATCTCCGCGAAACATAACCGGCGGCATCGAATGCCGCAGCCATGCCGTCTTCGTCGAACCGGGCAAACGCCGCGGATGCTGCCACTCCTCGCATAAACGATCTTCTGGTTATCATGTCATCGCCCCTTGTCTTATCGCATTCGTCTCTCTGACATCAAGCGGACGAGGACGTCCGCGCTCCGGCTTTCGACTTTTCTACTTTTTACTTTTTACTTTCTACTTTCTACTATATATCTGAATGATCGAGCAATACGAGGCAAAATCCATTCTTACCGCAACCGGGGGGTTCCTGGCGACATACACTCATTCCCTGAACGCTTACCAGGGATGCGCCTTCGGCAGAAACTCGTGTCCCTACTGTTATGTCCGAGCGATGCCGATACAGCGATTCTCGGGCGCCCCGTGGGGGGAATGGGTCAAAGCCAAGATCAATGCCCCTGCGCTGCTCAGGCGGGAAATCGAGCATGCGAAAAAGAAAGGTCTATTCGGTCGCTTGCGCATCTTCATGAGCACTGCGACCGATCCGTACCAGGGAGCCGAAGCCGGTTTGAAGCTGACGCGCGAAATACTGCAGGTATTTCACGAGAGCGGTGATTTCGGTCTTCTGGTAGTTCAGACGCGTTCGCCGCTGATCGAACGGGATATGGATCTTATCTCAGCGCTCGGCGGACGCGTCGCTGTCAGCCTGACGATCGAGACAAATCGGGAGGAGGTGCGGCGTCAGATAACTCCGACCTCTCCGAGTATCGAACGGCGTCTCGAAACACTAGCCAAACTGACGCGGGCAGGGATTCGGACGCAGGCCGCTATCAGCCCCGTCCTGCCCTGTGACGCCGAGGAGTTCGCCGTTTTGATCTCAGCCAGAGCGAACCGGGCCGTTGTCGATACATTGATCGACGGCGACGGAGCCTGCGGACGCCGCAGTGCTGAACTGGGCATGCAGCGCATCCTGGCTTCTTACGGGTATCAGGACTGGATGACGCCAGAGGCCCACCTGCCCCTGCTCGATGCGCTCCGAAATCGAATGGGAATAGCTCGCGTTGGCTTCTCACAGGATGGTTTCAACCTTCTTTGAGCCCCCGGCACGCTTCACCATGTCGGTTTGCCAATCATGCCTCCAAAGTATATGATCTTCCGCGGTTGAGTTTGAAATAACCTGACAAAGAATGTTCCGGGGATGTTCCGGACAGGTATTTTCCGGGATGTCTCGGCGACAGACAACGCTATTTCATTCTCTTCAGGAGCGCCTACTCACTAGCATCAACGGTGATGCGCCGTCAGTCAGTTTCGGCTTGCGCAATCGGTGGTCAGAGAGCAGGAATGTTTGAAACTTAGAAGCAGTTTGATTGTCTTCAGTCATTTGCCAGTTACCTGCTGATTTCCGCGAGTTATCTGCAAGCTGTCCGACGATAGTGTGTGCCGGATTCCGTATTCTGACACCTGCCCGACTGCTTCAATCCAGATAGAGGATCAAGAAATGTCTGTTAGATTGTATGTTGGCAATCTTCCGTTCAGTGCAACGGAAGAGGAATTGGAAAATCTCTTCAGCCAGTCTGGTGCGGTTATATCGACAAATATCGTGACTGACCGCGACACGGGTCGTTCACGCGGGTTCGCATTCGTTGAGATGGAATCTTCCGAGGCGGCCAATGCGGCTATTGAAGCGCTCAACGGAGTGGACTTCAACGGCCGGTCATTGACGGTGAATGAAGCCAAGCCCAAGGAAAGCCGTGGCCCACGCGGCGGAGGCTTCGGTGGCGGCGGTCGTGGCGGCGGCGGTGGCGGTTTTAATCGCGACCGTGGCGGTCGCGGTGGAAACAGGTACTAAGCCCAAAAGACAACCTGTCCGGTTTATCGGACTGAGGCCGGATCGCTGATTCTTCAGATGATCCGGCCTCATCTCTTTCGCAGCTCGATGACCGGTCTTAATTGACGAAGAAGAGCTCAGTAGTCGGTGTTCTTTCAAGCTTATCAGAACGCAATGCCTGCCACAGATCCTGCAGCACGAACATCTGACCGCTTCGTGACGAAATCGCCTGTCCAAGTTTATAACACATATCGAAATTCGGAAGATCGCCGGAGCCTTTTTCAAACGCCTCCAGCCGATCAGCCGAAATACCTGAAATAGTAGCCAGTTCCTGAATTGTCAACTTGGCCTGTAAACGTTTCTCTTCGAGCAATTGACCAAATTTTTTTAGCATATTAATACCCATTCGATATCGAGCGGAACGGGGATCCCCCTCCATCATGTTCGATGTGCCAGCCTTATGGTATCGACTCTTACCCGCCACAAAATAAGAACTTGAGGCGGAAATAGACTTGCGCATTCAGGGGTCGGACAATGGCCATCCGCATGCAATCGACAATACGGGTATCTGTTCACATGCTTTTGGTATCAAATCAAAGACACTATCATGTCAAAGACACATACAGGCGCAACGAACTGTTATATTATTGATCTTGATGATCCCTTCAGGGGTGTCTTCATCAGGTCGTCCATTTTTAGTTCAGGCTGGCAAGCTCGGATAACAGGTTTGAGGAGAGCCCACCATCGAATTGGAGTGTACCAATGGCCTGATGGACGGTCAACAGCATTAATCTTTCAGATTGTTATAAACGGTAAATGATATGCAGAACATTTCTCAGATCATCTCGCAGTTACGCAGGGAATACCTTTCACACCCGCTGACAGAACAATCAGTATCCTCAAATCCGATCGATCAATTTCATGGCTGGTTTCAGGAAGTTATGCAGGTCGACCAGCCTGATCCGGAAGCAATGACACTGTCGACGGCCATGCTGGATGGCAGGGTTTCAGGGCGCATTGTCCTGCTCAAAGGGTTTGATCGAAAGGGATTTGTCTTCTACACGAATTATGGAAGCCGCAAGAGCGTCGAAATGAGTGTCAATCCGCATGCCGCGCTTACCTTTTACTGGCCTGCGCTCAACCGGCAGGTGAGGATCGAGGGAAGAATCGAGAAGGTCTCGACAGAAGAGTCGTGTGAATACTTTCGGACGCGACCTCGCGGAAGTCAGGTCGGAGCCTGGGCATCTCCGCAAAGTTCGGAGATCGACGGGCGAGAAGTCATCGAAAACCGCCTTGCAGAACTTGAAAGACAATTCGGTGAAGGCGAGATACCCTGTCCGCCCTTCTGGGGAGGTTTCCTGTTGATGCCGGACTGGATCGAATTCTGGCAGGGCCGTGAAAGCAGGCTGCATGACAGAATTCTTTACACGCTGATCGAAGGCGAATGGAAGATCACACGCCTCGCACCATAAAAACGTAATCAGGGACTGTACCGGGTCAGACAGCGGCCGGGAGCAGTCCTTTAATTTCGCGAACCACTCTTTCGACCTCCTCCTGATCAGCCAGTGCGATCATGAAGAACCTGTACCCCTCGCTGATACAGATCACGCCATTGGCGAAGAACCAGATGCCATTGAGCAGCGGGTTGGCTCCGAGGATCAGGCTGACGGGAAGTCCGGTCACAGTTGCGCCAGAGAAAGCGGCTCCGATCATGGTCGCGCCGGCCGCAACGCTGAAAGCTCCAAGCAGCGGCGCGCCGACATACTTCGTCATATTCCGCTGAAATTCGAGTCGGGCTTTCTCGGCATCATCGATCTGGCCCTCGGCGATCCGCTTTTCCTGCTCCTTCAGATACTGATCATAGCGTTCGGTTAACTTGCGGATACCGACGATCGGCAAAGCGCTGTGCAGGAACCAGTTTCCGGCACCGCCTGCTCCCAGAACTGTCGCTCCGAGGCCTGGCAATGCCGATCCCGCACGAATGCCGGCGATCATCGAAAATGTAACGACAGCGGTCTTTCCAGGATTTTCCCTGATCCAGATGCGCGCCTTTTCGAATCCGGTGACGGCCGCTTCCGTCAAACGCGCGCCGCCGGAGCCAACATTGTACGCCTGCTCGGCGCGCCGGTAATAGGTCTGAGCGCTGCCGAAGACATCGCGTGCAGTCTCTTCGGCAGCTTTCGAAAAACCCTCGGCGCCCTGTCTGATCGAATCTTCAGCTTTGGCAGCGGTGTCGCGCAGATTGTCGCTGACCTTGTAATCCTGATCGATCTTTTCAAACTGCTCGCGAGCCTGCGCCGATGCCTGCGTCAGCGTCTCCTCGGCCTTACGGGCGGCTTCACCAGCGACCTTGCCCGCCTGGTCCATTTTGCCCTTCAAATCAAGCTTATCGTCCAGATCCTGCGCCGTCTTTCGGGCCGCTTCACGCAATTGATCAAAGATGCTGCCAGCCATTACCGTACCTCCTCTTGTTTCACATCCAGCTCTTTACCGCTCCAATAAGTGATATACGCCCATGCAATGTCAAAGGTTCAGTCACTTTCTCTTCCCGGCTTTCATCATGCTCCTCAATCGCCCCCTGCGTCAAAACACCGCCACGATTGACAGATCCCGGTTCGAAGGATATGCTTCGTGTATTTACTACACTAAGCATGAAGAATGAACGAGACTGGTTAAAATATGATCGAAGGCAGCAAAGAAGGAGCGCGATTATCGGGGTTGGCGACGGATCTTTATCAGTTGACGATGGCAGCGGCATATCTGGCGAATGAGAGGCATGAGAGGGCGAGTTTCGAACTGTTCGTGCGGAGGTTGCCTGAGCAGCGATCGTATCTGGTGGTGGCGGGTCTCGAACAGGCGCTGTCATATTTACGGAATCTGAGTTTCAGCGACGAGGAGATAGAATATTTACGCGGGCTTCAGGTCTTTGCAGGAATTTCGCCCGATTTTTTCGAATATCTTCGCAATTTCCAGTTTACGGGAGAAGTCTGGGCGATGGCTGAAGGGACAGTGGCATTTGCCGGCGAGCCTTTGTTGCGCGTGACGGCGCCGATGACAGAGGCCCAGATTGTCGAGACCTATCTGCTGGCTACGATCAACTTTCAGACACTGATTGCCACGAAAGCGGCGAGGATCGTTGAAGCGGCACGTGGAAGGGGTGTCATCGAATTCGGAGCTCGCCGCTGTCATGGATTTGAAGCGGCGATATACGCGGCGCGAGCGGCATATATCGGCGGATGCATCGGGACATCGAATGTCGAAGCCGGGAAGATGTTCGATCTGCCCGTTTTCGGGACGGCTGCACACTCATTCACGATGGCGTTCGATAATGAAATGGATGCCTTTCGCGCCTATTTCAGGACATTTCCGGAGAGCACGACCCTGCTGCTGGATACTTACGACACGATCGAGGCCGCGCGGATGGCGACGCAGTTCGGGCCGGCATTGCGCGGAGTTCGCCTTGACAGCGGGGATATGACGGCCTTGTCGATCGAAGTGCGCAGGATTCTGGATGCATCGGGTATGCAGGGAACGAAGATCATGGCGAGTGGTGATCTGGATGAATTCAAGATCGCGCGAATGTTGAGTGACGGGGCGCGGATCGATCTGTTCGGGGTCGGGACAGAGTTATCGACATCACGTGACGCGCCGGCCCTGGGCGGCGTCTACAAGCTGGTCGAGGTTGATTACAATCACCGCCACGATCCGAAAATGAAGATGAGCCGGGACAAGGCGACCTACCCTATGCGTAAACAGGTCTGGCGGCACAGTTCGTCAGATGAAACATTTGCGAGCGATACCATCGCCATCGAGGACGAAGATCATTCGCCGGCCGAACCGCTGTTGAAGCGGGTGATGTCGAACGGGCAACTGATCGATCGTTTGCCTGGGCTGAATGAATCGCGCTTGCGCGCGGCCGAACAGACTGCTCAGTTGCCGGCCCGATTCAAGGCTTTGGATAATCCGGCAGTCTATCCCGTCGCATACAGCGAGAAGCTCGAAGCGACTCGACGGGCGCTGCTGGAGAGACTGGCTCATTCAACTGTTTGAGGGCTATGATTTGAGAATCGAGATCAGACAGGGAGACATCACCGATCAACCGGATATCGCTGCTATTGTCAATGCAGCCAATACTGAGTTGTGGCTTGGTTCCGGCGTTGCCGGCGCCATCCTGCGCAAAGGCGGGGCGACCATCGACGAGGAGGCGCGCCGTCAGGGCCCGATACGACTGGGTGAAGCGGCTGTCACTGGTGCCGGAAAGCTGCCGAACCGGTATGTCATCCATGCCGCCGCGATGGGATATCGCGATGAGGACCTGGCCGTACCCAAAAAGCCCGGCACAGAATCGAGCGCGGAGATAATCAGAAACGCCACGCTCAACTCTCTCTCAAGTCCGATCATCTGCTGTTGGATTCCATAGCCTTTCCGGCGCTGGCTACGGGAGTGGCGGCGTTCCCTGTGGACGAATGCGCGCAGGTCATGATCGATGCCGTTCGTGACTTTGCCGTCGAGCATCCCGAAAGCGCGGTTAAACGGGCCGTTTTCGTCCTGTTCACATTGGATGATTACAGGATTTTCAAAGCATATGCAGAGAAGCAGGGTGCAGGAGTCGATCCACAATGATTTTTATCGATATCGATACGCAGCGTGATTTCATGAATGAAGACGGCGCGCTCTATGTTCCAGGAGCGACAACCGTCCGGGACAACATCGAACGCCTGTTACGCGCCGCGACTGAGCGAGGTATTGCGACGATTTCGACGCGCTGCGCACATGACTTTGACGATGATGAATTCGAAATCTTTCCGCCGCACTGCATCAAGGGGACACCCGGAGCTGAAAGGATCTTCCCGGATCTGCCCGCCTTGCCGCGGAGAGAAATTTCCGCCGATACGCAGGCCGAGCCCGGAGCGACGATCGAGACGGGAACTCATTACGTGATCGACAAGAAGGTCTTCGATCCCTTCTCGAATGCCTGGCTCGATGGGCTGCGGGAAGATGGAAGCTTCAGGCAGAAGGAATGCATCCTCTTCGGAGTCGCTACGGATTATTGCGTCATCGCAGGAGGTCTCGGCCTGGTCAAAGGCGGAGCCGGCGTGCTCGTTGTCGAAGATGCAATTCGCGGCGTCGCTCCGGAGACAACCGAGGCGGCGATCGAACAGTTACGCGCATCCGGCGTCGATTTCATTTCGACGGCGAACCTGCTGGCAAGACTCAGATCGGAGTAGTTTCCAGTTGAGAGTTTCCAGTTTCCAGAACTATTGACGGTGCAGGTTCATTTCTGTCTGCCAGGTCGCGATTATGACTCAAAGCAAACCGTTAAGAAGCGACTGGAAACTATTCCGGGTTGGCAGATACGCTAGTCAAGGAGAATGCTCACCAGTATGAGTCCACTCGACAAATACCCGCGTCCGTCAGTGACGGTCGATCTGGTGATCTTCACGATCGCTGATGACGATCTGAAAGTGCTGCTGATCAGGCGCGGCGGAGAGCCATTCAAGGGATGCTGGGCCCTGCCGGGAGGCTTTGTTGAATTAGGCGAATCGCTGGAGGCCGCGGCAGCGCGTGAGTTGAGCGAAGAGGCCGGCGTAACCAACGTCTACCTCGAACAACTCTATACTTTCGGCGATCCGGGACGGGACCCGCGCGGTCGAGTCATCAGCGTTTCTTATTTTGCCCTTGTCGACGCCGACAGACAGCACATTCGCGCCGCATCAGACGCGGCCGATGCCCGGTGGCACTCAGTCTTCGACACGAAAACCGGCGGAAAACTCGCATTCGATCATAAACGGATTCTCGATTATGCCGTCTGGCGTCTGCGCAACAAGATCGAGTGGACGACCGTCGGTTACGAACTCCTCCCAAAAAAATTCACCCTCTCGGAACTGCAGCGCGTCTATGAGATCATCCTGCAAAAACCGGTCGACAAGCGTAACTTCCGCAAGAAGGTCCTCGCGCAAGGCCGGATTCGCGAACTCAGCGAAACGCGCAGCGATGTCGCTCATCGCCCCGCCCGCCTCTATTCTTTCAGAAAAAAGTAATTGGAGTTAAAAGTTAAAAGTTGAAAGTCAGAGTATTGATCCCCAAAGCAGAAAGTAGAAAGGAGAAAGAATGATTTTTGGTGATATGAATATCCGGATTGCTTTATAATTCGAACACAGATCTTCCCTGTATATCTTTGCCCCCTTCCACTTTCTAATTTTACTTTAAATATTATCTGCCGATATGCCATATACAGAAAAATGCCGCCGACGATGAGGCGATAAAGAACGAAAATCCCAGTCGAATGGCGGCGCAGGTAATTCATGAGGAAGGCGATGCTGAGATAGCCAACGACAGCTGAGACAATCGTGGCAACCATCAAATTGACCATGCTGGTTCCATCGAGCAGGTGAAGAGCCTCGCGCAGTTCGAGCAGGCCGCTGGCGCCGATCGCGGGAATCGAAAGCAGGAAAGAGAAGCGGGCCGATGCTTCACGACTCAGCCCTGTAAAGAGCGCGCCAGTGATCGTGGTGCCGGATCGGGACGATCCCGGAATCAATGCGAAGACCTGTGCGATTCCGATGAAGAGCGATGCACCGCTACCGAGGTGCTCAATCTCGCGGCGACGATGTCCGACATGATCGGCCAGCCACATCAAAACCGCCCAGACGATCATACTGATGCTGATCACAAACAGATTCTTGGTTAACTCTCCCTCGATGACCTTTTTGGCCAGCAGACCGACAATCGCGATCGGCAAAGTTCCGATGATGATATTCCATCCCAGTCGCGAAGCTTTGCGCGCAGCAGTATCCCGCGCGCCATATCCGCGCTCCTGCAGAATCATGAGGTTCCCGTTGATGAACCCCAGAGTGATGCTGACGATGTCGTTGATGAAATAGATGATAACGGCTACCAGGGTCCCAAGTTGCATGACCGCGACGAAGGCCGTGATCTGTTGCGGAGTCATGAGATTGTCCAGTCCCATGATCTTTTCGGCCACGATGAGGTGACCGCTGCTGCTGATCGGAATGAATTCAGTCAGGCCCTGAATGATGCCGAGAATGATCGCGTGGAGGATGTTCATAGATTATTCAATCAATCGCACAACCGGATGTCATCGCAGTTTTTTAGTGAGGTGCGAGTCCAGCTCCGCGATTGGGACGCGGTCCTGTTGCATCGAATCGCGATCGCGTACAGTGACGGTTCCGTCATCAAGCGATTGAAAATCGACGGTGATGCAGAACGGAGTGCCGATCTCGTCCTGCCGGCGGTAGAGCTTGCCGATTCCCGCAGAATCGTCATAGATGGCGCGCATTGAGGGTTGAAGCTCGCGCTTGATCTGTTTGGCGACCTCAACGATGCGTGGCTCGTTCTTCTTGAGCGGAAAGACCGCCACTTTGATCGGCGCCAGTTGAGGATGCAGTTTGAGGACAACACGGGTGTGTTCGTCGGTCAGTTTCGCCACCGTCTGACGGACCTTCTTGAGCAGTTCGATCCGGTCGGCTCCGGGCATCTCGCAGGCGTCCTCGACGCCGAGCAGCGTTCGCGGCAATCCGGTCTCGGCCGAACCCAGTGCTTCATGAATTGCTCGCAACTGGTCGGCAGTCGGCCCCTCGGTCGCGGCTTCGCCTTTTTGAGCAGCCTTATTGGCCTCGACTATCTTCTTGTCGATGTTCTTCAAGGCGGCGGCTACAGCCTCGCGCAGCGGAGCCAGCGCTTCGGCCGCCGGTTCGCTGACCAGCTCTTCGTTATAGGCTTCGCACAGGAATGCCAGCGTGGCGCGCGTGGCGCCGGCTGACGGTTCGATGACATAAGGAATGTAACGCGCGCCTTTCTTGCCGGTCGATGGATCAGCATACTGATCATCGAAATAATCGAGTTTCGTAGTGCTGTCAGGGTTCTTCTGTAGTTTGAGCCGCTGCAGGTCCTCCTCGGGAATGTCCTTGCTGTGCGCCGACAGATCGTAGTCCTGGCGATTGGCGATGCCTTCCAGCTCACTGAATCCAAGCGATCCGGGGAAGAGATATTCAATATCCACCGTCGCCTTGGCGTAATGTGCCAGCTCATCCCGTGTCTGTTCGCGTTTTTGAAGCCGTTCTGGCGCAAGGCCCAGAGTGACATACCAGTTGAACCGCTGCTCGACCCACTCGGCGTGAAGCTCGACATCATTCCTCTCGCCGGCCTGCAGGTATTGCGGCGGCTTGCAGAAATATTCGATCTCCATCTGCTCGAATTCACGCGTTCGAAAAGTGAAGTTGCCCGGCGTGATCTCGTTGCGAAAGGCCTTGCCGATCTGAGCCACGCCGAATGGCAGCTTGCGACGCGTTGTCTGCTGCACATTGTGAAAATTGACGAAGATGCCCTGCGCGGTCTCGGGCCTCAAATAAGCGATATTTTCATCGCTTTCGACCGGACCGACAGTCGTCCTGAACATGAGGTTGAAATTGCGCGGATCGGTCAGGTTGATCGAGCCGCAATTGGAACACTTTCCGTCCTTCAGATGATCGGCTCGGCTGCGCTTGCCGCAATCCCGGCAATCGACCAGCGGATCCGAGAAGGTCGCCTCATGTCCGGAATACCGCCAGACCAGACGGTTCATCAGAATCGCCGCGTCGAGACCCTCCATGTCGTCCCGATCATAGACCACCGCCCGCCACCAGGCCCGCATGACGTTGTTCTTGAGCTCGACTCCGAGTGGTCCGTAATCCCAGGTCGAGCCGATTCCACCGTAAATTTCCGAATTGGCAAAGATGAAGCCCCGCCTTTTACAAAGGCTGACGATCTTTTCCATGCTTGGTGCTGCCATTTATGTTCCTGAAACCTTTCGATTCTTATATGAATTCTTGTGCGGGCTTATGTTGAGGGCACAAAGTTGAAGCCGTGATATTACCAGACCCTTATCCCGGGTGCAAAAGGAGAGTAAAAAGTATAAAGTAGAAAGTAGAAAGTAAGACGCAAGTTTTCGGGTGTTATAGTACTTTTCTTCTAGTTCGACGCATCCACTTTCTACTTTCTACTTTCTACTTTCTACTTATGAAGATATTCAAATCCATCATTCTGATACTGATTATGGGGTTGGCTGTGTGGCGGGTATCCGGGCATCCCGAATATCTCGGGGTCTATCTTAACGATCCACGGTCGAAGGAGGAATTTCGAACCGATTGCACGATCTGTCACACGAAAGGCGGACGGGCCGTTGATGCCGGGTTCTTCACCGAATTCGGGCAGGAATTCAAGACCAGGCGGTATCGGATTGACGAAACGATGAGGCAGAAGTATCCGCGGCTGTTCAATCCGATCGAACAGCCGATCGAAGGGCTGGCGCCTGAGACGGTCAGCATCACGACATCGCAGGTGATTGTCAATGTGACGGTGACCAGCGCCCGCGGACGCTACGTCAGCGATCTTGACGGGGCAGCGTTTCAACTGCTTGAGGACGATCAGGAACAGGAAGTCGGGGCTTTTCTCGGCGATGAAACGCCGATGGCGGTGGCTGTTCTGCTGGATGTTTCGGGCAGCGTGATTGAAAAAGATCTTAATAAATACCGTAACTCGGTTCTGGATCTGGCCTATCGTCTGCGCCCGACCGACACGCTCGCGGTTTATACATTCGACCGCAGCGGAGTTCGCAAGATCCGGGATTACTCATCGACAGTGCATGGGCTCAAGCCATTGCTGCAGGATTTGAAAGGAGAAGGCGAGACTCCGCTGTACGATGCGATTATCGCAGCCAGCGCCGAGCTCCGCGGGCGGCCGGAACGTCGCCGGGCGATGGTTCTGATCTCGGACGGAGCAGACAGCGCCAGCAGCGCCACGCTCCGCGAAGCAGAAAAGCAGACGTTTCTGGCCGGAACCTCCGTCTACGCTATCGATCTGGTCAATACGGAAAAGAGTTCAAGGCGTTCGGTCGAGCGACAGGCATCGGCTCAGACACTCAAACAGATAGCGCAGGAGAGCGGCGGCCGGTACATCACTACCGAAGGCGGATTCTTTCTGCTCTCGAGCCGCACCAAATTAAAGCGGATATTCAAGGATCTGATCGATGAACTGCACAGCCAGTACACGATCATTTATGAGCCGTCCAACCTGCGCCGGCAGGGGCGCTGGCGGACGATCCGCATCAAACTCGAGCAGGCCGATCTGGCGGCCCGCACACGACTGGGATATCGAGAAGGCATCGAATGAGTCTCAACATCCGTTTCCACCTTGATTGGAATGAATATTATGAGGCGAAGGAGTTTCTGCTTCGCGACAGGTATCCGGTAACGCCCGAGAAGATCGTCGGGGGACTGCTGCTGATCGTCAGCGCATTGTGGTTCTTTCTGGACTCATTGAATATGTATGCGATCCTCGGTCTGGCGGCTGGATTGGCGGTACCTCTCACAGCGCCGATGATCAGGCGCTGGAATGCGCGTCGAAAATGGCAGCGCGAGCCTTTTTACCGGATCGAACATATCGTCTCAGTCAGCGAGGATGGCGTCGAGTATCTGATGGGTCAGACGAAATCTGACCTCACCTGGCTCTATTACCAGCGGATGATTGAGAGTCCGGCCGGATTTTTGCTGATTTATGGCAACGATTCATTCAACTTTTTACCGAAACGGGCTTTTCAGGGCGAAGAGATGATCATCGCCTTCCGGGAAATGGCGACGAAAAAGCTGAAAGGTCATGAAGTATCAGCAGGATAGAGATTCAATCCGAAATATATATATGACGCTCAACGAACAGATATCATACTTAACCAAAGGGACGATCGATGTCATACCGCTTGAGGAGCTTAAGGCGAAGCTGGGCCGGGCCAGCGAGACCGGGCGGAAGCTGCGCGTCAAGGCCGGCTTCGATCCGACAGCGCCCGACCTGCATGTGGGCCATACGGTTCTCATCCGCAAAATGCGCCATTTCCAGCAACTCGGGCATGACGTCATCTTTCTGATCGGATCTTTCACCGCCATGATCGGCGATCCGACTGGCCGGAATTCAACCCGTCCGCCGCTGACGCGCGAACAGATCGAGGCGAACGCCGAAACCTACAAGACACAGATCTTCAAACTGCTCGATCCTGAAAAGACGATCATCGAATTCAACGGGAGCTGGATGAATGCCTTCACCCCGGAGGATTTCATTCGCCTGACTGCCAAAGCAACGATCGCGCAGATGCTCGAGCGCGACGATTTCGCCAGACGTTACTCGAGCGGTGTCCCGATCAGCGTCCATGAACTGCTCTATCCGCTGGTTCAGGGATACGATTCTGTGGCGCTCAGGGCAAACGTCGAACTCGGCGGGACCGATCAGAAGTTCAACCTGCTCATGGCGCGAGAGATTCAGCGCAGCTACGGGGTCGAACCGCAGGCGATCATGACGACTCCGCTGCTTGAAGGGCTCGATGGCGTCAACAAGATGTCAAAGAGCCTCAATAACTACATCGGCATCACTGAATCGCCCGAAGACATTTATGGAAAGGCCATGTCGATCAGTGATGAACTGATGTGGCGATATTATGAACTGCTGACCGATCTGACACTCGATGAAATCTCGAAGCTGAAAAACGATGCCGAGACGGGCAAACGACACCCTCGTGATGTAAAATCAGAACTGGCGAAAAAGATCGTAGCGGATTTTCATTCGCAGGCTGAAGCCGATCGTGCCGAATCGGAGTTCATTCGCCGATTTCGCGAGCATCAGGCGCCGAGCGATATCGATTCGCGATCGATCAAGGCCCCGGCTGGGAAGATCAAACTGGTCGATCTCCTGCTTCAGACCGATCTTGCGCCGTCAAAAGCCGAAGCGAGAAGGTTGATTTCTCAGGGCGGCGTCAAGCTGAACGGCGAAAAGATCGCCGATGTCGTATACGAAATAGACACCGGCATCGTCGATAAAGCTCAGATCCAGGTAGGTAAACTCAGGTTTTTAAAAATTATATTTGAATGACCGTCGTTCAGATCCTGGCATTTGCTGGAAGGAGAAATAAGCATGGCCGATAAAAAACATCAACCAGTCGAAGACTTTGTCGATACCGGCGATATGGAGAGCGAGATCTTCGAGCCGGACGAAGAGGTAAAAGAGGAATTCGCGGAAGCTTCGCGACTGGGCGACACCGGCCGGCTGCGGAGCCTCGAGGGCTCGCCGGCGCTTTCGGGCGGCGATCTTGATGCCGCCTGGGATCAGGCAGATTCATCAGGCGAGGAGACCGTCGGCGGATCGAGCCCGACTCCCGATCAGGATGTGGTCGATGAACTCGGAGAAGCTGTCGGCCTGACCTACCGGGACGATGAACAGCTCGATACCGCGGAGAAGATCGCCGAACGCGACAGGCACCGCTGGGAACTCGAACCCGAGTCATCGGAGGACTATCTCGAGCGGTCGAGGAGAAAACCCTAGCCCCTGACAAGGTTGATCAGCAGTGCTGCTTGACCGTCCGGGTAGCGCCACTTATAATTTCGGTTCCTTTGAATCACCTCTCAGTCGCAAGACTGCTGCCGGGGACGTGGCGGAATTGGTAGACGCGCGGGTCTCAAAAACCCGTTTCCGAAAGGAAGTGTGGGTTCGATTCCCACCATCCCCATTCTTTTATTAAATAGTGATTCCCTGTCACTTCGATGGCTTTTCAATGATGGAAAGAAAGGCTGCTGCAAGTGCTTGCGCCTCCTTTTCGACTGCGGCAGGCGTCTGACTCAGATTGGAAAGCAGCGCAACCACAATTCCCGTTTCCGGGTAAATGACAAGCACTGCGCGCCCGCCATTGATGCTGCCCGCGTGATGTATAATGCGGCGTTTCTGCGCGTCACTGCCAATACGCCAGCCAATACCGACACCGGTCTCCTTACCGTCAGCCGTACGTTGCGGAGTGAACAGCAACTCAAGCGTGCCGGCCTTGAAAAAGCCCGGTTGCAAATGAGCAGAGCCGAACGCGACGAGGTCTTCCGCCGTCGATAAAAAACCTCCACCCGCCCACTTGTAACTCGAATCAACATACCGTGCATTGAGGATTCGTCCATCCCGGTTGCGTTCGTAGAAACGTGTTCGATTTGGAATGATGAGCTCGGGACGATCAGCAACCGTCTGCGCCATCTTCAGCTGGCGGAAGATCCGTTCATCCAGATAATCAAGAAAGTTTTGCTGCGCAGCGCTCTCAACCACCTGACTGAGCAGCGTGTACCCAAAGGTCGAGTAGAAATAACGCGTCCCCGGTGGCGCTACGAGCGGATCATCCTGAAAGATATTCAACGAACTGAGGATGGTATCGTAATGTGTGAAATCAATATTGCGTCCGCCGGTGTAATCTTTTGGTTGATAGTGTCGAATGCCACTGAGATGGCCTGCCAGCTGCCGTGCTGTGATCGGTTGTCCCTTATCCGGGAAAGACGGCACATATCGTTGAATCGGCGCGTCGAGATCTAGTTTTCCTTCCTCGTGCAACCGGGCGACCGCCGCGACGGTCAGCATCTTTGAAACGCTGCCGAGACGAAACCGGGTTTGCAGCGTGACCGGTGTTTGCTGTTCAACATCTGCCAGCCCGAATCCTTCCGCCCAGACGACCTGACCATTTACTCCAACCGCGACCGACAAACCTGGAATTTGAGTCGTCTTCATCAACTCACGAACAGCGGTTCGACCCGATTGGATGGCAGTGTGATAACGCGATTGCGGAGTCTTTCTCTGTTGGGTTTTCCGTGCCGGACTCACACGGATTTGTCCGGATACAGGCCCGCTGTCTTCCAGCGCCAGCACCATTATCGCTGCAGCCACTAAAACGAGAAGAGGATGCTTGAAAATCCTCGTTAAACCATTCTTGAACCCCGGTTTACCCTGTAATACCTGAAGGTATCTCGCATCTGTTCCATCCTTTGTTCTCGTCATTCTCAGTTCTCCAGTCCTCGGAACTTTTTACGGAAAGCATGATAGCCGGGATTGATTTCCAGGCCTTTACTTTTGCCGGAGTTGCTTCAATTTTTCACGCACATCGAAGTTGCCTGGATACAACGTGAACGATTTTTCGTAGTGTTTGAGCGCAAGTTCTTTCTCTCCCTTGAATAAGAATGCATCGGCCAGAGCTGCATGGGCGATGGCGGATTGAAGATTGGTCTCGACGTTGAGTTGGAGAATGAGCAGGCCGGCATCCTGTTTCTTTTCCCTGAGCAGCCGGTAGCCGAGTTCGATCATCTGGTTTTCGATATGCAGATAACGATTGACCGGCTCGGCTTTGAATTGCCGGAAAAGTTTTGCAGTCAATTCCAGATCGTTTTTCGCCAGTCCTCCTTCCAGGACTTCGGTCAAGGTTTTTTGCGGCACGTAATTTTGAATAGTCTTCAGCGCCGGGTCGGCGTTCGTTCGATAATCCTCTGAGGTGAGTTCCGCCGTCAGATGCGGTGCGGTCCATTGCCGAAAATCCCACGGAGACCAGTCCTGCCAGTAATAGATCGAAACGCGCACGGTGATGCCGCTGTTGGGCAGAGTGATTCTGCGCGAATCACCGTAATGATTGCCTTTCGAGCCGGACGGCTCGCCGACGAAGATGACATTCGTCCAATGCTCCATGTGGTTGAGCAGGAACTGCGCGGCTGACCAGGTGCTGCGGCCCATGATGGCGAAGAGTTTGCCCGGCTGATCAAGCTTCGATTTGATTAGGCCGGTAACCAACGGGCGCAGCAGCTCTCCATTCCCACCGCGATTCAAACGCAGATCGAGAATCATTTTCTCGACCGGATTTGCATTAATAAAAGTGAAGAGGCGCTCTGAGAACGCCGCAAGCGTTTCCTGCTCTTTGTCGCCGACCTGATTGATTTGCGCATAGACGGTTTTTGTATCGGGCAAATACTCGAACCAGAACTTGTTCTGAGGGTCTTTCAACCACAACGGCAATGGGACTGAAGCCTGATCACGCAGATCGACCCAGCCTTCCCTCGCCATCCAGGTAACATCCGTATCCGCCGGCATCATCTCAGGCTGACCCGTTGGCTTGAGAGTGACGGTTTGCCTGCGCCCATCTTTTTCGATCACGAATTGCGTCTCATCGGGATTGCCTGACAGACCAAGCGCGTGCAGCATTTCCGGCATTGTCAGTAAAAACGGGGCGAAATATCTCGCCCCCATTTCATTATCGCGTCCGGTGATCTCGATGGCGCGCCTGACAGCCTCGTCCGCCGAAGCATTTCCGACCATCATCACGCGCACGCCGACCAGAGCAGCGTGCTCGCGCGTCGCTGCACGAACGATCAATCCGTCTTTAAACAGGTAGAGCTTTACGGGCAGAGCGCGAAAGCCGATCTTTGGATCGCGCGTCGGCGCAATGTTTGTATGTCCATCTCCGACCATCGCCACGATTCGCATCAGCTCGACGATGATCTGATGGCGGGCGAGTTGCGGGATGCGCTCGTGCAACTTATTGACCTCAGTCTCGAACTGTTCGCGAGATATGGTATGGAAGAGGTTCTTGTGTGTTTTTGCCATCTCTTCGGCCATGAATCGCAAATCGGCACGCCATTGCTCAGCATTGAGATCGGCGCTCCCGGGTCGAGATTGCGTAAAAACAGCAGGTGAGACTTTTCGATCCAGCACTCGCCGTACCCAGTCGGCATGAGTAGAGGCACGCGTGAAGTAATCGAGTGCACCATACGTGCCGGGGCCGCCGGGACCGGGCCGTCCCGCCGAACTGACTCCGGCGACCAATGCAACGCCATCCACCTCCAACAAAGCCGGGCCTCCACTGTCACCGCCGCTGGGGATCCCTTCGAGATCGGTGCCGTTCGGCGGGGCATCGAAGCGAAACACTATGTGATGATCATTGACCTCCTCGATGCGATTCGTCGCGCCGCGCTTTTTGTCATCATCGCGGCGATCACGGTTGTCACCCGTTCCGGTGCGGCCATGCCCGACCATTACCGCAACACGGCCCTGCTCGTCTTTCCGGGTATAAAGCGCCAAAGGCTCGATGTCCTTTACCGTCTCGGTCAGCTCCAACACAGCGATGTCGTGCGGCCCCATGTCCACCCAATCAGGATGAATGTAGGCATGACCGACCCGGTACACGCTATCGCCAAAGAAGACTGACGGCTCAGGGCTGCGGCGCATCAGGCCTCGCGCCACGTGAGCGGCGGTCAGCACCCAGCGATCTCCGATCAATGTGCCGTCTCCCATCCGGCGGCCGACACGACCCACTGCCGGGTACCTGGCGCCGAGCTTAAGGTAACGTTCATCGGCTCGGTCATGCCGAATGACGATGGCACTGTTTACTGGCGGAATGGCCATTAGCAAGGCCAAACCAAGGAAAAACAGGTTTTTCATCTCGAGGTTCCACTGTTTGATACGGTATAGTTTCCATCCGGTCGCGGCGAGGACGCGATTCCCCCATCATTTTTTGCGGTTGCACGTGAACGAGACCGGCCGCAATGAATTCGGATCAACGGGAATGCCCGGCGGCGGGGTCACTCCCACCAGCTCTTCACTCACATTGAGTGTGCCGTCATCCGCAAGTTTCGCGGTCGAGACATTGATTCCGCCAGATTTGCCTGCACGACCGCCCCACTGCAAAGTCCCATCCTCAAGAACCCGCATGAACTCGACCTGAAATGGAATGATGCCGCCTCGCGGTCCCGTCCATTTGCCCTCTCCGCGGACCGCCTCGCCGTCGGCATAGAATGTTATCGAAAGGTCGAGCGGGACGCCGTTTGGCACTTCTTTTCTACCCTCCCAGGTTCCCAGGAATGGCTTCATTTTTGCAGCGCTGACCGGGGGCAGGTTCAAAAATTCCGCAACGCGCGAATCGGGCGGGCCTTTCTCCAGAGCATCTTCCGCCTGGGCCAGGAACCGTTTTGTTGCAGGCGATTCGCCATAAACCGCCATCGCTTTCCGAACCAGCTTCACTGCATCCTCGCCATGCTGCTGCATCGCGTTGCGGCCGGCGCTCACCAGCAAGACAGCCAGCGGAATATCCACCGAATAGCCGTAGGCTTCCGAAAGCGCCTTGTACCGGGCTTCGAGCTCCGTCAGTTTCTCGTCTCTGATCTGAGGCACGAAATCGTAGAAGAGCCGCTTGAGCCCCTCATAAATTCCTTTGTAGACCATTGTCTCGTGCGTCTCGTCTGAGATTTCAACCCGCGCGCCGTAAAAGCCTTTCGGCGCGTTTTGAACGAGAGATGGCCAGTCGTTCATCCAGCCGAGCTGTCGTTCAACCGTCACCAGCCGACCGCGAAACTTCGCGTCCCGTGTAATCAGATCTTTGGTCTTTTCCAGCAACGGACGCACCGGCCCGAATAACGGCCCATCGATTGGTAGAATCCACGGAAACACGGTTGGACGCATGACCAGCGCGTAATGGGCGAATGTTCCGCCCTGCGAATGACCGATGAGAACACGCAACGGCTGTGTAAGATATCGCTTTTCGATAAACGGCACCAATTCATCGGCGAGAAACGAGAGAAAGCGCTCTTCACCACCTTTACCATACGTCTGCGGGATGGGCATATCGCGCAGACGGTTCTTATTCATGATGCCGACGACAATCGCTTCAGGCATCTGCGGCAGTTCCGAGGCCGTCGTCATAAATTGCACGGCGCTGGCGGCCGGCAGAAACAAGCTTTCTCCATCCGTCGCATATATAACCGGATATCGCCGCGATGAATTTCCATACGAATGAGGCAGCGCCACGCGAATCTCGCGCGTCTCGTTGAGCCGCATCGAGGTGATTTGCAAAGTCTCGCCGATGGTGAGTGGCGTAACGGCACTTCCAGCAGCCACGTCCTGCGATTGCGCGGTGCTGATGGATTGCAGGCCCAACAGCGCCAACCAGACGAAAACAAATCTCACGGTTTTCATAAAGCCGCCTCTCTTCCAGGGTTTGTCTTAGTGATGAAACGATCCAGGATTGCTGGTCTTTGACTGCTCACTAAACTGTAGTCGCCTGAGCGTCTATAACACTACGAATTTCTGTCGTATTTTGTGGCGGATAATAACTGGATTACTGTCGGATGACTGACCATACCGAGATATGGCGAGTATTTTTGAATGGCGATATCACATGAGTGGAAAAATTTCCGAATTAATGGAAACCACTTGCGAGATCAGTGTTTGACGAAACAAGTCATTGATAACCTGACACCATGCGCCTTTCATCGTCACGGCTATGAATTCCTGAAAAGAATTCATAGCCGCAGATGAATGCAGCGGCATCCACTATTTCCCGCCGGTGATCCTGATCGTCTTCAGGTTGGGATCGGATTTGATCTCCGATTCTGAATAGAGGATTTTTCGCCATTTCTTGGCCGAAAACAGTTGAGTCTGGTCATGGAAGAGTGGTGAAGCCGGATCGCCCGACTGAGAATAAGTCAGAAAAGCCTGCGCCCGCGGCCCCTGCGGCGTATATTCCAAAGCCATGACAAAACTGCTGCCGCGATTGACCGGATACCCTTCTTTGGTCAGGAAGCGGCTGCCTTTGATGCGTTGCGGAGCCTTGAATGGTTCGAGCGTCGTAGTATTTGGGGCGTAGTTAACGAAATTGGCGATTCCGTCATATGCGCCTTCGCCGCCGTGAATCGGTATGTGTCCGCCGTTCTTGTCGCTGTACTGCACTTTGCCGAGCGGAGTATCGAGCGCAATGCCGTTCTGCTCAAGCAACCGCACGGCACGCGCCAGTCTGATCAAAGACTGCCTGTCGCCGTCCTTGTCCGGCGCCAGAGTGTGGGGCGTGCCGACCGGATCGGCTGGATTGAAGCCATGTGCGAAGAGCGATCCGTTACTCAGCAGATCGGCAGGATCATACTGCGAGATGAATTCTCGCCAGATAACCGCGCCCACACTGCTGACTTCATACCTGCCGTCCCAGGCCGCCAGCAGGTTGCATGCATTGCTCAAATCAACTTTCCGGCCATCAAGCATGACCGATGGGGACGACTGACACCGTCTGGCAAAATCGGCGCGCAGCAGTTCAGCCGACAAACTTCGATTGCTCATAACGGCAGCGGCCAACTCATCAACAGAGAATTTCCCATCCTTGCCTGCGTGACCATGGGGACTGGTATCGTCCAGCAACAATACGTTCATCCGTGTTCGCAGCGAGCGTGGAGAGCCTTCCAATCCCTGCAATGGTGAAAATCCGGTCAGCAACTGGCGCGGATTGGCCAGCCAGAAACTGTCGTTGGCGTTGAAGACGAAATCCTTCCGCTCCAGTTGAGGCATCCGCGAATAGGGTATGACTCCGGCGCGCGTCGAAGAATCAGTGACCCATTCAAACAGCGAATTGCTGCCGTCCAACAGAACCAGGCCGCGCTGCCAGGCTGTTCTGGTCAGCGGATCAGTCTCTTTGCGATCGAGCCAGGCGGCAATTGCCGCGGGCTTCAAATTTGGCGTGGCGGATGTGTCGGCATACCACGCGCGACCGTCGGCGCTGGCCGCAATGGTGTTGATCCAGGGCATGGCATTGAATTTCGCGTGTGCCTGCTTGAACTCGTCGAGGCTCCGAGCCAGATTCATCGCCATGCGCTGCGAAGCGAATGTGGTGTTGTTGGCATTGGCATCCCTGATCGTGACCGCAAGTCTGGCGGTCCAGCCAAAGCCCGGCATATTCAAAATCGGTCCGTAATGACTGAAAAAGACGCGCTTTTCGACCTGCTTGAGCGTACCGTCCGACTGGCGCACATCAATGCTGATGACCTTGCTGGTCATTTCCCGCTCTTTGCCATCATAGATGTACCGCGTCGGATTGCCCTGCGCCAGGTCGAGCGTATAAAGGGTGAATCGTTTACCTGCCGAGACGGTATGCGTCCAAGCGACCGCGCTGTTGAATCCGATCGAAACGCCGGGTGAGCCAAGCAGGCCGACGCCATAGACATTCAATTTGCCTGGAATAACCAGATGTTTCTCCCAGAAGCGGTTCGAGCCGACCCATGGATAGTGCGGATTGGCAAGCAGCATCCCGCGCCCGCCCGCTGATCGCTCAGAGCCGATCGCCCATCCATTGCTGGCCTGCTCGAAGTCAGGCAACCCAAACTTATCCAGGTTAATCGCGACCCTGTTCGTTTCACCGGCGGGCGGTGCTGCCGTCGCAATCAGATCGGCGAAATTTGTAGTAGTCACAACAACGCTTTGATTATAGGCAAGCAGATCGACCGGCGTGATCTCGAAGACCCATTCACTGCCGCGACACCACCCGGAGACGCCGTTGGCGGTGACTTCCCTCAAATACTGGTTATACCCCGCGACATATCCTTCGATCTGTTCCCGTTCATCTTTCGGCATTGATCGGTACATCGACTGTGCCTGCTCATATATGCCCAGCGCGCGCATGGCGATGTCATTGTTCAGATGGCGGTTATTTTCACCGGGGCCAAAAAATCTTGCACGCTCTCCTCGGACTTTCACCACCTGATCGGCCAGTGAACAAAGATGATCCTGAGCGAAGGCATACCCCTCGCCAAATCCCAGGCTGCCAAAATCTTTGGCCGTGATGTGCGGAATGCCATGACTCGTGCGGCGAATTTCAGCATCATAGCGCGGAGTTGTCTGCGAATTGATTTCAGAATAGATCGCAGCAACTGTCATCGCCGCCGCCAAAAGCAGACCGAAGGCCGAACAGGACTTTCCTGCCATTAAAGATCGGGTGAGATGTTGAAATACACGCATTTTTTGGTCTCCAGGCAAAATGTAAAAAAGAGTTACTTGGCCGCTTGATCATCATCCGACAGACCGATCAAGGTTAAGCAGCAGCATGACCCATGTCAATCCGATCAGATATGCGCCTGCGATGTCACTGGGCCAGTGAGCGCCCAGCGCAACCCGCGCGCTCCCTCCGATGACCAGAATCAGACAGCAGACAAGCACCATGCTCAAGCGTCGCCGGCCCGTCAGCCGCTCCCACGCCAGAACAGCCAGATAACCGAACATCGAAAAATAGAGCAATCCGAAGCCTGACGGAAAAGAATAGCCGGATGACGATCCGGATACTCTGATCAGCAACGGCGAAGGCCGTGGGCGGGCGATCATCGATTTAAGATACGGCTCAGCCAGCAGCAAACCGCCGAAACTGATGAGGGCAATGACCGCGCCACGCCAGCCGGCCAGCCACCATGCAAGCCCCGCCGTAACGGCGAGCAGGATATAGTTCCAGGGCGCGCTGACGGTGCTGGTGACAATTCGCGCCCAACCGACGTTGCCGCCCGTCAGCGACTGGATGAGACCGGTCATCGCAATATCACCCGGAAACCAGTCGAATTTACCCGCCGCGGCCGCAACCGATGCCGTCAGGATCAGAAGTATAAACCACCGGATCCATCGTTTTTGCACGCGTCTGCTCCTTCGATAAATAGTTGATAATTGCAGGATTTTACAGCAGTAGCGGGTTGAGCGCCACACGCGATGATAAAGATGGGAACTGAATCGCTCAGCCGGAGTATTCAGCGAAAATATGCATTGAGCACATACTGCTGCATCATGCGTTGAGCGTTGAAGAACGACCCATTGATCGCGATGGCGTGAAGCATCATATTTATAAAGAGTTCGCGATCGTTATAGAAGTGCGGCAAAATTATATTTTCGAGCTTGTCGTACAAAGATTCGGAATCGGAATGTCTATCGCGTTCATCATCAGTTTCAAGCGATGGCGGCCCGATCGACCAGCCGGTGACGCCCTCGATGTTTCCTTCAATCCACCAGCCGTCCAGAATGCTCAGGCTCGGAACACCATTGAGCGCAGCCTTCATGCCGCTGGTTCCCGATGCTTCCAGCGGCGGCAGCGGCGTGTTCAGCCAGACATCGACGCCGGCGACCATCATCTTCGCCAGATCGATGTCATAATTTTCGAGATAGACGATTTTGACATCCCCTTTGAGCGCTTCCATGGCATCGAAGATCTGTTTAATGAGATCCTTTCCGGGCTGGTCTTTCGGATGCGCCTTTCCGGCATAGATCACCTGCAGCGGTCCCTTTTGATTGCCGATTCTTTTCAACCGTTCGAGATCGTAAAAGAGCAGGTCAGGCCTTTTGTAGGATGTGGCACGGCGTGCGAATCCGATCGTCATGGCGTCGACCTCCATGCCGGTGTTGGTTGCGCGATTGACGAAAAGGAGAAGCTGTTTTTTGGCCTGCTGGTGCGCCTCCCAGACCTGTTTTTTGGGAAGTCCGAGAGCTGAGCGCAGGCTGAAATTATCCTGCCTCCATCCAGGTATATGCTTGTCAAAGAGGTCCCTGAACGGCCCTGAGACCCAGGTCGCCGCATGCACACCGTTATTGATCGCGTCGATCTCGTAACCTGCGAACATGAGCCGGGATACATCCCTGTGTTTCTTGGCCACGCCGTTGACATATCCGCTCAGGTTAAGCGCCAGATAGGTCATATTGAGCGCATTGCCGCTGTTCCAGACTTCTTCCATGGTGCTGAATTTCCCGTCAATTCCCGTCACTCGACGCAACAGATCGACGCTGTACAGATCACCCAGATCAAGAAAATCGTCACGTGGCCCGAAAACCTGCCCCACCAGTTTCATCGGAAACTGATCGTGCCCGGTCGGTACAGGCGTATGGGTCGTAAAGACGCATCGCTCGCGTATGGTTTCAATATCCGACCGACTGACGGTTTGGCGGCCGGATTTTTCGGCTTCCTCATCCAGCAGCTCGAGCGTGAGCAGACTTGAATGACCTTCATTCATGTGAAACCGTTCGATCTGCGTATACCCCAATGCGCGAAGCATACGTATTCCGCCAATGCCGAGAATGACTTCCTGGCACAGTCGATAACGTTCATCGTACCCATACAGATAATCGGTAAGCCTCCGGTCCCACTCGGAGTTCTCCTCAAGGTCTGCATCAAGAAAGTAGGCGGGAACCGTATAACCACCGATGCCTGTTACTTCATATTTCCAGGCTCTCAGCTGGACTGACCTGCCTTCGAGCGTGACGCTTACCCGCGCGTCATTTTCAGTCAGATAATCATCGATATCCCACGCGACGGGCAATTCATGCTGCTCACCTGATTTGTCGAGCGATTGATAGAAATATCCCTTCCGATGAAGCAATGTTATCGCAACGATCGGCACTTTCAGGTCAGCGGCCGCGCGTATGGTGTCACCCGCCAGCACACCGAGACCGCCGCTGTAGGTGGGCATCCCCGCCTCGAAGCCGATCTCCATGGAGAAATAGGCGACCGTACGATGATTGTTCACTGGCTAAGTCCTTCCACAGGCAAACCAAAGGGAGAGGATGACCGAGCCTTCAGGCTTTCGCTTCGGAGTGATGCGACCGATGTTCGCAGATTGCCTTGATGGTGCCCATTGCCTCTTCATATGTGATCTCGGGAACCGTCTTTCCGCGTGCCTCCTCGGCGCGACAGACGATGTCGTTGACAGAAAGAAGCCCTTTCAAATGCCCATCATGATCGAGCACCGGAAGACGCCTTATCTTGTCATGCCGCATTGTCTTGAGCGCCGTCCTGATATCCTCGTCGGGCAATACGAACGATACCGTCCCGGACATCGCTTCGTGCACGGCGATATGCGAAGCGGGACGATCATTTGTCGCAGCCGCAATCGCAATGTCTCGATCGGTGATCATTGCGACCACTTTGCCCTGGTCATCGACCACAGGGAGCACTCCGCAATCGCCATCCCACATCATCATCGCTGCCTCAGCCAGATTCGTCTCGGGCCGGCACGTTCCGACGTTGCTTGTCATTACATCCTGGACTTTCATCTGATTCCCCTTTCTTCGCACAAGTTAATCGATATGAGCCCCGCCTGATTTCGTGCATCCAGGTGAAGCCATCTTTTTTTCACGTGATATTAAATTAAGGCAATCATTGTGCCAAAACACGGGGATCAAAGCGGGAGGCTGGACCTTATGTATTGAGATCCTCGTCTCCGCGCACAAAATCACGGAGGAATGAGTCCTCTGCCTGCCAGAGCATCTCATCGGTACCCTGGAAAACGACTTTTCCATCATTGATCATAATGAACGAAGTGTTGATGAGGCAAAGATCGTTGCTCTCATCATGGATGGTGACATTGTTGTTTTCATCGCGTACGGCGTAATGGGACGCAAGAAAGCGAACATCAGCGAGGCGATGCGTGACGAACATGGAGGTAGTGTTTTCAAGATCGCGCAGTTTGACGGCAGTTTCACAGATCATGCGCGCTGTCGGAGGATCGAGCCCGACAGTCGGTTCATCGAAGAGCAGTATTTCAGGGTCATCGACAATTGCGCGGGCGATTGCCACCAAACGCTGTGTTCCGCCCGATAGCGAACCCGGCAGCAGGTCGGCCACATCCTTGAGTCCGGCGAAATCCAGCACCTCCTGCACGCGCTCGTCGACCTTTGCTTCCGGCCATCCAAGTTCTCGCGGACGGTATGCGATGTTTTCGTAGACCGTCAGACTGTCAAAAAGAGCGCCCTCCTGAAAGACGATGCTCATGCGCTGCCGCACGCGATTGAGATCATCTTCCTTCATATGCGAAATCTCCTCTCCATTGATGTATATCTGACCCGCATCAGGCTTTAAAAGCCCCAGTAAAAGGCGCAATGTGGTCGATTTACCCGATCCGGACTGGCCGAGGATGACCGTCATTTGACCCGGCCTGACGCCAAAAGATATGCCGTCCAGCACAACCTTTTCACCAAACGCCAGCTTCACATCACGAAACTCGATCCTGTAGCTCATCTCCTCTTATCCTTTCATAATTCTCTACCACGGCCCGCCTGTTGATCTGCAATGCACTCAGATGAAATAATCTGATTTCAGATCGATTTATCTTATTCCAACAAGGTTATGGCACATTCTATGCCGGAGCAAACAACTTGAGCGATTCAATTCCGACACCAGCCATTGAATTTATTGATGTTTCAATTGCATTTGACGATCTGGTCCTGCTTGATCGGGTCAGTTTCAAGATCCCGCGCGGTGAGATGGGGATTCTGATCGGCCCGTCAAAAAGCGGTAAATCGACGATTCTCAAAATGTCCATCGGTCTGTTGAAGCCGGATAGTGGTCAGATATATCTGGATGGTCGGGAGATCACCAGCCTGCACGAAGAGGAACTTTTCGATCTGCGTGAAAGAACCGGCTTCGTTTTACAGAATGACGCTCTCTTTTCGATGAGTGTCGCCGAGAATGTCTCGTATCGACTGCCCAAATTGGGTTTTGGGGACGAAGAGGCCGAAGCCGAGACCCGCCGCGTGTTGAACGTCGTCGGGCTGGACGATGCCTATGACCTCTTGCCTGATGAACTTTCAGGCGGGATGAGCCGCCGCGCCGCCGTCGCGCGCGCCCTGGCCGGTTCGCCGAAGATCATGTTGTATGATTCGGCCTGCTCGGGTCTCGATCCGATCGTCAGTCGCCGCCTGCTCAATGAAATCCTTCGCCTGCGGGATATCGTCGGCGTAAGTTCAATCTTCATCACCCAGACACTCGATCAGGTCCGATATCTTTGCTCGAACATGTACGAATTACAGAATGACGGCAAACTGATTCTAAGACGCGAAAATAATGATTTCTGCCTCATTAATACGCGCATCATCATGATTTCAGACGGCAAGATCATCTTCAATCGTGTCGATGAGTTCTTCTGGGAGAACAGCGACGAGAAGATCCGCAAATTCATCACATAAACAACTTCAGGTCTGTGGCGCCGAGGTGCGGACGGTCATTTCCGTTTGCGGCTCCAGGATAAGATCTTTATTGCCTTGAATATAGACTGAGCCCGCACCGACTCCGGCGCCGATCAGCGCGCCGATCGCAGCGCCTTTGCCGCCGCCCGCAATCGCTCCGATAATTGCGCCTATAGCAGCCGCACCACCCGCTCTGATAGCCGTGTCTCTGCCTTTACCGGCAGTTTCAATATTGCCTTCCGCATCGACCGATTTGACGGTATCGCCTTCGTGTACCTTCTCGAGAGTTGCCTGAAAGACGCCTGAGCGTCCGTTTCGCAACCTGATCGTGTCGAACTCCAGCCGCATCTCGGTCCGTCCTGTCAAGCGCCCTGAGCGTTGAATTTCGGCTATATGGCCCTGCACTGTCGCGCCTTCGTATTCTTGCGGAGCCGCAACCGTGGCCCGAAACACGTCGCCGCGCTGGCTGGTTTTCGTGTTCAGCGTGTCGTTCAGCCTCAGAACCAGCTCTGTATTATCGGGAATCAGAAAGCCTGCGCGTTGTTGCGATTGCTCGACATAGGTCGGGTTAACGCGCAATGCTGCAGCATTCGTCGGAAGTCTGGTCGAATACGTCCGACCGTAATACCCATCGACATAACCGAGCTCGAAACCCAGACGATAGCCATCCTGATAATCATTTATTCGGCCAGAGCTTGAAAGATACCCTCGATCGGCCTGACGGTATTGATCGTAATCGCGGAAATCGGTGTTGATCTTCGCCTGATAATCTTTTTTGCCAATGCCGTTTCCGTCCTTGTAACCGTTAATATAGCCTTTCTGGAAGGTCACTCGTGAAGTCGTCATCTGGCGACTCGGAGTTCGCTGACGTTGCGCCTGCTGAGCCGCCGCGACGCTTGCCAGCATCCCACTCAAGGCTAGTGACAGCACTAACGCCAGCATCACTGTCCGTTTCATCCTCTTATTCATCGTATCCTCCTGCCATAACGCCTGCTCGCCAAAGCGATCGTATTTCTTCCAGGAATCCGCTCCCGCAACAGGCGATTGGGTTATTAGTTTCCCGGAACTCAATAGATTTCCGCTGCAAGTACCATACCGATCGGTGAGATAAAATCCTCCGGTTAATAAAGACTTAAGCGAAAACTGAATCGCAGCCCGTCAGGGATGGTGCGGATCTTTCCGCATTTTTGCGCATGAATCCGCAATAAAAATCACAAAAAAAGAAAATAAATATCAACCAAATAACCATTGATGCGCATCATAAGCTCGTCTGTAGATTTATAGCGAATATGCTGAAATCAGGTTTAGATTCCATGTAGTTTGAATCTGATTTTTTGCGAATTATCAATAAAAAAATCTGGAGGACAGATGAAGAATTCCCGTATCAAAATGCTGGTTGCTTTGCTGGCGATAATCACGACCGTTCAATTTTTCACCTCGGACGTAATGGGACAGGGAAGAAGAGGGAGAGGGAGAGACCGGTTGAGCAAGGCTGAAGTCGATCGCATCATCCGTAATCTCGAAGAGGCGACCGACGAATTCAAACGCGTCTTCGATGCCGAGGTCGACAAGACAAGACTGGACGGCACGAGCACCGAAGACCGGTTATGGAAGCAGGTCAAGGAGCTTGAAAACGCTACCGACAGATTGCGATCAAGATTCGATCGTACGGATACCTGGTGGGAGACCCGTGCGCAAGTCCAGGATGTCCTGAGAGAAGCACGGACTCTGAATGGTTATGTCCGGGGATACCGTACCACCGGTCGGATGAAGGCATCGTGGGAGGCTGTTCGTGTGCGTATCAACATGCTGGCGGATACTTTTGAGCTGCCGCGGTTGCGGTGATTGAAAGGTTGAATGCGGCGGCGAGACGGATTTGTCTCGCCGTCACGACTACCAGAGAGCGGGCTGCCGCTGGTCCGCGAGAATTTCTATTTCGTCTCCTGCCTGGACTATCCCTCCATCAAGAATACGTCCCAATTGGCCGCAATTTCCATACAATCTTTTAGGCAATCGATTGTCAATACGTGTGATCGAACGGCATGGTTTGCGGGGCTCGACGATTTCGATGATCGCCCCGCCGATCCGCAATTGCGTGCCCGGTTTCAGTGAATCGAGGCCGATATTTTCAGTCATGAGGTTGGCACTGATCGCTTCGGGAGTGATCGAAAACCCTTCGGAGGTCAATTGATCCAGAACCTCTGATGAAAAGAGGCTGACCTGGCGATCGGCATCACGGCCGGCGTGCGAATCTCCACGCAGCCCATGTCCGGGTACCAGTTCCGCACTCCGCGTTTCGGTCTTGTCTTCGCCTTTTAGAGCTCCGACATAGATGCCGATCAATTTTCCGTGTGCCGCATTCATCGTAGTTAAACTACCTGGGAACGCAGGCTTCCAGCCTGCTTATTAAAGTTAATAGCGGAAATGGAAGCCTGCGCTCCCAGGATTCTGCGCAAGTCCTGATTAATAAGCCGCTATAGCGCGAATCGCATTCAGAACATCCTCAATCTGAGGCAACGTCGCATCCTCAACGTCAGGTGCATAGGCAACGAAACAATCGAGAGCGGCAACCCTGCGAACCGGTGCATCGAGATAATCGAAAAGATCGCTGGCGATTCGCGCGGCGATCTCTGCGCCATACCCCCATGAGATCGAATCTTCGTACGCGACGATCACCCGGCTGGTCTTCTTGACGCTCTTTTCAATTGCGCTCCAGTCATACGGGTTGAGGCTTCGCAGATCGATGACCTCGACGTCGACATCTTCTTCCGCCGCCTGCCTGGCAGCAACCAGCGAGCGTTGGACAAGTGCGCCGTATGTGATGATGGTCAGATCAGTTCCTTCGCGGACGACTTTGGCCTTGCCGAACGGGATCATGAAATCACGGCCCGGATACTGGCTCTTGTTGTATGTCTGACGATAGAGGTGCTTGTGTTCGAGATAGAGCACCGGATCGTCGGACCGAATCGCAGTGCGCAGCAATCCATTGGCGTCGAGAGCGTTCGACGGCATAACGACGCGCCAGCCTGGAATGGCCGTGAAGAGCGAAACACCGGACTGGCTGTGATAGATCGCTCCGCCTTTGAGGTATCCGCCGACCGGCACGCGGACGACCATCGGACATTTCCAGTTATTGTTCGAGCGCCATCGCAGCAGCGGGATCTCGTTGTGCATCTGCATGTATGCGGGCCAGATGTAATCGAAGAACTGGATCTCGGCGACGGGTTTCAGACCGCGTGTCGCCATCCCCATGGCCCGTCCGACGATGTTCGCCTCTGCCAGCGGCGTGTTGTATACGCGATCGCTGCCGAATTTGCGCTGCAGGTTCGATGTCACCTTGAAGACTCCGCCCTTGCCTTTGACCCGATTCAGATACTTGACGCGACTGGCATCGGCCACATCCTGTCCGAAGACGATGATTCGCGGATTGCGCTCCATCTCATCGTGCAGGCAACGATTGATCAGATCGACCATCGTTCCATGATTGCCGCTCAGCTCGGCGCCCTCTTCGGTATCGAATTCACTCGATGTCGGATCGACATCCGGCGAATAAACAAAGTGCATCGCCGAATCCTTCGGCGGCTGGGGAACCGCCAGGGCGCGGTCCGTCTCTCTATTTATTTCGGCGTCTACCTCTTCCCTCATCAGGCGCAGTTGGTCGACTGTCACGATCTTTTCGTCAACCAGAAATTCGCCGAATTTTTTGATCGGATCGCGTGCGGCATCCAGCGCGCGCTCTTCCTCCGGCCGGTAAGCCGCCTCATCATCGGATTGCGAATGCGAATATGGCCGAATCACACTGGCGTGCACCAGCGCGGGCCCGTTTCGCTGACGACAATACTTGGCCGCGCGTTTCAGCGTTTCATAGCTCTCGAGAAAATCCGTCCCGTCGCATTTTTCGATCAGCAGATTCGGGAAGCCGCTGACCAGTTTTGAGATGCTGCCGCCGGCCGTTTGAACCTCGACCGGAACCGAGATCGCATATCCGTTGTCCTCGATCAGATAAAGAACCGGCAGTTTGAGATTGCACGCCGTGTTGAGAGATTCCCAGAATTCGCCCTCACTGGTCGTCCCGTCGCCAGCCGAAACATAAACGATCTCGTCCTCCTTGAAGAACGAGGCGCGATCTTCAATCTCCTTGATCATCGAATAACGATAACCTGCTTCTGCTGCCCCAATCGCTTCAAGAAACTGCGTTCCAGTGCAGGATGAACGCGAGACCAGATGCAGCCGGGTGCTGCTCCAGTGGGAGGGCATCTGTCGTGCTCCGGAGATCTGATCATCACGCCCGGCAACCGATGCGAGCAGCTGATCGTATGGAGTCAATCCCAGGTGCAGCGCGAGCGCACGGTCTCGATAATAGGCGTAAAACCAGTCATAACCCGGTCGCAAGACCATTCCAGCCGCTACCAGGACTGCTTCATGACCCGCGCCGCTGATCTGGAAATAGACCTTGTTCTGCCGTTTCAATAACAGCTCCTTATCGTCGAGACGACGAGAGCAGTACATCGTTTTATAAACGGTCACAAGAGTTTCGGTATCCAGTGCAAGGCTGCGTTCTGTCATTAGTTCAGTCAACATCTGTAGCTTGTCTCCTTAACCGGCATTTTAGACCTGCAGCACCTCAGGCCGGCATTTTAAGAAGGGAGGTAAGGCGTATTCTCTAATTTTCCGGAGTTGATAATGGATAATCTTATACAACCGCTGTCTCGTTGTGCAAGCCATCTCCGGTGTGAGAACATTTACAAGTTGGTAAGACCTTTTTGAATCGGATCCCGAACCGAGTGTCGGAAAACGAAGGGGAATTTGATGAATCTTGACGAAACCGGAATCGTAGAGAGACTTGAGCGCAGGCCGGATTGGCGTCGCGAAGGTAAAATAATTGTGAGAGATATGCAGTTCCAGAATTTCAAAGAGGCCATGGAGTTCGTCAATCGTGTGGCTGAAGTGGCGGAGGCAGCTGACCATCATCCTGATATTCTGATACACGGTTGGAACAAGGTCAGACTGAATCTGATGACGCATTCAAGTGGTGGTTTGACAGACAAGGATTTCGATATGGCAGGGAGGATCGATTCACTGGTATGAGGAAAAAGGTCACGATCGTTTGCGATGGAAGCAGTCTGGGCAATGGGACGAAGGCGCCGCGGGCCGGAGCATCGGCGATTCTTGAGTACAAGGGTCGCCAGCGGATACTCGGCGAATTTCTCGGCAGTTCAACCAATCAGCAGGCCGAGATAGTCGCCGCCTGCCTCGGTCTCGAAGCGCTCAAGGAGCCGTGCCACGTCGAGGTCATCTCCGATTCGCAATATGTGGTCAAGACCATGACCGGCCTCTTCAAACGGAAAGCCAATCTGGACCTCTGGAAACGACTGGATACTGCGGCGAAGCCTCACCGAATCGATTGGACCTGGACGCGCGGCCACGCCGGCCATCCGATCCAGGAAAAGTGCGACGATGCGGCCCGCCTCATCGCAGAGACCGGCAAAGTCGATCAGGCGAGCATCGACAGGATTCTCGAGAATTAAACGCCCTGGCGCCCTGGCCTTAAATTCTTCCTGGCGTTGGAAAACAGTGTCTGCGTCTGATATCTTATCTCATTCCGAACCGCTGATAATTCGTTCATATATTGTATTGTTCTCTTATCTGAAAGGTACGTTATGGAAATCACTCGGCCTGCAGAAGAATTAGCTGCGCAGGCAAGCGGGATCCTCACCGAACCGGCTCGAGGAGAGATGAGCCCATCGGTCAGGTTCGCCGCATATCTTCATCTGACCAAGCCTCGCATCACGCTGCTGGTCGTCCTGTCGGCGCTGGCAGGATTCGCGCTCGGCTCACCGGCCGGGATCGACTGGATGACGATGTTCCACACCGCGATCGGCGTCGCCCTGCTTTCGAGCGGCATCGGGACTCTCAACCAGCACTGGGAGCGCGATCTTGATGCACTCATGCAGCGCACCAAAAAACGCCCGCTGCCGAGCGGAATCCTGCCGGCGCAATATGCGCTCATCTTCGGAATCGCCCTTACGATCATTGCCGAAATTTACCTGCTCCTGACGGTCAACGCGCTGACGGCTCTGTGGGGATTTGTCGCACTCTCGACCTATCTCTTCATCTACACGCCGCTCAAGACGAGGACTCACTGGTGCACATTCATCGGAGCTTTTCCGGGAGCGCTGCCTCCGCTTCTCGGCTGGACAGCCGCACGCAATCAGATGGGACTGGAACCGTTTGTTCTCTTCGGAATCATGTTCCTCTGGCAGTTCCCGCATTTCCACGCCATCGCCACGATGTATCGCGAAGAGTACGCCAGGGCCGGCATCAAGATGCTGCCGGTGGTCGAGCCGGACCTCAAATCGACCGCCCGGCAGATCGTCATGTACACCGTTCTGCTGCTGCCGGTCACCCTGCTGCCGACGGTTCTGCAATTTTCAGGCTGGGTCTATCTGGCAGGAGCTGTCATTCTTGGCGCGATGTTCCTCTATGCCAGCATCGCGACGGCCATGAAGATGGATCGGGATCAGTCAAGGTTTCTGCTCAAGGCGTCTGTCCTCTATCTGCCATTACTCTTCGGCCTTATGGTGCTCGACAGTTAATACTCTGCAAACTAAATTTTCGGGTATTTAAATTCGGAAGAAATTAATCGCAAAGACCGCAAAGGGGCAAAGAATTAATCGCAGAGGCCGCAAAGGAGCAAAGATTTTTTTTGATATGAATATTCGGATTATTGCCCATTGGATATAATTCGAACGCTGATCTTCCTTGTATATCTTTGCCACTTTGCGGCCTTTGCGATTAAATTCTTTGCGCTTCTTCGCGGCCTCTGCGATTAACTTTTTTCCAGTCTTGAATACAAGAAAATTTGCTTACAAAGTATGAAGCAGAGAGGCAATGACTACGGATGAGCAGCACGCTCGATCCTGTCCATCAGCGCAACTCCAAGTCCTTCCTTGATCACAGCCTGACAATAGATCGCATCCACACCCGCCTCGTCGCATTCACGGAAGAAGTGAAAGATCGAATGCGCGTATTCATTTATATCCGCGCAGATTTTTATCATTTTGAATTCATCTTCTCGCGGGGGGGCTTCAAGGCCGATGTAGGCGGATGCTTCAGACGCCACGAGATATTGCGGATAAGTACAGATGACGACTCTGGCGCGTGGAGAGTAATGTCGGTATTTCATCCCCGGACTTTTCGGGAGGGCGTCGGGTCCGAGTTCTGCCATCTGCGTTTCAGGCATGACTTCGCGGAGATGTTCGAGCGTGACGGCTCCGGCGCGCAGGACACATGGAATCTCTTCAGTGCAATCGACGACGGTCGATTCGAGGCCGACGCGTGTCTGGTCTCCGCGCAACAGACAGCCGATGCGCCCGTCGAGATCCTGTCTCACGGCCTGCCAGGTGGTCGGGCTCGGACGGCCGGAGATGTTGGCTGAAGGAGCGACTACGGGAACCTTGCACGCACGCAAAAACTGCTGCGCAATCGGATGATCGGGCATGCGAACGCCTATGGTTTCAAGACCGGCTGTGGCAATTGACGGGACCTTGTCGGACCTGGGCAGGATGACCGTCAGCGGACCAGGAAAGAACCGGTCGATCAGCAGTTGCGCTGTGTGCGGGATATGGGTGGTCAGGGATTCGAGCTGAGAAATGTCCGAGATATGCGCAATCATCGGATTGTCCGCCGGACGCCCCTTGGCGGTGAATATCTTTCGAATAGCTTCTTCGTTAAAGATATTCGCTCCGAGGCCATAAACAGTCTCTGTCGGAAATGCGACCAGTTCACCATGCTGGATGAACCGAGCTGCTATCGACGGAGACTGAGTAATCTTTGTTTTCACCTGATACTTCCAAATACTATGCGCCGCCCGACGCTCGAGAAGTTCAAAGCATTGCCGGGAGCTTTGAATTCCAGCCAGGCTGGTTTGAACTGGATGCGGCTGCGAACGGCCTCTGCCCGGTAAGTAGTGCCGGGTTCGAACCCTGATTGAGCCCAGTAACCCTGATTGTCGGTTTCGACTGCTTCCGGGAGATCGCCGCCGCCGCCAATGCGCGAAAATTGCAGTGTGACGCGGCCGATCGGTTGACCGGTATCGGAGGTGACGCGGCCTGAAACGGCAAATAGCGGTGAAAACCCGGGTTGAGAAATACTGACTCTGCGCCCGGCGATGCGAAGCGACCCTGTGCGCGGAAGAGTGCCTTGATTGGCGGCGACAAGAAAATGGACCACACCGTCGCCCTTGCCTTCAGTGCCGGAGGTGACTGTGATCCACTCGTTCTGACTGTGTACGCTCCAGGCGACTCCAGGCAGGGCATCGACCCTGATGCTGCCTGCTCCGCCGCGCATGCCGAAAACCAGATCGGTCGATTCGATCCTGGTTGCCGCCAGATCGAAAGCCGCCTTAATGTCGAGCCGGCCATATCCGTAGAGGTTATTTGGCGTTCCGTTGCTGTCGCACTGCGATTCTTCGACGCGCACAGCCGATTCGTTGAGAATGTTTTCAGTCAGTTCGATCTGTCCGCGCAGATCGGGGAAGGCCGACCAGAGCAGCGCCACGGCGCCAGCCACGTGTGGTGTGGCCATCGAAGTTCCGCTGCTGAAGCCATAGCCTCCGGTCCGCAATGCCGATCTGACACTGACTCCCGGGGCGGCCAGATCAGGTTTGACGAACAGCCTGTCGCCGATCCTGACCGGACCTCGACTGCTGAACGATGCAAGCGCGCCAGTTGAGACATTCAAAGCACCGATCGTATAGTTTTCAGGGTAAGTGGCCGGCGGATCGACGACAGTAGAACATCCAGAACCGGCATTACCCGCAGCAACTATCGTCATGATTCCAGCCTCACGCTGGACTTTGACTGCCGCCGACAGCGTTTCCGGTTCGCAGCCTTCCGACGGAGGGCATGTCCATGAATTGGTTGTGATGTCAGGAGCCTTCGACGGATCGCCCTGTTCGGGTTTTCCGTCGACGGGATATGGAGCAAGGAAGAACTGGAAACATTCCAGATAGGTCGCCGGAGTCCCTTTTCCCTGATCCATGTTCCTGCAGGCGATGAATCTGGCGCCCGGCGCAACTCCTATCTGATTCGCTCCGCCGTCGTTTCCAACCGCCGTACCCAGAGTATGCGTCCCGTGATTGTCGTCGTCACAGGGAGTTTTTGAGTTCGGACCGCATTCACCGCCGTTTGGCCCGCCGTTTGGCCCGCCGTTTGGCCCGCCGTTTGGATGGATACTGTCGTGCCAGTTGTAATCATGATCGACTCCCTTTTCTGTGAAACCGCGATACCGGTCGACGAGCGCCGGATGATCCCACCGAACGCCCGTGTCCTGGCCTCCGATAACGATGCCCTGACCGGTGAATCCCATGGCCCAGATTTCGGGAGCACGTATATAGCTGACGCCGGTTTCAATCCCCTGGGCGGCCGCATTCAATTGCAATCGCTCATCCACTGGCATGGGCGGCAAGGGAAGCGGACGAATGCCCAACATCTGTGGATTGCCTTCGATCCGTTCAACATCGGAACGGGCCGCCAGTTCGATCGCAATATCCTGCGTCCCTTTCACGAGAATCCCATTGACGATGTAAAACGAGCGGTGTTCGATCTTTCTCTCATCAAGCCATTCGATGATAGCGGCCTGGCTGCGTCGCGCATTCGTGAGCAGAGTCTCGAAGACATAACGCCCCTTCTCGGCCTTGGACTTCAAACGCGCTGCGCCGCTCAGATCGGCCTGCGATCCGAGGATCACCAGAAACTCGGATTCTCTGCCCGCCGCTGTCTTTTCCATCACCCATCGGGAGACTTTGCCTGCCGCCGAAAGCTGCGGCACTCCCTGCAGAACTGTATCATTCGCCGTCAAGCCGATGCCTGAAAAGATCAGTATAAGTACGAGTATGTGTGAGGGTTTCATCGCTTTCGCAAGGGGAAAGAAGAAAGTACAAAGTATAAAGAAATGTGTAATGTGAATTGACCAGCTCAGCCTTACAAAATCATAACTCCGCTGCTCTTCTCTTTCTACTTTCTACTTTCTACTTTCTACTTTATTTCAATACCTCATCGCCTGAACCGCCGAGTCGGACCATGCTTCGAGGGGGGCGAAGTCGTCGGTGAGAATTACCGCCAGATCTCTGGGAAGTTCAATGCGCGAGGTAAAGACCGAGTCAATATAATTCAGCCGCTTGACCTCCTCTGAAACCTTCATCGTGAACGGTGCAGGGGTTTCAGGCAGGTCTCCGGCGACCAGAAACATCGTCGTCACGAGATTGGGATTTTTTCCGGAGAAGATCCAGTTCGGAGAAAAGACCGAAATCTTTCCGAAAACGTCGTCCATGGTGGCGACGACGGAAGATACGACACGTGCATTTGTGCCCTGAAATCCGCCGACGATATTGGCGACGATCAGGCCCTCAGGAGCGAGTCGATCACGCAGGCTCTGGAAGGCTTCGCGTGTGAGCAGGTGAAACGGCGGAGTATCACCGCTGAAGGCATCGAGGACAATGACATCGTACTTTTCAGTCAGACGAATCGTCTCGGTGCGCGCATCGCCGATGATGACTTTGACCGATGCCGGCAGGGCGAAATATTCGCGGGCCACTTTTTCAGACATCGGGTCGATCTCGATGACGGTTACATCGACGCCCTCTTCAGCCAGGGCGCGCGCGAAGACGCCGGCTCCAAGCCCCCAGATAAGCACGCTTTTCGGCATCCCCCTGGCCGTTGTCAGCCGTTCGAGCCCGTAAGCGTATCTGGCGTAAGAAACATCCCCGATCAACGATCCCTGTTGGACGCCATTCAGAAACAGATAGCGAACGCCGCGGTAATCGCTGACCACCAGATCGCCGTATGACGATGGCACACGGGCAGTGACAGGGTAGATTTCATTCTTATAGATGATATCGCGATCAGCCTCGTCACCCATGACTTTGGTCGTGACAGCGCCCAGCAGTAATCCGAATGCCAGGAGGATCGCCATCTGGCGCTTTTGCCGGAAGATCAGGTAAAAGAGCGGACATAATGCGAGAGCGACAGCCGTCGAAATGATCGCCACATGGACAGACATGTTCGGGATCAGCAGCAACGAAACCGAGAGGCTGCCCGCGACCGAACCGACGGTCGATAAGGCATACAGGTTTCCGACGCTGGTTCCCAGCTGGTCGTAATCCGCAGCGGCGCGCACGGCCATCGGCGAGACCATCCCGAGCAGGAAGAGCGTCGGCAGGAAAAGCAGGGTGGCGGCCGTGAAGGTGCCTCCAACCATCCCCGCCTGATACGAGACGCGAAGAACCGGCTGGGTGATCAGATCAGAAATCAAAAGCATTCCGGCCGACATCGCCATGACAGCCATGAGCGTGCCGAGTCCCGGTCGCCGATCGGCTACTCGACCTCCAATCGCATATCCCACCGCCAGAGCGGCAAGAGTAACCGTGATCAGCGCGCTCCAGACATGCAGCGTCGTACCGAAATTTGGCGCCAGAACGCGCGATCCCAGAATTTCGACTATCATGACCGAGGCTCCACCGATGAGCACAGCGGCTCTCAACAACCAGCGATATACCCCTGTCAAAGCGGTCGACGATCTTTGATCTCTTTCAGTTGCCGTTTCAATTGCGCCGGGCATATTTTGTCGTTGTTTCAATGTTTTGGCTTTCATGCTCGATTGCACAGAAAAATACCTCCGGCTTTCAGACTGCTATATTCCATTTTATCTTTCTACTTTCTACTTTCTACTTTCTACTTTTTACTGCTAAGGAGTCTGCGGTGCGGGGCTTGGTTCGGGAAGAATCCGCGTCGGGCAGCACACTTTCAGGACACAGTAAGAATATGTCAAATCGCTCCGTTTTTCCATCCGTGAAGCGTCAGATATCTCAAGAATTCAACCAGCCTGATATCTTTGCTTCGCGGATCGAGCGTCAATGAAAATCCGGCAGCCGGTTGAATCACCGGCCTTGAGGATTTACACTCTGATTATCCCCTTATGGCAACTGCGATCCAGGAAATGGTCAAAGCGGTCATTTTAACAATCAGCGATTCTGCTTCGCGCGGCGAGCGTGTCGACTTGTCCGGACCGTCCGTGGCTGAGGAATTGAAGGCGATTCGCTCAGAGGTAGTGACAATCGAGGTTCTGCCGGATGATCGATCGCAGATCGCAGATCGAATCCGCTATTACGCAGACAACGGTCTGGCGAATCTGATCGTGACGACGGGAGGAACGGGATTTTCACCCAGGGACCTGACGCCGGAAGCGACCAGAGACGTGATCGAGCGAGAAGCGCCCGGTCTGGCCGAATTAATGCGGGCGGAAAGTATGAAGATTACGCCGCTCGCGGCACTTTCGCGCGCTGTCTGCGGCATCAGGGGGCGGGCTCTGATCATCAATCTGCCGGGAAGCGTACGCGGCGCACGCGAAAATCTGGCAGCAGTCGTCCGCACTTTACCTCATGCGATCGATCTACTCGCAGAGTGACGGGCCTGAATTTCAGTTTTGATGTCGAATGACCCACAGACAATATGTGGAGTTAACTCAGGAGGATTTAAGACAATGATTTTGAAAACATGGCAGAGAGCTCTATCAGTGGCTCTGTTCAGCATGATTATCGTGACGGCCGTTGCAGCCCAGAACCCTTACGACAAATTCCGAAATCGTGAATATTCAAATCAGGGATATCTGTCGCAGGAGGACGAACTGAAACTGGCCGCACAGGTACATCAGGAGCTGCTCAAGGAAACCCGACTGGTCCAGGATCGGAACCTGAACTCGTACATCAACAACATCGGGCAGAAGCTGGCGAGCCAGTCGGAGCGCAGAGACATTCCCTGGAAATTCCATGTCGTGGACGACAAGGCGATCAACGCATTCGCGACTCTGGGCGGATATGTCTATGTCCATACAGGGCTGATTGCGGCGACCACCAATGAAGCGCAGCTGGCCAGTGTGATCGGGCACGAGATCGGACACATCGTCGGTCGTCACGGCCTTGAGAATGTCAAGAAACAGCAGAAATTCGGAACTCTGGCCGGGATCGCAACGGTTGCCGGAGCAATCCTGGGCGGACAGACCGGCGCCGGCATCGGACAACTGGCCGGCGGCCTGCTGGCCGGTGGCTATCTCATGAAACACAGTCGCGATGCCGAACGTGAAGCCGATTTTCTGGGCGTTCACAACCTCGAACGTGCCGGTTACAACACTGGAGGAATGGTCGAGATGTTCGAGATCCTCAATCAACTCAGCCAGAGCAACCCTAATTTGTTCGGATCGATTCTGGCCAGCCACCCGCCGGCCAGCGAGCGCGCAGCCAACACAGTGCGCGAAATCGAAGATCAAATGCGCGGCTCTGATGCCAGAGGCACGAAACAGACCACGACCTTCGGCCGTGTCAAGAGCTCACTGCCGACAACAACCCAATCCACGACGACCACTCCTGCTACTCCAAGAAAGGTACGACGGCGTCCATGATGCTGATTTGTGACGATGTGTAACCTGCCGTAGACGTTCGCACCGGTGAGCGTCTACGGTTTCGATTTTTAGAACCATGCTTTGAGCGTCCTGCCGTCACGCGAAGGTTCAGGTTTGAAAGTTACGTCATGAAATCGCTCGCTCCCTCACGCCGGAACATTCAAACTCTTCCCGGATATATCGCCCTGATTCTGGTGATATGCTCTCTGTTTCTGATTGAAACCGGAGCTCAGCGGCGCCCCGTACTGCGTCCAATCGACAAGGATTTTTACGCCGGAAAAATCCTGCTCATTCCGACTGATGACCGGCCAACTTCATTTCAGCAGCCACGACTCATCGCCGAGGTGGCCGATCACGAGCTGATTACCCCGCCCATCAGGTTACTGAAAGAGCCTGAAAATTTGGCCACGTGGCTTGAAGCATTCAATTTTGATAATGTTGACGGCGTCATCATCTCGCTCGACAAGATATTCGGACCCGCTGGAAATGGACAAACCGGGATATTCGGTCAGATACGATTACATAGACCAGGCATCCCGATTTACGCATTTATCACGCCGGAAGGTTCCGAAGATGAGCAGTTGGAGCAGCTGAAGGGTTCGCTGCAACTGGCCGATCAGGGAGAGATCGATCAGTTGTTGATTGCCGCCGGGCGTAATTCGATGACTCTCATCAAAAGGCTCAGCAGCGATGAGCATGCCGCCACTCGCGCGGAGCGAGTCATCCTTGACGAAGATCCTGACAGCGCGACGAGCCTGATGGTCGGAAGAATGCTCAACCGGCGGTTCGGCTATGTGCCCGGATTCCTCACAGTCTATTCATCGAATCCGTCGAACAATCCCGAGACGCGAAACGAGATCCTGAAGGTGCAGAATCAGATCGTCTCGAAGGTGCGAACTCTGGGAGGCAGGATGGCCGGGCAACAGGGTCAGGCGGTCGTTAATCCCGAAGTGGTTCTTTACCTGCACATTCCGGGCACGGGCGATCAGGACAGAAATGCATTTATTCAATCGGTCAGGCTGGCACTGGATAAAAACCTGAGGATTGCGATCATTGATCTCTCGCAAACCCGCGAGACCAGGGAGTCACTCCTGCTCCAGTTACGCCAGTTCAAGCTGCTCGACAGGCTGGCGGCCTATGCCGCGCATACCGACCTGGACGAAGCGACGGGCGATATTGTGACCCGGGCTATTGAACAGGCTTCTGCTTTTTTACTCTCTATCAGATTCATGCGCGATGACCTCGATCGCGTTCGACGCATCGACAGGGCCCAGATCCGACTGCTCATGAGCCGCTATCTGACGGACTTCTTCTTTCCAATCCGGATCAGGGAAGATGTGCTCGCCTTCGCCAAAACTGAACTGAAATTACAGGAAATTCCCGCCGGTAACGAACGCCTGAACGATTATGCGACGGACCAAATACGCTTAGTCGCCGAGGAGCTCTTCAATGAGCAGTTCAGAAGAAACATTCACGCCACTCTCCTCAGTTCAGGCGAAAGGGCCCAGTTCGAGGTCAGACTGCTGCAGCGGGTGCAGGCCAGGATTTACCCATCGCGCCACGCGTCGAACCGTTTGCCGGAAGTCGAAATCATGCCGTCAGTCTACCTGGTACACCTGGGAAACCTGTCGACGCCGTTGCTGCCGGCGCGAAGCTATTGGGAACTGACAGGGGATGTGGACGATCGAATCGTGCGCCGCTGGGAAGAAATCAACTGGCTGCGCTTCAAGGTCGACGCCGAGAGCGTCGAAATGCGAATTAAAATCGATCAGAAAAAGCGCGATCTCTCCGTGTCTGATGAGGGCTATGCGATCAGCAATAAACTCGCGCGCGCGAATCGCCGGATCGAAATCACAGCCGGGTCGCTTGCCGGTGCTTTTTATGCTCTCGGCAGACTCGAGCAACTCGGAATCGATGGCAGGCTGGCAGCCGAATTCCAGATAGCCGAGGCTCCGGCTTTCAAGGAACGTGCCGCATTAGATGATTTCTCAGCTCTCTGGTCTGATCGGGAACGGGCCGAACTGATGCGATTTCTCGGGCGCAACCGCATGAATTCATACTATTTTCAGCCGGGAGATTTCGAGCTGGATGATGATCGATTGCTTGCGCTGATGCGCAAGGCCGATGAGAATTTCCTGCGCTTTACTTATATTCTTTCTCCTGCCGATCCGGCCAATACAAACCTGGACCAGCGGCTGACCCGGCTGGCGGCAATCGGCGTCCGTCGTTTCGGGCTGCCGGATGGATCAGATGCACAGGTTGTCAAACGTGCGACCGAGAAGGCAAAGAGCCTGGGCGTCGAATTGACTGTCATCGCAGGCGCACTGGCAACAAGGTTATGTCATTCAACGCCAGCGACCTCGACTACCTCTCAGAGTGTGGTCGTTCGACCGGGCGATAATCTCTATTTTTCGATGCCGGGTCTGGCAACTGCTGCCGATTATGCCTGGCAGGGAAATCAACTTGATTCAGAAAATTCGTTCACGCGCGCATTGCAACTGCTTTATGATGAGCGATCGCTCAATGCGGTCAGGCAATGGAGCAGGCTCACCGGCGAATGTCAGGCTGAGCCAGGATTATGGGAGGCGCTGATCAGAGGTGAGGCAACAGAATCGGCTCCGGGCGCAGCAGTCGTTCAGCAGGCCGAACAGATGACAACCCAATTGAGGGAAGCGGTTGAGATGATCGCCGGAACGCGTGACCGCGGCCTGCTTCGCGGAGAACTGGCCCGGCGCCTGTATCTGGCTGAAAAGAGTCTGGCAACCTGGAAGGGAAAGGATAATTGAATGTCATTGATGCTGAACGAAATCGGGCAGCAACCCGAAGTGATCGAACGCACTATCAGGCGGGAATCCAAAAAGATCATCTCTTTCGCCGAGAAGCTTCAGCGCAACCGTCCGCGTTTGATCGTACTGGTTGCGCGCGGCAGCTCGGACAATGCCGCGATCTTCGGCCGCTACCTGCTTGAAATGACTACGGGGATCCCTGTTTCAATGGCAGCGCCCGCCATCCACACTCTCTATAAAACGCGGATGGAGCTGAAGGACGCTCTCGTCATTGGAATCTCGCAATCCGGCGAAGGCGTCGATATCAATATGGTGCTTGAGAGTTCCAGGCGATGCGGCGCCATGACGCTGGCGATCACCAATGAAGCCGGCTCGACGATGGCGAAGATCACCGACGAGACATTTCTCATCCACGCGGGTCGCGAACGCAGCGTGGCCGCAACCAAGACCTACACCGGCCAGTTGCTCATCTTTTATATGCTGGCGCGCGCATTGGGCAACAAACCGAATGAGCCGGAGATCGATCGGCTGCCTGAGCTGACGGCTGAAGCACTGACTCTGCAGCCTCAAATCGAAGAGATGGTTGAACGATATGCATTCATGGAAAATTGCGTTGTCGTCGGCCGCGGACTGAACTATGCCAATGCTTTCGAGTTCGCAATCAAACTCATGGAGACGTGTTATGTCGTGGCTGAGCGATTCTCGGGTGCTGATTTCCTGCATGGCCCGATCGCGATTGTGGACAAGGCTTTTCCGGTCTTCATTTTTGCGCCGCCCGGCCCGACATTGCGAGGGATGAAGGATCTTGTCGTGCAACTCAACCAGATGGGCGCTGAAACGGTTGTCATATCGAGTGAATCGGGACTGCTCAAAAAAGCCCGGCGCGCAATCAGGATGCCTCGTACGATCCCTGAAATTCTGTCGCCGATCCCCTATATCGTCCCGGCCCAGCTCTTCGCGGCTCTGCTCTCAGTAACTAAAGGACTGAGTCCGGATCAGCCCAGAGCCCTGCGCAAAGTCACGAGAACGGTTTAAATTGGAACGCCGACCTCCGGTCGGCATGGTTGATCAAGAACTGCTGAAGCGATCAAAACCCTGCCGACCGGAGGTCGGCGCTCCGTCACTAGTCTTAACTATTTGCCCGGCTGCGGGACGATCCGCAGATAGGGCTTGAGGGTTTTCCATCCGCCGGGGAATTTCTCTTTCGCCTGTTCGTCGCTGAGCGCCGGCACGATAATGCAATCCTCGCCCTGCTTCCAGTTGACCGGAGTGGCCACGCTGTATTTGGCGGTCAGCTGGCATGAATCGACCAGTCGGAGAATCTCTTCGAAATTTCGCCCTGAACTGGCCGGATAGGTGAGAGTCGCCTTGACCTTCTTGTCGGGGCCGATGACGAAGACGGACCGCACCGTAAAAGTCTCGCTCACATTCGGATGAATCATGTCATAGAGCGTCGCGACCTTCTTGTCGTGGTCGGCGATGACAGGGAAATTGAGCGTCTGACCCTGCGTCTCCTTGATATCTTCAGCCCATTTGGCATGGGAGTCCGACGGGTCGACGCTCAACCCTATGATCTTGACTCCGCGTTTTTCGAATTCCGGCTTGAGCCGCGACGCCTCTCCCAGCTCTGTCGTACAGACCGGCGTGAAATCTTTCGGATGTGAAAAAAGAACAGCCCAGTTGTCTCCAACCCACTGGTGGAAACTGACGTCGCCTTCTGTCGTTTCCGCTGTGAAATCAGGTGCTTCGTCGCCTAGACGTAATGACATAACTCATCTCCTTCTTGTTTTGTTGGGTTATTTGGCTAATGAAGCTGAAACCGGTCGGCTTCAGGCAATCACCATTTCATATTACTGATGATGCCGGATAATGGATGATCTAAAAAACTCCGTCCTGGACTGACTGATTCAACTCTTCTGACGCATGAAAAAACGGAAATTATCACCGTCTCAACGGCCTTGTCAAATTTTTGTGGCTCGATCAGAGTGAGCAGGTAAAAAGGAGACGGCGACCCGCCTTGAGCCGCCGTCTCCTTTTTAGAAGACCGAACTGCACTGTCTTGATCAATGCAATTAATTGCCGTGCAGTTCAGCGTAATGGACGAAGAACCAGTATGTAATTCCCACCCACACTATCAGATTAACCAGCGAAGCAATCAGTCCGATAGTCTGGACCTTTGAACTTCGCCCGCCGCGGTTGTCCTTTTTGCCGTACATGAGCATGACGACCAGCAATCCGACAACCACCCAGAAGAAAAGCCGTATCCCGTAATCAACCATACCGGCATTGGGAATGTACTTATAAACCTGCCAGCTGGTCAGCAGGAGGGTGCCAACTATCCCGACAATCGCAGCGATTGGGGGCTTATAGCCTTCAGCGCTGGTAGTCTGTGCCTCAGTGCCGGGCTCCGAACTGAGTTTACTGTGTGAATAGCTGTAGGCGAAGTAGAGAACCAGACCGATGCACATCCAGTCAATCAGTCGAATCCATGTATCGAGCGGCAGACTGTTCATCAGATAAGCGGCTGAAAGCACCGTCGCGATCGGAACGTATGGCGAGAAGGGAACTTTGAACGGGCGCTTCATCTCCGGGTTGGTCCTTCGCAGAATGATAATGCCCGTGCCGACGATCACGAAGGCAAAGAGGGTCCCGATGCTGACGAGTTCGCCGAGCAGACTGATGGGGACGAAGCCGGCCAGTATGGCAACGATTGTGCCCGTGATGGCCGTTGTGATGTGCGGCGTCTGGTATTTCGGGTGGACTTTGGCTGCCCAGGTCGGAAGCAGTCCGTCCTTGGACATCGAATAGAAAACGCGCGGTTGTCCCATGACCATGACGACCATGGTCGAGCTCAAGCCAAGCACGGCGCCAACCTTGATGATCGTCGGGAAGACCGCAAGGATCGTTCCCATGGTCGTTCCTTTGGCCACTTGCAATGCCGCATCAATCGCTACTGCAATGGGCGCCGCCGCATCTGTCAGCAGTTTGTAATCGACCAGTCCAACCATGATCCCGGCGACCAGCACATAGAGCACTGTGCAGATCGCCAGCGAGCCCAGAATCCCGATCGGCATGTCGCGCTGTGGATTTCTGGCTTCCTGCGCGGCTGTCGAGACGGCATCAAAACCGATGTAAGCAAAGAAAATTACCGCGGCTCCGGTGATGACTCCGCCAAAACCGAACGGCATAAACTCCGCGCAGCCCGGCGTGCCCGGCACGCATCCCATTCCCAGATTCGCTTTATTGACGTAACCGATTCCCGCGACGATAAAGAGAACCACGACCAGCACCTTGATCATGACGATAATCGAATTGAAGGAGGCTGATTCCTTGATCCCTTTGATCAAGAGCAGAGTGACCGCAACCGAAATCAGCAGGGCTGGAAGATTTATGATCCCTGAAACCTCGCTTCCATCGGCCAGAGTGACAGTGCTCCATGGCCCGACACTTAACCTCGCGGGAAAAGTGATGCCGAGGTCCCTCAGGAAGCTGACTACGTATCCCGACCATCCAACCGCTACCGTGGCTGCGCCGAATGCATATTCAAGAATCAGATCCCAGCCGATGATCCACGCCACAAATTCGCCGAGTGTGCCGTAACCGTATGCATACGCCGAACCGGAGATCGGAACGCTCGCCGCAAACTCTGAGTAACATAGCGCAGCAAACGTGCTGACAATCCCCGCCAGGACCATTGAAATAACGACCGCGGGTCCTGCGTGTTTCCCGGCAGCCTGTCCGGTCAGCACAAAAATTCCCGTCCCGATGATCGCGCCGATGCCGAGCATCGTCAGATCGAGCGAGGTGAGCGTCTTCTTTAGAGTGTGTACGCCGGTTTCCTGTGCTTCGGCGATAATCAAATCTATCGATTTGGTTGCAAAAAGTGACATTGAATCCTCCTACAATTGCTGATGAATTATTCCAGAGGTTGGTTGCGTGTAAGTTTATGACAGCAGCCCTCTCAATCGTCAAGAATTTCGACAGGCGTAATTCCTCGCTTGCGCGCCAGCGACCGCCAGAAGAAATAGACGGGAACGCCTGTCATGACGATGATCAGTCCCGGCCACGTCGTCGCCGTCTGGTAGATGAACAGGACCACCAGAATGACCGTTGCGCCGATGATGTAGAGCGCCGGAATAACCGGATATCCAAATGCCCTGTATGGTCTGGCGACGTCGGGCTTTTTGATTCTCAACATGTAAATGCCGGCGATCGTCAGAATATAAAAGATGAGCGCGGCGGAAATCACATAGTTCAAAAGGTTGCCATAGAGATTGCCGTAGGTGAAGCTGCCGTCTGGCGCCGTCTGAATCGTCCGCGGCAGAATCAGAACACACGACCAGATGCACTGAATGAGCAGTCCCCAGGCCGGAACGTGATGTTTGTTGAGAATGCCCACCGCACGGAAGAAGAGGCCGTCGCGCCCCATTGCGTAATATGCGCGCGCGCCGGCCAGAATCAGACCATTGTTGCACCCGAAGATCGAGATCATGATCGCGACTGCCATGATCACGGCTCCATAACCCGGAAAGATCACGTCGGCTGTGGCCGAAGCCACCCGGTCGCTCTGCACCGTCTGGATCGATTCGAAGGGCAGCGTGGTCAGATAGGCCACATTCGCCAGCATATATAAACTGATCACCAGAATCGTCCCGAAAGCCAGCGAAAGCGGTATGTTGCGTTTCGGATCTTTCACCTCGCCCGCAGTGAAGGTGATATTGTTCCAGGCGTCGGAGGAGAACAGAGAATTGGTTTGCGCCACGCAGATTCCGACAAAAAGGCCGAACGCCGTGGCGGCGGTCAATCCCTGGCCGACGTCCTGAAGCGATCCCCGGACCGTCCACAAATCACCGAAATTGGCTCCGGCGGCGATCGCCTGATAACCTACGGTCACACCCAGCAGAATCAGTCCGATGAGCGCTCCAGTCTTGGCGAAAGTGAATATGTTCTGGACGATTTTTCCGAGTCTGAGCCCGAGCGTGTTCATCCACGTCAGCAGCAGAATCATTAAGATGCCGGTCATCTGAGCGGTCGAAAGCGAGATTGCATAACTCGAACCGACGTGGATCGGCGGAATGAGATAGTTCGTCTCTGAGATGGTCGGCCAGAGTATGCCCAGATAACGGGCAAAACCGACGGCAACGGCCGCGATCGTCCCCGTCTGAATGACCAGAAAAAGCGTCCACCCGTATAGAAATCCCCAGAGCGGAGAAAACGATTCCCTCAGATAGATATACTGCCCGCCGGCCTTCGGCATCATCGCCGCCAGTTCGCCGTAACTGAGCGAGGCCATATGAGCGTGAGCAGTCCGGTGATGAGCCAGACGACCAGCAGCCAGCCCGGCGCGCCGACCTGACGCGAAATATCGGCCGAGACGATGAAAATGCCTGACCCGATCATCGATCCCGCAACGATCATGGTCGAATCGAGCAGACCGAGACCGCGAATGAATTTCTCTTCCTGTGCCATAGAAGTCCGTTCGGGTGAGTCAAGACGGTTCACGCAGTCAGGGCGCACATCTTCGTCGCCCTCAACACGAGATTCTGATCCGGTGATCCTCGTGCCGGGAAACTTATGGACGAATGTCCGCCTCGAATTCTACGTGAACGTGCTGCCTGGAATTGCAATTATAGCGGATTGCCGGCTGGAATGATGATGAAGATCCTGGCCTTAACGACAATCGCTACAGAAAGTAAGAAGGGCGATCCGTCGTTTCGAACCGCCCCTTATCGCTGACCTGTGCTACTTGCCCGGCGGCGCCACTTGCTGCTCCTGCGCTGCCGGTTTATTGAAAAAGCTCCTTCCCAGATTGACGAAATCGTTGACGAAGACGAATCCCATCAATAGGAGAACCATGACGAATCCGACCTGCTGGAAACGCTCCCGCACGTTCATCGTGAGGGTCAGGCCGACAAGGCCCATGAGCGATTCGACGATGATCAGCAGAATTACACCGCCATCAAGGACAGGGATCGGCAACAGGTTGAAGATGCCCAGATTGAGACTGAGCATGCCCATTAGTTTGACGGTTCCCGCCCAGCCGGCGACATCATAAGTATTCATCGTCTCCTGGGCAATCTTGACCGGGCCGCCGACCGCATCACGGGCGGAGCGCGTTCCGCTGAAGATCTGCTTGAAGGCGACTCCGGTCAGACGCAGCCACATCCAGTTGTATTCCCAACCGTATTGCAGCGCCGTCGCGACTGAAGTCGTCTTGATGAAGACCGAAAGATCCGGCGCGAAGCCCAGTTTGTACTCGCCATCCTGCATGACCGGAGTCATCTGCAACTGCATCCGGCTTGATTTGCGGTCGATCTGCAGGGTCACCGGTTGCCCGTTGCTTTCGCGAAGCACATCTTTAAACTGATGCCATGCGGTGATGGGCTGGCCGTTGACACTCAGGATCCGGTCACCCGGCTTTAATCCTGCCAGTCCGGCAGGCATATCCGATCGGACTCCGAGCACTCGGACGTTTTCGAGTGCGATGAACGGTTCAATGCCCGATTCACCGATCTTTTCATTCTCTATCTGCCGGACGGCAGGCGTCAGCGAGAGCGTCATCGGGCTGCCTGAACGCTCGACAGTCATCGGAATCGTCTCACTCGGCCGGAGCATGATATCAAGCTCGATGTCGCGCCATTTCGGATTCTCGCGCCCATGATATGAAAGGATCTTGTCGCCCGGCTGGAGTCCCGCCTTTTCTGCCGCTGAGCCCGCGATCACCCTGCCGATGACGGGCTGCTGAACCTGATCCGCGCTGTCCCTGAAACCGATCATGATTCCGATTGCCGGAATCAGCAGCGCCGTGGCAATGTTGAAGACGGGGCCGGCCAATGCAACCAGAAAGCGTTTCCATTTCGGATGGGCCAGGAACTCGTCGATCGACCCCTCGCTTTCGCCCTGCAACATCTCCATGTTCTCGCCGCGGAATTTGACATATCCGCCGAGCGGTATCGCACTGATTCGATAATCGGTCTCGCCGATTCTGAATCCTGCCAGCCGCGGGCCGAATCCGACTGAAAATGTCTCGACTGCTATTCCCAGCATCTTAGCGACGATGAAGTGACCGAACTCATGGATCACGATCATCGCACATAGAATAATGATAAAAGCTACGATACCCACCTCTGCACTCCTTCCGCAGGCTGAAACTCTGGTCCCGCCTGTCTAACGCCGTATTTCGCGTTCATTAACCGTCAAAAACTTCTGTCAGTGTATTTCGTGCCGGACCGAGCCCCCGCCCCGGCCGGCCCCCCCCCCCCCTACTGGATCTCACGGCTGAAGCGGAATTGATCTTCCATCATCGCTTCCCTCGCTCAGGCAGTCGGCAGCCGTTGCGAGGCATGGTCTTCCGCAGCGTTCTTGCCAAGGACGATCTTATGGCCGTTTCTGCTCAGGCTCCGGTTGTCTGGGGACGCGGCAAGCCTTCGCCGCGTGCTGTGGACGCCGCTTCCAGCCGCATCTTGGTCAGCAGGGCGGCTTGCAAGAGTAGCCGAAATCGTTCTTGTTGTAGAGAACTATTCGATCTTTCTTGCTTTCGTTGTTCGTAGGCGGCGGCGACCACTCATGGATCACCAGCGCCCATTCACCACACTTTTGGCGGCAACTTTAGCCTGCTCCAGGATTGGCTTGTCCACTTCGACCAGACTGACTCTTCTTCTTGTAGCCGGGCTGCTTGTGCCGCCGCCATTGGGCTTGGTGCTGCGAAAAATGTCGTAATCCGGCGTCAAACCCTTGGCTATACTCAGATGTTGTTGCACTTTTTCATACCTTTCTTGCAACCGCGTCTCAATGTCAGGAACTTTAATGACGGCCAACAACCTTTTTTTATCAAAGTTTTTCAAAAACCAAACTTGTGGAACTAATGGCCTGCGCTCCCAGGATTCTGCGTAAGCCCTGTCTTTTTTGATATGTCACAAAAAGCGGCGCCCGAGGGCGCCGCTATCCGCATTTGCTGGTTGTAATTGAGTGAAGGCTCTCGTATCTGTTTATTGTGCCGGCTTGGGAGCCTCGCCAGCCCCTGCTCCGGCGCCTGAAAGCGGTGTGCCCTCTCCGTGCGCGACCGGACCCGGCGTCTTCGATTCGATATATCGTATCGTCCCGTCTTCGATGACATTGAAATCCTTGTAGGCGGTGGTCGCACTTTGCCGCGTCGCCTGGACACAATACTGATCCGGCGTCGCTTCGGTGGAATTATATGTATAACCGCTGACCGTGCCGCCGCTGGCGTAGTTGGCATCGAGCAACCCGGATTCATTCAGTTCCTTCAGAGATCCGAACTTGCCTTTCATGGCATTGTACTGGGCCTGATTGGTGTGAATCGTGCCGAGCGTCTTGATGGCGGCGGTTTCGCGGCTCAGTTTCAGGTTTTCCTGCAATTTGGGAAGGGCGATAGCCGCCAGAATACCAATGATCGCAACCACGATCAAAAGCTCGATCAGTGAGAACCCGGCCTGATGTCGGCGGGATTGAGGTTGATGCTTCATAAACTTCCAAACTCCTTATCTTACAATAGCATTCAGGGATCTTTCGGACCGGGGACTGGGAGTAAGTATAAAGTAGAAAGTATAAAGTATAAAGTATAAAGGATTCGCAGAGAGCCCTGATTACGCCTTTAGATAGTTCCGGTTTCTACTTTCTACTTTCTACTTTCTACTTCTACTTTCTACTTTCTACTTTCAACTTTCAACTTTCAACTTTCAACTTTCAACTTTCAACTACTTTCTCACGATTCACAATAAAATCAGTTCCAATATTACTATCGGCTCACAATTTCGACAAATGAGCGTGATAGCTCTTGAGCGCAAAAAGAAGCGTGATGATCGAGATCGCCAGCCACGAAATCGCCCAAAAGACCGCCGGCACGAGGGTCAGGCTTTGCATTGTCACCGCATCGCTCTGAACATCCGTCATGGCTGAAGCCCAGAAGAGCGTTCGCAGATCGAAGATCGCATTGAGGCAGCACTGGACCGCCAGAAAACTGAGAAAGAGATGAGCCGCCCGCTCTTTTGCAGACAACGCCACCCAGATCAATCCGGCCGTCAGGATAAGACCGACAACCCAGCTGAACGGATCGCGTGCGAAGAATGCCGTGAGCGCCAGAATTATCGCCGCGGAGACAGTCAAAACCGCTTTGGGTCTATCGCCGCGGCTGCCAAGCATGAGCAGCGCAGCCCCGAAAGCCGTAGTCGTCAGATACCCCGCGCTGGCAATCGCCATCTGAAATCCGCCGCGGGTATAGGTTTCTCCGCTCGCGTCGGCGTATATCACAAGTCGGTCGACCGATCCGAAAGTCAGCAGTGCCGCCATCGCATGTCCACCTTCATGTATGAATGTGATGAACAGGCGAATCGGGTAGACCGCAACCCACGCCAGGGGAACGAACGAGATAAGAACCGTGACGGCGGATGCAATCAGCAGAAACCTGAGCGCATCCTTCTCTTTTCGACCAGCTTTCTTTGCCATAATCTCAATTACGTCGTGCGCAGGAAAAAGTTTAACCCGTTAAATCATCTCCGCTCAGCCAGCCGATCTGTCCGAATCCTGCTATGAACTGCGCCCGCATCATCTTAATCGTATAGAAAGCGAAATCTCCGAGCTGCAAAAGCCCACTCGCTTCGGGGAAACGCGCAAGATATGCGACGCGTGCGACATCCAGACGTTCTTCCCCTATCCGTTCGGCCGTCCCGACGATGACCAGCCGTGCGCCTGCCTGCGGATCTTCGCGCGCCCCTGAATCCTGAAGAAAAAGTGAGACGCGCGCATCCTCATGGATATTGCGAGTGTGTTCGGCCAGTCCGCTGAGCAACAGGATCGGCTCACCAGTATCGAGTATCGCGTACGACACCAATGATCCGAAGGGCCAGCCGTCCAACTTCTTCGAGATCGTCGAAATTACTCCGTGCTTTTCGCGGCGGATCAGTTTCCGCGCTGCTTCCGCCCGTTCGTTTGTCTGCATATGCCTCCTTACGGTTTCCCGGCGCTTCCCCGGCATACGTGAATTGATTATTTCCTGTTTCCCTTGACAAGCCGGACTGACCGTGTCTAATTGCTTGGATAGACCAATAGCATTTATTTGACTGATATGATGTTGTAATGGCAATGCTCAAAACCGCGACGACAAAGTTACCTGCAATATTATTAATCCTCGCCGCCTGCTTTATGACGGTCTCAGGACCTGTTCGCGTTGCGGTTTTAACACAGGAGGCCGAAACTGAGAAAGCCGATCAGGTGGAAGCAAAAGAGCTCTGCCATAGAAAGGCTGAATCTCGCAGGTTTCGTCCCAGACATCACCAGACCAACTTATTTTCAAAGCTATTATTAGAAGATCTGCGGGAATTACCCGTGATCGAGGTTTTTCATCAGGAATCTTTCAGTTTCTGGCAATCCTCGCCACCGCTCTTACGGGCGCCTCCAGCCTAAGCCCCCGACTCAACTCCACAATATCACAATTCAATCGATGAACCAGCTGTGTCGAGACTGACTAACGACGATCTGTAACTGTGTCGTGCTTTGCGTCTCGTCCGGTCAACGTGAATTCATTGCTGTACGGCCATTTCGGAGTTCGTACAAAAATGACTTTTGGGGGTATCTGTATGGAAAAGATTGTTCGAGGAATTCATCATTTTCAAACTTCGCAATTCGAGGCTCACAGTGAGCTGTTCAAGAACCTGTCTGCAGGGCAGTCTCCCGACACGCTCATGATCACATGTTCCGATTCTCGCATTGCACTCAGTTTGATCCTTCAAATCCAGCCCGGTGAGCTCTTCGTACTGCGAAATGCCGGCAATATCATTCCGCCATTCGGCGCCGGCCGCGGCGGTGAGGGAGCGACCATTGAGTTCGCCATCAAGGCGCTGGGAGTCTCTCACGTCGTGGTCATGGGCCATTCACATTGCGGCGCCATGAAAGGATTGCTGCATCCCGAGGATTTGAGCGAGATGCCACTTATCAGAGACTGGCTTGAACACGCCTCTGCAACGCGTGAAGTGTTGAAGGAATGCTACTCCGATCTGGATGGACAGGACCTGCTCAATGCGTCAATTAAGGAGAACGTGCTGGTCCAGCTCGACAATATGCGGACCTACCCCGTTGTCGCGGCGAAGCTTGCCAAAGGTGAGTTGACCCTGCATGGGTGGATTTATGAGATCGAAAGCGGATCGATTCTCGCCTTCGATCCTGACATGGCGCGTTTTGCCCCACTTACCCCCCAGAAATTTCCTGCGGCGATCGCATCACGCTATGCAAATGATATTCGCATCGGGGTCTCGAACGGCGGTTCCACTGCCGGAAGTGTTACATCACAGGAACTATCCGGCGATTAATTCTGAGTGATCTCTCTTCCCATCATTCCCTGAATAGATGGACCGCCTGAAGGAGGCCATATCATGACGGACACAGCAATAACACAGCAGGTTAACGATAAAGACAACACTGATCTGCGCAGCAGATTGCTTTACTATCTAAATCCTTTCGATGGTCGTTATGAAGACCTGAACAAAGGGTCGAAAAAGCTGAACATCATACGCGATTTCACCGCGGGATTGATCGTCGCGATGGTCGCCATCCCCCTGGCGATGGGATTTGCAATGGCCTCAGGGCTACAACCCGAGCAGGGCATCGTGGGCGGGGCCATTGCAGGTTTGATAGGCGCACTGTTCGGAGGGTCGAAGTATCAGGTCTACGGGCCGACCGCGGCCTTTATCCCTGTCATCGGCGCAATCATGGCCGCCTACGATTTCAGCTTTCTGGTCTTTGCATCGCTCATTTCCGGGCTGGTGCTGATTGTAATGGGGATATTCAGGCTCGGAAGGCTGGCGACACTGGTGCCGCATTCGATTGTCGTGGGCTTTACGATCGGCATCTCCATAGTCATCGCCATGTCCCAACTCGGCGAGGTGCTCGGCCTGAAAGCCTCGCTCGGTTACGGTTTTATGGACAAAGTCAATGGCATCATCGCCAACTTCGGCGATATCAACATCTATGCCATTATCATTGGGCTCTCTACCTTTGTCATCACCAAATATTTATTGAAGATTTCACCCTATATACCGGCGCCATTGATCGCTTTGGGGGTCGCGGTATTGCTCTCTTCAACAGTCTGGTCGGACAAAGGGTTGACATTGATCAAAGACAAGTATGGCAGCATTCCAACCGACTTTTGGGTTTTCACACCTCCCACAATTCCGACCCTCAGCGGCAAAATAGTTATGGATCTGTGCTATTTCGTCGCGGCGATTGTATTCGTCTCGGCTGTCGAAAGCCTGCTTTGTTCTCGCATGGCGGATCGCATGGCCGATAATCAGGGCTTGCCATATAATCCGAACAAAGAGTTATGGGGACAGGGAATGGTTCAAATTTTCATCCCGCTGCTCAATGGGTTTCCGCACACCGGTGCGCTGGCGCGAACTGCAACCAACATCAAAGTCGGCGCCATTTCGCCTCTGGCCGGAATTTTTAAAGCGACCCTCAAGCTGATGATGGCGGCATATATGGCGACTTATCTCGAGCTGGTGCCAATGGCCTGTATCGGCGGCATCCTGCTGTACGTCTCGACTGCGATGGTCAAACCCTCCGAAATCAAGGGTGTCCTGCTGCACAACAAATTTCATATCGGGTTGATGATCTATACTGCAACGGTGGTTGTCCTGACTGATTTTTTGACGGGCGTTTCAACGGCCATCATCATTTATGCGGCGCTATACCGGTTCTTCGATAAACCGGCGGCCAAAACCGAAATTCAACCGCAGCTGGCCGTCAGCGATTAAAAGTGGCCCGGTCCATGACGGTTGTTGAGCGATTGATGACAGCGTCGCACAGAATATTCTTAACAGGAGATGATGATGCCTTTCCAAAATCTGATGGTCAGCCTGGCCAACACCGAACACGATTCCGATTTGATTCGATACGCGGCTGCGGTGAGTGCAATCTGCCGCCCGCAAATGATCAACTTCGTCCATGTCATGCCACATGCAAATCACCACCCTACAAACAACATATCTTATGATGAGATGCTGGAGAAGATTCGAGCGGAAGCCGGGAAAATATTCGGCGAATCGAATCATGGGACGAAACTGGAATGCCATGTTTTGCGTGGTGAGCGGCTGGATTTACTGCTGGAATTCTCGGCGACCCACGAAATCGATCTGATTCTGGTCGGTCATGGCAAAAACGCCAGAAGCACAACAGCGCGGCGATTGGCGATGAAGGCGCCAAGTTCCATCTGGATGGTGCCGCAGGGATCGCCCGTTGCATGCGATAAAATCCTGGTGCCGGTCGATTTATCGCCGCCATCGGCTGACGCACTCAGCCTGGCGACCGCTCTGGCATCATTAACCGGCGCCAGCGAGGTTTTTGCACTGCACGTTTATTTCAATGAAACCGTAGTGAATTATGACGAATACGATACTGTGATACGCGGTCGCGAAAAAGAGTCCTTTGACAGATTCATCGCCCCGATCAATTTACACGGCATCCGTGTCAACCCTCTTTTTGAAGATTGCGCCAATGTGGCACATGCCATCGAACGGGTCGCTGAACGACAGCACGTGAATCTGGTTGTCATGGGGACAAGGGGACGCAGCCGTGCATCGGCCATTCTGCTCGGAAGCGAAACCGATCATGTCATGAGAGAAGGATTACATCCCGTTCTGGCGGTCAAACATTTCGGCAGCCAGCTCAATCTGCTGCAAACGCTGCTCGATAAAAGTTTCCGTCATCGGAGCGGCACTAAATATTCCTGAGACCCGGCCAAGGGCCGAATCTGCATTTAATTCAAGGTGACGATACCCGCATGAGCTTTTTCGTGTGTCGAATATTCCAATTGGTGTAGAATACCCCCGGATTTCATAAAAACATCGGCTAAAACTGTTTTATTTTCAATAACTTCGTCAATCGATTTCGGTTCATCCCGCGGCATTATGCTTGCATGCATATTAATAAGATATGGGTTTTGAGAAAGCTCAAGAAAAATATGAATCGGGATGAGGGATTCCTGAAGCGGTGTGGAGGTGGTTATGAAATTGATCAGGTTGAAATCCGCGGGCTCAATCGGTCGAAAAGTCGACATATTGTCGTGTCTGATGCTTTCGCTTATGATTTTGCTTACTGCGATCACCGGTCAGGCACAATCGGATGAGTCTGTCATACGTGTAGCACGCATCAGTTTGATCGAGGGAGAGGTCAGTTACCAGCGAGCAACCGATTCCCGCACCGATTGGTATGATGCGTCGCTCAACATGCCCTTGGACACAAGCGACCAGTTATTCAGCGGACCAAACGGTCGCGCCGAAATACAGTTGAGCGGTCGAAATATTGTCAGGATCGACCGCGACTCTAATCTGCGTTTCACTCAGTTCAACTTATCCACCATTCAACTGGCACTGCCGATCGGCACAGCCACCTTCAGGATCGACAGTCTGGATCGCAGGCAGTTTCAGATTCTGGACGCCAGAGATCCCAATCAGGACGATCCTGTCTATTTTGAGGTCGATACTCCGACGGTCGCGATCGTCTTCCTGAAAGAAGGCAACTATCGCGTCAATGTTCGCGATGACGGCACAACCGAGGTCATCGTCCGGAAAGGGAAAGCCGAGATCTACAACAAGGAGCTCGGCAGTGTGACTGTCAACCAGGGCCGTCGCATGATCGTTGAGGCAAGAGACAATTTCTATCAGATCACGAAGCTGGAGGACAAAGACGGCTGGGACAGCTGGAACGACCGACGTGATGACGAGCTTTTCGCCCGCCTCGATAGTTATCGAAGCTCACAATACATACCTGCCGCTCTGCCGGGAGTTTATGACCTGGACATCTATGGCGACTGGGTGCAATCGCCTGATTATGGTTGGATCTGGGCTCCGCGCGCCGTGCCCATCGGATGGGCGCCTTATCGTCAGGGAAACTGGCGCTGGTATCCGTCATACGGCTGGACCTGGGTGTCATATGAGCCGTGGGGCTGGGTTCCATACCACTACGGTCGATGGGCACACTGGAGAAATCGCTGGTATTGGGTTCCGAGCGTGAGCTACGGTGTCGGAATCGGCTACGGATGGAACTGGTCGCCTCATCTGGTGACATTCTTCGGCTGGGGTGGAAGCCGGTACAACCGCGGATACCGTGACGGATTCAGCGATGGTTATCGAGCAGGAGTACGTGACGGCTGGCTTGGCTGGTGCCCGCTCGCACCCGGTGAGCCGTATTCCGGCCGCGGATCGAGAACCGGCAACAATAATAATCCGCCAAGATCGCTGACTTCGTACCGAAATTACAATGCGCCCGGCGGATTCAGCGGGATGGAGGGGCGTAAGTTCGGATCAGGGTCGCGTCATCGTCAGCAATGACGTACTGACAGCGCCACCTCGTCAGGTGGCCGGCCGGCAGGTCGAGACCAATCCGGTGCTGGTGACATCCGACGAATTGAAACCGACGACATCGGCGCCTGTTCGAAATACGCTGATTGAACGAGGAGAAGTGGCTCGGAGGATCGAGGCTCCTGTCGTCATGCGACGACAGGCCACTGATTCGGGTACGCCTGCCCGAACCGTCGAAGGTTCCAGACAGGCCCCGTCCCGGTCGGTACAGGACGGCGTGGTTGTTCCGCCAACTCCGGATCGGAAAACTGATACACGAATTTCGGATGGCGTGATTCAGCGCTCTGACGGTCCGACGCGCAATACCAATTATCGTACTGTAGAGCGTGCGACTCCGCCCGATTGGACGACTCCAAGACCGAGTCGTGACTCCGATGTGCGATCAGGCGCTTCTCGCGAATCCACAGCGCCCGGACGGACAGTCGATCGGCCAACGAGGGTTGAAACTCCCTCTCGTCCGGAGATGCCATCCAGATCGCAGCCGGCAAGGCAGGCCGAAACGCCTTCGCGTCCAGGTGTCGAGCGGCGCGAGGCCCCGCGCGAAATGCCTCGGGAGACACGCCGGCCCGATCCGCCTCCGAGTCGTGAATCGATGCCGTCAAGGCCTGTCGAGCGACCTTCCGCTCCTCCCGCTCAACGGCCGAGTTCGCCACCTCCGAGCAACACCGAACGCCCGAGCACTCCTTCACGCGGAAGCAGTCCGGAAAAGAGGCCCGAACGGCCGGCCATGCCCGAACGCAAACCGATTTCGTAATCTTTATTTGTCGGAAGAAATTAATCGCAAAGACCGCAAAGGGGCAAAGATATACAGGGAATATCAGTATTTGAATTATATCCAGTGGACAATAAGCCGGATATTCATATCACAAAAAAATCTTTGCCCCTTTGCGGTCTTTGCGATTAATTCTTTGCACCTTTTTTAACTGAAATCCTGGCCGTCCTGGCATTTGAACTTACAATCAGGATTGCGCCTGGAATATGCGATAAGGGTTCTCTTTCGCGTAATTGTATGCCGTCCATGCCGCGATGATGTGACAAACCCAGCCCAGCAGGCCGCCAGTGCCGATCCAGAATCCCGGCGTTATGATCAACCAGAAGATCCCGCGCAGAATCTTTCCATTGTAAATCTGCCCCACTCCGGGAATGATTAAACTCAAAACCGCTGCAATTCCAGGATTTCTCATTTTCTCTCCCTCCTTCAAAATCAAAATACGAAATCAGGCGCATGAAAGTTGTAGAATTTTCCACGTTACTGCTCTGCTAACTAAGTCTCTTAAGAATTTCAACGCCAAGGACGCCAAGTCAGCCAAGAGGGTTTAAACGCCAAGAACGCCAAGTTAGCCAAGAGTATTTAAATGAGAATAATGTGGCCAGCGTATTTGATTGTGCTATTGGCGAAATGGATAACTGATGTTACGCAGAAGAGTTCTTTAAAATCGATTTGACAAATTTTTGGGTTTCTCAAGCATATTCTTCTGTGAGCCTGCAACGCAGGCGAAAGAATAGAGCCGTGGCAGGCCGCCGGCCGCGGCCCCCAAGAGTCAGGCGTCATCGAAAATCTGCCGCCCATTTCAGGGCGAAAAGACGATCCCGCCGGGTTTCCTCGGCCTGGGCCCCCCCCCCTTTCCCCCCCCCCCCCGCTTCGCGGGTGCGGGCCCGGCCACCCCCCTTCCTTTCTCTCTCCCCCGGCCCACCGGGGGATAATCGTATGATTCCTTCTTTTATAAATCTTGGCCGACTTGGCGTTCTTGGCGTTTCAAATGCCTGAAAACCCAGGTTACAAAGTAATTAAAATATCGCGCGTTTTCTGATCGTATGTTTATTCTCCAATCTGAATCGCGGATCGGGATCGCCATCCTGCAGAATGAGAGATGCCGTGTATTGACCGAGCGCCGGACCGTGTTTGAAACCGTGCCCTGAGCCTCCGCCAAGGAGCCAGACGTTGTCGTATTCAGGATGCCTGTCGATCAGAAAATTCCCGTCCGATGTGTTCTCGTACTGGCAAACGCGGGTTTCGATCACCGGGGCATCTTTCATCGCGGGAAAACGATCCGTCAGGAATTTGCGGACCTCAGCCAGTACATTTCCGGAAGTCAGGCGCTCGGATGAATCGGGATCGACCGGCGGGCCATGCCTGTCGAGCGCGAGCTTGAATCCCCTCTGATCGATATCGGGCAGGCCGTACATTTCAGATCCGAAGTCGATCCAGGCGGGCATGCGTGGCGAAGCAAACCGATCGTCTCCAGGATTTGTTCCGAAAAAGAAGACCTCCTGTCTGGTTGCATGAATCCGCTCGCCGAGCAGCTCAGGGAAAACTTTTGGCAGCCACGGCCCGCAGGCGAAAACATAACGGTCCGCCCTGATGCGTGATCCGTCGAGCGTGGTAAGTCTAAATGCAGAACTTTTTTGAGAAGTTGATGCGACCGCTTTACGCAGATAGCTTCCACCGATGCTCGTCAGATCATGCACGACGGTTTGCACTGCGCGCCGGGCCATTAAGACCCCGCTCTCGGGTTCGAATATCGCCCAGCTCACATCGCCAAATCTGATCTGCGGATAACGTCTTTCCAGATCCTCTCGCCTTAATTGCTCGAAGCGAATGCCAACGGATTCAAGCGTTCGCAGAGTCGCGATCGTGTATGGATCGCTCTCACGCGCCATCCAGAGGACGCCGGTCGGCTGAAATAATTCGACGCCGCTTCGATCGGCCAGGTCCTTCCACATCCCGAGCGCCTGGTTCGACCAGCGGGTATAGATTTCATCGGACCCGTATCCCATACGAATGATGCGAGTCTCACCGCCCGAACTCGAGCGGCTGTTGCCGGGCCCGTACGCATCGACCAGAACTGTCTTCTTTCCGGACCGCGCGAGATGATGCGCTGTCCAGCTTCCGAATACGCCTGCTCCGATCACAGCGATATCGTATTTGTCGCTCATCCGTTCCTCCGCTTCAATTAAGCATTAAAAATATGTAACTGCTGAGCCCTTGCGTCACGGAACCACGACGGAACCACGAGCGTTAGCGAGTGGCCTTCAGAACCGCGCGCGTAAGCAAGCGAATGTGAAGACCACTCGCTAACGCTCGTGGTTCCGTCGTGGTTCCGTGACACAAAGGCTCAGCAGTTACAAAAATATTTTCTAACAACCCCGTAAATCCTGTACAATTTCGAATGCGTATGTGCAATAGAAAAATGATTGGAGATCCGTCACCGAAATGAGAATCGACCAGAGGATCCAGCCATCGTTAATGAAGGTTCTCGAGCGCGAGCACCGGCGTTACGAACTTGCGCTGGCGCGTTATCGGCGGATTTCGTCTGTCACGGATCATAAATCTGACATTGAATCGCTCTTTTCATTGATCGGCAAATTGCGCAACTCGATCCAGGACCTGGCAGCCGACGAAACACTCGGACTTAAAACCGATGGCCTGCCTGTTGACCTTGCCGCCATTCAGACGAGGCTGCACGCGATACTTGATGAGATGCTCATGCAAGCGGTCGCGAATATGATCGACCAGCAGGTCAGTCAGGTTGTTGATCGTGCACAACGGGATCCGGTGACGAAGGTGGCCAACCGTGCAGCCTTTGATCAGAGACTGGCGGCAGAGATCGATCACGCGCGGATTTACAGCCGGAACCTGTCCATCATCCTGTTCGATGTTGACCATTTCAAGTGCATCAATGACCAGTTTGGTCATCCGTCCGGCGACCAGGTTCTGAAAGAGATTGCGATTGTCTTACAGTCCTCGCTGCGCAACAGCGACCTGGTCTTTCGGTATGGCGGCGACGAGTTCGCAGCCATCTGTCCTGCCACTTCAGAAACCGCCCTGAAGATCATTCGGACACGCATCGATCAACGCCTCAAGGCGCATTTTGAAAATTCGGCCTTTCGAGGGTATGTCGGAACAAGCGCAGGCGGCGCAACATGCCCTCTCGACGGAACCGAGGCCGATACGCTCGTTCGTGTTGCCGACCAGCGTCTATACGAATGCAAAAGAGACCGGAGATTTTCAGCCGGCGCCAGAAATTGAGATCCTCACCTTTTTGAGTTCGTCCATCCTCACGAGTCGAACTTTTGTTGTTCAAATACAGATTTTCCAATGATGAGCAATCCGACACAACTCCATCTTAAGATCAAACTTCGCTCGATCATAACCTATCTTTCTATCGGCTTTGCGTTGTTGCTGATCCTGATCTGGTTTGTGGCAACCATCAGTCAGAACAAACTCGAGCAGCTCAGAATTCAGGCGAGCGAAAATTCACAGGCCTATCTTGAGCGCCTTGAACTGGCCACGGGTATCCGGGAAGCGGCATCTAACGTGATCGCTCAGGCGAGACTTTACCGAGCGGCACGTGATATCGGAGTTCCGGGTGTCCCCTACAGATTCAACCTGAATAAATCGAAGTACGGGCTCGAGAGGCTCCTCAAAAAGGGGGACAAGTTGTGGGGGGAAAACCCGTCAGGGCTGCCCGCCGGAGAAGTGGCAGCGTGGCTGGAAATAGAGGGCGCGATTGGCGATCTCTGGAAACAGATCGAAATTGAAGAGAAGAAACCCGAAGAGACCGGTGGGCAGCAGGCGGCGGTGGTAATGCCGGTTCCAGGCCCGGTTTCAGCGCCCGGCGCAGCGGCTCAGCAACAGGACACAACTGAAGGCTTCTACGAAAAGCGCAGCGCCATCGAGCAGGCAGCCTTGAGAATGGCCGAAGAGATAGCCAAAGGTCGCCGCGGAGTATTTGAAGAGATCACCCAATTGCAGAATCGCGCGGCCAATGAGATCGGCCGGGCCCGATGGCTGACTCTTCTGTTCGGACTCGGGATCGCGGGATTGACGCTCTATACCACACAGAAACAACTCAATCGGCTGCGTGACGCCGAGCGTCGCTTGCAGGAGGAGCAGGGTCGCAAAGGCGCCATCTTCGACAGCCTCTCGAACGACATTCTTGTACTCAGCAAACAGGGAGAAGTACTGGAGGTCAATCACGCCTTTCGCGATCACTTCAATATGACCGACGCCGAATTGAAGCTCCAGGATTATCACGCCGCACTGGCGCACGTTCCAGAGATCGCGACTTTCGTCGGCGGCGCCGTGCAGAACCCTGATTTCGTTCACCGCCAGCGCGAAAGAATCGAGGTCAAATCCCGCATCGGTCAGTTGAACAACAGCCTGTTCGATGTTTCGGTCTTCCCGCTTCACGTCGGGGACGAAACCGAAGGCCGTGTCATCGTCCTCGATGACGTGACCGAAGATGAGCGAGTGCGCGAAGAACTGCGTCGCAGCCGGACCTTAAGCGCCGTCGGCCAGATCACCGCACAGGTCGCACACGAAATCTACAATCCGCTCGGCGCGGTCAAACTCAATCTCGAATTGCTGGAGATGCAGATCGGAGAGGATGAGGATATCAGACATACGATCGGCAGGATCAAACGTGGCGTCGAGCATCTTTCGACTATCGCCATGGATCTGCGATTTTTGACTCGCCCGCGTGACCCGGAACGAAAACCGACCGATCTCAGTCACTTGCTCGATGACGTGATCGAACTGGCAAGCGATCGCCTTGAACGCTCTCGCATCGTCGTCACTCGCGATTTTGTCATCGATCCGCCGGAAGGCGAGTTCGACCAGCAGCAGTTACGCAAGGTCTTTCTCAATCTGTTGATCAACGCCATCGAGGCTTCTTCAATGGACGGCGAGATCGAACTCAGGACGACCGTTATCTCCGCACAGGATTCCGCTTCGCTCCACGATCTGGATGCGCCTCAGGGCGCTGTCGTCGTGAGCGTAATCGATCACGGCACCGGCATGTCCGAAGAGACGCGAAGCCGTATCTTCGAAGCCTTCTTTACGACCAAACGGAACGGAACGGGTCTGGGAATGATGATCACTCAGGAGATCGTCAAGAAACATAAAGGCAAGATCGAAATTGACAGCGAGGAGGGAAAGGGGACCAGGGTCGATGTCCTGCTGCCGCTCTGAGCCGGGTCGGGATTGACGGAGCCTTGTTGCAAGATAAGAAACGATTTCTGACCAATGCTGACAGCGCATTTTTCAGTCTCGTGCATTCTGTCGGCGCACGACTGTCAGGGAGGGCGACTGTCAGAATGCACGAGACTGAAAAATGCTGTGATCCCGATCGCTCATACCGAAATGACTTCGATATCCGAATCGACCTCTTCCTTGAGCATATGTTCGATCGCCATGAGCGTCCCTCCGATCGAACTGGGGCAGCTCCCGCAAGCGCCCTGATAACGGATCAGCAGCTGCTTGTCATTCAGACCGATGATCTCCAGCCCGCCGCCGTCGCCGGCCAGCCCCGGCCTCACCTTCTGGTCAAGGACTTCGTTAATACGGTCAAGCAGCGGATTATCTCCCGGCACATAAGTCGGTTGCGCAGACGCCGGCGGCGGCAGTTCAGCCGCTGACGGGGCCGACCGAATCGGCTCAGCCAGTTTCCTGAGCATATCCTCCCACGTTACTTCATCTTCCTTATTGACCGTTATAAATCGATCCATGTAAAAGACCGACGTAACATTTCCAACATCAAACAATGCCGAAGCCAGCGCATCAGACTTCGCATCTTCAGCATCCTGAAACGACCGCGATGTCCCATTGGTGACCGGTTCCTTCAGGATGAATTTCACCGCGTTCGGGTTCGGCGTATATTCGATATCTGCAATTTTTGGCATCTCCTGCTCCTCTGTTCCTCTCTTCTTCAATGAACTCATGATTATAGTTTTTTTGTGCCGGAATGGATAGGAAGTAAAAGAGAAAAGAAGACCGACCCCTGATGCAGTTTCCAGTTGGGAGTTTCCAGTTTCGAGTATTATTAAACGGTACAAGTTTATTTCTGTGAGTCAGATTGCGATTGTGACTCAGAGCAAACCATGGAGAAGCGACTGCAAACTGGGGACTGGAAACTTCTTCATGGGCCGACCAGTTAGATCGATTTTCTGGTTTTCCGCTTTTTACTTTCAACTTTTTACTTCATAATTCCCTATTCTGAACAATCCTGGAAGGTCTGGTTAATGAAATCACACACGAAATATCTCTTCTTCGAGACGAAGAAGAGGCGGGAGTACATCAACATCACTGATGAGGTGGCAGAGGCTCTCTCGGAAAGCGGAATCCGCGAGGGATTTGTGTTGGTCTCCGCAATGCACATCACGGCCTCAGTATACGTCAATGACGCCGAAGATGGCCTGATTGCCGATATCGATGAGTGGCTCGAAAAACTTGCTCCGATGCGGCCTGATTATCGGCATCACCTGACCGGCGAGGACAACGGTGATGCCCATCTGAAAAATCTGCTTATGCATCATCAGGTTCTGCTGCCGGTGACCAATGGACGTCTCGATCTGGGAACCTGGCAGCAGGTCTATTACGCGGAATTCGACGGGCAGCGCCGCAAAAAGCTGATCATCAAAATCATCGGCGAGTGAAATACGGTTTTCCTGTTCTCATATTTTTAAAGCGAAATTCTATTCCGATTATGAAAAACATCGTCTGGCTAATCGCAGCCACCATTCTGCCGTTGCCGTGGATGGCATTGGCCATAAGCGGTCGCGGACATCATCTGGTCGAGACCAATCCGATTCCGGTCTCGATCATCGCGGGGATTGCGATTATCGGAGCGGCATTCATTCTGAGCTGGGGCGCCGAACTGTCAGAACGCGACATCCCACGTTCACTGGCGCTGATCGTCCTTGCGCTGATCAGCGTGTTGCCGGAATATGCTGTCGACCTGCACTTTGCCTGGGTCGCCGGAAAGGATCCGGCATACAAGGCATATGCCATCGCCAACATGACCGGTGCGAATCGCGTGCTGATCGGCATCGGCTGGTCTCTGGTCGCCATCGTCTATTACTTCAAACATAAACGCGATCACATCCCGCTCGATCAGTCGCAGGGCCTCGAACTGAGCCTCCTGCTGCTCGCGACGATCTATTCGCTGGTGATACCGCTCAAGGGCACGCTCTCACTCTTCGATGCCGTGATCTTTTTCTCCCTGTTTCTATACTATGCCGGACGAGCCGCCAAAGGTAATAAACATGACGAGGCTCTGGGTGGAATCGCCGGATTTCTGGATCATAAGCTTGGAAACACGGCACGCCGGCTGGTTATTTTATTAATGTTCGGATTCGCCGGATATGCCATCTGGCTTTCAGCCGAACCTTTTGCCGAAGGACTGATCTCGACTGGAAGGACCTATGGCGTAGATGAGTTTCTGCTGGTGCAGTGGCTTGCCCCACTGGCCTCAGAATCACCCGAGGCGATCGTCGCCCTGCTCTTCGCCTTTAAAGGCAAGGGCTCGACGGGAATCGGGGCCCTCATCTCATCCAAGGTCAACCAATGGACGCTGCTGGTCGGAGCGATTCCGGTCGTATATTGCATTTCCGCAGGCTTTTGGGGCCCGATGGAGCTCGATCACAGGCAGAAGGAAGAGCTTTTGCTGACCTCGGCCCAGTCACTTTTTGCGGCCGTCGTGATCTCTGATTTTCGCTTCAGTGTAAAAGAAGCGCTGGTTCTCATGCTGCTCTTCATCACCCAACTCTTTTTCACACAGGAATGGATAAGATACGTCTTCAGCGGGGTTTATCTCTTGCTGGCAATAACTTTATTAATCACATCTAAAGTTCGCCGGCAGATGCTCTGGAATGCTTTGCTGCTCAGAAAAGCAGGATAAATTAACATCATGGCATGATCCGCCATCAGCCTCTGGCTTGACATGCGTCATTAAAGATTGTTATGTAGGTTGTTCGTAATTTCACCGAACCTCAATGAACTTGCCTGACTGAGCTATACCCGCCCAACGCGCAGTCGCACGTCACCGCATAACAGCGCGGTCAAAATGTAATTTCTTTTATGATAATTAATCAAAATGATCAGACAGGTCTGATCAACAATCTGAAGTACGATGCCCCGGCCGGGCTGGTAGTCTTTCTGGTCGCGTTGCCGTTATGCCTCGGGATCGCGCTGGCATCGGGAGCGCCGTTGTTTTCCGGTGTCATTGCAGGGATTATCGGTGGAATTGTCATCTCGATCTTTTCGGGATCCGAGGTCAGCGTCAGCGGACCGGCCGCCGGACTGGCGGTGATCGTGGCGACGGCGATTCAGAACCTGGGTTCTTTTCGGGTCTTTTTGCTGGCCGTGGCGATTTCAGGTGTGATCCAGATCGTGATCGGGTATTTAAAAGCCGGCATTATCGGTAATTATGTTCCCAATGCGGTGATCAAAGGGATGCTGGCGGCGATTGGAGTCGTCATCATCCTGAAGCAGATCCCGCATGCGCTTGGGCGTGACGAGCACTTTGAAGGCGATTTCGACTTCTTCTTCGAAGTCGACGTCAAGAGCAATACCATCGGAGACATCATCACGGCTGTTGCGACGATGAGCCCGGAAGCGGTGATCATATCGATCGTTTCGCTGACCATCCTGCTTACCTGGGAACGGCCGTTCATGCAGCGCCACAAAATATTCAAGCTCGTTCCGGGTCCGCTGATCGTCGTCATCGCCGGAATCCTGATCAATGAGATCTTCAAAGTCAGCCTTAATAATTTTTATTTGAAACCCGAGGATGGGCACCTGGTCACGCTGCCGGTCTCGAGTGGCCTGACGGGCTTTATGAATCAGTTCACGCTGCCTGACTGGTCGGGGCTGGCTAACAAGCAGGTATATATCACAGCTTTGACGATCGCAATCATCGGCAGCATCGAGTCGCTGCTCTCGATCGAGGCATCGGACAAACTCGATCCGCAGCGGCGCATCTCATCGACAAACAAGGAATTGAAGGCGCAGGGACTGGGCAACCTGATCTCGGGACTGATCGGCGGATTGCCTATAACCTCGGTCATCGTTCGCAGCTCCGCCAATGTCTATGCCGGCGCACGGACCAGGCTCTCAGCCTTCATCCACGGGATCCTGCTCTTCGTCTGCGTCCTGCTCATCCCTTCGCTACTGAACCGCATCCCGCTCGCATCGCTCGCGGCCATCCTGCTGGTTATCGGGTACAAACTGACGAAGATCGAACTCTACAAGAAGATGTATCAGTCAGGACTCGACCAGTTTCTGCCGTTCATCATTACTGTTGTGGCGATAGTCTTTACCGATCTGCTCAACGGCATCTTAATCGGCATGGTCGTCGGCCTCTTCTTCGTCGTCAGAACGAATCACCGTTCGGCAATTACGATGGTCAGTCAGGACGATTTTTATCTCATGCGTTTCAACAAGGACGTATCGTTCGTCAACAAGACAGAGCTTAAGGATAAACTGTCATCGATACCCCCCGCCTCGAAACTGATCATCGACGCCACGAAAGCGATCTTCATCGACAACGACATTTATGATGTCGTAACTGATTTCGAGCAGATGGCGAGATTCAGAAACATAAAAATCGAGTACAAAAATTTCCACTCGAAGGCCCAGAATTTCATGAGAAAGGTCAATTTAGATGGATGAATACAAAAAGCTGATACTGGCCAATAAAGCCTGGGTCAAAGACAAGCTGGATGTCAGGGAAGACTTTTTCCTGAGGATAGCGGACGATCAGACGCCTGCTTTTCTATGGATCGGGTGCTCGGACAGCCGTGTCCCGGCCGAGGACATCACCGGTACGGAACCGGGTGAACTGTTTGTTCACCGTAACATCGCCAACCAGATCATCCATACCGATTTCAACATGCTCAGCGTATTGCAATACGCCATCGAAGTATTGAAGGTGAAACACGTCATCGTGTGCGGTCATTATGGGTGCGGAGGCATTAAAAACGCTCTTTCGAACAAGCATCTTGGATTGATCAATAAATGGCTGCGCAACATCAAGGATGTTTACCGGCTGCACAAACGCGAACTGGAAGGAATCAATGACCAGAATACGCGACATCGACGACTGGTCGAGTTGAACGTTGAAGAGCAGGTCTGGAAACTGGCCGAGACTTCGTTCGTCCAGCACGCCTGGCATAAAGAGCAGCGTCCGATTCTGCACGGATGGGTCTATGATCTGCACACCGGATACATCAACGATCTGTTTATGCTCACTCCGGACACCAGAATGGACGATATCTACAGGTTCGAGTTTGATGATTAATCCTGAGCGGGCGCGAATCGACGCAGGGTTCGCGCCCCTCCGGACTTCCTCAGACATGTATATCGAGTACGTCGAACCGCGTCACTATACCCACGATCCTGCCATATTCCTCGATCAATATCGCCGGTGAGTTTTTGAGGTATTTGATCGCCCTTTCAACTTCGACCGATTCGTTGACGACAGGGAAGGGGGCATCCATGACTTCGCTGACCGGAGCCTGCAGCAGTTCGCGATTGTTGAGCAACTGAGCCATGACTCTGCCTTCGCGAATGCTGCCGACTGAATTGCCTTCATCCAGCACCGGCAGCTGGGACAGCCCGTGAGCATTCATTAACTGAAGCGCATCCGAGACCTGATTTTCGGGCGAGACGAGAACCAGACGCGGAGCATTATGCATCTTCATCTCGTTGACCAGTCCCAGCGTCATACGCTCGAATCCGAGCAATCGCTTCTCTTTCATCCATTCATCAGACAGGAATTTTGAAAGGTATCGTTCTCCCGTATCGCAGATGATGAAGACGATGATATCGTTTTCGGTCAGGCTCTCAGCGATCTTGAGCGCGGCCCATGCAATTGTTCCGCTGCTGCCTCCGCAAAAGATCCCCTCCTCACGTCCCAGCCGTCGCGCCATGTTGAAAGAATCGCGGTCGGTCACGTTGACGATCTCATCTATATATTTCATGTGGACGTTTTCAGGGATTATATCCTGGCCAATTCCCTCGACCAGATACGGGGTCGACTCCATGAGCTGACCGGACTCCTTGAATGTTTTAAAGACAGATCCGTATGGGTCGGCGCCGATGATTTTGACTTTGGGGTTCTTTTCCTTGAGAAAACGGCCGGTGCCGCTGATCGTTCCACCGGTTCCCATACCGGCGACGAAATGGGTGATGCGGCCTTCGGTCGCCTCCCAGATTTCAGGGCCGGTGGTTCTGTAGTGAGCATCCGGATTTGCCGGGTTGCCATATTGAAATGCCATGATCGCGTTTGGCGTTTCACGTGTGATGCGACGCGCGGTATTGACATAATGCTCAGGCGAATCATGCTTGGCCGCCGCAGGCACGACGATCACATCAGCGCCGAGCGCTTTCAGATAACGCACCTTCTCCTGACTGCACTTGTCTGTCATGACAAAGACGCTGCGATAACCTTTTATCGCACAGCAAAGCGCCAGTCCGATCCCCGTATTGCCGCTCGTCGCTTCAACGACTGTTCCGCCGGGCTTCAGTTCGCCGCTCTTTTCGGCCCGTTCGATCATGGTGATGCCGATCCGGTCTTTGACGCTCCCGCCCGGATTGTGCGACTCCATCTTGGCCAGCAACAATGGCTTGAGCCCCTCCGAGACAGTATTCAATTTGACCAGCGGCGTATTTCCAACCAGTTCCAGTATATTGTTCTTGTAGTTCATAAAACCCTGATTGAGTAGAAAGTAAAAAGTAGAAAGTATAAAGTAGAAAGACAGGACGCCCTCTCACTTTCTACTTTCTACTTTTTACTTTCTACTTTTTACTCATCTCCAATCCTTTGGTCGTCGTGAAATACTTTGCCAGCATGTTGGTCTTTTCCCACGCGGGGATAGATTTTGGATCTTTCAGATATTGGAGGAACCGGCGAGTGACTTCAGCAAAGTGTGCTTCGTGACCGTCGCGATACTTGTCAGGGATCGTGACGTGGATTCGATCGCCTTTATCAACCATGGCGACACCTGGAAAGGTCGCCTGCAGCGCGTCGATCTTCTTCTGAAGGGCCGCGGCGATCTCCGTCTTTGAGGCGGGAGAATTGGGAATGACATAGACCTCGGTCTTCCAGTTCTGTTCCTTGCCCTGACGGATTTCGACACGTGAGCGTGTTCCCTTGAAGATCGCGACGTGAGTGTCTCCGCCGCCGGCCGGCGCTTCATAGTTCCAGATGACATCCATTTTGGCGTTGATTCCGCGCAATGCGTATGTCATCGATCCATTGCAGAAATAGTCCAGCTTGTCGTTTTTAACATTTGCCGACAGGTAATCCGGAAAGGCAGGGTTGTTGGTCACGCGCTTGAATTGATCGAGCGTCATGACAGTTGGCCAGCGTCTGGCCGAAAGGACCTGAATGTCCTTTTTATAATCGATCGCCTGTTCGGGGAAGAGCATCCACTGGGTGAGATCGGCAAGGTGAGTCCCTACATCTGCCACGCCTTCGCCCTGCTGCATGACATCGAAAAACCACGCCGGACGAATATTCGGCGCTCCGGCGACCATCTTCAGGATATGGTGCAGGCTTTCGAAATAGACTGCCGGATCCGATTCAGATCCCTTCGACATTTCGCCGAAGACATCCGCAGTGTGAATCAGTTCCTTTTGAATCATGGTCGTGATCTCGTACCGTTCGGTCATGATGTCATAAGCGATGATGCCGCCCGATTCGGCCGTGTTGAGCGTCGATTCGAGTTTTGAGAAATCTCCAGTGTCGATAATCCAGGGCTTATCTACCAGCACGTTCAAACCCGCTTCGACAGAGGCCTTGATCCGATCGATCTTGCCGCGATTGCGACCCGAGATGACAACGACGTTGCCCGGTTTTTCCTTCAGCATGCGATCCAGAAAATCTTCGCCTGCGTGAATTTCCATCTGCCATTTCGTGGGATTTTCAGGACGCAGATTGAAGCGCGCAATACGATTCAGGTGTTCAGTCAGATCGAAGCCGAGAGGTGCATAGACGTTCACTTTCGGGGAAACCCCGGGATACATCTCTTTCTGAACCAGCCCGGCGTGAAAATGGCCCGGATCGAGCGTCATGATTCTAACTTCAGACATATCTTTCTGATCCGCCGTTTTATCGGCGGTCTCCGGTTGAGTGCCCGGCGTGGTGCTGCAAGCTGTCAGGATCAATGCTGCAGTGACAACTATCGCGGCGAAATATGAAAACCTTGTCTTATCAATAAGAGAAGTGGTCATTCGGATTACCTCGATTGGGATGTAATTTCCGAGAGTTTGACGGGCGCGCCGTTTCGGGCCTTGCTCAGATCGGCGGCCTCCATGAAGGCCATCATCTCGAGCGTTACCTGAGGGTCGACGGGGACGACACCAGTCTGAAAGAATTTGATGATTTCGACCAGCAGGCCTCGGTAATCGGACCTCATCGGAGGAGTCGTGGCGATCGTGGCTTTTTCTCCGAATGCAACGAAGCCGTAATCCTGCTTTCCGGCGCGCGTTCCGCGCACAGTACCCGTTCGGCCATCCTTCCATCTGCCGACGACCATATCGGCATCATCAGTGTGAACACGAGTGATCGTTTCACAACCCGAACCCATGAGAGTGTAGAGCATCTCGACGGCGTGAATGCCATACCAGAAAAGGTCCGGGTGATGAGGCTCGGTCGGCGACGGGCCGTAAGTGAAGGCCCCTGTCAGCTTGCCCAGCTTGTCACTGGCCAGAACCGCCTGCAGATCGCCGGCATAACGCAGGCTGGACGAACTGAAGAACGGCACACCTGATTCACGAGACAGACGGACGATCTCTCGCGCATCGGCATAACTGGCGGTAAACGGCTTGTCGATGAAGACGCGCTTCTTCGCAGCAAAGACCGGGCGAACCTGGCTGAGATGCGTGCGGCCGTCAACACTGTGAATGATAACAGCATCTACCTTCCGGCAAAGCTCTTCGATCGAATCGACGATCTCGACTCCCCACTTGTCGCGGATCTCAGCCGTGAACCGATCAACACGTGTTGCGCTTGATTCGACATCCGGACTGCCGCCCTTGAATCCCGCGACCACGCGGGCTCCGGGTACATGACCAGGGTCCGTTGCGTCGTTGAGCATTTTTGTAAAGGCCGGAACATGCGAAGTATCGAGACCGATCAGCCCGATCCGCAAAGTCCGTGTCTGAGCGCTCGAGGCGTCGCCGATCGATAAACACAATCCGACGACAATCAGCAGCGCCGTCATCAAACCTCTGCCATGTTTGGTTTTCATATTTTCATTTCACCTTTGTGATGAGATTACTGTCGAGAAGAGAAGCGGAATCATGATCCAGATAGATCGTTGTCCTGGAATGAGTCTGGAGAACGGATGCCGGAAAGTTCGGACTGACTTCGCCGCTCAGGCAGTTTCTGACCGCTTCGGCTTTTCGTGCATCCGGAACAATACAGATTATCTCGTTCGCCTTCAGGATCTGTCGTATCGACATCGATATCGCCTGGGTCGGAACTTCCGAGAAATCCGCGAACCATCCCTCACCGACCTGCTGCCGGCGACAGGCCTCGTCCAGATTAACGATGATGTAGGGTGCGTCGGTCTCAAAATCCGCCGGCGGATCGTTAAAAGCGAGATGCCCGTTCTCTCCTATGCCGACGAACGCGACATCGATCGGGGACGAAGCCAGTGCCTGACCCGTGCTGTCGCAGACCTGACGCGGATCGCCCTCGCCGTCGAGAAGGTGGTAGTTTTCAATGCCTGCCGGTTCGATCAGCCTTTCCATCAGGTATTTGCGAAAACTCGCCGGATGGGTCACTGGAAGACCGACGTACTCGTCCAGATGAAACATCTCGACTTTCGTCCAGTCGATATCATGATGTTCGATCAGGGAACGCAGGAAATCGAATTGAGATGCGCCCGTAGCGGCGATAATTCTCGCCCGCCCTCGATCTCTCACCGCCCGATTTACAATTTCCGCCGCCTGGCTCGCAGCGGCTTCTCCCAGTTGGATTTTATTATCGAAGACTTTTAAAATCACGCTGCTTTTGCCTCAATTTTCTGATGTCTCGCAGTTGAAGTTCAATTGACTATCAAGGATTTCAGAATATACATAACGCAAAGATGCGATGGCGTAAAGATGAAAGCATTCCATGGCGAATTTCTGCTTTCTACTTTCTACTTTCTACCTTCTACTGAATTGAGGTCTCTCGATGCTTCCACATTTCACATCCCTGGCTGGCTTTTTCGTTTTCGCGGGAATTGCATGGCTGCTTTCATCACACCGGCGAGAGGTGCGCTGGAGGACAATCATCTGGGCAATGAGCCTGCAATTCCTGCTGGGTCTTCTGATTTTTCGCTTGCCGGCCACTCGCCAGATCTTCGTCTGGCTCAACGATGCGGTTATGGCCCTGCTGGATGTGTCGAAGGCAGGCACAACTTTTCTGCTGGGTCCGCTTGCAGCCGGCCCCGGAGAGCAGGGTTCGATCGGCTTCATCCTCGTCTTTCAGGCTCTTCCGATCGCCATCTTCTTTTCAGCCTTTACAGCTATCCTGTATCGATTGGGGATTATGCAGCTCATCGTTCGATTTTTCGCGGTCATATTTCACAGAACGATGGGCACGAGCGGGGCGGAATCGCTCTGCGGGGCATCCAACATCTTCGTCGGCGTCGAATCGGCCCTCGTTGTAAAGCCCTATCTGGAGCGGATGACGAGATCGGAGATGCTGACCATTCTGGGGTCAGGCATGGCCACCGTCGCCTCGACGACGCTCGGAATTTACGTGGCGTTTCTGAGCAAAACATTCCCCCAAATCGCCGGCCATCTCATCTCCGCCTCTTTGCTGTCGATTCCGGCTGTTGTCGTCATGACCAAGCTTATGCTGCCCGAGACCGAAGAGCCTGAAACTGCAACAGGGATTCCACCCGATCCACCAGAGCTGCGATCCGGCAATCTGATGAGCGCTGTTATCACGGGCGCAATGGACGGATTGAAGCTGGCGGCCGGCATCTCGACGCTGCTCATCGCAGGTCTCGGTCTGGTTGCGCTGGTCGATAAGCTGCTGGCCCTGCCCGGAAAATGGCTCGGTCTCGCCGAGCCTTTATCTCTGGTCAAGATATTGGGCTGGATATTTTACCCTTTGGCAGCGATGCTCGGGATCGTGCGTGCGGATATCGCCGAATCCGCCCGGCTGCTCGGCGAACGGGTCATTCTGACCGAAGTCGTGTCGTACCAGGAACTGGCGCAGATGATCGCTTCAGGCCAGCTGGCGGATCCGCGGACCGTCGTCATTCTCAGTTATGCGCTCTGCGGATTCACACACGTCGCATCGGTCGCCATCTTCGTCGGCGGCATGGCAGCCATCGCGCCGTCGCGCCGCGACGATCTGGCAGGGCTTGGATTGCGCGCCCTGGTCGCGGCCACGCTGGCCACTCTCATGACCGGATGCATCGCCGGCATCTTCAGCAACGGCCAGGATGTGTTACTGCTCCGATAATTCAAATTCATCCACTAAGGACGCAAAGAAGAATCGTCCACCAAGAACACGAAGTTTCACAAAGAAAAGATAAAAAATATCGGGTATTCATTCCTTTCTGAATCCTTTTGCGTATCTTCGTGTTCTTGGTGGACGATTCTTCTTTGTGTCCTTAGTGGATGATTTTTCTTTTCCTACCCGGGGAAGTTATCGATCGGGACAGGTTCGATCTGATCGGCTGGTTCGAATCCGAAGATGCGCGAATAGAAATAGAACTCTCCGTCGAGCGCGCGTCTGATGTTGTCAGCCTGACGGAAACCATGCTGTTCGCCTTCGAAGGTGACGTAGGCGACCGGCAGCCCTTTGGCCCTCAAGGCATCGACCATCATTTCGGATTGATTCGGCGGTACGATCTTGTCATCGAGCCCCTGAAAGAAGATGACGGGGGCTGACAGCCTGTCCGTATGATGGATTGGCGATCGCTCAAGGTAGAGCGCTTTGCTTGCAGGGTATGGGCCGACCAGGCTTTGCGTGTATCGCGCTTCGAATTTGTGTGTATCGATATCCAGTGCTTCCAGATCGCTGACGCCGTAATGGCTGGCCCCGGCTTTGAAAACCTGGTGAAAAGTCAGCGCGCAGAGGGTCGTGTATCCGCCGGCACTGCCGCCCGTGATCGCCATACGATCTCCGTCAACCAATCCCTGGCCGGCCAGGAATTTCGCGCCATTGACGCAATCGGCCACATCCACAATTCCCCATTGGCCCTTGAGTCGATCCCTGTACGCTCGACCATATCCCGTGCTGCCACCGTAATTGACATCCAGAACCGCGAAGCCACGGCTGGTCCAGTATTGGATCCCCAGTTTCAATAATGGCGTTGTGGCCGCGGTCGGCCCGCCATGACTCATCACCAGCAGCGGCGGACGCTCATCCTCCGGCCCTTCGTAATCATTATTGCGCGGCGGATAAAAGAAGGCATGCGCGGTCAAACCATTGCCGGTAGGGAATTCAACTGCCTGCGGAGCCGAGATAAAACCCGGATCGATCGGCAATTCGCTCGATCTCCGAATGTATACGGATTCTCTCGTTGCCGGATCATAACTGATTATCGCTGTCGATGATGAGGCAGTTGCGGCCAGAAAAATCGCTTGCCCACCGCTTGCTCGAATACCCTCTATTCTGGTGTACGCAGACTCGATCCGTTCAAGTGATTCCGATTTCAGATCGAGCAGGCCAAGCTTCGAAAATCCGTTTTCAAACCAGGTGCAGATTATCCGATCTTGCGAGACGAAATCATACGACGACATACCGAAGACCCATTGCGGCTGTCCGAAATCAGCGTCCATCGGGCACAGCGCTCGAAGATTTCCTTCGCGCCATTGATAAAGATTCCACCAGCCTGTTCGATCAGAGATGAAATGCAATACCCCGTCTGGAGACCACTCGGGTTGAATGACCGATTCTTCAGGGCCTCCCGCGACCAGTGTCTTCTCCTCCAGGCCGCCTTCCGCATTGAATGTCCCAACCCAGATCTCAGTTCCGTCCCAGGGCATGTTCGGATGATTCCATGACAACCACGCCAGCCTGTGACCATCGGGGCTGATTCTCGGTGCAGCGTAAAAATCCGATCCTTCCACGATCACGCTACCCGGATCTTCGCCTTCTATATTTATGCTCACAATTGAATTGACCGGTTCTTTCGATGCGGTTGTATGATCCTCGCGCACACAAATGACCCGGAACCGCCTGCGGTCATACACACCGTCGGCATAGCGCACATCGGCCACCGGCGTCATTGGCAAAATCACTCCACTGTTGTCCAGTTTGTAGAGCCGCTGATCGGCGAAATGAGAGAAGAGAATGTCTTCGCCGCAGATGATGAAGGGAGCGCCGCCGTATTCGTGCACTCGCGTTCGAACATTGTACGGGACAGGTGTCAGATCGCTTCGTGAGCCATCCGGCTTCTGACGAACCAGCACGTTACGCCCCTTTTCGACAGGTCTCGATTCAAGCCAGAAAACATCACTGCCTGACAGCGTTGGTTGTACCAGACCGATCGAACCCGAAACGATCAGATCCGATGTGACAGGAGATTTCCACGATCCGTATGGCGCTTTTCTCTTTTGACTCATGAAGGCTCTTTCTTGATGTGTACTTTAAACTGAAACAGTCGGGTATTTCCCGGCCCACGGGCGCGCGGTCTCAAGCTGAGCGGCCAGACGGAACAATGTCGCTTCGTCACCGAAACGACCGATGAAATGGCTTCCGATCGGCAGTCCCTCGTCGTTCCAGTATAACGGCACCGACATCGCAGGCTGCCCGGTCCCATTGCAAATCGGCGTGAATGGAACAAAGAGGGCTGACCGTCGCATTCCGGCCATCGGGTTCTCAGCAGTCGAATCGAGCGTTCCGAGAGGCAACGGAGGCTCAGCCAGCGTCGGAGTCAGCAGAACATCGTATTTCTGCATAAAATGGGCCATGCGACGACCATATGTCTGCAGAATCTGTACCGACATCAAATATGCGGGAGCCGACTGCTCTCTTCCCATTTCGACCAGCGCGCGCGTCAGCGGCTCAAGTTCATCCGGCTCAGGCCCCCGACCGACGGCATATGACAGACTGTCGATCAACCAGGCCGCGCCAGTTGCCCATAGACACCTAAACGCCTGAGTCAGCATATTTCCGTCCAATTGCGGCGTATCCTCGATTAATTCGTGACCAAGCTCCGAACACAACTTCACCGTCTCCTCAACAGCGGCCACGCAATCCTGGTGCACAAGCACGCCCGTCAAAGCCTTCGTTGTCCATGCTATGCGCAATTTACCCGGATCGGCGCCGACCTCCCTGATGAAAGGGCGCGCCGGCGCGGGTGCGAAATATGGATCACCCAGATCCGGACCGGATGTCGCATCCAGCATTGCCGCACTGTCTCGCACACTTCGCGAGACTACATGCTCAGCCACCAGTCCGCCGAAGACATCTCCGAAATGCGGGCCAAGCGGATTTCGACCACGCGTCGGCTTGAGCCCGAAAACTCCACAACACGAAGCCGGAATCCGAATCGATCCTCCACCATCATTGGCATGCGCCACAGGCACGATCCCCGCAGCAACTGCCGCAGCCGATCCACCACTTGATCCGCCAGTTGATCGACTGATATCCCATGGATTCCGGGTTGCGCCAAAAAGCTCGGGCTCAGTCGTCGGCATGATGCCGAACTCCGGAGTGTTCGTCTTACCTGCGACAATCAGACCGGCCTTCTTATATCGCCTGACCAGTTCGCTATCCAGATTCGGGACGAAATCCCTCAAATAACGCGATCCGGCTGTCATCTTCACCCCCTGAAAGGCGGCCTGCAGATCCTTAAGCAGAAATGGAACCCCGGTGAACGGCCCGTCAGGCAACTCGTTCGATGCACTCTGCCTTGCTTCGTCATACATCTTTGTCACGATCGCATTGAGGTGCGGATTGACGCGCTCGATCCTCTCTATGACAACCTCAACCAGCTCAGCTGGCGTCACTTCCTTGTTTCGCACAAGCTCAGCCATCCCCATTCCATCTATCCAGGACAATTCGCTTGATATTGACATGGCTTTCTCCTCAATTAAGTACCCCGGGCCCCCCCCCCCCCCCCCCCCCCCCCCCCCCCCCCCCCGCCGGGCCCCACCCGGGGGGGCCCCCCCCCCCCCCGCGCTGGGGAAACCCCAAGTCAAAAAGCAGAAAGTAGAAAGAGAGGGTCTCACTTGAAAAGATGAACTGTCAACGACAATATCCAATGCTTTTCTCTTCATACTTTCTACTTTCTACTTTTTTTTTCAATAAAGATTCATTCATGCGCAATCATGTCGATTCTGATCCTTGCATGCGTTTGAACCATGTGATAGTCTTCAAAAACTTCAATGACAGCAGTCTTAGTGACTGTAAAGTATTGATTTGCCAGTACTTTAGCACTGCCATACTTTACACTTAGATATCTCCTCTTGTTAGGGGAAGCGGCGACTCACAATGCTTCCTCCGGGGGATATTTTTCTGTCTTTGAATCCTGATCATTTTGATTTTATGAACAGCTTGCAGTGGGACGATTTCCTGCGAACTACAGGAAGGGATGTTATGAGTGAGTTCAATCATTGGGATTCATTGCTGACCAGCGTCGAGAAGAGAGTGAATCATGAGAGTTTTACCACCTGGTTCAAACCGATAAAATTTCTGCAGAGCAGTGAGACGAAAATCATAGTCGAAGTTCCTGATCGTGTATTCGAGGATTGGATTCTGAACAACTACCGTGAAATTCTCGATGAATCGCTTGAGGAGACCAATCTTTCAGGGCGTGCAATTACTTTTCAAATCTCTGAGAACCCTTCCGTCACTTCCGAGGAACCGCCACCTGCGAAATTCAAGACCGCCGCGGCCAGCGATGTTCAGGTCATCGCCCAGAACAGCGGATCGAATCATGCGTCCAAAACCGGCACGTCGAACTCCGCTGAAGCAAATGGATCACAACCGAGGTACAGTGAATCGGCCAATACTGACTTACGCCTGAATTTGAGATACACGTTCGACACCTTCGTCGTCGGTTCCTGCAACCAGTTCGCACACGCAGCGGCTCTGGCCGTCGCCGAATCGACATCGAAAACATATAATCCACTCTACATTTATGGTGGAGTGGGACTCGGCAAAACACATCTCATGTGCGCTATCGGACATCGCGTCAAGCAGCATAACCGGCACCTTCGTCTCTGTTACATCTCAGCTGAAAAGTTTATGAACGAACTGATCAACGCCATTCGCTACGATCAGACCATCAATTTCCGTCAGAAATATCGTTCGATCGATGTACTGCTGATCGACGATATCCAGTTCATGGCGGGTAAAGAGCGAACTCAGGAAGAGTTCTTCCATACCTTCAATGCGCTTTACGAAGATCAGAAACAGATCGTCATTTCATCGGATTGCGCACCGCGTGAGATTCCGACACTGGAGGAGCGCCTGCATTCGCGTTTCGAATGGGGCCTCATTGCGGACATCCAGCCGCCCGATCTGGAAACAAAAGTCGCAATTCTCCGAAAAAAGGCCGAAACGGACAAAATCATTCTGCCCGACAGCGTCGCGCTCTTCATCGCCAATAAGATCAAATCCAATATTCGTGAACTCGAAGGATCTCTGGTCAGACTGACAGCTCTTTCATCCCTTCGCGGAGAGCCGATCAGCATTACATTGGCCCAGGAAGCTCTTAAAAACCTGGTCCAGGAAGAAGAACGGTCCGTCACGATTGAATCGATCCAGAAAGTTGTCGCTGATTATTACGGGTTGAAAGTCGCTGAACTGAAATCAAAATCCAATACCCGCAATATCACTCAACCTCGCCAGATCGCGATGTATCTCTGTAAAACATTGACCAGGGCAAGTTTACCTGAAATCGGCAGGGAATTCGGCGGTAAACACCATACAACCGTCATCCATAGCATCAATAAAGTCTCGGCTTTGTATGATCAAAAAGGGCATATCCACAGGCTTATCAACAGCCTAATTGATAGCTGCAAATAGACTTATGTACTTTTTCCACAGGAAGTATCGAAAATCGGTTGTGGATATCGGTGGAAAAAGTTCCGGTTCCAGGATTTTCACAGCAAACTGTGGATATCAACTGCTGGATTCACAATGTTTTCCACATAGCTGATTGCATTCAACCTATTGATGTAATTACAGTTACCGAGTTTGCTACTTTTTCCACAGGACCTACTACTATTACTAAATTAATATACTGAATTATATATTTAGAATAAGTAGTAAAAGGCGCTGAGACGGAGTTGATAAGATGCAATTCATAATAGGAAAAACCCCCTTTCTAAAAGAGTTGAATATGATTCAGGGAGTCGTGGAAAAGAAGAGTACGATTCCGATACTTTCGAACCTGTTGCTGGAAGCAAAGGGAGGGGAGTTAAGCATCAAGGCCACGGATCTGGATGTTTCGATCACCACCGGATGCGAAGCAGAGATCAGGACGGAAGGCTCGCTCTGCATACAGGCGAAAAAGCTCTTCGAGATTGTGAGGGCATTGCCTGAAGCTGATATCGAGATAAAAAGCGGGGAAAAGGATAATGTCACGATACATTGTGAGCGGTCGAAATTCAGGATGCCGGGGCTGGCGACAGATAACTTTCCGAATTTGCCGGAATTGACAGGGGAGCTCACGTCACTGCCGGCTGATCTGGTTAGAACTTTCATTGCCAGGACATCCTTTGCCATCACAAGCGCCGAATCTCGATACATTTTGAATGGTGCAAAATTCGAACTGACGTCCGAGGCTATTCGCATGATCGCCACCGACGGTCATCGACTGTCATTTATCGAGAAGAAAGAGGGATTCGGTGATGAGAAGAAAGAGTTTCTGATTCCCCGGAAAACCCTCGCCGAGCTTGCGAGGTTATGCGCTGAAACTGAAGATCCGATCGAGTTCGGCAGCGACAGCAATCACCTCTTCTTCAAGGTAGGTAAGCGCACGCTGACCTCACGAACGCTGAGCGGGCAGTTTCCGAACTATGAACAGGTCATCCCGAAAGAGAATAATCATCACATCACCATTGAAAGCGACCGGGTCGCTTCTGCCGTCCGGCGCGTTTCACTGATGGCCGATGAGCGATCGCACGCCATCAAATTCGAGATCAGCGAAGGCAAGATAAATGTCACTTCAAACGCAGCGGATGTCGGTGAAGCGGGTGAAACTCTCTCAGTCGATTTCTCCGGACCGGATTTCACTGTCGGATTTAATGCCCAGTATCTGCTGGATTTCTTCAGCGTCGTTCAGGATAACGAAGTGATATTTGACTTTAAGGACGGCTCTTCGCAGGTTCAACTGAGACCAAAAAACGAAGTCGATTACGAATTCAAATACATCGTCATGCCGATGCGTCTGTAAATTTTGTGACGAAAGTTATTAGCATTGATTTAAAGTTAACTGTAATTAATAGCGAGGTTTACGGAACCTTTCCTGGCGGGGTTCGTTATTATGATCACGGGTGAACCTCCTGATAGTGGCGGCCAAAGTGAGTCCGGGGTGGGTTCTCATAAATGGCCGCCATTTTTTTTCAATCCTCCAAAACAGATTACAGTTTGTTTGAATGCTGACTGGATATTTTCCTGCTATTCATTTCGGGGTCCAATTTGTTTGATCCCTTGCTCACCTTGTTCAATCAGATAGTCGTCGAGATTGAGGCGAACGGTATCGCCCGGGTCGCTGAAGATATCGTCGAGGCCGAGTTTTCTTCTTCTATAACGGCGCCAGTAAAAGAATGAACCGCCGGTAATTACTCCCATCAGAATCGAGCTTACAATTAATATTCCGATCCAGTAAAAGGTTCGAATAAGCATAACTGCGGTCTCGGATGCTTCTTCGAAAGCGGCAGGGTCCCATGGCCTGAATTGCCAGGGGATGTCAGACATCTTTGATCCCTCCCAGGTCACGCGTGGCGAATATTTGATCTGTCCGATCAGCTCTTCGGCTTCGGGTCTGTTGCGGATGCCGGATACTTCGATCAGATAGTTCCCGGTGCGTTTGACGATGCGGGACTGTTTTTCATACGAAGGCCGCGATTCATATATGCCTTGCGCGCGGGCCAGGCCATCGCTGGCGGATTGCGGCGTATTGTATTCGACAATCATGATATTCATTTGACCGCCGGCATGGTTATAGGCTGCCGTCGCGATTTGAACGCCGCCTGAAAAATCGATAATCTCTTTAAGATGAGAGAATGGTTCGATCAGAGCCAGTGCGGCCGGGCCGATCAGGTATTTTTCAGTCCTGTCGATTTTGTTCCGGTTCGGCAATTGTGTTTGCAGAAAGGGCACTGGGCCGGATTCGTTCGAGAGCAATCGCTCCAGTTCGCTGATCACCGCCGGATCGGGCTGATCTCCGGCGATGCTGACCATGAATCTTCCGACGAAAAACTCCTTTCGATTTGCCGGCAAAGCGTTGCGATTAAAGGAGAACAGACCGTAGGCGCCTGAAGTGTAGTTCATTTCGAAGATTTCTACAGTATGCCTTGCCTGACCATCGCTGTATTGCCGCGTGATCAGGTTCTTCAGTCCGTATTCGGCGTGGATATCGGCATTCGGAAGTATGGTCCACTCATCTTTACCCAGAGTTCGGACAGGCGTCACCGCCTGCCAGTTCGAACCAAGGCGGGAAGGAAGCATTTCTCTGGTCTTCATTGCTGTCTGCGTAATTTCAGCAGTTCGTTCGGTTTCCTGCCCAAAAGCCGTAATGGCCATAGCCAGCAGCATGAAGATCGATAATAAGTTTTGAAAGGGAAGTGACGGCTGATTGAATACAGCCATGGAACGATGGAGCTTATGCAATGCAACCCTCCTGGTAAATGCTTAAGCCGATGGGTCGCCGCGCTCCACAGAGCAGTATGGAATGGAGAGCCGGAAATATGAAGAAGACCTTCCGGTTAATTCCAGCGCTGCAACTGATCCAGAATCATGTCTGCATACACGCGCGGGTGATTGATGTTTTCCATTGCCATTTTACCCGACGTCGCAGCACTGTCAATAACCACATCCCCGATGCCCGCCATACGCTCTTTAAACGTCTCGTTAACGTATACATCCTGAATATTTCTGAGCGGAATATTGCGCATCTTCTTTTCAAAGAGGCCTGATTGGATAACGACTTTGACCTTTGTCAGCGTGTAAATTGTGAGCATCCGCTCGACATGTTTGATCACTCCCGGGATCAGAAATCCGATCGCGAAAATCACCACCACCCAGAATGGAAGCTTCAGCCATGCGACCAGTGCGGTCACCACAAGTGAAGCGAGAATGCCGAGCATATAGGCAATGCCGGCCTCGAAAAAAGCCGGATGAATACGAAAGATGATGCCTTCATCGTTATCCTGATAGATCACATCATCATCAGGATCGACCTGCTGCGGCTCGCGAATGACCGGCCTGGCGCTTCTGACAGGGCTGACCGGCCTTGCAGGTCTTACAGCAGGTGGCGGCGGTTCGACCACGGGGCGACGACGAGAAGGTCGGGGTGGAGGAGGCGGAGCGGAAAATTCGGGTCTGCCCAGGCGCTCTTCCTGCGTTTTCATCCTGGAGCCGCACCGGTTACAAAATTCACTGCCTTCGGGCAACTGTTTACCACATCGGTGACAGAACATAGGCCAATAGTCTGATGGTTGGGGCTCAAAACAGCGAGCGGTTATGAACGAAATAAAACGGGTTACAGTGTCGTTGAATTCTTCTTACTTTTCAATTGACAATTACCTCTGACAATACTCTACCCCTTGCTGTGTGCATGTCCAAACCCATGAGCCTCGAGACGGTCGGAGCGATATCGGTCAGCCGTGCATATTCGATCTTCGATCCCGGCTTGATTCCCCTGCCGCCAAGTATAAGGATCGCTCGCATCTCTGAACGCGAAGGCAGATATCCCGATGCCGACCGATCATCGGCCGAGCCGGTTCTGGACCCGGTAGCCGCCCCGGACATGGCGAATCCGGGCGCTGCGTCCAGATATAAAACCGCGCGCGGATCCGCGCCCAGTTGAGCGATCTCTCTGGCATTCAATACTCGCCAGACCGGGCTGTCGGTCTCCTGATGATATTCCTGAAAGACCTTTTCGATCTCGGCGCTGTCATTCTGATCCCTCACGAAGATGGCAGCCGAGCCGCCGAAACAATGCGCGACAGCGCGCCACGACTTCACCTGACCGCGGCCGTCGAGGGTCAGCCATCCCTTTCGCTCGATCACGACATTCGGTTTGAAGACCGATTCAATTGCCATTGCACCGTGGTCCGATGCAACCAGATATGTCGTCTGTCCAGCTTTCGAACTTTTTTCAATTGCCTCGATGATCTTTAACAGATCGCCATCGATCGTTTCGAGCGCGGCAAGAGCCTGTTTCGATCGAATGCCGTATCGACGCTGAGCGGTTTCAAATGAAGCGTAATGCAGCAGAACCAGATTCGGAAGACCCTGCTCAATCAATTTCATGAGGGCCCCGGTTTTGAGATCGTCCGTCACCGGCCCCCGCAGATTGAAATCCAGTTCAACGCTTTCCGTCAGAGGGAATCCCAGTGAGGCGACCGAGTATCCATTTCTTTTGGCTGCATTCCAGAGCGTATCGGTCTTGATCTTCAGTATCGAAAGATCCGATCTCTGATCAATGAGCGGGGCGTCCTCCACGATGCCATGATCGGCCGGCAGCAAACCGGTGGCGATCGTGGCAGCTGATGGCAGAGTCGTTGAAGGATAGACGCCGTCGACGCTGACCGCATGTCCGCCTCTGGTTCGCAGGGATCTGAGCGCTGGAATCCTGAGGCCAAGACCATCCGCCTTGTTCAGGTCCTCAAGGCGTAAACCGCCGATCACAACCAGCAGCACGTGCGAGCTGATCTTCTCAGGCTGTGCTTGCGCGGCGGCTGCAGGTCGCGGAATTGACTGACACAGGCTGAGAATAAGACAGAGAATATTTAGGGTGATCATCTGATGTTACGCAGAAGAGTCCTTTAAAGGGGGCGGCCCCCCCCCCGGGGGGGCCCCCCCCCCCGCCCCCCGGGCCCCCCCCCCCGCCCGGCCCCCCCCCCCCCCCCCCGGGCCCCCCCCGGCCCCCGCGAGCCCCCCGCCCCCCGGGGGGGGGGCCCCCCCGGCCGCGCGAAGGCCGCCCCCCATCCACTAATCATCGGATTATTATGTCTGCGAACTGAGGCCGGAACGCGCCCGGCGGATGGCATCGATCATCTCGCGGACGGCTCGGTCCATACCGACCAGGGCGGCCCGAGCGATGATGTTGTGGCCGATGTTGAACTCTTCGACCTCCGGAATCCGCGCCACGGGATCGATGTTTCGATATGTCAGTCCGTGCCCGACGGCGACTTTAAGTCCGGCGCGAGCGGCATATTTAGATGCCTGGCGAAGGCGTTCCAGTTCCTTCTCGATCTCTTTCGTGCGGCGCACGGTCTGATCGCCGGGATTCTCACAGAGCCGCGCATACAATGCCGTGCAGATCTCGATTTGATAGGCCCGCATGCGGGATGCCGCTTTGATCTGCCCGAGATCGGGATCGATGAAGAGGCTGACGAAAATGCCATGCTCGGTCAGCCGTCGAATCGCTTCAGCGATCGCCTTGCGGTTGCCTGTGACATCAAGGCCGCCTTCGGTGGTCACCTCTTGCGGTCGCTCGGGGACTAATGTCACGACATCGGGTTTGACGCGAAGCGCGATTTCTATCATCTCATCTGTCGGCGCCATCTCGACATTGAGGTGCGTGATGACCGCCTGTTTCAGAGCGAGCAGATCGTAGTCCTGAATATGTCGGCGATCTCCGCGAAGATGGGTCGTGATGCCGTCGGCGCCGGCCAGTTCACAAATCACCGCAGCCGATACCGGGTTCGGTTCGTTGGTTCGTCTGGCCTGTCGTATGGTCGCTATGTGGTCGATATTGACGTTTAGTCTGCTCATCGTTCTCTCGTTAAATGATGCGCTTTGACCGGATCGGCGCCGGCATCATACTTCCCTGTTATCTGGTTCCATCGAATAGTCATGACCTCAAGCAGCACCTTGAGCGGCGAACCGATGACATGCACTTTTGACCCCTCGACGTGATTCCAGCGAACAGGCGTCTCCAACAGCCGCCAGCCCTGTTTCCGGGCGATGAAGAGGATCTCGGGATCGAACCCGAACCCGTCGATCTGCTGCAGAGGAAACACAGCCCTTGCAGTTTCGCGTCGAAATGCCTTGAACCCGCACTGCGTGTCCCTGAATTTCAGACCAGTGAAAAGATATTGCACCCAGTTGCCGGCCTTGCCAACCATTTCGCGTATATATGACTGGTGCGTTCCGATGAGGCTTCGATCAAGCGCCCGTGAACCGAAAACGATGTCATAACGATCGTCAGCGATCGGAGCAATGACCTTGACGATCTCGCTGGTCGGAGTCGACAGATCGGCATCATAAAACAATATGATCTCTCCCGTCGCCTCGAGCATCCCATTGCGGATCGAATAGCCTTTTCCACGATTGCCGGGGTTTTCTATCAATCGCAAACGGTCGCCGGACCGAGTCTTGAATTCGAGAACCTTTTGAGCTGTCCGGTCGGTCGATCCGTCATTGACGACGATGACTTCGCCTTCGTAACTCTGAGATTCCAGGTAATCGAACGTCGCATCGAGCGTTCTTCCGATCCGGTTCTCTTCGTTGTATGCAGGTATAACGATGGATAAATACGGCATGTATCTTTGCCCCTTTTCAAAAAAGTACTATAGCATGGAGAATCGCGGTATGCTTGAACGGCATAATTCGGGGTGCTAAGATGCGCCGTCATCGGGAATAAGTTATGAAAGATCAGGCCTCAAAATTGCTTTCGTCGCTGTTTACAGATCAGCGAGTGATGACGGTCAGCGAACTGACTGAAAACATCAAGAACCTGCTCGAGGCCGAATTCTTCACCGTCTACCTTCAGGGCGAAATCTCCAATTTCAAGAATCATAGCTCGGGGCACTGGTATTTTACGCTCAAGGACCATGAATCGCAGATTCGCGGAGTCTTTTTCAGGCAGTGGAACAGGCTCATGCGGTTCGAGCCCGAGAACGGTCTTGAGGTCAGGGTGCGCGGTCGTCTCACAGTTTACCAGCCGCGCGGAGAATATCAGATCGTTATCGAAACGATGGAGCCGGTCGGAGTAGGCGCGCTGCAACTGGCATTCGAGCAGCAGGTTCGCAAGTTTTCCGATGAAGGGTTGTTCGATGAGGCTCGCAAGCGGAAATTGCCGTTTTTCCCGCGGCGTATTGCCATCATCACCTCTCCCGTCGGGGCGGCTCTGCGCGACATGCTCCAGATACTCGAGCGTCGCAATCGTGCAGTTGATGTACTGATCGTTCCGGTGCGGGTTCAGGGGACCGATGCCGGCCGCGAAATCGCCGAAGGGATTCGCCTGGTCAATCAGTATTCAAGTCGCAGTTCAGCGCCAGTCGATCTGATCATTACAGGTCGCGGAGGCGGATCGATGGAGGACCTCTGGGCCTTCAACGAAGAGCGCGTGGTTCGGGCGATATACGAATCAGAGATTCCCGTCATCTCAGCGGTCGGTCACGAGACCGATTTCACCATCTCGGATTTCGTCGCCGACAGGCGTGCTCCGACACCGTCGGCCGCCGCCGAGATCGCAGCGCCCGAACAGTCGGATTTGATCGGTCGCGTCGAGACGCTGGGGAACAAGGCCTGCCGTGCCCTCAACTATTTTCTGCTCTCTCGGCGGTCTCATCTGCGACGCCTTATCGACAGCAGCGGGTTCTCCGATGCGGCCGAACGCGTGATGTCGCTGTCGCGGTTCAAACATGAGCTTGAGACCCGCTCTGAAGCCGCGCTCAAAGAGAACCTGAACCGTGTAAACCTCCTCTTTCTGGATGCGGTCCGACGTCTGGCTGCGACTGATTACAAGGCTCCCCTGGCCGTCAGGGCGAATCGCCTTGAATCAGTTGATTCGAGGTTGGTTCAATCCCTGCTGAAAACAGTTGAAGGCCGTCGCCATCAGCTCGCGCTCAAGGCAGGAAAACTGGATATGCTCTCTCCGCTCGCCGTCCTCGGTCGCGGCTATGCGATAGTCAGGGATCAACACGGGCGTCTGGTCGCTCGCGCTGCATCAGTGCAATCCGGACAGCCCCTGACGATTCGCTTCGCTGACGGGGAGGTCGATTGCAACGCCGATTGACGCTTGTCGATATTAACCATATGCAAAAACGTAAAGAGAAAGATCAGGGATTTGAAGAATCGTTAAACTCGCTCGAGGAGATCGTCCAGCAACTTGAATCGGGCGAATTGCCGCTTGAAAAAGCGCTCGAGCTGTTCGAAGAAGGCGTGGTTCTGGCACGGCGCTGCCAGTCTCAGCTTGAGGAGGCCGAGCGGCGGGTCGATCTCCTGCTGCGCGAAAGGAAAGAAATCAAAGTCGTCCCTTTCGATCAACAAAAAGCCGCTGCTATGATGGTTGAACCATCGCGCGCAATTGCATCCGATGATGAAGAAGATGAGGATGGTGAACCAGAGAGAAAAGAAGGTTCTCAAGATGACTCAATCCCCTTCTAGGACGGAACGATCTATAAATATCATCGAATATTTTCAGAAAAAAGGCGCGCAGGTTGATGCCTGGCTCGAGCGTCTGCTGCCGGCTGTCAGCGAGGCTCCGTCGCTGATTCACGAAGCGATGCGTTACAGCATCTTCGCCGGCGGAAAGAGATTGCGGCCCATCCTTGCCATCGCCACCGGAGAAGCCTTCAATGCCGAGGAAAGGACGCTCTTGCCGGCGGCTTGTTCGCTCGAGATGATTCACACATATTCGTTGATCCATGACGATCTGCCCGCGATGGATAACGATGATCTGCGTCGCGGCATGCCGACCAATCATGTCGTCTTCGGTGAAGGGATGGCGATTCTGGCCGGAGATGCCCTGCTCACACAGGCCTTCAGGACCCTCGCGGATTGCGAAGGCGGAACTCCTCAGCGCAAACTCCGGGTTCTTTCCGAAGTGGCGAGCGCCGCCGGTACCGTAAACTCTCTGATCGGAGGCCAGGTCCTGGACCTGCAATTCGAGGGGAAATCCGTGACCGGAGAGCAACTTGAATCGATCCATCGCGCCAAGACCGGAGCACTGATTCGTTGCGCTGTCCGTATCGGAGCCATCGTCGGCGGCGCCGATGAGGCTGAGCTCAGAGCCCTGACAGTCTATGGCGAGAAAGCCGGACTCGCATTTCAAGTCGCCGATGATCTGCTGGATGAGACCGCAACCAGTGAGGAGCTCGGCAAGACCGCCGGCAAGGATGCCGCCAGCCACAAGGCAACCTACATCGCTCTTTATGGCATCGACGGCGCCCGCGAGATGGCCGACCGCCTCTACCATGAGGCCGTCGCCGCCCTCAATTCCATCGACAGAGAGACCATCATGCTCGAAGAGATCGCCCGTTTTATCGTTGAACGCAAGTCATGATGGCGCCGCCCCCTTGAACCCCGTAAACCCGCATGTTTGCTTGACATCGCCGCATCAGATTGCTAATCTCATCGTTTTCAATACACCGCAATTTCGATAAGGAGAGGACCAATGAAACGAACATTTCAACCGAACAACCGGCGTCGTGCAAAGACCCACGGTTTCCGTGAGCGCATGAGCACGCGTGCCGGCCGGCTGGTGATCAAGCGCCGCCGCGCCAAGGGCCGGAAGAGACTCACGCCGAGCCATTATTAAGTCTTGCGTTCACCGATATGCTGTGCCTGGATCGACAGTCTGAATGAGTCCCTTACAAAACCCACAGATGCTGCGTAGCAACCAGCAATATCGCAGGGTCTATGATCAGGGTCGAAAGTTCCACACGCCTTTCTTTACGGCCTTTTTTTTGCGATCCGATGACCACGCACATCGGTTCGGCATCACCGTGACGAAGAAGGTCGGCGGCGCAGTCATTCGTAATCGATGCAAGCGTAGAATCCGCGATGTAATCAGACGATATTTATCACAGGGTACTCAGGGTAAAATTCCGGATTTCGGGTTCGATATGGTCATCAACGTCAAATCCGCAACCATCAAAGCCGGGTTCACCGAACTGGAAGACGCGTTCACGCGTACAATGCATCGATGGGCCGAATCACCGGCTGATTCTGATCGCGCGTTACCATTGCGATGAATATCATGAAACAAATCGCAATCGGCATTTTGCGGGGATACAAATATCTTATCTCTCCCCTTCTACCCCCGTCGTGCCGTTTCACGCCGACATGTTCAGAGTATGCCATTGAAGCGATCTCGAAATATGGTGTCTTGAAGGGGGCTTTGCTTGGAATGAAACGGATCTTGCGTTGTCATCCGTTGAGCGCCGGAGGATATGATCCGGTACGCTGAGATTCGGATGAGTTTTCGCTTGCATCGTCACAGGTAGTTCATGGAAAAACGATTCGTCATCTTTCTGGTACTGTCATCAGCGATTTTTCTCGGGTGGTCGTTCATCTACGGTAAGCTCTACCCGCCGCAACCTGAACAGGCCGTGCAGCAGAAGTCGGCACAGACCGCCCAGGCCGACAAAACTAAAACTACGCCCTCCCCCGTCCCCACTACTGCATCGGCTCAAACCGTGGAAACCGGATCGGTCGAGCAACAGGCGGCGGCAGGGGTGGCAGGGGCGGTGACTCAGGCGCCGGCGGCCGTAATCAAACTGCGGACCGATCACTGGAAAGCTACATTGACCAACAGAGGCGGTGTGATTCGTGACTGGACGATGACCAGCTTTACGGACGGGAAAGCGATCGACCCTCCCAATGGCGTCAATCTGGTTTCGGAAAATCTGAGCCGCCGCATCGGATCCCCGCTCAGATTCTACATCCCTGCCGATCCCGCGCTCCAAAAGCAGCTCAACGAATCGAACTACGAAATTCGTGATTTCTCGAATCAAGAGATATACCTCAAACCGGGTCAAAGCAGCGAGATCAATTTTTATTATGCGAGCGGTGGCGTCGAAGCAACTAAGACCCTGATCTTCAAGGGGCTCGGTTATAAGGACGCAACCGGCTTCGATTTCGACATCAAGGCGAGCGTCAAACGCGACGGCGCGCCTGTCGATGCATACATCGTTATCGGTCCGAATTTTGGAGATCAAACCGTGACCGAGGTGAGCGCATACAAGCATGCGCCCCAGCTCACATATTCTGAAAGCGGCAGCGTCAGCCGCGAAGCGGCCGACAGTCTGGAAGGCGTTCCGGCCACGCAGACGGCTGCTCCGGTCACGTGGGCGGCAGTCGATGACAATTATTTCGCCATGGCAATCGTGCCGACGAAACCCGCGCCGGCTTACAAACTGCTCAACGAGAATTATGTCTCGATCGCTGTTCACCTGAACCAGGGTGAAGTCAACCGCATTTATGCCGGGCCGAAGGATCTGGATACGCTGAGCCATGCCAGTGAAAAATTCGGACTCGTCGAAAAAGGCAGCCCGCTCGAAAATATCGTAAGCTACGGCTGGCTGAACTTCATCGCATTTATGCTCAAGCCGATCGCGCAGTTGATGCTTAACGGGCTGCGGTTGATCAATACATACATCGGAAATTTCGGCTGGTCGATTGTCATCCTGACGGTCGTTTTGAACATGTTCTTCTTTCCCCTGCGCTGGAAGAGCTCAGTGGCCATGAAGCGTGCAGCGGCCATGCAGCCCAAGATGAAGGATCTGCAGGAGCGGATGAAGAAGCTGGACAAGAACGATCCGCGGATGCTTGATCTGCAGAAGGAGCAGATCTCTCTGATGAAGGAAGGCAATCCGCTCATGGGTTGTCTGCCGCTCTTGTTGCAGATGCCGTTTTTTATGGCGGTCTTTGCGATTCTGACTGTCTCGATCGAGGTGCGGCATGCGCCCTTTGTAGGGTGGTTGACGGATCTCTCTACCCCTGATCCTTACTGGGTGCTGCCGATCGTTATGTGCATCACCATGGTTGCTCAACAGGCGCTCACGCCGACAACAGCCGATCCGGTTCAGAAGCGCATCGGATACATGATGCCCCTCATCTTTGCCTGGTTCCTGAAAGCCGCACCGGCCGGACTCGTGCTCTACTGGATGGTCAGCAACCTGGTTGGAGTCGCCCAGCAGTTCATCATCAACAAACTCAATCCGACCAAGCCGCCCGCGGCTGCTGATCCATCTGAGTCGGATAAAACAAACAAGAAACCCAGGAAGGGAAAAAAGGCGGAGGCGCTGGCGAATTAATTTCAAATACAGCCGGCGGCAGAGAGATATGACTACAGAAAATTTCGACGATATGAAAGACCGGATCGAAACCTTCGTCAAGGATCTGGTAGACAAGTCATCACTGGACCTGAGGGTCGAGGTAACCGAGACCGCGCCATCGACGATCGAAGTCTCTTTTCTTGGATTCGATCTGCCATTGCTGCTCGGCCATAATGCCGAACTGCTGGATGCGCTTCAATATGTCGCGCGCCGCGCGTTTGCCACTGCGGTTGCCGAAGGAGTCCAGATCGATTTCGATGCCGGGGGGTACAGGGAAACTCGCCGCCAGGAATTGGAATTGATGGCCCAGAAGGCCGCCGAGCGCGTCAAGGTCTCCAAAGTTCCGTTCGTCTTTGATCCGATGAACGCACAGGATCGCCGGATAATTCACACGGCGCTGGTCGATTTCGACGGGATCAAGACCGAAAGTGAGGGGGAGGGACAGATGCGCCGTGTCAGGGTCTACCCCAGTTGATCACTTGAAATGAATAGCTCCGATTTCAAGACGATCGCGGCAATTGCTACGCCGGCCGGATACGGCGGCATTGGAGTGATCAGGCTCAGTGGCGAACAATCCCTTCCCTTCATCCGTCGATTGCTGAAACTAAGTGACGATTCCGCCTTTCAACCCAATCAGGCTACTTTCCAAATTCTCCATCACCCCGAGACCGGTGCGACGATCGATGAAGTCATCATTACATACTTCAAAGGGCCGCATTCATTCACCGGCGAAGACGTAGTCGAGATATCGTGTCACGGCAGCCCTGTCGTTCTCTCGGCGGTCCTCAGACTTTTGATCTCATTCGGCGCCGAGCTCGCGCAACCCGGAGATTTCAGTCTGAGAGCCTTTCTCAATCGTCGCATCGACCTCGCGCAAGCCGAAGCGATCAATGATCTGATTCACTCCCAGACCTCATATCAGGCGCAACTCGCCGCGCGTCAGCTGCGGGGAGAACTGTCGAAACAGCTTCAGCCGGTCAAGAATGACCTGATTACCCTGATCGTTCATTTCGAATCCACCGTCGAATTCGTCGAAGACGACCTCGATCCGCTCAATCTGAAGGCGCATCTTTCGACCATCGACGGGACGATCTCGAGGCTCAGATCGCTCGCTTCGAGCTACAGTGTCGGAAAGATCATTCGGGATGGCGTAAAACTGGCGCTGATCGGCCGACCGAATGTCGGCAAATCGTCGATTTTTAACTGCCTGCTGGGAAGAGACAGGGCCATCGTCACGCACCTGCCCGGCACCACTCGCGACACACTACACGAGACTTTATCGATCAATGGCATCCCGGTTCATCTGATCGACACGGCAGGGATTCGTGAGACCGATGACCTGGTCGAGCAGCTCGGCGTCGAGCGGACCCGAACAGCGATCACCGAGGCCGACCTTGTGATCGCGGTCCTCGATGCGCAGGAGCAGTTGTCGAGGGAAGAACTTGACCTGCTCAGGGAGTTCCCTGTCAATCTTTATGTGATCAATAAATGCGATCTCGAAAAACGGTTGGCGGAGACGGTTGTCGATTCCCTGTCTGAGCGGCACGAACTGATTCACGTCTCGGCGCTGACCGGCATGGGGATCGATGATCTCAAGGACGCTATTGCACGTCAGATCGTCGGGGGAAATCGTACAGTCATCGAAAGCTCGATCATCACCAATGAACGACATTTCAACGCCCTCGAACAGGCGATCGCCGCGCTTGAGGCTGCGAAGCGGGATCTCACCGCCGGATTCACTGAGGAAGTTGCGCTGGCCAATCTTCATCTGGCTCTGCGATCGCTGGGGTTGATCACGGGGGAGACCCTGATCGGCGATATCATCAACCAGATCTTCTCGACATTCTGCATCGGCAAATAGTGGCTTGAAAACGCCTGGCTCAATTGATCAAAAGGTAGCGATCGGGTTGAGTGGCGATCCGGTGCCACCTGTGATCGGCAGGGGCGCTGCGCTCAACAAAAATGTCCATCGTTTCCGTTGCGCCGCGGCCACGCTCAATGATTCAAGATCGCAGTTATCGAAAATGTGAATTCCCATCGCGTTGAGCGCCAGCAGGTGAACCGGATGGGTGACACCTTCGATGCCGGAAGGCAGCACATCGCTCGCGGCATCGCTGCCCAACAGGGCGACATCACGCTGTTTCAGCCAGCGTGCGCACGAAGCGTGCAATCCCGCTGAACCCTTCTCGACGTCCCACGGGCCTTTGGCTGCGCGCAGCGCCCAGCGTCCGGTGCGAATGAAGACCGCATCGCCGGAAGCAACCTTGATACCCGTTCTTTTTTCCCACGCCTCCAGATCCTCAGGATAGATCGCCACACCCGGATCGAGATACGGCACGCCTTTGAGCGCAGCCATGTCCATCAGAATGCCGCGGGTGAAGATGCCCTGCTTTAAATTTGTTATGGCCAGTCTGCCCGCCCCCCTGGCGGTCACTTCCTGCTGCGGGTATCCGTTATACATCTTGCCCTTATAAAAGATGTGGCAGAGAGCGTCGAGATGCGTGTGCTGATAGCCGTGAAAAAGGATCGAAAACGTGTCGACGCTCCACTGGCCCGGAGGACCGTCGCCCGTCAGATTCATCGTGTGCTGATAGGGGTTGGGATTGTCCGACTCGGTCTCTGTGTTGGCGTCGCGGGCCAGCGAGACGGCCACGCCCTCGGTTACCAGCGCGGCGGCCTGTTTTCGTTTGGCCGGTGTGATCAGGTTGAGCGCGCCGAGCTGGTCGTCTTTGCCCCACCGGCCCCAGTTGGAAAGCTCCTTCATCAGCCGGTCAATATCGGTCTCGGTCAGTTTCTGTTGAGCTTGTGCGACGGGATGAAATTGAAATGCGGCAATCAACACTATAGCGAGCCCGATAATGGAAATATGGTTACGATTCATGCTGTCTCCTGTCGTTTGAGTTTCAATTCGCTTTGTAACCCCAAAGAATAGCAGCGATCCCTGAACACCCTATTTGATGGCCAGCGCATTGGGTGGCGACGCGACGCCCCCGAGTTTATTGAGCGGAGCGGAGGTGAAGAAAAACTCGTAGCGTTGATCGGCGGCACAAGCCGTGGCCAGCGCGTCCAACTGGAACATCTCGCCGATCGGCATCCCCCACAAACCGATGATCGTGCTGTGCATCATTTCACCCGGTTGCCCGTCTTTCTGTGGAGGATATGCCTCGAAGTCCGGATTGTCACTGCCGATCGCGGCGAAATGATTGTCCCATAGAAAACGGAGCGATTCTTCATTTTGATCCAGCCCGGCGATTTGCAGCGCGCCGGGTTGAGCGATCTGTCTTCTTTGCTCCCCGTTCAATCCGTCATACCACTCGATCCATCCAGTGCGCAGCAGCAGGATGTCGCCGGTCTGAAAGCGAAGACCCTGCCAATCGGCCGCTGCCTGTAGCTGCTCCGCGCTGATGGCGTATCTCTCACCGGGATTAAACGCGATGCCATGAGCCGAGGCGAAGCGCTGGAAATCTATCAGCACTCCCCGCCCCGCGATGCCTCGGCGTGCCCAGTGTTCGATGCCGTTGCGTGTGCCTGATGCGCCAGTGATCTGATCTTCGCTCACGCCGTTGTAAAAGCCGAATTCGCGATGGCCGTAATGCGTCAGTCCGTCCCATTGCGAGGATGACTGCGTGTTGAAATTATCGTATATGTCGTCAAAGACGTTTTGACGTCGACGGTTGATGGTATGGTTCAATGCCGGGCGGTTGAAGAGCGGCGGATCGGGAAGCTCCAGTTCCCAGTTCAGCGCGAAAACCAGCCCATCGCGCACCAGCCGTGAGGCAGCCGCTACACGGTCCGGAGTCAGCAAATTCAGCGTCCCAACCTGATCGTCATCCCCAAATAACCCCCATGCCGAGTGAGGCGGATATCCGGGTTTGAGTGGTAACTCATCAAAAGTAGGTAATCGTTCGGGCAGAATCATCAGTGTGCAGCTCCTCTATTGTTTGATTTAATCGGCTATCGTTATTTTCTATTATTAACAATCTGTGTCGAGAATGGGAACTTGTCTCAGGTGTCAGTCGTCAATATGACTCTTCCTCATGTTTGTCTGAGACCCGGTTTCCATTGTATTATCAATATTTATCATGGTTTATCGTCAAGAGCATATAGCAGGCTGGTAATACACGTATGGCGCATTACGATGAACAATTTGAAGTGATAGTTATCGGAGCCGGGCACGCCGGCTGCGAGGCTGCGAATGCTGCGGCACAGCTCGGCGCGAAGACAGCCATCGTCACGCTGAATTTGGACCTGATCGCGCAGATGTCATGCAATCCGGCAATCGGCGGAATTGCGAAAGGCCACCTCGTTCGCGAGATCGATGCGTTGGGCGGGTTGATGGGGCGCATCATCGATCGGACAGGGATTCAGTTCAGGATGCTCAACCGCAGCCGCGGACCGGCCGTCCAGGCGCCAAGGGCTCAGGCCGATCGCGCACTCTATCGCCAGCAGATGCGTCGCGTGCTGGAAGAGATACCCAACCTCTTCCTGCGCCAGGGTGAGGTGATCGAAATTCTGATCGACGAAGGCAGTGTAACAGGCGTCGAACTTATGGATGGCCGCAGGCTCGGGACGCGGGCTCTCATCGTGACCACTGGAACCTTCCTGAATGGCCTGATACATATCGGGGATAAGAGGTTTCAGGCCGGACGCTCAGGTGAACTGCCCTCTATCAAGCTGGCCGAAAATCTGCGCCACCTTGGATTTCGGATTTCGCGATTGAAGACCGGGACTCCGCCGCGGCTCGACAGTCGGACGATAGACTTCAATCAATTTGAGGAGCAGCCCGGCGACGAGAACCCGACACCATTCTCTTTCACCACCGGATCGATACGGCAGCCGCAGATCTCCTGCTTCGTCGGTTACACGACCGACGAGGTCCACCGGACGATTCGCGACAATATCGGTCGATCTCCGCTCTATTCGGGACAAATCCAGGGTATCGGTCCGCGCTACTGTCCGTCGATCGAGGACAAGGTTGTCAAATTTCCTGACAAGGAACGCCATCAGCTGTTTCTTGAACCCGAAGGCTACCATACATACGAGACATACCTGAACGGCTTCTCGACCAGCCTGCCGGCAGACCTGCAGCGAGAGCTGCTGAAACAGATACCAGGACTTGAAAATGTAGTCATGCTCAGACCCGGATATGCGATCGAATACGACATGATCGACCCGACGGAGCTCTGGCCCTCTCTCGAGACCAAACGAATTGCCGGACTTTTCAATGCCGGCCAGGTCAACGGGACTACTGGATATGAAGAGGCAGGGGCTCAGGGGATAATCGCCGGTATCAACGCCGCGCGTTTTGTCGCCGGACTCGATCCTTTTATGATTCCTCGCGATCAGGCATACATCGGAATTCTGATCGATGATCTTGTCACTCAGGGAGTCGATGAGCCTTACCGAATGTTCACTTCCCGCGCCGAACAGCGATTGAGACTTAGAATCGATAATGCCGATGAGCGTTTGAGCGGGTTCGGTTACAAACTGGGCATGCTCGATGAAGAGAGAAATACCGCTTTCGTCTCAAAATCGGAACGCAAGCAGGCTCTGCGTACGCACATGCTCAAGACAACTATCTCGCCGCGCAGCAATGGATACGGGGCTTTCAGCCAGCTGAGCGGCGTGCAGATCCAGGAGGCTGTCAATTTCAGCCAGCTTGCCCGGCGACCCGAGCTGGGTGCAGAACTTTTGCAGCACCTTCTGCCACAGTCGCTGAGAGATAATGCCTCTCTGGAAGAGATGACAACGGTAGTCACTGATTTCAAATACGAAGGCTATCTGTCAGCCCAGGAGACCCTTGCAAACCGTCTGGCTAAATCGGCCGGGCGGACTATCCCGCCACATATCGAGTACGGTTCGCTGCCTGGTTTGTCGAATGAGATGATAGAGAGGCTCAACCGCGTCCGTCCGCAGACGCTGGCCCAGGCCATGCGAATCCCCGGGATCACGCCCGCCGCGATCTCACTGCTCACAATCCACGTCGAACTGATCTCAAGACAACAGCCAAGGTGACTCCAAAACCACGCGACAATTTCGAAGATATTCTCGGGCGAACTCGTTCTTCAGGCCATGCGGATCTGACGGATCAGCAAATCAGCAAGCTTACCCTTTTCTATGCCATCGTAATGAAGTGGAACGAGCGGCTCCATCTGACCACGATCACCGAACCTGCGGACTTCGTCCAGCGTCACATAGCGGAAGCTGTTTTTGCTTGCGACAGGATTCCGGAGAAGGTAGCTTCGATCTGGGATTTGGGCAGCGGCTTGGGAGTCCCAGGCATCCCAATGGCGATCCTGCGTCCTGATCTGACAGTCAATCTGGTCGAGGCCGGCCGCAAAAAAGCGATCTACCTCGAAGAGGCCGTCTCGGAGTTGCGCCTCGATAACGCTCGCGTCATCTGCCGCCGGATCGAAGAACTGGATCCGCTGCCATCAGATGCGATTCTGACGGCGCGCGCGGTCGAAAAGATGGAGAGCCTGCTCTCAATTTTACTGAGTTTAGGCGCCGATTGCACAAGATTGCTCCTCTTCGGGGGGCGTGGGATGGCTGAAACGCTTGAACCACTGCTCTCCGAGCACCAGTCGATACGGACTTACCCTCTGCCGGGCGCCGAAAGCCGTCTCCTGATCGAGATATATCGTTCCACGTGAAACAACATTAGGAAGTTTCCGGCAAGAAGTTTCCAGTTTCCAGTATTCTGGACGGTGCAGGATTATTCCATTGAGCAGGATTGCGGTTGATAGCGAAGCGTGGAGAAGCGACTGGAAACCGGAAACTGGAAACTTCTTACTGGAAACTATCCTGACGTTTCACGTGGAACGACGCTTCCGTCTCCACATCCGGGCGAGTCTGTGATAAGGTTCTCTTTCCGATTTATAACCGATTTATTTGCACTCCTGACGTGAAGACATGGGAAAAATCATCGCAATTTCGAATCAGAAAGGCGGAGTCGGCAAGACGACGACGGCCATCAACCTCGCCGCTTCGCTGGCGGTTGCCGAAATCCCTACCCTGCTTGTCGACATGGATCCCCAGGCGAACGCTTCGAGCGGCGTCGGCATCAAGAAGGGCTCATTTCGCAGAAGCGTCTATCATTCGCTCATCATGCAGGAGCCGATCGGAAATATCGTACTCAACACGGAGCTGGAATTCCTCAAAATCGCTCCAGCGGACAGGAATCTGACCGGAGCCGAGGTCGAGTTGATAGACGTTGAGCACAGGGAGTTCTATTTACGCAACGTCATCGAGGCAGAAAAGAGTCGTTTCGAATACATCATCATCGATTGTCCGCCGAGCCTGGGGCTGCTGACCCTCAATGCGCTGGCGGCAGCAAATTCGGTGATTGTTCCGATTCAATGCGAATATTTCGCGCTGGAGGGCGTATCGGATCTGTGGGAGACGCTGGTTCGGATTCGGCGGAGCCTCAATCCGAATCTCTCAGTCGAGGGATTTCTGCTGACGATGTACGATGAGCGGACCAATCTTTCGAATCAGGTCATGGCGGATTTGAGGGATTTCCTGGGCGCCCAGGTCTTCGAGACCGTCATACCGAGAAATATCAAGCTGGCGGAGGCGCCGTCCCACGGAAAACCGATCATTCTTTATGACATCAAGTCACGCGGGGCGGAAAGTTATATGAATCTGGCCAAAGAGGTGATGGAAAATGACAAGAAAGGCGCTCGGCAGAGGGCTTAGCGCCCTCCTCTCCGATTCTTTGCCGCAGGGCGATGAGCTGCTCGAAGTGGATATCGATCTGATCGAGCCGAACCCGGATCAACCACGGTTGAGTTTCGACGAAAAAGGGATTGAAGAACTGGCGCAATCGATCAGGATGAACGGGCTCGTCCAGCCGATTCTTCTGCGCAGAGCGTCGGCCGGCCGTTATCAGATCGTGGCGGGCGAGCGGCGATGGCGGGCTGCGCAACGCGCAGGGCTGCATAAGGTCAATGCGGTCATCCGCGAGATTCCGGATTCCAAGCTGTTGGAACTGGCGCTGATCGAGAACATACAGCGGCAGGAACTCAATCCGATCGAGGAAGCGCAGGCCTATCAGAAATTGATCCGGGATCTGGGCCTGACACAGGACGAGGTGGCTCACCGTGTTGGCAAGGACCGTTCCTCGATTGCCAATACGCTTCGTCTGCTCAAGCTGCCGGCCGCAATTCAGAAGATGGTCGAGAACGGTGAGCTGACGATGGGGCATGCCAGGGCGTTGCTGAGTCTTGAAAGCGCGGATGATCAATTGAAACTGGCCCGTGAGATCGTCGGCAGAAACCTGACGGTGCGCGAAACCGAGCAGGCGGTTCGCAATGCTGGTTCAGGAGGAACACGGATTAGAGAAAGCTCGACACCGGGTGGGAATGATGCTAACATCCGCGCGGCTGAGTTAAAGCTCAAACGGTATCTGGGTACCCAGGTCAAAATTCAGCTGGGCCAGAATGGAGGCAGGATAGAGGTCGAGTTTGGCTCCATGAGCGAATTGGACAGGATATACTCGATCATCATGCGAAAGACCGAAACCTAAACTCTCCCCCTGAAGCTGGCATTATTCCCCGCATCGTACGTAAGTACGCAATTCTGGCCCCCGACCATTACGAAGGTAATGTGTGATTCAATAATCTAGGAGGCGTTTCCATATGAAGTTCGGCAGCAATAAATCAACCTTCAGCAGCGATGCTCCAACGGATCTTCGCAGTTTTCTTGGTGAAGGAACAGACATTAACGGAGAGGTGAAATTTTCGGAGATCATGCGGGTGGATGCCACCATATCCGGTATTATCACTTCCGAAACAGGAAGCTTGCTGGTCATGGAGAAAGGAAAGGTCAAGGCCACCGTCACTGTGGGAACGGTCGAGATCAGCGGCACGGTCGAGGGTACGATCACTGCCAAGACCAGCGTCAAAATTCATTCATCCGGCCGGGTGTACGGTGACATATACACTCCAGCACTGATTATCGAGCACGGTGCGGTCTTCGATGGCAAGTGCCATATGATCGATGGTAAGGACCAGGCTTCCAAGGCCTATGGAAAATTCGATCAAAAGCCCGCCACACAACCCGATACCAAGAACATGAAGACGGCTGACGCCGTTTAAGGTGTGAATTTTCAGGATTAACAGGGTTCAAGTGATCCTGTTAATCCTGAAATCTCTTCATTTCAGAGTTCAATCCTCTCAAACAGTCTGCCCGCTTCGTATTTCCCCTTTTCGATAACCTGTGATTCGTCCAGAGTCGTAAGTATTCCATCGCGCATGAGAGTCCTGCCATTAACGATGACAGTCTCGATATTGGTTCTATCGGCGGCATAAACAATCGCTGAGACAGGGTTTGGATGGGGGGATGTGTGCAGGTGGTCTAGATTGAGCAGTTGCAGGTCAGCCTTCTTGCCGGGTTCGATGCTCCCAATTATATTGGCGAGTCCCAGAGCGTTGGCGCCATCAATCGTTGCCATTCTCAGCGCGCGCCAGGCCGGCAGCGTCCGGGATCCTTTGAGGACTTTCTGCAACAGCGCCGCGGTCCGCATCTCTGTGAACATATCAAGGCGATTATTGCACGGGGCTCCGTCAGCCCCGAACGAAACCGAAATTCCACGCTCCAGCATCTCGCTCACGCGTGCAATTCCCGATGCCAGTTTCAAATTGGATGACGGGCAATGCGAGACGTGAGTTCCGGTCTTGTGCATGAGCTCCATTTCGTAATCGTCAAGGTGGATGCAATGAGCGAAGACTGATCTGTTGCCGGTCAATCCCACATCGTGCAGATATTCGATATTCCGTTTTCCGGTGGCTTTAAAAACCATCCGAATTTCATCGAGATTTTCAGAAGCGTGGGTATGAACCATGAGTTCATGTTTGACGGATAGATGGGCGACCTGTTCGAGCAGACCTCTGGTACAGCTTACGGCAAAGCGCGGAGCGAATCCGTAACGGATGCGATCGTCATCCCGTCCGTGCCATTCTTCGGCCAGTCGAATCGATTCAGCGATGGAAGAGTCGGTCTTTTCCCTGAGTCCTTTCGGCACGTCGTTCCCCTTGTCCATCATGCATTTGCCCACGATGGCCCGAAAGCCGGATTCGTCGACCGCGCGAAAGACCTCACCGGTATGATTGACGCTCTCCATGGTCAATGCGGTTGTCGTTCCTCCGCGAATTATCTCTGCAATCCCAAGTCTTGCAGATGCATAAATGGATTCCGGTGTGTGGGCGGCTTCCATTGGCCAGATGCGCTTCTTCAGCCAGTCGATCAGGGCCATGTCGTCTGCAGATCCTCGAAAGAGCGTCTGACAGAGGTGAATGTGGGTTTGAACAAAGCCAGGCAGAATAATGCGACCGGTCGCATCAATCTTTTCTGGCTCTTCCGTCTCTTCCGTCGTCGACTCAACGGCGTCCGGGTAATCGATGCGCTCGCCGACTTGAGTGATCACTCCATCTTCTATCACCACATCCCCATCGATAATCCGGTTTTCGGAGTCTAATGTGATGATCGTCCCATTTTTGATGATAAGTTTTTTCTTCATGGGTCTAGTACTTTGTGAACGAAATTTTCTTGTATTCAAGACTGGAAACAAGTTAATCGCAGAGTCCGCGAAGAAGCGCAAAGAATTTAATCGCAAAGGCCGCAAAGGGGGCAAAGATATACAGGGAAGATCAGTCTTCGAATTATATCCAGTGGGCAATAATCCGGACATTCATATCACTAAAAAATCTTTGCCCCCTTTGCGGCCTTTGCGATTAAATTCTTTGCGCTTCTTCGCGGACTCTGCGATTAATTTCTTCCGGACTTAAATGCCAGAAAATTTAGTTTACAAAGTACTAAGGACGCAGAGAAGGCCAGGAGGTTATCAGGGAATGATTGTCCGAATTTTCTCCGTCTCGCCACCCTCGAACGATCTGCAGGTCATTACGTTTTTTGTATAAGTTCTTTGTTATCAATAATTAAGGTGTTGGGTCACAGCAGTCTGCCGGCCAGTTTGGCATCAATCATGAGCTTATATATAGGATATGACTTCCCTTTTTCGATGAATGAATCGAGGAAATTCCATCTGACCAGACCGCTATCACTTTCAGGTTCTAGCAGGTAGAAGATCAGCCGGGCGGAGGACTGCGTGGTTCTGACCAGAATCGATCCGGCGGGAAATGTGTGTGATTCGGTCTTTAAATTTCCCTTAAGTCGGACCTCCTGGTGACCCTGGAATGCTCGTGGAGCCTTGCTGACGGACGTCATGACGAAATTTTCAACACTCAAGGTCGTGTCTTCAGTCAGTTCTTCAATAGCGATACCGTGTGCACGAAGTTTTTCGATCACCGGTTTCATCCCGGGTTGGTTCTCGAAAAGATATGCTGCGGGGACCTGCGTGATCTTACTTGCCTTGAAAAGCCCATAGTCGGGCATCGGCATTGGATTGAACTTCTCAGGGTTCCAGGCGGTCATATCCTTGCCGGATCGCGGATTCTTAACCTTCTCCACCTCGCCGACCAGAATATTGACTGGTTTGTCGAGCGCGGCCAGTTCGAAATCCACGCCAAGCGGCTCGATACGACCCAGCAATGCATCCTGATCGGCGCGCCTGATGAGTGACAGAATCTCGGCTGAGTGGGCTGATGAATAATTGAGAATCTCTTCGACGAAAGACTCGGTGACGGCGATGCGACCGCGAAAATCGAGATAGCTGTATGCTTCAGAGAGAATGGTCATACGATTGCGCAGACCGACATAGTTGTTGCCGAACATCGGTCGATGGTCGAAGGTCCTCCAGATCCTGGTTTCGGGGCCGGCGGCCGGCTGAGCTGATCGACCAGAGCGCTGCATCTCGAAAGTATTCAGTTCCCGGTTCATTCGCTCTCGGGTAGCAAAATTCCCGTAAAAATAGATGCGAAAACCATGTTTTTTGAGAAGTGTTCGCGTGATCGCGGGCAACATTCTATTGCGTTCGAATGCGATCAGGCGTGCATCGGCATTCGGGTTGAGCATCGGGGAATATGTCAGATGGTAGCCGTGATAAGAACCGTTCGTCGTGTGCAGGTCGACTGTCAGATGCGGATCCCACCGGTTGAAGAGGCCGATCAATGCATTGGCTTCGGGCGATTCCAGCTTCATATAATCGCGATTGAGATCCATCCCCCTCGCGTTTTCCCTTGTCCCGACGCCTCCGATGGGACCATATTGCGCGCTGCGATTGTCCGTGCTGATCTTCTCATTACCGTCGGCGTTGTATATCGGCGCAATCAGGATGATCAGATTTTTGAGCAGCGCCCGCAGGTCGCCGGTCAGGATTCTGCGCGAAAGGCGAATCATCGCTTCCTTGCCTTCGACTTCTCCGGCATGAATGTTGGCCATGATGAAGATCACCGGCTTGCCTGACTGGCGCGCCTCAAGTGGCTTTGAAATGGGCGGATCAGCCAGGACCATGAGCGGCAGATCGCGACCCTCGACACTTTTCCCAAACGATTCGACACGCAATTTTCCGCTCTTCTTTTGCAACTCGCCGATAAATTGGATGACATCCTCGTAGCGGCTGGTCTCTTCGTAGTTTGTGCGTTCGGCTTTCGATTTCAGAAGTTCATTCGTTTGGCTTGGCATAGTATTCACGCTTGCGGTTATCAGATACAGCAGGCACAGCAGGACAGGGGCCGGCTTCATTGTAAATTCTCCTGGTTGGTGATTGTTCAGTCACACGCGATTGAGCATCCGGACTATAACCAATTTCAATCCTTGAAAACAATTGAAAGCGTGCGGCATTTTTCAGGTATAGTACTAACTGATCAGCTGATGTTACGCAGAAGAGGCCTTTAAAATCGATTTGACAAATCTTGGGGTTTCTCAAGCATATTCTTCTGTGAGCCTGCTACGCAGGCGAAAGAATAGAGCCCGGGGTGGAGCGAGGCCGTCAGGCCGAGCGAAGCCCCGGGTCCCGTTCCACCAAAATTGGCAAGCCCACGAAGTGGGCGATAGCCTGTGCGGAAGAGTCAGGCGTCATCGAGAAATCTGCCGCCCATTTCATGGGCTTGATGAAATGATGATACCAATACCCGGGGTTTCGCTCGGCCTGACGGCCTCGCTCCACCCCGGGCTCTATTCTTCCCACCCGCTTCGCGGGTTCAGGACAAGTCAAGCAATTTCCGATCATTGTCTCTGCGTAACATCAGTGATCAGATTAGATCTTGACTGGATATTCGATGCTGGAATAGACAAACATTTCGACAGATAACCAATCCATGGGTAATCGTAATGAAGAGATTTATCGCCTTTTGCATAATTGCCCTGATTGGTTTTACTGCTAAAGCTCGAGCAGATACGCTCAATCTTCGAATTGTTGATCAATCGGGTATTCCTATTGCCGGTGTCACCATCACTTATTCCTTCACCGGAACACCGCCGGCGCCTTCGGGAAGCGGGATCAGGAGAACAGACCTGAACGGAGAGGCGTCGATTCAACATCCGGGTCTGGGTGGCAGCAGCTGCTTCCTCTTTTCACATATTACTTACAATATCGACTATCCAGGCGTGACCTTTTCAAAAAGCACCGGGATCGTCTTTTGCGGGCCGTTAACATCCGCGGAGACCGTTACCGCCCTCGACTTTCCCAGTATGGCCAATGTTTCCAGCGCAAGTTATGGCCAGGAAATCGCCGGCGAAATGATCGTTGCCATGTTCGGCGTCAATCTGGCTGATAACTCTGCAAAAAGAGCGTCAGCTGGATTGGCAATTACATTGGCCGGCAGGCAGGTGCTGGTCCGCGACATTTCAGGCGCCGAGAAACCTGCAGAACTGATCTACGTGTCACCGACGCAGATCAACTACATTCTACCAGGCGGCCTGGTGAATGGTGCAACTCAGGTCAGACTGCTTACAGTCGAAGATACACCAGTCTCGATCGCGAGTGGCATCATTGAACAGGCAGGCGTTGCGCCCGGCCTCTACAGCGCGAACGCTAACGGACAAGGGGTTGCGGCGGCAGTCATCCAGCGCGTCCACTCAGATGGAACGCAGAAATTCGAACCAATTGCCAAATACGATCAGGACAGCCAGCGTTTCATTGCCTTGCCGGTAGACCTGGGGCCCGAGACTGATCAGGTTTTTCTGATCCTCTTCGGCACAGGCTGGCGATTCCGCAGCTCGCTTGGTGCGGTGATGTGCACAATCGGCGGGATGGATTCAGAGGTGACTTACGCCGGCGCGCAAGGTGAGATCGCGGGACTGGATCAGGCTAACGTCCGCCTGTCACGGACTTTGGCGGGGCGCGGCGGGGTCGATATTGTGCTGCTGGTAGACGGTAAGCAGGCCAATATTCTCAATTTTATAGTCAAATAGTCTCCTGTCTTTCCTATGAAATAGCTAAAAAGACATTACAAAGATCTTGTAAGCCCATCCGCCAAGATAGAGTGCCAACAGGATATACATGATCAGATTTGATCTGCGTGAGACGATCAGGTCAATGACGGGTTTCCGGCGCATAAGGAAGTAAACAGAGCCAGGGATCAGGACAATCGCAAGACAAAAAATGATGAGTCCGAAAGGTTGAACTTGCAATGCCTCGGTGAATTCCATCCTTGCGGCATGCGCGAAGCTGGTCGTCAGACCGCAACTTGGGCAGGGATATCCGGTCAGATGCAGCGTCGGGCAGGCCGGCAAACCGAGTTGCTCGTGTGTCCCTACACCCGTAGCGGAAGGCGTCAGATATCGACCAAGCAGCATCGCGAATGTAGTGCCCAGAGCGATTAACAGATAGACAAATCTGTCGATCGCAGTGAATCCGGCCTTTGCGGGCCGCAATCCCAGGAATTGTCCTGTCCTGTGTTCTGCCGTGAAACCAGTCATTGTCTCAATTCGCAAACGAGCCGATCGAAGCCAGTATGACCCAGACTATGCCCACCAGGCAGGAAAGGACAGTGGCGGCTATCCCCAGATAAAATCCGATCTTGGCGAATGTTTCGCCGGCGTAAGGAGACTGTCCCTGTCGTATTGCATTGAGCTCCATTTTGCCGAGAACCAGGCCGGGTATGCTCAGAAGCGGCCCGCAAGTGAAGACCGAGACGATGCTCAGAATCATGGATGCGATGGCCCGTCCGCTGGGGCTGCCCTGTTGCAGTGGCGCCTGACTGGCGTAGCTGCTGGGATAGGGACTGTAACCCTGATGACCGGAATATGTGCTTTGAAAGCCCGGGTAAGGTTCCGCGTTTTTAGGTGTTTGCTGGCTTACCCCCGAGGAATAGGGATACTGTCCTGATCCAGTGCCCGCGGGTGGTCGTTCCAGCTGGCGGGCACTCTCTCCGGGTCTGACAAGTTGAGCCGAGCAGTTCGTACAATACATCCCGTCATCCGGGTTCTGAGTACCGCATCGGGTGCAATACATTAAATGCGCCTCCTGATTCAATCGATAAATCTATGCTGATGGGATCTTAATTCGAATCGGATGAACTCTCGGATTGTACATGGATCGGCTCACGAAGTTTAGTCGTTGTCGTCTCTGTCACACTGAAATCCAAATTAACGGGCTCTGCCGGTTGAGCCAGCCGCTGTATAGGGGTGACATCAGTCTCCGGAAATAATATCTGTCGTTCGAAGCGGGCCTCTTTCTCCCTTATCAATTCGACCTGTCGTTTGCCGAGCACGATGCCGTTGAAGAGTATTCCGAGTCCGATCAACAGCGGAATCAGTCCCACCCAGCGGACGGCATAAAGGATCGCTGCATCAGCCGGTTCAGTTGAGGCAACGGCGGTGAGCAGGAAAAAGAGGAATAACGAGGCAGCAACTCCGATGCTCGTTACTATCACTCCGGCCTTGATCTCATCGATCCGCTTCTCCTCGGGAGTCTTTTTGTTCTGGCGCCTGAGCTCTTCCTTCAACTGCCGGTATGCAACTTTGTTCCAATCAACAGGACTCTGAAACTGCGGGTTGTCCCAGGTTCCGGGATGCAGCGCCCTTTTGACTTCGTTCAAGTTAGCGCCACACTGCTTGCAGAATTTGATGGGCTCGCGAGTTTCCTTACCGCACTGCGGACAAAACATGTCGTTTCCTCCTTGAGCCAGTTTATTTTATCGGTTGGGTGGGAGCGTTTGAGTGCTATCCTCGGTGATGCTGGCCATCGGTTGTCGTTTATCGTGAAGATCGCCTGTGTCCGCCACCAGTTCTGAAAAATAGGGTTTCGGCATGATCGGTTGAGAACTGGCCTCGTTCAATTGTTGGGAAGCCGTGGATGAAGTGAAAGAAGATGGAGCAATCACTTGTGCTTCATGGGAACGCGAACTGATGATCTTCGAGATTCCGATAGCCAGCAGAACAAATCCGACCAGGGACCAGAAACCAAAAGGTGATCCCCCGCGAAAAGGCCCGGCGAAGATGAAGCTGAAAAATTTAAGCGCGACGATGCCTCCACCAATAATTGCGAATCGCACACCTTTCGCCATCTTATTCTGGCGTTCAATCTCAGCCTGGACATGCATCGGTGGCGGCATCACCGGCACGCTCTGAAAACCGCCGGTCAGCGCATGCGAAACAAATTGGAGATTTGTTCCACATTTCGTGCAAAACCGTCTATTTTCGTTCTGTTTGGATCCGCAATTCGGACAGAACATCGATTCTCCTTCGACTATCCCGCTCTTCATTCTAATTTGATTTTCGGGCCTGAATTTCGGGTCCGAATCCTCGGAACCGGCCTCGCAAGTATAGCACGCAGTCGGATTGGACAGAAAAAACATCATTCCTGTTCACAGTTAAATTCGCGCCATTTTTGTATACGCAAAACCAGGATGGATAGTTGCAAACCAGGCTCCCTCATTGGACCGCCGAGCACCGGTTCGATGCCATGGGAATGAGAAGAGGCGCTGAGTTCGGCTACTCAGCGCCTCTTTAATTAAACTTAAATTTCCGCCTGACAGGCAATTATCGTCTGAAGAAGTTGAACCATTTCTGGAAGCTTCCCTGAAAGATCGACATGATTGCGACAAACCCGTAACCGACCAGGAAGATCAGCAGGAATGGGACGGTGGCGTAGATATTGCTTCGAATCGCGTAAGCAACGGCGCCGACGAAATAGAGTGCGAAGAGCAATTCCAGCACGGGCAGCCAGCCTTTCTTGCGGCGGTACTTCGTTGCCACCTGCAACCAGCTGTCCTTTGCGTTTTCAACCTTGTATTTGGGCGTTCTGACGAACCCTGACTTGATGCCAAAGAGCGCTTCAAGCACGGCCTTCGTGTTCGAGAAGACCATGCCGATGCCAATCGCCATGGCCAGCGGGATCAGCCAGAAGCGCCACTTTTCATTCGGATAGCGATAGTAGATCGAGGTCCCGTAAAAGCTGACGACGGAGGCGGTCGCAAAGAGCATGAGCGGGACATCAAGCAGCAGCATATGGAAGAAGCCCTGATTGAACCGTACGATCAGCACCGGAATGTGCAGCAGGCTGAGCACGATCATGAGCATGGCCGCGCAATTCCCGAACAGCCTGAAGAAGAGTTCGGTCTTCTGCTGGAGGCTCAGTTTGGGGTGCTTCCAGATTCTCGGCATGAGCTTGAGACCAACCTGAACCAGTCCCTTGGCCCAGCGGCGCTGCTGAACCTTGAATGCGTTCATATCAACGGGCAGCTCAGCCGGAACATCTTCATCGAGCAGGTAGACGAATTTCCAACCCATGAGCTGGGCGCGGAAACTGAGATCGGTATCCTCAGTCAGCGTATCGTGTTGCCAGCCGCCGCTCCATTCGATCGCTTCGCGGCGCCACATGCCGGCAGTTCCGTTGAAATTGAAGAAGGCGCCCGTCCGGTTGCGCGACATCTGCTCGACAACGAAATGGCCATCCAGCAGAATCTCCTGAATGCGGGTGAGCAGCGAATAATTCGCGTTGATGTGGCCCCACCGCATCTGAACCATACCTATCCGCTCGTCGGAAAAATAATCGACCATCTTGCGCAGGCAGTCAGGCTTCGGCATGAAATCGGCGTCGAAGACTGCGACCAGCTTTCCCTTCGCGAGCTTCAGGCCGTTTTCCAGCGCTCCAGCCTTGAATCCGGTTCGATCCGTGCGGTGTATGTACTGGATGTCGAAACCTTCGGACCTGTATTTTTCGACCGCGGCCGATGCAATGCCGACTGTCTCATCGGTGGAATCGTCGAGCACCTGGATTTCAAGCAGATGGCGAGGGTAATCCAGCTGAGTGACGGATCCGAGCAGCCGTTCGACCACATATAGTTCGTTGAAGAGAGGAAGCTGGACGGTGATCGGCGGCATCTCGTCCGCCGCGAATGCCCGCATCGGTTGGGGCTTGATGTTTCGATAGCGCCAGAACTGGTAGACCATCCGAAGGCGATATACTCCGAGTATCGCCAGCAGCGTCAGAATCGAGAAATAGAGAATGATGATCGTCCAGTCGAATAGATCGAGCGTGTATAGAAAGCTGATGTTGTCTCGACCATGTCGAAGTATCGGATCGATGGCGATCTTCGCCTGCTCAGGATCCGGAGCCTGAAACAAAAAGAACAATGAAGATAAAAATGATGTCATAAAATTCCAGGTTTATATATCGGGTTTCAATCCTGAAAAACAAGTTGCCTTCAAGAAGTTAAAAATGACCGAGTAAAACTGCATGGTATCTTTTTCCGGGCAACTGTCAATCTCCATGCCCTTTAATTTATCACTGCTTAAACCTGCTCATTTTGCTGCAAAGAGCGTAAATATCTTCTGAAAAAGGTACTCTTTCAATTCGCGATCCAGCAGTCGCGTATCATGACCTGAATCCTTCTCAGTCGGGGTGGCATGAGTATTGAAAGCGACGATATATGCTGTCCGCGATTCCGGACGGATGTAGAAATGTGTAATGAACCCGTTCTGGCTGCCGCTGTGACCGATGAATCGCATGCCGAAGTTCTCTTCGAGGAAGAATGTCAGCCCGATCGCATCCTTCCTGTTTTGTCCTTCCTGCTGAGGCAGCGCGCCGGCCTGAATGTCGATCTGAGATCGAAACATTTCGAGCAGTGATTCGCGTTTCAGTATCTGGTCGTACTGGTTCAGTCTTCGCGGATCTCCAATCAGAAAATTCAGATATTTGACCATATCCGGCAGCGGCGCGTTCAGTCCGCCGTTTGAAACGGTGACTCCGGTGTCGACATCGAAACGGGCCGGAGTCAGCTTCCCTTCTTTCAGGTAATAGCTGTGCGAACGGTTTTTGAGCAGGTGATTCGGCGTAGTGTCGAAATAGCTCTGATGCATATCGAGAGGTTTGAAGATGTTCTTGTCGATGTAGACTTCGTAATCATCGCCGGTAAGTTCCTCGATCACGCGGCCGAGGAAGATGATGCCGGGATTGGAGTAGCTGAATTTGCTGCCCGGTTTAAACTCGATTTCGGTGTAAGGGAGCATGGCGACGATCTGCGACCATTTCGCAGGTTCGTGCGGGTGCCAGTCTTTGTCCCCGCCCCACGGCCACGTAGCGCTGCGGAATCCGGCGCTGTGTGTCAACAGATGTTTGATCGTGATGTCGTTTATGCTTCCGTGCGAATTATGCACGGCACGCAGCTCCGGAAGGTATTTTACAATCGGATCTTCAAGCTGCAGCAGCCCTCTGTCACGCAACTGCATGATCGCAATGCCGGTGAAGGTTTTTGTGATCGATGCCCAGTGGTAGATGGTGCTTTCTGTGACAGGTTGCAGCTTTTCCTGATTGGCCTGTCCGAAGAATTCCTGAGCGATTACCTGGTTATCCTGGATCAGCATGAGGCTGCTGCCGACGATGCCGTGTTTTCGCATGGCCTGTTCGTACCACGTCTTCAATTCGCGTCTCGCCTGAGCGAAATTTCTCGGCGTCTGGCCATATCCTGATTCCGTCATCATAAGCGGGATACTGGTAAGAAAGAATAAGGCCGCGCACACAAACGCGCCTTGTCTGCTTTTCATCTCAGCTACCTCGTTTCGCACAGTTTGTTATACCATCAAATTCGCCTGCATATCCGTGGTTGGTTTCTCCACTGTAATGCTCCTATTTTCCCATTGAGTCCCCCGGCTGACAACGGTAAACAGGCATTTTGGGCGGCAGGGATGTATAGTCAAATCCCATGGTTTATGGGTAGAATGCTGCCTCTAAATACCATTGTTCGAGATTGACAGTATTTCTCAGTTGAGTGTTCAGTCTCCAATTGCCACTCACTCGCTGACGCTCGTGGTTCCGTGTGCCGCTCGCTGACGCTCGTGGTTCCGTGTCCTGCTCCTTTACCTGATGTGGAAAAACATATGACATTTAACAACCGAATTAAGCAATCGTTGGCGCGTCGCACGTTTCTGGCTGCACTTGGATTTCCAATGATTGCCTGGATGACCGGGTGCGATTCATCGGGTGATCGGAGCCCGGGAACAAACGCACCTTCAGAGGTTGATAATCTTGAGCCGGCAACCGGCGTAGTCGATCATCTTGTTTTTGGGTTTTCAGACCTTGATGCGGGGATCGCCTGGTCGGAGCGGACTCTTGGCATCAAGGCGGTTTTCGGCGGAGTGCATCCCGGAGCGGGAACTCGTAATGCTTTGCTCTCACTGGGAAAGAGGCAGTATCTTGAGATAATTGCGCCGGACCCGTTACAGCCCGGCATCGTCGGACGGTTCGGAGATTTGAAAGCGCTTTCGACGCCGAAGCTGATCACCTGGGCATCAGGGACCGATACGATCGAAGAGAAGGTACGTCTTGCCAAAGCTGCCGGCTATCAGATCGAAGGTCCGCGTGACGGTTCGAGAGCCCGTCCTGACGGCAGGCTGCTGCAATGGAAGACGCTGGGCATCGGAAATGATCTGGGCGGGGTGATTCCATTTTTCATCCAATGGGGCACCGGCAGCATGCATCCGTCAGAGGATTCTCCAGCCGGGTGTCGGCTCGAAGATCTGCGCTTCGAACACCCTCAGCCTGAGCGGGTTAAAGCAATGCTTGAAAATCTTGGCATCAATGCCCGAGTCGAAAGCGGAAGCGAGTTGAAACTCACTGCGACCCTGGCTACTCCAAAAGGTCGCGTCACCTTCTCATGAAAAACGAATGGACCATCATGATTAAAAATACCAGAAGAGATTTTTTGAAAACGGGACTGATTGCGGCGGGCGCATTGGCAGCGACAGGAAACGACGAAGTAAAAGCCGCATCTGTTCAGAAGGGCGGGAATCCGGCTCTCGGCGGCGGCGGATTCAAACTCGGCCTTGTGACCTACAATCTGGCCAGGGACTGGGATATCCCGACGATCATCAAAAATTGCGAGATGACGGGTTTTGAAGCGGTCGAGCTGCGCACCACGCACAAGCACGGCGTCGAGCCGAGCCTCAGCAAGGCGCAGAGAGCTGAAGTCAAAAACGCCTTTGCGGGGACTAAGGTCAGGCTCCTGAGCCTCGGTTCGACCTGCGAATTTCACGCGCCCGATCAGGCCGTCGTCCGCAAAAACATCGATGAATGCAAACGATTCATCGAACTGGCCCACGATATAGGGGCGCTCGGCGTCAAGGTCAGACCAAACGGAATTCCGAAAGAGGTCCCGGAAGATAAGACGATCGCACAGATCGGCGCTGCGCTCCGCGAATGCGGCGAGGCGGCAAAAGGCACAGGCGTCGAAATATGGGTCGAAGTCCACGGTCGCGATTCGAGCAAGCCCAGTCGCATGGCCGGAATGATGAAGGCTGCCGATCACCCGAACGTCGGAATCTGCTGGAACTCGAACCAGGAAGATCTGACAAACGGATCGGCCAGAGAAGGTTTCGCATTGCTCAAGCCGTGGCTGCTCAATGCCCATATAAACGAGTTGTGGAAACCTGAATATCCGTGGCGAGAAGTCTTCGGAATGATGAAAGCGGCCGGGTACAATCGCTACACGCTGGCCGAAATCCCTGAAACGTCAGATCCGATCCGTTTGATGCGTTATTACCGCGCTTTATGGCTGGTTCAAACTGGCTGAGGACCAGGGCTATTCCAGCGGGCGTCAGCCTCAGGTCTTTGATCTGCCGGCGCTCGCCGGATTGTTTTTCAGTAACTGATGTTACGCAGAGACAATGATCGGAAATTGCTTGAGTTGTCCTGAACCCGCGAAGCGGGTGGGCAGAATAGAGCCCGGGGCGGAGCGAGGCCGCCAGGCCGAGCGAAACCCCGGGTACTGGGATCATCTTTTCATCAAGCCCATGAAATGGGCGGCAGATTTCTCGATGACGCCTGACTCTTCCGCACAGGCTATCGCCCACTACGTGGGCTTACCAATTTTGGTGGAACGGGACCCGGGCTTCGCTCGGCCTGACGGCCTCGCTCCACCCCGGGCTCTATTCTTTCGCCTGCGTTGCAGGCTCACAGAAGAATATGCTTGAGAAACCCCAAAATTTGTCAAATCGATTTTAAAGGACTCTTCTGCGTAACATCAGTCAGTAATACCCGGAAAAAATCTGTTCACCAGACGATAACCGAGCAGCATGAGCAGCGTCCATCCGAACGCGATAGGGATTCGTGTGTCAGCCTTGACCAGCAGGTAAAAATGGAGCACGCCTGCGATTGCCGCCAGATAGACCAGCCTGTGCAGTCTGTTCCAGTTCCTGCCGCCGATCTTTTTGACCATCTGACTGGTCGATGTCACTGCCAGCGGAACCATTACCAGAAACCCGAACATCCCCAGGAAAATAAATGGCCGCTTCAATGTGTCCTGCACAATCGCACCTGGAGAAAACCACTTGTCGAACCAGACGTAGCAGAGCAGGTGAAGAGTTCCGTAAAAAAACGCGTACAGCCCAAGCATGCGCCGTAACCTGATCATCCAGGGCTGACCCAGCAGCTTGCGCGCCGGCGTGACAGCCAGCGTCAGCAGCAGAAACAGCAATGTCATGATTCCCGTTGTGTGAGTGATGAACTCAAGAGGATTTGTCCCCAGGCGGTGGTTGTAACCATCCCAGGCCATCAGCGCAAGCGGCACCGCTCCGTTAATCAGGATAACTAGTTTGGCGAATTTTATGTCAGGCATGAAGGAGTTTCCAGTTTCCAGTGGGAGAAGTTTCCAGTGAGGGAAGTTTCCAGTTTCTTCTCCAGGCTTCGCTGTCATCACAATCACAATCTTGCAAGCAGACAGATAAGTTGCACCGTCCGGAACACTACTGGGAACTGGAAACTCATTCTCACTGGAAACTTCTCCACTAATAGTATTTCCCAAGATCCATTCCCTTGTAGAGATGAGCAACCTGATCGCCATATCCATTGAAAAGAATTGTATCGCGCTGACCGAATTCACCAATTCTTCGTTCGGTCGCCTGGCTCCATCGCGGATGTGAAACGTTCGGGTTGACGTTGGAATAGAACCCGTATTCATTGGGTGCATAATCGCCCCAGGTCGTGTTCGGTTGCCGGTTAGTAAGTGTGATCTTGACGATCGACTTGATGCTCTTGAAACCGTATTTCCAGGGAACGACCAGCCGCAGCGGGGCTCCGTTCTGCGGTGGCAGCGTTTTACCGTACAGCCCGGAGGCCAAAATTGTCAGCGGATGCATCGCCTCGTCCAGTCGCAATCCTTCAACGTATGGCCAGGGCAGCACATCTTCGATCTGATTCGGCATTCTGGCCGGGTCAAAGAGGGTGAAGAATTTGACGAAGGTCGCCTCGCCCATCGGTTGCACCTGTTCGAGTAATTTCGCCAGCGGAAAGCCGAGCCACGGGATAACCATCGACCACGCCTCGACGCAGCGTAAACGGTAGACACGATCCTCCAGCGGGGCAATTTTGAGCAGATCGTCGAGATCGAAGGTTTTCGGCTTGTGAACCAGACCGTCGACTTCGATCGCCCACGGTCGCGTCACGAAACCCTTCGCTCGCGGAGCAACCCCGGATTTGCTGGTCGAGAATTCGTAAAAATTGTTGTAATTGGCGATGTCCTCGAAATCGTTGGAGGGTTCGCCCTCAGCCGTAAGATAAGATCCGGCGCGGGCGACCGCATCGGCGGGCGCTTTTTCCCGGCTCGGAACTGCGAGTTTTCGATAAATAAAGCCCGTGGCGAGCGCACTGCCGGCGAGCACCGCTCCGCGGATGAACTTACGCCGGTTGTGATAGAGATTCTCGTCTGTTATCTCGCTGCCTTTGATGTCTTCAGGCTTTTTTATCAGCATTTTTCACCCCTCAGCGCCTTATCCTGGGAGCGCAGGCCATTAGTTTCTACACATGTTCTTTGAAACCTTTGAACTCATCTTCCAGATCTAGCATCTGAAAGAGAAGCTGTGACATCTGTTCAAGCTCGTCGAGGGAATATTGTTCGAGAGCGCTGATGATTGCCATCAGGTTCCACATTCCCGCGAGCAAGGCTGGTGCTGTCCAATCGACGCCGTGTTTCATCAATCGTCCGCTCAAACGGACCAGCATTTGCCGCAAAGGCGCGACCTGCGTATCAGTCGACTGATCGAGTGCCCAGACGATAACGCAGGCCTGTGCGGCAATCATCAACCGTTTGGCAATGGCATCCGCATTCTCTTGCTGCCATTGCTCGGACTTGACCTGCACGTTTCAGTAACTTGAAATAGGATTCAACTCTCCAGCGCCAGTAGTACCAGAGAGATACCGTCTCTGTGGTTACCGAAGCAGGAAGATTGGTCCACAGTCGCCAGGGTCGCGAGCACGGCTCCATTCTGATCACGGACTTGAGCCAGTACGAGCCGGAGAATAATTGGACGCCCTTGGATCGTTTGATATTTGAGCTTGCCTCCGCGTCGGCGTTGTTTTCGTGCCGGACCGGAGAGCGTAACTTGTCGTCTCGGATACGTATTGAAAAGCCTTGCGTCCTTTGTACTGGATCTCACGGCTGAAGCGGAACTGATCTTCCATCATCGCTTCGACCTCGCTCAAGAGCCGGCTTTGCCCTTCGTGCTCGACTCTTCGCACATCGTTGCCGCGAATCAGGTAAGTTCTTCCGCAGCGTTCAAATCGGCGCAAGTGCAGTAAGCTGTCGCCTTGACGGTCGATGATATGGACGATCTTATGGCCCGGTTCCTGCTGCTCGATATAGCCCATCGTCCGGTTGATCTCATCTATCTCCGGGCGACGCGGCAAGAGACCTTCACGCCGCGTGCTGTGGACGCCGTCGGCCGCCTCGACTCCCAGATACACCGGACACAACGGCGCTCCGTCACGATCTGAGATCAGCAGGGCGGCTTGCAAGAGATAGCCGAAATCGTTCTTGTTGTAGAGAACTATTCGATCTTTCTTGCTTTCTCGATTCGTGTAGTGCAGCGGCGACCAGTCATGGATCACCAGCGCCCATTCACGACATGCTGTGGCGGCAACTTTAGCCTGCTCCAGGATTGGCTTGGCCAGTTCGACCAGACTGACTCTTTCATTCTTGTAGAATCGCCAGGCTGCTTGTGCCGCCGCCATTGGTCTGGATGTTGCAGAAAAAGTCGAATCCGGCGGCAACACCCTTGGCTATACTCAGATGTTGTTGCACTAATTTACGATACCTTTCTTGCAACCGCGTCTCAATGTCAGGAACTTTAATGACATACAGACATGTTTATCAAAGGTTTTTCAAAGATCAAACTTGTGTAGAAACTAATGGCGCAGGCTTCCAGCCTGCATGATTTCCGCTATTAGCTACAAAAGGCAGGCTGGAAGCCTGCGCTCCCAGGATTCTGTGTAAGTCTTATATTTTATATCTTTCAGACAATGCAATTCTCTCACAAACCCCTTTCAATCATGTTTTATGATTGTTCAAAAGCTATTTATTCCACAAAAACTTCGTAATAACTGTCCTATTCTTATTGTTTTCGAATTAGAATAACGACCGCGCAGGTTAAGCCGACAAAGTAAAACTCAACAGATTGACGATGCAAAACATTGAAGAGATATTGCGGTCGCCGGTTTCCAGGCTGCGGCAGCGGTATCTGGGTGAAAATTCGACTCTGCCGGAAGGTCTTCTTGAGGCGCTTGAAGCAGACCCTCGTCTTGCGGCGAGGGCTCTGGCCTCCAGCATCCGCTCGCATATAAAGTCTGAAACCGCTGAAAGACTGCGCCTGCGCCGGCTTTTGAAATTCGAGTCCGAGCTCTGGAGTGGTGGGATCAGAACGATCGCTGGCGTCGATGAGGCAGGAGTGGGACCGATGGCAGGCCCCCTGGTGGCAGGAGCCGTCATCCTGCCGCACGCATACACTCAGCGGGATCTGGATGATTCCAAGAAGCTGGATGAAAAGCGCCGGGAGGCGCTCGCGATCCGGATCAAAGAGGATGCTTTTGCGTGGTCGATTGGAATCGCCGAAGTTGAGGAGATTGATGAACTGAATGTCTATCATGCCGGACTGCTGGCGATGAAACGTGCGGTCGATGGTCTGTCGATGGAGCCGGAATATCTGCTGGTAGACGCGCGTACGATCCCCGGTTGTCCCATCCCGCAAAAGGGCATTATCCGGGGTGACAGCCAGTCGGCCAGCATCGCGGCCGCATCGATTCTGGCCAAGACGACGCGCGATGCGATGATGATCGAATTTGACTGTAAATTCCCCGAATATGGGTTCGCCAGTCACAAGGGATATGCAACCGCGGCACATTTTCGAGCATTGCGTGAATTTGGAGTCACGCCCATACACCGGCGCAGTTATCGGCCCGTTCGCGAGGCACTGGGGCTCGAGCCGGTGCAGGCTTCGCTGCTTGACCTTGCATTGGATACGCCGGAGGCGATTCGCCGATGATCCCATCCATTCAATCGAGCGAGCCGGAACTGACAGGTGTTGACCACGGCAAGCGAAGCTCGACGGGCTTCATTTTACGCCTTGGACGTGCGCTGCATGCCTATGGCTACCCGGCGCATAGCCTTGAAGAAGCGCTCGGAAAAGTATCGCAGCGGCTCGGAATCGAAGGTCAGTTCTTCTCGACGCCGACCTCGATCTTTGCGGCCTTCGGTCCGCAGGATGATCAACATACCTTTCTGTTGCGTGTCGAGCCGGGCGAGGTGAATCTGAGCAAGCTGGCTGAACTGGATAAGGTTGCCGGCGAGGTACTTCGTGGTTCTCTCGACCCGGAAGAAGGTTCGTGCCAGATTGAAAAGATCCTGGCAGAGCCGCTGCGATATGGTCGATTTTTGAGGGCTATCGCCTTTGGTCTTGCCTCAGCCGCTGCGTCGAGGTTTCTTGGCGGCGGCTTGAAAGAGATCGCAGTTTCAGCATTCATCGGATGCGCCATTGCGATAATGTCGATTCTGACCGAGCGATCGCAGGCTCTGGGCAGGGTATTCGAACCGCTGGCGGCCTTCGCAGCCTCGGCGTTGACGGCAGGGCTCAGCTTTATCGTCGGTCCATATGCCGTTTCGAATGCGATGCTCGCCGGCCTGATCGTGCTCATGCCGGGACTGACGCTGACGATCGCCATGATCGAACTCTCAACCCAGCATCTGTCTTCGGGGACAGCGCGGTTGAACAAGTCGTTTGTCGTTTTTCTGGGGATAGGTTTTGGCGTGGCGGTCGGCAGTTCGGTCATGACGTCGATCTTCGGCACTCCACGGATTGCTCGTGCGACGCCCCTGCCCCTCTGGTCCGAAATCATTGCATTGATCTGCATGCCGCTTGCACTGACCGTTCTGCTCCGTGCCAAATCACGCGATGCGATCTGGATCGTGATTTCGGGAGCTCTGGCATTCGGCGGGGCCCGCATCGGAGCGCTCTGGCTCGGCCCTGAACTTGGAGTTTTTCTCGGCGCCCTGACGGTGGGCATCGCCAGCAGTTTGTATGCTCGATGGCTCGACCGTCCGGCGATCATCACTCAGGTTCCGGGTATTCTGCTGCTGGTTCCCGGTAGCGTCGGCTTCAGAGGCCTGGCCGCCCTGCTCGACAAACAGATCGTCTCGGGAGTCGATACATCGTTTAAGATGATTATCACCGCTGTTGCGCTTGTAGCCGGAACATTGATCGCAAACGTCATCGCACCGGTAAAACGCGATATATAAAAGTAAAAAGTAGAAAGTAGAAAGGTAGGAGAACTTCACAAATGACAAATAGAATAAATCATCAATGGCGTCTTATTGCGCGGCCGGTTGGCAGACTGACCGAGTCGAATTTCAAGTGGGTCGAGGAATCGGTGCCGGATCTGAAAGAAAATCAGGTTTTGGTGCGCACGCTCTATCTTTCGCTTGATCCGGCCAACCGGGGCTGGACTAACGAAGGCGGTTCGTACCGTGAAGAGATACCGCTCGGCGGCGTCATGGAAGGCGGCGGCGTTGGAGTAGTCGAAGATTCCCGTCATCCCGGATTTCAACCCGGCGATAACGTGCAGGGGATGCTCGGCTGGCAGGAATACGCGGTCATGAATGGAAACGCGATCAACAAACTGCCCGTCAATCCGGGGCTTCCGCTGACGGCGTATCTTGGCCTCTTCGGTCACATCGGCCTGACGGCATATTTCGGACTGCTTGATATCACCGACCCGAAACCGGGCGAGACGCTGGTTGTTTCCGCCGCGGCCGGCGCTGTCGGATCTCTGGTCGGTCAAATCGGCAAGATCAAGGGCTGCCGCGTCGTCGGTATCGCAGGCAGCGACGAGAAATGCAAATGGATCAAGGATGAACTGGGTTTCGACGAAGTCATCAACTACAAGTCCGAAAAGGTCCGTGATGGCCTCAAACGCACCTGCCCGAACGGCATCGACATCTATTTCGAAAATGTCGGCGGTGAGACGCTGGATGCGGTTCTGGCGCTGATCAATCAGGGCGCCCGCATCAGCGTCTGCGGCATGATCTCGATCTACAATGCGACCGAACCGGTTCCGGGTCCATACAATCTGATCAACATCCTCGTTCGACGCGCCAAAATGCAGGGATTCATCGTCACCGATTACATGCCACGCGCACAGGAGGCGATCGTCGATCTCGGCAAATGGTTTATGGAAGGAAAACTGAAATACCGCGTCGATGTCGTCGAGGGACTGAAGGAAGCGCCGAATGCGCTCAATAAACTGTTCGACGGCGCCAATCAGGGCAAGTTGATCATCAAAATCTGACAATCTTTCGAAAGGATATTCATGGCCGACGAGAAGAGAGAACTGACAGTCGAGGATTTCACAACAGGGATTCGCGAGCGGGTGGCCGCGGCATCAGGACTCGATGCCACCTTCAAATTCGCTTACCACGAAGGCGGATTCATCTATATTGACGGAAAATCGACTCCCCACGCTGTCACCAACGAGGATCATCCGGCGGATGTCACACTGCGCATGTCGATCGCAACCATGAACAAGCTTCATCGCAGGGAGACAAACCCGACAGTCGCCTTCATGACCGGCGCGATCAAGCTTGAAGGCAATATGTTGCTGGCGATGAAACTGGATAAAATTCTTGGATGAAGAATGAGTAGAAAGTAGAAAGGATATGTGTTTTACATACTGATGTTACGCAGAAGAGTTCTTTAAAATCGATTTGACAAATTTTTGGGTTTCTCAAGCATTCTCTGGCCTGCAACGCAGGCGGGCCCGGGGCCGAGCGAAGGCAGGCGTCCGAGAACTGCCGCCCCCTCGGAGGCCAAACATTGCGCTGGTATGGCGAATATCCTTTCAACTCATTTTTTTATTCTGCTCATCCAGCCATTTCTTAAGCGGGGCGAAGTAATCGAGGATAGCGGTTGCGTCCATTTTGTCTTCTCCCGTCATGGCCTTGAGCGCTTCGGGCCAGGGGCGGCTCAGGCCCATCGCCAGCATCTGCCTGAGTTTCTCTCCCGCCCGTTTGTTGCCGTAGATCGAGCAGCGATTGAGCGGACCCTTGTAGCCAGCTTCGCGGCAGAGCGCCCGGTGAAGCTGAAATTGCAGAATGTGTGCAATGAAATAGCGGCTGTATGGAACATTCGCGGCGACGTGATATTTCGCGCCGGCGTCGAAATCATTTTCGCTGCGCTCGACGGGAGCCGTCACTCCCTGATATTTCTCGCGCAGTTCCCACCATGCTTTATTGTAATCGCCCGGAGCTACCTCGCCCGAAAAGACCTTCCACCGCCATTGATCGACCAGATAACCGAAAGGCAGGAATGAAACCTTATCAAGAGCCAGTCGCATGAGCAGGTCCAGGTCGGCGCTTTCATCCGGAATACGGTCGATCATTCCGATCTGTTTGAGATATTCAGGAGTCACCGAAAGGGCGATGGTGTCGCCGATGGCTTCGTGAAAGCCGTCATTTGCGCTGCCCTGGAAGAGCGGTGGTTGCGGCGCATAGGCCATCTGGTAGTAGTTATGGCCAAGTTCGTGATGGATCGTCGTGAAGTCTTCTTCGTTGATTTTGATGCACATCTTCAGCCGAACATCCTTCTGGCTGTCGATATCCCAGGCGCTGGCGTGACAGACGACATCACGATCCTGCGGTTTGACGAACATTGATCGCTGCCAGAAGGTCTGAGGCAGGGGCTCGAATCCGAGCGAAGTGAAGAAAGTCTCGCCGTATCTGACCATCTGCAGCGGATCGGTCTTACGGGCAACCAGAATTCCGGTCAAATCATATCCGGCGCTGCCCGTCGGCGGCTTGAGCAGGTCATAGACATTGCCCCATTGCTGGCTCCACATATTACCGAGCAGATGAGCAGGAATCGGGCCGCTCGCGGGAACGACGGAATCACCGTATTTCTGTCGCAGCTTGTTGCGAGTGTATGTATGGAGCGAATCGTAGAGCGGTTTGACCTGCTGCCAGAGCCGTTCCATTTCGGTGGCGAAGGCATCGGGCTCCATATCGTAATTTGAGCGCCACATCGCACCCAGATCCTTGAATCCCGTCTGGCTCGCGCCCTTGTTAGCCAGCTCAACGAAACGCCCGTAGTCCTTGCGATAAGCCGGCGAGACCTGATGCCAACCGACCCAGGCTTTCTTCAGTTCCTCAGGGTCACGGCTCGTAGCCATGATCGTCTCAAGCTCGCCCAGGCTCAGGCATTTGCCTTTTTCACCGTCGGGGCAGTATTTGCCTTTGCCGTACGCGCTCTCCATGCCGATGACCAGTTTGGTCAGCTCTTCTCGTTCGGCCGGGTCACCGGGCGCCGGCAGCGGAGTCGCAAGTTTGAGCAGCTTAAGTTTTCGCGTGATGTCCTCGGGCAGCGTCAGTCCGTCGAATTTACGGGCCTCTTCGGACAGTTCCTTGATCGTCCTGGTCAGCTCATCACGTGCCTCCGCTGCGATGATCTCTGAATCGTCCGTGATATATGTGCTCTGAATCCAGCTCGCACGGCCATCCTTGATCGCCACGGCGAGATATCGCTTCTCGGCTTCCTGGATGAACTTCTCGGCATCGGCAACTGTTGCTCCGCCAGATCCCGGTCCAGCTCCTGTGCAGGAAATAGTTAACAGCCATACCCCAACCAGCAGCAGTGAAGAATATTTTTTTATGAGTGCTTTAGTCATTGTGTGCCTCCGGGAGAGAAAAAAGTAGAAAGTAGAAAGTAAAAAGTAGAAAGGATAAGCTGGGATCGAGGGCCATAATTATAAGGATTTTTCGCACTTTTTACTTTTTACTTTCTACTTTTTACTACCCTTCAATCCATCAATTGTCCGCCATTGACTTCAATCATTTCGCCATGGATATAGCTTGCGGCGTCAGAGGCCAGAAAAGCAATGATGCGGCCGCATTCTTCAGCCGTTCCGACGCGTCCGAGCGGGATTGCGGCGGCGAACTGATTCATCATCTCCGGCGTCGATAAGCGATCGTGAAACGGTGTGCCGATGACTCCGGGAGAGACGCCATTAACACGAATTCCGAATGGCGCCAGCTCTTTTGCCATGCCCTTGGTCAGGCACATGACGGCAGCTTTGGACGCGGCATAGACGGCCGCACCGGGGCCTCCGCCGTTGTGGCCGGCTATCGACCCGAGATTTATGATCGTTCCCTTCCGTCGTTCGATCATCCCTGGCATGACAGCCTGAGAGCAGAGCAGGACGCTTTTGAGATTGAGATCCATGATCTGATCCCAGAGCTCTTCAGTAAAATCGAGCAGCGAGCTGCGTTTGATAAGATCGCCCGCATTGTTGACCAGAATGTCGATCGGGCCGAGTTCATCCTGCGTGGTCCCGACCAGAGACTCAACGCCGGCTTTGGTCGAAACGTCTGCCTGAACGATGATGGCCCGTCCGCCTGCGGATTCGACAGCGCGCCGGGTTTCCTGTGCCCCGTCAAGACTGCGATGATAGTTGATGGAAACGGCCGCCCCGCATTCCGCCAGTGCGATGGCAGTCCATTGTCCTATTCCCTTGCTCGCTCCGGTGACAAGCGCCGTGCGTCCCGTTAAATCCTGCTTGTTCATATTTCGATCCGAGCCATTTTCAACTTTCAACTTTTAACTTGTTGAAGACGACCTTGCCTTTAACGATAGTCACTTGAATATCGATCGAGTAATTTTTCTCGTCCCAGTTGAAGAGGACGATGTCGGAGCGTTTGCCGGATTCGAGAGATCCTGTCCAGTCGGTTCGTCCGAGCAAGGCAGCCGGGTTATAGCTTGCCATCCGCAGCGCATCTCCCAGCGATGCGTCTGAGAATCGGACCAGATTGGCTATCGCGTCATGCATTTCAAGCACGGAGCCGGCCAGGTATGGCGTGCCGGGCAGGCAGACTTTGCGTTCGGGCGTCACCTCGACTGCGACGTCTCCGAGTTTGTAATTGCCGGATGGAAGACCTGCAGCGGCAATGGCGTCGGTGACCAGAATGCTGCGATCGGTGGTCTTCGCTCTCATAAAGCATTTGACGACAGATGGGGGCAGATGATGTCCATCGACGATGAAACTTGCCCACAGATCGTCTGAGGCAAGCTGTTCCCAGATGTAATTCGGATGGCGGTCGATCTTCGCGTGCGATCCATTGCCCAGATGAGTCGACAACCGTGCTCCGGCCTTGACGGCGGCATCGATCTGAGCCGGCGTCGCAGCCGTATGTCCGATGGCCACGATGACGCCTGAATCAACCGCGCGGTCGATGAAATCGATAGCCTCCGGCCACTCCGGCGAGAGCGTGACGATGCGAATCAGGCCATCAGCCTTTTTCTGCCACGACCTGAATTCATCCCAGTCGGGAGGCCGCACATGTTCGCGCGGGTGCGCTCCGCGAGGGCCGTCCTCGGGAGAGATAAACGGTCCCTCGATGTGCAACCCGGCGATCGCTTCATCGACCTCAGGGTGCTGGTCTGCGGCGAGCATGATGTTCTCGATGCATCCATTTATGTGGTCCCCGGAACCGGTAATAATAGTTGGACAGTATGATGTGACGCCTGTTTTCCAAAGCGCTTTTGTCGCATCCAGTATCTGTGATGGAGTGGTTTCGGTGTTGTTGAAATCGACACCGATGTACCCGTTGAGCTGAAGGTCGATGAAACCCGCGGCGGCATGAACTGTTTCGTTGCCGAGATCGACCTTTCTCGACAAAACCGCTGGCAGGATATCTCCGACAGAACCGTCAATCAGAATGATGTCGACGACGTCCTCAGTGCCTCCGATTTTACCTCGAATAATCATAGCTTTGATTCAATACAGATCGATCAACCCCCGATCCGTGCAACCCAGTATCCCAGCGCCAGCAACAAAAATACCCAGATCCATGCCAGCACGAATCCGATGATATCGATGCGATATCGCTGGTAAGTGAGCCGCTGCGGCAGCCGCAGCAGATCGACGATCAACAGTGAATGGCCTTCTTCTTCGAGCTTCGATTTCGGAATGGGCGGGACCAGTTCTGAGACGATCTGCGTTTCGATTTGAGTTCGATTTTCCTCGGCCATGGTTCCCTCCTTCAGTCGAATGCCGGTTTCATGCCGGCTTTTTCAAGGTTCTCTTCTTCGCCGACAGGCGTATGCAGCAGTGAATAGAATCGCTGAAGGCGCTGACCCGGTTCAGGTTTTGTCACAAGGCTGACCAGGATGACGGCTGCAAATGCACATATTAATGATACGAGAAGTTGCGGACCTTTATCCCAATCAAGGAGATTGCCGGTAGAGAAGAAGACGGCCGCTCCGACGATGATGCTGGCCCAGGCTCCTTTAGCATTTGCTCGCGGCCAGATGATCCCGACCCACATCGGCACGCCGACGAACGCCACAATTTCGACGAAGTGTACCGTCGCCGCAATGACCGATGGAATGTAGAGGGCGACCAGCAGCGACCCGACGGTGATGATGGCTGATACGATTCTTCCGACTTTCAGGTAGTGCGCATCCTCGGCCGCCGGCTTGATGAATTTCTGGTACAAATTGCGGGTAAAGAGCGCCGAGCCTGCAATCATAAACGATGCGCACGATGCGATGACCGTAGCCAGTATCGCCGCGATCATCAGTCCGACCAGTCCCGAAGGCAGCAGCATCTTGATCATTGCACCGAAAGCCAGCTCGCGATTGGCCAGCGAGCCCTGGGCGAAGAGCACCGCCGCGAACAGCCCGGTCAGCGCCCAGCCGATGGTGCACAGTCGCTTGATGAAGTTGCCGTAACACCAGCCGACGCGGCAGTTCATCTCGGTCTTGCCGCTGCCCGCAACAGCCATGTGGTGCGGCTGCGCTACGATGCCGATCAACCCGCTGATGACCAGCATGGTGATCGTGAAGAGCGTCAGTTCTTTCGGGGCCACGAGCGAGAACATTTGCGGATCGAGCTTTGCGTGCATCTCGCTGAATCCGCCGACCGCATTGAGCCCGAACGGGATCAGCAAAAATGACAGGATCAGTATGAAGATCCCTTGAATAAAGTCGGTCGTCACCGCCGCCACCAGTCCGCCCGCCACGCCGAAGAGCACGAACAGAGCAGTCACTCCCCAGATGATCCATGATTCAGGCAGATCGGTGATCGCCGTGATAGTCGTCGCTGCTCCCTTGATGATCGTTCCCTGCCAGAGAATGAAGAGGTAGATCGCAAAGAGTGAATAGGCGAATCCGAGAGATTTGCTGAACCTTTCTTCGAAGAAATCGGCTGTCGTGACATAGCGCATCCGCCTGAAGATCGGTGAGAGCAGCCAGAAAAAGGGCGTCGAGAAGATCCACATCCACTGATACCAGATCCCGGCCATGCCGATTTCGTATGACGCGCCGGCCACACCGATGGCGTAGTCAGCGCGCGTGCCTGTAGTCAGCGCCTGCGCGATCATCAGCGCCTTGCCGAAACGGCGATTACCCATGAAATATCCTTCGGTATCCTTGACGCGCCGTGAAACATATAGTCCAAATGCAGTGATTCCAAAAAGGTAGGCGATGATGACCGCCAGATCGAGCGTGGATAATCCAGTCATTAATCAGCTCCTGATCGGTACAGGGGCGCAAAAATGCCGGCCCCGTTAGCTATGTTGTTGCGACTTGATGTTCGTTATTTCCGGAGCAATGTAACACTACTAGTTTCCAGTTTCCAGAGAAGAGAAGTTACTGGTAAGAAGTAGTTTCCAGCAGTCTGGACAGCAGCAGTTTCTTCCATGTCAAACAGCCTGTGATTATGACTATTTGCGAAACTGTTGCAGATGACTGGAAACAGGAAACATCCTCCCACTGGAAACTATTGATCCCCTTCTCTCGCGACTGGCCGGGGAATGCGTTATTATCAGGGATGGTGCATGACGGTCGGTATTCGCGGGATTATTTATGAGTCGTTTCAAATCCATAAGATCCGGGTTGATCTATCTGCTGGCAGTCCTCGTATTGACAGGGGGCGGCGTGGGAACGGTTCGCTCGCAGCAGGCGGATACATCGTCAAGACTGAGCGAACTGCGCAGATTGCGTGACGAACTTCGGCTCAGCAATACACTGAGCGAGGCCGATGTCGTTGTTATGATGAGCGAAAGGGCCTTTGTGGATGCGCTGAAGCAGTTCATCGGTCTCGAGATAGTGCTATCGAACGGCAGTACGGTCCGGATCACTTCGTTCGATGGGCAACTGCAGACCGCCGCCGCAGTGATCAAGGTTGGGCTACAGTCGAAATCAAAGGTGACAGTCAACCTGCAATTGTCCGGTCGCATTGGAACAGGGGAGATTGGAGAGCAGTTTTTCAAAATCCCGTATCAGGTGACAAACGTCGCGCTCATGAACGGGAAGCTTTCGGGGATATTTCTGAAATCATTATTCGGCGAATGGCTCTCGCCCGGCAAGTGGAATGAAGAGCTGCCGACTTTTGAACTGCCGATCGAGTACGGTGATTTTATTCATATGCCCGCAGGCAGAATGGAGATCGCCGGATCGGTACCAGTCGAACTTTCAACGCCGGAATACAAACCGGCGTTCAGATTCACGCTGACGACATTTCTGGTGCTCAACAAACGGGCTGTGCTCGGCCTGAAACTCCTGGATGGATCAGGCGCTCGAACCCCGCCGTCCATCATTCCGACATCCTTCACAGGATCGAATACAAGTGAACCTGGGTTGATCGAGAACGAGATCGAATCGATGGCGGAAGGGCTGATGAATGCGGGTGACCTGCACGTCCGCATGAGCCGTCGCCTGGTTAATCGAATGCTCGACCAGATAGTCAAGGCGAGAGAAGTCGATTTCGATATACGGCTCAAACCCGGTCGATTGCGCACTGACGAGATCAATACGCTTGTCAAGGTGACGAATTTTACTGATATCGAGAGCGGTGAGGGGCGGGCCGATATCAAACAATTGAGCCTTGAAAAGATCGACAACGGCAGGTTGAACTTCAAGGTTACGGGTCAGGGTGAGATCGATGCCAGGCTGCGAGGCAAGGAGTTCGGCGTCCCATACAGCCTCTCTCCACGAACTACCTTCAACATCAGGGATGCGCTTGTTCCAATGCAATTCGTCAGTGAAGGCGACCGTCTGGTTCTGCAGGCGGTCCCCGGTGCGACTCTGCCCGTCGAACTGCGTTTCAGTCTGCCGGTCGCCGGACGTGACCTGGGGATCGATCGAAATCTGACCATCCAGGCTGATCAATGGCTCAAACGGATCGAACTTCCATCTTTTTTTGGTCGCGAGATAACTCTTCCGCGCAAAATAGAGATCGACGCCGGCGGCAATCTCTATGTCATGGAAAGTAAGCGTCTGAATTACAATTTATCCAGAGTGCGACTCAGCGCCGGTGCAGGCGCAATCGATTTTGTAGCTGATGTTTCCGTCGCCGGGAATGAACAGGCCGCGACCGGCGCCAAGCCCTGAATTTATTTTGACTTTCAACATGAGGCACGATGCATTTTAGTGAAACAATCAAACTGGCCTTTCAGGCCATCTGGGCGAATAAGCTGCGTTCAGCCCTGACGCTGCTTGGAATGATCATCGGAGTGACATCCGTGGTCATCATCGTATCCATGATTCAGGGATTCAATCGATATGTCGATGAGAAGATCGCCGGGATCGGAGCGAAGTCGTTCGGTGTCCGCCGCTTCGGGTTCGACGATTTTCGAAGTACCGACAGCATTGCCGAGGCCCAGCGCCGAAACAAGGAGATCACATTCGACGATATGGAGTTTCTGCGTGAGCGGGCGACATTGATCGACCTGCTCGGAGCCAAGGCTCAGGGCTCGCCATCAACAGTCAAGCGCGGCAACGAGACGATGGACAACGTCGGCGTAGATGGCGCAACCGCCAATTGCGTCGATATCGAGAATATTGATATTGCCGATGGAAGGTTCTTCACGTCATCAGAAGATTCTTCATCACAGAACGTGGCCTTCATTGGTTCTGATGTCGCAGAAAAACTCTTTCCCAATATGAGCCCGATCGGAAATGAGATCACCATTCGCGGCATGCCTTATCGTGTCATCGGGGTCGCCGCGGCAAAGGGGACGGTCTTCGGGATGCCCCAGGATATCTTCATAACCATACCGCTCAGAACATACATCAAGAATATGGGCCCTGCGGTTCGACAGCGCAGCATGTATCTGCTCGCAACCGCCAGGGACGACAACCAGTTCAAGGAAGCGGTCGAAGAAGCGCGAGCGCTCATGCGTATTAAACGCGGGCTGAAGTATGACGAAAAGGACAATTTCGGGATCAGCACGCCGGATGCCATCATGGAGATTCGTGACCGGCTGCTCGGGCCGATCTTCATCGCCGCGGTCGGAATTCCAGGCATCGCTCTGGTGGTCGGCGGTATTGTCATCATGAACATCATGCTTGTCAGTGTGACCGAAAGAACCAAGGAGATTGGCATTCGAAAAAGTCTGGGTGCGCGTCGTCGTGATATCCTGCAGCAGTTTTTGATCGAAGCCATCACGCTATCAGCGATCGGAGGCGGCACCGGCGTTCTGATAGCCTGGATTACAGGACGCGTGCTGACGGCTGTCTTCTTCCCAACCTATCTCTCGATTGCAGCAGTCATAATCGCGGTCAGTGTCTCGGGGCTGGTCGGCGTTCTCTCGGGAATATTGCCGGCCAGAAAGGCAGCGCTCCTCGATCCGATCGAAGCGCTCCGCGCCGAATAATAGAGAACCGGGCGTGAAAGCGCCGGGTAATCTGAAATTGATGAACCCGAATTAAATAATGAAAATAATACGAAGCGACATCTATGAGAATCTGAAAATGGCGCTCGACACGCTGAATATGAACAAGCTGCGTTCATTTCTGACGGTGCTTGGAGTAGTGATCGGCGTGGTCACGGTCATGGCCATCGCATCGATCATCAGCGGGATCGATTACGCAGTGACCAAGCAGATCGAATCGATCGGCTCGAATTCGGTCTTCGTCACCAAGTTTCAAAGTGGGGTCAGGTTCGGACCGCCTTCGCGCGAAGAGCGCATGCGCAAGAATCTGACATATGAGGATGCCGTTGCAATCGGAGAGCTTCCCTCCGTCAACGTCTCGGTTCCGATTCTCAATATTACCAACGACTATTTCGGTCGTAAGATCTCGGTCAAGGTCGGCGGCAAGGAATCGGCGGCTGTCATTCTGCAGGGGACCCTGCCGGAGTATGAAAATTCCGGCATCTGGGTCATCTCGGCCGGAAGGTTTTTTTCGAAAGGGGAGAACGACAGTCGCGATGAGGTCTGCGTCATCGGCGCTTCGGTTGCGGACCAGTATTTCCCTTTCCTCAATCCGCTGGATAAAGCGATCACGATCGGCGGTCGAGAGTTCCGGGTCATCGGCGTGCTCGAGAAGCGCGAGCAGTTATTCGGAGGTGGTGAAGGCAGTAACGATCAGAATAACATCATCTTCGTTCCATACAGCATCGCCAAAAAGCTCAAGCCGAATGCCGAGGATGTCTATATTCTGGCGATCGCCGAACCAGGCATGCTGGTGCAGGCGAAAGATCAGATAACGGAGCTTCTCCGGGTTCGCAGGCAAGTCCCGTTCAATCAGGAGAATAATTTCGGCGTCTCGACGGCCGATTCGATGATCGAGACATTTCGTTCGATCACACTTGGCGTGGCGATCGCCATGGTCGCGATCTCTTCGGTTGGATTGATGGTCGGAGGTATCGGCGTTATGAACATCATGCTGGTTTCGGTTACCGAGCGAACCCGGGAGATCGGAATTCGCAAAGCCATCGGAGGCCGTCGCCGCGACATCATGTGGCAATTTCTGATCGAAGCCATGACGCTTACCGGCATGGGCGGGTTGATCGGACTTATCATCGGCTGGCTTCTGACTTTGGTGATCAAGTTGATTCTGCCGTCTTATGTTCCGCTCTGGGCGCCGATTGCAGGCTTCGTTTCAAGCGTCGGCATCGGACTGATATTCGGACTCTGGCCCGCATGGAAAGCTGCACAGCTGGATCCGATTGTCGCGTTGCGGTACGAATAAATCATGTGGAGAACGATTATGACGAACTACGCTTTGACTATGAACGCAGAGGACCAGATTTGGGATGGCAGGTCAGGATACTTTGCCAGGCCGCACGCCCTCAATCCAGTCTATAAGCAGCAAGGCAGGGATTTCGGTCTCGTGCTCCTTGGCTTTCTTCTGGGAGTAGTATTACTGGTCGGCCTCATGTGGTATCGAGGAGGATCATCAGACTCCGGCATCTCTACGATCACCAACATCCTGGATTTTCGAAGGAAGACACCCGAGTCCAATCAGAACGTCGGCCCGAATGGCGGATTAATCACACCGCAGCAGCCGATTCAGCAGGCCACACCCTTTCGCGCCAGCACTCTGCGGGTCAAGGTCGATAATCTGACACTGCGCAGCTGTGCGGGGTTCGATTGCAGTTCTCTGACGACACTGCCCAGAGGGGCAACGGTCAGTCTCCTCGGAGAGAGGCAGTTTGCCCACGACCAGGAGTGGGTCAAGGTTCGTATCGGATCGCAGGAAGGCTGGGTCAGTCGCTATTTTCTGGAATAGACGCTGCTGTTTCCGTCCCAGGGGAAATATAAGCCCGGATTTAAGCCGAGGTCCATTTGCAAGAGTATACGGACCTGAATATCCTCAATATTAATCCTGCTGCAGCTGGATTGTTTAGAGTCTTTCACCTATCTCAGTATTCGAAAGCTGATCGTGGAATAATTTCTTCGTCTTTCTGAAGGTGAAATATTGTACGATCAAAAGAACACCGAAAGTAAGGACATACAAGTAAAGAACCAGGGATCTTAGAATATTTCTCCATAATGATCTGAAAAAAGAAATGCGCCCGCCGTTCTTATCCGTTATCTGTAACTTCATGATTCGTTTACCAATCGTGCCTCGCCATCGCGACGACTCCATCAGGGGAGAAATCACGAAATACATGACAACAAGAAAATAACCGACAAACTCATCTATCGTGGCTGAATTATTACCACCCATTAAAAAATAGAAGAAAATGGAGGCACACAATGGCATAAAGAGCAAAATGAGCTGGTCAAGCATGATTGCTGCCAACCGTTTCCACAGGACATTTTTGTAGTGTTTTTTTCGCCAGTCAACATTCAGGTGAGTGACACCTTCTTTCTGGATCCTGGCTGTTCCAGAAGTGCTTTTGATCTTAAGAGCATCTGCTGATTCAACAGCAGACGCGGCTTGCAACGCTTGTTTATGCGTAAACTCAATAATCGAATCGTTAAGTTCATTGACAACTGCTGCTAGAGCATCATCCTCACTGTTCCAGAATTGTTTGTTATTAAGGGGTTGAAAATTTTTGGGCAGCAGAGGCAGATTGACAAAAGGCGTTGATTTCCACAAACAGTTGCGAACCAGTATCGGAACCAGTACGGTCTCTCTATTGTTGTATCGTTCGATCACCTTCTGATTGCGGAGATATGTACTGTCGTCATTTATAAAGTCCGCGCTGATAATGGAAAGTACAATATCTGCTGCATACAAGCGTTGTTTATACTTTTCTATATCCTCACCGCTCGGGATATCGAAATCGCTGTTAATCTCAATTGGCACCTTTGAAGTTCTGACGACAGGCGAGAGATGTTTTCTGATTGCCTCGCAGACATCCTGGTCTTGTGGTGCGGCTAGAAAATAGACAAGAACTCCTTTTCCGGATTTGGGGGTCTGTGGTATTGGAGTCGGCGCCGGCTCATCAGCGACCGGGAGGGCGACAGCTGTCTCGACCTTCGGCAATTCGGTGATCTCCGGTTGCGAACTTACCGCCTCGAGGTGAAAGCGAATCTTCGTGAGGCCGATTGTGATCTCGTCGCCCTCGTGGAGCGGTGACTCATCCTCGCCGAGCCGGGTGCCATTAAGAAAAGTGCCGTTCCGGCTCCCCAGGTCACGGATAAGGTATTGCCCGTCGCGCTGTTCGATCTGTGACTGTTTGCGGCTGATTGCCTCGTCAGCGATGACGACCAGATTGTCGGGCGTTTTGCCGATCGAGGCGAAGGCTGACGTCAGCGGGACCTCTCGCTCGCCGCCATCGGAGTCAGTGATGTACAGGCGGGCCTGCGGGTATATAGAAACAGGCTCGAGCATGGTTGCGCGTTCCAGCTTGACCTTCGACAAATCGACGGTATCCGGGAACGAAATTATGGGCTCCAAGAGAAAGCGAAGCATCGTCCCGGAGCGGCCGATCGCGATCTCGTCGCCTTCCTGGAGCGGTAACTCATCCTCGCCGAGCCGGTTGCCATTGAGAAAAGTGCCGTTCCTACTGCCCAGGTCGCGGATGAAGTATTGCCCCTCACGCTGTTGAATCTGGGCATGTTTGCGGCTGATTGTTTCACCGGGGATGATGACCGTGTTGTCTGGCGTTTTGCCGATGGTGGCGATGGCCGAAGTCAATACTACCTCTCTCTCGTCCCCGTCCGGAGAGTGGATGAGTAAGCGGGCCTGCGGATCCTGAGTTATGGGATCGAGTTTCGTTCCGTCCTTATTACAAAATGTAGTTATGTCCGGGTATTCGCGCTGACAAACTGAACATCGTTTCATGTGTGATATCCTTTTCGTATATCATTTTTTAAAGTAACTGCTCAGCCCCTGGAGGAGAGAATGAATTTACAGGATCAGACATGAGAGAAATATATTTTCGGACACCTGCGATGACGGTGTTTGGGAAATCATCCGGGTATTCATCAGAAGGTGGCATTTCTCTCAAAAAGTCAGGGTGCCTGATTTCGTTGCTTATCAACATGGTCAACCAGCTTCTCTATAGCTGATGCAATTTCAGTAAACGCATCGTCACGATTTGGGTACTCCGTAACAGGTTTTGCATTTCTAGGCAGCGCCTGCAACTTGGCATAGGGCAGGTCCGTCCACCTGCACTTACGAAGAATGATCGGCACTACGTGGGCTGTTCCCTCTTCATGGCGCTTCATTGCTGCAGCGAGTTCCTTGTCCCAGATGAAATCAGAGGCGTTGAAATCAACGCTTATCAGAAGCAGAATGATATTTGCCTTATTCAATTCAGACATGATCGCCTGGTCCCACTCCTGTCCGGCAATGAGCTCTCTGTCATTCCATGATTGAACTTTCGAAGAGCGTTTCAGGACCTTTAGATGCTTATCCAGTTCCTTCTTTAAATCTTCGTCCTCATGGGCATAAGAAACGAATATGTAAGCACTTGATTGGGAACCCTCTTGCATGATGAGTACCTCATTTAGTTTGTTTGTAAGCAGGAAGTGCTGAAAACTTAACTGTGTGAATTGTGAAAACCAACTGTAGCACTCCATCAACGCAAAATTCCAGAGGTCTGCAGCAAAAACCAGGCCCGTCTTCCGTCAGGAGTGAAGAGCATTCAGCCCTGAGCGGCGCGTGCCAGCGAGCGCAGGCATTCCAGCCACTCGATGAAGTTTTCAGTAACTTCCTGGCGGTTGATTTCATGTAACAGTTCGTGGCGGGCGTTCGGGTAGATTTTATAGCTGACGTTTCGCAGCCCGGCCTGGCGGTACGATTCGGCCAGTTTGACGCATCCCTGTCCATTCTGATTTACCGGATCATCGCTGCCGGTAAGGAGAAAGATCGGGAGTTCGCGCGGAATCCGCCGGTGGTTTTCGTGGCGCGCGATTGCCACCGTTGCGTCAAGCAGATCGACCCACAGTTGATTGGTTGAGACGAATCCGCACAGCGAATCGCCGATGTAGTTGTCGACTTCGGCATCATCTCTCGACAACCAGTCGAAGGACGTGCGGTTTGGCTCGAATGGTTTATTGAAAGCATCGAACGAAAGTCGATTGATGAGGTCGCTTCGGCCACGTTTTCCCTGCCTTAATCGCTCCCACCTTGCGATCCATCTTCCAATCTGAACCAGTCCGTTGACTTCGCCGTTGCAGGCTGACATAGCGACAGCGTCATAGAGATCTCCGTGCTCATAGATCAACTGTTGAGCGAGTATCGAACCGAGACTTTGTCCATAGAGGATGAGTGGCAGGCCCGGTTGTTCGGCTTTTTCGGCGCGGCAGAGCCGGACAGTGTCGCGAATAACCAGATCCCACCCGTTCTTCTCGCCGAAAAAACCCAGGTCCGCCTGTGATTGCGCTGTCCGTCCGTGGCCACGATGATCGTTCGAGCAGACGACATAGCCGCTGGAGGTCAGTTCTTCCGCGAAATTTTCATACCTCCCGGCGTGCTCTGCCAGCCCGTGGGCAATGTGAACCATGCCTTTGCCGATCCCGACGTCGGGACGCCAGCGATACACAAAGATTGGCGTTCCATCTTCCGCCGTGAAGGTGTAATGATCGTTTCGCATTCTACTGACTGTCGATTGCTGTCTTATTCTTCGCCCAGCTTCTCTCGAATAAAACCTATTGCAATGCCATATTGCCCGAGATAATAGGTCGACCAGACCAGATATTCACTCAACGGCACATCCATTTTGAACTTCTCAGCAGCGATTATCGAATCCGAGATCAAAAACAGGATAGCGCCGATCCAGACCCATGGACGCGAAAAACCGGCGAAGATCGCCGTCACCACCATCGCTGTGATCGTGCATAAATAGAGCATGACAGGTTTGGCGTAACTGCCCAGATCGGGCGAAAGCCAGCCTGCAAAGAAGAGGCTGTAGAGCAGCACGAGGGCTGCAATTGCCATCTGGGATCCGCTCGGCCGCAGCGGGCGTCTCCAGTTGCGCACAAATAGAAGGATGTATATGAAATGGGCCACCAGAAACGACAGCAAACCCTGAACAAAATAGGCGCCCGATCCCATGTCAAGGTACATATCGCCCATGCTCGAAAAAGCCAGCGAGGTACCGAGGATAACATTATCCCGATCGCGCAAAAAATTTGTTACCCGGCCAAGTCCCGTCGGCTGATTCAGCCGTTCGCGTAAGATATGGAAGGCCATCGCCGAAAGCGCTCCGACGGCGAGTCCCTTGACTATGAATCGGCCGGGATAGGGCGCAATCCGTCCGGTCATGTAATAGACGATGCTGCTGACGATCGAGAGAATGAGTAAAAACTGATCGAAGCCTTTGAAGTTACGCAAACGGCCAAAGGTGAGAGCATCTATGCTCATCATTCAGTCCCCTTGTATGGTTGAATGAACAGCTGGTTTGGTGGTTACAGTGTGATTAAAATGGAAGCGCCGGGTCATGTGCTCATTGCCACCTCAGGGCAGCAGGACAACTTTCCCGGTGGTTTTGCGTCCCTCCAGCTGGCGATGCGATTCAGCCGCGTCAGCAAGAGCGAAGGTTTTGTCAATCCGCAGTTTGACCGTGCCCGACCGAACCCAGTCGAACAGTTCTCCGGCGCGCCACAGCAGTTCCTCGCGTGTGGCAGCGTAATGGGCAAGGCTCGGGCGCGTCAGGAAGAGCGATCCTTTCTGCGCCAGCAATCCCGGATCGAAAGGCTCAACGGGCCCGCTCGATTGTCCGAAGAGCGCCATCATTCCGCGCGGAACCAGTGAATTCAGACTTTTGATGAATGTATCCTTGCCGACCGAATCGTAGACGACATCGACTCCGCGTCCATTGGTCAGTTGGCGAGTTTCTCTTTCGAAATCGGTTTCGGTATAGATGATGACATCATCCGCGCCGGTATCCTTCGCGAGTTTGGCCTTTTCCGGGGATGATGCCGTACCAATCACGCGTGCACCGATGCGTTTCGCCATCTGAATCAAAAGCAGACCGACACCGCCGGCCGCCGCATGGACGAGCGCTGTCTCGCCGGCTTTCAGCGGATAAACAGATGTAACCAGATAATGCGCCGTCATACCCTGCAGCATGGCGGCGCCGGCTGTGGTCGAGTCCATCTCGTCAGGCACAGGAACCAGTTTCCAGGCCGGAACCGCCGCAAATTCGGCATAAGCGCCCGGATGCATTGCGTATGCCACGCGATCGCCGACGGCGACTTCACTAACCCCATCGCCAACACTCTCAACCACACCTGCGGCTTCCATCCCGGGAATGAATGGAACCGGCTGCGGATAGAGCCCTGTGCGATGATATACATCAATGTAGTTAAGCCCGATCGCCTCGATGCGCACCAGAGCTTCTCCGGCATTCGGTTCGGGACGAACGTAATCACGATAGATGAGGGCATCAGACCCTCCATATTTCTCAACAACGCAAGCTTTCATAATAATTCAATTAAATATACTGATATTGAGGAGACGTTATTTGCCCGATTTTCGAATGTATATTCCGTCAAAGACGGTGCTCCATGTCTTGCCTTCATCGGTCGACGATTCCCACAATTGTCGAACCTGTTTCTCAGCCAGCGGGAAAAATGACAGTTTTTGCATGATTAAAGCGCCTTTGGCGTCCCTGGTCTCTCCCCTGAACCGCATGGCGCCATCGATCAATTCGCCCTGGAACTCCAGCGCTCCGCCGCGGTCGTCCACCCAGGTCTGGTGCCATTTGCCTGTGTTGCGATTAAAGAAGTTGAAGCTCTTGCCGCTCGTGCCGCCGGCGCCGGTCCAGTTTTCGAAGACTACGCAATCGCCCAGAATCAACTTGACCTCATTGGTTCCGGCCTGTTTGCCGCCGACTTTGACATCCCAATCGCCCACCCAGAAATCGAACTGCCGGTGCTTCGATCCTTCAATAGTGCATGGTTTCGGGCTCGCCGCATTTTGGCTGGTCTGCGCTGACAGATCCATCGTCGTCAGAAGAAGAATCGCTATCGTTAGTGACAAACGGCCCATATGAACGGTTTTCATCTTTCTTATCTCCTCTTTATTTGAAAATCCTGACGTTGATTGAGACTTTCAATCATCCTGTGATCGGGATTAAGAGATAATTGTGGTTGATTCAGAAGTAATAGTCTTTACCGAATTGTAAAAAGATGGTTCCCGGGATAATGAAAATCGCGAAACATCCCCGGATTGGTTCTTGTATAGACCAGCGAATCGGAAACAGCCATGAACTTTCAATCCCTGATAATTGCTTGGCATTCCTAACGGCCTTGGCGTTTAATATCCCTGAAAACTTTGTTCGCAGGGTCTCAGGACTGATCAAAATGTCGGAGGAGTAATAGTGAAGAAATTTCTGGAGAGCCGAATCGGCAAGGAAATCGAGGTTGTATGCGAAGGCGCATCGATCAACGGTAAGGTTGTCAAAATCGATGACGATCTGCTGCATCTGGAGAAGGACCACGTGACCTGTTTCGTCAATCTGAAAAAGATCGTGGTGATATGGGATGAGCGCGAGAGGAAGGGGCGGCCTCCCGGCTTTCATCCTGCTGAAAAATAACCGCCACGGAGAGTTTCCAGCAGGAAGAAGTTTCCGGTTTCCAGTCGTCTGCAACAGGTTCGCAAAAAGCAATAATCGCATGCTGTCTGGAAGCCAGGAGCCGGCTGTTGACCAGAAAACCGGAAACCGGAAACTTATTCTTAACTAAAAACTTTACCCGGGAGGAGGTTGCCATTTTTGATTAATTTCTGGGTCTGACCTTCCTTTCCGGCAACGGGATTTTTCGGAATCCGGTGACCCGTTCACCCCAGTAGCCTGAAAAAAATGCGCGTTCGACGCCATTCGAACTCGAGACGTGATAGAACGAAAAGGCGTCGCGGACGATGCCTACGTGGCCCAGTTCCCTGAAAAAGACCAGCGTTCCGAATTCCGACACTTCCTCCTGATCAGGTTCAGGAAGTGATTCCCAAAGCATGCGGGCGGATGCCCGTTTGAAGTCAATGCCGGCATCCTGATATACCCTCCACACGAATCCGGAACAGTCATAACCTCTATCGTCAATCCCGCTGGACCGGTATGGAAGTCCGATTCGATCGATGATCGCGTCATACAGCAACGCGTCGATCTCAGCCTTCTTCATGCGTGTGGATCGTTTTCTCGGTCTGACGACCGAATCTATATCGGGTGAAAGCGCACGTTCGATATTTCCTGTCGCCGCAAGCAGCCGATTCACCACCCCGAATCTGGTCTGAGCATCAGCCCTGGAGGCCATGACCAGCATAGACAGGTTGAACCCTACCATAAGCAGTACTAGCCGATATGCTAATCGCATATACAAATATCTCCTTCAGTTGTGATCTGTAGTCGAAAGGGGTCGGCTGGAAATGGTGATTTAGGGAACAACGACGGGGGTTTAGGCAGGGGGCCTTAAAGGGTACTTCAAGAGGGGCGAGAAGTGAGGTTATCTTAGCCCGAATTTTTCTAATTGTCACTAAAAAAGATTAGAGGGATGAGAGGTCGGATTGCTCGGCATTATTCTCGTCAAAGTCCTCGTCCTCGGCAGAGCCTTTGATTCGAGCCGGCCGTTTGATTCCAAACTTATCAAGTCTGTATTGCATGGTTCGAAAAGAGAGGCCGAGCAGTTTGGCCGATCGTGTGATATTCCAGCCGGTCTGTTCCATGGCTTGAAGGATGAGCGACTTTTCGAGGTCTTCGAAAGAGATGCCTTCTGGAGGAAGTTTGAATCCTCCGGCGCCTTCGGTTTGCGAAGCGGCGCGGATTTCGACGGGCATGTCCTCGATCGTGATCTCATCTCCCTCGGCCAGCAGCAAAGCCCTTTCGATGGCTGATTCCAGCTGGCGGACATTTCCCGGCCAGGCGTATTCCATGATCAGCTTTTTCGCATCGGGCGAGATTTTTATCGGGCGGGCAGCATTGGCGCTGTGCTTGCGAAGGAAATAGTCCGTCAACAGTTCGATGTCCTTCAAACGCTGGCGCAGTGGCGGGATGTTGATCGGAATGACGTTGAGGCGGTAATAGAGATCTTCTCGAAATCGTTCATCCTTGACCATCGATTCAAGATCGCGATTTGTGGCGGCCAGAACACGGACATCGACCTTGATCGGTCTGGTGCCGCCCACTCGGAGAATCTCTTTCTCCTGCAGGGCGCGCAGCAGCTTGGCCTGCATGTTAACGTTGATGTCTCCGATCTCATCGAGAAAGAGTGTTCCCTTGTCGGCGATCTCGAAGAGACCTTTCTTTTCGCTGACCGCGCCGGTGAACGAGCCTTTTTCGTGTCCGAAAAGCTCTGATTCCAGGAGATTTTCGTTGATGGCGGCGCAATTTACTGCCTGGAATCGTTCATTGACGCGCTGGCTCGCCTTGTGAATGGCGCGGGCGACGCGCTCCTTCCCGGTTCCGGATTCTCCGCGGATGAGAACGGTCGAATTTGAATGTGCGACTTTGACGATCATCTTTTTGACTCGTTCCATCGGTTCCGAAGCCCCGACGATCTCTTCATCGACGGCCCTCATCTGCGAAACGGCCTGCGATATGACTTCGAGTAATTTTGCCCTGTCGAGAGGTTTCTCGAGGTAATCGAATGCGCCTCCCCGGAGCGCTTCCTTGACCGAATCGATTGATCCATGGGCAGTCATGAGGATAACCGGCGTCGAGCTGTCGATTTGTGACAGTTCGTTGAGCAGCTGAATCCCGTCCATTCCCGCCATCTTGAGGTCGGTCAGCACCAGATCGAAGCTTTCGCTCCTGAAGAATCGCAATGCGTCCTGCCCCGAACTGGCGGTCTTGACGTCATACAGAGCTGCTCCGTCATCGTCACGCTCGCCCGAGAGGATGAGCTGCAGAATTTCCCGCTGATTTTTTTCGTCATCGACGACAAGTATTTTTCTGGCAGACATGGCGTTCATTATAAATAGAATGATTAAAGTTGAAAGTTAAAAGTTGAAAGTCAGAAGAGGGTTCCAGTTTTCCAGACTGAAAGCAGGTTGTTCCCGGTCAAACAGCTTGCGCTTATAAAAATCTGCGAACCTGTCGAAGATGGCTGAAAACTGGAACCCTCTTCTGACTTTCAACTTTTAACTTTTAACTTTCAACTCCCCTGGCGTACGCAAAAGTTTAACCGTAAAAGTCGTGCCCTTTCCCGGTTCGCTTGAAACAGCGATCTCGCCGCCATGTTCTTCGATGATCTTGCGCGTCAGCGGGAGGCCGAGTCCGATGCCGGTCTCTTTGGTTGAATAGTATGGTTCGAAGACCTGCTCGATCGCATCAGCTTCGATGCCCGGGCCGGTATCCGAGAAATCGATCTCGACCGTATCGGTATCGGATTTGAGGGCTATATCAAGCGATCCGCCTTCAGGCATAGCCTGGACAGCATTGATCATGAGGTTCGAAAAACAGGTTTTCAGCTGTTCGGGATCAGCCATCAGGTTGGCGTCTCCGGTGCCGTTCTGGTCGATGTTTATTCGCACGTTCTGCAATGTAGATTTTGCGTTGACGAGGGACCGGACCTCTTCGATCAGGGCGCGCGAATCAATCTCCCGAAGTTTGAGTTTGGCCGGTCTGCCGTAACTCAGAAAGTCGCTGACCAGTCGATTAAGCCTGGCGATCTCGTCCTTGATGGTGGTCAGAATGTGGGTGTACTCCCTGCGATCCGGCTCGACCTGAGGCGCATATTTTTCCCGCAGGTGATCGATCGAAAGATTGATGAAGTTGAGCGGGTTACGAATCTCGTGAGCGATACCCGAGGCCAGCCGCCCGACGACGGCTGATCGTTCGGCACGCTGCAACTGATCCTCGAGCTCTCGCGTGGTGCGCAGTCCTGCCAGCATTTCATTGAATGTGTTCGAGAGCCGGCTGACCTCTTCGGGGCCGGCGACAGGAACCTTGAATTCCAGATCGCCCGCCGTCACCTTTTGAGCCGCCTGGCTGAGCTCCGAGATCGGTTGCGTGAATCGACGGCTGAAGACTGCTATCGTCAGGATCAAAAGCAGGCCGAGCACGATGAATGCGATCAACCGATCACGTTCGGCGGCCTCCTTGACCCCGCGCAATCGCTGCATCGAAATGACGGCCAGGATATCGCGTTTGCCCTTGTCGGTTTCGATCGAAAACCTGACCGTACGACTCTGTTCGTTGCCGGTTTCGTCGGTGTCGAGTTTTACGTCCCCCGGCTGAAAGGTCGGGAGTGAGCCGAACTGATAGCCCTGCCCGATGTCGTCGCGGTCAGTGCTGTCGATGATCTTTTTCGTATCGGCATCGAGGACGAGGATATGGCGGATGATGCTGGTCTCATCAACGGCGAGACCGCCCGCATGCCCCGTGTTGACCATGGTATAGAGATATTTTCCTTCGGACAGCGAGCGGTAACCGATGTCCGTGGCCAGGATGATGCTGCGAAAGTATTCATCAACCTGGCCCGTGGTTCTTCGCTCAAGCCGCTGGTTGATGAATGAAATGACCAGCGCCGTGATGAGCAGCATGAACGCTATAAATGCGATCAGCTGGCCGCGAAAACTCGACAATGGTTTGAGTAGACTGACGAACATAACTGATCCAAATCATGCAGCTCCAGGCAATGATTGCCTGTTATTCGGCCAACAGTATACGCGCTTTTTCCTGAATATCCCGCTCAGCTCTGGAGCGCATGGGACCAGAGCGGTCGGCGATGATCTCCTGCAGCAGGCGGTTGGCCTCCCGTTTTCGACCGTCCTCGCGGTATGCCCTGGCCAGCGCCAGTTTCATCTCAAGGTTGTGCGGAGCAATGCGCAGGCCCTGCTCCAGCCGGCCGATGGCGCGTTTGTTGTTGCCGCCGATGATCCGGGGCAGCTGGCGGTCCATCTCGCCGAGCGCAAGGTAGGCTCCGCCGTCGTGATATTTGTGGTTCAGCCGCAGGACGGTCTCCATCTCCGAACGGATCTTGCCGATCGTCTGCAACGCTTTGAATGCGCCTTTCGCTTCGCTGTAGCCGCCGTAATTCGCCGCCAGCCAGAAATGGCCTTCGACCGCATCGGGCTGCATTTCAACGGCCCTGCGACCGGCCTCGATGCCGCGCTCGAACAAGGGGATCTTCTCCGATTTGCCGGCATGATCGGCGATGTAATAAAGCGCGCGCGCGGCTCGCCACTGCAACTGGTAATCGCGGGAACTGCCCGCCATGGCACGTTCGACAATCGCCAGTGCCCGTTTATCGCCTTCCGCATCCTCTCCGAAAGTGAAATGCCGGTCCGATTCCAGTTGCGGATTCTGTGAAGCGGTTACCGTCCCGAACAGGAGCGAAACTATCATGATAAATAAAAGTTTGTGCCTGACCATCCCGCTAAAACTAACAACAGCAATTGCGTTTCGCAAGCAGCATGTCCTGGCAGTCCCGCCTAAAATGCGCGCGAGCCGTTTTTCTGTCTGGCGGGAGTTTGCTAAATTGCCTGATATCGTGAAAAATAGCATTTTCTTTTGACAGGAAAAATCCGTGCATGAATAAGTTCTACGTTACAACCCCGATCTATTACGTGAATTCGCGCCCGCACCTTGGTCATCTTTACACGACACTGGTGGCCGATACGGTCATAAATTTCAAGCGTCAGCGTCGATTCGATACATTCTTTCTGACCGGCACCGATGAGCATGGTCAGAATATCGAACGCGCGGCTGAGAAAGCCGGCGTGGACGTCAAGCAGCACGTTGATGGAATCGTAGCCGAATTTCAGCAGATTTTTTCTGAGTTCAAGGTCGGCTTTGATCACTGGATCCGCACGACTGACGATTATCACAAGCGTGGCGTATCGGCGCTCTGGCGCAGAGTGAAAAAGAACGGGTTCATATACAAGGGACAGTATGAAGGCTGGTACTGCGTCGGCTGCAACGGATTTCTGAGCGAGGACGAGACTATTGCCGGGCCGGACGATATACCGATCTGCAAGATTCACGAGCGCCCGCTAGAGAGGCTGGCCGAAGAGAGCTATTTTTTCAAACTCTCGGCGCTCCAGCAGACATTGCTGGATTATTACGAATCTCATCCGGAATTCATCCGCCCGGAGTCGCGCCGCAACGAGGTCATGAGTTTCGTTCGCGGCGGATTGAACGACCTTTCAGTGAGCCGCGTTTCGGTCAAGTGGGGAATTCCTGTGCCGGATGATCCGGCGCATACGATGTACGTCTGGTTCGATGCGCTTTCGAACTACATCACGGCGATCGGATATGGCAATGAAGATCGGGGGGGCGAGGCGCAGTTCAACAAGTACTGGCCGGCTGACCTGCAACTGGTCGGCAAGGATATCCTGCGGTTTCATACTGTCTACTGGCCGGCTTTCCTGCTGGCTGCGGGGCTTGAGCCGCCGAAGACAGTCTATGCTCACGGGATGTGGTTGTCAGGCGGCCGCAAGATGTCGAAATCCCTGGGCAATGTCATCGACCTGTCGATATTGCGACGTCATTTTACGCCTGATGCGATCAGGTATTTCTGCCTGCGCGAGATGGTATTCGGCCAGGATGGGGATTTCACATACGAAGCGCTGCTCGACCGCGTCAATGCCGATCTTGCGGGCGGGTTGGGAAATCTTTCCAGCCGCACGCTGACCATGATTCAGCGATACTGCGATGGGCGGATTCCCGCACCCGGTAATGCCGGGGATGACCTGGTGGGGCAGGCGGATGATGTCCGCCGGGCGGTGGCCCAGGCGCTCGTGGATTTCGATCGCGAATTCAATCTGTACAATTTCAGTCGCGCGATCGAAGCAGTCTGGACTGCGATTCAGCGCGTAGACAAGTTCATCTCGGATGCAAAGCCCTGGGATCTGGCCAAAAAACCTGACCTGCGAGAAGCGCTGAATCTGGTTCTGCATACCGCAGTGCAGGCTCTGCGACATTTTACAGTCATTCTGGCTCCGGTCCTGCCTGAATCGACGCAGGCTATCTGGGAGCAGATGGGTGAATCCGGTCAGGTTCGAGAACTGCCTCCGGCTCAATTGGAATGGGGAGAGATCCCGGATCAGTCAATCGCAGAAGTGAAACCGATATTTCCCCGATTGGATAAGGCAAAAGTTATGGACGAAATCAAACAAGAAGAAGAAGCGAAGACGGCCGAGCTTGCTCCGGCTCAACCAGTAGCTGATGCTCCAACAGCCGAGTTGCCGGCAAGGATGCCGGTGGCGATGGTGGAGGAGCCCGCGCCGGGAATCGCATATATCTCGATCGACGACTTCGCGAAGGTCGAACTGCGTGTCGGTGAGATCAAAACTGCGGAGCGCGTCCCGAAAGCCGACAAACTACTCTGTTTCACGGTTGATCTGGGAGAACCGGCGCCACGTCAGATCCTGGCTGGCATCGCGCAATACTACGAGCCAGAAAAACTGATCGGGCGAAAAGTGATCGTGGTGGCCAATCTTGCCCCCAGGAAGTTGCGCGGACTGGAGTCTCAGGGGATGATTCTGGCCGCGTCGGTCGGCGACGAAGGGCGTCCGGTGCTGGCCGGCTTCCTCGAAGATGTCCCGAACGGAGTGAAACTTCGCTGAATCCGAATCAGATGTTCCCGATGCTTGTTGATTCTCATGCCCATCTTGATGTGCCGCAATTTGATGCCGATCGCGATGAGGTGATTGCGCGCGCCAGGCAGGCAGGTGTCGGCCTGATGCTCGAGATATGCGGCAGCGATGTCGCCAAAGGTTCGCTTGATACCGGTTTGCGACTGGCTCATGAGCATTCTTTCATATTCGCGGCTGTCGGGCTTCATCCGCACGAAGCGAGCCTCTGGGATGAAACAGTGGAATCGAAGCTCTGCGCGATGTGCGAGCACGAGAAGGTCATCGGATGGGGTGAAATCGGCCTCGACTATTATTATGATCACAGTCCGCGCGAGCGGCAACAGGAAGTTTTCCGGCGCCAGTTGGAGCTGGCGCTGGAAAGGCGACTGCCGGTAATCATTCATACACGTGATGCCGAGGATGACACGGCAGCGATCCTGCGGCAGTCCTGGGCGGAAAGGGGCGGATCCGGGATCGGCGGGATAATCCATTGTTTCACCGGTACGCGCAAACTGGCCGACGCCGCTCTCGAAATGGGTTTCCATATCTCGTTTTCAGGGGTGGTGACTTTCAGAAATGCAGGCGATCTGCGTGACGTCGCCCGGTCAGTACCTGACGATCGGCTGCTGGTCGAGACCGATTGCCCCTATCTTGCGCCCGTGCCTCATCGAGGCAAGCGCAATGAACCGGCATATGTTATTGAAACGGCGGCTTTTCTGGCGGAAATCAAAGGTCTTTCGCCGGAAGAGATGGCTGCCATCACGACCGCCAATTTCCTGCGTCTTTTCAAAATGGAAGGCAATCAGGGCTGTTTGTGATACTTATATGATCAAACTTCTATTGGCAGGCAACACTTGCAATCTAATTTAGATATTCCGAGGGGATATTCCAGTTGAATTATCCGGCGTCCTCTCACGAAAGAGTTTGTGAATTATGGCGCAGCAAAATACATTTGATATCGTTTCAAAAATCGAGCATGCGGAGGTCGTCAACGCGATCGATCAGGCGATGAAGGAAGTGCAGACGCGATTTGATTTCAAGGGAAGCAAGAGCAATATCGAGCTGGACGAGCGTGAAGCGATCATCCTGACATCGGATGACGAATTCAAGCTGAAGAGCCTGAATGACATACTGCAGACGAAAATGGTCAAGCGGAACGTTCCGTTGAAAGGTTTGAAGTACGGCAAAATCGAAGCCGCACTGGGTGGGACGGTACGACAACGCGTTGAATTGCAGCAGGGAATTCCGCAGGACAAGGCGAAAGAGATCGTCAAATACATCAAGGACACGAAACTGAAGGTTCAGGCATCGATTCAGGGCGATTCGGTCCGCGTGGCGGGCAAGGATCGCGATCTGTTACAGCAGGTGATTGCCGCACTGCGCGAACACGATTTCGGAATCGACATGCAGTACACGAATTACAGATCGAACTGATCCGGCCCTGGGTTTTGATCGGAACAGAGTAAAATAGGACAGGGTTAAGGCTTTCAGCTCTCAGGGCTAAAAACTATGGCAAAGATCGTAACAGCACCTTCATCAGCAGATGCCGGGACCACGGCTGAGCGAATCTTCGGATTGATTCAGCCCGAGATGGCGGCTGTCGAGGAAGAGTTCGAGCGACAGACGCGATCGAACATTCAGATCGTCGCGCATATCGGCCAGTACCTGCACCAGACTGGCGGGAAGCGCGTCCGTCCGGCCTTGCTAATTCTGGCCGCCAAGGTCTTCAATGAGCGCGTCAGTGAAGCCGTCATCAGGATGGCGACGGTCATGGAATTTCTGCACACCGCGACCCTGGTGCACGACGACATCATTGACGGCGCCAAGATGCGGCGCGGCAGGCAGAGTGTCTCTTCGGAGTGGGGCAACAACACGGCTGTCCTGATGGGCGACTGGCTCTATATGTCCGCCTTCGAGACGGCGCTGCAGGAACGCGATCTGGACATCCTCGATGCGCTGACCGAAGCGACAAGAAAGATGACCGAAGGCGAGCTGATTCAACTGACTCTGATCGGCAATATACGAATCACCGAACAGCAGCACCTGGACATCGTCAGTCGCAAGACGGGCTATCTTTTCAGCGCCAGCTGCCGTGTCGGGGGCATCATTCAGCACGCCGGCAACATCGAACGTCAGGCTCTGGCACAGTACGGCTTGAATCTGGGGATCGCCTTTCAACTGGTCGACGATCTGCTGGATTTCACATCGGATGTCAAAAAGCTCGGCAAGCCGGTGCTCAGTGATCTGCGCGAGGGCAAGGTCACTCTGCCGTTGATCAGGCTATTGAACAATCATCCTGAATGCGCACCGCTGGTCCGCTCCGCCATGGACGAACCAGCCGGCGAAACGAAACGCGCCGAACAGGTCCTGGCATTGCTTGACGAATATGGTGAGCTTGAGAGAGCGCGTCACGAAGCATATGCTTATGCTACTCTGGCACAGGAGAACCTTCTGGTCTTTCCCGACAATCCTTATCGACAGGCGTTGGAAGAGATCGCTCAGTTTATAGTTGAACGGGATCGTTGATGATATGGCGGAAAATACTGCGGTCGCCGCCCTGCAGCGCGCTTTGAGCGAGCACCGGGATGCGAAACGTAAAATCCAGATGCGACTTGCCGAGATCGAATCCGAGTCGGCATCCCTCCGCTCGCAGATCACCTCTCTCGATGCCATTATCGAACAGACGGAAATGGCACTGCTGCGCATGCTCTTCCCCGATGATAACCAGATCGGCCAGTCAGGAAGATATCCTCAATCGCCGCCTCTTAATCCCCAGTTCGATTACAAACCGGGTCCTGCCATTGACCGGTATCGCGCTTCTGAAACGACCGACGATACCGAGTTCGAGGCAGAAGTCGCCAAGATCCGTCAGAACGAAAATTCCGGCAATGTCCGATTCACGGATTTCCGCATTCCGCAGGCTGCGACCATCGTTTTGCGGGAAGCCAACCGGCCGCTCCATGTCAGCGAAATTTATCGCCGCCTCTCCGATGGCGGATTCGAATTCCGCGGACAGCACCAGTTGATCACGCTCGCCGTTTCGCTCAGCCGCAGCAAACGCTTTCGTAAAGTGGCCCCGGGGACCTTCGAACTCGACCCCGAATACAGCGCCGGACAGGTGGCATGATTCAAGTAGAAAGTAGAAAGTAAAAAGTAGAAAGAGATTGCACGGGGGACTTGCATAGTCTCCAGTTTCCAGAAGCAAGCGAATGTGGAGTGCGGCGGCCTGGCGCCGCTTTGGTAATCCATTATGCCAATTACTGCACGCGATACCAAAGCGGCGCCAGGCCGCCGCACTCCACATTCGCTTGCTTCTGGAAACTCATCCTGCCATGAGAACCGATCCGAAAGACAATCATACGCAGAGCCATGAGATCGAGGTCAAGCTGCAATTCGACAGTCCTGAGCCGCTCTTGCGGGCCGGATTTCATCTTGAGGTCGAAACCGGGCGCCATTTCGAGGATAATTGGCTGCTCGACACTCCGGACGGGCAACTCAGTCGCGAGGTGGCAGTGCTTCGAGTCAGGATTACGGGCGGGAACGGATCTCTGACATACAAAGCGAAGACCGATGAAGGGAGCTCACAGTTCAAGCGGCGCGTCGAGATTGAAACGCGGCTTGATGATCCGCTCAGCACGATCGCTCTGTTCGAGAGGCTCGGTTATCGAAAATGGTTCAGATATCAGAAATACCGGACCGTCTATCGCGCTTTTTTCGAACTCGATCACCGGTTGCTGGTCATGTTTGACGAAACGCCGATCGGAAACTTCATCGAACTCGAAGGCGAGGAGGGTGAACTATTGGTCGCGGTCGACCGTCTGGGAATCGGCCCTCACGAATATATTCTGGACAGTTACCTTACTCTGCAGGCGAAATCGTGCGCCGCGCGCGGACGATCGCTTGAGGATATGGTCTTCGAACCGACATTTGAGTGAATATGAAAGCGATGATTCTGGCTGCCGGCTTCGGGACGCGACTCTGGCCGCTGACAATCGGGCGAACCAAGCCTGCGATTCCGTTTATGAACCGGCCGCTGATCGCATATACCATCGATTATCTGCGCAGGCATGGAATCGATGACCTGATCATCAACCTTCATCACGAACCTGAATCGGTACGGGACCAGATCGGAGACGGGTCAGGTTTCGGCGTCAGGATCACCTATTCCGTCGAGGAGCCGGATATTCTTGGCACCTCCGGCGCTCTGGACAAAGTCAGGCATTTGCTCGAAGACGACACTTTCATTGTCATTAACGGCAAGATCATCACCGATCTTGATTTGAGTGACGCCATCGCGACGCATCGTGAACGCGGGGCGCTGGCCTCGCTGGTTTTGCTTCCCAATCGTCGTTATGAACGGTTCAGTGAAGTGAAAATCACGCCTGACTATGACATTCGTGAATTTGCCGGCTTTCCGAAGCTGCCCGAAAAAGATCGGGATCAATCTACTGGCAGGACGCGGCCGTTTCCGCTGATGTTTACCGGGATTCATATTCTGGAGCCGGGCATATTTCGATATATTCCGCGTGGAGTCTTTTCCGACTCGGTGCGCGATGTTTATCCGAGGGCGATGGCTGCGGGCGAACCAGTCAAGGCCCACATCGCCGTGGGTTCATGGTGCGAATTGAGCACGATCGAGCGTTATCTTGCGATCCATCTTGAATTCATGCAGGCGGCCGGGGGCGATGTGCTGATGGAAGAAGGATGCCGGATCGCCCCCGGAGCCGAAGTTCGGCGATCGGTTCTCTGGGAGGGCGTGCAAGTCGGGGCCGGCGCATCGCTCAATGATTGTATCGTCGGAGATAACGTGGAGATTCCGCCGGGCGCGCATTTCGAAAAGTCCGCCATTGTCCGGGCCGACCTGGCTGCTGGAGAGACCCGACCGGAAAAGGCGTTGCCGGGAGAGGTGATTGGCGAAAACCTTGTCGTCAAATTCGTGTGATGCTAACATCCTCTACCCCGATTTCAACGACCGGACTCGACATACGGTCATACGTCGTCCCCCGTCACAAAAAGTATGGCAATGAACTTCCCTGAACCCAGAACGATGACGGGCGCCGAGCTTAAAGCGACCGGTGGCTTGAGCGAAAAACGTGTCATCAATTATACGGCGCGATATTTCAATATTCCTGCCGAAGAAGTGCTTTTGAGTCCGCTGACGCCCGATGCCTCGACGCGCAAGTACTATCGCGTCGCGAAATCTGCCGAGCCTGACGTGACTTTAATCATCAGTCTCTATGCCACGCCGTTCAACCCTCAGGACAATTCCTTTCTGGATGTAACGAGGCTCTTCGAGCATGTCGGGTTGCCGGTCCCAGGCGTCATCGACGTGGCTGGAACAGATGGCATCGTTCTGCAGGAGGATCTTGGCGACCTGAGTCTGAGCCGCTGGGTGATCGATGCATCCGTTCGCAATGATGAGGCGGGGATTGATCGGATGCTGCGGCGCGCGATCGATCTAATTGTCAGGATTCAGGCCGCTACCGGAGTGGCATACAGCCTGAATTCGGTCGCATCGCGACTGGCTTTCGATGTCGATAAACTGTCCTGGGAGTTGAACTATTTCTTCGATCATTATTTCGGCAGCTACAGGCAGTGGAGTCCGGGTGAACCCGAAGCCGATGCCATTCGACGCGATCTGATCGAGATCGCAACAGAGCTGGCCGAAAGGCCTCGCACTCTGACGCATCGCGATTATCACGGCATGAATCTGATGGTCGATAGCCGTGGCGGATTGCGGATCATCGATCACCAGGATGCCCGCATGGGACCCGTGACATACGATCTGGTTCCGCTGCTTGTCGAAAGGCTGCTTGAACCGGCGGATGAGACGTGGGTGGCTTCATATCTGAACTATTATCTGCAAGTGCGCAGCGAGGCTGGTCTGCCCGAAGTCGAGGTCGAGAACCTGCGATACGAATTCGACCTCATGACAATCCAGCGCCAGTTGAAGGCCATCGGAACCTTCTCTTACCAGACGGCAGTCGTCGGTCGCGGCGAGGTCTATGAAAAATATATCGATCCGGCAAGACGAACGGTGCTGAGAGCCATCTGCAAGCCCGGAATGAAGGAATATCCGGCTTTGAGGGCTGCGCTTGAAAAGATTTGAAGCATGATCACAAATTGGAATCATCTATATATGACACAAACCTACATATCTGAAATTGCAAAACACCTTGGCGAAGAGGTGACCATCAAGGGATGGCTTTACAACAAGAGGTCGAGCGGCAAGCTGGGTTTTCTGGAGATCCGCGACGGATCAGGCATGATTCAGGGCGTCGTCTCCAAAAAAGACGTCAGCGATGAGACCTGGGAGAACAGCGAAAAGGTCACGCAGGAATCATCGATCATCGTGGGAGGAGTTCCGCGGGAACACCCGAAGCGGCCGGGCGTCTATGAAATGGATATTTCACGCCTCGAGGTAGTCAGTATTGCACAGGAATATCCGATCACTCCAAAAGAGCACGGCGTCGAGTTCCTCATGGATCACCGGCATCTGTGGCTCAGGTCGCGGCGCCAGCATGCGATACTCCGCGTTCGTCATGAGATCATCAAAGCCGTCCGCGATTTCTTTGATAATAATGGCTTCACACTATGTGATACGCCAATCTTCACACCGGCCGCCTGCGAAGGCACGACGACGCTCTTTGAAGTAGATTATTTCGATGAGAAGGCCTATCTGACGCAATCCGGACAGCTTTATAACGAAGCGACCGCGGCGGCTTTCGGGAAGGTCTATTGTTTCGGGCCGACATTTCGAGCGGAAAAATCGAAGACGCGGCGCCATCTGACGGAATTCTGGATGGTCGAACCCGAGGTCGCTTATGCCAAACTGGACGACGTCATGTCGCTGGCTGAGCAGTTCATCAGCTACATCGTTGCGCGGGTGCTCGAAAATCGAAAGGACGAGCTGGCGCAGCTTGAACGCGACACAGGCAAGCTGGAATCGATCGTGCCGCCATTTCCGCGACTGCAGTATGATGAAGCTGTCAAAATATTGCAGGAGGGTCATGCCAAAGGAGAGATAGAACACCAATTCGAATGGGGCGGCGATCTCGGTTCGCCGGACGAGACATATCTTTCAGGCCGGTACGACAAGCCGGTCATGGTGCACCGATACCCGGCGGCTGTGAAGGCGTTTTACATGGAACCGGACCCAGAGCGTCCTGATCTTGCGCTTTGTGTTGACGTTTTGGCTCCTGAAGGGTACGGTGAAGTCATCGGCGGCGGTGAACGATCCTCCTCATTAGAATATTTGTTGAAACAGATCAAGGCCCATGATCTCCCCGAAGAGGCCTTTGGCTGGTATCTTGATTTGCGTAAATACGGCAGCGTTCCGCATGGCGGATTCGGGATGGGTATCGAACGCGCCGTCTCATGGATTTGCGGTCTCGAGCACGTGCGTGAAACGATCCCGTTTCCGAGAATGCTCAACAGGCTCAAACCATAACTGCTGAAGTTGACCGATCACATTGTTCCCCCAGGATTTAGGCTTTAAACCAGAGGATCCTGCCCCATGATTCAAACAGAAAACGTAATTACACTGGACGCGGAACAGACAATTGGCGAAGAGACGGCGAAAGCTCAACCTGCGCCACAGAAGAAACAACTGATTCATACCTGGCTGAGCGAATTCGAAGAACGAATCGCAAGAGATTTCAGCCGTCGAACCGGTCTGGACTACAAGACGACGATCGCTCAGATCATCGATGCCGCCGATCCCTTCCCGGGAATGCAGGTGCTCGATATTCCGACCGGAACCGGAGTCATCGCGCGCCATTTCGTCGGAAAGATAGGTGACAAGGGGCACATTATCGGCGTCGATGTGTCGCGTGAAAAGCTTGAAGAAGCCCGACTTAGCGCTCAGTCAACCAAGGTCAGCATGCACCTTGAGTTGAAGGCCATGTCGCTCGAAAAACTCTCCTTTGAAAAAGACAGATTTGATTTGATAACCTCTGTCATGGCTTTTCACCGGCTCAACGGAGAGAAGCTCCTGGCGGAAGCTTATCGCGTCCTCAAACCGCGCGGCCGTTTGCTTATCGCTGACGAACTTGCACCTGCATCGGGGACCAGCTCGTTCATGCTTTCGGCCCGCAGGAACTATTATCGATACATTCGGCGCGATCAAAGTGAAGCGAACGCACATTTCCGCACAACCGAGGAGATGATGCAGCTTCTCAGCGATACAGGTTTCAGTCAGATCATGTTCCGCGGCCTGCGCCAGCGCAGCAAACATGATCGGGTCTTTACGCTGATTAAGGCGGTAAAATAATCAGTAGAAAGTAAAAAGTAGAAAGTAGAAAGTACATGCTGTTCCAATGTTCGGATTTTTAACGAATCATCGAATATCGGGCAACTCTTTCCACTTTCCACTTTCTACTTTCTACTTTCTACTTTCTACTTATATGACCACTGGCAGACGGAAGATAACGATCATCGGCGTCCTCATGGATTTGGGGGCGGATCGGCGCGGAGTCGATATGGGCCCATCGGCTGTCCGCGTAGCCGACCTGAATGAACGTCTCACCGAACTGGGTTATGACGTGGTCGATGAAGGCAACATCCCTGTTCGTGGGGCAGAGATGATGCAGAACATCGATCCACGGTTGAAGTATCTGCCCGAGATTGCCAATGCCTGTCATATTCTGGCTGAAAAGGTTGAAACGGCGCTCGAAACCGGATCGATCCCGATTATCCTGGGAGGTGATCATTCAATAGCCATCGGCAGCGTTTCCGGTCTCGCATCGTTCCACCATAAACGCGAGCATCGAGTTGGAGTGATCTGGTTTGACGCTCACGGAGACATGAACACGCCCGATACATCGCCGTCCGGAAATATCCACGGCATGCCATTTGCCGCGATCCTTGGCCATGGAGCTGAAGAACTGACGCATATCGGCGGATTCGCCCCGAAGGCGCATCCGGAAGATTGCGTCCTGATCGGAGCGCGCAGCGTCGATCCTGAAGAGGCTGTGGCACTGAAAGCCTCCGGGATTCGCATTATCACCATGCGAGAGCTCGACGAACGCGGTATGAGTTCGGTCATGGATGAAGCGATGTGGCTGGCTTCGAGGCGCACGGCAGGGTTTCATGTGACAATGGACATGGATTTCGTCGATCCCGATTACGCTCCGGGCGTAGGAACTCCGGTGCCCGGAGGTCCGACCTTTCGCGAAAGCCATCTGGCCATGGAAAAGATCGCCGATTCCGGCAAAATGCTCTCTTTCGAACTTACAGAGATCAATCCCATCCTCGACGTGTCGAACCGGACGGCGGAACTGGGAGTCGGACTGATCCTCTCCGCGTTCGGTAAAAAGATAATGTGAGCGGCCGCGATCATTTTTCTGGAGAAGAAATTGCCCAACAAGATAAGAGTCGGAGTCGTTTTCGGCGGACGCTCCGGCGAACACGAAGTCTCTCTGCGTTCAGCCGAATCGGTCATCAACGCACTCGATAAAAGCAGATACGAGATCATCCCGATCGCCATCACCAGACTGGGCAAATGGCTTGCCTCCAGCGAGGCTGAAAACCTTTTGCCTTCCGCGGTGATCGAAAAAGCCGATCGTCGCGTCGCCATTTACGGCGATCCGACGGAGCCCGGACTGGCGCGGTTTTCCGTCGACGATCAGTCCGAAGGGCGTGAAAAACTGGATGTCGTCTTCCCGGTTCTGCACGGAACCTTCGGCGAGGACGGAACAATTCAGGGACTTCTGGAAATGGCCGACATCCCTTACGTCGGCTGCGGGGTGCTCGCCTCATCGGTCGGGATGGACAAAGTCTTTATGAAGCGTCTCTTTCACGAAGCCGGCCTGCCAATCGTCGAATACACTCACTTTCTCAGAACCGCATGGGAAAACGATCGCGATGATTTAGAGCATCATGTCATCGAATCGATCGGCTTTCCTTCTTTCGTCAAGCCGGCCAATCTGGGTTCATCGGTCGGAATTTCGAAAGCCGTTGATTCTCAAAGTCTGCGAGCGGCAATTGAACTGGCTGCCCGATTCGATCGAAAGATCATCGTCGAACGTGGCGTCGATGCCCGCGAAATCGAAGTCAGTGTGCTCGGCAACGACCATCCAATCGCCAGCTTGCCCGGCGAGATCGTTCCACAATCAGCCGATTTCTATGATTATCAGGCGAAGTATATTAATGATGACGGCGCGCGTCTTGTTATTCCGGCTGAACTCGACGAATCGCTGACACGCGAGGTTCGAGAGATGGCTCTTCGAGTATTCCAGGCGATTGACGGTTCCGGCTTGGGTCGCATCGACTTCTTCCTCGAACGCTCAACCGGCAGATTGATCGTTAACGAAATCAACACCATGCCCGGCTTCACTTCGATCAGCATGTATCCGAAATTGTGGGAGGCGACGGGAATCGGCTACTCTGAATTGATAGACCGATTGATTGAGCTGGCTTTTGAGCGGCACCGGGAGAAATCCCGGAATGTGACGAGTTATCAGTAAATAACCCACTGGGAACGCCGAGCACCAGCTCGGCGTTCCCAGTGGGTTATTTTTTATGGATTCGGAACTTTCAGCAGGACGACGACGAATGTGAAGATGACCAGCGTTTCGACGAACGCCAGACCCAGAATCAGGGCCAGCTGAACGCGGTTGTAAGCGCTTGGATTGCGCGCCATACCTTCACAGGCCGCAGCGGCGATTTTGCCCTGGCCGAGACCGCACAGGCCGGCCGCGATGGCGAAACCGACGACCGCGGCGATGTAGCCGAGGCCGCTGTTGTGGTTCGCGCTCTGAGCGGCGGGTTCCTGCGCGAAGGCAGGAATCGCCGTGAAGAGGACTGCCATCAGGCTCAGCCCGAGACGAATCAGATTGCGTTTCATTTTTTCTCCTTTGAGATTGTGTTGAGAGTTCCGGTCGAGACAGGAATGACCCATCGGGACCGTATTTCAAAGGATGCCTTAGCGAAACGATTCAGATGCCGGCTTCGGGGATGAATGCGACGCCAGGTTTACTGTGCATGTCCTGGGGGACTGCCAGCTCCACACTGCGTTTTCCGCCTCGTGTTATACAGTGAAGCCGATCTCCGGATGCGTCCGCATGTGCATCCCGGACCTGAGCGCCGAGCGTTCGGCGCTCGAACTTAATGGGCCGCAGCCGCGTGCCCGTGCTCCTCGTGTCCTTCCTCATGGTGCGACACCTCGCCCAGATAGACCATCGAAAGCACAATGAAGATAAATGTCTGGAGGATCGATGTGAGCAGCCCGAGCGGCATGATCAATGCCGGTACGACGAACTGGACAATGTTTGAAATCGCTCCGCTGACCTGTTCCTCGCCGTAGATATTGCCGAACAGTCGCATGCTCAGGCTCATAATTCGAGCCAGGTTGCTGACGATTTCGATCGGGAACATGAGCGGAGCCAGCCACATGACCGGGCCGGCGAAGTGTTTCAGGTGCCCTAACAGGCCGTTTTCCCGAATCCCGACATAGTTGTAGTACAGAAACGATGTCAGCGCGAGCGCCAGCGTCATGTTGAAGTTGGACGTCGGGGCGATCATATCCGGCAGCATGCCCGTCAGATTCGAGAGGAGAATCAGTAAGCCGAAGGTGGCGACTACCGGAAAGTGCTTAATCCCGCCTTCGCCCACCAGATCGGACAACAACCCGCGAACCGCTTCAACTCCGACCTCAAGGCTCTGCTGGCGATTGGTCGGCGATTCAGCCGATAGTTTGCCGCGCACGAAATAGAGCACAACCACAGCGATCAAGGCGACAAACAGGAACATGACGACTTGCGTCGGTATCGGTAGATTGCCGGCATGAACGTATTGATCATAGCTCATCCCTTCGCCGGGCCATTGCGGGCCGAAGATCTTCAGCGCCTTGTAGATCGGAGGCATGATCGCCTTCTGCATCTCAAAAACGGCCGGGCCGAACCACTCATTGATCTTTTCGACGATGATCGGCACGTGTTCGGCGTGAGCAGCTTCCGCGCCCCCACCCTGTTCGGCGGCCTGTTTGCCGTGTTCCTGCAACAAATTCAAGAGCATCATATGTATAAGTGAAAATGGAATTTATTCTTCCGGTATTTGTTCTTTTCCGGCGAGAAACCGGTAGATCTGATATCCCGCCTCGATCATAACGCTGCCGACAAAGGCAGCAAAACCGATGCCGATGCCGAGCGGATGAAAATCGCCGCTCCAGACGGCAGCCGCAATCACGACTCCGACGATTAAATATCGGAGGATGAATTTCGATGCCGTCCAGGACGGGACGCGTCCCGTTTGCTCAGCTGCGGCGTAGCTCAGAATTCCGCTCACGCTGCCGCGAAGCCAGCGAATATTGAAAAGACACAGGGCGCCTCCGAGCAGCACTCCCATCGCCATCCGCAATCCTGACCAGTAAATGGCTGCTCCCAGCGCAAGCACGATGACAAGATAGGTGTTGCGCTGAAAGCGATATTCCATCCGGCTGGCGTCTTCTACGTCCATCTGCGAAACAGAAATGATACCCGGTCAGAAGGCCTCATGTCCAGAAGGGGGCGGAAAAATAGAAGGCAGAAAAGAGTTTCAGCAACAGTGTCGCTACTCTGCAAACTAAATTTTCTTGTATTCAAGACTGGGAAAAAGTTAATCGCAAAGGCCGCGAAGATGCGCAAAGAATTTAATCGCAAAGGCCGCAAAGGGGCAAAGATATACAGGGAAGATCAGTGTTCGAATTATATCCAATGGGCAATAATCCGAATATTCATATCACCAAAAAATCTTTGCTCCTTTGCGGCCTCTGCGATTAATTCTTTGCCCCTTTGCGGTCTTTGCGATTAATTTCTTCCGGACTTAAATGTCTGAAAATTTAGTTTCCAGCGTAGTCACAGTAAGCCGGACAATACTTTTTACTGAATCACAGGCAGCCCGATCTCGACAGGCAAATCGCGCTGAGCGACTTCGCCATATTTACTGAAGTAGGCGAGCTGGCGGCGATAGCACTGGTTCTTTTGCATATCGAAAGCGACGCAGGAATCGATCGGCCGAGAATAGATGTGGATGCTGACGGCGCGTTCCGAAGTCTCGCTCAGGTTGTAGAGTCGATGGATGGTCTGAAGTTTATCGGCGGTCAGGACGGGGCCACCGGCGCAGGCTTCGACTTCGCGGACGACCTCGACTTTCGTGTGATCGGATCCGGCCAGGCAGTCGATTCCAACCACATTCTGATTCTCAGGATGATCGCAGCCCATCCATTTGTAATCGACGACTCCCAGGTTGCCGCTCTGGGGGATCATCCAGCAGAGCTGCCCGTTGTGCGTGTGAACGGGTGTCTTCTGGCCCGGCTGCCAGCAGATGGTCATGACTTCAAACAGGTCGTCACGATAGATCAGATTGCGCGTATAAAATTTCTCGTCGAAATGGGTATACGGGGCCAGGGAAGAGTCGGTGATCTGCACGCTCGAGCAGAAATCGAGCACACTGTCGCGAGTGATGATATCTTTTTCGAATCCGCGCAGTTTCTCGATGAAACTGTCGATCTGCATAAATTTCTTACTTCCCATATCGTCGACTCCCTCTTTAGCCTGAATTGCGTTACGAATTGAAAATTGTAGGGTTGCCGACGCGGGTCGTCAATCGTTTATCCGCCGACGTGGACGGCGGGGCGGCGAGACGGATCGGGTTCGGCCTGGCGCAGGATTTCGTGCGTCACGGGCGCCGTGTCGCCTTCTCCGAAGAAGATGAACTTGAGCACGTACCACAATGGATTGCCTTCAGTCCATCCGAAATAGACATGCGGAATCTGACCGGTCTCGTCGCGAATATTCATCATCAGCGCGGCGATCGCGTTAGGAATCGCCGGACTTTTGGTTCGCAGGACTCTGTATTGACCGACTTGAACTCCGCGTATTCTGAGCGTGCCGGTGAAATCGGAGGCATCTCCCGGTCGAATCTCGAAGAAGATGATCGGATCGTCCTCGGGAATGTGATTGTTCCATCGCTTCTCCTTCTCCTTCAGTCGATATTCATCGATGTCACCGCGATCAGGACGATTGGCGATGATCCGGATGGTTCCTCTGCCGGCTTCGGCAATGAATGCGCGGGCCGCGTCGTTCAATTCGATGCGATCGACGCGCAGCTCGACAGATCGCATCGCCCTCGACAGAAACGAAATAAAGATGATCGTGCCGATAAAGAATGAAGCGATCTTGATTCCTTCGGGCCGTTCGATGATGTTGGTGATCGTGGTGTAGAAGAAGACCAGCGAGATGATCAGGAAACCGTATCTGATCGCGCCCTTTTGCCACACCGACAGGGTGACGGCGACGGCGGCTGAGCTCATGAGCACCAGCACTCCCGTGGCATATGCGCCTCCCTGGGCATCGACGTCTGCCTTGAAAATGATCGTCACGGCAAAAGCGATGGCAGTATAGACGATGACCAGTGGCCGTGCCGCTCTTGCCCAGTCGGGCGCCATTCCATACCGTGGCAGATAACGAGGCACGATGTTGAGCAGGCCCGCGAGCGCCGAAGCGCCGGCGAACCAGAGAATCAGAATCGTGCTCAGGTCATAAACGGTCCCGAAATAATCGCCCAGAAAATGGTGAGCCAGATAGGCGAGTGCCCTGCCATTGGCCTCGCCGGCGTGGTGGCCGGCCGTCGCCGGCTGAAACTTTTCGGCCGGGATGAGCATGGTCGTCACCAGACTGCTGGCGATGAGCATGAAACTCATGATTCCGGCCGCCGATATCAGAAGCAACTTCGTATTTCGAATCCGACCGGCTGGATTTTTCGGCGTGTCTTTCGGATCGCCTTTGACCAGGGGCATGACGGCAACCCCGGTCTCGAATCCGGACAGACCGAGCGCCAGTTTGGGAAAGAGCAAGAGGGCAAACCCTATGACCAGAAACGGATTCCCACGCGTCTCGGGCATGGTCATGATCGCTCTCTGCCAGTCAGGAAAATAATGTGGATGCGTGATGATGTCGTAGCTGGCCACGGCGATGACGGTCAGATTGAGTAACAGATAGCTGATGACCAGAAAAACAGCCAGACCGATCGCTTCCTTGAATCCCTTGATGAAGATAGCCCCGAGGAAAGCTATCAGGACAAGCGTGACAATGATCTTATTCCCGCGCATCACTTCAGGCGTGAAAGGATTTTCGACGATATGAGCCGTCGCGTCAGCGGCTGAAAGCGTGATGGTGATGATGAAATCGGTCGCCACGAATCCCAGCAGGGCCAGGACGAAGAGCTTGCCGCGCCAGCGCGGCAGCAGGTCTTCGAGCATTGAAATCGAACCTTCGCCGTTCGGGCTCTCGGCGGCGACGCGTTTATAGATCGGCAGCGCGCCGAAGATCGTCAGCAGAACCAGAATCAGCGTCGCAATCGGAGAGAGCGCGCCGGCGGCCAGAAATGCGATGCCCGGCTGGTAGCCGAGCGTCGAGAAATAGTCTACGCCCGTCAGGCACATGACCTGCCACCAGGGATGCGCGTGCGCGTGCTCTTCGCTTTCGTGCGGTCCGGCGACCTTTTCGATCTGTCCTTCAAAAAACCAACGCCTGAATCGGCCATGAACATGGCCCTGTGATGAGTCGCTTGTTGTCATATGCCCTGATCCGGCAGGCAGTATGGGCGGTTTGCTGCTAGTGCCGGATGAGGCCTCTTTCGTTATTGATACGATGGTTAATGCAATCTATCCACCGACGTGCACCGCAGGACGCCGGGATGGATCAGTTTCGGCCTGACGCAGAATTTCGTGTGTCACAGGCGCCGTATCACCTTCTCCGAAGAAGATGAATTTGAGTACATACCACAGCGGATTCCCTTCAGTCCAACCGAAATAGACGTGCGGGATCTGCCCCGTGACATTGCGAGTGTGGAGCAGAAATGAAGCGATCGCGTTGGGAACTGCCGGACTTTTTGTCCGCAGTACGCGGTAGTTGCCGATCTGCACACCGCGAATTTTAAGCGTACCGGCGAAATCGGACGCGTCGCCCGGGCGAACTTCGAAAAATAGAACCGGGTCGTCCGAAGGGATGTGATTGTTCCATCGCTCCTGCTTCTCCTTGAGGCGGTATTCGTCAATGTCCCCACGGTCAGGCCGGTTGGCGATGATGCGGATCGTGCCTTTTTTCGCCTCTGCGATAAACTGAATTGCGGTCTCATTCAGCTCGACATTGTCGACGCGCAGCTCAGTCGATCGCAAAGCGCGTGAAACGAATGATACTCCGATGATCGAAACGATGAAGAATGAGGCGATCTTGATGCCTTCGGGCTGTTCGACGATGTTGACTGCTGTCGTATAGCCGAAAATTATGGTGATCAGCAGATAGAGCCATTTCGTCCAGCCTCTATTCCATTGTGAGATCGTCACTGCAATTGCCGCCGAGAACATGAGCGCCAGCACTCCGGTCGCGTAAGCGCCTCCCTGGGCGTCGACATCGGCCTCGAAGAGTATCGTCACAGCGAAGCAGATCGATGTCAGCACGATCGTAAGCGGGCGCACGGCGCGCGCCCATTCCGGCGCCATTCCGTATCTGGGCAAGTAGCGCGGAACTATGTTGAGCAGCCCAGCCAGAGCCGATGAGCCTGCAAACCAGAGGATCGAGATCGTGCTCAGGTCGTAAAGAGTGCCGAAGATAACGCCCAAATGTTCGTGCGCCAGGAAGGCGAGTGCACGTCCATTGGCTTTGCCGCCTTCTTCGAACTCCGCAGCCGGAATCAGCGTCGTCGTGATGAAACTGCTCGAAATCAGCATGACGCTCATGATCGAGGCGGCCGAGAGCAGCAGCTTTTTCCCATTGCGAATTCTACCGACAGGATGCTTTTCGGTATCGGTCTCATCGCCTTTGATCAGCGGCATGACCACGACGCCGGTTTCGAACCCTGATAATCCTAAAGCCAGCTTGGGGAAGAGAAGCATCGAGGCTCCGATCATGGCAATCGGAGATGTATGATTGAGGAATAATGCGTCCTTCCAGGCGACCAGCTTGTTCGGATCCATCGCCAGCAGATATGTCCCATACCCGACTATCACCAGATTAAGCGTGATGTAGACCGCTACAAGCAGCACGGCGATGCCGATGGCTTCCTTGAACCCCTTGATGAATACCGCGCCTAGCGCTGCAACCAGGACGAGGGTGACGATGATCCTGTGATGCAGAAAAGCCGGAGTGAAAGGGTTTTCAAGGATGTGAGCGGTGGCGTCCGCGGCGGACAGTGTAATCGTGATGATGAAACTGGTTGCCGCGAATCCGAGCAGGGCGAGGACGAACATTTTGCCCCGCCAGCGTGGCAGCAGGTCTTCGAGCATCGAAATCGAGCCGTCCCCGTGAGGGCTGGCTTCTGCCACACGCCTGTACATCGGCAATGCTCCGAAGAGCGTCAGCAGCACCAGCACCATCGTGGCGATCGGCGAAAGCGCGCCCGCGGCCAGAAACGCGATGCCCGGCTGATATCCAAGCGTCGAGAAGTAATCGACGCCGGTCAGACACATGACACGCCACCATGAATGGGTGTGATACTGTCCTTCCCGTCCATGCGGGCCGGCCACCTCCTTGACCTGCCCTTCAAAAAACCAGCGTTTGAAAGCTTTTACAGAGGTGAATGGGGAAGCGTTCGGTTGGCTCATGATGGTTGTCGTTTTAAAGGTATGGCTCCTGGGGCGATGACATCATACCTCTCAGTTTTTCCATGCCTGTAAAGTTTTGATTGCAGCCTGAACGGCAGCGTGAAGGTTCTATCCTAAATCGAAACTGGGAAGAATGGAACAAGCATGGGAGTACCGACTTCAGGCGGGTAGTAATGTCACGAAGAGTAAAGCCCGCCTGAAGTCGGTACTCCATGCTATTCAGAGAGCACGCCCATGGCCGCTCCGGCGTATCCGGTCATTTCAAGATAGCCTCTGCCGCGAACCTGACGGCCGCGATGGATTCCCTCGATTTCGACTGAACCTTCCCAGTAGGTGACTCCGGTCGATTCAGCCGTTTCCATTTCCTGATCGGAAATGGCCGCTTTTATCGTCAGTTCGATTCCTTTATCCGGCACTTTTACGCGCCATTCGACAGGATACTCGGCGCCGGTTCTCTTCGATCGCCAAGTCGAAATCGGCTCCATCTCGAACCGGTCGAAGGCAATCGTAAAATATCGCCCGTCAGAATTTATGATCGTACCGTTTGAATGCGGGTCGAGGGCGCCATCCTGGCGACGGAAGCGGTAGATCATAAGATCCGTACCATCGTCCAGCTGGAGCGACATCCAGTCCCATCCAATCTGACCTTTTTCAAGGAAGCTGCTCCCGAATTCGTGGTCCATCCAGCTCAGACCCGAGACTTTGATTCGTTCCCCCTTGACAATCAGATGGCCCGCAGTCGGCATACGGGTCAGCGAATAGTAATGTGAGGCATTTCCGGGAGTCGAGCCCTTCTGACTGACGCCGCGATCACCATGCGCGATTGGTGGTTTGCCCGGTTCGAGCTCCAGTTCGATGCCGATTTCTCCATCAATGGCGGTCAGGATGTGGTTTCCGTTCCGTTCCAATTTCGCTTCCCAGTCTTCATTCCAGACGCGAAAGTTTTCGGTCGAGGCTCCGGCCCATCCGACGCCTGATCGATTGATCTTTTCGGCATTATCGAATTTCCCGCCGTCGATATCGCTCACCGCCAGATGCGTGGAATAGAGGTCCCTCACCGTCCAGCGTGACGGATTTTGCGGTGCGAAATCGACGCCGACGCGGAAGAAGGTCAACTGGTATCCGAACCGGCGGCCATCCCCTGAGGTCACGTTTCCAGTGTAGTACCACCATTCGATCTTGTAATCCGGGTGGCTGGAATGGTCGGCCGGGAAAGAAAACCTGTATGGCGGCAGCGCCTTACGCCAGGGATCGGCAGAGGACGATTCCTCGCGTGAGTCCGGACGGGGCGGTTCAGGTTGCATGGCGATCGATGTCAGCAGCGGGATGAAGATGATTGAAGCCATCAACATCGCCCCGGTCAGGACACTCCGGGTTCTATTCGACATGATACTCATTCCTCCTCCTGTTGCCGGGAAATGTGCAACTTCGAAGCGCGCCTTGCCGGGTAGAGCCCCGAAAGGGCTGTGGCCAGCAGGATCAGGATCGACGACTGAATCAGAAATCCGACAGGCAGGTGAAACTGAATCGTCCATCCGAAGCTCTGCACGTTGATCACATAGATCAACACCAGGGAGAGCAGCAGTCCGATGACCAGGCCGATGCCTTGACTGACGCCTCCCATGAGGCCGGCTTCGATGACGACCATCTTGCGCACCTGTCGCCTGTCTGCACCGATCAGGCGCAGGATGTTGATCTCGCGACTGCGCTCCAGAATGAGCGTCAAAAGCGTGCTCGCGACTCCAAGGATCGCGACGAAGATCGCTATCACTTCAAGCGCATAGGTGATCGAAAACGTTGAGTCGAAGATCCGCAGAACTTCCTGCCGGATCGATGTGTTTGTATAAATCAGAATGTTGAACCGGGATCCGAACTGTTTGTTCAGATCGTCGCGGACGCGATCAGCGTCGGCGCCGGGTTTCAGATAGACCGACAGGCTTGTCGCCTGAGGTTCGCCGAAGTATCTGACGTATGTCCCGCGATCCATGACGACGATTCCTCTGTCGTTGGAGTAGTCATAATACACGGCATTGATCCGGAATCCCGTTTCGCCTTTCGGAGTGTCGAGCATGATCGTATCGCCGACGCTCTTTGCATGCCTGATTGAGAAACTTTCCGAGACGATGACGGCATTCTGCCCGATCGCCGATCGCATTGCCTGCTGACCGTCAGCCGGAGCTTTGAAGATCAATTTACCGTGTCGCAGCTGTTTGTCGAACTCGCCTGTGCCGAGCGTCACCAGACCGCTGCCGTATGAGATATCGAAATTACGGAAACGGTCGACCGCCGCTACCATCGGATTTGCAGCAACGACCCGTTCCGCCTCAGGTGAAAAGACTATGTCATCGGCGACGTTGTTTCGCGTAGCCGGGCGCATGTAAAGATCCGCCTTGAGCGTCTGCTCGACCCAGTAGATTACTGTTTGACGGAAGCTCCCGATCATAACGGCGATTGCAACCATCATCGACAAACTGACGGCCAGTGCGGCAACTGATATCGATATGCGTGGAATCGCGCCTGAGAGATTGGCGTTTGCCAGCCGCCCCTCGATCTTGAAGAATCTGAAGAGCGGCTTGTCTCCGATTCTCCCCAGGACGAAGAGGACAGCCGGCGCCATAAAAGCCGCTCCGAAGACTATCGACACGGCCGCCGCATAACCGAACGCCGGCAATCCATTGACCGGACTCAGCCGCGAAAACCACCACGCCAGCAGACCGAGCAATGCGGGTAATACAAGAAAATGCGGGCGCAGCCGGAAACGGGTTTCAATCCGGTCGTTTCCGCGCATGGCTGAAGTGGGGCTGACACCGGATGCCTCAAGGGCCGGAATTGCCGCCGCAATCAAAGACAGCGGCAGGCCGATTCCGAATGCGATGATCGCATGCTTCAATTCCAGCGGAGGCGGCTCTGCCGCCGTTGCGATATAGAGTGCATTGACGGTAGTCGATGTAAGTTTGACGGCGCCAAAGGCGAGCAGCCGGCCTAAGAGCAGTCCTGCCGTGCACCCGATGACCGCCAGCACGGAAGCTTCGGTCAGAAACAATGCGAGTATCTGTTTTCCGGTGACTCCCAGCGCCCGGAGCGTCCCGTTCTCTTCGCGTCGGGTAATGACAGAGATCGAGATCGTGTTGTAGATCAGGAATAATCCGACCAGCAGGGCGATGTACGAGAGCGCAGTCAGGTTGAAATGGAAGGCTTCGAGCATCTTTTCGACCTGGCTGCCTCGCCTCGCCGGTCGCTGCACGCTCAAACCATCAGGCAGTTTGGCGCCGATTGCTTTTTCAGCCTCATCTAACCCCCCACGATCCCGCAACAGCAGTTCAACACGATCGATTCTGCCGATACGGTTAAATGCCTGTTGAGCAGCGGCGATATCCATGAGCGCGAAATTTCCGTCCATCGCCCGAGCCGGCCCCTCGTTCTTCAGCAGACCCCGAATCCGATACTGTTCACGACGGTCTGAAAACGTCATCAGAACCTGATCACCGACTTTCAATGAATGGCGCTCTGCAAATCGCTCTGTCAGGATGATCGAGCGCGGATCCAGCAAGAGAGTCAGAAACTCATCCGGCCTCGGTTCGCGCCGCTGCTCGGCGAATTCAAGAATCTTGTATTCTCGAAATGACCTGTCGCGCAGAATATCGACCCCCAGCACACGCAATGTCTCTGACAATGCATCCCCGGTTTCGATCTCCGCGTCGCCTTCGATTATGGGACTGATACGACCGTACTGACGCAGCCAGTTCAACTCATTGAGCCGCATCTCATCCAGCCCCGTTCCGCTGCCTGTAATTTCCAGTGAGGTTTTGCCGGATACGGTCTCGATCGCCTTTTCGAATCCGCGCAGCGAACTGGAATTGGTCATCTGAATCGCGACCACCACCGCGATCCCCAATGCGATCCCCAGCACCGTCACGAATGTCCGGATCTTCTCTTTCCCCAGATGCCGTAGGATGAATTGTCTGAATAGTCGAATCATAAAGAAGTAAAAAGTAGAAAGTAGAAAGTAGAAAGTAAAATGTAGAAAGTAAAATGTAGAAAGGAGAGTTATAAGATCAAAGTATTATCGTTGAAGTAAAACGAACTGTGATTATCAATACTTTCTACTTTCTACTTTTTACTCACCCTCCCATCCCGCATTCGCACGATCCTCTTTGCCCTGGTGGCGGTCTCCTCGCTGTGCGTCGCCATGAGAATAGTGATTCCAAGTTCCTGATTCAGTTCGCACAGAAGCCGCAATACAAGTGCGCCGTTTTCCGAATCGAGGTTGCCCGTTGGTTCATCCGTGATCAGCAATGCAGGCTTGTGAACGGCGGCGCGGGCGATTGCTGCGCGCTGCATCTCTCCGCCGGATAATTGCTGAGGGTAATGGCCCAGTCGATGGCTCAGACCGACTCGCTCGGCCAGATTCCTTGCACTATCTTCAGCCGCATCGGCATTTTTTCCGTCCAGCGACAGAGGCAATGAGATATTTTCGATAACGGTCAGCGTCGGCAGCAGGTTGAAGAACTGAAAAACGAATCCTATCTGCCGTCGCCTGAATGCCGTCAGGCGATCGTCATTCAGTTGGCTGATATCGATATGATCAATCAGCACGCGGCCGGATGTCGGTCGATCCATTGCTCCGCAGAGATGCAATAAAGTGGATTTCCCGCAACCTGATGGCCCCATGAGGGCGACGAAATCTCCTGCCGGCATGTCCAACGATACCCCTCGAACTGCTTCAACCGGAGTCTCTCCGCCGTTGTAAATCTTCCTCACATTTTCGACCGAAAGGACCATAGAATCTGATTTATTCGATTGTTGATTCACTGTCTCTCTCCACAGAGGCTGACATTTACTTTTCCAGACTATTCTTCACCACCTGATGGCGATAGTCGAACATCTTCTTCAATTTTGCGCGGACAAAACCTCCCCCGAACAGTTCACCGATCCAACCGCCGGGTACGGCATATTCGATATCATCTATCATTAATGTCGTTCCGATCGGAGTCGGCTCGAACCTGTGCCTGTGATGCCAGTATGCGAATGGCCCCGTAATCTGAGTATCTGCGAACTCACGCGGCGGGTCGAATTCAGTATGTTCAGCCACCCAGAGCTTTGAAATCGGCCCCGTGAAAACCTTGAAAACTACACGTGTCCCCGGCTTAAGGCTCTCAGGGCGTTCCAATACTTCCACTCTCTCCCAGGGTGGCGTCAGTTTATCCACTGCTCCCGGTTGCTCATGCCAGGCAAAAACAACCTCAACCGGCGCCTTAATCTCTGTCTGCTTTGTAAATCGTTGCTTTTTCATATGTTTCCCCCACTATCGAGTCTCAAATGTAAGGCTCTGTCCAGATTTTGTCAATATATAGAAGGCTTTGAAATGGAAATGCCAGATTTTTGACAAGATTTTGTCTGATTAATATCTTGACAATAGCTAGGCGAATCGATTAGTCTTACATTGTTGGGGAAAGAGCCAGGAAAGCTCCTGGTCAGGTAGCAGGATATACAATTAATTAGGAGGAAGGTACATTGAGCATGAAAGCTAAATTCACGGCGTTTATTCTGGCGGCAGTATGCATTATTGGTGTTGCATCGATGTCGGCGAGTGCGGACAACAGCAGCAAGAAAGAAGGCAAGGATATCGTTGACACTGCGGTTGCGGCCGGAAGTTTCAATACACTGGTTGCTGCGGTCAAGGCTGCCGGTCTGGTTGAAACTTTGAAGGGTGATGGACCTTTCACCGTATTCGCTCCGACCGATGAGGCTTTCGCCAAGCTTCCCGCCGGCACCGTCGAGGCGCTGCTGAAGGACAAGGCGAAACTGACCAGGATTCTGACCTATCACGTTGTCTCCGGTAACGTTATGGCCAAGGATGTAGTCAAACTGAATGGCAAGAGCGCCAAAACCGTTGAGGGTTCTTCGGTTAGCATCACCGTTAAAGGCGGCAAAGTGATGGTTGATAACGCGAATGTGGTCAAGACCGATATTGCCTGCTCGAATGGCGTCATTCACGTCATCGACACCGTTATCATTCCCAAGTAAATTGAACTGTTTACAGTCTTTATTACTTCGAGCTTCGGGCGGCTGCAGGTTAAACCCTTCAGCCGCTTTTTTTACATAAAATCAGAAACCGACGAAGAAAAAATGGAGTCAGTAAGAATGGATACAGAAAAAGCGCCAGTTTATGTCATCTTTGGAGCTACAGGTGGTATTGGTGCTGCCCTGAGCAGAAGCTTGAGCAGTAGCGGGGCGCATTTGATGCTGGCCGGGCGAAGTGAGGATCGGTTGAATGATCTGGCAGGAGATTTCGGAGCCGAACATTTCGTACTGGATGCAACACAGGTCGATGCGGTTGCAGCGTGCATGGATCGAGCAGTAGAAAAGTTCGGCAGGGTTGATGGAGTTGCTAATTGCGTGGGCTCCTTGCTGCTCAAGCCGGCTCATCTGACGACAGAAGCGGAGTGGTCGTCGACGATCACGGTAAATCTGGGAAGCGCATTTGCTGTCGTCCGGGCGGCGAGCATAGCAATGATGCAGACTGGCGGATCGATCGTTCTCGTATCGTCAGCAGCTGCCCGCAAAGGGCTGGCCAATCACGAAGCGATTGCTGCGGCGAAGGCCGGAATTATCGGCTTGGCGCTCTCGGCAGCGGCTACATACGGGAGTCGCGGTATTCGTGTAAATTGTGTGGCGCCGGGTCTTGTGCGGACGCCATTGACCTCTCGCATTACCGGAAATGAGTCATCGCTCAAGGGGTCTATTGCCATGCACGCTCTGGGACGCATCGGAGAGCCGGAAGAGGTGGCTTCAGCTATTGCCTGGTTGATGGATCCGGCCCAGGGATGGGTGACGGGACAGGTCCTGGGTGTCGACGGAGGCTTGGGCAGTGTCAATGCACGGTGATATTGCGCCAATATCGACTGAATAATGATAGAAGAAACTAAAAAACGTGATCGAATTGCAAATGATTGCTGTAATAATATGATTTAAATCAAATGAATTAATTGCCGCCTGGCATCATCAATCGAGGAGTTAGAAGAATAATAGATTAGAAGAAGTTAAATCGAGCAGGGAGAAGAGGACATGACCAGATTATCAGATCAGACCATCAAATTAATAAATCAACTGCCCCAGGACACTCGTGCAAAGGTTGATCAGATCATTCGCACTCACCTGGCGGCGTGTCTCAAAAACGGAAGCCCGGTCGAGAACATGGAGCGGCTCTTCATTGAAGCTGTGGAAGTCGTCAAACTTGAAGAGCGATCGCCTGAGACTCGCATGGATTTCGATCCGAACTGGGAGCCGTTTCGTCATTACGATCAATATTCCAGCCCAAGGGATATGTAAAAGTAGAAAGTAGAAAGTAGAAAGTAGAAAGTAGAAAGTAGAAAGTAGAAAGTAGAAAGTAAATTCATTGTATATATCATAAAGATATATCAATGATATTATTTTAAAAGAAGAGTTTAAAAGTTGAACTCTTTTTACTTTCTACTTTCTACTTTTTACTTTTTACTCACCCGGGATATGGAATGAAACTGAGCCGATTTTCCAAATATGCGTGGGGCGTACTGGCGTTCAACCTGATCGTCATAATGTGGGGAGCATACGTACGTGCAAGCGGTTCGGGAGCGGGTTGCGGCAGCCACTGGCCGCTGTGCAACGGTGAGGTTGTACCGCGCACTCCGACGATCAAGACGCTGGTCGAGTTTTCGCATCGACTGACCAGCGGGCTGGCGTTGCTGATGGTTGTAGTCATGGTCGTATGGGCGTATCGACATTTCGAGCGTAAACACCATGCGCGACTCGGAGCCGCTTTGTCGATGTTTTTCATGCTGACTGAAGCGCTGGTCGGAGCCGGACTGGTACTTTTCGAATATGTAGCGGAAAACAAGTCGATTGCACGGGCGTTCTGGATGTCGGGCCATTTGATCAACACATTTCTGCTTGTGGGTGTGCTCACGCTGACTGCATGGGCGGCGACAACGAACGGGCGTGTCAGGCTGCGCGGCCCTGGTGCTGATGTCTGGTGGTTACTGACGGCAATTATTGCGACGCTGGTTTTGGGAGTGAGCGGAGCGGTGACGGCACTTGGCGGCACGCTCTTCCCGGTCACATCGCTGGCCGAAGGGCTCAGGCAGGACCTCTCGCCGACTGCTCATGTGCTGATTCGATTGCGATTTTTTCATCCGTTCATCGCACTTTTTGTGAGCGCACTGTTGTTGATTGTCTCCTGGCTTGTACGTCATCGACCCGGGGCATGGACCGGGAAGCTTGCTCATTCCCTGATCGTGCTGGTCGTTGTCCAGCTCGGCGTGGGACTGGTCAATCTGCTGCTGCATGCGCCGATTGCATTACAGATAGTTCACCTGCTGTTGTCCGATCTGATCTGGATTGCGCTGGTTCTGCTGTCGTTCTCGGTCCTCGATGAAACGGCGGTTGGAAAACCGATGAGGGGTGAAATTCATGGAATCCGTTAACTGGAATTCGATCAGGACGCAAAAGGGAGTAAGCCTCCGTCAGATGTCTGATGCAAGTCCTGTGCTTGTGATCTTTCTGCGTCATTATGGCTGAACGTTCTGTCGCGAGGCGCTGGCGGAAGTCTCTGAACTTCGCCGGACCATAGAAGCGACCGGAACGCAGTTGGCGTTTGTCCACATGGGCAGTGAAGAACAGGGTGAAGCTTTTTTCTCGAAATACGGGCTGGATGATGTTGCTCTGATCAGTGATCCGAAGGCCGAAGTCTATAAAAGTTTCCGGCTCGGGCGGGGGACAGTCGGAGAGATCTTCAATTTGAAGGTCTGGAAACGCGGCTATGAGTCAGCCATCAAGGCTGGTCATGGTATTGGAATGTGGGTTGGTGACGGGTTTCAGATGCCGGGAGTATTTCTGATTTACAAGGGGAAAATACTGCGCGAATTCCGTCACGATACTCCCGCCGATCGCCCGGATTACGTCGAAATGGCCAGTAGTAAGTAAAAAGTAGAAAGTAAAAAAAGTGCCCACGCAATAAGTACTCTGGAAACTAAATTTTCTTGTATTCAAGACTGGGAAAAAGTTAATCGCAAAGGCCGCGAAGATGCGCAAAGTGAGTTACGGTTTTTTTTTTTTGGGGTGTCGTAAAAAAAGCATTTACTCTCAAAGGCCCCAATGGGGTAAAGATATACAGGGAAGATCAGTGTTCGAATTATATCCAATGGGCAATAATCCGGATATTCATATCACCAAAAATCTTTGCTCCTTTGCGGCCTCTGCGATTAATTCTTTGCCCCTTTGTGGTCTTTGCGATTAATTTCTTCCGAAGTTAAATGCCCGAAAATTTAGTTTGCAGAGTACTTATTGCGTGGGCGCTTTTTTTACTTTCTACTCAATTCCGCTTCAGCGGCAATGAAACCGAAAGCCGGCCAGTATTTCCCGGACACTATTTTTCTGAAGTATGTCTCCGCTTTAACGCGATCTCCGTTGTAGAGGTGCCAGTTGCCGATTCCATATCCTGCGGTCGCAATTTCGAGGTCGGTCGCTTTCTCTACATTCACAAGTTCTGATTCCGATTTCAGGCCTTTGTACATAAGCAGGCGATCGTAATACGAAGTGTTCTCTTTGACCTTCATTCCTGGAGAGATGCGTTCGAGGATCTTCGCCGCCTCGTTATCATTCTTCATGCGGCGGTATGTCATATACAGCCAGTCGGAGATGGCGATCAGCGAATCATCACGGCCATCAGCGTCAGCCGGAGCCTTTGCGCGTCCGGCCTCGGCGACAGCGTAGCATTTTTTATATGCCTCAGAGGCTTTCAGGAATTCGCCTCGCAGGTAATGAGCGAGTCCGAGGTGGTACCAGATGTCGAAATCCTGGTCGTTGAGCTTCGAGGCTTTTTCAAGATCACTGACCGCTTTCGCGAACTGGCGGGTCGAGATGTACCTGTGCCCGCGATGACGGTAAAGCCGTGCATCGTTTGGAACGATTTTGATGCCGCGGGTGTATGTTTCAATCGCGTCGTTGTAATGCCATGTGTTGGCCTGCGCCCGGCCAAGGGCGATCACCAGATCGATGTTTTTCGGGTCGGCCTCGAGTTTCTGCCGGGCCAGTCCCGTTTCGCCCTTGTCCTCGGGCTGGGCGAAGAGCCGCGCGCCGAGCGGCGATACGACTTCGGGTTTGCCTGTTTGTGCATTCGCCTGAATCGCAAGACAACTGACGATAAGTGACAGGAATAGCCTGGTCATGTATGGGTTCAAGTATCTCATCGTGGTTCCTCCTGTGAATGAATTCTATGCATCCGTCCATCGACATCGCAAGCATTGCTTGTCAATCAGGGAAAATAGAAGGTAGGATACGTTCGATTTATCATCCATCTTTTATGCGGGAGTGACTGAGTTTGAGTTCCATAGTTCAACTGTTTGCGATTCGGGGAATACCCGAGGTTCGGCCCGGCGATGACGTTGTTTCGATGATCACTCGCGCGGCCGATGCCATGAAGTTTGAATTTGCCGACGGCGATATTCTGGTAGTAGCGCAAAAGATCGTCTCGAAATCGGAAGGCCGGCTGGTCAATCTGGAATCGATCAAGCCTTCGGAATTCGCGCGTGAGATTGGAACGAAGCAGAAACGGGACCCGCGGCTGGTCGAAGTCATACTCAATGAATCGGCGAGCATCGTGCGAATCGATGACCACGTCATGATCACTGAGACCAAACACGGATTCGTCTGTGCGAATGCCGGAGTCGACCGATCGAACGTTGTCGGAAAGGACTGGGTGGCGCTGCTGCCGGTTGCCCCAGACGATTCGGCGCTGCTGCTCAAAACGCGGATAGCCGAGCGGCTCGATGTCAATATTGCCGTCATCATAACCGACACTTTCGGCAGGGCGTGGCGTGAAGGATTGACGAATGTGGCGATCGGAGTCGCAGGCATGAAGTCGCTCAAGGATATGCGCGGAAAGATGGATGATCACGGTAAGGAGCTTTCATCAACTGTGCTCGCTGTCGCCGACGAGATCGCCGCATCGTCAGGATTGCTGATGCGCAAGACTTCCCGCATCCCTGTCGTAGTTATGCGAGGTTATTATTACGATCACGGGGAAGGCAGCGCCCGCGAACTCATCCGCCGGAAGGACCGCGACCTCTTCAGATAATCTCTGCAGGACATTATTACCGCTGAGGTGTGGTCGGCGAACGCACCAACCCGTTGAGTGCGAGTTTGGTGATCTCTTCCGCGACTCCTTCCGAGCTGAGATGACCTTTTGGATTGTACCACCGCGAAAGCCACAGGATCATTCCAAGCAGGCTGAAGGCCGCGGCTGTCTCGTCGATATCCTGTAATTTGCCCTCGTTCTTCAGCAGTTTCAGTGTTTCCCTGACAAGATCAACATAAGCGCGCTTCCGTTGATCGATTATACGTCGATGGGTGGGCGTCAACCCTGCAACCTCGTCCACGACAATCGTCACCGGGTTATTCCCCTGGGGCGTGCTGCGGCTGGTGATCAACCGGACGTGGCTTGAGATGATGCTTCGCAGTCTGGTTTCAGGATCAGGAATGGCTCTGGCTGGTGTGATGACTTTTTCATCCAGCTCATCCATCCCGTAGGTGATGATCTGGAAGAGCAGGTCCTGTTTGCCGTTGATGTGATGATAGATGCCGGCCTTGGTGATTCCAACGGCTTCGGCGATGTCGTTCATCGAGGTCGCGTCGTATCCCTTTTCACAGATAATCTGTGCGGCGACACGATAAATTTCACCCAGGCGCCCCGGATCATCGAGGATCGGTGGCCTGACCCTCTTTTTTGCTGATCTCTCATTACTCATAAGCCAATCTTAGCGTAAATATCATCTGGTTTTCGATTCAGGCCCCAGATCCCGAAGATAATTGATTATTTGCCAGATCTGCTTCTCTTCCATTTTCTCTTTATAGCCCAGCATGTCGCTCGATACACCGTCGCGGATGGCGATAAAAATCTCACCGTCGGTTGAGCCGTAATCCCAGACATCATCTGTCAGATCCGATGGGGTGCCGCCCGACAGAGCCATGCCGCCATCTCCTTTCGCATGGGGTCCGTGGCATGAGGCACAGTGCCGCTGGTAGAGCTTCTTTCCGGCTTCGACCGTCTCGGCACTGACCGGCACAGGGTTTTTTAACTTCCGCGCTTCCTTCCTGCTTTCCTGTAATTTCGCCCGGGCAGGAGCAGTTCCCGTCAACCAGCTCAAAGACGCGATCAATGCTGCGCAGATGAACAAGCCGGATTTCACGTTAATCCTCAGGTACATCGAAATTCTCCAATAAATAATCGGGATAAGCTTCCCGCAGATGCACGAATAATTCGTGCACCAGGTTTACGATCCGGTTGACTCCATATGCATATTGGTTCTTTCTGACCTGCAATGAGATCGAGACACAACCACTGCGGTTGTGGCAACGAGCCTCGGCCATCCTTCGATCGATTCGTCTGTGTTCGGGCAATGCCGGGTCATGCCTTTGCTCGATGTACTTCCTGAGTTCCGAATACATTCTCGATTTTGCGGGCACTCCGGGAAGCAGGTTTTTAAATCGAAGGGCAGGTCCTGTCGTATCGACCATCAATTCCATCTCATGCTGCATAATCCAGATGAATCGAAAACGACCTCCGGAGACTTCGCTGAACCCGCGAAAAATGCCGCGGTCAGCGTATGCCTGAAGATTTTCCCTGACTGTTTTCAGCGAATTCCTGGCCATTCCCGTTCAATGATTATACGACATGCAGCCGGGTTCGACGGTGCCGATGAATCCCGGGGGATACTGTTCTCTGATCCAGAATTCCTTTTTGGCCTGGCAGTTGATCACCGAAGGTCGGCTCTCTTTGACAGCAATCTGGTAGCATCGTTCGAGGGCCGGTGTGAAATCCTCGGGCTTCGTCACATATTCGCCGTGTGCTCCGAGGGCTTCTCCCACCTTGTCATAACGAACATTTTCCTGGAAGAGATGCAGGCTCAATGTGACAGGGTTTCTGCGGTTGCCAGTCCAGGTGCCCCAGGCATTGTTGTTGTATACGATAACAATGACCGGCATTCGGTATTTCGATAAAGTTTCCACTTCCATTGCCGTGTAGCCGAATCCGGCATCTCCGGTGACGCAGATGACGGGCGATCCTTTGTAGGGGGCCTGAACGCTGATCCCGTTCTGAACGGCGGCGCTGACGCCGAATGCGTACCCGACATCCGGACCGATGGCGCCATATTGATAGGCGCCGTTCATGATCTGGCCCGGGCGGTATCCGCGCAGCCAGCGCCGGACATATCTGGCGATGCCGTATCCACCGGAGACGAAAGTCGTCTGCTCTTTGGGGATTTTACCGCGATACATGAACTCCGCTAATTCCCTGGCAATCACTGCGGGGTGGACTGCGTCGGTGTAACTCAGGCCCTGTTTGTAAAACCCATCGAGTTCGTCCTCGAATTTCCTGCGGGCGGCCGCGATCTCGGCGATCCATGCATCGTGCTTCATGACCGGCATGGCGTCGGCGAGAGCTTCGAGAGCGGCCTTTTCGCAACTGACCATGCCGATGTCGATCGGCATGTTGCGCCCGATATCTTCAGGGCTCGGGTCGATGCGGATGTATCTGGCATCAGGTCCGAATGCGAATTCGCCAACGGTCGGCATGCAATACTGGCCTGCGAGCAGCACCACATCCGCGCTTGCCAGAGCGCCAGGCGAGGCGTTGGCGGAGAGCGGGTGTGCGTCGGAAAATTGTCCCTTCATGGCGCCTGATTCGACCACAGGAATATTCGTTTTCTCGGCCAGTTTCTTCAAAGCATCCCATGCACGGCTGTAGAAGACGCCGTTGCTCGAAACGATTATCGGGCGTTCGGCTGCCTTGAGCATGTCGACCGCTGCGCGCAGCTCGACCGGGCCGGGATGAGGTTTTGCGTTTGTGCGGTATTTCGTCTTGTCGTGAAAAAAGGCAAGATCTCCCGGCGTCTTGAAATTGG
>JADJXM010000013.1 GCA_016715865.1 Acidobacteriota bacterium | reverse complement strand
TTGATCGGATTGATCGGGCGCGGTGCGCGCTCCTTTGCCATCTGTTCGGCGTAAGCCTGGCAGTCGTGATTATCGGACTTCTCCTTCATCCATCGTCTACGTCAATCGTATGATGAATCGTGGCGAAGACCGGAATTTGTGATTGCACTTCTGGCAGAAGATGGTGTATCGCTTGACAGTTGCCATTGTCTCTACTCCGTTCACATTATTTTATGATTAAAGACGTTGCCGATCGAAGAGCTGAAGCCATTCGAATCCGCATCACGCCACGCCTTGAGGACAGTGACGAACCCGGTCTTGCCGGGAAAAGGGGAGAGTATACCTCAAAATCGACATCAATTCCCAGCGCATTCGCGAATTTTCGAAAAATGATTGTAACTGCTGAATGGGCTCAGGGCCGACCGATAAGAGGATCCAGCGTGTTCATCCTGTGAACGAAGAACGGCATCGATGACTTCCTGGCAATGGAGGCCGTCATTGAATGTGGCGGCGTGAGCGATTTCAGTCCTCTTCGCGCAGCGCCTGAACGGTCTCGCGGGCGAGATGATAGAAGAATCGCGCCCAGATATTATCAGGGACGATGGCGATCTCGCGGGCGCGGTCGGTGAGCGTCATATCCTCGAACTGATGATTGAAGCCGGCGGCGCCGATAAAGAGTCTCTTCTCCGTCCAGAACCAGGGTCCCCTTGCTGCCGACGGCCGTGATCTGGTTCTTTCCGCCGCTGGTAAAGAGCGCTGAGAGCAGGACGACTCCGTGCATCGACCTTCCGTCGTGTGGAGTAATCTGACCAGAAAGGCCGCATAATCATCGGTTTCGTTCGGCCGCATTTCACTGGTGACGGGATCCTTGCGTTCGGGCACCATGGTCGCGACGGTACTGCAGACAGCCTCGATATCTCGAACATCCAGCGGAGGGCATCGATTGCATGCGAACCCAGGGCTCAGCAGGCCGCCTCCGGCGACTTTTTGAGACCACCAGTTCCAGGTCGCTGTGTCGAGTGGCGAAATCCGGACGAAATGATCACATTGACGTGGTAGTATCACCAAGAAACCCGCCATCGACCAGCTCCTTCATTCTGCGCCATGTCGGGTTGAAGCGCAGTTCGTGATCGATGATCGCCAGCTGGTCAGGACGTGACGCGGCCAGTTCAGCCATCTCGCGAGCCTGATCGGCGTTCATCGCCATCGGCTTCTCGCAGATAACGTGCTTTCCGGTCTCGAGAGCGGCCAGTGCGATCGTAATGAAGGTGCGGCGAGTAGAAACGACGACGAGAGAGACATCCTCTATCGCCAGCAGCTCATGGTAGTCCTGGCAGGCATATCTCGATATTCAGGTCGGCGGCGACGCTTGGGCATTGCTGAAATTTCCGCTGCAAGCGGCAACGAGTTCAGCTCCCTCGCACCCGCTAAAGGCAGGCGCCTGAGTGCTCCGGGCGAAACCAGTCCCGATCAACCCGATCCCGATCTTATCGTCCTTGATCATTCACTAATCACCTTGCTATTCACCAATATTCATACGAATTGTCACCGGAGCATCACCGATCATTTTAACATCGGTTTTTCGAAATCGAACCCTCGCTCCAATGCTGAAGCAACAATTTAGCATTTCAGATACCCAAAATCACTCTTCGGAAGAACGTATTCAGGACTTACGCAGAATCCTGGGAGCGCAGGCTTCCAGCCTGCATGATTTCCGTTCTTAGCTATAAAAAGCAGGCTGGAAGCCTGCGCCATTAGTTTCTACACAAGTTTGATCTTTGAAAAACCTTTGATAAACATGTCTGTATGTCATTAAAGTTCCTGACATTGAGACGCGGTTGCAAGAAAGGTATCGTAAATTAGTGCAACAACATCTGAGTATAGCCAAGGGTGTTGCCGCCGGATTACGACATTTTTCTGCAACATCCAGACCAATGGCGGCGGCACAAGCAGCCTGGCGATTCTACAAGAATGAAAGAGTCAGTCTGGTCGAACTGGCCAAGCCAATCCTGGAGCAGGCTAAAGTGCCGCCACAGCATGTCGTGAATGGGCGCTGGTGATCCATGACTGGTCGCCGCTGCACTACACCAATATGAAAGCAAGAAAGATCGAATAGTTCTCTCAACAAGAACGATTTCGGCTATCTCTTGCAAGCCGCCCTGCTGATCTCAGATCGTGACGGAGCGCCGTTGTGTCCGGTGTATCTGGGAGTCGAGGCGGCCGACGGCGTCCACAGCACGCGGCGTGAAGGTCTCTTGCCGCGTCGCCCGGAGATGATGAGATCAACCGGACGATGGGCTATATCGAGCAGCAGGAACCGGGCCATAAGATCGTCCATATCATCGACCGTCAAGGCGACAGCTTACTGCACTTGCGCCGATTTGAACGCTGCGGAAGAACTTACCTGATTCGCGGCAACGATGTGCGAAGAGTCGAGCACGAAGGGCAAAGCCGACTCTTGAGCGAGGTCGAAGCGATGATGGAAGATCAATTCCGCTTCAGCCGTGAGATCCAGTACAAAGGCCGCAAGGCTTTTCAATACGTATCCGAGACGACAGTTACGCTCTCCGGTCCGGCACAAAACAACGCCGACGCGGAGGCAAGCTCAAATATCAAACGATCCAAGGGCGTCCAATTATTCTCCGGCTCATCCTGGCTCAAGTCCGTGATCAGAATGGAGCCGTGCTCGCGACCTGGCGACTGTGGACCAATCTTCCTGCTTCGGTAACCACAGAGCGGTATCTCTCTGGTACTACTGGCGCTGGAGAGTTGAATCTATTTCAAGTACTGAAACGTGCAGGTCAACGATGTCGAGCAATGGCAGCAAGAGAATGCGGATGCCATTGCCAAACGGTGATGATTGCCGCACAGGCCTGCGTTATCGTCTGGGCACTCGATCAGTCGACTGATACGCAGGTCGCGCCTTTGCGGCAAATGCTGGTCCGTTTGAGCGGACGATTGATGAAACACGGCGTCGATTGGACAGCACCAGCCTTGCTCGCGGGAATGTGGAACCTGATGGCAATCATCAGCGCTCTCGAACAATATTCCCTCGACGAGCTTGAACAGATGTCACAGCTTCTCTTTCAGATGCTAGATCTGGAAGATGAGTTCAAAGGTTTCAAAGAACATGTGTAGAAACTAATGGCCTGCGCTCCCAGGATTCTGCGTAAGTCCTGATACTCTGAGGTGCAGATCGGCCGCCAGTTTGATGGCCGCAATCATGCTTGACTGGTCAGCGATGCCTTTACCGGCAATGTCGAATGCGGTTCCGTGGTCGACCGATGTCGGATGAAAGGCAATCCGAGAGTGAAATTGACCGCTTCGCCGAAAGAGACGCATTTGATCGGTATCAGGCCCTGGTCGTGGTAACACGAAATGACGATATCGAATTCGCCGCGGACGGCCCTGACGAAGACCGTATCTCCGGAATGGGGTCCACTCACTTCTATGTCATCGTGCAGCCGGCAGAGTTCGACAGCCGGTTGCATCTCAGTTGCTTCCTCGGTTCCGAAAAGCGACCCCTCGCCTCCGTGCGGATTGAGCGCCGCCAGGGCGATCCGGGGCCGGTCGAATCCGTATTTCTTCAATTCCCTGTCGACAAGGCGGATGAGGCGAATCAGATCGGATTTCGTGACATAATCGGGGACTCGCGCGAGCGGAATATGGGTCGTCAGTAATGCCACGCGCAGGCGCGGTGAGATGAAAGCCATGGCGAAATCGGTCGTGTCCGATAGATGCGCCAGGTATTCCGTGTGGCCGGGGAAGTTGCAGCCGGCCAATGACAGCGATTTCTTATTGATCGGCGCCGTCGCCATGGCATCGATCCGATGCGACAGGCAAAGGGCGACAGCCGATTCGATGTAATCGCGGCGGCCTCCCGCAGGCGGACTGCTCCATGCCCATCTCGACGGGGCCGTTTATATTTTTAAGATTATAGATAACCGGAAAAGAAGCATCTCGGGGGATATGCTCACCGGGATTGACGATGATGAATTCTCGGCAAAGGTCAAAGATTCGTGCCCAGTCAGCCAGATACTGTGCATCCCCGATCAAGACCGGGGTGCAGATGCTTAAAAGATCATCATCTCCAACGGCTTTAAGGGAGACTTCAGGACCGATTCCCGCCGGGTCTCCGATAGTGATGCCGATAAGCGGCCTTCGCTTCGCTTCACTGTTGCCGTCAGATCCTGCCATACCCGTCAATCATTTAATTCAAGGTGAGGTCTCATTGCGGAAGATGGTTATTCGTCATCATCGTTCGAATCGGACTCATCCTTGTACAGATATTTGATATTGTGCTTGAGGATCAAAAGATTGGGCCCGTCCTCGCGATGGAGTTTGATGCTGTTCTTGTCATACCACTCGATCGTGCCGTTGATCTTTTCGTTATCCTGCAGGACGATGACCATTGGCGTGCGGAATCCATCTGCTTCTTGTAATAGAAGCTTTCGGCATTGGTCTGCTCAGGCGGAATCTTCTTTTTCGGCTGAGCCGCGTGAGCGGACTCTCTCGATTGCGAAGACGACTGCTCACGATCTCTGTCGCGATCCCTGTCGCGGTCCCTGTCGCGGTCCTGTCACGGTCCTGATCCCGCTCACGCGGTTCCGGCGCACGACGTTGAGGCGGCGTCTGCAGCTCCCTTTAACTTCCGCCAAAGTAGTTCGAATCAATTTTCTGTTCATGTTTTATTCTTCCTCCTCCGAGGCATACAAAATAGTCTGAGGGCAGTGACCAACTGCCCGGTCTTCGTGCAAGCATCAGTACTTCGTTCGTAATCGGATGCCGGAACCAATCTGTGTCGTTCTATGTCCGTGGACAGTAAAGGCAATCATCCAATGTGGAATCCTGTCTGGGATCGTATTACCAAATTGAGAAGAGGGTACCTGTTCCCAAATGTAACGCGGATAAGGAAGATCCCCCAAGAGATCTACGGAGGAACTTTGCGGTAATCAGCACCGGCATCCGGAGGCGATGCTTCAGCGATCACTACTCCATACTGTTACTCGATGGTGTCCCAATGCTAACTTATGAAATTCTTCTCCGCAAGGGAGAGGCGGCAGGAATGAAAAAACGCTCCGAAGCGGATGCGAACCGTCCTCGGAGCGTCTGGAAAACCGGGAGTGGGGATGTCTAATCGGCTTTTTTGCGGATGAATGTCGGGACATCGAGGTCTTCGGTATTGAGCCCCGCGCTGGTCCACCCACCCCGAGCCAGTTGGCCGGAGGCGGCTCCGACTTGAGACTGGCGATGCGGCAGGCTGTGAACGCTTGCGCTCTGTTCGAATCCGGTCGCGATGACGGTGATCTTCATCTCGTTCTGCATAGCTCGTCGGGAACAGTTCCGAAGATGATATTGGCATCCGGATCTGCTGAATCGTGAATGACCTTCATGGCTTCATCGACTTCAAAGAGGGTCAGGTCCTGACCCCCTGTGATATTGACCAGAACTCCGCGCGCGCCGTTGATCGATGCTTCTTCAAGGAGAGGGCTTGAGATGGCCCGCTGAGTGGCGTCCATGGCGCGGTTGTCGCCGGTCGCCATTCCGGTGCCCATGAGCGCCATCCCCATGCCTTTCATGATCGAGCGAACATCGGCGAAATCAACGTTGATGAAGCCGGGGATCGTGATCAGATCGGAGATGCCCTGTACGGCCTGGCGAAGCACGTCGTCGGCCATCTTGAAAGCATCGCCGAGCGCCATCTGCGATCGGCCGCCTGGAGCAGACGTTCGTTCGGAATCGTGATAAGGGTATCGACTACCGAGCGCAGTTCATCCATTCCAGCCTCAGCCTGGCGCAGACGATGGCGCCCCTCGAAGGGGAATGGTTTGGTCACGACAGCGACGGTCAGCGCATCGAGTTCAGCGGCGAGCGAGGCAATGATAGGCGCCGCGCCGGTGCCGGTTCCGCCACCGAGTCCGACTGTGACGAAGACCATATCTGCGTCTTCGAGCGCCTCGATGATCTTCTCTGTGTCCTCGAGTGCGGCTTCGCGACCAACGTCGGGGTTTGCGCCCGCGCCCAATCCCTTTGTCAGCCGCGCGCCGATCTGCAGTTTGACCGGAGCCTGCGACCGTTTGAGCGCCTGAAGATCGGTGTTGGCGACCATAAACTCGACGCCCTCGATCCGGGCATCGATCATGTGATTGACGGCATTGCCGCCGCCGCCGCCGATCCCGATCACTTTGATCCGCGCTCCAGCCTTCGGGGGCTCGTCATCAAAGGTGAAGTTCAAGCCCGTACGATCTTCTGTTGACATTCTGCGCCTCCTTTATTGATTGCGTTTCCCGGAACCCGGGATCGGCAAGCGCATCATCCTGTGGCGGATGCGCGATAATTAACAAAATAGTTAGAACATTCGATGAGGTCCCACACTCGATCGCACGCGGGATCTCATCTTCGAATTCCGAAGAAGGTTTTGACGCGCTCCTTGATTGGATGAGCGCTGGTTCTGCGACCCTGTCCGCGGCTGCTTCCGAGAGCCCCTGCTCGCTGCGCAGCCCGTACAGGACGAGGCCTACAGCAGCTGAAAAGTCCGGTTGAGCTACCTCATTCATGAGGCCGCTCAAGCCTCCCGGCACGCCGATCCTGACCGGTGCATGGAAGACCTGTTCGGCGACCTCGACCATGCCATTGAGTTTGGCGCCGCCGCCTGTCAGAACGATTCCGCTTGAAAGCTGCCGGTCGAAACCGGCCCCGCGAATCTCTTCCTGAACGTGAGAGAGAATCTCTTCGGCGCGCGGTTCGAGGATATCGCACAGGATCTGCCGCGAAACCGCCCGTGGAGCCCGTCCACCAACGCTCGGCACCTCGATCAGTTCCGAGGCCTCTTCAGGCGTGAGGAGCATCCTGAAAGCGCAGCCATCCCCGCATTTGATTCGCTCGGCTTCGGGGATCGGCGTTCTCAGACCGACCGCGATATCGTTGGTGAAATGGCTGCCTCCGATCTGAAAGACCGAGGTATGCCAGACAGAGCCGCGCTGATAGATCGCCAGGCTGGTCGTTTCGGCGCCGATGTTGACGACTGCGCTGCCGTATTCACGATCATCGTCTGTCAGAATCGCCTCCGACGCCGCCAGTTGCGAAAGGTAGACGTCGGCGACATGAAATCCGGCGCGATTGACGCTGGTGATGACATTCTGTTTGGCGGCCACCGGACTGGTCACGATGTGAACCGAGACCGAAAGACGTGAGCCAAGCATTCCCAGAGGGTCGTCTATTCCGTCCTGATCGTCGACGGTGTATTCCTGCGGCAGCACATCGGCCACTTCTCGCCCCGATGGGATCGAGATCGCACAGGCGGTATCGATCACCCGTTTGACGTCTTCGCGCGTAATCTCGCGGTGGCGTCCCGGCACAGCGATCATGCCCTGGCTGTTCTCGCCTTTGATGTGCGAACCCGCCAGGCCGACATAGACGTCATGGACAACCAGGCCGGACATCCGTTCAGCCGCTTCGACCGCGCGTTTGATCGATTCCACAGCGAGATCTGGTTTGCTGATTACGCCCTTGCGGAGCCCTCTCGATTCAGCTTCACCGACGCCGACGATCTCGACCTCCCCGTCGATCATCTCGGCAATGACCACCCGCACCGTGGCGGTGCCGATATCGATTCCGACTATCTGCGAATTTGTTTTGGCATCTTAAAACCTCAAATCCACTCCACGCGATAAAACCCCTGGCGGATTTCTGTCTCTGGAGATCTTCATTCAAACAATCCGACAATCACTCTTTTGGGTTCGCTCGCATTGATGTATGCGATCTGCGCCCCGCTCAACAATTTCTCCGCATCGTCGATGCGCAGCACATTGAGCGCTTCGGCATCCTTGCGGCGAATAGCATCAAGCATCCAGCGCTGAGTTGAGGCGCCGGCGATAATCCTCCTTGCCGAGGAAGACGGCTATCCCCGAGCCTTCCAGGACCACTCTCACTCCGCGGATGTCGTCAAAGATCACCTCGTCGATTCGGTTCGAGAGCTTCGGATGTCCCGCGTCCAGTTCACCGATCAGTTGCTGGTAGGTCAGCAGGCGCTGTCGATTGACATTCACGGCCGTGGGACCGGATTCAAGGAGCCCATTGATGATCGGCGGATAGGGGCGCGTCTTGAAAAGCGACTGCCCGCCGAACATCGATCCGTCGCGATCGACACAGACGATCTTGCCATCGCCCCGCCGGGCCAGCGCGATCGGTTCACGCTCTTTGACTTCGACCCTGATCATATCGGGGAGCATGCGTGTTACCTCGGCCTCGCGAATCAATTCAGTGTTCAAAATCAGGCGGCGTATCTCACTCAGATCGGCCCGCATGACGCTGCGCTCCGCGACAGAACTGACAATCCCTTTTATCTCATCATCCGACATGAGAACATTGCCTTCGACGATCACATCGCGCAGTCTGAAGAACCGCGAGCCGGAGAAGAAGTAATAGGTCACCAGCATCCCGCCGATGATGAAACCCAGGATGATGAGCACGCCGCCGATCCGTGTGATCTTGCGGGTGAAGATATCCGGACTGAGCACCGACGTCAGTTTGAACGCCCCTTCGAAGGGCAGTTCACGCTGGGCCTGTCCCTGCGCCTGACGGCGGGATACCGCGCGCGGACGGCGTGGTTCAGCCTTGCTCCGGGGCGCTCGATGCTTGCTCGTTCGGCGAGGATGATGTCGCGCCGCCAGATCACCCGGTGAGATCTGAACCTCCGATTCCTCACTCTCTTCTGGTTCCCGTTTTCGCGGTGACATACTTTGGTCTCACGACGTTTTCATTGCGGCCAGGAATTCATCCCCGGCGCGCCAGATGTTTCCGGCGCCCAGCGTCAGTATCAAATCGCCGGGTCTGGATGTCGCCAGCAGAGCTTCACGCCCCTGATCGACACTGCCAACATATCGAACATCGCGGTGTCCGAACTTCTCGATCGCTTCAGCCAGGGCTTCCGAAGTCACGCCCGGGATCGGATCTTCGCTGGCGGGATAGATATCGGCCAGCAGAACAATATCCGCGTCGTAAAAGGAGCGGGCGAAATCGTCGAGCAGGGCCGCCGTGCGCGTGAAACGATGCGGTTGAAAGAGCACAACCAGCCGCCGTCCGCTTGTCTTGGCCGCAGCCAGTGTGGCCCTGATCTCCGTCGGATGATGACCGTAATCGTCAACAACCAGGATGCCGCCGTCATCGCCCGCAATCTGCCCCTTGATCTGAAACCGGCGCTCGGTTCCCCGAAACGATTCGAGCCCTTCGGCGATACGTTCGAAATCGATCTCCAGCTCGAGACCGACGGCCACGGCAGCCAGCGCGTTACAGACGTTATGCTCGCCCGGCACGTGCAGGGTGATGCGTCCCAGATCCTGCCCCTTGAGGCGAACCGAAAACTCCGAACTGAAATCATCGCGCGAGCTTTTGACCTCCGACGACGACCGTCGGATCGACACCGGCCCGATCGAGCACGCTTGCGACCATCGATGTCGTCGTCGTTTTACCGTGCGAGCCTGCGATCGCGATGCCGTACTTGAGGCGCATCAGCTCGGCCAGCATCTCGGCACGCGGAATGACGGGGATCTGCCGCCGCACCGCTTCGACGACTTCAGGATTGTCCGGACGAACGGCCGTCGAAGTGACGACGACCTGGGCGCCCTCGACGTTCGAAGCATTGTGGCCTTCGAAAACGGTCGCTCCGAGCCCCTCCAGTCGCTCGATGATCGTCGAGCGGCGGACATCGGACCCGGAGACGCGATACCCGAGGTTGAGCAGCACCTCGGCGATTCCGCTCATGCCGATCCCTCCGATCCCGATGAAATGAATGTGCTGATACTTCTTGAACATAAATTTAATCGTAATTGCCCAGTCCCTGGAAAACTTTACCAGCCACTTATCAGCCAGACTGCCGCATAGACACGCCATGCGGGTCGACGACAGAGGCCGCGGCATCGGGATGTCCCAGCCGCCGGCTTGATTCGGCCATGCGGAAGAGTTGAGCGCGATCGTTCGCCAGCCAGAGCAGTTCCTGGCCAGCCGCTCAGGCGTCAGTTCAGCCTGCAGAATCATGCGTCCGGCCCCGGCGCGCTCGACTGCCTCTGCGTTCTTGCGCTGGTGATCGTCAGCCGCAAACGGAAACGGAATCATGAGCGCCGGCTTTCCGGCAGCCGCCAGTTCGGCGACCGTTGTGGCGCCTGCCCGGCTGATGACCAGATCGGCGAGCTCGAATTCCGACACCATATTTTCAATGAACGGCTTGACCTCGGCCTCGATCCCCATTTCGGCATAGGCCCTGCGAACCTTCTCGAAATCGGCCTCTCCGGTCTGATGAGTGAATGAAAACCGGGCCAGATCCTCTTTGAGCAGCGTCAACGACCCGATCATCGCGTCGTTGATTGCGCGCGATCCCTGACTGCCGCCGGTGATCAGGATGTTAATCCGCTCACCCGGCTGACGGTCTCTGATCGAGAAAAATGCGGCGCGAACCGGATTCCCCGTGATTTCGGCCTTGTCTCTGAAGACTTTCGCTTCTTCGAACGAGACAGCTGCTGCGCGAACGAACCGTCTGAGCACCCGATTGGTGAAACCCGGCAGAGCATTCTGCTCCGCGATCATGGTCGGAATCCCCATCAACGAAGCGACCAGGACGACCGGTCCTGAAGCGTAACCTCCGACGCCGATGACCAGATCCGGCCGCAGCTTTTTCATCAAAGAGCGAACTTTCAGGAAGCTGAGCGGCAGCCGGGCCAGTGATTTTATCCGACGCCAGGTTCCGACGCGCTTGAGTGCAGAGACCTCGATCAGCTCCAGTTCAAAACCTTCCCGCGGTACGATTCGTGTTTCCATCCCGCGCGCGGTTCCGATAAATACAACTTTCGTCCCGGGATCCCTCCGTTTGAACTCCTGCGCAATCGCGATGCCCGGATAAATATGTCCGCCCGTCCCGCCCCCGGCGATGACGACCGAGAGTGCGCCCTTCACGGTTTCTCTGGCATCATCAGCCATCACGCAACTCCAGCGGACAAGGCCGCGTCCTTACACGGATTCAATCCTTGCCGGCAGTCTCGACCTGCTCGGAAATGTTGAGCAGAATACCGACCATCGCCAGCGCAACCACAAGCGATGATCCGCCCGCGCTCACAAACGGAAGCGTAATCCCCTTGGCCGGCAGCAATTTGATGGCCACGCTTATGTTGAAGAACGCCTGCAGGATCAATCCCGATGTCAGTCCGATCGCGACCAACTGGCCGAGCAAATCCGGCGCCCGGCGAGCAATCAATAATCCGCGCCAGAGGAAAACCCGAAGGCCAGAATCAGCGTCGCCGCTCCGATCAGGCCAAGCTCTTCTGAAATCACTGCGAAGATGAAATCCGATTGCGGCGTCGGCAAAAACAGCAGCTTCTGTCTGCTCTGGCCAAATCCGAGCCCGTTGACTCCACCGGAACCGATCGCCGTCAGCGATTGCAGAATGTGATATCCCTTCCCCAGCGGATCCTTCTCCGGATCGATAAACGCTTCGATACGATCCCACCGCCAGGCGACTTTGACGACCATGTAGATCGCCCCGAGAATCATGATCGGTGAAAGCTTGAAGAGATGTTTGAGCGGAACCCCGGCGGCAAACATCATCGCGACAAAGACCAGTCCGAGCATGAGCGTTGTGCCCAGATCGGGCTCGCGCAAAATGAGCACCGCCATCAGCCCCACGACCACGCTCGCCGGCGCCACCGTCGCCCAGAAATCGTCGAGCTCGCCGTCCTGCTCGCGCTCCGACAGAAACCACGCCAGAAACAGGACCAGCCCGATCTTGACCAGTTCGCTCGGCTGCCCCGAAACGCCCTTGAAATGGATCCATCGATGCGCCCCGTTGATGGGCGCGAAGAGAAAGACGGCCAGCAGGAGGACGAAACAGACCCCCAGAAATCCATACACGAATTTCGGCTGGGCGTAGAAGTGATAATCGACGCGCCTGAGCCGCGCCATTGCCATCAAACCGACCGTTGCCCAGATGATCTGACTGATGAGAAACCGGTGCGGGCTGCGTGAGGCGACCGATGCGCTGTAGACCATGACGATGCCGAAGACGACCAGCCCGATCGTGACCACCCCGAGCCACAGATCCCACTTCAGATCTTCAATCTCTTTCAGCAGATTTTGCCTGACTGCCTGCGCCATTTCTTTCTACTTTCAACTTTTAACTTTTAACTTGTTTACCGCTTCCTTAAATACGCGGCCGCGATGTTCGTAACTGGTGAACATATCGAAACTTGCGCATGCCGGTGCGAGCAGAACAACATCGCCCGGAGAGCCCAGGCTTGACCCAAGCGCGACGGCCTCTTCCATCGACGCGGCGTGATGGAGCGGGCGCGTATTTTCGAGAGCGGCGCGGATCTTGCCGGCCGCGGCGCCGATCAGAATCACTTCGCGGCACCGCTCGCGAACCAGTGGAGCCAGTGGAGTGAAATCGCCGCCTTTATCCTTGCCGCCGAAGATCACGATGATCCCTCCGGGAAACGCTTCGAGCGATTTGATCGCGGCATCGACGTTGGTCGCCTTCGAATCGTTGTAAAACCTGATGCCATCGATCTCGTCGACGTATTCGAGGCGATGTTCGACACCCTTAAACCGGCTGATCGTCGATCGCATCGATTCGACAGGAACCCCGCAGAACGATCCGACGGCAAGGGCCGCCATGACGTTTTCGAGATTGTGGTCGCCCATGAGCTGAATCTCGCTCCTGTCGATGAGAGATCTCTCGCGCCCGCCCTGTCGTTCGATGATCTGAGTGCCGCGTAGAAAAATCCCTTCATCGAGTTGACGCGCCCGGCTGAAAAATACCGGCCGCGCCCGCGTCACCCCCTGCATTTGCGAGACCCGTTCGTCATCGGCGTTGAGAACCGCAACGTCTTCCGGCGTCTGATTGCAAAAGATTCTTGCCTTTGCCGCGGCGTAATCGTCCATTGAATCGTACCGGTCAAGATGGTCCGGCGTAATGTTGATCAGGACGGCCGCAAACGCGTGCAGCCTGTCGATCGCTTCGAGTTGAAAACTGCTCAGCTCGGCGACGGTGTAGGATTCGTCGTGCGAAGTCTCGACCAGTGAAATGAGCGGTGTGCCGATGTTTCCGCCGACCTGGGTCGGCAGCCCGCCACCACGCAGCAGTTCTCCGATGAGTGTCGTGGTCGTCGTTTTCCCGTTCGAACCGGTGATGCCGATGAGACGGCCCTTCAAATACCACGCCGCAAATTCGACTTCGCTGATGATCGGGACTCCCGCCTGCCGGGCCTCTTCAAACTGAGGGAGAGCCAGCGGAACTCCGGGGCTGACGACTATCAGGTCCGATTTTTCAAATAACCCTGCCGGATGCGATCCGGCGATGATCTCGATGCCTTTCGTTCTCAATTCTGCTACGCCGGTGAGTTCGCTCTCGGGCCTGGCATCGTTGATCGCCACCCGCGCTCCATGCTTGACCGCAAACTCGGCGGCTGCTGCACCGCTTCGCGCCAGCCCGACGATCAGCAACTTTTTGCCGGCGATATTCATTTACAGCCTCGACGTCATGTTGTCGATTCACCGCAGCTTGAGCGTCGACAGGCTCAAGAGAGCGAAAAGAATTGCGACGATCAGAAAACGAAAGACGATCTTGGGCTCCTTCCATCCGAGCAGCTCGAAATGGTGGTGCAGCGGGGCCATCTTGAAGATCCTTCGTTTGGTCAGCTTGAAGGAGGTGACCTGCAACATGACCGAGAGCGCTTCGATGACGAAGACTCCACCCAGGATCGGCAGAACGAGTTCCTGCTTGATGACGACGCTGATCGTTCCGAGCGCCCCGCCGATGCCTAGAGAACCGACATCACCCATAAAAACCTCAGCCGCCGGCGCATTGAACCAGAGAAACCCGAGACTCGCTCCAACCAGCGCCCCACCCAGAATCGTCACCTCCCAGACGCCCGGCGTGTGCGGCAGATCGAGATAGGCCGCGAACCGCACGTGTCCCGTGATATAGGCCAGCCCGGTTAAGGCAGAAGCCGCGACAACCGTCACGCTGATCGCCAGTCCGTCCAGCCCGTCAGTCAGATTGACCGCGTTCGATGTCCCCATGAGAACGAAGATGATAAACGCGGAATATCCGAAGAAGGTGATATCGGGCCTGAAATTCTTGAAGAACGGCACGTTGACGATCGACGAAAAATCGGTAAAGACAAAGAGCAGAGCGGCGACCAGCGCGCCGACAAAAACCTGTCCTGCGAGTTTCTGCTTTCCAGTCAGCCCAAGGCTTCGTTTTTGGACGATCTTGATGTAATCGTCGGCAAAACCGATTGCAGCACATCCGATCATGCCCGCAACACTGACCCAGACCGACCAGTTCCTCAGGTTCGCCCAGAGCAGTGTCGAGATCAGAACCGAGCCGATGATCATGACGCCGCCCATGGTTGGCGTCCCCCTCTTGGCCTGATGAGAAGCCGGCCCTTCCTGACGAATCTCCTGCCCGAACTTGAACTCACGCAGCTTCCTGATCACCCACGGGCCGAAGATCAGGCTCAAGGCCAGGGCCGTGATCGCGGCATACGCGGTTCGGAACGTCACATACTGAAACACGTTGAAGACCTTCAACAACGGCACTTGTGACGCGTATTTCCGATAGAGCAGCTCGTAGCAAAGGTAGTAGAGCATATTCCATCAAGAGGTCGGGGCTTCGAACTCTTCGCGCAGCGCCTCGATGACGCGTTCAGTCCGCACACCGCGCGAGCCTTTCACCAGAATCAAGTCACCGGAAGCGGCTTCTTCGATCAAGCTTGCAGCCGCCTCATCCGGCGTTTCGAAAAATATCGCCTGCTCCTGCTTCATTCCGTTCTGAATCGCGCCTTCGACAATTTGTGCTGCATGCCCGCGAACGCCGATCAAACGATCTATCCCAAGCGAAGCTATCTGAGAGCCGCAATCGCGGTGCAACTGCGGTCCAAGCTCGCCCAGTTCGAGCATCTCGCCGGCAACCACGATCCGGCGCCTGAACCCTTCGCCCGCTGATTGCGCGTGCGGCCGAGTACATGACGCCTGAGGATTCGAATTGTAAGTATCATCGATGACCGAAACTCCATTGTGGAATCTGATCAACTCTCCGCATTTTCGTCGCCGCCACTGCGCGGTCCAGACGCTGAGCAATCACTTCGGACGAAAGGCCGGAAACAACAACCGGCAGCGGCGGCGGCCAGCGCGTTGTAGACATTATGCTTACCGATCATCTGCATTTTGACTTCGCTCGAACCGTGAGGGTTTCAGAACGAAGCGGGTTGCGCTCAGGTTGTCCTCGACGATGATCTCCCGGCCGTCACGTCGGCTGCGGCATCGATGCCGAAGCGATGATGCCCAGGTCGTCACGCAGCGAGCGCATCTCCACACCAGCGGATCGTCAGCGTTGAGCACAGCCGTTCCGCCGGATCTCACCCCGCGACCATCTCCGCCTTGGCCCTCGCGATCGCTTCAAAGAACCGAAAAACTCGATATGCGCGGTTCCGACATTGAGACGATGCCGACTTCCGGAGGCGCCATATCCGTCAACCTGGCGATTTCGCCATATGAGCTCTATCACCCATTTCAAGGGACGGCATAATCGAAGTCTCCGGGCGCCGCTCCATCCGTAATCATCCGCGAAGCCGATCAGCGGCAGACCGTAACTGGTGTTCAGATTGCCGTGTGATTTTGAGCACCCCGTCGCGACACTCATCACTTCGGCCGTCAGATCCTTGATCGTCGTCTTTCCGGCGCTGCCCGTGACCGCGATCACCGGCCGGTGCCATTTTGCGATCACGCGGGCCGCCAGTTGCTGCATCGCGCAGGCTGTATTCTCGACGAAAAGCAGCCGGCCGGCGTGCGCGCCCAGATCGGTTGCAAACGGCAATCGCTTGTGAACTACCAGCGCGGCACAGGCCCCTTTATCAAAAACCTCGAGTACATAACGGTGTCCGTCAACCTGCTCTCCGGCCAGAGCGATAAAGAGGTCTCCCCGGCTGATCGTCCTCGAATCGATCGAGAAGCCGGTCGGCACGAACCGGGCCGTCTCATCATCCAGCATCTGGCTTGCGCCGCAGAGGCGCGCGATCTCACCCAGGTTCACATTTACCCCGCTCGATTTCCAGACCGCCTCAGGACCTCATCGTCTTCGCTTTCGGCTATTGTGACCTGAGCGCCTTTCGTTCAGCCAGCGCCTCGCTCGCGACTTCGCGATCGTCGAAATGGATATTGCCGGTCGGTAATATCTGATAGGTTTCGTGCCCCTTGCCCGCGATCAGAATGACATCGCCAGGTTTCGCGTTCAGAATCGCACGAAAGATGGCGTCGACGATCAACAACCAGTTCGTAATTCTTGCCGACGCGATCCATGCCGACGCGTATGTCATTCAATATCAACAGCGGGTCCTCGCTCCGAGGTTGTCGAAGTGGCGATCACCCAATCGCTCAAACGGGCAGCCTCTTCACCCATGATCGGACGCTTGGTGCGATCCTGTCGCCGCCGCAGCCCATAACCGTAATCACCCGTCCGCGTTTCTCCGCCTTCTCTTTCGATCCAGCCTGGATGTCCTGATTGTGTTGAGCACATTGGTCAGTGCGTCAGGCGTATGCGCCTCATCTACAAAGACCGAAACATCTCCGTTCGTGCCGACTCGTTCGAACTACGCAATCCCGCCTTTGCATCGTTCGATTCCGCGAGCGATCGTCTCCGGTCGAACCCGGAGTGCGAGTCCGACGCCGACAGCAGAAGAATATTGTAAACATCGGCCTTCCGACAAGTGATGAATTAATTCGGATCGGCCCGGCAGGGCGTTTCGGCGATGTAGTGAAGCCCGTCGAGACCCGTCCGTCGCAGCGCCTCGCGATCGAAGTTATCTGTATGTCAGCGTCGGAATCGATCCCGTAGGTCAGTACATTTCTCGCCGCATCGAGCGCCCCAGCGAGTGCTCCGCGAGGATCATCGATATTTCGACGGACCGCCTGGGTCTCATTCCGGACACCCGTCAAAGAGCTTCGCTTGGCGGCGAAATAGGCATCGAGCGTGCCGTGAAAATCCAGATGGTCCTGTGTCAGATTGGTGAAAGCCGCGACGGGAACTCCAGCTCGTCCGCGCGATGCAGCTCTCGAGCGCAATCGACGAGACCTGCGGATGGCGTGCGTGACGCGATCGTTCTACTGCCCGGCGATAACATCCTCGAATCTCCGGCGATTGGGTGGTAACGGCATCTTACATCAGATCATTGCCGATCCGGTATGCGATCGTTCTAGATCGCCGTGCGCCCCGTCCCTTCGGGAAAGCGGCCTCGATGACCGATCCGATCAAGATGGGCGTCGTCGTCTTGCCGTTGGTCCCTGTTCCGACCAGAGCTTGTGCGAAGGAAATCGAGTGCACCAGGGCAGCGCTCTGCCAGCGCCAACACGGGCATTGCTTACCTGCAGCCAGTCGTTAACGAAATCCGCCGGCTGGCTGCTCGAGATAATAGTATTCGCGCCACGCCTCGTTGCCTCATTGACGAAAGAACTTCCGTCAACTCGTGCGCCTTTATCGCAACGAAAATGCCCCCGGCAAAACGCGGCGAATCTTGTGGCAATCGATCCGGTGGCCTCAACGGCCTGATCGAGGCTAGTCACCACTGCCTCCACTGGCCTGCGCCTGGATATGGTTCGCGATGTCAGGAATGGCGATCCTAATGGTCCGTGTGTCGGGTCGTAATCACGACTCGAATCGGAACTCCCGTACCTCACTTGAACTCCGGCACTCTTCGGGTTTACCCTGATGCGTGAGCCCGGTTGAGGCGATTGTCGAAAAGCAACGCCCGACCCAAGCAGTCGCGGACTCAGATTCAACTCGGCGCATGCCTGGGGCCGCCACCGCCCGGATCCCACGTCCGCGAAAATCGGGCATGAACAAACAAATCGACCATTG
>JADJXM010000012.1 GCA_016715865.1 Acidobacteriota bacterium | reverse complement strand
CTTGGCGAAACCGAAGGTGCAATTTTCCCATTCTGGTCTCCAGATAGTCGATCGATCGGATTCTTCGCCGGAGGAAAGCTCAAAAGGATCGAGGCTTCCGGCGGCGCCCCCAAAATACTCTGCGATGCTGGAAACGGACGCGGCGGCGCCTGGAACCGGGATGGAGTGATCGTTTTTGCACCCTATCACAGCAGCCATGGACTCTATCGCGTTTCTGCGACTGGCGGGGAGCCTTCACCGTTGACCTGGCTTGACCAGTCACGAAAGGAGCAGTCTCACCGGTGGCCACATTTCTTACCCGATGGAGCTCATTCATCTATTTTGTGAGAAGCGGCACATCGGATAACCAGGCAATTTATATCGGGTCTCTCGACAGAAATGAGAAGAGGCGTTTGATTCGGGCCGATTCAAATGCTATCTATGCTCCCCCAGGCTATTTACTCTTCGCGCGCGATGCCAAGCTAATGGCCCAGACATTCGACCCGCAGCAGCTTATCACAAGGGGAGAGCCGATCTCGATTACTGAACATTTCGAGAAACTCTCGCCAACAATCAATCAACAAGTATTTCTGATGACCAGCTCTGAAAATGGCATACTGGCCTACCACAGCGGCGATCCCGAAAAGACTCGGCTCCAGTGGTTTGATCGCACGGGCGCTCAGATTGGGGAGATCGAATCTGATAGCAGTAATCTCAGTCCAGCAATCTCGCCCGACGGCACAAGACTGGCGTTTGACGGCGGCAGTTCACAGATGTCTAATCAGGACGTCTGGCTGATGGATCTCGCGAGCGGCATAAAATCTCAGCTCACGACAAACCCCGCGACCGATTGGATACCTGTTTGGTCTCCTGACGGCAATCGAATCATCTTCGCCTCAAATCGCGGCGGCTATTATGACCTGTATCTGAAGTCTACAGACAGCCCCTCCAGCGATGAGTTGCTTTTTGAGTCAAAAACAAACAAAACCCCATATGACTGGTCGCAGGACGGGCGGTACCTTACCTTTTCCAGCTCAACTGAGAAGACAGGAGATGACGTTTGGGTATTGCCTGTAAAGGGAGACCTCGAGCCTTTCTCATTGCTGCAAAGCGAAGCCAACGAGCTCTTGTGCATGTTTTCGCCAAACGGAAAGTGGATTGCCTACTCTTCAGATGAGTCAGGCAGACCGCAAATCTACGTTCGAAGTTTCCCTGTATCCGAATCCAAATGGGTGGTCTCGACTCAAGGCGGGTACCAGCCTAAGTGGCGTCGTGACGGCCAGGAGTTATTCTATCTTGGTCCTGACGGAAAACTCATATCGGCAGAGGTGAAGAGCGGCCGCTCGTTTGAAGCAGGAGTTCCACGCCCACTCTTCCGGCTCAAAACCCCACAGGCTGCAGGTCAATACGATCGATACTATGCAGTCACACCTGATGGTCAGCGCTTTCTGGTGAAGTCCGTGGCGGAACAGACCAACTCCACTGCCATTTCGATAGTCATGAACTGGACGGCAATGATAAAATAAGCCTGATACGCGAACAGAAGATCCGTGATCAGCGGAAATTGGAATTACTAAACAGCCATATAATGCAGACCATGAAACTCTTACACGAGCCTATATCCTCTTGATCGACAATAAAAATCCCGACCGGCAAAGTCGCGTCCAATAACCTGCCGGGGTTATGGGATTTCTGGCTTAGGATCGGATATGACTTCTGAACGATGGCAGCAGATTGAAGAGATCTTCCAGGCCGCGCTCGATTGCGAGCCTGAGAAGAGAGCCTCGTTCCTCGATCAGGCCTGCGGCGAGGACGTTGGGCTGCGCCGCGAAGTTGACGCCCTGCTCTTGTCGGATGAATCAGTTGCAAACAGAAATACTTACCAATTTGATGAACTGATCGAAGCCGGGTTCAAAGAGAATGCGGATGATTATTCGATAATCGGGCAGACGCTCAGCCATTACCGGATCGACTCATTGCTGGGTTCGGGAGGAATGGGCAAGGTATTTCTGGCGCAGGATATCAGCCTCAAGCGCCAAGTGGCGATCAAGTTCCTGCCCTCTCTTTTCACGAAGGATGGCGATCGGGTGCTGCGGTTCGAGCGCGAAGCCCAGGCCGCCTCGTCGCTCAATCATCCCAACATCATCACCATTCACGAGATCGGTCGAATCGAAGACAAGCACTTCATCGTGACAGAGTTTATCGATGGTCGTACTCTCAGACGTCGAATCGAATCGGGCGGAGTGGGCATCAATGAGGCGCTGAAGATTGCCGTCCAGATAGCAAGCGCCATGGCTGCGGCGCACGATGCAGGGATCATCCATCGCGATATCAAGCCTGAAAACGTCATGGTGCGGTCGGATGGGCTGGTCAAGGTGCTCGATTTCGGTCTGGCCAAGCTGAACGAAACCGAAGCCATTGAAATTGATACACCGGCACTGGCAAGGAAAGCCTCCGGGACTGACGACAGCGGGCTGATTGGGACGCCGCAATACATGTCTCCGGAGCAGGTACAATGTCTGAAGCTGGATGTGCGGACGGACATCTTCAGTTTCGGAGTTTTGCTATACGAGATGCTGGTCGGACACAGGCCATTTACCGGATCGAGTAACGAAGCATTGCTGGCTGCGATCCTGAACGATGATCCGCCCCCGCTATCTGGTCAAATCCCTGATTTTCCGGCGCCGATCGAGAAGATCGTCAAACAATGTCTCGCCAAAGCTCCAGGTCAGCGCTACCAGACTGTCGGCGAATTGTTGTCGGAGTTGAATGCCGCTCGCAATATGATTGGAAACGACTACCGACCGTCGGAAATAGAAACGCAAACTCCAGCTTCAAATCAGAATACAAGATCAATAGCTAAAGGATGGCGATTTGCGGCGATCGGCGCCGGAGTGGTGATCCTGACATTGATTTCCGCGCTTTATTATTATCGCAATATGCGCGAGGGAGTAGAAACGCCGACCGGCAAACTCACCGAGGCGGCAAGACCGACGGTCAGTGATGCGAAAAAGAAACAGGCCGCGAAACGCTATACAAATAGCGCGAGAGCCTGGAATCATTTTCTTCGGGGCCGCGAACTATTACATACGCGCAGCATCCGCGACATCAACTTGGCTATTAAATCCTTTGAGCAAGCGATTGATATCGACCCTGATTTCGCCCTTGCACATACATTGTTGGGGAAATCCTATCTTTCGCTACATTACAGGGGACAAAGTCCTGCGATGGAAGTGGGGCAGAAGGCCAAAATAGAAATTGATCAGGCTCTAAAACGCGACGGTGAACTTGCCGAAGCGCATTCCCATCTGGCGGAGTACATACTGCAATACGAATGGGAGGAAGTGAAAGCGGGACAGGAACACATACGTGCTCTGGCCCTCGATCCCGACTCCGCCGATGTCAGCCATGCTTATGCATTTTATTTATTATGGATAGGCAGGTTTGATGAGGCCCTCACTGAAATCAAAAGGGCTGAGAATCTGGATCCCACCAACCGATGGATCAGCCTGAATGTCGGTCAGGTGCTATTTCAGTCACGACGTTATGATGAAGCGATTAAACAGTTGCAACATTTGGTCGATCTATACCCTGATTGGGAGCTTAGTTATAGTTGGATATACAATGCTCAGATAAAGAAGGGTAATGAGGAAGCCGCTTTTGACGCTCTAGTGAAGCGGGCGGAGGTCATAAGAGCCGGGCCAGATGAGATCGCCGTAATGAAAAAACAGATTGCAAGGATGTATGCAAGACTTGGTGATAAGGAACAGGCGCTCGTTTGGCTTGAGAAGGCGGTTGAAGGTCGATATTTCTATATCGTTGCGATCAATGTAGATCCCGACTGGGACATTTTACGTGCTGACCCACGTTTTGTCGCGCTGGTGAAGCGTGTTGGATTTGCGCCCTTGCCAAAAATTATGGCAAAGGGTAATCAATAATCTGGGTCTCTCATGACTTCTGAACCAGGATTGATGCTCCAGCTCCGGCGATGAAAGCTTCCGGCCCATACAAGCGTTACTATGGTGTCACTCCGGACGGTCAGCGATTTCTCGTCAGATCGACACTTGAACAGACAAACTCTACTTCCATCAGCGTTGTAATGAACTGGACTGCGATAATTAAACGACTCTGATATCCGGGCCCGGGCCTGTCACACCTCGGATCGAATTGGAGGAAAAAGAATCACGCCGCCCAAAACCAGGCATTGGCGCCTTTTGACTGATCTCTCACCGGAGCAATACGATTATGCGACATGATCTCATTCCGTAGCCTTGGAGACCTTTCTTGACGTACTCAAACATCGCTATCAAAAAGAAATGCGACCATTGCCTGGGAATCGTCAAAGAGAAGATCTGACATGGACAAATTACGCCAGAAAGACAAGGATAGAAACCTATGGATCTCTTTACTTCTTTCACCAGTTTAGGAAATCTTTTTCTTGCAGTTTTAAAAGAGGTTCGTGAATCACTGGCTCAGAAAAAAGCCAATAGTTTAAGCTTGATCGATATAGGCAGTTTATTCGAATTATATGGAAGCGCGACCAAACTCTCTGGTTACTGTGTCCAACTCTCTGAGTCGTCTTGGAAGAAAGCTGGGAGCATCACCAAAGAAGATAAAAGGTTTTTATTCTTTTTTTTGAAAGAATTGAGGCAATTTGGGTCCATCCTGAAAAACGTAAACATGACGGTAATTGATATTTATTACCCGGGGCTTGGCAAAGAACTTGACTGGGTCAGTAGAGGAGATATCGGACTACTTCGCTACTTTGAGGAATCTTTGATGCCCCGATTCGGTATTAAAGATCATAATATTGACAAGATCGTTAAAGTATTTCTGGATAATTACACGCCAACAGAATGGTTGCCTGAAGGCCAAATAGATCTATTTATTGGGTATAAAACAAGAGCACCGTATCCTGTTATGGAAGTACCCAACGAGGGACAGCTGTTTGACGATAGCGAATATTTGATGATTCGAAACTGCTTACTGTCTCTCAGCCAGTCTCTTGATAACTGTCGCGAAATAATCGGGCAAATCATACGTGAAAACTGGGATTTCAAAGATCTGAAAAAATAATAGACATAAGCTGCATCAGTCCTGTCCCATATGAAATTGCCTGAAAACAGGCAAGTTATTTGAAAACAAGAGGCAGTGGTAGGCAGTGGGCGACTCCTCTCGGCGTCAGTTAAACTGACGTTGGGAATATCAACGAGAGGAGGAATCGCCAATCTGAAGCCTATCACAATCGAGTCGATGACGCTTGTTGTCGAACCTGACGGATGGAAGCGGTCATCAACAAAAGAGGCGAGCGTTACTTTTATCGCCTTGATGATCGGAGCAGACTCGTTTCTCACTTTCGACGCTTTCCGGATTTCGATTCCAATCTGGAACGGGATTTCGCTCTGGATTTCGAGAAAGCATGCCGTAAACAGGATCTCACATGGCGGATCGCTCGAGCCGATGCGGTGATCCCGGTCGAACGGAATGAGGTCATGATCCCTGATTTCACACTTTGCGATTCAAACGATCCTCTCGGCCGTAAAAGTCTATCTCGAAATTGTCGGATTCTGGACTCCGGAATACCTGAGCAGGAAAATTGCCAAGGTGAGAGATGCGAAACTGGATAATCTGATCCTGGCTGTTTCAAAAAAACTGGCCCTCAGCAAAGAGGTATCGGATGAACTGAATGTACTATGGTTTTCCGGCAAATTATCGGTGCAGGAGGTTATCGAACGCGCCGAATCCAGTCTGCAGGGTTAAAGATGTGTGCGTTCCGGAAGGCTAATAACGTAGAAATCGATTGTCTGCTTCAAGCCAGGTCGGCGATTAACATTAGCTGAGCGGTATAGCGGGTCTCCTGAATCGAATTAAAGAATCTTATATCAGCTGTCACCACCTGGCGTGTCATCGCAGGCGATCCTCCGCCTGCAATATTCCACTATCGGTCTGAGACCGCGAACCTATGCGACGGCGAATCCGCGCCGCTATAATCCGCGCCTCTGCCTTGCTCACTAACTGCGCCTGCGCTTCAAGAATAGCCTTGAGTTCGGCTTGCAGTGAACGACCGTTGTCGGCTGCACGGGCCTTCAATTTTTCAACTACTGATTCGTCCAGATTCCTGACCAACACTTGCGCCATCAGACTGATTCCTTTCACTTTCAGAGTGTGCTAGCGATATGATAGCAAGAAGCAGACTTGCGGGCAATCTGCCGGAATAAATACGGAGAGTGCGATTTTTATCCGATGCCAGCGCTTGCCTTTGGGTGCGTTCTTGCCGCTGATTGCGCGAGGCATCAATCCGTCGAATCAACTCAACTTCGCCGGCGCGATGAAGGCCGCGGAACTGATGCAGGCGTCGGGGATGAGGTAGATCAAGCTTGATAAGATGTCGCAAATCTTCGACGAGTTATTCCTAGCCGATCTCACGGCGAGCATGGTAGATTTTCAGCACGCTGACGCTGAGTATAAACACTGTTGATGATCTCAGGATGGGGATTCTGGCTCGCAAATCTTGATCCCGTCATCGGACCAGAGCAAGGAAAGACCTATCCTGTGCACATGAACGCGGATCCGCAATTTGTAAAGGAGTGCAAATGAACTATTCACGTCTCGGTCTGGCGGCGCTTGGTGGCACGGTCGCGTCTTTTGCCTTTGGTTTCTTAGTGTTTTGGCTGGTTCCAGCTCTTATCAATGAAGGCCACAAGTACCCGGCCGTATTCCGACCTCGGGAAGAAATGATGACTGTTATGCCAATTGGAATCGTCGCAACTATCATAGCGATCCTGGTGGTCGCCATAATTTTCGCATTGATACAAAAGGGCGGATCGGGCGCTACGGAAGGTGCGCGCTAGGCGTTCTCATTGGCATTTTCGCGGTTTGCAATGTGCTGCAACTAAGATGAACCTGAACATCGGGCTGAAACTCGCTCTGGGACAGGCTGCGGCTTACTTCGTCCAGTGGACTATCATCGGCATAGTCATCGGTCTTATTTACAAACCCCTCGCTACACCATAACGATTCCCGTCATGAAGGGTCTTTCCTCACGGAAGTCGATAAAACCGTATGCGTATCTATGGCTACTTTCTCGGGCTACCTTCTGGGCTCATACCGCATCGCCACCGCCCCCGAGCGGAACTCCAGCCGGCTCACGAGCTTCAAGTCGATCCGCTTCGAAAGACTCGCGAACAAGGTCGGCCCATGGCCAACTAGCCCACACCAAAGAGATAGCGTTACATTTCTCTTCTACTATCCCCAAACACCAAACCAGGCAGACGCATTTATCCGAATGAAGCGCTAATTTACTCTCACCGGACGAACATTGCCGGCCAGTCCTGGGAGATCACAACTTTTTTCGAAATCTTATGTGGGACAATATGTGGGACACCAACGAAAACGGCCTCCTTGCGGAAGCCGTAACTTGCTGATTCTAAAAGTCGGGGCGAAAGAATTTGAACCTTCGACCTTTCGGTCCCGAACCGGCAAACGCAAATCGGAGCCCTTGAGGTCACAAATCAGTCGGAGCGATAAGCCTTTCCACTTCAATAATAGAACGCCAGCCCGCTCGTTTTTGCGCCTCTTTTTGCCCCTCAAATCCTCACCAGATCAGGCCATTTCGAACTATCATTAGTGAGTCAATTGTGACTTCTCGACGAGGTTCTTGAAGCGTGGCCATCAGAGGTAAAGGCGTTCAGTTTTCACCAAGCTCTGGGGAGAATCGTTTCTCCGGAATCGGTGTTCACCATCGCCGGATTACACATTCGGAATGAAAAGCTCTTCATCTCCATATCATGATAAGACATCTCATTCGGATGAAGCTAGAGTTAGTACTTACCGCTATCTACCCCAAAATCATAAAAAAGGCTGTTATTATTCACAAAGGCATACTCACCAGGTGATAAAGGGTTTGTAACTTTCACTCTGAATAGCTTATATCCAGACCTGGTTGATTTTGGCAATTCCTCAAAATTAGTGGGCACGATATCCTTTTCCCGGAAACCTGTAGAAAATGTTACGAACCGTGATCTACCAACCTCAATCTCCCTTCTGTCAGATTTCGGTGTAAGTTTTACAATAATGATATGGTCAGATGGGTTAACATATGTTGGAAGCATTAATTCAAACATGGGCGACGTATTCGTAATCCTGAGTTGTGCATGATTACCATTGAGCATGTGCCTCACTTTAGAACCACCAAAAGGATTCAAGATGCTCGCGCTTGCATTTGCATTGACCGATGACTGTTCCATCTAAAAGAAAAATTTCCAGAAAGCCTGATTCATTATCAGCACCCGATGGCCCACCAGGAGCAGGTTTATCAGGTTCTTCTGTACCAGAAGTCTGCGATTTCTCTGAACTCTTTAAAATAGCTTCTAATATTTTTGGGCTTGCCCCTTCTTTTTTAAGCTGAATCAGTCCTTGAGCTGAAGTGTCAAAGTTTGAGGGTGACTGTTGAATAGCCAGTATTATAGTACTCTCCGGCAGCTCAGCCTTTAGCATCTCAATTATGTCAGCATTTTTTAATGGAGCTTTCTCATTTTGCGCCAAGACAATTGAGGTGCAAAGTAAACAATAAAGTACAAATAATGGGATTGAAAGTTTAATTAACATAGTTGTTCTCTTTTCTTTAATTGCATTAGTGCTGGCTTTCCAGATGCATATGCCATTCATAGCAAATTAATCAATCAAACTTAAGGGATAATCAGAATTGGCGATGATTCTTTTATCGGAAACCTGTCGCTCTTAGTAGCAACCACAATAATACCGGCAACAATCATAGCCGTAGCCGTAACGAGCACTGGGATTGCATTTTTCTTGGTCCAGAATTTTTCTTTGGCTGAAGTCACCGTAACTGTTTTGTTCTCGGTCTCGCCGGTGTCACCAGCAACCGCTGTAATTGACACTGAACCTGGCTTGCTGCCGGCCCTGAAAGGCACGACGGCTACTCCCTGGGCATCTGTCGAAACAGTAAGCCTGCGTGCCGTAATGGTGTTATACCCGAGAACTCCGATCTCTTCCCCGTCAATTGTATTCAGGGTAAAAGTTACAGGTAGACCTGAAACTGGCCTCGAATTGTTATCCTTCACCCTGAACTTAAACTCCTTTGCCTCCATTGCTCTGACAGTTGTCTGATTGTCAGATTCAAATGCTTTAATGGAATACTTGCGTGATGAGGATTTCGGCCTCGCGGAATGAACGGTGGTCAGCATTTCGGCAAGCCTTGGGGCCAATTCAACTGTCCAGCTTCCCATCGAATTAACATCCCCTGAAATTACCCTCAGGATTGGCCCGCTACTATTGGAAGCCAGGCGAAACTCTGCTCCGCGACTGGAGACAAACGATTCGCCACTCGAAAGGACATATGCACTTGAATCCGGATTCAGCTTGAAGATCGCCTTGCCTTCGATCAAGGTCGCAACCAGAGCACTATGTTGATCCTTTTTTTCAACACCCGGAGTCGACGTGCTAATTTTCATCTCAGACTCGCTCGACATCAGAACCTTTCCGATGCCATCCAGTGTCATTTGAGCCGACGCGTTAGTGGATCGCACTATTACTCCATCCCGCAGCGATTCTTTTCCACGAACTGAGCGTCCATTGATCGTTATTTCCGAGGATGATTCGACCGATCCGATCATCCCAACCGTCACAATTGAATTTAATCTGGTCGTCGAGGCATCAGTGGTAAATGGTGGATTCCCATCAATGCAAGCAAACACTGATTGAGTCATCAAAGTCTGAGCTAATGACAAAATCAAACACAACGTAGTGGTAAAAAGCTTTGAGATTTTCATTTTCATTCCTCAGTCAGTTTCTCGCACAACGCCGGGGCCGATACATGGTTCCTGCTCAATGGACATTGAACTTGACGATATTGGATTGCTTGCCGTCCACAGTCAGCATAATATCCACTTCGCCACGCCCCGCCAGGGCACGGGGTAGTCTGATATTGACCTGATCCAATCCCACAAAGCCGTTTTGCAGCCCTGCATACTCCACAGTCGCGTTAACGCCACCAATCGTGACACTTACATTCGACAGAGCGCTCCGATGTCTTATCCCTGTACCAAACAGAACCAGATATACTTGTTCGTTGTCGGCGCCCATGGATATCGGGCGGGAAACGAATCTGTTTTGAGTCTGATCGAAAACCGATATCGGTTCGTAGATCTGCGTCCCATCCGGTCTGACTCGCAATGCCACTGCTGCGGCGACGCCTTGTCCGTTTGCGTTAGCCGCAAACAGACTTGGCGCTGCCATCGCAATCTGCGCAGTCGCGGTGGCCATAGCCTGGTCATTGAGGGCAACTGTCACAGTAGCAGGCCCAGCCGAAGTTCCCATCGGGATCTGGTAGTTAATCTGCGACGGGGCGATGAAAAAGAGCGGCGCGAGGCGCTCGACATTCGCACTGTCCCTGACAAAGACGCGGGTTCCCGCCAACAATGTTGGTAATTGCGCGGAAGTGGCGACCTGAGTTGAAACGGTAAGGTTGGTTCCAAACGCCGACGTAATCGCTTCGCTGGCCAATCCCGCTTCCAGGAAGCTGGCTGCGGAAACATTAACCACTCTTCCAATCACCTTGCCGATCTCGCCCGACAATACGGATTCATTGCCCTCGCGATCGTACAGCGTGACACGAACCTTGTTGACCTGCGGAAGGGCCGCCGCTCCTGTGAACCGTTTGACCACTGTGAAGCTCTGCCCCATGAGCATTCCGCTCTGCCTGATCGGCTGATCGAGGTCGAAGTTCAGAGCATCGCCGATGGGCCGGTTCAAGCTATCCAGAAATTGATAAACCGCCAAATACGAATCCAGGTTCGAATCGAAGACCGAAAATTCAGCCACAACCTCAACGCCCGACCGAGCGAGAGCTACCAGCGGCGAAAGCCTCGTGGCCAGCGGATTGATCATCCTCGCCGCAGTGGAAATCCGGCCAACCAGCGGAACCGTCGTCTGAATACCGTTATCCTGCCTGATTGTGAGAGCCGAGGTTATAAAGGGAGGCAGCACATGGCCGGCCGAAAGATTACTCACGCCGCCGGCGGGCGCCGGAATCATCGGGTTGAATGCGATGCGGAAACGCTGTTGCTGGCCGCCATTGATCTGGAATTGAGAGCTTCCTCCAAAGAATGTCAGCGGAATCTCCGTTCCATTGCTGTTGATAAGCGTTAGGGGAAAAGTTGCGCTGTCGTCCGAATTCGCAATCTTTCCGCTACTGACATCAGCGCCGGCGCGGTTGACTGAGAGACCTGCTATGAGCGGCAAACAACCCGTATTTTCGATGATGAATGTGTTGGTAGGCGGAAACAGACCTGGCTCACGGTTGATTGTCACCGATCCGAAGTCGAACGATCCTCCGCCGTTGCCGAGTGTCAGCTTCGCCTGCCCAGGAGCAGCATTGACAATAGCCGTAGCCGAATTGTCACCCGGGTTCTGATCCGGAATTGCCGAACTGACCGAAACCGTATTGCTGATCCCACCGATACTCACGTTCGCGCAATTGGCGGTCACTTCCAACTTGATTGTGGCAGATGTTCCTTGCGCGAGTGACGCAAAAGTCACTGTGCGGTTATTGCCCGTACCACCGCACACGCCGCCATTAGTCGCGGAACACGAGACGAAGGAGACAGAGGCAGGCAAGTTGTCCGTAACGACAACTTGCGTCGCGTTCCCTGGCCCCTTGTTAGTAACCGTGATGTTGTATGTAATTTTGGTGCTATTTGAGATCGTGCCTGGCGATGCGGACATGGCAATCGCAAGATCAACCCTCTTCGGGCTTACGGTTTGCTGCAACATTGGCGACACACTTGCAGTAAAGTTACCGTCACCATTGTAAGCGGCAGTTATCTGATGATTCCCGACGGAGAGCGAAGAATTGTTGCAGTCTGCCCGGCCTGCGACATTAAGGTTGCTCGAACAAATTGTCGTCGTCCCGCTCTTAAAGGTTATCGTCCCAGTTGGTGTCCCTTTGCCTGGAGCTACTGCGGAAATCATCGCGCTGAAAGTGACTTGCTCTCCCTCTACCGAAGGATTCCGAGATGAAGTGACAATCACGCCGGTACTGGCCTTGTTCACGGTTTGTGAGAGCGTGCTTGAAGTACTTCCATTGAAATTAATGTCACCGATATAAACAGCAGTTATCAGATGCGAGCCAACCGTGAGCGTATCAGTAGCGCAGGTTGCGATCCCCGAGCCGTTAAGTGTGGAAGTGCAAAGCGTAGTCGCGCCATCTTTGAATGTCACCGTGCCGGATGTGGTACCGGTTGCTGGCGTACTTGCCGCCACGGTCGCAGTAAAGGTTACTGACTGGCCAAAGACGGATGGGTTGAGCGAGGAGACAACGCTTGTAGTGGAATTGGGAATGTTGACCACCAGCGTGAATTTGACATTGGTCGGGGCACCGCAATTGTCTGTCGCGCGGATTGTGATAGTGTGCGTACCACTCGGCTTTGCCCCGCTGATTGAGATGACGCCAGTGCTGCTGTTTACCGAGATCGTCCCGGTGTAACTGCCCTGACTCTGCACGACAATGGAGCTGATCGAGCCGTTATCGCTGGGACTGGTGGCTGGATTGATTGTCAATGAACCACCTGCGGCGACTGTTTGATTGGAATACGTTAGAACGGGCGGCGTGTTATTTATGACTGTGACATTAAGTGTTGCGTTGGCCGAGGCCCCACCGCTGTCAGTGACTGTGAGTGTGAAAGCGGCATTGGTTGCGTTACAAGCCGCCATAACATTGGCAGTGACAACGCCCGCTGCATTAACGCTGATACCTGATACTGTGACGCCGTTGACTGTCGCGATGGAACTGCTGTTGACCATAACAGTCAAGGTGTTGGCCGCTTGATTTGCGTCGCTGACATTGGCGATGGTCGAGTTTGAAGCCGGGCTGCCTTGTTGCCGCGAGACAGCAACTGGGCTAATCATTGGCGGAGAATTTGTTATAACCGTTTGCGATATAGTTCTTGCCCCTCCAATTGGAATTTGTGTTTCGTCAAATATCACTATTCCATTAAACGCCTTAGAGCCTGTTTCCCCAAGCGGAGGTACCACTGTGTACGTTAAAGTCCTTTGGTTATTATCAAAAAACAACCACCTGACTTTTCCGCTAACGTTATCAAATTCGCCTTGATCGCTGACGCTTGACACTGTCCAGCCGATGGGTAGAGTTTCTTCTATAACTTGAGATACTGTTGATGAATCTGGAGTAATAGCTAAGGTAACAACTAAGCCAACTCCCGGTGTATAAGTTGGATGACTGAAGCTTGATATAGCAGTACCTCCAGCAACTATACCAGACACAGTGTCATTCAGGGGAGAATTTTGAACGGCAGCGGTTTGAAAGCTTGAGCCTTGGCTCCAAGGCGGTGTCTTTGATGGATCATAATGGTAAGCCTCACCTTTCTTCCAGATTACCCCAGCGTTTGCCACATAAGTTGGCGGTATAGGATTTGGCGGGCGACTCCAAATGGTTCCTTTTTTCCAGGCAGTTCCGTATGAGGCGATTTCTAAAGCTTCAATTCGAAAGTTGTTGTTTGTATCAGCAGGGTGATACGTTGCTGGAGACACACTGGAGTTACCACAAAGAGCTTGGGGGGTCTCGTCCAGTATTAAACTTCCAGTGAAGGTTTGAGTGCCGCTTGCTGTAACTGGTGGTGTCACTGAATAACCTAACGTTCGTGACTGAGCGTCAAGAAATAGCCATTTAATTTTGCCACTTGTACTGTCGAATTCACCGCTATTGTTGATACCGGAAACTGCCCAGCCTTGTGGCTGTTTTTCCTCAACAAGATAGACATTAGTAGTTGACGGTGGAGATACTTGGATGGACACATTTAGCAACTGTCCAGGCACATAGCCGTTCGGAAGAATCCTCTGCCCTGCTCCCTGACACTGACCACTATTATTAAAGGTCGCAGTCGCGCTCTTGTGGCTATTCATTGTTAAGGCACAAGTTCCTGTCCCTGAGCAATCGCCACTCCAACCAGTGAACGTAGAGCCGCTTGCCGGAGCGGCTGTTAATGTGATTTGCGCGGCACTGATGAGTGAAGCTGAACATGTCCCGCCACAGTTGATCGCGCCAGTATTGCTAGTCACAGTCCCGCTTCCACTGCCTGTCTTGTTGACTGTTAGCTGGTAATTGGGAGTAGGACTCTGAAAGGTTGCGGTCACTGTCTTGCTGCTGTCCATCGTTAAGGTGCAAGTCCCTGCGCCCGAGCACGCGCCGCTCCAGCCTGTGAGTGTAGAGCCGCTCGCCGGAGTCGCAGTTAGAGTGACTTGCGTCCCACTGTTAAGTGTAGCCTGGCAACTCCCACCGCAGTTGATTGCGCCTGTGTTGCTAGTCACCGTTCCGCTTCCACTGCCAGCCTTACTAACTGTTAGCTGGAAGGATTGAGTGCCAAAGTTTGCGGTTTCGGTGATCGGACCGTTCATTACTACAGTTGTGGGATTGCTTGTCCCTGTAATAGAACCTGACCCGGTTCCAGTCCACCCGGTGAAATTAGAGCCGCTGTTTGGTGTCGCTGTGATGGTCACACTTTGCCCACTGTTGAACCAACCACTAGCTGGACTGACAGTTCCTCCTGCCCCGGCGTTCATCGTCAGGAAATACTGCGTCGTGAAGTTTGCCGTATAGGTCGTGCTGCTGTTAGGCGTAATCGTATGTGAGGTTGCACCCCCATCGCTCCAACTACCCCAAACATATTGCGTGTCCATTCCACCGCTCTGGGGTGATGTTGTGCTGATCGTGTGACTTGAACCAGGTGTCCAGAGAAATGTCTGTGCGGAGTTGTAAGTGGAGCCATCAACCGTGAACGTACGCCCGGAAGGGTTTGTCTGTATAGTGATCTGAATATTGGAAGACGGCATGGTGACGGGTATTGAGTTCGAATTGCTGCTTGTTCCTCCAGTGTTGTAAGCCCGAACTCGATAGTAATAGGTCGTGTTCGCGCTTAAGCCACTGACACTGCGGCTCAACACATTGCCCACATCTACGTCTTGATAGCCAGGCACGTAGCCGCTGAACGAACTGTTAGTGGACACATCCAGGCGGTAACCTGCCGCTCCGGTGCTGCTGCTCCAGTTAGCCGTAAAACTGTTGTTGCTTATGTTCGTAGCCGCGTTTGCAGTTGGCGCAGATGGCGGTTGAGTCCCTGGGCTAACTGTCAGCTGCCTACTTCTTATGATCCCTGGCGCCGCTGGTACGCTTACCGCCCAATGTGCATTGCTCTCTTGATATGCCGCGAAGAAATCATAAGTTCCGAGACCAGTTAATTGGCGCGGCTGTGAACCATATGTGTAGGATGATCCTGCAGCTAGAGTTGTCGAAACAAAATTCATGTCATGGACGGTTGCGCCATTTAAGCGCCCACCTATACCGAGGCTGGAAAACGTAATCGGCTGATACCCAACGTTCTTAATTGTAAAACTGCCTGTAATACTCTGACCTACAGTATAGGGCCCCGCCGGGCTCAAATTTAGGCTTGAGGTCAGCATTGGCATTGCGTCAACCGGTGGGCCGACAGAATAAGAATTATATTCTGCCTGAGAAACATTGACTACTTGGCAAAAATTAAACCCCAGTCCTGTAAATGTATTTGCCGTGACAAAAGGCCGTCGCTTTCCGCCCCCAGTCACAATTGAAACTTCTCCGTTGTAGCTAATTAACTTGCCATCAGGAAATGGTTTTCCATTCCCTGGAAGAGCATTAAAGATACTCCCTCCAGATTCATAGAGATCAAGCTCATCCTGGCCAACTATGATTACCCAATTGTTGAAGTTTGTACTCGTTCGAGCGTCTGTTGATTGATTGTAAAGCTGACTTAAAGCGCTGGGGCTAAGGGGCCGCTTTCGGTTTTCCGAATCAATTAAATAGACAGTTAGGTTTGATGCAGTTTTTATTACGCTTCCAGGCGGGTGAATTGGTGGTCCGCCATCTCTGTTGCGGAGTGTTGATGTTCCATTACTGCAAGCGATATTATTAGCCGTGATGAACGCTCTTGGATCTCTGACCCCGCCGTTAATTGCCCCTGGCACTTGCACATTGACATTTACCATTCCTTGCAAGTTGAGGTAGTAGCCCGTGTACGCTCCACCAACTTTTGCCCAATTTGACGAAGTGCCAAAGAGCGACCAATCGTTTGAGTGAATGGTATCTGGATGTCGAATCTCGAAATGCAAATGAGGACCGCCGCCGGGATTCATTATCCTACCGAGAACTGTTACCCCCTTACTAACGCAAGCACCTACCTGAAGTGAGGGGGTTTTATTGATATGAATATACACTGAATAGATGGTGTTAACAGTTTCGGCCGCGTATGAATAATTCTGACCGTTCTCATGGCCGTTTTTGGCGGGAATCGTAAAATTTCCCGTGTGCTTAAGAGCTACTAGATATCCTAGCGAACCCAAATTGGAAATCTTTTCTACAATGCCGTCTGCGACGGCATACACTGGCTGATCCAAATCCTCAGAACCATTGCCGCCAACCAAATTCCAATCTTCGCCGGGATGATAGCCACCCAAGGCCCCGTAATAATGCCCAAAGTAGTTGAAGGGGACACTCCAAGTCAATTCATCGTTTGGATTGTCATCAATCACTGGCAGAACGAAGCCAGTGGCTAAACTGCACGTTTGTGCAGTTGCGGCCATTGCACTTTTGGGTTGTGTAGGAACTGCCTGGCTTTTAGGCACAAATATCCCAAATGCCACAAGGAAGAAAGCTGTAAGGCCAAGCCACAAATGTTTCACATCCATCTCCTTAAGTTTTACAGCAATTATTAGTAATATAAGAAGTGATCGAAGCTTTCGCGGGCCTGTAAACATTGAGCAAGCGCGTGGGCTATCTTCCTATTCAATTGTAAATCTCTGTATTTCGACCATTGAATCCACCTACATCGTCGGCAAAGTGATACTGAAGTCGAACAGTTTGCCGCCCGCCATGCCCAACCCCATCGGAGTTCCAGCGTAGTAGAAGCAGTACTCGCCTATATCCAGACTCTTTTTGGGAAATACTTTGAAGACGCCGGGGCGTACCTTTTCAAAGGCAAAATCCTGAATGTCTTTATCTCTGGCGCCGGTCGAGCATTGAAAGTGCACTCTGATTGGCGAATTTTTTCAATGATGATGCTTTCGCTCAGACCCAGTTTGACAAGTTCGATCACTGATGCATTGGTGATCACTTCTTTGGGCGCTTTTCCCTGGCTTGGCGATTGAGCCGGGGATGGGATTGTCAAAGCAAGTGACAGCAGAAATAAGCTCAGGATTTTCAACCGCCGCATATTCACCTTCTTCATTACTGACCCCTTTTAAACTCAACGGGTATAAGTGATACCGTGCTGAAAGCAGTCTTTCGCGGGGCAACTGAGAACTGCTTGCAAATTATCGAGGGCACAATTGACAGGAAAGCCGGAAAGCGATGCCGGAAGGCTTTACCAGCGCGCGTCGCAGCGGATATGTGAACAGGTTGAGAATCCCCTGCGCCTGCTCTTAACGCTCACACAATGTAGTGACCAAAAGAGGCTGGATCTTTCAGGAGAATTCCTGATAGGTGAAGAAAAAAGTTGATCTATCGGCCGGCGACGGTAACTCCTTGAGAATCAGCGCTTCAGCACAGTGAAGTAGTAGTCGTTCAACTCCACCGCGTCGCCGCTTTCAGCGATCCCGATAAGAGTCAGCACGTAATCGCCCCGCGCCAGAAGAGTGGCCGGAAGCTCGATGACTAAAGCCTGCCCATCAACGCCAGGCTCAGGATGCAGGCGCGTGGGGAGGCGTATTGGCCGGCCTTCCGCCGTCATCAGTGTGACGCGATAAGCGGTGAACCTGACTGCGTCCCTTGAATCCAGCCGCAGCCGGATCAGGCTCGCGCCCGGTGGAATAGAGATCAGGTCAGAATGGTCGCGCTCGCCAGGTTGCGCTACGGCATCCCGGTCTCGGCCAGGCTTGAGCGTTTGTGTGACGATAACTGAAGGGCCGGGAACGCTGATGGAGAGTTTTGCGGATGATGATGAACCGGTCGGCGATTGCCCGGTTTGGACATTCGTAGAAGGGGCGTTGGCAATTGATTGAGGCTGGGACACAGTTTGGCTCGCCGTCTCTCGCTGCCGTAGACCCGCCAACTCGGTTTGTAGCTGCGCTTGCCGTGTGCGCAGTCGCGTTATCTCACGGGCTGACCATAGGCCGCCGATCAGGATCAACAGAGGCCAGCCCCAGAAATGCGAGGCGCAAGGCGGCAGGTCGCTCGCGCCAGGGCAGCGGTGTTTGGTGTTGATATTTGGTTCCGTGGTTTGTCGGCGAGGGAAGTTCGGCGACTGCCTGTATCAGCGTGCGCGCGAAGGCGACCTTTTGCTGTCGCCGTTCGGAGATGAGGTAGCGCGTCTCAAAGCCTTCCCGCTGCTCGGACAAAAGCTGGCCGCGCACGTAATCGTCAATCAAACGTTCCTCGACGATCTGCAACTGTGTGAAGATCTCAGAATCGGTGAAGAAAAGCTCTTCGAAGCGCGCTTGCCAGGCTTCGGGCAATTCTCCCAATAGATATTGAATCATCATCCGCTCACTAATCCGGGTTGGCATATCGTTATCTTGCCCGCTCATAAGGTAGTGACCGAAATGACGATTTCTTTCATCAGAATCGCCGGCTTTTTCATTAAACTTCAAGGTCGCCCGAGGTGATCTTCTAAACAGGAGACCAGCTTTTTACGCAAGTGATGTACTCGAAGATATAACGCGTTTGGCGTCAGGCCAAGCCGTTCGGCCATTTCCTTGTGGTGGTTAATCTGGGCGCGTTTTTCATACTCATAGTATTCGATAAGCAACTCGCGTTGATCATCAGACAACTCATCCAGACAACGTCGCAAGCAATCCAGCCGCCGCTCTTCTTCAGCAGAGTCTTGACATGCGCGTTCGGTTTCCTGTGACGCCTCCAGGTCACACCCTGGCGGCAGATCCTCGAGCGAAAGTCCGGAGCGCGCAGGGTGACGTTGGAATTCTTTCAAAACGTATTTTGCCACGCCCAAGGCGTAACTACCTAGAGCTTCGACAGGCTCGCCTTCAACGAGTCTGCGCGCGACCCGATCGAGCGTCTCATCCGCGAGTTCTTCGGAAGAGGCACAGCGGCGGCATTCAAAAAAGAAAATCAGTTTGCCGCGTAGCTCCTGATAGGCTTGACCTGCCAACTCCAAGTCGGAATGCAGCCGAGTGAGCAGAAAGTCAAGTGCTTCCCGGGTGAGAGTCCAGGCGGTTTTGCGGGTGGTGAGGTGAACCGATAAGTTCCTGGCCATCAGAACCTCCAGTATCTGTCTGTCGTGAGTAATAGTGTGAGCGGGTGAACTCACAGTAAGGGGCATTGTGGGTTATTGCCATTCGCCATGCAGCGTGAATGCTGCCCAGTAAGCTGGATCGCGCCACCGTTTCTGGCTCCACAAGGCGATCTGTGCGGCGCGCAATGCCGCCGCTGGGCGCATGCGTTGTTCGCCGAGCAGGGCTTGATAGAAATGCTTCATTAGTTCGGCGGTTGCTTTGTCATCCACTTTCCACAGAGTAGCTACGACGCTCGGAGCGCCGGCGTACATAAATCCGCGCGTCAATCCGATCAACCCTTCGCCTTTGACCTCCTTCCCCAAACCGGTTTGGCACGCGCTGAGCACGACCAGATCGGCCCCGAGCTTGAGGTTGTAGATTTCGTGCAATCGCAGGAAACCGTTTTGTGGTCTACCCTGCTTATCCACAAGCGAAAGCGCGATGCCCGAAAGTTCCGGATGTTCCCTGTTGAACAGGCTGTGGGTGGCGAAATGAATGATGCGGTATTGGGCAAGTTCGGCGCTCGTCGCCGTTGCGCGGTTCGCCGCGAAGTCGAGCGCGAGCAGCCGTTGATCAGGGGCCACGAGCGGAATGACAGCGCTGGCCGCCCGGCGTGTGAAAGGCAATCGCAGAAGCCTGGGGGGCGCCGAATCCGCGTCCGTGGTCACTGTGTCGATCCGACTGGCCCGGCCCACATTTATCAGCCGGATCTTGCGGGAATCAGTTATGTTGACGCGAGGATCGGTTATTTCAAAAACCGGGTCGGCGAACACGGCGATTGTTTTGGGGGCCGTGCTTGCATCATCGCGCTGTCGGCGCAATGATGCAAGCACGGAGGCCGATGGCAAGCTGACGATTTCATGATCCGCGACCAACTGGCGATAGGACGTAATCACCTCCGGGTCATTGCCAGTGGTGTGAACAGTTCCCGTTGGCGCGGGGAGCGCGGCGAAAGGCGCGTATTGCAATGCGCCGTCGGCGATGATTACCAGCCGTTTATTCTTCAATTGCGCCGCGACCGGGCCGAGCAGCATTTGACTTAACGAGGCGGCGGCTTCGTTGAAAGACTGAATCGCCTGATCGTGCTTTACTGGCTGTTGTATGGCGCGACGCTTACCCTCGCCAATCAAGCTGAGCAAGCGGTGTACGGCGGGTTCGATTTCATCGCGGCCAGGCAATACGTAGCTGTCGAGAGAGGTGGAAGTGACGGCCCAAAGATAGCTGCATTCTTCGCCGAGTGAATATTCAAGCAACAGCGTGTTGTCGTCGAGCAGATGTTGCTGCAGATCGGCAAGATTCAGCGTAACAGGCTGGGTAAGCGCGGCGTAGCGCGGGTTGGCGTCGCGTATCCGCGCCTGTATCTCTTCGTACTGATTCATCAAGGCATCGAGCTTCACCGAATCCGCGGCTGTGGCGCGTCCGCGGATTCGGCGGTCGGCAATCAGGTTGATCTCTCGCCTCAATGCGTGATCGCGTTCCAACAAATGGGCTGGCGCGTCGCTTCGCAATTCGGCGCGCGCCTCTGCAAGCAGATCGAGCAGACTGCGCGCGCGCATCCGTTCGTTCATCCGCAACGCCATTGCCGCATAACCAGAAGACGGTTCCTGTTCGTGCAGCCGCATCAGAATTTTAATCGCGAATTGGTAATAATGGACGACTGACGCAAAGAACGTGGTGCGGAACTGAGGAATGGCCGCCTCTGTGCGTGAGGATTCAATCAGGGCGAGGGAAGCTTCAATACGCTCGCGCGCCGACAGTAGACGCCCCTGGCGATACTCAATCCGCGCCAACCCAAAGAGCACGGTGGCCTCGCCAATTCGATCTCCCACCATCCGTCTCAATGGCAAAGCCTGTTGAAAGTAATCATTCGCGGTCGAGACTTCATCGAGGGCGAGGCTCGTCCATCCCAATTTGTCGAACGTGTCAGCTTCAAAATAACGGTCATCGAGTTCGCGCACAATGGTGAGGGCACGGCGCAAATGCGGCAATGCTTCGTGTTGGCGTTGCAACTGACCGTAAATCTGGCTTATGCCAACCAGTGTGACCGCTTCTGCGCGGCGGTCTCCCAATTCCCGGCGCAATTGCAATGACTGCAGGAAGTAATCGAGGGCCTTTTCCGGATCCCCTTTGTTCGCGTGCGCCCAGCCTATGCCATAGAGAGTGAGCGCCTCGCCGCTGCGGTCATTAACGGCATAGCGAAGACGCAGGGATTGGGAAAAATTGTCCAGCGCCTTGTCAGTGGCTCCGAGGTAAAGATACGACCAGGCCAGACCGGTCTGATTGATGGCTTCTCCGTAGCGATCGCCAAGCAAGCGCATAATGGTGAGCGCGCGTTTGAAGTGGTTGGCGGCTGTCTTATTCTCCCCGATCTCACGGTGGCTCAAACCAAGACCGTAGAGCGCAACGGCCTCCTCGTAACTCTCGCCGAGCGTCCGCCAAATGCCGAGCGCCCGTTCAAATTGACTGATCGCTTCGCGTTTAGCTTCGACAGTATGATTTGGCCTGAGGAGTTCCCCTTTAGAGACGGCTTGCTCAGCCTCAATGCGCATCCGGTCGAGCGGCTGCGATTGACGTAGCTGATGAAAGATGACGCGATAATTTCCTGCCGGAGCTCTTTTGGAAGCCGGGATTACCAGAATTCGATATTCACCGGATTCTTGCGCGACCAGCGAGACAGCCTCTGGCCCTTGCAACCCATTAGGACGATCTACCTCCGCGACTGTCCCGCCATTCATCCCGACAATCTTGACTATCAGATCAATGCCTCGTTGCTCGACCACGATGTGAAGGAATTGGCCCGTGACCAGATCAACAGAATAAGTGTGCGTCTTTCCGCCAACCAATGACCGGGTAAAAGTCTGGCCTGCGACCAGTAGTTTTTGCGTTGGATCGCCGGATTCGGCGGAAGACTGCGCCTGTAACGCATAGGCTGTTAATAAGCCGAACGCCCCAATGATTCCGAGATGAGTTCTATGTAAAGAACCTGTGTGTACCGATTGAAACATAGCTCTGATTCAGCCTTCCGATTGAGATAGCGGGAATCGGTTCACTATCACACGGATGAGGGAGGTGGCTCCCAGAACGTTGGACAATCTCTGCATCGTGATTTTAGGGAATTCAGTATCTGGTCAGGAACTCGCGCGAACAGCAAGCCGGGGCAAGGCCAGAGAATGAGGGTCAAATCGCTTCTGAAAAAATGGCTGGGCACTTACTACATCAAGACTGAAGCCCTCACTCGCTTATTATAATTGCAGAAAGGCGGAAAATTTTCTACACAAAAGTATATAACGACGGCTTGCAGTGAATAATCCGCGAATGGCCAGTCGCCTATTCGCTCGAACTGATAACGAAAAGAATTCGTCAGGCAGTCTGCTTCGGTCGCCGATGTCAAGCGATAAGCAGTTGGGAAAATTGTAGGCAGAGCTCAAAGGATCGAGGCCGATGAATGAAAAAAGGGCTACTTGAAAGTGTTGTTGAAAGTGTCGTAGAAAAGAAAAAGGCTTCCAAGCGGAAGCCCTAAACTATTGATTCTAAAAGTCGGGGTGAAAGGATTTTAGCCTCCGACCTCTCGGTCCCGAACCGGTCGGAATTGAATAAGCGTCATTGGCGTAGTGAGTAATAAGACGGTAAACCCTTTAAGATCAAATCTCAGGGCACTAGTCCGCTCGTTTTTCTACCACTTGTCTTCTCTTATTCTTGTATAAAATGACCCATTTTAGAAGTTCAATAGTGACCGATTAGTGACTGTTTGAACATCCCGCTCTAATAAACAGATAATCGTGTCCCTTCGGTAAGGCGTCTTGACACTGGCATACCGAGATCCCGTTAAACACGCCGGTCAGTTTCACTAATGTGCCTATTTCGGTAAGCCGGCGTGACAGTTCCTGCCTTCTTCTCCTATCCTCGCCTCGGATATCGAAATTTCATTTCTGGAGGTTTGGCCATACACCATTCTGAAATTCCCCGTGATTTACTTGAACTCAAAACCCGCCTGGAGACCTGGCGTAAAAACCGCAAATACATACGTGAACCTATTCCCGACGAGTTACGTCAGGCGGCGGATGAAATGATCAGGTGTTATTCGCCTTCACTTATCCGCTCTACCCTGAAGCTCGATCCGTGGAAACTGAACAAATCGACGACTAAAAAGTCCGCTCATAACGGACACAAAGAGAATTTCACTGCCGGCATGGCCCAGCGGCCGATCCCTTCAACAATCTCGCCAACCAAGTTGTGTTTCTTTCGTTAACGACTTACTGTGCATCAAGAGCCTTTTATCAGCTTCTCAGCTTTGATTACGATAATATGCAAAGATGTTCTATCCTCTCGATAGACGTGGTAAGCTTTTCGAGTGGAATGGATAGGTTGCCCCAGTAATGTGAAATCTGTACCACTGTCTCATCTTCAATAAATCAATGGAAAATTTTGCATTCGCTCCAGTCTTAACAGCGCGAGATCCTGTTGAAGCTGCCGAGGGTGGCATTGACCCGCTGGGCACCGAGCCACTGGCCGACGCATTGGCCGTGCGGTTAGTGCCAGGCGTCCGCGAACGGCAGCGGCATCCGCGTTTCCTCACCGCCATGGCGGTAGCGTTTGAAATATGTAGCTGCTTCGATGATGAGACATGTCGCGGCGGATGGCATCAGCCCGCCCTGGCAGGTCTTCGAGTGGTATCTGGTCGAGGGATTGGTACGCACCGCTGAAGACTCCCAGCGGCTTGGCTTGCCGGGGAGACTGAAAGCGGAGCGGGCCATCGCTGACGCCGTGCCCTTGTCAGCTAATCGGTATCTGAAAACGCCAACCGTTTTTGGTTTCCATGGCGTCTATCGGTTACTCGCACGTACGCTCGGCATCGAAAGCGGAGGGCGACTCGGCGAAACCGGATATGAGTTGCTTAGCATCTGGTCACGCGAGCAAGGGTTGGACGGTTTCATCGGAAGCGGGGGCGGGCCCGGGCAATCCGATCGCACACGGTTGATAGAGGCAGTGAAGGCCGGATTGGAAAAAGGAGCCACGGCGAGGAATTCGACCTGGGCAGGATGGAGTTTCTTCGCCCGACACCTTGCACCATCCCAGGTAAAACCACAGGAAGCCGTCTTCATCAAGGCCTCGTTGTTTAACGATCCCAAAGGCTTTCGGCGCGAAATTATGGAGTTTCTTGTTTCGCTCACAGGCCGCAAAGTTTGGGAAGCATCCGGCTCCGAGCGCGAGTTTTATCGAAGGCTGCGGAATAATGCCGATGCGGAATTGGCTGAATTGCTCGATGCGATCGATGCTTTCGAGAATTTCTCCCGATTGTGCCAGGACGCTTTCCAGGATTGCCTGGTCGAGATGACGCGGCAGGGAGGGAGCAAGACGTCGCCAAAGGCGCTCGCAAGTTTGCCATCGGTTCAACTTGCAGCCAATCGCGTGCCCGAAGCTTTCACTAAAGCCGTGGAAAAGCTAGTGCCTCTCGATGAATCTGCACGATGTATTGAGACCTTCGCCAGCCTGGTGGAAAGCGATAATGCTGAAGATTGGGTTGAAAGGCTCCTCGAACATCACTGTACGATCCAGCGCCGAAAGCCACCCAATGGGAAACAACCGTGGTTTGAACGCTTCAATGATGGCAGCGTCATCATCCGTCCTTTGTATCGTACCGATGAGCCGGGAGCGCAAGATGAAAGTTATGTGCATCTTTTCCGTGTCCGTTCGCTATGGCAGTTTGCGCTCGACCTTAACCTTGTCAAGCAATGAGAAAAAAGAGAAATGAAAAGCAAGGCTATAGCAAAATCCTGGACGCATGGGTGCCGTCAGATGACGCAGGCGACCCGGTGGGTTGCGTGGCGACAAGTTTTACGTTTTCCCCGATTCTGTTCGAAGAGGAGTGCCTGAGCCGTTTTCTACAACTCCAAAGTGATGCGGGCGAAGATGGGCCGGCTTATCTCATTGAACGCGAAGAAAAGTTCTCACAGCTTATGTGTGCCGCCGCGCTCATAGATCAACATCATGCGAGAGGGGTACGAAGCCTGCGCTGGGACATGTTGCCGGCGCGGCCAAAACACGGCATCCTGCATGCAAAGGTCTCGCTCTTGCTTTGGAGCCGTCACGCCCGATTGATCGTTGCATCGGCGAACCTCACCGAGGACGGCTACCGACGGAACCAGGAAATATTCGGCGTGCTTGACTACTTCGATGGCAGCACGATGCCACTGATGGCGCTCGATGATATTCTCGATTTCCTTCGCGAAGCAGCGAGAACCACCGTTATCTCTGATCATCATACCAACCCGTCTGTGCAACGTTGGGAGGCATTTCTCGACCGCGTTGCAAAGGTCACGCGCACCTGGGGCGTCAGTGAGGTTCCGCGCTCACTCTCCAATCCGCGTATTATTGTGGTGACCACCGGGCCGGGGCGCGAAAGCGTATTCAATACACTACGTAAACAGTGGCCGAGGACCGGTCCACCGAGGAGTGCTGCTGTCGTGAGCCCCTTCTTTGATCCTCCGTCACCGGTCAATGCACCGGCGTGTGAGTTATGGGAGTTGCTTCGGAAACGAGGCGATGCCTGTCTGGAGTTCTATCTCACCGCGGAGGATGTGCCCGGCGAAAAGGCAGTGTTCTTGCACGCGCCAGAATCGTTGATGACAGCCATGCCTGCCAGTCGCCCCGGCGTCGAAACCGACATTTGGCGTCTCGTGTTGGAAGAAGGACGCCCGCTGCATGCCAAGTGCCTGTGGTTGGAAAACGACTCAATATCATTGTTGATGATGGGATCGAGTAACTTTACCTCCGCCGGTCTTGGCCTGGGTGAGACGAAGAATCTCGAAATCAATCTCGCGTATGTGGTGAGCCATCACAACAGGGATGCCCTGAAGGCCCTGAACAGTGCCTGGTTGCCCGGCGAGATCATTCCTGATGATATCGAGTGGCGTTGGCAGCCGCGGATCGATGAAGGTGAAGATTGCGCGCATGCCTTCTTAGTGGCCCTGCCGACGGCGTTCTGCGAGGCTAACTTCGGCCGCGATGAGAGGCATCGCTATTTTTTGGAATTCACCTTCAGTGGTGCGCCTCCTATGGGCTGGATGCTACATGTTGAAGACGAGCGTGAAGCTTTTTTAACAGAAGACGACTGGAACGCCAGAGGGAGGCCTGAATTGTTTCGCATCTCGTGGGAGCGCGAGCGCGCGCCCTCAGGTTTTAGCGTGAGTTGGCCCGGTTCCAATGGCTATGCGTGGTGGCCGGTGAACGTGTTGAATGCTTCCGCGCTGCCGCCGCCTGCCGAATTGAAGGACCTGCCTCTCGAAGCGCTGATCGAAAGCCTGACCTCGGCCAGACCGCTGCATCAGGCTCTGGCGCGCTGGTTGGGACGGCAGCCAAAGCAGACTGGGGCTGCGCCACTGCTTGACCCGCACAAACGCGTGAATACGTCGGGATTCCTGCTGCAACGAACCCGTCGCGTATCGGACGCGCTGCGAGCAATGCGCCTGAGACTTGAAAGGCCCGCCGTTTCGGAACAGGCTCTCAACTGGCGTCTGCGCGGGCCGATCGGGGTGTTGGCCCTGGCGCAAGCGATCGGCAAGGAGGCGCACTCTGATGAAGAACGATGTTTTCTGCTCACGGAACTCTGTCTGGAGTTGACCCGCGTCAAACCGCAAACGGCGCCGGGCAGTCTAAGTACTAAACGAGTCCGTGCAGCGCTCATCGAACTCAGGAAAGAGATTCGTGTGACCATTTCACTGGAGGAACTTGCGCGGCTTCCAATGCTCGCGGCCTATGTGCAAGAGGCATTCGAGGAGGCGTCCAAATGAAAGAGTGGCATAAGCTCGCCGATTCGATTCGATTGCATGTTGCGGGGCGGATTTCCGAAGCCGACGCTCGGCGACAAGAGCAAACTGCGCGAGAGATTCTAAGCCGCCTGTCAACTCAGCCAGGGGTGGTTCTGGCCGACGAGGTAGGAATGGGTAAGACATTCGTCGCGCTGGCGGTGGCCACGTCGCTGGCGCTTTTGGACGCGCAGCACAGACCTGTCGTCGTGATGGTTCCGCCGAGCCTCAAGGAAAAGTGGCCGCGGGACTTTTTGGTCTTTGCAGAAAAATGCCTGTCAGACCAAGCCAGAGAGCGCGTCGTCGCCGCCTCGGCGGACTCCGCGATAGCCTTTCTGAAACTGCTGGACGATCCGGAGGAGCGCCGGAATTCCATTATCTTCATGACGCACGGTGCGATGCATCGTGGATTAAATGACGGTTGGGTGAAGTTGGCGGTGATTCAACGCGCTTTGCGCGGACGACATCACACCGGGCCATTACGCCGCACGCTTTCCCGGTGCGCGGGAAATTTGTTGTGGCTGAAATGGGTAGAGAAAAATGGCGAAGATATATGGGATAGGCTGCTCAACAAGCCGCCTGAATCATGGTTGAAGATTCTTCGCCAGCGGGGATTGAGCCTGACGGCAAAGAAGGCCACGATAGCGATGATCCTGTGCCAATGGCCGTAATTAATGCATTGCGCGATCTCGACCTGACACGGACCTATGAGATACTGCAAGGCCTGCCGCGGCGACAATCTGATACATATGAAGCCCGGATCGCCAGCGCACGCCAGCAGCTGACAGAGGAGTTGAAAGAAGTCTGGAAGAAATGTCTCGAAAAAATTGATTTCAAATTGCCTCTGCTGGTCATGGATGAAGCTCACCATCTGAAAACCCTGGCGCGCGACTATCCGGTCTCTTTCAGAATCCCGAGGCCAGACAGGATGCCGATGAAATTTCTCGGGGCGTGCTTGGCGGCATCTTTGAACGGATGCTCTTTCTAACGGCTACCCCATTCCAACTTGGGCACCATGAACTCTGTTCGGTGTTGGAGCGTTTTGAAGGCATCGCCTGGAATGTGAAGGAGGCGCCGAGCTGCGGCCGTGATTCTTTCCGACAACAGATCCAGGAGGTGCGTGATCGCCTTGACGCGGCACAAGTCTCTGCCTTGAATCTCGACGCAGCATGGGGGCAGTTGCGCGCCGAGAATCTGGTCGTGGGTGTACAGACCTTCCGTGAATCCGAAATTGAAAGTTGGTGGGAGGCGATTTCTTCCGCTACTAGCCGGACGCCGGCTTGCGATCTTGTGCTCGACGTTTATCGTCGTACCTCCGAGCGAATGCGAGCCGCTGAGTCAGTTCTCCGCCCGTGGGTCATACGTCATTTGAAGGAACGGACCTTCAATGGCGTTTTCCGCCGTGAGCGACTTCCCGGGCGCGCCATTCTCAGCGACAGCGTGAACGGCGAAGATCGCGGTATCGATATCGAGGAGAGGCGCTGCTGCCTTTTTGCTGGCAGCGAGGGCCACGGCCTGCAGGCCGGAAGCACGGCCCGTATTTGCCGAGGGGCTGGCGTCCAGCTATGAAGCCTTCCTGCACACTCGGCGGGCTGCCACCGAAAGTCTTGACAACGATGATGACGATAAGCCGGAAATTGAATCTGGCGATCAAGTCGCCAACTGGTATCTAGAACGATTGGAAAAGGCCTTGCCCTTGGATGATCCTCGCTCATCGTCAGGACACCCGAAAATCGCAGCTACGGCGAATCGCGTGCTCAATCTTTGGCAACGCGGAGAGAAAGTGGTTGTCTTCTGCCATTATGTTCAAACCGGACGTGTACTGCGTCAGGTCATTTCAGGTCAGATGCTGGAAAAAATCTATCGCGACGGTGCGGAAAAGCTAGCCTGCCCTATGAATAAGGTAGAAGCTGAATTGGAGCGCCGTGGCCAACGTTTTTTTGACGTCGATTCGCCAGCCCGCCGTGCTTGCGACGCACAAGTGGAAAAGGCTCTTGCGCATTATCTTCAAGAACTCGATCCTCATAAAGACGAGCTTCAGGAGGTTATCCGGCGATACCTGCGTACGCCTTCTTTTCTGGTGCGATTCTTTCCTCTGTCAGGGGGCCGTCTTAACGAAGATGCAGTGAACCAGGCTTTTACGAGCGTTGACGACTCCGGTCTCACCCTGCGAGAAATGCTTTCTGAATTCTTCGCTTTTCTTGCCGAGCGATGTATCGAAGAGGAGCGGCGGCAGTACCTTGCCGCCATTAGTTCGATTCAGACCGGAGCCATCAACGGGCTGGATGTCCTTGATAGCCTTGCGCTGGACGAGCGCCAGGGAGCCGAGCCGGAGCGCCTGCTCGCCAATGTGCGACTGGTGAATGGCGCCGTGAAGTCGGAAACTCGTCAGCGTTTGATGCTCACCTTTAACAGCCCCTTTTTTCCAGAGGTGCTGATTGCCAGCAGCGTGATGGCCGAAGGAGTCGACTTGCACCGCTTCTGCCGCCACGTCATTCACCATGACTTATGCTGGAATCCCAGTACCCTTGAACAACGCACCGGCCGCGTGGACCGCATTGGCGCCAAGGTCGAACGCTGCGGTAAGTCCATTCGTGTCTATCTGCCCTATCTTGCCGAAACCCAGGACGAAAAACAGTATCGTGTCGTGATGGACCGTGAACGTTGGTTCAGTGTGGTTATGGGAGAGAAATTCAATGTGGACGCGCGCAACACTGAAAAACTCGCTCAGCGGATCCCCCTGCCCACTTGCCTGATGAGAGAACTGACGCTCCGGTTGGAAGTGGTCTGAAGCTACCTCATAAAAACGCCTCACTGAGTCGTTGGTCCCAATCGCTCGGATGAGAGCGGCTACTTGGTCGGTAGCCTCTATAAATAACTGTCGCCCAATCTCCTAAAACCTGATTGAGTTCGCAAAATCAAAGGTCCTGAATAATTCCCATGTTGAGGGGGTGATTGTAGGTATTCTGGCTGAACCAGATGCTGGCTGTCCCGGGATATTGAAGGATGAACCCAGTTTCGTCAAAAGTGCGCTGGAACTTCCGGATCCGGGTTCTGCCCGGCGCCTTCGGATACGGTATCGCTATGCAGGCGATGATTGGCAAGATTACGGCGATCGTCTCCTGAGTGCAGATAGACTGGTCCGCCTGGCCGCAGCGCTGGCGAGAATGCCGCAGGAGAGTGTCCTCGATCGTGCCCGGTTCTACCATCTTAACGAGCAGATCCAGATCTAGGTCCAGGGGAAGCCTCCCCCGAGTGATAACCACTTATGGGTGTACAATGGGAGTACGTCGCGTTAAACTCTGTTCGACCTTATGAAAGGAGCTGAGTTATGCCAGTAAAATCGGCCAAAAAGCAAAAAGAGACCCGATTATCAATCCGCGCATCTGATCCAGAGAAATCCATCCTCATGGAAGCGGCTCGGGCTCGCCACACGAACATCAGCCAGTTCGTATTGCAAGCTTCTCTTGACGCCGCGCACTCCGTTCTGGCGGACCAGTCCGAATTCCGTCTTTCGGCCGATCAATGGAAAGCCTTCTGCGAGCGACTTGACGCCCCGGCGAAAGTTATCCCGGCTTTAAAGGACCTCTTCAGTGAACCGGAGCCGGTTGGATGACTGAAGAGCCGCTCAATCTTCCGGTCCTGCTTGCCAGACATCACGAAACTGAGGGATTTGATTGCGGCAAGGCGCCGTTAAACGAATTTCTGATCAGGTACGCCCTGCACAATCAAGCCGGCGGAGGAGCCAGAACATACGTGCTCACTCGCGGCAACCGGGTCATAGGCTACTACAGCCTTGCTCCCGCGTCTGTAGCCCCGGCTGATACGCCGGCTCGGGTGGTCAAAGGGCAAGGGCGTTATCCTGTGCCAGTGATCCTGATGGCACGGTTCGCGATCTATATCAGCGAGCAGGGGAAAGGTTACTGTAAAGTTCTATTTCGGGATGCCCTTCGCCGAGCTCTGGCCGGAGCAGAAGCTATCGGTGGACGAGCATTTCTCGTCCACGCACAAGACGAGGAGGCCCGCGACTTCTATCTGCGATTCGGGATGGAAGAATCACCGACGAACCCACTGCATCTGCTACTGCTTTTCAAGGACATACGTCGATCCCTCGAAGCCGGCACGGATGGCCAGAACTGATGAACGGATGAAGAATTGTCCGTAAAAACTTGCATGACCCATATTTCGTTCATTATTAATCGGAAAGAATGATATCCTGTATCTAAAGGAGTATGGCTTATGTCGACGGTTCAGGTTGACCTTTCTGAAGAGCTGCTGCAGGTTGCGAATATCTCAGGGCTGAAATTCGCGCCTGATAAAATATCGCGTGAAGTGGCAAAACTTTTGGCGCTGGAATTGTTCCGGGAAGATATAGTGTCGCTTGGCCGGGCAGCGGAACTCTGCGGCGTTTCCCAGGCCGAGTTTATGCAATACGCCGCTGATCGCGAGGTATCATTACATTACTCGCTTGATGATCTCGATCAGGATCGCCAATTCATCGGAAGTATACTGTCGTGATCGTCGTCTCAAACGCATCACCGCTGATAATTCTGGCCAGACTCGGCCTGTTCGAACTGACTAAATATCTTTTCAAAGAGATCATTATATCTCAGGAAGTTTGGAATGAGGTTGTCATCAAGGGGGCGGGATTGCCCGGCTCAGAAGAAGCCCAACAGGGATTCCAATCAGGATGGGTTCATGTGAGGCCTATAGCGAAATCAGATCATTTAACTGTCTGGAAAAATCAATACAATCTTGGCGCAGGTGAACTCGCAACCATCATTCTTGCAAGAGAAATACAGGCGGACCTTGCTTTGATGGATGAGCGTCGGGCCAGGAATCTGGCCCTATATGAAGGCGTTAAAGTGTTGGGAAGTATTGGAATAATTGAACTCGGCTATCTAAAAGGCGAAGTTTCTGAATTGCGTCAGATCTATCATAAATTGCTCTAGTGGCGCTTATATGAACAAGAAGCTGCTGAATCATAGTCTTGCCAAATACAACCTCCCGCCACTTTAACCCGATCACCAACCCAAAATAGAGAATATAATCGGGCATTGTTATTGACTGGGGGGGCAGTTTGGACAACCTCTTGGTAGCCGCCCGCCCGAAATCTTCCCTCCCTACTGGTGTTAGATAATGCTTGCTCGCAGAGATCGCCTGCTGTATTCTGCCGGCGCTGCAGACAATCGCGTCTCCATCGAGAAAAGGAGACGCACAATGGCTTCACTGTTACCTTTCAATCGACTGCTCCAGAACCGCGAGCAGGAAAAATCCACCGAACAGAAGATCCAGGAGGAGCGGGATTCGTTCCGCCTCGCTAATCCGAAGGCTGTCCAGGTGATCGCCAAGATCGCCGCGCTCGGAATCTGCCTCATCCTCAATTGGAATTTCTGGACACGGGTGCTGCCCGGCGCCTTCGGATACGTGATCGCTACGCTGGCGACCATTGCCGAGATTATGGCCTTCGTTTGCTGGATGTCGATCGACCGCTCCGCCGGCAAGTTCCGGATCGCCCTGATCACAGTAGCCTCTTACCTGACCCTGCTCTCTGTCGCTCACGCCTCGATCGAATACTGGCGCGAGACCAACCTCATCCGGGGCGCGAATGCCCAGATCCAGTTCTATGCCGACTACCTGAGCCTCGGTGTGATGATCATCTCGATCATCGGCTCCGCCTTCGCCCTGCAGATCATGCACTGGCGCAACAAGGTCAACCGCGAACGAGCTTTGGCCGAAGAACAAATGTCGATCGGATCTGCCCGCCTGGCGGCAGAACAGGCCAGGATGCGGCAGGAAAACGACCTCGACCGTGCCCGGCTCAACCAGCTCAACGAACAGCTCCAGATCCAGAGCCAGTTTGTCGATAAGATCAAGGAACTTGCCGACGTCCACAAGGCGGCCGAGAACGCGATCAATTCGATTCCGGATCCGGCTCTGCGGGCATCGGTCAAGAGATCCTTTGGTGATGTCGCCGTCATCGGTGACCTGGGAAAAGACCAGAGCCACTGAGCGGGGAAGATTTAATTCGAGAACCAATTGCATGGACCAGAGAATGTCTATCCCAACTTCCTTCGGCGATCACTTGGTTTATTACATATATTGTAATAATACTCTCTAAGGAGGGTGCGGAAATGACTGGCGAGCAACTGCGGAATGCGAGGAAGCTCAAGGGCTGGAATCAGGAACAGGCCGAATATCCGCCAATCGCTCGAAGGCGCCACACAGGAAGATCTGGCAGTGATATCCAACAGCGAAGCATGACTCAACGAAAACTGTCTCAGGGAAACCCGGGGCGGTTCACATCGGTTCAAGGATTTTTCTTGACCATCACCGAGGAAAGAATAATAATCCCCGCGCAACAAGCCACAGGCCCCACGGTAAAACCGATACCACACGTACTTATAATGTATTTATGCCGGAGAATTGGTCAAAAAGAGAGGTAGAGGCCGCGGTTGAAGACTATTTCATAATGCTCCAAATGGAGCTAGCCGGCCAAAACTACAACAAATCAGCACATCGACGCGCATTGAAGAGGTTATTGAATGACCGTTCGGATAGCTCGGTTGAAAATAAGCATCAAAATATCAGTGCCGTACTTATAGAACTGGGCATACCATACATAACCGGATACAAACCGCTGTTTAATTATCAAAGGTCTCTACTACCTCAAGCAATTTCTGAGTATCTAGCTGCCCACCCAAAACTTCAGGATTTATTCTTGCGGGACTCGCTGCTAGTTCCAGAAACGCCAAATGTGGAAGATATCCTTGCCATCCTCGATCAACCTCCATCCTTGGAGAAAATATCAGAAGAATCGTTTATTGAAGAGGCGGGTTATCACAGTCCAATGGGTCAGAATTATATTGAGCAAGAGGCTTGTAATCGCGCACTCGGAGAAGCGGGGGAGAAATTTATCATCAATTTTGAACGCGCAAGATTGATCAAGGCCGGTAAAAATAAACTGGCTGGCAAAGTTGAGCAAGTGTCAATTTCCCACGGCCCCTCAGCAGGATTCGACATTCTATCCTTCGAGGAAAATGGCAAGGATAGGTATATCGAAGGTAAAACCACAAAATATGGAAAAAACACTCCATTTTTCCTGACGGCAAATGAATTCAGATTTTCCGAAAAGCACGCAGCCAATTATTACATATACCGGATATTCGGATTCCGGAAAAATCCTCGAATGTATACCCTACAGGGGCAACTCGGGAAAAGATGTATTTTGACACCCACGCAATACCTTGTGGCACCGCGTTAATAAAACTCGCGAAATTAATCAATCAGACCACATTCTGGATGGCGAGGTTTCATTGCGGTATCATGCGGGACAAGATAGTCCGGCATGAACTTCATGCGATGGGGTGGTGCATGATAAACGCATAGGAATGTGAGCTTAGGGAAATACAGGATTTGGCAGACCCCTTGATTTTGCGTTGCGATCACGTAAATGGGGGAAGGTGTCGATGCAGGAATCCAAATATGAAAGGCCGCCAATCAGGCGGCCTTTTAATCTTGAGAGTCGGGGCGAGAGGATTTGAACCTCCGACCTCTCGGTCCCGAACCGAGCGCTCTACCAGGCTGAGCCACGCCCCGAAAAATGAATTCGCATCATACAGGGCTGACCATTCTTTTGTCAATCAGGGAATGGACCGAGCCTGAGTTAAGAACTCTGTATCTATTAATATATGGTGCTTCGGGAGCGATGGATCCGCCCTGTTTAGGTCGCTCGTCCGGTTCTGCGAATACATGCCGACCGGAGGTCGGCGCTCCATGGCTCTCCGTCAATATTCGTAATCGACGGCGACGACCTGATGACAGATCTCTTTGGCGCGGTTGACTACGGGAAGGTGATCTTCGTGTCTGGCATAGCGATCGAGCGCATCGAGGTCGGCGTAAGACGCAACCAGCGCGGCATCGAAAGATCTGGCAGCGTGGACGACGTCGTGGCCGGCCTCGAAATCGACGATCTCTTCTATCTTTGACGGCAGTTCGCGGAGCATGGCCAGAAAAGCGTCGCGGTCGGCCTGTGAAGTCTCATCTTTATATTTGAAAAGAACGATGTGTCGGATCATTGAATAAACTCCTCGGGAAAAAAATCATTCAATCTTCCAGGCCCTGAAGGACCGGGCTAAATTCAGGTATCACAAATCCTGAGTGATCGCATCTTTTATTACTTCAAAATCAAGAGGCGGGTCACTTCTTTCACTTTCTACTTTCTACTTTTTACTTTTTACTCGACAGCCACATCAACGATCTTCAATTGAGGCGACTGGCGGCCGTTCCATGAGTTGATCTCGGGGCGGGCCATGAGGCTGACACGTCCGGCAGCCTCGAGAGCTTCGTGATGTTCGACGGCATTCCACCAGAGAGCGTCGATAGTGCCGCGATCGGAGCTGAGCTGCAATTTGAGGTGTTTTTCCTTGAGGACGAGGACGCGGGCGATGGGCAGATTGCGCAGCAGGAAGAGGGGCGCAGGATTGCCGATGCCGTGCGGTTCGAGGCGCTGCAGATCGCGGATGGCATCGACGGTCACATCCGTGAGCCGCAGTTCGGCGTCGGCGGTGAGCGATCGGCCAAGATCTTCGGGTGAGAGTATTTCTCCGGCGTAGCTGTCAAGTCTGGAATGCATTTCGTCTACTTTATCGGCCGGCAGGGTAAAGCCGGCGGCCATCGGGTGGCCACCGTATTTGACGAGCAGGTCCGAGACGGAATCGAGCGCATCGACGAGGTGGAATCCGCTGATCGAGCGGGCGCTGCCGTGAGCCATGCCCTCTTCGTTGACAGAGCAGATGAAGGTCGGACGTCCGGTCAGCTCGACGATCTTCGAACAGGCGATGCCGACGACTCCGCGATGAAAACCTTCGCGTTCGGAGCCGTGAAAGACCATGACGTTGCCGAGAGTGGGGCGAGCTTCGACCTCTTTTTTGAGGTGTTCGAAGAGGGTGCTCTGTATGTGCTGTCGTTCCGAGTTCAGCGCGTCGAGTTTCATGGCCAGCTCGGCGGCCTCTTCGTCGGTGGCGGCTTCGAAGAGGCGCAGGACGGAACCGGCGTGAGCGATGCGGCCGGCGGCGTTGATTCGAGGGCCGATCTTGAAGCCGATGTCATATGTCGTGACGGTATCGCCTACCTGGGCCAGTTTGAGTAGCGCGCGCAGACCTGCGTTGTTGCTGCGTTCGGGCAGGGTTCGCAGCCCGTGAGCAACGATGGCGCGGTTTTCAGGATCCGCCAGATCGACCATGTCGGCTACTGTGCCGATGGCCGTGAGTTTAGCCAGGGATTCAAGGATCGGACGGCGTTTTGGATGATCGGCCAGCAGGGCGTCGGCCAGTTTGAGCGAGACTCCGCAGGCGGCCAGGTGTTTGTTCGGATAGCCTGTACCGGAGGAGCCCTTCGGGCAGAGCACGGCGTAGGCTTCTGCCGGGACGTCTTCTCCGTCGGGCAGATGGTGGTCGCAGATGATCAGATCGAGGCCAAGGTGGCGCGACAGGCGGGCTTCTTCGTGCGATTTGATGCCGATGTCAGCCGTCACGATGACGGAAAAGCCATCGGCTGCGGCGCGTTCGACGATCTGCGTTGAGAGCCCATATCCTTCGGTGAAGCGGTCAGGAATATAGCATTCGACCAGACCGTCGCCGCCCAGCAGTCGAAGTGTCTGGGAGAGGATAACACTTGAAGTTGTTCCGTCGACGTCGAAATCGGTGACGACGAGGATCCGCTCGCGGTTGGCGATCGCTCGTCGCAAACGGTCGACTGCGGAGGCCATGTCCCGCAACATCCCGGGAGGATGCAGATTGACGTGAAATTCGGGTTCGAGGAACGCCGTGACCGCCTCGGGCCCGGTCAGCCCGCGATTGACCAGGCACCTGGCGAGTATCGCCGGCAGCCCGGTCTGAGCCGCAAGCTGCTCGATCAGCGATTCGTCGGGCGACTCAAGGTGCCAGCGCGCCCCCGTTATGCCGCGCATTACTCTCATGGGTCTCGATTGCATTCCGCATCCTTCGTTATTTTCTGGAAAACGGCTCGAAGTATGACCGAGACCGGGCTCAATCGCAAAAGAATTGAACTGCCATCGGATTTTAAACGCTTTTGGCCGTCTAATTTACCTGGGAAACACCCGGCAACATCAATCTCAGTCAATTAATAGTCTGTAATCTAAATTTTCTGGCATTTAAGTCCGGAAGAAATTAATCGCAAAGGTCGCAAAGGGGCAAAGATTTTTAAGGGATATGAATATCCGGATTATTGCCCACTGGATATAATTCGAACACTGATCTTCCCTGTATATCTTTGCCTCCTTTGCGGCCTTTGCGATTAATTCTTTGCGCTTCTTCGCGGCCTCTGCGATTAACTTTTTTTCAGTCTTGAATACAAGAAAATTTAGTTTTCAAAGTAATTAATCTGAAATTACGGGAACTAAAGAGAGTTAGGGGCGTTGAAAGCAGTGTGTGTAGTTTGTGTGAGGTGATCAGCCACGCTGAGCGAGGGGAGGTCACCTCGATTTTTTTCGGCTACGAATAAAAATCCGCCACGCACTTGAGCCCGCACCGGATGTGTACCGACCTGCACTTGTGGTATAGTCGCAATTTACGACACGGCCCCAACCTACCGTTCCACGAGCGAACGACCTAAAAATTGATCAAAGGGTGATCAAGAAACTCAGGCAAATCAGGATTATGAAACCGATAACCAATCTGGCCAGGGCACCATTTCGAAACAGGCGCCTGTTTTGGCTATTGATACTGTTGATGTTCGTCATCCCTTCATATCTGGGATTGATGGCGATCGAAACGATGACGGAGGCGGAGCGGGAGATCACGACCTACACCAGTGAGGTACGGACTCTGGAAGGCCAGTTGAAGAAGCTGGAGAAGCCGATCACAAGCACGATTGTGATTACGACGGACCAGAATCGAAAGCTGGTGGCGGCGAGCGATCTGATAGCGCGGCGGTCGTTTTCGTGGACTCAGTTATTGAACGATATCGAGCGTAATCTTCCGGCGACGGTGCGTGTCATGCGCGTGGCGGTATCGCAGATACAGTCGGAGGAGCGGACCGGGACGCTGGCAGCGAACAACGGCGGAGCGGCCGAATTGACGCTTGATGTGATCGGCAAATCGGGCACTGATGTTACATCGATGATCAACAGGTTACATGAATCGAACCGGTTCAAGGTGTCGCCGATGTCGAAGAAGGCTGTCGAAGGGACGGAAGAGATCGAGTTCTCATTAAAAGTTGAATATTACCCGCCGGCTTCTGCGGTCAGGCCGGATACGGCCAGTCAGGTTGCGTCGAATGATGTAGCGAACAGGCGACCAGCGGAGGAGAAGCGATGAGTTTGCGGGATAATCTGAACTGGGAAACGATCAGCGGCGAAGCCGGAAGCCTGTTGCAACGGGTACGGTTGAGCCCGGCGGAAATGGTCTTTCTGATTGCTGCGCTGGTTTACATCGGATTTATAGCCTTCTTTTTCCTGAGCCGGGTGCAGCCGCTGAAATCCGAATTTTCAACTTTGCAGGAGAAGCGGCGCGAGTTGCAGGCCCGCAAAGACAAGTACACTTTGGATGAGCAGAAGAGGACCGAGCAGGCATCGAACGCCGAGCGGATCATGGAGAGTCTTGGCCGATTTGAAAGTTTTCTTAAACCGGACGAACGCGGGATGACACAGATCATCAACGAGATCGACAGCCTGGGCAAAACTCACAAAGTGATTGTCGGTGACGCCAGCTATCGTGTCGCCGAGGCCGATGTGCTGCTGGACGAGGCGGGGAATCCGCTGCCGGAATCCGTGCTCAAGGACAAGAAGCCGAAGATCTATCCCGCGTTGGGCATAGATACGACAGTGATCGGAGATTATACTAATCTGCGGCGTTTTCTGACGGACCTTGAGCGAAGCCGGCAGTTTCTGATAATCAATTCGGTCGCGTTTCAGGGAGAAGCGGACAAAGTTCGGCGGGCGGCCGGCGGGGCTCAGGTGACGCTGGGAAGCCCTGAGGCGATTCCGGTATCACTCAAGATCGAGCTCGATACCTATTTTCAGAAGCCCGCGGAAAAGTAGGTCGGAAGAAATTAATCGCAAAGACCGCAAAGGGGGGCAAAGATATACAGGGAAGATCAGTGTTCGAATTATATCCAGTGGGCAATAATCCGGATATTCATATCACCAAAAAATCTTTGCCCCTTTGCGGCCTTTGCGATTCAATCGTTTTCAAACTTAGTTTACTGACTAATTAATGAGCAATTTTTGCAGTGTCGGAAAGAACATAAGACATGAGTCAGGATATATCGAAAAAAGAGAATGCGGGTGAGACGCGCAAAAAGTTACTGCTCGGTGCGTTGATGATCGTTTTCGTAGCCGTCATGTATTTCCAGTTCTTCACTGAGGAAGAGAGACCGGTCACGCCGGCAGCGGCAGCGCGGACGACCCAGACGGCCGGTCAGGGACAAACACCCGGAACGACAGCGACGAAACGGCCCGTCCAGAGCGGTCAGGAGCCGGAGCGGATCATATCGCAGCCACTGGATCTGGCCTCGATGAGCGGCAAGGGTTCGGCGGCAGCGGGCACAGGGCGAAACATTTTTGTCTATCCGCCTCCGCCGCCGCCACCGACTCCCAAACCACAACCGACGCTGCCGCCACCGCCGCCGCCACCGATCACACTGTTTTCCGTTAATCCTTCGGGCATCATCGCGCGGACGGGAGATTTCACTTTGACAGTCTTCGGCGATAAATTTCCGGGTGATGCGAGGTTATTTATCGAAGGCCGCGAATATCCAACTACGTCAGTCAGCCAGACCGAGGTCAAAGCGAAGGTGCCGGCGGATGCGATCAAACGAGCAGGGAATATGGGAGTACAGGTACGCAGTCAAAGCGACTCCAAGATGTTTTCGAATCAGTTGTCGCTGAATGTTGCCGAGCCGCCAGCGCCACCATACCGCTTCATCGGACTGATCGTGAGCAGCAAGAAGACGGTAGCAGTGCTCAAGGCCGCTTCCGGAGAAGATGTTTTTAATGTCAGCCGCGGCGATGTGGTTGGCAGGAACTGGCGCATCATCAATATCACGCCGCAGAAGATCGAGGTCGAGGATACGAATCTGAAGATCACTCATTCGATCAATTTCACTGGTGAAAATGGATAAAAGAAGTAGAAAGTATAAAGTAGAAAGTATAAAGTAAGAGCAGCAGAACATGGGCGTCAGCGAGCCCCCAATCATAATCTACAGGAAACATCATGGATAAAATGCACAGCAAAACAGACATGAGGCCCCGAGACAAGAGGAGGAACGAGCGGGGATATGCGCTGGCAGGCATGATGGGAGTCATGATATTCGGGCTGATCCTGCTGACGGCTGCGGCGCCGTCGATCAAATTCGAGACTCAGCGGGAGCGCGAGGAGGAGATGCTCTGGCGAGGACAGCAGGTGGCAACCGCTATCGCGAAGTATTCGCAGATGCGTGGAGGCCAGTACCCGACCGATCTGGCGCAACTGGTCCAGGGGATCGAGGTCGGTCTGAAGAAGATCAGGCTGCTGCGTCCGTCGGCGCTCTGCGATCCGATGGTTCCCTGTACACCGGGATCGTCGAACTGGCGCCCGGTCTATCCGGGCGATCCGCTGGTCAGGGAGTTGCTCGAGGCCTACATTGAGACCCAGCAGCGAAGCAACATGGTGCTGCCGCAGCCGCCGGCGAATCTGGTTCTTTTCGCACAGATGGCTGGAGGCAAGCTGCCGGGCCAGCCTGCTGACACAAAACTGGATGGCAATATCGGACCGCCCCCGCCACAGCCTGGAACCGAGCCAGGCGGAGGGTTGCCACCAGAGCTGCCCGCGACAGACCCGGATGAGGAGGGCAAGGGACCGATTATCGGAGTGGTCAGTCGCAAGAGCGACAGAATGTTCAGAAACTATTTCGGGATTGAATATTACGATCACACATTGTTCTTCCCCGGAGTCCCGGTGCTTGCCGGCGGATTCGTCAATCCGCTGATACTGGGACCCGCGATCGGCAACAGCGGGCCGAGCCCGTGTCCACGCGGAGGCGTGCTGATCAACGGCAAGTGCTGGGGCGGTCTGACGCCCGGACAGCAGTGCCGCGGAGCGGATGGAACCATCATCCCCTGCCCGCCTGAATAAGTTCAAATCGAGTAACAATGACCTGAAACGCGGGTAGATGCCATCCGGCTCTTCCGCGTTTCTTTATTTTGAGGAATGAATCGGATTGTGATGAGAATACTTGTCACCGGAGGCGCCGGATACATCGGCAGCGTCGTCGTCGAGCGGCTGCTGGCGAAGGGTCACGAAGCAGTCATCTACGACAACCTGAGTCGTGGCCATCGCAGCGCCGTTGCGGCTGAAGCGAGGTTCATCGAAGGCGACCTGGCCGATTCCGAGGCGCTCGTTCGGACAATGCATGAAGACTCGATAGAAGCCGTCATTCACCTGGCAGGATCGTCAATGGTCGGCGAGTCGATGCGTGACCCGCGGAGTTATTTCGTAAACAACGTTGTCAACGGATTGAGTCTGTTGGATGCAATGTTGAAAGCGGGAGTTCTGAAGATCGTCTTTTCATCCTCCGCCGCTGTCTATGGCCTGCCGGAAACGATCCCGATCAACGAAGATGCCGCACTCAAGCCTTCCAGTCCGTACGGCGAGTCGAAATTCGCATTCGAGCGTATGCTGCGATGGTACGATGAAGCTTACAAGCTGCGTCATTGCAGCCTGAGATACTTCAATGCGGCAGGCGCGAGCGAGTTGCACGGCGAGCACCACACACCGGAAACGCATCTGATCCCGAATATCCTGAAGGTCGCGGCGGGTGAAGCTGAAAAGGTCCTGATTTACGGCGAGGATTACCCGACGCCTGACGGCACCTGCGTGCGCGATTATGTTCACGTGGTCGATCTGGCTGACGCGCACCTGCTGGCGCTCAATGTACTGGAGCGCGGAAGCGAAACTTACAACGTCGGATACGGCAGTGGGTATTCCGTGGCCGAAGTTGTCGAGATGGCGAGACAGGTGACGGGAAAATGGATTTCGACCGAATCGGCACCGCGGCGTCCGGGCGATCCTCCGGTCCTGATTGCCGGCGCCGACAAGATTATGCGTGACCTGGGGTGGAATCCGCGCCACAGCGAGCTAGACCGGATCATCGAGTCCGCCTGGCGCTGGAAACTGGCCAATCCGAATGGGTATTAGTGCGAATCATCACTGGATTATACAAAGGACGCAGGTTGAAGACGCCGGAGGGGCTGAAGGTCCGACCGACCTCCGATCGACTGCGTGAAACGCTCTTCAATGTGCTGGCGCCGCGCATTGAAGAGGCGCGGTTTCTCGACCTCTGCGCGGGATCAGGGGCGGTCGGCATCGAGGCCCTGTCGCGCGGGGCGTCTGAGACGGTCTTCGTCGAAGTGTCCAGAAAAGCCGCGGCGATCATCGGTGATAACCTGCGGCATTGTGGGATAGTCGAGAGTGCGACGGTGATCCAGAAGGACGTCCTGCAGGCATTGAGAGCGCTCGAACGCGAGGAGTTCCGATTCGATCTGATCTATTTCGATCCGCCGTACGATGCCGGGATCTATTCACCCGTCATCCGCCAGGTGGCTGACGGGGGCCTGCTCGCGCCGGATGGCATTCTGATTGTCGAGCACCGGCGCCAGATGCCGCTGGCGCCGAGCTATGGCGATCTGAGGCCGTATCGCGTCATCACACAAGGAGAATCGTGCCTGACATTCTTTCAATACGAAGCGGACGGGATGGATTCAAACAGCTTCACTGAGAATGACTGAGCGTGTTAACATCTCGTGCCGGAGCGCGGACGTCCTCGTCCGCATGTATATATACGGCGGACTTTAAATAATAGATGCGGACGGGGACGTCCGCGCTCCGGCATGGAGGACTCCTTGATTCGTCGTGCAATCTATCCAGGCTCGTTCGATCCGCCGACCAATGGTCATCTGGACATCATCGCGCGCGCCTGTCATCTGTTCGATGAAGTGATCGTGGCGATCCTGGTCAATCCGGGGAAGAATCCGATCTTCACAGTCGAAGAACGGGTCGAGCTGCTGAAGGATATTCTGAAACCGTGGCACTCTCAGATCAGCGTCGATACATTCGACGGGTTGCTGGTCGAATATGCCGATCGTCGCCAGGCACAGGCGATCATCCGCGGAGTGCGTTCGATCAAGGACTATGAATACGAATTGCCGATGGTTATGATGAATCGCCGTCTCAACCCGCAGGTCGAGACAGTTCTGCTGATGGCGTCAAATGACAGCTCGTTCATCAGTTCGACACTGATCAAAGAGGTCTTCAGCCTCGGCGGCTCGATCGATGGACTTGCCCGGCCGCGCGGCCCCCCGCCCGGCCGGGGGCCCCGCCGCGCGCGGGGCCGGGGGGGGCCGCGGCCGCCGGCCCCCCGGGGCGGGGCCCCCCCCGCCCGCGCCGGGCCGCGGCCGGCCGCGGCGGGGCGCCCGGGGGGGCGGGGGGGGGCGGCGCGGGCCCCGCCCCCCCCCCGGCCGGGGGGGCCGGGGCGGGGGGGGGGGGGGGGCCCGGGGGGGGGGCGCGGGCGGGGCGGGGCGGGCCCGCGCCCCCCCCCCCCCCCGCCCGCGGACGAAGAGAAAACACCCAAGAAACGCCCATGCCCCAAATGTATGATTGCTGCAATGTGGTCCCAAACTTATTATGGTCCCCCACAAACGTCCCGGGCCCCCCGCGGCGGGGGCGGCGGGGGGGGGGGCCCCCCCGCCCCCCCCCGCCGCCAGCCGCGGGGGGGGCCGGCCCACGCCTTTAAAAAGTTGACTCGTTTCTAGTGCAACGCTCAACTTTAACTTATTACAAAGGAAACAATGAGCACAACTGCAACATCCACATCCGCATTTCCGGTATCGAAAAGGGCGAAAATGACTAAGCTGTCATCAACGGCGGCGGTCGTCATGGCGGCAGACAAGCTGCGAGCTCAGGGGGTCAACGTGATCGATCTGGGTGTTGGCGAACCGGACTTCCCTACGCCTGAGCACATCAAAGACGCAGCCAAGCGCGCGCTCGATGAGAACTTCACGAAGTACACTGCGGCGACTGGCATCATGCCGCTGCGCCAGGCGATCTGCGATTACATGAACTCGAATTTCGGGTCAGATTACACGCCTGAGCACTGCTGTGTCGTTCTGGGCGGAAAGCAGGGGATCTTCAACGCCGTTCTGGCGATGATCGACCCCGGAGATGAGGTTCTGCTCGAAAACCCGTGCTGGGTCTCGTTTCCAGAGATCGTACATTTCGCCGAAGGCAAAACGGCGCCGGTCGATACCGAGGTGACCGATTTTCATATGACGGCCGATCTGGTCGGTCAGGCAATCACTCCTAAATCGAAGCTCCTGATCATCAATTCCCCGTCGAACCCGACAGGTCGGCTGATCGATCGCGCGGAGTTTCGCAAGATCGTCGAACTGGCAGTCGAGAAGGGCCTGTGGGTAATCTCCGATGAATGTTATCTGCAGTTCGTCTATCCGCCGAATGAGGTCAACTCAGCGGCGATGCTGCCTGAGGAGCTGCGCTCGCGCGTGCTCATCGCCGGTTCCCTTTCAAAGACATATGCCATGACGGGCTGGCGAGTCGGATTCACGCTCGGACCGGTGGAATGGGTCAATGAGATCACCAAGATCCAGAGCCAGTCTGCTACTCACGCGGCATCGATCGCACAAAAAGCATCTGTCGTCGCTCTGACCTCTTCGCAGGAATCGGTCAAGGAAATGCTCGCGGAGTACATTCGCCGGGCGGAGTGGTTCATTCCGGCGCTCAACCAGATTCCTGGCATCAAGTGCAGCGCCCCTGAAGGAGCCTTCTATGCTTTCCCGAACATGAAAGAGCTCATGAAGAACTGCGGATTCGCGACATCGAAGGAGCTGGCCGATGAGCTGCTCTGGAAATATGGCGTCGTGACGACGGCGGGCTCTGCGTTCGGTGCTGAAGGATATCTACGCATGTCCTACGCCAACTCACTTGAGGCAATCACGGAAGCCGTCGAGCGGATCAAGCAGATGGTCGCCGACAGGACGAAGTAATTTGGAGTGCGACGGCCCGGCGTCGCTTTGGTAGTCAAAGCGACGCCGGGCCGTCGCACTCCAAATCAGTCCACAGATTCACCGTCTTCAAGGAAGCGCCATTTCCCTTCCGGCAGGTTACCGAGCATGATCCGGCCGATTCGAACCCGCTTCAAGCCAATAATTCTCAGGCCGACAAGTTCGCACATCCGCCGGATCTGTCGTTTTTTTCCTTCCATCAAAATGAACCGAAGCTGATCGCGATTGAGCCACTCGACGCGCGCGGGCAGGAGAGGTTTGCCGTCGAGTTCGAGCCCGTGGCGCAACAATGCGAGACCTTCCTTTGTCAGGTTACCGGAGACGCGGACGAGGTACTCTTTTTCGATTGTGCGGTCCTCTCCGATGATCTTTTTGGCCAGCCTCCCGTCTTGTGTGAAGAGCAGCAGTCCCTGGGAATCGATGTCGAGCCGCCCGGCTACGGCAAGACCCTTGAAATGCTCGGGTTTGAGCCGCAGGTTCGATTTTCCGAACATGTTTTCCGGAGTGATCAGCTTGATGGCGGGAGTGTATCCGGGCTCGGGTTGAGCGGAGACATAGCCAATTGGTTTATTGAGCAGGATAGTGACGAGCTTTGTTTGTTGGGATTTCGCCTGGGGGGCGAGTTCGATATCGGCGTTGGGAGAGACCCTGGTGCCGAGTTGATTGACGGGGTGGCCGTCGACGATGACGAGACCCTTTTCGATGAAGGCATCGGCCTCACGACGCGAGCAGATTCCGCGCTGGGCCATCAGTTTTGACAGACGAATCAGGTCATCGGGCATAATCGAAAAGCATCATCATCGGCGTGAACGAACCTCCTGTTTGAGATCTTCGAAGCGGGAGAGAATGTTCTTCTCCATCTGGTCCATCCGCTGGTCAATCCCTTTTTCCATGTCCTCAAAACGCTGATCCATACGTTTGAATTGTATGTCAACGTTGTTAAACCGTTGATCGACGATCTCAAATCGCGAGTTGAACTCATTCCGAAGCGTCTCAGTCTGATACCGGATGCCTCCCAGAAAGATGGCACCCATGGTGACGGTAAAGATGATGAATTGCCAGATGGTCTGGCGGACAGTCCCGCCGGCGAGTCTTTTTACTTCATCGAGTTCACCGCGCATATAAGCCACCGTTGTTTGCAGTTCCTCTTGCTTGCGTTCGAGTTCCCTGAGTTGCGGGTTGATTACTTCCATAAAACCGAATCCTTTCTTTATTGAATTCGGGGTGACCGGAGAATTATACAATATCAGCGGCGTGCACGAACCTCCTGTTTGAGATCTTCGAAGCGGGCGAGGATGTTTTTTTCCATCAGGTCCATACGTTGATCCATTCGCTTTTCCATTTCCTCAAAACGGAGATCGACTTTTTCGAACCGGACATTGAATTCATTTCGCAGGGTCTCCGTCTGGTACCGGATACCTCCCAGAAGGATGGCTCCCATGGTGACGGTAAAGATGACGAACTGCCAGATGGTTTGTCGGACAGTTCCGCCGGCGAGTCTTTTTACTTCATCGAGTTCACCGCGCATATAAGCCACCGTCGTTTGAAGTTCCTGTTGCTTGCGTTCGAGTTCTCTGAGTTGCGGGTTGATTACTTCCATAAAACCGAATCCTTTCTCGATTGAATTCGGAGTGGCAACGAAATTATACATACTTCCTGTTGACCGAGACAATCCGACTGAAAACTTTCTACTTTATACTTTATACTTTCTACTGATATGAAACAGATTAATCAGACGGCGATGGGGCTGAATCTTGACGAGGTCCTTGGAGCGCTCCGTGAAGAGGCTGATGGGGTTTCGGCGCGAGATCTGGCCGATATGCTGGCGCTCAACCGCGCGGAGCAGAAGCAGCTGAAGGAGTTGCTCAACCGGCTGCAGGGTGTTGGTTTGCTGCGCCGCGACGGGCAGGAGTTCCGCTGGTCGCAGTCGCGGAGATCGCAGGTCGGGCGGATTCGGCAGCGCAGAAAGAAGTCGATCCGCTTCATTCCGGATGAATCCTCGGAGCGGGCGCGCGGACTGATCCGCGTCCTGCCAGAGGATCTCAACGGAGCATTTGACAATGACCGCGTCATAGTCAGTTTTTATCGTGGGGCGCGCGACAAAGAGCAGCTGGCGAAGGTCGAGATGCTACTCGAGCGCGGGGATCTGAAGGTCATCGGGAGGCTCCGCCATGGATTTCGACAGTCGTGGGTCGAATCCCTCGACGAAAAATTTCAGTTCGACATCGACATCGACTCTCGGGATGCTGGCGATCTGGCGGACGGGTGGATCGTCATGGTCCGCGTGACGGGTTATCCGGGCGGGCGTCGCAATCCGACGGGAAGAATCATCGAACGGCTGGGCGAATCGAGCGATGCTCCGGGAATGGATATTCAGATCGTCATTCACAAGCACGATCTGCCTTACATCTTTCCAGTCGAGGTGACCGCCGAAGCCGAATCGATTTCGGCAACTGTGACCGACGATCAGCTATCCGGTCGTCTTGACCTGCGCGAAATACCGACGGTCACGATCGATGGCGAGACGGCTCGAGATTTCGACGATGCGATCAGCCTGCGCAGACTGGATAACGGCAATTACCACCTGGGAGTGCACATCGCCGATGTCAGCTTCTATGTTCGCGAGGGAACGCCTCTCGATCAGGAGGCGCGGTTACGGGGGACCTCAGTCTACTTCCCGGAGCGCGCGATACCGATGCTGCCCGAAAAGCTGTCAAACGGCATCTGCTCGCTCAACCCAAAGGTTGACAGGCTGGCGATGTCGGCATTGATGGAGGTTGACGATCAGGGAAAGGTCGTCAATTACGAACTGCGCGAAACGGTCATCCGGAGCAATGAACGGATGACATACACCGACGTCAATACGCTTCTCGCGCACACCGATCCGAAACTGGCGATGCGATATGCCGAACTGATGGATCTGTTCAGGGCGATGGAGCAACTGGCACGGATTCTGATCGGAATGCGCCAGCGACGGGGTGCGATCGATTTCAATCTGCCGGAATCGATCTTCGAGTTCGACGACGAGGGACGCATCGCCGGCGTACTCAAAGCCGACCGCAACATCGCGCATCGCATAATTGAAGAGTTCATGTTGCTGGCGAACGAGACTGTGGCCGGCCATATGACAGGGTTGCAAGTGCCGTCTCTTTACCGAATACACGAGGAACCACAGCCGCAGCGTGTGATCGAGTTCGCAGAGCTGGCAAGCGCGTATGGATATGGTTTTCCGGTCGAAGGCGTCACTTCTTTTGATTACCAGCGATTGTCAAAGCAGCTGGAGGGCAAGCCCGAAGAGCGCGTATTGTCATACGCCATGCTCCGATCGCTTCAGCGCGCGCGATACGCGGCGGGAAATGCCGGTCATTTCGGGCTCGCCGCTCCGATCTATACTCATTTCACCTCGCCCATTCGCCGATACCCCGATCTGATCGTTCATCGCATACTTCGCGAACTGCTCAAGAGATCAGCCGAATGGGGGAAGTCCGTGACCGGAGAGAAACCGGCGAAGAAGCCTCCAAAACCGATTCCGTTCGATCATCTGGAGCTGATCGGAGAGGAGTCGAGCGATCGTGAACGCTCCGCAGATGCCGCTGAGATGGAGATCGACGAGTGGCGTAAAGCGGTCTTTATGGCCGAGCGGCTTGGCGAAGAGTTCGATGGTATGATCACCAACGTTCGCGATTTCGGCTTTTTCGTCGAGCTGGATGAGTTTTTCATTGAAGGAATGGTTCATGTATCGACGTTGATCGAGGATTATTTCAACTTCGACGAACGGATTCATGCGCTCATCGGGCGCAGCGGCAAGCGACGTTACAGGTTGGGCGATCGCATCCGTGTGCGTGTCGATCGTGTCAACGTCGATCGCCATCTGGTCGATTTTTCGGTCGTCGAGGCCGGCAGCCCAGTCAAATCCAGACGAACGCGAAAATGATATGAAAGCCTGTGTCCTCGATGCGACTTCGCCGATCGAGCACAACCCATTGAGCCTGATCGAGCTTCCGCGGCCGGAGCCGGGGCCGGGAGAAGTTCGCGTCAAAGTCAGCGTCTGTGGCGTGTGCCGGACCGATCTGCACGTGATCGAAGGAGAATTGACTCGGCAGATACTGCCGATCATTCCGGGCCATCAGGTAGTCGGGCGGATCGATATGCTGGGCAACGGTGTGACAGACGTCAAAATCGGAGACCGCGTCGGAATACCGTGGCTGCATCGAACGTGCGGCGTGTGTGAATATTGTCGGGGCGGCAAAGAGAATCTTTGCGAAAGTGCAAGTTTCACCGGATGGACAGTCAACGGCGGCTATGCCGAATATCTTGTCGCGCCATCAGATTTCGTCTATTCGATCCCCGAGGCTTTCAGCGATGTCGAGGCGGCTCCATTGCTCTGCGCCGGGATCATTGGTTTCAGGTCGCTGCGCCTGTCGGGGATCACTGGACCGAGCCAGGGACGGCGGTTGGGATTGTACGGCTTTGGCGCGGCTGCGCACGTTGCAATCCAGATTGCACTGCACTGGGGCGTCGAAGTATACGCCTTCACGCGTGATCGTCGTCACCAGGACCTGGCGATCGAGCTCGGGGCCGTCTGGGCAGGCGGCGGAGACGATCCTCCCCCGGTCAGCCTTGACAGCCAGATCATCTTCGCACCGGCGGGCGAACTGGTCATATCCGCGCTCAGGGCTTTGAAAAAAGGCGGAACGCTTGCTCTCGGCGGTATCCATATGAGCCAGATTCCGCCGATCGACTACCAGCTTCTTTATCACGAACGCGTTGTCCGCAGTGTGGCCAACAACACGCGCGAAGATGGCAGGGATTTTTTGCGCGTGGCATCCGGGATTCCGATCAGAACGCAGACGCAGGTCTTCGATCTGTGCGAAACCAATGCCGCGCTCAATGCATTAAAAAATGACGCCATCAAGGGCGCTGCGGTGATAAAGGTTGGCGTTTCAATCTCTCCTGGCGTTTAAATTAACTGGAGGCGACGGCCGGAGTCGAACCGGCGATGCGGGTTTTGCAGACCCGTGCCTTGCCACTTGGCTACGCCGCCTCGTAATCTTCTGTCCTTCTATCTTTTTTCCTCCCTGATTCGCGACTCGGCGGCAATCTCGTGCCATGGAGCGTGGTAGGCTTTCTCGCCCGCCTCGATACGCGCTTGCAGATAATTTCGCTTAGTCGGCAACGGGCAGGTTGCATAAGCCGTGAATGTACAGGGAGGATTGATCGCTTTGTTGAAATCGAGGATCACCTTTCCGTCTACTGGCGCATCGGCATACAGAAAACGGCCCGGCTTGTAGGTTTCGATCCCGCTGGTCAGGTCGCGAAATATGAAAAACAGCTTTCCCTTGCCTGACGTCACCGGTTCCAGTGAGTACTCGTTTCCATTCAAACTAAAAACGACATACCCGGGACTTTTCATCTTCTCGACGTCTCCGATGATATTGACTACGCTGACCTCCTTCGGAGCACTGTACGGAATGAAGTCCGCGACCAGGCGATACTCCCTCTTGTTCGGAAACCAATCGAGTTTTGTGAAGTGTTTGCGCGCGAGGCTGTTTTTGTCCTTCAATCTGATGCCGTAACGAGCGCCACGCTTGATCAGGTGAAGACTCAGGTCGCCAATCACTACCGGATGTGAGTTCTCTTCCGCATCCGATTTCAGGACGGCCTCACGAATTGTTTGTTGCTGCATGGTTGCAATGCTTCCATCAGCGACGTGAAATACCGCCTTCCCCTGCTGGAACACGATCTGGCCGGCCTGATCAGGAGCAGATCCGACAGGTAGCCTGACATCCCGGCCGGGAGCCGATCCGACGCTGTTTATGCCCTCTTTAAGCCAGAAGAGGCCGGAAACAGTCAGCCATCCATCGTCGGTTTTGAGCTGAGTCTCTCGGTGCTCACGCCATGCTTTGAGCTCTGCCTGGTCGGACGACTGGGCCGCAACCCATAAATTGAAGAGCATGGCGGCCGATAGAACACTCAACGTATGATAGATGGCCAGGATCGATTTTCTGTTTCTTGTCATTTTTATTCCTCCCTCCCTTTTGATCAGATAGCCTGACTTTCAGCTGAAACGGCGCGCAAGGCGGAATTGACAGCTTTTCCGGCCAGTATCGCTTCCGGCACGGCTTCGAGCCTGCCCGTTCTCACGTTATAGATATAGCCGTAAATCGGAATATCTCCGGGAACCAGCGGATGGTTCCTGATTCGTTGAACATCCTCGACAACGCTTTTGGCATTGTCTGAAATCGTCAACCAGTCGATATAGTTACCTTCGGTCGATCCGGAGCCATCTCCGGAATCATGCCAGCCGGATGAATCGACACTTGCCGTCTTCAAGCTGCTTGCCAGAAGATCCCGAATAACATCATTCGTAAACGTCTCCATCCCGCAGTCTGTGTGGTGAATAACAAACCATTCTCGCGTTCCCAGTAATTTGTACGAGATGACAAGAGAACGGATGGCATCGTCACTGGCCCGGCCACCGGCGTTTCGAATGACATGTGCATCTCCCTCGGCTAGCCCGGCATATTTTGCTGGATCCAGTCGGGCATCCATGCAGGTTAATATCGCAAACCTCCTGCCCGGCGGCATCGGCAATTTCGCCTTATCTCCAAATTCCTCGCTGTAATAAATGTTTGCTTTCAATACTTCATCGTGAATTTTGCTCATGGTTTTCTCCCTGGTTCTAAGCATCAGATCGATACATGGCGAGACGGCGGGATAATCCCATTCGTAGAATTGCCCGAATGGCATTTCAACCCGAAAACCGGATCGCTCAAATCAAACGCAGCTGCGAATACACTCGCCCGTGCACTTGATTCTCAATTTTCGATTTTTGAACGGAAATTTAACGGCAGTTTGAGCCGTCAGCGGTGACTAGCGACAACAACAGGAGCAACAACAGGAGGTAGCGGAGATAAGGCAGGAGACTGATGACATGTCGGAATTATTCGATCGACTTCGATATCGATGAACACTGGTTGATTTCTGATTCAAATTCATTTCGAACCCTTTCATTGATTCAACTAGAAACTTGATTCAAAGTAATTCAATCTACTTTCTAACTTGAGTGACAAGTTATGGTCGTGCGTTATACACGCAGGAGGACAAGGCTGTCAATATAATAATTTTTATAGCGCGATTAAATGAAGGCGAATTTGGAGTGCGGCGGCCCGGCGCCGCTTTGGTATCCACTTTAGACAAAATCAGAAAGTAGTACCAAAGCGGCGCCGGGCCGCCGCACTCCAAATTCGCCTTCATTTTTAATTCGTATATTGCCGCGGGTTGAGCAGCTACGGTCATAAAATCATTCTGTTAACTGAGCTTGACGAGTTCCTCATGAATTCGATCGATTGCCAGTTTGACGACATGATCGACCGGGACATCTTCGGACTGCCTGGTCTTGCGATCATAGAACTCGACCTTGCCCTCTTTGAGTTTCCTGGGGCCGATGCGAATCTGGAACGGTAATCCAATCAGATCAGCGTCATTGAGCTTGACGCCGGCGCGCTCATCACGATCGTCATAAAGTACTTCGATTCCGGCGCCGGCAAGCTCTTCATAAATGCGATCGCCGATCGACTTCAACTCGGCGTCCTTGACGTTGAGCGGCGTAACGACGATCTGGAACGGCGCGACAGTTATCGGGAAACAGATGCCCGCATCATCATTGTGCAATTCGATGGCGGCGGCGAGGATACGTTCGACTCCGATACCGTAACACCCCATGATGACAGGCACTTCCTTACCGTCCGAATTGAGGACGCGAGCTCCCATTGAATTGCTGTATTTCGTACCGAGTTTGAAGATGTGGCCGATTTCGAGCGCCTTGCCGACCTGCAATTTGCCTGTCTCACAGTTCGGGCAGTCCTCGCCTTCAGCCACCAGTCGGAGGTCCGCCCAATCGGTGACCTTGATATCACGTTCAAGGCTGACTCCGCGAAGGTGATGATCGTCTTCGTTCGCTCCGGTCGTCATGTTGCGGCGTCCGCGCAAAGCTTCATCGACGAACACCCAGGCTTTGGTCACTCCAACTGCTCCGAGGCTTCCGGCATTGGCCCCCATTAGTTCGAGAATCTCCTCGGGATGCGCCGGGCGAATCGCCGTCTGCTCCCAGCCGTCCTTGTTTGCCAGTTTGGCGACTGCATTGGCCAGTTTAACTTCATTGAGCGGGTGATCTCCGCGGAGCAATGCAAGGAAAGGCGTCGATTTCGAGTCGTTCCCTTTTTCGGCAACTGAAACATAGATCAGCGTCTTGATCTGGCGATCGGCCGCGGCTCCGCCTGAAAATGTCACCAGGTCCTCGATCGTATGCACGCCCGGTGTCGGGAACTTTTCGACCGCCTGCTCGATGTCACCGTCGTCGACATCCGGGATGCGCGATTTCGCCTTCTCGACGTTGGCGGCGTACCCGCACGCGTGGCAGCTTGCGACCAGATCTTCTCCGGCGTTGGTGTAGACCATGAACTCATTGGACGCCGAACCGCCCATGGCGCCGGTGTCGGCTTCGACAATGACGTAATCGAGCCCGCAGCGCGAAAATATGCGGCAATATGCGCCGCGCTGGTCGTCAAACGATTTATCAAGTCCCGCCTGATCGATATCGAAAGAATAGGCGTCCTTCATCGTGAACTGGCGAACTCGCAGCAGCCCCGATTTCGGGCGCAGTTCATCCCTGAACTTGCTCTGAATCTGGTACCAGACCTGCGGCAACTGCTTGTATGACCGCAGTTCGTTTCTGGCAATGTCGGTCATGACCTCTTCGTGAGTCATCCCAAGGCAATAATCTCCGCCCTTGCGATCCTTGAGTCTGAACATGTTGTCGCCCATGATCGACCAGCGTCCGCTCTCCTGCCAGTACTCAGCTGGATGAATCGCGGGCAGATAGAATTCCTGGCCTCCGATGGCGTTCATCTCTTCGCGAATGATATTGGAGATCTTGAGCACTGAACGCTGGGCTATCGGCAGATAAGAATAGATCCCGGCTCCGAGTTGACGGATCATTCCGGCGCGCAACAGCAGTTTGTGACTGATGACTTCAGCATCAGCAGGTTCTTCTCGTAAAGTGGGAATGAAATAAGTTGACCAGCGCATATGAGTAGAAAGTAGAAAGTAAAAAGTAGAAAGTAGAAAGTACAAAGATAGAGATTGCCAAGGGGCCTCTCGTTCCATGTACTTATCGTTTTTCCGCGATTGCGATCAGGGAAAGACCGAACGGAGGGCCGATCAAACGTTCCAGTTTGAGCAGTGGCACAAGCTGATTTGCCAGATTGGCCTGGCCGGCCGGCAGGTAATCCCGTTTGAGCAGTCGTCCATTGATCAGCCACGGAAGCGTGGCCAGGATGCTGAAAAACTTCATCTCGACGACCTTGAATCCTGAACGGTCGAGCTTATCTGACAGCTCTCTTCGCTCGTAACGCCGGTAATGACCGACTGCGCGATCGAATTCACCGAATAGAAAACGGTGAGCCGGCACCAGCAGGGCCAGCGAACCATGATCGGTCATGACATCCCGCATTTGAGCGAGCGCGAACATGTCATCATCAACGTGCTCCAACACATTCAGACAGACCACCGTATCGAACGGATCGGAAAGATATTCCTCTGGCGCAGGTGCCGTCAGATCGAATTTGCCGACGCTGACATTGGCCTGATCCTTAAAGATCTGCTGCAACTTGCTGCGATAGGCAGGGACGACATCGGTGGCTACAACTTCGCGGCCACCCGCGCACAGAAACTGAGTGATATTTCCGGTCCCTGAGCCGATCTCGATCACACGCCGGCCAAGCGCGGGTGAGATCTGGTCGAATATCCAGTGATTGTAACGGTCGAGTTCCGCGAGCTGTTCGAGCGTCGCGGTCAGCGCCATGTATTCTTGAGCCATAAATGCCGGTAATTGAGCCGTTCAGAAACGATTCTACATAAGCTTTGGATAATGCCTTTGGGAGTGGGGGATTGTCAAATGCCACGATGCATTCGGATTCGGCTCTTCGGCTCTGCTCAGGCGAGAGGGGGAATCGAATAGGTAACTGTGGCGTGGGCGACAGGTTCAGCTTCTCCGTCGGAATACATCCTGACTTCTCCGACGACTAGTCGCGAGCCGAGTTTGAGCAGCGTCGCATGCGCAATCACATCAGCGGGTTTTGGTTTGCGCAGGAAATTGATATTAAGGTTTGTCGTCACTGCCATGGTTACGGGGCCGATCATACCCATGATGGCCAGATACATGGCAGTATCGGCCAGCATCATCAGCGAGGGCCCCGAAATGGTGCCGCCCGGCCGGAGGTGATCATCGTGGTAGATCATCCGCACCTGAGCGAAGTTCTCCGCGACCTGTTCGACGCGGAACCCGACATCATCGACGTGCGGAAAGTGGCCGGCGAGGAAGGTCTGTAATTCTGCTGCAGTCAATTTCGGCATAACATTTATTTTTCTACTTCTTCAGCCATGCATCAGAAATCATCGCCTCGACAGTCACGGGGACGCGAACCAGAAACTCCTTTGCCCCCCTGACCATCCGGTCGACGACGATCTCTTTGACCTCTTGAGCGATCGACTCCTCGCATTCGATCACCAGTTCATCGTGGATGCTGTTGACGATTCGGGCATCGAGGCCGAGCAGCGCCATATCGAGCGACGCCATGGCGCGTTTAAAAATATCTGATGCTGTGCCCTGAATCGGCGCGTTCTTTCCGACGCGCTTCAGAGAGCCGTATTGCTGGCGGTCGTGCGGGTCCAGGCGAAAGATCCATAATCGCCCCGAGGCAGTACGAGATCGCCCTTCATTGACGGCACGTTCGGCAGCCTCGTGCAACCAGCGGGCGACGCCGGCATAGGCATTGAAGTAACGATCGATCAGACTTTCGGCCTCCTGGACGGTCGAGTCAATGCGACTGGCAAGCCCTTCGGCGCCCATGCCGTATACCAGTCCGTAGTTCAATCCCTTGGCCTGTTCGCGATGTCGCGGAGTGACCTGACCGAGCGGAATGCCGAACATCTGAGAGGCTGTCGTTCGATGGAGGTCCTGACCCGAATCGAATGCCGCAAGCAGCGATTCATCGTGAGCAAAATCGGCGAGGATACGCATCTCGATCTGGCTGTAATCGGCCACGATCAGTTTTCTGCCTGCAGGCGAGCGGAAACAGGACCGATATTCGATCGTGTGCGGAATCTGCTGCAGGCTGGGCGACGAGCTGGTGATCCGTCCGGTGGGAGTCCCTATCTGACGGAAGTCTGCGTGAATGCGCCCGGTTGCCGGATTGATGTATTCGAGGACACTTTCGCCATAGGACGAGAGATTCTTGCTCAGGTGACGATGTTCGAGCAGCTTGTCGAGAATCGGATGCTCTCGAGCGAGTTTCTGCAAACGCCATTCGCGTGTGTCATCGACCTCGATCCCGAGTCGTGCCAGAGCATCCCTGACCTGAGCCGGACTGTCGAGATTGATCTGTTCAGAAGAGTCGCCAAAAAGGCTCATCTGCGATGCGCCGGCTCCGAGAGCCTCCTGCAGCTCGGCGGCAACTATCTCGTGCGCCTTTCGGGTCTGCTCGATCTGCTCACGCCACATCTTATCGTCCAGATAAACGCCGGCCAGCTCCATGCGCGCGATCGACAGAATGCAGTCGAACTCAAGATCAGCCGTGACCAGCAAATCCATCTCATCCAGTCGTTCCTTCAGCTTCTCATATAACGGCAAGAGAATTGCCGCATCCCGGGCGGCGTATTCGAGCTGGTATTCACTGAGTTCGCCCGACCAGTCGCTCAGTTGCGCAGCTTTGTCGAGGGTCTGACAGAGGTACCTGCCGACTACAGGGTCAAGCCCGTGCCTGTCAGCCTCATTCCCGGCACTGGCCAGCAGACTGGCCAGATAGGTATCGAAAATGCCGTTGAGCCGTATGCCAAGGTGATGGTGAAGGAACTTGGCATCGAACTTTGCGTTATGTGCGATCTTGACTGGAGCCGTGGCTGTCAGCAAATCAACAAGTTGAGTCACCTGCCCTGCTTCAAACGAATAGCAGTCGATGATGCAGACCTCTTGCGGAGTGGCCAGTTGCAGCAGGCGGAGCCTGGAGGTGTGCGGATCGAGACCCGTCGTTTCCGTGTCCAACCCGATAACCGGCTCTGCCGCCAGCGCCGGTATCGAACTGGCAAGCTCATCCGCGGTTCTGATCAGTCTGATTACGGGCAGATCCATGGACTTTTAAGTAACTGATGTTACGCAGAGACAATGATCGGAAATTGCTTGACTTGTCCCGAACCCGCGAAGCGGGTGGGCAGAATATAGCCCGGGGCGAAGCGAGGCCGACAGGCCGAGCGAAGCCCCGGGTATTGTTATCATCATTTCAACAAGCCCATGAAATGGGCGGCAGATTTCTCGATGACACCTGATTCTTCCGCTCAGGCTATCGCCCACTTCGTGGGCTTGCCAATTTTGGTGGAACGGGACCCGGGGCTTCGCTCGGCCTGGCGGCCTCGCTCCACCCCGGGCTGTACTCTTTCGCCTGCGTTGCAGGCTCACAGAAGAATTGCATGAGCAACCCCAAAATTTGTCAAATCGATTTTAAAGGACTCTTCTGCGTAACATCAGTAAGTAAGAAAAGTTTCCAGTTTCCAGTCGCTGGAAACTTCTTCCCGCAAACTATCTAATACTCTGCGACTTTGCCTTCCCCCTGCCGTCGCGAAATAGAAAGACGAGAGCGAGGCCGGCAACGAAACCGCCGACGTGGGCCATGTAGGCAACGCCACCCTGCTCTCCAGCATTCGCCAGCGATCCGAAGCCGCTGAGGAATTGCAGGAATCCCCAGAAACCGATGACCATGAGGGCAGGCATCTCGACGATGCGTCCCCAGTAAAGAACCCGAACGCCCTGTTTGGGATAGAGCACGAGATAGGCTCCGAGCACACCCGCGATCGCACCCGATGCCCCAAGGCTGGGAACGATCGAATTCGGAGCGAAGAAGATATGAGCCCCACTGGCCAGAACGCCGCAGACAAGATAGAAGGTCAGAAATCTCCAGTGGCCCATGCTGTCTTCGACGTTATCACCAAATATCCATAGATAGAGCATGTTTCCGAAGAGATGGCCGATTCCGCCGTGCATGAACATGGCGGAGATCAGCGTCAGGTAGATCGGCGCTGGCCCCTGATAGAGCCTCAGTGCCTGACCGCCTATATTGATGACGGTGTCGAGATCCTCTCCGCGCGTGATTTCAGCCGGAACGACGCTGTAACCGTAAGTGAAGGCCTCGCTCGACTGTAGCAGGAAATAGACCAGCACGTTGAGTGCGATCAGTGTGTAGGTGACGAACGGTATAATCGTCCGTCCCGAATTGTCATCACCGATAGGGAAAAGCATTTGGCTGCTCCAGTCAGAAAATTATCATTCTGCGAAAGGTGATCATCCCCATTTCAATTTCGTGCGCAGGACTTCGAAATAGTTGCGATTCGGAGGCCGCATAAGATTGAAGGTCGTCTTGCTGCAATCGATGGTGATGCGATCATCGATCTGAATATTATGTCCGATCTGACCGTCGATGGTCAGCATCAACCCTTCACTGATGCGTTTGAAGACCAGTTCGACAACGCTTTCGCCAGATACGACGACCGGCCGATTCGAGAGCATATGCGGGCAGATCGGTGTCAGGATGATCGCGGACATGCGTGGATGAACGATCGGCCCGCCGGCTGAAAGCGAGTAAGCGGTCGAGCCGGTCGGAGTCGCGATGATCATTCCGTCTGCTCGAAAGCCATTGACGAATTTGTCGTCTATGTAACACTCCATTTCGATCATTCGCGCAAAGGCGCCTTTGTTGACGACGGCATCATTGAGCGCACGATTGGTGGCGATGACGTCGTTCCCACGTGTCAGTCTGACATCGAGCATAAAACGACGATCGATCGACAGGCTGCCATCGAGCACGCCTTCGAGCGCAAGGTAGAGTTCTTCGAGAGTAAATTCGGTCAGGTAACCGAGCCAGCCGAAATTGACGCCAAGGACAGGGATCTGGCGGGCTCCGATGAGACGGGCGGCGGCGAGCATTGTTCCGTCTCCGCCAAGCACCACGATGAGGTCAAGATCTTCGGCCAGTTCTCCGTTCCGTTCGGGCAACGCGGCGCATCCTGATCTCGCAGCCATTGGGCCGGCAGCGCCGAGTTCGATATTGCGCGAGAGGCACCAGTTCTCCAGATCACAGACGACATCCAGCGCCTCGGACTTTTCCGGACCGACGAAGACTCCGATCTTTTTCAGGCTTTGTGACGACACGATCCCGGCACCTCATCTGAATTTCTGTTTCAGGCCATCAATATATCATGCGGGCAGGTTGCCTGCGCTCCCGCGTCACCGCATCTCTTTGAGCGCCCGCGACAGATTGGCCAGTCCGGTTTCTACATCCGCCGTGCGAATGACGTAACCGAGGCGGAAGTGACGCGGGGATTCGAAAAACTTCCCCGGAACGATGGAAGTATCATAGCAACGCAACCGATCGTACAACGCTTCGCTGTCATCGTGTGATTTGAGTCGCGGAAAAACGATCATTGAACGCGAGGGGACCACACATTCAAGAAATTCCTCGTGCTCAGAGAGAAATTGTCTGACCAGTCGCGTATTCGGTTCGATCAGAGCGCGACTCCGTGCTTCGAGCTTCTCGATCTGACGGAATGCCGCGATCGAGAGCGTATCGCTCGGCACTGAACCAACGGCTCCAAACAGATCATTCATTCGCCTCGCCCGTTCGGCGAACTCGGGATGGCAGAGAATCCAGCCACAGCGCAGGCCGCTCAGCCCATAGCTCTTTGTCAGGCTGCTGGTCGTCATTACGTGAGCGCCGAGATGCGCGTTGACCGGCGTCGCTTCTTCAAAAAGTATGTCGCGATATACCTCGTCGACCAGCATCATCGCTCCGGCTTCGGCGGCCGCCTCGGCGATCTGACGCATCGTGTCGGGCTCGACAACGATCCCGCTGGGATTGTGCGGGCTGGTGATAACGATCAGCCGTGTCCGCGGAGTGATCAATTGTCGCACTTCATCGGGATCGATCTGCCAGGCATTCTCGAAACGCCTCGAGAACCGCCTGATCCCGGCTCCAAGATATCGCGCGGCGGCGAGCAGCGGTTCGTATGTCGGTTGCTCGACCAGAACCTCGTCGCCCGGCTCGATGGCCGTCGCCATGGCCAGAAAATTGGCCATCGACGTGCCCTGCGCTGGAACCACGTTATCTGTGCCCATCCCATAAAGCCCGGCGATTGCTTCTTTCAATGGCGCGTAACCTTCGTGGTTCGGGCCGTTGAGCGCCACATCATCGAGCGTGATGGTCAGGTCGCTGAGATCGCATCCGAGCATCCCGCTGTTGGCAAGGTTATAGCTGGACGCAGCATGTTGCTTGGCCCAGGTCATGTATACGCTGTTTTTCATAGGTTCAATAAAATAGTCCGTTCACTAAAAGTACACGGCTGAATGCAGGTCTCCAATCACGCGGCTCCTGCTTTCACAAAACGTCAATCCTCAATAAAAGCACCCTGGCGCAAGAATACTTTCTACTTTCCACTTTCTACTTTTTACTCACCTTCCTCCATGCAAAAAAGACAGGTATGCCGAGTGCGATGATCAAGGCTCCGATGCGGGCATTCGCCCAATCAGTGACGAAAGTATTGAAGACTATCCCCAGCCCGGCGAGGACAAACAGGATCGGGGTCAACGGGTAGAGCGGCACAGGTTGCGGTCGGGGCGCATCGGGCAGAGTCCTCCTGAAAACCATGAGCGCAACACCGGCGAGCGCGAAGAAGATCCAGTCGGCGAAGACGGCATACCGCACTAGCTCATCGTAGCGGTTCGAGATGGCGAAAACTGAGGCCAGCGTTCCCTGCAGCAGAATGGCCGCTGTCGGAGCGTGGTACTTCGGGCTCAGTTTCCCGATGAACCGAAAGAAGACTCCGTCCACGCCCATGGCGTAATAGACGCGCGGCGCCGAGAGCAGCGCCAGGTTCATAAAACCGAAGGTCGAGATGACGATCAGAAGGCTGATCACCTTCGCCCCGGCCGGACCTGCCAGTCGCGCTGCCATATCGGCTGCGGGCGTCTCGGTCGCAGCCAGCGCGGGCGCTGAAAGCACGTGCACATAAGCAACGTTCGCGCTGACGTAAACAGTGATGACGCAAAACACTCCGATCAGAATCGCACGCGGCAGATTGCGCAGCGGATCGCGGACTTCTTCTGAAACGAAATTGAGGTTCTGCCATCCGCCGTACGAAAACATAGTCGGCACGAGCCCGGCGAAGAAGGCGGAAAGCAGTCCAAACCCCTGCATTCCGGGCGGAGTCACGGGGCGCAGAGTGATCCCTGATCGTTCGGTCAGCAGGAAAGCTCCGATGACCAGCGCCGCGATGGCCACCGTCTTGCCGAAGGTGATGACGTTGATCAATATCGCGCCCGGCTTGATCCCCAATGCATGAAACGCTGCCAGACCAAGCAGGATCGCCACTGCCAACGGGGTTGTCCAGGATTCAGGCAGATCGAGCAGCGGTCGCAGATACTTGGCGAAGGCGACCGCAACACCCGCCGTAGCTCCCGATTGAATGATGAAGAGCAGCGACCAGCCGTGCAGAAACGCAACCAGCGGGTGGAACGCCTCGCGAAAAAAAGCATACTGACCGCCCACGCGCGGCATAACCGTGCTCAGTTCGGCAAAAACATAGGCGCCGGCCAATGCGATCAATCCGCCTGCCACCCAGACAGCGATGATCAGCACAGGAGTCCTGACCGTCTGCGCTACGATATACGGATTTATAAAAATGCCTGCACCGATGATCCCGCTGATCACGATCATCGTCGCATCGAAGAGCGTCAGTTTTCGAGCGAATGCCATATTTAAAGTTGTTCTGGCGCGTTATTTTCCAGGCTCGATCGAACGCATCACTTCGAGCATTTCGTCGTGAATCCTGCCATTCGTACACAACAGACTGGCTGAAAAATTATCGTAGCCTGATCCGTCAAGTTTGGTTACGCGTCCGCCTGCCTCTTCTATGATGATCCATCCGGCGGCCGTATCCCACGGGCTCAGGCCCTTCTCCCAGAAACCGTCAAGTCGGCCCATGGCGACATATGCCATGTCGATCGCCGCGGCGCCGAAACGCCTGACGCCCTGAGCGCGTTCCAGAAAGCGCCGCCACGCCGGCAGATAACTGTCCATGTTCTCCCGGACATCGTAGGGAAAGCCTGAAACCAGCAGTGCGCGTTCGAGATGATCGATCTCCGAGACGCAAATCGGCACGCCGTTGACCGTCGCGCCCGAACCACGCTCGGATGCAAACAGTTCATCGCGTGACGGATCATATATCACTCCGATTACGGATTCCCCCTTGCGCTCGATGCCGATCGACACGGCGTAGCAGGGAAAGCCATGTGAAAAATTTGTCGTCCCGTCAAGCGGATCGATGATCCATAAATACTCCGCGGTTTCATCGTGATGCGGGCTGATGCCGCTCTCTTCGGCCAGAATGCCATGCGATGGATACCTGGATGAGATAAGCTCCTTGATGTGATGCTCGCTGGCCAGGTCGGCCTCAGTCACCAGATCGATCCGACCCTTGTTGCTGATCTCAAAGCCGCGCGACGAATACTGCCGCAGAATCTCCCCCGCTTCGCGCGCTGCCTGTATCGCTGTTTCTAATATTTGAGTTGCCATAAATGAAAGAAGTAGAAAGTAAAAAGTTGAAAGTTGATATCCATACTATCGCAATATTTTCATGATTCAACTCTTTCTACTTTCTACTTCTATCAATTATCGCCGCGGCGAGCAGAGGGATCATGATTTCGTGATGGCCGGTGATGTTGTAACCGCGTCCTGCACCGCCTGCAACCGGACGGCGAACGACGTTTGTCAATGGGCGATAATGTTGAAGAAAGTCGAAGTTCGCGGTGGTGAAATCCCGCAGCGTATGACCCAGATTGCGGACCACAGTGATGGCTTTCAGGAAAATTTCCGGCAGCGTCACTGCTGACCCGAGGTTGAGATAGATCCCTCCGCCGTCCAGTTCAGAGACAATGGAAGCGAGGAGAAGAAAATCTCGATAACTGGCCGCTCCTATGGCCGCACCATCGGCATGCGGGTGGATATGAACGATATCGGCGCCGATCGTCACGTGAGCCGTCACCGGGACCTTTGCACAATAAGCTTCGTGGAGAAGCGAAAAAGTGGCATACGGCGGGTGCATGTCCGCCAGGGCGGACCCGATCGATTCGCCAATGCCGCAATCCCGATCGACGCCCGTCTTGATGGCCTGATTGATCAAACGACCTGTCTCCTCGGCCATGCCGAACTCGCCAGTCCCCAATGCGCTGTCCACGTCTTCGGAGGTCCAGCCGGCCAGCGCGATCTCGAAATCGTGAATGACGCCTGAGCCGTTGGTCGCCAGTGCAGTGACAAACCCTCTTCTCATGAGGTCTATCAGCACAGGCGCAAGTCCTGTCTTGATGACGTGCCCGCCAAATCCCCAGATTATGGCGCGCCCCTTGCTGCGGGCCTCGACAATTGCATCCGCGACCGAACGCAGCGATTGAGCGGCCAGTATGTTGGGCAGCGAATCGATCAGTCCGGCGGAGCCTCGAGCCTCATCGTCGCTCAATGGTCTTGCGAAATCGCTGACGGTAACCTTGCTCGGCCTCGAGGCCAGCGGGTATGTCGAAATGCCGCTCAGGTCTATCGGTTTCTGTGAATAGATTGACATCGATATTCCGGGATTACTCAGGGCACAATTCGTCTTCGATCAGCTGGCAGATGACATGGCTGATCGTGATCTGGACCTCCTGGATGCGAGGAGTCTGAGAGTGCGGCACGATCAGTGAATGATCGACCAGCGATGCAACCGTCCCGCCGCCAGCGCCCAGCAGGCCAATCGTCGTAATTTCCATCTTCTGCGCCTGTTTGACGGCCTCGATCACATTCGCGGAGTTGCCGCTGGTCGAGATCGCCAGCACGACATCGCCCTTGAGCCCGATCGCCTGTATCTGCCGGGCGAATACGAAATCGAACGACTTGTCGTTGCTGATCGCGGTCAGCAGCGAAGTATCAGTCGTCAATGCCAGCGCCGGCAATGCATCTCTTTCACGCCCCATCTTGAATGCCAGCTCCGCGGCAATGTGCTGAGCATCCGCCGCAGAACCGCCATTGCCGATGATCATCAGTTTGCCGCCTGCGCGCATCGCGTCGATTATCACCTGCGCAGCGCGTGCGACATCCGCCGCTCCGGATTCAAAGAATTCCCGTTTAGCCTTCAGGCTCGCTTCGGCCATGGCTCGTATCTTTTCTTCCATATCGTAATTGTAGTTTCCAGTTGGAGCAGTTTCCAGTTTCCAGTAAAGACACGTTAACACCTACTGCCCACTGGAAACTGGAAACTGGAAACTTCTTCCCCTGGAAACTGAGCTACTCCATTATCGAAAAAATAAATGATTGGCGGCCGATTTTGATCCGGTCGCCTGATTGCAGGATCGCCTCTCCATCGATTCGCTTTCCGTTCAACCAGACGCCGTTTCGGCTCTGCAGGTCGACCAGCCTGACCGCGTCACCGTCCTTCATAATTTCGACGTGGTACCGGCTGGCCCGGTCGTTGATCAGCACGATATCGTTATCCTTGTTTCTGCCCAGTCGCGTCAGCCGCCGCCGCAGGGCATGAGTCGCGCTGCCGTCCTCTGCGACCAGTGTAAAGCGTGGATCGAAAGCGTTGTCATTCTGATCTTCGAGAGGGCCAGTCAGGTCGAAAACCGTCACAGGTTCGGCATCATCGTCCTCGGCTCCGGTGTCGACATCGTTGCCTTTTGAAGGCGATACATTCAGACGGGACAGATTCGAAGTCAGGAAAGCCTCGGGGATCGACCGCAGTATCTGAGTCTGCTTCTGCTTGTCAGGCATCATGGACCGGAACTGATCGGACAACGCATACTTGACCAACGTCCGAACGCGCTGGGTCAGATAGGGCTGCTCAGCAATGATCTCAGTCAAATGACCCCGGACATTTCGAACTTCGTGAACCTGTTCAAGGAATTCGCCAATGTCCAGTTTCTCATACAACCTGAGTCCGATGCCGAACTTGAGCATCGTACTGACCGCCGTGGTCAGCGACGCGCAGGCGATGAACCCGGCGCGATCTGCTGTCAGTTCCGCCCGATTGATCCAGTCTCCGAAGACGATACTGTTCAGCAGCCGCCCGATGACGGGGACATCCGAGCCCAGCGGTTTGAGCAGTGTCCGCAGCCACGTGTGACCGGCATGGATATGTCCCGCTTCACGACCAATGAAAAAGAGCAGGTTCTCATGATCCATCTGATCGACCAGAGATGATGTCAGAACGATGATCGGCTTCTGCCACAGACCGAGCGTGTAGATGTTCATTTCAGAAGCTCGTTTGACATAGACCGCTATCGGCGGGCATGACAGCCGTGCGACTACTGTCTGTGTTATCCCGTGCAACTCGGGAAACTGTCGCGGCCCGACTCGGACCATCGTTCCAAGGGCCGCGCGTTGCTGCAGCTTGACCGAGATAATGTAAACTCCGAGCCCACCCGCCGTTATCAGGACCGTCTTGAGTGTCGAAGACCAGTCGGATGGGAAAAATATCGTTGCCAGACCATACAGCGTGATGATGATGAAGAGAGTCAACGCCAGCGAGAGCACCTCTCCCGGATAGCGATAGTCGCTCAGTCTGATCTGTCGACTTGCCGTCTTTTCGATCATCCTCGTTTATCCTTCAAAATCTCGGCCGGCGAAATCCATTCCAGCTTTATTTATCGAATTGAAGTTCAGGTCGGCAACCTTTTGCCTTTTGATTTTGTTCTCCCCTATCATTCATGAAGTGAAGCCCATCAAAGTGCAGCCGGAAAGTCCTGCCGGAAAGCATAGTGCATCATCGGACAGGAATAAAGATATTGCGAGATTAACACCTCGGCTCCGGCAATGCGGGTCAATAAGAAATGGAGTAGATACAGTGATGAAACGTATCATTTTACTATCGTGTGCAGTGATGCTGGCCGTCGCATTGAGCTTTATGACTGTTCGGCCCGGCGGCGCGGCTGCGCGGTCGCTCGAAATATATTACGTCGATGTCGAAGGCGGAGCCGCCACTCTGATCGTCACGCCGGCCGGCGAATCAATTCTGGTCGATGCCGGCTGGCCCGGATTCGACGGACGGGATGCCGGACGAATCGTCCGGGCCATGAAGACAGCTGGAATCGAAGCCATCGATCATCTGATCACAACCCATTACCACACCGATCATTATGGCGGAATTCCGCAGCTCGCCGAACGCGTGAGGATCAGAAAGTTTTACGATCATGGCCCGATGAGCAAGCTCGATGAAGACAGGGATTTTGCAAAGAAATACGCGGCCTATCAGAATGCGAACAAAGGGCGCTCGATTACGCTCAAACCAGGCGACTCGATCAAACTCCGACGCGAGGCAGGTTCTCCTCCGGTTTCATTGCTTTGCCTGGCTGCACGCAGAGAAGTCGTCGCTTCAAAATCGATGGCTCCAGTACCGAATTCGATCTGCTCGACCGCGGAGGCGAAAGCCGAAGATCCCTCCGACAACGCGCAGAGCGTCGTCTTCCTTCTACGATACGGAGCATTCGATTTCCTGGACACGGGCGACTTGACCTGGAACATCGAACAGAAACTGGTCTGCCCGCGGAATATGATCGGGCAGGTCGATCTTTATCAGGTCGGACATCACGGTTTGAATTCAAGCAACAATCCCGTCGTCCTGCGGAGCATCGATCCGACGGTCGCGATCATGAACAATGGACCGCGCAAGGGCGGCCATCCGGATATCGTCAAGTGGCTCCGCGAGCTGCCGGGACTCAAGGATCTGTATCAGGTACACCGGAATGTTACGACAACGGATGATCAGAATACGGCTGCGGAGCTGATCGCCAACCTCGAAGAAAAAGAGGATTCGGCGCATATGATTCGCGTCTCGGTCGATGCTATGAACAAGCGATTTACCGTGACCAATGATCGTAACTCCCTGAGCCGGAGTTATCAGATAAAATAACCATCATCATGAAGATACAACTTTTAGAGATTGCACATGCACGGTCGGGCGACAAGGGAGACACGGCGAATATCGGTTTGATCGCGCGAAAACCCGAGTTCTATCCGGCTCTGGTCAGAGAAGTAACGGCCGAACGCGTGAAAAAGCATTTCACAGGAATCTGCAAGGGCGAAGTCGAGCGATTCGAGCTGCCCAACCTGCTGGCGCTCAACTTTCTGCTCCATCAGAGCCTGGGTGGCGGAGGGACGGTTTCGCTCAAAACTGATCCGCAGGGCAAGACGCTCAGTTCGGCACTGCTGCGGATGGAGGTCGAAGTGGATGAGAAACTGTTAAAATAAAGTTTCCAGTTTCCGGTTTCCAGTGGCTTAAATTGATGCTCCTTAGTTCAGCGCATTGCTGTTAACGAAATACTGGAAACCGGAAACTGGAAACTACTACTACTGATTATTTTCGTTCTGCGCCTTGGCAGGCGCGGGAACCATCTCGGACGAAGCGATGGCGATGGCATTGCCATTCGATTGCGGTTCATCCTCATCGAACGGCAGGATGTCGGTTTCACCCGGAATGAGCGCTCCGCCCGATTCCTTCGAAAAGACGAGCTTGCCGATCTCCGGCGAATAATCGACGATCAGCAGGTCGCCGAGCCCCACCTGGCTGGTCGCAATCAGATTCGAAAGCGGATAGACCAGAAAACGCTCGATCGCGCGTTTGAGATGGCGCGCACCGTATTTGAAATCGATGCCCTCATCGAGCAGAAACTGCTTGGCGGCATCCGTGCATTTGAAGACGAATTTATCGCCGCTGCCGCGCATAATCCGGTCCTGAACCGCGCTCAGTTCGATCTCCAGAATCTGGCGGAGATGTTCGTCTCGCAAGCTTCTGAAAACGACAACCTTGTCGATGCGGTTCATGAATTCCGGCGAGAACTTTCGCCGCGCAGCCTCGACCGCCGTGCGGTAGATCTTCTGATCGACTTCGGAATCAATGACTCCCGATTTAGGAGCGAATCCGATGCCGCCCGAGATCAGCTCACTCATCTCACGAGCGCCGAGATTCGAAGTCATGATGACTATCGAGCGCGAGAAATCCACGCGCCGGTTATCGCCCAGTGTGAGCGTCGCCTTGTCAAGAATGCCGAGCAACAGTTGCCAGAGCGCATCGCTGGCCTTTTCGATCTCGTCGAATAAAACCAGCGACAGCTTGGTCGTGTCGGAATGCGAACGATCTAGGTTTTCCTGGGTCAGCATCGGTGACGTTTCACGGTGCCCGAGATATCCCGGAGGAGAACCGATCAGTTTCGCGATTTCATGTGAATGCTGAAATTCAGCGCAGTCGATCTTGGTCACCAGATTCGGATCGTTAAAGAGGACCTCCGAAGCGGCTTCAACGACTCGCGTTTTTCCGGACCCGGTCGGTCCCAGAAAAAGCAGCGTCCCGATCGGTCGACCGGGATGCGCCAGTCCAGCCAGATAGATCTGATAGAGACCAGTAATCCGGCGAAGTGCGCGCTCCTGACCAACAATCAAAGCAGAGAGCTTGTCCTCAAATTCCTGCGCCTGTGGACTTTTCAGGTCGGGATTAAGGAATATTCCGGAGGAAGCCTGTTTTTGTCCAGTATTTGTCATCTGCATTATCTCCTCGTAACCACTTCTGTTTAACCCAAATCTCCAATTCTCAAGATACTTTTCGCAAACAGTCCGTCTCCATACAGCGGATCCGCCCGGATCCTTTTACAACTCTTTTGATGACTCTACTTCCTCACCCGTTGCGTAGTGCAAAGGTTAACTTTCACCAAGGTGTCAAACTCGATCTCACATCATAATCGACGCTGAAGTATGGCATCCGGTTTCAGCACGGCATTTTGAATTAATTTCTGCCCATATCCTGTTCAGATAAGATCTGGTGAAAATCTTGCAGGCGAAGGAGAGTTAAAACCGATCGAGACCATCATACTCAAAGCCGGCCATAGTTTCAATATACGGGCTTCGGCTGACCCTCGAACTTTTTCGGATTGATGTTCTGGTTGATCTTGAACTCATCGAAGAACACTTCTTCAATCAGTATCCCGTTGAGGACATGCCTGATGAGGTGGGGGAGCATGATTCCGTCAACCAGACGATAATCGGAAAATTGCATCTGCATTTCATTACGGCGCATCGGGCGAGCACGCAGCCTGCGCTCTTCGCGGGCCCGTTGCCAGGTCGCCTGCATGAAACGCCGGTCGAAGAATCCCGGGGTCTCTACCAGCACAGTCGGCTGCACTGTATCGATATAGGCGACTGCGATAGCGAGCGGAAAGTTGCTTTTCGGGTCGAGCAGCAGAAATGTCTGGAAATTTTCAGGCCCCTGAGCAGAAATGACGTCGGCCTGACCGCTCGCGGTCTCGAGCAACCCGAGATAACTGTATTGCAACGGAAATTCCGGAATACCCTGGAGCAGCAGTCCGAGCGAGTAAAAAGTGATCTGCTGGCGGGCTCCGCGCGCCTGCAACTGTGTCGTTCGCTCGAAATCTTCGACATCGATCACCCGGCTGTCACGGTTCGACGAGATCGCACGCAATGGCGGATTGCGCCAGGCGCGCGAACCATTGACTATTTCAGTGTAGGAATAGTTGAATCCGCGCAACACCTGCGTCGTATATTTACGGCGAAACTTACCGGGAAATGAAAAATCCAGCTCGATCGAACCCGAAAGTGTACGCTCTTTCTCTTCGACACTCTTCGGCGACCTGACGCTGATGTATTTGACGTAGCGTTTGACCTTGCCTTTAACTGAGAGCGACTGAACACGGCACAGCGCATCATCGCCCCCAATCGCCAGGCGCGACCGATCGATCAAGGCTTTAGCCCTTTCGGTGCGGATGGCGGAGTCGTCAAAAGCGGATGCCAGGTAGAAAGTAGAAAGTAGAAAGCAGAAAGGTATTGCGAGGATTTGCATAAACCTGTGATGACTTCGTCTTAATCCCATAATCTTACCAACCGCTCTTACTTTATACTTTATACTTTCTACTTTCTACTGTTTCTTTTGGGCCTGCGAATCGTCAATGAAGGCCGAAACATCCTGTTTCAGCCTGGCCAGTGATTTCACGTCGATGTACATCATATGTCCGGCTTCGTAATAGGATGTTTTGATATTCGCCTTAAATGTCGGATCGAGGTTCATGTGATCGATCGAATATTCGGCGGCGAAATATGGCGTAGCCATATCGTAATAGCCATATGCCACGAAGAGTTTCATGAATGGATTCTTCGAGAAAGCGCTCTTGAGTGCGACGCTGGTGTTGGCATAACCGTTGTCGGAATTCCAGTTCCAGGGCGAGGTGAAGCCGCCGCCGAGGATGAAATAGTTGAGATCGGTCTCATAGCGAAGCTCCGATCTGACATACTGATTGAAAGCGGAGGTGTATGGGGGACGGATGGCGGTCATGCTCGGATCGAAGTCCGGCCGATCACCGGCCGCGCTGGCGTCAATGCCGGTAAACCGGCTGTCGAGGCGGCCCGTCGTCCGTCGCTGATCGCGAAGCAGCTCCTTGTTAAAGCGCGAAAGGTCGACGCGCAGATCGCACTGATCGATGAAGGTCTTGCTCAGACCGGTGAATCTGGACATCTGTTCGACGGCTTTCTGGCGCTCGGCCGCAGTCATCCTGTCTCCTCGATTGAGCGCAGCTGCATATTCGTTCATCGCCCACTTCTCAGCCTCGTCTAACACTTTGCGCAGCGGCTGGCGCTGCAAGTCCGGCGGCAGTTTTTTGTGATACCAGGCTGTAGCCGTGTAAGAGGGCAGGATCAGCAGGAGCGGCAGATCGTTGCCGGGAGCGAAGCGTATCGTCTGGAAATTCATGACCGTCGAGATCAGGAGGATGCCGTTGAAAGCAATTCCCTGCTCGATCAGGTAACCAGACAGACCGGATGCGCGTGTTGTCCCGTAGCTTTCTCCGACCAGATAGAGCGGCGACGACCAGCGCGAATCCAACGTCAGGTACATGCGAATGAACTCTCCGACCGAAGCAAGGTCCCCGTTGAGACTGAGAAACTTGCTTGCCAGCTCTGGTTTCGCAGCGCGACTGTATCCTGTCCCGACCGGATCGATGAAGACCAGATCTGTCTTGTCCAGCCAGGTCTGTTCATTGACCACCAGTTCATAGGGCGCAGCCGGCATCATCCCGTCGTCCTGCATCCTGACACGCTTAGGCCCGAGCGCTCCGAGGTGCAACCAGACCGACGAAGATCCAGGTCCGCCATTGAACGAAAACATGAGCGGCCGCTTCTTCGGATCGCCGAGGTTTTGCGCCGTATACGCCATGTAAAAGATGCGCGCCTCGATCTCTCCAGTTTGAGCGTTCCTGATCGGCATCATCCCCGTCGAGACGTTATATTTGATGACCTTGTCGCCGATACGAATCTCATGACTTGTCACGACCGGGAGCTTCTCGGGAACCGGCGGAGGAGCAGGCGCCGCGGCCTGAGCCACCGGCTTTTGAGGTTCCGGTGGATTCGCCGGACGTCGCTGCTGGGCCTCAACATACTGCGCCAGCATCAGAATCAGGCAGACGGTTGGGAAAAAAGTGATTTTTTGCACGTTCATCATATTTAACTGTGGTTAATTTATCGAATAGTCAAGCGTCTGTTCGATCACGACTTCGAATGTTCTCGACCAGGGCAGATAGATGTTGAGCCGCTTGAGTCCGTTGACGGTGATCGTCCTTTCCTGACCGCGATAGATCGCCAGCGTCCGCGTCAAGCCTCTGAAATAGTCATTAAAGAATGATTCGATCTGAGCGCGCAACTTCTCTTCGACCTCGCGATTGACACGATCAAAAACCGCCTGCGGCAATTCATAAGTCACCGTGCCGTCACCCACCTCGCGCCTCAGCTTTTCGTTGACCTCCGGGCGGACGATGTCATGAAAAAGATAGTCGCCCGCGAAACGATTGAGCAGGAATTCGAGATGAGCGGCCTCTGCGCGGGCTGCACGATCAGGCCTGTCATTCAGCTTTGTCCGAAATAAGACGCGCATGTTTGCGTGAGGAATCGTCGTCCCCAGAGTATTGCCTGCGGTATTCCACGCCGCATAACCGGCAAAGCGGCTGAAGAGCTTTTCACGTTTCAGCGCATCGATGATCCTGGCGTCGGCCCCGCTGTGATGCGGCGGTGGAAAGAGGAGATCAGCCAGCGCGATCTGCCGAGTCTCTTTCAGCTCTTTGGTCATTTTTTGCAGAAAGATTGCGAACTCCTCAACACTGGTTCCCGGCGCGTTGACAAACAACCTGTAATCCGATTGGTCGAATTCGCTGACCGGCACTCCGCCGGCGGCGCGGATCTGGCTCTCGACAGTAAATTCGAGAGGATGATCTTCGTATGGCGCGACAATCCGCCGGCTGTTCTCGGAGGAATAGATGACGGCGATCTTCAGCTTTTGACCGAACTTGTCGAGGACTGCGCGGCTGATCAGCGTAGCCGCGCCTTCGTCGGCACCGTTGTAAATCGGGACTCTCGATTCCAGGCTCATCTCCTTCAACTTCGATTTGATGACAGCCTGGTCCTGCCTGTGCAACCCGAACTCTCGTGCATCGTCCTGCAGAAAAATCAATTCATCAACTGCACCGGCCTTGACCAGATCCAGCATCGCCAGATTGAGCTTCAGATTACGCCGTCGGGCCGCCAGGTAATCATCTGTCACCTTCGGCCCCAGATCGTCGGTCAGCGCCAGGAGTTCCGCCATCATTGCGGCATCGCCGGTCTTCGACGCCCTGTCTTTGAGCTCAGCCCAGCGCGCCAGCCTGTCATGAATCCCGCGTGTCCGGGCGGTAGCAGTCGGCGCCACTCGCATGATGACGCTGAAGGCATAGACAGGCACCCGTGGATATTTGGCCTTGAACCAGCTAAAGAAATCCAGCCGCTTTTCGGCATCTTCAATCGACGTCTGATTGACGCGAGAAGCGACCAGCCCGCCAAATGCCAGCATGTCGACTGAGACGATCAGCGCATCGACCTTCGAATATTCCTGCGCTCTGAGCCACGACTCGATGCGCGCCGAATCGCCCGGTCTGGTGAACCTGCCCAGTAACTCTTTGGGTGGCATCGTCACCATGTGATCGGCGACCTGACCGATCATCTGCGCGAACTGGCCGACGGCCGGCCGATCGTCGATCGGCAGGAGAACCAGATTACCCGCCGGCCCGAGCGGCCCTGGATTCATCGGTACCGGCCTGAGGACCGTCGGCTTTTTCTGAGCCTCAACCGAAAAACTCGCCATCCATATTATTAATATGAAGAGGGCCGTTAATTTTCTCATCAACTTCTTTACACCTTCGTGCTTCCTTCGTGTCCTGCTCTGAAAATGGTCTGTATTATCTCTGTGATCTCTGTGGCTCTGTGGTGAGATTAAACCACAGAGCCACAGAGATCACAGAGATAATACGGGACTTTTTCATCTTCGGTGGAGTGCCGAAAGCCCATGTTTAACTTCCTGGACGATTCCCGCTCACCGGACATCAAGAAAGTACCGCTTCAATCTGGCTGGAGAAAAACCCAGCCAGTAGCCGAATCGAAGGGCATACATGAGCAGGACTGTGCGCCAGACTCCGCGTTGAATCCACCTGCGGGGTGAAATCTCTACTTTTTCCGGGAGGATTGCAACCCGTCCGAACCGCTTGAGCCGGTTAAAAAATTGTATGTCTTCCATGAGCGGCAACGGTTCAAATCCGCCGAGTTCCGTGAAGACGCTGTGCCTGACGAAGATGGCCTGATCGCCTGTAGCCGTACGGAAGAGCCGCGTGCGAAGATTGATCCCTGAAGCGACAAGGTGAAGCGATCGGTGCTCGTCCTCCGGAAATCGCAATTCGAAGCAGCCTCCTGAAACCCTGTCATCGCTTAGCGCCAACCGGATTGCGGTGAGCGCCCTGGACGGCAACTTCACGTCAGCGTGCAGAAATAGCAGAACATCGTGGTGCGCGATCGATGCGCCCGCGTTCATCTGTGCGCCACGGTTCGCCAGGCCTGATTCGATAACTTCTATGCCCTCAAACCTCTTCGTTATCTCGACCGTCCGATCCTGACTGCCGCCGTCAACCACTATGACCTCGACACCTCCACCCAGAGCTTCCGTCAATGACGCCAGTGTGCCTGAAATCTGGCGCTCCTCATTGAGCACAGGAATAATGATGCTGATCGTTAGCTCCACGGTCACACCGTATCCCCTCGATAAGAAATTGCGATTTTCACCATAAGGATAATATAATCATTGCTGTTTTCCATGCGTTTACTTCAACAATCATTAATTGAATCATTCTCACCGATGCCATTTCTTCTTCGAGAAGGAAGGGAGCATCCATAACCATCATAACCGGGGAGCCCGCTAGATGAAAAAATATGTCTTATCGCGCCTATCAGTGCGCCGCACGCACCGTAAGGGATGGCAACAGACCTTTGCGGCCATGCTCCAGGCGGCAATGCTTGAACCGCGACAGATCGAAATCACTCATCAACCGATCAAGCTCCCGAATCTGGCGAAATCGTTTCATGGTTTCCGGATCGTACAGCTCTCGGACATTCATCACAGCCCGTTTCTGAGTGAAGCCGAGATCACGACCGCAGCCTATAGCGCGAATGAATTGCAGCCCGACATGATCGCTTTGACAGGGGATTACATTTCCCACTCGAAGGAATACATTGCAGGCTGCGCGCGAGCTCTCGGAAAACTGCGAGCCCCTCATGGCGTCTTCGCCGTGCTCGGCAATCACGATCACTGGACCGACGGCGAGCTGATGCACCGGGCGCTGACAGACCAGGGCATCAGGGTGCTCTGCAATGAACATGTTCAGGTCTGCCGTGGCGATGATTCGTTCATACTGGCGGGAATAGACGATCTGCTGGTCAGAAAGGACGATCTGCCGGCGGCCCTGGATGGAACCGCGCGGGACGAAACTCGAATCCTGCTGGCTCACAATCCCGCCATCATTCGAGAAGCCGCCCGAGCAGGAGTCGATCTTGTCCTCTCAGGCCATACTCATGGCGGCCAGATAAACTGGCGATTGCTCATCGGACGCGATGACACCCGAACTTCCCGCTGGCTGCGCCGCCCCAGCCGGCGGTTGACCCGCGGCCACGCTCAACTTGGCTCGACTCACCTCTACGTTAATCGCGGACTCGGCACCGTCGTCGTCCCGCTCAGGTACGGCTGCACTCCGGAAATCACAGTACTTGAACTGTCCAAATAGTTTCTAGTGGAGAAGTCGTCCCGTTTCCCGTCCTTCCTTTGGGCCCAAATTTCCCCCCCCCCCCGGGGACCCCGGAAGCTTCCCTTCACCTCAAACTTCCTCACAGGAAACTGGAAACTATTCTCAGTGACAATTTATTTTCTTGATTTGCGGGATGGATCAGGAGTATTCTAATAATGCTTAGTTCGATACAAGCAATTACTGATATTTGAACGCGCAGGAATCGTAGTCACTCAGCCAATTAAAACCTGCAGGGTTTTATTCCCAAAAACACCCTGAGAAACACCCTGAAAAACACCCGAAGGATACTTTCAGCCAGCCCGGTCAGTAATTAACGCGGGCGTAACTTTCGATTCAAATAAACTAACGAATTGCAGGTTATGACTACCACCTACGTATTGACTTAATAAACAATAAACCACAGAAGTTTTGCCCCGCTGATCAGGGCAAGCTGCGCCTCGGCGACGGACTGTTATCCGTATGCTGCGCATCGCTTTGCATTTGACCGGCGGCCTCCTCACCCAAAACCTGTTATCAGTGTGAAGGGGCATCGCAATGAGAGTCAACGAAAATACCCCGATTGATAAAAGCATCAATGACTTGTCAGATCTGTATGAGAAAGTAGAATCCGGCGATTATGAAAAGGCGGCGAGGATTCTTGAGATTGAGCAATCCAGGCAAACCGAAGCCGGCAATCACCTGCTTTCGGAATTCCTTGGAGTCGCCAGGCATATCTGTCTGGCCTGTCATCAATCTCATGCCGACGTGGATTGGCACAGGCGAGCACAAGTGATGGCCGGGAGCCGCGAAGAGGAGATGAAGAGTCAGCTTCAAGTCCTTCTGGAGGTGATGTCCGCAAACAATTTAAATCATCATCCGCCAGATGATCGCTTCGGAAATTCTTCCGATCTGCACGGCAACTCTGATTCAGGCAGACACGGAATGCTGAAGTTGATTCAAAGCATGATTTCAAACCTGCATCATTTCGGATCAGTACATCAATTCGGGACGATCGGGCCCAACAATTCTTCTTATTCAGTCGACAAATACCGCCAGATCTTGAAACCGCACTCGAATGAGATGGAATGGTCGTCACAGGTGACTGAACAGAACGCGGATCTGAAAGTATATTGTCTTGGTCGCTTCCGTGTTTTCGCTCATGACAAATTGATCTGTAACTGGCCGAGTCTGAAAGGTAAATCGATCTTCAAGTATCTGATCGAACATAATAAAACAGCAGTATCGAAAGAGATCCTCATGGACAGATTCTGGCCCGATACGGACCCGGACAGCGCCCGGCGCAATCTGCATCAGGCGATCTACAACATCCGACAGGCATTCCATCAGCATCAATTGAAAATCAGACCGATCATCTTCGAAAACGACCATTACGGCATCAATCCTGAATTGAAAATCTGGCTTGACTTCGAGGAATTCGAATGGCGTCTGAATCGCGGCCGTCAGATGGAATCGGTCAACCAAATGGCTCTTGCGATAAGTGAATATCGCACGGCCGAAGAGCTGTATCAGGGAGATTTTCTCGAAGAAGACCCCTACGAGGAATGGCCTGTCAGGAAACGTGAACAACTGAGGGTTGACTATATCAACATCGCCGATCTTCTGAGTTCCTGGCACCAGGAAATGAAAGACTACAATCCGGCAATTGTATACTGCCGAAAAATCCTGGAAAAGGACGATTGCTTTGAAGCGGCCCATCGACGTTTAATGCAATGCCACCAAGCCAATGGCCAACCCGGACTCGCCGTTCGCCAGTACCATCTCTGCGTCGAAAAACTCAAGAATGAACTTGAGGTCTCACCATCGCCTGAAACCCGATCACTCTACGAAACAATCACGCACGCGAGCCTCGGACTCGGCAAAGCATTGAAAATAACTATGTAGAAAGCATGACTACTGTGTAACCTAAGTTTTTTAAGATCAAGACTGCCAAGAAAGTTAAACGCCAAAGTCAGCCAAGGGTTTCAAATGAGAATTATTTGGTGATCAGCATATTTGATAGTGTTATTGCCGAAATGGATACTAATTCGAATCATTGACTTCCTTATAAACTCTTGGCCGACTTGGCGTCCTTGGCGCTTATATCTTTCTTGGCCTGCTTGGCGTCCTTGGCGTTGAAAATCTTAAAAAACTTAGGTTACAGAGTAATGACTCTTCATAAATATTAATTACCAGGCATCGATGCGATTTTCGCTTTAACAATAACAAATAATTTACTGGAAGGATTTGAGCGTAAATTGAGTCTCGATTGAGATGAAAGTTTTAAAGTCACTCCAATGTTTGACGGATTGAATTGTTGATCCGTTTGAAAGCAAAAGACCTTAGTCATTAAGCGGAAGGAGATCAGATGAGAAATGAAGGAGACAAGGTAATCGGAAGAGGATCTTCGGTAATACCTTGTATTTCCATCTTGTTGAATTCCGTCCACACAATAAAGGAGTGAATAAAATGGCAGCCAAACCTGCAAAAACTTATGTGGGAGAAGAAATCACCATTCATCCGACACCTCCAACGTCCGTGCTGGAAGCCGCGACAGCCGCGGCTGAGATCTATGCGACGGATGAGGTCGAGAAGCACGGCAAGTTCATCGCCGATGCCTGGGCGGCAAAGATAAAGAAGCAGACAAATCTTTACGTCCAGCGGGCGCTTTCCCTGGCCCGTGGTGAGGGATTGGAAGAAGCGGAGCCGTGGACGACGACGGCCCCGGCCTATCCGTGGTGGAACATCCTGCTTGCGGGACCTTTCCAGCCCGGCGCGCCGGCGGCAGGCGGTCCTTATCTTCCCCACAAGATCTTTCGGGCGAATGAACCCGCCTTCATGATTGGTGGGATCTGGATGAATCCCGCGCCGATCAACTGGGGGCCTCCGGGTCCGTCAGCGGCGGATATGATGGGGGCGCTCAATCTGAGGATCAACCTCGAGACGATCAACCTGTCAAACGTCGCCAACGGGCCAGACCCGGCTCCGGTCGTTATGGCGCCGATCGGGCTCGCAGCCGGACCGTCGTTCTTCAAGCCCTTCGTCGTGTCGATCGGGAGCGGTTTCTTCCCATCGCCCCCGGATGGCAAACCGAATCTCTATGAGTTGAACTGCACAGCGGATGTCACGGGTCCAGTTCCGGGATTGCCGTTCGCAGGGTTCTCGACGTGGGTCCTCGATCCTGACTTCGAGCCGCCGATATTCCCGCCGTCGTTGATGCCCGGAGTGCCGCCGATGTGGCAGCACGACATTCCAGCCAGGTTCATGGTCTACACGGCCTGACGACGACTTGATCTTCACTCATAACTTTGCCGGGTGATCGGGATACTCCCAGACGGGGCCTCGATCTCCCGGCAAATGGAGAACAGCATGAACTCAGGAAATAAGAATCCTCAGCCGGGTTCATTCAATGAGTCAATCGCGGAAATCGCCTGTCAATTCACGACTCAGGCACAGGAAGCGCTTGACCGCGCTCATCGGCTCTACCTGCACAATCCACGGGTTTCCCTGATCGACTTCGGCTGGAAGATCAATGATCGTGATGGCCGGTCGATCGAGAAGACCCCAAGAATCAGAATCCATGTCCGCGAAAAGGAGTACGGTGCGGCTTTTGAGTCGTTTGCGGTGAACAACCCTGAGCTTGTCATTGATACCGACCTGATTGGTTACCCGGTCGATCTGCCGCTGGCGAAATACAGGACCGGTCAAAAACCGCAACTGGAGTGGTACGGATGGGAAGCGCCACCGGTCAATCCGCGCGGGCGGGTCTTCAATCCGCTGCGTGGCGGAATCAGCATCTCGAATGCATTCAAAAACAGCTATGGCACGCTCGGCGGGCGAGTGGTCGACCGTCGCACCGGTCGCAATATGATCCTGAGCAACTGGCACGTGCTGGTCGGATCGTGGTATGTCCCCCGAGGCACGCCGATCTATCAGCCCGGACGCCTGCATGGCGGAACCGCCAGAAACACCATTGCAAATTACGACCGCGATGCAATGAACAGTTATATGGATGCGGCTGTGGCTTATGTGAACGGCAATCGCCCGATAACCAACGGACAGGAAGAACTCGGTCAGGTTACAGGCACGACCGAACCGCTACCTGATATGGTGGTCACAAAGTCCGGCAGCAAGACCCATATCACCGATGGACGCGTCACGGGATTTGTCGGCCGCATGGTCATGAATTATGACGGCGTCCCGCGCGTCATTCGAAATGTCTTTCACGTGGCTCAGATCTCGAACGATCACGAGGTCAGCGCCGGAGGCGATTCCGGCTCATGGTGGCTCGAAAAAAGCACAAACCGGGCCGTCGGCCTGCATTTCGCCGGAAGCAACGTCCCAGAATATGCGCTGGCAATCTCGATGCCCCAGGTACTTGAAGCGCTCGACGTCAGGATAGGGCCGGAGAACACATGAGCACTGTTATGTCACAACCAGATAATATAACCATGGAGCAGGCTCGAAGAGCGGCCGAAAAGATCGAAGAGCAGTTTCTGTTTCATCCTCTGGTCAGCCTGATCGACGTGGGAACAGATCCATCACCGGCAACAGCTGCTCACGCGGGCCGGCCGGTCGTGAGGGTTCATCTGCGAAAACCCGTCAGCCGGCAAATAATGAATCTGCCTGATGATGTTGACGGCATTCCCGTTCGCATCATCATTGCCGACTATAAACTTGAATGATTTTCCGCCGGCATTCGGTCTGAAATTTTGAGAAGAGACAGGAGGGAGCCTGAACATGCCAAAAGATAATCCGGAAAACATTGACAAGAAAAAGAAGTCTTCGGCAACCGGCAAACGTCGCCAGGGAGAGAATCTATGGGAAACTGATTTTCTCGAACTGGCCAACTTCCACATATCGTTCGGTTATGAAGTGACGAAGAGCGGCGATAAGCAGTTGCAGACACGCGTCATACACTATGAGGGCGAGAGGAACGATGTATGGAACGAGATCGTGAGGGACGAGCTTGTGGACTGGATCCTGGATCAGGCGAAGTCTGCCATTCCCGCCGAAGCGATGCCGAAACCGGAAGACAGGCAGCTCCCGACACCGATTCAGACAATGACACCGCCGGAGATGCTGGAAATCACAGACCTTGAAATTTCCGAATCCAGGGCCGCTGCAATCGGAACCACACGGCCAGCCGCCCAGATGATCGAAGCCAGATGTTCGATGGTTGTTAACGGGACGGCAACTGAGGCGCTCGAAAAGCGTATGCCGTTTATCATCGAATTCTTTCTGGTCGATACCAGTAATAATCATTCGATGCTGGTGGCATCACACACAGGTCAGTTGAATCCGGAAGTGGATGAATATCCGGTCAGAATGAGATTTAACGCCCCGTCAATGGGCCGCTATCAGATGTTTATCAATGCCCGGACACTTCCGCCAGTAGCGGCGAACAGCCTGCTGACAGGCCCTGTGATCAGGGTTGAACTTTGAATTTACTCCTTCTGGCTGCGCAGTTAGAAAATTATCAACTTATTAATCTCTTGGCCTGACCGAACCGCTGATCGGTTTGCGGTTGGTCTCGCCGGTTGTGAGCACAGGAATGCCTTCGTCGACTTCAGCATGAGGTCGCGGAATGACGTGAGTCGAAACGACCTCGCCGATCTTCGATGCGGCGGCGGCTCCGGCTTCGACGGCGGCTTTGACGGCGCCAACCTCTCCGCGGACGATGGCCGAGACCAGGCCGGCGTCGATCCTCTCATACCCAACCAGCCGCACGTTGGCGGCCTTGACCATCGCATCGGCCGCTTCGATCATCGCGACCAGACCGCGGCATTCAATCATACCAAGCGCTTCCATGTGCGAGACTCCATTTCTTTAGATCTATTCGATAGAGAACCGTGAAACATGCGTCAGGAATTGTCAAGTCCGTCGTATGCGTTCGCGCAGCCAGGCATGCGCCGGATCGTTGTCATAGCGTTCGTGCCAGGCCATCGTCAATCTGAACGGCGCAATTTCAAATGGCAGAGCAATCGCCTGAAGCCCAAGATGACCGAACCGGCCGACCAGTCCTTCCGGGACGACCCCGATCAGATCCGAGGCTGCCACCAGAAATGGGACGCTGGTGAAATGTGGAACCAGAATCGTCTGCCTGCGTGACTTTCCCTGATTTTCGAGCATCGTTTGGCCTCGGCGGGATTGAAATCAGCATGCTCATCGAGGGCTCCGCGCAGGGCGGCCAGCGCCTGACGCACCGGCACGATCAGAGTCTGAGCCAGCGGAGTCGGAGCCATCCCCTCGGGCGTCCGCACCAGCAGCGGATCGTCGAATGTGCGCCGCAACCGGCCGAGCGCATTGCTCATCGCCGGCTGGCTCAGACCCACTCGCCCCGCCGCCCGCGTCACGTTCCGCTCGTCCATCAACGCCTCGAAGACAAGCAGCAGATTCAGATCCATGGCCTGTAAATTCATATCGTGAATGCCGGATATTATCACAATCAATCAAACTCTTATGAGAGGCATTCGTAAGCTATTTCTGAACACGAACATTATCGTCGGACAAGATAGCATCAGAAGGAGATACCAGCATGAATTCACTGAAAACCCCGTTCACACTCTTTGTTCTGCTGCTGAGCATGAGTATTGCCGCGGCAGCTCAACCCGAGAGCCCGGCTGTAGCCCGTCTCAAGGCGCTGATCGAGGTCGTCAATTCGCATGACCGGCAGTCGGCAACCCAATTCATCAAGGAGAATTACGCAACTGCGTTTCTGAATATCCCGGTGGATCAGCATTTGAACTTCCTCTTCAGAGCATGGGACCAGTCTCGCGGCTATGATTTTCACAGCATCCAGGATGTGACGGCCGACTCCGCCACGGCGCTGGTCAAAAACCGGCTGACTGGAGAGTGGGAAGCGGTCGCCGTCAGAATAGAAGCCGGGGCCCCTCACAAAATATCGGGCATCGGCAGCAGGCCTCCCAAACCGCCGGCCCAAAGTTCACCGGTAAAGAAGCTGACGGATGCCGAAATCGCCGGCGAGATCGATTCCTATGTCCGAAAACTGGCTGATGCCGATGTCTTTTCAGGCACTGTTCTGATCGCCAACGGCGACAAGGTTATCTTCAAGAAAGCCTACGGCACAGCCAACAAGGACTTCAACGCTCCCAATACGATCGACACCAAATTCAATCTCGGGTCGATGAACAAGATGTTCACCTCGGTCGCGATCGCGCAACTGGTCGAACGCGGCAAGCTGTCATTCGATGATCCGCTCTCGAAATTCCTCCCGGAATTTCCGAACAAGCAGGCCGCCGAAAAGATCCGCATCAAACACCTGCTCACGCACACCGCCGGACTGGGCAGCTATTTCAATAAAAAGTTCATCGAGGCTTCACGGGCGCGATTTAGAACAGTCGATGACATGATGCAGCTGGCCGACGAAAAGGATGTCGCCTTCGAACCCGGTTCGAAATGGGCCTACAGCAATACCGGCATGCTCGTGCTCGGCAAGGTCATCGAGAAGGCCTCGGGGCAAAACTATTTCGATTACATCCGCGAAAACATCTACAAGCCAGCCGGGATGACCAACAGTGACAGCTACGATCTTGACCGCGTCAATCGGAATCTGGCAGTGGGTTATGACAAGGAGTTCACAGACAAGGGAGTGACATTTCGCAATAACATCTTCAGCCATGTCATTCGCGGAGGCCCGGCTGGGGGCGGATACTCGACCGTCGAAGACCTGCTCAATTTCAGCCTTGCGCTGCGTTCGAACAAACTGCTCGGTGCGGACTACGCCAAATTGGTTACTTCGCCAAAACCGGAATTGAACTCGCCGCGATACGGCTATGGTTTCATACTCGAAGACGGTGGATCGATCGCCGGTCACGGCGGAGGTTTTGAAGGAATCAGCTCGAATCTGGACATGTTCCTTGAAACCGGCTACACCGCCGTCGTCATGTCGAACTATGGCGGTGCAAGTTTTCCTGTCTTTCAGAAGATCCGCGCTTTGATCAATGCCGGCAAAGATATGAAGACGGCATCACGTTGAGATCTATTTGGTCGATTTAAACGCCAAGGACGCCAGGAAAGATTGAATCGCCAAGTCGCCAAGGGCCAAGAGATTATAAGGTGTGATGATTCGCTGAAGTTTTCATTTCGCCGATTGCATAATCAAATATGATGGTCACAATTTTCCTTTAACATTCTTGGCCATCCTGGCGCCTTGGCGTTTAGTCTTTACTGGCTGCGCTTATCTGGTTTATGAGTTCTGGTCTGAGCCGAGCGCTCTGATCGAAATCAGATTGTGCCTGATCAAATTGCCCCTGCTGCTCATGCAACATCCCGCGGTGATACCATGCCTCGAAAAATCCCGGATTAATCTCAATCGCTTTCGTGAAATCGGCCAGCGCCTGGTCGGCCCTGCCGAGTTTTTTCAGACCCAACCCCCGATTCAGATATGCTGGCGCGTAATGCGGGTTGCATTTGATCGCGCGATTGTAATCGGCTATCGCTTCTTCATAGCGTTTCGCCGACAGGAAGAGATTCCCCCGATTGTTATATACTTCGGGCAGATTGCGGTCCATGCGTATGACCTGATCGAAATCCTCCATCGCGCCAACCAGATCTCCGAGCGTGGTCCGCACGAGCCCGCGGTTGTTGTAGGCTCCAATCAATTTCGCATCCTGACTCAGCGCCAGATTGAAATCTTCGAGCGCGCCCGCTTGATCGCCAATGTTTTTACGCGCCAGACCGCGGTTGTATATCGCCTGCGCCAGTCCCGGATTGATCGCTATTGCCCGGCTGTAATCCTCGATCGCCACTGTCAGATCCCCGCTCCTGTAACGGGCGATTCCCCTGTTGTTCAATATTTGCGCATTCTCAGGATCGAAGACAAGGGCCATGTTGTAGTCCGCGATCGCAAGACCATAGTTCCCCTTCGCCTGCCACTCGTCTCCGCGCTGCCGGTACGACTCCGCCGAGGCCGCTCGCGTCCCTTGCGCATGCGTTATCCCTGTCACTGAGAACAAAATCATACTCAACGACATTATTGTGAAATTTATTTTGCCGGACATCTGCGTTTGACCTCCTTGGGAAAAACGTTTCTTGTGGGGATTTTCTCGCTCTCGAATGCAATTGGCAGGGTCAGGTTTATATTAATTCTGCCTCAAGCGATCCCAGGATGGTCGTTATAGTAACATCTATTTTTGCGGGCGCAAGTCCTTTTTTATGAATGAGTTTAACAGAAACTTAACATAGCTCAGAGTAACAGTTTCAGGCAGCCGGGGGCGTCATTTTTATCCCATGCCGACCGGAGGTCGGCGTTCCATAAAAAAAAGCGAGGTGCGGGCAATGCCCACACCTCGCGAGATAATTGTTAATTTTGTGATCGGGTTAGAACTTCAGTTTAAGGCCGAACTGCATAACACGTGGACCACCGATCGAATTGTTGATGGAACCGAAATCGGTGCCGTCCTGCAGGTCGTTTGCCGGGTTGGCGAAGTTGACGTTGTTAAATATATTGAAGACATCCCAGCGGAACTCGAGTGCGACCCCTTCAGAGATCGATGTCGCCTTCGAAAGTCCCATATCGAAGCGCTTCTGATTGGGTCCGCGCAGGATGTTGCGACCCAGGTTTCCGACGCCGAAGTTATTCGGATATCCGCCGGCGACCGTCATCGCTGAACAGAGGACAGAAGCATCGAAATACTGCTGAGTGATATCGCTGCCCTGCTGTTTCAGCTGATCGAGCGAGCCACAGAGGCTGGGACGACCGAAGCCCAGGCGATAGATGCCTCCTGATCCGCGTGTCAGACTGGTGTACTGAGCGGCGCTTGCGACCTCGGGTTCAGCTGCAAAGATCGAGAATGGCGAGCCCGACTGGATCTGGGCGAAGCCCGAGACCTGCCAGCCTTTAACAAATGTCGAATCACCGAGCGGCAGCTCGTAAACGAAGCTGGCGCTGAAGCGGTGCGTGCGATCGAAATCCGACAATCCACGATTACCGCGCAGGTCCCGCTGATCACCCTGAACGACGAATCCCGTGTTTGGCACGTCCGGCTTGCCTCCTCCCGCCGTCGATCCCGGGTCGGACGAACTGTAATCGATCGACTTCGACCAGGTGTAATAGGTATTGAACTGCAGGCCTTTCGAGAAGCGTTTGCTCAGCCCAAGCTGCAATCCGTGATAGATCGAGTTGGCCGACGATTGGAGCAGCACCGCCTCAGGGACATTGAAGCCGAGGATCAGGCCGCGAGCTTCCGATGAAAGCACCGCACCGCCTCCGGCCACATTCGATGCATTGCAGGTGATCGCCGAACTCAGGTTGTAATCGACCGGCGTGTTGGGGTTCGAGTTGAGCGCTCCGTTGAGACAGAGCGGCTGGCCGGCGATGAGCGGATTCTGGAAGCCGAAGGCGATCCCTCGACCGCGATCACGCTCAGTCGCGCCATTGCGCAGCGGACCGCGCAATGCATTGACGTTGCCGGTCAGCTCGACCTGCTTCTGATACGCGGCATTATACGAATCATTGAAGCGTTTGAAGATGTAATCGGGAGTCCGGGGATCGTTCATATCGAAGCCCTGGTTGAAGGCCTGTGCCTGCAGCAGTTTCGTCCCCTTGGTGCCGACATAACGTGCCTCGACCATCAGATTGGGCGTCAGCTCGAACTGGAAGCCGAGATTCCATTGCTGGATGTAGGGCGTTCGCAGATTGCGGTCGATGGCGCGGAATTCGAAGGTCTCGCTGATGTTGCCCAATGCCGGCAATCCCGTGGCCAGATCGATCGGGTTGCTGGATCCGTCAGCCTGTCTGATGGTAGGTGTTCCGTCTCGAATAACGTATGTGCCGTTGCTCTGATACGAAATTCGATTAGGCAGGTAGTTGCTGAAAGGAAGATTGACATCCTGCTGCGACCAGGCCGATGCGATCGGCACCCGGCGCGTTGGCGCGGTGATCTCGGATTCGCGCAGGAACGGATAGTTACTGAAAATTGTATTGATGAACGCCGCCGACGGGCGATCGAAGAAGATGCCGTATCCCCCACGCACCACCAGACGATTGCTGTCGAACGGCGAAAAAGCAAGGCCGAAGCGCGGCGCGAAATTGTTCAGATCCTGCCCTTTCAGAGTGTGGTTGTTGTCGGCGCGAATCGAAGTGGCGATGGCCCCGTCGATTGCCGGGTAACCAGTAGTTCTGGCGTTCTTCGGAATGATGAAGGCTGCTACCGGGTTCTCGGTGTTTGTCAGAGCGGCGAAATCGAAGTTTCCGATTGTGCCGCCTTTCGCCTCGGGCCAGCCGAACCACTCCCACCGAACGCCCAGGTTGAGCGTCGTCCGCTGCCCGAGCTTCCAGTCGGTCGCGGCATAGGCGCTCACATCCCTGAACAGAAAGGTCTTGTTGGTGAGGCCGAACTGCGTGTCGGCCTCGGTCGCGAACCCGGACAGGAACTGAGTGAAGTTCTCCCACTTCTCGAACTCGGTGGCCTGCTCCTCAGGCAGATTGGTGTCGTACTGGTGGCGCTTGAATTCGCCTCCGAAACGGAAGGTGTTGGCTGCTTTCGTCCAGGTCACGTTGTCAGAAATGCTGAAGGTCTGCTGGCGACGCCGGTTGAACGAGTCGTTGGGACCGCCAAACGACAGGTTAGACAGGTTGTTGCGGAAGACATAATGCCCCAGCCTGTTGGTTCCCGGGCTCGAATCGAAGAATGAAGCAGGATTCGGAATGCCCACCGATTCGTTGGTGATCGCCAGGAACGGATCGTCCAGCGAGCGTGTGTTGTTGAGGAAGAAATAACCCAGACGAGCTTCATTGATCACTGTCGGGCTGAAGGTGTGAATGTCGGAGATTGCCAGCGTCCGGTTCCGGTCGTCCCGTCGCAGCGTGAAAGGCGAGGCCAGCGATGAAGGATCCGGAAACGGATCGAACCCGGGAAGTTGGCGAAGAAAAACGTACCGCTCAGGCGGTTCGCTTCAGAGACCTGATAGTCGAGCTTGGTCGTTACCTGGTCCTGCTCGAATCTGGCCGGGAAGACATTGCGCTGTCGAACCAGCGGGTTGCCGCCCGTCCAGGGGCTGACAGTGGTGTCGTTGCCGACGCTCTGTGCATTCGCACGCGGAGCGGGAACCAGGAAATCGCCCGTCGCGGGATTACGAATATTTAGAATCGCCAGCGAGATCGGAGAGATCTGCGCTTCGGTCAGAGGGAAATTCGCGTTGAGCTGCTTGAAGGCCGCGACGACGTTGGCCGCCGTACGCTGTCCGTTGATCAACCCCAGCGCTGCCGGAAGAACAGTAATGCTGCTGGCCGTCGGCACGAAGCCTGTGTTGGCCCGCGTGAACTGGTATCCGCCAAAATAGAAGAACTTGTCCTTGATCGCCGGACCGCCGATCGTGAATCCGCCTTCGTTCCGGCGGGCCTTCGGACGATCGATTCCGTCTCGATTGAAGAAGAATTCATTGGCGTTGAGCGCCTCATTCTGAAAGTAATGATAGGCCGAGCCGCTGATGCGGTTGCTGCCGCTCCTGGTCACGAGCTGGAAGTTGCCGCCGCCCGAACGACCTGTCGAGGCATCATACAGGCTCGTCTGCAGCTTGACCTCGGACAGAGTCTCCGGCGCCGGCGAGATGTTGTCATTGAGAGATCCTTCGTTGGTCGTCAGGTTGGTGGCATCGACGCCGTTGAAGGTCAGGCTCGTGCTGGTCGTGCGTGTTCCGTTGACCGACGGAGAGATGTTGCCTGTCCCGTTGGTCAAAACCGGCGGAAGATCCGAACTGACGCCCGCATCGGCTGATAGCAGATGAGTGAAGCTGCGGGTCGACGTCGGAACCTGGACCAGTTCCTGCCCCGAAAGCTGACGAAATGTCGTCGCGGTCGTCGGCGTCGCCAGCGGAGTCGTATCGGTGATGTTGACCTCGATCGAGACCTCGCCGACCTCCATCTTTGTGTCCAGCGTGCGTGGCACTGCCGCTTCGACGATCACGCTGTCCCAGTTAGATCTCTTGAACCCCTGAGCCTCGATCGACACCCGGTAGGTTCCAACCTGGAGAACTGAGACACTCCACCGACCTTCAGCATCGGCTGTCGCCGTTCGCGTCTGACCGGTGTCGAGACTGGTGATTGTTACTTTGGCTCCAGGCACCGACGCGCCCGTCTGATCTTCGATCCTCCCGTTCAGGCTTCCCGTCGGCCCGGCCTGACCGTAAGCCTCCAGCGAAGATGTTAAACCGATTCCCAACAGTAGCATGAGCATCGTGATTATCCGGATGCCTTTGCTCAATACGGTTTCCTTCTGTTTCATACTTTCTCCTGAGAGTTTGATATGCTGTCTGTAATGTATTTCTGTGATGTATTATTGAATCGTTCTTATCGCAGAGTGAATTTATCCTTGTTCCAGGAAAAGGTACTCTAACAACCCGCACTCAAATTCGAGTAAATTCAAAGTTAAGTCGGGTTAATCAAAAAGTTAATTTTGAGTTAAGAATGGGTTGAACAAAGCGAGGGTAATGAAGGGGAAAAACATATTTGGAGGCGATAAAAGAATCAATGCACGGTTTTTGACAGAATATGATCGGGGCCTGGCAGGGATTGTTGCATAATCCGCTGCCATTCATTCCGGGAAGTCTGCTCTCCGGCGCGCTGGCAATGCTCTGAGCAATAGACCTTCCAGTCGGCGCCGATAAATTCCTGACCCGCGGGTATCTCTTCGGCGCACCATGCGCATTCGTTATCTATTCTTCGCGCCATAAGTTACCTCAACCTGCAGCATCGCCATTACGCGGTTCTCCAGTCATATTTACGGAATAGCTTTCTCGTCCGGTTCGAGCTGAACGATGCGACCAGGATGACTTTCCAATGTCTTTGAAAGCCCCTCATATCCGTCTTCGACTATGGCCTGGACTTTACTGGACAGCTCCCGTGTCCGGATCCCGCGAGGAGCCTCGATCGATTCATGAAACGTTATCGATACTTCCAATTGATCGGCCGTCAGCAGGTTCCAGAAATGAGGAGTGAATTCCATGTCTCCATACCAGCAGAGGAGGTCCCTGTTTCCTGCGCCGAAGCTGCTGCCGTTCACGCTCCTGAAATTGATGGTCATGGGCAGGATGTCGACACGGGCTCGCGTGGCCAGCGCGATGAAGAGGGGCTTGAAGGGCAGTACCGCCTCGCCGTCTCCGGTAGTGCTTTCAGGAAAGACCGCCACGTTGTAACCTTCCCTGAACCTGCCGCAGGCTTCGTAAAATCCCTTGACATTGCTCAACACGTCTTCACGAACTATGAAGACAGACTTTCCGTATCCGGCCAATGGCCCGAGAAGCGGCCATCCTCCGATTTCAGTCTTGGCGACAAATGACGATGGCAGGACCGAATCGATAACAATGATGTCCAGATAGCTCAGGTGATTGCTGACCAGCAGATGCGGTTTTCGCAGGTATTCGGGTTTGAGTCCCTCTGTCATAACGCGCACATCCAGCAGGCTCAATAAAGATCGAGCCCACGCGCGAGTACCCCATATGATGAAGTCACGCCTCCGCTTCTCGCTGCTAAACCGCAGAACACTCAAAACCGTTACCGCCAGTACAATAAAGAACAGACAAATGACGACAAAACCAATCAGCCTCGCGACTCTTCTCATCGATATCCTTGCGCCTCGCAGACATAATGATGTTTGTAGCGCTCGGTCATTTTATCGACCTCAAGCAGAACCAGCAGATCGGCGGTCCCGAAATCGGCGTCATAGGCCGGCGCTCCGCCAATCATAGCACCGGCGCGCAGGTATCCCTTCATCATTGGCGTCAGGCGTCGCAAAATACGCCTGGGTTCTTCTTCCAGAACATGGTCTTCCAGCACATTCATGCGGCAAGATTCCAGCGGATGGACACGGAAGTTTTCGGGCGCCAGATGCCGCTCTCGCAGATAGGTGTATAGTGGCTGAATCTCTTCAACCGATGAACAATGCAGGCTGCCGCATCCGAACATAAAACTCACATTGTTATCGATCGCATATCGCCCAATCGCAGCCCAGAGCAGATTGATCGTCGAGAATGAACGATGAGAACCCGCAATGCACGAACGCCCCAGCTCCATGAATTCCCCGGAAAATTTTTTAAGATTCCGAAGGTCGAATTCGTTCTCGGAATAGAACCCGATGTTGCGCTCGGCCCGGCTGCGTTTTAAAAGCCGATAAGTGCCGACGACACGGTTGAGATCGAGATCCCTGACGATCAGATGGTCGCAATAGGCATCATAAGCATCGGAGTCGTAACCCTTGTCATACGACGACTCTAGGCCCTCCATAAGCTCCAGATTGAAGACTTCGTAACGAAGCCGCAGCGCCTCGTCCATCTCGGCAAAGGTGCCTGCGAGGCGGACCTCGAGGTTCCCCGATCTTATCAGCGGCGCATGACGCGTGTTGATCAGCATGCTTTAACACTCCCGGCTTGAATAAGTTTTATCTGCACTTAAAGTGGCACAGGAAAACCAGACAGATCCATTGAGTGTGCAATTGAACATTACACTTTATATATTCAATGAGCGTTATTGAATTGTTAACTGAGCATTATGATTCCCTCGAATGCGTTTTAAATCCCAATTTCTCGACCGCATCGTGACTTACTTGAATTAAACAATACATTTAAGTTTTAATTCCGATCGTCGAAAGGTATGGGAGCGGTTTCAGGTAGAAAGCCCGTTAAAGTGGGATAATTCCTGCGAATCAAACATCGTTCGGCCTCCCCAACCAGTCTATCCTCTCGATGCAATCCTCTGCAGTGCTAAGTCGGACTGGGGGGCTGGGGTCTCAATTCCTCGACTACTTCCGATCGACTATCGGGGCGAGGAGTACCTCCCTTCCATCCTTGACAGGCGCTCTGAGAGAGGTCAGCGAGTTTCTATCTGGAATGGTTGACGGGATTGCGGAGACCCGGGACCGCTACCAATACCGTTACAAAACTGGCTCATTTGTGCGGATCTGCGCCCCCATGGAAAACGAGAATTCAGGCACAAGAATATAACGGTCGGCCACGAATGGTCACGAATGATCAGATTGAACGAGGATGACGAGGAAATTCCGGTTTTTACGCGCAAGATCTCGATTGCTAAGAATACAGCATCTCTGCCTTCTCACAACGAGCCGGTTGAAATTCCCTCCTCTGTCACCGAAGGAACAACGGACCTGTTGGGAAATAAAATTGAAAGTCAGGGGGCAGACCGGAATTGATTCCGGTCTGCCCTCAAAATTGATAAATGCTTAATTCGGTTTATTGAATTTGGCATCCTCGATAGTTACGTTGTGTTTAATCTCGGCAAGCTTGATCTTGACTGCGAACATCGGATTGACCTGACGGGTCAGGTAAGGCACCTTGATGCCGTCCATCTCCTTGTATTCTTCCATGTAGGTCTCAGTGGCCAGTTTACCCTGAGGGCTTTCGGCCTCGAAATCATGGCGCAGGAGCAGTCCGCTTTCGACCGCGAAGTAGAGTTTCTCGACGCCACCTTCGGGTGCAGTAGCCTCGACGAGATAAACTTCCTCCGAGCCCACCTTATCCTTACCCTTGACTTCGAATTTGGTGTAGTTCTTCTTCATGTTGAGTTCTGAGTAGAAGTCTGAGCGGCGCCTGAAAGCGGCAAGTTCGTTACCTGTCAGTTCGCGCAGGCCTTCCATCGGGTTATTGGACCAGCCTTTTTCACCGTCGAAGATCTGGGTGAAATCGCCGACGCCGGGAAGACTGACCGTCGAGACGGTCTTGTTCGGCGCCTTCGAGTAGACCTCGAGGGTCCCTGATATGTTCATGGCATCGATATCCATCGTCCCTTTGAGAGTTCGAGTGGTGTATTTTTCGAATGCCTGTTTGCCGCCGACCGCATTGACGAATTTATCCAGGATCTGATCAGCGCTGGGCAGTGCCGCAGGCTTGGCAGCCGCCTCCTTCGGCTTCTCCTGTGCGAAGACCGTCAGGCCGAGGGAGAGGACTATGAAGAGGGCCATCAATGTACGTTTCATCGTGTCTTTCCTTTCTGTTTGCTGTTTCTGTTAAGTTTCATTGATTCGTCTATTTCGAGTTTTTCGATCGAGTCTTGATGTGATCGATCGCGGCTTCGAACTGCGGGTCGCGACCGGCCAGCAGGCTGGCTCTGTCGAGCTTTATTACATGGTTGGGTACGACTCCGCGGCCCTCGACCAGAACCCCCTTTGGAGTCTTGAAATCGGCAATTGCATACTGCAGCAATGCGCCGGTCGGCAATTTAAAAATATAGGAGGGCAGAGCGGCGCCCATGCTTTTTTCACCAAAGATCGCGGCCCGGCCTGTCTCCTGCAAACCTGCGGCGAAAATCTCGCTGGTCGAGGCGCTGAATCCATCGATCAGAATAGCGACCGGCCCGGTGAATGCGTTTTGCTGAGGGAAGTAAGCGAATTTCAGCTCGCTGGTTCGCATCTTCATCGAGCCCAGAGAACCGGTCTCTGTCGTCAGCATGCCGGCTATTCCCGAAGCCATTCCTCCGACACCGCCCGGATTGCCGCGCAGATCAAAGATGATTCCGGCAACCGGACCGTTTGAACCTCCTTCAGAGCCCGAAAAGCCTTTCATGGCGTTTCTTATCTTCTGCATAACCGGAGTCGTGAAGATATTAAATCTGATATATCCAATGTCTCCGGGCAATCTGGCGGCTTCAAACTCAGTATATTGCGGCGGAAAATTGCCGATCGGCGGGGAGAGCTCCCCTTTCAATCGTTCGCGCCGGACGACAGCCTCGGCGCGTTGTTCACGAGAGTCCAGATAAACGATCCGGACTGTCGTTTCCGGAGCTCCTCCGATTTCGGCCATGATGCGGCGAATAAGCCAGAGACGCTTTCTTTCCTCGGGTTCGGTGCTTGAGGCAAGTTGGGCCTTGATCGTATCGAGATCGCGCGATCCGATAGCATCAATAATGAAGCCAGGGCGCAAACCGGCAGCGGCTGCGGTCGACCCCTTATCGACCCGGCTGATCACAACACGATCGTCGATGACGCGCAGGTCGATTCCAATTCCAGCTGACATATCAGCTCTGTTCTCATCCGGGAGCACGGCTTCGGGCGGAATGACATTGAAGTGCGACTGCCCCAGCTCGCTCAGCATGGCCTGCAGCATGCGGTGCAGTTCGGCATCATTCCTGAGAGTCACCAGCCGCGGCTCATATTTCCTGCGCACCTGTTCCCAATCGACCCCTCCGAAAGTCGGGTCGTAATGCGTATCCCTGACCTTCTGCCAGCAGATGTCGAAAGTTTCCTGCCACAGAGCAGTGACGCCGCCCGCTGTCGGGCTCGCATTTCCAGGACTTGACGCCACTGGCTGGGGAGTCTGCGCCCCCGCGGCCAGTGAGAACATAATGATCGTAATCCCCGCAAACAAAAATCTTTTCATCATAACTGCACATCCCTGATTATAATTCGATCATGATTCGATTATAATTCGTGTTTTATCAATTCGGGTATCTGATTTCGACTTCGTGATTATAACTTACGAAGTTGTTTGAAACTTGTTCCCAAAAGCGGCTGATGCGCACATTGTACAGGACAAGGGCATGAAACCCGCCCGGCTGATCGGTTCTTCATAGGCCCGGTGACTATCATCACATTGATTTAGTGGTCAAACTGATTTAGCATCCCTTGGTAATTTATCTGATAACGAGTTTCAACTGGACTCAAATCTGCAAGGTCAACCATTGACAATGAAAACGCCCCGACTGGCATGACATGCGAATGTCCCCAATGCAAATCCCCGATACCACGCGAAGGCAGTCGATTCTGCAATCAATGCGGCGCGATAGTGGTGAACTCCCGGGTGGAACCCGGGCAATCCGGATCTGAAGCTCTATCTGAGCCAGGATCTGATGAAGCCTTGAACAAGGGAGTATCGAGGGTCAGCTCAGTCCTGACTGAACGAAAAACAAAAATAACTATGGCAGCCTCTCAAGACGAAACACAGTCGAATATACCTGCAGCCACATTGCATATCCTGCTGCGCGACGGCTCTCTAATCGAGCGTGAGATCAGCAAAGGAGAGACCACGCTCGGCAAGGGGCCGCAAAACGATATTTTGCTGTCCGATCCATCGGTTTCGGGGTCGCATGCGGTAATCAGGTTTGAAGGCGGAAATTTCATGCTCTGCGACCTGGGCAGCAGAAACGGCACATTCATCAACGATGTCCGTGTCAATGAGGCGAGACAATTGCAGCACGGCGATCTGGTAAAGATGGGCCACTGCACTATCACGTTCAGGTTGAACAGTGTGAGCGACACGCTGTCGCATCCCAGGACGCAGTTGTTGAGCGATCAACCGCCGCCGCCGCCGGCGCCGCCTCCGGCGAACAAACAGGCGCCAATAACAGAAGAGTCACTGGCGCAGGCCCTCGTCGGCAGCGGCCTCGTCCCTCAGTCGGAGGTCGATCGGCTGCGTGGGACCGGCGGAAAAGGCCGCCGTCTGTGTCATTCGCTGGTCGAAGACAAGCTGGTCACCGAGATCGGACTCCGGGATCTGTTGAGCCGGACATTCAACATTAAACCGGTCGATATGAACGGCGTCGAGGTGGACGCCGGCGCCGCTAATGCCCTGCGCGCGCAGTTTCTGCGTGAACGGCTGGTCTGTCCGTTAGCCGGACAGGGCACAGACAAGCTCTCACTCGCTGTCTTCGATCCGACCGATAAAGCAACGATCGACGAGGTCGAACGCCTGACCAGGCGAAAAGTCACACTCAGGCTGGGGATGGCCAGTGAGATCGCAGCCGGGCTTGATCAGCACTTCACGCCGCGCCTGATCGGCGTCCTGCCGTCGGGAGAGAAGATCCTTGCTATCCTCAACAATGTCGAGACTGAAATCGGCAAGGCCGCCCACAATCGCATCGCAATCTCGGACCCGACCGTCAGCAATACGCACGCGATTGTGCTGGCCCGGGACGGCGGTTACAGCATCGTCGATCTCGGCAGCAGCAATGGCACCTTCATCAATGATCAGAAGCTCGGTAAAGAGCCTCATACATTGCAGCACGGAGACAAGATACAACTCGGCCAGGTCATGCTGACCTTCCGAAATCCGGCGGAGACGACTGAAAACAAGACCGCCCGATTATCGCCGGAAGCGCTCGAAGAGGTTCGTCGAAGGGCTTTGATGGGGACCTCGGCAGGTCAGGTCGTGGCTTCTCAGATTCCGAATGTTCCAACTTCCCCGTCCATGACGGCACAGGCGATCGATGACAAGGAAGCCAGGAAGAAAGAGAAGAAGAAGAAGGAAGCCGACAAGAACAGCTGGAGGAGCCCTGCCAATCTGAGCAGAATAGTCGCCCAGGTTCTGGCCTCGCTGATCGGGCTCGGAGGCCTTTTCTGGATCGCGACTCGACAGCAGCAGCCAGGAACCGGGCCGGCTCCGGTCAATCCTTCGGGAACTGTCCTCGCCGAACGTCCGGTGCGCTCTCCTGATGTGGACTGGTCGAGTTTCAGTACCGGATTCTTCGGCAAAAAACCGGAAGCGTCGGGCATCGCGCACGTGCCGGGCCAGAACAGCGTCCTCTTCATTTCCGACGATCGGACTTCCGAGGTGATGTGGATGATGGTGGATAGCGAAGGCGCGCAGTCTGGTTCGATCAAACCTGTGCCGCTGGGCGTCAATTTTGTCGATCCTGAAGCGATTACTTACGGCAACTCCTTCTTCTATCTGGTAACTTCACAGTCTGATCCGAAAGACAGGGCCAATAACGCCATCGTCCGCTTCGATTTCAATCCTGAAACACAGACCCTGCGCGGGAAGGCCGAAATCATCGTGGATTTCCGGAGCTGGCTGCTGACCAACGTAACCGAACTATCGACGCTCGGCGCTCCGCCAGGCGACAAGGACGGACTGAACATAGAAGGTCTGGCGTGGGACCCCAACCATGAACGACTGCTACTTGGACTGCGGTCGCCAATGATCGGCAATCAGGCAGTTCTGGTCCCTCTCAAATTGCGTGATCCACGAGGCCCTTTCACAACCGCAAACCTGAAAGTCGACGATCCCCGAGTCATCGTGCTCTCGCTCGAAGGCCAGGGCATTCGTGACATCACATATGATGCCCGGCTGAAGGATTTCCTGATTCTTTCGGGCGCCCCTGAAACCGCACCCCGTTCTGAATTCGTACTCTGGCTCTGGAATGGCCGACCCGATTCCAAGCCCGTCAAGATCATGAGTCTTGAAGATAAGATGAAACCCGAAGGCATCACCAGTTTCTCGGTTGACGGCAAGGATATAATCCTTATCGTCGGCGATGCCGGAAGTTATTTAAGACTTGATTATGGGAAATGAGTAGAAAGTAGAAAGAAAATACTTTTTACTTTCTACTTTATACTTTCTACTTTACTCAACAAGGTTTGTGCCCGGAACCGGAAAGCAAAGTCCAAAGACCTGAAGGAGATTGAAATAATGAAGAATAGCCAGAAAAACTATCAGTTGATGATTGCGCTGATCGCGGTCCTGATCGGACTATCTGTAACGGCGTTCGATCCGGGTTCTGTCAGCGCCAACGGAGCTGTCACTCCGCAAAAGAAAGAGAAGAAGAGCAAGAAAGCCAAGAAGGAATCGTCCGCGCCATCCGCTCCCGGAACTCCCGCATTGTGGGAAGATCGCGGAGACGTCTCGAAACTGAATCTGTTATGGGGCATCGGCAGCGAAGAGGAGATGCCGAAAGCGCCTTTCACATTCGACAAGGAAGACGTCTCGGGAACAAATCCAAAAATCAAGGTCATCGACGCCAACGGGATCAAGTGGAACCTCAAATTCGACGAGGAAGTTCACGCTGAAGTAGCCAGTTCGCGCCTCGCATGGGCCGTCGGATATATGGTCGAAGAGAGCTATTACTTCCCGTCCGGCAAGGTCGAAGGGGTAACCGGACTGGGTCGCGCCAAGAAGTTCGTCGGCGCTGATGGTTCGTTCAGCAATGGCATGTTCGAAAAGCGTCCCGACGAAATCGCCCGGCGGGCGATTAACTGGACATGGGAATCGAATCCTTTTGTCGGGACCAAAGAACTGTCGGGTCTGGCGATTTTGAACTGCCTGCTCAGCAACTGGGACGCCAAATCGACCAACAACAACGTCCTCGGCATGTACGACGAGGACGGAAAAACGGTCAGGGACTGGTATCTGGTCGCCGACTGGGGCGGCACATTCGGAAAGACTGGCGGTTTCACCTCTCACTCGAAATGGGATCTGGCCGATTACTCCAAACAGGCATTCATCGACGACTCCCGCGGCAACGTGGTGAAGTTCCATTATTCGGGCAAGATGGGCAGCTCGCTCCGGTCGATCCCGAAGGATCATGTCAAATGGTTCCTCGGCATCGTCGGCAATCTGTCGGATGATCAGATCAAGGACGCCTTCAAGGCCTCCGGGGCTGCGCAGAACGAGATCGACGGATTCTCGGCTGAAATTCGCAAGCGAATCAATCTGCTGAAATCCGCCGTCGCGATGTAATGTCGAACTCCTGAAAGTGCCACAGGATTAACAGGATTTATCGAAATCCTGTTAATCCTGTCCTAATTTTATCTGTTCTGATCAAGCGTGCAGCTAATCATTCAACCTCGTGATGGCATCGAGCCATTGCTCGACGCCATCAAAAACGCTCAAGAAAGCGTTGAGATAATCATATATCGCATGGACCGGCTGGAGATCGAGCAGGCCCTGGCCGAGGCATCGGCAAGGGGCGTCAATGTGCACGCTCTGATCACCCACACCAATCGTGAAGACCTGAAAGAGATCAAGAAACTTGAACGAAGGCTGTCCGACCGCGGCGTTGCGGTCACACGAACGGCCGAGGATCTCGTCCGCTATCACGGCAAGATGATGATCATTGATCGCCGGCAGCTGTTTCTGCTGACCTTCAATTTCACATTTCTTGACATCCATCACAGTCGCAGCTTCGGCATCATCACCGATACGCCGCATCTGGTCGAAGAAGCGGTCAGCCTTTTCGAAGCCGATACTTTGCGGATGGGAAATCACGCTCATTTCGAGCACTTTGTCGTCAGCCCCATAAATTCAAGGAAAAAGATCTCCGATTTTCTGCATGGAACGCAGAAACAACTGCTGATTTATGACGGCAAACTGACCGATGCCCAGATGATCAAGCATCTCGAGAATCTGGCGAAAGCCGGCATCGAGATCAAAGTCATCGGGCAGATCGACAAAAGGGTCAAGGGGATCGAGGTCAGGAAAATGCCGCTCATCCGGCTGCACGTGCAGGCGATCATTCGCGACGGGAAAGAGGTTTTTTTCGGCAGCCAGAGCCTGCGCAAGGTCGAACTGGATGAACGGCGGGAAGTCGGGCTGATCACCGATGACATCGAAGCCGTCAAAAGCTTTTCAATAATGTATGAGATGGACTGGGGCGACATCATTAATGCATGAATACATGGTTCGCTACCGATCGCCCCGGCATCGATATAGTCAGGAAGGAGACAAGGATAATGACAGGATCGTTCAGGAAATATCGCAATATCGCAATCATTACGATGGTTTTGTTGCTGCTGCCGGCCGGCATACTTTTCACGGCAGACAAGACGGCAGGGGCTGAAAGATCATTGACCTTCGCCGTGATAGGCGACACCGGCACCGGAGACGATGCTCAGATGGCCGTCGCCCGCCAGCTTGCAGCAAACCGCGTCAAGCGATCTTTCGAATTCGTCCTCATGCTCGGCGACAATATCTATGAAACCGGCCGTGAAAAATACATCGGGTCTCACTTCGAAGAGCCCTACAAGGACTTGCTCGATGCCGGTGTCAAATTTTATGCCGTACTCGGAAATCACGACATCATCAAGGGGCTCGAATTTCAGACCAACTACCCGAATTTCAATATGGGCGGCCGGCGATATTACAACTTCGTCAAAGGAGACGGCCTGGTCGAATACTTCGCGCTCGACTCGAACGAGATGACCCGTGAGCAGCTCGCATGGCTCGAAGATAGCCTGAGCAAATCGACCGCCCGCTGGAAGGTCGCCTACAGTCATCATCCAATCTACTCATCCGCTCGCATGCACAGGCCTTATGTCAAGCTGCGCAACCAGCTCGAACCGCTCTATGTCAAATATGGCGTTAACGCAGTCTTTTCGGGCCATTCACACTGCTACGAACGCGTCAAACCGCAAAAAGGCGTGCATTACTTCGTCGAGGGCGCAAGCGGCGAGATCAAACGCAATACTCTCGACAAGAGAAATCCCGCTCTTCGATGCCGGCGAGGATTCGATCAACTCATTTCTGATCATCGATGTGAACGAGAACGAATTCAAGGTCGAAGCCCGCGGCTCAGACGACAGGATTATCGACTTCCACACAATCAAGCACAGCGACGCGGCTCAGGGCCAGCGATAAATTCGGCATCGTCAGTAATGTCAAAATTGTGAATTTAAGTCAGGAAAAATTAATACAAAAGACCGCAAAGGGCAGAGTTTTTGGATAGATGAATATCGGATTATTGGCCCCTTTGCGACCTTTGCGATTAATTCTTTGCCCCTTTGCGGTCTTTGCGATTAATTTCTTCCTGACTTAAATATCAGCAAATTTAGTTGACAGAGTTCTTACACACACCTTAGACGAACTTAACATCGACTTAACCCGCCGTCTTTAAAATCGGGGTTTAATATTCCATTCAGGGATCAGTGTAAAACTGGTCCGAACCGATAAAAACAAGATGGAGATGGCGGCATTGTACCCAATTGAAATGATGAAGAATTTGCCGGAATCGGCGATCAATCAGTTGCGGGACCACGTGCTTCTGATGGGCGGCGAGGTCGAACGCGCCATCGATCAGGCAACGCGAGCATTGATCGAGCGGGATTCAGATCTGGCGGAGCAGGTTCTGCGGGACGACGACAGGGTTGACACGCTTGAGCTTGAAGCCGATCAGTTATGCGTCAGGCTGCTCTCGATGCAGTCGCCCGAGGCATATGATCTGCGAGTTGTCGTGACGGCGATCAAGATCACTCCGATTCTGGAACGGATCGCCGATCATGCCTGCAATATCGCGCGGGCGGCGATCTATTTGAATGACGAGCCGCAACTGAAACCGTATTTCGATCTGCCGAAGATGAGCTGGATGGCCTGCGACATGCTGCGTCTGTCGCTGGATGCATTCGCGGCCGCAGACGCCGAGACGGCCCGTTCGGTCATCGAAAGGGACGATGAGATCGACAAGCTCTACGACCGGATCTTTCACGATCTGCTCGACCGGATGTCGCGTGATTCAGCGGCTGCCGGACGGGCGGCACGGCTGCTGCTGGTCGCCAAACACCTCGAAAGAATCGGCGATTATGTAACGGATATCTGCGAGTTGATCGTCTACATGAAAGAAGCCCTGGTCATCAAACACAGTCAATTGAGCAAATGAAACCATACATTCTGATCATCGAAGACGATCCGGATATCGCCGAGAGCATTCGCTACAACATGGAACGCGAAGGGACATTTTCGGCCGAGGTCGCATTGACCGGCGAGGAAGGGCTCAACATCGCTTTGAACAAGGGCGCTGCCCGTCGGACGATCGATTCCGGACCGCTCACGCCGGATCTGATCATACTCGATCTCAATCTGCCGGGCATGAACGGCTTCGAGCTTTGCCGCCGGTTCAGGACAGAGGATATAACGCGCAAGACTCCGATCATCGTGCTGACTGCCCGCACTGAAGAGGGAGACAAGGTCCGCGGTCTTGACCTGGGCGCCGACGATTACATGACGAAACCCTTCAGCGTGCGCGAACTGGTAGCTCGAGTTCGCGCGGCGCTGCGGCGTTCGGGTTTTGAAGCTCAATCGCCGAAGATTTATGACGACGGGAACCTGCGAATCGATTATGCCGATTTTGCCGTTTCGTGTCAGGGCGCGATCATCAAGCTGACCCGCAAGGAGTTCGCCCTGCTCTCGATTCTTTCCCGCAACAAGGGGCGCGTCGTGCCGCGAGAGCAGCTGCTGGACCAGGTCTGGGGGCTTGAATATTACGGTGAAGCGCGGACGCTGGACGTGCATATCAGCGGCCTCAGGAAAAAGCTCGGCGCCTGCGGCAACTGCATTGAGACCGTGATCGGCATCGGCTATCGCTTTCGAGGATTCACTGAGACCGAGGAAATCGCCGGCAATTAACTCCCTGGCATTCTTCCCATCCTTGCCGTAAGCTGGATGAACCCCATGGCGACGCAAACCAGAAAGATCATCTTCGCTACCGCCGGACTGGTGGCGTTTTTCGGAATCTATGAGACCGTCAAGACGCTGCTCTATCCGCACATGAGCGTCATCACGTCCCACATCATCTCGACGGTGATGGTGGGCATCATTTCGGCTTTCATCGCACGCTATGTCTTCAAAACACAGACCAGTCTGTTGTCCGAGCGCGAACAGAGCAACATCAAGCTGCGAGAAGCACTGAGCAAGGCAGGCCGTGACGAGGTTCTGCTGCGTTCGATCGTCGCCTCGGTTGCCGAAGGGCTGGTCATCACTGACCAGGATTCCAATCTGCTGCTGATCAACGATGCGGCGAGGAATCTGCTCAGTCTTGGCGGCAGGCCTGTCACGCGACTGACTGACATCACTCGCGACCCGCACGTCCACGAGGCATTCTCGCAGGTACTGACCAGCGGCGAACGCATTGAGACGCGGGTCGAAACCAGGTCATCGGACAACCCTTCGGCCAACAAACGAGTCCTCCATCTGCATGCCGCGCCGTTGAGGATGAGCGACGGCAAGGTCGATGGCGTGGTCTGCGCTTTCATCGACATTTCGAAAATCGAAATGCTCGAACGCATACGACAGGAATTCCTTTCGAACGTTTCGCACGAGCTGCGCACGCCACTCGCCTCGATCACGGCCTACGTCGAAACCCTGATCGACGGCGGACTTGAGGACAGCGAAAACAGCCTCCGATTTCTCAATACCATCCATCGCAATGCCGAGCGGATGCGGGCGCTGGTCAACGATATCTCCGAGCTTTCAGCGATCGAATCCGGTACTGTGCGCCTGTCGATCGAACAACTACCATTAAAGATGATCGTCGACGAGGTCTTTTCCGGCCTTGCACCACGTGCCTCGAAATACGGCATCTGGCTGAACAACGAGGTTGATCAGGATTTCATGATCACGGCCGATCGCCGGCGCATCGAACAGATTTTGATAAATCTCGTCGACAACGCGATCAAGTTCAATCATCCGGGCGGCAGCGTGACCGTGCGTGGAGAAAACTCGGAGGACGGACTTCAGCAGACCATCAAAGTGCGCGATACCGGTCCCGGAATACCTGATGATCATCTGCCGCGCGTCTTCGAAAGATTCTATCGTGTCGATAAGGCGCGTTCGCGTGAAGCCGGCGGGACCGGCCTGGGTCTGGCGATCGTCAAGCATCTGGCCCGCGTCCACGGCGGAGAAGCCTTCGTCAAAAGCGAGGTCGGCTCGGGCAGCGAATTCTCGATCCGCATTCCCTGCTCCGCGCAGACGGCCACAGCCCAGGCTGCTGCACAGGAGATTAAATACTCTGTAAACTAAATATTTTAAAAGTTTCAACGCCAAGGACGCCAAGACAGCCAAGGATTCAACGCCAAGGACGCCAAGTCGGCCAAGGGATTTAAATGAGAATAATGTGATCAGCATATTTGATTGTGCTATTGGCGAAATGGATATTACAGCGAATCATCACTTCTTATAATCTCTTGGCTATCTTGGCGTCCTTGGCGTTTCAATCTTTCTTGGCCATCTTGGCGTGCTTGGCGTTGAAAATCTTAAAACTTAGTTTCCACAGTATTAAACACCAGAGCGACAACTATGCAAAAAACGATTCCGATCAAGGTACAGAAACTGAATCCTGCAGCTCAGCTTCCTGCTCAGGGGAGTGAATTTTCAGCCGGGGCCGATCTGCATTGCCTCGAGGACTTCATTCTCGAACCCGGCCAGCGATGTCTGGTTTCGACGGGTCTGGCGATCGAGATACCGCCGGGCCATTACGGTCGCGTCGCCCCGCGATCGGGACTCGCCGTCAAACACGGCATCGATACTCTGGCAGGAGTCATCGACGCCGATTATCGAGGCGAGTTGCGCGTTCTGCTGATCAACCTCGGCCAGGCTCCTGTCGCATTTCAGGCAGGCGATCGCATCGCTCAGCTGATCATCGAACTTGCCGCACACTGCGAATACAAATGGACCGAAGATCTGAGCGATACCGCACGTGGCGAGGGAGGCTTCGGTTCGACCGGATGATCCTTCCCTGTTGCCCGCAACCCGAATTGAGGAGTACGATATCTCACTGTCTTGAATTCAACCGATCGAATGGGAGGGATTTAGCATGCAACGTTGGGTGTACCGTGTTCTCACCACTACGCTTTTTCTTTTCGCAACGCTCATTTCGGGGAATATCTACGCTCAGGATGCGGGGCAGGTTCTGCGGCTCTTTGTCGGCTATCGGACGATGGTCAACCGCATTCCGATGAATGAGGAGAAGCGGGCGCTGGTCAATCAACTACAGGCGAAAGCCAACGCGGCGAACAGCGACAAGAAGTACGGCGAGGCTATCAAATACCTCTCACACGGCATGGCGCTCATGCGAAACCAGCCGTGGACGCCCGCAAGCGAATTAGGCGCCGCCCTGCAGATGAAAGCGAGCAATGTCGTGGTCGATCCCGGTGACGAAATCGACCTCATCCTCTCACCGATCTTCAGCCCCGATCAAAAACTGAACGGCAAACTGAGTGGATCGGTGACGATCGGCCGTCCGCGAAACCGTGATGGCGCCAGTGAATTGAAAACTCTGAGCGACATCAGTCCTGCTTTCGACAGCCCACTCTCCCTCAAGGCGAAAGTGCCCGACCTGCCGGACGGAACCTATGAACTGGTAGTGACGCTCAAACCGGCCGATGGCGATCCCGTGGTCAAGACTGCCGCGATTCAAATCGCGCGTGGTTTAAACGCGCAGGCGCGTGCACTGACGCAGAAAGCGGCAAACGTGAAGTCGGAAATCGGGAAGAACGGCCGGAAAGAGCTTCTGCATTCTCTGGCATCGGTCGAATATCCCGTCTCGATGATCGATCTGATGAATAAGGGTGAGCTGCCGGCCGAGCGGACAGACCTGCGGGGCGCACTCTCCAGAGCATCAGAACGACTCGCGCTGATCGCAAAGGGCGAAAACCCGCTCCGTACCGCCCGCGGAGACATGCATTGGGCTTACCACTCCGAGGTCGACAACTCATTACAACCCTACCGGATGTTCATTCCGTCCAACTACGATGCAAAGAAGAGCTGGCCGCTGGTCGTCGCGCTTCACGGCATGGGCGGGGACGAGAACTCATTCTTCGCCGCATACAACAACGGCGAGATCAAAAAATATGCCGAACAGCGCGGTTATCTGGTTGTCTGCCCGAAAGGCCGCGGCCCGACGTCGATGTATATGGGCTCTGCCGAGCGCGATGTGCTGGACGTGATCGCCGAGATGAAGCGCGAGTTTTCGATCGACGACAGTCGCGTCTACCTGACAGGTCATTCGATGGGCGGATACGGCACGTGGTCGATATCGGTCAATCATCCCGACATTTTTGCTGCGATCGCTCCGATCGCCGGTGGAGGCAATCCCTTCGTCGTGGCCAAATTGCGAGGCGCAGTCCACATCCCGCAACTGGTCATTCACGGAGACAAGGATCCGACCGTTCCCGTCGATGAATCGCGCAAAATGGTCAAGGCAGCGCAGGAGCTGGGAATCAAGGTCAAATACAACGAAATCCCCGGCGGCGACCACTCGAACATCGTCGTCCCCGGACTGAAAGATATCTTCGACTGGTTCGATGAGCACCGGCGCGGGACGAATGGCTCGGTCAAAGCCGCCGGATCGTCGAATTAAGAATTAATCGCAAAGGCCGCAAAGGGATTGAATCGCAAAGATCGCAGAGGCGGCAAAGATTAATTGGGGACCAGTGCACGAGTCCCTTCCATTGGACAATAATATCCAAATAGTTCCTCTGCCATCTCTGCGACCTCTGCGGCCTCTGCGATTAACCATTTAATAACCATAGAAGGCTTTATGAAAATAATACTGCGACGTTTTTTACTACCTATAATGCTGATCGGTCTGGCGATCGGTGCATCCGGACAGGCCAAACGACCGATCACGTTCGACGATCTGGTCGCGATGAAGCGGGTCGGCGATCCGCAGATCTCGCCAGACGGCTCCCGAATCGCCTACGTCGTCAATGTTGTCGATAAGGCCGAAAATCGCGGCAAGCGCAGCATCTGGATCGTTCCAACCTCGGGCGGTTCTGCTCGCGAGTTCATCACTTCGGCTAAGAACGACGACACTCCGCGCTGGTCTCGTGACGGCCGGCGGATCGCCTTTCTCTCGACCCGTGACGGCGCGCCGCAGATCTTCGTCGCCGATGCCGACGGGTCCAATCCGCGCAAGGTGACGAGCGTTCCGGAGGGCGTCTCCGAGTTCATCTGGTCGCCGGACGGCAAGCTCTTCGCTTTCGTGACCGATGTTTATCCTGAGTGCGGCAATCTGAAGTGCGTGGCTGAGAAGTCCGAAGCCGCCGAGAAGAGCAAGGTCAAAGCAGTGATCGCCGACCGGCTGCTCTTCCGCCACTGGGTTTCGTTCAAGCTCGGCAAGCGTTCGCACCTCTTCGTCGTCCCGAGTTCCGGCGGAGATGCCCGCGACCTGACGCCCGGAGATTACGACGTCCCGCCCTTTTCGCTGGGCGATCCGACGGCTTTCGATTTTTCGCCCGATTCGACAGAGATCTGCTTTGCCCGAAACACCGAGAAGGTCGAGGCGATCAGCACTAACAACGACCTCTTTATCGTCCCTGTCGGCGGGGGCGAAGCTAAGCGGATCACCAGCGGTAACATGGGTTCCGACACGACTCCTCGTTATTCGCCGGACGGCCGCTATATCGCATATCGTTCGCAGGCACGCAACGGATATGAGTCAGATCGGTTCCGGCTCATGCTCTACGACCGCCAGGCAGGAACTTCGCGCGAGATGTCGAAGGGTTTCGATCGCAGCGTCGGCGAATTCATCTGGGCGCCGGACCTCAAAACATCCTCTTCATCGGCGAGGATCGCGGGCGAGATCCGATCTGGTTCGCTCCGCTCAACGGCGACAAGTTCGGCCAGCTGATCGGCAAATCGACCAACTCGAGCCTGACCATCTCCGCCGACGGCAAAACGATCGGCTTCGCGCGCGTCAGCATGACCATGCCCACGGAGGTCTTCGCCGCCGAAAGCACGGGCCGCAACGCGCGCCAGCTGACGCGGACGAATGAAGCACTGCTCTCTCAACTGGACATGAACCCGGCCGAGGACTTCGAATACACCGGCGCGCTCAAGGCGAAGATCCACGGCTTCATCGTCAAGCCGCCGCAATTCGACAAGAGCAAAAAATATCCGATGATCCTCTATATTCACGGCGGGCCGCAGGGCGCGTGGCTCGATGCCTGGAGCTATCGCTGGAACCCGCAGATCTGGGCGGCGCAGGGCTACGTCATCGTCGCCATCAACCCGCACGGCTCGACCGGATACGGCCAGGCATTCACCGAACAGATCAGCGGAGACTGGGGCGGCGCGGTTTATGATGATTTGATGAAGGGCGTCGATCACATGATCGCCCAGGGCTATGTCGATCCCGCGAGGCTGGGCGCGGCCGGAGGCTCCTACGGCGGTTACATGGTCAACTGGATCCTGGGTCACACCGACCGCTTCAAGGCGCTCATGTCGCACGCCGGCGTCTACAATCTGACCAGCATGTACGGCGTGACCGAAGAACTCTGGTTCGCCGAATGGGAGTTCAAGGGAAACCCATGGGACAACCCGCAGCTTTACACGAAGTGGTCTCCGCACCTCTATGCGAAGAACTTCAAGACTCCGACGCTGGTCATCCACGGAGAGCTCGATTACCGCGTCCCGATCGGCGAGGGGCTTCAGTTGTTCACCACTTTCCAGCGCAAGGGTGTCCCGTCGAAGCTGCTCTACTTCCCCGACGAAGGCCACTGGGTGCTCAAACCGCAGAACAGCGAGCTTTGGCACAGGACGGTCTTCGAGTGGTTCGATAAATGGATGAAATAGTAGTTTCCAGTGGGAAGAAGTTTCCAGTTTCCAGTCGCTTTTCCACGGCTCGCTTTCAACCGCAATCCTGTTCACGGAGTAAACATGCGCCGTCCAGAACACTGGAAACTGGAAACTGGAAACTTCTTCCAACTTCCTCGAATTGTGCGTATCGCTATTTATTTTCCGATCCTCCTGGTATTGCTCTTCTTCGGCTTCCGCTGGATCGAGCACATGATCGTCTACCATCCTGATCAATACGTCCCCGGGCCGCGATGGACTCTGCCGCGGAATGCCGAAGACATCTGGATCCCGGTCTCAGATAACCAGCGCATCCATGGCTGGTACTTCAAATCTGAAAAACAGCCCGCCTCGGCGACCATCCTCTATTGCCACGGAAACGGCGGGAACATCTCGTACCTCGGCTGGTTCGGAGAAGCCCTGTCACAACGCGGATTCGACGTCCTGCTGATCGACTACCGCGGCTATGGGCGCAGCGACGGCAGCACCGGAGACGAGCGGCAGCTCTATCAGGATGTCGAGAAGGCGTACGATTATCTGATAACGGTCAGGAAGGCGAACCATGGTTCGATCGTCCTTTACGGCCAGTCGCTTGGAACGACAGCAGCGATAGATGTGGCTTCACGGCACGGGTGTGGGGCCCTGATCGTCGAATCGGGTCTCAGCTCTGCCGGCGATATGGGCAAAGTAGCGTTTCCTTGGATGCCCCGCTTGATGACAGGGCTGGCGAAGAATAAATTTGATTCTGTCGGTAAGATCGCAAACGTCAAATGCCCGGTGCTGGTCTCTCACGGGACCGATGACCAGGTGATCCCCGTCGATCAGGGAAGAAAACTGTTTGAGTTGGCGAAGGAACCGAAAGAATTGATCATCATCCCCGGCGGAGACCACTTCCTTGTCAGAGGTCCGGATGACGAATATCTGGACAGGCTGGTCGCGTTCATTCTTCAATCTGTTCGCGCATGAAGAGGGCGGGCAGAGTCTTCAAAATAATCTTCAGATCGAGCCAGAGCGACCAGTTTTCGATGTAATAAATGTCCAGCTTGACCATCTGATCGAATGAGATCCGATAGCGGCCGCTGACCTGCCACAACCCCGTCAATCCAGGTTTGACGTCGAGCCGTTTGCGGTGCCATGTCTCGTAGCATTCGACTTCGTACGAGATCGGCGGTCGGGGGCCGACCAGCGACATCTCTCCCTTGAAGACATTGAAGATCTGCGGCAGTTCGTCGAGGCTCAGGCGGCGAAGCAGACGGCCTATGCGAGTCAGCCGGCGTCCGTTGATGAACTTGTAGCTCGGCTGGTTCTCGGTCCCGAGGTTGATCTCGCCCTGCTTTCTGATCATGCGGGACATGTATTCGCGATGTTCGTGATCGACGTCGGGTTCCATGCGCATCGAGCGGAACTTGAAGAGCAGGAAGATGTGGCCGTCCATGCCGACGCGTTCCTGGCGGTAGAAGACCGGGCCGCGCGATTCGAGTTTGATGGCTATCGCGATGAGCAGCCAGAGCGGGGCCGTGACGAGCAGGATCAGGAAGCTGACGATCAGGTCGACGCTCCGCTTGAGCACGCGCGCGAAGCCCGAGAGCGGCTCCTCGAAGAGGCGGACCATCGGCACCGAGCCCATCTGCTCGACGTAGGTTTTTCGCGGAATGCAGTTGAAGAGGTTGGGTACGACGCGGAAGACTACGCGGCTTCCCCGCCCGCACTTGACCATCGTGTTGAAGAAGAGCTCCGGGCTCAGGTTCGGATCGGTGATGAGCACCTCGCGGATACCGTAGAGGCGGATGAAGCGATGCATCTCGTCGTAGCGGCCGAGCGTCGGCCAGGCGTGCAGGGCCTCGCTCTTCGGAGGATCTCCGTCGGCGGTGACGAATCCGACGACGCGGCGACCGAGTTTGGGATCGTGCGCAATCTCGTTGAGGCACATCTCGGCCACGCCGTTCGATCCGAGGATGAGGATCGGGATGACGTTGATGTGACGGCGGCGGTAGAAGGTCTGCAAACTGCGTAATGCTGCGCGGTACCCGATGAAGACCGTTAGCCCGAGCAGGTAATAGAAGATGAATGCCAGTCGCGAATATGAGAAAGCCTGGTAGGCGTAACCGCCACGGTAAAAGAAAGCGAAGAATATGACGAAGAGTGCACCAATCGAGATCGCCTTGAAGATGTTGATGAAATCATCGCTGAATGAAAATTCTCCACGCACACGGTAGAGCCCGCGATACCCGAAGGTCGAAATCTGGATCAGCGGGATGAAGAGTAGAATCCCCAGATAGGGCGCGAATTCCGGATGAAATTCATTGGGAAATGAAAACTGCAGCGCGCCAATCTGAATCGGATTGAGAATAAAGATCGACTTTTCCGGGTGCCGAATCCAGAAAGCCAGCAGAAAGAGCGCCGGCGCCAGCAGCGCGTCGATGATCACCAGCAGTACTGTGATGACACGTATCGCATGCTCCGTCAGCGGCAACAGATGCGGAAGATCGATTTTGTGAACTGCAGTCCTGGGGGAAGGAAACGCTTTGCTATCAGGTTGTGAAAGAAGTGACATCCTATCTATTTCTCACCCTTTTGAAGATTCTCGGTGAGGGGCGAGGGGCTGTCACACATCATACGGCAAGTTCGATCGGTTCGCAATAAAGGTTTCTGTTCGCAATTCAGTTAATGGAAACTCATTTTTATGAGCCAGGGCGCCTGCCGGCTCACTCTTTTTGTTAACGGGCAGGCGGCGGGTTATGCAGCAATCTTTTCATCTCTTCCCGCGTTCTGGCATATGCCGGTTCAAGGGCCAGATTGCGGTATTCGTGAGGATCATTGACGTGATCGTATAGTTCAAGGCCCTTGCGACCTTCGTCCCATTCGGTATAGCGCCATTTTTCAGTCCTCACGCTGCGCCCCGAGAAACGCTGGTCTGCGGGACCGCGATCGACCTGTGAGTATGCTGCCCTATCCCATTTCGCCCGCGGATTATCGAGCAGCGGTCGCAAAGTTCGACCTTGCAGATGGGACGGCCCGGGCAGTCCGCAAAGATCGGCGAGCGTCGGATAGATGTCCAGCAGTTCAACGATACGGCCGGTGGCGCGCCCTTTCGCTTTCATACCGGGTGCGGCGATGATGAGCGGCGTGCGGGCAGATTCTTCGAACATGCTCTGCTTCATCCACTGTCCATGCTCTGTCAACAAATAGCCATGGTCGCTCCAGAAGACGATGATTGTGTTATCGGCAAGCTTCAATCGATCCAGTGCATTGAGCAGGCGACCAACCTGAGCATCCATAAAACTGATCGAAGCATAGTAGGCCTGGATGACTTCGCGGCGCTGTTGTTCGTTCAGTCCCCAGAACGGCGGTTTCGTAAACAACGCAGCATCAGGCACATTCTTCAGATGATCGGGCGGCTCCTGGGGCAAAGTGATCCTGTCGATCGAATAGAGATCAAAGTATTTCTTCGGTGCAATGTAAGGGCAATGCGGCCGGTAAAAGCCTGCTGCGATGAAGAACGGCTTGTCGCGATTCTCTTCGAGCAGGCGGATGGCCTCGGATGCGACTTTGCCGTCCGTCTGCTCTTCGTCAGCGCCATCCGCTGCCAGAAGAGCGAGCGCGCTTCCCAGTTGACGTTGCGGAGTGAGGTTGCGAAGCAGGTGTTCATCGTCCTTGTCACGCCCGCGCGGGTTGATGAACCTGTCCCAGGATATCGGATCGTCGAGACCGCTCGTGCCTATTCCACCCGGCACACCGTAGTGATAGATCTTACCGACGCGCGCGGAGAAATAGCCATTCTGTCGAAACAACTGCGGCAGGGTAACGACATCCGGCACGGTCCGGCGAAAATGCGTCGTCAGGTCGAAAACCCTGGTCGTATCAGGTCGCATGCCCGTCAAGAGCGAGGTTCGGCTCGGACTGCACAAGGGATATTGTGTGTAAGCCCGGTCAAAAACTCTGCCCTGCCGTGCCAGTCGGTCTATGTTGGGAGACTTGACAAGAGGGTGACCGAAAGCGCCAAGATCATTATTCAGATCGTCGACTGCAATAAAAAGAATATTCGGAGGACGCTTTGTCTGTCGCACGGACTGCATTCCCATGACAGACGTCAACAGAGCAATTGAAAGTATCAGGCTGATGTATCTCATATTGTGTAATCTAAGCCTGCACATCCACGGTAATTTCATTGAAAAATTGCCGGGCGGCCTTTTCGGGTGAAGCAGAGCTATCTCCACCGGATGTCAGAATTTCGCCTGCGAATTGCTGGAACCACTCGACCGATTTGCAAACGATAATCGCCCACGACCGTTATTGCAACTCAGTTACATCCGACGCCGTCGAAGCATGTCTGAGGCAAAAAATTTCTTTCCCTATGACATAAGTCACAGCCCTTCGCCATACTCTCCTTCATTATGGAAATACTGCTGGATCAGACTTTTCCACTCTGAGTAACGATCGGAGCTTTTTACAGGTGTAGAAGACGGAATGAACGGTTTGAGGAATGCTCAATGGCTGGCACCGGAACAAAAGAAGGCGGAAGCTGGTGGGACGGTCGGGATCGGCTCAATCTGCGGTATCTCGAGAGCAACTTTCCCTGCCGGGCGGCATGTCCTGTCAATACGAACGCAGGCGGGTACGTCAGCCTGATTGCGCAGGGGAAATATCGCGAGGCCTATCTGCTGGCGCGTGCGCCGAATCCGCTGGCATCGATCTGCGGCCGGGTCTGCGCTCATCCATGTGAAGCGGCCTGCCGTCGCGGGCAACTTGATCAGCCGATCGCCATTCGCGCCATGAAGCGATTCATCAACGAACGCTTCGGCGTTGAAAGTCCCGCCTCTTTCGAAGAGATCCACGAAATCATAGAAAAGCCGAGACCGAAAGCCGGCAATCCCGGAAAGGTCGCTGTCATCGGATCGGGACCGGCGGGGCTGGCCTGCGCGCATGACCTGGCGCTCATGGGCCATAAAGTGACGATCTTCGATGCGGCTCCGGTGACGGGCGGGATGATGCGAATGGCGATCCCCGAGTACAGGCTGCCGCGGGAACTGATCGATCGTGAGATAGATTTCATAAAATTTCTCGGAGTCGAGTTCCGCATGGGAGTCGAGATCGGGCGCGAGATCACCTTCGCCGAGCTGCGCCGCGATCATGACGCGGTCTTCCTGGCGACGGGCTGCCGCAAGGGGAAGATGCTCAAGATGCCCGGCGCGGACAAAACGGGTGTCGTCACGGCTCTCGATTTTCTGGTCAACCTGAATCTTGGCGTCCCATTGGAGATTGGCCGGGATGTGGTGGTCGTCGGCGGAGGCAACGTCGCATTCGACGTCGCCCGCACGGCAAGGCGTTTCGGGGGCACTTCGCAACCCGACGAAGAGCATCACAATCTGGCCATCGATGCGGCGATCGCGGCATCGCGGCTCTTGAACAGAAAAGTAACGCTCATCTCTCTGGAGTCGCGTGATGAGATGCCCGCCGATCCCGAAGAGATCGAAGAAGGATCGCACGAAGGGATCGATCTGATCCACCGGCGCGGGCCGAAGGCGATACTGGGCAACGGGCGGGTGACGGGACTGGAGACGCTGGATGTCTCGCGCGTCTTCGACGAGCAGGGGCGCTTCTCGCCGCAGTTCATCGACGGATCGGAAAAAAGCATCCCCTGCGACACGGTCATTCTGGCGATCGGCCAGATCGCGGACCTTTCGTTTCTCGGCGAAGATCACGGACTGCAGACGACACCGCAGCAGACTGTGGTGGTCGATCCGCAGACGCTGGCGACCACTGCCGCCGGAGTTTACGCCGGCGGAGACGTGGCATTCGGCCCGCGGATCATCATCTCAGCGGTCGCCGACGGCCGGCGGGCAGCGAAATCGATCGACACCTTTCTGACAGGGCGAACAGACGAACCTCACGAATACGCCATCCACGTCTTTCCGAGCATCGGGTACGACCACCCATTCGCGCGAGGAGATTACGAAACGATACCGCGTCGCCGCGTTCCGGTCCTGCCGATCGAACGGAGGCAGGAGCGCGAGGAGGTCGAGCTTTGCCTGAGCGAGGATGAAGCAAGGGCTGAGGGTAAACGCTGCCTGCATTGCTGGGTCAACACGATCTTCGATTCATCGAGGGTCCAGGGCAGCGAATGCATTCAATGCGGCGGATGCGTCGATGTCTGCCCGGAAGAGTGCATCGACCTGGTCTCGCTGCGCCGGGTCGGCGCGACGACAGAGGAGGCGCTGGCGCTGCTGCCGAACGGCGAGCCGGCGCTCATGTTCGGCAGCCCGAACGGAGCGGCGCTGATCAAGGACGAAACGACCTGCATCCGCTGCGGATTGTGCGCCCGCCGCTGCCCCTCCGGCGTGATTACTATGCAGGCATTTTACAGGGCTGACGAAATGGATTTGATGAGTCTGGCCGATCGCGTGTTGTGAGGCCGGAGTTGGAGAAACCGCTATGCCATTGATTGATGATCTGAAAATACCGCTCGAAGACGCCGAGCACAGCCGGCGCGAATTCCTGAGCCTGCTCGGCGGCGGAGCGATCGGGGTCGCATCGCTCGGAACAGCCGTCACCGCGGTCAGGTTCCTCTGGCCCGAGGTGCTCTTCGAGGAGGAGACGCGGTTTCGCATCGGCAAGCCCGAAGAGGTCCCTGTCGGAACGCTGCTGGCGCTGCCCGAACAGAGGGTATATGTCTTTCACGCCGCCGACGGGTTCTTTGCCATGACGGCCGTCTGCACGCATCTCGGCTGTCTGACACGATTCGAGAAAGAGAACAACCGCATCTTCTGTCCATGCCACGGAAGCCGTTTTTCAACTTCCGGCGAGGTGACCGACGGCCCGGCTCCAAAGCCGCTGCCGCGACTGCAATTGACGATCGAAGCAGGGCTGCTGGTGGTGGATTCCGCCAAGGTCGTCGAACAAGATGTAATTCTGAAGGTGTAAGCCATGCTCCGGATACTAACAAACCCGCAATCGCTGATCGACGCACTGACGCAGAACCGCGTCTTTCGCTCGATCGTACGGCGAGGACTCTCAGATACGAACCGGAACCGTTCGCTGGCGATCTTCAGCAACTTCTTTCTGCACATCCATCCGGTCAAGGTCAACGTCAGTGCGATCAGATTCACTCGGACTTTCTACCTGGGCGGATTGTCGGCGGCGACGCTCTTCATCCTGATCGTGACCGGCGTATTTCTGATGTTCTATTACCATCCGTCTGTTCCGCGCGCCTACGACGATATGAAAGACCTGCAATATGTCGTTTACATGGGCCCGTTTTTGCGGAATCTGCACCGTTGGGGAGCGCATGCCATGGTCGCGCTGGTGTTGCTGCACATGGTGAGGGTCTTTTTTGCCGGAGCCTACCGGCCGCCACGCGAGTTCAACTGGGTGATCGGAGTGGTGCTGCTGTTGCTGACGATCCTGCTCAGCTATACCGGCTACCTGCTGCCCTGGGACCAGCTCGCATTCTGGGGCGTCACGGTCGGGACGAATATGGCCGATGCGGTTCCGCTGATGGGCGAGCAGATCAAATTCCTGCTGCTCGGAGGAACAAAGGTCAATGAGAACGCCCTGCTGCGTTTTTACGTTCTGCACTGCGTCCTGCTGCCGCTGGCTCTGATTTTGATGCTTTGCGTTCATATCTGGCGGGTGCGGAAGGATGGCGGAATCTACCTCGGGGATGAGGAGAAGCCTGAAACGGAGGAGAGGCCATGACGATGGAGACTCCGAAATACCTGCTCGAAGCGGATGATGACGCGCGGAAATCGCCTGTCCGGCTGGTGGTCGTTCAGGGAGAGCGCCGGCCGGCCGTTGACGCAGCTGACGAAGCGCAGGTCATGACGTGGCCGCACCTTATGCTGCGCGAAGCGATCGCGCTGGTCGCGCTTTCGCTCGCGCTCTCGCTGCTGGCCATCTTTTTCGATGCACCGCTCGAAGAGATTGCCAACGCACAGAAGACTCCAAACCCGGCCAAGGCCCCATGGTATTTTCTGGGTCTGCAGGAACTGCTTCATTATTATCCGCCGCTGGTTTCGGGCGTCATTCTGCCCGGGCTGGTCGTCGTCGCTCTGATCGTCATTCCCTATTTCAACATCAATCTCAAACGCGAAGCTTTCTGGCAGGAGAACATCAAGCGAAAGCTCGTCTATTTCTGGGCGTCGATACTTGCGCTCTCGGTGATCTTCCTCTTTTCGAGCGCACACCCGGTCTGGCCGATCCTGATTCCGCTCTGGGTGATCGCTGGCCTGATGATGGTCCCGGCTGTCAGTCCGACGCGAACGGGCTGGAGGGGATGGCTGGGAGACCGCAGCCTGGCATTCTGGGTATTTCTCTGGTTTCTGCTGGCGAGCACAGCGCTGACCGTGATCGGCACCTTCTTCAGAGGGCCGGGCTGGCAATACACGATCCCCTGGATCGACGGGGTTTATTAATATGAACGCCGCTACTAGTGATCAAAAAGCTTTTCATCCCGGGCGACTTGTCAAAATTCTGGCGCTCCTGAGCGTGATCTTTGTCATCACGCTGGCGACGGCGCCCCTGCGCCCGTTCTTCGCCGAATGGAGATCGGTCCAGAATCGCTACAACTCACTGGCCGCTAAGCAGGGCGTGGCGACGATTCCGATCGGCGTCAAACAGATCTGGAAACCGGAGCTCGAAGTCACGGACCGATGCGTGACCTGCCATCTTGGAATGGGCGCGGCGCCGGCGTTGGATGGTGACCCGCTCTTCAAGGCGCATCCGCCGATTCCGCATGACCCGAAAGAGATGGGCTGCACGGTCTGCCACAGCGGGCAGGGCCGCGCGACCACGAAAGAGGCCGCACACGGGCACGTTTCGTTCTGGGACGAACAGATGCTGACAGGAAAACACCTCCAGGCCGGCTGTGGAACGTGCCATAACACCGTGCCTTTCATGGCGCGCAAGGATCTCGATCGCGGCAAGTTTCTGCTCGGCAGCCTCGACTGCATCGGTTGCCACCAGATCGACAATCAGGGCCGCGGGACCGCGCCGAATCTGTCGTATGCGGGGCTGAAAGAATATCAGGTCGACTGGTACGCCGCACATCTGGCAAAGACTCAAAGCGACACGACGGGAGTATGGAAGAACAGCTTCAGCGAAATCCCGGCTGACGACCTGGCCTCGATCGAAACGTACCTCAAGTCGCGCGTCGGAGCCCCCCGCATCGTCGAAGCCCAGGCTCTGGCAATGGAGCGCGGTTGTCTTGGCTGCCACAAGGTTCACGGACGCGGCGGAGACGAAGGGGTCGTGCTGGATGCCGTCGGACGGAAACCGGTCGGAGATCTGAGCTTCGCCAACATCCCTGGTGAACGCACGTTCATTAATTACATGCGCCGTCATCTCATGGACCCTGCCGGCGTAGTCCCGGGAAGCCTCATGCCCGGACAGATCGAAAATCCCGAAGAGGCCGATCTGCTGACTTCATGGATTCTCTTCCTGCGCGGCCGCGAACTGCCGGCCAAAATGATCCCTAAAGACAGGCTGCGCCGCGAGGTGCTGGGCGAAAAACCTGTCGCGCTGACCGGAAGCCAGCTCTTCGGAGCGTTTTGCAGCGCCTGCCACGCGCCGGATGGGAAAGGTCGAAACTACGGTTCGATGGATATTCGCTTCCCGGCCATCGGGTCGCCCGATTTTCTGGATCTGGCATCGGACGCATTTATCGAAGAGACGCTCAAAGGCGGCCGGCCTGGCAGAAGAATGCCTGCGTTCAGCGGCAATCTGACGCCGGAAGAGATCAAATCGCTGGTCGTGCATCTGCGCTCGCTCTCACCTGTCCCGCCCACGGCCGCCGAAGTTGCCGGCGCCGTATTTGATCGGACTCTGGGCGAAAGCGCCTATCGCGCGGACTGCGCGACCTGTCACGGCGCGGCGGGTCAGGGGTCGCCTCTGGGATCGCCGCTAGCCACATCTGATGGCCGAAGGAATCGCGAGGCGTCTTACCTTGCGATCGTCAATGGAGTGCCGGCGACAGCCATGCCGGGATACAGCCGGTACGATGCGAAGACGCTCAGATCGCTGCTCGATTATGTGGCCGGGATGCCTCAGGTCGAGGGATCGCGAAGCGCGTGGCGCATCGGGACCGGTGATCCCGCCGCCGGCAAGGCCCTCTACAACCGGAACTGCGCCGGTTGTCACGGCGAAAACGGAACCGGAAAGCTCGGCCCGGCACTGGCCAATCCGGGCTTTAAGAAAACAGCAACCGCCGAGTACATCGCCGCGACGATAGTTCGAGGAAGAGCGGGGACTCCGATGCCTGCATTCGGCCGCGACGATGTGAGGTACGCCAAACTGACACCGGCCGAGATATTGAATATCACGGCGTACATTCGTAAGGGCCTGAAATGAATGTGATCTATCCACTAAGTACACAAAGGATCACGAAGGGGGAACAAATCCCTTTTCCAGCTTTGTGTTTCTTTGTGTCCTTTGTGGATCAAAGTTTTTAAAGAGGAGCATCGTCATGAAACGACGTCATTTCCTGCAAGCGGCATCAGCGATGGGATTCACGGCATTCATCACTGGAGCGACAGACTCGTGGGCGCTGGACACGATTCCCAATCCGCTGGCCCATTATCCGAAACGCGACTGGGAGGAAGCGTACCGCGACCTGTTCAAGGCCGATGATTCGTTCGTCTTTCTCTGCGCGCCGAACGATACGCACAACTGCCTGCTGCGTGCGTACGTCCGAAATGGCGTCGTGACACGGATCGGCCCGACGATGGGCTACGGCAAGGCGACGGACCTGGACGGCAACAGGACATCGCATCGCTGGGACCCGCGCTGCTGCCAGAAAGGTCTCGCATTGACGCGACGCTTTTACGGCGACAGACGCGTTCGCCAGCCGATGATCCGCAAGGGATTCAAGACCTGGATCGAAAAGGGATTCCCGCGAGGCGATGACGGCCGCCCGCCTGAAGAATACTTCCGGCGCGGCTGGGACGGCTGGGAGAAGATCAGCTGGGACCAGGCCGCCGATTTCGCCGCCCGGACGCTGCAGAACATCGCCACGACCTATTCGGGGGCGGAAGGAGCGAAGAAGCTTGCAGCACAGCACTATGAGCCCGAATCGATCGAGGCCATGAAGGGCGCCGGAACGCAGTGCATGAAATTCCGCGGCGGCATGCCGCTGCTCGGAGTGACGCGGGTCATGGCGATGTATCGCATGGCAGGAGTCCTTGCGCTGCTCGATTCGAAGATACGCAAAGTCGGCCCTGACAAGGCTCTCGGCGGCCGCGGCTGGGACAACTATTCGTGGCATACCGACCTGCCGCCAGGACACACCATGGTCACCGGAACGCAGACCGTCGAGTTCGACCTTCATTCGGTCGAGCACACCAACATGGTGCTGGTCTGGGGAATGAACTGGATCACGACCAAGATGCCCGATGCCCACTGGCTGACCGAGGCCAGGCTAAAAGGAACAAAGATCGTCGTCATCGCCTGTGAATACAGCGCGACGGCAAACAAGGCCGACGAGGTGATCATCGTTCGGCCGGGCACCACGCCGGCGCTCGCGCTCGGAGTCTGCCACGTCCTGATGCGCGACAAACTGTATGACGAGAAGTTCGTCAAACGATTCACAGACCTGCCGCTGCTCGTTCGAATGGACAATCTTAAATTACTGCATGCTTCCGATATGCAGAACGGGCCGGCCCAGGCGAAATTGACCAACTTCACGACCGTTATGGAGCAGGGCCAGACGCCGCCTCCGCCGGGCGCCCAGCAGGGGCAGTTTGTCCCCTCGGCGCTGCGCGACCAGTGGGGCGACGCCGTTATCTGGGACCGGAAGAAGAATGCCCCTGCAGTTCTGACGCGCGATATGGTCGGCGTCCACTTCGACAAGACAGGGCTCGACCCCGCTCTTGAAGGCGAGTTCGATGTAACGCTCGCCGACGGGAAGCGTGTCAAATGCCGGCCGAATTTCGATCTTATCAAAAAGTATGTCATGGACAACTTCTCGCCCGCGGCGACAGAAGAGATGACATGGGCGCCGAAAGCGGCGATCGAGAAGCTCGCGCGCGATACGGCGGCCAATGCAGGCAAAACACTGATCGCCGTCGGCATGGGTCCGAATCAGTTCTTCAACAACGACCTCAAGGACCGGACGCAGTTTCTGATGGCCGCGCTGACCGCCAACATCGGCCAGATCAGCGGCAACATCGGCAGTTACGCCGGCAATTACCGCATCGCGTTATTCAACGGTTTGCCTCAATACATGATGGAAAATCCGTTCGAGATCGAGCTTGACGGATCGAAGCCGGCGCGTCCGAAACAGTACTGGCGGGCGGAGTCGGCGCATTACTACAACCACGAAGACCATCCGCTCAAGGTCGGCAAGAAGATGTTCACCGGCAAGACGCATATGCCGACGCCGACCAAGTCGCTCTGGTTCGCCAATGCCAATTCGATCCTCGGCAATGTCAAATGGCACTACAACGTCGTCAACAACGTGCTGCCGAAGATGGAGTTCATCGGGGTCAACGAATGGTGGTGGTCGACTTCGTGCGAGTATGCCGACATCGTCTTCGCCATCGATTCGTGGGCCGAGATGAAACATCCGGACATGACGGCGTCGGTCACAAATCCGTTTCTGCAAATCTTCCCGCGAACTCCTCTGCCGCGCATCTTCAACACCAAAGGTGACGCCGAAGCAGTTGCGCTGGTCGCCTCGAAGCTGGCAAAGCTGACGGGAGACAACAGGTTCAACGACTATTTCAAATTCATCAACGAGGGTCGGACCGATGTTTACCTGCAAAGGATCCTGAACGCGAGTTCGGCGACCAAGGGCTACCAGATCGCCGATCTCGAAGCGAAGGCGAAGGAAGGGATTCCGGCGCTCATGATGACCCGCACCAATCCCCGTCACGGCGGATACGAACAGATCAACGACTCGATCCCGTGGTACACGAAGACAGGACGCCTCGAATTCTATCGCGATGAGAACGAATTCATCTCGTACGGCGAGAATCTGCCGGTCTATCGCGAGCCGATCGATTCGACCTTTTACGAACCGAACGTCATCGTCGGCGAGCAGCACCCCTGTTTCAGGAACGAAGAGCCGCCGACCTTCGGCATCGAAAAGAACGATCTGTCGTGCGAGGCGCGCCAGGTGCGAAACGTCGTCAAACCATGGTCGGCCGTCTCGAAGACCGAGCATCCGCTGGCGAAAGACGGTTACCGTTTCATCTTCCACACTCCGAAATACCGGCATGGGTCGCATACCACGCCGATCGATACAGACATGGTGGCGGTGCTCTTCGGACCGTTCGGAGACGTCTATCGCCACGACAAACGAATGCCATTCGTGACCGAAGGCTATGTCGACATCAACCCGGACGATGCGCGTGAGCTGGGCATCGAGGACGGCGATTACGTCTGGATCGATTCGGACCCGTCCGACCGGCCATATCGCGGCTGGAAGGAGAGCGATCCGGCATACAAGGTGGCGCGACTGCTCTGCCGCGCGAGGTATTACCCCGGCACGGCCCGCGGAGTAACGCGTATGTGGTTCAACATGTACGCAGCGACGCCCGGCAGCGTGAGAGGCGCCGAGACACGCGCCGATGGACTGGCCAAGAATCCCGACACGAACTATCAGGCCATGTTCCGCCAGGGCAGCCACCAGAGCGCCACGCGTGGCTGGCTCAAACCGACGCTCATGACCGACTCGCTCTGCCGCAAAGAGCTCCTGGGTCACGTCATGGGACAGGGGTTCCTGCCCGATTCGCACTGTCCGACAGGATCTCCGCGCGAATCGATCGTCAAAATCACACGGGCCGAACCCGGCGGCCTCAACGCCAATGGGTTGTGGCGACCCGCTGAGCTGGGGCTCCGGCCCGGCTACGAAAACGAAGCAATGCAGAAATTCCTGAAAGGCGGCTTTGTCACACGCTCACAGGCGGTCGCTCAGGACAATTCACCGGAAGAGACCAAAAACAAGAAAGGGTGAACCAACCATGCCACGCGTAAACAACTGGCAAATAGGCCGATCGATGAGTTACTGGTATTCCGAAAACCGCCCGCAGCGCCAGTTCGGCGCGGTCTTCGATACCAACAAATGCATCGAATGCCAGACCTGCACGCTCGCCTGCAAGACGACCTGGACGACCGGGCGCGGTCAGGAGTTCATGCTCTGGAACAACGTCGAGACAAAACCATACGGCAGTTATCCGCTGGCGTGGGACTTGCAAGTGCTCAGCAAACTCGGCCCGCAGACCTGGGAGGGCGACACTTACACCGGGCAGACTGTCTTCGAGGCAGCGCCCGCCGGGCTGCGCGTGCTTGGCTCTGAGCGACAGAGCATCGATTACAACTACCCGAACGTCGGCGAGGACGAGATCCTCGGCAAGGTCGACCGCGGCGGATCGCTCTCACTGCCGCAGGAGATGTGGATGTTCTACCTGGCGCGCATCTGCAACCACTGCACCTATCCGGCATGTCTCGAATCCTGCCCGCGTTCGTCGATCTACAAAAGGCCCGAGGACGGCATCGTAGTCATCGATCAGGGCCGCTGCCGTGGTTATCAGGAATGCGTCAAGGCGTGTCCGTACGGCAAGGTCTATTTCAATCCGTCGACCGGGACGAGCGAAAAATGCATCGCCTGCTTCCCCAAGATCGAACAGGGGCTCCAACCGCAATGCTTTGTCAACTGCATCGGCAAGATCCGCCTGCAGGGATGGGTCAGCACGCCGGACAAGGTCAAAGAGGACAATCCGATCGATTACCTCGTCCACGTGCGGAAGATGGCGCTGCCGCTTTACCCTCAATTCGGGCTCGAGCCGAATGTCTACTACGTCCCGCCGGTTCACGTCCCCGACCAGTTTCTGTTCCAGATGTTCGGCCCCGGCGTGACAAAGGCGAAAGAGGCATATCTCAACGCGAAGGAAGACAAGACGCTCAAGGGGCTGTTTGCGCTCTTCGGCTGCACTGAGCGCACGATCCCATATTTCAAGATCGTTGGAGATTATGCCGTCGCGCTGGATGACGATCGCCGCGAGATTGTCCGCGTGCCGATCTATGAACCGGTCGTGGTGCGCAAAGCGCAGGACAGGATCTATCAGATCATGCGGAGCAACACGACCTGAGGGGATCGACCAGCGATGAAAGAAAATTTTATCCACAAAGGCACACGAACTAGCACAAAGGGTGAAAAGAGGACTTTGATATCCTTCGTGACCCTTCGTGTGGCTTCGCGGATAATTCTTCCGAGGTTTGAGATGAAAACGATATTAATGATTTTGTTGCTTGTTCTGATGGCCGGCTGCCGTGGCCCGATCATCGACACGCAGCAGGTGCCGGCGAAATACGTTGCAGGCGCACTGCCGACTGAAGATCCGGCATCCGGTATGTGGGACGATGCTCCGGAACACCCGGCCAAGATGATGGTTCAGGACGTAACCGAACCGAAACTGATCGAGCCGGGCGTGAGCCTGCTCAAAGTCCGTGCACTGCACAATAAAGACTGGGTGGTCTTTCGTCTCGAATGGGACGATCCGACTCAGGACCTGATCCCGAAAAGCGGGTCGAGCTCCGATGCCGTCGCCATACAGTTTCCGATGCGTCAGGGATCGGACGTCCCCGATCCCGCCATGGGCGAACAGAACAAGGGCGTCAGAATCTGGTTCTGGAAATCGGTCTGGCAGGATGACGATGAGCGAAAGAAATCCGGAAAGGGTGATCGCATCTCGACGCTCTATCCGAATGCAGCGCCCGATCATTATCCATTTGAAGCCGAACCCTTGAAGAAGGATGCGAAAGCGCAGACTGAGGCCGCACGCCGATACGCTCCCGCGCGCGCTTCCGGCAATCCCATTCTGGTCCGTCCAAACTCCAACCCGGTGCAGGTGCTCATGGCCGAGGGCTTCGGCAACACGACTCCGGCAGGTTCTCAACCTTCGGCTGGTCGGGGCGTCTGGAAATCCGGCAAATGGATGACCACTATTGCCCGACCTTTGAAAGGCGGCGACGAACTCGGCACGCTCGAACCAGGCAAACGCGGCTATATCGCTTTCGCCATCTGGGACGGAGCCAAACAACACACGGGCTCACGCAAGATGCGATCCGGCTGGGTCCCTTTTATCCTGAATGAACAATGAATACTGAACAAAGAATCGACACGCGCACCTGGCTAGAAACGGCAACGGCATGGCGGTATCTTTCGCTGCTCTTTCAGTCTCCGACAAGAGAATCCAGCGATGAGTTGCGTGCCCTGGCCGGCGAGCTCCCCCTCGATCGCAGGCAACTGGCTCTCAAACTGGCATCCTGCGATCCTGAAGCATGGGAAATGGAGTTCCATCGAGTGCTCGGCCCCTCGGGCATCCCAGCCTGCGAGTCGTCCTACGACGACAATGCCCTCGCCGGACGCGGCCCGACACTCGCGCGGATCGCCGGCTTTTATGAGGCTTTCGCATTCAAACCGTCAAACGCGAAGCATGAAGTCCCGGATCATATCTCTGTCGAACTCGGCTTCCTCTCCTACCTTGCCGTCAAGATCGCCTACGCTGAGTACGAAGGGGATATCGAATCTTCCGAAATCGCCATCAGTGCCTACGATAAATTTCTTAATGAACATCTCGGGTTCTGGGTCGATAAGCTACATGAAATGCTGCGACAGGCAGGATCTCCCATTTACTCCGATGCATCGACATGGCTGATCGAACAGGCAGGCAGGATTGAGCCAGTCAATGCAGGATAAAATATTTCGCCACGAATAGACACGAATCATCTCTCCCGGTCAATAGTTTCGCCCACCCATTGAGTTAACCAGCCACTCTCTTTATACTTGCACAACTTTTACAGTTGGACGTCCTAATCTCATCATGCAGGAACGGTTTTAGCGTTGGATTGACCGAAGGCGTGGGAAAGCCCCATTTTCACCCTGAGTTATGGCTGACGATTCAAAATCAGACAATTCGATGCTGGAAGCGATGGCGGCCAATCGGGCGTTGCTGACGAGGTTACGGCAGGAGTTGATTCCGCAGCTCAACGCCATACTTGGCTACAGCGAAATGCTGAGGGATGATGCGCGACTGACTGGGCAGCAGGAGATGCTCGGTGGGCTCGAGCGAATTCGAGTTGCAGGCAAGCAGTTGCTCACGATCATCAACAGCCATCTTGGATCATCACGAATGGGCACGATCCGCCTCGATTTCGACATCGAAGACCTCTGCAAAACCATGAGCGGCGAGATGCGATCGCCGATTGAAGAAGTGATCGCCGTATCGGCCTCTCTGCTGGAACTGGCAAGGAGTTCCGGCCGGGAGCATTTCGGCCCTGATCTGAAAAAGGTGCACCTGGTTGCCGAGAGACTGCAGGCATCTCTGAATGAGATCGCTGGAGTGTCAAAAATCGAAATCGCAAAATCGGGTCGAAAACCGGAATTCAGCACAATCATCGGCGGACTGACGATGACGGATATCAAGAAGCGTCAGGTTGCAGAGCGTGGATCGATTCTGGTCGTCGACGAAGACGAGATCAATCGAGACCTGCTGGTAAAGCAGCTCGAGCGCGAAGGCCACACTGTTGCGTCAGCATCGGGCGGCATCGAGGCCTTGCAGATCATGCAAGACCGGAAATTTGATCTGGTTCTTCTGGACCTTATGATGAAAGGCATGAACGGGCTGGTCGTGCTCGACTGGTTGAAAGCAGACGACAACCTGCGTGAGATTCCCGTGATCGTTCTGTCTCCGCTCGATGAGCTCAAAAGCCTTGTCCGATGCATCGAAAAAGGCGCAGAGGACTACCTGCCCAAGCCGCTCAACTCGGTTCTGCTCCGAACAAGGATCCACGCCTGTCTCGAAAAAAAACGTCTGCGCGATCATGAACACGAGATGATCGAACAACTGCAGGACGACAGGCAGAAACAGGCTGAACTTCTAGAGGAACTGGGCTCCGCCAACTGGGAACTGGCCCAGACGATGGAGGAGCTGAAGAGCACGCAGGAAAAGATGATCACGCAGGAGAAACTCGCCTCACTCGGAGCCTTGACGGCGGGCATCGCGCACGAAATCAAAAACCCGCTCAATTTCGTCACCAACTTCGCACAACTGACAAGCGAGCTGACCACCGAGCTCAAGGGTGAACTCTCGGACCTGATGGCTCAAATGGATACGGAACGGGCGTCATATCTTCAGGATATTCTTGACGACCTGAGTCAGAACTCACAGAAGATAAACGAACATGGAAAGCGCGCTGACAGCATAGTTCGGAGCATGCTGCTGCTTTCGCGCGGCCAGACAGGCGAATGGCAAAAAACTGATCTCAACGCCCTGCTATCTGAATATCTCAATCTGGCCTATCACGGCATGCGGGCTCAGGACACGTCGTTCAATCTTGATATCGTCACCAGATATGATCAGGCGATTGGTCAGGTTAATGTCGTCCCTCAGGATCTTGGCCGGGTGCTCCTGAACATCTTCAATAATGCCTGTTACGCGGTGAGGGAGAAGAAGAGGGCTCTGGGCGACGGCTATGATCCGCGACTGACCGTGCAGACCCACAGAAAAGAAGATCGCGTCGGAATCTCGATTCTCGACAACGGCCCGGGAATTCCGAAAGCGGTCCTCGAAAAGGTCTTCAACCCGTTCTTTACGACAAAACCTCCCGGCGAAGGGACCGGCCTCGGCCTTTCGATCGGACACGAAATCATCGTCAAGGAACACAGTGGAGATATCCACGTCGAATCCGAAGAAGGACAGTACACGGAATTTCTGATCACACTGCCCTTGAATTGAAAATCGATAACGGAGAAGTAGATGCCTTTCAAAATACTGGTGGTTGACGACGAGCCGGATCTGGAACTGCTCATTCGTCAGAAATTCCGCCGGCAAATCAGGGAGAAAGAACTGGAATTCGCTTTCGCGCACAACGGGGTCGAGGCTCTGGAAGCGCTCAAAGCCGACAGGGATATTGAAATGGTCCTGACCGATATCAACATGCCTGTCATGGACGGACTGACTCTGCTTGGAAAGATCAGTGATCTGAACGCGATGCTGAAAACGATCGTCGTCTCCGCATACGGCGATATGGAAAACATCCGGGCAGCCATGAACCGCGGAGCTTATGACTTTCTGACCAAGCCGATCGATCTGACCGATCTCGAAGTAACTATCAGCAAGACCAGGCAGCGCATCGAGGTTCTCAGGGAATCAGCGCGAGAGCACAAACAGCTCATCGAGATACAGAACGAACTGAACGTTGCGACAAACATTCAAAGGTCCATTCTGCCGTGCGACTTCCCTCCCTTTCCTGGTGTCGAGGGATTCGAGCTCTACGCCGAAATGATTCCGGCGCGCGAGGTGGGCGGGGACTTCTACGACTTTTTCCTGCTCGATAAAGAGCGGCTTGGACTGGTCATCGGCGATGTCTCGGGCAAAGGCGTCCCGGCAGCCATCTTCATGGCCGTCACGCGCACGATGCTCAAGTCGGTGGCGCTGACGGGCCTGCCGGCAGGAGAATGCCTGCGACAGGTCAACCGCCTGATTTCGCTCGAAAATACATCGTATATGTTCGTGACTCTCTATTATGCAATTCTCAACATCATGACCGGCGAATTCGAGTTCAGCAATGCCGGGCACAACCTGCCTTACCTGATCCCGGTTCAGGGTGAGGCGAGGATGCTGCCGGCCGATAATGGCATCGTGCTCGGCATTGACGAGAACTATCCTTATCGAACCGAAAAGCTGCAGCTGACTCCGGGCGACATAATTTTTCTATACACCGACGGCATCACCGAGGCGTTCAACCAGCAAAAGCAGATGTACACCGATGAACGCCTGCATCAATGCCTGAAGTTAACACCCGGATCATCACCCAAAGAGATAATTCAAAGGGTCGTCGAAGAAGTTACATCGTTCGCCGGCAATGAACCTCAATCCGACGATTTGACAATGATGGCAGCGAGATATCACCCGTAAAATCGCATTCATCGAAACGCGAAACCGTCGTCATGCATTCCCTCGATTCAGGGCGAATGCCGGAGAATCCGAATCAATGGCGGAAACCGGGATGGAAAATCTGAATGTCGTGATCATCAACGATCTGGCGGAAATCGGACGCCTCAGCATCCTGGTCGACGATTTCGTGTCGCGACATCGTCTGCCCACTCGAACGGCGTTCGAACTCAACCTGGCGCTCGATGAATTATTGACCAATGTCATTTCTTACGGTTATCCGGATGAAATGCAACATGAGATCCAGATTCGGGGCTCGATCGTTGACGATCTGATTGTCATTGAAATCGAGGATGACGGACGGGAGTTCAACCCATTCGAGATAAAAGAGCCCGATTTGAAAGCGCCGCTCGTCGAACGGCCGATTGGAGGGCTCGGAATTCACCTCGTTCGCCAAATGATCGATGTCGTTGAATATCGAAGGCTCGATGGTAAAAATATCGTGGTTCTAAAGAAAAGTGTACCAACCCATTTTCATGGAGAGTGTGATGATGCAGATCGAAGTCATTGAAGACGAGTCCCAACATGTTGTCATTGTGGGTCTCAGCGGCCGGATGGATTCGAGCAATTCACGGGCTTTTGAGGAAAAGATGGTCAATCTGATTCAGGCTGGTAAAACCCGCATGGTCGTCGACTGTGCGCAATTGCAGTACATCAGCAGCGCCGGTCTGCGTGTTTTTCTGATGGCGGCCAAGCAATTGACGATGGCCAAGGGGAAACTGATTCTGGCATCGCTCAACGACGATGTCCGCCAGGTCTTCAATCTGACGGGATTCTCCTCGATCTTCCAGATTTGCGATTCGAGGGAAGAGGCGATCAGGAACCACGGCGATTGATCAGAACATTCATCCGCAGCCGCTGATATCTGACGAAAGATGGAGAAAGGCTCAACTTTGTCTTCCACTCAAGTCTCCAGCATGGAGCATTTCCGGGAGAAAGAGCGATCGATCCTGACAGGGTTCATCCTTGGGCTGGTGGCGCTGGCTCCGGATGTCGTAGCGGTCATCCTTGCCAACTCGGTCATGCTGCTCTCCGATCTGCTCAAATCGGCGAGCGAGACCGTCGCGACCTTCCTCTCCTGGCTGGCGGTGCGAAAGGTCAGGCGCGGGAAGAGCTTCGACTACAACTATGGCCAGGGCAAGCTCGAAAACATTTCGAGTCTGGCTGTGGCCGGAGCCATGATGCTGTCGTGGATGATCGTCACCTATGGCGCGATCGAACGTTTTCGCCATCCGAAACCGATCGGCAGTATCGGACTGGCGCTGTTTGTAACCGGTGGATCGGCGCTGGTCAATCTGTGGATGTGGCGTAAGAATCTGCGGTTATCCGGTGTCGAGGCGTCTCCGATTCTGGAATCGCAGTGGCGGCTCTTTCGATCCAAGTTCGCGGCAAACATCTCAGTGGTGGCATCACTGGTCGTCAGCGCGGGTTTCCGCGAGCAGCGATGGGCCGCCTATGTCGACCCGGCCGGCGCCATCCTCATCTCGGCTTTTCTGCTGCTTTCGGCCTATCGTGTGATCACTGATTCGATCTATGACCTGCTCGATCGAACGCTGGATGAGTCGCTGCAACTGGTCATCCTCGCGGAACTGGCAGTTTATTATCACGAATACGTGGCGCTGCATGGCATTCGATCACGCCGGTCGGGCAGTAACGTGTATATCGAAATCTTCATGGAGTTCGACGGTGACCGACGGATGGAGGAAGTACAGGAACTTATCGACCGGATGAAAGCCGGTCTTGAAGCGAAGATTCGAGGCAGTCAGGTGCTGATCGCTCCGACAACCGCGCCGGCGAGTTAAATGTTATGAACACTCGAACTGATATACAAAAGAGGAACGTAGAATCCGATCCGCCGCCAAAAATCGCTGTCGTCGTCGGATCGATCGGCGTCAGAGCCGCAGCAGCCATTCCTCTTTTTGAATTTATGGATGAGGCCGGCATCAAGGCGGATATGCTGATCGGATCGAGCGGCGGGGCTCTGATGGCCGCAATGCGCGGCGCGGGATATTCCCCCCGGCAGATGCGCGAGCAGATCGACAGGATGATCGGCGGCAAGCTCTATTCCAGAATCGATTACAGGACACTGCTCGGGTTTGCTCATCCGAAACTCGGCCGGCCGGGCATCGGGTCTGCAATAAAAAAACCACATCATCAGCAGGATCTCTATCGACAGCTATTTGGAGATCGGCTGCTTGAAGACCTCCAGCCCACCACCTTGTTACAAACCGCTGATTGCCTGGCCGGCGAGTCGGTCGTATTGAAAGCGGGGCCACTGGCCGAGGCCGTTTATGCCGCCAGCGCGATGGCTCCGGAATTTCCGCCGATACAGGTCGAAGGCCGCTGGCTGGTTGACGGATCATATGTCGCTCCCGTGCCCATTCTCGAAGCGGTAAAAAGAGGGGCGGATATCATCATCGCCCTGTTTCATCCCGAAGAGCCGAAACCTCACCCGGAAGACCTGCTTGAATGTAATTACAATATTCTGGCAGCCTATTTCAGTCGATTGATCAAGGATCAAACCATGCTTTCGATTGAACTACATCACCACGAAATTATCCTGGTGCCGGTCGATTTTGATCAATACATCGGTCCATGGGAGACGAAAGCGCTTCCCGGAGTGCTGCGGGCGGGCAAGAAAGCAGTGGCCGGCAAAAGAGACGAGATACTGGATGTAATCTCCACCTTTAATCCGAATAACTGAACCTGAAGATGAATTCAGATGATGGCGACAAATCCGCCGAAAGCTAAACAGCCAACAATTGCGGTCGTGACGGGATCAGGCGGGATCAAGACATTTGCCGCCGTCGCGCTCTATGAGTTTCTGGATGAAGCGGGAATCGTTCCCGATCTCCTGATCGGATGCAGCGGTGGCGCGCTCATGACCGGCCTCAGAGCAACAGGCTATAGTCCGTCGCAGATGCTCGATCTCATCCCGGAGATCATGAAGCCCGAGTTGTATTCGAAGATCGATTACAGGGCATTACTCGGAATTCCGGGCCTGCCGTTCGGCAGGTTCGATTTATCGACGGCTATCCTGAAGCCGGATTATATGAAAGCAGCTCATCGGAGACTGTTCGGCGAGAGGCGCCTCGAGGACCTCGATCCAGCCGTGCTGATCCAGGTCACTGACTTTCAGACCGGCGAAGGCTTCGTCCTCGACCGAGGGCTTTTATCTGATGCCGTATATGCATCGGGAGCGTTGTATCCGGCATTGCCTTTGCTCCACCTTGACGGTCGCTGGCTGGTGGATGGCGCTTTTTCATCCCCCTGCCCCGTCATGGAAGCCGTCAAACGCAATATCGATATCATCATTGCCATAACCGTCGAAACCAGGCTCGATGCTGAACCTGGAAATTTTCTGGCTCTCTTCAATTACAGCCAGAGCATGTGCACGAACCTGCTTATGAAAAACCAGATGGTGACGGCAATCAATCTGCACCATTACGAGATCGTGCAGCTGAATATGAGGTTCGATCGACCCGTCGAGTTCTGGCAGCTTGATGCCATTCCTCTCGTCCTCGAAACAGGGCGTAAAGTCGTTGCCGAAAAGAAAGACCAGATTCTGTCTGCGATCGATAATTTTAAAGGGCACGAATATGAATGATGTAATTAAAACAGACCCGTCCGATGAAAGACGGCCGACGGTTGCAGTGGTGACGGGTTCGGGTGGAATCAAGACCTTCGCCGCAGTGGCACTCTATGAATTTCTCGATGAGGCGGGGATTAAGCCGGATCTGCTGATCGGTTGCAGCGGCGGGGCGATCATGGCCAGCCTGCGGTCGCTCGGATACAGTCCCTTGCAAATGCGCGAGCTGATACCTCAGCTTTTAAGCCGTGAACTGTTTTCGAAAATCGACTATCGAGTTCTGCTGGGAATTCCGCGTCTGCCTTTCGGTCGTTTCGACTTCTCGTGCGGAATCATCAAGCCCGATGCCATCCGGTCAATTCATAACAGGCTTTTCGGAGAGACGAGGATCGAGGATCTGCCCACACCCACGCTGTTGCAGGTAACCGACTTTCATACAGGAGAGAGTTTTGCGCTTGATCGAGGCCTGCTGGCCGACGCCGTTTACGCATCCGGAGCTTCGTACCCTGCGCTGCCCCCGCTCCAGATCGATGGGCGATGGCTGGTCGACGGCGGATTCGCTTCACCCTGCCCGATTCTCGAAGCCGTCAAGCGCAATATCGACGTGATTATCGCCCTTTCAATCGAAACAAGGCTGGATACCGAACCGAAGAGTTACTTCGATATGTTCAACTATGGCCAGAGTATGTGCGCCAATGTGCTCATGCAAAGCCAGATGACAACCGCAATCAACCTGCATCATTACGAAATCATCAGGGTCAATGTCAGATTCACCAGGCCTGTGGAGTTCTGGGATATCGAGGCTGTTCCTTACGTCCTCGAGACAGGACGGCAAGCCGTTGAAGCTAAAAAAGAGGAGATAATTTCAGCTCTCGAAAATTTTGCATGACATGGGAGCGCAGGCATCCCTGCCTGCATGTTATCGACATAATTCTATGAAATCAGAAATAAACTTCGATCAAGTCGGGCAGGCAGGATGCCTGCGCTCCCAGGCTGCGACCCAGGCTGCGACCCCTGCAGAGATACTTTCTTCCATCAGACATGAGATCGCCCGGCAGGGATGGGACCACAAGGCGACGGGAAGAATCATCTTCGAGCTGCTTATTCATCTGACACTGGCCGTCGCCGGGACCGCAGTCTTCGTGACCGCGACAAGCTGGTGGGCGCGCGCATGCGGGATGATTGTCATGGTCGCGGGATCCATGGGAGTCGGAACGAATACGCATACCTCATCGCATTATGGAAGCAGCGACAAGAGAAGGGTTAACGAATGGCTGACCTGGTTCGGGTATCCATTTTTTCTGGGTCTTTCGGCGACATTCTGGTGGCATCAACACGTCACGGTTCATCATCCAGCGCCGAATGTGATCGGAGTCGATGACGATGCGGATCTGTGGCCGTGGTTTGCAATGACGCAAACCGAAGTGGAGCGCAGCACCGGATGGCGTCGCTGGTATTATGAGAATCTGCAATGGATCGTCTTCCCGCTTGCGCTGGCTGTCAATGCCTTCAACTTTATCAAGACGGGCTGGGTGCACGTGATCAGAATGCTGCGCGATCGCAATCGACGTAAACAGGCCCATTGGATCGATCTTGGAGCTTTGATTCTGCACCTGGTTGTATATCTTGGCGTTCCGATCTACTTCTTCTCTCCGCGTGATGTGATCGGCTTTTATATGCTTCGCACGGTCATGCTTGGATATGGAATGTTCGCCATGCAGGCTCCAGGACATTTCCCCGCTGAAGCCGCTCGAATCAGTTCTGATCAGAAAAAGGCTGATTTTGTGTTAATGCAAACCGCGAATTCCGTCAATTTCGACTCCGGGTGGATTGGGAGGTTGTTCAGTTCAGGTCTTGGATATCAGATCGAACACCACCTGTTCCCGAACCTGAGCCATATTCACTACAGAAAACTGAGTCCACTGGTCAAACAAATGTGCCGCGAAAATGGCCTCCCTTACCATTCATTCGGCTGGGATCAGGTTGTCTGGAAATGCTGGATGGTCTTCCGCTCGCCGCGCCCGGTTGTATCGAACGCGGAGACGCTGCGTCAGACGGATTAACCTGTGGCAGACAAGCCGGCGCTACGAAGAGAGTCATATGCTGCGTTATTTTTTATTGATTCTGATTTTACTCACTCCGGAAAGAATTTATTGCCAGGCAGAACAGCCCAGATCAAACGCTGTGCTGACACTTGAAGAGGCGGTTGCACTGGCAATCAGGAATAATCCGGGCATTAAGTCAGCCGCGATCGAGATCGACAAGTCCGCCGATCGTCTGGCGGCGTCGCGGACCCTGCGACTGCCCTCGTTCGAGCTGAACCTGCTTGAGTCGCAGACGCTGACCGCGCTTGATTTCAGGTTTTCGAAGGGAGTCCTCGGCTCATTCGCGGCAACCGGGCCGATTCCTTCAGAAGACATCAAGATCACGACTCCGCGACAGCCGACGACTTTTCTATACGCCAGGGCGTTGCAGCCGCTTTCACAGCAATATCGCATCGGCCTGGGCCTCAAACTGGAAGAGGTGCGCGGAGAGATCGCGCAACAGAAACTGCGTGCCGAACAGATGTCGGCCGTGCGTGACGTCAAAAGAATCTACTTCGACCTGCTCAGCCTGCAGAGCGCGCTCGAAAGCTCCGAGGAGAACATCCGGCTCTACCGCGAACTCGATCGCGTGGTCGGCCGGCAGATGGCTGAAAAGGTGATTCTCAAAGCCGATGGCCTCGAGGTGAGGACCCAACTTGCATCTGAAGAGTACACTGCGCTGACCTTGCGCCACTCGATGTCTTCGCAAAAAGAACAGCTCAATGCACTGCTCGGGCGCGATCTTCAAACAGAGTTCAGCGTCAGCCCGATGACTGAAACCACGCTCTATGAAGCCGACATGCCGATCGCTCGATCACAGGCACTTGAAAACCGGCCGGAAATACGCGAGGCGCAGTTACAACTTAAACTGGCCGATTTCGATCAGCGCATCAAAAGGTCGCAGTTCATCCCGGACGTCAGCCTCGCCGTGACCTATCTTAGAATAGCCCCGGTCAGCGTCATTCCGCCCAATATCGCATCGGTCGGAGTCAACCTGACGTGGGAGCCTTTCGACTGGGGCCGTAAAAAACACGAACTGTCGGAAAAGATCAGGAATGCCGAGCAGGCGCAACTCGCGCTCACCGCGGCCCGGACCCGTGTCACGCTCGAGGTCAATAACCTTGTTCGCAAGCTCGAAGCTGCAAGGGCGCTGGTACGAGTCAGCCAGCTTGTGGTCGATTCGTCGCGTGAAAAGCTGCGCGTCGCCACCAACCGATTCACGCACCAGGCGGCAATGCTCAAAGACGTTCTGACGGCTCAGTCCGCAGTGGCCGAAGGAAGCAACAACTATCAACAGGCGCTCTCGGCTTACTGGAAGGCCCGGGCCGAATTCGAACGAGCCGTCGGCAGGGATTAAGAACAGGATTTATATGATTTCAGCTGCTGCTATGAAAATCGCGAGGACAAATCAGGGCTTTATTTTAACGACGTTCTGCCTGTTTGGGACCATCCTCACCGGATGCGACAAGGTTGAATCGTATGAAAAACCATTGACTCCCGTGAAAATATGGACGGTCGAGCAGCAGTACGCATCGGTCGGAGCCGCCCGTTATTCCGCCAATATCCGGCCGGAATCCGAAGTCGATCTGGCATTCAAGGTCAGCGGCTACATCGAGATGATCGCACGCAGCAAAGGAAGTACTGTTCAGGCGGGCGACAGTGTGACGAAAGGCGCTCTGCTGGCTCGAATACAAGACACCGACTTCGTCGCACGCGTCAAACAGGCCAGAGCGCTCTTGGCTGAGGCGATCGCATCTCAAACGCTGGCCGAATCGCAGCTTGCCGAAGCACGCGCCGCGCAGGCGAATGTCAGAGTCGAGCTTGATCGAGCAGAAAGATTGTTTGAGACCGACAGCCTGGTCAAACCTGAATATGATGCCGTGAAAACTCGCTTGGCCGTTGGTGAAGCACGGATCGAAGCAGGTAAAGCGCAGCTTTCCATGGCCCGTGCCAGAACTGATGCAGCCAGAGCGCAGATCGAGGAGGCTGAAAACCTGCTTTCGAACTGCCAACTGAGAGCGCCGGTGAGTGGCATCCTTCTGCGTCGCAGCATCGAAACCGGCACGCTTGTAACGCCCGGCGTGCCGGCCTTCACAATGGCCGATATCGATTCGGTTAAGGTCGTCTTCGGGGTTCCCGATATGGAAACGCCAAACCTCAAACTCGGCAGCACGCTCGTCGTCACCAGCGAAGCCATCAAGGGCGCAGATTTTCGCGGTCGATTGACGCACATCTCACCCTCTGCGGACCCGAAAACGCGCATTTTTGACGTCGAAGTGAGCATCCCGAACCCGGGACACAGACTGAAGGTCGGCATGGTGGTTTCATTGCAGGTGGCCGGCGAAGCAGCGTCGAAGCCGGTTATCGCAGTCCCGCTTTCAGCTCTCATCCAGTTGACGGAGAAAGATGCAGGATATGCCATCTATACGATTGCCGAGCGTGATGGTAAATCCATCGCCCGGTTGAAACGCGTCACGATCGGCGCTCCAATGGGCGACATGATCGCGGTCACAGATGGGATCGATTCCGGTGAGCGAATCATCATTTCAGGCGCTACGCTGGTTAGCGACAAAGAGCCGGTCAAGATCGTTCAGTAAATGAAGTTGGCAGTTCGCAGTTCGCAGTTGGCAGTTTCAAGTGGGAACTCTCAGTGGCTCTGAACAGTTACTCCTACTTTTTACTTTCTACTTTTTACTTTCTACTTTTTACTTTCTACTTTCTACTCATTATGAGCGACAGCGAGCTGATTCAAAACACGCGAAATACGGCGCGATTTTTCACGCAGAACAGACATATCGCGTGGGTGGTGCTGGTAGCCACGCTGCTCTGGGGTGTGTATGGATATTTCGCCATGCCGAAGCGGAAGGACCCGCTGGTGACAAAGCATTATGTGGTCGCGCTTTGTCCGTGGCCCGGCGCCGGGGCTGAGAAGATCGAGCAACTGGTGACTCGCAAGATGGAGGAGAAGATCGCCGAGAATTCGAAGGTCGATCAGATCACATCCATCGCGCGCAATGGCGTGACCGTGATTGAGATTCGGATTCAGGAGAGCATCAGGGATTCGGCGCGGGAGTTCGATGATGTAAAGATCCGGCTCGACAGCATCAATGACCTTCCCGAGGGCGCAGGGCCGATTCAGTTCTTCAAGGATTTCGGTCAGACTGCCGCGCTCATGCTGACGGTATCAGGTCCGAAGGTGAATAAGGTCGAACTTTCGATGCGCGCGGCGGCAATCAGAAAGAGCATCACCGAAGCGCGCGCGGACATGACGGAGGAAGCGCAGAATTCCCGGCGCACGCTGGTCATCAATTTCCCTCAACAGGTTGATTCAGGGATGATAGAACGAATGCGCGATCTGCTGGCGCGGGCCCTGGAAAATGGCGGAGCGGTGAGAGACCTGCGAAATTTCGGTGGAGCAGGTTTCGTGGGAATCGATCTCTCTGCGACAGGCGACAGTTCTTCGCTTGAAAAATTAACAGAACGGTTTTTCAGGGAGCGGGCCGGTGAAGTGCATCCGGATGTCTGGCGGCCAGTGGTGATCGGTAATCCGGGAGAGACTCAGGCCAGGCTGGAATCGGTCGCGGGTGACAAATACAGCTATCGCCAGCTGGACGATTTCACGGAACTGATCAAGCGCGAACTGCAGAACGTGCCGCAGGTCTCGAAGGTCGAACGCTCCGGGATACTGAACGAACAGGTGGTGATCGAATATTCCCAGCAGCGAATGGCTTCGCTGGGGACTCCGCCGACGCTGATCGGGCAGGTTCTCGGAGCGAGAAACATTTCGCTGCCCGGCGGTTCAATGGAGATCGACGGAAAGACGCTGGCCATCGATCCTTCCGGTGAATTCAAAAGCGAAAAAGAGATCGGCGACGTACTGGTCACAACTTCAACGACTGGCACGCCCGTCTATCTGCGCGACGTAGTAGAGATTCATCGCGGATATGAAAGTCCTCCGCGCTTCCTCAATTACATCAGTCAGCCTGATAAAAACGGAGAATGGCAGCGGACGCGGGCAGTAACGCTGGCGGTCAACATGCGCGAGGGCGAGCAGATAGGCGATTTCGGCGAATCGGTCGATGCGGCGCTGGCTTCCATCAAGGGACGACTTCCCGAAGACCTGGTCCTGGCGAGGGTATCCGATCAGCCGCAGCAGGTGCAGGAAGATGTCGGCCTTTTCATGCGCAGTCTGTTTGAAGCCGTCGTGCTGGTGGTTCTGGTTGCGCTGATTGGATTCTGGGAATGGCGCTCCGCTCTGCTGATCGCGGCGTCGATCCCACTGACGCTGGCGATGAGCTTCGGGATGATGCACATGATCGGATTGGATCTGCAACAGGTCTCGATCTCATCGCTCATCATCGCCCTCGGCCTGCTGGTCGACGATCCGGTTGTCGCAGGCGATGCGATCAAACGTGATCTGGCCTCGGGTCATCCGCCGGAGATTGCCGCATGGCTGGGCCCGACGAAACTTGCAACTGCGATCATGTTCGCCACTCTGACGAATATCGTCGCCTATCTGCCATTTCTGATGATCAGTGGGGACATGGGCGAATTCATTTACACTCTGCCCGTCGTTCTGACGATCACGCTTATCGCATCACGGCTGGTGACGCTGACATTCATACCTCTGCTCGGTGCATACCTGCTGCGCGCGGGCAAAAAGCCGGAATTGACGATCGAGGAGCGCCGGCAGCGCGGACTGGCGGGGCTTTATTACAGGGTGGGCGGCTGGTCTATCGATCACCGCTGGCGCGTCCTGGCGGTTTCGCTGCTGATTCTGGTCGGCGGAATGTTTCTCTTCACACGACTGAAATCGCAGCTTTTTCCAGATGATAATGCCTATCTTTCATACCTCGAGGTCTGGCTGCCGGAGAATGTCACGCTCTCGGCAACCAATGAAACCGCGACAAAGGTCGAATCCGTTGTCCGCCAGGTTGCGGCCCAATACGGTATTGAACACCCCGGCAGGGATGGGAAACCGCGCGAGATCCTTGAATCACTGACGACATTTGTCGGCGGCGGAGGGCCGCGATTCTGGTATTCGGTGGCGCCCGAAATGATGCAGCTGAACTACGCCCAGGTCATAGTTCGCGTCAGGGACAAGCATGATTCGCAACCGATGGCAATCCCGTTGCAGAAGGCCCTCTCGGCCACAATCCCCGGAGCAATGGTCGATGTCCGCCAGCTCAAGAGCGGCAAGAATGTCGGAATTCCAGTGTCATATCGAATCTCGGGGCAGGATATTGGCGCCCTGCGCGAACTGGCAGGGAGTGTAAAGAAGATCCTGCGAGAGATTCCGCAAGCCGACCGGATACGCGATGACTGGGGAATCACCAGCGTCGTGGCGAAGCTGCAGATCGATCCCGACCGCGCCACGCTGGCAAGTATTTCGAACCTCGATGTCGCCATGTCGTCGGTCGGAGGGTTGAGCGGTCTGCCCGTGACTTCTCTTCGCGAAGGCGATAAGCAGATTCCAGTCCTCGTCAGAATGCGCCGTGAAGAACGCGCAAACCTGTTTGACCTCGAGAACCTGTACGTCTATTCGATGGAAGGCACACAGAAAGCCCCGCTGCGGCAGGTCTCGAAGATCGATTACCGGATGGAGCCTGAAAAACTGTGGCGCCTCAATCAGTTCAGGACGATCACGATTTCGTGCTTCCCCGTTCCGGGTGCCCTGGCGTCCGAAGTCTTCGCCGCCGCCCGCCCTCAGATCGACGAGTTGATCAGTAATCTGCCGTCCGGATACAAACTGGAAACCGGCGGCGAACAGGAAGAACGCGGCAAGGGGTTCGGTGAACTGGGTGTCGTCATGATCGTCATCATCGCCAGCATCTTTCTCATGCTGGTCATCCAGTTCAGAAACGTTGTCAAACCGATCATCGTCTTCGCGGCCATTCCGTTCGGGATCGTCGGCGCGATCATCGGCCTGGCGGTCATGGACATCCCTTTCGGGTTCATCGCCTTTTTGGGAATCGCCAGCCTGATCGGAGTTATCGTTTCACATATCATCGTCCTCTTCGATTTCATCGAGGAGATGCGAGAGCATGGGGCGCCATTACGCGAAGCCCTGCTCGATGCAGGTCTGGTCCGCCTGCGCCCGGTCATGATCACCGTTGGAGCGACCGTCTTCGGCCTGGTTCCGCTGGCGCTCAACGGAGGCCCCTTGTGGGAGCCCCTCTGTTACGCCCAGATCGGCGGCCTCATCTTCGCAAACTATATCACCAAACTGCTCGTGCCGGCTTTCTACGCAATCTGCGTCCTGGATCTGAAGATCGTCCGCTGGGAAACGAAATGATCCTCGAAAGCTCGACCGCAATCCGGGAGATACCTCGATGAAACGAATGCTCGCTATATGTCTATTACTTTCCACATTCCCGGTTTACGCCCAGGGCATTCTTCAGGATTACGAGCGCGCCGCCGGCCTGCGCGAGAAGTACACCGGACTGGTCAGCAACATGCCAGAGCGCGCCAACTGGATCGGGAAGACCGGCAGGTTCTGGTACCGCAAGGCGGTCAGAGGCGGCAGCGAATTCGTCCTGGTGGAGGCCGAAACCGCGGCCAAACGCCCCGCCTTCGATCACGAGAAACTTGCCGCGGCATTGGTTACAGCGACAGGCGGAAAGCATACCGCGCTCAAACTGCCCTTTCAGACCATCGAATTCGTCGATAACGAAAAGGCCGTCGAATTCTTCGTCGGCGAAGATCGATGGAGGTGCGATCTGGCCGAATACACGGTCAAGAAATTGCCGCCGAACGGGCGCTCCGGTCGGCGAGCAGGCATCCCGCTCAGCACAGGTCTGCCGGGCCCCCGCTATAACCTCCCGCAGAATCCCGAATTCAAAACATCACCCGACGGCAAATGGGAGACTTGGGTCAGGAATTTCAACGTCTGGGTGCGGGCTAAGGGCGAGAAGGAAGGATTCGCGCTGAGCTACGACGGCTCGGAGGGAAACTACTATACTCCGGCCTCGCTCGTCTGGTCGCCCGACTCGAAGATGATCGCCGGTTATCGCGTGCGCCCCGGCTTCAACCGCAAAATCCATTACGTCGAGTCCTCGCCGGCTGATCAGGTCCAGCCCAGGCGCCACTCGATGGACTACGCCAAACCGGGCGACGAACTGGATCGCCCGCAACCGGTGCTCTTCGACGTGGCCGGAAAGAAGATCATCACGATCGACAACGCGCTCTTTCCGAATCCATATCAGTTATCCCGCATCGAATGGCGAAAGGACAATCGCGCGTTCACCTTCGAGTACAACCAGCGCGGACATCAGACCTACCGCATCATCGAAGTGAATGCGACGACCGGTGTCCCCCGCGCCGTGATCAGCGAGGAGCCGAAGACCTTCTTCACATACTCGATCAAAAAGTTTCGCCACGATGTCGCCGACGGGAAAGAGGTCGTCTGGATGTCCGAGCGCGACGGGTGGAATCACCTCTACCTCTTTGACGGCGCGACAGGCAGGGTGAAGAACCAGATCACGAAAGGCGAGTGGGTCGTCCGCGGAGTCGATAAGGTCGACGAGGAGAAGCGACAGATCTGGTTCCAGGCCGGCGGAATGTATCCCGGCAAGGATCCGTATTTCGTCTATTACTACCGGATAAATTTCGATGGGACAGGGTTGACGGCGCTGACCGAAGCCGACGGCACTCACAGCGTCAGCTATTCCGACGATATGAAGTATTTCGTCGACACATGGTCGCGGGTCGACGAGCCGACTGTTTCAGAGCTTCGTCTGACGGCCGGCAGAAAACTGGTCGCCGTACTTGAAAAGACCGAGACGACAGAACTGACCGCCGCCGGCTGGCGCCCTCCTGAGGTCTTCACTTCCCTCGGACGTGACGGGAAAACCGATATCTGGGGCGTCATTTATCGCCCGTCGAACTTCGATCCGCTCAGGAAATATCCGGTCATCGAGAACATCTACGCCGGCCCGCACAGCTCATTCGTGCCCAAGAGCTTCAGTCCATGGAACCAGATGCAGTCACTGGCGGAGCTCGGCTTCATCGTTGTTCAGATCGACGGTATGGGCACATCGAACCGCTCGAAGGCCTTTCACGATGTCGCATGGAAGAACCTCGGCGACGCCGGTTTCCCCGACCGAATACCCTGGCACAAAGCTGTCGCGGCGAAATATCCGTACTACGACATCACACGCGTGGGAATCTACGGCACCTCTGCCGGCGGGCAGAGTTCGCTCGGCGGACTGCTTTTTCATCCCGAATTTTACAAGGTCTGCGTCTCTTCCTGTGGCTGCCACGACAATCGCATGGACAAGATCTGGTGGAACGAACAGTGGATGGGCTGGCCGCTCGGGCCGGAGTACGCCGCGGCCTCGAACGTCGATAATGCCGGCAAGCTGCAGGGCAAGCTGTTGCTGATTCTCGGTGAGATGGACACCAACGTCGATCCGGCCTCGACCATGCAGGTGGTCAATGCGCTGATCAAGGCAGAAAAGACATTTGATCTGCTGGTCATCCCGGGAGCCAATCATGGTTCCGGCGGAGCATATGGAGACAAGAAGCGCAACGACTTCTTCGTCCATCACCTGCTCGGCATAGAACCGCCAGACTGGAACTCGATGCCGAAGAGGCAGGAGGCGCCGGCGAATGCCCCCTCAGAACAGGAACGAGAACAATGATCGCTGCTTTAGGAGATCCCGACTCTATGAAATCTAGATACTGCATCCTTCAAATAGTTGTCTTACTGACATTCACATGCGCGGTGTCTGCACAGAACAGGACCGAGAACGTCATCCTGATTACGCTCGACGGCGCGCGGACACAGGAGGTCTTCGGCGGACTCGACCTCGATATCCTGAAAGACAAAACCCGTCGCGGAAGAGTTGAAGACTCGCCGCTTTACAAGAAGTACTGGGCCGAAACGCCGGAGGAGAGACGGCTCAAACTTCTGCCCTTCTTCTGGGGCGTGTTGATGAAAGAGCACGGTTCGATCGCGGGCAATCGCAGTCTGGGCAGCGCCGTGATGACAACCAACAGGATGTGGTTTTCCTACCCCGGATATTCCGAGATTCTGACCGGTCAGGCGCGGGACGACGTCATCAACAGCAACGACCGTATCCGCAATCCGAACACGACCGTCCTGGAATTTCTGAAACGCAAGCTCAATCTCGATCAGAATCAGGTTGCGCTTTTCGGTTCGTGGGATGTGTTCAATTGGATAGGCGAACACGAAGAAGGCGCGATCACGATCAACGCCGGTCATGAACCCTACGATCACGACAAGGTTGAAATACAGGTTCTGAGCGAACTGCAGAATGAAAAACTGAGCCCGTGGGACAGCGTGCGGTTCGATTACTTCACATTCCGGTTCGCCATGGAGCATTTAAAGACTTACGAACCGCGCGTCATGCACATCGCGCTGGGCGAAACCGACGACTGGGCCCACTCCGGGGATTACGCGCACACGATCAGCTCTTTCAATAAGAACGATCAGCAATTGAAGGAGCTCTGGGACTATCTGCAGTCGTCACCGAAATACAGAGGTAAGACCTCGATTATCATCACCATCGATCACGGACGCGGCAACACCATCAAAGACTGGACCGACCACGGCGAGAAAGTCCCCGAAGCCCAGTATATTTGGATGGCTTTCATCAGCCCGGATTTACAACTGCGCGGCGAATGGAAGAACACAGAGACGATCCATCAAAACCAGGTGGCTGCGACGCTCTGTCGCTTTTTGAATCTCGATTACAGCGAAAATAATCCGCGGGCGGGCAAGCCGATTGCTCGGATCTTCGGCGGCGTCAAGGAATAGAATGACCGGGAAGTAGCGCAGCGAATTTCTCAGCTTCCCTGATTATTCGCGCTCACTGCCAGAAATTCCTGTCGAGCGTCCGGTACTGGACGGCCTCGGAAATATGATGTTCGGCAATCACATCGGCGCCTTCCAGATCGGCGATCGTCCGGCTGACTTTCAGAATACGGTCGTATGCTCTCGCTGATAATCCGTATTTATTGATCGCCCGTTCAAGCAGCGACTGCGGTCCGGCTTCGAGACGGCAGAATTTGCGGATCAGCCGCGGAGTCATCTGGGCATTGCAGTAGAGATGCTCACCGGAGAAACGGTCGAGCTGGCGCTTCCTGGCCACGCAAACGCGCTCGCGCATCGTCTCAGAGCCTTCGGCCGGTTCGTGACCGGCAAGCTCGCGAACCTTAACCGCGGGGACATCAACATGAATGTCGATGCGATCGAGCAGCGGCCCCGAGATCTTTGAAATGTACCGCTGGACCTGCGGCGGGGTGCATTTGCAGGCCCGTGTCGAATCGTTGAAATACCCGCACGGACACGGATTCATCGCGGCCACCAGCATAAAGCTCGCAGGAAAGGTGAGCGACATCGCCGCCCGGCTGATCGTCACCTTCTGGTCTTCCAGCGGCTGGCGCAATACTTCAAGCACGTTTCGTTCGAATTCCGGCAGTTCATCGAGAAACAATACGCCGTGATGGGCAAGGCTGACCTCACCCGGTCGTGGCATCGCTCCACCGCCGATCAGTCCCGCATCGCTGATCGTGTGATGCGGCGATCGGAATGGCCGTGTCGTGAGCAGGCCTTTCGAATCGGTATATCCGGCGACGCTATGGATCTTGGTCGACTCGAGCGCCTCTTCAAAAGTGATTGGCGGAAGGATCGACGGGATGCGTTTGGCCAGCATGGACTTGCCTGAACCCGGCGGGCCGACGAGCAGGATATTATGTCCGCCGGCAGTCGCGACCTCGATTGCGCGTTTGGCGTTCATCTGGCCCCGCACCTCGCTGAAATCGACGACATAGCCGTTCGCTTCACTGAGCATCTTGTCGATGTTCAGCCGCAACGGAGCCGGCAGCGGATCGAGGTTGAGCATATCGACCACACTTCGCAGATCGGTCACAGGATAGACGTCAAGTCCATTGACGACGGCCGCTTCCCGGGCATTCTCAGCCGGCAGCAGCAGGCGTCGAATATTCTTTCTCTTCGCTGCCACAGCAATCGACAATGCTCCGCGGACTGCACGGATGCGCCCGTCGAGCGCCAGCTCACCGATCAGCATCGTACCTTCCAACCTTGAAGCGTCCAGTTCCCCGCTCGCTCCAAGTATCCCCAGAGCGATCGGCAGATCGAATGCCGAACCTTCCTTTTTCACATCGGCGGGAGCAAGATTAATCGTAGTTTTATTGACCGGAAAGAAGAAACCGCAATTGGTGATGGCCGACCTGATCCGCTCACGACTCTCACGCACCGCCAGATCCGGCAAACCTACCACTGTCACAACAGTCTCCTGCTGCGCATCTCCCGGACGCGGAGCAAGATCCACTTCGACCTCTACCAGCTCGGCGTCGATTCCATATACTGCTGCACTGAGGGTTTTGTATAACACTGAGTTGGCCTCCCATGGTATCTGGATTAGTGGGTGGCCAGTTGTGGGGAAAGTATAAAGTAAAAAGTACAAAGTAAAAAGTAAAAGACACGGGCCTCACGATCTCGTGTCTTTTACTTTTTACTTTGTACTTTTTACTGACAAACGCGAAGCATGCGAAGGAAAGGAGGAGGAAACTTCGCATGCCTCGCGTCTTCAGGGATAACCGGTAATGTTATGTTACCTTCGGACCGGAACCTTGAGTACCTGACCGGCACGCAGCTTTGAGGTTGACCTGATCCGGTTCAGATTCGCGATCGAGCTGACAGAAGTGCTGTAACGACCTGCGATCTTGCCAAGGGTATCACCCGAGCGAACCCGGTATGAAACGACCTTCGCAGAACTCCCGCTTCCCGATGATGAACGCGAACTGGTCAGTACAACATTTCTGACCTTGCTGCCGTCGGGAATGACGATCTTCTCACCTGGTTTAATCGAATCGCCATTGACCTGAGCCAGCAGATCGGCCGAAACGCCCGTCCGGTTGCCGATCGAATCGAATGTATCGTTGCTTTGAGCCGTCACCATCCGCCAGCTGTTGCGCTTGTTGACCGGGATGCGCTGGAGCGAGGCCATCAACACACGCCCCTTGCCTGACGGAACGCGTAGCATGAAGTCGACGCCCGGCGGCGTGACTCCGCGCTTGAGTTCAGGATTGAGCGCCTGCAGATAATCGTATGACGAATCGATCGCATCGGCCACCAGTCTCAGATCGACCATGTTATTGACCTTGACGTAATCGAAGCTCAGCGGCGGTTCAGGTTTGACGTTGAAACCATACTTTTCGGGATTTTTGGCGATGATGATGGTCGCCAGGATGTTCGGAACGTAATTGCGCGTCTCATTCGGCAGCAGACCGCGGGAATAGATCTCCCAGAAATCCGCATAACCCGTGCGGGCAATCGCGGAATCGACCCGGCCTTCACCTGAATTGTAGGCGGCCATAGCCAGTTCCCAGTTTCCGTCATATCGATTTGCCAGGAATTTGAGATACCTTGCAGAAGCCCTTGTCGCCTTCTCGAAGCTCGAGCGTTCGTCGATATAATAGTCCTGACGCAAACCGTAGCGAGCGCCTGTGCCCGGGATAAACTGCCATAATCCGACTGCCGCCGCCCACGAACGTGCGACCGGCGACCACGCGCTTTCAACCTGTCCCAACCAGACCAGATCCTGAGGCACGCCCTCTTCCCTGAAGATCGTGCTCGCCATCTCCAGGAAGCGTCCTGCCCGGCGAAGCCCCTGCTCCATAGTGGCGCGTCCGCGGCCATTATAATAGTTAATATAGCTTTGAATCAGAGCGTTGGGTCTGAACTGGAAATCGAGCTTGGCCGCGACAACTGCCGATTCGGCCTGAGCATCAGTAGCATCCCTGGTCTCTTCATCGCTCAATTTCAGTTTCGCCAGATCATCGAGCGGCGATGCGCTGAACGACTGCTGACCGAAACCGCGATCGATATTTCCATTATCAGAACCGGCTGCGGATTTCGGCTTGCCGGGGTGTTCGTCCTGAACGAAGACGACCTGAGAACTCGTTGTCGGCGGAGCAACCGCCAACAATGTCATCTGGCGCTGAAAAATGTGCGCTACCAGACTCTGGAATTGCTGCTCCATGCGCGCATCGCTGCGAATATCCATTCCGGATTCGAGGAATGTATCTATCGCACGATCATATTCGCGCCGCGCTTTCTCGAAGTTACCGTCTTTGAAATTGACTTCGCCCGACTGAAAATAGCCAGTCGAACGCTCGATCACCCTCTGTATCTCGCGACTTCGCGTCGATACATCATTATTAATGTCTGAATACGCACCGGATCCACGAACCTGAGCTGAAACAGGAGCAAACAAGATCGCGGTCAGGGCAACGGTACAGAAGCAGGCGGTGACGAGGTTCACGCGTCCAAAACGCATAGAAGCCCCACTTTGTCGCTTCTTCATTTTGAGTCTTTCCTCCGGATTTATTTCATTCCCAGCAAAATTTGTAAAAATATCAGGGTCGGCGGATGACTCTGAGGAGTGTCTGGCTACTGATGGCCAGGAGAGTCTGTGTCCTAAATGGAAACGCCGACAAACGTGCACATTGTAAACTTTACCTACCATCACGTCAACCATGATTTTCGGGCTATGCCGACAAACCATTTTAGAATCAATAATTTAAAATTCGAACGATTGACACTTTACGGGTTGTATCGTATAAGCAAAAGTGATGAATTCACCACGCAAACCGTTTCTTCTGATTTTAGCGATACTCGTTCTGGGTACCAGTCTGCCCGTATGTGCGCAGAAAAAAGATCTCCCGAAGTATGCAGGTCATGTCAACGATTTCGCCAATGTCATCGACCCGTCCGTCGAGCAGCGGATGGAGAACATCCTGACCAATTTCGAGAATCTGACTGGAACGCAGATCGCGGCAGTAACCGTTCAATCACTGGAAGAGCGTCCAATCGAGGATTATGCCATCGATCTGTACCGGGCCTGGGGTATCGGCGGCAAGAGCGGCGAGAACAAGGATAAAGGAGCGCTGCTGCTGATCGCCCTGCAGGATCGCAAAACGCGGCTCGAAGTCGGATACGGGCTGGAAGGGGATCTGCCGGACGGTCTGGCTGGTGAGATCATCCGCCGTATGCGCCCGTACCTGCAACAGCAGGACTATTCTCAGGGGATGTATGTCGGGACCCGGACGCTGGTCGACACACTGGCCCAGAAATGGAATGTCTCAGTCGCGGGTATCGAGGATCGAAACTATGCCTACAGTGGACGACGCCGGTCGACCGGCAGCACCCCTGTCGCGACACTCATCATCATGTTCATCATCTTCCTCATCATCATCTCGATCATCGCCCGTGCCAGTCGCGGAGGCGGAGGGCGCGGCGGCGGAGGTGGCGGCGGATTGTGGTGGGCTTATCCGATCATCTTTAATCGCGGCGGGGGTTCGTTCGGCGGCGGATCATGGGGAGACTCGGGCGGTTCGTGGGGCGGCGGCGGTGGCAGCGACTGGGGAGGCTTCGGCGGTGGCAGCAGCGGTGGCGGTGGCGCCAGCGACAGCTGGTAAAAAAACAGTTTCCAGTTTGGGAAGTTTCCAGTTTCCAGTTTTCGGTAAAGATAAAAGTGATCTGAAAAGTTGGAGTATCTGCAATCATGAAATGGCATGCAGCGTCTTTACTGGAAACTGGAAACTTCTTCCTACTGGAAACTACTCTCGAAAAGTGAGGACCGATGGACGGAGATTTCAGCGATCTGGTCATTCAATTACAGTCAGTTCACAGGGACAATCTGGTCTCGGTAGTAGCATATGGCTCAGCCATCGAGGCGCCAGGGAACCCGAAAAAGACCGATTATGAATTGTTGATCATGACGAAGCATTTGAGGGCGGAAGATCTGCGCCGGTCGCGCCCGGTAGTGCGGGAATGGGTTTTGTCGGGGCACAACATGCCGGTCTTCTTCACGGCCGACGAGTTCAAACATTCGCTCGATGTATATCCCATTGAATTCACTCAGATGAAGAGAGCTTATCGAGTGCTGCATGGGCTGGACCCGCTGGCCGGGGTCGAGATATCGAAGGCCAACCTGCGATGGGAGACCGAGCATGAATTGCGCGGCAAACTGCTGCGACTGCGTTCGCTATATCTTCCGGCCAGCCTCTCATCGGCGGACCTGACGCATCTCATGACCGACAGCATCGTCAGTTTCGTCAAGTTTATGCGGCCTGTTCTGACGCTTCTAGGCGAAGATCCGCCGCTCGGACGGCTGGCGACGATCCAACGGATCGGCGAGAAGCTGAACATCGATACTGCCCCGCTGGTTCGCATCCTGAAACTCCGTGACGAGCCGAAGGAGATGCTGGAGATTGAAGTGCAGGATCTTTTTGTTGCATATCTCGATCGCCTGGACCACATCATCGCGGTCGTCAATGAATTGTAATCACCTGTCTGTTTACCCAAATGTTTATCAGCGAAGATACTGTATCTTCGCTGATAATTCCTAAAAGGAGAATTTTTATGGGAAAAATTGCGCTGGTCATCCTCGGTGTGATCATACTTTTCGCTTTGATCATCGGAGGAGCCGCTCTGAGCAGTTACAACAACCTCGTCACAAAGCGAAACGACGTCGACAAGCAGTGGTCGCAGGTCGAAAACCAGATGCAGCGGCGGGCCGATCTGATCCCGAACATCGTGGGGACGGTCAAGGGAATCGCGGGACAGGAGAAAGAAGTCTTCACGCGCATCGCTGAAGCTCGCTCGCGCCTGCTTTCAGCCACCACGCCGGAAGAGAAGATCGATGCCGACGGCAAACTGACACAGGCCATGCGTGACGGCGGACTGCTGGGCTCCGGCGGAAGATTCCTTATGATCACGGAGCAATACCCGCAGCTCAAATCGAACGAGAATTTCATGCGGTTGCAGGACGAACTGGCCGGAACTGAAAACAGAATGGCCGTCGCCCGCAGGGACTATAATGAATCGGTCACCGATTACAACACTACGAAACAGAAGTTCCCGACAGTTTTGATCGCCGGACTGATGGGATTCAAGGATAAACCGCTCTTCAAGGCCGATGAAGGCGCCAAAACCGCACCCAAGGTCGATTTCAGCAATTAAGCGCATGGAGTACCGCATGGAGTACCGCCTTGAGGCGGGTTTTCTTCACGATCAGAGATGCGTGAGATTTAAAAACCCGCCTCAAGGCGGTACTCCATGCGGTATTCCATGCGATACTCCGTGCTTATGTCGTCAGGCGGCGATAGATGCCGGGCAGGCGTTCAGGCAGGCTCATGACATCGTCGATGATCGTATATCCAACCTCACCATAAAGGTCCTTCAACTCGGCCTCTGATTCCCGGTCGATAGTGATACAAAACGGAGTGATGCCCTGAATCTTGGCCTGGCGCAGAGCGATTTTGGTGTCTTCGCGGGCATAGCGCGAATCGCCATAGTCGTGATCGTACGGACGGCCGTCGCTGAGCACAATGAGCAGTTTGGTGCGGGCATCCTGTTTTTCCAGCTCGGCGGCGGCGTGACGAATCGCAGCGCCAAGGCGGGTGTTGTTGTGATAGGTGATTCCACCGATCCGCCTTTCGACGTCGTGGTCATACTTCTCGGCGAAACGTTTGATCAGGAAATATTTGACATTGCGACGGCCTTCGCTGGTGAAGCCCGAGATCGAATAGGCATCGCCGACCGCTTCGAGCGCCTCGCTCATGAGCACAAGCCCCTGTTTTTCGATGTCGATGATCTTCTGACCGGGGCGCGTGTAAGGTTGATTAGGGTGGCGCGTGATGGTGCGGGCCGTTGACGATGACATATCGAGCAGGAACGACACCGCGACATCCCTCTCACGACGGATACGCCGGATGTAGAGCCTGTCGGATGGGCGACCGGTGGTCTTCTTATCGACGTGATGATCGATGACAGCCTGAAGGTCGAAATCCTCCCCGTCGAGCTCACCTTTCACCTTGCGCAGCGATTCCGGGCGCAGCATCTGAAACTGGTGGCGGATTGACGAGATCACCCCGGAATATCGCGCGCGCACCTGTTCGACGAAATCGTTGTGCCCTTTTCGATTGAGCCGCTGAATGATACGGCACCAGCGGGCGCGATGATCGCCCAGCTCGCGGTCCCATTCGTCATAATAAAAGACCTCGTCGCCCTCATGCAGTTCCTGTTCGCTGGTCTCGGCATTCATCAATTCGTTGAGCAGTTCTGAATCGGTCGAAGTCACCTCTTCGACCGCCTGCGACCATTGATTGAAGAGTTCAGGGCGCCGCTGAACCTGCATCGCCTGCTGCTGCGAATCGGTATCCTGGCTCGAATCCCCCGACTCATCCTTTTCGCTCTGCTGAGTGTCATCGGAAGAATCGCTCTCCGACTCGTTCTGCTGTCGCTGCCCGTCCAGCAGTTCGTATACCCTGAAGGTCGCCATGAGCGTATCGCCGACCGTGGTGTCGTCCTTGCGCAGGTAGTCGGCAACGATTCGCTCGAACTGATTGATCACTTCGCCGTAAGCACGCCGGGCCATATCATCGATCACTCCGCCGCAAAGCGTAATCTGGAAGAGCATCTCATAGACTGCCTGCTCGACCGTCAGTTGCGCGAAGGAAGGTCGGCGTTCGATCAGCCGCGAGCGGACGAAATCGAGGTCCCGGCGAATGCCGCGGTAAGCCGAACGCAACCGCCAGTCTATCCGGCCGTTTTCGAGTGTCGTGAAGATGCGCGTGGCGAGCAGGTGATTCGGAAATCGCGACAGGACCAGCTTGTAATCGGCCGTCTCGAGACGCTCGGGGTCCAGTTCCGGACGCACCCGCATCCCCAGATGCTCGATGTTCGAATACTGGACGAATTCATCATCTTCAAGGCCCTCGGCCAGCCGGCGCTTCTCCTTCTGTTCGTAATAGAGGTCGATCTCTTTGAGGGCCGCCCGGATGTCAGTTGTGCCGGCGATCCGTGTGCCGAACTCGACCTGTCCCGAGGCGTGCGCTGCGAGTACCTTGTAGAGCCTGAAATCGTCCTCCGGCGATCCGAATTCAGCGATCACGGATGGCAACTGGATAGTCTGACCATCGCTGATCTTCGATTCCTCGGGGATGGTTCCGAGCGGTGCGATCGTCATTTCACGCCCGGTCAGACCTTCGACATAAAGCCTCAGCAGGTGAGAGACCGATTCGAGCGAAACGCCGTCGCGTGCTCCGCGAAGCGAGTCCTGGCTGGATTTCGATTCGAGCGCATAATAGGCCTGAGCCTTGCGACGATCCTGACGGTATAGTTCCGCACCCTCGCGCGCCCATGTCTGAAACTGATCGAGCGACGCCGTGACCAGAGCCCGCGGAGAGCTCTTGAAACATTCGAGAGCGATGTAGACGTTCTGCGAAGCCAGTTCCTCGACGATATCGAGCACCGAATTGACCCGCTCGGGCGCTCGCCTCTTCAATGTCAGAGTGAGGGTCGAAAGCACCTTCGGAGTCATTTTAAGAAAATCATAGACGATCGCGTTTCCCTCTTCGGCGACCTTGCGCGTGACGCGGCTCCATTTATCGAAGCTCTCGGCGCCGCCCACCTCGATGACCGAACGGGCTGAACGGAAATACTGCAGCGCGGTGGCCCCTCCGCGCTCGAGGAAGAAAGCAGTCTGGCCGCACAATTCGATGATATCGGACGGCCGCTCGATGAAATCCATCCCTTCGCCGACTGCCGAAAGGAACTCGGCGGCAGTCGCCCCGGTACGCTGAGCGAAACTTTCCGCCAGGTCGAGCACCGCCTTGACCGGGGATTCGTCCACCTGGGACCCGGCTTGAGCATCGAAACTCTGCAGGACAGCCAGCGCCTTCGGCGCGGCCGTCAGCACCTCAGTGCTGTGCTTGACCGACCGGTGAGCAACCTCGACGGCAATCGCGAAGAGACGAATTGCCGAGTGTTCGTCCCGAAACGAAAGGACGAGCTGTGGCGCCTGTTTGAATGTCGTCAGGGCAGCAACCGGAGAGAGCACAATCTGTTTCGAGCAAAGTGCGATCAGCAGTGACCGAAGTCGTTCGGAGAGTGGTTCAAGGATTCCGGAAGAAGACCGGTAGAATTCACAGGCCTCATCGATATTGTTGACAGCGATGCGCCGGCCGATATCGGCCCAGTTGCGCAAATCACCGTTTTCAAGCAGGCGGGCGACGTCGGGAACTGTCTTGAAGAAATCCATCGCCACTTTCGGCGAAACGCTCATGAGCGAGGCGCCTGTATCCACCGTCACCCAGCCGCGCTCGTGCGGCTTGAGCCCCATCTTCATGGCCAGGGACTCGACCGTACTGCGCGTCAATCCCTTTAACAATGATCCTGTAAAACCTTTTCGTTCTTCAGACATAGTGGATAACACAGCCCCGTCATATCATTACTAAATGACTGTTGTGACGATCTCCCGGATGCTGCGCTGCAGCTCATCGTCATCGGTAATGGGGCTGGCGATCGATATCTCACAGGCGGTGACCGGATCGACTCCGCGCGCAATCATTTGAGCGGCATAGACCAGCAGTCGCGTCGAGACGCCTTCCTCCAGACCGTGGCCCTTCAGATTGCGGACCTTCTCACCGATCTTGACCAGATCGCGAGCGACCGATTCGCTGACTCCGCCTTCGTGAGCGACAACCTGCGTTTCGGCCTCCGGCGGCGGATAATCGAAATCGAACGAGAGAAATCTCTGGCGGGTCGACTGTTTGAGATCCTTGAGCACGCTCTGATAACCGGGGTTATACGAGATCACGAGCATGAAGTCATCCGGCGCATTGAGCAGAATGCCGAGCTTTTCTACCGGCAGTATGCGCCGGTCATCGGTCAGCGGGTGGATCAGAACGATCGTGTCCTTGCGCGCCTCGACAACTTCATCAAGATAGCAGATCGCGCCGTGCCGGACGGCCGTCGTCAGCGGGCCGTCGTGCCAGACAGTGTCGTCGCCTTCCAGCAGATAACGGCCCACCAGGTCTGTCGCCGACAGATCCTCGTGGCACGCTATGGTTATCAGCGGACGACCCAGCCGGTAGGCCATGGCCTCAACAAAACGTGTCTTGCCGCATCCCGTCGGCCCTTTCAGCATAACCGGCAGCTTCGCCTTGTAAGCTGTCTCGAAGATTGAAACCTCATCCTTGATATTCAGGTAGAAAGGTTCACGTGTAATGCGATACTTATCGATGGATTGCTCTTTTGTTATGACGGTTTCAGAACGAGTTTGTGTCATCTTAATTGGTTCATCCCTGCGTAAGTGATCTTAATATGTTAATATTACGGTTTCATCTTAGCATTGAATGTCCCGGTTTGTCAGTCTCAATCGTTGAGCGGAGCCGGGAATGGGGGATATGCCCTCGAAAGATTAAAGGAGTTTTATGATTGCGGTAGCGATGAGCGGCGGGGTAGACAGTTCAACGGCCGCGGCATTATTGAAGAACCAGGGTCATGAGCTGGTCGGATTCTCGATGCAGCTGTGGAACCAGCGCCGGATCAACATCGGCCCGGACGGTGAGCCTTTACCTTCGAGGTGCTGTTCGCTCGACGACCTGTATGATGCGCGGACGGTGGCAGTCAAGCTTGGCTTTCCGTTCTACGTCGTCAACCTCGAGGACGAATTCGAGCGCGATGTTGTGCGCCCGTTCGTTTCAAACTATCTGGATGGCCTGACTCCGAGCCCATGCGTTGCCTGTAATTCGTTTCTGAAGTTCGACAAGCTGGTCGAACTGGCAAAGAACGTCGATGCTATCAAGGTCGCGACCGGCCATTATGCCCGCGTCACCTGGAATGAAGAGCGTGGCCGCTGGTTGCTGCTGCGCGCCGTCAATCGAGCCAAGGACCAGTCCTATTTTCTGTTCGAGCTGACGCAGGAGCAGCTCAGTTATGCACACTTCCCGCTTGGCGAAATGACCAAGGAAGAGGTTCGCGCCATCGCGGCCGAAGCCGGTCTGGCGACGGCGCAGAAGCCAGAAAGCCAGGAGATCTGTTTCATTCCGGACGGCAATTACCCGCGCTTCATCGAGCGATACCTGGAAGAAGACAAGGCCCGGCAGACGAGCAATAATGACCTGCCTGCGCTCAACGGCCCGCTGGTCAGAATCGACGGCCGGCCTGCGCTCGATTCATCGAAACTGACGCCCGGCGAGATCGTCACCACCTCAGGCGAGGTCGTTGGAATGCACCAGGGAATTCACCGGTACACTGTCGGACAGCGCAAGGGGTTGGGCATCTCTGCGCCCGATCCGCTCTATGTCATCCAGGTAGATGCACTGACGAATCGCGTGGTTATCGGCAACCGCGACGACCTGCTCAAGCAGGAGATGATCGTCCGGCGCATTAACTGGATCGCTTTCGACGAGCTGACCGGTCCGGTCCGGGTCGCGGTCAAGATCCGTTCGCGGGCCGAGGAAGCTGAGGCGACGCTGAGCAGAATGGATGACGGCGCGGTGCTGGTCACATTCGACGAACCACAGCGCGCAGTGACTCCCGGTCAGGCGGCCGTCTTTTACGACGGCGATATCGTAGTCGGCGGCGGATGGATCGTCTGAGGAGACCGGCCGGCCACTCAATTTTCGTGGAGATGAATCATCATGAATGAAGTCCGAGTCAAACTGGCACTGGCCGAAGGCTTTCACACTGAAATCTCGACTGGCAAACATACCTTAATTGCCGACGAGCCTGAATCGAAGGGCGGAAAAGACGACGGCATGTCGCCGTATGAACTGCTGCTCTCGGCCCTCGGCGCCTGCACCGCGATGACTCTCAAACTCTACATCGAACGAAAAAAACTGCCGATCAGCGATCTCGAGGTGCTGCTCACCTTCGATCGCATTCACGCAGACGATTGCGAAAGCTGCTCGGACGAAGAGGTAAAAGGCAAGGATCAGATCCAGCACATCAGCCGGCTCATTTACGTCACGGGCGAGGTGACTGAAGAACAGAAGGAGCGACTGCTCTACATCGCAGGCCGCTGCCCGGTTCATTTAACCATCCACAGCAACCCGCATGTTGAAGATGCGATAATAGTTAAAAGTAGAAAGTAGAAAGTAAAAAGTATAAAGGTGTACCTTCTCTTTGTACTTTCTACTTTCTACTTTCTACTTTCTACTTTTTTTGCTAGTCTAACTTCACCATGCTTCGACGAATCGGATCAATCATTCTGCTTGTCATTCTGACCGCCCTGCCGGCAGCGGCGATGGTCGGGCAGTTTTGTCATTACGAGAGCGGAATGGATTGCTGCATCGACGAGACGGGTTGTCCGATGCCGATGAGCGAATCCGATTCGTCGATGGCGACCGGCGAAGGCTGCCTTCAGATGTGCGCCTGCACTCTGGAGCGACGCGAGTCTCCCGTCTCATCCACGGCCGAGAGCCGGCAGATCGTCAGTGATTCGGCGGCTCAGGGCCTGATCGGAACGCTTTTCGGATCCGCCCTGGACAGACAGTTAAATCACATCAGACCTCCGTTGATACGCAATGGCGGAGATATTTACCTGCAAATCAACTGCTTCAGAATTTAATACCTTCCTCATCGTCCCGTCGGCTATGCGGGACTACTCAATCCATTTCTATTTAAATCACGTCCAGTATCGCTGATGTCGGGGGCAGTTTACGTGCTGTCCTGAAACATCCTCCGGCGAGCATTTGGGAATAACGCGGACTGCAGTGTCATGTAAGTTCCCGGGAGGTCGATCAAATCATGAAGATGATACTTTTATTCCTATTCAGTATCTTGTTGATTACGATGCCTGCTTTCGCGCAAAAGGCAGGAGCCAAAAAACAGAGCGAAAAGACGCAGACAGTGACTGTTACCCTGACCGACAAGGGTTATCAACCTGAGAGGCTCAGGTTACAGCGCGGAGTGCCTGCCCGGATCACCTTCGTCCGTAAATTCGAAGCTACCTGTGCGACCGAAATCATAATTCCGAAATACAACATCAAGCGGGATTTGCCAATGAATGATCCCGTGGTGGTCGAGTTCACGCCTGAAAAGTCCGGCGAGGTCGATTTCACCTGTTCGATGAAGATGGTGGGCGGAAAGATCACTGTCAACTAATTCAATTTTCAAGAGGGAGAAAATTCATGAAGTTAAATTCAGATCGAAATACGGGATTAATTCTTGCGTTATCAATTTTAGTCGGCCTGGCTGGGTGTTCATCGGGTCCCGACACAGCTGGATCATCAGGCAGTGAATCTGTCATCGCGACATCGAAGGCCGGCGATCTGACGGTCACGCTGTCGAACGCGCGTGGAACCATGCGAGAAGGCGAGAACGAGTTCACCCTGGAATTCAGGAATGCCGGCGGACAGACGGTTGACGTCGGAGCGATCACGCTGTTTTTCGAGATGCCTGCGATGGGCAGCATGCCGCATATGAAAAACGATGCGACTCTGACGACGACCGGAACGCCCGGCATTTATCGCGGACAATCGAGGCTCGAGATGAAGGGCACATGGCAGGCGAAACTGAGCTACAAGGGCCCGGCGGGCGATGGCCAGACGACCTTCACCATCAACGCGAAATAATATGATCAATCGAATCATCGAGTTTTCGCTCAAAAACCGGTTCATCATCGTGGGACTGTACCTGGCGCTTGCCGGCTGGGGCTACTGGGCACTGCTCAATACTCCGATCGACGCGATTCCGGATCTGAGCGAGAACCAGGTGATCGTCTTCACCGACTGGCCGGGGCGCAGCCCGCAGGAGGTCGAGGACCAGGTGACCTATCCGCTGACGGTCAACCTGCAAGGGCTGGCCGGGGTCAAGGTGGTCAGGTCGCAATCTGCCTTCGGTTTCTCGATGATCAACATCATCTTCGATGATGAGGTCGATCTCTATTTCGCCCGGACCCGGGTACTCGAGCGGCTGACTCTCATCGCAGGTCAGATGCCGGAGGGGATCACGCCAACGCTCGGGCCTGATGCGACGGGCGTCGGTCAGATCTTCTGGTACACGATCGAAAGCGAAAAGCACAGTCTGATTGAACTGCGGTCGATCCAGGACTGGTTTGTCCGATATCAGCTCAATGCCGTTCCCGGGGTGGCAGAGGTCGGCAGCATCGGCGGATGGGTCCAGCAGTATCAGATCGATATCGATCCGAACCGCCTGCGCCAGTACGACCTTCCGCTGAGCGCCGTCGTCATGGCCGTCGAAAAGAGCAATACCAATGTCGGCGGCAACGTCATCGAATCAAACGGAACGTGGACGGTCGTGCGCGGCCTGGGGTTGATCGAATCGACGGATGACATCTCGGATATCGTCATCGAAACACGCGCGGGCACGCCGATCTTCGTCCGCCACGTTGCAGACGTTAAGATCGGCGGAGCATTTCGCCAGGGAGCGCTCGACAAGAACGGGCAGGAAGCTGTCGGCGGAGTGATCGTTGCGCGGTACGGCGTCGACACGCTGACGGTCATCAACGGAGTCAAAGCGAAAATCGAAGAACTCAAGACTGGCCTGCCCGCGGGCGTCAGGATCGTCCCGTTTTATGACCGCACAGAGCTGATCAACCGGGCGACGGACACGCTCAAGGTCGCGCTGATCGAAGAGATTCTGCTGGTTACGCTGGCCCACATCATCTTTCTCTTTCACTTTCGCTCGATACTGATCGTCACGATTCCGCTGCCGCTGGCGGTGCTCATCTCGTTTCTGCTCATGCGGTATTTCGGCATCTCGTCGAATCTGATGTCGCTCGCCGGCATCGCGATCGCGATCGGCGTGCTGGTCGACGCCGGAATTGTCGTGACCGAAAACTGCTTCCGCTATCTTGAAAAACGTCAGGTCGATCCGAAAAACCGGCAACTTGTCTGGGAGACCGTCATGGAGGCGACGAAACTGGTTGGCCGGCCTGTCTTCTTTTCGATGGCGATCATCATCCTCGCTTTCATTCCGGTCTTTGCGTTGACAGGTCAGGAAGGCAAGCTCTTTCATCCGCTGGCCTTCACCAAGACCTTCGCCCTGGTCGGCGCGACGATCATCGCCGTCACGCTGGTGCCGGTGCTCTGCACGCTGCTGCTCGGCGGGAAGTTTCACCGCGAAGAGGACAACCGCGTCATGCGGCTGCTGCATCGGATCTACCGGCCGGCGCTGCGCTGGGCACTCGGCCACCGCAAGCTGACGATAATGTTCGCACTGGCCCTGTTTTCAGTGGCGGTGCTGCTGATCATGACCCCGAGCTGGCTGCCCGCCGCTCGCAACGCCAACCTGCCGGTGCTGTCATCGCTCTTCAACAGAATGCATATACTGGGTAAAGAGTTCATGCCTCCACTCGATGAAGGAGACCTGCTCTTTATGCCCGTCACAGACACAAGCGTATCTTTGCCGCAGGCGCTGGAAATCACCCGGCGTCAGGACGAGATCATCAAGCGATTTCCGGAGGTCGAATGGGCAGTCGGGAAACCCGGCCGCGCCGAAACTTCAACCGATCCCTCGCCGATCAACATGATCGAAACAGTGATTCATCTGAAACCCCGCGACAAGTGGCGTCCGGGGATGACTCCCGACAAGCTCGTCAATGAACTGGACGCCGCCGTCAGCATGCCGGGAGTGACCAACATCTGGACCCAGCCGATTCGCAACCGAATCGACATGCTCGCGACAGGCATCCGCACTCAGATCGGGTTGAAGATCTTCGGCAGCGACCTGAAGACTCTCGAAGAACGCGCGCAGGCAGCATCCCGTGTCCTGCGCGATATTGAGGGCGCAACAGATGTTTATCCCGAACAGATCGCCGGAGCGCCGTACCTGAACGTCAAGATCAATCGCGAAGCGGCCGCGCGCTATGGCGTCGGCGTCGGCGAGATTCAGGATGCCGTCGAGAAGGCGATCGGCGAAACCAACCTGAGCGTGACCATCGAAGGACGCCGGCGCTTCCCCGTCCGCGTCAGATACAACGCCGAATTCCGCAGCGATCCGCAGCAGATCGGAAATGTGCTGATCGGCGAGAAGCAGATCCCGCTCGGACAGCTGGCCGATATTCGCGAAGAGAGCGGCCCGTTTATGATCTCGAGCGAAAACGGTCTGCTGAGGGCGACGGTGCTGCTCAACGTGCGCGGCCGCGACGTGGGCAGCTTTGTCGATCAGGCGAAAGAGATCATTCATAAACAGGTCAGCCTGCCCCCCGGTTATTTCTTCCAGTGGAGCGGGCAGTACGAAAATCAGATCCGCGCGAAGGAACGCCTGCAAATGGTCGTTCCGATAGTGCTGGTCATCATATTCGTCATGCTATATCTGACCTACAATTCGGCAATCGAGGCCGCGCATGTCCTGCTCGCCGTACCATTTGCGCTGACAGGGGGCGTCTATCTGCTTTATGCCCTGGGCTACAACCTTTCGGTCGCCGTCTGGGTCGGGTTCATCGCCCTCTTCGGAACGGCCGTGCAGACCGGCGTTGTCATGGTCGTCTATCTCGAAGAGGCAGTGGAACAGAAACGGAAGGAGAAAGCCGATCTCGGCCTGCAAATGACGAGGGCCGATCTGGTCGAGGCCGTCATGGGAGGAGCTCTACTGCGACTGCGTCCGAAGGTTATGACCGTCGCGACCACCGTCGCCAGTCTGATGCCGATCATGTGGAGCAGCCGCGCCGGATCCGAGATTATGAAGCCGCTCGCCACGCCGGTGATCGGCGGTATGATCAGTTCCCTGCTTCACGTTCTGATCGTCACTCCCGTCATCTTCTTCTGGCTGCGCGAAAGGAAATTGAATAGACCGGAATAATAGAAGCTTATGAATCCAGGATGAACGAAATTCAGCTACGAATGAAGACGGATTTTCACGGATAGAGAAATTCATGAATACAACTGGAGGATGGGTAATTCCGTAATCATTTGTGGCAAATACTCTGTTCGATTAACCGGGTACTCGAGAAAAAATATGCGAAAAGAAGTATGCACGATCATCGTAATGATATGGTTGTCAGCATTTGTAACCCCTGCCCGAGCGCAGAGCCTGAAACCCGAGGGACTTAGTGTCGAAGAAGCAGTCCGCTATGCGCTGGCCAATAACAGGAATCTCATGGCCGATCGCAAGCAGATCGACGAAGCAGCCGGAAAGCTGAAACAGGCTGGTTTGAAGGCGAACCCGATGCTCGAGACCTCGGGCACGGCGAGCGTCAATGACACCGCTTCCCAGAACTTCTCGGTCGGACTGTCGCTGCCGTTGGAGCTCGGCAGACGCAAACGCCGCATCGAGGTTGCCGGACGTGAATTGGAGCGGATGCGGCTTGAAGTTGCCGAAAGTGAACGCAAACTGGCGGCTGAAGTCCGCGCTAAATACGGCGAAGCGGTCGCGACAGCCCGGCAGCTCGATCTGCTCGAAAATCTGCAGGAATTGAACAGGCGATCTTACTCTCTGGTTAAAGCGCGCGTTGAAGAGGGAGTCGGCCCGCGGCTCGAACAGAGCATGCAGAATGTCGAACTGGGGCGCATCGAAGCCCGCCGGACGGCCACCGAAAGCCGGGTCAAGGTGCTGATCGAAGAGCTTAAACTGCTGCTCGGGACGCCGCCCGAAGAGACATTCGCCCTGCGCGATGAATTCATAGCGCGCCCTCTCACCCTGACGCGCGACCAGTTGATCGAACAGGCGCTCAACAACCGCCCCGATCTGCTGGCGGCACGGGCCGTTGAGAGCGTCACCGCGGCGATGATCGAGATGGCCGAATCCGAGGGGAAGGTCGATCTCAGCGTCTTCGGCGAATTCGGCCTGCAGCGATGGCGGTTCGATCAGTCGGGCTTTAACCAGGCAGGCCAGATTGTCCCGATCATGATGAATATGAAGATGGTTCGCGGCGGCGTAACGATCATGCTCCCGACCAGAAATCGCAACCAGGGCGGAATCGAAGCCGCAGTCGCCGCAAACGAAAGCGCGCGACTGCGACGCGAGTTTGTTGAATCCGTCGTCCGACGCGAAGTGACCGCCGCCTTCGAAAGAACTCAAGGGGCAGACCGGGTCCTCAAATCATACAGCGACGGCCTGCTCGAAGCCGCGGATACGAACTTTCGCATACAACAGTCAAGCTATGATCTGGGCTACGCGCGGTTGACCGACGTTTTGACGGAACAACAGCGGCTGATCGAATTGCGGATCGACCACAACGAAGCTTTGAAGGAATATTTTGCGGCGCACGTCGAACTCGCCCGCGCAACCAATGGAATGCTGAAGGAATAGAGTGAAAGAGGTTTCCAGTTTCCAGCAGTAGAAGTTTCCAGAGGATTGCAGGTTAACAACTGGAAACTTCTCCTGCTGGAAACTAAAAACTTCTTCTACTGGAAACTCCTCCCGACTGGAAACTATAAGCAGGGGCTGAATCATGAGCAATCAGGAAGAGAGTCAAGATCAAAAAGCGGTAACCGGCGGATTCAAGCTGCAAAGACGATGGATCGCGCTGGCGATTGTCATGATCGTTGCGTTGATCGCCGTCGCTGCTCTGATGCTGCGAAAAAGCGGTGATGCTGGTGGTCTTGCAGGCCGGCCAGTGCCTCGTGTCGATTCGGCTGCCGGGCCCGGCACAGTGGTTCCACAGGTTCCCGGTGAAGCGCTCAGTGCGATGCCGGCCGATCTGACCATCCAGGGTGAGATGGTCGATCGGATGCGACTGGAATTCGCCGATGTCTCGCGCCAGTCGATGGCCGAACAGCTTCGCACCTCAGGTACCGTGCAGCCGAATGCATACCTCGAAACCCCTGTCAATCCTATTGTCAGCGGGCGGATCACCGGCGTCAGGGCCGAGCTCGGCCAGACGGTCAGAGAGGGCCAGATTCTGGCAACCATCCATAGCGCCGAGCTGGCCGAGGCACAGATGAAATACCTGACCGTCGACGCCAACCTGCAGTTTCACGTTTCGCAGGCAAAGCGGTTCGAGAGGCTTGCCGAGATCGGCGCCGTCAGCAAACAGGAACTGGAAGATGTGGTTGCACGCCTGCGAGAACACCACGCGGAACATGCTTCGCTACGTGAAAAGATGCTGCTCTATGGCCTGAACGAAAATGAGATCCAGTCACTCAAAAACGCTTCACAGGTGCGATCGGAAGTCCCTGTCCACTCTCCGATTTCAGGCGTCATCACTGAGCGAAACATCAACATCGGACAGGTGCTGACGATGCAGGACAAGCTCTTTACCGTGACCGACCTTTCAAAAGTCTGGATCATCGCCAACGTCTACGAAAAGGATTTCGCCGTCATGCGGATGGGAACTCCCGTTGCGATCACCACGCCCTCATACCCGGGCGTTACATTTCGTGGAACCATCTCCTATGTCGATCCGCTCATCGATCAGCAGACACGAACCGCAAAGGCCCGCATCGAGGTTCCAAACCCCAGGCAGTTGCTCAAGCTCGGCATGTACGTCGATGCAATGATTTCGACCGGCTCGATGCAACAGGCCCTGACAATCCCGAAAGCCGCTCTGCAGACCGTCGGAAGCGACCACGTAGTCTTCGTCCCGCTTGGAGATGGTCGCTTTCAAATGCGCCGCGTGCAGATCGAACAGGGCGGAGGGGATCTATACCGTGTTTTAAGCGGTGTCAGCGAAGGCGAAAAAGTGGTCACCGAAGGCAGTTTCTTCCTGCGCGCGGAAATAGGCAGGAATCAGAAATGATGAAGTGTGAATGATGAATGTAATTTACTACTTTGTAAACTAAATTTTCTTGTATTCAAGACTGGAAAAAAGTTAATCGCAGAGGCCGCAAAGGGGCAAAGATATACAGGGAAGATCAGTATTCGAATTATATCCAATGGACAATAATCCGGATATTCATATCACCAGAAAATCTTTGCTCCTTTGCGGCCTCTGCGATTAATTCTTTGCCCCTTTGCGGTCTTTGCGATTAATTTCTTCCGGACTTCAATGCCCGAAAATTTAGTTAGCAGAGTAGTAAATTACATTCATCTCATTCTCTTCTTACTCATTCATATCTCAGGGCCTTGATCGGATCGACGCGGGCGGCGCTCATGGCGGGGTAGACAGCCGCTACCAGGCTGACCAGTACAGCAAAGAGAATCGCGCCGCCGGAGAGGTACCACGGGATCGAGAAGAATTCGACCTGCCGGATTGCCTGGCCAGCCTGCTGAGTGATCCAGCGATTGGCCAGCAGATTCGCGATGCGATCGATTCCCCACCCGCCAAGCACTCCCAGCACGCCGCCGGTCAGACCGATCAGACTGGCCTCGACGAAAAAGATCCGCATGATCTCGCTGTCGGATCCTCCGATCGCTTTCATGACGCCGATCTCGCGCGTCCGTTCGCGAATCGACATGATCATGGTATTCGAGATGCCGAATGAGGCGACCAGCAGGGCGATCCCGCCGATCAGAGCAAGGCTGGCATTGATGATCAGAAAGACGCGTTTGATCTCTTCGATCTGGTTGCCGATGTTCCAGAAATTGAAGCCCATCTTTTTGATCTGATCCTTGATGGTCTCGACGCGGGCCAGATCGGTGACGCGAACCTCAGCGCTCTGATAGCCGATATCCCCGGCGAGCATCTCGCCCAGTCGCTCCAGCGGGGGTCGATTGGCCGCACGGAACCTTCCGGCATGTTCCATTGGAATGAAGATGGCGCCTCCGGACCCGATATTCAGATTGACGCCTTCCTGCGCCTTGAGAACTCCGACGATGGTGTAATTATGTCGCTCTAACTGCGATAGCAGCCCGTCATCCGCCCCTTCAAATTGCCCATCATCACCGGCTTCCTCAGACTGAACAGGAAGATCGAGCAGCGGAACGCCGAAGACGCTCGCCGACGACTCAGTTGACTCGGGGCCCGAAGGCAGGGTCAGAATGGTCAGCGTCTTACCGATCACCTCTTCCGCCAGGCGTTTTCGTTCCGCTTCGGTCTTCTCCGGCAAAGTCTGGAAGGGCCCATCGCCCGGCCCGCGTCGCTGACTGCGACGGGCTGAGCCGGCAGTCCTCATCCTTGTCATGAAACGCTCTGTTATCACGACTTCAGGCGCATCGGCGCCGGCGATGTGCCTGCCGGCAATGAAATCCCTGAAACGCGGGTTGTATTCGACATCGGTCGGGGCTCCGCTGATGCCGGTTCGTCGGGTGCGGCCTTCAAAACGGACAAAGGATTCAAACGAGAAGTTCGGATAGACATACCGGACTCCATCCAGCTTGCGCAACTCTTCGATCGCCTTATCATCGAGGACTGGCCGGCTTTCTGAAGAAGCCGTGTCCTGATTACGCTGTCCGTTTGAAGCCTCTCCGCCATCCCGCATCGACATAATAGCGTCCGCTCCTGGACCGAAGACCGTGATCGAGGTGAAGAAATCGATCCTCGAAAAAGCATCTTTTAGAATATTGTTCTGTAAACCCAGGCCGAAACTGACCATTGTCACGATCGCCGCCACGCCGACGATCACACCGATGACCGTCAGCGAGGTCCGCAGTCGCGCCTGCCTCAAATTGCGCAGAGCGAGTGAGATGATGTCTGTAAAGTTCATGGCATGAGTCGAAGCGTGTCCAGCCTCATCATTACTCTATTGTACTTCCGTCCTTGAGTCTGATGATTCGATCGGCATACTGATTCGCCAGCTCACGATCATGGGTCACGAGGATGATCGTTCGACCGTCACGCCGTCGCATATCGTCCAGGAGTTTCATGATTTCATCGGCCCGATGAGAGTCCAGATTGCCTGTCGGTTCGTCGGCCAGCAGAATTCGAGGGTTGTTGGCTATGGCGCGGGCGATCGAAACTCGCTGCTGCTCTCCGCCCGATAGCTCCGAAGGGAGATGCCCGGCTCGATTTGACAGGCCGACCTGATCGAGCAGTTCGAGCGCCCGCCGCCGTCGTTCAGATCGGCCCAGACCGGCGAAGGCCAGCGCCAGTTCGACATTCTCGCGCGCAGTCATCGTCGGTATCAGATTGAAAGTCTGAAAGATCATCCCGACGCTGCGCAGCCGATACCTCGACATCTCTGTCGAGGTCAAAGGCCTCAGGCTTTTACCTTCGAAAAGAATCTCTCCGGCGGTCGGGCGATCGAGACCTCCGAAGAGATTCAACAAGGTCGATTTGCCGGAGCCGCTAGTCCCTAGAATGGCGACGAATTCACCCGGTTCGATCGCGACACTGATGCCCGACAGAGCGCGGATCGTCTCTGCACTCATACGGTATTCCCGCGTCACATTTTGGGCCTCAAGTATCGCCATACTCTAAAGAGCTCAGCAAAACTCCGTCGCATTGAAGAAATAGCTCAGCTCGATCCGGGCGTTTTCCGCGGAATCCGAGCCATGAGTCGCATTCTCGCCGACGCTGGTCCCGAAATCGCCGCGAATGGTGCCCTTGGGCGCCTTGGTTGAATCGGTCGGTCCCATCAAATCGCGCCATTCCTGAACCGCATTCTCTTTCTCGAGCGCCAAAACGATGCTCGGCCCGCTGGTCATAAACTCAACCAGTTCACCGAAAAACGGGCGATCGCGATGCACTTCATAAAAACCTTCGGCAACCGGCTTCGACATCGATACCATCTTCATCGCTCGAACCTTGAATCCGTGATCAGTGATCCGTTGAATGATGTAGCCGAAATTAGCTGCCCTCACAGCATCAGGTTTGATTATTGCAAAAGTCATTTTGGGCGTCTCTGACATAGTTCTCCTTGAATGAAAGTTACCGATGATTACAGAAACGCAGATCATAGCAATTGAAATACCACTCGGCAAGCGCGGCCTGGCAGCCATGGAGTGCGGCGGCCAGGCGCCGCTTTGGTATTATGTTCGGCAATTGGCACAATGGAATACTAAAGCGGCGCCGGGCCGCCGCACTCCATGGTGCTGTCTGACTGAATTAAAACCACTGCAAAAATTCGTTATTGACTTGATCAGTCACCTGATGGTGTAATGAGTTCCTGAAACTGCCAGTCGCCTCGTTTGATCGTAGCTCTGGTCGTTACGATCAAGAGCGATGATTCACAAGTCGCCAATTCCGACCAGTTTTTTGCCCCCCTGACCAATGCAACCCCAAAGAAGGCCCAGAGAAGGCCCAGAGCCAGAGATGGCCCAGAATAAGGATAGCTGGCAGGCATGTCCCAATGGAATCGATCGTTCCCCGATTTCGTCACAGGAGTATGACGATGAGTTGTCTCAATCTGTTATTTGTTGAAATGGGAGTGTCCTTGCGAAACGCCACTCGTTCGTATGTCCTGATCATTGTCGGAGTCCCGCTCTGGTGTGCCCTCTGGAGTGTCTGGATTGCGGGCGCCGGAGGGATGATTGCACCCGTCCTGGCAGGTACGCAGGCAGGCAATCAAGAGATTACAATCAGAACCATCGCCGGCGGAGGGTTCGGTTCCAATGTTCCGGTCAGGGACGCGCCGATGGTTCAGCCGACGGCAGTAGTCTTCGATCCGCTCGGCAGGGGGTTCTATGTCGTCGACGAGGTCAACGGCACGAGTTTGCTGCGGTTCGTCAACACGACAGAAAATCCGGTCACACTTGCGGGCACAACCATCGAACCGAACCGGATCAACCTGATCGCGGGCGGCGGTATCCAGTTCAACGACGGCGCCACCCCGCGCGACTCTGATCTGGCTCAGATCACCGGCATCACTGTCTCACATTCCGGCGATCTGGTTTTTCTGTCGACTCCGGCTTTTGGGTCCATCCGCGTGATCAACGTCGGGACACAGAATACCCTGGCTTACGGCAAGGCGATCAATCCGGCGACAATCAGCACGATCAAGGATCTCGAATTCATCGACTTTCGCGGGCTCACGATTCATCCAGCGACAGACGAACTCTATTTCATTGCCGGAAGGCTGATTCACAAGATAGATGCCGGAGGTACGCTGGTCGCGGTGGCCGGCGGAGCCCCTCCTTCACCGGGAAACGGCGATGGAGGTCCGGCAACGGGTGCGAGATTCATCACTCCAATGGCACTGGCATTCGACATTAACGGCAATATGCTTATCGCCGATGGAGGAGACCCACGCAGCGTGGCCGGGAATCTGCGACGAGTCAATACAAGTAATATCATTTCGTCCATCGCGACCGGACTCGAATTCCCGACCGGTCTGGCCGTGGCCACTAACGGTGACGCTTACGTCGCACTCGGAAACGCTCAGCAGATCTTGCGCGTGACGCCTAACGGTCAGAAGACGACCATAGCCGGAAACAACCTGCAGATCGTATGCGATACAAATCTCAATCCAACCTGCGGAGACGGAGGTCCGGCAGTCCAGGCCAATCTGAGCATCCCCGATAGCACAGCCGGCACAACACTGATCCCTGCCCTGCACGGCCAGGGCCTCTACCTGCCCGATTTTCGCTACAAACGGGTTCGATTCGTCAATCTGGGAGCGACAACAGTCAAGGTGCTCGAAACCGACGTGACACCGCAATCAATCAATACTGTTGCGGGCAGCGGAATCTCTTCCCCTTACGATGAGAAAGCTGCGACATACGCCGAACTCTTTGTTCCAACAGGGATCGCTGTCGATACGATGGGCAACCTCTTCATCGCAGATACCGGAAACAATCGATTGCGATTCGTCAATCGCACAACTTCTCCGGTTACGCTTTTCGTCACAACGCCATATGCAACGACTGTGCAACCGGGGCAGATCGTGACGTTGAACCGCGATGCCGGCAATCTGCAACAGGACGATCGTATTACAACCGCCTACTTTCTTTCGCCCCAGGGACTCGAGACGACCGCCAGAGGGCTGCTCATCGTCGACTCTCAGGCGGGCGCACTGATCAAGGTTCCACCGGCATCCGTCACCGGGCGACGCAGCGGAGTGATCCGGTTTCTCAACACTTCGAACGCAGATGTGACCTTCTTCGCGTCCAACAGCGAGGCTAAAGTCGTGATTCCCCCGGGTCAGATCAAGGATATTGCGGGTGTGCGTCCTCCGGCCAATCCTCAGATGGTCGGCGACGGAATGGCCGCCAACAAGGTCGCCTTCTTCCCGACCGACATCGCCGTTGACAACAATGGCAATCTCTATATCGCCGATCAGGGAAACAACCGAATTCGCCGGATAGATGTCAATACGGGGATCGTCAGCACTGCATACGGCGACGGCACAACGACGACTCTCAACGGGCCGACCGGCATCGCTTTCGATCAGACCGGCAGACTGCTCATCGCCGACACCCGTAATAATCGAATTCTGCGCGAGGACGCTCCGGGGGCTGTCGCCTTCAGCATCATCGCCGGCAATTCGGATGGCATCAACCGCCCGCGCGACCTGGTCGTCGCGCAAAACGGCAAGATATACATCATCAATGCCATAACTCATCAAATCATGAGCCTGACCGCTCCTGAAAATTCCACCGGAATGACAACACTTATCGCCGGCAACGGAAATGCCGGTTTTTCAGGCGACAACGGCCCGGCACTGCTTGCCAGACTGAGCATGCCAAATCCGGGCACCGCCATTAATGACATCCAGGTAACGACCAATATCGCCGTCCTGTCTGACGGGAATCTGATCTTTACGGACACCAACAACAACCGCGTCAGAATGCTGGAGGTCAATGCTACATCGGTTCCCGTAGCCAGCGTTTCCGCTGCCAGTTTCAGCGAGACAGAGCTGGCCGCCGAATCTATCGTCGCGGCATTCGGCCAGGATCTGGCCACCGAGACCCAGATCGCCACCACGACGCCGTTGCCGACAATCCTCGCCGGCACATCCATGCGCATCACAGACAGCTTCGGCATCGAGCGGCCGGTTCCCCTCTTCTTCGTCGCTCCGAACCAGATCAACTACCAGCTGCCGGCCGGCACCTTCACCGGAAACGCGCTTCTACGGGTGTTCAGCGGAAGCGGCGCCATCTCCTCAGGCTCGATCAATATCGTGCGTGTAGCTCCGGGGCTGTTTTCGGCGAATGCCACCGGACAGGGCGTGGCTGCGGCAATTATCCTGCGTCTCAAGGCTGACGGGTCCCAAACTTTCGAACCCGTCGGTCAATTCGATGCCGGTCAGAACAGGTTCGTTCACGTCCCGATCGACCTCGGACCCGAAACCGACCAGCTCTTTCTTATCCTCTATGGCACAGGATTCAGAAATCGCACCAGCCTCGGAGCGGTCTCAGTCACGATGGGCGGAACTAATTCAGAAGTTCTATACGCGGGTCAGGCAGAAGGCTTCGTGGGCCTGGATCAGGCCAACATCAGAATCCCGCGATCACTCGCCGGCCGCGGAGTCATCAATGTCGTTATGAGCGTCGAAGGCAAGGTGGCGAATAGTTTGACGGTGGAAGTGAAGTAGAAAGTAAAAAGTAAAAAGTAGAAAGTAGAAAGGGCTTTGGCAGAGATTCGTGGTTGATCTCAAATTCCCGATACAACCCGAATCTCTGCCAAAGCCCTTTCTACTTTCTACTTTCTACTTTTTACTTCTTCTTGAATTTCAACGACACCGAATTTATGCAGTAACGGAGGCCTGTCGGATCGGGGCCATCGTCGAAGACGTGGCCAAGGTGGGCTCCGCAACGACTGCAAAGCACTTCGGTGCGATGCATAAAGAGAGTATTGTCATCTTCCGAGCTCACGTTTTGTGCCGTGAGGGGCTTCCAGAAACTTGGCCAGCCGGTGCCGGAGTCGAACTTGTGCTCGGAGCTGAACAGTTCCTGACCACACGCCACGCAAAGATAGACGCCTTTTTCATGGTTATTCCAGTATTGTCCGCTGAATGCGCGCTCGGTCCCCTTCTTGCGCGTGACGTAATACTGTTCTGGCGTCATGATCTTCTGCCATTCCTCTTCGCTTTTGACGATTTTGTCGATCTTTGTCTGATTGTTTCCTTCCTGCATTTCAACCTTCTCCTTAGTTCTGCGCGACTGTTGCGACTGGCTGAACAGATACCCGCCGAAAACCAGCGCTATCATTAATAAGATAACGGTTTTGATCATAAGCAACTCCTCAACGGACTTTCTGCGGCCGGGGGCGATTCAGAATTTCGCACCTTCGGCGGACATGTGATTTTCGTATGCTTTTGTGTCGAGAATATCGCGGATTACGTCGATCACGCGATCGACCTCAGCATCCGTATTGAAGAAATGCGGGCCGATCCTGATGCCGGCGCCGGGTCGATAATCGACCAGCACATCTCTCGCAGCCAGTTCACGAACAACCTCACCGGAGTATGGAGCATCGATAATGACCGATCCGCCGCGCTGCGCGGCTTCGCGCGGTGAATTGACTTTCCAGCCCTGCGCATCGGCCAGTTCAATCAGTCGCGTCGTCTGGCGAACCGATTTTTCGCGAATCCGCTCAACGCCGATCTGATTGACCACATCGTAGCCGCTTTCGGCAGCGTAATATGCCGGCACCGCCGGTGACCCGTGCAGAAAACGGTGAATGTCATTTGCGTAATCCATCTCGGGTTCGAAGGCGAATGGGGCTCGATGCGCCATCCAGCCTGTGACCTTAGGTTCAAGCCTGGAATGGAGATCTGAGCGAACATAAAGGTACCCGGCGCCCGGACCACCGCAAAGCCATTTGACCGACCCGCCGGTGGCGAAATCCACTTCGAGATCCCTGACATTGAATGGCACAGTCCCTGCTGACTGGTATACGTCAAGCACTACCATGGCGCCGACCTTGTGAGCCTTCTCGATGATTGGCTTGATGTCCTGAATATAGGCGCTTTTGAAGAGGACGTGCGAGATCGGAACGAGCAGTGTCTCTTCGTCGATCGCATCGATCATGCGCTGGGTGTCGATTGTTATGCCGTCGTCGCTCGGCACCTCGACGATCCGCGCGCCGGCAGCCCGGGCATGCGCCTCATAGACGTACATGACCGAGGGGAAGTTCATGGCCTCGTAGACGATCTTGTTTCTCTTACCCGTCAGATCGAAGCAGGAAAGAATGACCGACTGACAGACCGAGACGTTTTGATGCATAACGACAGTCCCAGGATCGGCTCCGATAATCCGTCCGACCTTGTTTCCGGTCGTAAGCGGCATCTCCCACCAGCCTTCGGCCCAGGCCCTGATTCCTCGTGTAGCCCAGATGTCAGCGTACTCGCGAAGCCGATCGTAGACTCCAACCGGCATCGCGCCGAGCGAGTGATTAATCAGATAAAGCGTCTTGTCGAGAATCGGGAATTGATCCCGGTACTGCAGCAATTCATCCATAAAATACTTTTTCTATCTACTTTCATTCATGAAGCGTCTATATTCTCCTCAAAATCACAATGGCGGAACACCACCTTTTTACTTTCTACTTTCTACTTTTAACTCACTTCGGCCAGCAGCGAGCGGGCCTCCCATAATTCCGGGAAGAATTTCTTGTCGAGCGTATTTTTCAGGTAGGACGCTCCGCTGCTGCCGCCGGTGCCCATTCTGACTCCGATGGTGCGCTCGACCATCTGGATATGGCGCAGCCGCCAGCTGACGATCAGCTCGTCGAATTCCGTCAACCGCTCGCATAAATCTATCCAGTCGCGCTTGCCCCTTTCATCGCGATAAACTTCAAGGATCGCCCTTGCGCGGATGTTAAAGAGCTCTTCTTCTGAAGTACCGGTTCCGCCGTCAGTCATGAGGCCGACCGACGAGAGGGCGTCAAAGAAGACATCACGGAGAGACGGTTCGCTCAGACGCCGTTCGAGTCTGGCGTGCATCTCGGGCGCCGGTTCGTGATATCGCAGCATCTTCTCGTCCTTCAGGCCGCAGAGAAATTCTATCTCACGAAACTGCTCTGACTGAAATCCGCTGGCCGGTCGCAACTTGCCGCGGAAGGCCAGAAAATGGCTCGGCAGCATGGTTTCGAGAATGGTGAACTGTTCGACCAGAACGCGTGCGATCTCGGTGCAGCGACGCAGCAGCCGTGCGGACTCATAAATCTCGTCCCTGGCGTCTTTGTGCAGCGTCGCCCGGCCCAGGTTAACAACTACCGCATCGAGTTCATGAAGCAGTTGTTTGAACCATAATTCGTATGTCTGATGAATGATGATGAAGAGCAGTTCGTCGTGATGAAGAGGGTCGGATTGCGGCTGCTGCAGCGAAACCAGATCCGTGACGCGCAAGTATCGGCCGTATGTCAACTGCTCGGAAGTCGGTTTGATCGGTGGCTGCGTGCTCATAATTCCTCAGTCTTCGTTTTTCCTTGATCGTGTAAATTTATACAAGGCGCCGTTGGAGCCCACGATCCAGCCGTTATCGAGTGAGACGAAATGGAGGCGCATCAGATTTGAGTGTGTGTCAAAGGACTCATCCTGCCAGGTCTTGCCGCCGTCCAGTGTGTGAAGCATTGTCCCGTTATCGCCGACGGCCCATCCTTCGGCATCCAGAAAGAGGATGTCGTTGAGCGGCTGCCTTGTCGGGACGGTCTGCCTGCTCCACGAACCTCCGCCGTCGAAGGTGACATGAATCGATCCGTTGGATGAGGCGATCCAGCCCGTCAGTTCATCGGCGAACTCGATGGCGCGGATCGTTTCGGTGATGCCGGTCCTCTGCTCGACCCAGGTCTGCCCGCTATCCTCTGTCTGCAGCAGCGTGCCGCCGGCGCCAGCGATCCTGACCCTTTTCGAGTCGATGACGGAAAGGTCATAGAGCAGCTTTCGAGCCGAGGTCTGCTGCAAAATCCAGGTCCGCCCGCCATCCCTGGTCGACTGGATAGTGCCTCCCTCTCCGCATGCCCAACCATGCATGTCGTCAGCAAAGTCCATTCGTAACAGCACCGGATCCGGGGCACGTTTCATCTTCGACGGTTCGAGCGCGAGCTCCTTATCGCTGTTTCTAACGATCCGCGCCGGAGCCTCGGTCACAGGCGGGCGGCCGGGCTGCATCTCATTCCAGGTCGCGCCCCGATCAGCGCTCGACAGAACGAAGATCCGTTCGACAAAACCGAGCGCAGCTCGCCGGCTGAACATGCCATATTCGCCCAACACCAGCGACCTGCCGGACTCGAAAACCCACAGATCGCGAATAGACTCCCGGCGTTGCGATTCCGGTAGCATGATACGATTCCATGACTCTCCCCCGTCCCGGGTGAACATCAAGACCCCGTTGGTCCCCCCCACCCAGCCCTGATTTTCGTTCAGAAAAAAGACTGACGTCAGACGCGCCAGCACACCGCTCTTTAGCGACTGCCAGCCATTCGATTGAATTTCCTGAGATTCAGCTCTTCGAGCTGAAAGGACAAGAACGGTCAGCAGAAATATCGATCCCCAAACGGCGATATGGCCGGCAAAAATCTGTCTCCGCCCGCGTTCACGCACCTTGGGATGGGGTATGTTCATGCGTCTCTCCGTCTTTTCCGGGGGCCGGGGGAGGTTGAGGTTCATTACCGTGCGATGACACGCATCCATGCGCCGAGCGAAACGATGCCCAGAAACTGGTCGATCGTCTTGAAGGCGTTGCCGGGTACGACGATGGTATCGCCGGGTACCAGAAAGACGTCCCGCGCCTTTCCCCTCTCGACATCCTTCATATTTATTTTAATCGGAAGCGTCTCGCCGCCGGCTTGCAGGCGCAGAATACTGATGTTCTTGCGATCGGCGAATCTGGTTACATAACCGGCCCTGGCCAGGGCTTCGGTGACTGTCATGCGTCGCGTCATCTCGTAAATGCCGGGGTTGACCACATCTCCAATCACCATGAGCTTGAGGCTGTGAACCTGGACCAGCTGCACCGATACTTTGGGCTCGATGATGTATTCGTGCAATTTTTCGGTGATCTCTTTTTCGACCTCTTCGGTAGTCCGCCCCGCCACCAGAATCTGTCCGATAAGCGGATAATTGATCCGACCGTTTGGAGGAACAGTGATATTCGAACGGGAATAATTGGGCATGTCGAAGACATCGACGGTGATCACGTCCTCGGGGCCGATGCGGGTGTTTGAGAAGAAATTATTGATATATGGCAGCACGGCAGCTTCGGCCTCACTGACGTCTTCACGGCGAAGCGGCGACGACTGGCGCTCACCTTTCTTCTGCTGAGGAGGCGCAGAAGCCGGTTCCTGCCTTCGCACAGTGACCTTGTCAAGGTCGGACTGCGGCGCCTGAGCCGGCGCCGTAATGCAGGCGAACGACATGATGAAGATTACAGGCATGAAAGATGTGCAAAGTCTAAAGTCGGTCATTGATCTCGAAACCTCCGCGAATCAATGGGAGTCATCAGATCGCGATCGCCGGCTTCCGCCGGCCATGGCCCTCAGCCTTCCGCGCCAGGAATTGTCCCGCTCAGCGCGCCGTGAGTCCTGATAGTAATAATCGTAATACCCGGAATCCCGGTCATGATCGGCGCCGTTGAGCACTACGCCAAGCATGCGGCTTGCCGGAAGAGTGGCCAGAGCTTTCTCGACAGACTCATAAGGCGCCATTTCCGCGCGTACGACCATCATAACGCCGTCCGAGTGATTGGCCAGCAGTTGCGCATCGGTGAACGGCATAACCGGAGGTGAGTCGACCAGTATGAAATCGAAACATCCCCGCAGTTCGGTCAGGATCTCGCCGAGACACGCGCTGGAAAGCTGCTCGGTTGGATTGGGGCTTTCGCCGATCACCGGCAGGACATAAAGCTCGGATCCATCGATCCTTCTGATCGCATCGAGAAGCCCGGCCGAACCCGCCAGCGTTTCTCCAAGGCCCGCCGCCGGCCGCAACCCGAGATATGCCGCAATATTCGGTCGTCTCAGGTCTCCATCGATGACCAGCACGCGCTTCTCCTTCGATTGCGCAATCGCCAGCGCCAGATTGAGCAGCGTCGAGGTCTTGCCTTCGCCGGCCAGCGCGCTGGTCACGGTTACTACCTTGAGATCACGATTCTCCGCCGCGTGAAAAAGCTGTGTTCGCAGAGACCGAAATTGCTCGCACTCGGCTGAATCAGGATCCGTCAGAAGAATCAACCGCGAATGAACGTCCGGTATCGAGATCCTCTCGACCGCAACTGCCGACAGATCAAGTCGGGATTTCCGGATGACGGGGGAAGATGGGAAAGGATCCTCTACTGAAGATGATCGCTGCAAGCCGGCGAATACCGCTCCATCAGCCGACCGGGCATCGGCCGGCGAGCCGATAGTATCGAAATCATCGTCCGCCGCCGATAGACCAGTCTCGACCGATTCGTCGATCGACCCTTCAATCGATTTACCCCGATCCTGCTGGTGACGCCTGAGCGCCTCGAATACTTTACTCATCCTTCACTCATCCCGTCTTCAAATCCTCTTCATCATCGACCGGTCCTGAAATCACCTTGAACTGCGCGGTCTCGATTGCGCGCTGGTCGCGTTTACGCCGGCTGCGCCCTTTCACTTTCGCAGTTTCGATCTTCTCCCGCTGAAATTCATTGCCGTGGAGTGATGAAACAAGGTCCAGGGACTCGGCCGTATCGGCAATAATCGCAGCCGTGATGCGTTTAGCATCGAGCGCGTACCCGGTCAACAATGCGTTATCGCACAGATTGTTGACGAGGCGGGGAATGCCTTCGGAGAACCTGTAGATCAGACCTGTCGCTTCGGGCGCGAAGATGTCAAGGCGCTCGGCGCCGGCAACATTGAGCCGGCTTCGAATATATGCCGAAACCTCGTCAGTCTGCAGCGGACGGACTTCGCTGCGCAGGCTGATCCGCTGTTTGAGCTGTCGCAGATCAGGACTGTTCAGGACGCGACGCAGTTCAGGCTGGCCCACCAGCACGATCTGCAACTGCTTTTCGGTATGCGTTTCGAAATTCAGGAGCAATCTGACCTCTTCAAGCAGTTCGCGCGACAGTCCTTGAGCCTCGTCAACAATGAGCACCGTACGCAATCCATTAGTGTGACGTGTCGTCAGCAGTTCACCCAGTCGTCGCAGCAGGTCAGCTCGCGAGCCGGCGGGCCCGAGATTGAAATCGGAAGCGAGCTGTTCATAGAACTCGGCGACAGTCAGCCCCGGATTGAAGACGTATGAAGCGAGAACGGAGCTGTCAAACTGCCTGATGATGGCCCGCAACAGCGTCGTCTTTCCGGTCCCGACCTCTCCCGTCACCACGACCAGCCCCTTCCCCTGCTCGATCCCATACTGCAGATTCGCCATCACTTCCCTATGACTGGCAGTGAAATAGAGGAATCGCGGGTCAGGGGTCAGGCTGAAGGGCAGATCGCGAAGTCCGTAAAATTTCCGGTACATAGTCCTTCCAATTCCGTTTCAAGTCCCGGTGACGATGCGCAAGATACGGGTAGCTGATATTAATAGATAGAGCAGAGGAACGGCGACTGCGATCAGCAGTAACACTCCGCCAGCCATGACGGCTCTGCGCACGGGCATCCAGCGCCGCTCCTGTTTCGTCAGGATCATCGGCACGCTGACCAGCAGTGGAAGGCGCGTGTAGTGCGCCACGTCGCGCGCATCGCGAATCGTCATCAGCGCGCGGGCTTCTATCGCAGATGCGGCGATCAGTCCGGTCAACAGTCCGAGGAAGATCGATAACGGGTAAAGCAGTCGCCTGTCAGGTGAGACCGGAACCTCCGGCAGGCTCGCCGGATCGGACATTCTAAACGTCTCACCGCTGAAATCGCTGATCACCTTGGCGCTGAACCGTGCGTTGTCCCGCATCGCCACCAGATCTTCGTAACGTTTACGCAGAGTGGTGTAGTCCCGTTCGATGCGCGTCGACTCGGTCGCCAGCAGCGGCGTTGCCCTGAGCCTGTTCTGCAACTCGGCAAACTGCCGGTTGGTCTGCTCAAGCTCAGCTTCCTTGCGGCTGAGATCGCGTTTATCCGCGGACACCCTGATTTCAAGAGCTGTAATCTGACCGTTGTTGGTGCGTGCGGCGCGCCTGGCCTGGCGATCCTGCTCGGCGGTGCTTCGCAGATCTGCCAGCTCTCGGTTGAGAGATCCGATCTGCACGCGAAGCTTGACCACTTCCGGATTCTTTTCGGTATAGATCGTCAAAAGCTGTGTGAGTTGCGCTTCATATTCGGCCCGTTTGGCGCGCAGCTGCCCCTCGGTCTGACCGGCGGCCAGCGGCATCTCAGGTTCGACCCCCTCCTGTGATTTGAGACTGGCCAGCAACTGCTCGTTGATTGCAATCTGACTGCGCAGCGAATCGATTGATGACTGCTGGGATTGTCGAACCAGACCGAGGCTGTTCATCTGCCCAAGCATGTTCTGATCCTGCCCTGGCACTGCATCAGGATTCCTGTAAAGATATCCGGCACGCGCGTTTTCGATCCGTTCCAGCTCGCCTTTTACCTCCTCGATCCGTCCGTCGAGCTGATCAATGGTCGTGTATACCTGTCGTCGCGTCTCGTCCGAATTGGCGTCGATGAATCGGCCGGCCAGCTCGGCCGTGACGTCGCGAACAGTCATCGGATCGGGCCCGATGTATGCGATTGAAAAAGCATAGATGCCGGAGCTGGCGCTGAATGGACGCACCGTGATGTGCCGAAGCATCTCATCGACGATCAATTCCACTGGCGCGTTCTTCGCCGACATCTCAGGATAGAGCCCGAACCGGTTGATGATTCGCTGTAATTCCGTTCGGCTGGTAACCTGTTTCTGAATCGTGCTCAGGCGGGAATTGAGATCGATCTGATTGACCGGTTGAACGTAGTTCGTAGAGACTTTGGGAGGATCGACGATAATGACCGTCTTTGATTCGTAAACGTTGGGCAGCTTCCTGACGGCGATTCCGAGCGCCAGAGCGACGATAATGGCCGGAACCAGGACGTAATAACGCCGATGCCACAATAATTTCGCGTATTCAGCCGGTGTTCTGATTCTGAAACTTGCCATCTGGAAGCTCGCTCGCTGATGTTCGCCCGCCATCGGGCCGGATCAGGGTTGTGCCGTATCGTTACAAGCCCTGATTATAGCCGAGTAATCGCGACACCGTCGAGCCAATTCTCGATTCGCGCATCAACCGGAAATGCCAGCAACTGTTATAAATCCAATGACCTTTGATGTGAGCGGAATCTGATCCGTACCCACTGCTTCTTGAGCGCGCGCGTCGTTCGGGTTACGATGCCAAATCTTCGTTGAAGAATATTAAACCAGGGAAATAAATGCGCGGAACCCGGTCGCTAACACTTCCGGTTCCGGTCATCGGATATCATGACAAATGCCATCACAGTTAATCGAGTCAGTAAAAGCTATGGCGATTTCATCGCCGTCGATGATCTTTCACTCGAAGTCAAACAGGGCAGTATCTTCGGTCTGATCGGGCCGAACGGCGCCGGAAAATCGACGACCATTCGAATGATCGTCAATATCACAATGCCCGATGCCGGAGAGATTCGCCTTTTCGATCAACCGATGAGCCCACGTTTGCAGGAGCGCGTCGGATACCTGCCGGAAGACCGCGGCCTATACAAAAAGATGAAGGTCGATGAACAACTGGCATTCTTCGCCGAACTCAAGGGATTGGCGCACAACGAGGCTGAAAAGCGAATCGATGAATGGCTGGAGCGAATCGAAATGTCGGAATGGAAGAAAAAGAAATGGGAGGAACTGTCGAAGGGGATGCAACAAAAAGTACAGTTCGTCTCGACCATCCTGCATTCACCCGATCTGGTCATTCTGGACGAACCTTTTTCCGGTCTCGACCCGGTCAGCTCCGGCCTCCTGAAAGAGATCGTACAGGAACTGCGACAGAAGAATAAAACCATCATATTTTCGACCCATCTCATGCAACAGGCCGAGGAACTGTGTGACGAGATATGCCTGATCGATCACGGATGCAAGGTGCTGGGTGGATCGCTGCGTGAGATCAAGAGCAGTTACGGATGGCGATATGTCGCACTCGAAGGCCAAGGAATGGAAGAGGCATTGAAGGATGTCGCACTCGTTCAGAATGTATTCGATCGACGCGACCACCTCGAAGTCACAATTCAGCCGGGTATCGATCCGCAAGACCTGCTCAAGGTGCTTCTCAATCGCGGTGCAGTCATCAACCGGTTCGAACTGGTCGCTCCATCGCTTAATGAGATCTTCATCGAAAGAGTGACCAAAAGTTCCGCGCGGCTATGAAACGATTGACCCGCAATGAGATGGTGCTTGAGATCTACGATCAGGAAGCCATGGGTGAAGTGACTGCCCGCGAGATCGCACTGATCAACCGTCGCCTGGTCGAGGAATATGGAGAGGGTGGCGCCATGACTCCGGCTGAGATCGCCCGCATCCTGGTCGACGAAGATCTGCCCGTCAAATTCGACGAAATTTTTCGCATGGCCGCACCGAATGATAAATATGAATCGGCCTTCGAGGGTCTCTCGGTCAACCGGGCTCTTGATCAGGCTGAAAGATCTATCAGGCGGATCGATGAGCTGTTCGGCCAATTTTCGATCCGTAACGACAAGACCGGAATCAGATATGCCCGCCAGACGGCGCTTCGCGCCAGGGATAACGCGGCTGCGCTTTCCACCTCCCGCTCGATCGACGAAAAAGAGCGGCAGGTACAGCAGGAGATCGAACAATGGTTCAGAATCTGGCTGCAATCTCCAGAGATATTCTTTACGTGGCTCGAAACAAGAAAATTGACGGCTGAATACAAGCAGAAGTTCGGATCCAGTCAGGCAGGGCGGGACATTTGACCCGGGAATCCATAACATTGAGCGGGCCAACAACGGGCCTGGTGCCGAAGTCCGTTATGGCCCGCTCTGGCCCCAAGCTAAAGATTTTAGCCAGGCACTATTAGATAAATTCGAATCACTTAGATCTTCCAATTTTCCCTTTTAATTAATGACTGATGTTACGCAGAAGAGTCCTAAACTGCATGTGCCCCGCACGCAGGCCCGCCCAACATCAGTATGATATGCACACGGTAGAGTCAAGAGGTCGCCGCAGACCTCTTGACTTCTTACACAGTTGCTCTGTGGTGCATACCTCACATCCTGAGCATTTTTATGTCAATCAGAGAGTCCGATTCCTGACCGTTCGATAACTACCAGGTCGAGAGTCATTTCATCCAGCCGGTGAATGGCGGCATAGCCTTCACCCTCCAGTTTCTCCATGATCCGCTCCATTACGACGACGTGCTGCCGGACGGCCCCTTCATCGACGGATCGGTGATTACGGCGACGATTGTTGGCGAGGCATGTCTCGAGCGACACGTCGAAGACGATCGCGACCACGGGAAGTTCAAAGGCGCGCGCGATTCTGAGAAATGGGAGCCTCGAATTTGGAAGCAGGTTGGTGGCATCTATAACCGTCATTTTACGCTGCTTAAGACGCATCCGCGTCAGCATGTGAAGGAGGCGGAATGCCTGCTTCGAAACACTCTGGTCAGCCTCGTCATCGCAGATCAGGGCCCGAAATCGATCGGAGGAGATTATCTCTGTCTCCCGGAAATGACGTGCCGCGAAGGTAGACTTGCCGGCGCCGGCGGGTCCGATGAGCAGTACCAGCGATGGATCATCGAGTCTTATACGGATCTGATTATCTTTCGAGGAACTGGTCACGGGAAGCGGGATAAACGGGAATTAAGGATACTGGCCGCCGCGTACGTGGGCGTGCTGAGCTTCAGCCGGATCCCGGGAATCATTGGCGCCACTCTGTGGAGCCGCCTGAGCTCCGGGGACGGCCCCGTTCTGATCAACGCCGGCGATCTGTTTTTCATCCTTACCGGTCGGGTTGAAGCCGGGATAACTGATTCGCTGATGATAAACACTGTTCAGCGTTTTGATCAGGCTTTCGCGGATGGTAGTCAGTTCGCGCATCGTCACGTTGCTCTCGTCAAGTTGGCCGTCGGAGACCACGCTATCGATGATCTTCTTGATGATCGCTCTGATGTTTTCAGGAGATGGATCATCGAGCGAGCGGACGGATGCCTCGGCGCCGTCTGCGAGCATGAGAATAACGGCCTCACGTGTCTGCGGTTTGGGCCCTGGATATCGAAAATCATCCATGTTGACCGTCTCGCCGACCATTTCTGCCTGAGCCTTGGCCTTGTGATAGAAGTAAGCCAGAATCCTCGTTCCGTGATGCTGCGGAATGAAATCGATCAACTGCTGCGGCAGATCGGCCTCTTTTGCCATCTGTAAACCGCGCCTGACGTGACCGGTGATGATGCGCACGCTGTCGCGCGGCGCCACATTATCGTGCGGATTCGGTCCGCCCTGCTGATTCTCGATATACATTTTCGGCGCGGCGAGTTTGCCGATGTCGTGATACAGGCAACCCGTCCTTGCGAGCAGCGCGTTGGCTCCGATCGCCTTCGATGCCGCTTCAGCCAGCACCGCAACCATGTACGAATGATGATTCGTCCCCGGAGTCTGAATCGCCAGTTGCTGCAGCAGCGGATTTTCGGCGTTCGACAACTCCATCAGCCGCATATCGGTCAGAATGTCGAAGAATGACTCATAGATCGGAATGGCAAAGCTGGCGGTGGCCGCGGTCAGCAACGCACCTGTCACCGACCAGACAATCCCTCCGACTATCAGCTGCCAGTCAAACTGGTGATTGTTGATCAAAGCCGCCACAAATCCCATGCCGATATTGACCAGGGCGATGATCGAACTCGCGACCATCACCGCGTTGCGTGTGCGATATCGCTGCACGCTGTATATGGCGGCCACAGATCCGGCCAGCGAAAACGCCGAGATCGCGAGGTCATGCGGGGAGATGAAGCCGACCAGGATCGCACTCATGAGACCTGCAACCAGCGCCACCTGAGAGCCGATCAGCAACGAAAGCACAAGCGCACTGGCTGCAAACGGAATGGCGAACTGAAACTCGAAGATGGCGCCGAACCCGAGCGTCTCAGGCCTTGTGCTGAGCACCGCGGCGCCAAACATGCCGCCCCTCACCAGCAATGTTTGAATCATCAGCGCCGAGGCTGCAACCCAGTATCCAGTCATCGGCGCAAGCCTCGAGGCATGACCATTGACCGCAGTTTTATAGAGCGCGAAATACATGAGCAGCACCAGAACAAACAGGCCCACCAGACGCTGTGGATCGCGCTGATCGAACTGGTAACTGCGGACGGCTTCAATCAACACGACATTTTCGGGCGTGATAGTCTCGCCGGCATGCATCAGAACCGGATTCTCACCAGTCAACCGCCCTCCGGCTGCCCGCCGGAAATCATCCCTGCCCTGCAAATCAGCCGGGACGACGATGTCCGATCGTGCCACATCTCCGGGACGATACGACGGAATGATTGAAAGTGGATATTGCGAGACGAAGAATGTCGTCAGAGCGGCGAAGGTGATAGTAATAATGAGGAAACGAGCTCTTGGCGGGATGCGTTGAAAGAGGGTGGAAAACATCTCTTCCGCTGATCGCGGCCAACGCCTGAGGCGCATCACTAAAGAACGAGTTGTTAACTTGGTCATGACCTTGTCGTCACATCCTGCCTTCTGCCTAGTCTATCCAGCATTCTGGCCGGCATTGTAGCCGGCGTTGCGAGAGGCACCAGCGCAGAGTCTGAATTATACCACAACCCGCATCCGTAAAAAGCATTTAGTTGCCTCTCAGCCCCCGGTTATAGTTTCCAGGTGGAAGACCGTCCAGTTCGTTCCGGCGCCAGGCCAAGAATTTAAAGGCAAAAACCGTCCTTGCTGGCGCAGTTCAGAGACTGGAAACTGGAACTGAAAACTATTCATATGCCCCTGAGCAGTTGCAGCATATTGCTAATTTCTCTATCCACGCTTACCATCCGCAATATGTCGACGGCGATAATCCACTCAGATGCATATCTCAAGCACGACACCGGAGATCATCCGGAGTGCATTGAGAGATACCAGGTTGCCATGAAGCGGCTGACGGCCGACGCGGACTTCTGGCAAAGCCTGGTCAAGTTGGATCCGCGCCAGGCAACGGCGGAGGATCTGCAACGGTGCCACAGCGAACGCGTCATGGGGCGCGTCGGACATGCATGTCTGCAGGCGGCCGTCTATGCCCAGGTCTCGCTCGATGCGGACACTGTCGTTTCAGCGGATTCGGACATCGCAGCCAGACTGGCAGCCGGAGGCGCCTGCCGGGCCGTAGATGCGGTTGCAACGGGCGAAACAGGCAGCGCTTTTGTCGCCTGCCGACCTCCCGGACATCATGCAACCTTCAACCAGTCGATGGGTTTCTGCCTCTACAACAACGCCGCAGTCGCAGCCCGCTACGGCCAGGCGACATACCCGGAATTGATCAAACGCGTCCTGATCATGGATTTCGACGTTCACCACGGAAACGGCACCCAGGACATCTTTTACGACGATCCGACAGTATTTTATTTCAGCCTGCATCAGTATCCCTGGTATCCCGGCACAGGCGGAGCGGACGAACGCGGAACTCGCGAAGGTGAGGGCTCAACCATCAACCTGCCGGTACGCGCAGCGACTCCTGCCCTTGAATACATGAGGATGTTCGAACGGGGCCTCGAAACGATCATGAAAACGTTCTCGCCCGACCTTGTCATAATCTCGGCCGGTTTCGACGCCCATTTGGCTGATCCCCTGGGCCAGTTGCTGCTCACGGACACTGAATACCACCAGATGACTGCCAGACTGAAGGAAGCTGCAAGATCGACGGCCGGCGGACGACTCATTTCGTGCCTCGAAGGCGGTTATAATCTCGACACCCTCGGTGAGACCATCCTTACTCACGTTAAGGCTCTTGAATGACCGGTCACACCACCCCTGACAAACCATGAACCGGCCGTATCCAGATCGACCGATTTCTTAATTACCGATAATTGTTCATTTCGCCCGAATCCGTGGAATAGAATTGCGAAATCCGGTCATTAAGGAGTAAACTCAAGTTCTCTGAAGTCTTTGAATTGACCGACTAGAGCGGCAGGCAGCGGTGAAAACAGAGCATCGTCGCCGTCGCAAAAGGGGGGCAGCATTATGAAAATTTCGGCAAAAACACTTCTCTCAACATCAGCCCTGATGTTCTGCCTTGCAGTTATCGGCGGACAAGCCTCTGCGCAACACCTGATTTCGTCAAAGGCCGGTTTTGTTAATCGGACAGATGGAAAGGTGACCATTCTGCGCGCAGACAGTCTTGATGGCGAGCGTGGTCGAGCGTCGATGGGAACTCAGATGCGCGACGGCGACAAGCTCATGACTGAGCAGGAGAGCAAGGCTGAAGTGCTGCTCAATCCCGGCGCCTATCTTCGGATGGACGAAAACTGTGAGATTGTCGCACGCAAGACGAATCTGACGGAGATCCGGTTCGAATTGACGGCGGGCACGATTATCCTTGAGGTGAGCGATCTCGACAAGAAGTTGCCGCTTGAGATCATCACTCCCAACGGGTCGGTCTTCGTGCGCAAGGTGGGGCTCTATCGCATTGAAGCCCTCGACAATTCGACACGCCTGGCCGTCCGGCAGGGGGAAATGATACTCGGATCCAGGGATCTGGCTTTGGTCAACAAGGGCTTCAAGATCAAAAAAGGTAAAGTGGCGAATCTGACTTCCGCCAATTCCGTTCCGATGCTCGCGAAACTCGACAGGGATTTGATCGACGAATTTGATGTCTGGAGTTTCAGCCGCGCCCAGGCGCTGGTGGCCGCCAATCACTCGGCCCTTCGATCATCGCGATCATACGGATCGCTGGCCTACGGCTGGATCTTCGATCCTATCTACGGCACTTATACCTTCATCCCGCGCGGTGGACTTCTCTGGTCACCATACGGATTCGGCTTCTTCAACTCGTTTGGCAATTGCTGGACCTGTTACGGCTGGTCGCCTTACGGATGGGGCTACAATCCATACGGGCGACCACGCGATAATAATACCGGCGGCGGCGGCGGAGCTCCCAATCTTCCTCCCCGCGTGATCGCCGGCAATGACAGGGCGCCGATCCAGCGCAGCATGGAAGGGCGTCGGATCGATTCGTCAGGCCTCTTCGACTCACGCGGATCGGACGGATTCGGATCGAACCGCGGAATGTCGATGCCTTCATCGAGCAGTTCAACGTCTGTCATCGCGGCTCCCGCGCCATCAAGGGGCGGGGATGCCGGCGGAGCTTCGAGCGGAGGCGGAAGACCTTCGATGCCCTCTCGCCCGTAATTGCTCGGAATTCAAATGTATTCAACGCCAAGGCGCCAGGACAACATAGTCCTGGCGCCTTAGTATTTTGTCGCTACCAACCCCCGGATATAGTTTCCAAGTTCCAGTATTCCGGACGACGGAAGTTTATTCCGGTGAGCATGATTGAGGGTGACGCTCAGCGTGGAGAAGCGACTGGAAACTGGAAACTATTCATATGCCCCCTAAGCAGTTACTTTCTACTTTCTACTTTTTACTTTCTACTTCCGCTTTGGGTTGAGTTTCATCAATCCAGGAATCGACGACGATCTTTCCATTTTCAATAATGAGCGTGAGAGGGACGATAATGAACTGGCCGTCATAGAATTTATAGACGCAGTCCTGCCTGACCCGATCCGGCGATTTGTCTCCGCTCGGAGTCGAGGCAGCCTCGAGAACCTTCTGGTCTTTGCGATCGCCAAGCAGGCTTTCCCGCAGGCTTTTCTGCTCGCTCTTGAGCCTTTGCGCGCCGGCCATCGAAAGCATGGACTCAGCCTCACTCCACTTATCATCCTGAACATATCGATTAAATTGGCCGATCACCGTGATTGTCTGTTTGACATCCTCGAGAGAAATCGGCGGCGGCGGCGGTTCGACTGCCGGATGATTTGCAACCCAGCGATATACGCTCCAGGTGCCGATCAGAAACGCGATCGCCACCAGCCAGAGGGTGAATGGTAAAAACCTGCTCCCACCCTTCTTGTCATCCTCAATCTCGGCTCTTTTTTCAGAATCATCAAAAATCGTTTTCATCGTCTTCCTTCCTGTAATCCCGCAATATTTTCCGGCCGGCCATCAACGGCAATCGCCGGCAGATGGATCAAAATTAGCTGACGCGGCGGACGCTGTCAAACGGCTTCACTTGAACGATCGCCACGGCTCCTGCTTGCATCTGATCTGGCTTTCCTTCTGATTGCAACATTTATCCTCTACGGGTAAGCTCTCTTTTTGATCATCGAATGGAAAAGAAGAGGAAGCTTATTGACGCAAAATATGGGCGCAAAAACAGTACTCGGAATTTTAGGATTAGGGACGGTCGGAACCGGAGTGGTGGATCTGCTGCGAGACAATCCGCAATTCGAGATTCGCCGGATCGCCGTACGCGACATTGCGAAACCTCGAGAGATAGATCTCTCCGCGTTCGAGATCACAGAAGATCCGTTTCAACTTGCCGATGATCCCGAGATCGATATTATCGTCGAGGTAGCCGGTGGAGTCGATCCGGCCTTCGAGGTGATCAAGCGGGCGCTGACCTCCGGAAAGAATGTTGTCACCGCCAACAAGGAACTGATCGCCAAACACGGTCCGGAGATCTTCGACCTGGCCAACAAGCATGGCGTGACGGTCTTCTTCGAGGCGGCGGTGGGTGGTGGGATCCCTCTCATCTCGACGCTTCAGCGCGGCCTCCAGGCCAATCGCATCTCCAGGGTTGCAGGCATCGTCAATGGAACGACCAATTATATACTGACGCGCATGGAGCAGGACCGTAAGAGTTTTGACGAGGCTCTGCGAGAGGCTCAGGCTGCCGGATTCGCTGAAACAGATCCATCCGACGACATTGAAGGTCGCGATGTCGTCTACAAGATCGCCATACTATCGTCGCTTGCTTTCCAGTCGCCTGTCGAAGTCTCGAAGATCTTCCGCCAGGGGATCACTCAGATTATCGATCTCGACATCATCCTGGCGGCAGAGTTCGGGTATCGCATCAAAATGATCGGTCTGGCCCAGCCCGGCGTCGGAGACACATTGGATGTACGTGCGCATCCGATGCTCATCCCTATCCATCACCCGCTGGCAAGCGTCGAAGGCGTCAACAACGCCATCTTCATCAGTGGCAGCGCCGTCGGGGAGATCATGCTCTCGGGGCCCGGCGCCGGAAAGTATCCAACCGCCAGCGCCGTCGTCGGCGATATCATTAATATAGCGTCCGCACTGAAGCTGCCCGATTTCGCCCGGTATTTCCAACCGCCGATCAGTTCCCAGGTCAAGCCGGTCTACCCGATCGATGAAACCAGAAATGCTTATTACATCCGGCTTGAAACGCACGACACGCCCGGTGTTATCGGAAAACTGGGTCTGGCATTCGGACAACACGGAGTCAGTCTTCACAGCGTGGCGCAAAAAGGCGTGACCTCAAGTGGCACGGCAACAATCGTGCTGTTGACGCATACCGTCAGGGAAAAACAGGTCCAGGGCGCACTGCGAGAAATCAGCGCGCTGCCAACTGTCAAACAGATCGGCGTTCTGCTCCGCGTACTCAATCATTAGACTGCATGGAGTACCGACTTCAGTCGGGTTGTGCCAGGAATAATCGCGCGTTTTGAGTTCCACCAGGCGGCTGGCGATGGCACAACCCGACTGAAGTCGGTACTCCATGCAATACTCCATTATATCGGCATCAAGGGAACCGTCCTGGCGCTCAGTTCGGAAGAGCAGCTTCGGAAGCAGCGGGCGGCGACAACGACAGCCACAACCAGCTGACTATGAGAAAAAACGATCTTCCACATGTCGTGATCGTCGGCGGCGGATTCGGCGGATTGATGGCGGCCAGGGCGTTCAACCGGGCAGCTGTCAGAGTCACTCTCATCGACCGGACGAATCATCACCTTTTTCAGCCGCTTCTTTACCAGGTGGCGATGGCGGGACTCTCACCGGCGGAGATCGCCGCGCCGATCCGCTCGATCCTGCGCCGCCAGAAGAACATCACGGTTCTGCTCGATGAAGCCGAATCGGTTTCGCTTCGCCAGAACCAGTTGATTCTGCGCGATCGCATTCTCGATTATGATTACCTGATTCTGGCGACCGGAGGAAAAACCAGTTATTTCGGTCATGATCAATGGGAGCGATTCGCGCCCGGATTGAAGGATCTCAGCGACGCAGTTGAGATTCGCCGCCGCGTGCTTCTGGCATTCGAGGCTGCCGAAAAGGAATCCGATCCCGATCTCAAACGCGAATTACTGACCTTTGTTGTCGTAGGCGGAGGCCCGACCGGAGTAGAACTGGCCGGAGCCATTGCCGAACTGGCGAAGTTCGTGCTGGCGCGCGACTTCCGCCGCATCGATCCCAAATCGGCTGAAATTCTGCTGCTCGAAGGTGGCTCGCGTATCCTCTCCAGCTTTGCACCTTCTCTTTCGGAAAAGGCCGTCAATCATTTAAATGATCTCGGAGTCCGCGTTCGAACCGGAACCGCTGTCACCGATATCGACGCAACCGGAGTCACTCTGGGTGAAGAGCGCATTCGCGCCGCTACCGTCATCTGGGGCGCCGGCATCAGGGCAACAGATCTCACCGGTACGCTCGGTGTCCCGGTCGACAGGGCCGGCCGTATCTTGATCGAGCCGGACCTTTCCCTGCCCGGCTTCCCCAACACCTTCGCCATCGGCGATATGACCTACTTCGAACAGAACGGGAAACCGCTCCCGGGCGTCAGCCAGGTAGCCATGCAGATGGGCCGTCTCGCCGCACAAAATATCCTGAACGACATGTCCGGGTCTGCGCGGCAAACATTTAACTACAACGATAAAGGGAGCATGGCGACGATCGGACGCAGCGCCGCTATCGCTGAGATAGGAAAAATTCGCCTGAGCGGATTTCCCGCCTGGATGGCCTGGCTGCTGGTCCACATCTGGTTCCTGATCGGCTTCAGAAACCGGTTTACCGTCATGTTCAACTGGGCATGGTCCTATTTCACATATCAGCGAGGCGCAAGGCTGATAACGGAGGATCAGAACCGTGAGCGTTAGCGACCGCTGATCAGATAATGGATTGTTTCGACACCCGGTCGCTAACGCTCACGGTTCTGTATCTTCTGTGTCTGGGGCAGGCTGACGACGAAAGTAGTGCCTTCGCCGATCCTGCTTTTCGCCTCGATCTTTCCGCCGTGCGTATCGACGATCCATTTGACAATCGACAGGCCGAGGCCGAAGCCGCTGGCGGTGCGATCGCTCGTCGATTTCGATCGGCGAAAGAAGCGGTTGAAGATGAACGGCAGGTCCTCAGCCGGAATTCCCCGTCCGGTATCGCTGACGGTGATGACAGCCCATTCGCTTTGGGTCTTCAAACCGACGGTAATTCTCCCATTTTCGTCCGTATATTTGACGGCATTGTCGAGCAGGTTGAGCAGCAGCTGTTTGATGCGGTGAGAGTCGGCGAGGATGATGACTTCCTGATCGTCGCCTTCGTAGCTTATGGTCTGGTGTCGCTGAAGAACGAGCGGAGTGATGTATTCGACCATCTCGCGACAGAGCAGGTTAATGTCGAACGGTTCGAGACTGAGCTCGACGCGGCCTGAATCGGCACGGGCAAGCATAAGCAGATCTTCGACCAGGCGCGAAAGCCGGACGATCTCTTCGAGATTAGAAGTAAGAACGCGTGTGTATTCTTCGACATTTCGCTCACGCCGCAGCGTCAGTTCGATATCACCGCGCATGACCGCCAGCGGGGTGCGCATTTCGTGCGATGCGTCGGAGGTGAACTGTTTCTGTCGTTCGAATGCGGACTGCAGTCGCGAGATCATATTGTTGAACGTCGCGGCCAGTCGCCCGATCTCGTCCATTTTGGACGGCGCCGGGACGCGTTCCGACAGGTCGCCGGCGCCGATCTGCTCGGCCGCCCTGGTGATCCTGTCGACAGGGCGCAGCGCCTGGTTGGCGAGCAGCAACCCACCGTAACTTCCTATCAACAGCGCGAGAGGCACTCCCAGCCCGAGGATGATCAGCAGACGCCGCTGCGCATTTTCAATCGACCCGAGCGATTGCCCGAGGCGCAGGTAGTAGGTGCCGTCCCCCTCCAGGTCGACGATCCGACGGACCGCAACGCGGAGATCCCGGCCGGTTTCCAGCTTTAAAGTGTCGAAGTATGTGCGGCCAACCTCGAGCCTTTTCAATGCCTGAAGGTCGACCTCGAGGTGGTAATCCTCCGAGGCAGCCATCTCATCGGTGATGCGTCCATAATCGTCGATCACCTGTGTGATCTGCGGAGAGATCTGCAGCAACTGGTCCAGATCTTCGTCGATCAGAGGCAGTGGTTCGGTCAGCTCACTGCTCACGCTGACGGCCATGTTCCGCTCGATCTTCCTGACCTGATAATCGAGCGCCTCGTCGATCGTCATGAGCAGGCTGCGCGACAGATAGGCGTATATCGAAGACCCGAACAGAAGCAGAACCGCCGTCAGAATCGCCAGGTAATAAAGGGTGAGCTTGACGCGTAATGAAAGCATATGGGGCTCATGATGCCTTGGTCTCCGCGATCATTCTGGATTCACTCGATGGAGCCTTGAAGGTGTACCCGACTCCGCGGACTGTGTGAATCAGTTTGGGTTCGAACTGACGGTCGATCTTGTTGCGCAGGTAGTTGATGTATACGTCGATGACATTTGTCAGATTGTCGAATGTGCCCCCCCAGACCTTGTCCGAGAGGATTTCGCGGGAGAGGATCTCATTCGGATGGCGCATGAAGAACTCGAGAAGCTCGAATTCCTTGCCCGTCAACTTGACTTCGACTCCGGCCCGGATGGCGCGGCGGTTGATCAGATTGAGGCTCAGATCGCCGATTTGCAGACGGGTCGAATCCTCGTCCTGCGTTCGACGCAGCAGCGCTCTGACTCGAGCCAGCAGTTCGGCAAAGGCGAACGGCTTGGTCAGGTAGTCATCAGCTCCGGTGTCAAACCCCTTGACCTTCATCTCAGTGCTGTCCTGAGCCGTCAGAATCAGGATCGGCGTCTTGTGCCCTGCCTCACGCAGTTCACGTGAGACTTCCAATCCGTCTTTCCCTGGCAAGCCCAGATCCAGAACGATCAGATCGAAATTTCCCGATTTGCCGGCATTCAACCCCGAATCACCATCGTAGGAAACCTCAACCTCCATTCCTTCCTCTTCAAGCCCGCGCTTAATAAGGTCAGCCATCTTCTGTTCATCTTCAATTACCAAAACTCGCATCGCCATTAGTTCGCTCCTTAAAATTGCTAGAGGGTGTTCAATCGCGGCATCAACAGCTCAGCCCAGGGGCGATCGTGAAGGGTCAGTGGCCATTTCGTCGGCGTCAGGGAGAATTCCGCTTCCCGTGGGGTGCCAGTCCTGAGCAATCGATGCAACGATCATTCGGGGTTATGGGGATCGTTAACCCTAATTTACACAAATTTTGCCTCTCAGAGCAAGTAACAATTTTAATTTTACTCTCTAATCTGTTTATTTTCTAATCATTTGCATTGATGAAAGGGGTAAAAGGGAAATTGAATTACTCTAAGGTTGGATTGGGTTGAGCAGTGGAATCGACCAGCCATGACAAATACCCTTCAAATCCGGCCTCAACCGGAAGAGCGATGATTTCGGGAGTCTGGTAAGGATGAATGTCTATGAGCGTTCGTTCGAGATCGGGATAGATTGAAGAGCGGGTTTTGATCAGCAGCAGCATTTCGCCGGCAGTTTCGACTGCGCCCTGCCAGCGATAGACAGAGGTTATCGGACCGACAATCTGGACGCACCCGGCCAGCTGTCGTTCGACAAGCATGCGTGCAATCGTTTCGGCCTGTTCGCGCGATTCGACCGTTGTCAGGACGACGAGCGGATCACTCATCGGCCACATCCTCATCTTCTTTCAGGCTCACGGTATCGGTTCCGAAGTAAGCATCATAAAGTTCCTGCGCCTTGTCCAGTTCCGATCCACGGACGAGGAGTTGAATTTCGGAGTATCCGCCGGCCAGCGGCAGCGGTTCAAGCCCGCCGAAATTGATGCCCTGCAGAGCCGTGTCGATGCCGTTGTTGCGCAGGAGTTCATCGACCATACCGGCTTCGGCCGCGTTCGAGAAGTAAGCTAAAATTACCCACGTTTCATTCTGTCCATCGCTCATACCGCTTTTCCCCCGGACCAGCGCCCCTCAAATACCTGGGCCGCTTCACCTGTCTGAATAACACGACCGTCCTCAAGCCATTCAATAAGCAGTGGACCGCCGGCCGTGAGCACGCGGATCTTTCGTTTCGTCAAATCGTTGAGCATCGAGGCGATTGCCGCTCCGCAAGAACCGGTCCCAGAGGCGAGCGTCTCACCGCAGCCGCGTTCCCAAAACCTGACCTCGATCGTATCGCGATCGATAATGCGGACGAATTCGACATTGGTGCGATCGGGAAAAGCCGCGTGATGCTCGATCTTCGAACCGAGAAGTCTCCAGTCGACCTCATCAAAATCGTTGACGAAGATGCTGCAATGCGGATTGCCCATTGAAACCGAGGTGAATTCGACGGAACTTCCGTCAACATCGATCCGCTGTCCGATGACACTATTTGCGGACTCCGCCAAAATGACCGGTATTTGATCGCTGCGCAGCAACGGAATGCCCATATCCGTTTCGAAAACGATCCGGCCCGCGGTGCGATCGACAGGAGTCAGCGTTTTCACTCCGGCGCCGGTGGCGATTCGCACAGTCGGACCCTGCCAGTCTTCGACCAGATATAGATAAGCGCCGACACACCTCGTTCCATTGCCCGAGATCGGCGTTTCCCCGCCATCCGAGTTGAAAAGGCGTACCTCGAAGTCGGCGCTCTCCGCCACAACCCGCTCGACTATGATCTCGAGGCCGTCGGCGCCGGCGCCGTAATGCCGGTCACAGATCTCTCCGGCAAAGGCGCCATAATCATCGGTCATTGCTCTGAGCGCGGATTCCCGCACGATCAGGAAATCATTGCCGAGCGCCTGAAACTTGAAAAAACGCATAAAAATAAATGATGAATACTCTGCAAACTAAATTTTCTTGTATTCAAGACTGGGAAAAAGTTAATCGCAAAGGCCGCAAAGGGGCAAAGATATACAGGGAAGATCAGTGTTCGAATTATATCCAATGGGCAATAATCCGAATATTCATATCACCAAAAAATCTTTGCTCCTTTGCGGCCTCTGCGATTAATTCTTTGCCCCTTTGCGGTCTTTGCGATTAATCAGACCTCGAAATTGGTGAATTCCTTGAACTGCTGGAATCGCGCCTTGATGTCGTTCGGGTCGAGCCGCCGCAGACGATCGCAACTGAACTCTTCGACATTGAAGCTTGCCATGACTGACCCGAAGATGACGGCGCGGCGAAGCGTCGATTCATCGATCTTGTCGGACTGGGCGATGTAGCCCATGAGGCCGCCTGCGAAGCTGTCACCGGCGCCGGTCGGATCAAAGACGCTTTCGAGTGGAAAGGCTGGAGTGGCGAAATAGGTATCTCTGGTAAAGAAGGCTGCGCCGTACTCTCCGCGCTTGACTACCAGCATCTTCGGGCCGAGGGTCAGAATTTTGCGGGCAGCGCGGATAAGATTCGGCTCGCCGGCAAGCTCACGTGCCTCGGCGTCATTGATGATCAGAGCGTCGACGACGGCGATCGTCCGGAGCAGTTCATCCCTCGCGCCTTCAATCCAGAAGTTCATTGTATCCATGGCGACGAATCTGGCATCGACCTGCTCACGAACCTCGCGCTGCAGCCCCGGCTGGATGTTTGCCAGAAAGAGAAAGGGCGAACGTTTCGCCTCGTCCGAGAGCTGCGGCTTGAAATCGGCGAACACGTTGAGCTGCGTATCGAGAGTATGTGCGGTGTTGAGATCGAACCCGTACTCGCCCTCCCAACGAAACGTCTTTCCGCCCGCGATGCGCTGCAGGTTGCCGGTATTGATCTTGCGCTCGCGAAAGACGGTCTCGTCTTCCGTGGTGAAGTCATCGCCGACGACGGCCACGACGCCGACATCTGTGAAGAATGATGCCGAGACTGAAAAATGGAGTGCGGCGCCGCCGAGACTGCGTTCACGCACGCCGAACGGAGTGCGGATCGAATCAATCGCGACCGATCCGACGACCAGCAACGGTATCTGGGAGGACATTCAACAATTACCCCTTCTTGTCTTTGCTTTGATTTTGAGCCTCATCGAGGCGCTTTTGCGCGTCGGCCTTGACGGTGCTGTCGGGAAACTTTTCGACCACCATGGTCCAGTGCTTGACGGCGTTCTCTCGATCGCCGCCGCGCTGATAGACCTCGCCGAGTAGAAAATAGACCTCATCCATTTTGGCGAAATCCGGGTTGAGGTCGATGATCTCCATCAGCCGGCCTTCGACTGCCTTGTTCAGTCGCGTCCATCCGTCCTTGTCCTTCTTGTCCGGTTTGCGTTTGTAGAAATAATATTTCGCAACATCAAGATTATGGTAGGACTGTTTTTCCAGTTCAGGATCGCGCGGCTGACTGACTGGTCCTCGCCCCGGCCCCTGCTGGATACTGGTGGCCGCCGATATTCCGCCGCTGTTATTGCCAAGCGCTGCGAAAATGACCGCGGCTGCGATGTGCATGAAAACTGTTTGAGGCTTCATCTTTCACACCTCTCGAAGATTGAATTAATGGCTTAGTCGCCCAGATATTTGCCGACCAGCGCACCGAGTTTCTGGATAGTCTCGGGCGGCATGGCCTCACGATGCGTCAGCATGGCGTGCTTGAGCGCCGATCCGCATTTGCATTCGCGCGGCCTGCCTGCAAGATTCCTGACCGACGTCCGGATGATCTGCTGAGCATTGGCCGCATTCCTGTTGAGAAAATCGATAACCATCTCGACCGTCACCGCATCATGATCTGGATGCCAGCAGTCATAATCGGTAACCAGAGCCATGGTCGAATAACAGATCTCGGCCTCGCGTGCGAGCTTGGCCTCCTGCAGATTCGTCATCCCTATGACGTCCATCCCCCAGCTGCGATAGAGACGTGATTCGGCGAGCGTCGAGAATGCCGGGCCTTCCATGCAGAGATAGGTTCCTCCGCGATGGATTTTCACATCTGTCCCTTTGCCGGCTTCGGCGATGATTTCGCCGAGTTCGTTACAGACCGGATGCGCAAAAGTGATATGTCCCACAATGCCTTCGCCGAAAAACGTCGAAACGCGCCCGCGTGTGCGATCGAAAAACTGATCGGGAATGACAATATCCGTCGGAGCATACTGTTCCTGCAGTGAGCCCACCGCCGAGGCAGAGATGATCCGCTCGACTCCGAGCAGTTTCATTGCATAGATGTTGGCACGAAACGGCAGATCGGTCGGCAGAATCCGGTGGCCTCGCGCGTGCCTGGCGAGAAACGCCACACGAACCCCCTCGAGCGTGCCGAGAATGAAATTGTCCGACGGCTTGCCGAACGGTGTTTCAACATCAATTTCACGGATCTCGGTAAGCCCTGCCATCTGATACAGCCCGCTGCCTCCGATAATCCCGATTTGAGCTTTCTCCATCTATCCTCCGAAAAAGAAGAAGTTGAAAGTTGAAAGTTAAAAGACGCCGAACAAGGCCTGAATATTAGGATTATCTGCGATTTTCAAAAACACTTAATCAGTCGCTTTTGATGACTTTTAACTTTCAACTTTTAACTTTCAACTCACTTACTTATTTTCGTTCGGGTCAAAGCGCTTCATCTGGCCACCCTGCCCGCCGCCCAGTCCCGGCAGGCGGCCCGGATTAACACCGGTCACATTGACGATGAAATCCTCGGGAGCCTCGACGGGATATTTGAGCGTTGCGTCTTCCATCGCCCGTTTGATCTTTTCCTGCAGCAACCGCTGGTCGAACGATTCGGCTTCCTGAGTGCTCAGGAAGATATGACGAGCGCGCAGTTCTTCCTGCGGCTCGCCTGAAGCCTGTGGGGTGGCGCTGGCATCAGGCCCGGCAGGCGCAGGCGTGGCCGAAGGCGCAGCTTTGCGACGGTCATCTACACGAACGATGTGAAAGCCGAAACTTGTCTTGACCAGTTCGTTGCTCGAGGCGCCTTTCTGCAAAGCGAAAGCGGCCTTTTCGAAATCGGGATCCATCTTGCCCTTGCTGAACCAGTCGAGATCGCCACCACGACCGCGCGTGCCGTCCTCGTTGACCTCATCGGCGATCTTCTCGAAGCTCTCTCCCTTCTTGACACGATCGAGCAGCCCCTGAGCCCGAACCTTGATCTTCTCGACGTCGGCTTCAGGATGCTCGGCGATATATTTCTTTTTTTCTTCGTCAGTCAGTTTGAGGCGGTCTTCAAGCGTCTGTGCGTACAGATTGGCAAGCAGGTTGGCCTGGTTGAATTTGCGCTGGATTATGAAGATGGGCTCTTTGTCGATCCCGGCCTTGCGGGCGCGATCGGCGCGAACTCGCATTTCACTCCATTGCGATTTAAGCATCTCACGCTGTTCATCGGTCGGCTTCTCGTTGCGACCTTCATTGATCACAGCCACATCGGCATCGAAAGCCTCTTTATGGGAGGCGAAGTAGGCATCCAGCTCTTCTTTCGGGATATTTACGTTCTGATTGCGTTTGCTGTATTCGGCTGCCAGCAACTGTTCTTCGTTGAGCGCCCACTGATTCTTGTATTTTGCAGAATCGTCAAGGCCTTCGTCCTCGGCGGCCTGGGCAAGCGCGAAGGCCTGTTTGAGCTGTTTGACCAGTTCCTTGCGCTGGGCCTGGTTTTCGGCCAGCATTCGCTTCTGGCGATCAGGCAGCGAATCGATGAGGGCCGTCAAATCGGCGGCTTCCAGCTTCGTGTATTCGCTCTTGCCGAACCACTTGCAGGACTGGGTCGTCAACGCGCCCAGTGTGACGAGAAGTGTAAAGACCAATGCATTACGGTATTTCAAAATAACTCTCCTTTAACGGCATGCTTTAATGATTGCCAGTTCCACGCTGCGTCAACTCGATCAGCACACCGCCGGTGCCGGCCGGATGCACGAATGCAACCAGCGCGCCTCCGGCGCCGATGCGCGGGGATTCGTCAATCAAACGAACTCCGCGAGCCTTCAGTTCTGACAGTTTGGCCTCGATGTCGCTGACTTCGACGCATAAATGATGAATTCCGGGGCCGCGTTTTGCGATAAATTTACCAACGGGAGTCTCTTCTCCAGTCGCTTCAAGCAGTTCGATGCGGCTCTCGCCGATCGGGAGCATGGCAACTCGAACACCCTGGTCTTCGACAATTTCTATCTCTTTCAGTTCCAAACCCAGACCATCACGCCAGAAAGCCAGCGCTTCGTCGATCGAACCGACGGCCACGCCGAGATGCTGAATTTTCATTTCGGAAGAAGACATATCAGGGTTCCACATCATTCGGGCTTCCCTTATCATGGAAACCCGGTTTGATTTGAATTCTGTCGGCGATCTCATCGGCCACGGAGTATGGATCCCGCTGCCGTGACGCGACACCCTCGGCCAGTTGCCTCAGTTCTCCGGCCGGCAGCGCTTCACGCAGGAGTCGCTTCAAAACCCGATCTCGCAGAAGTTCGATGATTCTGTGTTCGGCGACGCCGGTCTGTCGAGACGAAGAAGACGGCTGTTGCCGGCGAAATGCGTCGTATTGTTCGATGGCCTCGACAAACTCCGGGATCCCTTTATTCTGGGTGGCAACTGTGCGGACAATCGGGGGTCTCCAGCCGTCAGACCGTTCGGACATTTCGAGCAGAACGATGATCTCCCGCTCGGTTCGCTCCACACCTTCGCGATCGGCCTTGTTGATCAAGAAAATATCAGCTATCTCCATGATCCCGGCCTTGATGGCCTGAATATCGTCTCCCATCCCCGGCACCAGCACGACAACCGAGACATCCGCGGTCTTGACGATATCCACTTCGTCCTGTCCGACGCCGACCGTTTCGACAAGTATTCTATCGTATCCGGCGGCATCCAAAACCGCAACCGCATCAACCGTCGCCCGAGCCAGCCCGCCCAGATTGCCCCTCGTCGCCATCGAACGGATGAAAACCTCGGGGTCGGATGAAAGCAACTGCATTCGTATCCGGTCGCCGAGGATGGCGCCCCCGGAAAACGGACTTGACGGATCGACCGCAATGATCCCCACGCTTCTGCCCAGCCTGCGATATTCCAGCGCCAGTTTGTCGACAAGCGAGGATTTCCCGGCACCCGGTGCTCCGGTGATGCCGATCGCCAGTCCGCGACCGGTGTGCGGATAGATCGACTTCAGAATCTCGTTCGAATCCAAAGCATCGTTTTCGATTTTGGAGATCGCGCGCGCGACGGCTCGCGGGTCACGGGTCAGGATTCTATCAACGAGAGAGGGTGTTGCAGTCATCAAAAGGTTTGAATTTTCCACCGGCCCCGATCAGACCGGCCTGGGATCAATCAAGCTTCCGCCAAAAGATTAATCAATATACATGGTCTCTGTCATAAATTCCACCTGCTTGTCGGCTTACCGGAAAAACTCCCCTATTGCGATCTGCCTCATTTCTGCTAATCTGGCGCCACTTACTTTTTTTACTTTCTACTTTCTACTTTCTACTCACTCTGGGAGGCCACAATGACCGCTGACTGGATAGCAACAATCGGCACGGCAATGGGTTCGGCCTGGCTGTCGGGCATCAACCTCTACGCGACGGTCGTCACACTCGGCATTCTGGACCGGTTTAAACTGGTCAAGCTGCCCGGTGGATTGGACATGCTCGGCGAATGGTGGGTGATCGGGCTGGCCGGAGGGATGTATGTCATCGAATTCATAGCCGACAAGATCCCTGCGATAGATTCAGCCTGGGACGCTGTGCATACATTCATCCGGGTGCCGGCGGGAGCGATTCTGGCGGCCTCGGCTTTTGCCGAATTCGATCCGGCAGTCAGAATCGTCGCGCTGATCGTCGGCGGAGGCATCGCTCTCAGCTCACATGGGACTAAAGCGGCTACGCGATTGACCGCAAATACCAGCCCCGAACCAGTCTCGAACTTCGCTCTAAGCATCGGCGAAGACATTCTGACTTTTGGGTCAGCTGTTCTGATGGCGTTCTATCCGATCGTTATGCTGGTCATAGTGATCATCTTTTTGATTATCACGTTCTGGCTGGTACCGAAGATCTTGCGGGCCCTGCGCAGGATGCTCATCCGTTTTCGTTCGCTTTTCGATCCATCGGCGCAGAAGACGTGATTCGGCAGCGGGCATAAAAGGTCAGAATTTCTTCAGCCGCATCATCCCATGAGCGGCGGGCGGAAGCTGCGATCGCCTTGCGATCCGGCAATGCCTTCAAGGCCTGCGAAATTTCAACTGCAAGGTCCTCGGGGGTAATGTCTGTTGAGACCAGCCGGCAGGAGTCTGCGCCGCCGATCAGATCTCGGACCCCACCGGTATCCGTCGCAATCACCGGCAGACCACATGCCAGCGCCTCGTTCACGACATTAGGCGAACCTTCTCGCGAACTCGTCAGACAGAACAGATCCGCCGCCGAGCACCACTCGGCAAGTTCAGCCTGATTACGCGATCCGATCAACCTGACTCGGTCCGTCAACGAGTTCTCCCGAATCAGATTTTCGAATCGTTCACGCAGTGGACCATCGCCAATCACGAAAAGTCTGGCATCATCACGGCCCATCAGACTAACCGCCTTGATCAACAGGTCGATCCGCTTGAGCGGCACAAGCGACGCGACCGTCAAAAGAATCCTCCCCGCCGGTTCCAGTCCAAGCATCCGTCGCGACTCATTTTGATCGCGCGGGTAAAATACCCGTCCATCAACTCCGTTGGCGATCACCGCAAGACGATCATGGTCAATTCCGAGTTCGACGATCTGATCTCGCAAATCGCGACTGACGGCCATGACGCCGGAAGCAGATTGCAGAGCACTGCGGATCAAAGGCCTGATGAACGGCATCCGTGTGAAATGGTTGATATCTGTTCCTCTGGCCGTGATAAAAACCGGAATTCGCAATGCTGCACCGAGCCGCACCGCAGCCGCACCGTCCGGGTAGACATAATGTGCATCGATCAGATTGATCGGATTCTCAGCATGTAATCGCTCGACCAGCAATCGCGCTCCAGCAGCCATCCACCGGCCATACCAGCTCATCCCCAGCTTCGGAGGGTTGAAGTATCGCGGATGAAAAACGGGCAACCCGTCCAGGAATTCAATCTCGGGGATTCGCGCCATCCTCTGCCAGTGCTCCGGGATGTGAGCCCCACGCATCCAGGATGGGAAGTACGGAACCGGAGCCACGACACGAATTGTTACCCCGGGCCTCCGCGCCAGCGCGAGTATCCGATTTCGCACGAAAATACCGAAATGCGGATGCTCAGTGTTCGGCCATAGAGTACTGAAGACAAGGATGTTCATGGGTTAGTACTTTGTAAACTAAATTTTCTTGCATTCAAGACCGGAAAAAAGTTAATCGCAGAGGCCGCGAAGATGCGCAAAGAATTTAATCGCAAAGGCCGCAAAGTGGGCAAAGACATACAGGGAAGATCAGAGTTCGAATTATATCCAGTGGGCGATAATCCGGATATTCATATCCCCAAAAAATCTTTGCCCCTTTGCGGCCTTTGCGATTCAAATTCTTTGCTCCTTTGCGGTCTTTGCGATTAATTTCTTCCGAATTTAAATACCCGAAAATTTAGTTTACAGAGTACTAATTCAGCCGAAGTTTTTCTGCCACATCCTGAACATAAAGACCGCCCAGAGCGGGCGCGAATAGTCGCGATGACCAGCCTGATGGAAATTCCATAGATGCGCCAGCGCAGCCCGGTCGATCAGTCCGTCGTATGATGATTTATCGAAGAGAACGCTGTTAGCCATATCTTTCAAATCCCTGCGAAACCATTCTGCGATCGGCGCGACGAATCCCCGCTTGCGGCGGTCAAGCACAAGGCTCGGCAGCATACCGATCATGGCTCGTTTGTATATGTACTTCCCTTCTCGTCCGCGCAATTTCATGTGCGACGGAATTCGTGCCGCGAGATTGACAAACTGATGATCGAGCAACGGAGACCGGACCTCGAGCGAGTTGGCCATGCTCGAGCGATCGACCTTGGTCAGTACATCGTCCGTCAGATAGGTCTTGAAGTCGACGTATTGAACACGTGCTATCGGATCATCCGTCCGGGCTCGATTGAAATGATCGAGAAAAACCTCGAACGGGTCGTAATCTCCGAGTTCTTTCCGCAGATCACGTCCAAGTAAATGATCGCGATGATCGACCATCGCACCGTATACGGAATTGTAGTAAGCCGCCGCCGGATCGAGCGTGAGGTTGCGCAGCGTAGCGCGCGCGCGCAACGGTTGCGGCAGCCACGCCGCATCAGGATAGACAGCAGCCAGCGCACCGAAGAGCGGTCGCCGAAATGACAGCGGAGCGACTTTGCGGATGCGGTTTTCGATGGCGTCGAACAGATAACGGCGATAGCCGGCAAAATTCTCGTCACCGCCGTCGCCCGACAACGCAACGGTCACGAATTCACGCGCGGCTTTCGCGAGGTACCAGGCAGGCACGGCCGAAGCGTCAGCAAACGGTTCGTCGAAATACCAGGACAGACGTTCGATCACATTGACCGCCTGCGGCCGGACGATGATCTCGTGATGCTCTGTATCATGCAGCTGGGCGAACCAGCGGGCATCTGCGGCTTCACTGTACGCTTCCTCTTCAAACCCGACAGAGACGGTCACGACCTGCTGCTCGGTGACGCGATTCATCATGGCGACGATCGACGAAGAATCCACTCCGCTTGAGAGAAATGCCCCGATCGGAACATCACTCTCCATTCGCTGGCTGACTGATCGATGCAGCGCCTCGATCAGCGATCTGCACCATGCACCTTCATCGTGGCTCTCGGCGGTGCTGAAATCGACGTCCCAGTATTCGCGGTCCTGTACACCAGTCGATCTGACGATCAGATAATGCCCGGCCCTGAGCTTTTTGATTCCTTCGTATATCGTCCGTGGAGCGGGAATATATTGATAGGAGAGATAGTCGGCCATCGCTGCCACATCGAGCCGCCGCGAAAGTCCGCTGTCCTCGAGCAGCGCCTTGAGCTCAGAGCCGAAGATCATTCGACCATTGATATCAGCGAAATAGAGCGGCTTTTTGCCAAGACGATCGCGCGCCAGCATCAATTGACGCTTACGCCCATCCCACAATGCAAAGGCAAACATGCCGCGAAGCATCGAAAGACAAGCCTCACCATAATCTTCATACAGATGCACGATGGTTTCTGTGTCGGATCGCGTTTTGAGCCGGTGGCCGCAGCTCTCCAGGTGCTCCGCAAGTTCCCTGTAATTATAGATCTCACCGTTGAGCACGACGGCAATCGTGCCGTCCTCGTTGTAGATTGGCTGATGGCCGCCCGCCGGATCTATGATCGACAGGCGCCTGTGACCGAGCCCAACCCGCGATGTCAGATGATATCCTTCGTCATCAGGTCCGCGATGCCTGAGCACACCTGTCATCCGCCGCAAAATGCTCTCATCCACGGGGGCATCGGTCGCATAATGATAGATACCGGCGATTCCACACATAAGTAGAAGTAAAAAGTAGAAAGTAGAAAGTAGAAAGTCCTTTATACTTTCTACTTTTTACTATCTACTTCCCTTGCAACGAGATGAAAACAGGTGGCGAGCGCGGCGATCTGATATAACAGCTCAAGGTCGTGACGGCTCAGAAAGTTGGCTGTGACGATATAACCGATCAACGCCAATTCCAACCCAATGGAATATGATATCAGTGGCGAATCCGCCGCCGCCGCCCGTAGAATGCTTCGCGATCGTCGCAATCGATAATAGCTGACACCGATCAGAGCCAGAAACAGCAGCAAACCGGGCAGACCGGCATCGACAGCCATCTGCAGAAAAGAATTATGCGAAACGCGAACGTTATCGGTGTCGAGATAGTTCTGATAGACTTGGAGCATGTTTCCGGGGCCGATCCCGAAGACGGGATGATCGCCGATGATCCCGAGGCTGACCGACCATGCCTGAAAACGCAACCGCGCGGATTCATCCATATCCGATGCAGTTCTGATGCTGCTGACACGCTCGATGATCTGTTGTGGCAGCACAGTTAATGATATCAGGCCGAGAATCGCGACCAGCACGAGGCCTGACAGCCGGTATCGCGACCTGAAAGCGATCCCGGTTATGACGACACAGAGGCCAAGGAAACCTCCGCGCGAAAGCGTGAAGAGAACCGTCACCATCATCATGATCGAAAGCGCAAAACAGGTCCGGCGAAGCAGCCGGCTCTGCTCTCCGCGAGCAACGAAATATGCGATCGGAGCTGCAAGGTTGAGCAGCAATGCGTAATCGTTATTGTCCTCGAAGGCTCCGCCAGGGCCGAAGACCCTCGTCTCACCCATCGCCAGCAGAATCCCGATGTTCGATCGAAATGCCAGAAATCCTATCGACAGAACCAGACCCAGCAAAATCCATCGAATGCGTTTCTGCGAATCGACCATCGCAGTGATCAGCAGCGCGATCAGAAACGTCTTGCTGAATTCAATGAACTTCTCGCGCGCAGCCGCCGGCGAAACAGCCAGCAGGCTGGCCAGAGCGATCTGCCCCCAGAGCAACAGCATCAACGCATTAGGCATCAACTGCGGCGTCCGGCGCGTCAATTCGAAGATCACATAACCACTGAGCGTCGCTATCGCCACCGCCAGCGAAATCTGCGCCGTCGGCATGTAAGCCCATTCGTGCGGACGCACATACGCAATCCAGATATAACTGATCAGCCCGACGAAAGGCACAAAAAAGGCCAGCGGCACCAGAAGAAAGATGATTGACAGGATCAGTATCTGGCGCATATGTGCTAGGACTTCGTGCCGCGCGCGCTGAAATTGGCCGAGATGTCCTTCACGCCGGCGCGTTTATTGGCGATTCTGGCCATGACAAAGAGCAGATCCGACATGCGGTTGAGATAGATGATAGCCTGACTGTTGATCTCGGCTTCGGCTGCCAGAGAGACGACATGACGCTCGGCGCGACGTGCAACCGTCCGTGCGATATGCAAGAAAGCCGCCGCCTCGCTGCCTCCCGGCAGGATGAATTCGCGCAGAGGCTCAAGCTCTTCAAGCAGCAGATCAATCAGATTTTCGAGTTGCAATATCTGTTCCTCGTGAATGCGCGGGACCTCGATCGTCATTGGGCTCGCCAGATCCGCCCCGACGATGAACAGTTCGTTCTGGATCTTTTCAAGAGCCTGATCGAGCTGGTCATCATTCAATCCGACGCGGACGACCCCGATCCACGAATTAAGTTCGTCGACTTCGCCATATGCCGTGACGCGCGCATCCGACTTGCTGACTCTGCTGCCGTCAACCAGTGATGTTTCACCGGCATCGCCGGATTTCGTATAAACTCGCGTGATTCTCAAAACCTCACCTCTCCTTTTTGTTCATTTCGCCAGGTATAAATAGAGATCGCGATAACGTCCAAGCATCCGGTCGAGCGTGTAATCCCGTTCAACCTTTCGCCGGCCGGCGCGTCCGCATTCCCTTCCACTGTCAGGATGATTGACGATCTTCGCCAATCCTTCGGCCAGCGCGACGTGATCACGCGGGCGGACAAGATAGCCCGTACTGCCTTCTATGACCATTTCGGGCAACGCGCCGACGCCGGTCGCCACGACCGGCAGCGAGGCGCTCATAGCTTCGAGCACAGTAATCGGCATCCCCTCGGTAATCGACGACAGCGCAAAAACATCCATCGCTTTGAGCAGTCGCGGAACATCCGTACGCTCCCCCGCGAAAACGACCTGGTCGGCAAGCGATCTCTCAGCGACAAACCGTTCCAGCCTCACCCGCTCATCGCCTTCACCAACGATCAACAGCCTGACTCCTCTCCGATCCGTCATCCTCGTAAGAGCGTCAAAGGCATGAAGCAAGGTTATCGTATCCTTGGTCCGGTCCAGCCGCGCTACTGTCCCGATCACGAAATCACCACGAGAGAAGCCTAATTCCTCGCGCGCGTGCGCCGGATCAGCCGAATCGATTCGCCTGACGTCTATCCCGTTTCGTATGACCTGCATACGACCAATCGGAAAGCCCGTCTCGCGGCAGTAATAATCTCGCACCTCGTCGGAGACGGCAAAAACAGCATCCGACAGCTGATAGAGACACCGCCTCGCCAGCCTCCGCTTGAGACTTTCACCATCGACAAATGGAAAGCTCCGCCCATGCTCGCTTTGTATCAGGCGTGCTCTGCTGTGAGCGATCAGCTTCGCAAGCGCTGTATCGACTCCCGACCAGCTTTGTGAATGGATGATATCAGGTCGATAAGCCCTGAGCACGCTCGCAATCTTGAGCGGCATGAGGCGATCCGGTCCCGCCCCTTTCCCGAGATCGTAACAGACGGTTCCATCGCGCAGCCATCCGGCGCCCTCACCGCGTTGCGAAAGACAGCAGACCGCCTGCTCGAAGATCCCATTATCCATTCCGTTGACGACATCGATGACGACCCGTTCCATCCCGCCAATCGCCAGCGAATCGATCACGTGAAGGATTTTGATCCTTCTTTCCTTCATCGCAAGTCACCCGGCTTGCCGCTTGTATTCCGAAGAGCCCACCACCTGACAATCGACGGGGCCAGCCGCAGTCCCCACTGAACGGCTCGCAGTTTAGGACTGTCCAGGTGGCGATTCGCACGATCGAGCGCACTCCGCGCTTCATTGAAATACCCTGCGGCGAGCGACTTCCTGTAACCTGCCAGATTCAGTTGCGCGCGCAGCCCTGGAAGGTAAGCTTCAATCCATGATCGCTGACTGTCGGTCACGGCCTGCCGATCCAGAAATTTTTCGTACATCGAGATGACGCAGCGCAACTGACTTTCGCCCGCGCTCGTCAGTGAGTCACGTCGCCAGCGATACCTGACCAGCGGTTGCGGTGTAAGGACGAACTTCAAATCCGCGTGCAGCATCCGCAGCCACAGATCAAGATCTTCGGCGCCCTGCCCATCCAGCGATTCGTCGAAACCTCCGACGATGTCCAGCGCACTTCTTCGGAAGATGAGCGACCCGAAGATCGAACATTCGCGCCTGAGCACGCGATCGAATGTGACGGGGTCCGTGGCGGGATAGACCTCCTGATAGAGCATTCCATCAAACCGCGGAGAGCCTTCAAAGATCGCATTCGGGTATGCCGCGGCAACCGTCAAATCAGCATCCAGCATTCCGGCGAGGACTGCCAGAAAATCAGGTTCCCACAGATCATCCCCGTCAAGCAATGCAATGTATCTGCCTCGCGCCATCTGAAGGCCGGCGTTTCGAGCTGCCATGACACCTCGATTCTCCTGCCTCATGTAACGGATGCGCGGCAAAAACGGCAGTATCCGATCCTCGGTTTTATCCGTTGATCCGTCATTGATGACGATCGCTTCGAAATCCGTCCGGCTTTGCGCGAAGAGGGATTCCAGCGTCCCGGCGATATAGTCCTCGACATTGTAGGCGGGAATTACCACACTGATTGTCGGTGACGTGTGCATCTCGGATTCCCTGACACCAGCGACTGACCAATCAAAACGGTCTTATCACTTATCACTATTCACTCATCACTCATCACTATTCACGAGGCATCGATCAGAAGCACTCCGCGAAACGCCGGCCGGCGTTGTGCCAGTGAATGCCATGCCGTTTCGAGGCGCGCAAGTACGGGCACGTGTGAATAGATATCGGGATGTTCAAGACTCTCCGTTCGACATTCGGGGAACCCGCATTCACGCAACATCCGCTCGATTCCCGCAGGTCGATTGAACCGGAACCAGGTCGGGTAGACATCAGCCTCTGCTCGTCCTTCGATATGTGAAACGACCAGCCGCTGCAAGCGGGCCGGAACAATGCGCGCACCAAGCGTGACGAAATCCAGCCAGTTGGACGTGAGTGCCATAAACCGCCCGCCACGTCGCAATACGCGGCGAATCTCCCTGAGCAGAACCTCCGGTCGCTCGACGTGTTCGAACACCATGTTACTCGTCACGAGGTCGAAACTCGAATCGCCGAATGGAAGCCGTTGACCATCGAAGCACACACGCAGTGCGCAGCTCAGATTATCGCGCAGCGCATCCAGATCGGGGTCGACACCGGCGAACAACTCAGCCTGTCGGATGAGACCAGCCTCGACATCCGCCGCCCCCTTGAGCCACTTTGGAACAACGCCCCTACCGCAGCCGACGTCCAGCCATCGTGGCCGGCTTCCCATCGCCTGCAACATCCTGTCCAGGTATATCGACTGCGGATGACGGACCGGCTGCGTTCCCGGCCCGAGAAAGACCGGGCTGTAGCGCATTCGATCGAGCGTTCCCATCGTTAAGTCGAACAGGCTGCGAGTATTGCGACGCTCGACTATTTTGTAGCCCCGGCGGCAAAGATCATTCCTGTTCGATGAAATATCATTGAAACCGGCACTGCGAAGATTGCCCAACACCGGCCCGGCATCGGCCAGTATGTGCATCGGCCTTTGTGGATCGAAACCCGCGCGACAATTGAAGACAAGGCGACCGCCTGTGGTCAGCGACCGGGCGATAATGCGCAGCGTCGCGCCGGGATCGACCACGTGCTCCAGCACATCGACGGCTGTGGCGAGATCGAAGGAACGATCAGGCAGCGATTCGTGATTGAGATCGATCAATCGAGCCTGCAGACCTCTGCGGGCAAGTCGCCATCGGGCGAATTCGAGCATGCTCGACGAGATATCCGCCAGTGTCACATTAAATCCCAGACGAGCGAAAAGGATCGCATTGGCCCCGACGCCCGATCCGATGTCCAGATAGTTTGTTGCGCCAGATTGGCGGAAGTAATCGAGGATCGCCACATTTGCGGCATTGGCTTCGCTGTCGGTCGCGTGCCACCAGACGTGCTCGAAAATATAGCTCCGCGTATGACGATAGAAATCGTGAATCTGTTCAGGCGTTTTCCGCGGGGCCGATTCCCATTCCAACTTCGAATCGGCAAGCGACGACTGGCAGTCGCGACGAACATCGTCAAGGCTGAGATCGAAATATTCGGCCAGTTCGCGCAGTCCGCTCAGAACCGGATCGGTCTCTCCGGGCAGCAGCAGCGCCTCTCGCCATCGTTCAACCAAACCTTGGTCCATGTTCTTACTCTGATTTCCCCCACATCACGAGCGGGGCAACCATCAATCCGACCAGGATCCCGCGAATCTGTGCCCGTCTCCGCTGCAGCACATCGGATGATCGTGCGTTTACCCTGCGCCATCTCGAGGGCAGACGATAGATCAGCCAGTAGACCATGCGCATAGCGTAACGATCGCCGTGCAGGGCGTGCTTGACCAGATAGGCTGAGCATCCTTTGCCGTAGCCGTATTCCAGTCTGCATGCCTGTCCGACCGTAACACGGCGATGATCATGATAGACCACCACATTCGGGGCATAGAGAACCGTGAATCCGGCCTTCAGTCCGCGATAGAAAATGTCTGCGTCTTCGGCCCCGGCAAAGAAACTTCCGGCTCCAAGCCGGACATCGAACCGGCCGATTCGATCGAACAATTCCCGCCGAAACGCCATGTTCGCTCCCATGACAAAAGTTCCACCATGAGGATGAACGAACCTTTGCCTCTCGGTCGATTCCTGAAGCGCAACCTTCTGCAGATCCTCACGGGCCGCCATAACGCGCCCTCCGAGCATTTGCAATTCGGGGTCACGCCTGAATTCAGATGCAATCTCATCGAGCCAGTCATCGTTGACAAGCACGTCGTCGTCTGTGAAGACCAGCACATCACCGGTCGCTGCGCCCATTGCCTTGTTTCTGGCGCGGGACAATCCCGGAATCGGAGCAAAGAGATACCGAATCGAACCTGGATGAGCGGTCTCAAAGCGCCCGACCACTTCTCTCGTGTCATCACTCGATGCATTGTCGATGATCAGGACTTCGTATTCGTAATCGCCAGCGAAACACTGTGCGAAAAGCGTCTCCAGAGTCGCTTCGAGCGACTTCGCCCGATCACGCGTGCAAATCAGCACGCTTAGCTTCATCACACTCCTCCCAGTGGGAAGAAGGTAGTAGAAAGTTGAAAGTAAAAAGTAGAAAGTGCGAAGGCAGGGCCATTTCGTACTTTTTACTGCTCACTGCCAACTGCCTGCTGCCTACTTTCTACTTTTTACTTTCTACTGCCTTCTACCCATTGCCTCTGATAAATTGCGATCACATCATGCGGAGCGCCGGAAGCGATCAACGCGCCGCGTTCGAGCAGCATCACACGATTGCACAGCCTCTCGACGGCAGCCATGTCATGCGACACGAATATGACTGTCATTCCATTTCGTCGCAGTTCCTCGATCCGCAGCATGCATTTGTCCTGAAACGAAGCGTCGCCGACGGCCAGAACCTCGTCGACCAGCAGGATATGCGGGTTGATGTGCGCCGCGACGGCGAACCCCAGCCGGACATACATTCCGGACGAATAACGTTTGACCGGCGTGTCGATGAATCGATCCAGTTCTGCGAAACCGACTATCTGATCGAATTTCGCTCGCACATCCGCCCGCCGCATGCCCATGATCGATCCATATAGATAGATGTTCTCTCGCCCTGAGAGTTCGGGGTGAAAGCCGGCCCCGACTTCGATCAGGGAAGCGACTGAACCTCGAACGATAATCCGCCCCGTCGTCGGGTAGCTGATTCGTGCGAGAAGTTTGAGGACTGTGCTTTTGCCTGAGCCGTTCGGACCGATCAGGCCGAGCGTCTCTCCTGGTTCGACATCGAAACTCAGATCGCGCAGAGCGTAAAAGTCATCGCTGTCAAACAGGCCGTCGCGCGCAAGGAGCCGTCTGCCGGCACGAACCATTTCCTCGCGGATCGACCGTGCACCAAGCCTGTTGAGCCGGTAAAGTTTTGATACGCGCTCGACCGAAATGATCTTCATTCAGCGCCTCTCGCCTCAGACAATGTCCGCGAAATCCCTCTCCAGATACTTGAAATAAGCATAACCCATCCAGAGCAGCGCCACTGATATGCCCGCGGTTACTATCAAATAACCCGCTTCAGGCGCCGCTCCCTGAACCACGCTTCGGCGATATCCCTCAATGATGACCGCCATCGGATTGAGCAAGAAATACCAGACCCTCCACTGCTCCGGCACAACCGAGGCCGGATAGAGAATCGGCGTCACGAACATCCATATCTGAATCGCCAGCGGCAGGACGTGCCGAACATCCCGATAAAGAACGGTGAATGCGGAGAGCAGCAGTGAAAGACCAGTCGCGAAGACGATCTGGACCACCAGCAGTGGCGCCACGAAGAGCAAATTACGCGTTGGCTCGATGCCGTACCAGATCAATAACGGAACGAAAACTCCTGATGCGATAAAAAAATCGAGCAGCGCGGCCAACACTGACGCCAGCGGAATGATCTCTCTTGGAAAATAGATCTTCGTGATGATATGTGAATTAGCAATCAGGCTGGGAACAGCGAATGAAAGCGATGTCGATAAGAATGTCCATGGCAGCAACGCGGCATAGGAAAAGATCGGGTAGGGGATGCCGTCACTTTGCAGTCGCGCAAACCACGAAAAAAAGACCGTGAAGACGACCATCAATGATAGCGGCTGCAGAATCGCCCAGAGCATCCCAAGCAGACTCTGCTTGTAGCGGACCTTGATCTCGCGCTGAGTGATCTGCCATAGCAGCTCACGGTAGCGAACCAGCTCACGCAGGTGGGCCGGCAAACTGTCGCTCCATTCGTACTCAACGGGATTCACTTCCTTAAACCTCCCTGGCCCTCCCGGCGTTCCCGGCTCGCCTGGCATTTGATCTCAATCCCGCGACGCTTGAAGCCTGCCGGTCAACTCGCCGTATACATCGAGGTATCTGGTGACGATCCGCCGCCAATCACGATTTTCGATGACGAATTGTCGTGCCCGGCGACCGAGTTTGAGCCCTCCAGCGAGATCGTCGGCCAAACGTCCGAGTAGTATCGTCAAAAGGTCGACCCTGCCTGCCGGAAAGACAAGGCCATTTTCGCCGTTTGTGACAATTTCGAGCATACCGCCGGCATCGCTGACGATCACAGGTTTGCTCATCGACATCGCCTCGAGAGGTTTGAGCGGGGTCGTCAGATCGGTCAACCGCGATCGGATGCGCGGATAGACCATGACGTCCATGATCGAATAGAAACGTTGAACTTCGTGATGGCGCACGTTGCCTGCGAAGATGATCTCATCGCGCAACTGCTCGGGGACCTGAGAGCGCAATTGATCCAGCATCTCGCCCTCGCCGGCGATCAGCAGCTTGATGTCACGGCGGCATTTGAGCAGTTCGATTCCCGCCTGAATCAGTTGATCGAGTCCCTCGTACGAATAGAGCGACCCGATAAATCCGAAGACGATCTTTCCCGAAAGGCGGTAATGGCGGACCAGTTCGGGGTCCGGCGATAGAGGTTGAAAAAGCTCGGGATCGACACCATTGGGAATCTCTATGATCCGTCGTTCATCGATGCCCCGCCGCTTCAGGTCGTCACGCAGCCCGGCGCTGATGACGGCTATCCGCGGCGCCTGTGCCAGCACGCTCTGCTCGATTCTCTGCGAGACTCGATATCTGATCGAATTGTGACGGAACTTGCCGCGATCGACAGCTGCGTCTTCATCGTAATACCGCAGTTCATAAATCCAGGGCAGTTGCAACTGCGATGCGGCACGCGCCGCGGCCATGCCATTGACCGACGGCGAATGGGCATGAATCAGATCGACCTTCAGGTGCTCAGCCAGCCGGGCAACCTCTTTCGTCAGGACGTTCAATGAACTCATCTGCCGGATCATCGGCGCCGACTGGAGCCTGGACGTTGATGTAATCTCGGGCCATGTGGTTCGGTAATGCTCGATCCCGTCAACTAGTTCGCGGGGGTTTTGAAACAGCTCATGCTTCGGAGACGTGACCACAATCGGATCAAGCCCCAGCCGCGTCTGCGCCTGCAGCAGATAGCTGCTGCGAAACGCATAACCGCTGAAATACGGCAGTGAATGATCCAGAACGTGCAGAATCCTCATCGTTATAAGTTTCCAGTTGGGAGTTTCCAGTTTCCAGTATTCTTGACGGTTCAGGTTTATTTCTGTGTGTCAGGTCGCGATTGTGACTCAACGAAACCATGGAGAAGTGACTGGAAACCGGGAACCGGAAGCCGTGATCCGACAGCCTGCCTGTCTCCGAATGATTCGATCAGTCGCAGCAAGGGTTGCAGAATCGAAAGCCATTGATGTTCGCGCTCGACGAAAATTCGCGCGGAATCGGCCAGAGATTCGCGCCAGTCCCTGTCGTTGATGATTCTTACGACAGCGGAGGCGAATGCCTGCGGCGACTCTGCGATCGAGACCTGAGCGCCATCTTCGACGCGCAAGCCTGCGACTGCAGCAGGCGTTGCAACAATCGGTTTTCGCATAGCCATCGCTTCGAGCAGCTTGTTTTGAACCCCGCGAGCGAAATTCAGCGGAGCGACCATGACCGTCGCACGTCGCAGGTACGGTCGCACATCATCAACTTCACCGGTGACGCTCACTCCGTCATACCTCGCCAGCTTCCTGACAGCCACCACCGGATTGCGGCCGACAATCACGAAATCGGCCTCGGGCGATTCGGCGCGAATCAGCGGCCAGACCTGATCGACAAACCGGCAGACGCCTTCCACATTCGGCAGATAATTCATGACTCCCGTGAAGACCAGATATGGTCTGGACTCCGGCGGTGAATCCCCCGGAAGAAAATAATCCGTATCGACTCCATTGGTCATAATCCGCAGCCTCGCTCTGCGAGTGAACTCATCGAGTTCATCGAGCAGCGACGCTTCGCGGGATGAACTGAGGATCGTCCAGGCCGCCTGATGAATAATCTCGTACTCATACCGGCGCAGCCGCTCGCTTTCAAGCGCGAGAAGCCTGGCTTTCAGACCACCAGCCCTGCGCGAGTAGTCACGCCATTTCTCTGAATCGACATCGACCAGATCGACGACCGTTCGTGCGGCCAGCGACGCAGGAGCATACTGTGCCATCGTCGACGAATAGACCAGAACGGCATCGAAATCGCTTGTCATGACCGCGCGATCAACCAGTCTGCGCATCCTTTGCGAAGCGTAGTATCCAACTGAAAGCGGCCGGCTCCGAGCCAGGCTCGCAGCGGCTCTCAGGCTGCCCGTCATCCTGCGCAGTGGCAGAACCCGCACCTCAGTACAATACCTGCTCAATTCAACCTGATACTGAAGGTCCTTCAAATCGTCTGCGAATGCGAAGAGATGTATATCGTGCCCACGTTCGAAAAGCGCTCGCAACTCATGAAATGCGCGTATCTTGTCACCTTTGTCGGGCGGATACGGGACCCTGTGCGCCAGAAACAGTATCTTCATAATCGATCAGAGCAGATTCCGAACTATCAGTGGGCCCGCCAACCTGGTTGCAGTCGCCGGCAGCCGCTTCCATATTTCGATCAACAATTCGAATCGCGGATTGAGCGGGGTTAGATCCGGAACGCTGCGGCCGTCGATCGAATAAAACCGATAAGGCAGCGGGCGCGGCTTCATACCCCAGCCTTGTTTGAATTCGAATGCGCCGGTGCCGCGTTTGCTGCGTCCGAAATCGAAGCGCCGATATCCGCGCCCCGCCGCATCGGACATGAGCGCCCAGTACATAAAATTGCTGACGCCATAACTGTAAAACACCGGATCGGCCCCGCCGAAATACGGCATTACCGTATCTCGAAAATAGAAATTCATAACCGCGCCGGCAACTTTATTGCTATGGCGGATGATCATGATATCGCAATCATTCGGGAACTCGCGCAGGAACTCGACGAAAAGGCGCCGTGAAAATACAGGTGTGCCAAGCCTGTGCACGCTCGCGGCATAGATCCCGTAAAAAGCATCCAGCAGAGCCACCCCGCCGCGTTCGACACTCAGTCCGGCGCGAATCCCGAGGCGGATCATACGGCGCACGTCACGCGGAAACCCTGCCATCAGCTCTCCTGCGTTCGGGGTCAATGATCGATCGAATGCGACATAAAGGCCCTGCCTTTGAGGATCTAATGCCTCCGAACTGCCTTCCCAGGCGAAGCCGTCCCGGAGCTCCACGAAATCAACTTTCAACTCTCTCGCCAGATCGAGGGCGGTTTCAACCAGTGCCTTTTTTGAAGCGTCATCCTCAGCCACCGGCCCGCCGTAAACGGCATTCGGAGTCGACAGCAGGCGTGAACCGAAGATCCGGCTCTTCAGATGAAACAACGGCAGCACGCCCGTCAATCGCCCGTTCCGTTCGGCGACAAGGCTGCAATTGTCATGCCCCCAGGTCGATTCGACGACATTCATCCATCCGCTGAGATGGCAGAATGACGATTCCGGCAACCTCTCGACCAGCGCATCCAGACTCACCGCGTCTGAGGGATAATATTGACGGATAGTCGCCGCGTCCGATGCCTGTGAATTGAGCTGGGGATGAATCACATTAATCCATGACCGCGCTGACGGGATACTGAGTGTGCAAATCACCCTGCTGTTTGAAATAGCATTTCGGGTGTCGCAACAGATCTCGCATTGGAGCGAAGTTGAAATCCGACAGTAACCGTTGCAGTCGAGGCAAGGTCCGGCTCAGATTATTGCGATGGCGCCAGACATTCAGCCAAGTCCCGGAAATACGGGGCTGGTCCTCATCGACCTCCCATGCATGAACCATGAAAATGGCCGACTGCTGTTCAGTGCGATTGATCCTTCGCACCCCCCAACTGAAGAACCTGTACGGCATGATCCGAAAATAGCCTCCACCGGCGAGCGGGATATTCTGCCCTGCCAGGCGTAGAGTCGATGGTGGAAACTCGACTATCTCTCCTGATACTGTTCGAATCAGATGCGGGAATCTTTCCGCTCCGGGCATCCCATATCGGTCGTGGTAGATCGGAAAAATCGAAGAATCGTACTGAAAACCCTCTTCAATCAATATATCCAGCGCCCAGAGCGTCCTGGGCGTGATCGAATATGTCGGGGCTCGATACCCGATAACCCTCTGACCTGACTGATCTTCGATCAGTCGTTTAGCCCGAATCAAATCCGCGCGAAACTCCGCTTGAGTCTGGTTCTGAATCAGGTGGTGACCATAACTGTGACAGGCGATTTCGTGGCCGGCATCGGCGATGCGACGAACAATCTGTGGATTTCGTTCGGCTACCCAGCCGAGGATGAAGAATGTCCCGTAAACTCCTCTTTCATCGAAAAGAGAGAGGATCTTATCAGTATTTCGATCGATTCGTGGCGCCCACCCCGCCCACTTCTCACGCGGAACGACGTCCGTAAAAGACTCAACCTGATAATAGTCTTCAACATCGACTGTCAGGGCATTTATGGGATCCTGATCCATTATCATGTCACCGACCAATCGAATTCTATCCCCACGGTCGCAAACACTGAAAGGACTCTAAGGGATCAGGAATGCGCATCTGTTAACAGAATCTGCACCTGAGAGGAGGGGAGTGGATATATTGCCAGGGTATCAAGATCTACTAATACCGTTAACGCAGCAGAATAATAGCCCTATTTCGCCAAACCATTCAAGTACACAGAGATGTTATCGAGTGGCTTAATTGATCAGGATGGTCTTCGAGGTACGTTGTTGTTTGTGCTGGTATTTCGGCCATTGAATATCAGCGTCCATTTCGGAACTCTGTTGTCCCTTTTCAGGCAGCGACAGGCGCCAGCGCAGCAGCTCATCAAGCTCTTCCGCAAAGCTGCGCAGCTGGGATGGGGCGAAATCCAGAGACTTCATCTCTGCTTCGAGTTTGCGCCGATAATCGCTCACGGATGAATCGGAGATGCCTGCCATTTCAGCGACTTCAAGCTGCGAGGGTTCATCCGGATCGAAATAACAATGCCAGAGCACACGACACAGACGTTCTGTACGACGCGGATTGCCGCGCATCAGAATGCTCAGTTGATCGAGAAAGGCCTCAGCCATGTGACGGGCCTGTTGTTCCTCTTCCTCGCTTATTATGACATCTTCGGGATTAGCATCCGAAGAAGCAAAAGTGGAGTGGCTGATGCGGCTATAGCCTTCGTCGCTGCTGTCTTCGTCAATCGATGTCATGACCGGATCGTAGACCGGCAGCTTGCTCAGCGCCAGCTGGCGCAAAATACGTAAGGGAGCGGGCGAATCGATCGCTTCGAATATCTCGACCAGCAACTCGACCAGATCGTGGTTAGAGACAATGACCTGCGCATCTCCCGTGCAACCGGCCTTCCGCCGATTGCGCATCCGCATGGGAATCGACGCGATCCGATGAGCGAAGGTCCCGCTGTCGATCATCTTCTTATCGTTTCCCCAATCTCTCAGACCGAATACGGCATCGGCCGCCTGGCGATAGCGCGCATGCCTTCCGTTCGAATTTTTAAAACGACGGAACCCGGGATCGGATTCGAGCACATTGCTGACACGACGCACTATTCGATAATTCTCCGGGCGCTGACGCCGCAGGCAGCCAATCAGCAGATTGGTGAGTTCGATGTGGAAGATCTCTCGCTCGATCTCGGCGTCGGCCATCTGCGTATCAATATAATGTTTAAATCGCCCTTTTTGCATGAGCAGCAGGTATAGATCCTGCGTCAGATCATGAATCGAGATAATGATGGATGATGGCTGCGATGATTGCTGGCTGCCAAGTGCTGAACGAACCAGCGGGTGCACAGTGACCAGACGATTTAACATCCGCCACAGCGAGTGTGCGTCATTGTTGTCGATTCTCGATCGCCATGATGAGGGGGTGCGAGAATTTCTTTTCGCCGGCAGCACCGGCGATCCATAAGAGGGAGCTTTCATCGTCTTTTCCGAGCGTTTACAGACCAGTGAGGAGTCCGGATGCCGCATTCAGCATCAATGTGTGTGTAATTCGTCTCTCATCGCACGTCGCATGTCTATCAATCGCCGGTATTTATCTATCATCCGCCGGCGTCTCTCAGCGCGCGCTTTTTGATCATATCTGACCGGATCAACACGCCATTGGGCACAATGAATTAATCAGCCTGGGAGCGCATTCCACGTCCGTCAGAATTAACCCTCTAGGCGACACAAGATCAATAATCATCGCTTGCCGCAGGGGTCTTTATTTTTCTGAGATCTATTACAGGGGACACCGGCGTTTCGGGGCGAAGCCAGCGTTTAGAACTGTCGCAATTGTCGATCCCGCTCTCCCCGAAGCAGCATTTTTGAGGTGAAATCAGACTCAATGATCCCCGGTCAAATCCGAGTTCTCAGGTCTAATCTCGTGAGGGTGCTCTCAGGGAAGCGCATATTAATCTCAGATTCTCTTCAACCTGTCACATGATATCAAATCATCAAATATCTTGCGCTTATCAAGGCGCCATGTCCTCCCCCTGTTTTCAGGGTTCGGTACAGGTATGGCAAGGAAGCAATCCGGGGCAATGAGTTAAAAGTTGAAAGAAATTTTACTGTTTCAATCTATCTGCCTGCTATCTGCCTGCTATCTGCCTGGACTTCTCAGGGCTTTTAACTTTCAACTTTCAACTTTTCACTTTCGCCGGGCATTATAGTCCCGGAAGACGATCGATGAAAGTAAATTTTCAATTAAAGGATGAATAAAACCTATTGTTTGAGAAAAAAAATTTAATGTGTGACCGGAAATAGTCACTCCGACGGGTCATAAGGAGCAGGTGGCGTGGGAGTCCATGCCTGAATCTTCCGCTTTTCAAAGAGAGAGACGCCAATCATCCCGCCGATAACAGTAAATCCGAGAATGAGAAGTGAGCCGAAGAAGACGCCGCCGATCGAGAGGGTCATTTTAAGGGCCGGGCTTTGAGCGACCTGCATGTAAAAGGACTGAATATCCGGCGGAATGCGTGTGTCCGTCGAGAGGGCCTGCAAAACACTGTCCATTTGCCATAAAGTCAATGGGGCGATGACGATGAAGAAGATAGCGCCGCCGATGATGCCCGCCAGAAGCCCAATCCATGCGCCGTCCTTGCTGACCAGCGGCGTCTCGGAGCGTGTGATCAGAAGTCTGGCTGCTACGACCCCACCGACAATCGCCCAGAGACAGAAAATACAGTTTGCCAGATTAATATATGGCAGGATGGACAGGATACCGACGATCAAGCCTCCGACGATGGCCGGTTTCTTATAATCAACCTCGGGCATTCAGCTTCTCCTTTTGGCTAAATATCGATGAATATTGTTAGATGGTTGGCTCAGTCGGCGATCCGGCAAACCTGACGGCGAGAAGAAATCAACCAGCGCAGGCAAAATGAACCAGGCTCCGATAGCCCCCAGAAGCCCGCCTGTAGCGGCGCGTGTGAGAGGGGTGTTGGCGAACATTCCGATCAGGTCTCCAGAATAATCAATGAGCATCGGAACCGCGGAGGCGACCAGCCACCACCTCGGCGGGGGTTCGGTTTCTTTCACGTTTCGCCACATCGGATAGACAAGCAGCCCGGCCAGAAAACCGGCGTAAATTCCTGTGCATCTGGCACAAACAGCGAACGGCAGAGCGTGATAATGAAATGACCGCTCAGGCATCTGATGGCAGATAACCGAAAAGCCCTGATACAGAATGACAGCCGGAAAAGGATGCCCATTCGCCATCAGCCGCGGTGCGATCGCAAGACTGAACAGCCATGCGGCAGCCAGTGCGATAAGGCTCAGGTACACGATTCGACTCTGGTTCTGATAGTCAGCCATTTCAGTCTCATCTGTCGAAACGAACGAAGGAATCCGGGCCGCCCTCGACGTGAACGGTATCGACGAACCGGACATGCATGGTCTCTGTCGTCATGATCAGAGAATGTGTGCGTTTGCCGGTTCCGAAAAAGCGGACTCCCCGCAGGATCGTCCCGTCGGTCACGCCGCAGGCGGCGAAGATTATCTTTTTGCCCGAGGCAAGTTCATTTGTGTCATAGACGCGTGTCGGATCCTTGATGCCCATTGCCTGCATCCGATCGAAGATGCCGTCAGCGATCTTGGCTCGATCTTTTGGAATCTCCATCTGCTCCTTCATCATGAATCGGGCCTGGATTTCGCCGTTCAGACATTTCATTGCGGCGGCCGTAATCACGCCCTCGGGTCCGCCTCCGATCCCCATCAGAGCATGCACGCCCGATCCAGCCACAGCCGCCGAAATGCCCGCCGAAAGATCGCCGTCACTGATCAATCTGATTCTGGCTCCGGCGTCTCGAATGTCTTGAATCAATTTTTCGTGGCGCGGTCGATCGAGCACGACGATCGTCAGATCCTGAACCTGCCGGTTCAACCGTTTGGCGATCGCATTCAGATTGTCACTCACCGGCGCATCAATATCCACCGCGCCTTTAACTGAAGGACCGACCACTATCTTGTTCATATAAATATCTGGCGCATGCAACAGGCCGCCTTTTTCGGCGGCGGCCAGCACCGCAATGGCATTATCCGACCCGGTGGCGCAGAGGTTTGTGCCCTCGAGCGGATCGACCGCGATATCGACCTCGGTATATTTATTTTGAACCGCTTCCCTGGCCCCGCGCCCGACCTTCTCACCGATGTAGAGCATCGGCGCTTCGTCGCGCTCTCCTTCACCGATGACGATGGTCCCCAACATCGGTATGGTGTCCATCACCTCGCGCATCTTTTCAACCGCGACTTCGTCGGAATACTCACGGTCGCCCTGTCCCATGGTTCGGGCCGCTTCAATCGCGGCAGCCTCGACTACGCGTAAAAAATCGAAGAGCAGATCGTACTCCATCGGCCTTCCCGCCTGGGGATCAACTGTCATAAACGGACTCCCTTCCGGTTTACCTCATACTGGCTTGATCCGGGTCTTCGGTGAGGTGCGGGTCGTAGCAGGAACGACAACGCGCCTCATAGCTTTCGGACGCACCTACAACTACGCGCTCGCGACTTGCAATCAGTCGCTGTGTGTAAGCAGCCGGATGACCACAGCGGACACAAATCGCCCGCGTCTTGGTCACATCTTCCGCAATTGCCAGCAGCAATGGCATGGGATCGAATGGACGTCCAAGATAGTCCATATCGAGCCCGGCAATGATCACGCGTTTTCCCTGATCCGCCAGAATGTTCGCTACCCGGACCAGATCGTGATCGAAGAACTGCCCTTCGTCAATGCCGATCACTTCCGTATCCATATGCACCGCAGCAAGGATCTCGCCAGCCGAATTGACGGTCTGAGATTCGATCTTCATCTCGGAATGAGAGACTATGTGCTGCTTCGCATATCGTTCATCGATAACGGGCTTAAAGATTTGTACTTTGCGGCGGGCAATCTGAGCGCGGCGAAGCCTGCGTATCAACTCTTCGCTCTTGCCACTGAACATCGATCCGGCAATGATTTCAATCCAACCTGACTCAGGCGAATGTCTCTCCAAAACCAATGGCGTCCTTTCTCAATCTTCCATCTTCCGCCTCGTCGGAGTTGGAAGAACCTTAAATTCAAAGCCTTCGCATGAGACGGATATCTCTTTTGTATTGTTGACTTATCGATTCAACTTCTACACCAAATCCAGCACCGGCGCAAGATAATGGACATTCTGAGCCGGTCGGCAGTCTGGAGTTCGGTTTGCATTTTTATCGCTGAGAGAGAACAATCGCATCTGTCGATCGAGACGAATTATCGTACCCAGGAAGCCACCACATGCCAGTATCGTATACATCAATGCTTGAAAGAGGTCATGCGGGCCCGCTGACCGACCTCATGGCCAGACCAGAGGTGACTGAGGCGTTTCGCTTCATCGATTCCTCTACCGGGTCCTTTCTTTCGGAACTGGTGCGAATCTGCGAAATTCCCGCGCCGCCGTTCAAGGAGCAGGAGCGCGCCCGTCACCTCGCCTCGCGATTCAGCGAACTCGGGCTGGCGGATGTGCATACCGATCAGGAAGGCAATGTCATCGGCATCTACGGCAACCCTCTCGAGACCTCGCTGCTGGTCCTGTCGGCGCACCTCGACACGGTATTTCCGGAGGGTACGGACGTGCGCGTGCGCCGGGTCGGATCGAGGTTCTGCGCTCCCGGCATTGCCGACGACTGTTCGGGGCTCGCTGCAATTGTAGGTCTGATTCAGGCACTGAACGCGGCCAAAATCCGTCCGCGCGGATCGATCGCATTTGTGGCTACAGTGGGAGAGGAAGGCGAAGGAGACCTGCGTGGAGTGCGCCACATCTTCACCGACGGCCGGCTGGCCGGACGCATCTCGGCATTCATTTCATTCGACGGACCGGGTCTCGAATGGATCACTCACCAGGCTCTCGGCTCAAAACGCTATCGCATCTCGCTGACCGGCCCGGGTGGTCACAGCTGGGGGGATTTCGGAGTCGTCAACCCTGTTCACGCGCTCGGTCGCGTCATCGCGCGGCTGGCGGATTATCCCGCCCCGACCGAGCCGCGGACATCTTACAATATCGGATGTATCGAAGGCGGAGAGTCCGTTAACGTCATCCCGCAACACGCCTCAATGGATGTTGACCTCCGCTCGGCCTCTGCATATGAATTGTCGAGACTGGAGGATTTTCTGATCTCATCGATCCATCTGGCCATGAGCGACGAAAACGCCATCCGCGCCGCCTCGGGAAAACGGCTCGATTCACGCATCTCCCTCATCGGCAATCGCCCTTCGGGCGAAACTCCGCGCGAATCGGCCATCGTCAGGACCTCAGTCGAGGCCTCCCATGCGCTCGGGATCAATCCCGTCCTCAATCGGGCATCGACCGATTCCAACATCCCCATCAGCATGGGCATCCAGGCCGTAACGATCGGTGTCGGCGGCACATCCGAAGACTCCCACCGCCTCACCGAATGGTTCGACCCGTCCGGCCTCGAACTAGGCTACAAACGCGCCCTCCTGACAGCCCTCGGAATGACTGGAATCGAATAATGAGTTGAAAGTTGAAAGTTGAAAGTTAAAAGTCAGAAATACAATTGCTATACGCATGTAACATTTTACTGAACACAGTGAGTTCAACTTTCAACTTTCAACTATTTTAAATATATTCAATTACGGCTATAAACGTGAATAAAAGGCCCATCAGCATCCAGGAGGAACATGAGCACAGATTACTCGGAATACGAACGGGATTTCTTCAACGCCGTTGACCGCAACACCATGGCCGAACAGTCCATCTTCGACGCCCTCTCCAATATTGGCGACGACCAGTATTACACGCTCTTCGAAGTGCAGGCCGAACACGTCTGCGGCCGCTCCACCATCCAGGTCTTTCCCGAACGCGCCGGCACGCTCTATCGATGCCTCAACTGTGGCATGGCCGGCATCATCGGCGGTTAGCTTTAATCATCCACGACGGGACACAAAGTCAACACGAAGAAGATAAAAAACCGTTAAATCATTTTTAACCGGTGAATCCTGAATCTCCTTTGTGCAGCCTTTGTGTCCCTGCTCTGAAAATGGTCTGTATTATCTCAGTGATCTCTGTGGCTCAGTGGTTTAATCTCACCACTGAGCCACAGAGGTCACGGAGATAATACAGGCCATTTTCATCTTCGGTGGATGGAGTGCCGAAGGCGCATGTTTAACTTCGTGGATAAGACCTTTCAGGACTGCGACAGTCTGACGGCCTTGTAGCCGCCGCGCATGTAGTCGCGAATCCACCAAACGACGAAGATGATGAACGGGATGATAGCCAGCGCAGCGACTAAACGGAAAGATGCGGCATCTCCACCAACACGGTCGCGGACTATCCCCATACCAAAGATGACCCCTCCGAGAGCGAACTGCCCGGCAAACCCCATCAACCCCATCGTAAACGCCCCGCCCTGCGGAAATCGCTCTGATGTGATACCCAGCATCGTCGGCCACATAAAACAGACTCCGACATAGAAGACCGTCGCCGCCACATAGGCCATCGTCGGCGTGCTGACGTTCGAGAGCAGGTAGAGACCGAGCGCGGCGATCAGCACAGAAGCGGCCATCATCCCGATCGGTGATATCCGGTGTGCAATCGGTCCGGCAAAATACCTCAAGATGAACATAAGCGCCGAGCCATAGACCAGGATCAGAATCCCGCTCATTCCAGCCAGACTGCCAAGCACCGAAGCGACCATCTGACCGGGCGCCAGCTCGATCGACGCTGTGATCATCATGCAGCAGATGAGCAGCAGAAAGGCCGGGTTGAGAGCAGTCCGCAGCATTTCACCGGTTGAAATCCCCGATGCCGCCCGCTCAGTCAACGGGAACTTCTGACCGAAAATCAGCACGCCGTAGATGACCGTTGGAATCAGAACAATCCCCATCTGAATCTGCCAGCCGAGTCCCGCCTTGCTCATTAAAAATCCCAGCAGGCCACCGATGATCAGCCCCCCCGGCCACCACGCATGCAGCACGTTCAGCTTGTGCGTCTTCTCCTCGGGATACATCGTCGCAATCAGTGGATTGATGACCGCCTCCACCAGCCCGTTGCCGAACCCGGCCAGCAGCATCGCGACGTACATTACCTGATAACTCGGGGCCGCAATAAACCCGATCACTCCCAGAAAATGCAGTCCAAAAGCAAGGTAGAGCAGATTACGCATCCCCAGCCTGTCAAGCATCGGCGAAGCTACCAGTATCGATCCGGCGAATCCGAAAAACGCCATCGTCGACAGCCAGCCATATTCGGCACGCTTCTGCGCCGGATCGAAATATCCCGCGACAGCCGGATCAGTCAGTACCATGTCCTCAACATTGCCCCGCAGCGCAAAGATCATGGCGGTCACAACCAGAGCTAGACAACTGGCGATGAAAAGCCTGCGTTGATTCATACTTTTCCTCCAAAATGACCAAATTGAATCGATGTTTCTTATTTTGAGATGTGTCGGTTTAGCGGCGTGATTATGCGATAAAGAAAGTAGAATGTAAAAGTAGAAAGTAGAAAGTAGAAAGTAGAAAGTTCTATAGCCGAGGCATGAGTCGAATACCAATTAATCGATCTAACTCATAACCCGGCTATAGAACTTTCTACTTTCTACTTTTTACTTTCTACTTTATCCTGATTCAGTATTCAATTTCGATCACCTCGCCCGGTCTTGCGGGGCCGGCCACCTGCTGGATGGCGTCCCACAGGACTTTCCTGTGCAGATCAGCCATTCCGGGTCCTCCCAGCGAATTGCCGATTTTGAAGTCCTTCGGACAGATCGCCCTCGGCGGACGCATCTGCCGCGAGACCTCAGGGCTGACGGTGATGAGAACCGTCGGAATTCCGCGAAGCTCGATTTCCCGTTGTACCGCGACGACCGTGCGGTGGCAGACGTTCGGTCAGCCTCCGGTCAGGACGACCAGATCCGCCTTCGCCTTCTTGTCGATATGCTCGGCGATGGCCGGCGCGGTCTCCTCGTACATCTGTTTGAGCAGCATGGTGTAGCCCATGTAGCCGATGTGTTCACGCGCCGCCTCCCCGATCAGCCCCTCCGCCGCCAGCGAGCGAAGGGCATCGATCGGAAATACGACGTTGATGTCCTGATCGGCATCAGTATGATCGTAATGATGATGAGTCACCATCAGCTCGGACACACCGACATCGCCACGGATCTCGCGATACGTCAGGTCCCCCAGTTCATCGGCGATATTGAACGGATCCTGATCCCGCTGGTGAACACCCGCCGCCGTGACCAGCGCTACACTGCACCGCGCCAGTTCCCTGTCCAGCGGAGTGAACGGAACGCACTTCCTCGAAATGATCGCCATATGCCCTCCAGTTTTATGAAATACGGTCAGATCGAGCGCCGTTTTGCTTTCACAACGCGACGCTCGATCCTCATACATTCAGCCGGTATCATTACGGAAGCTTACGGATCACATCATGAATTATTTCATTGTCCGGTTGCTGGCCGATGTCGTGAATGTCCCTGTATGCGACTTTTCCATCCTTATCAATCACGAAAAGGGCTCGTTCGGTAATCCCATCGGCTGCACGATACGCGCCAAATGATCTGGCAACCGAACCTTTGGGCTCGAAATCGGAAAGCAACGGATAGGTGATTCCGCCAAGGCTCTTCGCCCAGGCAACATGGCTGGGGATCGAATCGACTGAAATACCCAGAACCTGGGTATCTGCGTCCGCGAAGCGACTTAAATCCGCTTCGTAGGACGGCATCTGAACCGTTCAGACAGGCGTCCAATCCAACGGATAAAACGCGATGAATACATTCTTTGCCCCACGGAAATCCGAGAGTCTGACGACACCTCCAAGGTGGCTCTTCAACTCGAAATCCGGAGCGATATCCCCTACTTCAATACTCATATGACCTCCTGATCTTGATTGTTTTCACGCTTATCGCCCTTTGCAGGCCCAAATTACTCGATCCCGCTCAGACTATACTGTTTCCTCAAACATTGATACTTGTTTCACAATTATAGAATCCGCTAAAAAAAGCACAAGTATTGAGAGTCGTAGAGTTATAATATTTAAGTGTTGTTTCGATGGCGACGGCGCTCGAAACTAAAATAGATGTATAATTTTGACACATCGATAAGATGGCGAGAAAGTTTTACATCGAAAATTAAAGACCGGAAGGGGTATTGTCCACCATGGACAGGGCACAAAGATTAAAAAGCCCGGAAAAGAAAAAAACCGGTAAATAAATGGAACTATTTGGTTAAGGGAGCGTGCAAGGGCTTGAGATTGTTCTTTTATCGCTCGGAAAACGGTTCGTGCCCCAACCATTTGCGAGGCCGCTCAGTTGACGATACCTCATCTGTCGAGAGCGATTTTAGATGAACGATCCTCAACAAGATCTTCTTAAATCACATCCGGTTGAATGTCAGGACAAGTCCCAGGACGACCATGAGACCCTGAGCAGCAACCCGGATGCACGACAAGCGCCTCTGAAAAGGCCTCTTGATGACAATCGTGAAGAAATCCCTGGAGAAGACCTCAAGTCGCGGGACACGAATGCGCGACTGGCAGAAGGCAATCCACTGATGACAACACTGACGCTGAACGCCGGTTTGAAAGAAGCAGACTTTGACAAGATAGTCCCGGCTCAAGCGAAAGAGGAGCGGCCCGTACCGTTAGAGCTGATAGCGGCCGAAAATTCAGGCCCCGGCAGTGAGGCCGGCAATATAAAAGGGCCGGTTGAAAAGCGAATAGAAGGGTCGATTGAGTTACCGATCGCAGAGGCAGAGATAGAAATTGAAGAGATGGACGATCATTCTCTTCTGGCTGCGACGAGAACGGGCGACGAAGCGGCTTTTCAGGAGATCGTACGCAGGTACCGGAATCAGATCACCAATTACGTCTACCGCCTGCTTGATGATTACGATCGCGCGGTTGACATGGCGCAAGAGACGTTCGTCAGAGTTTATATGAACGTCGACCGGTATCAGGCGACATACAATTTTTCGACGTATATTTACAGGATCGCCCACAACCTGGCGATCAGCGAGTTAAGGCAGCGAAAAAGAAGACGATTGATTCCGTTGCCGACGTTCTTTTCAGACAAGGATAGCGAAGAGGTCGAAGTCGATCTTCCGGATCACCGTCAGGTGGCTGCCGATGATGCGATGATCGGCGATGAGAGGCGACAGGCGGTATCAAAAGCGATCGCCAGCCTTCCGGACAAATACCGGGCGCCGCTGGTCCTCTGCGACATTGAAGAGAAGAGCTACGAAGAGATCTCTGAGGTATTGGGATTACCGGTTGGAACCGTCAAATCGCGCATCAACCGGGCCCGCAATCTGCTCAAGGAGAAGTTGCGGGATCTGATCTGAAGTAGATATTGTTTTTTTGGACTTTTCAGATATTGGATTTTTTAGATATTGGATTTTAGATAACTGAGTGGAGATAAAAAGATGAAGTGTCAAGACATTCGAGCGGCAATCGATACGATGTCGAAGCGGGCGCCGATGAGCCACGAGGTGAAGTCGCACACAGGCACCTGCACGGATTGCAGCCGTTATGCTGATCAAACCACTGCCCTTCTTTCATTACTGAGCGCCCAGCCTCGGGTCGAGGCCCCGGCCGATTTCGATTTCAGGTTGCGGGCGAGGATCGCCAGAGCGCAGGCAGAGCCGCGCGGAGTGATGGCGACGATCGAAGCATTCTGGTCGAAGTCCTTCTCGTGGGGGCAGGCTGCCTCGGCGGTGGCGACACTTGCCCTGCCGTCACACTGACGACGCTTTATGTCGACCGGACTGAAGAGATCGTGGCGCCGGCTCAGGATGTGGCAACAATGAATGCAGCGCCGGAGAAGATCACGACCGTCATCGAGACAGCGATTCCCGAGACGAAATCAGAGACTATCATGGCTGGAACGCCGTCGGCAGTGACGCCGAGGTCCAGTGCTCGAAGTGCAGTGCGGGCTGTGCCCCCGGTCGAGGTTGAACGGGTTAAGGCAAGCCTGCCGGACGCTCTGGCCAACAACAGCGACACGCTGCGAGTCTATAACCGTGAGCGAGGTCAGATCATTGCGGCATCGACACGAACCACGTTGATCGGCGCCGAGGCTCCGGCCGCGAACCTGGCAAAGAACGCCTCTTTCGTTCCGTCGATCTGAATCGGCAGAAGCGGGAACATCTCAAGGCCGCAGGAAGTTTTTGCCCTGCGGCCTTCATCCTTTGAATTACCGTCTTGATCCGGATGCACCTGCGATTCCAAACACCTGTCCTCTCAATTCCAGTCAGGTCGATTCCAATCAGGCTGATATCAATCTGGCTGATTTTGATATGGATATTCGCTCTTTTCTCGATTGCGCCAGCTCAAGCCAGACGGCGCAGCACGCAAACTCCCGTCAAAAAGGCACCTGCCATTCAAACCAGCGATGATCGTCCGACGATCACGCTCAGACAGTCGGAGCCGAAGGGCTGGGTCTGGGTGACCCAGACGATAGACCTGACACAACAGTTCGGCGGCGAAGAGAACATCATGACGCTGGACGGCGAGCCGCTTCCATCGATGCAGCGTAAGCGAATCACGCTGGGTCTGGTTCTGGACGATGAGGGGCAGGTAACTCGGTTGATCGACATCACGCCGAGCCGGCCGCCGATCGATGTGCTGGTCAGGGCGCTGGACACCCGTCCAACCTCCGCACGATTCATCGGCATGGACACGGTCACGGGTCTTTCGGTTCTCAAGGTCGACGGGTCAGGCTGCAACCGGCTAAATTTTCAACGACCGCCAGAATGCCCGTCAGGCTGAATATCAAATTGTACGGCTTTCATCCGAACCAGGGACAAAGCATGCAGTCGAGCCTGATTCTGGGCAGCCCGCGGCGCAACTTTTATCAGGGACGAATCACCAAAGCGACTCGCGACTTCCGCTTCAACAGTGAAAATCATATCTACCACCTTTTGAATCCTCAATTGACCCCGGTCCAGGATTGCAGCCTGATTCTTGAAAGGGACAATTCGGTATTCGGCATCGCGATCTACGATACAGGCAGCAAAGGGCCTCACCTGGTCTACCCGATATCGCGCGTCCAGGCGATCGTTTCAGCAATTATCACGGCCAAACGAAGCATCGCTCACGGCTGGCTGGGAGCGACAGGAATAGATGCCGCGCCCGCGCTGCCGACCGCAACCAGCAAGCCATCGACTGCCGATCTCGGAGTTCGCATCACAGCCGTCGCGCCTGACAGCCCGGCGGACAAGGCGGGCATGAAGGCCAGGGATATTCTGCTCGGGATCAACGACAAGCGGGTCCAGACATACGCACAACTCGCGACGCTCATCCGTCAGATTCCGGCCGACAGCCAGATCACGCTCCAGGTCAAGCGCGGAAATGAATACAAGGTGTTCAGGGCAACGCTCATCCCCGCTCCTGCAACCGAACCCGAACAGCAACTGATCGCCTTTGCTCGACGTCTCGAAACAATGGAAGAAGAGCTGAAGACGATGCCGCAGGACGATCCGAATCGGCAGAATTTCGAATCGAGGGTCGGGATGATGAGGGTCTTCGTCGGGGCAGTGACCAGACCGGCCCCGCCTGAGATTCGCCTGCGCGTATTTTACGGGCTAGAGGTCCAGCCGCTGACCGGGCAATTGATGAACTATTTCGCAGTCACCAACGGCTTGCTGGTGACTCGCGTGATCGAGGGCGGAAAGGCTTCAGCCACGGGCTTCCAGGCCGGTGACGTGATTACACGCATAGGTGAGTCAACGATCAACAACTTACAGGACCTGATGAACGCTCTCGATCGTACACCTGGAGACCAGCCGGGCGATCGAGAGGTCACCGTCAACCGGCGCCGCGAATCCGTCAAACTCCAGTATCGCCGCTGAATCAGGAAATAGTTTCCGTCGCTTCTCCACGGTTTGCTTTCCAGTAACTGTTTATACTGATATGCTTGCGGCTTGAGGGGCAGGACTTTTGTGGGTTGTATTACTTTGTCATTATTTTTCCGATGTCAGCCAAAATTACCGTTATCGTTTATATCCTCATCTGTTTCGAGGTTGGTATCTTATTAATGGTACTGCCCTGGACGCAGTATTGGGATGACAATTTTTTTCTTTATTTCATCACAGGAAAACTTAACTCGCCGTGGTTTCCCACCTTCATGACCAGCGGCTACGTGCGCGGAGCCGTAACCGGGCTCGGGGCGCTCAACATACTCGCCGGCCTGCGCGATATCTTCAAATTCCGTGAGAGCGTTCAGGCTTTGGTCGCGATCGGCGAACCGCAGAAGAAGGCGCCCCGGGAGTCAGCATCCCTTGAAACCGGAGAAAATCCCAAATTCATATATCTGATCAGTAACCGGCAGGCGTTCCGGCAAAGCGCCGAGGCGTCTGAAAGCGTGACTGTCAGGCGACAGATTGAAGCCATCGGACTGGCAGCCAGTGCAGGTTGCGACCTGATACAGATCCGGGAGAAGGATCTCCCGGCACGTGAGATGCTGGCCCTGACGCGCATGGCGATCGAAGTCGCCCGCCCGCACGGAGCCCGTGTGCTGGTCAATGACAGGCTTGATGTTGCGCTGGCGGCCGGCGCCGACGGGGTCCATCTTACGGCCGAATCGCTCAGCGCCGCTGAGGCTCGGGCAATCACCGATCGTGTGGGACGGCAGGAATTCAAGATCGGAGTCTCGACTCATTCCCTGGAGGAGGCCGAAGCGGCCCAGTCGCTGGGTGCTGATTTCATTGTCAGCGGGCCGGTATTCGACACATTATCGAAAAGGGACTTCGGCGAGCCAATGGGGATCGCTCGATTCTCCGAGATCTGTTCGCGAATCAGGATACCGGTACTGGCTTTGGGAGGGATCACGCCTCTCAATTTCCGCCAGCCGCTTGAAGCAGGCGCGGCAGGAATCGCAGGGATCGGACTGTTCACGGATCCGCAACGATCGTGCGAAATATCCGAACACTTCAAACAGATATTGCAGTGCAACTGCTGAATCAAGTATCCTTGCCGGGCCGGAAGATTGACTGAAATCCCATCCGTGAAATATCAGCTCCGGCAAATCGCATCATCATGAGTTCCACATGCTGCCCGGAAACGTAACCAAGGAGTACGATTATGAATGCTGCTGACGAGGGTAACATCGTTCAAACGTCGGCCGACAACCCGCAGGAGCAGGCTTCGACATTCTCACCGACCGGCGCTGAGATGACCACGCCGGGCAATCTCGAAAAGGTGCGTGACATCCTCTTCGGCGCTCAGATGCGCGACTATGACAAACGCTTCAACCGCCTGGAAGAGCGTCTGATCAAAGAGGCGAACGATGTGCGCGAAGAGACGCGGCGCCGTTTCGAAACGCTTGAGACATATATCAAACAGGAGATCAACGCGCTGAGCGACCGGCTCAAGGCCGAAAACCAGCAGCGGAATGAATCCGGCGAAGAGACGACTCGAGAGATGCGCGATACCGCCAAATCTATCGGTCAGAGGATCAGCCAGTTGGACGAGCAGACGTCCCAGGCTCATCGCGATCTGCGCGAGCATATCCTGTCTCAGTCGCGCGAACTGGCCGACGAGATCCGGCGCAAGCACGATGAGATCACCGCCGCCCTGACGCGTGAATCTCGCGATCTGCGCTCCGACAAGGCCGACCGATCTGCCCTCGCCAACCTCTTTACCGAGCTGGCGATGCGACTGAACAACGATTTCAAACTGCCCGGCGATGAATAATCCGCTCGCAGACGATCGGATGGTTCAGAAGGCATCCGGGCTTTTCCGAAGACAGGGGCAACCGGCATGAGCGATTCTCCGCTACGCATCGTCCCCAAACAACCCATCGACCCCGAGGCGCCCGGCGATCAGACCGAGGTCTCGACACCTGATGCTGATACGCCGGATCCGAAGGCCGAGCTGGCCGAATTGCGCCGCCTGCTGATCGAACCCGAACAGACAAAGATCGATAACATCCTCGAGCGCCTCAATAACCCGCGTGTTCGCGCTCGCGAGATAAGCCGCACACTGCCCGAAGCGATTCGCATCCGCACGGGACAGGACGATGCGATCACTGATACGCTTGGACCAACCATTGTCAGCGCATTTCACAACTCGATCAAAAAGGACCCACGCCCGGTCGCTGAGGCGATTTCTCCGCTCATGGGGCCGGCCATCAGACGCGCGATATCAAGCGCGCTCAACGGCCTGATCCAGTCATTCGATCAGACGATCAAATACAGCTTTTCGTGGAAGGGGCTGCAATGGCGCATCGAAGCGCTCCGTTCAGGCCAGTCGTTCGCTCAGGTGGTGCTTTATCACACGATGCTCTATCGCGTCGAGCAGGTCTTTCTGATTCACAAGCACAGCGGACTGCTCTTGCAGCATGTCGCATCGACTTCGGTCGAGACGCGTGACGCCGATATCGTTTCGGGAATGCTGACCGCCATTCAGGACGCCATCAAGAGCTTCGCCAACGATTCTTTCGGGACCGTCGGCAACGAAACGGTCGAAAAACTGGATCTCGGCGATCGCGAAGTCTGGATCGAACCGGGCCCGCAAGCAGTGCTCGCAATAGTCCTCAGCGGACACGCGTCTGAAAGCCTTCGCGAAGAATATTTCGCGCCCGCCATCGAATCGATCCACGCCGAAATGGGCGAGACGCTGCAAAGGTTCGATGGCAACACAGAACCATTCGAAATCGTTCGACATCACCTTGAAAGTTGCCTGCAGACCCGTTACCGCGTCGAGACCGATCCGGCCAAATATCGAATTCCCGTTTATATCTGGCTGCTCTGCGGATTGATCATCGCAGCGCTCGTGACCTGGGCTTTTTTCACCTGGCGCGCCGGTTCGCGATGGCAGGGTTATCTTGATCGGCTGAAATCAGAGCCCGGCATCGTCATCACCGATACCGGGAGATCCGCCGGCAAGAGGTATGTCACCGGCCTGCGCGACCCGCTGGCGGCCGATCCCGATGCGATCCTCAAGTCTGAAACGCAGATCGATCCGAAAACTGTTGCCGGTCGCTGGGTTCCCTATCAGGCATTGGATTCTAAATTCATTCTCGAACGGGCCCGGCGGGCACTCGATCCTCCGGAGGGAGTCACCCTGACGCTCGAAAACGGCAGGCTCAAGGCTTCCGGATACGCTCCGCCACAATGGATCGAAGACGCATCGAAATTCGCCCGCGCCCTGCCCGGAATCGACGCATTTGACAGCCGCGAGCTGATGGATCTGGAGGCCGACACCTTGCGCAAACAGATCGAAGCGCGCGTCTTCCGATTCATCGCAGGCAAAGCCGACCTCATTCCCGGTCAGAACCAGCTGCTACGCGACACCATCACTGACTTGCAGCGCCTCTTCGACAAGGAACCGGCGATGAAAGATCCGTCCGGATCACAATCACCGGACACACCGATTCCGAGGGCGACGACACCCTCAACCTTCAGTTGAGCAGGCAGAGGGCCGAACGCATGAGCGCGATCCTTGCTGCCAGGAGCTTCGATAAACAACGCTTCGAAATGAGAGGCGTCGGCACTCAGGAACCAGTCCGCCCAGAAACGACTCCCGAAGACAGGCAGTACAACCGCAGCGTATCGTTCAAGGTCACGCTCGAGGAACGGCAATGATTCAGAAAAAGATCTGCCTCCTCGGCGCCTTCGCTGTCGGTAAAACCAGCCTCGTCGCGCGCTACGTCAAAAGCATATATTCCGACCAGTACCTGACTACCGTCGGCGTTAAGGTCGACAAAAAATCAATCACTCTCAATGACCAGGAGATAACTCTGATCGTCTGGGACCTGGCAGGTGAAGACGAGTTTCAGAAAGTACAGATGTCGTATCTGCGCGGCACCTCCGGGTACCTGCTCGTCGCTGACGGCACTCGCGGAAATACGCTCGAGACCGCTCGCATGCTCTCTCAACGAACCTCCGAGACCGTTGGACAGATCCCGTTCATTCTGTTGCTCAACAAGGTCGATCTGATCGATGAATGGGAGATCGACCAGCGCGCCATCGAGGACTGCGAAGCTCAGGGCTGGACCGTCATCAAAACCAGCGCCATGACCGGCGAAGGCGTCGAAGAATCATTCACCCGTCTTGCCGAAATGATTGTCAGCATGCAGTAGGTAGTGGGCATTAGGCAGAGGGCAGTTGGCAGTAAAAAGTTGAAAGTTGAAAGTTGAAAGTTGAAAGTACGAAGACGTAGCCATTTCATACTTTTTACTTTCTACTTTTTACTTTCAACTTTCAACTTTTTACTGCCCGCTGCCTACTGCCTACTCTACCTTTACAACGGAGAAAAAAATGGCCGAACTGCCATCCGACATCGTTTCCTATCTTCATCACCTGGCCTCGACGCAGCGAAAACCAGCCTGGATGAAGATCGACAGGGAGGGCGGGCTGCTCAGTGCCGGAGGCCACCTGACAGCCTATGGCCTGATGGACCTGATCGTGGGGAAACAAGTCGGAGATCAGGTCTACTTCCTTGAAGGGCTCTTCCCGCTTGAATCCGAACGTCTCATCCTGCCGGCCATCCAGACAGATTCGGGCCTGCCTGCCGATCTGCACATGCTTCGTACTCAGGATGGCGATTACGTGCTCTTTCTTGATGCTACCGAACAGATCCTGCAACAGGGATTGATGCAGCAGAAAGGCAACGAACTGAGCCTCAACTACCAGCGACTGGTCAAGGAGATTCAAAAGAAGGAGATCCTGCTCCACTGCATCGTCCACGATCTGGCAGGCCCCTTGATGGGCATCAAGGGGGGCTTCGAGCTGCTCAGCTCAGAGCCGATCTCGGACAAAGGTCGTAAATTCCTCGAAATCGGACTGCGCCAGGCCACCCGCCAGGAGTCGCTCATCCGCGAGATCCTGCAGGCCTTCTCCGCCGAACTCGAATCGTTCGAGTCATTCCATCTTGATCCCGAAAAATCCCCCGATGCCCTGCAGGCAGCCAAAGAGGTCGTCGAGGCGCTGCTTCCGGCTTACGACATCAACCAGGTCAAACTTCGCATCGATGGGGGCGTCGATCAGTCGAAATCATGGAAGGTTGTCGGGGAAAAATCACGTCTCGAACGAGTCATCTCGAATCTGGCCGAAAATGCGCTCCGTCACAGTTCCGCCAACTCGACCGTCACCATTCGACTGATCGACGAAAGCGACAGGATCCCGGGTCGCGATCGATGATGAAGGGCCCGGCATCGCCCCTGAGCTGGCCGGCGCCCTCTTCCAGAAGTTCGCGCAAGGCAAAAAGGCCGAGGCAAGATCGGCCTCGGCCTATATTTCTGCCGCATCACAGTCGAGCACTGGGGCGGAGAGATCGGCCATCATCCCCGCGATGAGGGCGGCACACGCTTCTGGTTCCGCCTGCCCAAACCTCAGGGGAATTGATCTCGATCGTTAATCAACGACTCTCTGAATTATCTTCCATCCCTGAGGTGTCTTCTTCCAGGTATCCTGGTATTTCTTAGTCGTTTTGGCCCGTTTAGACTCCTTTTTTTTCCCATCGACAACTGCCGTGATTATGTCGGCGTCTGTAGACGAACTGACGGTCACCTGAGCTGTATCGTTATCCAGCTTAATGGTCTCGACCTGAGACTTGATGTAATAGATAGTCATCGCCCGGAAGGAAAATTCGATCGCATTCATAAATTTGGGCAGGGTCATTTTCCTGCCTTCATCGTTCTGTTTGAAAACGCATTCCGAGGCAAAAATGTCCTCTACATTTTTGCGGTCACGCGCCTTGTACGCGACATCAAACTGATCGTAACGAGACTGGATGATCTGTTTAATCTCAGCTTCGTTGTCACCACACGCTGTCATCGGGCAAAGCAGGAAAAGTGCCAGAAATAACGGCATCATTCGTTTGAACATACTGTCTCCTTTCATGTCGGTATTGAATCAGGCCCGGCAAATGTCAGACGTCAACCTGTGTCAGATCGGCGAGAATTGAAACGTAAAGCGGCCGTGAACTCACGTCGCAGCCGCTTTACGAACAGGATTTAAGGCAGGTAGAAGGCGAACAACTTATTGTTCGCGCCAGGTCCGCCGAATTGTCCTGCAAATCGACCATACCCTGATCCCCAATACACGACCCCCTTGACCACCGACGGGCCGCAAAGAACCGTCCCCAGGGAATCGAAGTCCCAGAGGATCTGGCCCGTTGCGGCGTTCATTGCATACATATGACCCGAATTCGAAGCGGCAAAGACGACACCATTGGCTGTCGTCACCATGCCGTAATCCTTGCCATTGAGCGGATCGGGAGTCTGCCAGAGATATGCCCCTGTCGCCGCATCCAGACCGGCCCAGAGACCGGCATTCTTTGTCACATTGGTCAGAGTCTGGTAAGGCTTGCCATCATGATTGGATACTGCGACGTATATCCGCGTCCCGTCAGTTGCCGATCCCCACTGAATCCCGCCGGCAAGGCCTCCCGGCCCGACCTGAGTCGACCAGACAACCGCCCCGTTATCGGGATTCAATGCCCAGTATTTCCCGCTCTTCTGCCCGGCGCCTACCAGATCAACGGTTTTACCATTGATTTTCGTCTTGTAAAGGTTTGGCCCTGAAGCGAAATCATAGTCCGGACCAAGACCCGGATCAGGTGGTGGCGGCACTGGAGAGAAAACGCCCGACCTCGCCACATTCCATGTATCGGCTCCCTGAAGACGATGTCCCCATTTAATGGCGCCGGTATTCAAGTCGAGCGATATAACTGCATCAATAAAGTTATCGGCAGCCAGATAGCTCTCGCCATTTGCCGGGTCTGCAGCGATCTGCGCTTCCACAGCCGGAGGAACGCTGTAGTTGTTGCCGGTCGCGACAAAGACGGACTTACGAATGGTGTCGATGGCGGGAGTATTGCCCCAGACTCCTCCCCCGGTATATCCGACTGGAACCATATACGTCTCCCAGATCAGCCCACCGGTTGCCGGATTCAAAGCCACAACTTTTCCGCGAAACGAATATGAATAAGCGGGTATAATTCCGGCTCCCTCCTCGAGCGAAGTGACTCCGACAATCAACTTTCCTCCCGAAACGACCGGGGATGAGGTGATCGCTGAAAATGGGTGAGAGTCAACGACAGACCTCCAGACAACAGCGCCGGTGTTCTTATTCAGAGCAATAACGCTCGCGGTCTTGGGATTGCCTGAAGGAAAAGAAAAGGCTGGATCGAGATCGCCCTGATCACCAATAATCACCAGATTATTGAAGATTACCGGACTGGTGCGTGAAATTGAGGGGTCACTTCCGGTAATGGTCGATAATTTAACAGACCATTTAGCCGCTCCCGTGTCGGTATCCACCGCATGGATCCATCCGCCCCAGTCGACCACATAGGCCGTTTTGCCTTCCACGGTCGGTGTCGCGCTGACATCTCCCTGAGTGATAAATGTCCATTTCAATACCAGACCTTCACATTGTCGGCATTGATAATTTTTTCACCCTTCGCGTATCGGTCGTTAGTGATGCTGCCACCCCCGACAGTCCAATTCTGCGCATTGACGTTGACCAGCCCGCCGATCAACAGAAGCAGACTGACGGTCCAGCAAATCCGCAATTTTTTGAGAGTCATATCGATATTCAACCTCCGGTTGAGTTGTGAATTGAGGCAATGTTCAATTGTCCATGGTCTTGATACAACCACTTCGAATTGAACCTGTCATTTGTTTATTGAGTCAGGAAGTAAATCGAGTATTGCGATAAATAATCTGATCACTTTTTTCAGATGAAGAGACAGCAATCAGTTCTTTCCAACGAGTTTGCATAGAGAATATCGAAAAAGGCAGGCAATATCCCTCACAAGTAAAAAATTAAAATAGCATGTCCATGAGTAAATAGATATGAAATATATATTAATATCCTAAATACTCTGTAACCTAAATTTTCGGGCATTTAAATTCGGAAGAAATTAATCGCAAAGGCCGCAAAGGGGCAAAGATTTTTTGGTGATATGAATATCCGGATTATTGCCCACTGGATATAATTCGAACACTGATCTTCCCTGTATATCTTGCCCCTTTGCAGCCTTTTGCGATTAAATTCTTTGCGCTTCTTCGCGGCCTCTGCGATTAACTTTTTTCCGGTCTTGAATACAAGAAACTTAAGTTACAGACTACTTAATAGGACAAACGCAGAATCCCGGGAGCGCCGGATTCTGCGTAAGTCCAGCTTAAGCAACTAAATTGAGGGTCAATAAAATCTGTGATGAGTCGCCGAGCTGGCGGGTCAGGTCCCTTGCCCGGGTGTAATGCGCCGCGAACTCGGATGAAGTGAGACCTTCCGTGGCGGCGAGCGGCTCCAGCAGTGCGACAATCAAAGCCAGTTCATGCCCTCATCGATCGTTGGTGTCCGGCAACATTCCAACCATCTTCAGCCCTTGACGCGCAAGCAGAATGGCTTCCTGATTGGCATAAACACCCTGACGGCAGCCTGGGCAGCCAGGCGATAAAATTCCGCAGCCCGGGCATAGTCACGTCCCTCTTCAAACAAGGTTGCCAGTTCATTCGCCATGCCCTCCGAACGCTCGCCGTACAAATCCACAATCGTCTGCGCCACGGCTCGATTCAGGGCGGCTCTTCGCGATGCCTTCAGCGATTTCAACATTGCATTTTGATACAACATATGAACAAAACGATATCGCTGCGTCAGGAGTGCCATCGGCAAGCTCGTATTCAGCTGTCAATTTGACAAGCGAGTGATCTCTTTCGAGTCTTAACAGCCGCTCTTCAACTTTGTCAATTTCAATGTTAAGCACTTTTGCGACGACTGCCGAATCGAAAGCACAATCCTGAACGCTTGCAGCAACAAGCAACTTGCGGTCCATGTCATCAAGCTGTCTGATCTTGCATTTGATCATCCCGCACACCGATTTCGGCAACATACCCTCGATGTCCGACAATGTCTTCGACAGAACCCAACTTGATCCGGCGTCCTGCAAACCTTTTTCCTCTGCAATTATGTGCCGATCCCGCAAGTAAGTTACCAGATCCGCCATAAACAGCGGATGACCTTCCGTCTTCTCGTAAATCATTTCCGAAAAACCAGCGGGAAAATGATGACCATGGAAATTCCGATTCCAGATAAACTGCAATCTCATCCCGGTTCAGGGAAATCCAGCTTCAATTCGCGACAAGGCCCCCGGGCCTTAAGATCCGATCTGATCTGCAATAAAGGATCCCTGCACCGCTGCATATTCGATGGCATATCAGTCGCAATAATCAATATATTCAGCCCGTCAAACCTGCCCGATAGAAAACTGAGCATCGATCGTCGAGACATCCGTCCAATGCATATCGTCGAAGAAGAGCACCAGCGGGCGCAGCCGCGCTACTTCCTGCAGGAAGTGAAGAAGCCCCACTTCATCCGTTCCTGGGTGGCAGTTTTGACATTGGCCAGCAACTTCGCCGACTCTTCATCCTTGCCTGAGAGGGGCACAACCTGAGCATACCAGGTTGGGGCAACCTGCTTCAGTACACGTGAAGCTGCCGGATTACTGCTGTCCCGCAGCAAATTTCCAAGCGCTTTAAGCAGTGGCCGGTAGGCTCTCACACCCGGCCAGACGTCTCGAGCAGCAACCACGGGCAATCGTGCATTGCCCTTCGGCTGCCAGCTCCGCGAGAAAATCCTCGACCAGTGCCGTCTTTCCGATGCCCGGTTCCCCAGTCAGGCAGAGCATCGACCCACGTCCGATCTTTGCCAGGTTATAAGCGCTGCGCAACTCTATCCGCTCCTTCTCCCTGCCGATGAGCTGTCGTTTAACAACCTGATTGGAGTGCGTCCCGCCGCTGAGTCGCCCGGCAAGTCCTCCATTACCTGAACTACTTCATCGGCTGTGGGCCGTAAATGCGCTTCCTTTTCGAGCATCCGCAGAATCAATGATTCGAACCTGAGGGGTATTTCCGGCATCAGCCTTGAGGGAGGCTTCGGCGCCTGTGATGCGATTGCATGCAGCAGATCGACCATTGAGCAGGCTTTGAACGGATGCTCTCCGGTCGCCAGTTCATAGAGAATAATGCCCAGCGCAAAAATATCACCTGCCCTGCCGGTCGTTTCGCCGCGAGCCTGCTCCGGCGACATGTAAGCGAGAGTACCCAGCAGCGAGCCTGGAGCCGTCTGTTGAACCATCGTTTTTTGCTTCGGTATCTGTCGTAGCTGACGGCATCAATCGCGCCAGCCCGAAATCGAGGATCTTCACATAGCCGTCTTTCCGGACCATGATGTTGTCCGGCTTGATGTCGCGATGCGTGATGCCTGCAGCGTGAGTCGCGCCCAATGCTCTGGCGATCTGACTTCCAAGCGAGACGAGCATTTCCATTGCACAGGGTTTATCGAGGCTGCTCAGCGTCCGCCCTTCGACCAGCTCCATGACGATAAACCGCCCGGCTTCCGATTCTCCGACATCGTAAATCGTGATGATGTTCGGATGATTGAGGGCCGATGCAGCCTGTGCTTCTTCAAAACGCTGCATCCGATTAGGATCGATAGTCAGATACGAAGGCAACAGCTTGAGCGCCACACGACGATTGAGGTTAATATCCTGTGCCTGGTATACGCTGCCCATCCCCCCCGAACCCAGCAGGATGTCAACCCGATAGTGACCGAGGGTCTGTCCAATGATCGAACCATCTAATTGATCTGTGATTTCAGCTGCCATAAGCCTGGGAAAACGGGTTACCCCCAAGGCGCCACTGGCGTCGTTCGCCTTGACCAGCAACTCGATCTCGCGGCGCAGATCCTCGTCCTCCTCGCAAGCCTGATCCAGGAACGAAGATCTCTTCTCCGGCTCGCAATCAAGGGCGCCATTGAAGATCCTCTCAATCTGTTGCCATCGATCAGGTGTCACCCTCTGCCTCCAATCTTCAATTGATTATTGAAGATGTGTACCCGTAGCACAAAAAAGAACGCACCGCAATTACACCTCAACTCTCGCAATCTGATCGGGTTTGGTCTGTGCTCTGGTGGATGAACCGTTGAATATCTGCCCCGGAGAGAATATAGCGCACATACACAATACCCTTTGAGTATGCCGCTTCAGAATAATCTCCCCCTTCTCTGTCACACATTTGCCACAGAGAAGGGGGCTGGCTGAAGACGCTTACGTCCTGACTTTGATAAGCCCGGACTTCTTATCGGGATGATTATATATGCTTTTGTTGGTTTGTTTCGTGAGACTTTTGGAATCGGATACAATCACGATTGAGGTGTATCTAATTCCATCTCCCATGGCCGGTTTTCGGCCACGCATTGCCTTTAGCCTGTCGATCGCGTTAATGTCGTTTTAATTATTCCATGCGGGTTCCTGATTGTCTGTATGACAGGCGAGATAGAATTGTTGAAACTGAGGCTCTTTAATCCTCGAATGTTATTTTTGAGACTGCCTGATCGCATCGAGCCGTTGTCTTGCTTCATCGGCCCATCGAGAGTCAGAGTCGATTTCGAGATACCTTTGCCATTCGTCGATCGCCTGAAAGGGCATTTGCATATATTCATGACAGAGCGCGCGATTAAAGAGGGCTTCACGCAACTCCGGATCGGATTTCAATGCGATACTGAGGTGTTTCAGGCTATCGTCGAATTCAACAGGGTTTCTGTCTTCGCCGGAACTGTCACGCTTTTCCTTGCCCTTCTCCAAAAGAGCCGCACCGAGATCGCTGTGTGATCTTGCATCGGTCGGATCTATCGATACGGCCATTTTGAATTCAGCTATTGCTTTGTCAAGGTCTCTGTTCATGAAGTGAAAAAGGCCCATGGCATGGCGTGACCTGAGATCATTTTTTTCATCAATAGACTGACGCAGCACGAGTTCAGCGTATCGTATTGCTGATTCATTCAAACCACTATCCGTCGGCCCACGAGTTATCGAAAAACGGGCATAATCGAAGCTGGTGATCCGTGATTCATAAGGTCGATAGCCTTTGTAAGCTTTCTGAAGTGCGATCATGCCTTTGTCGAGTCTATTGGGGCCAAAGAAACTATACGCACCGAATAAGACAAACATGATTATTGAGGCGGCAATCAATATCGGAGTAACCGGCTTTCTGAATGCATTCGCCAGTGATGTGAAAAACGGTTGAGCGGGCATTTGTACAAGTTGTGTTATCCACTGAGCGTATCTTTGGATACCACCTGTGCTCACATATTTGATACTGATATTCGAAGGTGAATAAGTGTCAGTGAAATTGGCTTCAGGCGTAACATCAAAAGAAAGGGTATAATCATTCGGCAAATGCAGGTCAAAGCTGGCTTCCGATATATTGTGATTAACGTCATACGAAAGAAGTTTGGTTGCCAGAAGAGAGTCTTCTCCCTGATATGTACTCCGAATTTCGATCAGTTCTTCTCCACCTTTTAACCCGAGATTTATCGAATTTAACTTTTCAGGCAGCAGCTGGGCGCGCTCTTCGCCGTCGACAATGATTCGTAAAAGCCCCTTCCCCCATTGTTTGCGAACGGCCGCATCATGTTCCAGCTCTTGACGCATGACGGCCAGCTCATCATCGCTTAATGCTGATGTTGCTGATATATCGACTCTGCTTCCATTATCAGGTGGTTCGCCATTGGCGATATTGAATACAGGTATTTGTAGTGTACGGGCAGGATCATTAAATTCCATGTTGTTCATATTATGTTCCCTTAATCCTTTAATAAGGAGGCTGAAGCATTCGGGATCGAGGACAGCATGTATTCTGTTTAATTGAATACGTTGTGTCTCATCGTCATTCAGGTGATCGGACGATAGATCGTCCAGTATATGTTCGGTGGGATTGTAATCAGAGGGAATGTGTATACATTTTATAAACCAGGGGGAGAACCTGTGCAGGCAGGATCGAGTCAGTTCGAGAAACCTATGAGGACTGTTGTGAGAGTTGAATCGTATCTCCTGTCGTGGCCCCTTGCATTGACTGAGGAGATCCCCGAATCTGTTTTGCAGCTCAGAGATCAATACTTTTTTTCTGGCACGCAAAAAACTGGGATCCTTAACCCTGTCAGGGTCTTGCATGACAATACAGTCTATTTCCATCGTCTCGCCGGTGCTATAGTTGTGAAGAATGCGGCAAACTCCCAGCGTCGTATAGAATGGGGTCAACTTGAAGGTTATCCTGACCAGATGCTTGATGAAGTGGATGAGCAGCGTTTGGTGGTCGATGATTTCGCGACCACCCTCCCTGGCCCTTTCATATGGATCAGAGGCAATCATCACCAGGCGTTGCAGCATGTGGTCATCTGATAAAGTAATAGTATTTCTGTTCGTTGAATCGTATGCGAGTCGTTTGTCCTGGGCAGAAAGGGCTGTATCAAGCCATGCGGCAGCATCCCTGGCGACTGAACGGGCCACGATTCTATCCTCATGGATAAAATGAGCAAGTTGAAAAGCCTGATTGAGCTTTTGATCAAATGTTACCAGCTTTGCCATATAATTCACCCACTCTCAATATGTATTACGACCGAATAGTAAATGGAGTGAGATAAATATTGCGTGAGACATTCCGATATCCAACAGGATCACGGCGCCAGCAAGTATCTGATGACTTAAGGCCGGGATTCAGCTCAAGGAAGTTGTTACAATCGACTTTCTGCTTCAATAACTGCGCTACCTGCATTGAGACGACCCCAACCGTAAAATTGGCTGAACAACTCACTTCCACCAGATGTTGATCCCCAACTACCAATGGGATCTGAATTGCCAAGATCGATCTTATCCGCGGTAGTACGAAGAATGTCTCGCAAGTCGAACAAACATAGACCCGGATTCATTGAAAGACATAAAGCGGCAATGCCAGCCGCTAATGCTGCCGCGGAAGACGTGCCGCCGAATGTATTCAAATAATCAGCAACACCGATTGTGACCAGGGTACCAGTCACATGATTATTATTTACACCAGAAACATTTATTACTCCGGGGGAAGTGCTAAGAATTTCTTGGGATTCTGTGCCGTTTTCACCTGGTCCACCTATTAATACGTACTTATATCCCTCATGATTTAGCCCATCAATAACGTGAAGTGGTGTTCCTCTGGTTCCTCCAGATACTGGTGACTCGAGACTCGTTTGTATATCTGGATTGCCAGGCAAATTACCTTCTCCACTTCTACTCGCACAGGTAATACCTCTGCCAGTCACTAAATTGTCGCTGGGAGCACAGAAATCGATATGGCTGCCATAGTTGCTGTATTGAGCGCGAATTTCATCGTTAGTCGAATTTACAGTAGATGCAGCCACTACCATGACGTTTGGTTGCTCAGTGAAGATATTTGTTTCATTACTGCCAAAGTTACCTGCCGCCACAGATAGCTGCTGTGCCAAGTCCACGTCGCCCCATGGTTGTCACATTATTGATTGCATCTCTCACAAAACCTTCGCCAGTCGGTTCTATAACCGTGCTAAAGCTCATGGAAATAATATCCGCGGGATAATCGGGTAATGGTGGAAAGATAGTGTCAGGCTCATAATTAATTGAGTCATCCGTCCAGCTCGGATCAAAACCGCTGATCCATGCTAAAGCATCTGCATATTGAAGACCTGTGCCGGCTATCGGTCTGATCAGCCCGATGACGCGACAATTCGGCGCGCTCCGACAACCCCTTCACTGTTACTGATAATACCTGCGGATTGTTTGCCATAGCTGTGGCAAACACTAGCGCAGCTCATCCCATGGTCACTTATTACATCATCATTGTTACAACCATATTATAAAAGTCAAAGAGTTGTGATATTTTGTATCCCCGCTAGTAACAGTTCCATTAAAGTCAGGGTGATTTGATTGGATCCCCCTATCAAGGACAGCGATCACTACGTTTTCACCCCCATAAGTTAGGTCCCCACTATTCCCGGGGGTTATGCCATCCAGAGTAGTGCGATCACGCAGCTCTTCCCACGCCTGAGGGAGATTTACCAGAGGAATATGCCATTGCTCTAAATATAGATAGTCTGTTGGAACTGCTTGCAGGTCGACAGCCGTCATAATGAAATTTGGTTCAACATATTCGACGTTGTCAAGTTTCGCCAGCTCAATAGATTTTTCAAGTATCCTATAGCTAGCCTGTTCATCCTTCGCTTCGAGAAGCCAGACGTTTTTGCCTGCGTATGGAATCCGGCGTATATTATTCAGCTTATTCTGCTCGACAATGGCTCTAATTTGAGAGGGTGAAACCTGGGACTTAAAGCGAACAATCAACTGTCTTGTAAGAATTGAAGTAGCATGCTTATCGAGCTTGATAACAAGACCAGCATTTCGAACAGCACGATGTCCCGATAATCTTTCAAGAATTGTCTCATGATCCGCATCATCAAGATCTGGTTTCATCTCGAAGATACGCACTTTTTCCTGTTTAATTGCCTCAGGTGTTTCAATAAACTCAGTAAGTCCTAACTCGATGGCAAGACTCCTTACGGTTTCCACCTGCTCCTTTTCCTTATGCTCTCTTTCATCCCCATCAAAAGGAATTCGGTTCAGAGCCACACCAATCAGACCCGTCGGTTTAAATGGAACTCTAACACGGCCACGGTAGTAGAAGGGCATTCCTTCCTCCTCTGGAATAAATGTCACCATGAGCTCCTCTGAGTCAACAAAAACTCGTCGTGATTCAGTCATGTAGCTTTCAGCTGATGCAGTCAATGTATAAGAACCTTTCGGCACGCTTTTAGCTATATACATACTGATACTTTCATCGTAGGTTAGTTTAATATCACCCCCTCCATTAAGGTTTTCAGACACGAGTGAAACCTGCCCGTCTTTTAGAATCTTGAGATCAAATGTTTTCAGGGTGACTTTCACGTTGGCCTGCATTGATTTTTTTTTATTCATAAATATTCCCTTCAGCATTGACAATCACTTATTGAATGATAGCCGCCTCCATCACCGTCCTAACCCTGGATAACAGGGTATTATATCTGATGTTACATCCTCAAGAATCATGTTATATCTTTGATCCACAGGCAGGTTATTTATTAGATTATAATATAAAGGAAAATCGCTTACTCCGAAACTAGGGTGAGGCAAGGGTGGTTAATAATTTCTATTTTATATTTGGAAGGGCTCTCGAGATCAATCTTGTCGAAATGAAACACACCTGGCCCCAAGCCAAATGTCGCAACACGCCCTGAAAGCTTTATCCCAATCCCTATTTTATCCGCAGCCGCATAAAGCAATCTGGTCGGGTTACCGCCTCCAGTTCGCACCAGAGGATTACGAGGATCACTTAATGTATCTGAAAACAGTGTTCCTTCATTTATAATAATCGACCTCAGCAAACTCCAATTTACATTTGCAGTACCAACCAGATTCCTATGAAAGTCATCTCCAAAAATATCTATTGCCCACCGAATATCATACCGATTACCGGAGTATGTCATGCCATTCCTACGGAAGTCGCCTTGCACCCTTCTAAGGTCTATACCACGCAAGCCTGGATTAACATCTAATCTAATATCGCGCGGAAGGCTGCCACCCGCGGGAAGGTGAATAGTATCCTTAATTACAAATGCACTGGCATAACGCGATTTTTCCCAGATGTTAATCTCTAAACAATGACCTGTGTTTTGTATGGGGACCCCGATATGAATTTCTTTTTCATTAAAACGCCAAACTAATAATCCTGTAAATGTAATCCATATATCGGGCTCAATGATTGTAGGGTCAAAAGTCGAATTCATTCTATCTTTGGGAAAAGAAGAAAAATCACTATAAGAAGGTTGAAATATTTTAGTATTTATCGGTGAATGACTTGTCGCAAGAATTCCACCTATTGACAATACAGAACACATGATCAGCCCAATCAAGGCCACGCGATTTAGTTTCAACATAACTGATCCTTTCTGGTTGGATATTGGAAGAACATGTTACTAGTTTAAAAACCGTTGAAAAGCTGACATCATATCAATGCTAATATTCCGCATACCCTCCTAATACAACGAATGAGGCCCAGTAAAATGGGTGACTATACAAAGAGCCACTCTTTATAATGAGGTCTATGTTGGCTTGCCTGAGCGCATCAACAGTCGCGTATTTATTCCGTGTTCGATACTTATGAAATCCGACCATAAGTATTGACGTGGCGTCCGACTCGACCGGCCATAGACTAGCAACAACCAGCGGTACTTTTGACGCAATAAATGGGCGTGCGGCACTGACGGGTCCTTCTCCCCCATAGTTCTGCTCAATTCCAGTCTGGCAAGCTGATAGAACCACCAGCCTGGCATGCGTTAATTTCATCAGGTATATTTCGTATGCTTGTAAAATAGATCCTTCGAAATCCGATGACTTAGTTAGTATCAGTTTGGATTGCATTGGGGAGTACGGATCAACATCGTAATGCATGGCTAGATGTATCACATTCGAGCATTCCATATACTGCCTGATCAATTCCTTACTTGCCTGCTCATGATTTAGATTATGCGATGAAGGATATAGAGCAGCCACTTCTTTAGCTTCTTTTGCAGCCGATGGCAAATCCTTCAAATATAAAAATACCTTTTTATCAAAGGCTGGATTTCCGACGCTGAGCATATTCTCCCGGTGTTTTATCATTTTACTTTCAGCTATCTCGGAACTTGTTATAAACATATTTGAGCTCTGTGCATAGATCAACCGGTGTGCCTGTATCAGGTATCGACCGTTAGGGCTAACAAGCGCCCCAAATGGGAGATGGAGTAATATTTTGTCAGCAACTATACAGGTCTGTTTTTCAATATCCAGAAATGGCTCTGCTGGAGCAATTAGCCAGTTGTAAAGCTCCTTCGCCTTTTCCTGAATTTCATTCAAATCACTGTCAGCAGGCTGCGAAATCAATTTCAGATATTCAAAGGTCTTCCTCTTGAGATCATCGGAGGATACGTCAACCTTCATCATCCTAAAGTTATCTCGAGATACAACCCAGATAATTAACCTGTCTTTAAGAACAGCATATTGAAGTATTTGTGCCTGATTCGGTATTTTTTTTCTGATATCAGATAATTTAACCGGATTATAACTGCCAGTCAGATAAAGATCCGGCCCTAGCCTGCTCAGAATAACCTTCGGAGCTTTGCTTATTGCATCCTGCAGGGATCGTGCTCTACTATCTTCCGAATAATCATAAGCCAGCCGACCATCTTTCAACCTAGAGAATGCAAAATCAATGGCAATATCATACACTGATTGCTCAGTATCGAAATATGTATTTCTCTGGCTTTCCAGGGTAATTCTTGATCGATTTTTTTCGAATATACTTATTACTTCTTTGAGTGTGTTTTTAGCATTTTGATCATTTCCTTGTGCAATATGACAAAGGAGTTCCCCCTTCCGAGCCAGATATAAATAAATTTGCGCACCTAACTTTTTATGTATATCAAAACTCGTTTCGTAACATTTTATCGCCTCAGAGTAATTGCCTGAATGACGATAAATATCACCCAGAACCAGCATTGAATAGGCAAGAATATTCGAGCCAGTCTGCTTATTGGAATGGCTTTCTCCAATTCTAACTGCTTGTTTCAGATGGGCTATCGCCTCATCAAAGAAGCGTAACTGACCCAGTTTTGCTCCAAGATATCCATGTGAGCGGGACTCTAATACCGGGTTAGGAACCTCGAAATCCTTCAAAATCCGCAATGCCTCTTTTTGATATTCAATAACTGATGTATTCAATTCCAATGAATTGAATGTAAAAGCTGCATGGGCATTTACACTCCATGCCTGAATCGGTTGCACGGGATTTTCTTTAACATATTTCATGGCTGTATAAAGATAGTTCAGAGAAGTCCTCGAATCATTAAGTAATTTATATGTTGATGAAAGCTGGAGCATAACTCTGATCATGCCATTTATATCGTCTATGCTCTCTGATAATTCAAGTGAGCGCTCGCTGTATTTACTTCCATATGAATATTCATTTGTATCCAGCTTAATATTTGCCAGATTATCGAAGCACCTCGCCAGTATCCAAATATAATCTTTGGCAGGCTGTAGCTTTAATATCTTTTCAAATATCAGGGTCGCATTGATATAGTCGGAATGGCGTATATATGAGTGTCCCATTCGAAAGTCAGTGAATATCGCTTCGGGCCTGTTTCCAAGCCGCTCAAAAATTTGTTTTGCATCATTATAGTAATTAATTGCTTCGTTATGATTGGCCCTATTAAACTGTTCATCGCCCTTCTTTAGCAAGCTTCTTGCTTCAACCAGAGGCTGAATCTGATCTGGAGCAGCTGAACTATAAAACTTGTATAAATGCTGGGTATATCGATTCTCTCCCTTTTGCATTTCAAGCATAGCGGCATAATTCAATGCGCTTAACTGTATTTTGGCTTCACTGTTCCGACCATTTTGCTTTAATGAAAGAAATTCATCCTGCAAACCGTTAATGACTATGTTGCCGGTCGATGTGTGATTCAGGCTGATAATTTTGAATGCTTTGTCTTGATCCCGCTCTTTAAATGCAGCAAGAAAATCCTGCAGGATTTGTACGGGATTGCTATTTACCTTTTTAATTTTATCATCAAGCGACTTGATATTTTTTCTGGCTTCCTCCGCCCACCGCGAATCATGGTCTTTTTCAATATATTTTTGCCAAACCTCTCCAGCAGGATGGTCGAGTGTTAGCTGCTGAAGTACAAGGGCTCTATTGAACAGACCTTCAGGAAAAGAAGCGTTCAGCTTTAACGAAGTATCGATATGTTCAAGGCTCCTGGCAAAATCCTCCAAGGCCTTCCCGGCTTCCTGTTCGGGTAATTCGATTTTACCACGCTCCAGCAATGCTACACCCATGTCATTTTGTAACTGCGCATTTGAAGAATCTTCTTCAAGAGCTTTGACGAATTGAGCTATCGCCTTATCGATATCTTTCTTGGCAAGATACAAGCGGCCAAGCGCATGGTAGGACTCGGGACTCGGGTTTTCCGTAACTGCCTGGAGGAGATATAGTTCAGCACGGTCGCGAGCGAGATAATTGACCTCACGATCGCCTGCGCCGCGCGCAAGTATAAAGGGAGAATAGCTAAAACCAGAGATTCTTGCTTCATAGGGGCGATATTCCCGAAAGGTTTCATTCATTACGATAATCCCTTTATCCAAAAGGGATTGATGGAAGAAAACCCGCCATATTCCAAAGGCAGCCCCAAGTATCAGAATTACAGCACATGCACCACTAAGAACCTTTATGCCAGAACCTGAGCCGCTTCGAGGGACATTGACTTCGAGTCCGGGTTTTCCAATACTGAACAGTCTTGACTTCAGGTCTTTAAATTTACTTTTACTCATTACTCTACTGAAACCCGCGTTTGTCTTATGCCGCACAGGCTACAGGACTCACCTGATACCTATTACGTCTTGATAGATCAATATCGCTATCAGTCAATGACTGACTCGAAAATACTGATCCACATTCATTTGACGCAAAAATACCAGATAGGTATGATTTTTACCGTGATACTATTGGAATTACCTATAGTATCACGGTAAATATAAAAACAGGTTTGTCAGTAGCAAACAGCCAGGACCTCTTTTTCTTTGAAAAATGGAATATTCAATTCCACATCATTAAGAATATGAGTCCTGTTTATAAATTTGAATCACCAATAACAGCTGAGGCAATAAATACAATGATGGAAAATCGTATAGATTAATGGCAACGAAATAGTACACCATAAGCAACAATAATCAAACTTTATTTGCCATTTTTTAACAATTTTAGGCCCACTCAGGTTTCAAACACCCTGATTTGGGCTCATCCTCAAACAGGTTCGCCAATGAATCCGACGCGCCGCGGTCGAAGGAAAGAAGATCTCCCTGGATGAAAGCATCACAGCGTAGATCATGAATTCAGCCCAGGTCTTTCCCTGGTCAAGAGACCTTTCGCCACTCCACGTAAAATGGCTTAGCGATCACATGGCCATCTAAAATGTAGCGGCCAAGCCAGGTTGCCTGGTACGGTCGCTACGTCCCATGCCCTTGCTTCAGCCTTGCGTCACAATCCATTTGCCAATGATAAAGACGAATTAGGAGAGTTGAGGAGGCGCCTGGGGATTAGGGCTTCCGTATTCCTTGTCATTGTCGGTTTCGATTTACCTCACCCTCAAGATGATGATATGATCGCCATCTAAACCTACCAGATAGAGTATATGTTGACGATTCTTACAATTGCCGGATTTGATCCTTCGGGTGGAGCCGGAATTCTGGCCGACATCAAAACATTTGCCGCGATGGGCTGTTTCGGCACGGCGGCGATCACGTCGATCACATCGCAGAACACGCAGGCCGTCTACGGTGCATATCATCAATCAGCCGAGGTGCTCATGGCACAGATCGAACCGGTCGTGGCGGATTTCGAGATCGCGGCCGTCAAAACCGGGATGTTGCCAACCGGGGAGACGATTCTGGCGGCGACAGAGGCGATCTACCGGCACAGCCTGCCGAATGTCGTGATCGATCCGGTCATCAGGTCGACCAGCGGATTCGACCTGATCGATGAGGCGGCGATGAGATGCCTGATTACCCATCTTCTTCCGCTGGCGGATGTGATCACGCCGAACCTGGTCGAAGCCGAGCGGTTGACACAACATGAAGTTCGCGACCTGACAGGTATGAAACGGGCGGCGCATGGCATTTATGAGCTATGCGAAACCGGAAGTTACAGTCGGGTTGGACGCCGCGCGGTTCTGGTCAAGGGTGGACACCTCGCAGGTGACGCGGTCGATGTGCTTTATGACGGCCGCGAACTGAGAGAATTCCGGAGCCCCCGGATCGAAACGACCAGCACGCACGGAACCGGCTGCACGCTTTCTGCCGCCATCGCTGCCCTTCTCGCTAAAGGATTTGACCTTAATTCTGCCGTCGAACGGGCAAAATGCTATATTAATGATGCGCTGCGGACCGCTCCGGGTCTTGGGCACGGGGCAGGGCCGCTCAATCACATGGCGCCGGTGACTGAATAGCATGCAGGACAAACTGAACATCTCATCGATCGAATCGGAATTGCTGGTCCGGCAATCGGATGAGGACTATGCGCGTTTCGACCCTCAGCGGATCACTGACGCACTGATCCGGGAGACGGGACTGGAACCGGAAATGGCGCAGCAGATAGCGCTCGAGGTCAGGCAGCAGATCGAACGGTCCGGCATACAGGCCCTCACCGCTCCACTGATTCGCGGACTGGTCGAAGCAAAGCTGATTGAACACGGTTTGATGAAGGAGTACCGTGCGCATTCGCGCCTGGGCGTGCCCGTTTATGATGTCGATCGCATCATCCAGTCGGCGCCGATCGATTCGGCGATCCTGCACGGCCCGGAAGGGACCAGCCTGGCGCTGGCTGAGGCGATAAAACGCGAATACGCTATTCTCAACGTCTTTTCGGATTCTGTCGGCTATGCGCATCTGGACGGCGATTTTCACATCGAGAATATGGGAGAGGTCGATCGACCGACGGCCATGATCGGGACGATCGACTTCATCAAACGGCATGGGATCAAGCTGCCAGGTGGATTCGCCGGTTCACGGCCGGCCAGGCGCCCTGAAGTGCTCGCTTCACATCTGGTCACCTATACGGCCGCTCTGCAGGGATATTTCAGCGAAACGCTCGCCTGGGATTCTGTCAACTACGCCTTCGCGCCGATGCTGGTCGGGCTCAGCCAGCGACAGATCCATCAGCTGGCCCAGGCCCTGCTTTTCGAGCTGGCGGCGCCGACGATCGCCCGCGGAGGCCAGCCCGTCCGCTGCGATCTGCACCTCGACTGGGAGGCTCCCGCCTACCTGCGCGAGCTGACAGCCGTCGGAGCCAACGGCGAAAAGCTCACTCAAACCTACGGTGAGATGAGCGAACTGGCGCAGAATTTTCTCAAGGTGCTCTTCGAAATCTTCCTCGAAGGGGACGGTCAGGGACTCTCGTTCAGCGGCCCGCATCCGATACTACACTTGACCGGCCGCTTTTTCGATAACCCTGACAATCAGGCGATCTTCGATCTGGTCAATCGCGTTGCGGTCGAACGCGGCGGAGTCACATTTTCTCTGGATCGCTTCGACCAGGAGGATGCCGGCGCAGCCTTCAGCGCTCGTTATGGTGTGAGCTCTGAAAAACTGCAGCGCTCGCCCGAAAGCTGGCAATGGAGGGCCGCGATCTTTTCAAGCGTGGCCATCAACCTGCCACGCATCGGATATCTGACCGGCGGCAATCAGGTCGAAGTCTTCGAGCAGTTGACGAAACTGCTCGAACTGGCGGCGCAGGCATCGCTTGAAAAACGTGTCTTCCTCGAAAAACTGCTCGCGCGCGGGGAGGCCGGCGTCCTGGCCATGCTGGCAATGCGACCAGACAAAGAACCTTTCCTGCCGCTCAGCTGGACATCACACGCGCTTTGCCCCGTCGGCATGGCGGAGCTGGTTCAACTGGTGACAGGCAGCACAAACGACCAGGATGAGCCATCCCGCGATTTCGCCGCGCGCATCACGGCGCATCTTCTGGCTGAAGCCGAACGCCTGTCCGCCAAACACAAGGTTCGATTTCTGATCGCGGAATCGCGCGACATGGCCGCGCCTCACCGTCTGGCCCGCCTGGATCTCAAGAAATTCGGAACCGCGATCACAGAATACACCCACAGCGGCAGCGACAGCTCGATCGAGAACCAGGACGCATATTATACCAATTCGGTTAAACTGCCCGTCGACTGCGATGTTGAAGCGATCGACCGAACGAGGATCGAGGGAGAGATTCAGACGGGAGTCTGGGGCGCTGCGACCGACATCTGGCTGGGTATCGGGCTTCCCTCCTCCGCTGATATGTGCTCGCTTTTGACGCGAGCTTTCTACGAAACAAGATCGCCGGCGATCAATTTTTCTCCGGAATTCAGTCTCTGCATGGTCTGTCAGAAGGTCGCTCGCGGGTCCCATACAGTCTGCCCGGCCTGCGGAGCTAACCGCATGGACGGACTTGCCCAGGCCACCAACCGCTTCAGCCGAACCTCTACCTGGCCGCAATGGAAACTTGCGGAACTCGCCAAACGACGAAAAATGTGAATAAAAGAGAAGTATGAATGATGAATGATGAATTGAAAAGAATACTTATTGACTGATGTTACGCGGAAGAGTCCTTTAAAATCGATTTGACAAATTTTGAGGTTGCTCAAGCATATTCTTTCAGTGAGCCTGCAACGCAGGCGAAAGAATAGAGCCCGGGGTGGAGCGAGGCCGTCAGGCCGAGCGAAACCCCGGGTCCCGTTCCACCAAAATTGACAAGCCCACGAAGTGGGCGATAGCCTGTGCGAAAGAGTCAGGCGTCATCGAGAAATCTGCCGCCCATTTCATGGGCTTGTTGAGATGATGATACCAATACCCGGGGCTTCGCTCGGCCTGACGGCCTCGCTTCACCCCGGGCTCTATTCTGCCCACCCGCTTCGCGGGTTCGGGACAAGTCAAGCAGTTTCCGAACATTGTCTCTGTGTATCATCAATTATTAATTCATCGTTCATCATTCATACTTCTTACTTCATCATTCATTTTGTTCCTCCCGCCAATTGTGCTACTTTTTGGGTTTGAATTTTTCGCTCTGGATTAACAACACCTTATAATCATGCCCAAAAGAACAGATATTAATAAGATACTCATTGTCGGGTCGGGACCGATCGTCATCGGCCAGGCTTGCGAATTCGACTATTCGGGGACACAGGCCTGCAAGGCGCTGATGCAGGAAGGTTTCGAGGTCGTGCTGGTCAACTCGAATCCGGCGACAATCATGACCGATCCCGAGCTGGCGAATCGCACCTATATCGAACCGCTGACGGTGGAATCGTTGACGGCGATCATCGAACGCGAGCGTCCGGATGCGCTGCTTCCGACGGTCGGGGGACAGACCGCGCTCAACCTGACGGTAAAGCTGGCGGAAGGCGGGGTCCTTGAAAAGTACGGTGTCGAACTGATCGGGGCGAAGCTGGATGCGATCAAGGTGGCCGAAGACCGGCTGCTCTTCAAGAAGGCGATGGACGAGATCGGTTTGCAGATGCCCAAGGCGCGTTTCTGCCGGACGATGGAAGAGTCAGTCCTGGCCGCCGACGAGATCAATTTTCCGATCATCATCCGCCCGAGCTTCACGCTTGGAGGAACGGGAGGGGGAATTGCGTACAACGGCGAGGAGTTCGAAGAGATCGCCGAACGCGGGCTGGCCGCCAGCCCGATCAGCGAGATACTGGTCGAGGAATCGATCATCGGCTGGAAGGAGTATGAGCTCGAAGTGATGCGCGATCTGGCCGACAACGTGGTAATCATCTGTTCGATCGAAAATTTCGATGCGATGGGAGTCCACACCGGCGATTCGATCACAGTGGCGCCGGCCCAGACGCTGACAGACAGGGAATATCAGTTGATGCGCGACGCCGCCATCCTCATCATCCGCAAAGTCGGAGTCGAGACCGGAGGGTCGAACATCCAGTTCGCGGTCAATCCGGAGAATGGCGACCTGCGGGTGATCGAGATGAACCCGCGCGTTTCCAGGTCCTCCGCGCTGGCTTCGAAGGCGACCGGATTCCCGATCGCCAAGATTGCCGCCAGGCTGGCCGTCGGCTACACGCTCGACGAAATCCCGAACGATATCACGAGGAAGACTCCGGCATCATTTGAGCCCTCGATCGACTATGTCGTCGTCAAGATTCCGAAATGGGCATTCGAGAAGTTCCCCGGCGCCGAAGACATGCTCGGCACGCAGATGAAATCTGTCGGTGAGGTGATGGCCATCGGCCGCACTTTCAAGGAAGCATTCCTCAAAGGAGTTCGTTCGCTCGAACGGCGAGGATCACCCTATGTCGGATACGTGGACGATGAGACTCTGAGACGCAAGCTGATCATTCCGAATGCCGAGCGGATTCACTACCTGCATGCTGCATTCGAACGCGGCTGGACGACCGATGAGATCTTCGAACTGACCGGCGTCGATCCCTGGTTTCTGACTCAGCTTCGTCAAATCGTCGATGTCCAGAACGAATTGAAGCAGTTCGATCTCGAGTCCCTGCCGGCGAGCGTGCTGCTCAACGCCAAGAGGTACGGGTTCTCGGACCAGCGCATAGCGGACCTGATTGAGACGACCGAAAATGACCTGCGAGCCCGCAGGCTGGCCGATCAGATCCGACCGGTATACAAGCGCGTCGACACCTGCGGCGCCGAGTTCGAATCATTCACGCCTTATCTTTATTCGACATACGAAACCGAATGCGAAGCCGAACCGACCGACCGGAAGAAGATCATGATCTTAGGTTCGGGTCCGAACCGCATCGGGCAGGGCATCGAATTCGATTACTGTTGCTGCCATGCATCGTTCGCCCTCAAGGAAGACGGTTTTGAAACGATCATGGTCAACTGCAATCCCGAAACGGTCTCGACGGATTACGACACATCCGACCGGCTCTATTTCGAACCGCTCACGTTCGAGGACGTCATGCACATCGTCGAGATAGAGAAGCCAGCCGGTGTGATCGTCCAGTTTGGGGGCCAGACGCCGCTCAACCTGGCAGTGAGACTGCATCAGGCTGGCGTGCCGATCATCGGAACCAGCCCTGAATCGATCGATCTGGCGGAAGATCGCAAGCGTTTCGGCAAGCTGCTGGCCGAGTTGAACATCCCGCAACCGATCAATGGAACTGCCGTTTCGTTCGACGAGGCAAGGCGAGTGGCGGCGTCAATCGGATATCCGGTTCTGGTCAGGCCCAGCTACGTTCTCGGCGGGCGGGCGATGATGATCGTCTATGATGAAACCAGTCTCGAAGGTTATATGAAGACCGCTGTCGAAGCATCCCCTGAAAAGCCGATCCTCATCGACCGGTTTCTGGAAGACGCATTCGAAGTCGACGTTGATGCGCTGGCTGACGGAGAACAATGCGTCATCGCCGGAATTCAGGAGCACATCGAGGAAGCGGGCATCCATTCGGGCGATTCATCGAGCGTGCTGCCGCCGTATATGGTCAAGCCGGAACACCTGGAGACGATGCGCAGGTATACAAGAGAACTGGCCAAAGCCCTTGATGTCATGGGACTGATGAACATCCAGTTCGCGATCAAGGACGATATCGTCTATGTGCTCGAAGTCAACCCGCGAGCTTCACGAACCGTGCCGTTCGTCTCGAAAGCCACCGGGGTTCAGCTGGCCAAGATCGCCGCGCGAGTCATGACCGGTCGCAAACTGAGTGAATTCAACCTGCCGGAAGAGCTGACAGTGAGCAATTTCTTCATCAAGGAACCGGTCTTCCCTTTTGTCAAGTTCCCCGGCATCGACCCGCTTCTGGGGCCCGAAATGCGTTCGACTGGCGAGGTCATGGGCATGGCCGAAACTTTCGGCGCAGCCTTTGCCAAAGCTCAAATGGGCGCAAACGCCAGCCTGCCGCTCGAAGGAACGGCCTTCATCAGCGTCAACGACAGCGATAAAAAGAATGCCGTTCGCATCGCCCGGCGATTGCATGAGCTTGGCTTCAAACTTATCGCCACACGCGGAACCGCGGGTCATCTGACGGATTCAGGAGTCCCCTGCGCCCGCGTCTACAAGGTCAACGAAGGTCGTCCGAATGTGGTCGACCTGATCAAGAGCGACGAGATCGATCTGATCGTCAATACTCCACTCGGACGATCATCGTTCTATGATGAAAAAGCGATCCGTCGCGCCGCCATGCAGTATAACGTCGTGACCTTTACCACGCTCACCGGAGCCAACGCTGCCGCCAGCGCCATCGAATCGATGCGTCACGAGAAATTCAAGGTCATCAGCCTGCAGGAACATCACGGCTGATATGTCGAGCGAAAGCATGCCCATCAATTCGCCGGAAACCATCGAAGAGGTTCTCAAATCATCCCGCACGATCGCCGTCGTCGGGCTCTCTTCGAATCCGATGCGGCCGAGCTACGGTGTGGCCCGGTACCTGCAGCAGATGGGTTATCGCATCATTCCCGTCAATCCGAATGAAAGTCAGGTTCTGGGCGAAAGAGCCTGGCCGACTCTCGCCGCCGTCCCCGAGCCCTTCGATCTGGTCAACATCTTTCGCCGCTCGGAAGAGGCCGGTCACCACGTCGACGAAGCCATCCGCATCGGAGCCCGCGCCGTCTGGATGCAGGATGATGTGATAGACGAAGCTGCCGCTCAGCGCGCAGTTGACGCCGGCCTTCTGGTCGTCATGGACCGCTGCATGCTCAGGGAGCATATGCGAATGGGGAAATAAAAGAGGACGGGAAGTGGGAAAAGTTTCCAGACAATAGTTTCCAGTTTCCAGTTTCAAGAAGATATTTCAATTATGGAATACTGGAAACTGGAAACTATTGTCTGGAAACTCCTTCAGGATCTACCAACAGAGATATAATTGAGCGGATTGACGGGACGATCATGGAGCCGGACCTCGTAATGACAATGAGGAGCGGTTGAACGTCCGGTACTGCCGACGGCGCCGATCTGCTTGCCGCGCGTGACGTGATTACCGACAGAGACAGCGATGCTGGACATGTGGGCGTATCGTGTAGTGACGCCATAGCCGTGGTCGATCACGACGACATTGCCGTATCCGGCATAGGGACCGGCAAAAATCACAATCCCGTCGGCGGTGGATTCGATCGCCGTCCCATGATTTGTCGCGATATCGAGACCGGCATGCATTTCAGAGCCGCTCCCGCCAAACGGGTTGCGTCGATTACCGAAGCCGTCAGTGATATATCCGCGGACGGGCCATCCGGCCGGAGTCGATGAAAGCCTGACCTGATCCTTGTCAAAGACATCCTTGATCGTCCGCAGTTCGGCCTCGAGCGCGGCCGTTGCGCGTTCGATATCAGTCAGATCGGTATCACTGTCGGGGCCTCCCTGGCCGATATTGCGGCTGATGTCGAGATGCCGGCTGATGCCTGAGGTTTCCGCGAGTTTGCGCTGGGTCGTATCAAGAGCGGCCAGACGGGTCTTGATAAGATCGTACTTGCCCTCGGCCTCCTGGTTGCGTTCACGAAGCCTCCGGTTCTCCTGCACGGTCATGTTCAACTTGGCGACGACGACCGCATGCTGGGCAAGTCTCCAGGTTCCATAAGCGACGGTCAAAACTCCGACCGCGGCAAATCCAAGAAGAAGATATATGACGTTATGATGAACATTGAGCTTTCGAAGCTGTGATTTAGCAGTTGGGGCAAAAACAAACGTATAAAAACGCTTATCTTCGATCATTGTCAGGACTCCTGTAACTGACCGGCCGGCTTCAACACCGATATCCGGCCAGAGAATCAGCAACACTGGATTGTGGGCACTTTATTGTCAGCGTGCATGAAAATTAAGAATCTGCACTTGATCGTCGTTTGGGGGTTGAAGTTTAGGATGCTTCCCCGACGACAAGCGTCATAACAATTGGGGAGGCTACCATAACCCCATTTCAAATTTCAACCGATTAGACCGACCTGGACACACCGCTAAATCGCAAGCCCTTTATTGTCAGTACTTAACCTTAACCGGCCTAACATTATATTTACCCAAAAATCCGAATTTTCGTACATTTCCATTCAATATTTCGGATAAAGTCTGGAATGATGGCGACAAACATGGGAGGTTTCCAGTTGGAAGAAGTTTCCAGTTTCCAGTAAGGACAAGCTATTCGTCATTACATGGTTGCAAATTTAACAACTTGCTCTGATGAACCCAATCAACTGGAAACTTCTTCCCACTGGAAACTTCTTCCCACTGGAAACTTCTTCCCACTGGAAACTTTAACAGGAGTCTTCAGCATTTCACCCAACTTTTCATGTCCCGGGTCATTTGGTACACTGACCAGACGCGTTAAGCAGAGAAGATGAACAATGGACAACCAGGTTTTTCGAGTTTAAGGGCGATGGATCTGGAATCGAGGTAAATATATTATGAAGAAGAATTTCCCGCTCATCCTGATGGTGGTGCTTATTGCGAGCCTTGCCATCGGCCCGCTCCTGTTGCCTGAGGGCAATCCGGCATACGCGCAGGCCGGCCGAAAATCCGCGGAGAAGCAGAAGAAGAACCCCAAAGCCAGCGGCGATCCGCTGGAGCAGGAGAAGCAGGAAGAGAAGAAGGTCGACAAGACGGTGCCGCCTGCCAGCATCAGCATCGGCACCGAACTGGTGAACGTCGAAGCGGTCATCTACAACAAGAAGACTGGCGGGATTCTGCAGGGACTGAAGAAAGAGAACTTCGAGATATATGAAGACGGCGTCAAGCAGGATGTGGAGAATTTCGCAACGCCTGATGCCCCGGTGACGATGGTTCTACTGCTCGAGTACAGCAAGCTGGTCGACCTGCTCGGCAGTGCGACCGGCGGCTTTTTCGAACCGGGACGCATCGAGATCCTGAGACCGGCCTACCAGTTCGTCAACAGTTTTGTCCAGCCAAAGGATTTCATCTCGATCGTCGCCTATGACATCCGTCCGACTCCGCTGGTCGATTTCACGGACGACAAGGGCAAGCTCATGGCGGCGATCAATCTGCTGATTCGAAACAACCCGGCCTTCAGTGAAAGCAACCTTTTTGATTCCCTGAAGTTCGTCCTGCGCGGCGGCGTCGGCGACAGTGTCGTACTCGAAGACAGCAAGACCGAGAAGACCGAATATGCGGGTTTGTATGAAGTCAATTCCAGAACGGCGATTCTGCTGATCGCTTCTGGACTCGACACATTCAGCAAGATCAATTACGACGAGGCCCGCAAGGTAGTTGAAAATTCCGGCGTGCCGATCTATATCATCGGGACCGGGAATATGTTCTTGAAACGCTACGACCAGCAGCTCGATCCGGGTCGCGGGCTGGAGATGTACGGGATCCCTGACCGCATGACTCTGCTGCAGGCGCAAAACACGCTCAAAACCTTTGCGAATTCGACCGGCGGACAGTATTTTCCGGTCACCTTCCCCGGTGAGATACCGTCGGTCATGCAGTCTATTTCCGCTCTCGTACGCAACATGTACAGTCTTGGATACGCCCCTTCGAATACCCGGCGCGAGGGCAAGCGGCGAAAGATTCAGGTCAAAATCGTCAATCTGGGCGATACGATCGACCCGAAATTGCTGGTCATACAACATCGGCAGAGCTATGTTGAAGCCAAGGACAAGAAATAAAGCATATCTCCATTAAATACTGTGTAACATAATTTTTTTAAGATTTTCAACGCCAAGGACGCCAAGTTGGCCAAGGAAGATTTAAACGCCAAGTACGCCAAGGCAGCCAAGAGATGATAAGAAGTGATGATTCGATTTAAATCCGTTTCGCCAATAGCACAATCAAAAATACTGATCACATTATTTTCATTTGAAATCCTTGGCTGCCTTGGCGTACTTGGCGTTTAAATCTTCCTTGGCCAACTTGGCGTCCTTGGCGTCCTTGGCGTTGAAAATCTTAAAAAAATTATGTTACACAGTATTAAAAACGCTATGCCTGAATGCTATGAATAAAGCCGGACAAGCGGCACCCGACCAGGCTGCGGCTCTCAGAGAAAGACTCGACTCTGTCAATGCGCGCATAGCAGAGGCTTGTCGACGCGCGGACCGGTCTGAATCCGAAGTCACTCTGGTCGCCGTTTCCAAAACCGTACCTGTCGAAAGAATCCGTGCCGCGATCGAATCGGGAGTCCGCATTCTGGGAGAGAATCGGGTTCAGGAAGCCGCTGAGAAGATTCCGGCGCTGTGTGAAACTTCCGCTGCCGGCAATGTTTCGTGGCATCTCATCGGGCACCTCCAATCGAACAAGGCCAGGCGGGCGATCGAACTCTTCGATTACATCGAGTCGATCGACAGCCTTAAACTAGCCGAACGACTGAACTCCATCGCTGGTGAGATGGGAAAGAAGCTGCCGGTCCTGCTTGAAGTGAATCTTGGAGAAGAGTCATCCAAGTCCGGCGTGACGGAAGGTGAAGCTCTCGTGGTCTGTGAGCGTGTCGCCCGGTTCGAGAATCTATCGCTTCGCGGCTTGATGACAGTTCCGCCGTTTCTCGAGGACCTCGATCAAGTGCGCCCGTACTTTAAGCGGCTGAGGGCGCTTCGCGAAGAGGCAATCGGCGCCGGCATCGTCGGTCCCGAATTCAGAGAACTATCAATGGGGATGAGCCATGATTTCGAGGTCGCGATCGAGGAAGGGGCGTCGCTCGTTCGGATAGGAACGGCGATATTCGGGTCGCGGGGATAAATAACCGCCAGGGGAGATCGGGACAGACTATGACACTTTTTCTTGTATCCAGTTTCGGCGAAGTCCTGCTTGATGTAGTCGAGAAGATCCGTGAGTTCGTGCCGTTGGTGATCGGTGTCACGCTGGCCATCGTCGTGACACTGCTGATTTTGCGCCTGGTGGCGGATCTGCTCAAGCTCAATCCGTTCGGACGGATCTATCAATCGGTCCACAAGCCGACCAACGGCGTCATCGATCAGATGCGCAGTTCGCGGTTCTACCATCCGCTCAAGCGGTCGCTCGGGTTCGATCCGGCGATTCTGATGGTGCTTGTAGCGCTGGCGATTCTCTGGTACGTCGTGAGCGGCGTGATCAATAACCTGCTCTTCGTGATCCAGGGGTTCGGCAGCAGCCTGATCTCATTCGGCAATGGCAATTTCTTTCGCGGAGCGAGCTACCTGATCGGATCGCTGCTGCTGGCGGCGCTCTTCTTCCTCATGGCGCTCATGACGATCGTCTTCGTCAACTGGATCTTCGGATTGTTTCGCTCAGCGGCCTATTGGGCGATGGAGCGCCTGGCCCCGCTGCTCAGAATCTTCGAATTCGGCGGAGCCTTCGCGGGCTGGTCTTTCCTGATCCTCTGGATTGCGATTTCGTTCGCCACTGCGGCGGTCATTGCGGTCTTTTTCACATCTTTCGGCTGAAATGATCCAGACATATGATCCGCTTCACATCCGGAGACGGAGACATAACGTTTTCAGTGCGCGTACAGCCGCGCGCTTCGCGCAGCGGGGTGGCCGGCGAGATGGACGGCGCGCTCAAGGTTCGCCTCAATTCCCCTCCGGTCGATGGCGAAGCCAATGACGAACTCGTCCGCCTGCTCGCCAAAATCTTCTCGATCCCGCGCGCCAGGATTTCGTTGCTCAGCGGTCAAACTTCGAGAAGCAAGCTCATTCGGCTTGAAGGGGTTTCGGCTGAATCTTTCGAGGAAGTAATCAACAAGCTTGGCGTGGATAATGCGTAAGTCGGTGTGAAACCGGATCCTGATCATAAACCGGGCGGTTTGCCTCCGTGTCCGTTCTTTTTGGCCAATTGATGAATGACAGCGCGATGTTCTGTTTCTTCGGTCAGTTTCTCGAGAGTCCGCGTGATTCGCCGAAGGCGAAGGCTGGTATCGGTCATCTCAAGGTATTCCTGTTTTTCAGACGGATCGATATCGAGATAAGCGATCAGGACCAGCGAGAGCGCCTGTGGATCAGTCGGGAGTTCCGGGATCTCGCCCGAATCTCGTTCGATTTCGCTCCGTAATCTGCGGTTGGCCTGGAGCAGCCGTTCGAACAGCGCCTTCGCGACCGCGCACTCGCCTTCCAGGTCTTCCAGGGAAGGATCGTCATCGAAATACTCGACCTCGGCTTGCAGGTATGTTTCTCCCTCGACATACTCGAGCAGTCTGAATCGCGACATCCCGACACACAGGATGTTCGACCGCCCGTCCGGGAGCCCCTGCACGACAGCCACTTCAACGGTGCAGCCGACGCTGCCCGGGAGCACCCTTTCAGCATCGAGCATCGCATCTTCCTGCCGGTAGATGATTCCGAACGTCTTGTCCGTCTGCATAACGTCCTTGATCATTTTGCGATACCGGTTCTCGAAGATGTGGAGCGGCGTCAGGGCGCCGGGGAACTGCACCAGAGAGAGCGGGAAGATTGGAATAACAGGATTCATAGCGGGGATTATTCGCTGACCTTCAGAACGGCCAGGAAGGCCTCCTGCGGAATATCTACCTTGCCGACGCGCTTCATGCGCTTCTTCCCTTCCTTCTGTTTTTCGAGAAGCTTGCGTTTTCGCGAGATGTCGCCGCCGTAGCATTTGGCCAGCACGTTCTTGCCGACAGCCTTGATCGTTTCGCGGGCGATGACGCGCGAGCCGATGGCCGCCTGAATCGGAACCTCGAACAACTGGCGCGGAATCAGTTTGCGCATCCGTTCGACCAGCGCACGTCCTCGCGCATAGGCCATATCTTTATGCACGACCAGCGAGAGCGCGTCGACGGGGTCGCCAGCAACCAGAATATCCAGTTTGACCAGATCGGCGTCGCGATATCCGGCGAAGTGATAATCGAGCGAGGCATAGCCGCGCGATATCGATTTCAGCCGATCGAAGAAATCAAGCACGATTTCGTTGAGCGGCAGCTCATAGGTCAGCAGAACGCGCGTCGGCGTGATGTAGTCGAAGCCTTTCTGCACGCCGCGTTTTTCATCCAGCAGCGCAAGGATATTGCCGATGAACTCCTCATTGGTCATGATCATCGCCTGGATGATCGGCTCTTCGATGAGCGTGATGTCGCCGGGCGGAGGCATCTTTGCCGGGTTGTCGACCTCATGCACATCTCCGCGCACATCCGTTATGCGGTATCGCACGCCGGGAGCGGTCGTAATCAGATCGACATTGAATTCGCGTTCCAGACGTTCCTGGACGATCTCCATGTGCAGCAACCCGAGAAATCCGCACCGAAACCCGAACCCGAGCGCGGTCGACACTTCAGGCTCAAAGAAGAAGGAAGAATCGTTGAGTCGCAGCTTCTCGAGGGCATCGCGCAGCTCCTCGTACTGGTTCGCCTCAACCGGATAGATCCCGGCGAAGACCATCGGCTTGATCTCCTGAAATCCGGGGAATGGTTCGGTGGTCGGTCTGGCCGCCAGCGTAACGGTATCGCCGATGCTGACATCCGAGACAGTCTTGATATTGGCGACGATGAATCCGACTTCGCCGACCCCCAGCTTGTCGATCTGCTTCGGCTTTGGCGTCAGCACGCCGAGATCCTCGACCTCGTAATCGCGCCCTTTCGCCATGAGCCGGATCTTCACCCCCTTGCGCAACTCGCCGTCGATGACGCGGACCATGACGATCACTCCGCGGTAGGGGTCAAACCATGAATCGAAAATCAGGGCCTTGAGCGGAGCCTCGGCCGAGCCGGCCGGCGGCGGAATTTCCCTGACAATCGCCTCGAGGATCTCGTCGATCCCTATTCCAGCCTTGGCCGATGCGAGCACCGCATTGTGCGTATCCAGACCGATCACCGATTCGACCTGCTCGAGCACCCTCTCCGGCTCGGCGCCGGGAAGATCTATCTTATTAATAACGGGAATCAGCTCAAGATTGTTGTCGACCGCCAGATAGGCATTGGCCAGAGTCTGGGCCTCGACCCCCTGACTCGCATCGACCACCAGCAGGGCGCCTTCGCAGGCGGAAAGACTGCGTGACACCTCGTAGGAAAAATCGACGTGGCCGGGCGTGTCGATCAGATTCAGAATGTAATCCTGCCCGTCCTTCGCCTTGTAATTGAGCCGCACGGCATGGGCCTTGATCGTGATGCCTCGCTCACGCTCGAGATCCATCGCATCCAGCACCTGATCCGACATCTCGCGTGATTCGAGCGCTCCTGTCTTCTCCAGCAAGCGGTCCGACAATGTTGTCTTACCATGGTCGATATGCGCGATGATTGAAAAATTACGAATATTTGACGACATAAATTAACTTCGGGACAGGTTTAAGCGCCTCTCCCGGCCTGAATAACCTTCCAACTTAAAGATATCAGAATACCTTGCCGGGCAATGGAAAGCAAAAGCCCCGTCCGATCGAACGGGGCTTTCAGTAACGGAACCGGAAGCGTAGCGCCCCCCCCCCCCCCCCCCCCCCCCCTTTTCATAGAGGTAACGCTCCCGGTTCGTTCTCCCGTTCCGTTCCTCCCGGTTGCGGCAACTTATTCGAGTCCGCGCCAGAGATACCATGATGCGACCGAGCAATATGGGCGCCAGCGATTCCTCTCAGCCAGCTCTTCGATCTCATCTGCGACCGGCAGATGATCGAGTTCATAAATCAGCTGGACTCCCTTGCGGATGCCCAGATCCCCGACCGGCAGAACATCCAGCCTGCCGAGCGAGAAGATAAGAAACATATGAACAGTCCAGACGCCGATGCCCTTGACCTGAGTCAGCATCTCTGTCACTTCGTCGTCTTCCATCCGCGCGATTTGCGAGAGAACGATCGTCCGGTTGGCGGTTTTGGCCGCCAGATCCTTGATGAACGAGACCTTCCCATACGACATCCCTGTGGCGCGAAGAATCTCGTCCGGCACAGCCAGAATCTCTTCCGGCATGGGAAAACGCCGGCCCGGAAAGACATCGGTGAAACGCTTGAATATGACGTCGGCAACTTTGGTCGAGAGCTGCTGGGAGATGATCGAAGCGACCAGCAGTTCGAAATATTTCGTCTGCGGCGCCAGCGCGCATGGCCCGTGCCTGCGGATGACCGGCCGCAACTGCGGATCACGACGCGACAGCAGCCGCTCCGCCGTGCGCAGGCTGGCCTGGAATTGCTCATGTTTTTCGTTGCTTTTTGTCATGACAGTTGAAGTAGTAGCCCATCACGCTGAATCTGATGAAAAAAGTGAATCTGATGGAAAAAAGTGAATCGCAGAGAACGCAAAGGAAGCAAAGAAGAATTTAGGAGATCATTGCCCGAGTCAGAAACAATCAGGAATAATCCGAATCTCTTTCCATTAAATTCCTTTGCGTCCTTTGCGTTCTCTGCGATTCAATTCCTCTGCGTCCTTTGCGATTCACTGGCTTGAAAAAACTTTGCTATGGACTGAGTAGATACAGCTATTAAGTATATTTCAGCCAGCGGACGAGTTCCGGCAGGGTCGGTCGCTTGCCGTACATGAGGACACCGACACGATAGATCCTGGCCGCCACCCAGATGACCGCGAGAATGGTGCCGATCATAAGAACAATAGACAGCGCGATCTGCCACCACGGCGGGGTCTGCAGCCCGATCCGCAGGAACATAAGCACCGGGCTGAAGAAGGGTATCAGCGACAGAATGACCGAGGCCGTCCCGTTCGGATTACGCATGACCAGCGTCGAGACCATGACCGGAATGACGATCGTCATCGTCACCGGCATCTGCATCTGCTGCCCGTCCTCTTCATTCGAAACGATCGCTCCGACTGTCGCATAGAGCGTGGCGTAAAGAAAATAACCGAGGACGAAATAGACCACGAAGAAGATAATCTGCAACGGAGAGACCTTCGGTATGTTGCTCCAGTTGGCAGCCATAACCGGCATGGACATCAACAAACTGACCCCCAGTCCGAAGACCGCCCAGACCAGGTATTGCGTCAGCCCGACCATACCGATCCCGATCAGTTTACCGAGCAACAGTTCGAAAGGCCTGACCGACGAGAGCAACACTTCGATGATGCGTGACTGCTTCTCTTCGATCACGCCGCGCATGACCGTGACACCGTATACGAGGATCGTGATGTAGATGATCATGAGCAGCCCGAACGAAATAATGAACGTCTGGCCCCGTTCTTTTTCGCCGCGGGCATTACGAATATCCAGTCGGACATCCCTGATCAGATTGCGCACCTCATCGGAGTTCAACCCGGCCAGCGTGACACGCCGTTCGACTACTGCCCTGTTGATGGCATCGCCGATCTGCGAACGACTGTCGAAATCACCGACGTTCTTTGATGTATAGATGATTCTTTCCTCGCTCGCGACATCCTTCGGCAAAACGAGATAGCCATCGAGCTTTCCCTCCGCAATCTCCTGATTGAGCGAGAGTTGTCGATCCTCGGAACTGGCCTCGGCCGGGAGTTCCTCACGGGAAAGGATAAATTTGTCATCGCGCGGTCGCTCCGGTTCGAGCAGTTTATTAATGCGTTCGTACAATTCAGTAGATCCCGTCTGGTCGAGGATCGTGATTCGATAGGTACCGGGCCCTCCGGCGCGAGTGACAAGGATGGGCACTATCGCAAATGACATCATCAACAACGGACTGATGATCGTCCCAATGATGAAACCTTTCGAACGAACCCTCGTCAGATATTCTCGTTTAATGATTACCTTTAGTTTTTCCATGCTTTTTCCTGAAGCCACACGGGATTTCAGCTGATTTTAGCCAGTTCTTGCAGATATTTCGCCGTGTGCCGAGCCAGCGTCTTATCATCCCTCAACTCACTTCCCAACCGGTCCAGTTCCTCGGGCGTGTCGACATCATACCAGAGCGGCATCTCGATCAGCTTGAGCCCGGCTATCGACGCCTGCCGGCGTGTGGCTGCCAGAACTCCAGCAGAACTCCAGGGGATATCCCTGAACAATTCAGCGTGTAACCGCCGCATACCGATCAGATAATAGCCTTCATCCTCGGATGGGCCAAGGACGACATCCGCTTCCCCGGCCAGTTGATCGAATGCTTCATCGAGTATCTCGACCGGAAGCGTCGGCGTATCGCCTCCGATGACGACGAGGGACTCGAAACCGAAATCAAAAAGGTCCGTCAAACAGTTGACCAGTCGCTCTCCCAGATCCTCGCCGCGCTGGAGCAGCATAAGCGAACCCTCGCGCTCGATGTTTTCGAAAGACTCCTCTTCTCCTTCCGGCGAATAGCAGAGAATCAGTGAGACCGTCTCGCGTTCGTCCCGGAGGACTTCCATCAAAAAGAAGGTATCGCGTAAAAAATTGGCATATAGCTCCGCCGCTTCAGCCGGGCTGAGCGTGCCCATGAGCCTGGTCTTGACCTGCCCCTCGATCGGAGCCTTCGCCATCAGTACAAGTCCTTCTTTCAATACTTTTCTCCCAGTCGTATGTAAATATTTCAACGCCAAGGACGCCAAGTCGGCCAAGAGATTATAAGAAGTGATGATTCGCAGTAATATCCATTTCGCCAAAAGCACAATCAAATATGCTGATCACATTATCCTCATTTAAATCCCTTGGCCGACTTGGCGTCCTTGGCGTTGAATCCTTGGCTGTCTTGGCGTCCTTGGCGTTGAAAATCTTAAAAAACTTAGGTTCCAGCTTAATCAATCCCCGGAAGGTTCCCTTTCGATCTTTTTCGCTTCATCCCAATGTCGATCCATCTCTTCGAGAGAGACATCCGACCATGGCTTTCCGGATTCCCCGACGCGGCGTTCGATATGCCTGAAGCGTCTGCGGAATTTGCGATTGGTCGCTTTGAGCGCGGTCTCGGGCTCGACGCCATACCAGCGCGCGATATTGGTCACGACGAAGAGCAGATCGCCGATCTCACCGGCCAGGGCTTCGTGGTCACGGTCTTCTCTGGCAACTTCAACACGCAACTCGTCGATCTCTTCAGCGAGCTTGGTGAAGATATCCTCACCTTCTTTCCAGTCGAATCCGACACGTGCGGCCTTGGTCGTCAGTTGAAATGCTTCGAGCAGAGCCGGCAGCCTGGCTGAGGTACCATCAAGCAGCGATTGCTCCGTCTTTTCGATACTTCCTGAAGCCTGCCGCTCGGCGGCCTTGATCGCTTCCCAGTTCGCCAGCACATCCGCTGTCCCCTCGACCTTCTCCTCGCCAAAAACATGAGGATGCCGTCGAACCATCTTCTCGTGCACTCGCGCGATCGACTGCCTCAGATCGAAATGACCCTGCTCGGATGCTATCTGCCCGTAAAAGACGATCTGAAAAAGCAGATCGCCCAGCTCGTCACGCAATTCCGGCCAGTCTCCGGCCTCGGCGGCTTCGATGACTTCGTACGCCTCCTCGATCAACATCGGACCCAGCGTCGTATAGGTCTGCTCGCGATCCCACGGACAGCCATCATTTGCGCGCAGACGGGACATTAATTCCATTAAATCTTGTATGGTTTTTTGTTGGTTCATCGTATAGTGAGTAGAAAGTAAAAAGTAGAAAGTAGAAAGTAAATATTCGCTCATTGGAAAGCAGCTTTGATCTCTGAATTCAGATCTTTCTACTTTCTACTTTGTACTTTGTACTGTTTTCAGCCGCCCCAATCAACTAAAAACGGTGGGAATAACAGAGAGGCCCTGAGGGATTTTGTATATGCGAATTTGATCGCCATCCGTCAGGAAATGTTGTCATGAAGTATCAAGGAGCCGAAATATGTTATCACCGAGTCAAAGTCGTTATCCGCAAAAATTCAAGGTCCAGTCTCAAATCTGCAATCTATTGCTGGTCTCGGACATGCAGGAGAGGATGGAGTATTTCAGCGCCGCCATCGGCGACAGGGGATTGAAAATCAGCAGAGCTTCGACGCAGGAAGAGTTGAAGAGGTTTTGTCGATCAAGGCAGGACATAGTGATTTTGGATTCAGGGCCGGAGCTGATCGAGCAGATGCTGCATGAGATCAGAAGCGCCCCGGGTATGGGCGGTGTCCCGGTATTCGTGCCGGCCGACCGAATCGTGACTGAGCCGAGCCTGGCTGGGGTTCTCCCCTCCTATCGCGCCATGCCATGCAGTGATGAGGAGTTGCTTTGGCTGGTTAGAGAGCAGCAAATCAGGGATCAATCGCACAATATTACTCAAGACCGGTTTGACAACAGCATCCTTTAAATTTGACTTTTTACTTTATACTTTCTACTTTCTACTTATCTCCAGGAGGCGAATCTGGTCTGGTGACTGGCGCGGTCTTCAAAACCGTAGGGCGTACGCGATAGCGTGCGTCGGTCGGGTTCGATTCCCACACGCCTCCGCCATCATTATCTTCTATTAAAAATTCCCAGATTGTTCGATCACATCGACGTCATTCAGAAAAGCGACGGATGCCTGATAGCCCGGAAATCGCTCTTCAAGAGCAATAAGCCAGGCCGGGCCATGGACGAGAAGGGCCTTTGAGAGCGCTTCGCAGACAGAGGGTGACTGGCCGGCGACAGCTGCGGCGAGTGCACGGCTGACAGGACGGCCTGTACGCGGATCGATGACGTGACCGTATTGTCTTCCACCGGCATCGAAAGACTTGCCATGAACGGCGGAGACCGAGAGGGCGCGATCGTCGAGCGTGGCCACCGGCGGGTCGGGATCAGCGGGAAAAGGCCGGCTGAGCGCGACCTTCCAGGATTTTCCTTTTGCAGGCGTGCCAATGCCATAAACCGAACTTGTCCCGCCGTGCAGTAAAGCTGATTTGACTCCATTCTCGCGCAGCAGCTCAACTGCCCGTTCGATCGCGTACCCCTTGCCGTAACCGCCCAGATCGATCTCAACCCCGGGACGAGCAAAGCTGATCGAGAAGGTATCTTCATCGAATGAAATCAGGTGCATACCGGACCGCTCGCGTGCGGCCTCGAGATCCTCCCGGGATGGCATCGCGCCGCCTTCCCCGACGAATTTCCAGGCGCGCATGAGCGGGCCGACGGTGATGTCGAATGCTCCATCGGTGGCGGTCGTCAGCTCAGCGCACTTCTCCAATAATCGAAACAATCTCGGATCGATGCGGACGGGTTGAAAAGCTGCACGCTGATTGATCCAACGGACTTCGCTGTCAGAGCGATAAAAGCTGAGCTGCGATTCCAGGCGTTCGATCTCGCCGAGCGCCTCCTCACCGGCGGCACGGAGCCTTGTCGGATCGTCGCCATAGAGCAACAGCTCGAATCGCGTTGCCATGGCCTTCAGCGAGAGCGCCACCGCCGGAACATGAGCCATCAGTTTTGATTCCTTTCATTCCGTCATCACGGGCTTCCAACTCGATCCTTATGACGGAAAAAGGGCACGCGGACAAGTCCGCTGCCCTTTTTCCGGTTCAATCAGAAAAAATGGAGACAGAATTCAGGCCATTCGCTGCCTGATTGAATCAAAGTGAACCATCTTGCCGCGGCGATATGACTCTTCGGCCATCGAGACAACAGCCTGGACGCGGATCGCCAGTTCGATATCGCAATTCGGCGCCTTGTTGGCGCGCAGACTGTCGATAAAGTTCTTCTGATGTTTCGCGTGAGTTTCGCCAGAATCCGGCGGCGTTTCATCCTTCGGTTCGACCTCTTCGACGAATGGGCGTTCGGGCAGAACCTGCACTTTGCCGCCGCCGAAGAGCAGATCTGCCTTCTGGCCGCGGATGATATCCTCGATTCCGCGCTCATTGACCGTGGCGCCCGCCAGGAAGATCATCGGACCGCTCGGGAATTCGACCGTCAGCAGAGTCGTGTCGGCGACCTCGCGCGGTTCTCCGCGTCCCTTGTCGGTGTCGCAGAGAATCCCGCCCATGCAAGCGACACTCTTCGGATATTCGTTCAGGTTCATTGCCAGCATAAGCGGATGCAGGCGGTGCGGCCAAAGGTCACCGATGATGCCGTTGGCATAATCCCAGTATTTGCGCCACCGGAAGAAACGCTCGGGACTCCAGGCGACCTTCGAGGCATTGCCCTGCCACATCTTCCAATTGACGGTCTGTTCGGTGGCGTCAGGATCGAGGGCATAATTCCATTCACCCTTCTTGTTGTTGCGGCAATAGCTGCCCTGAGCCCAGAGCATGCGACCGAGCCTTCCCTCGCTGACGATTTCACGCGCTTTGTGCCATTTCGGATCGCTGCACCCATGCGACCCGACCTGCACCCAGCGATTGGTCTGCTTCGCTGTTTCATAGACCTTGAAGGCCTCGTCCATAGTGCGGGTCATCGGTTTTTCGACATAGATGTGTTTGCCCGCTTTCATGGCATCGATGGCAATGCGGCTGTGCCAGTGATCCGGCGTGGCGATCACGGCAACATCGATGTCCTTGTTGTCGAGCACTCTCCGGTAATCCAGATGAGACTTCTCATCCGGAAGTGCGGCTTTCTCCTGCGCACGCAGGCGGAACTTGTCGAAGACATCGCATACGCCAAGAATCTCCAGATTCTCCGTCGGAGCGAAATCATTGATGATTGTCAGATGCTTGAAGCCCATACCGCCGACACCAATAAACCCATAGCTGAGGCGGTCATTGGCGCCGAGAATGCGACTGTAAGCTTTGGCATCAGCAAACACCGCAGGGGCCCCGGCAGTAACAAGCGATCCGGCAGCAAGACCGGCAGTAGTGACTCCGGTTGTTTTAATGAAATCTCGTCGTGATATATCGCTTTTCTTTTCGCCTGAATTCATGATTTCGTCTCCTTATGATTGTTTCAGCTCGAAGAGCGCCGAGTCGAGAACGACACGGGCGCCTGATAAGATCGCTTCATTGGCCTTGATCCCGATTACCGTAGCCTGATAGCCGACCTTCGGATCGCAAACCGGTTTGTCACCCGCGCGAATGCTGCGAATGAAGTACTCGAACGCCATATTGAGCGAGTCTTTCGCCGGTTCGACCGGTCCTTCCTTGCCGGGTTCTTTTCCTTCTTCTATCAGTTTGGTGGCATCGGCGACCATGGCGATGCCGGTTTCGTTATGGACCGTTTCCTTGCGGGCGTATACCTCCCAGCCGAGGAGCGCCGAATCGGCCTCCTTGACCATCCAGGAGCGCTTCTCGCGCATGATCAGACTGCTGTTGCTGCCCTGGAATGTGGTGAAGGAATCGCTGAAGGAACTGGTCAGCGTCGAGGTGTAAACGGCGCGAACTCCGGCGGGATATTCAAAGATGGTCTGAATCGTATCAGGCGCTTCGCGACCGTCGTTCCAGTTGGTGATGCTGCCGAATCCCTGAACAGCTGCCGGCAGACCGCCGAGGTACCAGTTGATCAGGTCCAGTTGATGCAGGCCGATTTCGCCGATGAGCCCGGCCGCCGTCTTGTGACTGAGCCGCCAGTTCATCTCTTTTTCACGCTCCGGCGTCGGCGCAACACGCCGCCAGCTCTGCTTCTTGTTCCATTGAGCCGTGACATAGGCGGCATTGCCCAGTACTCCGGTCTTGACGAATTGAAGCACGTGCCGATAGAGAGGATTCGAACGTCCCTGCAAACCGGCCTGAAAGACCTGTTTTGGGACTTGCAGGGCTGCCTGTGCAATGGCCCGGGCATCTTCAACCGTATTCGCCAGCGGAGCTTCGCAATAGACGTGCTTGCCCGCCTGCAGGGCCGCCAGGACGATCTCCTTGTGCTGATGAGTTGGCGTCGCCACGACTACGGCCTCGACTTCAGGCGACTCGATCAGACGACGGTAATCCGCCTGTCCCGAGGCTTTCGGAGCAACTTCCAGCCCTTTCTTTAAATATGGTTCGTAAATATCGCTGATCGCCGTCACCTGCGCGGCCGGCTGTCGCGATAAGGTCGTCAGAATATCGCGCCCCCATAATCCGGCTCCAATCACGCCAATCTTAAGCGGAGGCCCGGGAATCGGATCGTCCTGGATTGCACCTGCCGCCCGAAGCTCTTCTTCGGTCAACAGTAACGCAAAACCTGCCGTCGCCGTCTTCAAAAAATCTCTTCTGTCAAATCTGTCGTTTTTCATTGCCCGCGTCCAATTAGTATTTATTAGTCGGTTACATTGGGATATTTCCCCATGAAATGCGAAAATATCCACAAGCAATCTTTAGCCTGCAACTACCGGTCGAAACGCCTGTCAATTAAAAAATCTGAGCAAAATCAGCAGGAAACAGGCTGCAACGTTTCATATTGATCTAAAGATCCAGCTACAACCTCGCGCCGTGACGGTCACAGAGCATCCTGAGAATCTTGCTTGATCACTTCAATTTCAAATCAAGTGCAAACGCTGTGCCCGGAATTAACGGGCTCAAATGGGATGTTCAGGTGAGAAGGAGAGAATAGTCGTTTGGGATGGGCCGGGTCAGCGTTCGCCGGCCCTTTTGCGTTCGGGTTCGACATAGACCTTGGAGCAGTCGACCTCGACATGATCAGGCTTTTCGATCCGATCGTGTTTTTCCTGGAAGGGGTGATGGAGCGTGTCATGGAGCAGCGGCGGTTCCATTTCGGGAACTCGACGGGCGATCACATAACGCTCGGTCAAATAGAGCATGAGCGCGACGAAGCTGGCGATGATAAGGGCGAGCAAAAGGAGGTATCCGATGCGCTGGACTTCGCCTATGATAACGCCGATCGCTCCGCTGAAGAAATTGCCCGCGCCGACAAGAACCAGCGACCAGAGGGCGCAACTGGCCACAGTGAGCGGGCCGAAACGACGAAAACGCATATGCGCAAATCCCCAGAAGACAGCGCTGGCTGTGCGTAACCCGTATATATATTTGACGAGAAAGATCGAATAGATTCCGAAGCGGGCGCAAAGTCGTTCGAGTCTGGGCTGAGCAGTTTGATAGAAATTGCTGTCCTTGATCCGTTTTTTTCCGGTATAGCCGATCAAATAGCTGATGGAATCGCCGACAAATCCGCCGATCGTTCCGGTGAGCAGTGCCTCGCTGAAGCTGAATAGTCCGTAATGGGCCAGGACTCCGGCAAACAGCAGGGTCAGGTCGCCTTCCAGCATGACGCCGAAGAAAACCGCCCACAAACCATATTCTCTGATCAGATCTTCGATTAGCATTGATCAAGGATACAGTGACAATTGTCCGCCGGGACAGGTAATTCCATCCAATCTGTTGATCGATTCAACACTCATCCAGCTAAGTACAAGCATTTGCAAAAGCACAAGCATAGGGGCACCACTATTTGCGGTGTAAGATACTTGATGCACCTGTTCAGTGCAAGCTCACTAATGTGCGCTTGAGAGACCAATCATGCGCGGAAAACTAATAAATTGACAGCCCACTGGCGCATTGCTATATTCGCGCCGGGTAAAACAGCTATGTCATTGAAGTACTCTCCTAACGAATCCTCAAACGACCCGGTACAGACGGGGCCGGTACTTTTGGGCGTAGACCTGAGTCGTCACCACATTCGACTGGGGGCCGTCTCATCCGGTGGAAAGCTGCTGACATTTCGGCGTGAACTGTACCCGGAAAGCAACGAGCCCGATCCGCGCCGGCTGGCCGATTTCATCATTTCGACGATCAGGCAGATGATTGATGAGCATGGCGCGAGCTCACCCGTGACTTCGATCGGGGTCGCGTTTCCCGGCATGGTCAATCAGCATACTCGCCAGGTCCACTTGCTGCCCAAATCAGCCGATCTGGGCGGTCTGGACATTTACAGCGAAATCGAATCCGCATTCCGGTTGCCGCTCAGGTTCGACACGAACGCCAACGCGGCCGCATATGCCGAGATGCGGTCGGGAATGGCCCACGGAGTCTCGAACTGGCTCTACCTGCATATCGGGGCCAACGTCGGTGCCGGGCTCGTGCTGGGAGGGAAACTCCAGCGTGGTAAATCCGGGCTCGCCGGAGCGATCGGACAGATGCTGATCGACCCTGAACGAATCGGGGAAAACGTGACACTGGAATCTATGGTTTCCGCCGATAATATTGTCCGGAGAACCCGCGACCGTCTGAAACGCGACAATACATCCTCACTTTCCAGGCTCGGTGCAATGGGAGGTTTCAGCTATGACGACATCATTTCCGCCGCGCACCTCGGCGACGATCTTGCAAAGATGATGATGCAACGGACCGGCACTTTCATCTCCATGGCTTTGGCGGGCGTAATCAGCCTGCTCGATCTTGAGATGATCGCGGTCGGCGGAGCCCCGGCCGGACGTCCATTTCTAGTCCCGGCCATTGCCGAAGGCGTGCGCCAGCTTGCTTTCGCTCAGGCATATGAGGATTGCCGCATCGTCGAGGCTGAAATGGGAGCGGAAGCCGCCGTCATCGGGGCGGCGCTGCTGGCCGCACCTGGGACTGATCCGATTCATGCCTTCGGATGGGACTTGTCGTAGACCTCCATTAGTTTATCGAGCGAGACGTGGGTGTACTGCTGGGTCGTTGACAGGCGGGCATGACCCAGAAGCTCCTGTATCGTGCGCAGATCAGCGCCCGCATCGAGCAGATGAGTGGCAAATGAATGGCGCAGCGAGTGCGGGCTGATGTGGTGAACCTCTGAGCAGATCTTGACATACTTGTCTACCATCCTTCCGACCGACCGTGTTGTGATCCGCGTCCCCTGATAGTTCAAAAAGACCGCCATCGGATCGACCTTCTCCTGATCGGCCTCGATCAACAATTCACCACGAACTGAAAGATAGCTTTGAATCGCTTTTCTGGCATGCTCTCCGAACGGGACTATCCTGACTTTCCGCCCCTTGCCTTTGACCCGCACGGTCATATTTGTAAAGTCGATGTCGGTCATGTTGAGCCCGACCAGCTCGGAGACGCGGATTCCGCTGGCATAGAGCAACTCCATGATGGCCCGGTCACGCTTGCCGAGCACCGATTCGGTCTCGGGTGTCTCGATGAACTGCACCATCTGCTCGATCGTCAGGTGATTGGGCAGCTTGCGCTCGATGCGCGGACTGGCCACCAGTTTGGCGGGATTGACTTCGAGTATCCCCTCACGGCAGAGGAACCTGAAAAATGTTCGCAAAGCGGCGATCTTTCGGTGAATCGAGCTCTTCTTCTTTTTCTTCTCATAGAGCGCCGACATATATTCGCGAATCGTCAGATTGTCTATCGAATGGATATCCACATTACGCCGGTTCCCATTTTCGCCGGGCGGCGCAACATGGTCGTAAAACTGCATCAGATCGCTGGCATAATTGCGCAGCGTATGTTCTGAGGCGTTTCGCTCATATCGCAGGTGTTTGAGAAAATCATCGATAAATTTTTGCACGACCAGCTCCGTTGATTGGGCGATGCGTTTGGACGGACGAGTGAATTATACCACGCACGAACTCGCCAATACTCGGGTTCTTCTCCGAGACTTCCTGAGCCTGCGACGCAGGCGAGAGAATACAGCCCGGGGCTTCGCGGGTTCAGAACAAGTCAAGCAATTTCCGATCATTGTCTCTGCGTAACATCAGTTACTGATTTGAGCAGCAACGCGGAAAGAGCGGGTTCTTCATCACATCGAAAAGCAATTCGTGCGGCATAGACAGGAAGCGAAAGATCGGCGAGCGCCTCAGCGGGCAGATTGGCCGCGTCCTTTTCGGTAGTCACGACCGTCATCGCCCCGGATTTTCGAGCCGCTTCAACGAAATCACGAACCTCGGCTGAAGTGTATCGATGATGGTCCGGATAATCGCGTCGCAGAACGATCTGCATTCCCAGCGCAGCGAGATCGGTGATGAAGTTATCTGGTCTGGCGATTCCTGAGAGCGCAGCCACAGGGCCGGCAATCGAGAACACTGAGAGAAGTTTCGACGAATCGGCGCCGAGCCTGATGAACCCGGATATCTCGTGCCGGGCGTGGAAGATGGGTGTTCCGGGCCGGACGCAGGCTGCAATCACGGCTTCGAGAGAAGCCCTGTCGAATGGCCTGTCACTGCGAGTGACGATGAGAGCATCGGCCCGGTCCATCCCGGCAAGCGGCTCCCTGAGGCGTCCGAGTGGAACCATGCGTGCGTCTTCAAGAGGCTCGGTCGCGTCGACCAGCAACAGGTTGAGGTCCCTGGCCAGTCTCGCGTGCTGGAACCCGTCGTCGAGGATGAAAAGATCGATGGCGGCGCGCTGTTCGATCCAGCGACCGGCGGCGTATCGATCGCTGTCGACGATGACGCGGACGCCAGGGCACGATTGCGCCAGCAGAAACGGCTCATCCCCTGCTTCAACCGGGCCAGTGAGTATCCGGTCCTCATTCGACACCTCGACAATTCCCGAACTTTTACGCTTGTATCCGCGGCTCAGGATAGCCACGCTCAGGCCCTCATCCCGCAAAAGGCCGGCGATGAAGGCCACGCAGGGGGTCTTGCCTGTCCCCCCGACAGTCAGATTTCCGACGCTGATGACGGGAGCATTCAGTCGGTATGATTTGAGTATCTTTCTGCGATAAAGGAAGAGACGCGTTTCGACCGCCAGGCGATAGAGTTGCGCGGGCAGATAGATCAGCCTTCGAAGCAATGGGGATTCGACCATGATCCTATCCCGCACCGATCAGCTCGGCGATCAGATCGACCGTCGCTGAAGTGGCGCCGCGATTGGCGTCGACAGCTGCCCGGGCATTTGATCCGAGCCGGGCCGCCAGTTGATCATCATCCAGAATTTTGCCCATGGCCGATCCCAGATGTTCGATCAGCGCTCCGGTCTCACCAGGCGGCAACTGAATCAATGCATCGCGCTTGAGAAATTCCAATGTGATCTCGCGAAAGTTCTGCATATGCGGCCCTACAATGACGGGTTTTGAATACAGGGCAGGCTCCAGAATGTTGTGGCCGCCTTTCGGAACAAGGCTGCCGCCGACGAAGACCAGTGACGCGAAACGGTAAACGGCAGCCAGTTCCCCGATTGAATCGAGCAGCACGACATCGGCCTCTCCGGCTGCTTCAGTCGATGTTTCTGAAACCTCCGACCGTCGAACGAACCCTGTGCCCCGCGATTCGAGCAACCGTGCTACCGCTTCGAAGCGATCGGGATGCCGCGGCGCAATGAGCAGCCTGACTTTTTCCGCTTTCTGCCGGGCACGACAGCGATCCCAGGCTTCGATCACCATCTCCTCTTCGCCTTCCGTCGTGCTTCCGGCCACGATCATCCGCGATGCAGAAAGCGAAAAGATCGCATCGAGGCGCTCGGCCTTCTCCTGCTGCAAGGCTCCTCCACCCATGCCTCCGAGATCATATTTCAGATTGCCGGTGACCTGCACAGACGCGGGGTCGGCCCCGAGCGAGAGCGCCCGATCGGCGTCAGTCCTGCTCTGCATGGCGAATCGATCGACCAGTTGATAAAGACGCCGGATGAAGAACCTGAACTTCATCGACCTCGGAAATGATCGATCGGATATCCTGCCGTTCGCGACCAGCACAGGAATTTTCATCGCCCGGCATTCAGTCAGGAAATTGAACCACAGCTCGGATTCCATGAGGACGACCGCCTGCGGGCGAATGAGTCGCAGCGCCCGGCGAACAGAGAACTTCCAGTCGAACGGGAAATAGCAAACCCCATCAGCCGCACTCAATTGAGATCGCGCAACGGCCTGTCCCGTCGCCGTAGTCGTCGAGACGATCAGCCTGTGCCCCGGAAATCGCTGCTTTATCGCATCCAGCAAAGTCTTCGACGTCAGAGCCTCTCCGACCGAGACGGCATGCAACCAGATCACCGGCCGTGCCCCGGCATTGAGCGTGGAAGGCAATCCCCCCAGCCGCTCTTTCAGATTATTCAGATATTTTCGTTTGAAGATCGCCTGCGAGGCGAACCAGGGCATCAGCGCGATGGTTGTCAGCGAGAGAAGCAGGCTGTAGACGAACTGCATATTTCGGTCACTTGGCGCGCTCCATGTAGCGGCCTTCGTTCGTATCGACGCGGATCTTGTCGCCCTGCTTGATAAAGGCGGGAACCTGAATCGTGATCCCCGTTTCCAGCTTTGCAGGTTTTCCAACGTTGCTTACCGTTGCACCCTTGACTTCGGGTTCGGTCTCGACCACCACCAGATCGACTGTCGGCGGGATATCGATGCCGATCGGCGCCCCTTCATAGAACTGAACGTTGATGATGGTTTCAGGCAACAGGTAACCAGTCGCGTCTCCCAGATCATCTGCACTCAGCTCGATCTGCTCATACGTCTCGGTGTTCATGAAATAATAGGTGTTGCCGTCGTTGTAGAGATAGGTCATCTCGTGATCATCGAGGATGACACGCTCGACATCATCTGTCGACCGGAAACGATGCTCAGTCGTCGTCCCCGATCTGAGATTTCGCATCTTTGTTTGCACCATGGCTCGCAGGTTGCCCGGCGTGTGGTGATGAAATTCCACCACCCTGTGAGGCTGCCCGTTGTGCAAAACGACCATCCCTTTGCGTATCTGTGTTGCTTGTATCCCCATGAATCGATTTTCTCCTTAAAGCCTCGTTGCCGGCTAACGCGCGCGGCAATCCATTATGTCGGCATTCTCATGCAATGATAAAAAGAAATAAGATAACCAACGGAAGGTGCATGGTCAAGGCGACCCCACACCTTCAGAATCAGCGTCCGAATGCTGAAAAATAGGGTATTGACCGGTTTGAGTGGCGTGAGCTAGTATGCAAGGCGTTGTGGGACATCTGCCAGGTTAGTGAACGGCGGCAATTCAATTTGAGCCAATTCATTTGAAAGGGAGACCAATGCACATAATCCTGTCGGCAAGCTGCTCGTCACCGTACGATGCACGATAGCCGCAGGGCTCAGGTCACCCACCTGTCAAGACAGGTTCAAATGAAGCCCCGTCACGGCCGCGCGGATGTACCCACTCTTCTTTTTTCGCTCCCGGTTTCGTCCCTTTCACCATCCGGCATAGAAAGGCAATTACAAAATAATGATACGAGTTTTGATGACCGGCGATACGATGGCGCGCGCCGGTCGTCGGGTTTTGGAAGAACGACTGCAGGACCTGCGATCCGAAAGAGAAATAGATTTCGTCATCTCAAATGTTGAGAATGCGGCTGCCGGATTTTCAATCACTCCACGGATCGCCGAGGATCTTTTCGCCGCCGGGGTGGATGTCATGACCAGCGGCAATCACATCTTTGATAAGAAAGAGATCCTCGATTACATCGAGGGAGAGCCACGGCTGCTCCGCCCGGCCAATTACGCTCCCGGAGTTCCCGGTCGCGGCCGGTGGACGGGAAAGATCAAGGGAGTCAATGCGGCTGTAATCAATCTGCAGGGCAGGGTCTTTATGCCTCCGAGCGACGACCCGTTTCGCGCCGCGGACACCCAGCTGACCGGCCTCGACGGTACGACAAAGATCATCCTCGTCGACATGCACGCCGAAACAACATCAGAAAAAATGGGGATGGGCCGTTACCTTGACGGCAGGGTCAGCGCCGTGGTCGGGACGCACACACACGTCCAGACGGCCGATGAGCAGATCCTCCCGGGAGGAACCGCATATCTGACCGACCTCGGCATGACAGGCCCGCACGACGGTGTCATCGGCATGCAGACCGAGATCGTCATCGAACGTTTTCTGCGCGGCATCGCTCCGAAATTCGAGCCGAGCAACGGCGCCATCAGGCTCAACGGCCTGCTCATCGACATCGACGAGCTTTCCGGTCGAGCCGAACGCGTCGAAAGAATCAGTCTTCCGCATTCCTGATCGATATGGCCGACATCGCTAACGTAGTCATCATCGGCGGAGGGGTGGTGGGAACTGCGATCGCTGCTCAAGTATCGCGCCATACCGAAGACGTCTTTCTGCTCGAAAAGCATCCGCGCCTCGGGCTCGGTGCATCGAGCCGCAACAGCGGCGTCATTCACGCCGGCATCTACTACCAGCCAGGATCTCTCAAAGCATTCCACTGCGTCCGCGGAGCAAACATGCTCTACCAGTTCTGCTCCGAACACAGCGTTCCATTCAACCGCATCGGCAAACTGATCACGGCTGAATCAGAGGATCAACTGCCCCGGCTCGAAGCGCTCAAAGACAAAGGCATTACGAACGGCGTCGAGGGGCTCGAGATCGTCGGGCGTGATATCATCCAGCGCCTCGAGCCCAATGTCGTCTCCGCAGTCGCTATCCATTCACCGAATACCGGGATAGTCGAGCCCGAAGTACTGCTCAAGACCCTTGCCAGACAGGCCCGGGAAAACGGGGCATGGTTGCTCACCGGGACACCAGTCATCGGCGTCGAATTCAGAGATGGCCTGGTCATCCTGCGCACACCTCGCGAAGAGGTCGCAGCCCGGATTGTCATCAACGCGGCTGGACTCTATGCCGATGAAGTTGCACGTATGTTCGGCTTTGACAGGCACACTATCTATCCATGTCGGGGCGAATATGCCGAACTGTCTCCGTCGATGTGTCGGATAGTAAATCGCCTGATCTATCCGCTGCCCTTGCCCTCCGGACATGGCCTCGGCGTTCATTTCACGCTCAACCTGGCCGGATCGGTCCTGCTCGGGCCGAATGCCAGATATGTTGCCGGCAAGGAGGATTACGAATCTGACCGAACCCCGTTGCCGGAGTTTTTCGAAGAGGCATCAAAGATGGTTCGGGGCCTTCGGCTGGAGGATTTGAAGCAGAGCTATTCGGGAATCAGAGCGCGGCTGCTGCCCGAAGACGATCATTCATTCGCTGATTTCGTCATCAAGGCTGACCCAAACTCGCACCAGGTGATTCACCTGATCGGGATCGAATCGCCCGGTCTGACCTCATGCCTGTCGATCGGCCGAACGGTCGGCGAAATGGTGCGCGAAAGGTTGGCCTGAATAGTTTCCAGGGGAGAAGTTTCCAGTAGGAGAAGTTTCCAGTTTCCAGTGGGGGAAGTTTCGAGTGGGGAAGTTTCCAGTGGGGAAGTTTCCAGTTGCATCTTTAGCGTTTGCTGTCAGTCACAATAAAAACATTGCCAGTGGAATTAACTTGATCAGTCCAGAATACTGGAAACTTCCCTACTCGAAACTGGAAACTTCTCCTACTGGAAACTTCCCTACTGGAAACTACTCTGATCACTCGGCGATTCTCAATTCACCGTCATTCAGGTCATCGGACTTATTCCGGCGCGTGCAGAGAGTGTTGATGAGAACGATCAGGATGATGACACCGGCAATCGCCAGGCCGATCTTTGGATAGTGCTGCTTGAACATCGTCATCGCCTGTTCGCCATAGCGGACAGCCATCCATCCTTCAAGGCCGTACCTCATGATTCGACCGATGAGAAGCGCAAACAGAAACCTCCAGACATTCATTCTGAAGACGCCGGCCGTGATCAGGAAGATCTTGAACGGAAACGGCGGCGGCAGCACCGCCCCGACCAGCATCGCCCACAGATCGTATCGATCGATCAATGCCGAGACCCGTGCCCGCTTCTCCGGACTGAACCTGCGCAGAGCTGCCTCGCCGGTCTTGACTCCGATGTAGTATGGAAAAAGGCATCCCAGCGTTGACCCGAGCGTTGCGGCCAGCACATAGACCGGCATCATCGAGTTGTTCAGATGCGACAGCGTCATGAGTACAACATCGGGCCCGCCGGGCAGCGGAATCATCCCCGCATCCAGTAAAGCAATGGCAAATATGCCAAGCGCGCCAAATCCCACCAGCATCGCCTGCAGAGATTTGAGCGCGCCGCCGACACTAAAAATGAAAGATTTCATGTATGTTGATTAAACCCGCGACAGTTCGACTTAGTCCGCTAAACTTACCTGAGCATTATGCTTTGCCGACGTGCCTCTCATCCTGATTACCAGCCAGCGGATGATGAAAAACAGAACTATTGCTCCCAGCATGACAGCCACTATTTCCAGAATATGCGTCTCCATCCAAAATAAAACCATGCGCACACGGTTCTGAAAGAAGTAAGCCAATATCCCCCAGAAATAGTAGCGGACCATGCGCGCGATCAGGATCACCAGCGCGAACCGCCCAATCGGATAATTCATCACACCGGCAGTTGCGACGAAGATCTTGAACGGCATCGGCGGCGGCAGCAGAGCCGGGATGACCAGCGCAAAGACACCCCATTTGCGATAAAGTTCCTGAACGCGGTGCAGGTGCGCCGGATGGAACCGTCTGGTGACGAACTGCTCTCCGCGACGCGCTATCCGATACAACAACAGACACCCGATCAATGACCCGATTGCCGGGAAAAAGGGGAAATAATAAACCTCATTCGGATTATTCGCAACGCGAGCGATAGTGATGTAATCGTTTACCTCGGGCAGGGAGAGCAACGATGAATCAAGCGCCCCGACAATAACCATCATCGGCATGGCGTAAAAAACCGACATGCCGACTACCTGTCGAGATATTTCCAGCAACCAATCTTTAAGCCATTCTAAAATCATGTGGGAAACAACAAGTAGAAAGTAAAAAGTAGAAAGTATTGTGGGATGGATTTAAATCATTCAATCTTGAAATTACTCATGTCAGGCTGAAAGCATCCGATGGATCGGGGGAGGCCATTTTTCTACTTTCTACTTTCTACTCATTTATAACCTTTTAATAAAACTTTTTCCGGGCAACTGTTTGATTCTATCTTTCATTTCGAGGTCAAGCAACGCCCTCATCAGACGGGGCAGATTGAGGTCACTTGACATCATCAACTGGTCGATGTGCGAAGGGACATCCGCAGCCAGCAGATCGAGCACGGCGCTCTCATCGGCTGAGAACTCGATGGCATCGAGCAGGGGATGGCAAACCGTCGCGGAGTCGTTTTGCTGCAGGGGGCGTTCCACACCGAATACGAGGTCGCGAGTCTCCGCCGGCAGTTCTTCGACGACATCCAGCCAGTGTTGAACCAGCTTGGCGCCGTCTTTGATGAGATAATTGGTGCCGAAGGATGTCTGGGAGGTGATATTTCCCGGCACGGCGAAGACTTCCCTGCCCTGTTCCGTGGCAAGCCGGGCCGTAATGAGCGACCCGCTGTGTTCGGCAGCCTCGACGATCAGCACACCGAGAGAGAGACCGCTTAGAATGCGATTACGATATGGGAAATTCTGGGGCAATGGGGGCGTTCCAAGTGGAAACTCTGAAATCACCGCTCCGGCTGAGATGATCTCCTCCTGGAGTTTCGCGTGCTCTTTCGGATAAGTCGTCTCGAGGCCGGTTCCGACGACCGCAACGGTTCGGCCCCCGGCTTCGAGAGCGCCTCGATGTGCGGCGGCGTCGATTCCGCGGGCCAGTCCTGAAATGATCGTCAATCCATGAGCTGCCAGGTCGCGGGCCAGGCTTTGCGCGGCGTTGATGCCGTATGTTGTGCATCGCCGGGAACCGACGACAGACAGACAGGGCCTGTCGAGCGATTCGAGGTCTCCCCAGACATAGAGCACGATCGGAGGGTCGTGTATTTCGCGCAACAGGCCCGGGTAATCAGCATCGTCCTGCGTTATGACACGCGCTCCGATCACTTCTAACCGTTCGATCTCAGCCTGCGCCTGATCGAGAATCACTGAATCCCGCAATTCAAGTATCGTTTCGGTCTTCAATCCGGCTTTCTCCAACGCCTGTCGCGACGCTGCGAAAACCTCAGCAGGTGAACCAAATGTGTCGATTAATTGATTGGCTGTTTTAGGACCGATCCCCCGGATCATATTGAAGGCGATCCAATCCACGAAATCTGATGACATGCGTTCGAGACCTCCCCACTAGGCTGTTTGGGGGGTGGCCCGACAAGGGAGTATACGCCTGTCTCTTCAAGAATTCCAGTTTCAGATATATTGAAACCTAACCTGGACTTAGGTTCAGATGGGGTGAGGACATTATTTTTGTAATGTAATGGAAGAGGGCGATTGCTCACTGGGTACAATCGCCCTCCTCTACGCCAAAGAGCTAGTCAAGACATTGTAGCGGGGGTTAAAAAAAACCGGCATCGGACCGCTACTTCTGAACTTAACACCAGCAGATCTTGCTGGCACTAAAAGAGAATACACAATAGGTAGATTCTTCCACATAATCGTCGAATTTTTTTCAAAAAAATTCGACAAGCCGCACTTCAAAAGGCTCGGATAATATAAGATGAACAGATAGAATAGTTAGCAGAAATCAAACAGATTGAATCAACCATCGGGGAGAAGAATATTATGGAATCCGGTAGCGAGCCTTGCATGACGGTCCAGACCGTCGGGGAGTTTGCCGGAAAAATTATCAGAGAACTTCATGAGGCGATAATCCAGCATGAAGAAGGTGTCCTGCGAGGTGATGTCGAAGCGATTCACAATATGCGCGTTGGAATTCGCCGGATGAGGGTTGCGTTGAGCAATTTCTCAGCCTGCATGTCGAAGGCAGATAAGGCCCGGCTGGAACTGTCCTTGAAAAAGCTGGCCGAATCGCTCGGGCGTGTTCGGGATTTAGATATCCTGATAACTTCATTAAGGTCTAAAAACCGCAAAATCACGATAGATGATAACCACGCAGTGAGTGGTTTGATCAAGCGCGTACGTGCGCGTCGACGACGTAGTATGACAACTTTGGTCAGCTTTATTCGAGGCCCTGAGTTTGCGGCGATGAAGATGGAATTCATCGGCTGCGAAGAATCGCACGACAAACAGGAATCAAATGGCGAAACCGTTTAAGATCAAGAGATTAACAACTGACTCTCCGATGACGGCCGCGGCCGAAAGAATCCTCCGAACTCGTCTGAAGGAGTACTATTCCCACATTCAGCCAGGTTTGTCCGATCCCACACCGGAACAATTACACGCTCTGCGGATTTCGGGAAAGCGATTGCGCTATACTGCCGATAGCCTGCGCCATTTATACCCCGATCAACTCGAAATGATCATCGACCTGCTCAAGCGGGTGCAGGAACTATTGGGGGAGATTCAGGACTGCATCGTTTTCAGCAAAATGATCGAGGAGGATCTGAAGCGATTAAGAAAGCGAAACCCTGAGAGCGCCGACATCGCAACACTTGAAAAACTGGTCCTGGATTACCGGCAGCGACACAGCTTGCTGACACGGCAATTCCTCAATCTGTGGCAGGGGTTGTCACACAAATTGATCAGAAAAAGCCTGCGACGGATGGTGGCAGCGCCATCTAATCCCTGTTGATCAGGCTGGCAACGAAACCGGCTCCGAATCCGTTGTCGATATTTACGACAGTCACATTGGATGAGCATGAATTGAGCATGCCGAGCAGGGCCGCGATGCCGTTGAAGCTGGCGCCATATCCGATGCTTGTCGGTACGGCGATGACGGGAACGCTGACAAGGCCTCCGACGACGGATGGCAGCGCGCCTTCCATACCCGCCACGCAAACCACGACCCTTGCCGATTGCAGCATCTCGCGACGGCTCAGGACGCGGTGGATTCCAGCGACACCGACATCGAACAACCGGGCGGTTTCATTGCCCATGATTTCGGCCGTAACCGCTGCCTCTTCAGCAACGGGAATATCGGATGTTCCGGCGGTGACGATGGCTATCTTTCCACGGCCCCGAACGGCCCCGTCGCGTTTGACCGATATCGCTCCGCAGGACTGGTGGAATACCGCGTCCGAGGCGATCCGCTGCAAGCTCTCAAAAGTTTCCTGATTGGATCTCGTGACAAGAAGATTCGAAGCGTGCGCCAACAGACGCTCAGCGATAAGCGTGACCTGCCCGGCGGTCTTCCCCTGTCCGAATATGACCTCCGGGAATCCCTGTCGCAATGATCGATGATGATCGATGTTGGCGAATTGAAGATCCTCGTACGGCAGATGACGCAATCGCTCGACCGCATTTTCAAGGCTCAGATCCCCGTCTTTGTACTGGTTCAGCAGTTGTTTCAAACGATCCTGGTCCATTTATCGTCCTATCCATCAGGTTGACCCGATATAATCATCGCCGGAGCCGGCTTGCGTCACTTCGTTACTCATTCGTGACAGAAATGCCAAGCCGCCAATTTACCTTATTATAGTATGCAACGGGGATAAATCAGCTTTATAGCCTCGATTCGCATTGCTTGACAAGCTTTCGCGGCCGCTCCTATAGTCACTGTTTAAGCTGGCGCGCTCGGGCGTGCCATGCGAGGAAGAAAGAATGAGAAAGATCACCGTCGGTATCACTGGAGCGAGCGGATCAATTTATGCGCAGCGCCTGCTTGCTCACCTGGATGAATGCCCTGATGTCATGGCCATCGATCTGGTGGTTTCACAAGCGGGCATCCGGGTGGTTCGCGAAGAACTGGGGATCAACGTATCGGGCGCCGGGACTCGCCCTGTTCGTGAGCTGATCGGCAGGGATTCCGACAAGATCGTGCTCCACCCGGCGAGCGATATCGGCGCATCGATCGCCAGCGGTTCTTATCTGAGCGACGCCATGATCGTCGTGCCCTGCAGCATGAGCTCGCTGGCGATGATCGCTTCCGGAGTGACACGCGATCTGATTCACCGCGCAGCCGATTGCATGCTCAAGGAGAATCGGACGCTCATTCTGGTGCCGCGCGAAACTCCGCTCAATGCCATCCATCTTGAAAACATGCTGAAACTGGCGCGTTTGGGAGTGCGGATCATCCCGGCCATGCCGAGTTTCTACCATTTCCCGCAAACGATAGACGACCTGGTCGAGCATTTCTCTCACCGGCTGATGGATCATCTGGGCGTCACGCATGAGCAGAAAACGCGCTGGGAAGGCAGCCGGAAAAACAGACCGGAAAATAATAAAGATGCTGAGAAGTTTGAAAATCACACTTGAGATGATCAAGATCGAGCACACGCTGTTTGCGTTGCCGTTCGCTTTTCTGGGCGCCGTGCTGGCGGCGAATGGCCTGCCCGCGTGGCGTCAGATTTTATGGATTGTGGTGGCGATGGTCGGCGCCAGATCGGCCGCGATGGCGTTCAACCGGCTGGTGGACTTGAAGTACGATGCTGCCAACCCGCGAACGAGGACGCGCGCGCTGCCGGCCGGTCTGCTGAGCAGACAGTTCGTTACGCTCTTCGTGATCGGCTCATCAGTCGTCTTCTTTCTGGCGGCTGCGATGCTCAACCGGTTGACTCTGCTGCTCTCGCCTGTCGCGCTCGGGTCTGTGCTCGTCTATTCCTACACCAAACGATTCACATCTCTTTCGCATCTGGCCCTGGGCTGGAGCCTGGCGATCGCGCCGACAGGCGCCTGGATCGCGGTCCGCGGAGCTATCGACTCGCCGGTTCCACTGCTGCTCTCTCTGGCGGTCCTGCTCTGGACGGCAGGTTTCGACATCATCTATGCCTGCCAGGATCAGGAATTCGACGCTGGTCATGGACTCTTTTCGATCCCGCAGAAGTTCGGCATCGCTCGTGCGTTGTGGATTTCACGGGCGCTGCATGTGAGCATGTTTCTGATCCTTGTCTGGATTTATGCACTGACTGGATTGCACTGGATCGGTCTGATGGGCATGATCGCAACGGCGATCTTGCTCATCCACCAGCACAGGCTGGTTCGCGCCGACGATCTGTCACGGCTTAATGCGGCTTTCTTTCCGATCAACGCCTGTGTGACCATGATCCTGTTCGTCACTATCGCGGCGGACGTCTTCCTGCACAAGTAAGGACCGTTATGAGGATTTCTACTCTGACTCTGATCGCAGCGGCGCTCCTGACACCAGGTCTTCAGACCGCGAAAATCGCCGCGCAGGATCCGCCAGGCACTACACGGCAAACGGAATTTTCCGCCGATCACAGCCACGATTACGCTTCGCTGTTTGAACTCGATCTGACGATCGACGATTTCACATTTCCATTGCTGGATGGAGGCGAGATCAGACTGCGTGACGCCGTCAAGGGACACAAACTGGTTCTTATCCACTATTTCGCCACCTGGTGTCACAACAGCAATTATGACGTAGTAACGATCAACGATCTGTATCGGAAATATCGGGATGCCGGGCTGGAAGTCATCGCCGTTTGCGAATATTCAAGCCGCGATTCGATCCGCAAATTCGTCGAGAAACACAAACCGATATACAAAATCGCCATCGAAGGCGCCGGCAAACGAAATGAGCGCGTCAGTTCAACGCATTACAAATATCGGATGAAGGCCGCCGATTCCAGGCTCTGGGGGACTCCGCTCAACATTCTGATCGAAGAACAGAACATCACATCGGACGGCGAAGCCATCACACTCAGAGCCCGCGTCGCCAAGGGTGAATTGATCAAGTCCGAAGTCGAGGAGCTGATCAATAAAAAGTAAAAAGTAGAAAGTAGAAAGTAGAAAGTAGAAAGTAAGTGCATAGGCAGGCAGCTATATAGTTTCCAGTTTCCAGTTTCCAGTAAGAACATTGAATAAATCATTTCCAGATTGCCGATTTTACAACTTTTTCTGATGAGCCCTTTCTACTTTCTACTTTCTACTTTCTACTGGAAACTGGAAACTGGAAACTATTCTTCGGAGTTAACAGATGACGACAACTTATTTTCATGATCCGGCGATTGCCGGGATTGCCGAGAAGGTGGCTGCGGACGAGCGACTGAGTTTCGACGAAGGGGTGCAACTGTTCCGCTCCGATGACCTTCATGGCGTCGGACGCCTGGCCGACATCGCACGTCGCCGCAAGCATGACAAGGCGACCTACTTCAACGTCAACCGGCACCTCAATCCAACGAACTATTGCTACGCCGACTGTAAATTCTGTAGCTACTTCGTCAAGCACAATCAGGATGGAGGCTACACTCACAACATCGATGAGTGCCTTAAAATCGCCCGCGAAGCCCACGACCAGGGAGCGACTGAACTGCACATCGTCGGCGGGCTCAATACACGGCTCCCTTTCTCATACTTCACCGACATGCTGACGGCGATCAGAAAAGATTTCCCGAAGCTGCATCTCAAGGCATTCACGATGGTCGAGCTGGATTTCTTTGCCAATTTCTACAAGATGTCCGATGAAGAGGTGATCGAGAAACTCAAGTCTGCGGGCATGGATTCCTGTCCGGGCGGTGGCGCCGAGATTTTCGCCAAGGAGACGCGAGAGAAGATATGCACGCATAAAACTGACGGCAATCGATGGCTCGAGATGTCCGGCAAGGTTCACCAGGCAGGGTTGAAGACGAATGCAACAATTCTATACGGTCACATCGAAACGATCGAAGACCGCATCGATCACCTGATCAGACTGCGTGAACAACAGGATAGATCGGGAGGCTTTCAATGCTTCATCCCGCTGGCCTTCTATCCGCCGGGGACACAGCTTTCGCATCTGCCGGGTCCATCGGGCATCGACAGCCTGAAGATGATTGCAGTTTCCAGGCTCATGCTGGACAACTTCGACCACATCAAGGCTTACTGGGTCATGCTCGGCAAGAAACTCGCTCAGACAGCCCTCCACTTCGGCGCCAATGATCTGGACGGCACGATCACGGGCGGCGGCGAATTAATGGAATCATATCTGGTCGAAAATCGAAGCGACAATGAAGCTACAAAAGAAGAGATCATAAAGTTGATAAAAGAGGCTGGTTTCGAGCCGGTCGAGCGGGATACGCTCTATCGCCCGCTTCATAATTACGCAGCTGCCTGAAACAGGTTCAATCGCACGGACCGTCAAGGAGTGCCACGATGTTTCCCGCCGTCGCGCGAATATTCGTCAGTTCGACGTGGATCGACCTGCAACCCGAACGCCGCGCGGTTGAAGATGCAATCCATCGGATGAGCGAGGCGAAGTTCATCGGGATGGAATATTTCGGCAGCCGGCCGGATTCCACAGAAGAAGCATCGCTGGACGAAGTCGATCGGGCGGAGATCTACCTTGCAATCATCGGCGGGCGATATGGTTCAGGGATCACAGAAGCCGAATATCGACGCGCCAGAGAACGAAATCTTCCCTGCTTCATCTATTTCAAGGACGATTCAGCGATCCCGGAGAATTTTCGCGATCCGGAGCCGGAAAAGTCGGCCAGGCTGGCTGCGCTGAAAGAGGAGCTTTACGCTCGCCACATCGTCTCTGCCCCATTCAAATCTCCTCAGGACCTGGCCGCGCAGGTTCGTGACGACCTGCACCGCTGGTTTTTCGACACCCATCTTTCAGCTCTACTGGCAAGGCAGGCGGCCGGAAATATCACCGCTTCGAGAGAAGATAACCGCGCTGTCAGGCTTGAATCGGGCAGTCCCTACGGCAGTGTCCTGCGCACAGGCATCCAGCCGGTTATCAGCGCACGCGCCACTCCGCTGCGTCCGAATGTGAGGCCGTTTCGAAACCTCCTGGACCGCACGGACGAAAGCGTCGTAGCGTTGCAGACCCTGCGCCAGCGACTTCCGGTTCAGTTCTATGGGGAAGATGGGACCGGAAAAACGGCGCTCCTGCGCCACCTCTCACATCATGACCTGACAGCGGATTTTACGGACGGCGTCATTTTTCATCATCAGGTCGCAAGACAGACGGCGTCCGACCTGCAGCAATTCCTCTTCGATTCATTTTACGAAAGCGAACCGAACTACAGACCCTCCGAGGCCGAGCGACTCAATCTTTTCAGGGAAAAACGGGCGCTCATCGTCATGGATGATGTCGATTGCGGGCGCGCTGAGATAGAAGACCTGCTCAACATTTTTCCCGAAAGCGCATTTCTGTTCGCCGGCAGGGAGAGGGCGCTCTTCGGAGAGGGCCGTGCGCTGCAGATGCAGGGACTGCCGGAAGATGAAGCACGGCAATTTCTTGAGCGAGAACTTGGGCGCACACTTACGGCGGCTGAGCAGGCTCCGGCGCGGGCGGTCTGTGCGTCGTTGAAAGGTCATCCGCTGTCGATCGCTCAGGCCGCAGCCTATGCCGTCGAACACAACGTCTCGCTCGCCGATCTTGCTCAACGGGTCGGTCAGGGACCAGCAACTTCTCTGACGCATGAAACGGCGGACCGGCTACCCGACGAAGAAAAAAGGATACTTGCAATCCTTTCGGCGCTTGGCGGAACGCCACTCCAGGCTGAAAACCTGGAACAGATCAGCGGGCTGAGAGAAACCGACAGGGCGCTCGAGAATCTGGCTCGACGAAATCTGGCCGAATTGACGGCTTTCGGCTGGCGGGTGAGCGGCCTCGTCAAAGAACAGCCGAAAGCTGATGGCGAATCTCTAAACTGGAGACAGCGGATTATCGGCCATTTCTCTGGCTGGATCGAACGAAACGCAAGGGACAATGCCAAAATAGAAAATGCAGCACCCGCGTTGCTGGCATGCATCGACTGGGCTGAAGCTGCTGAACTGCCGCGCGAATCCATAAAAATCGGCCGCGGGCTGGAAACCTCTCTGGAGTCGAGTGGCCGCTGGGACGCATCGCTTTCCGTGCTCGGATCGATCAATCGCCATGCCTCCTCGATCGGAGACGAAGAGACTCTTGCCTGGGCACTTCACCAGGAAGGAACGCTGGCCATCTGCAAGGGTGAGGACGATTTGGGACGCAGGCTGCTGACCGATGCTCTGCAAAGACGCATCGAGATGGGCGACCATATCGCCGCCTCGGTCACGCGACACAACCTCGACTTCCTGTTGCCGCCGGTCATTCCGCCATCCATAAAAGAACCAGCGCCATCAAAACAGGCTGCGACAGGTGGGACCGCCAGCCGATTGCCCGGATGGGCAAAGTTCGGACTGATCGCACTGCTTTCAGGTGGAGCACTCCTTGGCGGAAAAGCAATCGTCGACAGATTCACCGCGGATGATTCGCCTCCGCTCACATTTCGACCGGAGGCCCTCGATTTCGGTCGTCAGATCGCGGGAACACAAAGCAAGCCACAAGAGATCGAGTTGATCAACGCAAGCGATCGTGAAATCGAAATCCTGGATGTCGGAGTCGCCGGCATCGATTCTGAACGATTCCCTATCGTCGAGAACAGCTGCTTCGGAGCCCGCCTGCGCCCGGGCGCTTCATGCAGCATCGTAATCGCATATCTGCCTGATGCTCCCGCCGTACACACCGCCCGTTTGCAGATCCGCGGCGAGAATGCGATAGAAACTGGAGCCTTGCCGCTCAGAGGCGAAACAATCGCAGAGGAACCTGTCGAACCGACTCCAGAACCGCTTCCGACCGAAGAACCGACACCGACTGAGGAACCGACGCCAACTCAGGAACCAACCCCGGCACAGGTCCCGGGAACCAACGCCGTCCCTGAGGCCGACTCCGTCCCGGCAACCAACGCCGTCCCTGAGACCGACTCCGGAAAGGCCTGCTCCAGGGCGACCGCGACTGCAGTTTCGACCGGACGAGCTGAATTTCGGCCAGATTCGGATTCGAGACAGCGTGGACCGTAGAATTCTTATCATCAATGACGGTGATGGCCCGTTGCAGATTGGCCGGGTCAATCTCACCGGCGCCGATTCAGACCGCTTCGCAATCATTGAAAACAATTGCATAGGATCGACCGTCGCACCGGGACGCAACTGCTCGATCGGCTTGCGATTCGCTCCACGTCAGGCCGGCAGCAACAGCGCTACCCTCGTCATACTGAATAATTCCGACCGGCGCGATGAACGAATTCAGCTTCAGGGCAGCGGCGTCATGCCGGATAACAATCGTCAACCGACGCCGCAGCAACCCGAACCTCGACCGAAACTGGATGTCCGACCCGCGAATCTCAATTTTTCAGATCAACCCGTCGGCGCTTCTTCCCAGGCCACACCGGTTCGCCTGATCAACTCCGGAAACGTCGAGATCACCTTCCGCGGCATTCGAATCTCGGGTTCTGACGATAATGATTTCATATTGAAAAACGATTGTCCGAGGACGCTTTTGCCGAACAGGGCGTGTCTGATCAACGTCGTCTTCTCACCAGAAGATGAGGGCCGTCGAACGGCAAGGATCGAGATCGAGAGCAATGCCGAAGACAGCAGGATCCGTGTCGCGCTTGCCGGAACCGGACTTTCGACAAGGCGCGAGCCGGCTGGCTGGTGCTGCCTCAACGGGAAGGTCAGCCCAATGGAACGCAACGCCTGCATCGAGCGTAAAGGCGCATATTATGACGATCAGCGAACGGCCACCCTGCGGTGCCGGCCAATTGAGACTCGCCCCGCAGACCGGCAGCCTCCGCCTGTTCCCAAACCGCGCGGTCCCGGGAGCGCTTTCGAGCGCCGCCCCGCGACGATATCGAGCTGTGAAAAAACTATCATCTCGTGGGGAGAGGTCACTGATCCTGGCAGCCCTGTAAGCTACACCGTACAGATTCAGGCAAGGCCGATTGACTCGACAACGGCCGGCGGATGGCGTGAGGTCTTATCGACAAAAACCGGCAGGACTTCACAGCAGGCATTCGCCGGCAGGTCCCGCGTCAGCTCGAAGCTGATCTACCGGTGGGCCGTCCGCGCGACCGACGCCGCCGGGAACTCGAGCGAATTCTCGCCGTTTCTGCATTTCACCTGCGGGTCGGATATTCGCTGAGTGCCAGGAGGGATTCAACGATTAGCGCAAAGACGGTTTGTGTTGTATTCTTTCCGTTTATTATTCCGGTCAATATTATCCTTATGAGACAGAGGTTTTGAATTCGGTTATGGCATCCAGAGAAATCAAAGTCGCACACAGCCCTGATTCTGACGACGCATTCATGTTTTACGGCCTCGCAACCGAAAAACTTGACACAGGCGACCTGCACTTCACCCATGTCCTCAAGGACATCCAGTCGCTCAATCAGATTGCGATGACAACACAGGAGTTTGACGTGACGGCGGTGTCGTTTCACTCATACGCCTATATCGCCGACAACTATGCGCTGCTCCCCCATGGAGCGAGCATCGGCGACGGGTATGGGCCGATTGTCGTGGCCCGCGAGCCCTTTCCGGCGAGCGAATTGAAGAACAAACGCATCGCCGTGCCCGGCACGCTGACGAGCGCGTATCTCGCCCTGCGCCTGCATACGCCGGAATTCGATTACGGCGTCGAGCCGTTTGACGAGATCATCGACGAAGTGGCAAAGGGAAATTACGATGCGGGATTGCTGATTCACGAAGGACAGCTGACTTATCACGAACAGGGGCTCGACAAGATCGTCGATCTTGGAGCGTGGTGGAAGGAGAAGACGGGACTTCCTCTGCCGATGGGCGGCAACGCCATCAAACGCGATCTCGGACCCGAACTGCAGCACGATGTCTCGAACTGGCTTCACAGAAGCATCCAGTATTCGATGGATCACCGAGAGGATGCACTGGCATATGCCATGCAGTTTGCGCGCGATATGCCCGTCGAAACCGCCGACCGTTTCGTCGCCATGTGGGTCAACAAGAGCACGCTCGGATACACCGATCGCGATCGTCAGGCCGTTCAGCTGCTTCTGGATGAGGGTTTTCGCCAGGGGATCATCCCCCGCCAGGTGACGATCGAATTCGTCGAATAAAATAAAACGCCATGACACCCCCTGACGTTTTATTTCTTTTTTTACCCACAATACTCTGTAAACTAAATTTTCTTGTATTCAAGTCTGGAAGAAATTAAATCGCAAAGGCCGCAAAGAGGCAAAGATATACAGGGAAGATCAGTGTTCGAATTATATCCAGTGGGCAATAATCCGGATATTCATATCCCCAAAAAATCTTTGCCCCTTTGCGGCTTTTGCGATTCAAAACCTTTGCCCCTTTGCGGCTTTTGCGATTTAATTTCTTCCAGACTTGAATACAAGAAAATTTAGTTTACACAGTACTCAATGCGCGATTGATGCGTTCGACTGCCTCGTCGATTTCAGCCGAACTCTTGAAGCCGATCACGACGGCGTCGACGAAACCGCAAGTCATCGCATATTTGATCGATTTCTCCCGGTCTTCCGGCTTTGTGAAGGCGCCTTCACCACAGATCTTCATTCCGATGATTCCCCGTCCCTTGTCATGCATGGCTTTGATCTCTTTCATCGCCTCGGGGATCTTGCCTTTCGGGTCATGAGGATTGGTCGGGTGATCACCGTCGACATGATGTCCCTGAGGATTGACGCGGGCAAGCTGCACTTCCATCCAGTCGCTTTCCGTGGCGCGTCGCAGCGCTCTCAGGCCGTGACATGACATCCCCTTGGCCCGGATCCACCCTTTCGCCTGAGCTTCATCAAAAGCATCCATCATCCGCGGGAGCTTTTCGGGCCAGTCAGACGTCGTCGTGCAATGAATGAGCAGGCTGTCGATATAATCGGTCCCGAGCTCCTTGCGATAGCTGTCGATAACGGCCAGCGTGTTCTCGGGCACCCCGCTCCACGATGGCATCTTGGTCTGGATGAACAGTTTTTCGCGCGGAAGTTTTTTGATGGCGATGGCCACCATATCGTGAATCGTGTAGTTCTTGGCCGTATCGATGTATCTGACGCCGCGATCGAAAGCGTACTGCACAAGTCGATTGAAACCTTCCTGACCCAGATCGCGCTGCACCTTGCCGTTGACCGACCCTGTTCCCATGCCGAGTCGCGGGATGGTGATCCCTCCCTTGTTCAATCGCCCGAGCTTTACCCAGTCAGAAGCCGACGGCAGCGCGGGAGCCGCTTCCGCTCTGGTGATCAACTCGGCGCCGAGAGCCGTGACGCTGATCGCTTCAGCCGACTGGCGAATGAAACTGCGGCGACTGATCCTGTTCCGTCTGTCTTGATCGATCATAATTTGTCCTCTCTTAAGAAAAGTTGTAACTGCTCTGGTAAAGTTTCCAGCAGGAAGAAGTTTCCAGTTTCCAGTCGTCTGCCTCAGATTCGCAAATAGAAATAATCGCGAGCTCTTTGGCAGGGAAGAACCTGCTCCTGCCCGGAAAACTGGAAACTGGAAACTTCTTCCTACTGGAAACTATTCAGGGGTTCGACGTGAATCGTGGCGACCACCTTGCCATATTCCTGCGCCAGCCGGTTTTCGATTTCATCCGTGATGTCATGGGATGCGATATGGTCATTCTGAAATTCGGGCATGACGTGCAGGTGCATCTCGATAAAGATTTCGCCGCCGTGCAATCGCGCCCGGACATCGTGCGCTGAATGAACGCCCGGTACGCCCTGAACAACCTCGATGATATGAGCGATCGGGACCGGCGCGGCATCAACCAGCACCGGCACTGTCGATTTGAAGATCTCATAACCGTTCCAGGCGATAAAAGCCGCCACGCCCAGTGATGCGCCTGCGTCCAGCCAGGTGAAACCCATCCGAACCAGGATCAGTCCTGCCAGCACTGAAAGACTGACCAGAATGTCGCTCCGAGTATGGACCGCATCGGCAATCAGGAAATCGCTCTTCAGTCGTTTTCCCTCGCGCTTCTCGTAGACTGCGACAAAGACGTTGACGACGATCGTCACAATCATGACGCTGAATGTCAGCGTAGTGATTTCCGGCGCCGGCCCGTCTTCAGCGAACAACCTCTTCAGAGCGCTGAGGCTGATCTGATAACAAGTCACGAAGAGAAAACCCGCGATCGCGAACGCCGCCAGCGTCTCGAATTTGCCATGCCCGTAGGGATGATCTTCATCGGGCTCGGCAGTCGCGTATCGCATGACGACAAGGCCGACAACGTTATTGAGCGAATCGACCGACGAATGAATCGCGTCGCTGATGACACTCAGACTACCGGCCATGATCCCCGCTATCAGCTTACCCGCAACCACGCTCAGATTGAGCAGGAGGGTGATGAGCAGCACCTTCTGCACTCCGCGCCGGTATGTCACATTCGTCGATTCTGACCTGATACTCTTCATCGAAATACCGCCGGTTGCTGCTGGGTCACACAATGGATCGAGCCGAGGCCCCAGATCAGTTCAGTGCAGTCGAGGCCGATCACCTCGCGGTCCGGAAAGCACTTCTGCAGAATCTGACAGGCTTTGACATCGTTTTCGTGACGATAGGTCGGCACAAGAACTTTTCGGTTGGCGATATAAAAATTGGCATAACTGACCGGCAGACGCTGGTCTTTGAACCAGACGGGCCCCGGCATCGGCAGCCTGACCACCCGCAGCGGGCTGCCGTCCTCGAGCTTCATCGTCTGCAAACGCTCGTAATTAGCCATCAAAATCTCATAGTTCTCGTCTTGCGGATCTTCTTCAATCGCAGTCACGACCGTATCTGCCGCCACGAATCGAGTCAGGTCATCGATATGGCCATCGGTATCGTCTCCGACAATTCCGTCTCCGAGCCACAGGATATTGCTGACTCCAAGATAATCGCGCAGGTATCCTTCAATCCGGGACTTATCCAGATGAGGATTGCGATTTGGATTGAGCAGGCAGGCCTCAGTCGTGAGCAGCGTCCCGCGACCATTGACATCGATCGATCCGCCTTCCATGACGATGCCCGGCGTAAACAATCTCTCTCCCATCTCTTCGGCAATGCGCGTCGGCACAACATCATCATTATCGTACGGCGGATATTTGTTGCCCCATGCGTTATAGCCCCAGTCATTGATCGCCCGTTCGCGTTTCCCTTCCCGGTCGCGCACGACATAGATCGGCCCGTGATCGCGCACCCACGCGTCATCCGTCGGGTTGAAATGAAAGCGAACAGCGTCAGGATCAACCCCCTCGGCATTCAGGAAATCACGAACGCGATCCGCGAAAACCTCATCAGCGACATTGATCCGAACCAGCTCCGACCCGCTGAGGGCTTTCGCAATCCGGGCAAAGACATGTGGAACGGGCTCGAAGGCGCCTGGCCAGCTCGCTTCCTTGTGCGGCCACGAGAGCCACGTCGCTTCGTGCGGTTCCCATTCCGCGGGCATATGATATCCAAGTTCTCTGGGTGTCATGGGGAGTAAATAAGTTGAAAGTCAGAAAGCTTTTTCAAAGCCGGATTCTAATTACTTGTTCTAAACCGGTTCTGTCCGTAATAAAATCATCCTGTCCGAGCTCATGCTTTGCACTACAAAACCATCATCTAAACCCGTTCTGACTTTCAACTTTTAACTTTCAACTTTTTACTTTTTACTGATCTATGTATCTCTTGACAATATCCTGATAAGCATCGATGCGGCGGTCACGGAGGAAAGGCCAGTGTGTGCGCTGCACGTCCAGCTTATCGAAATCGCATTCAGCCATGAGTATCTGTTCCTCTTCAATTCCTGCTTTGGCTATGATCTGCCCCGAAGGATCGGCGAAAAAGCTCTGGCCCCAGAACTGGATGCCGTCTCCGGGATGATCCGGCGGGCTCGGTTCGTGACCGGTGCGATTGGCCACGGCAACGTAGACGCCATTGGCGATCGCGTGCGAGCGTTGAATCGTCTCCCAGGATGAATGTTGTCGCTGGCCATATTCCTCTTTCTCAGATGGATGCCAGCCGATGGCGGTCGGATAAAATATTATCTGCGCTCCCTGAAGTGCCGTCAGGCGAGCGCCTTCCGGGTACCACTGGTCCCAGCAGATCAGTACGCCTATCCGGCCGAAGCGGGTGTCGAAGGCCCTGAAGCCGAGATCGCCGGGCGTGAAATAGAACTTCTCGTAAAAGAGCGGGTCATCCGGTATGTGCATCTTGCGATAAAGGCCGAGCGTCCGGCCGTCAGCATCGATGACCACCGCTGTGTTATGGTAAAGGCCCGGAGCACGCTTCTCGAAGAGCGATCCGATGATGACTATACCCCGATCGGCAGCCAGCCTGGAAAGGGCTTCGGTGCTCGGCCCCGGAATCGGCTCGGCCAGCTGGAAATTGTCATGATTTTCGCTCTGGCAAAAGTAGCGTGACCTGAAGAGCTCCTGGGTCGAGACTATCCTGGCGCCCATCCGGGCAGCCTCGTCGATACGATCAACGACCTTGTCGAGATTCTCCTTCGGATCGGAGCTGCAACTCATCTGAACCAGAGCGACATTGACTTTGTCGGTTCTTGATTTCATACGTTGAGATTATAAAGATGATGGCTCTCACCGTACAGATCCTGCTTCACTCAAATACTTCAAAATATGAAATATTCAGGTCCGGCCGGTTTTGAGGTTTTCTTGCCGGAATCCGATCTGGTGGGCTAAACTCCCTCACATCCGGAGCATTGATGATACGTCCAAAAATTCCCGTCATTTCATACTTTGAAATTGCTCAGTCCATGGCCATATACGAATTGAACCTAACAACGAATATGGAGTGCGGCGGCCCGGCGCCGCTTTGGTATCCCAATTGGCCAATTGCAGAAAGCAGTACCAAAGCGGCGCCGGGCCGCCGCACTCCATATTCTTCTTCTTATCTGTTGATGCCACTTGTCATGCTGGTCATTTCGCTGGCGTCGGCCTGCTCAAGCGCTGAGGCGGACAAGCAGGAACATGTCCGGCGAGGCAGGCAATATCTCGAACAGAACAAATTCGCCGAGGCGCGCATCGAATTCCGCAGCGCACTTCAAATTGACCGCAAGCTGGCCGAGGCCCATTTCGGCCTTGGTGAGGCCGCACTCTCGCTCGGATACGTTCAGGAAGCCGCTGAAGCCTTCTATCAGACCATGCGATTGGACCCGGCCAATCTGCAGGCACGGATAAAGGCCGGTAATCTGCTCGCCCAATACCCCGGTGATGAGAGCCTGAAGGAAGCCGAGCGGCTGGCAGGTGAAGTTCTGAAGAGAGATCCCGACTCGATCGAAGGCCTGATTTTAACCTCATCGATCAGAATGGAGCAGAAACGCTGGGATGAGGCGCAGCAGATTCTTGAACAGATCATCGCCTCCTCCCCAAAGCTGATCGAACCGCGACTGCATCTGGCGCGGTATTTCAGCCGCAGAGCAGCGGGAGAAAAAGCGCAGTCAGCCAGGTGGATCGCGGCGGCCGAAAGCTTGTTTCAAAAACTGGTCGAATCTCACCCGCAGAGCCCCGAGGCGCGACTGGCGTTCGGCGACTTCCTCTTTTCCTTGGACAGGGACGCAGAAGCCGAGGTGCAATTGCTATCGGCCCGCCGTGTGGCCCCGAGCAATAAGGTGGTGCTGCTGGCGCTGGTCAAGTTCTACGAATCCGGCCGGCGTTTTGACGAAGCAGAAAAATATCTTTCACGTCTGGTCGATATCGACTCGGACAAGAGCGAAGGACGTGCGCAGATTATCGACCTGCATGCACGAACCGGACGCAATGAAGAAGCGATCACGGAATACAGGCAACTGCTGCGTGAAGATCCGAGATATCTGCGCGGATATTCGAGACTTGGCGAACTGCTGCTCGAAGCGGGTGACATCGAAGGCGCGACCCGCGAGGTTAATGCGGCCCTTCGGCTGAGCCCGCAGGATACAGACGCGCTGCTCGTTCGGGGCAGGCTCCACACGCTGGCCGGTCGTCACCAGGACGCGCTCCGCGATCTCGATCAGGTGCTGCGACTCGAGCCGTCGATGCCGTCCGCGCTCTATTTCGGCTCCGAAGCGAGCCTGCAGAATCACGACCCATCCAGGGCGAGGCTGCTCGTCAACCGCCTGCTCAGCTACTCTCCGCGTAATCCGATGGGTTTGCTCATGATGGTCCGCATTCATCTCACTGAGGGAAGATTTTACGAAGCCGAAGCTACAGCGACTCAAGCAATCGAAAGTATTGCGCGGCTGAAATCGAGCGGGCTGGTTGCCCGTGGCGGGTCGCTACCATCAGATGCAGTCATCAAATGGGAGTGCAAAGCTTTGGTTTCACGCGCCGTCGCGCGGATGCAGTTGAGAGAGAACGACAAAGCGCGAAACGATCTTCAGTCAGCGATCGTGATCGATCCTCGAAATGCAGAGCCTCATATCAATCTCGCAACGATTTTTCTGTCGGAAGGACGGATTGCCGATGCGATGCGTTCAGCCGGGCATGCAGTCGATCTCTCTCACGCCAGTCCGGCGGCGGTCAGAATTCTGGTCGATACCTGTCTCGCCGGAAAGGATTTCTCGACTGCCCACCGCAAACTGGACGGATTGCAGAAAAACAGCCCTGAGATATCGGAACAGAAAGCACGTCTCTTTCTGGCGCAGGGCGACCGCGAGAATGCCGAAAAGACACTGCGCCATATCCTCACTTTGCATCCGGAATACCTGAATGCCTATTTCGTCCTGAGCGATCTCTATCAGTCGTCGTCACAGCAGACCGACCACGCGATTACCGAACTCAGAGGGTTGATCGATCGGCGACCCGGCAACGTGATGCAGCTGGCCCAGGCTCATTTGATGATCGGACTTCTCGAAGACGGCCGCGGAGCTCACCAGCGGGCAATCGAACAATACGAAAAAGTCCTGGGTTACGACAGGCGCTCCGCCGGCGCGGCGATCGCCATGAACAATATCGCCTGGCTCTATGCCGAAAAAGGAATGGGAAATCTCGATCAAGCCGTCGATTACGCCCGACGAGCTATCGCTATTCTGCCCGAAGCCGGGTTCTTCGATACCCTCGGCTATGCCTATTTCAAAAAAGGCCAATATCCGATCGCGCTCGAACAGTTTTCGCGAGCCGTGGCGGGCAGGCCGTCGAATCCTGTCTATCATCATCATCTCGCTTTAGCGATGCAGGCAACGGGCAACAACACGACGGCGAAAGACGAGTTCAAGACTGCGCTTAGACTGGCTGCCGGCAATGACTATCTCGCCGATCAAATCCGTAGCGACCAGGCATCTTTGAAATAATTCGCTCACCTCATCCTTGGCGAAAAATTTCAATTATGATATTTGTTCGAGCAAGTTCATACCGGTTTTCTACTTTCTACTGACTGACAGGAGGCATATGAAAAAATCATCGAACCGCCGCATACCGAAGTGCCCAAAAAAGAAGATCGGCATCGAGCGTCGCTCATTTCTCAAGATATTGCCGGCTGCAGGGCTCGGTCTGGCGGCTCCGGGGGTGTCCCTCGAAGCATTAGCTCCCCAGCAGAGAGCTCAGCAGGAGACCGCGCAGAAGATCACACTTGAGATGCTGCGAGGCGCCGAACACCTGATCGGCATCGATCTTAGCGAAGCGCATGCCGAGATGGTCCTGCCCGGCGTGAACAGGAATCTGGCTGGTTACGAGCAGTTGCGCAAAATCGATGTCCCGCTCGATACCGAACCGGCGATTGCATTTCACCCGGCGCTGCCTGGAAAGAAGTTCAATCGAGTTAAATCGAAGAACAAACCCGGTCCGGTGCGGGCGCCAGAGTTCAAATCGGTCGAGGATCTGGCCTTCTCCACGTTGACGCAACTTGCCGAGCTGGTCAGAACCCGCAAGGTGTCGTCGGTTGAACTGACCCGGATGTACCTCGCGCGATTGAAAAAATACAACGACAAGCTTTTGTGCGTGATTACGCTGACAGAGGAAATGGCCTTGAAACAGGCTGAAGAGGCCGATCGTGAAATAAAACGCGGGAAATATCGCGGTCCGCTGCATGGAATTCCCTGCGGTATCAAGGACCTCTTTGCGACCAGAGGGACTCGCACGACATGGGGCGCCGAGCCGTTTCGCGATCAGATGATCGATTACGATTCGACGGTGGTAGTACGATTGCGCGAAGCCGGGGCGGTGCTCCTCGCCAAGCTCTCGATGGGAGCGCTGGCGATGGGCGGGCGGTGGTACGGCGGAATGACACGGAATCCGTGGCAGCCGGACGAGACCAATATCGGATCGAGCGGTTCATCGGCCGGTTCGGCATCGGCGACCTCGGCAGGCCTGGTCGGTTTTTCGATCGGCACTGAAACGCTCGGATCGATCGTCTCCCCGTCTTCCAGATGCGGAGTCACCGGATTGAGGCCGACATACGGTCGCATCAGCCGGTACGGCGCAATGGGTCTGAGTTGGACGATGGACAAGATCGGCCCGATCTGCCGCGGCGCTGAGGATTGTGCGCTGGTGCTCGATGCTCTCTATGGCCCCGACGGAAACGATCAGACGGTCGAAGACGTCCCTTTCAACTGGAATCCGATCCGCCCGCTCTCACAGATGCGTATCGGTTATATCAAAGCGGAGTTCGAAGGCAGAGGGAACAGCAACAACCCCCAGAATCAGAGCAACGAAGAACGGAGGAAGATGTACCAGCAGGCGCTCGATGATCTGCGCCGGGCGGGAGCGAAACTCGAACCGTTCGAACTGCCTGTATTCGACGCCGGACCGCTGCGCATCATCCTGAATGCCGAAGCCGCCGCGGCTTTTGACGACATCACACGCAACGGCAAAGTCAACCAGTTATCGGGACAGCGCGCCGGCGACTGGCCCAATTCGTTTCGAACTGCTCGTTTCATTCCGGCCGTTGAATACCTGCGGGCGACGCGCGCGCGAACCCTGCTCATGCGCGAAATGGATCGAGTCATGGCCAATTGGGATGTTTTCGTGACGCCGGCGCCGGGCAGCGCCAGCCTGCTGGTGACCAACCTGACAGGCCATCCGGCCGTCGTAGTCCCCTGCGGATTCATAAACAACCTGCCGCAGGCGATCATGTTCACCGGGAATCTCTATGACGAGGCGGCTCCGCTGCGCGTGGCCCACGCCTATCAGAGCGCCACCGATTGGCACACGAAACACCCGACGCTGGCGTGAGCAGGTCTATTCACGACAAAGTTAAACAAGAACCTTCGGTTCTCTACCGAAGATGAAAAAGTCCCGTATTATCTCTTTGATCTCTGAGTCACAGTGGTGAGATTAAACCCGCCCCGGGCGGTTCAGGGACGGCCGGGGGGGGCGCGGGGGTCCGGCGCTCTCCCCGGGTTCCCGGGGTCCCGCGGTTTTTGTTATTTCATTGCTCGTATTTCGGCAGGGAGGCGATCGATTCGTGTATGCGCCTGTCGTGCGCGGGAACGACTATCATTTCCGGATATTTTTTCAACAACTCGTGGACTCTGACAATCGATCGTCGCACATCTTCCTCACCATAATCGACCAGACGGCGCGCAAGCCAGGGTCGTTCAGCTGGAAGGGTCAAGCCCTCCTCAGACCATGTCAGATCACCGGTGAAGAAGAACCGCTTCCCTGAAGGCAGGTTGACAAAGACGCCGAGCGATCCGTCGGTGTGTCCGGGCAGTGGAACCGCCACAACCGTGCCGTCTCCGAAAAGATCGTAACTGGATGAGAAGTTTTCGTATGGCTTTTCGGTAAAGTTGAAGGTCCGGACATTGAGCTTGTCGATCATCTCGTCGATCAGGCCGGGCATGCGCCGCAACCGTATGAATTCAAGCTCCGCTGGAGGCATGAGCACTTCGACTCCGGGAAAGTCTTCCAGACCGCTGATGTGGTCCCAGTGAGAATGGGTGAGGATGACCTGCTTGATACTGCGCGGGTCGATGCCGGCGCGCTGCATCTGATCGGCCGCCGGAACCTCCTTGACGTAACTCGCCAGCCACTGCATGAGTGCAGGCATCCTGTCCACATGTAGATCAACATTGCGGCCGAAACCTGCATCGATCAGCAGATCGCCCTTCGGATGCCTCACCAGAGCCGCCGCCATCCCGCTCTCATAGGTCTTCCCCGGACTCCCGCCGCGATAGGTGAAGAGTTCCTTCGAAATCATCATCCCGGTATTGAGCAGGGTCAGGGAAACCTCGGCCGAGGGCTTTATGCCGGGAACAAAGGAGGCTCCGCTTTTGTACGCCTCGACGTCCAGCGTCTTCGGAGTGAATGAATAGACCAGCAGTCCGACCAGCACTGCCACCAGAAAAACCAGAACCCCCAGAGCTCTTTTCACCAATTCTCTCACCTCTGCAATTACCGGCGGATCGTTAATCGAATAATCATTTGTGTTGATTTGTGTTCACAGGTACTTTAAGGATTTTTCGGATCGAGTGCAGTCAACTGCCTGCGCCTCAAAACCGGTCTGCTGTCCTCAGGCTGAGCGGCAGCATCTCTGCTGGCCTGCGTATCCGCGGATGCACGGTAGCCTTTGCGCGCACGCACAACCAGGCCAGGCTCATTGACCCTCACCTTGACCGAGCGATAGGAGCCGTCTTTGGCCGAGTTGGTCGGATAATAACCGACAACATACTGATGACGCAGTTCTTCGGCGATTTGAGTAAAGGCACTCGAGACATTGCCCAGACTCTCGGCGTAATACAAACGTCCGCCGCTGCGATCGGCCAGATCCTGCAGGTAGACCGCTCCGACACGATAATCGTCTGAGTTGGTGCCTGGAACCCTCCCCTGTGGCCACTGGCCCGGGAACTGGTTCATGATCAGATTGTCGAACGGCCAGCGGGGGAAAGCGCCCGGAGCGCCTGCGCGGCAATGGTATGTTGATGATCGGCGGTACGCCACCCGGATAACCTCTATTTCTACCGCGGCGGAGTGATTCTTCGGTATCGTAACGGATCGGATAGACCAGTGCGCCGGACTCCTCAGCCATCTCGAGTGTGCTCTCGGCAGTTGCGATGTTGCGCTTGCTTGTCGTGTCGACGCCATCGGTGAAGATGACGATCGCTTTTCGCCCCTGCACCTCTTCCAGCCGGTCGACAACCATGTCGACCGCTTCGTATAATTTCGTGCTGCCGCCGGGTCGCGTCCGGAAAATCGCATCGCGCAATTCATAACGGTCGCTCGTGAAATCGCAGATGATTCGAACCTGGCTGTCGAATGAGACGACCATGACCCTGTCATCCGGTCGAAGCTGTCTGACGAAGGACACCGCCGCCGCCTGAATATCTTCCAATTTGAACTGTGTGCTGTTCGATGTATCCATCATGAGCACGACATTGAACGGCACCTCGACCGATTCGAAGTTCTCGATCTCCTGTCTCATATCGTCTTCGAAGATCGTAAAATCGGATTTCTTCAGAAAAGGCACGAACTTGCCGTCACGGTCGATGACGCTGACGGGAACTGTCACCAGCGTGGTATCGAGCCGGATCGTCCCGTCATCTCCAACCACTGTCGGGGTATTGTCAGCCAGAGGCTTGTCTTGATTTGTTGTCTGATTGTCGCCCTGACGGCCGTTGTCGCGTGTCGTGCTTTGAGTTTCGCGTGGGCGCGTCTTGCGACCCGATTGCGGAAAGGCGGGCAAAACCAGACTGATCGCCAGCAGCATTACCAGCATCAGGCGGAATTGATGGGACCTCTTCATCGGTGTCTCCTTTCGCGATAAGGCCGGCAAATGCCCTCGACTTCCGGGTATAACCGTGCCGATGGAATCATTCGCAGCCACGCCGCTACTTTGACTGTCATTACAGGCGGAAAGGGGAACCGCAGTCAGGAATTATAACTCAATTATGCCCTTCATGTGTTCAAATCACAGCATTAATGAAAATGAATCCTTTGTCCATCATGACGATCATTTTGGAGGCTGGGAGTATTCCAGCACCTGACTATCTTTCAACAGACGATCGCGCAGTTTAGCGTATGGCAGTTCCTGCACCGCCAGGTTGCCGTCAATGGCCATGGCTGCGGCTGTAGCGGCCGACTGGCCGAGGATCATAAAGACCGGCTCCATGCGGATGCTGCCGAAAGCGATATGCGAACTCGAGACGCAGACCGGGACAAGCAGATTTTCGACCTGCCCTTTTTTCGGAATCATCGAACCGTAAGCGATCTGATAGGGACCGTTGGTCGATACGCCGATGTCGCCTTCATTCTGAACATAGCCGTCGGGAGTGATGTAGCGCTGAATGTTGTGAGAATCTATGCCGTAGGAGCCCATTCCGACAGGGTCCGGAGTGGGACGGCGCTTGAGCAGCTCATGTTCGGTCATGACATATTTTCCGATCATCCGCCGCGCTTCTCGAACGTAGATTTGATGGGGCCAGTTGCCGTTGTCCCTGAATTCGTCCCTGGCCAGGCCCCATCGTCGCATCTGCTCCTGAACGTCCTTTGGCACACGCGGATCGTTGGCGATGAAATAGAGCCAGCCTTTCTGATAGTTCTCGTGCTCGCGGATGATCTCGCGGCGGCGTTCGTATGAAGCTTCCGGGTAATCGTAGTTGAATCCGATGTTGTCAGTGCTCATCGGCCCGTGGTTGTTGGTGTCAGTCTTGCGATTGGGAATGCGATCGAATTTATGGAAGGTCTCACGCCAGCCGGCGTCGAAAATCCTGACGAGCAGTTCATACTGCTTCGGATCATATCCTTCGGGTTTCGGAAACGGAACGCGGTTGTCGGGGTGATCGCTCAGGCACATCCGAAAGCAATAGGCCTGAACCTTGTCATCGCCCCGGCCGTATTCACCCGGCGGAGCAGTGCTGATTCGCGGCAACACACCGCTTTTCGGATCGCCCGGGATGATGTAGGGGCTGATCGGTCTGGCGACTGCGCCGAAATGATGCCGGTGGTGCAGAACGCCTGTCTGGACGCCGTTCCAGGTCTCATCGTAGACGCTGTTGGCCTCGCGGCCGACGTGGTAGTCGACCCCGGCCGCAGCCATCAGATCACCCTCGTACGTCGCGTCGATGAACATCTTTCCAGCGTAACTCCGGCCGCTGAGCATCGTGATCGATGCGATGCGCAATCCATTCTTCCTGACGCCTTTTTGACGGTCGAGCCATTCGTCGCGCACAACCTCGATCCGGTGCTCCTTGATCAGATCCTCGAACGCTTTCTCGGCAACATGCGGCTCGAAGATCCACATCGTGCGCATATCACCGTCGATCGCCGGTGTCCCCTGGCCCTTGTTGCCGAACTCCTCGCGCTTTTCCCACCGCCAGGCCGCGGGCTGGTTGTAATGCTGCCAGAGGCGGTGATAGAACTCGCGTGCCAGTCCGCCGATGACCGCCTTGTTTCCTGTGTCGGTAAATCCCAGCCCTCCACTTGACAAGCCACCCAGATGCCTGTCCGGCGACACGATGACAACAGACTTGCCCATCACCTTCGCCTGAACCGCCGCCGTCACCGCCGCAGCCGTTCCGCCATAGATGACCAGGTCGTATTGCCTGTCGGATTGAATTCCCGCCGAGGATATAAAGGAAAGAAGAAGAAATATCCACAAAATATGACGCACGAATGCTCCTTTGAAGAAGAGTTATTCATCCACAAAGGTCACGAAGAAAACACAAAGAAAGACCATTCTCATTTGCACACTTTTAGGCCTCCTTTTGTGCTCCTTCGTGTCCTTTGTGGATGAATCAGTCTTCACCGATCAATCACTCTTACTTCTACGAAAATTGAGAGGCAGCCGGCCTGTCCAAGCCTTTGGCATGACCTCGTGTACTGAAAGATTCGCACCGAGGATGAGGATAAATGCAGTGATGAACAACCATGTCACCAGAGCCATCATAGAGGCGAGTTGGCGGTAGCTCTCCTCGAAATCGAAGAGCGGAAGCGCCAGGCGAAAGGCGAAAGTTCCGATCAGCCAGAGCACAGCCGTCGCCGTGGAAGTGAAGAATACCTGATTGGCCTGCACCTTGCCGTGCGGAACGACATAATAAATGACGAAGAAGAGGACGATGATGAAGGGTAGAGCTATTACCGGTCCGACGATCTTGAAGAGAGTGTCGCGGAGCGGCGAGTTTCCGAATACCGTTTCGAGCAGCAGGTCATAGACGCTGCCGAGTGCGACCGGGCACATGATGATCAGCCCGCATGCGAGAACCAGCGCAAGGTAGACGATATACTGCTTGATGATTCCCCGCTCCTTGAACCCCCATGCGCGGTTGAGCGCCATCTCCATCGGCTGAAAGATGCCGGAACTCGAAAAAATAAGCAACGCGAACGAAATGAGAGTTGCCTTGCCGCCGGGCCCCTGGGTGACACGGTCGAGGCTCCAGAACAGGGCGCCCGATTCCTTCGGCACGAGCGAACGTAAAAGCCTGTAGAGCGTCTGATATCCGCGCTCCCATTGCATGATATTGATCAGAAAACTTCCGATCAGCACGACGAAAGAGAAGAATGAAAGCATTATGTTGAACGCAATGGCTGACGCGTTGACATAAGTCTCGGTCGTCGTCAGATCATAAATCGCCGGCCACATCTTTTTGAAGAAGATCCAGCTTCCGCGGGTGTAATAGCCCAGCCCGCGCGTCACGGGAGCCGCATCGATAGCAGCGGTTGGTTGATTGGCGAGAGGTTCGGTCTCCATATTGTCAGGGTTTGCCAGGATTGCCGGTTTCAGTCACCGGTCGGAAATATTTCAGTTTGAAGAGTCTGGCGGGAATTCACCATAAGCGATCTTGTAAGAGGGCGAAGGAGCGCAGGACTTCCCCACACTGCCACGTCAACCGCCGCAGATAAGGTTTCGGTCCTGTCCGATCTCGTGATTAGTTCAAAGAGTTCAATTCGTCATCAATCGCGCGCAGCGACTGGTGGAGCATTTGACGATGCGATACCGAACGGGAATTTTCCAGCTGACTCATCAGCTGGCGTCGGGTCAATTTCAAATTTTCCCGCCGGATTCGCAGTTCGATCGGCTCTTGCTTTGTTTCAGAGGCATCTGCCGCGGCAGATGCCTGTATTGGTGCTTTTTTTGCTGCTTCTTCCATTTGTTGTTCTACCGCCTTACTTTCCCAACCTCTTGCCATACGACCTCGCATTGTATCAGACAGGCCCAACTACGACCGATAAATCAGCGCGGTTAACGGCCCGCATAGTCTCAGTTTAGGCGCGCATTCGCTTCCGGTCAAATCTTATTTTTAATCCTTACGGTTTTGCCCGGAAACATACCGATTGGTTAAACTTCGAGTGATGAACAATCGTGCGACGCAAGCGAGATTCCGAAACAATATTCCTCGACCAAATACACGCCTGAGATGGCTGGCTGGAACGGCTGCCCTGTTACTACTGCTGTTAATAGCGGTAGTGGTCTGGTTGTGGCTTCGACCGGATGCACCGCTCGAGCGTATTGCGACTATGATTGTTCCCGGTGGTTCCGCTGGTCCACTCAAGCGACATCATGAACCGTTTGGAGTCGCGGTTGACGACGATGCAAACATCTATTTCGCGGAGAGCCTGACCGGGACGATCTATCGCGTCGAGGCTGAGGCCTTCGAAGCGGGAGGTATCTTGCGGGAGGCATCGATCATTATCGACGGGCTCGATACCCCGTCAGCCATTGCTTTGGATGAAGACGGTAACCTGTTTGTCGCCAACACCGGGGCACACACGATTGTGCGGATCGACCTTGAATCGAAACGCTCGTCAATCGTCGCCGGCAAGGACGGCGTCAGCGGAAACTCCGATGGAACGGCAGACAAAGCCAGGTTTAATGGCCCGGTCGGACTCGCCGTCGGCGAAGACGGTGCGATCTTCGTGGCAGATACTTATAACGACAGCATTCGGATGATCGCTCCGGGCGGAACCGTCACCACGATCGCCGGCGGACGTGAGCCGGGTTTCGCCGATGGAACCGGGGGCGATGCGTTGTTTGACACACCGTGCGGAATCGCAGTCGCTGAAGACGGCTCGCTGATCGTCGCCGATACAGGAAATCACCGCATCCGCCGGGTTGAATCTACCGGCAAGGTGACGACAATCGCCGGTACGGGAGAAGCTGCCGAAGTCGATGGAGCGCCTCAGTCGGCGGCATTCGACGAACCCATCTCCATCCTTATTAATAATGAGCGCACTTTTTATGTCGCCGATGCCGCCGGCAGCGCCATCAGGCTCTGCTCATTCGGCGAAAACCCTGTCGTCACTACGCTGTCGGGCGGCGAGGCGAATCGGTGGTCGACAGGGCTGCTGGACGGGAAGCTCGCCGTTGCGAAGCTCAACCGGCCTGCCGGAATGGCCTTTCTGCCCGATGGAGAGATCGTCTTTGCCGAGACCGGAAACGGACTTGTGCGCGCAGCCGTATCGGAGGGGTCTACAATCGGAGCCATCGCAGATCCGAAGAAATCGATTCTGCAGGCGCTTGAGATGCGCGATTTGATCGAGCCCCGATGGCCGTTCGATCCTCCGCAAAACCGCCGGGACATTGCCGGAACGCTTGGCGAGATTCGCGGCGAGAGGCTGCCCGATCACGATGCCTGGTTTCATAACGGGCTTGACATTCCCGGAGCGTATGGCGAAACGGTTCACGCGATCCTCTCTGAAAAGGTGACGCGACCGCTGGCAGTCTTCGGTGCGGGAGGGACACGCGAACGGCTGCGGTTGCCGTTGTTTGAATACATTCATCTGCGAGTGGGTCGCGATGCCGGTGACAGGCCACTCCAGGGCTTCGCGAACGGCGCGATTACATTCCGCCGTGACTCATCGGGCCAGATCAATGTAACTCGCATCAGACGTGGTACTCAAATCAAGGCGGGTCAGGCCATCGGCACCCTTAACCAGCTCAACCACGTGCACCTTGTCGCCGGTCCGGCAGGGTTTGAGTTCAATGCCCTGGCGGTTCTCAAACTTCCTGGCATCATCGATACTGTCGCTCCGATGATCGAATCGGTCAGGATTACGCGTGAGGATTTTGAGCCTCTTACATCGCCGGGCGAAACAGGAAAATTGCCGCCTCAAATCAGATTGAGCGGCCGCGTGCGGATCATCGTCCGCGCCTGGGATCAGATCGATGGAAATCCTCGATACCGCAAGCTGGGGCTTTATCGCCTGGGCTATCGAATTCTTCGCGAAGACGGCTCACCGGCGCCGGGCTTCAATGCGCCACGATATACCATCGTCTTCGATCGTCTGCCATCCGATTTCGAAGCCGTCAAGATGGTCTATACAGAGGGCAGTCAATCGGGCTATCAGGGCATTACGATCTTCGATTACCTCGTCACTAATCAGGTCAGCGGCGGAGAAGCGAAAGAGTCGTTCCTGGACACGGGCGAATTCGCCCCCGGAGAATATCGCCTGCAGGTGCTGGCTGAGGATTTTTTCGGCAATCAGGCAAAAAGGGATATTCCGATTACCATCATGAAATGAAGGGGACAATGACGCATAGATCACCGGGCCGCTATCTGCTTTTTTGTCTTTTATTATTGCAGTTTTTGGGAACAGCACTGGGAGGAACGGAACCGGAAGCGTTAGCGCCCGGATTATATCGATTTGCGCAAAACAGGGAAAAGCCGGGCGCTAACGCTTCCGGTTCCGTTCCCTCCAGTTCCATACTTCCCGGTTCCGTACTTCCCGTTTCCATAGTTCAAACCCGGACACCAATGAACACCGACAAATATCCAGAAGAAGGCGTATCCAGCGAACTGGCGATTGAACGCAAAGCCCGTATCGCGGATCTGCGTTATCGAATTTCATTCGATCTGAACCCCGACTCCGACCGCATACATGGCTCGGCCGAGATCGCGTTCAAGCTCGCCTCGACCTCTGACCCGGTCATCCTCGATTTTCGAGATCTGGATGCAAATGGCGTGGTGATCAACGGAAGGGTGAGCGCAGTCACAATCAATCGAGTGAAAGTCACGGACGCCGTGCATCTCCACGGCCACATTCTTCTGCCGGCGGCCCATTTCAAGACCGGCGAGAACGCAATCGGCCTCGACTTTGAATCTGGCTCAGCCGCTGCCGGCCGGCCTGTCATACAATATTCGGACAAGGATGACGGCAGCCGGTACATTTACACTCTCTTCGTCCCGATGGATGCCAGCCTCGCCTTTCCATGCTTCGATCAGCCCGACCTGAAGGCGCGATTCACGCTCACACTCAAGACACCGGAGGACTGGACAGCATTCTCAAACGAAAAGCTGATTGAAGCCGAATCTGGAAACAAGGTGACGACCGGTGCGGTCCATCGCTTCGGACAGACGCATCCGATCAGTACTTACCAGTTCGCCTTCGCGGCCGGTCCTTTTCGCGCTTTCTCGCCGGCCGGGAAATCAGGCGTGCCTCTGCGTCTGATCGTTCGCAAATCACAGGCCGCGAAGGTCGAGGAGCACCTCCGCGAAGTCTTCAAACTGACATCTCAGGGGATGCGCCATTTTATCGATTATTTCGACCACCGGTTCCCATTTTCGAAATACGATCAGGTGCTGCTGCCGGGTTTCGCCTACGGCGGCATGGAGCACGCCGGCGCGACATTTCTGCGGGAAGACGCGATCATTTTCCGGACAACGCCGACGAAAAGCGACAGGATGGGCCGGGCCTCGCTGATCCTGCACGAACTGGCGCACCAGTGGTTCGGCGATCTGGTCACGATGCGGTGGTTCGACGATCTCTGGCTGAAAGAAGGTTTCGCAAATTACATGGCCTTTCACGCCATGGCGTCGATAAATCGTGATCCGGATCTGCCGCTCGATCGGCAGGAATCCGATATCTGGCGACGCTTTTATCAGCGTCACAAACCACTGGCCTACGCCATCGATTCAACCCGCGGGACGACTCCGATCTACCAGCAGGTCAGCAACCTCAAGGATGCGAAATCGGCATACGGCGCGATCGTCTACCAGAAAGCCCCGAGCCTGCTGCGCGCGCTCTCATTCCACATCGGAGAAGAGGCGTTTCGGAGCGGTGTTCGCATCTTTTTGAAGGGACACGCGTACGGAAACGCTGAATGGAACGATCTTATCAGGGCTTTCGAAGAGGCATCGAGTATGAAACTGGGCGCATGGGCTTCCGCCTGGGTAAAGCAGCGCGGAATGCCTCAGATCGACATCGACTGCCATTGCAATGAAAAGAAGAGAATCGATCGATTCGAATTGCGCCAGCACGACGTCCTGAACGAAGGTTCGCTGTGGCCGATAAAAACCAGAATTCTGCTTTTCGGAGAAGACGGTAAAAACGAAAGAATCACTGTGGAATTCGGCGGCCCCAGCCTGAAGGTGGACGGCCTGATCGGCAAACCATGTCCCGCTTTTCTCTTTCTGAATGACGGAGATTTCGGTTACGGCAGGTTCATGCTCGATGCGCGCAGCCACAAGGCAGTCATCAAACGAATCGACACAATCGAAGACCCATTCCTGCGCACGATGCTCTGGGGCGCGCTATGGGATGCAGTGCGTGAAGCCGGGATGGCTCCGGCCGAATACTCAGCCCTTGCCCTGCGGGCACTCAGCGTCGAAACCGACGAGGAACTCACCGGAAGCCTGCTCGATCGTCTGATGCGTGTCTACACACGGTATCTCTCGCCGGAACGCCGCCGGTCGATGGGTCCTGAAATCGAGGCGCTCTGCTTCGACAAGATGCAAAAGGCCACGGACGCGGGGCTGCGTATCACATGGTTTCGCGCCTTCCGATCACTGGCAGGTTCGCCGGAGGCGCGCAGCCAATTGAAGAAGATACTGGCCGGGGAGATCACCGCCGAGGGTGTCGAAATCAAACAGCTTGACCGGTGGCGTATCGTCTCAACCTTACTGGCATATGGCGATGCCGAAGCCGAAGCTCTATTGGCAGCGGAACGAAAACGCGATACGAGCGACGACGGACGCAAGCAGGCCTACATTGCTGAAGCGTCGCGCGCGGACGCACCGACCAAAAGACGCTACTTCGAAGGCTTTACCCGAGACCGATCGATCCCCGAAGACTGGGTTGAAGGCAGTCTGGTGAATTTCAATCACTGGAATCAGTCCGTACTGACGGCCGAATGGCTCGTGCCGGCATTGGCATTGCTGCCTCAGATCAAGCGCGAACGCAAGATCTTCTTCGTTCTTGCATGGTTGAACGCTTTCATCGGCGGACAGCAATCAGATACGGCGCCGGCAAAAGCGGCGCTCGAAGAGGTTCAAACTTTTTTGAGCAATACGATCGATCGTGATCTGGAATTGAAAATACTTGAAGTGGCTGACGAACTCCAACGGACGGTGCGCATTCGCGATAAATTCGGGTCAGCAAACTGAGCCGTTCGTCCACTCGATGAGCATTCTTCGAATCGTTCCGGCCTTTGGATGTTCGACGAACTCGTAAAATTCAAGAGCGATCCTGGCCTGTGAGACGGCCTGATTACGATCGCCAAGCTTGTCAAGTGCCAGTGCGAGAGTGAAGAGAGCGTTTGCCTGTCCCAGGATATCCCCGATCTGTCGGGCGACAGTCAGAGCATCACGCAGCAATTCGGCCGCGCGATCGGCTTCTCCGTCAGCGTTGAGCGCCTCGCTCATTCCGATCATGGCAACGGATTCAGCCCGGCGGTCGCCTGTTTCGCGTGCCAGTTGCAGCTGTTGTTCGAAGAACTGGTGGCCGACGTCGATGTCGCCGTTCAGAAAATATGCCGTCCCCAGCCCGCCAAGGGCGGCTGCTTCGTGGCGTTTATCGGCGATCTCGCGTGAGATCGAGAGCGCCTGTTCGAGACAGGTCACGGCCTGATGGTGCAGATTCATACCGGCTCCGGCGTGTCCGAGGCAGCACAAGGCGCCTGCTTCCCCTCGCCGATCTCCGATCTCGCGAGTGATGGTCAGCTGCTGATTGAGCAGGTCGAGCGCCTTGTGCGGATCACCGAGCGTCAGAATCGACAGCCCAAGCCCGCCCAGCGCCACACTCTCGGTTCGACGATCGCCGATCCTGCGTGCGAGTTTCATCTGATGCTCGAAGATCGCCCTGGCATTGTTCGCCTCACCGACAGCCAGAATGGTTTCGGCAAGATTACCGAGCCCGATCGCTTCACGGCGCTTGTCACCCATCCTGCGCGCGATTTCGAGCACTGCATTGTGATATTCACGTGCCTTGTCGAATTCTCCGCAGATGAAATGGACTTTTCCGAGCCCGCTCAGCGCGTCAGCCTCGTCTGTCCTGTCGTGGATACTGTGAGACAGCTGAAGTGCCTGCTCGTAGCACTCGATCGCCTGATCGACCTCGCTCAGACTGGAATAGGAATCACCGAGAGCGACCAGATGCCTTCCTATAGCCTTGCGACGCTTGAGGATTCTTGAAGCGGCGAGCGCCGCCTCGCTCCACCTGATGCGCTCGCGCGGGTGCTGGCGCAGGTCCAGAACGTACTTGCCGGCATCCGGATAGGAGTTGCAAAGCTCACACGCTGCCCGGTCATTTTCTGACCTCATCGCCGCCCAGACCTGTCCGACCTGTATGTTGTGCCATTCCAGATCAAGCAGATCCAGTCCCCTCTTGAGGAATTCCCCACCCTGCTCGTAGAACGCATCGGCTTCATGCAGCACGCTCTGGTAATGGGCCGCATGCCTGTGAAGTGCGATCGATCGCTCCGCATCCGTCATTCGATCATCGGCGAATCTGGACATCAGATCGTGCAGCCGGAACCGGCCGGACAACCGATTTCGATCGACCAGATTGAACGCCAGCAGCCGATCCATCATCCCTTGCGCGTGAACCGGATTGACATGCCAAAGCGAAGCCGCCGCCGCGATGTCGAACGTGTCGGTAAAGACGCCAAGCGAACGCCACAACTTTTGCAGACCATCGCCGAGCAGATCATAACTGGTCTCAAGAACCGCATCGATCGGTCGCAGCACACGTCCGGACTTTTGAATCCGGTCCAGCTGCTGAACATAGTCTTTGAGAGGCAGTCCCGGAGTCCCGGTGACGGCTCCGGCAGCCAGACGGATCGCCAACGGCAGCCTGCCACACAACTCAGCCAGTCGCGAAGCGTAATCGCCGGCAACAGGCAGTATCCGTCTCAGCATCTCCCTGGCTTCCGCCCCGGGCAGCACATCAAGTTGACGCGTAAACGCATCTTTCAGGTCAATGTGCTGGCGCGATGTGACGATCGATATCGATCCCTCGGGCGGCAGCAGCGGCATTAACTGATGAGCATTGGCCGCATTATCCAGAAGCAACAACACCCGCTTACCCGACAAGACAGCCTGATACATATTTCCCAGATCGGTTTCTTTCTCCGGCAGACGAGCTGCAGGAAGAAATGAACGAATGATCATCGCCTGCGCATCAGCCACCGGTAACGGCAGGTTTCCGGCGCCTCTCAGGTCGATGTAGAGCTGCGCATCCGGGTAGTCCGCAACAAGAGTGTGCGCAATCATGACAGCAAGAGTCGTCTTACCGACTCCGCCCATCCCCTGTAAGGCCAATATGCGCACGTCCGGCCGCTTCCGGGCTGCCAGAAGTTCAGCTTTTTCAAACTTTCGTCCTGAGAACTCGGGAAGCTGAGGCGGCAATTGGTGTGGCCTGATCACCTTCGGCGCCGGCATCGCGGGTTTCACTTCATGATTTGATTCCACAGGCAGAATGGGCCTGTCTTCGAATGCTTTCGAGGCCCGGCTTCGAAAATTCGCAGTCACCCTCGGAAAGCTGCCCGAAACAACGGCCGCATCCTCGATCACACCTGCCGGCTCGATCAAATCCGCCGGCAGGACATCGATCGGCTGTTTCGTCTCGAACAACTTCTCGGCCACCCATGCGGATGGATCCATATGCCCATCATCGTTCACATCAAATGGCGAGTAAGGCATCATATCGATTCCGGGATCAACGTTCCTCGGCGCCTCGACGTGGCCGATCATGAACTCATCACTCCACTGCTCGGCTTCATCGACCAGCCGGCTCACTCGCGGCTCAACCTTTCGCCCATGCCTGTGCATGATGAACCCCAGCACGAAGATGGTCAGTGCGAATACCGTCATTATTGCCGGCATACTACGCGCCAGTGGCTTGACCAGCTCTCCCTCGACCCCTGCCAGCCCCATCACTGGAAGCACCCACCTCGCCACTATCAATGAGAATGATCCCATCGCTACCGACGCCAGCAAAATATCTATCCACCGTTTCATATTGCACCCAACACTCTATATCTATCGATTTTTCAATGCCTGCCACGCGATCGACGGCATAAGCACGAATTATGACAGGCTGTTTGTTCCCACGATGAGCTGCCAGGATGATCTTATTGATCCGGATCGGACCTTTGGAATCTCGATTCTCGGACGGATGTGCAGGCGAATACCGGGGTTGTTTCACATCGCCAGGCGGGGCCGGGGCGGAAGCTTTACATTAACGCGGTCTGGCTCGGAAATTCAAGTAAAAAGTATAAAGTATAAAGTATAAAGTGATCTGTCTTTGCACTTTATACTTTATACTTTGTACTTTCTACTTTAAATCACCCCTTCAAGTGTTTCTCTCATCAACATATCGACGACGCTGCGGAGGTCGCCAGTCTCCTTGTAGACGCGGAGTTGGCGGTCGGCACATGTCCCGTTGGCAAGAATCTCGTGAACATAGTTTATCTCTTCACGACTGCCCAGTTCATCGACCACATCATCGACGAATTCGAGCAGTTCGATGATCAGGGATTTTGTATCGACCTCCTCTCTCTTGCCGAAATCGATCAGTTTGCCGTCGAGGCCGAAACGGGCCGCGCGCCACTTGTTCTCTTCGATCAATGCGCGGCGGTATAGTCTGAAGCCGAGGTTCTGGCGATACAATCTGTACAGTTTAGCGGTGATCGCCTGAAAAAGAGCCGCGATGGCGATCGTTTCGTTGACCTTCGAAGGGATGTCGCAAATTCGGTATTCGAGCGTCGGGAAGAAAGGATGCGGTCGGACATCCCACCAGATCTTCTTGCCATTATCGATGCATCCGGTCTTGACCAGCAGATTGACGAAGTTATCGAACTCGCTGGCGGAATTGAAGAATTCCGGGATGCCAGTGCGCGGGAACTGCTTGAAGACCTCATACCGGTAGCTCTTCATCCCTGTGTTCTGTCCGATCCAGAAAGGGGAACTCGTCGAAATGGCATAGACGTGCGGGAGCATATAGCGTGCAGCATTCATGACTGCGATGGCGGCTTCGCGGTCGGCCATGCCGATGTGCACATGCATGCCGAAGATGAGCAGGCCGCGTGCCGAATGCTGCAATTCTTCGATCAGCTGCCAGTACCGTTCGTGTTCCGTGATCTGCTGATCGGCCCAGTGCGAGATCGGATGCGTCGAAGCCGCAATGATGGCCAGCCCTTTTCGTTGAGCCAGCTCGGCGATGCCTCGTCGCAGCTTGATCACGTCGGCCTTTGCCTCCTTGATATTCTTGCAAATGCCAGTGCCGACTTCGACCATCGATTGATGCATCTCGGGCTTGATCTGCTCTCCGAGCAGCATGCGCCCCTCTTCGAGTATTTCGTTCACTCGTGATCGCAGTTCCCGGGTCGTAGGATCGATGATTTGAAACTCCTCCTCGATGCCGATGGTGAAGTCGTTGTCAAAAGGCATGGGCTTTCTCCGGTTTGTCAGTGGTTTTCGGTCCTTGATTGCAGGCGTCAGGATGGTATGACTTTTAAAGAAGCGAGGCAAGCGGAAAACCGTTAACCGCTACAGAATGCGTGGCTTATTCAGGATACTCTGTAAACTATATGATCTGGCATTTAATTCAGTAAGAAATTAATCGCAAAGTCCTCAAAGGGGCAAAGAATTAATCGCAAAGGCCGCAAAGGAGCAAAGATTTTTTAGTTATATGAAAATCCGGATTATTGCCCACTGGACATAATTCGAACACTGATCTTCCCTGTATATCTTTGCCTCTTTGCGGCCTTTGCGATTAATTTCTTCCGAATTTGAAAAATTTAGTTTGCAGAGTATTCAGTCCTTTTTCATCGTTTTGCGAGCTTTGGTCGTCCGAGTGGTTTTAGCGGCCTTCTTTTCGACCTTCTCACCTGTCGCGGCCTTGCGCGGACGCTTCGGTCTGGCCGGCGCCGCAACTGCTTTCTGCACATCGGGCGCGCCGTCCCCATTCAGCCACTTGCTCCAGCGGTGATAACGAACGGTCGGCGTACCGTTGATCGCGTAATCGACCAGCATCTCTGCGACCGCGTCCGTTATCCAGTTGAAATACGGCTCGGTGACCGACCAGATATCGGCATCCGGCGCCGGATTCGTGAAGTCGATCGCGTACGGCACCCCGTCCTTGACTGCAAACTCGACGGTATTGAGGTCATAACCGAGCGCTTCATTGATGAGCAGTGTGTCGCGCACCATCCGATCTTCAAGTTCCGGATCAATCGGATGATCTTCGCGCGGCAGATAGCGGCGATTATGCGGATCATAGGGCATGACCAGAACATGCTTGCGGGCCACGCAGTAACATCGCACATAGGCTGTGAAATCGATGAACTCCTGCAGCACCATGGCCAGAGTCCCGGACCGGTCGTAATCGGCCCACAACTCCTCGATCGAGTTGACCTTGTAAACATCCTTCCACCCGCCGCCATCATGCGGCTTGAGAATGGCAGGCATACCGGTGTGCCCGGTGATGGCTTCCCAGTCGAGAGGGAACTCAAGGTTCCTCAGCGACGCTTCAGTCACTCCCGGTATATATGATTTCTGCGGCAACAGGATGGTTTTTGGAACGGCAAGCCCCAGCCTCGATGCCAGTGCATAGCCGAAAAACTTCTCATCAGCCGACCACCAGAACGGATTGTTAACCACAATCGTCCCGTTCAGAACCGCCGTTTTGAGATATGACCGGTAAAACGGGATTTCATGCGAAATCCTGTCGAAAATTAACCGATATTCGTTGCTGTCCGTCATCGAGACGCCGCCGATCTTGACGTACTCGGCAGTGACGCCTCGATCCATCCCATTGATTTTTTCAATAAGCGCCGGTGGAAATGTGCTCTCCATTCCGACCAGGATTCCGATTTTCATTTTTACTCCGTTTCTCCTTGATAATCCTGATCATTTCCTGCTCATTTCCTGCTCAAGTTATGATCGGATATTCGTTCTATGATTTGGGCCAGAGCCCGTTGCGCCCATTACGTTTTAATTCTCAGATAGTAATATAAGGCAAATCCAATGGAAGGAATGACATCCGAAACCCCGCTGAATGCCCCCTTGGCAACAGACGTTAAGACTTTATGCCGAAGACGGCAAGGGACTGGCGGTAAACACTCACAGTGGGGTATCATTCCCTGTAATTAAACTGTGAAGTGTAGTTTTAGCGGTGGAAGGTGTCAACTAAAATGGTTCTTAAGAAATCGTCCCTGAGCATGAAAATCGTTCTTATTGCAGCATTATTTGCGCTACCCGTGGGGATTTCGGCCGTTGGTTCAGAAAAGGTTTCGGCCGGCAAGGATCCGAATGCGGAAGAGATTGTGACGAAGTCTATCATTATTTATGGTCTGTTTTCGGTTCAGAAAAACGGGATTCTGCGTTCGCTGGTCAAATTCATCTCGCCTGAAGCGACACGGGAAGGAAAATCCGCCGTCAAGTTCATTCGCAAGGAGAAAATGAACGACGATCTGCGCCTGTTGGAGCTTGAACTGCCGGAAACGAACTACACCATCGGTTATGACGGGCAGGATATCTGGAGCGTCTTCAACGGTGAAATCCGCAAACCGGGCCCGCAGGAGGTCGCTCCATTCAAGTCCAGTCATGCGCACGGTTATGAAGCCCTGCTGCGCTACAAGCAGAACAACGCCAAACTGGAGTATGTCGGCAGCACGAAACTCGGCACGCTCGATCTGGATATCATCGATATGATCGCCGAGGACGGCAGCCGGACGCGATACGAAATCAGCCGCCGGTCATTCCGCATCATTTATCTTAATTACGAAGAAAAGCCGGATCCGAACTCCGAGCCGGTCAAATACCGGATCTATTTCAAGGACTTCCGCGTCATTCAAAATTCCCTCATTCCATACTCGACCATGGTCTTTCAGAACGGGAAACTGATTGAAGAACGCACCGTTGTCGAAGCTGTCTTCAACGTTCAGCTGGAAGAGAAGGATTTCAAGGCCGAGAACAACGTCAAAGCACCCGAGCCGGCGCCCGGCCTGTAAGAAGAAAATTTATCCACTAAGGACACGAAGAATACACAAAGAAAAGCCAGGGTCATAATCCTGAAGAAATCTTTGTGTCTGCTTCGTGTCCTTAGTGGATAAATTCGACAGTGAACGACATTTATTTCTGGCCGACAGTCAGCTGATTACTGACGCTGCGAACGCCATCAACGTCCCTGGCGATACGTTCGGCGAGCGCGCGTTCAGCGCGCGAAGCGACTATCCCGGTCAGGACGACTGATCCTTCACGGCTGGCGGCTTTAATTGTTCCGATATCCGTAAAATCCTCGCGCGATTGAAAGAGCGCAAAGAGAACGCGATTGCCTAAATCTTTATCTTTCGAAGCGGCTGGAACGCCCGGAGTCTCATTTTGCGACGCACCTGGATTGGTGACTTGAAGGTTATTGACGACGTTGACGACATTGGCGAGGCTGCTGGCCAGTTGTGCGGCGCCGGCCTTCTGCATCGGATTTTCGACCTGCCCGTTGAGTGTGACGACCCGATCCTGGACGCTGACCTGTATGGATTGTCCCTTGAGCGCTTCGCTGGTGAGCAGCTTTTCATTCAGATCGGCTCTGATCTCAAGATCGCTCACGCGCATACCCTCACGAACGCTGGCTTCTGAAGGCTTGAGACCTGGTTGCACCTGCAACTGGTTTTCGACGTTCTGAACTTCTGGAACGTCGCGGGCGACACTGGCAGCCAGGTCCTTGTCGATCTCGGTCGGAACCTGACCGGTCAAAGTCACTACCCCGCCACTGGTCGTCACATCGATCGTATAGACTGAAAGGCGCTTGGAGAGCGCGAATGCGGATTTGACCTTGTCTGTGACCGCCTTATCATCGGAGCCTCGCCACCAACCCAGAACACTTCCGGTCCATGAACGCCCTTGCGGTGTTAAGGCAACCACAAGCCCAAGCACCAGAATAAGCACTAATGCGAAAACCACCAATCTTCGAGCCATTCGGTTTTCTCCTTCCAGGTATCTGTTTGTGGGGAAGTGTACGATACTTCACTGGAAACTGGAAACTGCCGACCGGAAACTGATTCTCCATCTGTAAACTATTTTTGACAGTTTTCAGAGCTTGGGTGTAGAGTACAATACTTCGTCGCATGCAACCTTCTGCCGCCGTTTGAGAGTCTGAAACCAGAGCCGGCGTGGGTGAATGCAAAAAGCACGCGAACTATTAATTATACTGGAGAATTTCGACCGTTCCCGGGAGATCGCCGTTTCAACCGCAGGTTATCTTAATTCGCAGTCAGCCTCGGGAAGGCAACGTCATCGATTCTATGGCGATACGTGACAAACTGGTTATTACCTTTTTCGTCTTTATCATCGTGCCGATGCTGCTTTTGTGGGCGCGATGGCAGGGCACAGCTGTCGGAAGCATCAAATCGGTCCTGCACCAGGGACTGTCCGATCGCGCGCGCGAGATTTCCGACCAGATCACGCTCCGCCTGCTGAACCATCAGACACAGGTTCTCGACTTGACCCGCCAGCCTGCGATGAGGGCCTATGCTCGGGCGCTGGCCGTACGGAGTCAGGCGGTTCCGGAAGGCGCTCTGGAGATCGATCTCTCGGCATTCCTGCTCGCGCACCAGAACAAATATTCAGCATTAATCATCGTCAATCAGGCGGGAGCACCCGTCTTCAAGCTGGTGGTCGCACCGGGGCCGAACGGAGTCATCCGACCGTTCTCTCAGGTGCGCGATTTCCCTGCCGAGGATGCGCTTCCTTCTCGGGACATTCTGAAAAATACGCCTCCTTCATCGGTCTCGTTTTCGGAATTCATGCAGGACGCAAATGGGACACACATCCAGGTTATCGCACCGCTGCAGGATGAGGCAGGCGGGACAGCTGGCGGGCTGGTGATCAAGCTTCGCGCCGATGAACTGCTTTCAGAGGCTGTCGGCCCACGCATCGTGCAGCAGAATGACCAGGCCGACGCCGCGCGAACCGACAACGTCATCGTCAGCCCTCAGGCTGTAGTCCTGTACGCGACCGATCAGACCAAACAGGGAAAATCCTACACTGAATCGTTCCGTGAGCTGGGACCGGCCATCTCGTCGATCATCCATCAGAATGACCAGGATCTCGACCTGCAACCGTGGCTGATCCGCCATCGCCTGCGTGAATCGAGTCCGAAGCTCTCGATCCTGGTGCTCAAGAATTACAACCAGGCAATCAACAGTCTCGAATACGACAGCTACATCCTGCTGTTGCTGACGCTGCTGCTGGTGGTAGTCGCAATGCTGCTGCTCTATGCTCTGATCAGCGGAATCACAGATTCGATTCGTCGCGTGACAATTGGCGCCAAAGCGATTGCTTCCGGCAACCTGGGATATCAGATCAAGGTCAAGTCCAAGGATGAAACGCGCGTGCTGGCCGAAGCCTTCAACCGGATGGCCGGCAGGTTGCGCGAAATGATCAAAAAAGAGGGCGAACAGAAACAGTTCGAATCGTTCGCGCGACTTTCAGCTGTCCTGACGCATGATCTCAAGAATCAGATACTGTCGCTTTCGCTGCTGGTTTCAAACATGGAGCGCAAATTCGACCGCGAGGGCTTCAAGGAAGACGCGATGCGAACGCTCTCGGATTCGGTCAACAACCTGCAGAATCTGGTGTCGAAGCTCTCGGATCCGCGCACGCCGACCAAGCGCATTCGCGAACGCGCCAATCTGACGACGCTGGTCGAACGAGTCATTCAGCGCACCGCCGGGCAGGCGACCAACCGGTACAGGATTTCCGCGCAATTAAATCCCGATCTGCACGCAGTCATTGACGGCAAGGCGATCGAACGCGTCATCGAGAACCTGGTAATCAATGCGCTCGAAGCGATGCCGGAGGGCGGCTCGCTCCATGTCACGACACGGCAGGACGACGGCCACGCCATCATTTCAGTAGCTGATACCGGGAAAGGGATGACCGAGGAGTTCATCCGCGAACGGCTCTTCCATCCGTTTGCGACGACGAAGAAGAAGGGTATCGGATTGGGTCTATACTCATGCCGCGATATCATTGAACAGCACGGTGGCCGGATCGATGTCGCCAGCCAGATCGATGCCGGCACTGAGTTCAGGATTGTTCTGCCGCTCAAGGTCGAAGATCCGAGCATCGCGGAACCAGATACGGCGACCGTCTGAGACCGGCGGAAAATTGACTGTCAGCCCCGAAAGATATGTCTGAAGAAGAACCGAAACAAACTGTTCTGGTGGTAGATGACCACGAAGCCATACGGAAACAGCTCTACTGGGCGCTCGAAGAGAACTACCGCGTTCTCGAAGCGGGTTCGCGCAATGAAGCTCTGTCGCTGCTCGATCAGGAGCAGGTGGATGTCGTCCTCTGCGACCTGCGCCTTCCGCCTGTCGAATCGGACATCACCGAAGGGCTCGCGATTCTGGAGTCGATTCGCAAGCTCAATCCGCTGCTGCCGGTCATCGTGATCACCGGCGATGAAGACCGCGAGACAGCGCTCAAGGTCGTCCAGCGGGGCGCCTATGATCTGTTTCATAAACCATTCAATGTCGAAGAAGTCGAGATCATCGTTCGCCGCGCCACTCAGCATTACCTGCTCGAGAAGGATAATCTCAACCTGCGCGACGAATTGCGGCGGTCCGGCGGATTTCAGGGTGGAATCGTCGGGTCGAGCCCTGTGCTACGAAGAATCATGGACCAGGCGCGCGCCGTGGCTGAGACGACCGCGACCGTCATGATCACCGGCGAGTCGGGCACCGGCAAGGAGATGCTCGCCCGCTTCATTCACAACATCAGCCCTCGCGCTCGGGGACCATTCATCGCCTGCAACATCGCAGCGCTGCCCGAAAGCCTTGTCGAGTCCGAACTTTTCGGGCACGAAAAAGGAGCTTTCACCGGAGCCAGCGCCCGTCGACAAGGGCGCTTCGAGATGGCCAATACCGGCACGCTCTTCCTCGATGAGATTGGTGAACTCAGCCAGGCGATGCAGGTTAAACTGCTCCGCGTGCTGCAGGAACGCCAGTTCGAGCGCCTTGGCGGCAAGGATACGATCACCGTTGACATCCGTGTCATCTCAGCCACTAATCGCGATCTCGAACAGATGATCGAGAACGGTCAGTTCCGGGAAGATCTCTATTACCGGCTCAACATCGTCAATCTCGAACTGCCTCCGCTGCGCGAAAGACCGGACGACATTCCGATTCTGGCCAATCATTTCGCGCAGAAAGCATCTGCAAAATACGACCGGACGACGCCGACCTTCTCGACCGACCTGCTCAAACTTCTGACCACCTATCGCTGGCCGGGAAATATCCGCGAGCTCGAAAACGTCATCGAACGCGCGGTCGTGATCAGCACGTCACCGGTTCTCGATGAGAGCGTGCTGCCCGACAAAGTGCGCTCACTGGCCAATAACGCCGGGCAAACCACGGCGCAGACAAAAGTCCCTCAACTTGAACTGATCGATGGGCTGCTTCCACCTGAACTCTCATTTGAAACGGCCATCTCGAATTTCAAGCGCCAACTGGTCAGACAGGCTCTGCGCGAATGCAACGGATCGAGATCCGAGGCCGCGCACCGGCTGAAGATCAGCCGCCAGTACCTGCATCGATTAATTAATGAGCTGAACGTGGAGGGCTGATCGCCGGCGGGCGCAGCCCCACATTTCAAGCTGAAGATACGAAAAGAGCTGAGGCATTGCATCAGAATGGCGGTCAATTTACATAAACCGGAACGATGGAAAGAGGACATTGCAAAGTCAGTGGACATGTACAACAAGTGGTTTATGAAATTCGCTCCTCGGGCATTTCGTTCAAACAGGATTCAGATTACCAAGGATGTTGAAGGTTCCCTTATTTCGACTGCCTATATGACCAGAATCGATTCAGCGATATTGCGTCAACATCCGGAGATTCTTCCTACACTTCGAATGTCCACCTGTCCTCCACTTGCTGTCGATCGGCTGATTGGCCTTGCGAATGTGTCGAGCAATCTCGTGAAATATGTAGAGAAGGAGAAGAAATTTCCGCCACGCATGAACTCAAGAGAGATCAATAACGAGATCTCTAAAATCGCCCGAATTATCAAGAAAATGGCAGATCCGGATATCTTTGTTTGGCTGGGCCGTGATGATCCACCTGCCAAAACTGATATTCACCGAGCTGCTACCATCATCGCGGACCGTCTATGTGGGGCCATTGCTAACCCAATTATTCGAAATGCACAGGAGAAGCGGCAACTCGAAACCATCAGGACATGGCTTGAAAAGCGTGGGTATAAGCAGATTTCTCCTGGTCAAGGCATTCGCTTTGATGCGATGCATCCTGGAACATTTTCTTTCCGTATGAACATCCCTGCGAATCTCAAAGGTGGGGATCGTAAGGTTATCATCCCTGTTGATGCTGTTATTATGCCAAAATCAGCCAAGAAAATTGACCTCCCTATTCTTTTTGAGGCGAAATCGGCCGGTGATTTTACGAATACCAACAAGCGCCGGAAGGAAGAGACTGTTAAAATGATGCAACTGCGCTCGACGTATGGGGATAAAGTACAATTTAATCTCTTACTATGCGGATACTTCGACAGTGGTTACCTCGGCTATGAGGCCGCAGAAGGCATTGATTGGGTTTGGGAACATCGCATCGATGATTTGGCTCACTTTGGAATTTGAATATGAACCAGTCAATTGAAAGACTTGAGGAAAAGCGTATAGCGTTACAAGCAGAGATTGACGCTACCAAGACTCAATCCGAGAGAAATCGC
>JADJXM010000011.1 GCA_016715865.1 Acidobacteriota bacterium | reverse complement strand
AGCTCGATTAATGCTGGCAATCGCCGAGAGACTGACAATTGATGAAGATTTGGAATGGGCTTTCTGTGATACTGACAGCATGGCGATAGCCAAGCCTGATGATATGTCTGAGGCTGATTTCCTGCGACGGGCGATAAAAGTACAGGAGTGGTTTACTCCCCTGAATCCATATAAACAGCCTGGGCCGCTTTTCAAGATCGAGGATGTGAATTACAAAATTGGCATGATGAAATCAATTGAGAATATACAACCGCTCTATTGCCTCGCGGTATCTTCAAAAAGATATTGCCTCTTCAATATCGATAAGAATGGAAATCCCATAATCCGTAAAGCTTCCGCTCACGGTTTTGGGTCATCTACTCGCTCCGTACAGCGAAAAGGGGTCACCAAAAATAACCCCTTCTCCAAAATGCGATCTAAAAGAGATTGGGGTAGAGCGTTGGCAATATGATCTCTGGTATTTGATTGTGAAATCTGCGCTCGATGGAAATCCAGATCATGTGAATTTAGATCTGCTGCCCGGTTTATCAAAACCAGCAGTCAGCAGATATGCTGCGACTTCGCCTAATTTGTTGCGATGGTATCAGGATTTCAATGATGAGCTACCTTATACAGATCAAGTGAAGCCGTTTAACTTTCTTCTATCATTCTATGCAAGCAGAGAACATTCTTCAGTGCGGCCAGTAGCATCTTTCGATAGAGATATTACAAGGGCTGCTAAATGTGCTTTTGATCGTGAAACCGGAGACCCTGTTCCGAAAAATCACCTAAAATCATACAAAGAACTTTTATCTCAATATCACCTCCATCCTGAGAGCAAGTTTGAGAATGGCGATTATCTGGACAGGGGAGTGACTTGCAGAAGGCACATAATCGCAGACCATATCACCTATATCGGAAAAGAAGCCAATCGGCTGGAGGATCAGTTCTATACTGGAATTTCAGAAGAGGCTCAAATTGTCTATGGAATGTCTGAGGAAGATTTCAATAAATACGTTCAGAGAGTGATCAAAAAAGCCCAAAAATACAGCCAAAGAAAATTGGCTGAAGCATCCGGAATATCGCTACGGCATCTTTCGAGATTGTTGACAAGCAAGGCGAGAATCACCGCAGATTTACTTATTAAGATTAACAAAGGAATAGCGAGTTTAAATTTAGAGTGTGAGATTTAATATTCTATAGGGAAGTTATTGCTTTACGATGAATTATTTTTATGCTCGTCGGATTTAAGCTTTGGACTCAATCTTATCAGCAAGTCGCTTTGCCTTTTCACGTAGCCATGGTGTTGGATCTTGCAATTCACGTGACCGTAATAAGAGTAATGTTTTTGGATCATCTTCCCAGTGATCTGCTATGGCTCTTAAAGCTGCATCACGCACTGTCATGTCATAATCGTAGTCCATAGCATCAAATGAGGGCGAATCATCATTTACGGCCCGTTCAATCAATTTCTGTAAGACTGATTCATTATTCCTATAATGCTTAGTTAAAATGTGAATTGATGAATTGCGGACGTTCTCATCAGCATCATTGACTAACCTATCGAACAAAATGAATAATGTTTGGGCATCTTCGCGAAACTGGTTATCTGCCAAACTCCATATAGCACCGTCACGCACAGATCCATCGCTATCACTAGTCGCACATGATTGCAGTAAGGATACGGTATTTTCATGCCTCGGGTAAAATTTGGCAATAACCTGCAAGGCGTTTCTACGTACATCGCTGTTCAGGTCATTCACAGCAAGTTCACGAAGGAGTGATAAAGTGGTATCTTCATCTCGAAAATTGATCGCAATGGCCCAAATAGCAGAACAACGAAAATCATTACTTTGATCTTTGATTAACCTCTCTAAATCGGCGAAGGTTTGCAATTCACTAATGAGATATTCGGCAAGCGATTGAGACGCCTTTTGTCTTACATACGGGTGTGGATCGTTGACTACACGATCAATCAGCAACTGTCTGGTCTCTGGGCAATCAGAGAAATTTTTTGTAAGTTCTTCTATTGCAATTTCACGAACATGTCTATGAAAATCATTTATACTGCATCCTATAAGAAAATCAAGAACTTTTTTATCATAATAGAAGTAACGGCTAATTGCCCGAACAGCAACGTAACGGGCATCCATTATTTGATTTGAGACAGCGCAATCTTTGAGCCACGGCAGGGTGCCGGGATCGTCCTTCCACCCTCGAGCCAACTCCTGCACCGCTGCTTGCCGCATCATTGTCTTCATCCTTCGAGGCGCGGTCTTTGAGCAACGGCGGGGTGCGGGATCGTCCTTCCACCCTCGAGCCAACTCCTGCCGCTGCTTGCCGCACATCATTGTCTTCATCCTTCGAGGCGCGGTCTTTGAGCAACGGCAGGGTGCCGGGATCGTCCTTCCACCCTCGAGCCAACTCCTGCACCGCTGCTTGCCGCACATCATTGTCTTCATCCTTCGAGGCGCGGTCTTTGAGCAACGGCGAGAGCCGGGATCGTCCTAGCCAACTCCTGCACCGCTGCTTGCCGCACATCATTGTCTTCATCCTTCGAGGCGCGGTCTTTGAGCAACGGCAGGGTGCCGGGATCGTCCTTCCACCCTCGAGCCAACTCCTGCACCGCTGCTTTCCGCACTGCCCCATTGTCATCCTTCGAGGCGCGGTCTTTGAGCAACGGCGAGGGCCGGGATCGTCCTTCCACCCATCAGCGCCAACTCCTGCACCGCTGCTTTCCGCACTGCCCCATTGTCATCCTTCGAGGCGCGGTCTTTGAGCCACGGCAGGTTGCCGGGGATCGTCGCTCCCACCCTCAGGCCAACTCCTGCCGCTGCTTCCCGCACTGCCCCATTGTCATCCTTCGAGGCGCGGTCTTTGAGCCACGGCGGTGCCGGGATCGTCCTTCCACCACTCCGCCCAACTCCTGCACCGCTGCTTGCCGCATCATTGTCTTCATCCTGCGGGCGCGGTCTTTGAGCAACGGCAGGGTGCCGGGATCGTCCTTCCACCTCAGGCCAACTCCTGCACCGCTGCTTGCGCACTGCCCCATTGTCCATCCTTCGAGGCGCGGTCTTTGAGCCACGGCAGGGTGCCGGGATCGTCCCTTCCACCCTCAGGCCAACTCCTGCACCGCTTTGCTCCGCACTGCCCCATTGTCATCCCCCGAGGCGCGGTCTTTCAGCCACGGCGTGAATTGCCGGGATCGCCCCTCTCCTGCCTCCCGGCCCACTCCTGCCCCGCCGCGCGCCCCCTTATCTTCCTCCTCCGCGGCGCGCGGTCGCACGAGGCCCGCGGTCAGGCCCCAACTCCTGCACCGCTGCTTGCCGCACTGCCCCATTGTCATCCTTCGAGGCGCGGTCTTTGAGCCACGGCAGGGTGCCGGGATCGTCCTTCCACCCTCGAGCCAACTCCTGCACCGCTGCTTGCCGCACTGCCCCATTGTCATCCTTCGAGGCGCGGTCTTTGAGCCACGGCAGGGTGCCGGGATCGTCCTTCCACCCTCGAGCCAACTCCTGCACCGCTGCTTTCCGCACTGCCCCATTCTCATCCTTCGAGGCGCGGGCGTCTGAGCGGCGGCTACCGAGATTCCGGGCGTCCTTCCCCCCCCGAGCCACCTCCTGCACCGCTGCTTGCCGCACATCATTGTCCGCATCCTTCGAGGCGCGGTCTTTGAGCAACGGCAGGGTGCCGGGATCGTCCTTCCACCCTCGAGCCAACTCCTGCCGCTGCTTGCCGCATCATTGTCTTCCTCCTTCGAGGCGCGGTCTTTGAGCACCGGCCGGGTGCCGGGCTCATCCTTCCACCCTCCAGCCAGCTCCTGCACCCCTGCTTGCCGCACTGCCCCCTTGTCATCCTTCGAGGCGCGGTCTTTGAGCAACGGCAGGGAGCCGAGATCGTCCTTCCACCCTCGAGCCAACTCCTGCCGCTGCTTTCCGCACTGCCCCATTGTCATCCTTCGAGGCGCGGTCTTTGAGCCACGGCAGGAGTGCCGGATCGTCCTTCCACCCTCGAGCCAACTCCTGCCCGCTGCTTGCCGCACTGCCCAATTGTCATCCTTCGAGGCGCGGTCTTTGAGCCAGGTGCGAGGATTATCAAGGAAGTGGGGTTGTGCCATAAAATTAACGGACTTTACCCGAATTCGGTTGCGGCGTTGTTCCTCATCTCCCTCCCAATTATTGTAAAAATATGGAAAGTCGAAGCGAAGCAACTTTTCAAGTGCGATGCTCAGGTTTATACGACTCTCGCTAATTATTTTCGGATTATGTACTTCCATATAGCAGAGGGCAGCAAGGTATATATTATGAAACTCGAAATCCTCTTCCGTTCTATGAAGCAAGTAATCTATGATCATTTGCACAAACCTTTCGTGAATCTGGCCTGCAATCAAACATAGAACTTCATGCCAAGACTCTTCATTACAATGCTTGCCAAATACATTGTCACATAGATCGTCTGGAGTAAGAGTTTGCTGATGTTGAAACTGATGTACTATGGCTGAAGCACAATAGTACTCGAGGAATGTCCTATGTATAAAGGCGTAACTATCTCCCCCGAGGAAGCACAATATGAAATTTCGCACCCGCAATTGATCTACCAGATTACGAGCTGGGGCATTCGGGTGCTGCAACCCAAGTTTGTCCCTAAGGTAATCACGGATTATTCGTTCAAGATCTTCGCGAGCAATTATGTTTCCGGCCAATCCTGAAGGTGCGGCTTGCATAAAATTTGCAACTTCACGTAGCATCTCAGCTTTCCAAGTAGCTGATGACGCCTTTGAGTTGAGGATGGCTTTCCAGTGCTCGTTCTGTATCCCATTCGTGTAAGAGGACGCGCGATGCCTGTTGATAAAGTTGTGCACGGTCGCGGGGAAGCTCCTGATGACGGTTTAGTATAGCCATCATGGTTAATAGCAATGGGTTGCCTGCCAATTCTCGAATTGATCGAGACTCTCCGATCGCTTTAACTAGCCTTTCCCCTTTTAGCTTACGGTCACGATCGTCATCGAAAGTAGAGTTATGCCATCTTTCCAGAAATTCGTTAATTTGCGTATCATCTAAATCCTGAAGCATAAAATGATGGAAATGTGCATCCGACAAACGTTGCTGTTTGTATCCAATTACTCGTGATGTGACGATGATACGAGTCTGAGGATAATTATTGCTAAACCTGTGAATATCGTTTATGGCCTGCTCACGTCGTGTCTGATCAAAAATTTCGTCGAGTCCGTCTATCAGCATCACTACTGAACCACGTTTACGCATCATTTCGTCGAGTTTTAATTGATCTAGTCTGTGCCAAGTTGAAGCTTCGTGTAGATACCTCACAAAACTCTTACCGTCAGAACAATCCCAACGATCGTATTCACGCAACTCAACAATTAATGGAAGAGGCTTTGTATATCGCTGTGAAGCGAGTTCGATCTGCGCCCAGCTCAATGCCAGATACTGAAGCAAGGAAGATTTGCCAGAACCTGGATCGCCTAATATTACGATACGCTCGTACTGGTTATCAGAAATAACTTCTTGCACTGGGCGAGGCGATTGATCTGCATAGGCTCGTCTCCGATTAGCCATGATCTCTTCAGCTTTCTCTACTGCAGATGCGTTCATCTCACCATGTTCAAACAATCTACGCAAATGTTCTTTAGGGATTTCGAGCTGCTGCGGTATGTAATCCTGGCAATCACGGACTGACTGTAGAACAAAAACGCTCCATAGCTTAATGCCGCTGTAATATGCACCAGTCGTATCTAGAGTTTCAAAATGCAGGTTAGCGTATCGCTCTAACAGTGCCTGGCGGTATTTTTCAAGATCAAAATCTGGAGCAAGCCCAGCTAGCTGTTGAACTGATTGAGCAGTTTCAGCGACGGACTGGGCTTTCATGATTTCTCGTAGTTCATCATCTTCTTCACGCAACTTTCGAACAGATCGCGAAAACCGCTTGGCAATTCGTGACCATGAAAAATCTTCTGGAAGATTTTGTGCGTCAGAGAGACTTTTCCAGCTTTGGACAAATAACAATGGATCAATACCAGAATCGCTTTTATTGAACGCAAACCTGATGGCCTTCTGCACACCTTCGCTTTGGATAAACGATTTGAGCGTAACAATCCAATTTTTTAAGTCAGTTTCAGGCACTCCGCAGTCAAGAAGCTCATCTTGAACCAACTGTAACAATTCTCGAAGAGCTTTGCCTAGAATACGCTGAAACGCATCCTTCCAGTGCGAGTTAAAAACACGACCAAAGCATCCTTTCACATAATCCTCAGCCTTTCCTTTCACCACATCCTTGGCGAATTCTTCCAGAATTGGTTTGAACATGAATCCAGTAGCTTGTGTTACGCCCCATATAAATAGCCAATCTATGCCCATAGCTGGTTTCTCCAATTCTGAATTCTTTACCGATCTCGATGAAATTAATTACCACTTATTGTGGCCTAATATGCCATTATTCATAATCATTTATGTCCCTTGAACCGAGAATAAAGAGCAAATCAATTTATGATGTAATTGTATTTTGACCACAAGTATTTAGTCTATATTGCCCTTTAAATAATGAAATATTTATTTAAGATTCTGGCTGCAAGCAGTGCAGTAATGAATTCTTTAATAATTCAAGGCCAAAGTGTAGACATTTCCCGTCTATCACTATACCCCCGTCAATTGTGGGAAAATCGCAAAGGGGCAAAGAATTAATCAAAAGGCCGCAAAGGGGCAGAGATATACAAGGAAGATCAGTGTTCGAATTATATCCTGTGGGCAATAATCCGGATATTCATATCACAAAAAAATCTCTGCCCCTTCGCGGCCTCTGCGATTAACTTCTTTCGAATTTCAATTTACAGAGTGCTACTTATGCGTTTCGATATATTTTTTCGCGAATTCCACCAGGTGCGGGGCATTGACGAGGCCGACCTTCGTGGCCTCATCTTCGGCTTTATCAAAAGTCCAGCCGTCACGCACCACGCGGCGGATCATCCAGAAGGCTCCAACGCGGATCGCCAGGGTGCAGTGGATGAAAGCCGGGCGGTTTTCGGGATCGTCGGTGAGCTTCAAAAAAGCATCGACATCCTCGTCCTTCGGCTCCATGTACTTGACGGGGATGTTGAAGTATTTCATTCCCGCGGCTTTGACGGCCTCTTCTTCTTCGGCGGCACGGTGTTCGCCCGGCTGGCGCAGGTTGATGACCGCCTTGATTCCATCGGCCTTGAGCTGAGCAAAATGCTCCATACGCGGTTGGGCTCCGGTGCAGAATTCATCGTTGACTTTCAGAAAGTTTCTGATCGGCGGAACCTCCTGGGCTGTCTGTAACATTAATACTGCGATCAAAACTGGCGCAAAAAATTGCATTTCTATTCCTCATCCTCGCGGAGTTTGGCGAGGATCGTAAGGTCCTCGAGAGTTGTCGTATCGCCCACAGTCTTTGTCCCGGAAGCGATGTCGCGGAGCAGACGCCGCATGATTTTGCCTGAACGGGTCTTGGGCAGTGAGTCCGTAAACCGAATATCGTCGGGTTTTGCCATGGAACCAATTTCGTGAGCGACGTGACGGCGAAGCTCTTCCTTCAGATCAGGGCCCGGCTCGTGTCCGGATTCGAGCGTGACAAAGGCCGAGACAGCCTGACCCTTGATATCGTCCGGACGGCCGACGACCGCGGCCTCGGCCACGGCCGGGTGCGAAACCAGCGCGCTCTCGATCTCCATCGTGCCCAGTCTATGGCCACTCACGTTGATCACGTCGTCGACGCGACCCATCAGCCAGAAATAGCCATCATCGTCGCGCCTTGCCCCGTCACCTGTGAAATAACAGCCCTCGATATCGCTCCAGTACTGGCGCTTGAATCGCTCGGGATCGCCGTAAATCGTCCTCAGCATACCCGGCCAGGGTCGGGTGATGACCAGAAAGCCTCCCTGATTGTCACCGACTGATTCTCCTTCGCGCGTCTGAATGTCCGGCACTATGCCCGGGAAGGGAAGGGTCGCGGATCCAGGTTTTGTCGCGATCGCGCCGGGAATCGGCGAAATCAGAATTCCGCCCGTCTCAGTCTGCCACCAGGTATCGACGATCGGGCATTTCTCTTTGCCGATGACCTTGTAATACCACATCCAGGCCTCTGGATTGATGGGTTCGCCAACAGATCCGAGCAGTCTTAGCGACGAGAGATCATACTTGAGCGGCCATTGTTCTCCCCATTTGATGAAGGTTCGAATCGCAGTCGGCGCCGTATACAGGATGTTGACTTTGTGACGATCGATGATCGCCCAGAAGCGGCCGAAATCCGGCGTATTCGGAGCGCCCTCGTACATGACCGCAGTGGCTCCGTTCTGCAGCGGACCATAGACGATGTAGCTGTGCCCGGTCACCCAGCCGATATCCGCCGTGCACCAGTATGTATCCTCATCCCGCAAATCGAAGACCCATTTCGTCGTGATGTAGGTGTGGACTGAGTATCCGCCGGTCGTGTGGACGATGCCCTTGGGTTTGCCGGTTGTGCCGGAGGTGTAGAGGATATAGAGCGGGTGCTCGGAATCGAGCGGTTCAGCCGGACAGACATCCGAAGCCGTCTCCATGAGCTGATGATACCAGTGATCGCGGCCGGGCTCCATGTGGACCTTGTTCTTTGTACGTTCGACGACGACCATCTGCTTGACGCTCGGGCAATCCACGATCGCCTCGTCAACGGCCGGCTTGAGTTCGATCACGCCTCCGCGCCTGTACCCGCCATCAGCTGTGATGACGGCTTTCGCCTGCGCATCGTTGATTCGGTCCTTCAACGCCTCTGCTGAAAAGCCGCCGAAGATGATCGAATGCGTCGCTCCGATACGGGCGCAGGCCAGCATGGCCACGGGCAGTTCCGGCACCATTGGCATGTATATGGCTACTCGGTCGCCCTTCTCGATGCCAAGGCTTATCAGGACATTGGAGAATTTGCAGACCTCCTGGTGGAGTTGCTGATAGGTCAGAGTGCGAGTGTCTCCCGGCTCACCCTCCCAGATAATGGCGGCCTTGTTTTTGCGCCAGGTGCCGAGATGCCTGTCAAGGCAGTTGTACGAAAGGTTGAGCTGACCACCGACGAACCACTCGGCGAACGGCTCATTCCATTCCAGCACCTTGTCCCACTTCCTGAACCAGTGCAGATCCGATGCGATGTCCGCCCAGAACCCTTCGGGATCCTGTACCGACCGTTTGTAAATCTCGTCGTACTCCTCGCGGCTCTTGATGTGCGCACGGCTGCGAAATTCATCCGATGGCATAAAGACCCGCTCTTCCTTGAGCAATGAACTGATATCCGGTGTCGTCTCTGACATTGCCTTCCTCCCCCGAAAGTAGATAGTAAAAAGTAGAAAGTTGAAAGTGATCCTTTTATATATATGAGACTTTGTCGAGTCAAGCTCGGCAGTTTTCATGTTAATCCCTTTCTACTTTACACTTTCTACTTTTTACTCCCCTTGACACCAACCCTATAACAATGCGATTCTTTGCGACTTTAATGGCGATCACGATAAGCTCTTATTCCAGTCAGATAATGACCAGGCGGTCACGGAGACTGCCGGCCCGGGAATGGTCTGCGGATTTGCAATTTTAGTTCGATTCAACTTAGGAGGAATTCAGTGAAACAACACGGTAAATTCTTATTTACCTCGGAATCGGTTACCGAAGGGCATCCCGACAAGATGTGCGACAACATCTCGGACGCGATTCTGGATGAGGTATTGCGGCAGGACCCGACGGGTCGCGTAGCATGCGAAACAATGACCATGACCGGTCTGGTCATTGTCGGCGGAGAGATCACGACAAGCGCCATAGTCGATTATGCCAAGATAGCCCGTGAAACGGTCAGGGATATCGGTTATACGCGCGCCAAATACGGCTTCGATTCCGAGACCTGCGCGGTCATCTCAGCCATCAACACACAGTCACCCGACATTGCCATGGGTGTCGATACCGGCGGAGCCGGCGATCAGGGGCTCATGTTCGGATATGCATGCAAAGAGACTCCGGAATTGATGCCGCTGCCGATCCAGCTCGCCCACCAGCTTGTTCGCCGCCTGAGCAGCGTTCGACGCGACAACACGATCGACTATCTCCGTCCAGACGGTAAATCACAGGTGACCGTCGAATACGATGGTGTCAAGCCGGTCCGCGTTGATGCCGTTGTAGTCTCGACGCAGCACGGCCCGGACGTTTCGGCCGAACAGATTCGCGAAGATATCATCGATCATGTCATCAAGCCGACCATCCCGGCCAACCTGCTTGATTCGAACACAAAATACTATGTCAACCCAACCGGGCGCTTCGTCGTCGGCGGGCCTCAGGGAGATGCCGGTCTGACTGGGCGGAAGATCATCGTCGACACCTATGGCGGCGCAGCCCCGCACGGCGGTGGCGCATTCTCCGGCAAGGATCCGACAAAGGTCGATCGTTCAGCCTGTTACATGGCCCGCTACATCGCCAAGAACGTTGTCGCGGCCGGCATCGCGGACCGCTGCCAGGTGCAGCTGGCCTATGCCATCGGCGTCGCCGAGCCCGTCTCCGTCTATGTTGATTGCGACGGCACCTCGAAGATCGACGAAAATAAACTCTCCGAGATCATCCGCGCCAACTTCCAGCTGACGCCGAAGGGCATCATCGAATCGCTCGACCTGCGCCGGCCTATCTATCGCCAGACCGCGGCCTACGGCCACTTCGGACGCAACGAACAGGGCTTCTCGTGGGAACTGACCAATAAGGCAGATCGCTTGAAGGCGGATGCGGGAATATAAATCAGTAAAAAGTAGAAAGTAGAAAGTAGAAAGTGCGAAAACCTTTCTACTTTCTACTTTTTACTTTCTACTCATCCTGAGGAGGGAAAGTGGAAAACAACGAAATCAAATGCGAAGTGAAGGATCTGGGGCTGGCCGATGAGGGGCGTCGCCGGATCGAATGGGCGGAGAGGGAGATGCCCGTGCTGCGAATGATCCGCGAGCGTTTTGGAAGCGAAAAGCCGCTGGATGGATTGCGTCTGGTGGCCTGCGCGCACGTCACCACTGAAACTGCCAACCTGGCTCGCGCGCTGAACGCTGCCGGAGCGGATGCGGTGCTCATCGCCTCGAACCCGCTCAGCACTCAGGACGATGTCGCCGCGGCTCTGGTCAAACATTACGGCGTCTCGGTCTATGCGTTGAAAGGCGAATCCACGGACACATACAACAAGCACGTGCGGATTGCGCTGGATCACAAGCCACAGGTCATCATCGATGACGGATCAGATGTTGTGGCCACGCTGCTCAGCGAGCGCCCCGATCAGATATCGGACCTCATCGGTACGACCGAGGAGACGACCACCGGCATCACTCGCCTGAGAGCGATGCATCGCGACGGCAAGCTATCCTTTCCGGCCATCGCTGTTAATGACGCCCAGACCAAGCATCTCTTCGACAATCGGTACGGCACCGGCCAGAGCACTTTGGACGGAGTCATCCGCGCGACCAACATTCTGCTTGCCGGCAAGACACTGGTCGTTGTGGGTTATGGCTGGTGCGGCAAAGGTGTGGCCATGCGCGCACGCGGCATGGGCGCCAACGTGATCGTGATCGAGATCAATCCGATCAAGGCGATCGAGGCCATCATGGACGGTTTCCGTGTCATGCCGATTGCCGAAGCCGCCAAACTCGGCGACATCTTCATCACTGTGACAGGCAGCCGCCACGTCATCGACGGCTCTCATTTCGCAGTCATGCGTGATGGAGCGATAGTTTGCAACTCAGGCCACTTCGACCTTGAACTGAATCTCGTAGCTCTTCGAGATATGTCGACAGAGGTCAATCACGTCCGCCCATTTGTCGAAGAGTACCGGACCAAAGATGGTCGCGGCATCATCGTTTTAGGCGAAGGCCGTCTGATCAATCTGGCAGCCGCCGAAGGCCATCCGGCCAGCGTCATGGATATGAGCTTCGCCAATCAGGCCCTCTCGGTCGAGTACCTGGTCAAAAACAAAGGCAAGCTCGAGGCCAAAATCCATCTCCTGCCTGAAGAGGTCGATATGGAGATCGCGCGTATCAAGCTGACTGCCATGAATGTCTCCATCGACGACGCCACTCCAGAACAGATTGAATATTCGAATAGCTGGCAGGTGGGAACTTAATCCTGATGTTACGCAGAGACAATGAAATGCGCAGGTAGATTTAAAAGCGATAGCCTGATCTCCGCGGTATTGATATCGCTCGCCTGGCGGCCTCGCTCCCCCCGCCAAAACCCAAAATTTTTAATCTTTTACTTTCTACTTTTACTTTTAACTTTCAACTTTCAAATTCAGATACATCCCGATAGCCAGAAAGATAAGCTGCGGGCCCCAGACCGAGAGGTAGATCGGCAGGCTGGATTGCTTACCCGCCGCCTCGAAGACCGTCATCAATAACCAGAAGACGAGACTGATGCCGACTCCGGTTGCCACGCTGATCAGAGGGCTCACCCGACGCGTCCGTTTGGCAGTGGCGAATGGGACCGAAAGGAGCGCCAGCGTCAGGCAGGAGAAGGGAAAAGCCAGCCGCTTGCTCAGGTCAAGGCGCAATTCCTCGGTGGCGATTCCGATCTCACCCAATTGTGAGATGTAATCGCTCAGGTCATCGGCGCTCATCTTGCTCGATTCGTTGACGGTTCGTTTGAAGATGCCGGCGCCGTCATCAATACTGAGAGCCTGAGAGCCCAGAGGCATCCGCTCGACAGTGAAATCACTATTGATCACATCCGCCCATCCATCGGCAGCAGCCCAGTCTGATGGTCCAGTCTGCGTGGCTTTGCCGAAATGCGCTGCCTTGACCAGCGTCCCTGTACCAGTTGAGAGGTGGTACATTGAACCGTTGTACAACGTGTTATCGCTGTCGATGCGCTGAAAGCTGTATATGATGTTGTTCTTGCCGTATACCCATTTCTTGCCGAAGGCTATAGTGATCTGTTCAAGCTGACGATTCTTGATGCGATGGTAACGAATATCCTGTTCGCGATTCGTATGAGGCAGCATGTAGTTCGATGTCAGCCAGAGCCCCATCGCCAGCGAACAGGCGACGATCAATATCCCGCCAGTGACTCGATTGGGCGATTGCCCGGCCGCCTGCAGGGCGACCAGTTGATTGCTCCGCGCAAGCACGCTGCATCCAGTTAATATCGCAACCAGCATTGCAAACGGAGAGACGAAATAGGCTAACTGGGGCGACAGATAACCCAGATAGCCCGCGGCGTATCCGATCGTACTGTCGCTTTTTGACAACGCAGGTATCAGATCGAACATCGTGAAAATGATTGATGTGATGACAAGCGAAAAAAGCGCAAGCAGATAATATTTCGCGATCTCTGTGACGATCAGATAATTGATCAGGTTTACCAGGCTGAAACGGACTGATCTCGTTTGTGTTTTGACCGGCACAGTCTGATCCGGCGAGGCTTTGGCAGTGACCATGCGACGCGGCCAATCTGCAACCCTAGCTGATACTCCCTTCATACGCTCACCGGCAGGGAAGGCAGGCATAGATGGAAGCTCGAACAGCTTCTTGTCAGTCACAAATGACTTGACAGCATATGCACTCAGCGCGATGTTCGAAAACCAGACACCGAGCCAGGCTGGAACAGTTCCCGCATTGGCCATGTTCTGGCCTGCAATCAGGACCAGATAAAAAGCCATGGCAATGAACATGATCAGCACCACCGTACGTGGTCGTGTAGAGAACTTTTTCCCACGCATTGAAACTATATAAGAGATGATGGTCAGCGTCAGGCAGGCGAATGGAAACGAGAAACGCCTGTGCCATTCGACCCTCGCACGCAATCGATCCTCCGGCTTGACGGCGGACCGCGCTATCCGGCTGACTTCGCCCGTCGTCATCTCGTTAAGCGGCCCTGATGCAGCCTGCTTTTCAAGTTCAGCCTCTTCCTCAGCCGTAAGTATCTCCCTCTGAGTCAGCTTGATCGACAGCTTTTCAAAGACCGAGGTGTCCTGTGCAGGGACTGTAACGGCCGGCAGGGAAGTCGCATCGCCCTTTTGAGCCTTTGCCAAATCGTTCGGCGTAAAGGCGAATGACAGGCCATTGCGAAGCTCGGCTTCCAGTGAAACATTCGGCTCCGATGTCAATCTCAATTGCCCGCGCTCAGCCGACAATATCCGGTTCGTCCCGCGTTCTTCGTCCTGTTGTAATATGAATACGCCCAGCCATTCGCCTGTCTTACGATCGATATCCTCAACATAAAACAGCACGTTCGGAAAAGCCGTGATAAAGACGTGAGGCTTGACTCGATTGTTCGCTTCGTCCAGCAGAATCTTCGCCCGCAACCCCTTGAGCAGTTTGAGCGAGCGCGGCGCTATGTCCGCAGACATATATCCCGTCGCAATCGTCCCCAGCAATCCGAAAAAAAGAAAAGGCAGCGCCAGACTCAACTTGCTGATACCCAGCGATTGTGCGGCTATCAATTCACTGTCCGATGAAAGCCGGCTGCATGTGATCACTGTTCCCAGCAATAACGCCACTGGCAGCGTTATGATCACTATCCCCGGTATCAGACTCAGCATGAACTGCAGCGTCACCCGGCCGGAGGTCTGAAACGACAATACTATGGTGGAATACTTGCCGACCTGCTGGACGAAGACCAGCGTCGTTAATATCAGGAAGGTGAGCAATATGAAGGGAAACCCCTCCTTCATTATCGAATAGAAGAGCCTCCACGGTTTGCGGCGTCGAACCATAGGGGGAAAGTATAAAGTAGAAAGTATAAAGTAAAAAGTAGAAAGGATTTCGCACTTGCTACTTTATATTCCTATTGCGTCTGATAATAGATCTTATGGGCGGAAGTGAGTAGAAAGTAAAAAGTAGAAAGTAGAAAGTGCTCAGATTTTAAACGCCAACGGCGAAATGAAAACTACAGCGAATCATCACTCCTTATAATATCTTGGCCATCTTGGCGGCTTGGCGTTGAAAATCTTAGCACTTTCTACTTTCTACTTTTTACTTTCTACTTACTATATATCCCGTTTCCACAATCCCAAGACCTTCATTCTGTATTCGACAAGAGACGGAGTGACGCCGAAATGGCTTGAGATGGCGCGGACGGTTTTACCTGCGATCAGCATTTCAGCGAGCGCCTGATATGGGACAAGAGCTGCAGCGCCGACGCCGTATGCCTCTTCTTCGATCTGGCGTTTGTAGGAGCGTCCGGCATCGTCACCGGTGCGGATGCTGCTGGGTTGGTGGCCGAGCAAAGTGTGGCAGATCTCTTCCATGAGCGTGGCTGCCTGGCGTGCGGGACTCTGAGCATCATTTATAATGATTATTCTTGAGCCATCCGGCAACATTTCAGTGGCGGCCCCGGACCATTGGCCGGATGATCTTAAATGCTCGCGGGCCTGATCTGAGAGCCCTTCGATTGCGCTCAGGCTGACGACGCGCAGATTGATGATTTCAGCCAGTCCTTGAGGATCTAGACGCTCTGTCGGCGCCGCACCGGCGAAGCGCCGGATTTCGAGCGCTTTCTGCTCGAAGTGCCGCCACTTAGCCCCGGCCTGCGGCATGCTGTCCGGCTTGATCGAGGGCTTGCGCATCGAATATATCTGTTATTTCTGCTTGGGACAGAACTGATTATAAGCCACGCGAAACAGCTCAGAGAGCGCGTGCGCGGTGTCCGGCGACAGGTTCTTGTCGGCTCTCAGATGAGCTTCGACGATATCGGGTGTCGATTCATCCGGATAATAGACCACGGGAGGCTCGGCGGATGTCCGGCCGGACATGAATCGTTCGAGCGGTATCTTGGCCCAGCGCGCGATCCTCGCCAGTGTCGGCGTGTCCGGCACTCCGGTCCCATTTTCGATCCGCGATAAGGTCGATGCGCTCACGTCAGTCAATTTGGCTACCGCTCGCAATGACAGACGCTCGCTCTCACGCTTCCGCTTGATGTATTTTCCCAATTCGTCAACATTGACCACCGAATTGGCCCTGGTTTCGATTGCATTCTCCATAATTCGCCCACTAGTCATTATAAGTCTTTTATTATCATTGTTTAAGTATAAAGTATTCGACCAGTAATCATGCTGCTTTATACTTTGTACTTTATACTTTATACTTCTTTCTTCCTTTGGGATTACAATAACATAATTTGAATTTCAGAGGCAAGATATTGTTTCGTATTCGAAACACAGCATCCTGATAAAGAGTTAAAAGTTGAAAGTTAAAAGTCAGAACCCGTCTTTGGAAAAGTCTTTTAACTTTCAACTTTCAACTTTTAACTGATTTATGACCTTGACGGATTCACAAACTGCCAGTGCCGCATTTGACGGGATGGTGCGAGAGGACTTCCCTGCCTCGAAACCAGCTGTCGAATTGGCAGTCGAATTAACGGACGATGCACTGATAGAGATGTCGCTGGCCGGCAGTGAAGAATCCTTTGAGACGCTGATTCGCAGGCATCACCGGCGGGTCTTTTCAATAGCGCGCCATTTTTTCAGATCGCCGGAAACGGTCGAGGACATCGTTCAGGAGACGTTCGCGAAGGTCTTCTTTTCGTTGTCGAGTTACCGTCGTGGAGCCTCATTCGTCCAATGGCTGGCCAGAATCGCCGTCAACAACTGTTATGACGAATTGAGGCGCAGAAAAAAGCGTAATGAATCGCTGATCACGGAATTATCGGAGGACGAAGAGACCTGGCTCGAGAACAAGCTGGCCAAACCAGCTTTCGAGATACATTTAAACGAAAAAGAGCGGGCACGGGCAGCTGAGATCGCCGGCAAACTGCTGGAACAACTTCAGCCCGAAGACCGCATTATCCTGATCCTTCTTCATGGCGAGGACAATTCGGTCAAAGAGATTTCGGCTATGCTGGGATGGTCTGAAGCGAAAGTGAAAATCCGCGCATTTCGTGCCCGCCATGCCATGCGCCGGGCACTGACCAGACTCAGGCTCTCTGAAAAGAGAGTAGAAAGTAAAAAGTAGAAAGTAGAAAGTACTGAAATAGTCATGACCTGTTACGAAACAAAAAAGAAGATCTATTTGGCTCCGAGACCAGACCTGATCGAGATGCCGGATGTTCGCGCACACGTTGAAAATTGTGTCGAATGCCACAGGATAGTAGCTGGCGAACAGTTATCGGCGCTGATCATCAAGGCCGGAGTGGAAAATGAGGCGGCGTCGGCGCCATCGACTATATCTCCATTTCTGATGGCGCGGATTCGCAACCGGGTACGTGAGCTGAGCGACCAGGGAGCAGGCTCGTGGGATTCGGCGATTCTCGCGCTCCGCGGCTGGCTGCTGGCTTTTGGAACGGCCGCGATCATCCTGCTTTTGCTCAGCGTGCAATGGCGGACCACGCCTGAACGGGCGCTGATGCGAGATCACGAGGCTGAGCTCTCCGCAATCTCGAATGTCAATGAAGTGCTGCTCAGCGGCAAACTGGCTCGTCAGGCAAAGACAGACAATGAGGCTATCCGCGATGTCATTGACGAATAAGAACAAGGCGCAACTCATCATCTTCACAACCTTCCTGCTGGGTATCATCGTTGGCGGGTCCGGGCAATACCTCTGGATGAAACAGGCCGCGCCGCGCCAGGCCAATACAACTCAGGAGATCCTCGAGGACCTGTCTGAAAATGTCGGACTGGAGGCGGATCAGAAGGCCCGTATCAGAGCGATCATCGATGAGACATTCGAGCGCTACGAGGTGATGCGCAATCAGGTCAGACCGCAGTTCACCGCCATTCGGGACGATGCCCGCCGTCGTGTCAGATCCATTCTGTCGTCTGAACAGCAGGTCCGTTACGATATCTGGACACGTGAACAGGATCACCTCAAAGAACAGAAAGAGAACGCCGGGAAGAAGTAAGTTCATTCACCCCCAGGTTACTATGATTCAAAAAGCGTTTCGCCTTGTTTGCTTCGCCCTGCTGGGTTCATTAATTTTAACAGCCATTGGATGCAGTCGCGGAAGCGGAAGCGGCGAGCTGGTCATGATGATCGAAAAGCGTATCCCGACATTCGATCCGCGTGTCAGCTCTGATTCCGCCGCCGAGCGAATGCGCCAGCTGATCTTCAACGGCCTGACGCGCAAGAATGCCAATTTCGATCCGGTTCCGGACCTCGCCGAACGGTTCGAGGCCGATCCCGAATTCAGGACCTTCACCTTTCATCTGAAATCCGGCATACGATTTCACAACGACAAGCTACTGACGTCGCTGGACGTGAAATACACATTCGAGACGATGATGGCCACTGATTTCGCTTCTGACAAGAAGGCCGAATTCATACGCGAGTTGCGCTCGATCGAGGTCAAGGACCCTCAAACTATCATATTTCACTGCAACAACCCCTTCCCCGGCTTCCCTAACGCTATTCTGCCGATCGGCATCATTCCCGAGGGCACGACAGCCCAGCAGGCGAAACAGCCTGTCGGCACAGGGCCGTTCAGATTCGAAAGCTACGGGGAAGATCAGGAAGTGGTCCTTGCAGCATTCGAGAAATATTTCGAGGGCGCTCCGACGATCAAGTCGTTACGCATCAAGATCGTGCCCGACAACAGCACGCGTGAGAGCGAGATACGAAAGGGTTCGGTCGATCTGGCGATCAATGCCGATTTCGACCCGATCACCGTCGAGAGCCTGCAGAAGTCAGAAGGCATCAAGGTCGAGCTGATCGACGGGACCAATATCACGCACCTCGGCGTCAACCTGAAGGACCCTATCCTGAGGGATGTCCGCGTTCGCCAGGCCCTGGCATATTCGATCGACCGCGAAGCCATCATCCGCAACATTCTGCGCTCACAGGCGCGGCCGGCCAGAAGCATACTGCCGCCCAGCCAGTGGGCTTTCGAAGGCGCTGCGACCAATTACGAATACAATCCGGCGCGCGCAGCCAGTTTGCTTGATCAGGCCGGTTACAAGGAAAAAGCCGGAGGGCCGAGACTCAAACTGCGGCTCAATACTTCGACGCTCTCGATTTCGCGCAAAATAGGCGAAGCCATGCAGGAACAGTTGCGACTGGCCGGCATTGCTCTTGACCTGCAACCGCTCGAACGTCAGAAACTGACGCAGGATATGAACGAGGGCAATTACCAGCTCTACCTCAATACCTCAGTCGGAGGAAATCAGAGCACGGATATCTTCAAATTCGTTTATAGCGTCAATTCGATCCCGCCCAACGGTCAGAACCGTATGAGATACAATAATGCAGAACTGGAGAAGCTGCTGATCGAATCGCAATCGGCGACCCGCGACAGGCAAAAACAGATATTCTCCGAGATCCAGAAGATCCTGGCCACCGATCTGCCGCAGATCTATTTGTGGTATCCGTCAACTATCGTCGTCCACAGCGGTCGCGTGCAGAATTTAAAGCTGGAACCATCGGGGGACTGGCGCGTCGTTCGCGAAGTTCGAATAAACGAAAAATAATCGCAAAGGACGCAAAGAGGCAAAGAATTAATCGCAAAGAACGCAAAGGGGCAAAGATATACAGGGAAGATCAGTGTTCGAATTATATCCATTGGGCAATAATCCGGATATTCATATCACTAAAAATCTTTGCCCCTTTGCGTTCTTTGCGATTAATTCTTTGCCTCTTTGCGTCCTTTGCGATTAAATCTCTTTACTCTATTGCGTACTGCGATTCAAATTCAGAAAATATGAAAAGACACAATTCCCTGCTCTCAATTGCGTATTCGCTATTCCTGTTGACCTCGTCGGTCGTGGCTCAGGGGAAGGTCGATTACGAGATATCCTTTCCCAATGCGGTCCACCACGAAGCCGAGATCACTGCTACATTCAGCGGCATCCCTGCAAACAAACCGCTTGAAGTGCGCATGAGCCGATCATCACCGGGCCGGTATGCCGCTCACGAATTCGCCAGAAACGTATACAACGTCAAAGCCTCGAGCGAACAGGGTGCGGAACTGACCATCACTCGTCCGCACGCCTTCCAGTGGAATATCAGCGGCGGGCGCGGCAAAGTGGTCGTCAAATACACACTCTTCGGCGATCTTGGCTCGGGCACCTGGACCGGCATCGACCATACGATGGCTCATCTGAGCATCCCCGCGACCTTCATCTGGGCGAAGGGCCTGGAGAATGCACCTGTCACTGTGCGTTTCCGCCGGCCGTCCGCAAGCTGGAAGATCGCTACTCAGCTCGTTCCGACCGGTGATCCGGAAGTCTTCACTGCGCCGCACATGCAATACTTCATGGATTCGCCGACCATGCTCGGCGAGCTCAGATTTCGAGAATGGCCGATTCAATCGAACGGCAAGACCTACACCATCCGGCTGGCCATCAACGATGAATGCTCTGACGCCGAGGTCGACGAATTTGCCGGGATGGTCAAAAAGATCGTCGACGAACAGATCGCGGTCTTCGGCGAATCTCCGGACTTCGATTTCGGAACGTACACTTTCATCGCAAACTACGTGCCGCAGATCGGCGGCGACGGCATGGAGCATCGCAATTCAACCAGCCTGACCAGCAGCCGGTCTATCAAGGGCAACCCGCGCGCCAATCTCGGCACCGTCTCGCACGAGTTCTTCCACGCCTGGAATGTCGAACGGCTGCGCCCACGCACTCTCGAGCCATTCAATTTCGAAGATGCCAACGTCTCAGACGGGCTCTGGCTGGCCGAAGGATTCACGCAGTATTACGGCAGCCTGCTCATGAAGCGCGCCGGCTTCGGCGACGATGCCGGTTTCGGTCGAGGCATGGGATTCACAGTCAATGCAGTAGTCAATGGTCCCGGCCGCCTGATCCATTCGCCTGTCGAGATGAGCCAACGCGCCGTCTTCGAAGACGGAGGAGTCACAAGCGCTCCGAACAACAGCAACAATATCTTTATCTCGTATTACACGTACGGCGCTGCCGTCGCACTGGGACTTGACCTGACACTGCGCACGAAATTTCCGGGCAAGACACTGGACGATTACATGCGCGAGCTGTGGCAGAGTTACGGCAAACATCAGAAGAACTATGCACCTTCAAAGCCTTACACAATGGCCGACCTCAGGGCTTCGCTGGCCAGATTGACCGGGGATGTCGCATTTGCGAATGACTTCTTCAACCGCTACATCGAAGGCCGCGAGGTCGTCGATTACGAGGGACTCTTAGCCAAAGCCGGTTTTGAGTTGAGGAGAACGCGGCCGGGCAAGCTCTGGCTGGATGCCCAGTTGCAAGGGCAGAACAACAGGGTTACAGTCGGCAGAGCCACAATGATGAACGGGCCGTTATACAAAGCCGGCATCGACCGCGGAGACTCCATTCTGACATTCGATGGTCAGACTGTGACCAGCCCATCGGAGATCCAGACCATCCTCGAGAAGCATAAATCCGGCGATACCATCAGTGTCGAAGTGCTTCAGCGCGGCGTCAAACGCACGACCCAGGTCACTTTGACCGAGGATCCGCAATTGGCGATCGCGGCATATGAAACGATCGGCAAGGAACTGACCGATGATATGAAGAAGTTCCGCGAAGGGTGGCTTGGCACTCGCATTGGACGATAGGCATGGAGCATGGAGTTCCGCCTTCAGGCGGGTAGTACCTTTATTGATAGGTAAAACCCGCCTGAAGGCGGAACTCCATGCAGGATTACATCAGGTGAATTATGCGTGCATTTATCATCAGACCATTCGGCAAGAAAGAGTCACTCGACAAAGTAGAGATCAACTTCGACGATATCGAGAGGCTGCTCATCAACCCGGCCCTCGAACGGTTGAGGATTCACGGCCGCACGACGATCGAGATCATGCGGGCTGGCAACATCCGCGAGGACATGTTCAACCGCCTGTTGACCGCCGACTTGGTCATCGCAGACATCTCGCTGCACAATCCCAACGTCTTTTACGAACTCGGCATCCGCCACGCCTTCCGCGACAAATACACGCTGCTGCTGCGCAGCGACGCCAGCAAGGTGCCCTTCGACCTCCAGACCGACCGTTATCTGCCATACAAGCATACAGATCCCGCCAGCAGCATCGATGATCTGGTGAGGGCTTTGCAGCAGACCCTCGCTTCAGAAAAGAGCGACAGCCCTGTCTTTCAGTACCTGCCCCATTTGAAACCTGAAGATGCGGCACTCTTCCTTGCTGTTCCGCGCGAGTTTCTGGAGGCCGTCGAGCGCGCTAAAAACAAAAAACTGCGCGGCGATTTGCGTCTGCTCGCATCCGAGGCCGAGGGCTTCGTCTGGGAGATCGAAGGAATGCGGATAGTCGCCCGAGCGCTCGACGAGATCGATTCCCTTCACGGAGCTAAAAAGACCTGGGAGACGATTCGAAATCAGGTCCCCGATGACCTTGAAGCCAATCTGGCTCTTTCGAGCATTTACGAAAGACTGGATGATTACTCGCAGTCGGAGCAGGCACTGAACCAGGTCTTCAAACTCAAGAGCCTGAGCCGGGAGAAGCTTTCAGAAGTTCACGCGCTGCACGGAGATCTGCTCAGATCCGAATGGGCACAAAGCTGGCGGAATATTGCCGAACCTGAGGCGCTCAGAAAAAGCGCTCTGCGATCTCCACTCCTGGGACGCGCTTTTCAGGCCTTCTGGAAAGCCTTCCGTCATGATCTGAACAACTTTGACTCGGCGATAAATGCCCTGGCTCTGCTGATCATCGAAACCAGTCTTGCCAACGACATGCCGAATGTATGGAAAGGGCTATTTGACGAAAACGAAGAGGACAACAGCGAGCACGAACTTAAAAAGCGCCTGAAGCAGATCGTACAGTTGAAATCGACTGCCGCGCTTGCGCTCGATGCCGAACGACAGCGCCTGGATCGCGAAGACAACACTGATTTCTGGTTCGAATGCAGCGAGGCGGCGTTCCTTTGCCTGACCTCAGATTCGCCCGACAGAATAACTCAGCAATATGCCGATGCTCTGGCTGTCTCTCCGACATACGCGCGCGAGGTCATGCACAACCAGCTTGTCGTATTCCAGAAACTCGGCGTCAGGTCGTCCAGTGTCACCGCTGCCCTCGAAGCGTTCAAGGATTCAGACCTCAGTAAATCCAGTGAAACGCGCAGCCTGCAAAGCATCAGCAACCGCATTCTGCTCTTCGCCGGTCATCGCGCCGATACTGGCTATCTCACCGAGGGCAACATCGATAAATTCACGGCCGATATCAGAGAAAAGATCCAGCAGGAACTCCAACATGGAAACATTCTTTTCGGCCTCGCCGGCGGCTCGAACGGCGGAGATATCCTCTTCCACGAAATCTGCTCGGAACTCGATATCAAGACCAGGATATACATCCCCTCGGCGATGGAAGGCTTTATCGGAAAATATGTCTCTCCAGGCGGCGCAAGCTGGGTCGAGCGATTCTGGACTCTCTGTGATTCCGCGAGGAAGGACAAGCGGCTTTTCATACTCGATGAAATGGACAGTATGGATGAGCTGCCGCGCTGGCTGCAGGAGAAGTCCGGCTACAATACGCGTCGGCGCAATCACCTCTGGATGCTCCATCACGCCCTGGCTTTGACTGGAGAGATCACCCTGCTGGTCTTCTGGGATGGAAAACCGAGCGACGGCAAGGGAGATGTCGCCGACCTGGTCGAGATCGCGACAAGCAACGGGATCAAAGTCGTCCGCATCCCGGCTGAAAGAGAGCCCCTGCGGCAGCAGGCATGATGTCCTAAGGGATTTATTTTAGAAAGGCCAACTCTGTCGGGGGAGTCCGATAATGCTAATTATATTGCAGTAATAAATTTATTTACAATAGTATAGGACTTGTTTCCTCAACTGCAATATTCAGCAAGAAGTGCCAGTTATGCCACTAATCAAAAAAACTATCTGTCAGAATGCAGTTAAGCAAGAAGTTGACTCTGCTGAATTACTTGCACCGGAGGCTGTAATAAGGTCTTGGGCTGAAGCATTCACTCTCAAAACCGAAGACCTTTGAACAAGATATACAAGGACTGAGAAACCCGCAAATCGGGGCAATTTACGCATCGTTAGCTCACTGGACACATTCTAATAAAGTTGCAACTGTCGTAATGCCAACAGGGACAGGTAAAACAGAAACGATGCTTTCTCTGCTTCTTTTGGTAAGGTGTTCAAAGTTATTAGTGGTTGTTCCTACAGACCCTTTACGCGAACAAATAGCAGATAAATTCATAGGATTAGGGCTATTGAAAAAGTTTGGACTTCTTAAGCAAGAGGCTCATAACCCTGTTGTTGGTATCCTGAAAAAACGATTATCTGATGCGGATGAAGCCAAAAAATTCATAGATAGCTGCAATGTCATTGTCACAACAGCAAGCTATTTGGCAAGAATGGATGAAGCTGTATTTAAGGTCCTTGTGAGTGAATCAAGTCATGTCTTCATAGATGAAGCACACCACTCAGAAGCAGAGACTTGGTTTAGTATCCGAGAAGCATTTCAAGGCAAGAGAATTATTCAGTTTACAGCAACCCCGTATCGTAATGACGGGAAAAAGTCGAGAGCAGAGATTATTTATTGCTTTCCTTTGAAGAATGCTCAACGAGAAGGTTATTTTAAGAAAATCGAATTTCATCCAGTCTATGAATGGGAAAAAGGGGAAGAAGATGTTGCTATAGCCAATAAAGCTGTAGAGATTTTAAGAAAAGACAGAGAGGATTATCCGCATATTTTGCTTGCCCGCGTAGAAACGAAACGCCGTGCTGACGAAATTTTTGAAATCTACAGCAAGTTTACGGACTTGAAGGTTGCTAAAATTTACTCTGGCTTGTCCGGCAAAGAAAGTATTAAAAAGGCAATAGCCAATAAAGAATATCAAGTTGTAGTTTGTGTGGATATGTTAGGAGAGGGATTTGATCTCCCGGAGTTGAAAATAGCGGCATTTCATGACGTGAAAAGAGCCTTCCTACAACTATTCAATTCGTTGGGCGATTTACACGCACAAAGCATGATGAAGAGTTAGGCAGTGCGAAAATCATCGTCAACCTCGCAGGCTTGAAAATAAAGGATAACGAGCTAGATCAGCTTTATGCTCAAGATAACGATTGGAATGAATTATTGCCGCTTATTAGCGAAAAGAAGACAGCAAAAGAGAAAACATTCCAAGAAGTGCTAGCTGGTTTTAGTGGTGCCGAAGATTTTATCGTTTCGCTTCGCACGTTAAAAACTGCCATGAGTGCGGTCATTTTCAAAAACCACACTAAAAAGTGGCGGCCAAAAAAATTAGAAGAGTACTTAAAGCAAAGTGATAAATATGAACTTGTAAAAGCCGTTGTTAATGATGAGCGAAAAACCATTATTGCTATTACAGCAGAAAGAACTTTGCAAAAATGGACTGATAATACGGATTTATTAGATTTAAGCTGGAAACTTTATTTAATCCACTGGAACGAACAGCAAGGGTTACTTTTTATTCATAGCTCTGATAACGATGGTTTTCATGAGGAAGTTGCTAAAGTCATTATAGGAGAACGGGCAGAAAAGATTGATGGGCAACTATCCGGTCAAATTTTTCGATGCCTAGACGGTATTAAACTGTTCAAGATTCAAAATGTTGGTCTTATCCAGCTTCTTGGGAAGCTCATTAGATTTCAGATGAGCGTTGGCACTGACATTGAACAAGCTCTTACTAAGGCGCAGTTAACTAGGGCAAGAAAGTCTCATGTCTTTGGAGTCGGTTACGAAAACGGCAATCAAGTCACTATTGGATGCTCATATAAGGGGCGGATATGGTCTCAAGTGAGAGACGATATTGATGAGTTTATTAAATGGTGTGAACATGTTGGAAGAAAGGTCTTAGACGATACAATTGACACAGAAAAGATACTGAGAGGAGCAAGAGTTCCTACTTCTATTCGTAGCAGACCGGCTATTTTTCCTGTCTGTATTGACTGGAATGATAAGATGTATCAAGACTCTGAAGACCGTTTCAACTTTGAGATTGATGAACAAAGGTTTTCTTTTTATGAATCAGAATTAGTCTTAATTGAAGCTTCAGCAACAGGCAATATCAAATTTGGGTTGGAGTGCAGAGGAGATATTGTTGCTAAGTTTGAATATAAGATTTTCCTGTATCAGATGAGTATAACGATTTCAAAATCCAAAAGATTTCACCTGCTAACTCTGTCTATATCGCATATGGAAAGCAAAAAGTAGAAATCGAGGATTATTTTTACAAGCTCACCCCAGAGATTTGGTTTGCTGACGGTTCAGTATTAGAGGGTACAGCGTACTATAAAATGCCCGAAGATACTGAGCCTTATCAAAAAGAAAAGATTATTGTTTGGGATTGGAGCGGCGTGAATCTACACCATGAATCGCAAGGTATTGAGCCTAAAATTACCGACTCAATTCAATATCATTGTATTGAACGGCTCAAGGCTGAAGACTATGACATTATTTACGACGATGACTATTCTGGAGAAATTGCAGATATTATTACTATTAAGAAGACAGACGAAAAATTCTCTATTCAACTGTATCACTTAAAGTATGCCAAAGGAGGAAGAGTGAGCAGAGAAGTTGAAAATCTATATGAGGTATGTGGGCAAGCTCAAAAGTCTATTCATTGGCGTTTTAAGGAATGTACTGAATTCTTTGAACATTTACTGAAGAGAAAAACTAAATCTCGTAATGGCAAGCAATGCTCACGTCTGGCAAAGGGGTCTGAACAGGATTTGCTTGGCTTTTATAGCCTTGCAAAACGGAATGAGCTGAAAGTTGAGTTTGAAATTTTCATTGTGCAACCCTCTATCCCTAAAATGGAAGCCACCCAAGAGCAGCTAACCCTTTTAGGAGTCACTGAAAATTACCTTATGGAAAAAGCACGAGTGAAGCTTGCTGTAATTGGCAGCAAAAATATGAGCAATTAGGTATAGGTCAATTCATTCTTTGACTTGCCTGTGATTTCACCGATCTTCGATCACGTCAGCCAGTTCCCTTTCGCTAATCCGCGCATACTGCATTGAGTAAGCAGCATTCTTGTGACCAAGCTGCCTTTGCACGGCGGCAATATTTCCAGTCTTTTCGATGATATGTCGCCCCATGGCGTGCCGCGCTGAGTGCGGCGTCTTCCCTTCCACGCCGGCGAGAACCGACCATCAAATGAAGAGGGAGCCCGGCGCCCAGCGCGGTCTCCCAGGCCTTCCCATCCTCTTTTCGCTCATTCTCGATGTAATCCTTGATCGCCTGGAGTCCTTCCCCGCTGATCTGATAGCGATGAACGAGGCCGCCCTTCTCCCGCCTCATCCCCGTCTCATGGAGGCCTATGCCCTTAACCATCTTGGCCTTCTTGGCGCCTTGGCGTTTCAATCTTACTTGGCCAACCTGGCGTCCCTTGCGTTGAAACAGTCTTCGTTCATTGGCTGAAATTCATCAGATTATTCAGCGATTCTGCCAGGGCTGGATGCGCGAACGTCGCGTCCCTCAAGGCCGTGTACGGCAACCCGCCGATCATCGCAATCTGTATCATAGACATGATCTCGCCGCCCTCGACGCCCAGAATCGCGCAGCCCAGAATCCGATCGGTCTTCGCATCGATGACGGCTTTCATAAAACCGCGTGTCTCGCTCATCTCTATCGCCCGAGCCACCCAGGCCATCGGCATTTTGGCGATTTTGATGTCGATACCCTTATCTCTCGCATCTGTCTCGCTCATTCCCACGCGGCCCAGCTGCGGATCGATGTAGACCGTATAAGGCACAAAACGATTTGCGATGGCCCTCTCTCCTCCCTCCAAAAGGTTCGTTCGAAGAATTCGGAAATCATCGTAGCTGATATGCGTGAATTGAGGGCCGCCCTTCACATCTCCCAGCGCGTAGATTCCGGGGACATTGGTCTCGAGCCTGTCGTTGGTCCTGATGAAACCATTCCTGTCAGTATCGATCCCGACCGCGGACAGTTTAAGCGCTTCGGTATTCGGAGCTCTCCCGGCGGCTGCCAGCAGATGCGTTCCAATCAGTGTCTTTTCACCCTCGTGGGTCGTGACTGCCAGGCGTACGCTTCCATCTCCCTCGCGATCGATCCTGACCGGAGTTGAATCGAGTAGAACGTCTATTCCGTCATCACGCATGATCTTCAGGACTTCATCGGCGACGTCCTGATCTTCACGGCCAAGAAGCTGAGATCCACGCTGGATGATGGTTACTTTTGAGCCGAAACGACGGAACATCTGGCCGAACTCCAGGCCGATGTAACCTCCGCCTATGATCAGCAAATGTTCCGGCAATTCATCCAATTCCATAACCGAGGTTGAATCGAGTATTTCTACCTTTTCGATTCCATCTATCACAGGCCGGGCTGGCCGGCAGCCGGTGTTGATAAAGATTTTTGGAGCCGTCAGTTCGCGCGTTCCGCCGTCAGTGAGCCCGACGACGATTTTGTTTGGCCCTGAAAACGAGGCTTCTCCAAAGATCAGCTCCAGGTTTTCTGCCTTTTCCAGAGCGCTTTGACCGCCGCTGCGAAAATCATCGACTACGCTCTGTTTACGCCTTCGCACTTCAGCAAGATTGACCGAGACCTCACCCGTGTGAACGCCGAAATCAGATGATCTTCTTGCGAGAAACGCTGCGCGGGCGCTTGCGACCATGGTCTTTGTAGGCGTGCAGCCGACATTGACGCAGGTACCGCCTACGTGTGAGCGCTCGATGACGGCGGTCTTCCAGCCGGCGCCGGCCAGAGCCAGGGCGAGCGGCTTCCCTCCCTGCCCCGTGCCGATGACGATAGCGTCAAGTTTTTTATCTGGCATACTTCCTCCCGATGATTATAATCTCATCAACGGCGTGATTTATTCCAGGTGGGATCGCTCAGGCCCGGGGGAGTCCAATAAGACACTTTCTGTTCCAACTGATTTCTTATGGCTGTTTTGGGCTTCATTGTGTGAAATCAGTCTTCGTATTTACCAATTACGGCAGTCGCAAAACCGAAATGGTATCTTCGGTCAATTTTCAGGCCATAGCCATCGGCCCTGAGAAACTGACAACTCTCAATCTGATGGTCCTACGGAAGGTCCTCTTTGTATTCCAAAATATCTCCAGGCTGACACTCCAGGGCTTTGCAAATCGCCTCCAGGGTTGATAGCCGGATCGCTTTGGCTTTGCCGTTTTTAAGTATGGAAATATTCGCCATCGTGATGCCGACTTTCTCCGCCAGCTCGGTGACGCTCATCTTCCGCTTCGCCAACATAACGTCGACGTTAATGATGATTGCCATGCTGGTCTCCTTATACTGTTAAGTCGTTCTCGGACTTTATCTCGACGGCACTTTGTAAAAGTCTTTCAAACACGGCTGCGGCAGTGGCGGCTACGACTGAGACAAAAATCATAAAAAGACCAATCATGACACCGCCCGCAATGTCATCCTTGCCGCGCACAAAGATAAATATGTAAGCTTCTGCCCCCACAATAAAAGCGACAAGCGCCATCGCGCAGTATTTGATGTTTCGCAAGGCTTTCACCGAGCGTTGCGAAAATACTTCATTGGCTCGTATGTAGCCCAACAACTTGAATGCTTGATAGAGCGCGACGAAAAAGGCAATAGACGCTGTGTAGGCATACGCCAGAAATGGATCTTTGAAGTAAATCTCAAAGAGCGTGGCGTGCGCATTCCTGCCCTCAATGTGCGGTTCCCAAAGCATAAGGGCAAGCGCGCCGATACCGATGAGCACGATGACTACCTGAAGAAATATCGTTGAGCTTCGTTTCATAAGGGTTCTTCACTGTCCTGAGAATGGTTCTTAAAAAATATTGACGGCTCCATATTACAGACAATATTTATCGTTTGTCAATATGTATTTATTGTATTATGAGTGGTGGGGTGTCTAAATAAGGATGTCAGTCACGGTCCCTGAAAAGTATCTATTGAAGCCTCGAATGCTACTGGGGCTTCGCATCGAGAAAGTCGTTTACCATCGGGACGATAACGGGCATGCGCTCCATGAGGGTGACGTGTGTTGTGTTGGGCAGTATGGCCAATCTCGATGGCGAGCGCGGCCGCATGTCGCCATGGATCTCGCCGCCCTTCAGTTGGTACATTTCCGCGATGTGATCAAGCCGCACGCCGTCGGCATCGCCGTGGATGAAAAACATCGGAGCTCTGGTGGCCTTGAGTTTGTCGGCGCCGAAATCGTATGGCCTCATAGCCATCGCTTTGATATGGTTTACAAAATCCGGGAAGTTGTCAGGCGTCGGGCTTAGCCTCTTATATTCGGCTTCGATAGGAGTGCCTTTGAACATTTCCCACTTGAATGTCGGCCAAATGTCGTGAGCTTCCCTGACCCAGCCGTCGCGGCGAATCACGGCTGAAATGCTGACAACCTTGCGGACTTTTTCCGGGTGGCGGATCGCACACTCGATCGCGACACCGCCGCCCATGCTGTAACCGATGATGTCCGCGCTTGGGATTTTAAGATAATCGAGCACCCCGACCACATCGTCAGCTAGATTTTCATAGGTCAGATCGCGTTTGATGTCGTCTGTACGCCCGTGGCCCTGCATTTCGATGGCAATCACTTTGCGTGTTTTGGAAAGTTCGCGGATCCAGCCGTTCCAGTCGGTTGAAATTGCCATGAACGCGCCGTGGAGCAACACGACTGGCTCGCCGCTCCCGTGGACTTCGTAGTAAATTTTGAGATCGCCCACCGGCGCGTAGCCCGTAGTTGGTTTTTGCTGACCCGATGCGACAACCGACAGGAGCATCGTCAGAAGCATCGTCAGGACAACAACGGTTGTCTTTATATCTGGATTCCAATTGGTCATTGTGTTGAACATAGTCATTGATCGTCCTGTTCTATCTGAGGCTCGCCCGTTTTGACTTCGCCTGCACGTTCGTAGTTTACGATGATGACGCCGTTTGGGGAGACCTGGCTCTCGGTCACCTTGAATGCTGCGGGGATGGTGCCGGCGGTAAACAGACGTTTTCCAGTGCCAAGCGTGATCGGAAATATCATGAGATGCAGCTCATCGACAAGATCATTTTTAAAGAGCGTCTGAAGCAGATCTGCGCTTCCCATGACGTGCAAATTCGGTCCGTCCTCTTGTTTTAACTGGCTAACTTTTTTCGCAATGTCTCCGCTCAAAAAGACAGTAGGCTGCCAATCGCTTGAGTCACGTGTATTGGAGGCGACGTACTTCGTTGCGGTCATGACGTTCGGCCAGAAGTCCGAATGGGTCGGCCAATACGGTTCCCAAATGTCAAAGGTCTTCCGTCCTAAGAGCAGATCTGCCGGCTTCTTCAGCCGCTCTTGTATCACGGCTCCCGTCACATCGTCCGCATAGCCGAAATACCATCCGGTATATTTGAAATCGTCCTCCGGGTCGGACTGTATGACACCATCAAGTGTCATAAATTCACACGCAATTATTTTTCTCAATATTTCAACTCCTTTTGCTGCGATAAAGTTTCCAACAGACCTTCCAGGTAGTTCAATGTCATAGTAAATCCTTCTTTGAATCCCATCTCAATCATCTTCTCTAACCGGGCAAGGGATTCATTTTTAATAGTTATACGCACTGTTGTGGTTCCGTTTTGTTCGCTGAAATTCAGATCCCAGTCAGAACCGGGCAATTCAGGGTTTTCATCTTTGTCTGCAAAAGCATTCGACATTTTGAAATTGGTTATTGGAGTAATGGAAGTATATTCCTGAATTGACCAGCGCTCTACTCCCTCAGGGCTTACCATGGCATAAAATCTTCGTCCGCCAACTTTGAAATCCATATATTTTGTTTTTGATACCCAGGGTTTTGGCGCCCACCATTGGTCCAGTATTTCCTGTTTGGTAAAAGCATCCCATACCAGCGAAAGTTCGGCAGCAAATTCTCTGTTTACGAATACCGTTCTGGTAGCTTTGTCAACGGTAAAGTCAAATAGCAAACTGTTTTTCATTTTTTATGTCCTTTTAGTGCTGATAATACATCGTCTAATTGATTAAACCGGTCTTCCCAATGTTGTCTGAACTGTTCGATAAAATCGTCTACCTCTTTCATCTTTTGAGGCTGAAAATGGTAATAGATCTCCCTCCCGATCTGTTCCTGCGAAACGAGTTCGCATGCTGTCAGGATTTGTAGATGCCTGGAAACAGCCGGGCGTGAGGAATCAAAATTGGCGGCTATTGCTCCTGCGGTCAAAGCCTGCGTGGATAGCAGCAATAAAATCGCCCGTCTGGTCGGGTCTGCTATTGCCTGAAACACATCTCTTCTTAAATCCATATGTAACCACCTGGTTTCGGATAATATCTGAAACCAAATGGTTACGCAAGTGGAAAATTTACTTTTAAAGATTAGTAACTGCTCAGGCCATTGTGACAAACTTTGAGAAAGAAATAATTTCGACAGGATTAACAGGATTTCACAGGATTAACAGGATAAGGCGTTTGAAATATTAAGTTACAGATTATAGTCGAGGATAGTTTGAGAGAGAATACGGGCTTGAATATCATCAAGACTCATCCTGTTAATCCTGTCGAAATTCTTCTTCGCTCTATAGGCTGAGTAGTTACAAAGATTAATTGTTTCGGGTTGGGTAAAGGGTATCGGATGTCGAGCCATATTCTATGACAATGCAAGTTATTCGAAGCGCCGCCTCACCTGTGCGACCGAGCCTGCGACCAGCTTCTGGAGCACCGACCTATCGAGGTCGGCCAGCCGCTTGAAGTACAGACAGGACTTGCCCATCTTGTGCGGGCCGAGATTGGACAGCAGGGACTTCTGCTCGTCCTGCTCGGCTACCAAGTAGATCACCAGCTCGCGACCACGGATTGCGAAGCCCGCCAATGGGGCCTCCCCAGTGTGTCCGCTCTCGTAGGTGTACCGGTAGGTGCCGAAGCCGACGATGCTGGGTCCCCACATCCTGGGCGGTTGCTGCGTGGCCTTCTTTAGGAGAGCAATCAACTCCAGGCAGTCGGCACGCTGCTGCTCGCTGCCCCGTAGGGCGATGTAGTCCTCGACGCTTGCGTCGGTGTACTTTGTCTTGTTTTCGGCCATAAAAACATCCGGCTTTCCATTATCAGAATATTTTGATGGCTGGCTTGATGAACTGAGTGACCAAAAGTTACGCCATTCGGTAATCGATAAGCTCACCACCTGTCAGCGCGAAACTCACTTTTACACTTCATTTTCACGGTATCGTGACACTCCATGGCTAACCTGAGATTCATTTGATACCGATGACCATCGAATCGGGACCGATGAGGTGTTCGACGCGCGTCGATGAGAACCCAGCCTCTTTCATCCACCCCTGGCAATCGGCGCCGGTGTAATCGAAGCCTCCAGGCGTCTCAATAAGCATGTTGAGGCTCATCATCAGCCCGAAAGCGTTCTGTTTACGGTCGTCGTCGATGATGGACTCATAGACGATAAACGCTCCGCCTGATGGGATGGCATCGCAGGCTTTTTTGACGAGCATCTTCTTGGTCGGCAGGTCCCAGTCGTGCAGGATGTGACCCATGGTTATGACATCCACCCTGGGCAGATCATCCTTGAAGAAATCGCCGGGAACGAAACTGAGACTATCGGCAACGCCGACAGCTGCGGCGTACTCCTCGAAGATCGGCGCGACTTCGGGCAGGTCGAAGCCGTGACCGCGGAGGTGCGGGTTGGCGAGCGCGATCTGGACGGCCAGGTCTCCCTGCGCGGTGCCGACGTCGACGAAGGTGGAATAGTCCTTCCAGGGGAAATTGCGTGCGATGGCCTTATTGGCGCCGTGGCTGATGCCTGTCATGGCGGTAAGGAACTCTTTAAGTCGCGCCGGATCGGCATAGAGCGTTTCGAAGAGCCCCGCACCACCCGTCTTCGCCTCGTTCTGCGGCTGTCCGGTGCGGAGAGCTTCAGTCAGGTGTCCCCAGAACGGATAAAGCCTGTGGTTCGCCATTTCGAGCATGCCGCCGATGTATGACGGCTTTTTGCGATCGAGAAAAAGATCTGTCTCGGGTGTGTTCGCGTATTGATCGCCGGTCCGTTGCAGGAAGCCGAGCGCGACCAGAGTGTCGAGGAAGTCGAGGGCCGAGCGTGGATGCAAGCCGAGTCGCCCGCTCAGGGATTCAAAGTTTTCAGGGCCGTGCGCCAGCTCCGTAAAGACTTCCATCTCGATGGCGCTCAGCAGGACTTTCGATGGCCAGAAAGCAAGGCCTGTCTGGAGAATTTTTTCTGGATTTGGTTGGTCGGACATCGGTCCTCCGGAATTTGAAAGTCAGGACAGAAAGGAAGGGCACGTAGAAGACTCGCACCCGGTTAAATGTCAGGAACCGGGATACTCTATCTAAATATTCGATTTCCGTCGAGATATATCTGGCGTTGAAAAGTAATTCAGGCTAACATTCGCTCACCATAAGCAGTAATTGACAAGCCGCAACATCTAAGTTTAAACAGGTCAATCAAGGAGATCCCGATGGCAAAAATCATCAAACCGCCCTCAGCCAAAGTCAAGGCTCTTTCGTTACATATCGGTCTGAACTCGGTCGATCCAGCCCATTACGGCGGATGGAGCGGAGACCTCAATGCGTGCGAGTTCGATGCCAACGACATGGCCGCAATCGCCAAATCGAGCGGGATGAAGTCAACAGTGCTTCTGACAAAGGACGGCACGCGCAAAAACATGCTGGATGCTATTCGCGCCGCGGCAAAGCAGCTCAAGTCCGGCGGACTTTTCTTCATGACTTTTTCGGGCCATGGAGGTCAGATACCCGACGTGACCGGTGAAGAAGACGACAAGAAGGACGAAACATGGTGCCTGTACGACGGCCAGCTGATCGATGACGAGCTTTATATGGAACTGGGTCGCTTTGCCAGGGGTGTACGGATACTGGTGTTTTCGGACAGCTGCCATAGCGGCACGGTCACGCGCGCGCCGATGCCTGTGCCAGGCGCCGCCGGGCCGGCTAGGCGCTCGAAGATGATGCCGCTTTCGGTGGGCATGCGCACATACAGCGAACATCAGGCATTCTACGACAAGTTGCAGAAGGATGTGGCCAGGGTTGCGGGCAAGACGAAGCAGGTCGATCCGGACAGCGCGCTCGCTCAACTGGCCGTCAGTCCGCGGCTGACCGCGATTTCAAAGAAGCTCAAGCCCGCGGTGATCCTCATCTCAGGCTGTCAGGATAACCAGACTTCCTATGACGGCGATCACAATGGCGCGTTTACCGAACAGTTGCTGCACGTCTGGAACAACGGGGCTTTTAAAGGCAATTACGCGAAGTTCCATGCCTCTATTGTAGCTCGCCTGCCACCGGAACAGACGCCAAACTTCTTCACGCTTGGACCGGCGACGAAATTTATCACTCAGCAGCCCTTCACTGTTTGATGTCAGCGGGTCTGCTGGATCTTGCCGCCCTTCGCAGAGAGCATGAGTTTGACCAGCTCTTCTGTAATATTCGGTTCGAGTCCTTCGGTATGTCCTTTATCGATGCGGACGACGTCGGCAACTATACGACCGTCCCTGCAGCCCGGGTAAGTATAAATATGAGCCTTGCCGGGCGCCGGCAGCAGTCCCCATGCCGGATTCGGAGGGTTCTGACGGGTGCCGTCATAGACGTAACCTGCCCTGGTATCGACTATCACTTGAGGGCTGCTCCGTGGATTGCAGGCATATTTCGACGCCCAGGCAGAGGTTTCGGGCACGCCTTTATCATCTATTTCGCGCTGGCCCGTGGAGTAAATGAACGAGAAGTCGACGGCGGGCGGCTCGCGCAGGGCCGCCAAAGCCGCAGCCATATCTGCTCCGCGTGGCGGAGCGCCGGCCGGGGCAGCAGTTGGCGCAGCGGCGGGACGGGCGCCGAAACTCGAGGCTCTGCCGGGATTCCCTCCCAGTCGACCGCCGGAAAGGCTGAGCCAGCCGTCAACCTTATCTTTAAAGAAATCAGTGCGGATGATTCGATTCGAAGTCATACCTCCCTGTGAGTGCCCGACCAGCCAGAAAGCCCTGATGTTTTCTTTGCCGATCTGAGTGATGATCGAATTGACGATGTTCTGCAGGTACTCGTCATCCGCCGCGGACCATGCCCTGATGGGTGAATTGGGCGTGGCGATGACAAGGCGATACTTGTCCTTGAAGTCCATGATCGGGAAATAGTGACGCTGCCAGTTCCCGTACGATCCGCCTCCGTGAAGACTGAGGATGAATGTTACTTTTTCTCCCTGCTTCAGATCGCACGGATAGTCGAGGAAGTATGGACGACGAGTCTTCATCTCGACCACCGGGCCCTGGTTTATCACTCTGTCTCCGGGGCAGTCTTTTTCGGGACAATGAAGGACAGGCGGCTCGACGCATGGCGCGCCCGCAAGTCTCAGGGGCTGGTCCTGCGCACAGGCATATCCGGACAACATAATCGCGATGCCCGCAATGGTCAGCAGTCGCATCAAACTGTTAATTTTTTTCATAAGGTCCCCCGCTGCATGGTTAGCCCTTTGTAGGGTTAGATTGATGCAGATCATACGCCTGGTAAAAGAAGGTGGCCAGTAATTTCAGGAAATTATTGAAACCAACGATTGATTTCATCAGATGTTAGTGATAACTACCTTTGTCAAATTGAAACCGTGTATGTCAAAGGGTGTGATGGTGTAAAGATAATTCACCACGGAGGCACGGAGATCACAGAGAAAACCCTCGTTTCTTTCTCTCTGTGATCTCCGTGCCTCCGTGGTGAATTGTTCTGTTTCTTCTTCAAGGACTATAAAAATGAAAAGACGGGATTTTCTCGGCGTGTCGATGATCGCAAGCGCGGCAATGTTCACAAACAGGTTCTCACAGTCAGCCGAAGCTCGGATAGAAGTCCTGACGGGCGAGCCGATAGGGAGGATCGCTCCCGAGATATACGGTCATTTCGTCGAGCACCTTGGCGGAGTGGTCTATGACGGCATCTGGGTCGGAGAAAATTCAAAGATCCCGAACGCAGGCGGCATTCGCAGGGATCTGATCGATGCGCTGCGAAAAATCAAGCCATCGGTCGTGCGCTGGCCGGGCGGTTGTTTTGCTGACAGCTATAACTGGCGTGATGGGATTGGGGCGAGAGGCGAGCGTCCGCGGCGACCGAACTTCTGGGTTGACGCTCCGGAGTGGCCGAAAAACGCGCCTGACGGTCCCTGGAAATACGACACGAATCAATTCGGGACAAATGAATTCCTGAGGTTCTGCCAATTGATAGATGCCCAGCCTTATCTGGCGGCGAACCTGCGCAGTCTGACGGCGAAGGATTTTTATGAATGGGTCGATTATTGCAATTCGCCGGCAGGCAGCACGACACTGGCCGAGATGCGTGCCGCCAATGGACAGCGCGAACCATACAAAGTGCGATATTGGGGAGTCGGCAACGAGTCGTGGGGCTGCGGGGGGAATTTCACCCCCGAGGAGTATGCCGCCGAGTACCGGCGCTTCTCTGAATGGGTTCCGAGGTATGGATTGAATCTGGAGTTCATAGGCTCGGGGCCGAACGGAGGAGATCTGGCATGGTCTCGCAGGTTCTTTGCGCGGCTGGCTGAACGCGGCGGATTCGGCCGAATGGCCGGCTGGGCTTTGCATCATTATTCATGGAACGTCAGTCAGGGCCGCACCAGTGACTGGCGACAAGGCAAGGGCGATGCGGTCAATTACCCTGTGGAAGAATGGTATGAGCTTCTGTATCAGGCCGGAATTATGGAATCCCTGATCACGGATCACTGGGCTGTAATGGGCGAATTCGACAGGCAACACCGCGTCAAACTGGTCGTGGATGAATGGGGAGCGTGGTACAAACCGGGCACTGAGTCTCACAACACACACCTGCTGGGGCAACAGTCTACGATTCGTGACGCCGTGCTGGCAGGTTTGACCCTGGATATCTTTCACAGGCACGCCGACAAAGTCTCGATGGCGAACGTTGCTCAACTGATCAACTGCCTGCATTCGCTCTTCATCGCGCATGAAGACAAGTTCGTGCTGACTCCCAGTTATCACGTCTTCGATATGTACGCGGCTCATCAGGGCGGCCAGTCGGTCAGAACAGTATTCTCCGCGCCGCGTTCGTCCTACAACAGAAATGGGGTCAGGGCGTCGATACCGGGATTGAACGGATCGGCATCACTTCAAGGCAACCAGTTGATACTGACAGTGACCAACCATGACGTTGCTCAAACCAGGGAGACTGAGATCGCTGTTCGCGGCGCGACCATCAACGAAATCAGCATCACCTCACTGACGGCAACAAACATTCACGAGCATAACAGCCTTGATAATCCACGAGCGATCGAGCCGAAGACTTCAAGAATCGAAGCACGCAGCGGAGGTCCGTTCGTATACAGATTCCCCCCGGCTTCTGTCACGCGGTTGCAAATGACGATGACCTGAAATCCGAACTGGCGTTCATGACGTTGATTCTCTTTGATCGCCTTCATGCATTGCAGCAGCAGCGATTCCGCGCAACATTCCCGCAAAAACAAATTGATGCAGCGGGAAAAGCGCATACCAATAGAGCAATCCCGGTAATCCGACAGGATCAAAGAATGCCGTTTGCCTGATAAAAGAGGCATCCTGGTTGCCATGCACCTCAAATTCGAGCCATGCCCTTCCCGGCAACTTCATTTCCGCCGAAAGCCGCAGCAGGCGCTCCGGCTCGTAAGCTTCGACACGCCAAAAATCCAGAGTCGAACCGATGGCGGGCAGTTCCGGGTCTCGCCGTCCTCGCCGCAAACCCACGCCGCCAACCAACAGATCCAGCCAGCCGCGCAGCCGCCAAAGCCAGTCGCCGTAATACCAGCCAGTCTCTCCGCCGATGCGGCGAATCGGTGCGAAGGCTTCGGCTGGAGAGCATTTGACGCAAGCGATTCGTGAATCAACGATTCGTGCGCCGAAACGCACACCACCCCAACCCCGCTGTGCCCCGGCGGAAGAGAGCGCATCAGACCAGCGCGTTTGCGCCAGTTCTCTATCTTCATTGCGGATGGCTCGGGCAATCGCCTCACGAAAACCTCGTGGTCGCACTTTGAAGACGCGCAGGGCCGACTCGTCCTTCAGGACGGTCGGATGTCGCAGGCTCTCTATCAACTTGCGTCCGATACGGGCGTAGAGCGGCGTGACAAAACCCAGCCAGAGGCTGGAAAGGCGTGGAGTAAGGACAGGCACAGGGATAATCAGACGCCTCAATCCTCGCTGCCTGGCATACTCCTGCATGATTTCACCATAGGAAGCCTGCTCAGCACCGCCAATCTCGAAAATCTGACTTTGACCTGCAGGCAATTCCAACGCCTCGACCAGATAAGCTATCAAATCTTCAATCGCGATGGGTTGGGCGGGCGTCGCAACCCATCGCGGCGCAATCATGACGGGCAGTCGCTCTGTTAAAGCACGAATCATCTCAAAGGAGAGGCTGCCGGAGCCGATGACAATTGAAGCTCTGAATTCGATGACGGGAACTCCGGATTCCCGCAATATCCGACCTACCTCCTGGCGGCTCCGCAGATGTGCTGATAGATCTTCATCGGCATCGCCCAGCCCTCCAAGATAGATGATTTTCCGTACACCGGAAGCGTGTGCCACTTCGGCGAAATTTTGCGCCGCCTGCCTGTCCTCGATTTCAAAATCACCGCTCGATCCCATCGAATGCACCAGATAATATGCTGTATGCACCCCCTGCAACGCATTGCGCAGACTGTCTGGATCGAGCAGGTCTCCCTCTATCACTTCGGTTTTCGATGTCGCACTGGAACGAAGCGCAGCCGAGTGGCGCGCCAAACAGCGTAAGCGTTCACCGGAATTTTCGAGATGCTTCAGCAACCGTCCACCGATGTAGCCGGATGCCCCCGTCAGCAGGATGATTGGCCGATGGTCGCTTTCGTTTGTCATTGCCATATTTCCTGGTTGCATATTATGAGCGCGGGTGAAACTTCCGGTATGCCTTTTTGAGGTGCTCGTCAGTGACGTGGGTATAGATCTGAGTAGTGCTGATGTCGCTATGACCGAGCATCATCTGGACTGAACGCAGATCGGCGCCATTGGAGAGCAGTGCTGTGGCGAAACTATGCCGCAGGAGATGTGGAGTGACGTAATCGACTCCTGCCTGGCGTCCGTAATCCTTGATCGATCTCCAGAACTTATGTCTTGAGATTCGGCGCCCTCCCTTGTCGACAAATAGAAGATCCGAGTTTTGATCGCCGAGCAGGCGGATTCTTATCGGCAGATACGCCTTGAGATGTCCTACGGCGGATCTTCCCAGAGGAACGCGCCGCTCCTTGCTTCCCTTTCCGAAACATGTCAGTGCGCCCATCTCCCAGTCTATATCCCTCAGTTTGAGGGTTATCAACTCGGAAACGCGAAGGCCCGTCGCATAAAGGACCTCCAGCATGGCGCGGTCCCGCTTGCCGGCATCGGTCCCGGTATCAGGCTGTTCGAGGATGGAATCGACTTCCTGCGGAGTCAGAAATTTCGGCAGCGTCTGCCAGGTTTTGCGCGATTCCAGATATGCCGTCGGATCCTGCTTGAGCAGCTTTTCGACTGTCATGTATTTGTAGAACCCGCGTATTGTCGATACGTAACGTGAAATCGTGGCATCAGAGCTGCCGTTATCTTTCAGATCTGATATCGCTTCAATAAGATCGTTTCGATCGAGCGTGATCAGGGCTTTCTGCAATTTGTGGGCACAGACCATCAGTTTTGCAAGGTCTCTGCGATACGCCTGTATTGTGTTGTCCGAGAGCCCTTTTTCAACCCTCAAAGATGTAATAAACTCATCGATCAATTTCTTATCTTCCATCATGGCTGCTTGCTCCGTTTTGCGGATCCGGCCGGGGGATACGCTGGTGCCAATCATTTCCCGTATCTTATTAATATAGATATGTTCTGATTGCTCAGATAAGCTTAAATCAAAAACATTATCAGACTGACGTTACGAAATCGTATAAGAACCAGGCGAGAGAGTCAACAATGAAATTTGGTAAACCGTGCGACCGGTTTGAAGCGCTAGTTCTTTGAGTCTGACCCAGACCAACAAAGCGCAGCCGATGTGATTGCGCTGAATTCGGGCCTTGCGGCACTGGCATCGTTCCAGGCCTGTGAGTTGTTTACCTTCGCGGTGCAGTTGCTCGATCTTCCAACGGAAGCCGCACACTTCTTGTGTAGCCTGAGTGGAATCGGCAGCCGGATCGTTGGTGACGATCCAATCCGTGCGACGGGTAGACGTCTCGACCCGGAAACACTGCACTTTGTGGTCTTTGGGAAAACCCTTGATTTTGATCCGCTTGCCGTGGCGAAGTTCGTCTTCGCTCCAGTTCAATGAATCGATTCGCTGATAGGAACGCTCGCCTCCTGAATCGTCGACCTGACGATTGTCTTTGAGCGGGCAATAGTAGAACTTCTGAACCGATTCGATGAACAGCATGAGATCCTTGGTGGCATACCAACTATCCATCAGAACGGCGTGAAATGGCAGCTGCTTTTGGTGGATGATGTTGGTCAGCATCTCCTGCACATGATCAAGTTTGCTTTTGCCATCTCCGTCTGGATCGTAAATGCGATAGTCGATGACCCAGAATCGATCGAGATCCGGATTGACGTAAATACAGGTGACTACGCCGATCCCTTTGATCACGCTGTGAGCGTTGCCGCTATACTGGCTCCGCACGAGTTCGATCGAGAAAGAATAGTTCTTATCAAGAACTGTATCGTCAAAGATCAAATACCCGTCTGGCGTCCGTTCGATCTGGCTCTCTACGTTTTCCCAGACCAGACTATGATTTTCTCTCCGCGAAGATAGCGATTTATCTCATCGTGCGGGAATTTTCACTATGATCGGCAAAGTTCGTCAGTGTGTAGTTGATCTGACTGACCAGCAAATGTGGCAATATTCCAATCGAGTCACAGGGGTTTTCATACCCAAGACTCTAACCCTTTTTCAATGAACTGGCGACATTAATGTCGTTTTGCGTAAGTCCTAATTAATAGATATGTTCTGATTGCTCAGATAAGCTTAAATCACAAACATTATCAGACTGACGTTACGAAATCGTATAAGAACCAGGCGAGAGAGTCAACAATGAAATTAGAAGAAATCGCGCAACAGGTGGGATGTCGAGTTATAGGGGATGGGATGACGGAGATAAAGGGGCTGGCGTCAATTGAAGAAGCTCGGGAGCAAGAGCTGACCTTTTTGAGCAATCGCAAGTACAGAAAATATCTGGAGGTTACAAGAGCGGCGGCAATCATCACGGACGATGAAGCGAATCTGCGGCCGGGTCAGTCAGGAATGATTTCCGATAATCCGTATTTGACGTTTGCGCAGGCATTATGGTTATTTCACAAGCCGGCGGGCAGAAATGATGGAGTTGATCCACGGGCAGTTGTGGCCGGTACAGCGGTTCTGGGAGCGAACATCTCGATCGGGCCGTTCACCAGTATCGGAGAGCGAGCGAAGATAGGCGACAATGTGACTATCCATTCTCATTGCGCGATATATGAAGATGTCGAGATCGGTCCGAATACGACAATCTATTCCCATTGCGTCGTCAGGGAGGGTTGTCGTATCGGCGCCGGGGTGATCTTGCAGAATCAGGTCACAATTGGAGGCGACGGGTTCGGTTTTGCAAAACGCTCAGACAATTTGTGGTTCAAGATCCCGCAAACAGGTATTGTCATAATCGAGGACGATGTCGAGGTCGGTGCTGGAAGCGCAATCGACAGGGCAACGATCGGAGCGACCATGATAGGAAGAGGCACGAAAATTGACAATCTGGTCCAAATTGGGCATGGTTCGTCGGTTGGTCAAGACACGCTGCTCTGCGCGCAGGTCGGCCTGGCAGGCAGCACGCGTGTCGGAAACCGCGTCATACTCAGCGGGCAGGTGGGCGCGGCGGGTCATCTGACAATCGGTGACGGGGTCATTGCGACGGCTCAGACAGGAATTCCGAACTCTGTCGATGCCGGAAAGGTTGTTTCAGGGTATCCGGCGATCGATAATCGCGACTGGTTGAAATCATCAGCAGTATTCAATCAGCTGCCTCAGCTGTTGCGCGAAATTCGAGCGTTAAAAGAACGCCTGGAAACGCTCGAGAATGAGCACAAATGACCAGTCACATGAAATTCTTTACTTCACCTTCCAGCATTTAAATAGCTGATAATAAAATAAATATTTAAGGACAACGAAAATAGATGAAAGTTGAAAACAAAGCGTCGGTGAAAGTCCCGGGCAAGACAGAGGAGACGATACAAAGCGTCTTTGAGACTGTCCCGAAAGAGCACCTGAGAGGGCTCAGCCGTGTGGTGCTGGTGGATAAAATCGTGCCCGACAGCCGCGTTCCGCTGCCGACAACGCAGGAATTGCCGGGTCTCTACCATCCACGTCAGGGAAATGTTCAGCCCTGGTGCGAAATTGCGCTCAGTGCCCTGCTCCCAAGCGATGGATTCTTCAAAAGGCTGGCCGGGAGGCTGAATTTCAAACCCAACCTCGCTTATTTAATCCTCTCCCTTCAGGCACAGCACTATTATCTGACGCTCTCTCATGGCATCAAGAAACATCAATACGAGGGCGCGATCAGGACATATGTTGATCAGTATCACAAGATCTGGCGCGAAAAACAGAGCGGATGGCGAGGAAAACTCTTCAAACCGCTGCAACCCTATATCGACAAATGGGCGCGCAGCCTGAGGAAGAAATATCAGGAAGATAAGAAGAAATAAAAAAGTTGAAAGTTAATACTCTGCAACTAAATTTTCGGGCATTGAAGTCCGGAAGAAATTAATCGCAGAGGCCGCAAAGGAGCAAAGATTTTCTGGTGATATGAATATCCGGATTATTGTCCATTGGATATAATTCGAATACTGATCTTCCCTGTATATCTTTGCCCCTTTGTGGCCTTTGCGATTATCTTTTTTCCGGTCTTGAATACAAGAAAACTTATGTTACACAGTAGTTAAAAGTTGAAAGTTCAAAAACCTTAGGTACCCTCACTCGTAAAAATGCTTGTAAATCAGTGAATTGCGAGAGAGCGTTAGTGAGCTAGCCGAAGGTTCTGGACTTTCAACTTTTAACTTTCAACTTTCAACTCATTCACAAAAACCCGCTGATCAATGCCTGAATTTCGCGGAATCTGGTGAGCATAAGATACTGGTCTCCATCCTGGAACGGATATAGTTTTGCGCCGGGGATCGTTGAATATGCCAGTTGGGCATGTTCATACGGGATTGCCTTATCGGCTGTACCGTGCAGAATCAGAACAGGAAGCCTTATGTTTTCGAGGGGATATTGAGGCAGGCGCTCAAACTGCATCTGATCATTGGCGCGGCCGAGTAATCGCTCATTCCAGGGGACCAGTCCTTTGGCGCTCTCTGTCAATGCCTTCCTGACCTCCTGATCACTGGTATCGATGTCTTCAAACTGAGTGGCCAGGATTTCCGTAAATGCCCAAACGCCGAAGTCTGTCTCTAAAATATAAGCCAGAAATTTCTCTGCAGGGGTCAACTGGCGCTCACCGGGCATGCGATGTGTAACAGCGGAAGCAAGAATTAGAGCCCGGCAACGCCTGGAATGTCGAAGTGCGAATTGAATGGCTGCCGGACCGCCTCCGCCGATCCCCATGATCGCAACCCTGTCGATCTTAAAATAATCCAGCAGAGCTGCGAACCCGTCCGCCTGCTCCTCTGGAGATGCTCCGACGCTCAATGGTGTCCGAAGATACCCGGGACGTGAGGGAACCAGAACCCTGAATCCATCAAGCTGTAATTGCGAGCGAAAAACGAGATCGAAACCGCCGGGTGTGGGGTGGGAGATCAGGATCACATTCCCCTGGCCACGTGATCCGTACTCGATCGGTCCGAGCGCTGTATCCGCTACACGGCTGGTCACAGACAATTCGCGGTCGATCTCGGTCTTCCAGGCGGAATATCGCTGCCAGGCGTAATAACCGGCCGGTATCGACAGGATGAGCAGGAGTGTGAAGAGGCGCCTCATAAAAGTTGAAAGTTGAAAGTTGAAAGTCAGATATAGGGAAACCTCAGTCGCAGGTCAATCAGGTTTGACTTTTAACTTTCAACTTTCAACTTTTATTTCTGTCTTTCATTTTCAATTCTTCAAGTATCCCTTCAAGCACATCGATCAACTCATCGTCCGAAATCCGGGTTTTACGGAATTTCAGTTGAAGAGAGAACTCCCTGTTTGGAGCGCTGAAGCGATAAACATATGGCTGCGGGCGGGAGGATTTGCCGCTTCGGGCCATGCGTGCCTCGTCACGTGTCATTCCCTGTCGCGCAATTCGAGCGATGAAAGCTTTCATCGCTTCTGTATTCGGCAGTCGAGCAATCTGGAGGAGCATCGATTTCGATGAGATACCGGCAGCCCGGCAGAGTGCGCGAATATCCGTGTCAAGTGTGGCAATTGAAAGCGCCTCGGTCACCGACGAGCGGGCTTTGCCGATCTTCTGCGAGATGTCTTCATGCGTGTATCCAAAGCGATCCACCAGCAAAAACAGCCCGTCGGCCTCTTCGAAAGGCGTCAGATCCTTGCGCTGAAGGTTTTCGATCAGAGCGATCTCCGCCACAGCCCTGTCGTCCACGTCCATCTCTATGCAGGGCAACTCAGACAACCCTGCTTCTAGCGCGGCGCGGAACCGTCGCTCACCCGAGATGATCATAAAGCGGCCGCCAACTTCCGATGGACGCACGAGCAGCGGCTCCAGAACCCCCTTCTCGATTATCGATTCGATCAGTTCCGCCAGGTCGCCAAGTTCCACACGCGGCTGCTGGGGATTCGGCTCGAGCCTGTCGGCGGGTATCATCCGCCCGATCGGCGCTCCATGCTGCGATGAAAGCTCCTCGACATAATGTCTGTCATGTCGCATCTTCAAGGTCGATGGCAACCCTCGTTTAATAGGCACGCTGTATTACCTCATCACATAGACTTGCATATTCGACTGCGCCGCTCGATGTCGGCGCAAATGTAAAAATCGCCTCCCGATAGGCCGGACTCTCCTCCAGGCGGACCGATTTCGAAATCGTCGTCTCAAAAAGCTTCTCACCGAATACCTGATGTATCTGATCGTAAATATCCCTGGATAATGTCGTCCGTCGATCATGCAGCGTAACCAACACTCCCAAAACTTCAAGTTCCGGATTGGGACGAGCTTTAATCCGCTCAACTGTGTCCAGTAAGTCATCCGTTCCTTCCAATGCGAAATATGATGACTGGATGGGTATGATCAAATGTGTTGCAGCCACTAATGCGTTCACCGTTATCAGACCCAGGGTAGGAGGAGTATCAATAATAACGATATCGTAATCGGAAGAGACAGATTGGATTTTATCTTTCAGTCTGAAAGGGGCGTCGAGTTCGCCGATGAGCTGGCCTTCGAGCTTAGCGAGACTAATGCGGGAAGGAAGAATATCGAGGTTGTCCAGTTTTGCTTTTCTGACGACCTGATCAAATTGAACGGATGGATTAGTGAGCAGGTCATAGATGGAAGGGCCGATATCATCCTGGTTCAGAAAAGTGATGGTGCTGTTGGCTTGCGGATCGAGATCGGTGAGCAGGACACGTTTCCCCTTCCTGGCTAGAGCTGCGGCCAGATTAATGGCGGTAGTGGTCTTTCCAACGCCCCCTTTCTGATTGGCAATAGCGATTTTTATGCCCTGCAAAAAGACCTCCTCGGGGTAATCAGACAAACTCTGATCCTGACATGATGGATGAGATAACGAGTATAAGTTAAATCTTTGGTTTGCTACATTTTATAATCGCTGACATCATCTATCTCTTCAGGCCAATCGACCTCTTCATCAAAGTCGTCATCGTCTTCCATGATGCGCGGTGTCTCTTCAATTTTTGAGGATTCGAGGACTTCCTCGCGTATGAAGATGGGGCAATCGCAACGCAGGGCGAGTGCGATGGCGTCACTCGGTCTGGCATCGAGAAGGACCAGATTCTCATTTATCAGAATCTCTACAACGGCGAAAAAAGTATTGTCACGTAATTCAGTTACGGCGACTCGCTGGACGGTGCCGCCCAGCTGATTGATGACATTACGCAAAAGGTCGTGGGTCATAGGCCGCTGAGGAGCCGTCTTCTCTATCTCAGAGGCGATCGAATTAGCCTCATACGGACCAACCCAGATCGGCAACATGGCCTCACTGCCTACATCCTTCAACAGGACGATCGGAGAATTCGTTGTTGGATCGACGAGCAGCCCGCGTACTTTCACTTCTCTTTCCATATCTACATCCTTTGGTTCAACTCAGAGAGCCATAAAGACTGTTCGGTTTGATCTCAGTCACCTTAACAGCAGCGAGGTTCCCGACCAGATCGACGGCGCCGGGAAAATTGATCACCTTGTTGCAGCGCGTGTGTCCGACAACATCGCTCGACGAGCGCGCGCTCACGCCTTCAACCAATACCTCAACTTTTCGCCCCAAATACCTGGAATAACGATCTTTTTGAATCCTGTGCTGCAATTCATTCAGTTTCATGAAGCGTTCGGTCTTGACCTCTTCCGTGACTGAATCAATATATGCGGCTGCCGGTGTATGCGGCCGCGGCGAATATTTGAATATATACAGGCCGTCATATCCGACTTCGGCGACCATGCTCAGTGTCTGATTGAAATCGTCATCGGTTTCGCCCGGGAACCCGACGATTATATCACCAGTTATCGAAAGATCTTTCCTGGCTCTTTTGATTGAGTCGATCTTTTCGATATATTCCCGTCTAGTATATCCGCGCCGCATGGCGCGCAGTACTCTGTCACTTCCAGACTGTGCAGGCAGATGCACCCATTCACAGAGGTTATCGTGGGAATCCATGACACGCACAATCTCTTCATCGAAATCCCTGGGATGCGATGTGGTGTATTTAATTCTGGGCAATCCGCTTTCGACCGCCAGGCGTTCGAGCAGATGCGCAAAGGTTGTCAACTCTTCGGTTCCCCGGGCAGTTCCTCCCACACCCGGCAGACTGCCGCGGTAACGACCGCTCAGACCGTAGCTGTTGACATTCTGTCCGAGCAGGTGGACCTCTTTAAACCCTTGAAGAGCCAGCGATTTGGCCTCCTGGATGATCTTTTCGGCGGGTCTGCTTCGCTCGCGTCCGCGAGTGTAGGGTACGATGCAGAATGAACAGAACTTGTTGCAACCTTCGGTGATAGTGATATACGCGATGTGCGTCGTCTGCCGTACATCGGCATTGATCTCATAGAAGTCAGCGTCCTTGCTCAGGTGGACATCAATGGCGCGCGGGAAGCCCTGATCGAGCTGCTCGATCAGTTGCGGAAGCTTTGAGATGGCCTGTGTACCCATGACCAGTCGAATATCACTGCTGCGCTCAAAGAGCCTCTCTGCTTCTGCCTGTGCGACGCATCCCATGACGCCAAAAACGGCAGCTGAATCCCGCTTTAGCTCGCGCCTCTGATGTTTCAATTCCGCGATGCGGGAATAGACCTTACGAGCTGCCTTTTCTCTGACCATGCATGTGTTGAGCAGTATCAGATCAGCATCCAGCGGGTCGGATGTCTGCTCGTAGCCGCTGCCCGACAGCGAAAAATTGGCCTTTTCGCTGTCATGGACGTTCATCTGACATCCATATGTCTCTAAATAAAACTTCTTGCTCATTCCCGGAATTCCAGATTGAAGGGTCAATGGAGTAGAAAGTATAAAGTAGAAAGTAGAAAGTAGAAAGTAGAAAAAGCACTCGTAACCCCTACGGTTATAGTTTCCAGTTTCCAGTTTCCAGTCGCTTCGCCACGCTGTGATTTCAACCATAATCCTGCACATCGGACTAAGCTTGAGCAGTCCGGAACACTGGAAACTTCAAACTTCAAACTGGAAACTATTCTTACTTCTTCAGTAATTCTTTTGCATGCTTTTGGCCAGCGGCGTGACTTCGGCGCCGGCGATCATGCGAGCTAGTTCATCGACCCTGCCCTCGCCGTCCAGTGGAGTCACGCGGGTCAGGGTTCTGCCGCCTTCGAAATCCTTTGAGACCTGATAATGCGCATCGGCATAGCGTGCGATATTGGACTGATGGGTCACACAGAGCACCTGATTGGTCTGTGCCAGCCGTTTCAGGCGCTGGCCTACGGCATCGGCCACTTTCCCCCCTATCCCGGCATCGATCTCGTCAAAAATCAGCGTCCGTGGAAATTGCGATGGCGCAGTGATGGTCTTGAGAACCAGCATGAGGCGCGACAATTCGCCACCGGAAGCGACTGAGCTGATGGGTTTGAGGTCTTCTCCCGGATTGGCAGAGAAATGGAATTCGACCTGTTCGAGGCCGTTGCGACGAATGATCTGTCGCGGCGCCCCCAGAATCTCCTCCAGCCGCTCGGACCACTGGCTGTATGACGGATCCATGAATTTGATCGCGAATCTTGCCGCCCCCAGAGCGACATCGGCCAATTCCACGGCGATCGCCTTTTCGAATTTTTTAGCGGCAGTTTTGCGTTGCTGGCTGAGCGATGAGGCCTCCGATTGATAATTCCGGAGCAGTATCACCAGTTGATCGACCAGCTCCCTGGCCTCGTCTTCGCTGTGAAGCAGCCCTTGCCTGCGTTCAACCAGATTCTGAACCATGACCAGAAGCTCTTCCAGCGACTTGCCATATTTGCGTTTGAGCCTGTCGATGTCGACCAGCCTGTCCTCGACCATCTTGAGCCGCTCAGGGGAAGCCTGAACGCCTTCAAGATAATCGCGCAGAAAGTATGCGATATCATCGACGATGACCCTGGCTGCCATCAGTTGTTCGACCTGCGGGGCGATCTTCGGATCGAACTCCTTAAGATCGCTGAGCCGTCGCTGAACAGTGCCCATGAGGGCCTGAATTGACGCCTCATCGTCGTAAAGAATGGCGTAAGCCTCCCCGCTGAGCGTGGCCAGCTTTTCGGCATTGGCCAGCAGATTTCGCTCATCCAGCAAAACGACATCCTCATCAGGCTGAAGACCAGCCTGTTCGATCTCCGAGATTTGAAATTCAAGTATATCCAGCGATTGCAGTCGCTCCGATTCCGACTGGCGGATGGCTTCGATCCGTTTGACTGCTGCGGTCAGCCGCTCAAATGCGCCCAGCAGAGAGCTGCGACGAGGGCCCAGCGAAGCATAAGCGTCGAGCAGATTGAGATGGGCCTCCGGCGAGAGCAGGCTCTGCTGGTCGCCCTGACCATGTATGTCTATGACGTGAGGCTGAATCGATTTGAGCAGCGCTGTCGATGCCGTCCGGCCGTTGACGAAGATGCGTCCGCGTCCGGTCTGGCCCAGTTCACGCCTGATAACCAGTTCGTCGCCCTGCGCGTCGATGCCCGATTCCTGCAGTAATTCCACCAGCGGATGATTACCGCCGATTTCGAAGATCCCCTCGACGAAGGCCCTTTCAGCCCCCGTCCGAATCATATCCGCGGATCCGCGCTCTCCAAGCAACAGCCCCAGCGCGTCGATTATGATCGATTTCCCCGATCCCGTCTCTCCGCTCAGAACATTGAGTCCCCCGCGAAAATCGACCTGAAGTTCATCTATGACGGCAAAATTTACGATATTGAGGAATTTCAGCATCTATTCACCCGTCTTCAATAGTCAGCATACCGGCGATCTCAACGCTCCGCAGCGATTGCCCGGAGAAGATCACTGATGATGCTCCCCGCGCCCCGGGAAAATGGTAAATTTGATTTACGCAACCTGCTTTCAGGATTATACTTATTCGCATCGGGAAACAAAGAGATTATTACCACGAACAAGGAAGAAAAAGGAAGGCAGAGCGTTATGAAGCAATTCAAACCAGTGATCCTGTTCGCGGCGGTGCTGCTCATCGTTGGAGCATCGGTGCCGAGCGGAGAGAAGGAACTGATCATCAGATTACAGGGAGAGGTGATAGTGCTGCAACGGCAGATCAGGGACCTCCAGGAGTCCTTCGACAAATGGCAGGGCCAGTCGAACGCTTCGATGCAGAAACTGACCGAAAACTCATCGACCTCGGTCAGAGAACTCTCGACGATCGGTGAGACACTGCGCAATTCGCGCACAACGCAGAGCAACAGCATGGCTGGTACCAATGCCTCTCTACAACGCATCACGGAGATCCTCTCAGGCCATCGCCAGAGTTTCGACCTGGTCGGCGACCAGCTCAACTCCCTCAGGCAGTCCCTGAAGGAGATGCAGCAGAAACAGGAACAATTGGAGCAGAAAGAGAAGATGGAGAACCGTGAGACAGGGGCCGCCTCGGGTTCGCCGGACGCCATCTATGCAGCCGGTTATGCCAGCTTTCTGAAAGGCAACCATGACTCTGCGATTCGTCAGTTTCGCGACTTTCTGCGCGAGCAGCCGCAGGGCGAAGACTCCGATGACGCGCTCTACTGGATAGGCGAAAGCCTCTTCGCTCAGGGCCGTTATGCTGAGGCTATGGCCGCCTATGACCGCATCCTGAGCGAATTTTCCCAGGGTGACAGGTCGCAGGGAGCCCTCTTACGAAGAGGTCTCTCGCTGCTCCATCTGGAGCGCCGCGACGAAGGAATAGCCGTCCTGCGCTCCGTCATCGGACAATACCCTCAATCTCGTGAAGCAGGCCTCGCAAGGGAGGAGCTGCGGAGACTGGGAGTCTAAATAAGTAGAAAGTAAAAAGTATAAAGTATAAAGTAGGCAGTTGGCAGTACGACTATTTATATGAAAATTCCTGCACTTTCTACTTTTTACTTTCTACTTTTTACTAACCATCATTCAGGAGGGCCTTTATGGCATCATTCAACAAAATCGTCATCGTGGGATACCTGGGACGCGATCCGGAGATGCGCTATACACCGCAGGGAACAGCTGTCTGCAATTTTTCCATCGCCACGACTGAGAAACGCAAGGATAAATCCGGTGAATCCCAGGATGTCACGACGTGGTTTCGCGTCAATGCATGGGGGCGACTGGCGGAGGTAGCCAACCAGTTCCTGACCAAGGGCAAGCAGGTTTATGTCGAGGGCAGGCTGCGGCAGGATGAGTATACTGACAGGGATGGCAATCGAAGGCAGACGCTGGAGGTGACCGCAAACGACATTCAGTTCCTCGGATCGAAGAGTGATGGCGGCGGACAGAGCGGCGGCGGCTTTGAGGGTCCGGTGGAAGAGCGCGGCGGACAGGGCGGCGGCGGTGATGACGAGATCCCCTTCTGAAAGCTATATTTACGTGACAATGTCGGCGCGCCGACATTGTCACGATCAAAGCTTCCCATCGACAGCGCCCATGAGCCTGAATTTGCGGTAACGCATCTCGAGTCGCTCCTCGACGGAATGCGACTGCGATCGTTTGAGCGATTCCTGCAGCGCATGATCGAGCAGCCGCGCGGCTTCATCCCAGTCGGCATGAGCGCCGCCTTCCGGCTCCGGGATGATGGCGTCGACGATACCAAGCTTGAGCAGATCGGTCGCGATCAGTTTGAGACTGGATGCTGCACGAGAAGCCATGGCCGCGTCCTTCCATAGAATTGCGGCGCAGCCTTCGGGGGTGATGACGGAGTAGACGCCGTTCTCGAGGATGTTGATGCTGTCGCCGACTCCTATCGCAAGCGCGCCGCCTGAGCCGCCCTCACCGGTGATGGTGACGATGACCGGCACTTTGAGTCGCGACATCTCGCGCAGGTTTACTGCGATCGCTTCGGCCTGCCCGCGCTCCTCAGCGTCGATTCCGGGATAGGCGCCTGGTGTATCGATTAGCGTGAAGACCGGCCGGTTGAACTTATCAGCGAGTTGCATGATGCGCAGGGCCTTGCGGTAGCCGTCGGGTTTGGGCATGCCGAAGTTGCGCGCCTGGCGCTCCTTTACATCGCGGCCTTTCTGGTGCGAGATGACGACGACGGGCTGTCCGTGAAATCTGGCCATGCCGCAGACCATGGCGGCATCGTCCATGAACTTGCGGTCACCGTGAAGCTCATGAAAATCCGTAAAGATACGCTCTATAAAATCGAGCGCATAGGGCCGCTTGTCGTGTCTGGCCAGTTGCACCCTGGCCATCGGCTCATCCTGGACCACCTTATCGACAATTTCCATTTTTTCACCTTCGGCTGCCGGATGCAGAAGACTAATCTCCTACAACCAGCTCAATCTTCCATTTACTAGAGATCTTCTCGATAGCCTCGATGATCTCTGTCGAAACATCGAGGCGTGTGTACTGGTGAGGCATGAGTCTGACCTCCAGCCCCTGATTTAGTTTGAGATCGAAAAAGATTGCGGTATTGCCCGGATGAGACGCCGCGATCTCGTTGAAGGCGGCGATGCTGGCGGGGGTAACCGCATCCTCGGCCATTTTGAGAATGATCGCCCTGGCGGCCTTTGCACGGGCCTTTTCCAGCTGCTGGATCTCACCTGCGATGATGGTTGCGGACCCGTCGTCCGAGACTTCCAGCCGCCCCTTGACAAGCACCGCTATGTCCGGCTGCAGAAGGCCCTTGAACCTGTTGTACTGTTCCGGCCAGCAGACGATCTTGACCGAACCGAACTGGTCCTCCAGCCTGAACAGTGCGAAGCGGTCGCCTTTTTTGGTCGTGCGAACAGCCAGATCGATGATCAGGCCACCCATGACCGTCTGGTCGCCGTGAACGCCTTCAGCGATCGTCCCGCTGTCGCATTTGGCGAGGCCTCGTATGGAATCGGTGTACTCCTCCAGCGGGTGGCCGCTGACATAGAATCCCAGGACCTCTTTCTCTGTCGCAAGCAATTCCTTGCGACTCCATTGAGGGATATCCGGCAGCAGGTCGCCATCCGAACCGTCGGCTGAAGATTCGTCGAAGGCCGCGAAGAGCCCGCCCTGGCCCGAGATTCTGTCTTGCTGAGCCTTGGCGCCTGCCTCTATTGCCCTGTCAAGGACGGCCAGCAGAGCGGCGCGATTCGGGCTCTGCGTGTCAAAAGCGCCGGCTTTAACCAGCGACTCGAGGACTCTTCTGTTGACGGCTCGCTGATCGACACGCTCCGCGAAATCGAAGATCGAGCGGAACGCGCCCCCCTCCTCACGAGCGTTTAAAATCAGCTGGACCGCAGACGATCCGATCCCTTTTATGGCAGCCAGGCCGAAGCGAATGGCCCCTCCGACGGGAGTGAAGCCCTCCTGGCTTGAGTTGACATCCGGTGGCAGCAGCTCTATCCCGAAGAGTTTCATTTCGCTCACATAGCGTGCGACCTTCTCTGTATTGGTGATTTCGTTCGAGAGAACTGCGGCATAGAAATGGTCCGGAAAGTGGGCTTTGAGCCAGGCTGTCTGATATGCGAGGTAGGCATAGGCGAAGGAGTGCGAACGGTTGAACCCGTAATCGGCGAACTGTGCCATGAGATGGAATATGCGCTCAGCCTTACCCTGCCCGATGCCGCGCTCGACGGCGCCCTTGACGAACTTCTCTTCGTGCAGCGCCATCTCCTCCTTCTTTTTCTTACCCATGGCTCGTCGCATGAGGTCGGCCTCGCCCAGCGAGTAGCCGGCCAGCACCTGAGCCAGCTGCATGATCTGTTCCTGGTAGACGAGGATTCCGTATGTGTTCTCAAGAATCTCTTTCATCTGCGGAACGATGTATTGAACTTTTTTGCGGCCGTGCCTGCGGTCGATGTAGTCATCTACCATGCCTCCATCGAGCGGGCCGGGGCGATAAAGGGCGTTGAGTGCGGAGAGGTCTTCCAGCCCTTCGGGTTTGAGTTTGCGACAGATCTCGACCATCCCTGAACTCTCGAACTGAAAGACGGCATTGAGCAGGCCATCGGAAAAGAGCTTGAGAGCCTTTTGGTCATCGAGAGGGATATTGGCCAGATCGGGGCGCATTCCCTGTTCGCGCTCGATTGAACGAAGGCAATCCTCGATGATGGTCAGCGTAGTGAGGGCCAGAAAATCCATCTTGAGCATGCCGGTCTTTTCCAGGTCAGCCATGACAAACTGAGTCGTCAGTTCGTCGTTCTGACTTTTGCATACCGGGACAAGTTCATAAATTGGTTTGGGCGAGATGACGACGCCGGCCGCGTGGACTGATGTATGGCGTGCGCAGCCTTCCAGTTTGCGCCCAATTTCGATCAGCTCCGAGACCTGCTCATTGGTCTCGATAAGATTTTCCAGATCGGGATTCTGCTTGATTGCGTCCTCGATCGAGACGTTGCGGCCGCGGACGGGAGGCGGAATCATCTTGGCGACCTTTTCAACCTCGGAATAGGGCATTTCGAGGGCGCGACCGACGTCTTTGATAACGGCCTTAGAGGCCATGGTGCCGAAGGTGATGATCTGGGCGACGTTCTGCCTGCCGTAAAGATCGCTCACGTAATTGATCACATCCGATCGTCCGCGAACGCAGAAATCGACGTCGATATCGGGCATCGAGACCCTCTCCGGATTGAGAAACCTCTCGAAGAGCAGGTCGTATTGCAGGGGATCGATGTCTGTGATCTTCATGCAGTACGCGACGAGGCTGCCTGCGGCCGATCCTCTCCCTGGTCCGACAGGAATCCCCTTGTCCCTCGCATATCGTATGAAGTCCCAGACGATCAGAAAATAGCCCGTGTATCCCATGCGCTTGATCGTTTCGATCTCATGCGTCAGTCGTTCACGATATTTCGACACAGGCTGACGCAGTGAACCAGAAGGATTGCAGCGACTGCCAGATATCCCGCAGTCTCTCTTCAAAACCGTCCCAGCTTACTTTTTCGAAGTAGCTTTCGATGGTGTGAGAGTCAGGGACAGGGTAGAGCGGCACCTGATCGATAGATTTGGGGAAGACGACGTCGCATTTCTCGGAGATCTCGAGCGTGCGGTGCAGCAGATCGGGTTCTTCTCCGAATGTCTGCCACATCTCATCGGCGCTGCGGAAATAATAATTTGGCGAACCGTAGGTCAGCCGATCAGGATCATTGATCGTCTTGCCGGTGCCTATACAGAGCAGAGTATCGTGGGCCTTGACGTCCGTGTCCATCAGATAATGGGAATCATTGGTCGCCACCAGCGGGATCCCGGTCTTTTTGGAGAGCTCCAGTAGCGGCTTTCTGATACGTTTCTGGGCGTCCAGACCATGCTCCTGTATCTCCAGGTAGTAATTGCCTTTGCCAAGAATCTCCTCGAACTCCAGCGATGCCCGCGCAGCCTCATCGAACTTGTCTCTCAAGAGCAATGATGGCGGCACCCCGCTGATACATGCCGAGAGCCCGATCAGACCTTCACTGTGACGTGCCAGCAGCTCTCTGTCGATCCGCGGTTTTCGCCAGAATCCCTCGATGTAGGCGAAAGAGGAGAGCTTGACGAGGTTATGATAGCCGGTTAAATCCTTAGCCAGCAACACTATGTGGTTGGTCGCCTTCTCGCCGGGCTGAAGATCTCCGCCGCCCTTCTCATGCCTGCTTCCCCTCGAAATATAGGCCTCAATTCCGATGATCGGCTTTACTCCCTCGGCGCGCATCTTGTGATAGAAACTCAGTGCCCCGTACAGGTTTCCGTGATCCGTGATCGCCACCGCAGGCATGTTCAATTCAGCCGCTCGCTTCGCCAGCGGACCAATCTTGATCGCTCCGTCAAGCAGACTGTAGTCCGTATGCAGATGCAGATGAACAAATTGCTTATTATCAGCCATATGTAAACGATTACCTTAGTCGTATGCTTAAGCATGCAAGCTTAAATTCAATGCTTAAACCGGGGCCGCAGGCTTTAAGCTTTTATCAACAAATTAAGCAATGAATTTAAACGCGCTAAGCATCGCGCGCACAAATGTTTATTCCCACTCGATCGTGCTCGGCGGTTTCGAGCTGATGTCGTAAACGACCCGGTTAATGCCCTTCACTTCGCTGACGATGCGACGACTGATCGATTCAAGCACATCATAGGGCAGTCTGGCCCAGTCGGCGGTCATGCCATCCTGACTTTCGACTGCGCGGATGGCGATGACCTGTTCGTATGTCCTGTTGTCTCCCATGACGCCGACGGTATTTATTGGCAGCAGGACGGCGAACGATTGCCAGAGCTTGGTATAGAGTCCGGCCCGTTTAATCTCCTCCAGCACGATGTTGTCAGACTCCTGAAGAAGCGTGATCCTGGTCTGATCGACAGGGCCGATGATGCGAACGGCCAGGCCTGGTCCCGGGAAAGGCTGGCGATCGATGAGGGCGGCCGGAAGCCCCAGTTCCCTGCCGACAGCCCTGACCTCATCCTTGAACAGTTCGCGAAGAGGTTCGACCAGGCGAAGGCGCATCTTTTCGGGGAGTCCGCCGACGTTATGATGGCTTTTAATGACGGCGGAGGGCCCTTTGACTGAAACGGATTCGATAACGTCAGGATAGAGAGTGCCCTGGACCAGAAAATCGATCTTCCCGAGTTTGACAGCCTCTTCCTGAAATACCTCTATGAATTCGTATCCGATGATCTTTCGTTTTCTCTCCGGGTCTTCGACGCCGCGCAGTGCTTGCAGGAATCGTTCACCGGCGGCGACCCCCTTGACGTTCAGCCCGCCGTAATCCTTGAAGGCGAGCAGCACCTTTTCAAACTCCTGTTTCCTGAGCAGGCCGTTATCGACGAAGATGCAGGTTTGACGGTCTCCGATGGCTCGGGCAACGAGCGCGGCCGCAACCGATGAATCGACACCTCCCGAGAGGCCGCAGACGGCGTGAGAGTCGCCGATCTGTTCGCGAATTCGCTCGACGCTCGCTTCGATGAATGATTTCGGAGTCCAGTCGCCGTGAGCGCCGCAGATATCACGAACGAAATTGCCCAGGATCCGCTTTCCATCAGGTGTATGGGCGACCTCGGGATGAAATTGCAGTCCGTAAAGATCGCGAGCGGTGTCTTCAACCGCACCGAGAGCGCTTTCAGTATCTGCGACGACCTGGAATCCAGGAGGCGGGTCGGTGACGTGGTCGCCGTGGCTCATCCAGACAGGAAAATCAGCCGGCAATCCGGAAAGCAGCCGGCTCTGAGCCGTCTGGCGAATCTGCGCCGCACCGTATTCGCGCCGGCTGGAAGGCTCAACCTTGCCGCCAAGAAAATAACTGATCAACTGCAACCCGTAACAGATTCCAAGAATGGGGACGCCAATCTCCAGAATCTCCGCCGTGCAGTGCGGGGCCCCCTCTTCGTATACCGAAGAGGGGCCACCGGAAAGTACAACTCCGACCGGTTTGAGCGCCCGCAGTTCGGCAATCGGTTTATTGAAGGGATGAATTTCGCAGTAAACGCCCAGTTCCCTTATTCGACGGGCGATCAGTTGAGTGTACTGAGATCCGAAATCGAGAATGATGATGGTCTCGAACGAAGTAGACACTGCGCTCTCCTTTGAATTGAAGCAGTGATGAGTGAAACAGTGACGAGTGATGAGTGATGAGTGATGAGTGACAAGAATTTTTTTTAACTGATCTTGATCAAAAGACATAGGCCGTTAAATGAATTCTTGTCACTCATCACTCGTCACTCATCACTGTCACTTCACTCATCACTGCTTCTCTCTTCACTCTTCACTGTTCTTATGCGGCCGCGACCGAGAAGGCTCAGCAATTTAATGAGCGGACCGTGAAGCACATACGCAGAAGCGAGCAGCAGCAGCACCCATTGCGAATAGAACCAGATGCCTGCGAGAAGCAGCGAGAGCATCGGGATAATAATGAACGGCTTGTTGCTGCGCAGGCCGAACTCCTTGAAACTGGTGTAACGGATGGTGCTGACCATGAGCAGAGCCAGAAACACCATCCCGATGAGAATGGCCAGGCTCATGTTGTATGCATTTTCGGCGACATAAGTCGGAATCGGCTGCGGAATGAAATGGATCAGGGCGGCGAGCATTCCTGCGGCTGCGGGAATGGGCAGGCCGACAAAGTATCGTTTATCCAGTTTAGGCGTCGCTTCGCCATGTGAGAAGCGTGGGGAGCGGGCCATGACATTGAAACGAGCCAGCCTTAGAGCCCCGCAGATCAGGAAGAAGAATGAAGCCGCCCACCCCAGTCGATCGAGACCGGGGGTCGATCCGTATCCCCAGGTGTATGCCAGGACGGCCGGTGCGATGCCGAAGCTCAAAACGTCGGCGATGCTGTCGAGTTCGACGCCGAATTCACTCGTCGTCTTGGTCATCCGGGCGACTCGACCGTCCAGATTGTCGAGCAGAACCGCATATCCGATGGCGCGCGCCCCGTTATCGAACAGTTCTGTCGCCAGGTGAATGTCCGGCAGGGCCTGATATCCCTTGACCGCATTGATCACGGCATAAAATCCGCAGAGTATATTGCCGATCGTGAATGCGCTGGGTACGATATAGATCCCCTTGCGAATTCCGTTGCGAGTGGGATTAGCTCCAATCTCTTCTTTTTCGTCGCTCATACGTTCACCTCACCGATGACCGATTCGCCGCCCTTGACGCGGTCTCCCTTCTTGACCAGCACTGTCACATTTGACGGAAGCAGAATATCGACGCGGGAACCGAATTTGATCAGACCGACGCGCTCGCCCCTCTCGACCGCCTCGCCTTCCCGCTTCCAGAAGACAATCCGCCGGGCAATCAGGCCGGCGATCTGCTTGTAAACGACACTGACCCTCTCATTCTCCGTCGTCACAATGTTCTGCTCATTCTCCAGCGAGGCCCGCTCGATGTTGGCCACCAGAAATTTGCCCGGACGGTAATCAGTCTTGACTATCCTGCCGCCGATGGGGGACCTGTTGACGTGCACATCGAAGACAGAAAGAAAAATGCTGACAATCGTTTCGCCGGACACGCCCTCGACGGGCCTGACCACAACCACAAGACCGTCGGCAGGTGAAACAATCAGGTTCTCGCCCTGCGGGATTACACGCTCTGGATTTCTAAAGAAATAGGCTACAAACAGGGCCAACAGGATCAGAATTCCAGATATCACATAATTACCGGGAACCTGATCAAGGATCAGAAAAAGCGTCGACAGTATGACCAAAGGTATGATGAATGGATATGCGTCTCGGAGCACCGTTGAATTATTCCCTTCATTAGGCTTTCGGATCGTTGGAAGCTTTAAAGAGTCATTATGCACTAAAGAAAACGGGAACACATACCGTGTCCCCGTTTTCTTGAAAAATTGTTAATTTGTTCCAGACCAAAACGGCCCTAATGAGATGCAGCACTGGTCTTATACTTGGATGCGATTGCCTCCATGCGGTCTTTAAGGAGCAACTTCTTCTTCTTCAGTACAGTTTCTTCAACTTGTTCATCTATGCTTGGGTAATGGACTTCGGAGAGTTCGTTGAGACGTGATTCGTATAGTTTGTGTTCGTTGGCAAGTTCACGATAATTCTCATCGACGCTGATGAGGTAATCCCTGAATGCTGCATCGCTAGCTGGAATGCTCATTGGCTTTTCCTCCTAAGCTGAAAGTTGCCTGTAGGTATTTAGTTGTTGTCGAATTCTTATCAATTACTGCCTTGCATAGTAATACAAAGAAAATGGGCTTTCAAGCACCAAATATGGTCATTTTTATATTTGCGTATTATGTACATGCGATCAGATTGAAGGGACCTGAGGCGGGGATCGGCATGGTTTCCAGCTGATCATTCATCTTATTCTAATTAAAAGACTTACAATGCCCGATCGAGGCCCGAAATGGCTTTGCAATTCGCGCTCCGCGAACAGTTATAATAGTCGAATTTCAACCATATTTAATGACAGAACAAGCGCGTCTTCATCCGGATTGTTGTAGTAGGATTTACGCGTTCCGATCTGCTCGAAACCTGCTTTTAAATAAAGTCTGAGGGCTGGAATATTCGAGGTCCTGACCTCAAGAAAAGCCCTTGCAGCGCCGCACTTTAAGGCTAGATTCAAGCCTTCTTCAAGCAACATCGAAGCGATGCCTGTCTTTCTGAAATCGGATGCCACAGCGATGTTATCTATCTGAAGCTCATCAATTACCAGTCTGGCGGAAAAAATCCCGACGAGTCGTTCTGAATTCGATGCCGGGTTTAAGTTTCGGGCGACCAGCAGAAGCTCATGCGGATCATCAAGGTCAGCCATGTAAGCTGATGCTCCGCGCGAGCTTAATGAACATTCATGTTCGAGTCGTACAATTGCATCGATATCGCCGGGTATTGGAAAATCGATAGAGAACGAATCGCTCATATTATTTATGGGTTATGGTCGGTCTGGCATTGAGTTCCGCATCGGACTGGCGAATATAACAGGCGCTCAGCGGTGATGCCTGGCCGGAACGATGTAGCCGCAGGGCATGTGCCGCCATAACAGCACCGAGTTCGCGATCATTCATCAGAAGCTGGATTCCGTTGAAGTCCCTGTCGATGGAGATCGCAACACGTGCCTGACGACCGCATCCTTTAACCCTCATTTCAATCTCTTCGATGTAATGATCGAGACCTGAACCAAGGACGAAGTCAGGAGACCGGCTTTCGATGATCGAGGGAATTAGTTCGGTTGGGAGACCCACGCGATCGTCGCCGACCTGAATTAATGAACCGTCTGTGTTCAGGCGCCGAATCCCCGCGAAGATCTCCGAGCGACCAGCTTCGAGCAAGACCAGAATCTCGCCCGCGATCCCTGCCGAGAGCGCCACCAGATCCATCTTGCCGATACCGATCGCGGGTTTTCCCGTAGTCTCGGCCAATCCCTTCACGGCGGACAACCCGACACGAAGCCCTGTGAAACTGCCGGGCCCGGTTACCGCCGCGAAGAGATCTATCTCATCGATCTCCAGTCCAGCTAATCGCAGCGCCAGCGCCAGATTGTCAAAAAAGGTTCTGGAATGATGGACGCTCGAATCGCCGGAGATCAATGCCAGCATTCGATCCTGGCGGGTGATGACGAAACTGACGCGTGGCGTAGTGGTGTCGACCGCAAGAACCACCATGGCCTCAGTTGAAGTGATGCTGTTTGTATTCATTCGTGTGTTTGACATGCTCAGATGCCGATTATATATTGACCGTCAAGGTCGACAAAATCCACGGCTACCCCGGGAAATTCTGAAAAATAATGTCATCACCCGATAAAAATTCTTCGCTGACGCCGATGTTACGTCAGTATTACGAGATCAAGAAACAGTATCCAGGGACGCTGCTTTTCTTCCGGCTCGGCGATTTTTACGAACTTTTCTTCGACGATGCCCAGATCGGGGCCCGCGAGATGGAGATCACCCTCACCGCTCGCCATAAGGAGAAAGGTAATCCTGTCCCCATGTGCGGCGTTCCCTATCACTCCGCCACCGGCTACATTACCAAACTCGTCCGCAAAGGGTTCCGTGTTGCCATCTGCGAACAGGTCGAGGAAGCAAAGGCTGGAACGAAACTGGTCAGGCGCGAGGTCGTCCGCGTCATCACCCCGGGCACCGCCCTCGAAACCCAGCTCCTCGAATCAAATCAAAACAACTACCTCGCCTCCTTATGCGGATCAGGCGAAGGCATGGGGCTCGCCATTCTTGATCTCTCGACCGGGGAGTTTCTGGCTACACAGTATCAGGGCGAATCCGCCTGGAATGGCATTCGGGAACAACTGGAGATCTTTGCCCCCAGTGAAATTCTATACCCGAAATCCCTGGAGCCTCTTCTCAAAAACAGCCTCCTCGATGGCCAGCTTTTCTTCGCAGCTCTGAAATCAAACGAAAATAACTCCGCTCATACCGCGCATTCATTATCACCACCGTTATCAGACGCAGGCAGCACATGGCGACATGAGATCGCGTTAACAGGATTAGAGGACTGGCATTTCGGCTATGATCATGCGGAATCGCTGCTCAGGGTTCAGCTTGGAGTAGCGACGCTGGACGGATACGGGTTGGCTGACAAGACATATGCGGTATGCGCGGCTGGCGCCGCCGTGCATTATATTAATGATACACAGAAAGCGCAGGCGGGCCACCTCAGGGAGATAACATATTTTGAGCCGAGCGAAGCGCTGGTACTGGATGCGACGACGGTCGGCAATCTGGAGTTGACGGCAGGGGCCGATGGATCGGTCCGCAACAGCCTCCTGAGTGTGCTCGATGAGACGCAGACTGGCATGGGTGCACGGTTGCTGCGCCAGTGGCTACTGCGCCCGCTGGTCAATCTGAATGAAATCGATGAAAGGCTTGATGCCGTTCAGGAGTTCAAGGCTGCAACCATAAAACGCGATCAAATACGCCGGCTCCTGGAGTCGATGGCCGACCTTGAGCGACTCTCAGGTAAAATCACCCTCGGCCGCGCCAATGCGAGAGACCTCAATTCCCTCAAATCTTCCCTGGATACTATACCAGCCCTGCTCCAGACGTTATCAGACGCACGTGCAAGTATGATTACAGATTTGAAAGAGGGCATGGACGAGATGGTGGATGTACGGGAATTGATAGGGTGTGCGATAGCGAATGATCCGCCGGCAGGAGTGAATGAGGCCGGGATGATCCGCGACGGATATGAGCCGGAGCTGGATGAATTGAGGAATCTGGCGCATAGCGGGAAGAGTTACATAGCGGCAATCGAAGCGCGGGAGCGTGGGCGGACAGGGATTGGATCGCTGAAGGTCAAGTTCAACAACGTCTTCGGATATTTCATAGAGATCAGCAATGCGAACAGGGATCGGGTGCCGGGTGAATACGAGCGCAAGCAGACGCTGGTCAATTCGGAGAGGTATACGACGCCGGAGTTGAAGGAGTACGAAGCGAAGGTTCTGGGAGCCGAGGAGCGGATACTTGAGCTGGAGATAACGATCTTCAACGATATCAGAAGACGAATCGGACAGGAGGTGCGGCGAATACAGTGTGTGGCGCGATCGACAGCGACGCTTGATGTATTGACGTCATTGGCTGAGGTGGCGGCGAGGCGGAATTATGTTCGGCCGGAACTGCATGAAAGCGACGAGATCGAGATCAAGTCGGGGCGTCATGCGGTGCTTGAGACGATGGGTGACAGATTCGTTCCGAACGATCTGAGCATCAACAATTCGACCGACCGGCTGATCATCATCACGGGGCCGAACATGGGCGGCAAGAGCGTCTTTCTGAAGCAGACGGCGTTGTTGGTCATCATGGCCCAGATGGGAGGATTCGTTCCAGCGACATCGGCCAGGATAGCCCTGGTCGATCGCATCTTCACGCGAGTCGGGGCGTCGGACAATCTGGCTCGCGGCCGATCGACATTCATGGTCGAGATGACTGAGACATCGAACATCCTCAACACGGCAACGCCGCGAAGCCTGGTTTTGCTCGACGAAGTTGGCCGTGGAACCGCGACATTCGACGGGCTCTCGCTGGCGTGGGCCATCGCCGAATACCTGCACGATGATTCAAGGCACAGCGCGAAGACGCTCTTCGCCACGCATTATCACGAGATGACTGAGCTGGCCAAAATGCGCCCGGGAGTGCGAAATTACCAGGTCGCCGTTTCAGAATCGAACGGCGAGATCGTCTTCCTGCGCAAGGTCGTGCCAGGAAGTGCGAGCAAGAGTTATGGAATCGAGGTCGCCAGGCTGGCGGGGCTGCCGGGAAATGTCATCGACAGGGCGCGAGAGATACTGACCAACCTCGAACAGAACGAACTGGACCTGACCGGCAAGCCAAAATTCGCGAGACATCTAAAAAAGCCGAGCCGCCATGTCGATCAACTCTCGCTGCTCGCCGGGCTTGAAGAGAATGATGAATCGACGGAGGGTTAACTGCCGGGAATATTGACTGGCGAATTGTTGCTCGTGCATTCGATTATGCTAAGATGAGCGGCGTTTCCAAGGAGGAATTCATCGTGGCGAACCCGTTTTCAATTCAAACATCAAAGATAGACGGTTTGTCGATCATTGCCATCGAGGGTTTTGTTGACGCCCATACGGCTCCGAGCTTTGAAAATGCGATTTTGTCGGAGATCGAATCGGGCAATTATCGAATCGTAGTAAATTGCGAAAAACTCAACTACATCTCTTCAGCAGGGCTCGGCGTTTTCATGAGCTTCATCGAAGAGGTCCGCGAGAAGGGCGGAGATATCAAGATCTGTGGTCTGGTCGACAAGGTGAAGAGCACCTTCGTCATTCTGGGATTTCAGGAAATCTTTGATATCGTAGACGACAAGACAACCGCAATGCAGCGATTTGCGGCGGGATAATCGATCCCGGCTGTTTCAAAGCCCCCAGAGGAGGGATCCGATGGCTGCCATCGAAAAAAAATTCACGCTAAAATTTCCGTCATCGACCGAAAATCTGGCACTGGTTCGTGAATTCGTGACCGGCATCGGCAAGCAATCGCAGATGAATACGGCCGATATCTCAAAGCTGGAACTGGCGGTCGATGAAGCCTGTGCGAATGTCATCGAGCATGCCTATGGCCATGACATCAGCAAAGAGGTGATCATACGGGCGACCTTCGACGATTCGGAGGTGAGAGTCTCGGTGATCGATACGGGGCGCGGCTTCGACCCGACGAAGGTAGATCCACCAACGCTTGAACAGCTCATCTCGCAGCGAAAGTCAGGCGGTCTCGGCATCAGGCTGATCAAATCACTCATGGATGAAGTGAGCTATGAGATCGTCCCTGGTCAGAAGAATGAACTTCACATGTCCAAGAAGATCCGCAAGGATCCGGCCGGCTGATTATGACGACGTCACCACTCAGCGTATCAAGTCTCGAAGCACTGCTCGAATCGGCGCACCTGCTGCACTCCTCGCTCAACCTCGACGACCTGTTAAAACATCTTCTGCGATCGGTCATGGGCAGGCTTTTGATCAGCAAGGGACTGATTGCCGTCTACGAGGAAGGTCAGATGCGGCACGCGCTGGTGCGCGGCCTGCCCAAACTGTCTGTCGGAGAAATATTCAATGAAGAGGCCGCTCGCGGCTGCGGCATCGATCTGATTCTGCCGATCGGCAACGAAGAATCTCCTGAAGGTCTGCTGGCCATCGGACAGCCGCTCAACAAGACTGTTGATCAGGAGGACCTGGATTTTCTGCGGGCGCTGCTCGGAATCGCCGCCAGCGGCATCGGCAATGCCCGGTCCCATGCCGAGGCGCGGCATCTCAATCAAGCCCTGGATCAGAAAGTGCAGGAACTGAAGACGCTGCTCGATCTGGTTCGAGGACTGACCTCGACGCTCGAGCCGGATGAGGTTGCGCAACTGCTCACTCTGACACTGACCGGTCGCTGGGCGATTCGCAAGTATGCGCTCATCGCATGGAAAAAAGGGCACCCGCCGGTGCTGCGACTGAGAGGCATGGACCTCGACCACCTCGCAAACTATCAAGCCTTCGAGGCCGAGATTATCGAAATGCAGGAGGCGATGCGTGTCGCCGATCTGAGGGAGAGCCCGCTCAAGGATCTGCTTCGATCCAGTCAGGCCGAGGTGATCTTTCCGATCGTCGCGGGCGACAATACGACCGGTGGTATGGTCATCCTCGGATCCCGTCCCGGCAATCTCTCGTACTCCGAATCCGATCTCGAATTCGGCACCGGACTGGTGGCTCAGGCGGCTGTCGCACTCGAAAACTCGTGGTATTTCCGCGAAGCGATCGAAAAGAAGAAGGTCGAACAGGAGCTTACCCTGGCCGCCAGCATCCAGGAGAATCTCTTCCCTGCCTCGATGCCGGCCATCCCGCCATTCGATCTGGCCGCCCACAATCGCCCCGCCCAGCAATGCGGCGGAGACTATTACGATATATTGCTCAAACCCGGCGGAGACGGCGAGCGAAAAAATTATCTGGTCTGCGTGGCGGACGTTTCGGGCAAGGGACTGCCCGCATCCTTACTAATGAGCAACATCCAGGCGACGCTCCGCGCCCTGCTCGGCCGATTCGACTCGCTGACCGAACTGGCGGCTCATACCAATGAACTGCTCTACGCCTCGACGCCATCGAACAAATACGTGACAGCGATCCTGCTCGATTTCGATCCTCAAGGCGGTTGCGCCCGCTTCGTCAATGCCGGCCATACCGACTGCCTGTTGCTGCGTGATGGCTGTGAAGCCATCTGGCTCAAGGCCACGGGCACCCCGCTCGGACTGCTCCCCGACATGCCATACGAGGAACAGTTCATCGAGTTTCGTCCGGGAGACCTGATCGCGCTCTTCTCGGACGGCGTGACCGAAGCCCAGGACGAGCAGGAGAACGAGTATGGCGAGGAACGCATTTCAAATTTCCTGCGCCCGCTGGTTCAGGAATCTGCGGCATCGATCGTCAGCAAGGTCTTCGAGGAGATCGATCGCTTCGCGGGGACCGCACCGCAATACGACGATATCACTCTCTTCGTCATCAAATGGCCAGGATGAGTAGAAAGTAGAAAGATGAAATCAAACTACGTTGATCGCCAAATCTCACGACGCCGGATGCTTTCGACGACGCTGCGCGGAGCAGGCGCGGCAGCAATGTTCCACGCAATGTCATTGCCTGCCGAATTCACTGCCGGGACGCAGGGTACGGGAAAACTAAATGGCCGGCTGAAACAGTCCGTTTGTCGCTGGTGCTACAACAGGATACCGATGGAGGATTTCGCCAGAGCAGTCTCCGAGATCGGACTAGTGGGAATCGACCTGATCGAGCCGGGCGACTGGCCGATAGTCAAAAAATACGGGCTCACACCGACGATGACCGCAGGAGCCGGAACGATCGCCGACGGGTGCAACAGGAAGGACCTGCACGACAAGCTTGAGAAGGACTTCAATGAAAATATCGCCCGTGCGGCTCAGAACGGCGTGCCGAATGTGATCACCTTTTCGGGAAACAGGCGTGGAATGTCGGATGGCGAAGGGATAGAAAACTGCGTTGCGATGCTCGACAGGGTCAAGGGAGTCGCCGAGAAACACGGTGTGACGATTTGCGTGGAGCTGCTCAACAGCAAGGTCGATCATAAGGACTATATGTGTGATCACACTGCTTGGGGAGTCGAGTTGGTCTCGCGCGTCAATTCTCCTCGAGTAAAACTGTTATACGACATCTATCACATGCAGATCATGGAAGGCGATGTCATCAGAACGATCCGGCAGAACATACAGCACATCGCCCATTTTCATACCGGCGGCAATCCTGGTCGCAACGAACTGGATGACACTCAGGAACTGAACTGGCGGACGATCGCCCGCGCCATCGCCGACCTTGGATTCAAGGGCTATTTCGCTCATGAATTCGTTCCGAAACGCGATCCTCTTACCTCCCTGCGCGAAGCGGCCCTGCTATGCAATGTCTGACTTTTATAACTCTATTATCCATATCAGAAATATATGAAAGCACTAAAAAAGAATTCTCTGCTTGAAAACGGACTGACTTACGTTGAAGACCAGACCGAGCCGGTTCTGGGACACGACGAAGTCATGATCAAAGTAACGGCCGCTTCAATCTGCGGGACTGACATCGGGATCTACGACATAGTCGGACGTCCCGGAATGCGGAACGAGATGCTGGCGCCCGTAGGGGGCGACATCGGGAAATATCGCCCGATTACACTGGGGCATGAGTTCTGCGGAGAGGTCGTCGAAGTCGGCAGGGACGTGCCGAAATCGCTGGTCCAGATCGGGGACTACGTGACCAGCGAGATGCACATCACCTGCGGTTACTGCCAGCAATGTCTGGATGGCATGCAGCACGTATGCCAGAACATCAGGGTCAAGGGGGTGCACGACGATGGTGCTTTCGCCGATTTCGTGACAGTGCCGGCCCGCAATCTGATCAACCTCGAGTACAGCGGCGGAAGGAAGGTCATCCCGCCGCGGTTCGGAGCTTTCCTTGATGCACTTGGGAACGGCGTACATATCGTCATGGAAGCCCACGTGGCCGGGAAGACCGTTGCGGTGCTCGGGCTCGGCGCGCAGGGATTGATGTCGACCGCTATTTCTCGAACCCTTGGCGCGTCTCGAATATACGCTACGGATTTCTCTGCCTCGGCGGACGGAACGACGAGAGGACGATTGAAGAACCGTTTCGATCTGGCGCAGCAGGTCGGCGCGGACTTCTGTTTCGATATGAACGAATCAGCCTCGCCCGGCGCTCGCGCCGAGTTCTTCGAACGCGTTCGTGACGAAAACGGCGGCGGGGTCGACATCGTCCTCGAAATGAGCGGCGCCGAATCGGCGCTCAAGGATGCCGGCGAAATCGTCAAGAATGGCGGCAAGATACTGCTGCTGGGAATTCCTGCAAAACCGCTCAATTCTTATGATGTCGGCAAATATATCGTCTGGAAAGGCGTCACGATGCAGGGCATTTTCGGGCGCAGGATGTTCACGACATGGCATTCGATGCTGGACCTGCTGGCGGCCGAGAAGTCAGGGCTCAAGGACAAGCTTGAAAAACTGATCGCGCCTCAGCCGATCCCTCTCTCGGATTTCGAGCGCGGCTTTGAACTGGTCCGCAGCCAGGAGGCGGTCAAGGTCCTGCTGGTTCCCACCAGAACAGTTAATGAGGCGACAGAGTTATGAATCTGACGGAACTCTATCAGACGCTGGGTGACGAACTGAAGAAGATCGAGGATGCGAAGACCTTTAAGTATGAGGTTCCGCTCGAAAGCGTTCAGAACGGCATCGTAAAGGTCGCGGGCAGGGACGTCGTCATGCTCGCATCGAACAACTACCTCGGGCTGGCCAACCATCCGAAAGTAGTCGAGGCCGCGCATCGCGGACTTGATGAATGGGGATACGGAATGGCCTCGGTACGTTTTCTCTGTGGAACCGAGCCGATCCACCTCGAGCTCGAACGCCGGATCGCCGCCTTCGTCGGCTGCGAAGCCGCCATCCTGCACGGTTCGTGCTTTGCCGCGAACGAGGCGTTCTTCACCGCTATCCTGTCCAACGATTTCGGGCAGACCGAATATCAGGACGTCATCTACAGCGACCAGTTCAACCATGCCAGCATCATCGACGGCATCAGGCTCTGCCGGGCGGTGGCGAAAAATGCCGTACTCAGGCTCTATCGCAACCGCGATGTCGATCACCTGGCCCAGATGCTGGATGAGGATAAAGACAAGAACTATCGCATCAGGATCATCGTGACGGATGGCGTCTTTTCGATGGAGGGATTTATGGCCCCGCTCGAGGGGCTGCACCGGTTGGCGAGGGAACACGGCGCGCTCTTCACAGTCGACGAATCGCATGCGACAGGTGTACTCGGCGCCACCGGCAGGGGTACCCCGGAAGAACTCGGATTGCACGGACAGATAGATTGTATAACCGGGACATTCGGGAAGGCGCTCGGCGGAGCCTCAGGCGGATTCATCGCCGGCAAAAAGGAGCTGATCGAGTTCCTGCGTCAGAAATCTCGTCCGTATACATTCTCGAACAGCATGCCTCCATCGGTTGTGACGGCGTCGCTGGCCGCAATCGACCTGATCGAGCAGAACCCTCAGATCGTCGAAAAACTGCACGATAACACTGCCTGGTTCAGGGAGGAGATCGCGAGGCTCGGTTTTTCGATACTACCCGGAAAACACGCGATCGTACCGATCATGCTCGGTGAAGCCGCGACAGCTCAGCAGATGAGCCGGCTGCTGCTCGATGAGGGTGTTTACATAAAAGGGCTCTGGTATCCGGTTGTGCCCAAGGGCGAGGCGCGGCTGCGCGGTCAGATTTCAGCAGCCCATTCGAAAAACGACCTCGATCGGGCCCTCGATGCCTTCAAACGCACCGGAAAACGGATGGGTGTTATTTAAAGTGCTCAGCTTTGGAGTGCGGCGGCCCGGCGCCGCTTTGGTACTGCTTTCTGATTTTGTCTAAAGTGCATACCAAAGCGGCGCCGGGCCGCCGCACTCCAAAGCTGAGCACTTACAATCAAATGATGAAGTAAGGAAAAGTTCATCTTAATTTCATGACATCATCGACAAGCTTTATCAGATACAACTCCGCGGCCGGATCGCCTTCCGCCGGAGCCCAGCATGCAAAAATCTTGTCGTTGCTTTGAACATAGCCACCCGCCGGCTGCCCCTTGACCTCATAAATCACCGTCTCTTCAAGCGCGATCAGGCAATGCCATGTGTTCGGCCTGATGTCCATGCCGAGGCTCCCTTTTCTGGCCGATAGAATCAGACTGCGATCCGGATCGATTATTCCCTGATCATCAAAGATGACCAGCGCCAGCTCTCCGCGCAGCAGAATAAAACCCTCGCCCTGGTGGCGATCCGGGTGTCGATGAGGTTGGATGTAGGTTCCGGGCAGAAGCGCGTTGAGCATCCTGTGGCAATGCTCCCAGTCGCCTGAGTGCAGGCGCCTGATAGCCCGCAACCGCGGTGAGATCCGCGCTTCATTGAGCAGATCGTCAAGCATCTCATCGTTGATCGATAGGGTTATCTGTTCTGTCATAACTTGATTCAGGCCTGAATTGATGACGGTGACTGTAGCGTAAAATTGAAAAATACGCTACTTTCCGATCATGGCTGTGACGCTTCCACCCGAAATCGAAGAGTATCGCGATCACAACTGGCATCGCGAAGGCGCTTCACGCATCGAAACAGCACATCAGGCCGAGGCATTCATCGAGAGGGTGGGCTTTGCTGCCTGCCTGACGGATTCCAGGCAGCCCGGCCCGTCGCTATACATCGCTGTCTGCGGCAGGCGCGATGCGGTCATGCCTCACAACGTCCAGAAAGACCCTGAAAGTTCCCACGCCTGGGTTCTCAAGGATGAAATTGTGCGACGCGGAAAAGTATATTACGGTAAACTGGCGCGCGGAAAGACGATGTTCATTGCGCCGCGAATGATTCAGTATTTCAGGGCGGTCTGGGGAATTTCGAAACGCGAAGAGAACAGCAGGTTGAGCCCGTCTGCCAGGTCGATCTTGAAGGTGTTGCGCAGGGAATGGGAGATGGGGACAGCGGACCTGCGAAAGGAATCAGGAATCTCCGATCGCAAGGAATTCACCAAAGCCATCGATGAATTGCAGGCAATGATGATCGTCATGCCGAGCGAAGTCGTATACAGTCCAAAATTCACCTATATCTGGACTCTGGCCGAAGGCAGATTCCCCGACCAGATCGCGGAGAAATGCGATCGCAAAACGGCTGTTCTAGAAATCGCACGTTGTTTTCTTAAGCGGGCTGGAATGACTTACCCCGGAGAGCTCGCTCGCGTAACCGGCCTTTCGCGCCCCGAAGCCGGTCTTGGCAACCAGGCACTGGTCAAAGAAGGTTTTGCAGTCTCACCTGCAAAAGGAGATTACAGGCTGGTGGATTTATCAATCTAAGAGACCGCGCCAAAATAAGTTGATTGATTTTCCTTAGTTAAGAGCGAATCTTCAATGCTCGATATAAACTTATCCATCAACTTATTTTGGCGCGGGGGCTAACCTTTTGGATTATTGACGCCTGCGGGCCACTAAAAGAAGCACCACCGCTACGATCAACAAACCGGTTCTGATCGGCGAGACTGTCATATGACCAAGCCTGACATAATCCGTGATTATCCATGCGGCAACTGAGATCATTACGATCAGGGCAAGAAGGCGTAGGTTCTTTGAATTCATATTTATACCGAAATTTTGTTTGGCGATTTTGCCGGACTTGAAATCGGCTAATTCTGTATCATTTTCAATTCCCTGCCAATAGCTGTGGAAAAAAATTACAGTTCATACTTGAGGAGGTAAGCATTGTGAGCAAGATCACCAGAAGAGATTTCACGAAGACTGCTGCGGCGGCGAGTTTGACGACGGCGGTGAGCAGCATGCGCGTGCTCGGCGCCAACGATCGCATCCGCCTTGGCTTCATCGCTGTGGGTAATCGCGGCGATCAGGTTTTGAGTGCATTTCTGACGCACAAGGACTGCGAGGTAGCGGCGATCTGCGATCTGTATCAGCCCTACCTGGATTTCGCGGCCAAAAAGATCGGATCATCGCCAAAGCAGTCGAAGGACTACCGCCAGCTTCTCGATATGAAGGATCTGGACGCAGTGGTCATCAACACGCCTGATCACTGGCACGCCCTGCAGACAATCCAGGCTTGCCAGGCGGGCAAGGATGTCTACATCGAAAAGCCTCTCTCGCTATGCGTTGAAGAGGGTCGCCGGATGGTGGACGCGGCCAACAAATACAAGCGCATCACCCAGGTCGGCCTGCAGCGCCGGTCGTCGAAGTTCGTCGGTGAAGCCGCAGAGATCGTCCGTACCGGCGGTATCGGCAAAGTGACAGCTGTCCGCGCATTTCATATTCAGAACGAATGGCCGAAAGGCATCGGAAATCCCAAAGAGGTCAGGCCGCCGGCCGACCTGGATTGGGATAACTGGCTCGGCCCCGCGCCGAAAAAATCCTACAACAAAAACCGCACCTTCTACCGTTTCCGATGGTTCTGGGACTATTCGGGCGGCCAGTTGACCAACTTCGGCGTTCATTACATGGACGTCATTCAATGGGCATTGGGGCAGACTGCTCCGACGGCAGTGACGGCCATGGGCGGCAAGTTCGCCGGACTCGAGGATAATCGTGAAATACCTGACACCCTCGAAGTTCTCTGGACATATCCGAACGGAACGCTCGTCACTTTCTCGCAGTTCAATGCCAGCTCTCCGCCGGCAGGCATCAATAACGGCCAGATCGAATTCCGCGGAACGACCGGAACGCTCTATCTGCAAAACAACGGCTATATCGTCGTCCCTGAAGAGACCCGCATGCACGAATTCCCGGTCAACAATCCGACCGATCGGGCCAGCCAACGCCCATGGAGCACCGAAAGGCAAAAACTGATCGAGCCGGCCAGCGGACAGGGCTCGGGCGACGGCACCGCGTTGCATGCCCGTAACTTTCTCGATTGCATCAAGAGTCGCCAGCAGACCAACTGCAATATGGAGACCGGCCACCGCAGCACTTCCGGCCCGCTGATCGGCAATATCGCTTATCGAATGAAAGCCTACCTCGAGTGGGACGGCAACAACGAAAAGTTCACAAATAACAATGCGGCCAATCGGATGCTCCGTTACGCCTATCGATCACCGTATAAATTCCCGGAATCGGTCTGATTGGTCAGAGTAGAAAGTAAAAAGTAGAAAGTAGAAAGTGCAAGATGATGTACTGATTACTTTCTGCCTTTGTACTTTCTACTTTCTACTTTTTACTTTCTACTCCATGAACTCGTCACGACGAAAATTTCTGATCGCGTCTGCCGCACCGCTGCTCGGATTGAATGGGCTTACTGCATGTCGCAGCAGTGGCGCCGGTTCGGACATCCGTATCGAATCGGTCCAAAGCAATCACGAGGAGTTCCTCTATCGGACGCCATACAAATTCGGCGGGGTTCCCGTCGACAGAGCGACTATCCTCGATGTCAGAATTCAAGTCAGGTCGCGCGACGGGCGTTCCGCCACCGGTTTCGGTTCCATGCCCCTCGGCAATGTCTGGTCCTTTCCCTCCCGCGAGATGTCCTACGCCACCACGTTAGGAGCAATGAAGTCTCTCGCCGACCGTATCCAGGTCATTACCGCCTCTTGCGACGATTACGGTCATCCGATCGACCTCAATCAGTCCCTCGAACCGGCATTCCTTAAAGCTGCGGCCGATCTCTCGCGTGAACTAAAGCTCAAATCCCCCATCCCGAAACTCTGCACTCTGGTCACCGCCAGCGCTTTCGATGCCGCAATCCACGACGCCTTCGGTAAACTCCATCAGCGCAATTGTTATCAGACGTACGGTCGCGACCTGATGCCAAGGGATTTGGGAAGATATCTGACAAAGGAGTTCAGCGGAGAGAGATTGAGTGATTATCTGTTGCCTGAGGCCACGCGGAAACTTGCGGTCTTCCACTCAGTTGGCGGAGCCGACGCGGTGGTCCCCGAGGAGCTTGAAAAACCTGTCGGGGATGGTTTGCCTGAGACGCTGGCCGAATGGATACGGTACAACGGTTTGACGCATATCAAGATCAAATTACAGGGGGAGGATCTGGCGTGGGACATAGAGCGAACAGTCAACATTGATCGCATCGCATCCGAAACGAGACCTCAAACCGACTGGAAGTATTGCGTTGATTTCAATGAGCGGTGCCCTGATGTCGGGTACGTCCTCGAATTCCTGCGGAAGGTGAAGGAGCGATCGCCGAAGGGGTTCGAAAGGATTCTGTATCTGGAGCAACCGACGGCACGGGATCTGGCTTCAAACAGACAGAATGTCATGCACGAGGCGGCGAAGCTCCGACCGGTGGTGATAGACGAATCGCTGGTCGATCTCGAGAGCCTGCTGCTGGCGCGGGAGATGGGATATACAGGAGTGGCGCTGAAAGCCTGCAAGGGACAGTCGCAGGCGATGCTGATGGCGGCGGCGGCGCAGAAGTACAGAATGTTTTTGACCGTGCAGGATCTGACATGCCCTGGGGCGTCACTGATCCATTCGGTCGGGATCGCGGCCCACGTCCCCGGAGTCGCCGGAGTTGAAGCCAATGGGCGACAATACATGCCGGCGGCGAACAAGCCCTGGGAATCGCGTTTTCCCGGAATTTTCAGGATTACAGATGGGAAGTTCGATACATCAGGGCTGGATAGCCCGGGCCTCGCAACTGGGGAGTAGGGGGTAGGCAGTTGGTAGTTGGCAGCAGGCAGTTTCCAGTTTCCAGTTTCCAGTAGGACACGTTAATTGACATAACATGGTAGTACTTCACCACTGTAATGTTAATTAACGTGTCCTACTGGAAACTGGAAACTGGAAACCGCCTGCTGCCAACTACCCAATGCCTACTGCCTCACAAAGACCTCTCTTTCGTAGCCCAGGTCGCGGGCGGCGGGAGTCAGGATGGTCTTATCATTAATATAGATCTTCTCTCCGCGAGAGATGGCGCGTCTGACATCCTCTTCACAAACGAAATCGACGGCAGGCGGCTTTGTTGCCGGAGCTGGTTTCGGATCCTCGGGTAGCTCGACAGGTCTGGAAGCAGGTAGATGTGGCTGGGGTAAATGCTGTTTACGACCGGTCAGAAAGCTGTCGATCAGGGCGGCGATCGCATTGCGGTTTATCTCGGAACCGCCTGCAACAATCTGGCTGACAGGCATTGGATTCTGCAAGACACCTGAGATCGATTGTTGTGATGTCGTCGAAGTGACGGGGCGAGTTTCAAAGGCCACGCGCTTGATATCCATCAGATGAAGGGGAGAGATGTTGTCGGAGGTGACGTTACCGCCCCACGAACCGCAACCGAGGGTCATCGACGGCGCCAGGTCGGTTGAAAATCCAATAGCGCCATGTGTCGAGGGAGAGTTAACGATCACACGCGCAGCCGGCATAAGCAGTCCATAGCGGAGCGCCGCCTCGCGATCCCGAGTATGAATCGATGCGGTGTGGCCCATCCCTCCGTAATGAAGTATCTCATCACAGAGCCGGCTTCCCTCCTCCAGACCGTTGGCGATGTAATAGGCAAGAATCGGAGAGAGCTTTTCGAGCGAGAGCGGGAAGTCGCGACCGACGCCACCGACGGGAGCGACCAGACAACGAGTTGCCGGCGGAACGCTCAAACCGGCCAACTCGGCGATGGTCGACGCCGGCTTCCCGACAATCCCGGGATTCAATGTCCTGTTTGGCGTGACGACGATTTTGGCAAGCTGGTCGGCCTGGCCGGGATCTAAAAAGAACGCCCCCTGAGCGGCAAGTTGAGAACGAACTTCCTGATCGATCGAAGAATCAACGACGATCGCCTGCTCAGAGGCGCAGATCGTCCCGTTGTCAAAACATGTTCCGGCAAGTATGTCACGCACCGCTTTCTGCACATCCGCGGTCCGCTCGATGAAAGCCGGGACGTTGCCCGGCCCTACTCCGAAGGCCGGTTTCCCTGATGAATAGGCCGCCCGCACGAGACCCAGTCCGCCCGTCGCAAGTATGACTGCCGTCAATTTGTGCTTCATGAGGGCTTCAGTACCCTCGACTGTCGTCATTTCAAGACAACCGATCGCTTCACGAGGCAGTCCCGCCTTGACTCCCGCTTCGCGCATAACATTGGCCGTCTCGATTACACATTGTGTCGCTGATGGATGCGGGCTGAGTACAATCGCATTGCGCGATTTGATGGAGATAAGAATTTTGAAGATCGCCGTCGAGGTCGGATTGGTCGAGGGAATGATCGCAGCCACAACGCCGCGGGGAGCCGCAATCTCGATTATCGATGGCGTTTCACGGACAACGCCGACTGTCCGCAGGCCCTTGAAATAATTGTGGATGTCGACGGCCGAGAAGAGGTTCTTGATGTTCTTGTCCGCCGCAGTCCCGTAACCCGTCTCCTCATGCGCGAGAGTGGCCAGACGCAACGATTCTCGTTGCGCAGCCTGAGCCATATAATCGCAAATCGAATCGATCCTGGCCTGATCGAATCCCGCCACCTGTGACTGCGCTCCGGATGCAGCCTGCACGATATCACGTGCCGCCTGCACTGATTGCAAGTCTCTATCGTGCATACGCTATTTTTTGCCTTTGCCGCCGTCGCTGATGGTGCGTTGCTCACCGCCTTCCAGTCTCGATCCGGGCTGGTAGTTGCCCTGCGGGACGATACGCTCGACTTCAATGTGGGGGCGCGGAATAACATGAACAGAAACCAGTTCGCCCACTCGCCGGGCCGCCGCAGCCCCGGCATCCGTAGCCGCCTTGACCGCCCCGACATCCCCTCGGACGAAGACGGTCACATATCCGGCTCCGATATACTCTTTCCCTACCAACTGCACGTTGGCGGCCTTGACCATTGCATCCGCCGCTTCGACGGCGCCGACGAATCCTTTTGTCTCGACCATTCCGAGAGCTTCCATACTCATCTCTAATCCCTCCGAAATCAGTGCGATCTTTTGACAATTGAATTATTACGTTGCGCATCATAAACCCGTCCCGGTACTTCCACAAGCCGTGTATGGTAAAGTTTCCAGTCAGGAGTTACCCGTTTTCAGTTTTCGATACTGTACAGGTTTATTCCTGTGTGTCAGGTCGCGATTATGACTCAAAGCAAACCGTGGAGATGCTCCTGGAAACCGGAAACTACCCCCGGCGCTGTATCCCTAATATTTAGATTCTAATAAACTTACATATAGCAGCACGGAAATAATAATTGGACATTCACGAAATTTTACTGTAATGTATCGCTCGGCAGTAGACCTCACTGGATATCGGGCCTCACCCGAAAGGGATAACCGATTTATTATCTGCCTTTTAGCGAACCGCGCGAAGAGTTCCCCCGAATACAGTTCACTCAACGCCAACGGCCAGAATTATACGATGAGACAGCGAATGAGTGAGACCTCTGCCGTTTGATACCATATATCGTAGTAAAGTCCTTATTAAGACAGAGCTACTCCGACCTGCTCAATTTTTGAAGGTATTGTTGAAGACTTGAGATGCCCGGCTGATCGGCTTTCACTTGGTGAATCGATATAGCGATTCGTGAACCGACAAGAAAGGGCTGGGTCTGGCGGCCCTCACAGAATATTGCCGCCGAAGAGGAAGGTCCATATGAAGAAATTCACCATCATGACATTGGCAGCGGTGCTTTTCGCATGCATCGCGCTGAATACCAGTGCTGTTCGAGGTCTGATGAGCTGGCTTAACACTCCGGCGACCACGAAAGCGGAGATCGCCGGCAAAGACGGAGCCTTGACCGTCACTAATCAGAACACGGTTGTCAACAAATATGCCGTTCTGACTCTGGACGCGGCAGCCGGTTCTCCGACGATCACCATCGCTAATGCGGGCGGAGCCAACGGTCTGGACCCGGGCACGCTGACTGCAGGCGATTTACTGCTTGTCATTCAGATGAGCGGCGCGACGATCGATTCGAGTGACACACCTAATTACGGCATGGTGACGGCGCTCAACAATGCCGGACGATATGAATTCGTGACAGTCAGCAACGTGGTCGGCAACGTGGTCAATATCAATCCTCCGTGCGGGGGATTGCGTTACAGCTATACGGCTGCCGGGAAGGTTCAGGTCATTCGGGTCCCACAATACACGACCCTGACGGTCAATGCGGGCGCCTCTTTGAGTGCTCCGGCGTGGGATGGCAGTTTTGGAGGAATCGTCGCCGTTCATGTTCAAAATAATGCAATTATCAACGGCATTGTCGATGCGAGCGAGAGAGGATTTCGTGGCGCAGCTTTGTCGATGGCCGGTGGTGGTGGATTCAGAACCGACTATCGTACGACACAGCAGGATTTTGGCGCTTTAAAGGGCGAAGGAATAGCCGGATATGGCATGGAGATGCAGGCATTCGGTGGACAATACGGACGCGGGGCGGCGGCGAACGGCGGCGGCGGCGGCACAGCCCATAATTCAGGCGGTGGCGGTGGCGGCAACGGTACGAATGGAAATGTATGGACGGGACAGGGCGTCATGGATGGCGCGGCCACGGGAGCGGCGGCCTGGCAACTCGATCCAGGGTATATCGCCAACGGCAATGCTCTGACCAATTCATCCGGAGGTGGTCGCGGAGGCTACAGTTATTCGATTAATGATCAGAACGCATTGATGATCCCGCCCGGAGATTCATCTTGGGGAGCGGATTTCCGTCGCGAGGTCGGCGGGCTCGGCGGACGCCCGGTCCAGCATGACATCGCCGGCAGGATCTTTCTTGGCGGAGGCGGCGGCGCCGGAGCGCAGAATAACAATTCCGGCGGCAAGGGTGGCACAGGCGGCGGCCTGATCTTCATTATGGCTAAGAGCGTCAGCGGCTCCGGTATGCTCAAGTCGAATGGCGAAGGCGGCGGAGACACACGAACGGAGAACCGCGACGGCGCCGGTGGCGGTGGCGCAGGCGGAACTATCGTAGTCGCAACTGAAACGCTGAGCGGAGTCTCAGCCCAGGCTCGCGGGGGACGCGGCGGAAACCAGATGCAACCCACGGCTCCTGCCCTGCAGACAGAAGCTGAAGGGCCCGGCGCGGGCGGTGGCGGCGGTTATATCGCATTCGCAGGCGGATCGATGACGACAGATGTCAGCGGAGGCGTCAACGGCACGACCAGCGCGTCGGCCTTGACCGAGTTCCCTCCCAACGGCGCTACTCGCGGCGCCAGCGGCCAGATCGACGCTGCGATAGTGGTTTCAAGCATCCCGTTCTGTCAGACAACAACCGACCTGACGATCACCAAAACCAATAATCAGAATGCCATCGTCCCCGGCGTCCCGGTGACGTACAGCATCGTCGCCAAAAACAACGGACCGAACGATGTCTTCGGTGTGACCGTAAGCGATACGATTCCACCGGTCTTCTCGAATGTATCATGGACATGTACGGCCTCAGCGGGCTCAGCCTGTCTGCAGCCGAACGGCGCCGGCAACATCAACGCCAAGGTCAATCTGATCAAGGATGGAACGGCGACCTTCCTCGTAACGGGCACACCCGATCCGGCCGCAACCGGCAGTGTCGCAAACACCGCGGTCGTGACTATCCCTGATGGAGCAGTTGAGACGGATCCGAACAATAACTCGGCAACCGATACCGACCCGTTCACCGCTCAGGCTGATCTCTCGATCACCAAGACCAACGGCTCATCGACCGTTGTCGCGGGAACCGCAACCACATACACGATCGTCGTCACCAACAACGGCCCGAGCGCGGTTTCAGGCGCGGCAGTAACCGACACGATCCCGGCGGCGCTGACGAATGCGACGTGGATGTGCGCGGCGTCAGCAGGTGGCAGTTGCGGCGCTCCTAACGGCAGCGGCAATATCAACACCACCGTCAGCCTTTTGCCCGGGGCAACGGCGACATTCACATTGACCGGAACGATCGCTACCGATGCGACCGGATCCGTCGTTAATACAGTGTCGGTTTCGCCTCCTCAAACGGTGGCAGATCCTAATCCAGGCAACAACACGGCGACAGACACGGACATGGTGTCGGCTGCGGCTGACCTTGCAATCGTCAAGACCAATAATGCGACATCTGTCGTCGCCGGCTCGCAAACCACTTATTCCATCGTGGTGACGAATTCAGGTCCGAGCGCGGTCACCGGCGCCAGGGTCGTTGATGCCCTTCCGTCAAACCTGACCAATGCAACATGGACGTGTTCGGCATCCGCCGGATCGAGCTGCGTTGCGGCCAACGGCACAGGCAGCATCGACACGACGGTCAACCTGCTCAATGGCGGGAACGCGACTTTTATGCTCACCGCCACTGTCGCCAGCACTACAACAACGGACGTCACAAACACAGCGACGGTAGAGCCGCCGGCGAACGTTATCGATTCGAATCCCGGCAACAATACGTCGACTGATACCGATACGGTATCGCTCAACGCCGATCTTGCCGTGACCAAGACGAATGGCGGCGGCAGCGTAGTCGCCGGCAGCCCGACGACCTATACGATCGTTGTGACGAACAATGGACCGAGCGCGGTCACCGGCGCCCCGGTCAATGACACTTTACCAGCGCAACTGAGCAACGCCACGTGGACCTGCGCTGCCAGCTCAGGGTCAAGCTGCGGTTCGGCAAATGGTTCAGGCAACATCTCTACGACGGTCAGCCTGCTGCCTGGTGGAACGGCAACATTCACGCTCACCGCGACGGTGCTTGCGAATGCCAGCGGTTCTGTTACAAACACTGCCACGGTCACAGTGCCCAATGGTGTGACCGATCCGAACGGCGGCAACAACTCCGCCACGGACACTGATTCGATCGGCTCTTCGGCTGATCTGGCGATCACTAAGGTTGCAGGCGCGGCCACTGCGGTCCCGGGAATGCCTGTCACATACACGATCGAGGTGACGAATAACGGGCCGAGCGATGTCGCGGGCGCGACGGTCGTCGATACTCTTCCGTCAACGCTTTCAGAGGCCACCTGGACCTGCACGGCAACTGCCGGATCATCCTGTGGTGCGGCTGCCGGCTCGGGAAACATAAATACGACCGTCAATCTGCTGGTGGGAGGAAAAGCCACCTACAGCCTGACCGCAAAACTTTCGGACACCGCGAGCGGTTCACTTGTTAATCAGGTGTCAGTCACACCGCCAGGCGGGACGACCGACAATACGCCCGGCAACAACACAGCCACATCGACCACTCCTGTTATGCCGAACGCTGATCTGAGGATCATCAAGACAGCGTCATCGCCATCGATACGAGCCGGTGACGAGCTGGTCTATACGCTGGCGGTGACCAATATGGGTCCGTCGATGGCGAATAACGTTCAGGTGAACGACACGCTCGCAGACGGCCTGATGGTGCTCTCGGTTCAAACCAGCAAGGGGACCTGCACGACCAACGGACAGGCCGTGGCATGCAATCTGGGCTCGCTCAATGCAGCCGCCCCCGACAATACCGCGACGATAACCATTCGCGTCAAGGTCCCGTTTACTTTCCCCGTCGGCCCTGTCGGCAACACAGCGGTGGTCGGATCCGATACGCCCGACAACGTGCCGAACAATAATTCGAGCACGACGACGACAACCGTGACTGAGCCGCCGGGAGCCAATTTCAATCCGGTCAACATCCTCATACGAAATACTGCGAACGATGTCTGCATCGGAAGCGGCAACGTCATCTCCGTCGAAGTCAAACTGACCAACAGTGGAGACGGCGATCAGAACGACAACCCCGGACCTGAGCTGGTGGCATCTCTGCCAGTACAACTCACGGGAGTCGCCGGAACATGCTCGACTACCGGGGGCAGTTGCTCAATCGGCGCGACCCAGATCGAATGGAACGGGTCAATCCCTGCGGGCCAGTCGGTGACGATCACTTACCAGGTACGCGTTCGCCAGGGCGTCGAACCGGGCACCCGCTTCTGCACCGATTTCAGAGTCAACTTCGACAGAAACAGCGATAACATCAATGATTCTGTGACAACGGTCAACAATTGCCTGACTGCCAATTGCGTTCCGCCGCCGTGTTCAGGACCTGACTGCCCGGGCATCGGCCCGGGTGAGCCTATTGATGCAGGCAGCCAGCTGGTCAGCGGCGACGACAAACCGGGCTCGATCCTGATCTTCCCGTTCTACATTTCTGATCCGACATCCGGAAACCTGCAGAATACGAGGATCAGCATCACCAACATCGAGCCGAATCGACCCGCGTTTCTGCATCTCTTCTTCGTCGATGGAACGAGCTGCTCAGTGGCCGACAACTTCCTGTGCCTGACTCCGAACCAGACGACGAGCTTTCTGTTGTCTGACTTCGATCCGGGCATCTCCGGATACATCATCGCCGTCGCAGTCGACGACAAAGGCCTCCCGATCAAGTTCAACTACCTGATCGGCGATGAGTACATCAAGACATCGACGGGACATTCCGCCAATCTCGGCGCCGAAGCGATCGCTGCGATCACACTGCCCGAGTACAATCCGGCATCGGGACAGGCGGTCATCAAGCTGGACGGCATCGAATACTCCCAGCTCGGCCGCGTTGTCGCCGCTGATTCTATCCCGAGCATCGCCGACGGCAATTCGACGCTGCTTATACTCGATCGTATCGGAGGCGACCTGTCATTCAGCGGGTTGCTCATCGGATCCGTCTTCGGCCTGCTCTATGACGACATCGAGCGAAGCTTCAGCTTCTCGTTCAATCAGTCAGCATGTCAGTTCCGATCGGTTTTAAGCGCATCGTTCCCGCGTTCGCTGCCTCGATTCCCTGAGGTCGTCCAGGCCGGAAGATCTGGCTGGATGAAACTATGGATGCAAAATGACGGTGTGCTGGTCGGAGCGACAATAAACAATAACAGCCTGTCGGTCGGGTATCGCGGCGGGCACAACCTGCATAAGGTAACTCTGGGCAACACGAGCCTGACAATCCCGATATTCTCTCCTTCCTGCGCCCGGCGGGCCCCCCCCCTTCATTTAGCCAGTAAGGAGAAAAGTTAATCGCAGTGGAAAGGCAAGACCCAGGCCCGGGGGGGGGGGAGGGGTGGGGTTTTTATAGCCACCAGCGCACGGGGGGCGGAAAAACAAAGAAACTTTCCAGTTTCCAGTCGATTGCTCTGGAAACTGGAAACTTCTTCCACTGGAAACTCACGGCGCCACTGAGCTGTTATTCTTCGAGGACGAAAAATCCAGTCTCGCCGCCGCCGGATGTAACGTTGACTACAGGGGAATCTGAAAGCCTGACCATCGCTCCTTCAACCACGCCGCGGAAGAGGAATGGATTCGTATCGACATACATCTCCTGCAGAGACCATTCCCGGTCGTTAAAGATTGGAAAGAGCTCAGTCCGCAATTCAATTCGCTCCTGGGCGACATAATCGTTTACCAGCGCCTGCCCAATCGCATCATCCCATTCAGACTCAGTCATTCGGCTACCGAAATAGATCCCGTGCCCCCCGTAATCGTCGTTCGGCTTGAGCACGAAATCCGCCCGTTTCCGCCTCAGAAGCTCCAGCAAATCAACCTTAAGATCATTATAAATGGTCGATCTGTCGGCAACGCGTCTGGTCCAGGGAACCGTCGCCCGGATCACATCAAGCTCCGCCTGCGTCAACCAGGACGACGCATTATCATCCGTCAGCAGTTCAAACCCGGCTTTTTTGTGCAATAGTTTACAGCGGAAGGGATTGATCAGGCAGACATCCCCTTTTTTGTAAGCCTGTATCAATGGGTGAGTGTCGTCATAACGTTCAAGAAACTCGTGAATTATTATCCTTTTATATATAACGTCTATTGTGAAATCGCCCTTGTGCAGTCTTCCGCCGCTGTACTCAAGTTCGTCCGGGGTGCAGATAGTGGTCGGGATCCCCAAACCGACAAAATAATTTCGCAAGAGAATGAATTCATGCGCTGTCGGCAAATCAGACCAGTCCAGAATTGCCACCTGCGGAGCGCCCGTGCCGCCCCATTCCCTGTATGTTTCGATGACCGAATCGACCAGACTGTTGAGCGGAGAAAATTGTCGCAACCTGTGCCGCTCAGCCACCCTCTGCATCGCCGGCACCTCGAACAGTATCTGGTTCAGTCCCGCCTGATCCGACAGACTTGACGGGTTCTCGGCGTTATACTCGACATATTTCACTTCATTGCCGAAGACGAAAGCATCCAGGCGGCTGTTTACCGCAGGATTCGCAAATCCAGGATCGATCATGGCGAGCGATCTCTGTCGATCAGATAATCCCAGCTTATCCATCAATTCAGGGCGTTCCAGCACCATCGCCGCCATCCTCACGAAAGCGCCAGCCAGTATCTGAGAACTCCCAACCAGCAGATCATACTGCTCTCTCGTCAGAAAATGCGGCCTCAGAGATATTCCCAACTCCCGATCCCCGTATAGCATCCTTGTCGCCGTCATCCCGCTTTTCATTCGCGCAAACAGTTCCGGCGACAGACTGGAGTCCGAAATCAAATGCCCGTGATACCAGTCGATTATCTCTTTTCTCATAAAATTCTCTTCCTTATTCCTTTATCAGACTTCCCTTTTTAATTCGTCAAGATTACATTAATACAAACATATCGTGAATTTGTGATAAATATCACCAATAGTTGTGATGGCCATCACAGACGATAAGTAAAAATCGGATTACACTCTGTACCTGAGAAGATGGAACTTACATAAAGGACAACATTTAGCTGAAAGTTCCGTGATATGTCCGAAGGCTTGCTACCGCTGGGAATACATAAAGTCGCAAATGATTGCGATGATCGGTTTGCATGAAATGCGAACCGGAAACATTGCTATAAATGATTTCAGATCATTTCCCTGATAATTGGCAATGGTAGCGCCATGAGAAATGAAAGCGTTCCAAAAAGCATCTACCAGAATGGAGAACGGTTATGCAAAAGAAGCTCTCAGTCCTGATTGCCTTCTTTGCTCTCGGGATCTATCTATTCTCGGGCCGGATCGGAATGTCCACCGCCCAGGACACGCTGGCCACATTCAAAGACAACAACTGCGTTGACTGCCATTCAAAGATCATGAACCCGCTCAGCATCACGAGCCGGTACGCTGAATGGCATATTTCGGTGCACAAGGACAAAGGCGTAAGTTGCGACAAGTGCCATGGCGGCAACGCAACGACGGGTGACAAGAACAAAGCCCATGCCGGGATTCTTCCATCGAAAGACTCAGGCAGCAAGCTCCATCCGAAGAATGTTCCCGCCACCTGCAACACGTGCCATGAGCAGATCTCCAGTACATTCACAAAGAGCAAGCACTATCAGAATTTACAGAGTGCCGGGCTGGGGCCGTCTTGCACGACCTGTCATGCGCATATGGCGTCGGAGGTCATCTACACCGCCGAACAGACTCAGGAATTGTGCGCCAGTTGTCATGATTCCAGCAATGCGTTGATGCCCAAACGGCCGGAGATTCCGACTCAGGCTAATGAAGCGATGCAGTCGATCAGGCGTGCCAACATGGTCGTCCTGTGGGCCTTGCGGCTTGTCGAAGAGGCGCACAACAAGAAGGTTGATATCGGCACGTCGGAACAGGAGATGGTGGCCATCAAGGCAGCATTGAATGAAGCCAAAGTTGGATTCCATGCCTTCAATATGGAGGCAGTTCGCAAGAAGGCGGATGAAGCATTCGAATCCGGCACGAAGGTGAAAGACCAGCTCAGGGCCAAACTTTACCCGGGCAGTTAAACATCCCCCAAATGTGTTCGCGTTCGCATTACAGTTGCGGCGGCAAGCCGCAGTCAAGCGGTTATATTCAAATAATTGAAAGAACAATGACCTATGAAAAACATAAAGATCGCGACAATTCTGCTTTTCGCTGTCGCCGCAATTATACCCGTGATTTCGATGCGAGTTACCGCACTCACGAAATCAACTGCCAAAGCGGATGCGGTCGAAAGCGCCGATAAAGCACCCAACAACACAGTTCCCCAGGACCCCGGCAAATTTGTCGGCAGCGACCGGTGTGCTGAGTGCCACACCAATCAGGCGGCGCATTTCGCTCTGACAGCTCATAGAAAAATGAGCTCCGGCGGTTTTTCGGCAGAGATGGTCGGATGCGAAGCATGTCACGGTGGAGCGCGCGACCACCTCGGCTATTATGCCGCGGCGCAGAAATTGATCGCCGATGGCAAGGACGCCGAAGCGCAGGCGCTTTATGCCGATCAGGCCAAGGCCGATGCAGCGAAAATGCTGTCCTTCGATGGCCTCTCTGCGGCAGCCTCAACTGCGATATGTCTGAAATGCCACGAGAGTTCGCAGGGACGAAGCGAAGAGAGGTTCAACTTCCGCCGCAGCGAACACTTCCGTCACGGTGTGGCTTGTATCGACTGCCATTCATCGCATTCTCCGAAGCGGACTGAATTCCTGCTCAAGGAGTCCCAGCCGGAAGGCTGCTACAAGTGCCATCAGGATCAGAAGGCCTCATTCGCACGTCCTTTCCACCACAAGGTGCCCGAAGGCGGAATGAAATGCAGCGACTGCCACAACCAGCACGGCGGGTTTCCAGAACAAGCAGCTGAGAACCTATGCAGGGGAGAAAGCCCCTGCCTGAAATGCCACACGGATAAAGCCGGCCCGTTCGCTTATGAACATGCTCCGATCAAAGTCGAGGGCTGCCAGGCCTGTCACACTCCGCACGGTTCGAACAATCCAAGATTGCTCAAGAGGAACGAGATCCGTTTCCTGTGTCTCGAGTGCCATTCGAACACGCCAGGTATTCCGGTCGAAGATACCGGTGTCGGCCCAGGGGCCCCGTCATTTCACGACATCAACGGGCGGCACAGGAGTTGTCTGACCTGTCACGTCACAATCCACGGGTCAAATTCACATCCGGCATTTTTCCGGTAGTCAGTAAAGGAGCAATAAAATGAAAAACTCAGATTTCAAAATCGCGCCTTCACGCAATTTGTGGCTGACCGGGACAAGTGCGACTCTCAGTCTGCTTGCATTACTAATCATCTTCTCTGTCCCGGCTCTGTCACAAAGTAGTGTCGAGGGCCGAGACCAGCAAACAGGCCCAGGAGCAGGTCGACGAACTTGCCCGCGCGCAGGCTGCCGTGGCCAAGCCCAATGATAAACCCGAGCCGGTAAAACCGGATCGGTCATCGGGAACTATTCCGTCACATCATCGATTGAACTCGGTTACCGCTGGAGTGACGCCAACGGAAGCAAGGACAAATATCTCTCCGATATCAACATCCGCGACGGATTTCGCATCTTCGATTTCACGTTCGATTCTCGCACCTATAATGGCCAGGGGGCTCTATATGATTCTCTGCGGGCTCAGGTTACAAACTCAGGCGGCGATCCGGTCCAGTACTACTCGCTGTCGATGGACAAGGCCCGCGCATACAAGTTCGACGCTAAAGTCAGCCGGATGTACTACTATCGGTTTCTTCCGATCATAGCCCTCGGGCAGCACAACTATGATCTGCGTCGCCAGATCTCTGAATTCAATCTAAAACTGTTCCCGCAGCGTGCAGTCAGATTCAACCTGGGATACGGACGTTCAATGTCGGTCGGCCCTTATGCGACGACCTACGATTACGAACGCGACGAATTCCCGATCAATGGTCGTTCGAGATGGGAATCGAACGACTATCGGGCCGGCGTTGACGCAACTTATAAGGGGTGGAACTTCTTCATCGAAGGGTTCTATCGCAAATACAAACTCGACACGACCTTCGATCAAAACCCTGGAACGAATATCGGAAACAATACGACAAATACCTCGATTCTGACTTTCTTTACCCGTGACGAACCGAACCGTTCGCGGGCGGTGATTGGTCGCGGCAGCATCCAGGGGAACATCACGTCGAGAATCCACTTGCTGGTGAGAGGCATGAGGGGAGATGAATTTCTGAACTCCCGTCTGTTCGAGCCGACGGCCGGCACCGATGCCAGCAGGCGCACAATCCTCTCCAGGAATATTGTCGGAGAAGGCAATGCCAAGCGGCCGAGCGCCAACTTCGACGCCGGCGTAACATTCGATGTCTCGGATACAGTCGCGATCAACAACACTTTTCGTTATACATTTTATCGAATTCTAGGTGATCTCAATCTGTCGACGGCGAGCCGGCTTAGGGCGACTAACGGGACGGTCACCGATACGACCGTCTCCAGCTTCGACAACCGTTACACCGACGTGACTTCATACTGGAACACTGTCGATGTGAGATATGCGCCGAACCGGAAGTTCGCGCTCAATGCAGGCTGGCGTGCGACTCGCAGAAATATCGAGTTGCAGCGACCGGGCCTCACCGAAGATGATACGTTGACGACCAATACCGGCATCTTTGGCATGAGAATTCGGCCGATCGATCGGCTCAACCTTTTCTTCGATTACGAGAACGGGACAGCCGACAACATCTTCGTCAGAACGAACGCCCTTGACTTCCAGCGTGTTCGCGCTCGCGTAAATGTGCAGGCGACCGATACGCTCTCGTTCAGCGGCACGATTTCAACGACCGACAACAAGAACCCGACTCCATTCGTGGAGAACGAATCAGACTTCCGGTCTTATTCGATTTCAGCGAACTGGGAACCGTCGAGTCGGCTCTGGGTGACGGGAGGATACAATTACGATGATTTATTCTCACAAGCGAACATCTTTTTCTTCCTCAATCGCGTCGAAACATCGGGTCGGTCGGTTTTTTACTCCAGACAGAACTTCTTCTTCGCCGACTCACGATTCGGCGTGACAAAGTTTCTGGATCTTTTCCTGGTCTATCGTTATGTCCAGGATGGAGGCGCTCCGTCATCGGCCGCCGGCAGTTTTACGGGCGCCAACGATTTCGTCGCCAGCTACCCCTTGCGGCGGCATAATCCGGAAGCGAGGATCGCGGTTCATCTGAGCAACCATGTCACAGCTAATGTAAGTTATCGACATTTCAGCTATAATGAAAAAGCGTTGGATTTTCAGGATTATCGAGCGAATATCGTAACTTCCAGCGTTCGTTTCACTTTCTGAACGATCAGTGATTCAGTAATAATGATATGCTTCTTTACGGAGGTAAAAGATGGTAAACAGAATGACAAAACTCTTCTTAACGATCGGAATGGCGGCTGTCTTTGGCAGCCTCGTCTGGGTCACAGTCCCGACGGTCTCCGGTGCGCCGGATGACGCGACGAAAACGCTCTACAATCAGAAATGCGCTTCTTGTCACGGCATGGATGGTGCTGGAACAACGCCTATGGGGAAGAAGTTGAATCTCAAGGATCTCAAGTCCAAGGAGGTTCAGGCCATGACGGATGCCAAACTGATCGAGGTCACGGCAAAAGGCAAAGGCAAGATGCCGGGATACGAGAAGAGCCTGGGCGCCGACAAAGTCAAGGCCCTGGTCGGGTACATTCGTGAGATGGCAAAGAAGAAATAAGATAAGGCTGGCTTTGCACTAAAGGTTGGCGCGGCGCTGTTTCATCAGGTTGATTTAACAGCCACCGCGTCAACCTTGAAATTCTTCCTGCCGGAAACAATCGGGGAAAGAAAATGCCAAACTTCAAAGTAGTAAAAAGCGCGCCCGCAATCATTGCGCTCATTCTTGGGGTGATGATCTTATGGCCGACATCGTCGACAACGACATCGGCAATGATGTTTGATGGAGTGGATACGACATTCAAGACGAAATGCGCGTCGTGTCACAGCCTCGACGGCAGCGGAAGTTCGCCGGTGGGCAAGAGCATGAAACTCAGGGACCTCAGATCCGCTGAGGTTCAAAAACAGACTGACGCGCAACTGCAGGGGATCATCTCAAAAGGCAAGGGTAAAATGCCCGCCTTCGAGAAGAGCCTCGGCGCGGATACCTGCAAGGCCCTGGTTGGCCATCTTCGCGAACTGGCCAAAAAGAAATAGAAACAGCGCGCGCCCTCCCTCATAATCGGGCCGACAAAAACCTCAAAACAGGAGAAAACCGGAAAAGAACAAGTCGCGAATCGCATCGCTGTATTTTTATCAAGGCAGTATTCCCGTAAAATCCCTGAACCGGAGCGAGAGCCTGAATCCGGCTTCATCCGCTCATTTCCGATCGAAATCGATATGAGAAATAAAATCAAAGGGATAACCTGCTGTTTGATGATCATCATCGCGGTACTGATGATAATGAGCGACGGGTCCCACGCGCAAAAAGAGCAGAAAGCAGGCATGGCCAATGCCGATTGTCTGAGCTGCCACAATAATCTGGAGCTGACGAAAGAGGTCAACGGCAAGCAGGTCAGCGTCCACGTCAATGAAGCGAAGTTCGGCGAATCAGTCCATGGAACACTGGACTGCGCATCATGTCATTCAGACGTCAAGGACTATCCACACGATCCAACGCCGCAGAAAGTCACCTCCTGCGCCTCATGTCATGCCGGCGCCGATGCCGAACACCAGACCAGCATACACGCGACATCTAGAATGAACGGCCCGGCCGCAGGGTGCGCGGACTGCCATGGCGCGCACGAAATTTTTCCGAAGGACGACAGCCGGTCGAAGGTCAACCGCTTCAAGATCGCTGAGACCTGCGCCGCCTGTCACACCAATCCTGAGGTCATTAAAAAATACGGTCTTCCCCCCGCGTCCTTCATCCATCAGTTCCGTGACAGCTCGCACGGCAGGGGCATGTTTGCCAGCGGCTTGAGCATCTCCGCCACCTGCTCGGACTGCCATGGCGCTCATAACGTGAAGAAAGGCGCCGACCCGCAATCACATGTCTCGCGCGCGCTGTTGCCGGAGACCTGCAGCAAGTGCCACCAGGGCATTCTCAACGATTTCGGGAAGAGCGCTCATGGCAGGTTGTGGAAAGCCGGAGACGAACGCGGCCCGATATGCTCGAACTGCCATACCTCTCATGACATCAAGAGGACGGATCTGGCCGGATTTCAGATGCAGACCGTCAACCAGTGCGGCAACTGCCACAAAGCCCAGACTGAAACCTATCGCGACACGTTCCATGGCAAGGCGACTTCACTCGGGCTCGCCGTCGCAGCGAAATGCTCGGATTGTCATACTGCGCATTTAAATCTGGCCAGGAGCGATCCACTGTCAACCATCGCGACGGCAAATCTTCAGCAGACCTGCGCTCGGTGCCATACTCAGGTCAATGCCAATATCCTGAGCTTCAATCCGCATCCCGAACCCGAAAATAAAGAGAAATCGGCGCTCATCTTCTATGTCTACAAGTTCATGGAATGGCTGCTCATCTCCGTCTTCTCATTCTTCGGGATACATACACTGCTCTGGTTCCAGCGTTCAATCGGCGCATGGGTACGCAAAGAGATACCAAAAATCCCTGAAGACGGGCAATATGTTACTCGATTCGTCAACGCACACCGGATCACGCACATCCTGATCGTGACCAGCTTCATCGGCCTTGCGTTGACAGGGATTCCCCTGCGCTTCAGCGGGACGGAATGGGGCCGCGTCTTCAGTTCAGTCCTCGGCGGCGTCGAGGTCTCGCGTTTCTTCCATCGCGTCTGGGCTGTGGTTACATTCGGCTACGCCATCTATCATCTATACTTCATCCTCCAGCGCGTCTTCGTTAAAGGCGACCGATCAATCCTCTTCGGACCCAATTCCATGGTTCCACGCAAGAAGGATTTCGTCGATTTCTTCAATATGATCCGCTGGTTCCTCTACCTCGGACCACGCCCCAAACTCGATCGCTGGACTTACTGGGAAAAATTCGATTACTACGCGGTCTTCTGGGGCATTCCAGTTATCGGACTCTCGGGGCTCGTGCTCTGGTTTCCGTGGTTCTTCACGAAATTTTTTCCCGGATCCTTCCTGAATATCGCGATGATCATACATGGCGAGGAAGCTCTACTGGCTGTGGGATTCATCTTCACATTCCACTTTTTCCATAACCACCTGCGTCCGGAAAACTTCCCGATGGACACGACTGTCTTTACCGGAAAGATGACGCTCGAGCGATTCAAGGATGAGCGGCCGGTCGAGTATGAACGACTTGTTGCTGAAGGCCGGCTGGAGGAGATACTGACCGATCCGCCAACACCGATGGCGCGACGTCTTTCGTTCTGGTTCGGGTTTGTCGCCCTCATCCTGGGTTTGATCGTAGCGACGGCGATCTTCATAACAGTCTTCTTCGGATAAAGGCAAAAATATGGAAAACACTCCTCAGACAAGTGATCGAGTCGCACAGGGCAAGATGCCCGGGCTGAGCAGAAACCTGATCAGCCTGACCGGCGCGGCAATTGCGATCGCCAGTATTGTCGGCATCGTATTCCTGTTTTCGATCGAGTTGCTCGCACAGCGCGGCACGCCCTACCTGGGGATTTTCACCTATATCATATTTCCGGCGATCCTTATTTTCGGACTCCTGACGATCCTCGTCGGAATGCTCATCGAAAGGCGGCGGCGGCATCACATGGCGCCGTCGATGATCGCTCAATACCCAAGGATCGATTTCAACAACCCCAGACAAAGGCGGATGATCTCGCTCTTTGTCGTCTTCACCTTCGTCTTCCTGTTTGTCAGCGCGATCGGCAGCTACCAGGCATTCGAATACACCGAATCGAACTCTTTCTGCGGTCAGCTTTGCCATTCGGTCATGAATCCAGAGTATGTCGCGTACCAGAACTCGCCTCACGCCCGCGTTGGGTGTGTTGACTGTCACGTCGGCCCGGGAGCGACCTGGTATGTGCGCTCGAAACTTTCGGGCGCTTATCAGGTCTATTCCGTTCTCTTCAATAAATATCCGAGACCCATTCACACGCCGATCAAGAGCCTTCGACCGGCGCAGGAGACCTGCGAGCAGTGCCACTGGCCCGAGAAATTCTTCGGAGCTCAGATGAAGATCTTCACGCATTTTGCAACCGACGAGGAGAACACGCCGAAACAGATCCGTATGCTCATCAACACCGGAGGAGGCAGCGACCGGTCGGGATTCGTCACTGGAATTCACTGGCATATGAATATCGCCAATGAAATCACCTATGTCTCGAGCGATGACAAGCGGCAGGTCATCCCATGGGTTCAGATGAAGGACAAATCCGGGAAGATAACTCAATTTTTCGCCGAAGATGCGAAGCTCTCGCAGGATCAGATCGCCGGTATGGAAAAACGCCGCCTGGACTGTGTCGACTGCCACAACAGACCTACTCATATCTATGTGCCACCCGATCGCGCCGTGGATGACTCGCTGCTCGCACGGCGAATCGATCGCTCCCTGCCCTTTATCAAACAGCAGGCATTGGATGTGCTGTCCAAGCCATACGATACAACCGACGATGCCTTGAGAAACATTGCAGTGGAACTGGATAAGTACTACCGCAGTAACTATGCATCGCGCTACAACCAGCTTGAGGGTTCTGTCAAAGGCGCGATCAAAGAGGTTCAACATATCTTCTCAACGAACATCTTTCCCGAGATGAAAGTGGACTGGCGAACACATCCTGACAACATCAGCCACTACTATTTCTCTGGCTGTTTCCGCTGCCATGATGGGCAGCATAAGAGCCCTGAAGGCAAGGTCGTTCGCAACGATTGCAACATCTGTCATACCATCATCGATCAAACGTCCGGAGGTGTTTCGGTCATGCCGGTTGAGGGTAAATCATTCCAGCATCCGGTAGACCTGGGAGATTTCACCGGCATGAAATGCACTGATTGCCATTCGGGTGGCGGCAGCAATTAACGAATTCAGATCACGCCTTTCATACATAATTTCTTTTCCGACGCGCTCGGTTAACGCCAATTCCAGGAGGGCGATCAATGGAAAAAGAGTTAAATCGTCGTAGAAGGTTTCTAAACTACCTGCTCGGCACAGGCGCTGGCGCGACGCTCGTCGCGATCTTCTATCCGGTTCTGAAATTTCTCATTCCGCCAGAGGTCACTGAAGCTATCCAGAACTCAGTCGTTGCCGGCAAGGTCAACGAGATCGGCGCAAATACTGGAAAGATCTTCAAATTCGGCAACAAGCCGGGCCTCATCGTGCGAACCACATCGGGAAACCTCAAAGCATTCTCGGCCACATGCACTCATCTCGATTGCATCGTCCAGTACCGGCCTGAAAGCGCCGATATCTGGTGCGCCTGCCACAATGGCAGATACGACCTGAGCGGCCAGAATGTCGGCGGTCCTCCGCCGCGACCGCTCGATGAATATCAGGTCAATGTTCGGGGCGATGACATCATCGTGACGAAAGGATAGGCGGCTATGAATCCAGACATATCCCATCCAACCGGCAAGGCAGATTCATTGAAGCAGTGGCTCGATGATCGACTCGGGATCGGTGAAATTTTTCATCTGGTGCAAAAGAAAGAGGTGCCCGTTCACCGGCACGAGATCTGGTATTACTTCGGTGGAATGACGCTCTTTCTTTTTATGGTTCAGGTCTTCACCGGTATCCTGCTGCTACTCTATTACAGGCCAAGCGCCGAGAATGCATTTGAAAGCGTGCAGTTCATCATGACCGAGGTCCAGTTCGGGTGGCTGATCCGATCGATCCACAGCTGGTCGGCCAATCTTATGATCGCGACGCTTTTCATTCATCTATTCAGCGTCTTTTTCCTGAAGGCGTACAGGTCGCCGCGTGAACTGACATGGGTGAGCGGAGTCCTTCTGCTCTTCATAGCGCTTGGTTTTGGCTTCAGCGGCTATCTTCTTCCCTGGAACCAGCTGGCCTTCTTTGCGACGAAGGTGGGAACTGATATCGCCGGGGTGGTGCCTTTCGTTGGTGAGTTCATGCTCAGGTTCCTGCGTGGCGGAGAGGATGTCACCGGCGCCACGCTGACGCGATTCTTCGGATTTCACGTGGCAGTTCTGCCGGCACTGACCACTGCCCTGATCGGATTTCACCTGCTGCTTGTGCAAAAACAGGGGATGAGCGTTCCTCCCAGCCTCGAGGGCAAGCCGGTCAAAACCATGAAGTTCTTCCCCAACTTTCTTCTCAGGGATCTGATCGGCTGGATACTGGCAATCGGCGTTCTGGCCGCATTGTCTGCGATCTTTCCGTGGGAACTGGGAGAGAAAGCCGACCCGTTCGCACCGGCTCCTGCTGGCATCAGACCGGAGTGGTATTTCCTTTTCATGTTCCAGACTCTCAAACTGATACCGGCGAAGATCTGGATCTTTGACGGTGAAGTGATTGGAGTCCTGGTATTCGCCGTGGGCGGCCTCTTTCTGTTCCTTGTCCCCTTCATCGACAGACCGGGAAAGAGTGGCAAATCGAAAACAAGCTCAGCGCTGACTATCGCGGGTATCCTTGTGGTGCTCTTCATCGTGGGCATGACGATATATGGCTACCTCGATTGATGGAGGTCAAGGTTATGTGTCAGCAACAAAAATTGTATCTTGCTCCGGTCATCGTTCTATTTCTATTCAGCCTTGCCTTCGCGCAGAAGAAGGACTCTTGCAGCGAATGTCACTCGCAATTCGAAGGCCCGCTTGGTGATCCGGTGCAGATGATGAAGACCGATATTCATAAAGCGAAGGGTCTGTCGTGCATGGATTGCCACGGCGGAGACGCTTCGCTCGATGATGCAACCATGGCGATGGACCCGCGCAAGGGCTTCATCGCCAGGCCGAAACCGGCGAACGTACCTGCCTTTTGCGGAAAGTGCCACAGCAATGCTGATTTCATCAAGAAGTTCAATCCTGCTCAACGGATAGATCAGGAAAGCGAATTTCTGACCAGCGTGCACGGAAAGCTGCTCAAATCGGGTGATCAGAAAGTGGCGACCTGCATCAGCTGTCATGGTAACCACGGAGTACGGGCCGTCGCTGATCCGCGTTCGCCTGTTTATGCGACAAATGTCGCTGAAACATGCTCAAAATGTCACGCCAAAGCCGAGTACATGGAGGGATACAAGATTCCTCATGATCAGTATGAGAAGTATAAGAATAGCGTGCACGCCAAAGCGCTTTACGAACGTCAGGACCGCTCGGCTCCGACCTGCAACAGTTGCCACGGCAATCATGGCGCGGCGCCGCCCGGAGTCTCATCAATAGCCAATGTCTGCGGACAGTGCCACGTTCGGCAGTCAACCCTTTTCCAGGCAGGCCCGCATAAAAGTGTGTTCGATGCAATGGGTATCGGGGAGTGCATTCAATGCCATAATAATCACGAAATCCTGGCCCCGCATGACGACATGATCGGCGGCGGCGAAAAATCCACATGCACAAGCTGCCACGTCGAGGGGGATGCCGGATTCACAACTGCCACCAGGATTCGTGCACGACTCGAGGACCTTGTGCTTGCCAATTCCAGAGCGCTGGACATACTCAATCGCGCGGAACGCGCGGGCATGCAGGTCAGTAAAGCAAAATTCGATCTGGGCGAGTCAAGAGACAGTTTGACGAATGCGCGCGTTCTAATTCATTCCTTCTCTTACGGTGAGGTCGAAAAGGTCATCAAACCCGGTCTCGATATCGCACTCAATAGCTATCAGGCAGGCGAAAATGCAATGAACGAACTGGGATTCCGACGGAAAGGACTGGCCGTTTCCCTTTTCTTCATCCTCTTCCTGGCAGGGCTGGTGTATCTCAAGATCAGACAGATCGAAAGCAAGCCAAAATAACCTCCTCGCCTTGACCATCCTCTTATGAAAGGAAGGCGGGACATGAGTGAACCTGAATACACGCGGAACCTGGATGAAACCAGGCTCGCGGACGCATTACAGAGGCTGGAGTCAAGAATCTCACGCCTTGAGTCCTATCTCGGCTTATCATCGGGTGAGGAGTTCGGATCAGCCACGACGCTGGCTCCTGGCGGGACCGATCAGATACTCAGCCGTTCGTCGGATGATGATTCCGGTCTGGAGATGAGGATCGGAGAATTCGGCCTGGCATGGGTTGGAAGCATAATATTCTCACTCGGCATCATCTTCCTGGTTACATATATCCATAATCTGGGTTATGGGATATCAGCTACTGCACTGGGCTATGTATCCGCTGCGGCGCTCTTCATACTGTCTCACCGCTGGTCAGATAGTTTTACACTTCTATCGCGGATCACAACGGCCAGCAGTCTTGTCCTTATTTATTATACAACGGTCAGGCTGCACTTCTTTTCATCGGATCCACTGGTCACCAGTCGGCCGATTGCAGTGAGCCTGCTGCTGCTCGTAGTCGGTCTCCAGTTTTATCTATCAATCATACGAGGCTCACAAGGTCTTGCCGGTCTGGCGATTTTACTTAGTATGGTCTCGGCTGTCCTGATCGATCAAACACACCTCAGTCTGCCGCTGGTCGCACTCAATGCCGCGATCTCCTCGATTCTGGCCATCAAACGGGATTGGCGACGATTGCTGGTCGGGACTATTGTCGCCGCTTATGGTGTTCACCTGCTCTGGCTCCTTAATAATTTTGTTCTGGGCCATCCGTTGAAGGGTGTCGAAGGTCATCAATTCAACCTCATCTATCTCTTTCTTTATGTTCTTGCTTTTGCGGCGGCAACATTGCTGATAAAAGACACGTCCGGGGATTCATTTGCGGTCGTCGGTATCATCCTGCTCAACTGCATCGCTTTTTCGGCTGTTTCGCTGCTTGTGGTGCTGACTCAGTACCAGTCAGTCTATGCGAGCGTCTATCTTGGCGTGTTTCTCGTATTCATGGCGATTTCGATCATTCACTGGCTCAGAACAAAACGCCAGATACTGGCTGCCGGATACGCATGCTTCGGCTATATGGGACTGACCATAGCGATCTATGGATATGCGAACCCGCCCGTCTCATTCCTCTGGCTTTCGCTACAGAGCCTTCTGGTAGTCTCGATGGCACTCTGGTTCAGGTCCAGGGTACTGGTAGTCGTAAACACCATGATCTTCATTGGAATCGTGGCCGCATATATGGTCACATCGCCATCATCTCATCTGGTCAATTTCACATTCGTGATTGTCGCTCATGCCAGCGCTCGCGTTATGAACTGGCAAAAGGAGCGGCTCACTCTTCAGACCGAGATGATACGCAACATTTATCTGCTGACTGCATTTCTATTGATTTTGATGGCGGTTTATCGCGTGGCGCCTGCACAATATATAACTCTCTTCTGGACAGCCGCCGCGGCCGTATATTTCGTGCTCAGCTCATTGCTGAAAAACATAAAATACCGGTGGATCGCCATTGGAATGATCATGGTCAGTGTCATGCATCTCTTTGTCGTCGACCTCGCAAGACTGGATGCCAGCTACAGGGTCATGGCATTCCTGGGTCTGGGATTGATGACGCTCATAATCTCACTCTTCTACACCAGATTCCATCGCCTGCCCGGTGGGAAGCAGGATTCTCCACCTCAATAGAAAATCAGAAACTCGTCAAACTCTCCAGCGCTGATCTGTCTTTGACAATCAGGCTTGATCCTTTAAGGCAGATGACCTGCTTGTTCTTGAGTTCGCTCAGAAGTCGCGTCACCGTCTCACGAGAGACCCCGATCATCTGGGCGATCTCACCATGTGTAAATGATACCTTGAGTTGAATTCCATGCTCTGTCTCCCGCCCTTCCCTTATACACCAGTCAAGCAATAGTTTCGCCAGTTTCTCGGATACCGAATCGGTGAGAGCCAGTGTCCGCACCTGTTCATGGACTTTAAAATAGTCCTGACTCAGATGCTGGGCCATCTTCAGACTGACATCAACATCATTACGCAGAAAATCAAGAAAATTCTCTCGTTTGATGAAGTTGACCTGTCCTCCATCCAGCATCTCGGCGGAAACCTCATAAGTCCTGCCTGATATCGTCGCTCCAAGCCCCAGGATCTCGCCGGCTTCCGCCACCCGCATGAATGATTTTCCGTTTCCTGAACTGATCGATAACTTCGCCCTCCCGGAGCAGAGGACGAATACTCCTTTCGGATCCTGCCCTTCAATAAACAATAGCGTTCCCTGCGGAAAAAAGCTTATTACCGAAATGTCTTTAAATGATGCCTGGGTCTTCTCCGGCATCATCCCGAAGAATTTCTCAGGAACGTAATTGCAATCAGAATGAGTATATATTTGGCCTACCTGTAAGAAAGTCATTTGCACCTCTATAGCTGTCGTTTCTTTTCAAAGCCTGTCTTGTTATCAGACGAAGGTAAAATTCCGCTTTATTACCTTTCGAGTTCCTGCATAAACAGGTATGTGCAAAGAGCGTTCCGCACCTAAAATATTGATTCCATTAAATTTGCAACATCAGACCTGCGGAATTTTCCGCACATGTCTGAAAAATTAATGAATGGGGAAATAAAAAAACGACCTTGATCTGCATCACGCTTTGAAGGTTGATGAGAAGAAGGTCGTTACCTCTTAGAGGATAAACAATGATCAAATTTTCCTGAAATACCCTGTGACGCAGATTCGCCGGTTTGGTGAGAGGAAATAATGCCCCTCCCTCGATCCGACGAAACTGCATCCCGGCTGAGAAATTAGGCCGAGATCCCTGTGCGCCCGTTAACGCAATTGGCCGAGACGCATAAAACCACATTTCTCTTTTGAGATGATTGCGATAAAATCAAATCTCAGCATCACTTATACAATTCATAATTCAACAAAGTCCTTAAGATAGCAGTTAAATTTTCCTGTAAATTGTTAAAGTCGCAAACCCGTGAAGATGAAGAAGAGCGAGAGGCATAAGGATGAGCGTTTATCGATTCCATCCGTATGAGTTGGATACAGTGAAAAGGCTATTGATGACCGACGGTGAGATTGTTCCGTTGACCCCAAAGGCTTTCGATATCTTGCAGCTGCTGGTCGAGAATCGAGGGAAGGTTTTGAGGAAGGAGGTGATACTGAAGAGCGTCTGGCCGGACACATTCGTTGAGGAAGGAAATCTGACAGTCAATATATCCACGTTGCGAAGGCTTTTAGGTGAGAATCATCACGATCATAAATTCATAGTCACTTATACTGGTCGCGGGTACAGTTTTGTAGCCGATGTTGAGTTGGATGACGGGGCGGTCCATTCCAGTACCGTGTATACGCCGGGGAACTCCCGGGGAGCATTCACATCACCGGAACCTGTGGAAAACCCGATTCCGCATCCCGTATCACAAGCGTCAATAGACCCGGCTGGAGGAGCGCTACGTATAGAATCCGATTTTTATATAGAGCGGCCAGTCGATCAGGAATTTTACACTGCGATTACACGCCGTGACAGCCTGGTGCTGGTCAAGGGAGCAAGGCAGGTCGGAAAGACATCTCTGCTGGCTCGAGGGTTGCAGTTGGCGCGACAGCAGGGTGCGAGGGTCGTCGTCACTGATCTGCAAAATCTCAATGCCGACTACCTGGAATCGATTGACAGGTTTTTTCTAGGTCTGGCGGAAGAGATCGCCGACCAGCTGGATCTTGAAACCAGGCCGCGATCGGTCTGGAACGAATATATCGGCCCGAGCAGTAATTTCGAGAGATACTGGCGAAGAGAGATTCTTGGTCGTATCGACTCGAACATAGTCTGGGGGCTGGACGAAGCAGACAGGCTATTCGGCTGCCCCTTCGGGAGTGAGGTTTTCGGTTTATTCAGATCCTGGCACAACAAGCGTGCTCTCGAACCCGAAGGCCCCTGGCAACGACTGACGCTGGTAATTTCATATGCAATCGAAGCTCATCTTTTCATCACGGACCTCAACCAGTCTCCGTTCAATGTAGGAACCCGGCTTTATCTGAATGATTTCACGATGAGTCAGATCGAGATGATCAATCAACGATATGGCTCTCCGATCAAGTCCCGCGAGGATCTCGAGCGGCTCTTCAGTCTGGTCGGAGGCCATCCATATCTTGTCAACAGGACTTTCTGGGAGATGAGCACCCATGGCGTTGACATCAATCAAATTTATGACGGGGCGGCGCTGGAGGAGAGCATCTACAGCGATCACCTGCACAGATTGCTCCATTCCTTGAGAAGAAACGAGGAACTGCAGGAATCGGTCAAAGAAGTTATGAGTGATCGTGGATGTCCGACGGTCGAGAGTTTCTACCGGTTGCGCAGCGCTGGTATCCTGCAGGGAGCATCTCCGGGCGAGGCAGCCATCCGATGCAAACTCTACAGTCTTTATCTTCAGGACAGGCTATAGACATGGTGAACACAGCCAGGACAACGGTCGATAACGATTTTTACATAGCTGGAGGGACTCTGCGAGGAGACGCCCCGTGTTATATCACCCGCAGTGCAGATTACGATCTCTTCGATAATCTCATAAGCGGCCAATTCTGCTATGTTCTGACGTCCCGTCAAATGGGGAAATCTTCACTCATGATCCGGACTGCAAAACGTCTGCGCGACGCGGGGGTCGATGTTGCAGTGCTTGATCTGACGGCGGCCGGACAGAATCTGAGCGTCGAACAATGGTATGGCGGCCTGCTCGCGCAGGTGGGACACCAGCTCGGTATGGAGGATGACCTGCTGGATTTCTGGCGTGAGCGCACTGTATTTGGACCATTGCAGAGGTGGGTGTCCGCAATCCGCGACCTGATCATGCCCAGGATTCGCGAGCGTCTGATAGTCTTCATCGATGAGATCGATGCCGTCCGCAGCCTGCCGTTCAAAACCGATGAATTTTTCGCAGGGATCCGCGAATTTTTCAATCATCGAACACTCGCTCCCGATCTGAGCAAGCTGAATTTTTGCCTGCTCGGTGTTGCAACGCCTTCCGATCTGATCAGGAACCCGCTCACCACACCATTCAATATCGGCCACCGCATCGATTTATCGGATTTCACCGAGGCCGAAACGCTGCAACTGGCCCCAGGCCTTAGCCGAGGCGAGACACTAAACATCAGATTGCTCAAGCGGGTTTACCATTGGACTCATGGACACCCCTATCTGACTCAACGTCTCTGCCAGACCATCTCATCTGATCCGGGGATCTCGAAGGAGTCCGATGTAGATCACATCTGTGAGGAGCTTTTTCTTTCTCCGCGGGCCCGTGAGCGTGACGATAATCTGTTGTTCGTGCGGGAGCGACTGCTCCGCAGTGAAGTTGATTTATCTGAACTGCTCAACCAGTATTCACGAATTCGCAATTCATCGCGGCTCTCGCCGGTACAAGATGACGAAACAAACCCGATCTTAAGCCTTTTGCGCCTTTCGGGAATTACCCGGCTCGAGCATGGACAGCCCAAGGTCAGAAATCGGATCTATCATCATGTCTTCGATCAGGAGTGGATCAAGAACAATATGCCCGATGGCGAGATCCGTCGCCAGAAAAAGGCGTTCTGGAGGGGTGTACGCAAAACGGTCATGATATCGACGATATTCCTGCTTATCAGTTCATCACTTGGGATCTATTCATACAGACAACGGAATCTGGCTCTGCAGGAAAAACAGAAAGCCGGGCGTTTGTTATACGCCGCCAAAATGAATCTCGCAGCGCAAGCCTGGGAGACGGCCAATATCACCGGTCTAAATGAGCTGCTCAATGGACACCTGACCGGTGACACTGCCGAGTCCGACAGAGGGTTTGAATGGTCTTTCTTTAACAAACTGTTGCATCAGGAGATCACCAGATTCGAGCATGATGATTTGGCTCTGACAGCGCGATATTCACCTGACAACAAAACCATTGCAACAGGAGGCAAAGACAATCTTATTAAGATCTGGAATCTGTCCAATCGTCAACTGTTGAAAGTGCTGAGGGGGCACAATGAACAAGTTTGGCGTGTGGCCTATTCCCCGGACGGTAAATTCCTCGCCTCTGCGGGCTGGGACAAGCTGGTCAAGTTGTGGAACGTTGAATCCGGGCAGGAGATCCGTTCTCTGTCTGGCCATGCGGGTAATGTATGTGGTCTGGAATTCTCGCCTGATGGAAAAATCCTGGCATCAAGCGGATGGGAAGGACAGATAATTTTGTGGGATGCGGCAAGTGGTCAAAAGATAAGAACGCTCACCGGCCATAATGGATGGGTCTGGTCCGTCTTATTTTCAAGGGATGGAAAGAGTCTGGTTTCAACCGGCGAGGACAAAACAGTTCGAATATGGACTGTCGCAACCGGCCGGGAAATCAGACATCTTAATGATCACAAATTCAGCGTCTACACGGCTGCCTATGCACCGGACAGCAGTAGACTGATCACGGGCTCTTCAGGCGGCGAGATTTTCGTATGGGACACTCGTACATATCGGATTCTGGCATCCCTGAAAGGTCATACATTCCCTGTCAACGGATTGTCTGTATCCAATGATGGACGATATCTGGCCTCGGCTGGCGTTGATCGAATTATACGAATCTGGGATACCACGTCATGGGAGATCGTTGATACGTACAAGGGGCATTCGGACGAGATTAGATCAATCGAATTTTCCCGTGATGGATCGGAACTCGCGACTGCCAGTGACGATAACGGAGTCAATGTTTGGGATACAAGAGAGATAGGGAGGCGAGACATTCTCCTCCATCCTAATGACCTCATAACAGCCACCAGGTTCACCCGTGATGGAAAAACCATAGCGGTCGCCAATCAATCAACTATCAATTTCTGGGAGGTTCAAACTCGACAGAATATTGGTCGGATCGAGACCGATTTTCAAATAAACGACCTCGCGTTTGCTCCCGGAGACAAGTTCGTTGCAGCAGCACTTCGTGATAATACCGTCGGACTTTGGAATGCCAACAGTCACAAAATGATCGGCAAACTGACCGGGTACGACCAATGGGTGTTCAACCTCAGCTTCTCGCCAAATGGTAAAATGCTGGCAACCGGCGATCGAGGTCACAACGCCATAATCTGGGATGTTGAAAAACGGCAACGAATTCATACATTTCAGGCGCATAAGTCCGGGGTCAAGGCCGTCGCTTTTTCACCTGATGGCAATTACCTGGCAACGGCAGGTGATGATAAATTGATATATCTCTGGCATGTTGAGTCAAAAAAATTGTTCCGGTCTCTCTTGAACCATGAGAATGAAATCTGGACTATCGACTTTTCACCGGATGGAAAATGGCTGGCTTCTGCCGGCAAAGACAGAACCATCAAAATCTGGGACTGGCTGAACGGCATCGAAAAATTCACGCTTCGAGGTCATTCGGCCGGGGTAAAGACAATCTCATTCTGCCCTGATGGCGTACGACTTGCGTCAGGCAGCGAAGACGGCATGATCAAGATCTGGGATCCTGTCAACGGAATCGAATTGACGACGCTGACAAGCCAGCCATCGGCCATCACTGATCTCGAATTTTCACCGAGGCACAGCCTGCTGGTCTCCGGCGGGAAAAACAGGAAGGTCTATCTATGGCGAGCCGGCTCCCAGTCAAACCAGTGATATTATGCCTCATCTGTTTGATCAAGAAACCGATCATGTCCCTGTGATTTTTCGCGGTATGCGACGAGCCATGCTAGAAGAGTCCTGGCCGGCACCGGTTGTGCACCGAGTTTCCGGTTAATTGCGCCGATCTCGAAAGCGATTCGCCATTGTTCGAAGAGGACTCGCCAGGCATCGAGCAACGAATTTTCGGGATCATAGATGCTCGTTGCCTCTGATGTCACCCCGTTGAGCTCGATCACTTTGAATCCCCTTCCCTCTCTGAACTCGCGCTGGTCGTGAATGCGAACATCGAACCGACCGAAGTAGAATCCGTCGAAGGCGCGGCTGATGCGATCGACAGTTTCAGTCAATGCGCCTGTTACTATCGCTTCACCATTCAGAAACTGGGAACCACGGCTGTGAGTGCCGACTTCAACCAGTGGAAGGTGTTCACCTGCCGGAATTCGTTCCATCAGCCTGTCGGAGTGGCGGTTGAGATGAAACCTGGCCATACATACCGCACGATCATCGTTCAGGATCAGCTCTTCGAGCGTGCTTTGTCCGTCCCCGATGACGACGGGGAATCGCTTTTCAGTAACGGCCAGGATGCGTCCAGCCACTTCATCGGGGTATCGATAATAGAATATGCCGTACTCGTCGCCGGGGATGTATTCCTGAATGAGGATATCGAAATCCGCAAGGCTGAGGTAACGTCGAAGATCCTCATCTCTGCGTATGATCGCAACGCCTGATCCTCGCTGGCCGGTATCCGGCTTTAGAACGATTGGAAATGAAAGACCATTCCGTTCCATGAAAGATCGCGTCGCGGCCTCGCGCTCTGTTCCACTCATACCCTTTTCAAGCAGCATCCATTTCGGAAGGAATTCATTTGCGCCTGCCAGCCCGTGCAGTATTTGAGCCTTCGATTCCCCGATAAATCCACCACCGGGAATGGCCGGATTTGCTGCGGTGAAGATTGTCAGGCTGCGGTATTTAAACATCAGGCCAAAGATGTAAATGATCACCGGCGGGTAGAAGGCAAATGGCGGCCAGAACTCCCATCTGGTCAAACGACGCCATGATGAGAGCAACAACCGCCTGCCTTTATGCGTCAATATCCTGATCAGAAATCTGACAGGAATTAAGACCAGCAGAACGGCTATGATGGCGCGCAGCAGAATCGACTGACCGCCCATGGCCGCAGAAGTGAAAACGCCGCCGCCGAGCACCATCGCCCCGCCCACCAGAAGCGGCGTCCAGACCGCGCAGGCGATGAAAAAGAAGAGAGCGAATCGCCAGAAACTGGTCTCGAGGGCGCCGGCAGCGAAGTATGTTGGCAGCCGCGTTCCAGGCATAAACCGGCTGAGAAGGATAACCTTTGGCCCCTGGCGTGAGAACCACGCAGAGCTTCTGGCAAGATCGGCAGGCCTAATCAGCCAGCGCATCGGCGGCATCTTCAACGCCGGACGCCCAAGCCACCGACCAGCGAAGTAGAGCATCAGATCGCCAATGAAAATACCCGCAAAACACCCCAAGGTCGCCATTGCAAATCCAAGGCGCCCCTGTGATGCCATGATTCCGGCCGCAATGCAGGTCAGATCCTCGCTGACCAGCGTCGCCAGGGCGAGCAGCAATATGATGACAAAAGCTGTAATTCCGATGAATTTCGGTAGATCACGAGGATCGAGCGGCCGTTGCGCCGCGATCAGGCCGGCCTCATCGACATCTTCGCGCGTTCTGCTTCGGCCTGATTCTGCCTGTTCTATGAAGCCATCTATCCGGGGAGCCAGAAGATCCGGCTTCGTAAAGACCATGAAATGGTTTTCACCGGTCAGCTCCAGTTCGCTTTGCGGCGCCAGCCGGTGATGTTCGATTGCAGCCTCGACCGGGACCAGAATATCGTTCCGTCCATGCACTATCAGCATCGGCGCCTGGTATCGTGTCAGAACAGCCCTCAACGGACGCTGGTCTGAGTCATAAAAGTTGCGGGCATAAGCGATGGAAATATCGTTATGAACGAACGCAGGAGTCAGCGGGAGCCCCAGCCGCAGTCCTTTAAAAAGCGCCAGCTGCAGTCCGTGAATCGCGTGGTTGAGGTGATAATCGCCAAGGAGCTCCATCTCCTGGACACCTATCGACGAGATCAGGACAATCGATTTGACTCGCCGTGGAGCCAGATCGTAAAGACTCAGAGCCACGCCTCCGCCCATGCTGAATCCAGCTAAATGCGCCTGATCGATTCCCAGCGCATCCATCATCGCCAGAACGTATTTCGCATGCGATCGAATAGAATAGTCCGGAAGTTCGCGCGTCGATCTTCCGAACCCTGGAAGATCGGGCGCAATCAGTCGATGACTGCCATCGATAACCGGCATGAGCCGCTCGAAGTCACTCGATCCACCGGGACTGCCGTGCAGCAATACGATCGGAGCCGTCTTACGGCCACCGGCAGCCGGGCGCTCACGATAACTGAGCGATATTTTTTCCGGTCCGGTTCGATCTTGGTATACCGCAGGTAAAGTGACCGAACAACAGGTTCGTAGCGGTTCAGGTGGCTCCGCCAGCATTCGAGTAACATGTGAATACCCGAGCAGGACAAGATAGAGCATCAGGAGCATCCATCCCCAACGTCTCAGAACCGTTTTCAATTGAATACTCATATTCGCCCTGCAAACCAACCATATGGGCAGTCCGATAGACACTACTGAAAGAACATCTCGCGGATCTGACTGTCCATCTCGTCTATGTCAAAGACGACGAAATAATCGATGGTCCTGAATTGCCTGTCAATCGCAGGCGCACCGCAGACGCGTGCCCCAAATCTGAGATAGGTTCTAAACAGTCTCGGCAACCTGACTTCCCTCGATCTGTCGACTTGGTGGCCGGCGGGATAACACTCGAACCCGGGCAAAGGACTGACCTTGATCGCTCCCTGCAATCGTCCATCATGTTCGAGTTGTTCCATGATCAGATGCCCCTCGTCAGGATCCTGACTGGTCAGCGAACAGCAGCCGAACAGGTATCGCTTGCGGTTATGCGAAACATAAGCCGCCAGTCCCCTCCACAACAGATAGAGCACCTGTGTATTTCGATGGGCCCTCTCAATACAGGCTCGCCCCAGTTCAACTGACTTTTGCAATACCTCCGCCTGGATCGAAGAGAAGTCGAACTCGATCGCGGAGTAAAATCCTTTGCCGGCGCAGGCCATTTCAAATGTTTGCAGACGGTAGGTTCCGACGATCTCATTCCTGTCAGCGTCTTCAACCACCAGATGATGGCAAAATGGATCGTAAACATCGATATCCAGCCCTGTCTCATAGGATGAATCCAGCCCTTCACCCAACTCCAGATTGAATACATCAAAGCGCAGCCGTAAAACGCTGTCCAGATCTTTACGATCCGTCAGGAAGCGCATCCTGTATCTTCCTTCCCGGACTGTTATCGTAGGAATGGCATCCCGGTTTCGAGGGTATTTATCCATACGAGAATTAATTGATATCCCGGTGCGGTTTATTCCCCACCTGTGCGGAATTCCGCAATTCGGTTTCTGCAGTCTCTTTGACAGGTAAAAAACGACTTGTTCACGGGTCGCGTGTTATTAGTCTCAACATATCAATCACTTACAACCTGAACGACCACCTCCGGCTTGCTTTCTCATTATATCCATTTTCCGTTTTATGTGATCGAAATCACACTCAAATGACATGGAATGGGAGTTGCAAAAAGTTTGAACCGAGGAGAAAAATCCGCAATTTCCTCTGTTGCTGTTCTCTATGCCGATACCCGTCAGGGGGTGGATTTGTCTTAACCGTCATATCATCCGGGAGGGTTACCGCTTGAATATGTACCTGACTTGGATTGCGATCATCGCAAGCCTGCTGATGGGTATCGGCGCTGTTCTCATCTTCATCTTCGCAGTAAAAAAAGACTACTTCAAGAATCTGGAGGAAGCCAAGTATCAGGTCTTCTGGTCGGATGTCGAGGAGTTGATTGAATCATCCCGGGAGGAGCACAACAATGGCGAAGACGCCCTTCGCAAATAAAGAAGAGTTGACGGAAGGCCGCATGACGCGGCGGCGAATGCTGACCTGGTTGAGCAGCGTGGGGCTGTTCGGTTCAGCGATAATCAGTGTCATATCGAATCTGGTTTTTATCAAGCCGCGAGCGACCTATGGCCAGCCCAATCGGTTCAACATCGGCAAGCCCGATGAATTCCCTTCAGGAACGCGCATCGCAATGGAGTCGCATCGCATCTGCATCGTACGTGACGGTGACAAAATGTGCGCGATCTCGACCACCTGCACACACCTTGGATGTATCGTGGCGCCCTCAGAAACAGGATTCGCATGCCCGTGTCATGGATCGCGTTTCGATCAGGATGGCAATGTAACCGGAGGTCCGGCGCCAAAACCGCTGCCATGGTACAAAGTCTCGCTCTCGCCGAACGGAGAGATCGAGATTGACAAGGGATCGGAAATCTCTGCCGGAACCTATTTCAATGTCTGATCCGGGGCACAAACTCGACAATCGCTGACAACAGCTTCTAAGGATAAACACCCATGGCCAAGAAGAGCTTTTTGAGTGTGCTTTCTGATCTGCCATCCGGCATTTGGAACTCCATCTTCAGAAATCCGCTCCCGCACTCTGACCTCGGACGCGCTCAGACCAGCTTCAGCAATTTCTTTCTGCACATTCATCCTGTCAAGGTTCATCGCCATACGATCAAGCCGCTGTATACGATGGGATTGGGTCTCATGACATTCTTTCTCTTCGTCATCCTGACTGTGACGGGAATTCTGCTTATGTTCTATTACGTCCCGTCGACCACGCAGGCATATGACCGGATGCTGGATCTGCGCGGCTCGGTGGCATTTGGAACATTTCTGCGAAACATGCATCGATGGGGCGCACATTTCATGGTCGCCGCAGTATTTCTGCATATGTGTCGCGTCTTTTTCACCGGCTCTTACAAAAAGCCGCGCGAGTTCAACTGGGTGATCGGAATCGCGCTGTTTCTGCTGACGCTTTTTTCGAGCTTCACCGGATATCTGCTGCCGTGGGATCAGCTCGCATTCTGGGCGATCACGGTCGGCGCATCGATAGCCGGATACGCTCCAATTGTCGGCAACGACATAAAGTTCCTGCTGCTGGGTGACACCAACGTCGGACAGGAGGCATTGCTGAGGTTCTACGTCCTGCATATTGCCGTTCTGCCGCTGATCATCACGGTGCTGGTTTCGATCCATTTCTGGCGGATTCGCAAGGATGGCGGACTTTCACGACCTGAGGAATCGGAGAGTATTCCGCCGGCAAGTGAAGGTCTGGACCAGTGGCCGACGGAGCTGGAACCGTCAACCGTTGCGGTCGAGGCGACACATGCGGCAGTGGTCCCGACGATTATTGAAAAGAGACGTTACGGAATTCAGGGACTGGTTCGCGGACCATTCACCAAGGTCGGCAACGTGCCCGACCAATCCGTCTTCAGCTGGCCGAATCTGTTTATGGCCGAACTTTTCGTCTTCGTCCTGACGCTGGCGGGTGTGCTGATAGTCTCGCTCTTTTTCAATGCCCCGCTCGAAGAGCCTGTCAACGTGACGCATCCGCCCAATCCCGCCAAGGCTCCATGGTACTTCCTGGGCCTGCAGGAACTGGTCAGCTATTCGGCATTCTGGGGCGGCGTCGGTATTCCGACTCTCGAAGTGTTGATTCTTTTACTCGTTCCCTATTTCGACCGCAGCACGAAAGGCGTCGGACAATGGTTCGCCAAAGAGCGGCTGCTCGCCAATACGCTCTTTCTGATCTTCGTCATCGTCAATATCGGGCTGATTATCATCGGGACGTTCTTCAGGGGCCCGAACTGGGAGTTCGTCTCTCCCTGGTAAGGTGAATCGACTTTCGCCGCAGGCATTTCGCGCGGCGGCATAAATATCCAGGAAGGAAGCCATGCGACTGGCATTAGCCATTGCGAGTTTCATCATACTGATCGTGCACGGCCTGGTCTTCTACGATCAGTTCTTTCATAAATGGGAAAATCATCAGACTGCATATTTCGATCAGGCACGGCAGCTGGCAAAGACAGATGCCGAACGTGCGGCTTTGGAAGGAAGATCCCCACGAATCGAGCAGGTCATCGTCCGCTCGTTCGGAGAGGAACGTGTCGACCGGTGCATGACCTGCCACATCGGCAGTGATGATCCCAGATTTAACGGTTATGGTCACCCTTTAAAATCTCACCCATATGCTGAAGCGATGGGTGACAGGATGGTCAACGGGGTCTGGGAGCGGCGTCATAAATTCTCGGATTTCGGATGCACAGTCTGCCACGATGGTCAGGGGCGCGGCCTGGAGGCTTTTTACGCTCATGGCGAAGACCACTACTGGCCCGATCCGCTCATGGGTTATGTGACGCAGAACTGGAATCCCAACTACAAGACAAAGCTTGTCGGCAAGGAGTTCATGCAGGCCAGCTGCGCGCAGTGCCACACCGAAGAGAATTTTTCGAGCACTCCGCTCGTTGCCGCAGGCAGAAAACTCTTCTTCGAGAAGAACTGTTACGGATGCCACAAGATCGAAGGCATGGCCAACGGCACGCTCGGCCCCGATCTCTCAGAAGTCGGGAAGAAGTTCAAACTCGATTATTTGTGGGAATCGATCGTTGAGCCGCGCGCCAACAGCGCAGTTTCATTCATGCCCAAATTTAAATTGAACGACATCGAAGTGAAGGCTCTGACGATCTTCCTGAAGAGCCGTCGGGGCGTCAATTTCGCCGAGACCTCGCTCGACAGATATCGGGCAAGCCTGCGACGAGACGGAACCGCGGCAGCTGTTCCTACAGCCGGCACCGATGCTACCGCCACCCCAGCCACCCCGGCCGGCCCGACGTTGGCCGCAATGGGTGAGAAGCTGATCAGCGACAGGTCATGTCTGGCCTGCCATAAACTTGGAGCAGTGGATGGCGGAGTCGCACCCGATCTGAGTTTCGCGGGTCTGCTCAAGGATGAGACTTGGATGATGGACCACTTCCGCGATCCGCGATCCCGAATCTCCGATTCGATCATGCCCGCCTTCGGTTTCCCGGATACGGAATATAGAGCCATGACAGCCTATCTGCTGGGGTTGAAATCTACCCTCCCAGGCAGCACTCCCGCAGAGGCTTTCGTAAACAACTGCGTTCGCTGCCACGGCAACAAGGGCGATGGCAAAGGGATGATCGCTGTTTACCTTGATCCGGCGCCGCGTGATCTGACCAAGGTCGGATTTATGAACAGTAAACCGGCTGATCGGCTGATTGCGTCGATCAAAAACGGCGTTGCCGGAACGTCAATGCCGGCCTGGAAAAATGTCTTGAGCGACGACCAGATACAGGGCGTTTTCGATTACATCAACAAGACTTTCGTCAAGGAGGATCGACGAACCGCCAGGATTCGCAAGGTCCCCGAGACCAATCCAGTCACATCGAGCGCGCAATCCATTGCCGGAGGCGAAAGCATCTACCTGCAACGCTGCACTGGCTGCCATGGAAAAAAGGCCGACGGCAAGGGACCTAACTCGATTGATATGGTGCCGCGACCGCGTAATCTGCGAAACATTGATTTCATGAACTCGATAGACGACCGCAGACTATTCGATTCAATCCTGTATGGTGTCCAGGGAGCGGCCATGCCGCCCTGGATCGATTACGGCCTTTCGCAAAAGGATGTCGGAGATCTGGTCAATTATCTGAGGAGTCTGAATAAGAAGAAGTAGAAAGTAAAAAGTTGAAAGTTGAAAGTTAAATGAAATGTTTGAAATACATCCTAATCAAAATAAGAACATCTACAAGATATCGTCCTTAGACTTTCAACTTTCTACTTTCTGCTTTTGACTGAATCAAGGAGGCTTTATGCAACGTGAAGCATCGATCAATAACGCCGGTGAGATCCCTGTCTCGAATGCAGCGCGTTATTCGGAATCCATTCACAAGGATACGACTGCCAAGCTGTTTCTGGTCAGTTCGATTACATATTTTTTCATCGTCGGGATCATCGCTTTATTGATTGCTGCCAAATTCGTGTGGCCGCAGCTTCTCGGCACTATTCCCTATTTCTCCTATGGCCGGCTTCGTCCGTTGCATGTCAACGGCATGCTCTTCGGGTGGCTGCTCGCCGCCGATATGGGATTGATCTATTACCTCGTGCCGCGACTCTGCGGGGTCAGGTTATGGAGCGAGAAGCTGGGCATTGCGACCGCGGCGTTGTGGAACGTGATCATTCTGGGCGCAGTCGTCTCGCTGCTGCTGGGAATTAACCAGGGCTTTGAATACGCCGAACTGCCTTTGCCGCTGGATGTGGCGGTCGTCGTCGCGTGGGTCATGTTCGGTATCAATATTTTCGGAACAGTGGCGACGCGCAAGTACCAGCAGATGTATGTCAGCCTCTGGTATGCGATGGGAACCATTTTGTGGACGGCGTTCGTCTATCTGACCGGCAACTTCGCCGTATTGTTTACTACCGGAGTCAATCAGGCGAACCTGAACTGGATGTATGTTCACAACGCCGTCGGATTGATCTTCACACCGGCAGGACTGGCGCTGGCCTATTATTTTATTCCGAAGACATCCAACAGCCCGTTGCACAGCCACAAACTGTCGATGATCGGGTTCTGGTCGCTGGCTTTCGTATATGTCTGGACCGGCGCGCACCACATGCTGCACGGTCCGATCTCGCAGTGGCTGCAGACGATTGCCATCGTCTTTTCACTCATGCTCCTGATTCCGGTCTGGGCCGTCGTTTATAACTTTTTCGCGACGATGAAGGGGCAATGGCATCAGATGCGCGATAACGTTCCGCTCAAATTCCTCATGACCGGCGTGGTCTTTTATCTGCTGACCTGCTTCCAGGGACCGATGCACAGTCTGCGATCGGTCAATGCGATCGTTTCGAAGACCGACTGGATTCCGGGACATGCCCATATGGCCGTGCTCGGAGCATTTTCGTTCTTTGCGATTGCCGGGTCCTATTACATTGTCCCGCGAATCTTCAAGACCAGGCTCTTCTCAGATGCGCTGGCCAACTGGAGTTACTGGCTCTTCCTGATCGGCGGCGTGGGATTCTTTGTCACGCTCTGGTTGGGCGGATTCTGGCAGGGCTGGCAGTGGAACAATCCTTCGATCCCCTTCATCGACACCGTTATCGCGCTGGAACCGGTGTGGATCGTCCGCTTCTTCTCTGGAATATTGATGTTCGGTGGAATAGTGGCTTTCGCCTACAACATTCTGGCGACGGTAATCGGCACAGGCGGCTCGACTGAGGGAGAGAAAGCTGTACCGCTAGCTGCCTGATCGCCCCAGAAGAAAAAAGTAGAAAGTAGAAAGAAGGCGATATGCAGTAGGCAGCAGGAAAGATGCATCGCTTATTAACAGTACGGTAATCAATCTCCGATCTTTATACTTTTTACTTTGTACTTTGTACTCAACCCAGGAGTCACTTATGTTACACAAAGCAGATTACAGTGCAGCGTTCTTTGTAGCCGCAGCGCTCATACTCTTTTTCATCGGTGGATTGCTGACCACGGTTGTCCCTCCGATCGTCGATAAAAGCTGGGCCAAACCATTCGAGAACTCTGATCCCGCCAAAGGTGTCACCGGAAAGCTTCAACCGCTGAACGAGCTGGAACTGAAGGGACGGGCGATCTATGTCAAGGAAGGCTGCTGGTACTGCCATACACAGCAGACGCGCACGCTGCTGGCTGATACCAAACGATCTGGATGGCGCGGAGTCGACTCTCCAATCTCGACGCCGGATGAATTCGTCTACGATGACCCGCACATGTTCGGCACTAAACGCACCGGCCCGGACCTTTCACGCGTCGGTGGCAAATATGATGAACAATGGCATCGCGCTCATTTCCGCAATCCGCGCGACCTTGTCCAGGGGTCGATTATGCCGCCCTATCCCTGGATCGCCAATAACGAAGAGGACTTCAAAGCCATCGTAGCCTATATCCAGACACTCGGTCGCGCCAAGAACTGGCGACCCGAAAACGACTATGAACGATAGACACAGGATCGAGCCATGAAAGATTACGTCTACCCAAGCATCTATTTCGCCTACTTCTACTTCCTCATTCTTCTGGTCGGCGCCATCTATTTCATGGTCCGATCGATCAAGCATGGATACTGGGGCAGCAAGAGCGAGGAGCCCAAATATCGAATGCTCCGGGATGATGATGAGCCCGAGGACTGATCTGATGCCGGTTTATTGATTTCCACTGGAGGAAAGCATGAGCGAAAACAAAGAACAGAATGAGATCAAGGAATACGCCGATGGATGGATCACCGAACGCAAAGGGACCGATGTGCCGGTATTCCTCAAATTCGCTTTTATCGTCATTGCGGGAGGTGCAATCACATATTTCCTGGCATATATGAACGGTGAGACCGGACATGCCGATCGTGGTCCACTGGTTCAATTGATGAACGCGGCGACACAATCATCGAATGGACTGATGTACGCCATCGCCGGGCTCGGCATCGTCTATGCCCTGATCCTGGTGATCTTTGCCTTTAAGAAATTCCACGAAGAGTAGATGGCAATCATGAAGGATGAACAACTGCAATTCGAGGTGGCTGACCTGGGTGCAAGCGACTACTGGACGAAGATGGTCAAGTGCCAGGACGCCTGCCCCGTCAACACCAATGCCTGCGGATACGTAACGGCAATCGCCGAGGGTCGCGATGAGGACGCATACAGGATCGCCCGGGCAACCAATCCGTTTGCTTCGATCTGCGGGCGCGTGTGCGGCGCACCCTGCGAGGTCAACTGCCGGCGCGGCGATCTTGATGCACCGGTCACTATCCGCGCGCTGAAACGCTTCGTCAACGAAAAATTCGGCCCCGAGACCGGCGTTTACAGTCATTACCATGCCGGGGCCAATGAACGCATGCTGCCGCCGAATCGCGGTGATTACGAACGCGTAGCCGTCATCGGAGCCGGTGTTTCAGGACTCACCGTCGCGCATGATCTGATGCGTCTGGGTTATAAGGTGACTGTTTTCGAGGCTTATTCCGAACCCGGCGGGATGCTCACGGCCGGAGTGCCGATCTACAGACTGCCGCGCGATCTGGTCCGTCACGAGATCAATGCGATCCTGTCGATGGGAGTCGAGTTGAAATGCAACATGCGAATGGGTCGCGATTTCACAATCGCCGATCTGAGACGCGAAGGATACAAAGCGATCTTCCTTGGTGTCGGGCTGCCGAAGGGTCGCAAACTGCCCCTTCCCGGAAGCGATCTGCCCCAGGTCATCGACGGTCTGGACTTCCTGCGCGCCTTCAATGAAGGCAAACCGCTCGAGTTGGGCAAACGCGTCGTGGTCATTGGCGGAGGCAATGTGGCGTATGACGTTGCCCGCTCAGCTGTTCGCCCGCGCGCTGTCGAAATGGCCGATGCTGCATCCGATATGGAACGCACCGAACGCATCGCTTATGATGTCGCCCGCTCTGCCCTGAGGATGAGCGGCGACAAGGAGGTTCATATCGTCTGCCTCGAACAGCGTCACGAGATGCCGGCGGACGACATCGAAATCATCGAGGGAGAAGAGGAAGGCATCAGACTGCATAACGCTCGCGGCCCGCGCGAGGTACTGCATAATCAGGGATATGTAACAGGATTGAGAACGGTCAAATGCGTCTCGGTCTTCGACGAGAACGGAAAATTCAACCCGAAATTCGACGAATCCACCGTTGAAGATATCGAAGCCGACACGATAATGTTCGCAGTCGGTCAGACATCCGATCTTTCGTTTCTCAACCCGGAAGACGGCGTTGAAACCGATCGAGGACTGATCAAGGTCGATCCCGATACCTATCAGACGACAGCGCCGGATGTTTTCGCCTGCGGCGACATCGCTCACGGTCCGCGCCTCTTTATTCACGCCATCGCCTCGGCGCAGATCGCTGCGCGATCGATGCATGACTTCCTGCGCAAGACACGGACAGATGTCGTTGTCCGCAAACGCTGGCTGCCGGCGGATTATACGATGTACCCGAGCTGGGATCAGATTCAGCGCGAAAACCCTCCGGTCATCGAAAGTGAGCGGCGCGCGGCCTCACTCGATATCATCGAAGTCAACTTCCCCGTAGCCGAAGCTCGAAAACAGGCCGGCCGATGCCTGCGCTGCAATATCAATACCGTCTTCGATACGTCGATCTGCATTGCCTGCAATGGCTGCGTCGATATCTGTCCTGAGAATCTGATCAAACTGGTCGGACTTCATCAACTGCGTTATGACGATCGACTGATGCAACTTGCATCGGAAATGGCCGGAATCTCGCGCGAAGACCTGGCAGGCGCCGGCGACGAGGAACTGAAAGCTCTCGGGGCTCTTATGCTCAAAGATGAATCGACATGCATTCGCTGCGGCATGTGCGCATCCAGATGCCCGACTCAGGCGATCAGAATGAAAAAGTTCGATTTCTACCGCGAGTGCGTCACCGTCCAGACGATCAACATGAAGATCAAATACGCATGATTTTATGACGGCACTCGATTTTTCAATCATCTTCAGTTTCGGTCTGTTGAGCAGCCTGCACTGCATACAGATGTGCGGCCCCATCGTGCTGTCATACAGTCTGCCACTGCAGGATCGCGCGGGCTTCAAGCTTCTGCCTGCACATCTGGCATACAACGCGGGCCGAATCATCACTTACTCTGCACTCGGAGCCGTCGCGGGGCTGGCCGGACAAAGCCTCGGCGTTGCCGGACAACTTGCGGGAATCGAAAATTTTACGGCCATAATTGCGGGCATCCTCATGCTTCTGGCCGGGCTCTTCATGCTTGATCTGATTCCTTTCGAGCAACTGCGACACTTCGACCTGCTGCGCATCACCTCAGGCTTTCTCAAACCGCTCGGCAATCAAATTTCATCGCCTTCTCCGCGCAGTAAATTCATCCTTGGTTTGATGCTCGGATTCCTTCCCTGTGGACTGATTTACGCTGCATTGCTTAAAGCCATGGCAACAGGCACCGCTTTTTCCGGAGCAATTACAATGACGGCTTTCGGAACAGGAACTTCCGGAGCTTTATTAATGATAGGTGTTTTTTCCGGAATTATTACAAGAAGGCTGAGTCAGCTTGGGAGTCGTCTGGCTGCCGTCAGCGTTGTACTATTGGGGTTGTTGATGATAATCCGTGGAATCATGCCGATGATCATGATGACCGCAAGCGGTGAAGCGGCTTCGGCCTGTCACCAATGAAGAAGAGAATATGGAGTGCGGCGGCCCGGCGCCGCTTTGATATGACATTCAAATATTTTTATACACAAGATACAAAAGCGGCGCCGGGCCGCCGGACTCCATATTCTCTTCTTAGCTGATAAAAGCTTTTTTGCCATGGACATCAGTACGGAAAAAATTGATCAGATCGCATCCAATAGCCAGCCGGCCGCAAAACCCGTCAGGCCCAGACTCAAGCCGATAGCCAATCCAATTGCGCCCAAATCGACATATCACAAAATGCGGCGATGGATTCAGTTTGGCTGCTTTCTGATCTTCGTGCTGTTGCCATTCTTCAATATCATGCGCTTCGATATCCCGAAGCAGAGGTTCTATTTCGCCGGTTACGAACTCTGGATCAATGAATTCGGCATCATATTCTTCTCACTGCTCTTTTTTCTGTATGTCATAACGGCGGCTTCGATGCTGTATGGTCGCGTTTATTGCAGCTATTTCTGCCCGCAGATGATCTTCAGCGAGGCATCGCTGGCGCTTCAGGACAAGATCAAACGACAGACGGGCAAGAAGTTCGGCAAGCTCGGCGCAAAGCAGCGGCAATGGCTCAGCGCGGCGATATTCTATTCGGTCCTGCTGATCGCATCGATATTTCTCTCTTTCGTCTTCATCTCTTATTTCGTCGAGCCGCGTGATCTGATTCAGCGCCTGATGGCGCTGGATATCAGAACTTATGGCGGAATCGCCGGAGCATCGACAACACTCATCACCTTTCTTGACTTCGCCTTTGTCCGGCAGCGTTTCTGCACCACTGTCTGCCCGTATGGTTACCTGCAGGGCATGCTCGGTGACAAGAATACATTGCTCGTCGAGTACCGTGACGCCGGCAATGACTGCATCGAGTGCAAGAAATGCGTCAAGGTCTGTCATATGGGCATCGATATTCGAAAATCGCCTTATCAGATCGAATGCATTCACTGCGGCGAGTGCGTCGATGCCTGCGTCGATATTCTGGGACGGTTTGGAAAGGATGGTTTAATTCACTACACGTGGGGCGAGAAGAACGAACTGCTCGGAGACAAGCGCACTCCATGGCACCGGCGGATCGGCCTGCGCGACGCCAAACGCGTGGTCGTAGTGCTCGTGCTGCTGTTCTATGCATCAGGGTTGTTCACGGCTCTGTCGATGCGAAAGAATGTCCTTGTCCGCATCTCCCCTGACCGGTCGGTTCTTTATCGCGTCGGTGAGGACGGTAAAATCTACAACAAGTTCCGCCTCAACCTGGCGAACAGACTGGGCACCGAGGCCACGCTGGTGATCGAACTGCAGAATCTGCCAGATGCCGCGATACTGCTCGATCAGCCTGTCAGACTGAAACCGGGTGAGGAGGTCCAGCATGAATTCGAGGTCGTCTCTGCCGCCGGCGCATTGCCGCAGGGCGTCAATCATTTTTTGTTTACAAGCCACGTTCAGCCCGGCGACGAATCACAAACCTATGAAATGACATTCATCACGCCGACGGAAAGGATAGCTCGATGAGAAAATCCGCTGCTCCGCCTGCATCCCAGTCTCATGGCAGATTCCTGCAACTGATCCTGGGCCTGATCTTCCTGTTGTTTATCGGGATCCTTGTCGCACTCTATATCGTCGCCAAAAGAACCAATCCGGTCATTCTCGATGAAACGGGGAAACCGATGAGTTCGTCGATGAAATACAATTCGAGTCTTGATGCATGATTACTGATTGATTTTAACAGGAATTCTTGAAAAGAAACTCGGCCTAAGTATTTTAACTATTGAATCGCAAAGGCCGCAAAGGGGCAAAGATATATGGGGAAGATCAGCGTTCGAATTATATCCAGTGGGCAATAATCCGGATATTCATATGACCATAAAATCTTTGCCCCCTTTGCGGCCATTGCGATTAATTCTTTGCCCTCTTTGCGGCCTTTAGAAAACTCAGGTTACAGGGTATTTATGTCCAATCCGGTAAGCGTCATAAATCACACTCAACAAGAGTCAGCAAAGGCGGCGTGCGCGCTATGCGGACTCGATGCCGGACGAAACCACTTCACTAGCCGCCACAATAACGAAGAGAAGATCTTCTGCTGCCTTGGCTGCATGAACGTCTACGCCATCCTCATGGAGAGTGGGGTTGTTACTGCCGGCCAAAACCTCCGTGATACGGAACTCTTCAAGCGCATCCTCGAAATGGGCCTCATTTCGAATCGCAATGAGGCGCCCAGGACTGCAAAGAAGATCGAACTTCCGGCCGATACTCCTCTCAGTGAAACGATCTATCAGGTTTCAGGCATGTGGTGTTCATCCTGTGCCTGGCTGATCGAGCGAAGTCTCGAGGAGGAACCCGGCGTCGCTTCAGCCGAGGCCTTCTTTGCCTCCGATCTGGTCAAAATCAAATACTATCCGCAGTTTCTGCCGCCGGACCGGATTCCGCAACGAATCGCAAAGCTCGGCTACCAGGCCAGCGAGTATACAGGCGATAACGAAGCAGCAAACGCCGAAAGGAAAGACCTGCTACTACGCACGGGTATCGCGGCCTTCTTCTGGCTCAACATCATGACGCTCAATACAGCGCTTTATGTTGGATATTTCGAGCGTATCGCCGAGAGCATCGACCGCTTTCTTCCCTACGTACTCATGGCGCTGGCCACTCCAGTAGTCATCTATTCCGCCAGGCCGATCACACATCTTGCCTGGCGTGCCCTGATCAACAAAACGGTACGCATGGAGACCCTGCTGGCGATCGGTATTCTGACTGCCTACATTTTCAGCATCATTCAAGTGTTTCGCGGCGTGAGCCACGTCTATTTCGATACTGCTTCGGCGATCGTCACGCTGGTCCTGATCGGCAAACTGATCGAACGGACAGCCAAAAGCCGGACGACTCAGGCGATCACCATGCTCTATCGCATGATGCCGAAAAAGGTCAGGTTGCTGGCCGGTGGTGACGAGCGTTTTGTCTCTATCGAGGCACTCAATGTCGATGATGTCTTCGTCGTCAAGGCCGGTGAGCGCATCCCCGCGGACGGCCGGGTGATCGAAGGTGAATCATTCGCCGACGAATCACTGCTCACGGGCGAATCGGCTCCGGTCAAAAAAGTGCCCGGTTCGATCGTCACGGGTGGAAGCGTCAATGCCGATGGAGTCCTTCACATCGTCGCGCAGCGCGTTGGCGGCGACAGCACACTGGCACAGATCATCCACATGGTCGAAAACGCGATGAGCAGCAAATCAACTATCGAGCGAACTGTCGACAGGATCTCACGCATCTTCGTTCCGATCGTCATCGTGGTTGCCGCACTGACCTTCCTCATCTGCTGGGGCGCCGGCTTGACCACCCCTGGCGAGGCCGTCATGCGATCGATCGCCGTACTGGTTATCGCCTGCCCCTGCGCGCTCGGCATGGCGACGCCACTGGCCATCACCGCCGCCATCGGAGCAGCATCCAGACAAGGCATCCTCATCGGTGATAGCAGCATTCTCGAACGCATTCGCAAGATCGATCTGGTGGTCTTCGACAAGACCGGCACCGTCACGTACGGAGATTTCGCATTGCAGGAAAGCACGACCGGTGATTCGTCAATGCCCGGCGATCATCTTCGCCTGATCGCTTCGCTCGAACGGTATTCCGAACATCCGCTCGGCCGGGCGATTCTTCGACAAGCCGAAAGACAGCGAATCGACGTGACTGAAGCCAGCGAAATCCAGATCGTCAAGGGTGAAGGCATCAAGGGACAGGTCGATGGCAGAGCCGTCTTTATCGGTAACCGCCGGATGCTTGAAAATTCAGGACTCTCGCTTCCAGTGACCTTTGCTGATATGGCTTCAAACTCGGAACATCGCGGTCTGACCGTAGTCTTTTACGGATGGGATGGAATGATAAAGGGCGCGCTCGCTTTCGGCGACACAATCAGGCAGGAGGCCTCCGCGGTCGTAAGGTCATTGAAGGATCGCGGCATCGAAACCCGCATCATCTCAGGCGATGCAGCAGCCACGACTGCCTGGGTCTCGGAATCGATCGGAGCTGATGGTTTTATCGCTGAAGCCCGGCCGGGCGACAAAACGGCCGAAATCGAGAAGCTTCAGCGAGCCGGAAATATCACAGCCATGATCGGCGACGGAATCAACGATGCACCGGCACTGGCACAGGCTGACCTTGGCATTGCTGTAGGATCAGGCACCGACATCGCCATGAAAGCTTCTTCAGTGGTGCTCATGACCAGTTCCCTGAGCCGCATCCTGGACGTCTTCGATCTTTCACGCAAGACTGTCGCGATCGTCAGGCAGAATCTCTTCTGGGCATTCTTCTATAACACTGCCGGCATCAGCCTTGCGCTCACAGGGCTGCTCAGCCCGATCTTCGCAGCTGGAGCAATGCTGGTTTCGAGTCTCTCTGTCATCGTCAATTCGATGCGGCTCAACCGATTGTAACGATCACAGCCGCACCAGCTCTTCCGGCGGATAGACAAGACGGGCATTTTCGACCATATTCGCCTCGATATCTCGACGCGCAAGCAAGCCCGGCAATCCCTTACCTACCCAAAGCCGTTTCATTGATCTGATCTGATCGGCGATCCCCTTGAGATTCTTACTTTTAACCAGCGACACGATCTGATTCATTTCGACACGAGTCGATCCGGTGAGTTTTGTGCCGCGGTTGAATACCAGTGAAAGCAACATCGACTGAGCATCGGCGGGCAGTTTTTCGATTCCCGGATAGATTCCGCGAGTATCCTTTGCAAATCGTACGAGACTTCGGATGAAGAAGACTTCCTTAGCTGCTTCATATGGAACTTTGATATCCCGCAAACCTGCGATCAGAGCCCTCGCATTTTGACCAGTCACCCTTGAAGCCTCAGCTAATCGATCGAGATTTTCATCGGATATCCTGCCACGCCAGTCTTCCCTGATCTGGGTCTTCGTATTGAACCCAAGGTCATAACCGATGCCGATCGTCACGCCGCTCTCTCCGCCGGGCCACGTAGGACGGTTGAGCTTGCTTTCGTAATGTGCCTGTGAAGAGATCTCAAATTTGACAATCACCTCGAGTCCCGCTTTCGAGCACTCCAGATTGAACGGAACAGGGGGCGCCGAAGGAGCATTTTCGCACTTATCGAGAACCGCCTCGATACGGGTCAGTGTGGCCGGCCCGATGATTCCGTCATCGACAAGTCCCAGTCTCTTCTGCAATCTTTTGATTCGATCTTTAATTGTTAGAATCTCTCTAACTGTCGGACTCATAGTCGAAACTCCTTATTTTTGAATTTTCCACATGATTCGCATCTATACTAACGGATAGTGAGACCTAATCCCCTCACTTGGGATAGCTCAACCCTGAGCCGAATTTGAACAGCGTTCCTTTCGAATCAAATGGCAAATCCTCAAGCTGTTCCCGCACGGCTTCCATGGACGACGCCAATTCAAAAGGTAGTTTGCCCGTGGGGTTGAATTTGCCCATCAACACGTCAAACAACGCGTCATCGCTGGCGCCAAACGTAGCGAGCAACGCCGCAGATTCGTTAGCTAATTCAGGAATTACGTACGGACTATCGAATTGCATCACGATGATTACAGGCTTTTTCTGCATCAACGTGCGAATGGGCGTGAGGCGCGCCGCGGGTATGGTTAAATCAACGGGCTGGTTGCCGCCCCCAGGTCTGCCGCCGCCGGCGAATCCTCTACCTGGTGCGCCGGGGCCGCCAGCGCCTCTGCCACCGCTTGCGCCACGACCACCGCCTGGTCTGCCGCCGCTGGTTGCGCTGACACGCACGATGCAAACATCCGCGTCGTCCGGGTTGTTAGTTGAGACATAACCGTACTGCGCGGCTACCGAAGCATCAAAGCCTTCGACATACATGCGCACGCCTCTTTTCAGTGGCAGAATGTCTTTGGCGTTTTTCAGCAACACGATAGATTTGCGCTGGGCGAGATCAGCCTTTTCCTGGAACTCTTTTTTGCGAATGGTGCGTTCGGCTTCGTCAGGATTGGCGTAGGGGTTTTCAAAAATGCCTAGACCGAAATATACACGCATAATGCGCCGCGCTGATTCGTCAATCCGGGCTTCGGTCAGTCCGCTGCCTTTGACGAGTTCGACAATGATTTCGGGTGTAGCGTCACCGCCAATACGGTCTACACCTGCCTCAATGGCTTTCTTGTAGCGATCTTTCACGCTCAGGTTTTCGACGCCCCAGGGCATGCCGGTCGATATGCCTGTGTCGGAATTGATGACGCCCGTGTATCCAAGTTTGTTCCGCAGCAAATCCGTGATGATTTCTTTGTTGTACGCCATGCCGAGGTCTTCACTCGTCAACCCTTTGGGCACAGCGTAATAGGGCATGATCATCGCCGTGCCGGCGGCAATGGCAGCCTTCCACGGCTGTAAATGGTACTCAAGATTTTTGCCCGGATAGACCTGGTTCTTGCCCCACGAATAATGCGCGTCCAATCCGTCATCCGCAGGCCCTGCGCCGGGGAAATGTTTGGTCGTCAGCGCGACACTGCGGGCCGAGAGTTTCTCGCCCTGAAAGCCGCGCACCAGGGCCGTAATGATCTCCGCCGTCAATTTCGCGTCTTCGCCATATGTTTCACGGAAGCGATTCCAGCGTGGCTCTGTCGCCACATCGGCGGTCGGATGATAAGCGCCGCGAATACCAACCGAAACATATTCCTGCGCAGCGATGCGGGCGAATTCTTCGACTAACGCGATGTCGCGCGTGGCGGCCAGGCCGAGCGGGCCAGGCCATTGCGAAAAGGCGTTACCCGCTTCAATGATGCCAAAGGCGTTCTGTGTGCCGAAATGGTTGCGAGGATTCGTGACGAACAGCACCGGAATGCCCAGCCGAGAACCTTCCGCGATCTGTTGCACAGCGTTCAACCAGGTCGCCATAGTTCTGGGCGCGAGATTCTCGCGGTTGATGAACTGGCGTATATGACGCCTCAACAGCGCGTCCGTCGTCGCGGGCGAAGTCAGCGAAATCGGCCCCGGATTAAAAGGATTCGCCCCATACACCGGTTGTTCGCTGACGCCGCCGTTCGGCCCAACAGGCAGCGAAGGCCCGACCATCAATCCGGCCTTTTCTTCGATTGTCATTTGCGCAACCAGATCATTGACCCGCTCATCAATCGGTCGCCGCCAGTCTTCGTAAACATCCAGCTTGCCGTTTTTGTTGAGGTCTTTGAAGAGCAGACCGTCAATTTGCAGGACCTGCACGACGCGTGCACTGATGACGGGTTGTTGCGTGGACGCGTGTGGAATCGCAAAAGCCATCGACAAAACAAATGGCAAAGAGGAAAGAAGAACCCTGAAAACAATCGGCCTGGTGGAATTCATTGTTTGACTCCAGTGCTTCATCTAAAAGGTTATATTTCCTGCCTTACTTGAGCAGTGATTTAGAGCCAGTCATCATTCTTATCCTGTGAGATCGGCGCCGCATCTTCAGTCTTCATTTCAGCCAGACGCTTGCGCAGTTCCTTGAGAAAATCGGCGGCGGTTCCCCAGTAGATCGAGATCGACGGCGCGCCTCCTTTGCCTTCCTGAAAATAACTCTCGATATATTTCCTGGCGCGTTCGACATCGGCAAAGCTGTGTTCATCCGGATTGATCTGGACTCCGACGTGCGAGTAGTTTCTGAGCGTCTCGGTCCCCTGCATCGTCATGATCAGGCGAAAGAGAACGCGGAACCTCATGTCATCCAGTCGAAACCCCAGAAAGAGGAGTGAATTTTGAAGCAGCGAGCCGCGCACCTTTTTGGGTATCAGCTTATCTGTTGAGGTTGCGATCAGATAATCAAGAAAATCGTCTTCAGTCAGCACCAGAGTTTCGCGCTTGCCGAAGACGCCGAATACCTGATAGACCCACGGCGCTTCCGGACCGGGCGTTATGTTTTCAGGTTCAGGCTCTTTGGGAACCTTGTCACCCGTCCGACGCCAGTCACCGAAGACTGCCTCCGGTTTCTTCTCCGCGGCTTTCAATGACCTGAAAAGCAGAGTGTCAGGGCTGGCATTGAGATAAATCGAAGCGTTGAGGTTCGCCAGAATCGTAAAAGGGTGGTCGTCATTCGACTTGCAGCGGGCAAGTGCAAGGTCCAGCAACTCACCCAGCGATTTACCGGCAGTCCCGCCGGCGCTTCCGCCAACACGCTCGGCAAGCTGCAGCAGGAATCGATTCTGCATCGCATCCTGAGCGAAGTTCCTGTCCTGATGAGTATTGATGTACTGCATGACTTTTGCGAGATCGGCTCGGTCATTTTCAGCCAGAGGAAATCCGTACTCTTCCGCGAGTTTGCTGGCCAGCTCTTCTGTTCCTCCGAGTATATCTTGAGCCAGATCGGGTCCAAGAATAGGGATAAACTCGCCCTTACGGACGCGAGTGCAGATCGAATCCCATTTCCTGAATTCATCTTTTCCCTCTCCGGCGAAACCCGGCTCATACCAGATACGACCGTTCTTGAGTCTCAGGAACAAGACGGGCATCCAGCTGTCCGGGCGCTCGCGGACCGATCCGCGCGCGACCGCCATCGCCCTGTCGATCTGCCCGTCTTTCAGTAATTCGCTGAAGAAGACCGGCATCGCCTGTTTCACAGTCTCCATGCTGATCTTACCCTGCATGGCCAGAACTGCCGGGACACCCGCTTCAGCCAGACGCGGAGCGAGCGCCGACTGAGCCGCCGGCGTTCCATCACCGTCACCTGCGCTTTCACAGGAAGCGAGAACTATCAGACGGGGCGCTTCCGTCAGCTCGCTGATTCGCTCCGCCAGATCGCTCGCCATGACACGTACGGTCTTGCCTTCCTCATTCTGCAGGAAGAGGCAGGGCTCTTTCCCCTTCGGCATTGCTCCGTGACAGACCAGATAAAGAATATCGACTCCCTGGCGAATCGCATCGACAAGATGATTGAGCGTGAGAGGATTGTCGCTGCCGGCAACTCCAGCCTCCAATCCCTTCAGAGCTTCACGAGCGCGCGCGACCTCGCCCGCCTTGTCCACCTCCGCCAGCCCGAACTGCGCCAGATCCGATGGCGCAGAAACAGCAATCAATGCTTTAAGCTCCTGTTTCGGCCGCAATCGAATGACGCGCCAGTCCCGGCTGAGCATGAAGCGCGAAAACAGAATATGTTCGGAAGTAGTGAGCGACGTTTTCTTTTCGGGATCGAGCAGCAGCTCCCATCGCAATCCATGCAGTTCCGGAACACTGTGTCCGATCAGCAACCGCACCCGCAGTTTCAATTCGCGGCTTTCAAAGGCCGCCCTCGTGTTGCTGTAAAGTTTTCGGATGGCCTCATCCTCGAAGAGCTGGCTGGTCAGGACCTCGCCGTATTGAGCGTGGTTCTGTTGCATCGTCAGCAGCTCATCGGGAGAGATGTGGGCCTGCCCTCTCGCCGGAGCGATCTCGGCCTGTGTTTCCGGGTCGGTGACGCGCAATTCGATCTCGTAAGCTTCAGGTTGCACACGATGAAGCCCGATCTCGATTTCGCCGTACAGAGTGTTTCCGGTCAACGCCATCTGTCCATCCTCACGTTTTGATGCAATCGGTCAGGGTTTCCTGGTAAGCATCTCAAGATACGCCAGCCGCGCTGCCTGCGCCTCCCTGACCATCTTATGGTGCAGATCCAGATACTTCTCGTCGTCCGCCGTCAGATTCCCGAGCACGTAATTTTCCATGTCGCCCTCCAGTGAAATGCGTGACCTTGCGATCAATCTGGGGTTTTCGGGATTTGCCGGATCGGCGGCGGTGTATGTCGAGACCGCCAGATGCTTGAGCCCCTCGTCCACTTCGACCGGACTCGATCGGGGTTTAGCCTCGGTTTTCGGTTCCGATACCGGTGCCGGTGCGATATGACGGCTGAAATCGACCGGCGCAAAATGGAGCGCTCGCAGATCCTTCGGGACTTTCGGAATCGGCCTCTCCCAATAAACAGGGCGGATGAAAGCCGGCCCCTTGCGGCCGGCCAGGCTCAGCGCATACTGCCATTCCTGCTCGACATATGGCGATTTACTCGAACTGCCGGACCAGAAGAGCTGGAAGATGTCAGCCTCTTCGATCATCTTGAGCAGCTGATCCGACCACTTCTGGCCGCTCTTGAGCGTCATCACGTCTCGCAGATAATCCATGCCCAGCGCCTTGTAAGCCGTCTCGACAGCTTCGACAACCTGGGTATCGGCGTGAGAATAGGAAGCGAAGACCGCCTGATACATTTTGGCCGATTGCACAACCTGATCGGCACCTGCATCCGCAGTTGCTTCATCTCCCTGCCGTTTGACTACCACCGGCAGCCGAATATCGGCAATCAGCAGCGGTCCGACATAGCAGGCGATCGATCCCGTAACGACGTGGCCCGCGCGTTTATCCGTTGCCATCATCTCGAACTCCGCACGCTGCCAGCTGCCTGACCAGGTGATGGCCGCCTGCGCGGGCTTGAATTCCAGACCCTCGCCTTGCGGGACCAGAGTGATCTCAGTGCCGGGCGCAATTTTCGCGGTGGATTTCGCCTCTGACTGTCGATAATCAGCGGATTTCAAACCCAGAACCTGGCCGGCATCTGTCTTGACGGCATCTATCGCTTCCTGCAGAAGGGCGTAAACCAGCAGCTTATGCCATTCTTGAACATTGACGGCCCTCGGATGAAAGGCGCTGAAAAGAACGTCATCGCCCGCCGCGGACGAGACGCTGAAACTGGTTGCCCCCGGATCGACCGGTGGGGGTGGTGGAGCCGCGAGCGGTTCAGCCGGCTGCGCGGGAGGAGGAGGAGGAGGAGCCGGAGGGGCGGCAGTGACCGGAATGATCTCGATCACCGGCCGTTCCTGCGGAGTCTCACCCTCAGCCGCCAGCGGCATTCGAACCGCCGGGTCGCCGAGAACCATGTAACCCCGCGCATCGTTATTGGCCGTCCACATTCCAGCCAGTTCGTATGGGTCGACGATCTTGCCGTACTGTACCTCTTCAAGTTCATCAGTGAGCACGGTCGAGAGTTCGGCGTAGCGTTCGTTGAAATACTCCAGCGCCGAACCTACGGGATGGCCTTCCATCAATCGCTGCATCGTGCTTTCAAAGACAGTAGTCTGCGCGCCTGCACCGGACCAGACGAAAGAGGTAGACCATGCCCTGTCGACGTGGCCGATGACTGCCAGTGCTCCGCCCCCGGGATGGCATAACATGCGCGTCGGCAGACCCGACAGAAAAGCCCTCGGCGCAATCGCCTGGCGCCCCTTGAACGCCTGCTGAGCAAACTCATCCAGCTCAGGCGTGCCCGCGCCATAACAGGCGAAATGGAAACTGATCAGCCCCGCCAATCGAGCGTCATTCGCCAGATCATCGCCGGCGAAATAGAAGTCCTGCGGGATCGCTCCATGAAAATTCTTCGGACCCGGCCAGTCACCGCAAAGCAACGCTCCCTGGTGTGCGAACTGCTTTGCATGGCCCGAAGGAAACTCCATCCCGTGACTGCCCGTGAAGAGCAGCGCCGGAGTCCCTGCGCCTCCCAGCAGTTCAGCAAGCTTCGACTTCGTCGCCTGCTCTCCCAGAATCGCTTCGGTATCCCACCCCGGCAGGTCTTTGAATTTGCCGAAGAGCGGGCTGACCAGCGATTGCTCGCAGGCCTTTGTGGCAGGGTCGTCCGGGTTCGTCACACCGAAAAAGCTCAGGCGGCGCGCCAGTTTCACCCTGCCGGTTTCGGCGGCGACGACGCTCTGAGCATACACGGCATATTGCTCGATCGTCTCGAAATGTATGCGCCCGACGGCATACTGCACATCCAGCTGCGACTGAAAACGATAAGGGATGACATCGGGTCCGCCGACGATGAGCAGGTAATACGGAACCTTGTCAGGATCGGCCGGCCCCGGCCCGGCTCCGTGGCGTGCAAGAAACGAATTCTTGTTATCCTTGCCGACCCTGTATCCGTTTCCGCCTTCATAGCAACGGAACCGCTCGCCCGACTGCCCTCTGCGGAGTTCCAGCAACGGCTTCATAGCCTCTTTGATCTCTGGCGCAGCATCATGCGCGAAGATCACTCCCCAGCCGGCCTCGTCAAGCTTTTTTGGATCGACACCTTCCTTGACGCCATAATGGGTCTGCGTCGCCTGCTGCTGACGAAATTTGAGTTCGGCCAGATTTTCAGGCGCCGACTCGCCTTTGATGAATCCGGCCAGCTCTTCCCCGGTCATCGGCGGCACGCCGTACTCACCTGTCGCTCCGTTGATGCCGTTGAAGTGAAGGTATTTATCAGCCATCTACTCTCCGAATAAAGTCGTTTGCCCCTATTGATTGCATCCGGCGCACTGTTGCTTAATAACTCCGTCCTTTGCGCCACGCCAGATGATGATGCCGCCGCCGCTGAATCCCCCGGCCAGTGTTCGCCCGTCAGGAGAGAACGCGATCGCCCAGGCGATAGCATTGCTGTCCTGAAGTTTTTTCAGGACCTTGCCGGTCCCAATATCCCACAGCCAGACACCCTCCTGACTGGCGCTCGCCAGCGACCGGTTGTCCGCAGTAAAGGCGATAGAAAGTATGAGCGAGCGATCCCCTTCCAGCTTTCGTATCTCACGTCCGTTCGCGACATCCCAGACTCTCAGAATACTGTCATCGCCGGCGCTGGCCAACATCTTCCCATCGCGCGAAAATGCTATGGAGCTGACTCTCTGCCCATGCCCTTTCAGCACATGCAATGCCGATCCGCTCGAGACATCCCAAACCATGACAGTCCAATCGCTGCTTCCGCTACCCAACAGGCGACCATCGGGAGAGAACTTGACCGAGTTGACCGGTCCCTTGTGCCCTTTCAGTTCACGCTTCACCTTGCCGCTGTTCACATCCCATAACTTCACGATCTCATCCCTGCTCCCGCTCGCCAGCGTTTTCCCGTCCGGAGAAAATGCAACAGAATAGACGTTCTCACCGTGAATTGCCTGCTTTCTCCATAACTCTTTATGACTCACTGCGTCCAATAACCTGATCCTGCCGTCGTCTGTCCCGACCGCCAGTACCCGCCCATTAGGCGAAAATGCGACTGAGTTGACAATGGAGCCAAGGTTCTCCGACTGCCACAACTTCTCGCCCTTGACTACATCCGTCAGGATGACGGTTTTGTCCTCGCTGCCGGTTGCCACGGTTCGACCGTCCGAAGAGAACGAAATGGTCAGGATGCTGCTTTCATGCGGATACATGACCGGCAATTCCCATGTCGCATCCATGTCCCAGAGCTTGACAGTCCGGTCCTGACTTCCGGTCGCAAGCGTCCTGCCATCCGGTGAAAAAGAGACTGATCTGATGCTCGCGCTGTGACCTGTCAGAACCTGTTGCGCTATCCCGGTGTTCATTAATTGCTGTTTCACCATCAAGTCTGCGGCAGAGGGTCCGCTCGTCACATTCTTCGCATCCAGAACCCTGACGGTCCCATCAGCACTCCCGACCGCGACCTTTTGGCCATCCGGCGAATACTCGATTGAATTGATAATGCTGCTGTGTTTCTCCGATTCCCGGAGCTTCCTGCCGCTGCTCACTTCCCAGAACCACACCGTGCCGTCACCGTTTCCGCTTGCCAGCTTCTGCCCGTCGGGTGAAAAAGAGACCGATGTGACCAGCGGTTTATGCACCAGAACCGAAATCGGCTCCGTGTTTCCGTCTCCTGCGTTCCACAACTTCACCATGCCGGTGTCATCTCCGCTCGCCAGCATTCGGCTGTTCGGAGAAAAGGAGACCGAGAGGACTGCGGAATCGTGCCCCGCCAGCGCAGGCTGTATCTCCTGCCGTGCCCGGACATCCCACAACCTGACAGATCCATCCACATCTCCGCTCGCCAGTATCTGACCATCCGAAGAGAACGAAACCGTTATGACTTGTTTCTGATGCCCCTTCAGCTCATGGACGATCTTTCCGGTGCCTGTATCCCAGAGCCTCACCGTATTGTCGCCGCTCCCGCTCGCCAGCAAACGTCCATCCGGAGAGAACGACACGCAATTGAGGGTTGATTCGATACTCTCGAATGGCCGCAGCTCGCTCCAGTACACGGTGTTCCACACCTTCAATATTCCATCGTTGCCGGCGCTCGCCAACATTCGACCATCCCGTGAATAGGATACTGCAGTGACGTGCCCCTTATGCCCTTTGAGCGTTCGTTTCTCATTGTGCAGCAGGTGCCACAGATGGAACCAGTCAAAGCTTCGGACATCATCTATTGCTGAAGTCCCCGGTCCGGGGAAAGAGATTTCCAGAGTCTCCCCTGCTAGAACATATTGTTTCTTTTCATAGGCCTCCCAGGCCTGCAGCTGGTTGGCGACGTAGAGCAATCCACGAGAAGTTCGCAGGCTTATTTGCAGGTCTTTTTCCTTTTGCTCAGCTATTTTCTGTTGCCTGTAAGCCCAAAATGCAGCCGCTACCGCCACCAGAGCGATCACGGCCACGACTGCCAGCAAGCGGCGCAGCCGTACGGCCTGCAGGCGCTCCCTCTCGATCAGTTCCTGTTTGGCCGATGATTTATCGAGAAATTCGCGTTCGGAGACGGTCAGAAATGTCTCGTTCTGCGTGGCCCAGATTTTCGCCGCGGCAAGTTCGTCGCCGACCAGCAACAGACCGGGCGGCTCATTCTGATCTGCCCACACCTTGGCGACCTTCTGCACCTGATGCAGGTGTTGATCGAACCATTGCCGGTTGTTATCCCGCACCGGGGCGATCAGCCTGTCGTGCGCCAGTTCGTACCAGACCGCGCCGGCGCGCTGCTCTCCGCGCACCAGGTGGGTGTTGACCAGGCGAGCGATCAGAGTGTTATCGAGCCCCTCGCTCGTACCCGCGCCGCGCAACACCTGACTACGAATGCCGTCGGGAGTAATTAATTTAACGTCCACCCATTCGCGAACGCTTCGCTCGATTCGGTCATCGCCGCCGGCGATCTTTCCGACTTCGCCGGCATAGTATCCCGAGAGCGCCTCGGTCACATCACCCAGTTCCGTGACATCTTTCAGATCGATGCGCAGATGGGACTTGGGCAAACGCTCCCACAGCCTGCGGCAGACAACCTGCAGCTGCAACGGCTCGACGTGACGACCGAGCTGCTCAATGAAGGTGCCGTCCTGCTGCTGAACCTTCATTGTCGCCAGATCGTGGACCAGCTTTTCGACTGCATCGGGTGCAAACTCGCGGCCGCTCTCAATGGCCGGTTTCGTGATCGCTTCGCCAGCGGCTTCAAGTCCGAGCAGATCCAGTCGAAACCGGTTCTTCAAATGGGTCGGTACCTGCTGAGCATACGGATCGAGCGGCGCCAGATAGTCCTCTCGCAGAGCAATGAGCGCCCAGATACGTGGATCGAGCAGCAATTCCCCCAGTTGATCGAAGAACTCTCTTTTCGCTCGAACCGCCAACGGATCGGCGGTCAGGACCTCCTCGAACTGGTCGAAGATGAGAACGATGTTTTCCGGCGCCGATCGCCTGCGCGGCCGGCTCTTCACGTATTCCGTCAGCGACAATCGAACGATTTCATCCTCGCCACGGCGGCGAGCCTCGGGGATCTCCTGTTCGAAACCGAGGATGGCGCTCCGGACATAACGGTTGACTCCGTCGGGCAGGTCTTGAGGCGGCTGGAGATTGACCCGCGTCGGCCCCCAGACGTCGAATCTTCCCGCCAGCCGCGGGATCAGCCCGGCCTGAATAAGCGAGCTTTTTCCTGCTCCGGATGGTGAATGAAGCAGCACAATCCGTTCGGCGCTCAGCAGGTAATAGAGATCCTCGATCTCCCGGTCACGACCGAAGATGCGACGCCCTGTTTCAAACGGTCGAGGCCCTACATACGGGTTGTCATCCATCTTCGATGGCGTGTTGAAACCATTCATTACGATTCTGTCTTGTGTCTTATGGAAAAGGGTTTAGAAGCTGTACTTCAACGCGAACTGGATCATCCGCGCCGGGTTGACGGTCTCGACCGATGAACCGAATCCCGGCGCTCCGATGGTCCGAACCGGCAATCCGAAATTCGCACGATTGAGCGTATTGAAGAACTCCGCGCGGAATACCAGCCGCTGCTGGTCGCTCAAACTGAAGTTTTTGGTCAGAGCCAGATCGAGATTAATGAATCCGTCGCCGCGGACTGTGTTTCGACCGACCTCACCGTTCTTCTCGAGAACAAAGAAATTCGTGGCGTAGTAACCGGGTTCGACGGTGACTCTTCGAGGTCCGTGCTCGTCAGTGAAAATCAACCCTGAAGTAGTAGCGGGACGGTCGCTCAGGTTGCCGTCGTAATTGGCATCGAACGGCACGTTGAGCGTGAACGGCTGGCCCGTATGAGCCTGGAAGATCGATGCCAGTTGCCAGCCGCCGAATAATCGCCCGGCAACATTTTTCGAATCGCGCAGGAACTGCAAATCCCAGATCAGCGATGTCGAGAATCGATGGCGGATGTCATAGTTCGCCGACGCGCGCTCGGCCCTCAAATTGCCCGAATTCTGCGGCAGTACCGGCGCACCGGCAATCGGAAAGAGATCCGAGACTTCGTCGATCGCGTGGGACCAGGTGTAAGCCGCGGTGTACTGCAGGCCATTGCCATACCGTTTGCTCGATTCAAGCTGCAGTGAATGATAGATGGAGGCGGCAGAGTTCTCGAAGATCTGGTAAGCGCCAAGCTCTTCGCTCGGCCTTCTTGTGATCCGGCTCCCCACCAGTTGAGCGGAAGGTGTTGGATTTATCACCGGAAAACTGAAGTTCACGTCATCCAGAATGATTAACGGCGTGACGTTGGCGCCCAGGTTAGGAGTTGTCAAACGCGTCAGTTTCGCGCCTTTGGTTCCGACATACCCCGCGGAGAAGAGATAATTCCCGAACATCTCACGCTCGATGGTCATGTGCCAGTGCTGTGCGTATGGCGTCCGCAACCTCTTCTCGGGCAGTGTGAAAGCCAGACCGCCGGCCGGATTCTGCCTGAAAAGCTGGCCGATCAGTGCCCTGAAGTCCTCGGGCTCGCCGCCGAACCTGTTGCAGGTGTTGAACTGATTGCAGGCGCCCGTGCGAATCAGATTGACAGGGTTGGTGAATGTATTATCGTCAATCGTCCTGATCACCAGAAGGGACGGATTATTGAGGCTGAATACGTCGAATTGCAGAAACGACGGATCGACATTGATTGGGATCTCGGTCGGAAAGACATTGCGCGACTGACTGACCACCGCTCCAAGAGTCGCATCGAAATACACGCCATAACCACCGCGGAGAGAGGTTCTGTCGGTTGGCGCCCAGGCGAAACCGAAGTGCGGGCCGAAATTGTTACGGTCCTGATCGTAAATCCGGTTGCGCCCGTCGAGCGTCCGCCGGTAAGCAGTGACCGCCGCGTTGAATACTCCAAGACGTTCCGCAGTATCGAAGCGCGAGCCGCCGACCGTCGGAAGATTCTCGAGCGCCAGGGCCCGCTCGATTCGTTTGTCCACCGAGTGCGGGACAGAGGTATATTCGTACCGCAGTCCGTAATCGAGAGTAAAACCGGGCCGGACGCGCCAGCTGTCGTTGACGAATAGCTGATATTCGTTGAATCTCAGGCCAAGCGTCGAATCCGGTTCGCCGGCCGTAATGGTCTGAAATACTGATGATGCCACGCCGACGCTCGCCAGTTGCACACCCGAAATCGGCGCGGTCGTGTCACTCGGTATGTTGCTCAGTCGGCCGAGCAGTCCACCGCCGTAATAGACCTGTGGCCGGTATAGTCGATCCAGACTGCTGTTCAACTGATAACGACGGATGTTGCCGCCAAATTTGACCGTGTGGTCATCCGGCATCCAGGTCACTGTGTCCGCATATTGAAAAGTATTGCTTGCTCGCCGCTGCGGGAAATAGAGAACACCCACTCCGACAGGGCTGAACGGCTCGATCAGCAGCTCGCCTATCGGGCCGGTTTCGGAAGGTACGGCAATAGATCCGGCGCCAAAAGATACTGTTTCGAGCGTCCGCTGAGCGGAGAAGACGAACGGGCTGCCGGATCGCTCCAGAAAGTTGAGCCGCGTGCGGCCGAAAGAGAACCGCGCCTGATTGAAGATTCTGTCGCTCAGATGACTGCCAAGTATCAGTGACAGGTTGTGCGAGCGCGTGCGCGCATCCAGCTCTGAATTTATCGCTCGATTGACGCTCGGCAGGATTCGTTTGTCATCCGAATAGTTGTAACGTGAATCGAGCAGGTGTTTTTCGGAGATCTGACTCATGAGCTTGAATGACGCCGCCACTCCCTTGCCATCCGCTGCCAGTATCCGCGTCAGCGTATTCTCTCCGTACGGGCCGCCTGGATTATTGGGATTCGGATAGAGCGAAAGGATCTTGCTTCCGAGCGGCGTTGTGCCGCCAGTGAACAATTGCGGATTATTCAAATAGAATGTGCCGAAGTTTTCATTGCCCAGAAACCGGCGCTCGGCAATGGCCGGTGTCGAGAAATGCTGTTCCGTCGAAACATTCGCCTGGTCGTGTTCGAAGCCGGCAAAGAAAGTCAGAGGAACGCCATCTCCACCTGATTTGCGGAAGACCGGCCCTCCGAAAACGGCTCCCAGCTGCGTCCGCGTGAACGGGTCTTTGCTGCCCGAAACTCCGCCTGTGTAATCGAAGAAGTTCCGCGCATTCAGGCTCGAGTCATTGAAGAATCCATAGACCTCTCCATGATAATCCTGTATGCCGTACCTCGAAACGGCATTGACCTGTGATCCGACATTGCGACCAAGTTCTGCATCCCAGAGCGAAGTCAGGATCGTGAAGTCACCGACAGATTCGATCGATTGCGGGACAAGGGCGACGAATCCCTGGCGGCGGACGCCGACATCGGGATCGTTGTTGTCTGAACCATCTATCGAAAAAGTGTTCGATCTGGCGCGCATGCCGTTGACTGAAAACTGCCCGGCGGTTCCGACTCCGAACCCGACACCCGGCCCACGAACGCCCGGCGTGTATGGCGGCGGCGCAACACCTGAAACCAGGAAAGCCAGTTCGTCGAATGAACGCATGTAGGCGCCGCCGCCCAAAGGCAGCGAGACGAGTTGACGCTGCGTGAAATTCCCGCTCCGAGCCGGATCAACGGTCTGAAGCACGGACGTTTCGTCCTTCACATCACTCATCTGCGACTGAGCCGGTGGAACCGATGATTCAGTAAGACCTGCGTCGAGACTGATCGCCGGCGCGTATACTTCAGGTTCCCAGGCTGAGACATTAGTGCTTGCGCTGACATCACGCGCCGAAGCAGTTACGACATAATCACCGGCAGGAAGATCGGATAGTTCGTAGTCGCCATTCTGATCCGTCATTGCAGAAAGAGAGAGTCCTTCATCATTCGACAGTGTCACAGTCGCCCCGGGCCATTCGTTGCCTGCAATATCGACGACCTTGCCCGTGATACTGGCAAGATAGAGCGAAATAACATATCGTCGCGGCAACTTTACCTGAGTAGATTTACTGATCGCAGTCCTGATATCGATACGGCTGTCCTGTCCCTTGATATACCCTCTTAGATCAGCTGTGATCTCCCAATTGCCTGTGACAACCTTTGTGATTATGTATGTCCCGTCATTCCTTGCCTTCACCTTGCGTTTTATCGCGGGGTTATCCTTATTGGTGAGAGTTACCGTGGCGCCAGGCACTCCGTCGCCTGCCTTCCTGCCGCCGGCTGTTTTTCCAACCACCACACGCCCTGTCACATCGCCGGCGCTGCTGCTTTGAGCCAGAGCGCGTCGCGACCCGGCGGAAAGCATCAATACGAAAGCCGAAACCACAATCGTAGTCCGTTTTATCGGGAAACCATGCCGTCTGATCATAAACACCTTTCCGCCCACCATTGCTGCCTGCCCATTGCCGTCAATTCCTGAACTGGACCCGAGTAACGCCACCGTTGCCGTTTTGGACCTTAATCTGAACCGTAACGCCCGGCTTGATTACATCACGTATGGCTCTTCCATCCCTGAGCCTGCCAGTCTGGATCAATCGCTGGCCGAAAGTCGGCGATTCGGCCACAGTTGCCGGTTCGATAAATTCCATTTCGTTCAGGGATACCTTCGCATCGGAGAACCCGAATCCGATTATAATGAGCCGGTCTTTTTCCGGATCCTGTCGATCCAGTTCAACCTTCAGTTCGAACAGAGACGGCCCCGGAGGCTCAGTTGCGCCAATACAGTTCGATGTCAACCTGACCGGGGCCCCGTTGACCGGAACCGCAATCGCATTGACGAATCCTTTCCCGGGAACTGCCGGATAGACCTGCTTGAATAGCTTCGAATTTCCGAAATTATCGGTCTTCACGGTTATCGGCGGAGTCAGCATAATCGTTTGCGGGTCATTTGTTTCAGGACATTTTATCGCCGTTGACGGCGAATCGCCTAATGGGGTGTAAAAGAAATAGACGATGTATTCCGTATTTGGAATCAGACCTGACAGGCTCCCCTCGATCGTGACAGAATTTCCACTGAAGACGACACTGGTCAGAACGATCGGCGGTCGGCGTTGCAAGCTTCGGGAAGACACGCTGCGGCTTTGCAAATAAGAATAGGTTGTACTGGCTCCCCCGCTATTGATTATTTCAATCTGGACGGTGTTGCCAGGCACTACAGTCTCAGCAATCGTCTTTCCATTTGAAAGGATACCGGTTTGTCTCACCCCCGATCCGTCGCTTTCGACGATGGCCGGATTTATGAACCCGACACCATCGATAAGCACCTGGACCGGCGCCATGAATCCCGACCCGGTGGCTATGACCAGATCATCGAATACCGAAACCTGACTCAAGGCAGGAGGAGGAGAAGCAGGTGAAGCCGATGCGCACGCTGAAAATTCCGAAGTGTTGCCTGTTGCATTATTTGTCGCTGTCGCGGTGATGAACGGCTTGCCGGGAATCGGAGTGAGGCTGAAGTTAAAGCTTGCATTTCCGCTGCCGTCAGTTAAAACCGCACTGCCGAAATCGAGCGCACCAAGAAAAAACTCGCCTTGTCCATGACCTGACGGATCGCAGACCGAGTTAGCATAGAATTCGATCCGGAATAGCGAGTTCGGAGTACTGTTGATCGACCCGGTCACACCAGTAGCTGTCACGGCATCGATGACCGGATAATTCTGAAGGTTATTTGGGCCGGCGTCAGTGTCACCCACATCGTTGGAAGTCACGCCGTCATTGTCAAGATCGATGCCGAGATCGCCATTCGAATAGATCGCATTAACTGTCATCCAGTTGTCGATTGGAGCCGGCGCGCTGGCATCGGTTGCAACAGCCACACCCGCATCAGCATTGAATGCGATGACATTGTTGCTGATGAAGGCTTCAGTCGCGCCATAACCGATCAGAACACCGAACCCGGGATTTGTACCGGCGGTGTTTCCCAAATTTGAGGCGCCGTCGGCAGCCAGTCCGATGAAATTACCGAGCACGAAATTTCTGATAGTGTTGACCGATTGTATTATTACTCCCGCGCCGTTGTTGCCTCCGATCAGATTTCGATTGGCGAAATTCTGATCTCCAATCACATTCGAGAATGACCCGTCCAGTATGTTCACTCCGGCAAAGGTGTTCGGCGCCGGGCTCATCCCTGTCGGATCGCAACCGATAAAGTTGCCAAAAATATTATTCCTAAAGCCGTTCGGACCCCGAATCAGAATGCCATTCGTGAAACCGTTGATGACGAGCCCTCGCACTGTACAGTCCGAAGCCTGAAGCTCCAGCCCTTCTGCAATTCCGGCATTAACGCCACTCAACTCGATCAACAGGATTGCATCATCGTATGTCAAATAACTGTTCGGCCTGGAACCGGGCTGAGTGTAACCATCGATGGTCAATGTTCTGGTGATCACGGGCAGGGCTGACGAGGGGACAATGGTCTGTACTCCGCCGACGGGAATGTCGAACGCTATCAAACCTCCGCCGTACTGGTTGTTATCCGTGATCGCCTGGCGGAGTGAATCGGCGCCACTGTCGGCAGTGCCGAGGACCAGATACTTTTGCACTTCGAAAGCGCCAATGTCGCTCGCAATCACGTCGTCGGCGTTACCGTCGGCGCTCGAACCCGTTCGGGACAGGTCACGCTGGTCGACGCCAGGGGCCGCGATGTCATCGCCCGCGTCTATGGCCGGGCTGCCGTAGAGCAACGCATGTGTTTTGGTCAGGCCACCGTTGTCGGCCAGCGGGCCGAGATAGGCGTATATCGGCGATCCGGCATCACCGACGATGTCTCCGTTGACGCCATCGGTGAATCCACTCGTTCCGTCGCCGTCGAAGTTGTTGCCGAGCGTGATGGTCGCAGCCCCGCTGCCGATCGTTATGAAATTCTGAGCGCCAACATTGTCGAAGATCGTGTTTTTGAGCTTCGTCTCGGCGACGCCGCTTCCGGTAGCGACCGCCAGAACTCCATGATCCCGATTGAAAGCAACCGTGCAGTTGACCATCGTCAGTGAGGAGAGTTGCCCCGGCGAGGCCGCATTGTTTATCGCGCCTCCCCCGTTTGTTGAAAAGTTACCGCTGATCGTACTGTTGGACAGTGTCGCCGTGGAGTTTTCCAGTTCGATCGCCGCCGTATTGTCTGCGCTGTTGCCGCTGATCGTGCTGCCCGTGACCGCCAATGTCGCGTTGCCATATGCCATAATCCCGCCGCCTAACGGGGCGTTGTTATCTGAAATTGTGCTTTCGTACATTGTCAGTGTACCGCCCAGGACACTGATTCCGCCTCCGGAGCTTATGGCGTAATTGGCGGTTACGATGCAATCTATCAGAGTCAGATTCCCGCCATTAATAATGTTGATTCCCCCGCCGTCATTCTTTTCCGGAATCGTGCCGGTACTGTCGATTGCCCGCCCATTCGTTATCGTCAGGCCTTCGATAGTGACAGTTGCCCCGCCAGTGATGGTGAAAATACTGTAATCTCCGGTTCCGTTTACTCGCTGGATCGTCAGCATGCCGGACCCGGGCCCATGAATCGTCAGATCCTTATTTATCAATAATTCGCCGCTGGTCAGTTGAATTGACCCGATCGAAAGTACCGTGGGACCGAATTCTATCGTGTCACCAGGAGTCGCAAGGCTGATCGCCTCTCGAAGCGAGCCGGGCCCACTATCCCCCGTGTTTTGGACAGTGATCACCACGGCCGTGGCATGGTCACGGGAACTTCTCTTCCCTGAGACTTTCGAGACTATGTCATGCCCGGCAGAAATCGAGCGGATTGAAGGAGCCAGCATGTGTGCGAAATAGAAAATGATGCAGAGGCAGATACAAACACCGATGCGATGAGCAACAAATGAAGAGCATCTCCCAGGATTCTCTTTTGAGCCATTCATTAAGTTAATTCTCCCCTGTTTATCTCACCCCAACCACTAGTAGTGTTAATGATTTAACATAGATATAATCGTAATTGGAAGCGAATTTCACTCATTCCGTCATACCAGAAGTGCGAATCTTCTGATGGGCGGAGTGTCAGGAGCTTGTCAGTAGATTGGACAGGTACTAAACTGCAATTCGACTCAGTTCTATCCAGAACAAAAAATTAAATCAAACCGGCACAAGTAAATGGGTTCAGGCCCTGATCTTTGGCAATCATTGAATTGAGGATTAAATATGCGACTGGCGATCGGTTCAGATCACGCAGGTTTTGATCTCAAACAAACACTCATACCCTTTTTGAAAGAGCTCGGGCACGAGATTGAAGATCTTGGAACATACGACAATGCCTCGGTCGACTATCCTGATTACGCCGAAGCGGTTGGAAATGCTGTTCGCTCCGGAAAGGCCGAGAGGGGCATACTCATCTGCGGCAGCGGAATCGGAGCATCGATCGCCGCCAACAAGCTTCCCGGAGTCCGCGCCGGGCTCGCACACGATACTTATTCGGCTCATCAGGGCGTTGAGCACGACGACATGAACGTGCTTGTGCTGGGAGGCAGGATCATCGGCATCGAAACCGCGCGCGAACTTGTCAAAGCGTTTCTTTCAGCTGAATTCTCACATGAAGAGCGCCACCAGAAACGCCTCGACAAAGTCATCGCGCTGGAAGAAAAATACTGAAAGAAGTGGGCAGTAGCAGTAGGCAGTAGGCAGTGAAAAAGCTTCCAGTTTCCAGTCAGGATGTTCTATTTGCCAGGACGGCTATATCACTGGCTATTTTCTAAACACTCATACTCTCACTGGAAACTTTTTCACTGGAAACTATTTTTGAGGAGAAAAATGATGCAACTGGGAATGATTGGTTTGGGACGCATGGGAGCGAACATGGTGCGACGCCTGATGCGTGACGGGCACCAGTGTTTCGTCTTCGATCTCAATCCGGACAACGTCAGGCAAATTGAAGCAGAAGGCGCCATTGCAGCCCGATCTATCGAAGATCTGGTTAACAAGATGGAGAAACCGCGAGCGATCTGGATCATGGTTCCGGCAGGAGCGGCAACCGAACAGACCGTCGATACACTCTCGATCTTTATGTCCGGCGGAGATACGATCATCGATGGCGGGAATTCTCATTTCAAGGACGACGTACGCCGTGCCAAATCACTGAGTGAAAAAGGCATCCATTATATAGATGTAGGTACGAGTGGCGGCATCTGGGGCGCCGAGCGCGGATACTGCCTCATGATCGGCGGAGAAAAAGAGGTCTTCGAGCATCTCAATCCTGTCTTTAAGACACTCAGCCCCGGCCGTGGCGAAATCGAACGCACCCATGGGCGAGAATCGAATCCGGAATCCTTGAGCGTAACCGCAGAAGATGGTTATCTCTATTGCGGGCCTTCCGGCTCCGGCCATTTCGTCAAGATGGTTCACAATGGAATCGAGTATGGTTTGATGCAGGCATACGCTGAAGGTTTCGATATCATGCGCAACGCGATTTCGACAGAACTTCCCGAAGAGCACCGTTTCGATCTGAATCTGGCGGATATTGCAGAGGTCTGGCGCCGCGGCAGCGTTGTTGGATCGTGGCTGCTTGATCTGACGGCTATGGCCCTGCTCGAGAACCCGAGCCTCTCGAAATACTCAGGGTTCGTTCAGGATTCCGGCGAAGGTCGCTGGACGATCCAGGCCGCGATAGAAGAAGCAGTCCCGGCCGACGTGCTGGCCGCCTCGCTCTTCACACGCTTCCGCTCTCGCCAGGAGCACACATACGCCGAAAAAGTCCTCTCCGCCATGCGCCATAAATTCGGCGGTCACGTTGAGAGGCCGGCGGGAGGATAACAAAGTTGAAAGTTAAAAGTTGAAAGTTGAAACCCTCGGTTCGTTCATTCTCACAATTTCTAGTAAAGAACCCCACCGCAACTGGCGAGGCACTCTTTGCCCATTTAGTAGATCCACGAGTTGCGTGCGTGCGTTTAGGACAGTTCTGAAACATCAATCCAGGGTTTTCAATGATTTATGGCCGGAATGAGCGAACCGAGGGTTTCAACTTTCAACTTTCAACTTTTAACTTTTAACTTATTTCGGAAAAGGTATATTTATGACCGATCTGGAACTTTCACCGGGGAATCCGGCTCCGCCGTGCGTCATGGTGATCTTCGGCGCTACGGGGGATCTCACCAAGCGAAAACTCATCCCCGCGCTCTACAATCTGGCCAAAAGCAAACTCTTATCGGATCAGTTCGCTATCGTTGGCAATTCTCGAACTGAAATGACTACTGAGGCCTGGCGGGATCAGCTCTCGCAGGAGATCAAAACATTCGCCACGAGCGAGGTCGAGCCGGGTATCTGGGACTGGTTTCTGCAGCGTATTCACTATGTCGGTGGCGATGTGAATGATGCTCAGACTTACCAGAAGCTGAAGGACCAGCTGGCTGCCGTTGATCAGGAGCATGGCTCGAAGGGCAATTATTTCTTCTACCTCGCGACGGCACCTGCATTCTTCGGACCGGTCATACAGCAACTTGGAAACAGCGAACTGACACGTGAAGGCGAAGGGCGGTGGCGTCGAGTGATCATCGAAAAGCCATTCGGAAGTGATCTGGATTCAGCACGTGCTTTGAATCAGACCATCAGATCAGTTATCGAAGAGCGACAGATTTATCGAATCGACCATTATCTGGGTAAAGAGACTGTTCAGAACCTGTTGGTCTTCAGATTCGGGAATGCGATTTTCGAGCCTATCTGGAATCGGCGCTATATCGACAGCGTTCAGATCACCGCGGCTGAAACCGTCGGAGTCGAAAAACGCGGAGGTTATTACGATTCGTCGGGTGCTCTGCGTGACATGGTTCCGAACCATCTCTTTCAGCTCGTCTCACTGACTTCGATGGAGCCGCCCATATCATTCGATGCGAACGCGGTTCGTGATGAACAGGCCAAGGTCCTGCAGGCGCTCTCGCCGATCAATCCGGAAGATGTCCTGACAAAGACAGTGCGCGGCCAGTATGGCGATGGCGTTTTGAATAGTGAACACGTTCCGGCGTACCGCGCAGAGTCTCATGTCGATCCGAACTCATCGATCGAGACCTATGTCGCCATGAAACTGAACATCGAAAACTGGCGCTGGGCGGGTGTGCCCTTCTACCTGCGAACCGGCAAAAGATTGCCCAAGCGTGTCACCGAGATATCGATACAGTTCAAGCGACCGCCACTTCTGCTCTTCCGCGATACGCCGGTCGAGCGACTCAGAACCAACAGGCTGGCAATTCGAATACAGCCGAACGAAGGCATTTCGCTACGCTTTGGAGCCAAGATTCCCGGGCCGATTATGCGCGTCGGCGCGGTCGAGATGAATTTCAGTTACCTCGACTACTTCGGCAGTACGCCCAGCACCGGATATGAGCGCCTGCTCTACGATTGCATGATCGGTGACGCCACTCTCTTCCAGCGGGCGGATATGGTCGAAGCCGGTTGGTGCGTGATCGAACCGATACTGGATGTATGGAAAGCGCTTCCGCCGCGGACTTTTCCCAATTATCCGGCCGGCACCTGGGGCCCTGCTGATGCCGATGAACTTCTGGAACGCGACGGATCGGAATGGTGGAAAATCGAGGAATAAATTGATTGCCTGAAATGATAAATGAGTTGAAAGTTGAAAGTTGAAAGACAGTTTTTTAATTGCTGTGTTTAAAAAAATCATACTGATTCAGGTCAAAAGTTCTGACTTTCAACTTTCTACTTATTTATTATTTCAGAGGTTATTCATGATCGAGTTTGATGCCGAGATATGTCGAAATCTGCAGAATGCCAGTGAGCGTGAATGGCTCGAGACTAATGGGCTGGGCGGGTATGCATCCTCGACGATCACGGGTCTCAATACTCGCCGTTATCATGCCTTGTTGATGGCTGCAGTGCATCCGCCGGCTGAGCGAATGGCACTGCTCTCGAAGCTGGAAGAGACGCTGATAGTCAATGGGCAATCATTTGATCTCTCGGTTAATCAGTATTCCGGCGACGGAGAAAGCGTCATTCATCCTCAAGGCCACCTGATGCTGTCCGGGTTTCGACTCGATCCGTGGCCGGTCTTCACATACCTCGTGGCCGGCGTCGAGATTGAAAAATCGATCTGCATGATCCATGGAGAAAACACCGTCGTTGTGCAGTACAGAATGCTCGGCAGAACTCAGGATGTTAAAACCTGCCATCTTGAATTGCGGCCGCTTGTGGCGTTTCGCGACTATCACAGCACTGCCCACGAGAATGATTCGATCGAACGATCGATCTCGGAATCCGAAGAATTGGCAACGATCAGGCCCTGGCCAGGACTGCCGGAACTGCATTTCGCTCACAATGCCGATTCGGTCCGTGCGAGCGGGCACTGGTATCGAAATTTCGAATATTCAATCGAGCGGGATCGCGGCCTGGATTTCAAGGAAGACCTCTTCAATCATTTTGTTCTGGGAATTGATCTGGGCCGAAAGAAGAGGGCCACATTGATCGTTTCGACGAATCGACATGAGATAACTGATGCGGCTGGGATGATTCGACATGAAAGGGAGAGGCGTGGCCGGATAGAGGGCTTTAGTTCCGGACACAATCTGAGCCGTGCGCTGACATTGGCGGCCGATCAGTTCATAGTCGATCGAGGAGCTCGGAAATCAGTGATCGCGGGCTATCACTGGTTCGCCGACTGGGGGCGTGACACGATGATCGCGCTGCCCGGACTCACATTGAGTACAGGTAGAATCGAGATCGCCAGGAGTATCCTCCTCGAATTCTCACATCACGTCAGTCAAGGCATGTTGCCGAATCGGTTCACCGATGACGGTGAAACTCCGGAATACAACACCGTCGATGCTACGCTCTGGTATTTCGAAGCGATACGCAGATTGATCGATCTGACTGGTGATCACGACTTCGTACGGGAAAATTTATACTCGACGCTGGTCGAGATTATCGAGAGACACGTCAATGGCACGCGATACGGGATTCATCGCGATGAAGACGGTCTGTTATACGCCGGCGTACCGGGCGTTCAGCTGACATGGATGGATGCGAAGGTTGGCGACTGGGTTATCACACCGCGAATCGGAAAGCCGGTCGAGATTCAGGCCCTTTGGTACAACGCTCTGCGCGTCATCGAGAATTTATCAGAAACCGTCGGAGATCAAGCCGCGGCTGATCGTTTCGGCAGATATGCCGGGAAGGCATATGCGAGTTTCAACCGGACCTTCTGGAATAGCGAGACCGGCTGCCTTTATGATGTCGTCAATGGAGAAGACAGGGACGGATCGATCCGGCCAAATCAGATTTTTTCGATCAGCCTGGGTTATCCGATTCTGGAAGTCGAGAGATCTCTGAGTGTGATCGAGACTGTGCGCGAACAGCTGCTGACCCCATTCGGACTGCGAACTTTATCGCCTCATGACCCGGCCTACCGGGGAGCCTATCAAGGCGGAGTCGTCAGCCGTGACAGCGCCTATCACCAGGGCACCGTCTGGCCATGGCTGCTGGGCCCTTTTATCGAAGCTTATCTGAAGGTGAACGGGAAAAACCAGCATACTCGAATGCTGGCAGGATCATGGCTTGTGGCAATTGAAAAACACCTCAGCCATGCCGGTCTCGGAAATATCTCTGAAGTCTTCGACGGAGACGCTCCTCACCGGCCCGGCGGCTGTATCGCCCAGGCATGGAGCGTGGCTGAAATCCTGCGTGTGATAAATGAATACGAACTATAAACGGCCTTAACCGGATTATCAGTCCTCTTCCTTCATCAGGGCAAAGGCGATGACCCCGACACAAAGGCCCATAAACAGACTCAGAAGCAGGTTTTCACCCAGATCAGGTATCAGTCCTGTCACCCAGCCGAACATAAAGGCTATAAACAGAGCGGTCAGCCCAATGACCACGGAGGCCGACAACTGATCGACTTTAGATTCCCTGGTGAGATGCTTTGCCTGGATATCTGATGGATTCCGGAATTTTCGCGATCCGGAGAAATTCGAGTATTCTGTTCCTGAAATTCCTGCATCTTTGCTGTACGTTGCAGCAATCCTTGATTCAACCTGCATTATCAACTCCAAAAGGGGCCAAAAAGGGTTCGATGGGGTCAAAATGATTCACAGGGGCATGTGAGGTGAATGGTGGGCACTAACTCAACGGGGATGACTCACTTTATACCCTGACTCGATCTTTTTTTCCAGATAGAAAATGAATTTTAATGAAATTTTTACACTGGGACCAACATGAATTGGACACAAGTATACAACCCCTTAGGCAGTATTTTGATATCCGCGCTGGTTGCCGCACTTCCGGTAGTGATCCTGTTGGGTTTGCTGGCGATCTTTCATATCAGGGCTCACATTGCGGCGCTGGCGGGTCTCGGGGCGTCATTGCTGGTTGCGATCGCAGTTTACGGGATGCCGGCGTCGATGGCGGCGGCTGCCGCAGCAAACGGAGCGGCTTTCGGCCTCTTCCCGATCGGCTGGATCGTACTGAATGCGATCTTCGTCTATGACATTACGATCGAAACCGGTAAGTTCGAGATAGTCAAGCAGACGATCGCGGGACTGGCCGGTGACAGACGAATTCAGGCACTGCTGATAGCATTCAGTTTCGGTGCGTTCATCGAAGGGGCCGCAGGGTTTGGAACCCCGGTCGCGATATCGGCTGCAATGTTGATCGGACTCGGTTTCAAACCGCTGCAGGCTGCCGGGCTGGCGCTGATCGGCAACACCGCGCCTGTGGCATACGGTGCGCTCGGAACTCCGATCATCGCCCTCGCGCGAGTGACCGGACTGCCGCTTGAAGATCTGAGCGCAATGGTCGGTCGACAGTTGCCGTTCTTTTCCGTCATCGTCCCTTTCTGGCTGATCTGGTCGATGGTCGGACTCAAGGGGATGCGCGAAGTCTGGCCTGCCTGCCTGGCCTCAGGACTGAGTTTTGCCATCGTTCAATTTCTGGTCAGCAATTATCACGGCCCATGGATCGTCGATATCGCCGGCGCGATCGTTTCTATCCTTGCGCTGATCATACTGCTCAGGTTCTGGCAACCGGCCAGAACCTGGAGGTTTGCGGATGAAACATCTGGAAAAGTCGCTTTTCAAAATGAAACACCAGTCGAATCAAAGATCGGGAGACGAGAGGCGATCATTGCGTGGTTGCCATGGATTGTGCTCTCGGTCATGGTCTTTTTGTGGGGACTTCCCCAAATCAAGACAATCTTCAATCAATTCGGGTCTTTCGATCTGACAGTTCCATGGCTGCATCAGGCGGTCTTTCGAACAACTCCAGTGGTCCCGCAACCCAAGGCGGAGGATGCCATCTTTACTCTCAACTGGATCTCGGCAACCGGTACCGCCCTGTTTCTATCCGGCATTTTTTCCGGCTTGCTACTGGGTGTTCCCTTTCGTCGACTGATCACCCTTTACATTCGCACTATCGATCGCGTCAAGGTATCGCTGCTGACGATCGCCGCCATGCTGGCTCTGGGGTTTACGACCAGATACGGTGGACTGGATGCGACGATGGGACTGGCATTCGCAAGCACAGGCTGGCTCTTTCCGTTCTTTTCACCGTTGCTTGGCTGGCTGGGTGTTGCGCTGACCGGAAGCGACACGTCATCTAATGTTCTTTTCGGAAATCTGCAGCAGATCACGGCTGAGCAGGTTGGGATCTCGCCTTTACTGGCTGCGGCCGCGAACAGTTCCGGCGGGGTCATGGGCAAGATGATTGACGCTCAATCAATCGTCGTGGCAAGCATTGCAACCGGCCAGCACGGCAGCGAAGGAACCATACTCAGATACGTTTTCCTGCACAGCCTCGCCCTCGCCATACAGGTAGGATTGCTGGTCATGGCTCAGGCGTATCTCTTTCCGGGAGTTGTGCCTTAGGGAAGTAAAAAGTAGAAAGTAGAAAGTAGAAAGATCGCTTGCGAAATGGCCGGATGGGCACCCACCCGCTCCATTTGATATCGACCTTTCTACTTTCTACTTTTTACTTTCTACTCAACATGTTGCCGGAAACACCGGAACAACGATCACGACCATCGGAGTCAGGGTCAGATGATGCATCAGATGGCCTCCGCTGAATGCATTTGAAGCGGATTTCAGATTGTTGTTCTTGTTGATCACAATGCCTGTCAGAGCGATCGGATCGGATGCCCCACCGAAGGGCCTGTTATCGGCAGTCCCGGTCGGCCAGAGTTTTGTCCATCCGCTGCGACCTGTGGGTATGATCGTGTCGACACGCGGAGTCGTCCTTGGGAACCCGTTGGAGATCGTCGCCCGGAACTGGCAGACATTGGCGATATAACTGTAGCTGACAGCGCTTTCCGCGTCATCATAGAGAAGGCCGAAGAAAGCCCCAATCCTCGAGGCGCCGATCGAATAATCGCCGCCAATACGGTTAAGTATCATCATCATGTCATTGCCGTCGGCGCGTGCGGGGATGTTGTCTATCGCCAGTACATGCGGCAGGCGCTTGTAATTAACTCCGTCAAACAACAAAACGGCGGATATCCCGTCATTCACGCTCGGCACAATCAATTGATCGGTTGCCGTCGAGATGGCCAGCGCCCCGAGATTTGCAAAATGGCCGGTGAACATCTTGACGTATTCGTCACCCATCAAATAATCGAAGCTGATCGGCACACCAAGATCATTTGTCGCAACAGCCAGGATGTATCCGCTGATACCCGGATCGAGATCCGATGCCAGAAAACTGGCCGTCTGATTCGCCGTCAGGCATAGAAAGGCATCGGCCACATTGCACGTGTTGCCATCGATGAAGAAGAGATGAATAAACGCATCAGCGTATCCGTTTCCGTTGGTGATGTTGATGCGTGTATTTTCATTGTTGGCATTAACAGGGGAGGAATTATAGATATTAAAGATCAGCACCGATCCCCTCTTCTGATCGCTGGACTCGGAAAACTCGCGAACCGCTGGATCGTTGGGAAGTTCAATTCCCGGATCAGCTGCAAGGACTGTTCCCGCCATGAGCAATATGATCGTCGAAACAAGCAATTGCCGTGTGAGTTTGCCCACCATAAGATTTTCTCCTTAGTGTGTGAGGTAGCCTGTCTTAGCGTTTTTCCGGATCTTGTATGTTCGAGGGGACAACACTACTTTGTTACAGGATGATATGTTAATTCAATTTCCTCCAACAAATCAAAACAATTTTTATTTTTGAAAATTGATTCTTGCAGTCAAAATCAAAGTAATCTATACAGGGCGGACGATCAGGTGAGATCAACACAAATATTTTGTCGAATCAGTGTAAAAGCGATACAATCTGACCAGAGGTGCACTTAATGTCGAATTCACCGTCAGCGGAGGAACAACTCAGAGAATGGGTGGGGCAGCTTGCGCCGGAGCATAAGCGTGCGCTCCTGGTCATGCTGGCCGAGGACGATCGACTGCAAAGATCCGCGCGGCTCGATTTCGCCATTACGCAACTCCGGCGGATGTGCCAGGAGCGTGGGATGGACTGGGACAAGATGGCCGAAGCCGAACGCGAGCACTATCTTGATAATCTGATTCACGAGAATGAACTCTATTCGACTCAGGTGGGCAATTCGCCGGTTTCTCCGATAGCGCCCTGTTATCATTGTGGGCGTGAGATGACGCCGATCGACCTGTATCGCATATACTTCGGTGAGCGGCCGCCGAGTGTCGAACGAGAGATCGCCAAGCTCGTGGTCATGGATGTCGAGGTCGACGCGCAATTTCCGCTTGCCGCCGACGGCGAGATTACGATCGGCCGCCTTGATCCGCATAGAGGAATCCGTCCCGATGTCGATCTGACGAAATTCGATCCCGCTTCCCGAATCTCACGTCGCCATGCCCGTGTCACAATCAAAGGTCGCCAGTTTTTCGTCGAGGACCTGGGCAGCGCCAATGGCACAATCATTAACGGCCTGACCAGACTCAAGCCGATGGAACAATACCCGCTCTCGAATGGTGACGTTGTGAAAATCGGTGAAACCACGCTCAAATTCATAGGATGAGTATTTTGCCTTTCCCACCAGGTTCGATGATGCTTTGCCGGCCGGCAGGCAGAAATCACCATATCAAGCAATAACGGGCTGGCATAAGGATGAGGAGACTACATGAAGCGGTTGTTTCTGATAGCGATTCTGCTCTCGGGTTCGATTGCAAGTGCCGACGCTCGCCGGCAGCGAGTCGCTGATGAAAACGTTCTGACAGCCATTGTCGGGGCAATCATAGTCGACGGAACCGGACGGGAGCCTTTCACCGGAACGGTGCTTATACGCGGCGAAAGAATAGAATCGGTCGGACCTTCCGAGAAGATCCCGATGAGCGCTCGCATCATCGATGCTACAGGGCAGACTCTTATTCCAGGTCTCTTCGACGTTCACACCCATCTGCCGTATGCCGCTGCCTCAGGAATATCAGGCGACTGGCCAAAGAACCTGAAATCATATCTGTATTGCGGAGTCACCTCGGTCGTAGATTTCGGCACCTATCCTGAGACATTCGAGCCGATGCGACGGCTGATCGAATCAGGTGTCGTCGAAGCTCCGCGTATCAGTTTGGCGGCAAGAATGACGACGCCGGGGGGACACGGCGCCGAAGGCGGGCGCGGAGATTTCTTCTCGCTCGAAGTATCGACGCCGCGGCAGGCGCGCATCGCAGTACAGCGAGTGCTTCCTTACAAACCGGACGTGATCAAAGTCTTCACCGATGGCTGGCGTTATGGCGCGGCTCCGGACATGACCAGCATGAACGAAGAGACTCTCAGCGCGCTTGTGGACGAGGCCCATAAGAACGGTCTCGAAGTCCTGACTCATACAGTCACACTCGAGAAAGCCAAAATCGCCGCCCGTGCCGGTGTCGATGTCGTCGCTCACGGTATCGGAAATGCAGAGGCTGATGACGAAATCATCCAGTTGATGAAAACGAAAGGCACGACATATGCGCCTACATTGGCGGTTTACGAACCGAGAGGACGCGACATACTGACTTCTCTGCTGGCTGACGTCCTCGAACCTTCGGTCAGGCAAAAGATACGACCGGAACTGACGCAGGCTGGAAACTCAACGACCTCGACGCGATCGGGCAGCGCGGCGGCGGCGCGCCAGCTCCGCTGGCGTCATTTGCAGAAAAACACCGCCATCCTGGTTAAAGGCGGAGTGACTTTCGCCGGAGGAACAGACGCCGGTGTTTCAGGCACATATCATGGATGGGCGACGCTGCGCGAACTGCAACTTCTTGTCGCAGGCGGACTCACGCCTCTGCAGGCCCTGACCGCGGCAACCGGCAATGCAGCGCGTGCGTTAAAGGTTGATGATCAGCGAGGCGCCATCTCTCCCGGCAAACTCGCCGACCTGGTATTGATCGATGGCGCCCCTCATCTGGATATTGCAGCGATCGAGAATATCAAAAGGGTTTTTCTGGGAGGTCGCGAGCTAAACCGCGAAAAGCTTGCCGCATCGATTGCCACATCCGGGTTGACCGGCATCCCGGCCATTAAAACCGGAGAACTGATCGACGATTTCGAGAGCGCCGACGGCCGCAGCAGACTTGATACTCTGTGGGTGAATTCGACTGACGCCGGTCACGATCATTCCGCAATGCTCTTCGGCAGAGTCGATCGGGAAGTGAACAACCATGCGCTCTCGGTCGCAGGACGGATGAGCGAGACCGAATCACCTTTTGTACGGCTCAACGTTCCGCTCAGTCGCGGAGCAATCGAACCCGTCGATGTCCGGCAGTTCCGCGGCATTCAATTCGATGTCAGAGGCTCTGGCGATTATTCCCTCATCATTCCGACATACAGCATCAGGGATTCCAATTACTTTAATGCAACGTTTCAGGCCGCTCCCCAATGGAGGACCGTCAGAATCGACTTCTCGTCTCTCAAGCGAAGCCGTGATGCCGGAACTCTTGCCTGGACGGGCGATGATCTATTAATGCTCAGCTTTGAAGCTGCGCGACCGGCCGGATCATACGTCTGGATTGAACTGGACAACATCAAATTTTTCGAATAACCGACATCGTTGGAGGATATCATGCGTGATAACGGACTTTATAAAAATCTTGATTCATACATTCGCAATTCGAGAAAGGAATTTGAAAATAAACTGGCCGAGATGGTCGAGATCCCAAGTGTCAGCAGCGATCCCGAACACCAGCCGGATATCATGAAATGTGCAGAGGTTGCGTCGCAGTACCTGCGCGATCTTGGAGCCGCAGCTGCTCCAATCAAGACTCCCGGCAATCCGGTTGTCTTCGGGTCGATCGTCACCGGAAAAGACAATCCGACCGTCACTATTTACAATCACCTTGACGTCCAGCCGGCGGACCCGTCGGAGTGGAACAAGGCTCCATTCAAGTTTTTCAAGACCGGCGACCGGTATGAAGGTCGCGGAACAACCGACGATAAAGGCCCTGCGCTGACAGCGCTCATGGCCGTTCGCTATGCTCTCGATCATCAAATCCCGCTCAATTTCAAATTCATCTGGGAGCTCGAAGAAGAGATCGGTTCACCAAATTTCGATTACTTCGTCAGGAAGAACAGGAAGGAACTCAAATCCGATTCGTTCCTGGTCTCCGACACGATCTGGATATCACGCACCCAGCCTGCGGTTCCCTATGGCCTGAGAGGACTTCAGGCCTTCATCTTCAGCCTCCAGACGCACGCCAAGGATGTTCATTCAGGCCTTGTCGGCGGAGTTGCTCGCAACCCGATCGGTGAAATGGCCCAGGTCATCAGCCAGTGTTATGACGCGAAGACGGGCAAGGTCAGGATCCCCGGTTTTTACGACGATGTTCTCGATGCGACAAAAGCCGAGCTGGCCAGCTTCGTCAACTCAGGCTTCACCACCAAAGGCTATCAAAAAGCCCACGAACTGAAATCTATCAGGCCCAATCTTAAGAATGAGGCGGACGTACTGAGAGCTTTCATGGCCGCTCCGACGTTTGAACTGCACGGCATTACCGGCGGTTACAGCGGCCCCGGCGTCAAGACGATCGTGCCCTATCATGCCGAAGCCAAGATCAGCACCCGCCTTGTCCCCAATCAGGATGCGGACAAGATCTCGCGCCTCGTCAAGGACTTCGTCAAAAAGATCAATCCAGACGTCAAGGTCGAAGCGATTCAGACGCTCGAACCGTTCAGCGGCGATTTCACCGGACCATACGCCGACGCGGCTAGAGTCGCCATGAAGTTCGCGTTCGGCAAGGACCCGGCTTTCACCCGCGAGGGTGGCTCGATCGGCGCCGTCGTCACGTTGCAGAAGCACCTCAAGGCCCCGATCAATTTCCTCGGACTCAGCCTGCCTGAACACGGCTACCACGCCAAGAACGAAAATTACGACTGGAGACAGACCTCAGGCGGAATCAAGATGTTCGTCAAGTATTTTGAAGAGATTTCGAAGCTTTAAAGAAGTTAAATACTCTGCAAACTAAATTTTCTTGTATTCAAGACTGGGAAAAAGTTAATCGCAAAGGCCGCGAAGATGCGCAAAGAATTTAATCGCAAAGGCCGCAAAGGGGCAAAGATATACAGGGAAGATCAGTGTTCGAATTATATCCAATGGGCAATAATCCGAATATTCATATCACCAAAAAATCTTTGCTCCTTTGCGGCCTCTGCGATTAATTCTTTGCCCCTTTGCGGTCTTTGCGATTAATTTCTTCCGAATTTAAATACCCGAAAATTTAGTTTGCAGAGTATTAAACGCCAAGTCGTTTAAATACCAACAGCTTGTCAACAATCACAAAACCGAGTCTGGCGGCCAGCCTCAAAGAAGGGATATTTGAGTCCTCAGCGCCCCAGACGGGTTTTTTGCCGAGTTTTTTCATGTGATCGATCAGAAAGGTCACGGCAGCTGCGCCGTATCCCTGATTTCTGTATTCTTGAAGTGTATCGATCGAGATATCCCACAGGGTTTCAGTCTGCGCTGCCGCATAACAGAATGATACCGGGGTCCCATCGACTATGACGCCAGCCAGTGGTGAGTATCGTGAAGCTGCGGTCAATTCGTCCCTCAGATCGTGAGGGAGTATCCTGACAGCTTCCAGCTCGTCCTTTGACAGCAGCCTGACGATTTTTGACGTGTTGGCCAGTGAAACCGCATCCTGGCCGGGCAGATGCAAGCTCGCAGGGCAGGCAGTCCAGTCCGGCAAGGCTTCGGAAACGTGATCGAGGCTTTCGACGGATGCGAGGACTGCTTCAATCTCTTTGTCCAATCCAAGGGCGTCTTTGATCACGCTTTTTTCAGGGACGCCGACGACTGATGCCAGCCCGGATTCGGTGCTTCGAACGACATAAGAGCGATCATCATCTTCGTTCAAACCGAATAATTGTGCTCGTCCGGAGAGAAGCATCGATCGAGTCTCAACCCACCGGGGAATATCAGGGAGCGTTTGAGCCAACTGTTTGTGTAATGCAAAGCTCATGTTTCACTGTGATTTTAAACTAGCGATAAGATGTTCAGGGCTCTGGACACTGATAATAAGCGAATATTCATTCTTTGTCGGAATATAGACCACTCTCTTTCGATTTGTCAGGGCCAGTAAAGCCTTCTCTCCATTTTGTAACCGAAACCATCCCAACTGTAATCCCGGAAGGCCGAATCCGTTCGTTCTCCATTTCGGCTCGAATGAGGAACCTTTATTTATTTCAATAATTTTGATTTCCTGGACCCTTATCTCCGATATCGGGAGCGCTCTTCCATACAACGCGGTATCGAGAATGAGATGATTATTTTCCAGTTTGACCGATGTATTCAGGCTTTTGAAGGCCGCCCAGGCGAAGAAGACAGGTATTGTTGTCAGGAGTAGGACCAGTATTCCGAAAAACAATAATGTGGAACTTGATGGTGGGATCAGATCATAAGAATTGTTCATGGCGGATTGATGTTAAGAACCTGTTATTTTGTCAGGTCTGCCAGAGTAGCCTGTGTAGCGTCGATCAGATCCTGCGGAGAGAGAATCATCTGCAGTCCGCGCTGGCCGGCGCTGACGCTGAGCTTGTCGTGCAGAACCACTGTTTCGTCGATGTAAAGCGGGTACTTCTTCTTTGAGCCGAGGGGTGAAACTCCGCCGCGAATGTATCCGGTCAGTCCCTGAATCTCCCTGACCGCGACGAGGTCTATCTTTTTGTTACTCGTAACGGCAGCCAGTTTCTTCAGATCGAGTTCCTGATCGCCTGGAATGCAGGTCATAACGACGCCGGACTTGTCGCCTCGAGCAACGAGCGTCTTGAATGTCGCCTCAGGCGGCATGCCGACCTTATGTGCGACGGTGATCGCATCGAGTTCATCCTCGTTCACATCATAGGCGCGCAGTTCATAACTGATCCTGAGCTGATCAAGCATGCGCGCGGCAATGGTCTTCATATGGATAAGGCGTCACGACCCTTTAGCCAGCGAACGGCCCTCTTCATGAAGAGCAACCTCCCACTGGGCGTAAAGATCCTGCAGCTTTTCGTCGATCGACTGGTACTGCTCGGTGAGTGCGAAGAGCTGCTCTTTATCACGAGCGACCTCATCGGTCGAGAGCAATTCGGCGAGCCGGTGCTGCTCGGCCTCGGCTTCTGCTATGGCGGCTTCGATCTCGGATGCGGTGGGCGACTTCTGCTTCGATTTCTTCGCCGGATTCGATTTCACTGACTGAGCCTTACGTGTGGCCCGCTCGACTTTTTGAGCCACGGCCTCATCGGCCTGGCGCGCCTGTTTCAGTCGCAGTTGATCATCGTGATATTCAGTGTATCCTCCGTCAAAGAACTCGACCGATTGATCACCGAAATGCAGGATCTGAGTGGCGATGCGATCAAGAAAATAACGGTCGTGAGAAACGGTAATTATCGTCCCGCCGAAAGCATTGAGACCGTCCTCGAGCGCCTCTCGTGAATCGATATCCAGATGGTTGGTCGGCTCGTCCAGAATCAGAACATTGACGCGTGAATAGATCAGTTTGGCCAGTGCGAGCCTTCCCTTCTCGCCTCCCGAGAGGGCTGAAACCGGTTTGAAGACATCGTCACCGGAGAAGAGGAAGCGCCCAAGAAACCCGCGCAGTTCACCGTCCGTTACCGATGACGCAGCTACGGTGCGCAGTTCATCGATGACGATGTTTCGATCATCGACGCTGAGCAGCCGTTGATCGTAATATCCGATATTAACTCCGGCGCCCCATCGGATCTCTCCATCGAGCGGTTGATGTTCGCCCAGAATCGTTCTGAGCAGAGTCGTCTTGCCTGTACCATTTCCACCGATGATGCCGAGCCGTTCTCCTCGCCGCAGAAGCAGGTTGATACCGCTGGCCAGTCGCTTGCCCGGGAACCCAATGGCCAGGTCTTCGATCACGAGCACCTGATCTCCTGTTCGGGTCGTCGGCCTGAGCTTGAAATTGGTCGTATCAACCTCGGACAGGTTCTCAAGCCTCTCGAGCCTCCCCAGAAAGTTTCGACGTGATTTGGCCTGTTTGGTCTTCTGCCCGGCAAGGTTCCTGCGGATGAAATCCTCGGTGCGGGCAATCATCTCCTGCTGCTGTTCATAAGCGCGCTGCCGCATCTCGCGACGTTCTTCTTTTTCAATCTGGTAGTCGCTGTAATTGCCCTTGTAGCTTTCGATCTTCCCGAATTCGAGGTCGAGCACGCGGTTGACCGTGTGATCGAGAAAAAACCTGTCGTGAGAGATGATCAGATAGGCCGATTTATAAGCCGCGAGATATTCTTCGAGCCATTCGACTGCATCGACGTCCAGGTGATTGGTAGGCTCGTCGAGCAGCAGGATATCCGGTTCGAGCAAAAGCAGGCGTGCAAGCCCCAAACGGTTCTTCTCGCCGCCAGAGAGGCTTTCAGCCCGTTTCGTGAAATCCTCCCTCGAGAACCCAAGTCCGAGCAGTACGCTCTCGGCTCGCGCATGATAGCTGAACCCGCCTTCATGTTCATAGGCGTGCTGGGCCTCGCTATAGTCGTGCATGACACGGTCAAGCTCATCGCCGGAGCTTTCAATCATGGCATGCTCGAGATCACGCATCCTTGATTCGAGTTCCAGAAGCCGCTCGAAGACATGCAAAACGGCATCAAGCAGCGTCTCGGCCCCGCTGAAATCGACGTGCTGTGCAAGCACTCCAACACGCAATCCACGCAGGCGATCGACTTCTCCCTTGTCGGCCGTCTCTGTTCCGGCGATCAAGCGAAGGATCGTCGTCTTTCCCGCGCCGTTGCGACCGACAAGGCCAACGTGCTCACCTGGATTGAGCTGCAGCGTTACACCGCGCAGTACATCTTGAGCGCCGTAGGCTTTATGAACATCTGCAAGTCGAAAAAGCATGTGTACTTATAAATCGCCAGGGCGCCGGGTCAGAGTTAATATTATTTCGCACCGGCGGGTGAAGCAGAGGCCGCGGGCGAAGCATTCGGAGAAGCTGCGGCCGTCGCCGACGGTACCGGTCGAAGGACGCCGAAACTGTTCGGGTTCTCGATCGTTCGCTGAGCGAGCAGGTTTTCGATCTTCGCTTCATCTCGTGAGCGAGCCTGCAGCGCTGCGCCGACTATCTGTTTACGCTGATTCAGGATCGCATCTGAAATCTCGCGACGGACAGTCGGGTCATCGAGCGTCCGATCACGGGTTTCGGTCTGCTTGCCAGTCAGTTTGAAGATATGCCAGCGACCGGCTGAGTCCTTGACCGGTTCAGTAATATCGCCTTCCTTCATGGCCATGAATCGTTCGCCGAGCGACGCAGGCAATCCCATCATCTGCGGCAGGTTGGGAAACTGGCTCTGTGCGAGAAATCCAAGATCTCCACTTTGCAATGCCGTCTGATGCTCAGACAACTGGCGCGCGATGGTCGCAAAATCCGATCCATTGCGCAGCCGTGTCTGAATCTCGCGAATGCGCTGTTCGGCGGCCGTATCACCCTGCACATCGAATTTCATCCCGTTATCCGTCGGGTCGATGATGATATCGGAAAGCTGCACACCGGGCTGAATCGAAAACTGCTTCGGATTGGCATTGTAAACATCGGCCACTTCACGATCCTGAACCTTGAGCTGTGATTCGGACTTTTCAATCAGCTTCTGAATGGCAAGCTGTTTCTTGACGAACTCGCGGAACTGGTCCTCGGTCTGATTGGTCTGTTTAAGTTCGTTAGCGAAAGCTTCTTCAGTGTATCCGTTCTCCTGCTTATATCGCTGAAGGTACTGCTTGATCTCATCATCGGTCGGGATGATGTTCTCTTTCTGAGCGCGCTGGAAGAGCACTTCCTGATTGACCAGATTTTCGAGAGCCTGCAGGCGGTAGGCAGCAAGGGCAAGCTGGGAGAGCTGATTTTCCTGACCTCGAAACTGCTGTGTGATGACACGGTCGACATCCTTGACCATCAGTTTCGTGCCATTGACCAGCGCCGCCACATCGTCGCCGCCGTCGGAAGATCCGGTCAGTCCTCCGCCGTTACAAGCGGAAACAGCAAGCACAAGCATCATTAAAAATGCGGGCAACAAGTATTTTCGCACAGTGAATTTGCTCCTTTTCATCATTTGAATCTTTATTTGAAGATCTACTGCGTCAATCACGCCAGTGCTATGACATCGATCTCGACCTTCACATCCCGTGGCAGGCGCGATACCTGCACGGTTGCTCTGGCCGGTCGCGCAGTGCCGAAAAATTCGGCGTAAACCTCGTTCATCGCTGTGAATTCGTTCATATCCGCCAGGTAGACCGTAGTCTTAACTGTTTTTTCGATCGAACTCCCGGCGGCTTCAAGCACTGCTTTCATATTTTTCAGAACACGCTCCGTCTGAGCCCGGATGTCTCCCGCAACAACCTGCATCGTGGCAGGATCGAGAGGAATCTGCCCGGAAGCGAATACCATTCCATTGGCCTTGATCGCCTGGGAATACGGGCCGATAGCCTCAGGCGCGTGGTCGGTATGAATGCTTTCCATGAATATTATTTTGTCCTGTCTTTGATTATCCTTCTGGATTTGTGAAATTGATCGCGTATTTTACAGGAAAATAGCCGGGAGTTGAAGACGGGAAGGAAAATACCCAAAAAAGCAAATATGGAGTGCGGCGGCCCGGCGCCGCTTTGGTTTTCTTTTTCGCAATCACTGAAATCAATACCAAAGCGGCGCCGGGCCGCCGCACTCCACAATCCCTTTTTACCTGTCACTTAATCAGCAATGTGACTGGATTCGATTCGGCGCCATCGATGGAAAGTCTGACCTCGACCTCTCCGCGGCCGATGAGACTGCGATCAAGTCGGAGGTTGATCTGATCGAGACCGACGAATGCTCCCTGGGCGCCGACGAAAAGCAGTTCGGCCGGCTGACCGCCAATCGTGGCCGAGGCTGCCATGAGCGAGCTTCTGAATCTGGCCCCTGTGCCGAAGAGTATCAGAAAGACCTGGTCGCCCTCGGGGCCCAGATCGACTGTCTGGCCGACAAACCGGTTTGAGGCCGCTTCGAACCGGGCAATGGATTCAAAGACCTGCGATCCATCGGCTTTGATCCGCAGGATGACCCCCGCGGCGATGCCCTGCCCGTCAGCATTGGCGGAGAAGATGCCCGGAGCGGAGTATGCGATCCTGGCTGTGCCGTTGGAGAGAGTTCCGTTACCGCCTGAAACCGTTATTGTCGCCATACCATTGGCAGTGCTGGGCGGAATCTGAAAATTGATCTGGCCCGGCGCAACGAAAAAGAGAGGTGAAAGCCTTTCGATTCCCTCATTATCGCGGACTTTAACGGTTGTTCCCACCAGATCGACCGGCAACGGAATCTGATCGGCACTTTGAATCGAGGTCGCAAGATTCGATCCGAAAGCGGCGACGATCGATTCACTGGCCAGGGCGCCGGACTTGTAACTGGCCGCTGAGACCCCTGTCACTGCGAAAAAGGCGCCGGCGGTGATCACCTTCCTGACGCGATGATTTCGATAATCGGCAATGTACAGGTTGCCCTGAGCGTCGAAAGCGATATCATTGGGCAGATTCAAATCGGCCAGAAGCGGAGATGAGCCGTCGCCGCCAAAGGCTCCGACGCCCGTTCCCGCAACGGTCGATATGATTCCAGTCGCAAGCGCCACCCTGCGAATCCTGTTATTTGCATAATCGGCGATATAAAGATTGCCGTCGGAATCGGTCTTGATATACGAAGCGAAGTTGATCTGGGCCTGTTTTGCCGGCCCTCCATCGCCGCCAAAGTCCGGATCGCCAGTTCCGACGTACGTCGAAATAATCCCATCGGGCGAAATGCGTCGAACACGATGATCAGCGGCATCCAGCAGATAGATGACTCCGGTTTGGTCGACCGTGATGCCGAACGGAAAACGGAACTGCGCCTGGATTGCAGGACCGCCGTCTCCGCCAAAACCAACTCGGCCGTCACCGGCGATCGTCGTGATGATTCCCGTCGAAGTGTTCACCTTTCTGATGCGCAGATTGCCGGCATCAGCGATCAGAAGGTTTCCGGCCTGATCGACGGCGACTCCGATCGGCAGGTTGAGGCGAGCCTGTGAGGCCTGACCGCCGTCACCCGAAAATCCGTCAATTCCAGTGCCGGCAAAAGTTGTTATCGTGCCATCCGGCGAGATCCGACGAATGCGGTTATTGCCGTTATCGGCGATATAGACATTGCCGGTCTGATCGACTGCCACGCTGGTCGGTTCGTTCAGACGCGCATCGATCGCCGGGCCGCCGTCGCCTGATGCCCCGAGCATACCGTTGCCGGCGAAAGCTTCGATCAAGCCTCCGGGAGTGACTTTTCGCACACGATGATTACCAGCTTCGGCGATGTATAGATTTCCTTGAGCGTCAAATGCGATGCCAGAGGGGAATGAGAGCCGCGCTGCGATCGCCGCCCCGGGGTCTCCGGTGTTGCCTTCAGGTCCCAGCCCGGCAAAGGTGGTGATGATCTGCGGCGGTGAGAATGTGACCGTCAGCGTTGCGCTTTTGGCATTGCCGTTGACGTCCCATGCCGTGACGGAAATTCTGTTTTCGCCCTGCAGCAACGGAACACGCACGACGGCCCATTCCTCGAGTCCTGACGCCTGACCGCTCGCTCCGCGGTCGTTGCTCCAGAAGATCTGTGACAACCCGATGTTGTCAGACGCGGTCCCGGCGAGCATGAATCCGCTTTCGCCGGTCATAAATGTCGGGGTCGTAACCGGTTGAGTGATAGCTATAACCGGCGGGACAAGATCATTTGAATCTGCATTTACCAGACGGCGAACTCGCCGGTTCTGCCTGTCAGCAATATGAAGCCTGCCGAGCGGATCGAAGGCCAGCCCGGTCGGAGAATTCAGGGCTGACGCTGTGGCGGCCAGGCCGTCGCCGGAAAAGCCGGCGCTGCCCTGTCCGGCGATGGTCGTGATAATTCCGGTATCAACCGCCACCTTTCGCACACGATGATTCGATCGATCGGAGAAATAGAGATTACCCGCCTGATCAGTGATTGCGCAGGCGGGTCCGAAAAGCTGAGCATCAAGTGCCGGACCGCCGTCTCCCGCAAAACCTCTCGCTCCATTGCCTGCAATTGTCGAGATCACGCCATCCGATGCATTGACCTTGCGAATCCGATTGTTGCCAGCATCCGAGATAATCAAGTTCCCTGCATTGTCGACCCAGACATTGTTCGGAAAGTTGATTTGAGCTGCAGTGGCCTGTCCGCCGTCACCTGAAAATCCTTGCGTCCCTGTACCGGCAACAGTCGTAATCATTCCATCAGCAGCGCTGATCTTTCGAATGCGGTTGTTGCCGAAGTCCGAGATATAGACATTGCCCGCTGCATCGAGAGCCACATTCTGTGGGTTGTTAAGTATCGCTCCGGCGGCCGGTCCGCCGTCGCCGCCATATCCGTCGGACCCATTGCCGGCCAGAGTGCTGATTATCCCGGTCGAGGCCGTCACCTTGCGGATTGCGCTGTTTAAATTATCGCAAATGTAGATGTTGCCCGAGCCGTCGACCGCCACGCCGATCGGAAAATTGAGCTGGGCCTGAGTAGCGGGTCCGCCGTCGCCTGTGAAGCCTTCCGATCCGATCCCGGCGATAGTTGAAATTATCCCGTTTGACGAGACTTTGCGAACGGTATTGTTATCAGAATCGGTCAGGTAAAGGTTTCCTGCTTTGTCGATATCAATGCGTATCGGTCGTGACAAATCGGCCCGCGCAGCATGACCTCCGTCACCTGAATTTCCGTTATTTCCTGTTCCGGCAACAGTCACCAGAATCGAATGAGGGACTGAACTAACCTCGATTGTTGCTCGCCCGATATTGCCCGATTCGTCTTCGGCACTGACTGTAATGTTGTTTAGCCCGACAGCCAGTGGGACTCCATCAACTGACCAGGTATTGGCAGCTGAATCATATTGAGCGACCCCGCTCAGGCCGCGATCATTTCGCCAGCGCACAACCGTGACGCCACGATTGTCCCGGGCCGTGCCGGCCAGCGAGATCACGCCGGTCGTATTCCCGGTCACTGTACCTGCCGGCGATGTAATTGCGATGATTGGCACATCACCGTCCTCGCGCCCCTGTTGAATGACGGTGAACGATCGCCCGGCGATGGTCGCTGTCCCGGTTCTCGAATTAAACCCTGTATTCTCCTCGACTGAGAAATTCACCTGCCCGTCGCTGCTGCCGCCTCCGTTGACGCTCAACCACGAGGCATTGGAAGTGACCGACCAGTTGCAGCCGGCGGGCGATGCCGACACACTGACAGTCCCCGAGGAACTGCCGGCTTTAACCTCGCGCGTTGACGGAGAGAGCCTGAAATTGCAGCCGGAATTATTGATCGGAACCCGCCACGCGCCTCGACCGTGGGTGAAGGCGTAAAGCATCGTCACGCCATCAATCACCCTCAATTGAAGCGTTTCGGTGATCACATTGGCGAACCCTGTGTTCTCGACCGCCCAACTGGCTCCGCCGTCGTTCGAGACGAAGACGCCGACATCTGTCCCAACGTAGAGGCGAGCAGTGTTTGAAGGATCAATAGCTATCGCATGGACTGGAACATCGGGGATTCCGCTGTTGCCCTGACCGTCGATGCTGGTCCAGAGCACTCCTCCGTCGATCGATCGCCAGACGTGACTGCCGCCAAAAGTCGAAAAGGTGGCATACGCGATATCCTTATTATTCGGATCGAATGCGATTGAAGAGACATAACCATCCCTCGGACGGCTGAACACCCATGTTGTGCTCGATCCAGACTCGAGCGCTGCTTCATTTCGCAGAATAAAACCGTCCCCCATACCGACCAGTACTTTGTTGGCATCTGTCGGGGCGACACCGATCGCACCGACCTTTGTTGAACCGGCTGTCAGTGCGCTGGCCCTTTCCCAGCGCGCGGCTCCGTTAGTCGTTCTCCAGATATAATCTCCGCCAGTCCATAACCTTTGAGGTTCGCTCGGGTCCATAACGTATGGGGTGATGAAGAATCCGCTGTCTTCCGAGCCGATGCCGGAAGTAGCATTACCGAACGATAGCCCGCCATCGGTGCTCTTGCGGAACGAGATGCCGGTAAATGATGCGAAAAGCGTCATCGGATCAGTCGGATCGACGGCCACGTAACCGCCATCACCACCATTGATCTCCTTCCAACCGTCGATCCCTCCGGAATCGGTTCCCAGAACCGTGCCATTGTCCTGTGTACCGCCGAAGAAGCTCTTTCCGTCCGGCATTGCGACACCATGATAGAACTGTGTTACACCGTAATTGTTATTTATGCTCTTCCATTTGACGCCGACATTGATCTGATTGCAGATCGAACCGATCCCCTGAGCGACCGCGCCGCGCGCATTATCCGTGCGATACAGCCCTCCGTCGTTGCCGACATACATGGTCTGGTTGGTCGCTCCGTCATACTGCGGATGAAAGACGATGACGTGCTGGTCGGGGTGAATCGGACCGAGTTCGAAATTTGTATTGGCGTAGGCCGGACCCGCCACTCCCCAGTTGACTCCCCCATCATCCGACCGGAAGATATCTATCCCACCGGCCCAGACTCGATTTGAATCCAGCGGATCAACAGCGATCACCAGGTCGTACCAGCCCTGGCCGAAGAAATCGTCGAACTCGGTGAATCCGCAATCGCTCCCAACAGCCAGTTGAGGGATCGACAGAATCGAAGTGTTGAACTTGATTGAACTGGTGTTGCGCAGCACGGGCGTCCAGGTTCCAGAGGCTCCCCCGCTGTCCGAGCGAAAGACGGCATACAATGCAAGTTCATAAGGCCCGAATTCGACGCTCGAAGCCAGGGCATAGACTACATTCTGATTCGATGGCGAGATGGCAAGAGCCGTACGCCCCATTCCATCTTCTGCCAGCACCGGCGACCAGCCCCCCGTACCGCCCGCATCGGTGTTTCGATAAAGAGTTGCATTCTCGAACGTGCCGCATGATGCAATAATGTAATCGGTCTGTTGATCGGTCCTGATCGCCAGATCGAGGCAGCCCCCAAGCACAGTTTCATTGAAATCGTTTTTCGGATTCAAGACCTGCACCCAGCTCACACCAGCATCAACAGACCTCCAGACTCCGGACCTGGTCGCCGCATAAAGACGATTTTTGTCGTTCGGGCTGATCACCAGATCGTTGACGAAATAGAAATCCTCGCCGGTCGTCGATTCAAGCCGGGTCCACGAATTGCCGCCATCGGTCGATTTCAGAATGCCGGCGCCGCGAAAATCCCCCTGTGTGTCTCGTGAAAAAACGGCTACGCCCTCTCCAGTACCGATATAGATTGTCTCGGGATTGCCGGGCTCCATGGCCAATGCACTGACAGTGATATTTCCGATCAGATCAGCGATCGGACTCCACGAAGCGCCTCCATTGACAGTTTTCCAGACGCCGCCCGAGACTCCGGCGGCGTATAAGACATCGGGATTTTGCGGGTTGATCAGCAGCGCGCGTGTTCGACCGCCGATGTTTCCCGGCCCAAGCGATTGCCAGACGCCCGTCTGAGCGGCGATACCTACCGGCGTGTTTGTCAGACTGGAAACCTCTTCATCCGTCATCTTTCGATCCAGCAGGGATGAATACCTTGTCATCCGCTTCATCCGCTCGCCGGCTTCGAGATATCTTTCGATTGGAATGTCTTTTAAACCCTCGGGCAACCGCTTCATCCTGAAGAATTCCATCGCTTCACGGGGCTTGTCATAACGCGCCCGTGCCCTGTCAATCATCGTCCCTGCTGAATATTGATTTGCCGCATTCCCCACCACAGGACGCGACTCACCCGGGCTCTCAACGACCACAGGAGACTTCCCGCGCCTCTCTTTACCCGGCGAGTTGACGTTTCTTCTTGCATCACGCCGTATCCTGATCGGTGCCTGCACAAGTTCATTATTCTTGCCGGATCCTTTTCTCGCAGTCTCTTGAGCCAATAGATTCGACCCTGCCGCCAGCAAGCCAACCGACAATATCAAGATGAGTAATGTGCGGGAAGATCGGAAAAACATACGAAACTCCTTAATAATGAGTAGAAAGTAAAAAGTAGAAAGTAGAAAGTAGAAAGTCGAGTTCCGTCTTTATACTTTCTACTTTTTACTTTCTACTTCCTCTGAGGCAGTCCAAAATTCTCAAGTGTATTGCGGGACGGCGGCCTGGCGTTCGACTTCAAGCACTCCATCAACGCCTTTGAGAGCGCTCGACACCTTGTCAAGGTGTCGAACATCCGTGATATCGACGGTGAGATCGATCCGGCGAACGCCATCGGTATAGGTATTGTCATCGGTTCTGGCGTCCCGGATATTGGTTTTGATGTTCGCAATGGCATTGGTCAGGGCGGCCAGTTGCCCCTGTCGATCTTCGGTCAGGACGGAGAGTCGAACGGCATAAGGCTGATCGGAGGGTTGCCCTTCCCAGGCCACATCGATCATGCGTTCCTTGTTGATGAGCAGATTGCCGACATTTTTGCATCGAGTGGCATGAACACCGACGCCTTTGCCGCGCGTGATGTACCCGATTATCTCTTCGCCGCGAATCGGGTTGCAGCAGGGAGCGCGATAGACCAGAACGTTGTCGACGCCCTTGATCGTGATGCGGTCGTCGCCGAGTTTGAGCGCCCGTTTGACGGCCTTGGTGACCTCCTGCAGCCGTGAGCTTTTCGCATGATCGATCTCGTTCATCTGCTCTTCAGAGATGAATCGAGAGAGAACCGTGCGCGCAGTCAGTTTCCCATAACCGATCGCCGCAAACATGTCGTCAAGTTTGGAGTAGCCGTTATCGACCAGAAACTTTGAAAGGATCTGATCGTCGAGCACATGCTTCGGTTTCAACCGCATGCGCGCGGCTTCCTTGTCGAAAACTTTGCGGCCGAGGTCGATCGATTCAGCGCGCTGACGCTCGGCGACCCAATGACGGATCTTGTTGCGGGCTTTCGCTGTCACGACGAAGTTCAACCAGTCACGGCTGGGTTTATGCCCCGGAGTCGTCATGATCTCGACGACATCGCCGTTCTGAATCATATACCGCAAAGGAACGATACGATTGTTGACTTTAGCGCCCGTACACTGATCGCCGATTTCGGTGTGGATCTCATAGGCGAAATCGATCGGAGTCGCGCTGCGCGGCAGCCTGATGACATTGCCCTTGGGCGTGAAGGCGTAGACGTCTGAAGGATAAAGGTCAAGCTTGAATGTCTCGACGAACTCCTCGGCATTCGAGACATCCTGCTGCGATTCGACCATCCGTCGCAGCCACTTCATGGTCTCATCCTCGCTGGTGTCGGATCCCTTGCCCTCCTTGTACTTCCAGTGAGCGGCGATTCCTTCCTCGGCGATGTGGTGCATCTCTTCGGTCCGAATCTGGACCTCAAAATGATGGCCCTCCTCTCCGATGACCGAAGTATGAATCGACTGATACCCGTTATCGCGCGGCGTCGCGATGAAATCCTTGATCCGGTGATTGAACGGCTTCCAGTGTTTGTGCATGACACCGAGCGCGTAATAACAGTCCTTCTCGTCCCGCGTGATGATCCTGACCGCGGCAAGATCGTAGACCTGATCGAGATGGGATTTCTGCCGCTTGAGTTTCAGGTAGATGCTGTAGAGGCGTTTAATCCGTCCTTCGATTCTGACAAATGGAACGCCTTCCTCGGTAAGTTTCTCTGCGATCCGGGTTTTGACCTCTTCGAGAAATGCTTCTTCCGAGATGCGCCGCTTCTCAACCTCTTCCTTGAGTCGTTTGAAAGCGTCCGGGTCAAGATACTGAAAGGCGAGCTCCTCGAGCTCCGAGCGGACTTTGCTCATACCCAGCCTGTGCGCTATCGGCGCGTAAACGTCCAGCGTCTCTTGCGCTATCCGACGCCGCTTTTCCGGGTTCAGATATTCGAGTGTCCGCATGTTGTGGAGCCGGTCCGCCAGTTTGACCAGCACCACGCGGATATCGTCGACCATGGCGAGCACCATCTTGCGCAGATTCTCAGCCTGCACCTCGGCCTTCGACATCTTCTTGCCGAGATTGCTGATCTTGGTCACACCGTCGACAATATGAGCCACATCGGCCCCGAACATTTCACTGATCTCTTCTGGCGCCACCAGCGTATCTTCGATAACGTCATGCAACAGGCCGCTGCTGACTGTCTCGACATCCAGCTTCATATCGGCAAGAATCTCGGCAACCGACAGCGGGTGAATCAGATAAGGCTCTCCCGACGCACGCACCTGATCTTTATGCTTCATCGCTGAAAAAATATAGGCGCGACGCAGCAGTTCGATATCAGCGTCCGGATGGTAACGCTCGACTTTCCTTTCTACATCTTCAAAACGAATCATACGTGAGGATTATATCAGGTGAATAGAAAGTAAAAAGTAGAAAGTAGAAAGTAGAAAGTAATTGCCCGGGGGCCGATTTGGAGGTGCAAAGTTACCAGTTGGCAAAGTTGCTAAAGTGATTTAGAGCGAATCCGCGAAAAACCACGGACTTGAAACTGGCGATGGAAACTATTAATCGGCCCTCGGGCAATTACTTTCTACTTTCCACTTTCTACTTTCTACTTATTCTTCTTCATCCTTTCGGATTCGGCCTTCAGCCTGAGCCTGCTGAACGATCTTCTGAGCCATGTGAGTCGGGACCTCATCATAATGTGAAAATTCCATATGATAGGAACCGCGCGCACTGGTGATCGAATTGAGCGTCTGGGGGTAGGTCAGCATTTCGGACATCGGCACCTGGGCCTTGACGATCTGGGATGCTCCCTTGGAGTCCATGCCCGAGATGCGTCCGCGGCGTGAATTGAGGTCGCCCATGATATCACCTGCGCATTCCTGCGGCGCAACGACTTCGACGTGCATGACCGGCTCGAGCAGAACTGGATTGGCCTTTTCGATCGCCGTCTTGAACGCCTTGCGCCCGGCCAGCTGAAACGAAAGGTCGTCGGAATCTACTGTGTGATAGGAACCGTCGATCAGTTCGACCTTGAAATCGACGAGAGGATAACCCGCGATGGCCCCGCGCGCGGCGGCATCCCTGATCCCTTTTTCGACTGCCGGACGCCACTGCTGGGGAATCGCACCTCCGAAGATCTTGTCGGCAAACTCGAACCCACTGCCTCTCGGCAAGGGCTCGAAGATGCATTTGCAATCGCCGAACTGGCCGCGTCCGCCGGTCTGTTTCTTGTGTCGTCCCTGCACCTCGACGCGGGCCTTGATCGTTTCGCGGTATGGAACCTTGGGCTGGTGCAAAGTCACCTCGACATGATAACGATTTTTCAGCTTGGCGACGACCGTTTCGATATGCTGCTGACTGGCGCCTCCAAGCTCAAACTCCTTGGTCTCATCATTGCGTGAATAATGAAGTTGCGGGTCTTCGTCTTCAATCTTATGAATCGCGCCTGAAAGCTTGTCTTCATCGGCGCGCGACTTCGGCTCGATCGCAAAATGAATAGCCGCCTCCGGGAACTTGACGGGCTCGAAAAAGACGGTCGAGGCTTTGTCGCAGAGCGTATCACCGGTCGATGTATCCTTCAATTTACTGACGGCGATAATGTCGCCGGCATGTGCCTCCGCGACCTTCTCGATATTCTTCCCCTGGACAACATGAATCGGGCCAAGGCGCTCGGCCACGCCCTTGCCGAGATTAGTCAGCGTTGCATCTGATTTGATGACGCCCGAGAAAACTTTCATGAGGGTTATCTTTCCGAAATTCTCGACGATGGTTCTGAAAACATATGCCGCCGGCGCTTCATTATCGTCAATCGGACGCTCGATCTCGGTCGCTCCGGGTTCAGGGCTGACATGTCCTTTGACCGCACCCAGTTCGGCCGGATTCGGGGCATAGTCGACAATCGCATCCAGCAACGGCGTAATTCCAACCATATTTGAAGATGAGACGGCGAAGACAGGCGTCAACACGCGATTCGCGATCGCTTTCTTGAGCCCCCCGATGAACTCTTCGTCCTTCAGCGTGCCGGCATCGAAGAAATGCTCCATCAGTGTATCATCGGCTTCGGCAACCATCTCAATCAATCGCTCGTGTGTCTCATCGATATAGCCTCGTCCTGTCTCGGGCAATGGCACTTCAGAAGCCTTGCCGTTGGCATCGAACTCATAAGCTTTCATGTGAATCACATCGACGACTCCGCGAAAATCCTTCTCCGAGCCGATCGGCAGCGTGATCGGCACGCAGCTTCTACCAAAAGTGTCGCGTAATGCATTATATGTCGCGCCGAAATCCGCACGCTCCTTGTCCAGCTTGTTGACGACGATGTAGCGCGGGCGCTGTCGAACAAGCTCATCCGCCATCTCCCCTCACCTTTTCCGTCTGCACGCCGATGCCGCTCACCGCATCGACCACGAAGATCGCCGTCTCACAGACTCTCAGCGCAGGCCTCGCATTGGCTATGAATGCGGCATATCCCGGAGTGTCTATCAGATTGATCTTGGTCCCATTGTATTCAACAAACGCAGGCGTGATATTGAGGCTTATTTTGCGGGTAATCTCTTCTTCGTCATAGTCTGTCGGAGCGGTTCCATCATCTACTTTGCCCAGACGATTTGTAGCTCCTGTCGCGTATAGCATCGCGGCGACGAGGGAGGTCTTCCCCGCGTCGCCGTGACCTACAATGCCCAGGTTTCTGATCTCCTGTGTCGTATAAACTTTCATGGACATTTCTCCTTTCGAAAGATGGACTCAGATGTGATATTTCATCGATATGCTAAATCAAAATCCTGCGGATTGGAATGATCAGAACGCACGCGATCAGTCCATCCGATCGAAAAAGGCCGCCATTAATCCGCCCGGAATTTTTTGAAACTCTCACTCTCCTGCGACGTCTTTTAAGAGGCGAACTTTCAAACCGACAGATTAAATGGAGATGACATTCCGCCCGCGCGCCGTTTCAAAACGACCTGCGTAAAACCGGAGGTACGTCTTCAGGACACGAAAATAATGGATGAAAACCGGAAAGGACAATAAGTATGATTCACCCCACCAATTGGATGGCTTGTGTCATCAGGCAATACGGAACGGGGCTTTTTAGATCCTGCGTCAGCCTCGATGGCAGAACATCTCTCTGCCTCCACTCGACGCCGGATGAGAGCCTCGCTGACGAGATAATCAACAGTTTTATGGATGCTCAAAGAAGAGGCGAGATCAGGACATCGGAGGATATAGCAGCCTTTCGCGACAGAATTCGAGGGGCTCCCATCGAAGCGATGGCGGCCTGAGCATGGAGTTCCGCCTTCAGGCGGGTTTTCCTTTAGCCGGCGTACTACCCGCCTGAAGGCGGAACTCCATGCAGTATTCCATGCTTAACCAACGAATTTGTAGCCCAGGCCGTGAACAGTGAGGATGTATTGCGGGTGGCGCGGATTGGCTTCGATCTTTTGCCGGGCCGGCGACGTGAACGTCAACGGTCCGAGTCGACGGCATGGCGTCGTATCCCCAGACTTCGTTGAGCAGTTCATCGCGGGATATGGTCGCTTCGCGGTGCTCGATAAAATATCGCAGCAATTGAAACTCTTTGGCCGACATATCGATCTTTTCATCCGACTTTTCGATCTCGGCGCGACGAAAATCGATCCTGATCGGCCCGAACTGATAGACATCGACCGGATGTCCGGGTTTAGTGGAAGAGGCACGACGTGATAACGCTTCAAGCCGGGCGAGCAATTCCATCATCTCGAAGGGTTTGGTCAGATAATCGTCGGCTCCGAGCTTCAATCCGACAACCTTGTCGACGACCTGACCTCCTGGCCGTCAGCATAGGCACAGGGGTCTCAACGCCGCTGACGAAGATCGCGACAGACATCGAAGCCGTTCTTTCGAGGGAAGCATTACATCAAGAATTATCAGATCGTATCCGCCTTCGGACGCACGGTCGAATCCCGTCATCCCGTCGGATGCGGTCTCGACCATGTAGCCCTCGTTCGCCAGCCGGTCAGTCAGGGTCATAACCAGCCCCGGCTCATCCTCAACCAGCAAAATCCGTTTGTTCATAAGTTCTTTTGGCCTGATCTGAATCTATTGCGGGGATATCCGCGGTTTGAGTGTCGGCGATGGGCAGATAAATTGTGAATGTCGTCCCTTCATTAATCCTGCTGTCGACTGTAACACGGCCTCCGTGCGATTCGACGATATGCCTGACCAGGCTCAAACCAAGGCCGTTGCCGTGAATCTGCGCCGAGACCACCTCTTTGCCCCGGTAAAACGGATCGAAGATTTGCGCCTGCTCTGATGCCGGTATGCCAATCCCACGATCAGAAACACTTATCGCTATCTCTTCCCTGCCCGGTGATCCTGTTTTTGAACTTTAATCCCGATCCAGCGGCTGTCTCCGCAATATTTCATGGCATTGTTGACCAGGTTCTGAATCGCTCGGCTGAGCGCCGGCATATCGGCGCGAACATACGGCAGATCTTCCGCGTTCTCGTTTTCGATCTCAAAACCGCCGCTCATAAGACTCTGGCGACAGGCTTTGAGCGCATCCTCGACGATCGCAGCCACCTGAAGCGGTCTCAGTTGATATGTCTTCCGACCCGATTGGGCTCCCGCAAACTCAAGCACCTGCTCGACCATATCGGTCAATCTGCGGCCCTCGTCGCGAATCAGGCCTCCGTAACGCCGGGTCTGGTCAGGATTTTCGACCACTCCATCCGCAAGATTTTCAGCCGCTGAACAGATCACTGCCAACGGAGTTCGCAGCTCATGCGAGACGCCGGCGACGAACTCCATCTGCTGCGTCGCAAGTCTTTGCGCTCTTCTGGTGCTCATCAGGATAAACCCCATGCTGATGCCCAGCAGGACAAGAATTCCGAAACTGATCGCCATGTTTCGGCGGCGCACGCTGGTCACTGCGGCTTCCAGCGATCCCGACCTGTGCTTGATGACCAGCCGCCATCGTCCATCAGATGCATTGTTGACCAACGACCTGGTGATATAGGCGGGTCCTTTTGGAACCTGGCCGCTCAACAACCTGATGTCGCTTTGAGTGACACTGATCGCGACACGCGTTTTCTCAATTGATTGGGCGCCTCCATCTGAATTCTTATCAGTCTTCTTATCCGGCCTCTTATCGGGCCTCTTATCGGGCCTCTTATCGGTTTGGGTCATCCCTGCAATAAGCATTTTGTCGGGTTCATTCAATGCAACCCGCAAAAATGGTCTCGAAACATCTCCCTTAACCACAGGACGCCCTTCATTCGATGAGTAGACCGGCTGACCTTCAGCCCGGTTACCGATAACGGACACCAGATAATCCCCGTTTTCTCCGGCATTGAAATATCGCCGGGCAAGACCGGGTAAAAATTCGTTTTTGATGTAATTCAGATTGAGAGTGATAATTCGGTAGGACGGCGGCCCTGGAAAACCGGCGCCGCCCACAGGCGCTGAGATGATATGTAAAACCAGAGCCGGGATCTCTTCGTCGATCGGTCCGGAGGTGAAATGTAAGACAGTTCCCCTTGATTTATTGCCATTCATGCCCGGGAGACCATGCTTCAGAATTCCCTCGATGATCGATTCAGCTGAATTGCCGGCCTCGCGGGATTCCGTCATCTCCCTCCTCAGTCGCACCAGCTTTTCAGGCCATTCAGATTCGACCAGGCGCATTTCTACCTGATCGAGGCGCAACAGACCAATACTGCCGTCAGCCAGATTGAAAGTCTGATAGATCTGATCGATCAGAGCCGGGTGCATCGTGCTCTTCCGCCATCGAATAAACTCTTCGATCAGCTCATCCTGTCTGCGCTCCTGAGCAGTCCAGGGGCCGACCTGAAAACCGATGTACAGATTCCTGATCTCATGATCGAAGTCCCGTGTGAATTGATCGGCGCCTGCCTCGAGATTTCTCTTCATTCGCTCGCGCTCTCCAAGACTGACCTCGCCCAGCCAGCGATATTGCATCACGGCAAGCAGCGGCAGCAGCGCCAGCAGAACCAGCACAAACACAAACATCATTGGCGGTCGTTTCAGCTTCAACATCTCAGTCACCAATCGGGCAATAGCCGGTCATTAGGCCTCGCTTGCGCGCATCATAACACAGCGAAAGTGCCCTAAATCCGTGTCACTGAAAATTTTACATCCTTAACAATTACTACCTGATGTTACTCGGATGAGTCCTATAAAATCGATTTGACAAATTTTGAGGTTGCTCAGACATATTCTTTCTTGACCTGCAACGCAGGCGAATCAAGCCAGGGTGGAGCGAGGCATTCGAGCGAAACCCCGTTTCAACTTACCAAAATGGCAACTCCACGAAGTGCTCGATAGCCTAAGTGTGTAAGAGTTCAGGCGTGATCGAGAATCTGCCGCCCATTTCATGGGCTTGTTTAGATGAGGACGCCAATACCGGGGCTTCCGCTCTACACGGCGACTACTCGGCCCGGCCCGGATAATTGATTGTGCTTTTCGGCGACAATGGATATTACAGTTCCGCGTATCATCAGTTAGTATTACTCGCATCAAATATATTTTCTGACGTTCAAACAAACATGAAGAACTGGACGTCTTTATCAAGGCGGGCATTCGCACCCGTTTCAACTTATCAAAGTAACTTTATTAAGTTTGGGTTCGGCAAACTTTATTTGAAAGTGGAAAACAGGCCAGTCATCGAACAATTCCTGGTGAGCAGAACCGAGGAGGCGTTTTGCGCGCTTTTCGAGGTGGCGTGTCTTCGCGTGCGGCGTTATTTCCTGCTCAGGGGATTGGACCAGGCTACGGCCGAGGATCTGACCCAGAACGTACTGCTCAAAGTTTATATCCAGATCGGGGATCTGCATAAGGCTGAAAATTTCTACGGCTGGCTATTCACCATTGCACGCAATGAAATGATCAGCTACTGGCGTGGAAAACAGACCCGCGTCGAGACTGTGGAGATAGAATCCCTGTCCAATGAACAGACTGCCGGATTGACAATCGAACCTTTGGCGATGCCGGAGATTCGATTGATGGAATGGCTGAAGGCGCTCGACCCTACGGATCGCGATCTGGTTGTTCTGAGGTTCGTCGAAGGGTTGACTTATGAGGAACTGGCCAAGGTTCTTTCTCTACCCCTCGGAACGATCAAATGGCGGATTTTCAACACCAGAAAGAAGCTGGCAAACATCATTAGCCCTTTGTCAGAGAACATAACGAGACAACGTATCAATTAATAATAAGTATTATCGATAGCTTTGCTGGGATGGTTATATGCAACACGGAATCACGGAAGAGGAATGGAACGATTATCTGGACGGCCTGGCGGAGCCGGAAATGCGAACCCGCATCGAGGCGCATCTCATCGGTTGCATGGCCTGCTGGGAGTTTTATGAGCGACTGGCAAATGTCTCGCAGAGCCTGCACGAAGCAAGTTCGGAAGCGCGAGACCATACGATGATCGAAGACAAACGCATGCACGCCATGCTACGAGCGATCTTCACGAATCTCCGGACGGTACGTGCCGAGACAATCACTCAGAAGCAGATCCAATTGTGGCTGGAATCGCTCGAGAAGGCTTTGTCGCCGATTTGCGGGGCCGAGGCTGCCGCGAAGGTGTTACATGCCGCAGCCAGATACTCGCCTGCACAATCACTTGAAAGTGTCAGGCCGGACAATTGGGAGCCGTTTCTGGATCGCCTGACCAATATCACAGCAGCGATGTGCGGAGATACTTTCGCAAGCCTGATTCAGGAAAGAGGTCAGATGTGAACCGCTTTATGCTCGCTTCCTACATCACCCCAAAGGTAGTCGGTTGTGGCATGGTGGGTGAAGTATCACTGCTTCTGCTTCTATATCTATCATCAACTTTCGGCCAGAACGGACGCTTCAGGCTTGCCGAAGCGATCGTCATGACTTTTTCCGGTCTTGCGGCATATGGAATTGCCCTGCTCTTAAGCCTGGAGGTAGCGGCTGAGTATCGTCGCGCTCCATGGGCACGTGCCGCCTGGCTGCTGCTCGCCGCCAGCGCGGCGATCTCATTGTTGAAGCGGTCCGCTGGCACCCCTTTTCTGGATTTCGTTGATGCGGGATACAGGACCGGACCGTTACGCGGGTTGGTGGATAATCTGATGGTTGTGCCCGCCAATCTCTGCCTGTTCGCAGGGCTTCTCGCCTTATGGTGGGCAATTCACCGCATCGGCCTTGGATTCTTTATCAGCCGGCGCGATTGGGCCGTCATGCTTTGCGTGGCTGCCCTGTTCCTGACGCTACTGATATATCGTGAAGATTTGTCCCAGGGCCAGTCTCCCTATCTGCTCAGTCGTATCCTGCAACCGGTAGGACTGGGGCTTTTGGGACTGGCATCAGCTTTCGGCGTCGTTCTTCACCGATACGCTTTGCAGATGGGCGATGGAAGGCTGGCAGCCGTCATGCGATGGTTGATGATTTATGTCCTTCTTCGCGGCGCGCTTGTCATGGCGCGGTCGCTCCTGAGCCCGGCGCAGCCATTGGCACTGGACTCGACTTCTAATCTGAATGAATGGACTTTTGAATTGTTATGGCAGATCGTCCATTGGACCATGGCCATGGCCGCAGCCTGCCGCGCGCAACTGACAGTCAATGCCGCGGAAGAACTTAACAGATTGAGGGCCGCTAAATCTGCGGCCGTCCCCGCATAACAGAATGCGGGATGATCAATTAACGCACGAAACAATCATTTGATCTGGCGACTTGTTTTATCAGACTGCTGATATCCCTCAGCAGATGCACACTTGCACCCATTCGAGGAGACCATCATGACCTACAAACCCAAAAAATCGGCCAGCATAATATTCATCGCTGTTTTCGCAGTAGTGATTCTCTTTGCCACCAAACCGGTCTTCGCGCAGGAATCGCGCGGATCAGTCACCGGCAAAGTCAGAGACTCGAACCAGTCGATAATATCCGGAGCGTCGGTCATGCTCACCAACGTAGCCATGGGTACGACGGTTTCGATGACCACGAATGAATCCGGCGTTTATAACGCTCTTTACCTGATCCCGGGTACATATCAGATAACAGTCGAGCAGACAGGCTTTAAAAAGTACGTTCGTGACGGGTTGGTGTTGCGTGTTAACGACTCGATCGAGATCGATGTGGTGCTGGAAATCGGCGATGTCAGTGACCTGGTCACCGTCAGTTCCGATGCCCCTGCGTTGGACACAACGTCCGGTTCAATAGGACAGGTGATAGATTCACGACGGGTTGCGGAGCTGCCCATACCCCACGGCGATCCGTTCAAGCTGATCGGTCTGGCGGCCGGCGTCACGTTCTCTCGCGATCAGCGGCTTGACAGACCATTCGAGCCGACCCACATTGTCGGTTATTCGATCGATGGAACACGCGCCAACCGGAGTGATGTCACAATCGACGGCGTTTCGAGCACCTCGACTGCAAACGCCGGCGAAGTAATCGCTTCTTTCGTCCCGCCACAGGACCTGGTCCAGGAGTTCAAGGTTCAAACTTCGACCTTCGATTCCAGCTTCGGCAACACCGAGGGCGGCGTCACCAACATAAGCATCAAATCAGGGACGAACAATTTCCACGGCACGGCCTACTACACCAAGATGGCTCCGGGACTATTCGCCAACGATTTCTTCGCCAATAAAAACAATCTGGAGCGGCCTGATTTCAGTTATGACAGATGGGGTGGCACGGTTGGCGGCCCGGTGTGGATCCCGAAAGTTTACAACGGGCGTAACAAGACTTTCTTTATGTATGGGATCGAGAGCATTCCGGAATCTCGCCCCCGAAATAACGGAGTGGCGAACATTCCGACTGAAAAGATGCGCAACGGCGATTTTTCCGAGCTCCTGGCGGCGAATGCTGCATATCAGATCTACAACCCGTTTACGGCCAGGAGGGAAGGCAGCCGCATCCGGCGCGACCCGTTCCAGGGCAACATCATTCCGGCGAACCTGATCAACCCGGTAGCCCGAAAGTTCGTTGACACGTATCTGCCATTGCCGACCAGCACAGGCGCCGCTGATGGTGCAGGAAATTTCGCGCAACCTGATCTGCTTGAGAACATCAAGTATCTGTCGAATACGATCCGCATCGACCATGTATTCAATCAAAACCATCGAATTTTTGGGCGCGGCAGCTGGTACAACCGTGACAGCGATTACAACAACTACTACCGCAATATCGCGACGGGAAATGTCTTCCTCTTCAAATCACGGCAAGGAGCAATCGACCATGTCTGGACAATGACGCCGTCGATGGTGCTTAACCTGCGTTACGGTTACAATCGTTTCATCCGCGGGACTGATTCGAATCCGGGCAATATCGGTTTCGATCTGACCAGTCTTGGTTTCCCATCCTACTACAACACACTGATCTCGGATGATGTTCGCCGTTTCCCGCGTTTTGACATCAATAATTATCACATTTCTGCTGGGGTTGCCGACCAGCGGATCGATCTCGATACCTGCGGATTACGCCGAGCAGTCGACGACAACAGGAATTTTTATTCAGGACGACTGGAGATTCAACTCCCGATTGACTCTCAATCTGGGACTCAGGTATGAGATTGAAGGCGCGTTGACCGAGCGTTATAACAAGAGCGTTCGCGGATTCGACTTTACCGCCACTCAGCAGATGGAAGCGGCAGTAAAGGCCAACCTGGCCGCCAGACCTGTCGATGGGGTCAATCCTGACCAGTTCTTCGTCCGTGGCGGGTTGACGTTCGCAGGCGTCAACGGCGAGCCGCGCGGTTTATACGAATCGCCGAAGAAGAATTTCATGCCACGTTTCGGATTCGCCTACAAGCTGACCGACACAACCATCCTGAGGGGCGGCTATGGCATCTTTTTCGGGTTCCTTGGCCAGCGTCGCAGTGATGTCAATCAGATCGGATTCAGCACCACTGTGCCACTCAACATCACGCTTGATAACGGTGTCACGTTCATCGAGACGCTGAGCAATCCATTTGAGACATACAAGAACGGATTGCCTGCGGCAATCGGCTCGTCTCTGGGAATTCAGACATTCCTCGGGCAGGGGATATCATTCTTCAATTCCAGACCTTTATCGCCATACAATCAGCGATGGGCACTGAGCATTCAGCACGAGCTGCCGGGAGGGCTGGTGGCTGATGTGGGGTATGTCGGCAATCGTGGGACTCATATCCAGATCACGCGCAATATCAACGCCTTGCCCATCAACTACCTGAGCACAAGCCCGGTTCGAGACAATACCAACAACTCATATCTGACTGCACTGGTGCCCAACCCGTTTGCCGGACAGATGCCGGCCACCGCCGGCTCCAATTTCCGTTCATCGAATATCGCGCGGCAGCAGCTGCTGCGCCCCTATCCTCAATTCGGCGACATCAACACAGATGAACAGAATGGTTATTCGTGGTATCACGCCTTACAGACGGGAGTGAACAGGAGATTCTCTCGTGGCTATACTATCGGGATGAATTACACCTGGTCGAAATTCATGGAGGCGATTTCATTCCTCAATGCCGCCGATCCTCTCCCGACTGAAGCAATTTCAGACTTTGACCGGACGCATCGACTGGCAGTCAATGGTATCTATGAACTACCATTCGGGAAAGGGCGCCGCTTCATGGCCGACCTCAATTCGGCAGCATCATTATTTATCAGCGGCTGGCAACTTTCAGGCATTTATCAATTTCAGAGCGGCGCTCCGATAAATTTCGGCAACATCTTCTTCAACGGGAGTTTCGATGATATCGATTTACAAGGCGACCAGCGTTCGACCGACCGATGGTTCAATACAACCGCCGGCTTTGTGACGGCATCGAGCGCGCAGCCCGTGAATAACGTTCGTACCTTCCTCTGCGGCTCAGCAATGTCCGAACGGATGCGATCAATAACATCGATCTGTCGGTCATCAAGAAGACGCAGATTCTGGAGGGAAAGAATATCGAGTTCCGGGCGGAGTTCATCAACGCCTTCAATCATGTTCTCTTGCCGGCCCCGAATACGAACGTAACCCAGGCGACATTCGGACAGATCGTCGCCAGCAACCAGGCGAATTACTCGAGACGTATTCAGTTGACAGTGAAGTTCGTCTTCTGATACATCCGGACAATGTGAGCGCATCAATATCGCTATCATCGGCTGCGGTGACAGGGAGATGGCCATCTGGGAAATATAGCTACGCGTCTCGATCGCTCGCTCAAATGGGATGCTCAGTCAGAAGTATGCGCAAGACATGAATCGCGACAAAGAATACGGAACCCTTAATCCCAAGGCGCCGCAGGAACTATCCCAGTTCGCCTTCATCATTGGCAAATGGCGTTGTGAGGCAAGAGTGAAGGGAGAAGATGGGAAGTGGCACCCATACCAGGCAACCTGGGTCGGCCGCTACATTCTGGATGGCTACCTGATCGCTGATGAATATCGAATGACAGATCAAACGGGCGATCTTATTGTCCATGGCATGAACTTTCGCTCATACAGCGTCGAAAGGAAGGCATGGGTAATGAGATGGTTCAACGCCATGGGTTCCTTCTGGCTGGAGTTAGGTCCGGAAAAACTCGGCGGCGTTCGCGTAACCCACAAGACCATTACCTTTAATTTCGTCGACACATTTGCCCGGGATGCCCTTTCTCGAGTCACCTTTACAAACATAACAGAAAGCTGCTTTACCTGGATTGGCGAAAGGTCTCTCGATCAGGGAAAGACATGGTCTGAATTCATGGTCATAAATGCTCATCGTATCAATTGATACATTCCAACTCACATTGAGTATGATGACCTGAGCCTGATGTTCGTTCTATCGAACAATCAGGTGCGGAGAAGGCAAAGAGAAAATATTATGTGGAATGAAAGATATGCCGATAAAGAATTTGCTTACGGAACTGAGCCGAACTCGTTCCTGGTGCAAAAACGCAAAACTCCTTGTCGGGCCAGTGCTTTCTTTTAGCCGAAGGTGAAGGGCGGAATGCTGTCTTTCTTGCCTCCCTTGGATTGGACGTGCTTGGCGTGGACGGGTCAGAAGTAGGCCTCGCTAAGGCTCAAATGCTCGCAGCATCAAAAGGCTTAACAATCCGTACCGAAGTTGCCGACCTTGCAACATTTGAACCGCCTGAGAATTATTTTGGCTCAGTCATTTCGATCTCCGCGCATCTCCCGGGGGATACTCGAAACAGACTATATCCTCTGGTTGAACGCAGCCTGAAACCTGGGGGAATCATTCTTCTGGAAGCCTATTCAAAAGCACAGATTTCCCGGAATACCGGTGGGCCAAAAGACCTCGACATGCTCATGGATCGCACGGAACTGGAAAAGCAATTTCCAAATTGTGACCCAATCGTTTCCCGGGAAATCGAGCGCGAAGTCATTGAAGGCAAGTTTCATACTGGTTTGGCCTCTGTCGTTCAATTCATCGCAAGAAAGAAATCAGCATGACCCCAGGCGGGAAGTTCCAATTTAGTGACAATAGCGAAAGGGCAGCTCATAGAGCCCTTCATTTATCATCTTCAAACCGATGACTGCCCGTTACCAACTGATCAATTTCTTGTACAACTGACCCCGACGGGGGCAGAATAAGACAGCCAGGGGTGGAGCGCTTTGCGCGGAGCCCCTGGATCAATGGCCACCCCTTCAAACCAGCCCTGAATGGGCGTAAGAAAGGGATCAGGCCATGCCTCAATCATTATCTTCAATTCACATCCACCTCGTCTTCAGCACGAAAAATCGCCAACCATTCATTACCGATCAAATTGAGTCCGAGCTGCACTCATACATGGGTGGGATATTTCGTAACAAGGGTTGTCCTGCCCTGATCATTAACCCGTAGCGCAACCTGCCGAGGTTGCGCTACATTTTCCTTCCATCATTCGTTACCTGGCTATTTTATTCCGCCTGCATTGGGGCCGAGGTCTTAACCTTTCGCGAACCGTTCGGAAAGGTCCCGGAACTGATGCAGGTTCCAATCGCGTTCTTTGAGATCCTGGCTCTGGCCGGAGAGATCGACGATCCGAGAGCAAAGCAAATCGCCAGATTGATCGAGAACGTGATCGATGTCACTTTCGATGATCCCGAGGCGCTGATTAAATTGAAGAAAGCCTCTATTCCATAAAAGATGCGACACCCACACTCGGGAAATCGAATCCTCCATCCCTCCCAGACTTGATCTGGATGATACTCTCAAGGTAGATTCTCGATCGAAGCCACCGTGACATATTGGATCGAGAACTTTTCCAGATGTCCATTTTCCAGATATGTAACCTCAAATAATGAGTGAGCTTTATGGCCTGTCCTGAATCTCCAACTCATCAACTATGGCTTGCTACCTTCTTGGCCCCACGATCAAAAGCCAAGGTCGTGGATCTGCCGGATGATCTTCCATTTCCAAGCTGGACTGCGGCATTGAGACAACCTGTGGATAAGGCCACCGATAAGTTTTTATCAGACGGCTTGATCGAAATGGCGGACTTCGAAACACACCTGAGAAGCCTTAATAAGGACCGGCTCCAGGAAATTGCGGAATCTTTGGGACAAAAAACCACCGGAACAAAAAGCGACCTGATGACCAGAATCATTCAATCAGACGGCCACCGGTTGGTCAGCTTCAAGGAAATCGAAACCCTCTATGTCATATCGGAAAAAGGTAGAAAATGCCGGGACGGATTCTGGCAAAAGAATGACTGTGACTATCTTTATAAATTGGCGCTAAGAGTCATAACTGGATCACTCACATACGCTGCTGGAGCTGCTGCCGCCGGAATAATCGGTAATCGAGCAGATGCAGCTTTTACTGAATCCTTGAAAGCATGGTTTGAAACAAAGCCCGGGGATCCAAAAGTTAAAGTCGATGTTGCAAGAAATTCCGCATCACCCGAGATCAGAAATGGGCGTGATTTCAAGGAAAGGATTGGGCTCGGCGTCAGCTTGGAGATGGTAGCAATTCCGGGCGGCTCATTCAATATGGGTTCAAAGACATTCAAGGACTCTCAGCCCATTCATAGAGTCACGCTTAAACCATTCCACATGGGTAAATACCAAGTGACTCAAGCACAATGGGAAGCGGTAATGGGAAATAATCCGAACCATTTCAAGGGTGATCCGCGCCTACCCGTTGAGTCAGTTAGCTGGGATGATGCAGTAAAATTTTGCCAGCTATTGTCGAAATTATCGGGGAGAGAATATCGATTGCCGAGTGAGGCTCAGTGGGAATACGCCGCCAGAGCCGGATCATCGGGAGATTATTGCTTCGGAAATGATGAGGATCTTCTCGATCAATATGCCTGGTACTCCCGTAATTCCGGCCAAAAAACCCATCCTGTGGGGCAAAAGCGACCTAATCGCTGGGGGCTATATGACGTTCACGGTAATGTCCGGGAATGGTGTGAGGACGTTTGGCATGACAATTACAACGGAGCCCCAGCGGACGGTTCAGCCTGGGTAACTGGCGAAAATCAAGGCCGCCGTCTCCTGCGGGGCGGGTCGTGGTACGACAATCGGGACTTCGCGCGGGCCGTCTACCGTGTCAACAGCAGCCCGCGCAGTCGTATCTACAATATCGGTTTTCGGGTAGTGTGTGGTGGTGGTCCCCCTTCCTAAGGTTTTTCTGATCTCTGTAGGGTCGGTCGGCCGAAGGCCGAGGCGCGTAGCGCAAGACCCTCTCCTGCGCCGTAGGCGCTCAAAATTTTTTCACATGTAGGGTTTCCGAAATATCAGCCCTTCACCCAATAACTTTTTTCTCAATCCCCAGGTATCCGCATACCGGACGTGATTCACCCAGCCCTTTACCGAGGCATCGAATTCGGCAAATGTGATCCTGCCGGCGCAGTATTCCGACCAGCGAGCACGCATTCGCCGGGAAAATTTGACGACATTACGAGATTTAATTCGCCGGTGAGTCGGATAGACTACGAATCCCAGCCACGGAATGCCCTGTTCGCAACGAATAACCTGAGCCTGCGGTTCGTGAATGGTCAAGCGTAGTGAGTAAAGAAATTCTATGATCGATCGCTTCCATTCATAGAGCCGGCGCTTGCTGTCGCTGAATAGCGCGAAATCATCGACATATCTCAGGTAAGCCTGGCAACCCAGATTTTGAGTCACAAATCTGTCGAGTGGCGTCATATAGACGTTGCTCCAGAACTGGCTGGTCAGGTTTCCGATCGGCAGTCCGCGCGGCCGATTGACCGCAAACAAATCGTCGCCAGGGAAATAGATCATCTCGTATTCGTCTGTCAGAATCCCTTCTCCACTGCGGATGATGCGATCGACCAGCCACAGAACTTCCTCTTCCTCGATTGTCTGCCCCAGATTCTCGAATAAAGCTGCATGGTCGATCGACGGGAAGTGTTTCACTATATCGACTCTCAAAACGAAACGATAATTTCTGGCAAGAACCTGCACCCGGTCGATCGCGCGGTGTGTCCCCTTTCCCTTTCGATTGGCGTAGGAATCGGGAATAAACTGCCTCTCGAAGATCGGCTCGATAACGTTGCATAGCGCGTGATGGACCACACGATCACGGAAAGGCGCGGCGCTGATCTTGCGCAGTTTCGGCTCGTGGATCATGAAGTGGACATAATCGCCCGGCTCGTAGCTGAAATCCGCCAGATCTTCCTGAACCTGTATAAGACGATCCGCGATCTGGTGTTCAAAGCCAGCGGCCGACATCTTTCCGCGTTTGCCCTTGGCGGCTTTACGATACGCCAGAAGCAGATTCGACCAGTCAATCACACGTGAATAAAGAGGAACCCCCGCAATGGCTGAAGATATGATCATTCTGACGAAAACGTTTGACCTGCTGGCCTGGCTGCTGCCGAAGTCAGAGAAATTTCCGAAGGTCTACCGATTCACAATCACACAGCGGCTGATGAATTCCGCTCTGGACTTTCAGGAATCGCTCTTCGCGGCCCTGAGCTAGGGTGGAACGACTCGACAGAAACATCTGCGGTCGGCCGACATTCAATTGAACAATGTCAGGTTGTACCTGCGACTGGTTCATCACTGGGGATGGCTCAATGACGGACAATACAGGCATGCCAGCGTCATAGTTGCCGAGATCGGCCGACTGCTGGGAGGCTGGATCAAGTCGGCATAAGCTCTAAACGGGTGACTTTCGCCACCCGTTTAGAGGTTGTATATGCGCCCGACGGTGTTTATCGCCCGTGCGGACGGGATCCATCTGCGCCTTCTCTATTCTCTTCGCCTCGGCCGGCAAAGCGTACTCGGCCGGCATTTCCGGAGGCCGCCTGTCCCTGATAAAAGGGGACGGCCCGGCACTCGCCCCGCGGCTGATGCCCATAGAAGAGGGATGGAGGAGTGGGACCACCACCACACACTACCCGAAAACCGATATTGTTGTTGCGATTGTTCGGGTTGTTGTTGTTACGATAGACGGCCCGCGCGTTGTCTTGATTGTTGTTCCACGACCCGCCCCGCAGGTGCGTCGCAGATAACCCCACAGCTTGCGCTGCGAAGGCATCATACTCCGATCATCCAAAATTATCGAGTGATCCTGAAATTGAATGATGGGTCTGGCGCTACGCGCCTCGGCCTTCGGCCGACCGCCCCTACAGTGTTCAGAAAAACCTCAGGAAGGGGGACCACCACCACACACTACCCGAAAACCGAGACTGAGGTTGCGACCGCCCGGGTTGACGAGGCTACGAGAGACGGCCCGCGCGCGGCCTTGCGCGCCGTCCCACGACCCGCCCCGCAGGACGCGGCGAACGCCCGTCGCATTGATGTCTTCCCTCCCGTCGTTACTTTGGTATTTGTACGGATACTTATCTTGATCGTAAATCGACAAAGTCCAGGTGTAGACATTGCCGGAAAGATCGAATGCTCCTTCCGGCGTTGCGTTGTCGAATATTCCGACCGGCGTCGATCTGCGAATATGACTTTCAAAGGTATTGCATCTGGTTACTTCGTATTTTTCTCCATACGGGAACATTCGCCCCTTGAGCCCCCGCGCCGCAGCCTCGTATTCGACTTCGGTCGGCAGCCGGAAAATTTGTTCACCTCCCGCTCCGAAATTCGCAGACAACCAATTGCAATAAGCTCTCGCCTCGAACCAGGTCACTCCGACAACCGGCTGCGCCTGGTTGTTGAACCGAGTGTCATCCCAGAACTCCGGTTGTTTATAGATCTGACCTGAGGGATACCATTCATCAAGTTGCTGCTCAAAACGCTCATCAGTCCAGTTTCGGATTGTTATCCAGTCCTCTGCCTGCTTTGAAGTGATTCGATTCTGCTTCACCAGATCATTTATGAATTCCTCTGTCCAGCTTTCAAAGGTTTTCTTATCGTTCCTCCAACCCTGTTTACTTCCTTCTGTGCTGGCTTCCCCACGCAACCACGCTAATGCCTCCTCTGTATCCCACCATCTTTCGTCTTCATAGCCTTTGGCCAGTATAAATTTCAAATATTCGGCATTGGTCACCGGAAACATCCCGATCCTGAAAGAGGGGAGTTCGACTTCATGTGCAGGTTTTTCATCATCATATTGACTTTCATCGACACCAATCGGATAAGTTCCGGCGGGAATCTCGACCATTGGAGACAGCAGATACTCACCATACGGCCCTTTCCGAAGCTCGAATCGTAGATCGCCGATTTCCCCAAGCGCTTCACCGGCTGAGATCCGAGCCCGCAGATCGACCTTCATATCCTTAGTCCTTGCGATCAGCGCATCTTGAATCTCGCGCCTGAGTTCCAGAGAAATGTTCACCTCTGGAGATGCGGCGCACCGGCCAGCCAATGGCAGGTTGTGAGGAATCAGATCGCGAATAAACGCCTCCGAGTCCTTCGCCATCGGCGCGGCAGTCAGCGTAGTCTCCTCCCATCCAGTCTGAGGAAGAGGCGGCAGCGGGTCTCCGCTGGCCAGGCTGGAAAGCGTCTTTTCCAACCCTGGGCTGACTTTATCAGCGGCACATTCAACATAAATCAGACTCGGATTCGGCTCTTTAGCCAATCGCCGGGCGGCGAAATACTCCTGCAATAACTGATGGAAGAAAGAGATTTCATATTGAGTCACGTCTTCATCCAGCACATTCAGCGCCACGCCGCTTTGATGATTTTTCGGCATATTCGCCGACGATCAAATCACAGGCATCGTCATGATCGATGCGAACCTGCGCGCCTTCTGTTTCCAGCCCTTTCTCCTGCATCCTGAAAGCAAGATCGCTGAGTTTCGGAAAGAGCAGTCCGCGTTCGGGCAATTCAAATGGTGTGCGCCATCTGCCAAGGTTTAGCTTTCGGTGGTCATTCTCACTTAAAAGAGTGTCAGCCTGAAACATATCTCCAGAAATCTCACGAGCAAGCGCCTGTCTAACAAATCCGGTAAACAACCCGGCGCGCCCTTTTGGCACTTCTCCACTCGATTCGACCTGATCGCAGAGTAGTTTCAGGAAATATGGTGTCTTGTAAAAGCTTGATTCTTTCTTGCCATCGATTTCAGACCATACTCGCCCATGGTGAGCCGGCACGTACGCCTTCAGAAAGTCCTGAACCTGATCGTCTGACATCGGCTGTATCTCAACCTGAGGAACACGAAGTTCCTTGTTGCTTAAACTGGCGCTGTAATCAAGACTCCGACACGAAAAGACTATCCGATTCCCTTTCCGGCAGGCATCCTGTGTGAAATCCCTCCACAGCCCGACCAATTTGTGATAATCACCGGCGCTCTTATGCGGCATTTCGTTTAGAGCATCCAGCAGCAGCAGCACTCGCCCATATTGAAGATATGATTCGAGCGAGGGAAGTTCAGGATAAAGAGCCGACCAGCGAGCATTCAGCCATTCATCTGGTTCCAGCAGCTCGCCTTTTGCATGCTCGCGATAAGCATTCAACTGTACAAAAAAGCTGACCTGCTCTCCGTCATCTCGCAGCCTGTCAATGCTGTGATCGAGTTGGAGGCGACGAAGCAGCGTGGATTTGCCGCTCCCTGGCGCGCCGAGCAAAACCAGCGCCGGATCTTCCTTTGCTTTCTCCAACACATCCTGGAGATCACTAAAACGGGAATCCTCGGCCCTTTGCCAGCGCTGCTGTTCGTTCTCGCCCTTGTCGAGCAGCAGAGTCAGATTGACGAAGCGTTTATTGATCTGATATCGAGGCAGGGACCATTCCGCGATTCGACCCAGTCGATACTGGTTGATGTCAGAGGGCTTATGGTCACGAACGAGGATGGCCTGAACCTGCGAAAGAACGACCGAGCCTTTAGGGTCTCTGACAGCCTTTTCGAGGTCCCGCAAGGCCTTGGGCAAATCGCGTTCTTCAGCTTCACATTCTCGAATACGCTGATCTTGTCGGCATCAGTCAGCGGCGTCGGAGGGGCAAATTCACTTCCAAGTTCGGCGAGTATCCTGTTGAGCGCCGCCTGCAGATCATTGCGCGCGTCGATATAGTTGTAAGCTCGCATCCGGCTGTGAAGATCGCACTCAGCGATAAAGAGCGGATAAATCGGTTTTTGCTCCTGATCGAAATAAAACCATTCGCGGTGAACTTCTTTGCGATATGGCATCGACGACTTCGAGAGCAGCAGCACCATGCGTTGGCAGTCACGTAATGCGTCTTCAACCTTCTTGTCCCAGTTCATGCCGGGATGAATATCGCTCTTGTCGCGAAAAACTTTCACACCTGCGGCGATCAGGTAAGACTCGACTTTATCGGCGATCGGGCTGTCCGGCCGGGCGTATGAAAGAAAGATGTAATGATCGCCCTCATTGAACGTCTTGTCCGGAGGCTTGATCTCCTGAGCGGCAGATGGAGTGTTGATATGGACAATCAGATCGTCCGCCACCGCCTGGCGATCGGCTCCAACCTGAGTTTTGACCTCTTCCAGCAGGGCGACAAGAGCCGGCCGCCCCGGCGAAATATGGCCGAATTCATTCAGCAGGCGGACAAGCTGGATGGTAAAAGGCCTCGCTGCTCCGTCCCACTGGATCTTTTGAAGAACCGGGGAGCCATGCAGAGCGACCTCGGCAAGGGATTTCCTGGCGCCGGGATCGCCCATCTCTGGTATGAGGAAATCTACTATTTTCTTAAAAGGTCTTGTGAGAGTTCCGGACCTGCCATTCGGTTCCACCTCATATCGCCAGTTTTTCAGGCATAGGCATACTGGAAAGGGAGGACTGAATCAAACCACTCCCGTCCAGCTGCTAACTTAAATCTTGGTGGGGCCACAAACAGACGGCCGATTGAGGACGATTAAGATTACCGAACTCCGGGCAAGTTGCAAAAGAGTAATCTGCCTGGTAACCATGCCGGGCCGATTTATGAGATTGGAAGGCTTTGTTGAGGCTGCCCAATTCAGAGAATGGACGGCAATCGCCTTTTGAATGCAATCGATACCACCATCCTTTTGAATCGTATTGAATTGAAGGGATTCATACAGACCGCCTTCATATTCCCAAAGTCCGAGGTGTCCCCCCCTCTGTCGGCGAGATATTCCCGGAAGATCCTGAGTGCTTCCCTTGTCGCGAGGCAACGAAAGCAGAGCCGGGCCGTTTTTGTGATGGTATTCAAGTTTTTCAGACTCGCAGTCAGGCTCATAATTACCGCCTTCGATCCGGTCGATCGGATCAGATAAAAGCCCACCACGCTAACATGCTGATCAGGAAGCCGTCCTCACGTGTGTGAAAAACGAAATCGGCCCTAATTTTTCTCTTCACTCCGACATTAGAATCGTTTAGGATATGCCCTGCAGACACAGCCCTTGGCAAGCCCCGACCTAATTATATTAATAGATTGACCAGAATTTTGGATTAAACGCCTTCATCGCTCCGGGTGTGTCTGCAAACATCTTCAGGGAAAACGGTAGGGCGTTTTTATATACAATAGTCATATGCATAATGATTGTCAGCCGCGGCTTTCTGACAGCGTAACCCCAATTAGCATATAACTGCATACCGGAGCAACATTCAGCTGAGTTACATGTTATGTCACTAGAGAAGTCACGATGAACACTGAACTTATACGCTTATTTGACGACCAAGCTTATGGCAGTGTACGAGAATGGCAAACGCGTCCTTGGCTATAATGCAACACGCTTCCTCCAAAAGATTCGCGCTGCTGGTGGCGTCGCAGCAGCAAAATCATGCCACAAAGAAAAGCCAAATGCCAAACCGACAACAGGTTTCCTGAAACTTGTCGACCATGGGCAACTAGACATCTCACTTGAGGCTCTTGTTTTACGCGATCCGTGGAACACATTATTCACTGAATCCGAATTGGGGGTTGCGCGTCGACGATTGGAACGGTACGGATATTTTCTACCTGCTGCAGAACCAGTTTCGCGATCGGAGCCAGTCGCAGAGATAGTTGATAGTGATACGTACGTGGAGGGGGCGGTCAATAAGGTATTAGTGAATCGGTATGAACGGGACGAGGACGCCCGCGAAGCATGTATCACACATTACGGTGCGGTGTGTTATGTATGTAAGTTTGACTTTGCCGTAGCTTATGGATCAGCGTTTGAGGGTATGATTCATGTGCATCATCTCGTTCCAATAGCGACAATCAACGCAGAATACAGAATCGATCCAATTGCTGATTTACGGCCAGTTTGTGCTAATTGTCATGCTGTTATTCATCGTCGCATACCTTGCTATACAATTGCAGAAGTTCAAGGTCTACTTACGGCTCAGATTGCGACATAACTCGCGTTGTAGCGGAGCCGCTTCCAGTGGCGATATCACTGGAAGCGAACTGCGCGGCCCGCTGAACTTATTCGTCAGGCGACCGACCGGAACAAAACGATGCTTGAACCAGTGATCGGTGCGATAGCATCGCTCATTGCGACCGGGATCCAGTTTTGCCGACCTAAATTGTCGTGGTCCCCGCGCCGTAGCACCGCAGGGAGCCTCAGCGCCAACCATCACCATGGCAAGAGGACGACCCAGCGGCCAATCTCGCGACGTCGTCAGCAGAAGGATAAGGATGAACAATTTGGCCACTCACTTTTCGTCGTCGGGCGCGTCCTTCCGTGTGACGCTTATTGGCTTGACTCACGCTGAATCGGCCGACCTCGATGAGGCACTCCATCGTGTCGAACGTCCGTTGAAATTCGAGACGACGCGCTCACCGAGCATTGCAGCTTCCCGCTTTCCGGCCGAAATCGTCCGCGCTATCGTTCTCACTCCGTCAAGTCTCGCGGTAGCGGCTCCAGAGGATATGGAGGCCGTCCGGTCAGCAGGCAGGCTGGGCACGTGTCGGGTCTACCTGCTGGCCCCTGCCGGATCGTCGCCACAGTCTGGCGTCGGCCCGATTGACGACTTCATTCAGAGGACGCTCACGCATACGGCTGGTGCTGTTGCCGATCAGATCATCGCGTTCTTTCAGGAGGCCGAGTGAGGAACCATATGAGCTACGCTTCACGGCCTCCGCTGCAACTGGTTGTTAGAAGGCGCTCTTGTGGTCAACTGCCCCTTCGCTTCGATGGAAACCTACAGCCCTAGCTCCATGACGATATTGCAGCGCGCATAGATTGGGTGCCGGCCTTCCCTAACCGTCTCAAACCCATGCTTGCGATAGAGCGATATCGCCGCCTGCAATACGGTGTTGGAGAGCAGGTAGATGCTTTCCGCTCCTCTTTGTCGCGCTTGCGCAATCGCAGCCTGTATGAGGATATCCGCGTAGCCATTGCCGCGCTGGCTGGGTTCAACCGCCGTTCGTACCAGTTGAAACAGGTGGGCGATTCCCTCAACAATGCGCAAACGCCAACGACTTCGCCGTCTTCGACTAGACTCAGTATGTGGCCGCCCTCCCTGACGATCTGATAAGGATCACTGGCGAGGTGACGATCGGCTTCTTCAAGCGCAAAAGTCTCTGTGATCCAGAGTTCGTTCAGTCGAATGGAAGACATTAGTATGACTTTCGTTGTCGAGTTCTATGGGCATCGCGACCTCTCGCCGTCTAACAACCGGTTGAAGCGGACGGTTTCTCTTATAGTTTCTTATAGTTGCGTGGCATCCGTTAACGATACATCGGATGTCCGATTTTCTAAACCGAGAATTGCTGAATTTATCCATTATTACACTGATAATTAATGCCACATACTCGTCATTTGACATCGATGAATGCGCAGAGGCAGAGAAAATATTTGTTGAAAAGTCGAAAAACTCGAAAAAAATGCTTTATAACAATTTTCGGAGCAATATATTTTATATCCGCTATAAAGGTCACGGAGTGTTGTCCTTGATTAAGGATCCGGAATTCCCTTTTTATCATCCAGTAACATGCGGCAAAGCGACCGATGTTCTTGAGCAGGTAGGTCAATTAATGAAACCGGTCTTAAAGGATGTGGATTTCGATCCACTTGCCAGTGATCCATCCAATCCTCGATGGCGAAATGCCGCTCAATGGGCACAAAACAGCATGGTTCAAGAGTGCCTGCTCAAATCTGACTCACCGCAGGGAGTTTGGGAAATTTCAGGTGAAGGGCGGGCACAACTCTCCCAGACAAAGAGATAAGATTTTGGCCGCCAACACACTTATTCATAACTAACAGAAAATGGCCACCCCTTCAAACCAGCCCTGAATGGGCCTAAGAAAGGGTGATGACCATGCCTCAATCATTATCGTCAATACATATCTCAATTTGGCCTAAAACCGTAGCGCAACCTGCCGAGGTTGCGCTCAATAAATCAGGTCGATTGGGAGAATCGCCGCATTTCCCGCTGCCGGCGCGATGCCGTCAGCACAACCTCGGCAGGTTGCTCTACATTTTCCTTCCATCGTTCGTTCAAATTGAGAATTGCTGATCGTGAACGGATTTAAAGAAATTTTACATCCTTAACAATCTCTTTTCCCCGTCTTAACCATTCAAATTACATTCTTAGCAATAATGCTTCCCGGATCGGCGAAGAGACGCCGAGGATTATTCAAACGGAGACAACCATGAAAGAGAAAGTTCTATTTATTGCGATTTTCATCGGACTGGCGGTAACAGAACTGCTGCCTGGGGCTCTTGCGCAGGATCCGAAAGCAAAGGCTATCGAGATTCTGACCAGAGCCCGAGCAGCGATCGGCGGATCGAAGCTCGAATCCTTATCCAGTCTGAGCGTCGCCGCCGGTTATCGACGCATGATGAGCGGTCGCGAGATGAGCGGCGAGGTCCAGATCGACCTGCTTTTGCCCGACAAGATCATGCGAACCGAGACCATGAGTCCGATCCCGAGCGTTGAAATCACAAGGCTCGAGGCTCTGACCGGTGATACATCATGGACCGATCAGCAGACGAGCGGTACGGGAGGAGCGATGGTCATGATCAAACGGCCTGGCGATAACGCTCCGCATGGCGAACAGATCCGACTGAACGCTCTGCGAGCAGATTTCGCGCGGATGACCATCGGATGGCTGCTGAAAACGCCGGCTAACATTCCTGTCGAGTACAGCTACGCCGGCGTCGCTGAATCTCCGGATGGAAATGCCGATGTAATAAACGTGACCAGTCCTCACGGGCTCAATACGAAACTCTTCATCGATCAGAAATCGGGCCGGCTGCTGATGATGACCTACCAGGGCAGAAAACCCCGTTTGATCGCCAATACCTTCTCGGGCCCCCAGCGTTCGCGTGAAGAGATAGAAAAGAGCATCAGGGACGCTGAAGCCGAAGCTGCCAAACAGCCGGAAGTCGAGTACCAGATCCACCTTGATGATTATCGTGAGGTAAACGGAATCTCATTTCCGCATCGCCTCTCACGAAGCATCGAGGGAGAGATCAACGAGGAGTGGGAGGTCAAGGAGTTCAAGGTCAACGCAAAAATCAAACCCGAGAAGTTCGTCAAGAAGTAGTATCAACGACATGCTCGACGATCGGGCATACAAAATTAACACTTATGAGAAGGAGACCGAAACAGATGCATAAATTTCAAAATCGATTCATGGCTTTCGTTTTCGCGATCATCGCCAGCGCTATACCAGTAGTTGCCGACAATAATGCTTTCCCGGCAGAGACGTTACAGCCCGTAGTTCAGTCTTCAGCAGAGGTGAAAATCCCCGACACTCCTGCCGGCAAGACGTTCAAGGCATTTCTCGAAGCTTTCAATTCCGGAGATGTCAACAAGATGAAAGCTTTTCATCGGGACCGTGGCGGAGACGAAGAGAATGCTGAAAAGGACCTCGGGTTTTTCCAACAGTCCGGCGGATTGAAGGTAACCAGCGTCAGCAGTTCAGAGGAGCTGGCGATCACTGTCGTAGCCGAGACGAAGAACGACGGGATGAAGGTCAGTTTTCATATGGCTGTCGACTCGCAAGCTCCGCTATGCGATTCAGGAGATCCGCGTTCAGCCGGCGGCGTAATGAGCAAGTGGATTTGGAGTGCGGCGGTCCGGCGCCGCTTTGGTATTGCTTTTATGAAATTGATAAAACGGACTACCAGAGCGGCGCCGGGCCGCCGCACTCCACAGAGGAATGTGATGAGATTTCAACATGGAATATCGATCTTCATACTCATAGTGATTTCGTTGCCGGCCATTGCTCAAAGCAGGAGGAATCAGGAAGCGACACTGAGCGTGACAGTGATCGATCCGAGCGGAGCTGCTATCCAGAAAGCTGAAGTGAAGATAACCGGCGTTAAGAAGCCTTCAGGCACGAACTCACGGGGTCAGGCGACATTCAAAGGAATTGTCCCGGGCGTAATTCAGATCGAAGTTACGGCCGCGGGATTCGAGCCGGGCAGCGCCGGCCCGCTTACTTTGAGTTCCGGCGAGAACAGCATTGAAGTTCGACTGGAGATTGCAGCCGTTCAGGAGGAGATCCTCGTCGGACAGGACAAGCGCGAAGCCAATACCGATCCGCGCGGCAATGCATTCACCAACATTCTGACGGCTGAGCAGATCGCCCAGCTTCCGGACGACCCAGATGAGTTCGAAGATGCGATCCGGCAACTGGCCGGCCCCGGAGCGACCTTTCGCGTCAATGGATTTCGCGGAGGAAAGCTGCCGCCGAAGAACCAGATTCGCGAGATTCGCTTTCGGACTAATGCATTTGCGGCGGAAAGTCACGAATCATCATTCATGAGCGTCGATATTCTGACGAAACCGGGCATCGAAGCATGGCATGGCAGCCTGAATCTCGGGTTTCGCGATGAATCGCTCAATGCTCGCAATGCATTCGCGTCGTACAGAGCGCCAGAACAGCATCGCCGGTTCAGCTTCGACCTGGGAGGGCCGATCTGGAAGAATCGCACTTCCTCTTCTAATGTCATCCGACGGACAAAATTCATACGAAGCGAAGACCATCGTCGCCGCATTGCCTGAGGGAACCTTCCTCGATCAGGTTCGCCAGCCGTGGCGGACTCTGAACACGGCGGCGCGTCTGGAACACTTGTTGACACCTCGCACACGGCGCGTGTGGAATTTCAGCGCAACCCGGCACGGCGCAACAATCTGGGGAGTCGGTAATTTTCGATCTTCCGGAACGCGGCTACATGACGGATTCCGAAGAGAGCATTCTGCGCTTCGCGGATTCGGGGGCGTTCGGTAAGAAGCTCTTCAACGAGTTCAGATTTCAGTCGCGATGGCAGCAGTTGAGTCTCGATTCACCGTCAAATGCGCCGACAATCCAGGTTCTCAACGCGTTCAACAGAGGAGGAGCACAGATCGATTCTACCAGGAGAACGCACGAGCTGGAGTTTGCCGATAATCTGGATTTCGCCGTCGGCAAGCACAACGATGCGAACCGGCCTGCAACCTCGAGTTCAGCCGATATGAAAGCGATGAGCTGAGAAATCTGGAACGGGACCTTTATCTTTCAAGCCTCGAGGATTTCAACGCTCGCGGCCAATCAACTATTCGCGCCGCAGCGGAGTGGGTCCGGTCAAACTGGATCAGACGTAATTCGGCTGGTACTGGCAGGACGACTGAGAGCGAAAAAGAGCCTCACGCTGAGTTACGGGCTGCGCCTATGAAATACAGTCGAATCTGGGGGACAAGAACAATTTCGCTCCACGGTTCGGATTCATGGTCGCCGATCAAAAGCGGCAACACGACGATCCGCGGGGGCGCCGGCCTGTTCTACGATTGGTTCGGGGCTGAAACGATCGAGCAGGCGCTGCGCGTTAACGGATTGCAGCAGAAGGATCTGGTGATACTCAACCCGGGTTATCCCGATCCGTTTTCTGGCGGAATGAGCCGGACATTGCCTCCGAGTCTGATTCGAATCGACGATGGGCTGAAGATGCCCGTTGTCTACCAGACATCGATCGGACTACAGCAGCAAATGCCGAAAGGCATACGGTTGATGACACAATACTCTTATCGCAGAGGGACACATCAGTTGCGCGGACGTAACATCAACGCACCAGTGCCTGGCGCCGCCGCCAGACCCACTGACAGGCAATATTACACAGGTCGAATCGTCTGCCAATCCCTTCGGCCACAATCTGATGGTCAATCTGAACTGGATGCAGATGGGCAGGTCCATGATCGGCGCGAATTACGTCTATTCGAAGACGACCGATGAGACCGACGGCCCGCTAAGCCTGCCCGCGGATAATTTCAACTTGCGGCTGGAAAGAGGATTTTCGCTGCAGGATATCCGCCACCGGTTCTTCCTCATGTCAAACTTCACGCTGCCATTCGGATTGAGGCTCTCGTCGATTCTGCAGTACAACACTGCACCTCCGTACAATATCACCACGGGTTTTGGACAACAACGGCGATTCGACGGTCAACGATCGTCCGGCGGGGACTGGCAGGAACACAGCGCGGAGCCGGCAGATGGGATCCAAATACCCGGCTGAGTTGGGGCTTTGATTCGGAGAAACCGCCTGAAGCGCAGGGTGCGGGAGGCCTCAGGTTCGGATCATACGCGCCAGCGATGCCGGGGACCCGCTCGGATCGATAGGCTCGCTGCCAGGCGCCCGGACCAGTAGATTCGGGACTGAATTTTACGTTCAGGCGACAAATGTCCTGAATAATGTCAATCCGGTGGGCTTTTCGGGCGTTCAGACATCCCCTTTTTCGGCAGAGCGATCGCGGCGATGCCCGGTCGAAGGATTGAAACCGGAATGAGGTTTTCATTCCAAAAGGAATTGAATCGCAGAGGGCGCTAGGGACACAAAGATGATTTTGGCAGAAAAATGCCCGAGTCAGAGACAATACGCAATAATCCGAATCTCTATTTCCATTAAAAACCTTGCGTCCTTTGCGTCCTCTGACGATTCACTCCCTTGCGATTACTGGCGATTGGTCTTCCCTGGCGTTTCACTCCATCAGCTTTTCATTCCTGCCTGAATTGATTTAGACTGAATGGGCAAATACCTCTCTGGCTCGTTCATTTATGCCCATTAACACAGGCGACCGGTTTGACCGTTACGAGATCATCGCCCCGCTCGGAGTCGGCGGAATGGGTCAGGTGGTATCTGGCGCGCGACACCAGAATGGACCGCAAGGTCGCGCTCAAAGTGCTGCCAGGGCAGTTCACGAATGACCCTGATCGCATAGCCAGATTCAGGCAGGAAGCCCGTGCAGCCAGCGCGCTCAATCATCCGGAACATCATCACAATTTATGAGGTCGGCGAGTTCGACGGGATCTATTTCATTGCCTCGGAATACATTGAAGGCGACACGCTGAGAAGAAAATTGAATCGCGAACAGATCAACATCGCCATAGCGGCTGAGATCGCCTGCCAGATCGCGGCCGCACTCGGAGCAGCGCACGCGGCGGGCATACTGCATCGCGACATCAAACCTGAAAACATCATGATCCGACCTGACGGATACGTTAAGGTCCTGGATTTCGGCCTCGCCAAGCTGACACGTTCGGACACAGAGGAAGAAGCATCTGGTTTCGCGATGACATAATGGCCGCGATCCTGCAACGCGAAGCCGTGCCTCTCAGCCGTGTCTTTCGCAATCTGCCCGACGGGCTCGATGCGAATGTTCAACGAACACCGGCGAAATCAAGGGAAGATCGTTATCAGACTGTTGAAGAGTTAAGAAGAGATCTTTTAAATTTGCGAATCGAGGATGGCGCCAGGATAGCGGATGCCCGCACTTAGCTCCCTGGAATCCCCACCGGGAAGACTGTTTATGAAATGGCCGGACTGCAGGAGTGTGAGACTAATGCCGGGGACATCAGACGCGATACCGCGCACACACCGGCGCAAAATCGGACAGTAATTTTTCAATGGAAGGATCAGGTGCGTCGTCGTCGTTTCGGATTCGCCCTCGCTGCGATATTACTTTACTCAGATTTTCGCGGCCGTTTTGGTGTCATCCATTTGATCGAGCAGGGCGAACGCACGACTGCCAACCGATGCGCCTGAGCGTATTCCGGCGACCGGACGCGTGATTGATGCGGCGCTATCGCCAGACGGGAAATCCTCGCTTACCTGATCGGAGGACGGAGGAATGCAGAGCCTGTGGATAAGACAGGTCACAGCGGTTGGCCAGCCGATACAGCTGATCGAACCCAGAGAGCGGTGGGTTCAGGGCCCTGACCTTCTCGGGTGATGGTAATCATATATATTACGTTCTGCGAAACACGAATGAGACCGCGGGAGATGCCCTGTGCTGCCGGTGCTGGGTGGAACACCGCGTAAGAGTGCGGATCGGGAGTCAGTAGCCCGGTGATCGTCTCCTGGACGCATAGATCTCATGGCATTCGTCCGTGAATTGAAAGGAGATGGCGCAAGTGTACTCGTAATAGTCGATCTGTCTATAGGTTCTGAACGCGAACCGGCAAAGAGTGCGGCTCTGGAATCTTTTGAAGTTTACGGTCCCGTTTGGTCTCAGGATGGAAATACGATCGCAGCTACGATTACCGATGAGGCTCAGGGTGTCGTCCAGTATCTGACATTCATCAGGGTTTCTGACGGCAGAGAAACTGCATTGCGCAAAACGAAGTGGGTGACTACCGGACGTATCGACTGGCTGCCAGGCAGAAAGCAAGGCAGTCGAACCTGCCAGCGCGAGACGCCAATTCCAACACTCGCCAGACCTGGTCGATAGGTTATCCGGAACGGCGTAGTTCGCAGGATCACTAATGATCTGAGTGATGATCGTGAGTGGATAGTCTCTGCCGACGGATCGGCTATTGCTACCCTGCAACTTCAGCAGGTTTCGAACATCTGGGTGACCAGAGTCAGGGAACAGGATAATTCACGACAAATCACGACTACAACAGGTAATTATGACGGACCGTATGGTCTGAGATGGACTCCCGATTCAAAAATAGTATACACCAGCATTATAGGCGGTAAGACCGATCTCAGGGTCATGAATTCCGATGGCAGCGATCAGCGCCAACTGACCATCGACGCCGGGCAACAATAATTTATCCTTCGGTCAGTTTCCCTAACCGACACATTACCTCCCCTTGACAGAAACGGCACAGTGGCCATCCGCCGTATTGATATTGACGGCGACAGATCCTCGACAACTCACCTCGGGCAACTTGATCTTGATCCGCATGTTCTCCGAAAGGCTGGGTAGTCTATTCGTCGACATCTCGGGCAAGAGAAATTTCTTGAAGGTTCCGATCGGGGGAGGTCAGCCTCTTCGATCACCGCACGACTTTTCGATTTCGACCGTCTCGCCAGATGGAGATCGAATCGCCTACTCTTATCGGGTCGATGAACGTGCGGTCAATCCGGATCGGGTCCGGATAATCGCGGCCGAGACTGGCGAGTTCGTATCATCGTACGATATTCCGACCAACCCGTGGCGCCTGGTTCGATTGGTATCCTGATGGAAACGCTCTGACATTTGTCGAGACCGGCAATCTGATGTCGAATATCCGGCAGGAGCCGTTGAACGGAGCTCCGCGAAGACAATTGGACTGATTCTAAACCAACTGCATCTTCGCTCATGAATGGTCAAGAGACGGACGATCGCTAGCCAGCCTGAGAGGGATAGAGACCCGTGAGATCGTGGATGATCTGAGATTTCAGATGGTTAAATAAATTATGCTCACCAATAAACGGCTCATAAACATTTTCATCGTCGTCTTCGTAGACATACTGGGATTCAGTTCGATCCTTCCTCTGCTCCCGTATTATGCGACCAGTTTCAACGCATCGGGGTCGACAACGGGTTTCGTTGGTGGCGAGTTATTCGGTCTTCCAGTTTTTGGTAGGCGTCGCCGCTCGGCAGTTTGAGCGACCGGTTCGGGCCGTGCGACCGATCCTGATCTACAGCCAGATCGGCAGTTTCATCGGGTTTCTGATTCTGGGATCGGCGATCCATCTGCCGGATGCCGCTGTTATGGCTCTTGTCGCACGGATTATCGATGGAATTTCTGGCGGGGAACTGACAACCGCACAGGCCTACATCAGCGATGTGACTGATCCGAAGGATCGGGTGAAAGCCTATGGTCTTTGTCATCGGAGTCCTTTCGGTCTTGGCTTACGGGGGCCGGCGATGGGAGGCTTCCTGTCCCGCTTCGGGTATGATGTCTGGGCATACGTCGCCGCAGGAATCTCGTTTATGAGCACTATGGCTTCGGACCTTCTGCTGCCTGAGACGCATCATAAGCCGGGTGAGACCAGAAAATTCGGGGAGATCCAATCACATACTGGAGTATTTGAATACCTGCGTATGTCGACGCTGCGCCCCTGGCTGTCGGTCTACTTCTTCTGCTTTTCCGTTTGCGCCTATGTATCGATGTTCGCGCTCTTCGCCGACCGGTAGTTGAAGTACACCGCTGAGCAGGCAGGGTATTTTCTGGCATTCGTAGGGTTGCTGGGGATTTTGTGGCAGGGGGGGCGATAGGCCCGACGGTCAAATTTTCGGAGAGCGCAAGTCGATGATCACCGGCCTTGCATGGAGCAGTATCGGCCTGACGTATCTGGCATTTGTCGACGACTGGCTGAAGCTGGGCATCGTTGCAATCTTCTTCTCATTTGGAAACAGACATTGCGCGCCCGACGCTGACAAGTCTGATCACGAGATCGCACCGCCGCAAGCAGACGCGGCGAGGTCCTGGGCGCGACCACCTCGCTCGACAGTTTCGGGCGTATAATTGCAACGACCGTCGGAGGTTATCTGATCGACTTCCACTCCGGCTGGCTCGGGGTGACTCGGCGGCGCACTCTTCCCGCTAGCATTTTTAATTGCCATATCAAATCAGATTGATGAACAAGTGACACAAAGGAGTCCATCCGATGTAAAATCATATTGCTCCGAAAATTTCCGTTGGCGCTCGTTTCCCTGGTTATGACAATTACATTGCTCGCGCAGTCGACTCCGGCTCAGCGCAGGCTGGCGCTCCCGTCAGGAAAGCCGGACCGATCGAGATCCTGCGCGATGAATACGGAGTTCCGCATATATTCGCGAACAGTCTCGAAGACGCAGCATACGCCATTGGCTATGCTCAGGCTGAGGATCGACTGGAGGAGTTGCTGCGAAACTATCGCAAAGCAGAAGGTACTATGTCGGAAGCCTTTGGACCGGAATGGTACCGGCACGATTACATTCAGCGGGTATGGCAGCATGCGGCGATATCGAGGAGAGATACAACGAGGTCGCACCCAGGATGCGTGCCAGCATCGAGGCATAACATGTGAAGGCATCAGGCAGTTCATAGAAGCGATCATCCTGAACAGGTTCCAGCCTCGGCGCCGGAACTGCATCCGGCACAGGTCGTCTCACTAGGTCGGTACATCATCTGGGGCTGGCCGCTTGGAGAGGCGAGCGCCGACCTCAAACGTGGAGGCATTGAACCCGATCCGGTCGCCTACAGAGGATCGAATCAGATGCTGCTCGCTCCGTTCAAGACCGCGATGAAAGCCCCCTACGCCGTGATCGACCCGCATCTTGGCTGGTACGGCGAATTCAGGTTTTACGAAGTTCGCATATACGCGGGAGACTTCGCCGTCTCTGGCGTGAGCATTCTGGGCATTCCGTTCCCCTCACTGGGTCACAGCAATGGGCGTCTGCTGCCATGACAACCGGAGGGCCCGGATAATGTCGACGTTTTTGAAGAAGAGATCAACCGGACCAATCCGCGCCAGTACAAATATAACGATCAGTGGCTCGATATGGTCAGCCAGAAAAGACCGGATCAAGGTTGCGGAAAGTGGAACGGTCAAAACCAGAGAGGTCGAGATCGAATACACAAAGGATGGTCCCGTTGTGGCGCGAAAAAGGACGGCAAGGCTTACAGCATGGCTTATTCCCTGCTTTCAACGAGATCGGCCTCGCCGATCAGATCTATGAAATGTTCAAAGCAAGGGCAATCTGACCGAGATGAAGAAGGCCATCTCGAAGCTGCAACTGATGTCGCAGAACATCATGGTCGGAACCGTTCAGGGCGATATCTATTACGTCCGCAACGGGCGCGTCCCTATCCGACCTGATGGATGCGATCCCGGCAAACCATTGCCCGGCAATTCATCGAAATGCGAATGGCAGGGGCTGCATTCATACGATGAGCTGGTAACAATAACAAATCCGCCGCAGGGTTACATGCAGAATAACAACATCTCGCCTCCGGCGATGATGAGCGACAGTCCGCTGCGGGCCGAGAAGTACGCCAAACATCCTTATATCTACAATGCGGAAAACGCGGAGCCTCACCAGCGGGGAGCGATGACGCGAGAGCAGTTGCACGGGGCGAAGAACGTGACCCTTGAACAGATGATCGATATCGCATTCAGCCCCGAGATCTTCAAGGCCGATCTGTGGCAGGCGAGACTCAGGACTGCGTGGGAGGCGGGCATCCGATGGTCCGCGCTCGGCTGATGCCTCGAAGGTCCACGAACTGATCCAGAAATGGAACCGGCGGAGCGACGCTGATTCGACCGGAGCACTGGCATTCTATGCATTCAAGATGAATCTCGGTTTCACAGATGCTGAGCCGTTCGGTCGATACTTTCTTCCCGAATCGATCAGAAATGAACAGCTGGTCAACGCGCTCGATTGAGCCGCCGCCCGGCATTGACTCGGGCATTTCGGCTCGATAGAGGTTCCCCTACGGTCGCTACTTTCCGTCGCGGGCGCGAAGGAGGAAAGACAACCCCTGTTGTCGGCGGAACGGTCGCGGATGCGGGCATGGCGACTCCGCGAGCGATCAAGTTACGGCAAGGTCGGGAGATGAAAATGGTTGGACGCCGGAGGTCAAATCTCGACTCCAGGTCGGGATTCTGACAAAAACGCCGAAATCGTTCACAATCCTGCCGCTCGGCCAGAGCGGACCACAAGGAATCAGGCCACTGGGACGATCAGGCCGAAAAAGCTCTTCTGCGAGCGCCGTATGAAATCGACCTTCTTCATGGATAAGGCCGGACTCGATGAAGAAGAACGTCAAGAGCCGGAAGTCTCTGAGCCGATCGGCTCTGGCGAAGTGAGAGAACCC
>JADJXM010000010.1 GCA_016715865.1 Acidobacteriota bacterium | reverse complement strand
GCGCCACATGGAACAGGCGTCGCCGCTGCAGTGATCCTTCGCATTTCGCCCAATGGATCGCGGGTCTTCCTGCCCGTGTCGGTCTTCAATCCGGTATCGATGCTATTCGAGGCGATCCCCATCGATCAGGGTCTTGAAGGCGACCAGTCATTCCTGATCCTGTTTGGAACAGGGATTCGTTCTGCCGGCGCATCCTCATCAGTGACTGCAACAATCGGAGCTATTCAAGTCGAAGCCCTCTATGCAGGCCCACAGAATGATTTTACCGGACTCGACCAGATCAACCTGAAACTGCCCGCAACTCTAACAGGTTCCGGCGATGTTGAAATTCAACTTATTGCCTCCGGTATGGAATCCAATTCCGTGATGATAAGAATAAAGTGACGAAGGATCTATGGCTGGAAAAAGAAATAGGCGCTACAGCCGTGGGAGTACTGTAGCGCCTGATAAACGTGGTTACCTTCCTCACCCTGGTAACCACTGACACCGTCAGTGGAGTTAACCACCTGGTATCTCGTTGCCCCACTTAGACTATTGCAATGACCGTGCCACTACAACTCCATAGCGGGACAAAAACTGTAAACCGTTATATCACTGTATCTTACAAATCCAGCAGTGATATCAGACAATTACCCGCGAAATCGAAAGAATGTAATTATTACATTTGAGGCAGGAATTAATTTCATTCTCTAATTTTTCAATATGTAAAAAGGTATGGAGTATCGTTTGCAAGCGAGTATTTCTGTTGGCCAACGAAAAACCCGCCTGAATTCGGTATTCCATGCTTTACCGCAAGTATTGTTTTTCGACGGCCATGATCTTTGCGACGCGCTTACCGTGTCGGGATTCGCCTTCCGGGGTAGAGAGCCAGACTCCGACAATTGATCGCATAGCTTCGACTGAGATGAGGCGGCCCCCAAGTGTAAGCACATTGGCGTAATTATGTTCACGACTGTTGCGGGCGGATGCTTCGTCATAACAGAGCGCTGCACGAACTCCGGGCACCTTGTTGGCAGTCATGCAGGAACCGATGCCTGCGCCGTCAACGATGATGCCAAGATCACAAACACCATCGGCCACAGCTCTGGCAACAGCATGTGCGAAATCCGGATAGTCCACGGCCTGCTCATCATATGTGCCGAAATCCCTGTATTTGTATCCGGCGCCGCCAAGAAGTTTCTTCAACTCTTCCTTCATCGCGAAGCCGCCGTGATCGGCGCCGACAGCAATCAGACGATTGTGAGACGTAGCGACCAGGCGCGACCGGTAACGAATCTCGATATTCAAATGACGAATCAGGTCGGCAGCTGCAGGCGTGATGATGGCATCAGCCTTGACCAGCAGTTGGCTGCCGGGCTGAACTCCCTTGAGATCGTCCTCGGTGATGACCGATTTGATCGATTCATCTATCACTGCAGGCATTCCAGTACCGCCTCCATCGGATGCCGGGTCGGTCGGAGAGCCTGAGCCGCCGATCTCTTCCCGCAGCGCCTGACTGACCAGATTTCTGATTTTGTCGCGTTCCATAAATAAGTTGAAAGTTAAAAGTTAAAAGTTGAAAGTCATAACGAAATTACATAAAAAGTTTACAGTTTTAAGTCAAAACCTCTTCGTCACTTTTAACTTATAGAAACCCAAAATTTGTCAAATCCATTTTAAAGGACTCTTCTGCGTAACATCAGTTATTCAGTCGTTCAACATCGTCTTGATTCCCCGAATGGCCTGGGAGATTCGCTGATCATTTTCGACGAGGGCGAAGCGGACATAGCCTTCTCCACGTTCGCCAAATCCGATACCGGGAGAGACTGCAACGCCCGCCTGCGTGATGAGCCGTTTGGCGAATTCGAGCGAGCCTTTTTTGGCATATTGCTCGGGGATTTTAGCCCACACGAACATGGTTCCTTTGGGCGAGGGGACCTGCCAGCCCGCCGTCGCCAGCCCCTTGATCAGAACATCACGACGTTTTCGATAGATATCGACGATTTCAGGGACGACGTAATCGCAATCGCGCAGGGCGATGATGCTGGCGATTTGAACCGGCTGGAAGATCCCGTAGTCGAGATAGCTCTTGAGACGTGTCAATGCTGCAATCACCTGGCGATTCCCGGCACAAAAGCCGACCCGCCAACCGGCCATCGAATAACTCTTCGACATCGAAAACATCTCGACAGCGACATCTTTCGCTCCGGGAATCTCGAAGATGCTCGGCGCCTTATTTCCATCAAAGATCAGATCGGCATAGGCCAGATCATGAATGATCAGATAGCCGCGTTCGCGAGCGATCGCGACCGCTTCTTCAAAGAAGTCCTTTTCAACACAGACTGTCGTCGGATTGTGGGGAAACGAGAGAACGAGAATCTTGGGCTGCCCGGAGCGCGGATATTCAAGTTTCCGCAACGCATCCATCATCTCTTCGGGCCCGTCGTTGATGGGCAGTTTGATCAGCTCGCATCCGGCGATAGTGGCGGCAAAGGAGTGAATCGGATAGCTTGGATCGGGAACAATGACGCGATCGCCGGGCTCGACCAGCGCCAGAACCAGATGAGAAAATCCCTCCTTCGCACCGATCGTGGCGATCGCCTCGGTTTCGGGATCGATCTCGACTCCGTATCGCCGCTCATACCAGCGCGAAATCTCGACTCTCAGATTCGGAATTCCCCTCGAGGCCGAATAACGATGGTTTCGCGGATTCCTTGCGGCCTCGACCAGCTTGTCGACAATCGGATCCGGCGTGGGAAGGTCGGGGTTCCCCATTCCCAGATCGATGATGTCCTCGCCGCGTCGGCGTGCATCCATCTTCAATTGATTTATAACTGCGAATACGTATGGCGGTAATTTCTCGATCAGTGGAAAACGATAATCCATGCAAACAATCCTTACATCTTGATTTCTACCCGGTAAAACCGCAACAGAGCCTGCCGGATTTGACACCTTTAAGCTCTGTCAATATAGTGCCTCATACCATATCGGCATTAGACACTCAACAAAATTGAGACTTTAAGTACAAGGAGATTTGCTTCAATGTCAGTCCCGCAGGACCTTGTCTCGGAATTCCGCAGTCCCAATCTGGAAGTATTGATATCGGAAGAGCAGTTGCAAAAGCGCATTCGCGAGCTCGGCGCAGAGATCACGCGCGATTATTCCACCCGTCGCCCCGAGCTGATCTGCGTCCTCAAAGGCGCGATGATCTTTATGAGCGATCTGATGCGCAGCATCGATCTTAATCTGTCAATCGATTTCATAGCCGTTTCAAGTTACGGCAAGGGGAAGAACTCATCAGGTGAAGTCAAAATCATAAAGGACCTGGATGAACCGCTGGAAGGCCGGGATATCCTTCTGATCGAAGATATTCTTGATACCGGACTGACGCTCAGCTATCTGCTCAACAATTTTCACTCGCGCGGAGCAACTTCAATCAAGATCGTCACACTTCTAAACAAACCCGAGAGGAGAAAAATAGAGGTCACTCCAGACTATGTGGGCTTCGAGATCCCTGACAAGTTCGTCGTCGGATACGGTCTGGATTTCGACGAGCGATATCGTAATCTGCCCTATATCGGCGTAGTAATTTAATCTGAAGGGATCAACGTGTGGTCTTTGATTTCATCTCGAATGAGATGATGCCGCTTACCTGAACCGGCCGGCCTTCAAATCTGGCCGGTTCGAATTTCCAGCCTCTGGCAGCCAGCAAAGCCGAGCCAGTCAATGTTGGATGACCGTCGACGACGTGCGCGAAGACAACGTCCCCTGTGGTCGATATGAGCACCTCGATCTTCACGATCTGTGTCTCATTTGGATTGATGGGCTGGGGAGCGCTCTTGCCTGTGCCATCGGCTGCATCATTCGTGTTTCGCCTGGCCGGGCGCATTCTGGTGAAAGCGGCCTTGACACGCTTGATCGGTCTGCCGCCATCAAGGCGGCTGAACAAGGGATCCTGAAGCTTCCCTTCCTGCTCTTCAGTCTCGGCGAATTCCCCGATCCGAAAGGTCGGCTGACTGAAATCTGCGACATCACCCCTGCGACTATTGTCCTGAACTTCTGCCAGATCGATCGCTCGCCTGAGCGCCTCAAATGACTGCTGCCTGTGCTCCTCCCCACTGTCGTCGGAAGCGCCTGCCATTCCGGCTTCAGCGTGCAGCAGATTTCGCACATTGTAGGCTTCGGCGAAATCGCTGGTGATCGCCAGGGCACGCTCAACATACACCAGACCTTCCTGAATTCCATTGTTGACCTTCGATGCCTCGTCCTCCGGAATTCGATAGATCAGCCTGTCGTTTGAGATCGCACCGTATCTGCCGACAATGTCATGGACTTCGCGCCAGTATGTGAGAGCGACACGGTAGTAGCAGAACGCTTTGACCGACCCTTTCTGATTTCCCAGTTCAGCCCGGCGTCGAAAGTATTCGCGTGATAATGTCTGATTGTCGAGGCGAAACGAAGTGACGGCGGCAAGTCCCAGCGCCTCGTCGTTATCAGGTTCGTGCTTGAGCGCTTCTTGAAACTTTTCAAGCGCCAGTTGAAACTTGGCGGACCGGTAATAGATCTTCCCTTTGTCGATCAACTGAGAAGCCGTCGATTCGGACTTTTGATCCTGTGTTGTGACGTTCTGTCGGCTATCGGCAGCGCCGGCTTGAGCCGTGTGATCCAGGGAGAGAGAACAGAACAGAATCGACATAGATAAGTGCAAGAGTATTTTCATAATTCCAGACCGTCGAAAGGCTCTCACTTTTCACGGTTCTTAAAGCTATCGGCCACGCGCATCTGGTAGCGACGAGCCGCGTTTTTCACCTCGAACTCACTGAGCGTCAGCAAATTGCGATCTCGCATCAAAATCCGTCCATTAACGACCATATCCCTGACATCAGATGCCTTGGTGGCATAGACGAGATGCGAATAGATATTATACCTCGGGATGAGATGAGGTGCATCAGTATCGAGGACGATGAAATCGGCCTTCTTACCAGATTCGAGCGATCCGATCTCTTTCTCGCGATGAATCGCGCGGGCGCCGCCGATTGTCGCCATCGAGAAAGCCTGTCGCGCATTGAGCACCGTCGGGTCCTGATTGATCAACTTATGAAGTTTGGCCGCCGTATCCATCTCCTCCCAGAGACTGAGGTCGTTGTTCGATGATGCGCTGTCGGTTCCCAGCCCGATCCGGATATTCGCGATCAACATCCTGTTTACAGGAGAGACCCCTGAGCTCAGTTTCATATTCGATTGCGGGCAATGGACAACTCCGACCCCTCTGTTCTTGAGGATGGCGATGTCTGAATCATCGACATGAACGACATGAGCGGCTATGACACGATCCGATAGAAAACCGATCCGGTCGAGATAACTGACCGGGCCGGCCTTGAAATTCTTTCTGGTGAAGGCCGTTTCCGTCGACGCTTCAGCGATGTGAGTGACGATCGGGATGTCATGTTTTTTGGCGAAAAGGCTGACTTCTTCGAGGTGCCCGGTGCTGACGGTGTACGGCGCGTGAGGCGCGATCGCCGGAGTGATCAATGAATCATTCTTCCATTTTTTAACAAACCTTTCGGTATATGCGATGGCCTCCTCCCAGGTTTTGTTATCCGCCACCGGAAAATCGATGACTGTCTCTCCGAGAACGGCACGTAGTCCGGCATGTCTGGTCTCTTCGGCGATCGCATCCTCGAAATAATACATATCGACATATGTAGTAGTGCCTCCATGGATCATCTCAATCAATCCGAGGCGTGTGCCGGCGACGACAAAGTCACGATCGACGTTCATCGCTTCGGCAGGAAAGATATATTTTTCAAGCCACTCCTGTAATCGCAGGTCATCAGCAATGCCCCGAAAAAGCGTCATCGGTATATGCGTGTGAGCATTGATCAATCCTGGAACGATTAATCGTTCGCGAGCATCGATCTTCGTCACGGCAATATAGCGCCGCTTTTCAAGATCCTGCATCTCCCCAATGGCCAATATCCGATCGCCACGGACAGCGATATAACCGTTCCGGATGACCCGCCATTCGGCATCCATTGTGACTATAGTCCCGTTGCTGATGAGCAGATCGATCGTCTCGCCCGGCTTTTCGATCTCCGGCTGCGAACACGCGGAGAGCCCGATCGCCATAACCAGGAACACCATTGAAATCTGACTCAGGGATTTAATCAAATATTCCCCCAATCAAGCCGACATTTGATTACCGGATATGAAGCATCTTGTTGATGGTCTGGCCGCCTCTTCTTTCGACCCTGCGCCATGTGCTGTTGTCGTTCATCGTAATCCACCGGCGTTCGTCAGAGCGATAATGCCAGTCCTTGTCCGACTGGTAGAAGAGCTGCAGCCCCTTGCCTTCAATGATATTAAGAATCTCGTTATCGTGATAATTACGCTCATCGTAATCGGTCAGGGCGCGTTGTCCCATCTCAGAGTAGATTTCATGCAGTTCAAGCAGTGAATCATTGACCTCCTGCGACAATGGGGTTGAATTAAGTCCGACGCGCTGAGCTTCCTTGATGGTGATCGGATAGGAATGCCATGGATAATCGGAATTGAGAATCTTGCTGATTCGCTCGGCCTTCTTCTTCTCGGTCAGATGATACGACAGAATCTCGCGACAAAGTCGAATCGAGAGTGAGCTGCTGCGATCGACTGCGCCGATCACGAGCGGATGAATGTGGTTGAAGATTGCATCATAAGGATTGTTCCCGTTGCCTTTAGATTCCTTCCGCCACAAATTGATTATCCGGCTCAATTCATCGAGGCTGACGCTGACACGATTATTATTGCTGTCTATCGGCGAGAGATCGTGCGTGAGCGAGGTATCGACGGCGGAAAGAAATGCGAGGGGGCCCATCTGTATCTCATCGGCGCCGAGCGCGATCATCGTCGCCGCGGAGACGCAGTTGAGCGGAACCAGAACCGTCAGCCGGTCACAATACTGACGCAAAAGATGGACGATCCGCAGTGCTGCCATCCCATTTCCGCCATCTGATTTAATGAAAAGTGTGAGGCGTTCCTGCCGTCCAAGATGCCGTAACAAAGCATAGAATGTCAGAACATCATCAGGACAGACGGACCCGTTCGGGCCGTCCCAATAAGCGATCAGAGGTGAGCCGGTCTTCTTTTCTATGGAGGCGAGAAGTTTCTGCGTTTCTGAAAACAGGACCGGCGGTTTATTTATTTTCGGCTTGGCTTTCAATATCACCTCCAGCATCCATTCCAAAGCGTACGTTCTACCATTATCCGGTCAATTGGGTGAAATTATGGTTGTGAGAAGACGAATGTCAGGTTTCCCTGAATTCGCACGGGAACGCCATTGAGGACTGTCGGTTTGAAGATCCATTTACGTGCGGCCTCTTCGGAAGACTTTCTCAGCACAGGCGGGCCGCTGATTGCAACTGCCTCGACCACGCGACCATCCTCTGCGATCGTCACCTGAACCAGAACCATGCCGGTGATGCGATTCTTGCGCGCGAGGAGCGGATATTCAGGCACAACACGCGAAATCACACTCCCGATCAACGCTCCGTCTGAGACCTTTGTCGGCGCCTGGGCCGGCGCCCGGACATGCGGAGGTTGATAGGAGACCGTCTCCGCCAGCCACCTGAAATCCTCTCCGATCGGTCTGCCTGAATTGAACCACAGCGGCACGCGCACGGCGGGCAGCGCGGGCAATTTGACCGGCGTCCGCTTCGGCCTTATCACACGCATACGCAGCATCTCGGGCAGATCGCCCAATCTGGGCACATTGAAGAGTTTTCCTTTATCCTCGATGACAGCGAATAGCAGCCGCGGCTGCCCATTGATCCCTTTACTATATGTTCCAATCTGAACGACAACCGCGACCTTGCGATAATTCGGCAGCATCGCGTTGACCTCCACACATCCGGGGATATCACCGCCGGCGCTGCCAATTGACGAATTACCGCAATCCGTCAACATCCAGGTCACGCCCGCCTGGGCGCCGGCAACCTGCCTGACCCAGGACTCGAACGGCGTTCCGGGGAGCGATCGATCGATTTGCTGCACCGGGAGCTGCTGCAAGTAGGCGACCGCCCGACCTTCAGTCAGCGGATTCTGTTGCGCGAAAGTCAGTATCAGGCCTGTTGCAAAGGCCGTGAACAAAGGGCACATAACGCTCTCACCGAAATGTTATCAGAGAAGACTTTTATCAAACGGCAGTGGGAGAAGTTCCTCAATGCTACGCGATACCACCTGACCGTCCAGATTTGTCATGACAACGATCACATCCTTGCCGCACAATTCCAGTATGACCTGACGACAAGCGCCGCACGGAGGTACAGGGATCTTCGTGTCCGCAATGATGACGATTCGAGAAAACAGCCTCTTCCCTTCCGAGACTGCTTTTGCCAAAGCTGCCCGTTCGGCGCAGATTGTCAGCCCATAGCTGGAATTTTCGACATTACAACCGGAATAGACCTCGCCTTCGCAGGTCTCAACCGCCGCACCGACCTTAAATTTCGAATAAGGAGCATAAGCTTTTTCGCGAACGGACCGCGCTGCTTCTATCAGTTCTTCGAGCTTTGTGACTCTCAATCAATCCCCTGCGTCCTGAATAAAGCCTGAGTTAATGCCTGAGTTAATGCCTGAGTTAATGTTTGATCCGGGCCAGTTCCTGAAACAACTGGTTTCGAATCTTGCCCGAGATCAGGTCGATGCCGACTTCATTATACCCGCCTTCGGGGATGATGACATCGGCATAACGCTTTGAAGGTTCGACGAATTGTTCGTGCATGGGGCGAACGGTATCCAGATATTGCCGGATAATCATCTCGACTGCGCGTCCACGCTCCTGAACATCGCGCTGCAGGCGGCGGATGAAACGCAGATCACCGGCAGTATCGACAAAGATCTTGATATCCATCAACTCGCGCAGCGACGGATCGACGAAGATCAGAATCCCTTCGATAATCAGTATCGGCTTGGGGTCGATCCGGATTGTAATATTTTTGCGCTGATGAGTCGCGAAATCATAGACCGGCATTTCGATCGTCTCACCCGCGCGCAGAGCCTTGACATGATTAATGAAGAGTTCATTATCCAGTGCGTCCGGATGATCGAAATTTATGGCGTGTCGAAGCTCGAGCGGCATGTCGCCAAGGTTTCGGTAATAGCTGTCATGCTGCAGAAAAGCGACCTGTTCGTTGCTGACAGTCTCCAGTATCCGTTTTGCTACAGTGGTCTTGCCTGATCCGGTGCCACCGCAAATCCCAATTATCATGAATCTCCTCAGTCTGGCATCGAATCGCGAGGAAGTCGCTTTCCTCAGGGAATGGTTCACATGCGGGCGAGGACTCTCGAGATCAGTGTACTGAACTGCTCGCTGACACGATAACCCGTTTGCATGACATCCTCGTGATTGATTGGTTCGTCACCGATTCCCGCAGCGGCATTAGTGATCAGTGAAATCCCGAGCGTACGCATGCCCATTTGGCGGGCGACGATCGCTTCAGGAACGGTCGACATGCCGACAGCATCCGCACCCAGCAGCCGCATCATTCGAATCTCAGCCGGAGTCTCGTAATTCGGCCCCTGCAGCGCCATATAAACGCCGGCATAAAGCTGGATGCCCATATCTGATGCCTCCTCCTGAGCGATCTGACGAAACTCCCTCGCGTAGACCTCTGTCATATCCGGAAATCTGTCTCCCATCCGGTGATCGTGCTGCCCGCGCAAAGGACTGATCAACATCAGATTGATATGATCGCTGATCAGCATGAAGTCACCGGCCTTGAAATTAAGGTTAATGCCACCCGCGGCATTCGTCAGAACCAGCCGATTGACGCCCATCAATCCGAAAGCCCTGATCGGCAGCGTCACTTCATCAAGGGAATAGCCTTCATAATAATGAAATCTGCCCTGCATGACCGCAACACGCACATCGGCATTCTGCAATTTGCCGAAGACCAGCCTGCCGGAATGCCCCTCGACGGTCGACCTGGCAAAATCAGGGATCTCTTCGTATGGAATGATGACCGGATCACGCAACGTCTCGGCGAAGGTTCCGAGTCCGGAACCAAGGACAACGGCGACATCGACATCACTCTCTATCCGCTCACGAATATATCGCGCCGAAACCTGCGCTCGATCGAATATCGGAATATTGATCATTTATAACTCTCCGAATCAGTATTGAGTACAAAGTATAAAGTATAAAGTAGTTGTTTTTATTGAGTTCTTAAGCACCCATATTATCGTGCAACACGTCTTCACTTTATACTTTTTACTTTTTACTTTTAACTTATTCTTTGACATACGGAATGCCCAGCGACTTCGGTGGCGTTGCGCGCCGAATGAGTCCCGCCAGAAAGACCATGGTCAGAATGTAGGGGATCATTTGTATGAATTGATTGGGGATGTCGACAGTGCCCTGCATTCTGATCGAGATCGCTTCGGCGAAACCGAAGAGGATGCAGGCGAGCATAGCGCCGATCGGATCCCATTTACCGAAGATCAACGCTGCAAGCGCGATGAATCCCCTGCCGGCCGTCATATTTCTGGTAAATAACGAATTTTGACCTATCGAAAGATAGGCCCCTCCGAGAGCCGCCAATGCTCCCGAAATCAGGACCCCGGAGTAACGCATGCCGCGGACGCTGACGCCTGCGGTATCGGCGGCTTCGGGGTTCTCACCAACGGCTCGCAGGCGCAGGCCGAAACGAGTTCTCTTCAGAATGTATACGGAAAGCGCAACCACCAGAACGGCGAAATAAACGAGCGGTTTTTGATTGAAGATGGAAGCGAGCATCGGCGAAGACTGTGCATCAAAAATAAGCAGATCGGGCAGCACCTGATCGCGAGGCAGCTGCGGAGTCGCCCCAGTGGAGGCAAACAGGGCGCCTGACAAGAGTGCCGGAACGCCCAGAAAAAGTATGTTTATCGCCGTACCGCTGACGACCTGATCGGCGCGAAAGTTTATCGTGGCAATGCCGTGAATCCCGGCGACCAGCACCCCGGCGACGACCGCCGCGAGCAGGCCAATCCATGGGTTGGCGGTGAAGACCGTCACGACGGCGGCTGTGAAAGCTCCGGCCAGCATCATCCCTTCCAGAGCGATATTAATGACGCCGCTGCGCTCGGAAAAAAGCCCTCCCGTCGAGGCCAGGATAAGAGGCGTCGCGAGCCGAATGGTCGAAGCGATGAGCGTGTAATTGAAAATGTCTCTGAACATGGCAATCGGTTTATGCTTGTTGCAAGTGCGAAAATTGAAGAGAAATAAACTTGTTATTTGTGGCGTTTCAACCTTCTTAAATTACCGCCCACATTCACGATCATTACGGTTTCGCCGGATTGCGCATCGTGCGCAAATTCGACATCCGGGATTTCGCCATTAAGCGCAAAGAATTTCGATTCATTTTCCGCCAGCAGTTCTATGGGCAGTTGTTGCGGAACGACGGCCCATAACCGATCCCCCATCGATTTAATTTCGACAATCACGCCAGGCTGGAAATCGTACTTCCCGACATATCTATCAAGAACTGTGGCGGAGAGAGTGACGGGCGTCTTTTCGACGGGCTTTCTTTCCGGCCAGTCATATTCCATGGCGAGCGCACGCAGGATCTCATTGGCGAGCATACCGCCCTGGTCCCCGTTGGTCATGACGACAGCCCCACTCCCGGTTTCGGGAAATGCTATCATCTGGCATTTGAACCCTTCATTGGATCCTCCGTGACCGAAACTGACAATCCTGCCATCAACGCCATGACTGAGACCGAGACCCAGACCGTAGTTGTCCAAAACTTTTGTTGTCATCTGCGCGGTCATACGGTTCGAGAGCACGCCGTTCGAGCCGCCGTTGAGCCCTCTGAGGATCGAGATCATAAATCTGGCAAGGTCGTTCGGGGTGGTCCAAAGTCCGGCCGCCGCCATTTCCGGATAGGTGTGCCAGTCACCCTTGATCGGCTCGCCATTACGGCGATGCCCGACAGCCGCTCGGGTTCGAAGGTCGTCCGGCAATGGTTGTTCGTATGTGCTGTTCTTCATCTCGAGTTTTTTCAGCACTTTATCGCGCATGAATTTCGGAAATGGAGTCCGTGTCACGTCGATTATCAGCTGCTGCATGATGCAGTAGCCTCCGCCTGAATAACGCCAGTTCGTTCCCGGCGCCATGTCGACTCGAACAGGGGCTGAATTAGCGGGTTTTACCCCATCGAGCACCTGTTGCAGACCGGGAATCTGCTCATCGGCAGCATAACCACGAAATCCATGTACGGTGACGCCGGCGCTATGACTGAGAAGACCTCGCAGAGTCACTTTCTTGTCTTTCAAAAAATCACTGTCAGGTACCTGCCACGAGCGTAACCGGCGATTGACATCAACATCGAGATCGAGTCGCCGCCGCTCGACCAGATAGAGGGCGCCCATTGCCGCAACCGGTTTGCTGATCGAAGCAGCCTGAAAAAGAGTCTCGAGCACCACCGGATCATCCTTGCCAGCCTGTCGCTTGCCATAACTTTTAGACCATTCGATGCGCGAATTATTGATAACAGCGATGCTCACCCCGGGCACATTGTAATGGGCCATCCGGTCGGAAATCTTCATTCGCGATTGGCGCCCGTTCACCAGAACAGCCGGCAGCAATCCCTCTTCAACCCGCTGAATACGTTTATCAAGTGGTGGAGTAGTCTGAGCAACTCCTATTCCCGAGATTGGCAGAGATCTGTCGATGAGGATGGCAGATGAACATAGAATGAAAAGAAGTAATACTCGCCAGGTTTTTATCGAGTCGTGTTTTTGTATGCGCATAACTTTCCCCTGGTATCAGAAATCGAACAGTTTCGGAAGGTCACCACTCACGCCTTCTTCGCCGGCGCCGGCAGAAACTTCGAGAAGGTTCCCCGGAATAGCGCTTCCATAGCTACAAAAAGAATGATGATGGCCTGCAGCACCTGGACCAGGTCCTTTGAAACCTTGTCGGTGAAGATGTCGACAAAGAGGCCGCCACGGCTCAGAGCGCCAAATAAAATAGCAGCCAGTACGACGCCCAACGGGTGATTTCTGCCGAGGAGCGCAACGGCAATGCCTGCAAATCCGTATCCGGCAGAGAAGTCGTGGTAGTAGCGATGCCTGTATCCCAGCACCTCATTGATGCCGACCATACCGGCCAGCGCACCCGACAAAGCCATGGCCAGCACGATCTGGGTCCTGACGCTGATACCGCCGTACTCTGCCGCAGAAGGGCTGGCGCCGGCCGCGCGAATCTCGTATCCCCATTTGGTGCGCCACAAAAATACCCAGACAAGAAATGCCGTCAGAAGGGCCAGCAGAAATGTGATGTTAAGCGGTATGCGTTGCGGAAAATCGATTCCCAGCGGTGACAACAGTCCATGGAATCTAACGATCTGAGCCTGATCGGCAATCGGCACCGTCTGCATGATCGGATCGCCCGGCGTCTTATAGTGATTCTGCGTCAGATAGCTGACCAGTCCAACGGCAATGAAGTTGAGCATGATCGTATTGATCACCTCATGCGCGCCGAAACGGGCCTTTAGAATCCCCGGGATGGCTCCCCAGAGCGCTCCCGCAGCAATGGCAGCAAATATCGCCAGCGGAATCAACGACCATCCCGGCAGGCTGCTGAACGTAATGGCCACCCAGGCGGAAGCGAAGGCTCCGATATAAAGCTGCCCCTCGGCGCCGATGTTCAAGAGCCCGCATTTGAAGGCGAGCGCGACAGCCAGCCCGGTAAAGATGAGCGGTGTCGCATAAAAAAGTGTGTATCCCCAGTTATCGAAGGTGAAATTGCCCAGCGCATCGAAAAGTCCGAATGCGCTGGATATCATGAGGCGATAGACCTCTATCGGATTGTCGCCAATCAAAAGGACAATAATTCCGCCGATCAGGAATGCCGCAAAGACGGCGATCAGCGGGAAAACAAGCTCTCGAATCAGACGCATCACCCCGTTCCTCATCATCCTTTTTTTAATTGCAATTCACTATTGCGTTTCACTGTCCAGGATAGCGGCCGGTTCAATGGCCAGGACCAAGAAAGATCGCATTTAGCAACAGAAGATTCAGTCCATCCATAAACGCCCTGTAGTTAGGGTCTTCCGCAAAACCGACAACGTTACCGCGACCCAGACGCGCGTGCATCAGATAAGCCTTGTTTGGAATCTGCTTTCGCGCATCATCCCACATGAAACCGCTCGCGAACATCTTGTCCGGAGGTAAATAGATCGCCACATTCGATCCCTTGTCGAGTTTGATCAGCGAGAAGATGCGGTTGCTGTCGACCATGACCGTCGTCGTCTCGCCATAACCGAATCCCAGCCAGTGCGAATTATCCACCTTGACCCGTAGAATGGCTCCGGGGGTCGAACTCGGATATTCATCAGCCGGCTGGATTGCCTTTTTCACTTCATCCGCAGGGTCAGGTTCCTGTTTCTGTGAATCGCCTCCCTGAGCTGCATTGGCCGGCTTCGATTCATCACCGGCGGGCTTTGAACCTGAGGCTGAACGTTTCTCCCTGGTAGTCGCCAGCAGATTCACTTTTTCATCCGCCAGCCAGGAAGTAGCTCCCGCAATCCCTACCAGAGTGCCTCCGCGCTGGACCCAGGCTTTGAGACCAGCACCATCGCCCAGTTGCTGGGTGTATCCGCTGAAACTGTCGGGAAGAATCAGTACATTATATTTGTTCAAATCGACCGATCGAAGCTGATCGGCACGAATCGTCGTGACAGGGTATCCGTATCGCTGCTCGATCACGTATCGAAGCCAGCCGACCGAATTCGGCGAGGTCGGAGCATTGTAAGCTATCGCGATTCGCGGCCGTTTGAGAAACTGTACATTGTTGCTGCCGAAATTGGGGCCGCTCTCGACCCACGCTGTATCCGTCGAATAAATTTCGACGCCATGACCTGCAACCAGTCTGACAATCCGCTGGTGCAGATCGGGCGGGTTGTCCCTGACCTTGATGATCAGCGATCCTGCGGGAAAGACCGTGTTCTGCAATTTGAATTCAAGATCGCTGCTGTGAACCCGGATCTCCTGGCGAAAGAGGTCGGCCAATGCGGATGCGGCCGTTTGAGTTCCCCATCTGACCACGTATGCCAGTTTGGCCTGGCCTCCATGCAGCTTTCCAGCCGGTGCCGGCTGCTCCGTCAGGACAGCTGACTGAACGTTCGATGCCTGCTCAGCCATAAAACAGGGCACATCCAGCAGGAATGGCAGCGCCCACGCCGTAACATCGTAAAATTCTTCCGGTTGCCGGCGTTCATTACGGCGGCGCTGCTCATCAAGAAACACCTTGTCCTGACTGGTCTGTTTATCCATCAGCGTTTTGACCAGACGTTTTGCCGGCTGGGCCAGCGAAACAATATAACTTCCGGCTGGAAACTCCCGTGCCTGAAGAGCCCCATCTATGTAATCACGCGTCTTCGGATTGGTGAATGATGCTTCTGCCTGGCGGACTTCTATCCCCGATTGCATGAGCAGGGCGGCCAGTTTGGCGGCCCGATTCGGGTCTTTTCCCGGTGTGATGATGTATTCCTTGACGGTTTCGTCCCTGCCCTCTTCGACGGCCGTTCTGCGGTAATCATAAAAGTGGCGCAGCAGCGCCTCTCGATTTACCGCTGCCGATTCGACGGTCGATATTGATGCGATGAAATGATGATGGACTGAATCTCTGTAATGCAATCTCGATTCGTCATCTCGATCTGCCAGCAGGCCTCGAACCGATGCCTGTTCGTATGTCATCCCGATGGATCCATGAAACAACGGCCACCCTTCTCCGTAACCCGGGTAGAACGAATCGTAATTTTCGCGGGTGAAATAATCAAAACCGAAGCGGTCGAACCACGCGGCGTTGTTGCGCCCGAATTTTGTCAGCCAGTCGAGCTGCGTCCTGGTCAGGTTGGGATTCCACGGCAGAGCGGGCGGCGCGAAATAGTATGCACTGTTGGTTCCCATCTCGTGAAGGTCGGCTACAACCTGCGGATACCAGTCAAGGAATGTTCTTGTTCTGCCTCTTGTCTCAGGCTGCGTCTGGGCGAACCAGTCACGGTTCATGTCGAAAAGATAGTGATTGACGCGTCCGCTCGGCCAGACTTCATTGTGTTCAGCCGATTGCAGGTCGCCGTCCGGGAATTGGCCGACATTCTGTCGAAAGTAATTGATGAATCGGTCCCGCCCGTCAGGATTCTGCATCGGGTCGATTAAAACCAGAGTGTTCTTCATGGCATTATCGACCAGCTCGTCATTCTGCGATGCGAGCAGATGGTAGGCCGTCAAAAGCGATGCATCGGTGCTTGAAATCTCGTTTCCGTGGACGCCATGTATCAACCAGACGATGGACGGCATCGTCTGAATCAGATTGTCCGCTTCCGTGCGCCCAAGAGTGCGGGGATCGGCCAGCTTTTTTACTCCGGCTTTGATCGCATCCAGCCGGGCGATGTTCTCCGGCGATCCAATGATCATAAGATAGAGAGCCCGTCCCTCCCATGACTCGGCATATTTGACCAACCTCGTCCTCGATCCCGCCGCCTGCTGCAATGAATTCAGATATGCGACAGCCTCGTGGTGCATGGTGATCTTCTCTCCCCATTCATGGCCAACGACCTGCTTCAGCGTCGGAATGGAGCTCGAATATTGCGCCCCGGGATAGAAATCTTTCTTCTCCTGAGCAGACACTGATGTGACGATCAGCACCGTCAAAATCAGACCCGTAACTAGCATAGAATGACGCAGTCGCATCAATTACTCCTTCACTTTTGTAACCGGATTGAAATGAATCAGAGAAGTACCACGCACTAGTGAATGGGTCAAGGCTCATCACACTGGGCACCGTTTGGACTAACTGTCCGAATATGATAAACATTAAACAGTATTTCGCCGATGGCGGATAAGATGATCGCCCATTGCGGCGATTGCCAGACTAACTTTCAGGTGGAGCAAGAGCAATGAAACCCAAATCAACTATCTACGGCCTCGTGGCCATCGCCATATCAACGCTGATCGGAATCAGCATCTGGGCGGCTCAAGGTCAGCAACGCAGCCCGCGACAGTCGGCTGAAATGACCCTCGAAGGCAAGAAGATTTCTGTAGACTATGGCGCACCCTCGATGCGTGGAAGGAAGGTCTTCGGAGAACTCGTCCCCTTTAACCAGATCTGGAGAATGGGGGCCAACAAGGCAACTCACATCACTACCGAAACGGATCTCATCCTCGGCGGAGCGGCCGTGCCCGCCGGAACCTATACCCTTTTCGTTCTTCCGTCGGATGGCGGGATGAAACTGATCATCAATAAACAGACGGGTCAGTGGGGTATTCCATATAAACCCGAATACGAGAAGACCGAACTTGCCCGTGTCGATATGAAGGTCGAAAAGACAAAAGCGCCCGTCGAACAAATGGTCATTTCGCTCGCTCCGGCGGGCAAGGGCGGCGTGCTCAAACTCGAATGGGAGAACACCAGCGCTTCAGTGGCTTTTTCACTGAAGAAATAGTCACTGAAGTCCGTTCCGCGTTTTGCCGGATCACTAAAAAGGGTGGGTCGATAAAACGACCCACCCTTTTGATAATCCAAATCCAATGCCGAAAAATTTAAAGAGCGCCGGTAGTCTCCCTGCGCTCTTTAAATTTGCCAATTCAGTTTTGCCTATTTACGGGCTATCGATGGATCCTTGCGTTTGTCCTTCAAATTCCTGTAATAATCATAGACGTAGGTCTTCATCGACTTGTGGCCCCAGCGAGTATAGAAGTCGTAATCCTTCATCTCTTCGTATGCGCGTTCGATATCCCAGCCCTCAACGGTCATGCGGTAGACGGCGGTCATGGCCCCCGTTCTGTGCCGGCCACCCGCGCAATGAACGAAGACCGGCCAGTTGTCCTGATTGTTCACAATTTCAAGGAATCTGGTTGCTGCATCCGCATCAGGGTAGTCCTTGTCGCTCATCGGCATGTTGATGTAATTCAGACCATTCTTTTCTGAACCTTCCCTGGCGAAATCCTTTGGGTCATCGCGCAGATCGATAACTGTTTTGATCCCCAAATCAGCAAGTTGAGAGTACTCATCTTCTTTCGGCTGAGCTCCGCGATAAAGGAAGTCGGTAACTTTCCCGAAATTATTGACATCGATCTCAACTTTGTCGGAATCGCCGGAATCCCTGGACCGATCGCGCTTGCTGCTCTTGTCTTTCGAGATCGCAACCGATGCCGATACCAGTGCAAACAATATCGCGAAGGCCACCGAGACAAAATAGATTCGCCTGCCTGATTTTGTGACTGACGAAAAAATTTGAGCTGACACTGATTTCCTGAAAATATTCTTCATCATGCTAAACCATTGAAATCACAGCCACCGTTCTGCGCCGGCTCGTTACGCTGCGTTTGTTTATTATTCAGGTCTTCTTTTTCTGCAACTTTAAATACCGCACTCGAATGAGCAGGTAATCGTTTGGGGACGACTCTTGGATGATATCCTCTTCAGTATAAGATGTCCATAGAAATTCAAAATTTTGGATTTGTTTTTTTGAATGAGAGGATTCTTAACGAACCCATCACTTATTGAAGTTTTAAAGAGATGAGATTGAGAGCCAGTTCGGCCTCGCGGACGAGGTAAGGATTTTGACTGAGTGTGGCTTCGCGGAGGGCAATCAGAATCTCCCGATCACCTTGTTGAGCGATCTTGCCGAGTGCGGCGGCGGCCTGGCATAGAACAAGACTGGACATCTCTTTCGACAGTGCACGAACGAGAATATCCTTAACCTCAGGCGTGGCGGCGCCAGGCATAGTTATATTTCCCAGAGCGCGCATTGCATTCGAGCGGCCGAAAGCGTCTTCATCCTTCTTCTTCTTCTTCAAATACTCAATTAAGCCGGCGGCTGAAGCTGGGTCATTCCTTTCAGCAAGTGAGAATGCGGCCACACCGCGTACTTCCGCTTTACTATCCCTGAGCATCGCGATGAGGACCTCAGTAACTGAATCTCCCGGGTGATTGGATGCGGATGCCAGGGCATAGGCGATTGCCTTTCGCACGCTGATCTGTTTTTCCCTGGCAACGGATCCAACCAGAGCGGCTGTCGCATCAGGCGAAGAAATATTACCGAGCACTCCGGCAGCCGCTGCACGAACGACGGCGCTGTGGTCGCGTCTCAGAATGGCGCCGATATTCTGCGCCACGCGGGACCTCTCTTCCTCGCGATCAAAAGGCGTCATGTTTCGCATGGTGATAAGAGCCGACAGTCGGACCTCTTCATCAGGTTGAGACAGATTATGTAAAGCCTGATCGAGCGATGGATTACCTGCGGTTTGCTGTTGCGCCTGAACGCAGGTTACTGAAGGGGTGATGAAGAAAACAGCACCCAGCGCAATCGTCAACTTGAAATGTTGGTCTAGCTTCAATGTTTCTCCCGCGGTTCGAGACCATTAAAATCAGATTGTGCGAGTGATACGGATTGATCCAGCCTCCGCCCTGCGCCTGATTGACTCCCATTCGAAAACCTGGCGCGCGCGTATATTTTCAACCTCTGCGCTGAGCACTGACAGCAGCTCGTCCTCGGTTGGATCCTGCGCGTATCTGTCCGACCTGCTCTTTTCGATCGATTTAACGTAATTGAGAAGCTGTTCTATCTGGTTTTCGGTGAGATGTTCGATTTTGGCGTGGAGTTTTTCGCGGCCGCTCAGTCGGTTTTTCATCGCTGCCCCCTCACAGGCAAGCGATTCCGGAATGATTCAGAACCGGCCTGCCCTGTTCTCTGTCGCGCCTGTCCGGCGCGCCGATGATTTGATCATATTCTGATTTGTTCTATCGGTTCTGTCTTTCGTAAAATTCGTCAATGTTGATGTGACCTTTCGGATCAAGCCATGCCTTGTGATGCAGGCTCCAGGCATATTTATCGTCCGTTTCAGCATCAATGTAGTCACATTGCTTCACGATTGAAAGCCTTGTAACCTGAATGAAACGGGTTTTTATTATAGCAATGCTTCATGAAAGTGCAAGCTTCATTCAGATTGAAAATTATTGTCCTTCGTCAAAGTTTCAATTGACGCAACATGAAGGCCGATTTACTCTAAGATATTGAAACCTTGCAGATGCCCCAGACAAAGAATAGACAACGGATAGACGCTGGAAAACAGCTATCCCGACAGTAACCAATTAGGAGAACCTTGTGATGAGATTGAAATTGTGGATAGTCGCCATATTCTTCGCCTGTGGTATTCTGGGCATTGCGGCAAAACTTCCGACAGGAAGCGCAGCTGAACAAAAACAGAAACTGCCCGGGGACGATGTGGTCATTCCATCAGTTGATGAAAAATGGGGTCCGACGAAATTCACACATCAGAAACATCTGGCATATTCCGACTGTACATACTGCCATCACACGAATAAGGGACTGACACTCGAGACGTTCAACGCCGGTTCCGTCGAAAAGATCCCTTTCTGCGCAGATTGTCACTTCAGGGAAGAAGGAAATGCCAAGACCCCTTCCGGCTCCGATGGCACCGAACTGTGGAGCAAAGAGGCATATCATATTAATTGTATCGACTGTCACAAGGGTGAAATCACCAAAGTGCCCAAAGACGCCGGAAAGGTCATTAAACAGGGAGAAGGCCCGACCAAATGCGCTGAATGCCACGAGGTCAAGGAATAGCTGATCGATGAAAAAAGAGAAAACTTTAATTGGAATTATCGGATTGCTGGCCGGCGTAATCATTGGCTACGTCGGCACCAACTATATAAACACTGCCTATGGCCCGGGAGCCCCCGGATCGACGGCATCGGCAGACGGTCCGGCCAACCTGCCCGGGAACCATCCGCCGATGGGGGGAAATGGCGGACAGTCAGGATCCGGCGAGGATGGAGGCGCTATGGCGGCCATCAATAAAGCGCGCCAGGACCCGGCCGATTTTGAGGCCCAGATTCAGGCGGCGAACCTGTACAGGCAGATCAATCGGAATGAACAGGCCCTCGAGTTTCTAACCAGAGCCCTGAAGATTAAACCGAACGACTTCGATCTGCTGGTGAATCTGGGAAATACAACTTTCGATTTGAAGCAGTACGAAACAGCCGAAGGGTGGTACCAGAAGGCTCTCCAGATCAAACCCGACGACGTAGTCGTCAGAATGGACCTTGGACTGACCTGGTTCCTGCGCCAGCCGCGCGATATCGATCGGGCGATCACGGAGTACCGCAGGGCTCTGGCCATCGATTCAGGCCACGAAAAGACGCTCCAGAATCTGATCGCGGCAATGATTGAAAAAGGTGACAAGAGCGGGGCACGCCAACATCTGGCGCGGCTCGAACAGATCAATCCTTCCAATCAGGCGATCGACCAGTTCAAAGAACTCCTCAGGCAGTGAAATTCAGAATTGTTCCAAGCACGAGGGATGGTCGTCAACAACTGCTGACGACCTACCTCATTAACGATACGCTGGCGATAGACGCCGGAGCGATCGCCGTCGGTTTGAGCATCGAAGAGCAGCTCCGGATCCGATCGATCGTTCTGACGCATACTCACCTCGATCACGTTTTTTCGCTTCCGCTCTACATCACCGATCTATACGATAAATTGCTGGAGCCCGTCCATGTCTATTGTACGGAATCGGACCACGCCGCACTCGATCAGTACCTCTTCAACCATCGGATGTGGATCCCTTTCGAGGTGCTCAGAAATTCGCATACCGAGTTGCTCGCCTTTCACCACTATCATGCGGGTGAAAGCTTCAATGCGGAGGGGCTCAGAATCACTCCGGTTCAGGTCTCACATACCGTTTTAACCCACGGCCTGCTTGTCGAGGATGACGAGACTGCGCTGCTCTTCACATCCGACACAGGCGCGACGGACAGGATCTGGCAGCTGGCAGCTGATTGTGCAAAACTAAGGGCCGTCTTTATCGACCTCTCTTTCCCGAATCGATTGACGGAACTTGCCAGGGTCTCTCATCACCATTCCCCCATAACCCTGGTCGAAGAGCTGGTCAAGATCCGTGATGACCTTCAGATCTACGGTATTCATCTCAAAACACCTTATCGCGATATCGTTATTGGGGAGATTGATGCGCTGAAGAATGATAGAATAACGATCGCAGAGGTCGGGCGAGAATATATTTTTACCTGAACTGCCGCCCCGCCAATCCGGTCGCTTCAGACCGGACGAAAAGTTCATTCATCGGAAACCATCATCCGATCACCAAGAATTTTATGATTTCGAGTTTTCAAGTATTGGCCGCCGGAGGCAAAAGTTTCACCTACGATATCGAAAAGACCGAGATCACCATCGGGCGTGAACTAAAGAACGATCTGGTGCTGGACGATCCGCGGGTCTCCCGGACACACGCTACCGTCAGAAAAACCGGTGACGGTGTCATACTGCGCGACCTAGAAAGCGGAAACGGGACCTTCATAAACGGCGCCAGAATTGAGGCCCAGAAAGATTTCATACTGACTGCCGGAGACGTGATCAAGCTCGGTTCCTCGACGCTCACCTTCTCACAGGCCGACCCATTTGGAACCCGGCTCAATTCGGAATCGTTTCGCGAGGTACTGCAGAAGAATCCGGATGAAGTGCTTGTTACTTCAATGCTCAGCGAATACTCCGATTCACAGGAAGTCCCTTCGATCGTCTATCGTCACGAAATTGAAAAGAAGGACCGGATTCTCAGACTTTTTTACGAACTGAGTCAGAAACTCGGATCGCTCTTCTCTCTCGATGAGATATACGAGAAGGTCTGCGACATCCTGCTCTCAGTCACGCCGGCATCGCGCTGCTTCATCTTCCGTAAGAACGATCAGGGCGAGTTCGAACAGGTCGCGGCGAAGACGCGCGGCAAGGGCGAGATCGGTCAACCGCTGCCGATCAGCCAGACGATCTTTCGAAAAGTGGCCAGTGAGCGCGTTTCGGTCCTTTTCGATGACAGCCAGAACGAACTGGAATTCTCCGCTAACAGCATTCTATCGATTCAGGTCCAGTCAGTCATGGCCGCTCCGATCATCGGCCCGCGAGGATTGCTCGGAATCATTTATGCCGATCGCCATGACATCCTTGACACTTTCACTGTCGACGATCTGGACCTGCTCAACACTGTCGCAGTCCATACCAGTATCGCCATCAATACTGTGGTCAATTACGAAAGGCTGCAAAAACAGGCCCAGGCGCGGGCCAGTTTCGAACGGTTCCTGCCCCGTCAGGTAGTCGATCAAATCCTCAAATCGCCCGATGCGATCAGGCTCGGCGGAGTCCGCCAGATGGTCACCGCCCTCTTTGCCGATATCCGAAACTTCACCTCGCTCTCGGAGACGAGAACCCCGGAATTGATCGTCAACCTTCTCAATCGTTACTTTTCAATGGTCAGCGAAATCATCTTCCTTCACGGAGGCACGCTGGATAAATACATCGGAGACGGGTTGATGGCACTGTTCGGCGCCCCCTACGTCGGAGAACTTGACGCCACACAGGCCGTCAGGGCTGCAATCGAAATGCAGCGCGCGATGGTCGATTTCAATCTGCGCCTCGAGGCCGAAAATCTTCCCCCGATCTCAATCGGGATCGGCATCAATACGGGACCAGCCATCGTCGGTTATATCGGTTCCGAAACACGACTCGACTACACAGCTATCGGCGATACAGTCAATACTGCGGCTCGTCTCGAAAGCGTAGCTCAGCCCGGTCAGATCGTGATCAGCGAAAACACCATGCAGGTCCTTGACGAAAGCTTTCCGCTTAAATCTCTCGGGACTGAAAAGCTCAAAGGGAAAAACGTCAACCTGCGCGTAGCTGAAGTCCTCTGGAAGTAGATCTCCAAACATCTGAAAAAGATTTCCTGACTGGGAGGAATATCACCTGTTGTTTCCCGTCTTCATAAAATGTGATGAAGAGTGATGGGGAACGAAGAGGATAGCCTTTCGATCGACGCGGCTGCCGGGCAGTCAGGCTCGCGGTAAGATGCGTCGGGGCGATCGATTCTTTGACATCTCACTCCGATTCGCGATGTCCGCGTGTACCGCCAAAGGCCAGTCAGGCGACTGTTCTTTGGCGGCTGTGCAGCTTGTCCCCCGGGCGGTCTCGGGAAGACCGGTCAATCAGGTGCAGAGTAGCTAGGGGTGGCCGTTGTGTCTGAAGCGTCCGGTTGCATCCGGGTACCCGTCCGGGGAGCAGGTGCGGCATATGATTACGGTCTGCGTGTTGGTTTGCGCTTCGTCGTCTTAGAGCCGGCGGGGGCGGGTTGGACGAGGGATTCAGGAGCGTGCTCTTCGAGCTGTTGCCGGGCCAGATCGGCCTCGCTCGATTTAGGATAATCGCTCATGATGTCGAGCAATTGCGCGACGGCGGCCTCCTTGCTTCCGATCTCGAGCAGGATGAGACCCCGCTTATAGAGCGCAAGTGATGTTTTATCGCCTGCCGCATTAACCGCCTTGACCTTCTCGAACTCGGCCGCCGCCTCGGGCAGCTTGCGCTGAGCGGAGAATATCTCGCCGATCCAGAACTGGGCATTATCGGCCAGCTCGGACCCTGGATAGATCTCGACATACTGTCTGAATTCCGAGAGCGCCAGCTCGTAATTCCCCCGTGAATAATCGCTGTATGCCGCCGCGAAGAGCTGTTCGGCATTGCCCGGCGTGATCTGCGCGAAAGTCGGCATTTTAGGGATGTCCTCGATCACCTTCTTGAGCTGGGCGAACTGTTCAGAGAGGCGCTCCATCCGCTGGTCCGTGGCCGTCACCCGTTCGCGCACGGAGGAGACCTGGGTGGATGTGTCATTGGTGTTGGTCGAGATCGATGATTGCGCGCGACGAATGGCGGAGATGTTGTCGCTGATCTGAATGATGAGTGTGTTCAACTCGCCGGTGGTCTTGTTGAAAGTTTCCTGCATGGCCTGCACCTGACGCTGCAGCAGCGTCAGCTCGGTCTTGGTCTCCTCCATCTGAACCGCCATTCTGTCGATCTTATCGCGTGTCTCCTTGTTTTGAGCCGTTGCGATACCCGCCATCGCAGCCAGCAAAACCGGCAGCAGGTAGAGTGCTAAACGTGTTTTTCTCATAACAATAACTCTAAAAATACTGAATATCCGACAAGGACTTCGATCATGGCGGGAGCAGATGCGCCGCTCCCGCCACCTGGCTTGCCATTTAGATGCTAGGGTCTGTCGCCGCCGCGAAGGTATACGAAATCTCCGCGCCGATCGTGAGCCCATGAAGGGGCCGCTTCAGGAGATCCCTCATCGGTCCCCTGAGCTTTTTCAGCTCCATAACTGACGGTCTCGATTCTGCCGGGGTCGACGCCCAGGCCGACAAGGTAATCCTTGATCGCCTTGGCGCGACGATCGCCGAGGCCCAGGTTATATTCCGAAGTGCCTCTGGGATCGCAGTTGCCCTCGACACGAAAGGTGATCGAGCGGTTGCGTTCCTCGTTGAGCCATTCGGCGATGCGGCGCAGCCTGGCCTGCTGATCGTCTCGAACTGTCGATTCATTGTAATCGAAAAAGATCGGGGAGAGGACACGTCTGAACTGATCTGCGATGGCGCCCTCGGCGTTGTCGGGTTGAGTTGTGCGTGGGCGTTCAGCCATGGCCGGGCCGGCCGGATCGGTTACAGTCACACGTATGCTGGCCGTGGCATTGCCTCCATCGCCAAGCGCAGTAGCGGTATATGTTGTTGAGACGCGCGGGCTGACTTCGATCTGACTGTTCGCATCCAATTCTCTGCCCACCCCTGTCAAAGTGACGAACTTCGCATTCCGGGTCGTCCATTTAAGCACAGTATTCTGTCCGCGTTCGATGCCGCTCGGCTCGGCGCGCAGCGTGATCGAGGGCGCGGCCGCTTTCGAGGAATCGACTTTTACATTGGCAATATCACGGGCTTCTTTTTTTCCGCGCCTGGCGACAACCTCGTAATTGGCATCAGCTCCTGGCGTAAAGGTTTTCGCCCCGATCTTTTCGACTTTTTCTCCATTCAACTCGATGGATTTGGCGTTTTTGGTTTCCCAGCTGACGGTGACGGGCTCACCGGCCTTGATTTCATTACGAGTCACCTTGATTTTAGCCGTTGGAGGCGCACATGCAGCCGCCAATATGACAGCGAAAGTCAGCACAATGAATCTGAAATATGTGCGGTTCATTTTATATATTCTCTCCTTTGTATGTTTATGTGACCACTACCAATAAAGATAATTTCAGCCTGAAGAGTCATCGCGCCCAGCCTGGGGTCTTGCCGCCGGTTCGGGTGACCTGACGCTGATCGCTGCCGTCGAGATGCATCGACCAGATCTGCCATCTGCCGGTCCGATTCGACTGGAAGGCAAGATGGCGACTATCTGGCGCCCATGCGGGGCTTTCGTTCCTGCCCTCACGCGTCAGTCGAACGACCTGACGCGTTGCCACATCGGCCAGATAAATATTGAATGCGCCGCCACCCCCGTCCCAGGTGAATGCGATAAAACGGCCATCCGGAGACCAGGCCGGCGAATCCATCTGGCCGCCGAGCGTCAGGAGCGGGCGCTCGTTGGTGCCATCCGCGCCGATCAGGTAAATCCGGGGGGCTCCGCCACGATCCGAGATGAATGCAATCTCCTGACCTGTCCGTGGATTCCATCGAGGCGATATATTGACGGCCTTGCGCGTACGAGTCAGGCGTCGCGCGCCCGAACCGTCCGAGTTGGCGACGTATATCTCCATCGAATCTCCGTCTTTGCTGGAGGCGAAGGCGATCCGCCCGTCAGGGGCAACAGTCGGAGAGCTCGTCGTGGCGCGGAACTGGGTTGACCCGAGAATCAGCCCATCCTCTCCACGGATCACCACATTCGGATACCCGCTGCGATATGAAACATAGGCCAGCCTTTTACCGTCGGGCGAAAAGGAAGGAAAAAGGGCGATTGAATTATCACGCGTGAACTGACGTGATCCGTACCCATCGTAATCGACCAGAAAAACCTCGCGGTTGTTGACATAAGCCATCTTCGACGAGGCGATGCCATCCTGACCTGTCAGCAATTTGACGATCTGGTCGGCAAATTGATGCGCCATTTCACGGCCGTTCCCGCTCAAACGCGCCGTCAGCAGCTGCTGCTGCGTCTTGACGTCAAAAAGAAAACCCTGAGCATCTTCAGCGCCCGTCAAGCTGCCAAAAGCGACATAATCGGCCTTGACAGGTTCATTGACCCATTCATCGTATCGCAAGGTCGCCGGATCGGCCAGGAGGGTCTTTGGGTAGAGGCTTTTTCCGGCGAGATTAGCGACTGCGGCGTATTTCAGATCGTTCCACAATGTTTCATTGAATGTCTCGAGTGCCTTATCAACTCCAGCCGCACGGAGTTGAAAGTCAGCCACAGCCAGCGTCGGCCCGCTGCCCGGCGCGACGATGATCGTTCCGATCTGTTTTCGCAAATCATCCTGAGTTTCAGGGTTCTGCTGCGCACGTGTTGTCACTACGGCCGGGATCGCCGCCAATACGACCAGAATCAGGCACAACGAAAGTTTATACATTCCTTCTCTCTCACCTTTATTTTGGATATCTGAACCAGATTTCCGCGACTGCTTCATGGGCGCCGAGCAGAAATCCGTTCGGAAACGGCGGAAGCGGGTTCGATGCCAGAATCGCGCGTTCTGCTGCGAAGTTGATCAGATCAAAAGAACTGCGCCTCTTGATAAACGCCGGCGAAAGGCGGCCATTGACCAGTGAAAGGATTCTTCCATCCCTCGCAATCCGCAATTGAACGATCACATATTGAGTCCCTCCGGCATCAGCAACGGCCGGAGGATTATAGTTGCGGCTCAGAATGAGCTGGATGCGACGCCCATACTCCGACCCGCCGGGAACGCCCGTGGCGCCGGCATTGCCGCCTCCCCCGACGCCGATGCCGCCACTCATTGCCGGTTGTTGAGACCCCGAACTGCGACCGACTTCGACATTCGTGTCAGCCGTTCCGCCGCGTAACGGCTGACGACTGACCAGCTGGTCTGACTGGCTGGCTGTCGGCCGATCGGTCATGATCGACTTCTCATCGGGTTTTCTTGCGTTTTTAGTCGAAGGCAGCACCTCGGCACTTGCGGACTCCTCTGGACGCAGAGTTTCGACCATCTCATTGTTGGCCGCCTGATCTGCCTTGCCTATAGTGGTCACATTTCGTTGTGCCGACAGGCCAAGCACACCAGCGTCTATCAACCCCACCTCGATCGCACCGTCTCCGCCTCCCTGACCTTCTCCGGCGGCGACAATCTGTGTGCTTAACGGGTGCCGAAAGGCCACGACAAATAGAATCAGCAGGCCCAAGTGCAGAGCCCCCGATAAAATCGCGCCGGATCTCCTGTCTCTATCCACTTGCTTATCGACTACTTTCGTGATGGTTCGGTGACCAGGCTGACATTTGCCTTCGCCCGCTTCGCCTGGTCCAGAACATACGCAATGACTCGATAGGGAGTCTCGCCGTCACCGCGCAAATATACCCGCCTGTCATCCGTGCCGGCCAGACGCTCATTCAGCAGCGCCGGCAGATCGTTGAGATTGATCGGCTTGCGTTCATCCTTCCCGCTCAAATAGACGGAACCTTCCTTGTCTACAGACAGTATCAATGCGCTCGGCGTGGCCTCGTTCGTAGTGGCTTCGCGAGTTTGAGGAAGGTTTACCTGAATGCCTGTTTGCAGTATCGGAGCCGTGACCATGAAGATAATCAGCAGGACGAGCATGACATCGACCAGCGGCGTAACGTTGATCTCGGCCAGCGCTGTTTGCGTTCTTCCTTTTCCAGTCGTAAATGCCATTTTCAACCTTGCGTCTCGGATTCCCGCTCGATGAAATTCAGCAGCCTGAGCGAAAAGATGTCCATCTCGGCCGCCAGAATCTTGATTCGATTCAGATAATGATTATAGGCCAGTACCGCGGGAACAGCCGCGGCGATGCCGGCAGCGGTCGCCACAAGCGCTTCAGCAATGCCCGGCGCAACGGCCTGTATCGATGCAGTCGTAGCCTGCGTCAGCCCCTGAAAAGCGATGATGATGCCGACCACCGTGCCGAACAGACCGATGAACGGCGAGGCGCTCGCGGTCGATGCCAGCCATCCCATACTGTCTTCGAGCTTCGTCGTTTCCCGGATCGCCGCGCCTTGCATGACCCTCTGCACAGCCTCCAGATTCAGCCGGTGCTGCTTCTGCAATTCAGCCTGTGCCGACAGAAAGATGGCCGAGAGCGGACTCTGATTGAACGGCGTTATGCCCGCCTGCAAATCGGCCCAACGCTGGCTGCTTTCGAACATTTCGAGGAATTTTCTGGATTGATCCTGCGCCCGTTTCGTCGTCCTCGCCTTCGAAAAGATGATCGACCACGAGACAATCGAAAAGATGAGCAGTATCAAAAGGACGATTTTGGCGATCGGACTGGCTCTGAAAATCAGATCGACGAGGCTGCCGCTTTTTTCGGCGGCCTGGTCCTGCAACAGTATTATCGCAGGCAGTATCGCACTCAAGAACTCAGAACTTACCAATGATTACGCTCCGTGATTATGTTAACGGTCAGAAAGAAGGCGCCGACCAATTAGTGAATCAGATCACATTCATCATAATTCTATGCGATTATGCTGTCTGGTCTTAATTATAAGATATGCTATCATGCGCCAAGTACGGGTTCAAGAAATCCCATCTCGTAAGACTGAGTCATTCAAGGGTCCATCTGGCAAGGGTCCATCAGGACTGACTCAACAAAGTATCAACACCATAGAGGTTAGCCTGACCACAGGTCGAGCTTGAGCCTTCCAAAGGAGAGCAAGTTATGATCAGACGGATTGCATTTGCCGGATCATTAATAATTGCTGTCATCCTTTACCTCTCTACGACTGGTGTAGCAAGAGCGGATGTCAGCTTAACCACCGCCTGCCAGGATCAAACTCCGCAAAACGGAGCGATCATGCATGAGTACAAGGGGATACGACTGGGAATGAGCCGTGATCAAGTTAAGGAGGTGGCTGGAAAACCTTCTGACTCGACCGATATAAGCGATGACTTCAAGCTAACCGGCGAGGATATGATGACCATCCATTACGAAAATAACATGGTCAAGGCGATTCAGATCGCATTCTTCGACATCAAAAATGTTCCGGAATGGAAAGCGGTCGTCGGGGATGCTGAGGTCAATCACAGCGACAGCGGCGCCAAACATGCCAGGAAAGTAATGGCCGATGAAAACTACTGGGTCTCGATCTGGCAGAACAAAGATGGTTCGATGACCAGAATCACAATCAGTCGCTGACATTAATCAGCAGCGAAAACATTAGATCCCATCGGAATCCGGTGTTTTTCGCGTCTGTCAGCTCGTTTTTAACGGGGCCGGCAGGGAATTATCCCTGCCCCTTGGCCGCCAGTTGAATGCGTATCATAGCGCGCTGCAGCTTCAGTTCGGCACGATCGAAATCGAAATCGCCGCCGTTTTGGGCAATGCGTTTTTCCGCCCGTTCGAGAGCCCGCTGCGCCCGATCCAGATCTATCTCCTCGGATCGTTCAGCGACATCCGACATGACTGAGACCTGATCGGGCAGCACCTCTGCAAATCCGCCGCTGACGTGCATGAGCCTTTTTTCGGTCCCCGTTCGATAAGTCAGAATCCCTGTCTTCAACTGGGAGATCAATGCGGTGTGATTGGGTAGAATGCCCAGCTCACCGCCGAGCCCCGGAACGACAACTTCATCAACCAATTCGCTGAGAACCAGTCTTTCCGGGGTGACAACTTCCAACTTGATTTTTTCCGCCATAATTCGTCTTCAACTACATTTTACTGGCTGCTTCGACGACTTCGTCGATCGAGCCCTTAAGGTAGAAGGCCTGTTCCGGAATATCATCGTGTTTGCCATCGACGATCTCACGGAACCCGCGAATCGTCTCCTCGATGGGAACCAGTTTGCCGGGGATACCCGTGAACTGCTCTGCGACGTGGAACGGCTGGGAGAGGAATTTCTGGATCTTACGCGCCCTGGCCACCGTCTGCTTGTCGTCTTCTGACAATTCGTCGATGCCGAGAATCGCGATGATATCCTGCAGGTCCTTGTACCGTTGCAGGATTCTCTTGACATCCTGTGCCGTTCGATAATGCTCATCACCGACGATGCGCGGATCAAGAATACGAGAGGTCGATGAGAGAGGGTCGACCGCCGGGTAAATTCCGAGCTCAGCGATCTGACGAGAGAGCACCGTCGTGGCGTCGAGGTGCGCGAAGGTCGTCGCGGGCGCCGGATCCGTCAGGTCGTCCGCCGGAACATAGATTGCCTGCACGGAAGTGATCGAGCCAGTCCTGGTCGAAGTGATGCGCTCCTGCAGCTCACCCATCTCAGTCGCCAGGTTGGGCTGGTATCCGACCGCGCTTGGCATGCGACCAAGCAGAGCCGAGACCTCGGAACCGGCCTGAGTGAAGCGGAAGATGTTGTCGACGAAGAGCAGCACGTCCTGTCCCTGATCACGGAAGTATTCCGCCACGGTGAGACCCGAGAGTGCGACGCGAAGGCGCGCTCCGGGAGGCTCGGTCATCTGACCGTAGACCAGCGCCACCTTTGATTTGGCGATGTCTTCGTCATCGATGACCTTGGCTTCTCGCATCTCGAGCCAGAGGTCATTGCCTTCGCGCGTTCGTTCGCCGACTCCGGCGAAGACAGAAAATCCACCGTGAGCCTTGGCGATGTTGTTGATCAGTTCCATGATCGTCACCGTCTTGCCCACGCCCGCGCCGCCGAACAATCCGATCTTTCCGCCTCTCAGAAACGGCTGAATAAGATCGACGACTTTGATGCCCGTGACCAGCATCTCCAATTCTGTCGACTGCTCTTCGAAAGTAGGAGCATGCCGGTGGATCGGATAAAGATCACTCGCCGGAATCGGCCCGCGTTCATCGACCGGTTCGCCGATCACATTCATAATGCGACCGAGCGTACCGTTGCCGACAGGAACCCGGATCGGGCCGCCCGTATCGAGCGCACTCATGCCGCGCACCATGCCGTCAGTCGGCAGCATCGAAACCGTTCTCACGCGCCCCTCTCCAAGGTGCTGCTGCACCTCGCAGATGACATCGATCGTACGCGGTACGTCGAAGCCCTCACTCGTCACGCGAAGCGCCTGGTAAATCGGCGGAAGTTGACCTTCCGAAAACTCGACGTCCACTACCGGACCGATGATTTGAACAACCTTACCGGCATTCCCTTTGCCGGAATTGCCATTCGTTGTGCCCATATGATTCTCTTAACTCCTTCGTAATTGGCAACTTCGAGGGCCTGGGTCCAAATTACAGAATCACCGGTATTTAAGTATATTTGATAGCGATCCGCTGCCATCCAGCCCGGTAGCCCAACTCAAGTCGCAGGTGAACTTATGATTGCTCAGTTAAAGAAATGGAGTGTAGCACGGAGTGCCGAATTTAGCCAAATGCGGGAATCGGAGGTGGTGAAATTATTTGAAGAGTGTGCAACTTATTCGATCTTCAGGACGATCTTGCCGAACTGGCCGGCCTGGGCCATCCGTCGGTGCGCTTGCGGTGCCTCGGCCAGTGGAAAAACGTGATCTATGACCGGTGTCAGGCCGGCATCCGTATACATTTTTACAAGCGAAGCGAATTCACGTGGACTGCCCATCGTAGTTCCCATCATCGTCAGCTGTTTGAAGAAGAACCTGTATAGATCGAGGTTCCTGGCCAGTCCCGTGGTGGCGCCATAAAAAACGATACGGCCTGCGGGTTTAATGATTTTAACGGCGGTTTCCAGCGTCTCGCCTCCGGCGCTGTCTATGATGACGTCCGGTCCGGCGCCTCCCGAAAGCGCGACGACTTCCTTGCCCCAATCCGGGTTCTTGTAATTGGCTCCGCCCTCAGCGCCGAGTTTTTTAGCCATCTCGAGCTTTTCATCGCTGCTCGAAGTGACAATGACGCGGGCCCCAAGCTGTCGAGCAATCTGCATCGCAAAGAGAGCCACACCACCGCCGATGCCTGTGACCAGCACTGTTTCGCCGGCCTGCACTTTGGCGCGTGTGGATACGGATCTGAAAGCGGTCAGGCCGGCCAGGGGCAATCCGGCGGCTTCTTCGAACGAAAGGTGCGGAGGCTTCGGATGAAGATTGGCCGCGGGAATCCGAATTTTTTCGGCGAATGTGCCGTCCTCTGGCATTCCAAGTATGCGATAGCCGCGTGCCTGAAGATGATCATCGGGCCCCCAATCGAGTCCCGGCTCGATGACGACTTCGCGCCCCAGCCAGGCCGGATCGACTGCCTCACCGATCGATTCGACTACGCCGGCCCCGTCGCTTCCCAGAATCGCAGGAAGCTTTATGTTCGGATAGAGTTTTTGAATGATGAAGACATCACGGTGATTGAGAGCAGCCGCCTTGAGTCGAACAACGACTTCGTCTGACCCAGGTTGTGGATCCGGCATCTCCTCAAGTTTCAAATTTTCGACATCACCCAGCTCGCGCAATACGATCGCTTTCATTCATCCTCCTCCACTCAGAGCCCGACGGAGCGGTTCCGGCAACTCGACGGGAACATTATCCCTGACTGAGACAACAGTCATCGTCCCATCGATTGCAAGTTCCTCTTTCGCCTCGTCCTTGAAAATATGAAAATCGTACCTGATCGATGTTCGACCAAGCTTTCCGACTGAGACACGCATGATAAATGGCGCGTCCAGCGGCAGCACCTTATGAAAGACCGCCTCGACATGCTTTCTGGGAAAACCGTATTCGGATTCATCGTACATCGAGATCCCGAGCGAACGGAGTAATTCTGTCTCGCCTTCCTCGAAGTACTCGAATATCCGCGGAAAATGCAGCCGGTGCGCAGCGTCTGCATCCGCCCAGCGTATTCGTCGCGTCAACTCAATCGAAACCATAATCCCTCAATTTATATGCCCATCACTTCGACAAATGATCGATGACCTCGTATAGAAATTTGACGCCATCCAGAAAAGGGCGCACGCCGATCCGTTCATCGTTACCGTGAAACCCTTCTCCGAGTTCGCGCGGAGATGCGACAAAAGGAGAGAAACCGTAACAATGAATCCCCAGTTCCCGAAAATAGTGGCTGTCAGTGAACCCCGTCAGTACCGGATGCGTGATGACTGATTCTGGAAACCTTTTCTTAGAGATATGCCTGATCGACCTGACCAGCGAGGTATCGAGCGGAGATGCGTTGGCGCCGAAAGCCAGAATCGGTTCGATTTTGATCGAATCATCCTGAATCACGCCACGAATCTCGTTTATCCATCGATCAAGGCTCTCGCCGGGGACGAGTCGAGTATCGATTTCAGCGGTAGCTCTGGGCGGTATGACATTGATCTTGTTGCTGGCTTCGAGAACAGTGATCGAGATCGTATTTCGAATCAGAGCCCGTGCGCCGGGATCCATTTCGAAAATCCTGAGAAAATCGGGATTCTTGATGCTCTCGCGTAGATCAGCGAATTGCGCAGCCTGTTCCGCCTGCATGAGTGTTGCGTATGCCTTGAATGCCTGTTCGACGACCGGCGTGAGCTGAACCGGTGGAGTATATTCGAGCAGCCGATTGAGCGCTCGCAGCAGCCGGTTGACGGCCGATTGCGGCCGAGGCACAGAGCCATGCCCGGGTTCGCCCATGGCGACCAGCCTCAACCAGGCAGGCGTCTTTTCCGACGGGCCGACACCGATGCCGAGCACCCTGCCCTGCGCATCGACGACATTGCTTCCGCCTTCGTTGAAGAGAAACTCGGCATTGCCCAGGAGCTCAGGATGGTTTTTTGAGAACCATCCGGCGCCGAGCAGCCCGCCCGCTTCCTCGTCACTCGTGGCCAGGAAAATAATATCCCGTTTCAGTCTGACGCCCGATCGCTTAAGGGTAAGCATGGCCATGAACTGGGCCATGCCCAGCGATTTCATATCCATCGCCCCGCGGCCGAAGATGAAGCCGTTGCGAATCGTTCCGCTGAAAGCTTCGACCGACCAGAACTCCTTCGAGTGCGGAACCACATCAAGGTGGTTGAGCAGAACTACGGGGCGTGCAGTGCCGTCTCCCCTGATTCGAGCCCAGAGAGTCCCCCGTCCTGGAAAAGGCTCGAAGACCCGATGCTCGATGCCTTCTCGTTTGCATAACTCGGCGAAAAATCGCGCTCCGGCGATCTCGTTACCCGGAGGATTGGTCGTATCGATGCGAAGGTATTCGGTTAACAGCTCCAATGACTCCCGATCGACCTTTTCCCATTCGACCTTCTCTTCCCTTGCCTGAACCGGTAAAGCGAGGATGAAAAACATGATGGCCGCAGACAAGAGGCCGCGTAGGGCTTTTACAAGCCTGTAGTTCATTGAGTATTCTCCTGATTTTTGATTTTCAGAACCGATCCGGACCGATCAGTTTACGCGTCCTGATTGAATCAGGCAAACCCGCATTACCCGGCGTCTCCAGTTTGAAAAAACTCTTCGACGTCCGAAATTCTGCGTGTGATGCGACATGGAGGAAGGCTGCTCAGGAAACTTCGTCCATAACTCTTCGTCACAAGGCGCGGGTCAAGAATTGAAAGAACGCCGCGATCTGTGGCGCTGCGGATCAACCTTCCCAGCCCCTGCTTGAGCGAAATGACGGCAGATGGGACCGAATAATCACTGAAACTGTTTCCGCCCGTGTTGTCGATATATCGCTGACGGGCCGATACGACAGGGTCGGAAGGCACGGCAAACGGCAGCTTGTCGATGATCACACAGGAAAGAGCCTCGCCACGGACATCGACGCCCTGCCAGAAACTGGCCGTCGCAAACAGAACCGAGTGAGCGGTCTCGCGAAACCGTTCCAGAATACCCGAACGTGATCCTTCGCCCTGCATGAGCACTGGAAAATCGATTTGATGTTCGACCTGATTCCGCAGCGACTGCATCTGTATATTACTGGTGCACAGAACGAAGGCGCGCCCCCGGCTGGCGTTAAGTATCCGCACTATCTCTTTCGCGGCGGCGGCAGTATAGCCCGCATCGCGAGGGTCCGGCATGACGGGCGGCAAATAGAGCAGCGCCTGTTGCTCGTAATCATAATTTGATTCGGCGATCAATTCCGATGCTTCGCTGACGCCCAGTCTGGATTTAATGAAATTGAATGATCCCGAGCTTGTTAATGTGGCCGAAGTGAGCACGACCGACTCGACCTGGCTGAAAAGCCTGTCGCCGAGAATGCCTGAAGCATCGATCGGCGTCGCCTGAAGAAATGTTCCACGATTGCGCCGCTCGCACCAGTAGACGAAGGTCTCCTCTCCCCCTTCAATAATAAAATCGAGATCGAAGCGAAGCTGTTCGACCCGGCGGACGATGGCCTCAGTCTCTGGCGGGGCGTCCTTGATTACCTGCAATGCTCCCAGCAATCGCTTGATCGCGGCTTTCAAATCTACATAACGCTGCCCGGCTGAAGTAACCTCTGCCTCCCCATCCCGATTCTTCCTGAGAAACATTTCGGGTCTGATCACAAATCGGCCATCGCCCCTCAGGGTCGTCACTGATGAGGTCCCGTCGCTGCCCGAAAAACTGAGCCAGAAGTTGTCTGCCAGACGCATTACTCTGGCGGACGCCTTTGTCAGTTCGCGCGCCGCTTCGACATCGTTGATCATCAATCGCGAGATGTCTCCGATCAGGTCATCGATCTGATAGGTCGAGACCGATGCGCCAAAATACTGCATGGCGATGTCCTCGATCTGATGCGCCTCGTCGAAGATGACCGCACTGTAATCCGGCAGAACCTGCCCCCACTCCTTGTCCCGCAATGCCAGATCGGCAAAGAACAGGTGGTGATTGACGATGATTATCTGGGATTCGAGCGCCTGCTGCCGGGCTCTGGTGATAAAACAAGCATCGAAACTCGGACATTTCGATCCGATGCAGATGTCCGAACGAGCATCGATATGGCGCCAGAAAGGAAGGTTCTCGGGCAGTTCCTTCAACTCGGCACGATCACCAGTCTGGCTTTCATACGACCATCGCGTGATTGTGCTGAAATGATCCAGATCCTCCAATCCTTCCAGCATCGGAGTATTTTCGGCCCTTCTCAGCCGGTGCAGGCAGACGTAATTCGATCTCCCCTTCAGGTACATTGCCGTGAATTTACCCGGCAACACCTTCTGCAGAAAAGGGATATCCTTATAATAGAGCTGTTCCTGAAGGTTTTTCGTCCCGGTTGAGATGATAATTCGCCGGCCCGTAGCTATCGCGGGAACCAGGTAGGCCATGGTTTTCCCGATCCCGGTCCCCGCCTCGGCCAGCAGGTGTTGCCGTTTCTGAAGCGCTTCCGCAACCGCCTCAGCCATGGCAACCTGCCCTGGGCGATACTCGTAATCCGGATGATGCCCGGCGATAAGTCCGTCGGGACCGAAGATTTCTTTCATATCGTTACTTTATATTCAATGGCGACCGCAGTGTAAGTATTCGTACTGACGAAAGAGTCTAGCATGCACTAAGCTGTCGTGGCGAAACAGTTTTCCAGAGTTTATAATTCCAGGGCGCGAACTTTTCACATAATTTTATTGAAGACAAACTGTTCCGGACGAAACCTGACCGCATAACATTTCGTAAGTTCGTGTGCAGAGCACATCTTCTCTGCACAGAGATCAACAACAGTCATTAAACGGACAAAAGGAGAATCTATGAAGCGAACCGTTATCGCTCTGCGTTATATAATGAGTACACTCGCACTCAGCGCTGCATTTTCGCTGGTCTGCCTCGCGCAGCAAACATCCGGAGCCGCGGCCAAAAGCCAGGCCCCGGCAGTCATGGATCACGTCGCCGTGATGGTGGCCGACTGGACGCGAGCCAGGGAATACACAAAAGAGTACCTGGATGCGATGCCCGAGGATGGCGTCAGCTTCAAACCAACACCCGAGGTTCGCAGTTTCGCCGGCCAGTTCCTGCATCTCGCCAACGCCAATTTCGCATTCGGCAATGCCGCCACCGGCGCGGCCAATCCCTACCAGGGCAAGAACCTCGAAACGATGACCGAATATCAGAGCAAAGCGGCTTTGACCAAAATCGTCATGGAAAGTTACGACTATGTCATCAATTCCATTCAGGCAATGGATCCGAAAAAGCTTGGCGAGCAGGTCAAGCTCTTCGGCCGTTTCGATGCAACTCGCGGCGCGACACTGAGCAAGGGGTTCGAGCATCAGACTCATCACCGCGGCCAGACCACCATCTACCTGCGAATGAAGGGCGTCAAACCTCCCAATGAGAAGCTCTTTTAACCAGCTTTTTCATATCTGATCCAAAGGAAGGCGGATCCGCAAGCGATCGGCCTTCCTTTATTTTTCCACGTCAGTCACTTGCCTCACCTCACGCAATCTCACAAAATATAAGCGGTATCAAGCATGCGCATCACTGAGATTTTTTATTCGATTCAGGGAGAATCTTCATTCGCGGGACTGCCCTGCGTGTTCGTTCGTTTAACTTGGTGCAATCTGAGATGCACATGGTGCGACAGCGAGTATACGTTCAGCGGCGGGTCTGAGATGAGCCTCGACGAGGTGATCGAACATGTCGAAAGTTACGGCTGCCGGCTGGTCGAGATCACTGGCGGAGAGCCTCTGGTCCAAAAAAAGCCAGTCTGCGAACTGGTCACGCGACTCTGCGATCTGGGTTACACGGTTCTGATCGAGACCGGTGGCAGCCTGGATACCAGCATCGTCGATGAGAGAGCGATCAAGATTATTGATGTCAAATGTCCTGGCAGCGGAGAAGCCGAACAAAATTACTGGCCCAATCTCGATCGCCTCGGCCCACGCGATGAAATAAAGTTCGTCATCGGCGATCGTATCGACTTCGACTATGCCGTTGAGGTCATTCGAAAATTTGACCTCGATAAACGGATTCCGGCGCCGCTGCTGTCTCCCGTCTGGGGAGCTGTCGATCTGAAAGAGTTCGCAGCCTGGATTCTGGAATCCGGCATCGGAGCAAGATTGCAACTGCAACTACACAAATACATCTGGGGTCCTGAGGCGACAGGCGTATGAGTTGAAAGTTGAAAGTAAAAAGTTGAAAGACAGAATCAAAGCCATAGTCCTTGCCAGCGGGGGTATGGACAGCTGTGTTACTGCTGCCATTGCCGTGCAGGAATGCGATGAAATTGCGGCCCTCCATGTCAGTTACGGACAGCGAACCGAGGCCAGAGAGCTTCAGGCTTTCGAGCAGATCACCGATTTCTATCGGATCGAACGACGCCTTGCCACAGACATCTCGCATCTGGCACAGATCGGTGGATCTTCATTGACAGACAGTCGGATCGAAGTCAGCAAGGCAGATCTTGAAATGAAGGAGATTCCGACCTCGTATGTTCCCTTTCGAAATGCACATCTGCTGTCGATTGCGGTCAGCTGGGCAGAAGTGATCGAATTCAATCGAATTTATATCGGAGCCGTCGAGGAAGACAGCTCTGGATATCCAGATTGTCGTCCGGAATTTTACGAAGTCTTCAACCGATTGATCGAGGTCGGAACAAAACCCGAGACACAAATCCGAATCGTGACACCGGTCATTCACCTGAAAAAAAGTGAGATCGTGCTCCGGGGGGTCGAGCTCGGCGCGCCGCTTCACCTGAGTTGGTCCTGCTACAGGGAGACAGAAATCGCATGCGGAGATTGCGACAGTTGTGCACTACGCCTCCGCGGATTTCAGCAGGCCGGATTAATCGACCCAATCCCCTATAAAAAGAGGGAATAATACTGCCGTCTTAATCGACCAGGACGATTGAAATCTTTGCGGCTCAAAGTTAGAATCATTTCGTCATCTTTTTAAATACTTTTTTGCAGCCGCTGTTTATTGCAGACACGGAGGACCAATGATGAAGATCAAGAACATTGTGACGGCATTCTCAGGATTTGCGATGCTTGTCCTGGCGTCGATTTCGGTTTCCGCTCAGGTTGGCAGGATCGAAGGGACGGTTGTCAAGGCCGGCTCAGGCGAGCCGATCGTCGGCGCCGAAGTTCGCATCGAGCGCACCGACATCAAGGGCAGTTACCCGGTTAAGTCCGACAAAAAGGGGACTTTCCTGCACGCCGGTGTGCCCTATGTCGGAACCTACACCATCCTTGTCTCGGCGCCGGATTGCGCTCCGTACTTCCTGACTGGTATTCGACCCACCGGTGAAATGATCAAGGTTGAACTTCAGGCCGGAGATGGTCGAAAACTGACGATGGATGATGTCAAGCGAATACAGGCCGGTACGCCAGCCGGACCGCAAAAACAGCTGAGCGCCGAGGAGATCAAAAAGCAACAGGCCGATTATGAAAAGAAGAAGGCCGAGATAGAAAAACAGAAGGCCGATTTCGAGGGCATGAAGAAATCTTTCGAACAAGGCCAGCAACTCGCCGCGAACAAGGACTATAACGGCGCGATCACAGCATATACCGAGGCCGCTAAACTCGATCCCGAGCAGCAGGCTATCTGGGGTAACCTGGCACTGGCTCACTACAACCGTGGCGTGACGAACATCAACGAGAGCTTGAAGGATATGTCGAAGCGAGATCCGGCCAAGCAGGATTTCAACGATTCGATCACCGCCATCGACAAAGCCATCGCACTGAACGAAACGTCAATGAGCGATCCGGCCAAGGGCCCCCTCGCCAAGAAGACCAAAAGCCAGTATCTGAAGATCAGGGCCGATGCCGAATCGCTGCTGGCCAAACGCCTTGGAGTCATGGACGCTGCCCCGAAAGCGGTCAGCGATTACAAGGAAGCAGCGGCGTTGACCGATAGCGCGGATGACAAGAAATCTTTCGAATTGAAAGCAGCTGAGACCTACTTCGAGTCCGGTATGGCCGAAGAAGCGGTGACTGCATATCAGGCTATTCTCGCCGGCGATCCCAATAACATCGAGGCGCTTTACAAACTCGGTCTGGCCTTTGCCAGCGTCGCCAAGTTCCAGGAATCCGCCGATACACTTCAAAAGTTCATCGACACGGCTCCTGAATCGGATCCTCGCACGGCTGAAGTCAAGGCTGTCATCAAAGACCTTGTGGTTGGAAACAATTTGAAGGCCCCCTCTTCTGATGCTGGCAGGAGAAGAGCCCCTGCTAAAAAGAAACCATAACTGTTGCCTGGAGCACCGGAAAAAAGGGGGGCCATTTGGCTCCCCTTTTTTCATGCATGTATTACATGACTCTATTTCGAAAGCACCTTGATTGTCAGGTTCGAGCTGAACCTCGGAGATCGATAGATCTTCTGGATAGCCTTTTGGAAATCGTCATCCTTCGCCTGGTAGATGTTCAGGAACTGCTGCGGGTTACGATCGACCAGCGGGAACCAGCTGCTCTGAACATGGATCATGATTCGATGCCCCTTCCTGAATGTGTGGTTTATATCAGGCATAGTAAACGGGATCGATGTAATCGCATTGGCCTTCAACGGTTCCGGACGCGACCAGCTCTTACGGTATTTTGCCCGCATCGGCTCTCCGCGGATCAGCATCTGATACCCGTCCATCGGATCCACGGTTCGCGTCGGATAGAGATCAATCAGCTTGACGACGAAATCCGAGTCGGTCCCCGAGGTCGAGGCAAAGAGGTTGACTTTGATCGGACCGACAACCGTCACATCTTCGGTTAAAACCTCGGTCTGATAGACCAGCACGTCCGGCCTCGTCGCCGCAAAGCGCTGATCGGATGTCATGTATTCGTACTTCATCATGCTCGTCAGCTCATTGAGATACGGAACTGGCTTGTTCGGATCACTGAGATATTCGTCGTATGCCGGGCCCGAGACTCTCGCCGGGGCATCAAATGAAAGCCGGCCCTTCTCGTGAAAAAACAGCGATTTTTCCGACGTGTTGACCGGCGGCCATGACGTATAGGCCTTCCAGACATTCGATCCGGTCTCGAAAACATAGGCCTCGGGCAACTTCATCTCTCCCTTCTCCTTGAGGAAGTGCATGAAAAAGGGATATTCGATGTTGACTCGATAGAACTCTGATGTAGATGAACCGAAAGCCGCCCCGCCAAGCCGTTCACCAGTGCCTCTCGACCAGCATCCGTGACACCAGGGCCCCTGCACCAGAACGTTCCAGGCCTTTGGGTTGTTCTTTTCGATGGCTGAGTAGACGGCAACGGGGCCGTATACATCTTCCGCATCAAACCAGCCGCCGACGGTCATGACAGCCGGCGTGACTTTCTTGAGGTGTTGCGGGACATTCTGCTTTTGCCAGTATTCGTCATAATCACCGTGCTCCATCCATTCATTCCAGAGCCTGATCTCATCTTTCATATATAGTTTATTGGCGTTGGCCAACGAACCCATCTCGAGAAAGAATCGGTAACCGTCATTCGTACCATGATCGAACCGTTGCCCCTGCTGTTGTTCGGGGCCCGATCTAGGGCGGCCGAAGCTGATAATGAAGTTGAATGCGTGCGGCAGGAAGAAGGCTCCATTGTGATGCATATCGTCGCCCAGCCAGTTGTCGGCCATCGGCGCTTGCGGTGAAACAGCTTTCAAAGCCGGATGCGGGTCGATCAAAGCCTGCGCCGCATAATGCCCGGGATAAGAGATGCCCCACATTCCTACGCGGCCGTTATGGTTTGGAATATTCTTGAGCAACCATTCTATCGTGTCCCACGTATCAGTCGATTCGTCTGCATCCGAGGGGCCTCTCTTTGCTGGTTTGAATGGGTTCATCCAGTTGAAATCGCCCTCTGACATATTTCGGCCGCGCACATCCTGATAAACAAAGATAAAGCCCTCTTTCATTAACAGATCCGATGGGCCAAGCGAAGACCTATAGCTGTTGGCGCCATACGGAGCGACACTATAAGGCGTTCGCAGCATCATTATCGGATACTTCCGCGTTTGATCGCGGGGCAGATAAACACTCGTGAACAGTTTCGTCCCGTCGCGCATCGCCAGTTGATACTCGTTTTTGAGATAATGCGCCTTGACTTCGAATCTATCAGGAGTCGCCTGTTGCGCGACGGAAGATTGAATCAACCCGGTCGTCGCCAGCAACAGGATAAACAATAAGCCGAATATAGGTTTGGTCGTTCTCATGGGGTTTGACCTCCATAAATGGTCATTAATAGAGTTGATTTATCGAGCTTCTCCGATTACACATCATAAGCCCTAACTATTTTATATACAATAAGATACGTGAGAAAAGCACAAATATCGCGAACCGGTTGATATGCATTCAATAAACCGGGCTGTAAATCGAACCACATTCTTTGCTATAATCCGCGACGTTGAAACGGGAAATTCAGGTGCCCGACTGCTACAATCCAGATCCCGAATAGTAACAGGTAACAATCATTTGCCCCAGACAGGTTAACCAGTCGCAAATTTAACAATATGAGCACCACCGGTACGCCACAAGACGAAGAAACGCGTCGAGTTGATGAAGGCTCAGAGATGCTGGATGCGAAAGGATTGATCGCGTCGCACCGACGATCCAGACATCGGAATCTCCTCGCCTACCTGATCGCTCTGGCAGCCAGCTTCATGGCAATCGGCATTCTGATCGGCGGAATAATCGAGCGTCGCTTGCCCGAAGTGCGCGCCGGAATCGGAGAGGTAAATTCTGAACTCTCATCGGCATTCGTAGAGATCGCGAAACAGGTCGAACCCTCTGTTGTCAATATTTCGACTGTCACCAAATTACAATCACGCAACCGCAGGGACAATGAGTTTTCGATGTCCGGACCGACAGTCGAATCGATTCCATTCGGTGGCGCCGATCCTGTCAAAAGAGGCAATGGATCAGGAGTGATTGTCGACCCTTCGGGATACATTCTCACCAATCATCACGTCATCCAGGGAGCTGACCGGATCAAAGTCAATCTGTTTGACGGAACGGAGCTTTTTGCCGATATCGTTGGAGTGGATCGTGAGACTGATCTGGCTGTGGTGAAGGTCGATTCGAAGGCTCCGCTGACCGCCGCACGCATCGGTGATTCCGAAAAGATACGAGTCGGCGACTGGGTTCTGGCGATCGGTTCGCCATTCGGTTTCGATCAGACAGTTACGGCCGGGATCATCAGTTCGCGCGATCGCGATTCGACAGACCTGTACAAACGTGTCGGTTTCCAGTTTTTTATACAAACCGATGCCGCCATAAATCGAGGCAACTCCGGCGGGCCATTGATCAACCTCTCCGGCGAAGTGATTGGAATCAACACGGCCATCGCTTCATCGACCGGTGATTATAATGGCATCAGTTTTGCGCTTCCCGCCTCCGAAGCCATCACGGTATACAGGCAGCTGGTTGCCAACGGACGGGTCATTCGAGGGTTTCTCGGAGCGCTGACCGAACGCGTCTCGCCTCAGATCGCAGCAGTTTATGGGCTTCCAGCCGCCAGAGGCGCGATCGTCAGCAACGTGGAGGAAACCATGGAGGTCGACGGCAATGTCGTCGTCAGCCCTGCCGCCAAAGCCGGCCTTCGCCCCAGTGATATCATCGTCAAATATCGCGGAGACGCCATCAAGGATGACGAAGATCTGGTCAGGCGTGTGGCGTCGACCCCGGTTGGTACTGTCGCTCCCCTGCTGGTCTTTCGAGAGGGCAAAAATTCTGAAATATCGGTGATAATCGGTCGACGCCCCGGGAGAGATGCCGTCGATCGCATCGGCCCCGGCAATACTTTGACGCCCGCGGAAAGTCGTAAAAAACAGAATATCGGAATCAGCTTTCAGGCACTCACCCCGCCCAAATCCGTGGATGGCGATGAACCGTTTATTCGAGGCGTGAGAGTCGTTCGCGTAGATCCCGGGAGCATCGCCGATGATGCAGGACTTAAGATCAATGACATCATCGAACAGATCAATCGAAAACCGGTGCTTGATAATGATGATTTCAAAGTCGTCCTGAACCGGCTCGGTTCGGGTGATCCGGTCGTCCTTCAAATCTACCGGGAAAAGCTTGCGCCCGTGCCCAGAATTTTCGTATCATTTACGAAGCCATAAGGGACAATAAATCACTGATTCAGATTCTGAGACGCTGGTTCACGATTTCACGTCGTGTCCAATACAGATAATCGTGTTGAACTTTGACATTAACTCATAGGAGACTCCATGTCGTTACCCCAAATTATGGCTCGACTCCTCACATTGACATTTGTTTTTGCGCTGCTTTTCGGATCACTTGGCGTAGAGGCTGAAGCCCGTACGAAAAAGAAGTCCAAAACCCAAACGAGTGTTAAAAGCCGAACCACGGCAAAACGTAAGGCCCAGTCCAAAAAGACCCTGGCGCGTAAGAGCAGGAGATATCGCCGCTCAACGCCGCGTCGCGCCGAGACGCCGCCACCGGGAAATCCCGTCATCGTTCCTGATAAGATCGAAGTCATCGAAACCGGCCCGGCTGATGCGGAAACTCTTAGCCGTTTCTTCAATCTTCGTAAAAGCTCCGACTCCACAATGGCGTTCACCAACGTCACATCCTCATCAAATTCGATCAAAAGAATCAAAGTCAGTATAGATTCTGACCGTATATCCGAGATTCAGCAGGCTCTGGCAAATCGTGGATTCCTCGAGACTGAGCCCACCGGCGTTTATGACGATTCAACTATCGACGCCATGAGCCGGTTCCAGAAGAGTCAGAAGATTCGTGTCACCGGCTATCCAACAGCCCATGCGCTCAACCGCCTCGGACTGGCAAAATAAAGTAAAAAGTATAAAGTAGAAGAAACTGCTCAGCTATGAACTGAGCAGTTTCTTCTACTTTATACTTTTTACTTTCTACTTTTTACTTCCCACTGCCTACTTCTTCTCTTTATTGATCATTTTGATGAGGCGATCGGCGTGATTTCTGGCGATCAAAGGGACTCCCTCATCCAGCCTTAACTCCTGCAACAAAGGAATGATTTTCTGAGGATCAGCAAAGTTCCTGGATCGCAACTCACTTTCAAGGAGCCGCAACTGCGCCGGAGTGGAGATCGGGTCGGTTGACCTGACAGTCTCCAGTTCGAAAATGCGCGTCTCCTGTGTAGCGATGTTGCGGAACAACTCTGTCAATCGATTGAGGTATTCGTTTGATGTGTAATTGAATTTGACGTTCCGCTCGACGCCGTTGTGGGATCGTGAGATTGTCATCGTACCCAGATGTGAGAAGTCCTTCTTATGCTGGTATTCCTCATTCGAATTGAGAAAATTAAGCATATCGAAGAGGGTTTGAATCCTCGACATGAGTGACGGGCTTAAATTGATATTCAGCGCGATCTCTTCTGAGCCTTTGCGGTGATACCGAAAAAGACCTTTGCCTGATTCGTCAACTTCCACCTCCTGAAAAGGCGTCGTGAATCTTTCATTGATAAAAGTGTATCTGTAAAAAATTGCGGCTGTGTGATGAGTCTGTTTGTCCGGTGACCTCTATTCGCGTCTGAGCTCTGGAATCAACGACGATACAACAGAGGAAGATAACCGATAAAACGATGAGGTTGGATTTTCGCAGTTTGGCTGGCATGTTGGCTAATCCAGGGGGGGTGTGCCGCAAATCGATCGGCCCATCGGCTCACGGCATATGGTTCACTGTTCCCCCTTTTTACTGGTTTGAATTTTCGGATGATGGCGACTCGGTCTTCTTCTTTCCATAAGGAACTGAAATATATTCCTGAGCCACAGACTGAGCATTATCGTAATCGTTGCCGTTGCTGATTGCCTTATTGTATTCTGCCAGAGCTCGCTCACGCTGGTCGATCATATCCCAGCAATTGCCGCGATAAATATATGACCAGACCTCGATCCAGTCAGGTCGAATAATTCCGTTCAAAGACTGATCGAAGGCATCGAGCGCCTTGTTCCAGTTACGCTGAGTCATATAAAGCAGACCAAGATTGTACCAGGCCCAGGCATTGCTGCGATTGAGTTTGATCGCCGCCTGAAACTGCTGCTCCGCTTCGACATATTCCTGTTCGCGAAAATGCTCGATCCCGCGCCTGACGATGACGCCCTGGCGCAATTCATCCGAGCTTCGCAGAATCTTCGAGTCCGGATCAACGACGACTTCGATCGGCTTGCTCGGTGTCATGATATCGAAATCCGCTGAGGTCCCTTTCATCTCAAGGGTCTGTCTTTCATTACCTGCCTCTGTCCGAAGCATGATTTCCACCGGCATTTCAAAAGTATCCAGATCCTGCCTGATAGTTCCCGGTACGCGAAATCCGTCACGAGTTCTGAGGACTCGATAATCCGAACGGAATTCCGGCACACCCGTCGAATCGACCCATTGTCCGAAGAAAAATCGCAGGTTTCTGCCGGCCGCTTTCGATGCGAAGGACTCGAACATATCGAGGGTGACATTCTTCCCGTTGTACTGGTTGTAATAATCACGCAACATCTTGTCGAATTTTTCGTCGCCCATGAGCTGTCGCAGCATATTCAGGACAAGTGCCCCCTTGAAAAAGGTGACGGATCTAAAGGCTGCTGATTGATCGTCAAGCTGAGATGGCGCGTTGCGAATCGACGCGGACTGTTCAAATGCCAGCGCTTTCTCGAGTTCGGCCTGCAATGCCTGTTGATACTGATTCGCGGTTCCGTTCTCCTTCATATACATGAGAGTGCTGAAATGGGCCATCCCTTGCGAGAGCCAGGTGTCATCGAATGACTGTAACCCTACGGCCTGTCCCCACCATTGATACGCCACTTCGCGCGCCAGCCTCTCATCGACGCCAATCGAGAGTGCTCTCGGAGATACGAACAGAATGCCGGGACCGGAATATGTTTCGAGCGTCTCGTCATCTGTCTCAGCAACAATCAATTTGTTACCGAATGCATACTGACCGAATTGCGACGAATAATAGGTCAGATGTTTACCCACCACATCGGCGGCATGATCGACCAGCTTCTCGTCACCGACCTTGACGTAAACTTCAACGGAAAATCCGCCAAAATTAACAGTTTTAGATATATATTTACCTGCCGCGAAGCTCCCTGGAAGCACAGGTTTCGTACAGACAAAGTTGAAGGTCGAATATTCCTGTTTCGTTTTGGGATCGACTTCAGCCGTCGCGACGACAGGCCGTTCACTGTAACCGGCTACTAGCTCACCTTTGGGAACCTTGATAGAGATATCATAGGTTGCACGATCCGCAGCATACTCGTGAAACGGAAACCATCTTGCAGCGTAGAAAAGGTAGGATCCCTGGTCGCTCACATTTGCCAGTCGTGCGTTGCTGATCGGTCCGCCCTGCGGCGAATCGAGCGCGCCTTCATACTCGAATACCAGCGTCACCTTTTGGCCGGACTGAGCCACGCTGCCGAGGTCGATTCTGACGTTCATCGCCTCGCGATTATCCTGAATGAACTGCAGTTCCTGCGGATCTCCGGCTGATATTCCCGAAGCGTCACCATCCTTTGCAGTCAAATTTCCTGCTTTGACATCTTTCGCTTTCCGGGCATTCGAACCACCACGAGCAAGCACCGGTGCCTGAGAGATCGACGAAGATGCCTGTTCAACGACATGGACCGGGTCGGTACGCTTGATGCTCTTGATCGTCAGCGAACCATTCAACTCAAAGATCACCGATCTGGTTTCACTCACGGGAACAAATCGAACTTCGGCACGGGCGCGCAGCAATTGCTCAGATGGAACCAGCTCGGTATTAATCCTGTAGTGCTGAACATCGATATCTGTCGGGCCCTTCTGTGCATTGACAGCCGAAACGCCTGCCCCAATCAGGACACAAAAAGCAATCACCAGTCTTGTTATCTTTGTCATCATAAATCCCTTAAATTCTTCATTTTAAGGACAATAATCCTTCTCCGCCCTTCGACTGCCGAATATTATAACACAGCCCACTTCAACAAATTAGAACGAAAGAATATCTACACGCTTGCAGCGCCTGTGAGGGTAAGTTGATTTCAATCGATTCATGTCATAATTTGCTGTCCGATGAGCAGCTCCCTGATTGTGGCTGAGGCAACGACATCCGATGCGACGCTTGATGAAATTAATAGGATACCTGTTCGAACCGGAGAATTACGCGCTGGCAGTTCGGGTGGTTCACAGCGCCTGGCTGGTTCGCGGCTGGTTGAATGAAGAACCGCGATCTCCGGGTCTGAAGTCCGCGATCGCTGCGGTTGAGAAAGCGCACATCGCCCCCCGGCGTAACTGGAGGATTTCGGATAGCGGAAAAATTCTCGGTGCGTCCGGATTGATAGTCAGATTGCCATATCGATGGGGAGCCTGTGTTCACCAGTCTCTAATCGCATACCGGCTTTTGAATGGATATGGGTTCCCTGCAGCCATCAACATTGGTATACCGAAAGACGGATCATCTGAAGAAGGACATGCATGGGTGACTGCCGACGGCAACCCGGCTGGTGATAATTTGAATGCACGGTTTCTGACTGTCTATCGGTATTCAAAATAAAAAGTTGAAACACATAAAAACTATATCAGGATCGATCACATGGTCAATGATTTGTCTGCGTATCACGAACCGATAGGAGCGTTATATAAAGTTCCGTTTAATGAATCCGATCTCGATCAATATAGATTGAGCGATGATCAGATTCACTTTTATCGCGAAAACGGCTATCTCACAGGGTTGAGGATACTCGATGAGGCTCAAATCGAGCTGCTCCGTGAAGAGCTGGCAGAACTGATGGACCCGGCATCACCCGGTCATGAACTTTTTTATGAATTTCATTCGAATGAATCGCAGGATCCGAACAGGGTTCTCTTTCATGCCCTTGGGGCGTGGCGAATCAAGCCGGGATTTCATGATCTGATCTGGCATCCAGCTTTTACGGCGCCTGCTTCGCAGTTGCTGGGCGGACCTGTCCGGTTCTGGCACGACCAACTCTTCTGCAAACCCCCTCAACATGGCGGGGTTGTCGCATGGCACCAGGACTATTCCTACTGGACCAGAACAAAACCGCTCTCGCATCTGACCTGCTGGATCGGACTCGATGATTCGACTCTCGATAACGGTTGTCTCCACTACATACCAGGAAGCCACCTTTGGCCCGACCTGCCAATCACCGGGCTGGCCGGAGACATGGACTCTGTTCAGACAATCCTGCCCGATGATCTTAAGAAGCAGTTCAAACCAGTTGCAATCGAGCTTAAGAAAGGCGAATGCTCATTTCACCATCCACGGCTGATGCACGGATCATATGCCAACAACACCAGCTCGCCCCGCCGGGCCACTGTGATCAATGTTTTCAGTGACGGCGTCAGATCGGATTCCGACGAGCCGCTGCTAAATGGTGTCCCTGTCATTCCGAAGGGAGAGAGGATGGGTGGCCGGTTCTTTCCCCTGCTATAGTTTCAGTCACTCTGGCGCATCATCAGGCGGCGTGACATTCCAGCCAGGATAAAACATGCGATGCCCAGAAATGCGGCATATTTGAATGGGAACAGGTTGAACCCCGTTGAAATAAAGAATAGCACTCCAATCGTTCCAAGAACTATCGATACGTTGTTTGCTTTTTTTCGCTTTTCTGCATCGGTCATATATCATTCCTCTCTTTCAGTTGAATCGCCCGCCATGTTCGTCTTTGGCCTGCGCTTACAATATCGTAAGATCCGACCGATTGCTCCTGATCCCGACTGAACGGTGTAAATCAGCGACTGAACTGCAACAGAGTCGTCTGAAAGCTGTTGGCAGAGGGGTGAAGATTTGACAAAATCGAATATGTGAAAGAGGAGGCATGGACAATTTACCGCCAAAGATTGCTGAGGCACATGGCACGCCTGCCATTCGGGCTACTCATCGCACTCTTACCATTCATCTATAATTATGGGGCATGGAAAGCCGAGAACAACCTCATGCTCGGACTGAAAATTTCGATCGTCTATGGCCTGACCATACCTGTAATTGTCTGGTTCTGTTATGCAATCGTGTACGGCATAAAAACCCATATTGAAACCAAGCTGAAAATAGAATCGATGGAGTTGCCGGTACATTTCCTTATCTCAGTTAATGTCCTCGGATTGATGGCCGGCATCTGGCTGGCTTTAACTATCAATCATTTTCTGTTCAGTGTACCGATGCACGGCGGAACTTTCTTCTCTTCGCTCATTTTCGGCGGGATCATCATCGTTCTCCTCTCGCTGATACAGGCGCACAGCAAAGCTCAGGAGCAGGCTCTGGCTTACCGCGCGGAGGCTGCCGAAGCCAGATACCACATTTTGGAACGTCAGATGCATCCCCATTTTCTCTTCAACGCACTGAACAGCCTGGCGGAGTTGATCGAATCAGGAAAGGAGAATGCTGCGAGTACAGCATTTAATCTGTCCGATCTATATCGCCAAATCCTGGCCAACTCAAATGCCAGGACCAATCCATTGCAATCGGAGATCGAGATCGTCAGAAAATATCTGGAGCTCGAGCGACTGCGCTTCGGCGAGAGGCTCAGTTTTTCCTTCGATGTCAATGCCGATCCAGCCGGCGTTTACGTTCCCAGTCTGGTTCTTCAGACACTGGTCGAAAACGCCATCAAACATGGGATCTCGACCTCTGTCGATGGTGGATCGATTATGATAAGTGTTCATCCAAAATCCAGGGAGGATATAAATTGAGTGTGATCAACACAGGAACGCCTCTCGATCATCAAAATTCATACATGATGAGCGATGGAATCGGATTGAGAAATACGCGGGCCAGACTGGGGCTGCTATACGGAGATGAGAGCGCGCTTAAACTCACACGGGAAGGCGATAGGACTATCGCCTCGATCGATTTCTCTGGAGAGAATCTTGACTGATGGACAAAGAGTCCTGGTGGTTGATGATGAATCGCTGGCGCGCCAGCGTGTAATACGATATATCCTGCAGTTTGATCCAAACCTGCAGATCGAGACTGCCTCCAGCGGGCTCGAGGCAGTTGAAAAGATTCGCTCATTGCGCCCCCACCTGGTCTTTCTTGACATCGAAATGCCCGGTTTGAATGGGTTCGAGGTTTTACAGCAATTCGAAGAACGTCCATTCCAGATCGTCTTTCAGACGGCTTATGATCAATTCGCCATCCGGGCCTTCGAGGAACAGGCGATCGACTACCTGCTTAAACCGTTCAATGCCGAGCGCCTTCATAAAGCGCTCGCGAATGCGCTCCAAAGGAAGAATAATGAGTTACGGCTGCGTAAGCTGGAGGAACGATTGGGCAGTCAATCGAATGCCGGCAGATATCTCAAAAAATTGACAGTCACTCAGGGGCAAAGACTCAGAATTCTCGGAGAAGACGATATCTTCTGTTTCATCAGTAAAGACCACTATACTCATGTCTGTTTTGGAGATGGACTGGAGGGCATCTGCGATCTGTCACTGATCAAACTGAAGCAGCGGCTCGATCCGGCGGTCTTCACTCAACTGCACAGAAATAATCTGGTTAAAATTTCAGCTATATCGTCCTGCGGCAGTTCTCGTCAATCGGGAATGTGGGTGGAATTGAAAAACGGGATGCGGTTGCCAGTCTCGCGAAACCATCAAAGTGATGTCCGGTTGATCTTCGGGAATGAGAGGTGACAGGCGGCAGGATCGTGTTTCGAATCGACCCTGCCGGCCTGAGGGTGGGTTATTTTTGGGGTTTCTTGTATTTCTGAATCAGTTCGGTCATCCCGTCCATCTTTCCTTCATGGCGAAAAGAATAATAAGCTTTGAGATTTTCCATGACCTGCTGGTTCATCCCCTGCAATTGCGGGTTGCCTTCGGAAGCCGCGGCGGCCCTGGCCAGCCAGTCGATCGTTTCATCCATCTTGGCCAGCGCCTGGTTGAGCAGGTCGGCCTTTTTTTCGGCCTGATAACGCTGTGCGATTTCCTGATATTCACCGTTCGCGATATCGCTCAAGAGCAGGAGCACAGATGGTTCATAAGGATCGAAGCCGGCTGATTTTTCGAGATTCTCACGGGCTTTGACCTTGTCGTTAGTGTAGAAATAGATCAAACCCTGGCCCTGATAGAGTTTAGGAAGCCACGAGTTTCGATAAGCCGTCCAATTTTCAGGAGACATCTTTACGGGCTTTTTATCCCCCTCCATCAACTCGACGGCTTTGGCGGCACTGGTCAGAGCAGCCTGTTGCAGCGATGATGAAGCAGCCTGAAGTTGAGTCTGCACTGTTCCGGCCCAGGCCAGCTGAGTCAGAATGGCCACGTCGTCAGGTTGGCGGGCAAGGTGCTTCGAGCTTTCACTTAACGCTTCATCGAATTTCTTGGAATTGAGATAGGCCTCGATCAGAGCGGGGCGAATCATATCGGCTTCCGTAACATCGTTGAAGACCGACATATATTCTTTCGAGAGCGAGATCTTCTGATTATTGTCCTGAACAAGAAAGATCTCATCGGCAACATACGAGGCAACGCGCGGGCGCATCTGGCTCTTAGCGTTCTTCTTCATATACTCATTGGCCGCTTTCATTTTCGCTTCCGCGCCCGCGGCAGTGTTGATCTTATCGATCGCTTTCTTCTCGCCATCCGAAATCTTCATCTGATCGGTACTGGCTTTGCCCTTATCCTGATCCTGCAATTTGACCGTACCGCCGAAGGCTGCACCAACACCAATCGTCAGGAATATACTGATACACATCACCGCAACCCGCGGCAGGGTAACGAGTCTGAAATTCATTTTTTGAACCTCTTTATGGGAATGGAATTTATAACGAGGTGACGACATTATCATCACAACACCCCGGTATTATAAACGCTCAATACCAGACACGACAAATCATGAGAGGCTCTCCGGGCATTGTGAAATTAAGCTGGCCAGCAGCGCTGAAACTCTGTATCGTAACGGAAAATACGCTGAGATGAATGAAGTAGTCTCGATACTGTGGCGCAAAATTGCAAAATAACGCAATCCTGGAGGATGATAAAAATGGCGCTTAATGACCATGAAGACGATGCTCACGGCATGTCGAGAAGAGATTTTACGATCCTGCTTGGCGGAGCTTGCCTGACAGGCATGGCAGAACCTCAGGTTATGGCGCGCCTGACCGGATCAGGCCGCAAACGACTGAGCGCTCTGGCCTATCAGAACCCGAGCGCCGAAGGGACGTGGGTACTTAAGAAGATCGAAGGAACGGTTCCACGTGAACTGAATGGAACACTATATCGAATCGCTCCTGGCCAAAAAGAAAACCATGGTGTCATGCTGAACCACCTCTTCGATGGCGATGCATTCCTGTCGGGATACAGTTTCAATTCCGGCAAAGTCACGCTCAGAGCGAAATATGTTGATACTCCTGAAAGGCTCGAGGAATTGCAGGCGGGTCGAATGCTCTATTCAGAATTCGGCACTTTGGCTCCGCGGACCGGCGAGGAGAAGCAGGCCAAGAGCAAGAACCAGCCTAGCGTGAATGTCATGTACTGGGACAACATGCTGCTCGGACTCTCGGAGGGCGGTCATCCGACCTCAATCGATCCGGTCGACCTCAACTATCGCGCGAGGCACGATTTTTATGGAACACTGCCCGGCAATGTCCCGTTTACAGCGCACCCGAAGTTCGACCCGCTCACCGGTGAAGGCTTCGGATTTGGGGTCCAGCAGGGCATGGGAACGGCCCTCAAAGTCTACAGAATGGAGCTCAACGGCAAACTGAGCGAACTGTATTCCCTGCCTCAAAAAGGATATTTTATGGTTCACGATATGCTGCTCAGCAAGGAGCATATCATCTTCGTTATCCCGCCTGTCCGTTTCGATCTGCCAACCCTTTTCAAGGGGCAGTCTTCTCCAGCCGACGCTCTGCGATATTTCGAAAAGGAACCGACTCGTTATCTGATTCTGAAGAGGGACGGTAAATCAAAACCGGTCACGATAGAACAGCCACCCAGCATGGTCTTTCATCACGGAAACGCATTTGAAAAGGATGGTAAGATCGTCATCGACACATTACTGAGCCCAGACAATACTGGTCTCACGGCACTTCATTCCTGGTCTAAAAATCGGATGCCAATGGTCACCTCGACCAGACTGACCCGATTCGTCCTTGATCCCGGTAAAGCCGTGGTGAGCAGTCGCAGCGAAATATCGGAGCATCAGGAATTCCCACGTTTCGACACGCGCCGGACCGGCCTCGAAGCCCGTTACCTCTATACTCTCGAATCATCGATCAAGGATGATCCGTTCGCCATGAACGCATTAGTGAGACATGACTTTGCCTTCAATAAGCAGAAAAAAATCATGGCTCCCGGAGACAGAATGCTCGGAGAACCTGTTTTCATCCCGCACCATGGCAGGGATGAGGAAGATCGAGGATGGTTGGTCATGCAGGGGTACGATGCCTCAAAGAATGAGAATTTCATCGAGATCCTGGATGCCGGAACTCTCGATTTCGAAGCGCGTATCTGGACCGGTCAGCACTTCCCGCTTGGCTTCCACGGCAACTTCTCGAAGGATATGATCATTGAGTAAAAAGTAAAAAGTAAAAAGTCTGACCGATCCGACCCTGGCAGTTACTTTTGCTTTTCATTTTTTACTCAACAAATCGACTCGCCTGATACGACCATCGACCTGAGGAGAGACGTGGCCTGCCTTGGTGATGAAATCGAGCACGATGGCGGTATCGATCTGAGCGGATTCCTCATTGATCAGATATTTCACATCGCCGAACATCTTGTATCCGTCTCCGCCATGAATCAGATAAGAAGTGGCAGCGAGCGTATAGATGCGTGCGTCATCCAGAGGAGATCCATCGATGGTAATGCTGATGATTCTCGATCCGACAGGATTTCGGCAGTCATATTCGAACGATATCCCGGACACGTGGGGAAAGCGCCCGCTTTCTCGCAGCTCCTTGACCTGACTCACTCCATTTTCAAGCGCTGCGCGAATGACGGCTCCGGAGACTTGTATTTTCACGACAGGGTTTTCGAATGGCAGGATCGACATGATATCCCGTTTGGTCAGCGAACCGGTCGGATAGGTGGTGTTGGATCGAATTGATCCGCCATTGACCAGAGCGACATCGGCGCCCGTCTGCTGTCGAAAAGCATCTGCGACGAGATTACCAAGGTTTGTTTCACCTGAGCGATTGGCGACTTGCCTGGCATCCAGATCGACACTTGTACTGCCTATGGTTTTGCCCAGTTCCCTTGACAATTTGGTTTCATATTCGGCAATGACTGCACCGGTTTGAGGGTCATCAGGGACTGTCTCATTAATCGGGATCGCTGATGAGTCTATGCTCAAAATCTGACCGGTTGAAACGCGAATCGTCAGATCAATACGACCCATGTGGCGCGCATCCGAACCCCATTTGAAAATAGGCGTTTTCCCCACTACCGATTGAAGCATTTCGTGCTCGTGGCCGCCCAGAATTATGTCAACCAGGCCTGTTGCCGCAAGCTCTTTATCCTCGTTCATATTCAGATGCGTTAACGCAATGATAATCTGAGCACCTTCGCTACGCATCTTTTTGACCAGCCTCTTGGCCATGGCATTGGGATCGACGAAACGAATGTCCGGACCTGGACTGGATGAAACACTGGTTTCCGGTGTGAGCAGACCGATGATGCCGACTCTGACCCCGTCGAAAGTACGAAGTATATATGGCGGCATATCGTTAAAAGGCCTGTTGGTCGTCCGGTCGATGACATTCGATCCGAGCCAGACGAACTTCGATTCCATCATCCGTTCAACCAGAACCTCATCACCGAAATCGAACTCGTGATTGCCGAGAACCGCATAATCAAGGCCGGCGGAGTTCCATGCCGAGATCATCTGCGCCCCTTTGAAGATATTCGAAGCGACCGAAGGCGAGAGTGTGTCACCTGCGAGCATGAACAATGTATTCGGTGCTTCAGCCTGAATGCGCTTTCTCATGGTCGCAACACGCGCCAGACCTGCTGACTTACCTTTATCGACTGGCGATATCTGGTAGACATCATTGAGATGCAGCAGCGTCAGGCGAACCAGTCTTTCGCTCCAACTGGGAGACTGCTCCCGGGTCTGCGCCGTTACGCCTGCAGAGACGACCGCCATCAAAAGCAATGCTATGACCAGCCGAATATTTCGGTTGATTTTCATCAAATGCTCCTTATTCTGTTCGGGTGCGATCCGGCCATATGCCATGTGGCTATCCATTCAATAATGGCTGGCCGAACGAGTCAGGAAGGATGGCGATTGCGGGAGAACCTCTATCCGGGTTCTATCCAACTGTATAAGCTGTATAAGCTGTATAAGCTGTTACAGGCTATAATCGGTTTTCACCAACTATAACCGGCAGTGTTATTAATGCCAAAAAGAGGGGTATTGGCATACACCGGTAAGCGCCCACCTTCCTGTAGTCCTGGATCAGCGTGACTCGAGATCTACCTTGATCTTCCGCTCGTTGCGATCGCGTATGATGGTCAAAATCACTTCCGCCTCCGACTTCTCGGAGACGGTTTCAGTGGAACCTTGACGGTCAACCAGTCGAAATAAATCCGAAACTGATCGAACCTTTTCATCATTGACCGCGACGATGCAGTCACCTGCTTTGATCCCGACCTTTTCAGCCGCGCCGCCCGCTCTCACTTCACTGACGAGCACTCCCGACTCGCCGGTGTTAAAGTATTGAGCAAGCTGCTCGCCTATCGGAACAGCAGTCAAACCGAGAGAATACCGGTTTGCACTGATGCTGTATGTGGGGCGTTGGATACCAGTGTTTTCTTTGATCTTACCCTGTCGTAACTGTTCCTCGACGTATGTTCGTCGTTCTTCTGATTGTTTGCGAAAAAGCTGTTCTTCTTCGATGAGTTTCTGGGCGCCGGCTGTATCCCCGCTCAGGCGAAGGACCTCGGCCTCCCGGCGACGGTCTTCGGCGGCGGCCAGCATTGCGTCGGCCTCGCCGTACAGCCGTTTTCGTTCATCCTGAATGCCGACACGTCGCTGCCCCAGCTCGATCGAAAGAGTCCGCAGACTCCCTTTCCGGCTGATTGTCAGCGTAGCTTTGGCGCCAGGACTTGAGTTAATAATCAACCTGTATAACTGAGACCGATTCTGAATCATCTGGTCGTTGAAAGCGAGGATGACATCATTCTCAATCAATCCTGCACGAACCGCCGGGCTATCATCCTCGACCTTGCCGACCACCGCTCCCCGTACCTCATTGAGTTGCAGTTCCCTGGCGCGCTCTTCGCTGATATCTCCCAGAAATACACCGATATATCCCACACCGCTGCTTTGTTGGTATGCGCCACTGTTTAGAGCAACTCCAGGCATTTCAGACAGTTTACCAGGAGAGAAATTGGAAGGAATAATGCGGAAAGCCGGCCCTCTTTGGGCCGGCTGCGACACGGGATTACGCTCTTTGGCGTTTAATGGGGCTATTGAGATCACCAATATGGTTACTATCAGGGAAAAAAATCTCATCGCGCGTTTCAGTGGATGATCTTGATCGATCAAATCACTTATCCTTGGCAGGACTTCTCGTCCCGATTCCTCCTGTTTTAATCCCTGGGGCGCGACTCTACTAGTCTTTATTGTTGAGCACTCAATCAGTGAGCAAATGCGTGTCCGATGCAACTCGCACTCACACGTGTTTTCAACGCCTGAACCCGCTTTATGTTCCATTAAATTTGAGAATATTTAGATTTCCTGCGGCCATTCAATAAATTTTTCCACCATTCATGGAGCGTCCTGTTTAACTTTAAAAACCATTAATGTTAAATCATCTTCCTGTTCAGCGCCGGATGTCCAGGATTTCACCGAGGTGAGGATAGCATCACGAATCTCGAGGGCGGATCGATGATGGTTTGAGAGGATGGCATCGATGATGCGGTCTTCACCGAACTCTTCATTTTGAGGTCCGAGGGCTTCAATCAGACCATCGGTAAAAGCGACGAGAACATCCCCGGGCTTGAGGGGGATTTCGGAGTCCGAGTATTCGAAATCGCGAAAAATACCGAGGACTGTGCCGCCGTCTTCGAGCCTTGTTATATGATTAAAATCAGGAGCGCCGCCGTCTGGCCGACTAACGAGGAGGGGCGGATTATGGCCGGCATTGGTGTAGCGCAGGGTTGATTTTGCATCATCAAACTCGGCGTAAAAAAGGGTGATATAGCTGGCATCGATCATGGTGGACGAGACCTGCTCATTGACACTCTGGACGATTCTTGAGACTGGATGGAGGTGCGCCCTGTTTTCGGAGCCTGTATCTCCGATGGTCTCTGGGATGCGATTTATGGATGAAGTCAGATTCAAGGCTTCGTGAAAAGCCTTGACCTGGCTGCGCAGATTGGCCTGCAGGCTTGCCATCATGAGTGCGGCGGAGACGCCTTTTCCACAGACATCGGCTATGACAAGTCCGATCGTTCCACTATCGACATCAAGGTAATCGAAGTAGTCGCCGCTGACGGATCTGGCGGGGATGCATACTCCCTGGGCGATATCGAGCTTTTCAGTTTTCGGGATGCTCCTTGGAAAGAGCATGGACTGGACCTGGGAAGCGATCCGGACCTCCTGATCGAGCCTCTCCTTTTCAGCAGAGACACGCAGCAATTCGCGAATCGATCGCGTCATGCTGTTAAAAGAGACGCTCAACTCAGCCACCTGGTCGCGCCCCTTGATCGGAATCTCCTGGTCGAAGAGACCAGCCTCGACCCGTTTCGTGCCTTCATATAAATGATGCACTGTGCGAGTGATCGATCGTGTCAGAATCGCCGCTGAAATAATGGCAAGCAGTCCGAGTGACAGAAACAGTAATCCGAGTCCGACAATCACAATGACGACAGTGTTTCCGATCGCACTGCCTGATTTGAACTGTTGAACTCTCCACCAGATATGACCCGGAAGCAGGAAAGCCAGATCAATAAGCAGAACATCGCTCTCCATGGATTTTCCGGTCGCCCATTTGACTGTTCCCTTGTAGATGGGGAGGCTGCCGGCCGGCCAGGTGGCCGATTCCGCGCCGGCATTAAGTTCCCGTATCTCCGCTTCATCAAGTTGCGGTCCGGCAGGGGTCAGCACGAGGGGCCGTACCGCGTGGCCGGGCATGACTTCAAGATCAGTCGTCTGTTTGAGCCGGGCGCAAAGACCGGCATTGACCGGATAACTGAGCGAGAAGACGAGATTCCTCGGTCGAGTCAGTCTGATGATATGCCGCGCTCTGATCAGCCTTCGCCGATCAGGGGTCTCCTCGACAACCAGCCCATGAAAGGGGGTTGCCCTTTCGAGCCAGCCCGGCATCCGCATACCGATGGAATCAGGCATTGCGTTCTCTCCGGCTTCCTCTCCGTGAACTGAGATCGGTGGCTGTGCCGAACCCGGTTCCAGAACTGTCAATGTCAGATCGGGAATTATCGGTTGCAGCGAGTTGGCTTTTTCCTGCAACCGCCTGTGTAGATTGCCGGAATCGGCGGATGACGGTTCGATCGAGGCGATCTCTCTGCTGATTGAAAGAGCGGCTGTCCTTGACAGTTCGAGGTACCCGTCCAGTTGGCGTGAAACCAGACTGGCGCTGGATTGCATGACAACGGTGTATCCAATCAAAGCGATGAGCAGTATCACAAGCAACATCGGAAGAGCCCCGATGAGCAGATAGGTGACGATCAATCGACGTCGTAAACGCCAGAGCAGCCCTTCTCCAATCCGGCCTGCCCATTTAAAGATAAAATAGAAGAGCGGGACGAGCGCAAGGACCGACGCGAAATCGACCAGAATCTTGAGCGGACGACTGCCGAACAGTGTCTGATCCTGCACGAAAACCCAGTGGATGAACCAGACGATGATACCGGCAGCCAGGGCCTTGCCCATCATCGTAATCGGCAACAGGCTCATCATCAACTCGGCCAGTGGCAGCCTCCGGCGCTTCGCGTCCGACATTAATTTCCCTCTTGATAGTTTCCAGTTTGAAGTTTCCAGTTTCCAGTGAAGAGCGTCCCTTAACAGATGATCTGTATTACTCTAGAAATTTATCAATAACTGAAAACTGACTACTGGAAACAATGTTTACGTCAGCCGATCTCAAGAGTGTTCAAATTATTTCTGTTTCAAATTTCGGATAGAGAGCATCAATCACTTTGCGGTGCTTGTCCTCGACGAATTTGCGCCTCACCTTGAGGGTTGGGGTCAATTCTCCGCCCTCAACCGAAAACTCTTCGTCAAGAAGGGCTATCTTTTTCACTTTTTCATGAGGCGCCAGATCTCTTGTCACTTCATCGATCCGCTTCTTGAAGTATTCAACTATTCGGGGATGTCGCACCAGTTCACCGTGTTCACTGACTTTAATATCAAGAGTCCTGGCATAGGCTTTGAGCGCATCGAATGCCGGGACGATGAGCGCTGACGGAAATTTGCGCGAATTTCCGATGACGATCACCTGCTCAACCAAGGGTATGCTGCGAATCATGTTCTCGATCGGTTGTGGAGCGATATATTTTCCGAGGCTGGTCTTGATCAGATCTTTTTTTCGATCGGTGATGCGAATATATCCATCTTCGTCGATCGAACCGATATCGCCGGTATGAAACCATATGCCATCTTCATAGCGTCGAATCACGCTCTCTGTCTCTTCGGCCATTTGATAATAGCCTTGCATGACATTATCGCCCTGAACCAGCAGCTCACCGTCCGCAGCGACGCGAACCTTGACGCCGGGAATGGTCTGCCCGATGGTTCCAATCCGGTTCGATTCGGGTCGATTGAACGAGACGACGGGCGAGGTCTCGGTCAGCCCGTATCCCTGCAGAATCTGAATCCCTGCGCCAAGAAAGATATAGGCCAGTTCAGATGGCAGAGCGGCGCCTCCGGCAACAAAAAAACGCATCCGACCGCCGACGGCCTGGCGCCATTTAGTGAAGACGAGTCGATCGAGGATATTGTGCTCGAACGCCAACCTCAGCGGAATCGGCTTTCGCTGGTCCTTGAGCACCGCCACCTGACGTCCGACCTGGATCGCACGGTTGAATATCTTCTGCTGTATCGGCCGGGCTTCCGCTGCGCGTTTGTTGATCGTCGCATAGATCTTCTCGAACAGTCTCGGAACAGCTGTGACAACCGTCGGACGAACCTCCTTGATATCTTCCCCTACGGTCTCGACTCCTCTCGCAAAACAGATCTGGACGCCGAAACTCATATAAATATAGAGGACTGTCCGCTCGAAGACGTGAGAAAGAGGCAGAAAGCTGAGCGCCAGGTCATCAGGGTGCAGATCGAAGACTTCACCGGACCGCATAGCATTCGAAACCAGATTCCGGTGGGTCAGCATGACCCCTTTGGGGACACCGGTCGTTCCGGATGTGTAGATGATAGTCGCCATATCATCCGGAGAAGCCTGCGACGAGAGCTGGTTGTAAAGATCCGGCTGGCGGCTCAATTCATCTGATCCAGCCCTTTTGAGGTCGACCAGGGTCAGGTTGTCTCCCTTAGCATCCTCAAACATGACCAGTTGTGGGCGTTCCTTCGATTTGAGGTTATCGAGCGCCGGCTGAATACGTCGCAGCAGCTTGCTTCCTGAAACGAAAAGGATCTTCGCTCCGCTGTTGCGCAGTATGAACTCGACCTGATCGAGCGCCTGAGTAGGATAGATCGGAACATTGATTGCTCCGGTCGCCAGAATGGCGTAATCGGTTATAGTCCATTCCGGGCAACTGTCAGCCAGCAGGGCCACTCTGTCGCCGTGCCTGATGCCTTGCAGATAAAGTCCGACTGTCAGGTTTCGCACATCTTCAGCCAGTTGCGCGCCGGTGATATCGTGCCATCTCTTTTCCCGCTTGTAGCTCATGACCGCCTGCCCGGACCGCCGCTCGACAGCGCGGTTGAACAGCTCGTTTATCGTACGAGGCTCATGACTGCCCATGCTTGTTCACCTGCCTGAAATTATGAGATTTTGAAACCGCTTGAGAAAAACGTGCCAGATCTGTGAGCGACCCCTCTGGAAACAGATCCTCATGATCTGCCCCGGTGAGCTTGCAAAATGATCATCAAGCTTCCGGGTTGATTTGTCAATTTACAACAACTCGCTCAAATCAACGAACGGTATTTGCCGTTGAACACCGGCGGGCGGAACGAGCCTTTGACATTCCCATGCCGGAATGCGCCGAAACGCTTGACACTAAAGCAACTTTTTCTTATTCTTTGGGTTCGCATTTTTTACGATATTTACTGGAGATTCTATCTATGTCGACATACTTTCCTAGTGGTAAGGATTTGGAGCAGCACCGTCAATGGCACGTCGTCGATGCGGCGGGCATGACGGTTGGCAGATTGGCGAGCGAGGTGGCCCAGATACTGATGGGCAAGCGCAAACCGACATACACACCGTTTCTGGACCTTGGCGATCACGTGATCGTCATCAACGCATCCAGGATCGTCCTCAAAGGCAACAAGCTGGACGACAAGATGTATCGTCATCACACCGGCTGGCCGGGCGGATTGAAAGAGATCAATGCCCGCGACCTGCTGGCGAAAAATCCCGTTCGACTGGTTGAGCTGACGGTCAGGGGCATGCTGCCGAAGACGAAGCTCGGCCGGGCAATGAGCAGCAAGCTCAAAGTATACGCCGGCGCTGAGCATCCGCATGGGGCGCAGAAACCTGCTCCGCTGGCACTTCAAGTCAAATAACAAACATCAGGAGCGATTCACAACGTGGCTGGTATTCAGTATTACGGAACTGGACGACGCAAGAGCGCAACCGCACGCGTCTATCTTCGTGAGGGGAACGGCAACTTCAAAGTCAACCGGACCTCGATCGAGACATATTTCAAGAACGAAACCCTTCGCATGATCATCCGTCAACCGCTGCAGCTGACCGACACGCTGAGCAAATTCGACGTGCTGGTCAATGTCGTCGGCGGAGGCTCGGCCGGACAGGCCGGCGCAGTCCGGCACGGCATCGCACGTGCGTTGATCGAATTCAACGGCGAATTGAGGAAGAAGCTTAAAAAAGCCGGTCTTCTGACACGCGATCCGCGCGCCAAGGAACGGAAAAAATACGGGCAGAAGGGCGCTCGCAAACGCTTCCAGTTCTCGAAACGATAATTTTCTGTCGATCTGGCCGGCTGAAGTCACAGGCTGCCGGCCTCGACGACAAATCCATTGCCTTTCCATCGCACTGGTTGTTCTGCGAATGAACCGAGAACGTGGGAAAGGCGAGTACATAAACCAAACTTTGGAGGCTTAATTGGCAACAGTAACCATGAAAGAACTTCTCGAAGCGGGAGTTCACTTCGGACATCAGGTTCGCCGGTGGAACCCGAAGATGAAGGAGTTCATCTTCGGCGAGCGTAACGGGATCTACATCATTGATCTCCAGAAGACCCAGCGCATGTTCAAAGAGGCGATGAAATTCTTATCCGGCCTGACTGGTGAAGGGACTGAAAAAACGGTGCTCTTCGTCGGGACCAAGCGTCAGGCGCAGGATGCGATAAAGGAAGAAGCGCTGCGATGCAATCAGTTTTACATCAACCAGCGCTGGCTGGGTGGATTGCTCACCAATTTTCAGACCATTCAGAAGTCGATCAAGCGATATAAAGAGATTGAAGCCATGCAGGCTGACGGCAGGATCGAGCAGTACGCCAAAAAGGAGCGGCTGCAGATCGAGCGCGAGCGACTGGCTCTCGAAAAAAACCTGTCGGGTATCAAGGAGATGAAGCGGCTGCCGAATGCAATCTTCATCATCGACACCAACAAGGAAGAGATAGCGGTCAAGGAAGCGAATCGGCTTGGCATTCCGGTTGTAGCCGTAGTCGATACGAATTGCACGCCGGAAGGCGTGAATTTCGTCATCCCCGGCAATGATGATGCGCTTCGAGCAGTCAGACTTTTTGCATCGAGAATCGCCGATGCCATACTGGAAGGCCAGCAACTGGCCCAGCAGAAAGAGGCTGAAGAAGCTCTGGTTGCAGCCGAGCAGGCCAAGGCGGGTGGCGGCGAAACCGGCGGACGGCAGCAGGAGCGAGGCGAACGAGCCGAACGAGGCGGACGCGGGCGTGACCGTGACAGAGATCGCGACCGTGGTCGCGGCGGCGGGCGCGGCGGCGGGCGAAGTGAACGCGGAGACCGCGGCGGGGATCGCAGACAGCCTTCACCACAAGCGCCTCAACCAGGTCCGGCGGCACAACAGCCAGCGGCTCAAGCAGCGCCAGAGACTCGGGAAGCGACTCAGGAAGCGACACTCGCTCCGAGCACGCCGCCCCCTGCCCCGCCAGCTGAAGTGGAATCAACGCCCAGCCAACCATTGGAACAGGCTGTTGAAAGCGCACCGTTGGAACAGGCTGTTGAAAGCGCAGTGGAGTCGGCTTAAACATTAAGTGAAACGGCATCTACCGTTTACAAATCAAAGCGGCGCAGCCTTTCTATCATGAGTTTGGCTGCGCCGCTTTTCAATACGCGTCATCATAACTTATGACGATAGGATCGGCCCGATAAATAACGACGATCCAGTCAATTAACCAGGAGATAATTTCAATGACTATCACTGCAGAAATGGTGAAAAGCCTGCGCGAGAAGACGGGCGCCGGCATGATGGAGTGCAAGAAGGCCCTCACCGAGGCTAGCGGCAATGAGGAGCAGGCGATCGAGATCCTGCGTAAAGCCGGACTGGCAAGCGCCAAGAAACGCGAGAGCAGAATCGCCGCTGAAGGCACTGTCGGATCCTACATTCACATGGGCGGAAAAGTCGGTGTGCTGGTCGAAGTTAACTGCGAAACCGACTTCGTAGCGCGTGGAGATGATTTCCAGAAGTTCGTCAAGGATCTGGCCATGCACATCTGCGCATCCGAGCCGCAGTTTGTGAGCAAGGATGATGTTCCTGCCGAACTAATCGAAAAAGAGCGTGATATCGCGCGCGACCAGGCGAAGGCCGATCCGAAGAACGCCAATAAACCCGAGAACATCATCGAGAAGATGATTCAGGGACGGATCGACAAATTCTTCACCGAAGCGGTGCTGCTTGAACAGCCTTTCGTCAAGGACCAGTCCATGACGGTAGGCGAGCTGGTCACTCATCTGACCTCAAAGACAGGTGAAAAAGTCAATATCCGCAGGTTCACGCGATATAAAATGGGCGAAGGACTCGAGAAGCGATCGGAAGATTTCGCAGCCGAAGTCGCAGCCGCAGTAAAATAAACCGTCCGTCTATCGAAGATGATCGAAGAAGGCTCGTGCAGGTACGCCCGGGCCACTTCGATTGCAAGACTCTGAAGCAGCCTTTCGGAAACGATATATCGTGGCAGAACCAGTTGAAAACGCAGTTCCGCAGTTCAAACGGATCCTTCTCAAGATAAGCGGAGAAGCCCTCATGGGCGATGTCGGCTATGGGATCGATCCGAACATCGTCCAGCGCGTAGCCGGAGAAGTTATCGAGGTCTTGTCGCTTGGAGTCGAGGTGGCTCTCGTCGTTGGGGGTGGAAATATTTTTCGCGGCATCAAGGCCAGCGCCTCGGGCATGGATCGGGCATCGGCTGACTACATGGGCATGCTCGCCACGGTCATGAATGCGCTCGCCTTGCAGGACTCTCTCGAAAAGCTTGGCGGATACACGCGCGTTATGTCTGCGATCGAGATGCGCGAAGTTGCTGAGCCGTTCATTCGCCGGCGAGCGGTTCGACATCTCGAAAAGGGTCGAATCGTGATCTTCGCGGCCGGCATCGGTCAACCATTCTTCACTACCGATACTGCAGCGGCGATGCGCGCGCTCGAAATCCAGGCGGATGTGATCATGAAAGCAACCCGAGTCGGTGGCGTTTATACGGCCGATCCTAAAAAAGATGCCACCGCAGTCAAAATAGATGAGTTGAGTTATATGCGTGTGCTTCAGGATGAATTGGCCGTCATGGACACTTCCGCCATCTCACTTTGCAAAGAGAACCGGCTGCCGATCATAATTTTCGACATGACCGAAACCGGTAATATCCGACGAGCGGTTTTAGGGGAACGGGTCGGTTCGATCGTCAGACCTGATGATTACTCGACATCGAGCGGATCGAAATAGATCTCACTTCCCTTTTCTAGTTCGTACCGGATTTGAGCCTCGTCATTATCGGAGGAATAAATATGATCAAAGAGATTCAACAGGAAACCAAAACGAGAATGGAGAAAGCGATCGAGGACTTTCGCCATAAACTCACAACCGTTCGAACCGGGCGTGCATCGACCAGTCTGCTGGACAATATTCACGTTGTGGCTTACGGGTCTCCTATGCCGCTCAACCAGGTCGCCACGATCCACGCGCCGGAAGCCTCGATGCTGACGGTTCAGCCATTCGATCCATCGCTCATCAACGAGATCGAAAAAGCGCTTAGATCTTCAGAGCTCAACGTCAACCCCTCAAATGACGGAAAGCTGATTCGCATTCCGATTCCGCCACTGACTGAAGAACGTCGCAAGCAGATGGTCAAGGTCGTCCATGACCTGGCTGAAGACCACAAGACTTCGGTGCGCAACATACGACGGGATTCCAACGAGAAGCTCAAGAAGGCCCTTAAGGACAAACTGATCTCCGAGGATGAGGAACGCAGTGGCCTGGATGAAGTGCAAAAGCTCACCGACGCATTCGTCACCAAAGTCGGAGAATTAGGCAAACACAAGGAAGAAGAGATAATGAAGGTCTGATGGTCCTAGAGAGTCGAGCGAATGAAGCCGCCATCAATCTGCAATGAAACACCTGAGACGTAACCGGCCCGATCAGAGGCCAGAAACGCTACGACATCCCCGACTTCGCGTGGCTCACCCAGCCTGCGCAGCGGGACTTCCAACGCCGCCTGAGAGAAATACTGTTCATAAGTAATGCCATGTTCCTTAACTCGCACATCGGCGAGGGCATACTGGCGATCGGTCAGGATGTGTCCGGTCAGAATCGCATTGACGGTGATGTTGTCAGGTCCAAGTTGATTGGCAAGCGTTTTGGTCAGGCCTGAGAGTCCGGCACGCAGAGTACTGGAGATGGTCAGCTCATCGACAGGCTGTTTGGCGACAAGTGAAGTAAGGTGAATGATTCTACCCCATCTTCGGGCCTGCATACCTGGCACGACCAGATGGGTCAGTCGAACGACATTCATAAGAGTCGATTCGACGCCAGCCATCCATTGTTCTTCGGTCAGATCCATGAATCTTTTGACCGGGGGACCGCCGGTGTTTGTGACCAGAACATCGACATCACCGAAACAATCCGTGGTCTTCTGATGCCAGGTCTCGAGGTCCTCTTTTGAAGAGACGTCCGCTCTGACAGCGAGCACTTCGCTGTGACCTGCAATCTCTGCACGGGCCGCTTCCAGGTCAGCCGAAGTTCGCGCGCAGATCGAGACACGGCATCCTTCCCGGGCCAGCGAGAGAGCACATGCCTTGCCAAGCCCCTTGCTCGCCGCACAGACCATCGCGACTTTGTTGGATAATCCGAGATCCATAGGTATAAGTAGAAAGTAAAAAGTATAAAGTACAAAGTATAAAGAATTCATCCTTTATACTTTGTACTTTATACTTTTTACTTTTCTGAGTAACTCAGAAATTAAATCTGACGTTCAGATCGAGCTGGCGTGGAGGTCCTGCCGAGCTCGAGAGGCCGAATGAAGCCGATCCGAGCGTTCCGCTGAACTGACCGTAGTTGACTCGGTTGAAGAGGTTGGTCACGCCGAGCTGGATGGTCAGGTTGAATCGCGCGCCTTCCGATCCGCCGCCGAACCCGCCCATTCCACCAGGTCCGCCGCCGCGACCGCCGCGACCGCCGCCACCGCCAAAACCACCGCCAGGGCCGCCGCCTGGACCGCCCGCCTGAGCGTTCGGAGTGTCACGCTTTCCGAATCCGAAGGTTTTGCTCAAATTCATGTTGACCGAAAAGGCTCCCGGTCCCTGTGCGACCACACCGTTCGGGTAGTTCGTCTCAAGGAACGACCTCAGAGTCACGAGTCCCAGACCATCAGTACAACGCTGGCCGGCGGGGCAGATCATTCGATCGAACTGGGGCAGGCTGTAAAGGCTCGGCGACAGATTCGAGTTGCGCTGAATCGGCCGGCCACTGGCATCCAGAGGTCGATCATTGACCGTGCCGTCGCGGTTATCGTCACGTCCGGTCGTAATGTTGAACGGCGATCCCGATGAAGCATTAATCATCGTGTTGAGGCGAAGGCTCCAGGGAAGCGTGATAAATGTTCCGGTGAAGAAGTTGTGACGGCGGTCGCCCGAGGAACGCCCCCATTCCGAGAGAAGATCATAGTTGTTTGCCGGAGTCCCCTCACCGTTCGATTTTATCCACGAGAGCGAGTAATTTCCGAATGCTGTAACTTTGCCCATGCGCCGGTTGAATCCAAAAGTCAGTCGATTGGATTCGGAGATCGCCGATGATTCCGTCTGGAAGATGAATCCGGCGTTGGGATTCAGATAGATCAACTGGGTCGGATCATTCGGATCGATGATCGGCGCGTTGATATTACGCGTTCGGAACTGGTTCATGCCTCTCGAAAAGAGATAGGTTACCGTTCCCACGATATTGAATGGCAGTTGTTGTTCAAGGATCAGGCTCGCGTTGATGTCATACGGCATCTTGAGCTTTCGATCGATTGGGCGCAGCGTGCTGTTTGTTGTCTGCTCCAGCGCGTCCTGATTGAGCACCAATGCCTCTGCGGTGATCGGGCTGAAGATCGCGTTTCGTACGATGTAGCTCAACTGACGCTGTCCGTCGAAGCGAATCGACTGGGCGTACGTGGAATCGTTCAGGCGATCGAAGAAGATGCCGGCGCCGCCACGAATCGTCGTCTTGCGGCTCTTGAAGGGCGACCAGGCAATTCCGATACGTGGCGCAAAATTGGCCTTGTCCGGAACATAGGATTGAAACTCGTGTCTCAATCCATATGAGAAGGTGAAGGCCGGTCCGACGCGCCAGTCATCGCCGACAAACCATGATCCTCTGAAGAACCCATATTCGATGTTCGGATCACCGCCATTGAGCGTGAACTGAGTGGCCCGTGCATTGAGCGCTGTCGGATCATCCAGTGCGCGCCCATACTGTTCAAGCGTCGAAAACGTGAAGGACCCGTTGAAATTACTGCCGCTGACATCATTGATCCGATCGTATGTCAGCTGAATGCCACCCTTGACGGTATGTTTGCCTCCGCGCGAAGTATAGGTCAGATAATCCTGATATTCGAATGAGTCTTCCTTCGAGGTGTTCGGGCAGCAGGTCGATCCGCCGCCACTGAATGCATCGAGCACGTTGATGGCTGCACCATCGAATATCGCAGCCTGCTCGGAGAATTCTCGCTCGAACTGGAATCTCGCTTCGTGGATCATCTTCGAATTGATGATCCAGGTCTCGGACAAGCGCAGATTATGATCTGAGTTGTTGCGATCCGAGCCGCGTTCGGGGAGCAGAATGCTGGTACCGCCACCGCCGCCACCGCCGCCTCCTCCACCGAACCCTCGACCGCCGCCGAAGCCGCCAAAGCCGCCACCGAAACGAACCGCGAATTCAGTGTTCAAGGAATCCGACCATCGATAATTGTATGAAATGTTGAGCGTGTTCTTGTCGTTGAGCAGGAAGTCTGTTCTGACGCCGACGAAATTGCTGATCGTCTGGCTCGGGATATTCTGTACGAAATCGCCGCTGAGCGTGCGCGCGAATGTGGTCCCTGAACCATCTGTATTGGTGCGATCAGCGAATATGTTCATCGACATCCGCTTCTTGATGACAGGGCCGCCGAAATTGAAATTAAAACGGTTCTGGCTGGCGTCAGGCTGAGTCAATGCAAAGGCATTTCGCGCATCGAGTGAGGAATTGCGATAACCCCATCCGCCAGAACCTCTCCAACTGTCGTTTCCGGGACGAGTGACGATCTCGACACGCCCGAAGCCTGGATTTGAATACTCAGCCGAGAACGGGTTCTGGTTGATGCGGATCTGCATGATCGCTTCTCGCGGAGGCAGTCGGCCTCCGGTGAAACCATCAACCAGAATATTCGCACCATCCGATCCACCCCCCGCCGTTGGGCCGGCCAGCGCGTTGAGGAAGTCTCGCAAGTCGTCTTCGTTGTCCGGCAGATTCTTGATGAACTCTTCCGTCAGAACGATCGCGCTCATATTCTGATCCGGCTCGGTCGAAACCGTTGCCGTATTCGCCGATACATCCTCGACCACTGTCATTCCTGCAACCTTCATTACAACTGTGATCTTTTCAGCCGGAACGACCACTTCCAATAACTCGAATGGATCGAATCCAACATAGGCGCTTGTCAGCTTGTACTTACCCACCCTCACGTTGGGTATCGAGAACTCGCCATCAAAGCTGCTTTTAGCCGTCCGAATCTTGCCCTCGGAGTCGATCAGCTGAATCTCGGCATTCGGTATGACGGCGCCAAATTCGTCCACAACCGTGCCACGCAATGTGCTGGTTTGCCCATATCCCGGCGCGCCAAGCATTATCGTAATTGCCAGACTGAATAAAAGTGCAGTTATCTTTTTCAAATGGTTCATATGGTTTTCTCTTTTTCCTTGACTCACTTCCTTCTCAACTGATTTCAACCTCTTCGGGCTCCACTGATATCTTAAGTATTTTTAATACCGCGAAGAAAAGGGATAAAGCAGATCATTTCTCTTCACGACCAGTAAGACGACCCTGAGGAAAAGGCAGTTTCAAAAAATCTTGCTGAAAATAAGAGATAACTGAAAGAATAAAGTGGAGTTGATGAGCACAATTGAAGTGTCTGGCATCATTCAGGAGACGAGGGGGAAAGATGCCCGGGATAAGATTGACACCCTCCGGACTATACCTTAGCTTATCGAAGTCAGACCAACATCACTAACATTCACTTTGAAAAAGAGTCCGTTTGACGGATCGAAGAGTAATCGGTTCTGTTGGCGTGAAATCTACAAAACACGGGGGAAAATATATGAAGATGAGCCTGCTGCTATTTTGCCTGGCGGTGCTGTTCGCCAGTTTTACAATGGTTCTGGCCGGGGGTGACGATATTGAAGCGAGAGTCGAGCATGGGTATGCGGACAGCAATGGAGTGAAGATTCATTATGCGGCTCTGGGATCGAAAAACGCTCCGCTGATCGTAATGATTCACGGATTCCCGGATTTCTGGTATTCGTGGCGCGATCAGATGGATGGTCTGTCAAAGGAATATTACGTAGTGGCGATTGACCAGCGCGGATACAATCTGAGCGACAAACCTAAGGGAGTCGAGAATTACGACATGCGTTTGCTGGTCGGGGACGTTGCGGCGGTGATCAAGCACCTTGGACGAGAGAAAGCGATCATCGTCGGGCATGACTGGGGTGGCGCCGTCGCATGGACAACAGCCATGATGATGCCGCAGATTGTTGAAAGGCTGGTCATCTGCAATCTCCCCCATCCGCGTGGTCTGTCGCGAGAGCTGGCGAACAATCCGGCACAGCAGAAGAACAGCCAGTACGCGAGAAATTTCCAGCAGCCCGATGCACACAAGATGATGACGGCAGAGCAGCTGGCCTTCTGGGTCAGGGATCCCGAGGTCAAAAAGAAATATATCGAAGCCTTCAAGCGCTCTGATTTCGAGGCCATGCTGAACTATTACAAGCGCAACTATCCGCGCGAGCCATACCAGGAGGATAAATCGCCTGTCGTGAAAGTGAAGATGCCCGTCCTCATGATTCACGGGCTGGGGGACACGGCGCTGCTTCCGGGCGCTTTGAACGACACCTGGGAATGGCTGGAACAGGATCTGACTCTGGTGACGATACCGAAATCAGGCCATTTCGTGCAGCAGGATGCCTCTGAGATGGTCACTCGATCGATCAGAATGTGGCTCAACAGATAAAAACTGGATGGGATAATGAGCAATCAACTGGCTATTCGCGGAGGCCCGCCGGTCAGAAACCGGCGTTTCACAAAATGGCCGATATACGACAACAGAGAGTCCGAGGTGCTGAAGAACGTACTCGAGAGCGGAAACTGGGGCGGCTATCCCTGCCCCAATGACAAGGCCCGCGAATTCGGGGCGCGATTCGCCGAAGAGCACGATGCGTTGTACGGCGTGGCTGTGTCTAATGGCACAGTTTCACTCGAGCTGGCCTTGAAAGCTTCCGGAACAGGCTTCGGAGACGAAGTGATCGTTCCCGCGTACACCTGGGAGGGAACGGCGGCGGCGGTGCTCTTCACAGGCGCTGTACCGGTCTTCGTTGACGTCGATCCTGATACATATTGCCTTGATATCAATCTGATCGAAGGTGCGATCACGCCCCGCACCAAAGCGATCATTCCCGTGCACCTTGGATTCAGGTTCGCCGATATGGACCGGCTGATGGCAATTTCCGAGCGGCACGGGTTGTTCGTGCTCGAAGACTGCGCGCACGCGCACGGCGGAAAATGGAAGGGGAAAGGAGCCGGATCGATCGGGCACGCCGGCAGTTTTTCTTTTCAAACCAGCAAACTTATGACCGCAGGAGAGGGCGGAATAGTCATCACCAGTGATATCGACCTGGCCGATCAGATAATCCGACTTGCCAATTGCGGTCGGCCGGCCCGAAGAGAGAGCAAGGGGCGCCCGGCTCTTGGCCATAATTATCGAATGACAGAGTTTCAGGCGGCGATCCTCAACATCCAACTGGAAAGGTTGGAAGAACAGACCCTGCGCCGCGAAACTAACACCAGGGCGATGGAACGCTCACTCGGTCAGATCAATGGGATCTCTCTGCTCCCTCGTGATGAGAGAATAACCCGACAGGCGAGCTATCACTACGTCTTCAAATTTCATTCAGAAGGTTTCGGCGGCATCCATCGCAATGCCTTCGTGGCGGCGCTCAAAGCCGAAGGCATCCCATGCGATGGGCGCTTTTATGAAGCGGTCTACCTTTCATCGCTCTTCCAGTTCGCCGCCGGGGAATACCCAGCGTGGCAGAAACACGATCGAAATTTCGACTGTCCGGTAGCGGTCCGCGCCGGTTATGAGGAGTCGGTCTGGCTGCCGCATGAGATCTTCCTGGGCGATGAAGAAGACGCACTGGATGTCGTAACGGCAATCGAGAAGATCCGGCGGAACATCGTTGAGCTCCAGGATTTCGAGGATGACCGTATTCGAATCCAGGGAATGTCGCGCGCGGAGAGAGCGCTGCTCGAATCGAAACCGCCATATTAAGAAGAAGTAGAAAGTAGAAAGAGTGAGCCCGGAACCGCAAGCATACGGAACCGCGAGCACACGGAACCGCGAGCGTGAGCGAGCGCCCTAAACTGCGAGCGTACGGAACCGCGAGCGTGAGCGAGCGCCCTAAAACCGCGAGCGCCTTAAACCGCGAGTGCTCGTATCTTTCTCATCCCTTCAATTGAGAAGTAATTATGGCAACCAAACGTCTTGGAATAGGATTTATCGGCAGTGGATTCATCTCTAAGTTTCACATCCAGTCATTTGTAGCGGTCAGGGATGCGGACATACTTGGAGTCTGGAGTCCCAACAAGGGGCGGGCACAGGAAGCTGCCGACCTGGCGCGGTCGCTCAGGCTTGGTGATTGCCGTGCTTTCGATTCGATCGAAGAGATGGCATCGTCGCCTGATATTCATGCGATCTGGCTGTGCGGGCCGAATCATAAACGTGTCGAGAACCTTGAGGCGATCATCAGGGCGAACAAGGCCGGTAAGAGCCATCTGGTTGGGATCGCCGTCGAAAAACCGCTTGCGCGAAATGCCGCAGAAGCACGGCGGGTCATGGAGCTGATCGAGGAATCGGGGCTGCTGCACGGATATCTCGAAGACCAGTTGTTCGAGCCCGGTATCGTTCGCGGGCGGGAGATCGTCTGGCGTCGCGCGGCCGCATTGACTGGGCGCCCTTATCTGGCCAGGTGCGCAGAGGAGCACAGCGGTCCGCATGCTCCCTGGTTCTGGCAGGGAGATTTGCAGGGAGGCGGCGTGCTCAACGATATGATGTGTCACAGCGTCGAGGTCGCGAGATTTCTGCTTACCGACCCGGCTAAACCGCGAAACAGTATTACTCCTCTCAAGGTCTCGGCAACTATAGCCAGTCTGAAATGGTCGCGCCCCGAATATGCCGAACAATTGCGACAGACGATGGGGAAAGAGGTCGATTACCTGACCCGGCCATCAGAGGATTTCGCCCGCGCAACGATCGAATATAAAGATGAAGTCGGCAACCCGCTGATCGCTGAAGTGACGACTTCATGGAGCTATGTCGGTGCCGGATTGCGCCTGACGTCCGAGTTGCTTGGGCCGGAATACTCGCTCTCGATCAACTCGCTCGACACCAGTCTCAAACTATTCTTCAGCCGGCGCGTGAGAGGCTCGGAGGGCGAGGATCTGGTCGAAAAACAGAACGCAGAGCAGGGATTGATGCCTGTTGTTGCGAATGAAACATCGGAATATGGCTATGAAGGCGAAAATCGCTATTTCGTCAATTGTTTTCTTGATGGAACCCAGCCCGAAATCAATTGCTATGACGGCCTCGAAGTGACACAACTGCTCATGACAGCCTACAAGAGCGCTGAAGAAGAGCGCACCATCGCTTTCGATCCGAAGGAGATCGAAAGTTTCGTCCCGGCCGTCGCGCGCGGAACGTGGAGCGGAAAACAGGCGTAGAACACATACAGGACTTACGCAGAATCCTGACATAATAACTGATGTTACGCGGAAGAGTCCTTTAAAATCGATTTGACAAATTTTTGGGTTTCTCAAGCATATTCTTCTGTGAGCCTGCAACGCAGGCGAAAGAATAGAGCCCGGGGTGGAGCGAGGCCGCCAGGCCGAGCGAAGCCCCGGGTCCCGTTCCACCAAAATTGGCAAGCCCACGAAGTGGGCGATAGCCTGAGCGGAAGAGAGTCAGGCGTCATCGAGAAATCTGCCGCCCATTTCATGGGCTTGATGAAATGATGATCACAATACCCGGGGTTTCGCTCGGCCTGGCGGCCTCGCTCCGCCCCGGGCTCTATTCTGCCCACCCGCTTCGCGGGTTCAGGACAACTCAAGCAATTTCCGATCTTTGTCTCTGCATAACATCAGATAATAACTTTATGAAATCCAGTCTCGGTTTATCAGTCTTCATCACATTACTGCTGATGACAGCGCTGAACACGATTGGCGACTCATCAGTCACAGCGCATCAGGCTTCTTTTCAGACATCCGGAAGCAGGGTCAGAACCATCACCCTGGAGGAGCCGACGGGAATCTATCGCCGGGATGATGAAATAGTCTCTGTCCGGCTGGAATTCGAGCGCGAAGAGGTCCGATCAGCGTCATCGCTCAGGCTCTACACATCCGGTGGTGAGGAGATAAATACTCAACTAAAGGTGACAGCAACGCATCCGGACAGGAGCATCAAAAATGCCGAGTTGCTCTTCCCTGCCACGATCATTCCAGGCGATCGTCCGACATACTACCTGGTCAATGGAATCAATCCCCAAAAAGAGTCTGCGCCTGTAAAGTCTATGGTTGCGAGGCGGATCGGAGTGGGACGATTTGAGATGGCGAACGATCGGTTCGGAATCATTATCAATCTCGGGCTTGAGGATACTGAACCGGCGATAGTTGCGGCATACAACAAGAGCGCGGGCGATGTGCGGATGCTCAATCTGATCGACACCTCGCCGGATGTGAACGAACCGCTCGCATTCGGACGAAAGAGCGCCGGGATAGGAACATTCCTTGCACAAAACGGAGCCGGGGTACCACGATCTGGCGCCTTCGATCAGATCGAGATCATCGAGTCAGGTCCCTGGAGAGCCAGAGTCCGTCTTTCGGGAGCGCGGGCAGGCAATGTGCGCGAGACCTGGGAGTTCAACTGGCTGGCTCATTCGCCTGTTTTACACTGGAAATCGTCTGTCGAATCCGCGCCGGCGGAATCAAGTCATGGAATATTCTTCTCATCGATATCCGCCACGCCATATGAGCCTTTCAATCGATGGATGGAAGGCGTCGAGCTCAAGTTCCCCGATGGCTGGGAAATCGACAACCCGCCGGATCATCCGATCGGACCGAAGAACCTGTCTGATCTGCCGGGTGGCCATGTCGTCTATTACCAGCGTAAAGAGAATTACGGCGCACTTGGAATCATCGAACTCGACCGATCGCTTGAATGGAAGGGGATAGGCGCCCGCCAGTTTCTGGGACAGACCAAATTGGCTGCCGGGAAAAGTTCTACTGAAATCGGCATCTCTTTCCCGAACTGGAAGGGGACCGAGACCGTTCTGGAAGCGCGCAAGGAGTACCGCAAATTCATCCAACCCGTGCTGTCGGTCGTCAGGGTCTCTGAAAATCTGCTTCCCTTTCAGACTGTTGAATCGGCATCTTCATTAAAGTCTGCAACCGTCGTCAAGCCTGTCGAGTTATTGAAACGGGATGGCGATGGCGAGATCCTCGATTTCAGTCTGGACGGCGCGTGGAAGATTCACGACGCCGAAAAATCGCAGGGTGAGGCGCTAGGGTTTTACCGCGAAGAATTCAACGACGACACATGGAGAACGGTGACAGTGCCGGGATCGGTGCATACTCAGATCCTGGCGGCTCCTCTCTATCACACCAAAGAGGCCAACTGGGTCAGTTCGAAAGAATGGTGGTATCGACGGACGGTGGCGGTCCCGGCAGAGGCCCGCGGCCGGCGATTGTGGTTGAAATTCGATGCGACGGATTATTACGCCGATATTTATCTGAACGGAAGGCTCCTCGGACGCCACGAAGGCTACATCGATCCCTATCAGTTCGATGTTACAGACAAACTTCGGTCAGACGGAATGAATTCAATCGCCGTCCGCGTCTGGACGCCGGTCAGTTATTACTGGCGTCACAGACCGTACACTATCAAGGGCTCGTACGGGGCAGTCGATCAAAAGCCGGACGACATCACGCCACTCGGAATTACGCGATCAGTGCATCTGCTCGCAACCGGGCCGGTTACGATTCAGGATATCGCCGTCGATACACTTATTAATAAGGATGGAAGCGCCGACGTCGTCGTCGATCTGACCTGGGATGCCGCCGAGTCAATGCCTGATGCCGGCATTCGCATGACTCTGGTTCCGCGAAATTTCGAAGGTCCGACTGGATACGAAATCAACAGTCGAAAGCCAATTGAAGCCGGAATCGAAAAAGATCGCTTCGTCTTTCACCTTGAAAAACCCGAGCTCTGGTGGACGTGGGATCATGGGAAACCGAATTTATACACTATGTCGATTTCGGTTTCTCATGGCAGTGACCTTTCAGACAAGCGATCGCTGGCTGTCGGTATACGCCAGATCGAACACGTGGACTGGAAGTTCTATCTTAACGGGAAGCGGATGTATATCCGCGGGACGAACTCATATTTCAACCTGTTCATGTCAGAAATGCGCCGCGGTGATTACGATCGGGACATAGAATTGATGCGCAGGATGAACGTCAACATGATCCGGTTGCACTGCCATTTCAGCAATCCCGAATTTTATGATGTCTGCGATGAGAAAGGGATTTTGATCTGGCAGGACTACCTTGAAGCATGGTATCCCGAGGACCGGGCATTTTCATTGAAAGCCGCCGGATTATATGATCCGCTCATCAGATATGTGCGCAATCATCCGTCTGTCGCGATCTGGGCGACGAGCGACGAGGAATCGCTTGAAAATTACAGGGACCTGACCAAGCATCTCGAGCCACGGCTCTACCTGCACGATCCACAGCGACGCCCGGTGCAGAGATCGACCGGTCGATATGGCGATGCGCACGTATACGAGGGATGGTACGGCGGAACGATCTGGGAATACACGAAAGTCCGCGAGAAGTTCATTTCAGAACTGGGAGCGACCGCCCTGCCGAATTACGACAGCCTCATCAAATTCCTGCCGAATCACTGGCCGATCAAGGATCACGAAGAGGAGTGGGTCTTTCACAAACTGCAGATCTTCGAGGCCATGCGCGCATGGGGCGAGCCGGGCGAGATGAGCCTGCGGGAATACATCCCACAGACTCAGAATTATGTCGCCAGACTTTTTCAGCTGGCCATCGAAAGAATGCGCAGGCTGAAGTACCAGCCGGCCGGGGGAATCCTGCATTTCCATGCCATCGACCTCTGGCCTTCGGTGACGATGGCCGCCCTGGATTTTTACCGGCAGCCGACGAAATCTTTCTATACTGTACAGCAGTCGTTTCAGATGGTTCTCCCATCCTTCGCGTATGATCGCGACACATGGTCGGCGGGCGAAGAGTTGAAAACCGAACTCTGGATCATCAACGATCACTGGTACTCGATACCGAATGCGACAGTAACGTGGTCGCTGCATGACGATTCGGGCAAGTCAGTCCTTCAATCCCAACGCCCATATCGATTAGACATCACAGAGGATTCATCATCGAAACTGACTGACCTTGCTATTCCACTCAGGACTCCGGGCAAGTTCACGCTGCGAGCAACGATCTTCGACGATAAAGGCAAAAAGATCTCCGAGAATAATGTCGAACTTACAGTGAAATAGCTCGGCATTGCGACGGCATGTTACAATCACTGCATATTTGTGAAGTAACTGGTAGTGAATTTTATGGCTCGAATAGATCGAAAAAAGACGGTTGCCGTTAAAGTGGGCGGCGTTCAAATCGGCGGTTGTCAGGCCGTTGTCGTGCAATCGATGACCAACACCGATACTGCTGATGCAAAGGCCACTGCGCGGCAGACGATTGACCTGGCCAAAGCCGGTTCCGAGCTGGTTCGCATCACGGTCAACAACAAGGAAGCCGCAGCGGCCGTTCCCGAGATCGTGGCGCGGGTTCGCGATGCGGGTTACAACACGCCGATCATCGGTGATTTCCACTACAACGGGCACATCCTGCTGGCCGAGTACAAGGACTGCGCACGCGCGCTATCGAAATATCGCATCAATCCCGGCAATGTCGGAGCCGGCAGGCATCACGACGACAACTTCAAACGGATGATCGATGTCGCGATAGAGAACGACAAGCCTGTCCGAATCGGCGTCAACTGGGGATCACTGGATCAGGCGCTGCTCGCCCGGCTGATGGACGAGAACGCGAAGCTCCCAGAACCGCTCGACGCGCAGGATGTCATGAAAGAAGCGATCGTCCGCAGCGCCATTGAATCGGCCGAGCTGGCCGAGAGTTACGGCCTGTCGAAGGACCACATCATCCTGAGCGCGAAATGCTCGAACGTTCAGGACCTGGTCGACGTCTATCGCGAACTTGCACGGCGCGGAGACTACGCTCTACACCTCGGCCTGACAGAAGCCGGCATGGGTTCGAAGGGGGTCGTGGCCAGCGCTGCCGGTCTGGCGATACTGCTCCAGGAAGGTATCGGAGACACGATTCGTGTCTCTTTGACACCGGCTCCAAATGGTGATCGAACTGAAGAAGTCATCATCGCTCAGCAGATTCTACAGTCCCTCGGCATTCGCAGTTTCGTCCCGCAGGTGACTGCCTGTCCAGGATGCGGCCGCACGACGAGCACGCTCTTTCAGGAGATGGCCGACGATATCGGCAAGTACCTTCGCGCGCAGATGCCAGTCTGGCGCGATCTCTACAAGGGCGTCGAGGAGATGAAAGTCGCAGTCATGGGCTGCGTCGTCAATGGCCCCGGAGAATCGAAACACGCCGATATCGGCATCAGCCTGCCGGGCACCGGCGAAGAGCCTCGAGCGCCGGTGTTCATCGACGGAAAGCTAAGGACAACTCTCAAGGGGGCGAATATCGTCCCGGAATTCATCGAACTGCTCAACGCCTACATCGCCAATCGATACGCCTCCAAGACTCCAGCTCAACCCTGAGCCGAACTGGTAATTCCTTCAGCGCAGATGTCTCGCCTTAGCTCCACGCAAACGGCAGTTTAAAATATAATAATTTTCCAGGAATGGCATACTTCAATCCAGTATTACGCATGCATGAGTGAGATTGAATAAGGAGATCCCTCATGAAAAACAAAAAATTCTGGTCTATCGCAACAGCCATCACTTTAACGGTGACGGTAATTTTATTAACCACTGCCGGGCAGAAATCAGTCAATGCCCAGGATAACGGCCCGTTTGGGCACCGCGCTCCGCGCTGTACAATCGGAACAGCCAGCGGAACATACGGCTATCAGATGGACGGGCAGATATTGGGCGTAGGTCCGTTCCTGGTCAACGGCCTCTTCACTCATTTCCCGAATGGGACGATGGATGCCGATGTACAGCTTGTTGTCGGCGCCCAATCGTTTCCGGCCGCGGGAACAGGCGGCACTTTCAGTATCAGGGACGACTGCACAGGCTCAGGCAGTTTCGATGTACAAGCGCTCGGTCTGACCGTCACCTATAATTTCATCGCCACCGACAGAGGCAACCAGATTGAGTTACTCAACACCAATGACGGCGTCCTGCTGCACGGAGTAGGTCGTCGGATCGCCGAACCGGGCCAGTCGCCGAGGTGCAGTAACGCCACAGTTCTCGGCTCCTACGGAGGCCGGCTCGAGGGCAGTATTCCAGGAGTGCCAAACCTGGTTCTTGCCGGCATTTATACCCACACGCTTGACAGCAACTTCAACGGCCTCTTTAACGGAACGGACACGATCAACCTTATGGGGCAGTACTTTCCACGGATCAATAACGGTACGTTTACAATTGGGAGTAACTGTCGAGGAACAGGATTTTATACCGACAACCTCGGCAACTCAGTCAACTACGTCATGACCGCTGTAGATAACGGCAATACGATCTATTTCATGGGCACAGACCCCGGAGTTGCGATTTGGGGTGTCGGATGTCGTATTCGATAATGTTTGTGGTAATCAACGTTCATTCCGGCGAAACTCATCAGCCCAACCCGGAGGAGCGAAGACCATCCTAAGCTTCGCTCCCCAGCTTTTCGTTCTCAACACATCGCGGATGATGTCGATCCAGAGGTGAAATCCGACATAGACTGGATTGAATGAATTGACGGGATGGAGGACGCCGTAGCGGACCGGCGCACGCTCGCCTTCAAACGAACCGAACAATCGGTCCCAAATGATCAATACGCCGGCATAGTTTTTATCGATATACTCAGGGTTGGTTCCGTGATGAACACGGTGGTGGGAGGGCGTGTTGAAAACATACTCGATCCAGCCGGGGAGCTTTCCGACGATCTCGGTATGAACAAAGAACTGATAGGCGAGATTGAAGGCATACATTGTCAGAATGGCCTTCGAAGAAAAACCGATCCACGCCAGACCGATGAAGAACGGCCAGTCAACCAGCGGTTCGAGCGGAGGCTGGCGCAGCGCCACTGAAAGGTTCATGAGCTCGGATGAGTGATGAGATTCATGAATCGCCCACAGGAAGCGGCTGCGGTGGCTGGCGCGATGAAAGAGGTAGTAACCCAGATCGACGCCAAGAAAGAGGATGAGACCTGCCCACCAGGTCTCGGGAACAAGGCGCGGCCCACGGTCGCGAAACCAGTCGAGCGCGGCGAATATGAAGATCGCCTTTCCGAAAATTCCTGCCGTAACCTGCATCAATACCAGCGAGTAGTTCGCAAGCGAGTCGCGGCCGCCGAATTTGCGAATGCCCTTTCGCCGCCAGTAGACCCACTCCAAAAAGATGCACAAGGCAAATACCGAAAAGGCGGAGATGAGAAGCGTCAAGTCGCTCGAATCCATTCTCAAATCCTGTCCACTTCGACCAGGGCATCATAAAAGGTCGCCGCACTGCCGAGATCCGTCAATCGCTGCGAAGTGACATCATTGGCATTGGTTCCGTCACTGGTCAGTTTCTTCCACCAGACAGAAAGCGCGACAACGACGCCCGGTCGGGCATTTTCAGTCACTTTCGCCCTGGCGGTAAACGCCCCGCGGTCGTTGAAGATGCGCACGCGGTCTCCGTCGCGTATCTCCCTGTCAGCGGCATCTTCAGGGTGAATGTCCAGTCGTGGTTCTTTCTCGGCGTGAATAAAACTCGGCAGATTGGCAAAGCTGGAGTTGAGGAAATTGTGAGCCGGAGGCGAAATGATCGCAAGCGGATATTTCGCCGCCAGTTCCGGCGCGGAGGCGACCGACTCTTTTGGTGGGATATAGGCCGGCAGCGGATCGGCTCCCTGATGCGCAAGTGTCTCGCTGAAAAATTCGCATTTGCCTGAAGGGGTGTAGAAGTTGCCTTCGGCGAAGGGGGCAAATGTCTGTGGGAGATTCAACCTCACCCATCCACGTTCCTTCAACTCGTCAAAAGAGATTCCCTGCAGATGCGGATGGTCACCGCTGATCGCGCTTCTGGCGATATCCTCGTCAGACTCCCTGAAACAGGGATCATCGAATCCCATCCGTTCGGCGAGCAGGCGAAAGACCTCGCTGTTAGGTTTGGCTTCTCCAATCGGATCGATCGCCCGGTTGTTGTATAACAGGTAGAGATGCCCGTACGCCTTGTGAATGTCTGTCTGTTCGAGCTGGGTCGTCGCCGGCAGCAGGATATCAGCGTAGTCGGCAGTATCTGTCTGAAAGATCTCATGAACGACTGTAAAGAGATCTTCACGTTTGAAGCCCTCGATCACCTTGCCGGAATCGGGCGCGACGGCGACGGGGTTTGAATTGTAGACGTAGAGCGCACGAATGGGTGGTGAGAGCGGCGTCAGCTCTTCGATTATTCGCGATCGACCGTCGACGGTTTCGTACCTGACCGACCGGTGGGAGCCGAGCAGTGCGTCTCCGATAGCGGACATGTTGACGGTGCGCGGATTGTTCCAGATCAGGTCGGGTCGCTGTAGTGCCGCAGTGTTGATGCCGAATGTCCCGGAAGTCGAGAGCAGTATGCCGCCAGCCGGATCACGCCAGGCGCCTGTCAGCGCGGGCAGGCAGGCGACTGTCCTGACGGCCATTCCCCCGCCGAAGTGGCGCTGCATTCCGTAATTGAGGCGAATCACAGATGGCATCGTCGATGCGTATTCACGGGCGAGTGTAACGATGACATCCTCTCCGAGCCCTGTCATGGCAGCGACTCGCGATGGCGGATAATCGAGAACCCTCTCCCTCAGCAGCTCAAAGCCAAGTGTGTACCGTTCGACGTAATCGCGATCGACCAGCCCTTCTGAAATGATCACGTTCATCATGGCCAGAGCGAGCGCTCCGTCGGTGCCGGGCAGCGGAGCGATATGCTGGTCACACTTCTCAGCGGTCAGGCTCAGATATGGATCGATAGCGATGATTTTTGCGCCCTTGCGCTTCGCCTCCAGAATGCGCGGCCACAAATGCACATTCGATGTAAGGGTGTTCGATCCCCAGATCAGAATCAGCCGCGCGTCATTGAACCTTTCGGGGTCGGCGCCTACGCTTGCGCCAATCGTCACTTTATATCCGGCAGCTCCGGCGGTGGCACAGATCGTCCTGTCAAGCAGCGAGGCTCCGAGCTTGTGGAAGAACCGACGATCCATCGATTCGCCCTGCACCAGTCCCATCGTTCCGGCATAACTGTATGGTTGTATGGCCTGTGGATCGTCTGCAGCGATCTCCGCGAACTTCGTGGCAATCGTGTCAAGCGCCTCGTCCCATGAGATGCGCTCGAAGATCCCCTTTCCCTTTTCACCGACGCGCTTCATCGGAAACAGGACACGTTGCGGGCTGTAAGTCCGCTCAAGATAACGGTTGACCTTGGTGCACAGAAAACCGTTCGTCGTAGGATGATCCTCGGCGCCGGCGACTTTGACAGCACGGCCGTCCTCGACCGTCACAACCAGAGCGCAAGTGTCAGGGCAGTCGTGCGGGCAGGCGCCCCTGATGGTACGCCGGCCGCCAGTCTTCTCATTCACATTCTCATACTGCATAAACTTCCTTATAAATATAATTTTTCACGACAGAATATTTCACCACGGAGGCACTGAGAGCACAGAGAAGAATCAGGGGATTGGTAAAAATCTTGAGGAATTCAAAATTCCCTCGTTTCTTCTCTGTGCTCTCTGTGCCTCCGTGGTGAAACACTGAATTTCCAATCAAGCCACCGAGGCCTTCGACTTCAGCCGGAAGAGCAGCTCCCCGGATTTCGGAACGACAAGAATACCCTCGTCTTCCTTGTTCCGCCAATCACTCATGTTGATGCTCTCGGGATCAAGATAACCCAGATTGACCTTTCTACAGCGCTCTTCAGGAATTCGCGTCGCCAGAGTGACATTGATTCTTGGCCGCTCGACGCCTGTATCGGCATCATAGGTACCGATTCCGCGCAGATGGGTGCTGTGTGCAATGACGCCCCACGGATGATGCTTGAACCGATCCCATTGTTTTACGAAATAATCGCGGACATGGTATCCAATTTCGTCCAGAACGCGGCCGTGCGTGTAACTGATCTCGTCAATATGAGGCGCATAGATGATAACTTCGCCGCCATCCTCGATCGCCGGTTCGAGCTTGTACATCCCCTTCGAGGCGGTCCAGATGTCGTCATATAGCTGCGGCATGACAGAGAGAACCCGTTTAAAGGGTTTATCGACCCAGACAATGTGGACCTTCGATGACAGGTCGGATGCCGCTTCCCATGCATCTTCCGGCTCGCCGATATATAACCCGGCCAGTTCATTCCCCTTGACCACCATGCTGAAACAGAGTTTCGGCAGACGAATCATCGAGGCCGCCCGATCGATCAGTTTGCGAACCGGGGTATGTTTGGTCCCGATCAGCTCATAACTGGTGATAAGGGCGCCCAGCCAGTGCGAAAAGTTGATCACCTCAGGCCCGCTGATGCCCGGAAAGAAGTACTTGTTGCCGCCGGAAAAACCGACGACTTCGTGAGGAAAGGTTGGCCCGCAAATGATGATCTGGTCGTAATCGAAGATCAGCTTGTTCAACCTCACCTTGATCGATTCCTGCAACTGCCCGCCGCTCAGTTCGGCGACCTCCTGAGAAGATATCTCCCCCAGTTCGATCATCTGATCCGGCAGATCCCAGCGGTGGTTGAATATCCTGTGAGCAGAGTATTCACCAGCCCGCTCCTCGGGCGTCAATCCGACGAGGTGGTTGATCGCCTCTTCGGACATTGACTGATGCGTTCCGAGCGCGATCAGGTAATCAAGCTGCGCAACTCTTCCCTGAAGAATCCTGTGAAACAACCTGTACATGAGCGGCATGGGCGCTGTTCGCGTTCCGTCGGGTATGATGACAATGACGCGCTTGCCGTCCAGAGTGGCACTGTCGAGCGCCGCCTTCATGAGGTCTTGTATTTCGTCCTCGGTAAGGAATTTGTCTGTGTAACCAGTGCCAATCAGCATCATTGCCCCTTTGCCTTATTTGACTTTTTTTGGTTGCAGAACTACAGCTAAACGCCGCCGAAGGCTGAAAAGCCTCCATCGACAGGAACAACAATGCCTGTCACAAATGACGAAGCAGGAGAGAGCAGCCACAGGACGGCTCCGATCAGATCCTGCGGGTCTCCGAATCGGCCCATCGGAGTGTGGGCGATGATGCTATTTCCGCGGGCCGTCAATCCGCTATTCGTCTCATCAACCAGCAGCGCCCGGTTCTGTTCGGTCACGAAAAATCCCGGGGCGATCGCATTGACACGGATGCGTGGAGAATAGTTCTGCGCCAGATGCACCGCCAGCCATTGAGTGAAATTATCGATTCCGGCTTTGGCTGCTGAATATCCAACGACTCTGGTCAGCGGGCGCCGGGCGCTCATCGACGAGACGTTCAGGATGACGCCATCTCCCTGTTCGGCCATTTGCCTGCCGAAGATCTGGCAGGGCAGCATCGTCCCAAGCAGATTGAGATCGAAGACATATCGCAGCGCTTCTTCAGGCAGATTGAAAAAAGTCAGGTCGGGACGCGTCGTAGCGCCCGGATCATTGCCTCCGGCGCCGTTGATCAGGCCGTCAATCCGGCCGAATTCGTCGATCACCATGCGGGCGGCTTGCTTGAGAGTATCCTGTTTGAGAACATCGCCGGGAACGATGATCGCACGGCCGGCGCCCGAAAGTTCGGCCAGCAGCGCTTCGCCTTTCTCGACATTGCGCGCGAGAATGGCCACGTTCGCTCCACACCCCATCAGCGCCTTAGCCATTGCACTGCATAAAATGCCGGTTCCGCCCGTGATGACAAACGACCGTCCCGACATATCATACATTTTCATCAATTCGGTTATTGTCATGTTCAGTCCCCGATCGCCCTGGATGCTTCTCCAAATGGAGCAAAATGGCGGTTGAAATGCCGTTCCAGCATTGCGTAATAGACCTCTTCGTGATCACGCAATGCCTTGAAGAAGGGTTCGCGGAAATCAGGATGATGAAGCACCGATCCGAATGTCACGTGCAGGATCTCACGGGCGTGAAAATCATCCAGTAAAACCGTCAAACCGTCATCGCCAATCAATGATATCTCCGGCATTTTTTCCAGTTCGGCCGAAACGTGGTATGTCGCGCGATCGACCGGATACCGCTCACGCGCGAACCCGACGATTGCTCTGAAAAGTCGAGGCTCGACCTCGCCGATCGCCCGCAGAGCCTCCAGATAACTGGTGCCGGCGGTTTTCAAGTGGACCAGTTCACCGGCCACTCTGGATGCAATTGGATAGACGCTGAACTTATCCGATCCGGAATGAAGGCTCAGTTTGTACGGCCCAAAAGTCATTGAAACGGCCAGGTGCTCGGAGAAAGATTTCTCGAATTCACACAGATCGCCGATGTAATCGACGCCCTTTTCGAAATCGCCAACATAACGAGGCGCAAGACTGACCCACTTGACTCCCAGCCGCTTCAGCTCGTGGGCAATGTATATGTGTTCGGCCAGCGAAGTCACCGTCTCGGTTTCGTCAACGCTCATTTCAAGCTCGAACGACTTCCCGCCCATGACGTGCTCAAGATGGCGATACATTCCAACCGTGTGAGCCACTACGCGCCCGTATTTCGCTACTGCCCGGTGCAGAGCTTCCTCACTGATCTCATACTTGAATTCGCCGAGATCGATCGGTTTCGATGCGAGCCTGTTCCTCGTTTCATGCCAGCTCGACTCAAGACCGTCCCATGGCAAGGCGTCGATCTTTTCTTTCAGAATATCGAGGCCAGCGGTATTGGCATCGTTATCGACGTGATCTCCGGGATCAATTGTATAAAACGTGAAACCAGCCGCTGCACAGATGTCGATATCCGCGGTCGACTTCAAATGATCGGCATCGGCGCCGAATCCTTCAATCCAGGCCTCTTGAACTACACCCCACAGTGCATCGTCCATCACCTCCTGCGGCGTTCGGCCGGTTCTGGCGTTCTCCCGTATCGATTGCTGGGCCAGAATCGGGGCCATACTCGATTTGCGAATTGCGCGAATATGCCCCGGAGTCGCCAGGCCAAGCCTGTCTCCACAACCGGCTGACTTTCTCAATCCTAGTGGCTGTGGTACGAGATGCGGCAAAAAAGCCCGTAACGCAGCGGCATTGGACGAATCCGTTGCGCCGATAAACAAACTCTGTCGACGGCCATCGATCGTTACTTCGTCGCGGCTTCCGATGCAGCCTCCGGTTCCCTCGCCATCCTCGCTCAGTATGCCGAGAAACTTCTGACCCGATTTGCGTCCAAGGAAATAGTGCGACTTGCCGGACCTCACGATTGACGATTCGTACACCGACATCGATGCAACCTGCCCCAACTCACCGGCCAGAGCCTTACAATCATTCGCTGCCGGGTTGACCGGCTTGTCTGATAGAACCTCGCTACTCATGACTTCTCTCCGGATATTTTTTTTCACACGTTGTTTTTTCTCGTATTCTCGCCCCAGGAGATGAGATGAATGAAGCTTACGATATTCCAATTGGTAAGACCAGTATTCTAAAACATTTGGCTCAGTTGAATGAAAGAGAGACAATTTTGCCGGATTCGATTGTCAGGCATCGAGACGGTGTCTATGATTGCGTCGAATCCAGTCTGCAATCCCATCAAAAAAATAATCAAGGAGTTAAAGTTATGAAGAAGAACATCACGAAAAACGTAATGTTGTTAGCGATCGGAATTGGGATCGGAATAATTGCAGGCGCCGTAGCGTCCTCAGTAGAGGGTGGACAAGCGCCGCAGCGTCGTCACATCAACCTGCCCGGCAAGAATACTGAGCTGCCGTTCAGCGATGCCGTCCTGGTGGGTGACACACTTTACCTGGCCGGTAAACTGGGTATCGATCCCCAGACCAATAAAGTCCCTGACAAAATCGAGAAAGAGATCCAGCTGATGCTGGACGGTTTCAAGAAGACCCTGGCCGAAGCGGGCATGACCATGGACAACCTGGTGACAGTCACTATCTATTGCCCTGATCTTACCCTCTACGAGAAGTTCAACTCCGTCTACAGAACCTATTTTGGAAAAAACTTTCCCGCCAGGGCTTTCATCGGCTCGGGCCCACTGCTGAGGGGCGCGCACTTTGAAATGCAGGCGATCGCTGCCCGTTAGCAACAACAACTAAAAGAGTTCCATTCGCATAACCGGAAACCGACGAAATGAACCATCTCCTGCAATTACTGTTGCTTCTCTCTATTTTCATCGTTGCCGCAAAGGCGGCCGGGGCTCTCAGTGTTCGTTACGGGCAACCGGCCGTCTTTGGTGAGATCATGATCGGCCTGCTGCTCGGACCGACTGCGATAAACCTGCTGCATCAATGGCCCTTCGCAAATTCCGCGGAGTCACTCATCCATTCGATCAAGGATTTTTCCGAGATGGGCGTAATCCTGCTCATGTTCGTGGCGGGTCTTGAGACCGATCTGAATGAAATGAAACGCGTCGGTCGGGTGGCCTTCTGGACGGCTTTTGGCGGGGTTTTATTTCCATTTTTGGGTGGAACTATCGCTTCGCGGGCGTTCAACCTTTCATGGACTGAATCTTTTTTCATCGGAGCCGTGCTGACGGCGACCAGCGTCTCGATTTCAGCTCAGACGCTGATCGAGTTGAAACAGATCAAATCGAAAGAAGGATCGACAATCCTCGGCGCTGCTGTCATCGATGATGTAATGGGTATCATCGTCCTCTCGATTGTGGTTGCCTTTGCCACCGCCGGCATCAGCGACAGTTCTTCGCAGACACTTCCGCTCATCGTCTCTTCCACCTTTTTCAACCAGAACAAGACGGCTGAAATCCTTGCAGTCTTCTTCTTTATGATCGCCTTCTTCTGGATATCGATCTGGTTCGGTGTCAAGTATTTCGACCGGTTGCTCGAAAAAGCGTCAAAATTGCCGGCCAGCCAGGCGCTTCTGGCCTTTACGGTCGCACTGCTCCTTTTTTACGCATTCCTTGCCCAGTATGTCGGGCAGGTCGCGGCCATCACAGGATCATATATCGCCGGTGTGCTTTGCACGCGCACGAGATTCAAGAAGGAGATCGACCAGGGCATACATCCTTTGACTTACAGCATACTCGTCCCGGTCTTCTTTATTTCGATCGGCCTTGAAGCCGACGGCAGATCGATTTTAGGGAACCGCGGATTGCTGCTGATCATGTCCGTCATACTGCTTGTTGCAATTCTTGGGAAGATAATTGGGTGCGGTGTCTTCGCCCGTCTCAGCGGATTCACCAGCAAAGAGTCGCTTCGAGTCGGAGTGGGTATGGTCTCTCGTGGCGAGGTTGGACTTATTGTCGCCGGAGTCGGGCTCACTAATCGTGTGATCGATCAGGATATCTTCTCGATAATGGTGATCATGGTCCTGGTCACCACAATGATCACTCCGCTCCTGCTGCGTTACGTATTCCCGCGCGCCGAAGAGGTCTATGTTCCGGATGTCTATGAGTCCATCGTCTCATTGCAGGATAAGGATGAATAAAAAGAACGCGACAGAATGGACCGTCAATCCCTCCTGTCGCGCCTGTTCTGTGCCTGCTTTTCAAACAGCCTTGTGTTAATTGGCCTTCACATCATAGGCGGCCAGTTCACCCTGATTCCTGATGTATAGTTTTCCGCCGGCCACGACGGGATGCGCCCAGCTCGGCTTTCCCTGGTCAGCGATCGAGAATCTTCCCTTCTCCTTGTAACCGGACGGCGTGGCTTCGGCCAGCCCGACCAGATTGTTCTCGCCCATCAGAAAGAGCATGCCGTCGGCATAGGTCAAGGCCCCCTTGCCTACGCTTCGATCGCTCCACATCTTTTTCCCGGTGGCGAATTCGATACATGTCAGAATCGAATTCGAGAACCCATAGATGTAGCCGTTGACCAGAACCACGCCGCCGTGATGATTCTGCATGTCGCGTGTGAAGTAAACTTCGCGGGCTTTCACTTCCCCGCCTTGCGGAGTCAGATCGAGCAGCGCCGCACCAGTTCCATAGGCCGACGAGAAGAAGACCTTGTTGTTGAGGTAAACCGGAGTCGTGCAATTGGCTGTATTATTTGCGGCCCTGTCATAGCGCCACATCAGCTTGCCGTCACTTGCCCTGACACCGACCGCCGCCCGGGATGTGAAATTCATGATCGTCTTCACGCCACCGACATCGGCGATAATGCAGGAAGCGTATCCAGCTTCATCGTTCAATTCGCTGCTTGTCCAGACGGTCTTTCCGGTCATCTTATCGAGTGCGACTATTCCGGCGCCTTTTCCGCCCGGAGAGACGATGACCCGGTTCCCGTCAATGAGCGGAGATTCGCTGATCAGCCAGTGCGGATTGTCTCCGCCAAACTCGCGCAGGATGTTCTTACTCCAGACGCGCGATCCATCACGCCCTCGCAGACAGGCAAGATCGCCGTTTTCAGTCAGGACATAGATCCGATCGCCATCAATCGTCGGAGTCGAACGCGGTCCATTGCCGCGACCTTCGTCCACTTTCGGCCCCAGCGCCGCCGACCAGACCATCTTTCCATCAGCCCTGTTCAAACTGAAGACGACGCTCGCATTTCGATTCGTTCCCTGGACAAAGATCCGATCTCCCTGTATCGCCAGTGATCCGTACCCTTCACCCAGATTCGATATTGACCAGTTTTTCCTTGGACCTGACGCGGGCCATTGTTTTAACAGGCCCTTTTCCTGCGACACTCCCGTTCGATCAGGTCCGCGCCACTGCGGCCAATCACCAGCCGCCGGCGCTCCAGTCGTCATTGGACTCAAACTCAGCATCAACATCACTGCCAACCATCGGTTATATTTCATCGCTCATTCCTTTCCTCTCCTGAAATTCAGGCAAGCCCGTAGCTGCTCTGGTTCCGAAATAGCGCCAGATAGTCGTAGTCAACAATTAAACATTTATTATCGATACTATACTACGGCTTCCTTACGCAACACGGACAGCGGTGTCTCGGAGCTTCACTGCAAATGGACTAACCACTCAACTCCGTCCATAGTCATTTGCCAGCGACTCATATCATAAATTACAAAATTTATTTTGGCCTTTTATTTTCAGCTATTTTACATGAGAGTTACCTGAAAATAAGGATTCCTCAGGTAACTTTCAAACAAATCATACAAGATCCAAACTTCAGTAAAGATTAATTAGAAAATTGAGGCGTTTTTCGGATTCTGTGAGTATAATGAATAATCGAATGGTGAAGAAATAACGGTAAGGAGATATTGCAATGAAATCATCCGCGCAACGTTCTCTTTGGGTTGTCATCAGTCTCGTACTGGCTGTTTCGACAGTGACGGCGCAAAACGGCACGCCGCAGGATAATAAACAGAAGAACAGCCCACTCTCGGAGAGTGAAAACCCCGAGCTGATCGGCAAACGGAATATCAACAAGCTGCAGATCAACTTCTACAGCTATGACAAGGAAGTTGCGATCGGGAGGCAGTTCTCGCAAGAGGTTGATCGTTCCGCCAAGATGGTCGAGGATCCGATCATCGTCGAGTACATCAACAAGGTCGGTCAGAATCTGGTTTTACACTCTGATGCCAAGGTTCCATTTACGATCAAGGTGATTGACGCGGATGAGATCAACGCATTTGCACTGCCGGGCGGATTTTTCTATGTCAACAAGGGACTGATTCTGGCCGCGGACAATGAGGCTGAACTGGCCGGGCCGATGGCACACGAGATCGCACACGTCGCGGCCCGTCATGGTGTCGAACAGGCTTCCAAGGGGCAAATCGTCAACTGGGGGTCGCTCCCGCTGATCTTCCTCGGAGGGTGGGGCGGTTTCGCGGCTCGTTCAGCCGCTTCGCTGGCCATCCCCGTTGGATTCCTTAAATTCAGCCGTGGCGCTGAATATGAGGCCGATATGCTGGGGGCACAATATCTCTGGGCAACCGGATATGATCCGCATGCCATGGCGACCTTCTTCGAAAAACTTCAGGCCCAGGAAAAGAAGAAACCCGGAACCATGTCGAAGATCTTCAGCACGCATCCGATGGTTGGCGATCGCATCGATAAGGTCAACACTCTGATCTCGCGGTTTCCCGAGCGCAGCGAATACACAATCAATACATCCGAATTTCAACAGGTCAAGAATCGCCTCATCTCGATGACAAACACCCGGTCCCTTGCGGGACGTGGCGGCGCCACCGGTGAAGCCGATTCGAAACGGCCGACCCTTAAACGGCGCCAGCCGGGCTCTCCCCCCGGAACAGACGCCGGAGCGGGCGATGCTGAAGCTGAAAAAGCCCCAGCGGAGCGCCCAACCCTTCGCCGTAAAAGCGGAGAGTCATCTTCGACCAAGCCGCCTGATCAATAGGTCTCCGTTTCATGTTGTTCAAAAAAGCAAGGCCGCAACCGGCCTTGCTTTTTTAGTTTGATCGCATTTTTAAGTTCAGATCGATCCCCAGCCTTTTTCCTCTAAATGCCAAAAGTTGCCTGAAGTTGATTGAAATTCGGATTGCGCTGAGTGTAACATTTAACCGCTGCGGGAAATCATTCATCCCTGAGAGTCAGGGACCATCAAGACACTAAACCTTCTGACTGCTGAATTCGATCAATTGACAATACGAACGCATGAATCTTACGGGATAATTTTTGTGGACAATCCCTCTCATGGTCCGCTGAGATATTCATTCCTGCTCCCTGCTCTGCGGAAAAACTAAATGCTTGCTGATATTGTAAAAATTCACTGCCTCAGACATCGTGTCAGCTTTCCCATGTCACGTACGAGCAATGTTGTCGTGTGCAAGGAAGGTGGCGAAGAGCATGTCCTGAGCGACAACTTCCCACATAACGGACACTGGATATACTGTTGCAACTGCCAGACTTTCATCGCCTGGGATCCGAACGAGGCCAGTATTTCAGTAAAAGAATGTCCCTTCTGCCTAAGTTCGCTCAATCCTCGGATGTACGCCTGTGATAATTGCGCGGTGACCATGATCGATTTTGATGATCAGACCCTGCGCAAGCATCACACTGTACTTTCCTGGGGCATGCCTCAGCCTGCCTGTCCGGGATGTCATCAGTTCCCGCAATCGACACCCAAAGTCCATTTCTGTCCGGCGACTGGATATAACGTCTCGACGGCCCGCGAGCAGTGTCCCTATTGTAATCTGAACACTGCTGAGATGGCCGAATCAGGGGCTGTCAAAACCAGAGGACTGGTCGGATCGACAGTGTCAGAGGCTCAGGCTCGGTCACGCGATGCCGAAGACAGGCGGCGTCAAATCGAATTGAGCGTGCAGGCTGAAAAAAAGACGCCCGAGATCGATAAAAAGGTAACGCAGGACCACAACTCTCATGGAGCCCTGCCGCAAATCGACTCGACGGTGGCCCGGCAGGAGGTCGAATTGGCTCTGGCACGCGCCGAACAGGAAGCAAGGGCGCGAACGGAAGCCGAGGCCAAAGCGCGAGAAGCCGAAGCCAGGCGGTTTGAAGCCATAAAAACGGCTGAACATGAAGCTGAAATGCGTGCTGCTGCTGAGGTCAAAGCCCGCGAAATGGCAGGCATCTACACCAGCCGCCTTCATCAACTTCAGGAAGAAGCTGTTGGAGTGACAGGCAAGGACAAAGTCTCGATCGCACTCTATGCCGCAATTGCAATGTTTCTGCTGCTCGCACTGATCATGCTCATCATCACTATGTTCCGACTGTCTACATCATAAATTACGGGTGTTCACTATGACTGTAATAACGACAAAAAAAATGGCCCATGCTTTGCAGTTGTCAATTATTTTCCTGTGTTTTAGCGCGTTCTGGCTTGCAGGGACTATGGAAGTGATGGCGAATCATCGTCTCCAGGGATCACAGACACGCGGGCAGGATCAAAAGCAGTCTGGGCTGACACCTGAAAAGAAGCGCTCTCTCTCGAACTACGGCCCGGAAGACGTCTTTCCCGGGGAGTCAGGGGATCGACAGCAGGAAAGAGCGGTCACAAGGCCCGCTCCGACCAGGCGCAACTCCAGGCCGGCGTCAGCCACTTCACCCACTCCGCAGGCGACGCCAACTCCGTTGCCAGTTCTTTCTTCAACCCCTGATGTTAAACCTTCAATTTTGGCGCCGACGAATGCAGCTCCAGCCGGCGTCACCAGCCGGATGACCAATAATGTTCAGGCGCCGCCGGGTTGGCTGCTTCCGACTTTGGTTGCAGTTACTTTGCTTGTGCTGACGGCATTCCTCTACACCGTCTATAAACTGTATGAGAAATTACGAGTGAGCGGGAGATGATGCCCCGTTCAATCTGCCAACGTATTAGTATGTGAGTGCCATATGTATATCAACCCCCCGAATCTGTGTCTCAGTAAACTGCGGATAAAACATTTTTTACAACCCTCACTCGTTATTACCCTGCTGGTTGGATTTGGCTTTGCGCAATCGCATGTGGCATTGGCTCAGGCCCGTCGTTCGGGAACTCCCCTGCCGCAGGAGCTGTACGGCGGTATCGAGATCGGAGCAAAAGGCATCAAGTGCCTGGTCCTGCGAGTGATAAACGGGGACGAAGGATATAACGTCAGCATACTTAATGCCGAGGTCATTAATACGACGCTCGTTCAGACGAGGGACGGCAAGTTCACCCAGCAGGCAATCCGCGATACAGGTCTTGTGGTCCAAAGATTTTACCAGCGGTTACAGCAGGATTTCAAAGTCCCGACCGATCAGATCAACGTTATCGCCAGCAGCGGACTGATCGGTGACAACCCGCAGGATATCTCGGATGAAATCAAGCGTAGAATTGGGGTCGATATCGACTTTCTGGATATCGAAACTGAAGTCCAGTTGACGATTGCAGGCACTATTCCGCGTCGTTACAGGGTCGGTCGAACCTGGTATGACAATCGCAGCGGCTCTGTCATGGTCGATGTCGGCAGCGGCAACACTAAAGGCGGATACCAGCAGCTCAGGCAGGTAGCCATCGGCCGACCGGATTATGATTATGTCACGTGGGGAATGCCAATCGGAAGTGTCACCTTTACCAATGAGGTCAATAAGCTGGCGGGCGGAGATGCCGACTTGCAGACCTTCATCAAACGATCACAGGAATTGAGCACAACACTGCTGCGCCCGTCTATCCGATCCGAGGTTTCACGTAAACCGGGATTACTCAATCGAAAAAAGGTATACATTTCAGGTGGCATTGTCTGGTCAATGCTGACCCTGCTGCACCCTGAAGACAGGCGATCTTATATCCCTGTGACTCTCAACGATATCAATACTTTTTACAATCGAATCACTACCAATCCTGACGCACTTTTGAACCCTGACCTCTCGGGGATCAGAAATGCCACAGTCAGGGAAGAGGCCGAACGCGAAGTCGAGTCGGTCCGAAACACCTTCACGACGAAGAACCTGATTTCCGGTGCCGAGGTGCTGAAGGCCGTTGCCAATGAACTTGGATTTCCCGGTAAAACGCTGATCTTTGCAAGGTTCGGTTACCTGTCATGGATTCTGAACTACGTCCGCCTTCAGGCCGAACAATAATCATCAATTCCGCATTCCACTGGAAATCAGGGATGTCAGGAAGTTCGAAACATCCTCCGGCACAGGGCCTCCGCCCATGGCGAAATCCGGTTTGCCGCCCCCCTTGCCGCCGATGGACTGGCATGCCGTTTTCATGAGATTGTTGATGTCCTCATCGACATCCGCCGAGCGTGCGAAGACAAGGCGAACCGAATCGCCCTCGATCGCTGCCAGCAACGCTATCACACTTTCACGATCGACCAGACGGTGAGCGATCAGTTTAACATCTTCGAAATCCTTGTCGTCAAAACTGCAGGTGACGACCCTCTTACCATTGAGTTCAATTCCAGCACCAAGAAGCCTCTCGGCGGTCAGGTTCGCTTCAAGCTGTGCCAGTTCGCGGACCCTGCGTGAAAGTTTTTTATTATCGTCCTGCAGCCGTGCGAGTGAGGACTCGACCTCATCGCGGCCGACGCTCAGCCTGCGAGAAACCGCATCTGTAATCCCAACAGCTGCCCTGTACTCTCGGAGAGCCCTGGCACCGCAGACGAAATGAACACGGGTCATCCTCTTCGCCCGCTCCCATGCGCGAATTGCAATTAAGCCGATTTCTCCAGTCCGTTTAACGTGAGTGCCTCCGCAGGGCGACCAGTCGAAGTCTTCTATCTCAACCACACGGACGCAATCCGGAATGAAGCTCTCCTTGCGCAGGGGAAGTTTTGCAGCCTCTTCGGGAGAAACTTCGTGCAGGCGAACCTGGCGATTGCTGAAGACTATCTGATTGGCGAGGTCCTCGGCTTTATGGATAGCAGTCTCTATCTCTTCCGGCGGGGCTTCGAGCGTGAGGTCTATCTCCGTTGCCTGATCGACGATTCTGAATCCTTTCGTCTCCGCTCCATATAACTGAAAGAAGGCCTGTGAGAGGATATGCTGACCAGAATGCTGCTGCAGCATATCCAGCCTGCGGTTCCAGTCAATCACACCCTTGATCTGGATGCCCGGTTCGAATCCGGGATTGCCCTTGAGCCGATGAAATATTCTTTCGTCATCAGTGATTTCCACATTTAGAACTTCGATTCCGTTAATCAGCCCATAATCACACGGTTGCCCTCCGCCGGTCGGATAGAAGGCTGTTTGATCAAGTTCGACGATCAGATCAGCATCTTTTGTCGCAACGCTCGCAATCCTTGCGTCGAAGTGAATCTGATGAGAATCCTGCCAGTAGAGTTTTGATGTCATAGCTTTATCATTGAAAATAATGAATTATGTTGCCGGCAAGTTTACGCAATTGAGTAAGGAAATCAACACATCTGTTATAATTTCGAATTATGGCGAAAAAGGGCAACATATTAATAGTAGATGATGAAGAGATCATGCGGGAGGTGCTCGAAAGCCTGCTCTCGCAGGAAGGCTACCGCGTCGATCTTGCGAAGACCGGTGAGGAAGGTCTGTCGAAGATGAGTGATCGCACTTATGACGCGATCCTGCTTGATGTTTCGATGCCCGGGATGGGTGGGTTGCGAACGCTCGAAGAGATACTCAAGCTCGACCGTGAAGCCGCAGTCATCATGATCACAGCTTATGCGACGTTCGATACGGCGATCGCCGCATGGCAGCTTGGCGCATACAACTGCATTCGAAAACCGTTTGAGAATGAGCAGATTTTAAAGACGGTTGCAGCCGGTATAACACGGCGGCGTGGAGAAGAAGAGAGGCGCGTTCTGCGCCGGACGCTCAAGACATCCGGCGACCGGAGCCAGATCGTCGGGAATTCACCGGCCATGCGTGAAGTCTACGATCTGATCGAGCAGGTTGCGCCCGCACGCTCGACCGTTCTGGTCACGGGTGAATCAGGTACCGGCAAGGAGGTTGTGGCCAAAACAATACACTTTTCCAGCCCGCGAGCCGAATCCGGACAGTTCGTCGCCGTCAATTGCAGCAACATTCCTTCGGAACTGCTTGAATCCGAACTTTTCGGACATACCAGGGGAGCTTTTACCGGCGCCATCGCGGCGAAAAAGGGGCTCTTCGAAGTCGCCGACGGCGGATCGATCTTTCTGGACGAGATCAGCACCATTCCGCCTGAAACGCAGGCCAGGCTGTTGCGAGTGATACAGGAGCGTGAATTCACTCCGCTGGGCGACACTCAGCAGCACAAAGTAGATGTCAGAATCATCGCGGCAACCAACACGGATCTTCAACGAGCGGTGAAATCGGGAGATTTCCGTGAAGATCTCTTTTACCGTTTAAACGTCATCAATATTCACCTGCCGCCGCTGCGTAACCGGCGTGAGGACATTCTTCCTCTGGCCCAGCATTTCATCCGGAAATATAATCAGGAGAATGATCGCATCGTTTCAGATCAGATTTCGCCGGAGGTGCTCAGCGCCCTTGAAAAATATCCCTGGCCCGGCAACGTACGTGAGCTTGAGTCAGCCATCGAAAGAGCGATTATCGTGGCTCGCGGCGATGAGATCACACTCGAATGCCTGCGTGACGAGGTCATCGATCCGCGAAGCGGCGAGGATGCATCCTCTCGCCCAATCGACGCGATAGGTTCTTTTGATATCTCGCGCGGCATCTCTTTTTATGACGAGGTCTCGCGATTCGAAATCGAGTTGATCAAACGCGCACTCGAGATCACCGGCGGCCATCAAAGCAAAGCCGCAAAGATGCTTGGAATGAACAACACCACGCTCAACAGCAAGATAAAGGTCTACAACATCAAAACCTGATTCCCTGCCAGTTGGTTACAGGAGGCATATGAAACATCTTCGTGGAATCCCTGTCTTCCTTTTCCTGATTTTCGCACTTGTCGTTCCTGCAGCGGCCCAGATGGCCGTTCGCATCGATGAGCGTGTCCCGGACATAGAGCGAAAGATCCAGGCCGAAATGGAGGCGAACTCGATACCGGGAGTAGCTATCGCTATCTCAAGAGACAACAAACTCGTCTATTCGAGGGGATTCGGTTTCGCTGATCTGGAAAATCGCATCCCCTTCACGGCTCAGACTGTTTCACGCATCGGCTCGATCTCAAAGACTTTTACTGCGCTGGCAGTCATGCAACTTGCCGAATCCGGCAGGCTCGACATCGATGCCGAGGTGCAGACCTACCTGCCGACTTTCCCAAGAAAATCATCACCCATTACCGTGAGACAGCTGCTCGCTCACTTGTCGGGAATACGTCATTACCGCGGAGATGAATTCTCGAGCGTCAGGCACTATGATGATGTCGAATCGGCGCTCTCCATTTTCAAGGACGATCCGCTGATCAATGAACCCGGCGAGAAATACTCGTATACTACATATGGATACAACCTGCTGAGCAGGATCGTCGAGAAGGTCTCAGGCGAAAAATTCGGCGATTACCTGCAGAATCACATCATCGGGCCGGTCGAGTTGAAACACACCTTTCTGGATGAACAGCCCAAACTGATACCGCTGCGCGCGCGTTATTACACACTGACCAGGGAAAAAGCACTGCGCAACGCACCGCAGGTCGATCAGAGCAACAAATGGGGCGGAGGGGGTTTACTCTCGACGGTCGAGGATTTGATCAAATACTCTTCAGCCTATGACACCTCTCGACTGGCTCGCCCTGAAACAATCAGGGCGATGTTCACATCTCAGACGACGCGTCATGGACAGCCAGTCAATTACGGACTTGGCTGGCGCGTCTATACCGAAAATGGAATCCTGCGGGTCGAACATTCGGGTGGATCCATGGGCGCCACATCGCTGCTGACACGACTACCCGAACAAAGTCTGACTATTGCCGTCCTGGTCAACTGCGACCACTACCCTGCTCCGAAAATTGGCACCGAGATTATCAGGATTCTGCTTAACTCTCCCTTAGCTGAAGGACAGGGCAAATAGTTGAGTGGTGCTGAATCATCCGAATCGACATCCAATAAACGGGGAAGCGCGGAACCGCATCTGATGCGGGGGTATCTGCTGGCGGCGGGCGCCGCGATTCTGTGGGGTCTTTCCGGGGTCATCACCAAGTACATGCTCAACCGACAGCTTGAGCCTGATGAACTGCTTATTTTTCGCACCATTCTGGCAGCCGGCATTCTCTTCGCGTGGCTCGGATTGACATCGCCCGAACTGCTGCACGTCAAATTGAAAGACATGCCGTATTTCGCGATGCTGGGCGCCATCGGACTGGTAGCCAATCAGGGGTTCTATTATCTTGCCCTTACGATGGTCAGTGTGGGTTATGCTCTGCTGCTGCAATATATGGCGCCGGTCTTCCTCATGGTATACGGGGTCTTTTCCAAGACGGAACGGATGACTGGTGGGAAGATGATCGCTGCGGCATTGGCGATAGCCGGAAGCATATTGATGGTCGTGGGCCAGGAAGGCGGGATTGCACGCATCTCATTCGGCGGTACACTTGCAGCTTTGGGATCGGCCGTCGGCTTTGCGTTTTATACCGGCTACGGGAAGTACGGGCTCAGGAAATACGATCCGAGAACGATGATGGCCTATGCATTTCTCTTCGCCGGTCTGATGTGGATCACGATCAGACCATTGTGGACGCTTCCCTGGAGTTCTTACAATCTCGCCACCTGGTCACTCTTCTTATACCTGGCCGCTGTCGCCACTGTAGTCCCATTTGGACTCTTTCTTACCAGTCTGCGATATCTTGAACCAAGCCGGAGCAGCCTGACCTCGATGCTGGAACCGGTCGTGGCCGCTTTCATAGCCTGGCTTTGGCTGGGCGAGCGAATGAGCACAATTCAGCTGGCAGGCGGAGCCGCCGTCCTCTCCGGCATCATTATGCTTCAGATGGAACGTCTGCTCATCGCCAGATTACTGATCAGGGAATTGAAAAGCAGAGAAGCAGTGATAAGTGACGAGTGATGAGTGATGAGTTGTAATTATTGAATTCTCGTCACTTACCATTCGTCACTCATCACTCATCACTCGTCACTTATCACTGCTTCTCTCATCACTCATCACTGCTTCTCTCATCACTGCTTCTCTCATCACTGCTTCATCTGCGCAGGTCATTACGGGGCCGCTTAAGCCTGATTTCATATAACTTCGGCCAGAGTTTTCCCGTGACGAATAGCCTTTTTTGATCCGCGTCATAAGCGATGCCGTTGAGAACATCGACCGGGCCGGAGCGGTCCTCGGCTTTGAGCAATCCGCGGAGATCGATCCAGCCGGTTATGCCGCCTCCGCCTGGCTCGATGATAACTATTCGATTCGATTGCCAGACATTGGCGTATATCTCGCCATCGATGTACTCCAATTCATTAAGATAATTTACGGGCGCAGATCCGTCATAAACGCTGATGACTCTTTGAAGTTCAAAGCTCTCGGGGTGGAGAAACCTTAACCTGTTGGTTCCGTCGCTCATTATCAGCGAACGCCCGTCATGAGTCAGGCCCCATCCCTCACCGGGATAGTTGAAAGTCTTCAAAACCTCAAAAGATGACAGGTTATAGATATAACCGAACTGGGACAACCACGTCAGCTGATAGGCTCTGCCATCCATGATCGCCAGCCCCTCGGCAAAGTACTGCGAAGGGACATCCAGCTTCCTGATTACCTGGCCGGTCTGCAAATCGACCTGGCGGATCGATGACTTGCCGTTCAACCCGGTACTTTCATATAAAGCTCCTTCATGAAAAACCAGACCCTGAGTGAAGGCGTCGGCATCGTGTGGGTACGAATTGACGATTTCGTAACTATATTCTCGGATTCTCAATGGAGCTTTCACGGATGTTTGCTCCTGACCGGCCTGAAATTTGCCGAAAGCCGCACCGGAATGACAAGCCGATAAAACGCAGACTGCCAGCAAAATTGACGCCGATTTAGTAAAAACCATCAGGAACCTTCTCTCACTGATTTGATCCTGAAGTCTGAAGGCCCGCTTGCGATGACATTCAAATGTGCTAGTATCTATGCTTAACGACATAATTTATATGAACTGATGACAGGAGTGTGAATGTCAGAAAATAATTGCTTGTTCTGCCGAATACTGGCAGGCGAAGTCCCTTCCACCAAGGTTTATGAGGATGACCGTACATACGCGTTCACGGACATCAATCCGCAGGCGCCGACCCATTTTCTGATCGTTCCGAAAGAGCATATCGAATCGTTGAACGATGTTACCAAGGGTGATGAGCCTTTACTTGGCCATATGCTCAGATTGGCTCCAAAGCTCGCCAATCAGGTCGGAATCGCCGAGAGCGGCTTTCGTACCATCATCAATACCGGCGAAGAGAGCGGGCAATCGGTCAGTCACCTGCACCTGCATGTTCTCGGTGGACGTTCGATGGCCTGGCCTCCGGGCTAACCGGCGATTACAGGACATCAAAACGGCTTTGCGGCGGTCTTTCCGATCTTAACGAAGATCCGTCCAAGTGCGCGGATCTTTGATACAGGCTGTGGCACAAGTGCCAGATCGGGGGCTCCAATATCCTCATCCCCATGCTTTTCCCTGAGCCATCGCTGAAACAATGACCTGATCTGCCGCGGATCGTCGGAAACCGCCAGAAATGCATAACGAAAATGCTCTGAAGCGGCGATTCTGAATCGATGCGTCGAATAATAATTTTGAAGTGCTTTAAAAAAACGCTCGTCACCTAGTTCAAGCCGCAGCGCGACCAGAAGCAATGCCCCCTTTGAGGAGGCGATTGCCATATACTGTAAAGAATTCCTGTAATCACGGATCGGTCTGTCAGCCTCCTGATCAACTCCGCCGAGCATTCGATATGCCTGGTAGACACCTCGTAATTGCTGCTGGACAATCAGATCCCCAAGTTGTTTTCCGTATGCCGATTCGTGGTAAAAGGCCGCCGAGAAGGCACTTAGCCCTTCGTCCAGAAAAGGCGATTTTTCAGAATCATTTGCGACAACCTCTCCCCACCACTGATGGGCAACGCTCAGCGCCAGATTGAATTCGAGAGCGGACTTGATGACATCCGCCTGTTCACGCAGCACTCCGGGCAGCCTGGCGGCCTGCGGTTTGTCGAAATCAATGTAGTAGGCCTGGGCAATGGCAATCATAGCGGGCAGATCTACAGTGCAAAATCCGGCGGGCAGAGGCAGTTCGACAATCTGTAAAATATTATGCGGATACGGGCCGTATGCATTCTGGTAGGTCTGAAGCGCTGTCGCAGCGATCTTTAAAACGCGGTCTCCGAGTCGCTCATCACCATCACGAAAATAGGAAACTACGCGCAAGTCGCCCAGTTTTTGCTCGACGCTGTGAATCTTATCAGCCAGAACGAGCGCAAAGCCACGCAATTTTGTTCCTCGAAACCGGCAAATAAGATGATCCGCTCCTCCGGCCTCCACTAACGGTTCAGGCTTCTTCTCTATGAGATTGCCTGATGCAATAACAGTCATGCCCGATGGACAGGTCACCGTTACATCATAATCCGCTATGTCCGACAGCACTATTCCACCGACACCCGCAACAAACTCCCCATCCAGTGACTGAAATTGCCTGACTGCAACCTGGGGATGAAAATAACCAAGCAACCAGGCATCATCCCCTGCAAAAAAGATATCCCTTGCATCTCTCAGGTGCTTTTCATCGTTTACCGCATCGCTGATCTCCTGTAGAAAGTGTGCCAGCAGACTGGACTCCTCTCGCTGCACTCGCGGCACCCGAGCTGAAAAATCGATATCAATATCGATGGCACGACCGGGCAGGAGGGTGACAGGCAATTCGACTCGAAGAAATGCATGGCCCGATCGGATATCAAACTTCAGTTCACGTCCGTTGGATCTGACACTTTCAATCTTCAACCACGGTTGATCATCTATAGCCAGACCGAAATTCGGATACAGATTGAATATGACCTCATTCAGCTCTCCCCCGGATGTGTTGATAAAATTGACCGTCTGCCGACCTTTGAAACCAGCTCCCTCGACATCCAGATCGATCCGGATACGATATGAAATTTCAGGGGCCGTTTGTGATGACACATTGGCTGGTCCGGCCATCACACTGCCAGTAAGTAAAATCGGCCAGATCACAAGCCTGAACATTCTCAGACCAAATTGTGAACTGATTTTTGAATCACCCTCATTTTTCACTCCTATATTCTACTTCAGCACTCGTCGATTGAATACCTGCAACCACTTTCTCCGCTTTTATCACTACCCCTCCAACTACAGTTATTCAAAACTACCCCTCCCTCTATTTTTCTTGTTGACTTTCATTCGAACAATACATATCATCTCGAACTTGAAAACGGATTTCAAGATCATCGCAATTATAAAAACAGTCCAGAACAGATTTGACACGGGGGAGTTATGCAAGTGAGCCATCGTGAAATAAGCAACTATCTGGTTGCGATAATTTTGGTATTTATTCAATTTTCGACGGCGTTCGGTCAGTCAACAGGGGCAATCGAAGGGCGACTGACAGATCAATTTGGAAGTGTAGTTAAGAATGCCACAGTAAGTTTAAAAAGCGATCTATCACATATGAGTCTGAGTGAGCGAACAGATGAAACGGGTGGGTTCAGGTTTGAGAATCTACGACCGGGGGTCTATCGGCTGAAGGCTCAGGGTGAGGGATTCACGACAGCGACGAAGATAGTTGAGGTGGCTGCTGATATGGGACCGGCAACAATCGAGCTTGTGTTGAATCCGGAGCGAATTGCGGAAGAAGTCGTAATCATCGCGAACACGATTGCCGGATCATCCGATGCCATCGAACGAGTCCCCGGATCGGTGCAGCTGATTGACCGTGTAACGCTCGAAAGCAGTCGCGTATTCAAGTTCAATGAGGCATTGAGAAAAGTTTCGGGTCTGAACATCAAGGATGAGGAAGGTTTCGGCCTGCGTCCGAATATCGGCATTCGTGGTCTCAATCCGACCCGGTCAACCAAGGTTCTGCTGCTGGAGGACGGTATTCCACTGGCATACGCGCCATACGGCGACAATGCTTCATATTATCATCCGCCGATCGATCGCTTCGACGGTATCGAAGTGCTCAAGGGATCGGGACAGATTCTATACGGGCCCGTCACAATCGGAGGTGTGATCAACTATCTGACGCCTCCGCCACCGACCAGTCGTTCCGGATCGATCACTCTGATTGGAGGAAACCGCAACTTATTCAACGGAGCGATCAACTACGGCGGAACCTGGGGAAACACCGGGTACATATTCAACTACATGCGTAAACAGGGCGAAGGCGCGAGAGAAAACATACGTTCAGGTCTTAATGACGTGAATCTGAAGACGGTAACGACACTGACGTCACGACAGGCGATAACGTTCAAGGCGGGACATTATACAGAAGACTCGAATTTGACCTATTCTGGACTGACAGAGGAAGAATACCGCATCAATCCGCGTCAGAATCCCTTTCGGAACGATTTCTTCAATGGAGACCGGTGGGGTGGATCGATTTCACATGCCTATGTTTTCACACCGAACGTCGCATTGACGACAAATATATACGGATCAAATTTCAACCGTCATTGGTGGCGGCAGTCGTCAAATTCGCGACAGCGCCCGAATGACTCCGCTGATCCTGCCTGCGGGGGGATGGAGAATCTCAACACGACGTGCGGGATCGAGGGGCGGCTTCGCCACTACCATACCTGGGGGATCGATCCACGACTCAGAGCTAACTACACGATTTTCGGTATTCAAAACGAGACTGATCTGGGAGTCCGTTATCACTTCGAAAACCAGAGCCGGCGACAGGAAAACGGGAACACTCCGGATGCGCGCAGCGGTGTGCTGGTTGAGAACAATCTGCGTCGCAATCATGCTTGGTCAGGATTCATTCAAAACCGTTTTATTATGAGAAGACTGACAATCACTCCCGGAGTAAGAATCGAAAATATCGACTACCTTAGAAAAAACCGGCTGGGCAACAATGGACTGGGGATCTCCGGTGCATATGATTTGACGCAGGTCGTGCCAGGAATCGGCGTCTCCTATTCACCGGTCGCGAATACAACTGTATTCATCGGGGTTCATCGAGGATTCGCGCCGCCACGGACAGAGGATGTTATCAACAACAGCAATGGAGGCTCGATCGATCTCGATCCAGAGTTGAGTTGGAATTACGAAGCCGGGTTCCGCTCATTCATTTCGGATGGAATTCGCCTTGAGAGCACCGTCTTCAGAATGGATTATGAGAACCAGATCATTCCAGCCAGCCTGGCCGGCGGTATCGGCACGGCGCTGACCAACGGCGGCGAAACACTGCATCAGGGAGCTGAGGTCAACGCCCGTATCGATACCGGCACGATCTTAAGATCTTCGCACAACTTCTACTCCAGCATTGCATACACATGGCTGCCGATCGCACGCTTCGAAGGTTTGCGCTTCAGCAATATTGGCGGATTCGGCAATATCGGCATCAGGCACAACAGGCTGCCATATGCTCCCGAACACATTACCAATCTGACAGTCGGATACTCACGTCCCAGTGGACTGGATGCCCTGATCGAGATGGTCCACACAGGTCGGCAGTTCGCCGATGACCTGAACTCAATCGATGCCTCATCAGACGGGCAGCGGGGTTTGATCCCCGCCAATACAGTCTGGAATGCGACGATCAACTACAACATCGAGTCACTCCGATCGACGTTTTTTGTGACAGTCAAGAATCTGATGGATCGCACGTTTATCGTCGACAGATCGCGCGGAATCCTGCCGAGCATGCCCAGACTTTTACAGACCGGAGTCAAATTCAGGTTCTAGCAAAATCTTTTAAAAGGTCAGTCTATTCTGGTATAAGAACTATGAGTAAAAAATTGAAGTGCTGTAAGAAATACAAACGTGGAAAAGCCTGCAAAAAGTGCCCATTCAGATAGTCGGAAAAATTTTGAATGCTGAGCGATCCAATATCCTGAAAGTCGTCATATTGGGGATACTGACCATCGGCGGCACGCCGGGGAGATTCCCTTCCCTGGCCTCCATCCAGAACCATGGAGTTTCGATACTCCCTGATGATCCTTATTCGTTTCAAGGCGCGGCTGGGCCGCAGGCGACGGTCATCCCACAGGTTGTTACCGGGCAGTCGTTCAATCGGGCCTACAGGGTAACGGTCGTGGCTCCGACCAGTTACCTTGGTGACGCATCTCTACATTGGGAAACCTCACAATCGATCAACCCCCGGGACAATCTGCAGATAAGCTTCCATATAAGAAAGATAGGACATTCCGACGAAAATGGTATCCGGGCATCGATCAGTTTCGAGAGCGGATCTATCTCAGAGAACCGCTCACTTGACGCTATAATCCCATGCAACAGCTCGTCCTGGATACCCTACCGGTTCAATTTCAAAGCTCTCAATTATCATCCGGCCGGCGAGGCAAGGATCGTCCTCAGATTCGGTTACGGCCCGCAAGCATTCGAAATCGGAGGGATTGAGGCGATCAATCTTGGGGCTGATCAGCAATTGCCTACCTTTGGAATCCCTGTTATTTCGACTGACGTACTGAATAATTACGGCGCATATTTCGACAGCGGGACAGGTGGATCGCTTTCGATCATCGATGTCTCAAATCAACCGTTCGATAAGGCGTTTAGAATTTCGACGAATGGGACCTCCGATTTTATCTACCGGTCTGGGCTGACGCTGAACAATACGCAGGCGGTGATTGAGGGCGACCTGATCCTGCTGGCATTTTATGCACGCAAGCTAGAACCAATAGATGACGGGCCGATCAAGGCACAGGTCACCTTCGAGCGCAACGGTGGCAATTACGAAAAGTCGCTCTCGATAAATTTTCCTAACGACACCGATCAATGGCGGCTTTACCAGATCCCATTTCGATCGCGGACCGATTTTCTGCCGGGCGAGGCCCATCTGATTTTCCACTTCGGATACGGCCCGCAGAAGTTCGAAATTGCCGATATCAAACTTCGCAAATACGGTCTGGAAACGCATCCCGATCAACTTCCCAGATCTTTTTATTATCCGGGGCGCGGCGAGTTGGGAGCTCAATGGCGTCGTGAGGCGGAGGACCGTATCGAGCAGCACCGCAAAGGGGATCTGTCGATAATCGTCAGGGACAGAAACGGTGCGCCATTGCCGGATGCGACGGTACGGGTAAATCAACGGAGTCACGCATTCAGATTCGGCTCTGCCGTGACGGCGCAATTGCTCGCCGGAGAGGGCGAGACCGCGATCGAACGCGAGATCTATCGCTCTCGTGTGACCAGCCATTTCAATGCCACCGTTCTTGAAAATGACTTGAAATGGCCTTTCTGGGAGGACTGGGCAGCCTGGAACAGGCAGGCGACGTTCGATGCCCTTAACTGGCTGAAGGGCAACAATCTGCCGGTCAGGGGCCACACCCTGATATGGCCCAGCTATGGGCACATGCCCAAAGACACACACAATCTGTCGCCACCCGCCTTACGATCGCGTATCGACCAGCACTTCACTGATATCCTGGGCCCGAAATCCGCCGGCGGGCGGTGCTATCAATGGGATGTCATCAACGAGCCATTTCATAATTATGAGATTCAGGGACGCATCCCAGGCATCAATGGCGTCGAGGAATCGCAGGGCCTGCTGGGCAATCAGGAAATGGTGCGGTGGTTTCAGACTGCGCGATCGATTGACGGTGCGACGAAACTGTTCCTGAACGATTTCGACATCCTGGCCGGCGGAGGCTATGAAAAGACGCATCAGGACTATCTTTACGCTTTGGCAGAGTGGTTGATCGCCAACGGAGCGCCAGTTGACGGCATTGGATTTCAGGGGCATGTCAGCAGTTTCACGACTCCGGCGGATATGCAGAGAACGATCGAACGGTTTGCGGCGCTGCCCGTCCAGTTTGCAGTCACTGAATTCGATGTCAATACTCTGGACGAAGACCTGCAAGCCGACTACCTGAGGGATTTCCTGACGCTTGTCTTCAGTTACCCAAAATTCACGGATTTCCTGCAATGGGGTTTCTGGGAAAAGTCGCACTGGATCCCGCAGGCAGCATTGTACCGGCAGGACTGGAGTTCGAAACCGATTGCCCTCGCATACACCGATCTGATTTACAGAAGATGGTGGACAGATCATTCAGGTCAGACAGACGCTCATGGAAAACTGAATGTCAGGGGATTTCAGGGCGAGTACCGCATCACTGCGACCTGGCTCAGGGAAACAACCGGCGCCACCGTCAGACTGGGACAAAACTCCGAGATCGTTCTTGAGCTGGACGTGGATGCACCTCGTCCGTCAATTCGCCGCAATCGATGATCAGATCAATCGTAACCTTGACTCACCGGATCACCGTAACTAGACTTTTTCATCAATCTGAAGATTCAAGCATCATCCCTCATACTGAAATTTATCAGAGAGTTCTTAAGGAGCGATCACAATGGCTAGTTTGACTGCGACAATTCCGACCTGGATGACCTTACCCATCCGCCTTGTGCTGGGATCAATCATGTTTGCGCATGGAGCACAGAAGGTACTGGGACTTTGGGGCGGGAGAGGGTTTACTGCCTGGATCGCCACAGTTGCGCCATTGAACCTGAGACCTTCAGGTTTCTGGCTGGCAGCGGCAGCTTTGACCGAGTTCATTGGCGGAGCGATGGTCTTTGTTGGCTTCTATACCCGCGCCGCGGCTTTTCTGATCTGCTGCAATATGCTGGTCGCTATTTTCGGCGTACATTGGGGGAGCGGTTTTTTCCTCAGCAATGGGGGTTATGAATTCGCACTCTCCGTTTTTGGGATGGCTCTGGCGCTGGTGATCGGCGGAGGCGGCAATGCCTCGATCGATGCATCCATGGGCAGGTAAAAAATAATGAGATGTGCCTGCTCAGTCACTGTCAAGTTGCCTTCCAGATTGAATTTTTAGTTCTGGCCTGCGCTAACTTTTTCGCGTATACTCTTGTCACCCTTTTAATTAATCCCATTTGCGCAAAGCTCGAGGTGTAAGCTATGGACCGCTGTGTGCGTTGTTTCGGCGATCTTGAGGATCTGGCCGTCTTCTGTCCACATTGCGCTCAGGCGCACGAGCCGGTTTTTGACCGGTTGATCGACTCGATGATAGATGGTCGATACAGGATATACCGCAGACTCAGTCAGGGTGGTCTATCGAGCGTCTTTGCGGCGACAGATCTGCAAACCGACAGGGTCGTCGTCATCAAGATCAGCGATCCTGCGCAACTTGTTCGCAGGGAAAGCAGTTACGCAATCGAGAGAGAAGATGCGAAACGCTACTGGGCGGAGATGATTGAACGGATGCGCCGCGAGGTCGAACACCTGACTCAGATCGATCATCCCAACATCGTACGGTTTCTTGGCACTGGAACAATCAACGAAAACCTTCGATATGTGGCCCTGGAGTTTCTGCATGGCCAGACGCTGAAAAGTGAAATTGATGCGCGCGGCCATTTTGAAATCGAGGCGGGATTGGATGTCCTTCGCCAGATCAGTGACGCATTACATGTCATCCACCAGCGCAACATCGTCCATCGAGACATCAATCCCGGCAACATCATCCTGTGCGACCCCAAGCGGATCAAACTGATCGATTTCGGAATCGCCAAATTTCCTCAACCCGCCGGCGCTCCGCCATTCACTCGAAATTCTTCGCTGCGCGGAACTGTCAGCTACTCTTCACCTGAACAATGTCAGGGGCTGGAGGTCGATCGACGATCGGATATCTATTCGCTGGCAGTCCTGTGCTATGAAATGCTGACCGGAAAACGACCATTTGACGGAAGAACTCCCACCGAAATCGCACTCAAACACATTCAGGCGCCTCCGCCTGAACCGCGATCAATAAACCCGGATATTCCGGCAGGTATGAACATTGCCATTCTAAGGGCTCTGTCCAAGAATCCCGATGACAGACCTGAAACGGTCACTCAATTCCTGCATGAATTGGAGACGGGGCGCAGCCAATTCACAGTCTCGCTCTTACTTGATAATTCCAGGCCCGTACCGGCAGGAGATTCATCGACAGTCGATGACACGACGGATCGTATCAGGCTGGCTCGTAAACGCAGGCGCCGATCAGCTCTGGCCGGAGGCATCCTTTTACTTGCCCTGACCGTGGGAGGATTGCTGCTGGCCGGTCAGATGCTTTCACGCAATCAAGTGCCCGAAGATTTGGCGGCCAGGCCTGGTCAAAACCAGCATGCTGCCGCTCAACCTGATGGCGAAATGGAGGATTTTATCCCGGGCAGTGACGCCGATTCTCTGGAAATCGGAGCCAGCAGTTCTCATTTGAAAGATTTCAGGACACCCACGCCCTTTCAAATCAGGACAGCTCCGATTACCACAGCCCGGCCAGTGAAACCATTCGCCAGGACAACGAATTCGCAGCAACAGAAGGATCAGAAAGCGGCATCGAAGCCGGTCACAATCAACAGACCTGCCGCAAGCCGACCGAAATCGCCGCCGATGCCTGCTCCGACTGTCACGCCGCGACAGATCCCGCCCCCATCAAGCCAGCCTGACGCATCACAATCGCCGCGCAGAGAAACTGCCGGGAATAAGCCGATCGAAAATAGTCCCGTCAAAAATCGACCGCAACCTCAGGATCAATCAACAGAGGACCGGCAACGAGATACAGCGCAAAAGATCGAACCGCCGGAGCAGCATGGTGATGAACAGTCTGCCGTGAACAGGCCGGTAACCGACTCCATCGAGACTGTGCGCAGGACAAACAAACCAACCACTTCAAGGCCTGACGAAACAGGAAACATTCCGCAGGTCGGGCCGAAGCTGATTCAATGGGCTGGTTCCGTCAATCGCGTCCGCGAGGTCAGAATCGAAATGCCTGGCATTCCCGGAACCATCGATATCCCGCGCGTCTACCGTAATCGCGTCGGTGTGGTCGAACCGCCGAATTCAGGCAATGAGTGGAAGTACGCTGTTTTGAGGGTCTTCGGACGCGGGGAGGTCTCGTTTCTGATTCGCTGGTGGCCTGCGCCTCAAAACCAGATTGCTGAGTTCAAATGAAGATTCATCCACAAGGACACGATGAGGACACAAAGGAAAAACCAGGTTTACATTTTCCTTTGTGTCCTCTTTGTCCCCTGCTCTGAAAATGGTCTGTATGATCTCTGTGATCTCTGTGGCTCAGTGGTGAGATTAAACCACTGAGCCACAGAGATCACAGAGATCATACGGGACTTTTCCATCTTCGGTGGAGTGCCGAAGGCTCATGTTTAACTTTGTGGATGAATCCTTATCAGGCTAAACGCGGCGCTCGCTGACGCTGACGCTCACGTTCCGTCAGTCGTTCCCTCGACTCCCGATCGGGTCGCCCGCGGGGACAGGCTCAGGCCGGCTCATCGGTTTGATGGCATCGGGTCGATTGAGAAATCGTTTTATCTCTTCTGCCACTTCACCACGAAAAGCATCGGCCGGTAATCCCAAAAGCAGGTTCTGTAACTGTCTCAACGCGTTTGAGGCATCCGCTCGGACCAGCGGAGAGGCATTCTCGTTTCCCGCCAACTCGATCAGATTTCTCACCGTTACCTGCTGGACCGTTCTCTGGATTGCCCTGTGATAGGCTGTTATCGGAGCAGGAGATCTCCACGTTGCAGTAATGATCGCATCGAGGACTTCACTGAAATCCGGATTGACGGGATTTTCGGCGTTGAACTGTATGAGTCGCGCCGCACGCCGCGGCTCGATCAGAACTCCGATGGTCAGATCTGTCGCGATCGAAGCGACGGCCAGAGGATCGAATGCCGGATCGGTGCGACGGCTGAAGTATTCGGCGGTACCACCATCAAAACCAGGTGCGGTCGGAGGAATCAGATCGAGTATCCGCTGCGGTACTGCGAGCTCATCGATTTTGATAGTGTCCAGTATTACCTTGAGCGCTTCGCGCTGGCGGGCAGCCGGCACAACTTCACGATATCGCGCCGGTACGGCTCCAGCGTTGGACTTGACGGCATAGCTGAAATAGAGACCGCCGACAGATTTCGCCGCCGAAATCAGTTGATAACGGTGATGCAGGTAGAGCGGCAGCAGTTTGGCTTCGAGCGCCGATAATGGTTGCCCGGCCGCTATATTCTTGAGCCCGAAGTTCTGCATCCCGATTCGTCGCACCTCCATTTCGTGTCGCAGGGTGGCCACAGTATCACTGCCATTGTCCCAGACGCTGCCCAGAGGGTGAGCTGTACCCGCGGCCCTGGCGTCTCCGTCATCGATATAGAGCATGCCGTCAGCCAGGCCTTTGCTGACCAGCTTGCCGAGTTCTGCTTTTTCATCAGCGTTGTCGGAAAAGTGTGAATATGAATAAGCTACTGCGAATTTATCGAACTGACCGATGCCGGTCGCATAGGCATTCGAAAGATCGAGCCTGCCGTCTTTGATTTCGACCATCGGCGCCGGATAATCCATGACAGAGGCACGACCATAGCTGCTGGCCGCGAAGTTGTGAGCGAAACCCAGCGTGTGGCCGACCTCGTGGGCCGAAAGCTGACGGATTCTGGCCAGAGCCATGGCGGCGGAATCTACCGCAGCGTTCTGAAGCGATGCGGAAGTAAGATAATCGACTTCCGGTGAGTCACCAGCCTGACAATACATACCCTCACCCTGCGCTGTCTCAGGCGGGATCATGCCTGTCCCCAGCAGCACATCCTGGCGAATTCGCAAACTGCCCAGCGAGACATTTCCCTTGATGATTTCACCTGTCCTTGGATCGACAACTGAGGCTCCATAAGACCAGCCGCGCGTCGACCTGTGCACCCAGTTGATCATGTTGTAACGCACGTCCATCGGATCGGCATCCTCGGGCAGCACCTCGACACGATACGCATTGCGGAAGCCCGCAACCTCGAATGCATGCCCCCACCACGACGCTCCTTCTACAAGGGCGCTGCGAATCGGCTCGGGGACTCCGTTATCAACGTAATAAACGATCGGCTTAACGACGTCCGAGACCGCCGCACTCGGATCTGTCTTTTGAAGCCGGTGACGCACGACCCAGCGTTTCTCGATCGACTCGGTGAACGGCGATGCGTAGTCGTATAACATCATCGAATTAGCTCCCGTTCGGGGATCGAAGAGTCGTGGTTTGTAGTTCTGATCAGGCAGTTCGACCATCGAGTGATGCTGCCTGACGGTGACCGATTGCGGTGACGGTGTGACGCTCCGCAGCAAGCCTCCCGGGTCCTCACCGGCCAGCGTGATGATCGTCTCGATCTCGGTATTTTTCGGAAATCCTTTGGTTCGTGGCATATAAAAAGCGCTGCGCCCCTCATCGAACCGGAAGTTCCCTTGCCTCGCCAGCCTCAAACGACCAACGACGCCGTGCGCATCACGCAGAAACAGACTCGTCGCGTCGACCAGAACCCGTTCCCCGGTCGCAGCCTCGACCTTGAATCCCCAGATCACTGATTTGGCGAAAGAATCGGCCACCGCCCGGCGTTCCGCCTGGTTGTCGCTCAAAGCTCGATATCTGTGGTTCGGCTGAACCATCAGCACTTTGGATCCGATCCGTTCGAAATAGACAACGGCGCTCGATCCCAGCTGCCCTCGATCGAGCCCGATCGGATTGGACCCGACCCCGGCCGGTAACGATATCTGATAGAGAAATTCCTGATTGAAACGCGAAACCTCCATCCACATCCGCCCCGCCGCTTCATCCCAGTAGAGCGGAATGAAGCCGTCGATTCTGGTCATCCCGGCAGTCCGCGCTACGATGGTCTTCTCGACTTTTTTGGTTTGATCATTCTCCTGAGCATGTGCGGGTGCGATGAGAAATATTATGAGCATGATGGTTGGGATAATGCGCATGAATTTTGCCTCCATTTTAATCATTCCCGGCCTTCCTGGCGCCTTGGCGTTGAAACAGTCTTCGCTCCCGGGCTTGCAGTTACAAAATTTACCAGTTGATGTAGATCGCGGATGATCGTCAGTCGCTCATTGTCTGGAAAGCCCCATTCCCGGTCAAGCAATATGGGATAAATGCCGGCTGCGACGGCGCCTCCGACATCATCGCGAATGCTGTCTCCGACATGCATCGCCTGCTCCGGTGAAAGTTGCGCCTTCTCCAGTGCCATTTTAAATATCCGTGGATCCGGTTTGGCAGCCCCTGAACGGCTCGAAATATGCACCGCCTCGAAAAAAGCGCCCAGTCCGAGCCCGTCAAACAACTGGTCCAGCCGTGAATCGAAGTTAGAAATGACCGCCAGCCTCACCCCCTGTTCCTTCAATTCAACCAGAGCCGGAATCACGTCATCATAAACACGCCAGGCTCCGGGCCGGCGAAAATAATCGAAGACTGTTTCAAAAAATCGGTCGAAAAAGGGAAAATCAATTCCGTCGAAGACCTGCCTCACCAGCGTTCGCCACCAGTCGAACTCATGTCGCCTCAGTTGACTTTCCTCGGAACAGCCTGGAAAGGCCAGCGGTGGCTGCTCACTGAAGCATCTTCTGAAGGCTGCATCGAGCGTTTCGGGATCGATCACAACACCATAACGGCGGGCATAGCGACTGTAAATTTCGCCGACCCCAAGAGATAGCCCGAAGAGCGTTCCGGCAGCATCGAAAAATATAATTTTCACACCAACGTCAGTCATCGTTTCATTTGGAAAATCGAGCGATTTAGGCTAGATTTGCAACTTCACCTTCATCTCGAGAATTGCAGAATTCAAGTCCAACTGGCAAATCGACAAACTGGATTGGGGGAGTCTACTTCATGAGGCAGAAAAAGTTCCACCTGACGCTGATCTGCATCCTGATACTGGGATTGACGGCGACTGGTACAGTCTTTTTGCGTCCCCTGGCCGTGCAGGCATTTGACGGCGAGGCATGGGCGATACGCGGTGGACGGATCGTAACCGTCACCGGAGCGACGATTGAAAAAGGGACTATCGTCATTCGAAACGGGTTGATCGAATCGGTTGGGGCTGATGTCCCGATCCCCGGCGATGCGCGGATCATCGACGCCACGGGCATGACGGTCTATCCGGGGCTGTTCGATTCATACACGACGCTGGGCATACGCCCGCCTGCAAACCAGGCTGCCGGGGCAAGACGCGGAGGTCCCGGAATCGACCCGGTCCCGAATTTCCTGGCCCAGCTCGCAGCTCCTCCGTCGGATGAAGGAATGAAACCCGAGGTCTCCGTCGTCGATCAGCTGCAGGTAGCCGAGAACACTTTCGACCAGCAGAGAGCGACAGGCATTACCACTGCGCTGACAGCCCCGCGGACCGGAATCTTTCAGGGACAAAGCGCGCTCATAAATCTTGGGAAAGTCGCGCCTGAAAAGCTGATCCTCAAAACGCCATACTCTCTTAACGTCTCTTTCTCGGGGGCACGCGGCCGGTATCCTGGCTCACTTATGGGCGTTTTCGCCTACCTGCGGCAGATGCTGCTCGACGCTCAGCACTACAAGGAAGAGTGGGCGCGATATGACAAATCTCCTCGTGGAGCTAAACGGCCGGAGATAAACGCTTCTCTCGCAGCTCTGCAACCGGTCATCGACGGAAAGATGCCGGTCATATTCAGTGTCGGCAGTGAACGCGATATGAGACGTGCGATCGGTCTGGCGGAGGAGTTCAAACTCAACTATATCCTCGCCGGCGCCACTCAAAGCTACAACATCGCCAGTTACCTGAAATCGAAGAATGCGACAGTTCTGCTTTCGTTGAACTACCCACAAAAACCGCAAATGATCGAAGACCCCGAATCGGAATCATTGAGCGTTTTGCGAGAACGGGCAAATGCACCGAAATCAGCGTCCGAGCTGCACAAAGCCGGGGTCAGATTCGCATTCCAGTCGGGCGGCCTGACGCGTCCGCAGGATTACCTGGTGAACGCACAGCGTGCAATTGAAGCCGGCCTGCCGAAGGAAGAGGCGATCAAGGCGATGACGATCTACCCGGCGCGCATCTTCGGAGTCAACGAACAGCTCGGCAGCATCGAAAAGGGAAAGATCGCCAATCTGGTTTTGGCCAGCGGCGATATCTTCGACCGAAATACAAAAGTCAAGCATGTGATGGTTGATGGAGAGGTCTTCGAGATCAAGGCTCAACCGGCGCCGGCAGGCCCTGGAGCCGGCGGTCGCGGCGGTCCCGGCAGAGGCGCTCCTGGTGGTGGAGCAGGTTCAGAACCCGGGGCAGCTGTTGCTTCAGGACGCTGGATGCTCAATGTCAATTCGCCGAACGGGGCTGTCGAATCGACGCTCAGTCTGACTCAGGCAGGCACCAGCCTGACCGGCGAGATTCAGACCCCTTTTGGCCCGGCTTCGATCTCGAGCGGGCGCATCGAGGGTAACAATGTGACCTTCACTTATACCCTCAACGTTCAAGGCCAGCAGATGGAAATCACCACTCGTGGCAAGATTGAAGGCAATTCAATTTCGGGAACCATGGAAGCCGGAGGCATGAGCTTCGATTTCACGGGTATGCGCAGACCAAACTAGAGTTTCCAGATGGGAGTTTCCAGTTTCCAGTCGTCTGATAATTTGTTCATTGTGTTAACTTGAACGCTTTTAAAGCATTTTTACTGGAAACTCATATCTGGAAACTAATTGACGGGCCTTGGCATATACAAATGAACAGAGGAAAAGATATGAAGAGATGGCAATCAATATTCGCAACGATGATACTGGCAACAACGTGCGCAAGCGCCATCGCGCAGCAGTCGGGTTCGGACGAAATTCTGATCAAGAACGCGACGATCATGACCGCATCGAGGGGAACGATCGAGAACGGTTCGATTCTGATCCGCAACGGTAAGATCGCCGCGGTCGGCAAGTCTCAGGATGTCAATGCGTCCTCCAGCGCCAAAGTCATCGACGCAACGGGAATGTACGTCACGCCCGGGTTTGTCGATTCACACTCCCATACAGCCCTCGATTCCATCAATGAAGGATCTCAATCCGTCACTGCCATGGTGCGCATGCGGGATGTCGTCAACAACACTGATATCAATATTTATCGCCAGCTTGCCGGGGGCATGACAACCATCCATCAGCTGCACGGAAGCGCCAACGCTATCGGCGGTCAGAATTCGATCATCAAGCTGAAATGGGGTAAATCGGTCGATGAGATGGCCGTCGGAGATGCTCCGCGAACCGTCAAGTTCGCGCTCGGTGAAAATCCCAAGCGATCGAATTTCAGTGGACTGCCTGGAACTTCGCGCCGCTTCCCCGCCACTCGGATGGGCGTCGAGGAGACGATTCGCGAAGCCTTCACACAGGGCCGCGAATACATGATGGAATGGGATGCCTATGATGCCGCCAAAAAACGCGGGGAAGATCCGCTGCCTCCGCGTCGAGATCTGAAACTCGAAGCGATGGCCGATATGCTGCGCGGAAAGATCGACATCCATTCGCACTGCTACCGCGCCGACGAGATAGTCATGCTCCTGCGTGTGTGCGAAGAGTTCGGCATCAAGGTTCGTACGCTGCAGCACACTCTCGAAGGATACAAGGTCGCTCCTGAGATCGCCAAACACGGCGCCAGCGCGTCGATCCTGCCCGACTGGTGGGCATACAAAATGGAGGCCTACGACGCCATCCCGTTCAACGCTGCGGTCATGACCAGAAAAGGCATCGTCGTTTCAATCCATTCGGACAGCAATGAACATGCGCGCCGCTTTTACCAGGAAGCCGGCAAGATGATGAAGTACGGCAACCTGACCGAAGAAGAAGCGTTGAGGCTTGTCACACTCAACCCGGCCATTCAGATCCGTCTCGATCATCGGATCGGCAGCATCGATGTCGGCAAGGACGCCGACCTGGTGCTCTTCAACGGCCATCCGTTCAGCGTCTATTCACGCCCCGAGATGACCATGATCGAGGGCGAAGTCTTTTTCGATCGCAAGAACGACCTGCAGATGCGTGAAAAACTGGCCAAAGAGAAGAAGGATCTGATCGAGCGAGAAAAAAAGATGCCCGGTCAGCGCCAGCCGGCCCAACCTGATCCGACAATCATCCCGACGATCTCAGAGGAGGACCTGGACGGGCACCTTCACCCGTCATCACGCAGGAAGAATTAGATCGGACCGGTTTAAACTGATGGAGATGACCATAATCATGCGCATATTCAACAGATCGTTTCTTTTCATCATTCTGGCATTGGCCATGTCCGCACCCGCACTGGCACAGAACGGAGGAGCATTCGCCATCCGCAATGCCCGGATCGTGACCGTGTCGGGCCAGGTGATTGAACGCGGAACCGTCGTCGTCAAAGACGGCAAAATCGCGGCCGTCGGCGCCAATGTCAGCGTGCCCAGGGACGCCAAAGTCATTGACGGAACTGGCCTGTCGGTATATCCGGGGATGATCGATTCAAACACCATCCTCGGCCTGACCGAAGTCGGAGCCGTAGCCGCAACTGTCGATACCACTGAACTCGGAGATTTCAAGGCAAATATGAAGGCCCTGACCGCCGTCAACCCTCACAGTGAACTGATCCCTGTTGCGCGTATGAACGGCGTGACTACAGCGCTGACCTGCCCGCAGGGCGGACTGGTCTCGGGCCAGTGCGCTCTGATCAATCTCGACGGGTGGACTCCGAGTGAGATGAAACTGCAGGCCCCCGCTGCCATGAGCATGTCGTATCCCGTCATCGGTTTTCGCGGTGGTGGCGGCGGTTTTGGCGGTGGCGGACGCAGCGCCGGCATTACCGAACAGCAGCGGCAACAACGCGATCGTCTGGTCGAATCGATGCGCAAGATGCTCGATAACGCTCAGGCCTATCTCAAAGCCAAAGAAGCGTCAGCCAGGGACAAGAGCATCCCTACCCGCACGACTGATCTGAACCTTGAAGCAATGATCCCCGTCATAAAGGGAGAGGTTCCCGTCTTCATGGAAGCGAACGGGCCGAATGAGATCAAAGGCGCAATCGAACTGGCCGACAAGTACAAACTAAAACTGATCATCAACGGTGGGAATGATGCCATCAAAATGGCCAAAGAGCTGAAGGGGAAAAACATCAGTGTCATCCTCGGCGGTGTGCTTGAACTGCCAAGAGGCGAAGATGCACCATACGACGAATCGTTCGCCCGCGCGGCAGAGTTACATCAGGCGGGAATCAAATTCGCCTTCTCGACCGGCGACGCTTCGAACGTCAGACTGCTTCCCTATCACGCCGGCACTGCTGCCGCATTCGGCCTGCCTAAAGACGAGGCGCTCAAGGCTGTTACGCTCTACCCGGCGCAGATCTTCGGCGTCGACAAGCTGGTCGGCAGCATCGAGACCGGCAAGATCGCCAATCTGGTGGTCACCGACGGCGATATCCTGGAGCACCGGACAAAGGTCAAACACATGTTCATCAACGGCAACCCCGTTGATCTTTCGAACAAACATACCCGCCTGTACGAGAAGTTCAAGGACAGGCAGTAATCATTAACCACGAGGGCGCCAACACGGCGCCCTCGTGGTTATGATTTGAACATCCGCCTTCCGCTTTCGATTCTCCATCCCAACTCCCTCATCCGTTTGCAGATCAGCTCCCCATATGAGATTTTTATAAAGTCATAATATCTGTTTATAGGCAGAGGAGGACATTGATATGCCGATGGAATTTGATTTGACCGAAGAGCAGTTGCAGGTCAAGCGGATGGTGCGCGAATTCGCCGAAGCCGAGATTAAGCCGCACGTCATGGAGTGGGATGAAGCTCAGCATTTCCCGCGAGAGCTCTTCAGGAAAATGAGCGAACTGGGTCTGATGGGTGTCATCTTCCCCGAAGAGTACGGTGGCGCCGGAATGGGATACATCGAATACGCGACCATTATCGAAGAACTATCACGCGTCGACGGCTCTATCGGACTCTCTATTGCCGCCCATAATTCACTTTGCACCAATCATATATTTCAATATGGCAGCGACGAGCAGAAGCGCAGATTCGTGACTCCGCTGGCGAAGGGGGAGAAGCTCGGAGCCTGGGCTCTGACCGAACCCGGTTCGGGATCGGACGCTTCGGGGATGAAAACGACGGCTGTTCGCAGGGACGGCGGCTGGGTGCTCAACGGCTCGAAAAACTTCATAACTCATGGCATCTCGGCCGATATCTGCGTGGTCCTGGCTATCACCAATCGCGAGATGCGATCACGTGGGATATCGGCATTCATAGTCGAGCGCGGAACGAAAGGGTTCATTGCCGGAAGGAAGGAGAACAAACTCGGTGTGCGCGCGTCAGAGACAGCCTCGATCATCTTCGAGGACTGCCTGATACCGGAGGAGAATCTGCTTGGAGAACCAGGTCGTGGCTTCGTCAATTCGATGCAGGTCCTCGATGGGGGCAGAATTTCGATTGCATCGCTTGCTCTGGGTATAGCTCAGGGTGCTTTCGAATCGGCCCTCAAATATTCGCAGGAACGCCACCAGTTCGGCCATCCGATCTTCGAATTCGAGGCTATTCAGTTCAAGCTCGCTGACATGGCTACCCAGATCGATGCAGCCCGTCTGCTGACAATGCGCGCCGCCTGGCTGAAGGATAATCACCGCCAGACGACCAAAGAATCAGCCATGGCCAAACTCTACGCTTCAGAGGTCGCCGTCAGGGTCAGCGAGGACGCTATCCAGATTCATGGGGGCTACGGTTTCACCAAGGACTATCCTGCTGAAAAACATTGGCGAGATTCCAAGATCTGCACCATCGGCGAAGGCACCAGCGAGGTCCAACGCCTGGTCATTGCCCGGCAACTGATAGGAGAGTGAAAAGTTGAAAGTTGAAAGTCAGACATTTATTAGAAATACGTTTGCAACATTTTTTGATTGCGCTGAATACTCTGTAAACTAAATTTTCGGTCATTTAAGTCAGGAAGAAATTAATCGCAAAGACCGCAAAGGGGCAAAGAATTTAATCGCAGAGGCCGCAAAGGAGCAAAGATTTTTTGGTGATATGAATATCGGGATTATTGCCCACTGGATATAATTCGAACACTGATCTTCCCTGTATATCTTTGCCCCTTTGCGGCCTCTGCGATTAATTTCTTCCTGACTTAAATGTTAGCAAATTTAGTTTACAGCGTACTGAATGCAACTTTCAACTTTTCACTTTTCACTTTTCACTTTTTCATACACTCGCTCATACTGCGGGATGACCTTTTCGGTATTGAACCTCTCGACAGCCCAGGCTCTGCCATTGCGACCCATTCTATGGCGTTTTTCGTTATCCGATAGAATCTCGATTGAGCGCTCGGCGATCAAAGAGATGTCACCCAGCGGAACCAGGTAGCCATTTTGTCCATTGATGACCACTTCAGGCAGGCCGCCAACATCGGTAGCGATGACCGGCACTTCGCATGCCATTGCTTCGAGTGCCGCCAGCCCGAATGACTCCATCTCGCTCGGGACAAGAAGCAGATCGGCGACAGAAAGGTACTCGGCAATATTCGGAACCTGCCCGACGAAAAGAACACTGTCAGCCATCCCATAATGGTTTGCCAGCCCTTCGGCGCGCTCCCTTTCAGGTCCGTCGCCACACATGATCAGGCGGACACTTAGATCGCTGTTGCGGCGCCTGATCTCGGCAAGCGTGTGGATGCAATCAGGGATCCGCTTGACCGGGCGAAAGTTCGAGACGTGCATAATAAGCATTTCTCCTTCAGGCGCCAGCCTTTTACGGAGCTCAGGATTTTCACGCCTCTGGTAATCCTCGGCATTGATGAAATTCGGGATGACTTCGACATTCGAGAGGCCGAAGGTATTGTAAGTTTCGGCCGCCAGATAGTCCGAGATTGCCGTCACTGCATCAGACTGGGCGATCGAGAATCGTGTGATCGGCAGAAAACTGCTGCGGGCTCCGACCAGGGTTATATCAGTCCCGTGAAGTGTCGTGACGAAGGGCAGGTATCTTACCGGTTTGAACATCTCGCGGGCCAGATATGCCGCTGCCGCGTGCGGGATGGCGTAGTGCATGTGCAGGACATCGAGTTTCTCGGCTTCGGCCACTTCGACAATCTTCGAAGCGAGGGCCAGATCGTAAGGCGGAAATTCGAAGAGCGGGTAGTCGAAGACATCGACCTGATGAAATTGAACACGATCGCTCAGGGGGCAGACCCTGGTCGGCAGCGCGTAACTGATAAAATGGACACTGTGCCCGCGGGCGGCAAGCTCTCTGCCAAGCTCGGAACCCACGATTCCACTGCCTCCATAAGTCGGAAAGACTGTTATGCCGATATTCATTACGAATACATGTTCATCTGTCTCGTCAGCAAAGCGACCGGATCATCCACATTGAGTGCCTCGCGGACTAAGAACGGTTCGCCGTGATCGACGCCGAGCATGCTCCCAAAATAGCGGTCGCGCGCCTCGATCTCTTTCAAAAACGCCGGTGTGCTGACGCGAGTCTGCAATTCGGCGCTCTGCGGATTGTGGAACTGCGATGCGTGAGCCCGTATCGCCTCCCACTTGAGTCCATTAGTTTCCGAGATATCAACAATAAATGAGGGGATGAAAGTCCGCGGAAACAGGAAGTAAGCGACACAGGAGGGCCGCCAGCGATCGAGTCCGGCATCCTCGTCGAATTTCTTCAATCCAGCAAGATGGGAAGCCTCGCGAACCAGTCTCGAGGTATGGGCGTGATCAGGATGAGGGTCTTCCCAGTGTTGAGTAAAAACCACCCGGGGTCTAAGCCGTCGAAGGGCGCGCACAACGGCGACGCGGGTTTCCTGTGTGACCATGACCTGCGAATCGCCGAGATCGATATTTTCACGGAGTTCGGCGCCGAGAATCTTCGCTGCGTTGATGGCTTCGCCGGCGCGCAGTTCAGGGTTCCCACGTGTTCCCTTCTCACCGCGCGTCAGATCGAGGATTCCGATCCTGTAGCCTGCCCGGGCGAGTTTGGCGAGAGTTCCACCGACAGACAGTTCGACATCGTCCGGGTGAGCAGCGATCGCCAGCACATCGAGTGAATGGATTCCGTCCATACCCTCCTCCGGGAGCGCAGGCATCCTGCCTGCATGGTTTCCATAAATATCTCTATTCAAAAATTCATGCAGGCAGGATGCCTGCGCTCCCGGATGCCTCCCAGAGGATCAGTTCGACACACCCCGGTTGCGCCTGGCGGCAGTCGGCAATTGACCGCTCGCGTTTCTGGCGTAGTATCCCTGGCGCGTGCGAGCGAACATCTTGCGACCGCCTTTTTGATTGACCTGGACTTTGAGCGATCTGAACGTTCCGTCACGTTTGTCGTTCGTTGGATAATAACTCATTACATATTGCGTGCGCAGGTCCTTGGAAATCTGAGCGGCAATTTGAGGCATCTCGCTCAAATCTTTGGGAAAGAATGCGCGGCCTCCGGAATCGTCGGCCAGTCGCGAAAGCAGCTCTTTAGCCTTTTTAGCTGGGGAGCGGCCGAAGAACGAGCGCTGATCCTCTTCTTCATCAATGAAACCGACAAGGTAGACCTGGACCTCGTTCTCCTTGATCGCTTCCATGACCTCTTTTTCCTTGACCGAGCTGTTCTTCTCTAGACCGTCAGTAATGACAATCAGCGCCTTGCGCCGTTGTTTGCCCTTTTCCTGGGCATAATCAGAAGTCGCGATGATGGCATCGAGCAGGGATGTTCCGCCACTGGTGAACATTTCGCCGAGCGCATCTTCCAGTTCACGCCGGTCCGAGCTGAAATCCTGCACGAGTTCAGGCTCAGCCTTGAACTGTGCGAGAAATGCCTCATCGTCCTGTCTCATCTGTTTGATCAGATCGAGTGCAGCGTCACTGACAATCTGCAGCTTGGACCGCATGCTCCCCGAAGTATCGATGACCATGCCAAAGCTGACAGGAACCTCTTCCCGGCTCACCTCTTCAATTGTCTGCTTGATCCGATCTTCATAAACCTCGAAATCGTTTTTGGTGAGATCGAATACTGGCTGGTTGTTCTGATCAACCACCGTCACGTCCAGCAGTACCAGATCAGTGTCCAGTTTGATCGTGCTGTCTTTATCCAATGCCGGATCGTCCGCCTGAGCACCCTGCCGGCGATCACCCTGCTTCTGTTTCGGATCTTTAGTTTCGGGCTTCTGCCTGGGTGACGGCGGCTGTGGCGGATCCTGCGCTCCGACCATGCGTATCGCAGGTGAAACCAGAAATGCTGCCAATAACACTGTCATCACCGGCATCCATAATTTTCGATTCGGCATTTCTTACTCCTTTGTCTCAGTTTCCAGTTTCGAGTTTCCAGCTTCCAGCTTACTTTCCGATTTTACTGGAAACTGGAAACCGGAAACTTTAAATATTATACATCTTGATACTCCGATTCAGACTTCTCTGATCTGCAATTATCGTTTAAAGTTGCCGGCGGATTGGATTTCTCAAATCATCGCTGCGATTTGAACGAGTCATTTGCACAAATTTGCCGAAAATCATATGAAAATCGCTACATGGAACGTTAATTCGATCACCGTCCGTCTGCCACAGGTCATTGAATGGCTTGAGGGCAACCGCCCAGATGTGCTCTGTCTGCAGGAGACAAAGTGTGTGGACGAGAAATTCCCCGCAGCGGCATTTGAGGCCATCGGATACAGGTCTGAGATATTCGGGCAGCCGACATACAATGGAGTCGCTATCCTTTCACTCGCAGAGCAGCAAGATGTTCTGAGGGGTATGCCGGAAGACGGCCCTGAAGCTCATCGCCGGCTGATCGCCTCGACCGTCGGTCGGGTCAGAATCATCAATGTGTATATTCCGAATGGATCGGAAGTCGGCTCCGATAAATACCAGTTCAAACTCGCGTGGTTGAGCAACCTGCGCGGCATGCTCGACAGTCATTTCAACACCGGCAGCGATATCGTTTTATGCGGAGATTTCAACATCGCACCTGAAGACAGGGACGTGCACGATCCAGTCCTGTGGGCGGGAAAAATTTTATGCAGCGAAGCAGAGCGGTCCGCCCTGAAATCGATCAGGGATTGGGGATTCGAGGACGTTTTTCGCAAACATCATGACGAAAAGGGGTTTTTCTCGTGGTGGGATTACCGCGGCGGTGGATTCAGGCGAAACCACGGACTGCGCATTGATCACGTCTGGGCGACCAGATCACTGGCCGAAAAAAGTATTGAGGCCTGGATAGACAAGATTCCACGCGCCATGGAAAAACCTTCGGATCACGCTCCTGTAGTTGCGGAATTTGCGGTTTAAATCGGACCAGATATGAACAACAATTCTCCCCGGATCTCTCCGCGGCTGCAGTCGATGGACGCCTATCGCGGGTTTGTTATGTTCCTCATGATGGCCGAGGTGCTGCACCTGAGTCGCGTCTATGCTGCGCATCCGGACAGTATCTTCTGGAAGGTTCTGGCCTGGAATCAGACGCACGTGGAATGGTTCGGATGCTCTCTGCACGATCTGATCCAGCCATCCTTTTCGTTTCTGGTCGGGGTCGCGCTTCCCTATTCGATCGCCGGCAGAGTCGCCAAAGGGCAATCGAAAAGATACATGTACCTGCACGCGTCGTGGCGCGCGCTGGTTTTGGTCCTGCTCGGAGTTTTTCTGCGTTCGGTTGGAAAACAACAGACCAATTGGACATTCGAAGATACGCTCTCTCAGATCGGACTCGGCTACCTGATCCTCTTCGCCCTCGGATTCCGATCGTTGAAGACAGTCTGGATCGCGCTGGCGCTGGTGCTGATCGGGTACTGGGCTGCATTCGTTCTCTATCCGATGCCGCCGTCCGGGTTCGATTATGCAGTGGTCGGCGTGCCGGACGGATGGCAGTATCATTCGACTGGCCTCTCGGGCCATTTCAACAAGAACAGCAATCTGGCCTGGGCCTTCGACACCTGGTTTCTCAACCTCTTTCCTCGCCCGTCAATCTTTACGCACAACGGCGGCGGATACTCGACACTGAGCTTTATTCCGACGCTCGGAACGATGATCCTCGGACTCGTCGCCGGTCTGAAATTGAGATCGGTGAATACCGACAAGGAAAAACTGCGGGCATTTCTTCTGTTCGGACTTGGAGGCATTGCCCTTGGACTGGTGCTTCATTACACGGGGATCTGTCCGCTGGTCAAGCGTATCTGGACTCCGACATGGACGCTCTTCAGCGGCGGCGCCTGTTTCCTGCTGCTCGCAATCTTCTATTACCTGATCGATATGCGCGGCTGGAAGCGTTGGTCATTCTGGCTGGTGGTCATCGGCATGAACTCGATCGCGATCTATGTCCTTGTGCATCTGATCGACCGGTTCATCATCGAATCGTTCAAGACTCATCTCGGGCAGGATATTTTCAAGATCCTCGGCGATGGGAATCAGACGCTGCTCAGCGGCGGTGCGGCTCTGCTTGTCTTCTGGCTGATTCTTTACTGGATGTATCGCAGGAAGATTTTCATCAGAATTTGAATTCATCCACGAAATATAAACATAGAGCCTAAGGTTCCACAGAAGATGAAAAAGTTATCCCTTTGTGATTCTCTGTGTCTCTGTGGTTTAATCTCACCACAGAGACACAGAGATCACTGAGTTAATACAGACTATTCTACCAGATGACCTCGATCTGGTAATCGTCCGCACCGCCATCCCGGTCTCGAATGCGGATGATAGCAGTGTATCGATTATTCGATGACGGCTGCTGGATAACATCGACATCGCCTCGGCCTCGTCGTTTTTCCACTCTGACATTCAAGTTCGTGAGGGGCATCTGTGAACTGAAACGATAATTGGCGTTGTACGTCGGCTGGCCGGAAAGACGCCTTTCGGTGACGCGGTTGCCGCGAATCTGGAGGTGAATCTCGTCATCGACCCGTCCGGACCAGGTCATTTGCCCTGAGCCATAGGCGCCTCCACCTTGTCCCGGGATATTACCCTGCAAGTTGCCTGTGTCCCACAAGACTTCGATCTGGTAATCGTCCGCGCCGGCATCCCGGTCTCGAATGCGGATGACAGCAGTGTATCGATTGCTCGATGACGGTTGTTGGATAACATCGACATCGCCTCTGCCTTGTCGTTTTTCAACTGAGACATTCAAGTTCGTCTGTGGCAGCGGTGAACTGAAACGATAATTGGCGTTGTACGTCGGTTGACCGGACAGGCGCCTTTCAGTGACGCGATTGCCGCGAATCTCGAGATGAATCTCGTTATCGACGCGTCCGGACCAGGTCAATTGCCCTGAGCCGTAAGCGCTCCCACCTTGTCCTGGGATATTACCTGGAAAATTGCCTGGACGGTTGCGTGGACGGTTGCCGTAGTCGTCATTATAACCGCTGACCAGAGTCAGCCTGAAGCGCTGGTTGGTTCCCTCATTCCGCCCATACAGTTGTATCCGGCCTCCTTCACGTCGTGCATTGCTCGGAGAGTCCAGCGACAAGTTGTTACCGGCGAGGATAAAAAAGCTGTTATCATTGCCGGCGACGATCTGCCAGAGCTGCTCGTTGACGTTATATTGCCCGCGTGAGAGGACGATCGTTGAACCGCTGCGCAGGCCGCCTCTGACGGTCATCGCATCACCGGTCGCGGCAGAGCGAATGTAATACAATCCATTACCTGCATCCTCGATATCCCACTGCTGGTTGCTCGTGTTTCGAGCACTCGATTGAACGACCGTGTTGTTCGGGCCGGCAGCGAGCATGCGGTTGGTCGCGACCAGTTGAATCTGGTAACGACCGGTCCTGACTACACCCGATTGCGGGCGGTTATAATCCGGGGTCGGATTATAAATCCCACGATCGAACTGGTAATTAAGGCTGTTCAATCGACGATTCTGTGAATTGATGACCGCGGTATAGGTGACTTGCTCTTCCCTGCTGCCTCGAACCACCACCATAGCCCTGCCGCGAATCTCATGTTCACGATTGGTGACATAAAACGAATCGGCTGTTTCGATCCTGACGGTGACGTTGCCTCGACGTTCGGTCGAGATGCGCGTTTGCAGTTCGCGACGGATTAGTTCCCGTTCAATATCGCTGGCCTGTCCCTGACCTCGACCTCGCTGAGCCTGCACGCCGGCAACCAGCGTGATCAGGATAATAAACACTCCTGTAATTTGATAGATCTTTTTCATGACTGTCCTCACATATTTTGAGGTTAATAAGTACTTCCGACTATTAATAAGATACGCCCCAAAATCAGTGACTGCAAACGTCAATTCTTGAATTAAAGAACTGCGGTCTCTTCGAGCAGCCGGCCTTCTGCAAATCGCTCGACGCCGAGTGGAGTTGCGTCAAGCACATCGCATCTTCCGTGCAGGATGAGATCGGCCACAATCCGTCCGGAAGCCGGCGAATGCATGACACCATGGCCGCTGAATCCGTTGGCATAGAACAGACCGCGGACGCCAGGGTCCTGCCCGATGATGGCGTGGTGATCAGGTGAGACCTCATACATTCCAGCCCAGCATTGATGAGGATTGACTCCCAGGTCGGCGAATTGAGGAACGCGATTGACGGCATGTATCAGTATCTTTTCGATGAATTCCGGTGTGAAGGCCGTTTTGAAACCAGGCGTTTCTTCATCATCCGGCCAGGCCATCAAAATCGCATCGCCTTCGCGGCGGAAATGAAACCCCGTCGACATATCGATCAGCATCGGGAATTTCGCCGGAAGGAAGTCGCAGCGCTGGGTCTTGACTATCTGGCGACGGAGTGGCGTGACAGGTAGTCGGGCGCCGGCCATCCCAGCCAATCCGGCCGCCCACGGCCCTGCGGCATTGACGACCTTGTTAGCCGCAATCTCGCCCTTGTTTGTTTTGACACCCCTGATTGCACCGTCTTCGACTGATAGTCCTGTGACTTCAGTATCCAGTTGCAGCCTGACGCCGCGCTCTCGTGCGGATCTTGAAAAACCAGTCAGTACACTGTTGGGGTCGACGAATCCGTCAGTCGGACAATAGCTCCCACCAATTATGTCATCGGCCATGAGTTGTGGAATCATCTCGACGATCTCATCGCGAGTAACCATGACAGCATTGTCGAGACCGAATGCACGCTGCTTCTCCTGATTTTCTCGCAGGTAATTCAGATGAGCATCAGTCGTGGCCGCGAACAGATAACCGTGAGCGCGATAATCGGCGGTGTGGCCGGTCTCTTCCTCAAAACGCGAGAAGAAATCGATTGAATAGATCGACATCTGAATATTGATTGGAGTAGCAAATTGAGCGCGAACCCCACCCATGCTCTTGCTGGTCGATCCAAGCCCCTGTTTCTCTTCACGCTCGATGATCACAACATCAGTGCAGCCCTGCCTGGCAAGGTTATATGCCACGCTGGAACCGACTATTCCGCCGCCGATGATGACCACTTCCGCGGTTTCAGACATTCAGTTTCTCCTTCTCAATCCACATAGATGAACTCATTTGCATTGAAGAGCGCGTGACAGAAATCGCGGAGCGCCGATCTACGAGCATGAGCATCGTTGCGTTTAACGTAACCATCGATTTGCGACTGCAGAAAGCTCTTCGACCATATCATTTCACGAGCACCCGGCCTTCTTCCGAATGCCAATCGCCAGGCAGTCTCGACCTGTCGATCCCGATTGGCGCCTGCTTCGGCAACGACGCGTTCGGCGAAATAGCCAGCCTGTTCAAGGACGAATTCATTATTCATGAGCGCAAGCGCCTGGGGCGAAACGGTCGAGACAGGACGCGAAGGCGCCGAGACAGTTGTTACTGGACAATCATAGACTTCGATCAGCGGCACCAGCACTGAGCGCTTGACGAAGATGTAAATGCTGCGCCGCCAGACATCGGGGCCTTCCTTTGCGTCGAGCGGCCATCGGGGACGTGATCCGGTATTGACCACATCCGGATCGATTCGCGGGTAAATGCCCGGCCCGAACATTTGAAGGTTCAGCTTGCCGCTCACGGCAAGGATCGTATCGCGAATGCTTTCAGCTTCGAGACGGCGCGGGCTGAAGCGCCAGACCAGTTTGTTCTCAGGGTCTTTAGCTGAAGCCGCTTTGTTGAAGGCCCCGGATTGCCGGTATGAATTCGAAAACAGAATGAGGCGATGCATCTGCTTCCAGCTCCAGCCACGACGGACGAATTCAACAGCCAGCCAGTTAAGCAGTTCGGGATGGCTCGGCCTGTCTCCGGTCGCGCCGAAATCGCTCGGCGTCCGCACAAGCCCCTTGCCGAAATGATACTGCCAGATGCGATTGACAGCGACACGAGCCGTCAGAGGATTGTCCGGGTTGACGATCCATTCAGCCAGTTGACGGCGCCTGTTGACTGGATCGAGGTCTGCTCCGTTCGAGAACAGAGCGGGGTATCCCGGACCGACAGCGTCACCCTTCTGGCGCCAGTTTCCACGTACCAGCAGATGAGCCTGGCCCGGTTGAGCTTTGTCGGTTATTCCCATAACTGCCGGGAGCGCTGCCGAACGGGTCGCATTGATCCGCTCGATCTCTTTTTGAATCTCTTTTCGAGCCCGCAGATCTTCCGGCGAAAGCAGAGCTTCAATCTCCTCGGCCTGCAAATTTACGTCTTTCGCAAAGCGTTTTGCAGTCTCCTCGCGAAACTCCTCGACGCTTCTTCCTTCAAGAGAACCCGTGGATTGCGCGAGCTTCAGATGAAAGTCGACCTTTTCAGCCAGCAACCGTTCGCGAACAGGTTTTTCGATGGCTGCGATCTTTGTTCTGTATGGTCTGATCAGAGCATCGATCTCTTTCTGTTTCGCTTTGAAGGCATCGACCTCATCTTTCGAGGCCAGCACGCGGTCGGCTTTTTCAAACGGAAAGAAGACCGCCTGCATGCGGTAATAATCGCGTTGCGGAATCGGATCGTACTTGTGATCGTGGCAACGCGCGCATCCAACCGTCAGGCCGAGGAAGACCGAAGATGTCGTCGCGACCATATCGTCGAGTTCATCCATCCTGGTCTCTTCATTATCCGCGTTATCGACCGTCGGCCCGTTCCGGCAAAAACCCGTGGCGATCAAGGCTTCGGCGTCCCCTGGATTATATTGATCATTGGCAAGCTGTTCGCGGATGAACCAATCGTATGGTTTATCTTCATTGAATGACCGAATGACATAATCACGGTAGCGCCATGCGTTCGGGCGATCGACGTCAAATTCGTAGCCCCCACTGTCGGCATATCTGGCCAGATCAAGCCAGTGACGTCCCCATCGCTCGCCGTATCGAGGACTTGCCAGCAGTTTCTCAACAACCTGCCGGTAGGCTTCATCGGATGGATTGCTCAAAAACTCGCCCATTTCAGACGGCGATGGAGGCAACCCGGTCAGGTCGAAATAGACTCTTCGCAGCAGCGTTCGCGGATCTGCCTCAGGAGCAGGCTGTAATCCGTTCTCTTCAAGCCTGCTCAATATGAAACTGTCGATCTCGTTCCTGACCCATTTCCTGTCATTGACCTTTGGAATCGCCTGAGTGACCGGTTTGACGAAAGACCAGAAACTCCTGTCCTGATCTGTTATCGAGTGACCGGGCTGACGAACCGGGGTCGTCGTCTCGGCAGCTATTGTCATCCCCACAGCGGGAAGAGCCTCGATCCACTTCCTGATGACTACGGCATCAGTCTCGCTGAGTTTATCCATGCCCATCGGCATTTCCGGCTCCGCCTGGTGTTTGATCAACTTGTAAAGCAGGCTCTGGTCCGGTTTTCCGGGAATGACCGCTGGGCCGCGCACTCCGCCTTTCAGAATTGCTTCTTCAGTTCGCAAGTCGAGGCCGGATCGCTGAACCCTTGCACCATGGCACATCAGGCAGTTAGTCTCGAATATCCCTGAAACTTTCTGCTTGAAGAGCTCGGATGGTTGAGGGTCTTGTTGTGCGGCTTGCGAATTACGAAAGCCTGTTCCCGCTAAAACAAAAAGCCCGCCCATGACCAGCATTATCACTGCAACCCTGAGAGACCTTTTCCAACTGTCGTCTTTCGTCATAGTTTTTCCGTCGAAATTTTGATCAGGTGAATCGAAAATCTACCGGCTCTGTCCGGTTGTTGGTCTGTGAACTTTATTATCATACGACGATCCGCGTCAATCTCAGCGTCGAGGGAGCACCGAGGGAACGCCGACCTCCTGTCGGCATGCCGCGTATTTGAGGTCGGCGCTCCATCGGCGTTCCATGCCTTGTCAACACTCAACTTCAGAATGTAAGCTACAACCCGTCGTAAACATCATTCCTCTTTCATTACTGAATTGAAAGAACAGGGCATATCGAAACCGGACTGCCGCACACAGTCACAACGAACGGGTCGTCATGGAACAAAGGAAGATCTCGTTAGTCATCGTCGTTCTGTTTCTATTTATGGGCGCATATCCACTCACGATGAGGAGTCTGGTGGAAGCGCGGTTTCAAAACGAAAAAGTCGATTTCACGCGCGACATCGAGCCGATTTTCAAAACCAGTTGCTCCGGCTGCCATGGAGCGAAGAGGCAGATGGCCGGGCTCAGACTCGATGACAAATCGGCTGTAATCGGCAAGGTTGTCACGCCCGGGAAGGCCTCGGACAGTTCACTCTACCAGCGCATCGCCGGCATCGGCGATGCCGCCAGAATGCCGATGGGAGGAGAAGCGCTCTCGGCGGACAAGATCGATATCATCAAACGATGGATCGACGAGGGGGCTCAGTGGCCCGATAAGGCGGCGAGTTCCAGGCCGGTTGAGCAACACTGGGCATTCATCGCGCCGGAAAGTCCCCGTCTGCCCGGGATAAAGAACTCAGCGTGGATCAACAATCCTGTAGACAATTTCGTTCTGGCGAGGCTGGAGCAGGAAGGTCTGTCACCCTCGCCGGAGGCAAATCGAGCAACCATTTTACGACGGCTGAGCCTGGACTTGACAGGATTGCCTCCCACATCCGATGAGCTCGACTCATTCATAAAGGACAGCGATCCGCGGGCATACGAAAAACAGGTTGATCGGTTACTTGCTTCCCCGCATTACGGTGAAAGATGGGGCCGCCACTGGCTGGACGCCACGCGATACGCCGATTCCGATGGTTATGAAAAGGATAAACTGCGCTGGGTCTGGTTCTATCGCGACTGGGTGATCAACGCACTCAATCAGGATAAACCGTACGATCAGTTTATCATCGAACAGGTAGCCGGAGACCTGCTGCCGAACGCCACGCAGGATCAACTGGTCGCAACCGGCTTCCTGCGCAATTCGATGATCAATGAAGAGGGGGGAATCGATCCGGAACAATTCAGAATGGAGGCGATGTTCGATCGGATGGATGCAATCGGCAAGAGCGTCCTCGGAATCACGATTCAGTGCGCGCAGTGCCACAACCACAAGTTCGACCCTCTTAAACAGGAAGAGTACTACCGAATATTCGCTTTTCTGAACAATTCCCACGAATCCAACATCGCAACTTATACACCGGCCGAGCAGATGAAGCGGGCCAACATCTTCTCTGAGGTTCGCGAGATCGAAGCGATGATGAAGGAGCGCATGCCAGCCTGGCTCGATCGCATGACAGAGTGGGAAGAGAAAGTCAAAAAAGATCAGCCGAACTGGACTGTGGCCCGCCCGACTGTGAACGACATTTCAACAGGTGGACAGCGATACCTGCCAATGGACGACGGCTCATTCCTTGCTCAGGGATATGCGCCGACCAAGCACACCGTCCGGCTGGAATGGGAGACAGACCTGAAGCAGATCACAGGCTTCCGGCTTGAACTGCTCAACGATCCCAACCTGCCGCTTGGAGGTCCTGGCCGGTCGATCCTCGGCACGGGGGCACTGACGGAATTCGATGTCGAAGTTGCCCCGAAAAGCGATCCAAAGAAACTGACGAAGATCAAATTCAGGCGCGCAACAGCCGATTTCAATCAACCGGTCAGAGATCTTGAATCGATATTCGACGATAAGAGCAAGCGAAAAAGAATCACAGGCCCCGTGGAGTTCGCCATCGACGGCAAGGATGAGACGGCGTGGGGCATCGACGCCGGCGCGGGGTTGCGCAACGTCCCTAGAAAAGCCGTCTTCACTGCTGAACAGCCGTTTTCTCACGACGGCGGAAGCATCGTTCATTTCCTGATAAAACAGAATCACGGCGGGTGGAACAGTGACGACAACCAGAACAACAACCTCGGACGCATCCGGGTCTCGGTCACAACCGCGAACGATCCGTCGGCGGACCCACTGCCTGCCGGAGTTCGCGAGATCCTCGATACTCCACGCGAGAGAAGAACTGAAGCCCAGGTACGAACCCTCTTCAGTTACTGGAGGACGACAGTTCCGGAGTGGAAGACCGAAAACGACAGGATCGCTGAACTCTGGAAGCAGCACCCGGAAGGCTCATCGCAGCTGGTGCTGAACGAGCGGGGTCATATGCGAGAGACGCACCTTCTCAAGCGCGGCGACTTTCTGCGACCGGACAAGACTGTCGAGCCCGGCGTGCCGGAATTTCTTCACCAGTTGCCGGCTGGCGCCAGGCCTGATCGACTGGCCTTCGCGCGCTGGCTGGTAGACAGGAAATCCCCGACTACGGCGCGGTCGATGGTCAACCGCATCTGGCAGTCCTATTTCGGCACCGGTATCGTTGCAACATCCGAAGATCTGGGAAGGCAGAGCGATAAACCATCACACCCCGAACTGCTCGACTGGTTGGCGGTAGAACTGATGGAACGCGGCTGGAGCCTTAAACATATTCACAGGCTGATCGTCACGTCGTCGACATACAGGCAATCGTCAAAACTGACGCCGGATAAATTCTCTAAAGATCCATATAATCGCCTGCTCGCACGCGGTCCGCGATTCAGGGTCGAGGGCGAGATCGTGCGGGATATAGCGCTGGCGGCAAGTGGATTGCTCAACCCCAGGATCGGTGGCCCAAGCGTTTTCCCGCCGTCACCGGATTTCCTCTACCAGCCTCCGGCAAGTTACGGCCCCAAGGTATGGGATGAGGAAAAAGGCGATAACCGATATCGGCGGGCAATCTATACCTTCCGTTATCGTTCCGTTCCATACCCCATGCTTCAGACCTTCGATGCGCCGAACGGTGACATCTCCTGTGTGCGACGCGCCAGGTCGAACACCCCATTGCAGGCTCTCATGACTCTCAACGAAACGCTCTTTGTCGAATCTGCCCGGGCCCTGGCACTCAAAACGCTGAAGGAGGGTGGCCCGAACGACGCAAATCGACTGAGCTTCGCTTTCCGCAGGGTACTTTCGCGACTGCCCAGCCAGGCCGAACAAATTGAATTATTGAGCCTGCTCAATCGGCAGCGCGGGCGGTTCGTAAATGGTGAGCTGAATCCCTGGAATCTGGCGACAAGCGATCCGGATAAACCTTTCGCTCTGCCGAAGGGATCACGAATGGAAGATGTCGCCGCATGGACCGTCGTTTCGCGTGTGTTGCTCAACCTGGATGAAACGATCACCAAGGAATAAGCTCATGAAAAGAATGAAGAACTCAATTCCCACTGGCTCGGACGCTCTCTCACGACGCTGGTTCATCGAACAATGCGGTGTCGGAATGGGAGCCCTGGCGCTCAACCACCTGCTCAGCTCTTCAGGGTATGGAGCGACACAGGAAAATCCATTGGCCCCTAAAAAGCCGCACTTCGCGCCGAAGGCTAAAAATGTCATCTTCCTGTTTATGGGCGGTGCTCCGAGCCATCTCGAGATGTTCGACAACAAGCCTCAACTGGCGAAGTTCGACGGGACGCTGCCTCCGCCTGAGCTGTTAAAGGGTTATCGCGCCGCGTTTATCAATCCCAACTCGAAGCTGCTCGGACCGAAATTCAAGTTCGCAAGGTACGGCCAAAGCGGCGTTGAGATTTCAGAACTGCTGCCGCACACATCAGCCATCGTCGATGACATTGCCATCGTCAAATCGATGGTCACCGATGCCTTCAATCACGCTCCCGCGCAGTTGATGATGCACACCGGATCGATGATCTTCGGCCGGCCGAGCATCGGTTCGTGGGCGACGTACGGTCTTGGCAGCGAGGCCGAAGACCTGCCGGCATTCGTAGTCTTCAGCACGGGCCGCAAGGGGCCAAGCAACGGAAACAGCGGCTGGGGCAGCGGTTTTTTGCCGACTGTCTACCAGGGCGTTCAATTCAGAAACGTCGGCGATCCGGTTCTCTATCTGTCGAATCCTCGTGGAGTCGATGAGACACTGCAGCGCGATTCGCTGGATACTATCAGCAAGCTCAATCGAATGCGTCTTGACACCGTCGGAGATCCGGAAATCTCGACCAGAATCAATTCTTTCGAAATGGCTTTCAAGATGCAGAAGAGCGCGCCCGAACTGATCGACATCTCGAATGAGCCGAAACACATTCTCGAATTATACGGAGCTGAGCCTGGAAAACCCTCATTCGCCAACACAGTGCTCATGGCGCGCCGGCTGGTCGAGCGAGGCGTCCGGTTCGTTCAAATCCATCATGAGGTCTGGGACCAGCATGGCAACCTGGTCAGGGATCTGAAACTGAACTGCCAGGAGACAGATCAGGCATGCGCCGCCCTGGTCAGGGATCTCAAGCAGCGCGGGATGCTCAAGGATACGCTCGTAATCTGGGGCGGAGAGTTCGGCCGCACGCCAATGGTTCAGGGTGGCAGCGACGGACGGGATCACCATCCGAATGCCTTCACGATGTGGCTGGCAGGCGGTGGGATAAAACCCGGCCTGGTGATGGGCGAGACCGATGAGCTTGGCTTCAACGTCGTCAGCGACCGCGTCCACGTCCACGATCTTCATGCGACGATTATGCACCTGCTTGGTTTCGATCACGAAAAACTGACCTATCGCTTCCAGGGACGCGATTTCAGATTGACAGACGTTCACGGCCTGGTCGTCGATAAGCTGATGGCTTAAAAATTGTCAGGGCGTTCGAGAGCCTCGCGGTTGAATGCATCTGACTTCAGACCCGAGTTGAATTTAACTTCTCCGATGACAAGCGTCGTCTTCGTCTGATCGGGAGGAGTGCTCATCTCGAGTCGCCGTGCAATCCAGATACCTGAAATCCTTTCGAGCTGCGTGGCTTTGAGTATGCGCCGCCGCTGTCCTTCCTTGTCATACATTTCGGCCAGCACTGTGTATGGTGTGTCGTGCGGGACCCAGAGATAGACATATGCATACTGGGATTTATCTGCCGAGACCGGTCGCCCTTCGATCTTATACGTCTTTCGACCGTCGACGATTTCACCTTCGCTCAATAGTTTGTATGTATAATCGTCAAGAACACGCTCAGCCATATCCTCGTTGGTGAAGTCGGTGCCGAGAAATTTCTGACGGCGTTCCTGAGCTGCGATGCGACGAATTCGCTGAATCGCCGGAGTATACATCCACTGCCGGTCCGCAGTCCCGCCTTCATTGATCGAAAGCAGTCCGACGCCGCGCACCTCTGCCGGATCCGTGAACCGGATGATCGTCTTGCTGTTTCCGAGCGAGCCGATCTTTCGAAAAACGAACTTCTTGGAACGGACATTTCCCTTCTTGTCCATGACATCCATGACCGCCCGCCATGTGGCATCTTTGCTCGTATCCTGCTGATAGACCAATTCCATTATCTTTCGCGCATCGGGGGCGGATGAAGCAATTATCAACACTGACAAGGGCAGATAAAAAAGCAGCAGTAAGATGGATTTCCTGATAGTCATTGATATACCTGCATCCCGGGTGATCTATTCGTATCCGATGGCCTCGATCACGGGCATCCTGACAGCCTTGCGAGCCGGCCACCACGCCGCGGCCAGCGAGATGACCAGAACCACCGGCAGTACAATCAGCACCATTTCGAATGGAAATCTGAATGGAATGATAAATCCGCCGATCATCGTTGCCGCCGTTCGAACCATGAAATATGTATTCAGAATTCCGGCCAGAGCGCCGACGACCAGGCCGACGATTGCGATGCAGGCGGCTTCGAGCATAATCATCCTGCCGATCTGACTGCGCAGCCCGCCGATAGCGCGCAGAACGCCCAGTTCACGCTTTCTTTCAGAAACCGAAATGAGCAGGCAGTTGATGATGCCGAGCGATGCGATGATGATCGCGATGGCCATCTGCATATAGTTGAGAACGAAAAATCCGTCGATCAGATTCATGACCCAGCGCTTGTATTCCGAATTGGTATAGACGAAAGCGCGATGCTCGCCCTTGACCAGCCGCTCGATCTCTCTTTTGACCGTGCCGGCATCGACGCCCGGCTTGAGATTGACTTCGATCATGTCGACCGCGTTATCGTTCCAGAATTTTATATAGAGCGCGCGATCCATAAAGATAGATCCCTTTTCCGAGGTGTAATCTTCCAGGAGCCCGACGATCGGCCGCTCGAAGGGCTCTGTCGGAGTCTCAAGCCTGATCGAATCTCCGACTTTGAGACCGTATCTCGATGCGAAATTTCGAGAGGCCAGGATCCCATCTCCGGCGATCATCTTTTCGCGAGCTACACCGGCGTCAGCATCTTCGACCACATCATTGACGCGTGCGAACCAACCTTCCATTTCGAGCGAAACCAGCCCGATCGAATCGCCGGCATAGGGAACGAACAGAATTCGCGCGTTTTCAAGACTTATGACTCCTGGAAGTGTCGCAATCCTGCCGCTCAGTTCAGGACTGAAATGATAGGTTCTTGAACGCGCCATTTCAGATGTCGAGATAAGCAGATCGGAGTTGATCATCCGATCCATCCAGCGTGACACGGTCTGCTGATAACTGCGCACGTATGCTCCCATTGAAAAGACGAACATGAGACCAATCATGAGAGCTCCGACGGTGGCGGAGGTCCTGCGCGGCGCCTGGATCATCGTATCGACGGCGATCACTCCGACTGAACCGAACAGTCGATCCATGACCGGACGAAGCACCCGGGCAGTCAGTTCTGACAATTTGGGCAGCAGAATGATCAGTCCCAGCAACATGAGCAGCGCATAGCTGAACTGAAAATTGATTCCAACCCGCATTGGGCCAAACCTGATCAACCCGAGGCCCAGCATAACCAGCAGCACGCCTGCGACGATTCGCCCTTTTCCGAGGACGTTTTCGCGCTGCCTGGTCTCGATATTGTGCAGGGCGAGAATCGGATTGAGTCGTGATGCAGCGAGAGCAGGAAATACAGCACCGACAACGGACGCAGCAACACCGATAACGAATGACGTCAGCGCATAATCGAATCTGAAAACCGGAGGCTGCTGAGTAGCGACATAGCTGAAGACCTTGGCGGCGATCTCGCTCATGACGCGTTCGGCTCCGATGGCCAGTATATAACCAAGCGCCACGCCGATCAGACTGCCGACCACGCCCATCAACATGGCTTCGAGCAGAAACATCCCTTGAACTTTACCGCGTTCGACGCCAAGAGCACGCAGGATTCCGATCTCCTTCCAGCGCTGGTTGACCGATATGCTGAAAGTATTGAAGATGATGAAGACTCCGACCAGCAGGGCGATGAAACTGGCCACCGTCATACCGATGCTCATGGCTGAGATGGCATTCTCGATTCCCTGCCCGCGCGCTGCCGGGCGCGTCACATCAAGCCCTGCGGGCAGCCGCTCACGCAGCCTCTTCTGCAGCTCATCGACAGTGACTTCCTTGTCATTCATCAGATCGATGCGATCGATGTTTCTGCCTCGTCCGAAAATGAACTGCGCATTGAAGACATCCATGACGGCGATCTGTCCGTCGAAAACCTCGCCGATCCCCGCCGGCTTGAAGATACCGCGGACAATGAAGTCCTTCTTTCCATGAGCCGTGTAAAGAGGAAGTTTGTCACCGTCCTTGAGTTGGTGTCTCTCCGCGAAAGTCCGGGAGATGAGAATGGAATCCGGCTGGGCAAGAGCGATCAGAGGATCAGCGATCTCGCTGCCCTCTTCATCGAACTGATATTCGCGCAATTCGCGATCGCCGAGCATATCGACGCCAACGATCATCAAATTGCCACCGTCCTCGTATGCGGTGCTGCCGAGGACTTCAATCACAGGCTGAGCGACGTAAACTCCCGGGGTATCCTTGACAGTTTCCCAGACAGATTCGGGAAAGCCGCCTTCGTTTCCGACGATCTGGAGTGTTGCCTTGCCGGCGAGCTTCTCGATCGTCACATTGAGCGAAGCGAGGAGCGTCAGATTGGCAGTGCGAACAGCAAAAAGAACGCTCACTCCGAGCGCGATCCCGAGCAGTGTAAGCAGCGTCCTGAGCCGGTGCCGGCGCCACTGCTTCCACGTGATTTCAACAAGTATCGGCAGCATCGACAGCATCAGCGACCTTCCCCTGCAGGCAGTGCCGCCCCCGTCAAACCGACAACGCGGCCATCGCGCAACCTGAGAATGCGGTCGCAGTGAGCCGCGGCCTCCTCATTGTGCGTGACCATGAGCATGGTCGTATTCAGTTCGCGGTGAAGGTCGTCAAGCAGAGCCAGTATCTCTTCGCCGGTCGATGAATCCAGATTCCCCGTCGGTTCGTCGGCCAGCAGAACCGGCGGAGAGAAGATCAGCGCGCGGGCGATGGCGATGCGCTGCCGCTCACCACCAGACACCTCATCCGGTCGATGGTCAAGCCTTGAACCGAGCCGCACTCTCTCAAGCATCGCACCCGCGCGAAGCTCGGCCTCTTTCTTCGATAATCCATTAAGTCTCAAAGGGAGGGACACGTTCTCGATCGCGCTCATAGTCGGCAGCAAATTGAACGTTTGAAAGATCATCCCGATCTTTTCACGTCGCAACCGGGTTCGCGCATCGTCATCAAGCGCTGCCAGATTAACTCCGTCAACAATCACCTTTCCGGCAGTCGGATCATCCAGGCCGCAGACCAGATTGAGTATTGTCGACTTCCCGGAACCCGACGGTCCCATGACGGCTACACGCTCGCCACGACTCACCTCGAAATCAACGTGATCCAGTGCATGCACCACTTTGTTCTCGCCATAATCTCGCGATACCTTCTCCAGTCTGATCATTTGTTACTCACGTGGTTCAGGAATTTTTTCACAAAACAAGAAAGACAGGCCCCTGGGAGCGCAGGCTTCCAGCCTGCATGATTTCCGTTAATAGATACAAAATGCAGGCTGGAAGCCTGCGCTCCCAGGATTTTGCTTGTTGGCTTACAGGCGCTCTACTTTGACATCATATGCCACGGTGTAGACCTGACGGCCCCGCAGAAACTGCGCCCAGACACGATAATTCCCGGGAAATGGGAAAAAAGCATCGAAACTCAGGTCCGGCCCGCCTCTTTGACCGGCAGCCGGTTTTTCCAGATCGATCTGCTCTTCAGGATGGGCATGCACGGGCTGGGATTGATCCTCGCTGAGGATCAGCATGTGACCCCACGCACTCAGGTAAGGGATCAGATCATTGACGGGTTGCCCGGTTTTGGCATCCGTCAATCTATATTTGAGAGTACTCGTTTTGCCTGAAATAAGCGGAGCGGGATCGAGCGTGAGTTCAATTTTCAAATCTCCGGCCGGTCTGGCCTCGATCGCCGCAAACTCAACTCCGAGTTTGTCGGCATTTTCGGGAGTCACATGCAGTCCGGCCACTGTTTTGATCATATTAGTGTCGGGCGTGAGTTTCGCCTGTTCCGCCAGAACATCACCCTCCCAACCGGATGTTGCAAGGTGCAGCTGCAACATCTGAGGCGCCCCTTCGAGCGGATAGAAATCGGCAAAGACCTTGTACAAACCGGGGCGCTTGAGGACGGTTTCAATCACGAAGCTCCCATCCTCGATCTGTTGCGGATGAATATGCTGAAAATCACTCAGATCCTGGCTGACCAGGAAAAGGTGAAAGAGCTTGTCGTGCATCATAGCAAACTGTTTGACAAGAACTCCGTTCCTCGGATTCAGGACGCTCAGGTGCAGCCTCACCTTTTGATTCGGAACGGGAGTCTTCGGCATAACATCGAACTCGATGTTGAATTCCTCTGGAATAAGTGGTTCGACAGAAATCAGATCCATCCCGCAGCGAGGGCACTTGCCGGGAGTATTGGACCGAATGTTGAGGTGCATCGAACACGTATACTGCCCTGCCGGATCGTCAAAGTTCGAAACCACCTGAGGCGCAACTCTCTTGTTGCCGGGGCTGCCCATCAGCCAATAAGGTTTGTCCGCGCCTTCTTCATCCTTCTTCGCGCCAGCTGCATCCGGTTCGACCGGCCCTCGAAAAGTGAATTTGATATTTTCCAGCCAGCTCGCACCTTCGGCCGTCACAACAAGCGTGGCGACGATCTGATCTTCAGCCCTCAGATCATCCATCGCCTTCTGATCCTTGATCAGGAAAGGCATGGTCATCGCCTCCATGTATCCCTTGACCGCTTCGTGCTTGATTGTGGCCCGATTTTTCGACTTGTCGACCGAGACGACCACACCGCGAAACTCATATCGCTCAACCTGTCCCTGAACAAATCCTGCCGCCAGTCCCTGACTTGAAAAAATATGAAATATTGCTCCGGCCACAAGCAGGCTTAAACAGTATGTCATAACTGTTCGCCGGTTTAATTTGTTGATAGCCATGTTACTTACCTCTCGCAAAGATCCTTAAACTCATTACTTTGTAAACTAAATTTTCTGGCATTTAAGTCCGGAAAAATTCAATCGCAAAGGTCGCAAAGGGGCAAAGATATACAGGGAAGATCAGTGTTCGAAGTATATCCAGTGGGCAATAATCCGGATATTCATATCACCAGAAAATCTTTGCCCCCTTTGCGGCCTTTGCGATTAATTCTTTGCCCCTTTGCAGCTTGTGCGATTCAAAAGCTACATCGGTGTGCTCACAGATTCTCCATTATAAACTTTAGCATCAATTCTCGCATATGCCTGACCTGGCGTGGATCGCGCACGCCATGTCGTGATTTAGGGTAGACCATCAGGTCGAAAGGCTTTCCGGCTTTCTGCAGCTCATAGATGAACTGTATCGAATTCTGCATATGCACGTTGTCGTCGATCGTTCCGTGAATCAGGAGCAGTTTGCCCGACAGGTTTTTGGCGGATTTGATGACAGAGCTTCGCTCGTAGCCATCGGGATTGTTCTGCGGCGTGCCCATAAAGCGTTCGGTATAGATCGTGTCATAAAGATGCCAGTCGGTCACCGGAGCGCCTGAGATGCCGATTTTGAAGCTCTTCGAATGGGTCAGCGCAAAGGCGGTCATATAGCCGCCATAGCTCCACCCGTTGATGCCGATACGGGAACCATCGACGTATGGCAACGACTTCAGATAGCTCACTCCATCCTCGATATCACGCAGTTCCGGCTCGCCCATGTTCTTATAAATCGTCCAGGTCGATTCAAGTCCCTTGCCGCTGGCTGAACGATTGTCGCAGATCCAGACAATATATCCCTTTTGAGCCAGCAGCTGATGCCAGACGTTGCCCATTCCGCTGTTCCATGCGTTTCGAACCTGGGGAGCATGTGGACCGGCATAAGTGTGAATAAAGACCGGGTACTTCTTATTCGGATCAAAACCCGTGGGTTTGATGATCATCGCTTCCATCTCGAAACCGTCGCGAGTTTTGACGGTCAGGTACTCCGGCCGGCTCATCCTGTATTCTTTCCACGGCTCGACTCTATTTTCATCGATGGCGCGGACGAGTTTTCCATCAGAGCTGTACAGTCTGGTCTGCACTGGAGTCCAGGCATCATTAAAGTAATCCACGAAATGATTATATGTCGGATCGAAACTGACAGTGTGAGTGCCTGGCGTCTCAGTCAGGCGGAAAAGCCCTGTCCCATCCAGTTTGATGCCATATGAATCGAGCCCGATAGGGCTGCGTTCAGTGCCGGAGAAATAGACCAGCCCCTTCGATTCGTCCACTCCGTGCAGATTTTGAACTTCCCACCTTCCAGAGGTCACAGCTCTGATGAGCTTGAAATTAGCGTCGTAATGATAGATATGCTGCCAGCCGTTGCGTTCGCTCTGCCAGAGAAATGTTCCGTCTTTCAACCAGTAGGGCAGAACCGTTCCGTCGGCTCCTATCCATGCCTTCGAAGTCTCGCGGAATCCGGTCGTGACTTTCCCGGTCGATGTGTCCGCCAGATTCAGATCCAGCCAGGTCTGCTCTCTGTCTGTCAGGGCGAAGACCACTTTTTTCCCATCGGGCGTCCAGCCGACACGCACTATCAATGGCTGGAATCCCTGGTACTTGAAAAGATCGACCCAGCGCGTCTCGCCACCGATGGCATCCACCACGCCCAGCCGAACTGAAGGATTGGGCATCCCAGCTTTCGGATAAGCGTAGACTTCCAGGTCCTGCTGGTTTGAAATGTGATCGACGACGGTGAAATCCCTGACCTGAGATTCATCAAGTTGAAGGTAGACGATGCGTTTCGAATCAGGGCTCCACCAGTAACCCTGAAAATTGCCACGCCCGTACAACTCTTCCTGATAGACCCAGTCCAGCCGGCCGTTGAAGAGCTTCGCATTGCCGTCGCTCGTCAGAGAGCGTTCCTTCTGAGTCGCGATATCGACGATGTGAATATTGTAATCGCGGACGAAGCTGACCATGCGTCCATCGGGACTGAACTCTTCGCCGACTTCGGGCTCGGCTGTGTTCGTCAGTCGAATCGCCTCGTCACTGCCGAAACGGTAGTAGATCAGGTCATTGGCGAAATTGATGAGGGCCGCCGTGCGCAATGAATTCATCTGAAGCTCGCCGGTCGATAATCGTTTCGCATCTTCAGCGGTCATTGCCGGCAGTTTTTCAAGAGCCGCCTGCATCTTCGCCGCATCATAAAAAGGCACGGACTTTCCAGTCTTCGCGTCGACTTTAAGATTGCCGGCCAGGTAATGATCCTGATCGAGCCAGGTGACTCGAGTCAGTGGTATGCCGTTGAATTTGAGTCGAGCCGCGGGATCGACAACATCGTCAATGGTCAGAATCCTGTCCTGCGCCTTAACGGACGAACAGACCAGGAATAGAAGGATCAACGGAAAAATATACCTTCGCATAAACAGTACCTCCGAACACTTTATTTAGCCGCGACCTGGCGCATCCACGCCTGCAGCTTCTCCATATCCTTCGATACGGTGCGCGCGGCAGCAAAGAGCACCAGCGCAAGGATCAGCGAAACAACCGGGACCACATAAAATGCACTGTGCAACCCTGCCGCCCTGAACCCTTCCGCCATCGCGGTCGCACCTGCTTCAGCCATCGCTTGTTTGGCAAAATAATCACTCAGATAACCGAGAATCGATGTTCCGAAAGATCCACCCAGGACATACATGGCAAAAAAGTACAACGCCATCGCCGTTCCTCGCAAGCCGGGCTCGACCACATCCTGAATCGCCGGATAGACCGTCACGTAATAGACATAGATCAGCATCCAGCCGACGCCCATGAGCAGCATGAAGCTGACCAGTGATCCTTTCTTCTGATTGAGCGCAAGATAGACACACGGCGTGGAAATTAATAATGAAAGGGCCGAAATCAGCAGCCGTCCATTCGAGCTGCGCTTACGGGCCCAGTCTGCCGCCACGCCTCCTCCAAGCAGACCGACGATTCCGACCGCTCCAAGCACAACCGCGGCGATGAAGTTCGATTGCTGGACATCCAGGCCGTGATATCTGCCCATATACAGCGGGAGGAAGGAGTTGACCGCATAGGCATTAAAATTGTGCAGAGCGCCCGAAAGGATGATCCACCACATGGTCGGGATGCTCAGGACTCGCCAGTAAGGGGATCCTTCGCGGGCGTGTGTGGAAAGCTGAAACTCTTCTGTCGCTCCGCGGACCGGCTCCTTGATCTTCATTGCCAGCAGCGCAAGGAGAATTCCTGGAACGGCAGCGATAAAGAATGCGGCACGCCAGCCGAACGACTTGGCAATCATCCCCCCGAGCAGATTACTGAAGAAGATACCTATCGGAAGCCCGAGCATGAAGACCGAAAGGGCTCGCGCGCGCTGGCTGGCCGGGTACAGATCGCCGATCAGCGAGTTGCCTGCCGGAGAACAGCTCGCTTCGCCGACGCCGACTCCGATGCGCGCCAGGAACAACGACCAGTAGTTCCAGGCAAATCCACTGATGGCTGTAAAAAAGCTCCAGACCGCCACGCCGATGCTCAGTATTCGCGTTCGATTGCCGCGGTCTGCCCATCGCCCAAGCGGCACTCCAACGGCGGCATAGATCAATGTGAACGCCATCGCCATGTTCCCGAATGCTGCATCACTCAGCTGAAATTCGTCGATCACCGGTTTGGCAACAGATGCCGCGATCTGACGATCGAAGAAATTCATCATGTTGATGCCGAACAACACAGCCAGTGCAAACCAAGCCTGATTATTCTGATCCCGCTTTTGCGTCATATGCGTATCTATCTTTCTTTCCGTGGCTTTCCGTGATTCGTTGATGGATTTATGATTCGTGCCGGATTGCTTGATGGCACAGACGAACACACAGCGAATGCGTGTGGTGCGAAATGCAGACTCATTCTCGCTCAGTACGCCGTGAAGAATCAACGCCAGGCTGGCAAACCTGGCGTTTGTTTCTTCTTCACATTTAACCTCCACGGATGGCTTCGACAGGATCGAGGTTGGCGGCGCGAATGGCGGGCCACATGCCGGCGACCAGCCCCACGGCGGCTGAGGACAGGAATCCCACAACAATCGCCCAGAGAGGCACTGCCGCCGGAAAATCGACGATGAACTGAATGGCATAGGCGAAGAGAAACCCGAGCGCAATTCCGATGATGCCGCCGAGGCCTGTGAGGGTGACCGCTTCGAACAGAAACTGTGTCAGCACGTCGCGTTTGCGAGCTCCGATAGCGCGACGGATGCCTATCTCAGGTGCGCGTTCGGTGACAGAAACCAGCATTATGTTCATGACCCCGACTCCGCCGACGATCAGACCGGCCAGGGCGATCGGAACGACGATCGCAGCCAGGCCGAGGATGATCTGCTGAACTATCTCGAAGACAGCCTCCGCGCGATTGACGCCGAAATTATTGGCTGCATCCGCCGGCACATTGCGACGGATGCGGAGCGTGGCGGTGGCCTGTTCCGTCACCTCGTCGATTCTGCCCGCCTGCGCACGCACGACAATCGCCACCCCCTTTATTTCAGGATATTGCCGGGCGATCGTTTCGAACGGTGCATAGACAATTCGTTCATCCAGATCGTCGCTTCCGATGACGCCTTCGCCCGAGGCCTGTTCGAGCACTCCGACGACGCGAAAAATGCGCCCGTCTATTCTGACATTCTGACCAAGCGGGCTATCGTCTTCGAACAATTGTCGGGCAATCCCGGAACCGATCACGCATACCTCGACCCTGTTCTCCCTTTCGGTCTGAGTGAAAAATCTGCCCTGATCGACCTTGACCGAGACGATGTCGGGGAAGTTCTCCCAGACACCGAGGACGAGCGGATTGATGGCTTCACGACCGCCGAAGGTCATGACAGGTTTGTTTGCAGTCGGACCATAGCTGCCTCTGATCTTCTGCGGAGAGACGGCCATCGGAGTGTCCAGTTCCGCAATCGCCAGCGCATCTTCATAAGTCAGATCCTTACGCTGCCTCTCTTCGGCAGTAGGCTGTTTGAAGGACGGGCCGATTCGCTCCTCCCTGGTGAAATAGACGACATTCGGGGCGCTCTTTTCGGATATCTGTGCAACCCGCTCGGACAATCCCGTCAGAACTGCGCCGACCATGACGACGACCGAGGTGCCGATAATCACACCGATCAGGGTCAGCACCGATCGCAGCTTGTGCGCACGCAGAGAGTCGACCACGGTGACGATCGTATCCTTGAGCAACTGCTTATCCATCCGTCATTCCTTTCTAAGCGCATCGATCGGATTCAATTTCGAAGCCCGCCGTGCGGGTACGACTCCAAAAACGAGTCCGACTGTCGTCGAGACGAAAAACGCGGCCGCCACCGCCCAGATCGGAATCGACAAAGGAAACCCGGTCAGCCCGGCGGCGGTCCAGACCAGGATCGCGGCAACGGCTATTCCGATCGCTCCTCCCGCCAGGGTGAGCATCGTCGATTCGATCAGGAATTGCGCGAGGATATCGCTGCGCCGTGCGCCGATCGCCAGCCTGATCCCAATCTCGCGAGTCCGCTCGGTCACAGAAGCGAGCATCATGTTCATGACCACAATGCCTCCGACAATCAGACCTATCGCGGTCAGCGGATAGAGCACCACGGCCACCACTCCCGCGATTCTGCCGGCAAAGGCTTCGACGCTCTTTGAAGTGACAAAACTGAAATCGTCGTCTTCCTGCGGCTCGAGTTTGCGAATCAACCGCATCTCGAAGCGAACCCTGTCTTCGACGTCTTCAGTTGTCATCTCTGATCCATCCTTCGCTCTGACCAGCAAAGATACCGATCTGGATCGAGACCCGAATACCTTGGCAAAGGTCCCGAGCGGCAATTGCACGAACGCATCCTGCGAAGCGCCGAATGACGATCCAAGCGGTTCGGCGACCCCAATCACCTGGTATTCGGCGGTTCCGACCTTGATCATTTGTCCGATTGGATCACGATCCGGAAACAGATACTCATCGACGTCCGCCCCGATGATGCAGACGGATCGGCGATACCGGTCATCGAAATCCGTCAGTTCCCTTCCGCGTTCGATTTTGATCGAGGTGAGAGTTGCAGCGTTCGCGGTCACTCCCCGAATTCCGACACCGTTGAGGGTCTTGTTGGCTCGCTGGACAGGCAGCGCGGCTGAAACCTCCGCACCGACTTCGAATTGCCCTTCCAAACGGGAGCGTAAAATTTCCAGCTCCTCGATCGTGATATCCGGCCTTTTTGCCTGGGCCTCGACAAATGCCTGCCCATCACCGATGAAATCCTGAAACGAAGCCTTCTCGACCTGGACAACTCCCCCCTTGAGCGATGAGGCTGTATTCGATATGAACCCCTGCGCCCCTTCAAGCAACGCCGCCACCAGCGTCACCACTGCAATTCCAATGACGATGCCGATGACTGTCAGTATCGACCGAAGACGATTGGCTACGATGGCTTCCAACGCCACAATAATTTCCTCATTCCAATGCGATAATCGCCGATTCACTGGCTGTTATTTTGCCCTTTCATGGATATGGCTGATTCGATCAATACCTGCATAGTCTTGAATTTTAAACCTGGACGAAAAATAATGCATATTGATCACGGCTCGATCATTCTTTTGTTGCCGTGGTTTGAGTACTCAGATCTCATATGATAAATGAAAAATTATGACAAGCTGGCAAGCTAAAACCGCATCACTATTTATTCGCGTCCTGATCAAACGAAAACCTGCAAGGGACATTCACAAGATGATCAGAGTGACTCGAAAAAAGCTCGAGCCGCCGAAATTCCTTCTCAGCATCGTCCCCCACGGGGCCATCATCACTCCAGTTAACAATGGCGTAGTGAAAGGCGAATGGTCCGCCTGGGAGCGGAACCGCGAAAAAACTATCTACTACCTTCACGGCGGAGGCTACGTTGCACTCTCACCGGAGGTCTACCGGAATATCACGCTCGGACTTGCGAAGTCGGGCGACTGCAAAGTCTTCTCGATCGATTACAGGCTGGCGCCCGAACACCCATTCCCCGCTGCAGTCGAAGACGCCGTCGCCGGGTACAAATGGCTTCTTAAACAGAATGTGAATCCCGAGAAGCTGATCATTGGAGGCGACTCCGCCGGCGGAGGGCTGACAATGGCGACCCTGATCTCCCTGCGAGACCAGGGTATCCCGCTTCCTGCCGGGGCATTCTGCCTTTCTCCATGGACGGATATGGCCGTCACCGGCAAATCGATCGACGAGAACACCAAAAGCGACGTCATGTTCTATGGCGAAGGAGTCAGGCGAATGGCGCCAGTCTATCTGGGTGGAGCCTCACCTTCCAATCCGCTCGCTTCTCCGCTTTATGGCGACCTGACCGGATTGCCGCCATTGTTGATCTATGTCAGCGATAGTGAAGTTCTGCGCGATGATTCAATTCGACTGGCAGAGCGAGCCCGCGCCTGCGGTGTCAGAACAGATCTCAGAGTCTGGAATGGACTCCCGCACGTCTGGCCGGCCCTCGCCCGATTCGGCGTCCCGGAAGCAAAAACGGTTGTCCGCGAAATAGGGGAATTCGTCAAATCCCGCACTTCGGATTTGTAAGCATTGCTTTTCAGACTGGTTGAAGTTAAAAAGTAGAGCGTAGAAAGTAGAAAGTAGAAAGGTAAGCAGCAAACTGTTTTAAGTTTCGCCAAGGGCCCCCCCATGCCATTACTCTTTTTTTTTCTTGGGCCGTCTTGGCTCCTTGGCGTTTAAACCTCTTGGCGCTTGGGCCTTGGCGATCTTAAAAATAGTTTACACGTAATAAGGCGTTTTCCTGTCTGTTTTTGATTTTCAACTGGTCGCTATCAAATCCGACTCCGCCTTTTCTACTCACTTTCTGCTTGCAACTCGACACTATCACTTTCTACTTTTTACTTTCTACTTTCTGCTAATTCTATGAGTGAATCGAAAAACAGCGGACATCTGGTCGTCACGATCGGCGCCGGCCCGGCTGGCATCTACAGCGCCAGAAAGCTGGCCGATGCCGGTCACAAAGTCATCATTCTCAATCGGGATATCAAGCCCGGTGGACTGGTTGAATACGGCATTTATTTTAACAAGCACAAGCTCAAGGAGGGAGTGCGAAAACAGTTTCGCAACATCCTGAGCGATCCCAATGTACAGTATTTCGGCCACGTCAAGGTCGGCGAAAATGCTGACCTGACTATCGAAGAAGTCAAAAAGATATTCCAACCGTCGGCGATCATCATTGCCGCAGGTGCACAGGGGACGAAAGCGCTCGGCATCCCGGGCGATACGGCTCCTGGCGTCTACCACGCGAAGGACGTTGTTTATTACTACAATGGCCTGCCGCCTTTCAGCGAGGGTGATTTCCAGTTCGGCAGGCGGGTGGCGATCATCGGCATCGGCAATGTCATGGTCGATATCGCACATTTCCTGGTTCACGTTAAAAAAGTGGATGAAGTTATCGCTGTCGCCAGGCGAGGACCGACTCAGCGTGCATATACAGACGTCGAAATCCAGTCCGTAGCCGCCAATATCGACACCACGGCATTGCGCGCCGAGCTCGAACGCATTCGACCGAACCTTGAATCTGTCGGCGATGATATCGAAACCATCTATGGCGAGCTGACGAAGCACGTAAATACGAAGGCCAAAGAAGGTGAAAGTCCGACCCGCCTGCTCTTCCGGTTTCTGAGCTCGCCGACCGAGGTTGTTCTGAATGACACGGGACGCCCCGCAGCGCTGCGTGTCGAAAATACAGAGCTCGTTCAGAAGGGTGAGAGCCTCTCAGCCAGGGGGCTCGGAACGCACGACGACATACCCGTCGACACGGTCATCTTCGCCATCGGCGACAGAGTGGATGAGACGCTCGGACTTCCTGCATCCGGCAATGAGTACGTCAAAAACCCCAACCCCGACCCGAATCACCCCGGCGATGAAGCCTACCAGGTCTATGATCCTCAGTCAGAACAGGTGATGGCCGGGACATTCGTCATCGGCTGGTCCCGCAAGGCCTCTGACGGGCTGGTCGGCAAGGCGAAACAGGATGGTGAAAAAGGAATCGTCGTCGTCAACCACTATCTTGATACTGTCGCACCCGGCTCAGCCGAAAATGCCGAAGAAAAGGTCGCAGCTTTTCTCGATACGATCAATAAACGCCGCGTTCGTCACGTCACCTGGGACGATATCAAAAAGCTTGAAGAAGCTGAGCGAAAAATTGCCCAGGAACGTGGCTTTGAATTTTTCAAATATGAGACCGATGCCGATATGCTGAAAGTCATAGAAAGCGAATAAAGGCATCATTCAATTATCCAAAAGAGAATCCCGGGAGCGCAGGCTGTCCTGGGAGCGCAGGCTTCCAGCCTGCATGACGTCTGCTTTAACTGCAAATGCAGGCTGGAAGCCTGCGCTCCCAGGACAGTCCTAAGCCATTCACAAACAAGAACTTGCCTGACATCATCCGGGCTTTGAAATAATACTTGATTGCTATTGACCTTTACCCTCTTGTTTCGTACACTTTTGCAACATTTCAGGCTAGCAAATTAACGGAAACCTTTTCCATGAAACATAAAGCTCGGCAAACCAGACCGGGCAAATACCTTAAGACAAAATGTTCTAAGGGTTGTCGTGAGTGTTTTCAAAAATACCACGGCATAAATATATATCTGATCGCGAAAAAACAGGCTCGAGTGAGTATCACTTTCGACTGTAAAAGTTTGAAAAGTATCGATCAGCGAGCTCAACACTTTGAAGGAGACAATACATGCGACGAAATTTGTGGAGGCTTGGCGTATCCGCCAGGCAACTGGCGATCGTGCTGGCCGTCATGTTGACGGTTAGTATTGCCGCCAGCTTCGTTGAAGCGCAGGTTTTGTATGGTTCAATCGTGGGATCAGTCACCGACCAGAACGGCGCAGCTGTTCCCGGTGCAACAGTCACGATTACCAACAAAGGAACCGGCCAGATACGTGAAACCATCACGAATGACCAGGGCGAGTATTCGATCGTCAATATTCTGCCTGGAATTTATGATCTGAAAGTCGGCAAACAGGGATTTACAACCTACACCAAGGTGGATCTTGGCATCACTGCCAACAACATCACGCGAACGAATCTCGAAATGAAGATCGGCAACGTGGCTGATATCGTTCAGGTGTCGGCGGATGCGACTGTACTGCAGACCGAATCGGCGACCGTCAAGTCTGAAATCAGCAGCAAAGAGATTCAGTCGATGCCGATCAGCAACTATCGGAACTATCAATCGCTGATCAATCTGGTTCCCGGTTCAACGCCGGCGGCCTTCCAGAACGCCAGCACAGACACTCCCGAGCGAGCGCTGACGACCAACATCAACGGCACGGCGCGCAACAACAACAACACGCGACTGGACGGCGCTCAGAGCGTCAACATCTGGCTGCCGCATCACTCGGCTTATGTTCCCCCATCGGAATCGGTTCAGGAGGTCAATGTCTCGACCAACAACTTCGATGCCGAGCAGGGACTGGCCGGCGGCGCGGCCATTCAGGTCATCACCAAGGCCGGAACCAACGAATTTCATGGTTCTGCCTTCGCTTATCACGACAACCACTTTTTCCGCGCGAAAAACTCCTTCTATCCGACAACCGTTGCCGGACTTCCTAATCCGAACAAGCCGAAGAACCTGCGAACGATCCCGGGCGCCACGCTCGGTGGTCCGATCATCAAGGACAAGCTCTTCTTCTTCGGAAGCTGGGAAGGCATGTATGAGCGCACGATCGGTGACGGCTTCTTCACTGTGCCGACTCCGGAACTGCGCAACGGTGATTTCTCCGGTACCAATACCACTATCTTCGACCCGCTGACGGGCAATCTGGACGGAACAGGCCGCACGGCTTTTACCGGCGGCATCATCCCGACCAACCGCATCCATCCGGCGGCGGCCAGAATGCTGGCGCTGGTTCCCCAGCCCAACCTTCGCGACGCCAATGGCAACTTCCTGGCGGTGGCCAATACGTATGCTTCCCAGCCAGGCACCTTTGATCGTAACAACTATGACATCAAGGTAAACCTGAATCGCAACGAGAACCATCAGGTCTGGACCAAATTCAGCCACATGAAAGCCTCCGTGGTCGGCAACTTCGCGCTGGGCGCAGCCGGCGGCGGCACGCTCGGAGCAGGCGGCAGCGGCACCGGAACGACTAAATCCTATGTCGGCACGATCGGCCATACCTGGACTCTGGGCAGCGGCTTCATCGTTGACGGCAACTTCTCGGTGACGCATCGCAATCACAACACCATCCCGCCCGACTACGGACAGAATGTCGGTCTGGATGTGCTGGGCATTCCGGGCACCAACGGTCCCGACATTCGCCAGAGCGGAACCCCGCAGTTCTTCTTCTCGACCTATTCAGGTCTGGGAAATCAGAACGGATGGAGTCCGGTCTTCCGCGATGAGCGCAGCTACACCTTCACCCAGAACGCGACCAAGATCGTCGGCAACCATGATCTGCGCCTGGGCGTGGACGTAGTCAAACATCTGCTCGATCACTGGCAGCCGGAGATAGGCGTTGGTCCGCGTGGCGGATTCACCTTCAGCGGCAATGCGACAACACTCAATGGCGGCGCTGGCGCCAACCAGTACAACTCGATGGCGGCTTTCCTGCTCGGCATGCCTAATGTCGTCCAGAAGAGTCTGCAGTACGAGAAGATGACCACGCGCGAATGGCAGATTGGTGTCTACGTCCGTGATCGCTGGCAGGCCAGCCGCAACCTGACGCTGACCCTCGGTCTGCGTTATGAACTCTTCCCGATGATGACTCGCGCCGATCGCGGCATCGAGCGTCTCGATCTCAACAGCCCGGTTGTGCTCAACTCCGCCGGAAATCCGAATGGTTTCATGAACGTGCTGATCGGTGGTAAGGGCGGCAACCCGAACGACCTCGGTGTCGGTTCGAGCAAGAAACTGTTCGCCCCGCGCCTGGGCTTTGCCTATCGCGTGGGTGACGACATGGTCATTCGCGGCGGTTACGGTATCACGTATGATCCGATGCCTTTCGGCCGTCCGCTGCGTGGTTTCTACCCTCTGACGATTGCCCAGTCATTCGTTTCCACGGCGCTTGATTCTGCCGCAAACGAAGTCTTCACGCCGTGGGGATTCACATCGGCGGCTCGGACACCTGGACTGACGGTTGGCATCCCCAACTTCGGTGGTCCCGATCTGAGCACCGGCGTTGTGGCGTTGCCGGGTACCGTCGAAATGCGCAGCCCGTATGAAGGCACGCTCAAGCGCGGTTACATCCAGTCGTGGAACCTGATGGTCGAACGCAAGCTGATCAACGACATCAAGATCGAGATCGGCTATGTCGGTACTGCCACCAGAAACCAGTTCGGCGACATCAACATCAACGTCGCACAGACGCCGAACAGCACCCGCTTCCTGCAGCAGAAGTATGGCCGCACGGCCAACACGCTGATGTGGGACGGATTCACGAGCACGAGCTACCATGCGTTGCAGGTGGCCGTCAATCGCCGTTATTCGAACGGCCTCTTCATCAAGGGCGCCTACACCTGGTCGAAATCGATCAACTTCTTCGATGATTCGGGTTGGGCGGGATTGCCGCTCTTCAACGCGCAGTCGGAGATCGGCCGCAACCGCGGTCTGGCCGGTTATGATATTCCACATAACCTCCAGGTCGGCACGGCCTATGAGCTGCCATTCGGCAACGGCAAAAAATGGCTGACCGACGGCGTCGCAAGCGCGGTCTTCGGTGGATGGAGCCTGTCAGGTATCGGCAACATCACATCAGGTCGCCCATTGAATGTGACGGCAGCAGGCGGTTCGCTCAATGCGCCCGGCAACAGCCAGACGCCTGACCTGATCGGCAAGATCGACTATCCGAAGCAGACTGGTCAGAACGCCCTCTGGTTCGATCCGAACGCCTTTCGTCCGGTCGAGTACTCGCCGGAATGGCTGGCCTCGGTGGCGGCCGGCACGCCTCGCCCGTTCCGCTTCGGCACTTCGGGACGCAGCGTCCTGCGCGGCCCCGGTTTCGCTAATCTCGACCTCTCACTGATCCGCTCCTTCCGTATCACCGAAAGGATCACGACGGATTTCCGAGTTGATGCATTCAACTTCACCAACACTCCGTGGTTCGCCAATCCGGGGACCAACGCGTCGGCTCCGTCACGCGATGCTCAGGGCAACATCCTGCGCGACGCCAACGGCAACCTGCGCACCAACGGTTTCGGTGAAGTGCGAGCATCCAACCAGACCCAGCGGCAGTTCCGTTTCGGATTCCGCATCGGGTTCTAAACCATTTCGGCCTTCGGGCCTGAATGCAAAAGATGGCGGTGAGAAATTCTCGCCGCCTTTTTTTTGTCTTTAGTACTCTGTAAACTAAATTTTCTTGTATTCAAGACCTGAAAAAAGTTAATCGCAGAGGCCGCAAAGGGGCAAAGATATACAGGGAAGATCAGTGTTCGAATTATATCCAATGGGCAATAATCCGAATATTCATATCACCAAAAAATCTTTGCTCCTTTGCGGCCTCTGCGATTAATTCTTTGCCCCTTTGCGGTCTTTGCGATTAATTCTTTGCAGCTTTGCTTTTGAATATCTTCTCTGTGTTCTCCTGCCTCAGTGGTTGGTCTTCATTTATCCGGTTCGAGGATTTTGAGATCCCTCTCAATTTGGGCCAGCAGTTCGGTTTGCTTGAATGTGGCGGCTTTGTCGCGGGCGATGCGGGCATATTTCAATCCGTTGACACGGTCTCCGGCGCGGGCATAGGCCGCCGCCAGTGCGTATGTATAACGCGGTGTCTGATCATCCTCGGGCGTCAGAGTCAGTTTCAAATGCTCGATGGCTTCCGGCATGACACCCTTGAAGATCAGCATGCGAGCCAGCTGGAAATGAGCCTCTCTGAGGTTCGGCCCATGCTCGACGGCCTGCCGGTAATGACTCAGGGCTTCGTCGTAGCTCTTCTCCTGTTCAAGTAATAAACCATAATTCAAATGAGCTTCAGCGAATTGCGGATTGGAGTCGATCGCTCGTTGAAAAGCCTGCGACGCATCGGCAATCCTTTTCTGGCCAAGGTACATGACTCCGATGTTGTAATGGGCCTCGGCCAGATTCGGATTGAATGCAATTACCGAGCGGTAGCGCTCTTCAGCTTTGGCCGTCTGGGATGTTCGGGCATAAAGCTGGATCAGATTGATATGAGCCTGTATCAGTTGAGGATTTATGGCCATCGCCCGTTCGTGCTCGGCGATCGACTCATCGAGCCTGCCGGCGGCTTCGTGGACGACGCCACGATTGAGGCTGTCGGATGCGCTGAGATTCAGCCCGGCCACAGCATCCAGCATCTGGTCGACCAGTAACGGACGGACAAGCATATGCCGTTGATAAATTTTGAGATGCCCGGCGACTTTGACTGAATTCCCTTCTCCCGCGCTGGAATTACGATATGCGAGAGCCAGCGCATAATGTGCTGCTCCCCAGGTTGGAGCTAACTGACAGGCTTTCTTCAGGCTTTCAATCGCGCCATCGTGGTCGCCTAGTTTCGATTTTATACGGCCCAGTCCGTAATAAGCCTGAGGCGCAGCCGGTTGCCGTGCGATGACCTCTGCATAGAACCGGCCGCTATCTTCCAGTTGATTCATTGCCAGCAAAGCATCCGCCAGCTTCAACCGGGCGGGAAGATAATCGGGATTCTTCTTTATTGCCGCGCGGAGAGATGCAATTGCTTCCGTGTTTTTACCGACCGACGCCTGGCAGGTCGCCTGCAGATAAGTCCACTTGAATTCATCAGGATGAAGCAAACTCGCTCGTTCATATAACGATGCCGCCAGCCCATAATCCTGATAGGCGTGTAAAATCATCGCCAATCGGCCAACGATCAGGGCATCATTCGGATTCATCCGGGCATCGTCGTATGCTTTCCTGATCTGTTCTTTAATGCCGGGACCGAAATCATCAAAATTGATGACAGGCAGACCGGGCATCCCTGCCGGGTTCGATTGCCGGGCAGTCGTACCCTGTGGATGAATCGACCAGAAAAAGATGAGCATTAAAAGAATATTCGCGATCATCACAGATAAGGGAGTCTCTCCCAATGGTGGCAGAAACCGTCAAATATGGCTAAAATTCGATTGTCCGCCTATTCAATCATAACCGGGAATGAAAAATGCGATTTAACAAGCCAAAGATCATCCTGATCGGGATTCTAGTGATTTTATGCAACTGCGCATATGTTGCCGCTCAAACTGCGAAAAAACCACGGCCGGGAGCTAAAAGCCCGGCATCGGCAAGACAGGCCAAACCGTCTCCGGCGCTGATTCAAAAGCTACGCGCTTATATCAAAGCGAACCCGACTGATCCGCAGGCACGCAATGCGCTAGGCTCGATGCTGGCGCAGAACGGACAATTCAATCCGGCGGCGGATGAGTTTCGTGAAGCGGTCAGGCTCAAATCAGATTATACCGAAGCCTGGGTGAATCTGGCGACAGCGCTGGAACGGATTGGCGATCCACAGGGCGCGATCCAGACCTATCATCGCGCGGCTGAATTGAATCCGAAGGATGTGCAGTTGCATATTTCGCTCGGTTCGCTGCTGCTTCGGGCTCAAATGCTGGATGCCGCGGCCGGAGAATTTCGTTACGCCGCCGAACTAGATCCGAACTCGGCGGAGATTCAGGCCAATCTCGGATTTCTGCTCGCCCAGATGGGCGATCTGGCGGGTTCGATCAAGGCGTTCGAAACGGCTGTCAGGCTGAAGCCCGATCTTATCGAGGCACATTACTACATTGGCGTCTCTCGAATGCTGACGGGCGATTATAGTGGAGCAATTGTGTCACTGCGGGAAGTCATCAGAATGCAACCGAATAATGCCGATGCTCATCACTCGCTTGGAGCGGCATTATTGCGCAAGGCCGGCGCAAAAGATATCGCCGAAGCCGTCTCGATCCTGAAAAAGGCCGTCAAACTGAACCCGAAATCACCGGAATTCAGAACAACTCTGGGCGCTGCACTGCGTGAAAACAGTCAGACAGAGGATTCCATTTCGACCTTGCGAGAGGCCATCAGGATCAAACCCAATCTGCCCGAAGCACACTCGAACCTGGGGCTTACGCTGCTCAGTAAGAAAGACTACAACGGAGCGATTGCCGAATTTCGTGAAGCTATAAAACTGGACGAGGAGAACATGTCGTCGCGCCTGAACCTTGGACTTGCTCTCATGCAACTTGGAGATTTGGACGGCTCCATCGCCGAACTGCAAAAACTGATTGAAATGGCTCCTGATGCTGCGGAAGCGCATTTCAATCTGGGGCTTGCATTTAATCGCAAGGACGATCCGGGCAGCGCCATCGAGGCGCTGCAAAAAGCCGTTGCCCTGATGCCTCAGTTCGCCGACGCTCATTTCACAATTGGAGAGATCTATTATAAACAATCCAAACTGGACGAAGCAGAGCAGGAGATCAAGACAGCGATCGCCCTTAATAATAATGATGCGGAATATCATCACGTGCTCGGCAACGTGCTGCTCAAGCAAGGTAAGACAGATGAAGCCATCGCCGAATTCCGGCAAGCCATCAATCTTTCACCGAATTCGCCTGAGCCTCATAATTCTCTCGGTTCGGCTTTGAGGCAAAAGGGCGATATGGAAGCGGCCCGGGCCGAACTTCAGGAAGGTGCGCGGTTGATCAGGTTGAAACAGAACCAGGAAGCCTCTTTTGTTGAACTGAATTCCGGAATCCGTTTTTTGAATGAAGGTAAGCTGGCAGAGGCCGTCGAACGATTTGAAGCTGCTGTCAAACTCGACCCGATCTCAGCCCAGGCTTACCTGCAACTGAGTCTTGCCCTGAAAAAGAAAGGTCAACCCGCGGCGGCAAGGGCAGCTCGACTGAAAGCCGAACAGCTTGATCCACGGTTGAAACAGATTCAACAATAAAAGAAGATTTTCAACGCCAAGGACGCCAAGACTGCCAAGAGGGTTTAAACGCCAAGAACGCCAAGTTTGCCAAGAGATTATAAGAAGTGATGATTCGCTGTAATATCCATTTCGCCAAAAGTACAATCAAATATGCTGATCACATTATTCACATTTAAATCCCTTGGCCAACTTGGCGTTCTTGGCGTTTAAACCCTTGGCAGTCTTGGCGTCCTTGGCGTTGAAAATCTTAAATCATAGTTTCCAGAGTATTAAACCACCTTGAGTTTCATTCTTCCGTGGCCTTCTATTTGAGCAAATTTTACTTAATTGAGCTGTGCGTGTACTATCATTTTCTCCCCCATATTTAATCTTAAGCATTCCCTTCCAAATTGAGCATCGAAGGAGAGAACATGACAAAGAAGCTAAAGTGGTACATTCCCGGCATCTCGCTTGCGACGGTGATCTTTTTTATGCAGGCCGGCTGCACGTCGACACCAGCCCCCCAGCAGAACGCAGCTGACAATGCATCGGCATCTCCAACTCCGGCTGAAGTCGCGGATGCGACGGCCGGCGGTGATGCAGGAGCGACGGGTGGAGGAAGCGCGACAATGGGAAGTCAGTCATCCAGTGGCGGAAGCTCGAATCTGTCGGGATCCGGAAGCGGATCCGGTGGGTCATCGGCTCCAAGATCGACACCGATTCCAGCTCCGCCGCCGCCCAGAACATTCACGATCTCTTCAGGAACGCCGATCACAGTCTGGACTGCTGAAGAGCTTTCGACCAAGACGGCCCGGCCCGGGCAGAGTTTCTCCGCCAGTCTGGCCAGTCCGATCGTTGACGGCGACTGGGTGATTGCCAGAAAAGGTGCGCCGGTCGAAGGGGTTATCGTCAGTTCGGATCCCGGCGGACGCGTTAAGGGTGTTGCCTCGATCAGCATTCGCCTGCAAAGTCTGACGCTCGCGGACGGCAGCAGGGTCGATATCTCGACCGGTTCATACACCAAAAAGGCCAAGACCACGGTCAAAAAGGATGCCATCAAGACCGGCATCGGAGCCGGCGTAGGCGCAGCTATCGGAGCGATCGCAGGGGGCGGTAAGGGAGCGGCTATCGGCGCCGGAGCAGGCGCGGGTGCAGGCGCGGGTGTGGTTATGGCGACTCGCGGCGACCCGGCTGTAATCGCCGGTGAGACTCAACTGTCATTCAGACTGCAGGCTCCTGTCACGGTCACAAAACGCTGAAGCGGTTTTGACCGGCTGAAATTTAACCGGAAAGATAATTTTCAGCCACAAATGAACGCAAATTGACACGAATATTGGCTCGGAAATGAGATGGTGTCGCCGGGCCAAACGGAATGCTTTTCGTGTTTATTCGTGTCCATTTGTGGCTTATTTTTCTTACTGATCCATGTATAAAATCACCACGGAGGCACGGAGAACACAGAGAAAGCCTCTGTGTTTAAGGGTATGGATTCATTTATGCCTGATTGTACTGTTTTACGCTTTTGCAGCAGTTCAGGCATACGGACAACAACCGGAGCAACATCATGAACCGGCCCGCGATAATACACGATTGAAGGTCGGTCTGGTCCTTTCAGGTGGCGGGGCGAGGGGCGTGGCGCATGTCGGCGTAATCGAATGGATGGAGAAGAATCATATTCCTGTGGATTATATAGCCGGCACGAGCATGGGAGGATTGATCGGGGCAATCTATGCCATGGGACGCTCGCCTGAGGAGATGAAGAAGCTGCTTTTGTCTCAAAACTGGGATCAATTGCTCAGCCAGGGCCCGGGATACGACCAACTCTCTTTTCGCCGGAAAGACGATAAGCGGACCTATCAGATCGATATCGAGATGGGTTATCGAAATGGGCTGAGCCTGCCGCTGGGCGTCAGTTCAGCGCACTATATCGGGCTCCTGATCGACCGGCAGACGCTTCCGTATTCGAATTTGAGCAGTTTCGATGAGCTGCCGATTCCCTATCGCTGCGTTGCAACCGATCTGGTGTCCGCTAAATCACTGGTCCTCAAGGATGGATCTCTGGCATCCGCCATGCGGGCTACGATGTCGATTCCCGGAGTGTTCCCTCCGGTCGAACGAGACAACGCTGTGCTGGTCGACGGAGGACTGCTCAACAACATTCCAACCGACGTTATCCGCTCGATGCAACCGGACGTGGTGATCGCGGTCGATGTCGGAACGAAACTCGCTGATATTCAGACTATCAACTCGCTTTCAGGAATCCTCGGGCAATCCATCATCATCATGACGCTCGAGAATGACCGGCGGAATCTTGGTCTGGCCGATCTGATCATCGCACCGGATCTGGGCGAACTGTCGTTTCTCGATTTTTCATCGATCGAGAAATCCTTCGAGATCGGATATCAAGCTGCTGAATCGAAGGCGAACATTCTGAAAAAATTCGCTCTAGGCTCGGAGGAATGGGAGCGTTACGTTGCGATCAGGAATTCGAAGGTCCGGATTGATGTTCCGACTCCGCGCCAGATCGTCATCGCAGGAAATGACAAGCAGTTGCAGCAATCGCTCGGAAAAAAACTCTCACCTGATATTGGCAGGCCACTGAATATCGACAACCTTGAAGCGAATCTCAACCGAATAACCGGCCAAGGCAAGTACGAGAGCGTTGGATACCGATTTTTGCCCGGGACTGAAAATACAGGGCCGAATATCCTTGAAATCACGGCGACAGAAAAGCGGCATGCTCCACCGGTGATCAATATGGGAGTGGTGATCGACGGATCGGATGTCAATGCCATCAACTTTACTATCGGGTCACGGGTGACGTTATATGATATGTGGCGCCCCGGCACCGAATGGAGAATCGATTCCAGGCTCGGTTTCGAGAATTTATTCGCAACTGAGTATTTCGTCCCATTCGGTCAAACCGGTTTCTTCGTTGCGCCTCATGCAGGTTATCGCCGCGAACGTCAGGGAGTTTTCAGCGGCAGGAACAGGTTCGCCGAATACCGTGCCGATCGATACGGCACAGGCATCGACCTCGGTTATCTGACAGATCGAAGCGAATTGCGGATAGGTTATGAATTCGGGAAGATTCAAGCGGTATCATTAACAGGCGAGCCCGGTCTGCCTGATGTCGAAGGTATCGTATCCTATGCGCATGTCCGATGGGCATTTGACGGGCAGGACAGTCAGACGATTCCACGCAGAGGAATTCGTTTTATTGCCGACGGCAAATGGTATCTGGCCGCTCCCAACTCTGCCGCCGATTTTCCGCAGTTGGAGATTAAAGGATCGGTATTTCATCCCATGTCTCGCTGGGGTTCGTTATTCGGGGCACTGTCAGCCGGAACGTCCTTTAACAGATCCGCTCCGGCATTTCAGCAATTTCTGATCGGTGGCCCCTTCAAATACGGCGCCATGGAACGCGATGAACTGCGCGTCAACCATTACGCTTTGGGGACCTTCGGGTATTTACATAAAATCTATCAATTGCCATCCCTTGTCGGCAGCACAGTCTATGCCGGAGCATGGATCGATCAACTTGCGACCTGGAGCGGAGGGGCTACGCTTGCAGGTCCCCAGAGATTGCGCTCGGCCCTTTCCACTGGACTCATCCTTGATACAAAACTTGGCCCATTCTCGATCGTCGGCAGCTATGGCGAAGAGGGTCGTGGCCAGATCTATTTTTCACTCGGCAGGTTCTTTTGAGTTGCATGTAGCGAATATGGAATGCGGCGGTCCGGCGCCGCTTTGGTTTTCCAGTTGGTAGATTGCAAAATAGACTACCAAAGCGGCGTCGGGCCGCCGCACTCCATATTTGCTTGACACATACCGTGTAGATAGAGGCTTTCAATGACAGCTATGAAGAACATACTTATCGTCTGCGCTTTTCTATTGACGGGAAATGTAAGCAAGTCGCCTGAATCGGAGCAATGTCTACCCCTCAAGGTGAGAAATCCCGAAGGAAATTACATCATCCCCGGCGCCCTTGGAGACATCGTCTACCGGCGAATCGATGGTCAGCATCTTTCACTTGACGCTTATGTGCAGAAAGGTGCTGGCCGTCGTCCCGCGGTGATTATCATTCACGGAGGCGGATGGGATACGGGCAGCCGCGTGGCCTTCACGGGACAGTTTCTAGAGATGATGACTTCGGCGGGATTCAACTGGTTCTCTATCGATTACAGGAAGAACGGGCTGCATCGTTACGAAAACGGCGTTGACGATCTGCTGGCGGCAATCGATTTCATTAAATGCCATGCGGCGGAGTTTCGCATCGATACCAGGCGTATTGCTCTGATCGGAGAAGACTCGGGGGTGCATCTGGCTGCCATGGCTGCAATAAAACGCCCCGGTGTTTTGAATGGATTAGTACTTGCGGGAGGATTCTATGATCTGACGCAAAGCCCTCAATTGAAGGCGAGGCTGGATGGCTTGAAAGAAACCGAGGCGATGTCTTTTTTGCATCGAGCATCTCCTGCCGGAGCCGATCTCAGGGCCTTTCCCGCAACACTGATTGTTCATGGCGCGGCCGACAGCGAATCACCGCTTTCAGCTGCCGCGAAATTCTGCGACAACCTGAAGAAAGCAAGCCGGAGTTGCCGCCTGCTGGAGGTCGAAAAAGCCATTCACCGGCCTGAAAACTGGTGGCCTTCCCAATGGGGATACAAGGAGCAACTGATCGCCTGGATGAAACAGCGGCTCGATGGCGAAAAGCTCAAACATCTGCAGATCAGCGCGAACCTTAAGAAAAACATCGTCTTCGATGCGAAGAACAATCTTAAGATGGATGCATTTAAACCAGCCGGCAGAGGCCCTTTTCCGGCGGCCATTCTGGTTCACGGCGGCGGATGGGAAGCGGGCGACAAGGTGACATACATCACTCCCCTGTTCGAGCCCCTGGCGAAGGCAGGAATCGCATGGTTTTCGATCGATTACCGGCTGACTCCGGCTGTCAGACACCCGCAACAACTGGACGATCTGCGCACAGCGGTCAGGTTTGTCGCCGCCAATGCAAAGAGGTTCAATATTGATCCTCATCGTATCGCCATCATTGGAGAATCCGCGAGCGGCCAGATGGTCGCCCGGGTAGCAAGCGAAAGACTCCCTGAAGTTGCGGCTGCAGTCTCCTTTTACGGGGTTTATGATTTTCTGCCCATGGCCGGACAGATCACGCCCAGATCGATCCCTGCGAGGCTTTTCGGGATCACCGAACTGGATAGCGCGGCGGGTGAGACACTGCGCCGGTATTCTCCTTTATATCAGGCCAAAGCCGGGCAAATCCCGCTCCTCTTGATATGCGGGAATAAAGACGGTCTTTATGCACAGCACACGGCATTTGTGGAAAAGTTGAAGGCGATCGGCGCGCGTTTCAATGAATTGACGGTTGAAGGCGCTCCGCATGGCGTCGAGAACTGGGAGGGTCATCCAGGTCGCCTCGATTATAAAAACCGGCTGGTAGAATGGCTCAAGACAAACATGCCAGCCGGCAGGTAAAATTATCAGGTTAACTGGTTCGTCATGAAAAGCTGAGAGACATCGAAACGATGAAGTATCTTATTAATATAGCTTTGATAATGGTGATCCTAATGTATTCCACCCTCTATCCAACTTCGGATCAGGATAGGGCGCGCTCGAATAATCAGGAGAACTTAAAATTTCGCGAGGTAGCCGGTGAATCGGCCCTTGTCTTCCATCATCTTACCGGTGCGACAGGTGAGTATTACCTGCCCGAGATCATGGGATCCGGCGGAGCGTTGTTCGATTATGACAACGATGGAGATCTCGATATTTTTCTGCTTCAGGGAACGATGCTCGGGGATGAAAAAAATCCACAGAAATCCAAATATCCTCCGCCAATGGACTGGAAACCCGGTAATCGACTATTCAGAAATGAGATCAATCCTTCAGGTAAGCTGCGCTACACCGATGTGACCGAAAAGGCCGGGGTTGTCCATTTGGGATATGGCATGGGCGCAGCCACAGGGGATTTCGATAACGACGGGGACGTCGATCTTTACGTCACCTGCTTTGGATCAAATGTCCTTTACCGCAATAACGGCAACGGGACATTTACCGATATCACTGCCACAGCCGGCGTGGACGATCAACGCTGGAGTTCGAGCGCAGCATTCGTAGATTACGACCGCGATGGTGATCTGGACCTCTTCGTCTGCAACTATGTCGATTTCACGGTCAAAGGAAACAAGAACTGTTTTGCTCCCACGGGTGAGCCCGATTATTGCGCACCGGCATCTTACCGGCCGGTTCCAGACAGACTTTTTCGTAACGACGGCGCCGGTAAATTCGCTGATGTGACGCAATCATCGGGCATCGGCGCCTCGATCGGCCCCGGACTTGGTGTGACCTGCGCCGATTTCGATCAGGATGGGTGGATCGATATCTATGTCGCAAACGACGGAGCGGCCAATCATCTATGGATCAACAAAGGTGACGGCAGGTTCGAAGAGAGTGGGCTCATGGCCGGTGCGGCTTATGGCGCGGACGGCGTTGCCCGCGCAGGCATGGGAGTCACGGCCGGCGATTTCGATAATGATGGCGATGAGGATCTGCTGGTCACCAATCTGACGAAGGAAGGCAGTTCACTATACAGAAACAATGGTAAGGGGCTTTTCGACGACGCAACCATCGAATACAACATTTCACAACTGAGTTTTATCTCGACCGGATTCGGTGTCTCGTGGTTCGATTATGATAATGATGGCTGGCTCGATCTCTTCGCCGCTAATGGCGCGGTGACACGGCTGCCATCCCTGCGAGGCGAACCATACCCGTTCCATCAGATCAACCAGTTGTTTCGCAATGAAGGCGGTCTGGGAAAACCGGGCATTCGGGACATGACCCGTCTTGCCGGCGATGCGTTTGCTCTGTCCGATGTGAGCCGGGGGGCGGCATTCGGCGATGTCGATAACGATGGCGATACCGATATCCTGGTGACCAACAACAACGGTCCGGTGCGCCTGCTACTGAATGAAACCGTCACGGCCAATCACTGGGTCACCATCAAACCGGTCGGAGTCAGGGACAATCACGACGGCATCGGGGCCCGCATTGCCGTCATCCTCAAAGGCGGCAAGACGATCTGGCGGCGGATCCACACTGACGGCAGCTATCTATCTTCAAGCGATGTACGGACTATGATCGGACTGGGAAAAGAATCGAAGATCGAGGAAATCAGCATCACCTGGCCGGGCGGCACAAAAGAGGTCTGGACGGACGTTAAAATCGATTCAGTAAATGTGTTGAAACAGGGAGAAGGGAAAAAAGTAGAAAGTAGAAAGTAGAAAGTAGAAAGTTAAAAGTAAGAACCCTTTGTTGGTGGTGTAATAAATGGCTAATGGGCCTTACTTTCAACTTTTAACTTTCAACTTTCAACTTCTTATTTGATATGAATCCGTGCGACATTGGCGGCAACGCCGTCAACGATCAGTTCGACATCCACCTCACCGGCTCCGGCTAAAGAACCCGGGAGCAGAAGGTTGACCTGGTCGAGACCTGAAAATCCGCGCTGCTCTCTGGCATATGAAACAGGGACCATGGTATTTCCGATTCGGGCGGTCACGGCAGAGATATCGCTGCGCAGGCGGATGCCAGTGCCGTAGAGGATCAGATAGACTTGATCGGAGGCCCCGCCCTGCCCGCTCAGCCCACTCAGATCTATTGGACGAGCGACAAACTGGTTCTGGGCCGAGCTCCAGGCCGCAAGCGGTTCGTATGATTGCGAGCCATTCGATGAAATTCTCAGCGCGTTGCCGACGACCACTCCGCGACCGCTGGCATTGGCGGTGAATAATGCAGGCGCAATGCGTGAGATCTGAACAATGCCATTGAAAACATCCCCATTCGCATTGAAGACCATGACTGATGCGGGTCCTTCTGCTGTTTCAGGCGGCATCAGGTAATTGACCTGATAGGGCGAGACGAAGAAGAGGACTGCGAAACGTTCGACGCCGGTATTATCGGTGACAACCACGGTTGTCCCATCGAGTTCAATCGGAAGAACCGAACCATCGGCCACACTGGTTCCGGTTGCGAGCCCCTGTCCGAAAGCTGAAACGATCGAATCCGGGGCGATGCTGTCCATCCTCAGGCTGGCAGCCGAGACTGAAGCGACAGGGCCGGCCTGTGTCACAGTCAGCGTCTTTCCGCCGACACTGATAGTTCCGATTCGAGGTGTGCTTTCAGCGCTCGGATCGACATTGAACATGACGACTCCGCTGCCCTTGCCCGATGAATTGCCGGTGATGGTGATCCATGCATTATTGTTCTCGACCGTCCACGAGCATTCGCCGCCGCCGGCGTTGACGCTGACTTCACCTTTGCCGCCCTGAATCCCGAACGTCTGATTTGAAGCGGATAACAATGGATTGCAGACTCTGCCGAGCGGAGCGCGCCAGACCCCGCGGCCGTGCGTGAAGGCGAAGAGATGTGCAACTCCTCCATAGGGGTTTATGGCCATCGATTCGACCCGGGTATTGACGAATCCGTTGCTCTCGACTGCCCAGCTCGCTCCTCCATCCAGTGAGATAAAGATGCCGAGATCAGTGCCGATATACAGGTGTTGCGTATTGGTCGGATCAACAACCAGGCAATTGACGGGAATGTCCGGAAGAGATCCGAGTCCTGATCCATCAATCGACTGCCACGATATTCCTCCATCGAAGCTCTGCCAGACGTGCTTGCCTCCGAAGGTTGAATAGGTGGCATAGACGATATCACGGTTTGACGGGTCGAATGCCACGCTCGACACGTAACCGGCGCGCGGTCTTGCCGCAGGCCAGCTTGAATCTCCGTCTGAATTCAGCCCCGTAGTGGTCCGGTGAAGATATCCGGTATCGGTTCCTGCGACAACGAAGTTTGCATCGGTCGGGGCGACGGCGATGGCCGATGCCGATCCATTAAGCTGGCTGCTTGCCATCGTCCAGGTCTGCGCTGCGTTTCTCGATCGCCATAAGTGTCCGCCGCCTGTCCACAATCGATCGGGACTGCTCGGGTCGATAATGAACGGGGCCATAAATTTAAAGCCGATATTGCTGATACCGGTCGTTGCCGGAATGAACTTCTGCCCGCCATCCGTCGATTTCCTGAGCGACAATCCGGTCGTCGCGGCATAAATGATCGAAGGATTGTAGGCATCAACCGCGACAAAGCTGCCATCGCCGGGAAGAATCTCGGTCCACCCGTTCATTCCCGATGAATCCGATCCGATGACCACGCCGTTATCCTGAGTGCCTCCCAGGTATCTCATCCCATCAGGAAAAGGAACTCCGTGATAGAACTGCGTGACAGCGAAATTATTGTTGAGCGAAGTCCATTGGAAAGTATTGAGTTGAGGAGAGCAGACGGCTCGATCGCCTGTCGATGTATTGGCAAGGGCATCATCGGTTGAATAGATGCCTCCGTCATTGGCGACAAACAGCCGTCGATTCGAGCCTCTGTCATATTGCGGATGAAATACGATAGCGTGGTGGTCGGCATGGACATAGCGTGGATTGCCGGGTTTGAGATGCCAGAATGACGCAATTCCCCAGTTCACGCCGCCATCGTCCGAACGGAAGAGGTCGACGCCGCCAACCCAGACCGAGTTCTCATTCACAGGATCGATCACAATCGTATTGTTATACCAGCCCTGATGGAAATACAGGCTGTTGTCGCCATTGCATGCCTGCATAAATGCGAAGATGGGATTGGTAAAGAGCGCCGTATTGGTAGTGATCTGTCCGGTGTTTCGAACCTGAGCCTGCCAGCTGTCCGGTTCTCCACTCGTCACTGATCTGAAGACCGCATGCAGACTGTGCACTGGCCCGGCGGCTCCGCTCTCGGATGAGACAGCATAAACGACATTCTGATTCGATGGGGCGATCGCCAGACTGGTGCGCCCCATGCCGGCTTCGCTGTAGACTTCAGCCCAGGCGCTCAGCCCTGCCGAAGCATCGACATTACGATAAATCGAAGCCTGGACGCTGGATGGTACGCTCGAACTGACCTCGGTCCCGCAGGCTGCGAAAATATAATCGGCCTGCAGATCCGACCGTGCAGCCAGATCCAGGCATCCCCCGGCCTTCACGTCGAGAACCCTGGTCCATCTTGCCCCACCGTCCAGCGACCGCATTATTCCGCTTCTGGTTGCAGCGTATACCCGATTTGGATTGACGTGACTGACGACTATATCGTTGACGAAGTGAAAATCGGGCGTTCCGGTTCCGTCCAGACGCCGCCATGTCGCTCCGCCATCGAAACTGCGGAAGATTCCCGCTCCCCTGACAGCGTCATAATTGAAAAATCCTTCACCGGTTCCGGCATAAAGTACGTCAGGATTTGTCGGATCGAAAGCAAGCGCATTGACCGCCAGATTCGGCAACAGATCTGTCAGAGGACGCCAACTATTGCCGCCGTCCTCTGTTTTCCAGACCCCTCCGGCCGCGGCTGCGGCATACATTACCTGAGGGTTCCGGGGATTGATGAGCAGAGCCCGCGTGCGTCCTCCGATATTGCCCGGACCGAGTTGCTTCCACCAGTCCGACTGGGCATCTTCCTTAGATGTCAACCGATCATTCATCGAGGGAAGCAATCGCCGCCTGATCGTTGAATACCGGGGTAACGAACGGATCTGATCCGCCGCGCTCAGATACCTCTCGACGGGCAGATCGAACTCGCCATCAGGAAGCCTCTTCGCTCTGAAATATTCGGCCGCTTCCCCGGGTTTGTCATATCGTTCGAGCTTCTCTTCGATCTTCTCCCGTTTACGCTCGACCCGTTTCTGATCGACCAGTGTCTCATGCCCAAACTGGCCGGCCGGCTGCAATTTACCATCTGGCGGCACTTCAGAACGATCGGCCGCTTTCTTCACGAAAGCCCTGGCAGGATCCGGGGTGGATTTCGATTTTTCAGCGGACTCAGGCCCTGCCGGTGATTGCACCGGTGATTGCGTGGGTTCTGATTCTGGCGGGTTTGATTCTGGCGGGTTTGATTCTGAATGATAAATGCCCGGTGGTATAAAGCAGGATGACAGCCAGAGATACTACGCCCCCCATTCCAATCAGGAACCCGCGTAATCCGCTCAAATTGCGTAAAACACTCATTTCACACCTGAAAGACAAAATTGATTGACACCCGGGTCAAATCGCAATTTGGCTCATCTATATTGAGTTTTTTGTGATGAGGGGGTTCGGTAGAACTCAGATAGAGCCAACCGGGGCAAATTATGGTGCAATCTCCCGATAACGCATCGATCAGGATTTACCTGTTAATTTGGGCAGAGCCTGGGGGAAAATCGTCACGTCGATTAAATCTATACGTCGCCTGCTTCCATCGGCAAGAAAGAAATCCTGGTGATTCTTCCTGACCAGACCGTTCGTCAGACCTTTGTAGTCAGAATTTGAAGTCTCTGAATGAATTATCCAGTTTTATTCAGGTCTGGATGATTTAGGTCAGTGAGGTTGCCGATCTTCAGGCGACGGGCATAATAGCATGTCCCGGATATATGCGAAACACCAATTTGACTGGAATTGAAAATTTTAAGTCACTGTGAGAGATTGGAGATATGAGACTAAAAGATAAAGTTGCAATCATAACCGGCGCCGGATCCGGCCTGGGGCGAGCGATAGCACTGCGATTTGCCGATGAAGGTGCGCGGCTGGTGATCGCTGAAATAAATGAAGCCAAGGGCGAAGAGACGCTGAGTCTGGTTCAGCAGAAAGGCGTTGAGGCATTCTCCGTGACGACCGATGTGAGCAGTTCGGCGGCCGTCACACGGCTGTTTCAATCGATAGACGATCGACAATGGCCTGTAGATATACTGGTCAACAACGCCGGAAACGCCGGCCATCTGACTCCCGTTCATGAGATGACGGACGAGCAGTGGCATGCGGTCGTCGACGTGCATCTTTCCGGCACCTTTTATTGCACCCGTGAGGCGGTCAAGCGAATGCTCTCTGTCGGACGCGGAGGCGCGGTCATCAACATGTCGTCAGTTGCCGCATTACGGGGCCTGCCCGGAGGGTCTTCATATACCGCGGCCAAGGGAGCGATCAGCTCGTTTACCAAGGGAGTGGCGCAGGAATATGCCAGTCTGGGTATTCGAGTTAATGCCATCGCGCCTGGCTGGGTCGAGACCCCAATCCTCGAAAACCTGCCGGATGAGATGCGACCGATGTTGGTAGCGAGCACGCCGCTCGGAAGGATCGGCGCTCCTGAAGAGATCGCATCGGTCGCCCTCTTCCTGGCCACTGACGAATCGAGCTATGTCATAGGTCAAACGATCAGCCCCAACGGCGGAATGTACACGTGAGGATGGAGTTCATGATAAACCGCAGCAAATTGAGCAGGCTGGTTCCGGCCTTCTTTCTTCTGATAGTGACTGCCAATGTCGGAGGGCTTTCGCAGGTCCAGGACAGTCCGTACCTTCAGACGATTCGCACTTTTCATGATTCTGACGGTTTCAACCGGCTAACCAATGGTCGCATACGCATTGATCGAGCCAAAACCCTTCCATTCAAAAATGGCGAGTTGTCGATCTCGGGATCTGGTCTGATCTGGAAAGGGCCGGATGGCAGGCTGAACGTATTTCCAGCCAATGGAAAGCTTCCGCATAACGATATAACTGTGCTGGCACAGGCCGGTGATTCACTTATGATCGGCACCAGTCGCGGGTTGATCATCCACAAACCAACGGACAGCTCGAACAGGTATCTGGCCGGAAATCGCTGGCTGCCTGATGATCGCGTCACAGGCATTGGCATAGATCGGGACGGACAAGGCGTCTGGGTGGAAACAGCGAAGGGGTTCAGTCACATCGAATTTCGCCAAATGACGCTTGAGCAGAAATCGAAGGCGTTCGTCGAGAGGATTCGCGCACGGCATGTCAGACATGGATTGACGTCCGATTCGCAACTGAGAGTTCCAGGTGATCTGGCAAGCAATCAGATGGTTTCGAGCGATAATGACGGGCTCTGGACTGCGATGTATGTCGCGGCTGAGTGCTTTCGCTATCGCGTGACCGGTGAAAAGGACGCTCTCGATAATGCACGCCAGGGATTCGAGGCGATCCTCCGGCTGGAGGCGATCAGCGGTATTCCCGGATTCCATGCCCGCTCGTTCATCAAAATCGGAGAAGACCTGCAGCCCAAAGACGGCGAATGGCACACAACTCCCGACGGTCAATGGAGATGGAAGGCCGATACCAGCTCGGATGAGATCGTCGGCCATTATTTCATCTATCCGATCTATTACGATCTGGTTGCAACCAGCGAAGAGAAGGCTAAAATTCGATCGGTCATCACTCGCATGACCGATCACATTCTGAACAACAATTATCAGCTGATCGACGTTGACGGAAAACGAACACGCTGGGGCTGGTGGGGGCCCGACGCGATCTGGGAAGATCCCGATGAAACGGGGCTCCGCGCCCTGCACATCCTCTCGCATTTGAGGGTCGCTCATTACATCACCGGTGAAAGCAGATACCATCAGGCATATCAGGACCTGATAAACAGTCACAAATACCATCTGCTGACGCGCAACCAGAAGATCATGGTGCCGGGTCACATCAATCATTCGGACGACGAGCTGGCCTTCCTGTCCTACTATCCGTTGATGCTCTATGAGAACGATCCGAAGTTGAGAGAGACATATCTCGCGAGTCTCGAACGAAGTTGGGAGATCGAGCGACCTGAAAGAAGTCCGTTATGGAACTTCATCTATGCCGTGGGAAGCGGAAAACCTGAGTTCGACGCCGCCCAGTCGATACGCACCTTGCGGGAGATCCCGATGGATCAGGTGGAGTGGAGAGTGACCAATTCACATCGTCTGGACGTGACGATAGATCCGATGTCTGACCGGTTCGGCCGCCTGCAATCATTGATCGTATTGCCCTACGATGAACTGCCGATGAGCAAATGGAATGGAAATCCTTATCGACTTGATGGCGGCAACGATGGTCGAAGTGAGGATGACGGCGCATATTTTTTGCTTCCATACTGGATGGGGCGATATCACAAACTGATCCGGTAAACAGTCGGGGCTGATCAAAGTGGACAATCAGACAGCTGCAACAAAATCCCTCGACAGTCAGCAGTTACGCCGAGTCCTGGGAGTCTGGGGCGCCGCCGCGTTCGTGGTTACGAACATGGTCGGCAGCGGCATCTTCACGGTTCCTGCTTTCGTGCGAACGTCAACCGGAAACGGCCTCGCGACTCTGGGTGTCTGGTCGCTCGGGGCTTTGCTGGCTCTATCAGGCGCACTCTGTTATGCCGAGCTGGCGACGCGGATGCCTGAAGCCGGCGGCGAGTACCATTACCTGAGCCGCATTTACGGCAAGCTCTGGGGATTTCTGAGCGGATGGATTTCGTTTCTCGTCGGCTTCTCGGCCGCGCTGGCCGCATCCTCGCTCGGCGCGGCGGCTTATGCCATGGGGATTTTCGGGATGGATTCGAATGTGGTGGTCATTCCCGGACTGAACATCACCATGGGGAGCGTGCTGGCAATAATCCTGATCGCCTGCCTGGCCCTTTTTCACGCAACCGGAGTTCGCCCGAGCGGCAGGCTGCAGACCATCATCGCCGGATCAGTGATCAGCGCGATCGTGATCTTTGTTGTGGCAGGCATCGGATCAGGTCGCGGTGACTGGAGCGGAGTAACAGCCGGATCGAAATCGACAGGGCTCTGGTGGGTGGCGCTGATCCAGGTCAGTTTCGCATACAGCGGATGGAACGCGGCTGCATATCTGGCCGGCGAAGTCAAAGACCCGCGCCATACTCTGCCCCGGGCCCTGATCGGCGGAACGCTCATCGTAGCACTGCTCTATCTGGCATTGAACGTCCTGTTTATGTATGCTCTGCCGGCCGATTCGTGGCAGCCTTCGATCGCTGTCGGTCGTCTGGCGGCCGAGCACCTTTTCGGACCGACAGGGGCAATCGCCGTAAGCACGATCATCACCCTGACGATCATCGGCTCCGTCAGCTCAATGACAGCCGCCGGCCCTCGCGTCTATTACGCCATGGCCCGCGACGGGCTCGCTCCGAAGATCTTCGGACGTCTCGGAAAACACGGTGGCGCCCCGACGATCTCGATCTATGCACAGGCCATAGTCGCCATGATCCTGGCTCTGACAGGCGCTTTCGAGGCGTTGCTCATCTATGCCGGCTCGGCTCTCTCGCTCATGACGACACTGACCGTCGTCTCAGTGTATAGCCTGCCACGCGATGAGACAGGGAAATCATCCGGATTCTTTCGCACGCCCGGATTCCCGATCACACCGGCCGTCTTTCTGATCCTCGAAGCGACTGCTATCATTCAGGGGTTGCGTGAAAGGCCCATTCCAACCGGAGCAGCATTTTTAACGATTCTCGCCGGAGTTCTAATCTTTTACATCGCACGCAATCGCGGATGGCTGGATGATCAGCCCGTCACGGAAGAGTCCGGCCGACTGTAACAGGAGACTTAAAATGAAAAAGAATATAATCAGCTTTATAGCCATCATGATGGTGGCTGCCATGATCGCTCTGCCGGCACAGGCTCAGCAGCGGCGAACAGCAGAGGAATACATCAAGATTCTGGAATCCGAGAGCCGGATCTCAGGTTTACAGATCGAAAAAGTCATCAAAACACTTCAGGTGAGTCCTGGCCAGAAGGTCGCCGATATCGGATCGGGTTCCGGGCTTTTTTCGCGGCCGATGGCAAAGGCTGTCGGCATTAACGGAATCGTCTATGCCGTCGACGTCGATCCCGAACTGCTCAAACACGTCGAGAAATCAGCCAATCGTTCGAGAATGAGCAATATCAAAACTGTTCTCGCTCCGTTTGACGACCCGAAGATTCCTGAAAAAGTAGACCTGATCGCGATCATCGATACCCTGCATCACATCGAAAACCAGGCGCCCTATCTCAAGAAACTGCGCCAGTACCTGAAACCGGGCGGACGAGTTGCAATCATCGATTTTTCTGCCGATTGGCCGGATGGTCACGAAAAGATGCGCTACACAGTCGATGACCTCGAAGTGTGGATGAAGGCCGCCGGCTTCAAGCAGGTAGAGAAGCACGACTTCCTGCAGAACAACTTCTTCCTGATTTATCAGTAATATCGACCGGAGCCCGCAATGGACTTTTGCCTGAGCGCGACTGGCCTCAAGCGACACCTTAAAAGATTGCCCGACCGATCAATCGGACGATTTTCGGTAATCGGACTGGTCATTTTATTGACCGGGGTCGTCGTTGCTCACCCGCTGGGCCAGTTTTCGGTAAACCACTTCAGCCGGATCCGAATTGCGATCGATCGCGTCGCAATCAGATATGTCGTCGATCTGGCGGAAGTGCCGACCTTTCAGGAATCCCAGATTGCTGATCTGGACAGCAGCGGCTCTCTTTCCAGAGAGGAATTGAACAGCTACCTCGACGGAGTCGTTGAGGGGTATATCGACAACCTGAAGCTCACCGTCGATGGCAAACCGGCGGCGCTGCGATTGACGAGAAAAGAGATCGGTCTTGTGCCCGGGCAATCGGGTTCTGATCAGATGGGCCTGGCGACAATGCGGATGGTCATCGATCTCGAAAGCCCATTCTCGATGGCGAATCCCGCTCAGCGGTTCAGGTTTGAAGATCTCAATCAGACCGACCGAAGGGGATGGCGCGAAATGGTGCTCACCTCCGATGACGGCCTGAGCATTTATGACAGCAACCTGTTCGGAAATGCCCTGACCGAGGAGCTAAGGACATATCCGGAAGAGCTGTTAATGTCCCCGCTCGATGAGCGAGCCGGCGTATGGACGGTCACCGGCGGCACAATTCCCGAAGGCGCCAGACCGTTGATGAAGCGGGACGGGAACCCCGTCGCTGCGACGAAGGACCGATTCGCAGCGCTGATCGCGGTACCCGAGCTGACACCCGGCGCCTTTCTGATGGGATTGATCTTCGCTCTGGCTCTTGGCGGATTCCATGCCCTCTCGCCAGGGCACGGCAAGGCCATCGTCGGAGCATATCTTGTCGGATCGCGCGGCACTCCCTGGCATGCGCTCTTCCTGGGGTTGACCGTCACCATTACTCACACGCTCGGAGTCTTCGCTCTGGGTCTGGTGACGCTCTTCGCGTCGGAATACATACTGCCAGAGAAGCTCTATCCTGTATTGAGCTTCATTTCGGGAGCGCTGGTCGTCGCAATCGGGCTGAGCCTTTTCATAAAACGACTGAACTCAGCGATCGGGATAACCGCGCACACATATGCGCATAGTCATGGACCGGGCGAAGGTGGTCATTCGCACTTACCGCCCGGCTCCAACGATAATGAGGCCAATCCGGTTACATTGAGGAGCCTGATCGCGCTTGGAGTATCCGGCGGGATCATGCCCTGCCCTTCCGCTCTGGTGGTTATGCTGGCAGCGATTTCGCTCAACAGGGTAGGCTACGGATTGATCCTCATCACGGCTTTCAGCCTCGGTCTGGCCGGTGTTCTGACGCTGATCGGTCTGATTTTCATGTACGGCGGCAAATTCCTGGACCTTATTCCGGGTTCAGGCGCACTGATGCGGATTCTGCCGGTCGGCAGTGCGCTGGTCATAACCATCATCGGCCTGATTATCTGTTACCAGGCAATCGAGCAGGGGTTCATTCTGCCCGATGGGTTCTGGGAAACCGAACTCGAGACTACCGGGCCGATCTCGGCGACCGCCGTACTTGGTCTGGGGCTGGTTATCGGGCTCCGCCACGCGCTCGACACAGATCATCTGGCGGCCGTCTCGACGATCGTATGCGAAAGGAAAAATATCTTCAGCTCGATGCTCATCGGCGGAATCTGGGGGCTCGGTCATACAATCTCACTGCTCATTGCGGGCGTCGGCGTGATCCTGCTCAACATCAGGATTGACAGGTACGAAAAACCCCTCGAGTTTCTTGTCGCGCTGATGCTGATCGGACTCGGCATCAATGTGCTCTGGAAACTTATGCGCGCTGATAAAGTGCACTTCCACCAACACGCGCATGGCCCTGTCAAGCACGCCCATCCGCATCTTCATGATCAAACATCGTCATCCGATGACAGCTCACATCATGGCCTGCGGTTCGGAATCCGTCCGCTCATCATCGGCATGGTGCATGGACTGGCCGGTAGCGCCGCACTGATGCTTGCGGTACTGGCGACAATCAAATCCACGAGCCTTGCTTTCGCCTACATCGCAGTCTTCGGCGCCGGATCGGTCGGCGGGATGATGCTTATGAGCCTGCTGCTCGGACTGCCGGCGCTTATTACTTCACACAGCTTCTCTCGCACCAACATGGCAGTTCGAGCCTTCGCCGGCCTTTTCAGCCTCGGCTTCGGCCTCTTTCTCGTCTACGAGATAGGATTCAGGGAAGGTTTGCTGCGATAGCATGGAGTACCGCGATTATGCGGGCAGCAAAAACCAGCATAATTGCGGTACTCCATACGGATCAAAACCAGGTCTTCAGCCGACGGACCACCCTTTGAACCAGCCTCGGTATAAATCCGATCCTGGATTCTTCGATGTCAACTGATACCTTCTCAACAATTTCAGGTTCGGGCTCGGGTTCAATATCGGCTTCGGGCAGCACCTCGGCGATCTCCTCGATCACAAATTCAGGTTCAGGCTCAACTTCGACTTGCGACCTCACTTCGTCGAGAATAGTTTCGGTTACAGTGAATTCATCAGGGAACGCATCTGCGACGGTGGAGCCGCCTGTCAGCGAACTGGCTGCGGCTCCAATGGCTGTATGAGCTGTCTGCTTCCACTCTGCTTCAACGATTTCGATCTTGATTTCGCTGACCGTTCGATCAACGATTCGCCAGGCGCGTATCTCGGGTTGAGGATCGAGTGATTGAATCAAATAAGCGACATCGGGGTAGAAAGCCAGTTCGATATCGGTTTGTGAAGGATAGGCCTGACCTCGAGGATGTGAATGATAGATGGCCACCAAACTTCTGCCCTCTTCCCGCATTTCACGCATGGCTTCGAAAAGATCCTCCGGCGAAGCAAAATATCGCAGATGCGGTTCCGGGGAATTGTTGCGCAGCGGGTGACAGAGGTCGACGGTATTATCCGTTCCGGAAAGCAGTCCGCAACACTCCGAGGGGCTCGCGGATCCGGCTTGTTCAAGAATCGCATTCAATATCCCTCGGGGGACGGTGATTGTCAGTTCCATATTCGCAGATTATATCCTGATTACGTTGACAGGTGGCGATATTCTGCCCTAGACTTCGCCAGTTGAATTGAAATAGAAATATCACGTGGCGATTTAAGCGACTTGCACCACGTAAAAAACTGCTAAAGAGCGTTAACGTTCTCAATGTGATTTAGAGGGAACCCCAGCGTCATCTTCAGCGCTGGGTTTTTGGTTTCCAGACGCCCGCAGTTATCCGGCAAGTTCGTCAAAAGTCCACGTTTGTTTGAGACCCAATTAAAAGGAGAAAACAAATGTCTGACGAGCAGAACACCTCTTTGCATTTCAACACTCTTGCGATCCACGGCGGTCAGGACCCCGATCCGACGACCAATGCCCGTGCGGTTCCCATCTATCAGACCACATCATACAACTTCAACGACGCCGATCACGCGGCGCGTCTGTTTGGGCTCAAGGAATTCGGCAACATCTATACCCGGATCATGAATCCGACTACGGATGTGCTCGAGAAGCGAATCGCGGCGCTTGAAGGCGGAGCCGCCGCGCTGGCTCTCGCCTCTGGCCAGGCGGCCGAAACCCTGGCCATTCTGAATCTGGCCAATGCAGGCGATGAGATCGTTTCGACGACCTCGCTTTACGGCGGAACGTACAACCTTTTCCATTATACGCTGCCGAAGCTGGGGATCACCGTTCGATTCGTGGATGCGGAGGACGAAGCCGGACTGCGCGCCGCCATCAATGACAAGACCAAAGCTTTATACACGGAAACCGTCGGCAATCCAAAGCTCGACATCATCGATATCGAAAAGCTGGCGGCCATTGCCCACGAAAATCGCCTGCCTCTGATGATCGACAATACGACGCCGTCGCCGGCGCTCTGTCGCCCGATCGAACACGGCGCGGATATCGTCATCCATTCGCTGACCAAATTCATAGGCGGACACGGCACTTCGATCGGCGGTATCATCGTCGATGCCGGGAAGTTCGACTGGAAAGCCTCCGGACGCTTCCCCGATTTCACGACGCCCGATCCCTCGTATCACGGTCTGGTCTATACCGATGCCTTCGGACCGCTGGCATTTATTCTCAAAGCCCGTGTTCAGGGACTGCGCGACACAGGCGCGGCGCTTTCACCCTTCAACGCCTTTCTTATCCTGCAGGGCGCTGAAACGCTTCACCTCAGAATGGAACGCCACTCGGAGAACGCTTTGGAAGTTGCCAGGTTTCTGCAAAACCATCCGAAGGTCGAATGGGTCAATTTCCCCGGACTGGAATCAAGCCCCTATTATGAACGCGCCGGAAAATATCTTCCGACGGGCTCAGGGGCGCTGGTCACATTCGGTATCCGCGGCGGACTTGAAGCCGGCAAGAAATTCATCAATGAGGTCAAGCTCTTCAGCCTGCTGGCCAATATCGGGGATGCGAAATCGCTGGTTATCCACCCGGCCTCGACTACGCATTCCCAGCTCAACGAAGAGGAGCAGGCAACCACCGGCGTGACTCCGGGATTGATCCGGCTTTCAGTTGGAATAGAAGATATTCGCGATATACTGGCGGATCTTGATCGCGCTCTGAGTGCATCCGGTGCAACATCGTCCGCATCGGCCTGAGCCTGGGCGCCAGTTACCAAGTTTCCAGTTTCCTGTTTCCAGTATTCTGAACGCCCCGAGGTTTATACCGGTTTGCAAGATTGAGGGTGAATCTTAGATTAGAGATACGACTGGAAACCGGAAACTGGTAACTACTCTATCGATCATATTTTATGAGTGATCCGATCTCCCCAACCTTTGAAGGCGACTACCTGTTGACCCAACAGGGTCCCTTCAAGCTCTTTTCAGGCGCAACACTACAACCGGCACAACTGCATTATTCAATTTACGGCAAACTCAACGAAAAGCGGAGTAATGGCGTCCTTGTCTGCCATGCGCTTTCAGGATCGGCACGAGTAGCCGATTGGTGGGAACCATTTTTTCAACATAATGCAGTCTTCGATCTGAGTCGCCATTGTGTGATCGGCATCAACGTGCTCGGCTCCTGTTATGGTTCGACAGGTCCTCAGGACACTGATCCTGTTAGCGGAAAACCTTTCGGGCACAGCTTTCCTCTTCTCAGCCTGAGGGACTGGGTCAGGTCCCAGGCCATCCTTATCGAACAGCTCGGAATCCGACGCCTGCACGCAGTGATCGGCGGATCTCTGGGCGGCATGCAGGCGCTGCAATGGGCGATCGATTATCCGGATCGTGTGGCTCGGGCCATAGCCATTGGCGCGGCCCCTCTGACGGCGATGGGACTCGCTCTCAACCACCTGCAAAGGTCTGCGATCAGAACCGATGCCAACTGGAACGGCGGAAATTACTATGATGGCGCCATTCCCTTATCCGGACTCGCTCTTGCACGCGCCATTGCCATGTGTTCGTACAAGTCCGCCGAACTTTTCGAAGAGCGTTATGCGCGCAACCCGAACCGGAACGGCGAACACCCCGAACTTTCAATGGAAGACCGCTATGACATCGGTGGCTATCTTGATTATCAGGGCGCAATCTTCACACGAAGATTTGATGCCAATTCGTATCTTCTGATCACCAAGGCGATGGACAATTTCGATCCTGCAACAGGCTACAGGTCCGAATCGGAAGCGCTGAGTCGGATTCAGGCGAAGGCGCTCATGGTCGGAATTTCATCTGACTGGCTCTTTCCCGCCGCAAATATTCGCGCTTTAACAGTCAGAATGCAGGAGGCAGGCGCCAACGCAGATTACGTCGAATTGGAATCGAATCATGGCCATGACGGCTTCCTTGCCGATCTGGACCGCATGGCTCCGATCATCCGCCAGGCACTGGAATGAGCGATATGGAACGCGGCTCTTTCGTTGTCTGTGTGCACTTCCTGCTGATATTTCTTCCTAACAAAGCTCCCCTGAGTCAAAGATCGTTGCCAGAATAGGACTGGTTGAACGATTTGTTACAGAGTGGAAAGTCCGGCACAATATTTTTGAGTAGCGCATACGAGAGCGCCGGCCAGTTGACGAACGAAGGGTCCTTGATTTTGACGCGATACATCCGTCTGCTGTCATCAGCCATCACCCAATGGATAATCGCGCCGCGCCAGCCCTCAACCAGTCCGAAGGCCGGTTCAAATGCCGGCAGTGAGCCGAGCAGGCATGTCAGCGGGCCGGCCGGCATATTATGAAATGCCTGCCGAATCAGGTTCACCGATTCTCTGGCTTCTTCTACTCGTATCATGGTGCGCGCATACACGTCGCCGGCCTGATAAACCGGGATTTTCCAGGGAAAATTCATTTCACCATAGGCTGCGAAGGGATGATCGCGCCGAACGTCAATATCAATGCCTGAAGCGCGAGCGATGTAGCCGAGTGCCCCATGATCGGTCGCGGTCTGTTTTGTCAGGCAGCCCGCTCCTTCGAGACGGTCCATCAGAATCGAGTTGTCGAGGCAGATCCCGACGATCTCGTTGAAGTCTTTGATAATCGCGTCGAGTTCAGCGGGCAGGTCGAGTTCGTGCGGCAGATCATAGCCAACTCCGCCCGGCACGATGCCGCCGCGCAGCAGCCGGTTGCCGGTCATTTGTTTGTTCAGGCGCAACAATCGTTCGCGCAGCCGAAAACAGTGCGCGTGCGCGAAGACAAAGCCGGTGTCGTTGGCGAGCATCCCGAAATCGGCGATGTGATTGTAGATCCGCTCCAATTCAAGCAGGATGACGCGCAGGAAACGCGCGCGCGGGGGAACTTCCGTCCCGGCTAAAGTCTCGATCGCCTGACAGTACGCGAGCGAATGACCGATCGTTGTATCGCCCGAAATCCGCTCAGCCAGTTCGACACCTTCTGCCGGCAGCCGTCCTTCAAACAGCTTCTCAGTTCCTTTGTGCGTGAAATAAAGACGAATCTTCAGATCGATTACCGTTTCGCCCACGACGCTGAAACGGAAGTGCCCAGGCTCGATGATTCCGGCATGAACCGGGCCGACGGGAATTTCATACACACCTTCTCCACCCACCTGCTGAAATGGAAACGCCGTGCCGTCATCCTTGAAATCCTCCGGCAGCACGGCGTCTTTGCGTAGAGGGAAATAGTCTTCAGGCCAGAAGGCGTGACGCACGAGCGGGCGCGTATCGGGATGACGGACAGGAGCGATGCCAAAGAGGTCATTGATTTCACGCTCAAACCGCGAAGCCGGATAATAGAATTTCGCCATCGAGGTGATAGTGGGTCGTTCGGGTGTGAGTTCCATGGTTGCATGCAGAAACCAGTTCTCACGGGTCTGGGCAAAAAGATAGTTAATCTCAAAGACTCTGTGATTTGCACGGCGGTCGTTGGCGACCATCAAAATCAATTCGGCATCGAAGTCGCGGCGCAAAAACTCGGCGAGTGCAAGAGCATCCCCGCCACGGACGATCCGGCAATGCAGTTCATTGCCGCGCTTGACTGTCACATCTTTCGCGCGACCTTTGAGATGCTCGATGAGCGCAGATTTCAGACGTGTAAAGTCAGTCATCGGGAAACGATCCTCACAATCTGATTGAGCAATGCCTCAAGCGGCGCGGGTAGTGTCAATCCCAGCACGATCAGCACAGCCAGACCCAGCATCATCGGCGCAATCCGCCAGCCACTGTTTTCACCGATAGTTACGCCTTCTGGCGCAACGCCGTAAAGCATCTTGTTAAGCTGGCTGATGAATGAAATAAAGGCCACGAGCAGCAACAGCAGCGCAGTTCCCATCAACCAGTAATGATGCCCGGCGAATCCGGCGCGGAAGAGCGCGAACTCAGTGATGAACAGCCCGAACGGCGGCAGACCCATCAGCGCCAGCATTCCGGCAGCGAACAGTCCGCCCGTCCATGGCATCACCTTGAGCAGGCCGCGCACCTGTTTGATAAGCGGCGAGCCGTACTTTCGCTCGATATTGCCGACGAGGAAGAACATCAACGATTTGGCGGCTGTGTGATTGACCAGATGCAACAGCGCAGCGAACACTCCGAGAGGCCCCAGACCCAAACCAAGGCAGATCAGTCCAGTATGTTCGACGCTCGAATAAGCCAGCATCCGTTTATAATTTTGCGCCAGCACAATGCTGAACGCGGCGATTGTCAGGGAAAGCAGTCCGAGGGTAAGCATCAGTCTGTCGGTATAGTGATCCTTGATCGCTGAATCGGCCACTACCTTCCAGCGCAGGATGGCGTACATCGCCACGGCAAAAAGCGCGGATGACATGAGCGCCACCATCGGCGCTGGCGCTTCGCCATAGGCATCCGGCTTCCAGGTGTGCATCGGCGCAATGCCCGCTTTCGTGCCGTAACCGACGAGCAGAAAGACGAAAGCGAGCTTCATGACTTCAGGATGCAGCGATGGCGCATTCTGGAGCAGCACAGGCCAGTTAAGCGCATTCTCAGCGCGCCCGGATAGCGTCACGAAATCAAAGTAGCCGAGCACCGTTCCGGCGAACGCAAGCGCGATTCCCACTGAACCGATGAGAATGTATTTCCACGAAGCCTCGACCGACGTCTTCGAACGAATAAGCGGGATGAGCAGCGCCGAGAAGATCGTCGTCGCCTCGATCGCAATCCACATGATTGCAACGTTGTTGGCTGACACCGCCAGCAGCATCGAGAAGATGAAGAGATTGATGAAAAGCTGATACCATCGCAGTTGCCGGGGACGATAGTTTGTTTCGCGTTCGAGATCCGGACTCAGAAAGAGTGTGAGCGAAGCGACCGCCGCCACCAAAACCATGAGCAGCGCCGAAAGCCCGTCAGCCCGCAGCAGCTCACCCGGCCCGAAGACCGGAGCTTCGCCGCCGCGGGCGGAGTGTAAGGCGAAACTCATCGCTGCGCCGAGCGATACCAGCGAAAGCATCGCGCTGATCCAACCGACAAACTTGCGATATGGCCGCACCGTCGCCGCCAGCGCGGCGGCAACCAGGGACGGAATAAGCAGAAGAAGAAAAGCCATCTTGACAGCCGGAAAATTGATTCAGTGTTTGAGCTGACTGAGCTGCTCAACATCAATGGATTCAAACGTACTGCTGATGTGGTAAACGATAATCTGCATCACCAGAAACCCCATCAGCACATCTAGAAAGACTCCCAGTTCGACAATCAGCGGAATGCCGTAAGTGCAGAGCGCCGCCAGCAGCGCGATGCCGTTTTCCAGCACCAGGAAGCCGACAATCTGTGTCAGCGCTTTGCGACGCGAGACGATGACGAACAGACCGACGAAGATCAGACCGACCGCCAGCGGGATCGCGCCGCGCGTCGGCAATTTACTGACCATGACCAGCGGGCGGGTGATCGCGTAAGCCAGCATGACCAGCAGTCCGGCGACGATTAATGATGTCGCGATATTGACGTATGGCTGCACTTCGCGTTCGGTCCCAACCCGCATTTGCAACCGGGTGAGATACCACGGAATTATGAAGACTTTCAGTGCGAGCAGGGCGGCGGCAATGATGTACAGCTCGGGATCGTGTCCGAAATATCCGATCATCACGAAAGCGAGCGACAGTACCAGCGACTGCCAGCGAAAGGCTTTGATATAAGCTCCCAGGCTGCGCCGCCACAGCAGCGCGATGCCGAAGAGCAACACCAGGCTCGCGCTGAGCGTCGAGAGCTGGGCAAACAGCGTATCGTGATCGTTCATTGTCTTACCTCAGCAAAAATGATGACGTGACCGACAAGAGCGCCAGCACGAACGACACGGCGAGCAGTTCCGGCACACGAAACAGCCGCAGCTTGGCGAGCCGCGTTTCCAGCACGGCAACCGTTACGGCCAGCGCCGCCAGCTTCAAAGCCAGGGCAATGACCGCCACGCCCAGCGCGCCCGGCGTGAGCGCCGTCGCTACTCCCCAGGGGAGAAAGAGATTCGACAACAGCGAGAAGAAGACAAGCAGTTTCAGCGCCGCCGCCCATTCGATCAGCGCCAGATATCTGCCCGAATATTCCAGAATCATTGCCTCGTGGATCATCGTCAGTTCCAGATGAGTGGATGGATTGTCCACGGGCATTCTTCCGGTTTCCGCCAGCATGACTATGAAGAGCGCTGAGAAGCCCAGCAGATGGCCGGGGTTGATGACCCCGCCTGGATTAGCGAGCGTCTGCGCGACAATACGACCGAGATTGGTCGAACCTGCGCCGACCGCCAGCCCGAAGATCGCCAGCGCAATAGTCGGCTCGGCAATCGCCGCAATCGTCATCTCGCGACTCGCCCCCATCCCGCCGAATGGCGTCCCGGGATCGAGTCCGGCCAGCGCCAGAAAGAACGTGCCGAGCAGCAGCAGGTAAACCACCGCCAGTAGATCGCCGACCGCATCAAACGGCAGCGGCGCGGCCACCAGCGGCACGATCATCGTTACGGCGAGCGTGCTGGCGAAGATCATATACGGCGCAAAACGGAAGAGCCACGAAGCGTTTTTGGAAACGACTACATCCTTGCCGAAGAGCTTGCGCAGATCGTAATAAGGCTGCCAGGGCGGAGCGCCGCGTCGACCCTGTAGACGCGCCTTGACCCAGCGAATGAATCCCGTCAGACCCGGCGCGAGCAATAACGCCAGTAATGCCTGTCCGATTTCCAGCAGATAACCTGTCATTGCTTATATCCTTGCGGTTAAGAGCAGAATGACCAGTGCGATGGTCACATACACGAGATAAGCGTTCAGCGATCCTGACTGCAACCGCCTCACTACAGTGGCCAGCAGTCGGACTAACCAGAGGCATGGTTCATAGAGGTATTTTTCGAACCAGGGCGTAATCTCGCTGCGATATTCGATGGACTGTACGAAGTACTTCGACTCCGGGTGAAAATCTATCGTCAATTCTCTGGTTGGGCGGTAAAGCTCCGCGAAAACACGCCGCAGCGGCTCGGCGAAGGCCGTCGCCGTGTACTCCATCCGCGGCGTTTGCCCAAGACGCCCGCAGCCCCATGATTCACCAACTCGCACTTTCCAGTTGACGCGCAAAAGCAGCATGACCATTGGGACGAGTGCAAGCAGGAGCAACAAACCCGCCCCGATGAGCGTCGGCGACATGCGCCCGAATCCGTTCGGCGAGTCGAGCGAGAGACCGAGAGTGAATCGCACTGGTATATCCGACAAATGTCCGAGTCCCGCAATCACTTGCCCGAGCGCCGGAACGACGATGAACGGTGTAAGTCCCAGTGCCACACAGGCCAGCGCCAGCAGTACCATCGCGGCACGCATCGATAGCGGCGCTTCCGATGCCTTCCCGGCTTCGCCTGAGCGCGGGATCGCCAGAAACGTGATGCCGAAGGCCTTGACGAAACACGCCGCCGCCAGCCCGCTCGTCAGCGCAAGCATCCCGACGGCGATGGGCATCATGACCGCAACTTCAGGCTTGGGAATGTTGAATCCGCCGAGCAGCGATTGAAAGATGATCCATTCCGAAGCGAAGCCGTTGAGCGGCGGCAGCGCCGAGATTGCCGCCGAGCCGATCAGAAAACAGAACGCCGTCACCGGCATTCGTTTGATCAGTCCACCCATCTTTTCCATATTGCTCGTGTGCGTTGCATGCAGCACCGAACCTGCGCCAAGAAAGAGCAGTGCCTTGAAGGCGGCGTGATTGACCGTATGATACAGCCCTCCGATGAAACCGAGCGACGCCAGCGCCATCAGCCCGTAACTTTGAAAGATCATCCCCGAGCCGATACCGATCAGAATGATCCCGATGTTTTCAACCGAATGGTAAGCCAGCAGGCGTTTGAGATCGTGTTCCATGAGAGCGTAAAGCACACCGAGCACTGCCGAGACCGCGCCCGCACCGAGCACGATTCCACCCCACCAAACCGGTCCGCTGCCGAGCAGATCCAGCGCTACGCGCAGCAGCCCATAAATTCCCATCTTGATGACGACGCCCGACATGAGGGCCGAAACGTGGCTCGGGGCGACCGGGTGCGCCATCGGCAACCATACGTGCAGCGGTACAACTCCTGCTTTGGTTGAAAAGCCAAAAAGCGCAAGCAGGAAGATCACATTGCGCATCGCGGGCGAAAGCGCCGCCGCATTTTCGCGCATACCTGCAAACGAGGCCGTAAGGTCGCCGCCAGACAAGAGCAGGAACATGGCCACCAGCGCCGCAAACCCGGCATGTGTCATGGCGATATACCAGACAGCCGCGCGCACCGTTTCACCCTTGTCGTTTTCGGTCAGCACCAGCCAGTAAGCCGACAGTGACATCGCTTCCCACACGATCAAAAACGTCAGCGCGTTATCCGCCATTACCTGCATGCTCAATGACAGCAGCAGCACATTGAGCATTGCCCCGAGCATGCGCAGTGAATACCGCCCTTCATAAGCCGTCGAATAACTGAAGCCATAAAGCGCAACAGCCAGACCGATGAGGCCGACGATGATCAGAAAAAAAGCGCTCAGCCCGTCCAGACGCAACATCATTCCCGTGAGTGGAAGCAGCCGCATGGGCGCGAGAATAAGCATCTGTCCCGACTCACCCGGCGCTATGGCCGTCAGCCCCAGTGCCAGACCAGCCCCGGAACCGACGGCTGCGCCGAACGATGCAACGCCGCGACCCGCCGCACCTTCCCCAAAAAGCAGCGCGCCGACTGCGCCGGCAACGTATGCCGTCACCATCAATATCAAGAGCGTCATCGTTATCGCCTCACGCAGAGCTATCTGCCCGGCGCCAACAGCAGTCCCAGCAACACCACCAGCACGATAAATAGATACGCCATGTACCCATGGAGCGAACCGGACTGTAACTTTCTGACATTGAAACTGATCCATTGCACCACCCTCGGCAGCGGATCGTAAAGAAACTCTTCAAACCACGAGCGGATTTCCGATCTGTACTCGATGGACTGAACGAAGTATTTCGACTGCGGATGAAAGTCTATCGTCAGTTCTTTCGTAGGGCGATAGAGCTCCACAAAGATGCGCCGCAGCGGCTCGGCGAAAGCCGTCGCCGTATATTCCATGCGTGGCGTCTGCCCTACACGCCCGCAACCCCACGAATCACTGACACGCAACCGGCGGTTGACGCGCAGGATCCACAACATGACGGGCGTCAGGCCGAGCAGCAGCAGGACACCAACGCCTATCAGAATCGGTGACATCTGCGAGAAGCCACCTGAGGTTTGCAGCGAGAGATTGAAGGTGAATGCCGGCAACACAGTAGGCAGCCCGGCCAGTCCGGCGATTGCACGCCCCAGTCGCGGCACAACGGCAAAAGGAGCCAGTCCCAGCACAACGCAAGCCATCGCCAGCATTCCCATTCCGATGCGCATTGGCATTCCGGCCTCGTGCGCGTGCTCCGCTGCCTGTGAACGCGGCATGGCGAGGAAGGTGATTCCGAAGGCCTTGACGAATCCGGCCACAGCCAGACCTCCGGTCAGCGCCAGCAGTCCCACGGCTATGGTCACCAGCGCGGCGCCAACAGGTTGCGGCAACGTCACACCCGGAAGCAGCGCTTGAAAGAGCAACCATTCGCCCACGAATCCATTG
>JADJXM010000009.1 GCA_016715865.1 Acidobacteriota bacterium | reverse complement strand
GCCAATCAATTTCCTGCATCCGACGACATTCTATCCACCACAGTTTTATGGTGATGCAATGTACCTTACCGGCTTTGCGGTGACAGGCTGGCGATGCCGGCCATCAGGTTGATGTCGTTCATTGTCTGGATCTGCTATCATTTGGTTTCCACCTGGGAACTGGAACTTCAGTTTGCTCTACCCAGAGTGAGGAACTATGGGCTGGTGCAGCGGCGGAGCTTTATCCCCATTCCTGACGCAATGACGGGCAGACTCCTTTCTTGGAAAACCAGGCAGATCTATGAGCCCTTAGAGTGCAACCCCGACGATGTCATTCACTTTCAACATCTCGCTGCTTCATCCCTGAGATACTTGGGTTAGAGCTGCTCACAGTCATTCTGCCAAAATTTATACAACAGATGAACACCACATTCTTGGTGGTTTGGGGGATGGATGTGCTCTGGAAGTCTGAAGAAACAGACCTGTGAAAAGCCCGAATGCCCAAAGGTAATACTGATGTGTGTTGACCGCCCCAGCCTCTGGCGTTACATATCAATGTTGACCGCCCTATGCAGTTCTATAGATCAGTTTGTCTCTCCCAGCAGGTTTACTCTCGCGGGGGCGATGCCGAATGTGGTTTTCTGACCCTGCTGGGCATTCATGCCATTTCATCGATCGCACCGGATATGGACCGGTCGGACCTCGAGCCGAGGCCGCAGGAACGGTCGTAATTTTCTTCGTCGGCAGGCTTGAAGAGATTAAGGCCCGGCAAAAACTGATCAGGATCTGGGATCGGGTTGAGGATTGCGATCTGCTGGTTGCCGGCACTGGCACTTTATGGCAGTCAGCCTCCCGGAGTTTATGGCTGCGGGCAACCAAAGCGGAGCAAAGTTTCTCGGCGGCCATGCAAAAAGGAGCTCGGGGCTTTATACGTTCATACGCCTTGCTTCGTCTGTCTCCATCTTCCACGTATGAAACTTTCTGGTATCATCATCATTGAGGCATTCTGCACGCAAAACCTGGGTCATAGTTCATAACCTCGGAGCCCCGCCTGAGGTCGTGAAGATAAAAGCGGGGGAGGATTTATTTATCAGACTGATGACGAATCCTTCCCTCGCAATCCATCGCCCGTAAGCACCCCGGCTATTGGTAAGGAACTCTGTGGCAAAAGGGCTATCGATTTGTTTCTGCAATGGTAAACCAGAGGTGCCCACCTGTTAACATAATTGAAATTCGTTAAATACAACAGCGCTTCAAGAAACAGGGAAATATACCCTGGGGAGAACTGACCATCTCGCATTGCCCCTCAAATTTTTTGAACTTATGCCTACAACAAAACACTACACCCACCTGCTAACTCAGGAGCTTTATTGGTGAGATAAACGAGGTTCTGCAAATGTAAGGAATTTTTGCAAACGATGAACAAATTCCATCGGGAAACTGAAACAAAGTATGCGGCGAGGAGAAAAAACATCCTGAAACAACTCGGATCTCAGGCGGAGGCCGGAAAGTCAGAGGCGCTACCTCCTATCCCGGCGTTCAAGAATGATTCTGACTCAAGTTTTGGTTGCCAGTCTCCGTTTTCTATCCCGTATCTGGGGTAAGGCACGTTTCGAGAAGGGCGTTGACTGGACGATGATTTCGCGATGTATATCAAACACAGATGAAATACTGTCGAAGGGGTTCCATAGTTTATGTCACGGGTTTCATCTCAAACCTGACTCATATTATTTCCCCGTAGACCTAATTCCACCGCTTCTTTCCATTGCTTTGTCAATAATTTACTAGCACCTGGGGACTTAATCTGACAGCGATGAAAGCGTTCCTTTCCCTGCTCACCGTGTCGTCCCTGGCTTTATGTTTTTCGCTTTCAGGATCACCCGCCGGTTGAGTACGGCTGGCGCTGATTGTGATGATCGGAATTAACTTCTTTTCTGATTTTCAAAGATAACATCGTATCCGATCTTCCTTTCTCTTTACTTTCTGAGTCTCGGTACAATTCACGCCAGCATTCGGAATAATCCATAGTGGCCGGGAACAATCGTTTCCGGCGTTGTTGACTAATCTGAGACATATATGGCCTATGGGAACCGGAAGCGCTGGATTAGTATTGATACCGTGCCCTGATAGTCATGATTTGATCAAACACAAAACATCCAAGCCTCCTGGGGAATTCTCGCCGTTGTATCTATGAACCGCCAGCTATCTACTTTCAGAATAAACCAGTATACAACGATGGCGGAGTATGGCCTGCAAATCACACTTGGCACCCAAGCATATAGTTTCACACTTCTGGATTTACGTTAAACTTTTGCCCCTGCTATCTCGAAAATGGTTACAGTAAAAGTAATCAAGCTATGTCTCTATTTCTGAATGTCAGCTCCTGGCGCTGATCGGCTATTTCTCCAGGCTGCTAAAGGAATCAAAGATGTTTGAAATATTTCCGTTCTTGTATATAGGTCCCTTCCTGCTTTTGGCTATTCTTCCAATTGAGAGATACCTGGCCGTAGTCGTTCTGATCTATTTTTGTTAAGGTGTTGATCGGTATCAGATCACTTACAGCCGGAAGGCAGGCTGAGGTGCTGGCATTCTCGGCGTTTTTGATCGTCATTTCCGGCTCATATGCGCTCAAATATACGACCATGGATTTCGGTCCTCCGTGAGGGAGTCTGGACCGCCAAAGCCCGGAGATGTTCGAGCTGTCAAGAAGAGCACCAGCCCGATGATACCTTTCTCTTCAGAAAACCCGAGCGCTGGGCTGCCTTCACTGATAGAAATGCACTGAGCTGGATTCAGCTTTGCAGGAGCAGCTAGCAGTGGAATTACATTGAGCAGAGTTAAGGCAACATAACCTGATTCTCGGCCCTGATGAACTGGAACCAGTGGATTACGCTTACCTTCAGGGATTCATCTCGTGAAATGCTGAGAGATTTGAAAAACGCTTTTCCAACAAAAAACTTCAGTATCTATAAAATATTGCAGAATAACCAGACAATAACCATAACCCGACGACCCAATAAGACTAGCGGCCAACGATAGACTCGAAGTACTCAGGAGTTTTCGTGAGAACCTCGGCTCAATCAGTCTTGGCCCGGAATCCTGGAGATTCACGGGATAACAGGAACAACGATCCGGCTGTTCGTGACGTGCTGGGTTGGATCTATTCGATGCATTTTTCCACGAATATTGGTCCGCGAAACATACCCGGCACTCGCCCTCGGAGACCATTTTCGCGTCGATGAATATGCCAATATGCATCCGGATTTATTCGAGAAGGCAGGGTAGGGACGGCACTCGGAATAACCCTGGTGCATCGATGGTTGCCAATCCCATATGCACTTGCCCGCCTGATTACCGATCGGTTGAGGAACGTGTAATGCTAAAAGGAAAGCATGGCGGGACCTGAGCCGCCATCCTATAAACTCGCCGTGGCCAATGGCGCGAGTGTTTTCAATGAACTGGCGTCGCGGGTTCGACATCAAATTCGGTCTGGCAGCATTCGCGCAGGCATTTTGTATGGCGCCATTATCCGCGCTCGGCGTGGTCGTTATGTTCTATCTCCCTGCGGCTTATCTTCTATCCGATCGGAAAGCTTTCTGGCTCTCTGTGCCTTATGTTCGGGGACTCCTGTCTTTTCAGGACCGGTTTTTGAACCACAAGATGATGATCGGCCATCTTATATTTATGGGATTTGTGACAATCTGGAACCCGGGCCGGAAAATTCAATGGAGCGAGCAGAAGCGTTATTTTCTTGGAGGATTGAGCGGAGGCGCTGCTTTTCTGTTTGATAACAGTGGAGTGATTCTTTTGCTCGGGTTATTTATTTACGGCGTCATCAAGTGCCTGAAAGAGGAATCTTTACCAAATACAGTCCGGCTCGGAATCTGGTATGTAGCAGGCACGCTGGGGCCTGTGGGCCAGCTGTGGTTCTATCAATGGAAGAGTTTTGAAATCCGTTTTTGCCCGGACAACACTATATGCCGCCTGTGGAATGGATCGACGTTGGATATCAGGGGGTTTAGCTGGCCGCAATGGGAGATTTTACGATTGCTGGTAATAGATTACAGGTATGGCCTCTTCACCAGCGCTCCGTTATTTCTACTGGCTCTGGTATCGCCGGCAAGCAACCGGAGAGGTCCCGCTAGATTCCTTATATTGAGTTCTGGCAATGATTGCCTTCTGTCTTGCACTGTGGCTCTTCTTTCGGCGGCGTCCAATACACAAGGCTCCAGTTTAATACTGGAATTCGGTATCTTGCCCCACTCTTCCCGTTTCTATTCGTACTTTCAGTCCAGGTGCTAAATCGGCTTCCCTGTCTGGTCGCCTATCTTGTTTCGATCTTTTGCATCACAGAACTATGGTGCCCGTCGATGTATCGCGATGTGGAACGAGGACTTGGGTTACTTGATCCAATCGCACACGTTTCTATGGGAGTGATTTCAACTTCCAGCCCTCACGACGCTTTGCGAATGGGAGGCCAATACGGTGAATATTTTTCCGTAGGGGTTTTCACCATTGCCTTTGTTTGCACTGCTGGCCGCAGTGTTGTTTGGAATCTGGTCCATACCGGAATGGTTCGTCTCAACACAGGTCACAGCCATCTCAATGACCCCCCATAATCTTAGGAAGAACAACATGAGCGAGCTAAACAAACAACAGACCTCTCCAATTGTCGTTGACATTGTCATCCCTGTTCTGAATGAAGCACACGTTTTTGGGAAAAAAGCATTCATACAGCTCACAAATCATCCTCCAATATCCCGATTACGAGTGGCGGATTACTATTGCTGATAATGGGTCGGTGGATGGAACCGATATCATCGCCAAACAATTGAGTGAATCACTACCGGTTGTCCACTTTGTACATCTGACCTTGAAAGACGAGAGGGCGGGCATTGCGACATAGCTGGACGCAAAGCCCCGGAGATATCGTCTGCCAAGATGGATGTCGATCTCTCAACTGATCTGAACTATCTACGAAAACTTGTTGATGCTATTGCATTGGAGGGCATGACGTAGCTACCGGATCCAGACTGATGAAGGTGTCGATGGTGAAGCGTTCATTCAACCGTGAACTTATCTCGCGGATTTATAATATTTTCGTCAAAATCATACTGCAAACGAAGTTCTCTGATGCTCAATGTGGATTTAAGGCAGTCAACCGAAATGTGGTTCAACAGATTATCCCGCTGATTGAGGATCAGCTTATGGTTCTTCGATACCGAGTTACTCGTGTTGGCGGAGAAAAGTGGCTACCGGATTAAAGATATTCCGATCGTTTGATTGAAGATGATGACAGCCGAGGAAGATCGTCCGCACTGCCTGGGACGACATCAAGGCGCTTATGAGACTGTTCTGGCAACTTAACAGTAAATCCAAGATCGTTGCCGTTTCGGCCGAAACAACTCAAAATCGGCAGGTCAAATAGAAATACCCGGCGAAAATCGTAAGATCCGAGATGCTGAAATCTGGAACATATGAAGGCGGATCAATGGCAGGACACTTATTATTTATCACCGGGGCAACCGGATTTATCGGGCGGCGGTTGCAAAACTTGGACTCAGGAACGCTATCATAAAATATATTGCCTGATCAGGAAAGAAATGACGCTGCAAGACTGCCCCATTGCCATCCAACTGCCAACTGGTCATTGGCGACCCGAACAATGACCATTGACATATGCGACCTCTCTGGCTGAGTGTCAAACGGTCATCCAAGATGGCAGCTGCAACCGGAAAGGCAACGCAAGCGGATTACTTTCAAATCAACGCCACTGGAACCAAAGCCCTGGTTGAACAATGTGAGCAACTATGGTGTCAGGAATTTTCTACCCCAGCACGATCGCAGTCACCTATCCTGATATAAGCCTCTACTTTACGCGAAGTCAAAAGCAATGGGAGAAGTGCAGGTCAAAGAGAGCTGGTTGAATTACCTGATACTTCGGCCGACGATAGAGCCTGCATATGGCGGCAAATCTGGAACACATTTTACAAGTTAGCCCGGCTGCTATTCCTGATCATACCCGGCACCGGGCAGGTTCAAATTCAACCGATACACATTGACGACCTGGTCGAACATCTACGAGCTTTATTAATCAGCGATGTCTTTTCGAATCAGATTATCGAACTGGGCGGCAACGAAAAGATGTCGTTTGAGACTTTTCTCCGACTGATTTATGAACGTGTTCACGGTCGCTCGCCTTTGAGCGTAAATATTCCTTTGAGGCCCGTGCTGGCTGTGTTGTCACTGATCGACCGTTACTTTCCAGACCGCCTGCCGTTTAACTCAGGACAACTCTCCGCATTTAGATTCGACAGCAACGCTGATCCCGATCTCTCACTTTCCTCTCACAAGATGAGACCACTCAATCAGACTATCAATGATTTAATAGATTGGGAAAAAGAGGATGAAAGCCGTCGCATTCTGTCGAAAGAATGTGATGCGTTCACCTATTATCTGATCAGGCAAGGCCCGAGTGACTTTATCAGACAAAAGTATATAAAAGCGCATGAGGTGAATCTGAATCTGCACTCCACCAATCTGGGCATCGTTGATTGTTTGCAGATGGCGACTTCAATAAGAAGTTCACTGGCGGTGAAAAATTGCTGACAGTTACTTCCGCCATATTTTCGAGAAGCTGCCTTATCTGAAAAAAAGATAGTCTTATTGCTCGCGATATTGGAGAGCAGTTCATCGACATATAAGCATTTTGATCTGCCTCAGGGAGGAGGGCGGGCGTTCCTCTTTGGACGATGATGCTTCAGGGGATAATATTTGCGGCACTCTTCATTTTTTCATCTATGATCTTTTTCCCGTTAACTCTGGATTGATCGACTGAGCAAGGAACGAAAATAATCAATGACCAAAGTTCTGATCGTCGGTTCCGGCGCCAGTGGGGGTTCATTTCGCACTGACGCTGCAAAAAGGGTATCAAGTCATAATGCTGGATGTTGGTCGGGAAAGACTTGATCCGGTAAACCCTGGAAGATTCTTTTAACGATCTTAAAAATAATCTTTCTGATCCGGTTAATTACTTCCTGGGTGAAAATTATGAGGCAGTCGTATACCGGGGTCTACTGGCGAATACTACGGATTCCCGCCAAATAAACAATATATCTTTGATAACTCCGGAACAATTCCGAATGGAAGGCAACAGGTTTTGCGCCGCTGTTTTTTGCTCGAGGGGACTGGCGGAAACCCGGACCGGAGGAGTCTATCCGCTGAACGCCGAAGAACTGCGTGATTTCCTGTTTGATTACAGTGAGCTGACTCACTATTACAATGAAATCTCCAAACGGATCGGTATCAGCGGAACGATTGACGACCTTGCCAGATTTTATCCGGTCCATGATTACCCGCTCGATCCACTGCGACTGGATAATCAATCATCGATCCTCTCGAGGCATATCAACGGCACAGGAATTATTTAAACACAGAATTGAACTGTTATCTGGGGCGTTCCAGAGTAGCGACGTTGACAGGCGAAAGAGAAGGCAGGAAGGCGCAGTTACTGCGGAAGATGTCTGTGGGGATGCCCATCCGGCGCTTTTATACACCTCGATCACGCTCAGGGAGTGTTTCAGTTTCAGTAATTTCAAATATTATCCAAATATCTACGCCAATTATTTCAAACAAACCAGGAAGGGACTTGAGAGCATAGTAGTGGAATCGATCAAGATGAAAACATGAAGAGATACAGGCGGATACGTTCGTATTGGCTGCTGGAACGCTTTCAAGTTCCAAAATAATGCTTGATCTAATACACAGGAAAACGGCGGCAATATCAAATTAACAGGATTAATGGATAATCGACAGATCCTTATTCCATTTATCAATCTGAATCTGGTTGGGCATCAATATGATGCAGAAAGGTATCAATACCATCAGCTGGCGATGGGGATTGTCGGGGAAGATACAGGGAAGTACTATTATGCGTTAATCACGACATTGAAGACAGCACTGGTCCATCCGATCGTCCAGAACATTCCGCTTGATCTGCGGACGGCACTCAATATTTTTCGAAACGTGCGCAGGGCTTGAGTGGTGAATCTCAACTTCGATGATCATCGACGCGAAACGAACTATGTTACCCTGGAGACAGACAAGGATACCGGTGAGACACGTTTGCTTATTAACTATCTGCCGCCCGAAAATGAATCAGCAGTACTCAAACGAACAGTAAAGACAGTAAAAAGTCCTGCGCAAACTCGGTTGTATAGCGCCTCCTTTATGATGCATTTACGGCCAATGGGAGCAAGCGTCCATTATGCAGGAACCATTCCTATGTCCGAGCATCCTGCCCGCTGACGACGTCGAAAATATGGGCAGAGCCATGATTACGAAAATCTTTATTTTGCCGACGGATCCACTTTTTCCGGCACTTCCCGCCAAGAACCTTACATTTGCTCTGATGGCCAATGCGGCGAATTGCCGATCGGCAATTTTAACCCGGCAGCAAAAGGACTGATCTATGACAGCCACAAATCATAAGGCTGATGTGGTGGTGATCGGAGGCGGGCTGGCGGGAATTGCTGCCGCGCTGGAGTTGCCTCGATCACCAGAAGAGCGTCATCATCATTGATCGAGCTCCTGAGGATCGATTTGGAGGGCTGGCGCGTAAGTCGTTTGGAGGCATCTTCATCGTCGGATCGCCTGAACAGAAAAGGGCCGGGATCAGGGACAGCGTCGATCTGGCTTTGCGCGACTGGATATCGTTCGGCGAACTGGGGCAGCGTGATGTCTGGCCGCGACGCTGGGCTGAAAGCTGGCATTGCAGCGTCTCTGATGATGATGTCTATCGCTGGCTGAAGAATCGCGGAGTCACATTCTTCCCGGTCGTACACTGGGTCGAACGCGGCCTGCATCAGCCGGGCAACTCGGTCCTCGTTTTCGCGATGGTCTGGGGAACTGGCTAAGGGCTGATGCTGGCGCTGATCGAGAAGCTGCATACATATCCGGGAAAAGATCGCCTTCAACTTGCATTCAGACACAGGGTGACCGGTTTGATCGATTCGAACGGAAGATCACCGGGTGTCGAGGAATTGATGAATCGACAAGGCGCGAGTTTACGGCGATCGGAGAGAACGTGGTTGTCGCTGCCGGCGGAATCGGCGGTAATCTCGATCTGGTCCGCAGTCACTGGTACAAGCCCTGGGGGAGAGCCGCCCGAGCACCTGGTCAACGGGTCGCATCCCGGAAGCGGACGGGCAGTTGCATCAGATTGTTGCCGACCGCGGCGGGCGCGTAGTCAATCTCGAAAATGTGGAATTACGCCTGGCGTTCATCACTGGAGACCCGGAGCACGAGCATCACGGAATCTTCTGGTGCCTCCAAAATCAGCCCTGTGGGTCAATTATGAAGGCAGGAGGATGGGGCCGCCGGCGATGGTGACGGCATTCGATACGCGCTATCTGGTCGAAACCATCTGCCGTCAGAAGAAGAAGTATCTATGGCAGATTCTGAACTGGAAGATCGCCCGGAAAGGAACTTGCCGTCTCTGGCTCTGAGTTCAATCATGCGATCCGGGATAAAAAAGCGAATTGCATTTCTGGCGACGCTGCTCTTCGGCAATCAGAACCTGGTCCGTGATTTCGTCGACAACTGTCAGGATTTTGTGACCGCACGGTCGATCGATGAGCTGGCGCGCAAAATGAACGAACTGACAGGAACCCCGGATGTCGACGCCGGCCTGCTGACCGAAGAGATCAGCCGGTATGATGCAGCGATTGCGGCGTGGCCCGCCCTGCACAACGACGATCAGCTGAGACGGATCGCTCATGCCCGGCAATATCGCGGAGACCGCATCAGAACCTGCAAATTCGCCCGAATCAACGATTCGAATGCCATGCCGCTGATTGCCATCCGCGAATTCATTCTGGTTCGAAAAAGTCTGGGCGGGATCGAGACTGATCTGGAGTCGCGCGTACTTAATGATTCGGGCGAGGTGCTTCCAGGATTGTATGCCGTTGGAGAAGCGGCCGGATTCGGAGGTGGAGGCATCCATGGCTTGCGGTCGCTTGAAGGAACGTTTCTGGGCGGGTGTATTTTCAGCGGTCGCCTGGCCGGGCAATCTATCAGTAAAGGATGAACGGGCAGTTAAGGATGAACGGGCAGTAAAGGATGAACGGGAGAGAACATGAAAAAATCCGGCGCCTGGCTGGCAGTTTATGCACTGGAACAGATCGGCGTGAGATACACATTCGGCATTCCTGGCGTTCACAATACCGAGCTGTACGATGAATTGGATCAATCGGAACGGATCACGCCGATCCTTGTGACGCATGAACAATGCGCATCGTTTATGGCAGACGCCGTCAGTCGGACCACCGATTCGATCGGCTGCTGCGCGATTGTCCCGGCGGCCGGCATGACACACGCCATGAGCGGAATCGGAGAAGCATATCTTGATGGGATACCGATGCTGGTCATATCAGGCGGCATTCGTCGTGACACAGGCAGACACTACCAGCTTCACGACATCGATCAGCAGCGCGTGCTGGATGGAATCACCAAGGCCGCATTTCTTGTCAAACGGCACGATGAGGTGATCCCGACAATCTACAAGGCATACGAGATCGCAACCTCCGGAGAACCCGGGCCGGTCTTCATCGAACTGTCGGGCGACGTTCAGCTCTTTACCGGCGAAGTTGACGATCTGCCCGTCTATCAAACTGTTTATCAGGGGCAATGGTCGTCGCCGCAGCCCGATGAGGGGATTCGCCGGGCCGCCGAATTGATCGCATCATCCAGGAAACCGGAATATACGTCGGCTGGGGCGCGCGCGAAGCGACCGAGCTTGCTATCAAGCTGGCGGAATTGCTTGGCGCACCGGTTTCGACAACACTGCAGGGACTGAGTGTCTTCCCTGCCAATCATCCACTGCACACCGGAATGGGATTTGGCCCTTCGGCGGTGCCGGCAGCCCGGAAAGCTTTCGAGGGATGCGACTGTCTGATAGCAGTGGGACTGCGCTTCGCTGAACTCGCCACCGGCAGTTACGGCATGCCGATTCCCGAAAACCTGATCCACATCGACATCAACCCGGATGTTTTCAATAAAAATTATCCTGCAAAAGTAGCGATCGAGGCCGATGCGAGCGAGGCTCTGGAAGCACTCCTCGAAGCCCTCAAAGCCTCAGGTCAAAAACCACGTGAGTCAACCGAACTGCAGGCTTTGATCAAACGAGAGAAGGAGTCATTTATTCGTTCGTGGACCGAACGGCAAAATCATGAACGGGTGAATCCGGGCATCTTTTTTCGGGAACTGCGCTCACGCCTGGCTGATGATGCCTATGTTGTAGTCGACGACGGCAACCACACATTCCTGACCGCCGAGCTTTTTCCGGTCTATCAATCAAAACATCTGATTTCTCCGACGGACTTTAACTGCATGGGTTACTGCGTGCCGGCAACGATCGGAGTCAAGCTGACACATCCCGATAAACAGGTCGTCGCGATCGTCGGAGATGGAGCGTTCCTGATGACGGGGCTTGAGATCGTCACGGCCAGCCGGCTGGGGCTCGGCGCAATCTTCTTCGTCTTCAATGACGGTGAGCTGGCGCAGATATCCCAGTTTCAGCAGATCCCGCTCAATCGAAAGACCTGTACCGTGCTTGGAGAAGTAAATCTTGAGGGAATCGCCGTGGCAACGGGAGCCGTTTATCTTCAGATGAAAAACGATCTCGAAGCCGCGTCGATTGTAGAGAATGCGCTGAAGCAAGCCAGTGAAGGCCGCCCCGTGATTGTCGATGTGAAGATCGATTACAGCCGCAAGAGCGAGTTCACTCAGGGCGTTGTGAAGGTCAATCTTGGAAGATTTCCTTTCAGCCAGAAGATGCGTTTCATCGGGCGTGCGATAAAAAGGCATCTTCTGGGAGCGCCGAGCTCCAGCTCGGCATGATTTGAGAGACACAATGGCAGCCAGAGCTCGATTAATGAAATCATGCCGAGCTGGAGCCCGGCGCTCCCAGGCGCGCCTTGCAATCACTTTCCGCTGATTCTATCCAGCTCGCCCGTTATCGAATTCATCTCTTTCATAAGGTCATCATAAAATTCGAAGGCGCTTCGGCCAATCTTTTGATCCGCCTGATTGATCATGCGTGAAAGATTCGAAAACTGATCGATCAGCATCGGCTGCGGATAGATGCCACCTGCTGTGCCCACGCGATCCAGAAGTGCCTGGGCCTTTAACGAGGCTGTCGGATCATCTTTCACCTTCTGGCGGGCCTCGCGGAGCCGGTTCCCAAGCTTGCGAGCTTCTCCGATCGCATCGCGCACCCTGAGGCTGAAATCGAGCTGCTCCTGCAGATCGGCGACCGTCACACCGTCAGCCGCGACGCGTGGATCCATCTTCACTTCGAACGAACGCATCTGACTCCTGGAGCCAATCGAGAGCCGGGCCTGATATCTGCCTGGCGCCGCGAGCGGTCCGCCGAAAGCCGCGCCATCGACGCCCGGATAACGCAAGTCCCAGATGAACCGGTTCATGCCTGTTTTGCGAGAGAGACCTGCTGCCGGACCGCCGCGCCCGCGCCGAGGAGCTCGCATGGCTTCCTGATCCTCCTGTCCTGCGGCAGCTGCTACTCCTCCCGAAAACGTCCGAATGACGCCGCCCTTCGAATCCAGTATCTCCAGTTTCATTTCTCCGGCAGGAGGCGATGATAAGTAATAATCGATATGAACCCCGTTAGGCGGGTACTCAGGCGCATCACTTCCCGTTCCTGAGGCAGGATAGCGGAGCCTCATCGCATCGGCCGGCTGAAAGAGAAACGCATCTACAGCCGGGTCGAACCCTGACCCGGACGCGACGGTTCTGCGCGAGCTTTCCGCGACAGCGAGCTGCTGCAGCGGGGTGATATTATCCATGATCCAGAATGACCGCCCCATGGTCGAAATCACCAGGTCCTTGCGATGCACCTTGATATCGGTCACCGGAGTGCCTGGCAAATTCTGCTGAAGTGACTGCCAATGGCCACCGTTGTCGAACGAGACGAAGGCTCCGAATTCGGTACCGGCATACAACAGACCTTCCCGATCGGGGTCTTCGCGCACGACACGTGTCGGCCAGTCAGCCGGAATCCCGTTCTTCCCATCAGTCAAACGGCTCCAGGTCTCACCGTAATCGTTAGTCAGATAGATGTATGGCTGCCAGTCGTCGAGCATGTATCGATAGACGGCGATATACGCAGAACCTTTGCGATGCGGGGAATCCTCGATGTTCTGTACTCGCCCGCCCGGCGGCAGGTCTTTTGGCGTAACGTTCTTCCAGGTCCTGCCGTTGTCGCGAGTGACATAGACCGGTCCGTCATTCGATCCGGTCCAGATTACTCCGCGTTCAATTCTTGACTCCTCGATCGCATAAAGTGCGCTGTAGATCTCTTCGCCAGTGATATCACGCGTGATCGGCTCACCGGAAATGACCTGTTTGTCCGGCTCATTTGCGGTCAGGTCAGGACTGATCGTCTCCCAGGTGACGCCATCATCCCGGGTTCGATGCAAAAACTGTGAACCGTGATAGACCACATTCGGATCATGAGGCGAGACTTCGATCGGCGATTGTCGGACGAAGCGATATTTGATGTCCTTCGGATTATGACCGTAGCGATTCTGCGGATAGACCCAGTAATGCTTCTCCTGACCGGTTTCGACGTTGTACCTGCCGAATTCACCTTTGCAAACACCATATATGATCTTTCCAGAAGGCGTCGCGCGGATCTGACCTGTCTCGCAACCGGGTCCCTGAACCCAGGTCTGTTCGGGCGTCGGACGCCATGAATATGGCGGCAGGCTGTCGACGATGAGCGTGCTGTTGTCCTGCTGAGGACCATAGATCCTGTACGGTACCTGCTCATCGACATCGACCATGTAAATTTCGGCAGTCGGCTGATTCATAATCGATGACCAGCTCTTGCCGGCGTCAAGAGTGACATTGGCGCCGCCGTCATTGCACTGAATTGCAATTTTCGGATTATCGGGATTAAACCAAATGCCATGGCTGTCGGCGTGCGGAACTCGCACAGGCGTCCAGCTTCTGCCGCCGTTGACGGATTTCATCAGGTTAAGGCTGTTTACCCAGACTTCATTCTCATTCTGAGGATTGACATCGATGTTGTTGAAATAGAATGGACGCGAACGCAGCGCCGGATTCGAACTGATCAGCTTCCAGGACGCTCCGCTGTCATCGCTGCGATAGACGCCACCTTCATTTCCGGGAGCCTCGATCAGCGCATAAACGATATTTGGTTTCGATCGGGCAACGTCCAGATCAATTTTGCCGATCAGGTTCTGCGGCAGGCCCGCTGCCAGGTGTGTCCAGTTGTCTCCGCCGTCAGTCGATTTATAGATTCCACCCTCGGCAGCTGGTCCGCCGCTGATGATCGTCCATGGCTTGCGCTGAGCGCGCCAGGCTCCGGCATATATTTCATTCGGATTCGACCAGTTGAGGGCGACTGAGGCGACTCCGGTGGCATCATTAATATAGAGAACTTTCTGCCATGTTTTGCCGCCGTCCTTCGTTCGAAACACGCCACGTTCTTCATTCGCACCGAACGGATTACCAATCGCGGCCACAAAGACAATATCCGGATTGGTCGGATGAATAACCACAGCGCCGATCTGACCGGCCGATTTCAGCCCGATGTGCCTCCAGGTCCTGCCGGCATCGGTCGATTTGTACACTCCCTTGCCGATGATTATTTTGCTGCGAATGCCGTCGCTGCCGGTTCCGACATAAACTACATCCGGGTTCGAGTCAGAGACATCGATGGCGCCGATTGATCCAGTATCGATCTGACCGTCAGTCACCGGATCCCAGGTTATTCCATAATCCACGCTCTTCCAGACACCGCCTCCGGTTGCGCCCATGTAAAATGTTCCGGGCTGGGTGCGAATGCCGGCAACTGCCGTAACACGGCCTCCACGATGCGGGCCGACCGAACGCCATCGCAGGTCCTGGTAATGCGATAACGGCACAATCACCTTCGCATCCGACTGCGCTTTGACCGGTTCCAGTCGATCGATACTTCCTGGAATCAGCACACATACAAGCACGAGGAAAATCATGAACGATAGTCGCCGCATAAAGAGAGATCTGGTCATGTCATCACCTGAGAATGTAGAAATTAGAGAATAGAGAGTAGAAAGCGTGATTGATGAATGGCTGTTCTGTCAATAGCAATTTCCTACGTAATCACTCGCAGGTTTAACACACTGTTAACCAGGTATTTTAAGATTTTCAACGCCAGAGACGCCAAGCCGGCCAAGAGGCTTGGCGTCCCTGGCGTTGAAACAGTATTCTTCGCTCATGAGCTGAGCAGATACTTATGCGAAGCTAAAGCCCTGCTTCGTGCCAGGCAGAGTCCGATTTATTTCGCCTTCACATCATAGCAAGCCAACTCATTCTGATTGCGGATGTAGAGCTTGCCACCGATGACTACCGGATGCGCCCAGCTGTCCCATCCCCGGTCGTTGATCGGGAAGCGCCCTTTCTCGACATAGGCTTTGGGATTAGCTTCGGCCAGCCCGACCAGTTGTTTCTCGCCCAGCAGATACAACATCCCGTCCGCGTATGTGAGCGAGCCTTTGCCGACGCTGCGGTCTTTCCACATCACCTTGCCCGTGCTGAATTCCAGGCAGGTCAGAATCGAATTTGAAAAGCCGTAAAGATAACCGTCGACGAGAACCATTCCGCCATGATGGTTCATCATATCACGCGTGAAATAGGCCTCTTCAGCCTTGACCTCACCGTTCAGCGCCGTCAGGTTGAGCAATGCGCCGCCCGTATCATAAGCTGAAGAAAAGAAGACTTTGTTGTCGGCAAAGACCGGCGTTGTGCAATTGGCGACGCGATTGGCGACGTTAGCGTAACGCCACATCAGCTTGCCGTCGCTGGCACGCACGCCTACTGCCGCATTTGCAGTGAAATTGATGTAGCTGCGCACGCCGCCCACGTCCGCAATGATGCAGGAGGCATAGCCGGCCTGGTCACTCAACTCTTTCGCGCGCCAGATCTCCGCGCCTGTCATTTTGTCCAGGGCTACTATCCCCGCGCCGCTGCCGCCGGGCGAAACAATCAATTTATTGCCATCTATCAGCGGCGATTCGCTGATCAGCCAGCGTGGATTGCTGCCGCCAAACTCTTTCAGAATGTTTTTGCCCCATACGAGCGAGCCGTCGTGTTCGCGCAAACAAGCCAGATCGCCGTTCTCGGTCAGCACATAAAGTTTGTCTCCATCCAGCGTCGGAGTGCCACGCGGCCCGTTGCCCTTGTCCTGATCGACTTTCGCCCCCAGCGTGACTGACCAGATTGTCTTTCCGTCGGCGCGGTTCAAACAGAAAACAGTACTCTTTGCGTCGTTCGCTGTCCCGCTTGTCCCTTGCACATAAATGCGATCCGCTTTGATGGCCAGTGAGCCGTAGCCTTCCCCCAGATTCGAGATCGACCAGGCGACAGCAGGGCCTTTCTCAGGCCATTGCTTGAGCAATCCGGTCTCGGTCGATAAACCATTGCGCAGCGGGCCGCGCCATTGCGGCCACTCGGCTTCGAAAGCCGTATTTCCAACAGTCATGGGCTGCAAGGCGATTGTGCAGAGCAGAGCAAACAAAAATAAAAACCTCACCTCATTTCTCCCAGGTTATTTGCCGCCTCTGCGGCCTGATCGGTTTGTTGAAGTCCTCGATCCGGCTTTCCTTGAAGCGCTCAGTTCCGCGGCTTTATGTACGGCGGAGCGGATGCGCAGATATGTTCCGCAGCGGCAAAGGTTGCCGTCCATAGCCGCATCGATGTCGGCATCGGTCGGTTTCGGCTTCTTGGCAAGCAGAGAGCAGGCCGTCATGATCTGGCCGGACTGGCAATAACCGCACTGAGGAACGTCCAATTCCTGCCACGCGATCTGCACCGGATGCGAACCGTCTGGAGAGATGCCTTCAATGGTCGTGATCGAACCATTGGCGGCCATGGAAACCGAAGTCAGACAGGCGCGTGTGGGGCTGCCGTTCAAGTGAATCGTACAAGCTCCGCACATCCCGATGCCGCACCCGAATTTCGTTCCTTTCATATTCATTTCATCGCGCAAAAACCAGAGCAACGGCATGTCGGGATCGCCGTTAAACTGATGGTTCTTGCCATTCACTTTCAGTCGTATCATAACTTTTCTCCTTTATGCAAAGCTGAAGCCTTGCTTCGTCATCGGCATCGTGCGAATGCGTTCGCCCGTTGCGGTGAAAATCGCGTTGCAAACGGCGGGCAGAATTGGCGGCAATGCAGGTTCGCCCAGGCCCGTCGGCGGATTATTGGTTTTGAGAAAATGAACTTCGATTTGCGGCGGCGCTTCAGACATTCTCAGCATCGGATGATCATGATAATTCGATTGCACGACGCTCCCGTTTTTGAGCGTGATTTCCTGCCTCATTTCGCCCAGGCCATCTATGACCGAGCCTTGCACCTGCGTTTCGGCGGAACTGGGATTGATGATGTGGCTGCCAATGTCTCCGGCGACCCAGACTTTATTCACTTTGATTTTTTTGTTCGCTGCCACGCTGACCTCGGCGACTTCGGCAAAATAACCGCGATGGCTGAAATGGAATGCGACGCCCAGCGCCGTGCCTTTCGGCAACTGGCGGTTGCCCCAGCCGGATTTTTCAGCGACCAGTTTCAGCACGCCGCTCATGCGCGCCGGATTCAATCCTGGCGGCATTCGATTATTCCCCGCCGCTTCGACCAACGGCGTTGTTGCCAGCATATCCAGTCGGAATTGCAGCGGGTCTTTACCGGCGGCGTGGGCGAGTTCGTCAATGAACGACTGAATCACCCATGCAGTGCTGTTGGAATACGGCGCACGCAAGGCTCCGGTTTTGAGTCCGAGCGGCATGACTGAAGACTGCACACGATAATTCGGCACGAATCGCGCCGGAAATTCATTCGCATTAAACCCGCCGTCGTGGGCAAAGGCATTTCCTTCACCGTAACCGACGAAGTGATCGTGCCACGCGATCAGCTTGCCGTCTTTGTCCACTGCGCCTTTCAAGTATTGGAAGCCGCCACAACGATAATAATCGTGTTGGATGTCATCTTCGCGTGACCAGACCAACTTGACCGGCGCGCCAACCTGTTTGGAAATCCACGCGGCATCCAGCATCAGGTCGTTATATGCCCGCCGCCCAAATCCGCCACCTCCGCGCACGATGTGAACCGTGACATCTTTTTCAGGCAGGTTTAACAAGCGAGCCACCATCGTGCGCCCGGTTTGCGGTATCTGACCCGCCATCCAAATTTCCAGCTTTCCGTCTTTGAAATGCGCCGTGCAATTTTGCGGCTCCATCGTGCCATGCGCGATGAAGGGAAAAACGTAGTTGCCCTCGACGACTTTGATGTCCTCTCGTTTGAAAACAGTCTCGACATCGCCGTCTTGTCGCAGTGTACGTGCTGGTGGTTGTTGGGAAAGCTCTTGAGCTTTTTTGGCATTCTCGGCGCTGTCCTGCGTGCCCCATTTGCCGAAGTCCCATTTCACTTCGAGTTTTTCACGTGCAGACTGCGCCGCCCACCAACTGTCCGCGACGATGGCAACGCCGGATTCAAAGCCCGCGTCTTCAAACAGGTAATTGGGATAATTGTTGGGAAGCGGGCGGCCTTCGACGATGAAAGCATGCTTCACGCCTTTCATCGCTTTGATCACTTCAAGGTTTGCGCTCACCGCTTTGCCGCCCATTACCGGTGTTCTTTGAAACACGGCATAAAGCATCCCGGGCATCGTTACATCAATGCCGAAAATCGGCTTGCCCGTCACAATCTCTTTCATTTCCACGCTGATCGTGGACGTGCCGATGATTTTGTAATCCTTCGGGTCTTTGAGCTTGACGGTTCGCAAATCCGGCACGGGCATTGTTGCAGCTTTGGATGCCAGTTCGCCGTAGCCCAGCGAGCGATTGATGTTTTGTGATGCACGCGGCCTGATGCCGTCGTGCATTCCGTATCGGCTACACCCCACGTGTTTGCTGCCGCAGCAATCAGCATTTGCCGCCCTGCTGCGCCGACCTGCCGCATTGGGTCCCAGTTCATCGGCGTTGCCGAGCTGCCGCCCGTGAATTGCGGCCCGTATTTGTTATCCGCGTCGGCGCGGACGATTTTGACATCCTTCCAGTCCACATCCAGTTCTTCGGCAATCAACATCGGCAGCGTGTTGTGAATGTTCTGTCCGATCTCAGTATTTTTTGAGGTGATCGTCACCTGACCGTTGGGCGCAATGCTGATGAAATCGCCGGGAACCAGCGGCGCCGGCGCAGGGCGTCCGCCTTGTGCCAGGGCCGCTGCCTTTGGATACAGGCCAAGCATAAAGCCTCCGCCTGCCAGCGCGGTGACCTGTAGAAACGAGCGACGGTTGATTTTGGTCATGGTCATAAACCTTTACTCCTTCCCGAACGCGTCGGGTACTTGTCCAGCCCCTTTTTAGAAAGCCATGCGGACATCAAGTCTGCGATTTGTAAATTATTCAAATCAGAGAAGGGAAAATGCGTGTTGCCGCGAATGCCGATTTCGGGCAAATGAACAACCGTCACATCGCCGCCGCGCTTATTCACGGCGTCCCGCCATTTCCGCGCCATTTCCAAACGAGCGCGCCATCCATCCTGCCCCGGATTTGCCATTGGTTCCCTGGGTATGAAATCGCCGTAATAGATGACGATTGGAATTTTAGTGAGCAATATGAATTCCGCCAGCGGGATTCCCACTGCCGCCAGCGCCCCACCGGAACTCGGAATTGGAGCGGGCACCTCGCCTTCCGGGAAGACAAAACTACTGCCCGGTTCATAAGAGACAATCGCGCGGACGTTTTGGTTCTTGATGGCCGTGCGCCAGCCAAAGCCGCTGTGAGAATGGGTAACGAGAATTCCTTGTCCGATCTTGTCAAAGAGCGCCGCGACGGCGTTCGCGTTCACCTCGCCATCAATTGGGCCTATATTTGGTGTCATTTGACGAAAGTATTGGTTCAGCGCCTCCGGGTCGTGTGAAAACTGCACGCCGGGGAAAAAATCGGGCCAAATACCGAGGCGGAACGTGCCAAACCATCCCTGCTCGTCAGGCGTGGGCGTAAGTGAAATGGGCTGGGTGCTGCGCCCTGCGTTACCGCGTCGCGGCTGGTCAATCAGATAGACCCCAAAGTCGCGGCGCAGGAAAATGTTTTGATAGCCCTCACGTCCGTCCGGCGTAGTTTCCCAGGTCTTCGAGAACTGCCCGAAGCCATGCCACATCACCAGCGGTAGCTGACGAGCCTTCACCGGAAGCTGATAAAACACATAGGCATGATCGCCGTGCAATGTTTGTCCGTCGGGCGTCTGGCGATAGGGATCAAACTTACCCGGATTCGTGATGACCGTTCCGCCGACGGCGAAACTACCCTGCTCTTTGATTTGCAGCGGCGGGAGATCGCGCTTTCCGCCCGTCTGTGCGTTCGCGGCAACTGAGATGAGCAGGAATATCGCGAATATTGTTTGCTGCCTGGGTCTCATCAAATCCTCCAACTAAATAATGGCGAGCTGCTTGATTTCCGCAGTTGCTTTAGGCCTTCTTTTTCCAATATTCCATGGTTACTCCGGCATACACGCCCTGGCCGACGAGCGATTTTTTGCACCTCCGCAATCTCTTCCGATGACATCTTTTTGAAATTCTGGACGGTGCGAATGTTGTCTTCCATCTGCCCCTGTGTGCCGGCGCCGCAAATGGCGACGTGAACGCTCGGCTGGCTCAGGGCATAGCGCAAACATTCGGTCGGACTCAGCGACCGCAGCAAAAACGCCTTGCCGAACACCTTGATGGCTTGAATGCCTGCGCCGCGTTCGACTGCGACAGGCAGAGTTGTTTTCTCAAAACTCAGGTAAGCGTGATCCGCCGCGTGAATCGGCATCATCACGGTTTCCCACTTGTCAGTCGCTTTCAGCAATGCCGCGTGGATTTCGGGATCGAAATGTCCGGTGAATCCGATGAAGCGACACTTGCCCGCTTTTTTAGCACTCTCAAACGCCTCTAACACGCCGCCGGGAGCAAGAATCTTGTCAATATCATCGCGGTTCATCACGTTATGCACTTGCCAAAGATCAACATAGTCGGTCTTCAGCAAACGCAACGAGGTTTCCAAATCCTGCTCTACTTCTTTGGCGGTGCGCCCCATCGTTTTGGTCGTGAGAAAGACATTTTTCCGCACGTCTTGCAGGCCAATGCCGTAGGCTTCTTCGGAACGCCCGTTCCAGTAGGCGCGCGCACAATCGAAGTAAGTCACGCCGAGGTCATAGACCTTGCGGACGGACGCCGCCGCGGTCTGAATATCTGGATGCAAATCCATCCGCGCGCCGCCCTGCGCAATGACGCTGACTTTCACGCCGGTCTTGCCGAACGTAGTGGTAGGAATATCGCCCACCTTTACTTTTTGCGACTGTGCCTTTACGCCTGTGATGGATAGGCCAGCGAGCGCGCCGCCTACGAATGATCGTCTTTTCATACATTCCTCCCCTTGTTGCCTGGAGTTGGACTACGGGTCGGCTCGCTTGCCTGACTCAGTAGCCTTCTCCGTCACGTCGAGCCGTGCTTTGCGGATGTCCGGACCTGCACCCGCGGAACCATCGGGCCGGAAAGTAAAGATTTGATCTTTGCGGGCGACGTGGCGGGGCCAGGTTGGCAGTCCCGATCCGTTCGGATCGCCCGTCCTGGCGAAGTTGACCTAATAGCTTTGCATCATCCGCTAGACCGCCTGGTCCTCAGGTGTTGGCGGCCGCCGCGGCCTTCCGCCCAGCGTGCCGAAAGCAAAGGGGACGTCGCCGCCGTGCGGGGACCCTGTGCCCGCGCCTGTTCCCGCATCGCCGTCGGGACATACGAGGAACATGCGGGCCAGTAGACAGGCGATCCGTTGGCAGCGAAGGCGTTTGCGGCGAAGGCGCCGCTCGGCCTGGCCGGAAGTCGTCGTTGGCCCGTGACACCATCGTGGTGAGGTCGGTCGTTCCGTCAGGGTCAACGCCATCCGCTCGCATAGGCCGGGCGGTGAGCACACTGTCCCGCGAACCGCCGGAATGCACGATGGCCTTGTGGAACAGCCCGCGCGCCTGTGGCGAGGCGAGCATGCTGTGGACGGAGACACCACCAGCCGAGAACCCGAAGATAGTGATGCTAATTCGGATTACCGGCGAATGCGTGGCGATATTCCTCTTTACCCACTGCAAGGCGGCAATCTGGTCCATGTACGCGTAGTTGCCCTTGTTCTCATTAGGACGTTCGCTGCTCAACGCAGGAAACGCGAAGAACCCAAAGCGCCCAACTCGATAGTTCGAGTGGAAACAAGGATGACACCTTTGCTTGACGAATTGAACGCCGGACGTGTTAAGAGGAGCTCGAACCACCCACGAAACCGCCGCCGTATATCCAGACCATCACAGGCAGATTGCGCGCGGCCGGATCAGCCGGACGCCCGAGGTTCAAATACAGATAACCTCAGACGGCTCTTTGCGCCGCAGCGCGCCGGTCGAAGTTGCCGATGCAGGCGCACCAGGGCGCGCTCCCGGAGGCGGCCCGCCTCGTTCCGCAGATACAGGGACGGCCGAATTCTGCGGCCTGTCGCACCTCCCGTCCACTTCGGCGC
>JADJXM010000008.1 GCA_016715865.1 Acidobacteriota bacterium | reverse complement strand
GACAAGGACGGATCGATCAGCGAACCGGACGTCGAAGCTATCGGGACTCAGCTCAAGTCACCCGGGTGGGAGCGCATTGTTCGGCGTTCGCAGCAAGCGCGACGGCGAGAATACTGAAGTCCATTTGATGCTCGAAGGCGGAATCATCTCCGGATCGGCGTGTTGGTCTTCGATCCGAAACAACTGTTCGTGGTCAATGTTTGGGCCCAACTGATCCTGAAAGATCGGCCAGGTTGCGCGGACACTTCGGAGTTCCGGGGGATTAGACTTTGGATTTCGGCGGAACCAGGAGAAAGTAGAAAGTAAAAAGTAGAAAGTAGAAAGAAATTAAACGATACCTGCCCACTTTCTACTTTCTACTTTCTACTTTCCCCAGCCAGGGAGGTAAATATGAAACTGTTGCAACGATTAATTCGGGCGATGACTGTTTTGGCGATACTGGCGACTTTGTTACTGTCCGGCGTTTCAGACGTTCAGGCGCAGCAGCCTTTCCGCGCGAAAGGGAAGGAGTTCAAAGATGTCGTTAAATACATCGAGACCAATTTGTCGTCAGGAAAACACACATTCCCGATGCTCGGGCCGGTAAACTTCGCATTCAAGTTGACTGTACCGCCGGAGTCAAGGGATTCAAGTTGGCGGTCTTTGAGGATGCCGATTTTCGAATCACCCAGGTAACTTGTCGTTCAACAGCTCTATGCGCGAGGCATATCGCAAGGACTGGCAGCCCCTGTGCGCGTCAATTCAAAACGGAGGGAAAATGTCCAGACCTACATTTATGCTCGCAATGCGTGCAAGGACGTGCACTTCGCAATCGTCACCTTCGAGGAGCGCGAGGCCGTCGCTTGTCGGAGGTAACAAGTTCAACCCGGATGCCGCGGCCCGCTTATGGATAATCTGAAGATTGAGGGGATTTCCGATCGGCAATTCGATTCTGAGGCGGGGGGCAGATATCGCCGGTAATAACAGGACGAGCGCCATCACGTAGAACTCCGGCTCGATCCTTCACCGAGGTCCGGTGATATCGATTCGATCAATGTCGATCGTGGAGGCGCCGGGCCTTCGTCCGCGCCATCTGCTCGACCGTCTTTTGAAACGGCACGACTAGCGATGAAAGACATCCTGTCCTGTCCGGAGAGTCGAAACAGATCGTCATTGCCGGAAGTCAATGCTGACTCCGCCCGGCTCGGCCGCTGCAAACGATCGCGAAGCTATTCGAATTGAAACGCGACTGGTCAATCTGGAACGTCAAAGCCGTAGACAAGGCCGGCCAGCCGTTGAAGTCGCTTCGCCAGGAGGATTTTTTGATTTACGAGGACGGGGTCCGCGCAGGAAATGACCCATTTCAGGGCCGGTCAACGCTCCAGTCAACTCCGATTCTGATGCTCGGATCTGGAGCGGGAGTATCAGAAAAAGAGCCGCGACAGGATGGTCGATGCGGCGCGAACTTATCGATGCATTGCCTCCCGCAGGACAGAATCGCCCCCGGTCGCTTTCACTGCAAGTATCGAACTCTGGGCCGATTTCACCAGCAACGAGGCCGTGCTAAGCAGTCGATCGAAAAGATCAGGAAGATCTCTGAGTGAACCGCATTTTACGACTCGATGTGGGAGGCACTGATAATCTCGATCAGATATCCGATGCCCGCAAGGCGATAGTCGTGCTGACAGACGGCGAGGACGAATCACTGGTCGGCCTTGAAGAGACTAATCATCCTTCGATGACCCGCAGGCCGTGCGTTCGGAGAGGGTGACGATCTATCCGACTACTTCCAGCGCCAGCAATCATTACAACAAGCTCGGCGTTCTCTTCGGCGGGCTGCTCGGCGTCGGACCCGATAGCCAGAAAAGCGACGGCCCGCGAACAGCCTGGCGCTGCTGGCGGAGCAGACGGGCGGCGAGGTGACTGTACGCGGCAGCAGGACGATCTGGATGACGCTTATCGCCGCGTCGCATCCGAGATCCACACGCTTCTATAGCCTCGCTTTACGCCCGACAAGACGAAGCACAACGGCGAATTTCGCAGGATCTCGGTCAAACTCAATCGCGATGGAGCCGTCGCTCGAACCCGCAAGGGATATTTCGATAAATGATACAACAGTAATGGAGAGAGACTGAAAGAATGAATGGAGCAGTTAGAGCAAGATGGAGATGGCGTGCGAAATATAGTGTGGATGATCATCCTCATATTTTCCACTGCCGTGGCGCAGGCACAGGATGCCAGAATCGAGATCAGCCACCTTAACAGGCTGGCGGACAAGGCTTCAGAAATTGTCGAAGTCGAGCTGGATGAAAAATTGTTGCAACTCGCCGCAAAATTCCTGAATACCAAAAACCCTCAGGAGGCGAGGGTCAAGGAACTGGTCACCGGTTTGAAGGGCGTCTATGTCAGAGTTTTCGAATTCGACAAGCCCGGTGAGTATCTGAGCAGTGATATCGATTCGATCCGTTCTCAGCTTCGCTCACCCGGGTGGTCGAAGATCGTCGGCGTTCGCAGTCGCAAGGAGAACGAGAACGTCGATGTTCATATCGGAATGGTCGGCGATGCCGTGGCCGGCCTCGCGATCATCGCGGCGCAGCCCCAGGAACTGACCTTCATCAACATCGTCGGTATGGTCGATCTGGAAAAATTGCGTGATCTGGAAGGCCAGTTCGGCATTCCCAAACTCGATCTCGATGGCATGGCCAAACCGAAAGCACGCAATGATTGATGATTGTCAGTAAACTTGCCTGGCCAGTGGGGAAGTTTCCAGTTTCCAGTAAGAAAAAGTTTCCAGTTGATAGTATTCATCTGAAAATGTGCTAAACATGTAACCTTGAAATGACCCATTGTGTTCATTACTGGAAACTGGAAACTTTCCTATAGCATTAAAATTGACGCATGGCAGATGAGCTTCTGACAGTTGAAACGCCTGAGCACGTTGAACTGCATTTTTCGCTGGCGACCGTGGGCAACCGTTTCCTGGCCTGCGCGATCGATCATTCAATCCAGGTTTTGGCACTGCTCCTGACTTCGTTTGTCGCCTATCGATTGAGTGAAGATGTCAAGCAGGCGAGCCGCCAGCTCATGGGTGGCTCGGGGAATCGAGCGCCTGGGTAATGGCCATAGGCACGCTCTTCACATTCCTTATTCTCTTCGGGTATTTCATTCTCTTCGAAACGTTCTGGAATGGGCAGACGCCGGGCAAGCGACTGATGAAGCTGCGTGTCATTCAGGATGACGGGCGCCCGATCACATTCTTTTCATCTCTCGCCCGCAATGTCATTCGCGGGGCCGACATCATGCCATTTCCGTTCTATTCGATAGGCCTGATCTCAGTCTTCACCAGCGCCCGCGCCAGACGGCTCGGCGATTTCGTCGCCAATACCGTGGTTATCAAAGAACGCGAATCCGAGGCCCCCACTTTCGAAGATATCTTCGAACACGAGATTATCGACTCAGCATTACGAAGAATCGCTCCAGCTGTCGATTTTCACGGCGATATGAGCGTCGTCTCACCATCCGAAATCCTGGCCGTTGAAACCTTCCTTCGCCGGCGATACGATATCCCGGAACAACCGCGGATGTGGCTGGCCTGGCGCATCGCCGCCCCGCTTGTCGAAAAGATCAGACCCAGCTACCAGCCGGAGTCTTTCAATTTCGAGGGATTTCTCGAGGAACTACTCGCCCGCTATCACGCTCAAGCCAGGTATCGAAGCGAAAGGTAATGGACAGTAAAAAGTAGAAAGTAGAAAGTAGATGTCAGGGTCCACGACATCGTGGACTGTTTACTAGTTGAGCCAGCGACCACGACATCGTGGACTCTGACCTGAAAAAATGATGGGGCTTACCAGAAGAAGTCGTGGATGCCGTTGTTTGACAGCCTTTCTACGCAATATCGACTGGAAAAAACGAAGAAGAAAATTACATCAATTTTTCCCAAATCAGGTCGCTCTCTGGTTGTCGCAAGATGAAACTTGAATCTTCAAATTATGTCCAACATGTTCAGACATCTTATGCGACGGCGATATTCCTGACTCAATGGTTTGATCGCTTCGTCAATTTCATACTCATAGCAACAAACCAGGTGCGATCGAGCCCGCATTGAGCGCCTGTGATAAACCAGCAATTCTTTTCTTCGCAGATCGAGCGTTGCCAGTACATACTGCCCGCTCAGAGTGCGAGAAACTTTCCACAGTTCTTTGAGAATTTCGATCTCACCCGTTGCGCTGACCTTGCGGACAAAATGAATTCGACCGGCTGTCAGTGGCAATTCCTGGGGGATTGCGTTCAGATGTCGCTTGCGCAATTGACACCGTTGATGCTGTCGGGTTGCTTGTGCCACGCTTTGTCCATTGAGCGAAGGCGGCGCATAGGTCTCATACCATTGGAGAAACTGTGGACTTTTCCGCAGCAATGCCTGACGTGAAGCGAAAATATTCCTGTCCCAGAAATTGCTCGCCCACAAGCCGTTGACGCGTTCGACATCGTGGTTACGTTTGGGCTCGCCCGGCGGAATGAACAACAGTTCGATACCAAGCCACAAGGCTGTGCGCACAAAGCGCCCGAACAACCGCGTCCTGAAGCCCAATCCATTGAAGGCCGCGTCGTTGTCTAGCCGCAGCAAATCCGGCAAGCCGATTTGTTGGCAGGCAGCCAGCAAATGAGCACAGGCGGCCTCCGTACTTTTGTCGTAACTCAGGGTCTGCGCCAGCGCGTGAGTCTGCAGGTCGAGTGTATGAAAAGCGTAAACTTTTTCCCCGCCAGGCAAATAGCGAGAGATCCAGTCGCATGAAAAGATCACCGCTGTTTGCGCCGATGGCAACGCCGGGTAGTACGCCTGATCCGCGCAGGTGATTGGCGACTCGACCACTCCCTGTTCCCGCAGCCAACGTTTTATAGTCGTTTGGGAAGGAACCGACTTGAGCATCCGCTTCCGGCGCAGTTCCTGTTGGATCGCGCGGGCACTAACCAGCCCGGCGGTCTGTTTTTCGAGACGTTTTCGGACCCGGACGACCAACCGAACAGCATCTGCCGGATACTTTTGTGGTGAATGACGAGGTGCCTTCGGTAACTATCGATCGCTGCCCAACCGTGTTCTTCAAACCGTTTTTGCCATTTGAAGAGCCAAGATCGTGAGCGCGGTATATGAGCGAGAATCTCGACCGGAGATTTTCCTGTTTCAAAGAACCTGAAGGCCTGACGACGCCAACGAATTTCTTCAATATTTTTCTCATTCATCCCGCCACGTTATCGGTGGTTCAGACGGGCATGAGAAGCAATATTGACGCTGGTTTCTGCAAAAGAGTCCACGATGTCGTGGTCCTTTTGCCCAACTAGTGAGTCCACGATGTCGTGGTCGATTTCAGTCCACGATGTCGTGGACCCTGACAAGTAGAAAGTACGAAGACATCGCCACTTTATACTTCGTACTTTTTTTACTTTTTACTTTCTACTTTCCACTTTCTACTGTCCACTGCTGGCAGTAAAAAGCATGAAGTGGCCATGTCTTCGTACTTTCTACTTTCTACTTTCTACTACTTCAGCCCCAGCAATCTTGCGGCATTGTCATGATAGACCTTTTTGAGAATGCTGTCGGGAAGACCAAGCCCGTATATCCTCCACCTTCCCTGTGGTGGAATCGGTGCCGGGGCGTAGTCGAAATATTCATCTTCGGTTTCAAGAAAGCGGTAATAGATCTCGTATAGTTTTTCGCCGAAGATCTGTTGTGGAGTCTCGACGCCGTGGGGAACCGCGTCGGTTCCGAAGAGGATGCGATCCTGATACTTATCGAAGAACTTACGCGCCATTCTGGGCTGGCGGCCCAGCTCTCCGATACGCGCCGATCTCGACGTGCATATTGGGGTATTTGTCCAGCCATTCACTGACCCATTTCAGATCCTCTGAGTCGCCGACGTGCAGGACGACAAACTGCGTCTTCGGATGCCGCTGGACGACGCGGTTGCGGGCCTCCTGAAGTTCACGATTGCTCGGAAAATCCTTTCCATGAAATGACCAGTCCGGATGGGCGCTCAGTTCCTCGTAACGCTCATTGTATTTGTCTGTCGTCAGAAAAAACGCCTCGGGATCGGATGTATGAATCGCCACCGGCATTTTGGCGGCTCCTGCGGCTTCCCACATTTCGTCGAAGCGGGTGTCATCCACCTTGATGAGCGGGCCCGTCGTGACGTTTTCGCGGAGGAAGAGACCGAGTGTCTTGAGCACCTTGAGGCCTTTGGCGCCCACTTGAGATGCCTTCTCGATCTGTTCAGCCTGGAATTTTGAGTAGCCGGATTCAGTGATGCGGTTGAACCACGGCTCGGTGAAGATGACGAACCTGTCGGGCGAAGGCTTCTGCCAGTAGTTCAATGACTCTTCCAGTGCGGCCCCGTATCCGCCCGTCAGATTGACCATGATCTGCACGTTCCTGCGATCCATGACCGGCAAAATGTCGTCGGGTTTGGCTCGAAACCGTGCGCGTTCGGGCTTTGAATTCCGGTCTGTGAACGACAAATGCGTGTGGAAATCGATAGCCGGATATTTCGATCGCTCGATCCTGGTTTCGGGCAATCGCATGCTGCGCGGTTGATAGTCCTTGAGCGCAAGCGGAGCTTCGCTCTGCGCAGGTTGCTCGGCTGCCTGTTTGCCGCCGCAGCCGGAAAATGTCGATGCACCCAAAGCCGCCAGCGAAGCGCCTGCCAGCCATTCTCGTCGATTAATTTTTTCAGGTATCTTCTCACGCCGAATTCTCCATTTCACGCAGCATCTTCAGCGTATAGATCCCCGTGTCGTGCCCGTCGCTCCATACGAGGTGATAGGCATAACGGCCAACCGGGGCCAGATCCATCATTCGTATGTCCGGGAACTGATCCGGTTTCAGGTTGAGACTCTGTGATGGACTATGACCCTGGCACATGGCGCATGGGCACGCGGCGCGCAAGACATCCAGCCGGTGACGGCTGAGATGCCCGTCATCCCAGGTGATCTGCATGACTGCATTGTCGTCCGTCAGTTCAAGGCTCTCAGGAAATGCCGCTGTCGATGAGTGTTCCTGCATATTGCGTACTTTATGGTTGCTATGTGTCAAATTTCAGTGAATTGTATACAATGTTTACCAACGCTTTTGGACATGAAAGCATCAAAGGGACCGACTCGCAACCAGTCGTGATATATTGAGCGGAGCGATTCAACAGAATAGTGGCATAAGGAGCAGTTGAGACAAGACGATGACCGTTAAAAATAACGACCGAAAACAGGCGCGCGGATTTCTCAGGCAGACGATTCTGCTGATTCCGAACTTCCTCAAACTGCTTTTCAGGCTTTTCAAGGACAACCGCGTCCCATTGACGGAAAAAGCGCTGCTGGTCGGAACGATCGCCTATGTTGTATCGCCGCTGGATTTCATTCCGGATTTCATTCCATTCGTTGGTCAGGTGGACGATCTTTATCTGATCGCCCTGATCGTGCTGCGGATGCTTGGCCGGACTGACGACAAGGTCCTGCGCGAGCACTGGGACGGCACCGGCGATCTGGTCTCGGTCGTCGACAAGATCTCGTGGGCTGCTCAGTACGTGCTGCCAAAACGCGTTCGCCACATCCTGCTCGGTCGAGTCGAGATCGCCCCGCAGATCAAAGGCGGGTTGCTCTCTTCACCTGCCGACCCGGAACCGATCGACCGCTACAATGAGAAACGAGTTCGGCGAAGTTAGACTGGCATGTTTTTCAAATACTCGATCAGCCGGTCGGGCTCATTGGTCACGATCCCATCGACGCCATAAGAGATCATCCGCTCGAAAACCTTCTCTTCATCCGCAGTCCAGACGTAGAGCTTTTTCCCGGAAGCTTTGATCCTCCGCGCCAGCATTCCATAGCACAATTCAACCTGCATGCAGAGCACGTCGTAACGAATATTTCTCAGTGCGATCCATGGAAATGCCTCGCGCCACCGCACAACCGGATTGAACGTTTCATTGCCGAGAATGATGCCGAGTTCGATATCGCGCACCTCCTCCCCGAGTCTTCGCATGAGCTGTATGTCGAAAGATGCAAGCATGCAATCGGCCTCACAACCCCGCATTCTGATTTGCCGTAGTGTTTCATCTGCCGCTCGCGGATCCTTGATCTCAAGATAGAGCCTGATCCGGCCCATTGTCAGATCGAGCGTCTCTTCAAGAGTCGGCACGCGCTCTCCCTTGCCCGCATTGGCCTTTCTGACCTGTTCGAGCGTCATCTTATCGACCCGACCCGAGAGATCGGTCGTATGGTCGAGCTCCGGGTCATGGATCACCACGACATTCCCGTCACTCGTCACGTGCAGGTCGAGTTCGATCATCTGCGCGCCCTGCCTGATCGCCAGATCAAAGGCTCGCAGCGTGTTTTCCGGTTCAGCGCGCGATGCGCCGCGATGAGCGATTACTATCACGATGTTTTGTTGAACGTCGAAACTAATTACTCTGCAAACTAAATTTTCGGGCATTTAAATTCGGAAGAAATTAATCGCAAAGACCGCAAAGGGGCAAAGAATTAATCGCAGAGGCCGCAAAGGAGCAAAGATTTTTTGGTGATATGAATATCCGGATTATTGCCCATTGGATATAATTCGAACACTGATCTTCCCTGTATATCTTTGCCCCTTTGCGGCCTTTGCGATTAAATTCTTTGCGCATCTTCGCGGCCTTTGCGATTAACTTTTTCCCAGTCTTGAATACAAGAAAATTTAGTTTCCAGAGTACTAATCCTGGGTGTTTCATAAATACTTTACGCTTTTATTATAAAAGCGCTTTCAACTTTTAACTTTTAACTTTCAACTTATTTTATCTGGAATTCCTGCGAACCCATCATCAGGGCAGCAAGACCTGAGATCGTTTCACGTCTTTGATCGTTCTTCTGTTTGGCGGTTTTTGGCTCCGGCAATCGCGCGCTGGTCTCCTTCATGAATCGAGTGAGTGTATTGCGCGTACCGCGAGAGATCTCACTATGGATCAGGACGGCCGTCAACTCATCGATCATCCGGTCGTGATTCCTGACGGCTTCCGGATCGACCAGTTTATCAGCCGTGACGGTAGTTCCTCGTATCCTGTTCGACATGAGCGCAAGAGTGAAATTCATACGCTCGAGGAGGGTCGAACTGCTCAGCCATTCTTTCGATTCCTCTGCGTATCCGGTGGGGGGAGCAACCAGGTAAAGGGGTCCGCCCATGCGCTGAAGCCACTGCAGCAGAGGCGCGCCGGCATCGGTTGCTCCGGCGGTCGCGCGGATCGATGAGACCACGGTTTCGAAAGGCGATTTGATTTTGTTGCGGTATGCCGCAACGGAAAAGAATTCCGGAGAAGTGAGAATTGTTCTGACGACTTCGCGGATGTCGCCATCAGTATTCTTGAAGACGCCGGCGGCGCGCTCAACCAGTGCGGCCGGCGGACTATCACTGACGAAACGCTTGCTCAGTTTGGTGGCAATGAAACGCGCAGTTGAGGGGTGTCTGGCCAACAGGTGAAGGACGCGCAGACCATCATCGATGCCGCCGCCCGCCGGAATCCGGTTACCAAGGACGTTCTTTTCTCCTCGATCGTGTATTCGCGGTCGAAAGACGAATGTCGCGTTCGGGCTTGGGGTTATCGTCCAGCCAGTGAAACATCGAGCGACATCAACAACATCCTGCTGTGTGTAACCTCCATCAACGCCAAGCGTATGCAGCTCCATCAGCTCGCGAGCAAAATTTTTCATTCAACCCCGGACGCCGCACCGGGATCTCATTGCCGTCGGCATCCATTCTCGGTGGTCGTTCAGCCTGACTCAGATAATTGTCCAGGTAATAGAGCATGGCGGGGTTTTGAGCGACTCCGATCAGCAGGTCCTGAAACTTCCCCAGAGCGTGCGGGCGTATGACATCACGTTCGTATGATGTGACCATCCACTGTGTCAGATTTTTCGCTGCGAAGACGTTGAAATGGTTGAACCAGAAATCGACCATCACCTCCTGGAGCTGTTTTTCGCTGAACGCGGCTCTCAGCAATTTTGCCTGCTGTAATTCCCGAAGCGGCTGTTGCGGATCGCGTTTCGGCGCCGGAGCCGGCTTCGTGTTTTGCTGAATGCTCGCCGGCGGTTTCATCGCCTGCTGCTCGGGTTCTGAACCGGCAGGAGCGCTCATCTCCGGTTTCGGCATAGCCTCGGACCTGCCGCCTTCGATTGCCGCAATGTCGCCGACCTTCGGCACTTCGGGAATTGCGGGAGCAGGCGCTGGCGTCGGGGTTGGAGTCGGTGTTGGTATGGAAGGCGAAAACATCTGAATGGTTTCGGGGATGCTCAGAGTGAAGCGTGTTGAGCGCCATCAGCGGGCGTGAAAGAAAATCCTCGCTCATCTGCTCCGGGTTGAGCTGTTCGTCCAGATACCGATCGAGACCCATCCGGCGGATGCGCTCGACATCGCCCGGGCGGGGACCGAATCCGGCACGGTTCAGTATGTGCAGTATCCGCTGCTCTTCGTTCAGGATTTCAGCTTTTCCGGAATTCGGAAGAGGAATTATCTTCTCACCCGCCGAGAGCGGGCCCGAAGGAACTGGGTACCGGAGCGGGGCGATAGGGGACCTGTTGGGCTGTTGCTGGGCCGTGTTGGTGGCGACGAATATTGTAAAAAGCAGGATTGCGGTTGAGACTGCAACCGTGCGACGCAGGCAGCGGAGATTCGAAAAGTTCATATCCTCTTTCTCCAAATGACCCTGACGAGTTGCAAGGGATCTTTATTCTATAACGAACCGGGCTTGCGCAACATCCCTGGTGCGCTCCCAGGCATGCACTCCCTGGGTATTGTCAACAGGCAGACGCTGCCCTATCTTAAATGTCTGAAGCAACAAGGGCAGGACTTATGGAGAATTCACGACAGGTTGATGAGAGGGAACAGACCCGCGAGGAGAAACTCTTCCAGTTCGCTCCACTGGAAAAATATTCGTTCAAGCAGCGATTGATCATTCGTGTTGCGGGTGTAGCGCTTTACTGGCTGATTCGAACGATCGGAGTGACATTGCGTTATCGCGTCACTGGATGGGAAAACCATACCGATGACGCTCCACTGGTATACTGTTTCTGGCACAATCGCATTCCAATTGCGACATATTTCTGGCGTGCTCGCGGCATAGTCGTCATCTTCGCAGAGTTTCGATTCGGAGTACATCGCGCGGTTCATTCAGCGGTTCGGATACGGCGCCGCTCGGAAGTTCGACGCGGGGGCGCGATCGGCTTTGATCCAGATGATTCGATCAGTCAAGGCAGGACGCAGCGCGGCCTTCACGGTCGATGGTCCGCGCGGTCCGATTTATGAGGCGAAACCGGGGGCACTGCTGCTGGCGGCGAAATCCGGGGCCGCCATCCTGCCGTTTTCTATCTCGCTCGATCGCTGCTGGCGCCTGCCGAGCTGGGATCGAATTGAAATTCCCAAACCTTTTGCGCGAGTCTTCGTAGTCATCGGAGAGCGTTTTCAGGTGGATGATCCGGATGATCCGCAACAGCAACAGCGGCTGCAATCGGCTCTCGAAGCTCTGCGGGACGAAAGCGACCGGCTTGCCGTTTCTTGACACCCCGGTTGACCATACTTAGAATCGCTATTCATTTCGATATCACGCCATTTTTGGAGAACGAAAAAAGTTGAACCAAGAAGAGATAACCGGCCGGATGGCCTTCCCACAGCCGGCATCAAAAACACGGACGGCTGCCGCGTGCGTTTCCGCGCTAATCCTTCCGGGCCTCGGTCACATTGTGCTCGGAAAGATCGGACGCGGCGCCATCATCGGTTCCGTCATCATAACTATGTTTGTGCTCGGATTCGTCATGCAGGGTCACCTCTTCAAACCCGAAGAGGGGGAATGGTTGACCTGGTTCTTCAGTTTCCTCGATACGGGGATCGGATTGCCATACTTCATCTGTCTAGCTCTCGATTACGGGTTTCAGGTACAGCCTGAACAGGCTGCAAGGGTCACTTTCGAATACGGTAATACCTTTTTGAGCGTCGCGGGCGCGCTCAATATGCTGGCCGTTATGGATGCCTTCGACATCGGTATCGGGAGGAAGGCATGACACATTTTCTGGCACTCATCCTGTTCGCAGTTCTCGTCGCGATCGCCTTTGCCGTGCTTTCATCCGAGCATTATACGACCGGTGAGAGGGTCCGGTATGGACTGAAAGTCTTCGTCTATTTCGTGGGCATCGGCTTTCTGGTCGCCTGGGTTCTTTATCCTTTGCCGCTATAACTCACCGTCGTCATGAGCGCCATCTATGAATGAATATTATGTGATCGGCGGAGTTGTCATCACGCTGGTTCTGCTGGCGGTCGTGGTGGTCATGTGGCTGGCTTCGAAATTCTTCTTTCGATTCATCAAACACATTCTGATCATTCTGCTGATCGGCGCTGTCGGATCGGGAATTTATATATACAGAATGATTCCTCGCAAGGATCCGGCAATCGGAAAACACGCTTATCTGACCGAAAACGGAAAGTATCTCGGTGTTGTTGAAGGAAAAGGCGAGGACAATCGTCGCGGAGAGGTCTGGGTCGTCCGACCGCCGGGGCGATACCCCGTGATGTACAGCAAGTCGCGTGTCAGTTTGAAGGATCGGCGTGATCCGAAGGATGATCCGAAACCGAATGAATCTCCCTCGTCCTCGCCCAAACCAGGAAGAACCTCGGGCAGGAAAGCAGCTCCAACCGGATCGGCGGCAAGAAAGTAAGGGCACAGCCTCACTGACCCGGCCCCTCAGCTTTACTAATCTGGTCTAACCATTTACGATTACGGTTTATGCCGCTGCACGAAACCGACGCCTTCGTTCTCCGCACTTTTACGCTCAAGGAGGCAGACAAGGTCTGCATCTTCTTTACCCGGGAGACCGGAAAGATCCGTGGCGTGGCGCATGGGGCGCGTCGACTGCGCAGCCGGTACGGGGCGAGCCTGGAGTTGTTCACTGAAGTCTCGCTGAGCTATTTCCAGAAAGAGAATAAAGAGCTGGTCTCGGTCTCGAGCTGTGAGATCATCCGCTCACGTTTTTTCGAGGGGATGAGCAGCGAGATTCTGGGCGTGATGCACTATTTCGCCGAGCTGGTGATCGAATTTTTTCCTGATCACGAACCGAATGAAAAAGTATACCGGCTGATCGGAGCGGCATTGGATGCGATCGATACCGCGTCGCCTGCGCAGCTTCCGGCGCTGGTCAGGTATTTCGAGATCTGGATGTTGAAACTTTCGGGGTTTTTCCCTGACTGGCGACATTGCGGATTATGCGGGCGTGAATTGACGCCGGAGCCATCTCGCGGCAGCTCAATCTGGTTGACGAACGAAGGGCTTCCGCAATGTACGACTTGCAGCGGGCAAATGGGGGAAGAGCTGCACGCGGCCGAATGGCGGCTGATTCAGGAGATTCTGACTCTGGCGCCTGCGGCATTTGCAGCCAGGTCGCGCGATCTGCGGGTGGTCAACCCGCTCGGGCAGATCGGGTACGTGGCGACGCGACTGATCAACCGGGTACTGGAACGTGAATTGAAATCTTTTGAAGTACTGGATCGATTGAAACCTTATTCAATGAGTCAAGGAGATAACAAAAAACGATGACTAAGAAATACGTCTATCTTTTCGCTGACGGCAAGGCTGAAGGAAGCGGGACGATGAAGGATCTGCTGGGCGGCAAAGGCGCCGGACTGGCGGAAATGACCAATGCCGGCCTGCCGGTTCCGCAGGGATTTACCATCACCACCGAAGCCTGCACGGCTTATTACGCGTCAGGAGAGAAGTTTCCTGAAGGAATGTGGGAGGAGGCTCTGGCGGCGCTCTCCACTATCGAAACGTCGACAGGAAAGAAGTTCGGCGGAACAGCGAATCCATTGCTGGTTTCGGTGCGTTCGGGCGCCAAATTTTCGATGCCGGGAATGATGGATACAGTGCTCAATCTCGGCCTCAACGACGAGACACGCAAGTCGCTGGCTCAACTGACGGGTAACGAGCGGTTTTCGTACGACGCTTATCGCCGCTTCATCCAGTTGTTCGGCAAGATTGTCCTCGGAATAGATGCCGAGAAGTTCGAGCACAAGTTCGATGAGTACAAGAAAAAGCTCGGCGTGAAACTTGACACCGAAGTTGGGGCGGAATCGCTGGCCACACTGATCGATGACTACAAGGCGATCGTCAAGGCTGAGACGGGAGAGGATTTTCCGACCGATCCGCTCAAACAGCTCGAGTTGTCGATCCGGGCGGTCTTCGCGTCGTGGAACGGGCGGCGAGCCCGCGACTATCGCCGCGTTCACAAACTGGACGACAGCCTCGGCACCGCCGTCAATGTCTCTGACGATGGTCTTCGGCAATATGGGCGAGGATTCAGGCACAGGCGTGGCATTCACACGCGATGTGGCGACCGGAGAGAAAGTGCTCTACGGCGAATACCTGCAGAATGCGCAGGAGAAGATGGGTCGCCGGAATCCGCACTCCCAAGAAGATCGCGCAGCTCAAAGGAAGAGATGCCTGCCATATACGATGAGTTCGTTCAGGTGGCCGACCGGCTCGAGAGGCATTACAAGGATGTACAGGATCTCGAATTCACGATCGAGCGTGGGAAACTATACATGTTGCAGACGCGCAACGCCAAGCGGACCGGCGCATCGGCGGTCCGGGTCGCGGTCGAGATGGTTGAAGAAGGCGTGATCGACAAGGCGACGGCTGTCCAGCGTGTTGAACCGGCCCAGCTCGATCAGTTGCTTCATCCGATGATCGATCCGAAGGCTGATGTCAATGTTCTGGCGGTCGGTCTTCCGGCATCGCCCGGCGCGGCCTCAGGGGCGGCGGTATTTGATCCCGATACGGCCGAAGAGCTCGGCAAGAAGGGTGAGAAGGTGATCCTGGTCCGGACAGAAACTTCGCCTGAGGATTTCCACGGAATGGTCGAAGCACAGGCGATTCTCACTTCGCGCGGGGGCATGACCTCGCACGCGGCTGTCGTGGCGCGCGGCATGGGCAAATGCTGCGTTGCCGGTTGCGGCGATGTGGTCGTCGATTATGCCAACCAGCAGTTCAAGGTCGGTGAGACGGTCGTTCGCAAGGGTGACTGGATTACGCTCGATGGATCGACCGGCCGCGTCATCATCGGCAAGGTGCCGTTGATCGAGCCCGAGATCAGCGGACATTTCAGGACGCTTATGACCTGGGTCGATGAGTTCCGCAAGCTGGGAGTTCGCGCCAATGCCGATACGCCGCACGATGCCACTGTCGCTCGCGGATTCGGCGCCGAAGGCATCGGTCTCTGCCGGACGGAGCATATGTTCTTCGAAGGCGATCGTATCGACAGCGTGCGCCGGATGATTCTCTCTTCGACAGAGTACAAGTCTCTCGAAAAGCAGCTCGAAGTCGCCAGAGCCGAAGCGGAGAAGGCCTCGAACGACAGAAAGGCCGCTTCCGGGATTCGCGTGCAGGATCTTGAAGCGAAGATCAAACGTCCGAGTGAACTCTATCACGGAGCCCTGGCCTCTCTGCTTGAATTGCAGCGAGAGGACTTCGTTGGAATCTTCCGCGCGATGAATGGCTTCCCCGTAACGATTCGCACGCTCGATCCGCCGCTTCACGAATTCGTTCCCCACGACGACAAGACTCTGGAAGATCTCGCCGCCAAGATCGATATGCCGGTCAAGGAGGCGAAGGCCCGCGTCGAACAGCTGCATGAGTTCAACCCGATGCTCGGCCATCGCGGCTGCCGCCTGGGCATCGTCTATCCGGAGATCACAGAGATGCAAGCCCGCGCCATCTTCGAGGCCGCCGTCAAGGTCAAGCGGGAAGGCATCGTCGTCAAACCCGAGATCATGATTCCGCTGGTCGGCAATGTGAATGAACTGAAGGCGCAGGCCGATGTCGTTCGCCGTGTGGCTGGTGAGGTATTCGATCGCGAAAAAGAGACTGTCGATTATCTGCTTGGAACGATGATCGAACTGCCGCGCGCGGCCCTGACCGCGAACCGCATCGCCGAGGTCGCGGAATTCTTCAGCTTCGGCACCAACGATCTGACCCAGACCGCAATGGGACTCAGCCGTGACGATTCGGGCCGCTTCCTGCCGTTTTATGTCGAGAACAAGATCTTCCCTGATGATCCGTTCCAGACGCTGGATCAGGAAGGCGTCGGCCAGCTCCTCGATATCGGAGTTCAGAAATGCCGTTCCGTCCGGGCCGACCTGAAGATCGGAATCTGCGGTGAGATCAGGGGTGATCCCGAATCGGTCATCTTCTGCCACAAAGTCGGACTCAATTACGTCAGTTGCTCGCCCTATCGCGTACCGATCGCCCTGCTTGCCGCGGCACAGGCCGCGCTGGCCGATAAGACCGGCGCTTCGGTGGGCACGACCGCTTAACTCCGAAGATTTCAGCGCCAGGTGTGCCAGGGCGCCCCTGGCGTTGAATTGAATGAATTAATGATATGGATCTCCGGATCGTAGTTATAGCTGGAGCGGCGTCCAACACCGGCAAGACGACGTTGCTTTGCGAACTCCTTCGTGAGCTGTCGCGCGACGAGCCCTGGGAGGCGATCAAGCTCACCCGGGGCCACCATCGTTCGTGCGGCAAGGATCCGCACGCCTGTTGCGTGGGCGACCTGCTTTCAGATCATCCGATGATCAGATCGGGCAGGGAATCGACCTGGGTCTTTGGCAAGGATACTGGAAGGTACTGGGATGCCGGTGCTGCAAACGTTCATTGGGTGATAGCTACCGACGATCAGGTTGAGGCGGGCATACGAGAAGCACTCCACAAGGTGCGCTCACGCTGTGTCCTTGTGGAAGGAACCAGTCTGCTCAAATATTTTACTGCTTCATTCGCCGTTCTGGCGGTTCGTGCCGATAAGACACAGATAAAACCTTCAGCCAGAATTGCGCTCTCAAAAGGTCAGATCGACGTGGTCTATTCACGAGATGAACCGGGCTCTGATGTCGCTCAAGGTGCGATAACCGGTCTTCCGTTGTATCGGGAAAAAGACCTGCCTCGCCTCGTCGATGCAATTCGATCGTCCGTCATGAGCTGGCAGGAGACGAAACCGGGAGCGATAGCGACCGGGTAATATCACTATTTCGATCGAGTGAAATTGAAAACCTCGACCTGGGTCTTGCCGTCTTTGGTCTTTTCAGCCGGGACGTCAGCTTGTCAGGGCTTTCCAGCTTGTAAATCAATTTCCGTGTTCGTCTCAGGCGCATCGATGCGTTCGAAGACAGCCTCTCGTTCTTCGCTGGGATCGTGACTGAGAAGACCATGGGAGACTGCTTGTCCTCCCTAGTGATCGATTTCGGACCGAAATGACGCAGGTAAAACTTCAATCCGTCTGGGCTCTTTTCGATGGTCATAGAATTCATAAAAGCCTGGCTCGCCGGCTTTGACGTGGCTGAACATTCCGATCATCGTATTGCCTGACGGAGCCGCCCAGATCTCCTTCATCTCTCCGCCCCATTTTTCACACGTCCAGGTGCCGGCCATCCAGCCGAGGTCAGAAACCGAGCCACCAGACTGCGCCATAGCGGATTCGAGACCGGTCAGGATGAGTAATCCAAGTATCAAAGTTGTCGATTTGGAATGATTCATTGATTTCATTTATATACCTCGGATGACAATGCCACGAACATCATTACCAACGTTCGGGAAATAGATCAGTCATTTATCATCAGCGATCTTTTTTTTCAGCCAGGCGATATCGCCAAAATCTTTTTCTGCCGCGGCAACTTTGGTTTTCAATAGATCTCGCATTGACAATATATAGAATCCGATATTATCGACACTGATATGTAATCTGTTTTTCCAAGCCTCATCAAACACTAATCCATCGACTCCGGTAATTAGGTCAATTCTGCATGGCTCAACTCCGATTTGGATGATCAAGTCGGATGAGGTCAGGTCTTCGATAGTCAGTGCCGATACTGGTGCCCCGAATTTAACCAGTGATCTGATCACCTTTTCAGCATTCATTTTTGAATTCCTGATCCTTATATCTATATCTCCAGTCGCCCTTGGTAACCCATGTGGCGGCAAGAGCGAAAGCCCCGACAACTATAAATTCAACCTCTTCCTCTTTTAAGCACGACAAGATGTCTTTGTAGTCTTGGTTCAATGATGGAGGTTTTCCTTGAATGACCAGGCGTCGAGTGAGTTGCTACATCATACTAATTAGATCATGTGGGGATAAATTTTAGACCACGGTCATTTTCTTCTGATCTGAGAGAAAAATTTTCTGACAATAATATATCTTTGTCGATCTTTATTCATAATACCCATTTTACAACAGATGACTGGAGTGTAATCGGTAAAATATCCCTTAATACACAGAACCCTATGACCTCGCCGGGGATTTCTACTCTATTGCCAAGTGTTTTTCAATCAATAATTTAAGATTGTCGAAGTCGATCGGTTTGCTGACATAGCCAGTCGCTCCGGCCTGTGTGGCCTCATCTCTGATCGAATCCAGGTCATGTGCTGAGATGATAATGATTGGGATAATCGCGCATTCCGGATCTTCGCGCAATTTACTTGTGGCCGTGATTCCATCGATACCCGGCAGAGTGATGTCCATCAGAATCAGGTCCGGATGGCATTCACGAGAGCGAATGATTGCCTGCTCCCCGTCCTCCGCCTCAAGTGTTTGATACCCGTGCAGCTTGAGCATCAACTTCAACGCTGTTCGATTATCGTATGAATCTTCAGCAATTAATATAGTTTTCGGTTCTTTCGTCATATTTAAAGGCTAAGATCAGGTTAATCTGATTTTACCGGATTATTATAGTACAGGAATTCGCTTTTAAACTGCTCAAAAAATGTATCGTATCCGGTCGTAAAATGGCCAATTACCTTTTCTACAATTGTTAATAGCCGGGACTTTTGCTAGCATAACGATGATGCTGAAGCAGAATATCTGATTATTGACATTCTTAATAATATCGCAATCGATATTTCATCAGATGCCAATAGAACGCATTAAGGAAGAAAATCGTTAACCGGCGATGAGCGAATCCTGCCAGCAACTCCCCTGCCGACAGTAACTGATGATGGCTGACAACAATGAATATATTTTAGTAGCGCTGTGTGAGAGCGATGGCCGGATTATTGCCGTCAATCGATATGCGTACCCCCGTCTGCTCCGGGTTCGAAATGGCCCGGCAAATGAGGGAGCAGGTGCGGAAGTTGACGCCTAACTCTTCGATGGGCTTGAGGGCAATGATTTTGAACACAGGTTGCTTTCGCGCAATCGCAACTTCCGGCAGAGAGATTTTCAGCAATGGTGCGCGGATCGGTATTTGCGATTCAACTTTCCAGAATGGAAGGATCCGGTGGACCGATTCTCATCGAGATGCAGCCTTCGGGGTGCGGAAGATGAGCAGCGTTATCTGCTGGAAGCGGACGCCTTATTTCACGTGTGGTTCACGATTTCCAAGAACCAGCTCGGCGGGACTTAAGCTTACATCGCATATCTGAAAAAGTTCGGATCAGGCGGGAGATCGTTGAAATCGTCGATAAGATTATTTGACGTTAAACGCCCTGGTCGATCAGTCGATGTTGGTCAGCGCGTTGACGAGACCATTGAAACTTGCACCTGATATGGTTGATCTTTTCCGATTGCACAAAGTGCGATCGGGATCTGCAAAAGGCGGCTGAGAGCGCGGTGTCGGGATCGAATTGCATATTAAAGAAGGGAATGCCGCATTTTGCGATGCGCAACAAAATGCGTACTGCTAGGCGGCCTGACTGCAAGGGCGATTGAGTCGTCTCCGTCGTCTTCGGCTGTTCACTTGACGATAGATCAGCGAGACGGAAAATCCGTGATCGAAGAGTTGCAGATGACGGCGAGACGCCGTCTGGAGAAGCTGCTTCAATCCATGTTCGATTTCATCGGACCCGAGCGCCTGACAAATGTCTGTCGCTTTGGTCTGGCGATGGCACGCAGGATCGTCGAGTTACACGGCGGGCGAGTCTCTTCGGCCTGCCCTGCATCAGCGCCGGCGACCACCGGTACGGTCCTCTTCTCGAAATACCGATCAGCATTCACAAGTAGATCGGGTCAGGCATTCGACAGAATCAGACAAACGATTAATATTCCTTCCGGAGAATGTTGCCCTTGAAAAGAGAAGAGAAAATTTAGTTGTGGATGACGAGCCTTCGATCACCGACGGGTTGCGGCTGCTCCCTGGCGCTGAAGGTTATCAAGTGCAGGCTGCATCGAATTTAGGGGGGAAGCGAGTTTTTCCCATCCGTCAGGAATGCTTACGATCTGGTGTTGACCGATCTTCAATTGCCTGATGATCCGCAGGGCGGATCCTCGCTCCTGCGGACGATAAGCGAGCCTCGCCGGCACCGAGGTCATCGTCATCACCGGCTATGGCTCTGTTCCCTGAAGCGGTCGGGCCACCAAAGCAGGCGCATTCTATTTCGTCGAGAAACCTTTTGAACCCGAACAGATTCATCTTCTGGTCGAAAAGGCGGTCGAGCGGCGGCGCCTGCTCAGCGAATCTTCACAAAATCTGCGCAAGCATTTCCAGCGCCGGAATTTTCGAACATCATCGGCACATCAAAGGCCATGCAGATGATCTACGACGATCGAGAGGGTGGCCAAAAGCGATGCCAATGTCCTGATCATAGGCGAATCCGGGATCGGCAAGGAGCGATCGCTAATGCGATCCACTTCAATTCGCTTCGATCCGGCCACGAATCGTCAAGATCAACTGTTCCGGCGCTTCCTAAAGAACTGATCGAGGCCGAGTTGTTCGGATATGTCAAAGGCGCTTTCACCGGCGCCAAGCCTAACCGGACGGGGCTCATCTCGCAGGCCAAAGGCGGCAGTCTGCTGCTGGACGAAATCGGAGAGATGCCGACCGAATTCGCAGCCCGTTACTGCGAGTGCTCGAGAGCGCCGGTTTCGGCCTGTCGGTTCCGCCGAGACATTCGAGGCCGACTTCAGGCTGATCTTGCGCAAAGAACGTGAGCCTCGCGAAGCAAACTGGCGAAAGATAAAGCGAGGACCTTCTTCTACCGCGTTTCGACGATCACGATCAACGTGCCTCGCTGCGTGAGCGCAGCGAAGATCTTCAGTTGCTGACGGACTTTTCTTTACCAAATTCAACGAAAATACAATCGTCTCCTCTGCTTGGTTTTTTCGCAGGCGGCCTACCAGCGTCTTTTCTCATCGCTAGCCCGGCAACGTCAGGAGTTGCAGAATGCGATCGAACGCGCCGTGCTATTGGCAAAAAGGGACCCGCATCGAACCCGAAGATCTGCCCTTGGAGATCAGGTGAACGAAACAAGTCCGGTCTCGTTCTATGTCCTGCCGAATATGACGCTCGGGCGAGATCGGTGCCGGCTGGTCATTGCCTGTGACTCTCGACAGGACTCAGGGCAACAAAGGTGGCTGCGGCCCAGGTTCTGGGCATCTATCAGGCCACGCCTCTACAGCAAGATCAGAAAATACAAGATCGAGGTTCAAAGAGCCCCGCCGTCGAACGAAGAAAGCCGCCAGTGGATCGACTGGAATAGTGCCAGTTATAAGCTCGGAAAGAGTAGGAGGTACGATGAAGTTGAAACAGATTGATGATCGCGACATGGCTGGCCTGTTTCGCCCGCAGGAGGGAATGCAGACGTTGGCTCAGGATTCTTCGAAATGGCGGATCACCGAAAGAGGTGACCGCGTCCAGGTGGAGTTGTTTCGCCGAGGCTTTACAAGGAAAAACTGACAGGCGTTCTGGACCGGCAGACTCGCGATGCCGTCCTTGGCTTATCAGGAGAAAAATGGGCTTCAGGTCACGGGACGAATCGACCGCCTGACATGAAAGCCTTGATTTGACCTATCCCGCTACCGAAAAGAGGCCGAAAACCTGAGACGCGCCGGTCTTTTGCCGAAGATCGGTTACAGCGTCAAAGACGCAGGTGTTGCCACAGGG
>JADJXM010000007.1:10000-355232 GCA_016715865.1 Acidobacteriota bacterium | reverse complement strand
ATCAGGACGCTGACGCCGATTATATGGGGCGATCGGACGGTCACCGCGTTCCGACCAGCATACCCTTGCTGCAGTTTCCGCTGAATGCGATCTTGAAGATTCATGCGGAAACCGGTCACGCGACTCATTGGGAGAGGCCGGAACAGGCTGCACAGGACATAAAGGATTTCACTGCAGTGTGCGAACTGTATCCGTACTTAGACGTCCGTCTCGGACCCTTATGGCTGAATGCGCCGGATAAACTATGACGATATGCGTTCCGGCAGACGACAAACCACAAATCAACAATGGCAATTGGAAAATGAATTGACTCGTACCATGCTTCAATAAGCTTACCTCAACAAATTCAACTTCACTCCGTCACTTACGGAGGCTTTGTGAGGCATCACGGCCAGATTTGCTAATGCTTGCCCAGAATCTGACAAGCGGTCGTTTAACGAGTTCAGTGGTAACGAGGTAAAGCGCCGCGATCGCCTACGATCAGGCCAAGGTGGCCAATGAGGGTCTCGTAAACCAAAAAGGCGGCGCTCCCGCGGATTAATGCTGGCAACGCAAGTACATCAATGCCAGCAACCGTCGAGAGGATAATAACAATTGGCGCCGGCCAGCCGGCCTTTTCGACTCGGCAACAACGACCGGATGGATGCCAGCAGTAGTTCCGTGATCGCCGTTGGCTATGAACCAGTTGGTTTGCAGCACCCCCGGTGAGATGCGGTGAAGAGCCCGAAATAAACAAAATCGAAGACGGTCTCACTAGATTGCTCCGGTGTCACGGGAAGGTGATGTAGAGCGAACGGAAGTCCCAGCGCTGGGGGCGGTCAATTTCCTTTTCGGAACGCGGTCAAAGCGATTACCATCATCGGGAAGTCGAGAGAAGATTGAGCAGGAGCAACTGCTTTGGAAGCATTGGTAAAAAACTGACGAAGAGTGACCCGATTGCCACCGCATAGAAATTGCCAAAGTTCGATACAAGTGTTGCGCGAATGTATTTCAGCGTGTTGGCGTGTCTCACGCCCCAGGCGGATGCCATCAATGATCACTCGCAAGTCATTTTTTTAGAAGAACGATGTCGGCAGTCTCACGCGCCACATCCGCCGCCGATTCACAACCATTGGAGATGAGCGGCTTTCAGCGCGGGCGCATCGTTGATCCCTTCTCCCAGAAAGCCCACTGTATATTGCTCTTTTGAGTAGATCAATCAGTTCCAGCTTTTGCTCAGGCGACGTGCGGGCAAACACGCGAATCATTCCGATACGTTTACGTTGTTCCTGGATGGGCAGTGCCAGGAACGCCGTCGCTCCATTACCTCATCGCTGTTTGTCACGAGCCCGGCTTCTCGTCCAACCGCTTCGGCTACCATCAGTGCGTCGCCAGTAATGATCGTAATAGCTACATTCAGACGCCTCGCCGCCGCGACAGTTGCATTGGTGGTGGCTTTGAGCGTATCAACAAAAGAACAAAACCGCCGAATTGAGCACCGCTGCCGTCATCGTAACTGATACCGAGCACACGCCGACCCTGTCTCTCCTCATCCGCGAGCCATGTTCCAACCTGCTCCTGGCTCGACCAGTCCCCAGGTCAAAAAAGTACTCCGGGCTGCCGCGGCGGATGTGCAGCCGGATGCCATCATCGCGGCAAACCACAGCCCCATTACTGCGCAGATCCGGATCGAACGCTTCTTCCTCCGTGGAGTCGAAAGGTTCCCACTACGGCCCGCTGTTCCACTGAAAGCGCTTCGTCGGTCGCACGGTCAAACGGCTCGGTTGTGTTCCTCCGGTGATACACAGCCAGACGCGCCAACACCAGAGGATGGAGAAGTGATTTCGGTGCGAGGTAATTGTTTCGATAAAACCAGGCGGTTCTCGGTGATCGTGCCGGTCTTGTCTGTACAGAGCAAGTTCACAGATCCGAGATCCTGGAGCGAGGTAAGACGCTGACGATGACATTTTCCGGGCAAACTGGAGCGCACCTCGTGAGAGTGAAAACGTCAGACCAGTGGCAGGGCCTCGGGTATCACCAGACTCCGCAAGCGCAATCGCGAAGATAAGGAGATCGGGAATATTCGTGTTCCGGCCATCAATCAGAATGTTTGCCGGGACAACGAATAATAGTGTGATGAGCGTCGTCCGCAGGATGAAAGTGCTGATGCGGTCAACACCAATAACCAGCTCACTCTCCGGCTTGTACCGATGATGCGGTTGCAGCAATTGAGGCCAGAGCGCGTCTGTGTGCCGGTGGTGGTAACTTCCGCCAACGCATTTCCATGATGACCACTCCCTGCAAGAGACGATGTTCGTCAGCCAAGATCATGCGTCGCTTCGGTAGCCTGCTTAACAACAGGAATACTCTCACCGGTAAATGTTGTCTCATCAACCAGCAGATCGCGGGCGTGTTGTATGATGGCATCCGCCGACTATGTCGCCGGATTCGAGCTTCAGAATATCGCCGTGTACAATCTCTTCGTTAGGTACTTCCTGATCATGACCATCACGCCGAACGGTGACCGTGCGCACCAGGTATGACTTGAGTTTATCGGCCGCAGCGTTTGACTTGTACTCCTGAAACACATTAAGCGAGGACCCAAGGAAGACAAAGAGCAGGATAAACGAGCCGTCAATCGGCTCACCAAGCGCAAATGTAATCCCGGCCGCACACAGCAGCAGAATGTTGAAGATGCCCCGAAACTGCGGAAAATCAGCTTTGCAACCGATATCGAGCTACCGGCAGCCAGGACCCGAAACGGCGATCTGCCACTTCACTTGATGAAAGTCCATTTAAATTGCTCATTTTTAAGCTGAAAGTAGTGTCAGTCTCTACATAAAACTGTTTTATCAATCGTGTTATTACACAGCTAGATCAAAGGCATGAAGAGAAAAGCCATTCATAAGCCAATTATCTTCTGGCGAAATGCGGCTTGAATCCTTTCTCCGGATTTGGCGACTTCGCCAAGTGCCGGAAGAAGAAGAAGTGAAATATACGACAGCTAGCTAGACCTTAGTCCGACGATCTGGTTGTATTTCGAATCGCTAATCTCGGCGGCCGAGAAGCTTGAAAAAACGTGATTGATGGGCGTTGGCACGCCAACTAACCGCACACTAAACGAAAACAGGCACTCGCCGGAGTGCCCGTAACCTGTTGATTCCAAAAATGGCCCCTGTAGGATTCGAACCTACAACCAACGGATTATGAGTCCGCTGCTCTAACCGTTGAGCTAAGGGCCGAAATCTCGACTTTTAATCTGATGAAAGCGACATTCATCTTAGTCGAGCGCAGTCGAAACCGTCAAGATGCACTTCAACTTCCTGTCATCAGTTCGACGCATATTAATGGATATGTCAAATGCCGGCGACAAAATGGCTGCACGGTAGCGGCCGTGCAGCCAAAAATATCCGACAAATGTGTGCTCAGGTGCTTCGTTAGTTCCGGTCGCGCCGGTTGTTTTTGGCGCGAAAGATTTGGCGGCTCGACTGGTTCTGTTCGCGGTGGATTCTGACGCGTTCCCTGTTGGTTACCTCGCCATCAGATCTGGCGCGGATCTTCATTCGGCGGATCTGATTCTGTTCCCTCTGGAGCCGGCGAAACTCTCCACGCGTCAGTTCATCGGACCGGACTCCCTGCCTGATTCTTTTCTGCTGATTTATCTGGCGGTTGGTAACCCCGGGCGTCTGTGCCAGTGAGACTCCGGAAAAGATAATGGTAAGACAGATGGTGGTCAAAATCGCAAACATCTTTTTCATAACGTTTCAATCCTCCAATGATGAACCAGGTTTCATCCGGTTCAGATTACAAAGTTGCCAAAGGGGGATTTCCCTCTCTTTACGTGCAGTAAGAGCACGCACGGTCGAATCTGGTCTGAAAATTTTTGTTATCAACTGATCTTACGCAGAAGAGTCCTTTAAAATCGATTTGACAAATTTTGGGGTTTCTCAAGCATATTCTTCTGTGAGCCTGCAACGCAGGCGAAAGAATAGAACTCGGGGTGGAGTGAGGCCGCCAGGCCGAGCGAAGCCCCGGGTCCAGTTCCACCAAAATTGGCAAGCCCACGAAGTGGGCGATAGCCTGAGCGGAAGAGAGTCAGGCGTCATCGAGAAATCTGCCGCCCATTTCATGGGCTTGCTGAAATGATGATCCCAATACCCGGGGTTTCGCTCGGCCTGACGGCCTCGCTCCGCCCCGGGCTAGATTCTGCCCACCCGCTTCGCGGGTTCGGGACAAGTCAAGCAATTTCCGATCATTGTCTCTGCGTAACATCAGTTATCAATAATCATCATTTCTCAGTCGCAGAAGGAGCGAGGATTGAAGGCTGGCCCTGATGCTGGTAGCAGCGCAGACCGGGTGAGACTCGCCGCCGGCAGGGCGTTCCTTTTTTAGTGCGGGCTCCGCAGATTGCGATGTCTGAACTTTCGATTCGGTCTGTTTGCGGGGTCTCAGAAATTTGATCCTCATCGAAAGAGGGTGGGTTGGCGGAAGTGGCGTCCGGCCGCAATGTGGACCGGTCAATTACGGATTGATGATCGCCGGGAAAGATGAGTAAGACGGTCAGAAGGATGATCGCAAAGGTGCGGCGACGTCTTCTGTCGGTCCGTTGTCCGAGCGCCCGGTCGCAATGATCGCAAAAGTATCGTGTACGCCAGACAGGCCGTTTATCCATCGAGCAGCCGCATTCGGCGCAGAATTTTCCCTGATAGTAGAGATTGCGCATATCGGATTGATCAGAGGTGGGTGGCTTCAAATCATAGCAAAGACCGATCGAGCTGCAAAGCCTTTCTTCAGGCGGCTGGACACTTATCGGAAATGGCGGGTATGATCAGCCCCGGAAAAGTTACCAGTTTCCAGTCATCAGAAAAAACGAGCCCCCCCCCCCCCCCCCCCCCCCCCCCCCCCCCCCCCCCCCCCCCCCCCCCCCCCCCCCCCCCCCCCCCCCCCCAAAAAACAAAAAAGTGGGGCGGGCGCCACTTTCTACTTTCTACTTATTTTTCATTTATCATGGAGAAATAACAATGCCTGTTACTTTGTTTTCGATAAATAACACAAAGAATGAAATTGAAGATCCATATTCACCGGTTAACCTGGCATATGTAGATGATTTTGTTATTCGACTGGTCAGGTTTCAGGGTGAATTTGAAAGATGGCATGTGCATGAGAACGAAGATGAATCCTTTATCGTGCTTGAAGGTGAGGTCAATTTTCAAACTGAAGAAGGTGATTTCATTGTCAGGAAGGGTGAGGGGATAGTTATTCCGAAAGGCTTGAGGCATTGTCCGAAAGCCTCCTCTGAGGGGCCAATGCCGCTGGCATTGATTATCGAAAAGTCGGAAACGAAGCGGCTTGGAGATTGAAATTGGCGGGAGCGGGGCCTGGCTGAGGTATTAAGGTTCGTTGTTATTCGTTGTTTTGATGCGATGCGATTGGGATTGTGGTTTCAGGCCGGATCTTGAGGGAGGGTCCGCTGATCTCAGTACCTTGCAAGCAAGGTACTGAGATCAGCGAATAAGGAGTGTAGAGGGAACATAAGGATTCTCGTTGTTAGCAGCTGGGAGGGAAAACCGGGACCGTGTAAGTCGTTACGTCTGTCAGGGTCAGAGTGTGGAGGTTGTGGCCACCCTGGTAAGATGACGGACCATCGAAGAGGCTTGAGATAAGGACCGAACCGCTCAGTCCGACAGAGGCGCTCTGGCCGTAGAACTTCATCCAGCCGACGCGTCCTTCCGGGATGAAAACATTGGCGCGCGGAGCCGTTCTCGGAAAGCTGGAGCTGATCACCCCGCGGAACTGGCACGATCCTGACGAGAAACTGAAGCTGGCGGTTCGCGTTTCATCGTTGTACATCAGACCGAAGACCGAGCCAATTGACAATGCCTTCGAGGAGAGGTCGCCGCCGAAGCGGTTCAAGACAAGCAGCGTGCTCTCGACATTCGGGCTGAGCAGGTTGGCGATCGCGACCATTCGCGGAGCTCGGACGTAGTTTCCGGGCTTGCCGTCGAAGACCAGCGTTGCAAATGGTTCATTGTTAACCGGCATAACCGGCGGCGCATCTCCTTCAACAACCGGGTAAGAGACTGCGCCAAGTCCTGCCTGATGCCCGGATGCCAGCTTGACATACTCATCTCCGATCAGATAGTTGAATTTGACCGGGCTGCCGGTATTTGTGCCTCCGGCCATGCCCGCGGGTCCGTCAACTGCCAGCACGACAAGATAACCTGTGACGCCTGGATCGATCTCGGAGATGCTGAATGACGTTGTCTGCATAGGCAACAGGCAGAGGAACCCGTCCGCCACCGTACACGTAGATCCGTCGACGAAGAAGAGGTGCATCGCGACTCCGGTTGTGCCGTTGGTGTTGGTAATATTGATGCGCGTGTTCTCGCGATCGGGGCTGGATGCGTTTGAACTGTAGATGTTATAGAAGAGTAACGACCCGGGTTTGTCGTCGTTCGCCGTGACTGTCATTTCCGGCTCGGCGGCAAGCGCCGGCGCAGCATAGATTGCCAGGGCGAGGATGATGAACAGAAAATTCTTGATGATGTTATTCTTGGTCATGGTTGTAGCTCCTTATTCGTTGCTTTGTGTTATCGGAATTACCGATTCAATGTTACTGTTGTTATTCGCTGTGTTATGCATATGTTACTATTCGCTGTTTAGTAGCAGATGCATTATTGCTATTGATCAGGGATTCGCTGTTTCGTATCAGCTTCTTCCTCGTTCGGTGGTATAGACGCCGCTGTTTCCCTGATTTTGCACTTGCAGTGTCTTTTTATTTTTGCGAATGATGTTGCATGAAGCATGAACTTGTATCGTTGATCCCTTTGTTGTACAGCTCGATGTTATGTGTTTGTTATTCATGTCTGATCTGAAAGAGAGTTTATGTTACTTTGATTTATTTTCAGGTAATATCAGATGCCTGGAGAAGGGAACAGCAAGGCGTTCAGAAGTGACTTCCTGCACCTTGCTGTATCGGTGTCGATATAACTGAAAGCAGTATCAATGCCTCAGCCTGCGATCGAGCCAGGATGCGAAGGGAGTTTTCTTTGTGTCTTGTGCGTCGATCAGCGCGCCGAAGTCATGCAGGTCATCGAGCGCGGATAATGTGGCGTCGAGCTCAAGAACGGTCCGTTCGCAATGTGCGCACCGTATCATATGCTGCTCGAAGAGACGCACTTCATGCGCAGCCAGCAGGCCGTTATAGTAGTCGTAGACCTGCCGGCCGATTTCCGGTTCGATGCAAGTTTTTCGAGTTTGACGCTGATAGTCGAATATGCTCATTGGTTCCTCCATCTTGCTGTAAATGTGTTGTAGCGAGTCCGCGATGGCGATGAGGCGCGCGGCCGGTCGGTCACCGACGGACAGGCAGACGTTGACAGTCCCGAACCGTGCCGGACACGATTCGACTGTTATGATTTCCATGCGCACGGTTTGCCGGCGTGTTAATAGCCGGATCACCAGTGATAACTATTGTGATGAATTAAAGGCACCAGAACTTGTGATGAGCAGAATTAACTGCTTATTCAGGAGGCCCGCACGAAAGATTGCGCGTGTCGGGCGGGAGGACAGCTTGTCTTGGGTTTGACTTAAAACACTCGCGGGACTGTCTGGCTGGTGATTGTCTTTGCCAGAGATGCTCGATTTGAAGCATCATTTTTTTTTCACGTTCGGTCTTATAGACGACACGGCAACATCAGATTGCGTGCCAAAATTTATTTATCTTGACAGGCAAAATTTGTTCATTTAATGGCGCTCGATTGCTCTTGCGTTCTGAATCAGGCGGGCAACGGAGCCTGGCCGTAAACGAACGCGGCAGGAATCGAACAGCCGGATGATAAAGGGGTGGTCTGAAGGTGTTGACAGAAGGGCGTGACTTTAAAAGGAGGATAGGAGGAACGGTGAATGGTAAAGCGAGTCCGGTAATCCATTGCTGATATGCATGATCCGGACTGATTATTTGGTTCGATGATTTTCAGGCTTCAGGGTTTTGTCTTGCGTTCGGCTCTGCGAGGCGGGATTTTACTCTTGATTTGAGGCAGATCCGCGGCAGAATCGTCTTCGTTGATCGCGCTCAGCATGCGGTCAAGCGTCAGGACAGTCCGCTCACAATCCGGGCATTGAATCAGGTGGCGTTCGAAGACTCGCACTTCGTTCGGAGAGAGCGCTCCATTGTAATAATCATAGACTTTCTCACAGATTCGCGATTCAACGTCGTCTTGTTCGGTGTTATTGTTTTCGATATTGATCATTAAGCACCCCATCAATCAATTATTCGTAAAATGCCGCAAGATAATCGTGAATGCGGCCGACGTCCCGTCGAACCCGTCTGATCACTGACCGGTCAATCACTAGTGCGTTCAATGTGAATAATGGCAGTAAATTGGCACGGGCTGATTCCAGACGTTGATATTTCTTCATTACTGCCGGTTTATGAGGATCGTCATGAAAATCAATTTGCCGGGAATAATGTCGTCCTGGATCAATCCAGTTCTTTCAACTTATGTTTTTGCTAATGACAGCCAGGGGGGATTTTAACCAGGCTAAGTCAGGATTAACTTACAACAAATCTGATCCATATCTCGTCAATCACGGATTTTATATTAGGAGGGCGGGGAAGTCAAAGGATTATTAGCTATGATGTCTCTGTAAATATCAGGAAATACTGAGATAAGACTGATTGAAATATTCAAATATGGCGGGTTGTTTTGGAGCCGTCACGTGAAGAGAAGGGGGACACGACGGGGCACTTCGTATCGTGTCATGGTTTCACGGAAAGGGGTTCCTTGATTGAGATTCAGTAATCGGCCCTGGCAGGACCTTTGAGGCCCTGGAGTCGACCGGTATTGATGCCGTTGAGAGCATCCTGGAGTTTCTTTTCAGCTGCTTTGAGTTCACGGCTGATTTTGGGGCGCCGGTTCTGGATCTCTTTCGGGTCGGTGACGTTGTCGATGCCGGCGACGACCTCATCGAGAGTCTCCTCTCGCCAGCGGAGGGCGATGAGAGTTTTTTCGCGCTGCGAGAGGTTGTTGAAGGCCTGTTTGAGGGCGATGCGGCTGTCGGCAGTATCGACGGTGCGTTCGTTTTCCACGGCGACCAGGTCGAGGTATTCGACTTTGTCGTTTTCGCGCCATTGACGGCGGAGCAGATCGATGTGGAGATGTCTGAGCACACCGCTCGTCCAACTCAGGATCGATGCGCCGTTGCGATTGCCGTATTTCCTGATTTTCTGCGGCAGGCGCAGAAAGAATTCCGAGAGGAGTTCTTCAGCCTCGATGGCCGAATGCCTGCAGATCCATTTGCTGGTGCGGATTACACCGTCAAGAAAATCCGTATGATTAACCAGATTCTGATAGGCGAAGACATTGCCTTTGGCGGCCTCGAGTCCAAGAGCGGTGAGTTCGTTCTTGCTGCCGGCCGGTTTGGTGTCCCAGTTGTCACGCTGATAGACGTTGGTCGAGGTACGCGGAAGTGTTGCGAGTCTGTCCATTATCAATGGAACCTCCTAATCGTGGCATTAGTGATGCGAGATGCCAGGACTCCGGCCGGTCTTGATATGTGAGGGACCGGACGATGTAACGCATCGGTTTTAGTTCGCTATTGAGGAAGGTATTGCCCGGTCAGTTGTGAGGACCGTCAGGGCGTACCAAGGGATGATCAGGGAAGTGAGGTCCCTTCTCAATAGATTATTGATTGCTGCTTAACAGATTGCACTAATCCCTGTTAAATACTTGACGACAAAAGTAACAACGAGAAACTCTGTCGCTTGCAACTCTCTAGACGAAATACCCAGGTGAAATTTGCATTGCCTGATGAATTATTTCTTTAGTGCTGCTCATCGCCAATGTTGTTATGGGAATTCGACGATATATCGAATCCTGGGGGACAACATTATGTAACTTTCATGCTTTGGCGATTCTCCCTGCGGATAGATATCCCCAGCGATATCTGAGCGGGAGGAGTTCATGCTTGCGATCCAGTGAAGATTCCAGTGATCAAGGTAGATTGGACGAGCTAGCCGCTACAGGAAGAGATGAGTATCTACATAATGCAACCGGGTTCAGAGAATTACCATCAATCGAACGGTTTCATCAGCAAGCTATGAGGTTGCCGGCTGGTGAAGCTGCCCGACCTGATAGACCTGATCGACAGGCGAAGGGGTAAAACTGAAATGGGGGTCACAGCCGTCGAATCCCGATATTAAGTTATGGTACGGTTTGTACGATACTGGTCGTAGCGTGTGGGCACGATCGGGATTCTAGACATACTTTCCGAAAAAAGCAATACCTTAAGTGAATATTATACTTACATCTTGCAGTATTAATTTTAGGCAGTAATTTCAAATAAGAAATTATCGGTCCAAATGGCCTTTCAGTGCCAGACGCATCATCGTATAAGAGGGTATACTCATCTTAATGCAGAATATTGAGGTTACTGCTCAGCCCACGGTCATAGTTTCCAGTTTCAAGTTTCCAGTTGCTTCTCCACGCTTCGCTTTCAACCGCAGTCCTGCTCATCTGAATAAACTTGCACGGTCCAGGATACTGGAAACTGGAAACTTTTCATTTGCCCTTAAGTATGGTTGCTGAGGGAATCCGGTGACTGGGAGTTGCGCGAACAAACGACGATGATGTCTAATAGCGGACACGAACAAGTGACCGCGGAGGGGGGCAGGAGCATCCTGAACCGGTTGCATAGTCAAATGGAAATCCAACCCAGATCAAGGAGACGTGAAACGATGCTCAAGAGGATGATGGGGGTGGGGGTGATGCTGGCGCTGGCGACTGTTTCCGCATATGCGCAACAGGCCGCACAGGCTCCAAAACCGCCCAAGACGCACTTGAAGGTCGGCGATGTCGCTCCGGATTTCACACTTCCGGGGACAGACGGCAAGACCTACAAGCTGAGCGATTTCAGAGGGAAGAAGACGGTCGTACTGGCGTTTTATGTGCTCGCCTTCACAGGCGGCTGAACGAGGGAAATGAAGGCGTATCAGGCTGATATCGCCAAATTCAATGACACAGAGACGCAGGTTTTCGGAATCAGTGTGGACAGCGTGCCCGCACTCAAGCGATGGTCGGAAGACCTCGCTCCGGAGACCAAGGGATTGAGTTTTCCGCTGCTCAGCGATTTCAAGGAGCGAAAGACTGTTCAGGATTACGGTACTTTCTATCCCGCGCAAGGTTTCGGCATGCGAGCGACCTTCGTGGTCGACAGGGAGGGTATCATCCGCCATATAGAAGAAGGAAACACGGCGATCGATCCCTCTGCCGCCTTTCAGGCATGCAGTATGTTGAAGAAGAAGTAGGGATCTTTTGCTGACGTGGTTCCGGTGGAATGACGTGTCGAGACATTTTCGCCGGGTCGGGAAGGCGATTGTGTTCGGGCAGACAAGAAGCCAGGACAGCCGGCTGTCCTGGCTTCTTGTCGTCGAATCGTCGAATCGTCGAATCAAAGAATCAATGATAGCCTGGAGGACAAATGGCCTATATCCAGTTCCTTGGTGCAACGCGCACTGTCACCGGATCGAAGCACCTGATCGAAGTTGACGGATACCGGGTGATGGTCGATTGCGGGTTGTTCCAGGGCTTAAAGCAACTGCGGCTCCGTAACTGGGAGCCGTTTCCAATTAATCCCACATCGATCAATTCGGTCATTTTGACTCACGCGCATATCGATCATACCGGATACCTTCCGCGACTTGTCTGGGAGGGATTCGATGGAACTGTCTATGCGACGCCGGCGACAGTCGAACTGTCGCGAATCATGCTGCCCGATTCCGCACGATTGCAGGAAGAAGAGGCAGCATACGCCAACAAGGTCGGCTCGTCGCGGCATCACCCGGCTCTGCCACTTTATACTGAACAGGACGCCGAAGCGGCGCTCAAACTGTTTAAGAGCGTCAATTACCAGAAGCGCGTTCAATTGACGCCGAAGCTGTCTTTCGAGTTCATCACGGCCGGCCACATTCTAGGTTCCGGATTTGTCAAGATGAGTTTTCGGAACAAGGCAGGAGACGAGAAGACGATGCTTCTGACCGGCGATCTCGGTCGATATAACGAACCGATAGTGCACGATCCATCCGACGTCGATGAAGCCGATTACATCGTCCTCGAATCGACATACGGCGATCGGGAACATCCGGATATCGACGTCAAGGTGAAACTGGCCGAGATTATAAATGAAACGGCGAAACGCGGCGGACATGTTCTGATTCCGGCCTTTGCAGTCGGCAGAACGCAGCATCTGCTATATCTGATCCGCGAACTGGAAGAAAAGGGAGAGATCCCTGTTCTGCCGGTGGTGGTCGACAGCCCGATGGCGGTCAGTGCGACGAAGCTCTATCTTCGCCACAGGGAAGAGCACGACTTTGAGATGAAGGATCTGGTCGATGACCAGCGCAACCCGCTGGCAACCCGGCGCTTCACCCTTGCTCGGACGGTACAGGAATCGAAGGCGGTCACGGCCACAGAGGAACCGACGATCGTCATTTCAGCCAGCGGCATGGCGACCGGAGGTCGTATTCTGCATCACCTGCTGCGGCGCCTGCCGGATAATCGGAACACCGTCATCTTTGTCGGGTTTCAGGCCGAAGGGACGCGCGGACGCAGGCTGTTGGAGGGAGAAAAAGAGATCAAGATTTTCGGCCAGGTGGTGCCGGTCGAGGCTCGCATCGAGCAGCTCGAAAACCTCTCGGCACACGCGGATTATCGCGAGATCCTGCGCTGGCTAAGCGGATTCAAGCGTGCACCGGAGAAGGTCTTTCTGGTTCACGGCGAATCGAAGGCCATGGATGCGCTCAAGGACAAGATCACCGATCGTTTCGGCTGGCCGATAGAGACTCCGGATTATATGGATAAATTCGATCTCTGATTACTCTTTCGTCAGTGGAAAAAGGCACCTGTCGACCATCAGTGCAATTCGACTCAGGCCACTGCGTAGTCTATAATACCTGATTTGAATCCAATGATACTCAGAGCACGGCAATCTTACCAATTCAGAGGAAAACAAAACAGAGATGCAAGCAAAAGCAAAAATAGAAGATGAGGTACTTGATCAGATCAGCCCCGGTTCGGAAGTGGATACCGATCCACGTGAGACAGCGGAGTGGCTGGAAGCGTGGGATCAGATTCTGGATGAAGACAGTCCGCAGCGTGCGACCTATCTGCTCAAGGTGCTTATGGATCGCGCAGACTTCGCGGGAATCGATGTTCCGTCGCAGTTCAATACGCCGTATGGCAACACTATTCCAGCCGACGAAGAAGTCCCTTATCCGGGAGACATCACGATCGAGCGCCGCATCAAGAGCATTATCCGCTGGAATGCGATGGCGATGGTGGTCAGGCAGAACAAGAAGGATGCGGGCATTGGCGGACACATCGCCACCTACGCCTCTGTCGCCACGCTCATGGAGGTCGGCTTCAATAACTTCTTCCGCGGATCGATCAAGGATGCAAACGGGACCGATCAGCCTGGAGATTTCGTCTATTTTCAGGGGCACGCATCGCCGGGCATCTATTCGCGCGCGTTTCTGGAAGGCCGGCTGACGCAAAAGCACCTTGAGAACTTCCGTCACGAGCTGCGCGGGGAGCCGGGGCTTTCGTCCTATCCGCACCCGTGGCTGATGCCTGATTTCTGGAGTTTTCCGACGGTTTCGATGGGGCTGGCTTCGCTCAATGCGATCTATCAGGCGCGCTTCAGCCGTTACCTCGAGAACCGTGGGCTGATCGCTCAGACCGACCGTAAAATCTGGGCGTTTCTGGGTGACGGTGAGATGGACGAGCCGGAATCGATGGGCTCGATCACCTTGCCGCCGCGTGAGAAGCTCGACAACCTGATCTTCGTCATCAACTGCAACCTGCAGCGACTGGATGGCCCGGTGCGCGGAAACGGCAAGATCATTCAGGAGCTGGAAGCCGCTTTCCGCGGCGCCGGCTGGAATGTGATCAAGGTATTGTGGGGCAGTTCCTGGGACCGCCTTTTCGCGAAGGACAAAACGGGAATTCTGCTCAAGCGAATGATGGAATGCGTTGACGGCGAATACCAGTCGTTCCGGACCAAGGACGGCAAGTTCCTGCGCGATAGATTCTTCGGCAAATATCCCGAGTTGCTCAAGCTGGTCGAGGACATGTCTGATGACGATCTGTGGAAGTTGCGTCGCGGCGGCCACGATTCGATCAAGGTATACAATGCATACAAGCGCGCCTTCGAGCACAGGGGGCAGCCAACAGTGATTTTGGCCAAAACGATCAAGGGGTACGGCCTCGGCCCCTCGGGCGGAGAAGGCCGCAACCTCGCTCACCAGTCAAAGAAGCTGGACGAGGGCGATCTGGTCAATTTCACCGATCGCTTCGATCTGCCGATCTCCGAGCAGGACGCGAAAGACGTGAACTTCTATGTTCCGGCGCCGGACAGCCGCGAAGTGATCTACCTGCATGATCGACGGAAAGCGCTGGGCGGTTATTATCCGAGCCGAGGAGCAACAGCCGATGTGCTCGAAACGCCGCCGCTGGAATTTTTCAAGGAGCAGCTTGATGGTTCTGATGGGCGCGAGGTCTCGACGACGATGGCACTTGTTCGAGTCCTGACCAGCCTGCTCAAGGAGAAGACGGTCGGCAAGCGGATCGTTCCGATCATCCCGGACGAAGCGCGCACATTTGGTATGGAATCCCTTTTCCGTCAGGTTGGAATTTATGCCAGCCAGGGACAGCTCTATGAGCCGCATGATTCCGATATGTTCCTCTACTACAAGGAATCGAAGGATGGTCAGATTCTGGAAGAGGGGATCACAGAAGCCGGCTCGATGTCATCGTTTACCGCTGCCGGAACTTCATATTCGAATTACCGGATCGATATGATCCCGTTCTATATCTTCTATTCGATGTTCGGATTCCAGCGGATCGGCGATTTCGCCTGGGCGTTTGCCGATGCGCGCGGAAGAGGCTTCCTGTGCGGAGCGACGGCCGGCCGGACGACGCTCAACGGCGAGGGGCTGCAGCATCAGGACGGGCACAGCCATGTCCTGGCCAGCACCGTTCCGACCTGCGCCGCCTATGACCCGGCATACGCATACGAGATCGCGGTCATCGTTCACGACGGAATGCGGCGGATGTACAAGGAGAAGGAAGACCTCTTCTATTACATCACGCTTTACAATGAGAACTACGTTCAGCCGGCGATGCCCGAAGGTGTCGAAGAAGGCATCATCAAAGGCATCTACAAACTGAAAGCCGGTGGCGGAAAGCCGAAGGCCCAGCTTTTCGGCAGCGGACCGATGCTCGGCGAAGCGCTCAAGGCTCAAGGGATTCTGGCCGAGAAGTATAAGGTGCAGGCTGATGTCTGGAGCGTGACCAGTTATAACGAACTGCGGCGCGAAGCTCTGCGCGTCGAGCGATGGAATCGACTGCATCCGGCTGAGCCGGAGCAGACGCCGTACATCCTCAAAGCTCTCGGAGATGCCGACGGACCGATTATCGCTTCAACCGATTACATGAAGATCGTACCCGATCAGCTGGCCCCGTGGCTTGGTGGCCGACTGGTCAGTCTCGGGACCGACGGGTTCGGACGCAGCGACAATCGCGATTATCTGCGCTCTCATTTCGAGATCAACGCAGAATCGATCGTTGCAGCCACGCTCTCAAAGCTTGCCCGTGAAGGTAAATTCAATGCCAAAAAGGCGGCGCAGGCGCTCGTCGATCTGGGGCTCAATCCGGATGCGGGCGATCCGGCTCTGGCGTGAAAAAAGTAGAAAGTACTGATGTTACGCAGAAGAGTCCTTTAAAATCGATTTGACAAATTTTGAGGTTGCTCAGGCATATTCTTCTGTGAGCCTGCAACGCAGGCGAAAGAATAGAGCCCGGGGTGGAGCGAGGCCGTCAGGCCGAGCGAAACCCCGGGTCCCGTTCCAGCAAAATTGACAAGCCCACGAAGTGGGCGATAGCGTGTGCGGAAGAGTCAGGCGTCATCGAGAAATCTGCCGCCCATTTCATGGGCTTGCTGAAATGATGATCACAATACCCGGGGTTTCGCTCGGCCTGACGGCCTCGCTTCACCCCGGGCTCTATTCTGTCCACCCGCTTCGCGGGTTCGGGACAAGTCAAGCAGTTTCCGAACAATGTCTCTGCGTAACATCAGTACTTTTTACTTTCTACTTACTATAAAATCCCGCTTTTCGGTAGGATTCATCGAGCAGTTCGACGATGTGAGCGACTCCGCAATCGACAGAAAAGATCTTCAATCCGGCTCCAAGCTGCATATGGCATCCGGGGTTGGCCGTCACCAGCAGGTCTGCTCCGGTTGCCTTGACCTTTCCGATCTTGTCAGCCAGTAATTTTTCAGACATCTCAGGTTCGCTCAGGTTGTAGATTCCAGCGCCGCCGCAGCAGTCCTGCATTCCATCGAGCGGGGTATATTTCAAACCCGGAATCGAAGTCAGGATCTGTTGCGGCGCGGTCGTTACGCGCTGAGCGTGGAAGAGATGGCATGGGGCGTCAAAAGTGACGTGCCTGTCGATGGGAGCTCCTGTTTTGACCTCTCCACGGGCGAGGTATTCGGTCACGTCGCGCACGCTGCGGCTGAACTTTTCAGCCCTCGCGGCATAGGCCGGGTCGTCCTTCAACAACTGATCGTATTCCTTGAGCAGCGCTCCGCAGCCGGCGGCATTAATAATGATGGTTGCGCCGTTGTCAGAGTCAAGAAAACTCTCGAATGCGTTGATGTTCCGGCGTGCCAGATCGCGCGCGGTTTCAAGATCGCCCGAGTGCGCGTGCAGTGCGCCGCAGCAGACCTGTTCGCCAACATTCCTGAGACTGCAGTCGTTGACGGCCAGAACCCGTTTGGTAGCATCGTTGGCCGGTTTGAAGAGGCTCTCCATGACGCATCCGGTGAAGACCGAAACCTGACGCGCGCCGGCGCCTGAGGCCTCGCCGGTGACAGAACGGCTTATTCCCTGACTAGTGGTCATGAGCAGTGAGAACGCAAAATCGGCCTTCTTCGAGATTCGACTCACAATCCCGCTACGAAAAATAAGTCGCGTGAGCGAGTTGTCGCGCAGAAATCTGAAGAGGGCGAAGGTGGTTCCAAGCCGTTTCGGATTCGGGAATATATTTCGCAGCGCGTAACCAAGCATTCTCTTCTGGAAGCGTGCCGGGCCGGCGGAATCTCCGCCGTGATACTTAATGGTTTCGCGTGCCGATTCAAGCAGGTGACCGTAATTGACCCCGGCCGGACAGGCGGTTTCGCATGCGCGGCATCCGAGGCATAGATCGATGTGGCGGGAAAACGAGGGAGATGCGGCATCGAGGCGTCCTTCTGTCACTGCGCGCATGAGATATATGCGGCCGCGAGGACTGTCGTTCTCATTTCCGAGCTGCTGATAGGTCGGGCAGGATGGCAGGCAGAGCCCGCAGTGGATGCAGCCAAGAACCTTGTCGATTTCAGCGCTGAGCGCGTTTTGCAGGGTGTTTTGTCCGGTCATCTATAATTCCTGTCGATTTGAATTCGCTATAAATATTAAATACCGGCAATGAAACGGCCGGGATTAAGCCGGCCTTGCGGGTCAAAACGGTCCTTGATCTGTCTCATAATCGATACAGATGGTCCCGCATCGCCCCACACCTCGACGCGTCGCTTGAGATCGTCACTGGCTCGAATGAGAACGAGTGAGCCACCCCGCTGCTGGATGTAGTTGCGCAATTCCAGAATAACTTCTGAATCGATCGCCTGACTGAGGACTCTGACTGCGCCATTTGCGGCATGGGCGCGGGTGTGAACACGGGAAAGGAGATTGTCGATGACGGCCAGCGTGTCTGGCAGCGCAGCCGGCAGGGAGCTGATACGCAGACAGGTCTCCCAGTCGCCAGAGATCTCGCTTTCGCGGTACCTGCGCCAGAACTCATCGCTTTCTTGAGCGTTCATCAGTTTATGGTTCAGGTCTGACCCCATCCTGCCCAGCCTGATTGCTTCAGCCTGTTGCCAGAGTGCCGTCTCGGTTTCGCTCAAAAATCGAATGGCCAGCGCGAATCCGGAGGGATCCATCGGCAGATCCATGGAGCCGTATGAGATCAATTCCATTGCAGATGGCGAAAGGTCCGAGTCATGAATTCGTCCAATCAGATCGCACAATGGTCGAGCGGTGTCGGCATAAAAGATAAGGGAACTGTCGTCGGAGGGCAGAGCTCGTAATTTGAAGCTCATCTCGGCGATGATTCCGAGGGTGCCGAAACTGCCTGTGTATAGTTTGCAGAGGTCATATCCGGCGACATTCTTGACGACCTTTCCGCCGGCCGATGTGATCTGCCCGTCGGCGTGAACAATGCGCAGTCCGATCAGCCAGTCGCGAGGCGTTCCGTATGCGCAGCGGATAGGTCCGTAACTTCCCGTGGCGATTGTCCCGCCGATCGTCGATCTATCGTCACCGAACGGGTCGATCGGGATGAACTGTTTGTCTTCTGCCGCTTTGCGGTTGAACGTCGCCAGGGTGCATCCGGCTTCGACGGTTGCCGTCAGATCGGCGGGCTCATACTCGAGCACGCGTGACATTTTTGCTGTCGAAACGATCAGGTCGCAGGCACGAGCGTGATTTCCCATGTCGAGCCAGGTCCCGGCGCCAGCCGGAATCAAACTCAGGTTATCGGCCGCGGCCAGCTTGAGCACTTCGCTCAACTCGTCTATGTTTTGCGGAAATGCGATGATGCGGTACTCTTCGTTCAAAACGCGGAATCGCTCGCCATCGACCAGTTGCGCTCTGTCTTCACCGAATGCCTTTTGCAAGCGAGCCAGTATTTTGTCGGAAGGCACTGTGCTGCCGGAATTGCTCATATTTTCCAGTTCAATGTCTGATGAATTTTCGAGTTGAATATCGTTCGCTTTATACCACGTCGCGGCGCAGTTGAGCGAGAGCGGAGCGGAGCGCATCGATCGCCAGCAGCGAACAATGCTCCTTGTTGCGCGGCAGGGACTCGAGTGCGTGCGTGACATCATTCGGCGTGAGCGCGGCCGCTTCTGCCGTTGTCATACCCGCCAACATCTCGGTCAGCGCAGATCCGGCGGCTATGCTCGGAGGGCAACCCTCGATCTGAAAACCCGTCGCTGTGATGACATCGTTTTCGACCTTGACATACAGTTTGAGCAGGTCTCCGCAGACGGGATTGGTCGCCTCGCCGCAGGCGCTGGCGTCAGGCAATGCTCCGACATTGCGCGGGGATTCTAGATGTTCGAGTACTTTGGCGCTGTACATGGTGGTTAGTACCCTGGACACTAGTCTTTTAACTATTTAATCGCAAAGGCCGCAAAGGGGGCAAAGATTTTGAATCGCAGAGGACGCAAAGGGGCAAAGATTTTTTGGTGATATGAATATCCGAATTATTGCCCACTGGATATAATTTGAACACTGATCTTCCCTGTATATCTTTGCCCCTTTGCGGCCTTTGCGATTAAATTCTTTGCGCATCTTTGCGGCCTCTGCGATTAACTTTTTTCCAGTCTTGAATACAAGAAAATTTAGTTATTTAGTTTCCACTGGAAACTACTTTTTCACTCTCGGAGAAAGTTTTCGCAGTTTTTCGACCATTCCGGGCAGAATTTCCAGAACGTAATCGATCTCATCGCGAGTGTTGTCCTTACCAAGACTGAATCTGAGCGTTCCGTGACCGGTCTCCTGCGACAGTCCGATGGCAACGAGGACATGCGAAGGTTCCAGCGAGCCCGACGAGCAGGCCGATCCGGTCGAGACAGCGATGCCTTTGAGGTCGAGCGAAATCTGCAGGCCTTCGCCTTCGACGTAATCGAAATTGAGATTCGAGATATTCGGCAAACGGCGTTCGGCATCACCATTGACGGTGACGAACGGTATGCGTTGCAGCAGCTCGCGTTCAAGATGATCTCGCAATTCCTGCAGGCGCTGGCTTCTCTCCTGAAGTGATGTGCGAGCCAGATCGGAGGCCTTACCGATGGCGACGATGAGGGGAACGCTCTCGGTGCCTGCGCGCCGGTCCCGTTCGTGATGTCCTCCGTGGAGTTGCGATGCCAGCCTGACACCGCGACGAACGTAGAGTACGCCGATGCCCTTTGGGCCGTGCAGTTTGTGAGCAGTGAAGGCGAGCAGGTCGACGCCCAGATCTTTGACATCGACAGGGATCTTGCCGACGGTCTGAACCGCGTCGGAATGAAGATGAAGATGTCTTTGGCCGGCCTCGCGGCGCTGCCTGACGATCTGTCCGATCTCGCGCAGTGGCTGGATAGTGCCGATTTCGTTGTTGGCATGCATGATGCTGATGAGCACTGTTTCGTCGGTGATCGCCCGCCGAACATCATCGATTCGCACGACGCCTTCGCGATAGACGGGGAGGTAGGTGATGTTCCATCCCTTCTTTTCAAGGTACGCGCACGAAGCCAGAACCGCCGGATGCTCGATTTGTGATGTGATAATGTGTCGGCCCTTGCCGGCATGCGCTTCGGCGATGCCCTTGACAGCCAGATTATCGGCCTCGGTCCCGCCTGAAACAAAGGTGATTTCGGTAGCCGACGCGTTGAGCAGCAGCGCAACCTGATTTCGAGCCTCCTCGATCGCCTGTTTGGCGCTCTGGCCCCATTGATGGGTGCTCGATGCGTTACCATATGCTTCGCTGAAGTAAGGAAGCATCGCTCCGATTACCTCGTCATCGACCCGTGTCGTGGCGCTGTTATCAAGATATATTCTTCTGACAGTCATATTTAAATCATAGCCTCACCGTTCAGGATGGCAAAACCTTAAATTATGCGCAGTCGAAAATTTTCAGACCTTGCGTGCAACGCGCCTGTGAGTTTGAGACTCAAAGATTGTACTGTATCATTAAAATGATATCGGAAAAGCACCAGCATTTTTATCCCCCTTAACGAAGAATGACCCAGGATAAGGATATTTGGAGGAGGCAATCAATGAACGCAAGATATTTCTTAAACAGAGGCCTGATCTTTTCGCTGGCCCTTTGTTTGTTTGCGGCAGGGGTTGAAGTCACGGCTCAGACGCGGGCCAAGACCCGGCCGAAGATACAAACGAACACGACGGCATCGTATCGATATGCTTATGAGCACGGGTATCGAGCCGGGTATGAAGATGGGTTCGTCAAGGGGAAGAGCGATTTCACTGACGGCGCTCCGCGTGAGTTCGAGAACAGCGAGGCTTTCCACAACGCCGATCGCACATACACTGAGAAGTTGGGAACCCGCATCGAATATCAGGAAGGATATCGGATCGGGTTTGAGGTCGCATACAACGACGGTTATTTCGGACGACCATACTCTGTTTCGATCCCGGCTAATCTGGGGAAAACGGTAATTGCTGCGATCAATTCGTCGGGTGGTGATAATGTTGCGAGGAATCAGGTTGAGGATCGGCAGGTAAATGAGCCTCAAACCGTCGCGAATACACGCCCACGCACCGCACCGCAGGGGCGCGGAGCCGTCAATGTGCCGGATGGCGTTCAGATGAAGATTCGCCTGACGACTCAGATCAACACCAAGACCAATCGTGAGGGTGATCGATTTGTGGCCGTGGTGCTCGATCCGAGCGACTACGCCGAAGCCACAATCGAAGGTCATATCGCCAAGCTGAACAGATCGGGCAAGGCAACGGGCAAGACCGAACTGTCGCTGGTCTTCGATACGATACAGTTGCGGGATGGCAGAAGCGGACGAATGGCGGCTCAAGTCGAAAAGGTATACCAGAGCGAGACGGTCAAGACCGTTGATGAAGAGGGCAACGTCGAAACCGGCAGTCGGTCGAAAGATACCGCTGTGCGGGGAGTCGGCGGAGCGGCGCTCGGGGCGATCATTGGTGGTATTGCAGGCGGAGGCAAGGGCGCAGCGATCGGGGCTGCAATCGGAGCGGGCGCCGGCGCCGGCTCGGTCTTCATCGATGGCGGCAAGGATATGGTCCTCGAACCGGGCACGGAGTTGCTGATCCGGACGGCTGCTCCGGCCAGTTCGCAGCAATAAGCCAGGATCGCCGATTGCCTGAGGCATAATTGACCACAAAACAAGCCGCCCGGGAATCATCGCTCCCGGGCGGCCATTGATCTTTAAGGACAAAGATATCGTGCGACCTCGATCCTCAATTATCACATTGCTCACAGATTTCGGCGTCGCCGATTATTTCGTACCGGCAGTCAAGGGCGTTATTGTCTCGATCAACCCGGCGGCACGGATCATCGATCTGACCCACGACATTCCACCACAGGATGTGACGGCGGGAGCTTTCACTCTCGGCGCCTGTTATCGCGAATTTCCCGAAGGGACGATCCACGTGGCCGTGGTCGATCCCGGCGTCGGCTCAGCCCGCCGCCCGATCATCATCGAAACCGCGGACTACAGCTTTATCGGCCCCGATAACGGCCTTTTCAGTTTCATCCATCAATTTGAACGAGACGTGCGCGTCCACAGCCTGACGAATGAAGAATACTTTCGCCACCCTGTCTGCGCGACTTTCCACGGTCGAGACATTTTCGCGCCGGTGGCGGCACACCATTCGCTGGGCGTGCCGGATGCTGAGTTCGGCGAGCGGGTGATTGATCCGGTATCTTTCGACATCCCGCAGCCGAAACACGATGCCGAACGGGGAACAATTGAAGCAACGATCCTGTATGTCGACAGGTTCGGCAACCTCATCACCGGTTTCACCGAACGGGAACTGCAACTGAATGACGGCGAGAAACCGGCCGCTGAGATGATACTGGGCGGTCGCCGGATAACACAGTTCGGAAGCCATTTCGCTGCGGTTGCCCAGCGGGGCGATCTCTTCGCCTATCCCGGGAGCGCCGGTTACTGGGAGATCGCTCTCTGGTGCGGATCGGCGGCTGAACATCTTGGCGCGCGCAGCGGCGATCGCGTTATCCTCGAGATAAAATGACCATTAATTGACGAGCATGAAACTGATCAGAAACTCTCTTGCGATTGAACAACGTGTCCAGGTGATGGGTGTGCTCAACGTGACGCCCGACTCATTTTCGGACGGCGGGCGATTCGTCAGTGTCGAACGCGCCATTGAACGTGCGCTCGAAATCGAGGCCCAGGGGGCGGATCTTCTGGATATCGGCGGTGAGTCGACAAGACCAGGTTCGAAGCCTGTCACCGTCGAAGAAGAGCTTGATCGTGTTTTGCCTGTCATTGACGGTCTGAAGGGAAATTTGCGCATTCCGATCTCGATCGATACGACCAAACACGAGGTGGCAGTCGAGGCCATCGCTCATGGTGCAGAGCTCATTAACGACATCAGCGGATTGCGGTTCGATGCCGAACTGGCGGATGTCGCTGCAGAGACGGGGGCGGCGCTGGCGCTCATGCATTCCCGCGGCACGCCAGAGACGATGCAAAAACTCCCGCCGGTCGATGATATCTTCGATGAGGTCATACGCATGCTCTCGGCGTCCATCGATGAAGCCGTCAAAAGGGGCGTTCAGCGGGATAAACTGATCATCGATCCCGGCATCGGATTCGGCAAAACGCCTGAACAGAATCTTCAGTTGATACAGGGGCTCGACCGCCTGTCCGGCGACTTCGATCTGCCTGCCCTGCTCGGTCCTTCACGCAAATCATTCATCCCGAAAACTCTTGACCTCTACCTGGCGGGATTTCAACGGGACGATGAACGAGAACGGCTGGCCGGGACCGCCGCGGCAGTCGCTCTCGGGATCGAACGGGGTGCGCGCCTGATTCGTGTCCATGATGTGATCGAGATGGTTGCCGTTGTTCGCTTGACAGAGGCTTTGATGGCGGTCTAAGCCGGGTTTAGTTTGACAGCTTTCTTTGTTAATATTAATCGAACATGTCTTTTCCGCTGAAGCCTCATACTCGATTGAAACGAATGATTGAAACGACAGGAACAGGATTGTCTATGATGAAAATGAAATATCCTCGACATCTAATACATGGCTTACGCAGAATCGGAGCGCTAGGCTGCTTCGATCTCACTGGCGACAGCGATTTGCCTGGGTTTGATTGGCGTGGCTTACTCCGCTGCCGATGTGCTCGGCGTTCGGCAGGCACGTGAAGCCCTGCAGAAGATGGGTGGAGCAAACCTGAAATCGAATGAGGTGCGGATCAAGAATATATCTCCGGGAGTCGGTGGGGGAGGCGTCATAGTCGAAGCTCAGATCGAGACAGCCTTCAGGCTGGTGCAGGATAAGAAGACCTGGAAGGTAGCTGAAGTGAGACTCGGTGACCGGCAATGGGAATCATTCGAACTGATCGACGAGGCTGTCAGGCGTGAAAAGGAACGCCGGACGATGATCTCGCTCAAGCAGCTTGAAGAGGGTCTCACCGCCTATCACCGTGATCGCGGCGTCTTCGTCGAAGCAGATGAAATCGGAGAGCTGCTGGATTACCTGTCTCCGCGATACCTGGTATCTCCTTTGCGATTCGATCTGTGGGGCGAGCAGTTCGATTTCAACGGTAAAGCGGATAGTTATCGGTTGACCTCCCGCGGAGCCGATCGACGCAAAGGCACCAGTGACGACCTGGTCATCGAGCATCGAAAGGGCGCGACTGATTGATGCCAAAGGTCACGACACCGCGCGGCCATATTTTAATTTTGGAGATCCTTTTATGGATTATATTCCGTCGGATACGCAGAAGATCATTGATCAACGTTATAAAACAACATTGATGTTTGTCGCCACGTTTCTCTTTTCAGTGGTCATGTTTTTGATCATCGCGCAGGTGATCACCCCTGCTGAGTCCGCACCGGGCAGTGAAAAATGGGGGCGTGTGATCTATTCGACGGTCGTCGTACTGGGCGTCATGGTAGTCGCGCTCCGCCGGATCTTCTTGTCGCGGATGATGCTTTCGCAGGCCGCCTCCGGCGGCGCCAGTGCGATACTGCGGCAGCTCGGCATGACCTCGATTATTGGCGCTGCGATTGCCGAAGCGGTCGCTATCATCGGTCTGATAGCTTACATGATGACCTCAGACTATCAATATAGCTGGCGTCTGGGAGTGGTCGCTATCTTTCTTATTCTCTACAGCTTTCCCCGGCGCGGAGAGTGGGTTCGCGCGGTGATTGCCAACACCGCGGAAAAACGGGGATGACGGTATAAAAGTTTCCAGTTTCCAGTTTCCAGATTTCATCAGCTTTGGTTCAATAGATCACTGGAAACTGAAAACTTGAAACTGGAAACTGAATGCAGGAATAAGCATGATAAATTTCAGGCGCGCGATGAGGCGATCGGTATTCGCAATTATTTTTATAGTGACGATGAGCCTCGCGGGGTACAAGGCGAACGCACAGGAAACCGGCCAGGGCCCGCCACCGGCTCCGAAGCAGGTCGAACCTCCCACAAATGAGCAGCGAATCCAGGCGTATCTTTTATACATGGAAGCACGGCGGCTGAAGAGCGAGGCCCAGCAGCAGCGCAGCGCCCGCCTGCTCGAAGGCGCGGTCTCCAAATTGAGAGAGACGATCAGGCTCGATCCGACCTCGGCTGAGCCGCACGTTGATCTCGGAGAACTCTATTTCTTCTATCTGTCAAGGCGAGATCTGGCCGAAATTGAAGCTCTGCAGGCTGTGCGGATCGAACCCGATAATGCCAATGCCCATCTTTTACTGGCACGCCTTTCGGTGACGGCTTACAAGACGGAGAACAGTTCCCGCCAGCAGTATCTTGATCGTGCGATTCGCGAATACGAACGTGTTTCTGATCTCGATGCAGGACGGACCGAAGCCTGGGCCATGCTGGCCGATCTCTATCAGGCCAAAAACCAGATCACCAAACAGATCCACGCGCTCGAAAAATGGACCGGAGCTCCATTGTCGACTGATGAATTCTTCTATCGCTGGCTGATGAGCAGCGATCTTTCACCCGACAATGCGCACCTGCAGCTTTCGCGGCTTTATCTCAGCCAGTCACGGGACGGGCAGGCTGTCAACGCGGCCCGAGTGGCATATGCGATGAATCCTGATTCCAATGAAAATGCGCGGAATCTGATCAACATACTGCGAGCGACGAGCGACCGCGAAACCGAGCTTCGCATCTATTCACAGCTCTTCAAAGGGCCGGTCTCGCCTGTGCTCATGATCGGGTACGGTTCTTCGCTGGTGCGGGCAGGCAGGTATGCCGAGGCGGTCGAGCACCTGAGCCGGTACACCAGGCTCGATCCTTCGAATGCCAGCGCACTCGGACTGCTTGCCATTGCGCAGCGTCGCTCGAACCAGCGGGTTGAAGCGATCGAAACGCTCAGGCTCGGGATGACGCGCGTCGAATCAGGTACGCGAATCGATCTCATGGTCGGGTTGGCAGAGACCTATGAGGAGATCGGTCGCGACGATGATGCCATTGCGGAATACGAGAAGGCCTTTGAGACCATCCTCGGCAAGGGCGCGCTGACGCCCGTCAATACTCCGCTTTTCGATGAAGTCGTGACCCGGCTTGTCAAGGTATGTCGCCGGACGGGCGATCAGACTCGCATTCAGAGGATCACGAGTCGGGCACGCCAGGTGATCGACGAACACGATTCTCTGCTTGATATGATCACCATTGAATCACTGCGCGAAGACGGGAAGCTGCGTGACGCCCTGGATGCGGCTATGGCCGCCACTCGCCGCTATCCGGAAGATCGCGTTCTCAAATATTCCGAAGCTCTGATTCTCGCCGATTTGAAACGCTTCGACGAGAGCGTCGATCTGCTCCAGACGATGGTCCGGGGTATTCCGGAATCGAAGGTGGAAGATGCATCGGCCCATGTGGTCATGAGCGGGATACTGCTCCAGCAGGGCGATCTGGCGGCAGCCGAAAAGTCTGTTCGAAAGGCGATCGAACTGAACCCGGACAGTCCCGATGCCATGATTCAATTGAGCTCAATCCTTGATCGCTCAGGGAAGTTCGATGAGGCTGAAAAGACACTGCGCGATGTGATCAGGACCGATCCGACCAATGCCACGGCGCTCAATAATCTGGGCTATTTTCTGATCGAGCGCGGTCGTGGTACGGAAGAAGCGATTTTACTGATCGAAAAGGCAATTCTCATCGAGCCGATCAACGGAAGCTTTCTGGACAGTCTCGGATGGGCGTATTATAAAACCGGGAATAACAAAAAGGCCGTTGAACAGCTTGAAAAGGCTCTGCGCTATTCGAGCAGGAATCCGGCCATTCACGAACACCTCGGGGATGTGCTGCGCGATTCAGGCCAGATCGACAAGGCCCGTCTCCAGTGGGAGAAGGCCATGGAGTACTCGATCGAAGCCGGCGTGATCTCCAGGATCAAGGTCAAATTGAATAAACAATAGCCTGTCGAACGAATGACGACGCTGATTCTTCCTTCATACGCCAAGATCAACTGGACACTCGAGATCCTTGGCAAGCGGGCCGACGGGTTTCATGAGCTGCGGACGCTGCTCCAGACGGTCAGCGTCTGCGATCGCCTGACATTCACGGCTCTCGAAGAGGGGATCGAAGTAGTGAGCGATCATCCTCAGGTGCCGACCGATCAGACTAATCTGGTATGGCGTGCGGCGCGCGCCGTTCTGGATCTGACGGGACTGCGCAGGGGCGTCAGAATCTCGATCGAAAAAAGGATTCCAATGGGCGCCGGACTGGGCGGCGGAAGCAGCAACGCCGCGGTGACGATGCTCGCTCTCGGAGCGCTCTGGGAGACCCGGCTCGATCTGCCGGCTTTGCGCCGAATCGGAGCCTCTCTCGGCTCGGATGTGCCCTTCTTTCTGACCGGCGGAACCGCAATCGGCGTCGGGCGCGGTGAAGAGGTCTATCCGCTCGCTGATATCAACGAAGATTTCCTGCTGCTCGTCAACCCCGGACTCCATATCCCAACCGGTGACGTCTACTCGAGCCTTCCCCCTGAGTTGACAAAAGTGAGCCCCGTCGTTAAGATGCCTCTTTCTCTTGAGGCCGCTCATGCCGCCATATCGGCAGGGATCGGCGGAGCCGGGCGGATCATCCCCTTTCTGCACAATGATCTCGAAATTCCGGTGCATGCGAAGTATCCGCTGATTGCGGAAATCAAGGCGGGACTGACAACCTCTGGCGCCGCTGGTGTGTTGATGTCGGGCAGCGGTTCGACTATTTTTGCGATCTTTGACAGCGAGCGGGCACTTTCTGTTGCCGCAGACGATCTGAGCCGGTCCGGCTGGTGGTGCGCTTCCGTGCGCACATTGAGCCGTCACGATTATCAGCTGGAGATTGCGCGCGCACTTAACGGATAGCCTCCTTCGCTTCCCGGATGCTGCAGTGACGCCGTACTGAATCTCACGAGACATCGCGAACTCAATGCGGCTTTTTGCTGGGGAGTCGCCAAGTGGTAAGGCAGCGGCCTTTGGAGCCGCCATTCGTAGGTTCGAATCCTACCTCCCCAGCCAGAGAATGAGTAGAAAGTAGAAAGTAGAAAGTAGAAAGAAAGTAGGAGTCGGGGCGGATTGCCCCCGTTACCGAAAGCCGTGAATAGCCTACAGATATTTTCTGGCAATGCCCATCGCCGGCTGGCTGAAGAGATATGCCAGTATCTCGGCATACCATTGGGGCGTTCGAACACGACACGATTTCCAGATGGGGAATTCAATTTCCAGATTCTCGAGAACGTGCGCGGGAGCGACGTCTTCATCGTGCAGTCGACGAGTCCGCCTGTCGATTCGCATTTGATGGAACTGCTGATTATGACCGACGCATTCAGGCGATCGTCGGCCGATCGGATCACCGCTGTCATACCGTATTACGGGTATGCGCGAGGGGACAAGAAGGACCGGCCGAGGATTCCGATTTCGGCCAAACTGGTCGCGAATCTGATCCGAACTGCCGGGGCGAATCGTGTCCTGGCGGTCGATCTGCATGCCCCGCAGATCCAGGGTTTCTTTGACATTCCGGTCGATCATCTTTTCGCCGCGCCGGTGATGATCGATTATTTTTCCCGGAATCCGGTCGAGGATCTGGTTGTGGTCGCGCCTGACCCGGGCGGCGCTGAGCGTGCAAGAGCATATGCTAAACGGCTGAATGCCGATTTCGCCATCGTCGACAAACGGCGCGACAAATCGCAGCCTGGTCACTCCGAGGCCGAAGTCATGAATGTGATCGGCAATGTCGATGATCGCGACGTGCTGATCGTTGACGACATGGTCGACACAGCCGGAACTCTGACCAAGGTTGCCGAAGCGTTGAAAGGCAATGGCGCGCGCAGGATTTTGACAAGCTGTGTTCACGCGGTGCTGTCAGGCAACGCGATCGAGCGGATCAGGAATTCGCCCCTCGAGAAGGTCGTGCTGACCAATACACTCCCCGAGAACCCGGGATGCGAAGCGCCGTTGTTTGAATATCTGAGTATAGCGCCTTTACTGGCCGAAGCGATCAAGTCGATTCACGACGAGACCTCTGTCAGCAGGCTCTTCATCTGAACTTTTTCATATCGTTGTATTGACCTTGGAGTTTGTTATGAGCGTGGAAAACGAGATTATTTTGACCGCCACAAATCGAGACGATCGTGGCAAGAATGCAATGAAACGCATGCGGGCCGCCGGCCTCGTGCCCATCACCGTTTACGGAGGCGAGACTGCAGCGGCGAGTTCGTCCATCGTCAAGCGGGAGTTCGCCGCCATTGTCAGGAAGCATGGCCGAAACAAGATCATTTCGCTCAACCTCGATGGGGCGCTGATGCCGGTCAAGGTGGCCGAATTGCAGCTCGATCCCATCAAGGGATCACTCCTGCACGTTGATCTGATTCGGATCTCGATGACAGAGAAGACTACTTTCGAGGTCTCGGTTCGGCTGACCGGCGAAGCTGAAGGCGTCAAGAGCTCCGAGGGCGTCCTGGATTTCGTCACTCACACGTTGACGGTCCGGTGCCTCCCCGGCGACCTGCCGGAAGAGATCACTGTTGATGTGTCAGCTCTCGGCATCGGCACGCACTTGAGCGTCAAGGACCTGGATCTCGGCGAGAAGGTCGAGATCGTCACCGATCCTGAAACTGTCATCTGCAATGTGGCGGCTCCGCGCGCGGCTGAAGAGACGACCGCCGAGGTCGAGCCCGTGGCCGAGCCCGAGGTGATCAAGAAGGGCAAGACCGAAGAGGAGTAATCCTCTGCCCCCGAAGTGTTCAGGAAGGGCAAGACCTGAGAGGAGTATTCCTCTACATGAACTGCCGCGGTGGGTGACTTATGTGGCTGATCGTTGGGTTGGGAAATCCCGGCCCGAAGTATGAACTGACGCGCCACAATTGTGGATTCCTGGTCATTGATGAGCTGGCGCGCCGAACCGGAAGGGAAGTCCGCACGGCGGAATGTCAGGCCTTGACGGCGCGCGCGACGATCGGTGGCCATACCCTGCTGCTGGTCAAACCGCAGACCTTCATGAACCTGAGCGGCACAGCGGTTTCCGGTCTCATGTCGCGATACCAGGTAGCGGATCCTTCCCGAGTGCTGGTCATCAGTGACGATCTTGCGCTCCCATTCGGGCGGATACGGATCCGCCGCCAGGGAAGTGCCGGCGGTCATAATGGGTTGAAATCGATGATCGCCAGACTGAATACGCAGGAGTTTCCACGGATTCGCATGGGGATCGCCCCCGAGCATCCGGTCGCCGACACGGCGTCTTTCGTGCTCGCCGAATTCCCGCGCAAGGATCGTGAAGCGCTCAAACTGATGGTCGAGACCGCTTCGGATGCGATCGAAGATATTTTGACAATCGGCATCGCTGATGCGATGTCGAAATATAACTGAAAACGAAGCAGGGTTTCCGGGATTGCTCCCGTCAATGACCCGCTTCGCTCCTTGCCTGACGACTCAGTGGCGTCAGGCTCTATCATCCACAAGGAGGACTCGTTTGAGAACCTACGAATTAATGTACATCTCGGCGCCAAACACCGCCGTCGATGACATCAGCAAACTGAACACTCAGCTTGAACAGATCGTCTCAGAACGTGGCGGCACCGTCACCAGGATCGAAGACATGGGACGACGCAATCTCGCTTATCGCATCAATAAGTTCGATGACGGAATCTACACCCTGCTGTATGTCGACGGCAGCGGGGTCGAAATCGCTGAACTCGAACGTCGTTTGCGCGTGACCGATTTCGTCATCCGTCATATCACGGTTCGAACCGATGAGGATATGAAGCGCGCCGCCAAGATGAAGGCGAAGCGCAAGAGCGTCGCCGCCCCGCGTGATACCGCGAGCGATGATGATCAGGACGATGATGATGACGGCGAGGATCTCGATGACTAACCAGGAGATCCTTGATCGAGCGAATTTGAAAAAGAAAGCGAGGCATACATATGGCGAGAATGGAAAGAGATAGTGATGACAGGGGCAGGGGCTCGAACCGTCCGGTCAGGTCAGGCGGCGGGCGTCGTCGACGTACTTCGCGGCTGTCGTCCGAGAAGATCGACTACATCGATTATAAGGATATCAAACTGCTGCAATCCTTCATTGCAGAGAACGGCAAGATCATGCCGCGGCGTCTCACTGGAGTCACCGCATGGCAGCAGCGGAAACTGACCGAGGCGATCAAGCGCGCGAGAAACATCGCGCTTCTTCCCTACACGAAATATTAGGTTGGCCTTGCCGCCCGGTGGATGAACTCCGGGCGGCGGCATGAGACTGGAGAGTACCGTTATGGCAATGATGGAACTATTGCTTAAAGAAGATATCGAAAATCTCGGCGCGCGGGGAGACCTGGTCAAGGTTCGCGCCGGGTATGGAAGGAATTTCCTGCTTCCGCGCGGCCTGGCCATTCAGGCCACGCCGTCCAACATCAAGCAGATCGAGATGCAGCGACGATCGCTCCTCAAGCGCGAGGCGGCTGAGCGCGAAACCGCCCTGCAGCAGTCCGGTCTGCTGGGAGAAGTGACTCTCGAATTCCCGCGCAAGGTCGGTGAGCACGGCCTGCTCTATGGTTCGGTCACTTCGATGGATATTCACGAAGCGCTTGTCGCCAAGGGCTATGAGCTCGATCGACGACGCATTCAGCTTAAGGACCCGATCAAGGAAGTCGGCGAGTATGAAGTCCCGATCAAGCTGCATCGTGAAGTGACGGCAGGCATCAAGGTCGTCGTCAGGAACGAAGAAGCCCCGGCCCAGGCCTGAACCCTGCCGGCCTGAAAAATTATTTCTTCTCTGGAATCATACTGATCCGGGAAGAGACGGCCATCCCGTCTTGACGCGGGACGTCGACTGCATAAGATGGAAGCGGAGTGAAGAGCTGGATCGCTCGTCACTCCGCTCTTTTTCTGATCAGATCTGAATCTCTTATCGACGGCAAACGATGGCGAAGCAAGGCCCCAGAAAAGTCTCAAGACCCATGGCTCAGGACGACGTTACTCTCGACAAGGCTCTACCCGGTAACCTTGATGCAGAACGGTTGATCCTGGGTGTGATCCTGCTCGACAACTCAACCATCAATCAGGTAGTTGAAAAGCTCAAGCCCGAGGATTTCTTTCTCACCTCGCACCAGCGGATCTTCGAGCGGATGATAGGAATTTATGAGCAAGGCCGCGCGATCGATCCGGTCACGCTGCAGGAGGAGCTGCGACGCGCCGGAGAACTCGACATAGTCGGCGGGCCGGCCTACATCTCTTCGCTCTTCGATGGCGTACCGCGATTTTCCAATCTCGACAACTACACCAAGATCGTCAAGGGCAAGTCGACGCTGCGGCGGCTGATCCGGGCATCCCATCACATCATGGCCAAGGCTTTCGATGACGAGGATGAGCCTGAGGAAGTGCTTGACGAGGCTGAGCGCGTCATCCTCTCGATCGCCGAAGATCGGATCAAGGAGGGATTCGTCCATATCAAGGATGTCGCCGAGAAGCAACTTCGCGTAATTGAAGACATAGTCGGCCGCGAGCAGCTTGTGACGGGTATTCCGACAGGGTTTCAGGAACTCGATTACATGACCTCGGGCATGCAGCGGGGTGATCTGATCATCATCGCGGCCCGGCCATCGATGGGCAAGACCGCTTTCAGTCTGAACATCGCGCAGAATGCCGCCCTGCATCGCTTGCACGACGGCAGAAAGGCCGTCGTCGGGGTCTTTTCACTGGAAATGAGCAAAGAGCAGCTCGTTCAACGCCTGCTCTGTTCGCAGGCCAGGATCGATGCCCATCGTTTACGGACCGGCATGCTCAACAAGGACGACTGGCGACGACTGGCTGTCGGTGTCGGTGAGCTGTCTGAAGCCAACATCTTTCTTGATGATACACCTGGAATCTCGGTCCTCGAGATGAGGGCCAAGGCCCGCCGCCTGCGTAATGAACAGAAGGGGCTTGACCTGTTGATCGTGGATTATCTCCAGCTGATGAGCGGTCGCGCCCGTTCAGAATCACGCCAGCAGGAGGTGTCGCAGATTTCCCGGGAGTTGAAGATGCTGGCCAAAGAGCTGAATGTGCCGCTGATTGCACTCTCCCAGCTTTCGCGCGCCCCCGAAACACGCACGGGCCAGCACCGCCCACAGCTTTCAGATCTTCGCGAATCGGGCTCGATCGAACAGGACGCCGACGTTGTCATGTTCATCTATCGTGAAGAAGTCTATAAGCCCGATACCGAAAACCAGAATATCGCCGAGATCATCATCGGCAAACAGCGAAACGGGCCCGTGGGCACCGTCGAACTCGTTTTTCTTAAGCAGCTGACCCGGTTCGAAGACAAGTTCAGGGAAAGCTGATCAGCAGGTGGCCTTGTCTCCATTCCTCTATCCCGCATGAATCAGATTCAGCATCAGCGACCAACCTGGGCTGAGATATCCGTCTCTGCACTGATAGAAAATTACCTGACGTTAAAGCGGACGCTTACACCCGGGACCCGGCTCATGGCGGTGGTCAAGGCCGATGCCTATGGACATGGCGCGGCGGATTGCGCAGCCGCGCTCGAAGCATCAGGCGCCGACTGGTTCGGAGTCGCCCTGATCGAAGAGGGGGTCAGCCTGCGCCGACAGGGAATCAGCCGGCCGATCTTCTGCCTGGGAGGTTTCTGGACGGGACAGGCCGATGAGGTTCTCGAACATGATCTGACGCCGGCGGTCTTTCGACTGGATGCGGCCGAAGAGCTTGATGCACGGGCAGCAGCCGCGGGTCGGACCATCCCGTATCATCTCAAGGTCGATACCGGCATGGGCCGGCTTGGCGTTCCGGACTGCGACCTAATGGAATTCGCTCGGGAACTGAAGAAGTTTTCGAATCTCAGGCTGGATGGAGTGCTGACTCATTTCGCCGAGGCCGACGGTCATGATCCGGCATTCACACGGTCCCAGATATCAAGATACGAGCGAGCCGTTGAAGTATTGTCCGGATGCGGATTCAAACCCAGTTGGAGACATCTGGCCAACAGCGCGGGCCTGCATGCTTTCCCCGAAGCCCACGGCAATCTCGCCCGTGCCGGAGCCACGCTCTATGGTCTGACGCGCGATGTGCTCTCCGATCATCCAGAACCACTTCAACTGCGACCGGTCATGTCGCTATATTCAAGGATCATTCTGCTCAAGACGGTTCCAGCCGGGTGCGCCATCGGATACGGGCGAACTTTTGTGACCGCTCGGGAGAGCCGCATCGCTACTATCCCCATCGGTTATGCTGATGGACTTCGACGGGCCCACTCGAACAACGGCCATGTTATCGTTCGCGACCGGTTTGCTCCGATTGCCGGCCGTGTCAGCATGGATCTGACGATCATCGACGTGACCGATATCGACGATGCACAACCGGGTGACGTCGTGACTCTGATCGGTTCGGATAAGTCCCTGCGTTTAACCGCTGAGGACCTTGCCGAACGCATCGGTACTATCTCTTATGAAATCGTGACCGGGATCTCTTCGCGAGTCCCACGCGTTTTTGTTTGACCGAAAATCAACCGGATCGTCCAAATCGTTCAGGGGACTTGACGATCCTGCCTCCCGGATGGTTTGATGGCCATCCTGCGTCATGAATTGACAGAATTATCATTTGGAATCGAGGAGATCAGGTAATGAAACATAGCAGAATTTTCTCAGTCATCATCGTAGCGCTCACGCTCGCCTTTGCCGTTACCGGCCAGGTGAAGGAAGAGAAGGGCTTCAAGACGATATTCGACGGCAAGAGTTTTAACGGTTGGAAGATGGCCGACGAAAATCAGGATGCATGGTCGATCCAGGATGGCGCTTTCACGGCCCACGGCAGCCGCAGCCATCTTTATTATGTCGGCGATGAAAAGCCGTTTATAAATTTCGAGCTCAAGATCGACGCTAAAACCACACCGGGGTCGAACGGCGGCATCTACATCCATACCCAGTACCAGGCGACTGGCTGGCCGAAACACGGATATGAAGTCCAGGTCAATCAGACTCATACCGACTGGCGCCGGACGGGCGGCCTGTACGGCGTCCAGGATGTTAAGGAACAGCTGGTCAACGACAACGAATGGTACACCTACCACATAATCGTCAAAGGCAAGCACGTCACGATCAAGGTCAACGACAAGGTCGCCGTCGATTGGGATGAACCCGCCGACCGCAAGCCGGGAGCCGATTTCACCCGCATCCTCGATAAGGGGACCTTCGCTTTGCAGGCGCACGATCCGAAGAGCACAATTCAGTATAAAAACATCCGTGTCAAACGACTGGATTAACAGTCAATCGGACATGTCAAAACGCCGGAGAGATAAACCATTCTCCGGCGTTTACTTTTTGAGACAGGATTTTCGGCGCCGGATCATCGGCGCCGGATTCCAAGGCTGGTCTTGATCTCATTAATCGAGCCTTCAAGTCTGTCCATACGCTGATCAAGTCTGTCCATACGCTGATCCAGTCTGTCCATACGCTGATCCAGTTTGTCTATCCGCTGATCCAGCGAGTCAATCTTCTGGTCTACGGCATTGAAGCGCTGGTCGACTACTTCAAATTTCGCGCTCATTTCACGCCGCAGAGCGTCGGTCTGAAAGACGCTGGTACCGATCAGGGTCGAAACCACAGCTATCAGCATGGTGACGGTAAAGATGACAAACTGTTTGATCGTCTGTCGATCGTTACGTTCACTGTTTTGCCTGATGATTTCGATCTCGCCCTGCGTTCTGGCCAGATTGATCCGCATCTCATCAACCTTTTGCTGTAATTCCCGCATCTCGGGATTGATTGTTGTGCTCATAGGAGACCCTCCAGTTTGAAATTTGAGGGTGGCCTTGAGGACGGCAGTATATCACGGAGCAGAATATAAGAAAGTTTGAATTTGACGTTCGTCGTGCCCGTACTTTACCCGCCGCTGCTTTTCTTTTCAGGACACTTCGGTCAAAATCACGCGCCAAAGATAAAATCAACACAAAACGTGAACAACGCCTGCTGATTATGAGTCAAGAGAAAAATCAACTGATACGCGGCCTGTCGCTGACCGATACGATCTCGCTTGTTGTCGGAACGATCATCGGGACTGGAATATTTCTTAAGACGTCCGTCATGGCGCAGAATGTGGGGACTCCGTGGCTTGTGCTCATGGCGTGGCTGGCGGCCGGAGTCCTGTCGCTGGCAGGCGCATTGACATATGCTGAGCTCGGCGTGCTGCTGCCGCGAGCCGGGGGCGAATATATCTATTTGCGAAAAGCCTATGGCGATGCCCCGGCGTTTATGTATGGCTGGATGCGATTTATCGTCGCGACCAGCGGATCGATGGCCAGTCTGGCGGTCGGATTCTCGATCTTCTTCGCCTCGCTCTTCAGGATCAACGAGCCGTGGCTGACAAAAAATCTGAATCTTTTCGGCAGCGATTTGCAGTGGCAGTTCGGGTGGACGCAGGTGGTAGCCGTCTCAGTGATCCTGATCTTTACCGCGATCAACTGCGTTGGAGTGGCTTTTGGAGGGCATGTCCAGTCGGTTTTGACTGTTGCCAAGGTGTCCGGGATCACGATCATCGTCGCCGGGGTTTTCATGTTCTCGAATGGTGTCGACTGGCAGGTTCTGGGATCTGAGTTCCGGACGCCGAACCTGACCGGCATACAGGCCTTCGGAGCTGCGATGCTGGCCGCTCTCTGGGCCTATGACGGTTGGAACAATATGCCGATGGCGGCAGGTGAAGTTCGAAATCCGCACCGTAATGTCCCGCTTGCATTGATCGGCGGGATGATCGTCATCCTGGCGATCTACCTGGTGACCAATCTGGCCTATTTTCACGCGCTGCCGATCGGCGAGATCGCCGCATCGAATGCCGCCGATCCGGTGCCGACGAAGGCCGTCCGTGCTTTTCTCGGTCCCATCGCTTCAAACTTCGTGGCAGTCGCGATCATGATCTCGATTCTCGGAGCGCTCAATGGATCGACGCTGACCGGAGCGCGCGTGCCCTTTGCCATGGCGCGTGACGGGTTGTTCTTCTCGAAACTCGGCGCGTTGAGCCACAGATCGCGCGTTCCCGTCTGGTCGCTCGTCATCCAGGGCATCTGGGCTGCCGCTCTGGCAATGCTTGGGACATTCGATCAGCTGACAAATTATGTCGTCTTCGCCTCGTGGATCTTTTACGGGATGACGACGGCATCCGTCTTCATGTTGCGGCGAAAGATGCCCGATGCGCCAAGGCCTTACAAGACGCTCGGATATCCGATCATGCCCGTGGTCTTCGTGCTGGTCGCGATCTGGCTCCTCGTCAACACTCTGCAGACCAACCCGGTCGAGGCGTTCACGGGGCTGATTCTGATCGCCCTTGGTCTGCCGCTCTATCTCTATTTCCGCCGGCACAGTCTCCCCGAGAGCGATCCGGCTGATTGATCGTGGCTGTTCAATAACTCCTGAGGAATAGATATGAAAAGAATGATCTTCGCTTTGCCTTTACTGGCAGTGCTCGCCATCACGTTACCGGCCCGTATTACGGTCATGGCTCAGGCCGAAACCCGTGTCGAAACGGGCCAGATCAATGGAGCCGAATTCAGAATCGAAGTTCCCGATGCCGCCGGCTCAGGTCAGCTTGCAGGCCTTGTCATGTATTGCCACGGCTACCAGGTGGTCGGGACGAAAAATTCATGGGATTCACCGCGCGCCCAACAGCTGCGCGAACTATTCCTTTCACGCGGGTTCGCTTTCGCCGAATCGGCATACAGCACACAGGGCTGGGCGGTGAAAGAGGCTGTCGAGGATACCGAAGCACTCCGCCGTTATTTCGTCACGAAATACGGCAAACCTCGTGAAACCTATGTCACGGGCCATTCGATGGGCGGAGTCATCACAACTGCCACGATCGAACGTTACCCTGAAATCTATGATGGGGCCATGCCGATGTGTGGGCCGTTAAACGATACTCTCAACGGTTTCCAGGAACGCATTTTCGACATGCTCGTGACTTTCGATTTCCTCTTTCCCGGAACGGTCGGGCCACTCAGCGAACTGCAGCCGGGCGCGCGACTGAACGGGGCCAAAGTGAAAGAGGCGATCGATGCATCACCTGAAAAAGCGTCGATGTTTACAAGGCGATACAGCCTCTCAGCGCCGGGCGACATTTTACCTGTCCTGAATTTCTTTTATGAGATCAATCGAGAGCTGCAGGTTCGCGCGGGGGGCAATCCTTTCGACAACCGCAACACGATCTATGACGGGTTCGATGATGATGTGGCGCTCAATCGTGGCGTGAAGAGATACAAAGCGGACGAGAAGGCGCGCGAATATCTGCGCCGGCACTACTCGCCGACAGGCCGCATCGCCGATCCGATGCTCACGATCCATACCACATACGACCAGCTTCTGCCCGGAAGGTATATCAGCGCATACGATGCGATCGCCAAACAGGCCGGAACCCAGGATCTCTTTGTCGCGAAGTATGTCGTCGCCCGAGGCCACTGCAATTTCACGGCGAAACAGACTGCGGATGCCTTCGACCAACTGCTGGACTGGGCGCGCAACCGCAAGCGTCCCGAATCCGGAGAAATCAAGTAAATGGTGGAGTAGTTTCAAGCGGGAGAAGTTTCCAGTGAAAGCCATGGGTTTATGCACTGTGTATATAAGCAAACAAGTTTTAATCGGAACTGGAAACCGGAAACTGGAAACTTCTTCCCCATGAGGTCACATGCGAACGCTGGATCTGATTATCATCGCAGTCTATCTGATCGGTACGGTATTGTTCGGCGCCTGGTTTTCACGGTCGAACAGGAATGTCAAAGATTATTTTGTCAGCGGGCATCACGTTCCATGGTGGGCGATCATGGGATCGATCGTTGCGACTGAAACGAGCACGGTCACATTCATCAGCGTTCCGGGCTATGCCTTCAGCACGAATTTCACGTTCATGCAGCTGGTCATTGGATACATGATCGGACGCATCTGCGTGACGCTGCTCTTTGTGCCGCTCTATTTTCGCGGTGAGCTGCTGACTGTCTATCAACTGCTAGGCCAGCGATTCGGTGAGAGCGTCAGGCGACTGGCCTCGCTTCTATTTTTGATCACGCGCAGCATGGCCGATGGATTCCGTCTGTTCGCTACGGGGCTCGTGCTGGCAGCGCTTATGCTGACAATGCCGGAGATCGGTGAGACGGCCCGGGCATGGGCCCCAACCATGGATCCGAAGTTCACGATCCTTATCGTCTCTGTGCTGTTGATCGGCTCTGCGACGATAATTTACACCTATCTCGGCGGAATGACTGCGGTCATCTGGACCGACGTTATCCAGTTAGTCATCTACCTGATCGGAGCATTGATCGCAGCCTGGATATTGCTCGACAGGATTCCGGGCGGATGGGCAGAGGTCATGGAGACCGGATCGGCGGCCGGTAAGTTCGTCTGGTTCGATTTCACCACAGATCTGACGAAGAGCTACACCTTCTGGTCGGGAGTACTGGGCGGAGCGTTCCTGACGACCGCGACGCATGGGACCGACCAATTGATGGTGCAGCGCTATCTGTGCAGCAAATCGACATCGCAAGCCCGCATCGCACTGCTCACCAGCGGCGGTGTCATCTTCTTCCAGTTTATGCTCTTTCTCTTCATCGGGGCGATGCTCTATGTTTACTACACCGGTCATGCGACCGCCGAGATGGCCAATTTCACGATCAATGGACGCCTGCAGACGGATCGTATCTTCCCGCACTTTATCGTCACGCACCTGCCGGCAGGCGTGGTCGGGCTTGTCATCGCCGCCATCTTTGCCGCTGCCATGTCGACTCTATCGTCGTCACTCAACTCATCGGCCGCGACGGCTGTGGGCGATTTTTACCTGCCGCTCACGAGGGGCGGCAAATCCGACAGCCATTACCTGACCGTCTCGCGCGTTTTGACGGCCTTCTGGGGCCTTGTTCAGATCTGCGTAGCGTTGCTGGCGATAAAATTGTCGAGTCGCGTTGTCGATGAAGTTCTGGGGATCGCCTCCTTCACGAACGGAGTCATTCTGGGAGTCTTCCTGCTCGGAACATTGACGAAGCGTGTCGGCTCGGCGGCGGCATTTGCCGGGATACTGGCCGGCGCGTCGGTCATGCTCTGGGTCAAGCTCGAGACGGCGGTGACATGGCAGTGGTACGTCCTGATCGGTTCCGTCATCACCTTTGTCATCGGATATCTGGCGAGTCTGGTGATCGGTCAAAAAGGCGTTTCGGAGGTTTCTCAATCATGAAGTCGAGATCGATATTCACGGTCTTTCTGGCTGTGGCTGTACTAACGGTTGCTTTGGTTTATGCACAGACGCCGAAATACCAGCCTTTTGACCGACCACTGAGCCGGCGGGACGAAGCATGGGTCAGGCAGACTATCAAGTCGATGTCGATCGAGGAGAAGATCGGTCAGATGGTGTCTGCGGACGCCAACGTCACTTTCTGGAACCGCGACAGCGAAGCCTATAAAAAACTGGAGCATCACATCGTCGACAACAAAGTCGGAACGGTCATCCTTTTCCGGAGCGAAGTCATGCCGTCGGCCGTGCTGGCCAATCGCTGGCAGCGCATGGCTCGGGTTCCGTTGCTCATCTCGGCCGATCTGGAAATGGGGCCCGGAATGCGTTTCGATGATACTCCCTGGTGGGCGCCGAACATGGCTGTTGCCGCGACTGGTGATGCCATCTGGGCACGCCGGCAGGGAGAAGCGACGGCGCTGCAGGCGCGTGCCATGGGCGTCAACTGGCTCTATGCGCCAACGGCCGATGTCAACAACAACCCTGACAATCCTGTCATCAACACACGTTCATTCAGTGAAGATCCGCGGATGGTGGCCGAGTTCGTCAAAGCTTTCATTGAAGGCGCTCAGCATGCCGGCGCTATGACATGCGCCAAGCACTTCCCCGGCCACGGAGACACCGCTGTCGATTCGCACATCGGATTGCCGGTCGTCGATGTTCCGAAGAGCCGGCTGGACAATCTGGAGCTGATACCTTTTCGTGCCGCGATCGAAGCGCGCGTCGGATCGATCATGTCCAGTCACATCGCGCTGCCTCAGATCGAACCCGCGCCGGCGGCTCCGGTTCGTGCCATGAGCGAGAAAGAGACAGAGAAAGCCGAATTCGTCTCGAAGACCGAAGAGACCCGCGCCAGGCAAACACTGCCAGCCACTTTGTCACCAAAGATTATGGGTGATCTTCTCAGACGGGAACTGGGATTTCGCGGAGTCGTCACGACAGATGCGATGAACATGGCCGGTGTGGCCGCTCGTTATACACCCGCTGAGGCCGCAGTCCTCGCCGTCAAGGCAGGCGCGGATATGGTTCTCAAATCGCCGGATATCGATCAGGCAGTTGCAGGGCTCAGGGAAGCCGTCGCCAATGGCGGAATTCCAATCGGGCAGGTCGATGCATCGGTCGAGCGAATACTGCGCGCCAAGGCTGCCCTCGGACTACACCGGCAACGTCTGATCGACATAGAAGAGGTCGATCGCACTGTCTCGGCCCTCAGGTTCAATACCATCGCACAACAGATCGCCGACGCTTCGATCACTCTCATTCGAGATCGCAGGAATCTGCTCCCGATGAAAACCAGCGCAGCCTCTCCACGAATTCTCAACATCACCTTTACTGATGAGGATGATCGCAGCATCACCCACCCTTTCGTTGAATCATTGCGTGAGAGCGCGGCCGAGGTCGATCTGGTACACCTCGATCAAAAAGCGTCACAGGATGATATTGCACGGATGCTGTCGGTGGTCGAAGCGAAAAAGTTTGATGCGGTAGTCTATTCAATCGCGGTCCGCGTCCGGAGCGGCAAGGGAAGCGTCGCGCTGCCTCAGACCGGCAGGCGAATAGCCGAGGAATTGTTCAAACGGGACCTGCCGCTGATGGTCATCTCTTTCGGCAACCCTTACCTGATTGCCGCTCTGCCAGACGCGCCGTCGTATTTGCTTGCCTGGAGCCCCTTTCCCGTCAGTCAGCGCGCGGCTGCCAGATCTCTGCTGGGCCAGATCGAAATCGGTGGTAAAACTCCCGTCAGCCTGCCCGGCCATTTCAGGCGCGGCGATGGAATCAGGATAAGTAGAAAGTAAAAAGTAGAAAGTAGAAAGTACAAGGCATCTTCATACTTTCTACTTTCTACTTTCTACTTTTTACTTTCTACTCATTATTTCATCCAATCGACGAATTTCTTAATGCCATCTTCGACGGCTGTGGTTGGCTTGTATCCCAGCAATCGCCGGGCCTTGCTGATATCCGCGTGAGTTCTAGGCATATCGCCCGGCTGAGACGGCTGGCGATCGATGATGGCCTTTTCTCCGAGCGCTGCTTCAAGCTGCTCGATCAGACGGTTGACAGTGATGGTCCGGGATTCTCCGAGGTTGATCACTTCAAACGGCGTCGCCTCATACGCTATAGAAGCCATAATGCCCTGAATTATGTCGTCGATATACGTGAAATCTCGCTCGCTTGAGCCGTCTCCATATACCGGAACCGGGCTGTGGCTGGCGATCAACCGGGCGAATTTGTGAATGGCCAGATCCGGCCGTTGTCGCGGACCGTAAACCGTGAAGAATCGAAGACAGACGATCTGCATGTCATATAGATGGCTGTATGTATGGGCCAGCAACTCGCCGGCTGCCTTTGTTGCAGCATAAGGAGAGATCGGATTGAGCGGTGCATCCTCTCTGAACGGCGGAGTCGCGGTTGGTCCATAGATCGAACTCGACGAACCGAAAACGACCTTTTTAATCCCGTTTCGCTGCGCCAGATCCAGGACATTGAGCGTCCCGCCGACATTCACCTCCTGATAGGTGCGCGGATCGCTCACCGACGGACGCACCCCCGCCTTGGCGGCCAGATGAATGACCGTCTCGATCACCTCCTCTGAAAACAACTGCTTCAGCTTGTTGTAATCCCTTATGTCGGCTTCAACAAGGTGATACGACGGGTGACTGAGATGGCTGGCGATGTTCCCACGCTTGATCTGCGGGCTGTAAAAATCATCGAAATTGTCTACTACAACCAGCCTTGCAGGATCTTCCAACAGCAGACGATCCACCAGATGGCTCCCGATGAATCCGGCACCTCCAGTTACCAGATAACGACCTTTTTTCATATGCGGTTTTATATCATAGTTTTATTCCGAAAGTAGAACCCCACTTTCAATCTTTTTTGAAACTTTACTACTCGATTAATCACACACCTTATGAGTTGAAAGTTAAAAGTTAAAAAGTTGAAAGTCAGAGAATCAGCAAAAAAATCGCGATTCAACATATTTTGAGGACTCTTACACTTCGGCTTATGTTCTTCACTTTCAACTTTTAACTTTTAACTTTTAACTTTCAACTAACAGGAATGAGATATAATTCGGCGGTATCACAACTGGACACATCCATACAGAATCTGCCTTTGAGGAAAGGGATGACGTTAGCTGAGATAGCGCCGGGAGTAGTCGCGCGTGCCAGGAGCGGAGATGAAGAGGCATTTCATATGATCTTCAACCGGTATGGGCGGCCGGTCATCAGTTTCATCTATCACCATGTACGCAATCGTGAGCTGGCTGAAGAGCTGATGCAGGAGACCTTCGTGCGCGCCTATCGCAATCTGAGCGGACTGCGTGACGATCTGCGATTGTCAACGTGGCTCTTCGGCATCGCGCGCAATGTCGTCAGGGAATCAGCACGCTCGGCGCGAAAAGACGAACGGAAAGTGGCGCTTGATGAACCCGAAAGTCTGAGGCTCGAATCGAAATCCATGCCTCCAGAAGGCGCCGTACTCCATCAGGAGATGCGTGAGCAGATTCATAACGCTCTGCTGGCACTCGATGAAGACAAACGGATCGTCTTCAGTCTCAAGATATTTCACGAGAAGAGTTATGAAGAGATCAGCGCCATGACAGGCCATTCGATCGGCAAGCTCAAAACGGACCTGCATCGCGCACGGGCTGAGATGCGAAAAATGATGGGCCAATACCTGCAGTCATCGTGAATCTTATATGGAAGTTTTGATATGAACATCAATTGCGAAATATGCCGGAATGAACTGGAAGATTACCTTGACGGTGAATCGGACCAGGCGACTTCGGTTGCCCTCAGGGCTCACCTTGAATCCTGTGCCGCCTGCGCCTCAGTGCAGGGCGAAATCGAGCGTGAGAACGCGATCTACTCAGGATTTTACGAAGAGACCGAGATCGAGCCTTCACCCGCAAGCTGGATTGCCGTGCGCGACAGGATTCGCGAAGAAAGAGGCCAGAGCGCAGGATTTTCAGTGGTTGCCGGGGACAGGAAAGGATCATTCCTCGCCGGCCTGCTGACCCTGCTGACATGGATAGCGCGGCCGGTCGTACTGCAGCAGGCGGCGTTTGCCATTGCACTGATAGTTCTATCGGTAGCGATGACGCTCTATTTCGTTCGCCAACAGGGGACGTCAGCTCCCGGGGAGAATTCTCTGGCAGTAGAGCAGAAGACTGTTCGGACACCGGTCACCCCGGAGCCTTCGCCATCGCCTGAACGCTTCGAATCGGTTGCAGTGGATGGCAAAACGGCCCCTCAGACTGCCCGGGCTGAACACAAGCGGATCAACCGCCCAGTCAAAGCTGTCTCCGAAAGTGATCTTCTGGCGACGCAGGTTGCACGCGCCGAACGCGAATATCTGAATGCAATCAAACTGCTAGATCGTGCGATCGCCAGGCGCAGGGACCAGATGGACCCATTTGTCATGAAGCAGTACGAGGCCAGTCTGGCACTCATCGACCAGTCGATCGAATCCAGCCGGAATGCATATCGTCAGAACCGAAACGATCTGAACGCGAGTCAGTTTCTGATCTCGGCATACAGCCGCAAAGTTGAGCTGATGCAGGATATCGCGATGAGATAACGGGCCGGCAAATTGCCCGAAATATAAAGGACCAATGTTGATTCAGACCACAGGAAAGATGACCGGAACAGTTTATCGAGGAGCAATACAGCTTCTTCTATTATTGATGATAGTGGCTCCAGACCGGTCGATAACTGCACAGACCGCTGGTGAAGAGAAGGAGTTTCACCAGTCATACACGCTGGCTGCCAATGGTACCGTGAGCCTGAACAATCCTTCAGGGACAGTTCGTGTCAGTTCGTGGAACGAGGACAGTGTCAAGGTCGATGCCGTTAAGACCGTTAAGAATGGACGTAACACCAGCGAGTTCTCTCAAGTCAGGATACAGGTGACGGCTACTGCCGACCGTGTCGAGATCAGTACCGTCCACCCGCGCGGACGCAATATCGGCGTTTCCGTCGATTACAACATTTTCGTACCGAAAACTGTGAATCTGGATGCGATCAGGACGGCAAGCGGCGAGATCGAAGTCAGCGGTCCGGTTCGCCGACTGACCGCCGGTACTGCAAGTGGAGGGATCAGCGTCAATAATGTCACCGAAGATGCTTTGTTATCCGCTGCTTCAGGCAATATCTCTGCCAAAGGTGTAGGTGGAAATATTCGCGCCACGACGGCGAGCGGTAAAATCACAATCGATAACGCTGAATCCAGCCTGCGCGCTCAAGCCGTTAGTGGTAGTGTAGATGTTCGCAATGTGAGGGGTGATGTCCATGCTGACTCCCTGAGCGACAATATTACCATCAGTGATGTAAAGGGCCGCGTCAACGCAACAACGCTTAGCGGTAATATCAACCTGACAAGAATTGATAATGGTGTTCGAGCAAGAGCAATTTCTGGCAGGGTTCAGATCAGTAACTCCAAAGGGCGCATCGATGTCGCTACAACCAGCGATTCGATCATCCTGACCGACCTCCAATGCCAGGAGATTGTCGCCAAAACCACCAGCGGAGACGTTCGTTTCTCCAGCGCGATGCTGACAGGCGGAAATTATGATTTCGAAAGTTTCAGCGGCACCGTCACCATCCTACTGCCGGCCGATGCCGGATTTAACCTGACCGCCCGGACCGATCGCGATAACCTGAAAAGTGATTTCGCTTTCCTGACCGAAAGGGCAATAACTTCTCCACGACGCGGAACTTTTACCACTGTCGTCGGCAATGGCGGATCCGAACTTAGAGTCGCTACTTTCTCAGGCACCGTCATTCTCAAAAAGAGATGATTCAGCTTCATAAATTCAAAGGAACTTTCAGCTTCTCTTCTCGTAACTTTACTCAGAGCATTCAATCAATCCGGTCTTTTGTAATTTGGAATTCATAATGTTATTTACGATTTTCGAACACCAGATTCCCGATACCGGACACCCGGATCCGCCCCGTTGCCATACTGCTCATTCTAACTAGCCTGTAATCAATAACATAGACTCTATTATTTCTGGTATGGCAATTGTTGTATGGAAAATGTATTTTTATCATCTGTAACGTTTATGAAATGACATACGTCTTTAGCACTTTAGACATAATTGTATAGTATTAAAGTTATTTGGAAATTGTTGATCAATGAGCTGCAAGCAAAGTGACTTCAGCCGGTTAAGAAGAACTAACGCATCAGGGGAAAAGAGAGAGGTAAACATGTCGAGTGAAGCATTAGAGGCGACGAATATCCATAAGACGCTACAGCCACGACCGTCACTGACACTGGTAGGAGGACAGCGATTACTGCCACTGGATCAGTATGAGTGTTTCATAGGAGTAAGCACGAATGTGGCGGCGTTGAAAGAGTTTATCAGCGTACAGGCGGCGCAGAGGCAGCCGACGCTTTTGATTGGAGAGCGAGGACTGAGGCAGGAGCAGGTGGCTCGACTGCTGCATCAGGCGAGCGAATACTGGGCTCAGCCTTTTTTCTCTGTCAACGCGCACAGTCTCGACAGCGATTCGCTTCATTCGTTGCTCTTTGGCGCTCGTGGAATGATCGATATGAGCGACAACGGCACGATCTATATCAATGAGCTGACGCGATTGCCTGCGCTTGTTCAACAGCGGTTCGCCGCACACATCGAAGAGCAGCGCTGGAAGGCACATGCCGGCAAACAGACCGGGCCGCGTCTGATCTTTGCCACCGAATGGAACCCTCAGGATCTGCGGGCCGATAACCGGATCGCTCACGGACTGGTCGAACTGCTGAGGCCGATGAGTTTCACGATCAAGCCGCTGCGCGAGCGGAGCGAGGACATCTCATATCTGGCCAATTTCCTGACCGAACGCATCACGAAGCGGCTTAAAAAAGGCCCGCATGTGATCAACACAGCCGCCATGAAGATCCTCTCGGATTACAGTTGGGATGGAAATCTCGATGAACTGGAAGCGGCTCTCGAGAGCGCCATCAGCTGCACGCTTCCACAGACGATCGACGAGACGCTTCTGCCATCGCGTATCCGTTATTCGACGCTCAAAGAGATTCCGGCCAGCGGCATCGACCTGCCTCAGATGATCGACGATTTCGAGCGCAATCTGATTGAAACGGCGCTCCGCCAGACCAACGGGAATCAGACCAGGGCATCCTCGATCCTTGGACTCCGTGTTCAGACTTTGAATATGAAGCTCAAGAGGTTCGCCGAGCAGGGCAGAGAGATCAAGATGTAGTTTCCAGTGGGGAAAGTTTCCAGAAGAGGAGTTTCCAGTCCAAGAGTTTCCAGTTTCCAGTGAACAAGTTCGCGATTATTTAATGCTAAGCCTGGGGATATGACTGGAAACTGGAAACTCCCCATCTGGAAACTTTACCTGGTATCCGGCCAGTCACTTTCTACTTTCTACTTTCTTACTGACCAGGTTCTGCAACAAATCGATAACCCACACCGCGGATTGTGATCAGGTGCCGGGGGGTAGAAGGATCGTCTTCGATGTAGCGCCGCAGGCGAACGACGAAATTATCGATTGCACGGGTATCGGTATCCTCCTTAAGATCCCAGACATCTTCCAGAATCTGACGTCGTGAGACGACCTCGCCCTGGTGCATCACCAGAAATCGCAACAGATCAGCCTCCATCAATGTCAATTGGACGACACGCTCGCCCGCCCTGAGTACCAGCGAATTGAAGTCGATCGATTTTCCCGAAAAATGAAAGATGTCGCCGGGAGGTTTATCGTCGGGTGTTTGAGCGGCAAGGTCCTCTGTCAAACGGAACCATTCACGGCGTCTGAGCAGCCCGCTCAAGCGGGCGATGAGGATTCTAAGCTCGAAAGGTTTGGGCAGGTAATCGTCGGCGCCGGCCTCGAAACCGCGGAGGACATCTTCGGGCCGGGAGCGGGCGGTGAGCATGAGAATCGGGATGTAGCACCCAGCCGTGCGGAGTACCTGAGCGACTTCGAAACCGTCTTTGCCCGGCAGCATGACATCCAGCACGATAGCCTCGAATGATCGTCCCTCTTGCTGTATCAGATCGAGCGCGGTTTCACCATCAGATGCCAGCGTCACCTCATACCCTTCGGCTTCGAGATTGAAGCGCAGCCCCTCCGCGAGGTGTTTTTCATCTTCGACAATCAATACCCTGGCCATATCATTTTACTTACGGATTCACTTTCGGCAGGTAGATGGTGAAGGTGCTCCCGAGTCCCTCTCCGGGGCTTTCGGCAAAGGTTTTTCCACCATGCTTTTTAACCACGGATTGAACGATGAAGAGACCCAGACCGGTGCCTTTGATCTTCGTCGCAACCATGCGCGGGACGCGATAAAACCTTTTGAAGATCTGATTGAGCTGACTTGCGGGAATTCCTATCCCATGGTCCGTAACCTTGATGGCGAAATATTTCTGAGTGGCGTTCGAAAGCTCGACGGTGATGTCGACCTTATCCTCGGAGTATTTAATCGCATTATCGATCAGATTCGAGACGGCTGCGCGGATCTCGTCGGCATCTCCCCTGATCCAGGCCTGTTCTCCCGGGGGGAGGATGTTGACGTATTTCAGTTGAGTTTCGTCAAGATGGGTCCGAGTGCGGGCCAGTTCAATGCTTTCCTGCACGAGTGGCGAGAGATCGAACATTGACGAAAGCTGTTGACGGTGCCCATGACCAGTGCGTCCCGCTCGGAGCACCTGTTCGACTGTATGCAGCAGCCGATCGTTGTCTTCAAGCATGATGCGGTAAAACTCATTTCGCCTATCCTCGTCGACTTTGCGGCTCTGCAGAGTCTCCAGATAAAGGCGGATCGAAGCGATCGGGGTTTTAAGCTCGTGCGTAACCGCGTTGATGAAGCTGTCGTGTTGTTCGTTGCGCCGGATTTCGCGGACCAGGAAGATCGTGTTCAGGACCAGTCCGGCGATGATGAGCAGGAAGAAGATAACGCCCAGTATGAGCAGGGCGACCTGCCGCCAGTGCAGGACAACCCACCCGACGTTGAGCGCCACCGCCAGCGCGACAAGGCAGATGCACAGAATGATGAAAAAATAGATCGATTTCCGCTGACCCGTTGAGCCCATAACCTGAATTTTAGGCCACGGGCTCGCGGGTTGGAAGCGGGAAATGAAGGTCGATGCGCGCAATTGTGATCAGGCTGCTTCTTCGAGCGGTTCTACTGTCTCGATGACCATTTTCTTCTTAGGGACGCTCATCAGTCGCAGGTCCTTTGCCAGGCCGAGTTTGCTGAGTACCCAGATGCCGTACCAGTTGACGTCGACCTCATACCAGACTATGCCGTGACGAGCCGCCGCCGGATGGGCATGATGATTATTATGCCAGCCTTCGCCGTGTGCCAGAATGGCAACCCACCAGTTATTGCGCGAATCGTCTCGCGTTTCGAAACGGCGTCCGCCCCAGACATGGGCAGCCGAGTTGACGAACCAGGTCACGTGCCACGAGAAAGCGACGCGAACGAAGATCCCCCAAAGAACAAAATTCCATCCGCCCAAAGCAAATAAGATGGCAGCCAGCACAAGCTGCGGGACGAAATGCCATTTCGTCAGCCAGACGTGAAACGGGTCTTTTGCCAGGTCGGCGGCATATTGCGAAGTCGCATCGACTTCACGGTGCAGGGAATGACCTTCGAGGATCCAACCCATATGTGCCCACCAGAATCCGTGACGCGGTGAATGCGGATCGCCATCCTGATCACTGTATCTATGATGAATGCGATGTGTTGCAACCCATGCGATCGGACCGCCTTCGATTGCCAGCGTCCCGCAGACGGTCAGAAAATGTTCGACCAGCTTCGGCGTTTTGAATCCACGGTGAGTCAGCAGACGGTGATATCCCATGCCGATCCCGAGGCTTCCGGAAACCCACCACAAAAAGACAGCCACACCCAGACCGCTCCAGGTGAAGTTGAAGATCGCTGACGCGGCGATAAGATGAAATGCGATCATGAATATCAGTACCTGCCAGTTGAATCCGCCGCGGCGATAATTAATGGTTTCTTCGGTTTTCATTTAACTCCTTAAAATGTGCGAGTTTACGATAGTAGATCTTGATTCCATCTGCGTTCGGCCAGCATAATCATTCCCGATTGGCTCAACCTGCTTGCTGATCTTGACGGTTCAAATTCTGTTATTCATCCTAGCAGGCAGCTCAGTTCTTGTGTGTAATAGTTATGTAATCTTTTGGAGCAGGCCGGTCAATTTTTGTGATCAAGTCTCTGAAAAATACAATATTGATAGCAAGTCTGGTGGCGCTTGTCGGATGCACTGACGTTGGTGAAACAACTTCACGCGGATCGAAGAAGTCCCCGCCGTCCGTCCTGATGACTGATTCGGATGGCGACGGACTGCCGGACGGGGCCGAACTATTGTCGTTCAATGATCGAGAGAACTTTCGCCGCTGGTTCAGTTTGATTGCCGAGATGCAGTTTTACCGCCTGAGCGAGAGATGGAATCCCGAGCAGAGGGATTGCGCCGGTCTGGTCCGTTTCGCATGGCGTGAAGCCTTGCGACGACACGACCGGCTGTGGTTTCAGGCCATGGGTGAAGGTTACGAAGCGGTCGCGCCTGATGTTTCCGCCGACCAGCTTGAGCGTTCGCCGCTTGGAGAGAGACTGTTTCGAACCGATTTCGGCGCTTTTAAACCCGAGGATCTGCCCGAGGATCCGGTTGCTGATCAGGGCAAAGGGAAGTTCTCTGAGTTCGCCGACGTGCGAACGCTCAAGAATTACAACGTCAAATTTATTGGACGCGCTCGTTTGCGGCTGCAGAAGGGCGACCTGCTCTTTTATCATCAGCCCTGGGTTCAGAAATTCCCCTATCACGTCATGATTTTTCTGGGTGAAGCGCGCCACGCCTCAGCCGGAGCCGGCGACTGGGTCGTCTATCACACCGGATCCTCGCCCGGCGAAGAGGGGGAAGTGAAGAAGGTCAGACTGTCGGTGCTCGATCATCATCCCGACGCGCGCTGGCGTCCGGTTGAGAGAAACCGCAACTTCCTGGGATTTTATCGATTGAAGATCCTCGATTGAGGTAGAATGACCGGACGGCAGACTGCCAGGTCTGCCTTGATGTTCCACCTCGAATGTAATCGACAGACCTGGCAATCTGTCGTTCGGTAATCTGCTTGAAGTAACTGATGGTCTGGATGCATATGATTCGCACTAAGTGGACAATGAGCACGAAGAGCCGGAATAGATGGATGATCAATCTCGGCAACGCTGCGGCTGTGCTGGCCGCTGTTCTGATGCTGCTGGCATGGATGACGAAAGTTCATGAGGCGCAGGGTACGACTCCCGCGCAGGGAGCTGCCCCGCAGGAGAGCCCCGCGCCGAAGCCAGGTTTCTCGCTTTCGACTAATCGGACATACAGCCCGGGTGAAAAGACGCGCGTCTATATCAATTATCAGAACATCACCACGCTCGACTTTCGCGTCTACCGTGTCAAGGAGCCCGTCAAATTCTTCAAACAGATGAATAATCCGCATCTCATGGGAGAAGAGGATCAGGGGGCGATCAGCGAAGTGGCTGCGACGCGCGAAAGACGGCCTTCGGCGCTCGAACGGCTGAGGACATTCAAGCGATCGATCTATTATTCACTCAAGAGTTACATGCGAAACCAGCTCCGTCGTGAGTCGCGGGTTGCGTTCAACGACAGGTTCCGCTCGGGCGATCGATTGCCGCTATATAAGGCCGATTATGCGAGGGTTCCGCTTCTCAACTCCCAACAGCTGGTCGGAAGCTGGCGCCAGGTGCTTACTCCGCTCGACAACGAATATGACTCGCGCATGATCTCGCTTGATAACCGTGAGCCCGGCGTCTATCTGGTCGAGGCCGTGAACGGCGATTTGCGCGCATACACGATCGCGGTCGTCACAGATCTGACGATGATCAGCAAGACGACGAATGACGGCGCGTTTCTGGTCTATGCCGTTGATCGCAAATCCGGGGAGCCTCGCAACGACGTGCGGATCGAGGTGGTCAGAAACGGCAGAACGCTGGCTGAAGGTACGACGGATCGTGACGGTGTGCTGCGAACGCGCATCCAGCCCGATCCGAATCAGGCGGCGACTCCTGTGCCGGCTGAAGATCGTGATCCCGAAGAGGAGATGCAGAGCCTGCCTCCGCAGGACTACCTGATCATGGCTTCGCGGAATGACGACTTCGCCGTATCGGACCTCTCCTCTTATTACTTCGGCTGGAACAATCAGGAAGATGCTTCTCCACTCGGCGAGATAGTTCATTACATTTACACCGATCGACCGGTCTATCGTCCCGATCAGACGGTCTATTTCAAGGGCGTGCTCCGCCGGCTGGGTGAGAGCGGCTATGAGATGCTCGACGCGCGAACAGTCAATGTGACGATCAATGAGGCGGGTGGCGCCGAGTTGTGGAAGGGCGATCTGCAGTTGACTCCACGCGGAACATTCGGCGGATCGGTCGATGTCTCCGCCAATGCTCCGCTCGGAAGCTATAGCATCATCGTCAAGATCAATGATGTCGAAATCGCCCGGAATTATTTTGAAGTCGCTGAATACAAGAAACCGGAATACAAGGTTACGGTCTCGACTCCGAAGCAGTTCGTCAATGTCGGCCAAAAGACCCGATTTGCAGTCGAGGCGAAATATTTCTTCGGCGAGCCGGTCACCGGTGCGGACGTCAAGTATTACATCTATCGTTCACGTTATTACCACTGGTGGTGGAGCGAGGGCGAAGACGACGGGATAGGAGGAGATACCGAAGAGGAGGACGACGGGGATTACTATGGGTACGGTAACGACATGGTCAAGGAGGGTGAAGGCAAGCTCGATGCCGATGGAAGAATGGTCGTCGATTTCACTGTCCCCCAGACTGATGCCAATGACCAGTGGGATTATTCGTATCGGCTCGAGGCTCAGGTGACCGATTCGTCGCGCCGGACCATCGACGGCAAGGCATCATTTGTCGGGACGCGAGGCAATGTCGTCGCCTTTGCCCAGCCTGAACGTTATGTCTATTACCAGAACGACTCCGCCCGGATCAAGATCAGAACGGCAGATTACGAAGGGCGCCCGATGGCGGCCCAGGTTTCTCTCAAATTCTACGAAGTCAAATACGAAAAGATCGAGAAGGACGATAACGGTTACAAATATACCGAATACAAGCAGGTCAAACGAGAGATCTCGAAGGCGGATGTGCGAACCAACCAGCAGGGCGAAGCCTTTTATGACTATCGCGTCCCGATAGTCGGTTACATCGACATCGATGCGATCGTCAACGAAGGCGGAAAGCAGATCCTCTCATATGGCGGGTACCTCTATGCCACTGATCGCAACAACAGGTGGGCCGACAGCGCATACAGGGATTATGGTTCGATCAAACTGGTTCCCGACAAGAAGAGTTACAAACCCGGAGAGACAGCGCACGTGCTGGCCATGCTGCCGACTGATAAGGCGCACCTGCTGGTCACGACCGAAATGACGACGGTGGCGGATGTCCGCCATATCTATGCCGCAGGACGCGCGGTCATGATCGATGTTCCGATACGTGAGAGCTATTCGCCGAACGTCTATCTCGGGGTTACATACATCAAAGACGGTGAGATGTATGAGCACCGCAAGAGCCTGGCAGTTCCGGCGAAGAACAAATTCCTGTCGCTCGAGATCATTCCCGATAAGAAGCAGTACAAGCCACGAGATCCTGCGTCATACACAATCATCGCGCGAAATGCCGACGGCACACCGGCGTCGGGGGTCGAACTGAGCATGGGCGTGGTCGATGAGGCGATATACAGCGTTCGACCGGATACATCCGGCGACATTCGTCGCGCCTTTTACGGGACGCGATACAGCCGGGTCTCGACCAATTTTTCGGCAGCTTTCAGTTTCACGGGGTATTCGGGGCAAAAGGAGATGCAGCTGGCCCGGAACAAGCGGTCCTGGCAACTCGCGGATTTCAAGAATGAGAGCCAATATGCCGAACCGACGATCAGGAAGGAGTTCAAGGACACTGCATTCTGGCAGTCAGATGTGGTGACGGGAGCGGACGGCAAGGCGGCGCTTCGGTTCAACCTTCCTGACAACCTGACGACGTGGAGGGCTACGGCGCGGGCCGTGAGTGCTGACCTGAGCGTAGGTTCGAAGGTCGACCGTGTGCTTTCGCGCAAGGATCTGATCCTGAGGCTCGAAACTCCGCGCTTTATGACCGAAGGCGATGTCATCACGGTCTCGGGGATAGTTCACAATTATCTGGACGATGACAAGGCGGCCCAGGTCGAGTTGAAAGTCTCTGGAGCCACCCTGATTAATCAGGCGCAGCAGACGGTGACTGTGCTCAAGCGTGGAGAGCAGCGAATCGACTGGCGGATCTATGCCTCACAGGTGGGTCGCATAACTCTGCTTGCGACTGCGAAGACAAACACCGAATCCGACGGAATCGAACTCGGGCTGCCGATCGTACCCGTCGGGTTGAAGCAGACGATCGGCGATTCAGCTGCACTGTCCGCCGAGAGCGACGAAAAGACGTTCACGCTCAACCTGCCGGCGACGGCGAATCTTCAGGCGCGAGCTCTGCGCATCGAAACAGCGCCATCGGTCGCCGCTTCGCTCTTTGGAGCGCTCGATTACCTGACCAGCTACCCGTATGGCTGCACTGAACAGACGATGTCGAGCTTTCTGCCGAACGTAGTCGTGGCACAGACTCTGAAAGAGGTTAAATCCGTCTCGATTCGAGAGAACAACGAACTGCCGAAGAAGGTCCAGCGCGGGCTCGACAGGCTCTATGATTATCAGCATTCCGACGGCGGATGGGGCTGGTGGAAGACGGACAAGACCGATCCGTTCATGACGGCTTATGTCGTCGACGGTCTGGCAATGGCGCTCCGCGCGGGATTCGGCATCGAGAACTATCGCCTCAGTCGCGGCCGGGACAAGATCCGCCAACTACTGGATTCCGGCAAGCTGGAAGACGGCAAGCCGATCGACCCGGAATCGAGAGCATATCTGATATACGCCTACACCGTCAGCGGAGATGCGGAAGCGAGATATCTGGACGACCTGTTCTCGAAGCGGAATGCATTGCAGCCATACGGGCGCGCGTTGCTGGCGCTTTCGCTCAAGGCAAAGGGCGACGGGGCACGAGCGAAACAGGTCGCCATAGAGATCGAGCGCACGGCGCGCTCGTCGGAGTTCGACGCGCACTGGGAATCGACGCGCCGGGCGATGCTCGATTTCAGAGAGGATGCCAGTCTTGAGGCAACGGCCCTTTCGATCAAAGCCATCGCGCAGATCAACCCTCAGAGCCGGCTGCTGACAAAAGCCGCCCGCTGGCTGGTCAATAATCGTCGTAACGGATATTTCTGGGAGACCACTAAACATACTGCCTTTGCCATCTACGGGCTGACAGATTACATCAAGGTGAGCAAGGAGCTTTCAGCGGATTATTCCGTCGAGGTCTGGCTCAACGGCGAACAGGTGCAGCTCAAGCGTGTCACCTCTGCTGAAGCCGCAAGCGGACAGAGTTATGTCATCGAACGAAAGGGGACCGCGCTGGCCGGATCGAACCAGATTCGCGTCGTCAAGCGCGGGCCCGGCGTCCTGTACACCTCGGCGACGCTCGAATATTTCACACATGGCGAAAACATCCCGGCGCAATCGACTCCGAATCTGCGCATGACAAGGCAATACATGCGTCTTCGCGTTGCCGAAACAAACGGCAAGTCGAAATGGAGCGTCGAACCGCTGACTGGGGACCTGGTTTCGGGAGACCTGATCGTCGTCCGGCTCAGCCTGCAGGGAGCGAAAGGGCGTTATCTGATGATCGAAGACCCGATTCCGGCCGGCTGCGAACAGATCGAACGCGTCAGTGGAATCAATCTCAATTATTCAGAAGGTCGCTGGTCGGACTGGTACAGCAACCGTGAATTCCGCGATCAGAGGACGGTCATCTTCGACGACTATTTCGACGGCGATGCCACATTCCAATATGCACTCCGTGTGCAGATACCGGGCGATTTCAAAGTGGCCCCGGCGCGCGCTGAGCTGATGTACGAACCGACTGTACAGGCCAACACTTCGAATCTGAAATTAAACATTATCGACAGGAAATAGAGAGACGGTAACGATGATCAACGATATCTTCGGATCTATCGGCGCGGCAGCGCGGAAGATCTTCTCGAACTGGGCGGTATTGCTCATCGCGCTGGTGATCTATGAGGCGCTGCTTGCTGTTCTCTACTTTTTCATCAGCACCGGCGAGGCAACTGCGATCGAGGTCGTCCTGACGGTGCTGGTCCTGCCGGCGCTGGCCGTCTTTCTCTTCTTCATGCTGCAGGCGCTCGGCGTCAGTTATGTCAGGATCGGCGTCGGCCCGCTGTATGTCTTCAAACGCGCGTTCAGGGATTGCTGGAAGATTCTGGTCGTCTCGCTCCCGATCATGCTCCTCATCGGTTTGATCTGGCATTACGGCGATGTGGCCGAGTTGCATCTGATGCGGCAGAGTTATCAGGAGCCAGCGCCTTCGGGACAATGGAGGCTGCCGGCGCTTCAGTGGACCAGATATTTTCTGCTCTATTTCGTGCTGCCGCTTTTGTCTATTCATCTCTGGATCGCCGCCGTCCGCGAAGGCATCGCCGGAGCTTTCACTAGTATCGGTCGGGTCCTGGCGACGGCATTCTCACTGCGCTCGATCCTCATCTATCTAATAGTCATCGCCATCTTCGGTACGCTGACATATCTTTTTTTCATGACGCGAATCAGGATGGACGATGCCTGGATTGAGTTATGGCTCTTCGGCGTTCGCCAGGTGGTCGCATTGCTGATAGTCTTCCTCGGCTGGTTTATCGCTGTCGGCGCACTCGCCGAGATGACGGCCAGAAACGCGCTGAAAGAAATCGAAGAGTAAGCAGAGTAAAAAGTAGAAAGTAGAAAGTAGAAAGTGGGTGCACACGCATTATCGATTTGCCTGATCTGTTTGCTACTTTGCCTGACGGGCTGTTCGGCAGGTTCCGCAGGTTTGACGGCTGGGTCGGGGTATCGACCAGGCGCTGTGACGGATCTGACTTTGCATCAGGCCGCTGAGCATGCACTCGGCGAAATCGAAGGATCGGTCATCGTGATCGACCCTCAGACCGGCCGTTTACGCGCTGTCATCAACACTCGTCTTGCTTTTGAACAATCCTTTCCGCCGGGCTCCGCCATCAAACCCTTTACACTGCTTGCCGCCTGGAGATCGGGCCTTATCGATCCGGAAACGACACACCTCTGCCAAACGAGATACGAGCATGAAGGATTCTCGATCGTCTGCTCACACCCGCCGAGCGCCAGGCCATTTTCCATCGATCAGGCGCTGGCCTGGTCGTGCAACGATTTTTTCGCGCACATCGGGGAACGGCTCAGCGAGGGATCGTTCAACGGATTGCTGAGCGAGTTCGGTTTCGGCAGGCGGACAGGCGTCAATGCCACTGAGAGCGCAGGGCGATTGAAAGCCGGTGACTGGAATATTGCCAATGCGCTTGGCGAGAGCGACGCCCTTCTGGTTACTCCGATTCAACTGATGTCGGCCTATTCGGCGCTCATCAATGGCGGAGCTCTCGTTCGCCCATGGCTCGAAGACGACGGTTTCGGCCAAAAAGCGATCACCAGGCGAATCAACATTTCCACTCGATTTCATAATCAGTTGCTCAAAGGGATGCATGGCGCAGTCAGCTACGGCACAGCTTCAAAGTCGGGGCTGAATCGCAGTGTTTTCGGCAAGACAGGGACTTCGACATCGAGCAATGGCTTTCGTTCGCACGGATGGTTCGTCGGATTCGCCGAGGATGAAGCTGCCGCGAAGCTGGGAGTGCTGGTCTTCATCCGGCGAGGAACCGGGGCCCGAGCCGCGATGATTGCCGCATGCGTCTTCGAATGCGCCCTGCAGGGAAAAAATTGCGGCGAAAACCGCGTGATCGCGGACCGTGTGAACGCATCTCTCAAAGATCGATCATACGTCAGAGTCCGATCGATTAGCCGGCGAATCACGCTTGAACTGCCGATCGAGGAATACCTGGCTGGAGTTCTGTTGGGAGAGGCCGGAGCCGAGAAGCGGACCGAAGCGCTCAAGGCACAGGCGGTCGTCAGTCGGACTTTCGCTCTGCGCAATATGGGCAGGCATTTCGACGAAGGATTCGATTTTTGCAGCACGACTCATTGCCAGCGCTTCCTGGCGGCCAGGCCGTCGACGAACAGGCTTGTCAGGCACGCCGTCACAGCGACGGCTGGATTGATTCTGGCCGATCAGCGAGGCGACCCGATCGATGCCTACTTTCATGCGGCTTGTGGAGGGCGTACGGCCGATATCGAGACGCTCTGGGGACTGCGCCCGGCGCCTGATTACCTGCGCGGAGTGCGCGACGATTATTGTGCCGCACAACCTCACCGCCGCTGGAGTCAGACCATCAGAGCCGAGAGCCTGCGACAGGCGCTGGAGAGTGATAAACGATCTGCGGTCGGCGCCCGACTCCATTCAGTCAATGTGACCCGTCGCGACTCCGGTGGCCGCGCTCAAAGGCTCATAATTGAAGGAACGCGACGAATTGAACTGAGCGGATGGGAGTTCAAGATGATCGTCGGGCGATACCTCGGCTGGCAGATGATCAAAAGTTCCCTCTTCAATGTCACACGTTCGGGCGACAGCTTCATCTTTCGCGGGGGAGGGTTCGGTCATGGGTTGGGTATGTGCCAGGAGGGCGCACGCGGAGCGGCCGGGCACGGAATGTTCTTCAATCGCATTCTTGAACATTACTATCCCGGGACGAGATTGATAACAGCCGATCTTTCAGCGATCGAGAAAGTTGACCGGGCTGATCGTTACGCGCTCGTCAAAGTTGTCGATTTATTGCCGGGACCACAGCGATCGGACGGTATTCTTTCGAGCGAGCATTTTCAACTACGAGTAGTGCGCAGTCCACTCAACCCGTCGCCTGAAGCGGCGCTTCGAATCCTTGAATCGGCCTTGCGTGATCTCGACGCGCGGCTTCAAAGGGCTGGCGTGCCGGTCTCCAGGAGTCGATCGTTCGAGGTAGTCATTCACGGTACCACGGCAGGATTCATCGAAGCGACGGGACTTTCAGGTTGGAGCTCTGGCGCAACGCGCGGTAATACGATTCAATTACAGCCTCTGGAAATCTTGCGCAAACGACGGATTTTTGAGACAACACTCCGGCACGAACTGGCGCACGCGATGATCGAAATGATTGGCGCCGGCCGTTCGCCGCGTTGGTTTGCCGAAGGATTGGCCGTACACTTCGCCGGCGAAGCCGCATCACTGCCTGATGTCAGTCGACTGGCGAGACCTTCGCGTCGCGAAATCGATGACAAACTCGCCATTCCGCGAACTCATCGTGAGACGCGCATCATCTATGCCCAGGCGTATCGCGAAGTGAGGGATCTGATCCGCGGTCACGGCGAAGCACATCTCTGGAAGCTCGCGGCAGGGAAACATCGAGAGGTCTCAAGTGAAGCAGGCAATCATATATGAGTTCGAATGGCGGCATTTCGATTACAATGACTGACGTGAATATCCGTTCCTCGATATCCATTTCGACAAAATCAAGTCGGCGAATGCCACGGGTAAATGATAATGAATCAACCAGACATCAATCTGAATCTCGATTACACAATGTTTTGCGAAGACGTTCGTGTCGAGGCATCGAATCAGCTCAGCCTCATGGGCGTCATTCACCAGATCGTCGTGCCGCAACTGCCGGTCACGCTCTTCAAATTCGCCGTCGTCAACCACTGGCGCGGCGAGGGCGAGTTTCTGAGTGAAGTTCGTATCCTGGCTCCTGACCGCATGAAGTCAGTCGCCGTTTCGCAACCGGCCAGCTTCTCTGTGGTCGATGGAGGCTACGCCGATAACGTGACGGTCTTTGTCAATACCAACTTCTTCGAACCCGGCAATTACGTCGTTCAAACGCTGGTCAATTCATCGTTGTTCGCCGAACGCATCCTGCCGATCATGCGCGTCGATCAGCAGGCGGTGACCGAGAGTTCGCAAGTCAATTGAATCAGTTGAAAGTTGAAAGTTAAAAGTTGAAAGTTAAGAAGGAGAACAAAGTGTCGGATCAGAACTTCCTGGATCAACTTTGCATAAACACGATACGTACGCTGGCGATGGATGGCGTGCAGAAGGCCAATTCGGGACACCCCGGGATGCCGATGGGAATGGCTCCGGCGGCATACGTCGTCTGGACAAAGTTCATGCGTCACAACCCGAAACATCCGGGCTGGGAGAATCGCGATCGTTTCGTGCTCTCGGCCGGTCATGGATCGATGCTGCTCTACAGCCTGCTCTACCTGACCGGATACGATGATTATTCGCTTGAACAGTTGCAGCAGTTCCGCCAGTGGGGCAGCCTGACCCCAGGCCACCCTGAATCGGAGCTCTCACATGCGATCGAGACGACCACCGGCCCGCTCGGGCAGGGATTCGCCAACGGAGTAGGACTGGCGATCGGCGCCGAGTATCTAGCAGCATATTTCAATCGACCGGATCACGATCTCTTCGACTATCACATCTATGCCATCGTTTCAGACGGCGATCTGATGGAAGGTGTGGCGTCCGAGGCGGCCTCGATGGCTGGACACCTCAAACTCGGCCGGTTGATCTATCTTTACGATGATAACCATATTTCGATCGACGGCAACACGAAGATAGCCTTCACCGAAGATCGCGCGAAGCGCTTCGAGGCCTACGGCTGGCACGTTCAAACGGTCGTTGACGCCAATGACCTTGTGGCGATCGAGCAGGCGATCATTGCGGCGCAGAAAGATCCGCGGCCGTCGATCATCTGCGTCAAGTCGGTCATCGGATACGGCAGCCCGAACAGGGCGGGCACTTCGAAGGCTCATGGTGAGCCGCTCGGCGCCGAAGAGGTCAAGCTGACCAAACTGAATCTTGGCTGGCCCTACGAAGAACCGTTCACCGTTCCGGCCGATGCGCTCACCCATTTCCGCGCCTGTGTCGATAGGGGAGCGAAGGCCGAAGCAGACTGGAAAGCGAAGTTCGAGGCATACGCGGCCGCGCATCCCGAGCTGGCCGCCCAATGTACAGACTGGGTGCAGGGCAAACTTCCCACCGGCTGGCAGTCGGCCATGCCCGTCTTCCCGCCGGACAAGCCGATGGCGACGCGAGAGGCATCCGGCAAAGTGCTCAACGCTTTCGCCGATGCGCTGCCGATGCTGATCGGAGGCTCTGCCGACCTGCGCCCGTCGAACAACACATTTCTTGAGGGCAAGGGAGAGTATCAGCCTGACAACTACGCCGGCAGGAACTTTCACTTCGGCGTTCGCGAACACGCCATGGGATCGGTCATGAACGGCATCGCGCTGACCCGACCGCTGATTCCCTTCGGCGGTACGTTCATGGTCTTCTATGATTACATGCGCCCGCCAGTCAGGCTGGCGGCGATGATGGGTTTGCAGACTATCTATGTTTACACCCACGACAGCATCGGTCTCGGCGAGGACGGCCCCACGCACCAGCCTGTCGAACAGATTTCAGGTTTAAGGTCGCTGCCCAACCTGACGCTCCTCCGTCCAGCCGATGCGAATGAGACGGCTGTGGCATGGCGCATCGCGCTCGAAAGCCGGCACAACCCCACAGCGCTGGCCCTGACACGTCAGAAACTACCCGTCTTCGATCGGACGAAATACGCTTCGGCGGAAGGTACGACCAAAGGCGCTTACGTCTTGAGTGACTCTCCGACGAGTAAAGTTGAGGTGATACTGATTGCGACGGGCTCGGAAGTTTCTGTCGCGATCGAGGCCCAGGACAAGCTGGCGGACGAAGGCATAGGCGCGAGAGTGGTCAGCATGCCCAGCTGGGAGCTGTTCGATGCGCAGCCGGCCGATTACCGCGAATCTGTGCTGCCGACTACAGTTTCAGCGCGTATCTCGATCGAGGCGGGACTAACCTTCGGATGGTCGAAATATGTCGGAGAGAAGGGAATATCGATCGGCCTCGACCGCTTTGGCGCTTCGGCTCCGTATCAGACTCTCATGGATCAGTTCGGATTCACCGCCCGGAATGCAGTCACTACAGCGAAAAAACTACTCGGGAAGTAAATTAAGTGGATCTTGGGAGCGCAGGCATCCTTGCCTGCATGTCTTCCACAAACGGGCAAGTAATCAATACATGCAGGCAAGGATGCCTGCGCTCCCGGGGCGCTCCCAGGCTATAGATTATGAGAAAACTTGCGCTCATCTTAATCGGCTTTGCAGTGTTTGCCGGCGGGATCACTCTGACCCGTCAGTCAACCGCTGCCCCCAAAGAGCATCGGTATCTTTACGTCGCCACGCCCGGTATCAGGAATTACGTCGAATACGGCGGCGTCGGAATCCTCGTCTACGATATCGATCAGGGCTACAAGTGGGTCAAGCGGATCCCGACATGGGATGGCCCCCCGGAGAATGTCAAAGGCATAGCCGCGAACGCTCAGACTGCAAAAATATACATCAGCACTCCGAAACGGATTGCCTGCTTCGATCTGATTACTGAAAAGAAGACCTGGGAGCAGGAGCTCGATGGCGGGTGTGACCGCATGGCCCTCTCGCCCGACGGCAGGGTGCTTTACGTCCCTTCCTTCGAAGGCCCGCACTGGAATATCGTCGATGCGCTCGACGGCCGGGTGATCAAAAAGATCGTCCCTGATTCGGGAGCTCACAACACGGTCTACGGTCCGGATGGAAAGTTTGCATACCTGGCCGGACTGAGATCGCCGCACCTGTCCGTAGCAGAGACTACCACTCACAGCATCGCGAAGACCGTCGGGCCGTTCACAAAGCCGGTCCGTCCTTTTACGATCAACGGCAGCCAGACGCTCTGTTTCGTCAACGTCAATGAACTGCTCGGATTCGAGGTCGGAGACATCCGCACCGGACGCATGCTCCATCGCATCGAGGTCGCGGGTTTCGAGAAAGGCCAGGTCAAGCGGCACGGATGCCCCAGCCACGGCATCGCCATGACCGTCGATGAGAGTGAGATCTGGCTCTGCGATGCATTCAACCAGCGCCTGCACATCTTCGATGCCCGTCAGATGCCTCCGAAACAGAAGCAAAGCATCAATGTGCGCGATCAGCCGGGCTGGATCTCTTTCAGCATCGACGGCAAACGCGCCTACCCGTCAACCGGCGAGGTGATCGATGTCAAAACCAAGCGCACTCTGACCACGCTGACTGACGAGCAGGGCCGCGCCGTCCAGAGCGAAAAGATGCTCGAAATAGTCATGGTCGACGGCAGGCCAGTCAGGGCAGGTGATCAGTTCGGGATTGGCGGAAAACGATAAGAAGAGTCATCAGCGATTCTTCGTGTCCTTCGTCGATAAATAATCATTTCAGGAGCGGCCTTGATCATCCAACTTGTACTCTCGCTGATTCTTTCTTTCAACGCCGTGCAGGTCTCAGTGGACGTGCCGGGGACAATCATCGATCACAGCCCGGCGGCCACGCGACAGTATATCGGATCGCCGAGCATCGCCGTGCTGCCCAGCGGAGTCTATGTCGCATCTCATGACCTTTTCGGTCCGGGAAGCACTAAAAACAGAACGATCGTCTTCGAATCCACAGATCGTGGCAAATCCTGGCGGCGCCTGACGATGATCGAGGGACAGTGGTGGTCGACACTCTTCGTCCATCGCGGAGCACTCTACCTGATGGGAACGAGCAGGGAGTATGGATACGCCGTCATTCGCCGCTCACGTGACGGTGGCCGCACATGGACATCTCCAACCGATGCCGACAACGGACTGCTGCTGGCAGACGGAAAATACCACTGCGCTCCAGTTCCCGTAGTCCGTCACAACGGCCGCATCTGGCGCGCCATGGAGGACGCCATGGGACCCGGCGGATGGGGCAGCCACTTCCGCTCCTTCATGATGTCGGCGCCGGAATCGGCGGATTTACTCAAAGCCTCGAACTGGACCTTCAGCAATCGCCTCGGACGCAACCCAGACTGGCTCGACGGAAAGTTCGGCGGATGGCTCGAAGGCAATGCCGTAGTTACTCCGTCCGGCCGGATTGTCAACATCCTGCGCGCCGACTTTCGCGCCGGCCCCACCGAAAAAGCCGCTATCATTAATATAAGCGCAGACGGCAGGACTGCCGATTTCGACCCCGAAACCGGATTCGTAGATTTTCCCGGCGGATGCAAGAAGTTCACCATCCGCTACGACCGCCGGAGCCGCCGCTACTGGGCGCTTTCGAATTACGTCCCCGAAGAACACCGCAGCGCCAATCCCGAACGCGTCCGCAACACGCTCGCGCTGATCTCCTCCCGCGATTTGAGAACCTGGGAGGTCCGCTCGATCCTGCTCTCTCATCCCGATACCGCCAATCACGGTTTTCAATACGCCGACTGGCTCTTCGACGGCAACGACATCATCGCCGTAGTCCGAACAGCCTACGACGAAACCGGCGGAGTCGCTCATAACCAGCACGACGCCAACTACATGACTTTTCATCGGATTGGGCTGCCATGGTAGAGTCGCCTGAGGTGCAGATTCATGCCCAGGAAGTAGAATGGGTGAGATCGGTTCGCCCAGAAGCGCCTGGCGATCGATGACCATGAGTAGAAATTGCGGCGGAAGCTGTCGTAGCGCGCTTCGATCTCCGCCTTGCTCATGCCGGGATGCTGCCAAACCATGTTGGTTCCAGTGTACCGGTCCCAGCGAAAATCGACGATCTTATCCTGTTGCACAGCCTTGTCGTAAGTGACCGATCCGGGGAATGGCGTCAGGATGCCGCAGTTGACCATATAGATGTTGTTCTCGATCGCGAAGTCGAGAACCTTGTCAAAGCTTTCGGGCGTATCCTGCTCGAAACCGAAGATGAACGATCCGACTACCAGAATCCCCGCGCGGTTCATCTTGCGCAGGTTATCCCTGAAATTCTGAACTTTGTTGAACTGTTTGTGATGCGCGTTGAGGGTCTCCTGTTCAACGGATTCGATGCCCACGAACAGGCTGACGCAGCCGGAACGGGCCGCCAGCCTGAGCAGATCGTCATCGCGACAGATCAATTCGAGGGAGCCCTGGCCGGCCCACCGGACATTCAGGGGAATGAGCGCTTCGCACAACTCGTAGGCATAGGATTTGGAAAGAAAGATATTGTCATCGACGAAGAAGAGGCGTTTGGAATTGAACCGTTTGATCTCCTCGACGATATGCTCGACCGGCCGGGTCCGGAACTTCTTGCCATACATCTGCGTGACCGTGCAGAACTCGCAGCCGAGCGGGCAGCCGCGGCCGGCCTGGATGACATCGAGGTGCGCCCCATTTTTCATGAATAGTTCCTTGCGTGGTATGGGCAGGTCTTTGAGGTCTATCAGCTTGTCGGAGCGGTAGACCGGCTTGAGACTGTCGGCCTGGAAATCGGCCATGAGGTCCTCCCAGACCGATTCAGCTTCATTTACCACTACTGCATCGAAGTGTTTGGCGCATTCGTTCGTCATGAAGGTCGCATGACTGCCGCCGCAGATGGTCCGTATCCCCCGTTTGCGAAAGTGATCGGCCAGATAATATCCGCGCTCGGCCTGGCAGGTCATCATCGTGATCCCCACCAGATCCGCCGTCTCGTCGAGGTCCAGTGGTTCGAACACTTCTTCGATGATCTTGATCTCGTTGAAGTACGGAGTGGCAAGCGCAGCAACTACTGCCATGTTGAGGAGATGCAAGTGCTTATGCCCCTTGAATCCTTGAACCCACAAACCACTTGGCGCAATCAGCAATAATTTCATGACAGTAACCTCTCATCCATCCGGATTATTTCCGGTATTCCCACAGTCCAAAAAGATTATCGATCAGAATAGAAATGCAAGGCCTGTCCGTGAAATTATTCTTGACTCAAATATTGTCGTCTTAAGAAATGGCCGATATTGTCTGTTATCCCACAGGTTTAGTGCAACTCATGATTATTTTCGAGGTTATTCTGAGTCATAATGATCGACCCGTAAAGTGGAAAAATTGCCCAGTCGGCTTGAAATATTCCGCAGTGCAGCTGGTGATTGCGGATTTTTCAAGGCGGGATTAGCTTTTTACCCGAAATTTTTGGCTCTCTTACACTCGATGACTGCCCATTCCTGACACCGAATATACCGATTTTCGATCAATTCCCTGGTTTAAAGGTCATGATCAGGTTCATGGTATGTGAATTGCCCTATTCATTTGGCATTACGTAAATTTTTTTTTGCATAGCTGTTAACCATATAGATCATTCAAATTTCGCGTACAGAATCGCAACAAACATGGATGAGTTGCTGAAAGGAGCCGATTATGTCAGGCCGAAGCCCAACCATCTGGCAGGCGATGCAGGCGAAAGGTTATACGCGACGTGATTTTCTGCAATTCTGCACGGTAGCGGCCACGCTCTCAGGGATACAGTTATCAGGCCTTGGAAAAGTGGTGCATGCATTCGAGACGAAGTCGCGGCCTCCGGTCGTCTGGCTGCATTTTCAGGAATGCACGTGTTGCAGTGAATCTTTCATACGATCTTCGCATCCGATAGTCGCCGACATACTGCTGGATTATCTCTCGCTCGATTACACCGAAACGCTGCAGGCCGCAGCCGGCCATCAGGCTGAAAAATCCTATCATGACACAATCACTAAATATCCGGGGCAGTACATCCTGCTGGTCGAGGGTTCGGTCCCGATGAAGGACGACGGGATCTATTGCATGATCGGCGGTCGTTCGTCGGAAGAAATTCTGCGTGAAGCGGCGAAGGATGCTGCCGCGGTCATCGCCTGGGGAAGCTGCGCCTCGAACGGCTGCATCCAGAGCGCGAAGCCGAATCCTACCAATGCGACGCCGATCCACAAGATCATCAGCAAGCCTGTCATCAACGTTCCGGGGTGTCCGCCGATCGCGGATGTCATGACGGGGGTTGTGGCGCACCTGCTGGTCTTCGGACGCGCGCCCGAGCTCGATTCTCAGGGGCGGCCGAAGGAGTTCTATTCAAAACGTGTGCACGACACCTGTTACCGGCGTCCGTTTTACGATGCCGGGCTCTTCGTCGAATCGTGGGACGACGATGCGGCTCGACAGGGCTACTGCCTCTACAAGATGGGCTGTCGCGGTCCGACAACCTACAACGCCTGTTCGGTGACTAAATGGAACGGCGGAGTGAGCTACCCGATTCAATCGGGGCACGGATGCATCGGATGCAGCGAAGCCGGATTCTGGGACAACGGACCGTTCTACCAGCACCTGCCGGCCTTCCCTGGCTTCGGAATCGAAAGCACCGCCGATACTATCGGAGCGGTAGCGGGAGCGGCTGCACTGGGTGGCGTTGCCGCGCATCTGGTCTTGACCAATGTCCGCAAACGCAAGTTGATCAACATCGATACAAAGGTCCCGGCCAGCGAAGTTCCCCAGAATAAGGAAGGGGGTGATCAATAATGGCACGCGTAGTTGTTGATCCGATTACCCGCATTGAAGGGCATCTCAGAATCGAGGCCGTCATCGAGGGCGGCAGGATCACAGATGCATACAGTTCAGGGACGATGGTGCGCGGATTCGAGAAGATCCTCAAGGGGCGCGATCCGCGCGACGCATGGGCCTTCGTCGAGCGCGCCTGCGGCGTCTGCACGACGGTTCATGCACTGGCCAGCGTTCGCTGTGTCGAGGATGCATTGAAGATCTCGGTACCGAAGAATGCCGAACTGATTCGCAATCTTATGTTCTGCGCGCAGATGGTGCAGGACCACGTCGTCCATTTCTATCACCTGCACGCTCTCGACTGGGTTGATATCGTCAGCGCGCTCAAGGCCGACCCGGCCGCGACGTCGACTCTGGCCCAGTCCATCTCGAACTGGCCGAAGAGTTCGCCCGGATATTTCTCAGATCTGCAAAAGCGATTGAAAACTTTCGTCGACAGCGGCCAGCTGGGCATCTTCGCCAATGGTTATTGGGGGCATCCGGCCTACAAGCTTCCGCCAGAGGCCAATCTGATGGCGGTGGCACACTACCTCGAAGCCCTCGAATGGCAGAAAGAGATCGTCAGGATCCATACGATCTTCGGCGGCAAGAACCCGCATCCGAACTATCTCGTTGGAGGCGTGCCCTGTTCGATCAATCTCGAGGACGTCAACGCCATCAACACCGAGCGGCTCAATCACGTCGGCAAGCTGATCAACGATGCGATGACCTTCGTCAATCAGGTCTATATTCCCGATCTCATGGCGATCGCCGGTTTTTACAAGGACTGGGGAGCTATCGGCGGAGGTCTCAGGAATTACATGTCCTATGGCGATCTGCCGACCGTTGGATATAACCAGCCTGATTCCTATAAATTCCCGCGCGGAGCCATCCTCGATCGAAACCTGAACGAGGTCTTCGAGGTCAACGGACGTGATGGCGAAGAGATCAAGGAGTACATCTCTCATTCCTGGTACAAGTATCAGGCGGGAGATGAGAAGGGGTTGCATCCGTGGCAGGGCGAGACTGAGTTCAACTTCACCGGGCCGAAACCGCCCTTCGAGCAGTTGAACGTCGAAGGGAAGTATTCCTGGCTCAAGACTCCGCGGTGGAAGGACCACCCGATGGAGGTTGGACCGCTGGCAAGATTGCTGGTCGCCTTCGGCAAGGGCAACACCGAGGTAAAGGATGTGGTTGTCGATGCGCTGGGCAGGCTGGCGGTTCCGATCGATGCGCTCTTCTCGACTTTGGGGCGGACGGCAGCGCGCGGCCTCGAGACGAAGCTCGTCGTCAACTGGATGAAGGGCTTCTACGATGACCTGCTGGCCAACATCAGGAATGGGCAGGTGTCGACATTCACCCGCGAGAAATGGGAGCCCTCAACGTGGCCCGCAGAATGCGAGGGCGTCGGGATGACCGAGGCTCCGCGCGGCGCGCTGGCCCACTGGATCAGGATCAGGGACGGCAAGATCGACAACTACCAGCTTGTCGTTCCGAGCACCTGGAACGCTTCTCCGCGTGACGGCAAGGGGCAGCGCTCGGCCTACGAGGAATCGCTCCTCGGCACGCCGGTGGCGAACAGCGAACAGCCGGTCGAGATTCTGCGGACGATCCATTCGTTCGATCCATGTCTCGCTTGCGCGGTTCACCTGTACGATCCTGAAGGACAACACATTCACCGGATTGAAATCAATTAAGGAGGTGCATGATGGCGAAGAGCAAAGAAGCCATGGTCGACATCAGCGCATCGCCTCGAATTCACACCTATGATCGAGTCTATGTCTGGCAGCTGCCGGTCAGGAACTATCACTGGATCAATGCAATCTGCATGGTGTTGCTGATCCCGACAGGGTACATCATCGGAAATCCGCAGGCGGTATTTTCGGCGAACGAGCCTTATCAGCAGTACTGGTTCGGGATCGTTCGTTTCACTCATTTCGCTTCGGCGTTCGTTTTCTTCTTCAACCTGCTGTTTCGCGTCTATTGGGCCTTCGTCGGCAACAGGTTCTCGCGCTGGAACAACTACGTTCTGCTGAAGAAGGAGCAGTGGCGGAAGCTGATTGAAGTAGTCACTGTTGATATCCTGCAGCTACGGCTGACACGTGTGATGGGGCGCGGACACAACCCGCTGGCGGCGCTCAGCTATTTTGCGCTGTTCCTCCTTTCGATCTTTCAGGTTGTGACCGGATTTGCGCTCTATGCCGGCATGAGTACGTGGTGGCTGCCGAAGCTCTTCACATGGGTGGTTCCGCTCATGGGCGGTGACATGGCCGTCCGGCAATGGCATCACCTGGCGATGTGGGGATTCATCATATTCACTATTTTTCATGTCTATATCGTCTTCTACCATGATTATGTCGAGGGGCGCGGTACGACTTCGGCCATGATCAGCGGTTGGGAGTTCGAACGGAAAGATGATGTCTAATCAGGAGTCAGCCGGCATCCTCATCCTCGGAATCGGCAACATGCTGATGGGGGATGAGGGCGTCGGCGTTCATGTCATCGAAAAGCTGAGCGGAGTCGAACTGCCGCGCGGCGTGGAATGTCTTGACGGCGGGACTGGAAGTTTTCTGCTGCTCGACCCGATGCAGCGAGCCAGGAAAGTGATTCTGATCGATGCGACGGTTGACGGAGCCGCGCCGGGAACTGTGCGCCGGCTGACTCCGCAGTACGCGAAGGACTACCCGCGCACACTGACGGCTCATGACATCGGGCTGAAGGATCTGCTCGATGCTTTTTACCTGCTCGGCGATCGCCCCCAGGTCGTCCTTTTCGCCGTCTCGATTCCGCCGCCACGAGAGATGCATATCGGGATCTCGCCCGAGGTCGAGCGAGCAGTGCCTCGGATCGTTCGGATGGTGCTGGAAGAGGCGGCAACCGGAGTGGGCGGTGTGAGCGCGTAATGCACGAAATGGCGATCATGCAGAGCATCCTCGAGATCGCTGAGGGCGAGGCGCGAAAGCATGGCTCGAAACGGATCAACAGGATCAAATTGAAGATCGGCGAATTTCGCGGAGTGGTCAAAGATGCGCTCGAATTTTCGTTCGATGTTTTGCGAGTGAACACGCCGGCGGAAAACGCAGAGCTCGAGATCGAGACGGTTCCGATTCGAGCCGAGTGTCCGAACTGTTCGGATGTTGATATTTCCATCAATGATTTCACGATGATCTGTCCAAATTGCGGCGCCATACTTTCGATCACTTCCGGCCGGGAAATGGAGATAGAATATCTGGATCTGGAATAGACCATGGCGAGCATCACGGAACCGCGAGCGCCACGGAACCGCAAGCATCACGGAACCGCGAGCGTCAGCGAGCGCAGGAGAATTTTATGCATCAGGTAACAATTGAAACCGGCATCATGGAAGCCAACGATCATCTGGCCGGACACAATCGTGAGCTTTACGACGAATACGGTGTCTATGTCATCAATCTCATGTCGGCGCCGGGAGCTGGCAAGACTTCCGTGCTTGAACAGACAATCACCCGCATCAAAGACGACTACAAACTCGGAGTCATCGAAGGCGATCTGATGACCACCATGGATGCCGACCGTATGAGCGCTCTCGGCATACCCGCCTATCAGATCACCACCGGAACGGTCTGCCACCTCGATGCCCGCATGGTCCATAACGCCCTGCACAATTTCGATATCAAGGGGCTCGATCTGCTCTTCATCGAGAATGTCGGCAATCTGGTCTGCCCGGCGGAGTTCAATCTCGGGGAGCATCTCAAAGTCATGGTCTACAGCGTTGTCGAGGGGGCCGAAAAGCCGAAGAAGTATCCGGTTATGTTTCATGAGGCATCAGTTGTCCTGCTCAACAAGATAGATCTGATCCCGTATGCAGGTGTGAGTCTTGAAGAACTGCGGCGCAACGTTTACTCGGTCAATCCCGAGGCGATGATCTTTCCCCTCTCCTGCCGGACCGGAGAAGGCTTTGACGCGTGGATCGACTGGTTGAGGACGCATTTAAACGCCAAAATCGCCGGGAAAGGTTTAGTGGGAAAATCCTGAATTGACCTGGCATCATGGCGTTAACGTTCCAGTGTTGGAGATAAACCATTGATTCTGGCCAGTGAGAAGGTAAAAGCGGGGAAAACCGATCTTCAACGTTTGCGAGCAGCGATTCGCGGAGCGGTGCAGGGGGTCGGATTTCGCCCCTTCGTCTATCGCCTGGCTTCCGAACTTGAATTAAAAGGCTGGGTCAACAACTCTCCTCAGGGAGTCAATATTGAAGTCGAGGGGCCACGTGAAGCCCTGGAATCCTTCCTGCTGAGGATTGATCCGGAAAAGCCTCCCAGAGCTTCGATCCAGAGCCTCGAATCATCCTTTTTGAATCCGGTCGGATTTGATTCATTCGAGATCAGGCAGAGCGACGACAGCGGAGAGAAGACGGTTTTCGTGCTACCGGACATCGCCACCTGCCACGATTGCCTGCAAGAGGTCTTCAGTCCTTCCAATCGCCGGTATCGATACCCCTTCACCAACTGCACGAATTGCGGACCCAGGTTCACAATCATCGAAAACTTGCCCTATGACCGGCCGGCGACCAGCATGAAACGATTTGCGATGTGCACGAAATGCGACCGCGAGTACCACGATCCGCTCGATCGCCGGTTTCATGCTCAACCCAACGCATGCCCTGAGTGCGGACCGCAGATCGCGCTTTGGGATGGGACAGGGAGGGTCATGGACGAGCGGGACGAGGCACTGAGCGCTTCGGTCAGGGCTCTGCGCAAGGGATTGATCGTGGCAGTCAAGGGGCTGGGCGGATTTCATCTCATGGTTGATGCGGGGAACGATGAAGCCGTTGGCGAACTTCGCCGCCGAAAGCATCGTGAGGAGAAACCCTTCGCGTTGTTGTATCCCTCGATCGGCTCTGTCGAGAGGGATTGTGAGGTGTCGAGCTTCGAGCGTCGATTGCTCCTTTCGCCGGAAGCGCCGATCGTGCTGCTCAAACGGAAACCTGGGAGTTCGATCTCTGAGGCGATCGCTCCGGGAAACCCGTATCTGGGAGTCATGCTGCCCTGTATGCCGCTGCATCACATTTTGATGGCTGAACTGGGCTTTCCCGTCGTCGCAACCAGCGGCAACATTTCGGACGAGCCGATCTGCATCGATGAAGTTGAAGCCCTGGATCGACTGAAAGGAATTGCCGATCTGTTTCTTGTACATGATCGAGCGATAGTCCGCCATGTCGATGATTCGATCGCGCGCGTTATGGCTGGACGCGAAATGGTTCTCCGCCGCGCACGCGGATACGCTCCGCTGCCTCTCCATCTGAAGCCCGCAAACGAACACCCCGTGCTGCTGGCGACAGGGGCGCATCTCAAGAACAATATTGCCCTGGTCACAGGGCAGGAAGTGTTTATCAGCCAGCATATCGGTGATCTCGAGACCCCGCAGGCGTTCGAGGCGTTTCAGCACGTCATCGAGACTTTTGAGGACCTGTATGATACGCAGCCAAAACTGGTTGCCTGCGACATGCACCCCGATTACCTCTCAACGCGCTTCGCGAGGGGTAATTTCTCTGATGTCAGGCTGGTCCAGCATCATTTCGCGCACGTCATGGGATGCCTGGCCGAGAACGAGGTCCTGGGATGTGCGCTCGGTGTCGCATGGGACGGGACGGGCTACGGACCCGACGGAACGATCTGGGGTGGCGAGTTCCTGCGTCTTGACGATGACGACTTCGATCGTGTTGCACACTTTCGCACATTTTCGCTGCCCGGCGGAGACGCGGCCGTGCGCGAACCTCGTCGCATCGCGCTTGGAATTCTATACGAAATCTTCGGAGCCGATCTCTTCCAGATGTCCGACCTGATGCCCGTTGCGGCGTTTAAATCGAGGGAACTCGGCATATTGAGGCAAATCCTGGAAAAGAAGGTTAACTCGCCGGTGACTTCGAGCGCCGGTCGCATATTCGATGCGGCGGCCTCGATCATCGGCCTTCACCAGCGTGTCAGATTCGAGGGACAGGCCGCAATGGCTTTGGAGTTCGCGATAGGCGATTGTGTGACAGATCAATTCTACCCTGTCGAAATGGTAGAAAATGGACTGATGGTTATCGACTGGGAACCGATGATCAATGGCCTGATCCATGATGTGAGGACCGGAATCACTCATGAGCTGCTTGCTGCGAAATTTCACAACTCGATGGTCGAAGCAATAGTGAAAATCGCTTTGCGCGTCAGCATTGAGACCGTGGCACTTTCGGGCGGCTGCTTCCAGAACAAATATCTGACTGAACGGGCTATCGTGAGATTGCGAGAAAGCGGTTTCACCCCATACTGGCACCAGCGGGTTCCTCCGAATGACGGCGGGATCGCTTTCGGGCAAGCTGTAGCGGCAACAAGAAGTTTCCAGTCTTCGGATCAAGTTTCCAGTTTCCAGTCTCCAGGTTCCAGTCGCTTCTCCACGCTTCGCTTTCAACCGCAATCTAGCTCATCGGAATAAACTTGCGCTTACCAGAATGCCGGAAACTGGAAACTTGAAACTGGAAACTACTTCTTAGGGGGCTCTACAATGTGTCTTGCGGTTCCAGGAAAGATATTGAGCATTGACGGGATCGATCCCGTGCTGCGCAGCGGGCGCGTAAATTTCGGTGGGATCGTCAAGGAGATAAATCTGAGCTACGTTCCTGAAGCCAAAATTGGGGATTATGTCGTAGTCCACGTCGGATTCGCGATCAGCATAGTCGATGAGGAGGAGGCTGAACGGACCTTCGAGTACCTGCGCCAGATCGACGAGTTGTCCGAGATCGAAGGGGAGCCGGCATGAAGTACATCGATGAATATCGCGATCCGCAGGCTGCTTCTCAATACGCTCAGGCAATCGCGCGATTGACAACGCGGCCATGGACGCTCATGGAGGTCTGCGGCGGGCAGACTCATGCGATCATCAAATTCGGAGTCGATGAACTGCTGCCGAAGGAGATCACGCTGGTCCACGGACCCGGCTGTCCGGTCTGCGTCACTCCGCTCGAGTTGATCGACAAAGCGATCACTATAGCTTCTCGTCCGGGAGTCATCTTCTGCTCTTTCGGTGACATGCTGCGCGTCCCCGGCTCAGAGAAGGATCTCTTTATGGTCAAGGCTGCGGGCGGAGACGTCCGGATAGTCTACTCTCCGCTCGATTGCCTCAAGATCGCGCGCGAAAACCCTGATAAACAGGTCGTTTTTTTCGCTGTCGGCTTCGAAACAACCGCGCCGGCTAACGCCATGGCGGTTTATCAGGCGTCGCAACAGGGTATAACCAATTTCTCAGTGCTCGTCTCACATGTGCTGGTGCCGCCGGCAATGGAGGCGATTCTCTCATCGACGCACAATCGCGTTCAGGGGTTCCTGGCCGCCGGTCACGTCTGTACAGTCATGGGTTACACCGAATATGAGCCGATTGCTGTGAAATACAGGGTCCCGATCGTTGTGACCGGATTCGAGCCGCTCGATATCCTGCAGGGTGTTTATATGTGTATCAGGCAGTTGGAGGAAGGGCGCGCCGAGGTCGAGAATCAATACACGCGAATGGTCCGTCGGGAAGGGAACGATCCGGCGCGAAAGCTGATCAGCGAGGTCTTTCAGATCACACATCGTAAGTGGCGCGGAGTCGGTGAGATACCTCAGAGTGGACTTGCACTGAGCGAACCTTACCGGCAATTCGATGCCGAGATGCGGTTCGGAGTCGAAGGTTATACAGCAGAGGAATCGAGCGACTGCATCAGCGGACTGGTGCTGCAGGGAATCAAAAAGCCGAACGAGTGCCCGGCATTCGGGAATATCTGCACACCCGAGCATCCGCTCGGAGCGACGATGGTCTCGAACGAGGGGGCCTGCGCGGCTTATTACCGCTATCGTCGATTTCCTGCTGTTTCCGTTTCGACGAGGGAGGCCTGAGAGATGGATTCCGTAAATGACCTGACGCTTCAGTGCCCGATTCCGATTCAGCAATACCCGCAGGTCATGCTCGCGCATGGCGGCGGCGGGAAGTTGATGCATCAGTTGATCGAGCGGATGATCGGCCCGGCTTTTCACAATTCACTGCTCGATGTTCGCCACGACGGTGCGGTATTTGACATGCCTCATAATCGGTTGGCCTTCACAACCGATTCCTATGTCGTCAATCCTCTCTTCTTTCCCGGCGGAGATATCGGATCGCTGGCTGTCAACGGGACCGTCAACGATCTTGCAATGTGCGGGGCGCGACCGCTTTACCTGAGCGCCGGGTTCATCCTCGAAGAAGGGTTGCCGATGGAGACGCTGTGGCGGATCGTCCAGTCGATGCGCAGGGCCGCAGATGAATCAGGAGTCCTGCTGGTAACTGGAGATACCAAGGTCGTCGACAAGGGGAAGGGAGATGGCATCTTCATCAACACCGCCGGCGTCGGCGCAGTCGAACATTCGCTCTCGATCGCTCCTGCAAGCGTCCTTCCCGGAGACGCGATTCTGCTCAGCGGCGATCTCGGGCGTCACGGCATCACGATCATGGCCACGCGCGAAAACCTGTCATTCGAGAGCGAGATAGAAAGCGATTGTGCTCCGCTGGCGGCGATGGCGCTTGGCCTGATAAATGCCGGAATCGATGTCCACTGTCTGCGCGACCTGACACGCGGAGGCCTGGCCAGCGCACTCGTTGAAATCTCCGAAGCCGCAAACTATCTTATTAATATATTCGAGAATTCGATCCCGGTGCGCGAGGATGTTCGCGGCGCCTGTGAGATCCTCGGTTTCGATCCGCTCTACCTCGCCAATGAAGGGCGCTTCATCGCCTTCGTCCCCGAAGCCCAGGCCGATGATGCGCTTGCTTTGTTGACAGCCCACTTGAATGGAACCGGCGCCTGCCGCATCGGTACGGTGACTGACGACCGGCAGCCGCTGGTGACGCTCAAAAGCCGCATCGGCGCCACCCGCATCGTCGATATGTTCAGCGGTGAACAACTCCCGCGCATCTGTTAGAATTTAATCGCAAAGCCTGCAAAGATTGCAGAGATTTTACTGTTAAATGAAATCAGGAGTCACATGCCGATAGCTGCACCCAAACTGCCTCCCGGGCCGAGACAGCGTTTCCCGTTGGAGAATCTGCTTGCGATTCGACGGGACCGGCTGGGATTTTTGACCAGTCTTCCTGAACGATACGGTGAGGTGGTTTATTTCAAACTCGGCCCGCAGCCTGTTTTTCTGGTCTCCAATCCCGATTACATCCGCGATATTCTGATCACCCACAACAGGAATTTCATGAAAGGCGAAGGATTGCAGCGGGCCAAGCGGCTGCTTGGAGAAGGCCTTTTGACCAGTGAGGGCGAATTCCACTTGCGGCAGCGGCGACTGGTGCAGCCGGCATTTCATCGCCAGCGCATCGGCGGATATGCAGCGACGATGGTCGATTATGCCAATCGAATGAGCGAGAACTGGAACGACGGCCAGGAACTGGATGTTTCACGTGAGATGATGAGGGTTGACGCTGGCCATTGCCGGCAAAACGCTCTTCGATGCCGATGTCGGAGGTGAAGCCGACGAGATCGGCGATGCCTTGAGCGATGCGATGAAGCTCTTCAACCGGCTGACGCTGCCATTCTCGCAGTATCTCGAACGCCTGCCGCTTCCCGCTACGCGGCGCTTCAATAAAGCCAGGCAGAGGCTCGATGCGACGATCTACCGGATGATCGACGAGCGGAGGAAGAGCGGACACGATCGCGGCGATCTGCTATCGATGCTCATTCAGGCCCGTGACGACGAGGGCGATGGCAAGGGCATGACCGATGTGCAGCTGCGCGACGAATCGATGACGATCTTCCTGGCCGGGCATGAAACCACAGCCAACGCGCTGACCTGGACATGGTATCTTCTCTCTCAAAATCCGGTTGTCGAAGCGAAGTTTCACGAAGAGATAGACCGGGTGCTTGGCGGGCGGTCCCCAGGCTTCGAAGACTATCCGGCATTGCGTTACACTGAAATGGTCTTCGCCGAATCAATGCGGCTCTATCCGCCTGCGTGGATCATCGGTCGCCGGGCGCTCAGTGATTATAGAATAGGAGATTACGTCGCTCCGGCTCGATCGATCCTGCTTATGAGCCAGTACATCGTGCACCGCAATCCGAACTATTTCTCCGATCCGCTCAGATTCGATCCCGAACGATGGACGCCGGCTGAGAAGGAGAAGCGGCCGCAGTTTTCATATTTCCCGTTCGGCGGCGGCCCGCGCCTGTGTATCGGCGAGCAGTTCGCCTGGATGGAGGGCGTGCTCGTCCTGGCGGCCGTGGCCCGGCGGTGGAGAATGCGCATGGTTTCCGGCCATCCGGTCGAACTTGAACCGACCGTTACGCTCCGCCCCCGGCATGGCATGCGCATGACGATCGAACGCCGGTAATTTGACTTTATAGAATTGGTTTACTCACCACAAGGCACAGAGAACACAGAGAGCAAGGAAGCTTTCTCTGTGTTCTCTGTGCCTCTGTGGTGAGTAAAGAAGCTCACCAGATAATATGGAACTCATCCCCTTCATCCTGTCGTCGCTGCTGCTGATCGCTGTCATTGCGATTATTGTCCTGATCTATCGTTATGCATCGCTCAAGGCCCAGGTGCCTCTGATCGTGCAGGAGGATTTTGAACTCTGGCGGCGTCGCGCCGAGATGGAGATGCAAGAGAAGGTATTGCATCGATTCGAGGAATGGCGTGATCGTGAGGTCGAGGCGATTCTGGCTATGGCACAGAAAGAGGCTCTGCTTAAGGCCCACGATATGTTCAAGGGCTGGACCGAGTCCGAACTCGAAACCATCCGCCGCGAACAGCGGGATATAGCCGCCCGCGAAGCGACCTCGCAGCTCATCGAATGGAAGCACGAACAGGAGAAGCTGATCCGGCAGGATGCAGTCATGCGCTCGCAGGCTGTCACGCTCGGCAAGGTGACAGAGCACCTGGTCCCCTACCTGCCGAATTTCGATTACAACCCGAAGGATGTCCGATTCATCGGCAGCCCTGTCGATTTCGTCATCTTCGACGGACTGAATGAAGAGGAAGAGAATCAGATACGAAATGTGGTCTTCGTCGAGATCAAGACCGGTGTGTCGGCATTAAGCCGGAGGGAGCGTCTGGTTCGTGATGCGATCCGAGACGGGCGCGTCCGCTGGGTTGAATGGCACGCCAGCAATGAGTTGCGGCAGGAGAAGACGGGTCTGTTTGAGTGATTATAGAATGCCGGCCGGCGTTCCGGTTGCGAGTCCACCGGTTTCGTGGCACTATGCGCCGTTCGTTCAGCAATCCTACAAAGTGTTTCCCTAAGGAGTATCTTCGCAGTGAATTTCGAGACGTGGTTTCAGGCTCTTCATCCGACAATTCCAGTCAGATCCGCCGCCGCCGTGCTGGCTCTTGTTTCAGAAGGCGGGACGGTGCCGTTCATCGCGCGGTATCGCAAGGAACAGACAGGCAACCTCGACGAAGTGGCGATCCAGCAGGTGATCGACGCCGATGAGAAATGGAACGAGATCATCAAGCGACAGACCTTTATCGTCGAAGAGATCGAGCGGCAGGGCAAACTGACGCCCGAGCTGAAGGACCAGATTCTCGCCACTTTCAATCTCGACCAGCTCGAGGATCTCTATCTTCCATACAAGCAGAAGCGGAAGACGAAAGCCACACTGGCCAAAGAGGCTGGCCTCGAGCCGCTCGCCGGCTGGATCTGGAATTGCGGCCACGGAATTGAAACCCCGCAGGCGGGGCAGACGCTGGAACTATTGGCAGAGACATTCCGCAACGAAGAGAAGGGTATCAACGACGCAGCCGCTGCAATTCAGGGTGCACAGGACATACTGATCGAGCGTCTGGCGGAGACGGCGCACCTGCGAGAGATGGTTCGGCGCATGATGTTCGAGCGCGGCGCGGTGACCACCGTGAAAGCCGAGAAGGCCAAACCGAACAGTAAGTTCGAGAAGTACTTCGAATTTCATGAGTTGATCTCGAACCTGCTGCAGCCGCAGAATTCGCATCGATACATGGCCATGCGGCGTGGCTGGATGGAGGAGGAATTGACGCTTTCGCTGGGAGCTGCGCCGGAGGATACAGAGTTCGACGAGATTCTGCTCAAAGCGTTCGAGAACGAGGCCTGCACGGTCGCCGATTCACCTGGCGCTGACGTACTCACTCGCGCGGCGAAGATGGCGCTGCGGGTCTATGTTCAGCCGAGCATCGAGACAGAGGCCCACCGGTCATTGAAGGATACCGGCGACGAAGCGGCGATCAGGGTCTTCGCCGAGAATGTCAGAAAGCTGCTGCTCGCCGCTCCGCTCGGGTCGAAGGCAGTGCTCGGAGTCGATCCCGGCATTCGCACCGGCTGCAAGCTGGCCGTCGTCGACGATTCAGGTAAGTTCATCGCCAGTCATGTCATCTACCTTCAGTCTCAGAGCGATCAGGAGAAGTCGAAAAGAGTCTTGATCTCGCTGGCTGAGAGTGGAGCGATCCGCGCCATCGCGGTTGGCAACGGCACTGGAGGTCGCGAAACCGAGACCTTCATCAGGCAGACGCTCAAGGACGCCGGTCATAATCTGACAGTCATCATGGTCAATGAGGCTGGGGCGAGCGTCTACAGCGCCAGCGAAGCGGCGCGCGAGGAGTTCCCGGATCTCGATCTGACGGTGCGCGGAGCCATCTCGATCGCGCGCCGGCTGCAGGATCCGCTGGCCGAGCTGGTCAAGATCGATCCGAAGAGCATCGGCGTCGGCCAGTACCAGCATGATGTCAACCAGTCCGCGCTCAAGAAGAGCCTCGATCTGGTCGTCGATCTGTGCGTCAACTCGGTCGGCGTCAATCTGAATACTGCTTCATATCACCTGCTGGCGCACGTCTCAGGGATTGGACCGGCGCTCGCCAAAAAGATCGTTGAACACAGAGGCGTAAAAGGGCTCTTCAAGTCGCGCGATCAGCTGCTGGAAATACCTCGATTCAGCAAGAAGACCTTCGAGCAGGCCGCCGGTTTTCTGCGCATACCGAACTCGGTGAATCCGCTGGATAATACCGGAGTCCATCCTGAACGCTATCCGATGCTTGAAAATCTGGCGGCTCAGATCGGTAAGAACGTCGGAGACCTGCTCGGCGAGGGCGTCGCTTTCGTCAAACAGGCCGACAGTCTGCGTGAAGAGATAGGAGCCTTCACCTTTGAAGATATCGTCAGGGAGCTGGAAAAACCCGGGCTCGATCCGCGTGACGAATTCGCGACCTTTGAATATCGCGACGACATTCAGACGATCGCCGATCTCAAGCCGGGCATGATCTGCCCCGGAATAGTGACCAATGTCACCAACTTCGGAGCCTTCGTCGACATCGGCGTTCACCAGGACGGGCTGGTTCACATCTCACAATTGAGCAATAAATTCATCAAGGATCCGCGTGAGGTCGTCAATCCTGGCGACCGCGTCAAGGTTCGCGTCATAGATGTGATATTAGAGAAGAATCAGATTGCGCTGTCGATGAAGCCTGAAGCCGAGGCGAGCAGGCAGCCGCGTCGGGACGAAGGATCATTACCGCAGCCGCAGCGCAAGGCTGAGAAAGACCGCAAGCCGAAGCAGCAGCAACAGTCTCCCAAGGCGTTCAATAATCCGTTCGCGTCTCTTCTGGATGAACGCAAGAAAAAATAGTCCCGCCGGAGCGCGGACGTCCACGTCCGCATGATCTCCTTAAAACGCAATCGACTCAGACATGCGGACGTCCACGTCCGCATGATCTCCTTAATACGCAATCGACTCAGACATGCGGACGTGGACGTCCGCGCTCCGGCAGGATGGTGCGATTATTTTGTCTCAGCGATTTCGCGGACACCCTCGACAAGGCGATCGACCTCTTCTTCGCTGGTATAGCACGAGCAGCCGGCGCGAACCAGTCCCTGCTCGGCCTTACCCAGTTTTTCAGCCACAGTCATCGCATAAAAATCCCCGTGCGAGGTGAAGACTCCGCGTTTGACCAGTTCGACTGTCACGGTCTCAGCCGGGATATTCTTGACCGCAAACGAGATGGTAGGAGTTCGCGGCTCGTCCGGATCGGGCCCGAAAACAGTCACTCCATCGATCGCCCGCAACCCGTTCCACAACCGCCTGATCAGATCGTCCCCGCGTGCATGGAGTGTGGCGAACGAGTTCTGGAGTTTCTGCCTTCGCGTGGCTCCTTCGCCGAGTGAGGCGAGGAAATTGACTGCCGCAGCCGCGCCGACTATGCCTTCATGATTTTGCGTTCCTGTTTCGAGGCGGTCGGGAGCTTCATTCGGAGAAGGCGCCAGCTTGGGAACATCGAGGGATTCAAGCAGTTCGTGCCTGCCGTAGAGCACGCCGATGTGCGGACCGTAAAATTTGTATGCTGAGCAGGCGAGGAAATCGCACTCCAGATCGCGCACATCGACCAGCGCGTGAGCTGCGTAATGCACTGCGTCGACGTAGATCAATGCTCCGGCATCGTGAGCCATTCGCGCGGCCCGCTGAATATCATTGATCGTGCCCAGAGCGTTCGAGGCGGCTCCGAGTGCGACGATTTTGGTGTTCCTGTTGATCGCCGCTTCGAAATCGGCCCAGTCGAGCTGTCCCGTTTCGGTCAGCAGTCGGACTTTTCGAACCGTCAGTCCCCGTTCCTTCGCCATCTCATACCACGGATCGACATTGGCGTGATGATCCAGCTCGGTCACGACGATCTCGTCTCCCGGATTGAGCCGCCGGCCGAGCGCTCGTGAGACATGAAAAGTGATCGTAGTCATGTTGGCTCCGAACGAAACTTCGTCGGCCCGGCAGTTGAAGAAATCCGCTAATGTCTCTCTCGCTTCAGCCAGCAGTTTGTCGGTCTCGGCGCTGGTCGGATAGGCCCAATGCGTATTCGCGTTGTGGTGGTAGAGATAATCGTTCATCGCCTCGACCACCGCACGCGGAACCTGTGTCCCGCCGGGGCCGTCGAAATAGGCCACGGGATAATCGTTATGAGTTCTCTCGAGCGCCGGAAATTGGGCGCGGATTTGTGTCAGTAGTGATTGTTGTTGTGACATTGTTAATAGTTTCCAGTAGAAGAAGTTTTCAGTTTCCAGTTGTAGGAGTTTCCAGACTTCAAAAACAACACAGATCATATGGTTGCAAATTTAATATACAACTACTAAAACTCATTGCTGGAAACTGGAAACTTCCTCTACTGGAAACTGATATAGGGTATTGTCATTGGCCCTTCGGGCATGACAGCGATTGGTGCATCCTGCCCGATTCGGTTAAGCTCTTCTGCGATCCGTGCGCCGATATCGCCCACCGGTTCGATATATGCGCGGCGGACATCCTGCTCCGGGATATCGCTCACCAGGGCGACGCGGGATTTGAGCTGGATCATGGCCAGCAACTGGGCCTCCCATTGATCGTATAGCGAAAAGCCGGGAGCCAGTATCGTGTCGAGCAGTGCCTGCGGGGACGGATGATCGAAGAGCAGCTTTTTGAAATTGCCGTGTTCTGGAAATCCATCGTTGCATTTCGCCGCCGTGATGATCAGCCCATCCCGGGCAATGACCTGGGCCGCGGCCGACATCCCCTTGACCGCCTGGTAGAGATTCTGGTCCAGAGGGTATCCGCTGTTGGTCGTGACGATAATCGGAAAAGGCGTTGGGCAAGGCGTCATGACGGTCGATTTCGAAAATTCGCAGCCGCGTGTATGTGCGGCGATCACATCGCCGCAAAAGAATCCGGTGATTTGTCGCTGCCGGTTGAGCGTTACGTTGATGCAGAAATCGACAGGCAGCAGCGAACCGTTGAAACGCACCTGTTCCTGCGTCGGATTGTTTTCCAGTCGTCCCCAGGTGCTCAGGTCATTGCCAACCACCTCCGACCGGTGATAGTGCATGATCGAATTGATATCAGCGACAGCCGGAAAGATCCCTTTGTAACCTCCCGAAAAGCCCGCCATCAGATGTGGTTCGATAAACCCCAGTACGATTCGCCGGTCAGCTTCGACGTATTCCTTGTTGAAGTAAACGTCACGCCCGTCACGGGTCTTGCCCGCGAATTTAAGCGTTTCGGGATCGTGAGAATTGTGGTTGATGACGCGATAACGGCCCAGAATCCCGGTACCGACCATGCCTGTCAGCTCTTCATGCGTGTTGACGCGGTGAGATCCGGTCCCGTTGACGATGACTATCTGATCGGCCGGAACGTGATCGAGTTCTTCAAGCAGCCAGGGCAGCAGCCGGTGTGAAGGCAGCGGACGTGTGATGTCTGGAATGACTATCGCCACTCGATCTTCGGCTGCGATCAGGCTGCGAAGCGGCGCCGATTCGATTGGATTGCGCAGCGCATCTCGAAAGGCCGAGGCCTCTTCCGCCAGCCCCTCGATGAATTTCGGCGCCAGCACCGTCACATTATTCGATGGGATGTCGACCTCGAGCCCGTCTCTGCCGTATTGAAGATGAATCCGCATTACAATCCTTTCTAAGCTTCGGTTTTGTGGTCATCCAGAGAACCGTATTTGCGAAGATCCCGGGACATCAGGGCCACTGTCGTCACGACTATCAGGGTGCCGATTCCGCCGCTGACGACGGAAAAGACGGGACCGAAAAATGCTGCAACCGTGCCCGATTCGAAGCGTCCAAGTTCGTTCGAAGCGCTGATGAACATGCCGTTGACTGCCGAAACGCGGCCGCGCATCTCATCCGGCGTCAGAATCGTGGCCATGGTGTGACGGACAACGACACTGATGTTATCTAATGCTCCGGTCAGGAACAACATCACCAGCGAGAGCCAGAAATTTTTCGAGATTCCGAAAATGATTGTGGCGATACCGAAGCCGACAACCGACCAGAGCAGCGCTTTTCCGGCGCGTTTGAACGGCGGCAGGTGAGCGGTGATGACTGCCATTGTAACCGCTCCGAATGATGGAGCCGCCTGCATCCACCCAAGTCCGGTCGGGCCGACCTGCAGAATGTCTTTCGCATAGACCGGAAGCAGAGCGACCGCGCCGCCAAGCAGGACCGCGAACATATCCAGCGTGATCGCGGCCAGCAGGATGCGCGTTCGCCAAACGTAGTCGAACCCGGCTATGATCGTTCTGAGCCCGCCAGGCGTTATCGCGGCATTCAGTTTCGACGGTTCGGCACGGTAGGACCTGCGTGGCAAGAGCCAGAGCATGAACAGGAAGAAGACGCTGCCGAAGGCGGCCAGGAAATAGACGGAAGTTGCGCCGTGAAAGATCGCTATCAGTGCGCCGCCGAGCGCCGGTCCAATCATTGAACTCAGCTCGAAACCGCTCACCGACCAGCGCACGGCGCTACTGAAAATAGTGAGCGGAACCAGTTGCGGCATGAGCGATGAACGGGCAGGACTTTGAAAGGCGCGGGATACCCCGTTCAGAAATAATAATCCGTAGATCAGATTGGCGCTGCCGTCAAAGATCGATGCCAGCGCGAGGCCAGTCGAGCTGATGGCTGCCATAGTCGTGGCGATCATCAACAATATCCGACGGTCATATCTATCGGCGAGTTGGCCCGCAGGCATGGCCAGACCGATGATCGGCACGACCTGGACCAGACCGACCAGTCCAAGCGCCATGGCGGACGATGTCTTTTCGTACAACTGCCATCCGACAGCCACGGTCTGCATCTGCATCCCCATGACCGACACCAGATGACCAGCCAGAAAAAGCTGGAATCCACGCACTCGCAAGGCGGCATACGCATCGACCCGCGTCTGAAGCGGACTGGCCGGCGCGTCGTTCTCAGATGACATTGTTTTTTTCGGTATATGTTTATGCGCACTAAAAAGGGCGACCCAGGCAGGTCGCCCCTTCAAGTTATCTGATGCGGATGAGAGGACTCGAACCTCCACGGAATTGCTTCCACAGCGTCCTGAGCGCTGCGCGTCTACCAGTTCCGCCACATCCGCTTAAGAGAAAATGCATACTACAGACCGATCCAGCCTCTGTCAAGTAGGAGTAGAAAGTAAAAAGTAGAAAGCAGATAACCCATCCTGGCTGTCCTGGCGATGGAGCTGCCCTTTTTGAAATTTTGCACATCTTTTGCAAAAGTCTAGTATCCTGATTGGAACGCAGTGCGTTTATATTGGCAGAGTGGAAATTCAGACAGAAAGTCGAAATAATCGTCGGTAATGAGTGCAAGAGAGAAGGCATCCGGTTTTGCCGTCGAGGCCAAAGATTTAATCAAGGAATATGATGATCTGATAGCCGTCAACCGGGTCAGTTTTACTGTTCGGTACGGCGAGGCATTTGGCATGCTCGGTCCGAACGGGGCAGGGAAGTCGACGATCATGCGAATGATCATCTGCAGGTCACCGCTGACCGGCGGAGCGCTTGACGTCGTCGGCCTTGACGTGACGAGTCACCCTCGAGAGATCAAAGAGAGTGTCGGAGTCGTACCGCAGGAGAATAATCTCGATCCGGACCTGACAGTCAGAGACAATCTGCTGGTCTATTCACGCTATTTCCGGATTCCGCGTAGTGTGGCCGAAGAACGCGCAGATGAACTGATCGAGTTCGTCGATCTGGGTGACAAACGCGATTCGAGAATCGAGACGCTCTCAGGCGGAATGAAACGGCGTCTCATGATCGCACGGGCGCTGATCAACAATCCGATGATTCTGATTCTGGACGAGCCGACGACAGGACTCGATCCACATGTCCGGCTGGCGATCTGGGACAAGCTGCGACAGCTGCGCGATCAGGGGCTGACCATCCTGCTCTCGACTCATTACATGGACGAAGCTGAAAAGCTCTGCGATCGGCTGGTCATCATCGACAAGGGGAAAATCCTGGTCAGCGGGACTCCTCGCGAATTGATCGAAAGATATGCCATGCACTTCGCGCTGGAGGCGCGCGGATGCAACGGCAGCCCTTTGAAATCGACGCTTCCTCAGATCATCGCCGAGCGGCGAGGCTCAACCCATTTCTATTTCGCCCCTACTGCTGAACTGCTGGCTCCACTCATGAGCGAATATGAGGATTATGAGACTTATCTTCGCCCGTCAAATCTGGAGGATGTGTTTTTGCGGTTGACGGATCAAGAGGGGCTGGCGTGATGAACAGGCCCGATCATGCCCGCATAGCCGATGTCATGAAACGCGACTGGGACGAACGGGCCCGTCAGGATGCCCGGTGGTTCATCAATTCCTTGCGCGTCCGGCAATCCGACGATGAGTTCGACGGGACAGGCAGGATCGAGGTCGAGCGGCTGGTGCTGGCCGATCTCGATCTGCTGACATGCCGTCGTGATCCTCGCACTCTGAGCCTGCTTGAAATCGGTTGCGGAGCCGGGCGTATGACCAGGCACCTGGCTGGAATATTTGGTCACGTCGCCGGCGTCGATGTTTCGGGCGAGATGATCCGCCAGGCAGGTGAAAGGCTGGCCGGCGTTGAAAACGTCCGGTTGATCGAGACTTCAGGGGTGGATTTTAAGCAGTTTCCGAATGAATCTTTTGACCTCATCATCTCGGCCTATGTTTTTCAGCACGTTCCGAGCGTCGAGGTTATTGACTCGAATCTGCGTGATGCGTGGCGCATTCTGAAGCCCGGCGGAATGCTGCGTTTTCAGACCAATGCAATTTCGCGGTTGGAGTTCGAGCGGATCGAAAAGGACACCTGGACCGGAGCGGCATACACCGAAGCCGCAATTCGCAGGTTTGCTCGTGAGCGCTCAGCGCAATTGATCAGCATTTTCGGGGCTGATACGCAGTATTGCTGGACCACCATCAAAAAGCGTCAATTCGCATTGGCCGGTGACGAAGAAGAACGCAGGCCATCCATAGTATTTTTCGGGCACACCTACGATGCCGAACGGAAGGACGTTCCGCTCACGGGCGATCAGGCTTCATTGACGCTGATCCTGACGGGGCTCGATCACGATCGGGACGATTGCGAAAGCGTCACGGTCAGGATCGGAGGTGAACGCATCCTACCTCGTTATGTCGGACCGATCGGTGGAAATTTTCGTTCGACGCTCGAAAACTATTTCGGTCGTGATCTTTCGCAATTCACGCAGGTGGAGATCGGCATACCTGACGATGTTTCGGCGGGCTTTCATCCGGTCTCGGTCGAGGCCGGAAATCGGTTTGTCTCGCCCGCCATCGAGGTCATGTTTTCAGATGCCGGGGCCGAAATTCCCAGGATCAGCTCAGTGTCAAATGCCTTTGACGGCGGGATGGATATCTTATCGAGCGGTCCGAAATCGCGGATTCAGTTACTGATCGAGGCAGCGCGAAAGGAGTCACTCAACCGCGAGATTTCAATTGAAATCGGATCGCAGGTCGTTACGCCGGATTCGAGACGGTTATTACCGGAAAAAGACCTCCTTGAGATTGCAGCGCAACTTCCCGCAGGACTTTTCGGCAGGGTTCAGATGCGAGTTCGTATCGGAGAGGCGTGGTCTGCGCCAGTTGAGTTTTTAATTGGCCGGCCGGCTGAGTGAGAGAAAATAATCCACAAACGACACGAAGCTAACGCGAAGAATCCCGCAATCCTGCCTTTGTGTTTACTTCGTGTCCTGCTCTGAAAATGGTCTGTATTATCTCTGTGATCTCTGTGGCTCAGTGGTGAGATTAAACCACTGAGCCACAGAGATCACAGAGATAATACGGGACTTTTTCATCTTTGGTGGAGTGCCGAAGGCTCATGTTTAACTTTGTGGATTATTCCGCCCCCCATTGTGAAGGACAGACAATGATATCTCTGGGACGAATCAATTACGGCGATGTGACGCGGGTCTGGCTGCGTAATTACGATGTCTACAAGCGGCTCTGGCGGACTGAGATGATTGCGCCGCTCTTCGAGCCGGTCTTTACGGTGATCGGGTTCGGCTGGGGCGTCGGCTCCCTGGTTGCCGGCAAGGTGATGGGAGTTCCGTATCTGACCTTCGTCGGCGCCGGTCTGCTGGCGTTCACCGCGCTGCTTCGAGCATTGTTCGAATGCACCTACGGCTCTTATTTCAGAATGGTCTATCAATCCACCTTCGATGCTGTGCTTTGCACGCCGGTCGAGGTCGAGAGCCTGGCGCTGGCAGAGATTTCATGGGGAGCGACAAAGGCGTTGCTCGACGGCATCTTCGTGCTGGCGATCCTGTGGATATTCGGGGCGGTGCTCTCGCCCTATGGCTTGCTCATCCCGCTGGTGCTGAGTCTGGGCGCGCTCTGGGTGGCCGCACTCTCGCTTCTCGTGACGGCGCGAATCCGGGATATCAATTATTACAATTTTTACATGGCTTTCGTCTTTTCATATTTATGGATATCCGGAGCCTATTTTCCTCTCGACAAATTGCCGAAGATCGTCCAGTACCTGGCCTGGATCGTTCCAGTGACAGGCACCATCGATATCTCGCGCAAGCTGATGATCGGTAAGATCGAATGGATGATGCTGTTTGAGCTTTTGTATCTGATTATCGTTTTCGCTGTCACTGCCGAACTGGCGCTCCGGAACCTGAGACGGAGGATGGTCAGCTGATGAATCGGATCGTTAAAATCGAAATTCGGCGATCGGATTTTCGACTCAGCAACCCATCTGTCGTTGCGTACGAAGCAGTCGATGTAGCGCCGAATATCGCGGTTTCGATCGAACTCGAGGATGGGCGAAAGGGATGGGGAAACGCTGCGCCCGATTATCACGTCACGGGCGAGACGGCAGAGAGCGTCGAACTGACACTGCGCCATGAACTGGGCCCGTTTTTACTGGGCCGGAATGCCGAGCAGATAGAAAAGCTCTGGCCTGAGCTGTGTGCGCATGCACCGGGACAGCCGACGGCCGTAGCCGCCATCGATATCGCACTCTGGGACCTGCTTGGACAAGCCGCCGGCCTGCCCCTGTATCGCATGCTCGGAAATGCCCGGGACCGAATCTCAACGTCGATCACCCTGAGCATTGACGACCTTGAGCCTTCAGTTGCGCGGGCGCAGGAGTTTCAATCCCGCGGGTTCAAGCGGCTCAAGATCAAATGCGGGCTGGATGCAGAAGGCGACATCATGCGTGTGAAGGCGATACGATCGGCGGTCGATCCGGATACTCGCCTCTGCATCGACTCCAATCAGGGGTATTCCGTTGACCAGGCGCTTCTGGTGATCAATTCTCTCAACGATTGCGCGATCGAATTTATTGAGCAGCCCGTGAGAGCTGAAGACCTTGACGGATTGCGATTTCTAAGCGCGAGATCGCCGATACCGATTATGGCTGACGAATCAGTGCTCAGCGCGGGCGACCTGCTCAAAAGCCCCGCTCCACTGGTCAATCTGAAGCTCATGAAGACGGGCGGTATAACCGGAGCGCTGCGCTGTAACGCCGTTGCCGAAGCTCGCGGCATCTCAGTCATGTTCGGATGTATGGACGAATCTCTGATTTCGATTGCGGCGGCAACTCACCTGGCGCTGGCATTGCAGAACGTCCGGTACGCTGACCTCGACGGCCATCTGGATATCGTCGGTGATATCGGATCAGGTAATCCATCGCTCACGGATGGGATTTTGAGTCTTGTCGATTCGCCCGGACTTGGAGTTAAAATTTCCAGTTTCTAGTTTCCAGTTGCCCTTGTTCACGGCGTCATGGAACCACGAGCGTAAGCGAATGGCCTTCTGAACCGCGCGCGAAAACAAGCGACTAACTGATAAAGCAAGCGAATATGGAGTGCGGCGGCCCGGCGTCGCTTTGGTAGCAACATGGGAAGTGACTGCAAACTGAGGCGCCGGGCCCCCACTTCATTCATTCCGTTGTGTCCGGTGTTCGTCGTGGGCCAGCGCGTGGGCGTCTCCGCCGGGGATGAATAATCCGATGATCGTCGCGATGATGACGACGACGAAGACGAAGATGAATGACAGCCTCAATGACCCCGCCAGCGATCTCTGCAGAAAAACGGTAGCCGCATGCGACAGCGTTTGTCGCGTCTCGGGCCTGACAATTGACGCTATCTCAGACTGACTCGCCATGTGTGCGATTTCAGCCGGCGCGGATGCCAGCAGAGCTTTCAGCCTCCACCCCATCAACGCTCCCATGATTGAAGTTCCGAGCGCCGAGCCGATGCTTCGCGAGAACTGTACAGTCGATGTCGTGATTCCGATCTGCGTTCGTGCAACGGCGTGCTGAGCCGCGATCATGAGTGTCGCGATCGTCAGACCTCCGCCGGTCCCGAGAAATATGATGTGGAAGGATAGCCACAGCCGCGTCGTCTCGGCCGAGACTGTTGCAAGCAGCGCCGCTCCAAAAAGCATCGATGCCATGCCCGTCATGACTACAGGTTTATACCCGAAGCGCAGAATCAGTCTCCCGCCGATGATGGAACTGATGACCCACGGAATGATGAACGGAATCAGAATCTTGCCGGCTTCGGCAGCGTTCGTTCCCATCACTCCCTGAACAAACAATGGCAGAAATGACATCGTGCCGATGAGCGCCATCATCGCAAAGAAGCCGTGCAGGATCGACATCCCGACGATGCGGTTGCCGAATAGATCGAGCGGCAGCAGCGGGTCGGGATGCAATCTTTCGATCCGTATGAAGATGACCAGCAGCGCCAGGCAGAGGAACGCTCCGCCCATGATGAATGTCCATGAGAAATTCGGTCCCCGCTCGACCAGCAGAAGCATGAGTATCAGCGCCGATGAGAGAGTGATCGTCCCGAAGTAATCAAGTGATGTGTCTTTCCGTCGTTCATATTTTTCATTATAAGTCGCCCAGATCATAATCGCCGAAAGCAGGCCGAAGGGCAGGATGATGTAAAAGCACCAGCGCCATGAAAGCGCTGTGTATGCTGTCAGGTATCCGCCTACCAGGGGACCGGCGAGGCTGGCGATCGCCCACATACCGCTGAAGAGTCCGATGGTCTTCGTGCGCTGTTCAAGCGTCAGCAGGTCGGCGACGATCGTCATACCGATCGGAAAGATCGCGGCAGCTCCCAGGCCCTGGATCGTTCGAAAGGCAATCAGTTGCGGCATCGTCTGCGCTGCGCCCGATAGAGCCGAACCCAGAATAAAAAGCGCCAGCCCGCCGAAGATCGCCGGCCGCCGACCAATCAGGTCCGCCATCTTTCCCCAGATCGGCGTCATCACCGTCGCCGCCAGAATATATGCCGCGAAGACCCAGCTGTAAATCGAGATCCCTCCCAGGCTCGCCACCACTGTCGGCATCGCTGTCCCGACGACAGTATTTTCAAGCGCGCTCATGAAGATCGACATGGCCACGCCAACCAGCGTAACGTATGTCCGAAATGAAATTGAGGAGGAAGTTTGTGACTCGCTTTGAGTGGCAGACATAAATGATCAGGATTTGCTCAGGAATTTTTGGATACCGGCCTGGCAGTCGGGCGTCATTCTGGCGATGGCGTTCATCTCGACACCTGCACGGATCGCCTGTTCAAAGGTCATCGAGTCGGTCTGATAGAGCAGCGACTTGGTCAGGCCGATCGCCGAGCCGCTCAATTTCGCAATGCCTGATGCATATTCCCTGACCTCGGTTTCGAATGAGCCATCATCGCAGACCCGGTTGATGAAACCGATGCGTTCGGCCTCATCAGCAGTCAGGGCCTTGCCCGTGCAGAGAATCTCGAAGGCTCGTTTCTCGCTCAGGTTACGGCGGGCGATGGCCGTTACGATGGCGGGAACAAAGCCGATGCGGACTTCCGTGTAACAGAAACTGGCAGACCTCGCGGCTATGACAAGATCGCAGGCTGAGGCAAGGCCGGCTCCGCCCGCAAGCGCACGACCGTGAACAGCTGCGATGACGGGTTTGCGCAGCTTGCGCAGCTGAAGCATCAGAGCGGCGAAATCTGATGCATCCTCCAGATTGTCGAGAACGGTAGCGCCTGAGAGCCTCTGCAGCTGCGAAAGGTCGGCTCCGGCACAGAAATCCTTGCCGGCCCCGCGGATGACGACCACGCGGACGTCCTCGTCGGCCTCAGCGCGGCCTAAAGCAATTTTGAGGTCTGAGATCAGCTGATCATTCAGCGCATTGCGTTTGTCCGGTCGATTCAATGTGATCCAGGCAATTCCATCGGCTGAATCAGCCAGGATCTCCTGATATTCGTTCATCTCGGGTGCCTCTTTTTTACGATGAATAATATTACGAACTAATTGACCGATTTTTTCGGCTCCTCGTCCGGCTGCGGGTCTTCGATCTTGCAGTTATTTTTGAAATTGAGCAGCTTGGCCGTGATGGTTCCGGCTGATGTCCTGGCGACTAGTCTCAGCGGCATGTGACGCCTGTCATCGGTCATCCACATCGACATCTCGCCCTGTCGGTTGAAGAACTTACCCGGACCGAACAATTTCGGTTCAATCACGACTGTCTTGACGTTTCCGCAGTCTGTCTTGAGCTTCTCTTTCCGTGCGACGACTATGTCGAAGACGTAATTGTTCTCGTCCGAACTGACGGGGAAACGGATCATCTGTCCTTCTTTGTATCTCTGAAATCTGACGAAGTAGAAAGCGGAGAGCAGGCTCATCATGCCTTCTTCATGAGGAACTTCCTTGATCTTCGGCGGATTATTGGGATTGGCCAGATCTGTTGTTCTGTATCTGACGACCGGTTCACTGACGCCGTAAGTGACAGCTTCGACCGTATGCTTTTTGCCTTCCTTGACCTCGGTCAGATTCATGCGGGCCGAAAAATTGTCGCCATTGACCAGCGATTCGAAGCGGTCCCTGACGTCGATTCCGAGAATTGCTATCAGTATTCCTTTCGATACAGCCGTGGCACGGAGCCTCAGCAGTTTGTCGTCGGCTCCAGGTCGATACTCGACGTTCCAGCCCTCGATAGGAGGCTCGGGTCCGTTCCCGGATACTGTCTTCGCTGAGTTATTCCATGGACCGAGATACTCGAAGGTGACAATTCCGACTGTCGCATAGATCGGGAATCGCGAATACTTGATCTCGAATTCAAGCCGCTCGCCGACAGGTATCGGAAGCGAATTCCTGAAATCAGTCCGCAGCGGTATGAGCGGCAACACCGGCTTCTGCTCGACCTGCTTCTGAGCCGGTTCCTGCGCCGATATCTCAGCTCTGGTATCGAATGCCGCGGGCGCAATCAGCGCCGCTGAGCATAGAAGTAAAATGATAAAAAGTCGTTTCATGAATAACCAGCAAAAATGGAGCGCGGCGGCCCGGCGCCGCCTTCATCTGACTTTCAATTATTGCAAATACGGTAATACCAAAGGGGCGCCGGGCCGCTGCACTCCATATTCAATTTATCCAAACCACCTTGATCACCAGGATTGCGATGACGATCGATAACCCGAACAAGGCCCTGTATTCGCGGTGGTGCAGATATTGGCGACTGTCAAAGCTTCGTTCCGAGGTCTCCGCGCGATAGGGCGAGATGCGCGGCAGAAAAAGCGGCACCGTCGCGGCCCATTGATCATAGCTTTGGGCGAAAAGCACGCGCATGTGCGACGCTTCGGCCTGCATGACTGGATAGTAGATGATAAGGAAGAATCCCACCAGCCACAGACCCAGCCAGAGCGCCCCTCCTGCAATGGCCATGCCCACGGCCATCAGAAAGCTGCCGAAATAGAGCGGATTGCGCGTGAATGCGTAGGGACCAGAAACTGCCAGCTCGGCATTCTTGCGCAGATGGCCCGAAGCCCAGGCACGCACCAGAGTACCCAGAATTGCTATGGGGACGCCGAAAGCCATTGATCCCCACGTCGGTTTCGAGACGATCACAAAGAGTATCGCAGTCACGAACCCGAGCGGAACGCGCAGCCGCTGAACCATCGATCGCAAAGAATGTGATTCCTTCTCAGTCATATCTGTTCGATCGAAAACGATCTTTTCTCCTCAACCTGTTTCGCAATCTCCAACCTTCTGACTATGCCCTGCCAGACGGTCTCAGCGGGAATCTTCATGCAGGACGTGTGACTGCAACTGCGTCGATAGCAGTCTGTCCGGCAATCGAGGTCGAATCGTTCGATCACGACGTCGTCCTCTCGAAACGGGCCGTTGCGGCGGGCGCTTGTCGGACCGAAGATGGCAACGACAGGCGCTCCGGCCGCCGCCGCAAGATGCATCGGGCCGGTGTCTCCGCCGATAAAAAGCTTCGCTCCCTTTGACAGAGCAAAAAACTGTTTGAGCGTCGAATCGATCATTGTAGCCGATGGCGCCTGCGATTCGACCTCCCACGCCAGATTTTCCTCTCCCGGGCCGTACGTGACCAGCGAATGAATCCCGAAATTTCGCCACAGCCGGCCGGCGATCTCTGCGAATTCCCGCGGAGCCCATAGCTTCGTCGGCCATCCGCCTCCCGGGTTCAGGATCGCATATGAACCGTTGTAACGCCTGTCAATCTCTCCCGCGAAATCCAGATCCTCCTTATCGATGCCGATCGGGAATTCGTATCCCTTAGCTTCCGGCTCATCTGTTTGAATGCCGAGCGAGGCCAGAAGTTGCACGTTTTTTTTGATGATATGATCGTTGTCTTCGACCGCAACCCCTTCGGTCAGCAGGAAAGCACTTGCCGGCTCGCGCAGAGCCGACTTCTCGAATCCGATCCTGCGCGGAACTCCCGCCAGCCACGGAATCATCGCCGATTTGAACAGACCCTGAAAATCGAGCGATAGATCGAACCTGCCATTGCGCAGCCTGCGAACCGATGCGGCAATTTCGCTCCATGTTGCCGGCTGTCCGAATCTTTTTCGCCACCCGCGCATGTCCATTTCGATCAGATCATCGAGACAAGGATTGCCCTTGAGCAGTTTCGCCGCGCCTCCGCGCTCGACAGCCCAGGTGATGTGGGTCTCCGGCAGCGCGCCCCGCAGCCGCGCCAGCGCCGGCAGCGTGTGCACGACATCGCCGATGGCACCAAGTCTGACGATCAAAATGCGCATGTCGATAAAATCCACCTTGTTGCCTCGAGCAGGTTCGATGCTATGTGTTCCGGTTTGCGCAACCACAGAGTCGATTCCGTGGCCAGTTCCTCTGCTCCATAACCCGTTCTGACCAGTACGGAGCGCGCTCCGGCACGATGACCCGCTTCTACGTCTCGATACCGGTCTCCTATCATTGTAACTTCCTGCCAGATCGATATTGAAATCCTCGGCCGCGCGTAAAAGCATTCCCGGCAGGGGTTTACGGCAGTCGCAATCGATCCGGTAGGATTGACTGCCGTCTCTCGGATGATGTGGGCAGAAATAGATTGCGTCCAGCCTGGCGCCACCGCTGCGCAGAGTATCATTAATTAATAGATGGATTTCGGAGAGGAAGTCTTCGGTAAAGACTCCACGGGCGATACCGGCCTGGTTGGTGACGGCAATCGCCAGAAAGCCCGCATCGTTTATCGATCTGATGGCATCGACGGCGAAATCGTATACCCGTACCTGGGATGGGTCTGTGATGTATCCGACCTCTTCGTTGATGGTGCCATCACGGTCGATGAAGATCGCTTTGCGCTTTTCTCTCATTGGGTTACCACTGATATTTTACCTCATGGAGGTTGCTCATTCCACAAATAGCCCGGGACAAGAGTGCAGGCAGGTGAGTGGGGCCGCGCGCTGACGCTTGCGGTTCAGTGCCTGTCCAAAGGGCACAACTAGCAGAGAGTGGCCCACCGCAACCGCAAGCGTCAGCGCGCGTCGTTTTGAAAATTCAGGGTAGTCAGAACGCGGGCGTATATATCATCGACTGAGATGCGTGTCATGCAGCGGTGATCGATCGGGCATTCGCGGTTCATGCAGCGGGCGCATTCAATGCCTTCAGCTCGAATCATTTCAGCCCGCGGGCCAGTCGGCGCTGTTTCGAATTCGTTGGTCGGTCCGAAGATGGTCAACACGGGGCGGCCGAGAGCGGCAGCGATGTGAGCCGGCCCGGTGTCGTTGCTGATCAGAAGATCGGCAGATTCGAGAAGTCCTATAAGTTCGCCCATGCTGGTTTTGCCGGCCAGGTTGATGGCGCCCGGTGTCTTCATCCGCCACATAACGCGCTCAGCGTAATCCAGCTCGGATGGACCGCCGGTCATCACGATCCTGGCATTGAGATCTCGAATCAGACGGTCTGAAAGCTCTGCGAACCTGTCGGCCGGCCAGCATTTTGCGCGGCTGTTGGTGGCGCCCGGGTTGATTACGACCAGCGGGCCCGCATGCTTTTTGATGTTGTATGCTGTAAAAAGCTCCTGAGCAAGTTGGCGTTGATGGGCTGAAGTCTCGATCAGTGACGCTGGCGATTCCACAGCGGGTCTGAATTCGCTCCCCAGACAGATTCGCTCGCACTCGGCGACTATCTCGAGATAATCAAGAATCTGGTGGCGGTCTTTGTGCCGCGGGCCGCGTTGGAGCCTGTGCGTCAGCAACGGGCCGCGCCACTGATCTGCGAATCCGACCCGCAACCCGGCTCCGCTGAGCCATGCCAGCAGCGCGGCTTCAAATGCGTTCTGAAAAAGTACCGCCAGATCGATTCCGGTCGATCGGAGTGCCTGCCGTGTCTCGAAAAAGGCTGTGACGCCCTCTTCCCGACGCCGGTAGGCCAGGCAGGCATCAACATATGACGCTCCCTCGAAGAGGCCGATTATTCGAGGAGGGACGAGCAGCGTGATGCGCGATTCCGGGAATGACTTTCTCAATCGCTGCAGGGCCGGCGTCGTCATGACCGCATCGCCGAGCCAGTTGGTTCCGCGCACCAGAATATTTTCTATCTGCATAGAAGAGATCAGTGGTAAAGTTTGTGTATGATGGCCTCGGCAATAAACTCGGGCGACATCGTTTCGTCGATTGGAATGCGCAGGTCAGTCTGACTGTAGAGCAACAGCCGGGCTTCATGACGATCTCGTGCAGTCACTTCGTCCGGCGCCAATGGCCTGATTGTGCTATCTTCTCGAATTCTGCGCCAACAGAGGTCAAACGGTGCATCCAGCCAGACGGTCAGTCCTGATTGAGCCATCAATTCTCGGTTTTCATCTCTCGTGAATGCGCCTCCGCCGGGAGCGATGACGGCATCGGAACACGCGACAGTCCGCAGAGCCTCGGTTTCAAGACAACGAAAAATCTCTTCGCCGTCGCGTGCGATCAATTCACTGATCGTGCATCCGGCCTGGATTTCTATGTTTCGATCCAGATCGATGAACTTGCGGCCGAGCAGCGATGCGAGCGCAGGTCCGACAGTCGATTTTCCGCAGCCCATAAAACCGATCAGAAAAATGGCTCTCTCTCGCTCAGCCGGCATTCGATTCCTCTGAAACATCATCGACCAGTATGTTTGCGCCGCAGCGGCCGAGCAACTGATAAAATTCGGGCAGTGAGACCGATGCGGCGTCGGCGCCATTGATTATTGTCTCTCCCTCAGCGATCAAGCCCGCAACGGCAAATGCCATGGCTATGCGGTGGTCTCCGCATGAATCGATCACACCTCCGTGCAGTTGCTGTTTCCCAGCTAACCTGAAACCGTCGTCGAACTCCTCGACCTCGATCCTCATACGTCTGAGATTGTCGACGATCGCTCGAATTCGATCAGATTCCTTGACGCGCAGTTCGCCGGCATCTCGAATGGTGAGCGTCCCGGCCAACTGTGTACCCGCGATCGCCAGTATCGGAATCTCATCGATCAGGTTGGCAATGACGGCGCCCGAAAGTTCGAGGTCTCCTGAAAGAGATGACGATTCGGCGATCAGATCGGCCACCGGTTCGCCGTGCGCCAGCCGTGGCGATGCGATGTCGATCCGCCCACCGATCTGCCTGAGCACATCGAGCAGCGCGGTTCGCGAAGGATTGACGCCGATATGGCGCAACCGCACACGCGCCTCGGGGCTGAGCAGCGCCGCCACTATGAAGAAGGCTGCTGACGATAGATCGCCGGCTACTGTGTAGTCTCCAAGCGCGTGCAGCGGAATTTTCCCGGTCACAGAGATTCGCTCACCATCATGTTCGATCCTCGCTCCGATCTCACGCAGCATGACCTCTGTGTGATTGCGCGTCGGGGTAGTCTCGATCACTGTCGTCACGCCGTCAATGAACAGACCGGCCAGCAGTGCGCAGGATTTCACTTGTGCGCTCGCCACCGGCGGCCTGTATTCGATCGCTTTGAGGTGCCCGCCTGTGATCCTGAGCGGGGCATAGTTGTCGTCGCGCGCCTCTATCCTTGCTCCCATCTGACGAAGAGGCTCGATGACACGCTTCATCGGGCGTCGCTGGATGCTCTCATCACCAGTTATCACGCTCGTAAACGTTTGCCCAGCCAGAATTCCCGAGAGCAGGCGGATCGTCGTCCCCGAATTGCCGACATCGAGCAGTTTTAACGGCGCCCGCAGCCCCTCCAGCCCGACGCCTTCGACGATGATCGATTCTGACGAACGCGTGATCCCTACGCCCATCAGCTCAAGACAATCAAGCGTGCTCTGGCAATCACGAGCTGATGAATAGTTGCGAATCTTCGACCGACCCGCTCCGATTGCCGCACACATAGCGCTTCGATGCGAGATCGATTTGTCTCCAGGAATCTGGAAGTCCCCCTCGAATTTTGTAGCGGATGAAATGATGGCGCGATTCATTGAAAATATTTGGATTATTAACGCTGTTTTAAGAATAGGGTGAAACTTTTGCTCCACGAACACCGTAGAGGCTTACAATTGCACTAAACTCAACCAGTACACAACTTGACATCAGTTTTTACGCTGTGTTACACAGGTTGAGTACTTGAAAGTCGGAAATGCGTCAGGACTCGATGAGCATCTTACCAGATCGACGCAATCTTCGGCAGATCCTATTTGACTGCCGGGATCTTACACCGGACTCTTATGCCGGAATCCTGGGGTTGCCGTTTTGAAATTCGCCTGAAAAAGGATATCACGGCTTATGATGCTAGCCGAAAATGTGGTCGAATTGTCCATCGCCAGCCAGTTGGAGTTTATTGATCTTGTCACGACTCTGACTGATAACATCACGGGTATGGTCGGGTTCGATGAGGAAGCCGCCTACTGGATAAATATGGCGGTGCGCGAATCGGTCGCCAACGCCGTCGAGCATGGCAACAAATACGACACCCAGAAGACTGTCGATATACGCTTCACAATCGGCACCGATGCTTTGCGCGTATCGATCCGCGATTACGGAGAAGGGTTTGATCCCTCATCGCTTCCCGATCCGCTCGATCCCAATAATATTTTGAATCCGGCCGGACGCGGCATTCTGTATATGCGTACCTTTATGGACAGCGTCGAATATGAGCGTCACCCTGAAGGCGGAATGCTGGTTACCATGTCAAAACGTCGCGCCCCCAAACCGCTGGATGAAGGAGATCACAAACACGATGCTGTTGGAAATTAGAGAACGCAGGGTCGGCGATGTCGTCATTCTTGACCTGATCGGTAAAATAACGATCGGGGAAGGGAGCGTGCAATTGCGCGACTCCGTCAGTCGTTTGCTTGATCAAGGCAGTAATCGTATTATCCTCAATCTCGGCGGCGTCACTTACGTCGATAGTTCCGGCATCGGCGAATTGGTCTCACGCTACACCACCACCAAAAATACGGGCGGACGCCTCAAACTGCTCAGCCTTCCAAAAAAGATCAAAGATCTGCTCATGATCACCAAACTGCTCACCGTCTTTGAAATTTATGAAGATGAACAGGTGGCACTGGAAAGTTTTTAGCAGCAGAAGTTTCCAGTAGAAGTAGTTTCCAGTAAAGAAGTTTCCAGTAAAGAAGTTTCCAGTAAAGAAGTTTCCAGTTTCCAGTGGTAGAAGTTTCCAGCAAGGTTGCACATACTGGAAACTTTTTCTACTGGAAACTGGAAACTACTTCTACTGGAAACTACTCTTACGGGAAGATCCCAAGCTCTTCATAGGATCTTGCGACTTTTACTATCGCATCATAAAAAGCTGCTATTCGAATGTCGGTGATCTGCGGAGTGGTCTGCTTGAGTTCATGCAGCCGCTGATAAGTTACGACCATGGTGTCCTCGAGCCCTGAATTGACGAAGTCGAGTTCGTCTGGGCCCCTGCCGACTTTGGCGAGGTCCTCATCTGTGAACTGTTTACCGATCAGGTTTTCAATCATCCTCATCTGGCGAAGTTCGGCGAACTGTTCATAGCGTTTGCCCATGCGACCGATCCGTACGTGGGAGAGGTTTTTGAGCCATTCGAAATAGCTGACGGTGACGCCACCGGCGTTGGCATAGATATCGGGAATGATGAGGACGTTTTTTTCGAGCAGGATCTGTTCGGCCGCTGGAGTGGTAGGGCCGTTGGCGCCCTCGACGATGATCCTGGCCTTGATCCGGTTCGCATTCTCCTCGGTAATCTGATTTTCGAGCGCCGCGGGGATAAGCACGTCGCATTCCATTTCGAGGGCGGACATGGTGTCGGTGATGGTTCTGGCGCCGGGGTAGTTCGAGATCGAACCGTTCTCGTTGCGATGTCTGGCGACCTTCTCGATATCGAGGCCTTCTTCTTTTATGATCGCGCAATCGTATTCGGCAATCGCGATGATTCTGGCGTCGCCCTCCTCCTGGCAGAATTTCGCTGCGTGATAGCCGACGTTTCCAAAACCCTGAACGATGATCCGCTTGCCGGCGATCCCCGGCTCGAGGCCGAGTTGCTTCATATCTTCGGCGACCATGCAGGCTTCGCGGAGCGCATAAAAGACCCCGCGTCCGGTCGCTTCGCGTCGTCCGCGAATACCTCCCTGAGAGATCGGCTTTCCTGTCACACATGCGATCGAATCGATGACTCCCGGATTCATGGCTGAATAGGTATCGGCGATCCACGCCATCTCGCGTTCTCCCGTCCCGTAATCCGGGGCCGGAACATCAACGCCAGGTCCAATGAAGTTCTTCTTGGTCAATTCGTGAGTGTATCGTCGAGTGATTCGTTCGATCTGTTCGGGCGTATAGTTTTTTGGATCGATCTGAATGGCGCCCTTGGCTCCGCCAAATGGGACATCGACGATCGCGCATTTGTAGGTCATGAGAGCCGCCAGCGCCTTGACCTCATCTTCATCAACGATCGGCGCGTAGCGGATGCCGCCTTTCGTCGGCAGTTTGTGATGGCTGTGTTCGACTCGCCATGCCTTGATCACCTCAACCTTGCCGTCAGGGAGCGGCAGCGGGAACTCGAAGCTGTAGACGCTGTTGCAGTGTTTGATTTGATCCAGCAGGCCCTTCGAATACTTCGTGATGGATGCTGCCCTGTCGACATAACGCAGTACGTTTTCAAAAAAGCTGGTGTGGTTGTTCATCGAGAGATCCTTTCATTGATCTTCGTATATGACTGGTAGTCAAGCCTGGACAATTAAGGGGCGACCACCTCTGAGACCGTCGCCGAACGTGCCGATTCGTTGCCGTATACGTCGGCTGCGGTAATCCGGTAAAAGTATTGCTTGCCAACCTGGACGCGTTCGTCCTGGAATGATGCGGTTTTATGAAGTTGTGGAGTAAGTTTCATCCATTGATCGTCGGGCGCCGATTCATTCTCTGTCCGGTAGATATTATAGCCCGCCACATCAGGCTCGGAATTGAGAGGCCAGAAGATACTGACTATCCCATTGATCGAGGCGATGGTGACCGAAAGAGGTGACGCGGGCGGGAAGCTGTCGATAGGAGTGTAGGCCAGAACCTCGCTCCTGTTGCTTTCGACCGTGCCGGTCTCTCCCGCTACTGCCGGCACTGCCGATATGGCGTGCACGACATACTCGTATCGACTGCCGAACAGGAAGTTGCGATCTGAAAATCGATTTTCGTTGAACGGCTGCGGATTTAGCCTGATAAAAGGTTCGTCGTCGCCGGCGAGACGGCGATAGATGTTATAACCGGCCAGATTGACCGGGCTGCTTCCGTCTTCATTCCCTTTCGGCGCTTCCCAAAATATCTCGATTTCGGTTTCAGTCTGCCTGGTTCGTATTTCGGTGGGAGCAAGGGCGAGGTTGAAGAGCGGGATGATAGCGGCGTAGTTGGAAAAGTCCGCCATCGCGCCGTTGGCTGTTACAAAACGGACGGCATAACGGAAACGTCTGTCGCCCGGGCCGGCCTTCAGGTCGAGAGGATCGGAATATTCGATGACCGACCGGTTGACTGGAATTTTGTCGACAGGGATCGACGTGACGATCGTCGATCTGAGCGAGAAAGCCTCCTGTGGCAACCCGATCGGATCGCCGGCCGGTTCGATCAGCCTGTAAACATCGATCCGTTCAAGTTTCTGCGAGCGCTGCGGCCTGATGATCGGAAACCGGATCACCAGTTGCGTGCCGACCTGATTGACAGCCAGTTCGTCCACGACCAGCGGAGCGCGGGGAATCGGCGGCAAGGGATCGCCGATCTTGCCGCAACCGCTGACTGTCACGATCAGCAGGATAACGGAGAAATATGCCTTGTTCCTGAAATTCAAGAGCATGCGAAATGATGACAACCGGCAGTCAATGCATGTCCGATTATTTTGGCGCGGTTTCTTATAGGATATAACGGCTGAGATCCTCGTTCTTGACGATCTCGGCCAGCATGCTGCTGACATATTCGGCATTGATGACTTGATGTTTTTCGGTCAGGTCCGGGCCTTCGAACGAGATTTCATCGAGCACTTTCTCGAGGATCGTCTGCAATCGCCGCGCGCCGATATCCTCGGTCGTTTCGTTGACCTTGAAGGCGAAATTGGCCATCTCATCGATTGCGTCGTCGGTGAATTCCAGCGTGATCCCTTCCGTCTCCATCAGCGCGACGTATTGTTTGAGCAAGGCATTCTTGGGCTCGGTCAGTATCCGTTTGAAGTCATCGATGGTCAGCGGCTGCAGTTCAACGCGGATCGGGAATCGACCCTGCAGTTCCGGGATAAGATCCGATGGTTTAGAGACGTGAAATGCCCCGGCGGCGATGAAAAGGATGTGATCGGTCTTGACCATCCCGTATTTCGTATTGACCGTCGTGCCTTCAATGATCGGAAGAATGTCGCGCTGAACGCCTTCGCGAGAGACGTCGGGCCCGTGCCCGCTTTCACGGCCCGCGATCTTGTCTATCTCGTCCAGGAAGATGATGCCGTGCGATTCGATTCGTTCCAGTGCGATGCGTGCCACCTGGTCCATATCGACCAGTTTCTGCTCTTCCTCCTGCATCAGATATTCCATCGCCTCGTCGACACGCATCTTGCGATGTTTGGTGCGACCGTTGAAGAGTCCGGGCATCATGTCTTTGAGATTGATGTCCATCTCTTCGATGCCCTGGTTGGTATAGATTTCGAAAGAGGGGAAGCTCTTTTCCCGGACCTCAATCTCGACGATCCTGCCGTCAAGTCGCCCTTCACGCAACTGGAGTCGAAGCTTTTCCCGCGTCCTGTTGTATGTTTCGAGAGCGGCTGACGGAGTGTCTTCGATCTGATCGATAGTCGGATCGCCATCGGCATCACCGGAAGCTGTGACGTGCTTACCCGCAGGCAGGAGCAGGTCAAGAATCCGCTCCTCGACATTCTGCTGGGCCTTGTCGGCGATCTCATCGACCTTCTCAGCCCTCACCATATCGACCCCGATCTCGACAAGATCGCGAATCATCGATTCGACATCACGACCGACATAACCCACTTCGGTGAACTTGCTGGCTTCGACCTTGAGGAACGGGGAAGCGGACAACCTGGCCAGCCGGCGCGCGATCTCGGTCTTTCCGACGCCGGTCGAACCGATCATGATGATGTTCTTCGGCATGACATCCTGCGCCAGTTCGGCGGGCAGTTTCTGCCGGCGGATACGGTTTCGCAGCGCGACCGCAACTGATCGCTTGGCGGCGTGCTGACCGACCACGTGCTTATCCAGTTCAGCCACGATCTGACGCGGCGTCAGCTCGTCCAGATTCAGCGACTCTTCGATTTCACCTGATAAATAGATAACCATAACAAATTACGGAGCGCCTCAAATCTCTTCGATGATCAGGTTGAGATTACTGTAGATGCAGATCTCACCTGCAATCTTCATCGACTCTTCCGCGATGCGGCGAGCCGGCAGATCGGTGTTTCTGACCAGGGCTCGCGCCGCCGACAGCGCGTATGGACCGCCCGAGCCGATCGCCACAATCCCGTCATCCGGCTCGATGACGTCTCCGGTGCCTGAAATGACCAGCGTCGCCTGAGCGTCCGCCACCAACAGCAGCGCCTCGAGATTGCGCATCATCTTGTCGGTCCGCCAGTCCTTGGCCAGCTCCACGGCTGCACGGTTGAGTTGCCCATGAAACTGTTCGAGCTTCGATTCGAACCGTTGAAAGAGGGCGAACGCATCGGCAGTGGCGCCGGCGAAACCAGCCAGCACCTTGTCATTGTACAGTCTGCGAACCTTGCGCGCGCCCGACTTCATGATCGTGTCGCCCATGGTCACCTGCCCGTCGCCGGCAATCACAACGCTGCCCTCGCGCCGAACGGCCAGGATGGTTGTACTTCTGATTCGCATTCGATTATTTCCCGTAGAATTATTCCCCGACTGCAAAGGATATGACATAAATTCGACTATAGCGACCGCCGCCGACCATTGTCAAGAATCAGCGTCGGATCAGGTTGACATCGGTTGACATCAAGGGACTCCTGGGATACTTTGCTCCACTTCAGGCCGGGCCGCAGGCCGCGCCTGATGTCTGAGGAAACCACCCATTTGAACTATTTTCTTACAGGAGAAGCGATATGGCTATCAAAGTAGGTATTAATGGTTTCGGGCGCATCGGGCGCAACATCTTGCGTACAGCGCTGGGAGACAAGGATATTGATTTCGTTGCGGTCAATGATCTGACCGACACAAAAACGCTGGCCCACTTACTGAAATATGACTCGATCCTCGGCAACCTGGATCACGAAATTTCGCATACCGACACTACGATCAAGGTCAACAATGATGAATTTCGCGTCTTTGCCGAAAAGGATCCGGCACTCATTCCGTGGGAGGAGGTTGGCGCCGAGATTGTCATCGAGGCAACCGGCAGATTCACCGACAAGGAGAAAGCCAAGGCCCACCTCCGCGGACCAGTCAAGAAGGTGATCATCACTGCGCCGGCCAAGAACGAGGACGTTACTATCGTGCTGGGAGTCAACGAGAAGGTTTACGACCCTGCCACCCATCACGTCATATCGAATGCATCATGCACGACCAACTGCCTGGCGCCAGTGGCCAAGGTCATTCACAACAAATTCGGCATCAAGAAGGCTCAGATGACCACGATCCATTCATACACCAATGATCAGGTCATCCTCGACTTCCCGCATAAGGATCTGCGCCGCGCCCGAGCCGCTGCTCTTTCGATGATCCCGACTTCGACCGGCGCGGCCAAGGCCGTTTCTCTTGTGCTGCCGGAGCTGAAGGGTAAATTCGACGGCATCTCGGTTCGCGTTCCCACTCCGAATGTTTCGCTCGTCGATGTCGTCATGGAGCTCGAAAAAGAGACCACTGTGGAAGAGGTCAACACCGCACTGAAGAATGCAGCCAACGAGGAACTTAAGGGGATACTCGCATTCGAGACAGCCGCGCTGGTCTCGACGGATTTTCGCGGCAACTCGAACTCCTCGATCGTCGATGCCGATTACACCAAGGTCATCGGTGGAAATATGGTCAAGATCCTTTCGTGGTATGACAACGAGTGGGGATATTCCTGCCGCGTTCGCGATCTGGTCAAATATATTGCGGCCAAAGGACTTTGAAAGTAGAAAGTAAAAAGTAGAAAGTAAAAAGTAAGAAGAGCATCTTTACTTTCTACTTTCTACTTTCTACTTTTTACTTTCTACTCATTAAGCGGGAGACGGGACTCGAACCCGCGACGTCCAGCTTGGGAAGCTGGCATTCTACCACTGAATTACTCCCGCAACAGGCGTAAAATTACCACAACTCGATGCCGGTTACAATTGATAGCCTTTAGTCGAAAGGCTGAGTCAGAATCCCGATGAAAGTTTTGATGCCTTCGATGAAGTTGCCGATTCTCAGATTTTCGTTCGGGCTGTGCTGGTTATTGTCGATATTAACGGTTGGGACCGCGACGGCCGGAACACCGAGTTTGATGACGAAAGGCGAGATGGGAATGGAACCGCCGCCCATGCGAATGCGGACCGGCGGTTCGCCGAATGTGCGAATCATGGCGCGACTGAGCCACTGGCCGACCTCTGAGTCATACGGGGTACGGAATGCTCCGTACGATATGCCATAGTCGAACGAAGCGATGCGCGGATATTTCGCGCGCTCCTCTTCGGTCGGATCACGTTTATCGATCAGGTGATAGCCTTGTGATTCAATATGCCTGCGAATAAGTGAGATCAGTCGTTCGGGGTCGGATTCTGGAACCAGCCGAACGTCGATCTCGGCGGTCGCACTGTCTGGAATAATCGTCCTGACCTGGTCGCCCACCCATCCTGACGATATCCCGCGAATGTTGAGAGAAGGGAACTGGATAGCTTCTTCGAGCGTCGAGCCGACACTGTCGCTCCCGGTTATTCCCAGCTTTTTCCTGATCGCTGTTTCGTCATTTGGAGTTTGAGCCAGAATGGAGCGGGTTTGATCATCGATTTTCACGCCGTCATAGAATCCAGGGATTGTCACGCGGCCATCGGCATCTTTCATCGACGCCAGGATCTGCGCCAGGCGAAGCGCCGGATTGGGAACATAGTTGCCGTAATGACCGCTGTGTTGCGGAACGCGAGGCCCGAAAACCTTGAGCGTGACATCGGCAATGCCGCGGGCTCCGAAATCCAGCGTTGGACGATTGCTGGTATGACGCGGACCGTCATAAATCAGGAGCATGTCCGCGGCCAGTGCCTGTTTGTTTCGCTCAACTGCCGCGGGCAGATGCGGTGATCCCATCTCCTCTTCGAAATCCATGATCACCTTCAGGTTGTGGCTCTGATCCAGCCCTTCCTGTCTGGCGATATCGAGCGCGGAGAGAAACATCGCCACCGGCCCCTTGGCATCCGATGCCGACCGGGCGAAGACGCGCCATTCCGGATCAACTGGCCCCAGAAGTCTTTCCCAGGGGATCTCGGACCAGACACCATTCCGATTTTGCTTAAGCACAGGCTTGTACGGGTCCGCCTGAAACCACTTTGACTTGTCGACCGGCTGGCCGTCGATTTGAAGGTAGATCAGAACCGTTCGTTTCGCGTTCCCTCGAGCCTTTCGCTCGGCCAGCACCAGCGGCGGACCGCCTGTCTCGATCCGTTTTGTTGTGAACCCTCGCCCTTTAAACGCCCGCTCTATCCATTCGACGTTCATCCGTACATGCTCGGGAAAATGCGCATCGTTCGGGATGCTTAGAATGTCGCGGAGAATCTCGAAAGACTGTTTCGAGTATCCTTGAGCCAGTGCTTCGAGCCGGGCGCGGTCAGGGGCCTGTCCTGTAACGGCTTTCACCAGAATGCAGATCAGTATCAGCGTCGATGTAATTCGAAATCTCATAATGTTCACGGTGACAAGTAGAAAGTAGAAAGTATAAAGTATAAAGTATAAAAAAGTTGATTGCTGGACTGATATTGGATCGAACAATCAGTACTGTATAACCAGTTACAAAAAGGATTAATCAATGATCATAGCATTGGCCGGACGGCGTGTTGATGCGCCAAACGCCGCAGTAGAACGATTTCCGGAAAAGAACCTCGATCGAGTGAGAGACGAGATAGCTTCATTCCTTGTCACATCGGGGGCGAAGACCCTGGTCTGCGCCGCTGCTTGTGGAGCCGACATCATTGCGCTCGAGCAGGCAGCACTGCTCGGACTGCGTCGCCGCATCGTTCTGCCATACGACAGGATGGCATTCAAAACATCCTCGGTTATCGACCGGCCCGGTGATTGGGGTGATCGATATGATCGAATTGTTGCAGAGGTCGATGCATTGGGTGATCTGATCGAATACCACCATGACCAGGATAATGATGAGACTTACTTTGCGACAAACAACGACATACTGAATCAGGCCGTAGAACTGGGCGCGGAACTGAAAACTGAAACCGCTGCACTTGTCGTATGGAATGGCGAATCGAGAGGCGCCGCTGACGTGACCGGGCACTTTCGTGAAGAGGCGAACCGACGGGGTATGCCGGTGACCGAGATAATAACTGTCTGATTACTGCGTGGCGGTACGAAGCAAAGCCAGAATCGATTGCAGCTCAACGGGCAGTGGAACGGAAAAATCCATCACTTCTCCGGTCGCCGGATGACGCAGCCGCAAACGCGCAGCATGCAGGAATGGCCGCCCCAGAGCCTCGATCGCTGTACGAAGACTTCTGTTTTTGACCATATTGATGCGACCGCCTTCGTAGGTGATATCGGCCACGACGGGATGCCTGAAGTGGGCCAGATGGACGCGGATCTGGTGGGTTCGCCCGGTCTTGATCTCGATATCAAGCAAGGTGAAATCGGCGAAGCGTTCTGAAATCCTGAATATCGTCAGTGCCGGTCGTCCATCGCCTTCCGGACGGACGCTCATTTTGACGCGGTTGCGCGGGTCGCGACCGATTGAAGCTTCGATCCTTCCTGTATCTTCCTTCACTGCTCCATAGACCAGAGCGATATAACTTTTAAAGATGGTCCGCGACTCGAACTGTTCGGCCAGCGACAGATGCGCCCGATCGGTTTTGGCGACTACGATCAGGCCTGAAGTCCCGACGTCCAGCCGGTGAACGATGCCGGGTCGCGATGATCCGCCGCGTTTCGGCATTTGCATCGCCTGTTGCGAGAGATGGTGAACGAGCGCATTGGCAAGCGTCCCGGACCGGACTCCGGCGCCCGGATGCGTGACCATACCTGCGGGCTTGTTGATGACGATGATCTCGCCGTCTTCATAAACAATATCGAGCGGGATGTCTTCGGGGACGGCCTCGATCGGCAGTGACTCCGGCGGTTCGAATTGAATCTGCTGGCCGGCTCGCAGGCTGAACGATGGTTTGATCACCTGATCATCGACCAAAACGTCTCCGCGTTCGATTGCACGGCGAATCTGCGACCGGCTTATATCGTCGAATTGCGCGGCGAGGAATGAATCGATACGCTGTCCTTCGGCTTCTTCGGGAACAACGATCAGCAACGGAGCGCCCGGAGTTTCCTGCAAGGACTCGTTCCCGGAAATCTGCCGGGCCTTGACCGGGTCAGTCAATATAGAGCTCCTTCGGATAGCGTTCTGTCGGCGCGCCTGTCTTGCGGGCGAGAGCAAAGATGTTGTCGCCGCGCATGTCGGTCGGCAGGTTCAGCTCTTCAAGCAGTGTCATAATTGTCGGATTCGATCTCAGCCAGACATCGTCGGTCTCGAGCTGGGCTACGGTGAATCCTGCTGCAGCCAGCGCGATGCCGATCTCAAAAGGCGCGTATTCCCGGTTGTGCTGGTCGATCGGTGTCTCGCGGTTGTATTGCGACAGCAGGTATGGAGTGCAGCCGATGAGCACCCCTTCGATCGACCGGCATGAAGTGATGTTGGGCGTCGTCAGCAGCAGGTAACCGTCATCCGCCAGGACGCGATTGCATTCCCAGAGCATGTGCATCGGATCCGTCTGCAGATGCTCGATCAGTTCACACCACAGGACCACACGAAAGTGGCCGTCAGGGTATGGGAAAAGGTCGCGCTCTACGTTGTAGTTTCTAAGTTCAATCGAATGCGATTCATTCCCGTTCACCTGTTTCAGAGTTTCGTTGATGGTCTGCTCCTCGGTCTGCCACAGATCGGCGCCGCAGATTTCATTGTATCCGGTGAATTTTCTGATTGCCGGTGCAAGGTGCAACAGGCTTCCGAGTTCAAGCAGCCTGTCGGTCGATCGCTGCGGTGGAGGGATGCGCTGCAGCGTGGCCAGAAAGCGCCGCATATGCTGCATGACGTAGTGTTTCTCAGCCTGATCGCTGATAAAACTCAAAATGTAATCGACGACTTCCTGTTCGTCAGTCGAAAAGTTGTTCAGCCCCTCGGAAGAGACTGTCTTCCAGTCGAGTATCCTCTGGTAGATCGTTGAATCGCCATTTTGTATTCTGGCGGAGGCGATGGCGCCGCGGTTCCGGGCGAGTTTGCGAAAAGATGTGATCTGTTGTTCGGGCGATTGCCGAAAGACCTGAGCCGGCTCAGGCAGGTCTTCATCAGCCTCGGACTTATCTTTGGCGGCAGATGATTTTTTTGCTGTCCTGCCGGAGCCGCCCTTGATCTGCAAAATCTGTTCGTGCAGCAGCGCCACCTCCCGGCGATGCTTGTCAAGGCGCTGTTCGAGTATCTGAAGCATGATGTCGGTTCGGTCCAGGATATCGACACGATTGCGTTCGAGGCTTTGATCGGTGCGGCGTTCGTGGTTTTCGATCCGTTCGTCAGAGCGGCGTTCGATCTGACCGAACCGCTCGTCGATATGGTGTTCGATCCGGGACAGGCGATCGTCAAGGCGGCCGTCGACGGCGCGTGACCGTTCAGCGAACTGGGCCTCAAGCCGGGATTCGGCGCTGTTTTGTCGATCCTCGGTCCGCGTTTCGATCGTTTGCAGTCTTTCTTCAATTCGTGCGTCGAGAGCCGATTCGTAATTCCCGGCCCTTTCCGTGAACGTCCTGTCGACCGATTCGAGTCTGGCGTCGAAATTGGTCTCGGCTACCTTCAGCCGCGCATCGAAATTTCCGGCGGTTGTCTCGGCGATCTCAGTGGTGCGCTGGTCGATCCGCTGTTCGATGGCGGCGGTTCGTTCATCAAGACGGGTTTCAAGAGATGAGGATCGCTCATCAAAATTCCGTTCGATCGTTCCGACGCGCTCCTCGAATCGCTGGTCAAGCGTTTTTTCATAGGCGTCGGCGCGTTCGTTCAGGCGGCCTTCAACGACACCCAGCAGCTCTGAGATCTCACGCGTGAGTATCAGATTCAGATTTCGCGCGACTGATTTGATTCGGCTCATAGTTTTTTCGACTTTTCGAAGACCTCGTCATAGAGTGACTGGGTCTCTCTGGCCGCACGTTCCCACGAGAAGATCGAGGCCTGGGCGAGTCCCGCCCGCTGAAGCTTGTCGGAAGCGGCCCGATCGCCCAGCAGAGTCACGAAATGACGCGTCAAAGCGCGGTAGTCCTGCGGATCGTGAAGAAGTCCGGCTTCGCCGACAACCTCCGGCAGGCTCGATACGTTGCTGGTGATGACCGGAGTTCCGCACGCCATCGCTTCGAGCGGCGGCAGCCCGAATCCCTCATAGATCGACGGATAGACGAAAGCCTCGGCTCCGGAGTAGAGAGCCGGTAAATCGGCGTCATCGACATAACCGGTAAATCGCACCTGATCCTGAAGCTTCAATTCCTCGACGAGCCTGAAAACATCATCCTCCAGCCAGCCGCGACCACCGCACATGACCAGTTGGGGCTGATGTGGCGTCTCACGCAGCAGTTCATGATAGGCTCTGACCAGCGTCACCAGATTTTTACGCGGTTCGATCGTCCCGACAAATAGAAGATACGGCGTGCGAATCCCATGTTTATCAAGGACGGCGGTTTGCTCCTCAGGGAGCAGCGGTTTCATCTTATCCCGAGCCGCTTCAGGGATAACCCTGATCTTTTCCGGCTTCGTACCGAGATGCCGGATGATCTCATGTTTCGTCCATTCGCTCGGCGCGATTATCATCTTCGCGCGCCGGATCATGATTGGCAACCGTCGTTTGCCGCGTCGCACGTTCTCGGATTCATGCGTCCCGGATTGTGCTAGCAGCGACATATCGTGTACCGTGACAATCGTCGGGCACGGAGCGAAGACCGGAACGCAATAGTTCGTCCCATGGAATAGATCCACCGGCGAGATCTGTAGAAAAGACGGCAATCCGATGAGCCACCATTTTCGAAAGATGGACCTCACGGGAATATATTTCTTGCTCAGGTTCGCCGGCGTGCCATGACAGGGATCGAATTCGAAGTCAAAGGGCGAGATGAGTTCGTACTGATGATCGGTGTGAACCCGCGCCAGCCATTCGGCCAGCGCATCCGTATAATGCCCGATCCCGGTCTTGGCGGCGACCAATGGGATAGCGTCAAGCGCAATTCGCATAGATTGAAAGCTTACCTTTATGGTTCACTAATTTCAATTCCAATGAGCATCGAAGATATCAGAAAAGACATAGATCAGATAGCCGCCGAGCAGCGCGAAAAGCTGCTTGGCGGTTCATGGTGGCACAGCATCGACCTCGGAGCCGGTCAAATCACGCCCGGCGTCCACTCGATCGACGAACTGCGTGGCAATTATGCGCGCTTTGGGCTTGAATCAGACCTGCGCGGCAGGCGGGTGCTCGATGTCGGTTGCTGGGACGGATTTTACAGTTTCGAAAGTGAAAAGCGCGGAGCCTCAGTAGTTTCGGTCGATTGCTGGCGTCCCGAGAATTTCCTTCTCGCAAAAGAGGCACTCGGATCGTCGGCTGAATTTCACGAGATGAGCGTTTACGAACTGTCGCGCGAAGTTATGGGCGCATTCGATATCGTCCTTTTTTTGGGGGTTCTTTATCACCTGCGCCACCCGTTACTGGCGCTTGAGCGAATCTGCGAGATGACTCGCGACACAGCGATCATCGAAACTCACGTCATCGACAGCGTTTTTCCAACCGATCATCCGGTCATGGAGTTTTATGAATTCGACCAGCTCGGAGGTCAGTACGACAACTGGTGGGGGCCGAACATCGAGTGTCTGACGCAGATGACGCGTACGGCCGGCTTCGCACGGGTCGAACTATTGCGCCGTGAACCGACCAGGGCAACAATCCGTGCTTATCGAAAATGGGACGACAAGCCGTTGCATGTCTCATCGACTTTGCGTATCAGGCAGATCTTCAATGCTGTCACGATCGGCAAATTCTATCCGAACCATGGGCGGCACGCCTTCGTCGCAATTCTGGTCGAAGGGCTGACGCCATCGGCCCGCCGCTGGGAATTGCGCGTCGAGATTGGCGGATACGGTGTCCATCCGATCTATCTCGGACCGTCGGGTGATCCAAAACACTCCGGACTGACGCAGATCAACGTTCCCGTTCCAGCCGGGCTCGATCCGGGTGAGACGACTCTCAGACTCTGGCATGAAAGTGAATTGTCGCAGGATGTCGGTCTGATTCTGGAGCAGGGAACCGAGTGGTAGAAGATTTTTTCCATCCACTAAGCTCACAAAGAAGTCACAAAGGATTCTCGAATAGGCCGGTTTATCTTATACCGTTGTTTCTCTTTCGTGACCTGCTCTGAAAATGGTCTGTATTATCTCTGTGATCTCTGTGGCTCAGTGGTTTAATCTCACCACTGAGCCACAGAGATCACAGAGATAATATGGGACTTTTTCATATTCGATGAAGTGTCGTAGGCTCATGTTTAACTTCGTGGATGATTTTAAAATGCAGGGACTTTGACTTCGCGTTCGAAGCGGATGCGAAGGATGGTGCCGGATTGCAGTTTGATATCGTTGCCCTTGGTCATCAGGACTCCGCCTGCGACGCCTCCGCCGATGGCGCCGGCGACACCGCCGAGACCGCCGCCCGCTGCACCGATAATCATTCCACCGAGCCCGCCGAGACCGCCGCCCAGGCCGGCGTTGCGGGCCGTCCGCCCGCCGTTGCGACCTGCTCCGACCTTGCCTTCGTCATCTTTTGCTCTCATCTTCTCATCGTTGCCGTAATCGTCGATGGCCGTCACGACGGTCGAGATCTTCTCTGTCCCGAATGACATGCGCATGGTTTCGAAGACGATGGTCATGGTCGCCTCTTTTTGCGGGCGCTTGGCGGCCTGAACCTGAGTCACACGGCCGATGAATTCGGTCCCGCGCGGAATGGCGATCCGGCCGTCGCTCCCTCGCACAGCTTCGTATAGTACGGCGGTGACCTCATCTCCTACTTCATTGATCTTTGAACTTAGCTGAGTTTGCAGCGACAGACGCGCAGACGATCCCTGTGCCACGATGATGTTTCCGTTTTTGGCTACCGCATCTTCATCCTGCGTCTGAGCCAGCGCCGGAGCGCTCATGAAAACCAGTCCTCCGATAATGGACGTCAGAAAGAGAAGCTTCCTCATGATTACCTCCAAAATTTACACTGCCGTATTTCAGCGTCTGCGCTGATCGCTGCGTCGAACTTCGTCGATCTCATAATCGCGAACGCGACTACGATCTGAACGTTCTTCTTCGGCTTCACTTGCGCCGGTTGCACGTCGCAACAGCCGCAAAGCACCATCGCGGGACTTTTTGATCTCTTTTCGCCCGTCTTCGAACTGAATTTCGACTGCGCCGCCGCCTTCCAGCAGGCGGACGATCTCTCCATAGACGATCCCGGAACCGAAAACGTATGAAACTTCATCTCCGATACCGTAATTCGTTGTCTTTGATTTGTTTGAGCCGACCATAATGACCTTTCTCATCTTTAAAGGTTTGACGCCGACTATTATAGCCATTTCAGCCTCTCGCTGCACGTCTTCCGGCATTATTCGGTTTTAACCAGCCGGCGGGTTTTGGTTCCGGTCGATAATGGACTTAAAGCGATTCATTCGTTCCACAAAAAATCCGGTTTAGCGAGATTTAATGGATCAGCGATATGTGATCAAACCTTCGGGTTCGAGGTGGGTTGTGCAATTGAATGAATCGAGGGAGAGGCGTCCACGACCAAAGAGTATATCGGTCAACGAGCCGTTCCGAACGCGCCAGTTGATTTCGAGGGCTTTCGAGTCCGGCGCATCGAGCACGCGCTGCACGGTCAGGCCGATGACTCCGCCTGATGTGAAGACGGCGATTCGCCGGCCGCCTCCCTCAGCATTGACAATGCGAGAGACGGCGCCTGAAACGCGCTGCCGAAAACGGCCCCACGATTCGACTCCTTCAAGTTCAATCTCCCCGTTCTGCCAGACGTTCATCAGTACTTCAAACATGTACTGAAAATAACGGTTCCTGTCAGGCGCATGGCGGTTGTTCTCGAAATCCTCGACAAGTCTGCGAAACCGGTCATCGCGCCGGGCCAGCTCGGATGAGAGGACTGTCATCAGTCCAGGCGCATCGTATTCATTGAAATCCTTCGAGGATTCGATGCCAGGCCAGGCCGCGCCCGCCTCTTTATAACAACTTTCGACTATTTCAGCCGTTCTTCGCTGACGAACCAGAGTCCCCGCATATACCTCATCGAAACGGAGCTCCTGTTGCAGCCAATATCGCCCCAATGCACGAGCCTGCGCCTCGCCGGTTTCGGTCAAACGGTCGCTGTCTTTTTCGAAAGCACGGGCCTGCCCGTGCCGGACAAAAGTTAGTTTGCTCATATGGTATTCAGTACTCTGGAAACTAAATTTTCTTGTATTCAAGACTGGAAAAAAGTTAATCGCAAAGGCCGCAAAGAAGCGCAAAGAAGTTAATCGCAAAGGCCGCAAAGGGGCAAAGATATACAGGGAAGATCAGTGTTCGAATTATTATATCCAGTGGGCAATAATCCGGATATTCATATCACCAACAAATCTTTGCTCCTTTGCGGCCTCTGCGATTACTTCTTTGCCCCTTTGCGGTCTTTGCGATTAATTTCTTCCGAATTTAAATGCCCGAAAATTTAGTTTACAGAGTATTCAGTAGGCAGTAGGCAGCAGGCAGTAGGAAGTGGGCAGTACGCAGTCGGCAGTAGGGACCGCATTTGAAGAGCTTCTATCAGATGATGTCAAATCTCAACTGCCAACTGCCTGCTGCCTACTGCCCTGGAACCGAAATTCTCTCCTGGAGGCGGCGCATACCGCGCAGCCAGCGGTCGTAATCATTGGCCTTGTATTGAAAATATGTGCCAACCTCGGGGTGGGGAAGGATGAGGAACTTCTCCGCCTCGAGCCCGCGGATGACCGCTTCGGCCACATCATCGGCGGCGATTGCGTTTTCGAGCAGGAAGGCGCTCGGTCCGTTTTCGGCGGCCTCTTCGAGCATCCTTGTTCGCACACCCTGTGGGCAGAGGCATGACACGCGGATGCCCTTGTCACCGTATGTGATCGAGAGCCACTCGGCAAATGAGACAGCGGCATGCTTGGTCACCGAATACGGCGCCGATCCGATCTGGGTGAGCAGACCGGCCGCGGATGCGGTATTGAGCAGATAGCCTTCTCCGCGTTCGAGCATGTGCGGGACCACAGCCCTGGCGGCGAAGATGTGCGCCATGACGTTGATCTCCCAGATCTGCTGCCATGCATCGTTTGGAACATCCTCTCCGCCCGGGATGCCGCCGATGCCCGCGTTTGAGCAGAAGAGATCGATTTGACCATAGGCATCGAGTGCAGTGTCACGTAATTTGACGATGTCGGTCTCTTTGCCGACGTCTGTTCGAACCGCGAGACCGTTGATTTTTTTGGCAATCTCCTGCGCACGGTCGATGTCGATATCCGCAACTACCACGCCTCGAGCGCCTTCGGTTGCGAACCTTTCGCTCAACGCGCGTCCGATTCCGTGCGCTCCGCCGGTGACGACTGCTACCTTGTCCTGCAGTTTCATCGCTGACTCCTGATTCGGATAATTTTTCAGACAGGTGTGCGATTATCCGCGAGGCGGGCATTGCCCCGAAATTACGCCGCCTGTACACTTGATCAGACATGTTCGAAGAAACCTATACTGATTATGACCAGTTTGCCTGGTTTTACAACAAATACTGGGGCGGAGAATTCGCACGACCGGCGCTGGCGATTTTCAACATCATACTTCTTCCGCATCTGCGCGACAGAGCGAGAATACTCGATCTTTGCTGTGGCACCGGACAGATTTCGGCAGGGCTGGCCGAGAAAGGATATCTGTTGACGGGTCTTGATGGATCGGCGGCCATGCTCGATTTCGCCCGGCAAAATGCTCCAGGAGTCCGCTTTATTCAAGCCGATGCGCGATCATTTCATCTTGAAGGCCGGTTCGATGCCGTTATCTCACCATTCGACAGTCTCAATCACCTCATGACGGCCTCTGAACTCGAGCGCGTCTTTTGCAATGTCAGCGATGTCCTGACCGATGAAGGCATCTTCCTGTTTGACCTGAATCTCGAAGAGGAGATCGAATCGCAGGGCAATTCGATCAATATGATCGGTGAAGATCATGCATGCATCGTCAACGCAGTGTATGATTCCGTCAAGAGGCTCAAGCGATATGACTTAACCATGTTCCGCCTTGAATCAGGAAGCTGGCGCCGGTCGGATGTCTCGCTTTTTCAACGTTACCACGAAACTGAAGATGTTTTGCGCGCGCTCAGCGCCGCCGGGTTTCACCGGATCAGAACCTACGACGCCAGAAAGGAATTCGGATTCACCCTGAGCGACGGCCGCATGTTCTATGTCGCGCGCAAGTGATCACATCGCTGCTGTCCGATGCTCGATAACCACGATCAAAGATCCGACTTGCGTGTGTGAACGTACTTGATCACTTCAACATCGGACAACACGACCAGTCCTTCATCGACCATTTCATCAAGTACGGTGACGGCGCTTTTTATCTTCTCCTCCGAGTCCACGACGGTGACCATGAGCGGCATGTCGCTCGAAAGCCCAAGAAAACCCGTCTTGTGCATTCGTTGATTTGCGCCATAACCGAGAATGCCTCGGTAACGTCGCCCAGCGATGTCCATCATTCGCCTTCCCACCTTCGCCGATGTAGATGCGAAGCATCTTGGCATTACCTTCCAGTTTCTCATGTCCCATCTTGTGCGACTCCTCTCCCTGCGCCCGAGAATCGAAATGTTTGATGATCTCGGTGTCCTGCAGTTCAATCAGGCCGTCAGGCAGCATCTCGTATATCCAGGGCAGCACGGCGTTGATCTTTTGCTCGGATTCGACCATCTCGATTCGCATGGGCAGATCTTCCCGAAGCTGAAACAGTTTGGATCTGCGGGATTGTCCCTTCGGGCCGAAGCCCGCCACGGCTCTGGTCACGGTCGCGCCGGCACATCCGTGCTTAAAAAGAAAACGGAGTACGGCTTCATAGACAGGTTCATTCTGCCAGCGTGCCTGCTCGCTGACGTAAACGATCAATTTTTTTGCCGGCCCTTGTTTCAGCATGGTTGTTCTCCCTGCGATGATGGTCTGTCCTCCCGGTTCGACAGTGGACGCAGAATAAATGTCCGGCTGACTTCGACCAGGCCGGAGGTCATCAACCCACCTATTTGTTCAATGATTGACTCGATCTTCTCTGGCACATCAGTGGCTTCGATGGTGACAGGCAGGTTGAGGCTCGAGATTTCTGTCTTGTCAGTATGGATGACTCGCCCCTCGCCGAAACCTTCGATGGCTTTGAAAACCGTCGCGCTCTCGATTTCTCCTTCCTGGAGGAGATGCAGGATCGCAAGCGACATCGGCTCGCGGGAATGCATGTCCTCTTCAACCAGGTAGACCTTGAGCTTTTTAGCCGGAATGAATTCGAATGATGCGGTGTCTGTTGTCAGGTGTGCCATCATTTGTCTCCGTTATCGGAGTCCATCCGACCCAGTTTGGCAATCACAGTTTGGAGATTCAGCGTGATCTCATGCGGAATATAAAGCTTGCGCGCGGCCACGACTCCCAGCCAGACAGCGATAAAACCAATGATCACGCTTAATCCCACATTGAGCGCCGCACTTAGAATGTTGCCTTCTTCGAGGAGCTTCATCGTTTCGTATTCAAAGGTGGAGAAAGTCGTGTATGCCCCGATAAAACCGACCGCGATCAGCAGCCGCCAGTAAGGGTGAATCGTCAGTTGCTGGCTCATGAGTGTTATTACGAAGCCGATGATAAAAGATCCGGTGACATTGATAACAAATGTGCCGAGCGGGAACTGCATGGGAAATTTCGAGCTTATCCACCCGCCCAGCCAGAACCGCGCGATCGCGCCCAATGCGCCGCCGAGACCGACAACGATCAATTTATCCACGTTTATCTCCTCACAGTCATTCAGGTCGTAACGATCAGCCGATCTGATTATACAGTGTTTTGAAAAGCGGTAAATTATTGTTGTTTCCAGTTTGGAAGGCGCATATAGTTGCAACCTGCAAAATACATGCTGTTTCAGAATCGTCATTATTCACGGTCTCAGTCTGAATAACTATCCACATTTACAGCCCTGAGTAAGGTGCAGGCGTCTCAGTTTTGGAGGGTTTCATGGCAACCAGGTTGGTACTTCCGGGACATCAGGTCAGCGATATTCCCGTAGTCAAGGAGCAATTACAAAGCGAGTTGTCCGATTTTCTGGAGGTCGATATTGTCGCCGCGAATCAGGTCGATGCGAGGGTTCGAGGCACGGCCAATGAGGAGTCCGTCGTACTCGATTCGGCGGAGGAGGACGATATCGTCGAGATCGAGTTCGATAATGGTGCGAAACAGTGGGTTTCAGTTGCGCAACTCCGCGAGGATCTTGAGACTACGGGGCTCAAGCGCGGAGTGGCAAGGGAACTGGCGATACCATCGACTTTGCGACAGGAGGGGGCGACGAGGGGAATTCTGACCGATCTTGGGGTCAAGGCGCTCAAATTGATTCGAACCAAACTGCCCGATGAGATCGAATCGAGAATAACCGATGAGATCAAAGACATGACTGTCGGTCTGGCGGCAGACAAAGCGGCGCAGAAGATCGCCGGTTACTTCGAGAACAAGCTCAATCCAGGCGGTCCCGGACTCTATTTCTACAACGACCCGCAGCAACTGTCGGATAAGGTTCTGAGCAAGAAAGACCTGGACAGCAAGGCTCCATACCTGCTCTTTCTGCACGGGACGGCATCGAGCACGATCGGCAGTTTCAGCCGTCTCGGCGTGCTGCACAGTTTCGATCAGCTGGGATTGGACAATTCGCCCGAATGGAATGCGCTCAAGGCTCGGTACAGGGATCGAATTCTCGGATTCGAGCATCGAACATTCACAGAAACTCCGATTTTGAATGCTCTGCAGGCGGTCGATATGCTTCCTGATGGAGCAAAGCTGCACATGGTCTCGCATTCCAGAGGCGGGCTGGTCGGAGAGATGCTGTGCCTTGGGATGGTCGATGGGCTGAGCGACACGTCGATGGCCAGGGACCTTCTCAAGCAGATGATCCGGCCATTTGAAGTCAAAGGTCGATCAGAAGAGGTCAAGACGCTGGCGGCGCTGATCGACATGCTCATCAGCAAGAGGATCAGCATCGAGAAGTTCGTCCGTGTCGCGTGCCCGGCGCGCGGTACGACGCTGCTTTCCGGGCGACTCGACCTGTATCTGTCATCCATCCTTAATGTGATCGGGATGCTCCCGTGGCTCAAGGCCAGCCCGACTTACAAATTCGTCAAGGCGATACTGCTGGAACTGGCCAAGCGCAGAACTGACCCGCAGTCACTGCCGGGCATCGAAGCCATGCTGCCTGAATCGCCAATTGTTTTCATGCTCAACGCGCTCAATCTGCAGACGCGAGCGAACCTGACAGTCATCTCGGGCGATATTCAGGGCGGAGACCTGCTGGACCGGTTGAAGATCTTTCTGACGGACGTCTATTACCGTGAAGATCACGATCTTGTCGTCAATACGGCGGCCATGTCCGGTGGAATGAAACGTGATCAAAACGCATTCTACTATTTTGACAAGGGGCCCGAGGTCAGCCATTTCAGCTATTTCAAGAATCACAACACCCGAACGCGACTGGCCAACTGGTTAACGTCGCCTGGTCTCGATCTGAAGGCCGCCGAGAAGGCTGGTTTTACTGAGTTAAAACCGCCTGCGAAAGTCAAAGTGGCGGTCAGGGCGGCGGCCGCCGCCAAGCCGGATGATCTGCCGGTCGTCTTCGTTTTGCCGGGGATTATGGGAACGCATTTGAAAGTGGGCGATGATCGTATCTGGCTCGATCCGCTGTCGATTGCGATCGGTAAAATGGACAAGCTCAAATTCGGAGCCAGAGTGATTCCGGACTCACTTGTATCGAGCGCCTATGAACGCCTGCTGGATTTTCTTGATGCGCGATACGAGGTCATCGCATTCCCATACGACTGGAGGTTGTCGATCCGCGATTCCGCCAGGGCTCTGGCCGACGCGGTGCAGCGGCAACTGAAGACACACAACCGGAGCATCCGTTTCATCGCCCATTCGATGGGCGGGCTGGTTATGCGTGGAATGATCGCCCTGCACGATCAGGTCTGGAAGGATGTCTGTTCGCGCGATGGACGGGTGGTCATGCTCGGGACTCCGAATGAAGGGTCATTTGTCATCCCGCAGTTGCTGGCCGGCAGGGAGAAGATGCTCAAAATGCTGGCGCTGCTGGATGTCGAGCATGACAAAAAAGACCTCATCAAAATCATCCGCGAATATCCCGGCATTCTGGAGATGTTGCCGCCGGAAATGCTCGAGCCGAAATTCTGGGATGCGCTGAAGGATATTAACCGTCCAACGGATTCCGCGCTTGCCGCTGCCCGCGCGTTGCGATCGGATATTCGCGCGGCCGTCGATCGTGATCGAATGTTTTATGTTGCGGGCACAGCATCCAGCACGCCGAGCGACTTAAGGATGGAAAACGGCGAGCTGGTTTTCAAGGGGACGACGGAAGGGGACGGCCGGGTGACTTACAGGCTGGGACTGATCGATGGCGTCAAGACCTGGTATGTCGAGGCGCAGCATGGCGATCTGGCTGACCACGCTCCGACGTTTCCGGCGATCATCGATCTGATCGAGCACGGAGATACAAATCGTTTATCAACCGCGCCGAAAGTGCGACGCGGAGTGCCCGTCGACCATATTATCTTCGAAGAAGAACCACAGGAGTTCCCGAACCAGGGAGACCTCATGGCTGCCGCGATCGGCGCGGAGACACGGCGGGCCCGTATCGAGGAACCGCACACGCTGCAGGTCTCCGTCGTTCACGGTCATCTGCGGAACGCGCGTTTTCCGGTCGCAGTCGGCCATTACAAGGGCGATGTCATCTCCGGGGCTGAACGGGTCATCGACAACCAGGTCGACAATCAGCTTTCGCAGCTCTTCCAGATCGGCATCTACCCAGGCGAAGAGGGCACAGTCCAGATTGTCAGAAATCGCAAAAAGGGATTCCCTGGCGCGATAGTGATCGGTCTCGGAGAGATGGGTGAGATCACAGCCGAAAAGGTCCGTGCCGGCGTGACCTCCGCCGCCCTTCGCAATGCGCTGACTGTCCTCAATGATGCCGGTCCTTCAAAAGAGGGTGGATGGATTTCGGCTGGTTTCAGCACGCTCCTGCTCGCCACATACAGCAGCGGCCAGGTATCGGTCCAGGCATCTGTCAATGCCTTGATACAGGGCGCATTGCAGGCCAACAAGGCGCTCAAGGCTCAAGGGCTGTGGGATCGCGTGCGAATCGATGCCGTTGAAATAATCGAACTGTACGAGGATATCGCTACTCAGGCGATTAACGCAGTCGCCAGGCTGATCGAACGACCTCCGGTTGAACTGACGGGGAACGAGGTCATAGATCTCATCCCGCCCTACATCAAAATGGTTGAAGGCGGCATGCTCCAGCGGCCAGTTGACCAGTTTTCATCCGGGTGGTGGCGACGCGTCAAAGTCGCCGTCGAAGATGGGCGGCAGGGAGTCGATCCCTCTGAACGTAAGCTCCGGTTCACTGTTTTAACCGATCGCGCACGCGCCGAGGAAGAAGAGCAGATGTCCCAGCGCAAGCTGATCGACAGCTTCATTCATGAGGCGATAACCAGGCCGGCGTATGACGAAAAGCTCAGTTCGACTATTTTCGAACTGATGGTGCCCAATGTTTACAAGGACCAGATCATCTCGCAGGGCAGCCTGCTGCTGGTCGTCGACAATGAAGCAGCCAACTATCCATGGGAACTGATGGCGGCGCGATCACGCGAAGGTGTCAAGCCGCTGGCCACCGAACGCGGCCTCATCCGGCAGCTGGTGACCAGCGAATACCGGGCGAATCCGCAGGCGGCTCAGGGAAAGAATGTGCTCGTAGTCGGCGATCCTATACTCAATGATCCCAGATTCTCACAACTCCCGGGGGCCAGGGATGAAGCGAGCATGGTAGCCAATGTGCTGGGCGCCCGATTCGATGTCACACCACTCATCGGCAGTAATCCGCTCCCGGTCATCAGTACTCTCTTCGATAAGGACTACCGCATCATTCATCTGGCCGGACACGGCCATTACGATGCCGAGCACCCTGTCGCAAGCGGCATGGTGCTCGGCGACGGGATGTGGCTCAGTTCGGCCGAATTCAGGCAATTGCGCATCGTTCCTGATATGGTCTTCATCAACTGCTGCCATCTCGGGGTGGTCGATACGTTAAAACCGAACCAGGTCGAGCCGTCGAAACTGCTTGAGTCGCCAAACCGCATGGCGGCAAGTATCTCTCAGGAACTGATCAGGATGGGCGTCAAGGCCGTCGTCGCCGCCGGCTGGGCGGTCGATGATGCGGCCGCCGTCACCTTCGCGCAGGTCTTTTACGACAACCTGTTGCGCAATGAATCCTTCGGAGATTCCGTTCTCGCCGCCCGGCAGAAAGTCTATGAACTTCACCGGTTGACCAATACCTGGGGCGCCTATCAGTGCTATGGCAATCCGGATTTCAGGCTCAATCAGCTTGGGGCCGGCGCCTCCAGGTTCTTTGAACAGCCACTGCCAAGGTCGAAAAGCGAGTTCAGCAACCAGATTCGCACCATCGGGAAAAGCGCGGTCGGCGCCGAGGGCGATTACAGGACGAAGCTTTTGAAGCAGTTGGGCGATGTCGAGCGGAGCCTGCCTCCAATCTGGGCGGATGGCGAACTGCTGGGCATGCTCGGTGACGCGTGGGCCGCGCTCGGAGATTTTGAAAAGGGCATCGATTCCTATCGCAGAGCACTGACCGACGAAAATGGTAAGGCGACGCTCAACAGCCTTCAACAATTTGCCAATCTGCTCGCTCGTTATGCGAGAAATATTGCCCGTCAGGCTGATAAAACACCGGCGCGCGGCAGGGGCCGGCGCAAAGTCAATCCGAATGATCTGCTCAAGGAAGCCGAAAGCGTGCTCAACGCCCTGCTCGAGATCAACCCGACCGTCGAACTGCTTTCGATCTTCGGCAGCCTTTACAAGAACTGGGCGAGGATCGATGAGGGACAGCGGATCAACAAACTCAGTCAGGCGGCCGATTGCTACAAACAGGCATACGATTTATCGGTCGCAAAGACAGGTCAATCCGATCCATACCCGGGACTGAACTGGATGACCTGCCAATACATCGCCGATCAGCTTTCGGCCGGAAGGGCCAGAGGCGGCAAAACGCGTGCGACCAAGGCCAGGACTGTCAAAAGTGAGATGGCTGGAATCAGAGAGGCTGCCGAAAAATCGATGCAATCGGATAATCTATGGAAGCGAACTTACCTTCCGGATGCTGAACTCTTCACTCACCTCATTGGAAACTCGCTCAATCAAAAAACTGCGGGGACAATTATCGAGAGTTACCGGTTCGCTATCAAAGGCCGCGCTGATCAAAAGGAACTCGAATCGATTCGCGCACAGTTCGATTTTATTGCCGAGATGCTTGCTCCGGTTCGTGATCGGATCGAATCCAAACTCGAACTTCTCGAAAAAATCCGCGATACGATCAAAAGTTAAAAGTTGAAAGTGTACCAATTACCAATTTCCACTTTCAACTTTCAACTCAAAAGAACCTCACCGTATAAGTGAACTTGACGCCGCGTCCGATTTCAGGAGCGAACGCCTTGATGAACGAGAGGTGATTTCGATAGAGCTTGTCGTTCAGGTTGAATGCATTGAAGCCGAAGATATGAGCTGCATGCTGTTGTGTCACTGTATATGATCCTGTCAGATTGACGAAAGCGTACCCGGCAGTCGGCGCTTCGTTGGTGAAGACGCGGTCCTGGTTTTGAGCCATGATCAGTTCGGGGAAGAGTCGGAAGCCGTTCTTCTGGAATTCGAACCCCAGCCGGCCGCGCAGAGGCGGAATGCGTATGAGCGGCGTCTGGGTCGCGGTCAGCTCTGCATTGACATAGTCAAGGCCGCTCCGCAGCCAGAGACTCGGGTGGAGTCCGATATCCACGTTCGCTTCGACGCCGGTAAAGCGGCTGGTTCCCTGCAGGTAATCAGCAACCGGCAGGCCGTCGTCGAAATCCCCCGTCGGCGCCAGGAATATGAAATCGCGCAGATGATAATAGAAATAGTTCAATTCGCCGCGAAAACGATCGGATTGATGTCTCACTGAAACGTCCAGCCCGTCGCCGCGCTCGCGATTTAGATTGATATTGCCGATCTCGAATGTCAGGTTGCCGGGATGCGGGCCATTATTGTAAAGCTCGTCAAGTGATGGCGCGCGATAAGAATGGGCATAATTGGCAGCGATCGATCCCCCAGTCCAGACAGGCACTCGTATTCCCGCTGAACCTGAAAATCCTGTGAACGACCGGTTTCTCAATCCCGAGGACGGATCCACATCATAACTGTTGCGCTCGATACGCCCGCCGAACTGGAAGGCGACTTTTTCGAGATCGATCGTCTCGAGGGCAAAGGCTGCAAACGAATTTTGGGTCGTCGGAGGCGCCAGAGCTTCTTCACCGACAGTCTTGAAATCCCTGTAAAACCCGGAGATGCCGAAGCTGCCCGTCAGCCTGCCGTAACGCTGCTGTTCGGCCATCGCGCGATAGGAATATGTCTTGTTGAAGAAGCTCGTCTCGACCTCATCCTCGACCAGCTCCTGATGCTTGTAATCGGAAAAATCGAATGTCATCTGGAGCGAAGATATGGCGCCGGTCAGATTCCTCAGTCCGCCATTGATGCGCGCGTTGTGCCGGCGCATGTCGAGATCGGCGATCTCGCTCTCCGCCAAATCGCCGGGATCAACAGGGATGCCGTAGCGGAACTTGTTGCGGCCATAACTTGCACTGAACCAGCCTTTATTGGAATAGAATCCGCCGCCGGTCGAGATATCGTAATTGCGGGTCTTCGAGTTGAGGACCTCGCCGATCGGTGTGTTGAAGTCACTGCTGCGCTGTCCCCCGCCATTAGCCCAGATGAGCCATTTCTCGGTGCCGTATTCGAGGCCGGCAGAAGCCGCGCCGATATTGTTGGTCGTGCCGCCCGTTCCCGAAAAGAATCCACGCAATCCATTGTGCGGATACTCGTGACCGGTCACTGCATTGACCATTCCGCCAATGGCGCTTGTGCCATATAGCAGTGTGGCCGGGCCGCGAACCACTTCGACCCGCTCGATCGAAAGCATATTAATCGGTTCGCCGTGGTCACCGGATGCATATGAAAGCGATCCGGTTCTGATCCCGTCTTGTGTGATCAGGACCCGATCGCCATCGAACCCCCGGATGACTGGTCGCGAAGAACCGGGTCCAAGACTCCGCTTGGCTACCCCTGACTCATGCTCGAGCGTCTCGCCAAGTGATGAAGTGTTCTTCTGGATGAGTGATATCGCATCCAGAGTATTTGTGCTTTGAAACGATTCTGACGCGCTCTGCTCAGCGCCGGTCGCGCTGACCGTTACCTGCTCGCGGATCCCTGTCAATTTGACCTGGAAATTGATGGTTATCGCCGGCCCGGCCACAACCTCGATTCTCTGCACTACATCAGGCATGCGGTCGATCCTTGCAATCAGCGTGTAGCTTCCAGGCGGGATCTCCCTGAATTCATAATTCCCCTGTTCATCGGTGATCGTCTGCTTCCTGAGCTGAGAGATGACCAGCACGACGTTATGCAATGGCAGATTGGTCTCCTCCAGCGTCACCACTCCTTTGATGCTCCCGGTTGCCTGCGCCGATCCCCAGGCTGAAACCATGGCCAGCAATGCGGTTAAAAGACTCATTCTGAAATACTGTCTCGTATGCATGTCCAATTTTTCCCCGCTCCCTCAGTCGAAAGATATTGTGCATAGTAAAAAAAAATATATTAATGGACGGAAACCGGATAATGCCTTAAATATTACATCAATGGATGGAAAAAGCGGATGAATGGCGGGTGGTGGAGGGTGAGCGGGTCTGAATGGGCCGGGCAGGTTTATGGTCAGGCGACCGCCCGGCCCTCGAGTCTTATTCCTTCGGAGCGTAGTAGCCGTTTCTGGCCCTGATTCGCAGATTCGGTTGTTTGGGAATCCGGACGGATATACGACGGAACTTTCCATCATTCGCTTCGTTGGTCGAATAATATCCGAGCAGATACTGTGCCTGTAGTTCATTGGCGATCTGGCTGAAGACCTGATTGAGATCTTCGAGCTTGTCGGGCAGAAATGACAATCCGCCAGTTTCATTCGCCAGTCGGTTCATTCCTTCGTGTCCGCGCAGGCTGATCTTGTTGAGCCAGATCGACGGACCGCTCGGGTTGATCGAATAGAAGAGGGTATCACTTCGCTGGATTTCTCTCAGCGCGTCGTTCAGGCTGTGCCGCTCGCTGTTTGTGTCCTCGCCGTCCGAGATGATGATCATGACGCGCCGGACTCCAGGATTGGAGTGATCGTCAAGATAACGGGCAGCCGCAACGACCGAATCGAAGAAGGCCGTCGATTCTTCTGTCGGCTCAATCCCCATCGTATCGCGTATAACCTGTTCGGTATTATTGGTGCGTTCGATCGCGATTTTAGGACTGCGGCCGATGGCGAAGACCGAGACGTAATCTCCTGGTTTGAGCAATTCCTGCAAAAATCTCGCGGCCGCCTGCTTCTCGAAGTCGAATCGGTTGCGAACGCTGCGCGAAACATCGAAGAGCAATGCCAGTTCGAGCGGCGTTTTTCCGGGTGCACCCAGAGTCTGGACCTGCTGTTGTACTCCCTCCTCCTCCACGAAGAAATCCTCGGCCGACAGGTTCAGGACGGTCTGACCGGAAACATCAGTCACCGAAACCGGAACAGTCACAAGCGTTGAATTAATGCGGATCGGTTCCGCATCCAGATCATCATTTTTAACAGGAGGCTTGCCAGGATCCTGGCCGGGCTTCTTCTCCTGTGTTGCAGGCTTCTGCTCCGGTTGGCTGTCTGTGCCTTTCGATTCAGGTTTCTCGGTCTTGCTCTGCTCGGATTTGTTGACACGCCGCTCGCGCGTGGACTGGCTGAAGCCATTCGCTCCGGAAGCGAAGGCCAGCAGAGCCACAAGCACAAGCAGGATCGACATCTTTATCTTCCCACGCTGTCGATTCGCGTGATTCCAGGCACCGAGTTTGAATCCCATCATGATCGCCTTTCTCCCTCCTACTCAAAACGGGGCTGTTCACGAAATGTCCGTTCAAGCGATAAGTGGCGAGCGGGGCACAATGCGCCGCTCGCCACTCTGTTGAATCGCTCAGGAGCCGGCCAGGCCGGCCTGTTATTCACCCGTGCTGTTCGGCTTGGTCATCGTCACCGGCGGCGGCGGCGAAGTCAAACCTTTGTTGACCAGAATCTTAACCTCAACTCGACGATTCTGCTCGCGCCCTTCGCGCGACTCATTGTCTGCAACCGGTTGAGATTCGCCGTATCCGAACGGAGTGATGATCCTGCGCAGCGGAATCATATGGTTTTCCGCCAGATATCTCACCACTGAATCAGCTCGCTGCTGGCTCAGACGACGATTGAGTGCAACGCTGCCATCCGCTGATGCGAAGCCCATGACCTCGATCACATATGCGCGCTCCATCTTGGCCTGAGTGGCGATCTCGTCGAGCGCTTCGGTCGCTTCGGGCGACAGACGGTGGCTGCCGACCTTGAAGTTGACCGTGATTCCGCGCTTCGGCTCATAATCATCGAGCGACGAAACCAGCTGGTCGATCCGCTTGTTGGTCATATCAACACCGGCAACAGCCATATCAGCTGTATCCTGCGCTGCCTGCGCGCCTCCACGGGCCGCATTCGATATCGCCGTCAATTCGTCAAGCTGACCTGACAGTCGCTGTGCATTCGCTTCAGCCTCGGTCAGTCTGTTCTCGGTCTCACCGACACGTCCCTCGACCGGCGTCACCCGCGTTTCAACCGTCCGGGCCACAACCAGCGCATCGTCAGTGAATTTCACCTTCTCTGCTACCAGCGATCCGTCCGCATCCCCACGACCCTCGACCTCGACGCTCAGTCCGCGTAACAGATTGGTAGTCCCGTAATTCTTGGCGCGGCGGAACGGATTGCTCTTCTTCTCCTCAACCTTCGTGATATTCGACAGATTCACCTTGATGTCTCCACCGGTCAAATCGCGCATCACGAAATAATCCGCATCCCGCCGAAGTATCACTCCGCGTACCTTCTGCTTCGTGCCCGCAGGTAACTTCACTGTTCTGCTCTGATCGGTCTGATCGTCCTGCGCCATGACAGGTATACTCAAACTGATCATCAATCCAAACATTAACGTAGCCAGGATATTTCTCTTCATACTTTGTCCCTCCCAAATTCTGGTTCCCAAAACGATTATTTATCACTACACTAATGATCAGGCAATCCCCATACCAAAGGCTATCTGAAATATCCAAGTCCTTGTGGAGTAATGGCTTATCACTTTTTGCCAGACCTTCAAATAATAGTGTCCGATAAGTAATCATTCGAAATTCATACACTATTTAAAATCACGATGCAGATATTACATACACTTTTGTATCTCTGACCAGGTATTTTATACTCACTTGACCACCGTCCATCTCACCATCTTTCATTTCAGGATACCAACATAATAATAACTGGTTACAACGAAGATTGACAATTCAGCAGCAAGTCATTTCAATACAACTCAGGTTAAGCAAGATTATTTCACTTTAAACCCAAACCAGGCAACAAGAACAGTGAGGAGTCCGCATGTTGAAAGAATTCAAGGAATTCGCCATGAAGGGAAATGTGATGGACCTGGCAGTAGCCGTGATTATCGGCGGGGCATTCGGCAAGATTATCACGTCGCTGGTAGAGGATATCATTATGCCACTGGTAGGTCTGCTGCTCGGCAAGATCGATTTCACGAATCTGTTCATCAACCTTTCTGGAGGTACATTTGCGACGCTCGAGGAGGCCAGGAAGGCTGGCGCTGCGACGCTGAATTATGGCTTGTTCATAAATAATATCGTCAATTTTCTGATCATTGCGCTTTCGATCTTTCTGGTCGTGCGAGCATTGATGAAGATGAAGCGGAAAGAAGATGAAGCGTCTCCTGCCGAACCACCGGCGCAGGAAGTATTACTGACCGAGATCAGGGACATATTGAAAGCGAAGTAATTTCCATAATTTTGCCGGTTTGCAAGTCCGGTATTGGTCTGACGTTCCACCTTCGGCCCCTTAAAATCGGCCAGGCAAGATTGGACGGAGGTGTGATGAAGACCAGACATATTCCATTAATAATAATTGCCCTGATCGGTATGAGCATTCAGGTGATGGGGCAGGGGATCATCCTGCCGCGGCCGTGCCCCGAGCCGAGACCTCATTGTCCACGCCCGCTGGAGGTCCCGACGCAACCGCTCAAGGTCAAAAGCATTCGGCTGACGACAACGATACGCGAACAGGCCGCGGTGACTCATGTCGAACAGGTCTTTGAAAACGATACGCCTTTCGTGATCGAAGGGGTCTATTTCTTTCCGCTTCCCGATCAGGTTTCGATCACCGAGTTCGCGATGTGGGATGGAGACAAGCGTCTGGTTGGCGAAGCGAGGCCGCGCGAAGAAGCGCGACGTATCTATGACCAGATCGTTCGTTCAAGGCGAGATCCTGCGCTGCTCGAATATGCCGGCAAGAATCTCTTTCAGGCCGCTGTCTTTCCCATAGCCCCGCACAGCGAGAAGAAGATAGAGCTGACATACAGCCAGGTGCTCGATGCAGAGCAGGGGACCGTCGCCTGGCGCTACCCGTTAGGAACCGGGTGGCGCGCGAACGGATGGATTCCAGGGCCGCCGCGGCCGATTCCGATGCAGGGATCACATATCCGGCCTCAGCCGCCTGCCGGCGCAAGGGTTCGAATCTCTGGCGAGATCCGCGTCTTTTCGAAAACCCCGATCAAGGGGATCTATTCGCCGTCGCACGATATGGCGATCGATCGGAAAGGTGAACAAGAGGCGAGGGTCACATTCGAGACCGGAGCGTCATCGTCGCCACGTGACGTTCAACTTTTTTATACGCTCTCGAAGGCTGATTTCGGAGTCTCGCTGCTGAGCCATCGGGAACCGGGCAGGGATGGTTACTTCATGCTCCTCGTCTCGCCCAATGCCGGATTAGACCGTAGCAGCACCTCAGCCAAAGACGTCATCTTCGTTCTGGATACCTCCGGTTCGATGGCTGACGCCGGTAAGATCGACAAGGCGAAAGCTGCGCTCCGCTTCGGCGTCAATGCGCTGGATGAGCGGGACCGTTTCAACCTGGTCTCGTTTGCAGGTGAGGAACATCTGCTGGCCGATCGATTGCTCAGCGGCAACGAAAAAGGCAAAAAGGACGCGCTCGAATTCATTAATAAATTACGCGCAACCGGTGGGACCAATATAAATGATGCGCTGCTCGGAGCCTTGCGGCAGCTTCAATCAACAGGTGAAAGTGACGGCCGCCCGCGGATGATCGTTTTTCTGACTGACGGGCAGCCTACTGTCGGTGAAACCCAGGCTGCGAAGATCCTGGCAAATGCGCGTGAGGCCAACAAGACCGGCATTCGGGTCTTCTCGTTCGGAGTCGGCTATGACGTCAATACGCTGCTGCTGGACTCGATGGCAAGTGAAAACCGCGGCGCCGCCGGCTACATCGAACCCAATGAAGATATCGAAATCAAGGTCTCGAATTTCTTCTCGAAGGTCAATCATCCGGTTCTGAGCGATATCAAACTCGACTGGAAGGGCGTTGAACCCGAACTCGTCTATCCGCGCGTTCTGCCCGATATTTTTCATGGCTCGCAATTGCTGCTGGTCGGACGCTACAAGACGGGTCACAAAGCCGGCCTGACACTGATCGGACGGGTCAACGGCCGTGAACGACGATTCAATTATGCCGATCTGTCGTTCGCTGAAGGCAGGACCGAAAATGAATTCCTGCCGCACCTCTGGGCCATGCGGCGCGTCGGATTTCTGCTCGAACAGATTCGTCTGAATGGTGAATCGAAAGAACTGAAGGACGAGATTGTCGAGCTCGGAACTCGCTTCGGCATCGTCACTCCCTATACCTCGTACCTCGTACTCGAACCCGGCATGCGGGACTCGATCTCAAGGCGGGACGTTCCACAGGGTGTCGTCAATGTTCAGGCTGCTCCGATGGCCATGGAGACAGTCGATGTCGCCGGCAGATCGGCTGTTATGAGCAGCAAGCGCAAGGCGGCTCTGCAGACGGCCGACAAGGTGACAGTTGATCTGCCGGCCGGTTCCTCAGAAAGTTCGATCCGCCGGATCGGCTCGAAGACATTCTATCTGCGCAACGGCGCATGGATCGACAGTGAATTCAAAGCCGAGGATAAATTGCCTCAGGTCACTCTCAAGTTCGGCAGCGATGAATATTTCGATCTGATCGGGAAAGAACCAGGGCTGGCCGACTTCTTCTCGCTCGGCGAGAAACTGACCCTCGTCTGGAAAGGGAAGGCGTATCTCGTCCAAAATGATTGAGCCCGGATGGGGGAGTGAAAAGTAGAAAGTAGAAAGTAAAAAGTAGAAAGGAACACCCCATTACTTTGGTGCATTTCTTTCTACTTTTTACTTTTTACTTTCTACTTCTTTAGAAGACCGGCAGCGTCATCTCGTAAGATGAGAGCAGCGAAACCGTATGCAGGTTAAAAGCGCCCTGGAAGACCGGGCCCTTGTTGATCACCGAGCCGAGCAGCGGACGACCAGAAGCCGACATCCTGAGCCAGCCTGTCCTTCCAAACGGCACGTGACGGTTTATGCCGCCACCACGATTGAACAGGTTAGTCAGACTATTATACAGGTAGCACCTGAAGGTGAATGAGCTGGACAGCGACTTCTCTGTATCGTCATATATCAGCGTAAAGACGTTGATAGAGTCAGCCGATCCGAGCATCAGGTTGTAAGTCGGTGAATAGATAATCAGGTTGGTGTTGTCGCTGGTCTGGCTGTTGAAGCTCGACAGCGCCACCATAGCCGGTAACTGCTCATACTCCGCGCCGTTAAAGACAATGCTGTATGATCCGTCTTCTTTCGGCGAAATCTCTCCCGGCGATTTCTTCGAAACGCCGACGGCCGGCAGGTTGCCCATGCGTCCGTCAGTCTCGCGAATATACGCGTGTCCGGCAAACCAGTTGAACTGGGTCGGCGTGCTGCCGTCCGTGGCGACTCCAACGATGTATCCCTGGATACCCGGATCGAAATCGCTCATCAGGAACGACACCGTCTGATTGGCTGTCAATCCGAGCGTGAAATCGGCAACCGAACAGGTGCTCCCATCGATCAGAAAAAGATGCAGATACCCCGCAGAACCCTGGTTGAGGTTCGTGATGCTGATCTGAGTGTCTCCCTGCTGCGGATTGCTCGGGTTGCTGGTATATCGATTGAAAAACAGCACGCTCCCGGGTTTCATATCATTCGGATAATTCGCCGTTGTTTGCGACATTGCTGTGGTGCCACCGATAATCATGACGGACATTAAAAATGACAGGGTGATGAGGCGACGGCATAGTTGCTGAGTCATAGATCCCTCCAATAAATCCTTCAAAATTCGTTACTGCTGTCCCATTCGCATGGATTGGTTTTTACAGGGGCAGTCGGTGCGTGAGTTGTGAGGAACACGCTGGTATTATTCTATAATCAAAGTTCAATTTTCTCCGCAGTGTTTTGCTTTGAGACGGTGAAGGATTCATTAGAATTCGCCTTCGTGAGGTGTCGGTCACATGCCGCCGAACAAGTCCCAAAGTACATTTGCGAAACCGGGCATTTAAAAACAGCGGCATTTTAACACAGATCAGGGGGGCTGTGACAATGTTTTTAATTGTACGCCCGGGTTGATTTCGGGTCAGTCACGGTAATAGAGCATCATCTCCTGTCGACGTGTGCCGCCGAAGATTCCAGCCGGGAGCTTGAGAAACAAGCCTTGCAGTTCGAAACGGCTAACGTGGAGTCTACGAAAGCCAGCGGTCTCGAAATCCACGCTGTTCAAGCGATACCACATTGGACCTGTATGTGTTTCCCAGAAAATTAATGTTCCGGGAGGCGCATTTCGAATTCGATCGAGATTGGCCTGTCGACTTCCGGTCAATCCCGTAGGTCCGCCGATATCCATATTGAAGACGATTCGCATGTATGCCTGGCTGGTGATGAGTCCTGAAACAGGCAGTCGGGAAGCAGCAGCGTCATTGCGAAACCAGTGATAGATCTCATCGACCGCGCGAGCATCACGGGTATAAGGCCAGATATCGACATAGAGCATGCAGAAGATCGTCGCCAGACCCATCAAAACGCCGGCACATATCCTGCGGTTCAAAACGCCGATTGAGATCATTCGATCCGCCAGGTGATTCCAGCCGAGCAGGGAAATGATGGCGATCGCCGGCGCCACACAGACCAGATATCGCGGATAACCGGCCGATCCGAACCAGCCCCGCGAATACATGACCGAATGCGACAGGAAGAGGGTCAGAAATGAAGCCGTTCCGAAGATGAAGATCCTCTTTTTGAGCGATTGAATCAATCCGGCTATGAATTGAGGCAAAAAGAACGGCCCAACGATCAGCGGCAGCAAGAGGACGTACCACAGGACGGGGCCGGTACCGTTGGCGCGGCTGGCGACCTGCCAGTCGGACGGCCAGTTGTGCATGATCCAGAGTGGATCCCGCGTCAAGGCGAACGATGCTGCCCACCAGACGATCATTCCAGTTGCAAGCAGAAGTGGCGTCAGCAGTTTGTGAAAGTTGAAGTCCCGGCTTCGCCGGATTTCGACCAGCAGCCAGACTCCCCATAGCAGGCCGATGAAAAATCCTTCAGGGCGAACCAGGATGAGCATCGATGCGATCAACGCTCCTGCCCGCACTCTGCCGGACAGATACAGCCGTAATGCCACAACGAAGAGCAGCGCGAAAAGCGTCTCAGTCAGCACTACTGAAAAGAGCAGATAGAATGAAGGTTGCAGGATGAGCAGCGGAACCACCAGTGCCGCCCGCTTTAAATTCAACCTGCACGCAAGGCGCCAGGTCTCCCATGCAGCGCAGAGCGAGATGATGATAGTGAAGATTTTCGCCGACACATATCCCATTTGCGCGGGCAGGGAATAGATCAGAGTGAACAGTGGGCGTGCCCATACGCTGACGAAATATCGCGGATGATCCCAGGCCCATCTCGCATAGAGATAATGGAACCCTGAATCCTGCTGATCGGCATCAGCATAGAGCAGCACCAGTATCACGCCGTTGACTGCAAAAAAGACCAGCCAGAGCAGCGCGTGGCGGCGATCGATCGGTGAGGTCTCGCTTGTAGAGATCATGCGGGGGATTTTTCTTTTCTTAAAAAGAAAGGGCAAAAATCAAAAGCCTCAGTCTTTTGATTTTTGCCCCTCGGTATCTGAAAGCGACCAATAAAGATCACTTATGCGTAGGAATGCAGACCAGGCAGAATGTAGCTGACTCCCAGATAAGTGAAGATTACAAGCAGGAATCCGATCAGCGCGAAGTAGGCGCTGCGGCGTCCCGACCAGCCATGCGCCATGCGGGTGTGCAGGTATCCGGCATAGGCCAGCCAGGCGACAAGCGCACCGGTTTCCTTGGCGTCCCATCCCCAGTAGCGTCCCCAGGATTCGTTCGCCCAGACGGCTCCCGTCACAAGCAGGATAGCCAGACCCGCGAAGGCCACACCCACAGTCTTGTAAATCAGGCTGTCGATCTTTTCGAGCGGCGGCAGGCTCTCCCGGATACGATCGGTCCGGATTCCGAACATGACCAGAAAGAGCGTCACGACGAAGAGCGAAATGACCGCTGCGATCTCGACCGGGTTCGAACGAACATCCAGAATCAACCGCGAGCCATTTGTCTGAAGCCAGTTCGCCCCGATATTGACGATGTTATCAACCGTCTCGCCCGACGCGTCCTTGCCCATGAGCTGTTTGCCGACATTGTAGTACTGATCCTGACCGATCAGGCCGCCGATGTTGGTCAGAGCCTTCATCTGATAGAAGATCGTGCCGATGCCGATGGCCTGCGTCACCATCGATGCGCGCAGCATCCAGTGGCCCCAGCGTCCCGCCAGATCGTTGTTGCGATAGAGCTTGAGCACGAACGCCGCCGCTGTGCCGAAGATGAGCAGAAACGAGAGCGTCATCCAGATCCCAACTCCGGGCAGCGCGATCCTGGCCCCGATGTTCGAGACGCCCTGACTGTGCTCGAGTGCGGGATTGAGCGCGTAGCTCATCGTGAACGGGTTGAATGCCTTGATGCCGCCCATGAGCCAGACGAATACGTACATGATGACGATCGTCGCCGTCACCACCAGCGCCATCTGTTCCGACTTGACCCCATCCTTGAGCAGGTATACGACCGCCAGCGCGAAACTGACCAGCGCCACGCCGTAACTGAGCGAAGCCACGCCGACGTGAATCGGTCGCCAATAGCTGTCAAGCACAGGCGGAAGGTTGATGAAACTGTTTCCGATGAAGATCGCGAGCAGCAAAATCAGAGCTATCAGCGGCATCGAGAGCGCCCCGACGAAACGTGTGTTCTCGCGGTTGCTGATAAGCAGCGTTGCGAACGCAGCGCCGAACGCAAAGGCCACTGATAGATCATACAGATTGGCAAACGGGATATAGCTGAAGAACCACCAGAAGTGGTATTCACCGGTGATCTGGTTGGTCATGCGTATCCAGTTTTCACGGTCGCCGGATGTCACCCAGCGCACCAGCCAGCCCGACAGGTTGAAGAAGAAGCCGACCGATGCCATGTAAAGTCCCAGTCGCTGCAAAATTTAATCGGCGCCCAGAAATTGGTCACCAGTGATGCGGCCGAAATGATGTAACAGAGCAGCGCCAGCACAACCAGTGTTCCATCCTCCGGAACAACCCCGGCTCCCATCTTGATTCGCGCTGTCACCATCAGTGCCGCACCGACCAGCGGCAGTATCGCAGGCAGATAGCTCATTATGGACAAACCGCGCCATCCCATTCCGGTCGTTGCCGCCCCACCTGAGCCGATAGTCTGATTGATAGACTTCATTGCCTCACTCATTGCTTAACCTCCAGTGCAAAAGAAGATTGCAGTTTGCAGTATGCAGTTTCCGGTTTCCAGTTTCCAGTTTCCAGTTTCCAGTTTCCAGTTTCCAGTTTCCAGTTCAGGATAAGTCTTGGAAAAGTTGTTAAATTTGCAACCTGGAAATGAAAAAACGTGTTCTTACTGGAAACTGGAAACTGGAAACTACCTACTGCTTACTGACAACTGCCTACTGCTGACGGATCAGATTGGCTAGTTTCCTCGCCCGATCCTCGAAACCCAGCCGGTTGCGGTTCGAATCTCCGCCCAGATAAACCTTGTTGTCTTCAATCACTATCCATAAACGCTGATGAGAGAAGAAGAAGACGAAGATCAGCGTCAGGCAGAGGATAGTGAATCCGATATAGACGATCTTGGCGCCCGGGTCATATTGAACCGAGAGCGTGTGAGCCAAAGGCACCTTCTCGAAATCCATGAGCGTGAACTGATATGACGGATCGTTCATAAATTTCGATTTCAGAAACGGAGCCGAGGATACCTGCGGGATGAAGTTCTGATTGAAAGCCCACAGATTTCCTTCAGTTCCATCAGGTTTGATATAGATCAGGTGAGCGGCCGGATTCTCGTATTCGGTCGATCCGAAGTCGATCCTGCCATCCTGAGAGAAGGTGACGTGCGGATTGAATTCAATGAACTTGACCAACGTTCCGTCAGAGAGTTTCGCCTGACCGTTGCGATCGACCGACAACTCTTCGGTCTTTCCACCGGCCAGGTGAGTCGCAAGTATCTTAACAGTTCGAGCGCTGCCGAGCGGATTGAACGAGGCCTGGAAGAACCTGTATCCGCGATAGTCGTACGGGCTGTTCATATGGACCAGGGCGTCGGTCGTCTGTCCGGTTTCGTGGTCATGAATGCGAACCCTTGTCAGCCAGTCGAGCGTGTTGCCGGCGTCGATTCCGCGGGTCTTGTCGATCAATTTCTGCTGGATATCGAGCCCTTCGACGGTGAACGGAAGCAGCATTTCGCGCTGTCCGACGGCGAATTCGGTGGTCGCGTTCTCGACGTTGAAGACGTTTTGAATCATGCGGTCGGCCGATTTGTCCGGGGTCACCGGCAGCATCCCTGTGAACCCACGGCTGGTCATAAACCCGCCCAGGAAGATGGTCAGCAGGCCGATGTGCACGACATAGGCTCCGAGTCGATTCCAGACGCCACGTTCGGCGAAGATCGTTGTCCTGGCCTCTTCTTCGGTCACGCGCACGCGAAATCTCATAGTTTTCGCTGCCCTGGTCGCCCGTTCCGTCAGATCTTTTCGAGCCGCTCCAGGCGCATCCACTTCCTCCCTGAATCGCTGCGTCATGGCGAAGGTCGGAGAAGCAGTCAGTTTCTTTCGGCGGATAAAGCTCCACGCGGCCGGAAAGTGATCGATCGACGCCAGAATGATGTTCAGACTGAGCATCAGCAGCAGCAGGTTGAAATACCAGGCATGATAGATGTCAAAGAATCCGAGTTTGCCGTAGACCGTTTTCTCGGCCGGCGTCAATTCAGCGTAATATGCCTGGAATGTCTCGAGCTCCTGCTGCTGAATGAGCATGCCGATCATGCATGCGATGATGAGCAGGATGAGCAGAACTATCCCGAACGGGATGGAGCTGAGAAGATTGAGAAATCCGTCCACCAGCGAGCCGATGCCGCGCGCCTTCTTTTTCGTGGCGCTCTTTGCGGTATCAGACTTCGACACATCGATTGCGCCTTCGCCGGTGATCGCGTTTTCATCGATAGCCGAAACGGAAGTCTCTGACTGGACGGGCTCTCCCGCACCGGCCAGAGTGGTTGAAGAGTGAGCACTTGCCATCGTTAAGTCCTTATTAATGCTTCAAGGTATAAGTAGTAATAAGTAGAAAGTAGAAAGTAAAAAGTAGAAAGGGAGAAATCGAAATTTTCCGGGATTCGTCTTCCCATATCAGACATTGGCCGAAAATTTAATATTGCCAGAGTAATCAATAGCCTTAACGCTTTCTACTTTTTTTTACTTTCTACTTTTTACTTTCTACTTTCTACTTTTCTTCATTGGGCGGATAGAAAATGAGTATAGCTTCAAGGTCGTTCAGGCGCAACAGCTTGAATCAGCTGTCATGTTGGCTTCCAGGCCATCTGCCAACTGAATAAAAGATTCCATGACAGCCGGTTCGATGTTGGCTACAATCATGACTTTGACGAAAAAAAATGACAGGAGGTAACGTGCAGCCAGAGACAGACGAGACGAAGCCGCCCGGCCCACTGCGACTATGTGAAACCTGCGGCAACATGACGACTGCGGAACTCTCCTATTGCATGCATTGCGGGGCCCTTTCGCGGGAAGCTGTCGAAGCCATGCAGCAGGATCGTGCGGAGCACCGGTTCTTCACCGATCTGGCTGTTCGCGCCACGCCGGTCACCACGGCCATCCTGGTCATGAATATACTGATCTATCTGATCATGGCGGCAGTGACCGGCGGCAGCATTCTGCAAAGCCTTCTATATATGAATGACGTAGGAGTGCTGGTCGCCTTTGGCGCCAAGACCAATGAGTTGCTGCGGCAGGGTGAGTGGTTCAGGCTGATTACTCCTATCTTTCTGCACGGCGGCCTGCTTCATCTGGCATCGAATTCATATGCGATTTATGCCATCGGCCCACTGGTTGAAAAACTTTACGGTTCGGCCCGATATCTACTGCTCTATCTGCTGGCCGGAGTCGGCGGAGTTATCGGCAGCTTCATCGGCAGCCGGGGCGGATCTCAAACTGTTCCCGGCGTCGGGGCATCGGGCGCAATCTTCGGGCTTTTTGGCGCCCTGCTGGTTGTCGGTTACAAATATCGCAACGAACTGCCGCCCAGATTCCGGCAATCGATCAAATCCGGAATTCTGCCGGTGATCGTGATCAATCTCTTCATCGGTTTCTCGATCCCCTTTATCGATAATGCCGCGCATATCGGAGGTCTGGTAACGGGCGCGCTGCTGGCTTTTGCGATCCCATATATCGCACCGGGTCAGGCGCGCGTCACAACCGCCGGCAAAGCCATTATCGGAGGATGCGTACTGCTGGTTGGAGCCAGCTTCGTACAGGCATGGCAGGCCAGCCCTCAGCATCTGGCCAGACGCAGCGACAGCCTCCAGACTTTTCTTGATGCCGTCAACCAGGCTGAGTCAGCAACGGTTCGTTTCGTCCGTGAGTTCGGCAGGCCCAATGATGCGGCGCTCGCCTCTTCCGATCTGAGGGAGGATCTGGACAAGGCGGCACGACTCCTTGTCAACGCGCCGGTGCCTGATTCCAAAGCCGAGTCAATCCGCAAGGAATTTCTCGAACTGGTCAAACTTCAACAGGCTGCATTGGAATCGCCTTCGCCTGCATCAAGGCTTGAATCGATTGCGAATGGATTGATTAAAATCAGAGAGGATTTCAAGAAATGGATCGCCTCTGACGGAGAGCGTTACGGCCTGCGTCTCAAGCAGTCCGAAGTAGAGTAAACAGATATTGGAGAAAATCATGGCAATCAAGAAAATCGGCGTGCTCGGGGCCGGGCTCATGGGCGCTGGAATCGCACAGGTGGCGGCGACAAGTGGCTACGATGTGACGATCGTTGAGGTGAGCGATGAACTGGTCAATAAAGGTCTGAGCGGAATCGAGAAATCCCTCGCCAAACTTGTGGAAAAGAATGCGATCACCTCAGATCATAAAGATGATACGCTCAAACGCCTGCGCGGCACGACGAAACACGATGATCTGGCGGATGTCGACCTGATCATCGAAGCGATCATCGAGAACCTCGAAATCAAGCGCGAAACCTATGCCCGGCTCGACAAGCTCTGTCAACCGGAGACGATCTTCGCATCAAACACGTCTTCCCTGTCGATCACTGAAATGATGACCGCGACCGGCATCAACCGCCAGCAACGCTTTGTCGGTATGCACTTCTTCAATCCGGTTCCGCTCATGAAACTGGTCGAAGTCATTCGTACCATTCTGACTGATGAGCAGGTTTATGAAGAGGCCATCGCACTGGCGGAGTCGATGGGCAAGACGGTTGTTCGCGCCGGCGACAAGACTGGCTTCATCGTCAATCGTCTGCTTGTCCCTTACATGCTGGACGCCATTCGGGTACTCGAGGAAGGCCTCGCCTCGACCGTCGATATCGACAACGGAATGAAACTCGGCTGCAATCATCCGATGGGGCCGCTTACTCTGACCGATTTCGTCGGCCTCGATACGACTTATTACATCGCCCGGATTATGTTCGACGAGTTCAAGGAGAAACGCTTTGCTCCGCCGACGCTGCTCAAGCGGATGGTCCAGGCCGGCCTCTACGGCCGAAAATCGGGCCGCGGGTTTTACGATTACTCTGATCCGAGAAATCCCGTGCCGGTCAGTTTGTGATGAATCAGTAGGCAGTGAGCAGTGTGGAGTTTCAGTTACCGGCTCAGACTGACCTGAAAAGTAAATTTCGATTTAAATTGCAAAAGCTTTTCTTCCTGGAAACTGGAAACTGCCATCTGCCTACTGCATACTGGAAACTATTATGTCTTATGAAGTCGTCACATTACCTGAAACACTCGACGGTGGCGCCATCGATGATCTCACGCTGAGATTCGAGGCCTTGCGCCAGGACGCGGCTGTCCGATCGGTGATCCTGACCGGCGCTGGAGACCACTTTTCAAGCGGTTTTGAGCCGCATGCGGTTTCGCCCAATGAGGCTATAGTGCATTCACGCCGCGGCCAGGCTCTGACGACCGCCATTGAAGGACTTGATAAACCCGTTATTGCCGCCATCAACGGCTCTGCCGTTGATGGCGGACTCGAGATTGCCCTCGCCTGCACCTGGCGTATCTGTATCGATCAGGCCGAATTCGGATTCAGTTCAACGGGGATCATTCCCGGATTCGGAGGCACGCTCCGCCTGTCGAGGACGATCGGCAAGGCCAGGGCCCACGAGCTTTTGCTCACCGGCCGGCGGATCAATTCCGCCGAAGCCCTTGCCATGGGGCTGGTCAATCAGACTCTGCCAGACCGAAGCCAACTGATGATCGAAGCCGAGGAAATTGCACATCAAATCGCCCGCAACGCTCCCCTCGCCATCAAATATGCTCTCCAGGCAATTAATTACGGGTCCGAGATGCCGCTTGAAGAAGGGCTGAAACTCGAATCAGCCCTCTTCGGTCTCTGTTTTGCCTCTCTGGACGTCAGGGAAGGGACCATGGCTTTTCTCGAGAAACGTTCTGCGGATTTCAAGGGAAAATAGAATCCAGGTCATCTAAGGCCCATCCACGGCTGTATACGATTTCAAAGTTTCAAAGTTAAAGTTTGGCAGGTCAGGAATTTATTGTCTTGACCGAGTCGGCCATGATCACTATACTTTCGCCGAGTCAATATGAAAGATTCCCCCACGGGCCAGGTTATTGAAGGTGCGCTGACTGCTGCAGGGCTACGATTTGGAATTGTCGCCAGCCGGTGGAACGATATGATAGTCAGCCGACTGATAGGGGGCGCCCAGGATGCTCTGGTTAGATTGGGTGCTGCCCCTGCAGACACGACTCTGGTCCGAGTGCCCGGCTCTTTTGAAATCCCTCTCGTCGCCAAAAAACTGGCGGCAAGTGGACGATACGATGCAATTATCTGCGTGGGAGCGGTAATTCGTGGCGAAACGCCTCATTTTGATTACATCGCTGCGGAGGTAACCAATGGCATGGCGGTTGCGAGCCTCGAGACCGGCATACCTGTTGCTTATGGCATCATCACGGCCGACACGGTTGAACAAGCGATCAACCGGGCGGGCGTCAAGGCTGGAAACAAAGGCTTTGAGGCTGCAATGTCGGCGGTCGAGATGGCCAACCTGATGAAGGAGTTGTAAAGCGATGTTGGTTTGTCTGATCCGATCTCACCTGATTTCAGGCATTATGCGTCCCCCGTACAATCTTCAGTCAATTTTGGCTCAAATCAAAGATAAGAAATAATATTATGGGTGCTCGGCGTAGAGCGCGCGAATGCGCGCTTCAAATGCTTTTTCAATATGACGTGGCTCGCCCGACGATCGAGGAGCTGGTCGAGACTTACTGGGGGGAGATGGCGGAGGCCGCGGAAGATGTTCGCTTGTTTGCGAATGAGCTGACCGTCGGAACGATCGATCATATGGATGAGATCGATGAGCGGATTCGCCTGCGGACGGAACACTGGCGCATCGCGCGCATGGCGATCGTCGACCGGAATCTTTTGCGGATGGCTGTGTATGAGTTTCTGCACCAGTCAAAGACGCCGAAGACGGTCGCGATTAATGAGGCGCTCGAGATTGCCAGGCGATTTTCGACAAGCGAGGCCACGCAGTTTATCAACGGAATCCTTGACGCAATTAAACGGGATCTCGAGTCGAATTCGACACAAGAGTTGACGACTTCAGGCAGTCTGGTTCATCAGGCCACCTGAGTTACCGTCTTGCGCAAATTTTCATCAGGCGCCGGCTCGCCCGGATGCCTGCCGAATACCTCATGCCTTTCCGTTGATTCGAGTGACTCAGTCAAGCAGCACCCTGACGCCAAGAGATGCCGCTATCCTGATTGCGGCGGCGAATCGCAGATATTCGCCATAAGTTGATCCCGGACCAAGCATCCGCATGATTTCAGCGTCCGACATTCCACGCATCAGAACAGATTCAAGAAAATCAGCATAGTCGTCCAGTGCAACCGGAGGTATCTCGCGCTGATAACCGGAGGCGCCGTCGTCTGTGGCAGTGAACCCTGCCAGGATGTCGAAGACGTGATCGGTCGTCAGTCGCGGAACCATGTTGGAAAGGGTGACGGGCAGGCGCAGTTCGTAAAAACGCAGACCGTCTTCGGTCGTAATTCTCCTGAGCTCCTTTGTGGCTTCTCCATCGAACGGGGATTCCGGATCGAGCAGGATGCGCATCAGGTGCGGCCGCTGCTCGGCCGGCGTTGTGTCGTGTATCAACTGCAAGCGGTCGGCCAGAAATCGTTCAAAACGTGCCTCGATCGGATAACGAATCCGCCCCAGACAGTCGATCGGCTCTGATTCCGATTGAATCTCCATGCTGCTCAGAAGTGTGGAGACCTGCGCGGGGCAATTGGACCGGCAATAGGCTGCGACCTCTTCGACTTTTTCGAGTTCAGCGGAGAAACGGTCGGTGAATCGTACGCTCTCTTCCGATGGAATAGTCTGGTTCGAGATCGTCTCGTTGACCATCTTCGAGATCAGCGCGCTGGTTCGCGCCAGCCCACGCAACGAGGCCTCGCCATATTGCTCGCGCATTTGACATGGATATTCGATCGCGTATTCAAGTGACATAAGAGAGTAGAAAGTAAAAAGTAAAAAGTAGAAGTAGAAACTGGAAACTTCACCTCAATTCTGAATTTCTTCTGATCTCTATTTCAAGTCTTTTGCTTCCGGCGGCATGCTAAAGTAAAATTTCCAGAGCAGATTTGGATACAGGCATATGAAAAAACGAGAATTCATTATATTCGCTGCGATGGCAGCTTTATTTTCAGGGCTCTTCACATTTGGGAACGACGCAGTGTGGGCGCAGAACCCGCAGAAGCCCGAGGACAAGCCCGAAGAGAAAAAGGACCAGGACCCGCAGCAGGCGATTCGCATCGGCACAGGGCTGGTTACAGTGCCGGTCATCGTGACCGATCGCTATGGGCGTTTCATTACCGGACTGCAACGGGACGATTTCTCTGTCCTGGAGGACGGCGCACAACAGAAGATCGAAGAGTTCTCGTCGATCGAATCCCCTTTCAGCGTCGCTTTGCTCATCGATACCAGTCGCAGCACGCAGAATAAGCTGGGCACTATTCGAAAAGCCGCTCTATCATTTATCAAACAGCTCCAGCCCCGGGACAGCGTCATGATAGTGACCTTCGACGAGAAGGTTCGCTTCGTCAGCGATTTCACCAACAATATGAATGAAATCGAGCGCGCCGTAAAGAACCTCAAGAGCAGTTATCTGACCAGCCTGTATGATGCCATCGATCTGACCATTCGTGAAAAGATGGCAGGCATCGACGGAAGAAAAGCGATCGTCGTGCTCACCGACGGTGTCGATACGGCCAGCAGGAATGCCAGCTTCGAGAGTACCCTCGATCTGATCTCAGCGTCAGGCATCATCTGTTATTCCATTCAATATGAGACTCGCAATGATGGCGGGCCAATCATGAAGCCGATGTTCATTCCGAACAGTTCGGCCTCCGGTTTCACGAATCGTCCAGTGCGCTGGCAGGATCTGCAGAATCCTCAGCAGAGGCCGTCTCAGCAGGGTGAGCAGAAGGACCCCGGCAAACCTATCATTAATATACCGCGTCCGAGGACTGATTCGATCTCGACTCCCCCGGATTCGAGACCAGTCCGGGCAACCGTTCCATCCACAAGAGTCAATTCGCAACCGGCAAGACCGCTCCGTGACCGGTACCTTGTGGCAGGAGATTATCTGCGCGCAGTCGCTGTTCAATCCGGCGCCCGCTACATCCGCGCCGAAAATATTGAAAATACCACATTCGCTTTTCGCCTCATCGCAGAAGAACTGCGTAACCAGTACACCGTCAGGTATATCTCTTCGAATGAACTGCGTGATGGCACTTTTCGCAATATCTCCGTCAATCTGAACCGCGACGATCTCCTCGTCAGGGCACGCATCGGCTATCGTGCTCCTCTCACCGATCCTGTTGATCAGGAACTCGATAAAAATCCTCCAACATCAAAAAAACCTGATTTAAACTGAATATCTCACTAAATTTTCGGGCTGATGTCCCCCAAACCCCTTCCTGAAATGAGGCTATCAATAAAAAATCCCACGGTACGATTCGTCGCACCGTGGGAATCAAGCAGGAGAAGGAGGGAGGTAAACGTTTAAAACTTAAAGGAGCCAGCAAACCAATAAAGATAAAATTGCCCGATTAATTATCCTCAGGATAATTAATACTGAATGAAGTAATGCTTAATTTATGATAATTCTATCGATTGCTTCAAACGACTGAAGAATACAGCCGATTTGAGAACATGAATATGCAGTGTTCTCTGCGCTGCCGGATGGTGGGACTTAATCACGATTCGCAATTGAGCCTTCTCTCATACAGGCTTAATCAGATATTGCTGATCAATCGCTTAAAACCATCGTGAATTCCAGACAGGCAAACGGAGTATATATTTCATTTGAAAATCCGTCAAGGATTCTTTAAGTTTTATTCATAATCTTTTTTACAAAGATATTACATGCCGGGAAATGCCGGAGAAGTCGGGGAGATCCCGATGGCGGCCGATTGTGCGCAGATTAACGTTTTGTGTTAAACTGTGGCGCGTCAACCCCTTGCAAGCAGAATTAAAGAGCGGAATCTCTACTGGGAGGTCAGTGTGAGCGTTAAAAAGTCACTTTCGCATGCCATTTTAAGTTTCATCCTTTTGGCAATGGCCGGGATGGCTGTTATGGCCGATACGATCAAATTGAAGGACGGCAGCGTACTGAAGGGCAAAGTCGTTTCATACAAGGAAGGGCGATTCACAATCATCGTGTATATCGGTGGATCATCGTCTCAGCACGTGATTCCGGTCGATGAGGTGGACAGTGTCGAGTTTGACCCGGCGGATGTTCAGGCCACGGCGCGCGCGGTTGAGCCGCAAGTCACGGCAATTCCAGAAGTTGACCGGCCGCCGGCACAGCCAGTTATCGAGACTGTCGAGCGTGCGCCGGTAGAGACTCCGCCTGCGGTCGAGCGGTCAGCACCCGAGACCGATTCGGGGATGGTCCCTGTCATTGCCGAGAAGACGGTCAGTGTTGCAGCGGCCGCCGACTGGACGAGCACCGAGATTCGTGTTCAGCGAGGCCAGCGGATAGTCATCAGTGCATCGGGCGAAGTCGATCTGGGTGACAACAGGCGCGCAAAGCCGGACGGAATGGAATCGGCCGACAGTCGCAAGCTTGTCCCCAACAAGCCCACGGGGGCGTTGATTGCGGTAGTTGGCGACGACAACGATGATTTTATTTACGTCGGCGGTTCCTCGGAATTCATCTCACCCCATAACGGAATTCTTTTCCTGAGCGTCAATGAAGGCAATTTGAGGGACAACAACGGCGCCTTCGTCGCCCGGGTCAAAGTCCTGAGCAACAGGTAAATTCAAATTCGCGGTGCGGACTTGTCGTCGGGTGCGCACCGCTCATCGGTCTGTATCTACCATCCACCAGCCTGAAACGGACGCCTGTCGACGTACGATTGTCATATCTTATCAGCGCGATACAAAATATAGTTCTTGACGGTCGGCTCATTTCAAAAGACGAACGGAGGCAGTGAAGGCATGAATCCAAGAAATATCGCAGCACTGGTCAACCTGCTCGGTTTTCTTACCGGAGCGGCATTGTATGCCATGCTCCTGGTCATGGTTCTGCGGGCGGCGGAATCGGCGCCGGGGTATGATGGGCATGGCACCGGAGGGCGCAGGAAAGCTGATTACAGACGGCTGCTGCTGGTCACGGCATTGCTCGGACTGCTCTGGAATGTCGGGGCGCTTTTGATATATGGGGCACGCGACCTGGAGCTGGGCGATACGTCGCCATGGTTTGTCGCCTCAATCTTCACGGCGCTCGGCTTTTTGCCGGCGGTCGTTGTCAATTCGGTGTTGCGCGTCGAGGCGTCACCGGCGAAGAGCGCTGCCGGATACCTGTTCACGCTTCCGGCATATGGTTTGAGCGCCGTTGCCGGCCTGCTCCATTTCACCTCGGCGAAAAACGGGCATCAGGCGCCATCGCCACTGGCGCTGCAGGCGCTGACCTTTGGATTCAGCGGCCTGGCGCTCGTCCTCTTACTCTATACTCGTCGAACGCCGATCTGGAAACGGGCATTCCTGGTGGTGGCGCTCGCTGTTTTCGCCGTTTCGGCGCTGCACATCAGCCGGCACGCAGGCGATGACTACCCCTGGTTCGTCGAATTGATCGGGCACCATGCTTCGCTCCCGCTTGTCATCGCCATGCTTTATCAGGATTATCGGTTCGCACTGGCGGATATCTTTCTCAAGCGTGCTCTCGCGTTGATCGCGCTGGTGGTATTGGCCTTCGGGTTGTATGTCATGGCTGTCGCGCCATTGCTGCGAATGAGGGATGCGCGCGGGGATCTGGATCCGGCGGCGGTTGGAGTCCTGCTCGCCGTCTGGCTGGGGACGGCGCTGTCTTATCCGTTTTTGCGCCGGGTGGTGATCTGGTTTGTCGATCGTGTCGTGATGCGACGAGAAAATTATCAGGATCTGCGGGAAAAACTGGCGCGTATGACCGCATCGACCGAGAACCCACGGGAGATCCTCGATTTTGTCTCCGATCGGCTGGCGCGGGCCCTGACGGCCAGAGAGGTTCGATGGTTTGTCAGAGAAGAATCGGCCGGCAATTCGATGATGAATGGTAAGGAGGAAGTTTCAATCGCCCCTGACCTGCTTCTTCCTGCGGCGCTCGTCCAGGTCGCGAATCCGGATGTCGAACAGTCCGGCGAAGCCGATTCGCGACTGCAAAGGACGAAGCGCGTCGCCGCTCAGGTGATAATACCAACCAACGAGCCTCCACGTTATACCCTGCAGATCGGTGAAATGGCCGCCGGTCGTCAATTGCTTTCGGACGATATCGCCTTTCTGGAATCGGTCGCGTTGATGCTCGCCCGTCGAATCGATGCCGTCCGGGTGGCGCATGAGAGATGTGAACGGAACCTGCGCGAGCAGGAGATCGGGAAACTCGCGACCGAAGCTGAACTAAGGGCGTTGCGCGCTCAGCTCAATCCTCATTTCCTCTTCAATGCCCTGACGACGATCGGATACCTGATTCAGACCTCGCCGGAGCGTGCGCTCGATACCCTCATGCGTCTGACCGGGCTTTTACGCGCCGTCTTGCGAGAGCCGACTGGAGACTTCGCAACCCTCGGCGAGGAGATCGATCTGGTCGAATCGTATCTGGCCATCGAACGAGCCCGTTTTGAAGAGAGATTGCGAGTTAAGATCGACGTTCCGAACGAACTGCGAAGCATGCCGGTGCCCCCCCTGGTCATTCAACCGATCGTCGAAAACGCCATCAAACATGGCATCGCGCCGTTAAAATCGGGTGGCGAGGTGACGGTGACCGCTCGGTTGGATGCGGGCAAGGCCGAAAGCGAACCCGTCAACAGTAAGATCTGCATCACCATCAGGGATACAGGCAAAGGGACGACTGAAATGGATCTCGAGACCGGGCGCCGGCTGGGCGTCGGGCTGACAAACGTCGAGAAACGACTGAACAGATATTACGGACCGGACGCTTCGCTGGAATTCGAAAGCGCTCCTGGAACCGGAACCATTGTGAATATGCGGATTCCTCTCAATGGACACGAAACTGCGCGTAATCATAGCCGATGACGAACGACCAGCCAGATCCTTTCTGGCGGCGATGCTCAAGACCTTTCCGGAAGTCAGCCTTGTCGGAGAAGCTTCCAATGGGGCCGAGGCGATCGAGCAGATCGAGCGGGAGAAACCTGATCTGGCCCTGCTGGATCTGCAGATGCCTGAAATCGACGGTCTGGGAGTCGTCCGCATGCTTCGCAAGGATCGCCTTCCGCTCATCGCCTTCGTGACGGCCTACGATGAATATGCTGTCCGGGCATTTGAACTTCACGCCGTCGATTACCTGCTCAAGCCCGTCATCCGCAGTCGCCTGCAGGAGACGCTGATCCGGGCCCATGAGCGGCTCGAGAAGTCAGACTTCCGGGCCCGGGAGGCAGCCAGTCTCGAAGCTTCGATCAACGATTACGAGACCAACGCCCCACGGACTTTTCTTGCACGAATTCCCGTCCGGCATCGTGGAGACATCATCCTGTTGCCGGTCGACGAGGTGGCTTCGATCGTCTCAGAGGGAGAACTGCTCCATCTGACGACGATCGATAACCGGCGCTTTTCGATCACGCACAGCCTGAAAGAACTCGAAGCCCGGCTCGACCCGGAGCTCTTCGTCCGCCTCTCGCGCGGGACTCTCGCCAGCATCGGTCAGATCGACAGGATCAGCCCGCTACCGGGCGGAACTTATGTCGTTACCCTGCGAAACAAACAGGAACTTAACGTCAGCCGCCTGCAGGCCCGCGTGCTCCGAGAACGGATTCTGAAACTCTGATGTTTCAACTATGGTACGCAACTTAACTTCACCTCGCGCGGCACTCTGACGTACAATGTCGATTATGGCAGCAAAAGGATCCCGGACAATTTTCGCCTGTCAGAATTGCGGACACCAATCGCGCAAGTGGCTTGGAAAGTGCCCCGATTGCGGCGACTGGAACACTTTCGTCGAGGAGAGGGACAGTTCGACCGCGAAGGGCGGCGGAGCAGTCCTGCGGACGGGACTCAGGCTGCGCGAGTCCAGGCCCGTCCAGTTCGTCGATATCGAGGCTCAGGATGACGCACGAGAAGCGACGGGCATCGAAGAGTTCGATCGCGTGCTCGGAGGCGGCATCGTTCCCGGCTCGCTGGTGCTCATCGGCGGAGAACCCGGAATAGGGAAGTCGACGCTTCTTTCACAGGTTGCCGACCGGCTGAGCCACCTCTACGGCAACGTCCTCTATGTTTCAGGCGAAGAGAGCGAACGCCAGATCAAGTTGCGCGGCGACAGGCTGGGCATCAACCCGGCCGGCCTCTACCTGCTCTCTGAAACCAGCCTCGAACGGATCTTCGACGAAATCAACAAACTTCAGCCGAAAGCGATCATCATCGATTCGGTTCAGACGATCTTTTCGGAGAAGCTCGAAAGCGCGCCCGGATCGGTTTCGCAGGTGCGCGAGGTCGCGGGTCAGTTCATGCTCCTCTCAAAGAATCTGACAACTCCGGTCTTTCTGATCGGACATGTCACGAAAGATGGCATGATTGCCGGCCCGAAGGCGCTCGAACACATCGTCGATACGGTCCTCTATTTCGAGGGCGAACGGCATCACAACCACCGCATTCTGCGCGCTGCGAAGAATCGTTTCGGCGCGGCCAACGAACTCGGCATATTTGAGATGACAGGACAGGGGCTGATCGGGGTGCCGAATCCATCCGAGATATTTCTCAGCGAGCGCCCGATCGGAGCCTCCGGTTCGGCGGTCGTCGCGGCGATGGAGGGAACGCGTCCCATGCTGGTCGAGATTCAGGCGCTCGTCAGCTCATCGAAATTCGGCACCGGTCGGCGCACGACTCAGGGAGTCGAGATCAATCGAGTGGCCCTGCTCGTCGCCATGCTCGAGAAACGACTGGGGTTTCACCTGAGCGGAGACGATATCTTCGTCAATCTGGTCGGAGGCATCTCGCTTGACGAACCGGCGGTCGATATGGGCATCGTCGCCGCCGTCACTTCGAGCTTTCGCAATATCCCGATCAGCGAACAGACGATTGTTTTCGGCGAAGTCGGCCTTGCCGGCGAAGTCCGCGCCTCTGCACACGCCGCCATCCGCCTGCGCGAAATCGCCCGCATGGGCTTCAAACGAGTCATCATGCCCCAAAACAACCTCTCCGGCCTCCCCGAGGACGATCGCATCGAAATTATCGGCGTTCGCTCGGTTACCGATGCACTCGATGCTCTCTTCTAATAATTCTCAGACATTAATTTATTTCCGCAATTATTACTCCCGCGTTGACACGATTTTGTGATAATTATTCAACTCGATTGTTGAATACGCCTCGCGATTCTGGATAATCAGGATCATTCGCAATTAATTAAGCATGAGATTACGTGAGGACATCAAGATGTCCGCAAAAGGTTAATACTATTGATTAACCATGCCAGGTAAACCCCGTAACCATGGCGATCTTCATTTTCGGTAGTGCCCCGAAAGTTGAACCCCAGACTGACCTCACGCCATTAGTGTATATATTTTACTCGCTCTGATGCGCGGCAGGTCGATGCTGATCTTCGGTTTAAGGGAGATATCGATGAAGAAAAGAGATGCTGCCGACTCTTCGAAAAACAATAATAATGATCATCAGGTGGGTGTGGACGACCAGCCTGCATCGAAAGGCCGCCGTGATTTTCTGGGCAAGGCCGGCGGACTGACGGCCGCGACTATTGCGGCGGGTCTGGTTGGGATACCCGCTGTCGCAGATGAGATTGAAGCCTCGGATTTGTCTCAGGAACTGCATACTTCATTCGATTCCTCGCGAGTCGAGAGGGCCTTCCAGATTCGCATGCAGGCCGCGCTCAATCATAAGGCGGCGCCATTGCCGGATCATGTCGACAATGGCGACGAGCTGAGATACCAGAATCGCATTGCGAGTTACAGCAAAGGAATGCCGCATAATCAGAACGGAGAAGTCGATCTGAATGCCTATGGCAGCTTCCTGACGGCTATACAGACGCGCAATCCGGATGATTTCGAGCAAATTCCGATGGGTGGAAGCCAGATTCGATTCAAAAATCCTCAGGCCGGGCTGACATTCGAGTTTGTGGGACCAGATCCCGGACACATGTATTTGCCTCCTCCGCCGACTTTCTCGTCGGCTGAGATTGCAGGTGAGATCGTAGAAAACTACTGGATGGCGATCTGTCGCGATGTCTTCTTCCTCGATTATGATTCGCATCCGCTGACCAATGCCGCTGCAGCGGATCTATCGAAGTTCACCGATTTTCGTGGTCCGCGACTGCGCAATAATCTGAGCCGTTCGGGTTTGAGCAATCAGGCTGCCGGCGGCAACTCGGTCGATCTGCAACGCCAGGTATCCGGATCACGGACGCTGGGCGCATCCTTTGATTTATCTGAAGAAAATGCGCAATCACAAATCGGCAGGGCTCCGATCCGCAACGTCTTCAGCGGGCCGGTCCAGACCTCTGCGCTCTTTCGCGGTCTGACACCAGGCGATCTGACCGGACCGTACATATCGCAGTTTCTTTGGAAGGATATCAGATACGGCGTGCAGACGATCAGCCAGCGCATGCGGACGCCGATTCCCGGCGACGATTATCTGACCAGTTACAGCAGCTGGCTGACTGCGCAGAATACCCTCGGAGATCTGAATATCCCCAATCAGTTCGATATCACGCCAAGGTACATCCGGAATGCCCGCGACATTGGCGAATGGGTGCATATCGATGTGCTTTTCCAGGCATATTTCAATGCCACGCTGATCCTGCTGGGGATGAATGCACCGGCCGACGAGAATAATCCGTATAACAACTCACGAACGCAGTATCCATTTGGCACTTTTGGGCCGACGCATATTCAGGCACTTGTTTGCACCGTGGCTTCAAACGCATTGAGGTCGGTCTGGTACCAGAAATGGTATGTTCATCGCCGGCTGCGCCCTGAGGAGTTCGCCGGCAGGCTGCACAACCATATTACGAAAACGGCCCAGTATCCGATAAATAACGAAATATTCAATTCCACAGCTCTTGAAGAGGTCAATCGTCGCAACGGAACATACCTGTTGCCGCAGGCCTTCCCTGAAGGGTGTCCGACTCACCCCGCATACGGCGCCGGTCATGCGACCGTTGCCGGAGCCTGCGTGACGGTTCTCAAGGCATGGTTCGACGAGTCGTGGGTTATCCCGGATCCGGTCGTTCCCACTTCCGACGGCCTGTCCCTCGTTCCGTATCAGGGACCCGATCTGACTGTCGGCGGCGAATTGAACAAACTGGCTTCGAATATCGCTCTGGGACGAAACATTGCCGGAGTTCACTGGCGTTCGGACGCGACCGAATCGCTTAAACTCGGCGAAGCGATCGCGATCAGCATCCTTCAGGATCAGAAGGGCTGCTATAACGAGAATTTCCAGGGCTTCACGTTGACCAAATTCGATGGCTCGCGAATCACTATATGATATCGCCAGGGCGCCAAGGCTACATTGGCGCCTTTGGCGATTTAATCTTCTGTTGGATTTTAATTTATCCGATTCAGTGGTAAAACTTGTCTCTTCTGTTGCTCCCATAAAATCAACCGATCGAGGCAAGTCATTTCATGTACTTCAATAAAATCCGCTGGTCTGTTCTGCACTTAATCTCATTTACTATCTTTCTCTCGCTGGTATCTGTCACTGCGCAGGATTCGGGATCTCCGCAGCCACTGGCCACCGTAGCTCCGTCCGGCGTTGGCATGTCCCCGACGCATCTGACCAATCTGGATGGGATCATTGAAGCCGAGATAACTAAAAAGCAGCTTCCGGGAGCGGTCGTCGTTGTCGGCCGCCAGGGCAAGATCGTCTGGCGGCGCGCCTACGGCAATCGGGCCCTCGAACCGGCGCCCGAATCGATGACCACGGATACGATCTTCGATCTGGCATCCTTGACGAAAGTTGTCGCGACTTCGACCTCGGTCATGATCCTCGTCGATCGCGGCCTGGTGAGGATGGGAGACCCCGTTATTCGGTACATCCCCGAATTCGGCGAGATGGGAAAGAAGAGCATCACGGTCGAGCACCTGCTGACCCACCGTTCTGGATTGCTGCCCGATAACGAGGTAAAGGATTACGAACAGGGGCCCGGGAAGGCGATGGAGAACATCTGGCGACTGGCTCCGCTGGCCGAGGCGGGAGCGCGTTTCATATACTCCGATGTCAACTTCATCGTTCCTGGCCGAGCTGGTCAAACGCGTAACTGGCAAGCCGGTCGACGAGTTTGCCAGGGAGAACATCTTCGATCCGCTGGGGATGAAGGATACGGGATTCAATCCGCTGAAGGCCATCGGAGAAGGTGCAAAGTCGCGGATCGCGCCGACTGAGAAGCGTGGCGGAGGGGGGACCGTTGCGAGCACAGGGGAAAAGTCCGGTGGCGAGGAGCGATGGATGCGCGGCGAGGTGCACGATCCGCGGGCGTACCTCATGGGAGGCGTCGCCGGGCACGCCGGACTATTTTCAACCGCGGACGATCTGGCGATCTATTGTCAGATGATGCTCAACCGCGGATCATACCAGGGAGCGCGAATTTTGAGCCCGCTCGCAGTGAGCCGTATGACGGAGGCTCGAACGTCTTCCGGTAATGCCATCGACGGGCAGGCGCGTGGCATCGGCTGGGATATCTTCACAGGTTTTTCGTCAAATCGCGGCGATCTTTTTCCGGTTGGAAGTTACGGCCATACCGGATTCACCGGTACTTCGCTGTGGATCGATCCGTCAAGCGAAACATTCGTCGTCTTTCTGAGCAACCGTGTGCATCCGAAGCTCGATCCGAAGACGCCGGCCGATGTCGGATCGCTGCGCGGGCGGGTCTCTTCGGTCGTCGCTGCATCGATCATCGCTCCGCCATTCGCTGATGGCATTCATTCGATTCCCAGAGGACCTGCTCCGGCCATCGCCTCCGGCCCGGTGGCGAATCAGAAACAGAGTTTTCAGGCGCTCAATGGCATAGACGTGCTGGTTCGCGACGGATTCAGGCAATTGCAGGGGCGTCGCATTGGCCTGATCACCAACCAGACCGGGCGCGATCGCGAAGGGAGCAGCACGATCGACCTGCTCTTCAAAGCCCCTGGAGTGACGCTGGTCGCTCTCTTTTCGCCGGAGCATGGCATCCGTGGAGCGCTCGATCAGGCGAAGATCGATGACACGAAAGATGAAAAGACCGGGCTGCCCGTCTTCAGCCTCTACGGCGTAACTCGAAAACCGACCCCCGAGATGCTCAAGGGGATCGACACTCTGGTCTTCGACATTCAGGATATCGGAGCGCGATTCTATACCTTCATCTCGACCATGGGGCTGGCGATGGAGGAGGCCGCGAAAAATAAGATCCGTTTCGTAGTCCTCGACCGCATCAACCCGATCAACGGAAATGATGTTGAAGGGCCGGTCGCGGATGCCGACAAGCTGTCGTTCATTGCGCATCATCAGATCCCGGTTCGACACGGGATGACAGTTGGCGAACTGGCGCAATTGTTCAATACCGAGAGGGCGATCAATGCGGATCTGCAGATCATTCGGGTTGAGGACTGGAAGCGGACAAGCTGGCTTGATGAAACGGGGTTGACGTGGATCAATCCTTCGCCCAATATGCGGAGTCTGACCCAGGCGACGCTCTATCCGGGTGTCTGCCTTCTCGAGCCGACCAATGTCTCAGTCGGTCGAGGGACCGGAACTCCGTTCGAGCTGCTCGGCGCGCCATGGATCGACGGTCGAAAGCTCGCTCTCGCACTCAACAATTCCAATCTTCCCGGAGTGCGGTTCGTGCCGGTCAGATTCACTCCGAACGCGAGCGTTCACAAAGACATCGAATGCGGCGGCGTGAATCTTATCATCACCGACCGCAATCGCTTCGAGCCGGTCATGACCGGACTCGAAATCGCGGCGCAACTGCTCAAGCTCTTTCCGAAGGACTTTTCAGCCGACAGGTTTAATCGTCTTCTAGTCAACCAGAAGGTCGCCGACTCTTTCAGGCAGGGTTCGGATGCACGCGCAATGCGGCAGGTTTACGCTGAAGAGCTGAATGCTTTCCGGGCGATCAGAAGAAAGTATCTGCTCTATTAATTAATATGAAGCGAGGCACGGGAATCATCATCGTCTGTTATCTGCTGCTGCTGCTGACGGCTATACTGCCGACGCAGAAGACCGCTGCGCCAGTCGTCAGCCTGTCATTGCCACACTCCCTGTCGGGGTTATTGGCGCCTGCATCAACGCCAACTCCCACACCTCAACCGTCATATGGTTTTGAGTCCCGGGCCTTGTGGGTTGTGCGCCACACACTCTCGTCACCTGAAGCGGTCATCGATCTTGTCCGCCGCGCAAAAGAGAACGGATTCACCGATCTGGTCGTTCAGGTACGTGGCCGCGGAGACGCATGGTACTCATCCAATCTCGAACCGCGAGCAGAAGAACTCACCCGCCAGCCGGGAGAATTCGATCCTCTGGCCCTGACTATCGATCGTGCCCACCAGGTCGGAATCCGTGTCCACGCCTGGATCAATATGTATCTGGTCGCCAATCTCGAGACTCTGCCAAAAAACAAGGGCCACCTCATCTATCGCCATCCCGAATGGGTCATGGTGCCTCGCGAAATAGCGCCTGAATTATATGGCGTCGATCCTTCAGCCCAGGAATACCTTTCGCGGATTACAGACTATTCACGCCAGAATCGGACCGAGCTCGAAGGTCTCTATGCCTCTCCGGCTCATCCCCAGGTCAAGGATAATATCTTCAATATCTGGATGGATGTCGCCAGGAATTACGATGTCGACGGGTTGCATTTCGACTATGTTCGATACCCCAATCCACAGTTCGATTACAGCCGCGTCTCGCTCGATCGTTTCCGCGCCGAGGTTGAAAACAGTCTCGATGTCGAAAACAGGGAGTTTCTGGCCGGTCAGTTTGAAAATGATCCGCTCATATACGCCACGACATTCCCCGATAAGTATGCCCGGTTCCAGCGTAACCAGGTGACCGATCTGGTCGCGCGAATTTACAAGGGAGTCAAGCGCGTCAAACCGCATGCCCTGATCTCGGCCGCGGTCTTTGCAAACGAGACGGAAGCTTCACGTTCGCGATATCAGGACTGGCGATTGTGGCTGCGCCAGGGATGGCTCGATATTCTCTGCCCGATGGCCTACACGACAGAGACCGAGGCGTTCAGACGCCAGGTCAGCTCCGCGATCAGTAATGCCGCCGGCAAGAGGGTTTGGGGCGGCATCGGAGCCTATCGTCAGACCGCCGAGCAGACGATCGAGAAGATAAATGTCGCGCGTGAACTTGGCGCCCAGGGATTCATACTTTTCTCATACGACAGTTCCATCCAGTCATCTCCGCTCAACCCGCAGGCCGATTACCTCGAACGGATCCACGAGGCGTTGAAATCCCCTCAGCAGAATGCGTTGCGGTGAACCGCAGGTTATACCTGTAAATTAATACCACCGAGGCACAGAGGACACGGAGAAGAGCCGGACATATCTGAAGGAATTCACCACCGAGGCACAGAGATCACGGAGAAATCACAGCGAAGAATGGAATTGAATGAGATAACTGAAAAGATCATTGGTGCAGCAATCGATGTCCACAGGGCTCTTGGACCGGGATTGCTGGAGTCTGCCTACGAGGAGTGTTTGTGCCATGAGTTGACTTTGCTCGGTGTTGCATTCGAGCGTCAGAGGCCACTACCTGTTGAGTATAAGGGGATCAGACTCGATTGCGGTTATCGTCTTGACGTGCTCGTAGAAAGATCAGTCGTGGTCGAGATTAAAGCAGTCGATATGATCATGCCCATACACGAGGCCCAGCTCCTGACCTATCTCAAGCTCGGTAGCTGGAGGCTGGGATTGCTGATCAATTTCAATGTGCCGATCCTGAAAAATGGCATCCGCCGCAGGATTCTTTGATCTCTCTGAGTCCTCTGTGACTCCGTGGTGAAATCCTTCAGATATGCCCGGATCTTCTCTGAGCCCTCTATGACTCCGAGGTGAAATCCTTCAGATATGCCCGGTTCTTCTCTGAGTCCTGTGTGAATGCGTGGTGAATTTTCTTCGAATTGGGGCTATAATGACCTTCCCCGTATCCCCGCACATAATCACTGGAGCATGAATTTCAATGCGTAGCATCACCGTTTTCCTGACAGCCATTTTTCTGACATTTCCTGTTTTCGCGCAGGCGCAGTCAGCCGCCGAAATCGCAAAAAACCATAGCCAGGCGGTCGTCGTCATAGAAACCCTTGATGAGCGCGGCAACGTGACGGGCCAGGGAAGCGGATTCATTGCCACTCCGGGCGGCGCCATCATCAGCAACCTGCACGTAGTTCGTGGAGCGGCGAAGATCAGGGTTCGGCTGACCAGCGGAGACGTCTATCAAACAGATCAGATCATTGCGACGGATGATGTGCGGGACATCGTCATAATCAAGGTTGATGGGTTTAATCTGCCGACCGTCCGGCTGGGGGATTCAGATCGGACCGAGAGCGGAGAGTCGATCGTCGCCATCAGCAGCCCGGAAGGGCTCGCCAATTCAATCTCGACCGGCATCATCAGCGGCATGCGGCGACTAGAAACACATCGCGTCTTTCAGATCACTGCTCCTATCAGCGACGGCAGCAGCGGAGGCGCCGTTTTCGACTCGAAAGGCGAGGTGATCGGCATCATCACCTATCTCATGAAAAGCGGCCAGAATATCAATTTCGCATTGCCGGTTAATTATGCTCGCGGAATGATCAGCGATCAGGTTCGCATGACTGTTGCGCAGTTGCCGGCCCTGCCGGTGCGCCGGCCGGACAATGTCGAGTCGACAGATAACCTGCAAGTGGACCGCCAGCTGGATGATGTCGTCGATTATGCTTCACGCGGCAAACTCGGCCGTTCGCCTCAGGAGCCGATGTTTCTTCGGCCCGATCAGGCTCTCGCCTTCTTTTACCGTCTGGTCGATGGGATCGGTCTCTACTCCACGCGCGATGTCGTCGAATTGACGCGCACGGCGGCCGTGGTCAAGGATCTCGAAACAGAATCGAACCTCGAATACTCGATCAAGTACCTCAGTTATTACAGCGGAATCAAGATGAATTTCATCAAGCCCGACCTTCTGTTGAACAGAGTCGAGCTGGTGGTCACCTGGTCGCTCGATGACGTCAAAAACACATTCGGCGAGAAGTTCAAGAAGAAACAGGTCGATGGTCAGACCGTGCTTGATTTCGGCCGCCTGCCGACAGGGTTGCAACTGGTGGCGCTCATGGGCGGCAACGGAAACATATATGCAATCCGCTATACCCGCTGGCGATAAATTATCTGTAGGTCGGCGTTCCGGTTGTTTTATATAAAAGATGAATCCGCTGAGCCCTTGGACCGCCGAACCCGAACCACGAGCGATCCAGCAGATATCCCTTCAATGAAAATTCCTGCGAATCCAGTCTGACAAAACCTGCGCGTTCGAAATCATTTGCAGTCAGTCCGTACCATTTCGGACCCACCCTGTCGTCCCAGACGGCGAGCGTTCCGGCAGGGCTCTCGCGCAGTATATCGAGGTCCTTCCGGATATCGTTTGTGAAGACGGGGTTTTCCCACGGATCGCGGTCGAAGACGATACAGGCGTATGGTTGGCTGAAGATCAGGCGGACGATCGGCCGTGGATCGCCGGCGAAACGCGCGTGGACCGCTGCGATCGCCTTTGCGTCCCTCGACCATTCAGCACCGTCGGCGTATGTGAAATTGAGGAAGATCGATACTCCGATGACGAGCACCGCCAGGCCGCGTCTGAGCAGTTTTGAGGTGTGCCGGAAAAGTTCCGCCAGCCTGGTCCATCCCACCAGAGTGATGATCGCAATCGCCGGGGAGATCGAAATCAGATACCGGGGATAGCCTGCTGATCCGAGCAGACCGTATGCTCTGAGGATGGTGTGCAGAACGAAGAAGAGCAGAAAGCTCGATGTCAGCGTCGCCAGCTTTCGCGATTTAATCAGGTGATAGAGTCCGGCGAAGAATGGCGGCAGCAGCAACGGTCCGATGATTTCCGGCAGCCTGACGGGATAAGCCAGCATTCCCGGAGCGCCGTAGATCGTGCCAGTGACCGGCCAGTTCGACGGCCAGTTATGCAGGATGAAGAGCGGATCTCCTGTGATGACGAGCGCAGCCAGCCACCACAGAAACGCCCCGCACGAAAGCAGCAGTATCGTGGCTGACCTGCTGATTCGCGTCGACGATTTGCTGGTGGAAGAATCGCGCCAGACATCCCACAGAATCCAGCCGGCCCACAGTATCCCGAGAAAAAAACCTTCCGGGCGGGCCAGTATCGCCAGAGATGCCACAAGCATTCCAGCCATCGTTCGGCCTCGATGATGCAGGCGCAGCGCAATGACGTAGACGAGCGCAAAGACCGGTTCGGTCATGTTATCGGCGCTGAAAAGAAAGAAGGAAGGCTGCAGCCAGACCAGAATTATCGCCAGCGGACGATTTGCGTCCGTGAGCAGCCGTATCGATTCGCTACTGGTCAGATCTTCGGCCAGTCGCCAGGTCTGCCAGGATATGATCAGGCAGATGAGGACAGTGAAGAGCCTCGCCGCCCTGTAACCGGCCAGGGCTGGAATTGAATAAGTGAGGGTGTAGAGAGGTCTCGCCCAGACTCCCACGAAAAGCTCATGGTGAACCCAGGCCCACTTCGCATATAAAAAATGGAGCGCGCCGTCCAACTGGCATCCATCATCGAATAGAAAGGCAAGAGAGATGCCCGCCGCTGCGCACAAGGCCAGCAAAAGTGTCGCTGAGACCAGACGACCGGCGGTTGAGTCTGCCGATATCAACGCTCCTCAGTCCTCCTTATCAAAGTCATGTTCATCATCCTCATCGGCGACTCCGAAAAAACGCATCCAGTCCGACAGGTCCTCCCCGGCCTCCGCTGTCTCCCCATGTTGTTGTTCAGGATTTTCATCTGTCAGGGCGTCGATCAACTTGCGAAACTCCCCTGACCTGATGACGCGAACTCCGCATACGCGCACACGGGCGGCCAGTTGCCCGTCGGAGGTGACGACCTTCATGTTCCTGCGGTTGCGTTCCGACTCGACCATCTCGATGATCCGTGCATCGGCGTCTCCTCCGGGGCGCGCATAGAAGATGCGAACGCTGCGATAACTTGAGCCATCGGGGAATCGTGTGTCGGGCGCACCGTCAAAGACTACTCCGACACGAACCTTTCTGATGCGGGCGAAAACGGCCAGTTCATTGATCAGCCTGCGTCGCGCGCCCTCCTTGTCCCTGTGCCAGCCGACTCGCTGCCCGATCACATTGTTTCCGTCAATCAGGTACATTCAAGTAGTTTCCAGTTTCGAGTTTCCAGTTTCCAGTCGCATCTCCACGGTTCGATTGCAGCCGTAATACTGCTCACCGGAATAAACTCAAGCTGTCAAGAATACTGGAAACTGTAAACTTGAAACTGGAAACTATTCAAGTATGGAAGTTCAATGCACGATGAACGGCGCGTCCCGGTATGACGGTTCCCCATCCCTGCCGCTCGAATGGAACCCTGGCCAGGCGGATCGCCGTTTCGATCAACACCCTTTTCACCTGCTGAGGCGTGAGCGACGGATTGGCCTCGAGTATTTGCGCCACGACCGACGAGACGATCGGCGCCGCGAAGCTCGTGCCGTCAACGTGCTTGTAATGGCCGCTGATCACGTTGGCATCGTGAACCTTGATCGAAACCAGATGACGAATCAGATATACTGGAAGCTCACTGGCGGAATCCAGGTCCGCATCTATCCCCTGATGTTGCTTGAGCACATCGCGTATTTCGTTATCGTGAGCTTCCTGCAGTTGTTTGTAGAGATTCGCTTCGGCCGATGTCGGCGTGCCGGGCAGGATCGGCGCCGCCAGCCAGATGCTCGGAGCGACGATCTCGGGTTTTTGGAGTCCGTCGATCGTCGGGCCGTAGGAGGACTGGTAGACGTCATTGTCTTCGATCTCGAGCGTATTTTTGTCGTTGAATCCGCCGACGGTGATCACTGCCGGGGTCGAACCGGGAGGCAGAATCGCGTGATTGGGTGTGTTGCCGGCATTTCCGGCCGCGCAGACGACCACCATTCCAGCCCGCACGCAGTTTTCGGCTGCCTGAGAAAGCCCGTCCGTCAGGTATGATTCCTCATAATCACCCGCGCACGATACGTTGATCACACGGATGTTATATTGCTGACGGTGTTCGAGAGCCCATTCCAGCCCTCGTCTGATGTCGTCATGCAGGATGCGGTGAGCCGTACCAACTTTGATCAGCACGACGTTCGCTTCAGAGGCCAGTCCGCGAAAGAAACCGTTTGACAGAAAACCGTTTCCTGTCGCGACCACTGAAGTCATCATGCCGTGCCAGCTTGAATCGGCAGGCGTATGCAATTCCTCGGCGCTGAAATTCGGATCGGCGATGTTGACATAGCTCAGGATACGATTGCGAGGTTCGACCAGATCAGGATGGGGATAGAAGCCTGAATCGAGGAATGCTATCGTCACATCGCGGCCGGCGTAGCGTTCATCGGCGCCGACGCGAAGCGGCGTCGGCAGAATGTGATAGGCGCCCTCCCGGAAGATTTTTGGATTTGCGTTGAGCCGGTCCCTCGCTCCCCGAAAGAGATCCAGGCAACGCTGGCACAGACCATGTTCGGGGTTCCAGCGCGGATTGTTGACTCGAATCAGAGAGAGCAGGGAATCGTCGACCTCATGGGCATCGCGCTTTCCCGTTCGCCCGCACAGAGGGCATTGTTCGTGGGACATGATAATACCGGGAATGCGTCAGACGATCGGCCTGCCGAGAGCATTGGCAACTCCCCGGCGCATATTGTCCAACCCTGCGGCTTTGTTGATGAAGACGGTTTTATCGTCGACCGGTATGCCGAGCAAACCGCGCGTCGTTCGATCAGAAGTTGATATGATGACCGGAATATCTTTAAGTGAGTCCTCTTCCCGAATGAATTTCAGGACGTCATAGCCTTCAACGTAGGGCATGTTTACATCCAGGATTATGAGGATGAAATCATTGTCGGCCTTGAGAGTATCGATCGCCTGCCGGCCATCTTCGGCCTCGACAACTGTCAGATCTTCAGTCTCAGCGACGGCGGTCCACAGGACACGAGCGTCGTGATCGTCATCTGCGATTAGAACTCGTTGCGACATGCTGGTTCCTCCTGGAGAAATTCATTTATCAGCAATCTTCTCAAGCAATCTACCACGTGTTGACGCCTGCTCCAAGTGAAGATGTCGGATGGCAATTTTGACAGCTTAATGCTACACTTTACGGGATTTAGCGTCAGAAACCGATCCGTGAACCGAAGCCGAGCCACCGAGCTGTTAATGTTCAAATCAATTCAGAATCTTTTTATTATATTGCTGTTAATGGTATCGCTGGCCAATCACGCTCTCGGGCAGGATGATCCAAACGCCCAATACATCCTTCTCCAATCCGGCATGCTCAATGATCAGCCGATCGAACTTGACGTTCCCGTCGAATCAGGAGTTCTGAAACTCCAGTTTTCTGTCCGGTTCTCTGAACGGCTGGAGCTGACGGTTCTAAATCCGCTGGGGAGACCGCTGGTTCTCAGTGAACCGAATATCATAGTCACAGAGCAACGCGACAGGAGGACCATTCTGGTCTGGGATCCGCGCCCCGGGCCCTGGAAGATCCGATTGTCCGGCAAAGGTTCATATACGGCCGAAACAACGGTGCAGGGTGATCTATACGTCTGTTGCATGCAGTTCTTCGATGGCAAGGGGATCTCATCCCTGGACCGTTTTCAACCTTCCCCCGGATCGGTCCACAACGCGCAACTGTACGCTTCGGCGTATAGCGTCGATCGTCTGAGCTTCAGTCTGATTGACGATCACGGCCGTCAGATCGCGCCTGTCAGATTTCGCCAGAGCGATTATTCAAATCCTTACGGCTTCACGATCGTCATCGAGTCGCCGGACAAACCGTTCAGAATTATGGCTGCCGGGGTGGACCAGAACAATCGTGGATTCCGTCGCATATTTAAATGGCTGATTGTTCCGAAAGCATCTGAAACTGAAGCAGTGGTGACTGAAAATACACCACGAGTGACCTACAGCAACCCATCTCTCGGTGAGATCGCCAGGCATGCCGTTGCCGGCGAACAGAAAGTAGTGAGAGCTGAAGTGACCGGATGGGAAGATCGCCAGTTGCTCTCGGACAAGGGCAATCAGATCGGCATTCAACTGGCCTATTCAATCAGATTCCCTGTCGATGGATCTTATTCGCCGCTGCCGCATCTCTATCCTGAGAGGATCGGGCAAGGCTATACCGGCGCCCTGACTATGCGCATACAAAAGGGAACGGTCTCGCCTGATCCCGAAGGTCTCAAGGATCCCAATCAGCTCGTCTTCGGCGCACGTGCGACCTATAAATCTGGAATCACTTACAGATTCGTCATAGATCTCGTCCCGATCTATCTCAGCTACAATTACCAGACTAAATCCTGGTGCCTGCAGGATAAACCGTACCATCAACCTGGAATTCGCGAGAGGTTCGAACGCGAGGTGAGCAGCGAGAATAAATACCGGTACCGCATCTCGATTTCGGGAACTGATCTCGAAGGTCGCCAGCCGACGCTCACTGAATACGTCTACAAGCCGTCCATCTGGCATCGCAGTTATGTCAGTGAACAAATTCCGACCTGTCGTTAGAGGTTGTAGACGCGCATGGCATTTTCATAGAAAAGCTTTCTCCGGTTCTCTTCAGCAGCCTGCTCAGTAATCACGGAAACCGCCTCGACCCATCGCCTGCAAGTCGAGGTCAGAGTGCAGACGGGCCAGTCGCTGCCGAACATAACGCGGTCCCATCCGAATGATCCGATAACGTGATCGACGGCCGGTCGCAAATCGTCGATAGTCCAGTCCGGACCAGCGGTGTTGACGACTATCCCGGATACTTTGCACGTGACATTAGGCAGCATCGCAGCCTCCTCGATCCGCTCCCGCCATTCAGCCAGATTGCCGCCATTCAGATCCGGATTCCCGCAATGGTCCAGGATAAACTGTACCTCAGGGCATTCCCTGATCAGGCTGTTGGCCTGAGCCATCTGCCTCGACCGTACGCATATATCGAATGTCAGACCGAAATCCGCCAGTGAGCGCACGTTTTCCATAAACGTCGTCGTAACGGCCAGATGATCAGGCTGAGTGTGCAGCACACGACGAATCCCTTTCAATCCCGGACGGCCGGTGATCGCCTCCAGATCCTCCGGAAAATTGTCATACTCCGGCCTCGCCGCCGCGATGACGCCGGTAATCACTGTTTCAGGATCCTCGGCAAGTGACAGCATGTGCTCTGTTTCGGCGCGGATGTACGGCTCATCTACATCAGCCTCGACAAGAACCGATTTAACCAATTCAAGTCCTGTCGTCGCAGCCATGTAGTCATCCAGATTGAAATTTCGCCTCAACGCAGGATGATCGTTGGTCCAGCTGTATGGTAATTGATCCAGATCCCAGAGATGTTGATGGGTATCGATGATGTGCATGGAGAAAGGGAAGTAAAAAGTAAAAAGTAGAAAGTAGAAAGTAGAAAGGGAGGATTGATCAGTACTTTCTACTTTCTACTTTTTACTTTCTACTCATTTACTTCCTATTCATCGAAGTATTTCTCCGCCAGGATCGCATGGCGAGGTCGGCTGCATTCGGCATTTCGGTGATCGCACGCTGTAGTTGAAGGTCGAGATCGGCGACTCCCTGCTGCGCCTTGTCTGTTCCAAAGGCTGCCATGAGCACTTCCTGACGGATCATTTTCCTTGCCCAGACCAGATATTCATTAACCTGTGCTGCGGTGATTCCATAATCAGGATTTTCAGAATAGAACTTAATAGCGAACTCTTTGTAGGCGTTCAGGACGTCGTCACCGACCGTGAATTCATTCCCCTTGATCTTGGCCTGATAAGTGATGCCGTTCAGTTTGAATTGGGGGAAGCCCGCAACCTGACCGGCGACCAGCGTGCGCGAGAAGAGGAATATTCCGTGATAGAGGCGGTTCTGCGCCGTATTGAAGAAATCCGCGCTGTCGATCTTGATATCCGGTTCGATGCCGCCGCCGCCATAGACTGTTCGGCCGAGGTCTGTCTTCTTTTCGTCCGAACGTTTGAGGTTCTCCGTCGACTGCGAGCCGCGTCGATAGTAATACTCGAAGAGCGAGCCGTTCGAGTAGTCGCGCTGGATGAGGCGCCCGCTCGGAGTGTAGTAGTGCGCGATGGTGAGCGTCAGGGCCCCGCCGTTGGTGAGCGGGAAGATACGCTGAACGAGACCTTTGCCGAAGCTCGGTTCACCGATAATCAGCCCGCGGTCATGATCCTGAATCGCTCCGGCGACTATTTCGGAAGCCGAGGCCGTCGAGCGGTCGATCAAGACCACCAGCGGGAAGTTTTCGTTCGCGCCATTCTCGGCGATCGCGTTCTGATCGAAGTTGCGTCCCTCCCGGCCGCGAACCGATACGACGGTCTGCCCGCGCTGCAGAAACATATCCGAGACTCGAATCGACTGATCAAGGTAGCCGCCGCCGTTGCCGCGCAGGTCAAGAATGAAGCTTTCGGCGCCCTGCTCGCGCAACTCGGCCATGGCATTGGCCAGTTCCTTGCTCGTCGTTGACTGAAAGTTTCTGGTCAGGCCGATGTACCCGATCTTGGGTTTGACGAGATAGTAATTCGGGATCGAGGGAAGCCAGATGCCGTCGCGTGTGATCTTTGATCTGATTGGTTCGGCGACTCCGGGGCGTTTGACGGCGACATTGACATCGGTGCCCCGGTCTCCGAGCAGCAGGGCACGGACACGCTCGGATGACCATTGCGAAGTGTCCTTGCCGTCGATCTCGATGATCTGATCGCCATACCGCAGATTGGCGCGGGATGCCGGACTGCCTTCGAATGGTTCGATGATATAAGTGGCTTTGTGCCGGGTGCCGATCTGTGCGCCGATGCCGAAATACTGGCTGTGCTGCTTCTCGTTGAACTCCTGGAAGGACTTGCGATCGAGATAGTCTGAATGCGGATCGAGCGATTTGAGCATTCCCTGGATGGCCGCCTTGGTCAGGGCCTCGTGCTCCAGTTCAACGACAAAATTCTCGCGGATGATGTCGAGAGCAGTCTGATAATGACCGGTGATCTGCTGTCTCGTCGTCTCGCGCTGTTGCTGCGCTCTGGCAAACGGAGCGAGAAGTGCTCCGGCAATGACAACCAGGACGATGAGACCCGACAACGCTAATTTCTTCCTGCCGATTTTCACTGGAAACTCCCTGTTTAAAACTATTTCGGCCTATCCACAGATTGAATCATCAAACCGGAGACGATCCATCAGAAGTTATCTGACCATAGTAACCGCTCAGTTTCGTTAGTCAAGCGGGTTAATGGAAACGGATGAGATTTTACAAATCGTCGATCGGTCGACCGGGGCAGAGCGAGCCGTCGTGATTGATCTGCCCACGTATCCCTGCTACATTTTCATCGCTTTAAACCGGTATCAGGACAAATCGAGGGGAGTGATTACATGAAGGGAATTGCGAAGAGCTTCATTCTGGCATTGTTCGTCGCCTTTTTTGCCGCAGTTATTTTGGTGGAATTACGTGGCAAACTGGTCAACGCCAATCCGTCTGTCGGGACCGTTGCGGATGATGCCGCTGGAAAGACTGAGGCGAAGGGCCGTATCTCATCGCGCTCCAAAACGCGACGACTCGTCCAGACCGGTCCGACCTTCAGTAAGGAGGTCGTTCGAATATTCCAGAAGAGCTGCCAGACCTGCCATCACCCCGGGGACATAGCCCCGTTTTCGATGATGACATATCAGGAGACCCGTCCCTGGGCGAAATCGATCAGGGAGCAGGTTTTGCTTCGCAAGATGCCTCCGTGGAAGCCTGTTGCCGGATGCGGGGATTTTCGTGATGCCAGGATGCTGAGCGAGGAAGAGATACAGACGGTTGTCGCCTGGGTCGACGCGGGATCGCCTGAAGGAAATCCAGCCGACCTGCCGGCGCCGCTGGACTTTCCGGATGGATGGCCGCTCGGCGCTCCAGACCTTGTGGTCGCCGCCGGCACACAGTATTCGCCGCCAACGCAGGGCGACATGTATCGCTGCTTCAGCGTGCCTGTGACGGGATTGCGCGGCGATCGGTGGATAAGCGCGCTGAGCGTCAAACCGGGGAACCCGAAAATCGTCCATCATGTCATTGTCTATCCTGATAATACAGGGGTCTCGGCTCAGCTTGACGCCAATGACCCGGAGCCGGGGTATACCTGTTTCGGAGGACCAGGATTTTCGACGACGGAGTTCATGGGTGGATGGGCGCCCGGGTCTCGTGGATATTTCGCGCCGGATGGAACGGGAATTCCGCTCAAGAACGATTCGAGAGTCGTCATTCAGGTCCACTACCATCCGACGGGTGAAAAGGAGTCCGATTTGACTCCTGTCGGGATCTATTTCTCCAAGTTGCCGGTCACAAAACGGCTGCAGGTACTGCCGCTGGTCAACCAGTCGTTTGCCATACCACCCGGCGCCAAAGACTATGATGTGACCGCGACTTTTGACGTCCTGCCGTTCCTGTCGGCGAAGGTCTGGGCGGTGACACCGCACATGCACCTGCTCGGACGCAGGATCAAGGTCGAGCTGACCCGTCCAGGTGATCAGGCTCCAAACTGCCTGATCAATGTCGATGACTGGGATTTCAACTGGCAGGGAACCTATCTTTATAAGGAAGGGATCCCGGTTCCCGGAGGATCGAAGATCAAACTGACGGCGACATACGACAACTCGTCTGAAAACCCTCTCAATCCCAACAATCCCCCAAAGACGGTTCGCTGGGGCGAAGAGACAACAGACGAGATGGCGCTCGCCTTCATCGGTTTCACTCTGGATTTCGATTCTCTTCCGCTCTCAACGCCGATTCTGAGTGAGGTCTCAATCGACGCTACCGGCAACCTGGCGGTCAAAGGCACCGGTTTCATCCCCGGCGCGGATATCGAGATCGACGGCCATAGCCTGCGCGATACCTCGGCTCAGGCTGCGACACAGACGACTGCGCTGGCGTCAAGCGAATTGTGGAAGGTCTTTGCGCCGCCCGGTCAGCAGGTCAATATCACAGTCATCAACCCGGACGGGGTTCGGACATCTGCCAAACCGTTCATCCGCGCAGGCCTTGCCGGTCCCGTGGCAACAGTCTCTGCAGCCAACTACTCGCCCGATTCCGTGACGCCAGAATCGATCGTCGCTGCTTTCGGAACCGGAATGGCATCCGGGCTGATCATCGCCGATACTACTCCGCTGCCGACATCTCTCGGTGGTACGTCTGTCCGCGTCAACGGAGTGGCTGCTCCATTGTTTTTCGTCTCTTCCGGGCAGATAAACTTCATGATCCCGCAGGGATCTCTGACCGGGAATGCAGTGATCGAGGTTCAAAACGGAGCGATTGTATCGCGCGGCAATGTGTCACTGGTCAGCATTGCACCGGCAATCTTCACTTCGAACGCTCAGGGAACCGGCGCCCCGGCGGCTGTCGCCACAAAAGACGGTGTCATCTATATCAGCGTTGGAAATCCCGACGGAACATCCAACGGAGTCGATCCGCAGGATTTTCTGGTTCTCTTCGGGACGGGAATACGCAGCGCATCGATCACGACCATCAGGATTACGATCGGCGGTCTTGATGCACCCGTGCTTTACGCCGGAGCCCAGGGCGGGTTCGCCGGGCTGGATCAGATCAATACACAGGTGCCTGCCGGACTCAAAGGTCTGGTTGACGTAGTGGTCTCGATCAACGGCAAACCGGGAAACCCTGTCAAATTGCTGATCAGGTAATCAAAACGTCCTATGGTCTCGAAAAAGAGAGCACCAAAAAGGAGATCCAACGCCCCGCCAATCACCCTCGACTCCAGCGGAGTCGCATGGATCGCAGGAACTCAGGTCAAAGTCATCGAGATCGTTTTCGATAAACTCGCTCATGGTGGGGCCGTCAAGGATATCAAGTCGCGATTTCCCCGCCTGACTCAGCGTCAGATCAGCGCGGCGCTCGCCTATTTTCGTGAAAATCAGGGCGCTTTTCAGTCAGAGGTCGAGCGCCGCTGGCGGAAGATCAGCCAGCTCGGCATTCGTGATGCGGATTCTCCGTTTCAGCGTCGATTGAAGTTGTTGACAGGGAAGAAATAGTTTGGAGTGCGGCGGCCCGGCGTCGCTTTGGTATTCAATTTCGTCAAATGCTGAAATTATTACCAAAGCGACGCCGGGCCGTCGCACTCCATATTCGCCTTCAGGGACAGTTACTGCATTTACCGGATTCTCTCGTCCTTCGAGATCTGGCCGTCAAGAATCGAGACGACTCGATGCGCGTGAGCAGCGATATCGTGTTCGTGCGTCACCAGGATGATCGTATTGCCGCGTTCATGCAGATGTTCGAAGAGCTGCATGATTTCGGTCGAGGTTTTCGAATCGAGGTTGCCGGTCGGCTCGTCCGCGAGGATGATCGACGGATTGTTGACCAGGGCGCGCGCGATGGCTACGCGCTGCCGCTGACCTCCCGACAATTCATTCGGTTTGTGGGTCATGCGGTTGGTCAATTCAACAGCTTCGAGCGCCTGCTTGGCCCTTTCGATCCTGTCGGATGCCGGCATCCCGCTGTAAATCAGCGGCAGTTCGACATTGTGCAGTGCCGAGGCGCGCGGCAGGAGGTTGAAGGTCTGGAAGACGAAACCGATCTCCTTGTTGCGAATATGGGCCAGCTCATCGTCATCCATCGCCGAAACGAGCTTTCCGTTGAGCCAGTAATCTCCCTTGGAAGGCGTATCGAGACATCCGATCAGGTTCATGAGGGTCGATTTGCCCGATCCAGACGGTCCGATGATGGCTACATACTCATTACGTTTGATCTCGAAGGTTACGCCGCGCAGAGCGTGAATCTCTTCGTCACCCATAATGTAAGTCTTCCACAGGTTGTTGGTGCGGATCATCGCCTCAGCCCGGGAGTGTGCGTTATTTTCATTCATCAGTGCCGCCGCTCGTTCGTTTTCAACCATCGCTGCTACCGTCATTTCTACTATCCTTCCCGATTGATCGAGCCCCGGACCGGCTCCGGGGCGATAGTGGCAGGAGAAATTGTTACTTCTCGGCTGCCGTTTTCTTGTTCTTGTCTTCGAGTTTGATCTTCTGATCGTTCTTCAGTGTTCGCAGTTGCCGGTATGGACCGATGATCAGCTCCTGGCCCTGCTTGAGGCCTTTGGTGATCTCGATATCGTTCTCACCGGTGATTCCGGTTTCGACCGGCGTGAAGATGCTCTTCATGTTATCGACTGTAAATACGCCCTTGACCGGCTTGCGATCCTTTGCCGCGGCCGGAGCAGCGCCATCCTTGCCTTGTTGCGGATCGCGTTCAACCAGCGCCTGCAGCGGCACCGTGATCACATTCTCGCGCTTGTCAGTGGTGATCACGGCGGTAGCCGACATTCCTGGACGCAGCCGGCTGCGTACCTCCGGGCTCATTTCGGTCAGTCGAATGACAACCTTGAAGTCCTTGGCTTCCTGGGATCCGGCGACTGTCGTCTGAGCGATCGTCTGGCCTGTCCGCGTGACTGCCGACGCCGCCTTTTCAACCACATCACCGATGATCTCCTGATCGCCCAGGGCATCGACCTTGACTTTGGCCTTCTGCCCAACCGCAACATTGGCGATGTCGGTCTCGTCAACCCTCACTTCGACGTTGATCACCGACATGTCGGCGATGATCAGTAACGGCGTCGACTGAAAGTTTGCAATCGCGAATGTTCCCACCTGCACTATCGGTCCAACCACAACGCCGGCGATCGATGCGTACTGCGTCGTCCTGCGCAAAAGGTCTGACTGCTGTTCAAGACTTGCCCTCTGCTGAGATACGCGGGCTTCCGAAGATCTGAGCGCCGCCTTCGACTGGTCGATCCGAATCTCGGCGTCGCGAACCTGGACTTTCGCCTGTTCCACACGGGCCCTGGCCGCGGCGACAGATGCGTTGGCCGAATCGAACCGCAGTTTGGCCGTATCATAAGTCGAACGAGAGATGATCTCGGATTCGAGCAGCGTCTCGTTGCGCTTCATCTCGATCTCGGCGTTGTTCCGGTCAACCATCGCCCGGTCAAGGTCAGCCTGTGACGTCGTCAGCGCCGCTCGTGCCGTGTTGACCGCATTCTCGGTCGCCGTCAGCACCGCCATCTGGTTCTGCATATCGGCCTGAGTCGCTCGAAGGGATGCCTCCTGCATCGATGTCGAAGACGCCAGCTGCGTCGGATCGACACGGATGAGCGGTTTGCCCTTCTCAACCTGGTCGCCTTCCTTGACGAAAACGTCGGTTACTCGACCCGCCACCTCTGCCGTCAGATTGATGAACTGTATCGGTCGAATCTCTCCGTTCGCAGTAACTTTCGACTCGAGCAGCTTACGGCGCTCGACTTTCGATGTCTGCACTTCCGGCAGATCACTGCGCCCCTTGAATATATTGAACAACACCACGGCTATAATAATGGCGCCGACAATGCCCCCAATTATGAATTTGTTTCGTTTCGAAACCGCCATGCGCTTCAATCGCCTCCGAAAGTTTGATACTGCTTCTGCGTTATGCTGGTACGGACTTGTAAATGCCGAGTTTCTCCTGTTTTACAGCCCCGTATTATTTTTTTCCGATCGCCTCGCTATACGAACTGTCCCTCTTCCTTGTTTCAAGAGAGTGACAAAATATTAAATTTCATTGTAAAGATTTAAATCACATTTGAACAACTCTTTGAGCTCATGCGGATAAATTAATGATCAATTTCTCCGGTACCTCATTTTCGCCAAAAATAATAAACGTTCAATACAGCTAATCATTAACGAACATATTATGGTTTCCAGTTTCCAGTTTCCAGTCGCTTCTCCAGGGTTTGCTGTTAACAATATACATAACCTTGCCCGCTTCAATAAACTTGCTTCAAACTTGCTTCCCCCGAAATACTGGAAACCGGAAACTTCACTCTGATGGCACTCGTAAATCATTAGAATGCAACACCTTTTCTAATATTTATTGTTTGATAATAGGGTTGTATTGCCAACTTCATCTGTGTATAATTCGCGCCAGCCTGAAGACCGATCGAGCGGTTTTCATAATTTCAGGTCATCACTGGAACCGATTCATACGCCTGTTACGGCAGTTTGAAAGTGAAAGCAGGAGAAAACCACTGAGATTCTCCGCTCTCTGGAACACCTCACAGATTCGTTCCACGGTTCGAGTGGTAAAACAGTATAAATTCTCGTTGCCGAACAACAGCGATTCTGCTCTTTTGCCGAAGTAGCGAGCATATCGAGGTTGAGCCCGCGGATCTAGATTACCGCCGGTTATCCCCGTCAATCTCCACGACAGTTGCGATTACAGACACCTGTGCCCCAATGTACATGGTGGCAACTGCTCACTCGCCTTTCGGCTAATCGTATTTTCATAATTTTGAAGTGTGTGGTTAGGCGTCCCCCGACGTTTAGCGTGATTTTGCTCTTCGCCTCACGACAATCGAAGGGCGTAGCTAGAGGAGGAAACCTTGAAACTCAGATTATTATTGATCATCGCGCTGGTAGTGGCGGGGATCGGGCTGATCAGCTGGAAGGTTGATTTCAGGACTTTCGGTCAGGATGCGCCGGATGTCGTTTATCCCAGTCCGGTCGGAGAGATAACTTTGCCGACGGTTAATGGAACGGCGGGTGTGCTTGGTGTCGACTATGAGCTGGCCAGGCTCGAATTCGGGTTCCCATCGAATGTCCCGATGGTCGGCGATCTGGCCGGCGACACGGGGAACGGGTTCAACGACCGGTACGACTTCGAAAACCTTAACTCGTTCAACATACCGCAGGCGGCCAATAACATTGGAGACCGTGACAGCATGGACCCGGCCAATTCCGTGCTGATAGGCGGAATGGTCAAGAATCCCGGGTTCAGGTTTGTGCACATTGGTCTACAGCCTTTCGTCTGGCGGATCGGCGAGGAGACAGACCGGGTTTTCGCTCAGGAAGTGACAGTCTTCACATCGATCGACCACCTCTTCGATCCGGAAATTCCCGGATATGGGCCGAATCGAATGAGTCCACCTCCTGGCGGGCTTGGCAACGTCATTCTGGAAGCAGCCGAGTTCACAGTCTTCGGGACGAACGACAAGGCCGAAGCCGAGGTCGCGGCGCTTTCGATGGGCTATTTCGGCCGTGGAGGCAGGGGCGTTCTGCCTGCGAACGGCAAGTGGTTCCGTGCTACGCTGACCAAGCTCTTCGCCGAAGGCTACAAGGACTTCAATGGTTCCAGCCCGCTCGATCCGGCTGCAGATGGATCGATGCCATCAGCGCAGGAGAGCGATGATTTCGCTTCTCAATGGGAGTTCAGGGATGAGAACGGCAATCCGGTTCCGGTCAAATACGTTGCGGTATACGCCAATGGGACTCGCGATGAGAAGTTCTTTCGCGCCGACCGGTTCGGCAACGTTCCCGGCAACCTGGCGGTAAGCAACGAAGCGGAGATCGACGCCGTCGGTTACAAGCCGGTCGTTCTGCCGGCACTGGCCCAGATCTCTGGGCGCGTCATCAATGACATGAACGGCAACAGCCGGATCGACCCGGGCGAAGAGCCGATTCCCGGCGTGACTGTGACGCTGGCCCAAAACGGCAATGCCGTCGCGTCAACGACCACAGGAGCCAACGGCGCTTATGAGTTCAAGGATGTTCAGCCGGGCAGCTACCGCGTGGTCGAAACCAATCTGCCTGGATACATCGACACCGGAGTGCTTCCGGGTGACGGAAACACGGCCATCGACGTCAATACGATCGCCTCGACGCTTGTTGCCGGCCAGAACAGCATGGAGAACAATTTCCTGGATGCTCTTCCTCCGCAGCCGCCGTCCCCGGCCTGCACACCGGCCTGCTACAACAGCGTCGACATGTGGATGCTCTTCGATATCAGTCGTCAGGCGCTCTATGATCAGATCGGCGGAGTCGGCAACATCTTCATCCTCTCACTCAATCGCGGCGCGATGAGCGATGACGAAGTTCTGGCGGCGCTGATGGGAATGGATACGCCTCAAGCACGTCTTGAAGCGCAGTTTGTCGCGGCCCAGCTCAACGCGGCCAGCTATCCGCAGTCAGTCTTCAACCGGGCGACCTGCTTCTACAACGGACCGAACGTCTTTGTGAAGATTCCGGGAGATCCCAGATTGATCGACCTGATGGTTCAGGCGCGAGCCATATACGCCACCGGCGACGATATGGAGATCGAAATACTGGCGATGAATATCGAGTTGTTCAACAATATCACCGCCACAATGGGTATCCTCTGCGAGTTTGCGGATCCCTGATCCGGAGATTGCGGGCCCGCCAGACTTCATTCCGCGGGCCCGCATGTTGCAATAATCGCTGCAACTCGGCCGCCGATCAGTCGATCGGCGGCCTTTTTTATGTTTATTCGACTACTGTTGATCACGCACGCAGCAGGCCGGTCAATCCCTTGCTCTGGTCCTTGTGGTCGTGGACCTGCAGGATCAGCTTCGAGACCAGACCCGTCCAACCAGTCTGGTGGCTGGCGCCAAGTCCGGCGCCGTTGTCTCCGTGGAAGTATTCATAAAAAAGCATGAAATCCCTCCAGTGCGGGTCGTTCTGGAATTTCGATGTTCCGCCATATACCGGGCGCCTGCCCTGGCCGTCCCGTTCGAAGATCCCGATCAACCGTCGCGAGATGTCGGTTGACACTTCCCTGAGCGTCAACGCATTCCCGGATCCGGTCGGATACTCGACCTTGAACTCGTCACCCAGGTAGTAATGAAATTTCTGCAGTGATTCGATGATCAGGTAGTTGACGGGGAACCAGACGGGGCCACGCCAGTTCGAGTTGCCACCGAAAAGACCTGTTTGTGATTCCGCCGGCTCATAATCGACACGATGTTCGATACCGTCGACGGTCAGACGGTATGGATTTTCCCTGTGAAATCGCGAGAGCGAGCGGATGCCGTAGGGCGATAGAAATTCATTTTCGTCGAGCATGACGCGGAGAACTGATTTGAGCCGGTTCCTGTTGACGAGAGAAAGAAAGCGGCGAATATTGGTTGGCGTCGTCAGCGTTTCGATGTGATTGCTGAACTCCGGCAGATTGTCGATGAACCATTGCATCCGACGTTTGAATCCCGGCAGATTGTCGATCAGCTCGGAATCGAGGGTCTCGACGGCAAATAACGGAATCAGACCGACCAGGGATCGAACCCGCATCGGAAAATTCTGCCCGTTCGGCAGATGCATGATGTCGTAATAGAATCCGTCGCGGCGGTCCCAGAGCTCGATGCCCGTTCCTCCAATGTCGTTCATCGCCCGTGAAATATAGACAAAATGCTCGAGGAACTTGGATGCGACGTCCTCGTATGCCGGGTTCTCCTTGGCCAGCTCAAGCGCGATGATCATCAGATTGAGGCAGTACATCCCCATCCAGCTGGTCCCGTCGGCCTGTTCGATGAAACCGCCGGTCGGCAGCTTCGCACTGCGATCGAAGACTCCGATGTTGTCGAGACCCAGGAATCCCCCCTCGAAGACATTATTACCCTGCGTATCCTTGCGGTTCACCCACCAGGTGAAGTTGAGCAACAGTTTATGAAAGACACGCTCAAGAAACTGCCTGTCCGCCCGGCCGTGATGTTTCTGCTCGATCTTGTAGACGCGCCATGCCGCCCATGCGTGGACAGGAGGATTGACGTCCCCGAACGCCCATTCGTATGCCGGCAATTGACCGTTCGGGTGCATATACCATTCGCGGAGCAGCAGAATCAGCTGCTCCTTGGCGAAGTCCGGATCGACCAGGGCGATCGGAACGCAGTGGAAGGCCAGATCCCACGCCGCATACCACGGATACTCCCATTTATCCGGCATGGAAATGATGTCTTTATTGAAAAGGTGCTTCCAGTCCTTGTTCCTTCCGTTCTTGCGCCATGGCGCTGGCTCCGGCTGTGAAGGATCGCCTCGCAGCCAGCGCCTGACATCGTAGTGGTACCATTGTTTGCTCCAAAGCAAACCGGCAAATGATTGCCGGTTGATTGCCTTCAGATCGTCGCTCAAGCCTTCCGGAGTCAGCCGGTCATAGAACTCATCGGCCTCACGCAGTCGTTTGGCGAAGATCCCGTCGAACCCGGGATCGAAAACTTCCGGCAGAGGCTCGGTTGTCGTCAGTCTCAGCCTGACCGTTTTCTGTTCGCCTGGCTCAAGTTCAAGATGATACCTCGCCGATACCTTCGTTCCGAACTGCTCAGGATTGACGGCTGTCTGAACGCCATTCACGACGTAATCATTGATTCCGTCCTTGACGTAGGGCGAATCGTAAGCCTCCATATTGTCTCCGCCGAACAAGCGATTCAGATTCGTCTCGTTTTCAGTGAAGAGCAGTTCAGGTGATCCATCGCAGATCAACCAGCGCAGCGGCATCTCGAAATGGCGAATGCGAACGGCTTTATTCTGACCCGGCAACTCTTCGCGTCGCATTCTGGGTTTGCGAATGTCTGATCCCCAGACCCACGTGTTTCGAAACCAGGCCGTCGGCAGCAGATCCATCCGCGCTTTCTCAGGGCCGCGATTGATGACATTTATCCTGATCAGAATATCGTCGGTATCCGCCTTGGCGTACTCGACGAAGACGTCGAAATAGCGGTCCTCGGCGAAGACGCCCGTATCGAGCAGTTCGTACTCCATCTGCTGACGTCCGCGACGCCCCGACTCGGCCACCAGTTCACGATACGGAAAGGCAGCCTGTGGGTACTTGTACAAAAATTTCATGTACGAATGAGTCGGAGTCGAATCGAGATAAAAGTAGTACTCCTTGACATCCTCTCCGTGATTCCCCTGTTGACCGGTCAGCCCGAAGATCCGTTCCTTCAGATACGGATCCCGCCCGTTCCATAACGCGATCGAGAAACAGAGCAGCTGATGGCGGTCACTGATGCCCGCGATCCCGTCCTCGCCCCAACGATATGCCCTCGATCGTGCATGTTCGTGCGGGAAATAGTCCCAGGCTGTCCCATCCGGCGAATAGTCCTCGCGGACTGTCCCCCAGGCGCGTTCGCTCAGATAGGGACCCCACCGCCTCCAATGAGCTTTTCGCCGGCGCGACTCCTCAATTCGTCTTTGTTCTGCTGTCATAAGCCTAGTAGAAAGTAAAAAGTAGAAAGTAGAAAGTAATAAGGTGTCGTCTCAGCGGGATTTTGATGCTTTATCAGCCTCAAATCAACAACTTTCTACTGGATCGTAGCGGGTACCGTATCCGCAAGTTTCCCCTGTGCATGAAAAAAACCGGCTGATATCAGCCGGTTTTTGAATGGATTGAGTTTTAAATGGAAGAGTCTAGTCTCCTGAAACAGTGACCGCTCCGGCGCCTTCGTCCTTCTTGCCGCCAATGCCGCTGAGTTTTACGAGCTTGGTTTCGGCGTTGTTCTGTTTGAGGACCGACTGCATATAGAGCTTGCGCATCATCGCCTGCTCTTCCTTGGCTGTCTGCGGGACCGCTGCTTTCTCGCGTCCGCGTGATGCGTCGGCTGTGTTGACTACCAGGCTGTGAGCCTTATCCCCGAGTCCGACGCTATGGTTATTGGCGAAAATCTCGTGACGGCCATGGTCCTGATACCACTTCGCAACGGTCGCGTTCTGGTGCATATTTTCGATGATATTGCGCCAACCGATACCGGTATTGTATGCGCAGAAGCTGATCTCGCCTTCCTGCGTGCCGTAAGGGATGATGCACATTTCGGTGCGGCGGAAGTCGTAGTTGAACAGGTCCTGGAACCACATGCCCGCAATGAAGAGGAAGTTCCAGCGATCCTGACGGCGCTTCATGACGTCGTCGATCGTGCGGTCCGGGCTGACCTTGCCATAGTTCTTGCCGGACAGGTTGAAGGTCTTGTCGAACTTCCTGATCAGGTCGGTCAGTTTGAACGCGCTCGGCGCCTTGAATGCGTTGTAGTGCTTGAGCAGAGCCATACCCATCATGAAGTTTGAGAGGGTCTTGCCGCGTGCGGCATCGGTCACCTTCTGCATGTCCTTGACGAGGCCCGGAATGTTGATGAACTCGGGGACCGGCGCCATCTCCCTGGTCTCCTTGTCGATCATGATCGCCGTACCGACGCCGCAGTTCGGATGGCAACCACAGCTCATCTGGCCCCACTCAGCCTGCGGTCCGTGAACCAGATCGGCGAAGTCTGCGAACGCGCTCATAAGCGAGATCGGGAACCAGTCGCGATGCGGCTCGGTAATGCCGACCTGCTTGCGGACGTCGTGGGCCATATGTGACAGCGTGTAGCGCTGGCGCAGCCGGCGATCGTCGGTGATGTCTTCGTCACGGCCGGTGAATGAGACCGGCTGGAACGAAATGAACGAGATCTTCTTTGGATTGTCCATCGCGAAGCGGATGACCGGGCCGACCTCGTCGTTGTTGACGGTGTTGACCAGCGTCGTTACCAGCACGATCTCGACACCAGCTTCGTGCAGGTTGTTGATCGCGCGCAGCTTGACGTCGAACAGATTGCCAACCTGACGATGACTGTTGGCAGCGTTGCCGATGCCGTCGAACTGAAGGTAGACATAACGCAGACCGGCTTCAGCAGCCTTGCGGCAGAACTCTTTCGATTTCGCGAACTCGATGCCGTTGGTCGCAGCCTGAACTGAGTTGTATCCGACCTTACGCGAATATTTGATCGCATCGATGAAGTATGGCGAAAGTGTCGGCTCACCACCCGAAAACTGCACCGACATCTGGCGCCTCGGCTTGACCTGAATCGCGTTGTCCAGAATCTCCTGGATGTCTTCCCAGCTCAGCTCATGGACGAATCCGACCTGATTGGCATCCATAAAACAGGGGTCGCACATCATGTTGCAACGGTTTGTCAGGTCGATCGTGAGCACCGAACCACGGCCATGCTTGATTGTCGATGACGCATGCTTGTGAACCTTGGCGTCATTGTGCGCGTCGATGTCGCGCCCCGGATACATCGTTTCGATGTGCTCGAGGAACTTCGAATCCACCGCCATCATGTCCTCGAAATGGCCGTGTATCGGGCAATCCTTGACCATCCAGATCTCGCCCTCGCGCTCGATGATCGTCGCTTTTATCTCACCCGGTCGCTCCTGAATCACCTGCCACGGATCGTCACCGTCCTCGATGATGCGCTTGCGCGCTTCTTTGACGCACGACGGACACAGACTGTCGGTCACACGGGGCCAGCCCAGTGTCGGTTTAGTCTTCTGCCACGATTTCTGCAGCGGCTTGTCCGACCACTTCGGCGTGAAGGACGGATTCGGCTTGTATTGGTTGAAGAACTGTATCGTGTTGAATGTGGTTGCCGCGATTGCTGACAGACCCTTTTCAACATACTTAATTGGTTTATGCATATTTTCCTCTCTCGTCTCGATTCCTCGTTCGTGCACTCTTCGCAGCACACACAGATATTGTTAGTCAACCTCGTTTAGCGTTCTCCTCGCCAGACTCCGTTGGCCGATCGACAATTGACTTTCATATATGTGACCGGACGGATAATAAATGATGATTACTGATATCAATTCACATGCATATTTTGGGCCAAAATGCGCCACAGTGGGCGTTAAATTCGACCCAATCACGGCACTGTCATGGCGTTATCATGCTATCTTGTTGATTTATAATATGTTTCATCTGGCATTCTGATTCGAAAATTCAATCATTTTCTGATTCAGATGTCATATTTTTGGATCTTTCTTACATGATTCTAGACACTTGCTAAAAGTAAGGCGGAGTCTATAGCATATTGACGCTCTTAGGCAACCGATTTTAGTTGAAATTCGTGTCAAAATGGATGCTTTTAGCGAAAATTAAATGTTAGTGTATCAAGATGACTCGATGAAAATTCATTGTTTTAGGGATGCGAATCGAAATGACAAACTTGGCGTTTCTGACCTTACCGGCAAAGGGTTTCATCGCCAATGCGCCAAGGTGGCCAAGAATATTAGAGGCTTTGAAAGTACCAGTCAGATACATTACACGATTTGCCAGAGTGGATAATAATTCGAACATCGATTGCATATACCATCTTGGCTGTTTTGGCGTTTTAGTATTGAAAGACCTTAGTTACAGTGTAGTAAATGCGAAGAAGCGTCTTGAATGGGCTGGCACGATGATTGATAATGAGAGTTCGTTTTTTTAATGAGGTAGTTAATAGTATTTGATTGGGATAGAGTCCAGAGGAAGTGCGAATGTCAGTCCTGGTAGAATCTTTGAAGTTGGCAAGGATGGTCGATATTCACTGTCATATATTGCCGGAGACGGATGATGGGGCGGTGTCATTGGAGGAAGCGGTGGCGATGTGCCGGGCGGCGGCGGCTGATGGAATCGGAACGATAGTGGCGACTCCGCACATGTTCGATGGAGTGCACACGACGCCGGAGAAGCAGACGATCATCGACAAAATTAAGAAGGTCATGGAGGCGAGTGGCGGATGCGTCAGGATCGTGCCGGGCGGGGAGGTCCGATACAGTTACGAGATATTCCAGGAGGCCGAGATTCCGGATTCGCGCATCAGGTTGAACGGGACGGCTTATATGTTACTGGAGTTTCCGTTTCAGAGCGTTCCGCCTAACATCGAGATGACGATTTTTCAGATACTGAATGCGGGGATCACGCCAGTGATCGCGCATCCTGAGCGCAACAAGCGAATTCAGGAACGTCCGACAATTCTAGCCGATCTGGTTGAGAGGGGCGCTTTCGCGCAGATCGATGCCGGAAGCCTGACGAAGAGTTTCGGTCCCGAGTCGTATCACGCCGCGAAAAAGATGGTTGCCGCGGGTCTCGCGCACTTTATCGCAACCGATGCTCATCACAGGGATCGGCGGCGTCCGATACTTTCGGCTGCCGCTGCCGTAGCCGCCGATATCGGTGGCGTCGAGTATGCACGGGCGATGGTGCAGGAGAACCCCGAGGCACTGATCAATGACCGTGCGATACCTTACCAGCCCGATCCGGATATCGATGCCCTGACTGGAAAGAAGCAGAAATCCTGGTACGCCTTCTGGAAATAGTCCTGAAGATCCTGAACATCAATTCTGGGATATATATTAATGATAAGAAAAGAAGCACGCATAACCGTCCGGGCCGTCATCGTCCTTTCGATGATTCTGGTGGCTGTATTTATGACACCGGATGCCGGCCAGGCCAAGCCGCAATGGCAGAAAGTGACACTCAGGAACGGGCTGGAAGTGATCGTCATCGAAAACCGTTCAGTTCCGCTGGTGACGGTAGAGATCGCTGTCAAGAACGGATCGTACACAGAGTCTCCCGAATTCAACGGCCTTTCGCACCTGTATGAGCACATGTTCTTCAAGTCGAACCAGCGCTCGCGCGAGGATGGATACCACGATCAGGCGTCAGAACTGGGGATGCTGAGCAATGCATCGACCCGTGAAGAGGTCGTCAACTATTACACGACCACTGTCCGGACGGGCACGCGGGAAGCGATGAAGCTGATGCGTGATGCGCTCATGTATCCGCTCTTCGATCAGCAGGAGTTCAGCCAGGAGATACAGGTAGTGCTGGATGAATTGGCGCAACATCGTTCGAACCCGTTCTATTACCTGCTCAATGCTGTCGACACGAGGCTCTGGTACAAGTACCCCTCGCGAAAGAATCCTGGAGGCAGCCCCGAGACCGTCTCGAGGGCGACGCCCGAGATGATGCGAACGATTCAGAAGAAATATTATCTGCCGAACAATTCCGCGCTGGTAGTGGCAGGGGATGTCGATGCGGCCGAAATCTTCAGGATGGCCGAAGAGATCTTCGCCGAATGGGCCAGCGGAGATGATCCTTTCGTGAAGGATCCGATCGTCAAACATCCGATGCTTGAGAAGGACCAGGTGGTGATCGTCAATCAGCCGGTCAATGCTGCAACGATCCAGATAGGTTATCATGGGCCGTCGACCGACCTCGACGCGCCGGCGACATACGCGGCCGACGTCTTTTCATTCATCCTGCGGCAACCCGATTCGAAGTTCTCACGCGAGCTGGTCGATACGGGACTGACCACCGGAACGGCGCTCAACTATTACACTCAGCTCAATGTCGGCCCGATCACTGTCATGGCGCAGACTACGCCCGATAAGGTCAAGGACGCGCTCAGGGCGATCGACCAGCAGATAGCGCTCTTCGATTCACCCGATTATTACACCAACGAAGAACTGGAAAGCGCCAAGACTCTGCTCGATGTGAACGAGATCTACAGCCGCGAAAAGCCATCGGAGTATGCGCACACCGTCAGCTTCTGGTGGGCCAGCTCAGGGCTCGATTACTATGCGAATTATGTCGAGAACCTGCGCAAGGTGACGAGAGCGGATATCAAGCGTTACGTCGACAAATACATCAGAAACAAGCCGCGAGTTGTCGCCGTGCTTATCTCGGAAGAAGACCAGCGACGTATCGGTCTGACCGAACAGGACCTCGCAGCGCGCGTCAAGCTCCCGGAAGCGAAGCCCGCCGCCGGTGGCTCGAAAGCGCGAAAAACGACAGGACAAAGGAAGAGAAAGCCTAATCAATGAAGACCCATCGATCCGAATCATATAAAAATGGACTCCTGAGCAGCGCCCTGGCGTTTCTGATTCTGCTTTGCGGATTGAATACGGATGGCATGGCTCAGGCCGGCAGCCGCGCTACAACGCGCGCCGAAGTGCCGAAACCCGCCCGCGTCGAGAAACAGCAGAAGCTCGCGGTCCCTCGGGAGGATGGCGCCACTTCAGAATTCGTGACGCCGAACGGCCTCAAGACGGTGCATCGCCAGGTTCAGGGGAACGATGTCGTGGCGGTTCAGATCTACTTTCGTGGCGGATCACGCAACATCAGCGAAAAGAATGCCGGCATCGAAACGCTGCTCTTCGAAGCGGCGCAGCAGGGAACGAAAAACATCTCGAAAGGTCAGATAAATCGCGAGCTGGCCAGCATGGGGACGGTCCTCGATTCCGCCGGAGGCTACGATTACAGCGTTCTCGCCATGCGTTGCGTGCGCTCGAACTTCGACCGTTCGTGGCAACTGCTGGTCGATGTCGTACTCAATCCGGTCTTCGATGAAAAAGAGGTTGCGCTCGTGCGCGATCAGATCGTCAATGGATTACGCCAGCAGAACGACAGCCCGGATTCATACGTCGCGTTGTTGAGCAACAAGCTGCTTTACAAGGCTCATCCATACATCAATTCGCCGGCCGGGACCGTCGAGTCGATGAGCGGGCTGACGGCCGCCGATCTCAAAGCTCACCACACGAAGATCCTCTCGACGGGCAGGATGCTCGTCGTCGTAGTCGGTAATGTGGTTCTGGCCGACGTCAAACGCAAAGTCGAATCAAGTTTCGGTAAACTGACGAAGGGGGACTACAAATCCGAAACGATGCCCTCATTCTCGCAATCGAATCAACCGGAATTCGAGATGGTCGAGAAGTCGGTGGCGACAAATTACATTCGCGGAACCTTCGCCGCTCCACCGCTCAATCATCCTGATTACCCGGCTTTCTCTGTCGCCATGAACATCCTGCAGCAGCTCTTTTTCCAGGAGGTTCGCGTCAAGCGAAATCTGAGCTACGGCGCCGACGCTACGCTTCTGTCAAATGACGCAAACTCCGCCTATATCTCGGTCACTACGCCGAAGCCGAATGAAACGATCAGGGTCATGTTCGATCAGATCGATTTCCTGCAGCGACAGATCATTCTCGAACGTCCGTTGAAGGCGATCGTCAGCGGATTTCTCACGCAGTATTACACCAAACTCGAGACGAACGACGCTCAGGCTTCCCGCCTGGCTGAGTATGAGCTGCTCGGCGGCGGATGGGATCGCCTGCAGACATGGATCTCGGAGGTCGATCGTGTAGCGCCCGAAGATATCCAGCGTGTCTGCCGCGCTTACCTAAAGAACTTCCATTTCGCCGCCATCGGAGACGCGCGGGGCTTCAACCGCGACCTCTTCGTCAGCCGGTGAATTAATTTTCGATCTTTCTTATCTCTTTCATGACGTCCTCGTTCGAAGGACGCAGCTTGTAATCGACTTCGACGAACTTCCAGCGGACGATTCCACGGCGATCTATGACGTAGGTCGCCGGATGCGGAATCGGATTTCGAGCGCCCTCATTCAACAACCCGTACCGGTCGATGACGCGATGATCGGGATCTGAAAGCATTGGGAAATTGTCGCCTTTTGCTTTCGCGATCTTGTCGAGCATTATTTTTGCCTTGTCATGTGGATCGACGCTGACGGCAAGAATCTCGACCTTGTCCCTGTATTCCTGATTGAGGAGCGATTTCAGCTGACCCAGCTGAGTGGCGCAGTATGGTCACCAGTATCCTCTGTAAAAGACCAGCACGACATGTTTTTTCCCTCTGTAATCCGAGAGTGTGACAGTTTTACCGTCATGATTTTCGAGCGTGAAATCGGGCGCTTCGGCTCCTTGTTTGACGCGATTCAGATCGGCCGGCGCCAGGTTCGCCCCATCCTTCGGCCCTGGTTTGACTTGTCCCGCAACCTCGAACTGAAGGTATAACGGCAGGATAGCCAGCATCAGAAGGCCGGTAAACCATAACTGTCTATTTTTTCTCATTATCTCCCCTTTGAGTTTGAGTAATCACCAGTGGTGCACATCTGTATAATGCCGTTTCAAGGCGATAATATTCCAGCAACTTCGCAAACGAATGGGCGAATATGGAGTGCGGCGGCCCGGCGCCGCTTAGGTATCCCATTTTGCAAATCTCTGAAAGTAATAACAAAGCGGCGCCGGGCCGCCGCATTCCATATTCGCCCATGTTTTCGAGACGATTACTGCCATAATGTTTTGCGGTAAAGCTAAATTTTCAATTCAGGGACGAATAATTTATTGACTTAAATCGACATGGCTTTTAATAATGGCATCCTGTCAGAAAGAATGTCCCGCATCATCGACAGAGAACCTCGCGTAACCGTAGGACCATATGCCACAAGAGATTACAAAACATAAGGATGTGCTTGCCGCCATCGAACGGACCGGAGCGATATCGGACCTGACGGCGATGTCGGACGGGCATTACGAGTATGAGCTCGACCTTGAGGTGATCGTCTACGGTCGCAATTACAACGGCAAAAGGGTTGGCCCGTATGTACGATTGCTGAACTACGATCCGGGCGAAGTGATCGTGCGCGAAGGCGATTGGGGCGGCAACTCATTTTTCATCGTCGTTTCGGGGTTAGCCGAAGTTTATGTCGGTAATAACGGCAAGCAGAACAAGGTGAGCGAGATCCCGGAGGGGGTGCAATTCGGAGAGATGTCGGTGCTGGCGGGCGTGCAGCGCGCGGCCACGGTCTGTGCCCCGGCGAATGCACCGGTGCAGGTCCTCGAGGTGCAGCGCCCTGCGTTGCGTCTGTTGCGAAAGCTGCCGCGCTTCGGCGAGGTGCTCGATCGAACTTATCGCCGCAACGGCAGGTCGTCGGTCATACAGACGATCAAAGCGGCAACCCAGCTCAGCCAGAGTGCGATCACACAGCTCGAAGCCATCTCGAAATTCCGCATTTATTCGAAGAACCATATTCTATTCAGGGCCGGCGAGCCGATCAGAAACCTGTACATCATTCGATCAGGCTGGGCGCGGCTGGCGCCGGCCGATTTTCATTCGACGGAGGCGCCGGAGGCGACGGAGGCGCTGGAAGATGAACCGGTGGAAGCGAGGCGAGACTGGACCCGTTCCGCCGAAGAGGTCTATATCGGCCAGTCGCATTGCCTGGGAGCCGAAGCGATCACACGTGACAGTAATTGGGATTCGACCTGCACGCTGCTTGGGCGAACTGATGTGCTCGAGATTTCTGTTGCCAAGCTGCGCCAGTATCCCGAGCTGCGAGAGACGCTGTTGCTGGCGTTTTCCGACCTCGTCTCACCTCACGACGCGGCACACAACCGGCAGCCGCTTCCGGTCGCGAAGGCTCAGGAAGATCTGATCCAGACCGGTCTGGTCGATGCGACCAATCTGCTGGTAATGGACATGGATCTTTGTGTCCGATGCGGGAACTGTTCGCTGGCGTGTCACAAGACTCACGGAGAGTCACGACTGTTGCGCCGCGGGATCCATATCGAACGCCCGGTCTCGATGAAGAAGAACGCAGGGTTTCAGAGCCTGCTCGCTCCTTCGGTCTGCATGCACTGCAAGGATCCAGAATGCCTGACAGGCTGTCCGACAGGCGCGATCGGTCGATTTCCCGGCGGGCAGGTCGATATCGATCCCAAATCCTGTATCGGTTGCGCGGATTGCGCGACTCAATGTCCATACAATGCAATCTCGATGACTCCACGAAAGGGAATTGCCTTCGAGGTCCAGTCGAGCTGGTGGAAGAAATGGTTCGGTCTCTCAACCGGGAAGCTGCCTCCGGCGGTCGATCAGACAGAGGATCTGCTGGCGGTGAAATGCAATCTCTGCGCCGGGACGCCATTGAACGAAGGCAGCCATCAGCGTCACGCTTACAGCTGCGAAGAAAATTGTCCGACCGGGTCGCTGTTGCGCGTCGATCCGCGCGTCTATTTCAGCGAAATCAGGAATATAGAAGGAGTGATCTTTCGGGACGGGACACACGCTTTAGTCCGCCATACATCGCACCGTGACGCCGGCAAGCGGATGGCTCATCTGCTGGGCATCGCTCTGACCGTGGTCCTGACGGCACTGGCGGTTCTGGGACTCTTCGAATATGGTCTCGATAAAGCCCTGGTCGGATCGTGGCTCGATCTGCGCTGGTTGACCGGCATCGTGGGTCTGGCCGGCATCGCAGGAGTGATGGCCTACCCGGTGCGCAGGCAGATCTACAAACGTCGGGGCGGCCCGCTTCGCTACTGGATGCTGGCGCACAGCTATCTCGGCGTGATCGCAGGCATTATGCTGCTGCTCCATGGCGGGACCCGTTCTGGCGGTGTGCTGACCACTTTACTCATGGTCTCGTTCGACCTGGTCATTCTGACAGGGCTTTTCGGTATTCTGGTCTATCTGGTTGCACCGCGAATCATGACGCGGATTGAAGGCCAGCCACTGCTGATCGAGGACCTGACCGAGCGCCGTAATGAACTGAGCCGCAAAATCGGCGGGGAGATGGCCTCGGCCACGCCGAATGCACGAATGTATATTCAGAAACAGGTTATTCCGCGCACCTGTTCGCTTGGTTTCCTCTTCCGGCAGTATCTCAAAGTTGAGCCGCTCGAACGGATGATGGAAAATGTGAAGAGCGAATATGCGCAGAAGATCGCAGAGTTGCCCGAGAAGGATCGTGCGGGGATACTCGGTGCGGTCGAAACGGCGGTGACGCTGCGCAGAGTGGATGCGCTGATCTATCTGCATCAGATGCTCAAGCTCTGGCTGGCTCCACATGTGCTCTTCACGTCGCTCATGCTGGCGCTCATGATCGTTCATATCATACAGGTGATCTTTTTCGCCGACTTCAGTTAACCAGGGTTATGAGCAAATTCCTGATCATTCGCAAGGACATCAATATCGATCCGGTCGAGATCGAGAGCGAAGGACTGACGATCGGGCGTCTGACAGGAAACGATCTGACGCTCAATCATCCGACCGTTTCGCGAACGCATGCAGGCATCAAGGAACTCAAGGGCGATTACTGGATCTTCAATCTGTCCGAGGCCAACGGGACATTGCTCAATGGAGAGCAGATCGACAAGACTCCGCTGGCTGATGGCGATCTCATTCAGATAGGTCCTTATTTCCTCTATCCGCAATATATCCAGAACGGAATTCAGATATCGATCGAGATGAGCGTCAATCCGCTGCCGGTCGAGGCGATCTCAACGGGGGCATTGCCGTCTCAGCCCGGGGAGGGGAAGACGACCCGCCTTGATCCAAATCTGCTTGCGCTGTTGCAGCGAACGAAATCGACACCCGGGGGGACGCGCCGCCTTGCCGGTACCGGCATGCTCTCGGGAGGATTGACAGCCGGAGACGATCGGGCATTGAAGGTCTTCTGGGCGAAGCGCAAACGCGAGGCCGGGAAACTGGCGACCGAATCGCCGCTCAAACCAAAGAGTCGTCTGAGGCTCGGCAAAGCCCAGTTCAACTGGTCACCGACACGGGATCTGCAGTCGCCCTGGTCTCGAAGCCTTTTCAGCTGGGGTGTCATCATTGTTGCGCTATTGTCGATCGCCGCGCTCTTCTTCTTCAAGGATGCCTATTCCCCGGGCGCATTGTCGACGGCCCATGCTCGATCCGATCTGGCGATCGCGCCGGCGATGGCGAAGCAGGCCAATGCGGGATCATGCACGACATGTCATGCGCTTAAGGGATCGATGAATCAGAGTTGCGCATCGTGCCACTCCACACAGGCCTTTCATTCGGAGGTCTCAGACAAACACACAAAATCAGGGTTGACCTGCGTTTCATGTCACAGCGAGCATAAGGGGCGGAGCTTCGAGCCCGCCCTGGTTGCAAATGCGTCTTGCAGAAACTGTCATAGCGACGGCAGCGGTTACCGCTCGCCGCTCTCCGGCAAAATCCTACGCACGCCGCACGGAGGTTCGTTCGGATATCCCGTGACCGACGGTCGCTGGAGATGGAGCGGGATCGAGCAGGCGGAATGGGAGCGCAAGGATCTGCCGGGAACGACTTCTCAGTTCAACCTCAAAGCTCAGTTTCACCTTGTTCACGCGGGCGGGCGACAGCAGGGAAGAACCAACTGCACGGACTGTCACGTCGTCGGTTTCGTCGGCGATGCCGTCAGACAGGGAGTCAGGCAGTCCTGCGCCAATTGCCATGGCGGGACCGGGTCTGTAAACGAAACGCCGGCTCTTGGTACCACGGCGGCAAAGGCGCCGCTCTGCGTCTCCTGCCATTCACAGCACGGAGAGGAAAAGGAACTGCGCGCCAGCCTCAGGCGCGATGAGCGTTTGTATGGGGGAAGATAGTTTCCAGTGGGAATAGTTTCCAGTTTCCAGAGTCAACCGATTAATAGATTACCGCTTGATCTCCGATTTTTAATACTGGAAACTGGAAGTAACTGCGCACTCCATATTCGCCGTCAGTGGCTGAGCAGTCACAACTGGAAACTATTTCATGGAGCAGCTATGTATTATCCGGACGATGATGAGCCGCCAGAGGAGTTTGATGAACCGACAGATCGCGATCGCGACGGCTTTCGTGATTTCATTCGGGGTTTGCCTCTGATGCCGCCACCTGAACTTGCCGATAAGCTTGAACAACTGGGCTACAAAGGGCAGGAGGAACCGCGCCGGGCGCTGGCTCTGATGGCCTATCGCCATGTTCGACGGCTCAAGCGGCTGCACTTGCAGAGCGAGAATCGCCGGCAGGTCTCTCCGAAGCAGAACACGCTGCTGGTCGGTCCGACCGGATGCGGCAAGACATTTCTGGTCGAGATGCTCTTTCAACAGGTCTTCCACCTGCCGACGGTCATCGTCGATGTGACCAGCTTCACTGAAAGCGGATATATCGGCGACGATGTGAACACGATTCTGACGCGGCTGGTCTATGCCGCCGAAGGCAATCTGATGATGGCCTCGTGCGGGATCGTCTGCCTGGACGAATTCGACAAGCTGGCGTCCTCCACCAGCAATTCGAGGTTTGCAGGCGAGGGGACGACCAAGGATGTTTCGGGATACGGTGTTCAGCGCGAGTTGCTCAAGATCATCGAAGGAACCGATTGCATGATCCCGATGGATTACGGCTACTCGGCCTATGGACAGCGGGCCCCGCTTTCGACACGTGATATTCCATTCATCGCCTGCGGCACCTTTTCGGGCATGGACGAGTTGCTCAGGACGAGTGCGAGGAGCATCGGATTTAAAGGAGGCGATGAACAACCAGATCAGCAGGCGCCGGTTTTGGAAGAGATTGAAGTCTTCCAGCGCTACGGTTTTCTACCTGAATTGATGGGCCGGTTTTCGCGCATCGTGCGCTTCAAACCGCTCGGATTCGATACATTGCGCAGTATCCTGATCGATAATGTGCTGCCGCAATTCATTCGCGAGTTCAAAATCGAGGGGCTGCAATTGACTGTCACCGACGACGCCATCAATCACATCATTGACCGCAGCGTAAAGCGAGGCACCGGAGCGCGCGGGCTCCATTCGGGCCTGATACTGGCGATCGAACAGGCAGCGTTCGAGACATTTCAACGGGTGACGAACGCCGAAGTGATCATCGACCTCCGAAACGGCGGTTTGAAATCGGATATACGCAAGCGCGCGTAAACAATAGAGCTTATGAACAGAGATCAGATTCTCATTCCATTGATCATTCTTGGACTGTTGCTGTCGATTGGGTTTCTGACAACCCTGCCGGCCAGTTATGGCGCCGTTCCAGGCGCCGGCTGGATTGGTCTGGGTTTTTTCACGATGTTCCTTGGTTTTACCCTGATCGTGACCGATTCGCGCCGTCGACGGGCACTGATATATCGCGCCATGGCTGAGGCCGAGCTGAAGAGAAGCCAGGACCGGCCGCTATCCGTTGAGCCGGCGTCACAGATAGCGCCTGAAATCACCGACGATTCCGGACCATCATATCCCCATCCAGTCATCAACGTTGCGACCTGCATCGGCTGTCACGCCTGTGTCGATGCCTGCCCACACGATGTGCTGGCGATAGTCAACGGAAAGGCAACGCCAGTCGCTGTCGAACAATGCATGGAAGACACAAGTTGCCAGGTCGAATGCCCGACCGTACCGAAATCATGTATCGTCGTGAACTCGACCAAAATGATCCCGGAACGCAAGGTGCCGCAGCGTGACCAGAACTTCATGACCAATGTTCCCGGCATCTATCTGATCGGAGACGTTTCCGGTGTCCCTTTGATCAAGAACGCGATCAATGAAGGCGGAGCGGTGGTCGATTACATCGTCGAGGATCTCAAGCTCGAAGGTCCGAACGGTAAAGCCGATTTCGACGTCGCCATCGTCGGCATCGGGCCAGCCGGGCTCTCGGCCACGGCGCTCGCCCGTCAGCGTGGTCTGAAATATATTGCGATCGAGCAGGACCAGATCGTTGCGACCATCCAGCAGACCTACCAGGCAGGCAAATATGTCTTCTACAACCCCGTCGACAAGCCGACTAGCGGAGGTATTCAGCTTGAAGGCGCCGGTGCAGTCAAGGAAGTGATGATAGGAAGCTGGATGGAGACCGTCCGATCGAACGGACTGGAGATCAACGAATTCGAGAGGTGTAAAAACGTCAGCCGTGAAGGCGGGCTTTTTCTGATCGAGACCGAACAGGAACGGACCAAACGATCGATGCAGTATCGCGTCCGACGCGTAATCATCGCCGTCGGAAATCGCGGCACTCCGATGCGACTCGGCGTCCCTGGCGAAGACCTCAAACTCACTGTCGTCCCCGAAAAACCTGAATATCCCGATGCATGCCTGCAATGCGGAACTCAGCGAGTCAGCATCGACAAGTTCTGCCAGAGTTGTGGCGGCCGTTATGAACTTCGCGCGCGGCCTCCCTTCGAGGATGACAAGGTCAAATACAAGCTCGGAGATCCCAATGATTATTCCGGCAAACACGTCATCGTCGTCGGGGCAGGGAATTCAGCCGTCGAGGCCGCTGTCGATCTGGCAGCCATTCGCTCAGAGGACGGAACAAAGATCGTCGGCTGGCGCGATAACACCGTCTCGCTCGTCATCCGCAGTAATTTCAAGGGCGACCTCAAACTTGGGAATAAGATGATGGTCTATGACTGCATCGATGAAGGCCGCATCAAGGTATTCTTCGGGCAGACCATCAAAGAGATCATGCCGGAATACGTCACCCTCATGAACGCTCGCGAACGTGACCCGAAAACTTCCAAAGAGACTGCAAAATTCAGGAACGACTATATCTTCGCGTTGATCGGCGGAGAGAAACCCACCAAATTTCTGGATAGCATCGGCATTAAAATTGGATGAAGATCCAGACATTTTATCCTCGATTCGAAAAAATAAGTCACAAACCCTGATTCGTTCTCTCACCTCAAATCCCACGAACAATTTTAAGGATTTCTACAAACGGAAATCCGAAAAATTGTATTGGGTTCGGGAGCGCAGGCATCCCTGCCGGCATATTCTGATAATACTAAAACCCGGTTTCGTTGGATCTTCTGCACATGTTAAAGCAGACAAGGATGCCTGTGCTCCCGGAGGTACGTCAATTGCGCATATGAGAGCAGTGCATTGGTGCAAATAATGTGGAAGGTATTCCTGTTTAAGGAGAGCGGGCGCTCTCTTTTATCGACAGGAAACTGGTTCCGTTATCCGTCTCTGGAGAAGCCGGGTTCGGATTTCCAGCAAATGCTAATCGCTTTCCGCAAAACTGTAATTTCCAGGTAATCATCGCAAATTCCGGCAGATTGAAGCAGGAGAAGCCTGCCATATCCGGAGTTCGCGATTACAAAAAGAAATGGGGAGCAATATGCAACATGGATTGTCATATGCAAAACGCTGTCTGTGGCGAGCGCCGCTGCTGGCTCTGGCATGTCTGCTGGTCGTCACCGGGGTATTGGGACAGGATCTGTTGACTCGAGGATCGATCAACGGCCGTGTGACCGATTCGACGGGCGCCGCAATTGCCAACGCGAAGGTCACCGTCACCGGCGCAACCGGAGAACGGACGGTGATGGCCAATGAGGCGGGAGATTTCGATATCCCGAACCTTCTGCCGGGCGTCTACACCATCAGGATCGAGCAGACGGGATTCAGAGCCGTCTCGGTGCCAAACATCTCCGTCAATGTCGGCAAGACCAGCTCGCTGAAACTGGTGCTCGAGCCCGGCAATATCACTGAGGTAGTGGAAGTATCCGCAGGCGCTGCTACTGTAGATACATCGAGTACAGCGATAGGCCAGAATCTCAACGACCAGCTGTTCGTCAACATTCCGGTCGAGCGCAACGTTTCGAGCCTCTTCTATCTCGCTCCCGGAGTCGCCGACAGCGGGAAGGGAGGGCGCGCAAACCCGTCGATCTCGGGCGGATCAGCGCTCGATAACCTGTACGTTGCCGACGGCGTCAACATCACCGATTCGGCATTCGGCGGGCTGGGTGTCTTCTCGCGTAATTTCGGCACGATCGGTGTCGGTATCAATACTTCATTTATCAAGGAGGTGCAGGTCAAGACCGGCGGATTCGAGCCGCAGTACGGCCAGTCGCAGGGCGGCATTATCAACATCATCACTCAGTCGGGAGGGACGTCGTATCACGGCGCTCTTTACGGGTATGCGAGGCCTCAGGCATTAGAGGCCGAGCGTCGTCAGCCCGACGACATACGCACCAACAAATTCGGCAAGCTGCTCCACGAAGAGAATTACGATGCCGGTTTCGACCTCGGAGGTCCGGTTCCCGGGCTGCGGAAGAAGGTCTTCTTCTTCGGCTCGTTCAATCCGACGGTGCGTCGCGAAATCGTCAGCGGAGCCGAAGGATCGGGCCTGCAGCAGGCGCTTGGCGATACGCATCGTCGCTACCGGACACTGAATTACGCGTTCAAGCTCGATGCGAACCTGACGGCCAATCATCAGGTGGCGTTCTCTATCTTCGGAGATCCGACGGTCACCAATACAGCTCCGTTCGTGACCTTAAACATCGACAATCTGACAGCGCTCAACAAGCTGGATTTCGGGACCCGCAACATTTCAGCACGTTATAACGGGACGCTCACGCCGACGTGGACCGTCAGCGCGTCATTCAGCCAGGGGCGGAACAGATTCGATGAGACAGGGTTTTCGGATTTCAATCTGATTCAGGACCTGACCCAGCCGGTGCGCGGCAATTTCGACGCCATCGGCTATGGATTCTATGAGCCGACCGACAGCAACACATATCGTGCAACCTTCGACACCACGAAGCAGGCATCACTGCTGGGCCAGCACACGCTCGGCCTCGGATACCAGTATCAACGCGCATTTTACGACGGCACGAGAGACCGCAGCGGCCCGAAATTCACCGTCCCGGCGACCAATGCCACAGGCGTTCCAGTGACTCAGCTGGCCGGGAATTCGGCGGCGGCCATCGGGCAGCCTCTGAACGCCGAATTCGAGCTCTTCACTGCGCCAGATTCCTGTACCCTCTGTCCTTTCATGAACATTCCAGGAGTCGGCGACAGTCGCGTCTATCTGCGGCATCGACGCGGAGAGTACGGCAATACATCGTTCGAGACCCGTTCGAACTATCACAGCGCCTATATCCAGGACACCTGGAGGGTCAATCGATTCCTGACAGTCCTCGGAGGGTTGCGGCAGGAGCAGGAGCGGCTGATCGGTAATCCAGGTTCAGACGGCACCAGGATCGGATACAGCTTTACGGGCAACTGGGCGCCTCGAGTAGGCGCAACGGTCGATCCACTTGGCAGAGGCACGACCAAGGTCTACTACAACTTCGGACGTTTCTTTGAATTTATCCCGCTCGATCTGGCGGAACGATCGCTATCGGCCGAGACGGACTTCCGCGGTGGGCGATACTCACCCGACTATGAGATCGTCAACGGCGTTCGTCGCGCCAGGATCAACCAGTTCGGCACTGTCACACCGATCATCGATGCCGATCACCTGCTGACAGGGGCCGCCGGAGGAACCGGATCGACCATTTCGGTCTCATTGTCAAATCCCTCGAGTCCGATTCTGCCGGGGACGAAACTCGGATACTCCGATGAGCATCTGGTCGGTTTCGAGCAGCAGTTGCCTGGAAACTGGGTGTTTTCGGTCAGGTATCTCGATCGCCGCATCAAACGCATAGTCGAGGACGCCGCGGTCGTGGCCCCTGAAAGCGCCGATTTCTTCGGGCAGACCTATTTCATCGGCAACATCGGGGCCAACACCGATGCGGCCATCAATCCCATCGGCTTCAGATTCACACCTGGTGGAGCCATACCCTCGCAGTGCGACCCGGGTCTGGTCAATTCCGATCTCGGAATCTGTTATGCAGCCAATGGCGAGAACGGGCAGCCGGCCGGCGACCCGGGATCGGATGGCGTTGCCGACGGATTCCCCGACGCGATCAGAAAGTATCGCGCCGTCGAAATCGAATTGAACAAGCGGTTCTCGAACAGCTGGCAGTTGATCGCCAACTGGCGCATCGCCAAAGTCACCGGCAATTACGAGGGCCACTATCGCAACGACAACGGTCAGAAAGACCCGGCCATCAGCTCGCTCTTTGATTTCACAGAAGGCGAATTCAATCTGCTGGGCGATCAGTTCGCTGTCGGGCCGCTCAATACCGATCGTCGTCACATCGCCAATATTTACGGCAGTTATCAGTTTGGTCAGCAGCGGTTCGGCAACCTGCTTAAGGGGTTGAACCTGGGTGCGGGCATTCAGATGATGTCGGGTGTGCCGATCAGCGAATACCTGGCGCATCCGGTCTACCTGAACGCCGGTGAGATACCCGTCGGAGGTCGTGGCAAACTGGGAAGGACTCCGTTCTTCGCCAAACTCGACCTGCACGCCGATTACAAGTTCTCGCTGACCGAACAACTGCGATTGACGCTGATCGGCGACTTCTTTAACGTCACCAACAATCAGCGCGTGCGACTGCCCGATATGTTCCGCGAGAGCACGGCCGGGCAGAACAATCCCGATTTCCTTCAGCCTGGAATCGCCAAGACCGATCTGACACGCGGTTACTATCTGCCGTTCAACATGAGGTTGGGCGTGCGGCTGGAGTTCTAAAAAAATCACCGGCAGTCCTTCAGGGCTGCCGGTGATCTGCTGTCCAAAAAACAATGGCAGGCGCATTTTGCCTGCCATCGTTTATTTTACTCGACCCAGTCGGCGATGAATATGTTGGTGTCGCCCTCTTTCGCAGCGTTCCGGTTCGAGCCGAAGACGATCTTTTTGCCGTCCGGGGAGAACATCGGGAAGCCGTCGAATGTCTCGTTGAAGGTGATGCGCTCCTGAGCACTGCCGTCCAGGTTGATTGCGTACAAATCGAAATTCCGCCCGCGCGGGTCATCCATGTTTGACGCGAAGATGATCCGCGTGTTGCCCGGGAAGAAGTATGGCGCGAAATTGGCCTTCCCGTTGTTGGTGACGCGGCGCTTGTTCGATCCGTCGTCGTTCATGATCCAGAGATCGAGTTTGCTCGGCCGGATCAGATTGTCCTTGAGCAGCATGGCATAGTCCTGCTTCTCTTTCTCGGTCTCGGGATGAAATGCGCGATAAACGATCAGCTTGCCGTCGCGGCTCCAGAAGGGGCCGCCATCATAACCGAGTTGATCGGTCAGTTGTTTGACCCTGCGTCCGTTCTTGTCCATCCGGTAGATATCCAGATCGCCGTTGCGCAGGCTAGTGAAGACAATCGTGCCGTCGCGACGGATCGTCGCTTCGGCATCGTATCGCGGAGTGCTGGTCAGCCGTTTGATGTTCGATCCGTCAAGGTTCGCGCGGACGATGTCGAAACCAGCAAAGAGCGCCCAGACATAGCCCCGCGAATAATCGGGTTTCGGCGGGCACTTCGGGTCATCGAGAGAAGTCGTCGCATAGACGATATATTTATTGTCCGGCGTAAAGTATGCGCAGGTAGTCTTGCCCTGACCATTCGAGAGCAGTTTCATGTCCGAGCCATCGATGTTCATCGAATAGATCTGGTCGCATCCGTCATATTTCGTGGTCCGCTGGAAGATCAGTTTTTTGCCGTCCGGCGAAAAGTATGCCTCTGCGTTTTCTCCCTCGAAGGTCAGTTGACGGATATTGGCCAAATGCTTTTCGCGCGGGTCCTTGAGGGACTGCTTGTCGACCTGTGGCGACATCTTCGGCTCGGCGGCCTGTCGTCCAGTTGAAAAGATAATAATTCCGGTGATTAAACAACACGAAAATATCAGGCTCACGGGGAAACGGAGATTTTTCATAACTATCAAGTGAAAAAAGGTCCTATTAAAGTAACTGCTCAGCCTATAGAGGGAAGAAGAATTTCCCCAAGTTTTGAGGGGGGGGGGGGGGGGGGGCCCGGGGGGATGGCCCCCCCTCTCCCCCCAACCCCCCCCCCAAACAAAAAAAAAAATTTATTTTTTGGCCCCCCCACCCTAAACTCCCTAAAAACCCCGCAACCCCGTGAAAATTAGTTCTTCATCCAGGATATGCCACAATGGCCTGAGCAGTTACCTATTAAATATGTGAATCGCAAAGGCCGCCAGAGAAGCAAAGGGATTCAAGCCCAATGCCGTCTTTGCGGCCTTTGCGATTCAATTAGCGACGTTTATTCGTTGCCGTTTTTGGATTTCTTCTCTTCCTTGAGAAGCGCCTTGCGGCTCAGTCGAACCTTGTTGCCTTCGACGCCAATGCATTTGACAAGGATCTGCTGGCCCTCTTTGAGTTCATCGCGGACATCGCGGACGCGATAATCGGCGATCTCGGAGACGTGGAGCAGACCGTCAAGTCCGGGGAAGATTTCGACGAAGGCGCCGAAATCGACGATCCTTGAAACTGTGCCGAGGTATGATTTGCCGACCTCGGCTTCAGCCGTCAGATCGCGCACCATCTGGAGAGCGGCTTCGGCGGCGGGCCCGCTCGGGGTAGCGATTGATACCCTGCCGTCGTCCGAGATGTCGATCTTGGCTCCGGTCTTCTCCTGGATGCCGCGAATGACCTTGCCGCCCGGGCCGATGACGTCGCGAATCTTGTCTGTCGGAATCTGGATGGTGACGATTCGCGGCGCGTACTTGCTGATCTCAGCGCGCGGCGCCGTGATCACTTCATCCATCTTGTCGAGGATGTAGAGACGGCCCTTGCGAGCCTGTTCGAGCGCCTCGGCCAGGATCATCGGATTGAGTCCGGTCACCTTGATGTCCATCTGCAGGGCAGTGATGCCGTCGCGAGTTCCGGTGACCTTGAAGTCCATGTCTCCGTAATGGTCTTCGGCGCCAGCGATGTCGGTCAGGATGGCGTACTTCTTCTCTTCCATGACCAGGCCCATCGCAACACCGGCGACCGGCGCCTTGATCGGGACGCCGGCATCCATGAGCGAGAGCGAAGTGCCGCAGACGGTCGCCATCGATGACGAACCGTTCGATTCGGTGATATCCGAAACGACGCGGAGAGTATAAGGCCAGTCTTCTTCCCCCGGGAGGACCGCTTCGATCGCCCGCGAGGCAAGCGCACCGTGTCCGATTTCGCGGCGTCCCGGGCTGCCGGTTCTGCCCGCCTCGCCGACCGAGAATGGCGGGAAGTTGTAGTTGAGCATGAAGCGGCGTTTGAACTCGCCCATCTCGAGGTTTTCGATGTACTGCACGTCCTGTGAGGTGCCCAGCGTGGCGGTCACCAGAGCCTGCGTCTCGCCGCGCGTGAAGAGCGACGATCCATGTGTCCTGGGCAGCCATCCGACTTCGATCGAGATCGGACGGATCTCCGAGAACCGGCGCCCATCCGGGCGGCGGCGGTTGTTCAGGATATCGTCACGGAAGACCCGTTCCTTGAGGCGATCGAATAGTCCTCCTGCCTCGGATCGTACCTCTGGTTGATCCTCGGGATAACTCTCGATGACTTCAGCCCGCAGATTGTCGATGGCGGCGTAACTCTCGATCTTTGTCTTGTTCGATACGCTGAGCGCTTCTCTCAGCTTCTCGCCGAACTTCTCTTCGATCTCCCTGAGCATCGTTTCGTTGATCTGCGGCACGATGTATTCGCGCTTCTGTATGCCTAGCTTTTCGAACATCGCGCGCTGCAACTGGCAGAGCTTTTTGATCTCACCGTGCGCGAACATAAGCGCTTCGATCATGACCTGCTCGCTCACCTCTTTCGCTCCGGCTTCGACCATGACGATGGCCTCTTCGCTGCCGGCGACTATCAGGTTGAGCAGGGAACCGCGCAACTGCTCATAGGTCGGATTGACTACGTATTTGCCTTCGATCAGTCCGACGCGAACGCCGGCGATCGGGTTGTAGAACGGAATGTCTGAGAGATAGAGCGCAGCTGACGCTCCGGTGATCGCAAGGACATCCGGATCGTGTTCGTCGTCCGCCGAGATGACCATCGATATGATCTGCGTTTCGTGCCGGTAATTTTCAGGGAAGAGCGGCCTGATCGGTCGATCGGTCATGCGCGAGGTGAGAATCTCTTTCTCCGTCGGACGCCCTTCGCGCTTGAAATATCCGCCGGGGATTCTGCCCGCTGCATAGCCGTATTCACGATAATCGACCGTCAGTGGGAAGAATGTCGCTCCCTCACGCGGCTTGCGCAACGACACGGCCGTCACCAGAACGATCGTTTCGCCCTGAGTGATCAGCACCGCGCCGTCCGCCTGCTTGGCGATGCGGCCCGTTTCAATCGTGAACTCGCGGCCGCCCAAATTTATTGACTGTTTTATAACCATCTTCATCGTCTCCTATTCACAACGCCGACCAGCCGGATTTGTTTTGTTCTCTGATCTGTATTTTCGCCGGGATTAATCATTCTGAAATCCCGTGGCTGGCCGATTGAAATAAACTGAGAGCCGCAAGGCACACTTCATTGACCGTGCTCGAATTACCTGCGGCGGCTCGGGTTGGGATTTTCTTTGGGATGTGCTGTCGGAATGACCGGATATTTCGTTCAAGCTGACATTCAATCCTTATCCGTTACATCTTCGCGGGTCGGGCAGCTCGGATTGATGATGGCGCTGAGGGCATCCGGATTGTAAACTCCGCCGGATGTAATCACCGTTTTCCCTGCGCCCTTCGCCGGGCGGGCCGATCCGTCTATCACAATGCATGTGTTAAACGGGCCGGTACGGGAATGACGTGCCGTCACGTTCGGCTGCAACAAGCGAAAGCGGCGTCGAACGTCTCGACACCGCCTCAATAAAAGTCTCTATTTACGCAGACCCAGTCTGTTGATCAGATCGTGATACCTATTTATATCACGCTTTTTCAGATAATCGAGCAAACTGCGACGCTGGCTGACCAGCTTCAACAGGCCCCGTCGGGAATGATTATCCTTGTTATGTGTTCTGAAATGATCCGTCAGCTCATTGATACGCCGCGTGAGCAGCGCCACCTGAACTTCCGGTGACCCGGTATCTGTCGCATGGGTCTTGTACTCGCCAATGATGCCTATTTTTGATTCCTTTGCTAACGCCATTACAGGTTCTTCCTTGCCTCCAAATCTCGAATCTCTAATCTAAAAATCGTAAACGGAAAATAGCATATTCCGGTGCTCCATCAGGACGGCCCCGGACATGGTATGAAGAGGTAGAAAGTAGCAGAGCCGGCGGCAAAGTTCAAGCAGGATACGATCAATCGATCACCGCCAGCACCTCACCCGCATTGACTGTTTGTCCTTCCGACACACGAATCTCGGTCATTGTCCCGTCCTTCGGTGATTGGACTTCATTCTGCATCTTCATCGCTTCGACGACCATGATCCCCTGGTGGGCGGCTACTGCATCGCCGACCTTGACCATGATGCGGACAACCTTGCCGGGCATTGGTGCGGTCAGGCTGGCCCGACCATGGCTGGTGGCGCCGGCGGAGCCTCCGGTGAACCGTTTTCTGTCGAATACGCTCACCGGTATGAGATCGTGGTTGACATGAATTTCAGTCCGGCCCGCGGGAGTTTGATCGATTACGCAGCTGTACACGCGTTCATTAATGAGCACCACGAAGATCCCCGGCTCGGGTTCGCTGATCGCCGCTTCGTGGATCTTCCCGTCGATCGCGATCCGGGCCATGCCGTTTCCGGCCGCGAACTCCGCCGCGTATATTTTTCCGCCGATTTCAATGTCGAGTTTCATAATGAGTAGAAAGTAAAAAGTAGAAAGTAGAAAGTAAAAGGCTGAGCACTGTGTAAACTAAGTATTTTAAGATTTTCAACGCCAAGCACGCCAAGCCGGCCAAGAGGGTTTAAACGCCAAGTACGCCAAGACAGCCAAGAAAGATTGAAACGCCAAGGCGCCAAGATGGCCAAGAATATTAGAGGCTTTGAAAGAACCAGTCCTATTCATTACGCGATTTGCCAGAGTGGATAATAATTCGAACATCGGTTGCCTTTACCTTCTTGGCCATCTTGGCGCCTTGGCGTTTCAATCTTTCTTGGCTGTCTTGGCGTCCTTGGCGTTGAAAATCTTAAAAAACTTATGTTACACAGTACTACTTATGTCCGCTACCTGCACTTTCTACTTTCTACTTTTTTTTTACTTTCTACTTATTCTTCCAGCCGCCTTCCATTTGCTGAAAGATCTATCAGCGTGTGCGTCCGGTTGAGTCCGGCTGGCTGCCTGGCGGGCGTAATCACTGGCGGCGACGATCATGGCGGCGATGTGTGGTTCATCGAGGGTATCGTCTGATAATATACCGGTTTTTTGTCTCTCCTGAAATCGTCCGATAAAGCCGGTATCGATCTCGCCGCGGTTGAATTCGTCGTCGTCGAGAACAGCTTTGAAGAAGGGAATGGTCGTTCTGATGCCGCCGACGAAATACTCGCCGAGGGCGCGTTTCATGCGAGAGATGGCTTCATCGCGTGAGGCTCCCCAGGCGGCGAGTTTCGAGATCATTGGATCGTAGTGGATAGGGACGTCCCATCCCTCATAGACGCCGCTGTCGTCGCGAATGCCCGGGCCGGCCGGGGTACGCAGCCGCGTGATTCTGCCCGGTGACGGTAGAAAGTTCCTTTGTGGATCCTCGGCATAGATACGGCACTCGATGGCTGAACCTTTCCAATCGATATCTTCCTGGAGGATCGTCAGTTTATCGCCGGCGGCGACCTTGATCTGTTCGCGGACCAGGTCTACGCCCGTCACGAGTTCGGTCACGGGATGCTCGACCTGCAGGCGCGTGTTCATCTCCAGAAAATAGAAGTTCTTCCCGGCGTCGACCAGGAATTCTACCGTGCCGACGCTGTAATAGCCTGCTGCGCGAGCTATTCCGACCGCGGTCCGTCCCATGCGGTCGCGCAATTCGGGGTCGTTGAAACTCGCCGGGCATTCCTCGATCACTTTCTGGTGGCGGCGCTGAATTGAACATTCACGCTCGCCGAGGTGAATGACATTGCCGTACTTGTCGGCCAGCACCTGAATCTCGATGTGTCGTGGACGTTCGATATATTTTTCGATATAGACCGAAGGATCGCCGAAAGCCGAACGCGCCTCCTCGGAGGCCATTGAAAACGCTGCGTTCATCTCTTCGTGCGACTGGACGATGCGCATGCCCTTGCCTCCGCCTCCGGCCGCCGCCTTGAGCATGACAGGGTAGCCGATCTCGCCGGCCACTTTTTGAGCATCACCGAAATCCATCAGAGGCTGAGTCGTGCCGGGGACGATCGGCGCGCCGGCTTTGACGGCGGCCTCCCTCGCATTCACCTTGTCGCCCATCAATTCGATCGAAGCCGGGGACGGCCCGATGAAGGTCAGCCCGGCCTCCTCGACCGCACGTGCGAACCATTCACGCTCGGAGAGGAATCCGTATCCGGGGTGGATCGCCTCGGCGCCCGATTTTCTGGCCGCATCGATAATCTTTTCTCCGACCAGATAGCTTTGTGAGGCCGGCGAATCGCCGATGAAATATGCCTCGTCGGCGAGCCTGACGTGCAATGCCTGGCGATCGGCTTCCGAATAGACAGCGACCGGTGAGATGCCGAGGTCTCGACATGCGCGGATCAATCGGACCGCGATTTCACCACGATTGGCAATGAGTATTTTTCGAAACATGATCAGGGAAGGATCGAGCTGCCGGGATTTCTTGGATCGAAACGAACCATCACGCTTGAGCCGGGAGTATAGACCTGACCGTTGCCAAGTTGCTCCGGCTTCAATTTCTGTGACGTCTCGTAATCGACATTGGCTATTTTATACCGGTAATAGACGGTCGTCGTTCCGGTATCGTCCTGTTGAGAGTCAAGAATTCGCCCTTCGGTGACGCGCCCGTAACTGCTGAGCCAGGCAAGATATTCCGCCACCGGGTCCCTTCCGCGTATGTAATCTATGATTCTGGATAACCATTTGGGACGCATGTCAGATCCGGATACCGAAAACGCGGGGCGCGATTCCTGGAAAAACGGCCTCAAGTGGATTCGAAGATCATTCTACCAACTTGAGGCCGCAGTGGTTTGATGAATTATTCGAGTTTATCTGCGGTCCTTTTCGGGAACCAGCGAGGTTGTCGGGGAATCCGAGTCGGGGTCATGATCGACAATCACTCCATCGATCATGATGATGTCATCCTGCGTGTCGAACTTCTGATCCGGGCCGGCCGAGACCAGTTTATAGTTCGAAAAGCTGATCGCGCTGCCCTTGCTTGCGATGACGCTCACCGGCAGGTAATTGAAGTTGAGTTCCCAGTAGTCCGACTGCGGCGAGGTCTCGGCATTAACCCTCTGAAGATCGCTCAGTTCCTGCGGGTAGCTGCCGTATTCGTTGTAATATTTCTGCAGCGCACGCTGGTGCAGTGAGTACATCATCGCTCTGGTCGCCGCGGCGCGTTTCGCCTTGCCGCGTGCAATGGTATTCGGAATCGAACTGATCAGCGTCAGCGAGAAGACCAGGCAGAGCGCCGTCGAGAGGCCCAGTGAGATTTTTGAAAGGCGCAGGCCGCCGTAATGCGCCGGATCACCTGCCGCCATGTGTTTCGCGCGGCGTGACAGCCAGATGCCGATCATCGTCAGCGGCACTGCTCCGTACGAGAGCAACGAAGCCAGCCGGTAGGCATCGTAATTGAAGATTCGATAGAACGGGAGTTTTGGATCCCCTTTGAGCAGGCTCTGCGTGAGTAGAGTGCCGTCACCGAAGGCATAGATCAGAAAAGCCCGTCCGACCTTCATGTCATTGCTGAAGATCCAGGCGGCCAGAAAGACCAGCACAACCAGCATTCCGATCCCGAAGGCGACGAAAGCCTGTCCCAGCTTCGGCATCATCACGTCCGGCTGAGCCAGCGGCTCTCCTACCTGACGGGCCCCGCAGGAACCGCATTCAATTTGTCTGAGATCTCTTTGCTGCCCACAGCACGGGCAGATCATAAAATGGGAAGCAGTTTTTTCTGTCATAGATGCAGTGATTTTACCAGAAATACTCCAGAGAAAGGATGTGGCGATTGAAACTGCCCGCCAGGGTCGCTCCTCGTGTTGCCGTTCTACTTTCACCGGTCATCGCATTACCGGATCCGTCCCGAGTCGCAGGTGCTGATTCTCCTGCGGCGGTAACGTCTCCATTTCGATCGGCTTCCCCTTCTGGTCAATATCCCGGATCTGCCTCCATGTGTGGTAGAGGCGTTGCAGGAAGGTCCAGTAGGAGAGGACGGCCATCAACCAGATGGTCGCCGGCATCTTGTTCAAGAGCGGATGTGATGATTCCGGCCAGACAGTCAGGGATCCGAGAATCAACAGAACCACTCGCTCGGGACGCCGCAGGAAGCCGACGTCGCATTTCGGAATGAGCGATTCAGCCCGGGCGCTGGTGTAACTGACCATGACCGATCCGATCAGGGCTGCCCCGGTTAAAGCTGCGTAAAGTGTGCTGTGGTACAGAGTATCGCGAGAATAGAAAATAATGATTCCGAGAAAAACGACCATATCCGACAGCCTGTCCAGACTGGAATCCAGAAAGGCTCCGAATTTGGTTACGCGACCTGTCAACCGCGCCACGCGCCCATCGAGCATATCGAAAATATTTGCAAAGATCATGACCAGTCCGGCATAAAAGAACTGGCCGTATCCATATAAAAGAGCCGCCAGGATATTGATTCCCAGCCCGATCAACGAAAGCAGGTTCGGGTTCGGATTGAGACGCGCAAGCTGCCGGACCATGCCGTTCAAAATGCGCTGGCTTACTTCACCTATAATTTCGCCAAGCATATCAGCGTCAGCTCGTTCCTCAGCCGTGTCTCCTGTCTTTGCCGAGCTTCCTGAGTATTCGTATAAAAGACCCGAATATCAGGATTCTCTTAAAAAGGAATTCAAGGCTCGAATCATACGTTGGGCCATTGTAGGTGTCAAGAACGCGACCTCAACCTCTGAGCGCATACTACATACCTGCATTTACGGCTGATAAAGGAAATCAGGAAGGTTAGAAGCTGGGTTCCCTGAATTTTGCGCAGATCCTGATATTATTCGACTATCCAAGACAAGCAACCCTGGTGTATTATTCGGGCATCTGTGCCCTGTAACAGGTTAGGTTGAGTTTATCCGGCAGATTAATCTTTTGCCTGAGGCTCATTAGACAAGCTGAGCAAGCTGAGGAAAGGGCTGAAATGAATTTAAAACCCGCCAGATTGGTGCTTTGTGCCGTATTCGCGGTCGTGGTTTGCATGTCGTGGACGATCGCGCAGGATATCGGCCATTTAGGCGTCGATTCGGATCCGATACCGTTGAAACAGGTCAAACGACTGCGGAAGCCTGTCTTCCGGAATGCGAATCGGAACCTTCTCGCGGCCAATGCCGATCCGGCGAGCAGAGAGATGAAGGCCGACGTTACTGACCAGGCCGCTAATTCGATTGGCGGCGCGAAGAAGCCGAAGTCGGCCCTGCCCGAACCGGCATCCGGCGCCATCTCGAACACTCTGGCGGTTTCGAAGACGCCGGCGGGGATGCCGCCCGGCGGAGCGCCTCCGACGGCCATCCCGCTTTTCGATCAGCACGTGATCAAGGCCGAAGAGCTTACGGCGAAGGGCGAATCGAAGAGCGCCGCCGAGTTCTATCGCCAGGCACTCTCGGTGAAGCCTGAATCCGCAGAAGCGCGGCTCGGGCTGGCCGACGCTCTGTATGACATCCGCGATTACGCTAATGCCGAGACCGAATACCAGAAGGTAGTCTCGCAGGGGTCCGTAGCAGCCGAAGCACGCCGCGGCCGGGCCGACGCACTCTATGAATTGAAACGTTATGACGCCGCCGTCGACGAATACCAGGCCGCGATCAAGGCCGGAGCACAGGACGCCGGCCTCTACAACAACCTGGCTAATGCCCTGTTCAGAAGCGGAACGCGCGAAAATCGAGAGCGTTCGATCGAATATTACCGCCAGGCGATCGATAAGGATTCAACTTCAGCCGATGCCTATGCCGGTCTGAGCAATGCACTCCGCGTCCAAAGACGGCTTGACGAGGCGAAAGTGGCCGCCGACAAGGCGATCTCGCTGGCGCCGGATTCCGCTTTGGCCCACGCAGTCATGGGGCGCGTCTATGCCGATCAGCGTGATTTCAACCGTGCCAATCAGGAGATTCAGCGTGCAGTCGAACTGGCGCCAAAGGAATCGTTCACATACGCCAATCTGGGTGGCATCCTCTTCCTGCAGGGACGCTACGACGAGGCCATCCGGGCCTATGTCGCCGCTCAGTCGTACGATCGCAACTGGGCCTTCCCGCGCAACAGCCTGGGCAACCTCTATCTGACGATCAATCGTCCGCTCGAAGCCTCGGAGGAGTTCACAATTGCTGCGAAACTGGAACCGCGCAGCGCGACGATTTTCAACAACCTGGGGACGGCCTTCGTCAAGCTGCAGAAGTTTGACGCAGCGATCGAGAACTTCCGGCAGGCTGCCCAATATGATGATCGCAACCCGAGTCCGCATTACAACATGGGTGTAGCGCTGATCAGGCAGGGTCGTAAGAGCGAAGCCGCGGACGCTTTCAAGCGTGCAGCCGATATGGAGCCCAATAACTCGACATTCCAGACCTCCGCCGCCGACGCGATGAAACTGGCCGGCAGGAAGAAGGAAGCGGAAGAGTATGCCCGGCGGGCGAAATCGCTCGGCGGCGCCTCTGATGCCGATGTGAAGAAAGGTAAAGAGAAAAAGAAGAAGAACTGACAGTATCTTTAATACTCTGTAACCTGAGTTTTCAAATTTTTTAAACGCAAAGGCCGCAAAGGGGCAAAGATATATACAGGAAGATCAGTGTTCGAATTATATCCATTGGGCAATAATCCGGGTATTCATATCACCAAAAAATCTTTGCCCCTTTGCGGCCTTTGCGATTAAATTCTTTGCTCTTCTTTGCCTCCTCTGCGATTAATGTTTTCCGGACTGAAATGCCAGAAAATTTGGTTTCCAGAGTATTTAATATGACGCAGGATCCGGATTAAATAATAGATGAGTGATCTGATCGGGAAAATCGTTTGCGGCTATCGCATCTTGCGGGTGATCGGTGAAGGGGGAATGGGCAAGGTCTATCTGGCCGAAAGCGCATTCCTCACCGAATATAAACAGCAGGTCGCCATCAAGACACTGACCACGTATGCGACCAGCGCGCGGCAGTCGGAAGTGCTGCGCGATCTCTTCGTTCGCGAAGCAAATATCCAGGTTCAATTCAAGCATCCGCACATCGTCGGCGTGATTCAATTCGCCGTCGAGGGCGATGAGCAATTCCTGATCCTTGAATATATGCCCGGCTTCGATTTTCGCGGACGGCGAATCACCAATGTCGCCGACGTGATTTCGCATCAGAGCGGCCCGATACCTCATCAGCGGGCCGTGAAATGGTTCACTCAGGCTCTCGATGCGATGCAATACGCGCATAACTTCCGGTATCGGTGGGAAGGCGAAGAGCGCGTCGGAATCGTCCATCGCGATATCAAGCCCGCCAACCTGCTCCTGCTCGATACTGAAACCGTCAAAGTCAGCGATTTCGGCATCGTCAAGGTGCAGCAGCGCAAGGGGACCGTGACGAAGCAGCTGACGCCCGGAACCAGCGCCTACATGGCGCCTGAAGCGATTCTCGGCCCCCAGAACTTCGGCATGCACGAGCTTGACGAGAGGTCTGATATCTATGCTCTCGGAGTGACCCTCTTCGAGATGCTTGCCGGCCGGCTGCCATTCCGGCCCGATCCTGATTCGAACCCGGACGTCTCGCTGCGCCGCAAGCACGTCAACGAGGAGCCGCCCGCGCCTTCAGTCTTCTACCCGAACATTCCGCCCGAGCTGGATCAGATCGTTCTCAAGGCGCTGGCCAAGCGCCCCGAGCAGCGTTTTCAAAGCGCCGCCGAATTCAAGGCCGCGATCATGGCTCTCAATGTCACTCTCGAACTCGGGTTGAGCGACGCCGAAACGATCGGTTTTTCGACCAACCCACTCGATTTCCCGACAGAGAGGATGTACGGATCGACGACCGCTGCCGGCGTCGGATCATCCACAGCCACCGGCAGGCAATTCGATCCCAATGCCACCAATATCATGGGCTCACAGGTGAAAACCGTCGCCCGCGAGACAGGGTTCCCTGTAGAGAAGTCGCCCTCGAAGCTGCCCTGGATTCTGGCTCTGCTCGTCTTCATCATTGCCGGTGCAGTAGGCGGTTACTTTCTGCTCAATCGCGACAAGGGAGAGGCGGCAGGCATCGAATTGACCGGCGCCACAGCCGGGACCTCCGCGGCCGGCGGCTCGAAATCAGTGCCAACTCCCGCCGGAATGGTCCTGGTCCCCGAAGGCAGCTTCATGATGGGTCGTGATCTGACAGAAGAAGAGAAGGCTTTCACAGTCGAAGAGGTAGGCCGCAAGATCAAGGTCTTCACCTACGATTACCCGGCACACGAAATGAACGTTCGCAGCTTCTACCTCGACGAAACCGAGGTCTCGAACCGTCAGTACGCCGAATTCGTTGCCGCCACAGGTCGGCCTGCGCCCGAGCACTGGGAAGGCCCGACTCCGCCTGTCAATGCCGAGAACATGCCGGTCACTCATGTCACCTACCAGGATGCCGTCGATTACTGCACCTGGCGGACATCCGTGCGCAACGACGGAATCAGTTACCGACTGCCGACTGAGGATGAATGGGAATACGCCGCCAGAGGCTCGAACGCCGGCAAAACCGGCGGGAAATTGAACCTCTACCCCTGGGGAGACGCCTGGGAACCCGGTCGCGCCAACACTAAGGATGCCCGTCTCGAACATCCGCAGAACGTCGATTCAAACCGCCCGGGCGCTTCACCCTTCGGCATTCTCAATCTCTCCGGCAACGTCTATGAATGGACGGCAACCGATTTCACGCACTACCCGGGCAGCGACCAGGTGACACCGCGCGAGAAGGGCTACGAGGGAACGTATCAGGTGGTCCGCGGCGGATCGTTCGATTACCCCAGGGAATACGCCATGACCACGACCCGCGTCTGGGCCCGCCCAACGAACAAGGGCCCTCGCCTAGGCTTCCGCTGCGCCGGTGATCTGAGAAGGTGAGTACTCTGTACCCTAAGTTTTTTAAGATTTTCAACGCCAAGGACGCCAAGACTGCCAAGGATTCAACGCCAAGGACACCAAGTTGGCCAAGAGATTATAAGAAGTGATGATTCGCTGTAATATCCATTTCGCCAAAAGCACAATCAATTATGCTGATCACATTATTCTCAATTAAATCACTTGGCTGTCTTGGCGTCCTTGGCGTTGAAAATCTTAAAAAACTTAGGTTACAGGAGAACCGCCCCCCCCCCCCTTTCGCCCCGCCCGGTTTCTTCCTTGGCCATCTTGGCGCCTTGGCGTTTCAATGAAGAACTGATGTTACGCAGAGACAATGATCGGAAATTGCTTGACTTGTCCTGAACCCGCGAAGCGGGTGGGCAGAATAGAGCCCGGGGCGGAGCGAGGCCGCCAGGCCGAGCGAAACCCCTGGGTATTGGTATCATCATTTCATCAAGCCCATGAAATGGGCGGCAGATTTCTCGATGACGCCTGACTCTCTTCCGCTCAGGCTATCGCCCACTTCGTGGGCTTGCCAGTTTTGGTGGAACTGGACCCGGGGCTTCGCTCGGCCTGGCGGCCTCGCTCCACCCCGGGCTCTATTCTTTCGCCTGCGTTGCAGGCTCACAGAAGAATATGCTTGAGAAACCCAAAAATTTGTCAAATCGATTTTAAAGGACTCTTCTGCGTAACATCAGTGAAGAAATATTAAAGTGCTTGATCGCGAATGAAAAACTTATATAATCCGCTTAGTTGCCTTACAAAAGTTCAACTGCTGTTGTTGGTTTTCCCCGCATAGTCTTTAGAATTCAAAGGTGCCGAAAATTTAGTGGTAGAAGGAGACGCATCAGGAAGGAAGTGTGTGTCAGGATCGGGTGAGGTGTGCCATCTTATTTTTATCTGATCTATTCGCAGGTTCTGCCCGTAACTTCCAACTACATTGTTTCTGAGGGCGCTTGCTTACGCGCACGGTTCCACGAAAAAGCTCGACTGAAAGAGACGCAGACACCAGTGAATTTTGTTCTGCGCCTCTAGCAGTCGAGCGCTCGAATGAGCTCGGAAAGATGGTGTGTGATCCGGCTCATCTGAGTTTTGAGGGGGGTCGGTGAAGAGGTGGCGCGAGTGGTCCCCCAACCGCCTCGCGCCGAAGAGCGTTTACAGCTTGTTTGTTGCTCTCCGACGATATAGACGTTTCCTGCGTTCTGATTTTGCCGGGGAGGAGATTATTTCCATAAAAAATTTCGGTATCCGTTTAGCGTGGTGAGGGGACAGCGATAAAAAAAGCGAGAATGGTTGTACTGACCATTCTCGCATCAAGTTGGGAGTGTGTTTTAAGTGAGTCCTCGCCAGATATAGACGATAAGAGAAGCCGAAATTTGTCTTTAAATCGCAAAGGCCGCAAAGAAGGCAAAGATATTTCAGGGGGATTCAGTCTTTGCGGCCTTGGCGATTAAATTCTTCATTTCACGCTGAAATCCATCCACTGTTCGGCGCGGGCGATCTTCTTCTTCGCGAGTCCGTCAATCACTATGAAACGTAGCAGGTATTCGCCTTCCGGAAAATTGTTCAGCCTCAAACGTCCAACATAATCGAAGTGCTTCGGGTTGACTCCTGCAGCCAGGGTCAACTGCCGAGGCTGAAACTGGTGGATGCGCTTGCCGTTCTGGTAGATTTCCGCCTGGACTGTGATTTTGGGCTGGCCGGTCTTCTTATCTGCCACGGCGTTGTAAATAGCGGCACCGTATTGAATCCAGCCGGTACGCGGGAATTGTCTGACATAGGGCGTGGCGGTCGTGCTGCCGAATTTTGCGTTTCCGGCTTCCGATGTTTCGATCTGCGATTTTGCGACTACGCCAACTTCATCTGACGTGACAGCGCCTTTTTCGGAATCAGGTGCGGATGGTGAGACTTTTGGCGCGGTCAGGACAAGTCCGGAAAGCGCCATGTATTTCTTGTTGATGTCGGGCGCCTGGATGAACTGGCTGGCGGCTCCGGTCTGGCCCGATGCATCGTCGCGCAGGATGGCTCGAAACTGATAAGATCCCGGTTTTTTAAGCTTGAAGTCCCTGTGATACGAAATTCCATCGGTCAGTACTCGCCGGTATTGTTCTTCGTCGAAGCTCAGATTGATACGGTGAGCGGTCACGTCGGCGGCGGCTCCGGTCTCGTCGAAGGCGAAGGCTGCCAGGTCAAGCTTGAGCAGCTTCTCGCCTTTTGATCCTTCCTGAAACGTGAGCTTGGAGCAGTCGATATGAAAGAGCGTCCGAATGATAGGGCCGGTTTTTGTCGAATTGAAGTAATAGGGAGTCATGCGGATCGGCAGTTCGCGCCTGCCCAAAGGATCGAGCAGGCCGGTTAAAAGCTGTTCTCCGCGTGTTTCCGGCTTCTTCAACTCCTCTTCAGCCACGCCGAAGAATCCCGCCCGCGCCCGCACCGTCAGTCCCGGCCGCTTGACCTTCACCTTGAGCTTGTGGAATTTCCTGTCGAAGGTCTCATCGTCGGGATCGAAGCCGAGCAGATAGTAGCTCTGCTGATCGTAAAGCGCCTCCTGAATGCCGATGTTCAGGTCGTTGGTGTCCCTGACGACGAACCCGCCGGTCTGTTTCGAAAGATAGACGGGGCCTTCGAGCGCCTCCTGGGCCGCATCCATGGCATCCGAATAGGAACTGGCGGATGGGCGGCCGCCGGTATCGGCTCCGGGCATGTATGCCTGCAATCCCTTGGCGTCCATCGAATAGACGACGACGCCGGAGCGGCCGGCCTGATCGATCAGGTTCTGCATCTGGTTCAGGATCAGCTGCGTCGTGTTGTCGTCATTGCTGCGACTGTTGATTCTGAATCCATCTGAAAGCAGGACGACGCTCTTTCTCCCCGGCAGCGCGCGCAGACCCTGCATGACGAAGCCGACGGTGCCGAGAGTTCCGGTCGTAAATGACGTCTCGCGAAATTCCTCGAACAGGTCGAGAGTCGATTGATTGTCGGCTGCATCCTGGCTGACATCGGCGCTGCCGTCTGCATAACCCGGCATCATATCGCGGCTCAGAGGATTCCAGGTCAGCCTTTCGATCGCCGAATAGAGAACGCGCTTGTCACTGGTGAATTGCTCGAGCATCCCCAGTCCGTTGCCCGTCCTGATGATGGCCACCAGATCACCTTCCTGCATCTGCTCTGCGACGAATTTTCGCAGCGTCTCGCGGACGAACTCCGTGCTTCTGAAAGAGAGGCCCAGATCGTCGACGACGAAAGCGATCGTCCGCTGAACCTCTTCCGGCTCAATCAACCGTGTCGGCATAGACTCAGGAGGGGCGGGCGGGGAATTGGCGTCCCGTTTCTTTCGCGATGGCTTTTCACGCGAAACGGCGCTCTTTAAATTGATCTGCGAAAAATATGTCAGCGATTGAGGGGCGCCATCGACCATCACCTCGAAATCGTCCTGCGTCAGGTTCTGCACGTGTTTGTTCTTCTTGTCCGTCACCACGACATCAATCTGGACCAGCTGAGTATTGATCCGCAGGCTCTCCTGGTCCGCCGTCTGCTTCACCGGATCCTGCGCTGTTGCAGATTTGACGCTTGCCGGTGTTTGAGACTGCGCCGCCGATCGATCCGACCATAATTCCGTCATGATCAGCCCCGCAATCGTCAGAATTACAAGAATTCGCTGATTTTTGAACATCCCCGCTCCCTCTTTTCCCTGATTCAATTATTCAATCTGTCTCACGATAAGACGCAATCAGATCATGAAAAGTCACATTTACTAAACTGTTATTAGGGTTTTAAAACGCCAAGGCGCCAAGGATGCCAGGAAAATCAGGGGTTATGAAATAGCCAGTTTTATTGATTGTGCGATTGCCAAGGTGGAAAATAATTCGAGCCTTCATACCCTTTTTTGCTTTCCAGGCCGCCTTGGCGACTTGGCGTTAAAAATCCTCCCGTAAAACGACCCTCAGGTTATCCACCAGAAAATCGGCATCGTTCTGATTGAAGACCATCGGCGGCTTGATCTTGAGGACATTATGAAACGGGCCGTCCGTGCTCAGCAGCACTCCGCGGTCGCGCATGCGATTGGCGATGTATGACGCCTCTGAATCAGCCGGCTCCAGTGTCTCGCGGTCGCGCACCAGTTCGATTCCGATGAACAGTCCCAGCCCTCGCACGTCTCCGATGAGCGGTATGTCTTGCATCAGTCGTGTCAGTTCATTCAGCAGATGACGTCCAGTGACCAGCGCTTTGTCCTGCAGGCGTTCATCTTCGATCACATCGAGCACCGCCAGTCCGATGGCGCACGAGACAGGATTTCCGCCAAAAGTATTGAAGTATTCCATGCCGTTGTGGAATGACGCGGCTATCTCGGGCGTCGTAATTACCACTCCGAGCGGGTGTCCGTTTCCGATGGGTTTGCCGAGCGTGACGATATCCGGGATTACGTATTGGGTCTGAAATGTGTGGAAATGTGAGCCGGCGCGTCCGAACCCTGTCTGAACCTCATCGGCGATGCAGACTCCGCCTGCCGCGCGGACCATGCGGTAAACCTCGCGAAGGTATCCATCGGGCAGCACGACCTGACCGCCACAGCTCAGTATCGATTCGCAGATGAATGTGCCCAGGCGTTCTCCACGCGATTCGATGGCGGCGATCAGCCTGGCCACATGCTGAGCGTATTTCTCGCCAGCCTGTGAATCGTCCTTTCCGTACGGCCCGCGGTAGACGTCGGGCATGATCGCTGTGTGGACGAAATCGGGCGGGCCTGATCCGCCGGGGCCTGCGTGTTTGTATGGACTGATCTCGATGAGGCTGGTCGTGTTTCCGTGGTAGCCGACGTCGACGACTATCGTTTCGCGGCTGCTGGTGTGTGTCCGCGCCAGCCTGAGCGCCAGTTCATTCGCCTCGCTGCCGGAATTGACGAAATAACAGATGCTCAGTGGAGCCGGCATCGTAGCGCACAATCGTTCGGCGTAAAGGGTCAGATTGTCGTGCAGGTATCGAGTGTTGGTATTGAGCACAGCCATCTGCTTCTGGCCTGCTTCGACCACGCGTGGATGGCAGTGTCCGACGTGGGGGACGTTGTTGACGGCATCCAGATAGGCGCGCCCTTCGTAATCATAAAGATGCTGCATCCAGCCGCGAACTATTTTGAGCGGCCGGCGGTACGAGATGCTCAGGTTTCCACCGAGATGCGCATGCCGTGCGTCCAGCAGGTCATCAATTCCGTGTTCCTGCCTGGCCACAACCTCAATCGGAAGTCTTGCGATCAGATTCGGGTCCGGGCTGACGCTCAGCCAGACGGGTCGATCCGCGGGCCGGCAGACGCCAGGGAAATCGCCCTCATACCCGAGCAGATCCGTGATCAGCTGAAAGTGCAGGTGGGGCGGCCAGTTGCCGTTGACCGGGAAATCGCCGATACGGCCGACGGCTTCTCCCTTGCGGATAATCCTGCCTGGAGCCAGTTTCTCGATCGAGTCTTCGCTGAGATGGCCATAGAGCGTGAAAAAACGGACTGCATCGCCTTCCACCTTGTGTTCGAGAATGATCGTCGGGCCGTAATCCAGCTCACCGGCATTGAGCTGTGAGCTGTGAACCGTCCCGTCGAGCGGCGCAAGCACAGTCGTTCCGACTTCCATGAAGATATCCAGGCCGAGGTGAATGGTCCGCCATTCGGGGCCGTCATTTCCAACGATCCTGAAGATGTCGCTAGTGTACAGGGCCCGCGCTTCGTTGTAACGACCGATGCCGGCGACCGCTTCCTCGTCGCGCATCCGCCGGAAGAGCGATTTCGAAAAACCTTTGACATCTTCCGCCGCAGCAGGGTTTTCGATCTCGAAGCTGCCGACGCTCAGGTCGAAGATGACAGTGTTCTTTTCGTCAAGCGCCGGTGAGATCAATGGGCCGATCTCGCGGGTATGATCCTTGAGCCATCGCACCACATTTCCGCGATTGGGGCTCGGCTCGAGTCCGCAGGCTGCGCGCAAGCGGAAATGAGCGTATTCCGGGCTGATCCGATCGAGCTGTTCGAGAAGTCGCCAGGCGGGTTTTTCGCTGATGACCAGGTATTCGTTCTCCGGATGCTCTTTCCGCTGGAAGGCTGAGTTGGTCACGCTGACGCATAAACGAGTGATGATCAGCCGGAAGAGGACCTCGATCTCGTCTTCGAGAAGCGGGAGCTGTCGATGATAACCGCTGACGATTGCGGCTGCAGTCTCGATCGGGTCCTGTTTGTCGAGCATCGCATAGGCTGAGGCGATGGCGAGATCGCAAACCGTAGCCGATCTGATCAAATCGCCGAAGTCTATGATGCCTGTGATCGTCAGCCTGCCCTTCGCCGCATCAGTCCCGACCACCACATTGTGATCGTTGGCGTCGGCATGGATCACGCTCTGGCGCAATGAAGACAACACAGGCTGGACATTCATTTCGAAACGGTCCAGGTGACGTTCGACCAGTCTTCGTCGTTCGGGCGGTTCAATGTGCGACAGAAAATCGCGTACCCACAGCGGATGCTGCAGATCCCATTTCAACGCGCGATTCGCCGCCGGATCATCAAAATCGAGCAACGCTCGATCGATCTTGCCGAGCGCCGCGCCTAGATCGCCCATCAACCCGGTTGAATGCGGTCTCGACTCTGCAAGGACCCGGCCTGTAAGCCAGCTCATCAGACGCATGGCGTGCGATACGCCATCGGAATCGATCACTTCGACGATCTTCCGGCCGTCGACTGATGCGATCGGACGTTGCACGGCAACCGACGGAGCATGCTCCGCCAGATGCTCGAGCGCATGATTCTGAAGCTCCAGAATATCGCGCGGCTCTTCGTGGTTCGAAATTCGCAGGATATATCTCCGGCCGTCTTTGTCCGTCAGGCCGAAATTGCGGTCGCGCTCGCTCGGCAGCGAGCTGGCTGCGACTGCCAATCCATAGAATTCTTCAGCGAGCTGGACTGCATCCTGTTCGGAAAAATCCGGTGAGTTATAGGTAATGCTGGTCATACTTGAAGATATTAAATCGCAAAGGCCGCAAAGGGGCAAAGATATGCAGGGAGATCAGTGTTCGAATTATATCCAGTGGGCAATCAATTGATGATATTCGCATCACCAAAAATCTTTGCCCCTTCGGCCGCTAACTGGAAGTGATTAGGTTACTACAGTATCTTAGGTTCATTCGCCATTGACATGCCCGTCGCTTATTCCCTTCTGATGCTTACGCGGAAGGTCCCACGATTTGACAAGGTGGTTTTCCTTCCCGGCGCGCGACGCCGTGAAACCCCCGAATAGCCCGGGTGGGGCGAGGCCCCCCGCGAGCCCGGACCACCCCCACACCCCGCGACGTTAAAGTCAGGCGTCACCCTTCGCGAACCCGCCGCCCATTTCGCGCCCAAGACTCAGGATCGCCGCCCCCCCCCCGGCCTCCCTCGGCCTGTTTCCCCGCCCTGGCCTGGGCGTCAGGACAAGTCAAGCAATTTCCCTACATCTTGATTTATTTGAAATGCCTGTCGGTGAAGTTCATAAACTGCTCCCAGTCGTAATCGGTCACATCGTGTTTCCCGGCGCGAATGTGATATCCGATCGTCGAGGTGATTGGCTGGTGCAGTCCCGGCATCTCGGACTTCGCCAGGCCATCCGTGCCGAGCAGGCGATAAACGGGATCAGCCGCCAATGCCGAAAGGTATTCTCCGCGTGGATCAGCCCACAGGTCCTCGGCCGCGCTGGCGATGTAGACCGGCCGCGGAGCGATCAGCGCGATCAACATGTGCTGATCGACCGGCAGGGAAGCCACGTCACGGTTATATTTCTTGTAATTTCCGCAGAACCAGTGAGGGAAACTCGTATTGATGCGCTCGACCGTTTCGCCGAAGTTGCGACGCGACAGTGCTGCTCCGCCTTCGCCGCTCTCGTTGGCGATGACGATCGCGAACCTTTCATCGACGGCGCCCGCCCAGAGTGACGTCTTTCCCAGCCTCGAATGGCCGAGCAGCGCAACGCGTTTCGCATTCAGAGCATTGTCTTTTTCAATGTAATCCATCGCTCGACTCAGACCCCATGACCATGCGCCGATCGCGTTCCAGTCGTCGGGCGCCGGTGCGGCATTTCCCTTCGGCGAGACGGCTGGAATGATCGAGTTCTTCCAGCCGTCTTTGTGATCCGGAAAGATATCCCCGTAATAGAGGGTCATGACAGCGTATCCGCGCGAGACTATCTTTTCGAGCGGCCAGCGCCGGGAGGCCGATCCTCGCGAATCCTCAGTCGCGCGTCTGCTGACGTAAGCTCCATCGCGACTCTCACGCAACCAGACGATGGGCAGCGTGATCGATGGATCGCTGCTGATGCCGTGGTTTCCAACGAAGTTCATCCCCAGGAAGACCGGAACCGGCCCCGTTCTTTTGTTGGGAACATAGAGCAGCAGGTTCATTCGTGGCCCATCTTTTGCGCCAGTCAGAAATACAGTCATCTCCCTGCGTGTCGCCAGACCCTTGAGCGCGCCGGCATCTGTCGACGTCACTTCCCAGTTGATGCGCGTCGAAGTCTTCGGAATGCGGCCGTATACGTGTGTTTCGAAGAGTTGAAGTATCTCACTTCGACGCTGCCGCCAGTCGCGCTTGTCCGTCACACGCTTGCCGCTGTTTGTGATCAGCGGATCGGGTAGCGTGTACCGGCCGACTTTCGCCTCGTCGTAGTTCGCCTCCGGCTGTTGAGCAGGTACTACAACAGTCAATCCAAGGCAGCAGAACGCTGCAGTAATCAGTGTTTCAGCAATTTTCAGGTTTTTCATGATCTTTTCTCCGGGTGATGGCTGGAATATAACTTTTGTTACTGCCCGGTGAAAAGGGTTTGGGGTGTGAAAAAGAAAAAGCCGCTTTTCCCAAGCGGCTTTTTCTTTTGAAATTGGTTGCGGGGGCAGGATTTGAACCTGCGACCTTTGGGTTATGCTTACCACTTCGACTTTCGCCGCCCGGTTAATCCGGTTTGTGGTCTGGACTTTCCCTTCACCCTCCTGCTGCATATCAACAACAGGTTAGGATGCCTCCCATCAAGTCTCTACACCTTCCATCATATTACTTATATTGATGGCTTGGCTCGGGATTACCACTGCCTGAGGCTTCCCCGAATTTGAGAGGTTATCACATGCGAGTTTCCTTGCATGCCGCCCATTGCAGGATCAAATTCCAAGCATCGCGATAATCGGCAGATTTCGGTTTTCGTTGACGTTTTTCAGACTCGACAAGGTGTATTTCACTTGCATAAGTAAGAAAAACATCAACGGAAAAAAGAACCCCTCCGACGAGATCTTTTTCCCTTTTTCAATAATTTTATTTTTATCTTTTTTTTTACGTCCACAATCGCCTCTTCCGGGAACTCCACCTATTTCAGCTTGGTATTCAAATTACGATCCTGCGGTATCGAGCCCAACGAGCTACCTGGCTGCTCCACCCCGCGTCAAAGAACAAAAAGGGATAGTACCGATAAGACAGCAGCTTGTCAATGGTTGAGAGAAAAAGATATTTGAATGTGAATTCACTATTAATTAACTGTCAACTGGTCGGATTCTTTTGGACGAGTCGGGCAAAAACATGTAAACTCCGTTTGTCAAAGGGATCCGACTGCGACACTCACTGGGAAAAACCAGCAGCGGATTGCCAGTCCTGAAATTTCCATTATCTGAATAACAATATTGAATAGACTTGTGATTGGATGAGCGACAGGTACGGCTGTCTATCGTTCTGATGAGGAAGAGATCATGAAATCCACCCCTGAATTCCTGCGAAGAATACTGCATCGTCGGGTTGCGACCACGATAGCATTTGTAGCTGCAGTTTTAGCGATCGTAGCCGTTGGAACAGCCGTATTTATGACCAGGCCGACGAGTGCCGCGGCCACAGAGTTGTTCATTTCGGAGTACATCGAGGGATCGAGCAACAACAAGGCGATCGAGATCTTCAATGGAACAGGGGCGGCAGTCGACCTGGCGGCGGGCGGCTATAATCTTCAATACTTCTTCAACGGAAACGCATCGGCCGGATTGACTATCAATTTGACCGGCACTGTCGCGAGTAGTGATGTCTATGTTGTCGCGCAGGCGAGTGCGAATGCCACTATCCAGGCGCAGGCCGACCAGACGAACAGTTCAGGATGGTTCAACGGAGATGACGCAGTCGTTTTGAGAAAAGGGACGACGATCATCGATGTCATCGGTCAGGTCGGATTCGATCCGGGTTCGGAGTGGGGGACGGGGCTGCTCTCGACTGCGGACAACACACTGCGTCGGAAATCGACAATCTGCGCAGGCGACACGGTGGGCAGCGATGTCTTCGACCCATCGATTGAATGGGATGGTTTTGCGAATGATACCTTCGGCGGGTTGGGTGCGCACACAGCCAGTTGCGGCGCAGTGAACCAGCCTGTCACTCCGGTCTGTCCGATGAATCTGAGTACGGGCTCAGGCACCGCGGCCTCGGCGCCGGTCAGCGCTACGGATGCGGACGGGACGGTGACAAGTGCTTCTCTCTCGGTTGCGCCAGCCAATGCGAACATCACGTTGAGCAGCTTTGTTGCCGCCGGCGCGGTCGGAGGGACGGCGACGGCTCAATTGAATGTCGGTGCGGCTACTCCTCCCGGAGTTTACACTGCAACTATCAACTGGTCGAACAATGATGCGCCGACGCCGCAGACGGCAAGCTGCATGGTCACCATTCAGGTCAATCCGGGAGGCACGACGCTCATCCACACTATTCAGGGGACGGCCGAAACTCCCAATTTTGCGGGTCTCAACGTCATGATCGAGGGGATTGTTGTTGGAGACTTCCCAGGATTGAGCGGCTTCTTCGTCGAGGAGGAGGATGCAGACTGGGATGCCGATCCGAATACTTCCGAGGGAACTTTCATCTTCGATCCCGATCTGACGCCGGACGTTTCGGTCGGTGACAAGGTGCAGGTCACCGGTACGGTTGGCAATTTCCCCGTAAATCCGGGAATGACCCAGCTCTCGAATGTGACTATTACAATAGTCAATTCCGGAAACCCACTGCCGGCGGCGGTGAATATTGCTTTGCCTGTCGCTACGACGCCTGCAGCCGCCTTCGAAAGGGTCGAGGGCATGCGAGTCAATTTCACACAGACGCTCTACGTTACGGACAATTTCGGTCTGGGCAGATTCGGTGAACTGGGATTGTCAACCTCCAGATTGTACATCCCCACAAATGTCATCGATCCGAATGACGACCCCGCAGCGGGCGTGGCGACTTCGGGTGGCTCAAATGCTGCGGCTGTCGCAGCGCTCTCAGCGGCCAACGACAGGGACAGGATAGTACTGGATGATGGAAGATCCGGACAGAACCCGAATCCGATCCCGTTTATCGGCCCTGGAGATTCGACTATCCGCCTTGGCGATACTGTGGCGAATCTGAGCGGCATCATGCACTTCGCCTTCAACTTCTATCGAGTCCAGCCTACTTCTTCGCCCAATTTCGCGGCGACCAATCCGAGACCGGCGTTGCCTGATCCGGTCGGTGGATCGCTCAAGGTGGCATCGTTCAATGTCCTGAATTTCTTTTCGACGCCTGGTCCGAGAGGCGCAAGCAACCCTGCTGAGCTGACCCGTCAACTTGGAAAGCTGATCCCGGCATTAGTCGCACTGAATGCCGATGTGATCGGACTGATCGAGCTCGAGAAGGGGACCGCCGCGACTCCGGATGCCGCGGTCAACCTGCTCGTGGCTGAACTCAACGCCGTGCTCGGAGCCGGCACTTATGCCGCAGTGGCGACTCCGCCGGCAATTTATGATCCGGTCAGTCCTGTCGGAACCGACACCGAGATCAAATCAGGAATGATCTACCGGACAGCGACGGTTATGGCCGTCGGAGCGCCATTGACCGACACAGTCGCTCCCCTCGGAACATACAGCCGCGCTCCGATCGCGCAGATGTTTAAGGAGAATGCGACCGGTGAGCAGTTCAGCGTTGTCGTCAATCACCTGAGGTCAAAGTCCTGTACCGGATCTCCAACCGGCGAGGACGGCGATGAGAGCACAGGCCAGGGCTGCTATAACGCGAGGCGCAGGGATCAGGTTTTGAAAACCATCGACTTCATCAATGCGTCGCTGGCGCCGGTCGATCCTGATGTGATTGTTGTCGGCGATTTCAACGCATACGCCGAAGAAGACCCGATCGATGTGTTGAGGGCGGCCGGCTTTGTCGATTCCATCGCAGCTTTTGTTCCTGCTGCCCTGCGTTATTCATTCCAGTTCGACAGTGAAGTCGGACAGCTTGATCATGCCTTCGTAACGCCTTCTCTGGCTTCGAAATTGACCGGCTCGACAGTCTGGCATATCAATTCGGATGAGCCATTTGTCTTCGATTACAACACCGAGTTCAAGACGGATGACAGGTTTTTCCCGACTCCATATCGGTCAGCCGATCACGACCCGATCCTGCTCGGTCTGCAATTCACCAATCGACCGGCAGCCGGTATTCAGACGATTGCGGCGACTGGTGGCACAGTAGTCTGCACGGGTGGCGGAGATGTAGTCTCAGTGACTGCCAACATTCCGAACAACACGATTGCTGCTCAGACATCCTCCTTCACGGCCAGCCTGCCGGCTGAGTTGCGCGCTCTGGCGGGAACCTGTACGGCCAATGTCGGAAGTTGCACGGTGGTTGACGGTTCGACAGTGACCTGGTCGGGAACGATACCCTCCGGAGGGTCGGTCTCGATCAATTACAAAGCTCAGATTGCTGATGGCGTGGCGCCTGGGACCCAGGCCTGTATCTCCTCGACGGTCAATCTGGGGATGATCTCGTCCGAATCATTCATCGCCTGCGTTCAGGCTAATTGTCCGGGCGTCGGGCCGGGGCTGCCGATCCCGACAGCCGGTTCCGTGGCCAGCGATCAGAAGGCGGGCAGCGTCCTGATCTATAACATCTACAGCTCGTCGACCAATGGGATCACTCAAAACACTCGCATCAGTCTGACCAACATCGAGCCGAACAAAAACGCATTCGTGCATCTCTTCTTCGTCGATGGCGCAACGTGTTCTGTCGCCGATATGTTCATCTGCCTGACGCCGAATCAGACGACCAGTTTTCTGGCTTCGGATTTCGATCCGGGGACGACCGGGTATATCATCGCCGTCGCTGTCGACGAGAACGGATGTCCGACCAGTTTCAACTTCCTGATCGGGGACGCCTACGTCAAATTCACGACGGGGCATTACGCCAATCTCCCGGCCATTTCGGTTGCGGCCATCGCCGGCGGGCTGCCGTACTGCGACAGCCAGTCGGGAGCGGCAACGCTGGCTTTCGACGGGTTGAGTTATGACGTGTTGCCGCATGCCCTGGCGGTGGATAATATCCCGAGTCGAGTTGACGGCAACGACACGATGTTGATTCTCAACCGCATTGGAGGCGATCTGGCGATCGGGCCCGCGCGCCTGGCCCCGATCTTCGGGCTTCTCTTCGATGATGCCGAAAACGGGCTCAGTTTCACTTTCAATCCGGGCGCCTGCCAGTTGAGGACCAGCCTTAGCAACAACAGTCCGCGCACCGTCCCGCGATTCGAACAGGTCATTCAGGCAGGAAGGAGCGGATGGATGAAGTTGTGGCAGACCGGCGGGGCTTTCGGCATGACCGGCGCCATGATCAATTTCAATCCGTCCGCGGCAGCTTCGGGGAATGCCTTTAATGACGGCCACAACCTGCATGTCCTGACGACTACTTCATCGATGAGCTACTCGATCCCGGTCTTCCCGCCGAATTGCTGATGGAAGATGTCCGCCATGATAGCCATGAATATTCTTGGCTATCATGGCGCTTTGGCGTTTAATGATGGCATGCCGGAACTTCCAGAAGTCGAAATGGTGGTGCGCGGACTGCGAGGGCTGCTCACGGGGCGGAGATTTATCAAAGCCCGTCTGATCAGAGCCGGTCTGGCGCCGGAGAATCCGCCGCGTCAGTTCGCCGCATGGCTCAAGGGCGCGACGGTGCTGGATGTCGCACGTCGCGGCAAACACATCCTCGTTCATCTCGCAAATGGCAAAACGCTGATTACGCATCTGCGAATGACCGGCCGCTTTTACAATCTTGCCGAAGGCGACGAGAATCTTCCGCACACACATGCCGAATTTCTGCTCGACAATCGAAAAAAGCTCATCTTCACCGATCAACGACATTTCGGTATGATGATGATTGCACGGACTGCGGAACTCGAATCCGTCCGTCATCTTGAAAAGCTCGCCCCCGAGCCCTTCGATCCTGAATTTTCCGAGAAATATCTGTTGGATGTTTTGAAGCGCAGCCGGCAGGAGATAAAGGTCTTCCTGCTCGATCAGACGCGGGTCGTCGGACTCGGCAATATCTACGTTTCTGAGGCCCTGCATCGCGCGCGAATCAATCCGAGACTGGCTGCGAATCGGATATCAGCACGCCGCGCCGGGGTGTTGCGCTCGCATGTGATCGAAGTTTTACAGGAAGCGATCGACTCTGCCGCAAACCAGGTGACGGATCCGCGCGAGGTTTATGGCCGGTACGGAGCAGGCGCAATCGAGGACAGCTGGCGCGTTTACGATCGCGAAGGGCTGGGGTGCATGACCTGCTCGACACCCATCCGGCGCATCATTCAGGCGACGCGATCGACATACTTCTGTCCGAACTGCCAGAAATGAATCACGCCTCTGTCAAATTACAGAATTTCAACGTATCATTCCCGAAATAAGTGAAGAAAACATAAGGATTCCACGAAATCGGCGAAGCGAGTGAGGTCGAACCCGCAACTGTGAAAATACGTATATGATTGTGTTGTGAAAGAGGAATTGCCATAACAGCATTCCGGCGGGTTTGAGCGTCCGAAAATTATGAAGAATCGCCCTTCCTCCCATCTTCTGCTTTTGCTTGGCCTGCTGGTGCTGGACACGCTGGCCTATCTGGCCATTTACCGTTCTGGTATTGCTCGGGGTTTCTCGCCGTCGCTGCTGCTGGCCTTTCGTGATCTGGCGCTGTTTCTGCCGCTGCTCGCAATCTTCATCTGGATGGTCCGCAGGTATCGCTATGCCGGCGATCTGACGCTCTTCACGACCGCGATTCTGCTCTTCAGCATCGGCCAGTTTGCGCAGTACAGGCTATTCACCGATCCCGAATACAGCGCTGACCGACGGGCCGAGGTCGGCAGGGCCCGTCTGGCAAAGGCTAACACTGCTCAGCAGCGTGCCATCAACAAGTATTATGATGCCGAGAAGAAGCAGGTGCTCTTCGGAGATCCGGATTACCAGATTCGGATCGACACATCGCAGGCCAATTCCGATGATGAGAGCTACTGGACTTTTAAAAGGATCATCTCGTCGCTCTCGACGCTCATACCATTGATGGGATTTCTGGGTTTCGGACTGGCTTTCGCGTTCACTATGCGTGACGACGTGCTGCTCTGGCTGCAGCGGCACAGTATTTTGATCGGCCTTGTGACGACGCTGCCGTTCGCGCTGATCGCCATAATCTATTCAAGCGGGGGAAAATTCCTGGGCAACACTACCCCCTGGGAGCCGGTCAAGATCACGTTTCTGGTGAGCTATGCCGGCATTCTTGCCGACCATTACCGCAATCTATCCCGCACATATTGGGGCATTCCGCCGTGGCGATTCGTGCTGCCTTTTCTGCTGGTGGCGGTCTTGCCGATCGTGCCGTTCTTCGCTCTTGCGGATTTCGGGCAGATGCTTGTCTTCTTCGGCGCTTATCTGACGCTCTACCTTGTCGCTGTCAGGCGGCTGCCCCAGGTGACGATGGCGATCGTTCTGATGGCTGTTCTGCTGACGGGATCGATCTTTGCCGCGGGCATCTACAACACCGTCGCCGATATCTTCAGCGATCGAGATTCGGTCTCGGCCGTTGAGCGCGTCAAAGGTCTGGTCAGTCAGGGCATTCCCCCGCGAATTCATCAACGCTTTTACCTCTGGCGCCATGGCGGGTTGCCGCCTGACCCTGATCGGTACTGGTGGTGGGCCAGGGAAGTCGGCGAAACCACCGGCGGCGGAATATCGAACGAAGAGATGTGGTATAACAAATATGCTTATCAACCGTCTCAGGCGCTTTTCGGCATCAGCGACGGGCGATTAGTCGGCGCCGGACTGGGACGCGGATATCCTGAGAGCGTTCCGATCGCCGATTCTGATTTCATCTATGCGGCGATCGCCGAAGAGATGGGACTGGCCGGTGGAGCCGTCATTATCGCCGGATTCATCATCCTGCTGATCTCCGGTATGCGAACGGCGATCGAAGCGCCCGATATGTTCACCAAACTGCTGGCGGCAGGCGTGACATCATTTTTAGGCTTTCAGGCCATCGTTAACATCGGCGGTGTCATCAGATTACTCCCGATGACGGGCATCACGCTTCCATTCATCAGTCACGGTGGATGGTCACTCATTACCAGCTTTTTCATGCTCGGTATTCTGATGGCAATATCTCACAGGAATAATAAATAACATTGCGATACCGGCCGTTGATTATGTTTAAACTAACTCACGGAGCAGTAACTGATAAGGGGCTCAATCCCAGGCGTAAGGAGAACCAGGACTGTCTTCTTGCGATACCCGAGCGCGGCATTTTCCTGGTGGCGGATGGAGTAGGTGGGCGCCGTGGTGGCGAGGTCGCCAGCCAGACCATAGTCGAAATATTTTCCAGAGTCTTCAGTCAGGAACAGCCCGAGGATCTGCGCCAGGTGATCGAAAATACGATCGATTTATGCAATCAGAAGATCTTCTCGGAGGCTGAAACGACTCAGGACCTTGTCGGCATGGCTTCGACGATTGCAGTGCTGGCGATAGACGGGACCCGCGCCATCGTCGCTCACGTCGGCGACAGCAGAGTCTATCGATATGATGAAGAGGGCCTGATTCAGTTGACTGAAGACCACAGCGAGGTAAATGAGGCCCTGCGATCAGGTCTCATCACCGAAGAGCAGGCTGCGCATCACCCCCGTCGAAACGTCATCAACCGGGCGATCGGGGCAGAGCCTGAAGTGGAACCGGACATCATCGAAATCGAGATCGATGAGAAGACCAGCTTTCTTATCTGCAGTGACGGTATTACGCGCCACGTGACGGATGAAGAGATCGCGCGTTTAATGAAGAGCGGTCGTCGCCCCGAGGCCATCTGTGATGCATTGAAGGATCTTTGCTATACCGGCGGCGCCGAGGATAACCTGACCGCTATCGTCGTCGATATTGGCTCGCGTGATTACATCGAAGAACCGACGCGTCCGGTTCAGGCCCCTCGCTCCGTCGTGCCGTCAAGACCCGTTCCACCGCCGGCCAAAAAGATCGAAGTCGACTTGTCGGCTACAAGCGCTCCCGAATCGACAATGCCGCCTCCGGCCGTCGAGACCGCGGCGCCTGGCCAGAGCCAGCCGGCTCCTTTTCGTGCGAAACCGCCCGCTCCGCGATATGACGAAGCGGTCGCCGGCAGCAACTTAACCGAGAAAGGCGGGATTTCAGAGCTTATGAAGTGGAGTCTGCTTGGTGTCGCACTGATCGCGGGTTTGCTGATTGGAAGTTTTTTCGGCAGGCCGATCGTCGAACAACTCTCAGGATCACCTGCCAAAATCGGTTCTTTACAGTCTCAATCGAACCAGGCAAGTCCGGGCGATCCCGAGATCAGCGCCGCTTATGCCCGTTTTCTGGAAGGATTTCGTGATGAAGGGCGAAAACGACTTAATCTGGCGCTGACCTCAAATCCGAACAGCGCCGAAGCTCATTACTATCTTGGCCGCATCGATTACGCCGAGGGCAGATTTGATGAGGCGGTTAACCATCTCAATCAGGCCGCCAGAACCGATCCGAATCTGCCGAACATCCAGCTGCATCTGGCTATGGCGTATATGTCTATCGGCCAGATGCGAAATGCGAGAGATATTTTGCAACAAGTTGTCGGGGCTACCACGCCTCAACCGGTGGCGTCTCCGTCTCCGGCGGCCGGCGCTTCTCCAGGATCTTCGAAGCCCGTCGGATGAGCCCTGCACTTTTTACTTTTTACTTTGTACTGATACAGGATGCCGGAATTAAAACTGGAAAACAGTCTGGTTGACGGGCAATACGAAGTCCATGAGCGGCTGAGCCGGGGCAGCTACGCCGAGATCTTCGTGGCGCGCGACCGTTTTTCCGGTGGGCGTGAAGTCGTCATCAAAGCGCTCAACACCAGCCTGCAGGGTACTCCTGACGCCGATCTGGAGCGGACACTGGTCGAGAACTTTCAGAATGAGGCGATCGCGCTCGATACGGTAAGGCATCCGAATGTGATTCTGCGCTGGGGCCACGGTACAGCGGCGGACCTGCGTGGGACGCCATTTCATTATCTGGTGCTTGAATACATGCCCGGCGGAGATCTTTTGAATCTGTGTCGCTCACAGCCAGGCAATGCACTGCCTCTTGACAAGGCGCTCTTCTATTTCAGGCAGGCTTGCGAAGCCCTGGCATTTGCGCACAGTAAGGGGATCATCCATCGCGATCTGAAGCCCAACAATCTGCTGCTCAGCGCTGATCAGCAGATACTCAAGATCGCGGATTTCGGCGTGGCCAAGATTGCGACCGGCGAACTGACTGAGATCACCCGGGTCGGGGCCGATGTCTACGCACCGCCAGAACATCATCCTGACGAAGATGCGCAATATGATCAGCTGACTGCCGCAGCCGACACCTATTCATTGGCCAAGAGCTTCTATACGGTGATTTGCGGGCGTGCGCCATCGCAATTCAAATGCGATCCGATCTCGTCCCTGGCTGATCGGGTGAGCGGTAAACCCTGGTCGACAAAGCTGCTGGCAGTGTTGCGAAGGGCGACAGATGACGATCCGGGAGAGCGTTATGCCTCGGTCATTGAATTCTGGAGCGATCTGGCCCAGGTTGCGGCGATCGCCCATCAGGTGATCGATGATGAAATAACCATTATCAAACCGCGTTTGTCGGTCAGCACGGGCGCCCTTCCACGAACCCCCGAGCAACCTGAATTCGAACCGACGCTGGCAAGTTCGCGACCGCTGCGCACCTATTCGAGCGCCAGTCCGGTTCCGATTGATGAGGAGCCGGTCGATGTGGAATCAGGCTCTGTTGTTTCAGTTGCGCCACAGCCGCTGCCGGTCAATGATAATGACCGTCGACGGCCTTCTCGGTTTTTCATCGAACTGAAGGACAATCTGTCTGCACCGGCGACTCCGATCGAACGCGCTCCTTCAACGGTCGTCGACACCTCGGCCGCTGCCGGGCTGAGACCTGCGCAGGCAAAGACGGCGCAACCATCCGCTCAACCTGCCGCTAAACCGGTTATTACAGCGGATGTTGCCTCCAGCTTTACCGAAACGTTGCGCCGGCGACTGTTTTTGCTTTTAATCGGCGTCGCTTTCCTGGGCGCATTGCTGAGCGTCTATGGTTATTTTCGAGGGCTCGACACGCCGTTCGGTTTCGGTCCAGTGACTGAACTCGAAGTCATCGCACCCGGGCTCAATGTCCGTGCCGGCCCCAGCCCGCGCGACCCAGCCATCGGCGTCGTCTCGAAAGGCTCGCGTCATAAAGTGCTGGCGCAGACCGATCAGAAGTGGATGCAGATCGAAGTCAGCAGATGGGATGAATCGCAACCAAGACTTTCCGGTTATAATCAGGGCTGGGTTTATGGCAACCCTCAATATGTTCGTGTAGTCTCTCGTCGATTCTGGACATGACTTGATTATGAAGATTTCGGAGCTTTTACAGGATTTCAGAAAGTGGCTTGATGGCGAGGACGCTGCTACGCAAACGCCGGCAACTCCGCAGCAATTGAGCGAATGGGACGAGTTTTTCGTCAAGATCGCGCGTGAAGTCGAAACCGTCATGAAGCGCGAGATGTTCACTCCTCCGGGCGGACCGACATATCTGCCGGGCGAATACATCATCTATTTGAGCAAATCCGATGACTCGCTTTGGCAGGGGAGAAAACGCGAGGGATTGGAAGAAGGACTGAGAAACGGGCTTTCACAGCGAGCCCGTGAACTGGTCGGCGATAAGGTTCTCAAAACCGACAAAATCGCGCTTTCGCTGAGTATCGACGGTGCGCTAGATAAGGGGCAGATCCGCGTTCAGGCAGTCTGGGACGATGAATCTCCGAGAACCGAAGTCACCGCACGCAAACCGCGCACGGCGCCAGCCGCCGCCGCGCCTGTTGCCGAAACCGATGATGAATCGGAAAAGACTATCATTCGTCCGAAGGCTCCGCTCTTTTCCATCAGTTGCTCCCGCCAGGGCGATGAGGCAGTGATCCATAAATCGCTCAAGACCCGGTTCGAAATCGGACGCGGATCGAAAGACCTGCCGGTAGACCTCAGACTTGAAGGCGATCAGGAGGTCAGTCGCAAGCACCTGCTCATCGAAAAAATTCAGGACGGCCGATTTCAGATTGAATGCCTTGGCCGCAATTCAGTCGAAATCGACGGAGTCGAACTCCAGCCCGGCGAGCGGAAAGATCTGGCGCCCGGCCAGGTGATCAAACTCGGCGTTTATGAGCTGAGCGTATTTATTTAGAGGGAAAATAATGCAGGCAGTTCGTCATATTTTTTTGTTCCTGATAGCGGTCACGTTACTCACTTTCACTCCCGTCTCGCAGGCGCAAAAGGCCATATCGCAACCCGAAAAGCGGACCGATTTCGCTCTGCTCAACGAACGATTATCGGAGCGCGCAGGTTATTTCGGATCGGACAATCTGGTTTCGAATGAGCTGTCGTATCAGCATGTCATGGGCAAGCTCGAGAAGATGAACCTCAGCGGCGGAGTCTATCTCGGTGTCGGTCCCGATCAGAACTACACCTACATCGCCCAGATCAAGCCTCGACTGGCTATCATGATCGACATTCGACGGGATGCGATGCTCCAGCACGTGCTCTACAAAGCGCTCTTTATGATGTCGCGCAATCGAACCGAGTACCTATCGCTGCTCTTCGCCAGGCCGCTTCCGAGAGATTACAAGAAGTGGACCGACCGGCCGATTCGCGATCTTGTCGACTATTTCGATCGCACGCCGCTCGATCAGAAGCTGGCTGAGAAGATTCGTGACGAAGTCCACAAGCGAGTCAACAGCTACGGCCTTAATCTGACCCAGCGCGACATGGATGCCATCGATGAGATCCATCAGGCCTTCTACACTGAATGCATGGAGACTCGATATACGATCCGGGACCGCCCGACAGGCCGCTTCTTCCCTGCCTATCGCGAAATCCTGCTCGAAAAGGACCTCGACGGTCGCTACCGCAACTACCTGGCGACAGAAGATGGTTATCGCGTGCTCAAAAATATGCACGACAGGAATCTGATCATCACCATCACCGGCGATCTGTCAGGGCCGAAGGCCGTTCGAGCCGTCGGGGAATTTTTGAAGGAGATCGGTGAGAAGGTCTCTGCGTTCTATGTTTCGAATGTCGAATTCTATCTGTTCAGACAGGATTCGATGAACCGCTTCGTCGAGAATCTGAAATCGCTGCCGATCGACGACCGCAGCGTCATCATCCGCAGCTATTTCAATTACGCTTATTACACGTCTGTTCATCCACAGACCATCGACAATTATTTCAGCGTCCAGTTGCTGCAGACGATCGATAGTCTGATCAAGGATTATGAGGACGGCGGATACGGTTCATATTATGAACTGACGACTCGCCGCAGCCTCGATTTGAAATAAGCCCTCATGCAAAAGTTTTGCCTCTATGCTTAATGAATGATGAAGATGCAACTGCTATTCAATTCTGCATTGCCAGTCGTTCGCCTTCGTCCATCATCTTCTTCATTTTGTCGATACTCGTCGCTTCACAATAGATGCGGAGGACCGGTTCGGTGCCGGACTGTCGGAATAATATCCAGCTTTCGTCCTCGAAGATCAGTTTCGTTCCGTCAAGTGTGGCGGTAGCCGTCACTCGGTATCCGGCGAAGGTGTCGGGAGTCTTTTCTCTCATTCGCGTGACCAGTTCCTGTCCGGATAAGACAGGGACGTGAAGGTCACGACGCTCGAAGTGAAATTCGCCGAACTCCCGCCAGATATCGCGGACGATTTCCGACGGGTTCTTCCCGGTCGCCAGGACCGCTTCGAGCAGCAGGAGGCAGTTCAGGATCCCATCGCGTTCCGGGATGTGGCCGCGCACGCCGATGCCGCCCGACTCCTCACCGCCGATCAGAAAATCGTTGGCCGGGTCGAGCATGATCTCGCCGATATGCTTGAATCCGACCGGTGTTTCAAACAGGCGAAGCCCATAACTCTCGGCGATACGCCGGACTATGACAGACTGGGAAAACGTTCGCGCGACAGATCCCATCCAACCTTTCCGCCTGATCAGATGCAGCAGCATGATCATCAGTATTTGATGAGTATTGATGTATTCGCCGCGCTCATCCATTGCTCCGACGCGATCGGCGTCGCCGTCCGTTACCAGAGCCATCAACGCCCCGCGATCGCGAATAGTCCGCGCGGTCAACTCCAGATTCCAGGGCATTGGCTCGGGCAACACTCCGCCGAAGAGCGGATCGCGCTCACCGCGAATGGTCTCGACGCGTATTCTTCCCCCACTGAGCATCGTCTCGATCCAGCGACCGCCTGTCCCATGCATCGGATCGGCAATGACCAGCACATCCGCTTTGCGAAGCTCATTGATTGCGATGAAATCCTCGATATGCCGCCGGTAATCGTCTGAAGGCTCGATCTGACGTAATAATCCCGCGGCTTTGGCCTCTTCCATCGACAGTCGCCGCGGCGGAGTTGCACCGATCAGCGCTTCGATCTGATCGGTGATCGCCGGCGTGGCCGATCCGCCATACGGCGCCTTGAATTTGTATCCGTTGAAATCCGGAGGATTGTGTGAGGCAGTGATCAGAACACCGCCATCAAGCCCGAGGCGCTTGACCTCGAATGAAACCAGCGGAGTCGGCACATCTTGTGTCAGAAGGTCGACGCTAATGCCGTTGCCGGCCAGAACCTCAGCCGTGCGTTGCGCAAACAAATCCGATGCGAATCGCCTGTCGTATCCGACAAGAATCGATATTTTCCCGCTCCCGTTCTGCGTCTTCAGGTAATCAACGAGGGCCTGCGTAACCACCTCGACATTCGCAAAAGTGAAATCTTCAGCGATGCGTGCGCGCCACCCGTCAGTTCCGAATTTGATCTTCATAGCCTCACTTATTGAAATTTATTACGTTTACACCACGGTGTAATCGGTCAGGGAAGACTTGTCGCCAAGAACCGCGTCGGTGACTTTGACGTATCTTCCCAAAATTGCGCTCTTGCCGATCAGCGATTGCCTGACCTCAGAATATTTGCCGATCCGTGAACCTGGGAGCAATACGGAATTCTCGATGTATGCCCGCTCCTCGATGTAACAATTCGCACCGAGCACGGAATTGACGATCTCGGCTCCGGCCTTGATAGTGCAGCTAGGGTCGATGACCGTACGCTTGTCTATTCTCGCGGCCTCTTCACCGTTCTCAGCCGTAGCGATCGACGGGCGCTCGATCAGAATGTTAGTGACCCGGCCGCCCAGCATGTCAAGATTTGCCTGCAGGTAACGCTGTGGAGTGCCGATATCCAGCCAGTATCCCTCCCACTGATATGCGAAAAACGGCGCACCGGTCTCGATCAGGTGAGGGAATACGTCGTACTCGAAGAATTGCTTTTCTCCCGCCGGAATCATGTCAAGAATCCGCTTCTCAAGAATGTAGATTCCGGCATTGATCGTCCTGTGGATCAGTTCGTCGGGTTTCGGTTTTTCGACGAATCGTCGAACGCGGCCGTCGGGACCGGCTTCGACGATTCCGTACCCGGCAGCATTATCGACCGGAGCGGAGACTATCGTCGCGATCGCCTCTTTTTGACGATGATAATCAAGCACCTTCGTCAGGTCGATGTCGGTCAGGATGTCGCCATTGATGACGATTGTCGTCAGGTCGGTGTCTCCGAGCGCGTTCTTGTATGCCCCGGCAGTGCCGAGGGTCGATGCTTCGACGATGTAATTGATTTCGATTCCGAGTTCGGAACCGTTGCCGAAGATCTCCCTGATCTTGGTCGGCTCATATCCCAGCGTCAGTTTGATATCCTTAATTCCGGCTCGTTTGAGGAGGTCGATCTGGTAAAAAAGGATGGGGCGATTTACGATGGGCACGACCGGCTTTGGGGTGTATACCGTGAGCGGACGCAGTCGCGTGCCTTCTCCGCCCGCCAGAATGAGTGCTTGCATGTAACCGTTTTGTCTCCTTTGTCTATTCTGATCGTTTCAATCAGTCTCTCCCAGGCAAACGCGAAGTGTAACAATCTGTTCCCGATAAATCAAAAGTGGGGCGACAGGCGCATTGCCGGGTTTTGACGAGACAGGCGGGTTGCAGTATTTTAGCAGGTCGTTACCTTGGGAGCGCAGGCTTCCAGCCTGCATTTTGTAGCTATTAGCGGAAATCATGCAGGCTGGAAGCCTGCGCTCCCAGGATTCTGTGTATGCCCTGTAATATTTATTCGAGGGAGCCCCAAACATGTCGATGGATAACGTAGCGCTTAAAAGATTGAAAGAGGGAATGCCGGAGCAGATCACCGAAGCTCTCGACAAGCACATTGTTGCTGCGGCGCGATGGGCGACGATCGTCCGTGCTGTCTTCGCTCTGACATATGCGGCGGCTGGAATCAGGCTCTGGTCGCACCAGTCCAATGCGAGGATCATTTATCTCGGGATGGCCGTGATCTGGGCGATTCTGGCGATCGTCATAAGTGTGCGAGCCAAATCGGCAGCATCAGATTCGCTTGTTTCAACTGCGGCAATGATCGATGTAACTGTCGTCAACATCGGCCTGCTGGCCTTCGTCCAGCAGGGACTCTTTCCGCACATCGGCGCCGGATTGTTCATGTCTTACTTCCCGATACTTGCCGTGGCCGCTACGCGATATCGAATCGGACTGGTCATCAATACGGGGATCTATGCGCTGCTTTTCTATCTGGTCCTGTCTCTCTATGCTGGAGCGCCACCCTGGTTTCGAATATCGATGCTGGCCGTGACGATCGCGGTTTTCGTCTTCGCTTCACGCAAGCCGAAGGATCTGGTTCTGGAGGTCGCGCAGCGCTCGCTTCAGGAAGCCTTCGAGATAGGAAGCCAGCAGAAATCACTGGAGCTGACGGCGAAGACGCATGCGCTCTTTATGCCGCCGGCTATCGTCGATCTGCCTGAAATCTGGGCATCATCGAAACACGGTGTCGGGACAGAGACTGGCGGAGACTATTTACATATCTTTCCCACAGCCCGCGGTCCGCTGGTCGTGCTCGGAGATTTGCCCGGCGATGCCGTTGATTCAATTGCCAACGTCTATCAGGTCCACCAGCAACTGACCGACATCGTCAAACGGCGTGAAAGGCTGGCGGATATCGCTGCCGATCTGAATGAATTTCTGTGGGGCAGATTCCATGGGCAACGCACAATGACCTGCATTCTGGCCCAATGGCATGGTGACCATATGAATTACGTCAATGCCGGGCACCTGCCCGCACTGCAGATCGGCAAGACGGATCAAAAACAGTTGCCGGTCAATAACGGTCCGATCGGAGCTCAGCAGGGAACGACCTTCGATGAAGATGGACTGGAATTTCCGGCCCGCGATATGCTGATCGTTTATACCGATGGAGTATACGCGAAATTGACGAAAGACCGCGAGCAGGGGATATCTCAGATCGAGGCATTCTCCGAGCAGTTTCGCGGGGGCGAGGTCAATACGCTCTGCCATCGCATCTTTGATTGCGCACAGCCCGGCTTTGAACCGAACAGGGATGACAGCACGATCGCAGTCATCCGCCGCCAGCCGGCAAGGGAAAGCTGAGGCTCCATCGATGAAAACAAGTCGGAATATTGGTGTCTCAACAGATTGAGTTTCAATGCTTGTTCTTGGAATCGAAAGTTCGTGCGATGAGACGGCGGCAGCCGTTATCGAATTCGGCATCAAACACGATGACGGGGACGGATGCCGTGTCCGTTCCAATATCATCGCCTCGCAGATCGAAACACACCGGAAATACGGCGGCGTGGTTCCTGAGCTGGCTTCGCGCGAGCATCTCGAGAAGATCGGCGGAGTGGTTCAAGAAGCGCTCCGCTCTGCCGGGGTGAGAGTGGCCCAAATCGACGGAATCTCGGTCACACAGGGACCGGGTCTGGTCGGATCGTTGCTGGTAGGAATCAATTACGCCAAAGCGATGGCCTTCGCGGCCCGCAAACCCTTTGTCGGGGTCAATCATATCGAGGGGCACGTCTATTCCGTCACTTTTGAATTTCCTCCGCCTCAATATCCAGCGCTCGCCCTGATCGTTTCAGGCGGACATACCAACCTTTTTCTGATCACCGAGCCGGAAAAGTACAAACTTGTCGGCCGGACGCGCGATGATGCGGCCGGAGAGGCTTTCGACAAGGTCTCGAAACTGATCGGTCTCGGATATCCCGGCGGCCCTGTCGTCGACAAACTCGCCCAACAGGGCGATAAACGAGCGATCATCTTTCCTCTGGCCGAGATCAAGGACCCTGATCACCGCCTGGATTTCTCGTTCAGCGGATTGAAGACCGCCGTACTGCGCCACGTCAGGGATCACAACATCACTCCTGCCACCGATCCTGACAATGCGTCTCAGGAGATACGTGACCTCTGCGCCAGCTTTCAGAACGCCGTAGTCAGGGCCCTCGTGCGCAGTCTTCGCAAAGCCGTAGAATTGCATCGGCCAAAAACCATTATTCTGGCGGGTGGTGTTGCCTGCAACATCGAACTGAGGTCGAGTGTCCGCCATCTGGCCGAAGAAGCAGGTATTCCGGCTTGTATACCTTCACCGATATACACGACTGACAACGCCGCCATGATCGCAGCCGCGGGTTATCCCAAACTGCTCCGCGGAGAATGCGCCCCCTGGGACATGAGCGCCGACGTCAGCATCCGTCTGCAGAATGTCGATCTCGAACCGGCAAATTCTAAACGCAAGGTTCGGTACAGGATTTAGTTGAAAGTTAAAAGTTGAAAGTCAGAAAGGCAACTTATGACTCGATGCATCCCTTTCTTTCGACTTTCAACTTTCAACTTTCAACTCACTATTTTCAGATCATAGAAATAATCAATGATTGGGGCGACGGAGCCAGCGGATGGATTTCATTGCTCGAAAAGCCGGCGTTGAGGAACATTCGATCGTATTCGGAGAAAGTGTAGGCGTCGCCGGCGCCCGTCGTTGCGAGCATGGTCATGGCGAAGGAAGCAGCGCCCGGAGGGCTGACGCGATCTTCGTTCGGCACGAATTCGAGCGTCAGAGCGCGCCCGCCATCGTTGAGGCTGGAATACACTTTTTTCAAAAGTGATTCGCAGGTGGCGACGTCGAAGTGATGAAGGAAATTTGTCAACAGTACGAGGTCATATCCTGTGCCGAACTTGACATCGAAGGCGCTCCCCTCGATCGTGCTGTATCTGCCGTCCACTCCGAATTTTTTGGCGTTTTCCAGGGCGACGCTTAGAACAGGAGCCCAGTCCACAGCCGTCACCTCGACATTCGGATTCTTCTGCGCCAGTGTGATGCCGAAGACCCCGTGGCCGGCGGCGATGTCCAGGACCTTAATCGGGCGGTCCTGCGGAACCTGAACGATCTCAGCGATCATCTGCGCCGGCATCATCATCATCGGCGCCATCGCACGCGCAAAATCCACCCAGATCGGGTTTTCTTCCGAAACAGTCCCCTCATCCTTCAATATGGTCTTGCCCTGTCGGACGGTTGTGGCCAGGTCTTTGAATGCATTGACCATCTCGGGCTGGAGTAGAAAACCCGTGATCCCACCCAGGTAAGCCGGAGAACGCCGGTCGAGGAAGAATGCCGCGTCCGGCGCCAGACCGTAGTTTCCGTTCTCCTTGGTCAGAAAGCCGTGAATCGTCAGATAATCGCAGAGGACCCTGATTCCTCGCTCGCTCGCCTGACAGCGCGAAGCTATTGTCTGGACTGTCGTATTTCCTTCTCCAACGGCAGTAAATATGTCCAGTTCGATAGCTCCCCTCATGGCGGAGGTCTGGACAAAGCCATTAACCGCGGAAAAGAACCGCTCAGGCGTCGGCATTGCTGTTTGATTGTTCATTTAGTCTCCCATTGATTTCATATACGTTTGCATTGTCATTTCCCAACATTTAGAGTTCCCAGTTTCCAGAATAGTTTCCAGAATAGTTTCCAGTAGGAACAGTTTCCAGTTTCCAGTTTTCCGAATTTTGTATTGGGCGTCTTCAAAAGATACAATAAATTTATCGACTAATCGAAATTTTTTACTGGAAACTGGAAACTGTTCCTACTGGAAACTATTCCGGAAACTGGAAGCAGATAAAAGACGTATAGCGTGTAAATCCAATTTAGAAGCAGGAGAAGTATTAAGTGAAGACAAGATCTGGTTTATTGTTCATGGTATCGATTTTGTGCCTCTCGATGCCGGTCCTGGCGCAGAACTATCGCGGAGTGATACGCGGCAGCATTATCGATCCGACCGGGCAGCCTGTTGCAGGGGGCGAGGTGCGACTCGTCCGGGAAGAGACGAATTCCACATTGCTGGCGACCACCAACGGAGCCGGCGAGTTCGTTTTCGCATTGTTGCCGCCCGGAAATTACAGGATCGAGGTGGAGCAGAAGCCGATCGACAATAAATACGTTCACAGAGTAATTCTGGCGGTCAATCAGGATGTGCGTGTGGACATCGAGTTCAGCGGCTCGACACATCGCGAGACGATAGAGATCGTAGAATCGCTGACGCCGCTCAAGCGCGATTCGGCTTCGCTCGGCGCGGTGATCGACAACGCACAGGTGACCGGATTGCCTCTCGACGGCCGGAACTTTCTTGAACTGAGCCTGTTAGTTCCCGGGGCCGCTCCGGCCGCTCAGGGCTCAGCCGGGTCGGTGCGTGGCGATTTCGCTTTCAGCATCAACGGAACGCGCGAGGACTCGAACAATTTCCTGCTCGACGGCGTCTATAACGTCGATCCGAAGCTCAACACCTTCGGCGTCAAACCGCCTGTCGACGGTATCCGTGAATTCGAGGTTCTGGCGAGCACGCATGATGCCTCATTCGGGCGAAGTGCCGGCGCTCAGATCAACGTCGTCCTTAAGTCCGGGACCAATCAGTTTCACGGCACGGTCTATGAATTTTTGAGGAATCAGGTGCTGGATGCACGCAATTATTTCGCGCCCGCCGATCAGCCGGATCCGAAATACCAGCGCAATCAGTTCGGTTTTTCTCTCGGCGGTCCGCTGGTCAGTGGCAGAACTTTCTTCTTCGGCGATTACGAAGGGCTGCGTCTGCGTGAAGGAATCACGCGTGTCACAAATGTGCCGACAGCAGAGGAGCGCGTCGGCGACTTTTCAAACAGCCTCTTCCGGCCACCGAACAATCCCGGCACGAACGATCCGATACCCGGCGGTATCCTTCCACCGTTTTTCCTCAACCCTGTCGGTTTGCAGATTGCCTCGCTCTATCCGCTGCCGAACCGCGACGTTCCGTTTCAGAACTATGTTTCATCTCCGGTCCAGCGCGACCGCAATGACCTTTTCGACATACGCATCGACCATGCCTTCAGTGACCGCTCACAGTTCACCGCCCGATACAGTTTCACGGACCGTGATCTTTTCGAACCTTTTTCGGGCGTCACGCTGGCGCTTGTCCCCGGGTACGGCAACAACATCGCGCGTCGAGGACAGAATGCGATGCTCAGTGAGACGCACATTTTTTCGCCAAATTTCACAAATGACATCCGCGTCGCCTTCAATCGTGTCGCCGGCGGAGTCCTGCATGAGAACTTCGGGACCAGCGTCAATCAGTCCGTCGGACTGCCCGAGCTGTCAGCCAATCCGCGGGATTTCGGGCTGAGCTATATCACCATCACAGGGTTTTCTCCGCTCGGGGACGAATACAATAACCCGCAGAGCAGTGTGACGAACACATATCAATTGCTTGATACGGCGACCTGGTACTTCAAGAATCATCTGCTCAAATTCGGATTCGACATGCGCGTATCCCAGCAGAATGCCTTTCGCGATGTGCAGTCGCGCGGTTTACTGACCTTTTCATCACTGGTCCCGATTACGGGCAATGCGCTGGCCGATCTGTTGATAGGGCTGCCCACGCTGACCGGAGGCGCGCGACTGGACAATCATCAGCACCTGCGTTCTGAAAGCTATAACTTCTTTTTGAATGACGGCATCAGATTGAGCCGGAACCTGACGCTCAATCTGGGTTTGAGGTATGAATACAACTCGCCACCGGTCGATACCGAGGACCGTGCGAATCTCTTCGATTTCGCCACACAATCGCTGGTTCGCGTCGGAACGAGCGGAGTCCCTCGCAGCGGCTATGAGGCCGATCGGAACAATTTCGCTCCCCGCATCGGACTCGCCTGGTCACCTGGCTCTGATGCCGAGACTGTCATCCGCACAGGCTACGGCATCTATTACGATCAGTCTCCGCTGGCGCCCGGCGAGGGACTCTATTTCAACTCACCCTATTTCGATCTCAATTTCTATTTTTCACTGCCGAACCTGCCGCTCACACTGTACGATCCTTTCCCTCAGAACTTTCCCTTCCCGCTGCCTGACACCGCTTTCGGTTTCGATCGAAATCTGAAGACGGCATATGTGCAGCACTGGAATTTTGGAATCCAGCATCAGCTATGGAGCAACAGTATCGCTGAAGTATCGTATGTCGGGTCGAAAGGCGCGAAGCTGCTCATCTCCCGCGATATCAACCAGCCTCGTCCGAGCGTGCAGCAGCCTAATTTGCGCCTGAATCCGTTCTTCGATGAGATCAATTACCAGGAATCGAGCGGCAGCTCGATCTATCATAGTCTGCAGGCGCGGTTTCAGCAGCGGTTGACCGCAGGGCTCTCGGTGCTTGGCTCTTACACCTGGGGACACTCGATTGACATCGCCTCGGGGATCTTTGCGAGCGCCGGCGATCCGAACTTTCCGCAGGACAGCTTCAACCTTGCGGCCGAGCGCGGCCGCTCGAACTTCGATATCCGCCATCGCTTCTCCATGAGTTATTCCCTGGATCTGCCGTTCGGCAAAGGTAAACGGTGGCTGGGCGATGCCGGCCTGGCTACTGCTCTGCTCAGCGGCTGGCAGACCTACGGTGTCATCACTCTGCAGACCGGGCGGCCATTCACAGTCGCCCTGCTGCCCGAATTCGATAACAGCAATACCGGTCGCTCGAACCTTGGCTTCGGAGCCAACGACCGGCCGAACCTGACCGGTAATGCCGAAATCTCGAATCCGACGCCCGAACGATGGTTCAATACCGCAGCGTTCTCGATTCCCAATTACGGCAGTTTCGGTAACTCAGGCCGGAATATCCTGAATGGTCCGGCGTTTAACAACGTCAATTTTTCGGTGGTGAAGAATACTTCGCTCAGGGAGAGCGTTAACCTGCAACTTCGCGCTGAGTTTTTCAATCTTTTCAATCGTCCGAATTTCGGATTGCCCGATAACTTTGTCGGGTCTCCTTCGTTTGGACGCGTTTTCTCCGCCGACAGCCCGAGGCGAATCCAGTTCGGCGTGAAGCTGCTGTTTTAAAAAAGTTTCCAAAGTTTCCAGTTTCCAGCAGGAGCATCTTATTTGCTGATGTTACGCAATAAATTTCGCACGATTGTTTTGACGAGTCCATAAAAACTTCCATGCCTGAGCCTGCGAAGCAGGTGAAAGCATAGAGCCCAGGGTGAAGCGAGGCCGTCAGGCAGAGCGGAACCCTGGGCCCGTGGTGATTATTGGTAACCAGCCCGCGAAGTGGGCGGCAGCTTAAACGAGATCGGGCTCATGGACGAACCATCTGCCGCCCACTTCGCGGGCTCGACAGATTACGGGAGCGCCGAAACCCGGGGCTTCGCTCGGCCTGACGGCCTCGCTACACCCCGGGCTACACTCTATGACCCGCTTCGCGGGTCGGGGACTAGTCAAATCATTTTCGAATATTATCGATGCGTAACATCAGTTATTTGTTAATTTTGCAACACTGAACTCATAATAAGCGTGACATAACTGGAAACTGGAATCTTTCTTCAACTGGAAACTTATCCCGCTGGAAACTACTCACTAACGAACGGAGGCACAACCATGTCAGAGAAGATAAACCGCAGACGATTTATTGAAAGCGCCGGGGCAGGGGTTGCCGGAACCAGTCTGCTGACGGCCAAATCATATGCCCGCATTCTCGGCGCCAACGAGCGCATCCAAATGGGCATCATCGGTTCTGGCGGACGTGGCCGCAGCGTCATGACGAGTTTCAACAAGAACAAGGATATCTGCGAGTTCATCGCTGTTGCGGATGTTTATCAACCAAACATCGACATGGCGCTCAAGATGTCGCGTGAAACGGCCGTCTCGACGATGGATTATAAAGAACTGCTGGACAACAAAGATGTCGTGGCCGTTCTCAATGCAACGCCGGATCACTGGCACGCCAGCGTATTGATGGATGCTGTCGCGGCGGGCAAGGACGTCTACACTGAGAAACCGTTTTCGTACTCGATTGAGCAGGGCGTGAAGATGGTCAAGGCGGTTCGCGCGACGAAGCAGATCGTCCAGGTAGGCATGCAGCGGCGCAGCTCAGATGCTGTTCGCGCCGCCAAGAAACTTGTCGACGATGGTGTGCTGGGAGAGATCGTCCTGGCGCGTGCTCAATGGTACTGGAATCGCAAGCCGATGCCGGCGAAACTCGAACTCAAGGGCAACCTCGACTGGGAGCGGTTTCAGGGACCGGCCAAGAAACGCTATCCTCTGGATGAGCGCCGCTTCTTTCACTGGCGCAACTTCACTGATTACAACGGCGGCCACATGACAGATCAGGGCACTCACCTGATGGATGTCATCCAATGGTTCTGCAACGATGGCAACCCGCCCAAATCGGCCGTCTGCCAGGGCATGATCCACGCGCACAAGGGTGGCGATGTGCCTGACACCTTCAGCGCCGTCTTTGAGTATCCGACCTTCATGGCAACGTGGACGCTCTGTTACAGCAACTCCTATGAAGACAGCTGGAAGATAACGCTTCAGGGGCGCAAGGCCACAATGGTTCTGGATGATGATGGTTACCGCGTCTTCCCCGAGGCATGGAAACGACCGGAAATCCCTCCCAAAGCCATTCATCAGTATGAAGGCGGAATCCCGACCGATCCGCATGTCATCAATTTCCTGGAATGCATCAAGTCGCGTCAGGAACCGAATGCCCCTGTCGAGGTCGGTCATAAGGCGGTCTCAGGGCCTCATCTGGCGAACCTGGCCCTGCGGCAACAACGTCGCGTAGTTCTGAACGACGACGGCACTATCGCCAGATCCTGATCGTTTTTCATATCATTATTTACAGGCTGAAGATCCGAGATTTTTCCGATCAGGATCTTCAGCCTTATTCATTTCGACTGTAAACTAACGGTACATTGCACTCAATTCAGTGTCATCAAAACAGGACACTTCTCAGATCTCAAGGTATTTGAAAGCTTCAAATTTGGCCCGAAATAGACAAAAATCCCTCATTAGAATTCTGGTATGGTTCTTGCAAAGTTCAAGACCGGTGCTGTAGTAAGTAGTAAAAAGTAAAAAGTAGAAAGTGAAGAGAAAGCCCGCTTTTTATTTTGTACTTTGTACTTTGTACTTTCTACTTTTTACTTTTTACTGACATGGCCCTTAGCTAACTGATATGACTATGATTGAAAATCTGATCGTGGGAATCCTCTATTTGCCGATGCTCCTGGCTCCGGTAGCAATGCTCTTCTGGTATGCATTCGGACCATCCAGCCAAACCGAGGCAGCAAAAACTTCTGCGGACAACAGGAGTGAAATAAAGAGTTAAAAGTTGAAAGTTTAAAGTCAGAGATAAGATCTAATGCCATCTTTCTGACTTTTAACTTTTAACTTTCAACTTCTTCTTATTTCTTCATCTGTTCTCTCAAAACACTGGCTCGAATGAGCATGGTATCGCACATACGGCCGGCGGCAGGTTCGGCGATCCACTGCATCATTGACGAGAGGCAGAGTTCCTTCAGATAAGCGAAGGAGAATCCATCAGTCCGACTGGCGACCTGATGAAGTTCATCATCGGTCAGGCGCAGATCGTCCTGACATGAACGGTTCCATCGAGCGAGGTAATCGAAGCGCTCATCCTGGGCGGGAAGCGGAAAATGATATTTGCGATCGAACCGGCTGGGCCGGTCCAGGATCGCTGGGTCGAGCTTCTCCGGATGGTTGGTCGAGGCGATGACGACGACTCCGGTATTGTCGGCGAAGCCATCGAGTTCGTTGAGCAGGAACGAGCGGTTTTCGTCGTTGACCATGGCATCGAGGTCTTCCATTATGAGCAGGCAGGGCGCGCTCAGTCGGGCTCGTTCAAAGACGCGGCGCATGTTGCTCTGTTCGGTGCTGCGGCTCTGCTGGAAGCTCTTGATGTAAAGGCATGGCAGGCGCAGCTCGTTGACAAGCGCCTTGATCGTATGAGTTTTACCGTTCCCCGGCGGGCCGATGAGCAGCACTCCGCGCTTCCATGGAATGCCGAATCGCTCATAGACTTCGCGCGATGCTAGAAAGCGCTTGAAATCCTCGCGGATTTCGAATTTGAGCGACGGCGGAAGGATCAGGTTTTCGAAGGTCGATAAACGGATCGCTTCGAACAGTTTCTCATCCTTTGTCCAGTAACCGTCATCATAGACCAGGATTTCTCCGTGGACGTCGTCGCAATATTCGCAGACGGCGCGCAGGAATCCCTGACCGATCTCACCGGTCTGAGCGATGATCCAGTGACGCGTCGTTTCGCATCCGGCATCCGTCCAGGTGATCGAGACGACATCAATCAGCTGGTCATCCCAGAAGACGCTGCACCAGCCATTTTCGATCTCGCGGCCGAGATCCTCTTCACGACCCTGCCAGACAGTCTGCACCTGCTGGTGAACGGACGTCACGCTCATAATCGAGCAGTGGCCGCCCCTGGCGAACTCATCGATATCGAACGACCAGTACTCGCTCTCGACGATAGCACTGTCCGGATACATCTCGGCCAGCCTGCTGCTGACGTAATACGGGACGTAGTCCGCAGGCTGGCACAATGCATCACTTATCAAATTCTCCATCTTCATATCTGTCGAAATAATAGAACAGAAATACGGGACTACAAATATAGCTGCAGTTGGATTGTTCCACGGTAATGTGGCGTGACTGGCTTCAGGAGAAGATAATTGTCTGATGGATTGGCATAATTTCAACCTCCGTTTTGTTAGAGGAACGGGCAAAATATCCTTCTTTGCAGGCGAAGTCAACATGAATTTGAGGCAATAGTTGATCGATGCGCTCTCGCCAAGGTTGAGGCGCTGTGGTATCTTCTTGGTCGTTACCCAATCGACACACATTCGGTCAGATTCGCTGATCGGGTCATCAACAACCAATGAGATTTTGGCGGGGCATCCATGCGTCGAATCATCAAGTGCCTGATCGGCAGCCTTTTTCTTGTATATTTCGCCTCGTTATGGCTTGAGTTTCGGCCCGCGGCATCGGCAGAGGGGCAGGGCAAGGTCGATTTCAAGCGAGATATCGAGCCGATCTTTGCGGCGGCGTGTTTCAAATGTCACGGAGCCGGGCGCGCTATGGGGCAACTGCGTCTGGATGTCAGGCAAGCTGCGATGAAGGGCGGCATATCAGGCGCGATCATCGTTCCGGGAAAGAGCAAAGAGAGCCGACTGATGGCCCGGATTCTGGGTGAAGGTGGAGAGGTGCGCATGCCCATTGGCGGCGATCCGCTGACTGCTGCGCAGACTGATCTGATTCGAAGGTGGATCGATGAAGGCGCCGAGTGGCCTGAAGATGGCGTTGCTGCGGCGGGTCCGCCTCATCACTGGGCATATGTCAAGCCGGTCTCTCCTCCTGTTCCAGCCGTGAGCCGCAGCGCGTGGGTCAGAAATCCGATTGATGCTTTTGTGCTGGCTAAACTTGAGAAGGAGGGCCTGACGCCATCACCTGAGGCAACTAAAGAGGTTCTGTTGCGCCGTCTTTACCTTGATCTGATCGGGCTGCCTCCGGGAGTGGCTGAAATTGACGCATTTCTGGCCGATAATTCAGCGGATGCATATGAAAAGGTTGTCGACAGGCTGCTCGCTTCACAGCATTACGGAGAGCGATGGGCGCGTCCATGGCTTGATTTGGCAAGGTATGCCGATTCGAACGGTTATGAAAAGGACAACCTGCGGGTCATGTGGAAGTATCGCGACTGGGTGATCGACGCGCTCAACAGGGACATGCCGTTCGATCAGTTTACGATCGAACAACTGGCCGGCGATATGCTTCCAGATGCTACGACCGCGCAAAAGATCGCAACCGGGTTTCATCGTAACACTCTGATCAATCAGGAGGGCGGTATCGATCCGGCGGAGCAGCGCTATGAGGTGCTGGTTGACAGGGTCAACACGACAGCCACCGTCTGGCTTGGTTCGACCATTGGTTGCGCACAGTGCCACAACCATAAATACGATCCATTTACACAGAAGGATTATTACCGGTTATATGCTTTTTTCGAGAATTCCGAATTTGAGTTCGCCTATCAGACGCCTGGGCAGGAATTCTCGCGTTATGTGAGGGAGCCGGTGCTGGATCTGCCGACTCCCGGGCAGGCAGCCGAGAGAGACCGCATCAAAATAGAGATCGAATCGATCGAAAAGGTGCTCAAGACCCAGACAGCCGAGCTGGCAGCCGCCCAGAAGGTCTGGGAGCGTGAAATGCTGGAAGCTCCCTCTAAATGGACTGTACTCGAACCTGCTTCCGCTGTCTCGAAGGGAGGCGCGACACTTATTCGCCAGCCGGATAATTCGCTGCTCGCCACCGGCGCTGCACCCGAATTCGATGAATACATCATCAAGGCAGGCGCGGGCTTGAACAAAATCACGGCCTTGCGGGTTGAAGCGCTGGCCGACGAACGACTGCCGCGCGGAGGACCGGGCCGCGACCTGTACGGAAATTTCATCCTTTCGACGATCGAAGCTGAGGTCGATGGCAAACCGGTTCGCTTCAAAAGTGGTGGGTGGGATGATGGACTGTCTCGACTCGACGAGAAGACCTTCTTCAATTTTGAGATGACTCAGATCAGTGATCGGCCGCGCGGCTGGCTGATCAACGCTACAGCCGACGAGGTTCGCATGAATCGTCAGGCCGTTTTCGTACTTGAAAGACCGATTCTGATCAAGGGTTCTGCCGAACTGACGATCAGGCTGAAGTTCCTGGCCGGCGGTTTGTGCCAGAGCATCGGGCGCGTCCGATTGTCGACCACCTCGTCACCCGATCCGATGAAGATCGTCGAGGTGCCGGCAGCACTCAAGCTGGTCATGATGAAACCTGAATCTGAGAGGACGGCGAAGCAACAGGAACGACTGTCGTCGAACTTCCGCGGCACGACGTCGTTGCTCAAGCCGCAGCGAAACAGGTTGAGCGAGCTGCAGAAACAGTTGCGCGATCTCGGCATAGTGACGGCGATGGTCATGGCTGAGGATTCGAACCGCGGGATTCCGACGACCTTTATCCGCGAACGCGGCAGTTTTCTCAGCCCTGGGGAAAAGGTGACTGCCGGTACGCCCGGCGTGCTGCACAGGATATCATCGGACGGGCCGGTCAACCGACTTGGACTGGCCCGCTGGCTGGTCGATGCTGACAATCCATTGACTGCTCGTGTTGTCGTCAATCGATTCTGGGAACAGTTTTTCGGGCGCGGCATTGTCGAGACGAGCGAGGATTTCGGCTCTCAGGGCGCGCAGCCATCGCACAAGGACCTGATCGACTGGCTGGCGGTCGAATTCATGACGGGCAGCAAATGGAGCATGAAATCCATCCATCGCCTGATAGTCACATCGGCAACGTACAGGCAGGCATCAATGGTCAGCCCCGGGCTGCAGGAGAAAGACCCCTTCAATCGGCTGTTCGCGCGCGGTCCGCGCTTCAGAATGGAGGCCGAGATGATTCGCGACTCGTCACTTGCTGTGAGCGGCCTGCTCAGTCGCAAAGTCGGCGGGCCGAGCGTCATGCCGCCCCAGCCCGAGGGCATCTGGCGTAACCCATACAGCGGCGCTAAATGGGAGGCGGCCAGCGGCGATGATCGCTACCGCCGCGGCCTCTACACCTTCATCCGCCGGACTTCACCATATCCTTCGATGATGACTTTCGATGCGACCAGCCGCGAAGTCTGCACTGTCAGGCGCGTCCGCACCAATACCCCGCTGCAATCGCTGACTCTGCTCAATGACGATGCCTACTTCGAAATGGCCCGCTCCCTGGCCAAAAGAATGCTCACGGAACATTCGGGGGATGTCAGGCAGCGCGCGGAATACGGATTCAGGCTTTCTACTTCGCGACGACCCACGGATCAAGAACTTGACCGTCTGGTCGAACTGTACAGGAAACAGGCCTCATGGTACGAAGCTCACAGTGCCGATGCGGCCAAAGTCGTTGGCGCAAAATTGGGTACTCTCGCGAAAACCAGTGAGCTGGCCGCCATGACTATCGTCGCCAACGTTCTGCTCAATCTCGATGAAACAATCAATAAACAGTAAAAAGTAGAAAGTTGAAAGTAGAAAGTTGAAAGTCTGAAAATGGGAATCATGATTTGATAGAAGGAGAACATTAACCTTATGGAAACGCGGAAACGCAGACTGTCTCAGATAGGAATCGCCGCCGGCCTGTCAATCATGGCGATCATGCTGATGATCGCTCCGGCAATTGCAACGCGTGGGCAGCAGCCGCAACAGGGGCAGCCAGGGCAATTACAGATCCCGGTTACGCCGCCATATGAGTCTCCGAAAGCGGAGCCACGCGTCATCACCCCGAGCGCCGCTCCGGGTGCGGCCCCATCTGACGCAACGATCCTGTTCGACGGCAGTAACCTGTCGGGCTGGCGCAGCGTCCGCTTCGGCGGGGACGCCCGATGGGAAGTCAGGGACGGATACATGCAGGTCAAACCGGGCACCGGCGATATCGCCTCGAAATTCGAATTCGGCGACTGTCAGCTGCACATCGAATGGTCAACACCTTCGGTCGTCAAGGGGCAGGGTCAGGGGCGAGGCAACAGCGGCATCTTCCTGATGGAGCAGTATGAAGTCCAGGTCCTCGATTCGTACAACAATAAGACCTATTTTCACGGGCAGGCCGGATCGATATACAAACAGTACGCTCCGTTGGTCAATGCCAGCCGCAAGCCGGGCGAGTGGCAGACCTACGACATCATCTTTTCGGCGCCTGAGTTCGACGAGATCGGAAAACCGACCAAACGGGCACGGATCACCGTCATTCACAACGGAATCCTGATTCAGAACAACGTCGAGATCCATGGAAATACCTGGAATGACCGGGCTCCGCTCTACACGGCTCACGGGCCGAAAGGGGCTCTCAAATTGCAAGATCACGGCGATTTGGTCCGGTACCGAAATATCTGGGTCAGATCACTGTAACAATTGAAATACGGGTGAAATACGGGTGAAATACGGGATGAAGCCATGAACAAGGGGCCTGACGACTCTACACATGACATTACGCGGCGACATTTTTTCCGCCAGACGGGATTCGGGATCGGCGCGCTGGCGCTCAGTTCGCTGATTGACGAAAAACTGCTTGCGGCCGGGGCCGAGGCTGGAAAACCGCATTTCGCGCCGAAAGCGAAAAATATCATCTATCTGTTTATGGCCGGCGGACCGTCGCAACTGGACATGTTCGATTACAAGCCGGCGCTCAACAAATACGATGGCCAGCCGATTCCCGAGGAGTTCATCAAGGGAGAGCGATTCGCCTTTATACAGGGGACGCCGAAGCTGATGGGCACGCCGTTCGAGTTCAAGCGCTATGGGAAGTCCGGGCAGGAGATGTGCAACCTGGTGCCGCACCTGGCGCGACACGCCGATGATATTGCGATCATCAGGTCGATGAAGACGACGCAGTTCAATCATGCGCCGGCACAAATTTTCATGAACACGGGCCATCAGATCGTCGGGCGGCCGAGCATGGGATCATGGTTGAGTTACGGTCTGGGGAGCGAGAACAGGGACCTGCCGGCCTTCGTCGTCCTGCTTTCGGGAGAGAACAACCCGGATGGGGGAAAATCATGCTGGGGAAGCGGATTTCTGCCGACGGTCTATCAGGGCGTCGAGTTCCGGTCGAAAGGAGATCCTGTGCTCTATGTCTCAAATCCTGATGGTGTGAGCGACGAAGTACGCAGGAACTCGCTGGACGCGATCAGGGATTTGAACCTCGCCAATCGCCAGGCGACCGGAGATCCCGAGATCGATACGCGGATTGCGGCTTATGAGATGGCCTATCGGATGCAGACGAGCGTTCCCGAATTGACCGACATCAGTCGTGAGCCCCGGCGGATTCACGAAGCCTATGGTACACGACCCGGCCAGGCATCGTTCGCCAACAACTGTCTGCTTGCGCGGCGGCTGGTCGAACGCGGAGTACGCTTCGTTCAGCTCTATCACTGGGGATGGGATATGCACGGCAACGGCGTCGGGGTCGATATTCCGACCAAGCTGCCTCGCATGTGTCGTGAGATCGATCGACCGATCGGCGCTCTGCTCGACGACCTGAAGCAGAGCGGACTGCTCGACGAAACGATCGTCATCTGGGGCGGGGAATTCGGCCGCACGCCCGTCAATGAGGCGCGCAGTGGATCGAAGCTGCTCGGGCGCGATCATCACCCGCGCGCTTTTGCTTACTGGGTGGCCGGCGGCGGTTTCAAGACCGGCGTGACGATCGGCCAGACCGACGACATCGGATACAATGTCGTCGAAGATCCGGTGGAGGTGCACGATCTGCACGCGACGGTGCTGAGATTGATGGGAATCGAACACACTAAACTGACCTACAAGTTTCAGGGCAGGGACTTCAGGCTGACAGATGTGCACGGCAATGTCATCAATAAACTGATCGGCTGAAAACTCCCAAAATAAGTCAAAAGTTGAAAGTTGAAAGTAAAAAGTCGTGAGAGTGCTCGATGATAAGCGAGCGACCAATCAAAAAATCGAGAAAGGAAGTCATTTATGTCCGATCAAAACAAATCGAGAAGAGATTTCATAAGCAATACGACGCGCGGAGCTGTCGGAGCCGGGCTGACTTTGTCCGCCGCCAGCTGGAACCGCGTTCTTGGCGCGAACGATCGCGTGCGGCTGGGCGTCATCGGCACCGGAAATCGTGGCGGCGATGTTATGAGCTGGTTTCTGAAAGAGTCGGACGCAGAGGTGACTTCGCTTTGCGATTGTTACGACAAGAACCTGAACGCGGCGCTCGAGAAGACCGAAGGCAAGGCGAAGACCTACACCGATTACCGCAAGCTGCTTGAATCGAAAGAGGTCGATGCGGTGCTCATCGCAACGCCCGATCCGTGGCACGCCAGGATGTCGATCGATGCGTGCAACGCCGGCAAGGATGTTTATATCGAGAAACCGCTCACGTTTTCGATCGAGGAAGGGCACGATATCATCAAGGCCGTCAAAACCACCAATCGCGTCATGCAGGTTGGATTGCAGCAGCGCAGCGGCGAACATTACATGGAAGCCAAGCGTGAATACTTCGATTCGGGCAAAATGGGGAAAGTGACGCTGGTTCGCACGTGGTGGCATGGAAACGGCTATCACCTGCGCAAGCCGAATTTCAAGGATCAGCCCGCCGGCCTGGACTGGAAAGCCTTCCTCGGTCCAGTCAAATTCCGCCCATTCGACGCTCACCAGTTCTACAACTGGCGCGCTTATCTCGATTTCGGCGGCGGCCAGATCACCGATCTCTTCACACACTGGATCGACGTTGTTCACTGGTATACGGGCGAGGATCTGCCGGTCATCGCCAATGCGGCGGGCGGAGTTTTCGCGTACAAGGACGGCCGGACCGCGCCCGATACGATCTCGATTCAGCTTGAATATCCGAGCGACTGGGTGGCCACTTTCGATGCCACGCTGGTTCCCGGCGCGCGTGGCGCAGCGATTGAATTCATGGGCACGGGAGGCCGGCTTCTGATCGATCGCGGCGGGTACACTTTCCAGGAACAGACGCCACGCAGGGCAACACCTACCGAACCGATCGTCAAACGGAATTCGAAATCGCTCGAACAACAGCACGTCCGCAACTTCCTCGATTGCGTCAAGTCGCGGGCTGTGCCGAATTCGGATGTCGTAAGCGGACACCGCTCGGCTGTTGCATCGCATCTCGGCAAGATCGCCTATCTCGAAAAGCGTCGCATCACCTTCAAGCCGGAGAGCGAAAAAACACACGTCCTCAAATGATGCAAATATGGTGTGCGGCGGCCCGGCGCCGCTTTGGTATAACAGATTTAGTAATATCTGAAGGCAATTGGAAAGCGGTGCGCCAGGCCGCCGCACTCCATATTCTTTTTCTGGTAGAACCGGTAATCTCGATGAATTGCAGAGTGGTCCTGGTTCGCCCGCGCGACCCGAACAATATCGGGGCGGCCGCGCGGGCGATGAAGAACTTCGGCTTTCGCGATCTGGCGATCGTCTCGCCGCATCCCCCAGTCTGGGAAGAGGTGGTCTCTGCAATCAATGCCATGGACCTCGTCCGTTCCGCCCGCGTCTTCGACTCACTGGCCGAGGCCGTTGCCGATCGCACGCTGGTGATCGGCACGACCGACCCAAGGCGACTGGAAAGCAGTCATTCATATCTGACTCCGCGGGATCTTTCCAGGCAACTGGCTCAGTCATCTCAACCGACCGCGATCGTCTTCGGACCTGAAAAGCATGGATTGACAAACGACGATCTCAGCTATTGCCATCGAATCATGACCATTCCGACGCTGCCCGACTGTCCGTCGATGAATCTTGGACAGGCGGTCGCCGTCTGCTGTTATGAACTGGCCATCTCTGACCGGGAGCCTGAGCAGGGGGCAGCACCGGTCGATTCGGCCAATTCCGGTAATGTTGAAAAAGCGCTCGATCTGGCCCTGGATCTTCTTCGCCGGTCTGATTACATCATTCCGGACGCCGAACCACATCTGGCAATCCAGTTGCGCACTAGTCTGCTGAGGTTCTCGATGACTGAAAATGAAGTGAACCGGCTCATCGGGGCGCTTAGAAAAATCGGATCGGCGCTCGAAAATAAATAGTTTCAAGCGGGGGAGAAGTTTCCAGAAGGAGATGTTTCCAGTTTCAAGAAGAAACATGCAAGTTGACAATTCGTGGTTTGACTCTATCAACGCTTCAGATGAATGCTATCGACTGGAAACTACTCCCACTGGAAACTGGAAACTTCTCCAACTGCCAACTGCCAACTACTATATGAGTGAAATACCAAACAAAGTAATCTATTCGATGGTCGGGGTGAGCAAGTTCTACGACAAGAAGGCTGTGTTGAAGGACATCTACCTCGGCTATTTTTACGGCGCGAAGATTGGAGTGCTCGGCTTGAACGGGTCGGGCAAGAGCTCGCTGCTCAGGATTCTGGCCGGCGTTGACAATGAGTTTCAGGGCGAAGTGGCGCTCTCGCCGGGATATACGATCGGTTATCTGGAGCAGGAGCCTGTTCTTGACGAGACGAAGACCGTACGCGAGATCGTCGAAGAAGGCGCGCAGGAGCTTGTCGATCTGCTCAGGGAGTTCGACGAGATCAACGGAAAGTTCGCCGAGCCGATGTCGGATGACGAGATGAGCAAGCTGCTCGAACGACAGGGAGAGGTTCAGGAGCGGCTCGATGCCATGGGCGGTTGGGATCTCGACAGCAGGCTTGAGATGGCCATGGATGCGCTCCGATGCCCGGCAGGTGAAACCTCGATCAGGATCCTTTCGGGCGGGGAACGGCGCCGCGTCGCACTCTGCCGGCTGCTGCTCAAACAGCCCGACATTCTGTTGCTTGACGAGCCGACCAACCATCTGGACGCCGAGACCGTGGGATGGCTCGAGCAGCATCTCAAGCAGTATCCCGGGACGGTCATAGCGGTAACCCACGACCGCTACTTCCTGGACAACGTCGCAGGCTGGATTCTCGAACTCGATCGCGGACAGGGCATTCCCTGGCAGGGCAACTACACTTCATGGCTCGAGCAGAAACAACAGCGTCTGGCCAGGGAAGAGAAGTCTGAAAGCCAGCGGCAGAAGACGCTTCAGCGCGAGCTGGAATGGATTCGCATGGCGCCCAGGGCGCGTCACGCCAAGAGCAAGGCGCGCATCAAGGCTTATGAATCGATGCTCAGCCAGGAGGCCGAGAAACGATCGGATGAGCTGGAGATCTACATTCCACCCGGGCCACGACTCGGCGATCTGGTCATCGAAGCCGACGGCGTCAGCAAAGGATACGGCGAGAGGCTGCTCTTCGAAGGGCTGACATTTAAATTGCCGCCGGGAGGCATTGTCGGCGTGATCGGTCCGAACGGCGCAGGCAAGACCACCCTCTTCAGGCTGATCACAGGACAGGAGCAGCCCGACAGCGGATCGTTCCGCACCGGGCCGACCGTTCGCCTGGCATATGTAGACCAGAGCCGTGACTCACTCGATGCAAACAAGAATATCTGGGAGGAGATCACCGGCGGTGGAGAGACTGTCCAACTTGGAAACCGTCAGGTCAACTCCCGGGCTTATGTCGCCAGGTTCAATTTCTCAGGGTCCGATCAGCAGAAGAAAGTCGGCTCGCTCTCGGGCGGGGAGCGCAATCGTGTCCACCTGGCGAAGATGCTCAAAATGGAAGCAAATGTCCTGCTGCTCGACGAACCGACCAACGATCTCGATGTCAACACCATGCGTGCGCTCGAAGAGGCGCTCGAGAACTTTGCCGGTTGCGCGGTCGTCATCAGCCATGATCGCTGGTTTCTGGATCGCATCGCGACTCATATCCTGGCATTCGAAGGAGAGAGCCGGGTCGTCTGGTTCGACGGCAACTATTCGGAATACGAAGCCGACCGGCACACGCGCCTCGGCTCGGCCGCCGATCAACCGCACCGGCTCAAGTACCGTCAACTGACGCGCGACTGATCCGTCAGATGCTGACTCAAAGCGTTTCTCACGCTGTCGCCTCTTGCTTTGCTCCGGGCTTTCAGTTACCATCCAACTTACTATCAAGGTGGGCTTGCGCCCACCTTTTTTATCAGACCTTGTCCCTGGCAAAAATCAGCCTGAAAACACGGGTCGAAGGAGTATTGGGTGGAGCTCGATCCCAGGATCAGTGAGATCATCGAGCGCGTGACGGAACGGGAGGGCCTGGAGCTGGTCCACGCGGAGCTAACCGGCGGTCGCAACGCGATATTGCGTATTTTTATCGACAAGCCCGGCGGCGTAACGATCGATGATTGTTCAAGCATCAGCGAAAGGGTCAGTTTGATTCTCGATGTCGAGGATATTATCCCGCACCAGTATGTGCTGGAAGTGGCCTCACCGGGATTGGATCGCGGGCTCTACAAGGAAGCTGATTATGAACGCTTCGCCGGACTTCCGGCGCATATCAGAATCTCTGAGCCGATCGAAGGCCAGCGGAATTTCCACGGCAAGCTGATCGGTTTGGAGAGGGAAGGCGAGACGGCTGCAATCGTTGAAGAGCAGTCGGGTAAACGGCACCGGTTGCCGCTTTCCAGAATAGTTAAAGCCAACGTCGAGATTGAACCCTAATTGTAAATATGATGAACCCATTAAGTTCAATAGCACAGAATATAGAGATTCTCAGCAAAGAGAAGAACATCGACATCGGCGTCATCGTCAGTGCGATCGAGGATGCCGTGGTGACCGCTTCACGCAAACAGTTCAAGTCTGGCGAGGATCTGCACGCGCGTTACAACCCTGATTCCGGCACGATCGAACTGTATGCCGTCAAGGTTGTCGTCGACGAGGTGGCCGATTCCGCCCGCGAGATGACCGTCGAGGAGGCGAATGCCGAAGTCGGCGAAGGCGCCGAACCCGGCGATATGCTGGAATTGCCCCGTCCAATGGAGGATCTGGGGCGTATCGCCGCGCAAACCGCCAAACAGATCATCCTTCAGAAGGTTCGTGAAGCCGAGCGCAACAATATTTATGACGAATATATCGGGCGTGTCGGCGAGCTCGTCAACGGTTCCATCAAACGGTTCGAGGGCGGCAAGATAATTGTCGATATCGGCAACGGCATCGAGGCCGTCATGCCGAAATCGCAGCAGTCAAGGGTCGAAACGTTCACGCAGGGCGAGCGGATTCGCGTTGTCATCCACGATGTCAACCGCGAGGCAAAGGGCCCTCAGATCGAGGTCTCCCGCACCAGCCCAGAGATGCTCAAGCGACTCTTCGAAATGGAAGTCCCCGAAATCTATGATCAGACCGTGACGATCAAGGCCGCCGTTCGTGAACCCGGGGAGCGCGCCAAGATCGCCGTCGTCTCGAACGAGAGAGACGTCGATCCGGTCGGCGCCTGCGTCGGTATGAAGGGGTCGCGCGTTCAGTCGATCATCCGCGAACTGCGTGGTGAAAAGATAGATATCATCGAATGGTCCGAGGACCCGGCTATCTTCGCCGCCAACGCTCTGTCGCCCGCCAAGGTGAGCAAGGTCACCGTTCTCGATTTTGAGGACAAGAAACTTCAGGTGACCGTCGAAAACGATCAGCAGAGCCTGGCTATCGGCAAACGCGGTCAGAACGTTCGTCTCGCCGCCAAACTGGTCGGCTGGGATATCGATATCAGAAGCGAAGAGGAGATGAAGCGCGAGATCGCTTCGCAGATGGAGCAGATGATCACGGCGCCGATCGTGCCTCTCTCGTCGATCGAAGGCATCTCCGCCAGCGACTCCGAGGCGCTTGCCGAACACGGCATCGAGACCATCGAACAACTGGCCGTCGCAACTGTCGACGATGTCTCCGACTGGCTTGATCTGAGTATCGACGATGCCCAGGACCTGCTCGATATGGCAGTCGCTATTACTGAAGCGCGCCGTGCCAGGCTGGCTCAGGAAGAGGAAGACGAAGAGGCGGCTGAAACCGCTGAAACTGCCGATGCCGCGGCAGAGACCGGTGAGGACGTCGCTTCGGATGAGCCCGAAGCGGACGAAGAAGTTGAAGAGTCAGAAGAGTCAGAGTCAGAAGAGGCCGAAGTGGCCGATGTTTCGTCCACAGAAGAGGTAGTTGATGAGTCCAACGAGGCTGAAGAGGACGCCGAAAGCGAAGATCAGGATGCCGTAACGGACCAGACGCCTGAAGGTGAAACAGATGAAGAAGAAAAACAGGCTTCCGAGTAAAGGCTGTCAGATCAAGGGCGACAGAGCATGAAACTCGGACATCGCGACAATTCAATAGTTTGTAGCTGGAATCGAAATATCGGGGGGCTGATGTGATGATCATTCTGCTATAGGTAGCGAAAAGCTAAGAAAAGCGACGCTGGCAGATAATGAGCACGCCTCAGCTCGATTCCAGGTGAAATCCACAGCGTCGGCTTTTTTGAAAGGTATCAATGGGTAAGGTCAGAATCTACGATTTGGCAAAGGAATTGAAGCTGGAGAGCAAGAAGGTTATCGAAGATGCTCGCCGGATGGGTGTAGATGTGAGCGTCCCCTCGAATTCGCTGGACGACAACATCGCCGCGAAGATCCGTGAAATGTACTACCCCAAGAAGGAACAGGCTGCAGCGCCTCGATCGGCCCGCCTGATTAAACATCATCCGACGGCGGCACAGCCAGCCGAGGACCATCGAGACGGAGAAGAGTCGGAAGTGGCAACACCTGAACAGGCGCGGGTCGAAGCTGTGCCGCAACATGCAGCGGCAGCGGCTGAGGCCGCACCCGCGAAAGTCGAGGCTCACGCGAAAACCGGCGTCACCGAGAGTCCAGAACCGAAGACGCGGCTGCGAAAGCTGGCCGCGCCGGCAGTCAAGCCGGAAGTTGAAGCAGTTGAAGAGGCCCAGGCCGAAACCGCCGTCGAAGAGGTCCCTGAAGTCATCGAGCTTGAGGCGATCGTTGAGGCTCCGGTTGAGATCGAATCAGAACTTGTCACCCAGGAAGCAGTCGCTGCCGAGACGGCCCCGGCCAAGCCATTCGAAGATGTCAAACCGGCAGCGGTGGAAGCTCCGGTGCACAAGCCTGCAACGACAAAATCCGTCACCGGGACCAAGGTCATCAAGCTCGCTACACCGACCAGACCCCTTCCGAAACCCGCGCCGCCTGTGACCAAAAAGCCTCCCGAGAAGGAGGTCACCGGCAAACAGCAGCGAGAAGCCCGCGATGGCGGAGCGCGTGATCAACGAGATAAAGAGGTCCATTTACTTCCCTCCGGCGCTCAGCAGCGAACGGTATACATTCCGCCTCGCGACAGCCGGCCGAAAGGTCGACACCAGCAGCGCAAGGACCGCGAAAAGGACAAAGAGGCAGTTCAGAAGGTGCTTCCGCGCCGGCAGCCGGTCGTTGCACCGGTTGCGGCAAAAGCCATCCCGAAGGATCTCAAGCCGATGCGTATGTCAGAAGGCAGCACGGTGCGTGAATTCGCTGAAAGCATCGACGCCAAGCCTCGTGACATCGTGACTCAGCTCATGCAGCGCGGAGTCATGGCGACCATCAATCAGACGATTAATCTTGATATGGCGATTGATATCGGCAGGGAATACGGTTTCGATATCTCGGTCGGCGAATTCGAGGATATGACCGTAGAGTCCGAATTCGAGATCACACCCGAGGCGATGGACGATACTGAACCGCGCGCTCCGGTCGTGACAGTCATGGGCCACGTCGACCACGGCAAGACCAGCCTGCTCGACGCGATTCGCGAAGCACGTGTTGCCGAAGGCGAGGCGGGCGGCATCACTCAGCACATTGGCGCTTATTCCGTCGAGGTTCCCAATCCCGAAAACAAGTCCGAGAGGAGACGGGTCGTCTTCCTCGACACGCCAGGCCACGAAGCTTTTACAATGATGCGTGCACGCGGAGCCAAGGTAACGGATATCGTCGTTCTGGTTGTCGCGGCGGATGACGGAGTCATGCCGCAGACAGTCGAAGCCATCGAGCACGCCAAAGCCGCAGAAGTGCCGATTGTCGTGGCGATCAACAAAATCGACAAGCCCGACGCCAACCCGGAGCGGGTCAAGAAGGAGCTCGCCGATCGCGGCCTGCTGTGGGACGGCTGGAGCGGCGACACGACGATGGTCGAAGTCTCGGCCAAAAATCACATCAACATTGACGGCCTGCTCGAAATGATTCTGCTCACGGCGGATATTCTCGATCTCAAGTCGAATCCCAAGCGCAAGGCGACCGGGACCGTGCTCGAAGCCAAACTCGATCGCGGTCGCGGGGCAGTCGCCACCGTGCTCGTGCAAAACGGAACGCTCCGCGTCGGAGAGCCTTTCATCATCGGTAATTATTTCGGCAAGGTCCGTGCTCTGATGAATGACAGGGGGGAACGTGTCCTGGAGTCAGGCCCGGCGACCCCGGTTGAAGTCCTCGGACTTGAAGGGGTGCCAGCCGCCGGCGATCAGCTGCTCGTGGTCGGCGACGTGGCAAAGGCGCAGCAGATAGCCCAGTTTCGGCAGAGCAAGGCGCGTGTCACCGCGCTGGCTCGCAGCGCCGCCCGCGGACTCGACCAGCTCGCTCAGCAGATGGAATCGGGCGAGGTCAAGGAACTACTCGTCATCCTCAAAACCGATGTTCAGGGATCGGTCGAAGTTCTTAAGGACACGCTTTTGAAGCTATCGACCGAGAAGGTCAAAGTTCGCATCATTCGCTCGGGCGTCGGCGCCATCACCGAATCGGACGTCCTGCTGGCGAGCGCGTCGAATGCGACATCGGCCAGCGCCGCTACTGTGATCATCGGATTCAACGTCAGGCCCGAATCGCGCGCCGACGAGATCGCCCGGCAGGAGGATGTCGATATCCGTCTTCATTCGATCATCTACAAGGTCGAGGAGGAGATTCGCCTGGCGATGCTCGGCCTGCTCGACGCGACCCTCAAGGAAGTCATCATCGGAAAGGCCGAAGTGCGAGATGTCATTCGAGTTCCCAAGGTCGGATCGGTTGCCGGCTGCATGATCATCAACGGATCGATCAAACGGTCAGCCCATGCTCGTCTGATTCGCGATAATGTCGTCATCTACGAAAGTCAGATCGGCAGCCTGCGCAGGTTCAAGGAAGATGTCTCGGAAGTTCAGCAGGGATTCGAGTGTGGTATCACAATCGAACGCTTCAATGACTACAAATTGGGGGACATCATTGAGGCCTATATCACGGAAAAGGTCGCGCCTACCCGGCTTGATTAAGCCGGCGGATCGAGTATAGAAAAGAGACCTCATGAATTACCGTTCGCAGAGGCTGGCCGAGGAGTTGAAGAACGAGATCAGCACGATCATCGCACAGGATGTGCGCGATCCGCGGGTCGGTTTTGCGACTGTCACCCGTGTCGAGGTCAGCCCGGATCTCAGGCATGCCAGGGTTTATGTCAGTATCTACGGGCCCCAGGAAGAAAAGATACGAACGCTGCAGGCGCTCGCAGGAGCCACCCCGTTCATTCGACGCCAGGTGGGCGCTCGAATTCGACTGCGTCATACGCCGGAATTGCTCTTCACATTTGATGATACGGTTGAGTACGGCGACAGAATGATGCAGCTGATAGATGAGATTAAAAAGGAGCTACCTGAATGACCATGGTTAGCCGCTGGCGGATTCCCCTTCCGCTGCCCCCTCAAACGGCATCAACGATTCATGGTTTTGAAATCAAATTATGTTAGGCCAAGTCATTGAGCTGATCGAGAAGCACGAGCGGTTTGCCATCACTTCACATATCCGGCCGGATGGCGACAGTCTCGGTTCCTCCCTTGCACTCTGTTGGATTTTGCGAGGTCTTAAAAAGGATGCCGAGGTGATCATGTGTGATCACGTGCCGCTGGCCTATTCGAAACTGCCTGGCAGCGAGCTGGTCAGGGTCGTCCCGGATATCGATCGCGAATACGATGCGGTCTTTGTCATCGAATGCAGCGATGTCACACGGCCCGGTCTGCCCAGCCTGAATGAACAATTCGTCGTCAATATCGATCACCATTCAACAACTGCCCTCTTCGGCGATTTGAACTGGATCGATTCAACGGCCGCTGCCGTCGGCGAAATGATCTACAATCTGGCCAAGGCGATCGGTTCACGCATTACCCCTGAGATCGCAAGCTGCGTTTATGCCGCGCTTTTAACCGATACCGGTTCATTCCATTTTTCAAACACCACCGAACGGACGTTCAAGATCGCGAGTGAACTGGTCAAACACGGGGCCCAACCGGCGAAACTCTCCCAGGCAATCTTCTACAGTTATCCATATGCCAAAATCCTGCTGATCGGGACTGTTCTTTCGACCCTCCAGCGCGATGAATCCGGCCGTATCGCCTGGATTACCATGACCAGGAAGGCGATGACAGAATCTGGAGCGAATGAAGACGATTCAGATGGCGTCATCAACTACCCCTTAACGGTTGGCGATGTCGAAGCTGTCGCCTTCTTCCGCGAATTACAGGATTCCACCTACCGCATCAGCCTGCGCTCGAAAAATCGCGTCAATGTCGCCCGCGTCGCCGAACAGTTCGGCGGCGGCGGTCATTGCAATGCCGCCGGGTTCACCATCAAGGCCGATTACGATCATCTCAGCAAGGACGTGATCAGCAAATTGAAAGAAGCTGTCCAGACCTCCCCTGTCGTCAACGGCCGCGAAATCAAACCCCGCTGAAAAAGGACAAAACCATGCAGCATTTCATCTCAGTCGAGGATTTACCTGAATATCACGAGAACCTTTTGATAGTGAAAATGATGCCATCGGCGCAGCCTCAGCTGGCGGCTCCTCGTCGTGGAGTAAGAGGAGTGTCAGCGGACCGGTCCGAGCCGTCGGCCGGCATATCGGCGCTCGAATTTTATGAGCGCGGAGGAATGATCAAGCGAGTGACTCCGGTATCAAGGACGGCCGCTCCGAAGCAGATGCGCGGCGGAATGCGCGCCATGGCCACCATGGCGACCTCGCTCAGCGAAGCGGATCGGGAGGCTCCGGGGCTCGCATCAGGCGTCAATGTCATCGAGATGATCGAGGACAACCACGTCGATGATTTGCGGATGGCTCTGGCGAGGGATCCGAACGTCGAGTTCGTATCAAGGGTCGCCAGGCGTTACGTTATGGCTGCGAAAAAGAGCAGGCCCGGTAAAGAGATGACAATCGCCGCCAATGCTCCAAACCTCTCGCAGATGTGGAATCTGAAGAAGATCAAATGGCAGGATGTACGATCGAGGCGTGGGATCAAGGATGCAATCGGCATCAAGGTTGCTGTGCTCGATACCGGAATCGATGTCGATCATCCTGATTTGAAGGGGCAGATTAAGAGCTACTCATTCGCCAACCTCGACTTGAGCCGGCCTTCCGGCGACAAGGACATCATCGGACACGGCACACACGTTGCGGGCACGATCGCTGCGAAGATCAACAACAACCTTGGAATCAATGGGGTCTGCAATTGCGACCTCAGGATCTGGAAGATTTTCGACGATGTTGCCGACTACATCTCGATGCGGAGCGGTTATGCATATTTCGTCGATCCGATCATGTATTTTCGCGCGCTGGCTGATTGCATCGAGCAGCAGGTTGATGTGGTCAACCTGAGCATCGGCGGCGGCGGAGCCCCCGACGCATTTGAAAGCTCGCTCTTCGCCAATCTGATCGCCGGCGGAACGACGGTCGTTGCAGCCATGGGCAACGAAAGGGAATATGGCAGCCCGACCTCCTATCCGGCGGCCATTCCGGGAGTGATCGCAGTGGGTGCAACAAAAATCGATGACAAAGTTGCGAGTTTCTCGAATCGCGGAAATCACATTTCGATCAGCGCGCCGGGCGTGGGCATCTGGTCGACGCTGCCTCAGAATCCGGGGCAGTTCGGATTTCGTGCCGAACGCGGCTCGGACGGTTGGCCGCGAGAGGGCAAGCCTCTGCGACGCGAGACAGATTACGATGCCTGGGACGGGACTTCGATGGCTACGCCGCACGTCGCCGCCGCTGCTGCGCTGCTCATCGCCAATCGCGGCAAGATGAGTCCGGCCAATGTCAACGCCAGGTTAAAATCGACCGCATACAGGGTGAAGAGCATGAAGAAAAAGACCTTTCACCCGGATTACGGGGCAGGAAGACTTGACCTGCTCAAACTTCTGACATCATAAATGAGCAGACGAGTCATCACCTTTGCCTGTCGATCCGGCGTGTCAACTTCACGTCTCGACGAACTGCTGGCCGAGATCGGATCCTGGGAACACATCGAGCAGGCGGCTCAGCTCAAGCCTGATTCCACAGTCGAAGCCCTCAGGCGGTTGTGTTACGTCTTTCTGGATGATTCGGCCGACGCACATGCGCTGATCGAACGCCTCGCCGAAATGCCTGAGATCGAATCCGCCTCGTCACCGGCTCCAAGGCGCCTGGTTTGAAACCTGATACAAATGAAGACCGGAATCCGCTTGCGGTTGCCGAATCCGGGCAGTCGCGTTAGCATGATCGGCATTAACCTCTGACGAATTTCAGGCAAAAGCGATAAAACACAATCGGAAAGAAAGGGTTCAGTATGGCAGGAAAAATCAATCGCCGGGACTTTATCAAGAAGAGCGCCGTTACCAGTGCGGGCGCTGGAATGGCGCTGGGAATGCGAAATAACGCTATGGCCTCGACCATCGACTATGATCGGGAAGACAGTCCGAATGGGCGTATCACGATCGGGTTCATAGGCGTCGGAGCGCGCGCGCACCAGGTCATGAACAATGTGCTGAGGATGCCGGGATTCGAAGTGGTCGCGATGTGCGATGCCTATACCGGACGCATCGAACGCGCACAGGAGCGAACAGGCGGTAAAGCCAAAGTCTTCAGGGATCACAGGGAATTGCTGGCCGCCCCCGGAATCGATGCGGTCTACATCGGCACACCCGATCACTGGCACAAGGATCACGCCATTGCCGCGCTCGAGGCCGGAAAAGACGTCTACATCGAAAAACCCCTGACCTACACCGTCGATGAAGGGATCGAGATTATCAAGGCAGTCAAAAAGACAGGGCGGATACTGCAGGTCGGAAGCCAGAACATCAGCTTGCCCTTGCAGATCAAGGCCAGAGAGATAATCGCCTCAGGTCGCCTCGGCCAGATCACGATGATTCGTGCCACCGTCAACCGCAATTCGGCTGGCGGCGCCTGGATCTACCCGATTCCTCCCGATGCCAATCCACAAACGGTCAATTGGGACATGTTCCAGGGACCAGCGAAGAAACACCCATACAGTCTTGAAAGATTTTTCCGCTGGCGCTGTTATGAAGACTATTCAGGCGGTATGGCGACCGATCTCTTCGTTCACGTTATGACGACCATCCACTACGTCATGGGAGCCCAGGCGCCCGAAATGGTCACCGCAGCCGGATCGCTCTATCGCTGGAAGGGATCGCGCGATGTGCCCGACACTCTTGACGCCATCATCAGTACCCGGAAGGTTTCACAGTCAATCTGAGCGGATCATTCAATAACGAATCGAGCGGTGAACGTGGCCTCCAGATTCTCGGCACCGACGGCACCCTGACGATCGGCCGCAATCTGATCTTTACGCCTGAGGTCAAGGAAGAAGACCACGGCTGGATTGTCGATTCGTGGCCAAGCAACCTGCAGAAGGCCTACTACAAGGATCCCAGGGTCATAGCTACCGAGATGCCGAATCGCTGGGATCCGAAGGTCATCGACGGAGAAGAACGCTGGTCAGGTGTCGGCCCCGATTCGACAACGCTCCATTTCGAAAACTTCCAGAAGGCCATCAAGGATCGCAAACAACCGGTCGAAGACGTCTTCGCGGGTCATCGCGCTGCCGCAGTCGCTCATCTCATCAATTCATCCGCCAAACTCAAAAAACCGCTCTGGTGGGATCGGGCGAATGATCGGATAAAAGCATAGTAAAAAGTAGAAAGTAGAAAGTAGAAAAGTAGCATACCACCTCCGTGAAGTATTTCTTTCTACTTTCTACTTTCTACTACTACTTTTTTGATCTTTGTCCACATTTCTATTCTGGTTTCCCTTCCTTTTTACCTCGCCATTAAACAATTACAATCTTCCAAAACGCAATATTGACAGCTGTTATAGCGAATTTGTGATTACTATCCAGGAAATTTGAAAATTAGCCTTGTCCAATTCTGGTAATACGAAAATCTGAACAGTCATACGAAATCATGCATAACGAGAGATCGATTATTCAGACAATTGTCTGGCAAATTGTGAAATTGTTGTACTTATAAAGTCGAATTAAGAGGAATGGAAGAGGAATGGTATTTGCTTGAGATGAGAGTGCCGAAAAGAAGTGAATCGATTCGGCAGAGCCAAACAAGTGGAAAATAACATCTTCACGCCCTGTGGCGAAGCGATGCCGCTGGGGTCGGATTCGTGCGCTTGTATTCCACAGATGTCATCGAGTTCGATGCGTTTTGTCAGAGGGCCGTGAAGAGAAGAAAAATCCCCACAGGAGGGAAACAATAATGGTGAACAGGACAATCAGGTTAATTGCGATGATGGTGTTGCTGATTGGCGGAACAGGAGTGCAGGCGAATGCCCAGGCAACGTCGGGCACGATATCCGGCAATGTCAGCGACGAAAATCAGGCGGTGATCGCGAATGCGACAGTCATGGTTCGAAATGTCGGCACGAATGAATCGCGCACGACGACGACCGACAGTGAAGGGCGATATCGATTTCCGAACCTGTCGATCGGCAATTATGAAGTGACGACAGAGGCCTCGGGTTTCTCGAAGTACGTTCGAACCGGGGTGCAGTTACTGCTTAATCAGGATGCGGTCGTCAACATTCAGCTCAAGCCGAGCAGTTTGCAGGAGGTCGTGACGGTCGAAGAGAATGCGTCGCTGCTCAATGTGAGCAATGCCGAAGTCAGTACACGATTCGACTCGAAGCGGCTCTCGGAGCTTCCGCTGGCCCCTAACCGCAATGTTCTGAACATCGCATTGTCGGCAGCTGGTGTGAGCCAGCTGGGCAGCGGTCAGACGGGATTTGCCGCGGGTGGTGTGAACTTTTCAGTCAATGGCATGCGCCTGCGTTCGAACAATTTCATGCTCGATGGACAGGACAGCAACGATCCCAGTGTGACCGGTTCGCAGCAGCCGATCAACAATCCTGATGTCGTCCAGGAGTTGCGTCTGGTGACCAACCAGTTCGCTGCCGAGTACGGGCGCGCTGCCGGTTCGGTGGTCAACATCGTGACCAAGTCGGGTTCCAACGGCTTCCACGGTTCCGGTTTCTGGTTTAATAACAACGAAGTCTTCAATGCGCTGAGCAACCTCGAGAAGAGGGCTGGATTTACGGAGGCTCCGCGTCGTAATGAAAATCAGTTCGGCGGAACAATGGGCGGTCCGATCGTGAAGGATAAGACCTTCTTCTTCGGGTCATATCAGCGCTGGACCGATCGTCAGCTTGGCGCGGGATTTACGATCAACGGTGCGCCGACGGATGCCGGACGTCAGATCCTGCAGACTCAGGCCGGCAGCCTGCCACAGGTAGCAGCTTTGTTGCAGTTCCTGCCGGTTGCACAGACCGCAAATGGTCAGACTGCCTCCTTCACATTGAACAACCAGACTTTTACGGTGCCTCTCGGATCGCTGACCGGTTCGAATTCAATCTTATTCAACAGCCATCAATGGTCGACGCGCGTTGATCATCGTTTCAACGAGAAGCACAGCATCAACGGCCGTTTCTTCTTCAGCGATGCCTTCAATGGCGGCAGCGGACAGGCGACGCCGAAAGGACTGGCGACGGTCAACACCGCTCGAACTCAGTCGGCCAATATCGGCTTCACCAGCATAATTTCGGATCGACTGGTCAATGAAGCCCGCGTTGCATACCAGCGGTTGGGAACAGTGACGAATGCCGAGGATCCTTCGTCTGAATCGATCCCCTCGATCGAGATCAACGAACTCGGCCTGGTAGGCTTCAACGCAGCTGCGTCCCGTACGGCGATCGGACTGGCGGTCAACCTGCCGCAGTTCCGCTTCAACAATACCTATCAGATTATCGACAATCTGTCTTACACGCGCGGAAGCCATGCCATGAAATTCGGTCTCGACCTTCGTCGCGTGCAGGTCAAGAGTTTCTTCCTGCCGACGATCCGCGGCCGACTGCTCTATTCGACGCTCAACGACTTTGTCGGCGACCGGGCTATCGCTTCGGCGGTCAACAAACCGGTCCAGGGCGGCGAGGAGATCCAGTATTACAACTGGTATGACAATTTCTTCTATGCTCAGGATGAATGGCGTGTCAGGCAAAACCTGACGCTCACGTTCGGCCTGCGTTATGAAATACCGGGTAATTCGATTGCCTCGCTCGTGCCGGTCAACGAGAGCATTCTCGCAGCGAATGGCAATGATCAGCGCTTTGCCTTCACTCCGGTGCCGAAACGCGACCTAAACAACTTTCAGCCGCGATTCGGATTCAACTGGAATCCTGGTTTCAGCAATGATGGCATTATCGGGTTGCTGACCGGCGGCGATAAAACGGTCGTCCGCGGCGGATATTCGCGCACCAACGATTACGGGTTCATCAACATAAACCTGAACATCGCCAGCGCGTTCCCCTTCGTGGCGGCGCTCAATCCGGCGCTCACGAATGCTTTCACAAGCCTGCAGAATGCGACTTTCACCGGTAACCCATCGCTCATCACCCGAACGATCGTTTCAGAGGATTTCCGTTCGCCATATGCCGATCAGTTCAGTCTCGAAGTTCAGCGCGAGCTGGCCAAGGACTGGGTCATGCGTGTCGGTTATGTCGGAACAAAGGGAACGGCGCTCTTCATGACTGTCGATGGCAACCCTGCGCAGCCGCGCAACAGCCGGACCGATCCGCTCGTCCGAGTCGATCCGACCCGCGGTGTGATCCGCGAGCGCGCCAATGCGGGCTCGTCGATCTACCATTCCATGCAGGTCAGTCTCGACAAGCGCCTGAGCAGGAACTTCAGCATGGGACTCCACTATACCTGGAGCACCTTTATCGACAACGCTTCGGAGATCTTCAACCCGCAACCCCAGGGTGAGGTTGCCGTTCCGCAGGACTCGTTCGATCGCAATTCAGATCGCGCGCGTTCGAGCTACGATCGTCCGCACCGCATCACCGGAAATGTCGTTTACGAGTTCCCGTTCTATCGTGAGCAGCAGGGAGTCGTCGGCCATGTTCTGGGTGGCTGGCAGGCGAATGCCTTCTTCACTCTCCAGAGCGGTACGCCGTTCACGGTGCTCAACGGCGCCGATCCCACCGGCGCGCTGCAGGGCATCGACGCCCTGGTCGGCAACGCGATTCGACCTAACCTGAATACAACTCTTGATGTTTCGAGTATGACGATCATCGAGCTTCTGGGAGCCGGAGGCGCGGGACTCTTCTCGCCGCTGCCGGCGACGGGTGTTCGGGTTGGCAATGCCGGTCGCAACATCCTGCGAGGCGACGGTATTCAGAACATCGATTTCGGGATCATCAAGAACACGAAGATTCGCGAAGGTCATCAGCTGCAGTTCCGTGCTGAACTCTATAACGCAACCAATACGCGCAACTTCGGCACGCCGAACTCATTCGTCAATGCCGGCGCCAACTTCCTCAACCAGTGGGCGACCAACGGTGGCAACCGTCGCATCACAATGGGCCTGCGTTACACTTTCTAAATCTATCGATTTTCCCGTCTTAACGGGCGGGGAGAGCCTAATTCAAAAGGGGAGTGATCATTATGATCATTCCCCTTTTTTCATGATTAAACAGGCGTTTGGTGACGCTCAGGTTCTGATTGTAATCAATCGGGCAGCCGCGCGATCGACCATCCAGTGCAGCGTGCCATCCGTCGGCAAGATCAACTGGCTGGGATAAATATCCGGCAGTTTATCGCCTTCAATCACATTTTTCAGCGGTTCGGCCTTGTCCTCTCCGGTCACCAGAAAAACGATGTAGTGCGCGTCATTGATCGTGGCTGCGGTCAGTGTGATTCGCCAGGCATTGAATTTTTCGACATAGTTTGCGACTGCGATGCGGTCGTTGACTCTCAGAGCATCAGTACCTGGAAAGAGGGAAGCGGTGTGCCCGTCGGCTCCCATGCCGAGAAAGACAAGGTCGAAGCGTGGCGGGGAGGGCGCGAAGAAATCGCGAATAGCGTCAGAATAATTTTTAGCTGCCCGGTGCGGGTCGTGGTCTTCGGCCGGAATGCGAAAGATATTGCCGGACGGGACCGGAACCTTTGTCAGCAGGGTTTGATAAGCCATTCGGTAGTTGCTCTCCGGATGGTCGGGTGCCACGCAGCGCTCGTCTCCCCAGAAGAAAAAAATATTCTTCCAGGGAATCGATTCCACATATGGGGTTGTCGCGAGGGCAGAGAAGAGCCGTCGCGGCGTCGATCCTCCGGATAGGGCAATTGTGAAGCGCCCGCTCAACTGGCAGGACCGGGTTGCAAGACCGGAAAACAGACTCGCGGCTTGACGGGCGATTTCATCAGCATCGGAATAGACTTCGATAACAGGCTGAGACATCGTTGAATCAGTCCGCCGTGCCGGATGTGAGCGCCGCCTGTTTAGAAGTGATGCTTGCGAGCAGGCTTTCGAATGAATCGGCGAAAGCCTTGACGCCATCGTCCTGCAGCTTTTGGCAAACCGCACCGAGATCGATGCCGGCAGCGTCCAGAGTGGCCAGCTGGGTCTTCGCTTCATCGGTTCCGGCCTCGAGGCTCAAGGAGACCTGGCCGTGATCCCGAAACGCGTCGAATGTTGCCGGTGGCAGCGTATTGACGGTGTCAGGTCCAATCAGCGCTTCAGCGTACATGACATCGCGGTAGGCGGGGTTTTTTGTGCTCGTGCTTGCCCAGAGCGGGCGCTGCACCTGTGCCCCCTTGGATTTCAGCCGTGCGAAACGCTCAGTCGAAAATATCTCTCTGAACCGCTGGTACTGGAGTTTCGCATTGGCGATGGCGACACGGCCGAGCAGCAATGAGAGTCTCTTTTTCTGCAATTCATCGGTCGTATCGGCGATTTTGGCCTCTAGTTGTTTGTCAACGGCTGAATCGATGCGACTGACGAAGACGCTTGCGACCGAGGCAACATGGTCGATCGGCAGGCCAGCGGCCTCGCGTTCTTCGAGCCCGCTGATGAATGCTTCGGCAACCTGTTCGTAGTTTTCGAGCGCGAAGATCATCGTCACGTTGATGTTGATTCCGGCGGCGATCGAAGCCTGAATGGCCGGAATTCCGGCCGGAGTCGCAGGAATCTTGATCATCGCATTCGGCCGGTTGAGCGCGGCCCAAAGTCGCTTAGCATCGGCGATCGTGCCTTCCGTGTCGTTCGCAAGCAGCGGTGAAACCTCGAGGCTGACATAACCGTCTTTCCTGCCGGTCCTCTCATATACCGGTTTGAACAGATCGGCGGCGCGTTGAATATCCTCGATCGCCAGTGCCTCGAAGGTCTCGACCACGCCTTTACCCTCTCCGATCAGCTTCTGCATCGCTGCGTTGTAATCGTTGCTTCCGGCGATCGCTTTCTCGAAGATTGTCGGATTCGACGTCACTCCGCGCAAGTCATCATGATTGATGTAACCGGCCAGCTCGCCGGTTTCGAGCATGCTCCGACGGATGTTGTCGTACCAGATACTCTGCCCCAGTTTTTGCAATTCAATTAATGGATTCATACGCTCCTCTTTCCCTGAATTGATCAGTCCGATTAAGGCTAATGTAGATCGCCTTCGTTCGCAATCAATAAATCATAAAATTTGTCCTGGCGCGCGCGGGCTCCGAGATAGACCTTGTGATTGTCCAGGTTTGGCTCATAGACTTCACCGAGCGGAGTCTCCAGTTCATGGAAAAATTCGACCTGACCGAAAGCTTCGAGGGCGAGCATTGCCGCGCCGCGACTTGAGGCTTCAGGAACGGCGGAAGCCGAGACAGGGACTCCGATCACATCGGCCATCATCTGTGTCCAGAATCGTGAATTGACAATCGCTCCGCCCGAAGCGATGATCCGCGTCCGGTCGGATAACTCTGTCTGAAGTCGGCTGTAAATTGCGGCAAAACGATAACAGACGGCTTCGAGCGAGGCTCGCATGACGTCGAGCGGTCCAGTGCTGAGACTTATGCCGATGATCGAAGCACGCGCGAAATCATGCCATCCTGTGCTCCTTTCGCCCGAAAAGAAAGGAAGCACCGTCAGCCCGTGGTGATCCGCTTCCATTCCGGCCAGTTGCCGTTCAATCTCCTCCTCATCACCGTATCCCTCATCGCCGGCCCGGAGCGTTCGCTTGCACCATGCATAGACATCGCCTCCATTCGAGAGGGCTCCACCGATCAGCGCGTAATGGCTGTTGGCTCGATAACACCAAAGTCCTTCGGGGATGCTGACCTCCAGCGCCGGCCAGCAGACGCGCATCGCTCCGGAGGTTCCGATATTGATCGCGATCAGTTCCCGTGTGAAACATCCCGACCCAATGTTGCTGCAGGCTCCATCGCCGGCCGCCGGCAGCCAGCGGGCGTGTTTGAGCGCCGGCCAGCGCTCAATGAACATTCGGTTCATCCCGCTGAAACCGCTGTCGTCAACCGCCAGCGGAGAAACGTGATGAGTCTCGAGATCCAGTGCCGCCAGAATCTCTTCATCCCAACAGTTGAGGTTCGGATTGAACAGCCCGGTCCCGGATGCCATTGAGATCCCGCATTCGAGCCGTCCGAAGATAATCGAATATAAGTATTCGCCGATCGATATCCAGCGCCTCACCTCGTGAAACATTGCCGGCTGCGTCCGTCTCAGCCACAGAAGTTTTGCCGGATAATAACTGGCATGAGGAACGACGCCTGTCCGCTGGTGAATCCACTGGGCGCCGAAGAGCTCTGCCAGCGTTTTGGCATCCGTGGCGCTGCGCGTGTCGTTCCAGTTATAGAGCGGGGTGATCGCCTGGCCATGCTGGTCGATTCCCATCATGGCGTGCCAGAAATTGCTATACCCGACACTGCAGATCGCATCATTCAGATCTGGCAGAACCGCAGCGGCCTGAAGCAGGCATTCGTCGATCGACCCGCAGATTATCTCGACCAGCAGATCCGGTTCGATCTGCACTCCTCCGTCGCTGGTCGCCGTCATTCTGTATTGCGTCCGGCCTTCGACCCCCTCGATCATACGGCCTGACGAATCATAGAGAACTGCGCGAACCGATGATGTGCCGACATCCAGCGCCAGCACGAGCGGCCGTGTTGCCTGAACAGGAGTGACTGTGGCGGGTGTTTGTATATTCATAATTGAGCGACGGCATAATAAAGTAGAAAGTATAAAGTAGAAAGTAGAAAGGATTTTGTTATTGTTGTTGAATACTTTGTAAGATAAGTTTTTTAAGATTTTCAACGCCAAGTTGGCCAAGTAAGATTTAAACGCCAAGCCGCCAAGATGGCCAAGAGATTATAAGGAGTGATGATTCGCTGAAGTTTTCATTTCGCCGATTGCACAATCAAATATGATGGTCACAATTTTCCTTTAACTTTCTTGGCCCCCTTGGCGTTGCTTTCTTACAAAGTATTCAATACCAACTTTCTACTTTATACTTTCTACTTTATACTCACCCACAGGAGGTCGAATCATGCAGCCCAGGATGAAGATCTTATACGTCAGCGCTGTTTGTCTGCTCATGCTGGTATCGATGGCGATGGGGCAGTCGGGGCGCAAGCAGAAGAAAACACCACCACAGCCCCCGGTTCAGGGCGTCAATCAGCCGGAAGCGCGCGTTCAGCCGGAACCCCAGGCCGAGCCCGAAAAAGAGGAAGAGAAGGCGCCTCAGCGTACGCTCATGATCCTGACCTCGATGCCCGATATTTCAATCCCGATCTATTACGCGGACGCCGCCCGTCGCGGATGCCTCAGCGAAATGCGCTCAGGGATGAAGTCGTTCGACCTGCGTGAGGATAGCAATCAGAATCGCTCCGATGCGATCAAACTGGCCAAGGACGATGAAAATACATATGTCCTGCTGATGGATCTGGAACTCGATCGTCTGGGTACTTCGCGGATCGGCGTCGAAGTCAGATATACGCTCTTCGAACCGAAAACGGCGAAGGTTCTCGGAGCCGGCATGGGTTATCCTGTCCAGCCCAACAACGGGACTCCAATGCCTCCAGCCGGCGCATCATGGGCCCAGGTCTACCTTGACTGGATGGGACGTGATGTGGCCCGTCAGGTCATGCGTCGCTTGGGCACAATACCGTAATAGTTTCCAGTTGCCATATGCCGGAAATCGGCGTATACACGACGTAAGATAACCAATCAGAAAAAGGAGTTATAGATGACACTCAATGCCCCGACACAGGTAGTTTGGTTGATAGCTCTGATAATCGGAGGAATCGGGATCTTATCGTATCTGATACATATTCCAAACATTTCTCCATACGCATTCCCATTGCTCGCGATTGGGTTCATTATTCTGGTAATTGCAACTGTGTATAAAAAAGTATAGTGACAGGAAGATTATTTCCTGCACATTTCGACCAGCGACTGAAAATCCTGTGGTGGATCGACTGTGAAATCCATCGGGCGCTGTTCAATCGGATGCCTGAACCTCAAGCGCCAGGCATGCAATGCCTGTCTCTCTATCTTCTGCTCCGATCGTTTGACTGGCTTATCGATATAAATCCTTTCCCCAACGACAGGATGGCCGTGCAGGGAAGCCTGCATGCGGATCTGATTTCGCTTACCCGTTTCAAGCCGAACCTCGATGAGAGAGTTTTCGGCAAATTTCTCGATGACACGATAATGACTGATCGCTTCTTTCGCATCTTCCCGCTCTGATCTTTTTTTGATTGTTCGCTGCTGCAGCTCTTCCTTGTCCCAGACCAGGAGGTCACGCCAGGTGCCGGAATCGGGCTGGGGCTGGCCCTGGACTACTGCGAGATAGATCCGCTGAGGTTCGCGACGTTCAAACTGTTCTTTGAGGCGTCTTTGTGCTTCGGAGGTCTTGGCAACGACGACAAGCCCTGACGTGTCCCGGTCGATCCGGTGAACGACAAATGCCGCCTTCTTTTGCTGCGATCTGAGATGATGTTTGACCTGATCGATGAGCGAGGGTTCTTCGGGTTTTGCCGGCAGTGGAACACTCAGCAGGCCGGCCTGTTTATCGACCACCAGCAGCGATGAATCTTCGTAAATGATATGCAGGCCTGAGGAGCGGCGTTCGGAATATCGACGTTGTGAACTGCCCGGGCGATCCATCCACACGCGGACGGTTTCACCGGCTGATAATTTCCGTCCCGCATCAGCCGATGTCTGTTCGGCCTGGTTGATGAAGATTTTGCCCTTTGCCAGAGCCGTCAGCGCGCGCGATCGCGACCCAAGCCGTTCGGGCGTAGCAAGCCATTTATCAAGCCGCAGACCCTCATCATTTTTAGCGACTTTCCACTCAGTATTTCCGGTTTCCGCCATGGGTTTTCTCTTTCCGTCTTTTAACGTATCTTTGTCAGAATTGGACTGTGAATTCTATCATCAAGGAATAATTTAATAATGATGTTCGGCTTTGATCAGAAAAAAGACAAGGTTGCCCGGGCTTTTTCACTTTTGTCGATAGCGATTGCCATCATGCTTGTGACAGTGGCGATCGTCTCCTTCAATGGAGGCATCAGTGTCGGAGCTTCGAACCATTTCGGACAGTTGCCCGTCGTTCGCAGGCTGCTAGATCCGGCATATCTGCCTGGTGATTTCAGCATCGAGCTGAGACTTTATCATCACAGGGTATACAGTTATCTGATTGCTGGATTGACTCTTGTGCTTGGAGAAGACGGTGCATTGATCCTGCTGGGAATTGCGGGGATGGGGTTGCTGGCCATCTCGCTCTGGAGGCTGTGCAGTGTTGCGGGGATCACTTTGCCTGGATACCTGGCCGCTGGAGCTGCTCTGGCTACAAATCTTTTATGGATGGGGAGGGGACTCGAACTCAATCATTTCGCCGGTGATGCGGCGATTATGCCGCCGACTTTTGCGCATGCCTTTGTGCTGCTTACGCTGGCTGAGATGATTCGGGAGCGGTATCTTCGCGCGGCGTTTCTGGCCGGCCTTGCCGCACTTTTTCACCTGCAGATCGGACTGATATGCGGAGCAGTGCTGGCGCCGGTCTACCTTTATAAAGCTCGACGTCTGGGCTTGCGTGGGATAGCGATCAGCGCCTTGCTGTTTCTGCTGGCGGCGGCTCCGGGGTTGGTCGATCTGGCGGCTTTATTGCGCAGCGGGCTTGCCGGCGGATCGAGCGGGCCATACACGCCTGCCTTCTACATCGACTTTCGTCACCCTCACCACTTCGAACTTATCTCGGGTGTCGCTGCGCTCTGGGTCGCAGGATACCTCGCCCTGCAAATCTTCGTCTGGCGCCGAATGAAGAATGAAGATGCGCGGCAGATGAATTCCGCGGGCGTCTTTGCCCTGGTCTCGACGGCACTGGGCTTTTACGCCCTGCTCCATTTCGCCGACTATTATCTGGTGCGTGATGATCGCCTGGCGACCATCCAGTTTATCAGGCTCAGCCCGCTCATCTCCGTGATCGGATTTCTGAGTTTGCTGCTCTGGGCGCAGGCGCGAATGAAATTCTCGAAGTATTCAGTCGCATGCTTTGCGATCGTGCTTGTCGCGATCCTGTGGGGAACATATCAGGTCAGAACCGAAGCCAGGGAATTTAACCCGGGCATATCGAGGTACGCTGCCAAGACCTCGTCCTGGGTGCGCGTCTGCCAGTGGGTCAAGGCGAATGGACAGGTTGACGCCGTTTATATCACTCCACCGGGTAGCAATGGCTTTACCTCGCTCTCCGAACGGTCGACGATCGCAGATTTCAAAAATAATCCGGATGGCGGTCGAAAAATGGCGGAATGGTTTGATCGATTGAAAGACCTTGCCGGAGGCAGGCTGCCCGATGGCCGCGGATTCGATAACCGCGATCTGCTCAATGAAGCGTATGATGCATTGACGGCTGAACAGTTGATCGGGATCTCACGCAAATATCGCGCGCAGTTCGCTGTCGTCTCGAGTAAAAAAGAGCTGCCGTTTCCCGTTCTCTATCGCAACCAGCGATATCAGGTCGTCAGGATAAATGACGAGGCGAGGTAATCGATGTTTGAAAAAGCTGAAATATCGATTTTGAAAAAACTTTCGACTCCCGAGAAGATCCAGCGTTACCTTGATGAAGAGGTCGATTACAACAAGGAAGTTGATGGCGAAAGTTGCAGGTCACCGCGAATGTTAATGCGTGACAGGATCGGTCACTGCGCAGAAGGAGCGTTCTTCGCCGCAGCAGCTTTACGTTTTCACGGGCACGATCCGCTGATCGTCGACCTTGAGGCAGTCAGGGACGACGACCACCTGCTGGCTGTTTTTCGGGAGCATGATCACTGGGGCGCGATCGCCAAGTCGAATTACGCGGGGCTGCGTTACCGCGAACCCGTCTATCGCACTATTCGCGAACTTGCAATATCCTATTTCGAGCATTACTACAATTTGAAAGGCGAGAAGACGCTGCGGGCATTTTCCAGGCCGGTCAACCTGAAGCGATTTGATCGTATCGACTGGATGACGACGGATGAGGATTTGTGGGCGATCTGCGAATACCTGTGCACGGTGCCGCATTCCCGGGTCATGCCTCTGCCTCTGGAGCGGAAGCGCCGCCGAATTGATACACGCTCATATCACGCAGGAATGCATGGAGCGGTGAAATAAAAAGTAGAAAGAATAGACTTATTTAAATCGAGATAATTATGATGAAAATTCAACGAGTTATGAAAAAGAGGCATTCAAAATCAATTTTTTACTTTCTACTTTTCACTTTCTACTTGCTACTCATATTGCCAATGAGCGCCACGGTGCAGAAACGACCGGCATTGCAGGGAGTGGCACATATGGCGCTGTGGGTCAGTGATCTGGACAAGGCGAGGAGCTTCTACACCGACTTTCTTGGATACGATGAGCCGTATCAATTGAAGAGGCCGGACGGAACGACTCAGATCTCATTCATCAAGGTGAATGAGAACCAGTACATAGAGTTGTTTGACGGGTTGCAGCCTGGCCGCGACCGGTTGAATCACATTTCGTTTTACACCGATGATGCCGGGCGCATGCGCGATTATCTGGAGACTCGCGGCGTCAAGGTGCCGGCGCAGGTGAGCGCGGTTCGCATCGGCAATCGGAGCTTTATGGTCAGAGATCCTGAGGGGCATCAGGTCGAGATAACAGAGTATACGCCTGCGGGGTGGTCGCGAAGGGAAACTGGAAAATACCTGAGCGATCGGCGAATCTCGAAACGCATCATGCACGTCGGAATCATCGTCGGCGACGTGCCGGCGGCGATGAGCTTTTATGACGGCGTGTTAGGTTTGAAAGAGTTCTGGCGGGGGCAGGGAAGGAACAGTTCGGCGGTGTCATGGATCAACATGCGGTTGCCGGATGGAGAGGATTACGTCGAATTCATGCTCTATTCCACTCTGCCGCCGGAGGACAGGCGCGGATCTCAGCATCACATCTGTCTCGAGGTGGATGATATCGAGCAGGCGCGCGATCGGCTCGAGGCGAATCCTTATCGTAAAGGTTATGAACGGCAATTGCAGATCAATACGGGGGTCAACCGCAAGCGACAGTTGAATCTGTTCGATCCTGATGGAACGCGCATTGAACTGATGGAAGCGCAGACGGTGGACGGCAAACCGACTCCTTCGACGACGGCGCCGCTGCCCGTCATATCGACTAAGCCTTGAGCATACGATTGATCTCGGAGATGTAATCCCCGGCCAGCTTTTCGTCCGGCGAGTCGCTCATTGTGGCGAAGACCAGATTCGAAAAGAGCCAATGCAGGTTACGCTCGGTCATGGTTGTGGTGTAGAACCTGACATTGAGCTGGACTGCGCCCATATCCAGCGGGACTCCGAGTGATCTGCCAGCGAGTGGGGATAATTTCAGAAAGACAGCGGCGACCGAACTGGTCTCGTCGGTCCAATCGGTAGCCGGCAGTGATCTTTCAAGGCGTTGGGCGGCCTGTTTGAGTGTATCCGGTGCGGGCGGGGGCGCTGTGATACTGCCCTGCGATGAGAGCAGAGCGGCCTCGACGCCTTCAATCGTCCGTTTTCGACCGGCCGGAGAGGTGACGGTGACGCGCCCTTGCAGAACCGGACGGCGGTCTTTCAATCCGACGGTCTGCGGCGAGAAATCGAATCCATAGCGTGACTTTCCGATTTCAATAATGCCGCCAAGCGAGCGCTCAGCCGGAGTGACGAAGATCGAATGCAGCTTTCTCTGGCCTGCAGCCTGTCTTTTTTGTGTAAACATAGCGATTCAATCCTACAGATTTCCCCGTTTCATTTCATCAGTCAGGTATTCGCAAGCTCTGATAGTGAGCGCGAGTATGGTCAGTGTCGGGTTCTGGTTGGCCGCACCGACGAAAGCCGCGCCATCCGTGACGAAAACATTTTTGACGTCGTGGACCTGATTGAACTTGTTGAGCACCGAAGTTTTCGGATCGCTGCCCATGCGCGCGGTTCCGAGTTCGTGGATGATGCGGCCTGGCAAGGTCAGTTGATTCGAAACGCGAATATTGATTGCGCCCGCTTCACGGAGCACCGCCTCGGCTATCTCTGCGGCATCCTTGCCCATCTCCCGTTCATTGTCCGAGTGCTGGATGTGGATCTTGAGCACCGGGATGCCCCATGCGTCGACCACTCCGTCAGGATCGATCTCGGCATAATTTTCAAAGCGCGAAAGCATGTTGGCGCGGGTCGTCAGCCCGACGGGCGCCACGTACCAGCGGCGCACCTGTCGTTTGAATTCGCTACCGAAACCGGGAGTGGAGCGAGCGCCGCCCGGGAAAGATCCGATTGCCGATCCGCCCTCGAAACCATAACCGCGCAGGAATTTCGAATGCTTAGTCGCATTGTCGAGATTTCTGAATCGTGGGATGAAGATGCCTGACGACTTGCCGTCTTCGTTGACGGTGTCGCGGCCGGCGAGCATAGGAAAGACTCCGGAAGCTCCTGTTCCGCCGAAATGATCGACCAGGTAATGGCCGAGTACGCCTGATGAGTTGCCAAGTCCGTTCGGATGTTGGCGCGATTTCGAGTTGAGCAGTAATCGTGTCGATTCAAGCGTCGATGCGGCGACGATGACTACCTTGCCGGAGAACTCCATCTCCTGATATGTCACGCGGTCGACGACGGCAACACCTTTCGCCTTGCCGGTGTTCGTATCGGTGATGATGTGACGGACGACCGAGTTTGGGCGCAACGTCATGCGACCAGTGGTCTCGGCTGCCGGCAGGGTCGATGAAAGTGAATTGAACATTGCGCCGACTGAACATCCGTTGCCGCAGCTGCCGCAGTAATGACATTGCGCGCGGCCGTATCTGGCGTGGTGAGGCTTGACGGCTGTAAGCATTGCGACGCGAGGTTGTATCAACTTGATGCCCAGTTTTTCAGACCCGTTACGCAACCGCACTTCACCGCAGGTGAGCGGTATCGGCGGCAGAAATTTTCCGTCCGGCTGCCACCACAGCCCGTCGTTGTTGCCGCTCACGCCGATCCATTCCTCGGCTTTGTCGTAATACGGCGCGATCTCCTTGTATTCGATCGGCCAGTCGACATCGAATCCGTCGTGTGTGGCGGCCTTGAAATCCAGATCGGAAAATCGCCAGGAGAGCCGGCCCCAGTGCAACGTCTTGCCGCCGACGATGCGCGCGCGAACCCATAGAAAAGGCTTGCCCGGATCGGTCGTGTATGGATGTTCGGTGTCTTTGATATAGAAATGTTTGCTGAACTCGCCGGCCGTGTCCTGCATCCACTGTTCGCGCTGTTTCCATCCCGTCGGACCAAATCCGCGATACATCGATTCGTAGGCGAATTTGTTCATCGCGAAATCGCGAGCCGGATCGATGGGCGGCCCGGCCTCGAGAACCAGCACCTCGAAGCCGCGTTCGGTCAACTCTTTTGCGGCCATCCCCCCCGATGCGCCCGATCCGATAATGATCGCATCGTACACTTTTCTGGTCGAAGCAGTCTTTCTTTGCACGAATCCTCCGCCGTCAGCTTACTTTTCGTAACTCACGCGATAGATGAAACCCTTGTTGTCGTCAGAAATGTAAAAAGCTCCGTCTGCTCCGGTGACCAGCCCGGCAGGGCGCCCCATGACCTGATCGCCCTGAACAAAACCGGTCACGAAATCCTCGATCCCGGTGATTCGGCCGCCCTGCATGACCACGCGCACGACATTGTATCCAATCTTCTCCTTGCGCGCTCTCGGGCTCGATCCGTGCAAGGCAACATACATCGAGCTGCGCCAGGGCTCTGGAAATTTGCGACCCTTGTAAAATGCCAGTCCGATCGGAGAGAGATGCGACTGCAGCGCAAAGGCCGGCGGGACGCACTCTTCAGATTTCATGCTCTTTTTTGCGTCCTTGAGATCACTGTTCGGCTGATTGTTGCCGAGAAAATAGGGGAAGCCGTAATGCTTACCCTGCTCGATCCTGTTGATCTCGTCGGGTGGGAAATCCTCACCCTGTCCATCCTGACCCATATCGGTCGCCCACATTGTATTTGTGCGCGGGTCCCAGTCGAAGCCGATTGCATTGCGCAGACCTCCGGCGAAGGTGCGGGCTCCGCTGCCGTCGGCGTTGTACTGCATGATCGTCGTCCGACGGGCATCCTCTTCTTCACAGGAATTGCACGACGAACCGATCGAAACATACATTTTACCGTCTTTGCCGAAAGCGATCGTCCGCGTCCAGTGCGACGTGGTCGAGACCGGCAGATCGACCACCTTCTCGGGCTCGCCCTGTGCCTTGCCGCCCGAATACTTCATCCGCAAAATCGCAGGGTTGGTCGCGATGTACAGATAGCCTTTATTAAATGCCACGCTGTGAGGACGATTCAGGCCGCTTGCGACGATCTCCATCGAATCCGCGCGCCCGTCCTTATTGCGATCGGGCAGCGCAACGACATCGCCCTTTGACTGGCGGGGAACATAGAGCACACCATCTGGGCTGACAGCCATGAGACGGCCGTTGGTTACTTCAGAAGCGAAAACCGTGACTTTGAAGCCCGCCGGCACCTTCAGCTCAGCCGGTTTGGGCGGCGACTGCGGCGCGGCATTCTGATTTTGCGCCGGAGTTGCCGTGAGCATGCAACAAACCACGACAAGCGCTCGACCAACACTTTGGGAACTCAGCCGGAAAACAAGCGGACGTATCGTCTTCACGAGATTTTTTCTCCTTTGAACCTGTGATGATTAGTCGATCGAAATTTCAACCGAAAAGTTGGAGGGATGATAGAGAAGATTCCTGGATGATGCAAATCCGATCAGTAAATCTCAATGCCTGTGATAAATGCGCTTGATCTCGAATGACCCGCGCTGATCATCGATATAGATGTCGACTGTCAGAGTCTGTCTGTCGGCCGACAGTTGCCATTTGCGTGTGACCTGACGGATCGTTTTGCCTTCGGCGAAGAATTCGTCTTCGATCAGTATCCCACGATCGTTCGGCATCCACCATGACTTGCGTTTTGCGGTCGTGTTGGGCGGGACGCCCATTGGCTTGAAGTCTACCGCCTGGCCGTCAAGCAGGTACTCTTCGTTGATCGTGACTTCTCCGCGCGGCGTTTTCTGTTTCGCCTCCAGAATGATCCGGCCGGTTTCATTTGAGATGGTCATGGTCTGTTCGAAACCGGGGCCGTTGTTGAAGCTCCTGTTGGGATCGAGTACCCAGACACCGCTGAAATCCGGCTTTTGGCCGGCAAGCGCCGTCGTCAGAGCGAATAGAACGATGATCAATAATAATTTGATTTTCATGGTCGAATCCATCATTTGCCGATGCTGAAAAGATGTTTGTCTCCGCGGATGAAGATCCTGCCGTCGGAGATTGCGGGAGATGCGTAAACGGGCTCTCCGAGTGAGTTTGTTCTGAGCACCTCGTGCTGTGGGCCCGCCTTGATGACGAAAGTGTCTCCGTCCTCGCTCGTGAGCAGTATCTTGCCGCCATAGGCGACCGGTGAAGCGGTGAAAGTCGCGGGAACCGGAACACGTCCACCTTCATAGACGATCTCTCCCGTTCTGGCATTGATGCATGTCAGAATGCCCTTGTCGGATACCAGATAAAGATAGTCTCCATACAGAATCGGTGACGGAACGTAGGCCGTCCCTTTGTCGAATGACCAGACGACATTCGGAGTGCCTGTCAGATCACCGCTTCCTCCGAGTTTGATGCCCAGGGCGCGTTTACTCGGATATCCGGCGGAGACGAAAACCATGCCGAAACCCGTCACCGTGCTTGGAATGGCATGTCCCTTGACCCCGTCGCAGCGCCACAATTCCTTTCCGGTAAGCGGATCATAGGAGATAACCGTTTCGGCTCCGCTGGCGATCAGTTCGACGCGGTCCTTGTGTTTAACGATCAGTGGAGTCGCCCAGGTCTTCCGGTGATCGCGCAACGCGCGCCAGACCTCTTTGCCTGTCTTCTTATCCAGCGCGGATATGAACGATACGTCCTTGCCTCCATCCTCCTGGTCGCATTGCAGGTATATCAGGTCTTCGTACAGGACTGGCGATACACCGTGCCCGAGCCCCATCTTGGCGATCTTGCCGGCTGAGGTCTTCCAGATCAGTCTGCCGTCGAAGTCGTAACAATATAGCCCCTCGGCCTCGAAGAAGACGTAAAGATGTTTTCCGTCAGTTACCGGAGTACTGGATGCGAACGTGTTCTTTCGATGACGGTCATCATGGACCGTTCCGTCGAAGGCGACCTCATCCCAGAGTATCTTCCCTGAATCGCGATCGATGCACAGCACCTTAAGCGTATGTCGCCGGTTTCCGGCCACGCTGTCCGGGTGAACGAAGGGGCGACCACTTCGAATATGCCCGACAGGTTTTGCGCCTTCGACCACCTCGCCTTCGATCGCGGAGGTCAGAAATATTCTGTTTCCCCAGATGATCGGCGAAGAATGGCCGCGCCCCGGCAGTTCAGTCTTCCAGCGTATGTTCGTCTCGCCAGACCATTCAACCGGCAGATCCCTCAGATCCGATACTCCCAGACCGTCAGGGCCTCGCCATTGCGGCCAGTTTTGTGCGCGAACCTCACACGTTAATAAGTAGAAAGTAGAAAGTAGAAAGTAGAAAGATAGAGAGTGGAAAGATAGGGATTTTCGATACCGCATATAATTTTTGTATAACATGCTTCTTCCTTTCTACTTTCTACTTTTTACTTTCTACTTTTTACTGCGTATAGATGTTTTTCACCTCGCAGGAAGATCATGCCGTCGGAGATAGCGGGTGAAGCATAAACAGGCTCTCCGACGGTATTGGTAGCGAGCACTTCATGTTTCGGGCCGGCTTTGATGACGTAAGTATCACCGTCCTCGCTGGTGAGCAGCAGTTTTCCGTCATATGCAACAGGTGACGCGGTGAAGGTCGCGGGGACGGGGATCCGACCGCCTTCATAGACCAGTTTTCCCGTCTTCGCATCGAGGCAGGTCATGATTCCGCGATCGGTCATGAGATAAAGATACTCACCGTAGAGGATCGATGACGGGACATAAGCCGTTCCCTTGTCGTATTGCCAGACTAGCTTGTCGCTGCCTGTCAGGTCGCCTTTAGCGCCGAGCTTGATGCCGAAGACCTTCTTGACGGGGAAGCCGGCGTAGACGAAGACCATACCGTGCCCGGCGAGCGGCGTCGGGATGGCGTTGCTGCCGTGCCCCTTCATCTTCCAGATCTCTTTTCCGTCGCGCGGATTGTACGAGATTATCCATTCATTGCCACTGGTGATGATCTCGGCGTTCTGTCCATTGCGGATGATGATCGGAGTCGCCCAGCTTGCCTGTACCGGTCGCGGAGTTCGCCAGGCTTCCTTCCCCGTCTTCGCATCGATCGCAATGATAAACGATTTTTCTCCGTTGTCCTCGTCGCACTGCAGGATGACAAGGTTCTCGAAGATCACCGGTGAGGTTCCCGGCCCCATGCCGACACTGGCGATCTTGCCGACAGGAGCTTTCCAGAGCAGTTTGCCGCTGAAATCGTAACAATAGAGCCCGTCGCCTTCGGCTCCGAACCAGGCGTAGACGTTTTTACCGTCGGTGGCCGGCGTTGGCGAGGCGTAGCTGCCCTTGCGATGGCGATCATCATAGACGGTGCCTTCGTAGGCCGTCTTCTCCCACAGGATACGGCCGCTCGAACGATCAAGGCTGAGCACCTTGAAGGTGTGTTTGCGGTCGGCTCCGATGCTGTCGGGGTGCAGAAAATCCTGACCCTCGATGACGTGTTTGACGGCTTTCGCTCCGGGGACCTGATCACCCTCGATATCGGTTGTCAGAAAGATCCTGTCTCCCCAGACGATAGGCGATGAATGACCGCGCCCGGGAATCGGTGTTTTCCACGAGATGTTCTTGCTTGTATCCCACTCCAGCGGAAGGTTGGTTTCGGTCGAGATGCCATTGCCTTCAGGTCCGCGCCATTGTGACCAGTTTGATGGCAGGGCGGCCTCGACCGCATAGAGCCATATCCCGCAGCCTGTAACCAATAGCGCAAAACTGTAAATAAACTTTTTCATCCATTATCTCCATTCACAAAGTTAAACATGAGCCTTTGGCACTCCACCGAAGATGAAAAAGCCCTGCATTATCTCTGTGATCTCTGTGGCTCTGTGGTGAGATTAAACCACAGAGCCACAGAGATCACAGAGATAATACAGACCATTTTCAGAGCAAAAGAATCATTCGCGAAGGAACACGAAGCAGACACAAAGGAATCAAAAATCCCCAATTTTCTTTGTGTTACTTTGTGGATAAAACTAACCTTTATTGGCAATGCAGTAGAGATGCTTGTCGCCCCGGATAAAGAGCTTTCCGTCGGCGATCGCGATCGACGTGCGAACGGGCTCGCCGAGCGAGTTGCTGCCCATCACTTCGTGCTTTGGGCCGGCCTTGATGACATATGTGTCGCCGTCATCGCTGGTCAGCAGGATTTTGCCGTCGAAAGCCACCGGGGAGGCGCCGTAAAACTTGGTCGCGACCGGCACCCGTCCGCCCTCGTATACGATCTCGCCCGTCTTTGGATTGACGCAGGTCAGAATTCCCGCATCGCTCATCAGGTAGAGATAGTCTCCGTAGAGTATTGGCGACGGCACATAGGACGTTCCCTTATTGTATTGCCATGCGATTTTGTCGGTTCCGTCCAGATTGCCCGAACCACCCAGTTTGATTGCCTTGATCACCTTCGATGGATAGCCGGATGAAAGGATGACAAGGCCGTGGCCGACGACAGGCGTGGCGATCGCGTGGCTCTTGAGTCCAGAGGCTCGCCATAGTTCCTTGCCTGTCGCCGGGTCGTATGAAATCAGAAATTCGTTACCGCTTGTGACCAGTTCATCGCGCTGCGGGGTTTTGATCAGCAACGGTGTCGTCCAACTGACCTGTATCGGCCGGGCGACGCGCCAGACCTCTTTGCCCGTCTTCTTGTCGAGTGCAGTGATGAATGATTTGTCGGTCGCAGCCGTTTGATCGACCTGCAGTATGAGCATGCTGTTGTACAGCACAGGAGAAGTTCCGACGCCCATACCAAGCGTGGCGATGTTGTCGATATGCTTCTTCCATATCAGCTTGCCGTTGAAATCGTAACAATAGAGTCCTTCGGCGCCGAAATATGAGTAGACATACTTGCCGTCAGTCGCCGGCGTCGGAGCGGCATAGTTGCCCCGTTTATGGCGGTAATCGAATGTCGGGCCTTCGTACGAGACCTTCTCCCAGACTATTTTGCCGGTGTCGCGATCCAGACAGATCGTTTTAAAGGTATGAATCTTGTCGATGCCGTCCCACTCCGGATGCTTGAATACCTGGCCGCCGACCATGTGCACAGGAGGCTTATGACTCTCGGGCGCGGGACCACCTTCAATGTCTGTCGTCAGGAAAACCCGGTTGCCCCAGATGCTCGGTTGTGAAAAGCCCTTTCCCGGCAAAGCCGTCTTCCAGACTACGTTCTTCGTCTCGTTCCATTCGATCGGCAGATTCTTCTCCTCCGAAACGCCAGAACCTTCAGGTCCCCGCCATTGCGGCCAGTTTGATGTTGCTCCGGCCGCCGGATCGACATCGACACCCGCCAGCCAGATCCCGAAAACCAGCACCGGTAAAAATAATCCGATAACGTACCTTTTCATCCATTTCCTCCATTTGCTCAGGAAATTTCATCCACTAAGGAACACGAAGAATCACAAAGAGAATACCAAATGAATAAACTACCTGTTTGTGGTTTCTTTGTGACTCTTCGTGTTCCTTAGTGGATGATTTTCTTAAAAAGTTATTTCGATTTTTCAGCTATTCCGTAAACATGCCCGATGGTTCGAATGAAGATCATGCCGTCGGAAATAGCCGGCGTCGCCATCATGACCTCACCGACCGGATTGGTCGCCAGCAGTTCATAGGTCGGCCCTGCTTTGATGACGAAAACGTCACCATCCTCGCCGGCGAAATAGAGTTTGCCGTCCGCCGCCACGGGTGATGCCGAAAATGCGTTGGATTGCCCGGCGACACGCTGCTGGTAGACGCGCTCACCTGTTTTGGCCTGATAGCAGGTCAGGACGCCGTTGTTTGAACATGTATAGAGATAGTCTCCATAGACGAGCGGAGTCGGCATGTAGGTTCCGCCGCGTTTCTTGCTCCAAGCTATATGATTGTTCGACTCACTGCCTTCTGCCAGCGAGATATCGCCGCTGGCAGAAGGCTTGATGGCATAGATCGGTTGAATCGGTGGATACCCGGCCGTGACGAAGACCATATCGTGTCCTGTTACCGGTGTGCCGACCGTGACCTCAGAGTTGCCTGAAAGTTCGAAGACCTCCTTGCCGGTCGTCGGATCATAGCCTCTGATGCGCCTTGTGGCGTTGGTGACAATCATCGTCCGATCCTTGCTTTCAAAGATCGTCGGGGTCCCCCATGACGGGATCTCGTCGCGCATGGTCTTCCAGAGCTGCTTTCCGGTCTTGATATCGAATGCGGCGATGAAAGATCCTTTCTGGACATCGCACTGAACGATGACCATTCCCTTGTGGATGACCGGCGAGCTGGCCATGCCCCACTGGTAATCAGCATCGAAGAACCAGCCCGAATCCAATACTCCCAGGTCGATCTTCCAGATCTGCCTGCCATCGAGGTCATAACAGAAGAGCCCTTCCGAGCCAAAGAACGCCACGACGTATTTTCCGTCCGTGGCTGGCGACGGAGAGGCGTGAGTCGATTTGATGTGACGTTTAACCTTCGGAATGCCTTCCGTGGCTGTCCTTTCCCAGAGAATCTTTCCAGATTTCTTGTCGAGGCAGAATATCTTCCAGGAATGCTTCGAAAGGTCCTTGTCTGAATCGACATCTCCGTAAAGTCCGTGGCGGAACTTTCCCGGATCGGCGCTGCTGACTGACGAGACTACGAATAGTTTATTGCCCCAGATCACCGGGCTGGCATGTGCAAGACCTGGAATGGGCGTTTTCCATGCGACATTTTCACCCTTCACGGCGTCCCATTTGGCCGGTGGATTCTGGCCATCGCCGTTTCCGGACGCATTCGAGCCGCGGAATGAAGGCCAGTTCTGGGCAACTGCCTGTGAGCAGGGAACCAGCATGATCGCAGTCAGGATAAACAGTAAGGAAGACATCCTGCGGGAAAATCTCATCTAGCCTCCACGCGTTGATAGGTCTGAGTGGCTCCGGACTGAGTCAGTGTCATGCCGGTTATGCGTCCATTTTCTTCGTTGAAGGTGACTGTTCTTGCGTCATTGTCGCCGATGCGAAAGACATTCGTCCCGATGGCCGTCAATGGGAAGCTGTATTGCCGAACGTCCCATCCGCTCAATTTGCCGTCTCGAAGGATGAATGTGTATTGTCGTTCGTCGGATATTCGATAGGTGCCGGTATATCGTTTGAGGGTCTCGGGATCAACTTTGACCTCGGGTTTTAATGCCGCCGGAGGAGCGGCAGTTGCTCCCGCCTGAGCCAGCATAGCTATGATCTCTTCATTGCCGGTATTCTTTGCGAAATCAAGTCCGCGATCCAGAATCGGTTTTGGAATCGTCGCTCCGGTCAGGGCGATTTTGATGATCGCGGAATTTCCTTCCTGAATGCCCGAGAAGATCACCTGCTCCCGGCCTTTTGCGCCTTTATCGAGCAAGAGCTTGACGATTTCGGTATGACCGCCGTTCGCTGCGGCGATCAGCGCCGTGAAGGATTTATAGAATGTGTCAACAACGTTCAGGTCTGCGCCGGAATCGATCAGCAGTCGGACCACTTCGAGGTGTCCCTTTCCGGCGGCCAGCATGAGCGGCGTCTGATTGTAGCTGGTTTTGGCGTCGATGTCGGCGCCCTTTGCCAGCAGGGATTTGACTTCCTCCAGTTCACCCCTTTTGGCAGCATTGAGGATCGATTCGCTCAGTGCCGGATCGGTCGGTTTGGCCTTTTGGGTGGTCTGTTCACCCTGAACGCCGGTCAGGGGGATAATTGAAAATAAAAGCAGAGTCATCAGGATTCGCATTGGTCTTCTCCTCGAAATTACACTTTGCGGTTCCCACGGGGCAGCCACCAGGCGATGAGCGCAGCCATACCAACAGACTGCACAATGATCTCAGGCTGAACCAGCAGATGCGCCCTCTTTGTGATCTCGGGGCGCAGGTAGATCAGGCCTTCGATCGTCCCTGGAGAGGCTGTCGCCGCCGCCCAGCAGCCGATTATCAGATACAACCCCGCTATACTGCCCAATCTTTTACCAAAAGGCCAACCTTCGATCGTCGGCAGAAACGGATAGAGAGCAATTGCCAGCAGCAGTCCCCTCAAAATCTGACCTGGTAGAAACCACCTCATAACGTGTGCCCACAACACTGGCTCGGCCTCTGTCCGCATGAATGTCGCGAAGATCGGATTCTGACCGACGTAAAATTCATGCGTCAGATAGGCATATGCTGCGGCTCCGACGACGAAATAAGTTAACACATGCGCGGTCGTCACCTTCAAGGCGAATTGGGCGAATCTCTTCATTTGATGCCTTCCCGGTTACAGGCTTTTCTGTCTTTACATTCATTTGTTTCAATTTCCAAAGTGCTGGAAATCTATAAGATTGCATTGGTTAGACTTAGAAACGTCGGTTTTCTGTGACAGGTTTCGTGAAACTTGGCTTGAACTGTCACGTCCAACAAATTATAGTTTCAGCATAATAGATAATAAGATGGTCAAAATGAATCAACCTGTGAATCGGGTGTAAAAATGAAGGTATCAATGAAAAAACTGTTGCTGGTATCGATTTTTCTTGTTGTTTTGCACGTAACCTATACGCATTCAGGCAGTTCAGCGCAGTCCCCCGCGCGTGCGAAAAGCGGCAGCGACTGGGCTGACTGGCGGGGTCCGAACAGAAATGGGATCTCGGCCGAAAAAGGATTGCCTGAAAAATGGTCTCCGAGTGGTGAAAATCTGCTCTGGAAAGCACCGTATGGAGGGCGTTCGGCGCCGATCGTGATGGGCAATCGCGTCTTTATGTTCAACACAGCAGGAGAGGGCGCGACAATGCAGGAGCGCGTGCTGTGCATCGATGCAGAAACAGGGAAAGTGATCTGGGAGTACCGATTCAACGTCTATTCTTCTGACGTCCCTCCGCGGCGAATCGCCTGGTCGTCGCCGGTTGGAGATCCAACGACTGGCAATGTTTATGTTTTCGGAGCATGCAATGAACTTGTCGCCCTGTCGAACGAAGGCAAGTTGATCTGGAGCCGTTCCGTGACCGATGAGTTCGGCGCCTGGACGACTCACGGAGGCCGCACCGTCTCACCGATCATCGAAGGCGACCTGATAATCGTCAGCACGATTTCCGAAGGCTGGGGAGTGAACTCTCTCCGACGGCATCGCTACTACGCATTCGACAAGCGGACCGGTGAATCGGTATGGATCAGCACTCCCGGCGATCGTCCCAACGATACAACCTATTCGACACCTGTGACGACGACGGTCGACGGCATGCGCGTCATGATCTCCGGCGCCGGCGACGGGGCTGTCCATGCGATGAAGGTCAACACAGGCGAATCACTGTGGAGCTTCCCGATGAGCAAGCGCGGCGTCAATTCAGGCGTCGTCGTCTCCGGCGATACGGCTTTCGTCTCGCATCAGGAAGAGAATCTCGATACGAGCGAGATGGGCATGCTCGCCGCTCTCGACGTAAGGTCCAAAGGCAAGTTGAAAAATTCAGATGCGCGCTGGGTTGTGACCAATTACCAGATTGGAACGGCATCGCCGATCGTCGATAATGGCCGGATCTATCATCTCGATACCGGCGCAAATCTTTACGCCTTCGACGCGAGAAACGGCAGTAAGATCTGGGAAAAGAATCTGGGAACCATTCAGAAAGCCTCTCCGGTTCTGGCCGACGGCAAGATCTATGTCGGAACTGAAAACGGAAAATTCTTCATCCTCAAGCCAGGCCCGACAGGCTGCGAAGTTCTGGATGAGGATCAACTGGAACCTATCGATAAGGTCGATACCATTTCAGAAGTGGGCGATGAGCTGATCGCATCGAACGAACAGATTCTGACCTCGGTAGCGGTCTCGAGGGGGCGTATCTATCTTGTTTCGACCAAACATATCTATGCGATCGGCAAGAAGCGCACACCGGCGCTTCCGGCTGTTCCTGAAAAAGTCGAGTCAGCGCCGGCGGGCGCGAAGCTCGCCGCAGTTCAGGTAGTGCCGGCCGACATCCTGATTCAACCCGGCCAGTCGACGAAATTCCGCGTTCGTTTGTTTGACGATAAAGCACGGTTGATACGCGAAGAGACCGGAGCCGCATGGTCGCTCGAACGGCTCAAAGGGGCCATCGCCGGCAATCAGTTCACACCCGCCATCGATGGCGGCGCTCAGGCGGGTTTGCTCAAGGCGACCGTCGACGGAGTGACCGGACAGGCAAATGTACGCGTCATTCCACCGCCCCCGATGGCTGAGGATTTCAGCGCCTACGCCGTCGATGCAATCCCGGCCCACTGGATCAATGCCAGCCCGAAATATGCCGTCAAGGAACTTGATGGCGGCAACGTCCTGCTCAAGAAATCCGACAATCCGGCTTTCCAGCGCGCTCGAACCTTCTTCGGGCCGAAAAACATGAAGGACTACACCGTTGAAGCGAGCGTTCGTGCGACGGAAAGACGCCGCCAGATTGGAGATGCCGGCGTGGTTGCCCAGCGATACCAGTTGACGCTTTTTGGCAACAACCAGGCCCTCGAGCTTTTCGCCTGGCAGATCGAACCGAAACGTTCGGTCAAGAAGGACTTCGAATGGAAGAAGGACACATGGTACCGGCTCAAGCTGCGGGTCGAAAACCTGCCTGACGGCAAGGTTCGCGCCCGCGGCAAGGCATGGCTGGCATCTGACTCGGAACCATCCGACTGGATGATCGAATACATCGATCCGATCGGAAACCACGAAGGCAGCCCGGGCATCTTCGCTTACGCGCCAAATGACGTCTTTTTTGATAATATAAAGGTGAGTTTGAATAATAAGTAGAAAGTAAAAAGTAGAAAGTAGAAAGTACGAACTGTTCGATAGGCATTCTTTCTACTTTATACTTTCTACTTTTTACTAATCCCGAGGAGTACTATGAAATTTCGCAAGCCTGGATTCATAATTTTATTCAGCGCGTTTATTGGCGCGCTGTTCCTGATCAACGGACTGGTTTCGGCATCCGATCCGGGCGGTGGTGACTGGCCGATGTGGGGCGGGACGCCCGATCGAAACATGGTCTCCAACATCAAAGGGCTGCCGAGCACCTGGGATGTAAACAAAAAAATCAACGTCAAATGGGTAGCCACGCTCGGATCGCAGAGCTATGGCAATCCGGTAGTTGCGGGCGGTTATGTCCTGCTCGGGACTAATAATGAAGCGCTGATTGACCCTAAGCAGGGCGGTGATCGTGGAGTGGTCATGTGCTTCCGTGAATCGGATGGAGAGTTCATGTGGCAGATCACGCATGACAAACTCGCAGCCGGCCGTGTCAACGACTGGCCGTTTCAGGGCATCGCTTCCTCTCCGCTGATCGATGGTGAGCGCGTCTACTATGTTTCTAATCGCGCTGAACTGGTCTGCGCCGATCTGAAGGGCTTCCATGACGATGAGAATGACGGCCCGATCAAGGACGAGAAGTTCACGAGCAAGAAGGATGGGGACATCATCTGGAAGTACGATATGATTGAAGAGGTTGGGACTCATCCGCACAACCTCGCCAACAGTTCTCCGGTCTTGTACGGTGATTTGATATACATCAGCACATCGAATGGGCAGGATGAGAGCCACGTCAACATCCCGTCTCCGCGGGCTCCGTCGATAATCGCGGTCAACAAGAATACCGGCAAGCTGGCCTGGGAGGCCAACTACGTCAAGGACAAGATACTGCATGGTCAGTGGTCGTCTCCGGCTGTCGGCAAGATCGGCGACGTCCTGCAGGTCGTGATCGGGGAAGGTGACGGCTGGGTGCGCAGCTACGAGGCTGAAACCGGCAAGAAGCTCTGGGAATTCGATACCAATCCGAAGGATTCGGTCTGGCCGAAGACCAGAAACGAGATCATCAGCACCCCGATCATCTATGACAACAAGATCTACATCGCCAATGGTCAGGATCCCGAACACGGAGAAGGCATTGGCCATCTGTATTGCATCGACGCAACCAAGCGAGGAGATCTGACGACCGCCGGGCTCGTCTGGCATTTCGACAAGATCCGTCGATCGATCTCGACCGGGGCCTTGCACGATGGTTTGCTCTACTACCCTGACTTCAGTGGATTCCTGCATTGCATCGATGCCAAAACGGGTAAGGAACTATGGCAGCATGACATGTTCGCCGCTATCTGGGGGTCTCCGCTGGTCGCCGACGGAAAGGTCTATCTCGGCGACGAGGACGGTGACATCGTCATCTTGCAGGCGGGGCCTGAGAAGAAGTTGATTGGAGAGATGAACATGGGCAGTTCGGTCTATTCAAGCCCCGTTCCGGCCAATGGCGCACTCTTCATTATGAATCGCAATCAGCTCTGGGCGATTGCGGCCACGGGTTCGGCTCAGGCGGCCAAAGTGGCCCAATAGCCATATCATTCCCTGTCATTTAAATGGGATAACGCTTCGGCGAGAAGTGTTATCCCATTTCTGTAAAATGAGGCAATTCGATTTAAATTCACATACTCGAGTGGTTTTCGGTGACGGAGAGTTTTTACGACTCGGAGACCTGTCCCGTGAGCTGGGCATGAATCGTGTTCTGCTGGTGGCTGATCGCGGAATGGAATCCTGCGGTTATGTTTCCGCAGCAACTGATCTTCTATTTCAGGCCGGCATTGAAGTCTTCGCCTTTCATGACTTCGGCGAGAATCCGGATAGCGAGATGGTCGAGCGGGGCAGGGCACTGGCCGACCGGTGCGGGATCGACGGGATAATCGGTCTTGGCGGGGGCAGCTCGATGGACTGCGCCAAAGGGATCAATTTCCTTCATTCGGGTGGCGGGACCATGCGGGATTACTGGGGGCATGGCAAGCTCTCGGCCGATCCCCGGGCAAAGCGAATGCTGCCGATGATCGGAATTCCGACGACATCGGGAACGGGCAGCGAGGCCCAGTCCTATGCGCTCATCTCGGACGCCGAGACACACGTCAAGATGGCATGTGGCGATCATCAGGCCGCATTCAGGATCGCTATTCTCGATCCGCGCCTGACGCTCACGCAGCCGCCTGCCGTGACTGCGACCGCGGGTTTCGACGCCATCTCTCACGCCGTCGAAAGCTATGTCACGAGGGCCCACAACCCGATCTCCGATCTCTATTCGCTTGAAGCCTGGCGGTTGCTGCAGGCCAATTATTCGCGGGTGATCGTCGCTCCCGACGATATCGAAGCCAGATCCGCCATGCTGCTGGGCGCGTATTACGCAGGAGTGGCGATCGAGAATTCGATGCTCGGCTCGACTCATGCCTGTGCCAATCCACTGACTAAAAATTACGGCACGGCGCATGGCGTTGCGATCGCAGTCATGCTGCCGCACGTCGTTCGCTGGAATAATGACTTCGCCGGCGAACGATATATGCAACTGATTGCGACAGCCGGATTGCCCGTCACGGACGCCGAACCGGGTGAAATACTGGCAAGCCGTCTCAAGGAACTGGCAGCAATCGGCCACCTACCTGACAGGCTGCGTTCGCTTGATATCAATTCGTCCGACTTGCCGGTGCTGGCCGAAGAAGCGGCCCGGCAGTGGACCGGAACATTCAATCCACGCCCGTGGGGCGTTGATGAAGCATTGGAGGTGTACGAATCGGCATTATGATCAATATGAAAAGAACAGTGATAGTTGCACGAAAGAGGTTTGCCGACGGGGCAATGATCGCTCTGATCATGGGGGTTCTGGCGGCGACACTTGCCTTCGAACGAGGGACGTTTTCTCAAACGGCGGATGCATGGCCGCAGTTTCGCGGCAATTATCGTTTGACGGGAGTTTCGCCATCGACTTCTCCCGCGACGCCTAAACTGCTCTGGACATACGATGCCGGCGACGTGATCGAATCATCCGCCGCGATCTCGAATGGCGTGGTCTTTGTCGGAACCGGCAAGGGCGAACTGATCTCAGTCGATCTGGCTTCAGGCAAGTTGAAATGGAAGTACCAGACCAAAGATCCAGTCGCAGAGTCGTCGCCGGCAGTGGGCAACGGCATGGTCTTTATCGGCGACCTCGGCGGTGTCTTTCACGCTGTCAATTCGGCAACCGGCAAAGGAGTCTGGACGTACAAAACAGGCTCGGAGATCAAGTCTTCGCCGGTCATCGTTGGCGACCGCGTGCTGATTGGTTCATATGACGGCGCTTTATATTGCTTCGCCGCCGCCAACGGCAAAACCCTCTGGAAAGTCCAGACAGATAATTATGTCCATTGCACGCCGGGTGTTGTCGATAATGTCGCTTATATCGCCGGTTGTGACGAGATCTTTCGCGGAATCCGCATCAGCGACGGGAAAGAGGTAATGAAAATGTCCGCCGGCGGATACACCGGAGCTTCACCCGTGATCGTCGGAACCAACGCCTACTTCGGCAACTTCAACAATGAGGTCGTGGGTCTCAATTTGAGCACACGGCGGCAGATGTGGACCTACACTCATCCGCAGCGCCAGTTCCCATTCTATTCCTCCGCCGCCTTTATCGACGGAAAGGTCGTGCTCGGCGGACGCGACAAGATGGTCCATTGCCTGAATGCGGCAAACGGAAAGGCCATCTGGACTTTTACGACGCGCGCCCGCGTCGAATCTTCGCCAGCAATCTCGAATGGCAGGGTATTCGTCGGATCGAATGACGGTCGTTTTTACATGCTCGATCTGGCGAAGGGGACGAAGTTGTGGGAGTTCACGGCAGGCGCCGCCCTTTCCGCCTCACCGGCAATCGCCGCCGGTCGTATCGTCATTGGAGACCAGAACGGCAAATTGTACTGCTTCGGGGCATGAGATTTAATACTCTGGAAACTAAATTTTTTAGTTTTCAAGACCAGGAAAGTTGATCAAGAGGGCTAAACGCCAAGGAGCGCAAAGTGCAATTGTTTAAACGCCAAGCCCGCAAAGGTAGCCAAGGCTTTAAGGAAGAATCATGTGATCAGCAATTTGTTATCCGATTGGCGAAATGGATATTCATAATCATCACCAAAATCTTTGCCCTTTGCGGCCTCTGGCGTTAAATTCACTTGGCCGGCTTAAATGCTGCGTTGAAAATTCAGGTTACAGAGTATTTAACGCCAGGGAGGCCATGAATGCCAGAGGCTATCAAAGTGCCAGTCAAAGTTATTTCGATATGTGCCCTGCTAATTTTCCCGGGTATTTTTTTACGTGCGGACAACGCTCCGAAACCTGTCGTCCGATACGAGATCGACGTTCAATTGAAAGTGGACGAAAGACAGCGACCGACCGATCTGGATGGTCGTGAGCGGCTGACATGGCTCAACGATTCGCCTGACACGATTGAAGACCTGCAATTCCATCTTTATCTGAACGCATTCAAAAACGAGAAGAGCACATTTTTCAGGGAATCGGGCGGGCAGTTGCGCTCGGATCGATTCGACCCGGGCGAGTGGGGCTGGATCGATATTCGCGAAATGCGCACTGAGTCTGGCGAGGACCTGACCTCGAAGATCGAATTCATCCATCCCGATGATGACAACGCCGACGATCAGACGGTCATTCGCGTCCCCTTGAGCAAGCCGCTCGGACCCGGCGAGAAGATCACCCTGGACATCAAATTCAAAGCGCGCCTGCCACGCGTTTTCGCGAGAACGGGTTATTGGGGCCAGTTCGCTATGGTCGCGCAGTGGTTTCCCAAGCTCGGAGTCTGGGAATCGGGAGGCGAGCGTCGTCGCCAACTAGCCGGCTGGAACTGCCATCAGTTTCACGCCAACAGCGAATTCTATGCCGATTTCGGCACTTATGACGTGAAGATCAATGTTCCGGGGATCTATCGCGGCAAGGTCGGCGCGACCGGAGTTCTCAAATCGGAATCCACCGGTGGTAACGGAACGGTTACTTATCGTTTCGTTCAGGAGAACGTCCACGATTTCGCGTGGACTCTGGATCCGGGTTATCTCGTGCTCAAGCGTACATTCAAGGCCGGTGAACAGGTCTCGGAAGCAGAGCTCAAGGAATGGTCCGATCGCCTGAAACTGCCGGTCGATCAGATCAGGTTGACGGATGTCGAAGTGACGCTGCTGCTGCAGCCCGAACACAACCAGCAGGCTGACAGGCATTTCGCCGCAGCCTTCAACGCGATCAAACATTTCGGTTTATGGTATGGCGCCTATCCCTACGATACGCTGACCATCGTCGATCCGCCATACAACGCCGGCGGCGCCGGGGGGATGGAGTACCCGACGCTCATTACTGCCGGGACTTCGTGGCGGGCTGGGCGCGATCAGAATCCCGAACAGGTCATCGTTCACGAATACGGCCATCAATACTGGTACGGTCTGGTGGCGTCCAACGAGTTCGAGGAGTCATGGCTTGACGAGGGCTTCAATACCTATTCGACCGCAAAAGTGCTCAAGAAAGCGTACGGGCCGCAGGTGCTGCCATTAAGAGTCGCGGGACTGCCGATATTCCATCTGCCGGTCGAAATCCCCCATCCGCTCGAGGACCGCATCGTCACGTTGCGCGGAGGTTTTCAGGATCCGATCCTCACGCCGACATGGAAGTTTTATGATTTCCTGAGCTACGGACTCAACTCATATTCGCGGACTGGGCTTGTGATGGCCACCCTCGAAGGGTATCTGGGAGAGGAGACGATGGCCCGCGTCATGCGCCAGTACCATCAGAAATGGCGCTATCGTCATCCGACTTCAGCTGACTTTTTCGAGACCGTCAATTCGGTCTCGGGCCGCGATATGACATGGTTCTTCGATCAGTTCGTCAAGGGCTCCGGTACGCTCGATTACGAAATCGTCGAAGCAGAGAGCGAGAAGGCGCCGATCCCCACTGGCATCTTCGATGAAAATGGCCGGAAGGTGGAAATCAAACCCGACGGAGACAACCAGACCGGTCGAGCCTACCAGTCAACTGTCACTATCCGTCGTGACGGAGAGGCCTGGTTTCCCGTCGAATTGCTGCTCACTTTTCAGGATCGCACTTCAATCAAAGCCCGCCCGGTTTCGGTCAGTGACGGCATTATTCAGTACCAGTTCAACGACTCTCGAACAGGCAGGCAATGGATCGACTCCTGGAGCATCGCCGATCGCTGGAAGCGGCTTAAGGTGACTACTCCATCACCGCTCCAGACTGTTCAGATCGATCCCGATCGAAAAGTTCTGCTCGATTCGAGCCTCACAAACAACAGCTGGACCAGCGCCAACGCTGCCGGCGCAGCAATTCGCTGGGGCTCAGGCCTCATGTTCTGGGTTCAACTTCTGCTTCATTTTTTCAGCGCGCTCGGGTAATCGACCCGTGTAGTTGTTTGGATAATCGAACTAACGGCGTCAGGAGAATTAACCGATGATCGGGTCCTTGATTAGAGGCATCACGCTCGCAACGTTCAACTGGAAGATGGTTCTTGTCCTGCTGTTTGCGAATATCATTTTCGCGCTTCCGGTCGCGCTTCCAATGTTTATGCTCGTCCTGCAGACCGCTGGAAACAGCGTCGCGGCTGAAAAGATGCTCTCGGACAAACTGGATGTCGACTGGGTGACTGATGTCGTGAACCTGCAGATGCCTGGTTCATCATTCGACGCCACAGGACTTCAGACGGCTGCGCTGCTTGCGGTCGCGGCCCTGGTCTACCTGCTCATCACGACGCTGCTTTCGGGAGGCATCCTGGCTGTCTTCGCATCAGAAGGCCAGCGTTTCACAATGCGCGAATTCTGGGCCGGGTGCGGGCAGTATTTCTGGCGCTTCTTCCGTCTCATGCTGATCTCACTCTTTTTTTATGCCGCGGCGATCGCAATCTATTCTGTCATCTACCGCTGGACCGGGCGGATCGATGACACAGCGACGGCGTATGAATCGGTTGTATACAAGCGATGGGCGGGCATCGTCGTCCTGCTGCTTATGATCTCGGCGGTCAATATGCTCTTCGATTACGCGCGAATCGGGACCGTCATAAACGATGGCCGGAAGATGTTTCGGCAGACATTCAGCGCGATGAAGCTTACGCTGCGCCATTTTTTCAGCGCTTTTGCTCTCTACCTGCTGATCGGAATCATCGGGCTGGCGGTCATGGCTCTGCTGGTCTGGCTGAGAGGATCGATAAACCAGTCGTCGCTGCCGGCGGTTGCATTGGCCATCCTCGTCGGCCAGCTGACGATTGCGTCGCGGATGTGGTCGCGTATGGCTGCCTTCGCCGGCCAGATGGATCTTTATCGCCGGCTCGCTCCGCCGCCAATGGCTCCTCCTGATCAGGAACCAGTAATCTCCGACGAGATAACCCTCCCGGATGAAAGAGAGATTGGATGAATAGTCTTAAAATTATCCTCAAATACCTGCTTGTGTTTTTCTTCGTGGCCGCAGGCGTGAACCATTTCGTCAACCCCGATTTCTACATCCGGATCATGCCGCCGTACCTGCCGTGGCACCGCGAACTGGTCTACCTGAGCGGCGTCTTCGAGATCGTGTTTGGCCTGCTGGTCCTCGTCCCGCGTTATCTCAGAATGGCTGGTTGGGGACTGATTGTCGTCCTGATTGCGGTCTACCCGGCCAATATTCACATGGCCCTCAATTCCCACCTCTACCCTGATGTCCCGGTCGCATTTCATTACATCCGCTTGCCACTGCAATTTGTCTTCATTGCCTGGGTCTGGTGGGTGTGTATGAGTAAAAAGTAGAGAGTGTGGAGTAGGCGCATCCGGCCGCCGAACTTCATAGCGGAACCAGATATGAAAAAGCTCGTCCTGTTAATATGCTTTTGCCTGTTGTCGTTGGATGGTACTGCACGCTCCGGTGAAATCTATCTTTCCGCCAGGGGCGGAGTCCTTGTCTTTGCTCCTCACCCGGACGATGAGGTTCTTGGGTGCGCCGGCATAATACAGCAGACTTTGGAGCAGCGCAGGCCGGCTAGCGCTCTTCACTAACGGCGACGGAACCACCCCCGGCCCCCCGAAACCAGCCAAGCTTGATCCCGCAGACTACCTCGATATCTCAAGGTTTCGCCAGCGGCAGACCTTCGACGCCATGAAACTTCTCGGAGTCGGACCGGAATCCATCTTGCTGCTCGGTTATCCCGACAGCGGGCTCGATCAGGTTTATCTGAACAGATCGAATGATCCTTACCGCCAGAAGTTTCTTCTCAAAACCGAAACATACGGCACAGTCAGGCCGGATTACCATTCTTCGGCATACGGCAAGGCAGCTCCCTACACCTATGCATCAGTGCTGGCCGATACCGTAGAGATTCTAAGAAAGCTGAAACCTGATCGGATCTATGTGACCGACGAGGCGGACGGCCACCGCGACCACAGCGCTGCCTTCAGGTTCGTCCGCGATGCCGCCGTGAAAGCCGGATTCAATGGTGGAATTTTCACTTACCTGGTTCACAGCCGGGGACACGAGTGGCCCTGGCCGTGGGGAGTCACTCCGCAGCGAAAATTCGAGTCGCATGTTGTAAATGGAGAAGTGATTCCGAGCGGAGTGGCCTGGCCTCCGCCAGTGCGCGTCCCGCTGACGTATGCCCAGGCAGATGCTAAACTCAGGTCGATCCGCGCTCACAAGGTCCCAATGCCGGATGCCGCAAGCGAAAAATCGCATCAGGACTACATGGAGTCATTCGTCAAATCAGAAGAGATCTTCTGGCTGAGAAGCATCAGATAATTCAGCGGTCAGATACCCACATACCACGACCAGCCGTTCAATATGTTCCCCTTATTGCCGCCGTCAAGGCCCTGTTTATTTTCCCGCCGGATTGAAGAGAAAGAAGTCATGAGCGGCGCGCGCGATCTCGGCAATCGTCCTCTCCCGCTGAGGCACTTCCTTCGAGGATGATTTGATGAATACCGCGATCGCCACGTGGCCGGCGTTGTCGGGCAGTTTGATAATCCCGACATCATTGGTCGTGCCTCCGATTGTGCCGGTCTTGTGAGCTACCTCGGTGCCGGCGGGCAAGATCCCCTTCAACCGTCCATCTCCGGTCTGGCAGCGGCGCATTATGTCGTAGAGCAGTTCGGCGCTCTCCGGCTTGAGCAGTGATTTACGGAAGATTTTTTCGAGGAGTGCCGCCATTGCGTCAGGCGTCGAGGTGTCGCGAGAATCGGATTCGAATTTCAAGGCCGCGGACTTCCGTCCTTCGACATCGAGTGAACGCATGTACTTGAATTCAGCAGCCGACCAGTCTGATTCGGTGACGCCCAGCCAGTCTGAGATCATTCCGATGGTCGGGCGGCTGACGGTGATGCCGGAAATCCCCAGCTGATTCATTCGACCGGTGACGGCATCTGCTCCTCCGGCCAGGCGCAGGCAGACATCAGTCGCGGAGTTATCGCTGATGAGCAGCATCAATTCCATGAGATTACGAACGGAAAGAGCGAGGCCTGGCTGCTTGAAGAGATTCGTCAGCGTTCCGCTCCCCGGATGAAGATCGCCGGCCTTTATTTCGACCATCTGATCGAGCCGGATTTTTCCCTGATCGACGAGTGAGAGCAACTGTACGGCGATCGGAACCTTGTAGCTGCTGGCCATGGGGAAGCGCTGATTGCCGTTGAGTGAGACTCGGCGACCGGATTCGAGGTGTATGATGCTTGCTCCGGTGACGCCTCCGGAAGTCTGCCCGAGCCTCGCGATCTCGCGTTCGAGGCGCTGCAGGACTGGATCGGGAGTCTGTGCAGTCGCGGTCAGGCATCCGGCAATCAGAGCAATGAAAAAAACGGCACTACGCTTTGTGCGATTCATATTTATAAATCATCCCTGGTAAGTTGATCGTCGACGAGGCGCCAGATGCCGCGCTGGTTGCTGTCCTGCAACTCGATCGGCAGTGCCGATTGCGGGAAGCCCTGGTAGCAGACAGGACGGGCAAAGCGCAGTATCGCGGCCGTTCCGACCGATGTCGATCGGGGATCGGTTGTCGCCGGATACGGGCCTCCGTGATGCATCGATGCACAGACTTCGACGCCCGTCGGGAAGCCGTTGAAAACGAGGCGACCGACCTTGTCTTCGAGAATTTCGATAAGCGATTTGAATTCGGCCAGGTCTTCTTCCGTCCCGTGAATGGTAGCGGTCAGGTGTCCTTCAAGTCCGCGGGCGATCGCTTCCATCTCCTGCCGGGAGTCACATGAGACAACAATCGAGGATGGTCCGAAGACCTCTTCGCTGAGGTGCGGATTCTGCAGCCAGGTCTCGCCGTCAACCGTGAAGACAGCGGCGCGCGCCTGTGTCCTTGCCAGATCGGCCGTATGTCGCGACTGGACTTTCTTCACGCCCTCGGTGGTTCCGATTCGACGGATGCCTTCGTCGTATGCGTCAAGGATTCCACGCGTGAGCATCGTCCCGGCCGGGGCATCCGCGACCAGCTCTGTCAGCGTCTCGACGAAAGATTTCATGTGTTCATCCATCAATCCGACGGTCAGGCCGGGATTTGTGCAGAACTGTCCAACGCCCAGGGTGATCGACCCTTTCAATCCTTCGGCCAGTGCCGTGGTGCGTTGCCTGACGGCGCCGGGCAGCAGAAAGACCGGATTGATGCTCCCCATTTCGGCATAGACAGGGATCGGCACAGGCCGCTCAGCCGCCGCATCGAACAATGCCCGCCCGGCCCGCAGAGAACCTGTGAATCCGACTGCACGTGTATGACGATGTTTGACCAGCCCGAGGCTCAGCTCGTGTCCGGCTCCCTGAAGCATGGAAAAGATGCCCGCAGGCATGCCTGTTGCCGCCGCAGCCTGGGCGATCGCCCGGGCTACCATCTCCGATGTCCCAGGATGGGCCGGATGACCCTTGACCACAACCGGGCAGCCGGCCGCCAGCGCCGAGGCAGTGTCTCCGCCGGCGACTGAAAATGCGAGCGGGAAATTGCTGGCGCCGAAGACTGCTACGGACCCGAGCGGGGCGAGCATCCGGCGAATGTCCGGTTTCGGCGCAGGCTGACGATCCGGAATTGCACGATCAATTCGGGCATCGACCCAGGACCCTTCGCGGATCAACGCGGCAAACATCTTCAATTGATTGATCGTCCGGCCACGCTCACCGGTGAGTCTTTCTTTCGGCAATCCGGATTCCTGATTCGCCCGTTCAATCAAAGTATCACCGAGCGACAGGATCTCTTCTCCGATCTGTTCCAGAAATGCGGCGCGTGATTCCGATGTTATTCTTCTGAAGATGATAAAGGCGTCCTCAGCCGCGTCGAGCGCACGATCGATCAATTCCGCTCCGGCTTCTTCGAATGCGGGTTCAAGTATGTTCCCGCTCGCTGGCCCGTATGCTCGAAATGTGGTCAGCCCGCTCTCGACGGGCTGTCCGGCGATGATGCTTTTTCCGTGAAGTCTCATGTCAGTAGAAAGTAAAAAGTAGAAAGTAAAAAGTAGCGGATGACTTAATTTAGCTTGGGGCTTTTGGCCCGGCCTATGTTTTCGGACCCGACCCGACTCTGACGCGATTGGTGAGGGTTCCAATAGGCTCGATCGTGATATGAATCTCGTCGTCGGGCAGCAGCGTGAACTCGTCCGGCGGAACGATGCCTGTGCCGGTCAGCAGAAAACATCCATATGGAAAACTGTTGTCGCGGAACAGGTAATCGACCAATTCTCCGGTCCCGCGTTTGAGATTGCTCAGATCGGTTTGACCTTGAAAGACGCATTCACCTTTGCGAAAGACTTCCATCATGATCCCCGTAGATGGATCGAGCGGCTCAGTCCTGACCAGGATTCCGGGACCCAGTGCGCAGCAGTTGTTATAGACTTTCGCCTGGGGAAGGTAGAGAGGGTTTTCGCCTTCTATATCACGCGAGCTCATATCATTGCCGATCGTATACCCGACGATGCCGCCGAGTGAGTTGACCACCAGGCAGAGCTCAGGTTCAGGGACGTTCCAGGTCGAATCAGTACGAATCTGGACCGGATCTCCGGGGCCGGCGACTCGATGCGGCGAGGCCTTGAAGAATATCTCAGGCCGGTCGGCAAGATAGACCCGTTCGTAAAAATCACCGCCACCGGCTGATTTCGATTCTTCCATGCGCGCGGTCCGGCTGCGAAAGTAAGTCACTCCGGCCGCCCAGACCTCCTGGCGTCCGATCGGCGCCAGCGCATCTCGCTCGGGCACAAATCCCTCCATCGGTTTAGCCCTGCGCGTCAGACTGGTCAACACCACCTCGATGTCACTGCGGTTGAGCAGTACATCCCAGTCGATCTCGGGAAGCAGGTAGTAACATCCCAGATCCTCTACCACTGCGCCTTCTTTGCTTTTGAACAATCTCATAATTCGATCGTCTTTCCCACGCAGCTGATCCGGACCATGTTGCCAGGGCAATTGATCTGCTGGTGCGTGCCAAACTACTGCAGGTGAATTAAGAATTCCGGCGCCCCTTGCGGGTTGGCTATGATGATGGCAACTTGAGTTTCGGAATGCAAGTGTTTGTGAATCCAGTTGACAAATAGAGGGGGGTGCGAAATTCACCATCGCGTGTTACTCTGTAAAATCAATCTTACTCATGACTCATTGCGGGCAGATAGATGAAACAATCGCGCGTTCCTGAGATCGTTTCGACCGTTGAAGCGAGGATGAGAGAACCTGAAGCGCCAGATGAGGTGGTCGATAAGACGACGGAGTCCGCGGCAGCGATTTTGCATGGTTCGACTCATCGCCGAATCATCTTTCTGGATCTCATGCGCGCGATCGCGGTGATAATGATGGTTCAGGGGCATACGGTGGATGTTTTTCTGGCCGAAGCCCATCGTGATCCCACGACGACTGGTTACTGGCTCTGGCTCTACCTGCGCGGATTGACAGCACCGATCTTCCTCTTTACTGCTGGAACCGTATTTATCTACCTCTTTACGGTCTCTGCTTCACCTTCTCGAAGGAATCCACGGATCACAAAGGGGATCAAGAGGTTCTTGTTATTGGTCGCGCTCGGTTACCTCCTCAGGTTTCCATCCCTCAACCCGTTCAACTACAGTAAAGTTTCCGAAGAGTCATGGAAAACATTCTTTGCGGTCGATACGCTGCAGTTGATCGGTTTCGGGGTCCTCTTTCTGGTCATCCTCGGGTACATCTCCGAAAAGTTCCGGCTTAATGCCTATATGCTTTTTACGCTGGGCGGAATATTCTTCTTTTTTCTCTACCCGTTCACAGTACCGATCAATTGGGCTGATTTCCTTCCGGCGCCGATCGCCGGTTATTTCTATGCCGGGACGGGGTCGAATTTCCCGCTCATCCCATGGGCAGGTTATGTACTTTTCGGGGGAGTGCTTGGCACACTGCTGGCGCGAGGTTATTTCGGGAAAAATCCGAAACGGTTCAGTCTGGTTCTGGCGGTCGTCAGCCTGTCGATCCTCATTTTCAGCCGGTTCGTGGACTATGCATCTGATTATCTGCCGGGGCATTATGCGCCTGCATTTTCATGGCTCGGACTGAATATTATGCGGCTCGGTCTGGTCATGATGTTCAATGCACTGCTGGCGTTGGTGACGGCGAGCATTCATACCGTTCACCCGATCATCATCATGGTCGGCAGAAGAACGCTCCTCATATATGTCGTTCATCTGGTGCTTCTCTATGGCAGCGCGTGGAACAATGGGCTGGCCAGATATTACGACAAGTCGCTCAACATACCGCAAACGATCGGGGCAGCTGTGATGATGATCGGAGCGATGGTTCTCATGTCGATTATTTATCCGCGCGTCTCTTCCAGGTTTAAGGCGCTGATCAGGAAGCGGAAACAAAATTAAGTCAGGGAATGTGGAGTGCGGCGGCCCGGCGCCGCTCTGGTATTCTCTTTCTGAATTTCTTAAATCAATGCGAAAGCGACGCCGGGTCGTCGCACTCCATATTTTCTGAAATCTGTAGTTGATGATCTAAACAAAAATTCAGGAGATACCTTTATGCACAAGGCGTTTTTGCGCCATTTGTCAAAAGGCGCACTGTTATTCATCTGTATTGCATTATTACTGATTGTAATAAATGCGCAGGCGCCGCGCGGAGTCGAGCCCGGGCCTGACCGTCGTGCGGGTGAAGGAGAGGGGCCGTTTGATCGATTGATCATCCGCGGAGCGACGGTGATCGACGGGACGGGAGCTCCGCCGGTCGGACCGGTCGACATTGTGATCGAGAAGAACAGGATCAGGGAGGTCAGGAGCGTCGGATTTCCGGGCGTTCCGATCCGCCAGGAGCGGCGCCCGATGGACGCAACAAAAGAGATTGATGCAACTGGAATGTATGTCCTTCCAGGCTTCGTCGATTGTCACGGTCACATCGGCGGAGCGGCTCAGGGGACGACAGCTGAGTATGTCTACAAGCTCTGGCTGGCGCATGGAGTGACCACGGTTCGCGAGCCCGGCTCGTTTAACGGCGTCGACTGGACTTTGCGCGAACGCGAGCGGAGCGCTTCAAACTCAATCGTCGCGCCGCGGATCTTTGCCTATGCCGGCCCCGGCCTTGGATGGAACAAAGGGCCGCTCTCGACTCCTGATCTGGCTCGCGAATATGTTCGCTGGGCCAAAGCGAAGGGGGTGGACGGTTTCAAGGTCATCGGGGACGGCCCGATCTACGATCCTGAGATCCTCAGTGCTTTTCTGCATGAAGCTAACCTGCTCAGACTCGGATCGACCACTCACCTGGCTCAGATGGGTGTCGCGCGAATGAACGTTCTAACGGCGGCACGGCTCGGCATGCGGTCGATGGAGCACTGGTACGGTCTGCCCGAGGCGCTCTTCGCCGATCGCACCGTTCAGGATTATCCGCTCGACTACAACTACAATGATGAATCTCATCGCTTCGGGCAGGCGGGCCGGCTCTGGAAACAGGCTGCGCAGCCAGGCAGTCAGAAATGGAACGAGGTCATGGACGAGCTGCTCAAGCTCAAATTCACGCTCGACCCGACCTTCACCATCTACGAAGCCAGCCGCGATCTCTCACGCGCCATGAGGGCTGAATGGCACGACCGCTTTACGCTGCCCTCGCTCTGGAAATTCTACCAGCCCAGCCGCGAAGCCCACGGTTCATACTGGTTCTACTGGACGACCCGGGACGAGATCGAATGGAAGAACAACTACCGGCTCTGGATGACCTTTGTCAACGAATACAAGAACCGCGGAGGCCGCGTCACGACCGGATCCGACTCCGGCTTTATCTATAAACTATACGGATTCGATTACATCCGCGAACTTGAGCTGCTCCAGGAGGCTGGTTTTCACCCTCTTGAAGTCATTCGTTCGGCGACCATGTACGGAGCTCAGTTACTGCATGAGCCGAAAAACATACCGGCCGAGTTCGGTACCGTCCGCCCCGGAATGCTCGCCGACCTGATCATCGTACCGGAAAACCCGATCGCCAACCTCAAAGTCCTTTACGGAACCGGGACTCTGCGATTGAATGATCGAACTAATAAGGTTGAACGGGTTGGCGGAATCAAATATACGATCAAGGACGGAATCGTGTTTGACTCACGCAAACTGCTCAATGATGTCGAAAAGATGGTCGAGGCGGCCAGGAAAAAGGTCGTAGTGGAAGGGAATTGAGGATGTGCCGCACCTCAAGAACAAATTTTTTGAGTAATGCCGATTCGCGCCATAAATTCGGTAACCTTTATCGAACCCCCCTTTTCTCCTCCGCGATATTTGACCCGGAGACACTGAGTGAACCTGGAATCGACTAATTTATAAGCTCTTCTTCTCCGGTCGAAAATTTTCGACCAGGAGAGACAGAGTGAAACGCAAGGCCGAATCGAATAAAGGCAATAGTCGCATTTAATCACCTGGCTAATTAATATAGGATGGTTCTTCAGTCTGATATTCTTGGCCATCTTGGCGCCTCCATTTGGTGTCTTTGCGTATAAAATTTTAAAGAAGTAAAAGAAAGGTTTTTTCCTTAGCCATGATTTAAGTGGCAGGATATAATGTCAGTGTTCATACCCTTCCCTGCAATTGTCTTAGACCAATAGAGATAGACCAATACAGTTAGACCATTTTGGAGGAACAATGATGAATTTTGCCCGAGCCAGACGCAGCCTGATGTGTCTTGTAGCAGCAGGAGCCGCCGTCGCTCTGAGTTTCAGCGTAACAGCGGACAATTCGACCGCGACTGTGACATTCAATAAGGATGTGGCGCCGATCATATTTGAAAACTGTGCATCGTGTCATCGACCCGGAGAAACGGCGCCGATGGCATTTTTAAGCTATAAAGAGGTCCGACCGTGGGCCAAGTCGATTCGTGAGAAGGTGGTCGAGCGTGAGATGCCGCCCTGGTATGCCGACCCGAATCATGGTGAATTTCTCAATGATTCGCGGCTGACACAGGCTGAGATCGACACGATCCGTACCTGGGTGGATAGCGGCGCGAAGGAAGGCGATCCGAAGGATCTGCCGCCGGCGCCGAAATTTCCCGATACAGGATGGAAATATGGTGAGCCGGATGTTGTCCTCTCGATGACCGACGTGGCGGAGATCCCTGCCGACGGCACCGTGGAGTACAAATATTACGCGGTTCCGACCAATTTCACGGAAGACAAGTACATTCAATATGCCGAGATCAAGCGCGGCGACCCGAGCGTTGTGCACCACGTCATCATCAGCGTGCGCGAACCTGATCAGGGACCACTGCCTCCGGCCGGTGAGATCAAATTCAATCAGCGCGCGATCAATCCTGAAAGAGGAGAATCCCGGGATCCGCAGCGCAACCAGCGTCGTGGAACCAATCCGGATGGCATGCTGATCGGTTGGGCACCGGGAATGACTCCGCTCAATTTGCGACCCGGCAATGCGAAGCTGGTCAAGAAGGGCTCGGTCCTCATCTTCCAGATGCATTACACCACAACCGGGACCGCCGCCAAGGATCAGACCAAGGTAGGCATCTGGTTCAACAAAGGCCCTGTCGAGAAGCGGGTCATCACCAAGGGCGTGACCACCGATCCGCGCAAGCTGGTCATCCCGCCGGGCGACTCGAACTTCGAATCACGCTCCTCGATGACCTTCGATGAGGATGTCCACCTTCATATGTTCATGCCGCATATGCACGTCCGCGGCAAGGATTTCGAATACAAGCTGGTCTATCCCGACGGGACTTCGAAGATCCTGCTGCGCGTGCCGAAGTATGATTTCAACTGGCAACTCGTTTATCTGGTCAAAGAGCCGATAGCCGTCCCGAAAGGCAGTCGAATCGACTGTGTCGCGCACTTCGACAACTCGGCCAACAACAGATTCAACCCTGATCCGACGCAGACAGTCCGCTGGGGCGATCAGACGTGGGAAGAGATGATGATTGGCTGGATCGATTACACCATAGACAGTCAGAATCTGGCGATGCAGAAAGCCGGGAAGTAGCGGCGAAGAGTGGGGAACCCGGCCGGGCTCCCCACGTCTCACCTTACCTGTTCTGTAACCCCAACTAAGGAGTTTATCAAATATGTGGATTCGCAAAGCGCTACGTGATATGAAGAAGGGTGTTGATTCGCCGATGCCAACGCAGGTTGTCTCGAACGAAGAGTTTACTCCCCGTCCGCAAACCAAAACCCAGAAGAAGATCGAACGTCTGATCACCGAGATGTCCGAAGCCCGAGCCAAAAAGCTCGGCATGGAGCGCCGTGATTTCATGCGTACTTCGATGGGAATGGCGACATGTTTTCTGGCATCGAACATCGCATTCGGCAAAAACAACTGGGAAGTCGATGAGATCGAGACCTGGGAAGAGGCTGCGACCCAGGAAAAATGGCCGAAGAGCGAATATTTCATCATCGATGTTCAGGCCCACTTCACCAACGGTTTTGCGCTGAACTTCCGCAACATGGAGTTCGTCAAAAACATGGGGTTCAACCTGAACAACGACAAGGACTCCTATGGGTTCAAGAACTTCGTCAAGGAGATGTATTTCGACAGCGAAACATCCATGGTCGTTATCTCCGGCGTGCCTGGAAGGGAACTTCAGCGCGATGCGCAGGGCAATGTTCTGGAAGGCGCGGCCCGCACACCGCGCGGGGGCGTGCTGCCCAGTTGGTTGATGTCGAAGGCCAAAAACGAGATCAATACGATTGCCGGTTCGCAGCGGGCGCTCAGTCAGGGCAATCTGGCGCCAAATCACTACTGGAACAAGGCGACGAACTCCATCGATAAGGCTGCCACCATCGAACAGATGGAGCGTGAGATCAAGATGTACGGCATCAACTCCTGGAAATGGTATTGCCATACAGACCCGGGCCAGTCGGGCAACGGATTCCAGCTCGATGACGATAATGCGGCCTGGTTCATGGAAGAATCACGCAAACGCGGGATGAAAGTTATCAGCGTCCACAAGGGGTTTTCCTATCAGTCTCGAACGCTCGGCCATCTGGCCAATCCGAAGGATGTCGAGAAGGCGGCGCTCAACAATCCGGATTTCACCTTCGTCGTCTATCACTCGGCGCTCAAGCACGGACCGAACGAGCCTGAATGGGTCAAGGCCAACGAATATGATCCAACTACGGGTGATTTCGCCTGGCACAAGATCCTCATGGATATCAAGAAGCGCAACCCGAAGATGAAGAATGTCTATTGCGAGGTTGGCAGCTTCTTCAACGTTCTGGCTGTGGCGAACCCTGAGATGGCCATGCATGGTATTGGCAAGAACATCAAATATTACGGATCGGACCACGTCGTCTGGGGAACGGATTGTCTGTGGTGGGGCTCTCCGCAGTGGGCGATCGATGCGTTCAAGCGCTTCCAGATCTCCGACGAGATGTGCGAGAAGTTCGGCTACAAGAAGATCACCAAACAGGACAAGGCGAACATTCTGGGGCTCAATGCGGCCAGGATCTATGGTGTCGATGCCAAGGCCAAACGCAAAGCCCTGCCGGCTGATGCACTTGACCGGCTCAAGACCGCTTATCTTGAACGCGGCGGCCAGCGCGCCAACAGCGCTTACGGCTGGGTCCGCGCCGACGATTAAAGCATCAATTTAATCGCAAGGGTCGCAAGGACGGCATGGGGATTTTTCTCTACTTTGCCTGCTTTGCGGCCCTTGCGACTAAATATCCATTTCCCCGCCTGGAGGCCCTGATATGCTGATATTCAACCGATCCGCCAGACCATTCTTTTTCAGGATGGCGGCGTTTCTCGCGGTCTTTTCTATACTCACCTTCAATCTGCAGCAGGTAGAGCGGGCAGAGCAGGACAAGCCAGCCGAAAAACAGACCGACGAAATCCCGGCGCCAGGCGCCCATTTTCACCATATGCACCTCAACTCGCTGGATCCGAAGGGTGCAATCGATTTCTATACCAGGACATTCGACTGCGAGAAGGCTCGTTTCTCGGGTCTTGTGGATGCGGTCTGGGCCCAGAAATCATGGCTGCTCTTCACGAAGGTCAATAGTGCACCGCCATGGGAGCTGACTTCGGCGATCTGGCACATCGGCTGGGGTGCCGAAAACATGCCGGAGACTTATGAACGACAGCTCAAAATGGGAACCAGGTTCTTCGAGCCGCTCAATGATATCAGCGACATCGGCGGAAATCCGAACGCGCGACCCGGTAGTTTTTATTATGCCTACGTCGAAAGCCCGGACCATGCGCTGATCGAGCTTAATACCGCTCCGCATCATCATTTCGGCCACCTGCACTTGTTCAGCGCCGACCCGGTGGCGGCGGGCGAGTGGTATCAGAAGCACCTCGGTGCAAAGCGTCGCGGAACCCGTGCGCCTTCCCGTGAACCCCGCTTTTACAGAGGGCACCAGATCGGCCCCAGCGTTTCGTTCATGATGGACAACGTCAACGTTATTATCTTCCCGATAGAATATTCGAAGAAGGCATATCCTGATCATTGGAAGGGCAAGACCGAGATCGATTCGACCAAAGGCAGAGTGATCGACCATGTCGGATTCAGCTTTGACAATCTCGAACAGGCTGTCGAGAAGATGCGCAGGGACGGCGTCAAGGTGACCGAAGAGATCAAGTCGATCGCTGGCGGAAAGATCAAATACGGATTCATCGAAGGGCCTGACAAGATTCGGATCGAAGTGATAGAGGGGCATCCGACCAGGGAGTAATTCATGGTCATTCGTGGCTAACTTCTCCTCTTTCAGGGTTACGGATATAACGCAATTTGCACTCTTATAAAAATTAAGCACTATCTTTTGGAGGAATATTCAATGCGACGATTAGTAATCGCTGTCGGGATCATCGCGCTGCTACAGATGCTTTCGCTTTCACTTCTGGCGCAGGACAAGCTGGTCGGCCGTTGGGAAGGCAAGCTGCAATCGCCTCAGGGTGAGCGCCCGACGGTCATGATCATCAAGAAGAACGGTGACGATTATGTCGGCCGATCTCAGGGGATGCGCCCCGGTCAGGAAGTCGAACTCAAGGATATTAAGGTCGACGGCGACAAGATGACGGCCAGGGCGGATGTTGAGACGCCGCAGGCTCTGATCACGATCAATTACACCTTTACATTGGCAGGCGAGGCAATGAAGGGGCAGGGCGCGATAGATTTCGGCGGCCAGGCTTTCACTTTCGATGTCGATCTCAAACGCGTGAGCGCCGATACCGAGTCTCCGCTATCCTCCGGGCAGGCGGCTCCGGCAGCGGCGGGCGGAGGTGCAGGTGGCGGCGGACAGGCACGAGCTCAGCAGGCACGCAGGCCCTCCGTCGATCAGCCCCAGCAGAAACAATCGATCGATTATTTTGTCGGAAAATGGTCGTTCAAGTATGTCGGACGTGAATCAGGTCTTGGCCCCGCTCCGCGAGAAGGCGTTGTGACCTTCACGAAACGCGCTGACGGAAAGTCCGTCGATGGAGTAATCCAGGGGACTCACGAAGGCGGCGCATACAAGGAGACCCTCGTCATCAGCTTTGATGAAGCCTCGAAGTCTCTGAGCTATTCCGAAAAGCTGGCCGGCGGCGTCGCATTGAACAGCCGCGGCGACTGGTCGAGCCCGATTTCGATCCGCTTTACAGTCGAACCGGTTCAGGTCAAAGGACAGAAACTGCAGCTCAAACGGACGATCTCTATCGTTGCCGCGCATTCCTTCACCGTGACGGAAGAATTGTCTGAAGATGGTGGACCGTTCGTTCGACTTGGGAATGCAGTCTTCTCGAAGGTCGAATAATTTACGCTCGGAATTAAACGCCAGGGCCACCAGGATAGCCTGGGGGCTTGGCGTTTAATTCGAAATAAGGTGGTATTCGGAGATGCTGAAACGTTTCATTTTGGCAGCCTGCATCGGATTTTCCGGGCTTGGCTTCCTCTATGTGGATGATCGACCAGTGACTGCCGCGGTGCGTGAAATTTCGCCGGTCGTCCGGCTTGGTGAGCGATTATTTCGGGATACACGATTTTCGACGACGAAAGGGGACCTCCCGGCCAGCTGCAGTAATTGCCATCTCTTCAATGAAGATCCGCAGGGACTCCGTTCATTCACGGATTTCTTCAATAAAAGCTGGGTTTCATCCCGATCGCAGGATCCTCGGCGGCTGGGGCTTCGAAATTCGCCAACTCTGCTGGATGTAGCCATCATGCCGCAGCTTCATCACGACGGCGAATTCAGTTCGATCGAGGATCTGGTGCGCGGAACCATCTCCGGCCGAACGATGGGATGGCTGCCCGGCGAAGAGGACGAAGCCTTCGAGCAGGCCAGCCGTGTCCTGCTTGACGAAAAAGGGCAGGGCATTTCGTATCGCGAGCAGTTCAAATTGGTCTTCAATGTCGATCTGGCGAAGATCGATCGGAAAGAGCGGATCGATCTGATGGCGCGCGCGGTCGCGGAGTTTCTACGAACATTGCGATCGCGACGTGACAGCCCGTACGATCAATTCATCAGCCTTAATGGCCTGCCGTCAGAGCCTTCCGCAGGAGAGTCGCCGGCCGAATTCGGCAGGCGTCAGCTCACCGGTATCGCAGCGCTCGAATCGAAGGGGACTGTCCGGTGGATTCAGGGATTCGGAAAAACTGAGCTCGACGGTCTGAGGATCTTCAATGCTTCAGATCAGACCGCTTCCAGCGGCAACTGTGTGACCTGTCACGCTCCACCCTATTTCACTGACCTGACTTTCCACAACCTCGGCGTGGCCCAGCGTGAATATGACGATATACATGGTGAGGGCGAATTCGTTTATCTGGAGATCCCCGATGCAGGTGAAGCCATACGCCCGTCGATGCGTCTGCGAGAAACTCCCTCCCGGCATAAGCCGCAGGATGCCGATCTCGGGTACTGGAACTTCGTCGATCTCAAGACTTCGCCCCTCCGACGAAGGGAAGAGAGTGACGAACGCTTCCTGCGACGCATGATCGGCACATTCAAGACTCCATCGCTGAGAAATCTGAATTATTCATATCCATACCTGCATAACGGCTCACTGAATACGATCGAGCAGGTTCTGGATGAGTTGATGCTGCTCGGCGAGATGGCGCGGCGGGGAAAGATCAGGCAGGCGGATGATGCACTGCCCGGAATTCGCATCTCGAAGACTGACATCACACCGCTCGCGGCATTTCTCAAATCGCTCAACGAGGATCTCAGCCGGGGGTTTTGATGGTCTTCTCAAAAGTCTCGATGATCAAGCTCGCAGCCCTGATTGTGACAGGGGCTTTTCTTTTCAACACCGTGACTAGCGGCCAGGAGACGAAAAAGGCTCTCGATCCGAAGGCGTGGGGCGGAAATCATGTCGGTGGCCAGATTCCACAATACGTTCAGGGCGACGAATGCCTCTTTTGTCATCGCAGCGATATCGGCCCGACCTGGCAGGATAATGCTCATACTCGAACAATTCGCGATCGCAAGCTCCAGGCCGGATGGGACGACATTCTCAAGACTCAGCAGTCACTGGCCAGCCTCGAACCTGAGATCGAATTCCTGATCGGCATCCGCAAGCATATCGGGTTTCTCAAAAAATCAGGGTACGGGAAATTCGATATACTCAATGCGCATGCCGTCATGAACCGTGAAGGCAGGGTCGAAAGCTGGCAGGGTAACGAAAAACCGCAATGGGAGAAGGGCAAGTTCGATAAACGATGCGCCGGCTGCCATGCCACCGCCGTCGATCAGGCGAGCCTGGCCTTCAATGCCTACGCGCTCGATTGTTATTCGTGCCACGGTGACGTGGACCTGGGGCACACAAAGGACACGACGCTTGTGCTCCTCTCGAAGAAGAGAAGAAAAGAGGCACAGGTGATCACCTCACTCTGTGCCCAATGCCACTTGCGTGGTGGTAAGTCCAGATCGACAGGGCTGCCTTATCCGAATACTTTCATTTCAGGAGACAATCTCTTTCAGGATTTCGAAGTCGATTTTTCGAAAGCTGATGATCAGAATCTGAACCCCGGTGACAGGCACATCTATCGTAATGTCCGCGATGTGGTCATCAACGGTGACGAATCGATTACCTGCATAAACTGTCACCAGGTGCATACCGCTACGAATGCAAGCTTACGCCACCGCCGCATCCTGCGAGCTCCCATCTGTACTGAATGCCATAACCCTGAAGGGTCATTCAAATTCGTCAAACCATACACCGTTCACAGCGAGACCTGCGAGTATTGATAGGGATTTCACCGCCAAAGAGGCCATGAACAGTCAGGCGAATATGGAGTGCGGCGGCCCGGCGCCGCTTTGGTATTCCTTAAACCAAAATCTAAAAGTAGTACCAAAGCGGCGCCGGGCCGCCGCACTCCATATTCGCCTGACTGTTCATGGCCTCTTTGGCGGTGTTCTCCACCCGGAAGTTAACTCCTGATTTTTTCCCTCACCGACTCACGGTATTTGATGCACTCTTCGAGAACCTGACGATATTCATCGATTTCGACATCCCGTTCGCAGCAGAGGATCATCAGGCATCCGTCATCTCTGAAGTTCCCGTCCCACTCGATGACCTTATCATCGGACCATGAAGCATCGTACTGGAGCATCTTTTCATCGTCCATGCGGTCGAAATAGGCTCGCAGATTGATTCCGGTCTCATCTGTCGGAACGTGTGAATAAGCCTGTTCAAAATTCCAGATCGGTTGTTCCATATCGGTCCTAATATCCTCCTCACAAATCGTTTTAATATGGAATTAGTTGTATCATTTCATGACTCATCGTTGAAAGACCTGCCTGCCGGATTTGTATACGGCACGAGCGTGTTCGATACCCGTGAAATAAGCCAGCTCACGATAATCAGAGCAGTCGTGAATAACGAAATCGGCGGTTTTGCCCGGTTCTAGCGAACCGATCTGATCTCCTCGATTAATGCTGTATGCCGCATTAATCGTAGCGGCGGTGATCGATTCGGCCGGCGTCATCCTCATTTGAGTTGAAGCGAGCGAGAGGACAAGTGGCATTGACGGTACAGGAGATGATCCCGGATTGAAATCGGAAGCGATGACCACAGCGAGGCCCGCATCGATCATGCTCCGCGCATCCGGGAATTGTTTCGAACCGAGCATGAGCACCGAAGCGGGAAGCAGGACGGGCTGAACGCCGGCCATTCTCAACAAGCTCATGCCCTCAATATCGGTATGCTCGAGATGGTCGGCGGTGACGGCCCGCAACTCAGCGGCCAGCTCGGCTCCGCCTCCTTTCGTCAACTGATCAGCGTGCACTCGCAGTTTCATGCCGGCCTTGCGCGCGGCCTGCAGAATCCGCCTCGACTGACCCACAGTGAATGCGCCTTCCTCGCAAAAGACATCGCAAAATTCGGCCATCCGTTCCTCGGCTACTTTCGGTATCATTTTGTGGATGACCAGATCGACATAGTCTTCCGTTCGGCCCTCGAACTCGAGTGGAATCGCATGGGCGCCGAGAAATGTCGGAACGTAGTCGAGATCGGTATCATCATTCAGACGGCGGATGACGCTGAGCAGCCTCAATTCGTCTTCGAGGGTCAGACCGTAACCGGATTTCGCCTCGATCGTTGTCGTCCCGTTTCGTATGAACCAGCCGGCATAGCGACGACCGGCCAGCATCAGTTCGCCTTCATCAGCTCTGCGGGTTCGTTCGACGGTCGAGTTGATGCCGCCGCCGGAAGCCGCGATCTGTTGATAGGTTTTCCCTGCAGCTCGCATTTCGAACTCATCTGCGCGATTGCCTCCGAAGACGGGGTGAGTATGCGCGTCGACAAAGCCCGGCATGACGATGCGTCCTCCGGCGTCGACCACCTGGGCATTTTCAGGAATTCTGCCGGCCAGTTTATCCCAATTCCCAGCTTCTGAGACTTTTTCGTCCCGAACTATCAGAACACCGTTCTCGATTATTGAAAGATCGCGCATTGCAGGGCCTGTGCGCGGACGCTGCGGCCCGCTCAGGGTGACGAGTTGCGAGATGTTGATGACGGCAATCATGTATGAATGGTTACAACTCGAAACTTCTTCCAATCAGGCCGGAAGCGAAAGCGAGCAGGCAGGAGCCTGTCGTGAGTACTGTTGTCTCAGCGACATCCTGCGTTGGATCCACTTCAACCAGGTCGATAGAGCGTACCCTTGGGTTGAGGCCGCATTGTCTAGCGATGTATTGCATCTCCCACGGAGCGAATCCGCCTGGGCGCGAACCCGGTGTGGCCGGAGCGAAGATGCGGTCCAATGCGTCGATATCGAGGTCAACGTGAATCGCATCGACGCGTCCAGCCAGATCATCGAGCGCCTGTTTGATAATTGCAGCGATGCCCGCTTCACGAACGCTGCTCATCGGAATGACGGTGATGCCGGCTTCGAGGGCGACTTCGTGATAAGCGCGGGAGTTTGCAAAAGGCTGGAGGCCTATCTGAATGATGTTCTCACCCGGGAGCCCGTCGGCCAGCAGAGCGCGTATCGGATTGCCGTTGGAAAGGCCTTTCGACAAGTCGCGCAGATCGAAATGAGCGTCGATCGTGATCAGTCCGCAGCGGGCGAGCGAACGCCCCAGACCGTGAACCACGGGGCGCGTTACGCCGTTGTCCCCGCCAAGCACGACTGCTGCATCGCAATCGCTCAAAGCATCTTTAACAGCCTTGCTGAGCGGGGCGAGCGCCTCTTCCAGCCGGCTTTCGGAAAGATCCAGGTCTCCGCGATCGGCGATGCGCAGGTGGCGCAGGTCGATATTGTTTTCCAGATCCCAGGTGCTGAATTTACGGAGGATCGAGCGGACTGCGGACGGAGCCAGATCCGTGCGGCCAGGCGTTATCGATCCAAGGCGAACCGGAGCGCCAAGGATCGCGAGGCGGCCGACAATCGGTTCAATGGTTTCTCCGGCAAGCCATGCGCTGGCCCGAGGCCAGAAGGGGTCTTCAAAGAGGGACTGACTCATAGCGAGGCCTCAATTCTCATCCATCATTGGAATCCTGATATTATTTTCCCGGGCTTCATTGATAGCTTCATCGTAACCCGCATCGGCGTGGCGAATGATGCCCATTCCCGGATCTGTAGTCAGTGCGCGTTGCAGCCGGCGCGTTGCGGCATCGGTGCCGTCGGCCACAATCACCATGCCGGCGTGCAGCGAATAACCGATGCCGACTCCGCCGCCGTTGTGGATCGATACCCACGAAGCGCCGGCGGCGGTGTTGATCATCGCATTGAGCAGCGGCCAGTCGGCGATGGCGTCAGATCCATCGAGCATGCCTTCAGTTTCGCGATATGGCGAGGCGACCGAACCGGTATCCAGGTGATCGCGGCCGATGACGACGGGCGCCTTCAGTTCGCCTCGCCTGACCATTTCGTTGATCGCAACGCCGAATTCGGCCCGATCGCCATAACCCAACCAGCAGACTCGCGCCGGCATACCCTGAAATCGGATCTTCTGCCGGGCGAGCTTCAGCCAGCGATCAAGAACTGGATCATCAGGAAACATCTCGAGGGCCAGATCATCAGTCCTGTGTATGTCGTCAGGATCGCCTGACAGCGCCACCCATCGGAACGGTCCGCGCCCCTCACAGAAGAGCGGGCGGATATATTCGGGCACGAAGCCGGGGATTTCGAATGCATCCTCGACACCAGTCAGTTTGGCCTGGGCGCGAATGTTGTTGCCATAATCGAAGGTCACCGCGCCCATTCGCTTGAGGTCGAGCATCGCTCTGACGTGCCTGGCCATCGATTCCACCGATCTTTTGACGTAATCAGCCGGCTTTTCACGGCGTAGCTGCAGAGCGTCATCGAGGCTCATTCCGTGGGGGACATAGCCGTTCAGAGCATCGTGGGCGCTCGTCTGGTCGGTGACGACATCGGGCACTATCCCTCGTTTGACCAGATCCGGCAGGGCATCCGCGCAGTTGCCGACCAGGCCGATCGAGACATTGTTGCCGCTCTTTCGCGCGGCGGCGATCAGTTCCAGCGCGGCATCGAGGTCATAACAGATATCATCGCAATATCCCGTCTGGATGCGCCTGTGTATGCGCGACGGATCGACGTCGATGCCCAGGAACGACGCGCCGTTCATTGTTGCGGCCAGTGGTTGCGCTCCACCCATTCCGCCCATTCCTCCTGAAACGATCAGCCTTCCTTCGAGCGTGTCTCCGAAGTGTCTGGCGGCGACTGAAGCGAAAGTCTCGAATGTGCCCTGGACGATGCCCTGGCTGCCGATGTAGATCCACGACCCGGCGGTCATCTGTCCGTACATCGTCAGACCCAGCCGTTCAAGCCTGTTAAACTCCTCCCAGTTCGACCAGTGGCCGACCAGATTTGAATTGGCGATCAGAACTCGCGGCGCATCCTCGTGAGTTCGGAAGATCCCGACTGGTTTGCCGGACTGGACGAGCAGCGTCTCGTCATTTTCGAGCGATTGCAGGCTGCGGACGATCGCTTCGTACGCCTCCCAACTTCGAGCAGCCCGGCCGGTGCCACCGTAGACGATCAATTCGCCGGGGTTTTCGGCCACATCGGGATCGAGATTGTTCATCAACATTCGCAGGGCGCCTTCTTGAACCCATCCCTTACAGCTGCGTTCAGTACCATGTGGTGCTTTGATATTCCTGACTGTCATAATGTTATCGCCTTCATACCGATTCCAGATCGTGGAGCAGCGGGACCAGCAATTCGATGTACCCCGATAAAGAAACGTCGTGTTCGATAGGCGGAACAATTTCACGTATCCGCCGGCATACTTCCTGGAGCCGCGGCCCGGGTTTGAGCGGCTTAAGAAATTCGAGACCCTGAGCCGCGCAGAGCATCTCGATCGCCAGTATCAGTTCGACGTTACGGACGATCTGAACCAGCTTCAAGGCCGCGGTCATGCCCATCGAAACGTGATCTTCCTTGTTGGCCGATGTCGGCAGAGTGAAGACCGACGCCGGATGCGCCAGGATGTTGTTCTCGGCGATCAGCGAAGCTGCGGTCACCTGAGCGATCATAAATCCGGAGTTGGTGCCGGGTTGCGGAGAGAGAAACGCGGGCAATCCCGAGAGCGACGGATTGACCAGCCGCTCGATGCGGCGCTCAGAGATTGTGCCAAGATCGGCTACGGCGATGGCCGCATAATCCAGCGCCAGCGCGATCGGTTCTCCGTGAAAATTACCACCTGAAATCACCTCGCGCTGATCGACGAAGACCAGCGGATTGTCTGTCGCGCTGTTGATTTCAATTTCGATCACGCCGCGCACATGCTCGAGAGCATCGCGCACGGCGCCGTGCACCTGAGGCATGCAGCGCAGGGAATAGGCGTCCTGCACACGCGGATCGGCCTTCCGGTCGCGATGCGATTCGCGAATCTCGCTGTGCATCATAAAATCACGCAGGCGACGTGCACTTTCCCGCTGTCCCTTGTGCGGACGCGCGGCATGAATCCTGTCATCGAACGCGACCGGGGTCCCGCGCAGTGCCTCCAGTGTCATGGCTCCGATGACGTCGGATGCAGTGGCCAGCTTCTCAGCCGCGAAGACTGCCAGCCCTCCGACAGCGGTCATGGCCTGTGTCCCGTTGAGCAGAGCCAGACCCTCTCTGGCCTCCAGCATCAACGGTTCGATCCCGGCTTCCAGCAGCGCCTCGCTGCCCGACATTCGGGATCCTCGATAGATCGCCTCTCCCTCGCCAATTGCGACCAGAGCCAGGTGCGCCAGCGGGGCCAGGTCGCCGGATGCGCCGACTGATCCTTTGGATGGTATGACCGGATGCACGCCGTTGTTGAGCATTGCGATCAGAGTCTCGATGATGATCGGGCGGCAGCCTGAAAATCCCTTTGCCAGCACATTTGCGCGATGCAACATCATCGCCCTGACGGCGGTCTCGGGCAGGGCATCACCGACACCGCAGGCATGCGAGCGGACCAGGTTGACCTGTACCGCTCGTAATTCGTCCGCCGGTATCGTTACTTCGGACAGAGCACCGAATCCGGTGTTGATGCCATAAACAACTTCTCCTCTGTCTATTATCTCTTCGACAAAAGTTCTGGATTGAATTACACGCTGGCGCGCATGATCAGAGAGCAGTACCTGCTCACCGGAACTCACCTGCACCGTCTGTGACAGACTGAGCGTCGTTCCATCGATTTGAACCATTGCCGCCCCTCCAATGTTAATACTTGATCGCCTTCATCATGCCATTACCTCTGATCAATTTATAGCCCGGTTATATTTTCAGTGGCGCCTTGTAGTTGAAAATTTAGGCCCGTGGAATAGTGATTGCTCTCTTTGTCATTTAAAGCTTATTGAACTGTCAAAAGCCCTGCAAAAATGGAAATTTTCGCAATCGGAGCGTGAAAAACCCTGATAGTTTAATGGCTCAGTCCCTGATCAGATTAAGGTGCTGATATAATTTGATTGGCTGACAGGGACCGGCCTCGGCCTCGGCGATCAGTTGCTATGGCATCAGTTTCGATGAGACTATCGTTCAGGGACAGGTGGTATCTCCCGCTATCAGTTTGTTCGATTTAATGCAATTGGCTGCTGAAATGGCTCGATCCAGCGGGATCAGACAGTCACATGATTCGTGCGTCATCGCAAATATCCTGCATGCTCTCAACGGCGATAGCCCGATTGGAGTGTGTCATCGAACCGGAGGACAAATCGCTTTATCAGGATGTATAGGTATCATATGATCTTCCGGTCGGTATTTCCAAAATAAGGATTTGCGATTATGAGAAGACGTGTCTACCTTCAGGGGATTGTTTCGTTTGTTTTGTTTTGCCTGGCACTGACCGTAGCCGCTCAAATCAGACCGGTCACGGCGTGGCAGCAGCCGGCGCCTCAGAAGCGAAAGCCCGCCCGTCCGCTGCCGGCTGAGCGAGCGGCGATTCTGCTCTCGGAGTTCCGTGAAAAATACGAACGTCCGGAAGAGATCATCGACAGGATGAATCTTAAGGACGGAGATCTGGTGGCCGATCTTGGCGCCGGCCTGGGCTACTACAGCCTTCGTCTGGCCAAACGCACGGGGCCTCGCGGAGCAGTCTTCGCAGTCGATATTCAGCAGGGAATGCTTGATCAGTTACAGGGGCGAATGAAAGAGGCGGGCATAAGAAACATCTATCCTGTCCTCGGTGATGAGGCCGATCCGAAATTGCCGCCGGGCAAGATGGACTGGATTCTGCTGGTCGACAGCTATCACGAATTCGGTCAGCCCGAACTGATGCTCGAAAAGATCCGGCATGTGCTGGCCCCTGACGGCAGGGTCGCTCTGATTGAATATCGAGCAGAACAGGACCCTAAGGAATTCCCTCTGCCGATTCCGCGTGACCATAAGATGACCGCCGCCGAAGTGCTCAGTGAATGGCTCCCGGCCGGGTTCGAACTCGTCGCTTATTACGACTTTTTGCCGCTACAGCATTATTTCGTGTTCAGAAAAGCCGAGCGGAAATAGCAGGGAGTGCCGGATATGGTCGGCATACACTTTGTGATATGGAATTCCTTCAAAAACAGATCAGACTCAAGGCAAGATCACGCGGGTTTCATGTCGTGACCAGGGAGATACTCGACCACCTGCCCGAACTGCGCGAGATTCGAATTGGCCTGATGCATCTCTTCATACAGCACACATCCGCTTCGTTGACGATCAATGAAAACGTCAGTCCGGATGTGCGGGCCGATCTCGAAGAGCATTTAAATCACGTCGTACCGGAAAATGCGTCCTGGTATGAGCACACAATCGAGGGCCCTGACGATATGCCGGCGCATATCAAGGCCTCGATGCTGGGCAGCGGATTGACTATTCCGATCGGCAACGGGCAACTGCTGCTCGGAACCTGGCAGGGAATTTACCTCGGGGAACATCGAGATCACGGCGGAGCCCGCTCGATCGTGGCTACTATCGTTGGAGAAAAAGCGTAAAACGAACCGTGGGCGGAGATCCATTATGTCTTACTTTTATGATGCGAATGTTATCACTCCTCGAACCGCGGCTGGATTGTTGCGGCTGAGGGAGCAGCTTGACCGGCAGGTTCCCTCTCGGACCATATCTGAAACACTCATGATGGCGACATGGAATATTCGTGAATTCGACTCTCCCAAGGGCGGCGCGCGAACGGAGGAGAGCATCCACTACATCGCAGAGATCCTCTCGCGCTTCGACCTGATCGCCGTTCAGGAGGTGAATGCCGATCTCGAGGCACTGAACTGGGTCCAGCACGTGCTCGGCGACTGGTGGAAGTTTCTCGTCACTGATGTTACCGGAGGCAGTAAAGGCAATCAGGAACGCATGGCCTTCCTCTACGATTCTCGCAAGGTCAAGTTCGGCGGTCTGGCCGGAGAGATCGTCATTCCACCCGAGAAGGGAAAGGACCAGCTGGCACGGACGCCTTTTATCTGCGGTTTCGAGACAGGCTGGCTCAAATTCATGCTCTCAACCGTTCACATATACTGGGGGACCGGTGTCGCTGAAGATCCGAAACGCGCCGAAGAGATAGATTACCTGTCTGATTTCCTCGCCAACCACGTCAAGGAAAAATCGGCCTGGGCGAAGAACCTTGTCCTGCTCGGCGATTTCAATATCTTCAATACTACGGACCTCAAGACTTTCGGAGCGCTGACCAAAAAGGGCAGGTTTTTCATCCCCAAACAGTTACAACAGCTCCCTTCGAATATTGAAAGAAACAAACACTACGATCAGATGGCGTTTATCAGCGCATTTTTTGATCCGAAAGTGATGCAGGGCCGGCTCGAAAATTGCCGGGCGGGCGTCTTCAATTTTTTCGATTCGGTCTATCGCGACGAAGACGAAAAGATGTATGCCGATCAGATCGGCGAAGGCTATCATTCAGCTGGAACCGACAAGAAGAAGACACAGGCATACAAATTCTGGCGGACGTTTCACATGTCCGACCATTTGCCGATGTGGTTTGAAATGCCGATCGATTTCGGTCGTGAAGCGCTCGAGAAGATGGTAGCGTCGGCTCCGATCCAATAATCATACTGTGTTTTTCAGATGCGTGTTCAGTGTTGGTTTGGCGCTCGCTCACGCTTGTGGTTCCGAGGGCGCTTGCTTACGCGCGCGGTTCCGCGATGTATTAAACACTTATGGGGAAACGCTGTAAATTTAGGAGACAGCCATGATTACACTAGGAAAATTTGATCAGGGTATATCGGATTCGGCATTGTCAGAGTACAAAGCATTCGTCAAAAAACTGACGGTTGTTGAAGGCGGTCAGTGGGAGAACAAGTTGCGGGATGAAGGGCGCTGGGTCGATTTCCAGCCGCTCGATGGCAGCGATCCGATGAAAGTATCGGAAGTTCAGAATTTTCTTAAAGGCGCAGGGTTCTTTCCTCACGGAAAGATCGACGGGATATGCGGCTACCGGACCTCATCAGCGATTCGCCTGTTCCAGGAATACCTCCGCACGGTCGAGGGGAATACTGAAATCGGCTATCCGGACGGAATTTTCGGCAACAAATCCGCGGCGAATGCCCGTCGATGGCAAGAAGAGAACCGCAAGGCCGACTGGACTGCCTTTACTGGCGACAAGTCGAGCGCGGAGCATGGTCAATGGCTGACGCTGCTCAATAAAATCAGGGAACGCGCTGTGACGGATGCCGGAAACCATTTCGCACGGGTCAACTCACACCCCAAACCGGGCGATACCGTCAAACCGGCTGATTGGGATTTCGATCCCCGGAAGATTCACATGGTCGGAATCCGCAGGCGCAAAGGCCCGCAGGACACGCAGGATTCAGGCGTACAGGTTTTGAACGATCTCTTCGCGCTGCTGATCAACGGTGTCGTTTTTAAATTCTATGGTTCGACTGAGCCGGGGACGAAGGAAACGACGAAAGGCTACCCCTTTCTGATACCCGGACAGCATCTGTACCGTTTCGGCTGGCATAAACTGGGTGAATTGAAGAAGGTTTATCATGCACTGAAACCCGGAAAGGACCGGGGGGTTCTGATCGTTCGCTCAAAAAAGGTGATACCGACAGAGGAGGAACTTGCCGGACCGCTTGAGCGTAACATCACGATCAACATTCACTGGGGCGGGGAAGGGATCTCTGATAAAGCCGGCTGGTCGGCCGGATGTCAGGTCATCGCCGGCAGAAGTTATATCAATCATCTGGGGCAGCCGATAAATTGCACAAAGTTCGCCGCGGCCAATTATGATCAACTTGGAACCAAAGCCGAGGGAGTCTATCAGACCAAAGGCGCCTATTCTGTGCTGGAGGATCTGGTCGCAGCTCTTTCGGGCGCTTCCCCGGATGACAATATCGTTCGATATACGCTGATACGCGAAGAAGACCTGGCCGCGCACCCTGAAATTGCTCCTGTTCAGGCGGCTGATTCGGTGACACGGTTGAAGACCTTTTAAATAATGGATAAGAAAACTGTCCGGCATCACCTGCTGGCGATGGTCGTGACGCTGATCGGGCTCGGGGATTCGATCTACCTCACCGTTCAGCACCTGACCGGCCGCAGCGTCCGTTGCACGATCACCAGCACATGCTCAAAGGTGCTCAGCAGCAGCTACGCCACAATTGCCGGCATCCCGACGGCAGCCTGGGGCGTGCTCGCCTATTTCGCGGCATTCAGTTTGGCGACCCTGGTGGTCTTTGGATATCTGCGATGTCGGTTCTGGCTGGCGACTCTGGCCGGAGTCATGCTGACGGTAACCCTCGTATTCCTCTACCTGCAGACTTTTGTGATCAGGGCTTTTTGTGAATTCTGCCTGCTCTCGGCGGCCATGACCTTCCTGCTCGCTGGCATAGTCATATCTGACAGAGTTAAATGAAAGCAATCTTTGCGATCTGATCGGGCAGCCTCGGATCTCCCCGAATAATTGACGCTACTGAAGCCTGCGATTTATCTCCGCACGGATCTTATCGGGAGTCATCTGTTCATTGGTTAACTGCTGCCCATCAAGGAAGATCGTCGGAGTTCCCGTCACGCCCATCGAGATTCCACGCTGGTAATCGCCATAAACTTCCGCGCTGACTGCTGTTCCGTTCATATCCTGAGCGAACTGTGCGGTGTTCAAACCGAGCTGCCTGGCGAAATTGACGGCGATCGGGGTCAGATCAGGAGCTTCTGCCCAGATCGCCTGGTTCTCATAGAGCAGATTATGCATCTCCCAGAATTTGCCCTGTTTTCCGGCAGCGACGGCGGCATTGGCTGCAGCTCGGGCATTCGGATGGATCTGCGAGAGAGGGAAGTGGCGGAAAATAAAACGAATCCGGTCACCATACTCGGCTTTTATCTTCTTCAAGTCGGGATGCATGGCGCCGCAGGGCGGACACTGGTAATCGCCGAACTCCTCGACCACTACCACGCCATTTGACGAATTGACCGCGGTCGCACTACCAGGCGTGGCGGCTGCCGGGCTCACTGTGCTCTCCTGCGGCGCCAGTGACTGGTAGAACCAGAATCCGGCGGCCAGCGCACCCGCAACCACTACGGCAATTATGATGAATGGCAGATAACGTTTCATTCGATCCAGATCCTTTTTCAGATATTTTCGCCCAAGATCAGCGGTTTTTGAACGCACATAAGTTAATACAAGCCCGCCAGGTTTTCAAAACCGTACTCTCTCGATTTTTTGATGATACCTCTTTCTGAAGATTATCGCTTATCAAGGTGAGCGCGAAGGATGCGCGAAATGTTCAAATCATCAATTCATCCGTGGAGGCAGATATGTTCAGCAAAAACCGTTTTCGTTCGATCACATTAAGTCTTCTGGCTTTCGGGTTTTTAATGGTCGGCAGCATCGTTTCAAACGCTCAGGTCAAACCGGATGGGAACCCTGGCGATCCGCAATTGTTTGGCAAAAGCATATCCAGTGTCGATATCAGCATAAAAAAGAAACCCTGCTCCTGCAATCAGAACCTTTACAGGGTCGGACAGGACGGCCGGATCAACCTTGGAACGATCGAGGAAGGAACCTACACGATATCCTTTTCGATTGCTCCGGTCGCTCCGGTGCCTGATTCAAGCACCGTCAGCAACGCGAGGATGGCCGCACCGACTCCTCAAGCTCCGCCGCGTTTGACATTCGTCCTCGAAGGACCGCAATCAGGGCCATTGGTCATCATCTGGGACCTGCAGACCGGCCTCTTCTTCAATATCAACACGCTCAGTTTCGAGCGTGCGCCCGAATTCGAGATCACGATCGCCAAAAACAAGGTCGTCAGCGGACACGTCGCGGGTCTGACCATCGATGAGCCCGGTGTGAAATAAAAAATAGTCAAAAGACAAAATCCGATAGTTCAGATCGTCTATAGAAGTGCATCGAGATCTCCACAAACATTTTCGGCGCGAGTCTGCCACTGTCGGACTCGCGCCTTTCGTTTTTCCGGGGCAAAAAATCAGTTTCGAGGTATCAGGCAATCCGGTTTGAGTTCCTCTATGCAGGCGACGCCGGCCAGTGCCATTGTGATTTCGATCTCGCGTTTGAGGATATGGAGCACACTGGTGATGCCTTGTTCCCCTCGAGCGGCCATGCCGTACATCCATGCGCGTCCGATGAGGCAGGCCCTTGCGCCCAGAGCGAGCGCCTTGACCACATCCTGTCCACCGCGGATGCCTCCATCTATCAATACCTCGAGCCTGTCTCCGACCGCGTCGACTATTCCAGGAAGGGCCGAGATTGTCGAAGGGGCGCCATCGAGCTGGCGGCCGCCGTGGTTCGAGACGACGATGCCGTCGGCGCCGAAATCGGCCGCGGCACGAGCATCGTCAGGATCCAGAATGCCCTTGAGGACGATCGGACCACTCCAGTTTTCGCGCACCCAGGCCAGATCTTTCCATGAGAATGAAGGATCGAACTGCGAATCGACCCATTTTTTGACGTCCCCAATGCTTTTCGCCTCGGGGAAGACCCCGGCCAGATTACCGAAGCTGAGTGGTCTGCCGCCCAGAGCCACATCGCGAATCCAGCCAAAATGGCGCAGGCTGTCCCAGGCCAGGGCGACCTTGCCGCCGAGTGAGACTCCCTGAGTCAGACCATTCCGGACATCGCGATAGCGGGGGCCAAGCACTGCCAGATCGACTGTGAATAAGAGCGCTCCGCACCCGGCGACATGTGCCCGCTGCAACATTTCGCGAACATAGCCGCGATCACGCATCATATACAATTGAAACCAGAATGGCGCATTTGTTGCCTGACGTATCTCTTCGAGAGAGCAGATCGAGACCGTCGAGAGACAGAACGGAACGCCGGCTTTTTCAGCTGCCCTGGCTCCCTGAGCTTCTCCGCGGCGTCCGGCCAGTCCCGCCAGTCCGATAGGAGCCAGAATCACGGGTACCTTCATAGTCTGCCCGAGCACACGGGTTTCAGTCTTCAGATTAGATACATCGCGTAAAACACGTTGTCTGATCCGCAGCGCCTGAAAATCAGCCCGGTTGGCGGTTAATGTAACTTCATCCAGCGCGCCGCCGTCTATCAGATCGAAGATCTGTCGAGGCAATCGCTTTTTCGCAAGTTGACGATAATCATTAATTGATGCAGGTACGAACATGTGATTTTCCACCGGACCTCTATCAAATTTGTTCTGGATTCACATAAATCAAACTTTTCAGTATAGTCAACCGCAATCAATACGAAGTCAAATTAGAACTATCGGAAAGGATTCCCCGTATGCGTATAAATTTGCGCCTGAATCGTAATTTCGCGACGATTTTACTGATGCTTGGTCTAATCGTTTCCAATCTGACGGCAGTGGGTCAAAATTTACCCGGCCAGCAGCCGGAAGCGCCTGTCAAACCGCCTATCAATCAGTCTGACGATCCAATGCTGAGCAATTTCGTCTGGCGATCGATCGGGCCGGCGAGCATGGGCGGCCGTATCGACGACATAGATGTAGTCGAAAGCAACCCGTTCATCATCTATGTCGGTTTCGCCACGGGCGGCCTTTGGAAGTCGGTCAATAACGGGACGACCTGGGAGCCGATCTTCGACACCTACGCTGTCTCGTCGGTTGGAGATCTGGCGATCTGCCAGGCGGATCCGAACGTCATCTGGGTGGGAACGGGAGAGCCGAACAACCGGCAGAGCTCCACCTTCGGCGACGGAATCTATAAATCGACAGACGGCGGAAAGACCTTCACCAATATGGGTCTCAAGGAGACGCAGACGATCGCTCGCATCGTCATCGATCCGAAAGACCCCAACACTGTCTATGTTGCCGCTCTCGGGCATCTTTTCGCGCCGAACAGGGAGCGTGGGATTTTCAAGACTGCCGATGGAGGGAAGACCTGGACGAACGTTAAATTCATCGACGAAAACACGGGATTCACCGATCTGGTGATCGATCCTCTCGATACGAAGACGCTCTATGCTGCGTCGTATCAGCGCAGGCGGACTCCATGGGGATTCAACGGGGGAGGACCCGGCAGCGGACTGTGGAAGACGACCGATGGCGGCAAAAACTGGACGAAGCTGACCGGCAATGGTTTACCCGAAGGAGTGCTCGGCCGAATCGGCATCGATCTGGCACGTTCGAATCCAAATATTATTTATGCGCAGATCGAAGTCGGGCCTGGCGCCGGAGCTGGCGGAGGCGGTCCGCAGGGCTTTGGAGGCGGCGGTGGAGGCGGTGGTCAGCAGGCTCAGGCCAGTCGCCCTCCCGATCCGAAACGCGACGGCATCTGGCGTTCGGACGACAAGGGCAAAACCTGGCGCATCGTCAGCAACAACAACAATCGACCGATGTACTACAGCAAGATCCGTGTCGATCCGGCCAATTCAGAGAACGTCTACACCGGCGGCCTGAACTTCACCAAATCGACGGACGGCGGAAAGACCTTCAAAAATGTTCAGGGGATCGCCCACAGCGACCACCACGCCATCTGGATCAATCCCAAAAACGGCAACCATCTGATCATCGGAAATGACGGTGGCCTGGATGTGAGCTACGACCAGGGCGATACCTGGGAATTCGTCAATACCATTGCCGTCTCGCAGATTTATGCGGTCGGCGTCGATATGCGCAAACCTTACTACGTCTGCGGCGGATTGCAGGATAACGGAAGCTGGTGCGGTCCGAGCGCGACGCGCAACAACGCCGGCATCACCAATGCCGACTGGTATCGTGTCGGCGGCGGAGATGGTTTTTATGTTCAGATCGATCCGACTGATCATAATACCGTCTATTCCGAGTCGCAGAACGGCGCGGTGACGCGGTTGGATCTGAAGACGGGGAGGACTTCGCGGATCGCTCCGCGAGCGGCGCAGCGCCCTCGCGGTCCGGGTCGTGGCGGACAGGGCGGCCCCGGAGGCGGCGCTCCGGCCCGCCAACCCGATCAGCCCGCAGAACAAACCGGTGAGCGGCAGAATCCCCCTCAGCCTACACCTGAACAGATGATGGCCATGGCTCAGACGATGGGCTTCGGCGGCGCCAACCTGATGCAGAGTAATATCGTTCCGGCGCCTCCGGCCGGCGAGCGTTATCGCTTCAACTGGAATACTCCGATTCACCTCTCACCGCACAATCCGCGTATCGTATACGTCGGCGCCGAGAAGCTCTTCAAATCGCTCGATCGCGGCGAAACCTGGACGGCTTCCGCCGATTTGACCAGAAAGATCGATCGCGACAAGCTGCAGATCATGGGCGTTCTCGGCGATCAGCCGATGGTTTCGAAGAACGACGGCGTGTCCAACTACGGAAATATCACCACGCTCGCCGAATCTGCACTGCTGCCTGGCGTCTTGTGGGTTGGAACTGATGACGGCAACGTTCAGCTCAGCCGCGATGGCGGGGCCACATTCACAGATGTGACGAAGAACATCCCCGTTCTGGCCGCCAGCAATCACCAGGTCTCGCGCGTCGAGCCTTCTCATTACGATGCCGGAACCTGTTACGTCACCGTCGATGGTCATCGCACCAATGATCACAAACCCTATGTTTACGTTACTCGCGATTTCGGTGCGACGTGGAGCTTAATCTCGAATAATTTACCGGTGGGCAACGTCAACGTCATTCGCGAAGATTTGAAGAACAAAAACCTGCTCTTCGTCGGGACCGAGTATGGGCTTTTCATCTCGCTCAACGGCGGCGGCGAATGGAAGAGATTTATGACGGGACTTCCGACTGTGCGGATTGACGATCTGGTCATACATCCGCGCGATAATGATCTCATCGCCGGCACGCACGGCCGCGGGATCTGGATCGTCGATGATATCTCTGCGCTTCAGCAGCTGAATGAGAAGGTCCTGGCTGCGAATGCGCACCTCTTCGATATACGACCCGGAGTCCAATGGCTGAATGAAGTCACACTCAGTCGATCTACCGGCGGGGCAAAGAACTTCCGCGGGGAGAATCCTCAACCTGGTACAGCCATCAGTTATTACCTTGGCAAAGAACCCGCCGGCGATGTCAAAATCACGATCTCTGACATCAACGGCAAGGTATTGCGCAATATTAACGGTACGAAAAAAGCCGGCCTCAACCGCATCCAGTGGAATCTGCGTGGCGATCCGCCGCCGCGACCACCCGGCTTCGGACCTCCAGCAGGCCAGGGCGGCGGCGGCGGTCGTTTCGGGCGATTCAACATCGGCCCGGTTATCGACCCTGGCGTCTACCTCGTCAAACTCGCTATCGATGGCCAGGAACTGACAAACAAAGTCGTCATCGAAGAGGATATCTGGAAATAAATCGAGATCACTTGGAGCGCAAGTCTGGGAGCGCAGGCATCCTGCCTGCATGAATTTTTATTTTGCACGTTTTCATTTAATCAAATTCATGCAGGCAGGATGCCTGCGCTCCCAGCCTTGCGCTCCCTGGACAGACAAAATGGACCTTGAACTAAAAGACAAAGTCGCAGTCATCACCGGCGGAAGCGCCGGCATCGGGCTGGCCGTTGCCGAGGGGCTGGCTCGCGAAGGCGTGCACGTAGTTCTCTGCGCGCGTGATGAAGAGCGCGTTCAAAGCGAAGCCGCCAGGATCGCACGCGAATACGGCGTCACGACCCGTGGGCTGCGCTGCAACGTGACACTGCCGGCAGATATCGACGCCATCGTCGATGCTGTCGATCAGACTTTCGGCGGCGCTGATATCCTGATCAACAACGCCGGCGAAGGAAGTAATGAAACGATCATGACCGCGCCTGATGATCGCTGGCAATATTACTGGGAGCTGCATGTCATGGCGGCTGTTCGCTTCTCCCGCGGCCTTGCCAAATCGATGCGCCGGCGCGGCTCAGGCGTCATCATCAATAACGCATCGATCTGCGCCAGACAGCCGCTCGGCTATGAACCCATCTACAACGTAACCAAGGCCGCACTGGTTATGCTTTCGAAATGCCTTGCCGATGAATTGATCGTGGACAACATCCGTGTTAATTGCATCAATCCGGGGTTGATTCAGACGGCCGCATGGGAGGACTGGGCGAAGAGAGAGACCGCCGGATCTTCGACCGGCTGGCAGGCCCATCTCGCGCAGGTTGCGAAGGGGTATGCCCCGATCGGGCGTTTCGCCACGCCCGCTGAGCTGGCGGATTTCTTCGTCTTCCTCTGCTCTCCGCGGGCCGGCTATTGCGTCGGTTCGACATATTACGTCGATGGCGGTTGGTTGAAGGCTGTTATATAATCATCAACTTTTCCCGCCTCCGGTCAGGTCGACGGTTCATGGAGATAAAGACGATCCAAAAATAATGGAGTGATTAATGCCGCACGAACTGCCATTGTTCAAGGATTTATTGATCCTGCTACTGGCTTCGATTCCCATTGCATTTCTCTGTCACAGGCTTCGCCTGCCGGCGATAGTCGGATTCATGGTGACGGGCATTATGATCGGACCATCGGCTTTTGGCCTGATCAAGGATGCTCATGCCATCGAGTTTCTGGCCGAAATCGGTGTGGCCCTGTTGCTGTTTACAATCGGGCTGGAATTCTCACTCAAAAGTTTGATGAAGATGAAACGCCTTGTCCTCGGTGCCGGCGGTGGGCAGGTATTTTTTACGGTCCTGGTGGTTATGGGATTTGTCAAACTGACCGGGCGTCCGACAAGTCAGGCCATGTTCTACGGATTCCTGCTGGCGCTCTCGAGCACTGCGATAGTTCTGAAAAGTTACGCGGACCGACTCGAGATCGACACTATGCACGGACGCGCCGGCATCGGTATCCTTTTATTTCAGGATCTGTGCATTGTTCCGATGATGCTGCTGATACCCATCCTGAGCGGTCAGCAGGGAGCTACTCCGGCCACTATCGCTCTCACGCTCGGCAAGGCCGCTGCCGTGATTGTCGGCATTATCTTCGCCGCGAGAACGGTTGTGCCATTTCTGTTATACCGCGTTGTCATGCTCCGCAGTTCGGAAGTGTTTATCATTTTCGTGGTTTTAGTCAGTCTCGGAACAGCCTGGGTGACCTCGCATTTCGGCCTCTCGATGGCGCTGGGCGCCTTCCTGGCCGGTCTTGTTCTGTCTGAATCCGAATACAGCCATCAGATCGTCTCCGATATTCTGCCATTCCGGGATGTCTTCAACAGCATCTTCTTCATCTCGATCGGGATGCTGCTTTCTTTGACGGTGCTGGTCCAGAATCTGGCAACCGTGATGAGCTGGCTTGCGGCCATCATCCTGGTCAAGATGTTGATCGTCACGGTTGTCGTTCGCCTGCTCGGATATTCGTTGCGCATATCTGTCACAGTCGGGCTTGGTCTGGCTCAGGTGGGCGAATTCTCCTTCATTCTGGCGAAACTCGGATTCGGACAATCTCTGATCGAGCAGATCGACTATCAGATATTTCTCGCTGCCTCGATCCTCTCGATGATTGCGACTCCGTTTCTGATTCAAATCGCGCCGCTGATCGGCCAGGCAATACAGTCGCGCTTCAATCTGGGCCGGGCGCCGGCTGAAAGTGAGGCCGACGATCAGGCGAGCCCCGCTCACAAACTCAACAACCATGTCATCGTTGTCGGATACGGCATGAATGGCCAGAATCTGTCTAAGGTTCTGCACCGTATCGGCATTCCATATATCGTCCTGGAATTGAACGCGGAAACTGTTCGCTCATCCCAGGCAAACGGGGTTCCTATCTATTTCGGCGATGTGGGACGCCAGCAGGTACTCCAGCATTTTGGCATTGCGCAGGCGGCCATCATGGTTCTCGCCATCTCGGACCCGCTGACCACCCGTCGAGCGGTTGCCCTGGCAAGGGAACTCAATCCGAATTTACATATCATCGTCCGCACCAGGTATATGTCCGAAGTTACAGGCCTGTTTGACCTGGGAGCCAGTGAAGTCATCCCCGAAGAATTTGAAACCAGTGTTGAAATCTTTTCCCGCGTCCTCAAGCAGTATGGTATTTCTCGTAATGTCATCGAAAATGAAGTCCTGGAAATCAGGAAAGAGGGATATGAGATGTTACGATCGACATCGTTGCCTGTGGTTGAAAGCAACCGGCTGTCAGAGGCCTTTGCCGCGGCGACGGCTGATACGATTTACGTTCAACACGACTCACCCTCAATCGGAAAAACCCTCAAAGACCTCGACTTGCGCCATCACACAGGTGTGACGGTAACTGCCATTGTCAGAGACGGTGTGATGGATATTAATCCCGGTCCTGAATTCCGCATCGAACCCGAAGATATACTGGTGCTGATCGGCACAACCGAATGCGTCGAACAGGCTATGGATTATGTCAAAAATGGCCAGCTTACGCCCCGTTCGAAAACCGGTAAGCTCAATTTGACTTCCGATTCTCAACCAACATGAAAGGACGCTGTCATCTTGTTGACAACGACTATTGATGAAGTCATCGAACAACTGAGCGTGATCGTCGATCGTTCGCGGCTCGAATCCAGTCGATTGGGCTATTTTGCTTCGCTCTATCGCAAAGTTACGATGAGCGTTAAAAGTGGAATCTCAGCGGGACGCTTCGAAGACGGTCACCGGATGGAACAACTCGATGTCCGGTTCGCCAATCGTTATCTGGAAGCCTTTCATCTACACGCAGCCGGAAAAGCAACGACTGAAAGCTGGCAACTCGCATTCGATGCCGCTCATGGATGGCGACCCATCATCCTTCAACATCTCCTGCTTGGGATGAATGCGCATATCAATCTCGACCTCGGCATTGCCGCCGCCGAGACCTGCCCCGGGGCGGATCTGCCTGCCCTCAAACACGATTTCGACGAGATCAACAGGATCCTGGCTGATCTCGTCCAGCCCGTTCAGGACGAAATCGGAGAAGTCTCTCCCTGGATCGGATTCCTCGGAAAGATCGAATCTCGAACCGACGATGTGATCGTCAATTTCAGTATGGACAGGGCACGCTCGGCTGCCTGGAGGTTTGCGGTAAGACTGAACGGGCTCGATGACTCCGCGCGCCCTGCTGCAATTCAAAAACGGGATCATGAGGTCGCGACGCTCGGTCGAATGGTTCAAAAACCTGGCCGTTACCTCCTCCCGGCAGGACTGTTAATGATCCGCCTGCGCGAAAGCAACGATGTCTCAAGGGTGATCGACACGCTCTGCTAGGCTGTGATTAAACATGCAGGCAAAATGCCAGCGCTCCCAGCCTGTCCCCCTTTCTACTTTTTACTTTCTACTCACTCCGGTACAAGATCTTTTAAGACGAATGCATAAAGCATGACGATCAGGCCGACCAGTGAAGCCAGAATGATGCTGTGTTTGAAGACCGCCTTGAAGATTGCCGCTTCGTTTCCCGCCTGATGGGTCGCCGCGGAAGATACCACGATAGACTGGGCATCGATCATCTTGCCCATGACTCCGCCGGCCGAGTTTGCCGAAGCCATGAGGATCGCGCTCAATCCAAGTTGTTCGGCCGTGACCTTCTGCAGATTGCCGAAGAGCGCATTCGAGCCAGCATCGGTTCCGGTCAGCGCGACTCCCATCCAGCCAAGCATCGTCCCGAAAAACGGGTAGAGCATTCCGGTGCGCGTCAGACTCAGACCCATGACCGTGTCCATGCCAGAATATCTGGTGACATATGCCAGTCCGACCATAAAACTTATCGCAGCCAGTGACGGGATCAATTCCTTGACCGTCCGACCCAGAATTCTGAATGTATGTCCGAGCGATAATCCCAGCCACAACGACGCCAGCAACGTACCGACAAAAATAGATGTTCCTGGCAATGACAGAATGTTCAGATCGATGATTGCGGCTTCCGGCAGGTTGGGCGCAACCGGAGGCACGCGGATGACGGTGTTATGCAGCATCGGCATCGGCTGTTTGAATGAATCAAAAGTCAGATATTTGTTGATCGCCGGATAACCTGCAATAAAGATGAAGACCGATGCGAGCAGAAACGGAGACCAGCCTTTGAGAATCGAGAGTGTCGAATGCTGAGGGATCTGTATGATTTCAGTCTCAGCGTTACCAACTCTCAATATATTTCGCGGCCGCCAGAATTTCAGAAATGCGACCATGACCAGCAGGGAAAAGAGCGCCGAGACGACATCGACCAGACTGTTGTCCATGAAATTCGACCAGTAAAACTGCATTCCGGCGAAGGAGAGTCCGCTCACTGCCAGTGCGGGCCAGACCTCGCGCGTTTCCCGCCAGTCGACCATGCTCCGTACCAGCCAGAGCGGAAGGATCGCCGAAAGCGGCGGCAATATTCGCCCGGTCATCGCGCTCAGTGCCATCTCATCAAGTCCGGTTACGCCAGACAGCACGCGCAGCGGATTGCCGACACCGCCCCACGCGACAGGAGCGGTATTGGCTATCAGGCAGAGCGTCGCCGCCTGAAACGGCGGAAACCCCAGCCCGATCAGAAACGCTCCGGCAATCGCCACCGGCGCGCCGCCCCCGCCCGTCCCTTCAAGGAATGCTCCGAAACAGAATGCGATCAGCACCAGTTGCAATCGCTTGTCTGATGAGAGGTTCGCGATCGAATCCTTCATGACCTGGAACTGTCCGGTCTCGACTGCGACGTTGTACAGAAACATCGATGCGATGATGATCCAGGCGATTCTAAGGATCCCGAAGATGACGCCGTGTATCGCCGCCGCGCCGACCATCATCGAAGGCATGCGGAATACGACCAGCGCAAGTGCAACCGCCATGAGCATCCCGCACATCGCCGAAAACCAGACCCGTTTCCTGAGCGCAACCAGTACGAAAAAGAGCGTCAGTACGGGCAGGGACGCTACCAGCGTCGAGAACAGCCAGAAACCCAATGGATCATAATTCTGTGTCCAGGTATTCAAAGTCTCGGCATTAGCCTGAATCATGTTGGATGTATCCAAATTCGTGAAATGCGTTTATATTATCCGGAACACGCTGAGCTACGGAATTCACTTTGAAACCCGGGGGAACAATATGATCGTCAATTCTATACTGGTGCTCCTTTTGATCAGTGGTATATACGATTCGGCGGGGCATTGGCAATCGCAATCGGGTGTCGACGCTGCCGCGACATCGAAAAATGATTACAGTAATGCTGATACGTGGCTTTGCCGCCCGGGCAGGAATGACTCCTGCGCGACGGATCTGACGACGACGATCGTCTCTGCAGACGGCACTCTGAAAGAGGAGAAGTGGACTCCGAATCCGAAGGCGCCGATCGACTGTTTCTATGTCTATCCGACTGTTTCGACCGACCTGACTCCGAACAGCGATATGATTGCCGGGCCAGAGGAGCATCGCGTCATCCGCGCGCAGTTCGCCCGCTTCGGTTCGCAGTGTCGTGCTTTCGCGCCGCTCTACCGTCAGGTCACACTGACGGCCCTGCGAGCGGGAATCGCCGGCAAACCGATGGCTGTCGATCGAGCTCTTGGTTACAACGACGTCGTCGATGCCTGGAAGTATTACCTCGAACACGACAACCAGGGGCGCGGAGTAGTCCTGATCGGTCACTCACAGGGCTCCGGCGTTCTGACGCAGCTCATACGCAACGAGATCGACGGAAAGCCGATTCAGTCACGCATAATTTCAGCTATGGTGATCGGATCGTCTCTCATGGTTCCGAAGGGCAGGGATGTCGGCGGAGCATTCAAGTCGATGCCCCTCTGCCGGTCAGCCTCGCAAACTGGATGCGTCATCGCGTATGCCTCATTCCGTGACAATATGCCTCCGCCCGCCAACAGCCTCTTCGGTCGAGTCCAGAATCCGGAGATGGAAGCGGCCTGCACAAATCCGGCAGCGCTCGGCGGCGGAAGCGGTGAACTGCACGCCTATCTCGCGAGGGGCAGTAGCGGGTCCTCCGCGAACCCGAAACCCTGGGTCACTCCTGAAAAGCCCATCAAAACCGATTTTGTCAGCGTTCCCGGACTGCTGACCGGCAAGTGCGTCTCCGACGAGAGTGGCTCCTACCTTGCGATCACCGTTCACGGTAACCCGAAAGATCCTCGAACCGATGACATCGTCGGCGATGTCGTCCGAGATGGCCAGGTGCAGCGTGGATGGGGATTGCACCTGATCGACGTCCAGGTGGCGATTGGCAATCTTGTTGATATCGTCAGCAAACAGGCCAAAGCGTACTTGAGTCGTAAAAATAAATGATGAGATACCGGAACGCCGGCAGTTGTGGCCGGCGTTCCGATTACTGGCAATTCCGCGCCTTCCTGTAACCGGCCTTCTTTGCCTCTTCTTCGGTCTTGAAATAGATGCGGTTCTTTTCAGAGACGCGATCGAAGTCGGGGCAGTCAGATCTGTGATAAATCCCTGAATTGCGATTCCCGGAGATACGTGTCACCGTTTTTCCTGATTCGCGTGCAGGTGTCGATCCCGGTCCATTCTGCTCGCGTTTCTTCGCGCGGAATTCCCACGGAGGCACTGGATTGCGATGCTGCCACAAGCCGCGCCGTGCCGTGCGGGCGTCACGCTCGGCCTCGTCCAGAGCCTCACGGTACCAGCCGGGAATATCACGTTCATATGCCCTGTAAAACCAGGCCATCCCTGCACGCACCTGCTCGAGGTTGGCATCCGTCCGATCAAACACGATCCGGGCCAGATCACGCTCATATTTATCGGTGTCCATCCGGATGATCAGCACCTCTTTGCCAAAGACCAGTTTTGCCAGATTCATCCTCGATACCTGACCGAAATCCTGCCCTGCCTCGGGCGCATCTATCCCGTTGAGCCTGATCTTGTGTTCCTGATACTGCCGGTCAAGGACTGTTACCGTGTCACCGTCACTGACGCTGACTACGCGACCATAGAATGAGTGGGTCTCTGCCTGAACGGAGAGCGCCGAGAGCAGAAAAATGACTACGAGCGATCTGCCCGGGGTGGCTTCTAGCGAGCGTGTTCGCTGCATGTTTGCACATTCCTCCAATGTTTGAAGTTCACGCCCGCTTATTATGTTTTCTGCTTATCCTGCAACTCGCCGCGTCACTTGAAATGTAATATTGAATATATTAATAATTCAGAACCCCGATCGTCAATTCATACAGGTCAATCTTCGCAAAAGTTTAACACCAGCTGCTCGTCCGCACCCGGTATCCTTTTGTCCTGTTGAAGGACGATACCGTATCACAACAGCAACCATGTGGAGACTCGAACAGTGAACCCCGAATAGGCAGCAATAATAGAGCCAGAGGCTTCGCCAGACCGTTGGCCTCGCTCCACCCCTGGCTCTATTATCTCCCTCCTTCGGGGGGCTCTATTCCAATCTTAATGCCGGGTCTGATTTAGAATCGATAACGCTCTCATGCGGCGACTATTCCCAGTGGCTCCGATTCATTCTCTCTTACCATCTCAACCAGCTGATTGAGGTCCCCTATGAAATATCGAACGTTGGTATAGCCCATTTCAAAGAATTCCAGGGCGGATGCAACTCGATCTCCGAGGCTGCCGGCACAGACTACGATTTCGGCGTCCCTGTCCCATGGCATCTGTTGCTCATAGATTTGATCTACTGGCAGACTGATCGCAACCGGCACAAGTTCCGATTCGAGCTGCTCCTCCGCGCCGGCATCGACTAAAAACACCCTCTTACCTCGACGCAGGGTTTCACATATTTCTTTTCCTGAAATGCTCAGAATGTAGTCCATATGTATCTCCGGTTAATAATTACATATTTGGGACGATCTGCCGCTCCAGATCGCTTGTTGTCGGTGATAACTGCAATCAGTGTTCCTGATCAATCTGGATTGTTAAAATGTTGGAAAGGATGGGGTTTAGTGTAATTGCTCGATTTAGCGCCAGCGTATATTGAATAGAGTTGAAGTGTTTTAATGCATTGTAGATGTTTTGAAACAGTACACTTCCAAAGCGAACACATCATTGACTTGATTGACGTCGACGACCTGACGGCCATAAAGACAAGCAGCACGACGTGCCTTGCTCAATCAGGCGTCGTCGCATTCTACCGTCGCTAAAGACACGAACGGAAATGCATCGGAACAAAAGCCCTGAGATGAGAGTATTAGCAGTCATGATTACCAATACAATTAAGGAAACGGGTTCACGCAAACCGCTCAGGTTGTGGCCGGCTGTGGTCATAGTGGCACTGATGCTTCTGATCTGGATTGGCGCACGGATCATCTTCCCCGAGATGAGCGGCATCGATCTGCTTGGCGTAGTCGGAGGCGGGCTGGCCATCATTCTGTGGTGGCTCTTCTTCAGCCGCGCGCCCTGGCTCGATCGCCTTGGCGCCCTGGGACTGATGATCATCGCCGTGTTCGTGACGTCATTTTTTGTTCACAAGTCCATCGAGAACGGGATGATGGGATTTATGCTTCCCGTTTACTCGATTCCCGTCCTCAGCATTGCACTCGTAGCCGCCGTCGCCGCCGGCCGCAGGCTCTCAACGGGAGCTCGCCGGGCGACGATCGTCGGTGTCATTCTGCTCGCGAGCGGGTTATTCACACTGATCAGAACCGGCGGTATCACCGGCGATGCCAGGCCCGATCTCCATTGGCGATGGACAGAAACTCCCGAAGAGAGGCTTCTGGCCATGAACGATCCGGTTCCGCCACCCGCTCCTGTTGCGACGCCGGAAACCGCGCCTTCAATCCAGCCCCTCGTTCAGCCGGCGGCTCCGACCCCAGAGGCTGAGAAGGCTCCGGAAAAACGTGCTGAATGGTCTGGATTTCGCGGTCCGAAACGCAACGGGGTCGTTCCCGGCCTGCGAATCGCGACAGACTGGTCCAAATCCGGGCCGGTCGAGGTATGGCGCCGCCCCGTCGGACCCGGCTGGTCGTCCTTCGCCGTCCACGGGGATTTCATTTTTACTCAGGAACAGCGCGGCGAAGATGAGGTAGTCTCATGCTACAACCTGTTTACCGGCGAACCGGTCTGGATCCACCGCGACAGGGCAAGGTTCTGGGAATCGAATGCCGGAGCCGGTCCGCGCGGAACGCCGACTTACAATCGGGGTCGCCTCTATTCTCTAGGCGCCACCGGCATCCTCAATGCGCTCGACGCCCGCACCGGCGCGGTCATCTGGTCGCGCAATGCCGCCTCCGACACTAAAACAACTGTACCCGACTGGGGCATCTCGAGTTCGCCGCTGGTCGTCGGCGACAAGGTTATCTTGGCGACCGCCGGTGTGCTTGCCGCCTATGACATCAATTCGGGTAAACCTGCCTGGGTTGGTCCCGCCGGAGGCTGGGGCTACAGCTCACCGCATCTGGCCACCATAGACGGCGTCACACAGGTCATCCTGCTCAATGGCGAAGGCGCCATCAGCGTCGCTCCGACCGACGGAAAACTGCTCTGGAAACACGCCTGGGCCTGCGACGCCATCGTCCAGCCCGCCATCATCGCCGGCAGCGACATCCTCATCGGCAGCGGCTCCGGCATGGGCAATATCGAATCCGGCATCCGCCGCGTCAGCGTCTCACACAGTCCCGAAGGCTGGACCGCATCCGATCGCTGGACGACCAAAGGACTCAAACCCTACTATAACGATTTCGTAATCCACAGGGGCCACGCCTATGGCTTTGACGGAAGCATTCTGGCCTGCGTCGATCTCAAGGACGGGCAGCGCAAGTGGAAGGGCGGCCGTTACGGTCACGGCCAGATGATCGCATTGCCCGACCAGGATCTGCTGCTGGTGCTTTCGGAGGAAGGGGAACTGGCGCTGATCGCGGCCGCCTCCGACAGGTTCACTGAGCTGGCGCGCGTGCCCGGCATCGAAGGCAAGACCTGGAATCACCCTGTCATCGTCGGAGACCTGCTGCTGGTCCGCAATGCCGAACAGATGGCTGCCTTCCGACTCTCGCTCCAGCAGTAAATACTTTGTAAACTGTATTTTCTTGTATTCAAGACTGGAAAAAAGTTAATCGCAAAGGCCGCGAAGAAGCGCAAAGAATTTAATCGCAAAGACCGCAAAGGGGCAAAGACATACAGGGAAGATCACTGTTCGAATTATATCCGGTGGGCAATAATCCGGATATTCGTAATTACACAGGAGAGAATATGGATCTCGGAACGTTTTCAATCAGTCTGGCAGTCAAGGATCTCGGGGCGTCGAAGAGTTTTTACGAGAAACTCGGATTCACTGTCTTCGCCGGGGACGCCTCGCAGAACTGGCTGATCATGAAGAACGGCGATCACGTGATCGGCCTTTTTCAGGGGATGTTCGATCAGAATATTCTGACCTTCAATCCCGGCTGGGACAGCAACGCCCAAAAGCTCGAATCGTTCACGGATGTCCGGGAACTCCAGCGTCAACTCAAGGCGAATGGCGTTCAGTTCCAGCAGGAAGCGGACGAGAGCAGTTCCGGACCGGCCCACTTCGTCATCGTAGACCCGGACGGCAATCCGATTCTTTTCGATCAACACGTCTGATCAGATACACGCCCGGCGATGTCTGCGGGCGCCTGCTGACTCTTCTTTGGGGATTCGATGCTTCGCGGCCAGATCACTGGCATCATTACCGGATCGATCTTCCTGTTTACATGAAACCGGAAACCTCCCTTCGATTAATCAAGTGGATCCACACCATCGTCTGGGCATTCTTCGCCGGGTGTATCCTGGCGATTCCAGTTTTCGCGTTTATTCGCCGTTTCGATCTGGCCCTCGCGCTGACCGGAGCAGTTATGGTCGAGGTCCTGATCCTCGCCGCCAACCGAATGCGCTGCCCGCTGACCGATGTCGCCGCGCGATTCACCGATGACAGAAAAGATAATTTCGATATCTACCTGCCGCTCTGGATTGCGTGTCATAACAAAACCATCTTCGGACTCTTATTTGTCGGCGGAGTCATGTTCACGCTTGCCCTCTGGATGGAGTGGGTCGGGTGAGTGAATGGAACTCCCCAGACAGCCCGTATTTTCTGCTCTTTTTGGCCGGGTCGATGATCGTCAGAAATCCGTCGTTCGCCCACCCGCTCAGCAGATGGCGCGCCGTCCGCTGAGAAAGGCCGAAAAGCTTCGCCACATCCCGGCTGGTGATAGTATCGCTCTGAATAAAATGTTCCAGCACTCTGCGCTGCCTCGGATCCAGCCGTCGCATCAGGCCAGAATCATCTTTGACGTCGCCACTCGACATCTCCAGGGCTCGGTTCCTCACATTCTCGAAACTTTCGGCCATCCCTGAGCAGAAATATGCAATCCATTTCGTGATATCCGACTCGGCTCGACCTTCATAGTAATTATGCGACGGCCCGATGGTCAGCGCATCGTAATATGCGCCAAGCTCGCGGGCATAGTATTCTTCGAGCGAATAGATGCCTTTCAGATCGTACCCTCCGAGGTGCAGAATCAAAGTCGTCAGCAGACGCGCGGTTCGGCCGTTGCCGTCATAGTAAGGATGTATCGTGGCGAACTGGTAATGAGCAACCCCGGCTCGAAGGGGGCAGGGAAGTTCTTCCTGCCGCCCGATCCATTCCACCAGATCGCTGATCAACGCCGGAACATCCTTCGCCTCGGGCGGCATATAGACTATCCTCCGGCTCCTCGAATCCCGAATCACATTCTGACCGTCACGATACGGCGTCGGCTTCACTTTTCCAGCTCCCCTGCTCATCACCAGGCCATGCAGAGTCATGATCTCCTTTTCCGTGATTTCAAAGCCCGCGGCCGCAACCCTCTCGACTCTCTCCAGCGCGGCATAATACCCGAGCACCTCTCGTTCATCCCTCTCTCGTCCCGGGAAATGCTCGCGCCCGCTGATCACTCTCCCGACCTGCTCCTGCGTCAATCGATTGCCCTCGATCGCCGTCGAATAGTGCGTCGAATAGATCCGCGCCGTCTCTCGCAGCATAGCCGTAACCTGAGGCGTGATAGCCAGTCCCTCGACAGCCTCTCTGGCCGCCTCGATCCGCATCAGCGCCCCGGCGATTCCCACTGTGATCTCGAATTTCGGCTTGAATGACATTTTAACGGCAATC
>JADJXM010000007.1:0-7500 GCA_016715865.1 Acidobacteriota bacterium | reverse complement strand
TGTCTCAAGGCTGTCGATCAATGCTGGAGCCAGAAGGCGCGCCGCATCTCGGAGCGCGAACGCCCCGAAGCCGAAAAGGCTTACGAACACGCGCGTCAGGTCTATCGCCGGATCATTTCAGCAAGTAGCTCGAATTAATAGCTCACCAGGCCGCTGTTGCGGTAGTATTGTTGATTATCCCTGTTTTCGCCGGCACAACGTGGGCAATTCATAAATACGGAGTAGAGAATGAATCAACCCTATATCGAACAACGCAAAGGCGGTTACTATATCCGGAACACGCGGGTGTCGCTGGATTCGGTCGTCTACCGCTGGCTCGAAGGCTTGTCTCCCGAGTCAATCGCAGACTGTTTTCCCGTACTGACGCTGGAACAGGTCTACGGCGCAATAACATATTACCTTGGACACCGCGCAGAGATTGACTCCTACCTCAAAGCCGCCGACGGTGAATACGAAGCTTTCAGGGGGCGTATCCGCGCCAACTATCCCGGTCTGAGTCGCAGACTCGATGAGTTGCTCCACACGGCGGCCGAGGCAACACGGTCATGAGAGTCCGGTTTCAAGCCGACAACGATCTGGATGGGCGAATTATCGCCGCGACGAAACGCCTCGATCCGGAGATCGATTTTCGAACTGCCCCTTCTCTTGGATTGCACCTGGGCACAGGTGATGAGCAGGTACTGACTCTGGCTGCCGCTGATGGCAGGGTCCTGGTTACGCATGACCGTAGAACAATGCCGGATCACTTTGAGCGTTTCATCGCTGGTAATACCTCGCCAGGTATGATCGTAGTCTCGCAGAGCCTTCCCATTGGTCGGGCTGCCGAATGGCTGCATCTCATTTGGGCAGCCAGCGAAGCGGCAGAGTATGTAAATTCGATCTACAGTCTGCCGTAGCGCCAGCCAGAACTCGTAATACCCCCCCAATAATTTCGGCAGCGAATTCGTTGTCGCTTTTCTTGCCAATCCGGTCTGCCGCATCATGCTTTATTTCAATGATTCCCAAGCTTACGGCATACTGCACAATAAGTATCGACAGGGGGGCATGTCGAGTTGATTGTCGGTTATCTTCATTTAATACACGGTCTTAACGGGGATCTTATCAGGCCGGTAGCTACAGCCGGTATTTTATGTAAATCCAATGATGGTTTGAAGCGAAAAATTAATGGCTGGCTAATTAAATGACTTGAACAGCCTCGAGTTCGACTACCGGGTGGAGCTCTTCCCGTATGCCCTTAACTGTCACCAGATCCACCGGATTCCCGAGCAGGTCTTCAAGGAAGAACTTGAGATCCATGTATCCGTCAAAGGTCGCAGGGCCGCTGAATTCTACCAGGATGTCGATATCGCTGCCGGGGCGCAATTCATCTCTGGCGGCTGATCCAAAGATTGCGAGTCGATTGACAGCAAACCTTGTCCGGATCTCCTCTCGGTGTAAATGCATCAATGACAGGATGTGAGGCCTATTCGTCATCATCCTCAAAATCATCCTCATCATCTTCAAAGTACTCGGGAGGCAGGCGGCGAACCAGGTCAGTCCGTTCGGCGGCCAGGTCGCGTAATTTATAGAATGCATCGGCGAATCCGGCGCTTTTGATCCTTCCGGTCGAGGCCAGGAATCTGTAAAAGTCACGGATTGCACCCAGGACACTCCTGATGTCGAAATCCGAAGTTATCAGTATATTTTCCGGGAACCAGTCGAAGGCGAACGCGCCGAGGTCGTCAAACGAGGCGAACTCGACGGGCTTCATTTCTTCTTCGAGCAGGACATCGGCGAAGAGTTTGACGCAGTCGGATTTATCACCGGACGCCGTTTCGCTTTTGCCGCGTTTTACTTCGTGCTGAAAGAATTTGTAGATCAGGTCGTTATTGTGTTTGTCGATCTTGTCGGCCGATTTCGATTTCGGTCTCTTTGCGGCCGGCACATTTTCGGGGCCTCCGATGCCGCCGGTCATCAGTGCAGGGACGAGGGAGTCGAGGGCGCGTTCGAGTTTTCCGTTTAAATCATCGAGTTCATCCTCGACGGCAGCCACGCGGTTTTCCAGTTTCCGGGCGGTCGAGTTGTCCATGGCGATCATATCCAGCGGGATCCGGTGATCTATCGGAGCGATCTCCCAGTGGGCGCCCATAATCTTGATGAATCTCAGGCTGTCATCGTTCTCGACGATCTCGATCCAGTTGCTGCACGGGTACTGCTTCATCCAGGGGAACTTGTGATAAGAAGCGAGGATGAGTTGGTCGGCCTGGACACGTGTTTTGGCTTTGACCGCCTGGCGAATGTAGTCGCGAAATTCGGCATCGCGCTTATCGATCAGTCTGGTACTGGCCATACTTGCCGGCTCGAATTCGAAGATGTAGCTGTTTTCACCGGGTTTGACGGTGACGATCAGGAAGTCTCCCTCCTCGGCTCGGTGTCTAATGAAGAGATCGGTCATATCGTGAAATGTGACTTCCGGAAAACTTGTAGCTTTCAGCTTCTCTCTGAAAACACCGATGGCTTTGGCGAGAATCGCCTCTTCATCCATCGATTCATCGATTTCAAGAGTCACTGGCGGATCGTCCTGTTGAGACAGCAGTCTGTCGATTTCATGGATGTAAGGCGAATCAGTGATCGTTTCAAGTCTGTCAATGAGTTGTTTGTCATCCAGTTTGAGCAGATCGAGTTGTTTAGTCACCACGGGGATCTCGTAGCCGAGGTCGTCGATGAAGCGGCTCTCGATCGGGTGTTTGAGGTTGCTGAAGGGCAGAAACCAATGCGTTTTGACGGTGCCGAGGACCAGGTCATCACCGGCGATCGGAATGCGGAATCTGGCTCCTTCGGCGAGAAGATCGGTCGTCGCCCAGAGGCCGCCCTCGAGGGAGACCACGTCTCTCCGATTACGGAGTTCCGTCAGCACGCTCGAGGCGGGGTTTTTCGCCTTCGAAGGGAAGATTGCGAGAACGGCTTTGACCATCTCGTCATTCGACTTGACACCCTCCATTTTTCCGATAACTTCGGCGCAGGCATCCTTCAGCGGTGATGATTTCGATTTGCTCATATGCTCGTTCGGATTTGAATCCGTAATTGAGTGGTTACCATGCTCTTCTGTTTTCGTCATAATGATGACGATTAATATCAGTTCAGGCAATTGTCGGACGGAGTATTTCAGGAATTGGAGGGAAATGGCAATCGAGGTTGCGGGGGCGATCAGCCTCAGGTCGATGCTCAAAAAGCTGCCGGTGGCGTTGTTTATGTATTACGTGCCGGTGGTGATTTGCGGGTATCTCGGCACGATGTTCTGGTTGTTCGAGTACTTTTCGCACTTCAGGCTGCAGCAGTTCTGGCTTGGAGTGGTCTTCACGATCACGTTCATAATAATGAAGATGCGCGGGCCGGCGGTCGTCGCGGCGGGGATTGCAGTGTTGATCGGGGTACAGTCTCTGCTGCCATGGTACATTCCCCGACAGGTCGCAGCCGCGGAATCCAAAACAGTCCGGTTTTTGTACATCAATGTTTGGTTGCGAAATACGAATCACCAGGCGGTGATCGATCTGATCAGGAGAGAGAATCCGGACGTAATCATCGGGCAGGAGATCACTCAAGCCTGGATGGAAGCGTTGAGACCGTTGAAGGCCGACTATCCGCACGGGATGGATCTGCCGATCGAATCGCCCCAGGGAATAATGCTGTTGAGCCGGGTTCCGCTGGCGCTGGTCGAGAATGTAAAGATCAGAAGTTACAACGGGCCGACGATCCACGCGGTGCTCGATCTGGACGGGAAGAGGGTCGATCTGGTGACGGCGCATCTGGCGGCGCCGATGTCGAAGAGGCACGTCGAGGCGCGTAACGAGCAGATGCGGGCCATGGCCGAATATCTGGCGGGGCTCGGCGGTCCGAAGATATTGATCGGAGATCTGAACTGCTCGATGTGGTCGCCCGGTTACGCTCCGATCGAGGAGGTGACAGGGATGATCAATGCGCGCAAGGGATTCGGGATTCTTGCGACGTGGCCGGTGGTCGGCATCCTGCCCGGGATCCCGATCGATCACTGTATCGTCAGCAGGGATATCGGAGTCAGCAGCGCCAGAGTCGGGCCTGGCATCGGATCAGATCATTATCCGATGGTCTACGATCTCGTGATCCCGATATCGGTGAATGTGGGGAATCCACACCATGACCGGCAGTCCGGCCGGCCCCGTCTCGGGCATCCAGATGTTGAGGTTCAGACAATCCTCACCCGGGACAGCCGGGTCGGGTGGATGCAACTGGGGCGGCTCAAGACCAAAGGTGAGGGAGTCTCGCACGCCGCTCCATGGGGCAACCGGCTGTGGCGGTCGCATCCGATTGGCGCCTCTATCAAATATGAAGTCATTCTTCCGGCCCGGAGCAGGCGATAAAACAACAGATCATACATTTTAATTGCATTGAACAGTATAGGATGAGCCGCGTAGCGGCGATCAGCAATTAGCCGTGCCTTTCAAGGCACGGGGCATTGGTCCGCCAATGCATGGGACGTCACGCAACGTCAGATATTATCATCCCCATAAATATTGTTCATCGTATTCGACCTCATGTTTACGGAGAAAATTGAGGTATTCATCCTGAAAACTGCTTCTGGAGTGATGAATCCGTTGATTTTCAATATATTTGACAATTTGGGGCACGTTTGAGCGACTAACCGAGAATGCGCCATACCCATCTTGCCAGCCAAAATCAATCAAGTCAGGGAATTCACAGTGAATCCATTTTGACGATGAGCCCTTGATATATTGAGTGATTTTGCTAAGTGGCAGAGTTGTTGGTGATTTTATCAGGGCATGAATATGGTCCTCGTAACCTCCGATTTTAATGGGGTTGATTTTGTAGGATTTAAGGATTCCTCCGATGTAGTCCCAGATTTGATTTTCGATATCCTGTTTAATGAAGTTTTGACGATTCTTCGTGCTGAAAATGATGTGGAAATAGAGAGCTGTGTATGTGTTGGCCATTTAATCCTCCATCTGTGTCGTCGCTACGCGACTTGGAAATGGGGCGGCCTTAGAGTCCGTGCCTTGAAAGGCACGGCTAATTGCTGAACGCCGCTACGCGGCTGTTCGACGATGACAAAAAGTTGATCGCGTGTGGGTACGGCTGATTGCTTAACGTCACAGAGCGATGTGGAAATGAGGTGGCCTTGGTGTCCGTGCCTTGAAAGGCACGGCTAATTGCTGAACGCCGCTACGCGGCTGTTCGACGATGACAAAAAGTTGATCGCGTGTGGGTACGGCTGATTGCTTAACGTCACAGAGCGATGTGGAAATGAGGTGGCCTTGGTGTCCGTGCCTTGAAAAACGCGGCTAATTGCTGAACGCCGCTACGCGGCTGTTCGACGATGACAAAAAGTTGAACGCGGCGCCTGTGGGTACGGCTGATTGCTTAACGTCACAGAGCGATGTGGAAATGAGGTGGCCTTGGTGTCCGTACCTTGAAAGACGCGGCTAATTGCTTGTCGCCGCTACGCGGCTGTTCGAGTTTGGCAAAGGGTTGATTGCTGCTACGTGGTTGTTTAATGATGGTTTTGAAAGAGGCGGCGATCGGAATCGAACCGATGAATAAAGGTTTTGCAGACCTCTGCCTTACCACTTGGCTACGCCGCCTGATCGTGGGGGAGGCGAAGAAACGGCTCCCGCAAACGAACCCGTATGCTCCCATAATCGGACATTTCAGTCAAAGTCTGATTTGGCACGAAAATCAATAACAGAGTTGAGGTGAGTTTGGTGCGTCTATTTGATTCCGTGGCGAATGTCAATTACACTTCCAACAGTTGCGGTGGCAAGCGGAACACCAATGTCGAAATAATTCAGAAGAGGGGCTCCAATGAGGCGAAGTTCCACAGTTCTTGCAGGATGATTATCCGCCTGTTGCGCTGGTGGAGTATTCAGCCAGAACAACTGCGAGGGGCCGCGGTTCGAGTTTCGTATCCGGCGTCTCGATAACGGGCCGATAACGGGTCGCGTATTCGTGATCTCGAAAAACAACCGGATCGAGCCGCGGCTGCGGGCAGGTTCGTACAATGCGTCCGTTCCGTTTACGGTCTGGACATCGATGCGTTGAGGCCCGGTGAAAATGCGGTCGTGACGCCGCAACCTGGGATATCGATCGAGAGCCTGAACCAGCTTCCGGCCGGCGAATACTATGTTCCGGCGTTGCTCAATGTCTACACTCAGGTGCGACGCAAGGACGGCCACTGTGATCTGGTCCATAAGAGTCAATGGGAAGGCCAGCAGTGGAATCGGTCGCCGGGCAATCTGGTCAGCGAAGTGCAGAAAGTCAGGCTGGACCCGGCGACTGGTTTCTACGTGAAGCTCAGTCTGACCAGAATTGCCACTCCAGTTGAGGTCCCGCCGGACACGGAATGGGTAAAGCGGGTGAGTTTCAGAGCAGGATGCTTTCCGAGTTCTGGGGCCACGGTCTACCTCGGCGCGACGCTGCTTTGCGAAGGGGTTACGATCAGAACGCGAGCCGGAAATATCCGGCGATATACGATTCAGGACATTTCGGATTGCGTGCCCCTTTTGGCTTTACGACTCAGCCGCCGGCCGCTCCTGAAAGCGCGAAGCAGCGTCGGGCACGGCTGAAGTGACGTGCGGGAGACGGGATACGAGTTCGCACGGACATGGATGCCTGACGATTTCCCGCATGGTGGCGAATGACTTTTCAGCATCCGACGCCTTATTACGACAGTTCCTATGCGGTGAACTCCGCCAACAACGGACCATACGGCGATGCTCTCACGCAGGAGCTGATTCCTTACCTTGAAAGTTCAGGTGTCGCCGAAGGCCGCATGCGCGAGTGCTGACTGGTGGTTCGACGGGAGGGTGGGAAGCTCTGGCGTTGCAGGTCTTTCATCCGAAGTTTTCAACGGCACCTGGGTTTTGTGTCGATCCTGTTGACTTCCGGCGTTATCAAATGTCGAACATCTACGAGATGAGAACGCATTCAAAGTGCCGAATGGTGATTGGAACCGACTCACCCGGCCTCTCTCAAGAAATGCCGAAGGTCAGGTCGCCTTGGCATGAGAGATGGAAGTCGACTCGAGTACGAAATGCTCCACGGGAAACAGCGTGCGTTCCGGCCAGCAGATTGCTGCCTGGGACGCTGCATATGGCCCTGTCGGAAAGGATGGCTATCCACGTCGGTCTGGATCGGCTAACGGGCAAGATCGACGGAAGTCGCTCTCTACATGCGCGACAACGGCTACGATCTAAGGTACGACCTGGAAGAACTGGCCCAGGATCGGCAAAGACCTCGTCGGAAGATTCATGTCTATTGTGGTGATATGGACAACTATTATCTCAGACATGGCTGTATATCGGCTCGAAGACTTCCTGAAGGCGGCGGATAATCCGAGAGTCAAGTCGTCTTCGGTATGGGCGACCGATGAAGCCGCATGGTTTTAGCACAGCAGTTCTCGAACACCGAACTCGTTCGTTGATGGATACCCGGATAAACAAAACGACGCCCGGCCGGGAACGAAATCGA
>JADJXM010000006.1 GCA_016715865.1 Acidobacteriota bacterium | reverse complement strand
CTCAAAAGATGCAAGTCTTTCCAGCGTGGCGCGAAACCCCTGTTTACCAAGACGCAGATAAGCAAGTCCAAGGCTGTAGAGCACAGCCGGATCAGGCGCTGTTGCGTCGAGCGTCGGCTCAAGTTGCCGCAGCGCATCTTCGTCCCGTCCGAGGGCCGCGAGCGAGAGACCATAAAGCTGGCGAGCCTGGATCACATCCGGTTTGAGCTTAAGAAATTCTTCAAAAACCGCGGCAGCTTTGTCGAATTGTCCGGCCCGGTAATGTGCAATACCGAGGTTGATCAGTATCGGCGCCATGCTGGGTGCGATCCTGAGAGCCGATTGATAGGCCGAAATCGCCTCATCGTACTTGTTCATCCTGGACAGCACGACGCCGAGATTGGCAAGGGCCTCGACGTAATCCGGCTTGATTTTGAGCGCGGCGCGATATTCTTCCGCAGCCTCGGCCAGCCTGCCCTGCTGTTGCAACCCAACCCCGATGTTAAAACGGGCAGTCGGATCGTCTGCCTGCTGGGCGGCTGGAATAAGCGCAAAAATGATAACCAGGAAGATTTGCATCATGGCGTAAAACTTTATCTCATCTCGGTGATCTTCACTACCTTGTTGATATCAACTTTGGACAGTTTCTCGATTTTACCGCTCGGCCAGCGGATCGTGATTTCGTCCACGGTTTTTGCTTTACCCAGACCGAAGTGGAGCCTCCAATCGGAATGTGAGATATAGCTGTCACCGGCGCGGACCTCTTCAACCTGAGTCAACCCTCCAGCCTTCAACACCACTTTTGCGCCGACAGCATTACGGTTTGATTTCGAACCCGTCAGTTTCAGGCTGATCCAGTTGCCGGCTTTGTTACCGCCATCGTTTCTGAGCAGCATGGGCGGGCCGTCAAGATCGTTGACGATCAGATCCATGTCGCCGTCATCGTCATAATCGCCGAAGGCTGCTCCGCGTGAAGCCCTTCTCTCCGTCAGTGAGTGGCCGACATCGGCGGAGATTTCAGCGAACGTTCCATTTTTCAGATTGCGATAAAAGAGTTTTCGCTGGCGATACATGCCGCCCGGATAGGCGCCTTCGATCTGAGGGTAGACGTGGCCGTTGACAACCAGCAGATCGAGCCACCCGTCATTATCGTAATCGAAGAATCTCGTACCCCATCCGACATAGGGCATGCTGACATCGGCTGTCTTTGATTGCCGGGAGATATCGGCGAATGTTCCGTCGGAGTTTTTATGATAGATGGTGTTGTACTGATCAGAAAAATTGGTGACGACGATGTCCGGCCTACCGTCGCGGTCGTAATCTCCGATCGAGATGCCCATGCTGCCCTGTTCGACTCCGTTTTCGTCGACGGCCAGTCCGGTCATCAATCCCATTTCGGTGAAAGTCCCGTCGTGATTATTGCGATAGAAGTAGTTGGGCGTCGCGTCATTTGCGATGAACAGGTCGGGCCATCCATCGTCATCAAGATCGCTCCAGACGACGCCGAGTCCGTAATGGCCTGTCGGGTCGTCAACTCCTGCCTCTTTCGAGAGATCGCTGAAGGTCCCGTCTCCGTTGTTGCGATAGAGCGAATCGCCGGCGCCGGGCAGTCCGCGCGGCCCGCACTGAACGGGGACATTTTTGTACTGGCAGAGCGTGCCTTTGCCGAATTGTGGCAGATCGTCGAGCTTGAAATCGACGTAATTGGTGACCATGAGGTCGAGGTCGCCGTCACGGTCGTAATCACCCCAAGCCGAACCCGTTGAAAATCGCTGATCCACAACTGCGGCCTTGATCGCGACATCCTCGAAAGTTCCATCGCCGCGATTTCGATAAAGTTTATTCGGGCCGAAACAGGTGACGTAAAGATCGTCATCTCCGTCATTGTCATAATCGGCTACTGAGACGCCCATCGCCCAACCCGGATCTGCCACGCCGGCCTTTGCCGCAACATCCATGAATTTTCCGTTCCCCACATTTCTGTAGAGCGCGGCTTGAGGCCTTGGACGACCCGCCAACTGGTTTTCGACTGTATTCGAGTTAGTCAGGTATATGTCGAGACTGCCGTCGCCGTCGAAGTCGAAGAGCGCGACTCCGCCGTTCATGCTTTCAACGATGTACTTTTTTTCAGCCGACGATGAGTTGACGAAACTGATGCCGGATTCCCTGGTTACGTCTGTGAAGCGAACCACGGGAGCCTGTGAAGTGAACGCAAGCGAAAAGACAGGTAAGAGAAGGATCGCAACCGGCAGGAGCCGGAGCCCTGAGCGGAAGCTATTACAAATAGATTCAGCCATTATTCAATCCTTCAGGAATTTGCGTATGCGGGGCGTCAACGCTTCGAGAAGCGCCGGGTCTTCCAGAGCATACTCGATGAGAGTCTTGAGGTAATTGACGGGATCGCCGATCGTCAGCCATTCTCCATCAGTCACCGGCTGAACGACCACGCGACCGCCTCGCCGCACGTATTCACGAACCGAATCCGTCAGCCAGAGCTCATTCGATTTCCCCAGCGGTATCTCCCGCAGAATCGCGATCACCTCGGGCGAGAGCAGAAACCGGCCAAACATCGCAAGGTTCGACTTCGCCTCCTCGCGCACCGGTTTCTCGACGACGTCCTTCATTTCGCGATCGCTGCCGGGCATGAATTCGACGATTCCGTACCGGACGACATCCACCCAGTCGACCGCCTGAGTCCCGACCACCAGCGCTCCGGTCTCGATGTGAGCATCGATCAACTGCCTGGCGAATGACTTGTCCGTTTTGAGAATATCGTCTCCGTAAGCATATATGAATCCTTCACCGGCGGGAATATGTTTTTCAGCTACAAGCAGCGGAGTCCCGTTGCCGTATGGCCCTTCCTGCGGCTCGAATACGATCTCGATACCATTGAGAGCCTCCACGAAATCATCCAGCGGCGAGTATTTTCCACTGGGTGGAAGGTCCTTGAGCGAGTACTGCCTGTGCAGCGGAGCAGCATTATCTCCTGTAATTATGATGATCTTTTTCAGCCCTGCCTGAATGAACTCTTCGACGATCAGGTGGATGGCCGGCTTGTTGATGATCGGCAACAATTCCTTTGGATACCCAAGCGTGACCGGCAACATCCGTGTGCCTGATCCCGCCGCTGCGATTACGCCTGTTTCGATTTTCATTGCGATCCTCGGAATAAGTAAAAAGTAAAAAGTAATAATAGGCTGAATTCAATAACTGATGTTACGCAGAGACAATGATCGGAAATTGCTTGACTTGTCCTGAACCCGCGAAGCGGGTGGGCAGAATAGAGCCCGGGGCGGAGCGAGGCCGCCAGGCCGAGCGAAACCCCGGGTATTGGTATCATCATTTCAACAAGCCCATGAAATGGGCGGCAGATTTCTCGATGACGCCTGACTCTTCCGCTCAGGCTATCGCCCACTTCGTGGGCTTGCCAGTTTTGGTGGAACTGGACCCGGGGCTTCGCTCGGCCTGGCGGCCTCGCTCTACCCCGGGCTCTATTCTTTCGCCTGCGTTGCAGGCTCACAGAAGAATATGCTTGAGAAACCCAAAAATTTGTCAAATCGATTTTATAGGACTCATCCGCGTAACATCAGTTCAATAATAAAAGCCCATAAACACCTGGCTATAACTGAAATCATCAAATCACGGACTTACTACTTTATACTTTATACTTTTAACTTTCTACTTTTCTGTGAGGTCTCCCCTCCAATGCAAGGCATTGGAGGGGAGGTAATCTTTGTGGAAGGCTAGTTATGGGTGGTCAAACATTCAGTGAGAGGAACTGCTCTCGCAGTCCTTGAAATCGAGGTATAGAGTGGTAGGAAAGCGGTTCATATAAATTAAAGTGATAAGAAATAAATAAAGATGATGCCGTGTCGTAAGCAAACGACGATATCGTCATGCCGAATCGACTCTCAGGCGTTCAATATTAATTGACACACCTGGCTCAACGCACAGTCCCACGATGAAAAAATTGTTTTGCAGGGCTTTTCTGATATGGCTGAAAGACGTTCTCTCCGATGCACCACGGAACGCTTCTAGAACGTGAGGTTCTTTGCCTCTCTGACCGAAATATGGGCCGCACTTTAATACCTTAAACGAGGGCTGTCAAGAAAATAATTCAGATTTATAGATTCTCAGGCGGATCGTCAGGAACGGTGACGCGACGTTTGCGGGTATGAAGGGCGGGTTTTGGAGGATCTGGTGGTTGAGGGATCAGATTGGCATTAGTTCGCAGAGCGAGTTCCTCCACTTGTGATGACAGAGCAGGTTGGCTGAAGAGAGCGAGGAGTGGGAGTGGGATTGAAGCAGCCTGGCCGGCATTGAAGTCAGGGAGCAGGACGGGAATTTTCACCGGACTGGCCGGTGTGGGCTCAGGCTTGACCGGGGTAATCTCAGGAGTCGCAGGTTGAGGCCGGATCGCTTCTCTTCTGGCGAACATCGGATCGGTCGGAGAAACAGTGGCGCGTGACGTCTTTTCCGAGGCAATGATGCTGGATAAGTCGCGCAATTGCCGGCTCCGGTCAGTGGGTGGCGCCGACGATGACAGGTCGAGTTTCAATGCGCTGGTTTTGTCTGATTCAGGGGCGGAATTCGTCTGTTGAGACACCGATTGCGACCTGGTTCCGGCGGCATTTTGAACGCCATATTTTTGTGAAAGAGTGCTGATCACCTCGTTCGATGTGGCCTCGCGCATGCTCAACCGCTGTTCGAGACCATCGAGCGATCCGTTTACCTTCCTGTAAAGCACCTCGATCACTGCGCGGCCGATATCAGACGATGATTTCTCGGACGGAGGCTCATAGCCTGCAATGTATAGATTCAGTGCCTCACTGGTTGCGCCAAGCGTCTCCCTGGCGGTCGCGAGATGCCAGAGGGCTTTTTTCCCTTCAACATGCGAACCGTATGCGGCGACAGCCTGAGAAAGAACATCGACGGCCTCTTCATTCCTGCCGGATTTGAAAAGCGCCCAACCTTTGGCATCCAATGCACGGCCCCTGAAGATGTTCAGCCGGCCCTGGAAGTCGTAGTTCGGATAGTCGCGTATCGATCCTTCCGGACCGACGGCAATATCGGCCAGACCAAGGGCGATATCGGCCAGTTCAGTCGCCGTGCCGGTCGAGACTCCGGCCAGCGCCAGACGCTGCGCAATATAGAGCGACCTGAAGGACCGTCGCAGGTTTTCGATCTCGATGAAGTCCATCGCTTCCTTGTCAAGCTCCTCAAGTTGCTGGCGCGTGGCCGGACGTTGCGCGGTGAAGATCTGCTCTCGAAGCAGGCGCAGGCGGACGTCGAACCTGACGAGGGATTCGGCGATCCTGAAGCTTTCGGCCTTTGTCGGGGATTCGGCAAGGTAGATCGCTGCGCGATGTTCTCGGGCAAGCAGATCGGCCAGATTTCCCGCCTCGACATCCATCGACCCGCCGAGCCGCGTCGTGAACCCCATTGTCGGTGAAAACTGAAATGCGGTGGCGAACTGTTCGATTGCGCCGTTGAAGTCTTCGACGGCGAGGTAGAGTTTGCCGAAGGTGAAGTTGAGTGAAGGGAAGCTGGCATATGGGCGTGCCGCCAGCAGGTTCCTCTCGGCATCGAAGAATTTGCCCTCGGCCAGATCGACTTCGGCTGTAGCGATTCTGGCCCAGGCGTATCGCGGTTCGATCAGCAACGCGGCTTCGGCCGCCTTGCGCGCCTGCAGCAGGTTGTTTCTCTGCAGGTATAGAAATGCAAGCTGAGTCTGAAGATAAAGATCCTGGGTCAGCTCTTCGGATGCGCCGCGGATATCACGCGCCTGGTTCAATGCGGCCGTCGCTTTTTCTTCGTCGCCCATGGCCAGGTGCGCCAGCGCGATTCCTTTGTATGAAGAGGTGTGTTTGGGCTCGATCTCCAGTTGTTTGCGATAGAGCTTGAGCGCATCATCATAGGCCCCGTATGCCCGATAGAGATTGCCGAGCTCGTAATATGCGCGTTTTTCGAGCGGGTCAATCTGGATCGCCTGCTGGTATTCGGCGATAGCATCATCCAGGCGCAAGCCGATGCGATATGCGGCGCCGAGCGCACGATGCAGCATGGCGGTGTTTTCACCAGCTTTACCGGCATTTTCGAGCGCCCGGATCGCATCGGCCGGTGCTTCGATCGTCATATAAAATTCGCCGATCGCAGCCAGCCGCTTTCCTTCCTGAGGGAAGCGTGCTTCGAGCCTGCGTGCCAGCAGGATCGCTTCATTGCGGTATCCGCGCACCGAGACCGCCAGCGGAATTCGAATGACAGTGTCGTTGAAAAATGTATCGGTTATATTTTCGGGCAATGAGCCGATCGAGTCGCGGAAGGCGGTGACGGCCTTTTCGATGTCGTTGTTGTTGAGATGAGAGTCTGCTATCTGAGCCCAGCTGGCGACGATCGCTTCCTGTGCGGTCTGCGTCTGTTCCGGAATGATGTTGTTCTTCAGAAATTTTCTGAGAGCTGCGATGCGCTCTGCAGGATCTTCAACCGCGAGAGCGGCTTCGATCGACCCCGGAGCCGGCGTTCCTGAAGGGGATTGCGCCGCGGCCCAATTGACGGCAAATGGCGCGCAGAGCAGGATTCCGATCACAATCGCTTTTATTTTCATCGCACAACTCGCAGAAAAGTTTCCAGTGTCCAGTGGGGGAAGTTTCCAGTAGGAAGAATTTTCCAGTTTCCAGTAAAAATACTTAAACACATATATTATGGATGCAAATATGATCTCTTATCGGATTAATGCCATAAGCTGGAAACTTTTTCCTACCGGAAACTGTCCCTTCTCGAAACTAAAAATCTGGAAACTGGAAACTTAATCATGTCTTCCTGCCCGAGATAAAGACTCCGCCGATGATCAGGGTCGCTCCGATGGCCTGAGTGATAGTAGGCCGTTCGCCGAGCAGCGGCCATGCAACCAGGGCGGCGATGATCGGAATGGCGCAACCATAGATGGTCGTTCGCACTCCGCCGATCAGCCGAACCGCACGATTATGCAGCAGATAACAGACGACCAGGGCAAAAATCGAAGAATAGAGTATACCTCCGATTGCTGTTGGTCCAACCAGGTGCCAGTCGGTTCGGACGATACCCGGAAGGCCGATCAGCAACAATCCTGGCATACCAGTGATGAGGGAGTAGGTCGTCGCTTTCAACGGTGAGATTTCATGGCTGACCGCGCGCATGCCGAGAACGTAAATCGCCCAGCAGAAGGATGATCCAAGCACCAGCATGTCGCCTGTGATCGTTTCCGGCGAGACGGCAACTCCGCGATTGAGCATGACAGTCATGATGCCGCCGAATGCGAGCGACATGCCGATGATAATGTAACGGTTGATTCGCTCGATGCCGATCAGGCTGCCCGCCAGCGCGACGATGATCGGTGTCGAAGTGATGATCAGCGACCCGTTCGCAGAGGTCGTCCTTGCCAATCCACTGATGAAGAGGATTTGATAACCGGTGTTTCCGATCAGGCCCAGCCAGAGCATCCGCAGGAAGTGCCCTTTAGGCAAGGCCAGAGAGCCTTCCCGCCAGCGCAGCAGCGCGAGCAGCAGCACCGTCGCCAGGCTGAAGCGCAGGGCGGTGAAGGTCAGCGGTCCGAGGTCCCTCAACGAGACCTTGATGATCGCAAAATTCGATCCCCAGAGCAGTACCACCAGGATCATGCTCAGATCGGGCGATGAGAAGATGCCAGGCGCACGCCTCTCCCTGACTCCGAGACCGATGCCCGGATTAATTGTGGTTTCGATTGACACTCAGGTCCTCTTAAAATTGCAGCCTGCTCAAATAGTCATGACTGATCCTGAGACTGTCGAACGGCGACCCGGGCGTCTGGTCCTGTTCGACGATGAACAGGTCTACACCCGCCTGCCGTCCTGCCTGAAAAATCTCTTTAAAATTGATCACTCCGCGGCCGACTTCGGTGAAGAATCCTTTCTCGGTGTTGTCCATATCCTTGACGTGAAATGCGACGAACCTGCCGGGATTCTTTTTCATGAAGGCGACCGGATTCTGTCTGGCCTTTACCGTCCAGTAAAGGTCAAGCTCGATCTTGACCAGATTCCTGTCGGTTTCGGCCAGCAGCAGATCGAATGGCAATCTTCCGTCAATGGCCATGAATTCGAAATCATGGTTATGGTATCCGAACTGGATGCCTGACTTTTTGCATGCCTCGCCGGCCTTGTTGAAGAGCGCCGCATATTCTTTGTACTGGTCCAGCGTTTTGCGCTCGTTCTCCATCAGGTAGGGGCAGATGAGGTAGCGATGCCCGATGATCTTCGCGCCGTCGATCACCCTGGACATGTTCTCTCGAATGTCCTTGAGCGGGACATGAGCCGATGGGGCATCAAGGCCGAGCCGATCCAGTAATGCCCTGACCTGTTTCGGCTCGTGGTTGTAATAGCCGGCGAATTCGACCTGATCGTAGCCGATGCCGGCGATCTGTTGCAGAGAGCCTTCAAAATCTTTGGCCATCTCGTTTCTGACGGTGTAGAGCTGAACGCCGACCTTCTTCAGTCGGTCAGCCGCCAGCGATTGACCGGGGGTGAAGCCGGCAATCGCCAGCGCTCCGAGCGACCCGCCTGTCGCTGTCGAAAGGAAATTTCTGCGGTTCATTTTTTAGCCTCCTTGAAAAGTTTCCAGTGTGAAAGTTTCCAGTTTCCGGTTTTCAGTAAAAACACGTAAATATTTGTAACTGCTAGCCCCTGAAGGCGAATATGGAGTGCGGCGGCCCGGCGCCGCTTTAGTATTCAATTTTGCCAAATACTGAAATGATTACCAAAGCGGCGCCGGGCCGCCGCACTCCATATTCGCCTTCAGGGGGCTATTTGCACACAAGATCCTTGCTCGGATCAATGCTATTAACTGGAAACTCATTCTTACTGGAAACTATCACACTGGACACTTCTTCTCACATCATATTAACCGGATCGACTTCGATCGTGATCATTCTGGTATCCTGTTTTCGTTTCTTCAGGTCATCCATTGCCGCATCGAGAGCTTCGCGGGCCTGCCGGCGATAACGAGTTTTGATGAGAATCTGCTGGCGGTACTCTCCCTTGAGCCGTGAAAGCGGGGCGGGAGCGGGGCCAAGCACTCGAAGCACCTTTTCGGTATCCGCTTCGCGGACAAGCCGGGCGGTTTCCGCCGCCATAGACGCGGCCTTCGAGTAATCGGTGTGCCGGATGAGCAGGTTGATCAGCGCGACGAAAGGCGGGTAATGCATCGCCTGGCGAAAGTTGATCTCGTGCTGATAGAACTTCTCATAATTCTGTTCGCGGGCGAATTGAAGAGCGTAATGTTCAGTGTGATAGCTTTGAATGATTACGCGGCCGGCTTTTTCCCCACGGCCGGCTCGACCCGAGACCTGGGTCAGGAGCTGAAAAGTGCGTTCGGCGGCGCGAAAATCGGGCATGCTCAAACCGGCATCGACCGAGATGACGCAGACCAGCGTGACATTATGAAAGTCGTGGCCCTTGGCGATCATCTGAGTTCCGACCATGAGGTCGATATCTCCGCCGGCGAACTCATTGAGCAGTTTTTCAAAAGCTCCACGGCGGCGTGTGGTGTCGCGATCCAGTCGGGCGATGCGCATCTGAGGGTTCATCTGTTTGAGCAGCGCCTCGATCTGCTCGGTTCCTTCGCCGACATAATTGATATATGGTCCTTCGCAATCAGGGCAGGTGCGCGGCACTCGCTCGATATGGTTGCAGTAATGGCACACCAGTCGCGATTCGTTCCGGTGAAATGTGAGCGTGACATCGCAGTTCGGGCATCTTGATGTATGACCGCAGGTCCGGCAGAGCGTGAAGGATGAATATCCTCGACGGTTGAGCAGCACCAGGGTCTGTTCGCCGCGCGCGAAATTCTCGCGGATAGCCGCGAGCATTTCGTCGGAAAAGACCTGCTGTTTGCCGTGGCGATTGAAGACCTCGCGCATATCGACGATTTCGACATCCGCCAGAGGCCGGCCTCCGATCCGCTCAGCCAGGCGGATGTAGTGATACTTATCCGTATGCGCATTGTGGAAGGATTCCATCGAGGGTGTCGCGCTGCCCAGTATGACGACTGCATCGGCGCGGTTGGCGCGCATGATGGCAGTATCGCGGCCGTGATACCTTGGGGATTCCTCCTGCTTGTATGAAGCCTCGTGTTCTTCATCAACGACGATCAGGCCGATATCTTCGAGCGGCGCGAAGACGGCGGATCGGGCCCCGATGCAGACGCGGGCTTCTCCGGTTCTGATCCGGTTCCACTCGTCCAGCCTTTCGCCCTCCGAGAGGGATGAATGAAGGATCGCAACCGCATCGCCGAAATGTGCACGGAGCCTCTTGGCGAACATCGGTGTGAGCGAAATCTCGGGCACCAGCATGAGCGCTGTCTTGCCCCGATCGACCGTTGCCCGCATGGCGCGCATGTAGACTTCTGTCTTTCCGCTGCCCGTCACTCCGTGGAGCAGAAATGCCGCATACTGGTCCTCTTTGAGCTTGTCGACGATCTGATCCAGAGCTTCCTGCTGTTTCGCGGTCAGGGTCATACCTGCCGTTGGATCCGCGGGATCGGCCGCGCCAAGATGAGCCAGCGGGTCGCGGCGGATTTCGCGTGTGAAGACCTCGACGTATCCGCGTTTCTCGAGAGTCTTGATGACCGAGGCGCTGACCCCCGCCATCTCGGCAAGTCGCGCGAAGGCGACAGGTTCAGCCGATTCAAAGAGCAGATTGGCAACCCTTTCCTGCGCCTCGCTGAGGGGCTTGCTGCCCTCGGCCGGTGCGCGGTCGATCAGGCGAACGGCCTGCTGCTGTTTAGGCTTGGCTATCGCCGATTGCAGCTTTCGCGTGATCGAGACGTGACCCGCCCGTTCGAGTTCCCTGATCACCGCCGCGGCGCGGGCTTTGGTGAAATGTTTTGCCAGTTCGCCTGCCCCGATCATCCCGTTTTCGGCGATCAGCGCCAGCGCCTCAAATCGGGTCGAGGTTTTGCTTCGTTTTGATTCCGCATCGGCAAGCGCCAGCCTTCCTTCGGCGGTGATTGATACAATCGTTTCAGCCTCGGCGTTGATGCCGGCCGGCAGGCTCGATTTGATAACCTCGCCCCAGGCTGCGTAATAGTAATCGGCGATCCATTTGGTCAATTCCAGCAATTCCGGCGTGACCAGAGGTTCGGTATCGAAGAGTTCCTCGACATTTCGAATCTCGAATCCATCGTCTTCCTGCCCTGTCTCCCGGAGTCCGTCGTGCAGGTCCACAATGTAGCCGGTGACAAGTTGTCGGCCGAATGGAACGAGCACACGACAACCCGCCTTCGCCTCGCCCGAAAAGCTCTCGGGCAGGCGATAGGTGAAGGTCTGGTAGACATTGAGCGGAATCGCGACTTCGGCAAACATTCCTGTTAGATTTCTGTAGTTGTCAATTTAATCGCAAAGACTGTTAATGATCGATTCGGTACAGCCGGTAATCACCCTCCTCGAAGACCATCTGATAGAGATCCTGGAAAAATCGTTCGTTGGCCTGCATCTGTGCGCGCTCGAAAGGTCCGATCAGCAGAAAGTCGACATTCAGCCTGGCCAGAGCTTCGATCGCGCCAGCCCCGCCTGCAAAGGCTGTTTTTACATCCATTTCGCGTCCGCCGTAATCGATCCCGTGCGTCCAGAGATGTCCGGGATACCCCATGACCGAACGCCTGCCCGAAAGTGCGACTGCTGAATTATGGATCGGCGCGTGAAGTATGACAGCCCGCGGAGGCGTGCTCTGGCGTATTCTTTCGGCGGCCTTCAATTCCTGCACTCCGAAGAGGAGCACCTTCTCAACAGGCGACAGCCCGCGGATTACGTCCAGCGTTCCCGAGAGCGTGATCACGATCAGCACCGCTACACCAGCCCATCTCACCAAAGTCATTCGATGGCCGATCATGAATCCAAGCGTCGCAGCCGCCAGTGCGCTTGCGACAAGCGACCAGTAAACCAGGACTTTGATATTGTCCCATGCCCAGGGCGCCAATAGAACCGCGTTCGGTACAATGAACCAGATCCAGAACGGCAGTTGGAAGCGCTTTACGGTTCGAGAAGTCAACTTTCCCGAGGCCAAAGCCGCGGCCGCCAGAATCAGCAGAACTCCAGCGTTGGCGGCCCAGAAGAGCGCCGGGTTCGCCGTGCCTGTTTCCCACCAGAGATGCGGCTTGAAGAGTTCATTTCGAACCTGGGTTCCGCTCAAGTAGAAAACCTGTGGACTCGCCAGTAATCCGGCAGGAACCGCAAACCAGAGCCAGTCTTTAGTCCAAAACAGCATAACCAGCAGCGGCCACGCGATCATGACTGAAAAAAAACCGTGCGCGTGCAGCATCGGCAGCATTCCTGTCAGCACACCTGATGCCAGCAGGTATCTTTGGCGTAACGAACCGTCAGTCTGATCGTGTTCTCCGATGGCCATCCACCAGAACAGTAAAATCATGACAACGAAAGGCAGCCCGAAAAGCATCGATCGCTGCGGAATCAGCAGGGTCGTAAAAACATTCCCCCACCGCAGCGGAATTGACTGGCCCAGCAGATGCATTTCGGTGTTCATGGTGTAGGTCTTCGGCAGGTGCAGCATGAATTGAATCAAGCCCTGCTTGAGTCGCGACGGATCTGAATAGAAAGCCCCGAGATCACGGAAAAAATTGAGAAACCCTGAACCTCCATTGAACAGGAAGATCGCCGGGGCGATCCTTGCCGCCAAAGTGCTGCCCGTTATCCGGCGCGTGAAATAATCGATCAGTCCGACCAGCGAAAACGAAAGAAGGAAATTCCCAACAAAGAACGCCGAACGCCATCCGGCTCCGCACCGGATATAGAAGGCCACCAGAAAATCTATTAATAAAGGATAAGTGAATCTGGTTCCGTTGAAGATCGGGTTGTCAGGCGGCAGATTTTCACCATAGGCGAATGACGTGATGACGCTGAAATGAAACGGCAGATCGCCGAAATTGTTGGCCGGCGCCGTCATCATACCTGTCTTACTGAAAGTGATGACACGGCTGAACAGCCAGCAGAGCAGGCCAGCCCATAACAGGCAACAGATCAGATCGATCCTGTTGACAGATATTTGCCGCAGTTCACCCCGAATACCGGTCAAGTCGCCGAGTTTGTACAGGACAAACAGCCCAATCAACATCAGCCCAAGAGTCGCCAGTATTGATACGGCATTCAATCCGAAGACCAGCGCAGCTATAAAACCGATCCACGCGAGCCCGGCGAGTCCAGTCACCATTCCGGCGCAAAGCCTTGCGGGAAATGGAGAACCGGGCATCGCCAGTCTGGCCAGTCCCAGGCCACACGCGATCGCCAGTACCGTGATTGGAATAATAGTGAGCGTAGACATCATATACTGTATAGCGATCGGCGGGTTTCTTCTCAAGCGTTTTTTGACGCAATTGACGTGAATACTTCGCCAATCATTTGTGATGAAGCGCGCACTAAACCTGATTATTCTATATTCGCTTTTGAATGAAACTGAGTCTCACAGAAGCGAGAGCATTGGAAAGTATGGCGCTTCTAATGTTGAACCAGGCAACTAAGTATGTCGATCGATCATCTTGACCGGTGAGTAATCGAAACATATAGTTGAAAATCCAATGTGACTCAAGCGCAACATCGGTTCTTAGACAACAGGTAGGAGGATAATGAAAGACGCAGAAAAAATGCTCCAGGACAAGGCGGAGCAAGACCGAGCAACAGCAGGGTACACGGTTGTGAAAGAGGCGGAAGCAAAGCTTCCAACGGAGTATGGGCCATTCAAAATCGTAGGATTTCGCAGTACCACAAGCAACGAAGAGTTCGTCGCGCTGGTCAAGGGAGAGATTGATCCCAATCAGGCAACGCTCGTGCGCATCCATTCCCAGTGTCTGACGGGAGATGTCTTCCACTCGCTCAAGTGCGATTGCGGCCCGCAACTGCAGCGCGCGATGGAGATGGTTCAGGAAGAGGGCCACGGGATCATCGTCTACCAGCACCAGGAAGGTCGCGGAATCGGCATCGTTAATAAAATTCGCGCCTACGCTTTACAGGACGAGGGCGCCGATACAATCGAGGCCAATCTCAGGCTCGGGTTCGATATCGATCAGCGCGAATACGGACAGTGCGCCGAGGTGATCAAACTGCTCGGCGCTCGCAGGATCCGGCTCATGTCGAATAACCCCGACAAACTCAGGGCGCTCAGAGACGCCGGCCTGCAGGTCGTCGAACGCGTTCCGCTCGAAATCAAGACCAAGGAACCAGCCCACAAATACCTCATCACTAAAAAAGAGAAGATGGGGCATATGTTGATGTTGAATGGGATTTTTTAATAACAAAGTACAAAGTATAAAGTAACTGATGTTAAGAAGAACGATTTGACAATTGCCTTTCTTTTCTGTAGCCGCAACGCAGAAAGTAGAACGTAAAAGGCAAGCCGAAGTGGGAGCGGCCCCCCCCCCCCCCCCCCCCCCCCCCCCCCCCCCGCTTCAAGCAACGCGTAACATCAGTAAAGTAAGTTCAAGCTCTCTCTTTATACTTTATACTTTGTACTTTTTACTGATTTCATCATCCGATAAACCATTTCCACCGGCAGGCCAACGACATTAGCGTAGTTTCCCTCGATTCGCTCGACGAAGCGTGAGGCGAGACCCTGAATGCCGTAAGCGCCCGCTTTGTCCATCGGCTCACCAGTACTTACATACCAGTCTAATTCGGAATCAGATATCTCGACGAACCTGACTCGGGTGGTGTCGACATCGGAGAGAATCATATCGTCCCGAAGCAGGGTGACACCTGTCAGGACATCGTGCCACTGACCGCTCAGGGCTCGAAGCATTCGTTTCGCGTCGGCATGGTCAATGGGTTTGGCGGCGATTTCGTCGTGAATGACGACTGTGGTGTCGGCTCCAAGGACGAGGTCGCCGGGGCGGGCAACGGCGAGAGCTTTCGAGCGTGAAAGTCTGAGTACGTAATCGGCAGGCGATTCGCCGGGCAGCAGAGTTTCATCCACGTCGGCTGCGCGGACGGCGAATTCGATCCCGGCGGCGGTGAGAAGTTCAGCGCGTCGGGGAGATGTGGAAGCCAGAATCAGCATGCCAGAATAAACAATGATGATAATTGCGTGGAACGTCGCCTTGTGGCGCATTCCCTTTTTGTCTAAACTAAGTGATCTTGTCGGGCGCCCCAATTTAATCACAGAGTTGTAACTATGCCTACACGCAAGCGTTACCTGTCACTTTTAATTGTCTTCCTTTTCGCTTTGGCGGCCGGGGGGGTGAGCTGGTCGTGGCGTCCGGCACAGGCGATTATCAGGCAGCAGGACAGGCCTGCGAAGAAGTCCGAAGGCAGAGAAGCGCTGGCGAAAAAGGCTGCTCCGTCGGGCACTCTCAATGATCGCCTGGGCAAGGATGATGGTTATGGAATCGTCCTGTTCTACTCCTCGACCGTGCACGGCAACCTCGAGGTATGCGGATGTCCGATTCATCCGCTCGGAGGAGTTGCGCGTCGTGTTGGATACATAGACGCTTTTCGACGGCGGAGTCCCGAAGCCGCTGTTTTACAGGTCGATGCCGGATACATTTTCAGCGCCGAGCGGAAAGCGGACGGAAGCGATCTGAAGGAAGACGCGCTATTGATGAACGACTGGATCGTTCGCGCCAACGAGGTTATGAATCTCGATGTGGTCAATCTGGCGTGGCTTGATCTGGCCTATGCCGGCCATCTGTTAAGGCCGAATGCGCCTCTCAAGCCTGAAAAGACGGCTCTGATTTCGGCGAATATCAAGGCAGTGGACGGCTCACGAATCAGCCCTGCGCCGTATGTCATCAGGATTGTCACGGGCAAGCGGTTGCCGCGGCCCGTCCGGATCGCATTCATCGGCGTCAGTGACCGTGTGCCCGAGGACCGTGCCGGAGAGATCGCCGGAAGCGGTTTCATCATCGAAGATCCGCTTGCGGCTGTCAAAGCTGCACTGGCTGAGGTTCACGACAAGGCGGATGTGACCGTCGTGACAGGATTTCTTTCCCTTCCAATGGTCAACCGTCTGGCGCGCCAGAACGACGATCTTGATATCATTATTAATGCAGAAGAGCGTGGCCTGGTGCCCGATCCGCGTCAGATCAATAATGCTCTCGTGGTTTTCGCGGCGAGAGAGACCAAGCATCTCGGCGAATTGCGGCTATATGTCGACAGGGAAGGGATGGTCGATCGTTTCACGGTGCGGTATGTCGAGCTGGATGAGATCATCCCGGATGACCCGCAAATGGCCCGGATGACGCGTCGGGCGCGCAGCGAAATCGATGCCGTCCAGACACGGATGGCCGAAGAGGAGGCGCGTGCCTATCTGGCTGATAAACCGGATGGAACGCTGAATTCGCCGTATGTGCTCTCTGAAACTTGTGGTAAATGCCACGTCAGCGAATACGAATCGTGGCGGAACTCGCTCCACTCGAAAGCATTTGCGGCGCTTGAAACAAGGCAGCGGGTGTATGATGCGGCCTGCATCGGATGCCATTCGCTCGGTTATCAGAAACAGGGTTTCATCAATATCCGGGCGACTCCGCAGTTCGCCAACGTGCAGTGTGAATCGTGCCACGGCGCCGGCTCGGCTCACGTTGCTGAACCACGGGCAGGGAATTATAAAACGCCGGCGAAAAATGAGAGCTGTCTTGTCTGCCACGATCGTGAGAACAGTCCGGATTTCGATTTCGCCCGGTACTGGCCGGTAATCGAGCATGTCAACAGTCTCAGGGAATCGGCGCCTGGCAGGCGGTGAGAGCATGGACAACCTGATCAAACTTCTGCCGCAGATCATTCGCATGTCCGGCGAAAACGAAGATGTTTGTGAGCAGTCTGTCTTTGCGGCGTGGCGCGCCGCAGCCGGTGAAGGAGTGTCGAATGCCAGCGAGCCCTTCCGGCTTTTTCGCAAACAGTTGATCGTCGCCGTGATCGATCAGACGTGGAAGAAACAGATGGAGCGGATCAGCGGCGAATACCTCTTCAGGATCAACTCCATGCTTCGCGGACCGTATGTGACATATATCGAATTTCGGGTCGATCGGGATACCGTGCTCAAGGCCCAAAAGCCTGAATCGCAGAAGTTTGAATTTCACCACACAGAAGAGCTCGAAGAGGAATTGCGACCGGCCGCCGATCGCATTAAGGATGAAGTGCTGCGCGAGACTTTTCTGCGCGCCGCTGCCCGATCTCTGGAAAGAAAAGGGGGATAGATGCCGGGCTGCCCCGGCAGGGATTTTTCATGCCGATCACACAATCAGAAGTTGAAAAGATCGCCAAACTCGCCAATCTTGAATTAACCACTGAAGAGAGGGAATCCTTTTCAGTTCAGCTCGCCGCCATCATCGAGTACATCGACCAGCTGAACGAACTGGATACTTCAAATATCAAGCCCTGGCAACCGAAGAGTGCCGGCGAGATGAGCCAGTCATCTGCTTCGAGGGAGGACATAGTCGGTCCGAGCCTCGGTCAGCAGAAAGCCCTCGAACAGTCGCCCGATCACGATGAGGGGCACTTCCTTGTGCCGCGCGTCATCGGGGGGTAGTTGTGAAGCAGGCAGTGGGCAGTAAGCAGTTTCCAGTTTCCAGTTTCCAGTTTCCAGTTTCCAGTTGGTAAGATTCATCGGAAAAAGTTATTAAACTTGCAACCTTTAAACTCATAACGTGTCCAAACTGGAAACTGGAAACTGGAAACTCGAAACTGCCCACTGCCTACTGCCAACTGTACACTATTTTTGGAGTTCCAATTTTGACGATCAAACGGACAATAGATCAAATTCATGAGTTGTATGCGAGCGGCGAGTCGACGCCGGGCGAGATCACGAAAGCCGCGCTCGACCGGATCGAGCGGGACAATGCTGGATTGAACGCATTTCTGATGGTCGATCGCGAAGGCGCCGAGCGACGGGCTAAAGCGATGAATGCCGGGATCAAGGCCGATCTGACGCACAAGCCGCTGGCCGGCATCCCTGTCGCTATCAAAGACAATCTCTGTGCGGAAGGCCTGCGTACGACCTGCGCTTCTCGAATTCTCGGCAACTACGTTCCACCCTATACCGCGACTGCTGTCAGGAAGCTGGAGGAAGCCGGCGCGATCATCGTCGGCAAGACCAATCTTGATGAATTCGCGATGGGTGGTTCGACGGAGAATTCGGCATTTGGTCCGTCCCGTAATCCGTGGAATGTAGATTACGTTCCCGGTGGTAGCTCCGGCGGTTCAGCCGTGGCGGTGGCGGCCGGTCACGTTCCCGTCTCACTGGGATCCGATACCGGCGGATCGATACGCCAGCCGGCATCTTTCTGTGGAATCGTCGGTTTGAAGCCGACCTACGGCAGAGTTTCGCGTTATGGTCTGGTTGCGTTCGCATCGTCGCTCGATCAGATCGGTCCACTTGCCAACAACGTCCGCGATACGGCGCGCATGCTTCAGGTGATCTCGGGACACGACCGGTATGACTCGACCTCCGCAAATGTCGAGGTGCCTGATTATCTCGGAGCATTGACTGGGGACATAAAAGGTCTGCGTATCGGCGTGCCGTCGGAGTGCTTCGGCGAGGGGCTGGATGCAGAAGTTCGCGAGAAGGTGGAAGCGGCGATCAAATTGCTGGAAGATCGCGGCGCAAGGGTCGTCGAAGTCAGCCTGCCGCACACCAGGTACGTGGTCGCAGTCTATTACATCATCGCTACCGCTGAGGCTTCATCGAATCTGGCTCGCTTCGACGGTGTGCGCTACGGATTCAGAGCAGAAGAATCAAGGACGTTGTCGGAAATGTATCGTCGAACCCGCGATGAGGGCTTCGGAGCCGAGGTCAAACGGCGAATCATGCTCGGAACATTCGTTCTCTCATCGGGCTATTATGACGCATACTATGAGAAGGCTCAGCGCGTGCGCGCGATGCTGGTCAACGATTTCGCCGAGGCCTTCAGAAAGTGCGACGTGATCGCGACTCCAACGGCGCCGACTCCGCCATTCAGGATCGGTGAGAAATCTGACGATCCGCTGGCAATGTATCTTGGAGATATTTATACAGTCACGATCAATCTGGCGGGTGTTCCGGCAATCAGCATTCCGTGCGGAGTGTCAAAAGATAACCTGCCTATCGGTATCCAGTTCATCGGTCCCCACTTCGAGGAAGCAAGGTTGCTCAATGCGGCTTACGCGATGGAAAAGTAGAAAGTAGAAAGTAGAAAGTAGAAAGTAGAAAGTAGAATCATGAAAATATCACGCTCTTGTTGCGATAGACCTTTCTACTTTTTACTTTTTACTCACTTTATCTTTGAGCCAGTCGCCGGTGAACATTTCGATTGTATTTTTAGCGACTCCGACGACGGGTGTGGCGTCGAGGGCAGAGTTGACCAGTCCCTTGACGATCCCTTTCTTTTTGATCTCATAGCCGACCAGACCCACGACGGCGACGGCGCCGATGATGGGCATAGCTTTAGCTGCCTTGATCGCCAGCCGTGAGCCGCCGGAACGAACGATTCTTCTTATTAATCCTGCCATACTTCTTTTCCTTCTCCTGTCCTTGTACACAAGGGGCCGATAGAGCAGATGCAATTTTACCTTAAAAAAACGATAATGGCTGCGATTATGATCTCGACGGCGATAATTCAGCTATGCAGGGAGGTTCAGGCGTCCGGGGGCCGGGCGATGCTGGTTGGCGGCTGGGTGCGGGATTTCCTGCGCGGCCGTGAGACAGCCGATTACGATGTTGAAGTGTATGGAATCGAGGCTGATCGATTGCTCGGGCTGCTGGGTTCGATTGGCAGCGTCAACACTGTCGGGGAAGCGTTTACGGTCTATAAGGTGCGTCTCAGAGATCGGGATCGCCATTTTGTCGTCGATGTCAGTCTGCCGCGAAGGGAATCAAAGTCCGGCCGGGGACACAAAGGTTTTATCGTTCATGGCGATCCGCACATGACTGTTGAAGAGGCGGCACGGAGACGGGGTTTTACGATCAATGCAATGATGTATGACCCGCTGAAGGAAGAGTATATCGATCCGTTCAACGGGCGCGTAGATCTGGAACGAAAGATCATCCGGGTGGTCGATCCGCGAACCTTTATCGAGGACAGTCTGCGTGTGTTGCGGGCCATGCAGTTCGCTTCGAGGTTCGAATTCGACATTGATGCAGGAACGGTCGGACTTTGCCGGACAATCGATCTTTCGGATCTGCCGGCTGAACGAATCTGGGGCGAAGTCGAAAAGTGGCTCATGCTGTCGGATCATCCGTCGATCGGCCTGGAAGCGGCGCGCAAACTGGGAATTATCGAAAAGCTCTGGCCGGAAGTGAGCGCATTAATCGGATGCCCTCAGCCTGAAGACGCTCATCCGGAAGGCGATGTCTTTACTCACACAGGGATGACGATTGATCAGGCCCGGGCGCTGGTCGGCGATCTGCCCCGTTCGAAAGCGATAACCATCATGCTCGCGGCGCTCTGCCATGACTTCGGAAAACCCGTTATGGACGGATTCGAAAGGGGTGTCTTGACGGCTCAAAATCATCCGCGGGCCGGGATCGCCCCGGCAGAACGTTTTTTAGGCCGGCTGAAAGTCTTCACGATCGATAATTACGATGTTCGCGGCCAAGTGCTGTCGCTGGTTCGACATCATTTGACCCCGGTTACGTGGTTTGGATCGCACATCGCCGGGGAGTCGATTTCGGACGGAGCGTTCAGGCGTCTCGCGCGCGAGGTTGAGCCGGGACTGCTCTACCTGCTGGAGCTGGCCAACCGGCAGGGCCGCGGAGGTTCCGCCGATTCGGCGGCAGAGCGCTGGTTCATCGAACGCGTGCGGCAACTGGGAGTCGAGCAGCAGGCTCCGCCGCCGATTCTGATGGGGCGACACGTGCTTGAGCTGGGGCTGCAGCCCGGTCCGCAGATCGGCGAAATCACGCGAGCCGTTTACGAGCGACAGCTCGACGGTGAAATTACGACTTTGGATGAGGCCGTCGCCGCTGCCGGCAAGCTGATAACAGCAACGGATCAATAAGCTGCACCCAGAAGTATCGCATTGATGAAGAGGAACTGAGTTGCTTCGGCATAAGCACGATAGTTCGGGTCCTCAGCGAAGGCGATCACCTGGCCCTGCCCGGTCGGCTGATGAATCAGATACGCCTTTTGCGGCAATTGCGTCATAGATTCTGGCCAGACAATGCCGCTTGCGCGCAGTCGGTCAATCACGGCATAGATTCCGACATTTCGCCCTTTGTCCAGTTTGATTGGCGAAAAAATGCGAGTGCTTTCGACGAGCGCCTGTATCTCGCCGTCGGTGCCTGAAGTCAGCCAGTGGTCGGTGTCGAGCTGGACGCGCAGGATTGCGCCTGGAGTCAGTTCAGGCTGCTCACGGGAAGGCTGAATAAGATCGCTATATTCGGCCGGGTTCAGGGGATTGCTCCGTTGAACAGGGCGTTCAGCGACGGCAGGCGATTCCGGAGCGCCTCCGCGCAACTCAAGATTCGTCCCCAGCAGATTGATCCCTTCGCGGGTCGCCCAGCGCGAAGCTTCGGCGATGGTGATGAGCGTTCCTCCGCCATTTACCCAGTCGCGGATTCTGCGCAGCGGCTCGGCGCCCAGCGCCGATGCGTAATTTCCCGAAGGCAGGATCAGGACGTCGAACCTCGAGAGATCGATTCTGGTCAGCGAACTGACACGAACGGCCGTTACAGGCTGGCCGTAGCGACGTTCGATGACATATCGCGCCCAGCCGGCCGAAAGGCTGCTGGTCGGAGAATCCCATGCCAGCAGGACACGTGGCAGTTTCAGTCTGACGACCTGATTGCTCCCGAGCGATATCCCTTCCGGGACGAATGCGCTGTCGATCCTGGTCACCGAAATGCCGTGGCGCGCGGCGATTGCTGCGAGCCTCGATTTCAGCTCAAGGCCATTGTCCGCAACCCGGAAGATGGCTGTGCCGTTATCGAATCTGCGACCGCCGACCGTGAAAGGTTGACTGACGAAACGAATGACCAGCCCTTCGCGAAGCGCTTCGATCGTCGCGCCGGCGGCTGTCGGCCCCCACTGCCATGCGTATCCAACCTGGGCATCCGTCAGGATCGGCCTGTTCTGTTCGTCCGGAGTGACATCCGCCGCGGTCAGTCGCCTGCTCCTGACCGAGACCGGACTGGTTGATGCAATGCATTCGATATCATTGAGCAGCGGCATATTCCACGCCGTCGTGTCATAGATCTGATCGGGTTGCCTTTTCCTGCGGCGCTCTTCCTGAATTTTCAGAAATGCCTCGTTCATCGGTATGTGCTGGTCGAGCAGGTTGCGGGCCAGCATTCCCGCTGGTTGCGGCAGGTGCACAATGTAACTTCCGGCCGGCAGCGTGCGGCCGCTGATTCTGATCGCCTCTTCGGCACGTTCGATGACGATTCCATTGTTGATCAGAGTCCGGATAAGCCGGCGAGTCTGTCCCGGATCATTGCCTTCGGGCAGCAGCCAGGCCTTCGTCTCGCCTTCGCCAGCCGTCCGGCGAAACTCAAGATAATCACGCAGAATCTTCTCGCGATTGATCGCCGCCGTATGCGCAGTCGAGATCGCGGCGGTGAAATGCTCAACAGCTCCGTCGCGATAGGTGAGCGAGCTTCCGTCGCTGCGTCGAAAGATCAGCCCACGTGCTGAAGCTTTCTCGAAGGTCATTCCGATCGCTCCCTGTGCCATTGGCCATGAAACGCCGTAACCGGGATAGAACGCATCGTAGACTTCGCGGTTGAAATAGAGAAAGCCTCGCTCATCGAAGCGTGCCGCATTCTCCCTGCCGATCGCATCCAGCCAGCCGCTTTGAGCCCTGGTCATGAACGGGTTTGCGGGTTCTGCGCCGGGCGGGAAGTAATAGGTCGAATTCCCGCCCATTTCATGCAGGTCGGCGACGATGTGCGGCATCCATTCGAGGAGGAATTTGACACGACCCTGACTTTCCGGCTGAGTCTGAGCGAACCAGTCGCGATTGAGATCGAAAAGGTAATGATTGCTGCGCCCGCCGGGCCAGGGTTCGTCGTGTTCCGCAGAAGCCGGTTCGGGATCCGGCGTGGCAGCCTGACCGAGCAGGTTCTGAAAGACGAAGCGTGCTCGCCCGTCCGGATTCTGCATTGGATCGATGATGACAATCGCTTCGCGGCGAATCGTCTCGACGCGCGAGTCACCCTGAGCCGCCAGCAGATGGTAGGCTTCGGCCATCGCGGCCTCACCCGATGAAATTTCGTTGCCATGAACGCCGTGCACCAGCGCCACCACTACGGGCAGCTCCCTGATCAAACGCTCCACTTCACCAGAGGAAAGCGATCCCGGCGCCGCCAGTTGCTGCAAACCCGTCTTGATCTGATCCAGCCGACGAATACGATCGGGATTCGCGACGATCAGCGCATAGAGTTCGCGCCCCTCCCACGTTTCGGCGTATTTGACCACCCGCGTCCTGTCCGGCGCTGCATCGCTCAGCGCCTTCAGGTACCGGATGATCTCTTCCGGCGGAGTCACTCGCTCGGCCGGCTCATGGCCAGTTACCTGTTTGAGAGTTGGCATCCGTGAGTCGTAACGCGCACCCGGAGCGAATTCAGGCTTTTGCGTCTGCCCAATGCCTTGAATGAAAATGACGGTCAGAATTCCAATCAGAAACCTCAGCGTCATGCGGGGGATCTCCTTTGATTTGCTACTGTTGAATTTAAGTCTTTTAACTATTTAATCGCAAAGGCCGCAAAGGTGGCAAAGAAATTGAATCGCAAAGGCCGCAAAGAGGCAAAGATTTATTGGTAATATGAATATCCGGATTATTGCGCACTGGGTATAATTCGAACACTGATCTTCCCTGTATATCTTTGCCTCTTTGCGGCCTCTGCGATTCAATTTCTTTGCCACCATACTGGAAACTTTATTTCCGGCTCAGCGTGCTCAGTGGGAATTTTCGCTGGATGTTGATCTCTCCGTCGGCATCGCGAATCTGGAGTGACACGATCGGATCGGATTTCTTCCAGTCGATGGTGATCAAGCCGAAATTGTCGCCCCAGTTCATCGTCCCGACGCGATGGCGATTTGTCTCATACGCGCGCCATTTATGGCTGGCATTGTTCATACCGCTTGCTGTCAGGTCGTAAATCGGATATCCAATACCGCCGTCCATCATCGAGAGCTCTGCCAGGTGCCTGTCCCCGCTGATGAAGACGACGCCTGTTGCCCCGGTTTCACGAATGAGCCTGAACAGTCGCTCGCGTTCGCGCGCCAGGTTCATCCATTTTTCCCAGCCGTGATCTTCGGCGACTACCTGAATGCTTGAGGCGATGATGCGAAATTCAGCGGGTTGAGTGAGCTGCTCGGCCAGCCATTGCCATTGTTCTTCGCCGAGCATCGTCTTTTGCGGGTCGTCATCGGGAACATAGCGGCCGATGAGCGGATCATTTGGAGGCTTGGGTCTGAGCGAACTGCGATGATAGCGCGTGTCGAGCAGGATGAACTGCACGCGCCTGCCTGAGGGGCCGGCGATGATTGCATCGTAGACGCCTGCGCGCGAGCGGCGCGGAGAGTCTGTCGGAATACCGAAGAAATCCAGAAAAACCTGTTGAGATTCGGCGCGTTTAGGGTAATTGGCCCCGCCATCGTTCAGGCCATAATCATGATCGTCCCACGTTGCCAGCATGGGGATGCGGCGGCTCAGCCGGCGAAAGCCCGGGATCGCATCCAGCATGTCGTACTTCGACTTCATTTCATTCATGTCTTCGGTGTCGCCATAAATGTTATCGCCGATGAACATGAACACGTCGGGGCGAGTTGCGATGATCGGGTCCCAGATCGGCTGCGGTTGATCCTGAACGGCGCATGAACCTATCGCGATCCGTGTTATTGTTTTACCTGTGTCCAACCGCGGGCGCTGGCGGGTCTGCGCGTCGACGCCAGGCATTACGATCAGGAACACGGCCAGAGACAGCGATAATAGAGAAGATCGTCGGTCGTTCATCGATGATTCCTTGCCTTTCAAATGTTGTTATGATTTTGCGTGAACAGATTCTGAGCCTTCTTTGGCCGATGATCAATGAAATACCGGGCCCCGGCCCTGTAAATCGATGAGAATAGAAATTTGCCTGGATGATGAAGTCATTACGTCGAAGCTTGATTTTTCGCCGCTCAACGCCTACAAAAGACGGTCACCTGTATAGAGGAGGATTTGTTGATGCAAGCACAACGTGCGCTCCTGAATTTCACCGAGTCGGAGAAAAAACTCGGTGACCGGCTGCTCGGGATCGCGATGGAGATAGATCGAATTGAAGGGTACAGCGAACCACACGCCATCGTCATGGCTGTCATGGCTGAGAAGCTGGCCATACAGATGGGGTTGCATGGCAGCGATCTGACTGCGCTCAAATACGCGGCGCTCGCGCATGATCTGGGAGAACGCGCCATGAAGCGCAATTATCTGCTGCGCCCCGATGCCATCACCTGGGAGGAGACTCTCGATTTGTGGCGCCATCCAATACTTGGAGAGCAGGCGGCGGCCGAGATCGGCTTACCTCGTCATTCGCAGCTTCTCATACGCTGGCATCACGAATGGTGGAACGGTCTCGGCTATCCGGACAGCCTGACGGGCGATTCGATCCCGATCGGCGCGAGAATCCTGCGGCTCGTCGACACCTGGTTTGCGCTTCGTTCGAATCGCCCTCATCGCCCTGCATTCGATGAAGACGAGGCTGTTCAGATGATTACCGATCGGGCCGGGCTTGAAATGGACCCGAATCTGGTCCGCATCTTTCTGATCATGCATCAGGAAGAGCGCAACGAGCGTCGCAGGGAACCCGAAGCGATCATTCCTGGCGCCGATACCTTCACCATTCTGACGCCCGAAGGTCTGCAGACCGCGGTTGTCCCGCATGAAGCCGCGGACGAGCCGTCCGAAGCAATCCAGCAGCCGGCTGAAAAAGTCAAGGAGATGCTTGAACCTGAGTTCGACATCGCCGTTAGACAACCTGCGGAGACGGCTCAACTGGTCGAATCGGATCCGCAAACGCAGACCCCCCCTGAAGCGTCCGAGGAAAATGAACGGGTCAGTCAATCATTTGAGGCCGAGCCCGTTCCGGAGACGGGTGAGACGCTGCCGGAACAACCTGCGCCCGACAGGAACGAAGGCTGAAATCAGCTGAACAAATCGCATATGCTTTCAAATAATACAATTAATCGCAGGTGGCTGGGCTTTGAGCTGAGCGTGCTTCGCCGCCTCAAATATCAAACGATCGCCATCCCTTTTTCCGGGCAGCCGGACCTCGACTGGTACCTCAAGTTCTGGGGTAAACAGGTACTCTCGAACGACATCTGCCAGTGGGCCTGGTCTGTTTCGCGCGCGCTGGTCGAAAATCAGGGTGAGACGCTGACGGAAGAGGATGTCTCGTTCGCACTGAGCGAGGCCTATGTACCACGTCGTCGCCTCAACAATCAGGCGCTTGGCCGCCTGACCGAGCATCCGCAGATCTCTGATATCGATGTCGTCTGGTTCGATAATCTCTGGCTCAACATTCAGCAGATCGAAAATGAATATCGCCGGGCGCTGGCTGCGATGCACGTCCTGCGAACGCTCGATTACGCCTTCTCTTTCGACGCTCGAACGATCGATCTGCGGCGGCCTCTATCAGAGGTCTTCATCAATTTGTGGAGCTGTCAGTGGAATATCATTAATAATGATCAGGCGAATTACAGCGTCAATCGCGATGCGCACGAATTCATTCGCGGCGCCCGCTCAGACCTCATGTTCGCACGCTTTCCACGTCCGGAAGGTTTGTCGGGATTGCGTCATGGCATTGTCGGCTGGCGTGAAACCTGGGTACGCGGAAGCGAAGATGCATGGGATATGCTGATCGCCGGCCAGCGCGGTCGCCTTGGTGACGACGTCATGTCCAAGGAGCATTATCTGCAACTCGTCAGCAATTTCCTGCTCCGCGCCAAACATATTCCGAAATGGGCCATCAGCCATACCGAGGACGGGTTCATTTCCGCCGGCGAGATGGCCGATGTGATCAGGCAGTTTCGTAAAATCGAGATCACCTATAATAAGGACTTTTCGGATGTGGTCGGCGGGCGGAACACCTTCATTTTCGTGGCATGAACGAAGTAATCGAGGAAAATGAGCGCCTGCGCCGTGAGCGCGATCTGCTGCGTCGACGCCTGGCTGAGGTCGAAGAGAACTTCGTCCGTACCGTGAGCGACTCCCAGCAGGAGATACTGGCCAGAAACGAAGCGCTCGCCGTGGCCAACTCTCAATTGCAGGAACTGGATAGGATGAAGGATGCCTTCCTCTCGATGGTCACGCATGAATTGCGGACGCCTTTGACGGTCATCAGCGGGATCGCTGAGATGCTTGAAACCGGGATCTATGGTTCGCTGACGCCTTCGCAGGAAGATAACATCCGCCAGATAACCGCTCAGGCCGCCAGGTTGCGGCAGCTCGTCAACGATCTGCTCGATCTTTCGAAAATGGAAGCGGGAATGATGAAGCTGCGCCTGGAATTTCACGATCCCCGCGCCTTGATCGACACCGTCATCGGTCAGTTGATCACCTTCGCCGCGCAGGCCGGGGTTATCCTGGTCTCGACCGTTCCTGAAGGGTTGCCTGAAGTCTCGTGCGATGGACAACGTATCGATCAGGTGTTTGTCAATCTGGTCACGAATGCGGTCAAATTCACGCCAAACGGCGGGCAGGTCACGTTCTCGGCTGAATCGGCAGGTGATTTTGTCGTGTTCTGCGTGACGGATACCGGCAAGGGGATTCCGGAAGATGCTTTGCCGCGAATTTTCGACAAGTTCTACCAGGTCCAGTCGAGCACCGAAAGCGGCGCCAGAGGGACCGGGCTGGGGCTGGCGATAGTCAGGCATATCGTCGAACTGCACGGCGGGCAGGTGAGCGTCGAAAGCCTTGTCGGTAAAGGCAGCCGATTCTGCTTCACGCTGCCGACACGTGATCATTTCCGCCACCTGCATTGATCCGACGATTATTTTTTGCAGGTCCCGGCGGATCGAGTGTTTCTCCTCGCAGCTTAAAATTGCTGTATAATTCTGAATGACTTCATATTCAGGACAAAGCCCCAATCCTTGCGATCGATCAGAGAGGAAAGATAGAGATGGAAATCAACATCCGTGTCAGCGGCCATGTCACGATCATCGAATTGAGCGGGAATCTGATTATCGGCCGGAGCGAAGAGAGTCTGCGCGAGGCTGTCAACACGCTGATATCTTCAGAGCAAAAGAATCTGCTGCTCAATCTGGCTGATGTCGCGATAATCGACAGTTCGGGCATCGGCGCCATGATCAAGTCATTCACCAGCGTCAGAGCGGTTGAGGGGAATTTCAAGATTCTCAAGCCATCGCGTATGGCACATCAACTGCTGACCATCACCGGGCTTTTGTCCGTGCTTGAAATCTTCGAGGATGAATCCTCTGCGATATCGTCGTTTTAAATAACCTCTGTCTGTGCAGGCTGCGTGGAACAACCGCAGCTGACTCCGAAATCCCGTCAAACGTATGCAAAGGCCGGCACAACTGAAGATCAGCTCACAGTTCGGCGTCACGCGGATTATTCCGCTGACCAAACCGGTCTTCGCCATCGGCCGTAAAGCAGAAAACGACCTCCAGTTGCTCTCCGATTCGGTCTCCCGCCAGCATGCCGAAATCCTCTATCAGGATGATGCCTATTTTATTGTCGATGTCGGCAGCAAGCGTGGCACCTTCGTCAATGACCAGCGGGTTCAGCGCTGCGCTCTGCAGCACCTCGACCGCGTTCGCATCGGCGGCGACGAAGACCAGCAGATCATCTTTCTGGATGATACGGTCGAGAATGCATCGGCGATCTTCGACAGCAGCCCCCACCTCAGGCTCTCATCCACGACCAATGACCGAAACCGAGAAGCATCGGCCAACGAGGAGCTGCAGAAACTTTCAAGGTTTATCGAAGTCAACCAGGCTTTCAAATTCTCGATGACGCCCGACGATGTACTGTGCCTGATTGTCGATGCTGCCATCGAGATCACAGGGGCTGAGCGCGGATTTCTTATGCTGCGAAACGGGAAGGGCGATCTTGAATTCAAGGTTGCCCGCGACCGCAATCGCAACTGGCTGATCGGCAACGAATTCTCCATGAGCCGCTCAGTCGTCGAAGAGGCTTTCAAGCAGAACCACAGTGTCATCATCAATGATGCGAGCGATCCCAGGTATGACCTGCCGCGTCACAGCGTCCGCCACCTCGAATTGCGGTCGATCGCCTGTATCCCGCTGCGTCGCTTTCAGATGTCAGAGAATATGGACGCCACGACTGTGCTCAAGCGTGACGTCATCGGAGTGCTCTACGTTGACAGCCAGGTCTCGAGCGGAACCCTCAGCGAAACCTCCGTTCGCCTTCTCGAATCGCTTGCCTTCGAAGCGACGAAATCGCTCGAAAACGTCCGCCTCATGCACGAGGAGCAGGAGAAGAAGAGCCTTGAAAGCGAACTGAACATGGCGCGCCAGGTTCAAATCACGCTCTCTCCGACCGGTTTCAATGAGCCGTCGCATTTCGGTGTCTCGGCCCTCAGCGTCCCTTCGCGTTATGTCGGAGGCGACTTTTACGATCTGATTCCGATCAGTGACGACAGATCGGTCTTCGTTCTCGGCGACGTTTCAGGCAAGGGCATTGCAGCCGCGCTGCTCGCTGCCATGGCTCAGGGGGCGCTGCAGGTCCAGTTTCATAGCGCATTGCCTCTGACCAGCGTCATCACCAGTATCAATAAACTGCTCGTCCAGCGGTCGGCTTCGAACAAGTTCATCACTCTTTTCTGTGGCGAGCTCGATGCTCATGGACATTTCACCTATATCAATGCCGGCCATAACCCTCCGATCCTTGCCCGTAACGATGGCTCCATCGAAACACTGACGACTCGCTCGGTCGTGCTGGGCGCTTTCGATTTTGCCGCGTATCATCCCCTCCAAACGCGTCTCAATCCCGGCGATGTCGTGGTCATGTACACAGACGGCGTTACCGAGGCCGTCAATGCTGCTAACGAGATGTATGGAGAAGAACGCCTGACGGCGCTTGTGCGTGAACAGGCAGGGCTTTCAGCCGAGGGAATAAAATCAATGATTCTCGAGGATGTCATACGTTTCACCCAGGGGCTGCCGCAGGGTGACGACATCACGATGATCGTTCTGAAGATGAAGGCAGAAATAAGTAGAAAGTAGAAAGTAGAAAGTAGAAAAAGAGTAATCGAGTTGGCTGGTTTTGTTTGACAAACCTGGCCATTCAATTACTCTTTCTACTTTCTACTTTCTACTTTCTACTTTCTACTATTTTCCTACTGTCCCGAAGACGATGAGGCGGAGACAGGCGTCTTCATTGACTCGGCATCGCGGGTGTAGCTGAACCAGCCGATCATCATCTCTTCCCAGGTCTGATCTCCCCAGCGGACCGGATTCGCCGGATCGGGATTGAACTTGTTTTTGGTCGAATTGTCGAAATAGGCCACGCAATCCAGCTTCGTCCCCTTCGGCATTGCCTTTGGCGTCTTCAATTCATAGCTCAACTGCCAGTTGAAATCATAGGCCGGAACATTCAGCAGGATTTCGCGCCGGCCATCGGGATAGACCGCTGTGTATGTGAATGATTTGCCACGCACGTGCATATGCGGCATGAAGCCGGTGATGTGGATGTCTTCATCGAATACCTTTGATGCCGTCACTTCATGGTTCGCGGCGCCGGCAGGAATTACGAATCGGGTATTCATCGCATTGCCGGTATGCAGGATCTTGGTAGCCGGTTGTTTGGCGAAGATAAAGGCGATGCTGGTCCGGTCCTTCGCAGCTTCACCGTTGGTCGTGTAATGCATCTGGAAGACTATGCTCGATCCCGCCTTGATCAGTTTTGCGACGCCGGGTTCGAAGACAACGCCGGTCTTGTTTGGCGTAATGCCGCCCAGATGAACACGGCCGCGACGGAATTCACCGCCGGTCTCGTCGACTTTGCCACTCTTATCCGGTTCCTGGGTATAAGCTATCACGTGATGCACCACGGCGCGATTTCCCGGGCGGATCTCGAGCGCCTGAATCCATTTGTCTTCAGTGAAGTTGGTCGGCATGGTGAAATAAAGATAGGGAACTTCACCGTCGGCCGGCACAGTATATTCCTCCTGCATGCTGATGATCGCGTCGGGAGTGCCGATCGACCAGCCTTCGGGGAACTTCGGGTTGGGAGGCATGTCCTTGTCGTCGCCCTTGATCGCTCCGCTCTCTACCCATTTGACGATCGTGTCGATCTCCTGCGCTGAAAGGCGGGCATCGTTCTTGAACTCACCGTGATTCGGGTCCGCAGACCACGGCGGCATCGTCCGGTCAGATACCCGTTCCCGAATCGACTTCGCCCATGGACGTACTTCCTTGTAGCTCATCAGCGACATGGGGGCGATCTCTCCCGGCCGATGGCACGACATGCAATTCTTTTGCAGGATTGGAGCGACGTCCTTCGTGAACGTCACCTGTGATGCTTTCGCCGGACCGGAACCGATCGACAAAACCGTAATCGAAATTACCAGGGCTCCAAGCAGGCAACCGCCGATGATTCGTCTCATTCTTAACCTCCCGATGCTCGTGAGTAGTCGTAATCATTGTGGCAACCGATTATCGATCACCACAGAAAAAATAACTGAAACCGGTCTATTTTGCATGTCCCCGAGTAATGCTGCCTACCGACCGGTTAGTTGGATATTATAGCATATCATCTGGCGGCTCGCCAACAAGTTCATTGAAAATAGTGGGGGAATAATGAGCCATCCAATTATTCCACTTACGGTGAGGGACTCCCCGAAATTATTGTCGTGATTTCAGATATAAGTATGGGATGATTGTTGGTGATACTCAACTGCGAAGAGTTATGGTAAGTGCATTGCCATCATATAGGAAGTAAAAATCGTAAAAATCCCGGAGAGAATGAATGGAAAATCCGATGCACCTGCAGGTTGATCAGCGAACGACGGATTGGCGACTTATCATCGCGCGCATTCTCGAAACCCTCATTGGCGTGATACTGCTGCTGGCCGGTTTATTGAAAGCCTGGGCGCCAATGGATTTCAATCAGCAGATCTCCGATTACAAGATCATCACTCATCCGGCGCTGGTGACGGTAATCGCCTGGGTGATGATCGTCGTCGAGTGTGCTCTCGGGACAGCTCTTATCGTCGGATACAAAAGAAGGATCGCCGTGCCGGCGGCGATCGTGCTGGTTCTGCTTTTCCTGGCCGCGGTCGGATGGGCATGGGTAACCGGGGCAACCGAAGATTGCGGATGCTTCGGATCATGGGTCAAACGGACGCCGGCCGAGGCATTTCTCGAAGATGCCGGCATGCTTATTGCCATCGTCTGCGCATGGCTCCTGAGCCGCCATGAGCCTTTACGGTTCGCACGCTGGCGCCTTGGTGCGGTCTTGGCTTCGATACTGATCGGCATATCGGTGACCGCCCTGGCCAGCAACAGCGCACGCCAGTCGGCTGATCCGATAGTTCGTCTGCAGGCACAGTCATCCGGAAAAAGACAGTTTGCCGGAGTCGCCGTTTCAGGAATCGATTTCGACCTGCAGCGCGGAAAGTACCTCGTCATGCTCATGGATACTGGCTGTACTCACTGCCAGCAGAGCGTCCCGGAGGTCAATCGACTTATTGCTTCATCCAACGCCGGATTCAGGATTGTCGCCCTCTGTTCGAACAGTGATAAGGAGATAGATTGGTTCAAGGGGAAATTCAAAGCGGAGTTTCCGATCGGACGCATCTCGTATGACGATTTCATGCGACTGTTTGAGCGTGGGAAGACTCCTCGACTGATGCTTATCCAGGAAGCCTCGGTTATAAAAATATGGGATGGCGTCGTCCCGGCAGCGAATGAGGTTCGGTACTGAATAGTGCTTTTCTTTTTACTACCTTAGTTGTATAAGACAACTCACGTTTTCATCAATAATTATGATATTGTCCGGGACAAGACGCCGTTCTTTTGTGCTTCTTATCAAAGATTTAAGTTCTGCATAACGAGGGCCTAAGGGAGAGCCCGTAGATTTCTCTCTTGAAATCCCACCAACAAGCTGAAAATTTACTCGGAGGAGCGATGGAAAAACTCAACTCTATTATCCGGTTGTCCGGATTCAGGCTCGCTGCATCATTTATGATGGTGATTGCGATTGCGCCGATCGTTTATGGTCAGTTCGACACGGCGACGGTTCTCGGGACGGTCACCGACGTAAACGGTGCGGCCGTCCCCAGGGCGACAGTGACTTTACGCAACACTGCCACCGGTGTGACTGTAACTGCGACGACCGATGAGAACGGCAACTTTCAGATCTTCAACGTCAGGATCGGCCTGTACACGGTCTCGGCCGAGGCGCCGGGATTTGCCAGAGCGATAGCTGAAAACATTCAGGTCACAGTCAATGCGCGCCAGCGCGTGGATCTGGCGCTCAAGGCGGGTGCGGTGACCGAAACCGTTACAATCTCTGCCGACAATCTGCAGTTGCTCGAGACCGAGACCAGCGATCGCGGGCAAGTCATCAACCGGCAGCAGATCGTCAACCTGCCGCTCAACGGCCGGGCATACGCCGATCTGGCGCTGCTCTCTCCGGGTGTCCGCAAATCGGTCCTCAACAATCAGGGATCGGGCGGCCGTGACGGTTCGTTCAACGTCAACGGGTTGCGCAGTTCACTGAACAACTTCGTTCTCGACGGCGTCGACAACAATTCCTACGGCACCAGCAACCAGGGTTTTTCCAATCAGGTCGTTCAGGCATCGCCTGATGCCGTTGAAGAGTTCCGTGTCCAGACCAACAATTTCAGCGCGGAATTCGGCCGCGCGGGCGGGGCCGTCATCAATGCTTCGATGCGCAGCGGAGGCAACGAATTTCACGGCTCGGCTTACAATTTTCTGCGCAACACGTCGCTCAATGCGACCGGGTTCTTCAAGCCGACGCGCGGAGAGAAGCCGGTCCTGATTCAGAATCAGTTCGGCGGGACGATCGGCGGACCGATCATCAAGGATCGGACATTCTTCTTTCTGAACTATGAAGGATTCCGGCGGATCACGCGCTCGCTCAGTTTTGCGACCGTTCCGACACTGGCGCAGAGGCAGGGTAATCTTGGCGTCTCGGTTCGAAACCCCATCACCGGCACGGTGTATGCCAACGGCGTAATTCCGGCCAACGAGATCACTCCGTTTGCCCGCCAGGTCATGGCCGATCTGGTGCTGCCGACGACCAATCCGACGGCGACCGGGTTCGTATCAAATAACTTTGAGGATCTTCCGCGAAGCCAGTTCTACAACGACAAGGGCGACCTCAAGATCGATCACAACTTCAACCAGAAGACGACGGCCTTCGTCAGGCTGAGCCAGCGCAAGATGACCAACTTCGAGGCGCCCACGATTCCGGCGCCGGTCTTCAGCTCGGCGAACGCTTATGTGCGTGTGCTCAACCAGCAACTGGCCTCGGGTGTGACTCACAACCTGACCGATTCTTCGCTCATCGAATTCAGGCTTGGCATCTCGCGCACCCTGGCGGGGAAAAATCCTACCGGTATCGGTGATACGAACTACCATCTGCCGGGATGGCCGGACGATCCGCGTTTCGCCGGCGGTTTGAATTCACAAACCATCGGGGGGTATACGGGGCTTGGCCGGCAGACCAGCAACCCGCAGTTTCAGGATCCGTTTGTTTATAATCCACGCGTCAACTATTCCTTCATCGCCGGTCGGCATAGTCTCAAGACGGGTTATGAATATCAGGCGATCAATACCGAAATCGACGATTTCAACCCGAAATACGGACAGGATAACTATTCGGGGCAGTTCAGCCGCCCGAGTGGTGTCTCCAGCAATAACATCTATAATCTGGCGGACTTCCTCTTCGGCGCGCGTAATAGTTATTCGCTCAACAACAATGTCATCGTCAATTATCGTCAGCGGATGCATTTCGCTTACCTGCAGGACGATTTCAAGATCAGCCCGAAGCTGACGGTCAATCTGGGTGTCCGTTACGAGTTCGCGACGCCGCAGTGGGAAGAGAACAACCTGCTCGCCAATTTCGATCCCGATACGCTGTCACTTATTCGGGCGACTGACGGTTCGTTGTACGATCGGGCGCTGGTCGATCCGGACCGCAATAACTGGGCGCCACGTCTCGGATTTGCATACCAGTTAATGGATAAAACTGTGCTGCGCGGCGGATACGGCATCAGTTACATACATTTCAACCGGCTGGGCGGAGAGAACCTGCTCGCCTTCAACGGGCCGAATATCGTCGGCAACAGCATCACGCAGCAGCCCTCGCAGGGGCTCTGCACGGGCAACAACTTCCTCAACTGCTTTCGCCTGACGGAGCAGGGCTATCCGGACGGCTTCGTCTCGTCGGACCGGTTCAATCCATTGACCGCCCGCGTCAACTTCACTCCGCGCGACACTCGAACGGCTTATGTCCAGAGCTGGCACCTGACCCTGCAAAGGGAGTTGCCGATGAAGTTGCTGGTTGATGTAGCTTATGTCGGCAATCGCAGCAACAAGCTGATCATTCTGGGCGATTACAATCAGGCCCGGCCGAACAATTCGACCGATCCGACGGCCGGCACTCCGCTCCAGCAGCGACGGCCATTCCAGGATTACTCGTTCATCCAGGCGTCGTTCAATGGCGGTTTTGCGGCCTACCACGCACTGCAGGTCAAGGTTGAACGCCGTTTTTCCGACGGGCTCTATCTGCTCAATTCGTTCACCTGGTCGAAGGCGATGGACAATGCGGCCGGCCATCTGGAGTCTTCGTTCGGCGACAATTCGCGCGGCAACATCCGCAACCTGGCCAACGACAGGGGCCTTTCGAATTACGATCAGCCGCTCAACAACACGACGAGCGTCGTTTATGATCTGCCGTTTGGAAAGGGGCGCCGTTTGGCAACCGATGCGAACGGAGTGGTTGACGGGATCATCGGAGGATGGCGTATGACGCTGATCAACACCATGACCAGTGGATTGCCGGCCAACCTGACTTACAGCCCGGCCGCCCAGTTCGTCGTCGGATCTTCGCTCACCTACCGCCCCAATCAGATTCAATCGAACCTCTATTCGTCGACCGACAGGGTCGATCCGACAAATTATCTCGACATCAATGCTGTTACCGTACCGACCGATCGCAGCATGCCGTTCGGCAATATCGGTCGCAATACTGTTCGCGGACCGAACTTCTTCCAGGCCGATCTTGGTCTGCACAAGTCGTTCCCTGTATTCAGGGAGACAACCAGACTCGAATTCCGCATGGAGGCGTTCAACCTCTTCAACAGGACCAACTTTCTGGTCCCGAATACAAGTGCCAACAATATTCGACGCGATTCGCAGGGCAACGCTATCCCCGGAGGATCCTACGGCACAATTACCGGGACTTTCCCGGCGCGTGAGATTCAGTTCGCGCTGAAACTTTTGTTTTAAGTAACTGATGTTACGCAGAGACAATGATCGGAAATTGCTTGACTTGTCCTGAACCCGCGAAGCGGGTGGGCAGAATAGAGCCCGGGGCGGAGCGAGGCCGCCAGGCCGAGCGAAACCCCGGGTATTGGTATCATCATTTCAACAAGCCCATGAAATGGGCGGCAGATTTCTCGATGACGCCTGACTCTTCCGCTCAGGCTATCGCCCACTTCGTGGGCTTGCCAGTTTTGGTGGAACGGGACCCCCGGGCTTCGCTCGGCCTGGCGGCCTCGCTCCACCCCGGGCTCTATTCTTTCGCCTGCGTTGCAGGCTCACAGAAGAATATGCTTGAGAAACCCCAAAATTTGTCAAATCGATTTTAAAGGACTCTTCTGCGTAACATCAGTTAAGTAATAAAGTAAAAAGTGACATTTAATGCATGGGACAGTGTTTATTGGTCTCCGCTTTCTACTTTTTACTTTCCACTCTATCTTTGGAGGAATCATCATGCCCTGGAAATCGCGTTCACTCCCCATTTACTTTATTCTATTCATCTTCTCGACAGTGGTTGCTCACGCCGATGTCCGCCTGCCGGCCCTGGTATCCGACAATATGGTCCTGCAGCAGAAAACAGTTGTGCCGATCTGGGGTTGGGCCGAAGAAGGCGAAGTCGTCACGATTCAGATTCAAAACCAGAAAGCGACGGCCGTAACAAAAGATGGTAAGTGGATGGTGCGACTGAAGCCGCTCACTGCCGGCGGCCCATACAGGCTCATAGTGCAGGGCAAAAACCTGATCGAGTTGAAAAACGTGCTTGTTGGCGAGGTCTGGATCTGCAGCGGACAATCGAACATGGCCTGGCAGCTCAAACAGACGGAAGGGGCCGACGCCGAGATCGCCCGGGCCAATTATCGGCAGATACGGCTCTTCACAGTCCCCCGGCTCGAGGTTGATAAACCTGTCAATGACATCAAGGCAGAATGGAAAGAGACCACGCCCGAAACGGTCCCGACATTTTCCGCTGTCGGTTATTACTTTGGTCGCGATTTGCACATGGCGCTCAGTGTACCGGTCGGGTTGATCAACAATGCCGTCGGGGGCTCACCGGCCGAGTCCTGGATGACCGCTTCAGCGCTCAGTGCGGATGCGGAATATAAACGATTTTTCGATGCCTATTCCGACAGGATGGTTCAATACGAACAGGCTATGTCGAAATACAAAGCCGAGGCGGAACAGGCTAAGGCGGAAAAGAAGCCTGCCCCACGTGCTCCAGGCAAACCCTGGATGCCTGCCGGCCTCTACAACGGAATGGTCGCTCCGCTCGTTCCTTTTGCGATCCAGGGCGCGATCTGGTATCAGGGCGAATCGAATGCCGGCCGGGCTTATCAGTATCGCCGACTCTTTCCGGATATGATCCGCAACTGGCGGACGGTCTGGGGGCAGGGCGATTTTCCTTTCCTCTTCGTCCAGCTGGCGGCCTTCGGACCCAACTCCGACAAACTCGGCGAGAGCGACTGGGCGGAGCTGCGCGAAGCACAGACTATGACGCTTAAGGCATCGCCGCATACGGGTATGGCTCTGGCCATCGACCATGGAACGTACGATGACATACACCCTCGCAACAAGCAGCCGATCGGCTCGCGCCTTGCACTTTCCGCGCGTGCCGTCGCATACGGCCAGAAGATCGTTCACTCCGGCCCGATGTATGTCTCGATGGAGATCGAAAAGGACAAGGCCATCCTTTTCTTCAATAATGCCGTTGGACTTGAAGCGCGGGGCGGCGAATTGAAGGGTTTTCTGATTGCCGGCGAAGACAGGCAGTGGCGAAAAGCCCAGGCCCGGATCGAAGACAATCGCGTCATTGTCTCGAGTGCCGAAGTGAGCAAACCCGTCGCCGTCCGCTACGCCTGGGCGAAATTTCCCGAGTGCAATCTCTACAACAAAGAGGGCCTGCCCGCCGTCCCCTTCCGGACCGACGACTGGCCGGGCGTGACCCAGCCGAAATGAAGTTAAGCCCGCGGCCGATAAACCTCCTGTAATACAAGGCTGACTTTTTCAGGAAGGGCAAATTATGGACCAGGTATCCCGCAGAGACTTCTTGCAGGCCACGATGGCCGCAGGATTAACCTCATCCGTATTCCCAATAAGACGGGATGAGACTATTTCACTCAAACTCAGCATCTTTTCCAAGCACCTGCATTTCCTCGACTGGGACGGGATGGCTCAGGCCGCCCGGGAGATCGGATTTGACGGCGTGGATCTGACTCTTCGCAAAGGCGGCCATGTCGAACCTGAGCGGGCCGAGGTGGATTTGCCCAAAGCCGCCGAGGCGATTCGACGGGCCGGGCTTGAACTGACCATGGTTACTGCGGGAATCGTTGACGCGGATTCACCGCACACGGAGTCCATGCTCAGAGCCATGAAGTCGGTCGGCGTCAGGTATTATCGCTGGGGCGGGTTGAGATACGACGACAATCGGCCCATTCCGCCTCAGCTGGATGAACTGAAACGCCGTGTCGAACGCCTGTCAGAACTCAACCGCAAATATGACGTCTGTGCGATGTACCATACGCATTCAGGTTCCGAGGTAGGTGCTTCGTTCTGGGATCTGTGGCTGATTCTCAAGGATCAGGACCCGGAGCGTGTTGCGGTCAATCTCGATATCGGTCACGCGACCGTCGAGGGAGGGCTCGGAGACTGGGTGCGGAGCGTCCAGTTACTGGCTCCGATGATGCGCGGCATCGCGATCAAGGATTTCGTCTGGGCGCGCAATTCAAGGGGTGAATGGCGGCCGAACTGGTGTCCGCTTGGCGATGGCATGGTCAACTTCAGAAAATTCTTCGGCATGGTCAGGCAGGCGAGATTCAATGGTCCTGTGCAGATGCATTTTGAATACCCTCTCGGCGGAGCCGATAAGGGCGCAAAATCGATCACAGTCGATAAGACTGATGTGATCAGAGCTATGAAAAAGGATGTGGTTAAGTTGAAGGAGTGGATGTAAGTAGAAAGTGGAAAGAGGCGATGAGCGAGCAGGTCATTCAACATCTCGAGAAAGGGCGTGTCATCGCCATCCTGCGCGGAGACTTCGACGGTCGTGAGGCGGAGATCGTTTCGGTCCTCATCGATGTCGGAATCAGGGCCGTCGAGGTGACTCTCAATTCGCCTCACGCGCTCGAATCGATTCACAAGCTGTCACTGAGTTTCGGTTCGCGAATCGCCGTCGGGGCAGGAACCGTGATGAGTGTCGATGATGTACGGCGGGCAGAGGCCAACGGAGCGCGATTCATCGTCTCGCCGAACCGCGATGTGAAGGTGATCGTTGAAACCAGGCGTCTCGGCATGTTCTCTCTGCCGGGCTGTTACACTCCATCGGAAATCGTCGAGGCTCTCGAGGCAGGAGCCGATGCGATCAAGATCTTTCCCGCAAATACGCTCGGACCGGCTTATGTCAAAGCCGTCCGCGCTCCGCTTGGTGATATCAAACTGGCGCCGACCGGTGGAGTTACTCCGGAAAAAGCCCGTGAATATTTCGCCGCCGGCGCCTGGGCTGTCGGCGTCGGGTCTGAACTTCTGAACAGGGAACTATGGAACGGGGATGACCTGGAACCGTTGCGCCGCCGCGCTCTGGAATACGCTGAGGCCGCGAATGCCAGATAACGAATGCCTGATCTGCATCGATGCGGGGACGACCAACACACGCGCCTGGCTGACCGAGGGTGAGAGAATTCATGCGCGTGCCGAGGCCGCAGTCGGAGTCCGCGATACGGCGAAGGATGGTTCACCCGCGAGATTGCACTCAGCGCTTCGCAACCTGATATCAGAAGTCCGTCAAAAATCCGGGAACCGGCCCATCGCAGTAATCGCAGCCGGCATGATCACTTCATCGCTCGGCCTGGCCGATGTGCCGCACGTTCCGGCTCCGGCAGGCGTCGATGAACTCGCCGGCAATATCCAGTCACATTCATTTCCAGAGATCACTGACCTGCCGGTCATGCTCGTCCCCGGAGTCCGCACCGGCTACAAACCATGCGATCTGAGTAGCGTAGCAGGCACCGATCTCATGCGCGGCGAAGAGACGCTCTGTATCGGTCTGATTGAGAACGGTCTCGTTCAGCCGCCGGGCGCGGTTCTCAATCTCGGCTCACACTGGAAAGCGATCAGCATAGATCGCGCCGGCCGCGTCGCTGCCAGCGTGACATCGCTCGCAGGCGAGCTGATTCACGCCGCTCAGACTCAGACAATCCTGGCGAGCGCAGTTCCAAACCGCCGGCCCGAATCGATAGATCATGAATGGCTCGATGCGGGAATGCGCGAACAGCGCCAGGCCGGGCTCGCGCGCGCTCTCTTCTGCGTCCGGCTGCTCGAACAGTCACAATGCGGAACGTCCGAACAGCGGTTATCGTTTCTGATCGGCGCCTTCGTCTCGTCTGAAATCGATTCTCTGATGAAGAATGATGTGTTGAGAGATGATTCCACAGTTGCCATAACAGGCGGTGGCGCGCTCAATGAAGCCTGGCGGTTCGCCTTTGAGCAGGTCTCGATCCCTGCCGTATCACTGTCGAACGATGAGATTGAAACCGGTCTGCTCGTCGGCTTGCTTAAATTGATGTCGAGTTGTAGAGGAGTGTCGTGATCGGTGCCCTTTTCTTACTCGACCGTCACGCTCTTGGCCAGATTGCGCGGCTGGTCGACGTCGCAGCCGCGGCGAACGGCTACGTGATAGGCCAGCAGCTGCAACGGCGCCACCGAAAGCACCGGCGAGAGCAGCTCGCTCGATGGAGGCACCTCGATCGTATAGCTCGCCGATTCGCGCGTGTCCAGATCGCCCTCAGTCACTATCGCCACCACAATCCCGTCCCGCGCACGAACTTCCTGAATGTTCGATAAGGTCTTCTCGTAACGTAGTCGCGATTTGACGTCTTCAGGATCGAGCGTGTTGATGACTACCACCGGCAGGCGCGAATCGATGAGAGCATTCGGTCCGTGTTTCATCTCGCCGGCGGCGTAGCCTTCGGCGTGAATGTAGGAGATCTCCTTCAGTTTGAGCGCGCCTTCAAGCGCGATCGGGAAGTTGATTCCGCGGCCGAGATAGAGGAAATCGGTCGAGAGCACGAACGCCCGCGAGAGCTCTTCGTAATCGGTTTCACTGTTGAGCAGCTTTTCAAGCTTGACCGGCAGCTCCGAAAGATGACGCGTGTGCCATTTGAGCATCGGCTCGTCCAGTGTTTCACGTTGTTGAGCAAGGTAAAGCGCGAAGATGTATGCGGCGACGATTTGCGAAGTGAAGGCCTTGGTCGATGCGACTCCGATCTCGGGACCGGCGTGGGTGTAAATCGTGCAGTCCGCTTCGCGCGTCATCATCGCACCCTGGACGTTGCAGATCGCAAGCGTCCGGCAGCCCTTATCCTTCGCTTCGCGCAGAGCCGCAATCGAATCGGCCGTCTCTCCCGATTGCGAGATGACCATCATCAATGTAGTCGAGTTGAGAATCGGATTGCGATAGCGGAATTCTGAAGAGTAATCGACCTCGACGGGGATGCGCGCCAGCTCTTCGATCAGGTACTTTGCAACCAGTGCGGCGTGCCAGGCCGTGCCGCAGGCCGCGATCTTGATGTCCGTGAACCGGAGGAATTGCTCTTCAGGGATCTTCATCGTGTCAAGGTATATCTTGCCTGTGTCCAGCGATACGCGCCCCTGAGTCGTATCGCGAACGGCGCGCGGCTGCTCGTAAATCTCCTTGAGCATGAAATGCTTGTAGCCGCTCTTTTCGGCCTGGATCGGATCCCAGTTGATATGCTGAACCTCGGGATGAATCTCGTTGCCGTCGATATCCGTCACCTTTACGCCAGCTGATCGGCTGAGCACAGCCATCTCATCGTCACCGAGGAAAAAGACCTTGCGGGTGTAGGGAAGAATCGCAGGGATATCGGAAGCGACGAAATACTCGTCTTCTCCGATCCCGATGACAATCGGAGGTCCGAGACGGGCCGTGATCAGCCGGTCGGGTTCGTCCGCCGAGAGCGCAACCAGCGCATAGATACCCCGAACCTGTCTGAGCATGGAGCGAAATGCGCCTTCCAGTCTGAGCTCCGGTTCTGTGCGCAGCTTGTCTTCGATCAGGTGGGCAATGACTTCGGTGTCTGTCTCTGATTGAAAATTGTGGCCGCGCGTTTGCAGGTCTCGCTTGAGCTCAAGGTAGTTTTCGATGATGCCGTTGTGGACCACGCATATGCGGCCGTTGCTGGACCGGTGCGGATGAGCGTTCTCTTCAGTCGGACGGCCGTGAGTCGCCCATCGTGTATGCCCGAGTCCGTAATCTCCATCGAGCGGTTTCAGCATCAGTGCCTCTTCCAGCTTGCGTAGCTTGCCGCTTGCGCGGCGGACATGCATTTCGCCATCTCGATTGACGACGGCGATGCCGGCGGAGTCATATCCGCGATACTCGAGCCGCCGCAAACCCTCGATGATCACCGGGACAACTTGTTGATGGCCGACATAGCCGACGATTCCACACATAGATTGGATACTCCCGAGAAGTAGAAAGTAGAAAGTTAAAAGTAGAAAGTACAAAGATGCTTGAAGAGATGGTCTGGTAAAGCAGGGGAAACTGGAATCTTGCCATCCCCTTTCTTTCTACTTTCTACTTTCTACTTCTTAATCTACCAGTTTTTTCTTAATCTGAGCCGGAATTCCGGCGACGAGCGTATCTGGAGGGACGTCTTTCGTCACGACAGAGCCGGCTCCGGTGACGGAACCGCGGCCGACGCGCACCGGGGCGACGAGCATCGTGTCCGACCCGATCTTGACGTCGTCCTCGATGATCGTCTGGTGCTTCTGTTTTCCGTCATAGTTGCAGGTGACGGTGGCGGCTCCGATGTTGACGCGATCGCCGATGGTGGCGTCGCCGAGATAGGTCAGGTGCATCGACTTGGTCCTGCGGCCGAGTTTCGATTTCTTGACCTCGACGAAGTTGCCGATGACGGCTTCTTCCGCCAGTTCGGCGTGCATTCGCAGATGAGCGAACGGGCCGATCGTGTTTCGTGATGTCAGTTTGCTGTCGACCATGACGCAGCTGTTGAGGACGGTGCAGGCGTCGCCGATTTCGACGTTGGTCAGGTGCGACCACGAATGGATTTCGCAATTGGAGCCGATGCTGGAATCGCCCTCGATGATGACCTGAGGATGGATGACTGAATCCCGGCCGATCGTGACCGAGCTGTCGATGTATGTCGAATCAGGATCGACGATCGTGACGCCTTCGGCCATCAACCGGCCGAGCGTTTCATGACGCACGCGTCGCCACATATCGGCCAGTTCAGACCGCGTGTTGATGCCGTCGAGCTCATGGGCGTCTTCGTGCAGAACGGTGCCGACAGAAAGCCCCGCATCGAGCATATGCTGCGGGACATCTGTCAGGTAGTACTCTCCCTGAGCGTTATGTGGCGAAAGCCTGTCGAGCGCGACGAGCAGCGATGGAACATCGAAACAGTAGAAGCCGGGATTGAGTTCGGTGATCGAGCGTTGTTCAGGAGTGCAGTCGCGCTGCTCGACGATCTTCAGAAATCTGCCATTGCCATCACGTATGATGCGGCCATAGGCCGGCGGATCGTCCTGTCTGGTGGTGATCAGAGTCGCGGCATGGCCTCCGCGCTCATGCTCAGAGATCAGTTTGCGCAGAGTCTCGGCCTTGACGGCGGGAGTGTCGCCGTAAAAGACAACCAGCAACCCCTCGGCCTTTTTCAGTGCATCGGCGGCGCAGATGACTGCGTGTCCGGTGCCTTTCTGCTCGGCTTGCAGGACGAACCTCAATTTTTCGGCTGTCGCAGGATCAACCGCTGATCGTGCGGCGGCTTCGACCTGCTCTGCCTGATGACCGACGACTACAAGGATATTGGCCGGATCGAGCCGGGCGGCGGTGCGCAGGACATTGCCGATCAGGGTTCGGCCGCCCAGTTTGTGCAGCACTTTTGCCCGATCGCTCTTCATGCGGGTTCCGAGTCCGGCTGCCAGAATAAGGACATTTATCTCTGTTTTCACGGGTTTTTACCTCAAAAATAATGGCTTGAATTATGTTATTGCACGGCTAGCTCAGGGGGCTGGAAGCTGTTTAGCATCGTGTAACGCAACAGATTATACGAGAGGTTCAGGATGAATACACCTTAAAAATGGCTTCGACCAGGCGAGATGAATCATGCCGAACGAAAAGCCTCCCCGAGGCCAGCGGCAGGCATAGAAATCTGGTCCCCTCAAGATCTTCGGGAACTTCCGTCGGAGGCTCGAGCGCAACGGCATTCTCGATCGCGTATCGTTGTCGCATCTCATCCGAGATCGGCGAGGAGTTGAAGATCGCGTACTCAAGTTTCAATCCAGGAGCATGGTCCAGGAGGCGTCGCAGATGATCGACGGCCGAGAATCCGTCGGTCTCGTCGAATTCGGTCATCGCATTGCAGATATATATTTTTATAGCGCGGGTTTCAATCAGCGCATCGCGTATGCCCGGAACCAGCAGGTTTGGGATGACGCTGGTGAAGAGCGATCCGGGTCCGATTGTGATCAGGTCGGCTTTCAGGATCGCATTGACCGCCTCAGGCAGTGCACGGACATCAGGTGGATCGAGCGCAACGTTATTGATCGTCTCATTGTGCGACTTGATTGCAACCTGGCCGCGAACTGTTCGAGAGCCTGTCCTGGCAACAAGATCGACGTTGTCCAGAGTCGATGGCAGCACGCGCGCATCGATATTCAAAAGCAGTGTTGCATTTTCTATCGCCTCTAGAAAATTGTCGCTCATCTGAGTCAGCGCAACGAGAATCAGATTGCCCAGCGAGTGCCCGCCGAGCGCCCCTCTGCCCGGAAAGCGATGGCGGAAGAGGCGTGTCATCGTCTGATCCTGAATGGCCAGAGCCGTCAGACAATTGCGGATATCGCCCGGCGGCAGAACCCCGAATTCTTCACGCAAACGGCCGGAGCTGTTACCGTCATCCGTAACGGTGACGATCGCCGTCAGGGAAAACTGGTTGCCCGGCGGCCTGAGCCGGCTTCTGAATCCGCCAAGCAGCGTCGACAGACCAGTGCCGCCGCCAAGCGTGACAATTTTGATCGGGGTCGGTATTACCATCACTCGAATTATTTCTTTCTTTCGGTCTTATGATCACAGCAGGGCGTGTTTATGCACTCATTATCCAAACGCAGTCGTTCGACAGGCTTTCCATTAATGATGTGAGAATCGATGATTTCAGCCACTTCTTCAGCCTTCACCCAGCCGTACCAGATGCCCTCGGGGTAGATAACTACCGTCGGCCCATGCTCGCACTGATCCAGACAGCCGGCTCGATTGGCGCGAACTTTCGATTTCAACCCGCGCGCAGACAGCTCCTTCTTGAAGGCCAGCTGGAGGGCCCCAAGTCCCTCAGAATCACAGCTTCCCCGCGCATTTTCCGGCGGACGCTGATTTGTACAGATAAATATGTGATGCTCGAATTTTGCCATTTGACTTCCCAACCATGACCTGAGATTTTCCAAACTCAGTTTGCCTCAGATTTTTCCTGATCGTCAATTTTTTTGCACGAGAAGTGCAAGAGAAATTCCTTTATACATTCAAATTGTAGTGATTTTGCTGGGACAAACCGTGGCTGGAAAGCTTCTCGGTAAAAGATTAATGAAAAATAATTCAAGAATTGAATGTTTTTGGGAAAGGGGAAAACAAAAGGGATGATGAGATTAACGAATGACACCGTAAAGATGATCGATCTGTTGCCCATGGAGAAGCGTGAGAAGGTTGAGCGGATCGTCAGGCGGCATGTGGCAGCATGTCAGAAGAACGGATTTTTACCGGAGAATCTTGAGCGCGTATATATTGAAGCGGTCGAGATGGTAGATTTGGAAGAGCGTTTTCCAGAGCCGCAGATTGAGCAGACAAGGGATTGGGAGCCATTGAGGCGATACGATCAGTATGTCAGTCCGAAGGCCGCATAAAAGTAGGCATTTCAGGCAGAATCAATCAAAAAAAGTTCGGGCCAAAGAGTTCAGGGATGTATTTAGGGAAAATACATCCCTGAACTTTTTTCAGAATCCCGGGAGCGCAGGCATCCTTGCCTGCATGCTTTATTCAATGCTTCTTTCTTGTATAAAAGAGCGAATCAATGAAGGCATGCAGGCAAGTATGCCTGCGCTCCCAGGGGCTGCTTAAAAATTAGGGAATAACTATTGAGAATGAGGGTAGTCAGTGGTAAACCACTGCAAGTGGAGTAATTTTGCTTCGTTCATGGGTATCAGGAAAATGATGATCGGTCAGAGGAATATGCGGCGACATTCGACAACTGATCGATGGCTGGGTATAATCCGCCCTCTTGTCTTAAGGAAAAATTTATGACATCGATGAAGTGCCGCCGGGTGAGGTGGGCTGTGGCCGGCTGCGTGGCCGGAATTTCCCGAGGCATTTCGATGAAGGAGTCTGCGAGCGTGAAAAGAATCCTATTAATAACCCTCATCGCAATATTAAGTTTCGTTGTCGGCAACAGAGCAATCAATGCGCAACAAACTCCGACCGATCAGGTGAGCATCATTCCACTTCCGGTTCCGGTCAACATCATCGGGACATTCGTTCGAGGCGCGAGCAACGATGGGAAGCGACTGGTCTTCGAATCGATCAACGATTACAACGGGCGCAATCTCGACAGCAACACCGAGATATACGTCTATGATGTCGATTCGCGGAGCGTTATACAGATCACGGACACCCTGGATCTGAAGGATCCGGCCGATGCGACCAAGACAACGCGGTTGATCAACAATCAGACGCCGGCGATCAGCGGCGATGGAACGAAGATCGCCTTCGTCTCGAACGCAGCGCTCGGCGGAACAGCTAATGATGACGGAAATTATGAGGTCTACCTGGCCGATCTTCCGACTGGAGCTGCCGCACCAGCGAGCATCAAGCGCATTACCGACACCGAAAAGAATAACGAGACGGAAGTCGTCAATGAGATCTTCAATAACTATGCCCCAACCATAAACAATGACGGATCTCTGATCGGTTTCGTCTCGACGCGACGGATCTTCAAGGCGATCTCGGGGGGCGCTTCGGCTTTCACCGCGCTGAACGAAGGGACTGACAACACCGCGCCGGACGGCAATGGTGAGATCTTTGTTTACAATCTCAATTCGCGACTCTACTCGCAGGTGACGGCGACAAGGGATGCCGATTCGCTGGTCAATTTCACGGTTCGCGGATTCAACCTATCACCGAAGTTGAGCGGCAACGGGCAGTACCTGGTCTTTCTTTCGGGATTCAATTTCAGCAGTGCCGGGGCCAATAAGAACTCCGATTTTAATGGCGAAATCTTCAGGTACAAGGTCGGCGATCCGGTCAACAACATGACACAGATCACCGAGTCGACCGGCAACTCAGCGGTTCCGATCGGAGGAGCGGTCAACGTATTGCCGGCATTTTCAAAGCCGGTGAGCGACGATGGAAACAGGATCGTCTTTGAATCGGCGGGGAATTACGAAAGCAAGAACGCCGATCAGACACGCGAGGTATTTCTGGTCGATCTGGGCGGTGCGACGCCGGTCTTTAAGCAGCTCACCAATCAGACGACGGTCGATATCTTTGTCAATGACCTGAATTTCAATCCAAGCATAAATTCAACGGGCACTTTTGTCTCATTCGGTTCGGTGCTCAATCTGACGCCGGCGAGCACGAGCAGCGTGACGGCGGACAACGCCGACGGCAGCCGTGAGCTGTTCCGTTACGATATCGCCAATGACAAGTTCAGGCAGTTGACCTTCACGCCCCTTTCCTCTCTGGTTGCCGATCAGCGAAGCACGCTGCGTACGCCATTCATAAATGCCGCCGGCGATCTGGTTTCGTTTACCGCTCCGGGGCGGGATATCGCCGTTAACACGACGATCACCGATGATCTTTTCCAGGCGCTGATTCGACCGGTTACGAGCATGAATTCCGAGGCGGCAAAGATGGCCAATGCGGCCAGCTTCAAGGACACGGAAGTGGCTCGCGGATCGCTTGTGGCGCTGTTCGGGACTCAGCTCTCGGGCGCGACGATGAGCGCTTCGAGCACCAACCTCCCGTTCGAATTGAATGGTGTCACCGTGACGGTCGGAGGTCTCGCGGCCCGACTGATCTTCATTTCCCCCGGACAGATCAACCTGGTCATGCCGCTTGGAATAGCAATTGGAGATGCGATCGATTTTACGGTCAACAACAATGGAGTGCTGAGCGCCGGCAAGATCAAGATCGTCGATATATCGGCGGGAGTGTTCACGACCACCGGGGACGGAATGGGCAGAACGGCCGCTCAGTGCGGGACGATCTCTCCCGACGGCCTGAGTTTCCTGTTGACGGCTCCGCCCTGCAAGGTCGGAAATGATGCTCAGTTGAATGTTCTGACGCTATACGGAACCGGGTGGCGCAACACTGCCAGCCTTCAGGTCAAGGTCGGCGATGTTACGCTCAGCCCGACATTCGTCGGTCCGCAGCCCGACTTCCCCGGGCTCGATCAGATCAATGTCACGCTTACCAAGGATCTGGCCAACAAACCGGATCTGGATCTGAGCGTCATTCCTCTGACGACGAACGTCGAGAGCAATAAATCGAAGATCTCGTTCCTCCCGCTGGAAGAAATCGTCAATGTTTCCAACGGGGCGAGTTTCGAGGCGAACTTCATCTCGCCCGGAGCGGTCGCGGTAGGACAGGGCACCAACCTGGCCGCGACGACGGCGACCAGCCCCGGCACGACAGAACTTGACGGGGTAAAAGTCAGTGTCGCCGGTGTGGCCGCTCTGATCACGGCTGTTTCGCCGACGAAGATCGACTTCGTAGTTCCGCAGCAGGTCCAGCCGGCGCAGGGGGTCGAAGTAGTAGTCGATAACAACGGCACGCTCTTCCGCAGTCGTGTGACAGTGCTCAAGGCCTCCGCGGGTCTCTTTACCACCACAAATGACGGCAGCGGACGCGCCCGCGCACAATGCGGCAAGGTCAATTCCGACGGGTCGATCACCTATACCGATCCGCCGTGTGCGGTCGGAACCGAAGCCAGCCCCAACGTTCTGCGGCTTTTCGGCACCGGCTGGCGCAACGCCGATATGGTTACGGTCAAGATTGGGGATTCCGATCTGACTCCGACCTTTGCCGGTGCGCAGGCGGGAGTTCCTGGTGTGGATATCATCGATCTGAAACTTGTTCCAGCGCTGGCTGGCAGGGCGGATGTCGATGTCATCGTCACAACCACTGTCGGCACCACCGGCAAGGCGAGCAAATCGGGGATCAAGATTTCGTTCAGTCAATAGATTTAGTAGAGAGTAATAAAAGTAGAAATGGCGAGGCATAAAACAAAGAAAGACCACTTTCTTCTACTTTTTACTTTCTTACTTACTTTATACTTTTTACTTCTATCTTTCCTCTGCCGTAAGGCCTCCAGCGCTCAGCGAACTTGTCGGAATTGGTACTGACAAAGATGGTCCGGCAGGGGGTGCCAAGAGCGGCGGCGATGTGCTGGCCGGCAGAGTCATATCCGATATACTGGTCGCTTGCGGCGATCAGCCCTGCGAAGCGTCCGATTCCTCCGTCCCAGGTGACAACGTCGGCTGAGATCCCCTCCAGTTGCATGGTTTCATCAAGATTTTCCTCATTCAATTCGAGAACAGCTTTACCAGATGCGCGGAGCCGCATGACAAGGCGGTCGATCTGATTGCGCTCGGCCGGCGTGGCTCCTTTATCCAGAATCAGGCCGCCATTATTACTTTGACTATCGACCAGATTCTCCTCGAACTCGTCCGAAATCCTTTTGCTCTCGTTGCCGCCGACTCCAAGGCTGATCGTTACGATCCTGACCGTGCCGTTTCTTCGAATGACATCAGAGACCTGTTTTCCGAAAGCGAGGTAATTCTCAGGCAGGGCGATCAGTGGAAACGCCTGATCTGTGCGGCCTGTCAGTGATCCGAGCCATTCCGATGCCAGAAGCCCCAGAGAACCTGTTCCGGGCCAGGACCGACTCTCGAAATAGAGGTATGAACGCTCATCATGGAGCAGGGGCAGCAAGCCAAGTTGCGTCAGTCGTGAGTCGGGATCGATCAATAAATATTCTTCAGGCCTCAAATTTTCCGTCTCCTGACTCACTGCCGCGATGACATCGAGCCAGCTCAGCAGTCGGGAAAGCACCGTTCCCCCTCGCTCGTATGCGATTTCACGAACTCGAATTCGATTGTCTCCACCGTAAAGTTCGCTCAGTTTCGTCGAGCCGAGAAGGACGAATTCGACGTCGGGGCGAAGCTGGCGCATTTTGGCGATGAGCGTCCCATTGATCATCACATCGGCGCCGATGGTGACGCGAGAGAGCAGCATGACTTTTCGCACGGAGGCGAAATCCCTGGCCGGTCGTGGTAGTCCGATCCTCGCTTTGCGGTCGAGCATGGCTGCCTGGTCGGCGATGCCGAATGCATCGAGGGCGTTGTCCAGCTGAGTTCCATCGGGGTGGCGACGATAAAAGTCTATGACTTGTGAGAATACACTGTCGTATACGCGGCAGGCCGCCGGATCGAACGAATCATTGAGCCGTTCGACGAGGGAAGGGAAGATTCCCGTCAGGCCGGCGCGGGCGATTCTCTGGTCTGGATGGGACGACAACTCGCAGAGCAGCGTAACGGCATCACGCGAATAAATGCTGTCTTCAATGTAATCCCTGATCACCCGTCCGGCTGCCTCGATGGCAAGGCGATTGGCGGCATCAGGTTCAAGACGGTCTTCGCTCCGCAATCGTCGATAGAGTGCGAGAGCTTCTGCCGGGTCAATTTTCATATTAATCGTTTTCAAGCCCGTTAATCAGCAGATCGCTTAAAACCTGTGGTTTATATCGGAAAACGACGGATCGCACAAATCTTGACAGCCCTTCGTACGGTTGTTAGACTGCGTGGCTTCCCGCTCAGTTTATTGATTTCGCAATTACCACGTATAGACGGATTCATTACGATAACAGACCAGGAGAGTTGCAATTATGCCCGTATTTAATGGAATAGAAACCCCCTCGGATGGTCAGGCCATTCGTGTCGAGGATGGCAGGATGATTGTTCCCGACAATCCGATCATTCCGTTCATTGAAGGAGACGGGATCGGCGTCGATATCTGGCGTGCATCGGTCCGAGTTTTTGATGCGGCCGTGGCCAAGGCCTATAACGGACAGCGTCGCATTGTATGGTATGAAGTCTTCGCCGGTGAAAAGGCGCACGAGAAGTTCGGCGAATGGTTGCCGAAAGGCACGCTCAATGCGATCCAGCATTTCGTCGTTGCGATCAAGGGGCCGTTGACGACGCCCGTCGGCGGTGGAATCCGGTCGCTCAACGTGACGCTCCGCCAGGTGCTCGATCTCTATGCCTGCGTCCGTCCGGTTCGCTACTTCAACGGAGTTCCCGCTCCCGTCAAACATCCCGAAAAGCTGGATGTCGTGATCTTCCGCGAAAACACCGAAGATGTGTATGCGGGAATCGAATTTCAGGAAGGCACTGATCGCGCACTCAAACTGATCGATTTCCTGAGCGACCTCGGGTTCGAGATCAAAAGGGATTCCGGCATCGGAATCAAACCGATTTCGATTACCGCCACACGCAATCTGGTCCGCCGCGCCATCAATTATGCGATCGAACACAATCGCAAGACCGTGACACTGGTTCACAAGGGAAACATTATGAAGTACACGGAGGGCGCGTTCCGTGACTGGGGTTACGATCTGGCCAAAGATGAGTTTCGCGACAAGATCGTGACCGAGGACGAACTCTGGAAGGATCACAACGGTAAGTTGCCTGAAGGCAGGATTCTGATCAACGATCGCATCGCCGATGCGATGTTCCAGCAGATCCTGCTGCGTCCTGACGAATATGATGTGCTCGCCACGCCGAACCTGAACGGCGATTACCTGTCGGATGCCTGCGCGGCCCAGGTCGGAGGGCTCGGCATGGCTCCCGGAGCAAACATCGGCGACAATGCCGCGGTCTTCGAAGCGACCCACGGCACTGCCCCGAAATATGCCGGCAAGGATGTCATCAACCCTTCGTCGGTCATCCTTTCGGGCGTTATGATGCTCGAACACATGGGTTGGCAGGAGGCCGGTGACCTGATCATCAATGGTATCGTCAAGACCATCGACCAGAAGAAGGTCACCTATGACCTCGAACGTCAAATGGAAGGCGCTACCAAGGTCAAGACCAGCGAATATGCTGATGCGATTATTGAAAATATGTAAGTGAGTAGAAAGTAGAAAGTAGAAAGTAGAAAGTGGTGTTTGCCAACGCTTAAATCAGTAAATATAATTTTTTCCTGCTCGCTTACCCCTTTCTACTTTTTACTTTCTACTTTCTACTACCCTTGGAGGAGATTATGGGACGCAAGAAGATTACAGTGGTTGGTGCGGGGAATGTCGGAGCGACGACCGCGCACTGGCTTGTTTCAAAGGAACTGGGCGATGTAGTACTGGTGGATATCGTCGAAGGTATGCCGCAGGGCAAGGCTCTGGATCTGGCGCAGGCCGGTCCGATCGAGGGATATGACTCACGTCTGATCGGCACCAACGGATACAAGGAGACGGCCAACTCGGATATCGTAGTCATCACTTCCGGAATCGCGCGCAAGCCCGGCATGAGCCGCGACGACCTGCTCAACACGAATGCGGGAATCGTCGGAAGCGTGACCGACGAGATCGCGCGGACGTCGCCGAATGCCATCATCATCGTCGTGTCGAATCCGCTCGATGCAATGGCTCAGGTGGCCTTCAAACGATCCGGATTTCCTAAGAATCGCGTCATCGGCATGGCCGGTGTGCTGGATTCTGCCCGCATGCGCACCTTCCTGGCAGAGGCCCTCAATGTCTCCGTCGAAAATGTGACTGCATTTGTGCTCGGCGGTCACGGCGACACGATGGTTCCGCTGCCCAGGTATTCGACCTGCGCTGGAATTCCGGTCACCGAACTCCTGCCGAAGGATGTGCTCGACAAGATAGTGGCCCGGACGGCCGGCGGCGGAGCCGAGATCGTCAGCCTGCTCAAAACCGGATCGGCATATTACGCTCCTTCGGCCGCAGCGGTTGAAATGGTCGAATCTATCCTGCTCGACAAGAAGAAGATTCTGCCCTGCGCCGTCTTGCTCGAAGGTGAATACGGAATCAACGGCCTCTTCGTCGGAGTCCCGGTTAAACTCGGCAGCAACGGTATCGAAGAGATCATCCAGATCAATCTGACCGCCGATGAACGCGCCGCCCTGCAGAAATCGGCCGCCGCCGTTCAGGAATTGATTACGATTTTGAATGTTTAGGAAGAAAGTAAAAAGTTGAAAATTTGAAAGTTGAAAGTACCGGGAAGAGTGCATACCTTGCTCATAGACCGGGCGTGTATGAAAACTCTTTACTTTCAACTTTTTACTTTCAACTTTTATTACATTCCATGGTAGCGTTAAACAGTGTCTGCCGCAGTCCTGGTCATTACCGGATGGTGATGAAGGGTTTGCGGCAGTCGCGTTTTTATTGAATCTGGAAAATGACGCCGCCCCGATGGTGGCCGATGACATAAGCCATGGTGAGAAATCCATGGTCCGCAATGCGGAAAGGAATCAAGCGTTGTGAACGAACAGAAAGAATTGACAGGGAAGGAAAAGATACTGGCCGAGTTGAAATCGCTCGAATACGAGCTCAACATTGAATTGCCTCGTGCCTTGAGAACCGCTGCGGCATTGGGCGATCTGTCGGAGAACGCCGAGTACAAATCGGCGCGAGAGCGGCAGGATTATGTTCGGGCGCGCGTTCGGCAGTTACAGCAGCAGGTTGCCAAACTTGCAAGCATCGACATCAGCAAACTTCCCCGTGATCGCGCCTCGTACGGCTCGACGCTTTTGCTGCGCGACATCGATCGCGGCGAGGAATTGACCTACCGCCTGGTCACCCCTGAAGAGGCGGATTTCGAGCAGGGGCTTATTTCCACCTCATCACCGATCGGAAAGAGCCTGCTCAACAAGGAGGAAGGGGATGAGATTCGCGTCCAGACCCCCAACGGGGCCCGCAAATTCGAGATCATCAGGCTGAATACGATCCATGATGAAGAGTGATAAAAAGTGAATGATTATTGGCTCGGTTTGAGGCCAGGGGGCGTACACCAGGCGATTGAAAGCGCCTGCTTATGGTGTTACACTGCTCAATCGTAACAATATCGGAGGGTATTGCGTTTGATATCTCGACCCGGATCGAGCATCGTAATAAACCGCTTGTTGCTTGTACTTCTCCTTGGCGCGGTCTTCAGCCTCGGTGCTGGGGCTGTGATATACGTCGCGTTGAGGGGGCGAACGGTCGACGTTCCGAGCGTGGTCGGTTTGTCCGAAGAGGGGGCCGAAAGCGAGCTGGATGATGCGGGATTGCGGATGGTAGTCAAAAGCCGGGTTCACGATGATAAAATACCGGCCGACGCCGTGTGCGATCAATACCCGCCGGCTGGCACAACGGTCAAGACTGGCCAATTGGTTCGCGTCAGTTTGAGCCTCGGCGCTGAAGCCAGGTAGATACCCGGACCCAGGGGGGGAATTACCGGCTCAAGGGCAAGGATCTTCGCACTGATCGTTCCATCTCCGGAACCGATAAACTATTGTCTTTGATGGTCGAAATAGCGCCTTCAATTTTATCAGCAGATTTCACACGGCTCGGGCAACAGATAGAAGCCGTCGAGCAGGCGGGCGCATCAATTATCCATGTCGACGTCATGGATGGCCATTTTGTCCCGAATCTGACGATCGGACCGTTCATCGTCGAATGGGTGCGCAAGGCGACGACCCTGCCGATCGATGCTCACCTGATGATTGAAAACCCCGATAATTTCATCACTGCGTTCGCACAGGCGGGCGCCGATATGATCTCGGTTCATCCTGAAGCCACCTATCATTTGCATCGTACTATCGGCCACATTCGTCAGGCGGGCTGCATGCCTGGGGTTGTCCTCAACCCGGCTACACCACTGGCGATGATTGAAGAGATCGTGTGCGATGTTGATTACGTTTTATTAATGTCGGTCAATCCGGGTTTCGGTGGGCAGAGTTTCATTACCTCATCGATCGACAAGATTAAAAGATTGAAGGATCTGATCGACCGCCGGGGTTCGCATGCGCGGATCGAAATCGATGGCGGGATCGGGCCCGAGACAGCCGCCGCAGTTACCGCGGCGGGCGCTGAGATTCTGGTCGCCGGATCGGCGATCTTCGGTAAGCCGGATCCGGCCGGCGCGCTGCGGGCGTTGATCGAAGCTGCCCGGATCGGCGAACGGATTCTGGTCTGATAAGGCCTCTGGAGGAGTTGTTTTATATGAGATTACGAAGTTCATTTGCTCCAATCGTGATGCTGTTGAGTCTGAGTATCGGATTGTCGGGATGCGGGGGCAAGGACAAGGTCGCCAACGAGAATGCCCCGCTGGAAGGGCGCGACAGGGAGCTTTACGAGCAGGCATCCGAGAAGGCCAGAAAAGGCCGCTATGACGAAGCCCGATTGCTCTATAACGTAGTCATCACGACATACGCCGACAGTGAATTCCTGCCGCTGGCCAAACTGGCCATCGCCGATTCGTTCTATCTTGAAGGCGGCACATCAAACCTGCAGCAGGCGATCGGCGGTTATAAGGATTTCGCCCAGTATTTCCCGACTCACCCCAGGATCTGTGAGGTCAAGCACAAGATCGCGCATTCACTCATGCGACAGATGGGCGCCTACAATCGCGATGCGAGCTTTGCCAAACAAGCGGAATTCCAGCTCAAGGCCGCGCTGCAGAGCTGCCGTCAGTCGCCTAACCAGCTTGCTTTAGAGAGCGATCTGCGTGACGTCCAGCAGGTGCTAGGACTCCACGAACTGGATATCGCCCGCTTCTACATCAACAATCGCCAGGCCTACAAGTCAGGCGAGAGCCGTCTCCGCGATATCATTACGCAGTATCCGTTTTTCAGCTATTTCGATGAATCGCTCTTCCTGCTCGGTGTTTCCCTGATTGAACAGGAACAGCCCGAGGAAGCGTCGGAATATTTCACACGGCTCGTCCGGGACTACCCAAGAAGTGAATTTTCCGAAAAAGGCCGCGAATATCTGGAAAAGCTCGGCAAACCGATTCCGGATCCTGCCAACGATAACCCGGTTGAACGCCCAGGTTTCATGGGCAAGTTCAGCCTCATCCTGGGATACAACGGACTCGATATTTCGAAGGACGGCGTGCTCTTGAGCAAGTCCGGCGACGAAAAGGACGTCGAGGCCGAAGTCAAACCTGACGAGGCCAGCAACAACACCGGGACTCGCGGCATCCGGGCCAGCACCAGGGTCGATCTGACCAACCCGGCGCCCGCCACCTCTTCCGCTCCGGCAGGCGAAAAGCCCACTGCTGGTGGATCGCCCGAAGCGAAGCCGGATAATCCAGAGTCGGAAACAAAGGCCGAGGCCAAGAAGGACGAAAAGAAGAAAAAAGACCCTAAAAAGAAGAAAGGGTTTCTCGGCGGGATATTCAAGTAGAAAAGGTTTCAGTATAAACAGTTTCCAGTTTCCAGTGTAAAATCAGATTTCGGATTGTTATCCAGAGTACAGGTTTTCGACTGGAAACTGGAAACTGTTTTTAAACCGGAAACTTTAAGTACGAGAGGCCCATCTTTCTTGTATAGTTGCTGATCAATTCAGCATTGTTTCTGGAGGTTCCATTGGAATACAAGATTCTGCTCGCCGACGACAGCGTAACGGTGCAGAAGATCATCACGTTGACTTTTAAGGACGAACATGTCGATGTCGAGACGGTGAACAATGGCGACGAAGCCATCAACAAGCTGCAGTATCTGCGGCCCTCGCTCATCATGGCCGACGTGTCGATTCCTGGAAGGGACGGGTATCAGATCTGCGAGTATGTCAAGAACCACCCGGATCTGCGCCATATTCCGGTCGTTCTTCTGGTGCCTGCTTATGAGCCATTCGACGCCGAAAAGGCGCGTCGGATGGGCGCTGACACTCATCTGACCAAACCGTTTCAGTCAATTAAAGCCCTCATTACGACTGTCAAAAACCTGATCGAGCCACCGCCCCGGATCGAAGCCGTAGTGGCGGATGAGGAAATCAAAGCCGAGCCGGAACCCGTTCAGAAACCACTCGAAGCTGAGATTGACAATGTATTGGATATGACCAGCCGGATTGCACCGGCCCGCATCCAGGAGGAGGCGGAAAAACCTGCATTGGATGATTTCCTGATGCCAGTCCGAGATCAGGCCTCTCTTGTCGCCATTGCGGATGTTGACTATTCAATCGGAGAATTTCCCCGTCATATTATTGAAGAGGATCGGGTGCTGGATATCGATGATGTGCTTGAAGATGTCTGGGATAGTCCGGCAGCAATCGTACCCGAATCGGCAATTAAAGTTGAACAGGTTGCGGAATCTTCAGCAGAAATTCCATCCGGCATCTCGAAAAGCCAGATCGATGAGATTGTCGATCGTGTGGTCACTCAATTGATGGAATCGCTGCCTCAAAAACTGACTGAGAAACTGGTCCCGACGCTGACCGAAGAGATCATCAGCCGAATCTCACCCGAGATCGTCGTACGAGACATTGAGCAGCCCGACGATCGCCAGCTATCCTTTCACGATCCGGACACCCTGCTAGAGATTGATGAACTCTGAGGGAAGTAAAAAGTAGAAGGTAGAAAGTAAAAAGTAGAAAGAAATAGCTTAAGCTCGTGCTTTTCTTTATACTTTATACTTTCTACTTTTTACTTTTTACTTCCTTAAAAAACGAACACACACTTACTTATGGAAATACCGAAGACATACGAACCGAAAGAGGTCGAGCAGCGGTGGTACCCGTTCTGGGAAGAGCATGGCTTTTTCTCACCCGAGAGCAATGACAATCCGCGCGCGGATATTTTTTCGATGGTCATACCGCCGCCGAATGTGACGGGTTACCTGCACATGGGACATGCTCTGAACCACACGCTGCAGGATGTGCTGGCGCGGTGGCGGCGCATGAGCGGCGACAGGGTTTTGTGGCTGCCGGGGACCGATCATGCGGGCATTGCCACGCAGATGGTGGTCGAGCGCAACCTGGCGGCTGAAGGCACACGCCGGCAGGATATGGGCAGGGAAAAGTTCGTCGAACGCGTCTGGGAGTGGAAGGAGCATTCAGGAGGAACGATCCAGAACCAGATGCGCGTGCTCGGCGAGTCAGTCGACTGGGAGCGTGAACGCTTCACGATGGATGATGGTCTGTCGAACGCGGTAAGGGAGGTCTTTGTCAGGCTCTATGACGAGGGATTGATCTATCGCGGTGAATACATGATCAACTGGTCGCCGGGATTGCAGACCGCCATCTCGGACCTGGAAGTCGAGATGAAGCCGGTCAGGGGCAAGCTCTACCACATCGCCTATCCGATCGGGAAGGCGGTGTCAGGGCCGGTCGAGGGGTTGGCGGAGGCATACGAAGCGGCAAATGCGGAGAAGGGTGAGAGCGGTGCGGAGATGGGGCTGCTCAGTACGACCTCAGGAGATTTCATCGTCGTCGCCACAACCCGCCCCGAGACGATGCTTGGCGATACGGCCATTGCTCTCAATCCCGAGGATGCTGCCGAGGGTGGTCGCTACGCCGGCGTGGCCGGCAGAAGAGTCATCCTGCCGCTGGTCGGCCGCGAGATCGAGTTCGTTCAGGATGAGATAGTCGAAAAGGATTTCGGGACCGGATTCGTCAAAGTCACCCCGGCGCATGATCCGAACGATTTCGCCATGGGCAAACGGCACGGGCTTGAGTTCGTTCAGGTGATCGGCAAGGATGCGCGAATGACCGATGTCGTGCCTGAAAAATATCGGGGACTGGACCGGTTTGAGGCGCGAAAGGCCGTCGTCGAGGACTTGCAGGGGCTCGGGCTTCTGCTCAGGGTCGATGATTATGCTCACAACGTCGGTCACTGCCAGCGCAGCGGGATGGTTGTCGAACCGCTTATTTCGACGCAATGGTTTTTGAAGATGCGGGGGCTCGCCGATCCGGCGATCGATGCCGTCAAACAGGGGCGGACAAAATTCGTCCCCGAGAGCATGACGAAGATCTACTTCAACTGGCTCGAGAACATCCAGGACTGGTGTATTTCGCGGCAGTTGTGGTGGGGGCACCGCATTCCCGCGTGGTTCACTCCTGATGGAGAGATCGTCGTCGCCCGCGATGAGGATGAGGCCCGTCAGAGGCTGGCGGCCCGCGGCATGGATTCGAAGACGCCGCTTCGCGAGGAAGAGGACGTTCTCGATACCTGGTTTTCATCGCAGTTATGGCCTTTTTCAACGCTCGGCTGGCCGGACGAGACCGATGATCTGAAGAAGTACTACCCGACATCTGTGCTGGTCACCGCGCAGGACATCATCTTCTTCTGGGTTGCGCGGATGATGATGATGGGGCTGAAATTCATGGGCGACGTTCCGTTCAGGACGGTTTATATAAACGCGCTTGTTCTTGATCCTGAAGGACAGAAGATGTCGAAGACCAAGGGGAATGTGGTCGATCCGCTCGAGGTCTTCGAAAAATACGGGACGGATGCCGTGCGATTCATGCTGACTGCGGCATCGACCACAGGCATGACGATCACTCCTCAGGAAGCCAAGCTCGAAACGGCCCGGAATTTCGCCAACAAGATCTGGAACGCCACGCGCTTCGTCATGCTCAACTGCGATGACGTGCTGGAAGGCAGGGATTCGCTCGACTGGGAGACCTATTTGACGCCGCCAGAGCTGGCGGATTTGTGGATCCTGAGCCGTTTCAATCGCGTCGCGCTCGATGTGCACAGCGCGCTCGGAGAGTTCCGGTTTCACGAAGCGGCTGCGACGCTCTACCACTTCTTCTGGAACGATTTCTGCGACTGGTACATCGAGCTTTCAAAGCCGTTTGTGACGTCGAAGGAATCGACGCCGCAGAATCTGGCTGTCAAACGGCGAATCATATACGTACTCGAGCGCAGTCTCCGCCTGCTGCACCCGATCATGCCATACATCACTGAGGAGTTATGGCAGAAGCTGCCGCATAAAGGCGAATCGATCTGCATTGCGGATTTCGTCGAGCACAATTCGGCGCAGCTTGACGGAAGGGCCGAGCGTGAGATGGGTCTGGTCATCGATCTGATCACACGGCTGCGCAACATTCGGGCGTCATTCAATATCGCTCCTTCGGTTTCGCTCAAGGCTCGGATTGCGACAACCGACGATAATGTCAGGGACGTGATCAGCCGGATGGAGGCTCACATCAAGCGGCTGGCACGGATCGAAGAACTGCAGCTCGTCGATCAACTCGATTCAGAGCGAGGGGCGGCGCGTGCAGTCATCAGCGGCGCCACGATTTCGGTCCCGCTCGAGGGGCTGATCGATTTTGATAAGGAACGCGCGCGGCTCGAGAAAGAACTGGCCAAACTGGCAGGTGAGCGGGAAGGGCTCGAAAAACGACTCGGCAATCAGGACTTCATCAAGCGCGCTGCGGTCGATGTCGTGGCTGCCTCGCGCGAGCGCTCAGTCGAGCTTGAGGATCAGATCACCAAGCTCAAGGCCACGATCGAATCATTGTAAAAAAGATAATGATGAACCCACTCGATTTTGACGGTATTTTCGATACGATTCAGGCGGCTCTGGACGAGGATCTGGGGCGGGGCGACATCACGTCCAGAGCGATAGTTCGCCCGCGGACGACTGCGCGAGGCAGCTTCATGGCCAAGCAGGACCTGATCCTGGCCGGCCTCGAAGTCGCAGATGCCGTTTTCGGATCGTTCGATCCATATTTGCAGATCGAATCCACGGTCGGAGACGGTGAAGAGGTGACAAACGGCAAGATATTCGCCCGCATCAAGGGCGATGCCCAGATCCTGCTGGCCGGCGAACGCGTGGCCTTGAACTTTCTGCAGCGCCTGTCGGGCATAGCGACGATGACTCGCAAATATGTCGATGCCATCGCCGGAACAAATGCCCGCATCGTCGATACGCGAAAGACGACGCCGGGGCTGCGGATGCTGGAGAAGTATGCAGTCAAAACCGGCGGAGGCCAGAATCATCGTCTCGGGCTCGATGACGGTGTACTGATCAAGGATAACCATCTTGCGATGGCCGGCGGAGTTGCCGAAGCAGTCCGTCGCGCTCGTGAAGTTGCCGGTCATTTGCACAAGATCGAGGTTGAAGTCTCGACGCTGGATCAGGTCAAACAGGCGCTCGATGCCAGTGCCGATATCCTGATGCTCGACAACATGACTCCCGAAATGGTGCGCCAGTCAGTGGAAATCATTCATTCACGTGAGCCGGAAGATCGCCGAACTCTGACCGAGGCTTCTGGCGGCATCAACCTGCAAAACGTTCGCGCCTATGCCGAGGCCGGAGTCGATCTGATATCGATCGGCGCGCTCACTCATTCGGCTCCCGCAGTCGATATCAGCTTCAAAATTAAACCGGAATAGCTTCTCCATTGGCTCATTGGTGAAAGCCTGAAACATTGCATGCAGTCAGATCACACCCCGCGGATCTTCAGTCGCGGTTCTTTCATCGTTCATCACTACTCAACCATCGGATCGACCAGCGATGCACTGAAAGCGATTCCCGACGCGCCGGAATTCCTCTGTATCGTGGCCGACGAACAGACGGCCGGACGCGGAAGGCGAACCCGCAGCTGGCATTCCTCTCCCGGAGATGGTCTGTATCTGTCAGTTCTTTTTCGGCCCGATGCGGGCTCCGAAAAGATCACGCTCCTGAGCCTGCTCGCAGCTGTCGCTGTCGCAGAGACGCTCTCTGAACTGGGTTTACAGAGGATCGATGTCAAATGGCCGAACGATGTCATGTGCGGCGATCGCAAGATCTGCGGCATACTGGTCGAAGGCGCGAGCTCTGGTTCAGGGGATATGCGCCTGATCGTCGGCATCGGCATTAACCTGAACCATCACGGCTTTCCTGACGATCTGGTCTCGACGGCGACGTCTTTTCTGATCGAAACAGGGCGAAATGTGCCGGTCGATGAAGTGCGTGACCGGTTGCTTGATCGTTTGCAGATCTGGTACGGAAGATGGTGCGCCGGGAAGTGGAGCGGGATTCTCGATCGATGGCGCGAACTGTCGAGTTATGCCAAGGGCAAACGCGTCATCGTGACACTTGACGACAGCCTGATCAACGGAGAGACAGCCGGGCTGACCGATTCCGGCGCGCTCATCGTTAAAACTGACTCAGGCGAATTGAGGACTATCCTCGCTGGTGAGGTCAGCAGCCTGCGTGAAGAGGCTCGTTGAAGTATCGATGATTTCACTCGGATTAATTTGAACGGTTATACGAGCGCTAGTAAGATGTGAATCGAACGATTTCCCCATTGACAGGTTCTGAGCCCCCACAGCCCGGCATGAATTATTTCAACTATTTTACAGAGATCGAAGAAGAGTTCGTAAAACGGCGCGGCAGTCATATGCTGGTCTCGCCGCTTGACTGGTCATTGATTGAAACATGGAAGCAGCGTGATATTCCGCTGCATATTGTTTTGCGAGGAATCAATTCTTCGTTCGATTCGTATGAAGGACGGGCGCGTCGCGGACGCAAGGTCAATTCACTCTTTTACTGTCAGCAGGAGGTCGAAGCGATGTTTCAGGAATATACTGAATCACGCGTCGGCAGCAATCAGAGTCACGACCTGTCGAATGGCAATGGCTCGGGCGAAGCCGGATCCGAGCGCAGTCAATTCAGCTCGGCCACGCTGATCGACTATCTGGGTGATCATCTTCAATCGATAAACAGGTTGAAGGAGAAGTACGCATCGCAATCTTCTCTTGCAGAAGTCTTCGATCGCGCATTGGTTAGACTGGATCAGATCATCAAAGATCTTCGAACATCCGATCGCGTCTCTCCAGAGGCATTGGAGAGTGATCTGACGATGATCGAGGAGACCATCCTCGAGGGGTTGCGCGAAGGCGTCGGCGATGGGATGCTGGCCGAACTGAAGAAGGAAGGGAATCAACAATTACGCGCTTACAAGCAGACCATGGAGCGAGAGGTTTTTGATCAGACCCTGGCGAATTTCATGGCTCGAAGATTGCGTGAAATCCATTCAGTCCCACGCTTGAGCCTGTTCTATCTTTAACAGATCCCCCGGGAGCGCAGGCTTCCAGCCTGCATGACTCCTGCTACTAACTTCAAATGCAGGCTGGAAGCCTGCGCTCCCGGGGATGAGAGTTGCTTGAGGCCGCATGAATCACGGTGATCAGGATTCAAATACGGGAAACGGTCTGCAGCAGATTGCTGTCGGCGAGGTCCACGACGTGACGATCGAGAAGATCGTATACGGCGGAGATGGTCTTGCCCGCATCGGTAAGCAGGCGGTCTTTATCCCGTTCAGCGCGGTCGGAGACAGGCTGCGCGTCAGAATCACCGGGACTGAACGCAATTTCGCTCGCGCGTCAATCGAGCAGGTGATCGTCGAATCGGATGATCGGCGTGTTCCGCCGTGCGACAGTTTCGGCGATTGCGGAGGCTGTCAGTTGCAGCATCTTGCATACCCGGCGCAATTGAGGGCCAAAGCCGCATTCGTTCGCGAATCGCTCGAGCGCATCGGAGGCATCGAATGGGAAAGTGAAATCGAAGTCCGTTCGGCCTCTGAGCTGGGCTATCGTTCACGCGCCGAGATCAAGGTCAAGCGGGATACGGCGGGCCATTCGAAGATCGGTTACTTTCGCGCCGGCACGCAGGATGTCTGCGATGTCGCCAATTGCCGGATCCTGCTGCCGGCTGCCAACAGGGAATTGCAGCGTCTGCATGATAATCCCTCACTGATTCCCCGCGACGCTACGCGGGTCTATCTGACGGTGGGTGATGACGAAGTACTTGTCACACCGGCAACGGGTGAAAACGACAGGATAGCCGACATCGACGCGATGGGAACGGCCGGCCAGCGCATTGCCGGGCGCCTCTATTCTTTCGGGGTGCGCTCGTTCTTTCAGGGCAATCGCTTGCTGGTCGAAGAGCTTGTTCGCGTAGCGATGGAGCGATCGAGCGGAAAGATGGCTGTCGATCTGTATGCCGGTGTCGGGCTCTTCAGCCTTCAACTTGCCCGCAACTACGAGCAGGTCCATGCGATCGAGGGCAATCGATCCGCGGCGGCCCACGGCATCGAAAACGCCCGTGCCAACGGCGTCAACAATGTTCGATATGAACCGATTTCCGTAGAAGCATGGTTGAAGTACAAATCCTCGGATCTGCCCAGTCCCGATCTTGTTCTGCTCGATCCGCCTCGTGCCGGCGCCGGTCCGATCGTGATCGAACGGCTGGTGGCTATGAATCCGACGGCCATCACCTACGTCTCATGTGATCCGGCAACTCTCGCCAGGGATTTGAAAATGCTGAGGCAATACGGGTACATTATTGAATCGATTACGGCGCTGGATATGTTTCCGCAGACGTTCCACGTCGAAACCGTCGTCCATTTGAAAATCAGGGAGACCACCCCTGCCACCCCTGCCACCCCTGCCACCACGGACAGTTAAGATCGATCCATCCTTCGATTCGCTCTCTGCGCGGCCACCCGTCGAAACAGATCGCTCAATCATAAGCGTGAGTAATAAATATGCCGCGTCGATTGACCTTTACGCGATTGCGTCACTCAGACCAGCCATTGCTTTATGTCTGCGTCTTCTTCTCGATTGGCCTGCTGATCGGCTCATATCGTCAGGGATTAGGCGGGTTCTGGCTTTTTCCGGCTTTTGCAGCCTGGGCGATATCCCTGATCTGTCTGGTAATTCGGCGAATGTACTGGCGACTGTCCCGGCTAATGTTATGGATCAGTCTGATCTGTTTCTGGGCAGGAAGCGCGGCCTGCGGAGCGTGGCTGTGGGGCTTTCACGAAAATCGAAGAGAAGGCGCCGCACTGCGCGCAATGATTTCGAGCGAAGCCTGGAATTGGGATGCTCCGGTCGAGATATGCGGGGTGTTGGACGCAGAGCCTGAGCCGGCGCCGGATCGTGTTTATCTGAGTCTGTCCCTCGAGAGCCTGTCAACGTTTCGGATTGAACATCGGATCGACGGCAGGGTGAGAATGGTGGTTCCGCTGCCTGACGGGCAGGCTGAGAGAGAGTTTGCATCGCTCGGGCTCAGGTATGGAACACGCCTGCGGCTGCTCGGCCATCTGCGAAACAGGCGTATCTATCGCAATCCCGGTTCGATCGATCTCGAAGCTTTACTGGAACGTCAAGGGTACGATGCCGGCGGCGCTGTTAAAAGCCCTCTCCTGATAGATCCTCTTGGCGACGGTGATCGGAAATTGATTCTATCCGCTCTCTACCGCCTGCGATTACAGGCGCTGAGCGTGCTGCTCGAAAAACTGCGCCAGCCGTCGCGCGGAATACTGGCGGCGGCGCTGCTCGGGAACCGTTATTTTCTGACTAAGCGGACAGGAGAATTATTTCGAGATGGAGGGACCTATCACCTGCTGGTAATTTCGGGTTTGCATATCGGCGTGATCGCGGGAGTGGTTTTGTGGCTGGCCGGTGCAGTGGTCCGCCGCCGCGGCGCGCGCTATGCCGTCACGATCGGAGTCATCTGGGCATATGCCGTCATGGTCGGCGCTCAACCCGCGGTGTCGCGGGCGGCGGTCATGCTGACCATTGTCCTGCTCGGCAGGCTTATCTTTCGCGAATCGGCAGGAGCCAATTCGGTCGCGGCTTCAGCCATAATTCTGCTGGCATGGAAGCCGGCCGATCTCTTCAATCCGGCATTTCAACTATCGCTCATGACGGTCCTCGTGATAGTCGTTCTGATCGGGCCGTTTCACGAACGACTGCGGCAGATCGGTCGCTGGCAACCAACGGCACTGACTCCCTATCCTCCGGACGTTCCGAATCAGATCAGCCGAATCTGCGAAATTCTATTCTGGGACGAAGCGGCTTTTCGAGAGGAGATGCTTCAGGCGCCGGTGAAATACCGGTTGAAAAAATCGCGGAGCGCCCGCCTGCCGGGTCGATTGCGATTGCAGAAGGCGCTGTCGGCCATGGTCATGACGATGCTCACGACCGTGGGCATACAACTCGGTCTGCTGCCGTTGATGGTCGGGCTGTTTCACCGTTTTTCAATCGTTGCGCCGGTGACGAATGTGATTGAAGGCGTACTCATGCTGGCGCTTATGGCCGGAGGAGCGATATTTCTGACCCTGCACGCATTGTCCGGCCATTTGAGCATGCCACTTGCGCCCCTCGTCGATCTGCTGGGCGAAACGGTTATCAGTCTTGGAGAGCCGTTGCAGGACTGGCGGTTGGCGAGCATTCGTCCGGCGGATTTCGGCGAATCGGCCGGCTGGCTGTACGCTGCTTATTTCTCCGGTCTGGCCATTTTCATGATTGCGCTCAATGAATGGAATCCGCTGGCGGGCCGTCAGAATCGTCGTGAGCTGCGCCATCGCATCTCGAAGTCTGTCATAGCCGTCACACTGATCGCCAACACAATTCTGGGGGTCGGGCTGGTTACTCATCCGGTCTCTCACCGTTATGCTGAAGGCCGATTGAGCATTACTTTTCTGGATGTCGGACAGGGTGATGCCATGCTGATCTCATTCCCGAAGGGAAAGCTCATGCTCTTCGACAGCGGAGGGCGCGTGGCTTATCGTGATTCTTCATCAGGCGGAGACATGGCAGAGGACTTAGAGGAAGACCGCCTTGGCCTTGCTGAAGCCGCTCTTCTCCCCTACTTATGGTTCAGAGGCATTCAGCGTCTTGACTGGATCGCCGCCAGTCACGGGGATGCGGATCATATCGAAGCCTTCGATGAGCTGATCGATGCGATGCGAGTGGGCACGGCCTGGGAAGGAAAACGATCCGCCGGGGATGTAACCGAAAACTCCTTTCATCGTGCCGTCTCGTCCGGGCGCATTCCTCTTCGCTCGGTTGGCCGAGGCGATCATTTCGAGGTCGACGGTGTGCTTATCGAGGCGCTCTGGCCGGATGTCGCGGCAGAATGGGGCGAAATGTCAGGTAATGACCGTTCACTTGTCCTGCGACTGCGGTATGGCCGAAGATCATTTCTTCTGACGGGCGACATCGAAGCCGCGGCTGAAACACATCTTGTCAATCAAGGCGCCGGCCTGCGGGCAGATGTGCTCAAGGTGCCGCATCATGGATCGAAGACATCATCGACGCAGTCATTTCTGGATGCTGTCAGCCCGCTTCACGCTGTCATCTCAGCGGGCAGGCCGAGCCCGTTCGGCCATCCTCACGAAAGCGTCCTTCATCGACTTCGATCGAGCGGCGTCAGGATCTGGGAAACTGGCAGGTGCGGAGCCGTAACGGCCTCGACGGACGGAAACGATCTAAGAATGGAATCTCACGTCAGATGCGAATCAGTCGGGCGATCCGGCGAAAGCGGGCAGCGCTCATCCCTCGCACGATGATTACATCCTCGATTCGTTTGAAAGGACCATGCACGCGCCTGTGTTCGACAATTCGAGCGGCCAGGACCAGTCCGATGCCAGGTAACGCCTCGAGTTCGGCAGCAGTCGCGGTATTGAGGCTGATCTTTCCACGCGCGTCCTGCGCCGCACCGGAATGCGGAATGCTCAAGACCAGCGTCAGCAGTAAAACGGACAATATAAGTAGTAGTTTCATTGCCTGGTTTTTTAGTTGTGGTGAACAACTAACCACCGAGACACAGAGGTCACAGAGTTGTTGGTTGTGTCATCTCTGTGACCTCTGTGTCTCGGTGGTGGAAATCCTCACCGGAATGCGGAATGCTCAAGACCAGCGTCAGCAGTAAAACGGACAATAAAAGTAGTTGTTTCATTGCCTGGTTTTTCAGTTGTGGTGAAAAACTAACCATCGAGACACAGAGGTCACAGAGTTGTTGGTTGTGTCATCTCTGTGACCTCTGTGTCTCGGTGGCGGAAATCCTCTGGATATTGTGAGGGTCCAGACCGTGAACCTTCATGCGAAATTCGTTGTTGGTCATGGCAGGGCCTTCCGGCGCCCGTTTTACGAATTTGATGGTTTCGTCGAAGATCATCGGTATGCCTCCCTGCGTCGGGGGGATACCGTAATGCTGGTTGGTCAGAACGGCCTTGAGTCTGGGGTTGGGCGAACAGGCGATGCCGTATCGCAATGAGATGATCGGAAGTTCTGGCATCAATGAAGGATTGATGAACTCGATGCCATCGTCGAAGATGTTGATCCGGGCAATGCGGTCACGGGCGCTCCAATCACGATGCGCCAGAGAGTTGATCAGAATTTCCTGAATCACTCCGCGGTGATAATTGGCTCGCCCAGGCAAAAAATCATCTTCAAGGGCTGGAGAGTTGAGCTGATCCCGCTTTGTCTTCGCCTGAGCAGCTGTTTCAATCGCTTTGCGACTCGGGCGCGAATCCCAAAGATCGACATACCGGTTGAGGAATCCCATCGCTGAGTCGAATAGTCTCAGCAGGTTCCCCTGCAAATGCGACCGTTCGATCACCTGCGCGCTGCTGTCCCGGCCGCTGAAACGCGTCAGAGTAAGGTCCGCCCGCGGCATCAATCCTCTCAGGCCGCCCAGGCGCTGATTTATCCCGAACAGGGCCAGTCCACCGACGGTCGGGACAATCCGATCCCCCATTTTTACGGCCAGTCCCATATCGCGCAGTATCGTATCGGTCGGGAACCCGCGAGTTGATTCTCCCCAGTAACCGGGATTGACACCGCGAATGTAGCTCCACAAGAGAGATTCATCAATGTCATCCTCGCACGACGCCTTGAAGACCGGGACTTGTTCGAATCTTGTGAGATGAGTTTCCTGGTAGATGGCCGATAACTCTTCGCGGGTCGCCTCTCGCTTCGAGGATCCCTCGCGCAGGTAGAACCGGTCATCCATCGTCCGGTGCGGCCGGTTTCCCGTGCCCAATTCAAGAATCACGATCCGGCGTCCGCTGTCGAACGCTACTTTATTGATGTAGGGAAGTATCGGTGGTTGAATCTGGTTGGAACAGATATCGCGCAATTGATCTTCGACGCTCTCCGGATCTTCGACCCCCTCGATCCGCAACTGATCGTTGACGCCGAAAATGATGGCGCCGCCATCCGTGTTGGCGAGAGCGATGATCTCCGCCACCAGTTTCTCGACGTTGCTGAACCGGACTTTGAGCTCAAGGTAGGTGTCTTCGCCTCCACGCAGCAGACGCACGATCTCGCCGCGCGTTGTTGTCTGCGCCGGTGTCGAGACCAGATATTCGTAATATGAGCGTTCCGAGCCTGGTGAAGAGCGCGAACGTTGATTGTGATGCCGTCTCCGAGCCATGTCTTTAGCAACCAGAATGCGCTTGCAGGCAGAATGCGCTTGCAGGCAGAATGCGCTTGACGGGCAGAAAAGCGCTTCCAACCGCAGGGTGATTGTAAACGCCGCAGTGCGTATGGAGGGAATTGAATATCAGAGACGATCAGGCAATCTTGGTCTTGTCCTTGGGTTCTTCCGGTTCTTCGTTGATACCGGTCTTGAAGCTGCGGATACTCTCGCCGAGGCCCTTAGCGAGCGATGGCAGGCGGCTGCCACCGAACAGCAGCAGAAGAATGACCAGTACAATAATGAGTTCTGTCGGGCCGAGTCCGCCAATCAAAAAAAGAAAATCGTTCATGGTTGCTCCTTGTGTAAAACTTCAGCGAGATGTTCATCATTGTATCGTTGAGCGAGCAACAGTGTCAATTCAGGTTATCTTGATGTTGCCATTCAACGGTGCTATAGTGCCCGAGATCAGTATTAATGTTTGTATCTGGTTTATTTGCAGAATTTATTCGCGCTCATAACCCAAAAAAGAGAAATGTCAGCAGCGACAAGAAGAGGAGGATTAAAATCATGGCAAGCAATGATGGTAATGGTGGAGACAAACTCGTATATTTCCTGATCGGCGCCGGCATAGGTGCAGTCACAGCGTTGCTCTTCGCCCCGAAGGCGGGCAGCGAACTCCGTTCCGAGCTCGCCGACGCGACGCGAAAAGGGATCGATCTCGCACGTGATACCGGTCGCGATTTCGGTGATAAAGCGACGGATTATTATCACACCGGTCTCGATCGAGCATCCGAACTGAGCACGCGCAGTAAGGAAGCGGTTAATGAACTGACCGACCGCGGAAAAGATCTGATCAACCGGCAGAAATCACAGTTTTCCGCAGCTATCGAAGCAGGGAAACAGGGCTACAGGGAAGCCAAACAGGCGGATCAGGGTTCGAGTGCCGCAGTGGAAGAGAGCTAGGGCCTTCCGGGAGAACGGGAGACTCCGTTCGATCATCCAAATTCCCGCTACAAAGACCCGGATCCTGGCGTGACACCGAAACTCAATCCAGGAGCGAGCAGTGGATAACAATTTGAGTTGGTTCATCGGAATTGGACTGGCGATTTTACTCATTATTCAGGCCGCCGTTTTTATCGGACTGTATTTGTTGGCACGCCGTCTGGTGGTTCTGGCCGAAAAGGCCGGCGAACTGCAGGCGCGCGCCGAGTACATGCTCAACAATACCGAGCCGGTTCTGAAGATGGCGCACGGGCTGATGGGGGAACTCAAGGAAGCAGCCGATTACTTTTCACAGGGAGTTCAAAACATCAGCGCCATAGCCGAGATGGCCAGGGACGAAGCCGCTGAAGTCCGCGGTCTGCTTGGCGATACGACCGCAGTCGCAAAACGTGAGGTCGAACGTGCCCGGATGCAGGTCAATAAGGTTCAGGACACGCTGGAAGTCGCCACTGATCAATTCCAGCGCACCACTGAGCTGGTCCAGAATAGCGTACTGCAGCCCGCTCGTGAGTTCTCCTATCTCATGTTCGGCTTGCGTCGCGGCATCGAGGTTCTCATGTCCGGTAATCGCATGCCTGTTAATCGGGTCTATCAGGACGAGGAGATGTTTATTTGACGCTCCATCCGGAGCGGACTTGATCAATGTCCTTTTCAAAAGGCACCAGGCTCCGGTAATTACCCTCGGAGCCAGGTGCTTTTTAGTAAAAAGTAGAAAGTAAAAAGTAAAAAGAAGAAAGTTAAGAGATGGACACGCAAGCTACACTTGATCTCAAAACCACAGTCAACCTGCCCAGGACGGATTTTCCGCTGAAAGGCAATCTGGCGCAGAACGAGCCGGCGAGGATGCAGAAATGGGATGCCATGGATCTCTATGGCTCGATCCGTCGAGCGCGCGAGGGGAAGCCTCTATTCGTGCTGCATGATGGGCCGCCATATGCCAACGGTCGGATTCATCTGGGTCATGTCCTGAACAAGGTTTTGAAGGATTTCGTGATCAAGTCCCGTTCGATGATGGGATACTGGACGCCGTATGTTCCTGGGTGGGACTGTCATGGTCTGCCGATCGAGATCAAGGTTGAAGAGGCACTCGGCGCGAAGAAGCACGAGATGCCGGTGATCGACATTCGCCGGGCGGCACGCAAGCATGCGGAAAAATTCGTCCAATTACAGGGCGAGGATTTCAAGCGTCTGGGCATTCTGGGTGAGTGGGATAATCCATACCTGACGATGAGTTACGATTACCAGGCGAGCATCGTCCGCGTTTTCGGGGAGTTCGTAAAGGAAGGATCGGTCTACAAGGGCATGCGGCCGGTGCACTGGTGCATCAGTTGCCAAACAGCACTGGCCGAGGCCGAGGTCGAATACGCCGATCACACCAGCTATTCGGTCTATGTCAAATTTCCGTTTCCAGATGCCGGAAAGGTCGATCCGGCGCTCGAGGGAAAGACTGTCAGTATCGTCATCTGGACGACGACTCCATGGACGCTGCCGGCAAACCTCGGCATCAGCTTCAACCACGCATTCGAATACAGCGCGGTTGAAGTCAACGGAGAAGTGCTGATTCTTGCCTCGGGGCTGCTCGAACAGGTATCTGCTCAGCTGGGGCTGGCCGATTACAAGGTTCTGGGGACTTACAGCGGAGAGAAGTTTGACAGGCTGAACGCGAAACATCCGTTCATCGACCGCAACAGCCTTTTGATGCTGGGCGATCACGTCACGCTGGATGCCGGAACCGGCGCCGTTCATACCGCTCCGGGTCACGGCTACGAGGACTACGTCATCGGCCGCCAGTACGGACTCGAAATCTACAATCCGGTCGACAATCGAGGGTATTTCGTGAAGGATGTCGAGCACTTCGCCGGCAAACGGGTCCTCACGCTCAACAAGTCGGATGCGGAAAACGACGGCAACAAGACCGTCATCGATCATCTGCATAAGATAGGAGCGTTGCTCAAGGTCGAAAAGTTCCAGCATCAATACCCTCATTGCTGGCGGTGTCATAATCCTGTCATTTTTCGCGCGACGCCTCAATGGTTCATCTCGATGACGAAGACGAATCTGAACGGGCGCGCCATCGCCGCGTGCGATGAGATTCAATGGGTTCCCGAATGGGGTCTCGAGCGGATGAAGAACATGTTCAAGGACCGCCCCGACTGGTGCATCTCGCGACAGCGGGCATGGGGCGTACCGATCACCGTCTTCTACTGCGAGGATTGCGATGAGAGCCTCTGCGATGTGAATGTCATCAATTACGTGGCGGATATCTTCGAGAAGGAATCGGCCGATGCCTGGTACATTCGCGAGGCTGAATATCTGATGCCGGCAGGAACGACGTGCGCAAAGTGCGGCTCGGGCAGGTTCCGAAAAGAGACCGACATTCTGGATGTCTGGCTGGACTCGGGCTCGAGCTCGATTGCGGTGCTTAAGCGATATGGCCTGCCGTATCCGGCGGATGTCTACCTCGAGGGCGGAGACCAGTTTCGAGGATGGTTCAATTCGTCGCTGGTGGTCGGGCTGGAGGTTCACGGTCAGCCGCCTTATCGAACTGTAATCACCAATGGCTGGATGGTCGACGGCAACGGCGAGAAGATGTCCAAGTCGAAGGGCAACACCATCGAGCCTGAGAAAGTGATCAAGCAGATGGGAGCGGAGATCCTGCGTCTCTGGTGCTCCGCGGTCGACTATCGCGAAGATATGCGCGTCTCGGACGAGATCCTCAAGCGGATTTCGGATGCGTATCGCAAGATTCGCAATACCGCCCGGTACTGTCTGGGCAATCTGGAAGGTTTCGATCCGTCGACCGATCGCGTTCCATACGATCAGATGATCGAAATCGACCGGTGGGCGCTGGCCGAAGTGAATCGGGTCACGCAGAAGGTACTTGATGCTTATGAGCGTTATGATTTCACAGAGGTCTATCAGGCGCTCTATTCGTATTCGACGATCGAGCTTTCATCGCTCTATTTCGACATCCTGAAAGACAGACTTTACACCGCTGCGCCGAAATCAACTGCACGCCGGTCGGCTCAGACAGCCCTTTACGAGATCGTCCACCGCCTGGCAAGGTTGTCGGCTCCAGTACTGGCATTCACTTCGGACGAGATCTGGGAGAACATCCCCGGTGCAACAGCTCAGGCCGCATCGGTTCACATGACCGTCTTTCCGACTGTGGTCGGGGAGTGGCAGGACAGCGTCATTCTCGATCGGTACGACCGGCTCTTCGGTATTCGTGATCAGGTTATGAAGGCCCTCGAAGATGCACGCAATGCCAGGCTGATCGGCGCCGCACTCGAGGCGAAAGTGACGATCGCTTCAAACGCCGAAACCCGCGCCTTCCTCGAATCTTTCGGTGAAGAGTTGCGATTTATCTTCATCGTCTCGAAGGTCGTGCTCGATGATGGGGCCGAGCTGAAGGTCAGTGTCGAAACCGCCGAAGGCGAGAAATGCGATCGCTGCTGGCATTACACCACCGATGTCGGGTCGGATGAGCGATATCAAGGCGCCTGCGCACGCTGCGCCGCAACACTCAACGAAATGTTTGCCGAATGATCGAAGAAGTTTCCAGGGTAAGAAGTTTCCAGTTTCCAGTAATTTTTAATATCAGTTAATCTATTATTTTGAAACAAACAACCAGTGCCAAAGTTCCTCTACTGGAAACTGGAAACTGGAAACTGTTTAACCAGAGTCTCATGCTTTTAAAGTCAGGATATCTCATTATCACGATCGTCATACTGGCGATCGACCAGTTGAGTAAGTACTGGGCGGTGATATCGCTCAAGCCGGTCATCATGATCGAGGTGATACCGGGATTCTTCCGGTTCACATACGCGACGAATCGCGGTGTCGCATTCAGTCTGTTCGCTGACAGCGAAATGAATGTCCCGGTGATCTTCGCCGTCATCTCGATTATTGCAGCCCTGATCGTGCTTCTTTATCTGGCATGGACGCCGGCCGAGAGGGTGCTCAGCAGTACCGCCCTGGCGCTTTTGCTGGCGGGCATCGTCGGCAATCTGATTGATCGAGTCAGGCTGGGCGAAGTGATCGATTTCATCGATGTCCATCTGGCCGACAAGTATACATGGCCGACGTTCAACATCGCTGATTCGGCGATCTGCATCGGCGCTGTTCTGCTGGCCATTGAGATGATCCGTGATGAGCGGGCTGCGCGCGCCAATCCGGTGGCGGCTTCCGCGGTCGATTCCGGTCGAATCGAAACGATCGAATAATAACCAACCGAACTCTACTTTCTAATCTGGAAGGCGAAATGTTCCCCGAACTCTTCAAACTGCCCTTTGTTGATATCACGCTTAACACATATGGTTTGTTGCTTGCGCTCGCGTTCATTGCGGGTTTGCTGGTCATGGCGCGGCTGGCTGCGAAGGATGGCCTGGACAAGCAGAAGGTCTATGATCTCGGGCTGTGGGTGTTGGCAGCCTCATTGATCGGATCGAAGCTGCTCATGGTCATGACCGAATGGGACGTCTATTATAAGGACAATCCGGGTCAGATCTTCACGCTCGATTTCTTTCGCTCCGGGGGCGTCTTTTACGGCGGATTTCTGGGTGCTGTCATCGCTTCCGTCATCGTCATGCGCATCTACAAGCTGCCATGGTGGCGGACAGCTGACGCCTGCGCTCCGGGGATTGCGATCGGGCAGGTGATTGGCCGGCTGGGGTGTTTCAGTGCCGGGTGTTGCTGGGGCCGCCCGACAACGTCATGGTGCGGTGTACATTTCACAGATAAGGGGCACGATACGACCGGAGTTCCGACGATCGTTTCGCATCTGGCCGATCCGATTCAGCAGAACGTCTGGGCAGAACGACTGGGCGGAATGCTGGCGCCGATCAAATTGCATCCGACGCAGTTGTACGAGGCCGGCGCGACATTCGTGCTCTTCCTGTTGTTATTAATTCTCTTTCGGCGGCGCGGCTTTTACGGACAGGTCATTCTGATTTATGCGGCGCTATACGCGATCATACGCTTCGTCATCGAATTCTGGCGCGATGATCCGCGCGGCGAAATTTACGGATTGTCGACCTCTCAATTCATTGCGATTCTTCTCTTTGCCGGCGCCGTTATCGGATATATCTGGCGTTTCAGGTCCGCGCGATCAGCGCCGCAGGCGGCAACCGCCTGATTACACAGTCAACTTCGTATGCGAATTGCCTATTTCACGCCGCTCCCGCCAAGTAAATCAGGCATCGCTGATTACAACGCCGAGCTGCTTCCGCGGCTTGCGAACGGCGCCGAAATCTCCGTCTTCGTCGAGCACGAGAAGGAGTTTCGCGAAAACCAGAACCGGCAGGATTATGCCGTCTTTGACGCGGCACATTTCGACGAGATCCATCGGCAGGCGCCCTTCGATCTATGCCTCTATCACCTCGGCAATAACCCCTGGCACGAATATATCTATGAGCGGGCGCTCAAGACACCCGGCGTGATAGTGCTGCACGAGCATTGCCTGCATCACCTGATTGCGTGGAAGACGCTCGGCCGCGAAGATCGGGACGGGTACTGGGACGAGATGTTTTACGCATACGGTCGCAACGGAGCCCGCGTCGCCGAAATGCGGTCTTATGGCGCCGTGAGCAGCGAATACCAGCAGTTTCTGATGCCGCTCAATCATCGCCTTGTCAATCGCAGTCTTGGCATCATCGTTCACAACGCATATGCCGCATCACAGCTTGAAGAGCCGCCTTCTGACATTCCGGTTCGCATCATCCGTCACCATCTCTCGCCGAAGGCTCTGGAACTGGATGAGTTCGACCGCGAAGATTGCCGCCGGTCGTTGGGAATTCCCGAAGACGCCTTCGTCATTGCCTCTCATGGTTTCGTCACAGAATCCAAACGCATCCCGGTCGTGCTTCGTGCATTCAGGCGGCTCCTTGATATGCTGCCGAACGCGTTTTATGTGATTGTCGGGGAAGACCACTGGCGCTGGAGCGTCGCTCCGCTCATCGAGGAGATGGACCTCGGGGACCGCGTACGCATCACAGGTTATGTGACCGAACGCGATTTCTTCAGATATTTGAAGGCGGTCGATTGCGTCGTCAATCTGCGATATCCGACGGCTGGAGAGACGTCCGGGACCCTCATCCGCTCGCTCGGCGCCGGCAAACCCGTCATCGTCTCCGACTTCGGCCAGTTCGGCGAGTTACCTGACGAAATATGCCTCAAGGTCCCGCTCGGGCCGAATGAAGAGAAGGACCTTTGCGCGCGCATGCAGGCGCTGGCTTATCGTCCGAATCTGCGTGAACGGCTGGGACGGTCGGCTGCTGACTGGATTCGCAGGGAATGCGATATCGATCGATCAGCGGCCGGATATCTTGAATTCGCCGAACAGATCGTTCGCCGGGAGATGAGCGGAAGAAACCGGTCGCGACTCAGCGGTGTGGGATATGACTTCGATTTCAGGGGATCCCCGACAATCGAATTCGACCACAGCGAAGCGCTTGAATACATCAGAAACTTCTTCGTCGACGATCCACACGCCAGTTCATACATCGGGCTTCATTGCGAACGGCTGTTGCGAACCGTCGAACTGGTTCCGGCCGGCGACGGGAGGCAGCGGTTGCTTGATCTGAGCAGTTATCTGCAAATGCCGCTGCTTGCTCACAAATACGGAGACTTTGACGAGATCGTCGTCACCAACTGGTGGGAAGGCGAACCGACCGAGAAGATTCAGAGCGTTCGAAACGCTACGACAGGTGAAGAGGTCACTTTCCCGATGAAAAATCTGGACGTTGAACGCGACGTTTTTCCCTTCAAGGATGGATATTTCGATGTCGCGCTGTGCTGTGAACTGATCGAACACCTGCGTGAAGATCCGATGCATATGCTGACCGAGCTTCATCGGGTACTGAAATGGGGCGGATTGCTGATTGTCACGACTCCGAACATCGCCGGAGCTTTCAGCTTGCGGGAGAGCCTCGCCGGGCGCAGCCCCTACATCTACGGACTTTATAATCGGAAAAATCCTGCCGATCGCCACAGTCGCGAGTACACGCCGGTCGACGTCCGAATCGCTTTGGAGTCGGCCGGATTCAAGGTTGTACGCCTGTTTACCGGAAATGTCTGGCATGAGGCCGATGAAGAATTCCTGCGATGGCTGGATCAGACCGGCGTTCCGCGGGATTTACGCGGCGACAACATCTTCGCACTCGGGCGAAAGCAGAGCCGGCAAATCGACAGGTTTCCTCACGAACTTTACGACTGATTCTTCCCCGGAAGTCAACCACCGATGATCCGTGTTCAAAACATCTCCAAGCTTTACCGTATCTATGAAAACCCGTCGGGACGGCTGAAGGAGATTCTGCTTCGCGGACGGCGGAAATATCACAGGGAATTCTGGGCGCTCGAGGATGTCAGTCTCGAAGTGAACACCGGCGAGGCCGTCGGGGTGATCGGACGAAACGGTGCGGGTAAGACCACGCTGCTTCAGATCATCGCCGGAGTTCTGCAGCCCACGCGAGGCTCCGTCCAGGTCGAAGGACGCGTTACGGCGCTGCTTGAACTTGGCAGCGGATTCAACCCCGAATACACTGGTCGCGAAAATATACTGCTCAGCGGGCAGATCCTCGGTTTCAGCGAAGAGGAGATGAAGAAGCGAATCGACGTCATCGTTCAATTCGCCGAACTCGAAGCATTTGTCGATCAGCCGGTCAAGACCTATTCAACAGGGATGATGATGCGTCTGGCATTCGCCTCGGCCATCCACGTCGATCCCGATGTATTGATCGTCGATGAGGCGCTCTCGGTCGGCGATGTCTATTTTCAGCGGAAATCGCTCGACCGCATGGACTACTTTCGGAAGGCCGGCAAGACGGTGCTTTTCGTTTCGCATGACCCGCAGCTTGTTCAGCGTTTTTGCAATCGGGCATTGTGGCTCGAGGGCGGTCGTGTGGCGATGCAGGGCGAAGCCCGCGAAGTTGTGACGGCTTATCAGGCTTTTTGTGCCAGGCTGGAGGATGCCAGACTGCGCGATGCCGCGCGAAACGGCGGAATCGGATCGCGCGAGCACGACGAGATACTGCGCGAACTGCAACTCACCGGCGCGCGATGGGGTAACGGCAGGATTCGCTTCACCGGCGTCGAGATGATCAACTCAAGGGGAGAGTCCACCTGGGTCTTCAGGACCGGTGAACCCGTCACGATCCGCCTGAGATATGAGTCCGAGCAGGATTTCGACCGGCCCATCTTCGCTGTCGATATGCATCGTTACGACGGCGTTTTTATCACCAGCATCAATAATTACGACACGAATCCTGAGCCGCTCCCCATCAAACGCGGGGCGGGTACGCTGGACCTGCACATCCCCAGGCTCGATCTTTCGCTGAACGTATATTTTCTGTCTCTCAAAGTTTTCACCGAAGCGGGAGATCCAGACTGGGGCGACCCCGCCGACGTCCACAATCAGATGTACCAGTTCGATATTATCTCCGATCAGATTATCCACGGACTGATGCGCTTCGATGCAGAATGGAGGAGTAGAAAGTAGAAATGTAATACGGAACCGCAAGCGTGAGCGCGCGGGCCACGGAACCGCAAGCGTCAGCGCGCGGCCCATTATATTTGATACATCAGTTTTGTATTGGTATCCTTGTCTGACTTTAGGGTGGGTGTTAGCGGACACACCCATCCAGGTTGATTTATGGCCACCCCGTGAAAGGGGATTTGCCATGTCTGGCAGTATACCTGCAGCATATTTTATTACTTTTCGATGTTTTGGAACCTGGTTGCCCGGAGACGATCGTGGAAGCGTTGATCGAGAGAACAATCAATACAACACACCTTATCTGCCGCCAAACAGGAATAGATATCAATTCTCAATGGCTCGCTTGTCTCAGTCACCTGTGATTCTAAATGACCGGCAGCGTGCCCTGGTAGAGAGTACCATTCGTGAGGTCTGCGATTATCGAGGCTGGAGGCTATATGCGATCAATGTCAGAACAAATCACGTTCATGTCGTTGTAACTGCTGATAATACTCCTGAGCGTGTGATGGGTGATTTCAAGTCATATGCGACCAGGCGCTTACGAGAAAAGAATGCCATATCTCAGTCAGATCGTATATGGGCACAGCACGGCAGTACAAGGTATTTGTGGAATTGGAACCATATAAAATCTGCAATACATTATGTTCTTTATGAACAGGATGAGAAACCATTTTATCTTGAAGAGTGAGCGGCCGCGCGCTGACGCTTGCGGTTCCGTAGCCCGCGCGCTGACGCTTGCGGTTCCGTAGCCCGCGCGCTGACGCTTGCGGTTCCGTGTGCCGCGCGCTGACGCTTGCGGTTCCGTAGCCCGCGCGCTGACGCTTGCAGTTCCGTGTGCCGCGCGCTGACGCTTGCGGTTCCGTGTGCCGCGCGCTGACGCTTGCGGTTCTGATTATGCTAATAGCAAAAATAACCAAATCGAATTCGCACGTCGATTATTCCGCAAGGATTCTCGATTCGATGGAGACGGCGGCGCCTCCGACCGTAGCCGATTACCATTTCGGTCAGTTCGTCAAAGTCATGGTCGGTGAGACGAGCGTGATCGGAGTCATCTACAATTCGCAGTTGATCAATCCGGAGTATGGGAATTACGGTCCGCGACTTTCGACGCCGAATGAATTGAATGCGGTATTCAGTCCGGATTACCTGAACGAGCAGGGGGTGATGATCGGAATCCTGTTTCTGGGCTGGACGGACGGACAAGCGAGTCATCAGCAGGTTCCGCGGCTGGTCCTGCCGATCAACTCTCACGTTGAAACTCTGACCTCGGATGATGTGCGCGCCTTTCACCACGATGCTGCGGGCGCGTTGCATCTATCGTATTATCCGGGGATCACCACGCACGCCGGCGCCTTCGCCTATCCTTTGCTTGAGGCCATCGTCGATCAGCTTGAAGAATTGACGACAGAGCGCGAACGGACACGCTTGAATGTGTTGCGGCGCGCACTTGCCTGGCAGCAGACTGTCGGCGGCATAAAATAGCCTCTTTAACGGAGACCCGGCGGCCGGGGGCGTCCCGTCCGCGAGAGTGCGGTTGCGAGCGGCATCCATTTTCCGTTCTGCCTGAAGAAGAGCTGCGGTTCAGTCAGTCGAAAGTTGTTTTTGAAATCGGGATGTTCCTTCAGAAATAGATCGCGCGTCCGATTGTCGGCCGTGATAAGTTTCCACTGGCCGTCCTCTTTGGCCAGGATTTGCTGAGCGATGACCCGTCCTTCGCTGATCGTCGCTCCGTTGACAGTCAGTGGCCGTTTGAGCCTGCCGAGGATGGTCGTTTCGACCACGGCCGTTTCTCCGCTTTGCTGCGTTTTGCCGACTGTTATTCGGTCGATGAGCAGAAAGTTTTGAAGCCGGCTCAGGCTCTGATCGAGCTGCTCACGGGTCGTGCGTTGCTGCATACTGTTCGGCAGGTATTGGTAGATCTCGGCATACTCTCCCGCCTTGAGCAGCGCGAAGATTCTGACGACGGCGCCGCGAGCTGACTCTTTGGTGGCGTTCTTCTGAGCCGTCGCCGTCAATGATAACGACAGGCAAAGGACGGCCGTGATTATGCCGATCCTGTTCGTTCCGGAAAAAACATCGGACCTCCATCAATCCATTAAATCCTGTAAAAATCCCGGCAATCCTGTAAAATTTCCGGGTGACCAAATATCTGCCGGAATAATCAGGATTCAGGAAAAATAAGAATGAGTCAACAAGCAAACGGCCAATCGCTCGAAGAAATGTCGGAGTGGATGAAGGGTGATTGGAACCGGCGAGCGAGCGAGAATGCCCGCTGGTTCATCAACACTGTCAGGCTCGATCAGTCTGAAGAAGAGTTCGATGCGACCGGGCTGAATGAGGTCCGCAGTCTGATCCTGCCTGAGCTCGTGCTCTTGACTGGGGATCGCGATCCTCGCAGCCTGCGCCTGCTCGAGATCGGTTGCGGAATCGGGCGGATGACTAAACACCTGGCCGCAATCTTCGGCGAAGTCCACGCCACCGATGTTTCAGGCGAGATGATCGCAAGGGCGCGTGAACGACTGCAGGGACTGACCAATGTTCAACTGCACGAAAGCAGCGGAGTCGATTTCGCTCAATTCCCTGACGATTATTTCGATCTCATCTTTTCGGCCTATGTTTTTCAGCACGTCCCCGGCAAAGAAGTCATCGAATCGAATCTGCGAGACGCCTGGCGGACGCTCAAGCCGGGAGGCATCCTTCGCTTTCACGTCAACGGCGTCGAAATCGAGACCTATTCAGTCAGGGAAAAAGACACATGGACGGGAGCGACCTACACCGAGAACGAAATCCGGGACCTTGCTCGCGAACTGAAGGCTCAGCTGATCAGCGTCTATGGCGGAAAGACGATGTTCTGCTGGGCGATGCTGCGAAAACCGGAAGCTCAGCCTCCAGACAAGTCAGGGATCGACGATCCGCGGATTGTATATCACGCTCGATCTGATCAGCCGCTGATTCAGAAAGTTCCCGCAGCCGGGGATGACGCCTGGCTATCGCTTGTCCTGACCGGAATCGACCGGGACCGCGTTGATGCGAATAACCTGCGAGTCGTGATCGGCGGACAAGATGTCACACCGCGCTACGTCGGCCGGGTCCGCCCGCATTTTGAATCGAGATTGAGAGAAGTCATCGGCGGCCCGCCGGCTCACATCCTGTACGTTGAGGCAGGTATACCCGCCGATGCGCAGCCTCCGTCTGTGACGGTCCGAGTTCGACTTGAAAGCGGGCTTGTCTCGCCTGATCGCTTCGTCGAGATCGAGGCTCCACGTCAGGTCAGCCCTAAGATTGTGACTGTTCGAAATGCGGATGACTACGGCACAGACATCGCCTGCAGCGGGCCGAAATCGCATGTCAGGTTATTTGTCGAATATCTGGATCCGTCGGCTGGATGCGACAACGTCGGAGTCCGCATCGGCGATCGAATGGTCGTGCCGGAATACGTCGGTTTTGTCGCAGATATTGCAGGGTATCGCGTCGATTTTCAGATTCCTCACGAGACCGACTTGGGCCCTGCCACTCTGGAACTTCATTTCAAGGATGCTGTTTCTGAGCCTGTGGAGATTGAAATACTCGGCGATCCAATGTAAGTTTGCCGAAATTCAGATATCGAAACCGATCTGATATTCACGACTGTCAAAAATCACATACTTCGCGAGGTCACCATGAAGAAGCTGAAATCTCTTTCAGACCGCGGGATTCGCTTTGCGATCGTCATTGCAGGAATAATTTTCGCTGTTGGAATGCTGGCCGGTAATACGATGCCGGGCATGCATCGCGCTGAGGCGATGATTCAGACCCCGCAATCGTTCATCGAAGCAGGCAACAGGCTATTCAATCCCACTTGCGGAACCGGCTATTGCCACGGAGCGAACGGCAGCGGCGGAAGTGCCCCCTCGCTGCGAGACAAAAGTTTCACGGCTGAGTATCTGACACGGATCATCTCGGACGGCAAGGCCGGCACTCCCATGCCCGCCTTCAAGAGCCAGTATTCGCCGGAACAGATCCGCCAGCTGGTGGCCTATGTCCTTTCGATCTCGAAAAACGACCCTGCTCAATCCGCGTCAAAACCCGGCACGGAGACGCCGCCGGCATCAGCGGCGCGTCCTTCCAGAAGACCTGCTCCAACCAATCATTTCGTGTCGAATCTGAAGATGCCGCCGGTCAAAGAAGTGACGGGCGATCGCCTGGCAAGCGCCGAACAGGAGCCGCAGAACTGGATGACATATTTCGGCACATACAACGGTCAGCGCTACAGCACACTCAAACAGATCAATCGAGCCAACGTCAAACAACTGGCGCCGGTCTGGGCCTTTCAAACCGGCAAGATCGAAGGCGGTTTGAATGCCACTCCGCTGGTTGTCGATGGCGTGATGTATCTGGTTGGTTCGTATAATCGCGTTTTTGCGCTGGATGCGGTCACAGGCAAGCTCTTCTGGCAGTATTTTTATCAGTTGCCGTCGGGGCCGGTCCCGTATGGCACATCGGTTCGAGGCATAGCGGTGGGTTACGGCCTTGTCTTCATGGGGACGCTCGATAATCACATGATCGCGCTCGATGCACAGACGGGCAGGGAGGTCTGGAACGTCGAGATCGAGGATTATCGCAAGTGCGGGTGCAACGTTACAGCGGCGCCTCTGGTGGTCAAGGACAAGGTTATCGTCGGTGTGACGGGTGGAGACAGCGCGCATCGCGGTTATCTCAATGCCTTCAACGCGAAGACCGGCGAACCGGTCTGGCGTTTTTATACCATCCCGGGACCGGGCGAACCGGGTTTCGAAACATGGGAGGCCGAGTCCTGGAAGTTCGGCGGCGGAGCGACCTGGATGACCGGAACCTACGATCCGGAACTCAATCAACTCTACTGGGGGATCGGGAATCCGTCATCCGATTTTCACGGTGGCGATCGCGAGGGCGATAATCTCTATACCGACAGCATCGTCGCACTCGATCCCGATACTGGAAAGCTCAAATGGCACTACCAGGAGATCCCACACGACGAATATGATTTTGACTCGGCCTATGAACCGATCCTCATTGACCGCGAAGTGAGCGGCATAAGACAGAAGTTGCTCGTTCATCCTCAGAAGAGCGGCTATACATGGGTGCTCGATCGAGTGACTGGTAAATTCATCGGCGTCTGGCCTCACATCGAAGCGATTAATTGGGTCAAGGGATTCGACAAGGACGGTAAGCACATAGGCAGATTGCAGATCCCCGTCGGCAAGAGCACAATGGTCTGTCCCTTCTGGGGTGGCAGCCGAAGCTGGAACCATGCGTCTTACAGCCCGCGGACCGGGTGGCTCTACAATCACGGCGTCGAATGGTGCAGCATGGTCACGCCTTTCCCCCAGAAACCGGTGGAGGGCCGCGGATTCGTCGCGGGAACGACGACACCTGTTCCGCCGCCCAACGGAGAGATTTTCGGCCATATCGATGCCTTCGATCCCGTCACCGGCGCCAAAAAATGGACTGTCAGGACGAAATATCCGCTCACCTCATCGCTGCTGGCGACGGCCGGCGATGTCGTCTTCACAGCGGATTTCGAGGGGAATTTTTTGGCGCTGGATGCGAAGACCGGCGAGCAACTCTATTCATTCAACACCGGTTCGGGGACTCGCGGCTCTCCGATCACATATTCGGTCAATGGACGCCAGTACATCGCTGTCCCTTCCGGACTCGGGTCGATCTTTACGGGCGGTATGGGCGGTATCTGGCCGGAATTGCGTGGAATGCAGAACGGATCGACGCTCTTCGTCTTCGCGCTGCCTGAAAAGGGAAAGTAAACGCCAGGAAGTATTCAACGCCAGGGCGCCAAGAGAAACTTCTTGGCCCTTCTTGGCCGACTTGGCGTTGAATATTCACGCGGACTTCGATTTTGTCGCCTTCTTTTTAGCCGGGGCTTTCTTTGCAGCGGCGGCGACTGTTTCTCCCTCATTGCTCTTGTAACCGCAGCTTTCATCAGAGCAATACCGCATGCTTTCATTCTTTTTGGCGTTGTATTTTTCGAGCACAAAAGGTCTGGAGCATTGCGGGCAGGCTTCGAGGATGGGTTTGTCCCAGAAGACCTGATCGCAGGTCGGATATTCCGAACATCCGTAAAAGGCTTTGCCGCGTTTCGATTTCTTGATCAGCAGTTCGCCTTTGCAGCCAGGTCGCAGACATGGAACGCCAGTCGTTTCGCGTTTGATGAACTTGCATTCAGGGTAGCGTGAACAAGCGGTGAACTCTCCGAACGGGCCCTGTCGTTTTGCCAGTTGCGAATCGCATACCGGGCAACGCTCATCGAGCATGACCGGAGCGGCCGCCAGTCCGGCCTTAGTGATCTTGCGCGTGTTCTTGCATTCCGGATAGCCCGTGCAGGCGAGGAACTGACCGAAGCGTCCGCGTTTCAGAGTCATGGCCTTGCCGCACTTTTCGCAGGTTTCATCAGCATAAGGATTTTCAGCCGATTCGGCCGATGGCTCCGCCGTTGAGCTTCCGGCGGCCGCGGGCTTGGCCAGATCACGCGTGTTCTTGCATTCAGGATAGTTGGTGCAGGCGAGGAATTGACCGAACCGTCCGAATTTGATCGCCATCTTCGATCCGCATTTGTCACACTCCTCTTCGGTGATGATCTCCTGTCGCTTGACGTCCCGCATGTGCTCCTGAGCCGCCTTCAGATCGACGGTGAATTTGTCATAAAATTCGTGCAGAGCCGCGGTCCATTTCATCTTTCCGTCCTCGACCTCGTCCAGCTCTTCTTCCATCCTTGCCGTGTATTCGACATTGAAGAGATCGGCAAAGCTCTCGACCAGCAGGTCATTGACGATCGTTCCGAGTTCGGTCGGGCGGAAGCGACCTTCGAGCTTCTCGACGTATTCGCGATCCTGAATCACGCTCATGATCGAGGCATAGGTCGATGGTCGCCCGATGCCTTTCTCTTCAAGAGCCTTGACCAGCGTCGCTTCGGTATAACGCGGAGGCGGATCGGTGAAATGCTGATTCGGCGTCAGTGAATTGAGCTTGAGTGTCTCGCCCTTCTCGACCTTTGGCAGCTTTGCGGCCCGCTCTTCGTCCTCCTCGTCCTTCTCGTCCTTTCCTTCCTCATAAACTGCAAGGAAGCCGTCGAACTTTAGAACCGAGCCGGTCGCCCGGAAGAGGTATTTTTCAGAAGCCGCGATGTCGATCGTGGTCTGATCGAAGAGCGCCGGCATCATCTGCGATGCGACGAATCGCTGCCAGATCAGCCGGTAAAGCGCCAGCTCGTCCTTGTCCAGATATGCTGAAAGCGAATCAGGAGTGCGTTCGACCCCGGTCGGTCGAATCGCTTCGTGAGCATCCTGCGCATCCTTCTTCGAACGATAATAGATCGCTTTTTCAGGCAGATATGGGGCGCCGTACTGCTGTGTGATGAAATTTCTGACCTCCCCTAATGCGCTGTCGGCGACGCGCGTCGAATCGGTGCGCATATAGGAGATCAGACCGACAGCGCCCTCTTTGCCGAGTTCCTTGCCTTCGTATAGGCGTTGCGCGATCTGCATCGTCTTCTTGGCCGAAAACCGGAGCTTACGGGATGCTTCCTGCTGCAGTTTAGAAGTGATGAACGGCGGCACCGGATTTCGCTTCTTCTCTTTCGTCGTGACGTCTGAAACAGTGTAGCTGGCGCCTTCCAGCTCCTTCAGAATCTTGTTCGCCATCCCCTCATCGGTGATGTGCGTTTCATTCTTTTTGACGCCATCGTCAAAGCCCGAGGTCTTGACGGTCTTATCGGCGATCTTGTAAAGCCTGGCGTCGAATTGCGGAGGCAATTTGGCCGAAAGATTGGCCACGATCGACCAGTATTCGGTCTTGACGAAGGCCTGAATCTCTCGCTCGCGCTCGACGACCAGCCTGACAGCCACCGTCTGGACTCGTCCAGCCGACAACCCACGGCGAACCTTGTCCCAGAGCAGCGGGCTCACCTTGTAGCCGACCAGCCGGTCAAGCACGCGCCGAGCCTGCTGAGCATCCACCAGGTTGTCATTGATCTTTCCGGGATGCTCAAATGCTTCCTGAACGGCAGTCTTGGTGATCTCGTTGAACATCACCCGGAAAACAGATTTCTTCGACTGTCCGCGACCGCTTGTGACCACTTCGGCGATGTGCCGGCCGATCGCCTCGCCCTCTCGATCAGGGTCGGTCGCGACATAGATGGTCTCGGCGTCTTTGGCGGCATCCTTGATCTCCTTAACGACCTTCTCCTTGCCGGGCATGACCTCATAGGTCGGCTCGAAGTCGTTCTCGACATCCACACCCAGCCCCTTTTTCGGCAGATCCATGATGTGACCGACCGAGGCGACGACTTTGAAATCCTTGCCCAGATATTTATTAATGGTCTTCGCCTTTGATGGCGATTCTACGATTACTAATGATTTAGACATATTTTCTATCCAGCTCTACATTATTCCCGCCCGAAGGCATACCTGACAACATAGAACATGTTTGCGGTCATTGCAAAAGGCAGATGAGATATCACGAATCGACCACCCAATTCAAGCCGGGTTAAGTGGGTGTGTCTGGTGTTCAGGAGGGGAGAGCTTTAGAAATGGTATGGCGTGTTGAGACCAATGCGCCAGTCAGATTGTCTAATTATCATCCTCGTTCGATCCGGCCGCATCGAGTGCATCCTCGAGTGTGAAGACTCCTTCATACAAAGCCTTGCCGATAATGACTGAATCGACTCCGGATTCCTCGATGTCTCTCAGAGCATAAATATCATCTACCGAGGCGACGCCGCCGGAAGCCGTCACCTTCAAACCGCTCACCTCGGCTATCTGCCGGGTCGCATCGAGATTTATGCCTGAAAGCATTCCATCACGTGCGATGTCGGTATAGACGATGCGCTCGATGCCCATATCGGCAACCTTGACCGCGAACTCTTTGGCATCCAGGTTCGACATTTTCTCCCAGCCACGGAGCGCGACCTTGCCGTCACGAGCATCGATCCCGACGACTATTGTCGACCCGAATTCATCGATGATGTGCGAGAGCAGAAAAGGATTTTCGATCGCGGTCGTCCCGATCACGATCCGCGTGGCGCCGAGTTCATCCAGCCGGCGTACATCATCGAGAGTTCTGACTCCACCGCCGAACTGCACCGGGATGTTTATCTCGTACAGGATGTTTTCGAGGGCTCTCAGATTATCAGTGTCGTCCTGATTGAGAGCCGCATCGAGATTGACGATGTGCAGCATCTCAGCCCCTTCCTCGATCCAACGTTTGGCCACTTTGACGGGATTTTCGGAGTAGACGGTTTCAGCGGAGGCCTGGCCTTGCGTGAGCCTGACACATCGCCCGCCGCGCAGGTCGATAGCTGGAATGATGATCATTGGGATTAGACTTGGATTATGAGCCGACCATTTGGGTTGCAAACTATCCCGGCTTGCTCTCGATACAATTTTAAAAAAGTGACTGAATATTCTGCAAACTAAATTTTCGGGCATTTAACTTCGGAAGAAATTAATCGCAAAGACCGCAAAGGGGCAAAGAATTAATCGCAAAGGCTGCAAAGAGGCAAAGATATTTAGGGATTTGAATATACGGATTATCGCCCACTGGATATAATTCGAACACTGATCTTCCTGTATATCTTTGCCCCTTTGCGGCCTTTCGATTAAATACTCTTCGCGGCCTCTGCGTTTAACTTTTTTCCAGTCTTGAATACAAGAAAATTTAGTTTCCAGAGTACTGAATATTCAGCCCGGAAATTCATCGACACAAATTACACCGTAAATACTACTCATTCCTTGAAATCGTTCAAGTAAAAAGTTGCCAACACCGATCCGATCGGGCTACTGTGTGCCCTGAACGTGTGGCAAAATCAGTAGAAAGTAAAAAAGTAAAAAAGGATGTTGGTAAAGATTATGGATTCAGAACAGAGAAGATCATTAATCGATAAGTACGCTGAAGGATACGACGAGGTCGTCCGGGCGCTCGAAGGGTTTCCAGCCGGCTCACTGACCGCACACCCGATTCCCGGAAAATGGAGCGCGGCGGAGATCGTTCATCACCTGGCTGACAGCGAAATGACAAGCGCACTCCGGTTGAGAAGACTGCTCGTCGAGGAAATGCCGGTTATCCAGGGCTATGATCAGGATCAATACGCCACAGTCTTTAATTATAACGATCGGGAAATTGCGCCTGCGCTCGACGCTTTTCGCGGAGCCCGTGCGACGACAGTCCAGGTGCTCGAACGCATGACCGATGATGACTGGAATCGAGGCGGCACTCATACTGAAAGCGGAGAGTATTCTACTCAGAAATGGCTCGAGATTTACGCAGGTCATGCTCATGGGCATGCCGATCAGATCAGACGGCTTCGCGAGGCCTTGGCGTAATGGATCTCCGACCTCCGGTCGGCATGCCAGGCTAAAGTTCCGCGAAGTTTTTGAGCAGGCGCAGGCCCGTCGCCTGGCTCTTTTCGGGGTGAAACTGCACACCGATCACGTTGTCGCGTCCGCAGATCGAAGCGAAGGTCCGGGCGTAATCGGTCTCGCCGATGATACATCTCTCGTCAGCGGGTTCAACGTAGTAGGAATGAACGAAATAATAGAATGATTGGTCTGGCAGGTCCCGAAAGATCGGCAGTTTGCCGCTTTCGTGGCTGTAAGCGACCTGATTCCATCCGACGTGAGGGACACGCACCCCTTCAGGAAATTTCACAACCTTGCCGGGCAGCAATCCCAGTCCCTTGTGCACTCCAAATTCGTGCCCCTCGTCAAACATCATCTGCAAGCCGACGCAGAGACCGATGATCGGTTTTCCCGAAGCCGCCGCTTCGCGAACGAGTTGGTCAAACCCGAGCTTGCGCAGGTTCTCCATGGCATAGCCGAATGCTCCGACACCGAGCAACACCAACTTCTCTGCCTTGCGCAGCTCGTTTTCATCACGAGTGATGATCGCATCGATCCCCTGACTGGTGAATGCTTTCTCGACGCTCCGCAGATTGCCGACGCCGTAATCTATGATTGCTATTGCCATAAAAAGTAGAAAGTAGAAAGTAGAAAGTAGAAAGTGCTCATAACCCTAGAGTGTAAATAGTTCTTGTTAAACCCTTCTTTCTACTTTCTACTTTCTACTTTTTACGGTCTACTTTCATAACGTACCCTTTGTCGACATAACCCCCTGAATCCGATCATCAAGGCGGACGGCCTGGGACAGAGAGCGCGCCGTCGATTTGAAGACGGCTTCCAGGATGTGGTGCTGATTGCGGCCATAGAGCACTTCGATATGCAGGTTGCATCTGCAATGCTCGGCAAAGGAGTGCCAGAAGTGTTCGGCCAGTTCGACGGAAAAAGTTCCGACCTTGTCTCGAGTGTTGGTGACATTGTAAATAAGGAAATATCGCCCGGACAGATCGACAACAGCTCGTGCAAGGGTTTCGTCCATCGGGACATAGGCTGATCCATACCGGACGATTCCCACCTTATCGCCCAAGGCTTGTGAGAATGCCTGTCCGAGGCAGATTGCGATGTCCTCGACCGAGTGATGGTCATCGATCTGCAGGTCGCCCCGGCAGCTGACTTCGAGATCGAACAGCCCGTGCCGGGCGAAAAGTTCGAGCATGTGATCGAGAAAGGGGATTCCGGTATCGATCTTGCCAAGTCCACTGCCGTCCAGCGAGAGGCGGAGCTCGATGTCAGTCTCCCTAGTTTTACGTTTTATCTCCGCGATGCGATTCATTGCATTTCCCTCTGGAATATCCCGCGCAGGGCATCGATCAGCCGATCGTTTTCATGAGGAGTTCCGACACTGATGCGCAGGCAATCGTCAAGCAGCGGAGCCTTGCTCACATCCCTGACAAGAATATCGTGACTGACCAGTTCGTCGAAGACAGTTTTGACGGGGATCGCGCTTCGAGCGATGAAGAAGTTGGCCGCCGATTGAAAAAGGGTCAGACCCTCGATCTCCTGCAGTGCCGAAAAGAGCCGGGTGCGTTCGGTCATAATCCGTTCAATCAGCGGTTGCAGCAGATCCATATTATCCAGTGCGACCTGAGCCGCAAGCATCGAAAAGAAGTTGAGGCTGTATGGCATTTTGGCTTTTGAAAATTCACGTATCAGCTCGGGCGAGGCGAGGCAGTATCCTACGCGCAGGCCGCCCATGGCCATGGCCTTCGAAAACGTCCGCAGGATGACCAGGTTTTGATGATCCTTGAGCAGCGGAACGAAATCCTCACCGCCGAACTCTTGATATGCCTGATCGACGACGATCAGTCCTTCGGAGCTGCGCAGCAACGAGACCAGATCCCGCTTCGAGATCGTGCATCCAGTCGGATTGTTCGGCGAGCAGATGATCGCGAGATTCGCTTTGCTGGTCACGATCTTGCTGGCCAGACGCGGAATGTTGAAAGTCAGCTCGGGGTTGAGCGGGACGGGGACGATTTCGCCGCCGGCCACGCGGACAACCTGCTGGTAGACTGAAAACGTCGGTTCGGGCAGGGCAACTCGCACTCCTTTCTCGACTACGGCGTTGACGACCGACTGAATCATCTCGTTGGATCCGTTGCCGGCCATGACTCCATCGGCGCGCCAGCCGGTATGCTCGGCCAGCCTTTCGAGCAGCTCAGTCGGAACGAAATCCGGATAACGCGCCCAGTCGATCTCAGCCGCCCGGCGCAGCACTTCATCCTTGATCTCTGCCGGCATGCCGAACGGATTTTCGTTCTGATTGATCTTGATCCGGGTTTCGATCGGAGCGAGCGTGTATGCGGAGATTTCACGAACCTGCGCCTTGATCTTGTCGAGCGGTGAAATCATTCCCTGTCTCTTCTCCCTCATTTGCGTCTTCAAAAAATCCTGAAGTTATTCATAACGAATCGTGGCCGCGCGGGCGTGTGCGTCGAAGCCTTCAGCCAGGGCCAGTCGTTCGATCGAAGCGGCGGTTCGCATCAGTTCCTCGCGCGTATACCTGACGATGCTGGTGCGTTTGAGGAAATCGTAGACGCCAAGCGCCGATGAGAATCTGGCCGTGCCGCCGGTTGGCAGGACATGATTGGTGCCGGCGAAATAATCCCCGACCGTTTCGGGTGAGTACGGGCCGATGAAGATGGCTCCGGCATTCCTGATTTTGGCGGCGGTCGCCTCGCTGTCAACCGTCATGACCTCGACGTGTTCGGGCGCCAGCCGGTTGACCAGCTCGCACGCCTCATCCAGCGTATTAACGATAATCAGAGCGCCAAAATCCGCCAATGATCGTTCGATGATCTTTCTTCTCGAAAGTTTCCCGGTCTGAATAATGACCTGATCGCGAACGGCGTTTGCCAGTTCCTCGCTGGTGGTGATTAAAATTGCGGCGGCGTCCTCGGAATGCTCAGCCTGAGAGAGCAGATCTGCGGCGATGAAATCCGGCCGCGCCGAATCGTCTGCTACGACTACGATCTCGCTCGGGCCGGCGATTGAATCGATATCGACTGCGCCGTAGACCAGTTTCTTGGCCGCTGCAACGTACTGATTGCCGGGGCCGACGATCTTGTCGACACGTGGAATCGATTCGGTCCCGCAGGCCAGCGCCGCGACCGCCTGCGCGCCTCCGACCAGGTATACTTCAAATAGTTCGAGTTCGCGCAGGACGGCGGCGACCATGGGATTCTGAGCGAATTGCGACGGCGGAGTGACGACGACGATCCGGTCGACACCGGCCACCTGAGCCGGGATCGCATTCATCATTACCGTCGACGGATAGGCGGCGCTTCCGCCGGGAACGTAAAGCCCGACGATCTGCAGCGGGCGTATTCGCTGCCCAAGCCTGACGCCGTTGGCCACCTCGATCTCCCAGTCAAGCGTCATCTGCTTTTCATGATAATAACGAATGTTCGCGATGGCCTCGCGCATGGCAGCTATCAGCTCGGGATCGACCTGAGCCGCCAGGGCCTCGATCGTTTCACGGCTTGCCCGCATGGTTCGCGGAGTCAGCGTTATCTGATCGAATTGCACAGTGTAATCGAGCAGCGCCGTGTCGCCGCGCAGTGTCACGTCGCGGACGATCGCTTCGACACGCGTCATGATCCCTGCATTCAGACCGGCATGCCTGCCCAGAATATTCTGAAGCTTTTCCGCCCGGTCAAGTTGTGTCACGTCCAGCTTGATGATCTCGATCATTGCTTTTCACAATCCCCGTCTTTGAAGAAGTTTCCAGTTTGAGGAAGTTTCCAGTAAGAAGAAGTTTCCAGTTTCAACTTGAAACTGGAAACTTCTTCTTACTGGAAACTATTACAGCACTTTCGTCAGTTCATTGACCAGATCGCGGACGATGGCCCGTTTCAGATGGAAGCTGGCCCGATTGACGATCAGGCGGGCCGTCGATTCGGTGATGATGTCGATCACTTCGAGCCCGTTCTCCTTGAGCGTTCTGCCGGTTTCGACCAGATCGACGATGCGGTCGGAGAGGCCCAGCACCGGCGCCAGTTCGACGGAGCCTGATAGAGTGACGACTTCGATCGGGATTCCGCGCTCCTGGAAATATGCGGTCGCGATCCGCGGATATTTGGTCGCGACACGAACGGTCGCCAGCAGGTTATAGTCCTGGCCGACGACCTCTCGCCGCCCTGCGACGGCAATACTGCACCGGCCGATCAGCAGATCAAGCGGCTCATGCACATCAGCGCGCGATTCCATGAGCACGTCGAGCCCGCAAACTCCGACATCGGCGACGCCGTATTCGACATAGGTCGGAACGTCCGATGGTTTGACGAAGATGAAATTGAATCGTTGATCGGCCGATTTGACAAGCAATCTTCGTGAATGAAGGTCCGCTTCATCGACCGCGATCCCGGCCCGGCCGAAGATCTCGAGCGCGTCGTCCTGCATGCGCCCTTTCGAGAGCGCGATCGTCAATCCGTTATTTGTCTTCTCGTTACCGCGCACTGATTTTCACCCGTTTCTCTTCGGCCCTTTTCTCCAGGGCATCCCCGAATGCCGTCGCCAGATCGGCTGCGCAGTTTATTTGGTGGGCTGTCGGGGAGCTGTTCGATGCATCGGGACGCGCCGATCCCGCCAGGGCGCCGGCGATTCCATCCAGTGAGAACGAGAAGCCAACGGCAGCCTCCGGCATTCCGAAACTTCCGATCAGTTCATCGTATCGTCCGCCGCTGCCGATCTCGACGCCCCATTCGGGAACAAAGACCTTGAAGACGAGGCCGGTATAATATTTCTGACTACCGGTATCGCCGAGGTCGATATCGAAGTTGTCGCGTAGTCCGAGCGCCGTCAAGGTCGAATAGATGCGGGCCAGATGGTCAACCGCCGCGCGAGAACGATCGTTGATTATGATCTGGTTGGCGTGTTCGATGGCGTCCTCTTTGCCCGCCGTCTGCGTCAGCCGGCAGAATCCGACACGGCGATCCGGCTCGACCTGCGGAGCCACCTGTTCGAGAAAGTCCGCCAGCGCATGGCTGTTTCGGCGATCGATGAGGGAACGCAGGAGGGCTCGCTCTTTTTTTCTGAGTTTGAGAAAAGCCGCCACCCCGTTGAAGAAATCGACGTGGGAGAGCGCGATTCTGAAATCGCGAAGGCCGAGTGTCGTCAGGACTTCACTCGCCACCAGCAGCACCTCGATATCGGCGACGATGCCCGGCTCGCCGATATGCTCGATCCCGATCTGATGAAATTCTCGAACCGCTCGTTCGGCCGGATCGTCGTACCGGAAGACCTCGCCCGAGTAGCTCAGGCGGATCGGGCGCGGTTTGGTCTTGAAGCGTGTTGCAACCGTTCGGGCGACAAGCGAAGTCAACTCGGGGCGAAGCGCCAGCAATGCTCCCTCTCTGTCGACGAAGCGGTACGTGTGTGACGCCTTCTGCTCGCCCATTCCGCGTGCGAACAATTCCTGATAATCGAACATCGGCAGGATGATCTCGTCATAAGACCAGCCTGAAAAGACCTTCATGGCCTTTTGTTCGATTGACCGGCGGAGCCTCACCTCATCATCAAAGAAATACTGCACGCCGGCCGGAATTTTCGTGATTGAAGTCATAATTTTCTATTCGATGACGCGGCCGCGATTGTCGACGGCGACTTCCATGGCGCGGGCCTGGACTCCGGCAGCGTTTAACCGTTCGACCATCTCACGGCCGATCCGGTCGCCGTTGGCGGTCACGAATGCGATCATCGTCGAGCCGGCGCCGCTGATCGCCGCGCCTAGCAGACCGGGATACTTTCCGGTCTCGTCATTCAATTTGAGAACCTCGCTCAGCCCGGGCGCGAGAGGCGCGCGGTAAGGCTGGTGCAGCCGGTCGCGAAGCGCCTCGCTGAGCATGTCGAATCGTCGTTCGGCCAGCGCAGCCTGCAGCAGTGCCGCTCGCTGAACATTGTAGATCGCGTCATGACGCGTCACCATCTGCGGCAGGATCGCCCGCATGCGAGAAGTTTCGAGCTCGAAATCGGGCACGCAGATGACCACTCGCACTTCTTCCGGCCACGGGCGCTTGACAGCCAGCAGCGATTGCCGATCGGTGCCCGAAAAATCGACATACTCCCTGACCACAGCGACGACCATACCGCCGAGCGTGCTCGGGGCCAGATTGTCTCCGTGCCCCTCGAAATGGAGTGCATAGTTGAAGAATTCATCCTGATCGAGCCGGTTGCCGGTCAGGGCCTCAAAGATCGATATTCCGGCGATGATCGCCGAACTGCTGCTTCCCAGCCCGCGAGAGAGCGGGATCTGGCTGTCGACTCTCAGTCGCGCGCCAGTCAGGGGAATCTTGCGTTCCGCGGCGACATATCGCGCAGCTCTGATAATCAGATTCGATTCATCCAACGGCACCCTGTCGGCGCCTTCACCGGTCGCTGTGATCTCGAAGCGCCCGGGCAACGGTTCGACTTCGACCCGAAGATAGAGCGAAAGCGCAAGTCCGCAAGTGTCGAAACTCGCTCCCAGGTTCGACGTGGATGCGGGGACGATTATCTGATGCGTTGCCATGTCGGCTAAAAATCCTTCCCAGGGCTTTTCCGAAAGTGTTCCGTGCAGGGCTCAGGCGCCGATAAAACGGGCATAGAGCGAGCGAGCAAGGTTAGGATCATCCGTGCCTTTGATGATGCTCCGAGCATCGGGAAAGACAGTGATCTCCTGATCGCCTATCCGGAACTTCAATAAATAGCGATTGTAACTCACTTCGCCCAATCCATGCAGTTGCGATGCAAGATCGGCGAAATCGATCTGAGCCCCCGGCGCCGGAGTGATCTGCACCGCGTTTCGCCCGCAGAGCGTCGTCACCAACTGCCCGCCGGACGCGTCGAGCGCGTCATAGCTGCCTTGCACGCATGTTCGGCAGTCCGATTGCGCGCGCAATCCGTCTATCCTGAGGCGCGAAAAGCGGTTCTCCCACATGTCGATCTGGATGAGTGAGCCGTGCAACTGGCTGGTTTTCCCGGTCAGAATCTTCATCGCTTCGGTCACCTGATATGCCGAAATGACAGCGATCGCCGGCAGGATGACTCCGGCAGTATCGCATGTGGGAGAGGTTCCGGGAGCCGGCATTTCAGGAAATACGCAGCGCAGGCAGGGTGTCACGCGGGGCAGAATCGTCATTTGGACGCCGTATGCTCCAACCACGGCACCGTATACCCATGGGATGTTCAATTTGACCGCCGCATCATTGATCAGATAACGGACTTCAAAGTTATCCGTCCCGTCAATCACCAGATCGGCGTCGCGGATCAATCCCTCGATGTTCGAGTAGTTGACGTCTTTGACGACGGGTTCGACAGCGACAGCTGAGTTGATGCGCTGGATGCGTTCAGCGGCGGCCACCGCCTTGGGCAGTCGTTCAGCGACATGCCGTTCTTCGAACATGATCTGACGCTGCAGATTCGATTCCTCGATGAAATCGCGATCGATCAGTCGCAGCCGTCCGACTCCGGCTCTCGACAACATCTCGGCATGGAGGCTGCCGAGCGCGCCGCATCCGATGACGACGACGTGACTCAGTTCCAGTTTCTGCTGGCCCTCCTTGCCGATACCCGGATAGAGAATCTGGCGGGAATATCTTTCGAGGTTCATCTAGGCGAGTGGTTATCTGGTTGTGCGGATCAGAAGTTCAGTGCCCGCTTCAAGTTTTACTTTTTTGCTGCCGCGGATGTAAGAGCCCCCGGCGCCGGCCGCAGCTCCAACTGCCGCACCGATGGCCGCTCCCTTGCCGCCGCCGGCAATAGCTCCGATGACAGCACCGAGCGCCGCGCCGCCGCCGGTTGCAACCGCAGTCTCCTTGCCCTTGCTCCCGCTGGTGACGTTTCCTTCTTCATCGACCTTGCCCGCGTCCTCACCATAAATTTCGACGACCTGGGCCGCGAAATTGAGATTCTCGCCGTTACTCAGTCGAATCCTGTCAAAGGTCAGAACCAGTTCGGTCTGTCCTTTCAACTTTCCGGATTTGTCGATGCGTGAAATGTGCCCCTCAACCGTTGCATTGGCGTATTTATCAGGATTCATAACGACGGCTGTGAAAGTGTCGCCATCCTTCGAATCCCTGGTGTCGATCTCGTCATCCAGTCGGATGCGCATATCCGTCCCCCTGGGAATGACCGTCGCACGCCGGACTGTCGACTTTTTTGTCGTCGTCGACCGCTTCTTTTTGGTGGTCTGCGCATCGGCTGAAATAAATGAACCCGTCAGAGAAAACATCACGAACATGACCAGCGCCATGCGGACGGCTAAACGGGCGGATCCCATGACCGGGCTCGAAAATTTCTGCATATTGGCTCCTTTCGACTTCCTGACAATGTTTGAAGGATCGGCTTATGGGGAAACTTTAAAGCCCAGATTAGCAAACAATCGACGGGCTTGAAAGCAGAGAGTCGGTTCCAGCTTTATTTCACGACATTGATCAATATGACCCGGACAGGTTTACTTCATTTCGCAGGATTTCTATAATCGCCGCTTCACCATGTAAATCAAACAGGCTTGAACCATCATCCAAGAGGCTTATGCTCAAAAAACTGTTCGCACCTGAAAACCTGCTGAACTGGCTGCTCATCTTCGTTCCTATCGCAGTCGTGCTGGAACTGATGCATGCCAATTCGATCGCGATCTTCGTGGTCTCGTCTTTGTCGATCATTCCGCTGGCGGGCTGGATGGGACGCGCCACTGAGCATCTGGCAGAGAAGCTGGGCCAGGGCGTAGGTGGATTGCTCAACGCTACATTCGGTAATGCTGCGGAACTGATTATTGCGCTGATGGCGATGCGCAAAGGCCTTTTCGATGTCGTCAAGGCCTCGATCACCGGGTCGATCATCGGAAACATCCTGCTCGTACTGGGGCTGAGTGTGCTGCTCGGCGGGCTCAAATATCCCCGTCAGATTTTCAACAAGACGGCGGCCACGCTCGGATCGACCATGCTCGGATTATCAGCCATCGGACTGCTTATGCCGGCGGTTTTTCACTACCTGGTTGTGGGAAAGCCGAACGTTCGCGAACAGGACCTGAGCCTCGAAATCGCCATCGTTCTTTTTATAACTTACGTCCTGAGCCTGGTCTTCACGCTCAGGACCCATTCGCACCTCTACACCGGCGGAGTCGATGAGAAAGACGAGCAGGAGGCCATCGGGACACATTCGTGGAGCCGCGGCAAATCGATCACAGTCCTGCTGATCGCGACCTCCCTGGTTGCTTTGATGAGTGAATTTTTGGTCGGGGCTGTCGATGAGGCCTCAAAGGCGCTGGGATTGACCGAGGTCTTCGTCGGAGTGATTCTGGTCGCCATCATCGGCAATGCTGCCGAACATTCGACGGCTGTGCTCGTAGCTCTCAAGAACAAGATGGATCTGGCTTTGAACATTGCCATCGGTTCGAGCATGCAGGTCGCATTATTCGTCGCGCCGGTTCTGGTCTTCGCCAGTTACCTTTTCGGCACACCGATGAACCTGCTTTTTACGCCGCTTGAAGTGATTACGATCGCCGTTTCCGTGGCCGTCGTCGCGCTTATCTCTCAGGATGGGGAGTCCAACTGGATGGAGGGCGTCCTTTTGCTGGCAGTCTATGCCATTCTTGGCATCACCTTCTATTTTCTTCCGGTATAGTAATTACTAATCTGCTAACTAAATTTTCGGGCATTGAAGTCCGGAAGAAATTAATCGCAAAGACCGCAAAGGGGCAAAGAATTAATCGCAGAGGCCGCAAAGGAGCAAAGATTTTCTGGTGATATGAATATCCGGATTATTGTCCATTGGATATAATTCGAATACTGATCTTCCCTGTATATCTTTGCCCCTTTGCGGCCTTTGCGATTAAATTCTTTGCGCTTCTTCGCGGCCTCTGCGATTAATTCTTTGCCCCTTTGCGGTCTTTGCGATTAATTTCTTCCGGACTTCAATGCCCGAAAATTTAGTTAGCAGATTAGTAATCTTTGAAATTTCTCTTACTTGTCGCCGACTGCTGATGTCTTTTCCCGGCGCTCGAGGCCGTTGAAGAGTTCGTGCCAGACTACTTTCTCCATGTCAGCGGCCTTCGATTCGAGGATCTTTAATAAATCGTCACGTTTTGACAGCCGCTTGCGGAATTCGGGTTCGATCTGATCCAGTTGTTGCTGGCGGTTTTTGTCGAGCAGAATCTCATTTGTCCTGTTGACCAGGTGGATAACTGAATTCGACAGCTCATGGTCGCTCAGTATGTGTACAGCATGTGACATTTCATGTCCCAGGACTTCGACATACCTCTCTGTCTTTCCCAATCCTTCAAAGGGAATCAGCCCATTTTTGAGCTTGTTCTCCTGGCCTACATTCGCCAGGTCGATATTGTTCAGGTTTAACCTGATGACACATATGTGCCTTGCTCCGCGCGGGTCAAATTTTTCAATTGAAAAACTTCCTGCCAGGTTCAAATCGCCCCTTTTATGACGTATATCTACGAAAACCATGTGCCCGCTTGTGTCCAGCCATTGCCACAACCACCTCAACGTCGGATGAATCGGCTGCCCATCATTGTCATCCAGGAAAATCAGCTCCTCTATCTCCTCCCACTTTTGACGCTCGCGCTCATTGCTTACTATCGGAGTAAGCCCTTTATCCTTAGTAGTTTGCGCGAAGATACCAAGCCTGGCAGCGGTTCCGGCCGATTGCCCGTTCGCATTAATAGCCAGCAATAAAAATAATACCGTCAGAAATGCGCCCAATGCCCGACATCCCAGCATGTGGTCTCCTCCGTTCGATATTCAAACTGTCTTGTTTTTCAGCTAAGGGGCTTTCGTCTTCCTTGTGGGTGGATGTTAGAAATTTTCATCCATTCAATTCTTTTAATTTACTCACGAAGTATAGGTCAGAGCTGATTAATTAAAAAATTAAAACTCAAGGAATTGGATATTTTTGTGGAAATTTGGAAGATGGAGGGGAATTGGTAGAAAAAAGAGTCCCTGAAAAGGAGAGAGGCTCAAAAGCGCCTCACACACTTTTGAGCCTTTTTGATGCGATACTTATACAAAACGTCTGGTGATCTTCCAGTTCCAGAATGGCCTCACTCCATCCTGAAGCATCGTGCCTGGTGTTTCAACCTTGCTTCGATCACCTTTCTTGCACACATACACGCCCCAGCTCAGGGAAAGTTCCAGTCATTTCATATTTTTTATGGAATTTATTTTTACTGCTTGGAAGAGGATAGTTTCCAGTGGAAGAAGTTTCCAGTTTCCAGGAAAGTATCAAGTTGATAGAGTTCAGCGGAAAAGTTGTTGAACAAACAACCATATGATAACTGTGAGCGTTTTTACTGGAAACTGGTAACTTTTTCCACTGGAAACTATTCTCAAAAAAGGTGGTGCTAAAAATTCGAAGAGCTTAGCGGTGCCTCACTCACCGCTAAGCTCTTATATGCGAACTTCTTATGGAAGGATGCTGGTGATCATTTTTGGCGTCATCGAGTACCCTCACAATACTCACTGACTTGATCACCGTCTTTGAACACATACACGCCGCAATGAAATAAAAGTTCCAACAAATGACCAGTTTTTTTAGAAACCTGGCTGGATTTTCGCAACTAGTTCAAAAATATAGAGTTGACAGTGATCGGCGATTTCACGATACTCCTCAATATGGAAGAATTTCGGAAAAAAACCGGGCAAATGAGCCGTGAAGAGGGGACCGGAGAGCCACTTGAAGGTGGAACCTCGTATCCTTCATCCATAGAAAAGATGAGTGAGAAATGGCGTACGATCCAGAAAGAGGGTGAGACGACCGAAAATCGATCATTTGTAGAACGCCATTTCCTGACGATAGGATTAATGATCGGACTGTTTATCATTGCGCTGATCATAGTCATTGGCGGTTTTGCTTTTCTGGTCTGGAATGCTGGATGAAGAGGTGAGAGATGTCCTTCAGAGGAATCGTTAATTAATGATACGGGGAAAGAAGATAGATGAATCAGGTTACCCTTGGTCTGGAAGTTCTGTTGGCGCAACGAACGGGTACGCTCAAAGGGGATCGAGTCGGGCTTATCTGTAATCCATCGACTGTCGACGGCCGATTTCGTCATGCTGCGGATCTCTTTTCGTCACATGGTGAAATAGAATTGACGGCGCTTTACGGGCCACAGCACGGGATTCGCGGCGAAACCCAGGACAATATGGTCGAATGGGAAGGATTTAAGGACCCGCGGACTGGCGTCGCTGCATTTTCGCTCTATGGGGCTGTCAGAAAGCCAACGGCCGAGATGCTCGATCGAGTGGACCTGCTTGTTTTCGATATCCAGGATGTTGGAACACGTGTTTATACATTCGTTTACACGATGGCCCTGGCGATGGAGGCGGCTCGGGAGCATGGCAAGCGAATGATCGTGCTCGATCGGCCGAATCCGATCGCGTGTCATAAGATTGAGGGCAGTCTGCTGGCGCCCGGAAATGAGTCCTTTGTCGGTATGTATCCGATTCCGATGCGGCATGGAATGACGATCGCGGAGCTGGCGCTGATGTTCAACAAGGAGTTTGGCATCGGCTGTGAACTGGAAGTGATTCCGATGCAGGGTTACAGGCGTAACATTTGGTTTGATGAGACGGATGCTCCGTGGGTGATCCCGTCGCCGAATATGCCGACCCTGGAGACAGCCATCGTGTATCCAGGTACAGTCTATGTCGAGGGCACAAAATTGAGTGAGGGGAGAGGCACCACGCGGCCGTTCGAGTTTAACGGAGCGCCATATGCCGGTTCGCATGAAGTAGCGGAGCATCTAAACGGACTGGGGTTGCCGGGCGTTTATTTTCGTCCCCATAGTTTTTTACCGACATTCCAGAAGCATGCCGGCCGTCTGTGCCACGGTGTGCAGATTCATGTGACTGATCGCGAGGTATTTCGACCGGTCATCACCGGAATAGCGCTGATCAAGGCGTTTCATGATCTTTATGGGAACGAGTTCGGCTGGCAGGACCCGCCGTACGAGTATGTTCACGATCGTCTGCCTTTTGATGTCATCGCCGGAGGTGATGAGCTGCGCCGGCAGATCGAAAGTGGCGCATCGGTCCGTGAGATCGCCGATTCATGGGCCTCGGATGAGTCGGCGTTCGCACAAATGCGGGCTCCGTATCTATTGTATTGAAAGGACATTCGATGAAGACGCTGGCGGAATACCTGAGTGAAGCCGAAATGAATCATGGTCATATGTGTCCGGGGCAGGTGCTGGGCGTGCGGATGGCTATGCTCGGTTGCCTGGAGGTCGAGATCGATGAACCGAAGGCTGGAAAGCGGCTCATCGTCTTCGTCGAGATCGATCGCTGTGCCGCGGATGCGATCAACACTGTGACTGGTTGCAGGCTGGGCAGACGGACATTGAAGTTTCGCGATTTCGGCAAACTGGCGGCGACATTTTTAAACACCGAGACCGGCCGGGCCGTGAGGGTGATCGCCCTTGAATCTTCACGCGATCTCGCCGCCGCATCTTTCGGTCATCTGCCGACGAAGAAAGAGCAACAGCTGGAAGCCTACAAAACCCTGCCCGACGATCAGCTCTTCCGCTGGTATCCGGTGAGCGTCAATCTGCCCGATGAGGATCGCCCAGGCCACCCGCTGTCGCGCATCAACTGCGAGGATTGCGGCGAGGGGATCAATGACCGGCGTGAAGTGATCAAAGAAGGCCGCACGCTTTGTCGCGGCTGCGCTGGTGAGCGTTATTACAGGAAATTGTAAGCATACGATGATCCACCACAGACACGACCACGCTCAACATAATGACGATAAGGCGCATCTTCACCCAATCGCAGGACATGATCAGTCCCGCGGCCTGTCTCAGCGGTTACTGGCGACCGTCCTGGTTCTGACCTTCCTGTACATGATCGCCGAGGTGATCGGCGGATTTCTTGCCAACAGTCTGGCGCTTATCTCCGACGCGGGCCATATGTTTACCGACGTCGCGGCGCTCGCGCTATCGTTTCTGGCCATGCGTTTCGCAGTCCGGCCCGCCACGACCAGAAAAACATACGGATTTTATCGGATCGAAATACTGGCTGCACTTGTCAACGGCGTGACACTGATCGCTCTTTCGCTTGTCATCCTGGTCGAAGCGTACCACAGGCTAAGCGCTCCCGAGGTCGTCGATGGGAAGATGCTGCTCTGGGTTTCAACGGGAGGTCTGGCGGTAAATCTGATTGCGGCTTATCTGCTCTCGCGGGCAGAGAAGGAGAGCCTCAACATCCGTGGAGCATTCCTGCACGTGCTGGGCGATCTGCTCGGTTCAGTAGCCGCGATCGCCGCCGGGGCATTGATCCTGTGGCGCGACTGGCGTTGGGCCGATCCTGCTTTCAGCGTCCTGATCAGCGTCCTGATCATCGTCAATGCATGGCGCCTGGTTGCGGATGCGGTCAATGTTCTGCTTGAGGGTACACCGTCGCACATCGATGTTCATAAGGTTGAAGAAGCCATACACGGTGTCGATGGAGTGCGTGCCGTACACGATCTGCATATCTGGACGATAACCTCCGGCAGGCATTCGCTGACGGCGCATGTAGTGATCGATGATCCCAGGGAGAGTTATCGAATTCTGCGTGAACTTCGCGAACTGCTTGCATCGCAGTTTGGACTTGCCCATACGACGATACAGGTCGAAGACCCGACTTTCGCCACTGTCGTTAATTTTAAAACAAAAACAACAACTTAAAAGGGGCCGGCATGATGATCAGGCTGACGGTGTTGATGGCGACGGTTTTATTGATAGTCTCTTGCGGACAGGTGACGACAATGATCAGTGCGGATTTGATTGCCGTTAACGGCAGAATCACGACGGTCAATGATACACAGCCCGAAGCGGAAGCCGTTGCCGTTCTCGATGGTCGCATCATTGCCATCGGCGGCAGCAACGAGATACAGGCGCTGGCGGGGCCTCAAACACGGATCATCGATCTGCGTGGGCGTCGCGTTGTTCCAGGATTCAACGATTCACATGTCCATTTTCTGGATGGCGGTCAGGGATTGGCCGGAGTTCAGTTGCGTAATGCCAGGACCGAAGCGGAGTTCAGCCGGCTCATCGGTGAGTTTGCAGCGAAACTTCAGAAGGGACGCTGGGTCCTCAACGGAAATTGGGATCATGAAAACTGGACGCCGGCGCGCCTGCCGACCAGGCAGTTGATCGATGCTCTCACGCCTGAGAACCCGGTTTTTATCAATCGCCTGGACGGCCACATGGCGCTCGCCAACTCGCTTGCGATGAAACTGGCCGGCATCACGCGCAGCACGCAGGATCCGCCGGGCGGAGCGATCGTCCGCGATCAGAGCGGTGAACCGACGGGTGTCCTCAAGGATGCTGCCATGGGTCTGGTTTACAAGGTCATTCCGCCACCGGCTGATGACGAGATGGCCGAGGCGATCAGTGCCGCCATGCGCTACGCCGGCGAAAACGGCGTCACCAGTGTGCAGGACATGTCGGCATCGCCCTCGCTCCTGCCCGTTTACCAGAAGCTTCTACGGGAGGGGAAATTGACGGTCCGCATCTCGGGCCATCAGCCGCTCTCCCAATGGGAACGACTTGCAGCAGTAGGCGTCCGCGTCGGATTTGGAAACGAAAAGCTGAAGATCGGCGGTCTGAAGGGCTTTGCCGACGGGTCTCTCGGTTCGACGACCGCGCTCTTCTTTGAACCGTACGTCGACGATCCGAAGACATCGGGTTTGCCGAGCGACGAGATGTTTCCGGAAAGCAGGATGCTCGACAACATCGTGGGAGCGGACAAGGCCGGCCTGCAGATCGCTGTCCATGCCATCGGCGACAAGGCCAATCGCATCATCCTCGATCAGTTCGCCGAGGCCGCCAGACTCAACGGAGACCGCGACCGCCGTTTTCGAATCGAACACGCGCAGCACCTGCGAATGGAAGAGATCAGGCGATTCGCTTCCCAGAGGGTGATCGCATCGATGCAGCCATATCATGCGATCGACGACGGACGCTGGGCCGAAAACCGCATCGGTCCTGAACGCGCCAGGGGAACATACGCATTTCGTTCCCTGATCGACGCAGGCGCTGTGCTCGCTTTCGGTTCGGACTGGTACGTTGCACCGATGGAGCCGCTCATGGGCATTTACGCCGCCGTCACCCGCCGCACGCTCGACGGAAAACATCCCGAAGGCTGGGTGCCGGAACAGAAGATAACCGTCGCCGAGGCCGTCAGGGCTTTCACCCTCGGGTCGGCTTACGCTTCGTTCGATGAGAAGATTAAGGGTTCTATCGAGAAGGGAAAGCTGGCCGATATGGTCGTTCTCTCCGATGATATCTTTTCAATCGATCCAACCGCGATCGATAAGGTCAAGGTTGTCCTGACCATCTTCGACGGCAAGGTCGTGTATGAGAGGAAATAGTTGGGTTGGCAGTGGCAGTTGCGCTGGGGCAGGGTGGCAGTGGGCAGTGGGCAGTAGGCAGTAGGAGTGGGAAGTGGCAGTGGCAGTGGGCATTCAGTCGCTTCAAGTCAAGTGCCTTTCTACTTTTTACTTTTTACTTTCTACTGCCTACTGCCCTCTTCCTGACCATAGAAACCAGTAAGTCGCCCACGCGTTGATCGTGATCGAGACGAACAGAATGATCCATTCGGTGGGCTTCACTTTATCGGGACGGGTTTCGAGCAGGATCAGGACGATCCAGGGCAAAAGCTCGATTGCATATCGATAAGAGACCTGCCATCCGCCGGGATTGCCGTGCAGCCAAAGGACCAGCGTCAGGATTGCAATTGCCAGCCACGCCAGTAGTTTGATAGCGCGATCGCGGGCTCCACGGCCAAAGAGATAGATGAGAAAAGGACTTTGCAGGAAAATCGACCCGCCGAACCCATTCGGAACGAGGTACGGGAAAGTCTCTCTCCACTTCCATGATTCGAACAGCATGGCCTTCATGTTTCCAGGAATCGCATGGACGGAGAATATTCCGTGTCGGTACCAGGGCTCATCGAGCACTCCGGGGATTCTGGAGTATCCGAAATCGAGCATGGAATCGAAACGCAAATAGTTGTAGAGCAGTGTCGAGACGCCGAGTCCGACGGGAATTGCGATGAACCGATCGACGGCCTGCCAGCGGTCCGCTCCAGTCTCGTCGCCGCGTGTGAGCAGGTACAGGAAGAGCGGCGCAAGCAGCAGAGTCTCGGTCCGGTTGCCGAAGGCGAGCGCAAAGCAGGCGCCGGAGAGCATCGGATTCTTTTTGACGATGATGAAATAGAGAGCGCCGATCTGGCCGAGCAGAGCGAAGCCGAGCGCCAGGTGCCATGCTCCGCCGAACGCCAGGTTCGCCCACATCCACGTTCCGAAAAGCGGGAAGATGGTCAAGGAGATTCTGCGCGGCAGGTTGCGCGTATAGCTTCCGGCGATCAGAAAGAAAAGAACCGCCGCCGCGCCGGCCTGAAACGCAGCGATCAGAGTGCCAGGGAATGATGCCAGGACGTTTGCTTTTCTGAGCAGAGCCAGCGGCAGCATCGTCAGCACACTGCCGAGCGGAAATGCAGAATAGTACCGCCCATTGAGCGGAATCATCTCGTTGAGCCACCCTGGCGGCGGGTCGATCAGCCCGAGCCGGCCGTCGAGCAGCGCTTCAGCGATGCGCAGTGTGTAATCATAGGTGGCTCCGGAATCCGGATTGGAGCGCAGGTATATCGTGAATACGATCAGGAAGAGGCAAGAGGCAATGAGCGTGTCGGTGTATTTTCTTTCTGCCAGCTCTGCCTTCATCTCACCGATTGCTCATTTATTCAGGGAGCCGGAGTCGTCAGTAGATTCGACTTCAGCCCGCCGGTTGCGTTTCAGGTTTTCAATTCTCTGCTCAAGATTATCGAGAGCCGCGCGAGCGGCATTCTGGTGCGCGCCTTTGATGGTTGTTCCCTCACCGGTTGAAAGACACTTGCCGCTGACCCGCAGCTCGATCTGGAAGACGCGTCGATGATCCGGGCCGAGGCTTTCAACGATCGCATATTGCGGCGTCGGCATGCCCATCGACTGCAACCTTTCCTGAAGCGCCGTCTTGTAGTCCATGCTGGTCATGTCGTCGGGATCGAATTCCGCGAATGTCGAAGTGAACTCCTGTCGCACGAATTTTCGAGCGTTCCTAATTCCGCTGTCCAGATAGATGGCCGCAATCAGTGCTTCATAGGCGTCAACCTGAAGCGCCATCTTGTTTCGCCCCCCCGTCTTCTCCTCGCCACGATTGAGCAGCAGATATTCCCCAAGGTTAAGTCGCGCGGCATGTTTCTGAAGGTTGACGGCGCTCACGGCATAGGCTCGCATCTTCGAAAGCGTCCCTTCGGTGTCATTCGGGAATTTTTCGAGCAGCCAGGCACTGATCAGGAATTCGAGAACGGCATCGCCGAGAAACTCGAGCGCCTCGTTATGCATCGGGCGCGGATCAGGCTGTTCATTGGCGTATGATCGGTGTGTTACGGCTCGGCGCAGCAGATCGCGATTACGGAATTCGTAGCCGATCTCTGCCTCGAGTTGAGAAAGCATCCGTTCGAAATTGGCATCGGTCGCGGAGGTCTCTTCCAGTCCCGCATCATCTCGAGTGGCGGTCGTCTCAACCGCGGTCTCCACGATTTGATTTTCTGTCCACTCGTTCTTCACTCGGTCACGCCGGGCATATTTTCCCGCTCCTGCCAGTTTCTATCAGTTTCGATAAGATAACGAAAGCCAGCACTCAGGACTGAGGGCTGGCTTTCATTTGACTACCATGATTTGGCGCTTCCTGGCGCTTCTGATCAAAGGCCTGCCCAGGTGGCACATGTGGAGGACTATCCTCTGCGACCGGGTTTCCTGCGCGTCGATCGCGCCTTGCCTTTTGCAGGGGAGGCCTTTCCGCTTGAAGTCCCAGCCTCAGCGGTGCCCGGAGCTGACGCCTGACCTGGAGCCAGCCTGGTGCCGGCACTGGCGGCCGATGGCGCATCAGGCGCCGGCGTGTCGGGAGTTTCAGCCTTGACCGGGATCGCCGGGCCGGCCGCGCTCGGATCGGCCTTGAAGCTGTTGATGTATCCCGCCAGCTTAACCTTTTCGGGATCATCCACGCGGAACTTCCAGAATGATTCGAGCAGTTCCTTCGCGGCGTCGTTCAGTGGTTTGGCTTCGGGTTGCGTCGCCGTAGCCATGACGCGAGCATAATCGGGGATCATCTGGTCGACCACTTCGTTGACCTTCAAAAGCAAAGCCTTGCCAATCTCACCCGTCTTATCGTCGTCACTCAAAGCGTCGTACTGCGCACGCAGTTCGCCGTATTTCTTGCTGTGGATATTCGCCCGCAGCCAGTAGTTGTTCGGATCCTTCCAACCAGACCCGTCCCGTGCTTTCACTTCGGTGGCCTTGGTCAAATAGTCGATCGCCTGCATTTGATCGCCCTTCGTCTCGACCAGGTAATAGCCCATGAACTGGTTCATCTTGGCCTGCACTGCATCACGCAGCGGGTTCCAGTCTTCCGGTTTCCAATCCTTGGGAGGAGTCTGGGAACTGAACATGGTGAGGGCCCTCTGGGCATAGCCTTTCACCTTGTCCATGTTCTTGTAGACCTGACCAAGAACACCAGTTCCGCCCGCCAGTGCCATCTGGGCAATTACCCACTGCTGATCGGGCTGGAGTCGCAGATAATCCTCGCCGGAAGCGAAGAGTGCGTCGAGCTTTGCAGCATCCTGAGGCGGATTGTAAAATGCCTTCAGGCTGGTGTTGAATTTTTCCCACGATTTGGCGAGTTCATAATTCTTGACATTTGCCGTGGCATTCTTGGCATATGTGCTGTCGGCATATTTCTCGAGCAATTCCCTGGATAACTGATAACACTTCTCATTATCTTTCTTGGTGTAGCAGATATCGTACCAGGTACGCTCGAACTCGGCCTTGGCGTCGGTCTGGGCACGGACGGTGGTGGTTGAGAGCGCAAGCGCAGAAACTGCCATTGCAAGCGCAATCAAAAAGCTAAACTTCTTCATACTGAACTGATCCTCCACTGACGTATTTCGTTTTCTTCCCACAGGGGTAGCTGTTGACAAGTCACGGTAGTCGCGACTCCGATTTATCTGATTCTACTATGTCTGAACTCTTTTATCTCTGACCATTTGATGCCGCGCTGGTTTCAGTCGAAACCGGCGCTGGTCATTAGACGCCCGATCGACCTGATTGGTTCACCATCCCCGGGAATTATTTTCCGCTTATTGATAATGAGGCCGATTCGATATCTTTTACCATACCTGCAGATAAAAAACCGGACTGATTCACCAGGGATTCTCGATGCAAAAGCGTTCGCAGCATGAACTTGTCAGAATTCAAAGTATTGTGCATGATTCAGGTGCTTTGTCAAACCATTAAACAGTAGTAACGATTCTTCTGGGCCATCGGTTGAGTATGACCTTATTACATGATCATTTCGAGAAACGACAGGAATCCATTCTATCATTTATCCGTGATCTGGTGGAAATGGAGACACCGTCTCGTGAAGAGGTGCGCCTGAACGAAATGGCCGGATTGGTGGCGGAGCGTTTTCGCGCTATCGGCGGTCAGGTGGAACAGTTGCCGGAGCCGGGGTACGGAACTCATCTGGTAGCAAATTTCGCATCAGCAGAAAACAGGGATCAGTCGCATATTCTGGTCCTGGGTCATCTTGACACCGTCTGGCCGGTCGGGACGCTCAAGCGGCTGCCCTTTCGTGTGACCCCCGAAGGGACTGCGCATGGGCCCGGGATCTTCGATATGAAATCGGGAGTCACCCTGACGATCGAGGCTTTGAGCGCGATACGATCGTTGGGACTTGGAACGAAACGTCCGGTCCGAGTGCTCTTCACCTGCGACGAAGAGATCGGGAGCCGGACGTCCCGTCCTCTGGTCGAACGGGAGGCGCGCGGCGCTGCGGCAGCGCTTGTGATCGAGCCGCCAATTACGGGAGGCATCGTCAAGACCGGTCGCAAAGGGATTGGAGTCTTCACCATCCGCGCTATCGGGCGCGCCGCGCATGCCGGGCTTGATCCTTCGAAGGGCATCAACGCCATCGTCGAGCTGGCGCATCAAACGCTGCGGCTCGCGGCACTCAACGATATAGAGAAAGGGACGACCGTGAGCGTTGGAATATTCACCGGCGGTACGGCGCTCAATGTCGTTCCGGCTGAGGCGGCCGCGAAGGTCGATGTCCGATTCTGGACTGAAGCCGACGGAGAACGCGTGGTCTCGGCTATCCGGGGACTGAAGCCTGTGCTCGAAGGTTCAGATCTCGAGGTGACCGGTGGAATCAATCGCCCGCCGATGCAGCGCTCGGAGAAGAATCTCGCCCTCTTCAATCATGCGCGGTCAGTGGCCGCGGAGATCGGATTTGAATTGAAGGAACAAGCCGTCGGCGGCGGCTCAGACGGAAATTTCACCTCGGCCATGGGCATCGCCACGCTGGACGGCCTGGGGGTCGACGGCGCCGGTGCTCACGCCGACAATGAACACATCAGAATCGCGGATATTACGCGTCGCGCGACTCTGCTCACGCGTCTTTTGCAGACCGTCTGACTTAACGACTTCAATCCGCCTATGGAACGAATCTACCGGGACCCGGTACACAACATTATCGCTCTTTCCGAGGACCACCCGGATGATTCGCTCCTCAATCGCCTGATCAACACGCCGGAATTTCAACGCCTCAGGAACATCAAGCAACTTGGTCTGGCTCTCTACACCTTTCAGGGAGCAGAGCATTCCAGATTCACACACTCGCTCGGAGTCATGCACGTAATGACACGGGTTCTCGACCAGCTCGCAAAGAAATACGATATTTCGGATGAGGCGCGGGTTGTCGGGCGGGCGGCGGCTCTGCTGCACGACATCGGACACGGGCCATTCTCACACGTCATCGAGAAGGTTCTCAGGCAGAATCACGAACGCTGGACGATGCGGATCATCTCAGATCCGGCGACCCACGTTCACAGATGCCTGGCGGAATATGATCCGGCATTGCCGGAGCTGGTCACTGCGGCGGTCGATCATCGTTACAGGCCATCATTCATCGGACAACTCGTATCGTCACAGCTCGATGCTGATCGCTTCGATTACCTGCTGCGCGACTCTCTCATGACCGGCGCCAAATATGGAAACTACGATCTCGAATGGATCATCCACGCTCTCGAGATCGATGAGCGGGAGGATCGAATCTACGTTGCCTCCAACGGATTCTACGCCGCTGAGGAATACCTGCAAGCGCGATACTACATGTTTCGCCAGGTCTACTTTCACCGATCGCTGCGCTCGGCCGAGGCTGTGCTGCGCAGCATTCTGAGACGAGCGGTGGATCTTATGTCTGAAGGGCGCCTGAGTTTCTTCATCCCCGGATCGGTTATGGAAAGGGTATTGTCGGGCGCCGAGTTGAGTGTTGCAGAGTACCTGCTCTTTGATGATCACGACGTCATGTTTCACATCAAGCAGTGGATGCGTGAAGAGGATATTATTCTGAGCGATCTGGCGCAGAGGTTCATTGAACGGCGATTGTTCAAGGCGATCGATCTGGACATGCCGGAGAGCGACAGGTCGAGCTTCGTGGAACGGGCGCGCGCCGTCGTTGAGGACAATCGATACGCTCCCGAATATTATCTGATCGAAGATCGGGCCGCGGATATTCCCTATTACAGTTACTATCGTCCCGAAGGGAAGGGAAGGCTGTACATCGAAAAGAGCGGGAGAATCTGCGACATCGCGGAGGTCTCGGGCGTTATTCGCGGGATGCGTGGCTACGAGATTCACAGGTTATGTTTTCCATCCGAGGTCTCGGGCTTGATCGATGCTGCCCGATGAGCAGGCGATCAGGATGGCGGATTTTAAGAGCATTCAACTGAATACTCTGCAAACTAAATTTTCGGGCATTTAAATTCGGAAGAAATTAATCGCAAAGACCGCAAAGGGGCAAAGAATTAATCGCAGAGGCCGCAAAGGAGCAAAGATTTTTTGGTGATATGAATATCCGGATTATTGCCCATTGGATATAATTCGAACACTGATCTTGCCTGTATATCTTTGCCCCTTTGCGGCCTTTGCGATTAAATTTTTTGTGCATCTTCGCGGCCTTTGCGATTAACTTTTTCCCAGTCTTGAATACAAGAAAATTTAGTTTCCAGAGTATTGAAACATGATGAAATTCAACAGGGTGATACGATCGCGATATCCGTGCTCCGTCAGGGAATTCGCGGGTGGGATTCCGGCTGCGATATTCCTGGTTTGCATCTGCTTCGTTTACGCACAATCGCAGATGCGACCGCGGCTGGCTGTTCTGCCGATCACGGGTGATGATGATGAATCTGTGGCCGAAGCATTGCGGTCGCTGGCGCTGGGTGATCCGGCGCTGGGAGCTGAACTGATTGATCAGGATCTGACTCTGGCAGCAGCCGCGGGCTCGGGTTTGATGGGCAACCTGAATCTGAGCCTCGGGCAGGCTCGATCGCTCGGCGGCAGTCTCGGCGCCGATTTTTACCTGCTCGGCAAGCTTGTCAACTCACGTCGCGCATCAATCGAATTGAGGGACGAAAACTTTTATTTCGAATCGATGGCCGGCATCTTTCTTGTCGACAGTCGAAGCGGACGACTGCTGCTTTTTCAGCTTGTTCGGGCACGCGGGCAGGAACAGGGCGAAGTGGTCCCTCTTTTGAGGGAGAAGCTGGCCCTCGAGTGGCCGGCTTTCTCAGTCGCCATCAAGCTCGAACTTGATAAGCGAAGAGAGGCTATCGACGGGCCTCCAATGCGCGTGTCCGAGGTCGAACTGACCGATGCCGATCTGACGGGACAGGCAGGGAATCTCCCGGTCTTCTATCAGCGCCTGAAACCCGATTACACTGCCGAGGCCGAACTGGCCGGCATAACCGGATCGGTCGAACTGGAAGCGGTCTTTCGCGATGACGGCAGGATCGATGATATCAGTGTCGTCAGATGGGCCGGATTCGGACTCGATGAATCGGCGGTCGCAACGCTCAAACGGCTTCAGTTCAAACCCGCCGAAAGAGATGGAAAGAAGCTAACAATCCGCGGGCTTGTGAGGTATAATTTCAATCGCCCTCGCGCTCAGGAGCCTGTTAAACCCTCGCAGAAATCCGAGGAAGCTGAGCGGCTGAAACGAAGTCTCCAGCGAATCCTGACGACCCCGGGCAGGATACCCGATAAACCGCAGAGCTTTTGATGAGAATTCCACGTCAGTCCAATTGACATCGGAAAGACTATGAACTTTCTTCCGGCAATCAAGCATGTCACGTAAACTGAGATCCAACAAAATCCTGCTGGTCCTGCTTCTGATCATTCTGTCGCCGGCGTCCTATGCGCAGAGGTCCGGTGCGGATGGAATGCGTGAGCAGCGCCTGCGACTGTTTGAACAGGTATGGCGGGCTGTACTGGACAATTATTACGATCAAAATTTCAACGGCGTCGACTGGCGATTGCAGCGTGAGACCTATCGCGAACAGGCGGCTAATGCCGCATCGAATGAAGATCTGTTTCGCGTGCTGCGCCAGATGATAGGAACGCTCGGAGACGCGCATACAAGAATATACTCGCCGGACGACGCCTTTGACCGCTACCGTCCAACCGGCACGTCAGTCGGCCTGACTGTTCGGAGGATCGATGGCCGGCCAGTCGTCAGCTGGGTCGAGTACGGTTCGGAAGCCTGGCAATCAGGGATCAGGCCGGGTTTCGTCGTCAGCCGCGTGGACGGCAAACCGGTGGCTGCGCTGCTCGAGCAGATTCGTGCCGAGGTCGGCGACAGCTCGACTCCGACTGCCCTTGATCTTCTCAGTTACGACAGACTTTTTTATGGCCCGCGCGATACTGCCGTCTCAATCACCTTTCTGGATAATGAAGGAAAGCCGAAGCCCGTCACGCTGACCAGGCGATTCACTGAATTCCAGCGGCGCGTCATCGTTCGCCAGCTCCCATTCCGCATCGGATACATTGAACTGACCGGGTTCGGGCCCGAGATCGAAAAAGAGTTCGAACAGGCGATGCTCTATCTCAAGGATACGCAGGGCATCATCCTCGATCTGCGAAACAACGGCGGCGGATTCGTCACGACGGTCGCTCAGGTCGCCAGTTATTTCTTTCCGCCGGGCACCGATCTTGGAGAATTCGTCACGCGCCAGGGGCGATCAACACGCCGGCGCACGCAGCGCGTCAGAACTTTTTACCGAAATCCAATCGTGGTGCTGGTCGGCAGTCGTTCGGCCAGCGGCTCTGAGATCCTCGCTGCCGCGATTCAGGAAGCTTCGCGCGGCGTCATTCTGGGAACCAGCGAAACCACATGCGGCTGTCTGCTTGGCGTCAGCAGAACCCTTAAATTGAATGATGGCTGGAAGCTGAATGTCAGCGATTCGGATTTCAGGACCGCCATGGGCCGGCGCATCGAGGGAGTCGGCATTCGCCCCGATTTCACGGTCGATCTGACGACACAGGACCTCATGGCCGGGCGCGACCGTGCTCTTGAATCAGCTGTCGATCAGGTCGGACGCTCGATCGCCTTCGGTAATCGGGCTGGAAAGATGGGCTTCAAGCTCCTCGTTCCCGCTCTCCCTCAACCGGCACCCTCCAGGTACCAGCCGGCTTCTCAATTTAAACGCTGATGATAAAGTGAACAGTGATGAGTGATGAGTGATGAGAGTGATGAGTGAACAGTGATGAGTGATGAGTGATAAGTGATGAGTGTCGCGAAAATAGTGAACATCCAACGGTCCGCAACAATCCACTTGATTGATCAGTCACCTGAAAGCAATTCTCATCACTCATCACTTATCACTCATCACTTTTCACTTATCACTTATCACTCATCCATGATCCGGAGAGATATCAAGATGAAACGAATTTTTCAGCCGTTGACCGTTATGGTCTTCTGCATGTTTATCGGTACGACTGTTCAGGCTCAGTGGGTGGTCGCGTTTCAGGACCAGACGAAAAAGGATTTGAATGGGGTATTGTTCCTCGACGAACGCTTCGGCTGGATCATCGGTGACGGCGGCATCATTCATTCGACCATGGATGGCGGCGGCGAATGGTTACCTCAGAATCCCCAGCTCCAGGCGAATATCAAGGATATCTATTTTCGGAACCGCGAAGACGGCTGGCTGGTCGCCAGCGGCGGCCATGTGCTTCATACGGAAGACGGCGGAGAGAGCTGGGTGCTCGTCTTCAAGCTTACGGTGTCGCCATCCGAAGGCAAACACGGACTCAACAGTATCGTCTTTGCCAATAAAAAGAAGGGTTGGGTTGTCGGCACCGGCGGTCGAATTCTGAACACCGAAGACGGCGGCCAGACATGGCGTGAACAGGAGAGCGGGACAACCGAGGAGCTGGTTCACGTCCGATTCGCGAATGACAAACGCGGCTGGGTCGTGGGCGGCAAAGGCACCATCCTTTTCACCGATGACGGCGGTCGCACCTGGGAGCATCAGAATAGCAGTTTCACCGGATACCTGTACCAGATCGACATCCGTGGCAAGGACAAGGCCTGGGCAGTCGGCGACAAGGGCGCAATCCTGCGCACTTCGGATGCCGGGTCGACCTGGGAGCGGGTCGCCGTCGATACCGGTCAGAATCTGCTTCGCATCGGCTTCGTCAACAACAATAACGGCTGGATCGTCGGTTGGGGCGGAACCATCCTTCGCTCAAATGACGCCGGAAAAACCTGGGTCGAACAGGAGAGCGGCACACGTGTCAATCTTTATGGTCTCGCGGTATCGAAAAGGGAGGTTTGGGTCGTCGGCGAGGAAGGCGTCGTTTTGAAATACGTCAACTGAAATAAAAGTTTCCAGTAAAAACAGTTTCCAGTTTCCGGTCATGCTCGATGAATTATCGAAACATCTCACTGGAAACTGGAAACTGTTTTTTTACTGGAAACTCTCCTGCTGGAAACTCCCCGCTTAGCGACAGCTTGGCGGGAAGACCGGTATCGTCAAACTTGTGGACGGCACCAGAGAGAGTTTATGCAGGTTCGAGCCGCCGTTGAAGGCATTGCTCTGGCTTCCCGCATTCGGATTGAAGTTGATCATCGAGCCAAGAAGGGCTGCGTTTCCAGTAGTGGAATAGAGTTTCATCCACCCGCTGCGGCCTGAAGGCACGAAGGTCTCAAATCTCGGGATCGTGCGCGGCTCGGTGTTGTTGATCGAGAAGTTTTTCTGGCATCCGCCTGTGATGGAAAAACTGACGGCGTTTTCGGCATCGTTATAAAGCAGGCCGAAGAGCGAGCCGATCGATGAAGGTCCGATCGCCAGGTTTCCACCGACACGGTTGAGGATCAGCCGTGTGTCGTTGCCGTCAACACGGCTCGGGATGTTGTCGGCCGCCAGCGTTGCCGGAGCCCGATTGTAACCATCCACCTGACCATTGAAATTGACGACAGCCAGTGACGACTCGCCGCTGAAAACAGGCATCTGGCCCTCGAACTGGGCCGCAAACGACTCAGCAGCCAGGTTCGCGCTGTGTCCGGTGGCGGTCTTGAAGTACTCGTCACCGATCAAAAAGTTGAACGCCACCGGCCAGCCACCCTGATCCGTCGCCAGGGCCACGATGTAACCCTTGAATCCGGGATCGAAGTCCGACATCAGAAACGATGCAGTCTGATTGGCCGTCAGGCAAAGATATGCGTCTGCAACCGCACAACTGTCGGCCACGAAAAAGAGGTGAACGTTCGCCGCGTAATACGCATTGGTATTGGTTATGTTGATCCGCGTGTTCTCGGTCGTCTGCGATGTCGCACTCGACGTGTAATAGTTGTAGAAGAGGATCGATCCCGCTTTCTGATCGCTGACCTCGGAATTTGCAGGATATGGAAGGCCGGGATCCGCTCCCAGCGCCGTCATAGCCATGACAACCAGTGCCATCAAGGCCAGAAATGATGTTGATAATGTGCGTGAGGTTCGCATTCGAGCTACTCCTTTAAAAATCAGACACAAAACACATTTTACGTTATTCCGCTTCTCCATCGTGTCGGCCCCCATCCGAATAACCATTCTAAAATCCCTTCCGCTAACTCATCAGGCCCTTCCTGATACTGTCCTTCTCACGGAGATTTGGCGTTATAACGCCGATTGAACATGTCAAAGCGCTTCGATTTCAATCGTTCTGTTGACGCAGTCGTTTTTCTGGCAAATAACTTTCAGGTATTGATTCTCAGACAGAACTTGCTGGCAAACAACCTGGGGGCGTTCATCGGGGATTTTGATTTCGAAGCAGCTGACGAGTCTGCTTAACTCTTAGTGAGCTAATATGAGGCATACTCGACGCCCCAAGTCTATGGCTTCAGCACCTCATTGTCAATCAATTTAATAGTCTCTAACCGTTTTGTTTTCAATAATTAATTAAAAGATTCGGAATGAGGTTCATTCGTATCGCAAAGCCTCGACAGGGGTCAGTGCGGAGGCGATCCGGGAAGGGTAGATAGTAGCGAGCAAGGAAATAGCCATGGCCAGCAGGACGATGCCCAGACTGTCAAGCGGGCTCATTCTGAGGGTGATGTAGGAGACGGAATAGATTTCAGCCGGGATCGAAATCAGGCGATATGAATTCGCCATCCAGCAGAGGCCCGTCCCGAGAAGCAGGCCCGTAAGCGATCCGATTGTGCCGATGATGCAGCCCTGGTAAATGAAGATTCGACGGATGTTGGCGGGGGTTGCGCCCTGGGCGCGAAGGATGGCGATATCCCTGTTCTTTTCGACCACCATCATGGTGAGTGTGGTGATGATATTGAGGGCGGCGATGGCTATGAGCAGAGCGAAAAAGATGATGATGACACGGTGCTGCAGTTTAAGAGCGGCAAAGAGCGGGCGGTTGAGCTCCTGCCAGGTGGTGGTTATAAATCCCTTCCCGGCCGACTGACGGACTTGTTCGGCGAGTTGATCGACTTCATAAAGGTCGGTTACCTTCATTTGAATGACGCCGGCGGAATCGCCGCCGGCGGTCAGGCGTTGCGCAGCCTGGAGCGAGCTGTAAGCCCATTTCGAATCATATTCGTGGAGGCCCGATGAGAAGAGGCCGACAACACGAAAGCGCGTATAAAGTGGGCGGGCCTGGATGCCTGCCGGTGTGAGCCTTGAGGTCGCAGAGATCGCGGTCACACGGTCGCCCACCTTGACGCCCAGCGCTGCGGCCAGGTATTTACCGAGGATGATGCCGTTGGGGGCAGGGGCCTCGGGTTCTTCATCACCGGTTTCGATGATGGGCTCCGGGGGCTCCGCCTCCTGGTCCCTGATCAGTGATGGATCGCCCTCGATGGTGGTGGTGAAGACTTCGCTGGCTTCTTTCGGGGCGCTCATGTCGACGCCCTTGATGATGACCTGTTCCTGACGGTCGGAGATGGTCAGCAGGACGGGAGCATAGATTGTCGCCGAAGCCTGAGAGACACCTGGAATCAGGCGTAACTTATCAATGAGCAGCCTGTAATCCTCGATTCCGCCGTTGTCTTCCCTGAGCAGGTTGAGATGAGCAGTGCCCTGCAGGATCTTTTCCTGAACGTCGCCGCGAAAACCGGCGATCATCGCCTGAGCTACGATGAGGGCAGCGACGCCGAGAGCAATGCCCGCAACGGCGATTCCAGTGATGACCGAAACGGCCGTCTGCCGCCGTTTGGCACGCAGATACCTGAGGGCGATGAACAGTTCGTATGACAAATCTACTCTCGCTGTCTCGCTGGGCCGCGAGCCTAACCTTTGGCCGCTTCAGGCCGCATATGGGGGAAGAGGATGACGTCTCTGATCGACCGCTGGTCGGTGAGGAGCATGACCAGTCGGTCGATGCCGATCCCTTCGCCGGCCGTCGGAGGCATGCCGTATGACAGAGCGCGCAGATAGTCGTCATCCATGACCATCGCTTCTTCGTCGCCCTGTTCGCGCTGTCCCATCTGCTGTTCGAAGCGACGGCGCTGTTCGAGCGGATCGTTCAATTCTGAAAATGCGTTGGCGATCTCCATGCTCGAGATGAAAAGCTCGAATCGCTCGACGAAGCGCGGATCATGAGGCGCCTGTTTCGAAAGGGGAGATAACTCGGTCGGGAACTCTGTGATGAAAGTCGGGTGAATCAGGTGCGGCTCGACGATCCTTTCAAAAATCTCGCCGAGCAGTTGCCCGTTATTGAGTTTCGGATCGAAATTCAGGTCGATGGCCGAGGCAGCGTCCTCCAGTTCGGCCCGCACCATGAGCCCCTCCAGCGTCGGCCGTGTCGCGTCGTGAGGCCAGTATTTGAGCACCGCCTCGCGCATTGTCAGGCGCTGCCACCTGTCGAAATCGATCGTGTGGTCCTGGAAAGCGATCTGGCGGGTTCCGCAGACCTTGTCGACAAGCAGCTTGATCAGCTCTTCGGTCAGATCCATGAGATCCCTGAAATCGGAGTAGGCCTGATACCACTCCAGCATCGTGAACTCAGGATTGTGCTTGTAGGACAACCCTTCGTTGCGGAAATTACGGTTGATCTCGTATACCCTTTCAAATCCTCCGACGACCAGTCGCTTGAGGTAGAGTTCAGGAGCGATGCGGGCATAAAGGTCGATTCCCAGCGCATTGTGGTGCGTCACAAAAGGTCGCGCCGCGGCGCCAGTGGCAAGCGGAGAGAGCATCGGCGTTTCGACCTCGATATATCCTCGCTCGTCGAAATACCTCCGGATTTCACGAACGATCATGGCACGCTTTTCGAAGACCTCACGTGTCGTCAGTTCGCCGGCCTGTCGCTCGTGAGCCGAACTGCTCGCGATCAGATCGACATAACGCTGGCGATAACGCAATTCCTTGTCCTGCACGCCGTGATATTTGTCGGGCATCGGCAACAAAGCCTTGGCCAGAAATTTGATCGATCCGACGTGAACCGACAACTCCCCGGTTTTGGTGATGAAGAGATATCCTCTGACGCCGATCCAGTCGCCGAGGTCGAGTTTCTGATAGAGGTTCCAGGCTTCTTCTCCGATGTCGTTTTTGCGAATATAGACCTGCAGCATCTCGCGACCATCGGAGAGATGCGCGAAGGCTGCCTTGCCCATCAGCCGCATGGTCATTATTCGACCGGCGATGGCGATCTCTCCTCCTTCAGCCGTTTTCAGTTCGCTGTTGGCCGACGCGAGCCCGGCGTCATCTTTCTTCCCGGCATGGCTCCGATACTTCCCAACGATCTCCGTCAGTGTGTGTGTCCGGTCGAACCTGTGAGGGTAGACCGCATGTCCCATTTCGGCGATCTCAGCCAGATGCCGCCTGCGTTGTTGTATCTGATCGTTGTCCAGTTCGAGCAAGTTGATACTCCTGTTTTGATAGTCCTGCTATTACAAGTCGCCAATGTTAACAAAGTTTTCGGAGAGATTAAACGCCAGGGCGCCAGAGAGGCCATGCTGAATTTAATTGACACCATACTCTATTTCTGGCCACCCTGGCGTTTAATCGCGGAACCACGAACGCGGAACCAAGAGCGTGAGCGAGTGGCCATCAGAACCGCGCGCGTAAGCAAGCGCCAATGAGAACCGCAGTAATTCAGTGAAACATCCATCCTGATCGAGGCGTATAGCACGATGAATCCGGGAAGACGCAATTGGAGCGTGCGGAAAGAATCGGTTAGGAGGAGATTATGAATATGGGGCAGACAATTGGCACCATTATTTTCGTCATTATCGCATTGATTGTGGTGGCCACGGTAGGTTCGCTGATCATGTCCGTGATCGGATTGATCTTCGGATTGATTCCGTTTTTGATCAAGCTGGCGATCTGGGCCGGGTTGATCTACCTCGGCTGGATGGTGATTCGTAAGCTGACTCACACCACAGCCGGTTAGCAGATATTGAAATTGGTACAATCCGGAATCCGTCGCCAGGCGGAAGTTTTCTCCTGTCGGGATCGTACCAGTCGTGAAGAGCCGCCTGTTTTGCTTCGCAGCCCTTGTCTCCGTATTCTGCATCTGACGCAGTAGGGTTGTCGGGGAGGACCAGGCGGCTTTTCGCCATTCAGATAATTTAGAGAAGATACCGCAGTTCCGAGAATCGCTCGATCAGGTAATCGGCTCCGGCCTCAACCAGTTCAGTGCGTCCGCGGAATCCGGGGATATATCCGCAAGTCCTGATTCCAGCAGCTTTTCCCGCCTCTATATCCACCCTGCTGTCGCCGATCATGAGACATTCCTGAATCTCGACATCACATTGTCTGGCTGCTTCGAGCAACATCATCGGCGAAGGTTTCCGCTCGGGCAGGCTGTCTCCGCCGAGAATCGTATTGAAGTGCCGGCTGAGGCCTGTACCTTCGAGCAACCTGACTGTGAATTCGTATGGTTTATTGGTGACGATCGCCTTCGGAACCGACTGTAATGCTTCGAGCGTCTCCACGACTTCGGGATATGGCCGTGTGTAATCGAAGAGATGGGTGCGGTAGTGTCGAAAAAATATCTCCATCGCACAATCGATCTCACCGGCATGAGGAGTGAACTCCTGGGTGGCGTTGAGCGCCCGCTCGACGAGCAGTCGGGCGCCTTCGCCGACGAATTTGAGGACGATGGAATCAGAAAGCTGATCGCGGCCCAGCTCGCGCAACATGAGATTGATCGAATTGACCAGATCAATTCGGGAATCCACCAGTGTTCCATCCAGATCAAAGAGCAGACATCTGTAACTCATCGCCGATTTTGAATTTTCCTTCCCGATCGTTACTATGGTTATTTACAACGCCGGACGCCATTAGCTCCGGGCGCGAAATTCATTTGTATCATTTCTCAACGAAAGGTTAAAGATGTCAGAAACCCCGAGCAGTACCGAACGGTTTACAAACCGGTTGATCAACGAGACGAGCCCGTATTTGTTGCAACACGCGCACAATCCGGTTGACTGGTACCCCTGGGGTGATGAGGCGTTCGAGCGTTCGCGCGCCGAGGACAAGCCGATTTTGTTGAGCATCGGATATTCCGCCTGCCACTGGTGCCACGTTATGGAGCGCGAATCGTTCGAAAACGAACCGATCGCAGGGTTGATGAACGACAATTTCATTAATATCAAGGTCGATCGCGAAGAGCGGCCCGATCTGGATACCATCTATATGAATTCGGTACAGATGATGACCGGGCATGGGGGCTGGCCGATGACCGTTTTTCTTACGCCTGATGGAAGACCCTTTTATGGTGGGACGTATTTTCCACCGGAAGACCGGTCTGGGATGCCGGGGTTTCCGCGGATACTGATCGCCATCTCCGAGGCTTATCGCGATCGTCGTGACGAGATCGAGCAGAGCGCCGAGGGGCTGCTCGGCGAGCTCAAGCGGCTTGACCAGGTGCGGTCGCAGGAAGACGATCTGACATACGAAATCACGGATCACGCTGCCGTCAACCTCGAGCGCATGCTCGATCCTGTGAATGGCGGATTCGGCAACAAGCCGAAGTTTCCGCCATCGATGACGCTCTCGTTTCTCATGCGGCATCACCTGAGGACTAAGGACCCGGCTGCCTTGCGGGCCGTCGAGTTGACGCTCGATAAGATGGCGTTCGGCGGAATTTACGATCAGCTCGGCGGAGGATTCCACCGCTACTCTGTCGATGAGAAATGGCTCGTCCCCCATTTCGAGAAGATGCTGTACGACAATGCCCTGCTCAGCCGCGCCTACGTCGATGCATGGCTGCTGACCGGACGCGATCTGTATAAACGGATCGCGTGCGAGACGCTCGATTATGTCATGCGAGAAATGAGGGACCCGGGCGGCGGGTTCTATTCAACTCAGGATGCGGACAGCGAAGGCGAGGAGGGTAAATTCTTTGTCTGGACGCAGGCAGAGGTGAAGTCGTTGCTGGGCGACGAGGATGGGGCGATCTTCTGCCGCTATTTCGATGTTACCGAAGCGGGCAATTTCGAAGATCACAACATTCTGCACATCGACCAGCCGCCTGCGACTATCGCGCACCTGATGAAAGTCAGTGAAGAGAAGCTGGCCGAGGTGATCGATCGCGGCAAGCGGGCGCTTTTTGAAGTTCGAGAGCGGCGCATCAAACCGAATCGCGACGAAAAGATTCTGACTGCCTGGAACGGCCTCATGATGCGCAGTTTCGCCGAGGCGGCGCGCGTGTTCAATCGCGACGATTATCTTCATGTCGCCGCCGCGAACGCTGAATTTCTGCTTGCCCATTTACGCCGGGACGGCCGCCTGTTGCGGACTCACAAGGCCGGCGTGAGCAAGCTCAATGGCTACCTCGATGATTACGCATATCTGATCGATGGTCTGCTGGCCCTCTATGAAGCGACCTTCGATGCACGGTGGTTCGGTGAGGCGGTCGAACTCGCTGAAACCATGATCGACCAGTTTCTGGACGAGGAATCCGGCGGGTTCTATTTCACCAGCCGGGATCACGAAACACTGATCACTCGAACGAAGGATTTTTACGACAACGCGGTGCCGGCGGGCAACTCCGTCGTCGCACTGGTGCTTCTGCGCCTGTCGTTGCTGACCGGCGAAAATCGGTACCGCGCTCCGGCAGAAACGATTCTCAAACTCATGAAATCCAGCGTCATGCGCGCACCGAGTGCATTCGGACACCTGCTTTGCGCCTATGACATGTTTTTATCGTCCCCATACGAGATCGCCATCATCGGAGATCCGTCGAAAGACGATGCGCGCGCGCTGATCGATGAAATCTTCAGGACCTATCTGCCGAACAGGGTCGTCGCGCTTGCTGGTCCGAATGAACCGGATGAAGAGGATGGCCGGATCGCTTTGCTCCACAATCGACCGGCTATCGACGACCGGGCGACAGTCTATGTCTGCCGTAATTTTTACTGCGAGGCCCCGGTGACGGATCCGGTCGCGCTCCGCGGACAGTTGATTATCTGACTTATTTGATCTTCACTGAGACGTAGAAAATTGACACACCTGAATGATTAAAATATGATATGTAATCATTTTAAATTGGAGTAGTTTCATCAAGCGGTAAAACTTCAGATAAGGGCGCGTGAATATCACGAAATGGCATCACTAGGCCAGGAACTGAAAAAAGCTCGCGAGGATCGTGGCACCACGTTACATGAAATTGCCGACGCCACAAATATCGGAGTGCGCTTTCTTCAGGCCATCGAGAACGACACCTACGACATTTTGCCCGGCGGAGTATTCAACCGTGCATTTGTAAAGAAGTTCGCCAACGAGGTCAAGTATGATGAGGCGCAGGCTTTGAAGATGTACGATGAGCAGATCGGCGACTCCGGCTCGGAGCCTCTGCGTACCAGCTATAAACCGATCGAGGACTTCGATTCACGCTCCGGTTCGGGAAACGGATTTCTGCTCAGCCTGCTTGCTCTGATTATTCTTTCAGCTGGAGCCTATCTGGCCTACGAGTATTTCAAAGCGCCGGCTCCTGAAGAGACATCGACTCCCGAAGAGCGGGCCAATGACTCATCGTCTGCCAGTGCGGCCAATCCTGAACCGACTGCAACGCCCCAATCGGAAGACCTGGCAGTTGCCAATGAATTGAAGGTCCAGTTGATCGCCAACACAGAGCAGTGCTGGTTGAACGCGAAGGTGGACAACGAAAAATCACAGCAAATGCTGCTCAATCCCGGCGATGTTCGTGAATTTACCGTGACGGACAAGCTGGTGCTCAATATTGGAAACATGCCGGCGCTCACCATCAGAATCAATGGAAAGCTTGCTAATCCCGAGAAGCTGGCGCCAAATCGCAAGAGCGTTGTCGCTGAAAATGTCGTCATCACGAAAGAGAATTTTCAACAGTTTGTCGAATAGATCGGTTTCATACAGCTGTGACGTTGGATCATCGCGATACTGGCCAGGTGGCCGGAGCCACTTCCCGGTTCGCATGATAAAAGTTTGACACGCCGCGCGAGAGGGTTTCGCGCGGTTTTTGCTTTTCTGGAGTCAGATTAGTTCAAGAAGCTGCTCGCTCCGATTTTTCAGATGTGGCGGGACAGCAGATAATTCAAAATGGAATTCATATATGTTGACTGAAAATTTGATAGAAGCTCTGACATTTGACGACGTTTTACTGGTGCCTGCATATTCCGAGGTGCTGCCGACGGAGACCGACACGTCCACTCATTTGACACGTAATATCCGGTTGACGATCCCGATTGTCAGTTCGGCCATGGACACCGTGACGGAGAGCCCGATGGCGATTGCGATTGCGCAGCAGGGAGGGATCGGAGTCCTTCACAAGAACCTGCCGATCGAAGCGCAGCGGGACGAGGCGGACAAGGTCAAGCGGTCGGAATCCGGAATGATCGTCGATCCGGTGACGATGACGCCGGACCGCAAGATCCACGATGCGCTGGGCGTCATGAAACGGTTCAAGATCTCCGGAGTTCCGATCGTCGCCGAGGACGGCAAACTGGTCGGCATACTGACCAACCGCGATCTGAGGTTCGAGACAAGGTTGGACCTGTCAGTTTCGGAGGTCATGACAAAAGAGAATCTGATCACGGTTCCAATCGGCACGACGCTGCGCGAGGCGGAGGGCATTCTGCAGAAACACCGTGTCGAGAAGCTTCTGGTCGTCGATGAAAATTATCATCTCAAGGGGCTGATCACGGTCAAGGACATCCAGAAGGCGATCAAATATCCGCATGCGTCGAAGGATGAGATTGGACGCCTGCGAGTGGCCGCCGCGATCGGTGCTACCGGAGACTACCTTGAACGTGCCGCTGAACTGGTCAATGTCCGTGTCGACGTGCTGGCCATCGACACTGCGCATGGCCACACCTCCCGCGTCATCAACGCCGTCAAGCAGGTCAAGCATCATTTCCCGGAAGTCGAGTTGATTGCCGGCAACGTCGCCACAGCCGAAGGCGCCAGGGCTCTGATTCAAGCCGGAGTCGATGCTGTCAAGGTGGGAATAGGGCCCGGTTCGATCTGTACCACCCGCGTGGTGAGCGGGGCCGGGGTTCCGCAGATCACCGCCATCTCGGAATGCGTCAAGGGCGCGCAAGGTTCAGGCGTACCGGTCATCGCCGACGGCGGAATCAAATATTCCGGTGATATCACAAAGGCGATCGCAGCCGGAGCGGATGTGGTCATGATCGGTTCGCTCTTCGCCGGCACTGATGAGTCACCCGGCGAGATCATCCTTTTCCAGGGACGCAACTTCAAATCATACCGAGGCATGGGCAGCCTTGCCGCGATGAAGCAGGGCAGTAAGGACCGGTACGGTCAGGAGAGCGAGGATATGGAGAGCAAACTCGTGCCTGAAGGCATCGAAGGAAGAGTCACTTACAAGGGATCGCTTTCGGCTCTCATTGCGCAACTCGTCGGCGGCTTGCGCGCCGGCATGGGCTACACCGGCTGCAATACGATCAAGGAACTTCAGCAGAAGTCGCGCTTTATCAAGATCTCCGCCGCCAGCCTCAAGGAATCACACGTTCACGACGTGGTCATCACCAAGGAGGCGCCGAATTATCGGGTCGAATGATCAATGTGGAAGTTTCCAGATAGAGAAGTTTCCAGTAGATATCAGTAACTGATTACTCTGCTAACTAAATTTTCGGGCATTGAAGTCCGGAAGAAATTAATCGCAAAGACCGCAAAGGGGCAAAGAATTAATCGCAGAGGCCGCAAAGGAGCAAAGATTTTCTGGTGATATGAATATCCGGATTATTGTCCATTGGATATAATTCGAATACTGATCTTCCCTGTATATCTTTGCCCCTTTGCGGCCTCTTCGTTTAACTTTTTTCCAGTCTTGAATACAAGAAAATTTAGTTTACAAAGTACTCAGTTACTGATATCTACTGGAAACTTCTCTCACTGGAAACTTTTCCTTACTGCTTCGCTTTCGGCCGCATATTTCCGGCGAGGACCTTTTTTCGCATGCGGATCGATTTCGGAGTCACCTCGACCAGTTCGTCATCCGCGATATATTCGATAGCCTGTTCGAGCGTCAGTTCGCGGGCGGGTATCAGGCGCAGGGCCTCATCAGCGCTCGAGGCGCGCATGTTGGTCAGCTTCTTTTCACGGATGATATTGACGTCGAGATCGGTATCTCGAGAATTCTCTCCGACGATCATGCCCTCATAGACCGGCGTCGTCGGTTTGACGAAGAGTTCACCGCGTTCCTGCAGGTTGTAGATCGCGTAACCGGTCGTATCGCCGGCGCGGTCGGCGACCAGGCTGCCGGTGCCGCGGCCGCTCAGCTCGCCCTGCCATTTTCCCCAGCGCAGGAAGAGCGTATTGAGCAGTCCTGTTCCCTTCGTTTCGGTCAAAAACTCGTTTCTGAAACCGATCAAGCCCCGCGAAGGGATCTCGAATTCCATGCGGACTCGCCCGTGGCCATGATTGACCATTTTGGTCATCGTCCCCTTGCGGCGACCCATGGCTTCGGTGACCACTCCGATGAACTGTTCCGGAACGTCGATCACGGCCAGCTCGATCGGTTCGTGCAATTCGCCGTCGACGCGATGGGTGACGACCTGCGGGCGGCCGACCTGCATCTCGTATCCTTCACGGCGCATCTGCTCGATCAGGATCGAGAGTTGCAGCTCTCCGCGTCCTGAAACCTTGAAGCTGTCGGGCGATTCGGTGTCATCGACGCGGATGGCGACATTGCTGAGCAGTTCCTTGTCCAGTCGCTCGCGAATCTTGCGTGAGGTGACGTGCTGCCCGTCCTTGCCGGCGAATGGTGATGTGTTGACCCCGAAGATCATCGAGATCGTCGGTTCATCGACAATGATGCGAGGCAATGGTTTGGGATCGATGGCCGATGCCACGGTGTCTCCGATGTTGATGCCCTCGATGCCGGCGAGCGAAATGATATCGCCGACCGAGACATTCTCAACCGGGATCTGCTTGAGACCCTCGAAGGTGTATAGCTGGGTGATCCGCGTCTTGCCCGAATCGCCGTTGTGCCTGCAGACAGTCACCTGATCGCCCACCGAGATCGTACCGTTAAAGATGCGTCCGATCGCCAGGCGACCGACATACTCGCTGTAGTCCAGATTGGCGACCAGTAATTGCAGCGGGGCCGTTTCATCGCCGCGCGGAGGCGGAATGGTGACCAGTATCTGTTCGAAGAGCGGACGCAGATCGTCGCTCTCGTCCTCAAGATTCTTTTTCGCAATACCGTCGCGCGAGATGGCGTAGAGGATCGGAAAATCTATCTGATCGTCGCCTGCATCGAGATCGATGAAGAGATCGTAGACTTCGTTGACGACCTCCTGGGGCCGGGCATCCTGCCTGTCTATCTTATTTATGACGACGATCACGGGCAGTTTTTGTTCGAGGGCTTTCGAGAGCACATATCGTGTCTGAGGCAACGGCCCCTCTGAAGCGTCGACCAGAAGCACAACGCCGTCCGCCAGTTTGAGCACGCGTTCGACTTCGCCGCCGAAATCTGAGTGCCCGGGAGTGTCCAGAATGTTGATCTTCGTCGATCCGTATCGCACGGCGGTGTTTTTGGCCATGATCGTGATGCCGCGCTCGCGCTCAAGATCCATCGAATCCATGACCCGCTCGACCATTCGTTCGTTGGCGCGATAAAGGCCGGATTGCCTGAGCATGGCATCGACCAGTGTCGTCTTGCCGTGGTCTACGTGGGCGATTATCGCCACATTGCGAATATCTTCGCGCAAATTTGTATTTTGATTCATAAAAGTACGTCGATATTTCCTGTCAGTCAGGGCTGAGCGTTAAGCTGGTAAAGACTATGCTAGCAACTGCGGGCGGATTTGTCACCCGGCAGCGGCAATCTGCGCGATCAGGAAGAGAGCAGCAGATCCGATTTGACTGTGACCGGGTTTGATTCGTATGGTTAGAAGGCTTTATTACAGGTCAGATGGAAAGTGAACCGTTTTCATAACAATCAGGGGATAGCAATGGCGAAGAAAAAGAAGAATAAGGAAACACCGCCGGGGAGCAAGGGACCGAACGAGGAGCTGATGAACAGGCTGAATACGGCGCTCTCGCTGGAATACGCGGCCTGCATTCAGTATCTTCAGCAACAGTCACTGGTCAAAGGCCAGGACCGTCACGATTTCGCTCCCTTCTTTGCTTCATCGAGTAGCGAGGCCCACCTGCACGCGCAGAATCTGGGCAACAAGATCGTTTCACTCGGCGGGGTGCCGACGGTAGTTCCGGCTCAGGTTCGGCAGGCGACAGAACTGCGCGATATGCTCCTCAACGATCTGGAGATGGAGCGCACAGCGCTTGAGGCCTATATTCGAGCCTGGGAAGCAGCTGAGAACAAGCTCGCCCTCCGCTTCTGGCTCGAAGACATCATTCGTCAGGAACAGCTGCACGTCGAGGAGCTCGAAAAACTGACCGACAGGCATCGCCCATAATTGGTCGGGTTGCGAACAGATCATTACTTGTTGATAATCGACTGAACTCTGGACTGTGAAGGAGGATTTATGGCTGATGTCATCAAATGCGAAAGATGCGGGCATAAACTGCCGGCTCTGGAAAAACCGCCATTCGGCAGCGCACTGGGAAAAAGGATTCACGAACAGATCTGCGAAGCCTGCTGGAAAGCATGGGTCGCTACGCAGAATCAATTGATCAATCACTATGGTCTGAGCACCATCAACCCTGAACATCAACAGTTTCTGATTCAGAACATGGAGTCATTTCTGTTCGGCAAAGGGTTGCAGACTCAGATAGATACGTCGCTCGAAGGGACGATCTCCCATTGATCCGGCCCGGATTGACGGGACAGTTTATTGACAAGGCCGGGGTCGCGTACTATCTTTTCGTGCTGGCCGGTTTCAACTGGACTAATGCCGTAGAAATCGACCTGGAGATGTCTTAAAAGGGGTTCAAAAACGGGGCGATGATGAGACGAGAGAAGTATCTTGGAATAACATCGGAAGACGATAACGACATCCGGGTGATCGACGATCTTTCATATTACAGGCGCAGTGACGAAGGGCCGGGCGGATTATGGAGCGAAATGCGATCGCTCCTGCGGGATATAATTTTCGCCGGTGTGATTGCGATATTGATCGTCGTCTTCGTTGTCCAGCCGGTCCGTGTAGAAGGGCAGAGCATGATGCCCCGGCTGCACGACCAGGACAGGATCTTTGTCAACAAGTTCATTTATCCTCTCAGGGAATGGCTTGGCGACAGGGAGCCGATCAAGCGCGGTGACATCGTCGTCCTGCTCTTCCCGAATGACCCGTCGAAATCCTACATCAAGCGGGTGGTCGGTCTGCCCGGCGAGCGGGTCGAGATCGAGGACGGCAAGCTGATGATCAATGGTGAGGTCATCAATGAGCCCTATCTTGATACCGAATACCTTTCTCACGATTCGACACCGAGCCCGGTCGACGTCAAGTCCCATCATTATTTCGTCATGGGAGACAATCGAAACAACAGCAGCGACAGTCGCAGCTGGGGGCTTGTGCCGGAAAAATATATCTACGGTCAGGCGATCTTCAGGTATTACCCTTTCATGCCTTTCGAGCGGGTGGGAAAGATCGATTGATGCTGGCTCTGAACAGAAGAGGTTTAACAGAATTATTACAGGTTTAAGAAGGCGCGGTGGCCAAAAGCTGTCCGCGCTTTCGCTTATTGAAGCGACGACGGAGAGCTGACGGTCACGAACCAGTCAAATATGATTGCGAATTTTCGATTACTTTTCGGTCTGCTCTGGCAACCCCTGACGGCGTTGCGTCAGTTGCGTGATCGAGCTCCGGTGGCATTCACCGTCGGAGCGGCGTGGCTGATGACGCTTGTCTATATCCTGCTGCTGATTCCGCTGATAGATTTCGTCCAGCGCGGGATCGGCAGAACTGGAATCGGATCGGTGCGAGGCGGGTCCGGGCTCATGGCAGGAATTCTGCAGTTATTGATGAGCGGCGTGTTTCGGGCGGCAATGACTGCGCTCATGGTGGTTCTCTTCGTTTCGGTGGTCTATGTTCCGTTTGTCATTCTTCTCGCGAACGTCTTTGAAAGACGGGCCGGTTTCACGGTCGTCATTCGCGAGGAGTTCGCCTCAGTCCTCTCTTGCACGCTGGCTTCACTGGCTGTCTCGATCCTGATCACCATCCTGCCGGCGTCGATCATCAGCTGGCAGAGTGCGTGGTTGTCGAGCAATGCCGTGATCGGATATTTCATTCTGCTGCTGGTCATCCCTCTGCCGATATTCGCGGCGCTGATGACGCTCGCGATCGGCACGGTCTTTCGCATCGGCTGGCTGGCGGCGGTCGGGGCGACGCTGATATCGCTGCTTTCGCTCATGATCATGCCGGTCTTTATGCAGGCGGCGACATTCATCTGCGCCTCGCCGTTCCTGGTTCTACTGCTGCTGTTTCTGCTCCGTGACAGGATCGATGATTTCATGCGGAATTCCCGCGCACGGCAGTCCTTCAAGCAGAATCTTGAAGCGGCTACGCTCAATCCGGCTGATGCCTCGGCGCATTACAACCTCGGATTGTTATACCAGCAGCGGGGAGACCTGCCCTCTGCGGCAGCATCTTTTCAACGCGCTGTCGAAATCGACGATCAGGAGACGGATGCTCATTACCAGCTCGGTCGGATACTGCGGGAGACAGGCAATTTCTCGCAGGCCGTTATGCATTTCGAGAAGGTCGTGCAGCAGAACCCGGTTCACTCTCACCACGAAATCTGGCGCGAGACCGGGCTTGTCTATTATTCAGCCGGCCAGTACCTGGATTCGCTGGGCATGTTCGACCGTTTTCTGGCGGAGCGATCATCTGATGCTCAGGGCCATTACTGGCGAGGTATGACGCTGCATCAACTCGGTCGCACGCAGGAATCGCTGCTCGAGATGCAGGAATGCATCGAATCGGTCAAGACCGCGCCGGCTTACAAGTACCGTACCGACAGGCAGTGGCTTCACCTGGCGCAAAACTTCCTGCGGGAGAGATCCTGATTCTCCGTTATAAAAAATCCGGCCGACGTCATCCTCTGCATGTCGTATAGGGATTGTTGACGGCCCCGGTTTGTGATAATGATGCCGTTTAACTATTTGTCCGTGAAAGGCTGAAATTCCTGTTCTGGAGTAAGAATGAGCAAAGACGCGATTCTGGCATTGGAAGATGGACGCACGTTTCGGGGGCGTGCCTGGGGCGCTGATGGCGAGCGTTTCGGTGAAATTGTATTCAACACATCGATGATGGGTTATCAGGAGATCATCACCGATCCGTCTTATGCCGGTCAGATTGTGACCATGACCTATCCTCTGATCGGCAATTACGGTGTCAATTATGAAGACATGGAATCGCGCAAGCCGTTTGCCGAAGGGTTCGTCGTTCGCGAAGTGTCCGAAATCGTGTCGAACTGGCGAGCCGATCTATCGCTGGACGAATATCTGGCAAATCACGGGATCGTTGGAATCTCAGAGATAGATACTCGTGCGCTTGTCCGCCATATTCGCGAAAAGGGCGCGATGAGAGCGGCCATCTCATCGATCGATTCCGATGAACAGAGACTGGTCGAAAAAGCGCGTCACGCTCCGCAGATGCTGGGCCGTAATCTGGTCGATGTCGTCACCTGTTCCGAGTCATATGAATGGGCCGAGATCAGGGACGAGCAAAAGACTCTGGATCCGGTCGCCGCGCTGAAGGCTGATGGCGGAGGACTGCTTCCGGGAGAAGAGCCATTCCGCGTTATCGCATACGATTTCGGCATTAAGTACTATATCCTGCGCTATCTGACCGCTTTGGGATGCAAGGTGCGCGTCGTTCCGGCCGGAACCTCTGCCGAAGAAGTCCTCGAGTATTCGCCCGATGGCATCTTTCTATCGAATGGACCCGGAGACCCGGCCGCGATCCCTGAAATCGTCAGCCAGGTGAAACGACTGGTGACGGCGGCGCCGGTCTTCGGAATCTGTCTCGGTCATCAGGTGCTGGGACTCGCTTTCGGCGGTCGAACCTATAAACTTAAATTCGGTCATCGCGGAGGAAATCAGCCCGTCAAGAACCTCGCCTCGAGCCGCATCGAGATCACTTCTCATAACCACGGCTTCGCAGTTGATCCGGAAAGTCTTGATCCTAAAGAGATAGAAATCACGCACGTCAACCTCAATGACGGGTGCCTGGAAGGTTTACGCCATCGGAAACTCCCTGTCTTTTCTGTCCAGTATCACCCCGAAGCCGGCCCCGGACCGCACGACGCCACCTACCTCTTTCACCAGTTCATCCAATCAATGCGCGAACACCGGTCCCGTTTGAAATCTAACGTCCAGACGAATAGCTGAAATAATCAGATTGCATTACCGCATTACTTGCGGGCTTTTCCTGCTCATCCTTCTTCAGGTAATGCCAGCATGAAAGCCGATCACTGCTCAGCTTGATGTTTAGATCTCCCTAATAGTTTCATATTCATACGTTTCGGGATGACTTGGTTTGCGTTTGACCGAATCGCGGCGATAAAATCAAATCCTAATAAATTGTATTAACTTATCCCGAAAAATGATGCCCAAAAAAGGGCAGTAATCCGCATTGATTTCCATAGCAGCTAAGGAGAGTTAGCATGAGATACATAATAAGAAACCTGATGATGGTGGCGATAATAACGCTTTTGAGCGCCGTCAGCGGATATGCGCAGGCGTCCGGATCGACGGCGGAGGTTCGTGGACTGATAACGGACAGCGCAGGAGCCGTAATACCGGGAGCCAAAGTTACGATCACCGATCTGGCCAAGGGTACGAGCAGGAACGCGACGAGCGACGGAGAAGGCGCATATGCATTTCTCGGCTTGTTGCCCAGCACTTATGAGATCAAGGTTGAGGCGCAGGGGTTTACGGCGAATGCCACGCGAATCGAATTGACGGTCGGCCAGCAGGCGAACATTCCGATCAGGCTGGCGGCCGGCGGAGTGGAAGTCCAAGTGGATGTTGTCGCCGGGGCTGAAGTGGTCGAGACGCAGCGATCGGAGCAGTCATCGGTGATCGATACCAAGCAGATCGCCAATCTTCCAATCAACCGGCGCAATTTCCTGGATTATGCGCTGCTCACGCCGGGAGTGGTCGATGCCGACAACATCGCCGATGCTTCGGACTTTCGCGTCGCACAAACACCGCAGTCGGGACTCTCGTTTGGTGGAAACAATGGGCGCGGCAACATGGTTCAGGTCGACGGCGCGCAGACGCTGAATGCTTCGGGTGGTGTGCAGGCGACGATCAGCCAGGAAGGCGTACAGGAATTTCAGGTCGTTCGCAACAGTTTCAGCGCAGAGTTCGGCGGCGCGGCAGGCGGAGTCGTCAACATCGTCTCGAAATCCGGATCGAACGATATTCACGGCAGCGTGTTCGGGCTCTTTCGCGACAAGCGGTTCGATGCGCGTAACGCATTCGACTTCAATCCCGACGGTCAGTCGCCGTTCAATCGCCAGCAGTACGGCGGGTCGATCGGCGCTCCGATCGTGAAGGACAAGACATTCTTCTTCGCCGTCGTCGAGCGGCTCAGTCAGGAAAGATCGATCTTCGTCAATCTGGTCAACGATCCAAACCTTTTTCAGCCGACGGGATCGCAAACCGCGCTGCTCGACTATTTCGGCGGCATTCCACAGTTCGCGCCGCTTGCGGCTGCTGTTCGCGGAGCCCTGACAACGACCGCGCAGGCATATCCACGCACGGTTGGTCTCTTTACCAGTTCGAGCGGGCAGTTTCCCTTCGACGAAACCCAGACTCAGTTCACAACCAGAATCGACCACAATTTCAGTGATCGAAGCACGGGCTACCTGCGATTCAATATCACGGACGGCCTTTTCGAAAACCAGGCGGCCGGCGCGCTGACTGCGGTCTCTCGTGGCCGGTCTTCGGACTTCTTCAATGGCGGCGTCGTCGCATCGCATAACTACCAGTTCAGCCCGACCACTCTCAATGAACTGAAACTGCAGTACAGTTACACGCGCAACGGTTTCTTCCCGAACGATCCAAACGGGCCTGAGATCAACATCGAGGGGTTCGGTAACTTCGGGCGAGACATTTTCCTGCCGTCGCAGACCTTCGAACGTCATTACGAAATCTACGATAACTTTACGAAGATCATCGGATCGCACACGCTCAAGTTCGGCGGATCGATGTTCTTTCACGATATCACGACCAACAGCGAGACCTTCTTCGGTGGGCGCTTCAACTTCGGCGCGGCGATTCCTCTGTCGAATGTGATTGCGCTCAATCCCGCGCTTGGCCCGGCGGTGCTGACTCAGCTGACCCAGTTCCTGCAGGCGAACAATCCGGCCCTCCTGCCGAATTTGAGTCAGCCGATCAACGCGCTGCAGTCCTTCAATTTCGGATTGCCGATCGTCTACCAGCAGGGATTCGGAGATTCGGCTGCTGATTCGTGGACCAACCGTTACGGCATCTATGTCCAGGATTCGTGGAAGATCCGCTCGAACTTCACCTTCAATTATGGTTTGCGGTATGCGATCCACGACGAACCGTTCTTTGTTCCGACTTCATATAAGGATTGGCAACCGCGAGCCAGTTTCTCGTGGGATCCGTGGGGCGACGGCAAGACAGCCATTCGCGGGGGCGCCGGAATCTTTGTCGGGTATCTGAACAATGCCGTGGCGAATGTGACGACAGAACTGGCTGGGTTTAATGATCCGTCCACAATCTTCATCGTGCTGGCGACGCCGACAACGAACGGATTCGGTCTGCCGCGTTCGTTCGATGTCTGGGGAGGACTGGCGGCGGCGACGAACTTCTTCTCGCGTCCGATCCAGCTCAGTGATCTGGCGAACATCCTGCCGCCCGCGAGCACTGTTCCCGCCGGAGTGACGCCCCGGCCGATCACGCCGGGACCGGGCGTGCCGCTCGAAGTCCGCTTCCGCCTCGGACCGGGATACCGCAACCCGACGACCTACCAGTCGAGCCTTGGTGTTCAGCGCGATCTGGGCAGCGGATTCTCACTCGATGCCGGATATCTCTTCGTCCGCGGCCTGCACATCACCAGGAATCGCGATATCAACCAGTTCAAGGCGTCCGGGCCGGTCAGCGCGTTGAATCCCAACGGCAGCCCGTCATTCGTCCGGTTCGGTGCGAACAGCGATTTTATCAACCCCTTTATCCTGCAAGATAACGTATACGAGATGACGGCCAGTTCGTTCTATCACGCATTGACCGTTCAACTGCAGAAACGATTTGCAAACAATTTCAGTTTTAACACGCATTACACCTTCTCGAAGGCGATCGATGAAGTGACTGACTTCAACAGTGATTTTTCGGCGCAGAACCCGCTCGATCTTCGTCTCGATCGCGCACTGTCGTCATTCGATCAGCGCCATCGCTTTGTCGCGAGCGCGGTGATTCAGAGTCCGTTCGAGAATGCGATAGTCCGCGACTGGTCGATCGCGCCGATCTTCGTTGCTCAAAGCGGAAGGCCGTTCAACCTGCTGCTCGGTTTCGATGCCAACGCCGACGGACGTTCGCAGAGCGATCGACCGGGCCAGGCCGGTCGAAACACTGGACGCGGCGAGGCCTTCTACAGCTTCGATATGCGCATCGCGCGCCGTTTCTTCGTCAGGGAGAGCCGTTTTCTCGAGTTCACCTTCGAGGCTTTCAACCTGACCAACCGCACCAACTTCCTGGGCATCAACAACATCGTCGGCACGACCTTTGCGGGAGCAACCGACTTCAATGCCCGTGGACGAAGCGATCGCAGACCGACGGAACCGCTCGGGTTCATTTCGTCGGCCGATCCTCGCCAGTTGCAGTTCGGCATCCGTTTCAACTGGTAATGTCCGGTGTAATTTCACAGCTTACAGCGGCACACCGCAACTGCGAGCGTCAGCGAGTAGCATACTGACGCGCAGTCGCGTCCAACTGAAAACCGCTATAAAATCGTGAGGCGCGTCAGCGGCAGGTGTCGCAGTCGCGCCTCACGACTTTGAGGTGTAGTTTGGCGACATTGGTATCGAAAAATCGGGATGAGCTTATATCAGGCAGCGGTGGCGGGTTGAACGACATGTTCGGCGGTGACGGCGGCGATGGTGGAGGCCGCGGGAGCGGTCCGCCGGAACCTGAACGGACGCCCTCGCCGGAAGGCTACCTGATCGTAGTCTGGCTGACGATCGTCAGTGTTGCCGCATTGTTTCTGACCCTGACGACGCTCTATGTCTATCTGAATGCCGGGAGGCACCGGATCATCACTCCCGGTGTTCTTTGGATGAGCACGGGGTTGATTGTGGCCAGCAGCCTGTCATTCGAGATCGCTCGTCATGCCCTGCGAAGAAGGGCCGAAAAGCCTTTTCGTGTCTGGATTGTCATCACTCTGGCCCTGGGGGTTGGATTTCTGATAGCTCAGACTATGGCATGGCGTGAGCTAATCGCAGGAGGCTTTTATATGACAGGGAATTTTCGCAGCAGCCTGGCCTATACTTTCACAGGGCTGCATGCGGTCCACCTGCTCGGCGGTCTATTCGGACTTTCTGTCGTGACATTTCGGCCGCGCGAAAACTGGACGGCCCTGCGTCGCAGGGTCTCTGTCGATGCAACGGCTTTATATTGGCATTTTCTGGATGGGCTCTGGATCTACCTGCTGGTCCTCATTTTTCTCTGGAACTGATAAAGCGTGGCGCTCGCTGACGCTCGCGGTTCGGATTTATTATTATGACGATTTCTGATTTGCCGACACTCAATGCAATATTGAACAGCATCAGCGTAATTCTGCTGACGCTCGGATATGCATTTATACGACGGAACAAACGGGATGCTCATCGGGCGTGCATGATCAGTGCCTTTGTCACCTCGACGCTGTTTCTGGTCTCATACCTTTTCTACCATTATCATCACGGTTCGACGCCTTTTCAGGGGCAGGGGATTGTCAGATACGTATATTTCACGATCCTGCTGACGCATACAGTTCTGGCCGCCGCGATCGTGCCGATGATCTTTCTCACTTTTATTCGAGCATTTAAGCAGCGGTTCGACCTTCACCGCCGGATCGCCCGGTGGACACTGCCGTGCTGGCTCTATGTTTCGGTCACGGGAGTGGTGGTCTATCTCATGCTGTACCACCTTTACCCGGCGCGGTGAGGTCAATCTGTGCGGACGCGGGGCAGGATAATATTTCGAACTCGGTCCACCAGTTCATCGATGGTTTCAGTGGTGTAAGCGCGTGTTTCGATCGGCGGCAGAATGTCCAGATATATGTCGCCCGGAATACAGGTCCCTGCTCCCTTGCGCATGACCAGTCGAGTGTCGTTGACGACCACGGGGACGACCGGGACCCCGGCCTCGATCGCCATATAAAAGACTCCTTTTTTGAACTCCTTCAATTTCCCGTCAGCTGTGCGTGTTCCTTCAGGAAAGGCCATCAGTGAATGGCCACGGCGCAAAGCATCGGCTCCGCGTCTGGTGCTCAGGATGGCGTTTTCCCGGTTGCTGCGGTCGATCGGCACTACGTGCGCGAGCGGAAACCCCTGTTTGAAGAGCGGGATCTTCTGCAGTTCCTTTTTGGCGATGGCGCCGACATCGTGGCCGAGAAAAGCGAAGAGCAAAGGCGGATCGAGGGTGCTCTGATGATTGGCAATGAAAAGATATGACTGTTGCGGATCGAGATTATCGAGCCCCGAGACATGCACGCGCGCGCCGGCGCTGATCAGGTATACTTTGCATCCGAACTTCGCGAATGGAAAGATGAATCCTTCGAGATTGAAGACTGTCCGCAGAATATGTCCGATCAGAATGGCGGGGAAGCCGACGAAGAGCAGAAGCAGTCCCACCACTACCATGGTCCAGTAATAACGCAGTCTATCGAAGATCCTTGTCCCGTTGGCGACTGCGATCTTTTCATCCATGGTTGGCATCTCCATCAGATAACAGTTCCATCGGTGATCGTCTCACCCTTCGGGATGATCACGATACCATCACGAATGAAGTAGTTGTCTCCGTCGAAATGTTCGACCCCCGCTTCATTGAGAATGCTCACATTCGATCCGATGCGCACATTCTTGTCGATGATCGCTTTGCGAATATGGGTGTTTTCGCCGATGCCGATCCACGGCAGACCATCTTTGCGGTTGTCTGCGAGTTCCTGCAGCGATTGATAATAATCGGCACCCATCATGAGCGTCTGTTCGAGACGCGAATAATTCTCGACGCGTGAACGAATGCCGATCACGCTGTTGAATATTCCGACGCGATTGAGTATGCAGCCGTCGCAGATGAGCGAGTCATTGATCTCGCAATTGACGAATTTTGAGCCCGGCAGGAAGCGCGGGCGGGTGTATATCGGTGAATCGGCGTTAAAGAGGTTGAATTTCGGCAGAGCCGAAGCCAGATCAAGGTTCGCGTGAAAGAATGAACTGATCGTTCCGATGTCTTCCCAGTACCCGTCATAAAGAAAAGCCTGGACGTTGTATTTCCCGATCGCGGATGGAATGACCTCGCCGCCGAAATCGGTGTATTTTTCCTCTTTGAGCACTTCTCGCAGCGTTTCGTAATTGAAGATATAGACGCCCATCGAGGCGAGAAACGGATTTTGCGCGGCCTGTTCTTCGCTCAGGCCGAGGCTGGAGGTATCAACGCGCATCGCTTCGATCTGATCGGCAGGAGGTTTTTCACGAAATTCGACGATCTGTCCCTCAGAATTGGTTTTGAGCAAACCGAAACCGGAGGCACGCTCCGCGTCCATCGGAATGACGGAGATTGTCACATCGGCCTTCGTTTCGTGGTGTCGATCGAGAAACTTCTGGTAATCCATCTGATAAAGGTGATCGCCAGAGAGGATCAGCACTTCCTTCGGATTGAAATCCTTGATGTGCATCATGACTTGCCGGACGGCGTCAGCCGTGCCCTGAAACCAGTCACGGTTCTCGGGGGTCTGTTCCGCCGCCAGAATTTCGACGAAACCATCTGAAAATCTGCTGAATCGATAGGTGCGTCCGATGTGCTGGTTGAGCGAAGCCGAATTGAACTGCGTCAGAACATAGATGTAATGCATACCCGAATTGATGCAGTTTGAAACCGGAATGTCGATGAGCCTGTATTTCCCCCCCACTGGAACAGCCGGTTTTGAACGTTCTTTTGTTAAAGGAAACAGACGAGCGCCCTGGCCGCCGCCCAGAATCAGGGTCAAGATCTTTTTTCCCATATGGACTCCTGAACCGTATCCTTATTCCGTCTTTATCGGATAATCTATTGCGTTTAATTGCGTCGGCAATTCCCGCACTACCGCAAAGATCGAAGAAAACTTCGACCAGAGGGATGATTGCCATTGTCTTTCTCAGAAAATCGGGAAAAATGTCAAACTTGGCTTACTCCGGATGAGCAAACCAAGCTTGACTTTAAAGTCAGCATAAGAGACCGCATATTGTTTTTCAAGAGACAGGAGCGAAAGCTGGCATGATTTCGATCGCGCCGGAGGTGGCGTCTGCGTTAGAAGGAAAAACCGGAGTAGTGGCGCTGGAATCGACTGTCATCGCCCACGGGTTGCCTTCGCCTCATAATCTTGAGACGGCGGCAGGCTGTGAGTCCGCTGTGCGGGCTGCCGGCGCCGTGCCGGCCACGATCGGCCTGATCGATGGGTGCCCGGTAGTCGGTCTGAACTCCGATCAAATACGGGCGATTGCCGGGCGCAGCGATGTTGCCAAGGTCAATCTGGCAAATCTGGCGCAGATCATCGCCGCGGGCGGATGGGGAGCGACCACAGTCGCCGCTACTCTGCATCTGACGCAGACCGCCCGAATTCGTGTCTTCGCCACAGGCGGCATCGGAGGCGTTCATCGCGGTGCGGGTGAGAGCTTTGACATCTCTTCCGATCTGACGGCGCTGGCCTCATACCCTGTTGTGACCGTATGCGCCGGCGCCAAATCGATCCTCGATCTGCCAAAGACACTCGAGGCGCTTGAAACCCTTGGGGTTCCCGTCGTCGGCTATCAGACTTCGGAACTGCCGGCATTCTATTCACGATCATCGGGTCTCAAACTCGACCTGAGAGCCGACCATCCGGTTGAGATCGTCAGACTCGCTCTGACACACTGGGGAATGGGGTTCAGGTCTTCGATCCTGCTCGTCGTCCCTGTTCCTGAAGAAGATGAGATACCTTATGCCGAAATCAGCGACACTATCGATGAGTCTCTGAAAATGGCGACTGACCGATCCATCAGCGGCAAAGCCTTGACGCCCTTTCTGCTGGCTCAGATAGCGGAACGGACCGCCGGAAGGTCATTGAGGGCCAATATCGCGCTCCTGAAAAACAATGCCAGGGTGGCCGGCGAAATCGCCCGTGTGATGGCAGACGAAGAAAAAATCCGACCAACTTCTGAGGTATAAAATACTTAGTTTCTAACTCTACGATTACATATGCGTTTGACTAAAATCACTGCCATTGCGTTGAACACCTTCCGGGAATCGGTGCGCAACAGGGTCTGGTACGGCCTGGTGATCTTCATTCTGCTGCTGACAGCCGCTTCGCTTGTTCTGGGGCGGCTTGCCATAGGTTCTGAAAGTCGAATTATCATCGACATGGGACTCTCGGGAATGACGATCTTCGGCGTAATCTACTCGATCTATCTTGGGCTTGGACTTGTTACAGGGGAAATCGAACGAAGGACGATCGACGTTGTCCTGTCGAGACCGGTCAGACGGTATCAGTTTCTGGCCGGCAAATATCTCGGCCTGCTGCTGACGCTCGGCGCCGGATGTCTGTTCATGACGATTGCGATTGATTTGGCATTGCTCTACGCACAGGGCGGCTTCGATGCCCTGCAGCTTAAAATCTGGCCGGCTGCCTATCTGATCTATCTCGAGCTGGCGATCGTCACTTCCATCGCACTTATGTTTTCCAGCTTTTCGTCGCCGGCGTTGTCGGCATTACTGACGCTGCTCGTCTATTTAATTGGAAGATGGGGACCGGACCTCGATCAGCTAACCCGGACGGTCGGTTCGACTGCGGGGCGGGTGATCGGACGCCTGGTTTATCATCTGCTTCCGAATCTGGCCAATTTCAACACCATCAATGAAACTGCGCGCGGAGAGGCCGTTCCAGTCATCACCATTGGCTGGAACAGCCTGTATGCGGCCTGTTACGTGACAGCCGTCATCGCGGCGTCTGTTCTGATATTCGAGCGAAGGAATTTCAAGTGAGTAATTGGCTGGCTGTCATACTGTTGCTCGCGGGGTTAGGCTTCAGCGCCGCAATCCGGATTCGGATTGATGGGCATGGATTCACTCAGGTTGCCGACGAAGAGGCTTTATACCTGCGCTCAGGCGAGACTCTCGGACGAATGAGCTTTGGTTTTAACGGATTGCTCGCGGATCTATATTGGATACGGACCATCCGTTACTTCGGACGAGAGCTGGAGGCGCAGCGTGCGTCGAGTGATGCGGTCGATCTGCGACTTATGCCGTTGCTCGAACCTCTTCTTGGAATTACAACCGGGATCGATCCACACCACATCGCGGCGTTCCGATTCGGCGCATTTTTTCTGCCGTATCAGGATGTCGAACAGGCGATAGCATTTACGCGACGCGGGATCGAGCATAATCCGGATGAGTGGAGGCTTTACCAGGATCTGGGAATGATCCATTGGCGGGCCGGGCGTTTCGACGAGGCATCCGGTGCATACGCTGCCGGGGCTGCTCTGGAAGGGGCTCCGGACTGGATGAAGGGAATGGCGGCCACGATGGCCGCGAAGGGAGGAGACATCGAGACCGCGCGCGAGATCTTCACACGGCTTTACCAGGAGACAAGCGACGGGATCATCCGTCAAATCTGCATCGAGCAACTGGCCAAAATTGATCGCGCAGATGCTCTTCGCAATCGCTGATTCATGAATGTCATCGAAATCGACAACCTGACACGGGACTACAGAGTCGGATTTCCGCGCAATCGAACTGTTCGCGCGCTGGACGGGCTGTCGCTGGACGTGACGAAGGGCGAAGTTTTCGGCTTTCTGGGGCCGAACGGGGCAGGGAAGACTACTACCTTCAGAGTGCTCATGGGGCTGGTCTCTCCGACATCAGGAACGGCACGCATTCTGGGCAAGTCGCTTGACGATCCTGGAATGAAGGCGCGAATCGGTTACCTGCCCGAGCAGCCACATTTCTACGACCATCTGACTCCGGCTGAGTTTCTCGTCTATTGCGGACTGCTAAGCGAAATGTCGCGCGCCGATTCGATCCGGAGGGCAGCAACCCTGCTCGATCGATTCGGGCTGGCCGATTCGGGCGGCCGGCATTTGCGCCATTTATCAAAAGGGATGGTGCAGCGCGTTGGGCTGGCGCAGGCTCTCATGCACGACCCGGATATCCTGTTTCTTGACGAACCGATGTCGGGGCTCGATCCCCTGGGTCGCGGCGAGGTCCGTGATTTGATTATTTCACTGCGTGGCGAGGGCAAAACAATCTTCTTCTCTTCTCATATCCTGTCCGACGTCCAGGCAATGTGCGATCGCGTTGCGATCCTGGACCGGGGGCGCCGTGTCGAATACGGCAGGCTGACCGACATTCTGACGTCGGAATCGTGCGAGATGGAAGCAATGGTCAGCGGGATTGGAGATGAGGCATTGGATGATTTGCGGCGACTCGGATTCAGCGTCGAGGCAACCCCTGCTGGTGCGCGGCGTGCGGCTGGATGATGATCAGTCGCTCGGCAAACTCATTGAAATAGTCCAAAGACACGCTGGTCGTATCAATTCGGTCAACCCTGTCCGGGAATCCCTGGAAGATCGTTTCGTCCGCACTTTGAAAGATCGATCGGGCTGAGTGGCCCCGTCGCACTATCGGCTGTTATGATAAACAAGTGAATAGAGCAATCTTTTTATCGATTATGATCTGGTTCGGGGCGCCGATCCCCGGTCCGGCGCAGGGCAAGGATCTGGATGGGCTGATCAGGGCGCTTCAGGCGAAATACAACAAAATCTCAACTCTTTCCGCCGATTTCACTCAGATACATCTCGGTCGCACGGGTAAGAGCCGTCGCGAAAGCGGGCGTTTGCTGCTCAAAAAGCCTGGCAAAATGCGTTGGGATTACTCCAGCCCTCAACGCAAGCTCTTCATCTCCGACGGAAAATGGATCCATGAATATGTGCCGTCAGACGGCTATGCCACGCGCACGCGTGTCAGAGAGGCAGACGATTTGCGGGCGCCGTTTATGTTCCTGCTTGGACGCGGCAATTTCCGACGGGATTTCAGGGTTATTGAATTTTCTGCTGAAAGTCCGGTCAGGGCAGGGAATCGCGTAATCCGCCTGGTCCCGAAAAAGGCCCGGGACTTTCGCGAATTGCACATCGAGGTCGAGCCGGCCAGCCTTCAACTGGCAAGACTTTCATTTGTCGATGACGATGGCTCACGATCCGATTTCATCTTTGCCAACGTTCGTGAAAACGCTCCGGCTGCCGGCGCACAATTCATTTTTCAGCCTCCCGCCGGCATTGAGATCAGGAGCAATACCAATTGAAAAACATTCATATTTTTTCAGATTTCGACGGCACGATCACCGATCAGGACACCCTGGTCTTTCTGGCGAGCACTCTCGGCGGCGGGACCGAGATGGTTCAGGCGATCGGCAGATTGATTCGTGACAACACTATCTCCCTGCGCGACGGCATTGCGGCTGAGATGCGCAGCATACGCCTTCCGTTCAGCGAGGTCGAAGCCCTGCTGCGTGAAAAAGTAAGGATCGACCCCGGGTTTGCGCCGCTCGCTCACTGGTGCCAAAATCACGGCATTCCATTGACGGTTCTCAGCGCGGGCTTTCATCAGATCATCGATCTGTTTATCAAGCCCGATGAATTTCCGCGAGTCGAGGTTTTGGCCAACAGTCTGAATCCTGATCCACGGGCCGGATGGCAATGCGTCTTTCGCGACGGGACTGAGTTCGGGCACGATAAGGCGAGGGCTTTGCAGGCTGCGGGAAAGGCAGGTCAATATACTATCTTCATTGGTGATGGTCTGTCCGACCGAAGCGCCGCTCATGTCGCTGACGAAGTCTTCGCCAAGCATTCATTGATCCAGTACTGCATGGAAAAGAAGATACCTTTTCGCGAGTTCGAAACCTTTGACGGTATTCTGGCCGAGCTGCAGGGCAGGGAAGACATCGTCCGGTCAGCGCGCGGCTGATAGTGCGATTGCTGATGCCCGCTTTCTGACTTGAGAGGGTAACAATGATTCATATCAAACAAAAATATTCAAGAGGTCGAACGGTTGGGGGGCTGGCGGTCATGCTGATCGTCTCATTTTTCAGTATTAACAGTGCTGTCGAAGAGGAACTGATGCAGAAAGCGCGTCAGAAATTCAAACCGATTCCGACGCAGGCGCCTCAACTGAAGGACAATCCGATCACTGCGGAGAAGGTCGAACTGGGCAAGAAGCTCTTTTTCGATCCACGTTTGTCGACGAGCTGGATGATCAGTTGCAATTCGTGCCACAATCTTGGAATGGGCGGTGTGGATCGACTTGAAACATCCATCGGTCATGGCTGGCAGAGAGGCGGGCGCAACAGCCCGACGGTGCTCAATGCCGTTTTCAACCTTGCTCAATTCTGGGACGGACGCGCAAAAGACCTGATGGAGCAGGCGAAAGGGCCGGTTCAGGCTGCCGTCGAAATGAACAGTAATCCGGACCGGGCTGTCAAAACGCTCAGGACGATTCCCGGTTATGTCACGCTGTTCAAGGCGGCGTTTCCGGTTGATGCCAACCCTGTAACGTTCGACAACATGGCCCGTGCGATCGAGGCTTTCGAAGCGACGCTCATCACCCCGAACTCGCGATTCGACCAGTATCTGGCTGGGAATGAGAAAGCGCTCAACGCCAAAGAGAAGAACGGTCTTTCGATTTACATGTCGAAAGGCTGCGTATCATGCCATGGCGGCGTCAATGCCGGAGGTGAAGGCTATTACCCGTTCGGCGTAGTTGAGCAGCCCGGATCTGAGATCCTGCCGCCTGACGACAAGGGCCGTTTTGCGATCACCCGGACCGCAACTGACGAGTATGTCTTCAAATCGCCGTCTCTGCGCAACATCGAATTGACAGCGCCATTCTTCCATTCGGGCAAGGTCTGGGATCTCAAACAGGCGGTGGCGATCATGGGGTCGTCGCAGCTTGGTATGAAGCTCAACGACTCCGAGGTCGATGACATCACGGCGTTTCTGATCACATTGACGGGCGATATGCCGAAGATCGATTATCCGATTTTGCCGTCGCATACGGCAGAGACTCCATTGCCCGACACTCGCTCGCTGACCCCTGTCAAAGGGCACTGAGCCGCCGGCTGAAGAGAGCTAAACGGGGCAGGGAAGGACTGACACCTTTAAATATTCTGCAGTGAGTGCTCTGTAAACTAAGTTTTATAAGATTTTCAACGCCAAGGACGCCAAGACTGCCAAGGGTTAAACGCCAAGGACGCCAAGTCGGCCAAAGATTATAAGAAGTGATCGTTTTCGCAGTAATATCCAGTTCGCCAAAAGCGCAATCAAATATGCTGATCCCCACTTATTCTCATTTAAATGGCCCTTTGCGACTTAAAATCCTTGCCCATCTTAATGGCCTTTGGCTAACTTGTCCCAGGCTTGAAATCATATAAAATTTATTTTACAAAGTAGTGAGGTTGCCTGACTGATGGATTCGGAACTGACATTAAGCAATGCCGCCGATCAGAAGAGGATCGAAGAACTGCGCGAAGATCTGGCCGCGCTTGAAGCCGCGATCGCAGGCCGTGAGATCGAACTCGCAGACCTGGAAAAGGGAATGCGCATTTTTGAAGGGCGATATCTGCCCGTAGTCGGCAACAAATACGATCAACTGGCCGAAATCGAAAAACAGATCGCGGAGTTGCAGGGGCTGCCATTCGATGAGGATGTTGTCGATGCCTCACTGGCTGAAGATGAGGTCGGATGTGGCCAGAACCGCATGCATTCAGACAGGCTCAAGAAGCTCTACCGCGAAGTGGCGCGCAAATTCCACCCGGACCTGACATCCTGTGAACACGAACGTCGTCATCGCCATCAACTGATGGTCGAAGTCAATCGCGCATACGAAACCGGCGCTGAGGACAGACTGCAGAACCTGCTGGATGCCGGGGCCGCCCACGATGAGGTCACTGACGCCCGTGTAATGTCCGCCGAAATGATCCTGCTGTTGCGAAAGGTTGCCGAGGCGCGTCAGCGACTTGTCGGGATCGAGGCCGATCTCGCTGATATCACCGGCTCTGAAATCTACAAACTGAAACTGCGCGTTGAGAACGCCGATTCGATGGGCGTCGATCTGATGGCTGAGCTGGTCTCGCAGGTCGATCGTCAGATTCGGAAATCGCTCAACCGGCTCGAACACCTGCGCGCAATGGAGATCGCCTGATCTGTCAGCCGGCCGATGAGTCCGATGCGCTCTGCGAGGCTTGCCGGAAGGCCGGTTCATTGATCCGCTCGCTGATCTCATCGACCAGCCGGCCCAGCGATCTCTTGTCGATGGCAGAAATCGGAATCGCATTCCATGTCCGGCAGAGATTGGACAGCTCTTCCGGATCGACAAGATCGATCTTGTTAAAGACGGTCAGCCTCGGGATGCTGTCTAATTGCAGTTCACCGAGAATGCGCAGAACCGAGGCGAAATGGCTGTCGATCTGACTGCTTGACGCATCGACCAGATGAATCAGCAGGTCGGATTGTTCCATCTCCTCGAGTGTCGCCTTGAATGCCGTCAGCAGGTCCTTCGGGAGATCCCGAATGAATCCCACTGTATCATTGATGATTATCTCCTGGTCCTGAGGCAGTCGCAGCCGCCGGCTTGTCGGATCGAGCGTGGCGAACATCTTCTGTTCAGCCGATACCTGGCTCTGAGTAAGCGCGTTGAGCAGCGTGCTCTTTCCGGCGTTGGTGTATCCGACGATCGAAACGATCGGCATTTCGCGCCGCAGGCGCAGCCTGCGGCGCTGCTCGCGGCTGATGCGAACCTGCTTCAATTTCTCTTCGAGCAGCGAGATTCTCTCGCGCACGCGCCGGCGATCGACCTCCAGTTTCGTTTCTCCAGGGCCGCGCCCGCCGATTCCGCCCATCAATCGCGACATCTCGGTGCCGCTTCCGGACAACCTGGGCAGCAGGTATTTCAATTGCGCGAGCTCGACCTGAATACGACCTTCGCTGGTTTGCGCACGCTGCGCGAAGATGTCCAGGATCAATTGCGAGCGATCGAGGATCTTCAAATCCGTGGCGCCGTTGATCGCCCGCACCTGCGACGGCGTCAATTCGCGATCAAAGACGATCATGTCGCCGCCCAGCTGAAGGCTGCGAATGATGATGTCGTCGAGTTTCCCTTTCCCGACGAGCGTTTTCGGGTCGAGCTTCTGCCGGCGCTGGATGATCTCATCCAGCACGACCAGTCCGCCGGAAATCGCAAGCTCGCGCAGTTCGTCCAGCGATTCCCGGGCTTCAACAACCGATTCCATCGTGACGCTGACCAGAATCGCCCTGTCTCGAGTATCCGAGGCTTTCCTGGCGCCGCGGTTTCGCGCCATCTCACCTTCAAGCGATTCGATCAGTTCGAGAAAATCCACATCCAGCTGCCCGGGGTGTCGCGGATCAAGAATTTGATAGACGTCAGATTCGCCGGAGGTCTCTTCTTCTTCATTGCCGCTGCGATTTCGATTCGTCTTCGGCAGAAGATGCGCAGCGCGAACATATCCTGGAAGACCTGTGCGCGGTTCGACGTCGATCGCCGCCATCAAATCAAGCCTCAGCAGCGCAAGGTCCGTCAGATCGTCGTGAGTCAATCCGGCTTCGCCTCGCAAGTGTGTGTGCAGGCAGCGCAACCCGTTGAACCGTGAATGCCCCAGACGCGACCTGTCCAATGCCGGCAGGACGATCTTCGTCGCATCGCCTACTATGACGTTTTCGACATGCCCTTTGCGGTCCACCAATACCCCTACCTGACGTCCGATTTCATGCGAAATTTCGCTTATCTGTCGGGCGAATTCCGGCGTCACTATCTCAGTCGGCGGTATCCGACGCTGGTATAACTTCTCAAGCCGCCTCAACTGATTCGCCTTCAACCCTGATGTTTTGCCCTCGATTTGTGCTATGTCTTTGACTCCTGTGAAAAGAAAGCTGAAAGTAAAAAGATCCGGAAATGACTGATATTTAATGCCATATCGATACTGATCGCCTTACTTTGCAGCTTCAGCGCAATGTTGAGAAAAAATTGATCTAAATTTCAACCGCCATTTATTTATTTTCCGAATAGCTATTATATCCTGAGAATTGATCAGAAATTGAATAATGTCTGAAAATAAACCTGAAAATAAAGAGGAGGGAAAGATGGTAAGGAGAATATCGGGAATTCGGTGGATTGCCACGATTGCGTTGATGCTGGGAGCCGTGATACCCACTAATGCGCAACACGAACAGCATGGCGGCGGGATGCAGAAACCGGCACAGCTCATAGCCGGTGCGGGAAAGCTGCATCATCCGGTAACTACGAAAAATGCCGACGCCCAGAAATTTTTCGATCAGGGGCTGGCCTTCATTTATGGATTCAATCACGATGAGGCACGCCGCTCGTTTGAGCGTGCTGCGCAGCTGGATCCGAACCTGGCCATGGCCTGGTGGGGCATAGCCCTCGCAGTTGGTCCGAATTACAACGAGCCTCAGATCGATCAGTCGCGGCTGGAAGCGGCCGTGCATGCGCTGGAGAAAGCGCGCCAGCTGGCTGCCGGCGCATCGGCGAAAGAGCGCGCTTATATCGATGCGCTCTGGAAGCGATTTTCACTTAAAGACAATCTGAAGCAGGGCGCAGTGGACTACAAGGACGCAATGGCTGATGTTCATCGGCGGTATCCGGCAGATGCCGATGCGGCGACCCTCTATGCCGACAGCCTGATGAACCTGACACCGTGGCAGCTCTGGACAAAAGACGGCAAGCCGACAGAGTACACCGCCCAGATTGTCGCGGTGCTCGAAGATACTCTCAAGCGCGATCCTCAGCATCTCGGAGCCAATCATCTGTATATTCACGCTGTGGAAGCCTCGAACAACCCCGGCCGGGCACTGCCCAGTGCGGCCCGTCTGGCGGACCTCGCGCCGGCGTCGGGACACATCGTGCATATGCCGTCGCATATCTATATCCGAACCGGCGATTACGAAGCCTCTGCCAAAGCCAACGAAGTCGCCGCCGATGTCGATCGACAATACATTCGCCGGACCGGCGTCACCGGAATGTATCCGGCGATGTACTACAGCCACAACCTGCATTTTCTCGTCGAATCATATAACCGGGCGGGGAATTACCGGCGGGCAGCGGATGCCGCGGCGCAGCTGGCTGATAATGTTCGAGGTCACCTGAAAGAGATGCCGATGCTCGAGGGCTTTTTACCTTCGGTCCTTTTCGTTCAATTGCGGTTCAATAAGTGGGAAGAGATTCTGAAACACCCCGAACCTGGCGCCGAAATGCCCGTCACCAGGGCGATCTGGCATTACTCGAGGGGCGTCGCCCTGGCCGCCGTCGGCAGGATTCAGGATGCCGAACGCGAGCAGAAGACCCTGCATGACCTGGCGGCCAATATGCCGGGTGAGACGCCTTTCGGCCTCAATACCGCTGCCGGTGTACTGGCCATCGCTGAAAATATTCTGGCTGCTCAGATCCATTCCGCCAAAGGTGATCGTCAGACCGCTATCGATTTCTGGTATAAAGCCGTCTCGGCTCACGATGCCCTGAATTATGACGAACCGCCGGGCTGGTACTACTCTGTCCGCGAGTCCCTCGGCGCCGCTCTATTGCTGAACGGAAATCCGGCCGAGGCAGAAAAGGTCTTTCGACGCGATCTCGAGAACAATCAGGGCAGCGGGCGCTCCCTCTTCGGTCTGGCCGAAAGCCTGAAAAAACAGGGTAAACTCGATCAGGCTCGGACAGTCGAGCAAGACTTCAAAAAAGCCTGGAAAATGGCTGATACTCAATTGAAAATCGAAGATATGTGAAATGAGTAAAAAGTTAAAAGTTAAAAGTTGAAAGTTGAAAGTTGAAAGTCGAAAGCTGGGCGCTTCGTGATCGGCAAATATCGGAAGGCTCCGATCAGGAATGATTTTCCCATTATAAATCCGGTAAAATAACGGTGCTGACTTTCAACTTTCAACTGACTTATCGGAACGCTCCGATGAGAAATGATTTTTCCACTATAAATCCGGTAAAATAATGGCGCTGACTTTCAACTTTTAACTTTCAACTTTCAACTGACTTAAAGGAGAGGTCATGCCTGGACGGAAGATAATTCAAGTTTTTGTAGTCGTCTTTTCCATATCGCTTGCAGCTCTCGGATTGCCGAGCCGGTCGATGTCGGGTCAGAGCAAGCAGATTACTAAAGATGAGGTCTATTTCGCTATCGCGAGAAAGATCAATTCAGTCACCGAGTCGCAGGTCAGTGCCCTGGTGGCGGAGCTTGACGGTGTGATCGAAATCACTGAGATCGCTGCTGAAGCCGACGGGATCTCGATGGTCACGGTCAGGGAGCGCGCTCCATCAAACGCAGCCAGCACCAATAAATCGATCAGGTTGAAATTCGCGCCGCCTGCTGCGGGTGCAGAATGGAAATGGGTCGAGTTCGAAAACAACCGCCGTTTTTACGAGGTCGAGAAACTGTTTCCCTACACCAGGGGCGAACTTGATAAGCGTCGTCAGTTGGCGACAACGAAATGGACGGCGTTTTTGACGTCGATCACCAAACAGAGCGATGCGGCTCACAAGGCGCTCGACACGGCCAAGGCCGTCATCAAGAGCGACCCGGCTCCGCTTCAGGCGCTCACTCCGATCCGCGAAAATCTCAATCAGGCAGTCAAGGATAACGACAAAGACGGGATTCTTGCCGCTTATGGCGAACTGGCTCAGCAGGAAGAACCGATCACGGCCCTGGGTGAGACTCACGCCGATTTGAAGACAAACGATGCCTACCTGCGACTTCTCGATGAGTATAAAAATTCCGTCAAGGCGACGGTGGCGGCCAGGAAAGATTATCTTCAGTCCGTCGCCGCTTACAATGAGCAGTTGGGCCGTCTGCCGTTCGCGCTCGTCGCATATGGCCTTCAATTCACGAAGATGCAGGCGAATGTCGAGGGCGAATAGCTGATCGGAAAATCTTTGATGCAACTTTCCGGCAGGTGACCGGCGTATCATGGTTTGAGATCGTTGCCGAATTCGGCGATGGCAAAGAAAAAATGAGGAGGTAATATGAGCAATTCAGATGAGAACCCAAATCAGGGAGAAGCGGGAGGCGGGCCTTTGACGCAATCGCCGGCTTCATCATCCAGCAAGGCGGGCGAGACTCTGGACGATATTGCGTCGACGCTGCGGGATCTTTTCAATCGGGTTCCAGACACGGTCGGCAAGGCAGTCGAACGGGCCATGAACGTTCGCGATACGACGGTTCTGATCCGTCTCAGCGATGCGACATCCGATTCGATCGATACACTTGTGTCGGCGGGCATTTTCAGGGGACGCGCGGATGCTGCCGCATTTCTGGTCGAAGAGGGAATCAAGGCGCAATCGCAATTGTTTCAACGGATCCAGGACAAGCTTACCGAGATCGAGAAGTTGCGAGACGAACTGCGTCACAGCGTCAAGTCGGACGTCCAAGCTTGAGTTTTTGTGAGACGCGGCGACGCCAGGCCGGCAAAGAATTTAAACGCCAAGGACGCCAAGGCAGCCAGGTATTCAACGCCAAGGACGCCAAGTCGGCCAAGGGATTTAAATGAGAATAATGTGATCAGCATATTTGATTGTGCTTTTGGCGAAATGGAAATTACAACGAATCATCACTTCATCTAATCTCTTGGCCAACTTGGCGTCCTTGGCGTTGAATACCTGGCTGTCTTGGCGTTCTTGGCGTTTAACCACACTTCGTAACAGTTACCTGAAAACTTTAAAAGAACGGGAAGAGCTTCTTTAATTCCTGTTTATCAGGTCGGCGTCCGTATTCGCAGATTTCGAAAGCCTCGGCGTACCTCACTTTTGCGGCTGCATCATTCCCGTACCATTCCTTAAGCACATCCCGGAAGCGATTAGCGACATTCAGATTTCGTGACCCGTGGCCGTCGCGCACCTCTTTCACACGGCGAGTCCGCTCCTGCGCATTTTTGGGCATCAGTCCGTCGTGGCCGTTGGCTCCGCCTTCGAGGAACTGTGATTCCATGACGGCCAGAGCGTCCAGTTTCTTATCGATCACCGAGTCGATCGAGACGGCGATGTCTGGAGCTGACGGGTTCGGTTTCATGAAACGATCGGTGTAATACATGAAGACCGGATTATTTTTGAGCGGAGGCTCGTCGGGGCAGATGAAAGGGACCGTCACCATATAAGCCGCGTCCTGGACCAGGATGCCGGTGTAACGGTGATCCGGATGATAGTCGTTCGGGCGTGGGCTCAGAACGAGGTCGGCCTTCCACTGCCGGATGAGGCGGATGATCTTGTACCGGTTTTCGAGCGTCGGCATCAGCTCGCCGTCGTGATTGTCAATCACGGTGACGGATGATCCGAGGATGCGTGATGCCTCTTCGACCTCTTTTTTTCGTCGCAGTGCGAGCGGTCCGCCAGCTTCGCGCCAGTGGCCGATGTCGCCGTTGGTGACTGAGACGAGCCTGACGTGATGGCCCTTTGCAGCCCACATCGCCGCGGTTCCTCCGACCTGCAGTTCGCAATCGTCCGGATGCGCGCCGAAGGCGATGATGCGCAGTTTTCCGTCGCCAGACTGAGCCTGAACTGCCAGGGCCCCGGTATATGAAGCGTCAAGCGCGAGAAATGCTGCAATCAGCAGGGCGATGGTCGCAACGACACGACCGGCAGAGAAATCGGATATTCCCTTGATCATTTTTTTCCTCCGGATATTGTCCTGATTTTTACCGTAGTGTTTTGATATTCAGCAGAATGCATGTGATATGCTGACCCCGAATGCCGATCTTTTCAATGGCAAACGACCTTCTTTCCCGCTGAGGAGTAAAGGCAATGCAATCGAACTATGAAAATCTGAAAGTCGATGACGATGCTTCGATCACGAGGATAACCCTCAACCGGCCTGATCGACGCAATGCGCTATCGCTCGCGCTTATGCGGGAGCTCAATGACATCCTGCAACGTATCGGGTCGTCAGGTGATGTGCGGGCCGTTATCCTGGCCGCGTCCGGAACGGTTTTTTCATCCGGTCATGATCTGAATGAATTGAGGGGTGAGTCGATCGGTCACTATCGGAATCTGTTCGATGTTTGCATCGAGTTGATGATGACGATCCAGCGGATTCCACAACCAGTCATCGCTGAAGTGCAGGGGATGGCGACCGCCGCCGGATGCCAGCTTGTCGCGACCTGTGATCTGGCGATTGCGGCCGATTCAGCCCGGTTCGCCACACCCGGAGTCCGCATCGGGCTCTTTTGCAGTACGCCGATGGTTGCGTTGACGCGAGCTATCGGTCGAAAGCGCGCGCTCGAAATGCTCCTCACCGGATCTCCGATCGACGCCGCGACAGCCGTCGAATGGGGATTGATCAACCGCGCCGTGCCGGCTGAAGCGCTCAGGGAAGAGTCGACGCGGCTTGCGCTCCAGATCGCCGAAGCCAGCCCGCTTACTGTCGGCATCGGAAAACAGGCATTCTACACTCAAATCGATCTCGATCAGCCGAAAGCCTATGATTACACGAGAGAAGTCATGAGCCTCAACGCCATGGCCGACGACGCCCAGGAGGGGATCGGAGCGTTTCTGGAGAAGCGTACTCCATGCTGGACGGGGAAATAAAAAGTAGAAAGTAAAAAGTGGAAAGTGGAAAGCACCGTTCCGCCAGTGTGATTTTGAGGGTTTTCGAAGCTTTGTGAATGTCCGCAACCGCGTGAGCGGTGATAAGAAATTAGCCGTCTACTTTAGTGCACGGAACTTTTCAAACATCAAACAGGAGGATCTTACATGGCGACAGAGATCGGAAACGTGGCCAAACAATCTTCATCCAAACCCGTCCTATTTCGTCCGTTCATCGGCGAGGAGACGAAACTCCGGGAATTGACCGTGCTGCCGCTCATCTTCGGCACGCTTCTCGGGATCGTCTTCGGAGCGTCATCGCTCTACCTTGTATTGAAGACGGGTTTGACGGTCAGCGCATCGATCCCTGTCGCTGTTATTTCGATCACGATCTTCAGGCTGCTCTCGAAGGTTGGGCTGCGCAACGCCACGATTCTTGAGAACAATATCGTCCAGACCGCCGGTTCGGCAGGCGAGTCGATCGCCTTCGGTTTCGGCGCGACTATGCCCGCGATCATGATCCTGGGTTTTGACCTCGAGATTCTCAATGTCATGCTGGTCGGCGTGCTTGGCGGACTGCTCGGCATTCTGATGATGATCCCTTTGAGACGCGCCTTGATCGTCGAGCAGCACGGCGTGCTGAAATATCCCGAAGGCACAGCCTGCGCCGAAGTGCTCAAGGCCGGTGCGGACGAAGACTCTCTTCGGGAAGCCGAAAAAGCCGGCACGGCCGAGATTGGAGCGGTCAAGATCGGCGCCAGGACTATCTTCACGGGTTTCGGCATCGGGCTGGCATACAAGGCGCTCATGTCCGCTTTCAAGATGTGGAAGGAAGTCCCGGAGCGCGTTTTCGGCGCCCCGTTCAAGGGCGGGTCACTCTCAGCCGAGATTTCGCCTGAGCTGCTAGGCGTCGGTTTTATCATCGGCCCGTATATCTCCGGCCTCATGGTTGGCGGAGGCATACTGGCCTACCTGGTCCTCATTCCGGCCATCAAATTTTTCGGTGACGGGCTGAGCGAACCGCTTGCGCCGGGCACTGTTCCGATCAGCCAGATGTCACCCGACGATGTGCGCAGCGCATACATTTTATACATCGGCGCCGGATCGGTCGCGGCCGCGGGCATCATCAGCATGGTCCGTTCGCTGCCGACGATCTGGGCCGGATTGAAGGGTGGATTGAGCGATCTGCGCGGAGCGCAGCGCGCCGGGGCAGGGAAGGTGCAAAGGACCGATCAGGACATCTCGATGAAATGGGTGATCGGAGGAATCGTCCTGCTGGTCGTTCTCATCCTTACTTTCCGCTCTCTGCACATGAATCTGATCGGCGCAATCATGATTGTTCTGTTTGGATTTCTCTTTGTCACGGTCTCATCCCGATTGACGGGTGAAGTCGGGTCCTCATCGAATCCGATCTCGGGCATGACCGTCGCTACGCTGCTTTTGACATGCCTGATCTTCGTCATCGTCGGCTGGACCACACCTCCTTATTACGTGACAGCATTGATGGTCGGTGCGATCGTCTGTATCGCCGCATCAAATGGAGGAACCACTTCGCAGGACCTCAAGACGGGATTTCTCGTTGGCGCGACTCCCCGCAATCAGCAGATCGCGATTCTCTTCGGTTCGCTGGCCTCGGCCCTGCTGCTCGGACCGATTCTGATTCAGCTCAATCAGACAGGCACTGTTTATGTGCCGGTTAAAGATATTCCGGCAGTTGAGCTTCGAGCCGACAGTTCACAGTTGAAGATCCGAGAGCCGCTCAAAGGTCCGCAGGCTGCAGATGACTCCAATTCGTATTTCGTCTGGTATCACACCGACAACGCGGGCAATGCCCAGAAATATCTGGTCAACGATCAGGGCGTGCCGGTCTATCAGGTCGATCCGGGCATCAACGGCACGGTCGATAAGCGCCCGGACGGCACCTCGGTTCCGAAATTCGATGCGCCGAAGGCGACGCTCATGTCATATATCATCAAGGGCATTCTCGATCGTAAACTGCCCTGGGCGCTGGTCCTGCTGGGCGTCATGATCACTATCATGCTCGAGGCGTCCGGCGTTCCATCGCTGGCCTTTGCTGTCGGAGTTTATCTCCCGCTCTCGACTTCCCTGACGATCTTCATCGGCGGCGGCATCCGCTGGCTCGTCGATCGCACTCTGAGAAAGAGACTGGCCGATAAGAATCTGACCGAAGAGCAGGTAGTTGCCGAAACCGATAAAAGCCCCGGTGTTCTCATGGCTTCAGGCTACATCGCCGGCGGAGCCATCGCCGGTATCATTATCGCTTTTCTTGCCGGCGTGACTGTCGAAACCAACAGGCGGATCGAGGAATGGGCCGGAACTCATAACCCCTTTTTCCAAGGGGATTATTCGAATCTGCTTTCGCTCATCCCGTTTGTCCTGCTGACCATTATCCTCTATCTGACCGGACGCGAGATGATACTTAAACACAAGCAATAAATGCTCGATTGCAATCTTAAAATTTTTCGCTTTTCCAGTAACTTTTAACTTGCTCCAAATTTCTTTAAGGCGTAATATGCGCCCGCTCGATTGAAGATTTCAAGACGAGCGGGCGCGGCATACACTGCGTATCTGTATCGTTTTAAATAGTATTGCCCACACAGAAGGCTCGGTCGAAGCCTTTCCCCTAAAAATGTATGACTGATTTGCAACCCGCACAGGGATACCTGTGAGCGGGGAGCGAGATTTTACAATATATGACCGCGGAAACAGTTTCCCGCTTATCGCTGTCAATACAATATGTGACTGGAGGACCATAATGAGAAAAGCGTTGTTGATGTTTCTGGTTTGGCCGCCGGCGAAACAGTCAGCAGCAGGCGCCAATCGTGCTTGGTGAGATGCTGGGCATTCCGCGCCGGGGCAGATGAAACGTCCAGGGGCCGAGCGCTGGGCCGTGCCAATGCGGATGTTCTGGATGAGGTCCTTCCGGGCAGCAGAAGGCAGGACGGACGCGGCGATCTCGTACTTGTGAGGCATCGGCCAGATTTCACCCCGGCAGCCGCGAAGCGCGCCTTTGAGTCCGATCCTGATGTCCTTTTTGCCGAACCCAACTGGATCTATTCGCATGATGCGACGTCGAACGACACCTACTACACAAACGGCAGTTTGTGGGGGATGTACGGTGATGGAACTTCACCCACTAACCAGTACGGTAGCCAGGCCGGCGAGGCATGGGCGGCAGGCAATACCGGCAGCAATACGGTCTATGTTGGAATTATCGATGAAGGAGTCCAGTGGGCTCACCAGGATTTGAGCGCGAACATCTGGACCAATCCATACGATCCGGTGGATGGCATCGATAACGACGGTAACGGATACAAAGACGACATCCGCGGGTGGGACTTCGATGGAAACAACAACTCAACCTACGACGGTACGCAGGATGACCACGGGACCCACGTCAGGCGCTCTGTGAGCAATTCAGCGGCAATAACGCGAATATCCTGTTTATTGCGGCGGCAGGCAATGGCGGCGCGGTGTTGGTGACAACAACGATCGACACCGAGCCATCCGGCGTTCACCAATATCATCGCGGGCGTCTATAACTCGTCCGGGCGAGATCAGCTTCGAACTATGGCGCTACCTCGGTCGATCTTTGGCGCCCGGGATCGGGTATCTATTCGAGCTGCCAAACTCTTCAGGGGAACAAGGATCATACAGCGGCACTCGATGGCGACGCCGCATGTCACGCAGCCGCACTCTATGCTGCGAGGTATCCGGGCGGCGGCGTTCTTGCATCGACGATCAAGACTGCGATCCTGAACTCTACGGTGCCAACTTCTTCGCTCACCGGCAGGTGTGTCACCGGCGGGCGGCTCAACGTGAGCGGATTCTAGCCGCTCATCCTTTATCATTTATTTTGAATGGGGTGAGCCTTATCAAGCTTACCCCTTTTTTCTTGCCCTTTTTCTTGCTCTTTTTCTTGTTGACAACGTTGGTTTTATTTAATAATATCCGCCCGATATACAGAAATACAATTAATTTAAACACTTTCCAAAGAAGCACTTCACAAATAATTCTGTAATCAGGACAATGGGTTAATCAGTTTTCAGGCATTGGTGAATTGAGCGACACCATATGTCACAGAATCAGCGTCTGGAATTTTCCGAGTCAGAAAATCAAATCATTTTGGAGATAAACAAATGAGAAAGAAACTGTTTATGGGTATGGCGGCAGTTGCTATCGGTCTAATCCTGGCGATCAGCGGGTACTATCTGCAGGATGTTAACGCACAGGGTCAGGGAAGAGGCCAGCAGCAGCGACCTGGCATGCAGCCGGACGGGACATTCGTCGGTCCTGACGGAACAGTATTCGTCAATCAGCAGGCATTCGTCGAGAGCGGGCTCCGCTGCGGGTTCCGGCATGATCCTGATTCTGAAAAAGGGCCAAATGGCGATAAAGGCAAACCGGGCGGCGGCGGTGGCGGCGGCGGCACACCATTACCTGCGGGGAGTGTCACGATCCAGGTTTATATGCATGTGATTATGAACACATCGGGGCAGGGAAATGTAACTTCGCAGCAAATAAATAGCCAGATCGCAGTTTTAAATGCGGCTTATTCGGGTGGCACGGGCGGTGTCGATACGCCATTCAGATTCCAACTTGCCGGTACCAATTACACTACAAACAATACCTGGTATACAGCGGGCCCCGGAACCACTGCAGAGGCAGCAATGAAATCGGCTCTACGGCAGGGAACAGCTGATGATCTGAATTTTTACATCAGCAATCCAGGAGGTGGTTTACTCGGCTGGGCGACATTCCCGTCGAGTTACAGCTCAAATCCGAGCAGCGATGGTGTCGTCTGTCTCAACGAGTCGTTGCCCGGAGGTACTGCCTCTCCGTACAACCTTGGCGATACCGGGACACATGAGGTCGGCCACTGGCTGGGTCTCTATCACACATTCCAGGGCGGATGCAGCAGACAGAGCACCGGCGGGGATGGAGTTGCCGACACCCCTGCTGAAAAATCTGCTGCCTATGGTTGTCCGACTGGCAGAGATTCCTGCACCAGCCTGGCAGGCCTCGACCCGATCCAGAACTTCATGGACTACACTGACGATTCCTGCATGTTCCTGTTCACTACCGGACAGTCCGGCCGCATGAGTTCGATGTGGACAACATATCGGGCAGGGAAATAAATCGGTTAAAAGTTAAAAGTTGAAAGTCAGAAGATTATTATCAAACTCAAAGAGATCAAATCTTCTGACTTTCAACTTTCAACTGTTTTTAACTTTCTTTCGGGCGCCAGTCAAAGACCGGCTTCGATCCGTCGTCGCAGACCCAGACGATGATTCGCATGCCGTCGACCAGCCTGCCGTGAGCGCTTTCTATCAGCTTCCAGTCTTCGGCTTTAAACTCTTCTCCGCGAAGAAGAAACCATTTTTCGGCATTTTCGGTATCTTCCCATTTCAGTGTGAAATTTTCAGTCGTCTCTTCATCGGTGCGAACGCTGAGAAAAATGCTTTTTTCACCACGTTTGTAATCGATGATTCGTCCCTGGAAAGATGTCAGATGATCGCGAGAGCATTTCAGTGATGCGGGTGGTCGCAGGCGTTGCGGTGGATCATTGGTTCCATCCGTTGATTTTGCGCTGCACATGGCGCCGAAGCTGAGAGCTAGCACAAAAATCATTTTACAACTTATTCCGATCATATAAATTCCATCCATGTCTATCATTTCTTTCGAGCTGCCGGCTTTGCTTTGCCGTAACTCAGGCGAAGGTTGATCAGCAGCGGAGCATCCGGCTTTGTGCCCGGGCGATAGAAGAGCGTCTGCGGGGAGGGTGCATTGCCGGTCAGTTTTCTGGCATCGGTCTGGCCAGCCTCCTTCTCTTCTTTGGTCCAGGTGGTTCCGGCCCCGCCTTCCAGGTCGAGCTGGCCGACATTTGTGCCCCACTGCTTCTCCCACTGTGTCACCTGATCCGAAGGAAGTTTTATCGGCTCGGCGCCGGCTTTGAGACCGGGCAGCGGTTCCGGCGAGATGATCACGCTGAGCAGTTCTCCGATCTGATCCGGTCGGCTCGGGTCGAGCGTGAAATAGTTCGGATCGTCGTTCAGGCCGGGCAGATCGACTAGGCGACCGACTGTGACCTGGTTTTCTCCGCCGCCGATGCTCGTGCTTGGGAAGATGAGCCAGGGATCGCTCATAGTGCCGTCGGCAAAAAGTTCACGATCGACGACATACAAGTATCCGGTTCTGGCCGCTTCGATGCTCAGGCGAACGCGCTGACCCGGCGAAAGCGGGGTTTCGGCCGAGATCCGTTCAGGAGTCCACGAGGCGATATTGGAATTGTCGCTCTTGTGTTTAAGGATGCGGACTGAATTGTCATCTGTTTGAGTTGACGGGCGGAGCCGCCAGATCGTGACTCCGAGGACCGCATTGTCCGAAACTCCCTCGGTGTTTATCCGGGGCGTCACCACACGATAGCGGCGTCGCGGCGTCGTCTTTCCGGGCGAGGTGTTGCTGGCGGCCTTCGCCTTGACCAGCTCGGTGTCCCAGATTCGCCGCGTGCCGGTTTCAGGGTCCTGAGCCAGTCCTGTATACTGAAATCCGAAGGCAAATACAGGAATCAACAAATATTGAATCACATGACTACTGATCATTTTTCTTCCCATTGTGTTCTCCTTGGCAGGTGTTGATGGGACGCGCGCTGACGCTTGCGGTTCCGTTGCCAGTTCCCTCCGCTTTATACTTTATACTTTCTACTTTTTACTCACTCACTTCCATTCTCCCTGAAGCACGAAAGCGGCCCAGAAATATGGTGATTGCCAATGGGGCTTCTGAAGCATTTCGATTTGAGCTGCGCGCAGAGCGGCTGCCGGGCGCATGCCTTCGGCCAGCATATGCCGGTAGAAAGCGCCCATCAATTCAGCCGTCGCCTTGTCGTTGACGCTCCACAGGCTGACGACAACGCGCGGAGCACCGGCGTACATAAACCCGCGTGTCAGACCGACCAGCCCTTCCCCGCGGATCTCTTTGCCGAGACCGGTTTCGCATGCGCTCAGGACGACGACTTCTGCCGGCAGTTTCAGATTATAGACTTCGTGTGCGTAAAGAAAACCACTCTGCTGAGCGCCCTTTTCATTGACCAGCGAGAGTACGAGAGCTGAAAGTTCGGGTCGTTCGCTGTCGAGATAGCCGTGAGTGGCGAAGTGCAGGTAGCGGTATCGACTCAGCGACTCCGATGTCGCTGTCGTGCGATTGGCAGCGAAATCCAGGGCTTCGAGGCGGTTTGCAGGCGGAACGAGTGCGCTGACAATGCCTGCTTCTTCGCGAGTGAATGGCAAGCGGGGGATGCGCAGCGGGCCGGTCTGACCATCTTTTTGCTTGAGATGCTTGATGAGACGTTCACCAGCGACAGTCTGGCCTTGTGATTCGGCAGGTTTGGCGACCTTCTGATCAGGCCTTCCATGGACGCGTTCATCGTCCTTTTCGAAGACCGGATCGGCCAGGATGGCGAGCAACTCGGGCGCCGGTTGACGATCGGCTGTTTCGTTGCGAATGACTGCTAGAGTCGAGGCTGAAGGCAGGCTGACGATCTCGTGATTGATGATCAACGGAGCGCCGGCTCCGCCTGTCGTCCGACCGGAATTTCTACGTCCGGTTCGCCTTGGCGCGGGCTCGATCAGGGCGGCAAACGGCACGTATTGCAGTGCGCCTTCGGCGACGATGAGCAGGCGTTTTGTGCCCAGCTTGCCGGCGACAGGGCCGAGCAGCATCCTGCTCAACTCATTGAATGCCTGTCTGGCTGCGGCCTGCGGGTCGGGCTCAGCGCCAGGGATGTATTTCAACCTTCTTTGCGACGAGGGCGGCGCTGCTATTGAATTCGGTTTGCTGAACAGTTGGTGAGTCTGCCTGGCGAGTGCCTCGATGGTCGAGCGGTCAGGCAGTGCATGGCTGCTCATGCCCTGCCGGCTGACCATCCAGAGGAAGCTGCGTTTCTCTCCGAGCGCGTATTCGAGCAGGACTGTCTCATCATCCAGAATTCGATTCTGAATCTGATCGAGCGTCAGCGGAGAAGGCTGCGTCAGAGCGGCATAGCGCGGGCTTGAGAGGCGGATCTGCGAGCGGACCTCCTGGAACTCTGAGGTCAGCGAATCGATCGCACTTTTCAGCTCATTGACCTGTTCGGCGGTGAAGTTGCCTGTGTATAGCCGGGCGAGAGAGTCTGCTTTTTCATTAAGCTGCTGCTGCAATAGTCGCTCACGGTCGAGCAGTTGAGGAGCGACGCCTTCGCGAATCCTGGCATTGGCCTCGGTCAGCATCTCGATCAGGCTGCGTGCCCGCGCCCGCTCGCTCGCCTGCAATGCCTCGCCGTCGAACCCCTTGCCCGCGTCGCGTTCGTGCATCTGCATGAGCAGATCGATGTAAAGATCGTAATATTTCTGGACCGTGGCGAAATACGAGCTTCGCAACTCCTGACTGGCGACCTTTGTGCGCAGCGTTTCGACTATGCGCAGCGTCTCTTCGATCTGGCCGCGTGATTCGGTCAGGTTACCGGATTCGAGTTCGACACGGGCGATTTCATAGCGAGCTTTTGATTCGAGCGACGGATCGCTGACGGCGCGGCTCAATTCGATCGCACGCGTCAGTGCATCAATAGCCTTTCCCCGCTCTCCTGATGCTCCAGCGATCTGGCCGATGATGATTAACGCTTCGGCTTCACCGCCGCGATTGCCGACCTTCTGATGGAGAGATATAGCCTGATCGGCGAAACCGATCGATTTTTCAGATTCGCCGAGTGACCGGTGGACATTTGCAATAGTGTTCAGTGAAACGGCTTCTCCACGCACGTCGCCGATCTGTTTCCAGAGAACCATCGCCGCCTCCAAATATTTCAGCGCGGTCTCATTTTCGTCAATTTCATAATGCAGGTAGCCAAGCTGATTCAGCGTGAGTGTTTCGTCTGTCTTGTTGCCAGTTGCCCGGTGTACATCGAGCGATGCGAGATAGAGTTCCTTTGCCCTCTGATACTCTCCGAGCGAGAAGTAGAGCGTAGCCATGCTGGTTGTCGTCTGCCCTTCAAGTTGCTTTGCTCCAATCGGTTTGATCAGCGCGAGCGCTCTGGTGAACTGATCCAGCGCTTTCTGCTTTTCGCCGAGCCGGTCATATGTCTCGCCGATGTTGTGAGTGACGATTGCCTCTTCGCCCTTACGATTCTCCTCACGCCAGATCGGCAGCGCCTGACTGTAAAAATCGAGCGCCTGTTCATTCTGCCCGAGATTGGCGTTGATGGCTCCGAGATTTGTCAGAGTGCTGGCCTCGCCCGCACGGTCCTTGTTGGCGCGGCGCAGAGGCAGCACCTCCGCCAGCGTATCGAGCGCCCTGCGGTAATCGCCAAGCGCAAAATTAATGAGGGCCATGTTGTTGAGCACCGTCGCTTCGAGGCGCGGATTCTTCAATTCACGGCTCAGGCTGATAGCCTGAGTGTAATGATCGATCGCCTTTTGATTCTCTCCGAGCGTACGATTGACCATGCCCAGATAGTTATGTGTGCTGGCCTGCTCGTTCTTCTTCTCAAGGGTCTGCCAGATTCGCAGAGCCTGCTCAAGGCTCTCGAGCGCCTCTTTGTTGCGGCCTGTCTGGCGGTAAGCGATGCCAAGATCATACCGCATCGATGCCTCGCCCGCCTGATCGGCCGCCGCCTGGTAAAGCGCGAATGCCAGCTGGTAACTTTCGATGGCTTTATCAAATGAGTTGAGCGACTCATGCGTTCGTCCGGCGCGAACATGAGCCCCGGCCTCTTCGCTTCTGCTGTCAGTAGTCTTCCAGACGGTCACCGCCTGAGCGAAGAAATCGAGCGCCAGTTTATATTCTCTCATCAGGTGATAATCGGCGCCGATGTTGGTCAGTGTGACAGCCTCATCGCGTTTCAATCCGGCCTCGCGCAAGAGCGGCAGCGACTGCTTGAACGATTCGACGGCCTCTCGAAATTGCTTCTTCGATTCGTGAACGTCGCCGATGTCGGCCAGCAAGCGGGCTTCTCCACGGCGATCCGAGAGTTCCCGCCTCAGAGCCAGCGCCTTGTTGAAAGCCTCCATCGCCCGGTCATACTCACCCAGTGAGTTCAACGCACGACCCATCCCTCGCTGTGCATCAGCCTCTCTTCGTTTATCCCCAAGTTTCTGCCACGATGAAAGTGTGGCTTGATATCTCTCAACGGCCTGTTTCAGCTTTTCAGGCTCTTTTCCCGAAGCAAGAGCCCTGGCGGAGCGCATGGCCTGTTCGGCCGATACGCACATTTTGTCTTTTTCAGTCGCCTTGCGCAGACCGGTCACAGCAAGTTCGAACACGGCTGTCTCTTCACTTTTGCCTGATGAGCGGACATTGAGCCGGTAATCACCATTCAGTTCGGCGATGAAGCTCAGCTGTTCAGGTTCCTGATCATCCTTGCGCCGGTCATCGACCTCGATTACCGATTGCCCGGATTCATCTACCAGCGAGGCGATGATGTCTCCGCGTCGCTGGATGATCGAGAGCGATAGAAACTCATCCCTGTGTAATTTGATGCGATAGGAATTCGTCTGATCCTTTGCCAGTTCTCCTGAAAACGAACTGCCATTTTTGAGTTTCGGGTTCTTCGCGGGTTTTTGAGCTGCGGTATCCCAGGTCAGGACGCAGAGGATGAGTATTAAAAACGTAAGGGTTGTTGATTTGCCGGCATAACTCATTCGCATGGTTGCTCACCTATGACCGCTCGATCGTGGGCTTAGATTGACGCCCGTGGAGAAATGGTTGCCCGCAATATTTGAGCATGGAGTACCGCCTTCAGGCGGGTAGTACCACGGCACAGGGCAAAACCCGCCTGAAGGCGGTACTCCATGCTCAATGATGCTCCAGCTTGAGCAAATGGATCATGATTTCTGCCTGGGATCTAACGGCCATCTGTTTGTTCACTTCGTCTTTGGTGATATTAACTTTTTCGCTGGAATAATGGCGTTTAAGAAAAGTTTCGACCAACCTGATCTGATCGGGGCTGGTGATCGCGCCCAGATCAATGGGATTGACCACGCCTTTGACGGCTTCAAGTTCGGAGACCGCCTTCGTTGCCCAGACGAGCCAGAGCTTCTCTGTCCCCTGTTCAGTATCGAAGAGGAATTCAGGAGTGCTCATCTCCTGTTTGGCCGATAACTCAGCCGAGCCCTGATTGACTGAGGGTTTCGGGAAGAGGACGACATACGCCGGAAGGTTATTGACCGGCTGCGGGCCTTCGTTGATCAGGTACAGAAAACCGTTCTCTGCGCCACTGAATGAGAAGCGGACCCTGTAATCCTTCTCGAAGATGATGTCGCCGGGAAGTTTGAATGGGGCCTCATACGGCCGGCCATCCCTGTATTTCTGCACGGTCGCCCAGTAATTCATCGAGCGTGCGGGCAGAGTCGGTTCCGGCGCCGAAGCCGGAGTTGCCGGCGTCATCGAACCGGTGCGCATGAATATCCAGATCGCTATCACAGCCAGCACCAGTATCGAACCGATCACAGGCAGCCGGGCCGGAAGTCCCTTCTTTTCTTCGACAGCCTCGACTCTTGTTTCGCCTTCAACCGTCGTCGCGCGTCTTTCGTTGCTATGAGTCGTGATCGGCCGGACCGGTTCGCCGGTCCGGCGTTCAGCACTGCGTGTGATGGCGCCGCCGCTTTCCTCGATCAGGATGTCAGCCAGTTCCTCAGTGAATTCCCGTACGGTCGCATGCCGGTCGTTCTTGTCGAAAGCCAGCGCTTTGAGAATCGAGGCTTCCGCCGCGGCAGGCAGAGAAGGGCGCAAGTCGCGCATGGAACGGCTCGGACCGTCTCGCTGTTCCTCGTACATCGAGACCACTGTTTCGGCATTGTATGGGCGGAGTCCGGTGACCATCTCGTAGGCGACAACTCCAAGCGCGTATATATCACTGGATTTTGACGGACGTCCGCGCAACTGCTCCGGCGCCATATAGGGTACAGAGCCTGAAATCTTGGTGACCTGCGTTGCCGGCATGTCGGATTGAGGTTCGGTCACCTGTGCGATGCCGAAATCGATCAGCTTGACCTGATGCTCGCCGCCGCCGAGCTCCTGCAGCATAATGTTCTCGGGCTTGATATCCCTGTGCAGGACTCCCTTGTCGTGCGCCGCGCTGAGAGCCGATCCGATCTGTCTGATCAGCCGGGCGATCATTGAAAAATCCATCCCGCGTTCGGGGATCGCCGACCGCAGCGTGATTCCGTCAACGAATTGCATGACGAGAAATGTTCGCCCGTCAGGCATCTTGCCGGTATCGAAGACTCCGACGACCCCGGGGTGATCGATCCGCGAAAGCGCTTCGATCTCGAGCTGAAATTTCTTTTTGAACCATTCGCCGAGTTCAGTCCCGAGCAGGCTCTGGTGGAGCACCTTGATGACGACTTGCCGGTTCATCAATTGCCTGTCGCGGGCGCTGTAGACGACGCCGATTCCTCCGCTGCCGATCACTTTTTCGATCAGATACCGGTCTTTGAGCAGGACTCCGAGATACGCGCCCGTCGTCAGCGGCATGGTCCCGGGCTCTCCCGGCGCAGGTTCCGGCTGCGTCGGTTTCAGATCGCCAGTGAATGGCATCGTCGGACTGTTTGGATCGTGATCGTTGCCCATATTCTATTTCGCAGCCTTCATCGCGCGTGCGGCCGTGGCGGCACCCGGATGATAGGACCTCTCGAGATTAGCCTTGATCTCTTCGAGCGTGAACCATGCCGGTTTGAACTGCATCTTCGAATAGAGCTCTGCCTGATCGAAATAATGATCCGATTCAGGGTCTGAGTTCTGCCCGAATTGCAGCAGCGATCGCGCCTTCACCTGTTTGCCGAATTCCACTACGCTCACGAACGAATGGCCGACAGTGCCGTAACGCCGTTTCTGGCCTCTCGCGGCGGGCGAATAGAAGCTGAAGACTATGCCAACGAAATCGCCGGGTCCGCCCGCCACGGGCAGGCTCGGCTTGTCATCGCTGAAGGGTTCAATCGTGCCGCTGGTGTGAACCCGCTGGATACGTGTGATCTCGCCCCATTTCACCTTCCAGGTGCCCCAGGATTTAGCCAGATCACCCATGACGTATTCGAGAACCGCGACATCCGGATGCGGCATGTTTTTGGTCAATTGCCGGGCTTGCGGAAGAGTCCGTGTGTAGGCCCAGAGCGTGAAGATCGTCATGGCCTCGGAATCATAACTGCTTGTGCCGTCCCATTTTTTGAGCAACTCGATCGCCTCGGCGGTCTTCGCGGCTTTTGCGGAATCCGATGCCTTGAGCGATGCCCATTCCTCTGCGAGTTTCGGGATCATCTGTTCAGCCAGGATGCAGCGTGTATCGAATGCCGCTTTCGCCCACTCCTCGAATGTGAATTTTTGACGCTCGCCAAGCAGGCGGCGCGACATCATCGAACGAGGGCCGTCATTTTCGCCAACCATGTATTTCGGAACGCCGGAGGAATCGGGGTTGCCGTTCCTGCCTGTCTCGTCGCCGGAGGCGAGGAAGGGCGTGGCATTGCAGTTTTGAGCCCAGCCCGATTCGGGGTTGAGGGTTTGCGGCAGATCCTCGAGTTTGTGATATCCCTTCCATTCAGCTCCCGGATCGCTGCCGTCGACCGGTTTCGACCAGTCATATTTCTGATCCCGGATCGGCACGGCGCCGTTGTAAAGGTACCAGATGTTGCCGTCTCGGTCGGCATACATCGTATTGAACATCGGCACCGAGACTCGCGCCATGGCGGTCTTGAACTCCTTGAGGTTTCGCGCTTTGCCCATCTCGTACCGTTGTTCGAGCACGCCGCCATCCTCGAAGCGGGCCATGCGCACCGTCATCGGTTTGCCGTCGCGGACCGCAACGACAGGGCCATGATGAGTCTTGCTGAATCTGAACGTTCGTTTCTGCATCCCGCTGTCGCCCTTGACGCTGATCGAGTCGGTCCATTCCGTCGCGGTCCGATGGCTGGTTCCGTACCGGTAGTTCAACGGATTGTTCGGGTCGTCGAACTTCTCAGCCCAGACATCGATGATGTCGGGCGTGTTGACCGTGTGACTCCAGCCAAGGGTTTCATTGTGTCCGATCGTGGGGAAGGGCGAGCCCGGAAAGGTCGCGCCCGAAAGATTCCATCCCTCGTCGCTGTGAATGTGCCCCTCGATCCACTGACCCGGCCCGAAGAATGGCTGGTGCGGGTTGATGAAAAGCATGGCGTTGCCAGAGGCGCTGCGGGCCGGCGTGATCGCCCAGGTATTCGATCCGATCATCGCCGCTTCAGCCTGCGCGTCATTGAACTGTTCGATCAGGCTCCCACTGACGGAAGTCTCTGCTACCTGATCGCGAATTCCGTCGCCGGACGTATTCATCGCTCCTTCGACCGGGGAGGTCGTCCCATCAGCTTTGACTTCACGGACGGCGGTGCGGATCTCGGCGTCGCGAATGCCGGCACGGCGGTAGATGAAGAGCTGATATTGCGCAAAACGCCCGAAGGCGAGCAGATGCCACGGCTCGAACTTCGTGATCAGGCGTGGTTTCACCTGCGGATTCTTTTCTATGAAGTAGTTCAGCCCGTCGGCCGTCGCCCGGCATATCTCCTGCATCCGCCGGTTCAGTTTCGGATACTCCGCCTTCGATATCTCGACGATCCCGAGCGCACGATTGACCAGATCCGCGTTGAGCATCTGCGGGCCGTAGACCTCAGAGGCGCGCCCCAGCGCCTGGATGTAGCTGTCCTCGATCTGCCAGAAATTGTCCTCGGCCTGCGCGTACATAAAACCGAAGATGACGCTATAGTCGGTCGGACCGTAAACGTGCGGAACTCCCCATTTGTCACGGTAGATAGTGACGCTGCCGGCCACTTTCGAGAGGCTGCTTTGTCCGCTCTGAGCGTTTGCGTGCTCAAGAATTCGGCCCTGCAGGGCGAGCGCGGTCAATAATAGAATCGAGATTGAAAGACGGAAAATGCGGGCTTTTGTCATGCCGGGCTCCTCTTCAGATGTTTGGAAATTCCGGGGAATTGTAACACGCGCCGACTTTAAATATGAAAGGTAAGGTAACTGCTCAGACCATGGCTTGAAAATGAAGGAGAATGTGGAGTGCGGCGGCCCGGCGCCGCTTTGGTACTACCTTCTGACTTTGTTTAAAGTGGATACCAAAGCGGCGCCGGGCCGCCGCACTCCACATTCTCCTTCATTTTTTTTTTTAATTTATTTCGCCCGCTCCGGCTGAGGCGCTCTTCTCTTTGCGATCGAGCTTTCCAAGCTGGCCGTTCCATGGCGGAATGACGATCGTCACGTTGCCGTATGCTTTCATCTGACAGGCCAGGCGGATGGGCGAGTCGCTCTCGCCGGTGAAGCCTTCATAACCGAAATAGACCCAGCGATTGATCTCGCGATCGTTTGGAGGAGAGATCTTTTCAGTCGGTGAAAGCACGCCGACCCAGCACGTTCCGCAGGCGGCCGTTCGGCATTCCACAGGGATAGGCCCTTCTCCAGGACGGCACCGCGAATCCAGATTGCTGTGATCGCCTTTGTCCTCGGCGGCCGCAGTCGTCACATCCTGCATGTTGACGACCTTGAACGAACTGCCGGGAGTCTGTTCGTTGAACCTGACGCTGAACTCCTTGTCGACCGTTTTGAGAAATCCGAAGATGCCCTGACCATCGTCCTTCGCACGGTCCGCCACGATCTGATCCGGGGTTTTGTTCCATGTCCTGCCGTAACTTCCTTTTCCGGCAGGCTGGGAAAACAGCTCGAGTCCCACCTGTTGTAGCGTCCCGAATCCCACCGCTGTTATCCCTGTCAGGAACGATGTGTCAGCCTTGACCTTAGCGGCGATTCGACCGGCGACCTCTTTGATCTGATCGGAGAGCGGAGCTTCACTGCCTCGACCTGCGTGCTCGGCGACTTGACGCCTCACCTCCGGCCAGTAGCGATGCCCGTACAGAAACTCTGCAGATGTATCGATCTGATCGGTGAGCCGGTAACTGCCCTTCAGAATCAACCGCTTCGCCGTCTCTTCGGGATCGGCCGACGCCGCCAATGCGCGGTGCAGCTTGACCGGATGAAAGGCGAACCAGATACGCGTCGCTCGACGATCGACCTCATGCATCGACGGCGTCAGCTCCGATACGATGGCGGCCCACGCCGCATCATCGTGACGGTCTAAAAATGATACAAATGCACTTGCAGAATCGGACATAGATGGACCATTCCTCATTTCTGATTAATTGAAATGTGACGGGTGATAAGTGATGAGAATTCATTTAAACGATTGTCTATTGAATAATTTCAAGTCACTCATCACTTTTCACTGATTTTATGTAAGCCCGATAGAATAACGCGCAGAATGCCGCAGGACAAGTCAAGACAGAGTGTGGGTTGGCTGTTTGATTCTGGCGCCTGATCAATCTCACCTGCCAGCCGGAACCATTTCCGCGAAGAGACTGGCGTGCGCTTCGAACTTCTCCTGCAAACTCGAACAGACCACATCGCATAACTGAAAGATCGTCGGATCCGCGATCGAATAAAAGACCGTGTTGCCCTCCTGCCGGCGAACCACTAGCCCTGCATCCTGCAACGTCCTCAAATGCTTGCTCACATTCGGCTGCGTCGACTCGACCGCCTCTGTCAAGGCAGTCACGCTCTGCTCGCCTGACTGCAACTCCTGCAATATCCGCAACCGCATCGGATCTGATAACACCTTGAAGCGCGCCGCCACCAACTTCAGCGCTTCGATCGACATCGGTTTTCCTTCCATCTTTATCTTTACCTCTTACTACTCTAAAACTTTTCTTCTTGACAATATAACTATATAGTTATATAGATAATTCGTGGTGAGTATAGCGGTCTTTGAAGCGACAGGCAATAAAAAAATGCAGATATGAATGATGGGTGGGGAAAATAAATCATCTGGTTGGATTTAAGAGGAATTTTTCGCATTCCGGAAGCAATATCAACACGAGGTGCTACTCCGAATCCGAATGGCTACATAATGTTAAATGGTTGATTTAAAGAGGTTAAAGGGCTGATGATTGGAAGGAGAGAAATAATCGGGGGGAATTGAGGGATCGTGGCATAAGCAATGCGAAATAAGAAATAGTCGAATTATTAAGGAGGTACCAGATGAGTGAAAAAGCAATAAAAAAATCTGTTGAAAAAATGGGATATGGATATGCGCGGAGACTGCCGGTGGCATTTGGAGAAGCGGTGGAACTGGCGCGCGAAGCGTTAAAGAAGGAAGGCTTTGGAGTTTTGTGCGAGATCGACATCAAGGAAAAGATGCAGGAGAAACTGGGCGTCGATTTCCGGGACTACGTCATACTCGGAGCCTGCAATCCGCCGATCGCATGGCATGCGTTGAAGGAGGAGATTGGATTGGGTCTGTTGCTGCCGTGCAATGTGGTGGTTTATGAGGAGGACGGCCAATCGGTAGTAGCAGCTATCGATGCCGTGAAGATGTTATCGGTAGTCGGCAATCCGAAGCTGGATGAGTCGGCTGCGATGGTCAACGAGAAACTGCAGCGGGCGATCGACAGCCTGTAGCTGGAAAAGGGGTGTGCAGTGGCTGAGTGGTTCTGGCCAGTGGGTATTTTCGTCGGGTACGTGATTGTCATGAGGTGGGTATTGCCGCGTTTCGGCGTTCCCGGCTGAATGAACAACACATGTGACGTCGAGTATCGACGTGATGATATGGGGGTTAAGAAGGTGCCTGAGCGGGCTTCGAGCGTTAATCAGGCCGATTTCGATCGGCAATAAAGGAGATGATAAAAATGACAGTGGAAAGATATCTGAGATTGATTGCAGGAACGATTGTTCTGGTAAGCGTGCTGCTTGGAACTTATCACAGCCAGAACTGGTTTTATCTGACGGGTTTCGTCGCGCTCAATCTGATTCAATCGGCCTTCACCAACTGGTGTCCGATGATGGCTTTTCTGAAATGGATGGGCGCAAAAAGCGGAGATGATCCGTCCAAGGTCGCCCGCGTTTAAAGGCAATGGCCCCTGATCGGGTGAATGAAGGAAGGAAGGTGGATCATGAAATCCAACCTGTCCGAAAGATTTATCAGACTGTTTTTAGTAGCGGTTTTCGTTGCGGCAGTCGTTTTCAGCTGGCGCGGCCAGGGCGTCGCATCAGTCGGGCAGCAGGCGGGATCACGCGAGGATGCCGCACTGGTTGAAGCCAGAAAGCTGACCGGCGAATTGACCGACAAGGTGCGAACACTTTTGATGCAGGAACTTGAAAAAGGCGGATACGAGGGTGCTGTCCGAGCCTGCGCTGAAGTTGCGCAAAAAGTGACGAGCGATTTCAACCAGCGGACCGGTCAGTATGCGCGGCGTGTCAGCCTCGGTTACAGGAATCCGAAGGATATACCTGACGAGTACGAGTTCGCAAAATTGCAGGAATTCGATCGACTGAAACGTGAGCAGAAGCTCGAGAACGAATATTACGAAGTCGTTCGCGAGAAGGATGTCGAATACCTGAGGTATATGAAACCGCTCATCACCGGCAGGATGTGCCTCAACTGTCACGGTCAGGTGACTGAGGTCCCGCATGGTGTCATGAACCTGCTGCAGCGACGGTATCCTAACGATAAAGCGCTTGGTTATAACGAAGGAGACGTTCGCGGAGCCGTCAGCGTCAAAATCGCCCTGACAAAACAGAGCGTCAGGTGACCGGCGCGCGAAAGAAGAAGACTGGGATGGTTATGAGCCATAAGAACCTCATTAATAAGATATATCTGCCTTCACGGAGCCTAAAAGAGTACCTTGCGATAATTCTGGCAATCAATCTGGTCTTCATGCCTGCCGCAGTCGTTTACGGGCAGACCGAAGGTCAGGCTCTGACGCTGCCGGTGGCGGTCGAGATCGCGCTCAAGACGAATCCGTTGATCAGGGCGACCGCTTCGGGGAGCGATTTTGCCCGGGCACAGGTAACGGAGGCGCGTGCCGGCTGGTTTCCGACCATTCAGTTGAGTGAAACGTTTATCAACGGGAACAATCCGGTCTTCGTTTTCGGCTCACTACTCGAGCAGGCCCGATTCAACGAAGGGAATTTCGCACTCGGCCCTCTAAACAATCCCGATCCATTCAACAATTTCCGCTTCGGAGTCTCGATCAAGACCCCGATCTTTGATCAGCGAAGAACTACCACCAGGGTCAATCAGGCGAAATTCATGGAGAAGCAGGCCGATGCCCAGACCAGAATGGTGGAGCAGAGGATTCGGTTCGAGGTATTGCGGTCGTTTTACGGATTGATCCTGGCGAAGCAAAAAAAAGAGGTGGCGGAGGGAGCGGTCAGGCTTGCCGAAGCCGATGTCAGGCGGAGCCGTGATCGAGTCGAAACCGGAACGGCTGTTGCAGCCGATATGTTGTCGGCGGAGGTGCAACTGGCTGAGTTTCGCCAGCAGCTGATTCAGGCCGAGGGTGACATTCAGACCGCGATCGCCGGATTGAATACCGCGCTCGGGATGCCGGTCAATTCGCCGCAGTCGATCGAGGGCAGGTTATCGGGCAAGCCGTTCGACGTGGCAGGGCAGGATGAGTTGCTGCAGCAGGCCATGCTGCATCGCCCGGAGTTCCTCAAGGCCGGACTGACGCGACAGATTCGGGATGAGGGGGTGAAGGGCGCGCGGAGCGGGTACCTGCCGCGCGTTGACGTCTTTGCCAACCTTGGCGCCAGCCGCCACAACTGGATCAACGGGAGCACGGATTACACGGTAGGCGCGAGTGTTACTTTCGACCTGCTCGATGCCGGCCGGTCGGCCAGGGTGACGATGGCTCGAGCCGCTGCCGATCAGGCCGCCGGTGAACAGGAGCATCTGGCCGGCCAAATCCGCTTCGAGGTCGTTCAGGCCTATCAGCAATATGTCAGCGCACGCGAGCGGTTGAAGGTAGCTGAACAGGTGATCGCTTATTCATCCGAAGCGCTGCGTATCGTGCAGGATCGTTACAATGAAGGGTTGACGACGATTACTGAGGTGCTCCGCGCCGAGTCTGCTCACCTGCGAGCCCGGATGAACGTGCTCGCTTCGCAATACGATTATTATGTGGGCTACGCCAATGTTTTACTCACTAGCGGTCGGCTGATCGATGTGCAACCCTTCAGTTGAAGTAGAAAGTAAAAAGTAGAAAGTAGAAAGTAAAAAGCGGAACCGCAAGCGCCCCATTGGAATGGAAATCAACATGAAAACCAGGCATATCGTGTTTACCGGACTCATCGCTTTGTCTGTCCTCGCCGCATCCTGTGGAGGGAAGCAGGAGGCCACGGCGGAGAAGCCAGCGGTAGTCTCGGGCGTGAAGCTCGAAAAACTCGTTGCCTCGCCCGTCGAGGATTTTTACGAAGCGACCGGAACGGTGCGATCAAAGACGACCACCATCCTCTCGTCGAAGATCATGGGCGCCGTCACGTCAATGCGGGTCAGGGAAGGCGACCGGGTGAGGGCCGGCCAGTTGTTGATCGAGATCGAGAACAGGGACGCGGCGGCGCAGTTGCAGAAGGCGCTGGCGGGTCAGCAGGAAGCTCAGGAGGCTTTGGGAGAAGTCGAGCAGTCTATCGAGGCAGCCAAATCAACGAAGACGGCAGCCGAGGCCAGCCGTCAACTGTCGCTGTCCACATATAGCCGCTATCAGATCCTGCTTGAACGCAAGTCGATCAGCCCGCAGGAATTCGATGAAGTAAAGGCGAAACACCTGGTGGCAGAGGCTGAGGCCGATCGGGCAGACAAAATGCTACAGATGGCTACGGCCAGGCGGAATCAGGTTCGTGCGCGCATCGATCAGGCGAAGGCCGACATCGATAACGCTCGTGTCTTTGTCGGGTACGGCCGGATAATTTCGCCGATCAGCGGGCTGGTTACCGCAAAATCGATCGATATCGGTTCGACAGCGACGCCGGGCGCTCCGCTGTTGACGATCGAGGGTGGAAATCAATATCGGCTCGAGGCTTCTGTCGATGAGTCGAATTTCAGCAGGATCAGAATCGGTGATACGGCGCGTATAAGCATCGACAGTATCGGGCTGCGTGACATCGATGGCCGTGTCTCAGAGATAACCCCGACGGCAGATGCCGCGAGCCGCAGTTACATCGTCAAGATTGATCTGCCGGTGCGCGAGATGCTGCGTTCAGGCGCATACGGAACGGCGAAGTTCAGAATGGGACAGAAAGAAGCGCTTCTCGCGCCGGAGCAGGCCATCGTCCGACGCGGCCAGCTGGTCGGAGTCTATGTCGTTGACGGTGCCGGAACGGCGCGATTGCGACTGATCAAGACCGGCAAGCGTTACGGCGACAAACTCGAAGTTCTCTCCGGTGTCAACGCCGGAGACATGATCGCTATTGAAGGTGCGGCTCGTCTGAGCGACGGCAGCCGGGTACGGTGAGGAAAAGCGATGAATGAAGGGACAGGGCCGGCCGGAAAACTGGCGAGAGCCTTTATCGATTCGAAACTGACGCCGCTGGTGATTGTGGCTTCGATCCTGCTTGGACTCGGCGCGGTGGTCATGCTGCCGCGCGAAGAGGAGCCGCAGATCATCGTCCCGATGATCGACGTCTTCGTGCAGATGCCCGGTGCATCGGCTAAAGAGGTGGAAGAGCGCGTCACCAAGCCGATGGAGAAGCTGCTCTGGGAGCTGCCGGGCGTCGAGTATGTCTATTCGACATCCTCGCCGGGTCAGGCCATGGCGATCGTCCGCTTTCTGGTCGGGCAGAATGAGGAAGCGAGCATCGTCAGGCTCAACCAGAAGATGTCCGCCAATCTTGATCTGATTCCGCCCGGAGCGTCACCGCCTCTGATCAAGCCTCGTTCGATCGACGACGTTCCGATTCTGGGGCTCACGTTGTCGAGCGATGTCTACGATCATTACATGCTGCGGCGTATTGCCGCGCAGCTTGACGATCAGATCAAGGAGATTCCGGATGTTTCGGAGGTCTCGATCATCGGCGGGCAACGACGCCAGATCCGCGTGACATTGGATGAGACGCGAATGGCGGCATATAACATCGCGCCGGCCGCGCTCATCTCTGTCATCGAGCAGGCGAACCGTCAGCTCCAGTCGGGCAGTTTTTCATCCGGCAATCGCGAATTCCTGGTTGAAAGCGGAGGCTTTCTGCGAACGGCGGAAGACGTCGGCAGCGTAGTCATCAGCGCATTCAACAACCGCCCGGTCTATCTGAGGGATGTTGCATCGATCGTGGACGGTCCCGAGGAGGCCGCCGATTACGTGCTCTTCGGCAAGGGGCCGGCGCCGTCTCACGGCGAAGCCGCCGCGTCTCACGACGGTGCGCGCGGCACCCAGGCAGCCGTCACCATTTCAGTTGCCAAGCGCAAGGGGACCAACGCGATCGTCATCTCGGAGAAGGTGATCGAGAAGGTAGAGGCGCTGAAAGGGACGCTCATCCCGTCCGAGGTGACTGTCACCCCGACCAGAAACTACGGCGAAACGGCGAGCGAAAAGTCGAACGAACTGCTGCTGCACATGTTTGTCGCCATCCTCTCGGTGGCGATACTGATCTGGCTGACTCTGGGCTTGCGCGAATCGGGCATCGTCGCGATCGCTATCCCGGTGACGCTGGCTCTGACGCTGGCCGTCTTCTATTTCTACGGTTACACGCTCAACCGAATCACACTCTTCGCGCTGATCTTTTCGATCGGCATTCTGGTTGACGATGCGATCGTCGTTGTCGAAAACATAGCGCGACACTATCACCTGCCGCACAATCGAAACCGTCCGATCATCGATGTGGCTGTCGAGGCTGTCGATGAGGTGGGGAATCCGACGATTCTGGCGACCTTTGCGGTCATCGCGGCCATCCTGCCGATGGCTTTCGTGAGCGGACTGATGGGGCCGTATATGCGACCGATTCCGATCGGAGCCACGGCCGCTATGATCTTTTCGCTGCTGGTCGCTTTCATAGTCACTCCATGGGCCAGCCTCAGATTGTTGAAGCGTGAAAGCGGGCATGCGCACGAAGCTGAAGAGAGCCGTGCTACGAAACTGTATCGTCAGGTCATGACGCGTCTCATCCACCTCCCGAAATGGCGATATGGATTCCTCCTGCTCGTCGTGCTGCTGCTGCTCGGATCGATGTCACTGGTCGCCCTGAAACTGGTCAGGGTCAAGATGCTGCCGTTCGATAACAAGAGCGAGTTTCAGGTGATCGTCGATATGCCCGAAGGGACGACGCTCGAACAGACGGCCGCCGTGACCCGGGAGATCGCCGATTACGTCCGAACGGTGCCCGAAGTGACGGACTATCAGCTCTATGTCGGAACTGCCTCGCCTTATAACTTCAACGGACTGGTCCGGCATTATTACCTGCGCAGCGGACCGACCGTCGCCGACATTCAGGTCAATCTGGTTTCGAAAGATGATCGCGACTCGCAGAGCCACGACATCGCCAAGCGCGTCAGGCCGCCTATTCAGAAGATCGCCGAGCGACACAACGCGCGGGTCAAGGTCTCTGAGGTCCCGCCCGGTCCGCCGGTGCTTCAGACACTGGTGGCGGAGGTCTACGGCCCTGATTACAATCGACAGGTCGAAGTAGCTGCGCAGATTCGGGATATCTTCGATAAGACTTCCGGCGTAGTGGATGTCGACTGGTACGTCGAGGACGATCAGCCGAAATACCGTTTTGAAGTCGACAAGGATAAAGCCGCGCTGAGCGGAGTCTCCACTGATCAGATCGCTGCCACGCTGCGTATTGCAGTCGACGGTATGCAGGCGGGTCTTCTGCATGAGGTCCGGGAGAAAGAGGATCTGCCGATCATATTGCAGTTACCGCCCGGTGAGCGATCGAGCCTCGATGATCTGAAGCAGGTCAAGGTTATGGGCCAGTCGGGGAATCTGGTCCCTCTCGGCGAACTGGTCCGGATCGAAGAGATGGTCGGAGACAAGAGCATCTATCACAAGAATCTGATGCCGGTCGTCTATGTCACGGGCGACATCGCGGGCAGCGAAGAGAGCCCGGTTTACGCGATCCTCAAGCTCAACGAAGCGATCGATCGGCTCAAACTGCCTGAAGGTTATGGCCTCGAACGATATGTCGCTTCGCAGCCCTCAATGGCCGACAAGTACGCCATGAAATGGGACGGTGAATGGCACATCACTTATGAAGTCTTCCGCGACCTCGGGCTGGCGTTCGCTGCTGTGCTGGTTCTGATCTACATTCTGGTCGTCGGATGGTTCCAGTCGTTCAAAACTCCGATCACGATCATGGCCGCGATTCCGTTTTCGCTGGTTGGAATTCTGCCGGCTCACGGTCTGATGGGCGCATTCTTCACTGCTACCTCGATGATCGGATTCATCGCCGGCGCCGGCATTGTCGTCCGGAATTCGATCATCCTCGTCGATTTCGTCGAGTTGCGATTGAAACAGGGGATGCCGCTGGCCGAGGCTGTGATCGATGCAGGCGCGGTTCGTTTCCGCCCGATGATGCTGACGGCCGCAGCGGTCATCGTCGGCTCTGCCGTCATGCTCTTCGATCCGATCTTTCAGGGCCTGGCCATCTCGCTCATGGCCGGCGAGGTCGCATCGCTGCTGCTCTCGCGCATGACGGTGCCGATCCTTTATTATCTGAGCGAGCGTAAGGCTCATCCTGAAACTACACCTGAAGAGCATGAAATTCCTGAGGATGATACACTTCAGGATCAGGCTGAAATTACTGGTTGATATAATAATACTGGGGTTCGACGTTCCCAGTGAGAGAATGCAATAAGAGGTGGCATTATGAAAACTAATATTAAAACACTATCAATGATCTTTGGCGCTTTGGCATTGTTTGCGGCGATCTCGCTGACGGGACTGGCTCAAGGGCACCAGCATGGCCAACAGGAGCAGAAGAAATGCGAAGGTTGCAAAGGCGGAATGGGACAGGGATCAGGTCAGGGCAGTGGTCAGGGCATGATGGGCAGAGGCATGGGCCAGGGCCGCATGCAGGGCCAGGGTGCCGGCCAGGGTGGTCGTATGGAAGACATGCAGACCATTCACAGTCTCTTCGACGAACATAAGAAGGTCAACCGAACTGTTACCAAAACCGAAAACGGAGTCGTCACGGTCACTGAATCGGACGATCCGAAGGTTCAGGCCATGATTGTCGAGCATGTCTGGGCGATGAAGAGCCGGCTTGAAAAGAAGCAGCCGATTCGCATGTGGGATCCGCTTTACAGGGCGCTCTTCGAGCACGCTGACAAGATCAAAATGGAGATCGTCAACACCGATAAGGGCGTCAAGATTATCGAAACCACGACTGATCCGTACGTTGTCAAGCTGCTTCATTCGCATTCGGACGGAGTTTCGGAGTTCGTCGCCGAAGGCATGGCAGTCATGCATAAGCGCCATGAACTGCCGGGTGAAAAGGTCGAAGAGAGTGCATTTCTCGGTAAAGGCGACGGTATTACGACCTGCCCTGTCACCGGCGAGCCCGTCAATAAGAACGTCAAGGCAGAGGTCTTCGGACGAACCGTCTATTTCTGCTGCGAGAGTTGCAAGGATGCAGTGCTCAAGGCTCCCGAAAAGTATCTGAAGAAATAAGACTGGTGCTGCGAAAACAGATTTCACTGATCGAGAACTAAATCGCTAAGGCCGCAAAGAAGCGCAAAGAGACAGAATCTCTCTTCGCGCTCCTTTGCGGCCTTCTCGATTCAAACTCCGCCAGCCATTTCCGCTCTGGTCACAAGCGTGGATAATATTCAGGTTATGAATAAATCTACTCCATTCGGTGACATCGAAGTATTCGATGCGCACGTTCATTTCTTCTCGGACGGTTTTTTCAGAACGCTGACGGGGCAGGGGACGCACCTGAGCGGCGATGCCGATCCGATGGGCCGCGTCGCATCCATGACCGGCTGGACGATGCCGCCGGAGGACCCGGCCGAATTCGCAGGCAGCTGGATCGAAGAGTTCGACCGGCATGGAGTTGAGGGCGGGATGCTCATGTCGAGCGTTCCCGGCGATGAGTCTTCGATTGCGGTCGCTGTCGCGTCCTGTCCACGACGAATAGTCGGAGGTTTTTTTCTGGACCCGACCAGACCGGATGCCGTCGATCGCGCCCGTCGCGCTTTCGACGAAATGAATCTGAGCGTCGTCTGTCTCTTTCCCGCCATGCACCATTTTTCGGTGGCCGACAATGAAACGGTCAAGGCTGTCGTCGCGCTCGCCGCTGAGCGCCCGCAAACGGCCGTCTTCGTCCATTGCGGCGCCCTTTCAGTCGGTGCGCGAAAGAAACTGGGCCTGCCCAGCCGATTCGATATGCGCTTTTCGAATCCTCTGGACCTGTACAAGCTGGCTGCTGAATTCACGACTGCACGGTTTATCGTGCCGCATTTCGGCGCGGGGATGTTTCGTGAAGCGCTCATGCTTGCCGATCTTTGCCCGAACGTCTTTCTTGACACTTCGAGCAGCAACGGCTGGATTAAGTATCAATCTGCTCCGATCGATCTGGCGACTGTCTACAAGCGCGCGCTGGACGTTGCGGGCCATGAGCGCCTGCTCTTCGGCACCGATTCGTCATTCTTCCCGCGCGGCTGGCACGCCGCGATTTTCGAGGCTCAGGTGAATGCCATGATTGAAATCGGTTTGAATTACGATCAGGCTCGGGCAATCCTTGGCGGTAATATGCGACGACTGGTCATGAAAGTAGAAAGTAGAAAGTAAAAAGTAGAAAGTAAAAAGTACAAAGATAGATGGCGATTGCATTCTGCCTTCTACTTTTTACTTTCTACTTTCTACTTTCTACTCATTTACTCACTCCTGGAGAGGACTTATGTACTTCAAACAGTTTTATCTCGGTTGCCTGGCGCATGCATCGTATCTGATCGGCTCCGATGGTGAAGCCGCTGTGGTCGATCCTCAGCGCGATGTAGATCAGTACATTATCGATGCAGGTTCGCAGGGCCTGAAGATCAAATATGTGATCGAAACTCACCTGCATGCCGATTTCGTCAGCGGGCATATGGAACTGGCGGAGCGGACTGGCGCCAGGATCGTCTTCGGGCAGCGTGCCGGGGCTGAATTCAATCACATCGCTGTCCGGGATGGTGATGAGATAAAGCTCGGGAAAGTCCTTCTCAGGTTTTGGGAGACGCCGGGTCATACGCCCGAGAGCATCTCGATTCTGGTCGTCGATACGGAAGTGTCGGACAGGCCCCTCAAGGTTTTGACCGGGGACACACTCTTCATCGGCGACGTCGGCAGACCTGATCTGGCAGGCTCGAAAGGCTATACCTCAGAGCAGATGGCCGAGATGCTTTACGACAGTCTCGATAGACTGCTCAAGCTCGACGACGATGTCGAAGTTTTTCCCGCGCACGGCGCCGGATCGCTCTGCGGGCGCAACATCTCAAGTGAGACTTCGTCGACCATCGGCCAGCAGCGCCGTTTTAACTACGCGCTTCAGCCGATGACACGGCAGGAATTCGTCAGGATGATGACGACGGACCTGCCGGAAGCTCCAGCCTATTTCTCAAAAGATGCCGAGATAAATCGAAGCGGCGCGAAGCTGCTGGAGGACCTTCCAACTCCGGCCGCCTTATCGTTACTTGATGTACAGGATCTGATTGAAGACGGGGTCACTGTGCTTGATGTTCGTCAGCCAGTCGCCTTCGGGGCGGGGCACATACCAGGTTCACTCAATATCGGGCTGACAGGACAGTTCGCTTCATGGGCGGGAACCCTGATCAAGCTGGATGCTCCTGTCGTCATTATCGCAGAGGACGATGAACAGATAACCAGTTCAATCACCCGTCTCGCGCGCGTCGGCATCGAAAACATCAAGGGCTATCTCTCTGGCGGTATATACGCCTGGAATAAAGTCCGTTTTCCTGTCCAGACCATCCCTCAGATCTCCGTCGACGAGCTCAAACACAGGCTTGAGGAGAACCCCGACCTGCAGGTCATAGACGTTCGCCAGCCAGGTGAGTATAAATCCGGTCACGCTCCGACTGCCATCAACGCTCCACTGGCTCATGTCGGCGAAGAGATTTCAGCTATCGATCCTGAAAAAGATACTGCCATCATCTGCGCCGGCGGTTACCGCTCAAGCATCGCAACCTCCATTCTAGCCCGCCGGGGTTTCTCGAATCTCTTCAATGTCGTTGGAGGAACTGCCGCTTGGGTTAATGCAGGCTATCCCGTCGAGGGGACTCCATGCGAGGGGAATTAGTTTCCCGTGGGGAAGTTTCCAGTGGAGAAGTTTCCAGTTTCCAGTCGCTTCTTTAGTGTTTGTTATCAGTCACAATTGAAACAATGTCTATGGAATTAACTTATACAGTCTAGAATACTGGAAACTTCCTAACTGGAAACTGGAAACTATTGTTGACAACATGTGACGACACTTCCACACTGTCTTGTAAACTTCAAGTGTCATATGTCGCCGCCAGGCCCTGCTAAACCTCAGCTCCTGCTTCGTTATTTCATTGATTACAAATAGGTTGTGGCTGTTGTCCAGCTCCGGGACGTGCTTTGGCACGGACATTGCTATTACTACAGGTGTCTGAAGTAACGATAAACGGTACGCCCCCCCGGTACCGAATCAGGACTGGGGAACAGTTATGTGGATAGAGAAACTGATAGAGTTCATAAAAGAAGAAGAAGGACAAAGCGTAGTCGAATATTCGTTACTGCTCACTTTGATCGGTGCGTCAACGGTTTTTATGTTGACTCTATTGGGATTCAGCGTCAGTCGAGCAATCGGTATGCAGGATATAACCGTAGAGCAGTACACGCGCTGGGCATTTGAGAAATTCAGCGCCCGGTAATGACCGCAAAACGCGACGCTGAAGATCCTGGAAACGACAAGGCCGGAATTTGCTGGGCCAGTATTTGCTGGGATAGATATTTGAAATTTTGTTCGTGGCGCCCGTAAAGGTTAAACGCCACATCCGAGTTTGAGAATATTTTCAATGTTCTCAGTTTACTCTCTAGCTACACATTGAGGCCCGTCTCTTGATACGTTAATTGACCGCAACTTCCTTGACACGTCCCTTCCATGAAATCACCCGCTATTTCCCCTCCAGGAATAACTCAATGTGTAGCCGAGAGTCGGACTAAAACAAAATTTGAATCAATCAAACATATAAAATACAGACAATGAAAACGGGAAGTCGCTTATGATTTCCCGTTTATTTTTTTTGCAACCGCTCAGTCTCTGGTAAAGTTTCCAGCAGGAAGAAGTTTCCAGTTTCCAGTTTTACGGGCAGGAACAGGTTCATACTTGCCAAAGAACTCGCGCTTATTTCTATTTGCGAATCTGTAGCAGGCGACTGGAAACTTCTTCCTGCTGGAAACTTCACCGGCAGTCAGGGAGATTTTTCTTTCTGGAAGGGTTTCGATCGCCTGCGCCAGCCTCTCTGGGCCAGGTCGAGCAAATGCTGGGTTGAATATCTTTCTCCGGATTCCATGACCTTCTTTTCCCGAAGCGCCACCAGACCCAACAGCGCCGGTATGATGAAAATATGGAGCCTTGCGCCGGCGATCTCATAGACGTGTGAAAGCAGCATGAGGACAGCCTGGATCGGCACTGAAGCCGGATGAACCTGAGAATCAGTTATCGTCCCGATAAATCTGACTCCGAGGATATGCAAAGGTTCGAGGCTGAGCAGCGCATACAATAGAAGCCCGCCAAAAAAATTGACGAAATCGCTGATCGCATCCCTGCGCCAGGCGATGACCAGCGAAACGAAGATGATCGTCGTCGCATAAAAGACCATGACAGTCGAAAACATCTGTCTTGATGACGAGACCGGATGCGGTCGGGCTGCATAACCCGCGACAATCGACAAGACGACCACGATAACGCAGACGATACCAAACGGAACCCATTCACGGCGCTTCGCCTGCGCTGAACGCTGATCGGCAAACCAGAAGGCAATCAGACCGCACGACCCACCTTCAAGCAACCCCTGCAGCATCGGCCCGTGTATTCCTCGAATGACGATCCCGAAGAGCGAGAAGTTGTATCCCGCGCCCCTCAGTCCATTGAGTTGCAGGAGATATTCGGTCACGGTCAACAGCAATGCTCCGCTTGCGAATATGATCAGAAATCGGCGATCGCCCTTGAAGCGATATTTATAGATGGCGATGCCAAGAGTGATTAACATCAGGATCAGGCGGGTTTCATAATAACCGGCATGATCGAAAGTCCTGACCATTGAATATTCCATAAAGATCCATTTAGCAGACTTGGATTTTGATCTTTTCTGCAATAAAGTGAAACAGAAAGGTATAACAAAACGGCGGTATTGACGAGAGCAACCAGAAGCTGAATAATATGCGGCCTCAAATCTTCATAACGCGACAACTGCCTGAAGCAGCCATGAATCGTCTTGGCGAGGTCTGCGACTATCGAGTTGGTGTGACCAGTGGGCAGCTCCAGAGGGAATCGCTCCGAGAAGGTCTGAAGGACGCCGACGGGCTGATCTGCCTGCTGACGGATACGATCGATCGGGAAATGATTCAATCAGCCACGAAGCTGCGTGTCATTGCCAATGTGGCGGTCGGTTATAACAATATCGACGTGACGAGTGCGCAGCAACAAGGCATTTTTATCACAAATACACCTGACGTTTTGACGGATGCGACGGCCGATCTGACATGGGCCCTGATTCTTGCCGTCACCAGGCGTGTCGTTGAGGCCGATGCCTTTTTACGCGCCGGAAAATTCACCGGATGGGACCTGGACATGATGCTCGGGATGGGTCTGACGGGCAAGACTATGGGAATTATCGGATACGGCCGCATAGGCCGAGCGGTCGCGCGCCGTGCCAATGGTTTCGGCATGTCCGTTATATATTGCGGGCGCGACGATGTGGCCTACCGTGACGATCCTCAGCACAACGCCCATATGCTGGCAAAGCAGGCCAGCGCAAGAACCCAGACAGGATTCCTCATGCAAAGCTCTCGCAGCGATGGCGCAACCGCTCGACGGGCGACATTTCATCAGTTGATCGAGAACGCCGATATTGTCAGTCTCCACGTCCCCCTGGCCGCGACGACTCAGCACCTGATAGATCGCGATGTCTTCTCTCGAATCAAGCCAGGCAGTTATCTTATTAATACCGCGCGCGGCCCGATAGTCGATGAGGCTGCTCTGTCTGACGCTCTCAGGTCAGGTCGCCTGGCCGGGGCCGGACTTGACGTCTTTGAAAACGAGCCGGCGGTTCATCCGGGCCTGCTTGACCTTACGAATGTTGTCCTGCTTCCTCACATAGGCAGCGCCACCCGCGAAACACGGACGGCCATGGCCATGCTGGCAGTCGAAAACGCCATCGACGCCGTCTCAGGCCGCACTCCAAGGAATCTGATAAGGTAGGCTTCCCGCAGTGTCGTCTAAACCCCCCACCTGACTGGAAAATCATTCTCATATTAAATAGCGGCTATATGTAAATAGCTGGAATGTAAGGGGTTAGCTGTGTCTCTGGAGTTGGCACCGTTTTTGCAATATGCTATACGAGAACAAAACGTATGGAGTGTAAGCGGGTATCATTAATATACAATCCGGTGGCGGGGATGATGGAACGATCTCGATGTCAGGTTCAGACCCTCGTCCGTGCTCTGAGCGACCTGGGCGTGTCCGTCGAGTCGATTCCGACACAATACCCGGGTCATGCGACGGCTCTGGCTGAAACCGCCATGCGTGATGGGGTCGATGTGGTTCTGGTTTGTGGCGGAGACGGAACGATCAACGAGGCTGTTCAGCCACTGGTCGGAACCGGGACAGATCTTGCCGTCTGGCCTTGCGGAACCGCCAATGTCTTTTCAAAAGAGATCGGCGTTCCGGCAAATCCGCGGGCACTGGCAGAGAAGATCGTCCGTGGAGAAACGCGTCGAATCAGCGTCGGCGTCGCGATGAAACCTGAAACGGGCTGGCATCGTTACTTTTTATTGATGGCGGGAATCGGACTGGATGCGACGATCGTCAGCGGAGTCGATTCGCGACTGAAAAAATGGACAGGCGTCGGAGCTTATCTGCTGGCCGGAGTCGATTATCTGGCGCGACTGCCCCAGACGCCGTTCTCGATCGATTTCAATGGAAATGTCTACGAGAGCACTTTCGCGGTGATCGGCAATGCATCACGATATGCGGTATGGTTCACGCTGACGCCTGAGGCCCGCATCGATGACGATAAACTGGATATCTGTCTGTTCAATACCGGCAGCCGTATAGCTTATTTGAATTATGCATTTCAGAGCCTTGCCGGACGGCATACTCTCAGCTCCGGCGTGGTCTATCAGTGGACGCGTAAAGCGAAGGCCGACTCAAAGTCAGGCGCGCTCGTCCAGCTTGACGGAGAAGTCGTCGGCCGACTGCCGATGACGTTCGATATTCTGTCGCAGGCGCTCAATGTGGTTGCGCCTGCAGTCCCCGGGAAATGATGGAGAAGTGAGAACCGGCGGGCCCATAACTTAAGTTACGGCTGCCGGCAGGATGGTAAAACGATGATGAAATTTATTCCAACTCAGGATGCGATTGTGTTTGCGGCATACTATTGCGTCGTGCATCTGACGCCGGCGAATATCAAAAACACAGTGCGCATGATGAAATCATATGCAACACGCACGAAAGGGCGAATTCGAACCGGCAGGGTCGAATCGCTGATCATGCTGGGGATCTTGTCGTTCGGTCTCCCGGTATCGGCCATGGCTCAGCGGGAAGCTGTGAATGCTCCGATTGCGGAACCTGCCGCCGGGGCCCTGACCGCCGAGGTCCAGCAGCTTCGTCGTGAAGGCAGCGCCGCGCTCTTCAACATCGATTATAAGACCGCTCAAATCAGGTTCGAAGAGATCAAACGGCTGCAGCCCAGCCACCCGGCAGGCGATCTCTACCTGGCCACGATCATCTGGCTCGAACATCTATACAAAAGCCGCCGTCTGCAGGCCGGACTCTATAAATCCGATTCCAGCTTCTATGCCGGCGCCGACAAGGCGAAAGAGGATTCCGAAGGTGATGCCGTCGATCCGGCAACCGATCGCGCCTTTCGCGATCGAATGGCTCAGGCCAAGACAAAGGCTCTGGCGCTGGTCAACCGGAACAAGAAAGATCCGGACGCGCTCTATTTTCTCGGCGCCGTCTACGGTGTCATGGCAGGCTATGAAGCGACAGTCGCCCGCAAATTCTTCGGCGCCCTGCGCAACGGCTCTCGCAGCACCGACGCCCATGAAAAGGTCCTCAAGCTCGATCCGAACTATTACGACGCATACATGTCGGTCGGCATGTACGATTATATCGTCGGCAATCTGCCCTTCGGTTACCGCGCCCTCGTCGCCATCGCCGGCGTTCGCGGCAACAAGCAGCGCGGAATCAACCGGCTCGAGACGATAGTCGAAAAGGAGACCGCCACTGCCGATGACGTCCGTGTCATCCTGCTGGCCATCTATCAGAACGAAAAATTATTCGACAAGACGCTGGCGACGCTGCAAAACCTGATTGGAAAATACCCCAGGAATTACCTGCTCAAACTTGAGCTTGCATCGACTCTGGTCACGCTCGCACGCAACGACGAGGCTTTCAGGACTTTCAATGAGTTACTGAACGATCAGACGGCGGCGCCCGTGAGGGACCTGGTCCACTTCAAGTTCGCCGAATCGCTGGCATTGAATAGTGATTTCAGGCAGGCGGCTGAGCAGTTCGTGGCGGCAGCCAAATCACCGACGGCCGAGGCGGGCCTGGCGACCTTTGCGAGACTTCGCGCGGCTCAGGCGCTGGATCTTGCCGGCTCACGCGATGAGGCGATCGCTCAATACAAGGCTGTGCTCGATCTTCCAAACGTCTTCGATTCACAGGACCAGGCCAAAGACGGCTTGAAAAAGCCGTACCAGCCGAGTGATAAGAAGATCGATTGATAAGAAGAAGTTTCCAGTGGAAGAAGTTTCCAGTGGAAGAAGTTTCCAGCTGAAGAAGTTTCCAGCTGAAGAAGTTTCCAGCTGAAGAAGTTTCCAGTTGATAGTATTCAACTGAAGAAGAGTTAAATATGCAACCGTGAGATGAAAAATAGCGTGTTCTCACTGGAAACTGGAAACTGGAAACTTCTTCTTACTGGAAACTACTCATTCATTATCGACTTCGGCATCGGTCCTGCGAGGCTTGCCAAAGACCCAGACGATGCCGATGCTCAGAAAATAGAGACCGAACATAGGCGCGGCGAACATCATCATATTGAAGGCATCCGGTGTCGGAGTCAGCACGGCTGCGATGATCGCGATAGCCACCACCGCATACCGCCAGACGCGGATCATCAAACCCGGCGTGACCAACCCTATTCTTCCCAGAACAAACGCGATGGTCGGGATCTGAAAAACGATTCCCAGTCCGATCATGATCATGATGATCAGGTCCAGGTAGTCCTCAGCGTCGAGCAACGTGCGGAATCCTCCCTGTTCAGCCCAGCCGAGCAGGTAGTCGCAGGCGGCCGGGAAGGCGACCTTGTATGCGAAACCGGCTCCGAGCGAGAAGAAGACCGTCGCCATGAGCAGGACCGGGAAGATGTACTTCTTTTCGTGTTTGTAAAGGCCGGGCGAGATGAAGGCCCAGATCTGATAAAAGAGAAACGGAACCGCCAGTGCAATGCCCGAATAGAGCGCGACGCGAATGTATATCATGAAGGCGCTCGTCACTCCCCGCAGTACCAGGCGGTTATTCTCGTCATCGAAAAATAACCGGGAACTTCCCTCAGTGACAATAGTGTTCAAAGGGGTTTCCGCCGGAAGAATCGTTTTTCCCACCGACCATGGTGAAGCCAGCACCAGCAGCGATTCCTTGCCTTTGGTTATACGCTTGACCGAAATCGTGGTCCCGAGAGGAACTTTGACCTCGTTGACCGCGGTCTCCTGGGTAAAGGTGTATTGGACAGTCTCACCTTCCTTAACCCTGGCTATGTCGATATTTCCCGAAGCCGCCTGCTGTGTTCGACGCTCTTTCTGAAGCTGCTGGACGACCGGCACGGCGAGAAACCGGTAGATGTAATCAGAAAATGCGAAGCAGATCGAGAACGCGATTGCGACGATGACGACCGAGTTGATCAGTCTTCGCCTCAATTCGTCCAGGTGGTCAAGAAAGGACATTTGCAGGTTGTCGTCCTGCTCAATCACGGTGCTCATTATTAAGGTTACTCATTGCCTGTCAGATCCAGCGCTGCTTCTCGGGCGCAGGGGTGGCATTGGCGGCAGGTGTGGCGGCGACGGTCGATGTCTCAGTGCTGGCTTCAGTCGTTTCCTGTGACTTAGCCGTGTCGCTTGCGACATCACTCTCGGTTTCATACGTGTTGTCACGGATGTAGTCGTTCGAATCCGATGAGTAGTTGTCATAAGAATATGAATCCGGCGAACCCGGATCCTCGTATGTGGACGAAGTGCTGCTGATGGAATCGGTCTTGCGAATCGTCTCCATCTCGACTTCCTGCTCCCAGGTCCGCTTGAAATCATCAGACGCCCTGCGAAACTGGGACATCGCCTGTCCCAGGGATTTTCCCAGTTCGGGCAGTTTGCGTGGACCGAATACGATCAGCGCAATGACCAGAATCAAAACCACTTCGGGCATTCCCAAACCCATTTTATTGCATCCCTTCTTTGACTTGTGAGCAGATGTGAGGGAATGATTCCAGCAATCATTCCCTGCGAACTTTTAACTATAAGTGACGGGTATTGGCCAGTCAAGCAGGCGCTCAGAGTGAGCCCGGAGCAGCAATGAATCCCTATTTTTTCTGCGCGAAATATCCCTGTCGTGTGCGAATGCCGAGATTTGGCTGAACGACTCGAACTTCGATCTCGCGCCACTTTCCGTCGAAGCGTTCGTTGGTCGATGAGTATGTCATTGTGTACTGTTTACGCAATTCATCGACCGTATTGGCGAAAGCCTCGCGCAGGGTTATGCCGCCGGGTGACCTGAAGAACCTTCCGCCGGTCCTGGCGGTCATTGACTTGAGCACTTCGGCTCCGCTGTCGCGCTGTCGCCCGCCGAAGACGGAAGAGTCGCTCATATCAACGGCATAAATCGAAACGTGAGCGGCAATCGCCTTTCGCAGCGCTTCGTCGAGCGATCTGCGGCTCTGGGTATCGGCGCCGTCCGAAACGATCAGGATCACCCGTCGCCGCTCTGGTCGCTTCGATAGAGCTTCGGCCGCTTCATGGATTCCATCATAGAGCGGCGTGTTTCCATCCGCCCGCATGTCCCAGACCGAGTCCGGCACGTCCTTGAATTCGGTGAAGTCCTGCAGCTTTTTGACCTTCGTTCCGCCGAAACTGTAGATTGAATAAGAATCCCCGGGCCGGATTCCATCGATGAAATTGGCGCAGGCTGCGCGCTCGAGCGAGAGCTTTTGCTCCATGCTGCCACTGCTGTCGAGCAGGATGGCAGCGGCGAACGGCAATTCTTCAAAGCTGAAACTGAGAATTTCCTGGGTCTTTTTGTCTTCCAGAATCCTGAAGTCCGGAATTTTCAGCCCCGGCACATAACGCCCCTCCGCATCGGTGACCGTCACGTTGACGACAACCAGATTCGTTTCAAGTGAGATCGAATCCTCGGACGGCTCGATCTTCTTCGGAGGCTCCTGCCGGTTCTCATCCTGACGCTCGACTACTTTGATCCTCAGTTCATTGGGATGTTGCTGAGGTTGTGCAGGCTGTTGCCCGGCAACGATTGAAGTAAAAAGTAGAAAGTATAAAGTAGAAAGTACGGAAAGCCGCGCTCCCGTAGTTCTGTACTTTCTACTTTCAACTTTATACTTTCTACTCATTTAATATATCCCTTCAACACACGTACGATTTCAATCACCTCGATCGCATGGTTGATGACTGAGACCGAGACGACGCGCCGGGAAGTTTTGGAAAGGTCTTCGTTGAGGTGACGGCAGGTCTCTTCGAGCCGGTTTATCGCCTCATCGAGCGTTGCCGGGGGCGATTCCAGAGGTTCGTCTTTGGAGCCGCCCGATTCGGATCGAATCTGGCGAGCGTTCTTTTCTATCTCCTTGAGTTTCTTCTCGACTTCGCGTGGAAGGCTGGTGATGGTCTGATGTGCGTAATTCCTGGCCAGTTCTTCCGAGATTTCCAGAATCTGAGTGCCTTTTTCGAGCAGTTTTTTATGCTCGTTCTCTTCCCGTTTGATCCGCATCCGCTTGAGGGTGTCGATCATCGCCTCGCTCTGCTCTTCGACGGGAACCGGCGCACCGCTGGCGCTCTGCGCCCATACCGCCGGAGCGATCAGCAAAGTCAAAGCCATAATAAATATGATGCGAACCATTAATTCATTTATATCAACTGAAAGCTTGCACTTCAATATTCACAATTGAGAATTCTCTTGGGGTTGCCGCCCTTCTTAAAGCCCAGATCGATTCCCAGCAGTTTACTGGCGAGTCCGCGGATCACTTCGTCTTCGAGTCTGCCGTTCGATTGGCCGTCGATCCATTTGTTGCCGCTCACCGCATCCGGGATCCTCCCCTGAATATGCGCTGAGACGAAGAGCTGCGAACGTTTCTGATCGAGCGGGAGCGCCGTAATTTCAAGATAGTATCGACCCTGAGTCCAGTTGCGGACATCGCTTGCGGGCATGGTTGCAAGGTATTCAAGATCGCTGCGCGTCGTTACGCCACGTGAGAATATTACCGGTTTGGTGATCAGCTTGCCTTCATTGGCCTTGCTCAACTCCTCATCGATCGGAATATTACATTTTTTGAGTGCATCTTTTGCAGTTTCCAGGATCTGTTCACGCGTGACACCAATGGTATATGGGTTTTCGAGCGGCTGTTCGGTCTTCGGGCGATCGAATTCTATCTGCGCACTGGCGACAACCGGCAGACTGGCGATCATGAAAACTACGATTAGAAGGTATCTGATCTGAAATGGTTTCATACTTAAGTCGTCTTTCATTCTGTATCTACTGTATCTACTGTATCCACTGTATCCAATATATCCAATGTATCCACTGTATCAGGGGGCGGGAGAGACTTTCGACCTGAGAAAACACAATAGCAGTTAATATCAAATCACTTCAACCCCTTTGTGCGTTCCTGGAGACTCAATTCTTTCAGCACGGGGACTTTGAATAAGAGAGAATTCATGAGGAAATATTTTCCAGTCGTTTTTACATCGAGCGAGTAAGTTTTACCGTGAGTATTCGATCAGCTGTAACCTCGATGAACAGTGAGCAGGCGGACAAATCCTTTTGCTGCAATGCCTTCAGGCTCATGCTCAGTCTTGCGCCGGCTGTGGCACCGTGATTGCAATGTGTTGGGTGGGGCAACGAGATACCAGGTGGTTTTAACCACTGACGGTGTCAGTGGTTACCAGGGTGAGGAAGGTAACCACGGTTAAAAAGGCGCTACAGGGTTCCCACGACTGTAGCGCCTTTATTTTATGAAAAACCTCATTCTTCCTGGAAATCCTCATCAACTCGACATAATATTAATTTGACGTTTACTTTGTGAGATCCCTCATTTACAAAGAAGAAGTTGATCAACAAGACGAACTTTGCATTTTCTTCCAAAATCAGGATTCAAGCGGAATTGACGAAATGAGCCGGCACTTTTAACAGGAAGTGTGGTCGGTGCATGTCTGTGAGCCTGCAAAGGTAAGACGCGGTAAGGGATGCACCGCAATCGCACCATGCACCGACCAGACTTTCTGTTGCCGCGAAAAGTCAGGATGCAATATAGCCGCAGCATCGATCTTCCTGTAAAAATTCCGGTGATCCTGTAGAATTCACTGATGCCCGAGTTGAGTGAATACCGCCAACGATTCAATGCATATCAAGCCGAGCTGTCCGAGGATGAATATCTTTATCTGACGGGGCGCAAGAGCGGGTCTGATCGCGATCATATACAAGCGGAATACAGTGATCTGTTCAGGCTTTCGGCGATTAAGGAGCTGGGCAGGGCGCACGAAGAGGTTGCGGCCTGGCGTGAAACCGAGCGAGCGGCCATTCGAAGGCTCAAGGCATTCGCGATTGAAGGTTTTGTGGCTGGTCAGGCCGCTGAGGTTACCTCGGAGATCGATCGTTATAAGGGCAGGCAGCAGGCCGCCAGTCGCGCGAATCCGATATCAGTCTCGACGGATTTATTTGCCGAGCGAATCGAGATCTTTCAGCGCTCGATTGTTTCGACGGGCTATGAGAGTTTTTCTGATTCACGCCGCGATTTGAAGGCTTGTGATCCGGCGGCGCTTGCGACTTCAGCTGAAAAACTGCTTTCGTTAACCGAGAACAGATATGTCAGCGGTATTTCGGAGTTTCTTCCGGCTGCTGCCGGCGTGACGATCGATGAAGCGATCGATGCCGATCTTGATCACCTCGATTATTACACCTCCTTTGATGCCTGGTTTACTTCGGAAAAGATGAAGCCCCTTTACCGGGAGCTGTTCGATGGGCTCGGGTTCAATGCCGAAAGGCAGACAAATCTGAGTCTGACATCGATCGACGAAACGGCTCGAATTAAAGACTCTCTCTGCTTTCCGGTCCGAGTGCCGGACGATATCAGACTGGTTGCCGTCGTAGCCGAAGGACAGCGTGCGTATCGCAGGTTTTTTAGAGCAGCCGGCCGGGCGCAGAATTATGCATGGACTTCAAAGGACCTGCATCCGGAATTCCGATTCGTCACCGAATGGGGCGATTCGGCCCTGCTCGATTGCTGGGCCGGGCTTCTGGCCGGACTTGTAACTGAAGATCGATGGCTGCAGGGCTCACTCGGTTTGATCGAAAGCACTGTCTTTCGCGATGCACTCAGGTTGATACGCCTGGTTGAAATTCGCCGACATGCCGCCTTGCATCTTTATGAACTGGAGATGCTTGAATCGGACCTGTCGAAGAAATCATCATCAATATATGTCGATCGAATGCAGGATGCGTTGAAAGTCCGTTACAATTCTTCGGGACATCTGGCGGAGATAAGCCCTGCGTTCAGCCACGGTAATCATCTGCGGGGTGTTGCGCTGGAGTATCATCTGCGCGAGTTTCTCAGGACAAGATTCGGTTCGCGCTGGTGGACATCTCGCAAGGCCGGTGAAATGATCATCGATCTGTGGAATACCGGGCAACGGTATTCGGTTGAAGAGATGGCGGCAATGATCGGTCTGGGAGAGCTTGATTATGAATGGCTGGCGAATCAAATTGTTTAAGAAGTTTCCAGTGAAAGAAGTTTCTCTGTAAGCTTAGTTTTAAGTTTCCGGTCCAAGTCGGCCAAAAGTTTGAAAAGAACGCCAAGCGCCAAGTGATTTAAATGGCAACAAACTGGTTGGCTTTTGGCGGAACTGGAAACCTCTTGCTCCTTGGCGTGAAAACTTAAACTTTCCAGGCATTTATCTTGTGAGGATTATTAATTGGTCAGTGATACGAATAAGCGGGTTTCGACCGATGTCGATGTGAGCCTTGGTGACAGGAGCTATCGGATCGCGATCTCGGCAGGCGTGTTACAGGATTCGGGAGAGATCATCAGGGCTGCTCTTGGGGCGAGGGTTCGCCGGGTGGCACTGATTTCTAATCCGGTCGTATACGGACATTACGGTTCGATCGTTGAAAAGAGCCTTCGCCGGGCTGGTCTCGCTCCGCTCAGGCATTTGATCGGGGACGGTGAGAGGGCGAAATCGCTGCGCACTGCCGAGCGGGCGTGGGCTTTTCTGATAGCCAACAGGTTCGAGCGAAGCGATGGTGTTGTAGCGCTCGGCGGTGGGGTTGTCGGTGATCTGGCCGGTTTCGTCGCTGCCACATACCAGCGCGGTGTCCCGTACGTTCAGATACCGACCACTCTACTGGCGCAGATTGACAGTTCTGTCGGCGGCAAAACAGCGGTCAACCATGCTTTGGGCAAGAATCTGATCGGGGCTTTTCATCAACCTCGCAGCGTGATCATCGATCCAACTGTTTTGCAGACTCTACCCGCAAGGGAACTCCGCGCCGGCCTCTATGAGGCCGTCAAATATGGCGTCATTCGTGATGCCGGACTGGCTGAAAAGATCGATCGCAACCTGGCAGGGATTTTTACGATGGATCTGGATCTGCTGGCCGGGCTGATTGCACGTTGCTGCGAGATCAAGGCCGAAGTGGTGGCCATAGACGAACGCGAGGCCGGGCTCCGCAGGATTTTGAATTTCGGTCATACAGTCGGACACGCGCTGGAAGCCGTCACCGGATATCGACGACTCAAACATGGCGAAGCTGTCGGATATGGTATGAAGTGCGCTTCGGCTGTCGCCGAAAAAGCTGGTATAATTCCCCCCGTCGCCGCCGCCGTCATCAGACGAAGCATCGATGCTGTAGGGCGTCTGCCCCGGATCGGCGATCTGCAGGCAAGACAGATCATCGAAGCCATGGCTCACGATAAGAAAGTGTCTCATGGCAAACTCCCCCTGATCCTTCCGACGAGAATTGGAGATGTCGTGGTGCGGGACGATATTCCGGCCGGGCTGGTTCGCTCCGCTATTCGCGACTTGCTGACATCGAAAATCTGAGCCATCGAGATACTTCGATCGGCCCGGGCAGCTTTGAAGAATGGGAGTATTTGATATGGGTGTTTCTCATCGTGTCATCAGGGCGGCAGGAAATCAGAAAGGGGCGAGTCGTTTTCCTTTTCTGGTGCTTCTTGCCCTGACCGTTGCCGTCATTTACTTGATGGTCGTATTTATTCCGATCTACCTCGGGTCGCGACAGATGCAGGAGGCGACTACAGAGATCGTCCGTCGCGGAGCATTGCAGAACCTGTCGGAGACCGACATCCGGGCTCAATTGCTTGAGAAAGCAAGACAATTCGATCTGCCCGATAATCGCCAGGTCCAGCTCTGGCGCGAAGGGCGCAAGCTGACCGCACGCATCACATACCGTCACGCCGTCAAATTCCCGTTTTATACCTATAACTGGCCCGTCGAAATTCGAGCCCAGGATCTGGGCTTTTGAAATCAGATGGTATGACCAGTGAGTGCAGATCTACTTGATGGGTGATAGACGAATACTACCTTGCGTTCATTGTCGCATGTTGTATAGACTCTGGCTGTAGGTCGTCTGATCCTTGATGACTTACTTATTCACAAATGATGGAACAGGATGTCACTAAACTTTCCTGTTTCTTGATTTTCATAAATTTGTACACTCAGGGAGGGTACCATTATGGCAAGTCTTGATGAGCTGAAAGCAAAGTACAATGCAGTACTTGAAAAAGGGCATGATGTTGGCCTGTCGGTTCAGAACCTGAACCTCGAGGGCGACAAGATTTTGATTCGCGGCGTCGTGCCGACGGATTATGCGAAGAATGAGCTCTGGGATGTCGTCAAGAAGATTGATGCGAACGTGTCGGATGCGGTCATTGACATCAACGTTCAATCCGGACTGACCTACAAGGTTGCCTCGGGTGACACACTATCGAAGATCGCCAAGCGGTTCTATGGGGACGCGGGTTCCTATCCGAAGATCTTCGAAGCGAATCGAGACAAACTCAGCGATCCGGACAAGATCCAGGTCGGACAGGAACTGAAACTTTCATAGCATAAGGTTTCAAGAGGTCCAAAAAAGAAGCAGGATTAACTGGTGTGAGCCGGATAATCCTGCTTCTTTTTTGGACCCTGGATTTTAAGGCATGGAGATGGTCAGATCCTTGCCGAAGGCGAACTGGACGCGTTTGCGAGTGCGCATGGCCTTGGAGGCCGTTTGCGAGAGGGCGGTGACGAGCATTGGCATGGCGATGGTCGCGTCGCAGCGAACGGTGACGGAGCGGGCGTTTTTCGAGAGGCGCCCGAAAGCCTGAGCCTGATCGAAATCCGCGCCTGAATAGCTGCCGTAGTCGGGACCTTCGGTGACGACCTGAACAGCGTATTTATGGCCGCGGCTTGTGTTGTGAAGCATGGCGGCGGCGGTTTCGCTCTGCTGGATGAAAGTTTTGGGAGTTCCACCTCCGAAGCAGACGATGCCGGTCGAGCGCGATTTCGAGACGATCTGAGCCATTTCGACCACATCCTGAATGACGTCGAATTGGAACTGATTCTTCTTCTCGATGCGGCTGATGCCGATCGCCACGCCGAATGCACTGTCGGTGATGGCCGGACAGAAGATCGGGACGCGAGACTTGAAGGCCGAAGTCAGAATGCCGTCTTCGGTGGCGATCTCGCTCAACTCGCGGCCGAGCAGGTGCAGGAATTCGCGCGTCGAGTAAGCATGGGTGTTATCGAGCTGAGCGGCAAATCCGCCGATCCATTCATTTGCTTCGCGAAACTCTTCTTCTGAAGCGAAGGTGTCATAGATGCGATCGACCTTCTCTTCGAGGAGTTCAGCATCGCCGATGCGCGGATCGCCGATGTAGTGATGCCGGCCGAGCGTTTCGTGCAGGTCGTGGAAGATGTTGGCCCCTGTCGCGACGAGCACGTCGATGCAGCGATTCTTGATTAAATAAGCGACCAGTCGTCGCATTCCGGCCGGAACCAGTGCTCCGCTCAAACCCATCATGACGACGGCGTTTTCCTGCAGCATTTGCAGCCAGATCTGATGCGCAAGGGCAAGATTGCGGCCCTGAAACGAGATGTGCTCCATCTTGTCGAGCAGCCCCGGAACGCTCCGGTCACGATCGATCTGCAGCGGCTGCGTAGGTTTACTTAGATACTTTGCGCCTTTGATTCTTCTGATCATTGTTTCTCAGCTCAACCGCCGGATAACGCGGGCAACCTTCTGGATGATTCTCGACCACCTGCCATTGACCGTCTTGATCATCGATGGCCGTTCGTATCGAGATAGGTATAGTCCGTAAAATGGCTCTCGTATTTCTCCGCCAGTTCGGATGCCTCGTCTTCCGTCAGTTTTCCTTTCTTCATCTGTCGATTTAGCAGGGTGCGGACACCATCCTGCAGAAACTCTTTTTCATACTTCGCGAAATTGAGCATGTCGCCAAGTTGTGATCCGTGGATAATCCGGCTGATATGATATTCGCCATCGCCAGAAATGATCACATGGGCCTCATTGGTGGTCCCAAATAGATTATGAAAGTTGCCCATCACTTCCTGGTATGCGCCGATCAGCAGCATCGACAGGTAGTAGGGCTCATTTTCATTCAGGTCGTGGACTTCCAGCACCTCTTTGACATCGTGCAGATCCACGAACCGGTCAATCACGCCGTCTGAGTCGCAGGTGATATCGACCAGGGTCGCGGTATCTGTCGGAGTCTCGTTCAGTTTGTGAATGGGGATGATCGGGAAGAGCTGATCAATCGCCCAGTGATCCGGAACCGACCTGAAAACAGAGAAATTACAAAGATATTTCGCCGAAAGCAGTTTGCGCAGATCGTCGAACTCTTCGGATTCGACCTGCGCCAGCTTGGCGAAGTTGTTGGCACGTCCGCAGACCTCCCAGAAGAGAACTTCTCCCTTGGCCCGTTCCTCGAGGTTGATAAACCCGAGGTCGAAGAGCGTGAACAGTTCGTCCTTGTGCTCGAGCGCGTCGTGATAATACTCGAGGAAATTCTTGGAGTTCATGTTCTTGTACAGATCGTATAGTTCGAGGATGACCTGAGCCTCCTCGCCAGTGATCGTAAAGTGTTGAACTCCCTGGACGGTCTCGATCTCATCGATAATGTTTGTGATGAGCATCGCGTGATATGCCACCAGAATCCGTCCGGATTCGGTAATCACGTTCGGGACCGGAACATTCTCTTCCTCGCAAACCGACTTGATCGTATAGATGACGTCGTTGGCGAATTCCTGCATGGTGTAGTTTGCCGACGATTCGAAACTCGTTTTGCTGCCGTCGTAATCGACGCCGGCCCCGCCACCGACATTGAGATGATCGACGTCGATGCCCATCTTGCGGATCTTGGCATAGACGCGGGCGGCCTCCTTGACTCCGGCTTTGACCCGTTTGATCTGGGTGATCTGCGATCCGATATGGAAATGCAGAACGCGGAGCAGATCGATCATTCCGGCTTCACGGAGCATCTTGATCGCGTGCAGAAGCTCTGTCGTCGTGAGCCCGAACTTTGACTGTTCTCCGCCGGACTTCTCCCACCGGCCGGAGCCGCGGGTGTAAAGCCTGACCCGCATTCCCACCATCGGCCTGATCCCGGTCTCGCGAACACGATTGATCACCTTCGGCAGCTCGTTGAGCTTCTCGATCACAATCACGACATTCTTGCCAAGCTGAGAGCCGACAAATGCCAGATCGATGAATCCGTCATCCTTGAAACCGTTGCAGACCAGCAGGGAATCGGGCGCCTGATCGAGGGCGATGGCGGCATAGAGCTCGGGTTTGCTGCCGGCCTCCAGACCATAATTATATTTCGTCGCTTCTTCCAGGTAAGCTTCAATCACCTGTCGCCGTTGATTGACCTTCATGGGAAAGACGGCCAGGTGCTCGCCCTTGTAATCGAACTCTTTCATCGCCGAGCGGAAGGATTGGTTCATCTTGCGAACCTGGCTGGCGAAGATTTGCGGGAAACGAAGCAGAACCGGCAGCTTGACGCGCCGGGAAATAAGGTCATCAACAACTTGCTTGATATCAACGCTTCTCGGGTCCCCTTCACTAGGACGGACGATCAGGTTACCCCTTGAATTGATGCCGAAATATCCGGCACCCCAGTTTTCGATGCCATACGTCTGAGCGACCTCAGCGATTGCTGATTTCATTCCTTCCGTTTGTTGACCTCCTGTCAGGTTACTTGCGATGGGATTTTCCAGTACCCGCCAATAACTTCGATGTGCGCAGGAAGTACACAAACGCCCGATTCTCAGCTCTGAGCAGGCCGTGTTTCTGCTAATCTGATGCGGTTTAGGAAGTTACCTTATGAGAGGCGGACTGTAGCAGATTGACAGAAAGCTGTCAAAAACTATTTTTTTTCGGGAACGCCGACCTCCGGTCGGCATGTTTTACGATAAACGGGCAGGATATTGAAAATCGAGCGAGCCGGGTTTGACCTCCAGCCCAAAGCGCCCTACTCCATCTTTTCGAACGCGCTCCACTTGCGTCGGATTTCGAGTATTTCATCCGTCAGAGCGAGCAGGGGCTGCCTGAGGCTGCTGCCGCAGTCGAGTCCTTTTGGCGCAGGATAGCTTTGAGGCAGGCCGAGTGGACGAACCGGATCGCGAACTTCATATGGTGCGCGAGTGATCATTTCAAAGAGGTGGAATTCGACGGGTCCCAGTTCGCGTTTAATCCATTTCAATTCTCGTCCGACTTCCGGATCGCATTCAGTTATCGCATTCAAGAGCGCTCCGCAGATGAAAGCCGTACAGAAGACCGTTTTACCGTATCGGTTGTTCGGATCGCAACCTGTCCGGCCCATGACGCGGCATGACGGAGGGCAGCAACCCGTCCCCTGCTGGTGGCACCGCCGGCAGATCTCGAAGACGCCGCTCGTCTCGAAGAACACGTCCAGATGCGCGATAAGTTGTTGACGTGTGAGGCCCTCAGATCCGGCGTCTGATTGCCCGCGCAGCTTTCTTTCCGCGCGCGCGCATCTAACGCACAGTATACTTTCCTCTTCGATGATAGGTTCGCCGTGGCCCTGGAAGGTGAAGGTCTGATAGCGGTGAGCTCCCGCCACGCCGCAATTTTCGCAGTCGAGACGAGGTTCGATCTGAATCAGAAAATTATCCACAAAGGTACACGAAGATGACACAAAGAATGAAGAATAATCCACCAGGAACACCAGGAATCACAAAGTAGGACCGGTCTTTCCTTTGTGTTTCTTCGTGTCCTTAGTGGATGAATTTTCGATCAAAGGGTTGTTTTTCTAAGTCTGAGCGCGTTGCTGATGACGGAGACCGAGCTGAAAGTCATGGCCGCGCTGGCGATCATCGGGCTGAGCAGCAGTCCGATGAAAGGGTAGAGCACGCCGGCGGCTATTGGAACCCCAAGCGCATTATAGAAGAACGCGAAGAATAGATTTTGGCGGATGTTCTTCATGGTCGCGCGACTCAGTCGACGGGCCCTGACGATTCCGCGAAGGTCTCCTTTGACGAGAGTGATTCCGGCGCTCTCCATTGCGACATCGGTGCCGGTTCCCATGGCTATTCCGACCTGGGCCTGAGCGAGCGCGGGCGCGTCGTTGATGCCGTCGCCGGCCATCGCGACGATGCGGCCCTCGCCTTGCAGGCGTTTGATAACATCGGTCTTGTGATCGGGCAGCACCTCGGCGGTGACGTCGTCTATTCCGAGTTCGCGGGCGACGGCGTTTGCGGTTGTCGCGTTGTCTCCGGTCAGCATGACCAGCCTGAGCCCATCTTTTTTAAGCTGGTTGATTGCCTCTCGCGATGATTCCTTGATCGGATCGGCTACGCCCAGCAACCCGGCGAAGCGGCCGTCAATCGAGGACAGCATGACGGTCTGCCCCCTGACTCGCAGAGCTTCAGCCTCTTCGAGGATGGTCGATTCGATCGTTACACCGAGTTTATCCATCAGCCTTTGATTGCCCAAAGCAACCTGTCGGCCGTCGACGCGGCCTGTTACGCCGAGTCCTGTGACCGAGGCGAAATTGTCAACCGGCGAGAGCGCAATCGACAGTTCTTCGGCACGGCCAACGATGGCGGCGGCAAGCGGATGTTCGCTCGCGCGTTCAAGGCCGGCAGCAAAAGCGAGCAGACGATTATCGTCGATCCCATTTTTCGGTACGATCGAGACCAGCCTGGGTTTACCTTCAGTCAGGGTTCCAGTCTTGTCGATCACAAGTGTATCGACGCGTTCGAGTGTTTCAAGAGCCTCGGCGTTCCTGATCAGAACGCCGGCCGTCGCACCGCGTCCGGTTCCGACCATAATCGACATCGGAGTGGCCAGGCCAAGAGCGCAGGGGCATGCGATGATCAACACCGCAACGGCATTGACCAGAGCGTAAACGAATCGCGGTTCCGGCCCGATCAGGCTCCAGACCACGAAGGTGATAATCGAAGCCAGAATTACCAGCGGGACGAACCACGCCGAGACAGTATCCGCCAGGCGCTGAATCGGGGCGCGGCTGCGCTGGGCTTCGCTGACCATTCGAACGATCTGGGCCAGCAGCGTATCGGAGCCGACCCGCTCAGCCCGCACGATGAATGCGCCTGTCCCGTTGACTGTTCCACCGGTGACTTTACTGCCCGCCGATTTTTCGACCGGGATCGGTTCGCCCGTCACCATCGATTCGTCAACCGAGCTGTTGCCTTCGGTGACTACGCCGTCTACCGGCACCTTTTCTCCCGGCCGCACTCTGAGCCTGTCGCCCTGTACAATCCGGTCCAGCGGAATGTCCTCTTCCCGGCCGTCCGCACGCAGGATTCGCCCTGTCTTCGGCGCCAGCCCGAGCAGCATCCTGATTGAACTGCTTGTCCGGCTGCGTGCCCGCAACTCGAGCACCTGTCCGAGCAGAACCAGCGTCGTGATCACGGCTGCCGCCTCAAAATAGACCGCGACGCCTCCGCCGTGGCCGCGAAATGAAGCAGGGAAGATGTCGGGGAAAAATGCAGCGATCACGCTGTATAGCCAGGCCGTGCCGGTGCCGATCGCAATCAGCGTGAACATATTCGGGCTCCGATTGACGATCGAAGCCCATCCTCGCTGGAAAAACGGCCATCCGCACCAGAGCACGACAGGAGTTGAAAGCGCGAATTGAATCATCGCCAGCAATCGCGTGGGAAAAGTATGCTGCAGTGGCTGGCCCGGCAGCATTTCGGACATGGCGAGCAGAAAGACCGGCAGCGTCAGTCCGAGTCCGACCATGAATCGCCGCTTCATGTCCTTGAGTTCGGGATTCTCCTCTTCCTCAATCGTCGTGACCCTCGGTTCAAGAGCCATCCCGCAGATCGGGCAGGCGCCGGGTGAGTCTCGGACGATCTCAGGGTGCATCGGACAGACGTATTCAGTTTTAGTCAACTGCGGGACCGGATTCATCGGCTCGAGCGCCATTCCGCATTTCGGACATGCCCCTGGCCCTTTCTGCACGACCTCGGGATCCATCGGGCAGGTGTACTCGACCTCCATCGCCGCTGGCGTTGACGATATTACCGGGAGCGATTTGGACTTCCCTGAAAGCTGGACCATCGGCTCGGGTTTGCTCGATCCTTTTATAAGATATGCTTTCGGATCGCTGCTGAACTTGTGCAGACAATGCGGATTGCAGAAATAGTAAGTCTCACCCTGATATTCGAACGAACCGGCAGCCCTCGCCGGATCGACCGTCATGCCGCATACCGGATCAATATGTGTATTCATTTAAAAAACTATTTTTTCCAGGCGATTTTGCCCATTTCGCGCCAGGTAGTCAGTTTAATGCCGAGCTCCTTGATGAGCGCCTCGGTTTCGGGGTCGGTGAAGGAGAGGAAATCGGCGTGGCGCTGCTGCCAGGAATTGGTCACGGCCTTGAGTTCCTGATCGTCCATGCCGAGATGGACGATGAGCATCGTCACTCCGGGTTTCATGTTTCGGAGCAGATCATGATAAGCCTTCTTGCGTTCAGCGAAATTTTTGCCCGGGACTCCGGTGACCAGATAATCGAGCATGGCGAAGCCATCCGCCTGGACCTGTTTGAGGACCTCTTCGTTGATCGGAGAGCCGGACATCTTGCCGTAGGCGATCGCTTCGGGTGTCGGGCGCATTACCATGACCGGAATTCCGTACTCTTTACCGAGTCTGGTGTAGACTTCGAAGTAATCCTTGCGAGTGTAGAGCGTGCCCATGTGGGTGTCGAGGTGAGTCGGTTTGATGCCGAAGGCGAGTGCTCTGTCGATCTGGGCGCGCAATTCGGTCTCGATCTCCTGCGGAGTAGCCTTCATCGCGGTCTGCCGCTCGGATCGCCACATGTATCCTTCTTCATCCAGTAACCCTTTGACCTTTTCAGGTGGAGCGACCGGACGCCAGCGCAGATATTTCCATTCGCTTGTCAGCGTCAGATGCAGCCCCAGATCGAGCTCCGGATGCTCGCGCGCATATGCGGCGATCTCCGGAAACCAGGGGCAGGGAACCATGATGCTTCCGGAGGTGACCATCCCCTTTTTCAACGCCTCGATCGATGCCACATTGACCGAATGGGACATGCCGATGTCATCGGCATGCACCATGAGCACCTTCTCTTCAGGGCCATAGCCCATCTGCATCGAGGTCGTCGCCTGAGCGGCCGCCGTTCCGGCCGAGAGCATTAAAAATGATATAAAGATGAGTGTTTTTTTCATTTCTCGAATTTCTTTGCCTTCAGATTCGGATTAAGTTTGAATTTCTCGATCTCCCAGGTCTCGACGGGGGCGCCGTTGATGAGTTTGAGGATCTGATGCGGAAACTGGATTCCTTCAACATTGCGGTAATCGGAGAAGAACAGTTGCAGTGAGATCATCTCGACATTTTCAGGTTGATCATTTCCGGGTTGTGCATCGGTTCCGGCAGAGACAACATAGCCGGTATTGCGATAGCGGTACTCGAGATAATTGAATAGTATGGGGCGCAGGCCGGCCTTGTCTATGAAAAGTCGACCGGCGAAATCATCCGGCCCGTTGATGTCGATGGCGTATACCTTGCCGTTTTCGGTATCGATCTCGCCCATCAAAGCGAAGCGAAGCCGGATCGATGTCGGATTCCCCGCGAGCAGCGTCAGCAGCAATGAGATCGATTCGTTGCGGACCTGGCGCTCCATGGCTGATTTGACATCGGGAATGTTCAGGTCAGGTGGCTTGTTGGTGGTTGGGGTTCGATTGGCCGAGACGATCTTGTCCTGTTCAAGGCGTTCAATCTGGTTATCCCGGCCCTGGCCGTCAGATCCGGGTATGCGCATGCCCAGAATGGTGCGTTCCTGACCGCGATCGCCGGGCATTTCGTTCCTGACGGTCGTGGTGCCGGTGGTTGTACTTCGCATCCCTGAAGTTCCGGATGTGATCGGCGAATTCCTGCCCGGCGTGCGGACCATAAATTCGTTGCTTCCGTCATCCGAGCCACTGGGCCGTTGCAGTTGCCGGTCGACCCAGACCTGGTCGCCGTTGACCGTCTGTTTGAGGGTCAGCACGTCGGCAGGCCGCGGAGACGACTTTTCGATCTTCTGATACTTGTCCGGCGCGAGAAACTCTATTTTCAGGTCCCCGACCGCCTCCCGGTTGCGCAGGCGATGATGATTTTTACCGGAGATCGAGAGGCTGCGAATTCCGGCGAAATTCTCTTCGCCGCCGAGCGATCTTCTGACCCTCGTCAGGATCTCAAGGGCTGCCGATTCGGACTCAATGGCACTTGTTGTGGCGGGCCGGTTTTGCGGATCCTGGCCGAAAGTGACCGCGCTCGCCAGCATGCAGACAGCGAAAAAGAGGCTGTGGTATTTCATAACACCTCCGCTCGGTTACTAGAGGTTGCCGCGTTTCATCTCATCCGACAGGTAATCGCATGCGCGCGCAGTGATCGCCATCATCGTCAGCGTCGGGTTCTGGCAACCCTGCGAGACGAAACACGAACCGTCAGTGACAAAGACATTTTTTGCATCCCAGACCTGATTCCACGGGTTGAGCACTGAAGTTTTCGGATCGGCGCCCATTCTCGCTGTGCCGACTTCATGAATGCAGAATCCCGGCGGCGCCGGAGTGTTGCTGATCGACTGAGTGCGGAAACCTGCCACACTGACCATCTCGCGTATGGTCTCAAGTGCGTCCTGTGCCATCGCCTTCTCATTCTCGCCGTGCGTGCATTCAACGTGCAACACGGGAATGCCCCATGCGTCGACCTTCTCTTTCGAGAGTACAACCCGATTATCCTTGCGCGGCAGCATTTCGCACCAGGCTCCAAGCCAGAATGCGACCTCGTTGGGATTTTCGCGAACGAACTTCTTGAAATCCGGACCGAAACCCGGGCGCTGACTTGCGTGGACGTATGAGTATCCCATGCCGGCGCGTCCCTGCATGCCGTATCCACGCATGAAGTTTGGATGCTTATCCCTGATATTTCGGAATCTGGGCACATAAATGCCGTTCGCGCGGCCGTCGGAATAGTCGTAGTCCATTCCCCGCAGCGTCGGGACGATTCCGCTCGCGCTGATCTGAAACAGATGATCCATCAGATAGCTGCCCAGCGTGCCAGATGTGTTGCCGAATCCTTCAGGATGCAGTCGCGATCTGGAATTCATCAGAATGCGTGTCGACTCAAGCGTCGAAGCGCAAAGAACTATCGTCCGTCCGAAGACTTCGTAATCCTGTCTGGTCAACTGATTGATGACGCGCACTCCACTGGCCTTGCCGGTTTTCGGATCAACTATGATCTCTCGAACGACGGCGTTCGGCCTGAGCGTCATCCGACCGGTTTTTGCTGCCGCCGGCAGAGTCGATCCAACGCTGCTGAAATATGAATGTGTATCACAGCCGCGATCGCAATGACCGCAATAATGGCAGGCGGCGCGTCCTTCATGCGGCCGGGTCAGAATCGCCGCCCGGCCGATGATCACTTTCCGATCGTTCCAGCGGCTCTCGACGCTCTTTTTCAACATATGCTCGCCGCACGTCATGGCCATCGGCGGAAGAAATTTACTGTCCGGCAATTGTGGAAGGTTCTCCTTCGAACCACTGATGCCGACAAAATCCTCGACCATGTCGTAATACGGCTCGAGATCAGCGTAGCTGAATGGCCAGTCCTGACCGTATCCATCACGGCTGGCGGCCTTGAAGTCGTAATCGCTCAACCGGTATGACTGCCGGCCCCACGTCAGCGATCGTCCGCCCACATGTCGCCCACGGATCCACCAGAAAGGCTTGTCCTCCGGCGTAGTGTACGGATTATCGATGTCATCGACGAAGAGATGAGAACTGTATTCGTTTCCCGCATAACACTTCGACTGGATCGGCTGTCGCGGAGCATAGACCGATCCGGGCGCCAACCCGCGATACTTCAGCTCATACGGCTGGGTCATCATTCGATAATCCTTCGCCGGATCGATCTTGCGACCCGCTTCGAGGACGATGACATTAAGCCCCTTTTCAGTCAGCATTTTAGCTGCCCACCCGCCGGTGGCCCCGGATCCGACGATTACGGCATCATAGACTCTGCGATTCGACCTCTGCATCACTCTGACCGCCTCTCCGTTAAATGAGTAGAATGTAGAAAGTAAAAAGTAGAAAGTATAATTTTGCGGATCCGCCCACCCCGACTATGTGGCGATTTTATATGGACTTATCCAATCTAACACTACTGACCGAACCTGACAAATATTTCGGTATCATCCAACCCTGGCCACTCGAACCGGCATCTTGAACCGGTAAATGGTATAATTCGGCGACTTGAAAATTAAGTTAAAAGTTAAAAGTTAAAAGTAGTTTCAAATAATTCTGACTGATAAAACGGCAATTCATTCACTTCATCACTTTTAACTTTCAACTCTAGTAATATTTATGTTTAAAGAAAAGCTGACCGTCATCGGGCGGGTACTTTCATTGACGCTGTTGGTTGTAACGATCGGGCTGATCATTACGGCCTTCATAAGAGCGAGGCGGCAGCCGCGGCCCCCTGGCCCGGTGCGTTCCGAATCGAAGCTCAAGGCGAATGTGACGGCCATCACCGAAGGCTACAAATACATACGAACCGAGAAAGGGCGCGAGACAGTGCGGTTGCTGGCGGTTCGCGATGTGGCATATGAAGACGGGCGCCATGAGATGGAGAAAGTTGACCTGACAGCTTTCGGGAAGGACCCCGGCAAGAGCATCCGCATAGTTTCGGATCATGGATCCTGGGTGAGCGATCAGAATGTCGTCACCTTCGAGGGGAACGTCAAGGTGATCAGCAGCGACGGGCTCGAAGTATCGACTCCGGCGCTGAAATATGATCAGTTGAATGAGGTTGCATCGACCGAATCGGCTGTGGCATTCAAACAGGCCGACCTGAGCGGGTCAAGCGTCGGAGCGCAATTGTATGCGAAGACGCGAAACCTCGCGCTCCTCAATAATGTCCGGCTGGTGAGTACACGGCTCAGTGCCGATCCAAAGGGCGGATTGCCGGTCGAGATTCGAAGCGGGAAGGCCGATTACGCCGAGCTTGACGGCGTGGTCCGTTTTTCAGGCAATGCCTATGCCGTGCAAGGCGGAAAGTCCGCCCGCGCCGATCTCATTACAGGTGTCATCAATCCGGTAACCAAAAAGATTGCGCGGATCGAGATGCGTGGAAATTCGGCCATGAAATCTGATGAGGAGGGGCGTCGATCAGATATCACTGCCCGTGATATCGATTTCCATTTTGATCCGGCACAACATCTGACTGCAGCAATCGGATCGGGCGGTGCGCGCGCAATATCCTTCGAGAAGGATGCCCCGAGGGAGATCACGGCTGCAAGAATCGAGGCCATCTATGCGCCTTTCGGCTCCGAGACTCGACTGCGAAGCGTTGTCACACAGGGGCGGACGACCCTCAGGATCGAAGCGGCGGATGGCGAGGGAAGCGCGAAAGTGATCACTGAGCGAATCCTCGAAGCAGATTTCGTTGAATCCACATTTCGAGATGACGGCAAGTCGATTTCGAGCACCGAAGCCCGTGGAAATTCCGTCCTGACTATAACGCCAAAACGCGTGACGGCTGTCTCAGATCGCAAGATTCTGCGTGCGGCCTCAATGGCCGCTGAGTTTGCGGAAAGAGGCAACCTGATTCGCTCTTTTAATGCAAGCGGGAATGTGGTTGCCGAATTCGAGCCGCAACAGCCGGGAAGCAAACGAAACAAGCGCACGATGAGCGGTCAGAAGATGACCGCCAATATCAGCGTCGAGACCCAGGAGGTGACCGACCTGACGGTCGACGGCAGTGCAAAATTCACCGATGGTGATCGCCATGCCACAGCTCAGCAGGCGATTTACGATTCGAATTCCCAGATCGTCTCTCTGCGCGGTAAGCCTCAGCTTTGGGATGCGTCCGCTCGCGGCAGCGCCGATGAAATCGATGCCAATCTCGATACCGGCCAGAGCTTCCTGCGCGGACGCGTCAGGACTACGTATTTCAGCCGCGAATCGACCGGCGGCGCCGCTCCCTTCAAGAACAGAAATGCGCCGATCACTATCGCCTCTGAACGCGCGGTATACAGGCATCGTGAAAGCGCTGCCCGCTTCACCGGAAACGTCCGGGCATGGCAGGATAACGATTTCGTGCGCGCCGAAAATATGGAGCTGGATAAAGGCGAAAAGTCCATGTCCGCCTGGGGGAATGCTCAATCGGCATTCTATGACTTTGAAAGAGAAATGTCGGAAGGAAAAAAAGATGTCGTCCCGGTCTTTGCTTCCGCCGATCGAATCAATTATAACGGCGAATCCAGGACAGCTCACTACGAGGGAACAGTCCGGATCCGGCAGGGCACCGACCGAATCGATGCCGCAAAGGCCGATGCGATCATGAATGATGAAAACAGGCTGGTCACGATGTCCGCCACTGGTAATGTCGTTCTGAGCCAGCCTGTACGACGCGCGACCGGTGAGAAGGTGGTCTATACCGTCGCTACCGATACGGTCGAATTGACCGGAAAACAGGCCATGGTCGAGGATCTTGAAAGCAAGTCAGTCACAAAAAGCGCAAAATTGACATTGCATTTTCGCGATGCTAGGATCGAAGCCATTGACGATGACGGCACGAAAGCGCGTGTCAGGACGACTCATCGCATTCCAAAGTAAGGCTCCTTCAGTTCCGGCTGCACGTGCTGCCGGTTGCCAGTGATCCGGCTAATTCGAGAGTTGGAAATCCCGGTTACTTTGCTGATCAGGCCTTTTGACGGACTACCGGAAGCTCGATCTGGTGAATGCATTTTAAGGTGAGGTGGAATGGGAATCGCAGTCATTGAAGCTAAACCGGCTGAAGAGGTCTCAATCTCCAGGGCCACAAGCGTCGGAACCTTGCGCGTGGAGCACTTGAAAAAATCGTACCGTCGACGCTGTGTTGTAAATGATGTTTCGATCGAGGTCCATCCGGGCGAGATCGTCGGTTTGCTGGGACCCAACGGGGCAGGTAAAACGACCACTTTTTATATGGTCGTCGGATTGGAGGAACCGGATGAAGGCAAGGTCTGGCTGGGCGATCACGAAATCACCCGGATGGCCCTTTACAAGCGTGCCCGGATGGGCATCAGCTATCTTCCTCAGGAGGCCTCGGTTTTTCGCAAGTTGACGGTCGAACAGAATATCCTGGCGATCCTCGAAACGCTTGTTATGACGTCAGCAGAGCGTCACGACAGGCTTGAGGAACTGATCGAGGAATTCCACCTCAGTCATGTCAGGAAGAACAAGGGTTATGCTCTTTCAGGCGGAGAACGGCGCCGGACCGAGATCGCACGGTTACTGGCCATCGAACCCGGATTCATTCTGCTCGATGAGCCGTTTGCGGGCATAGATCCGATTGCGATCGACGATATCCAGCAGATTATCAATCGTTTACAGGCTCGCGGCATCGGCATACTGATCACGGACCATAATGTTCGCGAAGCTCTCGAAATTACTGATCGAGCCTACATCATCAGCGAAGGACAACTCTTCCGCTCCGGCTCACCCTCTGAATTGACTGAAGATCCGGAGGTCAGAAGGGTCTATTTGGGAGAGAAATTCAGATTGTGAAATCGCCGGCATTCAGGTCTCCGTCAGATTGTTTTGGCCGTCGGATTGTCTTGGTCCTCGGATTGTCTTGGCCCTCGGATTGTTTTGGCCCTCGGATTGTTTTGGTTTGATAATAATTTATGTCGTTTAAACCAACACTCAGCACACAACTGTCCCAGCGTCTGGTCCTGACACCTCAACTGCGTCAGCGGATTGAGATGCTGCAGATGAACAAGCTGGAATTGGGGGATCTGGTCACGCAGCAATTGAACGAAAACCCCGTGCTCGAGGAGTTGCCGTCGGACGAGGTTTCGGTCTCACCCGACCTGGCCAACAGCGATTACAGCGAATCATCTGCTGCGCAATTGCTCAATGGCTCGACTGAACTTCCCGAATCGGCAACGGGAGGATCGGATGCATATGAAGGTCAGGATCTGTTATCCGGCAGTCAGGTTGAAAGACTGGACTCCAGGGAGGGAACTGGCTCGAGCGGCGAGGCGCCTGATTTCGCGTCATCGACTGGCGAAGCTCCCCGCGAATCTGAAGGCGGAGAAGGCCGTGAAGCCGAGATCGGCGAGCGTGATTCGTTCGAGGAGATCGACTTCGGATCGACCTTCGAGGAATATCTTGATCCAGGGTACAGGACCCGCGAAAACGAAGTCAAAGAGACCCCATCATTCGAACAGTTTCTCTCATCCGAACAGAATCTCGCCGAATATCTGAACTGGCAGCTTCGTCTGACGCTGACTACGCCTGAGGTGCGGGATGCGGCGGAGGCTATCATCGGCAACCTTAACAACGACGGTATGCTTGAGGGAACGCTCGAAGAGATTGCCCAGTTCGGCCCCTGGCCGATCGAGACTGTCCAGAAGGCGCTTGAAATAGTTCAGCAGCTCGATCCTACCGGAGTTGGCGCGCGCAATCTGCGGGAATGCCTGCTCCTGCAATTGCAGTATTTCGGATACGGCGACAGACTTGCCGCGACATTGATCCGCGATCATTTCAGCCAGTTGCAGAATCACAAGTTGCCTGAATTGGCCAGGGAGCTCAACGTCTCAGTTGATGAAGTTGCCCAGGAGCTGAAGCTGATTCGCCAGCTCGAACCCCATCCGGGACGCAAGTATGCTCCGCGCGAAGCCCAGTACATCGAACCCGAAGTCTATATCGAGAAGATCGATGACGATTATGTTATCCGTTTCAATGACGATGGTCTGCCGCAACTGCGCATCAACCGGCAGTACCGGCAGATGATGGAAAACAAGGAGACATCGAAAGAGACTCGCGACTATATCAAGGACCGTTTTCGCTCGGCTGTCGATCTGCTCAAGAATATCGAACACCGCAAGCAGACGATCTACAAGGTCTGCGAGCGCATCGTCGAACGTCAGCGTGATTTTCTGGACAAGGGCGTCGAACACATCAAGCCGATGATGCTCAAGGATATCTCCGAGGACATCGGCATGCACCTCTCGACAGTCTCTCGCGTGGTCAACCATAAATACGCGCATACTCCGCAGGGTGTCATCGAACTGCGACGATTCTTCACCGAGGGCATGACAAACGATGATGGCGAAGAGGTTTCGACGCGCATCATCAGGCTCAAGATCAAGAAGATGATCGGGGCCGAAGATCCTCGCGAACCCCTGACCGATGATCAGATCGCCGCACGACTGGCACAGGAGGGGCAGAAGCTCTCTCGTCGCACAGTCGCCAAATACCGTGATCAGATGAAGATTCCGGGATCCAGAGAACGACGACAGGTAGTTTGATCGGTTATAACGAAATATTGACGCGACTTTGCAACGGGTGATTTCCATGCCTCTGCCCGTCCCGCCCAACAACTTACTTCGCTCGAGACACAGCATCAGGCTCGGTGTCTGATCGCCCCACGGACCAGCCGGATGAAGAAAAGGAGCCATTTAGATGAAAATCGAATATACTGGACGAAATTTTACTGTCTCACCCTCTATCAAAAAACATATCAATGAGAATTTCAAAAAGATCGATGTGGTATTGAAAGGCGCGACGCGCGCTCACGTCGTTTTAAGTGTCGAGAAGCATCATCGCCATCTGGCTGAGATAGTCGTCCATTGGAACGACAAGGCGTTGACCAGCAAGGCCGATACGACGGATATGTATACGTCGGTCCTGCAGGCGGTCGACAAACTTCGCAAGCAGGTAGTCAAGGTCAAGGGTAAGATCATAGACCGCAAGCATCACGCAACTTCCGCCGGGCAGGTGGCTCCAAGTCCGGTGCCGCCGGTCTCCCCGGACAGCCCTGCGCCCCGCATCGTCCGATCGCGCCGCTATTCGGTCAAGCCGATGACGCCTGAAGAGGCTATTCTTCGCGTCGAGGATTCGACCGAACAGTTTGTCGTCTTTCGCAATGCCGAGACGGATCGTGTCGGCGTCATCTACAAACGTAAGGACGGCAATTACGGCCTGATCGAACCGTAATATTCTGTCATGATCCCAAAACTGATCATCATCACTGGATTGAGCGGATCGGGGATGTCTTCGGCGATGAATGTCTTCGAGGATATTGGATATTTCTGTGTCGACAACCTGCCGGTGCAGCTGATTCCCAGTTTCGTTCACCTGCTGGAGATGAAGGAATCGGGCATTACGCGCGCCGCCCTGAGCGTCAACATCAGGGAGCGGGAATTTCTCAACACATTTCCCCAGATTTACGCCCTGCTCAGATCGAGAACCGATCTCGAGATGACGGTGATCTTTCTGGAGGCGAGCGATGCGATTCTGCAGCGCAGGTACAGCGAGACGCGGCGGCCGCACCCGCTGGGCGAAGGACGGGTGCCGGAAGCGATCGCGGAAGAGCGCAAAAAACTTGAACCCATCCGCCTGCTGGCGGACGTAGTGATCGATACATCCGATCACAACGTTCACACGCTGCGCGGATGGCTCAAGAGCCGCTTTGCCCCCGAAAATCAGGCCGCTCAAACCGAGATCACGGTGCTCAGCTTCGGTTTCAAATTCGGAGTTCCGCTGGATGCGAATCTGCTCTTCGACATCAGGTTTTTGCCCAATCCTTACTTCGTTCCGGAATTGAAGGAGCTGACGGGAAATGACCAGCCGGTTCTCGAATACCTCAATCAGAGCGAAGAGGTCCAGGAGACGACCCGGCGAATCTCCGATCTGCTCGATTACCTGGTGCCGCTTTATGAGCGCGAAGGCAAAAGCTATATCACCGTGGCGATCGGATGCACCGGGGGCAAACATCGCTCGGTGGCCATCGCCAATTACCTCTTCAAGCACCTCAAGACAGGTGGACATCAGGCTCGTGTTTCGCATCGAGATGTGAAGAAATGATAAGGAGAGATATGCCGTTAATAGGAGGCGTTGTCGTAACGCATGGGAACCTGGCGACTGAGCTGGTCAGCGCGGCCGAAACGATTGTCGGCGATATCCGCCACATCACAGCGGTGACCATCGGCTGGCATGACAATGTCGAGATGGCGAGGGAGCAGATCGGCAAGGCGATCGAACGTGTCAACGAAGGGGCAGGAGTTCTGGTTCTGACGGACATGTTCGGGGGGACACCGACCAATATCGCCTGCACGTTTCTGGGCAATGCCCCGATCGAGGTGATCACGGGAGTCAACCTTCCGATGATCATCAAGCTCGCCGAACAACAATCGGACGAAGATCTGTCGCTCATCGCGCGTCGCGTTCGCGATCAGGGCCAGAAGAATATCTATCTCGCCAGCGAGGTCTTGTCCTCGGGCAAGGCATGATCCTGCTATTGAATGACAATATTTTGATCTGGAAACATCTGCACTCAACAGGTTATGCAGCAGCGGACCCTGACAATCACGAATCGACTGGGACTGCACGCCCGGGCTGCGGCGCGTCTGGTCAAACTGGCCGGGGCATATCGGAGCGACATTCTGTTGGCACGAAACGGCGCGCGTCACCGTACGGTCGATGCCAAAAGCATCTTCGGTGTCCTCTTGCTCGCTGCCACGCAGGGGACATTGATCGACGTCATGGTCGAGGGTGAGGATGAGCAGGAAGCGCTGGATGCGGTATGCCGGCTGATCGAAGGGAAGTTCGGCGAAGACTGAATCAGGTAATTCATCATATGAGAAGCGTTTCAAGGAAACCGCCTGAAGTGAGACTGGAGGGAATAGGTGTCTGTCAGGGCGTCGCGATAGGCACTGCGTTTCTGGTCGATGATCCGTTCGGTCGAATCGTCCGCGTTTTCCTGCCCGCCGAGCAGATCGATGTTGAAGTCACTCGCTTTCGCGAGGCGCTTCATCTCGCCCAACAGCAGGTGCTCGAAGCGACGGAGCGCTTCCGTGCAGCGCTCGGCTCAGAACGGGCATACATTCTCGAAACTCATCTGCTCATGCTCAGGGATTCGACCTTCACCCGTCAGATCGAAGATTTCATTCGCGAAAATCATGCCAACGCAGAATGGGCCATTCGCGATGTGACCGGTCATATGCTCGATATCTACCGGCAAATCAATGACGATTACCTGCGTGAACGCGGCAGCGACATCGCCGACGTGTCTCACCGGCTGATCAAGATCCTCTCCGGAACCAAGACGCGGGATCTCAACGAAATGGCCGAGAACGCCATCATTATCGCCGATGATCTGCTGCCGTCGGTCGCGGCTGATCTTGATCCGAAGCGGGTGCTCGGTTTTGTCACGAATGCCGGCGGCTGGGCATCGCATACCTCGATCATTGCCCGCTCGCAAAGCCTGCCGGCAGTGGTCGGTGTGCGCGATCTGACCAAACGCGTCCGCTCAGGCGAGACAATCATCATTGACGGTACAACCGGCACCGTCATCCTGCGGCCGTCACCGGAAACTTACAGGTTCTATTCCGAACAGCGCGAGCGCCAGCTGCAGCAGCTGGTCCACGACATGGAGGAGCGCGAGCTGCCGGCCATCACGCTCGACGGGCGTGAAGTTACACTGCGCGCCAATATCGAACTGATTGAAGAGATCGAAGGGTTTAATCGATATAACGCTGCCGGTGTCGGCCTCTATCGTTCGGAATTTCTCTATTCCCAGGCGGTCAACGGTCTGCCTTCCGAAGAAGAGCAGTACGAAGCCTATAAATTCCTGGCTGAGATGAGCGGGAGTGACGGGGCTGTCGTCAGGACGTTCGATCTGGGAGGCGACAAACTGCATCTGGACGGTTTCAAGCCGGAACGCAACCCGGCGCTGGGACTGCGAGCGATCAGGCTCTCGCTCAATGTCCAGCATGTTTTCCGTACGCAGATTCGCGCGATCCTGCGGGCCGCATCGCATGGAACGCTCAAGATACTTTTGCCTTTCGTCTCGAACCTGGACGAAGTTCGCGAGGCCAAGAACATCATCGCTGAAGTCGAAAAGGAGCTGCGCTCACAGCGCATCAAGCACGAAGAAGATGTCGAGATCGGCGTTATGGTCGAGGTTCCGGCGGCTGTCATCCTGGCCGAGCCGCTCGCCCGTGAGGCTGATTTCTTCAGTCTCGGGACAAACGACCTGACACAGAGCCTGCTCGCGGTCGATCGCGGCAACGAGAACGTCAACAGCCTGTTCGATCCGATGCATCCGGCGGTTTTGCGGGCCATCCGTTTTGTCGCCGACGCGGCGCACCGCATGCAGATCCCGATCAATGTCTGCGGTGAGATGGCCTCGAATCCGGCCGAAGTGATTATCCTGCTCGGCCTTGACCTGCTCGATCTGAGCATGACTCCGAGTGCGATCCCTGCAATTAAACGCCTCATCCGCTCGATCAGACTTGAAGACGCCCGGACCCTCGCCGATCAGGCCATCAATCTGACCACGCCCGCCGAAGTCCATCGTTATGTCAATTCCCGTTTCGCCGATCTCGGCGCACAATTCCTTGCCTCTGCCCACTTCACCAAACTCGCCGGGTGAGGCCCGGTGTTTATCGACACAGACACAAAATAATTGAATACTTTGTAAACTAAATTTTCTGGCATTTAAGTCTGGAAGATATCAAAACCACCGATTAATCGCAGAGGCCGCAAAGGAGCAAAGATTTTTGGTGATATGAATATCCGGATTATTGCCCATTTTTTTCCACCCCTCCGCCCCCTTTATTTTTTTCCCCCCTTCGCGCCCTTCCGATTAAATCTTTTCGCATCTTCGCGGCCTACTGCGATTAACGTCCATTCTTGAATAAAGAAATTTTGGCAAAAAAAATTTTTTTGATTAAAAGAACTTTTATTTGGATATTCTTCAGATAGTCCTCGGCGTTTGAGCATCAAACGCGCTGATCGATTGAACTGCGCATATGGGCTGGTCGAGCTGCTGGGTGGAATGGACGCGCCAATGCGAATCGTTGCGCAAGGGGAAATCATCGCGGTAATGGCCGCCGCGGCTCTCTTCACGCCAGAGCGCTGCTTCGGCGATCAATCTGGCGAGGGATGCGAAGTTACGGGTTCGGCTGTTGAGCGCAGAAGCCGCGAGGTCAGTCAGTTCCACCAGGGCTTCAGAGAGTTCTCCGCCTTTGCGTATCAGTCCGACCTTGCGCCACATGAGCTCCTGGACGCGAAAGCGGGTCTGCGGATCGATCACCCAGTCGCTCGGAGAGATGTCGGCGGGCTGACGCAACTGGAACGCTTCGAGACCTGCCGGTTGCGGATCGTGGAGCGCGGCAAATCCTGCCCGCGCGCCGAAGACAAGACCTTCGAGCAGTGAATTGCTGGCCAGGCGATTGGCTCCGTGGACGCCTGTGCAGGTCACTTCGCCGGCCGCATAGAGGCCGGGGAGCGAAGTTCTTCCTTCAGAATCGGTGCGGACTCCGCCCATGATGTAATGGGCAGCCGGGCTGACAGGTATCTGATCCTTGGTGATGTCCAGACCATACCTCAGACAGGTCAGGTGAATTTTGGGAAAACGGGTGTGCAGAAAGTTTGCGTCGAGGTGCGTCATGTCAAGGTATACCCATTGCCTGCCGGTGCGAACCATCTCGGCGACGATCGAGCGGGAAACGATATCGCGAGGAGCGAGTTCTTCGCGTTCGTCGTAGTTTTTCATGAAGGTCTCGCCGGCATCGTTGCGGAGCCTGCCGCCTTCGCCGCGGAGCGCCTCTGAGAGGAGGAAGCGTGGAGCGCCTGGAGCCGAGAGTACGGTCGGGTGGAACTGGATGAACTCCAGGTCGCAGACCATCGCGCCGGCGGCATAAGCCATGGCAATTCCGTCGCCAGTGGCGACATCCGGATTGGTGGTTTGTGCAAAGACCTGTCCGGCTCCTCCGGTCGCGAGCACAATTGCTTTCGCGCCCATCTGGCAGAGCAGGCTTTCGTGCGGATCGATATATTCTACGCCGATGCACCGGCCGTCATCGACCAGCAAGCCGAGCGTTGCGGCATGTGCCAGAAAAGTGATGTTCGGTTCCTGACGGGCGCGGGCCAGCAGCGAGCGGACGATTTCACTGCCGGTTGAATCTCCGCCCGCATGTAGAATTCGACGTCGTGAATGGGCGGCTTCGCGGGTGAAGGCAAGCGCCCCGTCAGTGCGATCGAATTCCGCTCCCCACTCGATAAGTTCCGTGATGTATCGAGGGCCTTCCTCGACCAGGACCCGCACGGCGAGCTCGTCGCACAAACCTGCACCGGCGTTGAGCGTGTCCTCGACGTGCAGCGCTATCTCATCGTCGTCAGAGAGCGCCACAGCGACACCGCCCTGAGCGTATTCAGTGTTCGATTCATCGAGCCGGTCCTTGGTCAGAATAACGACCCGGCCGCCGCGCGAAAGCTCGACAGCTGCGCGCAGTCCTGCCACACCGCTCCCGATCACAATGTAATCCGTAGTATTCATACGGCCTCATGCCTTGCCGCAAGCTGACCGCAGGCGGCCGAGATGTCCTGTCCTCGCGGGCGACGAATGAATGCAGGAAGGTCCTTTTCGATCAGAATCTGTTGAAAAGCCTGAATGCGTTCCATTGATGATGCGCGATAGGGAAGCTCAGGCGCAGGATTGTGCGGAATCAGGTTGACCTTGGCGCGAATTCCATTGAGCAGTCGTACCAGCCGGCGCGCGTCCTCGTCCGAATCGTTGATGCCTTCGAGCATAACGTATTCGAAAGTCAGCCGCTCTCGCTCGCCCAGTGGATAATCACGACACGCCTTGATCAGCTCGCCGAGCGTATATTTCCGGTTGAGAGGCATGAGATCGGTCCGCTCGGCTTCTGTTGTCGCCGTCAGCGAGATCGCCAGATTCGGGCGGACGGTTTCGTTGGCGAATTGATAGATCGCCGGGATGATCCCTGAGGTCGAGACGGTCACTCGTTTCGGTCTGATCCCCAACCCTTTCTCGTCGGCCATGATTCTGATCGACTTCATGACTTCATCGTAATTGAGGAAGCTTTCTCCCATGCCCATAAAAACCAGATTTGTCCCGTGGGGCGTCTCGTTTCCGGCGCCATATACTTCGTTGAGGACGATGACCACCTGAGAGATGATCTCACCGGCGGTCATATTGCGTTTGATGCCCATCTGCGCGGTCATACAGAACTTGCAACCGACAGCGCATCCGACCTGACAGCTGATGCAGATCGTGTCGCGGCGTTCATCCGGCATGAAGACAGCTTCCGACTCCAGCCCGTCGCCGAGCCTGATAAGATAACGCCTTGTTCCGTCCGTCGAATGGAAGACGCTGGCGATCTGCGATTCGGTGACTTTTGCCGCGGCGGTCAGTTTGTCGCGGAGTGCCTTGCTCAATTCCGTCATTTGATCGAAATCGAGCATCCGTCGCTGATGGATATTGTGGTAAATCTGACGCCCGCGAAAAGGTTTTTCGCCGATTGCTTCCACCAGCGCGCAGAGTTCTTCTTCGGTTTTTCCGATGAGCTGATCCATAGAACTGAAATTGTACCAAATTGCAAAGCCCGCGAAGAAGCCCAAAGAATTGAATCGCAAAGGCCGCAAAGGGGCAAAGATATACAGGAAGATCAGTGTTCGAATTATATCCAGTGGGCAATAATCCGGATATTCATATCACCAGAAAATCTTTGCTCCTTTGCGGCCTCTGCGATTAATTCTTTGCCCCTTTGCGGCCTCTGCGATTAACTTTTTCCAGTCTTGAATAAAAGAAAATTTAGTTTGCAGAGTAATAAACTTATAACTTCTTCTTACTGGAAACTGCCATCTGCCAACTGCTATATCACTCCTCCGGCGGTCGGAATTTCCGGCGGGTCAGTTTTCTTTCTCCGATGATTTTCTTCTTTTCGAGGCGCCTTGCTTTTGCAGCTGTCGAGGGTTTTGTTGGCCGGCGTCGTTTTCGAACACGCTGCATGGCTTCGAGTTTTTCGGCCATTCGTTCATATGCCGCATCGCGATTGGCTGATTGAGACCGGCGTTCGGTCGCAGTGACAACGATGCCTGAAGGCAGGTGTGTCAGGCGGACTCCGGTTTCGACCTTGTTGCGGTGTTGCCCGCCCGGACCGCCGGCGACGAAAAACTCGACCTCGCAATTACGTTCCAGCGATTCGCGATCTGTCGCATGTCTTTTCGGCTGTTCGTTTTGCTCAGGTTGTTCCATCGGCACTCAGACTCTCTTCTTCGGGCGTCAGAATCGTTGACCGACCGATGCGCAGGTCGCGCCAGTGACGCCAGCAGACCAGCAGCAGCCCGACTACGGGGATACTCAGAAAAACTCCGACCACGCCTCCCAGTTCGGCTCCGCTCAGCACCGCCAGGATGACGAGGATTGGATGCATCCGAATCCCGGCGCTCATCAGTCTGGGGTAGATCAGGTAATCGTGCAGCATTCTGAAGACTGCCAGAAACGCCGCAACCAGAAAAGCCGCCTGCCAGGAATGAAAACTGACCACCAGAGTCGCCGTCATGCCCAGCAGCAGCGGTCCGAGAAGCGGAATGAATTCGAGCAGTCCGGCTCCGATCGCGAAGATGAGGGGATACGAGATGCCCATCGCCCACAAGCCGCCGCCTTCGATCAGACCGACGAGCAGGCATGCCACAAGGTTAGCTCGAATGTATGCTGCCAGCGTTGAACTGACATCGCTCAGGAAAAGCGCGACTCGAAAGCGAACGTCGGCTTCAGGAAACGATGAAAGCAGTAAATCGCTGATCTTCCCGGCGTCCTTCAGTAAGAAGAAGCCGAGAGCGGGGATGAGCACCAGCCAGGGCAGGTACCAGGTCATTCTCAGCGTCCGCGCGGCGATCGCTTCGAGCCACTCGAGAAATGCCGTCGAGACATTGCTCATGCTGTCGGTCAGGGACTGACGCCAGCTTATGGGCAGCCGGTAGCGAGACGGCAATGAAAATATCCATTTAGTTGACTGGTCCAGTTTGCGCGCGTAAACCGGGACGTTGTCGAGGAATTCATTGAGCTGGTCGCTGAGTGCAGGGCCGGCTTGCTCGATAGAGAAATAGATGATCCCGCCCAGCAGGAGATAGACCAGAATGACGGAGACCGTGCGGGGCATCCTGGATCTTTTTCCGCCGAACCTGAATGGCCGCTCGACCATTTCGATGAGCGGAAAGACGAGATAGCAGAAGATGACCGTCAGCGCCAGCAGCAGCAGAATCGCACGTAATGCATATAACAGCCAGCCGACGACGATCGTGGCGACGACCAGCAGAATTACCTGCAAAATCACCCGCCTGACGCGTGCCGGATCGAAGCTCATTTCAACTGGTTCCCTGGGGCCGCTCATAAGGATGGCGATTATATCCCGAGCCCGGCCATTCTGTCTCAATTCGACCGGCAGCTATTGCCAATAATGCGTCAATTGGGTGAAGATAATCTTCAAATGCATTTCACTGCCTGCTTGGATTTATGACTGCAAAAATACTGGTAACAAACGATGACGGTTATTTTTCTGACGGTATCGCTGCGCTCGCCGAGATGCTGGAGACCATTGGAGAGGTGACAGTCGTCGCGCCGTCTTCAGAGCAGAGCGCGACGGCCCATTCTCTGACATTGGCTCGTCCGCTTCGCGTGAGGAAGATCTCGGAACGGCGCTATTCTGTCGATGGAACGCCGACCGATTGTGTGACGCTGGCCTTGACCAAAATTCTACCCGAGCGGCCCGATATCGTCATCTCAGGGATTAACCACGGCGCCAACCTCGGCGATGATGTGACCTATTCAGGTACGGTCGCCGGCGCGCTCGAAGCTTCGATCTTCAAACTGCCGGGCATTGCAGTCAGCCTGACTGCAAGGGACGGCGATTTTCGCCCGGCAGCCGAGTTCGCCGCTGATCTGACTTTGCGCGTCTTGCGGGAAGGACTGCCGGAAGGAACGGTCCTCAACGTCAATATCCCCGTCGGGCCTGTCCTGGGAGTCAGATTCACTCACCAGGGCGTCAAGATCGCCCGCGTGAGCATAGTCGATGGGATCGATCCGCGCGGCAAGCAATATTACTGGATTGGCGAGCAGCAGGTTTCGTGGAAGCAGGATCCGGGTTCGGATTATGAAGCGATCGCCGAAGGCATGGTCTCGATCACTCCGCTCCGGACAGACATGACTGACTATCGCACGCTGGATGATATTCGCAACAGAAACGGGTTTTCGTTTTGATACTCAGCCTGAATTTGAAGAGGAATCAGGATACGCAGGCATTCGCGCGCGAGCGTGGGGCGATGGTCGAGCGATTGAGGAATCATTATCGAATTCGCGACGAACGCGTTCTGGCCGCGATGGCCGCTGTCCCCCGTCATCTTTTCGTCCCCGAGGCTCTGCGTGGAAACGCCTATGGCGATCACGCTCTGCCGATCGATCAGGGCCAGACCATCTCTCAGCCTTTCATAGTTGCGCGCGAAACCGAACTGCTTGAATTGACCAGCCGCGACCGCGTGCTCGAGATCGGCGCCGGTAGCGGGTATCAGACGGCGATTCTGTCGCAGGTCGCTGGACAGGTCTATTCGCTCGAACGGCTGCCCGAGCTCGCCCGAAATGCCCAGAAAGTGATCACAGATCTCGGGATTCGAAATGCAACTATCCGTTGTTTCGACGGGACCTGGGGCTGGAACGAATTCGCGCCGTTTCAGGGAATCCTTGTCGCCGCAGGTTCGCCTGAGATACCACAGCCGCTGGTCGATCAACTTGTGGCCGGCGGACACCTCGTCATCCCCGTCGGATCGGAGAAGGAGCAGCGTCTGTTGCGCCTCACCAGAACCGAAGAGGGGACTAAAACAGAGGATTTCGGCGCCTGCCAGTTCGTCAAACTGATAGGCAGATTCGGCTGGGAGAAATAAAAAATAAAGGAAGGCAATCATCCACTAAAGACACAAAGTTAAACATGAGCCTTCGGCACTCCACCGAAGATGAAAAAGTCCCGTATTATCTCTGTGATCTCTGTGTCTCTGTGGTGAGATTAAACCACAGAGACACAGAGATCACAGAGATAATACAGAACATTTTCAGAGCAGAGTCACAAAGAGAAAATGAAATCTCCACCTCTTCGTGGTTCCTATGTGTACTTTGTGGATGATTCTTTGTCATTCATAAAACATGGAACTGATCAAGCACTTCATCGATATCATCATTCATCTCGACAAGTACCTCGTCGAACTGGTCACGCAGTACGGGATCTGGACCTATGCGATACTATTTCTGATCATTTTTTGCGAAACGGGGCTGGTCGTCACTCCATTTTTGCCGGGCGATTCGCTGCTCTTCGCCATTGGTGCGCTCTCGGCCAAGGGCGGGCTCAACATTTACTGGGTCTTCATCCTGCTCAGCATCGCGGCGATCATCGGAGATACAGTCAATTACTTGATCGGTCATACGGTCGGCCCGAGGGTCTTCGTCAAGAACAATTCGCGGTGGCTCAACCGGAGGCATCTCGAACGGACGCATGAGTTCTACGAGAAATACGGCGGCAAGACGATCATCATCGCCCGTTTCGTTCCGATCATCAGAACCTTCGCCCCGTTTGTCGCGGGCATTGGCGCTATGACCTATTCGAAATTTCTGCTCTACAACGTCATCGGAGGGCTGGTCTGGATCGGCGGTTTTCTTGGCGCGGGCTTTCTGTTTGGAAATATACCGATCATCAAACGGAATTTTACGCTGGTCATCTTCGCCATAATTTTTATCTCGATCCTGCCGGGAGTGATCGAATACCTGCGCGCACGGCGTGCCACAGCCAGGACCCGATAAATCCCCATAGACATATGGAGTGCGGCGGCCCGCCGTCGCTTTGGTAGTCGTCTTATGGATATAGACAACCAAAGCGTCGCCGGGCCGCCACACTCCATATTCTTATTTGACAGTGATGGTGACAGTCCTGGTCTGGATGCCGTTACGAGTCACGATTAGATTGTAGGTGCCGGGCGTGACGTTGGCCGGCAAAGTCAGGTTTAACTGATTGAGGCCGGTAAAGCCCGGCGCGCGGCCGGCGTAATTTACCGTCATGGCATTACCGTTCAGCGTGGCCTGGACATTGGCTTTCACGTCACCATCCACATCCGTAGCGTCGGCGCCTAATCCTGAGCCGAAGACCGCAATGATATTCGGTTGGCCGTTGGCTTGTTTGGCATTGAACGGCCCCGGAGCGTTTGAGAAGGCATCCAGCGCGGCGACTCCACCCGTTCCGCTCTGATTTGTCGTGAAGAGGGCCGGAACCGACGGAGCGATCTGGAAAGTTCCCGCGCTGATCAGCACCCCATTGCTCAGGACTTCGATCAATGCCGTTGAAGATTGCACCGGGGGATTGAGGGTTGTCGACGAAGTGGTGCGCGGAACCTGGAAGTTGATCTGGTTCGGCGAGACGAAAAAGAGCGGTACCGGAAGCCCGTCGACAAGCACCTGGGTTCCGGCCAGCGTCGTGGGTAATGGCTGACTTGGAGCCACCTGAGTCGCACCGCTGGTCAATCCCGATCCGAAAAGTGCTGCAATCTCACCCGGCGCAAGTGTCTGTTTGAAACTGGCGGCGGATGCAGCCGCGATAGCGCGAGAAACGCTCTGGCCGGAAGCCAGCGCTGTATCGATCGTCCCGATAAAATCTGTCGATTGCGCGAAATAACTCTCCCACGACAGACGGTAACGCGTGATCTTGGTGAGCGTCGCCTGGCTAGGCTGAGTCCCCTCGCGAACCAGCAGGATGACGGCGGCGCGGAAATGTTTCGGAGCATTTTCCGTGGCCGGATTGCGTGCGCCATTCGCCTGAATGATCTGGTCGATGGTCACATTCTGCCGGGTTCCGGTGACGACTGTGTTCGGCCGGGGCGATGAAGATCTCGTTCGTGTCGTATTTGTCGGATTAGCAATGACGAAGGTGTCCGGCACATCCGCCGATGGCCGCAGCCCCATCAGATACTGATCGAGTCTCGAAAATCCGTCGATCAGATTAATCGAATTGAATGTCCCGTTGTTTTCGACCCACACGTTTCCTTCCATCGATGACGATCGCGGAGCCGCCGGACTGCTGGTTGTCGATTCGATGTTCATAAAGAAGCTCCAATGCGCGTCGTCTCGCCCAAGCAGCAACAGGGAATTTCCCGGATATCTGACGAACGACAGCCAGCGGTGTCCCTGTTCCTGACCGAAGATCGAGAGCGCATGGTTTGCCCCCAGAAAACGCGTGACCGGTGAAGCGGGATAGTCACCAACAAGATTGCTCAGATTGAGTATCCCCTGAATCTTTGTCGAACCGAGCGATCCACCCTGGTCGAAGTCGAAAGAGGTCTGCCCGATCCCGCTGATGTTGTTTCTGATCGGCTGGAAGAAAGCGAATGCCCCTCCTCCCAGATCGAAATCAAAATCCGTCATGAAATAGACGAAATCATAGATATTCGACTGATCCTGATGGCTGGCGTAAAAAGCCTGAATCGCTCCCAGATAATCGACGCGGGTCGAGGTAGAAAAGAACTCGGCCATCGGATTGGTGATCGCTCCCGCCGGCGGCGAGATCAGGTTGACCAGTGACGGCGTGTTCTGAGTTCCGCCGGGGCTGATTCCGGCCAGAGCCTGCGATGTCAACTGCACTATGTTGTACGAAAAGGCGATACGCCCGTCGTTGAAGAGCGAGACCTGAAACTTGTGGGCGCCGTTATCTACCTGCGGATCATTCGGGAAATCGCGGATATCGTTCCACGTGATGAGAACCTTGTTTGCGTCCTTTCGAATGTAGACGCCCCTTGTTCCTGTCGTTTGCGAGGACTGGGCATCGAGGTCATGCCAGTATGGTGCGATGCGCGGCAATCCTGACTGGAACTCGCTCAATGTTGCGATCGAACTGACCGCTCCGTTATTGAAATCGGTCGTCGAGACGTTCCCCGGATTGAAGATGAGGTTTCCGTTGCTCGATACCCCTACGCTGTTATAGTTCGAGCCGAAGTATGGAAACGAGAATCCGATATCCTGGGAAATAAATCCGTCATCACCAGGGTCGGCCTGTGGTTTCGGATTGACTGCAGGAGCAGTTGTCAAATCCAGTTTCGTTCCGAGGTTAGTGTCAAAGGGAGCGCCCACAGCCGAGATCGTGTAACCGTTGCCCGACGGCGTGAAGCGAATCTCGAAGCCGACCAGATCGAACAAGTTGGCATTGGTCACCAGTCGCGAATCTCCCTGAATGACCGAAATATCATTGATATCATTATTAATGATCTGCGTCGTCAGCGCCTGTGCCCCGTAGGGGTGAGTCTCCGCCAGCCGCTGCTGATTGGCACGGTGCCAGACCCAGGCTTCCTGCGATAGCTGCTCGCGGGTCAATCCCTCTTTGCGATGCTCATCCGAGATGTCGTGAAAAGATGCCACGCCCATCGACAGCGGCGAATCGCCCATGACCGGCGGCTTCATGGGATGGGACGCGCTCTCAATCAGAAGAGAGCTGACTATCAGGCAGATGGCGATCCATCGCCCGGACAGTTTAAAACCAACAAACATAAAACCTCCGGAAATAAGCCCACATGAATAGTTTTTTGCGATTGGCTTGCAGGGGCACCCAATCTAACGGTGAAGCGATATTGCGGCAAGCAGAGCCGAACTGTCTCAGGGGATGTACGCCGGGTATTCTAAACTGCCGGAAGACGGGATTCAATCAATAGAACAGGTACTTCCGCCAGGCGGCGTCGCTGCGGCCCAGATAGCGCATGATCTGACGGTTGACGTGGAGACCGAACGATTGCGGCCGTTTGAGCAGTTTCATGCCGGCTTCATCGGGCATGTCACTGCCCTTGCGGTTGTTGCATTTCTTGCAGGCGGCGACGAGATTGTCCCAGTTTGAAGTGCCTCCGCGCGATTTCGGGACGACGTGATCGAGCGTCAGCTCGCTCTGTGCGAAGACGCGTCCGCAATACTGGCAGGTATTGTGATCTCGCAGAAGTATGTTCTTGCGCGAGAGGCTTTTGCGTTCGAAGGGGATGTGAACATATTCCGTCAGTCTGATCACCGAAGGGATCGGCACGGCGGTTCTCGATGAGTGAAAACAGGATTCGTGCCGCTCTTCGGCGCGCGCAACGCCTTTCAGGATCAGCACAACTGCGCGCCTGGCAGTGCAGACGTTGATCGGTTCATAGGTCGAATTCAAGACGAGAACTCTTCCGGTCATCGATGCCCCCCAAAAAACAGTACGCACCGACAATTGCGCCGGTGCGGTTGATGATTCTTAATTGTCTGGTGGTCTTGAAAGGCGGTCAGTGTCGGGTTTTCTTCGATCACGCGCTGCTGCTCCGGCCGCCGGCGGAAGGCGCGCAACTTGGGTAAGGGGATTGGATGGTCAACTATGCCCTGATGTCTGTGGAAGATCGCACCTCCTTATGGTTCCGAGCGAATTACGGCGCGTCGGAGTGCGAGAGGGTTTTCGAAGAGCAGTCCGAGTCCGCGGATGACAGCCCGTTGCGGGCTTTCGGTCAGTTCGACTGCCAGTTCGGTCTCTTTCGATAGTCTTTCATCGAGTCCTGCCAGCAGGGAAGTGCCGCCGGCGAGAATCATGCCACGGTCGTAGATGTCGCCGGATGCTTCAGGCGGCAAAGCTTCGAGGGCATCCTGAACGGCATTGACGATACGGATTATGACTGGTTCAAGAGCTTCGTGGATTTCGATGCTGTTGACGACGGCCATTTCGGGATTGCCGCCGATGGTGCTGCGTCCCTTGACCATGGTGGTCTGTTCCTGGTCGAGCGGAACGGCGCAGCCGAGTTCGATTTTTAACCCGCTCGGCTGTTCGCGGGCCGACAAGCAGATTGTGGTTCTGCTTGATCATGTTAATCAGAGCGATGTCCATATCGTTTCCGCCGACGCGCAGGGTCCGCGTGAAGATAAGATGATTGTGGACCATTGCAGCGATGGTCGTGGTCCCCGCTCCGATATCGACGACCATGGTCGCCCGCTGATCTTCAGGCGCAACACCTGAGCCGAGGATCGTCACCAGACCCTTATTGATGAAATGGACATTGCCGACGCTGGCTTCCTTGGCAGCGTATCGCAGAGCGTAATGTTCGATGTCTGTGGCATCGGCGGCAATCGAGATCAGCACGCGACGCGAGATCGATGAACGGCGATCACGGGCCTTGCGAATGTAATGTTCGAGCAGTTTACCGGCATAGGTCGAATCAGCTACCACTCCGTCCTGCAGAGGGCTGATGATCTGGATGTCTTCCGAGGCGCGGCCTTCAAGCTCGAGGGCTTCAAGGCCGACTGCGACCACTTCGCGTGACGGAGCATCATAGGCCAGCAGCGACGGTTCGTTGACGACGATGCCACGGCCGCGTGCGAAAACACGCGTCCGAGACGTTCCCAGGTCGACCGCCAGATCGTCAGTCATCAAATTTAATATCGAAGGTAGCTTCATACTTTTCTCATATTACTCAGCCGATTATTAGTATAGCAAGTTATTTGCCGGAAAAATTCCTTGAGCCGAAAAGTTGAATATTAAATTTCAGTCAAGAGATTAATGTCCGAAACTCTCCCTGGCGCGGGCCAGTGCGAGCACGCTGACTTTTGAAGCGCCTCCGGCACCCAGAACGAGCGCGATCTCATGCGCCGTACTGCCTGTGGTCATGACGTCATCGACCAGCAGGACCGACCGGTTTTCGATCAGCCGGGGCGCGCGCAGGTGAAATGCATTCTTCATCGAGCGGGCTCGTTCGAGCGGGCTCATCCCGGCTCGATGTCGCCGGGTCGCCCTGATGCGAATCAGGCTCGATCTGTCGATGGGCAGTCCGGTCTCGGCAGCCAGGGTCTCAGCGATCACTTCAGACTGATTGAAGGCGCGTTCGGCCAGACGTTTCGGGTGGAGCGGCACCGGGAGGATCGAATCAATGGAATGGAAAGCCTCGATCTGCCGGAAAACCGCGATCATCCTCATCTTCAGTTGACCAGGCATGTGCGGCTGAGTCTTCAATCGCAGCACGCTCTCTTTCAGCGCGCCCTGGTATGGGCCGCAGGCCCGCGCCAGGTCGAAGGCCAGCTCTTCGCAACGCCCGCACCGGCGCGACCCGATGATGAGCAGGCCGGATCGACCAGGCAGCGACACTCCGCATTTGGCGCAGACCTCATCATGCAGCCGATTCAGGTCGAACGCCTCCCAGCAATTCGCACAGGCTACTCCATCGCGCAGTGAGCCCACTGGACTGCCGCATACCCTGCATGCTGTTGGATAGACGATCGAGATGAAGGCATCTCCGAATCGCATGCCATATCTGAGAAGCCGCGAAGTGATTTTTTCGGCCATATGATGTCCCAGGGGTGGCCGCAAAAAATATTACCAAAGAGGTTGAATACTCTCGTAACTAAAACCCGATCCGTCGCAGCAGATCCATGAATCTTTTATCGGATCGAAGCCGGTCGAAGCGCGGATCGGCTGCTACATAGACCAGTCGTTCGGCGCGTTCGTCGAATGCCAGGTTCAAGGATTTGATAGCACTTTCGACGTCGCCGAGGCCGGTGTGGATAAGCGCCGGCAGGTATGGCGAGATGTGGCGCGTGGCTGCAAGCTGATTGAGTTCGTCCAGAATCTCGAGCGCCTGTTTGCGGCGCCCGGCGACGGCATAGGCGTGTCCGAGTTCCGCCTTAACCAGGATGTTGCCGCGCGAGAGCGAGACGACCTTCTCGTATTCCTCGACCGCCTCGTTGAAGCGGCCCTGACTGGCGAGGCCCAGCGCCAGATAGCGGTGGGCGGCAAAGAAATTCGGATCAAGTTTGAGGATGTTCTGCGCCTCCTGGATGGCCTGCTCGGGGCGGCGCGCCAGATAGCTGATCCATCCGATCTGGGCGCTGGCGATCAGGTTGAAGGGGTCCAGCTCCTGAGCACGCTTCGCCTCATGCAATGCTTCGTCGTATCTGCCGACCGAAGCCAGCAGGTTCGAGTACCATTGATGGGCGAGGGCGTAGTTTCCGTTCAGGTCGATCGCCAGCCGGAACTCGCGTTCGGCCTCGTCCCAGTTCCAGTCTCCCTGGTAATGAACGAATGCGATTGCCGTATGAGCCTCGGCCAGGCTGTCATCCAGAGCCAGCGCCCTGGTCGCAGCCTGTCTCGCCTTGGGAAACGCTTCGGCGGGCGGCAACGCGCTGTAATTGACCAGCATGTTGTAACAATCGGCCAGCCCGGCGTACGCGGCGGCGTAATTCGGATCGACTTGAGTGGCCTGCTCGAAGTACCTGATCGCGTCGCGCATGCTCTGTGGAGTGCGCTTCATGAAAGCGTTCCGGCCTTTCTGGTAGAGCTGGTAGGCTTCCATGCGGCGTTTTTCGTCACCACTCAGCTTGAGCTTCATATTCTCGGAGACGTCGTGCGTGATCTCCTGCTGGAGCAGCAGCAGGTCGGAGATTCTGCGATTGTACTGCCTGCCCCACAAGTGAATGTTTTCGTAAGCATCGACGAGCGCCACGCTGACCGACAGATCAGATCCGCGCTGGATGATGCGACCTGTCAGGATGGCATGAACATCGAGGTCTTTGGCAGCTTCGCCGGGATCAACCTCTCGACCCTTGTAGCGCAGAACCGATCCACGGGATCTGACCTTCAGATTCGAAATCTGCGACAGGTCGTTGATCAGGCTGTCTGTGATCGTATCGCTGAGCAGTTGTGTCTCCGCTGTGACGGCGGAATTGACGAACGGCAGCACCGCGATCGAATCGATCTCGTGATCGCGGCGGAAGAGATAGATCGCCGCCGCGACGACCAGAGCAAATGCGATCGCCATGAGCAGAATGCGCGATTTGTGGCGCCCGATTTCGCCGACCAGGTATTCGGCGCTCGATGTAGTCCGGCTTTCATTCCGTCCGGAATTTAATTGCTGCGAATTTCCGCTCGTGACAATGACGGCAGTCTCATAGCTGATCCTGCCGCTCGTCACTTTAGGCGAACTCGACGGCAGGAGGAAGGTCTGTTGGGAGTTGTTCTCGAGATCGCGTTTGAGCGCTTTGAGATCGACGCTCAGGTCCCTGATCGACTGATAGCGTTCCTCGCGGTCCTTGCGCAGAGTTTTGGTGATTATGCGTTGCAGCTCGGCCGGCGTCGAAGCTATGAAATTCTCGAGCGGAAGCGGTTCGTTATTGAGGATTTCGGACATGACATCAGGGGCGGTTCTTCCATTGAACGGTGCCCGTCCGGCAATCAGCTCGTAAAGGACTATGCCAAGGCTGAAGATGTCTGTCCGATGGTCCATGCGCATGCCGCGGATCTGTTCAGGTGACATGTATGTGACCGTGCCCATGACGATGCCCGGGTCGGTCTCCTGCAATCCCATGGTCGGCGCCTCATCGTCGGATGATGTCGGCCGGTCGTCGGTCAGTTTGGCCAGCCCGAAATCGAGCACCTTGATGAAGCCGTCGTTGCGCCGCATGATGTTTTCAGGCTTGATGTCACGGTGGATAATGCCTGCTTCGTGGGCGGCCGCGAGCGCCGAGGTGATCTGAATGCCGATCTCGAGAGTCGTCAGCAGCTGACTGGCGTTCTCTTCGATCATCTGTCTCAGCGTCTGGCCCTCGATGAACTCGGTCGCAATGAAGTGCCTCGAATCGAACTCGCCTATTTCGTGAATGGTGATGATGTTCGGATGATTGAGTGCGCTGGCTGTTCTGGCCTCGGTCTCGAAGCGGTAGATGCGGTTGGGCATCTTTGTGAATTCCGCCGGAAGGATCTTGAGGGCTACTTTTCGCTCGAGCCTGGTGTCGCGGGCCAGATAGACCTCACCCATGCCGCCCGCGCCCAGCTTGTATAGGACTTCGTATTTGTCGAAACGAGTTCCTGTTTTGATCGACATGCCAGCCTTACTTCACTCTGTTCAGCGAGTTTCGGATTTCAAACAATTGTTCCCGCGAGAATCGTGATGCTATCCCGAAGGCGAACCGGCGAGCGAAGGCAAGCGATTCTTCCTCGATGCCGTTGATCAGGCCGATCCTGAGCGCCTCGGTCGCATCGATGCGGTCGCCTGTGACCAGCATTCGCCGCGCCTCGTCCTTGCCGATCAATCCCGGCAGGCGCTGAGTCCCTCCCCATCCGGTAATGATGCCGCGCCTCGCGCCTGGATGCTGAAAGCTGGAACGCGGAGTGGCATATCGCAGATCGCAGCTCAAGGCGATGTCGAGCCCGCCCCCGAGACAATAACCGTCGATCGCAGCGATAGTCACCGGAGCCGTTTCGCCGATTGACGAGAGGATCTTTTGCCCAAGGCGAGAGAAATCGTAAGCGACTGAAGCATCAAGCGACGAGACCTCGCTCAAATCCGCGCCGGCTGAAAACAGGTCCCCGGCGCCCGTCATGATCAATACGCTCGTCCCATTCAGGCTTTTCAGGCGATCTATCACCGCAGCCAGCTCGCCCATCGCCTCACGGGTCAGGCAGTTCATCTGCCCTGGCCGATTGAGAATGATGGTCGCGATGGGCCCTTCTTCATCGATCAGTATCGGCGCGGCCGGGTAATCAGTCACGAGGTTTCACGTTTTCGCGGATATACTTAATGATCTCATCGGTCGATGTGCCGGGGAGAAAAATCTCTCCGACGCCGTGCAATTTGAGCTTCGGAATATCATCCTCCGGGATGATTCCGCCGCCGAAGAGCACCACATCGTCCATCCCCTTCTCCCGCATCAGCTCGAGCACTCGAGGAAATATGGTCATGTGCGCGCCCGAGAGGATTGACAGACCGACAATCTGCACATCTTCCTGCAGCGCGGCGGTGGCGATCTGCTCAGGCGTCTGCCTCAAACCGGTGTAGATCACTTCCATTCCCGAGTCCCGCAACGCCCGCGCGATCACCTTCACGCCACGATCGTGCCCGTCAAGCCCCGGCTTAGCCAATAAAACCCTGATTTTCGCTTCAGACATAATCAGTAGAAAGTTGAAAGTTAAAAGTTGAAAGTAAAGAGTCACTGCTCGGCCAATGGTTAAGTTGGCAGTTGGCAGTAGGCAGTTGGTACTAAAAGAAAAGCATGAAGTGGCCATATCTTCGTACTTTTTACTTTCTACTTTCTACTTTTTACTACCTACTGCCAACTGCCCCTAGAAATCCGGTTCCTGGTATTCGCCGAATACCGGGCGCAGAGCGTCGCACATCTCTCCAAGCGTGCAATCGGCGCGAGCGCAGTCGATGAGCAGCGGCATTGTATTGACCTGCGGATCCTCGGCGCCGCGGCAGAGAGCGTCGAGCGCAGCCTGAACCGCCTTTCCGTCGCGGCGATTGCGCAGTTCAGACAGGCGCTCCATCTGTAATTGCGCGACCGTCTCATCGATCTGCAGAATGTTCGGCTCGCCCAGTTCGCTGGTCTCCATCTCGTATTCATTGACGCCGACGATGACCTTTTCGCCGCGCTCGACGGCGCGCTGGTACTGATAGGCCGATTCTTGAATCTCCTTTTGCGGGAATCCGGCCTCGATCGCTTCGACCATGCCGCCCATGGCGTCGATCTTGTGGAAGTATTCCCATGCCTCTTCCTCAAGTTCGGTCGTCAGTTTCTCGATGAAATACGATCCGCCGAGCGGATCGACGGTATTAGTTACACCGGTTTCGTGCGCAATGATCTGCTGGGTTCGAAGGGCGATCAGCGCTGCGCGTTCGGTCGGCAGAGCCAGCGCCTCGTCGTAGCCGTCGCAGTGCAGAGACTGTGTGCCTCCGATCACGCCGGCCAGGGCCTGGATCGCCACCCGGATGATGTTGTTGATCGGCTGCTGAACTGTCAGGCTGACGCCCGCCGTCTGTGTGTGGAAGCGCATCTGCCACGACTTCGGGTTCACGGCTTTGAATCGCTCCTTCATGACACGGTACCAGATGCGCCGCGCGGCGCGATATTTGGCGATCTCTTCGAAGAAATCGTTATGCGCATTGAAGAAGAATGAGAGCCGCGGTGCGAACTGGTCGACATCGAGACCGGCGCGAATGCCGTATTCGATGTATTCGATACCGTCGCGCAGAGTGAAGGCGAGTTCCTGTGCTGCGGTCGCGCCCGCTTCGCGGATGTGATATCCCGAGATCGAGATCGAATTCCACTTCGGCATCTTGTCGGCGCAGAACCTGAAAGTGTCGGTGATCAATCGCATTGCCGGGCGTGGCGGATAGATCCATTCTTTCTGTGCGATGTATTCCTTGAGAATGTCGTTCTGCAGAGTGCCGCCGATATCCCGCAATTTCACGCCCTGCCTTTCAGCCGCCGCCAGGAAGAAAGCGAAGATCATCGATGCCGGCGCGTTGATCGTCATCGAGGTCGTCACCTGGTCGAGCGGGATGCCGCCGAACAGTACCTCCATGTCTTCACGCGAGGAGATCGCCACGCCGCACTTGCCGACCTCGCCCTCTGAAATCGGATGATCTGAATCGTACCCCATCAGAGTGGGCAGATCGAAAGCGGTCGAAAGCCCTGTCTGCCCGTGTTCGAGCAGATACTTGAATCGCCTGTTGGTGTCGAAAGCCGAGCCGAATCCGGCGAACTGGCGCATGGTCCATGGTCTGGCGCGATAGCCTGTCGGGTGAATGCCCCTCGTGTATGGCGGCGCGCCCGGATAACCGATGTCACGATCGTAATCGATCCCTTCAATATCTGCCGGAGTGTAAAGCCTCTTGATCGGTTTCAACGAAACGGTCGTGAATTCGTCACGGCTTTCGGGCATCCTCCGCAATGACTCGGCCAGATGCTGCTCTTCCCATTCCTGCAGCGATTCTTCAACCGGATTCGATATAATTGCGGCATCGTCTTTCGTACTCATCAATTCCGCTCCTCTGAATAATTGAACGGGCAGCCTGACGGCGCTGCGACAACTGCTTATTTGGGAGTATCTATAAGAAAACGATGATATTTGAGGCTGATGGGGATGGCAAGTGTCGAACGTCCGTTATTCTCCGATCGCCATGTGCAGCAGTTGCTGCGTCAGGAAGAATAACGCCACGCCGGCGAAGACCAGCAGCGAGGTCAGCTTGCCTCCATGGTCTGTTCCGTCATGTTTATGTTCATGATCGTGGTTATGACTGTCGAATCCGTGATTGACCTCGGGAATCAGATCAGAAGCTGCAACATACAATGTCACGCCGGCCGAGAATGGCAATGTATAGATCACGGCGGGTTTGACCAGAGAGACCGTCAGGATGCCCGCGAATGTCGCTCCGGCGATCAGAAACGAGGCGTTTCTGGCTGCACGGACTCCTCGCCCTGAAGAAAGCACGATCGAAGCGACCGTAAAACCTTCGGGAATCTTGTGCAGGAAGACCGCCAGAAATATGATCAGACCAAGCCGAAAGCTGGTCAAGAGGCCCGAAGAGATCGCCACGCCGTCAAAAAAAGTGTGGATGCTCAGCGCCACTACCGCTGAAGCGGCAACTCCGCGACGCACCATCTCATGCGTGTGAACTTCTTCGCCGAAATGAAAGTGAGGGGCGATAGTGTGCTCGGCCAGTTGCAACAACAGGTATCCCGCCAGCAGCAGCGCCATCGGGATCAACATTCGTCCCTGCCATTGCTCCGAGATTTCGGGAATCACTTCAAGAAAGACAGCCGCCAGCATGAAACCGGCGCCAAGCGCAATCAGATAACGCAGCCGCGCTTTGCTCGTCCGGCTTTTCCTCGTGATCAGCAATCCGCCAAGTAAATTACCGGCCGAAGCCAGCACCCCGAACACCAGAAGTTGGAGGTAGGTATTCATCTATTAATATGGTCTGTTTTCGCCAAACGCCGTTCGATGCTTTTCAATCCACTCCGCAAAGTTCGCCACTATACCACTTTTTTACGATAAGCAATATTTTACATCCGGCGATTGCGTGATGATTCGCGTTCAAATATACGCTGAAACTATAAAATTCTTGACACCGCTGGACCTCTGGCATACTATACGCCGCATAGAAGTGGTAAAAAGTGGTACATTGTAGGTAATAGTGGAACTAAATCCCAGTTAATGGGCTGAAATAGAAGCCGAATTATACACAGGTTTAAGAAGAGATTTAAGTCTGATGTTTCGAGGCAGCTACACCGCGCGCGTTGACGAGAAGGGTCGGTTGAAGATACCGGCCGGCTTCAAGCGGCTGCTCGATGAGAAATATGGCGAGACCGATTTTTACATCACCAGTCAGACGGGCAGGCAGGCGAAGATCTACCCGATGAAGGAATGGGAGAGGATCGAGGCCATGTTGATGGAGAAGCCCTCGATGGATCCGACGAAGCAGAAGTTTCTGGATCGATCCAATCATTACGGGCAGGTGCAGCAACCGGACGCGCAGGGACGAATCTTGATTCATCCGTTGCTGCGAACGGAAGCGGAGCTGGTGGGCGAAGTGAAAGTCTGCGGTTATTTGACTTATCTCGAAGTCTGGAACGCAGAGACCTTCCTCCGCACGCGGATCGAAGAGCGGCCGTATACGGAGGAAGACGAAGAGGCGATGGCGCGCCTGGGGATTTGAGGACGCTCGTTCGGTCATAAGGTACAGAGCGCGACAGATATGGAGCATCATCGTCCAGTCATGCCGGTCGAGGCGCTCGATCAACTGCTCGGTCACCGGTCAATGGACAGAAATTCCGCCCGGGGCGGGATCTTCGTCGATGCGACGCTCGGGCTTGGAGGGCACACAGAGTCGATCCTCGAGGCATCTCCGGAAGCGAGAGTGATCGGGATCGATCGCGACGCCGAGGCGATCGCGCTGGCCGAGCGAAGGCTCGCTCGGAACGCAGAGAGATTCACGGCGGTGCACAGCGATTACCGCCGGATAAAAGAGATACTTCAAGGAATTGGAATCGAGTCGGTCGCGGGCATATTGGCCGACCTCGGGATTTCGTCTTATCAGCTTGACACGACAGAGCGCGGATTCAGTTTTCGCAGGTCTTCGGACGTTGAAAGCGGGATCGAGACGCCGGCGCCGCTCGATATGAGAATGGACCGGACACAGTCGCTGACGGCGGCGGATCTGGTCAACACTCTGGGCGAGAGGGAACTGGCTGATCTGATCTTCAAATACGGAGAGGAACGGGCGTCGCGTCGCATTGCCAGGATGATCGTCGCCTCGAGGGCGAAGTCGAAGATCACGACAACCGATCAGCTTGCGAATCTGGTTATCAGGGCGGTTCATCAGAAGGGGCACTGGCGGATTCACCCGGCGACAAAGACGTTTCAGGCCTTGCGGATCGCTGTCAACAGGGAGTTGGAGGGACTGGACCGTTTCGTTGCCGATGCGGTTGACCTGCTGGAGCCCGATGGTCGACTGGTGGTCATCACCTTTCATTCATTGGAAGATCGAATTATCAAGCAAGCCCTCAGATTTCAATCTGGCCAATGTCAGTGCTCTCCGAACCAGCCGGTCTGTATTTGTGGAGCGGTCCGGCGCGTCGAGGTCTTGACACGGAAAGCGATTCAGCCAGGAGAGGACGAGATTCGAAGCAACCCGCGAGCCCGAAGCGCAAAGCTTCGCGCCTGCAGAAAACTGACGACCGGTCAATAGCCCAAAACGATCCGGTTACGAGAAGCTGCTCTAGAGGCCCGGAGAAATTATGACTACACGAACCATTCGCCCGAAAGTTCAGAACGGACCAGTTGTCCGGCGTTCGGCCCGACCGGTCGAGAAAAAGTCGGCTCCCAGAAAGAATGGGGCGAATGTTACGAGACGGATGGTCAGCGCTCGTGGAGCGGGAAGCCGGCAGAAACGCTCATCGACGGGCGGTTCGCGTGTTTACTGGCTGCTGGTGGTCGCGGCGGCCGTGCTGACCTCGGGATTTATTTTTACGCTCCAGTCGAAGATCAGCATTCATAAACTGGGGCAGATGGAATCGAAGCTCAAGGACGAGCTGGACGAGATCGCAAATCGCCAGCGCTATGAGATTCTCGAGCAGCAGCGCGCTATCAACCCGCAGCAGAGCGATTCGGCCGCCCGCCAGGCTGGCTTGATTCAGCCGCGGCTTTCCGGACCACGGATTGCAACGGCGCAGCAGATGCCGGTCGCGAAATTGAAGAAGGTCAATCGACAAAAGACGACACGGCCCGTCATCAGTCAGGCGGTCAGACGCAATACGCGGCGATGATCGAAAGAAAACAGCCATTTTTATCTGTTGCCGGATAATTCAGTCCGGGAAAAGCAGGCCATGTAACTCAGGATAGATTTCAGCCATGCGGACGAAAAAGAAAACCACAAGCACGAACAAGCGCATCATCTGGATCGCGCTGACGCTCGTGACGTGGATGATCGCCATCATCTGGCGGCTGGCCTGGGTGCAGGTTGTTGATCACAAACATTATGTTGACCGCGCGGCGCAGTCACAGCGTCGCGAGCTCGAGATTGTGCCGGCACGGGGCGCCATACTCGATCGCCACGGGAGTGAGCTGGCATACAGTCTGGTTTCGGATTCGCTGTATGTCGATCTCAAGATCCTGGGCAGTGACAAAGACCGTCAAACGGCGGCGAAAGCGCTGGCTCCGTTGATTGGCATGACCGAAACCCGGTTGCGAGAAAAGCTGACCGGTCAGTCGTCCTTCAAATGGCTCACGCGCAAGCTCGATCCCGAGCGTTCCCGGAAGGTTCGTCAGGCGATTGCGGACAAAAAGTTGAGCGGCATCGGAATCAAAAAAGAGACCCAGCGGGTCTATCCGAACGATATGCTGGCATCGCACGTGCTTGGCTTCGTCGGTTCCGAAGATCAGGGGCTGGCCGGGATCGAGCAGGTCTGGGACGATCTGCTGCGCGGCAAGCCGGGCGAGGTTTCGATGTCGGTCGATGCCCGCCGAGTTCCGTTCGTTCGAAGCGAGATTCCTCCACTGAGCGGGGCGACGATCAACACGACGATCGACATGAGTCTTCAGCACAAGGTCGAAGTGCTGCTCGAACAGGCGCTCAGGGTGTCGCGCGCAAAGGGCGCCAGCGCAATCGTCATGCAACCCGACACGGGAGAGATCGTCGCACTGGCCAATGCTCCGGCCTATGATCCGAACAAGCGGCCGAGCGCTGCGGACCTGGCGCTGAGATCGAATCGGGCGATCGCATTTCCCTTCGAGCCGGGATCGGTCTTCAAAGTCGTGGCATACTCCGCCGCTCTTGAAGAGGGCATCGTCACCCCGGATGACAAGATCAATTGCGGCAACGGCGAGATCAGGTTCGGCAAACGCGTCATTCACGATACGCACGCCTATGGTCTTTTGAGCGTCGCCGATGCCTTCGCCAAGTCATCGAATGTTGGCGCCATCAAACTCGCCCAGCGCGTGGGCAGGGAGCGTTTTTTCGAGTACATCCGCAAATTCGGTTTTGGCGAGCGGACGGGAATCGAACTGCCCGGAGAATCCCGCGGCATCGTCAATCCGCTCAGCCGTTGGGCTGCTGATTCGATCGGATCGGTGGCGATCGGTCAGGAGATATCCGTCACGATGTTGCAGGCTGCGGTTGCGATGGCGACATTCGCAAACGGAGGGTTGCGGGTCAAACCGCACATCATCAGGAATATCGTCATGCAGGGCGACCGGGAAGTTTACAAGGCGACTCCAGAGACGGATCGCGTCATCAGCCGTGAGACGGCCGAAAAGATGAATAGTCTTTTACAGCGTGTAGTCACTGACGGAACCGGACGCCACACGATTCAGCTGACCGGATATACGGCAGCCGGCAAGACCGGAACGCCGCAAAAGGTTGACGAACGGACGAAGGCCTATTCGAAGTCGAAGTACATGCCGACATTTGCCGGATTCGTGCCGGCGACGCAGCCGCGTTTCGTCATCGTCGTCATGGTCGATGAACCGGTCGGCCAGTATTACGGAGGAATCGTCGCCGGACCGATCTTCAATCTGATCGCTGAGGCCGCGCTTGGTGATTACGCGGTTCAGCCAGACGATAAGGCTTTTCGCGACGCACTGGCCAGGCTGTCGAAGAAGTATGAAGGACAGGTCATAAGTGACTCCGAAGCTGGTCAGGCTCGGGCAGGCACTCGCGGGCAGAAGGCAGATGCAATGAAGCTTCCAGTGGCGGGCTCCGAAAATCGTTATGCTGAATCGTCCGCCAACCTGTCGCCATTGCGGTCAGCGCCGGCTGATGTGAAGCGGAACTCACGGGGAGACGCAAAGGCCGAAGCCTCATCAATGGTCGATTTGTTTGTCATGCCCGATTTTCGCGGGCGTGGGATCCGGGCGGTGGCCCAGGCATGCGCCGAGTTGAATCTGAGTCCGCGACTGCTTGGGTCGGGCGTTGCTTTTCGACAATCGCCTCAACCGGGCTCACGCATCAGGGCCGGCGAAGAGTGCCGTGTGGAGTTCAAGTGAGGTACGGGGAGTTCCCGGTTCGAGTCGAGACACGACCCGACACACGGGATACATTTATGATCACAATTCGTGACATCGCGAACCATATCCAGGCGCAGGCCAGTGGAGGCAGTGGAGATAGCCTCGATCAGGCCGTTGAGGCCACCGGTTCGATTGTCACACAAGATTCGCGCCGCGTTTTGCCGGGGGGCATTTTCGTTGCGATAAAAGGCGCACGAGTTGACGGAAGTTCTTTCGTCAATGAGGCAACGAGGCGTGGCGCGAATACTATTATCTCGGAGCAGCCGCGGCCGGCGGATTTCGCCGGCAACTGGCTGCAGGTAAGCGATGCCCGTGTGGCGCTGGCGAAGAGCGCTGCCCTGGTGCATGGATTTCCTTCGCACAAGCTTTCTCTGGTCGGCGTAACAGGGACCAACGGCAAGACGACGACGGCCCATCTGATCGGATCGGTCATCGAGGCCGCTTTTCCCGAAGGGACGGCGCGCACGGCGATCATGGGAACGATCGCATACCGGATCGGCAATGATCTGATGGATGCCGCTTACACGACACCCGAATCGCCGGAGATTCAGGATTTTATGCGCCGGGCAGTAGAACATGGCGTCACGCACGCCGTCATGGAGGTCTCGTCGATTGCGCTCGAGCTGCATCGCGCGGACGAGCTGGAGTTCGCCGTCGCGGCTTTCACCAATCTGACACAGGACCATCTGGATTTTCACGGCACGCTCGATGCCTATTTCGCCGCCAAGGCAAAGCTCTTTGACGGCAGTATCGGAATGAGACCCAGGCGGTCCGTCATAAATATCGATGATCCTCGCGGAGCATCGCTCAGCGCTCGATGCGGCGAGAATGTACTGACCTACGGGATCGATTCCGACGCTGACATACGGATAGCCGATCGCGAGGCGCTGCGACGGACGGGTCTCGACGGGCTTCACTTCATCGCCGAAACGCCTGCCGGGCCAATCCGAATTAATTCATCACTTGTCGGAAGGCCGCATGCTTACAATATTCTTTGCGCTGTCGGCGTCGGACTCGCACTCGGGTTCGACCGGGAGACGATCGCTCGCGGAATCGAACGATGCAAAGGCGTGGCCGGCAGGTTCGAACGAGTCGGCACGAACGGAGATGTTTCGGTCTTTGTAGATTATGCGCATACGCCTGACGCACTGACCAATGTGCTCAACACAATCAGGACGGCCCAGGCTGGATCGAAAGAGAAGGCGGAGAAACGCGGACGGGTGATTACGGTTATGGGCTGCGGCGGCGACAGGGATCGCACCAAGCGTCCGATCATGGGTGAAGAGGCTGCCCGTTTGAGCGATTGGGTGATCGCCACTTCGGACAACCCTCGGAGCGAGGACCCGCTGTTGATATTGAATGACATACGCGTCGGCATGGATCGCGTCGGCAAGAATTACGAACTGGTTGTTGATCGTCGTGACGCCATCTTTCGTGCGATTCTGAACGCGAAACCTGGCGATGTCATTCTGATCGCGGGCAAGGGGCACGAAACCTATCAGATATTACCGACCGGCAATATCCATTTCGACGATCGCGAAGTCGCGAGCGAGGCGCTGGCTGAACGAAAGGCGCTCAGGTCACAATAGCCGGAAAGCGAAGACGATGAGGTCCTGAGGCGGTCTGGAAATCGAGCGGGGTAAATGTGAACCTGGTGAGATCGCGCGCCTCTGCGGCGCAAGCCAGATGCTGGATGATGAGACGGCCCGGTTCGTGCCGACCGGCTTCTCGATCGATTCAAGGACGATCAGCCGGGGAGACCTCTTTATCGCTCTGGCCGGAGAGCAGGTTGACGGACACCGTTATGTACTCGAGGTTTTTGATAAAGGGGCCTGTGCCGCGCTGGTAGTTCACAAGCGATTGCCGTTTGCGAACGATCTGGGCGCGCACGCCGGCCGGCTGCTTTTCGTCGAGAATACAGCCTGCGCGATGCAGCAACTGGCGGCCCGCGTGATCGCAAAATGGCACCGGCCGGTGATCGCGGTCACGGGCAGCGCCGGCAAGACGACGATCAAGGATCTGACGGCCGAAGTGATGAGTGTCGCAGGCAGGGTGCTCAAATCACACGGCAATCTGAACACCAGTTACGGTCTGCCGCTGACGGTTTCGCGGATGATTACGGATGGAGCGGCGCCCGGAGACTTCGATTATGCCGTCCTTGAAATGGGCATGAGCTCATATGGCGAAATCGCCAGGTTGACGGATATGGCGCCTCCGGAAGTCGGCATCGTCTCCAATGTCGGAACCGCGCATATCGAGTTTTTCGGTTCTTTGAAAGCGATCGCGAGGGCCAAGGCGGAGATGGTCGCGGGGGTGAGATCCGGCGGAACGGCTGTGCTCAACGCTGACGATCCGCTGGTGTGGGAGATGCGCTCGCTGCGTGACGACCTGGGCATCATCAGTTTCGGCATCGATGCCGCAGCCGACGTGACGGCCGGGGAGATCATCGTCGAGGACAACCTGAGCGCAACCCGCTTCGTTCTGAAAACCCCTCACGGTTCGAGCGAAGTCAAAATGCAGATGATCGGCCGGCATAATGTCTACAACGCGCTGGCCGCCGCCGCTGCCGGTTGTTGTTTCGGCCTTTCGTCCGAAGTGATTGCTCAGCGTCTGGACCGCGCAGTGGCGACGAAAATGCGCGGAGAGTTGATCAGATTCCACAATGGAGTTTCGGTCATCGATGATACTTACAATTCGAATCCTCAGGCGCTCATGCTCGCCGTACGCGCAATCAGCGGGGCGAAAGGGTTCAGGCGCCGGATCGTGGTTGCCGGCGAGATGCTCGAACTGGGCGAGCTTGGACCGCAGTTGCACCGCGATTGCGGCTCTCAGATAGCTTCGCTTGGGATAGATCGTTTGATCGGCGTTCGCGGGCAGGCAGCACAAATTGTCGAAGGCGCGATTCAGAACGGAATGAAGCAGGAGCAGGCGATATTTTTCGAAACGCCGGATGAGGCGGCTGCAAGCTTGATCGAAGAAGCCGCTTCCGGTGACTTGATTCTGGTGAAAGGCCGCGCGGTGCGGACTGAACGCGTCATCGAGGCGCTGCGCGAAGAGTTCAAGCCCCGACCTCTTGATGGAATATGCTCTACCACCTTTGCTACGAGCTGCTCTATCGGAAATACGCGTCATGAGTGCCGTTGTTGAAGGTCTTCAACGTGTTTCAGTATGTGACGTTCCGAACCGCGTATGCCGCGATCACGGCCCTGGCCTTGAGCCTGATCTTCGGCCCGTGGGTGATCAGGAAGCTGCGTGAGTTCAAGTTCGGGCAGGAGATTCGTCAGGAAGGGCCGGCTTCTCATCAGGCCAAGAGGGGGACGCCGACCCATGGGCGGCGTCATGATCATCGGCTCGGTTCTGATCTCGACACTGCTCTGGGCGAACCTGAGGAACTGGTCGGTCTGGGTCAGTGTTGCGGGCATGATCGGATGCGCTGCAATCGGTTTTGCCGACGATTACATCAAGATCGTCCAAAAACGAAGCCTTGGGCTGACTGGAAAGCAGAAACTCGCAGGACAGGTTTTGTCGGCGCTGGTCGCCGCTCTGCTCTTTGTCTTTACCGATTTTCGTCGATCGTCAACGTGCCGTTCTTCAAGAATTTCAGGCCCGATATCGCCTTTTCGGATATTCCGCGTTTATCATCTTCGTTCTCATGGGGACATCGAACGCGGTCAATCTGACTGACGGGCTGGACGGACTGGCGATCAGCGTGACGGTTGTCGCGGCTTCTGCCTTAACCGGGCTGGCCTATATCACGGGACACGTGCGGTTCGCGGCCTATCTCGATCTGCCGCACACGCCGGGCGTCTGGGAGGTGACGATTCTGGGTGGGGCGCTGGTTGGAGCGAGTCTCGGGTTTCTCTGGTTCAATGCGCCGGCGGCTGAGGTTTTATGGGTGATGTCGGTTCTCTAGGCATCGGCGGGCGCTCGGAACGATCAGCGTCGTCATCAAGCGGGAACTCGTTCCGCCGATCCTGGGTGTGAGTCTTCGTCATCGAAGCGCTCTCGGTCATGTTGCAGGTCACCTCCTTCAAGCTGACCAAACGAAGGATCTTCAAGATGGCCCCGCTGCACCACCATTTCGAGCTGCTCGGATGGAAGGAGCCCAAGATCGTCTTTCGTTTTCTGATCGTCGCAATTCTTTTCGCTCTCTTGAGCTTGTCGACGCTCGATGCGGTGAATCGACAACATGACGTCGAGGCCGCAAATGAATATCGCCGGCAAAGTTGCTGATCGTCAGGCTGGCGAAGCGCAGCAGCCGAGTTTGCGGTCAAGCATGGGCGCGGGTGGCGATCAACGATGCCAGGCCGGAGAGCGAACCTACCGGCGTAGCAGAATGAGAAACGAAAAGGCATCGAGATCATCGCCGGATCGCATCCGGCAGGGTTATTTGAAAATCGGACCTGATAGTCGTCAGCCCGGAGTTCCGCTGGCTCTCCTCAGTTTGAAGAGCCCGGCAGGCGGAGTCCGATCATCAGCGAAGTCGAATTTGCGGCGTGGTATTGGAAGGGCCGTCTCATCGGCATCACCGGTTCGAACGGGAAAACGACGACCACGACACTCATCGGGAGAACTGCTGCGTGGTGGCGGGCTGCCGACCCAGTCGGCGAAACATCGGCACACCGCTCATTTCACTGGTCGAGACTTCGCACGACGAATCCACACCGTCGCCGAGCTGAGCAGTTTTCAACTCTGAAGCGATCGACAGGCTGCACGCGTTTGCGGCCGTCCTGATCAACATTACGCCGGACCATCTTGACCGGTACGATTCAATGGACGATTACGCCGCGGCAAAGGCAAGAATCTTTGCAATCAGACGCCGGAAGACGTTGCGGTTCTCAACGCCGATGACGAACGGGTCTCGCAAATGCAGGGGGTGACGCGGGCGCGGCCGGTATTTTTCAGCCGGGCGCGTCAACTCGATGAAGGGATTTTTCTACGCGGCACTCAGATCATCGAACGACAGGGCGGGCGCGAGAGATCTCTCATCGACAGGAGCGAGAGATTCAGCCCAGGGGCGACCACAATCTCGAAAACGTCCATGGCGGCCTTGCCGTCGGATCGTTCTGCGGGGTCCTGTCGAATCGATGCGATCGACGATCAGCCGGTTTAAGGGTGTCGAACATCGCCTCGAATACGTCGACGAGATCGATGGCATCAGGTTTTACAACGATTCGAAGGCGACCAACGTCGATGCCGCGATCAAATCGCTCGAAGCGTTTCCCGGAGGGATCATCGTGATCTTCGGCGGCAAGGATAAAGGCGGCGATTTCACTCCACTGGCTCCACTGGTTCGCGAGCGGTGCCGCGAAGTGATTCTACGATCGGCGCCGCGGCGGCAAGATCCGCGCCGCTCTCGAAAATACGCGCCCGCTCCATCACGCCGCGTCGATGGAAGAGGCCGTCGCGCTTGGGTCAAGCCTGGGCTCTCCGGGCGATGTTGTGCTGCTCGCACCGGCATGCAAGCAAGTTTCGATATGTTCACCAGTTACGAACATCGCGGCCGCGTATTTAAGGAAGCGGTAAACAAGGTAAAAGTTAAAAGTAGAAAGTAGAAAGAAATGGCGCAGGCAGTCAGGCAAAATCTGCTGAAAGAGATTGGAAGATCTGAAGTGGGATCTGTGGCTCGGGGTGGTCACGATCGGGCTGGTCGTCTTCGGCATCGTCATGGTCTACAGCGCATCGGTCGCCTCACGCAGCCCGCACCGGTTTCTCATCAGTCAGATCATCTGGGCAACGGTCGGTTTGATGGCAATGGCGCGGCCAGGCGCGTCGATTATTACTTCTACGCCCAGCCGAAATTCGTGTATGGATTTCTGGGGGTCTGTTTCGTCCTCCTGCTGGCCGTCTTTCTCTTCGCGCCCATCAACGGGGCGCATCGATGGATCCATTTCAAGGGCGTTTCGGGGCAGCCGAGCGAACTGGTCAAGATCGGGCTGGTCCTGTTTCTGGCGTGGTTTCTGTCGGAGCGCGAGCAGGACGGCGAGCTCGACGATTTCTGGGCGACGGTGGCGCCGCGAGCGTGGTCGTGGGGCTGATGGCGGTGCTCATTTTGCGCGAGCCCGATCTGGGCACAACGCTCATGCTCGGACTGGTCTTTGTCGCGATGATGTTTGCCGCCGGGGTTCCGCTCAAACATCTCTTCAAGCTTTCACCGACTATGATTCTCGGGGGCGATCTGCATGGTCGTCAAAGTCGCCTGGCGGTGATCGTATCAAGCGTTTATCGATCCGGAGAAGGATCCGCTGGGGAAGGGATATCACATTCTGCAATCGCTGACGGCGATCGGTTCCGGTGGAGTCAACGGGCTCGGATTTGGCCAGAGCAGACAGAAGCTGCTGTTTTTGCCGACGCCGCAATCGGATTTCATCTTCGCAGTGATTTCAGAAGAGCTTGGCCTGATCGGAGCGGCGACACTGATTCTGGCCTTCGGGTTTTTCCTCTGGCGCGGATTATTGATTGCTCGCCGGGCGCCGGATTTGCTCGGCCAGTTGATCGCGATCGGACTGACATCGGGATTGATCCTGCAGGCGTTCTTCAACATAAGCGCGGCCATCAAATTGCTGCCGCCAAGGGGATTACGCTTCCGTTTGTGAGCGCGGGCGGATCATCGCTTGTGGTTGCGCTGGCGATGGTCGGTATTCTGCTCAACATTTCCGAGCAGGTCGAGACTGCCGGCAAGGATTGAATCCGTGTAAGGACGCGGCCTTGTCCGCTGGAGTTGCGTGATGGCTGATGATGCCAGAGAAACCGTGAAGGGCGCACTCGGTCGTCATCGCCGGGGGCGGGACGGGCGGACATATTTATCCGGGCATCGCGATTGCGCAGGAGTTCAAACGGAGGATCCCGGGACGAAAGTTGTATTTATCGGAACCGCGCGCGGGATGGAAACAAGAATCGTACCGCGGGAAGGTTTTGAACTGGAGCTGATCGAGGTCTCTGCACTCAAGCGCGTCGGAACCTGGCGTCGGATAAAATCACTGGCCCGGCTGCCGCTCAGCTTCCTGAAAGTTCGCTCTTTGATGAAAAAGCTGCGGCCGGATCTGGTCATCGGCGTCGGAGGTTACGCTTCAGGACCGGTCGTCCTGGTCGCTTCGTTGATGGGGATTCCGACCATGATCGCGGAGCAGAATGCTCTGCCGGGTTTCACCAATCGGGTGCTCAGACGGTTCGTTCGCGCAGCAGCTGTCTCGTTCGAAGAAGCGAAAGTCTTCTTCAGAGACAAGGCCGAAATCACGGGGAATCCGGTTCGCGCCGCATTTTTCTCGATCAGAGACCGTCAGCCGGGTGAGCGGATTAACATCCTGATCACCGGCGGCAGTCAGGGATCGCGCGCAATCAACGACGCGATGATCGGGTCGTTGACCCTGCTCAAAGAGGATCTGGCCCGGTTTTCATTCACTCATCAGACCGGAGAGGCCGATTTCGAGAAGGTTCGCGGGCCTATGCCGAAATGGGGATCGAGGCCGAGGTCAAGCCGTTCATTGAAAATATGGTGTCGGAATTCGAGCTCGCCGATCTGGTCATCAGCCGGGCAGGCGCCACAACGGTCGCCGAACTGGCGGCTGCCGGAAAGCCGGCGCTCATGATTCCGTTTCCGTTTGCGGCTGACGATCACCAGCGCAAGAACGCAGAGGCAGTCGAGCGCGCCGGGGCCGGACGCATGATTCTGCAGGCTGAACTGACGCCTGAGCGGCTGGCCAGGGAACTGCTCTGGCTGGCGAACGATCGCGCTCAACTCTTCCGCATGGCCGAATCAAGCCGGCGGCTGGGACATCCCGATGCCGCGGCCTCTGTCGTCGACCTGGCATGGCGTGTCATGCGGCAGTCTGGCTGATAAGTGGCTGGTAAAGTTTTCCAGGGACTGGGCAATTACGATTAAATTTATGTTCAAGAAGTATCAGCACATTCATTTCATCGGGATCGGAGGGATCGGCATGAGCGGAATCGCCGAGGTGCTGCTCAACCTCGGGTATCGCGTCTCCGGGTCCGATGTCCGCCGCTCGATGATCATCGAGCGACTGGAGGGCTCGAGCGACCGTTTTCGAAGGCCACAATGCTTCGAACGTCGAGGGCGCCCAGGTCGTCGTCACTTCGACGGCCGTTCGTCCGGACAATCCTGAAGTCGTCGAAGCGGTGCGGCGGCAGATCCCCGTCATTCCGCGTGCCGAGATGCTGGCTGAGCTGATGCGCCTCAAGTACGGTATCGCGATCGCCGGCTCGCACGGTAAAACGACGACGACATCGATGGTCGCAAGCGTGCTCGATCGGGCCGGTGTCGATCCGACGGTCGTCGTCGGAGGTCGCGTAAATACACTCGGCAGCAATGCCAAACTTGGTCGCGGAGATTTCATGGTCGTCGAGGCCGATGAGAGCGACAAGAGCTTTCTCAAGCTTTCGCCGACCATCGCTGTCGTGACCAACATCGATCTCGAGCATCTCGACTTTTACAAGGATATCGACGAAATCCGATCGTATTTCGTGCAGTTCGTCAACAAGGTCCCATTTTACGGATCGGTCATCATCTGCCTTGACGATCCGAACGTGCAGCTGATCATTCCGCAGATTCAACGCCGGGTGATCACATACGGACTGCGTGCGCATGCGGAAATATCGGCGTTCGATGTCAAAAGCTCGCGCGATGATTTCAGTTCGGAGTTTTCGGTTCGCCTCAAGGGGCAGGATCTGGGACGCATCACCCTGCACGTGCCGGGCGAGCATAACGTCTGTAACGCACTGGCTGCCGTGGCCGTTGGTCTCGAGCTGGAGATCGATTTCGAACGTATCGCCGAAGGGCTCGAATCGTTTCGGGGAACCGAGCGCCGGTTTCAGATCAAGGGCAGATTGCGGGCGATGACGGCGGCATCCTTGTTGTTGACGATTACGGTCATCATCCGACGGAGATCAGGGCCACACTGGCTGCGGCCAAGACAAGCGGACGGCGGCTGGTTGTGCTCTTTCAACCGCATCGTTTCACGCGCACGGCGGCCCTGCTCGACGATTTCGCCCGCTCCTTTTACGACGCGGATATTGTTCTGCTGGCCGATATCTATCCCGCCAGCGAAGATCCGATCCCGGGCGTGACTTCGGAAGCCCTGGCTGAAGCGATCGAGAAGTTCGGACACCGCGATGTTCGATATGTTGGCAGTGTCGATCAGGGTCGTGAAGCTCTGCTGGCGACATCCAGACCCGGCGATTTGATCCTGACGCTGGGCGCCGGAAACATCTGGCGCGCCGGGGATGAATTCCTGGCCGCAATGAATACGTCGTGAGACCAAAGTATGTCACCGCGAAAACGGGAACCAGAAGAGAGTGAGGAATCGGAGGTTCAGATCTCACCGGGTGATCTGGCCGCGCGACATCATCCTCGCCGAACGAGCAAGCATCGAGCGCCCCGGAGCAAGGCTGAACCACGCCGTCCGCGCGCGGTATCCCGCCGTCAGGCGCAGGGACAGGCCCAGCGTGAACTGCCCTTCGAAGGGGCGTTCAAACTGACGTCGGTGCTCAGTCCGGATATCTTCACCCGCAAGATCACACGGATCGGCGGCGTGCTCATCATCCTGGGTTTCATCATCGGCGGGATGCTGGTGACCTATTACTTCTTCTCCGGCTCGCGGTTCTTCAGACTGCGAGATGTGATCGTCGAAGGCAATGTTCTCATGTCGGATGATGAGATAAAAGGGATTGTCAGTTCTGTCGCGGAGCGCAGCGTCATGCGGGCCGATCTGAGTGAGATACGCCGCCTGATTTTGAACACTGAATTGATTCGCGAGGCCGAGGTTACACGCATGCTCCCCGATATGATCAGGGTCGAAGTCAAAGAGCGTGAACCGATCGCTGGCCCGGCGGGGCGATGGCAAGATCGTCTGTGTCGATCGCGACGGATCGATGTTCGGCGGGCAGTCGCTTTTCAAGACGCGCCCCTATCCGCCGATCATCAATGGGCTCCTTGAATCCGGTCCCACGGCCGTGAATGTCAATCGACAGCGCCTGCTGACCTACCAGCAACTGATCGGTGAACTGGACGCGGGACATCCGAAGCTCTCGAACCGAATCGACGAGGTGATCTTTGACGACATCCGCGGAGTGAGAGTGGTCCTGGAAGGCTCGGGGATAGCCGTCTTCCTCGGCAAGGAGGATTATCGCCGGCGCCTCAACTCAGCGCTGGATGTGCTTGATGCTATTCGCCGCAAGGATGCCGAAGCGCTCAATGTGCTGCGCATCGACGATGCGGAGAAATTGTTGAGCGGGGCGCAGATCGCATACATCAATGCGAGCGAACCCAAAAGAGTGATTGTCGGATTGTTTGAATGAAGATCTCCAGAGACAGAAATCCGCCAGGGGTTTTATCGCGTGGAGTGGATTTGAGGTTTTAAGATGCCAAAAACAAATTCGCAGATAGTCGGAATCGATATCGGCACCGCCACGGTGCGGGTGGTCATTGCCGAGATGATCGACGGGGAGGTCGAGATCGTCGGCGTCGGTGAAGCTGAATCGAGAGGGCTCCGCAAGGGCGTAATCAGCAAACCAGATCTCGCTGTGGAATCGATCAAACGCGCGGTCGAAGCGGCTGAACGGATGTCCGGCCTGGTTGTCCATGACGTCTATGTCGGCCTGGCGGGTTCGCACATCAAAGGCGAGAACAGCCAGGGCATGATCGCTGTGCCGGGACGCCACCGCGAGATTACGCGCGAAGACGTCAAACGGGTGATCGATACCGCCTGTGCGATCTCGATCCCATCGGGGCGAGAAGTGGCCGATGTGCTGCCGCAGGAATACACCGTCGACGATCAGGACGGAATAGACGACCCTCTGGGAATGCTTGGCTCACGTCTTTCGGTCTCGGTTCACATCGTGACCAGTCCGGTGGCCGCCAAACAGAATGTCATCACCAGCGTCAATCGCGCCGGATTTCATGTCGCCGACGTCTACCTTTCGCAACTGGCGGCGTCGGAGGCGATTCTGACAGACGATGATCGTGAATACGGCAGCGCAGTCGTCAACATCGGCGCCGAAACGACCAGCCTGGCGATCTATCAGCGCGGCTCTGTCTGGCATACCTCGGTCTTTCAGATCGGAGGCAGCCATTTCACCAACGATATCGCGGTCGGTCTGAGAACGCCGATCCCCGAAGCCGAGCGAATCAAATGCGGGGATGGCTGCGCTTTCAGGATGCTCCTCACGCCTGAAGAGGCCTCGGAACTGATCGAGGTGCCGAGCGTTGGTGGACGGGCTCCACGGGCGGTTTCGCGGCAGATCCTGTGCGATATCCTCGAACCGCGCGCCGAAGAGATTCTCTCTCACGTTCAGGAAGAGATTCGCGGGGCCGGTTTCGACCGGCAGCTTTCAAGCGGAATCGTTCTGACAGGCGGCGGCGCCAAACTCAATGGCATGGTCGAGGTCGCCGAACAGGTCTTCAATGCACCGGTCAGGATCGGCGTGCCGGGAGGCTTGAGCGGCCTCATGAATGAGGTAGCTCAACCGGACTTTTCAGCTGCTGTAGGCCTCGTCCTGTACGGGCTGCGCAGCGAGCAGGGGGCTCTCGGAAGCAGCCGCGGACAGGGTCGCAGAACCAGCGCTCATCCAATCAAGGAGCGCGTCAAAACCTTCTTCGGAATTCGAAGATGAGATCCCGCGTGCGATCGAGTGTGGGACCTCATCGAATGTTCTAACTATTTTGTTAATTATCGCGCATCCGCCACAGGATGATGCGCTTGCCGATCCCGGGCTCCGGGAAACGCAATCAATAAAGGAGGCGCAGAATGTCAACAGAAGATCGTACGGGCTTGAACTTCACCTTTGATGACGAGCCCCCGAAGGCTGGAGCGCGGATCAAAGTGATCGGGATCGGCGGCGGCGGCGGCAATGCCGTCAATCACGATGATCGATGCCCGGATCGAGGGCGTCGAGTTTATGGTCGCCAACACCGATCTTCAGGCGCTCAAACGGTCGCAGGCTCCGGTCAAACTGCAGATCGGCGCGCGGCTGACAAAGGGATTGGGCGCGGGCGCAAACCCCGACGTCGGTCGCGAAGCCGCACTCGAGGACACAGAGAAGATCATCGAGGCGCTCGAAGACGCAGATATGGTCTTCGTCACAGTCGGACTCGGTGGCGGAACCGGCACCGGCGCGGCGCCTATCATTGCCTCGCTCGCCGCTGAACTCGATGCGCTGACCGTTGCTGTCGTGACCAAACCATTCCCCTTCGAGGGACGCCATCGTCTGCGCCAGGCTGAGGCTGGAATGGATGAACTGCGCTCGGTAGTCGATACCCTTATCACGATTCCGAACGAACGTCTGCTCCAGGCGGCCGATCGCAACATGGCGCTCGGCGATGCTTTCAAGATGGCCGACGACGTGCTTCGCCAGGCCGTACAGGGCATCTCCGATCTGATCACGATCCCCGGCTTCATCAACGTTGATTTCGCCGATGTTCGCTCGATCATGAAAGGCATGGGGATGGCGCTCATGGGCACCGGAATGGCGACCGGCGACAACCGCGCCATGGACGCCACTCAGCGGGCCATCTCAAGCCCTCTCCTGGAAGAAGCATCGATCAACGGCGCGCGCGGAGTTCTGGTCAATATCACAGGGGGTCAGGACCTGACCCTCTTTGAAGTCGATGAAGCCATGAAGGTCATTCACGATTCAGCAGATCCGGATGCCAATATCATCTTCGGAACTGTTCCCGACGAGCGCATGCAGAACGAGATGAAGATCACCGTCATCGCGACCGGATTCGAACAGAGCGCAAGCGTTCACAGCCTGCCGCATCGCCAGTCTCAAGTCGGAGCCGCCTCCGGCCAACTGGCTCGGGGTGGGTGGACCAGCGCGGGGCTCAATACCGAAGACCTCGATGTCCCGACATTCATCCGCAAAAAAGCCGATTAGACATCCCCGCTCCCGGTTTTCCAGACGCTCCGAGGACGGTTCGCATCCGCTTCGGAGCGTTTTTTCATTCCTGCCGCCTCTCCCTTGCGGAGAAGAATTTCATAAGTTAGCATTGGGACACCATCGAGTAACAGTATGGAGTAGTGATCGCTGAAGCATCGCCTCCGGATGCCGGTGCTGATTACCGCAAAGTTCCTCCGTAGATCTCTTGGGGGATCTTCCTTATCCGCGTTACATTTGGGAACAGGTACCCTCTTCTCAATTTGGTAATACGATCCCAGACAGGATTCCACATTGGATGATTGCCTTTACTGTCCACGGACATAGAACGACACAGATTGGTTCCGGCATCCGATTACGAACGAAGTACTGATGCTTGCACGAAGACCGGGCAGTTGGTCAGACTGCCCTCAGACTATTTTGTATGCCTCGGAGGAGGAAGAATAAAACATGAACAGAAAATTGATTCGAACTACTTTGGCGGAAGTTAAAGAAAGGGAGCTGCAGACGCCGCCTCAACGTCGTGCGCCGGAACCGCGTGAGCGGGATCGGGACCGTGACAGGGACCGCGACAGGGACCGCGACAGGGATCGCGACAGAGATCGTGAGCAGTCGTCTTCGCAATCGAGAGAGTCCGCTCACGCGGCTCAGCCGAAAAAGAAGATTCCGCCTGAGCAGACCAATGCCGAAAGCTTCTATTACAAGAAGCAGATGGATTCCCGCACGCCAATGGTCATCGTCCTGCAGGATAACGAAAAGATCAACGGCACGATCGAGTGGTATGACAAGAACAGCATCAAACTCCATCGCGAGGACGGGCCCAATCTTTTGATCCTCAAGCACAACATCAAATATCTGTACAAGGATGAGTCCGATTCGAACGATGATGACGAATAACCATCTTCCGCAATGAGACCTCACCTTGAATTAAATGATTGACGGGTATGGCAGGATCTGACGGCAACAGTGAAGCGAAGCGAAGGCCGCTTATCGGCATCACTATCGGAGACCCGGCGGGAATCGGTCCTGAAGTCTCCCTTAAAGCCGTTGGAGATGATGATCTTTTAAGCATCTGCACCCCGGTCTTGATCGGGGATGCACAGTATCTGGCTGACTGGGCACGAATCTTTGACCTTTGCCGAGAATTCATCATCGTCAATCCCGGTGAGCATATCCCCCGAGATGCTTCTTTTCCGGTTATCTATAATCTTAAAAATATAAACGGCCCCGTCGAGATGGGCATGGAGCAGTCCGCCTGCGGGAGGGCCGCCGCGGATTACATCGAATCGGCTGTCGCCCTTTGCCTGTCGCATCGGATCGATGCCATGGCGACGGCGCCGATCAATAAGAAATCGCTGTCATTGGCCGGCTGCAACTTCCCCGGCCACACGGAATACCTGGCGCATCTATCGGACACGACCGATTTCGCCATGGCTTTCATCTCACCGCGCCTGCGCGTGGCATTACTGACGACCCATATTCCGCTCGCGCGAGTCCCCGATTATGTCAGGAAATCCGATCTGATTCGCCTCATCCGCCTTGTCGACAGGGAATTGAAGAAATACGGATTCGACCGGCCCCGGATCGCCCTGGCGGCGCTCAATCCGCACGGAGGCGAGGGGTCGCTTTTCGGAACCGAGGAAGCAACTGAGATGCAACCGGCTGTCGAACTCTGCCGGCTGCACGATGACATAGAAGTGAGTGGACCCCATTCCGGAGATACGGTCTTCGTCAGGGCCGTCCGCGGCGAATTCGATATCGTCATTTCGTGTTACCACGACCAGGGCCTGATACCGATCAAATGCGTCTCTTTCGGCGAAGCGGTCAATTTCACTCTCGGATTGCCTTTCATCCGGACATCGGTCGACCACGGAACCGCATTCGACATTGCCGGTAAAGGCATCGCTGACCAGTCAAGCATGATTGCGGCCATCAAACTGGCGGCCGATCTGCACCTCAGAGTATCAGGACTTACGCAGAATCCTGGGAGCGCAGGCTTCCAGCCTGCTTTTTATAGCTAAGAACGGAAATCATGCAGGCTGGAAGCCTGCGCTCCCAGGATTCTGCGTAAGTCCTGAATACGTTCTTCCGAAGAGTGATTTTGGGTATCTGAAATGCTAAATTGTTGCCGGCATTGGGGGCGAGGGGTTCCGATTTCGAAAAAACCGATGTTAAAATGATCGGTGATGCTCCGGTGACAATTCGTATGAATATTGGTGAATAGCAAGGTGATTAGTGAATGATCAAGGACGATAAGATCGGGATCGGGTTGATTGGGACTGGTTTCGCCCGGAGCACTCAGGCGCCGGCCTTTAGCGTGTGCGAGGGAGCTGAACTCGTTGCCGTTTGCAGCGGAAATTTCAGCAATGCCCAAAGCGTCGCCGCCGACCTGAATATCGAGCATGCCTGCCAGGACTACCATGAGCTGCTGGCGATAGAGGATGTCTCTCTCGTCGTCGTTTCTACTCCGCCGCACCTTCATTACGAGATCGCCCTGGCCGCTCTCGAGACCGGAAAGCACGTTATCTGCGAGAAGCCGATGGCGATGAACGCCGATCAGGCTCGCGAGATGGCTGAACTGGCCGCGTCACGTCCTGACCAGCTGGCGATCATCGATCACGAACTGCGCTTCAACCCGACATGGCGCAGAATGAAGGAGCTGGTCGATGGCGGGTTTCTGGGTGATATCTACCACGTCAATGTGATCATTTCGTCCGGATTTCGCCACTCGACACAGCGACCCTGGAACTGGTGGTCTCAAAAGTCTGCCGGAGGCGGCCTGCTCGGAGCCCTGGGTTCGCATGCAATCGATGCCCTCCGCTGGATGTTCGGAGATATCGAGGCTGTCTGCAGTACCGTCGCGACCATGGTGCCCGAACGCAAGGATCCCGTCACCAGTGAAATGCGGCCGAACGAAACCGATGATTATGCGGCCTTTCTGGTCAGATTCACTCCACACGACGGAAGGTCGATGCACGGAGTCGTCCTGCTCTCAGCGCTCTTTACCAGCGGCGGAAAGAACCAGATCACGGCCGTCGGCAGCAAGGGGACCCTGGTTCTGGACGGAGAAGAGACTCTTATCGGCGCCGCCGGCTTCAATCATCAGTTCGAGGATATGACGCTCACCGACCGCGCCCGCGAGATCGCCATCGTCCCTGATAATATCTGGGCGCGATCCTTCTATCATCTCGCCCGCGAGACCGTTCAGGCGCTGCGCGAAGAGCGGACTGAAATCGCTCACGCCGCCACATTCAATGACGGCCTCCATTGCCAGGAAGTCATCGATGCCGTTCTTCGTTCACAGGATGAACAGCGCTGGATCCTCATCGGCCGGCCCTGAGCCCCATTCAGCAGTTACAATCATTTTTCGAAAATTCGCGAATGCGCTGGGAATTGATGTCGATTTTGAGGTATACTCTCCCCTTTTCCCGGCAAGACCGGGTTCGTCACTGTCCTCAAGGCGTGGCGTGATGCGGATTCGAATGGCTTCAGCTCTTCGATCGGCAACGTCTTTAATCATAAAATAATGTAGAACGGAGTAGAGACAATGGCAACTGTCAAGCGATACACCATCTTCTGCCAGAAGTGCAATCACAAATTCCCGGTCTTCGCCACGATTCATCATACGATTGACGTAGACGCATGGATGAAGGAGAAGTCCGATAATCACGACTGCCAGGCTTACGCCGAACAGATGGCAAAGGAGCGCGCACCGCGCCCGATCAATCCGATCAAGGCCTCAAAGAAGGGCAAATAAGAGTAGAAAGTAGAAAGTACAAAGAGGTTGTCTTTCTACTTTTTTACTTTCAGGGGATCTATGTCAACAAAAATCATCGTCAACAATAATGGCTCGCTGCGCATCGAGGGCGAATTCGAGATCTATGATGCAGCCGGCAACGTGTATGATCTGGCGGGCAGGACCGTGATCGGGCTCTGCCGCTGCGGTCAGAGCAACAACAAACCATTTTGCGATGGCTCACATGCCCGCTGTGGTTTTGATTCGCAGGTCGTCGCAACCGTTCTGGCTCCGCCCAAACCCAAGGCCTGAAAACTGAACGGCAACTGATCTCGAATCCAGGCCAGCCAGGCCGTGATGATCCGCTTCGAAGCCTGTCCGATCAGGCTGTCGGCGGTCTCACGGCTTTTTCCTTTTTCGACCCCCTGCCTTTTGACAGCCTCAAACGCCGTTTGTTATCTTTGTTTACCGAACAAATAAGCGAAATTTTCAGGAAAATTTTCGAATATTCAGCAGCTAGTCTGTTGCGGGTGGTAGAATATTTTCGGAATTTTGACAGTCACAAAAAACCATAGCAGCATCATTGCAGTAATTGATAAGAAAGTAACGAATAAAACAAGGATTAACGACCATGACTAAACCAGAATCCACATCAGCAGCAGGTCTGCGAGATGTCGTCGCTTCTCCAAGCCGCATCTGTTACATAGATGGTGATAAAGGGATACTAGTGTATGACGGCTACAATATTCACCAGCTCGCCCAGAATTCCACATTCGAGGAGGTGGTCTATCTGCTCTGGAACGGGCGACTTCCGAATCGGAGTGAGTTGGACGATTTGAACGCCACGCTTGTAGCGAACCGCAAACTGCCGGGTGAGGTGATCACGATGATGAAGGCCTTCCCGCGCGATGTCGTTCCGATGTCGGCCTTGAGAACGGCCGTTTCGGCGCTCTCATTTTACGATCCGGATCGCGGCGACAATTCACTTGAAGCGAGCAGGAGAAAAGCCGTCCGGCTGACTGCGCAGATCGCCACGATAGTCGCGGCGATTCAGCGGATTCGCAATGGCAACGAGCCGCTCGATCCGAAACCGGAGCTCTCGCATGCCGCCAATTTCCTCTACATGATGAACGGCAAGGAGCCTCTGGATGTCGAAGCGCAGGCTTTTGACATCGCACTGATTCTGCACGCTGACCACGAATTTAATGCCTCGACCTTCGCCGCCCGTGTCACGGCGGGCACACTGGCCGATATGTATGCCGCGATCACCTCTGCCATCGGCGCGCTTTCAGGGCCGCTCCACGGCGGCGCCAATGAGCAGGTTATGAAGATGCTGCTCGAAATCGGATCGCTCGATAAAGTCGACCAGTATGTTCACGCCACGCTTGAATCGCACGGAAAGATCATGGGCATCGGGCATGCGGTCTATCGGACCGAGGACCCGCGCGCGACGCACCTCCGTCGCATGTCTGAAGAGATCGGCAAACGTCAGGGCGATACGAAGTGGTTCGACATGTCGCATCGAATCGAAGAGATCGTCGTCGGAGAGATGGAGAAGAAGCAGAAGGCGATTCGCGCCAATGTCGATTTCTACTCCGCTTCGACATATTACATGCTCGGCATTCCGATGGATCTCTACACGCCGATCTTCGCGATCAGCCGTATTTCCGGCTGGTCGGCTCACGTGCTCGAGCAATACGCCAACAACAAGCTGATTCGTCCGCGCTCGGAGTACACCGGTCACATGGATCTCAAGTACGTGCCCATCGATCAGAGATAGGAGGAAGTCGACCTATTGTCAGGCGGAGCGATCCGCCTCTGAAAAGGTTTCTCGCAATATGTCAAATACTGTTATCTACACCAAACCCGGTTGTCCATACTGCGCGAGGGCGAAGGCCTGGTATGCTGATCAGGGGATTCCTTTCGAGGAGCGCAACGCGCAGGATGACCCAGCGTATCGCCGTGAGATGTTCAGCTTCAACGACAATGACCCGACGGTTCCGACGATCGTCGAGAACAACAAACTGAAACAGATCGGCTGGGAAGGTCGTGGCTGAACGGTCTACTAGAGCCGGCCGTGTGCCGGTCGTGCGCGGATGGATGAGGCGACACATTTTCATGAATAGCGGCGGCAAAAGCAGTCAGCACGGAATCGGTCCTTCACGTCGCGATCTGTTGAGGGCATCTTTTGGAGTTGCCGCATTTTCAGCCCTTGGCGGAACGAGCACGGAAGGGTCGATCACGGACTACAATCTGGCGGAAGACCGGACATCGATCACGGACGTTTTAGGCATTATGGTCGGTCATCACACATACGCCAGCAGGCCGACAGGTTGTACTGTCGTCATCGCAGAAGACGGCGCCGTCGGCGGAGTCGATGTTCGCGGCGCTTCGCCCGGCACCCGTGAGACCGATCTGCTCAATCCCCTGAATCTGGTTCAGCAGGTCCACGCCGTCCTGCTTTCTGGCGGAAGCGCGTTCGGACTCGATGCCGCAACTGGCGTCATGAAATATCTTGAAGAGAAGGGCATCGGCTTTCCCACCGGGGCCGGGCGAGTTCCAATCGTCCCGGCTGCGATCCTTTATGATCTCGGAATCGGAAACCCTAAAATCCGACCCGATGCTGCGGCCGGCTACAGCGCCTGCAAGGCAGCCTCGAACAAACTGCCCGCCGAGGGCAACGCCGGCGCCGGCGCCGGCGCAACGGTCGGAAAGCTATTCGGGCTCGGTCGCTCCATGAAAGGCGGCATCGGGACCGCTGCCATAACCATCCGGAATCCGGAGAACGGTCTGTCTCTGACAGTCGGCGCGATCATCGCCGTCAATGCCGTCGGCGATGTGATCGATCCTTCTTCCGGAGCCGTCCTCGCAGGTCTGCGCTCGATTGACGGACATTCAATGACCGGGACAATCAATTCCATCCTTCGCGGTGACAATTTGCCGGCTTCACTCGGCGGTATGGCCACAACTATCGGAGTTGTTGCCACCGACGCCGTTCTCGACAAGGCACAGGCAGGCAAGGTCGCTCAAATGGCTCACGACGGCCTCGCCAGAACCATCAATCCTGTGCATACAGCTTACGACGGCGACACCATCTTCGCTCTCGCAACCGGACGCTCGAGCTGGTCGCCGAATGTGACCCTCATTGGAGCGCTCGGCGCCGAAGCAGTCGCGAGGGCCGTCATGCGCGCCGTTCGCGCCGCCCGCAGCATTCCGGGCATCCCCTCCGCCACCGATCTCGCCATTTCAGGCGCCGGAAAGAAAAAATAGGGCCCGCATCGTTAAATGTGGGCCCTCCAGGTTTTCCGCCAGTACAAAATTGTGAAAGGTATCAGTTCCGCCGGAATTACTTCTTGATGACCACAGCTGTCTCAGACCCGGCAAGAACCAGCGTGAAGTTCTTGCCGCGAGGCGTGATCGTCGCAATTGTCCGTGAACCATCGTCTTGCTGCTTGTATGTCACCCGATCAGAGTTCGATTCGATGTCGTTCTGACGTTTGGTGAAGGGAATTGCCAGCACCTTGCTCCCAACCTTGATCTCGATCGTCCCGGTCTCCGCATCGGTGTAGTTGACCTTGTACGTCCCCTTCTTGACCATCTCTGTTCCGATCTTTCCATCCACAAGGAAGGTGACCTTCTGTGAAACAGTCGATTGTGCAACCGCGCCTATGGCGAAGATCAAGACCAGCGCCATGGTTAAGAATATCGTGCGTCCGTTCATTCTGCTCTTCATTTAATTAATCCCTCCCTCGGATTTGTTGTTTTATAAGCACAGGCAGCCTGCCTGTAAGATACATGATTGACTGACCAGGCAGTCAATCGGCCCCATCAAAAAAACCTGAATCAGGTATCCTGCTCGATCCAATCATCTATATCGTGATTGTTGTATGTGCCCCCGGTCAGGTAATCCAGGATGACGCGTTCGCAGCGGCGCCGGTAATCATCGAAGGTGCCATCGGATGAGAAAAACCACTGCAGCATAAGGCCGTCGACCAGGGCCCGAACCATCGAACTGGCATCATCGATATCGATCCGGCGAAAGGCCCCTGCTGCTATGCCCTGTTCGATGATCATTCTGTCTGTCCCGCAGCATCCGGCATAAAATCGCGCGTTGAGATCATGAAACCGCTTATTGCGCGTGCCGATGCTGACGAAATCGGAGTAGGCGAGGAAGAACTGCCTGCTCTCCTGCGCGCTGTGGAAGATCGTGTGGATTACAGTTTTGACCTTCTCGATCGGATCATCGACGGCCGCCACCGCCTCGCCGATTCGCGCATGGACCCGTTCCACCATCCATTCGAGCGCCCCCAGAAAGAGCTCTTCCTTCGTCGCGAAATAATAGAGCGTCGAGCCCTTGCTGACCCCGGCCCGTTTCGCAATGTCCTGCAGCGTGACGGCCGAATACCCCTTCTCCGCCACTTCGTAATAGGTAGCTTTGATCAGCTCTTCCCGGCGTTGGTCCTCATATTCCTGTACGAATTGTTTCGCTGCCATTGCTCTTCTGGTCTTCCTTGCTGCTCTTCACTGTCATTATATAATTCCGACCGACCGGTCAGATATATACGCTTTATCAACCTGGTTGTCAATCTGAAAAATGCATTATGCGAAAAAATAATGATCAAGAGAGTTGCGGAATGAAGAGGTGAAGCGGGTTGGAGTCCGGGCGTTAATCGGCTATGATGAAGGATGAATGGCAGATTAAGATAAAGAAGTCATTTATCTGCAACAGGATGAGTCCTGTCATCAGGATTGTGACAAGGGTATGGCTCTCGAATGGCATTCGATAGGATAAGCTCAAAAATCAGAGAATGGGCAACGGCACATGGGGCGGTGCCGCCGATGATGATAGCCATAGTGGTGGTAGGAGCGGTACTTGGAGGGATATATGGCGATCCGATCGAGCAGAGCCGGCCAGGCAGGAGTATGGCGAACGACAGGATTGTGAAGGATTATGTGATGGCGATACAGGCTCTGGAGGAGAGATATGTGGTGCCACCCGACAAGGAGCGGTTGACGAGGACATCAATCGTGAGGATGTTGCACACGCTCGATCCGCATTCGAACTTTTTCGGGAGGCGTGATTTCAGCGAGATGCAGGATGAGCAGAGCAGCCGGTTTTACGGGATTGGAGTGACGGTCAATATACGCAACGGGCGGATCTATGTCATCGGAGTAAGCCGGGATATGCCGGCGGCCCGCGCCGGGTTGAGGTATGGCGACGCGATTATCGCGGTTGACGGTGTCCCGACGGAGAACTGGACTCAGGCTGATGCTCTCAAGCACGTTCGAGGCGAACGAGGGACGACGGTCGACATCACTGTCGAGCGCGCAGGTGAAGCCACGCCATTGACGGTCGTCATCAGGCGAGATGAGGTTCCGTTCCCATCTGTTCGCAACACATTTCTGTTGCGTCCGGGGATTGGCTACATTGGTCTGACAGGCGGATTCAACCAGGAGACGAGCGAAGAATTGAGCGGGGCGATCGAGGATCTCAAAAATCAGGGTATGGAATCATTGTTGCTGGATCTGCGGCGGAATCCAGGTGGATTATTCAAACAGGCGATTCAGGTCTGCGAGATGTTTCTGCCGCGCGGGGTTGAGATAGTTTCGGTGCGCGGTCGAGCCGGCAGAAGAACCGATCAGGTCTATCGATCGGATAACGCATTGCCTGAGACGTTGCCGATGGTTCTTCTGATCAACGGAGAAACCGCCTCGGCCTCTGAGATAGTGGCTGGGGCGATGCAGGATCTGCGTCGGGCCTGGATCGTCGGTGAGGAGAGCTTCGGCAAGGGCCTGGTTCAGACCGTCTTTCGTCTGCGAGGGGGGACTGGGCTGACGCTCACCACTGCCAAGTATTACACTCCGAGCGGGCGATCCATTCAGCGTTCATATGACAATCGCGGCTTCTACGATTATTTCTATGCGCCACGTCAGCTGGACGGCGAGCAACTGGTTACAGGTGGCGGAATTGTTCCGGACAAGCTGGTCAAGTTACCCGAAGAGAACATTCAGCTGAGGGATGCCTGTTTTGAGTTCGCGCGCAATCTGGTCGTCGGTCAAATCCCGACGCTTGCCCATTTTCATTCCGCTTCAATGGGGTCGGTTCCCCGTCCGAGGCGCAACGAACTATATATGAAGGATGAAGTCATCCAGGCGTTTCGTCAGTTTCTGCGAGATCACCCGGAACTCAACGTACGGGATCAATTGGTCCAGCGCAATCTTGAATATGTCAGCCGGCGCATTCGAGCGGAGGTCATCACGGCGGATCAGGGGATAGAGGCTGCCGAGCAGTTTCTGATCGAGAGCGATTCGCAGGCCATGACGGCACTGGCCGAACTCCCGCAGGCAAAAAAACTTCAGCGCGAGGTGGCTCTTTTGGCGACGCCGGTAGCCGCGCGGCGTTGAATGCGCCGGCCGCCGCCGCCGGTCGATGAGCGAATTCATTTTTCGGACGAGATGCGCTCTTATGGCGACTGACGCGGCATCTTGACCTTGGTCGGTAAAAACAGCATCATAGGCCGTCAAAAGTCGGCCGTTGTGGACGACGAAGAAAACCGCTCCGACTGATTCACCTGCGTCGGATGGATGAAAAAACCGATACACAAACCGGCAGACTTCATCTGATGAATCTGATCACCCAAATAATAATTCAAGTACAGGAACTGACACTGCTCATCTGGCGAGTGGTGCGCGGTCTGACCCGTCGCCCGCGGTACTGGGGCGAAACGATCAGGCAAATGGATAACCTGGGTTTCGGAAGCCTGGTCATCATCCTCCTGACAGGCACATTTACGGGGATGGTGCTCGCGCTCAACTCTGCCAACACGCTGCAGAAATTCGGCGTGCAGAGCGTGACGGGCCAGCTGGTGACGACGAGTCTGATTCGCGAACTGGGCCCGGTGCTGACATGTCTCATGCTGGCCGGCCGTGTCGGATCGGGCATCGCCGCCGAACTTGGTTCGATGCTCGTCAGCGAACAGATCGACGCCATGCGCGCGCTCGGGACCGATCCGATCAAAAAACTGGTCACGCCGCGCATACTCGCTCTGGTCGCCACGGCGCCGGCTTTGACGGTCATCTGCGATTTCGTCGGCGTGCTCGGAGGGCTGCTCATATCGATCACTCTCCTTCACCAGCCGGCGTCGGTCTATCTCGCCTCGGCGCGCGAGGCCGTCGATTACAACGAGATCATCGGCGGACTCATCAAGCCGACGGTCTTCGGTTTCGTGATCGCGTGCATCGGTTGTTACAAGGGACTGAGCACGACCGGCGGCACGGTCGGAGTCGGACGTTCGACCACTCAATCGGTGGTTGCCTCTTCGATCATGGTCATCGCAGTCGATTTCCTGCTTTCAAAACTTATCATCTCACTGCTGCTGGAGCCCTGATAATCGACCAGCCGCATAAGCGCGTATATGACGAAAAATTTCAATGCCATTGAGTTCCAGGATGTATCACTGGCCTTCGGCGACCGCGTGGTTCTCAACCGCGTCAGTTTGCAGGTTCGATACGGGGAGTCAAAGATCGTCATGGGCGGATCGGGAACAGGCAAATCGACTCTCCTGCGGCTGGTTCTGGGTCTTCTCAAACCCGATTCGGGGCGCATTCTGGTTGACGGTGAAGACGTTACGGATTACAACGAAGAGCAGATGATGACGGTTCGCAGCAAGATCGGCATGGTTTTTCAGGAGGGCGCGCTCTTCGACAGCCTGCCCGTATACGACAATGTAGCCTACCGGCTGCGCGAACAGAAGGTTCCCGAATCGACCATCGAATCGGTCGTCATGCGAATGCTCAGATTCGTCGATCTCGAGGACGCAGTCGAGAAGATGCCCAATGAGCTTTCCGGCGGAATGCGCCGGCGGGTCGGCATCGCGCGCGCGCTGGTCGGAAATCCGAAGATCATCCTGTACGATGAACCGACGGCGGGGCTCGATCCAATCACTGCTCGAACGATCTGCGAGCTGGCTCTTAAATTGCGGGACCTTGAAGAGGTCTCATCGATCTTCGTGACACACAGACTGCAGGACATGGAGGTTCTGGCAAATGAGTATGTCATCAGAGATGATGCCGGCAATCTGATCTTCGAGCACGAGGGAGACAGGCTTTGTCTCATCAATACAAAGTTCATTATGCTTAAGGATGGGGATATCATTTTCAGCGGGACCGACGAAGAGATGCGACTGGAAGACAATCCCTATATTCGCAAGTTCCTGGCTTGATATAATTTCTTAAAGTGATTCGCCGGAATGTATTTGACAAGTGTCCGGCATTGAGTTCCTGGAGGGTTTATGCCGCAGAGCAAGCAACATGGGTTATCCGAGCTGCGCGTGGGTATTCTGGTTCTGCTCAGTATCGCGATCCTGATCTTTGTCATCTTCACTGTGAGTGGTGACATCAAGATCCCCGGACTGTCGCGGACCACGATCGTGCGTACGAAAATGGCCAGTGTTGACGGGCTTCGCAACGGGGCTGAAGTGCGTCTTTCGGGCAAGAAGGTCGGCAGCGTGCGCGATCTGATCTTCGCCGACCAGATCCCGAGCGAAGCGACCGCGCAGAATAACGTGGAAATCCACATGGAGATTGACGGCAAGCTGGATGGTCGTCCGGCCATCGAACGAATTCGCAGCGATTCAGAGGCCGTCCTGAAGAGCGCGGGAGTGCTCGGCGATAACGTCATCGACATCACCCCGGGCACGATCAATGGCAAACCGATCCGTGACAATGATTTCATCAAGAGCCGCGAACAGAAGAGCGTCGGAGACATTCTCAATGCGGCTCAGACGGCCGTCACCAACCTCAATGTGATTTCTGAGGACATCAAGTTCATGACCGGCAACCTGCGCTCGGGCAAGGGGACGATGGGAAGATTTCTCAATGACGAAGCCTTCTATATCGATCTTGATCGGAGCGTTCGCCAGGCCGAGAATCTGCTCAAATCGATCAGGGAAGGCGAAGGAACGGCAGGCAAGCTGATCAACGACCCGACACTCTACACCCAGGCCGTTGAGACCGTTGCCGAGCTGCGCAAAATCTCGGACCAGGTTTCGAGCCAGATCGATTCAGGCAAAGGCACCCTCGGCAAACTGATCAAGGACGAGGAGCTTTACAATCGCGCCAATTCACTGATCGGCAAGCTCGATGAAACCTCTACGCGCCTCGAACGGACAATGGCCAGGATCGAACGCGGAGAAGGCAATCTCGGCAAGCTCGTCAACGATGAAAAACTCTACGCCGATACTCGTGATACGATCGAAAAACTCAAAGTCATTGCCGATCGCCTCGAACGCGGCGAAGGGTCGGCAGGCATGCTGCTCAGGGATGAGAAGCTCTACAACAACGTCAACACGATGTCTGCCGAAATAACCAAGCTGCTCTATGATTTCCGGCAGAACCCGAAGAAGTATCTCTCGGTCAAGGTTGCACTCTTCTGATGTTGCCACTTGCTGACGCGCGTGGTTCCGTTGAGGGTGGTTCCGGGAGATATTACTGCTCGACGGGGTAGCCTGCTTCGCGCCATGATCTGATTCCGCCGGCCATCGAGAAAACGTTTCGATAACCCATCTTCTGCAGATTGTCCGCGGACAGTGCCGACCGGTAACCGCCGCCGCAATAGAGCACTATCTCTGCTTCCTGATTCTCGGCCAGATTGTGAATGTCCCGTTCCAGAATCCCGCGACCGAGATGTGTCGCCCCCGCAGCCCGTCCCTGCATCCATTCGTGGTCTTCACGGATATCCAGAAACAGAAAACTTTCTCCTGCTTCCTGTTTCTGTTTCACTTCCTCGATCGTGATCTCCCTGATCCTGCTCTTCGCCTCATTGCACAGATTATCGAACGCTTCGGAGTGTTTCATTGACGTGTCCTCTCGATGAAAGTTGAAAGTTAAAAGTTGAAAGTTGATCCTGATACATCATGAATACTCTGTAACCTAAGTTTTTTAAGATTTTCAACGCCAAGGACGCCAGGACAGCCAAGTGATTTAATTGAGAATAATGTGATCAGCATAATTGATTGTGCTTTTGGCGAAATGGATATTACAGCGAATCATCACTTCTTATAATCTCTTGGCCAACTTGGTGTCCTTGGCGTTGAAAATCTTAAAAAACTTAGGTTCCAGCGTAATGAATGTTTTGCGCTTTTATTGAGATAACTGATGTTACGCAATAAATTTCGCACGATTGTTTTGACGAGTCCATAAAAACTTCCGCCGGCCGCGAAGCAGGTGCTGAGCCCAGGGTAAGCGAGGCCGCAGAGCGGAACCCTGGGCCCGGACCAGCCCGCAAGTGGGCGCCTTAAACGAGATCGGGCTCATGGACGAACCGCCCACTTCGCGGGCGAGATTGGGCGCGAAACCGCTTCGCTCGCCTGAGGCCTCGCTACACCCGGCTACACCTATGACCCCTCGCGGGTCAAAATCATTTTCGAATATTATCGATGCGTAACATCAGTGAGATAATACTTTTTACTTTCAACTTTCAACTTTCAACTTTTTAACTGTCTTCATTTGCCAGATTCGTGATTCAACGCTATAAATAAGAGTCAGATTCAGAGAATAAGAATTTCAATATGCCCATGACCCCTCAACAATACAGGCAGATTGAAGAGCTGTACAATGAAGCTCTGAAGTTGAAGCCGGAATATCGAGATGCCTTCCTTGACAGAGCCTGCCAGGGAGATAAGACCCTGCGCGACGAGGTTGTGGCATTGCTTTCGTCCAATGAAGGGGCCGGAAGTTTCCTTGACAAGCCCGCCTTTGAACTGGGATTTGACGAATCAGCCACGCAGCAGATCGAATCGGTAATCGGAAAGAAGATCGGCCATTATCAGGTCCTGTCACGACTGGGATCCGGAGGAATGGGCGAGGTCTTTCGATGCGAAGATCTGATGCTGGGGCGTGAGGTCGCGATCAAGTTTATGAATGTCGGGCAGTTGAGCGGCGGCGAGGTTGCACAACGCCGGTTCTTCATCGAGGCCCAGGCGGCTGCTCGACTTGATCATCCGAACATATGTGCCGTATATGAGATCGGTCGCGACGGAGACATCCTCTATATTGCAATGCAGTTCATAGAGGGTGAGACTCTGGCCGGACGGATCGCGAAAGGGCCACTCGATGTTCATGAGGTCCTGACCTATATCTCACAGGTCGCCGACGCGCTGAGTGAAGCGCACAACTGCGGAATCATCCATCGCGATATCAAACCGCACAACATCATGATCACTCCTCGCGGACAGACCAAACTGCTCGATTTCGGTCTGGCCAGGATATCTTCTACAGGAGGCGCCGGAGGCGCTTCCGACGAGAGCCAGGAACAGACATTGCAACATCTGACTGCTCCGGGCAAGATCGTCGGGACGGTCTCATATATGTCGCCGGAGCAGGCAAGCGGCGAACAGCTTGATGCCCGGACGGACCTCTTCAGCCTCGGAGTCGTTTTTTACGAGATGCTGACCGGCATCCGACCGTTCAACTCCGAGAATTCCGTGGCCACGCTTTCGGCCATTCTGACGCGCAATCCGGATCCGATCTCGCTGCATAACAAGTCGGTTCCGCCGGAGGTTGAATACATCGTCCTCAAGCTGCTGGCCAAGAAACGCGAGGAGCGATACCAGACTGCTCAGGAACTGCGTGATGATCTGCTTGATCTGGCAAGGGATATGCAGAGTACAGGCACCTCATCGGGATTTTTCACGGGAGAGCGAAAATTCCGACCACCGGTCAAAAAAGCGATCGCGGTTCTGCCTTTTGCCGATATGAGTCCGCAAAAGGACCAGGACTATTTCTGCGAAGGCATGGCCGAAGAGGTGATCAATGCGCTTTCTCAGGTCGATGGATTGAGCGTCGTCTCGCGCAGTTCGGCCTTTCAGTTCAATGACAAAAACTATGATTTGCGTGAAGTGGGAGAAAAACTTCATGTCAGCGTAGTGCTCGAAGGCAGCGTGCGACAGGCCGGCAATAGACTGCGCATTGCAGCGAGGCTGGTCAATGTCGCCGATGGTTATCAGATCTGGTCAGAGCGCTACGATTGCGAAATGAAGGATGTCTTCGACATCCAGGACGAGATTTCGCGCGCCATCGTGCAGGCGCTCAAGATCAAGCTGGTCGGCGAGCAGAAGAACCAGCTCATTCGCCGGTACACCGATAACATCGAGGCCTATCACCTTTATCTGAGAGGCCGTCATTACTGGAACAAGCGGGTTGCCAGTTCAGTCCGCATAGCGATGAAGTATTTTCAGGAGGCGCTCGCAGAGGATCCTGACTATGCCCCGGCATACGCCGGCATTGCAGATTGTTACATCGTGCCGGGATATTACGGGCTCATGGATGCGCGCAAGGTCATGCCGCTCGGCAGGGAAGCGGCGATGAAGGCGATCGCGCTGGACGACAGACTGGCCGAGGCCTATTGCACGCTGGGAATGATCAGCAGCGTCTTCGATTTTGAATGGGTCAAGGGCGACAACTATTTCCGCAGGGCGCAGGAACTGAATCCGAGTTATGCGAACTCATTTATGTGGCACGCGCTTTTCAACCTTGTTCCGACAGGCAGGCTCGAAGATGCGCTCAGGAAGGCTCAAAAGGCAAGAGAACTTGATCCGCTCAATGCTGCGATCAACACTGTCGTCGGAGCGACGCTCTATTATCAGAAGAAATATGACGCAGCCATCGAAGAGCTGAAGGAGACGGTCACTCTGGCGCCCGATTTCCCGATCGCCCACTATTACCTGGCTAAATCATTTGTTATGACAGGCAATTTTGATGACGCGGTGGACGAGTTCGAAAAGACCAGAGATATTCTGAGCAGCAGCCCGGTCTCGATCGGATCGCTTGCTTATTGCCATGCCGCATTCGGTAAGGTCGAGGAGATGCAGAAATTGCAGGCTCAGCTTGACCAGATGGCCGGCGAGCATTACGTGCCGTCCATCAAGCTCGCCGAGATCCATCTTGCGCTCGGCGATCACGACAAGGCCATCGAATGTCTGGAGAAGGGATACGAGGAGAGGTGCAGCCTCATGATCTGGATCATGATCGATCCGATCTATGAACCGCTTAAAGCCGATCCGAGGTATCAGGATCTGCTCAAGCGGATGGGGCTCTCGATCTGAGGGCCGAGTCGGGCATCCGCCTTTTATTTATTTTCATTCCACACCAACAATTGGAGTCATAAGGGGCCTGGACAGGCGGCGTTGTTCAACCGCGTCGAGGCGGGGGAGGATCCATACCTTGAAGACATACAGGATTCTTGCGATCGATGGCGGCGGGGTCAGGGGCATCATCCCCGCGATGATGATTCGCGAACTGGAGAAACTGACCGGGAAGTCGATGGCCGAACAGTTCGATCTGATAGCAGGCACATCGACGGGAGGGTTTCTCACGCTGCTGCTGACAAAACCGGGGCAGGACGGCAGGGCGCTCTATTCCGGTCAGGATATCGTCGATCTGTACGTCAATCATGCGAAAGATATCTTTCACCGCTCCCGCCTGCGCGCTATCCTGTCATTGAACGGCTGGCTGCGACCCAAATATCCGGAAAGCTCGGTTCTTTCAACTTTTGAAACATACCTCAATAAAAATCAAGCTCATAAACTGAGCGAAGTTCTGACTGATGTGCTGATCACCGGCTACGAGATAGAACGGCGCGAAGCCTTCTATTTTCAACGATGCACGGCGCGCGAAAATGCCGATTGGGATTTTTATTTGACTGATGTCGCCAGATCGACGACGGCCGCGCCGACCATCTTCCCTGCAGTCGAAATCCATAACGTCAACGGCAACCGCACACTCAAACTGATCGACGGCGGGCTGGTGGCGAATAATCCGGCAGCCCTCGCACTGGCGGAAGCCATCAGACAGGGCGGCGAATATGCCCGGTATCTTGTTGTGACGCTTGGCACCGGGAGTTACGAAGCCCCGTTACTTTATAAGAAAGCCAAAAACTGGGGGCTTCTGGCCTGGGCGACCAGGATCGCTGACGTGCTCTTCGACGGTAACAGCCATCTCGTCGAAACTTCCACAAAAGAGATTGTCCAGGCGCTCAATCGCCCTCCGGGTGAAATGGTTCCACTCTATGGACAGGTTGATGCCGAGAGGCACTACTATCGGTTTCAGGTTCAATTGAACCAGAATAACGATGGGACAGATGATGTTGACCCCGATAATATTTCGGACCTGCAGGAAGTCGTTCTCGATATGATAGATAAGAACAGGGACGTCTTTAAAGAATTGGCGGAGAAACTCAAATAAGTAGTTTCCAGCAGGCAGCAGGCAGATGGCAGTAGGCAGATGGCATTAGTCAGATGGCAGGGGGCAGTTTCCAGTTATCTGATTAGTTGTCAGTTAATAACTGATGTTACGCAGACAATGATCAAATTGCTGCTTGTCCTGACCCCCCCCCCGCCAGCATGGCCCGGCGGAGCACCCGCCCCCCCCCCCCCCCCCCCCCCCCCCCCCCCCCCCCCCCCCCCCCCCCCCCCCCCTCCCTCCCCCCCCGCGGCCCCCCAGAATATGCTGGAAACCCAAAATTTGTCAAACGATTAACCTCCGCACCTTCTCAACCCAGTTAATAAATAGTCACGCCATAACTAAAAGGAACAACATGGACAGGAATAATCACTGGAAACTGGAAACTGCCAACTGCCCACTTCCTTCTGCCCCGGAAATTCAAGTCATGGAAACACCGATAGCCATTGATGGCAGACGTCTGGCAAGGCCAAAGAAGACTCGGTCACGTGCGCAGGTTCTGGCGCCCGCGGCCGGGATCGTGATTGCACATCTGCTGCCGTTGACGCTCTTTTATACCGGTACCAGATGGCAGGACTGGGCTGTCTTTGTGGGGATGTATGTGCCGATGGTCTTTTCGGTTGGGGCCGTATTGCATCGTTACTTTTCTCACAGGGCATTCAAGACCAGCCGGGCTTTTCAGTTCATGCTCGGGATTCTGACCTGCTGCTTTTTCGGGGATCCGATTGGTTTTACCGGCAAACATAGAATTCATCACAGGTACTCGGACACCCGGAATGATGTTCATTCGCCGCGTCAGGGATTCTGGTACTGCTGGTTTGGCAGCTTGTTCGATGACGGGCTGACCGATGATCAGGTTTTGCACGCGGCGTCGGATCTGACGAAGTACCCGGAATTGATGTGGCTGCACCGGTATTTTTACGTTCCGGCGCTGATTCTGATGGCCGTCATTTTCGCCATCGGCGGGTATACGATGCTCATTACGGGTTACGTTCTGAGCTGGGTGGTGATCACGCTCCATGGTCCGTGCACCGTCAATTACTTCTGCCATCGCGGAAAGAGCAGGCGTTACGCGACGCCTGACGATTCAAGTAACCGGTTGTGGGTATCGATCTATCTGCTGGGCGAGGGATGGCACAACAATCATCATTATTATCCGGGGTCGGCGAGGGCAGGGTTTTTTAAAGGCGAGATTGACGGGTTGTATTCAATTCTTAAGTTTCTCGCGCGGGTCGGACTGATCCGGGATTTACGTGTTCCGCCGCAATCCGTCATAGAGGCTGGAAGGAAGGGAGAGCAGACATGCGCGTAGCGGTGATCGTCGTCTGGCGTCCGAAGAATTATCCGGAATGGAGCGGCAGAGGGACTCAGCTGGCGAAGCGAATCCCCGGGCCGCTGACCAACGATGGAGGCGCGGCTCCGTATGTCGGTATTCATATCGCGTCGCTTCTTCCGCACGACTGGGAGATCACGCTGGTTCACGAGATGGTGCGGGATGCGGATCCGGACATGGATGTCGAGGCGGTCTTTATTTCGACCATGGATTTCTGCGCGCCTCGAGCCCGTGATCTGGCCCGTGCCTTCAGGGCGCGCGGCGTCAAGGTTATCGTCGGAGGGCTTTACCCGACGATAAATCCCGGATATTTCGCTGATTCGGCGGATTCGGTCGTCATCGGAGAAGCCGAAGGCGTCATGCCGCGACTGATCGAGGATCTCAAAAGCGGCGATCTTTCGCCGGTTTATCAGGCTGAGGCATATTCAGACCTGAGCGATCTGCCTGTTCCGCGTTACGATCTGGTCGAGACCGATTTCAAGGTTACGATGCCGTACGAGGCGACCCGCGGGTGCCCATTCACCTGTTCGTTCTGTGTACTTTCCGCCATTCGCGTTCCTTACCGGCGACGACCGATCCCGAATGTCCTACGCGATATTCAGAACATCCCTCAGGGATGGGGCTGGCGTCAAAGAAAATATCTGATCTTCTGGGACAACAACCTGGGCGCCGACCGGCGATACTTTCGCGATCTCTGCGAGGCGCTCGTTCCGATGAAGCGCATCTGGGGAACCGAAACATCGATCGATACCGTCACGCCGGAATCCGCCCGATTGATGGGTAAATCCGGCTGCCGCTTCGTCTATATCGGACTCGAAAGTCTGTCTCAGGAGAGCCTCAGTAATTCGAATAAACGCCAGAACAAGGTCGATGAATTCAAACGCAGGCTCGGATACCTGCACGACAACGGCGTCATGGTCATGAGTATCTTTCTGCTCGGCCTCGATGGAGACACGCCCGAATACATCGAACGCCTGCCGGAAATGATCCACGATATCGGCGTTGACGTTCCGGTCATCTCTTTTGCCGCACCGATTGAAGGTACGACTTTCTACAACGACCTGAAGAATGCGAACCGCCTGTTGCCGGGAGATATTCTGGGCGGGATGGACGGCATGCACCTGCTCTACAAACCTCTCAATATCTCGCCTGACGAACTCGAGATGGCTCTGGTGCAGTGCATGCAAAGATTGTACAGCCCGGGTTTTGTCGCGCGTCGTGTCGCCAGGCGGCTCAACACGGGATTCTGGGGCGGACTCTCGAACGCCACGGCGAATATCTTTTACGCGGCATTCCAGAGATCGCTGGCCGGCGCCGGCCTCGATCGCATGCGAAATCGCGGTCCCTGGCCAGGGCATGGTTATTAAACGCCTGCCAACATGGCGTTTCAATTCCCTTTTCGCGTCAATAGCAGGAGCGAGACGCCCGGGCGCAGCGTGTAGACCCGCTGGCGCAGTGTGAAATTAGTCAGTTCATCCAGAACAGGTCGTTGAGTGACATTCGCAATCATGATCGATTGGGGAATGACCGGAGCCTGACCTTCGACTCTGTTGAATCCTCCCGTATACGCGACGTGCGGATAGTCGCGGAGGTACCAGGGCAGAGGCCAGTAGTCGGGCGAGGCAATATATATCCCCGTGTCATTGGCCGTCGGCAACCGGTCGCTTTCGGTTTTTATATCCTTCACCAGCTGAAGCAGGTCCCTGTCGGTTTGAGCATAGACATATCCGTATTGTCCGTCGACGTATGGCGGGACCTTCCATTTTTCTGCCCACCTCTCGAAATAGCCGCTGCGGTTGCTGTTGTCGTCATACCGTTCGAAATTCACCTTCCGGGTCAGATCCAGGCTCAAAACCATGGCAATCATAATCGCCAGGGCCCACAGCGTCTGCAAAGTCCTGACGGGCAGAAGTCGGTTAATGGCGTCTGTGGCGTAGCCGGTCACGAGCGCCATCGGAATCAGGAAATTGACCGCCAGCCAGGGCGTCTTGTATCCGAGAATCGAATAGGCGAGTGTTATCCCGAACGTCCATGCGCCTGCGAAGAGCCAGAAACGGGAGCCTTTACATAAAATCATGACACCCGCCAGGAGCGAACCGGCGAGCAGCGGAAGCTCCAACTTGAGCAGAATTCCGAAAAAGTACCAGAAATTCTTGACGTGCTCGGTCCCCGTCCTCTGAGACCACAAATGGATCGCATCGATCGCATCTGAAACTCCCTTCCAATAAGTCAGCAGGGATGAATAGAAGAGCAGGTTGATAAAGAGAAAGATAACCAGTCCGGCCAATGCATGATCGAGCGATGGCAGCAGGGAAGACGTGTCTTTCCGCCATTCCATGAGCAGACTTCGCCAATCCATGCGTCTTTCCCGAAGCAGGTTCCGACTCAGATCAAAGAGCGTTGCCAGCAGAAATGCGATGATCAGCACAACTGCGGTTATTACCGCGGTCTCTTTCGTTGCAAAGAGCAGCCCGGCCGAAATCGCAATCAGAAGCATCCACCGGAATTCACGTCTCTCAGCGTAGCAGGCCGCACCGACGACGATCCCAAGTGAAAAGAGGCCGAAACTCATCTCGTGGATGAAATCTCGCGAGAAATAGACCAACCCCGGCGAGAGCGCCAGGCAGAGCGCCGCGATCGCTGTCCCAAAGGCCCCGAGCTGCCGCCTGATTGGCCAGACCAACAGTACCGTCAGAATCCCCGCACAGGCCGGCCACAGGCGCAATGCGAAATCGGTCTCGCCGAAAATCCTCACTGCCACGAGCGCAAAATAATAGAGCGTTGGTCCATGATAGTTGGTCGGATTGTACTGGTACTGACCGTTGCGGGAGAGATTGAGCAGGAAATGCGCGTTGACTCCCTCATCATGGTGAAACGGCTTGATCTCGATCTGACTCAGCCGCAGCCATGCCGCCAGCAGGCTGATCACAATGAAGGTCGCGGGAAGAACCCATCGCGCAATCTTATTCTGATAATCAGTTGTCATTTAGGCTACCCGGTCGCTAACCACCCCCACCCCAACCCCCCCAAAAAAACCCCCCAAAAAACCCCCCCAAACCCCCCCCCCCCCCAAAAACACCCCCCCGGCCCCCCCAAAACCCCAAACCTCGGGGGGAAAAAAAAACCCCCCCCCCCCCCCCCCCCCCCCCCCCCCCCCCCCCCCCCCCCCCCCCCCCCCCCCCCCCCCCCCCCCCCCCCCCCCCCCCCCCCCCCCAACAAAACAAAAGTCTGGGGACCCCCGCCGCTCCCGGTTCCGTATCAAGTCAAACAAAAGAGGCAGGTGATCTGTCGACCACCTGCCTCCTCTTGTGAATCGCCTGAAAAGCGATATCTGGTTAACGGCGTCTGCCGCGTCGAACAGCACGCTCCGGAGTTACCGGACCGGGATCGACCGCTGAGGCGCCTGCCGGATCATCCGCGCCCGACGGGACAAGCCAGATCTTGACCTGGCTGCCATCGCTCGAGACGCCCGACGGACGAACGGTGATACGGTTGGCATCGATTGCCGTTCCGAGACCACCATCGGCCAGACGATCGCGAACGTTCTTGGCACGCTGGAGATCCAGGTTGCTCGGACGCTCACCGTCGCCAAGATAACCGTCGACGACCAGCTTGGCGCCCGGATCTGCCTGCAACGCTGGGATGACCTGGTTGCTCAGGACGTCCTTACAAGCATTGTCGACACGGGCATTGTTGCGTCTGAAAGTACGGCACTCGCCGAGTTCGCTCGCTTTCGGCTTGACCGGCTCGGGCGGAACGTTGATCGAGATCCGCGTCGAACCGCTCGCCGAGCAATTACCGACATCCGAAATCGCCTTGACGGTGACTTCGACAGTACTGCCAGGCGTGACACCGGTCGTGTCAAGCTGTGCGGTCATGTTGCTGCCGGAGATATTTCCGGCTGATGCAGACCACTCGTACCGGACGTTTCCGTAATTGCGGCCGCCGTTCACACCGGAGGTTGAGAAGTTGACTCTCACACCACCGTCAACGCTCGACTGATCAGCCGTCACATCCAGGTTCGGGCCGAAGCAGACCGTCAGCGGCGGGCAGCTGACCACGCGAATCGTCTTCGAATCGAAGGCGACGCATCCGCAACCGTCGTCGACCTGAACGGTGATCGTATAATCGCCGGGGGCGAGACCAGTCGTATCGAAGGAGGTGTTGACGCCTTCGCCGGTGATCCGTCCGCCAGTCGTCGACCAGCCGTAAAGCAGCGTGTCGCCGTCAGGATCTGATGCAACGGCACGCAAAGCAACCTGATCGCCCGCGCATACCGTATTCGTCGATTCACGAAGCAGATCGTCCGATCCCTTGGTGATGCTGCCGAGCTCCATATTGACAGTCGGCGGCTGGTTCGGAAGGATCGGCTCTTCCCGATCGTTGACATGTCCGATCGACAGACCCGCGATGAATCCGTTCGGGCTGCGATTGTCAAACTCTGAGAACCAGTTCAGGTGACGCTGGAACGCGGCGCTGATCGAAAACCAGCGTGACGGGAAGATGCGGACGCCGCCGACAAAATCGACCGGGCTGTTCTGCAACAGCGACGGCGTGCGCGAACCGACATAATGCGTCGAACTGACTTCAGTGATGAATTGCAGATACTGGCTGACGGGGAAGTCAAACCCGATGCCCGCGCGAAGTTCGTTCGGGATGTCGAGCGCCCGTTCGCTGCGGCCATAACCCTGAATCACGCCGCATCCCGCGCAGAGCGGGCCAAGCATCATATCCTCAGCGCGCGGATCACCCTTCTTGATGAAGCCGACGTTCGTGCTCAGGTTGATGTATTTGTGCAGCCGCCCATCGAGCGCCGCAATGACACCGTAATCGATCCCGCCGGTTCCGCGACCGCGCTGGAGACCAGTGTGCAGCGTCCTCGTGGTCGGTATCTTGAGTACCGGAATCAGTGCGAAGCCAAACGGATTCTTCGGCCCCGTGAACCTGATCTTTCCGCCAAACCACAGATCTCCCATGTGAGCATCGGAGAAGCGTGACAGGAACGGAGCGTTCGGGTAATAGCCGGGATTCACGTTCGGCAGCAGTGCCGGAAGGATGCCTCCAACGGGAGCACCAAGTCCGACATAGACAGCCGTGTCATTGCCGCTCGGTCGCGCAGTGAATGGAGCCAGATTGATCGACCCGGGAATCGTGCACGGGCCCGGGAATCCACCGTTTCCGCACGGATCGCCATAGAGCACCGAAGCAGCATTCTGTCCGGGCACGATGACCAGCCGGCCGGCCGGCAGTGTTTTCGTCCTCACATCCGGGAGGTAGAAACCGCTCAGAAGCTGTGGCGTACCGACTGTGACCACTCGCTGGGCTTCCCAGTTGACGAAAAATTCGACGTGATCACTGAAGCCGACCTGAAAGCTTACCGGATAGTACTGCCAGGCCAGATCACCTGGATCGCGGTGAAAGTGATTGGCATAAAAACCAAAGTTGAACTCGCCTTTTCGTAGAGTCTGCGCATCGTAGACTGTGAAGAGCCCCGTACCACCGGTGACTGTCGGGGCTTGATTGCGAGGATCATCTGTTGAGCGTGGAGTCTGTGCTGTCGTAATCGCTCCAACAAACAGGAGCGCTAGCATCAGACCAAGCAGTCTTCTCGCAAATCTCATATTTCTCCTCCTGGAAATGGGTGACATTGAATTAGTTCTGTTATTACTTCTACTATCTGTTTATTTCTGTTAATTCCGTTTTTTATGATAACCAAAGTTCCCTTTACGGGCTATTCAATCCAGCCTCTAACCCCATCTCCAACTCTGCTTCCTGCGTATGACCGTGGCCAGGAACCGCACTTGCGTTATCCCGTACGAGCTTAATTCCAGCAAACATGTCAGTCAGAAATGTTTGCCGACTTACTTCAGCTCGCGTGTTAGATCTGTTTCTGAAATCGTTGTCAATGTACTGCCGTTGTCGCCATATTCCCTGGCGACATTATGAAGATGGAGAATGGACAAAACTTCTCTGAAAATCTATACGATAGCCCGTCCTGTGTCAATCAAAATTAGCAGTCTTCGCAAAGACTTAAGTAGTTTTATCTGCTGTGGAAGCTCAATTTTTACGGATTCGGGACGGCTCTTAAAGTCCTGCCGGGAGATCCATTCGGTTCAGGCATAAATGCCCCGCAATCTGGTGACATAGGCGACTCGATCGATGGCCAGCATGTATGAGGCGACTCGCATGTTGACATGATGGCTTTCAGCGTATTTGCAGACATCGTCGAAAGCCGCCACCATAATATCCTGAAGTCGTTCGTTGACCATGTCCTCTTTCCAGAAATAGCCCATGCGGTCCTGGACCCATTCGAAATAACTGCAGGTAACGCCGCCGGCATTGGCAAGGATGTCGGGGATGACGAAGACGCCCTTCTGTTCGAGAATCCGGTCGGCGTTGGCCGTCGTCGGCCCGTTGGCGCCTTCGGCCAGGATACGGCATTTGATCTTATCGGCGTTCTTGCTGGTGATCTGGTTTTCGGTCGCCGCCGGGAGCAGGATTTCACAGTCCACCTCGAGCAGTTCGTGGTTCGAGACAGGCTCGGCTCCGGGATATTTCTCGAATGATTTGTTCTTCGTCAGGTAATCGAGTGCTTCCGGCACATTGATTCCCCCGGGGTTGTAGATGCCTCCGTGAATATCCGAGATTGCGACGATCTGATAACCGGATTCGTGCATGAGCCGTGCGGCCGTACCTCCGACGTTGCCCGACCCCTGAACCGCGACGCGTGTCTCCCTGACATTCATGTCAAGTTTTTTAACGGCTTGATCGATGACGAAGAGCAGCCCGCGTCCGGTGGCTTCGCGACGACCGCGCGAGCCCGAGAGGTCGATCGGTTTTCCGGTCACGGCAGCCGTGACGGTATGTCGGGCGTGCATCGAGTATGTGTCCATGATCCATGCCATGGTCTGTTCGTTGGTGTTCATATCCGGCGCGGGGACATCCCGTTCAGGCCCTATGAAATCGATCAGCTCGGCCGTGTATCGACGCGTCATCCGCTCCAGCTCGATCTGCGACATATGAAAGGGATCGCAGATGACGCCTCCTTTGGCGCCGCCAAAAGGGATATTGACGACCGCGCATTTCCATGTCATCCAGGCAGCCAGGGCCCTCACTTCGTCGAGCGTGACATCCGGAGCGAACCGGATTCCTCCCTTGGCCGGCCCCCGCGCAAAATTATGCTGCACGCGATATCCGGTGAAGACCTCGATTCGCCCGTCCTCCATATAAACTGGAATGTAGATCGTGATCTCACGATTGGGAACGCGCAATACCTTGTAAAGACTGGGATCCAGTTCAAGCAGTTGTGCGGCGTGGTCAAACCGCGACATCATCGACTCGAACGGATTCTCTTCCCTGATCACTCTGATGTCGTCAACGTATGCTGGCAATTCTACCTCCCATGCTATGCCCAATTAATGCCCATTTAATGCCATTACTTGTTGCTATGATTCAGACAATCATTGATCTTTTAATGTTTCGTTGAGAGATCCGGTCCGGTATCCCTCGAGGTCGAGGGTGACATACTTGAAGCCGAGCTCTCTGAATGCGGCATTGATCTTTGAGGCCATCTCGAGGTCGAGGGCGCGCGCCATTTCAGATGGAGCGATCTCGATACGCGCGACATCGTCGTGATGACGGACGCGCATGAGGCTGAAACCGAAAGAGCGCAGCCTGGCCTCTCCACGTTCGATGACTGAAAGTTTTTCGATCGTCACAGGCATGCCGTAGGGGATACGCGATGAAAGGCACGCCGATGCCGGGCGGTCCCAGACCGGTACGCCGAGACGCTGAGCCAGCTGCCGGATCTCTTGCTTGGTCAATGCGGCCTCGATCAACGGGCTGCGGACATCCAGTTCGCGGGCCGCCTCGCGCCCGGGGCGATAATCGCCGACGTCATCCGCATTGTTGCCGTCGCAGATGTCTTCGAAACCCAGCTCATCGGCAAGCGTCGAAAGTTTGGAAAAGAGTTCGTGCTTGCAGAAGAAACAGCGGTTCACCGGATTGGCCTGGTAGTTGGGATCGTTGATCTCTTCGGTCAGAATGAATCGGTGATTGAGCGAGAACCGCTCGACGATTTCGAGCGCGTCACGCCGCTGAAAATCAGGATAGCTCGGACTTTCGCCGGTCACTGCCAGCGCATTGTCGCCCAGCTCCTGGTTGGCAATGCAGGCCAGGTAGGCGCTGTCAACGCCGCCGGAGTAAGCGATTATGACTGATCCCATCTCACGCAGTATGCGTCTGAGCTCGTTTTCTTTGGCGATTGTTTCTCTGGCGGGGCCCGTTCCGTTCTCTGAACTCAACTTTGCAGCCTTCGTTTCTTCTTTTGCTCCCACTTGCATTCCTGTTCCAGCTTTCTAGTGAGGTTGCCGGCCAGGCCGTATCTTACCCCAACCTCGCTCGGGTGATGAAGGATTACCGGGTATTTTAGCATCATTTAACTTACAACGCAGAGAACCCTTTGATGCCGAGGGGCACCCTGTAGACTGATTGAATGCCGGCGACAATCATATTTCCAGATTCATCGAATGCAAGTCCGACCAGAGTCGATCCGGCGACTGTGATTTCGGCCTTCGAACCGTCCGGCGTGATCCGGACGATGCCGCGATGTCCGCGCAACGAGGCCGCCAGGTATAGATTCCCCTCGTTGTCGAAGGCCAGTCCCTGAGGTCTTCCAAGCCCACTGTAGAAGCGTGTCACGTTGCCCATCTTGTCGATGCGCATGATGCTTTCATAAGATGACACCGTCGGGCCTGTGACATAGAGGTCGCCATCAGGTCCGAAGGCAAGGTGGTAGGCTGCAACGCTCGGATCGATCGTTGCGAAGGGCCTCGACTCGCCGATCTCATTGACCTTGAAGATTGTTCCCGAACGGTCTCCGACGAAAATATCCCCTGTTTGATCGATCGCCACGCCGGTAGCCACACCGAGGTCCGAAGCCACTGTCTGGACCTCCTTGAACGGAGTGATGCGGTAAAGAGTCCCGTCGTACCTTGAAGTCGCAAATAGCGCCCCATCCTTGCTGAAAGCCAGTCCGGACGGATTGACGATATCGCTGATGAAAGGGCTGACCGTATCGTCCGGGGCGATCTTGTATATCGATACAGGGACCCTCTGGCCGCGAGTACCGGAAAGTGTCACATATATGCTTCCATCATCGCGATCGATAGCCGGATTGGCCACCGGATGCACATTCTCGGCAATCTTTGTCCCCATTATAAACGGGGTTGTAAAACTTGTCGTCGCTCCCTCTAGGGTCAGCTCCGTGGCGGTAATCCCGATCTCGCATTCCGGAACCGCAACGATCACGCGATTCGGAGAAGCTCCGATCAGCCTGCCGCGCATCCCTCCGAACATGACTCGACAGGCGTTGTGATCCGATGTGTCATATCCGTCGCAGGTGAGAATGACCTCGCCACCCTCGACTCCGGCACGCGGATGCGTATCACTGATCCCGCCATTACTCCAATCTGACATTCCGTTTTCTCCGGTAATTTTCGTTTACTGCCATTGCAGATTATTTTGCTGAAGTAAATCAAATCATACGCGAGCAGCCAGGTCATGTCTAATTCAGTCACCTCTTTCCATGCCCGGACCACACACACCATTCCCCGCATAATCGGTTAAATCTGACAGGCAACCCGTTCAATTGTACGGACATCAAAAACCGCGAAATGAGATTGAAGGGGAAAGTTGAAGGAGGAAGTATTGATATGAGGAAGAAAATTACGAAGAAAATTACAATGATGCTCATGACCGTTGCGCTGCTTGGCGGATCGGCCATGCCTCTCATGGCGGACAGCGATCCGCAGATCACATCTAAAGATGCGATGGCGAAGAAGATTCGTAAGGAACTCGTCACACTGCCGTACTTCAGCGTGTTCGACAATCTGTCTTTCAAGGTCGAAGAGAACACTGTCATTTTGTACGGTCAGGTTTCGCGCCCGTCACTCAAGAGCTCGGCCGAGCGAGTGGTCGAGAAGGTCAAAGGCGTCGAGGAAGTGGTCAATAAAATCGAGGTCCTGCCGCTATCGCCCATGGACGATCGAATTCGCATCGCCACCTATCGCGCGATCTACAGCCAGGTTGGGCTGGATCGACTGGCCCTTGCGGCCAATCCGCCGATACACATCATCGTCAGAAACGGGCATGTGACGCTCGAAGGCGTGGTCAACAGCAAGAGCGATTCGACTCGGGCGATGATGGCCGCAAATGGTGTCAGTAATGTCTTCTCCGTCACCAATAATTTGCGGATCGAGAAGAATTAAAGAGTTCCTTCCGAGGGTGTTTGACCACTTCGGGCTGGGGGAATGGTTCCCTCAGCCCATTTTTGTGCACGCCCACTAACAGTTGGGACTCAGCTCACTCCGATTGACCTTTCTGCCTGCACGGCATATCCTCTTCAACATCTCAGCACATCGGCAACCCCTCGAAAAACAGTTCCCAGTAGAAGATAGTTTCCAGTTTCCAGTATTCTGGACGACGCAAGTTTACTCCGATGAGCAAGATTGCAGTTGAAAGTAAAACGTGGAGAAGCGACTGGAAACTGGAAACTATCTTCATACTGGAAACTAACTTCTAACCGACAACTCTTTTGCCACCCCGGGAGTGTGTCCTTTTCTGACATCCCGGAGGTCGAGTCGATGTTTCAAAATCTATTTTGTATTCTCACATTGATCGTTTTTCTGATTCCCGTTTCAAACTTCGCGCAGTCCGCGCCGCAACAGGTGGCAGCTGGCCGCATAGTGATCAGCCAGCTTTATGGAGGAGGCGGAAACAGCGGAGCCGCCTGGCGCAACGATTTCGTCGAGCTGTTCAATCGCGGCAATCAGGCCGTCGTGATTGACGGATGGTCGGTTCAGTATGCATCAGCGACCGGGGCAACGTGGCAGAAGGTCGATCTGAACGGGCGCATCGAACCGGGAGCGAGGTTTTTGATTCGACTCTCGGGCGGATCGAATGGTGCTGAATTGCCCGCGCCTGATGCGACCGGGGCGATCAATTTGAGCGCGACGGCCGGCAAAGTCGCGCTTGTAAGTGACGGCGGATTACTCGGCGCCGCGTGTCCGCCGGGCGCGCAGGTCGTCGATTTAGCAGGTTACGGCAATTCTGCGAATTGTTTCGAAGGATCGGGACCGGCGCCTGCTCCATCCGGCACTCGCGCGATTATCAGAGCCGGCGACGGCTGCACAGACTTGAACGACAACGCGACCGATTTTTCGACAGCAGCGCCGGCACCGCGCAATTCCGGCGCATTGCACATTTCATGCGGCGGGGAGGCAGAGCCGGAAAAAGGACATCCGCTGCCGGTCAATTCAGAGCTGAGCGGTCTCAAGGCCGGATCGATACTCATCTATCCGATATACAGCTCGAAACCCGCCGGACACGTCTCCCAAAACACGCGGCTGAGCCTGACCAATACCGATCCGAATCAGTCGGTGACGACTCACCTTTTCTTTGTTGACGGTAATTCAGAAGCGGTCATGGACGGGTTTCTCTGTCTGACGGCCGGACAGACGGCGACATTTCTCGCCTCGGATCTCGATCCGGGCGTGACGGGGTACCTGATCGCTGTGGCCGTCGATCCTCTGAGCGGCTGTCCGGTCAAGGCAAATGCCCTGATCGGAGACGCTTTCGTCAAGCTGGATACGGGTCTCATGTCGGCTTTGCCGGCTCAGGCAGTGGCGGCAGTAACAGACCCGCCGTCAGCCTGCACTTCGACAGCCTCTTCGATCGAGATTGCCTTTGACGGTGTGAGTTACAATCGGCTGCCGGCCGAACTGGCTGTCAATAATTTCAGGGCAGGCCCGGATGGCGAAGGTCCGTCGATCATTCTGCTGCGCCCGGATAAGGCTATTGGAAAGATTTCAGGACTTCTGTTTGACGATGCTGAAAACGCCTGGAACTTCGAGATTCTGGTTGACCGCAGCCATAGCATAGTTCGGTTCTCGAATTCTTTTCCCGATCTGCCCGCCAGGCTGTCTACGATCGTACCGGCCGGTCGTTCGGGTTGGATGCGACTCAAATGCATTGATGGCGGTGCATTTATAGGTGCAGTGACGGGCTCGTCTGCCGGAGGTTTGGCAGAGGGGCGCAACCTGCATGTCCTGAGCCTCTCACCCGATGCGCGCTGGACGGTTCCTGTCTTTCCTCCGGCATGCTGAGGGTGTTCCGTAAACTGTCCGAATCCACTGTACAAAGCGGATGAAAGCAGGTGTAATTTGCGGTATGGAAAATCGCAATCAAGACGCGGCAAGTCCGCTGGTTGCCGTGATCATGGGCAGCAAATCCGACTGGGAGACGATGCGCCATGCGGATGGGATTCTGACCCGTTTCGACGTGTCGCACGAATGCCGTATTGTCTCGGCGCACAGGACGCCGGCGCTCATGGCGGAGTTCGCGGCCGAGGCCGAATCGCGCGGCATCGAGGTGATCATCGCCGGCGCGGGCGGAAGCGCTCACCTGCCGGGCATGGTCGCCGCCCAGACCCTGCTGCCGGTGCTCGGCGTTCCCGTCGAAAGCCACGCTCTCAAGGGGCTCGATTCGCTGCTCTCGATCGTTCAGATGCCCGGAGGCATCCCCGTCGGCACTCTGGCGATCGGAAAAGCCGGCGCCACCAATGCTGCTCTGCTGGCCATAGCAATCCTCGCCAATTCGCGGCCCGAATTGCGCGAAAAACTCCGCATATTCCGTGAAGATCAGACCGTTCGCGTGCTCGGCGATTCGCTCGAATGATAAAAAACCGCCGGGCGCAGAGCTGGGCCAGAGAGAGGTGAGGGGATTCAGACGCAATTGGCTGCTAGTTGAGGTTTGCCAGTTGCCTGCCTGGTACCAAGTCTCGGCGCTCGAATGCGACCCGGCGGTACGTGATGGGCGCGTCTGAGTGTCAGGTGAAGTACGCCCATCGGTAACTCAAACCGAAGTCAGACCCTGACGGACGAAGTCCGTTCCGCAGGTTTTGCCCAGTGATTTAATAAAAGGATTTGATTGACTCGAGCGAGCATTAACCGGATGCCGGACGGTTGTTTGAATTCTCGCGATAATTCTGAGTCAGATGCGAATCGGAGGTTCCGATCCAAAGACGCCGCGGAGTATAGCGCATGATTTTACTCTGGACAATAGCACATGAAGTTTTTTGATGAGTGCTTGCATTCTCGCGCGCACTCGGCAAGCATGGCCACTCTTTTTGTCGATTCACAGGAGCAGAGCTGACGTGACAAACGCGACCATCAACCCCGGAGCAACCATCGGAGTGCTTGGCAGCGGCCAGCTTGGTCGGATGTTCGCCATCGCGGCGCGCCGTATGGGTTATCGCGTCCATACCTTTTCTCCCTCTTCGGATACTCCGACCGGGCAGGTTGCCGATGTCGAGATCGAAGCTTCGTACGACGACCTCGAGGCTGTTCGCGATTTCGCGCAGGCCGTCAGCGTTGTGACCTTCGAATTCGAAAATGTGCCCTCCGCGACCGTCGAGACCGCCGCTCAATTCACTTTCGTCAGACCAGCGGGTTCCGTTCTCCATACGACGCAGAACCGACTTCGGGAAAAGACTTTTCTATCCGACCACGGATTTCCTGTCACACCGTTCAAGGCGATCCATTCGCTTGCCGAGCTGCGTAGCACTCTGGCCGAGTTCGGCTATCCTGCAATTCTCAAGACCGCAGGCTTCGGTTATGACGGCAAGGGCCAATCCAGAGTCAAGTCACCGGATGACCTCGAAGAGATATGGCGGCCGTATGCTGAACAGGAGATGATTCTCGAAGCATTCGTCGATTTCGAATGCGAGCTTTCGGTTGTCGCCGCGCGCGGGCTGGACGGAGCATTCACTCACTGGGGAGCCATCGAAAACACTCATCGCAATCATATTCTTGATGTTTCGATAGCGCCCGCCGCATTGCCGCCCGAAATCAGTCGAGAGGCAGTCGAGATCACCCGCGCAGTTCTGGATCAGCTGGATGTCGTCGGCGTGCTCTGCGTCGAGTTCTTTCTCACCCGCGGCGGGAAGTTATTGATTAATGAACTCGCCCCGCGACCTCATAATTCCGGACATCTCACATTTGATGCATGCGTAACCAGCCAGTTTGAGCAGCAGTTGCGAGCGGTTTGCGGTATGCCGCTCGGGTCGACAGAGCTGCTGCGGCCGGCCGCCATGGCCAATCTGCTCGGCGATCTATGGGAGAAGGGCGAGCCGAACTGGGCGGCCGCCTGCGCATTTCCGGATGTCAAGCTGCATCTCTACGGAAAGATGGCGGCAAAACCCGGCCGTAAGATGGGACACCTCACGGCGATGGCCGAGACAGCAAACGAGGCCGCTCACCTCGTCCGGGCCGCCCGTGAGGCTCTGTGCGCCCCGGTGGACTGATCCTGCCTGATTTCATGCAGGTTTCATTCAGACTCATCCGACTCAACCAGCAAGTCCCCCAGCCGGTCAAACCTGCGTTCCCAGACCGAACGGCGATCAGCCATCCATTGCTCCGCCAACGACAGCCCGGCGGGGTCAATGCGGCAGGTGCGGACCCTGCCGACCTTTTCCGTCTGTACCAGCCCGCTCTCCTCCAAGACCTGCAAGTGCTGAACCACCGCCGCCAGAGTGATGTTGAGTGGCTGCGCCAACTGCGAGACCGAAATGGGCCCTTCGCTGAGCTTCTCGACAATCGCACGTCGAGTCGGATCACCAAGGGCCCGGAAGATTTGGTCGATATGGTCGATATCTGCTTTATGGCTTGGCATGGGCCGCGCTCTCTAGCGCGTTAACTCCTTCGCCAGTTGTTCGAGCAGCTGGCGCCATCCCTCCTCGCGAATTTGAGGTCCATCGGCGCCTTCAAAAAATGCCGCCTGTTCCGTGAAGATGAGGTCGGTCCCTTTATCCGTCGGCATGAACTCGATCGTAGCCAGAGAAGCCGAGATACGCTTTTCACCAAAAGTCATCGTATAGGCAATCACAATCCGACGGTTGGGCACGATGTCCTGATAAACGGTCTCGCTCGCAAGCACGACCCCTTCAAACGGAGTACCCTGCTTGAAACGATAACGCGCACGGTCGGTGCCTCCAACTCGAAAGTCCATCTCGAATTCCTCGACCTCGTGGCTTTCACCTTCTACAAACCAGCGACGTTTACTGGCCGGATCCATAAAAGCCTCGAAAACCCGCTCGGGCACCTTTGGATATCTACGCTCGATGACAAATGTGCTGTGGTTTACTGATCTATCTTTCATCTTTTTTCTCCCTCCTTCAAAATTTGTTAGTAAAGTGATGGCTTAAGTATCTACATGCGGAGATTGATTGTCAAGCGAATACTTAAGTATTTTTTTCAAGCTGGTAATGAAGGGGAGAGACGGAGCCAGATTGGCGGGACGGGATTTTCTCGCCCTTTGCAAAATCGCTGATCGGCGATTATGATCACGGTTTGCGAATAAATGATGAATTATGAATGATGAATTATCATACTTCGGAGATTTCGAGGTATTGGTAGTCGATCGCCCGGTATCATTCACGTCAATTCATCATTCATAACTCATCATTCATCATTTATAGAAAAGAAAAGATATGAAGGGGAAAATTAAATGGCTACCGATGTCTTGATGCCTCAGATGGGGGAATCTATTGCTGAGGGAACGATTGTCAAATGGCTGAAGCAGGTTGGAGATACCGTTCAGCGAGACGAGCCTTTACTGGAGATCTCGACTGACAAGGTTGATGCCGAGATTCCGTCGCCGGCCGCCGGAGTGCTGGTCGAGATCCTTGCGAAAGAGGGTGATACGGTACTTGTCAATGCGGTCATCGCGCGGCTGGGAGCATCTGGCGAGCCGGCAGCTCCGGCTGCTGCGCCGGTGGCTGAAGCTGCTAAATCCGCGCCTGCGCCTGAACCCGCTCCGGCGCCTGCTGCGCCGGCGGCGCCACCTGCACCGGCCGCTCCTGCCGCACCGCCGGTTCCACCTGCACCGGCTGCACCGGCTGCACCGGCAGCCGCAGCAGAGGTAGCGGAAGCTGGTGAAGGGCGAAAGGTGCGTTCATCGCCGCTGGTTCGCAATATCGCTCGCGAGCATAATATCAATCTGGACCAGATTTCCGGGACAGGGCACGGCGGGCGGATCACGAAAGACGATATTCTGAAGTTTATCGAGCAGGGCAAGGGAGCTCCGTCAGTACCGGCAGCCCCGGCGCCGGTTGCGCCGGCTCCGGCTCCTGTCACACCGCCGCCCGCAATGGCCGCTGTGCCGGCTGCCGGAGGCGCCAGGGTGACGGTCGAGCCGCTGAGCAACATGCGGCGCAAGATCGCCGATAACATGCTCGCCAGCCGCCGCACGTCGGCGCACGTGACGACCTTCTTCGAAGTCGATTTCACCAACATAGCCCGGCTGCGGGAACGCATCAAGAAGACATTCGAAGCGCAGAACGGCTCGAAGCTGACCTTCCTGCCGTTCATCATCAAAGCGACGATCGATGCGCTCAAGGCCATCCCGATCGTCAACGCCTCGGCAGATGGCGAAAACATAACCTACAAGCACGATTACAACATCGGCATCGCCGTTGCGCTCGACTGGGGATTGATCGTTCCAGTCATCAAGCAGGCGGATATGCTGAACGTGACCGGGCTCGCGCGTGCTTCGCAGGACCTGGCTTATCGAGCGCGCAACAAACAGCTCAAGCCGGATGAGGTTTCGGGCGGAACGTTCTCGATCACCAATTTCGGTCTGTACGGCGGATACACGGCGACTCCGATCATCAACCAGCCGCAGCTGGCCATACTCGGGATCGGCGGAATCCACAAGAAACCGTGGGTGGTCGATAACGGTGACGGTGATGCGATCGCGATTCGTCACATCGGCGTGCTCAGCCTGTCTTTCGATCACCGGATCATCGACGGTGCGGTCGGCGACCAGTTTGTGGCGCACATCAAGAATACGATCGAGACGACGGATTTCTCCGCGCTGGTTTGAGTAGCGAATGAGAGTTTGCGAAGTGCAATATCCGGGGTGCGTTCCGTACGGTGAGGCGCACGAGTTGCAGCAGCAGCTGGTTGATCTGCGCAAGCGTGACGAGATCCCGGACAGGCTGTTGCTGCTGGAGCATCCCCACGTCATCACGCTCGGGCGGGCGGCCAATCATTCGAATATTCTGGTTGACGCCCAAATGCGCGAGCAGTTCGCGGTCGAGTTATATGAAACCGGCCGCGGGGGCGATGTGACCTATCACGGGCCCGGACAACTGGTCGGATATCCGATCATTCATCTGGCGCCCGATCGCTGCGACGTCCGCCGTTACGTTCGAGACATCGAAGGGGTCATGATTCGCGCGGCGGGGGATTACGGGATTGACGCCGAACGCATCGACGGGTTGTCGGGGGTCTGGGTCGGAGATGAGAAGCTGGGCGCGATTGGCGTTCGAATCTCGCGCTGGGTGACAATGCACGGATTCGCTTTCAACGTGAACACCGACCTGAGCTACTTTCAATTGATCGTTCCCTGCGGGATCAGCGATCACGGAGTGACCTCTCTTGAAAAACTGCTCGGGCATACCGTCGATATTGAAGAAGTTGCCGCAGGAATATCGCGGCATTTTGGTGATGTTTTCAACCGGCAGATGACGATTATCGGGCAAGCGATTACCGCTGCTCCGAATTAGCCGACTGTCGGGATCGGACGATAAGCAGGACCCAACCCCCAACCGAAAGGTGTCAGCGCATATGACCGAACCCAAAGACCCAAATCCGTCCAACGATGAAGAGGAATTCGATCCGCTCACCGATCGAGAAGATGAAGCAGCCGATGACACAGTCAGACTGGCGCTTCATACCAAAATACTGATCGGGCTCGGAGTCGGGGCGATACTCGGCATCGGGGCGAACACCTTCAGCGCTTCAAATCCCGCTATCAATGAGAAGGTCATGTGGATTGCGAAATACGTCTCAGATCCGCTCGGGCAGGTCTTCCTGCGGATGCTGTTTATGGTGGTCGTGCCGCTGGTCTTCGCTTCGCTCGCGCTCGGCGTCGCACAGTTGGGGGATCTCAAGAAACTCGGGCGGATCGGGCTGAAAGTCATGCTCTATTTCCTGCTCGTTTCAGCCATCGCCGTGATGATTGGCCTCAGCCTGGTCAATACGATCAGGCCGGGCGTCGGATTTTCACCCGAAATCCAGTCGCAATTGATGGAGACCTTCGGCAAAGAGGCCGAGCAGAAAGGCGAACTGGCCAAATCGGACCAGGCATTCGGCGTCAATACCTTCGTCAACATCGTCCCCAGAAATCCGATCGATGCGGCGGCGAAGACCGATATGCTGGCAGTGATCTTCTTCGCGCTGGTATTCGGCATCGCGCTGACGCTCATCCCGCGCGAGAAATCGGAACATGTCCAGAAACTGCTTGACGGTGTCGGAGAGGTGATCATCAAGATCGTCGGCTTCGCCATGCAACTGGCGCCGTTTGCAGTCGCCGCGCTGATCTTCAGCACGACCGCGAGGTTCGGCTGGGGCGTCCTCAGATCGCTGCTCTGGTATGCGATCTGCGTTCTGGCAGGGCTGGCGATTCATCAGTTCGTTGTCTATTCGATACTGGTCAAAATCTTTGCCAGGCTCAATCCGCTGGAATTTTTCCGCAGGATTACGCCGGTCATGATCACCGCTTTTTCGACAAGCTCGTCAAACGCCACACTGCCGACATCGATCAAGGCGGCCGAGGAAGAGCTCGGAGTGCCGCCCCAGATCGCCGGGTTCGTTCTGCCGCTTGGAGCGACGATGAACATGAACGGAACGGCGCTCTTCGAAGGCGTGACCTGCGTCTTCATCGCTCAAGTCTTCGGCATTCATCTGGGTATCGGCGAACAACTGGTCGTCGTCCTTTTGTCGGTGCTCATGGCTGTTGGCGCTGCGGGGGTGCCTGGCGGGTCGATTCCGCTGCTTATGATCGTGCTCAGCACAATCGGAGTTCCGCCGGGAGGCATCGCCATCATCCTCGGCGTTGACCGCATTCTGGATATGAGCCGGACCGTGCCGAACGTGACCGGCGATCTGACCTGCGCCTGCTTCATCGCTCGCTCGGAGGGGGTTGAGCTCATGACATCGCAGGCGAAAGGGTAGTTAGTACTCTGGAAACTAAATTTTCTTGTATTCAAGACTGGAAAAAAGTTAATCGCAGAGGCCGCGAAGATGCGCAAAGAATTTAATCGCAAAGGCCGCAAAGGGGCAAAGATATACAGGGAAGATCAGTGTTCGAATTATATCCAGTGGGCGATAATCCGTATATTCATATCCCTAAATATCTTTGCCTTTTTGCAGCCTTTGCGATTAATTCTTTGCCCCTTGGCGGTCTTTGCGTTGAAAATTTTAAAATATAGTTTACAGAGCACATAGTTTCTAAAGTACTTCATAAAGACTGGCCACTGGAAACTTTTAATACAATGCGAAGTTTAAATGACAAATTGCCGAAACCCGAATGGCTGAAGATTCGGCTCAACATGGGAGAGGACTTTCTGCAGGTGAGGCGAATGATCAGCGATCTGACGCTGCACACGGTCTGCGAGGAAGCGAGATGTCCCAATATATATGAATGCTGGTCGAATCGGACGGCGACATTTATGATTGCGGGAGACGTCTGCACGCGACGGTGCGGTTTTTGCGCTGTCAGCAAGGGCGAGCCCAAACCGCTCGACCGTGACGAACCGGCGAATGTGGCCGAAGCCGTAAAAAAACTGAACCTCCGGCATGCCGTTATCACCGGCGTTAACCGGGACGATCACAGCGATGGCGGGGCTGCTCACTGGGCCGAGACGATTCGCGCAGTCAGGGATCTCAATCCCGAGTGCAAGATCGAAGTTCTGATCCCTGATTTCGAAGGCAATGATGCGGCGCTCGATGTCGTGCTGGACGCAAGGCCCGATGTGCTCAATCACAACACCGAGACAGTGCCCAGGCTTTACGGTCGCGTCCGCCCGCACGCGCGTTATCAGGAATGGACGATGCGCTTGCTCCAGCGGGCGGCTCAGCGCCGCGACGCCGAGAATCGCGGGATGTTCACCAAATCAGGCGTCATGGCCGGCCTCGGCGAAACGACCGAAGAGATCATCGAAACGATGCGCGATCTGCGTGCTGTCGACTGCGATATTCTGACAATCGGTCAGTACCTGCAGCCCGCTGAACGGCGTCTGCCGGTAGAGAAATTCTATACACCGGAAGAATTCGCCGAATTCAAACGACTCGGACTTGAAATGGGATTCCGTTACGTCGAATCGGGGCCGCTCGTCCGCTCGAGCTATCATGCGCACGAGCATAAACCGGAAAACGCCCAGAGATATGTCTAACTTGCAGGAAAAACTACCGGAGAACCAGCCGGGAAGGTACTATGTCGATGCCGCATGCATCGACTGCGACGTCTGTCGCGATATAGCGCCCGGGATTTTCAAGCGCGAAACCGAAAAAGAGCATTCGTTTGTATACAGGCAGCCGGAAAGCAGTCTGGAAGAGTCTCTTTGCCGTGAGGCGATGGAGGCCTGTCCGGTTGATGCGATCGGCGACGACGGCCGATAACACAATAAAGCGAGGTGACTGTTCATGATGCAATTGATAATGGCCCTGGCCGTGATGCTGACTCTGATTCCCGCAGGCGCCGCGGATGACAACTGGCCGCAGTTTCGCGGACCGAAGTCGACCGGAGTGGTTGAGGATCCGGCTCTTCCCGACAAGTGGAGCGAGACCGAGAATGTTATCTGGAAGTCGGATATTCCCGGGCTCGGATGGTCCTCGCCGATCGTCTGGGGAGACAGGATCTTTCTGACATCGGTCATCAGCGCCGCCGAGATCGAGAAACCCAAAAAGGGGCTCTACTTCGGTGGTGAGCGCGGACTGCCAAAAGACGAGCATCGCTGGATGGTCTATTGCATCGACTGGAAGAGTGGAAAGATCCGCTGGGAACGCGAAATCCACAGAGGATCTCCGCTGGCCACGCGGCATCTCAAGAACAGCTATGCGTCCGAAACTCCTGTTACCGATGGAGAACGCGTCTATGCCCTCTTCGGCAACCTCGGCCTCTTCTGTTTCGATATGAACGGAAAGCCGCTCTGGAACCATAAGTACGAACCGCGCAAAACCCGCTTCGGCTGGGGCACTGCCGCCTCGCCAGTGGTCTACAAGGACCGACTCTACATTCTCAATGACAACGACGAGGCATCGTTCTTCGCGGCATATGACAAGAAGACCGGAAAAGAACTCTGGCGCGTTGATCGCAGGAAGGGAACCAACTGGGCAACGCCGTATATCTGGGAGAACAGGCTGCGGACCGAGATCGTCATCCCGGCCACCCCGTCAGTCATCTCCTATGATCTCAACGGAAATGTGCTCTGGGAGTTCAAGGGGATGTCTTCGATCGCTATTCCGACTCCGTTTTCGAAGTTCGATCTGCTCTATATCTCCTCGGGCTATGTCGGTGACCAGCACCGGCCGGTATACGCGGTCAGGCCCGGGGCGACGGGAGATATCTCACTCAAAGAGGGCGAGACAGGCAATCAGTATATTGCCTGGTACCTGCCCTCAGGGTGGCCCGTACAACCCCTCGCCGATCATCTACGGCGATTACTATTACACGCTCTACGACAGGGGTTTCTTCACCTGTCACGATGCGAAGACAGGCAAGGAGATCTACGGCAAGCAGCGCATCGACGCTGATGTGGCGGCCAACGCCTTCACCTCTTCGCCGTGGGCATACAACGGAAAACTCTTCGCGCTCAATGAAGACGGCGATACCTATGTCATTCAGGCCGGATCGGAATACAAACTGATCGGAAAGAATTCCCTCGGCGAGATGAGCATGGCGACTCCGGCGATCGCGCGCGGCAGCCTGATCATCCGCACAGCCTCGAAATTGTACCGAATCGGGAAAACGGGCAAATAGCAGGGCGGCACTCCATGCGGTACTAATCAGAGATATTTCCGGCCTTGCGGATATCGTATGCGATCGAGACGAAAGGTTTGGAGGTACCCATTTACAGCCGCGGCCAGTGCAACATAGAGCAGCAGCGCGACCGGGACCGTCTCGCTGAGCCAGAGCCCCGAAGCCAGCACTACACATGTCACCAGCAATATCCAGCCGCGAAAGATGACGCCATACCAGAGCGCGAAAATCATGATCAGTGCCAGCAGGGCTGTGAAGACGCCCAGCGGGTGCGGCCACCCAAGCAGGAGGGCGAGTGAGAAATAATAACAGACGACGACCCCGCGCACGAATTTCTGTAGTTTGAAGTAGTCTTCGTAAAAGAAGGCGAAGAAGATCGTCAGACCCGCCAGAACCAGAATCGCGTTCCGATCACCCTGCGGCAGGGCGAGCCCCGTGGTCAAAAAACGATGCCAGATCAGGATCAGCCAGATAGGCATCGAATTGCGGAGCCATTTGGCGAGACGTGATGGGCGGATGATCGTCAGATCGGCGATCAGGTACAGGTAATAAGCAGCAGCGGGCAGCGCCAGTCGGGCCCAGTGCGAGCTGATAGTGTTACGCTGCACGGCGACGATGAGCGCGATGGCGAGTGCGATGAGCGGCGCCCATTCAAAACTTCGTATGTTTGACGGCGGTTCCTGATACCATTTCTCGATCCATTCGGCGCCGCGGATCGAGGGTTTGAGAGAACGGTTGATGCGCTCGGCGACCAGTTCCATGATTTCAGCCTGATAGTTGCGGTCGCCGCTCCGATTCACGCGCTCTTCCTGATCGAGATGGATTGGTTCGTGAAATCGAACAAGGATCTTCGCGGGTTTCGGCAGCAATCTATGTTTCGGCCAGGCGCGCACCGCTCCGCCGATGGTCACCGGAACGACCGGCGCGCCCGTTTCGACAGCCAGTCGCGCAACTCCCGTCCGAAGCTCGCCCATCGGCCCCTGTTCGGAACGCTGCCCCTCGGGGAAGATTCCCAGTGCCTCTCCCCTTTGAAGAATCCCCAGTGCCTCACGATACGCGCTCTCGCCGCGCCCTTTTCTGATGTCGACCGGAAATGCTCCGAGCGCTTCAATCACACGGCCGAGCAGCGGAATTCGAAAAGGGCATCCCAGGCCATAAGATCGAATGTCCGCCTGACGGGCAATCCGACCAGGACCGGATCGAGATACGATGGATGATTGCCCGCAATGATGACGGGGCCGCCGGCAGGAATGTTTTCGAGGCCCTGATACTCTACCGAAAAGAGCACCCTGAAGATCGTCCAGCCGATCGGCTTGAGGAACTTGATGAGCATAGGATAGGATCAGTGAGAATCACGCGTCACGTGAGCACCGCTGCCGCCGATCAGAAAATCGAGATCGGCTCCACGATCAGCCTGCAGGACATGATCGATGTAGAGTTTGTAATACCCACGATCGTAAGGGCTCTCGGGTGGCTGCCAGCCTTCGCGACGTCGAATCAGTTCCTCGTCCGGAACATCCAGGTGCAGCCTGCGCGCTTCGACATCGAGCTCGATATAATCGCCGTTTTCGACGAACGCCAGCGTTCCACCCGCTGAGGCTTCGGGCGCCACGTGCAGAACGACGGTGCCGTATGCCGTTCCGCTCATTCGCGCATCCGAGATCCGGACCATGTCCGTCACCCCCTGTTTGAGCAGTTTCGGCGGGAGCGGCATGTTGCCGACTTCAGCCATCTGGGATACCCCTTCGGCCCGCAGTTCTTGAGGACCATGATGCTCGTCGCATCGATCTCGAGATTCGGATCGTCGATCCGCGCGTGCAGGTCCTCGATCGATTCAAAGACGACGGCCCGCCCGCGATGCTTCATCAGTTCCGGCGTCGCCGCCGACGGCTTGATGACGGCTCCCTGCGGGCATATGTTGCCGCGCAGCACCGCGATTCCTCCCTGGGCAGCGAGCGGATCGCCGACCGGCCGTATGACATCCCGGTTGAAGCACGGAGCATCGGCTGTGTTTTCGCCGATCGTTCTTCCATTGACGGTCAGCGCATCACGATGAATCAGATCTCCCAGCTCGCGGATGACTGCGGGAACTCCTCCCGCATAATAGAAATCTTCCATGAGGTATTTGCCCGATGGCATGAGGTTGACCAGGCACGGCACATTTCGACCGAGCCGGTCCCAGTCATCAAGCTGCAGCTCGACTCCCATCCGGCCGGCGATCGCCAGCAGGTGGACCACCGCGTTAGTCGATCCGCCGATCGCTCCGACCACGCGGATCGCATTCTCGAACGCTTCGCGCGTGAGGATCCTCGACATTCGCACATCTTCGCGTACCAGCTCGACGATGCGCCGCCCGGCCAGATGCGAAAGCGCATACCTTCGCGAATCGACCGCCGGAATCGCCGCGTTCATCGGCATCCCTATCCCCAGAGCCTCGACTACGCTGGCCATCGTCGAGGCCGTTCCCATCGTCATGCAATGGCCTGCCGACCGGCTCATGCAACTCTCCGCTTCCTGAAAATCGCAGAGCGGCATGACCCCGCTGCGAACCTCCTCGCTGAACTTCCAGACGTTGGTTCCCGAACCTATCTCCTCACCTCGGAACTTCCCGTTGAGCATTGCGCCGCCAGATATAGCCAGCGTCGGCAGATTGCAACTCGCGGCTCCCATCAGACAGGCCGGCGTCGTCTTGTCACACCCGACCAGCAGAATCACTCCGTCGATCGGATTGGCGCGGATCGTCTCCTCGACATCCATGCTGACCAGGTTCCTGAAGAGCATCGCCGTCGGCCGCATCGAACTCTCCCCGAGCGATGTCACGGGGAACTCGAGCGGGAACCCCCCGGCCTCGTATACCCCACGCTTGACGTGCTCCGCGATCTTACGGAAATGCGCATTGCACGGCGTCAACTCCGACCACGTGTTGCAGATTCCTATCACCGGCCGCCCGTCAAACAGATCCTCCGGAAATCCCTGATTCTTCATCCAGCTGCGATGTATGAACCCACTCTTGTCCAACGGCCCAAACCACTGCGAACTCCGATATCTCTTCTTTTCCGTCATAACATATCCGCCTCGTCTCTCTCAGATTGCGGGGCCCTCGCTCAACCCCTCCTGCCTCAATCACTAACATGATCCGTGCGAGATGAAAAGCTTTCAGGGAAGGATTGATTCAATCAGATAGCGACCGGCTTTCAATCACGAATCAACAAAAGAAGACGAATATGGGGTGCGGCGGCCCGGCGCCGCTCTGGCATTATTTTCAGCAATTGGCAAAATGGAATACCAGAGCGGCGCCGGGCCGCCGCACTCCATATTCGTCTTCTTTTGTTGATCGGATATTGTTTCCCTCTTGACAATTATTCGGGAAAGGATTATGATGGCTTCGTCATGAGGAGAGTGAAGATCAGACCGAGTATCGAGGAGCAGGCGCTGGTTCGATTGATGAGGATCGGCGACCGGCTCTGGCGCGCCTCGGACGAGAACTTTTCGGAATGGGGGCTGACGGACAATCATTACAATGTCCTGCGGATCCTCAACGGGTCGGGGGAGCCGATCTCGCAGTCCGAGATCGGGCGGCGCATGCTTTCATCCCGCGCCAACGTCACCAAACTGGTCGACCTGCTGGAGGAGCGCGGCTATGTCAGGCGCCTCGCCTGCGGCGACCGCCGGGAAAGCGACTGGCTTTCGGCATACTGGCTCTTCAGTTTCGATCGTTACTACGATCCGGAAAATATGAGTTTTGGGCCGTTGCGGGTCTTCAATCACGACTGGATCAAGGGGATCAGGATTTCCGACGCATCCGCACCGCGAGATGGAGATCGTGACATACGTGCTTGAGGGCGAGCTGGCCCACAAAGACAGCACTGGCGGGCGTGGCATCATCCATGCCGGTGAAGTGCAGCGGATGACGGCCGGGACAGGGGTTGCACATTCCGAGCTCAATGCCTCAGAGACGGCGCCGGTCAGGCTCCTGCAGATGTGGGTATTGCCTGAAGAACCAGGGCTCACGCCGTCGTATGAGCAGAAGCAGTTCACGATCGATCAGCGCAGAGGCAGGCTGCTTCCGATCGCTGCGGGGCAGGATCTGCCTGGAGCGGTCAAGGTTCACCAGGATGTCGTCTTCTACGTCTCGAGGCTCGTATCAGGCGAGAGGGTCGAACACTCGCTCAAGCCGGGACGTCGGGCGTTCCTCTATCTGATCGATGGCGAGATAGATCTCAATGGTGAGAAACTCGGAGCGGGCGATCAGGTGAGGATCACTGAAGGTGGGGCGCTCGAAATATCGGGGCTGACCGAGAGCGAGATCATTCTGATCGACCTGCCGTAGGCAAAGGCATGCGATGAGGAGAGTTTCCAGTTGGAAGAAGTTTCCAGCTTCCAGTCGAATTCAAAACTTTCGCAAATAGTAATAATCGCAACCTGTACGGCAGGAAAGTACCGCTGCTGTCAAGACAACTGGAAACTGGAAACTTCTTCCAACTGGAAACTTTACCGGGGGTGAGCAATTACACACTGTCTTTAAAAGTGAGACTACTTATGAATGAAACACTGCAACTGATTAAAGAGCGAATATCGACAAACCACTTCGACAAAACAAGGAAACTATCCGATGACGAGATCCGCGAACTGGTCGAATATGCCGGTCAGGCGCCGTCTTCGTACAATATTCAGCACTGGCGATTCGTCGCCGTCGCGAGCGCTGAAGGCAAGGCCCGTCTGAGGGCACTGGCCTACAACCAGGCGAAGGTCGAGGAGGCGGCGGTCACTTTTATCGTGCTCGGCGATCTGCGCGGATATGATCATATGCCTGAAATCGCCGCGGCGGTGGTTGCAGCCGGACAGATCGACGAGAAGCGCGCCGAAAGCTGGGTGACCACGTCTCACAAACTGTATGCGGGCAATGAACAGTTCGCGCGGGATGAGGCCATACGCGGTGCATCGCTGGCGGCCATGACGCTCATGATCGCTGCGCAGGCGAAGGGGCTCTCGAGCGGTCCGATGATCGGCTTCGATCCGGTAGGGGTGAAGCAGGCATTCGGCATAGCTGACCGTTACCTGCCGGTCATGTTGCTGACAGTCGGGTATCCGGCGCCGGGGAATGCTGGGCGCAAGCCGCGGTTCGGCGTGGATCGGATACTCGCCTTCGAGCAGGGAAGCGGATTCCCTTCATGATCGCTTGCCGGAGCGCCGGCCCCCACCAGGTCGGCACTCCGGTCTTTCATTCCCGGCCCACCCTGAAACACTGAAAACCATGAATTGACTTCCTTCAGCCGTATCGTTAAAATCCTCAATGTTTTACAGACAGGCGATTAATCATTATGCAAGGCATAAAAGCTCCATTCACACTACCGATGGACCGGGCGGAATAATTCTCAATCCCTTCTTTATTATCCTGGATATCTGAACTCGACTTAAATATGCTGCTTCAACAAATAGAAGATAGCGGAATAGGTAATGATGGGAAAACGCTGATTTCGGCCCTGGCTGGTCATCCGCATATTCCGGAATACGGATTCCGTTTCATCGGATTTGAGAGAGAAGAGCGGTTTTATGATTACGCGCAGGTTCGCACTGAGGCTCTCCGCAGGGCGGCGCACCTGGCCGGGCAGGGAATTATCAAGGGCGATCGCATTGCGCTCATGATCGCCGAAGCGCATGAATTCGTGCTGACCTTTCTGGGAGCCGTTCATGCCGGGATAATTCCGGTGCCGATCTCGCCTCCGATGACCGCCAAATCGGGCGAGAATTATCTGGCGACAGTGGCGCGGATTGTCAGTCAATCGGGCGCCAGGCTGCTGGTTACTACTGAAACGTCCCTCGGATTCGCTGAGTCACTCGGGACCATGATCTCCGGTGATGCGAGAATCGTGACTGTAAATGGGATATTTGAAGGTGATCCGCCGGAATTCACCGCGCCGGAAATCGGTCCACAGGACATCTGTTTTCTGCAATATACGTCGGGCAGCACGACGGCGCCGCGCGGAGTGATGGTGACGCACGCCAACCTGATGAATAATACTTCGCACTTTTTCGGCCAGAACGGGTTCGGCCGCAGGAAGGACGATCTGGGAATCAGCTGGCTGCCGCTCTATCACGATATGGGGTTGATCGGTTTTATCCTTGGACCGCTCATTCACCACGGCCCGGTCATCATTCTGCCGACGACATCATTTGCGAGAGATCCGCGCAGCTGGCTGCGGGCGATCCATAAATACCGGGCGACGATCACTTATGCGCCCAATTTCGCATACGGCCACGTGCTCAAGCGGTTGCGTGATCAGGACCTGGCAGAGCTTGATTTAAGCTGCCTGCGTGTGGCAGGGTGCGGAGCCGAACCGATTCATGCCGGGACGCTGAGGGCGTTCGCTGAGCGTCTGGCTCCAACCGGATTCCGGGCCTCAGCCTTCGTGCCGAGTTACGGCATGGCCGAATCCACGCTTGCCATCACCAATCGAAGGCAGCAGGACCCGTTCCGGACATTGCTCATCGACGCCGGGCAACTCAAACAGGGCAGGGCACATCCGATCACGGACGATAAACGCCAGGCAGTTGAAATAGTTTCGTGCGGACGATGGTTTCCGGACTTCGAGGTCAGGATCGTTGACGATCAGGGCAATATTTTGAATGACGGTGAGGTCGGTGAAATCGCTGTCAAGGGGCCGAGCGTTGCCGCGGGGTATTTCAACAATCCTGAAGCCACAGCATCGGCATGGCGCGATGGCTGGCTGCACACCGGCGATCGTGGTTTTATCGACGCCGGCGAGCTTTTCGTTTGCGGTCGCAACAAGGAATTGATAATCATCCGCGGGGCCAATTATTATCCGCAGGATATCGAATGGCAGGTCCGCGATCTGCCCGGCGTCAAACGCGGCAACGTCTGCGCTTTCAGCATCGAAGATAATGACGAAGAGCGTCTGATAGTGCTGGTCGAAGCCGATCCACGCGAATGTGAGGGCCTCGAAAAAACCGTCGCGACCGCCATTCAGGAGGCGATGGGAATTGAAGTCCATCGCGTTATGCTGCTGCCTGCCGGCGCTTTGCTCCGAACCACCAGTGGAAAGCTGCAGCGCAATCGCATGAAACAGCTATATGAAACCGGTCAGTTGACGCCGCTTGAACCACGACCTGGAAGCCCGGTCCAGGAATCCATTGATTGATCAGAATTGATTGATCAGAATGGATTGAGAAGAAAGGAAGAGGTCAATTTTGTCCACGCAGGAAGATATCGCTGTTACTTATGATGTTTCGAATGATTTCTTCAAACTCTGGCTCGATCGCCGGATGGCCTATTCCGGCGCCCTGTTCGAAGGCACGGACGATCTCGAACAGGCCCAGACCAACAAACTGAGGTTCTTTCACGACAAGACGCACGTCACACCGGACAAACGCGTACTGGATATCGGATGCGGCTGGGGCAGTCTGATGGAGTTCCTGGCAGTTGATATGGGCGTCAGGGATGTTACCGGAATCACGCTCTCCAAGGCCCAGTATGATCTGGTCAAGGGGAAAAATCTTCCGGGCGCAACTGTCGAGTGCATTTCGTACCTTGAATACCGTCCCGAAAAGAAGTTTGACGCCATCATCAGCATCGGGATGTTCGAGCACATCGCGACGCCGGAGCAGGCACGGAGCGGCGAACACATCGCGCTATACCGCGATTATTTCCGCCGCGCGCGTGAGTGGACCAATCCCGGAGCGTATTTCGGCCTGCAGAGTGTGATCGGCGCGCTGGTCCCACGCAATCGCCAGGAGCTGCGTGATATAGCGTGGGGCACCTACACGATCTTCCCCGGAGCAATCACTCCGCGCCCCGAGGCCATCCTTCAGGCCGTCAATCCTTACTGGGAGGTCATGGAACTCTACACCCGCCGGGAACACTACGCTAAAACGACCGCTGAGTGGGCCCGGCGCCTCGAAAACAATGAATCTTTCATCCGCGGGCATTGGGGGGACCAGGTTTTCGAGGATTACAAACGTTACCTGCGCGGATGCGTCATGGCTTTTGAAAAGGGCTATCAGTCGCTCGCGCAGCTGGTGCTGCGCAGAATCGACTGAAACTTTTGAATATTTATTGACAAACGGAGGAAGACTGTGACCGAAGATGAGGTTATGAATTTGATCAGGGAAGCGATCGCGTCGGTGGCGCCCGAACACGGCAATCTCAGCATGGAGATGACGAGTACTCTTGGCGAGCTCGGCATCAGCTCGATCACCGCGCTCGAGATCGCCGGTTATATCGAGGAGAAATTGAATATCCGCTTGCCGGATGATGAACTGGCTCCGCTTAATACGATCGGCGGACTGGTTCAATTAATACGCCGTCACGCATAGATGGTCTGTTTGCTGGAGGGAAATATGAGCGCAACATTGTCTCAACGCGAAAGAATGTATCGAGCCTATCAGGACTTCTTTGACACCGGCGAAAAGAAGCGTCGATGGAATCCGTTCAGCGATATACCGTGGGAGAAGATCAAACAGGACACGGTCACCGAAGATGACGCGGTCTGCCTCGAGACTTTCTGCGGAGTCGAGCTCTACGTTCCGGACTATACCGCTAATGGACTGAACATGACCCGGGCAATCTTTGGCGCGGCCTGGTTTGAAGCCTGCTGGGGATACGAGGAATCCAAGCACGCTTTGGCATATCGCACCTACCTGATCGAATCGGGCCTGCGGACAGAGGAGCAGTACGCTGATTTCGAACGCAAGATCTTCAGCAAGGTCTGGAAACTGCCGTTCAATACCTGGCGCCAGATGACCTGCTATGGCGCGCTGCAGGAATCGGCAACCTATCTGATTTATCGAACCCAGCTCGAAAAAGCCAAAGAGCGTGGCAATCACCTGCTCGAACAGATCTATTTTCTGATCAGTCGTGATGAAGCGGCTCACCGCGGTTTTTACCAGAAGGTCCTTCAATACGAACTGGAGGAAGATCGAGATGGGGCGCTCGAAGACCTGGCGCACGTCGTCTTCAATTTCGGGATGCCTGGTGTTGGCCTGATCCCGGAATATGATGATCGACTCAAGATCGACGGAGTAGGCATCTCGCCGCAACACTTTTTGCAGCATGCCGTCTTTCCGCTCTTGCGAGCGGTCGGCACAAGTCGCAGCGAACTGATCAAAATCCACCGGCGGAAACAGGCCGAAGAAGCGGCACGTGCGGAAAGGGATGCCGGCGAGCCTGCCCTGGCGGTCTCGTAATTCGAATCGCTCGCGGTTCTGCATCCATCCATGTCCAGATCAGGGGAAGACCTGAGTGCCTGTGGAAGTCACCAGAGAAAAGATCTCTATTGCAGCCGCTGACGGGCGGCAGCTTTCGGCGCGCTGGTGGCAGGGCGCCGAGGCATCAGAGCGGAGCATCGTCTGCCTGTCTGCGCTGGCCGCTCCGCAGGAGTATCTCAACTTTTTCGCTGCATATCTGGCGAAGGCCGGCTGGGGAGTTCTGACCTTCGATTATCGCAGCGTCGGGTCATCAAGAGGAGACGGCACAGACTCCACGGTGACGCTCGATGACTGGGTCAATCTCGATTTGCCGGCGGCCGTCGCGGAGGTTCGGCGGCGTGTCAACTCGAAATTTCTTGCGGTCGTCGGGCACAGCATCGGCGGGCAACTCTTCGGTCAGAGCCCGATTCGCTCAGAGATCGACGCGGCATTGTTTCTTTCCGTTCAGCGAGGGATTCCACGGCTCTATCATGGCGCCGGACGACTGCGTATCGAATACGCCTATGTTGTTTTCCCGCTTCTGATCAATATCCTGGGCCGATTGCCGATTTCGGCCTGGACGCTGCCTGACACCTGCTCCGGCAAGGCGATCAAGCAGTGGATTCGCTGGGGACGAAACGGCGTCTATGCTGATGCGAAGGGAAACAGCGTCGAGCATCATTTTCTGGATTTTAAAGGGCCGCTCACAGCCGTCACAATCGCGGACGACGATGATTATGCCCCGGCGGAATCCGTCGAAGCTTTGACGCGGCTCTTCGCCAATGCCGATGTAAGGCGCGAAACGCTGAGGCCGCAGGATTTCGGCCTCGATTCGATAGGTCACTTCGGCTTCTTTCATCGCCGCGCTCCGCGTGAGCTGTGGGAGAGAGTGGAAAACTGGCTGCACGATATACAGAGTCAATCGACAGAGGAGAATCATGCCGACAGCAGGAGTTTTCTCTGAGCTTGAAGACGCTTTGGCCCGTCATCCCGAGAACATCGCATTACAGATGTTCACCGATGACGGCGATCAGCGGTTCACGCACCGACAGGTTCACGATCTGGCCAAACGGCTCAGAAACTCGCTCGGCGAACGCGGGCTCGAAAAGGGCGATCGCATTGTTTTTCTGTCGCGACTCAATCCTCGATGGGTCATCGCTTATCTGGCGTCGCTATACAGCGGCGCGGTCATCGTTCCGCTAGATGTCGAATACGGAAAAGCCGAACTCTCCTCGATCCTCTCTCAGACCCGACCGCGCTTTATCTTCACCGTTTGCGAGAAGCTGCCGGTGGTGACCGATGTCATAGCTTCGCAATCGCTGAAGGCCACGACCATTCTGCTCGATTCGATCGAACCGGGTGACGATGCCGTGCTGATCGATGATCTCTTTATCGAACGTGGTCAATATTCAGCGCCGCCGACGATTTCGCCCGAAGACATCGCGATGATCTTTTTCACATCGGGGACGACGGGCAAGCCGAAAGGCGTAGTCATTCCGCACCGCAGCATCAACAACAGCGTCGGCGGCCTGATGCAGTATCTGGAGGTCAGTTCGACAGACACCGCGCTGGCCGTCATCCCGTCGCACCACATCTTCGCATCGCTGGCCAACATTCTGGTGCCGCTGGCGAAAGGCGGCGGAATCACATTTGTCCGCCAGATCAACAGCACCGAACTGATGACAGCCATGCAGAAGGGCGGAATCACCGTCTTTCCGGCCGTCCCACAAGTCTTCTATCTGCTCCACAAGAAGATATTTGACGAAGTGCGCAGCAAACCGTCTGCGGTTCGTCTTATCTTTCAGGTTCTGTTGCGGGCCAGCAGGCTGATTCGACGTGCGACGGGTCTCAACCCCGGCCCCAGGCTGTTTGCGAAAGTGCACAAGATCTTCGGCGGGCATCTGCGTTTGCTGGTCAGCGCCGCTTCCTACTTCGATCCCGCGATCATTACCGATTTCTACAGCCTCGGATTCACTGTCCAACAGGGATATGCGTTGACTGAAACATTCGGCGGAGGAACATTCACTCCAGCCAACGCCAATACGATCGGCTCGGTCGGCAAGCCGATTCCGGGCGTCGAAATAAAACTGCTCGATCCGGACGAATCGGGCGTCGGAGAGATTCTCATCTCGGGTCCGTCGCTCATGCTGGGTTATCTGGACGACCCCGAAGCGACGGCCGAGGTGCTGCGTGACGGATGGTTTCATACCGGCGATCTCGGCTCGATCGATGAGCAGGGCAATGTCTATATTCGCGGGCGTCGCAAGGAGATGATCGTGCTCAGTTCGGGCAAGAAGGTCTTTCCCGAAGAGATCGAACAGCATTACCTGCAGGTCCCGCACATCGGCGAGATGTGCGTGATGGGCATCTCGGAGCCTGGCGATTATGCCCGCTCGGAGCGACTTCACGCCGTCATCGTTCCCGATTTCGAATACCTGAAAAAACAGCGCATCGTCAATTCCAAAGAGATCATTCGCGAAGGCATCGAGGAATATTCAGCCTACCTGCCGAAGTACAAAAGAATACTGACATACGAGATACAGACCGACCCGCTTCCTCGCACAGCCAGCCGAAAGATCCAGCGTTTTCTGGTCAAGCCGAATGTTTCAGAAGAAGGGGCGGGGCGGAATGAATCAGACCTGACCGCATATCGACCGCAGGAAGGAGATGAACTGCTGCAGGCTACCGATGCATCGAGACAAGTTCTGGACATCATCAGGCGCGAGACAAGTCTGAACGGGGATCTCAACCTTGACATGAACCTTGAACTCGATCTGGGCTTCGATTCATTGCAGCGCATCGAAATACTGGCTCAGGCCGAAGGGGCTTTGGGCGTGAGACTGGGTGATGAAGTCGCCAGTCAGGTCTTCACCGTCCGTGACCTGCTTTCAACGATCGATCGGAGATTCAGGGAAGGAGCTGCCGTCAATGGCCCATCGGCCGGCTTGCCGGCACGCATCACATGGAGAGAGATCATCGCTTCGGCCGAGGCCGATGAATGGGCCGCAAAATACATCACAGAACCTGCCGGTTTTGCAAGGATCGTTCATTATCTGGCGCTCAGATTAATCTACATGATCGGCAGAATCTTCTTCCGGCTCAAAGTTCACGGCGTCGAAAACCTTCCGCTTGAACGACCGTTTCTGATCTGCCCGAACCATCAAAGCTATCTCGACGGCCCCCTCGTCTCTTCGGTTATCCCCTACCGTGTTGTAAAACACATGTTCACCCTCGGGTTCACGCCATTTTTCAGCGGCGGCTTTAAGGATCTCATCGCCAGGGTCGCGCGCATCGTCCCGGTCGATGCCGACACCAATCTGGGCCGGGCCATGCGTATCTCGGCCATCGGGTTGAAGGCGAAACAGAATTTGCTGCTCTTCCCCGAAGGCGGGCTGAGCTGCGACGGGGAACTGCAAAAGTTCAAGAAGGGGGTCGGGATCCTCTCCGGCGAACTGAACGTCCCGATCGTTCCAGTTGCCATCAAGGGATCGTTCAAGGCCTGGTCGAAAGTCGGCGACGGAATCAAATTCATACCGATCGTTATCACCTTCGGAAAACCCATTGATCCTGATCCTCACGTGCTGACGATGGAAGAGCCGGAGAAAGAGTACGAGCGTATTGTCTTAAGGATTCGAAATGAGATCGGCAAGATGCTCGATCAAGAACAAGAGAACAGCCAAAAATAGATAAACATCCTGTTGGAACTATAAGGGAGGGAATTATGCGGAGAAATATGCGGAGAATAAGTAGCACGCTATATTGTTTCCTGCTTGGAGCCGCGGTGTTATGCCTGCTTCAGCCGGAAGCGTCATCTCAAACTGTGACCAGTGGTGCGATCCTGGGCAAAGTATATGAAGTCGGCACAACGGTTCCGATCGCAGGAGCAACCGTCACGGTCACCAATCGAGATACGGGGCTTGTCAGAACTGCGTTGACCGCTGCTAATGGCGACTATTTCATCAAGATGCTGCCGGTCGGCGTCTACACTGTGGGCGGGACAAAGCTGGATTACGAACAGGTGATCACGTCAAGCACCAATATCCCTGTACGAATTCTTGATCCAAGCATTGTCACCCCGCCCCCGATTGAACTTCGCCGGACTGGTGTTCCAGTCACGGCTCCGGGAGCAGTGCCGGCGGCGCCGGCCAGGCCTCCTGCCGCAGCTCCCGCTCCAACCACGCCCCCCACAGGGCCTGTCGCCGGAGGACAGCCCGGAGTTGCCCAGCCGGATACCTTTGAAGCGGAACAACTGGTCAATACATCCAATGGCAGCAGGACGCAGCATTTCGATACGCGCATGCTGCTGGCGCTCCCGCTTCCCGGCATTCGCACATTCGACGATCTGGCATTTCTTGCGCCGGGAGTCGCTCCGCCGCCTCTTGCCATCGGGAGCATCGTCGGCCCGGGCATCGGAGCCGGTGTGGGCACCTCCGGCCAGTTCGCGGTCAACGGCATTCGCAGTCGCGCCAATAACTTTACCATCGACGGTTCAGACAATAACGATGAGGATATAGGCGTCAGGCGACAGGGATTCACATCATTGATCCCGCAATCGATCGAGAGCATGCAGGCGGTGCAGATCACCACGCTTCTGCCTGAACCGCAGCTCGGTCGAAATATGGGTGCGCAGATAAATGGCGTTTCGCGATCGGGCGGTAAGAACTTTCACGGCACGCTCTATGGTTTCCTGACCGATCGCCGGCTCAATGCGCGAAATACTTTTGATCTGACTGGCGGTCCGGCGACATTCCCATTGACCAATTCCTCAGGCGGTCCGGTCAACATCAGGACGGGCCAGACGGGCGCTGCCACTCGTCTGGCGCCGGCTAACCCTGTCGAGGGCGAGAACCCGTTCACGAGGGGCCAGTATGGTTTTGTCGTCGGAGGACCGCTCGTCGCGGGTAAAACCCACTTTTTCACATCTTACGAGCATCAGGATATCAATGCGAGCAGGGAATCTCACTTCGCAGTGCCGACCATCGCGGCACGCGGCCTCTTCGCAAAGGGTGAAACGCTGCTCAAGAATAATGCAGGCAACGACGTCTTTCCAACCTCAGCCGAGGGCAACGCGTTCTTGAGCCTCTATCCTTTCCCCAATAATCCTGCCGGCCCGTACGGCCCCGCAACATTCACGCAAATCCTGCCGGCCGGCGCCGACGGCAACATCTTCTCATTCAAGCTCGATCAGAATATCGACGCGTTCGGCGCCACGCACATCCTGAGCGGCAGGTACAATTTCACAGATGACAAGACGACCTTGCCCGTTACCGGCGAGGCCCTCTTCTCGACTCAACGGGCGCTGGTGCGGACTCACAATCTTTCGATCCTGTTTGACAGCTCTCTGACGGCGCGAGCGGCCAATCAGTTTCGCCTCTCATACGGACGGACCGCGCTCAGGTTCGAGGAGGTTCGCAATCCTTACCTGCTGTCAGCCGGCGCCAATCTGACTAATCCGAAAGAGCGTGAATATCTGCTCAATGCGCCTTTAATCAGCAACATTTCGTCGTCATCGGGCACTCTGTTCCAGGTTGAGCCGGGAAGAGATACAGAGAGCATAACCGGTCCACTCGGCCAGGTTATCGTCACCGGCTACAGCCCTCTGGGCGCCGACGTCTTCAACTTTCCACAGCGTAGAACGAATAACACATACCAGATCGCCGATACATTTATTTACGATGTCTCCAATCACAGGATCACGACCGGCATCGACGTCCGCTGGTCTCATCTTTACAGCCTGCTGGATCGCAATTTCAGGCCGCTCGCTGTCTTCAATGGAGCACAGGATATAGGGAGCGCAGGGGGGGCCACGTCAATCCCCAATGAAAACGGAGTTCCCTTCTATTTCGGCAGAGACTATCTGGCTGTCGGCGCTCCGACGGGGTTTTTCCAGACCTTCTCGAACGGGGTGCCGGATTCGAGCATCGGGTTGCGATACTGGCAGCATAATCTCTTCCTTGCCGACCAGATCCGGGTTCGTCCCAATTTCACTCTGACCCTTGGGCTGAGGTATGAGCTCAATACCGTTCCGAGGGAGATCAACAATCGCATCGAATCGACCTTCAACTCTCCGGAAGTGCAGCAATACATAGCGGTCGAGAGAGAGATTTCGCGAAACCTGTATAACAGACCGGTATCGGGTTTCGAGACTTTCCTTGCCGGCCGGTTCGGTATCTATAAATCAGACGCCAACAATCTCGCGCCGCATTTCGCCTTTGCATGGGATCCATTCAAAAACGGGAAGACTGCAATCCGCGGTGGATACGGGATCTACTACGATCAGATTCTCGGCGCCGTGATCAGCCAGTCAAGAAACGTATTCCCCAATTTCCTGACAGTCAATTTCGGCGGCTACAACCCGAACTGCCTGCCCAATCCGTCGATCGCGTGTACGCAAAATCCCCAGCTTTTGCAGCATACAATGGCGGCCAACAATCCGCAGCGGACTTTTGCCCGGGCGGGAACATTGAATCAATACAATGGAGCAGGTGGAACTCCGGTGGATTTGATGCTCTATGCATCTTTCGTCACCAACCTGACGACGGGTCCGGGATTCATCCTGCCTGATGCTCATCTCGAAACTCCCTACGCACAGCATTGGAACCTGACAATCGAACGGGAGGTCTTGAAAGACTTCATGCTTTCGGCCGCCTATGTCGGGACGAAGGGAACTCATCTCCTGAGATTCGCGACACCGAACCTGGGACCGAACGCCGTCGCGATCATCAGCAATATTTCCGGGACAGCCTCACCGACATTCACCGGGGTCAACGTTCCACCCTCAGGCCTCCTGGGTGGAGATCTGAGGCCGTTCCCGTTGCTCGGATCATTCGCTTCGATCGAATCAGATGCCAATTCGAACTACCACAGCCTGCAGCTTCAGGCGAACAAGCGGTTCTCGAAGGGAGTTCAATTCACGACTGCCTACACCTGGTCTCACGCGATCGATGAGGTCTCGGATCTCTTCGATCTGGCCGGCACTCCTGCACTCCCACAGAACACCTTCAATCGCGCTGCGGAGCGCGGCGATGCGAATTTCGACATCCGGCATCGTTTTGCATACAGTTTCATCTGGGAATTGCCCGGCTTCAGCCGGAAAGATATTCTTGGCGGATGGCAACTGGCGAGCACAGGTGTTTACCAGACTGCTCAACCGTATTCCGTCCTGTTCTGTTGCGATATCAACCGTGATGGGAACTCTTCCGACAGGATCACCTTTCTGAACTCACTAACCGACGCCGATCCGGGCTCGGCCCCTCGCAATACTTTCCGGGCTCACGACATGGCTGTAGTCAATCTGGCTGTCAACAAGATCTTCTCGATCGGGGAGGACAACAAACTGGAGATTCGCAGCGAATTCTTCAATCTCTTCAATCGCTCGAATTTCGGCATCCCGGTCAACCGCCTCTTCTTCGGCAATTTAACAGGGGAGCCACTTTCGCAGAAGAACTACGTGGATACGCGAACTCCGGCGCGCACCATTCAGTTCGCGCTCAAGTATAGTTTTTAATAAACTCCCGGGAGCGCAGGCTTCTGGGAGCGCAGGCATCCTTGCCTGCATGTTTAATAAATGAGCAAATTAAGTTCACTTATTAAGACATGCAGGCAAGGATGCCTGCGCTCCCAGATGCCTGCGCTCCCGGATCTATCTCGAAATTATTTGAGAGGTATGACGAAGAAGGTCTGGAGCAGGAACTCACTGAGGTCTTTGCCGCGGAATCCGACGCCGCCCCAGGATAGTTCGTCATCCTGAAAAATCGCCAGGCGATAAGGCTGCGTTGATGGAGTGCTGGCAATCGATAATTTTGTATCGAAAGTATTTCCGCGGGCCTCGAAGATGATGTGAAATGAATCGCCGGGTTTGTCGATCTTCTCGACGATGGGGCGGCTGTCCTTCCATTCCAGCTTGCCGTTTCGGCAGATATAGAAATTGATGACAGGGCCTCCGCCGGCCGGGCGGCTGATCTCAAAAAGGTAGTAGTTGTTTGGGTCTCTGGCCCGCACCACCCAGGATGCGCCTTTGTTATTCGAGAAGACGACATCGAACTCGGTCCGGAAGTCGCGATAGGTGTTGAAATCCCGATTTGTTTCGGTGTCGAACATGACGACCGGGTCGCCCTTGACGCTCGCCCCTGATGGGCCGAATTTCCAACCCGATGTTAGTGGAAACCATTTCCTTTGTCCGAGCGGTGGCTGCCAATCCCCTTCGACCGAATTCGGTATTGGAACAAGATCGACCCGTTCATTAACGGGGGAATTGCTCATCGAAAGAGTCAGCACTTTCGACCATTCCTGATAACCGTCTTTGATTACTCTGATGGCCTGTCGTCCGGGTGGAAGTGAGACAATCACATTTCTGCTGGCAGGGACGATGGTCTTCTCCTCGTTTCCGACATAGACACGGGCTCCCGGCTCCGAGATCAGGTTGAGCGTCACTCTTTCCGTTTCAAGCTGAGCAGAAACAAACGTCTCCTCTCCGGGCGCGACATCTATCTCTCTGGTGAAGTCCGCGAATCCGGCTTTTGAAATTCTGAGCCGATGTTTTCCGACCGCAACTTTCGGGATGACCGCGTTTTGATTCTCGACGATCATTTTCGAGAGATTGATCGGCGACTCGTCCAGAAAGATTCTGGCGTTGGCAGGCGCACCGCCGATTCGAATTCCTCCGTAAAGCGAGATCATTTTGTTGAGCGCCACGAATGTGTCAAGGCGTGCCGGAGCTATCGCGATATTTTCAGAATATGAATGGTAGTCCGGGTGATCTATGACCAATTTGAATTCACCGGGGGGAAGGTTGATCAGGTTCAGGCTGCCATCTTCATTGGTTACCTTCTCGATGACCGATGGCGGCTTCTTCTGATCAGCCGGGAGTGGGATCAGCTTGACAGTGGCCCCGGTGCGGGCCACGACACTCAAATAACCTTTGTTCGCCCTGACTGCGACCTTGACGAATTCGGTTTTGGTGAGGACCTTGACCCGTTCACTTTCGGGGACTATGCGGGTGGTTCTCTTTGGTGCAGCCGCGGCGTCCGGTTCTTTCCTGTTCGAACGGTTGGTTCGGTCAGTGCGCTTTTGCCCGTATACCTGGCATGAAAAGACCAGGAAAAATAGCGACAAGGCAACCAATATTGTTAAATGTCTTTGGCGCATCTGAATCCAACCCTGAGTATCTGATCCTCGGGGATATCACCGGGGAAGTCCGACCATCGAAAAGTGCTGGTGCTCTTATCCGGCGCATCGAGGAAATTGCCGCCGCGATAAACTCTCAGTCTTCTATCCGGGCTTTCACCGTATCTCGCCGAATAGAAATCCTGAACCCACTCGCTGGCATTGCCCGCCAGGTCATAAACACCGAAAGGACTCACATCCTTTTCGTGGCTTCGGACCGGAGCGGGCCTGGCCCGATTCTTATTATCAACGTTAGCATACCCTGCCTGCCACTGATTCCCCCATGGATAGATGAATCCCTTGCTCCCTCCGCGTGCGACATACTCCCATTCAGCTTCGGTGGGCAGCCTCTTGCCTGCCCATTCAGCATACGCCTGGGCATCATTCCAGGTCACATATGTCACGGGGAAGAGGGCTTCATCAGGAGCATATGATCCGTTGGTCCTCCAGTGCCTCGGAGCAGCGTGCCCGGTGGCGTCAATAAATTTTTTGTAATCCTGGTTGGTCACTTCCTGCACGTCGATGAGGAATGATTTAATTTCAACCTCGTGAGCAGGGCCCTCGTCAGTCGCGCCGTCATTGCGACCCATGACGAACTTTCCTCCCTCGATCATGACCATACCCTCAGGCAGGGACCGAGGTTGAACGGGTGGAGCGGTCGTTTTGGGGGGCATATTAAAATAGATTATCCCCGCGATAACCGCTATCAGAATGAGACCCGCGAGAACGAACAAAGGAAGTCGCCCGATTTTACCGGATCCCGTGTCTTTTGCATCCGTTTCGACCGCGCTCTGGCCGGGTGCGGTCTGTATCTTCTTTTCGGCGGAGGTGATACGGCCTGACTCGTCGGTAGCGGGCGCAATGGCCGACTGCGAAGGAGTCCTCACACCGGCTGCGACCGGTCTCGGAACCAGCGGATCGGTCATTGATAATGAACCAGCTTCGCCGGACGATTCGACAGCATCTTTCAACTCTTCGCTCAACTCGATCGCCGACGATTGCCGGTTGGCCGGATCCTTTTCGAGGGCACGCATAACCACATGAACAAGTGATTCAGGCAAATGAGGGGCGACCTCACTGATTGGCGGCGGTGGATCGTGCAGTTGCTTGTAGACGACCTGCATGGTCGAATCCGCATCGAACGGGACATGGCCGGTCAACATCTCATACAGAATGATGCCGATACTGTATATATCGGAACTCGTATCGATCTGTTTGCCCTGGCATTGTTCAGGCGACATGTATTGCGGTGTTCCGATGATCGTTCCCGCCTGGGTCAGGTATGCATCGGCTTTGGTCTCTCTCAGCTTGGCGATCCCGAAGTCGAGTACTTTGACCCGTTCGGTGTTGTTGACGATTTCGATGAGGATATTATCGGGTTTGATGTCCCTGTGGATTACGCCGCTGCGGTGAGCGGCATCAACCGCTCCACAAATCTGTCGTACGATGTTGACTGTGCGGATGTAATCAAGACCGCCCACACTGCCCATCAGGCTGCGCAATGAGTAGCCGTTGATGACCTCCATGACCAGATAGACGATGTTTTCAGGCGTCACCCCGAAATCGGTAACCTTGATTGCATTCGGATGATTGATTCGTCCGGCGGCTTTCGCTTCCAGTCGAAAGCGCTTGATGGCTGTCTGATTGGCTACGAATTCAGGTTTGAGCAGCTTGACCGCGAATTCGGTGTCAATGTGGACATGCGTGGCGCGATAAACGTCACCCATCCCTCCTTCACCGATCAGGCTGTCCAGTCTGTAACGCCCGTCAAGAACCCTTCCGATCAGTGTGTCAACCTCAACCAGCGGAGTCCCGTCATTCAAGCAGAAGGAGAGATTGTTCGGATAGGTGTTGCCACAGGAATTACACTTCTTCAGTAGGTGCATGGGCCTCGTCAACAATCTTGAAAGTGAAAACAGTCTTCCATCGTGTGTGTCAATACTCTGTAACTAAGTATTTTAAGATTTTCAACGCCAAGCACGCCAAGTCTCTGTCGCCCGGCATTCAAAACATTTATCCTGCAAGCAGAATGAGATGTCAAGGCAGGGCGAAAATCAGGATAGAGGCCTGGTTGTCAGCGGCTTGGTGCTTAAAGGCGCTGTCAGTTTTGGTTCGCGACCGTGCCATTTGATCAATTTCAGATCGAGCACGAAGATCGCGTACAGCGACGGCACCAGCAGTTTGGTCACATAATTGGCCAGCAAGAGCCCGCCGATCTGCGCGTAGCAGAGCGCTTCCCACAAAGGCCCGCCGTTTCTGGCCAATGGAATCAGCCCGAAGATGGTCGCACCGACTGTGATCATAACCGGTCGCAATCGCGCAATACCCGCATCAAGTAAGGCCTCGCGCAACGGCTCGCCCTCTTCATGCTTCTCTTCGACGAAATCAAAGAGCACGATCACATGCGAGACGATCACGCCGATCAGGCTGGCAATGCCCAGAAACGCCATGAACCCGAAAGGCGTATCCATGACGACCAGCGCGGCGAAAGCTCCAACCATCCCGAAGGGGATGGCAGAAAAGACCAGCAGCGGTTTGATCGCGTGCTTGAACTGGATGACCAGTGCGAGGAAGATCGCTACGATCGAGACGACCATGACCAGCGCCAGTTCGCGAAAGCCCTTCAGTCGCTGCTCGCGCTCGCCTCCGGTGCCCATCCTGTATCCCGGCGGCAGGTTCAGTTCGAATTTTTCGAGTCGTTCGCGGGCCTTGGCGTATACCTGAGACGGCAGCACGCCGGGAATCGGGAAGCAGGCCACCGTGATCGTCCTGAACTGGTTCCGGCGCCGTATCTTTTCGGTCTGCAGCTGGTAGTCGATTCCAGAGATCTGGCGGAGCGGCACCTTGGCCGTACTCTGCAGCGCATAGACGTACAGGTTCTGGATATCCGACAACCGTGCGCGTTCTTCGACACGCAGGCGGACGACGATCGGAATCTGCTGATCGCTTTCGCGCAGGCTGGTCACCTCGAATCCGCTCATGCCGACGGCCGATGATGCGGCGACATCCAGGTTCGAGATCCCTGCCAGATTTGCCTTGTCCGATTCGACCTCGAGGTTGGCGACGAAGCTTTCCGCTCCCCAGTCATCACGGATGCGATCGGCTTCCGGAATTGTTCGAAAGATGCTCTTGACCTCATCCGCCAGCGCCCGCAGAGTCGGAATGTCCTGTCCTGAAATGCGCACTTCGACCGGGGAATCGATCGCGCGGCTTGTCTCCAACTGGCGAACGTCGATTCGGGCGCCGGGCACTTCCGCCGACAGTGCATTCTGCATGGAAGCAACCAGATGGTTGGTATCGCGCTTGTCTTTGACACGAATGATCACCTGGGCATACTTCAACTGCCGGTGTTCCGGCGCGACCGAGAACCAGAATCTGGGACCGCCTCCGCCGACGAATGTCGTCAGCGACTCCAGAACATCCTTCGGCTTGCCGTCCTTGCCCGGATGCTCCCGCCCGTACTCTTCTGTCACTTTGCGAATGACGGACTCCGCCCTGACAGCCACCTCATTGGTCGCCGAGAGAGGCGCGTCTTCAGGCAGCCAGACATTCAAATATGAGAGATACGACAGATCCTTCGGGAAGAATTCCGTTCGCAGCTGCGTGACCAGTAATCCGCCCAGAAGCAGAAAGACGATCGAAGCTCCAAGCACTTTCCAGCGATGGTTGAGCGACCACAGGCCGACACGATAATAGAGCCCGGAAAATCCGCGATGGCGCATCTCTTCGACTGTCAGTTCGCGTTTCTTGCTGGGGCGCAACAGGTAATATGCAAGGAAAGGTATGAAAGACATCGATACCAGTCGCGAAGCCACCAGTGAACAGGTGATGACGACCGGCAGGCTGTAGATGAAGGTTCCGATGCTCCCGCTCACCAGCAGCAGCGGCAGATAGGCGACGATATTCGTGATCGTCGCGTACATGATCGCCTGCGCCAGCTTGCTCGGCCCAAGCCATGCGGCCACAATCGGAGGCCGTCCATTGGCCATTTCGCGCTTGATCGCATCGCTCGCCACGACTGGATCGTCGACCAGCAACCCCAGCGCCAGAATCAGAGATGAGATCGAAACCTGCTGCAGGTCGATGCCCAGCAGATGCATCATCCCGAAGGTCATCGCCAGTGTCAGCGGAATCGACAACGCCACCAGAGTCGCTGCTCGCCATTCGCGGAAGCCGACAAACGCTACCAGCACGACCAGCACGATAGCTTCAAGCAGGCTGTTCGTGAACAATCCGATATTCTCTTCGACCTGCTTCGGCTGATCGGATGTTCTCGCCATTATCAGATCGTTCGGCAGGATATTCTTGAGTGAAGCCAGTGCAGCGTCGATATCTTTTCCGAACTGGGCGATCTGCTCTCCCGATCGCATCTGCACCGCCAGCGTGATCGCACGAGACCTCTGCCACTGACCGTCTCCATCTCGCCTGATGTAATTGTTAAGGTACCGGGGAGGATTCTCATACCCACGCGTGATGTCGACGATGTCGCGCAGATAGACCGGAACACCCGTCGCCGATGTCGTCACCAGCACATCGCCGATCTCTTTCTCGTTTTTGAATTCACCCGACGGGTTTATGCCAAGGTTCTTGCCTTCGACCTCGATCTGCCCGCCGGGCAATGTCACGTTGCGCGACCTGAGCAGCTGCCCCAGTCGTGCAGGTTCGATCCCGTAGCTCGCCAGCCTCTCCTGCGAATATTCGATGAAGATTGTCTCTTTGAGCAGCCCCGATCGGGTCACCTTCGAGACCAGCGGCACAGTCTGCATTGTGCGCATGATCAGATCGGTGAAATCGTCCAGTTCGCGGTAGCTGTATCGGTCGCCGGCTGCCGACTGCAGTCGTTTGAATGTCTCATTGGTTTTGCGGATCACCGCCGGCTGCCAGATGTCGATCTGAAAGCTGGTCGACTGCAATCGCTCTTCGACGAAGTTCTGCGCCCCGGCCAGAATCGCCTTATCATCCAACGATCCGGGCAGGTCGACACCGATGAATTCTTCGCCGATCAATGGCTCGATGCCGGTCCCGGCAGCGGCATCGTTCCTGAAGTGTCGCGCGAGTTCGTCGCGCGCCCATAGAGCACGACTTTCGTTGACATTGGGCGGAATGACTATCACCAGCGATGCCCGGTCGTCCGAAGGCGCGCGTGCCCTGGCGGCGGTGATCGCCCGCTCGACTTCCTGCGCCCTTGACCTGATGACCAGATCATTCACCTTCGGACTTGCGACCGTCAGCATAAGCGCGGCCGTATCGCCGAAATCCTTGATGAACTCGATCGGACCTGCTCCCTCCGGCAGATCGCGAATGCTGTCCAGCTTCAAACGGACGTCATCGAACTCCTTGCCGATATCATCGACCTGCTCATCAACTGACAGGTAGACGACAGAGACATTGCTGCGCGAGATCGATTCGATCGTCTCGACGCGAGAGTTCTGCGCCATCTTCTCTTCGATCTTTCGCGTCACCTGCTGCTCGACCTCTTCGGCGCTGGCGCCGGGCCACGTGCAGACCGCCAGAGCTTTGCGCACCTTGACCTCTGGATCTTTGCGCTTCGGCATCGCGACATAGGCATACGCTCCCCAGAGAAGCGTGACGATCATCAGCACCCAGGATATCTGCCGGGTCTCGGTGAAGAATTTGGCCGTATTCTTACGCGTCTCAGTGACCAGACGGGCTGTCAGCCCGGAGCGCGGCGTGATCATCGGATCGTTTGGATTCGGCATGATGTGCCCTCAGCATTAAAAAGTTCGGAAGTGGCTGTGTTACTGAATGACGCGCACCGGATCGCCGTCCACCATCATCGCCGAGCCTGAGACGACGACGCGCTCTCCGATCGAGAGGCCGGAAGTGACGGCGATCATGTTCCCGAATGCTTCTCCCAGTTTGACCGGCCGCTGGCGCACGATCTGCCTGCCGCCCTCCCGTGTCACGACATTGACCGCATAATTTTCGGCCGTCTGCTTGAGCCTTACGATCGCATTGATCGGGACGACAGTTAATGAAGTCGCAGCATTGGCGGCCGGCAGCGTGACCGTCGCGATCATCCCCAACCGCAACTGCTCGGGCGGGCGCGGAATGGTCACTTCCACTTCGAAGACGCGGCTTTTCGGATCGGCCGCCGGAGAAATCCGCGAGACCCAGCCCTTGAACTCGACACCCGGCGCGGCATCGGTCGTCAGACTGAGCTGCATTCCCGGTCTGATATTGCGAATGGTAGTGTCGGGCGCGCCGAAGATCGCTCTGACTGAATTTCGACCGGCCAGGATGAATGCCGGTCGTCCCGGCGTCGCGAGCATGCCCGGTTCGATCAAACGCTTGAGCAGAAAGCAGTCCATCGGTGCTCGTAGCACCGCATCTGATTCAGCCAGTTTTGCTTCAGCCACCAGCGATTGCGCTCCGTTGATCTTTGCCTCGATCACCTTCTTCTGTGCCGTAACAGCGTCGTGTTTAGCCTGAGCCATCTGAACGCGGGTAGAAGCAGCCTCGAACTCGGGTTTCGTGAGGCTCCGGTTTTCAAGCAATCGTGTCGCCCGATCAAGATCGCGTTTGGCCTGATTGAGCGCCGCCTCCGCCTCGGCCTGCTGCGCGGCATTCGCCTCGATGGTCGATTTCGCTTCGGCCAGTTGCGACTCCGCCTGGCGAACCTTTGCGTTGAAATCCTCGGTGCGCAATCGCGCCAGCATCGCGCCCTTCGGAACGCGATCGCCTTCCTGAACGTAGCGCACGCCGCCATCGGCCCCTCTCACCTGATGAATCGCAGCGACATATCCGCCATACTTGAATGCCAGCTCGACCTGCATCGATGACTGAATATTGGCCGAATATTTTTCGCCACTCTCGTTCTTCCCTCCCGGGTAATACTCCTCCACCGCCTGCACACGGACGGGGGTAACCGGTTTCTCGTATGTCTCTTTGCCGCGACAACCGGCCAGCAGTATTGATCCGGAGATAAAACACGCGCAGATTGCGAATCGAGTCATCATTGTCATCCTGTCTTTAACCCTTAGTATTTAGAGCATACCGATCGCTTTTTCAAAATCGGCACGTGCGGTCCAGAACGCCAGAAGCGCCTGTTGATAGCGGTTTCGTGCCTCGGCCAGCGCCGTCTGGGATTGCAGAACGTCCTTGTAGAGCGTTGCTTCCTGTTCATACTTAATGGTCGCTACGCGAAGCTTCTCCTGAGCCGCCGCCTGAGCCATCTCGCTCACGCGCAGCAGCGCCCGTGATTCCTGCAGCTTGCGAAATCGATCGCCAACTTCGCGCAGAATCAGCGCCTCGACCTCCTGCATGCCTTCCCGTGCCTGCTCGATCGTCTTCTGCTTCTCATCCATTTCATGTTTGCGACGACCCCAGTCGAACGGTTCCCAGTTCATCGTCACGCCCACACCGGCTGCATTACGAGGAAGCACCGAGACGCCGAAGGCCGAGTAATACCCCACGGTCAAGCTGACATCCGGAATCGCTTCGGACTTTTTGATGCGATAATCGTATTCGGCCTGCTTCTGCTTCAGCTGGGCCTCCCTGATCTCTGGCCGCTCGGCCAGCGCCCGAGTCTGAGCCGAACTCAGGTCGGCCTCATACAGCGTCGCCGTCGAGACCGGGCTCACCTGAAACTGAGTCCGGATATCCCTGCCGAGCAGGTGATTGAGCTGCTCCTTCGCGGTCTCCAGCGTGTTGCGCACCTTGAGCGCTTCGTATTCCTCTTTGGCCAGCTGCGTCTTCACATCAAGGCTGTCCGAGGCCAGCACAATCTGCTGGTCGACATATGTCCCGACCACACGATCGAGTTCGATATACAGTTTAAGAGTTTCTTCTGATGCCCCGAGTGAACTTTGAAGTTGAAGGATGGAATAGTAACTGCGTTTGACCTGATTGACGATTTCGCGCTGCTGCCGGCTCAGTTTTTCATTGGCCAGGTCGCGCGTCACCTCGCTCAGTTTGATCCCGAGGCCGATCCGGTGTAGCTGTGTCAGCGGCTGAGTCGCCGTCGCCATCACGAACGCGCTCGGAGAGCGGCCCGATTGCACTTCGGTGTCCACTCCCGGAACCGGCCCGATGCCCGGAAACGTCCCGAAGACTCCGCGGTCGAAACGGAAGTTGAGCGGGTTGAACCATTGCAACTGCAGCACCGAAATGTCGAATCCAGGCAATCGCCGCGTTGTGATCGCCGCCAGCTTGTCGATCGATTTCTCGAATTCGAACTTCTCGTGTTTGATCTGCCTGTTTTCGCGCAGGGCCAGTTCGATGGCCCGCTCCAGCGTCAGTGTCTCTGCCGTTGTCGAAGCGGTCTGACTCCACCCACTCACCGGCAGAAATAAAAACACGCACAAGACAGCGATCTTGATCACGTGCGCTCCCTTCGATTATCGATTTGTGTTGCGCTTAGAAAAAATGGTGATTCGCAGTAATAAATTGAGAATGGTTCCCGGTCATACTCTCAGCGACCCTGATTCTTATCATCGGGAATAACTACCGTCCGCCTGGGCTTGTTGTCGTATCCTGATTCGCCCCGTTTCTCAGCCGGCGGTGGGGCAGCCGGTTTCTGAGAGTCAAGCGCCTGAACTAGATTCTGCTGCAACAGCCCTGTCTTCCGCTTCTGCAACGTATCCAGCGCAGTCAGGATCATCATCTTGTTCTCTTCGACCGCCCGTCGGCCCGCTTCGATGATGAACGGAGCCTCGTTTAAGTCCCAGGGATTGATGCTGTGATCGAAATTGACCTCAACCATGACGATCTCGTGATGATGCATCTCGATCGACATAAACATCTGGCTGCGCGTGAGCGTTCGCATCGTGTTGTCAATGTGCCGGTAAAATGCGCTGAAAAATCCCTTCGGTTCGGATGTCACCTTCTCCTTGAAATCGAGCGCGATGACCACGTCAATGTTTCGTTTGGTCGCCTCCATGACCGGGACCGGCGCGCTGTAGATGCCGTCACCCAGATATCGCCCATCGATTTTGGCCGGAGGAAAGGCGGGAAAGAATGCGCACGAAGCATAAACCGCCTCGGCGACCAGGCCCTTGGTCAGAACCACGCCTTCTCCCGTCGAAACATCCGTCGTCTGAATCAGCGTCCGCGGCGTCAGCTGCTCGATCCTCAGATCGCCGAAGAAATCATGAAACATCTTCTTCAGCCGATCCGGTCTGATTATCCCCGTTGTCTTGTCAAAATTGCCCAGTCTCGAACTGAATATCCCGAGGACCGAGCGATAATCAAACTGCGAAAAGACCTGCTTGTTGAACCGCTTGAAGAACTCTTCCCGCGCTGCATCCGGCTTCCAGCCGGCTCCAAGCGCAGCACACGCAAGCGCGCCGCCACTGCATCCGACCATCAGATCAATCGGAATCTTGTGATCATTCAAAAACTCGAAGAACGAAAATCCCGCCAGCGCTTTGATCCCGCCGGTCCCCATCACCAGCGCGATTCTCGGCCGCGTGGCGCTATTCATATCAAGATTCGGAAAGGTCATAATCAGTTGTCGTTCTTTAATATCTTCTGAAGATTGTCGGCCGAAGACAACAGACCGGAATGTGCAACGTTGGCTGCCGCTTCCTCTCGTGTATCGTAGATGCGAGCGACCATCCCAAACCCCGATGAGTCAAAAATCTGCTTCGCTATCGGACTCGGAGAATGCAACGCCAGCCGCCCATCCAGTTTTGTCAATCGCTTCGCCACGCTCAACAATACTCGCAACCCTGCATTATTAATGAAGTCAATCTTGGAGCAGTCGACAATCATCTGCCTCGCTCCTTCATCGATCAGCTTTAACAGATTCTCTTCAAGGGATTTGGCATTCTCGGCGTCAAGCCGCCCCTTGAGATATAGAAATGTCAGATCAGTACGTTTCTCTTTAATCACTTCCATAGAAAAAACTCCCGGATGATTGCGAGCGAAATTTTGACACTTTGCGCTCTCTCCGATGCTCGATCCACGCTACGCGGTTGTATCAACACCTCTATTCAGCCATCATCCTCGCCTTTCCGAACCAGGCCCACCGGTAGACAGGTTTGAACGCCAATAAAATTGGTAAAAATCTAAATGCATGATATGCCTAGTGATATCCGTTTTCAAGGAAGATCTTCTTCAACGGCGGCATTGGTTGAACAAAGTGGCGCGTAGTGTATAATGTCAGCTTCTTGTCGGGGCGTAGCACAGCCTGGTAGTGCGCTCGGTTTGGGACCGAGAGGTCGGAGGTTCGAATCCTCTCGCCCCGATCAATATTCCCTATAACTTAGGCCGCCTCGAGGGCGGCCTAAATAGTTTCAGTCACTGGTCTGGTCACTAATCGGAGGAGTTCGCATGACGAGGAAGGTTAAAATATCCGGGCTTGGATTGGCGGGCGTGGTATTGCTGGCCTGCTGGATGCTGTTCACCGATTCGGGGCGACGCATGCAATTCTTCATTGGCGGGGCCATGATCAATCTCGGATACGGGATGCAGGATCATCTTGCGAGCTACGATTTCGAGCACGAGCATGCCATTTCACCCGGTGACGTTTGGAAAGAGATGCAGAGCCAGAATGAGGTGGCTTCGGCAGTCCGAAAGTGGTTTCCCAGAACTGCGCGCCATCCGCTGGTTGCCATGGTGGTCTGTATGGATGCCAGGCTGGACACCAACGAATTGACCGGCGATAGCAGGCATTACTATTACATCATCCGAACCGCAGGCTCAGTGCTCTCCGAAAGAGAGGAGGAGATGCTGGAACTGGCTGTGGCCAACGGTGTGGAACTGATCCTGCTTTCGACTCACTCCGATTGCGCCGCCGAAAAGGTCGCCTCCACGCCGGACATGCGTCAGCGTTATCCGGCGCTCGCCCGGGCTGTCGACGAGCGCGAAGCGCGAATCAAAGAGTTTTTGGCTCGGCCTGCCGTGGCCTCGAAGATCGCCGCCGGAGCACTCGATGTCAAGCTGGTCAACATCGACACCATGACCGAGAAAATTCTGCCGCGATGAGCGGTCATTCAAATCACTTCGCTCGCCACTAATCGTTGAATTGCGGAATTTTCGACCTGTTTTGGTTCGACACTGCTGCCCGGATTAATCCCGGAAGACAAAACCTGATGAGATTCGAAAGGTATTGATCGAAGTCGCATCATTCAGCTTCTGCCCGTTCATGATCAATTTGGGCTCACCTAACCTCATCCAGATATAGTCAGCCTGAACAGCTCGCCACGAGATCTGGTCATTGATCTTGACGTCGAATCCTCCGCCGGCGCCGAAGGCAAATCCCGATTGACCCTCGGAGTCCGATATGCCCAGGGCTGAAATGGATTGATCGAGGATCGCAGTTCCGGCCAGCACACGAGCTAACGCTGCATGATGATGTCCTGCGTGCAGCGCCACACGCCCTGCTGATCGCGAGTGAGCGGACGCATCGAGAAGGGGCTGCCTTGCCTTGCGGCGTTTTCGCGAATGCGCTGGCTTATCAAAGGGTCGCCTTCGAAGACTATCTCGAAGATCTTCTGACTGTGATTCTGCGCGTTGACGACGTAGTGAATGTGTGCGGGTGGCGGAGACTGGCCAGGGTAGGCTGCCGGTTTGATAGTGCTGAATTCGTAGCGGCCCTGCTCGTCAGTGCGCAGATAGCCGCGCAGGCGAGGATTGCGGTTGTCATTGGTTTCGGGAGTGTAGAGCCCTTTGGCATCGGTCTGATAGACATAGATCGAAACGCCTGCGAGTGGCGATTTGCCGTCCGGCCCGAAGACCCTGCCCGAAACGATCAGGCGTTCACCAGGTTCATCTTTACTGACGATGGTGATTTTAGAAGGAGCGTTTTTATCAGCGACCTGAGGGGCTTGAGGAGACTGTAAGTGAAATACAGCCACTGCTAGTGCAATCAAAGTGGACAGGTTGATAAATCTCATACGCACCTCCGCACGATCGTTGAAGTTTGGGAAATATCCAGACTATCTTAACCCCGCTCGATCAGGTGAACCAGTTTCAAAGCCATTGGACCTTGCTGAGCAGACGCTTTTTCTTTCGTCCCGGGAAGGCTATTAAAATAATCTGTATTCCATTCCAATGATTGAAGGTCGATCAGTGAATTTGCAGCGAGGGAGATACCGAGTAGATTTTCCCGACTTTAGTTGCGAGCCTTACTTCCTTCCCGGCGTATCGAATGGTGACGGGTTTTCCGAGCCTTGAAAGAATCCTGGCCTCGGCCAATTTGCCATCATGCCAGGTGATCGATACCTCGAAGCCTCCGCGAGCGCGCAAGCCCGTCACGCTGCCATTCGGCAAGGCTGACGGAAGCGCCGGGAGCAGATGCAGGAACGCGGCCTTTCCGGTCTGAACCTCACTCAGGCTGGTCGGAGTCGCATATGGATCGTGGCTTTGGAGCAGCATTTCGGCGATTCCGGCGGTCGCTCCGAAATTCCCGTCGATCTGGAACGGCGGGTGAGCGTCGAAGAGGTTTGGATAGAGCCCTCCCGCATAGCCACCTCGTTGTTGGCCTGCAGGAGGCACCGGCCGCAGCAGGCTCCGCAGAACCTTGAAGGCATGATCTCCGTCCAGGAATCTTGCCCAGAGATTAACCTTCCAGCCCATGGACCATCCGGTGGCCTCATCGCCGCGAAATTCGAGCGATTTCATAGCGGCTCGAAAAAGGTTCGGTGTGCCATAGGGAGTGATTTCGTAGCCCGGGTGAACGCCCCAGAGGTGAGAAACATGGCGGTGCTTGTTATTTGGATCATCCTTGTCCTCCATCCATTCCTGCAACTGGCCGAGGCGTCCGATCCGGTTCGGCGCGATCCGCCCGCGCATGGATTCCAGTTTCTTTCTCAGTTCTTGATCCGTGCCCAGTATTTCGCTCGCCGAGATAACATTCCCGAATAAATTACGAATCAGCTGATGATCCATGGTCGGCCCCATGACCAGTCCGCCCTGTTCAGGGGAGTTGCTGGGACCTGAAGTCAGGCTGCGGGTTTTGGGATCTTCAACCAGCACTGCGGCTGAGAATTGAGCCGCCCCTTTCATGAGAGGATATGCGGTATCGCGCAGGAACTTTTCATCGCCAGTGTAAAGGTAATGTTCCCAGAGATGCTGAGCGAGCCACGCGCCGCCGGTCGGCCAGATGCCGTGGTCCGATGCATTGATCGGAGCTGTCCCCCGCCAGAGGTCGAAATTGTGGTGCAATACCCAGCCCGGTGCGTTGTAATGCTCTTTGGCGGTGATCGCGCCTGATTCAGCGACCTCCTTCAATGCATCGAAAAGCGCCAGATTGCATTCGCCGAGTCCTGTCAAATCGGCCGGCCAGTAGTTCATTTCGGCGTTGATGTTGGTCGTCCACTTGCTGTCCCAGGACGGCGCATTGAGGTGGTTCCAGATGCCTTGAAGATTGGCCGGCTGTGAGCCTTGACGGCTTGAAGCTATGAGCAGATAGCGTCCATATTGAAAGACAAGTGTAACAAGTTGCGGGTCATTACCGGTGGCAAAGCGCGCGATGCGCACATCAGTCGGCAATTGTGCCGCATCACTGGTTCCAAGATCCAGATTCACCCGGCGAAACAATGACTGGTGGTCGGCAACGGCCGCCTGCTTCAAGGCTTCAAATGGCTTGTCGCGAACGGCCATGAGAGTAGCCTCGTTGAGTGCTTGAGGATCGGCGGTAACGTCCTTGTAGTTTCTGAAGTTAGTTGCAGCGGCGAGATAAAAAGTGACCGTATCGGCGCCGGCTATCTCGATACTTCTTTCAGTGGTCCGGATCGTCCCGCCTTCTGCTTTCGCAAAGAGGCGGGATTCGAATTTGATCGCTCCGTCCGCCACGCCTCCCGTCAGGGAAAGTTCGTTCTGGTTGATTGCACGGGTCAGGGAATTGGAGTGCGCGGGGCGAAACAAAGCACTGCAGTTGATTTTACCCGGCTGGCTGGCGGTCACACGAACTGCCAGCACCTGATCGGGATAGCTGGCCAGAACTTCGCGGCGATACCTGGCGCCACTGGATTCAAACTCGACCGTCGCGATCGCTGTATCCAGATTCAGTTCGCGCCGATAATTCCTGACCGCTTCGATTTCAAGGCCGGGGAAGTGCAGCAGCAGGTCGGCAAATGCCTGGTAGGCTTTCTGCCGCACCGGAACGCTCATGAAATCTCTCATTGCCAGCGCCTCGGCCTCGGCTTGTTTGCCCGCCCAGAGCAGTTGACGAATTGGATCGAGTGCTTTGTAAGCGCCAGGATGAGCATAATTGCGAGGTTCGCCTTGCCAGACGGTGTCTTCGTTGAACTGCAGGCGTTCGATACCGGGGTCTCCATAGACCATTGCGCCGAGCCGGCCGTTTCCGACCGGCAGAGCCTCGACCCATTCACGCGCCGGTCTGGTGTAGCGTAGAGAGAGCGGCGCGGCGATGTTTTGATCAGCTTGTCGGGAAAATGCATCGGCATCCGGCCAAAGCATATTGAAGGTCAAGGTTAAGACCGACAAACCGACAACCAGCATGATCGACTGGCGATGGCGATTTAGCACGTCAAGCCTCATGGAACGCCGACCTCCGGTCGGCATTTATCAATATTGTGTAAGCATGCCGACCGGAGGTTGGCGTTCCAGTTTCAAACCAGCTTCCAGCCTTTTCGATATTTGCGCCGGATGAGCGGCTCGATTTCCGGGGCATTGGTTGCGCGAAGGTTCTTCGGATCCCATTCCAGTTTTTTGCCGGCGCGGAATGCGACGTTGCCGAGGTGATTGGCTTCGGTCAGCCAGCCGGCATATTCGAAGTTGCATGTCGTCGTCGCGCCGGTTTTGCAGGCGTGAATCCATTCGGCGTGATGGCCGAGCGATTTCGGGATAAACGGGTCAGGACGTTTGAAGTCGGTAAACTTATCTTCAGGCAGCAGCGTGTGTTTGCCATAATCCGAGAGCAGCATGCCCTTGTCGCCGACGAAGAGGACTCCGCTCGGCCACTGCGGGATTCCGGCATCGGTCCAGATTTGTGGTTTATTCGCTCCCTGGTACCAGGTCAGTTGCACCGGCGGCATGTTGCCGCGCTGGCCGTATTGATAAGTGACTTGCATGGATGCTGGAGCAATCTCGGGGTGCGGCGCGGGGCCGGAGGCTTCGATCGTCAGAGGGTGATCGAGCTTGAGCGCCCAGAATGGAAGATCGACCCAGTGGCTGCCGAGATCGGACATCGTGCCATTGCCGAAATCCCACCAGCGATACCATTTCGGTCCGGGGAAGTAGACCTCGTTGAATGGACGTTTCGGCGCCGGGCCGAGCCAGAGGTCCCAGTTCAGAGTTGCCGGGATGGGATCGGGTTTGGCCGGACGATTCTGGACGAAGACGATGTCTTTGGCGGCTTTTGCTTCTTCTTCGGTTTGCAGTCCCCAGGCGCGGCCCACCCAGACGTGAGCTTCGGTAACGTTGCCGATCGCGCCCGACTGGATAAGCTCGACGACGCGGCGATAATTCTCACCGGCGTGAACCTGGGTGCCCATCTGAGTCGCAACCCTGGCTTTAGCCGCCGCCTCGCGGATGACGCGAGCTTCCCAGATGTTGTGTGTCAGCGGTTTTTCGCAATAGACGTGTTTGCCGAGTTGCAAAGCCGGCAGCGTCGCAAATGCGTGTGTGTGCTCGGCGGTGCTGATGACCACGGCATCAAAATCATTGGCGCGATCATAGACCTTGCGGAAATCGACGATCTTGCGGGCGTCAGGGTGTTTTTGTGCCGCGGCGTTAAGATTCACTTCATTGACGTCGCAGAGAATGACTATGTTCTCGGTCGAGACATGTCGAAGATTGGCGCCGCCCTGACCACCGGCTCCGATGATCGCGATATTCAGCTTGTCGTTCAGGTTACGGCCACGGACGATCGCCGGGGCCGATAGTGTGACGATTCCTGCGGCCGCGGCCCTGTTCAGAAATTCCCGACGGGAAAATCCATCATTTGTAGTTCGTGATTTTTTTGACATGGTAGGGACTCCTTTATCGTTTCTCAGGCGCGCATCTTTTTGTAAGTCGCCAGGCAGCGTTCAGCGGTCTCGATGGAATTGAAGCGGCTGCCTTCCTGTTCGATCAGATAGAATTCGACGCCTCCGCTCGATTCGGCTGCCTCGAAGATCTTCTTCCATGGAGCTTCGCCTTCGCCGAGCAGCACGTGGTAGCCTTCGGCCGCGCCCCAGTCCTTGCAGTGAATCGAGTTGATGCGTCCCTTGTTGGCTTTGATCCAGGCGACCGGATCGGATCCGGCCTCGACGCAGGTGCCGACATCGAGTTGCAGGACGACATCTCTCGGCGTGCCAGCGGCGATGATATCCATCGGACGTTTGCCGTCGACGGGAACGAACTCAGGTTTGTGGTTGTGATATCCGGCGCGCATCTTGAGCGGTCTTAGTGTCTCAGCCGACTGTGTGAGACGCTCGGCGACCGTTTTCCATGGGTCGGGACCGCTCAATCTGCCGGGACTGGCCATGATGATATCTCTCGATCCGATGATCTGGTTGAGTTCGATCGCTTTCCTGATTCCATCAGTAGTAAATGCATTGGCTCCGTTGTGCGTGGACAGGCAGCGGATGCCGAGATCATCCATCAGCTTGCGGACCTCTTTGGCGTATTCCGGCGTCCAGTTGTAGTAGGGCGAATAGAATTCGACCACTTCGTAACCCATTTTGGCGACGGCGCGAACAGTTCCGAAGAGGTCTTTCGTCAGTTCATCGCGGACCGAATAGAGTTCGATGCCGACGGGTATGTTTTTGGCTTTGGGAGAGGCGAAGGCGAACGGCGCGGCAGCCGTCAATGCCAGAAATGAACGGCGCGTCAGCGAAATATTTTGTTTCATGGTTAGATCCTCTCAATTCATATTTTCATGGCAAAAGGTGCAGTCAGTGCTGGCGCTCTTCGCCATATGGCAATCCATGCAGCCTTTCATCGAGATGTCGGCTTCGCGGTGCAGCCGGACGCGTTCCTTGACAGGCCCGTGGCAGTCAGCGCAGGTGCTCTCAGCTTCCAGGTGCGCGCGATGGCTGAAACGGACGAAGCTCGGAATTTCGTAAATGCGCACCCATCGAATATCGCGGTTGCTTTCGGCGAATGACGCCAGCTTCTGTATCGCCGGGCTATCGGTCTTGATCACAGCGTGGCATTCCATACAGACGGCCGTCGCCGGAATTGTCATCTTCTCTCCGGGATCGGGATTGGGATGGCACTTTTTGCATTCCAGATTCATCTTTCCGGCATGCAGTTTATGGCTGTAGGGGATCGGTTGTTCAGGCCCCTCGAGAGGTTCCTGTGTCCTGCCGGTCGATGATACCCAGATCGATGCGCTCGCGAACAGAATGATGGTCACGGCGTGCCGAAATCTGGCGGATGTTCTATTCACGCTTTTCACTGTTTCACAAATCTCCTTTGCGCAACTGCTCGGCCAGATATTCCGACGCGCGCATCGAGAGGGACATGATCGTCAGCGTAGGATTCTGTGTTCCGCCGGTGACGAAGCTGCTGCCATCGACGACGAACAGATTTTTGACATCGTGGCATTGATTCCACTTATTGAGGACGCTGGTTTTCGGATTAGCGCCCATGCGGCAGGTGCCGAGTTCGTGGATGCTGTAACCAGGCGGGAACATCTTGTCATTGCCGTTGAGCACTTCGAAACCCGCCTCGGCGCAGACCTCGCTGATCGTCGTCACGGCGTCCTTTGCCATGTTGAATTCGTTGTCGGTGTAGCGGCACTGGAAGTTGAGCACCGGGATTCCCCACGCGTCCCTGACTTTCGGATCCAGCCGGACGTGGTTTTCGTATCGCGGCAGCACTTCGCCCATGATTGTCGTGCCGATCGAGGCTCCGCGGTGGCTCTCGATCATCCTGTTCAGCTCTTCGCCCCAGGACGGATAGTATTTCGCGTCGGGCGTTCCGCCAGTGTAAATGTCGAATGCGTAACCGCGCAGAAAGTTCTTCTCTTTCGTCTTCATGTTTCTGAAGCGCGGTACGTATCCGGCGCCGCCCATCAACCCGCGTGGCGCTTTGCCGTCCTTCGCTTCCGGAACGATGGCGATAACTCCGTTTGAAATGTAGAACTGATCATGCAGGTAGCGACCGAGCACTCCGCTTGAGTTGGCGATCTTTGAATTGAGCAGAATGCGTGTGCTCTCGAGGCAGGACGCTCCAAGTACGATCACCTTCGCCCTGGCATGCAATTCGCGGCCTGACTGACGGTCGACGAAATTTACGCCATTGGCAAGGCCCGTCTTTTTGTCGGTCGTGATTTCACGGACCACGGCGTTTGAAACGATTGTCAGATTGCCGGTCGCCTGAGCCGGAGGCAGCAGCAGGTTGTAAGAGCTGGCGAATTGTCCATCCCCAAGCGAGCGGCGGATCTTGGTCACGGTCATCCCGCGAGATTGTCCGGCCGCGCCAAATCGTTTCAGTGCCCCCGCATCAGGTGAAGTGTCGTCGACGAAGTTTCCGTCCGGAAGCTGGGCCAGCCCTTCCTTGCGGCCTGAGACGCGGAAGATCGGTTCGACGCGATCGTAAAACGGAGCCAGATCGGCATAGCTGATCGGCCAGTTGTCGCCAAATCCGTCATGGTCTTTGGCCTTGAACTCGTAATCGCTCAGACGATAGGACATCCTCGCCCAGAAGAGCGATTTGCCTCCGATCATACGCACTCGCACCCAGTTGTACGGTTCTCTGGGATCGTGAGTGTATGGCGCCTCCGCTTCGTCAACCCACTGATTTGCGTTGAATTCGTTGGCCTGCAGGACGTGGGAAAGTCGGCCGGGTTTGCCGAAGCCGCGATATGGTAGTTCGTAGACGGGTTTCAGCCCTCGCTGTCGCTGAAAGTCGATCGACGGACCGGCTTCGAGCAGCAGGCACTTGACCCCTTTTTGCGTCAGCGTGTAAGCGGCCATACCGCCGGATGCTCCGGAGCCGATGATCAGGACATCATATTCTGTGTTTATCATTTTTTATGTGACGTTAGGCCGCGCGCAGACGCTTGCGGTTCTTCAATCGATCGGGTACCAGTATTGTCCGACGCCTCCGCGGCGACGGCCGCCTCCGGGCGTTTCGGCGGTGGCGTATTCTTGCGAATTGGTTGTTGCCGTTCTGACGTCCTGCCGGGCATCTTTCAGGAAACGTTCAAGCGGATCAGCCGGCGGATCATAGGTCCACGGGCGTTTGAGCGGCGCCAGAAGCTCGACAGCCTGATCAGCTGTGATGTCGGCATACGACTTGCCGAACCTTCTGCGTGACTGTGCGTTCAATGTATCCAGTCCAACTTTGTATACCTGCTGTCTCTCAGCCGGCGAAGCGCCGATCAGAAAATCCAGGAATTCGGGAGCCCCTGCATCGAGCGCGCCTGGCAGCCCGTTAAGCGGAGGCATAAGGATGTCGCTCAGCCGGCGGAGCGCTGAGAATTGCAAAGCCGTAAAAAATCGAGGCATCGTCTCGGCCGCAGCATCAGGCGGCGATATTTCGAGATTCGGCGCATTAGCCTGAGGTCGTTGGGCGCCACCCGGGCCGCCAGTTTGCTGCGCATCTGCCGTTGACGTTGCAGGCACTGCCAGTGCCGGCGCCGCCGCGAGAGTCTGTATAAAACGTCGTCGTTTCATTCGGGCGTCCTCAATTATCGGTAGAGATTGGAATCAATTCAGATTCCGCATATGTAATCAGCGGCGATCTGATGTCGCGATGAGTTCAAGTGTACACGAATTTCGAGAGAAGTTTCGGAGAGAAGTTCAAGATCCAGTTTCAGTGGATTGAGGCCGAGTCCTTTTTTCCCCTCTCTTGCTGGCACTTCTCTCTCTCTGGAAACTTCAACCTTTTCCCTCCGTTGAAAAACGGATATATTGTCGATAACCGTTCCGTCTATTTCCTGGATCAACAACGAGTCGAATAAAAAAATGCCGAGCAGATTGTTGATCGGCTGAAATTGACCTAAGCGAGGAGTTTGGAAATGCATAAGTGGATTTACAGATTGATGCTCTGTCTTTTTCCTATATTTTTATCGATCGAAGCAGCGGGTCAGATTCAGATCGGCACGGTTCGAGGTGCGGTCATGGATGCGTCAGGAGCCAGGCTGGCCGGCGCTCAGGTCGAGCTTTTGAATCCGTTGACGGGAGATCGGTTTGTAACCTTGAGTGGACAATCAGGGGAGTTCGTCTTCAACAATGTAACGTTTAACGGATATTCGCTGCAGGTGAATGCCGCCGGCTTCAGATCGGAAACCAGGCAGATCGCAGTCAACTCTAACATCGAGCGGATCGTGGAATTCAGGATGAGTCCTGCGGCGATCACTGAGCAGGTGACGACAGTTGAGCAACAGGCGCTGATCAATCCTGATTCGACCAGCACACAGACACAATTGTCCCAATCTCTCATCCGTCGCGCACCTGGAGCGACGAAGAGTCTGGCGCTGCAACGGCTGATTGCGACGACGCCGGGTTTTACGACTCAAAACAACGGATTACTGCATATTCGCGGGGTCGATGACGGGATACTTTATGTCATCGATGGCATTCCAACGGTTGACCGGATCGACGCGGTCTCGGCCGGCAGTTTCGACACCGAAATGATCCGCTCGCTCAACATAATTACAGGCAATATCCCTGCGGAGTTCGGCGGCAGGTCGGGCGCTGTGGTTCAGATACAGCCGCAATCGGGCATCGACCAGTCATTCGCCGGAGGAGCCAGTCTGGGGATGGGAAGTTTCCATGCCCGCGAACTGGCGGCCAATGCCGGCGGAAAGTTGCATCGCACCTTCGGGGTCTATTTCAATGGATCGACCAGCATTTCGGACCGGTTTCTGGATCCGATCGATCTGGGGAATTTCAACAACCGCGGAGGGACGGGCAAGCTCAATGCCCGCGCAGACTGGCACCCGACTGAGAAGGACATCCTGCTGATCGACATTGCCGCCAACGGCGCCGATTTTCATGTCACAAATCGGCTGAAACAGCAGCTCGCCGGTCAGGATCAGGAGCAGCGGCTGCGCGATCAGGGTCAATCTGTCAGCTGGCAGCATGTCTGGTCGGCGAACGCGGTCAGCAATGTCGCATGGTTTCGTCGATCTTATGAGTCGAAATTGATCGGCAGCGAGTTCGATACGCCGATCAATGCGACACAGGATCGACGGCATGCCCGGCAGGGATTTCTGGCCGGCCTGACCATCGGCAAGGGCTCGCACACGATCAAATCAGGTATCGAGGCCGCGCGCGTGACTCCGCGTGAATTCTTCACCTTCGCCGTGACCGATCCGGAGGAGGCCGACGAGCTGGAAGTCAGCGATGCGGCTCTTGCATTCACCCCGGAAAATCCTTTCATCTTTCGCGGCAGTCAGAACGGGACATGGTTCTCCTGGTATATTCAGGATACGTTCAATCCGACCAAAAATCTGAGGGTGAATGCCGGTCTCCGATACGATCGATCGACGATGCCGGTCACAGACGATCAGCTCAGCCCGCGCATCGGCGCAGCCTGGACCATTGTGCGGACTCACACGGTTCTGCGCGCCTCTTTCAACCGGATGTTTATGCCACCCCAGGTCGAGAATCTGCTGCTTTCCAACTCGGTTGAGGCGCGGCAGCTCTCACCCTTCGCCGAAGGCAATCCCGGAGGGGCCGAAATTCATCCCGAAAGCGTCTCGGCTTATGAAGTCGGATTTGCCCAGGATTTAGCCGGATTGGTCAGGCTGGATGTTGCATTCTGGCACCGCAATTTTCGCAATTTCGACGATCCTAATGTCTTTTTTGGCACGACCATAGCTTTCCCGAACAGCGTCGCAAAAGGGTTTGCGCGCGGTCTGGATGTCCGGCTGGATATACCGATATACAAAGGATGGTCGTCGTTTATCAGCTACACCAACGGCAGAATACTGCAGACGGGACCGATCAACGGCGGATTGTTCCTGACGGATGAAGCGATCGAGATCGGGCCCGGAACGAAGTTTTTGCCCGATCACGATCAGCGCAACGTCGGAGCCTTCGGACTCAGCTATCAGCGCGGCAAATGGTGGGCGTCTCTCTCGGGACGATATGAAAGCGGAGTCCCGCTCGAGGTCGAAGAGGACAGGCTGGAAGATCTCATGGAGGAGCGCGGAGCAGAACTGGTCGATTTCGATCGCGCGCGCGTCAAACCATGGTATGTCTTCGATCTTTCGGCCGGAATCGAACTGATCTCAAGGGATCGAGTCACCGTCAGCGCGCAGCTCGATCTTCAGAACCTTGCTGATCGGCCCTTCGCTTACAATTTCGGCAATCCATTCGAGGGGACTCACTTCGGCCATCCGCGTATGGCCGGCGGCCGGCTGCGGTTTATTTTCAAATGATATTTGCAGGGCCTTACACTACTGTGTAAATTAATTCTTTTAACTATTTAATCGCAAAGGTCACAAAGGAGCAAAGATTTTAAATCGCAAAGGCCGCAAAGCGGCAAAGATATATAAGGAAGATCAGTGTTCGAATTATATCCGGTCGGCAATAATCCGGATATTCATATCACCAAAAATTCTTTGCCGCTTTGCGGCCTGCGATTTAAAATCTTTGCTCCTTTGCTCCTTTGCTCCTTTGCGATTTGCGATTATTTTTTCTATTCGGGCAAAAAAAACGATCTCACATCGTCTATACAGGTGCATCGATATTCTCCAAAAATTAAGGCGCGAGCAGAAGCGTGAGCTGCTCGCGCCAATTATTTTTCCGAGTATGGACGGGCCACGATCAACGAAAGACCAGGCCGGTTGAAATTCGAATGCTCCTCTGATTTTTATCTGAAACACCCTCTTTGAACCGCGTGACAACGTAATCACCCTGCAGCAGCCGCAGCCAGACGGAATCCGACAATTTGAAATCGAGGCCGAGGCCGGCCGCCCCGGCAAAGGCGGTCTCGTGGAATGAGACTTTCTGGCCTGCGACATCGAACGACTGATCGATTCGGGCTACGCCGCCCATCGCCCGGACGAAGAATAGAATCTCTTCGCCGCGCAGGTTGATTTGCGGGCCGATCATGATCGTATGCAGTCGGGTCTTGATCCCGACTGACCCCGACAAACCCGGGGCTGAAAGTGAATAATCGATCTTTCCATATCCACCGGCACCATCAACCACAATGCCGAAGATGCCTGAAAAATTGAGACCGAGTGTTGCATTCCATCCGTGAAGCGTTGTCGCATCACGTGTTGCGGCGCCAGTCAGCCCGAACTGATTCAGGTCGATCGTCTGATCGTCAGTTCTGAGCAGTGAGTATCCGGTGAATAGTTCCACTCTCGGAGTATCCTGCGCGAATACGGGTACGCAGAGAAGAAGAAGCAATGTCACAAACAACAAGCTTCGCATGGGGCACTCCTTGGTTTGATGACTCTTAATCCAATAGTTGAATTGACGCCTGCAAAGCATTGCAGGTATGGGAAATAGTAATACTCAAGAGTAAGAAAGGGAAGGGTGGGGAATAGTTTCCGGAAGAAGAAGTTTCCAGTTTCCAGTGGCTTCTCTATATCCGCTTTCAATACCCGTCACAACCTTGCTCTCTGAAATTAACTGTGCGCCATTCAGAATACTGGAAACTGGAAACTACTACCACTGGAAACTCTATCTCAGTGATCAGGAATTTCACGGAGCATTTCGAGAGCGACGGAGATCTGCTGCCTGACGTTTTCATTTTTTTCAGTTGTCAGGAGTTTTTCGAGCAAAATGACAGCCCGTTTATCGCCGATCTCTCCAAGAGCCAGCGCTGCGCCGGTCCGGACAGCCGGATCGGGATCCGAGAGGGCGCCGATCAACGGATCGACGGCGCGTTTATCTCTTAAACGGCCGAGTGCAACCGCCGCACTCGATCTGACAAAGGTATGGCTGTCTGTCAGCATGCGGACGACTGCCGTGTAGGCTTCGGGATCGCCCAGATTGCCCAGAGCGGCGACAGCGCTTTCGCGGTCTTCGTTCGAAGTTGAAGATAGTGCCGAGATCAAGGCCTGGCGAGCTTCGGCCCCGCCAATTATCCCGAGCGCCACGGCTGCGATCTTGCGGTCGCGTGCGTGCGAACTGCGCAGCAGGCGCGTCAGCGGAACAACGGCCTTTTCTGCTCCGGTCTGGCCCAGCGCCAGCGCTGCCGCCGACCTGACATTGGCGTCACCGTCTTCGAGCGCCGGCAGGATGATGTCGACAGCCGCCGGGTCTTCGCTCCGGCCCAGATCTTCCACGGCGGATTTCCTTACTCCTGCGTCCCTATCCTTTATTAATACCTTCAGTTTTTCGAGATCGGGTTTATCCTGGGCATACGCAGGCACTATTGAAGATAGTATGAAGGCTAGAAAGAAGACTTGAAATCCTGCTTTCCACATGATGAATCCCTTCAATTAACCGGCTAATCAGGCATGCGTGATACGAACCACGCAATAATCGAGATGAAGACGATCGCAAGGATGAGGATCGTCGTCATAAAAGGTCCCGGCAGGACGCGCGAAGGTTTCGTATCGCCCGCTTCGACAAGCGCTTCCGGCAATTGCAGCTCACGGGTTCTCTGACGCAATACTCCGTCATCCAACGCCGCGGAGACGTCATCCTGACGGGCCAGTTCAGGGCTGACCAGTCTTGTCGTACCTCCTTTGACGTAATGGCGGAGGCGCTTTTTCATATGCCTTAATTTCATACGTCGATCACAGCCATCTGATCCTGCGGAAATAGAAGTAGAGTGCCAGGCCCGTGAAAAGCATGAGGATCAGCGCTCCGACGTAGCCATAGCGCCAACCGAGTTCGGGCATGAATTTGAAGTTCATACCATAGATGCCGGCGATCAGTGTAACCGACATGAGGATCGCCGAGATCGAAGTCAGGCGTTTCATGACCAGATTCATGCGGTTGCTGGTGACAGATAAATAGGCGTCCATTGTGCTGGCGACTATTTCACGCAGGGTATCGATCGAATCCGCGACTCTGATCAGGTGATCGTAGACGTCGTGAAAATAGACCATCGTCTCTCGCGAGAAGATGGGCTGCTCGCGCCGCATCAGAGTATTGAAGACATCACGCAGCGGCACCACCGCACGGCGCAGGAAGAGCAGCTGTTTTTTGATCCTGAATATCTCTTCGAGCGATTCGTGCTGCAGGTCGCCGAAGATCTGTTCTTCGATATCATCGAGGTTATCCGACATGTCATCGATGAGTGGCATGTAGTCATCGACTATCGAGTCGATCATGAGATATGCCAGCAGGCCGGTGCCGCGTTCGGCCAGATCGGCCCATCCCCGCCACAGCCGTTCAGCCGTGGCGATCGCGCGGATCGGCTGGTTGTGGACCGTGACCAGATAGTTCTTCCCGAGAAAGATATTAAGCTCGCGCATTTCCAGCCTGTTGTCCTTGACGATCTCGGATTCGTAAAGAACAAGATAGTAATAGCCGTGATATTCGTCGACTTTCGGGCGCTGATGACCATGCCGGCAGTCTTCGATAGCCAGATGATGAAAGCCGAATTCGCGCGTCAGGATCTCGAAATCATCGCTGGTCGGATGACTCACATCGACCCACAGCACATTCTTCTGCTCGGCGCAGAGATGCGCGATCTGGGTGGTATCACTGATCCGGTTGAATGACCTCTCCGCACGATCGAGAACAATTGTCGTGATCATATTAATTATCGGTATCGAAGGCTTTTCCCCCGCCGAGCAGATCATTGATTGCGCGCAGCCTTATCTTCTTGATCTCTTCGACTGCGCTTTCGGTGCTTTCACGATAGTTGAAAGGCAGGCCACGCATGACGGCATCGAAAGTCCGTGATGTTTTGAAGATCGCCTGTTCGATCTTTTTAAGACAGTTGTTTCTGTCCTTGATCCTGGTTTCGGGAATCTGTCGCGTGTAATCGTCTGCATAACGGATCAATGAAGTGTAGGTGTCGACGTTTTGAGCTGCAGCCTGGAAATTGCCTTCCCCGATCATCTGGTAGGCGCGGTCAATTCTCTGTGCAGAGATCTTGATTGTGGCGGCGACGTGCGATTTCGGGTTCTGTTCCTTCCGGATCGCGCGCATTTCCGTTTCGTTCAAGTCCTCAGGCAAGGCCGGATTACCGGCCTGTCGCATGTGAACCTGCGCTGCCGGGAACGCGAGAAGCAGAACGATGATTGGTTTCCACAACATAACTCTCCACCGGTGCTATTTATTCAGTGCAGAAATGCTCTGCAGTAATAAAAATACCACCTGAGCGGGATGATGCCAACTCCGGGGAATGTGGTCCCAATCCAATCAATGTTTGGATGCCTGATTTTCGGCCATATCTCCAATCACAGGCAATTTGAAATGATTACCCAGATACGCCTGATACATCAGCCAGCCGGTTCCGCCCAGCGCCAGCAACCGAAGTCCGGTAAAAAGCAGGCCGTCAAGGAATCCCGGGGTGACGATCGTCACGATTCCGAGCAGGATATTCAGAATGAACATCGCCACTCCGAAGAATATCGACTGATAGGCGTGGAACCTCACGAACGAATCCTTGTTATACGGCGTCAGAATCAGAAAGACGATCCCGGTGATGAACGAAAGCGGATAGCAGAGCATACCTGCGATATTTGGCTTGAGATCGGTGCTTCCCGCCGGACCCGGATATGGGGGTGAATACGGCACCTGGTATGGATCCTGGCGCATCTCCTCGGCCTGGGGCGCGGGCGGTTGATAGGTCTCCGTCGGTTGAGTCGGCAACATTTTGTTCCCGCACTTGTTGCAGAATCTGGCAGTATCGCTGACGGTCGCTCCACATTGCGTACAGAACTTGGTCATTGCTGGTTTCTCCATATAAAGTTTCCAGTCTGCAGTTTCCGGTTTCCGGAGGATTGACATACCTGCGGGGCAACTTCCAGTTCAATGTTTTCAGAACGCATGCAAAGAAAGGGGCAATCTTCTGAAAACTGGATGCTGGAAACTGGAAACCACAAACTATTTACACGTCTCCTTTATTCTGCCTGTTTTGAATGAAATTTAGAAGGTTTGACCTAACCGGATATGAAAAGCTCCGCGGGGCTGTCGAAGCATCGCGGCGCCATAAGGATAGGCCGGCGGATCGATCAGGAATCCGTAATCAAGTCCCACTGGTCCGAGCGGGGTGTTGATGCGGATGCCGATGCCGACCGTGTGAGTCATGTTGCGAAATTTGAAATCATTGATCCGGCGAAAGACATTACCCAGATCGTAGAAGGGAACCAGGCGCCAGCGTTCATTGATCGGGTAACGCAATTCGAAATTGAAGATCGCCAGCGCGTCGCCGCCGAGCGGGATGAGGGTCGGCAATTCGCCCGGCCTGTCCGGACGCGGAGCCAGCACACCCTGGGGGCCTGCGGTTTCGAATCGGAAACCGCGCAGCGTGGTTGCACCGCCTGAGAAGAATCGTTCGCTGATTGGGAGCCGTTGTTCACTTTCGCTGATCTCTCCGTCGTTGTTCCGATCGGCATCGCGAAAGACCTGAGCCAGTCCTATTCGACCGGAAAACGCGAGCGTGGTCGCACCGAGCAGGGGGAATCCGTTCGATAGCGTGTGGTATCGCTGATAGGTGCCGAAAAACTTGTTGAATGATTCGTTGCCACCGAAGATATTCGCCGCCAGCGAGTGGTCGGCGCTGACCAGTTGTCCCCGTGTCGGGTTGAGCACGCTGTCGCGTGTATCGCGGGAGATGCCGATCGAAAACATTCCCAGCCTGACGTCACGTTCGTTGCGCGTAATCTCGGTCTCCGGGAGGTTCTCGAAATTGAAGAGCGAGGCCCGTTCATAATTGTACCGGATGCGCAGCGAGGTCCGGTCACTGACCTTGCGTTCTGTTTGAATGAAGGCCGCAAAACGGTTCAGACCGAACGACTGATCTCGAACGTTCTCTTCCTTGCCGTCGACCAGACGCCGTCGGATGATCGGCACCAGATTGTTGTTGCGGTTGTAAAAGACCGACATCGTCGTCGGTAATCGCGAACCGAAAGGACGCAGATCAGTGAACGAAAGCTGTCCGAACTGTTCGCGCCGGCTGCCGCGCAGCCTCAACGAAAGAGCATCGAGCGAGCCGGCGAGGTTCGTGTTTGCGACTTCCATCAATCCGCGCACACCGTCGTCGGTCGAGTAGCCAAGACCATAGACCAGCAGCAGAGGTTTCGCTTCCGTCAGATTGACCAAGATGCGATGGGCTGAGCCATCATCTCCGCCGATCGGATCGGTCAGGATGTTGATTTCACGAAATGCATTGGTCGCGTACAGGTCCCGCTGGGTCTGCCTGATTTTGTCAGGTGTCAGTATCTCGCCCTGTTTGAAATCAAAATAGCGTCGAACCCATCCCTTGCCGGTCTTTGTCAGCCCGTTGATCTCGATTTCGCTGATGACCGCGCGCGCGCCTTCATTGACCGTGTAAATCAACTGAACGCTGTCTTCGTCGATATCCTCGAGATCGAGCTCGGCAGTGGCCTGCAAATAACCGAGGTCGTTGTATAGCCCCCTGATCTGCTGTACACCGGCAAGAGCACGGCTGATCGAAAAGGCTTCGCCTTCCTGAATCGGGACGGCTTCGAGCAACTCATCCGCGGTGATTATCGAATTGCCCCGCAGTGTCAGGCCGGCGACTTCTGACTGAACGCCTTCATCGATCTCGAAGACGACGACCAGTTCATCATTGTTCGCGTTGACGGCCAGCCTTGATTTGACATCGGCTTTCCTGTATCCGATATCGACCAGAGTACGGCGAATGATTTCGGCATCGCTGCGCAGCCGGTCGTTGCTGGTCAGGCCGCGAACGTAGCCTCCAATCAGCGGCAGATCCTTGAGAAACGGAATTCCCCCGAAATCGCTTGCGGTCTTCGATTGCAGCTGGTCTTCGATGTTTTTCAGTTTGACCAGGTCCGTCCCTTCGATCCGAATATCCTTGAGGTCATAAATGGCATTCGGTTCGATGTCGTAATAGAGATTGAGATCGCCGCCCGAACACGTGACGGGTTCGCAGCGATAGGCGACCTCGGCGAAGAAATATCCGTGTTCCTGAAGGTACTCTCTGAGTCGCTGTTCTCCGAGTCTCGCCAGCGAACGGCTGAATCCCTGAGTCATGACCGGCAACAATTCGCGCAGTTTCTTGTTGTTCAGCTTCAGATCGGGCACTTCATCCACCTTCACCTCGGCCGCAGGCAAGGTCGCTCGCGAAAAGTCCGCGATCTGGTCGGTCGTGCTGGCCACCCCGCCACCGGCCGAGAGCGTATCGGGGCTGAATCCGATCGAAAAGCGTTTGCGACCGCGCAGTTCGATTGTGAATGTATTTTCGCGCAGTCCCTGGCGTGTCGAACTGCCGCCCTGGGTGTAGGAGGCGAGCGCCGAGAACCGGTTCGAGATGGTGTATTCGGCCAGTGCGGTCTGATCCTGTTCGGTGGCGAGGTTGGTCGAGTAACTGAGATAGACGTCACGCGAGAGCTGCTGTCCGACCGTCAGTCGCGCGGCGGGGTTAGCGTTGGGACGGATGACCGGATCGATCTGGAAGCGGCTCAGGCCGAGCAACCGCTCAGTCGGACGCGAGATGAGTCCCGAAGAGAGCAGGGAAGCGGCAGTGCCGACGCCGGTGCGGAGCGGATCGCTCGATGTGATCGTTCCTGCTTCGGTCCGCCCGGTTGTGATCAGGGCGATGATCTCGTCTCTCACCAGTTGTGGTTCGGAACGAAGTGTCAGGTCGATGTCGTCGATCGGACCGATGAAACCGATTGTCACGCGATAGCCGCCGTATTCGCTTTCAGCCACCAGGTTGAGCAGCGGAGATGCGTCTCCGGGGGGCAGGTCGAGCGTGCCGATAGTGATCTCGTATCGCTGCCCGCGAAAACGTACTGAACCGCCTTCGCTCTCAATACGCCCTGCAAGATCCGGATTGGTCAGTGAGCCGGTGACGTTGAGCAGTGCTGAGCCGACCGCGTTGATCTGTTCATTGCGAACTATCAGAGAATCTTTGGCTTCGACACGCAGGTTCAGCCTGATTGTCGGCAAGCCTCCGATGTTGTCCGATCCGCCGGCCAGCCCGAAACCGAGCAACGAGATTTCGGCTCCGCTCGTGAGCAGATTGTCAAGGTCGAGATCCGGCGCGTATTCAGCCTGCGGTATGGTGATCGTTCCGGCCAGTGTCTGACCTTCCATGTTGCCGGACAGTCTCAGGTCGCCGATGATATTGGCGCTCACGTCGCGATAGTTGAGCGTGGCGTTGTCGGCCAGAATGGTGTAGTTCCATTCCTTCGGTTTGAGGCCCTCGATCTTCATCGTACCTGAGGCCTTGAGCGTCCCATCATTCGCATCGGCGTTGAATTCATTAAGCACCACCTGATCGCCGCTCAGTGTGATTGAGCCTTTTCCGTCCGAGATGAAGAAGGGAAGGTCCCGTGACGACAGGCCAACGCCTTCGAGATCGATCTTTCCTCCGAGAACAGGATTATCAGCCGATCCCTTGAGCGTGCCATCGATGGAGACGTTACCATTCAGACTCAGATCGGAACCGCTCAACGGCAGCTTGTTGAGATTGATCATGCCATTGAGCGAGAGGCTCATCTCGGCGTCTCCCTTGAGGCCGAAATCGCCTGCAACGCTCAAATCGATCCCTTCGCCTGTGAAACGCGTTGGAGCTATGCCGATCTTCATCGACTCCAGCGTGGCGGAAACAGGGGTGTTGACGGTCACGGGCGTGTCTGCCACAAACAGCGAAGCCTCGGTCAATGTCAATTCGCCACGCATCATTTCGATCGTCGCATTCCCGGCGGCATCCTGCGTCGGGCCTTCCATCCGCAGTTTTCCGCTCACCGTCCCGCGAACAAGGTTCTTCACATCCGGAGCCAGCAGTTCCAGAATGGGGGACAATTCCTGATTGACGAGATCGCTTTCAAGCTGCAGTGGAATTCCGGGTTTGCGCAATTCGATGTTGCCACGCAGTATCTCGGGATGGGCGGCCTCGTCGGGCGGCTTTTCGATGAGAAGCAGGTCGGAACTAACGCCGAAATCGATTCGGCCGCCGGGGCTGGTTCGAACGGTGAGCGCCGATTTGCCGGCGTCGCGTCCGTTGATGAGCACATCCCTGCCCCGTGCAGTCAGCGAAATTTCAAGATTTTCCCGATCGATGTCCGGTTGCTTGCCGGGAATTATCCGACCGCTGAGAGTGAATTCGGCATCTGCCGTCCCATCCACGCGGACCCTGTTCTCCTGGCCTTCGTCCGTCAACTCCCGGGCGATTTCGCTGAGCGCAATGCGATCGGCCTTGCCCGCGACCTTAAAAGAGTAATCGTCGAGGTTCATCGATCCCTGAACGCTCAGGCTGCTCTCGCGCATGCGAACTGCAAGCTCGTTGAGCAGAGCCGTCTTACCGTCGAAACGAAGGTCCGCCATGGCCATTTCAGCCGGCTGATTGGCGATCATCCCGTTGATGAGCCTGACTTGCGCGGTTCCGCGAAGCGTGGCGGGCAGCTCAGTCAGATGAACCTCCCCGGTCACTTCGCCGGTCACAACCTGGCCGGAGTCCGGTGCACCAGCAGCCGCGAGCAAAGAATCCAGTTCCAGCCGGTCAATGTATGCATCAAGACGTCCCGTGGACGAATTGGGGTCGAACGGAGTTTGCAGCTCGAATTTCAGCGAACCGCCGTTCGAGGCCTTGATCAGTCCCCGTGACACGCGGATCTCTTCATTCGATAAATAGAGGCTGCCGGAGAAGGCGCCCAGCAGCGCGTCGCGCAGCCCCACCGTTTCGGCGTCGATCTCGCCATCCAGCGTCAACTCTTCTGTCAAGCCTGTGATCTCGCCGCCGGCTGTCTCAACGGTTCTTCCGCGCAGGGTTCCGTTAAAACTGAAGTTTCCGATCATCTGCGGTTCGTATTCGGTGATGTACGGGCGTGCTGATTCGATCGACCGTGCGATCTGTATCAGCTGCTCGGCCCTGGTCGAAACGATGCTCAGCTTCAGATCGGAGTCTCCGACGACGGCCATCGTGCCCTCGGCGTTCAAACGTGTGGCATCGGTAGTGAATTGCGTATCCCTGACTTGAAACATGCCGTCTGTGACGTCGATTGAAGTGTCGCCGTTGATCGGAATGGCATCCAGCGATTCGCCCGTGGCGCCGGCGAAATGGGCGCTGATTTTTCCGTTCAGGGTTTGCGGGTCGGCGCCTTTGAAGGTCAGCTCAGCCTGACCGCTCACCCGTCCGGCAAGTGGCACCAGGGTCGCTGTCTTCTCCTGGCCGGCATTGAGCAGCGCCGAGATCAGTTCCCGGGCCTGCAACTCGGAATAGCTTGCCGTGGCCCTGGATATCGTTCCACTGCCCAATGGCAGCTCGAAGGTCCCCTGTGCTTTGCCGCCCAGGACATCCGCCTGTATCTCCGTCAAACCAAGACCGTTCTTGTCGAATACGGCCTGAGCGCTGGCATTGCTGAATTTGACGCTGGTGATCTCTCCCTCTTGCAGGTTCGCGGCGGTTTTAACGTCATATGCGAATCGTCCGGAATGAAAATCGAAATCGGCAGTCATGCTGTTCAGCATGAGGTTGCTCAGCTTGCTCTCAGTCCATTCGACAGTGCCGATCTGAGCTGAGGGCGATCTGGTTTGCAATACCATCTTCCTGAAATCGCCCTTCACCTGGTTGATCGATGCGGGTCCGATGATGATCTTGTCGATCGTGGTCGATCCAGCCGAAAGACGATCGCAGGTGAAATCGAATCGATCGCCTCTGCCCGATCCCCTGAGCCGGTTGAATTTCAGATCCCGCAGTTGCGCGCCGTAGACATCCAGATCGGACGAGGCGACATCGCCGTTGAATCGATAATCCGTTTGTTCGCCCTCGAACCTGCCTTTGCTCGTCGCAGTTCCGCTGATTTCAACATCCGGCAAAAAGACGCGGGTCAGTTCTTCGGCCTTGATCCGGGCATCGAAATCGAAACCGTATTTGACAGGGGACCACGTTTCGATGCCTCCTTTAATGCTGGCCTGTGCGAAATCGGAATCGAGCGTCAGCTTCTCAATGGTCAGACCGGATTCGGCAACCCGGCAGTCGATGACCAGCGATTCGATCGAGGCCGTACGCTGCTGTCGCTCGATCCGTCCCCCACGGCCTTCGAACTGGACCGATATCACCCCTGAATTATCCGGCAGCGGAGCAGCCGTTGCGCTGATGCCTCCAAGATCTATCTCGATTTCGCGCCGGAGGTCTGAGAATCTGACCGAGCTGTCCGTCAGCATTCCTTTCAATTTTGAGGTATCGAATGACAGGCGTCTGACCTTGCGAGGCGGAGTGTGCAGCCCCTCGAAACTGCTCCGACCATCCTTGTCGATCTCAAGATTCAGCTTCAGCCCATCGATCTCGGCCAGATTGACGCCGATTTCACGGCTCAGTCTTGCCGCGAATGGCTCGCGGATCTTGAATGAAATTCGGACCGCGTCGATCGTCGCAAGCAGCTTGCCGTTTTGCTCGTTGTATATTTTGAAATCCCTGAGGGAAGCCGTCTGCTGGCTCAGTGCGAGGCCGAATCCGCCGATCTCTCCGCGCAGCCCATATTCCCTGAGCTTGTTCTTGATCTGGTCAGCGATGAATCTGTTGAAATTTTCAGAACGAATGTAGAGCCATCCGCCGAGGCCCAGCAGACCGAGCAGCGCGACCGCGATGAGCAGCGCCGCTACGAGGCGTTTTGGACGCAGCCATCTGAGGCGTCGTCGGGTTGGCGCCGGCGTAGCTGAATTGTCCTCTGGATTATGGCTCATCTTTTTTATGTCACCGGGACGGACAAGATAGCAGTTTCTCAGGGGATACATCATATTCTTTTCCAAACTCGGTCGATGATCAAGTATGATCTCCCGCCCGCCTTGAAAAGTTTTGGCCGGGGAGATTAAATTTTTGCCATGAACGGGGACTGATAAGCAGGAGCGACTTGAAGAATAACGAATGAGACGCGTAATCATCGGCACAGCCGGCCACATCGACCACGGCAAGACCTCGCTCGTCAAAGCGCTGACGGGCATCGATGCCGATCGTCTGAAGGAAGAGAAGGAACGCGGAATTACGATCGACATCGGTTTCGCGGATCTGACTATCGGCGACACGCATTTCAGCATAGTCGACGTGCCGGGACACGAACGGTTCGTCAAGAATATGCTCGCCGGCGCTCACGGGATAGACCTTGTCATGCTGGTCGTCGCGGCTGATGAGGGCGTCATGCCGCAGACGCGAGAGCATTTCGAGATCTGTCGCCTGCTTGAAGTCAAAGCCGGTCTGGTCGTGATCACCAAGATCGACATGGTCGATGCTGAGTTTATCGAGCTGGTCAAAGCTGATGTTGCCGATTACTGCGCCGGATCGTTTCTTGACGGAGCGCCGATTCTGACCGTAAGTTCGAAGACCGGCGAAGGCATCGAAGATCTGAGAAAGGCGATAGCGAAGCTCGCGGCGAAGGTTGAAAGCCGCGACGACACGGCTGTCGCCAGGCTGCCGATCGACAGGGTCTTCACCATTCGCGGGTTCGGCACCGTCGTGACCGGAACCCTGATTGCAGGGCGGATTCAGGTCGGAGACGAAATGGAGTTGCTGCCCTCGAACCAGCGACGCACACGTGTCAGAGGCATTCAAGTGCATGGCCGTGCGACTCAGGAAGCCAGGGCCGGCGAGAGAACGGCGATCAATCTGCAGGGCGTTGACGTTTCGGAAATCGATCGCGGTCAGGTTCTGGCTCCGGCCGGCAGGCTGCAGGCCGGCTCGATGCTCGACGTCAGGCTTGATCTGATCGAAGCTGCTCCGCGGCCGCTCAGAACCCGCGCCCGCGTGAGGCTTCACATCGGCACCGCGGAGGTTCTGGCGCGCGTCGTCCTGCTCGGTCGGGCGGAGCTTGCGCCCGGCTCGGGCGGCTTTGCCCAGTTGCGCCTCGAAAGCCCGGCATTGGCCCTGCCCGGCGACCATTTCATCATCCGCAGCTATTCTCCGTCGATGACCATCGGTGGAGGCCTGATTGTCGATCCGCATCCTCAGAAACACCGCGCCCGTGACGGAGCTAAAGTCGTCGAGCTGCTCGAAAACCTGGTTGCGGCCGATGAGGTCGAGCGGATTATTCTCTATGTCGAAACCGCCGGTGAGCGCGGAATGTCGCAGGCGGCAATCGCAGCCCGCAGCGGGGCGCCCGACGATCTGATCAAACTCGCCTCAGAGGCCATGACGAAGTCGCGTCGAGCGGTAGCCGCTTCGAACAATCCGCTGCTGCTGATTTCACGTCAGGCATTCGACGATCTGTCGCGCAGGGTGCGCGCTCTGCTCAAGGATTTTCATCAGAAGATGCCTCTCGAATCAGGAATCGCGCGCGAGGAGGTTCGAGACAGGCTTTTTGACGGTCTCAATCCCGAGATATTCAAAGCCGTCGTCTCCGGGCTGAGCGAACGAAACGAGGCCGTCGCTGAAAAGGACCTGCTCCGCCTGGCGACGCATCGGGTAGCGCTCTCGCAAGAAGAACAGGCGGCGAAGGACCACATCGCCGGCATCTTCTCGGACGCCGCGCTGCAACCGATCACCCTGGAAGAGGCGATCTCGCGGACCGGCCCGCAATTCGGTATCGACAGCGGCCGCGCCCAGCGCTTCGCACAGATGCTGATCAACAGCGGTGATCTGGTCAAGGTCGCCGATCTGGTCTTTCACAGGTCCGCGCTCGATTCGCTCCGCGAGACGCTGCAGCGCTACAAGTCCCAGCACGGTTCGCGTATCGATGTCGGTATCTTCAAGGACCTGACGGGTGTTTCCCGCAAGTACGCCATTCCGCTGCTCGAATACATGGATCGCCAGCGCGTGACGCGCCGAATTGGAGATGCCCGCGAAATCCTGTAAACTGATCTTCCTCCCCTGCAATTTAACGCCCCTCAATCTTGTAATGTTTCCAGGAACCTGGGAGCGCAGGCTTCCAGCCTGCTTGAATTTCACTATTAGCCAAAAAAAGCAGGCTGGAAGCCTGCGCTCCCAGGGGGGGACCATGAACAGATTATTCATTCGTATATTCATTCTATTTTTATTGATCGGTGGGTTGTCGTCTCTCTTCAGTTTTTCACCGGATGGTGTTGAGCGGACTGTTTCAGCCCAGGCGACGATTCAGCTTATTCCTGTGGCGCAAGGATTGAATTCGCCTGTCTTCGCAACCAGCGCGCACGACGGCAGCAACCGGTTCTTCATCATCGAACAACCGGGCAGGATTCTGGTCATGTTACCCGGTGCGGCGGCTCCGCTGCCGACACCTTTTCTCGATATCGTTACGAAGGTCGGCTCTGGCGGTGAGCGCGGCCTGCTCGGTCTCGCATTTCATCCTCAGTTCGCGAACAACCGGCGTTTTATCGTCAACTACACACGTCGCAGCGACGGCGCAACTGTCATCTCTGAATTCAAGGCCTCGGTTGCGAATCCGAATGTGGCCGATATTGAAGAAAAGATCATTCTGACGATCGCCCAGCCGTTTTCGAATCACAACGGGGGGATGATCGATTTTGGGGCTGACGGGTTTCTGTACATCGGCATGGGAGACGGCGGTTCGGCCAACGATCCAGGCGACCGTTCGCAGGACATCAATAACCTGCTGGGCAAGATGCTGCGTATCGATGTCGATACGCCGAATGGAAATGTGCCGTATTCTTCGCCGTCGACCAATCCGTTCTTCGGATCGACGCCGGGAGCTGATGAGATTTACGCGGTCGGCGTTCGAAATCCCTGGCGCTGGTCGTTCGACCGGCAAACGGGGCAGCTCTATGCCGGCGATGTCGGACAGGGCCAGCGCGAAGAGGTCAGTCTGATCACACTGGGCGGCAATTATGGCTGGCGAGTGCTCGAAGGGACTCGCTGCACCGGCCTCGGCCCGGCGTCATGCACGGCTCCGGGATTCATCGCCCCGCTGATCGAATACGACCATTCGAACAATCGCTGCTCAGTCACCGGAGGGTATGTCTATCGCGGTACGAAAGGGACACTGCCCGCCGGCAGCTATGTTTTCGCCGATTACTGCACCGGAGAGATATTTCTCTGGAACAACAACACGATGAGTTTGCTCCGCGACACCAGTTTCCTGATCTCGTCGTTCGCCGAGGATGAGTCTGGAGAAATCTACGTCATCGATATCAACGGCGGAATCTACCGGCTGGCCCTGCCGGGGACGGCAGCGGTCGTTTCGGCCGCCAATTATGCCGGAGCGCAGGTTGCCGCCGAATCGATCGTCGCGGCCTTTGGTTCCGGACTGGCTTCGACCACGCAGTCAGCGCCGGCAAATCAGGCTTTGCCGACGACGCTCGCCGGCGCAAGCGTCAGCGTCATCGATGCGCTCGGGAGCAATCGTCCGGCTTCACTCTTCTTCGTTTCGCCCGATCAGGTCAACTTCCAGATTCCCCCCGGGACAGCCCCTGGCAATGCGACCATAAATTTCAGGAATGACATAGTTTTCGGCGCCGCTTTCAGCAGCGCCATCAATATCGCGACCGTCGTGCCGTCGGTCTTCAGCGCAAATGCCAACGGCCGCGGAGTCGCCGCCGCTGTCGTGCAGAGAACCCGTTCCGATGGTTCGCAGAGCTTCGAACCGGTTATCACTTTCGATCAGGCGAGCAATCAATTCGTAGCTCTTCCGATCGACCTTGGCCCTGAAACGGATCAGGTTTTTCTGATTCTGTTCGGAACCGGATTCCGCTACCGCAGTGCGCTGGCCAATGTTTCCGCCATGGTTGGCGGGTCTTCGATGCAGGTGACGTTTCTGGGGGCGCATCCGACTCTCATCGGTCTGGATCAGGCCAACATCCGCCTCGACAGGGCTCTTATCAATCGCGGCGTGGTCGATGTCGGATTGACCGTCGACGGTCAGCAGGCGAATACTGTCAGCATCAGAATCAATTGAATCAATGGCAAGAAATCTTCCTGTGATTTCAAAGAACTTTAACACTTTGTTAACTAAATTTTCTTGTATTCAAGACTGGAAAAAAGTTAATCGCAGAGGCCGCAAAGGGGCAAAGATATAGAGGGAAGATCAGTTTTCGAATTATATCCAAGTGGGCAATAATTCGGATATTAATATCACCATAAATCTTTGCCCTTTGGCGGCATGATATTACAGCAATCTTTGCCTGCTTTGCGGCTTTGCGATTAATTTCTTCCAGATCTAAATGTCAGAAAATTTAGTTGGCAGAGTATGCAGTCAGATTATGGATCTCCCGGTAAAGTCCTGTCTGGTCGCGATGGTGATGCTCGCGGCAGTCGCCAGCGCGGGCGCTCAGAACCCTTCGCCTCAATCTGGAACCGTGACCGGTCAGGTCACTGAACGCGTCAGCGGACAGCCGGTCGCCGGCGCTGTAATCGCCATCGCTGACCGGACTGAAGCCGTCACCGATGAGGAAGGTCGCTACAGGCTGGAGCTTCCGCCCGGAACCTGGGCGGCGCGAGTGAAGGCCAGGGGCTATGCTCCACTCATCATCGGACTGATCACGGTTACGGCCCGTTACACTTCGATCTACGATGTGCGATTGGACCTGCAGGTCTCCGAAGAGATGACGGTCAGCAGCGGATACTATGTTCAAACGACGGATCAGCCGATCAGCAACGTGACGCTGCGACGTGCCGAGCTGCGATCGCTGCCCGGCACGGGAGGCGATGCTCTGCGCGCCATCTCGTCTTTGCCCGGAGTGACCGCCGACTCGGCGCAGTTTGGCGACCTGCTGGTGCGCGGTGGTTTCCCCAGCGAAAATCTGACCTTCATCGACAACATCCCCATCGGCGACTTCACCTATTTTTCCGATCAATACGACAACGGTCGCGGAGGGCGAGCGGCGCTGCTGGCGCCGGACGTCTTTGACCGCCTGGAATTTTCAGCCGGAGGATTCGGCGCGCGCTATGGCGATCGGATGTCTTCCGCACTCGACATCACCATTCGCAAAGCGACGCGCGACAGGGTGCAGGGAAGTCTCTTTGCGGATTCTGGCGTAGCCGGCGGGAGCGTCGAAATCCCGCTCGGGCCGCGCGCCGGCTGGTTTGTCTCAATCCGGCGCAGCTACATCGACCTGGCCTTCGAGCTTTTCGATCTGGGCGATATCGGCAAGCCGCGCAATCTGGATGTTATTAATAAGATAGACGTCGATCTGGCTCCGCGGCACAAATTGTCACTGACGGCGATGACCTTCGCCGAGCGCATCACCGTTCCGTTCGAGACCGCGCAAAGAGCTTCGCGTCGTGATCAGTTGATCAGCGAACGTACCGGCAAGCGTTACATCGCCGGCGCCACGCTAAGCTCGACTCTCGGAGATCGCACGCTTTCGAACATTACAGCCTGGGGCATCGGCGAACACAATGACGGCAGCTTTCTGCGCATCGATCGGACCACGCTGCAGCGCCGGCGTGACCTGCGCGAATCGCAGTTCGGCATCAAGCAGGAGTTGACGACCGCATTTAGTCCGCGCGTCAATCTGGCGGCTGGTGGAGCACTGATCGTCCAGCAGGGCGACATTTATACATTCGAGCGTTCGCCCGTCGGATACAGCCCTATCGGCGAAGAGTATCGAGCTCCGACGCGCGAACATCATTTGCGCATCGATTCGACCGTCAATGGTTATGCCTATGCCCAGGCGACATGGCAGGCGACAAGTCGACTGTCGATCTCGCCCGGCGTGCGCTTCGACAGGTACGGCGTCACGCGGCAGACTCTGATCAGCCCGCGAGCAAGTGCGCGCATCCGGCTCAGTTCGCGTTTCGCCCTCAATCTGGCCGCGGGCCTCTATCGCCAGCCGCCTCCCAGCTTTCTGCTCGCGTTAACTCCGGAAAATCGCACGCTCAAGGCGCAGCGCTCGGTCCACGCTATCGGCGGAATCGAATGGCTGGCGCGTGAAGATGTGCGTGTCACAGTCGAGGCTTATCGTAAGAGTTACTACGATCTGCTGGTCCAACCGACACGCACCTCGCCGCGGTACCTTAACACTGGGGAAGCCGATGTCCAGGGCGTCGAAGTCACCGCTCAGAAGGCATTGTCTGGAAGATTCGCCGGTCAGGCGGGGTACTCCTGGACGCGCGCCCGCAGGCGTTTCACACCCGAAGGGTTCACTTTTCCTTCAGAAGTCGCTCGCCCGCACCAGTTGACGCTGATCGGCCTGACCCGCATCAAGCTCTGGGGACAATGGTTGCTCGCTTCAAAAATGCGCGTCGCGAGCGGTCTCGCCTACTCGAATCTGACGCCTGTGATTTTCAACGAGCCTCCGCGAGTGACACTGTTTGAACTGTTGCGGCCTGAAGACAGGAATGCTCTGAGGTTGCCGAACTTCTTCCAACTCGATCTGCGCGTCGAGCGCCGCTTCGATTTCAGGCGCTGGTCCTTCTCGCCTTACGTCGATATCTTCAATCTGACGAAATACACCAATGTCGTCGATGTCAATTACCGGCTGGGAAGCGGGACGGCCGGTTTCCTGCGCGAACGGACTCTGATCCCGATCATCGGCGGAAGGATAGAGTTTTGATTTCGACAATTACTTCATTGACAAGATAACAATGAGATATGATCATTCAGTCATTATCTGAAGGTAATTTATGGCGTCTCCAAGATCAGGAATTCAAATGCCTCTTTTTACGCGGCAATCCAATGAACAGGTGAGTGGCGCCATCAATCATGAAGAGATCATTGATACCCCTCTTCCAAGGCTGGTCTTGGAGTATCCGGAACTGCGCTACATGGGTTCCAAACGCAGACTTTTACCATGGATTCATGGCGTCTTTCGCACTCTCGACTTCGAGACAGCTGCGGATCCGTTTGTCGGAAGCGGATGTGTAGCCTATTTGCTGAAGGCGATGGGCAAGAGTGTAATCGCTTCAGACTTTCTGAATTTCCCAACAGTTTTGGCAATGGCGACAGTTGAAAATAGTAAGTATCAGCTCGCTGGTCCGGCAGTGGACAAGTTGCTCACACCTTCAAAAAACAGCTCCAATTTCATCCAAAAAACATTCAAAGGAATCTTCTATACCGCCAAAGATCTGGGGTTCCTGGACCGTGTTTCCAATAATCTTGATAAACTCGAACATGACCATCAGCGTGCCCTTGCCCGCGCTGCTCTGATACGTTCTTGCTTGAAGAAGCAGCCTCGTGGTGTCTTCACGGTTTCGGGTGATCTCTCTCGCTACGACGATGGTCGACGGGATCTGCAGCTTTCTATCGAAGAACATTTTCTTGAACAGATCGAGACATTCAACCGGGTTGTTTTCGATAATGGTCGCCAGAATATAGTAAAACGAGCAGACGTTTTTACATTAAAGCCAGAGGGTGTTGATCTGGTCTATTTGGATCCGCCATATGTGCCGCGCTCGGATGACAACTGCTACGTTAAGCGATATCACTTTCTGGAAGGTCTTTCTTGTTATTGGCAAGGACTTCGGATCATGGAAAGCACAAAAGTTAAGAAAATCGAAAAACCCTATACGCCATTCAGCTATAGAAAAACGGCGATCGAAGCCTTTGACAAGCTTTTTCAACTATACCGCAACAGCACTATCGTTCTCTCATATAGCTCCAACGGTTTCCCTGACAAGGATGTATTAGAAGATCTTTTAAGCCGTTACAAGAAAAGAGTCACTCTGTACGAGAAACCACATCGCTATCATTTCGGGACTCATCAAAACGTTGTACGTGCCGAAGTACATGAATACTTGATCGTGGGACAATGAATGGAAGTAATTGCACAAAGTCTCGACGAAATCGTCAATAACCTGAGACCGCTTACCGTCGAGTGGAAGGACGAAACGGCATTCCGCATCATCAAACGGATCAAATTAATTTCACAAAAAAAGGCTTATACAATTGAGGATGTGAAAGCGCTTCTTGATGAAAATTTTGATGATGGCTTACTGATATGTCGGTTGTTCCTGGGTTTCTCGAAAGACCAGTTTGTTTCTGTAATGAAGGGGATTCGTTCAGACCAGGGAATTGGCGTCAAAAGCTACAAGGCAAATCCCGAACAATTCATTAAAGATCTCCTCTCTACCGGTCTTTTGGAGGCCATGGTTAACGAAGCCAATCGAAAGCTGCACTGGAGTGATGTTTTGGTGGAAAGACTGCGTAGTGGACGTGGAAGCGCAATTTCCGGCCAGAAACGCGGGCGCGATGTAGAAGACTTCGTAGAAGCTATCGTTAAAAATGTTTTTGGAGAAAATTATCAAGCGCGTTGTACTTTTTCAGGGCGTTCTGGAAAAGATGCGAAGTGCGATTTTGCAATCCCTACAAAAAGCGCCCCCCGTATTCTGATCGAGTCGAAAGGTTACGGAGCGACGGGTTCAAAGATGACTGATATTCTGGGAGATATCAGAACCATCATTGATGCCAAGCGGCCTGATACGACTTTTTTATTTTTTACGGATGGTCTTACCTGGAAGCAGCGTAAAAGCGATCTACGGAAGATCATTGACTTTCAACATAATGGTGACATCACACGCGTGTATACATACGCAATGGCCAATCAGTTTGAATCTGACCTCCTGCAACTAAAAACGGAATATCGCCTGTGAAGAAAAATAATCTGATATAAAAGTTACTCGACAGTTTAGTGCGAACTCAACTATGGACAGGGCACCTTCCTTCCATTTTCATAACAACGGTTTTTAGGTTTTGCCGCCGGCAACGGCTGCTTTCGGGGTTCGCGAATTGGCAATGACGTCTCTACCTGATTAGTCATGATCGTTATGTCGCCATGAACGAACACTTCAAACCGTTTACCTGCTGGAATTACTGCCGGTTTACCCTTCTTGAAACCCCATAGCGGAGCCGCGGGCCAGAAAAGCAATCCGGTGACAACGATTCCAGTCGTGACAGTGCCAGGCTTGCCTCCGCCTTTGGTCTGCGAAGTAAAATGGAGCGGCACTTTTGTTCCATCAACCGCAGAGACGTGTTGGATAGCCCATGTCAGCTGACCTCCACGACCCCAGCTTTTACCGCCCTCGGCCTTCACGACTCTGGCTGTAGCGGCAGCTGCCCGATCGATGACCGTCAGGCCATTAACCATCACCGGCTGAACGACAAGGAAACTGACTGCATCACCTTCATTGAGGTTTTCTGAAGAGACGGTATAAGCCAATTCCAACTCAACTCGGGTTCCGTCCTTCAAAAGAATTTCATTCAAATTCAAAGGCATTTTGACTAGAGGTGCGCTCTCAACTTGTTCCGTATTTGCGGGTGATTCAGTCTCGATCATAGCCAATATGACTGATTCCTGAACGCCTGCATCTTTCAGATTTTTCAAAGCGGATGTGGACGTATCAAACTTTCCACCGCCTGATCTGATTTTGGCAATTATTATTTCCTCAGAAAATCCTGATTTCATCAGGTAAATCACGTCGGTGTTCGTCAAAGGCTGTTGCGCGTAGGTTCCTGTCGGTATAAACAGGCTGCAAACTAGAAACAATGATCGAATCATGGCTGAGATCTTTCTACGGGGGTTCGGTGAGGAGCAAGGTCAGTGACAGAGTTGTTGGGCAAATAAATTTAATGAGGCAGATTAAATAGTACTCAGAATTGATTGATCAGGCAAGAGAAATCTCTGTGTCTGTCACTCCGACTCATGTTGACACTTTGTGTAAAGTGAATTTTGACAATTCCAAGAAAAAAGCCAAATATTCTTTACCCAAGAGGCTCTATAGAGGCATTTAGACAGATTTTTCCAGCTTTTTGGCCTCTCTCAGTAAGTCTTCGCGGCCTGTGTGAGAATAATATGCGGTCATGTCGATGGTTGAATGTCCAAGTATGTCTTTCATTACAAGCGGGTGTATTCCGGCTCTCATGCCTCTTGTCGCGAAGGTATGTCTTAGGACGTGAAGACCAACATCTATCAATCCTAAGTGATCCAAAATTTCTCGAAACAATGCACAAGCCCGGCTTGCCCCGAAAGGAAAGACTTTTTCATGTGGTTCACCATCAACTGATTTTTTCAACTTGGCTAAAATAGAGAAAGCTGGTTCTATCAAAGGCACATTGCGCCCTTTGCTTGTTTTAGTGGTCTCCGCTCTCAGTCGAAGATTCTTCTTTTCAAAATCTACATCTCGCCATTGAAGGGCGAAAATCTCTCCCCTTCTCAATCCCGAATAAAGAGCCAATAGGAAAACAGGTCGCAGTCTTTCATAGCGCCCGGACAAAGACTTAAAGATTTTGGATTCTTCCTCTTCGGTAATAAATCGTTCTCGCCGGTTTGGTTGATGCGGCCATTCGACTTTTCCGACGGGGTTTTCTTCGCAGTAGTCTTTTTTGATAGCCAGGTCAAAGACTTTTGAAAGCATGGCCATTTCGCGACAAACACTATTCCCGTTTCGCTTCGAGCCTCTTTTTGTGATCTCTGACAATCTTGTGTCTCGAAACTTCTCGATCTCTTTGACTGTCACATCACAAAATTTTTTGCCTTTGAAAAACCTTGCCGCCTTGGGTGCGATGTAATGATCGAATCGCCATGACTTTTTATGGTCCTTCGCCTAGGTCATATATTCGCCAAGAATAAATTCTGCGAAGCTGGCCCGGCCTGATTCCTTACGGCCATATGTACCATCAAAGACGGCCTTTCTTGCGTTGGCCTCGACCGCCAGAGCTTGACTCTTTATTTTGTGCTTCCGGGAATGGCCGCTCGATATCGACGGCTTTAATCGTGAAGTAGTAATACCAGATTCCCTTTTGACCTTTTTTACATTTTCGCCCGGTTTGAGGGTCGCGCATGAAAACGCCCATTTCTCAATGCTCCTTCGATGTGGCCGCAGGAAGAAGAAGCGGCCCAAGTTTATCACGGCTTACTTTTGCCAGGTGTGAATATTTAGCCTAGACCATTCGTCAATTTCTCGGCGGTCGAATCGGATTTCAGATTTAATTCGCCTGGTTGGAATTTCGCCCTGGTTGGCCCAGACTCGAAGCGTTCCTTCTTGGACCTGTAAATAATCCGCAGTCTCTTTAACGGTCATTAGTCTCGATTGTGTTTTTATTTCTCTCGATGACTGCCTGATCTCGATATCGGTTCTCAGGGATTCAAGCCAGGGTGCAATCAGCCTTTTCGAGACGACATTCAAAGCGTCAATCAGTGCGTGAAAATGTTCGGTCGCCTTGTCAATATTCTTGAAGATTTCGACTTGATTTTTGTCCATCAGGCAACCTTAGAAAATAAGTGCTTATTAATAATTATCTAAAATTGTAATACTAAGAACCCGTCGCACAATTCGCACATTCGCACAATTCGCTATTTCGCACAAAATTTACTGAATTGTGCGAATTGTGCGAATTGTGCGACGGCTAGTTGAAGTTTGGATTTACTGTGTATTTCGGGCTTGATTTTCGCCCTCGGCGTCTTTCTATTGCGCCTTCTTCGGGGCGAATGTAGGCATGATCTTCTAAAACTTCCAGTGCCGGTCTTATACCTGCTACTTGCTTAAAGCGGCCTTTAGTCCCCTCGAATGCGTCACGCTCCGTAAACTCGCGTAATCCGGTTCTTTTAATCCATCGAAGTACATACTTCGCATCTTCGATTTTCGGATCGGCCCCCATTTCTGCATAAGCCAGCCGCGCATGTGGCAGTAGATATCTGGATATCGCAATTGCATTTTTCATGGTCTCGGCTGAAACGTTGCCAGGCCATTTCGGGCGAAGGTTCCCTGCGTTTTCTGCAAGGTGCAAAATGCCCGCCAGACGGACGGTCGCGCCCGCAAGTTTCCCTCCCCAGTCTCCAATAAAGGCCAGGTCTCCATCTTCGCCTAACATTGGCTCTATCTCTTCTTCAAAGGCTGCAAGATAATCATCTGCATCTTTTGAGAGGCGAATCAACCTGTGTTCGATTTCTCCGTAGTCGTTCACAAAAGGCTCGATTGCTGCCAGGCGGTAAATGTTTTGCTGATAGGATCGAGCAATCTCGTCATTCATCGGGGTCGGTCGTATTTTCCGCTTTCCGATAGTGCTTTGCGGGATTGAGTAAAGAAAGCGTCCTATCAGTCCGCGGCCTCGAAAGCCTGGTTTATCAATCAAGCCACGTAATACTTCAGGCTGGACAGCCAGACCAATTGTCAAAGCTGGTTTTCCAACGTGTTCAGATCGGTCACGTCTATCAACTCTCAGATCATCGCCTGAGTGCCCTTTGAGCAATACATCAAAATTCGGAGTGCCGTTCGAATATCGCCCGGCCAATGTATCGAAGATGCCGCCTTCCGCGCTGAATAATCCGACACGCCCTTTTTGTTCAGCCAGGATTGAGGCTAAGACTTCGGCGGTCACGTCATCAACAATGAGCTTTGGCAAGACAGGCAATTTTCGCGCTGACAATTCCTTAGCCTTAGCTTTCGCCTCTTGTTTAATGCTTGGTTGATCTTCGGGCTTGGCCTTCGCGCATCTCTTTTCAAGTTCGGCTAATTCGCTTTCTAAGATTCGATACTCGCTTTTTTCAATTGCAATTTTATCCAACTGAGACTCGATCAACTCTTTTTCAAACTGTATTAAAGGCTTTGTCACTTCTGATGTGACATGGCTTTTTCTGTTTGCGGTGGCAATGCGACAACTGCAAAAATATTTAAAGGCTCTTCCCATCCTGACCGGGCTTCGATCCGTACGTTTCGAGCAACTGACGCGCTACAGACCGCAAGACTCAAGAGTGCGGCCAGGTCAACAGGCGTTTGAGATGATGCGGCTAATTTTTCAACAAAGGCTTTCAACCACGGAGGCATGGCGTTCAATGGAAAATCAGGTGTCTCGAAATTGTAAAAAGGTGCGGGTAATCCAACTCCTTCAGGGTCATCCAAAGCAGTTCTTAATAACCGGAGGCTCTCCCGATTTGCCATCTCCATGGATAGACTCCAATTAGATTGTGGCAATGATGAAGGCCCGAATAATTCGTCGGCGGTTGGTATCTGGTCTTCGATGAGAATTGTTTTCTTTTGTGGTGGTTTCTAAGAGTGTGGTATTATTTGCCATAGCTTATTCCTTTAAAACCGCTTGCCGCTTCTCGAAAACTCGGCAGGCGGTTTTCTTTTGCCTGAAAATTTCGCCAGAATTGGCCGCTATTCGTTTTTTAGGTCGCGGCCTATATCCCAGGTGTCGTTAAATCAAAATCGAAACGCCTGAAGCTTGCACGCTTCATCCCTGTCGCCTGGCAAAGCTCTTCCATCCCCATTTTTCGAGCATCAATGACAAGAGACGTAAACCACGTTCCAACGATCGGGCTTAAAATTCCGGCCCAAAGGCTAAACCCTGATCGCCGGATATATCCCCGGTCATAGTCCAAGGGGTCTATATGAAGCTCCCCTGCCTCATCGAAGTATTCTTTCAAGGTGCATTGAAACAATGCCCTTTTGAGGATTCCCTCAAGGCTTCGGTACGTGTACAAACCTTGTGGTCGTCTCCATTGATCCAATTGCCAGGCTTCACCCAATTGAAATAATTGAAACTTGGATGAAGGCCGTCTGGGACTGCCAGTCTCAGATTTCCGCCAGGCTTGAGATATAGCCAACAATTGACCGCTGCGATGAATCCTTGCTCCATCGTCAAATGCTCCCAGACATGTTCGGCGACAATGCAATCAATAGATGCCTTTGAAAAATGTTTCGCCCAGTCTGTAAGCCTGGTTATATCCAGGTCGTCTTGATTGAAGCTGATCCATCCAGGTTGACTCGATCCGCCCGCACCGATGATGACTTTCATGAAGCAGCCCCTTTCATTGCTTCGGTCGGTTCAGCGTCAGGCTGCCCGTCCGGTTCCTTCGTGTATGCTTCCTGAAGTCTCTTGATCCAATCGATGGCATGCGGCGCATTCAAACATTCGCGGCCTGTGGCAAAGCCTGATTCAAAAATCCGATGACCATTTCAGGCGGTTGTGTCATCAAGCCATCGATCATCAATTCATGCTCTGGAAAGAGATTGCAGAATGAATCAAAGGCGGTGACGATAGGTTCAACGTCTGCATTCGTCGCCAGGGCGTTGAGGAAGGAATTAAAAACCCGCCCGTATGCCGCCTGCATGCTCAGATCGCCGGGTGCTTGCGCTTGTGGCGGCTGCGTGGGATTGAAGGCTGTCGCGGGTGATGGCTGATCGCCGCCAGGCTGCGGAATGGTCGCCGGTTGATTTATCGCCGGTGACGGATTCGCGGCCTTCATCGCGTCAGTGATCGAAGAGACGATTCTTTCCACGGTTGGCATGATCGCGGGTATGAGCTGCATGAAACTAAACGATTCGCCTTCGCTTCCTAAGAGACGATCGCGGGCTGCGGCCAGGGCGATAGGGTCTTCAGATATAAGCTTCAACAATGCGGCCTCGGTCGTCAGTGGTTTGTTCTCGATAATCGGCCTGGGGTTCTCTTCCCTGGATGAAAACATTCCTCTGATCTCTTCAAGCCCTTTCAGAGTTCCGATGATCTCAGATGTTTTATCCCTGGGTTCATCTTCGGCGGTCATGTTTTCAATTCTTTCTATGGCCGTCACAAGCTCGATGATGTTGAGGAATGATGCCCGTTTTGAGGATTGCGGACGCTCGATGACATCTCTTCGCGGATAATTCGCCGGATATCCGGCCCGGTCATTGTTTCGGCCTCGATGTAATCCTCGGTCAATGGCTCCTCGATGGCTTCTTGATCGACTTTGGGACAGAAAAGAGTCTTGCCGGTTCCGAAACTCCCGTCTGCATGTCGTGGCAGGAAGTAGTAATATTCGCCGCCGCCGAATTGCTGCGCTGCGTCTTTCAGATAGTTTTGACTGAAGGTGATCGGCCCCAGGGGTTCTTTCTTCGATTCCTTGCCCGCCTCGAATGGGTCTTCACTAAGGAAGACATCGAAGGAAACGATTTCGCCCTTGTTCTTCTGATCTGCATTATTGCGGCTCCTGGTCTGTCTCGTTTTTGTGGTCATAGTTTTTCCTCGATGATTACCGGAATAGTCCCGGAAAAGGCCGCGATTTTTCCGCAGTCAATCCGAATGAAGGCCCGCGCCGTGATCGAATCAATACCGGATAGCGTCCGGTTGATAATCGAATGCGCGGCCTTCATCCAAGCTGATAAAAAGCCATGCCCTCTTCCGGTTCGGTCGAAACGGCGTCAGGCATTATTGATTGCATCATTCGCGGTAGAATTTCGTTAAGGCTTTCGAAGCGGCTTTGATCGCGCATCGACGCTTGAAACCGTTGACGCTCGATATACAAGGCTAATTCTGGGTCAGATTGAAAAAGGTCTTCGAGCATACTTGGTAAAAGTTTAGTGATGGCTACATCGGCCAGGTATCTACCTTTAGGCGGGAGAAGGTGTTAGAATCTCTCCCCGCCGATGCTGCTATCGGTGTGGGGGGGGCGGGGACATCTTCGAGTCGGCAAACTTGCAGATGTCCCCGTAAAATCAATCGTCATTTCTTCTTGACCAGAATCACAACTACAAGTAATCCGATTCCGGCCCATACCCAGACAGGTATCCTGAGAAGTCGAAGGGTGATCCTGAAGCTGTGGCGGTTGCTGTGCCTGCTGTTGAGGCTGGTTTGGTATCCAGGTTCGCGCCCCGGCTGGCCCGACGTAATAAGGCGAAGATTCGAAGCCTGGGGCGTATGCGCCAGGGAGAGATTCAACGTCTGACCAATGACCGGTTTTATCGGCTGGAACGGGCGTTGAGTATCCTGTGTAGTAAGCCATGTTCCACCTCTCCCGTTATGCGGCTTCGTCTTCTTCCTCGAAGTCTTCGTCCTCGATCTCTTCATCTTCGTCTTCCGGTTCGAGCCCCAGAAGCTCACACATCTGCTCTTCGCGTTCCTTGTACTCGCTCAATTCCTCTTCGAGTTCGGCGATTTTGTTTTCGAGGTCGGCTTTTGAAGGCTGTCTTGTTGCCATCGGTTTATTCTCCTTTTGCGGGTTTTTGATTGTGATGCCCTTGCGCTCGATCCAGTCTTCAAGACTTTCATCGGCGATGTCATCAGCCAGGTCTTCATCTCGAAGGACATTCAAGGCGAAACGCTCGGCTCTTTGCTTTGCGGTCTCGGCTTGTTGAAGGGTCATAACCTTTTTCGGGTTTACTTCCCTGCAAGACTCCTTACCAGTAAGGCGGTTGATCTCGCATTCCTTCATTCTTCGAATTGTCAGGATTCCGTTTCTCTTCATCGTCACGATCCCTCCGACTTCGACCTTACCAAAAATGAAGGCGAATAAATTACGGACTTGAATTTATTCGGCGAATTATTTCTTTTCAGAATTTATTCGTGGTTGACCTTTTCTTTTCATTGCTCGCCGTGGCTTCGCCATGTTCCATCGTCTGACTAAATCCTCGATCCTTCGCTTTTCAGTCAATAAAGCATCTTTTCCTCTTACAAGGGCTTTACTGCCATCGAAAAATAATTCGTCTTCGATTATTTCGCGTTCGTGCTTTTGCCAGACTTTTTCTTCCCAAAACTCTTGACGGCTTTGATTGTCCATTAGCTTAAATTTGGCCATTGTCAACTTGGCATCTTCTAGTGCGACTTTGAAATAGCTGTCTGCTTTTATTGCTCTTTGATCCGTTTTTCTTCCCCGCTTTTTGTTGCTTGCCGAAAACTCCCTCAAGACTCGTTTAATTGAAATGATGGCTTTTTCAGTGTCCAGTACTTTGATTGGTGATTTGGGAGATTCTTTCTTGTATGCACTCAAAATTGCTTTTTCTAAAGCCTGATGAAATTCAGCTTTCTGATATGAGTAAACCAGATATAAAGCCGCTTCAGGCTCATGCACATTTACTTTTTTCATGTATGCGCTCTTGATTTCTTGCGGTCTGTAAGACTTCCAATGCCTTTGCCGCTTCTCTTGCAATTCTATGATCCGGGTTGATATACCGGCTGAAAGTCGATCTCTGAGTATGGCCTAGAATCTTCATCGCTAATTCTTCGGACAAGCCCGCCTGCAATAAATCAAGGCTTGCTCTGTGCCTTAGATCATGAAAGCGTAAATCGCTGATTCCCGCGATTCTGCAAGCGGTCGCAAACGATCTCTTGATATCGCTCTTGATTCCAAAGACCAGAGCTTCATCAATCATCAAGCTCTGATCCCAAAGGCCGTGAAGCTCGGCTTCAAGCCTGGGTGTGATACCGATAATTCGCCGCTTCCCTGTCTTTGTTGTGGTCGCTCTCAGTTTAATGATGCCATCATCCAGGCTCATATCAGACCATTTCAATTTCAAGATTTCGCCGCGCCTCATCCCCGTATCAATCGCGCAAATGATAATAGGCCGCAAGTGTGCGCGGTTGCCGGTGCAAGCTTCAATCAATCGGCACTCTTCCTCGATGGTTAATAATCGCTCTCTCATTCGTTCATCGGCTTTGCTGATAAGTGACTCGCCCATTTCAAAGGGCGATTTTGAAAGATAGCCTTGACGGACGGCAAATCGAAGCATGGCCCGCATTCGCTCAAGCTCCCTGTTTACGGTTGCGATTGACGGCCTCGATCCGCGCCTGGTCGTCTTTCCCAGTCTCAGAAGCTTGAATCGTTCAAGGTCTGAATGGGTGATCTCTTTCAAAGTGAATGTCCCAAAGTAAGCCTGAAGTGATCGCATCTGGACTTTTGCAGACGCCAGGGAGCGCAAGCCTGCAATCTTCCTGTCATCGTGATACTGGGCAGGAATGAGTTTTCTTTCAGAGTAAATCATGGCCAGATCGTTGAAGGTCATTCGCTGTGTCTCGAAGATGGTCTGTCCCTTCTCTTCCAGGTCGCGCAACATCTGTTTGCATTGTTCCCGGCCTTCTGAAATGGTCATGACTCTCTCAAGCTTCTCGCGGGTGACAGATTGATTGCCTATTCGCTCCGTCCATCGAATACGGGCATAAATCAACTTGCCCCGCCTGACTACTGATCCTTGTTTTGATCTGGCCATGATCCTCTTCCCTTTTCTGCCACATGTGGCAACAATTGGTTTATTGCTAGATTCTGCGGCACTAAGCTTTTTCCCCTTTGACGGATTCAGAAGCCTTTTCAGAAATGACTTTGCAGAAGTCTATGAGAAATGACTTCGCATCGCCTGACAGGTCTGGATGACAGACGACATCCGCAAGGGCTTTTTGCAGGTTCTCAAGACAGCGTGAAAGAGGCGGTTGATTCTGGGCTGACTGGTCATTGGTCATTGTTTCGCTCATGGTTGATTCCTTTCGATTTTTCTTTTTCTTCAATCCAAAGCTCAAAGGCTTTTTGAAGGGTTGCCGGGGTCTTGTTTTCTGACCTGATCCTGTCAAATTCGGCTTTGCTGAGATGTCCGACATACGGACGCGGCCCCTTGCCGTTTATCCGTTCGTCTCTTCGACAATCCCATCCCGCGCCGTGTGATGACCATATATAGCCTTTTCGTTTCGGCGGCCTCGGTCCGGTCTTCGGTCTGGGTGACTTCATCCCTTGATTGTCACTAATGCCAATATCTGACTTTCTGCCTGGGCTGGCACTAATGCCAGTGGAAGAGATATTTCGCGGCTGGTCATTAATGACTTGAATTGAAGATTGCGCGGCGGTCTTGCCGCGATGATCGCCGGCGCTGTCAGTTTGGGCGTACATCCTTTGACGGTTCGACCATGACGCCTCCGCGCCAGACCTGGACAGGCTTACTACCTTGCTCGCCAGGCAGGGAAGAGAATCGTAAAGGCTCGAGGCTGATCGCTTCTTCTTCAGCTTCGTGCTTTTTGATAATGGTAGCTGTGATCGTCAAGGCCAAAGCTCCCAGAATGGCCACAATAGGTGGGATTGCATAGACGCCAAAATCCGAAACCATCTCTGGGGATTCGTTTTTCGAGATTCGATCTGGTCTCAGTGGTCGCGGCCTCGAGCCTCGCGTCTCGTTCATCTTCATTGCTTCGCGTGATGCGGCCCGCCCGCCTTTGACCTGGGCGAGCTTCGCCGCAGCCTCGGCCCTCGCCTCGATCTCGATTTTTCGCGCTTCGGATTGCTGGCGAATCATTGTTTCGGTCTGGCGGTCGCCTCTCATCAACAAAATCACGACTGCGGCCACGCAAACGGCAACAGTCGCAATCAAAAATTTGACGATAAGAGAGACGGCCCGCATTGCTGATGATCTGGTTTTAACGCTCCAATGCGCTGCAAACCACTGACGGCATCGGTCGCCAAAAAGGCCGCCAGTGGCAAGAATATGCAAAGCCTTCAAGCGTGGTCGCGTAGTGATAGGCCAGGACAGGGAAGGCGCAAAGGGTTATCAATCCTGCGAAGAGATAAGAAAAAGCCTTATGCTCTGATTCAAAAGAAATTTTCTGTTTGTGGCTCATGATCGCCCTTTCAATAAAAGGCGAAGCGGTAAGGGAAGACTGGAAGATTTACCAGAATTTGATAAAATTAAATCAGCCAGCATCGCGGTCACTTCGCGTTTTTGGTTAGGCTTGGTTGACGCGGTGAACGTCATCCAGGCTGAAAACGCCCTGAAGGGACGAAACTTGATCTTTCGCCCCTTCTCAGATGATTTGATTCGGGCGTTGGCAATTCTCTGAGGCTCCTCAGAGGCAAATTACCGTTACATAGACCGTCCTAAACCGTCATTGCCGCTTCTCCCTGCGGCTGTAAACCTCAATAAAACGACATAAAACGTCATAGGACGATGCAGGGTTCATCATAGTCAGGTTGACACTTTGTGAATTTCTGTGCTAATTATTCTCGCTTAACTAAACCGACAGATTTCGACCCTATCAGCGGTATCACAAAGTAAACTCTGGAAGGACTCTGTCGGGGTATCGGGACGAGAGGAGAGGCGAATTCTGCCGTGATGAATGGAATGACAGTATATGCATTTGCGGGCAGCGTGCTGAGTATTGACGGATCGTTCTTATTTATATTCTTTTCGATCATTCTGTTGATATTCATACTCAACCGCACGCTGTTCAAACCCATCAATCAGATCCTTGATGAGCGCGAGCGACTGGGCGCGGGGCGCATGGCGGAGGCGAGGCAAATGCTCGTGCAATACGAGGAGCGGCTGGCCGGGTACGAGGACCAGATTCGAGCGGCGCGGGCCGAGGCCTACCAGCATCTCGAGACCCAGCGCAAGCAGTCGCTTGTCGCGCGTCAGGAGATGGTGGTTCAGATGAGGGCCGAGACGTCCGAGCAGGTTCAGGCCGCGCGCCGAGAGATCGAGAAGCAGGTCGCCGGCGCGAAACAGAATCTCGAAAGCGAGGCACGCGCAATGGCTGCGACTATCTCATCCCGTCTTTTGAATCGACCCGTCAGCTCCGGAGGAAATTGAGGCTTTATGAAGACAACTGATAGTCTCTGGTCCCGGAACGTTTCATTCGCAGCGTTTTATATTCCAATGTCATTTTTAGAGATACAACCGTTGTTTTTGCTGAGCGGCGGAGGCGGAATTCATCCGGGCATTGCCAAGGCCGTCAACCTCGCGATCTTTGTCGGGGTTATGTACTTTCTGGTCCGCAAGCCGATTCGAGGCTTTTTCCAGTCGCGACTGGCGGATGTGCGCAAGACGCTCGAGCGCGCGGCAAGAGAGAAGGACGAAGCAGCAGCGAAGATGGCCGATCTGGATGCGCGGCTTGACCGGCTGGACATCGAGATCGGCGAGATCAAGGCCCAGGCTGAACGGGAATCGATTGTTGAACGGGAGCGGATTCAGACCGAGACTCAGCGCGATCTTGAGAAGGTTCGAGCGACTGCGGTGCGCGATATCGACGCGGCCCGTCAGATCGCCCTGGCTGATCTGAGGGAATTCACGGCTACCAAGTCGGTCGAGCTGGCTGAGCAGATGATCCGTCGCGAATTGACGGTTGAAGACGATAAAAAACTGGTCGAGCGAGCCGGACAGGAGCTGAGCAAAGCCAGATAGGCCTGTCCTATTATCTTACGAACGGAATAATCGATATATGAGCAACACCACGATCGCCAATCGCTACGCCCGCGCGCTGGCCGATGTCATCATCGGGCGAGGCGAGACGGACGAAGTCGTCAGGGAGTTGAGCGATTTCGCAGTCATGATGTCGCAACACGATCAATTGAAGGCCGTTTTTGCCAGCCCGGTGGTTCAGTTGGATCGCAAGCGCGCCGTACTCGGAGAACTGCTCACACGACTGGAATTGCGCCCGACCAGCAGCAACTTTCTGCAGCTTCTGCTCAGCTATTCGAGACTGCACGATCTGGATCAGATGCTGCGGGCACTGTCGCGCGAGATCGACGCCCGGACGAACAACGTCTTTGCGGAGGTCACGACAGCGCGATCGATCACCGAGCAGGAACAGTCGATATTGAAAAAGCAGCTGAAAGAGGCGACCGGCAAGGAGGTGCGACTTCAGTTTCGCACCGACCCGGGCATCATTGGAGGCGTCGTCACGCGCATCGGAAGTCTGGTTTATGACGGCTCGATCAAAACGCAGCTGGCGCAAATGAAACAGAGATTGATCAATTCATAGGGAAGAGTGGAGCAATTATGGCAGAAGACATCAGAGCAGACGAGATAAGCAAGATCATACGGCAGCAGATCGAGAACTTCGACGCCGGCATGACTGTGGCCGAGGTCGGAACGGTCATCAAGGTCGGCGATGGAATCGCATCGATTCATGGTCTTGACAAGGTCATGGCGGGCGAACTGCTGGAGTTCGAGAAGGGAGCTTCGGGACTGGCGCTCAACCTGGAAGAGGACAAGGTCGGTGTTGTGCTGCTCGGCGATTATGAGGGAATCAAGGAAGGCGACATAGTCAAACGCACGAAGCGCATCATCGAGGTGCCGGCTGGAGAGGCGATGCTGGGCCGCGTGGTCAACGCGCTCGGGCAGCCTGCCGATGGCAAGGGCCCGATTGTGACCAGCGATTACATGACGATCGAGCGCATCGCTCCGGGAATCGTCGATCGCCAGCCGGTGAAAGAGCCGCTCCAGACGGGACTCAAGGCCATCGATTCGATGGTGCCGATCGGGCGCGGTCAGCGCGAACTGATCATCGGCGACCGGCAGACTGGCAAGACCGCAGTCGCACTCGACACGATCATCAACCAGAAGGGTAAGGACGTGGTCTGCGTCTATGTCGCGATCGGTCAGAAATCCTCGACCGTCGCTCAGGTCCAGGCGACGCTCGAACGGCATGACGCGATGAGCTATACGATCATCGTCTCCGCTTCGGCTTCCGAGCCGGCCGCGATGCAGTTTCTCGCGCCGTATGCGGGATGCGCGATCGGCGAATACTTCATGGATCGCGGCAAGGCGGTGCTCTGCATTTATGACGACCTTTCCAAGCACGCGGCTGCCTATCGCGAGATCAGTCTGCTGCTGCGCCGTCCGCCGGGACGTGAAGCGTATCCCGGTGACGTTTTCTACCTGCATTCGCGTCTGCTCGAGCGCGCTGCCAAGTACAGCGACGAACGGGGCGGAGGATCGCTGACGGCTTTGCCGGTCATCGAAACCCAGGCCGGCGACATATCGGCCTACATTCCGACCAACGTCATCTCGATCACAGACGGGCAGATCTTTCTTGAATCCGACCTGTTTAACGCCGGCATCCGTCCGGCGATCAACGTCGGCAACTCAGTCAGCCGCGTCGGAGGCAATGCGCAGATCAAGGCCATGAAGCAGGTGGCCGGCACGCTGCGACTGGAACTGGCGCAGTATCGCGAACTCGCGGCATTCTCACAGTTCGGGTCGGATCTGGATGCGGCGACACAGCGACAGCTCGCCCGAGGTCAGCGACTGACCGAGATCCTCAAACAGGACCAGTATGAGCCGCAGGATGTCGACAAGCAGGTCGTGACTATCTGGGCAGCTTCAAATGGTTATGTTGACGATGTTCCGGTCGAGGACATCCGCCATTTCGAGGCTGAACTTCTGAAGTATCTCGAGACGGCGGGGACGACACTGCTGGCGGCAATTCGCGAAAAGAAAGCAATAGACGACGACATCAAGGGTCAGCTGCGCTCCACGCTGGATGAATTCAAGAAGCGATACGGCGCACTGTCGAGAGGCGCGAGGGCCTAATTCGCCGGGTTACGGGAATCGAGTATGCCTAATTTACAAGATTTGAGACGGCGCGTCCGCGCGGTCAAGAATATGCGGCAGATCACCAAGGCCATGAAGATGGTCTCTGCCGCACGCTTGCGTCGTGCGCAGGAACGCGTCACCGCGGCGCGTCCATATACCAACAAAATGATGCAGATTCTGGGCAATGCGGCCCGCCGTGCTCCGGAATACACCGATCCCCTGCTGAGCGGACATCATCGGGAGACCGAGACTGAGAGCATCCTGCTGGTTGTTGTGACGGCCGACAAGGGATTATGCGGGGGGTTCAATACCAACCTGACCAAGGCGGCGCAGGATTTTCTGAGGAAGAACGACCACAACCGCGTCGAGCTGGTGATGATCGGGCGCAAGGGATTCGATTTCTTCCGCCGCCGCGCAGCAGCGATCCGTCGCGAACATCTCAACATCACCGGCTCCGGCAAGGTTAAAAACGAAGATGTCATCAAGATCACCGGACAGCTGATCGCCGACTTTATGTCGGAGGATAAGCCGGTCGATACGATCTACCTGCTCTACAACGAGTTCAAATCGGCATTGTCACAGCGTCCCGTGGTCGAGCGATTGTTGCCGATCGGACGTATCGATGACGGCGCAACCGAGCCGGCGGAGTCGGGTGATTATCTTTACGAGCAGCCTCCGAGCGAGATTTACGGCCAGTTGCTGCCGAAGCTGGTCGAAAATCAGATCTATCACGCATTGCTCGAATCGGTCGCTTCCGAGCTCGGCGCGCGTATGACTGCCATGGAATCCGCTTCCAAGAATGCGACTGAGGTGATCGACCGGTTGACTCTGAACATGAACCGCGTTCGCCAGGCCGCGATCACACGCGAGATCATCGAGGTCGTCAGCGGCGCCGAAGCGCAGTAATCGATCGAAATACTTTAATGACACAGATGCTCGGATACTGGCTGCCTCCACTGGCCTGGATGGCAATGATCTTCTATTTTTCGACCGATACATTCTCAGGCGAATATACCGGATCGTATCTTGAATCGATTCTCAGCTTCTTCGATATCCATCTGAATCCACCCGCTCTCGACCGGATCCATTTTCTGATTCGAAAAGCAGCCCATTTCACTGAATATGGAATACTGGCGGCTCTGCTCTTCAGAGCATTTCGCGGCCGGGCGCGGGATCTCTGGCGTCAGAGCTGGTTCATCGGAACGCTGATCATACTTGTCTCGTATGCGCTGCTCGATGAATTCCATCAGACCTTTACAGCTACGCGATACGGATCATTGATCGACAGCGCGATCGACGTGACTGGCGGACTGGTGATACTGGGACTGATTCGACTATACGCGAAGAGAAAAGCGGGTTAGTTGCCGGCATATTCGATGTGAAGCGATTGGACCGGCGAGGTGACGATGCGCTGGCCTGATGCGCAGATTTCGATGTGCAGGCCGATGCCGAGCCAGCCCATCTTGAGCATGCATCCGCCAAAGGTGGACCCGCTGACGGTGGCTTCGATGGGCTGTGAGAAATAACGGCCTCCCTGAACCAGAGCCTTGCCCGATTCAGGTTCAATCAGGAAGATGTAATAGTCGTTATTCAATGTCCGCGCACAAACGGTATCGAACGGCTCAAGCGTTCGCAGCGCGACACCCCCGAGCGCTGAACTCAACTCGGTGAATCCGTCAAGGGAGCAAAAGCGCGGTATGTTTCGCAAGCCAGACTCCTGCCTTTTGTTCTTTTGAAGTAAACGCAGAGGCACCTTCTCTGATCCGCGTCCAGAGGGAATGGAGCGGATCCGGATCGACAAAAATTCCATCCTTTTGTAACGCATCGAGACCGGGTCGTCAAGCTGCAATTTGCCTGGAAACCTGCCTTCATCTCCCTTGCTTATCCTGTTCACAGTGCTAAATTTCATAAGTCTGATTTAGAATGCATAGCGAATATCGTGTCGGAGGCACGTCAGTTTCTATGGCATCTAACGACAAGAGTAGATCAGCCAAAAGGCCTGTAATCGGACTGGCTCTGGGCGGCGGGATGGCTCGCGGGTGCGCTCACGTGGGCGTTTTGCGCGTCTTCGAAAAACATGGGATACCGATCGATCTGATCGCCGGCACCAGCGTCGGCTCGCTCATCGGTGGGGCATATGCCGCTGGTTTGAATCCGGATCAGATCGAACAACTGGCTTTGTCGATTCAATGGAGCGACCTCGGGCGGATGACCATTTCGAAACTCGGGTTTTACGACAGCCGGCGGACTGAGGATTACGTTCACAGGAAATTTCCAGTCGCGACTTTTGAAAAGATTCGGCTGCCCTTCGGCGCTGTAGCCTGTGATATCCAGACGGGAAAGATGGTCGTCTTCACCGAAGGCGATATGGGTCTGGCAATTCGCGCGAGTTGCGCCATGCCGGTCTACTATACTCCGGTCATGGTTAATGGGAGGCTGATGGTTGATGGCGGAGTGGTCGGCCATATCCCGGCTTCAGTCGCGCGCATGATGGGCGCCGACATCGTCATCGCCGTCGATGTCAATTCGCAGCACCTGCCCATCGCTCAACCGACGCACCTCTTCACCGTTATGGCCCAATCTATGTCGATCATGGGACGCACCGCGGTCAGTTATATATACAACGATGCCGATGTGGTCATTCGGCCGCAAATAGAACACATCAGACCTGACGACCTTTCCAGGGCGGCCGAGATGATCACACTCGGTCAAGACGCCACTGAACGTGTCGTCCGGAAGATACAGCAACTGCTCGTCCCGCGGAAACAGGGCTTCCTGAACCGTCTCTTTTCTCGTCCCAAACAGGATAGCTGGAGGGTCACGCCGTTAAGAAAGTAGAAAGTAAAAAGTAGAAAGTAGAAAGTGCAAAGAATTGGAGATCCGGGATCTGCGCAGTGAAACTCTTCAACAACCTTCTTCGCACTTTCTACTTTCTACTTTCTACTTTCTACTTTATACTTTTCTCATTCGCGCCCGTAGCTCAGTTGGATAGAGCGCCGGCCTTCGAAGCCGTAGGTCGCAGGTTCGAGCCCTGCCGGGCGTACTTAATCAGTTGAAAGTAGAAAGTAGAAAGGAAGTTTGGATGGGCGACCGGAGCCGATCAATCAAACTTCCTTTCTACTTTCTACTTTCTACTTTCTACTTTTACTGTCTTACCGCCTGATTCGCCAATCCACTCACATCCTGAAGCATGGTTCTGATCTTCTGATTGAGGCTGCTGCTCAAAGGGACGCGTTGCCATGATTGTTCGACGGAGCGCGAGTCTTCCTGGACGCGAGCGGCATTGCTACGGAGCGCCGACGTATTCGGTGAATTGAGGTGGAGTGAGCGGACTGAATTGTTTAGAGCGCCGAGAGAGTCAAGAAGTTTTCGTTCATCAGTCGTTGGCTGTCGTTGGCCGATCGGATCGTATGTTCCGTCGCGATTGATCCAGACTCCGATAGTGGCGCCGTAATCGTATCTGATCTGTTCGATCTGATTGCCGATTCTTGATGCCTGGCTTGAGAAATCTGCGCCGGGACCTGAGCCGGTCGACGCGGGCGGTAGAGATCCGGTTCCGGTTCCGGTTCCGGCGCCGGGCGCTGGAACTGGTATTGATCCGGCCCCACTGCTTGGAGGATAGTTCGGATAATCGACCGGTTGCGTCGGAGTGAATGTGTCATTCGATCCCGGTGGCGCATTTACAAAAGTTGTTCGTGTGCCGTTTCTTCCGTTGACGACTACTGTACGAAACCTGGCATTATTATCAGGTATGACGATTGTCGGAGCGGTCGGATGTGAGATCATGGTGGTTGCGGAGCCACTTGGGGGGACTCCGCGCAGTCTGACATAGACCGTATCGCTGGTCAGTTCGTGATTAGTAAAGATTCTCCAGCCCGAGGATGGAGTTTGGGCCGTAATCAGAATTCGGAGCAGGCCATCAGAGTTACGTTCTGCACGAACATCGCTGACATCGACCAGGCCGGAGCGTGTTGAAATCGTGTTTCCGCCGCCGAGAGAGGGGCGAGGCCGCGGTGGTTGTGTCCCGGATGCCGGCTTTGATGGACTCGTGGTTGCCGGCGGAGTGCTGAGCGCTACATCCTGTATCAGCTCCAATCCGATGCGTTGTCCTTCTTTGACGACGGCATCCTTGCCCTTCATTAATAATGTAGCTGTCAGTCCGGCAGCGGCGCCTATACCGGCTCCTGCCAGTGCGCCTCCGGTGACTGCGCCGATAGCCGCTCCTGCTCCGGCCCCGCCACCGACAAAGACGATATCGCGTTTGGTGACTGATCCGCCTTTCAGGTTACCTTCATCATCGATGCGCCTGCGATCATCGGCATCGACGCTGGTCAGATATCCTCGGATAGGAACCATTTTGCCGTTGGCGACCTGAAGCCTGTCAAAAGTGATGGCGATGATGCCCGATCTGCGCCTCCATTTGGCGGGTGTGACCGAGCTGACGTGCCCCTCGACCATTGCATCGGCAGGGACCAATGTCCTTCCGGTGCCGTCGATTACCGGAGTGGCAACGCGAGCCTGAAAGCGGTCGCTGACCCGTGATGTGCCCGAGTCCAGCGGCGTGTCCATTTCAAGGATTAAAATCGTTCCGGCAGGGATCGCGTTAATTCCGGTAGGTAGAACTGGGGTTCCTTCGATGTCGCGTGCGGGCGGCCTGTCAAGCCTTTGCGCTGTAGCCCGATTCATCGACGCGAACCCGGTTCCCACGATGATCGCCACGATCATCGTGATGAGAGAGAATAACTCGCTGCGTCGTTTCATAATGCTCCTCGTGATCTCTTCAGCGACGAGTCGCGAACAGACAGATAGCCATCTGGGAAGATAGGTGATTCTCCGGGTGTAGATAAAGGGGGGTAAGCGCACGAATCACGAATTCCAGGCAAATCAGCCGAATTCCTTTTCAAATCATACAGTCACGGGCGTCAGAGTTCAAACGAAATATTTTAGGAAGTTTTTGGTTTTCTTTCTCGACATGGCAAGTGTATGATGATGATCTGATGAAGGAAAGACACCGTTCCATCCGGATTATTCACTAAAGAGCCCTGAAAATTTCAAAGGACGGCGTCGCCGAAAAGCGCCTCATACGGAACGCTTTCCTGCCGGTTCCAAACCGGATTAAATTATCCTGAGCCTGTTAAAGAATATGGGTTTGATAGAAACAGTTTTGACAGAACCGCCAAAAAACGAACCAGAAGAGGAAGAAGGTGGAGAACCGCTCAGCTACTGGCTGGGGGTAGATGGGGGCGGCACCAATTGCCGCGCGGTGATAGTAGATGAGAATGATCGAGTATGCGGTGAAGGTCGCGCCGAGGCGGCCAATTTCATCCGCGTCGGACTGGAAGCTGCGATCGGGCATGTACGGATTGCGGTCGATGAGGCCTGTCATCAGGCTGGCATCGAGGTTACGAAAATCACGGCCGCATGTATCGGTCTGGCCGGCGTCTCGCATCCCGAACATCACGCCCGTATGCTCTCGGCACTGAAGAATGCATTGCCTGTTCCCCACATCACGCTTGAAACGGACGCCCGCGTTGCGCTGGCTGGAGCGACCCGCAATCAGCCCGGAGTCGTGATCATTGCCGGGACGGGCTCGATCGCGTGCGGGATCAACACTCGCGGTCGATTCGCAAGGGCCGGCGGATGGGGGCCGGCTATGGGCGATGAGGGCAGTGGATCTTACATCGGCCGGCGCGCGCTCGAAGCCGTAGTCATGGCCTGGGATTATCGCGGAGAGCCGACCAGTATGATGGAGCCGGTTTTGCGCCATTTCGGCGTTACAACTCCGCCCGAGCTTCCGCCCGTGATATATGACTCGCCGGGTGAAGTCCCCGCCATGATTTCACAACTTTCGCGGATCGTTGTCAAAGCCGCGGCGGATGGCGATTCGGTCGCGCGTCAGATTTTGAAGGATGCCGCTGAGGAGCTTGCGCGCGCGGCCATCGCAGTCATCGAGCAGCTTCGCATGGCACAGGAGACAATCATTGTTTCCTATGTCGGCGGCGTCTTCGAAGCCGGTGATCTGATTCTTGATCCGATGCGTGATCTGATTCGCGAAGCCGCTCCCAAAGCGGTCGTCGCTGCGCCGATCGATCCGCCTGTCATCGGAGCCGCTATGATGGCCAAGGCTATGACTCTGGAATCATAAGTAGTTTCCAGTGAGAGAAAGTTTCCAGTTTCCAGTTGGTACAGGAAACTTTGTGTCACTGGAAACTGGAAACTTCTTCCGCTGGAAACTTCTTCTAATTATGACGACAACCGAACAGATCAACCCAGCGACTTCACAGATCGACCAATTGCCGACACTCGAGGCGTTGCAGGTCATCAACAGCGAAGATAAAAAGGTCGCCGAAGCGGTCGAGAAAGTCCTTCCGGCAGTTGCTAAAGCGGTCGACGGCATTGTCGAGAGGCTGCAGCGTGGGGGCCGTCTCTTTTATGTTGGGACAGGGACCAGCGGAAGGCTCGGAGTGCTCGATGCTTCAGAATGTCCGCCGACCTTCGGCGTCTCGCCGGAGATGGTTCAGGGAATTATCGCCGGCGGATATGAAGCGTGTTACAGGTCAATCGAGGCATCTGAAGACGATCGCGAGGCTGGGGCAACAGATCTGCAGGCGAAGAAGCTGACCGCGCATGATGTGGTCGTCGGAATCGCCGCCAGCGGGCGCACGCCGTACACCATCGGCGCGGTAGAATATGCGCGCAGCATCGGAGCCCTGACTGCCTGCGTCACCTGCAATCAAAACACGGAACTGGCCCGAGCCGTGGAGATTCCGATCGAGCCGGTCCCCGGCCCTGAAGTCATCGCGGGCTCGACACGGCTGAAATCAGGCACAGCCCAAAAGCTGGTGCTCAATATGCTGTCGACCTTGACCATGGTCCGTCTCGGGTATGTCACCGGCAATCGCATGACCAACCTGCAGACCCGTAATATCAAGCTCAGGCAGCGGGCGATTGGAATCGTCGTGGCCGAGTGCGGCGTGACTGAGATGGAAGCCGCCGGGACGCTCGAGGCTGCAGACTGGGATCTGCGAGTCGCCATCGTTATGCTTCATGCAGGCGCGGCGGCGGACGAAGCGCGGGCCGCGCTCGATCGCTCAGGGTATGTCATCAGAGCCGCGGTCGAATCGATTGTCAGAACGTGAGCGACATCGAGCGCCCGTGATTCCATTATCAAACAGGACTCATCATCTTGACGGACGAAAAAAACTCACCCTTTGAGCCCGCCTGGGGCATCGCCGGTTATCTTGAAGTAAAGAATAATCGACTGCACATCAACGATGTTGATGCCGTGGCGCTGGCAGAAGAGTACGACACTCCGCTCTTTGTCGTCTCGGCGCCGCGAATTCGTCACAACATCGCGCAGTTGCTGGAAGCGGCCAGGCATCATCCTAAGTTGAAGTTATGCTACGCATCGAAGGCAAACAACCTGCTCGGAGTTCTGAGTGTTGTCCGCGAAGCCGGCATCGACGTCGAGGTGAACTCGGGCGGCGAGCTGTTCAAGGCGATCAAGGCGGGCTTTCGCCCTGAACAGATCGAGATGAACGGCATCTCGAAGAGCGAACGCGAGATCGCGGAAGCAATCGATGCCGGGATATACACGATCAATCTCGATTCTCCGTTCGAGCTCGAACTTGTCGAGCAGGTCGCCGCTCGATTGCAGAAACGCGCGAATGTGACCGTGCGCCTGGTGGCGGGGGTCGGAACTCGGTCGCACGCCGCGCTGCAGACGGCGCTCTATACATCGAAGTTCGGCGTTTCGCCGGAACAGGCGCGTGAAATGATGTTGCGTGCCGTTCGAAATCCCGAACTGGTCAACCTGGCCGGATTGCACATTCACGTCGGATCGCAGACGCCTGACCCTGAGCCGTATGTTCAGGCTTTCGATGCGATGTGGGAGCAACTGCTTTGGCTCCATAAAGAGACGGGCCATAAGCTGCAGCACATCAACATCGGCGGGGGCATACCAGTTAATTACCTGCGCGATCGGACACAGGCCAATGAGATCAGCGAGGACGAACGCGTCATGCTCGGCGCGAACCTGACAGCAGGCGAAATGCTTGAGTCAGCCATTGATTTCATTCGAGCGTCGGCACAAAAAGCCGGGGCGGAGGACCTGTTGTCGGACCTCGAGATAGTCATGGAACCCGGCCGGGCTGTCATCGCAGATGCCGTCACCATTCTGACAGGCGTTCGAAATGTCAAACACCGGCCGGAGACTGGCGAGGACTGGGTGCTCACCGATTCCGGATACAATCTCATGCTCTCGATGGTCATGTACCACTGGTACTATCATGCCATCGATGCTACGCGCGCCGGCGAGTCACACAGACATCCGTACCGAATGGCCGGCCCCTTGTGCGATGGCGGAGATGTCTATTTCGACCTGCACGGCGACGGCCATCTGCCGGACAGCAGGCTGCTGCCCGAACGCATTCAGGTCGGAGAGATCATCGCCATGCTCAATACCGGCGCTTATACTATGTCTCAAATGACGGCGTACAACGGACGCATTTTTCCAGCCGCCGTGCTGTTGGAAGAGGATGGCTCGGTCAAGCTGGTCCGCCGGAGGGATAGTTATGAAGATCTGGTCTACAACGAAATCATTTAATAAAGTTGAAAGTTAAAAGTTGAAAGTATGAACCGCGATTCGGCGGTGGTTAGAAACCCGCCCGGGCCTCAAGCGCTCTGACTTTCAACTTTCTACTTTCAACTCATCAGAAAGGTTACCCCGCAATGAGAAAATATCTGTTTTCCGCCGCGTTAATTCTGGTTGTTTCTCAATTACTGATCGCTTGTCAGACGAAGGAGGAGAAGATGCCGGTGATCGATGTTGAAACTACGATTCTCAAACTGGAAGACGACTGGGACAAAGCGCTTGTCGCATCGGATGTCGATGGGCTCGATAAAATTTATGCCGATACGCTGATCTACACCCACTCGAACGGCAGCGTCGATGACAAGGCGACCTACATCACCAAGATCAGATCAGGCGAGACCAAATACGAATCGATGACGCGCAACGATCGGCGCATCAAGGTATACGGAGACACTGCGGTCGTCACTTGCCACTGGGACGTGCATGTCACAGCACGCGGAGCAAAGATCGATACCAATGCCCGCTACATTCACGTCTATTCGAAGATCGGCGAAGACTGGAAGATGGTGGCCCACCAGGCGACGCGAATCGCTGAGTAAAGGAGATCCGATGATGCTCAGGCGATTTACAATTCTGTTTCTCATTTCTTTGTCGATCGTAGTGCTGGCGCAGCAGGGCGGGGTGAAGGCGCAGCGATCGGCAGTGAGCTTTGCGATCTCATTTCCGGTCGAGCGCAGCCGAGCGCCGCTTGACGGCAGACTGCTGCTGCTCATTTCGACCGACGGATCGCAGGAACCCCGGATGCAGATCAACGATTCGGTTAAGACGCAGCAGGTATTCGGCATCGATGTCGACGGTCTCAAACCTGGACAGCGTGCGGTGATCGACGCCGGCGCTTTCGGTTACCCCGTCAAAAGCCTCGATCGGGTCCCGGCGGGAACCTACTGGGTGCAGGCCCTGCTTCACAAGTATGAAACTTTTCGCCGCGCCGACGGCCATACGGTGAAACTGCCGATGGACCGTGGTGAAGGCCAGCACTGGAACCTTGCGCCGGGCAACATCTACAGCAAACCCGTTCAGATCACGATAGATCGACGAAAGGCTCAAACCGTCGCGATCATCCTCGATCAGGAGATCCCCCGGATCGAGCCTCCGAAGGATACGAAATACATCAAGAATATCCGCATTCAAAGCAAAAAGCTGAGCGAGTTCTGGGGCCGACCGATGTACCTCGGCGCAAACATTCTGCTGCCCGAGGGCTTCGATGCGCATCCAAATGCTCGTTATCCGCTCATGGTCTTCCACGGCCATTTTCCATACACTTTCGGAGGTTTTCGCGAAACCCCTCCGGACCCTGATCTAAAGCCCGATTACAGCGAGAGGTTCAAGCTTTCGGGATACAACCGCATTGTTCAGGAATATGCACACAAGTTCTATCAGGAATGGACCGGCTCGAACTATCCCCGGTTTCTGATCATCGAAATCCAGCACGCCAATCCATATTACGATGATTCGTACGCCGTCAACTCGGCCAATCTGGGGCCGTATGGCGATGCCATCAATCACGAGCTGATCCCGTATATCGAGGAGAAGTTTCGAGGCATCGGAGAGGGCTGGGCACGATTCACCTACGGCGGATCGACTGGAGGCTGGGAGGCCCTGGCGACTCAGGTCTTCTATCCGGATATGTTCAACGGATGTTTCGCGGCCTGTCCTGATCCGATCGACTTTCGGGCCTACACCGTCGTCAATATTTATGAAGACAAGAACGCCTATTACCTCGACAGCAGATGGAAGCGGACGCCGCGCCCGGGGCATCGCGATTACCTGGGGCACGTTTCGGCCACGCTCGAAGAGATGAATCACCGCGAGCTGGCGCTGGGGACCAAAAGCCGCTCGGGCGATCAGTGGGATATCTGGCAGGCCGTCTATTCGCCCGCCGGCGCGGACGGCTATCCGAAACCGATCTGGGACAAGATGACCGGAGAGATCGATCGATCGGTCGCTGAATACTGGCGCGAGAACTACGATCTCGGCCACATCCTCAAACGCGACTGGGCAAAGCTCGGTCCGAAACTCGAAGGCAAGATTCATATCTATTGCGGCGATATGGACAACTACTATCTCAACAATGCCGTCTATCTGGTCGAGGAATTTCTCAAGGGGACGAAGAACCCGTTTTACGGCGGAGAGGTCGATTACGGAGATCGCGCCGAGCACTGCTGGAACGGCGATCAGACACTGCCGAATCATCTGTCACGACTGAGATACAATCAGATGTACGTGCCGAAGATTCTCGAACGAATCAAAAAATCGGCGCCTCGAGGTGCTGATCTGACAAGCTGGCGCTATTGAATATTATGAATAAAAGGAAAAGGTCGATGACGCGTCGCGGGTTTCTGGCTGGAGCCGCCGGCATATCCGTCGCCGCGAATCTTACCGGCAGCGCGGAGACGGCCCTGACGCTCTATGTCGGCACATACACCAGCGGCAGGAGCGAGGGGATATACATCTACCGGATGAACCCTGAGACCGGTGAACTGAGCTCTCAAGGCGTGGCGAAAGGGATATCCAATCCGTCATACCTGGCGATCGACCGGAGGAGTCGTTGTCTTTATGCCGTCAATGAGGTCAACGAGACCGGCGGCAAGCCCGGCGGAGCCCTGACAGCATTTACGATCGACCCTTCTACGGGAGCTCTGACGAAGATCAACCATCAGTCGACGCGTGGAGGCTCGCCCTGCTACGTCGCACTGCATCCGGCCGGAAGATTCGCCGCAATTGCCAATTACGGGAGCGGAAGTCTCTGTGTCCTGCCAATTAATAAGATGGAAGCCTCGGCACAGCCGTTGATGTCGTCCAGCACAGCGGAACCGGCGGAGACGCGAATCGACAGCAGAAGCCTCACGCGCACTGTCTGATGTTCGATCGGGAAGGGAGGCGCGCTCTGGCCGTCGACCTCGGTATCGACAAGGTGATGATATACCGGTTTGACGGAGTGAAAGGAAAACTATTACCGAACAAACAGCCGTTTTATCAAACGCAACCAGGCGCCGGCCCGCGTCACATCGATTTTCACCCTTCCCGGAAATTCGTATACCTGATCAATGAGTTGAACTCGACCATGAGCGCATTGATCTACGATGAGCGCAGCGGGCAGCTCAAGGAAGTTCAAACTTTGTCCACTCTTCCCGCGGATTTTTCGGGAACGAACTATCCGGCGGACATTCACGTTCATCCGAACGGGAGGTTCGTTTACGGCACGAATCGGGGTCATAACAGCATCGCGGCGTTTGCAATCGATCCGCGGGATGGCCTGATGACGCTTGTCGGCCACACGCCGACAGGCGGAGACTTCCCTCGAAATTTCGTCATCGACCCTTCGGGACGTTTTCTGCTGGCGGCCAACCAGAAGACCGATAATGTGGTTGTCTTTGGAATTGACGAGGATACGGGAGTCCTGAGGGCGACCGGAATCGAGGCGAAGATCCCGACGCCGGTGTGTTTGAAGTTTTTGATATAGAGAGCTGGGAAGTTTCCAGTGAAAGAAGTTTCCAGTTAGAAGAAGTTTCCAGTTTCCAGTGAAAGAAGTATCCTGTTGATTGCGTATATCTGAAAAGTTATTACATTTGCAATCTCGAATACTGGAAACTGGAAACTGACAACTGGAAACTTCTTAGCTGGAAACTTTCCCTACAAATTCCGGCGCTGATCAGCCAGATAGCGGGCGCTGCGCACGGCCAGCGCGGCGATCGTCAGTGTCGGATTCTTTTCCGGAAAAGTAGTAAAACTGCTTCCGTCGACGACGAAGAGGTTTTTGACCTCGTGTGCCTGGCAGAACGAGTTGAGGACCGAACTCTTTGGATCATTGCCCATCCTGACGGTTCCGACTTCGTGGCTGGCGAAACCTCCCGGCCCGTCGCTTCCCTTGACAATCATCTCGACTCCGCACGTATCGAGCACATCAAGTACACTCTCGCGCATCTCGCGGAACAGGTTCAGATCGTTCTCTCCCCAGGTGAACTGGATGATGGGAATTGGGATGCCGTAGTTGTCCACCTTCTTCGGATCGACCAGGACGCGATTGTCCGGGCGATGCTCGACCTTGCCCCATCCGCCGACCAGCAGAGTCGCCGGGTGAAGATCGCGGACGCGCCGCTTGTAATCCTGTCCGAAACCACTGACCGATTTCGCGTGGTACGGCCAATGCCAGTTCTGGTAGTTAAGCTGCATGCCGTATCCGCCGACATAATCTCTGCGCCCTCCGCGCAGGTGATTAAAGCGAGGGATGTAGGCGTGATCGGTCGCCCCGTCTCCTGTAAAAACGTCTTTTCCGACCAGGTCTTTGAGACAGCCAAAGGCGCTGGTGTTGAGATGGCCTCCCAGGTATCTTCCGACCAGATCATTCGAGTTGGCGATGCCGTTCGGGTATTTTTCGCTCTTCGAATTGAGCAGCAGGCGGGCCGATTCGATCGAAGCGCAACTGACGACGACAACGCGCGCGCGAATCACATCTTCTTTGCCGGTGCGCCTGTCGATTATCGAAACTCCGGAAGCCAGACCTTTATCATCGACTGTGATCTCACGGGCGAGCGCATTGAGCCTCAAAGTCAGTTTGCCGGTGGCCAGCGCTTCGGGGATGAGAGTGATATCGCTCGACCAGACCGCGCGGACATCGCAGACATCCATGCAGTGGCCGCAGTAATGGCATCCGCCGCGCCCTGCCTTCCCTTTCAAGAGCACCGCCTTGCGCGTCGGAATCAGTCTGATCCCCTTGCGCGCCAGCCTGCTCTGCGCGATCACCTCGGAGCAGCGCAGTCGCGGAGACTCGGCCACGAAATCACCGTCCGGCAGCACCTCAAGTTTTTCCCGCGTTCCGAAAACGTGCATCTCGCGTTCGACGTGGCTGTAGAACGGGGACAGTTCGTCGTAGCTCAGCGGCCAGTCCTCCTCGATTCCGTGCAGGGAATGTTCGCGGAAGTCGTCGGCCGAGAATCTGAAGCTCGCCGCGTTCCAGTGAAACGTCCGTCCGCCGAGCGTGCGGATGCGATCGACAGAGATGCGGTCACCGCGGTATTCGATTCTTCGCGAGATGTCGTCGGGATAGAGCGATCGCTGCTTGTAGAATCCGTATCCGTTTTTCGGAAGATCGTATGGCGGAGTGTGAATGTCCAGGTCTTCCAGACGCCCTTTCGCTCCGGCTTCCAGCAGGACGACATCGGCGCCGGCTGCGGTCAGCTCTTTGGCCATAAATCCGCCCGCCGCGCCTGAACCGATGACGCAGACATCGAAGATCTTTTTACGCTGGATGTGCATATTTTGGAGTGCGGCGGCCCGGCGCCGCTTTTGTAGTCCATTCTGATTTCTTCCAGGTACAGTGCCAAAGCGGCGCCGGGCCGCCGCACTCCACATCTATTTTTGAATAAAGACATGAACGCCTTTTTTGTTCGATGTCACGATGTCCGGTTTGCGGTCGCGGTTGAGATCGGCGATGGCGAACTGCGTCCCGACGCCTGAATCCTCATCGATCACGTGTTTGATCCAGCGAACGCCGTCCTTGCCGCGCTTCATCTCGAACCAGACCAGAACCGCCGGAGCGTTCGGTTCGATATCTCCTTTCGGCCCATGAGCCCAGAACCTCTTGCCCGTAACCAGGTCGGGCAGCCCATCGCGATTGATGTCGGCAAGTTCCAATGAATGCGACTGCGAAAAACTGTCGTCGATTAGATGCTTAATGAATTTTTTCTGGCCATCGGTCGTTTTCGTCTGTTTGTGCCACCAGATGCCGACCCCGTGAGCCGAGCTGCTCAACACATCGGGCAGCCCGTCCGCATCGACATCGTAAACGTGCATCTGCGCGCAGTCTTCACCCAGATCGGCCTGAACAAAGGTCCATGGTCCGCTTCGAGGATCTGCCGGCTGGCGCCAGTATCCGGTGCGGATGATGATATCCTTTCGACCGTCGCCGTCGATATCGCCGACCCCGAGCCCGTGCGAGTAGCGGTAGACTCCGTGGTCCTTAGCCCTGTCTTTCGCTATTTTTTCGCTGATCAGCTGGGATTTGAATTCACGTGCGGGGTCGCCTGTCGGTTCATACCATGCCATCTGCGTATCGTCGAACGAAAAGACGAGCATCTTCCGGGAGTCTTTGCCAACCAGTGGAACGAAGGCAGGGCTTTCATTGCAGGCATTTCTGAAGAGAGTATGCTCAGGCCAGTGCTTGTCTTTCGATTTTGGATTCTCGTGCCAGACGACGCGATGAGTCCCCGGCATGTCGATCCTGATCTGATCGGGCCATCCGTCACCGTTGATATCGTCCGTGAAATTGACGAAGCTGTTGCTCCACGCATTGGCGGCATCGAATTTTCGGACCGGCTGAATCTCATGCGGAGTCCACGCCGGAGCCTCGTACCAAAGGTTTCCCGCCATGACATCCAACCGGCCGTCGCGATTGATGTCGGCCACGGCGACACCTTCTGAACGGAATTCGCGGTCAATGACGATTTTGCTGAAACTGACTTCACTTGGCAGCCCGAGAGCGGGCGCGATCAGAATAAAAAGAGAAAAGCAGGCAATTGTTTTCTTCATCCTTCATCTCTTGTTTCTTTAAATATTCTGCCTGAAAGAGTTCAGGCTGGATCGTCTGAGTCCCGTGTTTGTCTCGCTGACGGGCTGAGGTAGACAAATAGAATGCTGGTCACCCAGATGAAAGCGGCCAGAGCGCGGCCCATCCAGATCGGCGTCAGAATAGCCGTGATCAGCAAAGTGATGGTCACTGTCGCGGCGATCCGCCATTTCTGCTCGCGCGTCAGCCCGGTCCCCTTGCGAAAGGCGTGGATGTAAGGGCTCAGGGTGCGATGGGACATAAGCCAGTTGTGCCAGCGTTCGCTGCCGCGCGCGAAGCAGAAGGCCGCCAGCAGCAGGAACGGCGTCGTCGGCAGCAGCGGCAGAGGAATGCCGGCCACGCCGAGCCCGACCGAGATGAACCCGGCGGTCAGGTATAACTTCTTTTTCCAACGCGCCAGTTTCATGTCACTCATCGAAGATCGAGCATGTGTTTGCCGATCACGTCCAGATAGGATTGATAGCCGCCCTTCGCGTGCTCGCTGACGAAGCTGTCGGCGGTCTGCAGCAACTGCGTGCTGTAATAACCAGTGACGGACTGCGGGTGCGGATACCCCCACGTCCCATTGAAATAACTGCGAATGATGACGCTGTTTTCGCCGCGCGGCAGAACCGTCACATTCTCGGCAAAGCGGTCGAATTCGACTCCACGCATCAGATAAAATTCGACGTTCGAGGTGTAAAAGGCCGAGACCGTCTCGCCTTCGTCGCGAAGGTATCCGGCTATGTTCTTCAATGCCGAATCGCCCGCCAGATTGCCGACTACGGGGATGACCAGATTGCGTTCCTGAAGAGACTTCAGAAACCGGAAATCTTCCTCGCGGGCCAGGTAGTTGCACTGACGCCCGGTCAGGTCCTTTTCGAGCAGCAGATCGCGATAGTTGGGATAGTAATAACGCGGGCTCCTGTTCCTGCTGGTGAATTTGAGATCGAGGCCGGCGGCGTGGAACTCCGCGAGGATATGTCGGAGCGCCACTTTATCTTGCGGCTTGAGAATGAAGCCCAGTCCTGCGATCCGCTCCTCGACACGTTTTGTGGTCGCGTCCAGCAGGTCTTTGCCGGCAGGCGTTTTATCGAGGTAGGCGACGATCTCGCGGATATCGCGCGAATCCCATGCTTTTAAATCCGAGGGAGCCGGCCTGCCGATGAGCAGGCAAAGATACTCCATCCGGTTGCGCGAGAGAGCGAAGAGCGACTTGAAGACCAGGTGCTGGACCAGATTGTCGCGGCGAATATCGACCATGAAGGCGATATTCGGCCGAATCTGGGCCATGTATGAAAAGTTCTGATCGGGGCCGACGCCGAGGTAGGCGCCGCCATTGACCTTCATCTGACGCATCTTACCGAGCACGTGCATGTACGATGTCTCGTTCGAGATCAGATTGTCGGTGTCAAAATAGCCGCCCGGCTCGCTCAGTTTTTCGATGAGCGCGACGAACTGCTGCGGCGTGAGCGATCGCCCGGATGTTTTTTGAGCAGTCTGTTTCGGCGGGCCAGTTTCCTGCAGCCGCAGTGCCTGGGCGGACTGTGTCTGCTGCGACAGCGCGCAGAAGAGAATAAATAAAATGCCGGTCAGTCGTCCCATGGCGCCCCTTTCGATCTATCTGGAAACTTCCTGAGTCAATTCGGCGCCCTTCGCCTCCCAGATCAAATCCCCGGGCCAGTGGTTCTTTTTCAGAAACTCGAGATATTCGCGCTCACCTCTGACGTAGCTGCCCAAAAACGCGACACTGTATGAATTGATGATCTTGTAGGTCGACTCCATCGGAGTGAATTCGAATGGCTCGCCAGTGGCGCGACGCTTGCCCTTGCCCACGCCATCGCCGAATTCCTTCGTCAGTTTGAACATGTCTGTGAAGGAGTAGTGCCCGCCGTTGACCATTTCAAGTAAAAACGCCGGGCCGGTATGGATCCCGAAATTCGACCTGATGTAATCGTTGCCCCTGACGCCCAGAGTCGTGTCCTCGGTTCCGAGCATGAGCAGGGTAGGGACCTTGAGATTCTGATGCGTTTCGGGCGCGCCGGACATTGCGATGACAGCTTTGAACCTCGGATCGGCATCGGCGACACGAATTGCAGTCATCGATCCGAATGACATACCGGCGGCGACAGGGACTCTCAAATCGATCCTGCCGCTGAAACGACTGTCGGAACCGCCATTCCAGAGCGTCATCTGGTCGAGCAGGAAACTCATGTCCTTTGGCCGGTCGATCGCCGACTGGTTCCGCTGCGATGCCTGGTAGAGAACGGGTTTGCCCTTGATGATCGTCACGCGTGCGTTGGCCGTGTGGTCGGCCGAAACGATGATGTAACCGTGACTGGCAAGGTAGTCACACCAGAATGTATTCTGGTTGCGGGTCCCTCCGTTGCCGTGCGAGAAGACGATGAGCGGAAATTTGCCGTCGCGAACCCTTGCATCGCGCACCGCATGGTTCCAGAAATCGGCGTCTATCTCGGCGGCCGATTTTCTATATGCCATTTTGATGAGCGATTCGAATTGTGGTGACAGGCCGCCGGGGATGAAATTTGTGAACTTGTTTTTCGGAAGGTTCCTGGCATCGTCTGACGCCGGATACCAGATCTCCGTTACCAGCGTTCGAGCTTCTCCCGTCGCCGGATCGATGCGTGACGGATCGACGAGGACTGTCGTCGTTACTCCCGCTGGATATGGGCCCATTTCAAGTGGATCGAGAACCTTGCCGGCCGACGAGGCGGACGGACTCCATGCTTGTGCCGATCCGAGAATCAAAATGATTGCGACGAAGAATTTCCTGTGATTGATCATTGTGCTCTTTCCTTCTCAATCCGTTGCGATTTCAGTAGTATTCAGGGACTCAAAGATTATGGTATTTTGGAGAATAAATGCAAATCGCATTGCAAGGAGGCGTAAGCCGAATGCCGGCAGTTAAAAAGAAACATAGCAGTAAAGCACGATCGAAATCGAAACCAAAAAAATTCATCCGGACGCTGGCGATCGACATCGGAGGCTCGCGGTTGAAGGCATCGATTCTGGACGAGGACGGAGAGATGGTGACCGAGCGTGTCAGAGTCGATACACCCAAACCATGTCCTCCGAAGGCGTTGCTGTCGGCTTTGAAGCAACTGATCGCGCAGTTGCCGGAATTCGACCGGGTCTCGGTCGGATTCCCGGGCGTTGTCCATAAGGGGAAAATACTCGCCGCCGCCAATCTGGGAACGAAATACTGGCAGGGCTTCGATCTTGAGAAAGCGCTTGCGCGCATGCTCCACAAACCAGTCAAAGTGGTCAACGATGCAGACATGCAGGGGCTGGCGGCGATCAAGGGAAAGGCCGTCGAGATGGTGATCACGCTCGGAACCGGCGTTGGCTGTGGATTGTTCGAGGACGGCCGCCTGGCTCCGCATCTGGAGATGGGTCATATCCCGTTTCGAAATGAACAGACATATGAGCAGCAGCTCGGCGCAAGCGCCCTGGCCGAGGTTGGCAAAAGACGGTGGAACCGCCGCCTGCAGAAGGCGATAGGTTACTGGCGCATCCTGACCAACTTCGAAAAACTTTATCTGGGCGGCGGCAATGCGGAACTGGTCAGTTTCAGACTCCCTCCCGACGTCGAGATCGTCCCGAACATCCTTGGAATGAAGGGCGGCATCTGGCTCTGGAAGGATCGCGGGAAATAGGCTTTATGTCGCTCTACCTGGTCTCGACCCCGATCGGCAATCTCGAAGACATCACTCTGCGGGCGCTGCGCGTGCTCAAAGAGGTCGATCTGATCGCCTGTGAAGATACTCGACATACACGCAAACTGCTCGATCATTTTGGAATCCGAAAACCCGTCATCAGCTATCACGAACACAACGAACAGGCGCGCGCGGCAGAACTGGCCGGGCGGCTCGCTCAGGGTGAAAGCATCGCCATCGTGACCGACGCCGGCACTCCGGGCATCTCTGATCCCGCATACCGCATCGTTCGGGCGGCGATCGAGCATGGAGTTGAAGTCGTTCCGATTCCGGGGCCGGCAGCATTGATCGCGGGGCTGGTCGCATCGGGGCTGCCGACCGATTCGTTCTATTTCGGAGGATTTCTGCCTCCTCGAAAAGGGGCGCGGCGAACGCGTCTCGATGAATTGCGGAGCGAGCGATCGACACTCGTCTTTTATGAATCGCCGCATCGGATTCGCGAGGCGCTCAGCGATGCCGAGGAAGTTCTGGGAGATCGTGAAGCTTCTCTGGCCAGAGAGCTGACCAAACTTCACGAACAGTTTCTGCGCGGTTGCTTGTCTGAAATTCGAGCCCGGCTCGACGTGCAGTCTCCCCGCGGAGAGATGACGCTTGTCATTGCCGGATGCGGCGACGATAATTTATATGCGACTGAACAAATAAGCCTCACAGCCCAGGTCGATAAATTGATGGATGACGAAGGGCTGACCCGGAGTGACGCGCTGAAGGCCGTCGCGCGTAGCCGTGGACTGTCCAAACGGGAGGCTTATCAGAAGTTACTCGAGGAGAAGGCAGATGAGAATATTGATGAAAAGAAGACCGATTGAGAGGACCATCTTCGCCTGTCTGGGAATGACGCTATGCCTCGCTTTTGGTTCAGGCACTGCCGATGCGCAGTTGCTCAAACAGAGCGATTATGGCGTCGGGGTCACCATCGCGATCTACCAGTATGATGACACCAGCTCGAAGCCTTTCACTCAGGTCAACAAATTGCGGGTTACGGCGACGACGCCCGAAGAAGAGATCGAGCATATCGCCCGCACATTCGGAGTCGAAGGGCTCAAGATCCGTCACATTCGCACCATCGGTCTGAGGGAAGGCGAGAGCTTTACCGATACCCAGCCGATGAACGACAAACCCTTCGTTTTCACCATCCTTCCGCGCATCATTACAAAGGGAGACGTGACCTTCGATTTTACAGCCGGCTATGATGAGAAGGTCCTGCTGGAGTTGAAGAGCGTTTCTGTCAACAGTTACGAGACGGTGATGCTGCGAGGATCGCAGGGGGCATTCGGGGTTCGGGAATTTCAGGGGCCTGACGGGGCCGAAACTGCGCCGGACAAACGTGCCCTGCTGGTCACGATCACTCCGACGGTAACCACAACGCGCAGCCTGCAAAACAGAGCCTCGGACATCTCGCGGCCTACCGATGCATATGGTTCGCGCGTTGAACTGGGCGAAAGCGACATCTTCGTCATGCCCGCCCTGATCAGTCGGGCCCCTTTGAACTTTTCGCCCGGCGCTCGAGTAAAAGGATCGATCACCCTCGAGGGCATAGTCACTCCGGATGGTCGCATCACCAACGTACGTGTGCTCGATACTCCGGATTCGGCGCTCAACCCCAAGGCTATCGAGGCCTTCCGCCAATTCCGGTTTACCCCGGCCAAACTAAACGGCCGGCCGACATACTCTACATTTCGCGAAACGTTCCAGTTGGGCAAGCCGTCTCCGCTGTGAAACAAAGTCATCGATCTCGTTGCTCTTTGCGGGACGCTTGCTAAACCTCGATGCCTGATGCTAATTATCGGATGTGCAATTCATCCGGAGATGACTGATTACTATGACTTCATTGACTACCTTTTGTCCGGCGTGCGGGACCGCACTTGAATCGGCCACAGATGCCCTCTGCAGGCGGTGTGAGGCGCCGCTGCCGCAACCTCGAACAACCGGTCGAACAACCGGTCGAGCCTTTAGGCCAGCCGGATAAACTGTGGGGCGCGGGCTCCGGCCTCATGGTATGGGTTGGCAGCGTGCTCTTAATTCTTGGATTTCAGATTGCTGCAATCATCATCTATCTGTTCATTAAGTTCAGAGAGACCGGGCAGTTTCCGAAAACATTCGAACTCGACTGGCTGGTGGCGGTACTTTCGATTGTGTCTACTTTTCCGGCCCATCTGCTGACCCTGCTGCTCTGCTGGCTGGTCGTGACAAAACGAGGCAGGCGCCCGTTTCTTTCGACCGTCGGCTGGGGATGGCATCCGCAGTTCAAATGGGTTCATGCGGTCGGCCTGGCTTTCCTGATGATGGGAGTTGCGTTCGCCTTCGAGCGTTTACTGCCGCACCAGGAGACTGATATGGAGAAGCTGCTGAAAATGGGCACTGCCATTCGTGTGCTCGTGGCAGCCCTTGCAGTCTTAACCGCGCCGATCGTCGAGGAGATGGTCTATCGCGGGGTTCTCTATTCAGGTATCGAGCGAGTCTGGGGCAAGGTGGCCGGCATCATCGCCGTCACATTTCTTTTCGCGCTGGTTCACGTGCCGCAATATTGGGGCAGTTATGCCGCGATTTCCGCCATCCTCTCGCTCAGCCTCGTCCTGACGGCTCTGCGTGCTTTCACCGGCAAACTGCTTCCATGCGTTGCGACTCACCTGGTCTACAACGGCATTCAGGCCGTCGCGCTGCTGGTTGCGCCAGATCAGATAATCAATAATACATCAACCAAAACCGCGTTGATCCTTCTTCAACATCTGTCGATGCCGGGTTTCAACTGATGTCAGGCTGACCGTTCTTATTTTTGTTTCTTCCTGTGGGAGGTAATTGAGCCGTGAACGATTTTTTTACGATGATGGAGCGATTACAGGGGATGCTCGACAGCGATGATGTCGAGGTGGTCACCAATGACGGAGCAAGTGTGCGCGGAAAAATAGATAATCTGCGCAGTACTCAACCCTTCAGTAAGCCTGCCGTCAAAATACTCAGCGCGAATGGCAAGATAACCAAAGTCCTTTTCGCGGACATTCGGGATATTATTGATCACAAGAAAAGCTGAGCATTTATTTCAGTCATTTGTTATGACTGGTCTTTTAAAGGTGTATTTGACGTAGCGACTGCTGGCCAGCATCTCCTCGCCCTTGTTATTGCGGTGCATGGCGAAACCGTCAACATAGACGTTGACCAGATCCCAGCCTTCCTGCCCGAGCGAATTCAGCCCGGCATCGACATTAGCGTCAATGAAATCCTCTCCAGTGATTCGTGAACCGATTTTACGAATCTCACCCCAGTCAACAGTACGGTATTCCCATTTCATCTTACCTGGCCCTTCCTTCCTTTAAATCACTACTTCCACCAGAGTCGGGAAGCCTTCAGTTGAAAATAGACAGGTCACAATTCCTTCCCCGCGACTCGAAAGACAGACCTCTTTCAAAAATCGCGGAGCGGAAAGAAAATTTGATGGATGATCGACACGGATGCGGAGTTTCCGATCGACCGCGGCATAAGAAAGACCTAATGGGGGAAGTCAGAATATGGATATTCTACTACAGTAATCCGGAAAAATGAAATTTAGCGTCGTATCTGGTCCTCGATGAGAGGCAGACTGAGCAATAGAACGTCGCCGACGATCTTGAGGCTTTTGGGGCTGAGCTTGTCGAGCGTATCTTCAGCCGTATGCCAGTAATCTTTTTCGTCATCGCCGTAATCGAAATCGATCAGATCGACAGCGGGGATGCCGGCCTGAAGAAACGGGATGTGATCATCGGTGATGAAATGGGAGGAATTCGGGAAGTTCTTTTCGTATCCGAGTTGACGGGCGGTCGACCATATCGCTTCGACAAGCCAGGATGAAGAGCTCTCTTCTTTCTGGATGTTGAGATTTTTGTCGCCGATCATATCGAGCAGGATGAAAGCACGAGTCTTATCGATCCGTTTATCCTTGCGGAGTTTCTCGACCATATGGCGGCTGCCGTAGAGGTTGTCATTGCCGTTGAGGCATTCGCTCCATTCGCGGCAGAATGCTTCTTCGCCGTCAAGAAAGACCAGCTGATATGTGAATCGCGGTTTGAATTTGCCGGATGCAACATCAGCGGCCATAACCCGTGCGAGTTCGAGCAGCGCTCCGGTGCTCGAACCGCTGTCGTTTGCGCCGTCGAAGCGGAATTCCCTGTAAAATTTCGAATCGTAATGGCTGCCGATCATGATGCAATCGGAGCTCTCACCCGGGATCTCGGCGATGATGTTTCGCATCTTCACCTTGCCTTTGGGCGTATTCGGCAGGAATTCATCGATAGTCGTTTTGAGGCCATAGCTTTTCAATTCTCGAACGATATATTGACTGGCCTTTTCTATTTCGGCTGAGCCTGACGGGCGCGGGCCGATTTCGACGAGCGCCCTGACGTGAGCCATGGCGCGGTCACCGTCGAAATCCGTTTTCGATCTCTGTTTATCCAATCCCCCCACGGATTCAGGAGTCGGCGATTCGACGGCCAGAGACTGCGATGTTTTGCTGACTCCGGCACAGGAGATCATCAGCGACACCGAAACGAGGAGTATCAAAGTGGTGTGATTAAGACTGGGCATATCGATGTTGTAATCAATGATTCGATTCGGTGAAGGCCAAGGCGTCGGCCAGGAAGCCCCGCAGCTCGCGCCGGTCTATGACTGCGTCAAGCATGCCATGTTCGAGCAGGAATTCAGACCGCTGAAATCCCTTTGGCAGTTTCTGCCGGATCGTCTGTTCGATTACGCGGGCGCCAGCGAATCCGATGATGGCGCCGGGCTCGGCGATGTTCAAATCGCCGAGCATGGCGTAACTGGCGGTGACGCCGCCGGTCGTCGGATTGGTGAGCAGCGAAATATAGGGAAGACCGGCATCATCAAGACGCGCCAGAGCCGCGGAAATCTTGGCCATCTGCATGAGCGACAAGGTCCCTTCCTGCATCCGCGCACCGCCCGAACATGAAACTATGATCAGCGGCAGCCTCTTTTCAACGCAATACTCGATGGCCAGTGTGATCTTTTCGCCGACCACTGAGCCCATGCTGCCGCCGATGAAGTTGAACTCCATGGCGCAGATGACCACCTCGTGTCCGGCGAGCTTTCCCTTGCCGGTGACCAGGGCATCGAGCAGCCCCGTCGCCTTTTGGGCCTTTTTCAATCGATCGAGATAGGGTGAATTATCTACGAAATGAAGCGGATCTGTCGGAGCGATCCCGGAGTCGCGTTCTTCGTATTGCCCATCATCGAAGAGCATATGAAGACGTTCCTTCGCCGTGATGCGAAAGTGATGGCCGCATGTCGGACAGACGTTCAGATTCTCTTTCAGATCCTTGCGATAGATCGTCGCCCCGCAATCCTCGTTATCGCATTTAACGAAGATCCCTTCGGTCTTGACGGTGCGTTCTTCGGGCGGAGCGATCTCGCCGATCTTCTCTGTTTGGCGTTTAAACCATGACATAAATTTTCAGATAAGTGCCAATCCGTTAAAGTAGGGCAAATTCTACGCGTGCATTCACTGCCTGTCAAAGATTCCCGTTCCGGAAAATCATTCACCGGATTGCATCAGATAGCCTGCCAGCTTGCCGAGATCGACATTTCCACCGGATAGGATGATTCCGACACGAGCGCCTGAAAAATCGGTTTTGCGATGACGCACGGCCGCGGCTGCGGCCGCGCCCGAAGGTTCGGTCAGTATTTTCATTCGTTCAAGGATGAAACGCATCGTTTCGATCAGTTCATCGTCGCTCACCAGCAGGATACTTTCGACCAGTTGTTTAACGATGGGGAAGGTGAGCTTTCCGGGCGCCGGCGTTTGCAGTCCGTCGGCGATGGTTTTTGGGACGGGGATTGACACAACTTCGCCTTTTTGAAACGAGAGCCAGGTGTCGTTGCCGGCCTCGGGCTCGACGCCGAAAATGCGAATCGACGGGTTGATGTGGGTTGCCGTGACAGCGCAACCTGCCAGCAGGCCGCATCCGCTGCATGGGGCGGCCAGGATATCCAGATCGGGAACTTCTTCCATTAATTCCAGCGCGGCGGTTCCCTGGCCGGCCATGATCTTGTAATCGTCGAAAGGAGGCACCAGAGCCAGACCGCGTTCACGACACAGGCGATCGCCGGTCTCTTCCCGGCTTTCGGAATACCGGTCGTAAAAGATCACCTCAGCGCCGTAGCCGCGGGTCGCCGCCACCTTGATCCCCGGGGCGTCCTGCGGCATGACGATGACCGCCGGAATGCCGAAGATCCTGGCCGCCAGAGCCGTCGCCTGGGCATGGTTGCCGGACGAGAAAGCGAGAACACCCTTGCTCCGCTCGTCGTCCGTCATCGATGCGATCTTGTTGTAGGCTCCGCGAAATTTGAACGCGCCGGCCCGCTGCAGGTTTTCAGCTTTGAAGAAGACCTCGCAGCCGGCTTCCTCATTGAACTGGCGCGAGGTGAAGACGGGCGTCCGGTGTGCGACTCCGTTCAGTCTGTCACGGGCTTCGAGTATGTCTGTGAATTTGAGCATGATATGTCATAGTTTCCGGTGAGAAGAAGTTTCCAGTTTCCAGTCGTCTGCAACAGGTTTGCTAATTATTATAATCGCAATCTGTTTGACCGGGAACAAGCTGCTCAGTCCGTAGAACTGGAAACTGGAAACTTCCTACCACTGGAAACTTTCCCCTGGTCAGCTGGGAATATTTTAGATATGGACGCGGTATCAAGATTGCCGCCGGTGACGACGCAGACGACGGTTTTTCCTGCCAGTGCGGCGCCCTTCTTCAATGCTGCCGCGGTTGAAGCCGCACCTGCACCTTCGACCAGATTGTGAGTTGTCCGCCACAGCCACCGGATCGCATCGATGATCTCTTCATCGCTGACAAGGATGATCTCATCGACGCCGTTCCTGATGATTTCGAATGTCGTCAGGGCAGGCACGCGTGTCGCTATGCCATCGGCCATTGTGGCGGCCTCGTCGGTTTCGATTATCCTTCCGGCGCGCCACGAAAGATAGATGCTCGGCGCGCCTTCAGCCTGAACGCCATATATTCTGGTTTCGGGTGAAAGCGCTCGAAAAGCAGTGATCACTCCGCAGATGCCGCTGCCGAGCCCGATTGGAACGAAGATCGCATCGATCTTCATTCCGCGCCGGGTCGATTCCTCAATGATCTCAAGAGCATAGGTTCCGACGCCATTGATCAGATGAGGTTCGTTGGCGGAATGAATATACCTCAGGTTCTCGGACTCGGAGAGTCGCTGGACCTCTTCGCGGGCCTCGTCGAAATCTCGACCGTACTCAATTAACCGCGCCCCGAATCCCCGCATGGCTTCATTCTTTTCAGGATTGTTTCCATAAGGGACGACGATCGTCGCCGGAATGCCATATCGAAGTGCGGCCATGGCCACGGATTGTCCGTGGTTGCCGCGCGTCGCAGTGATCACGCCTTCGTGCGTGCGCTCGGCATTGAAGTGGTGCATGAAATTCAGACCGCCGCGAATCTTGAACGCCCCTGTCGGGATGTGATTCTCATGTTTGAGCAGTATGCGAATCCCCGATTCATGGCTCAGAAGCGGATACTCCATCAATGGCGAAGGAGCCAGCGCTTCATAAACCACTTCTTTCGCTGATCTGATCCCGTCGACTGAAATCTCTGTAGTCGTCATATGCCAAAACAGGTTTAAATTTTAATCCCGACCGCAAGGCCGTCTCCGAATGGCAGGATCAGGCCACGAATTTCAGGGTGCTCGGTAAACTGTCGATTAAATTCGATTAACGATTCGGTTGAGGCTTTCTGGTCGGGAGAAAGAAGCCGCCCTGTGGCGACCTGACCCTTCCAGAGCACGTTATCGGCGATGATCAGACCTCCGCTTCGCATGCGCGGGACGAGCAGATCAAGATAGGCGCCATATTCTTCCTTGACCGCGTCGATATATGCAATATCGAAAGGGCCTGAAAGCTGCGGCAAGGCGACGAGCGCCGTCGCCTGGATGATCTCGATGCGGGCTTCAACCCCGGCTCGGCGCATGAAATCACGGGCCACTTGAGCACGCTCCTCGCTCGGATCTATCGTCGTCACGCGGCCGTCGTTTCCCATCGCGCGCGCCAGCGTGATTGCTCCATAGCCGATTGCCGTCCCGATCTCGATCGCCCGGCGAGCCTTGACTGCCTTCGCCATGATCTCAAGAAACAGTGCAACTTCAGGATCGGAACTGGGAATGTGGTTCCTCTCTGAATAGCTTTCCATCTCTGCGAACAGTGCGTCCCGCCGTGGTGTGAGGCTGTCAAGATACACAGCCTGCTCTCGTTGCAAGATTGCGTCAAGTTGGCTTTTCACGGATTATCCTCCAGGAGTGTCGAATCGCTCTGTCAGTTTATCATTTTGTCGGTTAGAATACAGATGTAATTCTCTCTTGATCCCTGATAGCTGAAAACTTAATCCTGTAACAATATCAAAGATTATGATGACGATCAGAATCCACTATGCGGGCACAGTTGCCTCGCTGGATATGGAAGGAAAATTCATTAAAGGGCAGGGCGGGTTTCAATTGCAGATACTCGTCGATAAGGTCATGTCTGCCGGAACGACCAAGGTCCTCCTGAATCTGACCAAGGTGCCGATCATCGATAGTATGGGAATCGGTGAGATTGTGCGCGCCTATAAAAAAGTCATCGACGCGGGCGGTATTCTTAAACTGGTCGGGGTGACTGATCGCGTCTATGGCGCATTGCAGGTGACCCAGTTGCTCAATACCATCGAAAGCTACGATACCGAAGAAGATGCGCTGGAAAGCTTCTCGAAAGAGAAGAAGGCAAAGGGCAGGAAGAAGTCAGCAGCCGATTCAGATGATGAAGAGTAACTGATAAAAGTTTCCAGTGGGAGGAAGTTTCCAGTTTTCTGGACAGCCGCAGTTTCTTCCCTGCCATACAGCTTGTGATTATTACTATTTGCGAAACTGTTGCAGACGACTGGAAACTTCCTCCCACTGGAAACTATTTCCGCAGCTATTTCTTGTCGACGGCGTAATAACCTTCCTTATGCTGGACCCGCAGCGGAGGGAGACCGCGCGGAGGTTTGACCTGGATCTTGATCTTGTGCCATTCACCGTCACGTTTCACATTAGTCGGCGTATAGCCGATGCTGTACTGGTGACGCAGTTCGAGGGCGATGCGCGTCGTCGCGTCCTCAAGCTCAGCCGCTGAGCGAGGGAAGAAGGCTTTTCCGCCGGTCACCTGAGCGATCTCTTCAAGAATGGCCTGGCCCTGCATATCAAGCGTGCCGCCTGACGCCCCGCCCATCTCGACGATTCCGATGCAGTAAATCTGAACACCGGCCTCCTTGAGCAGTTTTCGCAATTCACCATATGTGTACCGCGATGAATTGTCCTGGCCGTCCGATATCAGGAGCAGCGAGCGTTTGGAGTGCCGGCCCTGTTTGACCTTTTCGATGCCCAGGTATGATGCGTCGTAGAGAGCTGTCTGACCTTTCGGATCAACGAGCGTCAGTTTGTTCTCGAGCGTTTCTCCATCTGAAAACTCTGAAATCAGGCTGGCGCGCTGATTGAATCCAACCAGGAAGAAATCGTCATCCTGATGGCTTGTCTGGATGAAAGCCTTGAGCGAATCACGCGCTCGTTCGAGCTTGCCTTTCATGCTCCCCGACACGTCGAAGACGATCCCCATGCTGACCGGCACGTCATCATCGTTGAAGAATTCGATCGATTGCTTGACCTTGTCCTCATAGACCTGGAAATGCTGCCTGTCCAGCCCCGTCACAAGTCGGTTGTAAGGGTCTGTCACGGTGACCGTCAGGGTTACAAGATCGGTATCAAGCCTGACCGGAGCTTCACCGGGCGTTGCCGGCAGTGGCAGTTTCCGTGTCGATCCAGGCTTCTGTCCTTCCTGTTTTGCCTCTTTCTCCTGAGTTGAGCGTGCAGCGTCGTCCTGTTGCGCAGCCTGCAGGATACCCTGCTGGGCAAGCGCTGCAACGAGGCTCAATATCGCTATCGCCAGAGCGAGTCTCTGCGGTCTGGAGAATCTGTTTTTGTACATCCTTACCCCTTTCACACTCCGCTCCAGGCGGCTAAATCAATGTTGGGGAGAGTCAGGTCCTGACGAAAAATATAAAAAATTGATGACACAAAAATTATTACGGTAAATCTCTTGCAGCAGGTTAAGAGATGGCTCGGAGAAACGAGTCATTTGCATTTTAGCACAGGACATTCAGTGCGCAATGCCCAGGACGAAAATGAAACGATTTGACAATGAATTGTGAGATCTTTGAAATGCTCAGCCGGTCTTGTCTTCGACAGGGATTTCGAATTCGCCCGAATCGAAGAGCAGGCCTGATTCAGGGTTGTAGATCTTGTATTCGAAGATGAGAGGTTTTTGAGCATCGGTTGGCAGGATGAAGATGAATTCCTGCGGCGTGAGGGCCGTCTGGCCGTCTCCATTGCGCTGATCGAGGAAGAGTTTCAATCCATTGTAGTCTCGGACAAGAACTTCGAGCCTGTACCCATTCCGGGATTGACCTTCGAGAAGGACAGTCAGTCTGGCGGTTTCGCCTGTCGTATATGAAGGGCGATGAGTGCGAACATCGAGGACAGTGATGACATCATCCGCCATCAACTGATCAATTTCGAGAGCGCCGCGGGCAAGTTGACGGCCATCCTTTTCGGTCAGCGTATATTCGATGCGTTCGAACTCGCCGGAGTCGGAGTCTTTCCCTGGAAGTTGAAACTGGACCGCAGCTGCCGGTGCGAGGCTGACAGGCTTGCTGTCGCTGAATTTTCCCGCCGTGATCGATAATGTAGCCTGGCTGATCGGCCTGCGCGATCGAAGCTCAAAAAATACAGCAAAAGATGCCGGATCCACCGGGCTGCCCAGCAATTGCGCCTTGACTGAGACATCCTGTGAAGCGGTCTCAGGCAGAGCAGTAGTCGTTTCAGGCTGCGCAGGCGTCTCTGCTGTAATGCGCGTATTTATTACGGCAGTTTTTCCGGCCGGGGCCGTCAGGGCTACCTCGATCGCAGGCGATGCATCTGAGACGCGTTTGATCGGTGCCGCGCGGTAGAGCAGTAACCTGCCTTCAGGGCTCAGAATCCTGAGTTTGTAATAATCACCCGGAGAACCGGCCGTCTTGATTCGGAAATAACCGCCGGACCTGGCCTCGAGGTGGAACGAGAACTGCCCGAGTTCGACCTGATCAGCATCGGTGCCGATGGCGACGACGGCGATCCCCTCGATCGGATTGTCCGAGTTGTTTGTCAGGGAGACACAGATCCGCCCGTCATTATTCTCAATCTCGCCATTGAGCTGGATTTGTGGTTCTGAGCGATCCGGGTCCGGAACAGAAATGGCCGGGACAAAAGGAGAGCCCGACGCAAGTGCGACGATGATCAGGACCGGATGTAATAGTCGCTTCACCAGATGTTCCCACCGGGAGCGCCGGCTCTCCCGGAAAGTAATCATTCTACCATGCCTGATCCTTTGATATTCGGCACGATCATGAAAAAGGAGGGAACAGTGCCTCAGCAATGTTCCCTCCTGGCATCAACCATAATGTGCATTATGGGTACGAGCCTCGAATAAGACTTTACTGGAACTATTCCGGCTCGCCGTTAATGACCTTGTTCATTCGCGCGATGATGCCCCTGCGCGCGCGTCCATTGTTGATCTGCTTTGCCCAGACCGTGAAGAGCGCCTCCATCTCATCGGTCGTATATTGTGCTACGTTCCCGCCGTCGCGGCCCTTGACGTCGAGCACGACACGATTGAACGAGAGTTTCGCGCCGCCAACCTCGACTATCATCGGACTGACTTCGAGGTGGATGATCGGAGCCATGGTGCCCTTCTGGAAATACGCGACGACATCATTCTGGGTGACTTCCGAAGGAATGGCCGTGACCTGCTTGCCGGTCATCGACGCGATCTTCTGGCGCGCATCATCCGGAATCGCATAGCTGATACTGCCGGCGACGCTGTCATCCGAATTGGCGGCCGTGACCGTGAAGGTGATCTTGCCGCGCACGTCATACGCATCCTGTTCACCGGATTTCAGCTTTGAAATTACCAGTTTCGGCGCCGTCGTGAATTTCACCGCTTTCGGTGTCGCCGGCGCAACTTGTGCGCCCGCCACAACAGTGGCCCCGAGCAGGATGACCAGTGAAAGAGCAAATGTTCCAAATTTCGTGTTCATGTTTATTTCAATTACCTCCTGATGAGTTGAAAGTTAAAAGTTCAAATTTATAAAGTAGAAAGTAGAAAGTAGAAAGTAGAAAGCTTTATTATCAAAAAGTGTGACTATATAGCAACAACAGGTTCATCATAAACTTTCATCTTCCTACTTTCTACTTTCTACTTTTTACTTTCTACTGTTTATATCAATGTCCGGTTGATGGCCCTGATAATGCCAAGGCGATGACGATCTACATTGATCTGTCGAGCCAGGGCGCAGAAGAGCTGGATCAGAGGATCCGGAGTTTCGATGAGTCGAAAAGTCAGATCGTTGATCCTTATCATTTTTGGGCCGGTTTCCACTCGCAAATTCTTTGCCTCGATGCGTATGTCAGGGCAGGATGTCCCTTTTCGAAAGAACAGAGAGACTGGATCGATCGTGACGGCAGCCGGGATCGATTCCTGCGCGGTTTTGCCCTGTCGTGCCATTAACTCCCGCGTCGCTTCGTCAAACTGGATTTGGATCCTTCCTGTCATCGTATCATCTTCATTTGCAGAAGTGATGATCAGCACTGCCCTGCCTGTAATCGTCGTTCCGCGATCAGGATCGGATTCAAGCGATCCGACAAATGTCGCAGCCGAAGCTGTCAAACCTTGTTTCTGGCCTTGTTCCTGGCCAGGTCTGGAAACCATCCTTGAGTCAACAATCGCCGTGCGCACAATAAAGCCAGCGAATAGAATCAGAAAGATCATTACGATTGTTATTCGTCGTGTCATCTTGTTCGGCGTATTGTGGGTGACTCTCCGATCCAGGATCGATTTTGGTCAGAGACGCACTGTGGAATGTGCTGGCTTCGAGGCTGCCTGATTGATTTTTGGGGCTTGACCTCGCAATTAGCTTGCGCGGTCGAGATTTTTACATTTTTCTTAGCAAGTCGCCAGGGTCTGTGAGGAATGGCGCTTGTAAAACGAGGCTGTCCGGCGTAAGACAGACTGCAGGAGATCTGCAAGTTTAACGCAATGCGCTCGTCGAAAATTCCCCAGTGAGTCTTAACTTTCGTCCCGAGCGCATCGCGCGAACTCAACTGTGCTACACGCCCGAGTTCTGATTTGGTTTCATTATTTTTTCTCGAGATGACTAAAATCATTCTTTTCTGCCATTTAAGTTAAATTGACGATGAAGTTATAAGATAAATCAGAGATGAAAAAACAGTTAAAAACCAGTCGGGGGCCGGGGATTCGGATTGGCGTCGATACCGGGGGGACATTTACGGATTTCATCGCGGTATTCGGCGATGAGCGGATTGCATTTAAAGTCCCATCGACGCCTCAAGCGCCGGCTCAGGCCATCCTGATCGGGCTCGAACGGGTTTTCGATGCGTTGGCGGGTTGGAAGGATGCCTCAGGGACGAAAACTTCACAAGTAAAGATGGAGATCGTGCATGGGACGACAGTTGCGACGAATGCGTTGCTCGAACGCAAGGGGGCGCGGACGGCGCTGGTAGTGACGGAGGGTTTCGAGGATGTGATCGAGATCGGACGTCAGGCGAGGCCCGATCTCTACAACCTGTCCGTGACGCGACCAGAGCCCCTGGTACCTCGTCATCTCCGTTTTGGTGTTGACGAGCGAGTCAGCGCCGAGGGCGTGATTCTGGCTGAGCCCGGAGCATCGGAGATCGACAGGCTGGTGAAGGCTCTGAAAAAGGCTCGAGTCGAATCGGTTGCGGTATCGCTGCTCTTCTCGTTTGCCAATCCGGCACACGAGCGAATGCTCGCTGAAGCGCTGTCGGTCCTTGGAGTTCCGGTGTCGATATCACACCGGATCCTGCCGGAATACAGGGAATACGAGAGGACTTCGGCCGTTGTCATCAACGCGTATCTGGCGCCACGAGTCGGTCGATACCTGAAGGAGCTGTCAGAGGGGCTGGCCGGAAGTTTCGACAAGCGCCGCTTCACGGGTTTGAGGATCATGCAGTCTTCTGGCGGCTCCATTTCGGCGGAAACGGCCGGGGCGGAACCCGTTCGGACGATCCTGTCGGGACCGGCGGGCGGAGTTGTGGCGGCGGTCAGGGTTGCTGAAATGGCGGAGATCCGGGACATCATCGCTTTCGATATGGGCGGAACTTCGACCGATGTTTCGTTATGCCTTGGCGAGGCGCGAACGACGAACGAGGCCCAGATCAACGGGTTGCCGATCGCCATTCCAGTTCTGGATATTCACACTGTCGGCGCAGGCGGGGGCTCGATCGGATATGTCGATGCTGGGGGAGCATTGCGCGTTGGGCCGGAGTCTGCCGGGGCGGATCCTGGGCCGGCCTGCTACGGTAAAGGTGATCGTCCGACCGTGACGGATGCGAACCTGGTGCTCGGTCGTTTCGCCGGCGGCGGTTTACTCAGCGGGCAGATGCAATTGGACGAGACGCGGGCGGCCGGGGCGATCGATCGCCTGGCGGCACAGATGTCTGCCGCATCGTCAGAGCCTGTCAGCCGCGAAAAGGCCGCGCTGGGGGTCATCGCGGTAGCAAATGCCAACATGGAGCGCGCATTGCGCCTGGTATCGATCGAGCGTGGGCACGATCCACGCAATTTCACGCTGGTCAGCTTCGGCGGAGCCGGAGGCCTGCATGCCGTCGCGCTCGCCTCTGCGCTGCGCATCCCGCGAATTCTGGTCCCCGATTATCCCGGAGCATTTTCGGCACTCGGTGTGCTTTTGTCCGATGTCGTCAAGGACTATTCACAGACAGTCATGCTCAAGATCGATCCTTCAATCGAGATCGATCGAGGCGAGATCGATCGAGGCGAGACCGATCGAGGCAAGTCCGATCCGGGATCGATGATCGAGACCGGGTTCCGACGGCTCGAACGGCAGGCCGCCGTTGATCTGCGCAGGGAAGGTTTTTCGGCCGCCAGGAACAAGCTCATCAGAAGCTTATCCATGCGTTACCAGGGGCAGTCTTTTGAGCTGGAGGTAGACGCCGGCGCGGATTTCGCGGCATCCTTTCACAGCGCACATGCCGAGAGGTACGGGCACTGCGATCCGCGCAGGCCGATCGAGATCGTCAGCATTCGACTGCGGGGAATCGGCGTGACCGAGAAACCGGAACTGCGGACCAGCCGGGTGCGCAGGGTCATCAAGGCGCGGCCGCAACGTGAAGCGTCTGTCTTTTTGAGCGGGCGTCCGAAGCGAATCTGTGTTTACGACAGGGCTCTGCTCGAGCCGGGAACCGAGATCGTTGCGCCCGCCATCATCGTCGAGTACGGATCGACCACGTTGGTTCCCGCCGGCTGGCAAGCGAGGATCGATGGCTACCGGAACATAGTCATTGAAATTGGCACTGCTTGACAGGCTTGCGGTGGTGGCGTAATTTCGCCGGTGTTGCCTCGATTCGATCGATCGGTCGATTCAAGTCCCACCCCGAACATCCCCAATTCAGAGGTACCGAAAAAAACGTTATGAGCAGGAAAAAAGCGGGCCGGAAGCCGGCTCAACAGAATCGAAACCGTGTCGAAAGCCAGCCCAGTCCGGGCCGTCGGAAATTCATTTTCATGGGGGCAGGTGCTGCGGCTCTGCTGGGCGCCGGAGCCTACGGCGTATGGCGTTCAGGATGGTTTAACGAAGAAGGCCAATCCGCTGCGCCAACGAGCGTCTCAAGTGCGCAGGTGAATGGGCGCAACCTGGTTCCGGTCGCGATGACTGCCGATGCCGCGAATGGTCTGATGGCGGTCAACCAGATGCTCGAACATTACACGCGCGATCTCAACAATCCATCGGCTCTGATTCACGCGATTCGCGGGTTCGGCAGGGATTTCAGGCTTTCGGACGGCACGAAAGCCGTCGATCATCTGTGCGCGACCTTTGCGGCCGGCAAGGAGGTGAACGGACGCCGCTATGTCTATTTCAAGCGCGAAGCCGAAGTTCACGAAAACAGCTTTCTCAAGACTTTTCTTGAAGCCGGCGTAAGTCTGGACCAGCCGGTCACGGTGGGCGGCAACCGCTACACTTTGCGCGATGTGGCGGAAAGCGGCAAAGCGCTTTTCCGGTGCGACGCTGACGATCTATATAAGTTTGACGGCAATGCTTTTCGTTACGATCCGACCTGGTTTCCTCCGCGCCAGAATGCTGCCGGGCAGCCGACCACCGATTTGCGCGGCGAACTGATTCACGAGCACCTGCCGTGGGGGCTGATAGCCTTCGCGACATATGTTCCGAAGGCGCAATCGGTATGGACGAATGCCTGGGGCGAGCGGATCGATCTCGGCCGGATCATCGATCGCAGCCTGGCTGAATTCGAAGGATCATGCGCGATTGGAATGCGCGAGGTTCTGGGCGGGCAGGCCGCGCCTAAGGCGTTTCGTGACGAGATAAAGAAGTACAGCTGCTTTGGGCTACATACGGCCTATTCCTATCTGGTCTGCCTGAAAAAAGGATATGCGGACGACGGGATGAGTGCCCGGATCAATCAGATGGTCGATTTTCTTACCTACCGGCTGAAGGCCGACGCCGATGCGATCGTCAGAGAGTATTCCGCCGAAGGCGCAGGCGCCCCGCCGCAGGTAGTCGAGGCCTTTCGCGTCCGCGCTCTGATCAAGCTCTATGGGCACGCTTTTGAAACTATCAACTACGCGCGCCTGCACAAATTGATGGATTTTTCGCCGGCCCAGATGCGGCGGATTGAGGCCGGCGAGCAGGCCATGTACGACAGTCTGGTTCGCATGCGCGCGCTTGACTGGGAGATGCTGCGTCGGACCCTGAGCGATAAATTCATCAGCGATATCGTCATCGCGCTGGGACATGCCGCTCGCGGAATCAAGCTGCTCATGCCTCAGAATCCGGACGCTCTGGCATGATCGTGCACTAAGAAAAATATGCGATTTTCATCATTAATATTAATGCTCAGTCTGACGGGAGCCGTCCCTAACGGGCAGGATTCATCGTTAAATCAGATGAGATCGCTTCAGCTGTATCCGAAGTGCCGGTCGGCGGCCGCCGCCGGCGAAGATAGATTGGCGATTGCTATTAAAGCTCTCAAGGATGCCGATCCGGCCAAGCGCATAAAAGCGACTGAACTGCTGGTCGAAAGCTGCCATGAGTCTGCCATCGACGCGCTGATCGATGCCATCAGCGACCCCGACTGGCGTGTTCGAGCGGCTGTCGGCCGGGCGCTCTGCTCATTTCAAATCTCCCGCGCCAGCAATGCCGCGCTCAATGCGCTGGTCAACCCGAATGACCGGAAGATCACGGATGCGGGCGATCTGCGCGCTCGCTGCCTGACTATCCTCGCCATCAATCAACTGAGGGATGTTCGATATTCGCGCAAGGCGATCGGTTTTCTCTTCACCTTTCTCGATTTCGAGGATCCGGAGATGCGCCGGATCGCCGAAGCAGCGGCCGGGGAGCTGAAAAATACGCGCAACGGTTTTCATGAACTGGTCAGCATCGTCAGGCAGCACAATTTTCCCGATTTTCGACGCAAGGCGGCGATTTATCTGGGGACCTTCTCAAAGGAGCAGGCCGCGGAGGTTCTTGCAGAGGTGGCGGCAGCCGACCGCGACGAGAGCGTCCGGCAGGCAGCCTTGGTTGCGCTTAGCAGGATGAATCAATAATCCACAAAGGACACAAAGGGACCACAAAGATTGCTGCAAGGAGTGCAGGAAGATTCATAAATTCCAGTATGCTTTATGTTTCTCTTCGTGCTTTCTTCGTGTTCTTTGTGGATTAATTCTTTTATGGACTCGATCAAGCTCGAAATATTCAGATCACTTTACAGCTCGGTTGCCGAGGAGATGGGGGTGAGCCTGCGCCGGACGGCCTTTTCGCCGAACATCAAAGAGCGGCGGGACTATTCGTGCGCGGTCTTCGACTGCCAAGGCCGGCTGATCGCTCAGGGGGACCACATGCCTGTGCATCTCGGATCGATGCCGATGAGCGTCCGGGCTGCGATCGAGCATTGTCCGATGGAGCCTGGAGATGTCGTCATCCTCAATGATCCATACGCCGGCGGAACGCACTTGCCGGATGTCACTCTGGTGACGACCGTCTATGATTCGAAGGTTTCGAAAAAGCCGCTCTTTTACGTCTCGAACCGCGCTCATCACGCGGATATCGGAGGCTCGACGCCCGGATCGATGGGATCGGCGACGGAAATTTATCAGGAAGGGATACGGATTCCACCGATCCGCATCGTCCGCCGCGGAGAACTCGACCGCGATCTCTTCTCTCTGCTGCTGGCCAACGTTCGCGGGCGAAAGGAGAGGGAAGGCGATTTCGCGGCTCAGATCGGAGCGCTCGAAGTCGGCCGTGCCCGCCTGCTCGAAATTGTCGAACGATACGGTTTCAGGGAGGCCAACGATTACGCACGGCATCTGGTCGAATACGCAGCTCGTTTGATGCGCCGGCGCCTGGCTCAAGTCCCGGACGGCGTCTATGATGCCGAGGATTTTCTGGATGACGATGGAGAAACTGATACGCCGGTCCTGATCCGCGTCAGAATAGAGATCAGCGGCGAAAGCGCGAGAGTCGATTTCACGGGCAGCGCGCCTCAGGTGCGGGGGCCGATCAACGCCGTCGAGGCGATCACTGTCTCAGCCGTTTACTACGTTTTTCGCTGCCTGATTCCCGGAGAAGTCCCGGCCAGTGCCGGCATCCTCGAACCGCTCGAAATCATCGCGCCTGCCGGGACGATCGTCAATGCGCTGCCTCCGTCTCCTGTCGCCGGCGGCAACGTCGAAACATCGCAGCGGATCGTCGATGTTCTGCTCAAAGCCCTGGCCAGTGCCGTCCCCGACCTCATACCCGCCGCTTCGCAGGGGACGATGAACAACCTGACGATCGGCGGATGGGACCCTCGCTTCAATGTCGAATTCGCCTACTACGAGACGATCGCCGGAGGAATGGGCGCCAGACCCTCGGCCGATGGCATCTCTGCGGTTCATACTCATATGACCAATTCGCTCAATACGCCGATCGAAGCCCTCGAATATGCATATCCGATGCGGATCCGGCGCTATCAGATCCGCCGCGGCTCGGGCGGGAAGGGAAGACACCGCGGCGGAGACGGCGTCATCCGCGAAGTCGAGTTGCTCACCGACGCCCGCGTCTCACTGCTTTCCGACAGGCGAAAGATCCCTCCCTACGGTCTCCATGGCGGCGAACCCGGAACTCTCGGCCAGGCCGAACTGATCCACCCGAACGGGAGCACGAAGAGACTGCCCGGGAAATTTTCGATTTCAGCCAGAAAGGGAGACCGGATCGTGATTAAAACCCCGGGCGGCGGTGGCTGCGGCGGCACGCCGACCTCCGGTCGGCAGGACTAAGGTGTGAACTTTTATGCTTGAAAACGATTTATGCCTTATGCTAGGCTCCACGCTTGCAGGACGCCTCATATCTTTTCCTGAGTCCTGCGCCTGACTCTACTGGTTCCTTCGTCGAAGACGGCTTAAGACATCCTGTCAGAGATGCGACTTTTGCCCGTTGACCTGCCCCGGTCAGGGAAATAGTAGTTTCGCCGATCCCCCAGATCAGCTCGAATAAGACCGAGGCCGTATTTTTTTGGCCTTGACCGAATTTCACAGCCAAGTCGGCGAATTTCTATTGGAGGTTTCCCATGATCAAAGCGTTTCTCAAAGATGAAGAGGGGCAGGATATTGTCGAATATTCATTGTTGCTGGTCCTGATCGGCGCTGCGGCGGTCTTCGTCCTGACGGCGATGGGGCAGAGCATCAGCGGCATTTTCAGCAAGATCAATGCGAGGCTGGAGTCCGCTAACAACGCCATCTCCTAGGATAAACCGGGCATGCGCGGGGGCTGGCGGGTTTATTGCCGGAGTTCCCACCGGAGATCCCATTTGATAACCTGATCACGATTTTGCCGCCGGAGGCGATCCCCTTCGGCGGTATAATGCCATCATTGTCATTTGCCGACAGACAATTCGAAAACGGGTAGCCGCCGCTTTTCGAGAAGAATCACTATCACCTGCTTCAATTACGTTAATTTTTACGATATGCTTGGTTTTCAGGTCGCGTATTCCATGCCTGATGAAAATGCCCTCTTTGTATCCTTATATATATCTGGTATAAAGGTTTCTTTCAGGAGTTCTGAATTTAGAGAATGGTGGAGAAGGCGCGCGCGAGGCGCGAATGGGGCGGAAAGCGTCTCAATTCCGGAAAGGTAGTAATCGAATTTCAATGAACTTACGTTCTATTTTCAGTCTGTTTTCGAGTGATCTGGCGATCGACCTTGGTACGGCGAACACGCTGGTCTTTGCGCGGGGGCGCGGGATAGTAGTTTCAGAGCCGTCGATTGTGGCGATCAACAAGGTTACGCACAAGGTCGAGGCCGTCGGCAACAAGGCCAAGGAGATGCTGGGTCGAACGCCGGGCAACATCGTTGCCATCCGGCCAATGAAAGACGGCGTCATCGCCGATTTCGAAGTGACTGAGAAGATGCTTCAGTACTTCATCCAGCAGGCCCACAACGGGAAGCAGTGGGTCAGTCCACGGATCGTCATCGGGATTCCGTCGGAGATCACGCAGGTCGAGCGACGTGCGGTCGAGGACAGCGCATACCGCGCCAAGGCATCGGAAGTATACCTGGTGGAAGAAGCGATGGCCGCGGCCATCGGAGCCGGGCTGCCGATCACCGAACCGCACGGTAATATGATCGTCGATATCGGCGGTGGAACGACCGACATTGCGGTCATATCGCTTTCGGGCATCGTCTATTCCAAGAGCGTCCGGGTCGCGGGCAACGAGATGGACGAATCGATCACGCAATATTGCAAACGCAAGTACAACCTGCTGATCGGTGAGCGGACTGCTGAGCAGATCAAGATGGAGATCGGATCGGCCGCGCCGCTCGATGAGCCGAAGAGCATGGAGATCAAGGGGCGCAATCTGATCGAGGGAATACCGAAGACGATCAGCGTCTCGGACGGTGAGATTCGCGAGGCTCTGGCCGATTCCGTCGCTGCGATCGTCAATGCCGTGCGCGTCGCCCTCGAGAGGACTCCGCCCGAGCTTTCGGCTGACATCGTCGATCGGGGCATCGTCCTGACAGGCGGCGGGGCACTGCTCAAGAAACTGGATGTGCGATTGATGCAGGAGACAGGGCTGCCGGTCTCGATGGCGGAAGACCCGCTCTCGTCGGTCGTGCTCGGCGCCGGAACGATGCTTTCGGACTTCGATCTGCTGCGGCGTGTGCGCTGGGATGGCGCAACCCTGCCATCATAAATGGCGGTCACGCGGACTCATCACGATTTTCAGTCATCTCTGGTAAACGATTCCTGTGTGGATCACTGTTAAGGCGAAAGATAAGGCGAAGAAGAATCCTACCTGGCTGTTGGGCATTTTGCTCGCAGCGCACCTTGTCGCAATCTCTTTCAATCGGGTCCCGAATAATCCCGAATTGTGGGTGTTTCAGAAGCTGTTCATCACGCTCACTACTCCTGGCCAGTCGATTTTGACCGGCGCGGTCAACTGGGTCAAAGGCGGCATCAATCATTACTTATCTTTGAAGGATGCGCGGAGCGATAACGAAGTTCTGCGTGAACAGCTGAATGACAGGAGGATCGAGATCCTGAGTCTCAAGGAGAAGCTCATAGAACTAGAGCTTGGCAAGGATCTGAATAAGTGGAAGTCAGCTTATTCATACGATGGTATCGATGCGCGAGTCGTCGGGCGCGATGTCAACGAGATGTTCGGCACCATCGTCATCGACAAAGGGTCGACCAGCGGGATCAGCCGGAATCAACCCGTCATCGCCGGGGGAGGACTGGTAGGCAGGGTGATCTTTACCGCACCATTTGCCTCGAGAGTTCTTCTGATCACTGACGAGCGCCATGCCAGCGGAGCCGTTCTGGTGCAAACGGAGGGCGGCCGGCTGATTGGCCTGCTCAAGGGAACGGATAATTTTCATTGCAACATGCAATTCATCGACCCGCCGGGCAAAGTTCTCAACGGAGAGCAGGTGATCACCTCAGGTCAGGACGGGATATATCCGGCGGGACTTCTGCTGGGTCGCATCCGGTTGACGAATCCTGCCGGCTCGGTGGCGCCGCAAGTAGTCATTATAGAGCCTGCCGCACCGCTCGACAGACTCGAGAAGGTGACAGTCCTCAATATTCCGCCTGAGAAGATCCGCAATATCAGTCGTGAATTGACAAACGAGGAACAGATGCAGGAATCGGCGTCTGACCGTAACAGGCGCGAAAACAGGCGTTGAGTTCCGCCGTCAAAGACCGGCCGGGACTTGTGAATAAAGCATTACATTCTTCGGAAAATCATCGTTGGAGAATACATCTCGAGGAACGAACCTCTTCATTTTCGGCTGCCTGTTCGCTGGAGTTTTTCTCAAAACCACGCTCGAACAGCTGGTTCCGGTCACTCCGGGCATCTGGTTGAGGCACATCGACTGGCTTTTGCTGATCACTGTTTACATCGGACTGCTGAGAGATCCGGTCAGGTCGCTGATCACCGGAACTGTCGCCGGCATCCTCTATGATTCATTCTCCGGCGGTCAGGCCATGGGCGTCAACGGTTTGTGTTATATCCTGGCCGCATTTCTGACGCATCGTATCACTGCTCTCATCGTCGTCGATAACCTGCTCATCAGATTTCTAGCTGTCTCCCTTGCAAGTGTTACCTGTTCACTGACACGCCTTCTCTTTTACCGTATGCTGAATATCGATCTGCCTGTCCTTGCCGACGGCGGTGAGGCCGCTCAGATGGTCGTTTTCGGTCTCTTCGCCAACCTGATCGTCTCTGTCGTGCTCTATCTATTCCTCGATCGAATCTTTAAAAAAGATGTCGGACTGCGAATGCGGAGGAGCGAAGCAAGGCGGCGGAGGTTATAATAGATCAGTAGAAAGTAAAAAGTAGAAAGTAAAAAGTAGATGCTGCAATGCCGGAAGGCTCTTAAGATAAATTAACAGGACGCGATGAAACCGATAAAAGAACCAGGATTTGACCCGATCGAGGACCTCAGGCAGGCGGGGACCCGCCTCGAGATTCTGCGTTATCTGGCTCTGGTGATCTTCGTCATACTGGCCGGCCGGCTGTGGTACCTGCAGGTGATGAACAAGCAGGTCTATGCCGAGCGCGCCGAGATGAATCGGACTAGGGTGCTTACAATTCCAGCGCGCCGGGGAAACGTCTTCGATCGTAAGGGGCGCCTGCTGGCTTCGAGCCAGCCCTCTTATAACATCGTCATCAGCCGGAAGGACGTCAAAAATTTCGACGAGATCTCTAACCTGCTTATCGAGAATATTTCGGATATCGAAAGGGACTGGCTGAGCAAGCGGTTCGAAGCCGCGATCTATGAGCCGAAGTACGAGTCGATAGTCGTCAAGGAGCTGGCATCCAAAGAGGATGTGCAATGGGTCGAAGCGCATCAGTACGAATATCCGATGATCCGTGCGGAAGAGGCCCCGCGTCGTTTCTACCCGAACGGCCAGCTGGCGGCCCATGCTCTGGGGTATGTCGGTGAGGTCTCGCGCACGGAATTGAATGACAAGAGTTCGCCGTTCAACCGTGAAGCCGGATTCAAGCTCGGCGACATCATCGGCAAGGCCGGAATTGAGCGAACCTACAATGAGATTCTGATGGGCAAGGATGGCGAGCGAAGGGTGATCGTCGATTCGCGCGGCCGCATTCAAAAGGAGATCGACCGTATCCCGCCGGAACCGGGGCGGGACGTCTATTTGACGCTGGATCTTGACATCCAGAAGATCGCCGAGGCTCAGGCCTATGACATGCCCGAGAATCGCGGAGTCATCGTGGTCTCGGACCCGACCAATGGTGAAATCTTCGCTCTTGTCAGCCATCCGTCTTACGATCCGAACGTCTTCTCGCTCAAGGCCAAGACGGACGAAGGGAAGACAGAGATTCGCGATCTCTATGAGAATCCCGACAAGCCGCTCTATAACCGGGTCATCCAGGGCACATATCCGCCGGGGTCTACCTGGAAGCTCTTGACCACGGTTGCAGGGTTGAACGAAGGTGTCATCACACCCGAGAACTCACGCATTCAGGATGGCGGCATCCAGCTCGGCAACTATTTCATGAAATCGCTGTCGCACCTTGGGGCGCCCGATGTAGTGACGGCAATCTCTCGATCCGCGGACGGATATTATTACCGTCTCGGTTTGAAGCTGGGGCCGGAACGATTCGAGAAGTGGGTCCGCACATTTCGCTTCGGCGAACGAACCGGGATCGATCTGCCGCGCGAGAAGATAGGTATTCTGCCGACGCGTGCTGCCAAGGCGATGATCTATCCGAGAACGCCGAAATGGACAGAATACGACATGGCCGCGTCAGCTTTCGGCCAGGGAACCAATGCACTGACTCCGATTCAGTTGTTGCGATACGTCAACGGGCTCGCCGTGGGCGGTCAGATGTACACACCTCATCTCTTTTTGAGGGCTGTCGCCGGAACCGATCGAATGGGGAAGAAGCATAGCGCCGTCAAGTTCGTCGACAACAACAAATTCACTGTGGCAATGAGCAGGGACACGCACGAGATCGTCCTCAAGGGAATGTGGGGAGCGGTCAATGGAGCCGGCACCGCCGGCGCTGCTCACGTCGAAGGTTTCGATGTCTGTGGAAAGACGGGCACGGCGCAGAACGTCTCGACCGACAAGGTTGGTAAGAATACCAAGGATCACGCCTGGTTTATGGGCTTTGCTCCGCGGGACAAACCCGAAATATCGGCCGTCATCCTGACTGAAAACGCCGGTTTCGGAGGAAAACAATCGGCCCCGCGCGCCGGCGCGATCTTCACCGATTATTATCGCCGAACAAGGGGATTGAAAGATGAGGTTTTGAGCGAGACCGTCGCTCGAGGTAGGGCGGGAGAGCCGGCTAAAGTTGTTCGCAACTGATGGTCGATCTCCGGCAATACAGTTATGCTTGGTATTAATCGCAGATATCTCAGTGATTTCGACTGGCCTTTGCTGGGCATTGCCATGGCGATTGCCGCTTTCGGCGTGCTTGAAATATCGAGCGCCGAACCCAACCCGGGTTTATGGCGTCGTCAGCTGGTCGGCATCGGTATCGGACTCTTCGTCATCTTCGTGACGACGGTCCTCGATTATCGTAGAATCGTCAATCTGGCTCCGTATCTCTATGTGATTGGCGTCATTCTACTGGCTTTGGTGTTGACCCCGCTTGGGAAAGAGGTGAATGGCAATCGAAGCTGGCTCTATTTCGGTTCGTTCGGTTTCCAGCCGTCCGAATTCGCGAAGCTCTTCACGATTCTCCTCCTTGCCTATTATCTGTCGGGTGTGAAGAAACGCCCGCTCGATCTTCGAACCATCATCATTGCGGGAATGATATGGGCTCTGCCGACAGCTCTCGTTTTTCTTGAGAATGATACAGGCAGCGCGCTTAGTTATTCGTCTTTTCTGGTCGCCATGCTCTTTCTGGCCGGTTTGCGCTGGCGCTGGGTGATCGCAGCATTGGGAATTCTCGTGCTGGCGGTGACATTCTCCGTCCCGTACGTCAAGACCTGCAAGAGTTACAAATGCGAGCGGATCAAGGCTGTCTATTGGCCTGAGCTGGCGGAAAAGAGGTTTCGCTATCAAAACGATCAATCCGAGATCGCAGTTGGATCAGGTGGATTGTTCGGCAAGGGCTTGAGGGGAAGCACCCAGGGAACACTTGGGTTTGTTCCCGAAGTCCATAACGATTTTATCTATGCCGTGGCAAGTGAAGAGTGGGGATTCCTTGGAAGTTTCCTGTCCCTGACATTGTACCTGTTGATGATTTCGCGGTTGATTCAGATCGCGCGAAGATCACGCGAGAGGGTCGGCGTCCTGCTGGCGGCAGGCGTGGCGGCGCTACTGTTGTATCACGTTACGGTCAATGTCGGGATGGTCGTTCGGTTATTGCCGATCATGGGAATTCCATTACCGCTCATGAGTTCCGGTTTGACGTCAGTCGTGGCCACGTCATTTGGGCTTGGACTGGCGATCAGCATCCGGTTGCGACGTTTTGTCAACTGAGGGCGGCGAATTGGCAGGCCGTCTTGCATGAATGCACGGGCCTCTCAGAGTACGCGCATCAGGTGATCAGATCCGCGCCGGCGGCTGGATAAGGTTTCCCAATGAAAATTCAACCGACCGTCTGTGCTGCACGCGGAAGAACGCTGTGCACCATACGCGGTCGATAAACGGCTGAATGATGTGACCGTCGGAACTTCGACGTGTATTCGCAAACAGCCGGCAAATATTCTGGCTCCAGTCCAGCGCAGGTCATCTGCTGCGGATCAGCCAGAGCACAGACAGGAGATTTTTGAATGTCAAAAGAGTTGATCGTCAGCGTCAATGGACGCGAAAAAAAGATCGCCATCGTCGAAGACGATGCGGTGACTGAGTTTTACGTCGAACGCGGCGACGAAAACCAGGGGATTGTAGGTAATATCTATAAAGGTCGCGTGATGAAGGTGCTGCCCGGCATGCAGTCGGCTTTTGTCGACATCGGTCTCGAGCGTGATTCGTTCCTGTATGTCTCGGATTTCTTCGATGAAGAGGATATGGAAGAGGCATCGGTGGGCGAGAAGGAGGAGCGAAAGCCCGTCGCCAGACAGGCCCGAACTGAGCGATCGCGCACTTCACGCGAAACTGTTCGATCCGCAGGACCTCTTGTCGAGGCTGAGGACGAAAAGGAGATCGACCTTGAAGTCGCCGCGCTCGGTCATATCGAGGAGCTTTCGGAAGAACCGATTCTCGAACCTGCGGCTGATGATGAACTGGTCGATCTGGCTACGGGCGCGAAGGTCATCGATCGCGGTAAGGGGACGCGTGAATCTTCCAGCTCCCGCCAGCGCCGCCAGCGTCGTCTCAAGTATGCCGATCAAGAGGAAGAACCTGCTCCGCCCGCAGCGGCAGAAGTCGAGGATATCTCCGCTGAAGAAGTCGCAGGGCAGGAAGGTGAAGAGGAAACGACCGGCCGCAGCCGTCGCCGTCGTCCTCGTCGCCGTGGCAGAGCTGATGCCGAAGAACAGCCGGTTTCAGCAGAAGCCGAAGTTTTCGTCGAAGAGGTCGCTCAAGAGAGGCCGGTCGTTCGTGAGATTGAGGGCGTCGAGGTCGGTTTCCTGGATTCCCACATTCTGGTTCACCACGAACCGCTCGAACGGATCACCGATGATGATTCTCTGGACGGCGAAATGCTCAAGGATGCAATTCTGCAGGAGCGGATACGCAGTCGCATTCAGGAAGCGGAGATTCACGAATCCGTCCTCGAAGTCGAGCCAACGCCGGATGTCACCGTCGGATCGCTTGCGCGAGCGATTGCGGATGAGACCGATTTCGAGCGGGTGAGCGACGATTTCGGTGAGCCGATCATCAATTCCTGGGATGCTGAGACCGTAGAGACTGAAATACCGGTCCTGAGAACTGCGTTTGACGAGGCATCTTCCGAAGAGGAGACCGCACCAGCTGTGGATGCCGGCAATGATACGACCGAGGAGGTCGAGGTGCTCCACCTGCACCCGCACGAGGAGGTGGAGCCTGGCGAGACGGTCGAAGAGGAATTGGAAGACGCCAGCGCAGAGATTCGACAGCGCAACAAGCGCGGCGAGTTCGCCGTTACCCGGCGGGGAGGTCGTGGCCGCCGTCGCGGATTCCGCCAGCGGCCTGGCCAGTCCGGCGAGTCCGAAGAGGGTTCGGAAGAGAAGCCGGCTGCCGAAGCTGAGACCGGGGCTGTCGTTGAGCCTGCGCCGCAACCTGCGCCCGCGCCTCCGTCAAGACCATCCGCATCTGATCGATACCAGCGCCCCGTGATCTCCGATCTGCTCCGAGAGGGACAGGAGATAATCGTCCAGATCGCCAAGGAACCGATCGGCCAGAAAGGCGCACGAATCACTTCGCATATCGCGCTTCCCGGACGCTACATCGTATACATGCCGACCGTCGAACACATCGGAGTTTCGCGCAAAATCGGTACTGATGACGAACGTATGCGGCTTAAAAAGACGCTTCACCAGTTGCGCGCCGAGGCAGGCATCACGGGCGGATTCATCGTCCGCACCGCCGCCAACGGCTGCCCGACCGAAGACCTGCGCGAAGATATGCAGTACCTGAGTCGCACATGGTCGGACATCCGACGTCGTGCGGAGCGCACCAAGCCGGCGACGATAGTACACCGCGATCTCGATCTGGTTCAGCGCATTCTACGCGACCAGCTTTCATCGGATTTCACCGCCATTCGCGTTGACAGCGAATTCGAATACGAGAGAATTGTCGATTTCGTCAACCGATTTGCGCCAAAGCTGGTCAATCGCGTCAAGCTCTACACCAAGGACGTACCGATCCTCGAACACTACGGTGTCCAGGCCGAGATCGACAAGGCAGTCAAGCCGCGTGTCTGGCTCAAATCTGGCGGCTATATCGTGATCAATCAGACCGAAGCGCTGGTTGCCATCGACGTCAACACCGGGAAATTCGTCGGAAAGTCGAATCGTCTGGAAGACACTATCGTCAAGACCAACCTTGAAGCGGCGAAAGAGATAGTCCGTCAGATACGGCTGCGCGATCTGGGCGGCATCATCGTCCTTGATTTCATCGACATGGAAGAGCGACGCAATCGACATAAGGTCATGCAGGCGCTCGAACAGGAGCTCAAGAGCGATCGTTCGCCATCGAAGATCCTTCAGTTCAACGATTTCGGCCTGGTCGCGATCACGCGCAAGCGTGTCAAACAGTCGCTTGAACGCACGCTCTGCACCCCCTGTTATTACTGCGGCGGCGGCGGAATGATCAAGAGCGCTCAGACGATATGTTATGAGATTCTGGCTGAATCGCGTCGGGTTTCGAAGGAGATCGACAGTCATAACGAGGTCATCCTGCGTGTCAACCCGGAAGTCGCCAAGGCCCTGCGCCATACAGAGCGCGACATGCTGAACGAGATCGAGGCTTATCTCGGCGGCGTCGTCACGATCAAGAGCGATCCGACGGTTCATCAGGAACAGTTCGACATCGCGATCGCCTGACGAGCATGGAAAACCGCCTTCAGGCAGGTAATGTTTTCGAAGTTCGCACCTGTTGGTAATGATTATGGCAATTTCATATTCAACAGCTCGCCTGAAGGCGGTACTCCATGCTCTGATTGCGATCACCGTCGTCACCCAGTCCGGTTCAGAGCAGCATCTCAACGGGCGGTGGACGCTTACGATCGAGACCGATCAGCGCATCGTCGAGCATCCGGTTGACCTGCGTATCGAAGCGAGCGGGAGCTCGAGGCTCGTGCTGCTCGGTCCGGTCAATGGCGATGACGGCCTGTTCCGGGGCACATTCAACCAAAACAGGCTTACATTGAATGGTCTGCTCCATGGTCGTGAAGCGTCGATGGCGATGACTCTCGCCGCCGATAGCATGACCGGAGAGCTCGATGGCGAACTTTATCGAGCAAAGCTCAGCCTGCGTCGCGGGCCTGGCGTCATGCCTGAAGTCAGGGTGAAAGATTATCCGAAAGTCTTTGAAGGCGTCTGGAAGGGCGTCCGTGAGAATTATTACGATCCGGGGCTTAGTGGCGTCGACTGGAATGAAGTCCACCGGAAATACTTCCCGCTCACGCGCGCTTCCAGAAACGACGGGGAACTGGCGGTAACACTGCGACGAATGTTGCGTGAGCTGAAGAGCTCGTATGCCGACTTTCATCTCTCGACCGGCAATCCAGCCGTCCGGCTCAAAGTTGATCGAGTCGAGTGGAAGGCCCTTTCCCCGACTGCCGGTTATCTGGCCATAAGATCATTCTCGCCTGAAGATCTATACTCATTCGATTCGAATCTGGATAAGGCCATGGACGCGATCGGCGGCAAGCGTGGCATCGTCATCGATCTGCGGGGCAATCGTGGCGAGAATCTTGAAGCAGCACTGGCCGCTCTCAATATACTTCTGCCCGATGCGCACACCATCGCTTATTTCGTGACGAGGGAAGGGCTCGCCAATCTGGGTGTGGCTTCGATCGATCAGGTCGATCCGGCAAAGCTGCCTTCGGCCTTTGTCGATAATCCGGCGGCAATCTCTCAGTTTAAAGGCGCCGGGATGTATCTGGCCGGCGGGAAGTATAAACGGCCCTACACTGGGCGTTATATCGTTCTGATCGACGAATTGTGTGGAGGCAGTTGCGAGCTTTTCGCCGAAGCCATGCGCGAAGCCGGAGTCGCCGATCTGATCGGCCGCCGGACGACCGGCGCGCTCTCAGTCTCGACCTCCGTCACCTTCACTTTCGTTCAGTGGTTTCGGCTGGTCAGGCACGATGTACCCGGATGGAAGATGACCCTGCCTATGATGGATTTTCGCACTGCCGGAAAAAAACGGATCGACGGCGCAGGCATCGAGCCCGATCTGAAGGTCGAACGTTCAGCGGGTGAGGACGGCTTTCTCTCAGCGGCTCGGCGCAAGCTCGAATCTCCTCGTTGAAATCACCCGGATTTTTTAAACCATTTGCTGATTTCCGCGCGCATACCTTCGCGAAAGGTTGGATATAATGGCATCACTGTCAGCTGACAGACCGGCGACTGGAAACTAAATTTTCTTGCATTCAAGACCGGAAGAAATTAATCGCAGAGGCCGCAAAGGAGCAAAGATTTTTTGGTGATATGAATATTCGGATTATTGCCCATTGGATATAATTCGAACACTGATCTTCCCTGTATATCTTTGCCCCTTTGCGGCCTTAGCGATTAATTTCTTCCGGACTTCAATGCAAGAAAATTTGGTTAGCAAAGAACTCAATCTCCCACCAGTGATTTCATTCCTTCCTTGTCAAATCCGATAACCACTTTTGAGCCAAGTCTTGTGACCGGTCGCCTGATCAGATTCGGCTCCGAGATGATCAGATCTATCAACTCATTTTGTATGGGCAGCGCGCCCGCCAGTCCGCGCTCTTTATAAACGGCATGCCGTGTGTTGAGAAATTGCGGAATGGGATCCTTGCCGAAGATCGATTCGACTTCTTCGGCTGTCAGCGGTTTTTTGGAATAATCTCGCTCGATCAGCAGATCGGCCGCTTTCTCTCCAAGCAGATCGCGCAGGTAACTCCTGGCGTTGCGGCAGGTGGTTCAGGTGCTTTTGTAAAAGAATTGAATTTTCTTCATTAATCAGCTCTCCGCACGCCCGACCAGGGTCAGTCCGACAAGTATTTTGCCCTTGTCGGTGTTGAGCGACATTTCGAGGATCATGTGCTCGTGTTCGCTCTTCGTCACTTTGGGCAGTCCTTCGTCGGAATAGACTTCGATCAGATTCCAGGACGACGGATGTCCGGTCGCCGAAGCCGCCCGGCTGAGCTTCATCAGCTCATCAAAAGTCACTGCAGAATCAGGATCTTTTTCGTCCGCCAGTTTGCATGCTAAAAGAAAATCCCTGGCCGGTGAGACCCCCAGATGATTTCCATCCTGAAGGATCAATCCATAACGCATCGAATAATAGCCGGCTTTGATTCCCTGACCACGGAAATCAGCTCCATCCTTGATCCAGTGGATGATGCCGACGAAAGTTCCTTCCTTGATCTGGCCAAAGAACGCTCCGTCAACTGTCTGGCCCGTAGTCGGAATCACCTTTCGGAACCAGATTTCACAGAGCGGCTTACCTTCGCTGTTCAGGACACGCAAGCCTTTCGCATCGAGCAGGTCTCGCATGGCTGCCGGCACGCTCTCTTCCGTCAGCGCGCCGATCGATTCGACTTTATAATCGCCGTCAGCATTGACGGTGGTAAATGGTGCAATAAAGAAAATAAGAGCAAAGATTAACCGCATAATTCCTGAAACCTCGACAACAATAATAAAGTGAAAACCACGGGAAACACCCCCCAAGTCAGCCTGACGGCTGAAATACGGAGAGCTCCCCGTGGCTGATTCTGCTTCGTCCGATTATCTTGCGAAATGGCCGACGAAGGCGCTCCGCTTTTCGCGGTTCGTCCATTCGACATTCAGCCCCTTGCCTTTGTATTGGTCGACTACCGCAACCGCCGGCATCGAATGGGCCGTACTGGCCAGCGGCGGATAATAGGTCTGTTCGTTGCCGCAGATATGATCCTTGGCGGTCAGACTGCGAGTGATGATCTGAGCCAGGCTTCCGGCCTCGACTCGTCCGGCAGCCGGGTGCTCGCCTTCATAGGCCACCTCCATGCTGATCGGCGCCACTTCCGTGCGGACCACGACGTCAAGCAGATCGCCGGCCATCTCCTGCGCAAATGCCTTCAGCGCCTCGCGCTGCTCGATTGTTGCCCGCTCATCTACAATCATAACTGCCTTGGCGGGCAGCGGATTGTCATGTGGATTACCGAGCGTACCGGAGGCCCTGGCGACCCCGACCACGCTCAACCCATCGAGCTTCACACCGTTCCATTCACCCTTCGTGACATGCCACGCCAGTATCGCCTGATCACCGACCAGGTTCACCTCAGACATCGCAAAGCAATGGCCAGTGTAAACATCAGCATTTCGCGACTCGATATATTCACCATAGATCTGCTGCGCCTGCGCTGCTGTCGCCAATACCACGACTGCGAAGCCGATCGATAGAATTTGAGAAAATTTCCGCATTGTTACTGCCTCCTCGAATGAGTAGAAAGTAGAAAGTATAAAGTAGAAAGTAGAAAATGCTTAATGCGTTATTCCCATCTGGTCGTTCCAGGAATCTCTCATAACTTGCATATCTTTTTACTTTCTACTTTTTACTTTCTACTTTTTACTTTTTACTATTCCTTACAATGGCATCCCCTCTCGGAGGACGCACAGAATTCAGGTTCCGCCAGTTTCCCGTCCGGACCCAGGCAATTCTGAGTGTGCAGGCACCAGAAACTGCCTGAATTCGAGCGCGGCACGGTCGGATCGTGTTCAGTCCAGATGAACATCGATTTCCAGCGCAGCGACTCGCACAGATTCGGACGATCAGTATCGTAACGTTCGGCTTCAGTCATAACAACCCCCAAAGAAGAATGATGAGTTATGAATGATGAATGATGAATTAAAAATCGATAAATTCATCATTCATCATTCTGCAATCATCATTTACATTGTTGCCTGGAGAATCGCGCGTTTGACTGCGACTCGGGCAAGTTGAATCTTGTACGCGTTGCGGCTGAGCGCTCTGGCGTCGGCCAGGGCGATCTTGCCGGCTTCGGCGGCGACGTCTTCATCGATTGTCTTGCCGACGAGGAATGCGGCCGCCTGAGAGGCGTTCCACGGCACCGGAGCGACGTGGCCGAGGCCGATTCCCGCGGCGGTCACCTTTTTCGCCCGATCCATCTTAATTGCAACAGAAGCTGAGGCAAGAGGCCAGTCGAGCGCCTCCTTCTGCCGCACTTCATAGGTTGCCGAACGGACACCGAGAGTCGATGGGATGGAAACTCCAACGACTATCTCATTCGGTTTAAGATCATATTCCCGAGCCGAATCGGAGGTCGGAGTGACGAAAAATTTCTCGGCATCGACATCGCGTTTGCCGTTCGGACCGTGGATGCTGATCTTCGCCTTGAGGGCGATCAGCGCCGGAGCCAGCGACGACGGGTTGACGAAATAGGCCGGACCGTTGTTGCCGAGAATTGCGTGATAACGGTTGTCCCCGTTAGGCACGAGGGATTGACCGTTTTCATCCCGTGCGAGCAGTCCGTAGCCGGCGCGATAGTACCAGCAGCGCGGCCGCTGGCAGAGATCGCCTCCGACAGTGCCCATGTTGCGAATCTGCGGGCTGGTGATGCCTGACGCAGCCTGCGCGATGGCCGGAATCGACTTGCTGAACGCATCGATCAATTGTTCGATCGTCGCCAGCGCGCCGATTCTGGCCGATCCGTCGCGCACCATCCTGATCCCCTTGAGGTCCGGGATATCCTTGATGTTGACCATGCGCTTCGGAGTCACGATGAAATCCTTCATCAGGCTCAGCAAGTCGGTCCCGCCGGCAAGAACTTCGGTTTCGCCCCAGTTCCCGCCGAGCAGCGCGACGGCCTGATCGAGAGTTTTCGGGCTGGCATATTCGAAATTATGCATTAGCCCCTCCTTTCTTTTTCGAGCGCCGCGAGCACGCGGTCGGGCGTGAGCGGGAGCGTCGGGACGCGAACGCCGATGGCATTGGCGACCGCATTTGAGATCGCCGCGCCAGGAGAGACCGTCGGAGGCTCGCCGATGCCGATCGGCCCGCGTTCATCGTAACCCTTGCCGGTCATCATATGAACCTTGAAGTTTCCGATGTCGGCCAGTCCGGCCAGCTTGTAAAACTCCATGTTCGGGTTGAGCATGCGGCCGGTCTGCGAATCCATGATCTTCTCTTCATAGAGCGCATAACCGATGCCCATGATCATCGCTCCGAAGACCTGGCTTTCGGTGGTCTTCATATCGATGATCAGGCCGCAATCCTGAACGGCGACGAAGTTGTTCATTTTGACGACACCGGTTTCGATGTCGACCGTGACGTCCGCCATCTGCACGCCGCCGACGCCGGCCGAGGTCAGATTGCCCGGACCCGGATTCTTGCCGCGCGCGGTAATCGGCTGCATGCCGAGCTTAGCGCAGGCCTGCTTCCAGGTCATGCTGTTGTTCGGACTGCCGATGACCTGGATCTTTCCGTCGACGGCTTCGAGCTTGTCGGCGGTGGTGTTCATAGATGGGGCGATCTTTTCGAAGAGCATGTTCAAGGCATCGATCGATCCGCGACGAGTAGAGGCGCTGATGCCGCCAATCGTAGTCGATCCGCCGGAAGAACCCGACGCTGGATAACTATTGTCGCCGATGTGCTCCTTGACCTGGTCGATCGGGATTCCGAATGTCTCGGCCGCAACGATCCGGATGGCCGTGCGTGTGCCGACGCCCAGGTCCTGCGTTCCCATCTTGACATCGACCGTGCCGTCGGAATTGATCGTCACGTCGCAGTTGCTGGCGTGACCGCCTCCGCCCCAGGTGTGGAGCGAGAGCCCGAGACCGCGCTTGAGGGTTTTGGTGCTGCCCATGCCCCCTTCGCCGCGCGGTCGCCAGATCTTCTTCCACTCGATCATCTCGGCGGCCTTCATCATCTCGTCCTTGTATACGTTGGCGCGGGCGCCGGTCAGTTCGATGTTCTTGATGACGAAATCGAGCGGATCCATGTTGAGTTTTGCCGCAAGGTCTTCGAGCGCTCCCATGGTCACAAGACAGGCCTGTGGATGGTTCGGCGCACGCCATGCACGCTGAGGACCGACGTCGGTCGATATGCTGTGATGCTTCGTCTTCGTATTCGGAATCTGCCAGACGTAGGGATATGGCGGCATGCCTGTTCCGGCCGGTCCGCCGCTACCCCAGGACTCCGATTCCCAGGCGACTATCGTTCCGTCCTTTTTGGCCCCGACCTTGACCTTTGCGTATGCGGAAGGACGTGTACCGGCGAGCATCAACTCAGCATCGCGTTCGAGCATGACCTTGACGGGCTTGCCTCCGGCCAGCTTCGAAAGCCTGGCCGCCTCGATGCCCCAGCGATCGATCGGGAATTTGCTGCCAAACCCTCCGCCCATATGGTCCATCTTGAGGTGAACGTTGCCGGCTGGAATCTGTAGCGCGCGAGCCAGTTCGGCTCCATTGCCGGAAACAGCCTGCGTTGATGGATGTACCAGCAGCTTGTTGTCGTCTTCCCATTCGGCGATCAGCCCATGCGCTTCAAGGCAGCAGTGCGTCATGACGTCATTGCCGTATGTATTTTCGACGACGACTTCGGCTTCCTTGAACGCTGTATCAGGGTCGCCTTTGGTCTGTTCGGTCGGCTGCCGTCGATAGGAAGCAGGGGCTGCGGCAAGATCTGCCTCGTTGACGAAATGCGGAAGCTTCTCGTAAACGATCTTGACGGCACGTGCGGCGTCTTCGGCCGAAGATTCATCGACCGCCGCCACGGCGACGATCTCGTCACCGGCCCAGCGGATCTCGGCGCCTGGCTGTTGAATGACTCTGACCGACTTCACCCCAGGCATCTTCTCGGCGGCGCTGGTGTCGATGCTGACGATCTTCGCGCGCGCATATGGCGAACGGACGAGCTTCGCAAAGAGCATTCCGGGACGATTGATGTCGTATGTGTATTTCGCTTTGCCGCTCACCTTGTCCGGGCCGTCGACGCGCGAAATGCGTTTGCCGATGTGTTTGCGTTTGCCCTCTTCGGGCCATTTATATTCAGCCATTACGCCTGCCTCCTCTCCTCGATTGCCTCGCTGCCTGGGCGACAGCGGCTTTGATGCCGTGATAGGTGCCGCACCGGCAGAGGTTTCCACCCAATCCCATCTCGATCTGCTCATGGGTCGGGGCCGGATGTTTGTCGAGCATGTTCTTGCAGGCCATGACGAAGCCCGGCGTGCAGAATCCGCATTGCTGCGCGTCGTTGTCGACGAACGCCTGCTGCACCGGATGGAGCCTGCCGTTCTGTTCCAGCCCTTCAACGGTCTGAATCTTTTTGCCTTGCGCCTCGATCGCCAGTACTGAACAGGCATAGACGACATTTCCATCCATAACCACCGTGCAGGCGCCGCAAGTCGCGCGGTCGCAGACACGTTTGGCGCCGGTGATATCCAGGTCGTTGCGCAAAGCATCGAGCAGCGTTATGCGGGGCTCGACACTCGTCGTTCGGCTGGCGCCGTTGATGTTGAGGGTAATATTGACCTTGCCCGGTCCAAGAACCGGAACATCGGCGCCGGCAGCCTTGACTATCTTTTCCCCGCCTGCAACAAGGGGAATGGTCAGCGCCACGCCGGAACCTTTGAGGAAGTTGCGACGTGACACACCTGACTGAGACCCGTTTTCGTGCAGGTCTTGCGGATTGTCATGCCGTTCGTCTGAACTGCTCATCAGCTTACCTCCATTTAATGTGGACTGCCGCCTTGTCGGCAGATTCTTCAGCTACTGCATGTATTGACGTGAATATTTCCAAACAATAATGCCGCGTCTGCGCAGACGCATATCAAGAATGATCGGTTACAGATAGATGCTTGTGAAATAATGCGGAGTGGAAGTATATCAAGCCGGGTCTCAGCCTGACAAGCATGCCGGGGCAGGGCGCGCCTCAACTTTCATTCGGTCTCATTCGGCGGTTCACCGGCGGCACGCCGGAATGCCAGCGGAGTCATGCCGGTCATCTCGCGAAAGATTTTGGTGAAGTGGCTCTGCCCGGGATAGCCGACCAGCGAGCCCACTTCAGTGATCGGCTGATCGGTTTCGGCCAGCAGCCTTCTGGCGCGTTCGATGCGCAGCATAGCCAGATATGCGTGAGGCGATGTCCCGGTTATCTTTTTAAAAAGCCGCGCGAAATGAAATGCGCTCAGATAAGCGTGCGCTGCTATTTCCGCAATGCTCAGTTCACGACTGCAATTGTCGTGCATGAATTCAATCGCCCGTCGTAACCTGCGATCGACGATGCCTGCACGTGATAGCTCGATCTCCTCCGACCGGCGTACGTTGATATGATTGCGCAGCAGGTAGACGCCCAATTGATCGATCTGAGAGCCGATCATCTCACGCCAGCCGGCGGCGCGGGATTCCATCTCGACGCCAATCAGATTCAACAGTCCGCTCAGTCGATCATCGTTATCCGCTCTCACCTGACTGAAGAGCAGTTGCGATCCGGTCCGGTAAAGACGCAATCGGGCGGCCTTTTCGATCAGCAGTTCGGGCGACAATCGAACCAGCAGCGCCTCGCTGCGCCCGCGGCTGAATCCAGGGTCCAGCGGCTGGTTCGGATTGCCGAAAAGACAGGCGCCGGCAGGAAACGCTTCGAATGCAGAACTCAGGGGATAGAAGATCAGATAGTCGGGTTGCGGTGGCAGGGGATGTCTTCCGCGGGTAAATATTCGCCGCTCGATCGAGAAGGATGATTCAATGAATATCCGTTTCGACGGTATTCCAGTGCCCGGACTATTCATAACTCAGCTTCAAATCCGCCCTCACGCGTTTCGGATAAAATCGCGCGTGCGTGTTACTGAAGACGACGTGATATGATCCCGCGGGCAGTGTCACCGAGACTTGCTTCCTATCGGTCACGCGCGTCTCAAGATACGTTGAATATCCACTTTTATGACGGTAATCTTGAAGCCCCGCATCATCCAGTATTAATAAATAGATGTCGTCGCGGCCTCCGCCGGCAGCGACGACTTCGCCGGAAAGCCGCGCAGTGCCCGGACGCGGTTCGACCATGAACCGAATTGCCCGAAATGATTTCGGTTCGATCCTGATAGTTTCGCTGACGATATTGTGAGGGCCCGAATCCGATGAGCCGTCTTCGGCCGGGATCATTTCGACCTCGGTCACCGGCTGCGTCGGACTGGCGATCGGAGAAGGCGAGGCAGCTACCCTCGATGGTGTTGCCTGGCGAGATTTCATCTGATCCCCGAACAGGCTGATTACACCAAATAGAATGGATACCGCCGCGGCAGACCCGGCAAGAATGAGCATCCGATTGCTCACGCCGGATCCCGTCACCACCCTCTCTCCGCATTTGATGCAGTAAGTGGATTCGTCCGGATTCTCTTTGCCGCAGTGAATGCAGAACATGGAAGTAAAAAGTAGAAAGTAGAAAGTAAAAAGTAGAAAAGGCGTTGCTGATGAATTTACTCACATATCAACGTGAGGCAGGTTTTCAAAAACAACTTTCAACTTTCAACTTTTTACTTTCTACTCGGATAATACACCCTGTAATCGATCTCCTGGAAAATCGTGTCGCGTCGTTCGACATCGACCAGCCAGGGTTCATCAACCGTTCCGGCCGTAAGCATTTCGTATAATTTTGTGAACCTGTGGATGTGGTCTTTGAAGCGTTTGACCGCGTATTGGACCATGGTGCCGGTCGTGATGATGAAGGCCCAGTCGGAGCTTTGGGCAAGCAGCAGCTCACGGACCGCCTGATTGAGCGCCCTCAGAATAAGGCCGTCAGCGTTCGGGTACCGCTCGGCAAGCTCGACCATTCGCCGCTCGGCCGCGTGCTGGTGCATATACATCCAGTCGGTCTGTCCGTTGATCCAGACTCGATTGTACCCTTCAGCGCCCCACGAAGATGCCGACGGCGTCTGCTGCTGGTTGTCGGGATGTATTCCCTCGTAGTCGGCCGGCGATATCGGCAGTATATCATTCTGATCGTAATGCAGGTTTTTGAAGAGGTAGAAGAGGAATTGGGGTCCTTCGAACCACCAGTGGCCGAAAAGCTCGGCATCGTATGGCGCAACGATCATCGGCGCTCGTCCCAGAGTCCCGTGAAGATGCCGGGCCTGAGCAATCCGGTTGTGCATGAAATTGGTTGCGTGCGAGGCCGCCCGTTCGGTCGCCCACTCGGGCACGTACGGCTCCTTTTCGTGGAGCGGAACCTTCCCCGTTATCCGATGATATTTTATTCCGACATTGCGCCGCACGCCGTCATCATGCAGGTATGGCTTGATGTAATCGAAATCCTGCGCGTCGTATCCGAGATCCCTGTAGAATTCGCGGTAATTCGGATCTCCGGGATACCCGATCTCTGAGCTCCAGACCTGCTCGCTCGTCTCGGTATCCCTGGCAAAGACCGCCACATCGTGTGGAGTGATCACCGGGGCATAGATTCCCCGTCGCGGCCTTGGAGATCCATACAGAATCGCGTGTGCGTCACTGATGAAAAAGCGAATGCCGGCTTCCTGCAAATACGCGTCATCGCCCGGATTGAAGGCGCATTCAGCCAGCCAGATACCACGCGGAGGCCGGTGGAAATGCTTGATGTAATTCGCTCGCGCGATCTGTATCTGGGCCCGCTTGGCGGTCTCGTTCGACATGAGCGGCAGAAAGCCATGCGTCGCGCAGCAGGTGATGATTTCGAGGTGTCCCGAATCCTGCAGATCACGGAACCCTTCGATGATATTGCGTTTGTACCTTCCATCGAAGATTTCACGGCATTCATTGAAATGACGCCGGTACATGAGCGCCGCCGAGTGAAAGTTCGGCGCCTCTTTCCGCGTCCGCTCAACCTCTTTATCTGCCAGTTCACAGAGCTTCTCGATGTGCCTGACATAACGCTCCTGCAGCAGCTGGTCGCTCAACATCTCGCACAAAGGAGGCGTCATCGACATCGTCAACCGAAACTTCACCCCTTCATCGCGCAGGTGGTTGAATGCCATGAGCAGCGGAATATATGTCTCGCTGATCGCTTCATAGAGCCAGTCTTCTTCGAGAAAGTCGGGATATTCGGGATGGCGCACAAACGGCAGGTGCGCGTGGAGCACTAAGCTAAGATAACCAATAGCCATAAAGATTCCCGGTCATGTTAAAAAAAGAAGTTGGATGCCGGGTTGAAGGCTCATCGCCTCATGCTTGGCAGCCACTGTCCCTGCGAGATTTCGAGCGGCGACGGGCCCTCTTCGCCGGGGCCGCCTGCACTTTCGAAAGGCTGTGCTGGTTGCATCTCCGAGGCCGTCTGTCCAAGGCGCTCCGCCAGATAAAGCAGGATGGGTTTGTCAATCTGCAGTTCACGTTGGCCTTCTGTCTGGTATTCGTCTCGGATCGCGCGGCGCAGCAGCTCCGGCAGATATCTCAGAAGCAGAATGTAGCCGAGTTCGCCGTCACCCATCTGCCGGATGATATCGAGGAACTCGCGGACCACTCCCGAAAGCTCTTCGTGGCTCAGGCGCTCCCACCATTTGTCGAAATCGCGTCCGGCCTGAATATCGACAATCGCCTTCATCAACCGGCGAAATGACGGTGGCAGCTGTTCCCAGACAGCGTTTCTTGCTTCGGGCGGAACATCCCCGCCGCCGCCCGGCAGCAGCGCGTCCAGAGTGAACGCACGCTCTGGAATCAAATGGCTTTCTCTGATCACTTCGATGTATTCGTCGGCCGTGATTTTGTATTCCGGGTCCGGAGCGACCTGGTCAGACGGGCCTCCGCGCGGTGTCGTGACCGATTGCGAGCTGAGCAGCCTGATAAATCCCTGCCGCTCTGAACGCAGTCCCATCTCGACACGATACCTGCGATCAGGAAAAACGCTGAACCAGTATTCGCGCGAGAACGCCGCGTTAAAGAAGACCGCGATATTGTTCGTCTCGTCGATCAACTTGAGAACCGTGTGAAATCCATCGCCCTGCTCCTTAGGGAAGATCTTTCTCAATCGCTCGAACGGGTCATCCCTGAGTTGCCAGTAGACGAAGAGCCGAAACGGATCCTGCACCATCGCACGCATGAGATCGAAATCATAGTGCGTCGGGATCGGCAGTCCGGTATCTATGATCTCGACAGCCTCTGTCTCTTCCGGAGGGATCTCTTCAGAGATGACGTCGGGCACCAAAACCGGCTCGAACGGATTGCGCTCAATCGTCGGAATGAGAGAAGACAGGTCAAAAAAGAAGGGCACGAAGTTTTCTCCGGTATAGGATGATGATACAGCACCGGATAGCCTATGGGCAGGGAATAGGGATGTCAAGGACAGCATGGAGTACCGCCTTCAGGCGGGCTTTTGCTTTTCACAAATGAACTACCCGCCTGAAGGCGGTACTCCATGCGTTATGGTCAGAAGTTGATCCTCGCAGCGACCTGCATGACGCGCGGCGCAAAGGTCGTCGTGATGCGGCCGAAGGTCGTATTGTTGATGTTTTGCGCCTGACCGACATCAAAGTTGGTCTTGTTCAGTAAGTTGAACGCCTCGACACGGAACTCGAGGTTGGCCCGTTCGGTCAGTGCCGTCCGCTTGATCAGGCTGACGTCAAGGTCAAACCTTCCCGGGCCGCTGACAGGCGTCAATTGCAGCGTTCCCAGAGTTCCTGATGTCGGATTCTGAAAGAACTGCGTATTGGCGCGTCCGTCGGCTCCGATCAGGCTCGGATCGAAGATCAAAGGTCGACCCTGCGAATCCCTGAACAGGCCGGTCCGCTTCTGCAGATCGCTCACCGAAAGCGAAGTCACGACGCTGTTCTTCGTTGATCGTCCGGCACGATTGAGCGTCCCGCGGGCAGAGACGATCGAGATCGGCTCGCCCGACTGCCAGCGCAGAATCGGATTGAAGCTCCAGCCGCCAGCGATCTTTCCGACCACACCGCCGCGATCCAGGAAGTATTTCCCGGGGCCGAACGGCAGTTCATAGATCGCATTCGCCTTGAAAACGTGCGTGATGTCATCGGCAATGCGCTGTTTTTCGACGGCGTTGGTCGATCCCAGATCGAGCAGGCCGGAGAAGTTGGTCTGCGATCCTTCGTAATCGCTGAACGCCTTGCCGAAGGTGTAATTGGCCTGGAAATAGAGCCCGTTGCGCAACCGGCGTCGAATCTCTGTCTGCAGGGCGTGATAGTTCGAATACGCGCCGTTTCCGACGTAATCGGCCACGAAAGCGTTAGGATTCGCCCTCAGAAAATATTCGGCTCCGAGCTCTGATCCGAATTCTCCCGGGGTCAGAAACAGGTCGCGATTGATGACATAGATTCTGGCCAGTTCTCCGACCTGACCCTGAGCGATCAGGTTGAGGATGGTCGGATTGGTGATCAGTCCTGCCAGCCCGAGTTTCGGGAAGATCTGCAGTGGTTCGCCGATGCCGGGATTGCCGTTGGCCGCCAGGTTGCGTTCGGCGCGCTGGAAGTCATCGAGGAAACCGTTGTCGAAGATCCTGACCTGATTGATGTCGACCCCGCGCGTCAGTTTGACTCCGCGATTGCCGACGTATCTGGCTTCGATGATCGTGTCGCGGAAGAGTTCACGTTCGACGCCAAAATTCCACTGCTGGACATAGGGCGTCTGCAGGTCCGGCTCGAATGTGAAGAGCGCCGTTTCGAAATCGATGGCCAGATTGTCGGCGATCTGCCTCGGTATCAGGAACGCCGGCACAGGAACCGGCTGAATGCCGCCGCCGCTGACAGTTCCCGAGGGATTGAGCACCGACGCATTGGCCTGCAGTCCGTCATTGCCTCGTACCGCGGCGTTGAGGATCGTCGAGATGTTGTTGTCAATTACATAATTGATCGAATACCCCGCTCTGACCGATGTTCTGCCGTCGCCGAACGGATCCCACGCCAGGCTGATGCTCGGCGCGAAGTTGTCGTAATCGTTATTGAAAAACGGCCTGTCTGTGTCTCCGCTCGCGAAATCGAGCGTGGCGTTCGGGTCCAGCAGCGCATCGAGCCCGCGCGCGCGCGGCAGCAGCGCCAGACCGTTCCTTTCCTTCGGCACTGTGATGTATTCGTATCGCAGGCCGAGATTGAGCGTCAGCCTCTGATGAGCTCGCCATGTGTCGCCCACGTAACCGGAAATGGCCGAATACTGGAATTGCTGTCTTTCGGGCGCTCCTGCCACGTACCCTGAAGTCCGGCTGGTGGCGAAGAAGCTCTGATCGATCTGGCTGATCGCGCCTGACAGAATCGCCAGAAAACTGCTCGCACGGTTGAAATCGTTGGTCGAAATGCCTCCGGGGAAGAGCCCTCTTGCCAGCGGATTGACGTTCCCTGTGGTGTTGAATCCGATAGTGTAGAGCGGCAGCGTTCCTCCCGCGTTGGTCGGTTCGATATAGACACGGCGATACATCCCGCCGAATCTGATCTGGTGCCGGCCCTTCATCCAGTTCGCGTTGTCGATCAATTCATAGTTTTCAGCCAGCCGCCCCTGAGGCAGCTGATTGTCGACCGGGTCGCTGATGATTGGAAAGGTCAGTTGATAGCCGTCCGCGAACGGTTCGTTGGTGAAGAAGCTGACGTTGTAATTGTTGAAACCGAATCGCAGTTCATTGTTGAGCGTGTCGGTCGGAGTCCAGTTCCAGGCGAATGATCCGCGTGGTCGGGCTGATGACTGACCGTCACCGGGCCGGCCCGGAAACGGCTCGTTCCCGCTGTTCGGAAAAATGAAGGTGAAACGGCTATAGATTGCCTCGAAACGATGCCTCGATGTCGCATCGTAATCGATGCGGAATCCCCATAAATCGCTGTCGGCTCCCGTCGGACTGTTGAAACGGAACCCGGCCGTGTTCGCCAGCGCCGGATCGGATGTGATGTCTGCATTCGTCAGGTCGTTGGGCAGCGGAGTGGTTCCGATCAGGCCCTGCACTTTGGGGTCGATCGGCAGTCCGCCCAAACCAGCCAGGTTGACCGTTTGAAATTGCCCGTTGTCCGATCGCCGGTATGTGTAGTTGCCCTGCCGCGCGCTGTTCGTCAGCACGGTTCTCAGAACGCTGGTATCTGTTCGAATCCGCGTGCCTTCATAATATCCGTAAAAGAAGAGCTTGTTCGAATCGAACCCGAGCGGGCCGAAGAGCTTCTTCGGCAGTTTGACCGGACCACCGATGCCGATCCCGAACTGGTTTTGAATCAGCTTCTCTTTCTCGATGCCGGCCGCATTGTTGAAGAATGAATTGGCATCCATGGCATCGTTGCGATGGAATTCGAAGAGATTGCCGTGGTATTCGGTCGAACCGCGCGGAGTGACGAGCTTCACCTGTGCAACGCCAAGCCCATCGTTCGGGCCGCCGTTCTGAGTCGTCAGCGTATACTCAGAGACGCTGACTACGCTCGGCGCCGCTGTCCCGAAAAAACTGTCCGTTCGAATAAAGTTGTCATTAATATTGATGCCGTCCCAGGTCAGATTTGTGAATGTTCCGCGTGTCCCGTTGACCGATGCGGTGCGGTTGCTGCCGCTGGTGTTGACCCCGGCCTGCAATCCTGCCAGAGAGAGCGGGTTTCTGCCGTTGAGCGGCAGGTCGTTGATTTGACGCTCGAGGACGGTTGTTTGCAGCGTCGCATTTTCGGTGTTCACGACAGATTGCACATCCGACGCCGAAGTGGTGATAATCTCGGCTATCTGGCCCGGCCGCAGCTCGAGGTTGACGGTCGCCGGCGTCGAGACATTGACCTGCACGTCAGTCACTTCGACACGCGTGAACCCTTCACGCTCCGCGCTGATCTTGTAATGCCCGGGACGCACGTCATTGAACAGGTAGAATCCCTGTTCGTTAGTTGTCGTTGCAACTTCCCGGAGAGTCGAAAGATCGATCAATGTGACCTTCGATCCTGCGATCACCGCCCCGGTCTGGTCTTTGATCGTACCGCTCACCGTGGCGTTGAATGATTGGGCAAAGACCAGGCCTGACAGCATGATAATCGCCGTCAGCGCCTGCAGCCCGCTCCTTCTCAATTTGTTCATTTATTTGCTCCTTCCTGATCTTCATCGCCGCTGTCATGCTTGCGGCGTTCAATTTCATTTCTCCAGAAACATTTCCACACGGCTCGCTATGCATGTGGCTTCTCGTACTTCTCGATTGGATCCGTCTCCAATCGATTACTCGATATTGACACCCAGATAGGGGCAAGCTCCGTTCCATGACGGAAAAGTATGAAATTGCTATGGTTTATCAGATTGTTTTGTTGGCTGGCCGCGAATAATGTTGACGAATTTGAAGATTCTTGCAGTTTTTCAGATCGATCAAACTATAATTACGATGCTCAAGCCCGGCGACGGTGAAAAGCGTGATTAGTTTCCATGAGAAGACGTTTCCAGTGGAAAAAGTTTCCAGTTTCCAGTGGATGACGAGCAACGAATTTATATTTTCCTGCGGACTTGAAACAAAACTTGTGAGTAATTTACTGGAAACTGGATGCTGGTAACTAAATTATCTGGAATCTAAGTCTTAAGAATTTCAATCGCCAAGGACGCAAAGAGTGCATTTCAACCCAGGATATGAATTTGCCGGATTATTGCCCATTCGCGTAATACCATTCCGACACAACGCACAATCAATTTTGCCCCTTTGCGGCCTTTGCGATTAAATTCTTGCGCTTCTTCGCGCCTTGGCGATTAAACCCTTTGGCCCGCTTCGCGTCTTAAATACAAGAAACTTAAGTTACAGACTACTTATTCTCAAACATGGCCGAAAAAGACCAGGAAAATCTGTTTGGAGGATCGTTGTCATCAGCGACGCCGCAGACCATCACCGGATCGGTCGATCGCGTGACATACCACAATGAACAGAATGGATATTCGGTCCTGCGTTTTCTGGCTCAGGGGTTTCGCGACCCGGTCACTGTCACGGGGAATTTCTCGACCATCTCTCCAGGAGAAAGCCTGAAAGTGACTGGCTGGTGGACGTCGCACCCTCAGTACGGAGATCAATTCAAGGCAACGGATTATTCGGTCGTCCGCCCGGCAACGATCGCCGGCATTCAGAAATATCTCGGATCAGGGCTGATCAAGGGTGTCGGACCAGTCACTGCGCGGCGGATCGTCGAACATTTCGGCGATCGTACGCTGGATGTTATCGAACAGGACATCTCGCGACTGAGCGAGGTCAAGGGGATTGCCCGCAAACGCGTTGATATGATCCAGCAAGCCTGGGATGAGCAGCGCGCCATCAAAGAGGTCATGCTCTTTCTGCAAAGCCACGGAGTCTCGACGCATTACGCCGTCAAAATCTACAAGCAATACGGCAATGATGCGATCTCGGTTGTCGAAAAGACCCCTTACCGTCTGGCCGAGGATGTTTATGGAATCGGCTTTCGAACCGCCGATCAGATAGCCCGCCATCTGGGAATTGCCGCCGATTCCGAAGAGCGGTTGCGTGCGGGACTGAAGTTCGTACTTTTCGAAGCCACAGATGAGGGACATTGTTACCTGCCTGCGCCGGAGCTGATCGAACGAGCGAAGAAAGCCCTCGAGATCGAGGATGACGGGAAGATCGCCGCCGTGCTTGGCATGATGATATCTGAAGGCTCGCTCAAGAAAGGCGAGGGGGAAGGCGAATCGATCTATGCGCCGGCCATCTGGCAGGCCGAGCGAAGTCTCGCCCGCCGCCTGAAGGTTTTACGCGAACGACATGTCCACGTCGACGAAGGGCGCGTTGACCGCTGGCTCGAACGATACACTGAGAGGCATGGGATCGAACTATCCGACGAGCAGCAGGATGCCATCCGCATGGCCGCTCGTGAGCGAATCATGATTTTGACCGGCGGCCCCGGCACGGGGAAGACAACGACGCTGCGAACGATGGTCGGGCTTTTTCTGGCGATGGGTAAATCCGTAGCCCTTGCCAGCCCGACGGGACGGGCAGCGCAGCGCCTGGCGGAGGTTGCCGGCCGGGAAGCTAAAACCATCCATCGCCTCCTGGAATTCGATCCTTCGCGAATGGCATTCAAACGGGACGAGAACGCCCCGCTCGATGCTGATGCGACGATCATCGACGAATCATCGATGATAGATGTCGTGCTCGCAAACAGTCTGCTCAAAGCTGTCTCGCCCGAATCCCAGCTCATCCTGGTCGGGGACGTCGATCAATTGCCTTCGGTCGGCCCGGGAGCGGTGCTCAGGGACCTCATCGAATCCGGCGCGCTGCCTGTCGTCAGGCTGACCCAGATCTTTCGCCAGGCTGCCGAGAGCCTCATCATTCGTAATGCCCACCGCATCAATCGCGGAGACTTCCCTCAACTCATCACACCCGGAGAGCAAACTACTGACTGTTACTTCATTGAAGCGGATGAACCTGATCAGGTCGTCGATCTGATCGTAAAATCGGTGGCCGGCAGTCTTCCTCGCCGGTTCGGTTACGACCCGCGGACAGATATCCAGGTTCTTTGCCCGATGAACCGCGGACGTGTCGGAACCAGTCATTTAAATGATGTGCTGCAGGCGGCGCTCAATCCGCCAGGGGAAGGGAAGAATGAACTCTCACGCGGCAACCGCATGCTGCGCGAAGGCGACCGCGTCATCCAAAAAGTGAATAATTACAAACTCGATGTTTTTAACGGGGATATGGGAACCGTCGAAAGAATCGACCGGATCGATCAACTGGTTATGGTGAGGTTTCAGGACCGTCAGGTCGTTTATGATTACGCCGATCTGCTGGAACTGGGCCACGGCTTCGCTGTCACAGTGCATAAGTCGCAGGGTTCGGAATATCCGGCCGTCGTCCTTCCACTCCACCCGCAGCACTATCTCATGCTCAGCCGCAACCTGCTCTATACCGCCCTGACACGCGCCAAAAAGACCGCAGTCCTGATCGGATCAACCAGGGCGATCGGCATGGCAATGCACAACCTCGAAGCAACTCAGCGCTTTACCATGCTCTCCGAACTCGTCTGAGCGAACTATCGCTTCATCTCTTGCTCAATCACCGGTTGCGGCGGGCTGAGCGGATTTGTCGCAGAACCGATCGAACGCCCTGCTCAGTTCGGCGCCGATCTCGTGAGCGTCACGTCCTTCGATCTGATAGCGCTCCATCATATAGACAACACGGCCATTCTGCAGCAGCGCGATGCAGGGCGATGACGGCGGATAGCCCTTGAAGTAACCGCGCGCACGCTCGGTCGCATCGATGTCGGCGCCCGCGAAGACAGTGATCACCTTCTCCGGCGTCACTTTGTTCTGGAGCGCCAGTCCGACTCCGGGACGGGCCTTGCCGGCCGCGCATCCGCATACCGAATTGACTACGACCATGACTGTTCCGGTCGCTCCCTGTATCGCGGCATCTACCTCTTCCGGCGATCGTGTTTCTTCGATTCCGAGTTCGGTCAGATCTTCCCGCATCGGTTTGATCAATAATTCTGAATAAGCCACAAGTTTACCTCCGGCGATAATTTCCAAATTCGGGTTCGGGAAGATTTCATAACAGCGAAATGATACTAATAGGAAGGAACACTCCGAATCAAGCGAGGTCATGCAATTCATTGATCGCCCTTTTTATCGAGCTCCTTTTCAATTATCTCGGCAGAGAGGGAGAGGAAGTCATAGGCTGTCACGAGTCCGACCAGACGACCCTCCTGAACGACCGGCAGGCAGCCAACCCTTTTCTGCTGCATGATTCTGAGCGCCTCGATCGTTGGAGTATCAGGCGCGATTGTTACAAGATCCTGTTTCATGATCTCTTTGACGGCGACGTGACCGGTCGTGCGGTTGAGCATCCCCTGAGCCATCATGCGCAACATATCGCGATGCGATATCAGACCGACCAGACTGCCTGCATCGTCTTCGACCGGAACATGTCTGATATGACGCCAGTCCATGACGCTTGCTGCCAGATCGACCAGATCGTCCGGATGAAGTGTAAAAAGATCCGTCGACATAAACTGCCGGACTATCTGATGCGTTTTACTCCAGGTACTGCATTTAGACATCGTGGCCGGCTCCCATTCGTGAACAGGGTTCCCGGAAAGCTGGTTTTCCAGCATGCATTCGACAATCGCTCGTTGATGAAACTCGCGTGATTCACCGCCGGTCATGGCCGCAACCGAACGCAGCGACCAGAGCGATCCAGTTTGATTGCGTTCTACGCGCTCTTGCATAACATCCAGATAACGGTTGATGACTTCAGTATCGACACCCTTGCTCTTCAATCCCTCACGCGCGAGGGGCAACAGGTGGTCGAGAATCAATGTCGAAACCGGACCGAAATGACCGTCCACCCATGTCATCTGTGCATTGAGCCCCAGCCTGGCGGCTGAGATGAAGTTGTTCTTGGCTTCGTCGAAAGTCATGCGTCTGTCGATATCGCCGAATTCGCAGCTCAACGCAGCCATGAGCCCGTAGAAGAATGCGGCATTCGCCATCTCGTCGATGACCGTCGGCCCCGATGGCAGCGGCCTGTGTTCGATGCGAAGATGAGCGATCCCGTTCGAAACCCCGTAACACGGTCGATTCCATCGCCAGATCGTGCCGTTGTGCAGCCGCAGCGCCCCGAGGTCGGGCAGATCGCCCCGATTGAGCACCTCGAACGGATCTTCGTCGATCTGCCTGGTCAGCATGATTCGAAATCTCGCGATCTCTTCACGGAAGATCTCGATGACCGAATTCCTGATCCATCCTTCGCCGAAGCTCACACGGGACGGATGATTGCGGATCTGGCGCGCACTCGATCTGTCATCAGTCGAGAACTGGAAGAGCGCGATCCGTGTTTCATGCCACAGCCTGTGCCCGAGGAGCAGCGGAGAGTTGGTGGCGGCGGCCAGTATCGGGGCCGAAATCGCCTGAGCCAGATTGTATAGCCGGGCGAACTCCTCGGGTCCGACCTGCAGATGTATCTGAAAACTCGCGCAACAGGACTCGAGCATGACGTTGTCATGCGTCAGGTTCATCTCGTCGAGCCCCTTGATATGCACATTGAACGCCTCGCCTCGCAATTGCTGCATGGCTCGGTTCAATTCGTAATACCTTGGATTCGGTGTGATGTTGTCCAGGCTCAGGTCGGATTGCAGAAGAGTCGGCAGTATTCCGCAGAGCAGCACCTCCGCGTCATTTTCCCGTGCGACTTTGCGCGTTATCTTGAGCAGTTCCTCGATCTCCTGCTCCATCTGACAGAGGCCGGAACCGCTGATTTCCCGCGGGGATAGATTGGCTTCGAGGTTGAACAGACCGATTTCGGTCGTCAGACGGCTCTCTTGAGCGCGTTCAAGCACTTTCATCGCGATCGAGGCCGGGCGCATCGACTTGTCGATCAGGAACATCTCCTGCTCCGCGCCGATGCGATTCACCCCACTCTCGATCCGGCCTGTATCCAGCATGACCTGAAGCGCGCCAAGATCCGCCAACAAAGCCTTCATGAAGGCTTGCGTTCTGGCCGCATCCTGCTCGGACGAGACATTATGTTCACCCATAACTGCGCCTGTGGATAAGAATTAGATTTTATGATTTCTGACCTCTTTATTTGAATGGAAAATATCGAAATCGTAAAGCTGTTTCGGTCGATTTTTTTATTTATGGGAGACGCTCGCAGACGCTCACCTTCCGTGTCGCTCCCGTTCCGTTGTGTTAGGATTCACGCTCACTCGATAATCATGGCTTTGCAGATATCAGGAGGCCGGATGCAGATCAGGAAGCAGTCCAAAATTTATGACGCCGTCGTCATCGGATCAGGCGCATCCGGGGGGATGGCCGCATGGAACCTGACGCGTCAGGGCGTCAATGTCCTCCTGCTCGATGCCGGGGGCAAATTCGACCGGGCTTCTTTCTGGACGCATGTCCTGCCTTACGAAGCCCGTGAACGGCGCGCCCGCGGAGACCGTCCCCCGAACTTCTATCTCAGCGAAAAAGAACAGCCTTATCTGACTCCGCCCGACCAGCCGTTTAAACTCGTTCGAGTCTGGGGGATTGGGGGAAAGACCAATGTCTGGGGCCGCGTCAGCCTGCGCTACGGCGATGTAGACTTCAAGGTCAATGACGGATATGGCATCCCATGGCCTTTCGAGTACAGGGATATCAAACCCTATTACGACAAGGTGGATCAATTGATCGGCGTCAATGGCGGAAACGACGACCAGGACGTTCTGCCCGGCAGCGAGTTTCATCTGCCTCCGCCCGCTCCGCGCTGCGGCGAGGTCCTGCTCAAAAAAGCCGCATCACAGGCCGGCATCAGCGTCGTTTCAGGCCGCCGCGCTGTCCTGACAAAACCGAAAGACGGCTGGCCCGCATGCCATTATTGCGGCAGATGCGGCAGCGGATGCGATACCGGCAGCTTTTTCAATTCAGCCGATCATCTCATCCCACTCGCCCTCGAGACAGGCCGCCTTGAAATCCGATCGAATGCCGTCGTCGCTCGCATCCTTGCCGACAAAGAGGGCAGGGCGAGCGGCGTTCAATATTTCGACCGTAAAACGAAACGGGAGTTCCAGGTCCGCGCCCGCGTGGTCGTGCTCGGCGCCTCATGCATCGATTCGACTCGCATCCTGCTCAACTCGAAATCGAATCTCTATCCGACAGGGATCGGAAACACCTCCGGCGTCATCGGTAAATACCTCACCGAACAGGTGCGGTTTCACGCCAGAGCTTTCCTCCCCGAACTATACGGCCGCGAGACAACCAACGACGATGGCATCGGCGGCGAACACATCTACATGCCGCGCTTCAATCACCGCGACGGTCGCAGGCGCGATTACGCTCGCGGTTACGGCATGCAGTTCTGGGGTATCGGCTGCCAGGCCGGCGCCGGCTGGGCCAAAGGCCTGCCCGGCTTCGGCCCCGGCTTCAAACACGATGTCAAAAAACGCTACCCTTCCTGGGTCGAACTGCACCCGTACGGCGAAGTCGTCCCGGTGCCCGAAAACCGCGTCGAAGTCGACGAGAATAGAGTTGATGACTACGGCGTCCCTCTCCCCCGCATCATCTTCAAATACGGCGATAACGAGATGAAGATGGTCGACGAAATGTATGACACCGTCGAGCGAATCCTTCACGAAGCGAAGGCTGAAATCTTCGAAATAAATCGTGGCGATTACGATACGCCCGGCAATGCGATCCACGAGCACGGAACCTGCCGCATGGGAGCTGATCCGAAGACGAGCGCTCTCAACGGTTTCTGCCAGATGCATACGGTCAAAAATCTCTTCGTAGTCGATGGCAGCGCATTCCCGTCGGCTACTGAAAAGAATCCTACTCTCACGATCCTGGCTCTCGCCTGGCGCGCAACCGATTATCTGGCGGGGGAGATGAAGAAAGGAAATTTATGAGTTAAAAGATGAATGTTGAAAGTTGAAAGTCTGTACACTCATTCAATGCTCAATCTTGTTTCAAAATACCTGTCAGACATCAGACCCCACTTTCATCTTTCAACTTTCGACTTTTAACTTTCAACTGATCATGGACAATGACATCGTCTTCCAGTTTACACGGCTGATAGTTGTGACGATCTGCCGGATATATTTCCGGATCGAATATCGCGGGCTTGAGCATGTCCCTGTCGACGGGCCGATGATCATGGCGCCCAACCACGTCAGTTATCTGGACCCGTTCTGGGTCTCGGCGCCGATTACGCGGCCGATGCGCTACATGACATGGGACCGCATGACGAAACTCCCTTTGCTCGGCTCATTGATGAGGTATTACGGGGCCTTTCCGGTCAAGCTCAATCAGGGCGACCGGCATGCTCTGCGCCACTCACTGGAACATCTGAGATCGGGTGGCAGCCTGGTCATCTTTCCCGAAGGCGCACGCACTAAAACCGGCAGGCTCATGCCTTTCAAGCCCGGCGTAGTCCGCCTCGCCATCGAAACCCGCGTTCCGGTAGTCCCTGTCACGATCATCGGCGGATACGACGCCTTCGCTCCGCATCACACTTTTCCGCGTCCCTACAAATTGCGGATCGTCTATCACCCGCCGATCGAAATGACCGACTCCGAGATAAAGTCGCGCGAGAAGGAGCATCTGCTTGCATACGCCGATCGGCTTCAGTCCGTAGTCGCCTCCGCTCTCCCGCCTGAATCGCTCCCTCTGCCAGGACACTCCGTTGTCGAATCCTGATCCTGGAGAATGAAAATATTTTCACGAGCCTCTGGCTCAAAAGTATGGCTTGTGTTACTCTTTCCACCTTCTTTGACGGGCCCTGGAAGGGATGGTCAGGGAAGCGGTCAATTACTCTCAGCCAGAGAAAAAACGGGTATGGCGGCGTAGCTCAGCTGGTTAGAGCGAGGGATTCATAACCCCTAGGTCCGGCGTTCGAGTCGCCGCGCCGCCATTCTTTATTTTCAATGAGTTACGTGATTTGCTTAAGCCTCTCGATATCGCCGACCCCGCATAGAATCTGATTCACAGGACAATTCACTTCACGTTTATTATTAATCATGTAACCGCTTTGGCAATTGAAAAGACAGAAATTTTGACCATGAACAGCCCCGGGATTCCCAGAGGCTCAAAAACTTGAGAGGATGGAAAGCAATGAAGGCTTCTCCAGTGGTTCGAGACTGGGTGGTTCGGATGGGAAGGGCGCAGATGTTATGAGCGAAAGGCCAAATATAGAAGTAGTCAAAGCTCTCTTTAAGGCAGGGCACTATAGCGAGGCGCATCATACCGTACTGGAGCAAGCGCGGTATGTCAGAGATTATCCCGCCTTTGCCTCGCTGTGCCGGTGGCGGCAGCGTCTTGCAGGCAAGGCCCCAGGGCTGGCATCTACCAAGACGGTAAAGGTGGCACTGCTCGGCGGAGCCGGTACCGAAATGTTGCAGGCACCGCTGGAGCTCGCCTTGGAAGCGGTGGGATTTGGTTGTGAGATGTACCGGTCTGCATACAATACATTTGCGTCAGAGATGCTGGACGCTTCGAGTGCCACGGTCGCGTTTCGGCCGGAGGTCGCTGTTGTGGTGACTACCCCTGCAAATCTGCCAAGGTGGCCGGAGCCCGGAGATAGTCGAGACGACGTGCAACAGGTGGTTGAGGAGGTGTGTGAGTACTGGCTGGCTCTCTGTGCGCAGCTCCATCAGCATACCCAATGCGAGATCATTCTGAACAATTTCCATCCACTCCCAACGCGTCCACTGGGAAATCTGGGTACTAAACTGCCATGGGAAGCCAATAACTTCCTGCGCCGATTGAACCTTACGTTGGGAGACCGGGCCCCCGCTTACGTCCACATCAATGACGTTGAGGGGCTTGCAGCCCACTATGGGGTGACGCAGTGGTTTGACCCGCGTTACTGGTTCCATGCCAGGCAGCCGGTTTCGTTTCAGTGCCTGGTGCCATATGTGGTCAACACGGCGCGCATCGTTGGGGCTCTATTTGGCTCCACGGCGAAGTGCCTCGTCCTGGACCTTGATAACACGCTTTGGGGTGGGGTCGTGGGTGATGATGGGCTGGAAGGCATCGCGATTGGAGAGGGGGACGCTGTTGGTGAAGCCTTCAAGGTCTTCCAGGAATATGTACTAAGGCTCAAGCAGCGTGGGGTCCTGCTCGCAGTCTGCAGTAAGAACGAAGAAGCAAACGCCCTTGCGCCCTTCCTGAAACATCCCGAAATGATCCTCAAACGCGAGGATTTCGTCTCCTTCAAGGCAAACTGGAAACCCAAGCCGGATAATCTGCGTGAAATCGCCAGTGAGCTGAACATCGGTATCAACGCACTTGTGTTTGTTGACGACAATCCGGCCGAACGTGAACACGTGCGGCAGAGGTTGCCGGAAGTGAAGGTGGTGGAGCTCTCCAATGATCCCGCTGACTATCCCCGCTTACTTGATGAGGCCGGCTGGTTTGAGAGCACGGCGCTCAGTGCTGAGGATCATCAGCGGACCCAACAATATAAGGAAAATACTCAAAGAGAAAAGTTACGTGAATCGGCGACTGACTATGCCAGCTACCTGGCCTCGCTTGCGCAGAAGGCGGTGATTCGGCCTTTTGAGGATCTGCACCTGGACCGTATAACCCAGCTTATCAACAAGAGCAATCAATTCAATCTCACGACGCTGCGGCTGAGTCGGTCACAGTGTGAGGATTTGATGCACGACTCAGAGGTGTTGACAGCCTATGTGCGTGCGACAGATCGATTTGGTGATAATGGCCTCATCAGTGTGTTCTTTGCCCGTCACGAGCGGGACGAGTTGCACATCGAGGAATGGCTCATGAGCTGCCGTGTGCTCAAACGCGGGGTGGAAAATTTGCTGTGCAACTATGTCGTGGAAAAGGCACGTGCGCGAGGCGTGACGAGCCTGTACGGTGTATACCGGCCGACGCCAAAAAATGGCCTGGTCCGCGAGCATTACAAGGCGCTCGGTTTCAAGTGGGTGGGTACGGACCAGGACGGCGCTACGCGCTGGTGTTTGGACGTCGAAAGCTATAAACCGTTTGACGTTTCTATTGAGCTTGTGGAGGACTACTGAGTATGGATACCAACAACATCTGGGAGAGATTAACAAAGGTCTTTCGGGAAACATTTGATGACGACCAGCTTATTGTTGGTCCGGAAACGACAGCCGATGATATTGAAGATTGGGATTCGCTTATGCACATTCAACTCCTGGTAGCTATTGAACAGGCCTTTGGAATACATTTTAATACCGGCGAAGTTGTCAGTCTGGCGAACGTCGGCGAGATGGCAGCGCTGATCGAAAATAAATCGTCGTAAGCTTTAGCATGAACTTTCAATTTTCCCTTTTGTCCCCACTATTCATCCTTTTTGCAATCTCCGCCGTCATTCTTCTGTCGATCTTAAGGGGAATGGCGAAGCAGGGGGTGTTCCTTGCCCTCAATGTCCTTTTTGTCTGGTGGTTCCTCCAGGGGGGAACCAATTTCTACTCGACCCTTCTTTTTTGTCTCTTCGGGTATGGATTGGTCTACTCTATTCTCAATAGTCCCAAGTGGTCCTTCCGAATTGGGCTGCCGGCTATTGTCCTGGTTTTTGTTTACATGCGAAACTACGAGTTCCTGAAATGGATTCTCCACGAATCGCTGCAAACAAAGGTCCTGGCCGCCGCCGGCCTCAGCTTTCTTCTCTTCAAGATCATCCATGTCATGATCGAGGCTCGAAGCAGGACATTGGGCCCCTTCGATTTCTGGGTATTTATCAACTACCTCCTCAATTTCACTACTTTCATGATGGGGCCGATCCAGCGGTACGACGATTACCGGGAACAGTGGTATGGCAGGAAGGCGGCGATTCCACTCACCTTCGAGGCCTACCTTGACGCCCTGTTGCGAATCTTGATGGGATGTGTCAAGGCTTACGCTCTGGCCGATTTTCTGGTCCCTTTTGTATCCCCATCGGGGGTGACCATTGCCGAGATGAGTTCGGGCCAACTGCTGTTGAGCATTTATGCTTTCTACTTCTTTCTCTATCTCAACTTCGCCGGGTACTGCGATATCATGATTGGGGTGGGGAGCCTTTTCGGGGTTCGGCCGCCTGAGAATTTCAACAATCCATTTATTGCCAAAAATATTTCTGACTTTTGGCTCCGCCAGCACATCTCCCTCACCCACTGGTTCACTGATTACGTTTTCTCTCCCCTCTATAAGCAGACTCTCTCTTCGGGTGGATTTTTCTCCCGGCCCCTGGTTTCTTTAAACGTGAGCCTTCTGGTTACCATGCTGGTCTCCGGTCTCTGGCACGGGACGACCATGGCATTTCTCTTCTTTGGCCTCAGCCATGGCCTTTTTCTTGTAATTTATCACACATGGAATACCATGGCAGTTCAAAGTTTTGGGAGAAGAAGAGTGAGAGAATGGCGCGCTACTTTCTGGGGAAAAGGAGTGGGCATCTTTCTCACCTTTAATGCTGTGGCCTTTGCCTTTGTATTCTTCAACCATAATTTAGAGGACTCTTTTATCATCTTCCGAAGGATACTTGGTCTATGACGATACGGGTAATTTTAAAGCTTCTGGCTGTGGCGTTTCTCATGTCGTTTCTCATCTTATTCGGCACGACGGAGATGGATTTTGTTTACACGGGATTTTAGGAAACTTCGTCTGACAGTCGCCATTTTCGTAACGGCGGGAATCGTTTACGGAATGACCTCCCTCTTCTTCCAGGGGATCACCCGGTGGGCCGAAGCGAGGAGAGATGTCTACCCTTATCAGGCCGGGGAGGACCCGATCCGTTATCTCCTCCCTGCATTAATGGATCGGCCTGGCAAACGGCGCATCCTCCTCATGGGGCCATCCGCTGCCGGAGAATCTCTTCTCAATGAGCGATTTGACGAGGCTTTCCCCGATAAAGAGGCATACAACGGCGCCCTCAGTACGGCGACCCTCGACGATTGCCTCCTGACCCTCGATTATATGGAGAAGGTATACGGCCGGGAGGCGATGCCGGAGATTTTGGTGTTGGGGGTTCAACTTCGGTTTGTTGCCAACATCCCCCGACGGTTTGGTCCGGTGAAGGATCGGTTCGATTTTATGCCCCTCATCTTCTCCATCGACAACTACAGCACAAGGTTCAATGTCGATCGATGGTCGAGTCCAAACGGGTCGCTGCTGCGACCCAAGCAATGGTACGAGGGAGCCTTCGCTTTCCTCAAATTCGCCCTTCAGAAACAGAAACCCCGCTACCAGGCGGCGGTAGCTGCTCTCCTCGACAGGGCGTTGGAGGGGATAGGGTACTCCATGGCCCCCCGGAAGAGCTTTCCTTCCATGGAGAAGATGCGAAGTCCCATCAACCAGAAGGACCTGCCGGTGATTTTGTCTTTCAGCCGGGAGCAGGATATTGCCCCTGCACTCCGTCGTTGGCTCCGTGAATTCCGCTCTCCTTACCTGACCCAGTACCTTAAGCCGATGAATCGAGATTTAGTGCTGACACTGTTGGAACATCCGGGGTGGAATGACGACCATAAATGGAATGCCCGAGCCGATGAGGAGATGGTCCGATTTCAGATTAGTGACCTGGTGAACCGGGCAACAAGGAACGGAATCCGTCTCTACGTCGTCAACCTTCCAGAGAACTCCCTGAGCCGGAATCTGTATGATGAGGGACTCTACTCTTATTACTTGAAGATTTTGACCGAGGCGTTGGGGGACACCCCCTTTCTGGATCTTCGGGAGATGCTGCGGGACGAAGATTTTTTTGACGACGAACACGCTATGCTTGAGCCTGCCAGGCAAGTTACCGACAGGGTCGTAGCTTTTATCAAGGAGGACCTGGAACGTCGGTAATCCAAACCGGATTATTCATAGATCAGCAATGCCCGGAGGCCCGTAAAAGCCGGCATTCATCAGACATTCCCAATTGTCTTTTCGTAGTTCGGCAGACAACAAACAGATTGACGCCGATCTCGCACGCGAATACGGCAGGGATTTGTATGCAAGTCGAATTAAGGTTGTTTCGTCTCGCGCATCACACGGCGCAGCGCTTCATTGACGGCTTCTGAAGTTTTGAAAAATTCAGCCACATCCGGATCGATCTGGACTATTCTGTTCCGTAGTAAAATCCCGCGATATTCACGCCCCTCTTCTTTTGCTCGCCTATGCATTTCGGCAAAAGTCCGGGGCGATGCGTCAATCGTAGTGCGCTAGCAAAGATTCCCTATTGCCGCACCGATCAAAAGACCGAAGATTTTAATAGATGACCCGCGGCGGATGCAAACCATTCTAATTCAATGCCGTCGAAGAGAACCGCCGTCGGGTGACGGAACTTTCGGGGGGCAAGCTGGCGTATATCTATCTGCCCGACACCGGTCGAAACAGTTACAACATCTTCAATCAGGACTTTTGCTGGCAACAAGGTCAAGCCCGCAACCAAAATGCCCGGCCCAAAGTGAGCCCTGGAGAAATGGTATGAGGACTATCTTCGTTTTGGTTTTCTGGATGGCGTTTGTCGCCAACGCACCGGCGCAGATGACGGCGGCACAGTGGAAAGAGGATTTGAACGAACTGACGTTACTGCTTGAACAGCATCATCCGAATCCTTACAGCCGGATTTCAAAAACGCAGTTCGATTCCCAGCGCCGCGCCCTCGAACGTGACATTCCCAAACTAAGCGATCATGAAATCATTGTGCGAATGATGAAGCTGATCAGCGGTATTCGTGACGGGCACACCACGCTGCACCCGGTTGATCCGAACGGTTTTAATCACTGGTTTCCGGTGTCGTTCTACAAATTCAGCGACGGCTTGTATGTCGTGGCGGCGGACAAACGTTATCAGGAGCTGATTGGAGGCAAAGTCCTCAAAATCGGCAACGCCTCTGCCGAAGCGGCGTTTGACAAGACCGCCGACCTGCTCAGTGCCGACAACGATTTTGGCAGAGAGTGGAACACGTTCTTTTTGAGCAGCGGCGACGCGCTGGCGGCCTTGCGCGTTATCGAGCGAGCCGAAGTGTTGCCGCTGGAAGTCGCGGGCATAGACGGCCAGCCCGGCAAGACAACCATTGCCGCCGTCAATCTGCCCTACAGCCTGGAGCATCGTTTCTGGGGCGAGATGTTCCCGCCTGGCACAAGCAAAATGATGGACAGCTATGTTGCCGGATTTGAGAAATCGTCGCTCGGCGAATGGCGCAAACGCGACCTCAAGCAGCAAGCGCATTTGCCGCTGCACCTGCGTTCACGCCGCGCGTACTGGTACGCCTTCCTGCCGGAGCACAAAGCCATTTACCTGCACATGACTCATGTGACCGCCGATGGCCGAGGCGAGTTCCATTCGTTTCACGAGTTTTACGATCACGTGTTCAAGGTGGCCGAAGAAAACGCGGTCGAGAAATTCATTCTCGATATTCGATACAACTCTGGCGGTGACGGCTCGGTGTTGATTCCATTTCTCCACAAATTCATCCGCAGCTCGCGCTTCGAACAGCCGGGGCGCTTGTTCACCATCACGGGGCGCAAAACATACAGCGCTGGCGTGATGCTCTATGACCTGATGCTCAAACATACGAACACGATTCTGGTGGGCGACCCGGCGGGCGCGCCGAGAAGCAGTTATGGCGATGCAGGCACGTTTTACTTGAAACACAGCCGCTTGCAGATTGATATTTCTTTGGTTCACTGGCAACTGACGAACTCTGCCGACAAGAGCCGCTATCAGCCGGTGGATATTCCGGCGGTCTTTTCAGCGCGTGATTATTTCTCCGGCGCTGACCCGGCGGTGGATTACATCCTGTCCTTGCCCGGTCGCTACAAATCCCTGCCTGAAATTTTGCTTGAAGAAGGTGGCGCAGCAGTCAAGCGCGAGTACACCGACCGTTTAGCCCGATACGGAAAATACGATTGGTGGAAAGTTTTCGACGAATCCGCGATGCGCTTTGCCGCTCGCGATTTGATGAAAGCCGGCAAGCGCGCGGACGGCCAGGCGGGCTTTGAAATCCTGTTGGAGCAATATCCGCAGTCGTGGCGCGCGTGGCGCGATTACGGCAACGCGTTGCTGGCTGCCGGTGAGAATGGCGAGGCCTTGCGCTGTTTCAAAAAAGGTTTGGAGATCAATCCCGGCTACGACGAGTTTCGCGCCAGGATACAAGCCCTGGAGAAGGGAAAATGATCTGAGCCTCCTTTTCTTGCCATACTTCTGTAAACATTTGCATACTATCTGGAATTGCAAGATGCTTTGTCAGGCTACATCAAATCTTTCAATCTGGAGGTCTCCCTTGAGAATCGCTGTGATCATTGTCCGCACTCTGATGGGACTGTTATTCCTTTTTGCGTCAATCACTTTTCTTTTCAAACTCATAACTCCTCCGCCCCTCACAGGCGCGATGAAGATTTTTAACGATGGCCTGGAAGCTGCTCGCTACCTCATGCCTATGGTCAAAGTCATCGAGTTGATTTGC
>JADJXM010000005.1 GCA_016715865.1 Acidobacteriota bacterium | reverse complement strand
GCGCGGGCATTCCCGGTCATCGGGCGTCGGATCATAATTGCCTCGCAGGATCGCGGCTATCGCGTCGTCGTACTTTTTCAAGCGGTTGTCGAGTTGTTGTTTCGTCAATTCCACATCCTTCGTTTCATCAGTCGAGAGGTAGAGAATTTGCACTCGCCTTCGCGCTTGTGGGTAAGCCTGTTGCGCGGCGGTTTGATACAAACCGTAGATCGGTTTCTCGGCTTCGCTTTTCGTTGGCCTGCCAGTGCGGAGACGTCGCACAACCAGTTCCGCATCAGAGCCGTTCTCAATCAATTCCGCATAATCAAACTTCAATCTTATGCGACCGTTATTCAAACTGATTTCGTGCTCGGTCTGCGCGGCACGCGCTCCTGGAAGCCGCTGGCGGCGAAACGCATTCATCACCATCTCGTAGGCATTATCGCGGTAAATGATTTCATAGGGATGGCCGACAGGTCCCTGCATCTGCCAAACCTCGGCCAAGTGGGTGCGGGCGATCTCCTCATCGTTCATGAGGCCAGTTTCCTGTTCGCCCCGCGCTCGGCGAAGAACTTCGTAAACACAGCGATGAAACTGAACGTATGCTGAGTCATCACGCGCCCCCGCGAGATGCAGATCAAACTCGTAATAATACCTGCGCGGACATTTCAAATACACTTCGAGTTTTTGAACGTCAAAAGCCTGCTTTTCGCCAATCACTTTACCGTCAGCCCTCTCTTTGCCACCTTCAGCAGTCGCGTTGCTGATCGTCCAGCTTGCGCGACTCTCGACAGCGCGCGGAAGCTTTCGCGCAATCAACGAAAGAAGCTCTGAAGGGCTTCTGTTGACCTTGCCATAGCGCAATGCACGAGACAGGCAAAGATAATCCCGCGCTCGCGACATAGCGACGAAGAAGAGGCATTCCTCTTCTTCCAGATGCCAGTCATCGACACTGTCATTTAGCATCCCTGTCGGTGGAGGGCAGTGCTGAATCCCTTTTTTCGCCGGGTGGTAAGTCTTCGCAAGGACGGGCAGAAAGACTGCTCTGAATTCGAGTCCTTTACTCGCGTGAATGGTCATCACTCTCACGGCATCAACCCCCTCAGCCCATGCCGGGATTTGCCGTAGCTGTTTTTCTTCGCCGTAGACTTCCAGCCGCCTGATGTACCGCAGCAAATCCAGCTTGGGATCAACGCCGTCTTCGACTGCTCGACCGAGTTGGCTGTAGGCAAATTGCAGTAATTGATAGAGCGCAAGGCGCATTTGTTGTCCTGTGACAGACTCACCATCAGAAATCAGACGTAGATAGTTGGATGTAACGAATAGGTATCGTGTCAGCAGTTTCCACGCTGAACGTCCGTGACATAAACCATCAAGCTGTCTTGCCAGCAGCGCCATCTTTTCCTTGCCATCCGGCGAAATCCCTTCTTCTGTTTCCGCCAGACGGAGCACTGTGGGAAATGGCTTGCTCTTTTCCCTCGCCAGCTTCAGCAGTAACAAAACATCAGCCAGTGGAATGTTGTATTCCCGAAAACGTGCTATGCGCACCAGCCCGCGCCCATCCGGCTGACAGGCGAATGACAACAGCGAGAGCATGTCCCGCACTTCCGGTCGCTCAAATAAGTCGCCGAGGTAAAACACGGGTATACCTTCACGCTCAAGAAGCCCGGCGATTCGCGCCAACGACGTGTGTGAGCGGCAGATCACTGCCTGCTCTTGATGAGAAATGCCCGCCTGATAGTTTTGTTCAATTTCGCGCGCGATCCCATATGCCTCCGCTCGCATATCGCTGGCGATTTCATATTTCACTAATCCACCTTCATCAGTCCGACGTTGCTGCCACTGGGTAAAACTCATCCCTTGCGCGGCGCTCATGTGCGGAACAAGCTCAGAAAAGGCCTCAACGACAGGAGGCTGCGAGCGATAGTTGCTCTCAAGCGACATCTGTTCTCCGGCGGCAGGAAAATCGTCAGCAAACTTTCGCATATTCGCGGTGGTTGCCCCGCGCCAGCGGTGTATTGACTGCCGAAGATCGCCAACGGCCCACAATCCTCGGCCATCGCCCGCGACCTCTCTGAGCAACAGTCCGCTCGCACGATTGACATCCTGGTACTCATCAACCAGCACATGCCGGTAATTTCGGCGCACTTCTTCTCTGACTGCCGTATGTTTCTGCAGCAATTCGATTGAACGGCAGATCAAATCGCCGAAGTCGAGCAGCCCGGCGCTTCGTAGATGCTCTTGATAAATGCCGTAGCAGTGCGCCACTTCGAGTGCTTTCTCAGCCGCTGTTGTCTGATCAGGAGATGTAGCAACCGCCAGCATCCCCTCTGCCAATTTACGATAGTGTTCTGGGCTGATGTTTTCGTCCTTCGCCCGCGAAATAGCCTTGAGGATATCGTTTAGGTACAGTGTCGGCTCATACAGGTTCTGGTAATGATCGAGGTTAAGCTGAGGCAGATGCTTTTCGAGCAGGAACAACGCATCTACCGGGTCAAGAATGGCAGGATCTCCGGGGAGGCCGATCTTGGCGCCGTACTTTCTGAGCAACTCCAGACCGAAAGAGTGGAACGTCTCAACTCTGATCAACTGTGCGGCCTTCAGAGTCACCAGCCCGACACGGTCACGTAATTCTTCGGCAGCTTTGTTGGAAAAAGTCAGGACCAGAATACTTTCAGGAGAGACGTTGTTTTTGAGCAGGTAAAGGACGCGCCCAACAAGCGTGCGCGTCTTGCCCGTTCCTGGCCCGGCATCAATCAGTAGCGGCCCCTCGGTTGCCTCGGCGGCATTCCGCTGGCTTTCATCCAGCGTCAGGGAACCAGATGCTGTCTTCCTGTTTTCAGGGTTGCCCGATGGCGTAAGCAAGGCGCGGGCAAGCTGATGAATGACCATCTCGATCGAAACGCCAATCTCGTTAGCAATCTGCTGTGCGTTTAGACCGTCATCAACAAACCGTCGCCGCAGGACATCACAAGGCAGCAGGAATTCGCGGGCGAAAACATTGGCCTCGCATTCAAGCCGTTCGTGCGGGCTATACCCTTCAACCCGATGCACGCCCAGCGGCAGCATATCTTCCGCTGCTTCGCAATCAATATCCGTGGACGAACAGTCTTTCTCTCCGTGTCCAAGCCGAATGTGTGCGAACTCGTGTGCTTGGTGATATAGCGTCAACCACCTCTCAACGCTGTTATCGAATAGAATCGTGTTGCGCTCGAACCTGGCAAGCGCGCCGCGCAACTGCGGGTGCTTTGGGGGATAGCCCTTCACTCTGATTCCGGTCATCAGCAAGGCTTTTGACAACAACACTTCGGCTGATGCTCCGAGGGCGCACTTCTCATCGCCGTGATTACATACTTCGGCATGAAATTCTCTCGCCAACTGTCTCACCCGTTCCCAATCGCTCACTCCTGTTTATTCCCCTCATGCTTTGGCAACTGGGACAGCCAGAATTCTTTCCTCTCTTGACTAAGGTCTGGATCCATCCTGACAAGATCAGAGAAGTCGCATGATCCAGAAACTTCCGGCGCCTGTTCTGCCTTGTAGTGAGATGGCGCGACCAGCATTCCACCTTGCAAGTATTCAGAAATGGTAGAGACAAATCTCCCCAGCGCATTGGCGATGTTTTCGATGACCCTCTGTGGAATAGACGTAAAGCGAACTTGCCGGTCATCAAGTGTCCAGATGATCCCTTCACTTAACCAGGTCTTTTCATAGAACTCTTCGGAGGATGCGTAGCGTTTTTCGACTTCATCTCGCAACCCGGTGAAGGCTTCTTCGATTGTTGTCTCCGGTGCTTTCTCCTGACGCTGCTGGTATAGCAGATTCTGGACTACGCTCACCGCCCGCATCGTCAGCGACTGCTCCTCTTCAGCCATGTACTCGCGGGGTGAAATCCGACCGAAAATCTTCTGATCGGCGGCAAGTTCTCGCAGTTCCAATTCGTATTGAGGATAAAGCCTGACGACCTCCTCAAGAACGTCTTTGCCGGTTTCTTCGGTTGCGGTCAGGTAATAATCCAGAACGTCATCCAATAAGATATTCACCTTTGTGCTTTTCATCGCTGACCTCCTTTCCAGTCTTGCAGTTTTTTCTCTGCGCTTGTCAGCCAATATCGAATTGTGCGGGGTGACCTGTCGAAATATCTGCTGATGGTCATGACTTCAGGATTTTGATTCTCAATCTCCCACTCGGCGTAATGCCGCAGCAGGAATGCTTGCCGCTCGTTCGGATTCAGTAGCCGGAGCGCTTCCGCTGTCACAAAATGCCAGTCAGGCGGCGCTGATTTGTCCGCGACCGCTTCCAGCTTCTGATGTAGCGCCAGACCCCTCCCTTCGTCTTCCTCCTCATCGCAGTCAATCGAATCCGTGACCCAATCTTTTCGCTGTCGTTTCCAGTAGCGCTGCATAACGTTCGAAATGACACGGTCGAGCCAGAGCCAGAATCTGACCTGAGCAAAGTCCCCGCGATCCGAATCGAGATCTAGAATCTGCCCAAACCCCACCGCAATCACCTCACCATAGCAATCATCAACGTAAACCGGGTCCAGAGAAAAACTCACCCGGTCGTTGATACGTTTCGCACATCTTTGAATCAACCTTTCCGTCAATTTGTTGACCAGATCTTTGCGCTCTTCTCTCTGATACCGGCGAATCATGTAAACCAGGCATTCCTCTTGAAAGTACCCTTCAGTTTTGAAATCGCGGATGTCGAGCCTTTCAGCAAGTTCGGATTCGTCAAGCGCCAGAGCTTCGACAATCTGGGACTCGACCTGCGGGGTGCGTTGATAAGGCTTTCCACCCAAATTGGTTCGGGTCAACGGATCAATCTTTATTGTTTTCACTTTTTTACACCTCGATTTTCATCAACCTCCAAATCAATCAATACACCGAAGCCGGATAAACCGGAAGCGAAGTTTTCATACAATCTTTTCTTTGCAGGATTCGTTTGATAAGCTGAAAGCCTAATGATGCGTATGGTGTTGGGTTGCGGACACATTGTGCGGACACATTGACGAGGATAAGAGGGCTATACAGAAACAATCAGGGTCGGCAATAATCCCATAAGTCTTTATTTTTCAATACCGGAAACAATCAGAAACAGCCCGAAAAAGTCGGAAAAAGCGGTAGAGCTTGCTTGGGGTGCAAGAGGCCGTGAGTTCGAATCTCGCCGTCCCGACTTTTAGAATCAGCACTTTACGGGCATCTTAACGATACCCGTTTTGCTTTGCGGACACATTTGCGGACACATTGGGATTGAAATCTGTCACTTGAGATGCTGCTCCATTGAGATGTCCAAGCGTGTTCCTGAACTTCGGTGACACTTTATCGGGGAGGGCGAACTTGGCTCGCACCGTGTCAAAGGTTGGCCAACGGAGTGTCAGAATGCGCTCCCCTTACCGCGAATTGTGTTCTTCGATCTGGTCGTAGGGTGGCTGTATTTCGTCTGCTATTTTGCTGAATTAATTCCCGCGTTTTTCCGCACGGATAAGACGATGCCCCTGCAACTTTGCACCCTGCTCAGCCAAGCGTCTATACCAGCCGTCCCTAGTGCCGATCGTGTTTGTTTCACTAAGCAATCCCCATTTTTCCTCATGCTGTGTCAAGCGCGCAAGATTTTGATAAAGCAAATAGTCTGGAGTGACGAACGCCTCCTTGCGATGCAAAACCGGCGGGTTAGTAGAATTGCTGTAATCGCGGTAATCAACTCGCAGCCCTCGCAAATCCGCTTGCATGCTGGCGCTCAACGCCGGATGCGGATCGTTGTCAAAGTCCGGGTAAAACAGATATGAGATTTTAGGCTTGTCAGCGCGGAACTTGATGAGTGTTGCATCTTCCATTTGGCCAAAGGTGCGAGAGGCACAGCCCTCATATAATCTGAGAAGTGGATCAAGCGACTTCAATGCCTGCTCGCTGGCGCCGATGGTGGCGGCCGATGAGGTCCCGGCGAAGCTGCGCAATCGCGTCCTTGACCGATGACGGAAGTTGAACCGTCGCAGCCGACTGCTGCAACGCGGCGAGTTCGGACTGGCTGATCGTTTGCGGCGGAGCAACTGCCTGATGATTGGCGAGTAAATGCTGGGGCTTCGTGAACCCGCCTTCGCTTACGTAATCCACCGTCAACCGCAGCAGGAAGCGATCAAACAAGGCTTCAAGCTCCGCGTCCTGTGGCAACTCATTCGACGCGCCGAACAGCGAGATCAGCGGAACTTGCATCGTCTGCCTTCCATTCTCAAACTCGCCTTCGTTCATCAATCGCAGCAGGTTAAAGCTGGGATTCAATTGCCTGCAGCTTGCCGAGCGGTTCGCTGATATTGGTTTGATCGGTCATAACGATGTACTCCAGATGAGCGAAGAGGTCAGTTTTGCCGGCCTTCGGACAATACTTCCAGCGCCTTTGCCATGCGCAGGGTCTCCGCAAGAAAAAAAATTGGCAAGCACCTTCGGCCATTGTTGCTCGAAAGTGCTTTGATCCTCCGGCGGATGGGCGGCAACGCGGGTTCTCCCAAGCCTGTCGGCGGATTGTTGGATTTCAGGAAATGCACTTCGATGGGCGGCGTTTTCGACATCTTCAATAGCGCGTATTCGTGATAACTCGATAAACAATCCAAAAAAAATGTGCGTGCCGCTGTCACAGTGTCGTCGCGCGGGTGTCTAATACTACAGAAGCGATGATTACAGAAGAAATGACATATCCGAATCCGCTCGCCGAAGAGGCGCTCACCGACGCCGAGGATCAGTATCTCGTCCGGTGCGTGCAATCGGGCAGCAAAGAGGCGCTTGAGTTGCTCATCGCCCGGCATCAGCGCTGGATCTACAACATCGCCCTGCGGATGGTATGCCTGCCGCAGGATGCCGAGGACGCGACACAGGAGGTTCTCATTAAGCTCCTGACCAAGCTGTCAACCTTCCGGGGCGAAAGCCAATTCCGAACGTGGCTGTACCGGCTGGTCATCAACCACCTGCTGAATATGAAGCGCGCCCGCGCCGAGGCCAAGGAGATGACCTTCGAGGATTACGGTCGCGAGTTGGACAGCACGCCGGAGGCCGATCTGGCCGCCCCCGATTCACAGAGACCCGATGCCCAGTTGCTGATCGAGGAGGCGAAAATCGGCTGCACATCCGCTATGCTGCTCTGCTTGACGCGCGAGCAGCGGCTCGTCTACGTGCTCGGTGAAATCTTCGGCGTAACAGACCGTGTGGGAGCCGAGCTGCTCGATATTTCACGCGACAGCTTCCGTCAGAAGCTCGCCCGCGCGCGGCGCGACCTGTACAACTTCATGCAGGGCAAGTGCGGTCTGGTGAAGGCCTCCAATCCTTGCCGCTGCGCCAAGAAGATGCAGGGCTTCATCCAGTTGGGCTACCTCGATCCGCAGAATCTACTGTTCGTTCGCGAGCGCATGGTTCAGGTGCGCGAAGTGACGGAAAAACGGTCTGAGCAACTCGATGCATTCTACGACGCCTACGCCGAGATCCACCGGAATCACCCATTCCACAATTCACCCGATTTTGTCGCCTCGCTGCGCTCGCTCATCGAGCGCACCAACTTTCAGTCGGCCTTTGAGGCCTGATGGAGAACACCATGCAAAGGAGTTTCCAATACCTTTTCGTCTGCGTATTGGCTTTATTGACGGTGGCAGTTGCAGAGGCGCAGGTGCTCCCCAAACCTGATCCGCTGTTTCAGGGAAAGATTGACATCAACCCTGCCAACTCGACTCCCGACTGGCCCAAGCCCGCAACTGCCCCAAAGGGCGCTCCGAACATCGTGCTTATCCTGCTTGACGACACCAGCTTTGCCGATACGGCGACCTTTGGCGGAGCTACGCCTACGCCGGCGCTGGATCGGCTCGCTGCCGGTGGGCTGCGCTACAACCGCTTCCACGTGAATCCGATGTGCTCCCCCACGAGGGCGTCTCTGCTTTCCGGTCGTAACAGTCACCAGGTCGGATTCGGCAGGATCTCCGAATTGGCGGCAGGCTATCCCGGTTACAACTCGATCTGGCCGAAGAGTTCGGCCAGTATCGCCGAAGTCCTGAAATTGAATGGGTACAGCACTGCGGCATTCGGTAAATGGCATAACACGCCCGTGTGGGAGGCCACTCCTGCTGGCCCATTCGACCGCTGGCCGACAGGATTGGGGTTCGAGTATTTCTACGGTTTCATCGGCCCCGGAACGAGTCAATGGGAGCCGAACCTGTACCGCAACCGGGACGCCGTGGAGCCGCCCACCAGCCCCAAAGAGGGCTATCATCTCACCACCGACCTGGTGAATGATGCGATTGGCTGGGTGCGGCGGCACGATGCGATCACGCCTGCGAAACCGTTCTTCCTGTACTTCGCTGCGGGAGCGACACACTCGCCCTATCACGCGCCGAAGCAATGGGCGGACAAGTTCAAAGGCAAGTTCGATCAGGGTTGGGACAAACTACGCGAGGAGATATTCAAGCGCCAGAAGGAACTCGGCGTGATCCCTGGCAATGCCGAACCGACACCGCGCCCGAAAGAACTTGCCACCTGGGATTCGCTCAGCGCCGCACAGAAAAAGCTCCTGGCCCGTCAGATGGAGGTTTACGCGGGCTTCGTCGCGCACACGGATTATGAAATCGGTCGGCTGCTGGAGGCCATCCGCGCTGCCGGTCACGTCGAAGACACTCTCGTCATCTTTATCGCGGGTGATAACGGGCCTACTGCTGAAGGCGGGGTAGATGGCCGTGATGCGCTGACTGCGGAAGCCAGGCCGCAGAGCCTGGAGGAGCGATGGAGACAGTACGACGCCCTGGGCAGCGAGATTTTCGACAACGCGCCCGCCGCGGCCTGGGTGTGGGCGACGAACGCGCCCTTCCAGGGGGCGAAGCAGGACGCTTCCCACCTGGGCGGGACTCGTGCTCCGATGGTGGTCTCCTGGCCCGGCCACATCCGCAGCGCCGGGGGATTGCACTCTCAGTTCCTTCTCGTCGTTGACATCGCGCCGACGGTTTTCGAGCTTGCCGGAATCCAGGCTCCGAGTGTCGTCAACGGTGTGCAGCAGACGCCGCTCGAAGGCACGAGTTTCGTCTACACCTTCGATCAGCCGGAGGAAGCCAGTCGCCACCGCGTCCAATATTTCGAGATATTCGGCAGCCGCGGCATATACAAAGACGGTTGGTGGGCCGGTTCACCCAATCGCTCGCCGTGGAATGAAGGCCCCGGTGCGCCTCCCGTTCCGCCCGAGCAGCGTTCGTGGGTACTTTACAATTTGGATCAGGACTACAGCCAGGCCCACGATCTGTCCCGGCAGAACCCGCAAAAGCTTGAAGAACTGAAGCTTCTGTTTGACGCCGAGGCCCGCCGCAACAACGTGTACCCGCTGGAACCAGGCTTCGCTCAGCAGCCGTCCGTAACTGCTGGCCGAAAACACTTCGTCTATCACGAAAGCGACCGTCTCATACCGCCCGCAGCAGCGCCGCGACTGGCAGGCCGCGCGCACAGGATTACCGCTGAAGTCATCATTTCTGGCTCCGGCGCGGAAGGAGTAATTGTGGCGCAGGGTAGCCGGCAGGGCGGTTACACACTCTACATCAAAGATGGCCGCGTGACGTACGAGACTAACGCCTATGGACATTTGAGCGGCAGCCTTGTGTCTTCGGAGCCGCTGACTTCGGGTAAGGCGAAGATCGTCGTGGAACTCACGCCCGCCGAAAGCGGTCAAGGCGGCCCGGGCGGGTTTCGACGGTCGTTTCCGATGATGGCGCGCCTGTTCGTGAACGGCAAAATGGTCGGCGAGTTGAAGCTGACAATGGCCGCAAGCAGCGACACGCTGGACATCGGCAGCGATCTGGTTTCTCCCGTGAGTCCAAAGTACGCGTGTCCATTCGCGTTTACTGGGAAGATCAAGTCCGTAATGATTGACCTTCCTTAGGTTGGGAAACCAGCACACCAAATTTCAATGTCTATGAGGAGGAATCATGAGCAATGGGCGTCTAACTCTGGGTTTTCTCGTGGCGTTGGTACTCCTGCTGTCGGCAGTGCTGGCGCGCGCCGACGACTGGCCGCAATGGCGTGGGTTGAAGCGGGACGGCCACTCCAAGGAGACGGGGCTGCTCAAGGAGTGGCCGAAGGACGGCCCGAAACTGATCTGGCAGGTGAAGGACCTAGGCGGCGGCTACTCCACGCCGTCGGTGGCTGGTGGCAGGATTTACGTGCTGGCCAACAAGGGGCTGGAGGACGAGTTCGTCATAGCCCGCGACGCGAAGGACGGTAGCCCCCTGTGGTCTACGCGGATTGGCAAGGTCGGCAACCCGGATCAGCAGCCGAACTACCCCGCCGCCCGCTCCACGCCGACCGTGGACGGGGCGGTGCTCTACGCCCTCGGCTCCGACGGCGATCTCGCCTGCCTGGAGACCGCTACCGGCAAGGTGCGCTGGCGGAAGAGCCTCCGCACCGACTTCGGCGGCCAGCCGGGAACTTGGGCCTACGCGGAGTCGCCGCTAGTGGATGGCGATGTGGTCGTTTGCACACCCGGCGGCACACAGGCGACTGTCGTGGCGCTGAACAAGAAGACCGGCGACGTGGTGTGGAAGTGCGCGGTTCCCGGCGGCGCGCGAGCCGGGTACGCCTCAATCGTCGCGGCGGACGCGGGCGGCGAGCGGCAGTACATCGCCTACACGGGTGATGGCCTGTTCGGAGTGGAGGCCAAGACCGGCAAACTCCTGTGGCGGTACGACAAGACGACAGGGCCAATGGGCCTGAGCGCCATGACGCCTGTCGTCAGCGAGGGACTGGTCTATAGCGGCAATGATCGCCTCGGCGGCGCTGCGGTACGGATACTATTTGATGGAGGTACTGCTAAGGTGGATGAGGTCTACCGCGGCATGAAGCTGCCCAGAATGCTGGGCGGCGCGGTGCTCATCGGCGAATACCTCTACGGCAGCAGCGGGAATGCGCTCGTGTGTGTCGAGTTCAAGACCGGCCAGGTCAGGTGGTCTGAGCGAAGCGTGGCCCCCGGCGCGGTGTGTTACGCCGACGGTCGGCTCTACCTGCACGGGGAGAGCGGCGAGGTAGCCCTGGTCGAGGCCACGCCGGAGGCGTACCGTGAGCTTGGCCGCTTCACGCCGCCGAACCCACCTCAGAAACGGGCCAACGCCGGAGAGAAGGCCTGGGCTTACCCGGTGATCGCCGATGGGCGGCTGTACATCCGCGACGCCGATTGCCTGTGGAGCTACGACATCAAGGCCGCAGTGACCGAGAAATAACATGCCCGCATCCGAGCCGTTGCGGCAAAATGAGACACATGGATACGAACACAGAAATTCGCAAGACCACCGAAACCATTCTCTCGCTCGAACGCAGTGCGCTGGGCTACTGGAACAAGGGCGATATCGAAGGCCAACCCTGTGCTACGCCGACGATGTGACTTACTTCGACCCGCTCACGGCCACACGCGCACCCTCTTGAGCGGCGCCCGATCGCCCTTCGAAATCGTCGCCTCACAACACAGCATCGCGTTCGACACGGCGGCCTGGGGGCCGGTGCCGTTCTTCTATCAAGACAGCGCGCGCGCCTTTTTCATCCGGCCTGAGTGGCAGCAGGTGATCATTGGCTACAACCAGACGCTGCAAACCTACAACTACAAATTCTTCCCCTTCTACCATCCTTACACGGCGCTGTTTATGCGCGAGTTGAAGCGCTCCGGTCTTGATGGCTTGCTGAATCGCCCAATCCAGATTGCCCCGCAGAATTATTATCCGGGCAACAACTTCGACTTCAGCAGCTACAGCCTCGGCGCGATGAGCCGGCCCGACAAAACCGCGCGAAATGATCGGGTAGATTTTGAGCGTTACGGAGCTTATGCGCTTTACAACTGGGAGATCTTTTTCCACGCGCCACTGATGATTGCGTGCAAGCTGAGCCAGAACCAGCGCTTTGAGGAAGCGATGCGCTGGTTCCATTACATCTTCGATCCCACCAACACCGAGTCGCCCAATGTCCCCCAGCGCTACTGGATCACCAGACCCTTCTTCGAGCAGAACAGCGATGCCTATCGGCAACAGCGCATCGACAATTTGCTTAAAAACATCGAGCAACACGAGGATGATCTGAGAGCTTGGAAGAGCAACCCGTTCAAACCGCATCTCATTGAACGTTATCGCCCGGTCGCTTATCAAAAGACGGTAGTGATGAAGTACATCGACAACTTGATCGCGTGGGGCGATCAGTTATTCCGGCGCGACACCATCGAAGCAATCAACGAGGCCACCACGCTCTATGTGCTGGCTTACGAACTGCTGGGGCGGCGACTTCAAATCGCTGCCGCCTGGGGACCTTCGGAATGCTTATCTTGTGCTGGGTTTCAAAACATCATGAAAATTGAGGTGCTGTTGCGCAGAATCATTCCATTGATAGTCAGCGCTTGCGATCCGGAAAGGATCGTACTTTTTGGTTCTTACGCCAAAGGAGTAGAGAACACGGATTCGGCATCGGATGTTTTCTGTAGCGCCGATCTTTGCTGATGCGCTTTGACCGTGGGGGGTTCCTAGAATTGTGTGTTCATAAAATCAGATCAGTTACATTCGGACAACTACCTTCCCCTTAGCCCGGCCTTGTTCAAGGTAAGCCAGCGCCTCTTTCGCCTGATCGAACGGAAAGACCTTATCAATCACCGGACGGATGCGCCTCGCGTCGAGCAGCTTACCAATCTCCGCGAGTTGCCTGCCGTCCGGGCGTACGAAAAGGAATGAATACTCGGCGCCACGTTTCCTGGCCAGGCGGATTATCTTGCGGCTCAACAATCCAAACAGGAATACCATGAAAATGTTCATTTTTCGGGCGCGAGCAAAGGCGGCGTCCGGCGGCCCGATGAGTGAGACAATGCGGCTCCTGGGCTTCAGAATCTGTAGCGATTTTTCAATTCCATCGCCCCTGACGGTGCCCAGCACGACATCGTAATTCCGCAGCGCCTCCTCAAATTCCTGCTTCTTGTAATCAATCACCTCATCAGCTCCGAGGCTCCGTACTAAATCCACGTTACCCGTGCTGGTGGTCGTCCCCACTTTTGCTCCGAGGTGTTTTGCGAGTTGAATCGCAAACGTGCCGATGCCGCCAGAGCCAGCGGGAATGAATACCTTTTGGCCGGGCTGGATGTTTGCGCGCTCCTTGAGCGCCTGCCACGTTGTCAGCCCTACCATCGGAATCGAGGCCGCTTGCACGAAGTCCAGGTTGGCGGGTTTGGGCGCAGCGGCACTCTCCGGCACGATTGCAAATTCAGCGAGCGCTCCGATGCCCAGGTCGAAGATGCTGGCAAAGACGGCATCGCCCGGCTTGAAGCGAGTTACGCGATGGCCCACTTCCACTACGATGCCTGCCAGGTCGCTGCCCAGCGTGGCCGGGAGTTTAAATTTGAGGAAGGGCTTGAACGTCCCTTTGGGAATCATGGTATCAATCGGATTCACGCCGACGGCGTGAACCTGAACCAGAATTTCATCCGGCTTGAGCGCGGGCCGAGGAATGTCGGCGAAAGCGACCTGATCGGATTTGCTATAACGCTTGAAGACAAGTGCTCTCATATTTTCAGATTCTTGAATCAGTCCAATTTGAATAGTTTGCGGGAAATCTTGTCGAACAAGCCGGCAGGAATGAAGCGACGCATTCGGCTCAAGAGCACGCCATTGCCGACCGGATAACGCAATCGCGGCGATTGCGCAGTCAGGGCTTGGTAAACCGCTTCTGCCACAATGCGAGGATCGTCTCCGTTTTCAACACCCTCTTCTACCGCCTGTTTCATTCGCATTCGATAAACGGCATATTCCTTGAGTGCAATCTCGGCGTCCTTTCCGCTGTGATTGATTTTGCTCTTGGTGAACGAAGGCTCGACCAACAAAGCGCGAACGCCAAAGCGTCTCACTTCGTGATCCAGCGTCTCGGTATAAGCTTCCAATGCGTGCTTGCTCGCGGCATACATTCCCATGTAAGGCGAAGGGAGAAAGCCCACCACCGAACTGATGTTGACGAAGCGCCCAAAGCCGCCTTTGCGCATTTCTGGCAGCACGGCATTTGTCACGCGCAACACGCCGAAGAAATTCGTTTCCATCTGTTGCCGGGCCTCGTCGAGGCTTGTTTCTTCGAGCGCGCCCATAAGCCCATAACCCGCGTTGTTGACCACGAAATGAATCGGGCCAGCTTTCTGAACGATGCTTTGGACTGCGGCGCTGACGCTGGCGTCGACCGTGACATCCAGGCTGACAAGCTCAACCCCGCGAATAGGGGTGGCAGACTGCGCATTGCGTGCTGTACCGAACACGCGCGCACCGCGCTCCGCCAGATACTCAGCGATTTCACGGCCAATACCGGAGGAAACTCCGGTGACTAATGTGGTTTTGTTTGCTAGTGAAGTGTTCATATGCCAGGATGCTGTCGTTTGATTTGATTCGGCAGGATTCATCCAGTGCCTCCTGTTGGTCAATGATCCGCGAGAACGCCGTTTATTCTTCGCCGAGTTTCAGCGCCGCCCTCCGGCTAGCTTTCAGAATGCGATCCGATAAGCGTTCATCTTTGACGGCGCGCGCCAGCATCAAGCCGCCGACGCATTGCGCCATCAGCGCAAGCGCAACGTCCGACCTGGCCGCCACGCCTGCGGGCAATAAGGCTTCCAGCCGATTCACGTATTGCAGCAATTGCCGCTCGTAATTCTCCCGTGACGTTTCGCCGCCGCGCGCGGCGTCCGGCGTCAACGCAGGCAGCGGACAACCGTCGGCGACCCGCTCGCGATGTTGTCGGCTGAGATAGTTTTCGATCGTCAGCCGCAACTGCCCGGCTTCATCCGCGCGGGCGCTTTTGGCCACTGCCCGCGTGGCGTTGCTTCCTGTCATCGCTGTCGCCGTCGCCGTCGCCAGGGCTTCATCAAAGAGCGCACGCTTGGAAGGAAAGTGCGCGTAAAAACCGCCCGCCGTCAGCCCCGCTTCCGCCATAATCGCGTCCACGCCCACTCCGTCGTAACCGAATTCCCGAAACAGGCGCGCCGCCGCCTTAAGAATTTTCCGGCGCGTTTTTGCCTTGTGCTCTTGCCCATAACGCATGACTCTATAGTATTACGCTCGTCATATTATAGCAAGCAGGTGTCAGGAAATTAATTCAGTCTGCCTCGAACCGGGTGGGACCATTTGGCAGGTGGGAAATTCGTCGGAGAGCGCCGCGCATCACTATTTCCCTGTTGAATCCTTCATGAACCAGATCACCCCTGGCTCGTCAAAGACATCGCCGAAAATTCTGGTGTCGGGTTTTAAGAGAAGGAATCGGCTGTTGGCATGAGGTTTTTCCCGCATGGGCCAATGACCTGTGGCTGGCTGCTGCTGCGGCTGTAAAACAAATTGAAAGAATCGCGACATCTGTCCTGTCTTGGTTGAATGACTGTTACAATGTCAGACAACGGCCTGACGTAATTGTATTTCCAATGCAGTTTTGTGACAATCTCGACAATCGGCTGATCCTGAAAAGGGAGGACATTTATGAACAGTACGAAATTCCGTTGTCTGATGATCCTGACAATAACGGTTGCGCTCGCGCTCCCGCTCATGTCATAGGTGAAGACTGAAGCGCCTCCGCCGGCGCCAGGCGCAAAGCCGGTTAAGGTTGAACGCATCAGGATTCATGGGGCAGCTCTTGAAGGCAACATGGAGGGAAACGCTGTTGACCGCGAGGTGATCGTCTTTCTGCCACCCAGCTACGCTACGAACAAGTCAAGAGGTTATCCCGTCATTTACGCGTTGCACGGTTATTCCATCGGCGCTGATCAATGGAGCAAGGAGATTCACGCGCCGCTGGCTTTCATTGATCAATATATCGGCAATCTACACCAATATCGTGCGATTTCACTGGATGTGGCCCAATTGGGGTGTATAACATCAATAACACTGGAGGAAATTCATGCGAACAAATACAGTTTGCTTACTCAGCATCATCCTCACTGTTTGTCTGTTGCTGGGCAGCCTGCCGCCAGCCCAGGGGCAAACGACACAGGCGCGCATCAAGATAGATACTGACCGCACCATCGGCGAAATCCATCCGCACTTGTTTGGCAACTTCGCGGAACATCTGGGGCGGATGATTTACGGCGGCGTTTACGAAGAAGGCAGCCCGCTGTCGGACAAGGACGGCTATCGCAAAGACGTGATGGATGTCGTCAAACAACTGAACGTCTCGATCCTGCGCTGGCCGGGCGGCAACTTCGCTTCGGGCTATAACTGGAAAGACGGAATCGGGCCGAAGGATCAACGGCCGGTACGCAAAGACCTGGCGTGGGACGATTTGGAAAGTAATCGGTTCGGCACGGATGAGTTTTTGAAGTATTGCGAGATGATCGGCGCGGAACCGTACATCTGCATCAACGCTGGCCTCGGCACGATTGATGACGCGCGGCACTGGGTCGAGTATTGCAACGAATCAAAAAACACATTTTGGGCGGAGCAACGTCGTAAGAATGGTCGTGAACAGCCTTATAAGGTGAAGTACTGGGCGCTGGGCAACGAGATTGACGGCCCCTGGCAACTCGGCCACAAGAACGCCGAAGAGTATTCCAAATTCGCGCTTGAAGCCGCCAAGGCCATGCGCTCAACCGATCCCAGCATCAAACTGATCGCCAGTGGTTCGAGCAACTACGGGGCGAACGCGGACTGGATGCACTGGAATCGCACGGTGCTCAACACCCTGCGCAATCAGGCTGATTACATCGCCATTCACTCTTACATCAACAACCGCGACAACGACTTCGAGAAGTTTATGGCGTGGTCGCAAACGATTGATAATTACATTGATGTCACGGCCAGCCAGATCAAGGAAGCGCAAAACCGTCTGCAAAATCCGCGTCCGATTTACATTGCCTACGACGAATGGAACGTTTGGTATCGCGCCTACAACGCACAAAAGCTCGAAGAGGTATACAACTTTGAAGACGCGCTGGCGATGGGAATGTTTTTCAATTCCTTCTTCCGCCGCGCCGATGTAGTCAAGATGGCGAACCTCGCCCAGATGGTCAACGTCATTGCGCCGATCACGACCAATAAACAAGGGCTGTTCCTGCAAACGATTTATTTCCCGCTGGTCGAATTTACCAGGCAGAAAGGCAATCAATCGCTCGACACGTTTGTCTCCGCGCCAACCTACAAAGTCGGCAATCGTCCACCGCTGAAGTACCTGGACGTTTCGACGAGCTACAATGCAGCGGATAAAACGATCTACGTCAACGTGTTGAATCGAAGCAAGGACAAAGACATGACGACGCGGATTGACAATCAGGAAGGCCAACTGACGAACGCCGTCGGTGTTTGGGAATTGAATCATCCTGATCTGAAAGCGACGCACACGTTTGGCGATGACAAGAAAGTCCGTCCCGTCACACGCAACATCACCGCGACGGTTGAAAACAACGGATTCAACTACACATTCCCGGCGCATTCGTTGACGATCTTGCGGCTGCGGTTGAAATAAAAGGGAGAAAACAGATGAAACGATTTTGGAATATTCTATTAGCCGGTCTCTGTTGCGTATTTTTTGCGGGTCTCTGTTACGCACAAGAGGCGACCGATTTTCAGCCCGCTACCACCAATGTTTGGGGCGCTGAGTATCCTCGCGTTGACAGTCAGGGGAGAGTTCTGCTTCGCGTCAAAGCTCCCGACGCCACGAAAGTCAGGATCAATTTCTGGAGCGGCCCCAAAGCCGAGATGACGAAACAGTCGGATGGATTCTGGACGTTCACGACGCCCCCGATGGTTCCCGGCTTGCATTACTACAATTTCGTCGTTGATGGCGCGGAAGTCAGCGACACCGGCAGTCATGCCTTTTTTGGCGGCGGCAAGCACGCCAGCGCCGTTGAGGTTCCAGAGCCGGGTTCGACCTATTATTCGATTCAGGATGTACCGCATGGTCAGGTGCGCGAGGTTTGGTATAACTCGAAAGTGACGGGCAATTGGCGACACGCACTGGTCTATCTGCCGCCGAGTTACGAGACACAAACCAGGCAGCGCTTTCCCGTGCTGTATCTGCAACACGGCGGCGGTGAGGATGAGACAGGCTGGATTCGGCAGGGGCGCGCCAACTTCATCCTTGATAATTTGATCGTGGCGGGAAAGTGCAAGCCGATGATCATCGTGATGGCGTATGGTTACGCCCGTCGTGCCGGTCAGACCACGCCCGCTTTGACTGGCCCTCCCGCTGGTTCGCCGGAAAGAATGAGGGCGATGCAGGAAATGACGTCGGCGTTCGCGGACGATGTCACTCAGGCTTTGATTCCATTCATCGACAAGACCTACCGAACGATTCCTGACCGCGATCACCGCGCGATGGCGGGGCTTTCGATGGGCGGAATGCAGACGTTCCAGATCACGCTCAAGAATCTCGACCTCTTTTCCTACATTGGCGGATTCAGTGGCGCGGGCGGCGGTATGGGTACCTCGCCGCTTGACCTCAAAACCGCGTTTGGCGGGGTCTTGAGCGACGCAGCGGTCTTCAATAAGAAAGTGCGCCTGGTGTGGATCGGGATCGGCACGAAAGAACCGGAGCGAATGTATCAGAGCGTCAATGCCTTTCATCAAACGCTTGAGAAAGCAGGCATCAAACACATCTATTACGAGTCGCCCGGCACAGACCACGAATGGCAGACCTGGCGGCGCTCGCTCGCAGAGTTCGCGCCGAGACTATTCAGCAAGTAGCCAACCAGTTCGGCGGCGCGCGCGACGTGCACGGAATTCGTCCATCATGGCGCGATTCATGTCTCGAGTTTCACCGTCGGCTTGATGTTCGGGAAAATCTTCTCGACGCTGGCTTGCTTCGGCATGCTGTAGGCATTCACCGGTTGCGAGCGGTTCACCCACAGCGTGTAATACAAGTGATCGGCGCGCGGGTTGTCCGTGTTCGGATGCAAGAGGATGGTCAGACCCAGGCTGTTGAGTTGCAGCCACGGGACTATGATCGGCAGCAAGTCGTTGGTAAAACCGAAATAGAACGATGGCGTCACGTGCGGTCCGCGTGGTTCCAGATTCCAGTTTCCCAACTCGACCGGGAACCGTTCGATCGACCACTTTCGCACCAGCGCAGCTTTTTCGTGGGTGTCTTCGTCAAAATAGAAGTGCGCGTGGTAGCTCTTGATATCGGTGTAAGGACGCGGCTGTTTTGGCAGGTCACGCTCTTCACCCGGACGCAGGCTCAGCGGTCGTGAGGCTGGTTCTTTGTATGTTTCATAGCCCCATGGACTTTTGCCCACATCCGGCGGCGGCACAATGGGCTTGAAGCTCGAATTGCCTGGCGTGACGATATCCTGGCTTGCGACTTCGATGCTTCCGGCGGTAAGCCCCGCCGCTGTCAGCCCGGCGCCGATTATGAACTGGCGGCGCGGCGGTGAAAGCAGATCCGCCCAGGCCTGGTCTTCTTCAGTGTTCTGGATGATTCTCTCTTCGTCTGTCATGACTCCCTCCACGCTATACCTTATCCGGGACAACGAAGGGATGGCGATATTTCCGTGTCAGAAAGCTATTGGCCTCGGCGTCTCCGGTGAAAGTCTCTTTGGTCGAATCGAAAATCACCTGCCGCCCGGTTCGATAGGCGACGTTACTGAGGTGGCACAACGCTGTTGAATAGTGGCCTTCCAGAAGCTCCGCCTTCAGTTCCTGACGTTTGCGCGACCGTATGCAGTCGATGAAGTTGGCGAGATGCTGGGACTCACCCGTGCCGCGTGCATTGAAAGCCTCGACTTTGGCGTTCGCTTCCTGCTCGCTCATCTTCGGGCCGGGTTCATCCTTGCGCCCGAAGAATGTCGCCCAGTCATCCGTTCCCAACCGCATCCAGCCTTCCGAACCGTAAACCAGCAGGCCCATGCGCAAGCCGTCTTCGCTGTTCGTGTACCAGTTGCGCACTTCGATCTGCACACGGGTTTTGTCGCTGTATTCGAGCGTGGAAGTCTGGGTGGTCGGCGTCTCCTGATCCGTATCGTGAACATCCACGGCTCCGATGCTCTGCACCCGGACTGGATGTTCGTACTTCTTCAAAATCCAGCGGGCAATATCGGTGTAATGCGGGCCGTTGTTGCCGGTCTCGCCGTTGCCGGTCTCCCAAAACCAGTGCCAGTTGTAATGGAATCGGTTTTCGTTGAACGGCCGCATCGCGGCGGGGCCTGTCCAGAGGTCATAATGCACGCCTTTCGGAACCACTCCGTTCGGCTTGTGTCCGATGCTGTCGCGAGGCCGCAAAACAAGACATCTGATCATGTATATTTTCCCGAGCTTTCCGGCGTGCAGGTAATCAACCGCTGATTGAATCAAAGGGCGGCTGCGATTCTGCGTTCCAACCTGAACGATGCGGTCATATTTGCGCGAGGCTTCGATCATCCGGCGGCCTTCGGTTATGCTCCAGGAGATGGGTTTTTCGACATAGACATCCTTGCCTGCCTGACACGCCCAGATCGTCGCCAGCGCATGCCAGTGATTGGGCGCGGCGATAACGACGGCGTCGATCTCCTTGTTGTCCAATACGCGGCGGATGTCGGTTTCGGTCTTCGCGGTTTTGCCGCAAACTTTTTCGACGTCCGCTACGGCCTTCGGAAGAAGGTTTTCGTCAATGTCGCAGATCGTTGCAACATTGACATTGGGCAGTTTGGCGAAGCCTTCGGCCAGAGCCCCTCCGCGTGAACGAATTCCCATCACCGCGACGTTCACAGTCTCATTCGGACTCGATTGCGCCAAGGCGGACCATGCGGGATTAATGAGCGAACCGGCCATCAAACCGGCGGACCCGCTTTGCTTGACGAACTGACGACGACTGATTGATTTCATAACATTCTCTCCTTTGCCAATATTACTTCCTGTTTCGCTTCGTCGAAGGTCGCGCGACTGCCGCTGCGCATCGCCGCAATCGTCATGCAGAGCGCGACCGAATGCTGATAGCCTGCCTGAATATCCGCGACAGGCTGTTTGCGGCTGCGAATACATTCCATCCAGTTCCGCATATGCGTTAGCATGTCGAGTTCGCCACTCCCCCTCAATTTTGCCTCATCAAACACTGAGCCGGGTGAAAGCGAAGTGGGCTTCATTCCCTTGGCGTAGCGTTCGGTCAACCCGCCTTCGGGAGACACTTTGCCAGTGGTCGCATTGAAGACGCCATTGATCGAATGATAGATATCCGCGCTGCCGCCAGCAGCGTTGTTCATCCGGCTCTGAAAGATGACCTGGAACCCTTTCGCAGGATCATCCAGCGGGCCGTAATCGAAGACCGCAGTCACTGTATCTGGATTATTCCGCCCATCGCGCCAACTGTAAATACCTCCCTGCGCTACAACGCTGCGCGGACGCGTGAATCCAGTAACGAAATGCAGCGCGTCGAGTTGATGAACCATCCACTGGCAGGGAATCCCTGAAGAATATGGCCAGTACAAACGGAATTCGATGTACTTGTGGGCGTCCCATTCATCCTTCGTGCGACCCATCAGAAAACGGTTCCAATCGGTCTCCTCCCTGCGCAGGGCCGCGACCAGCTTCGGGCGGCGCCAGCGCATCGGCTGATTCGCGTTCGTCATAAACTGCACCTGAGTAAGCTCGCCGAACTCGCCCGATTGAATGAATTCTCTGGCTTTGATCGCTTTTTCGCCGCTGCGCCGTTGTGTGCCGATCTGCACGATACGACCGGTCTCTTTAGCGACTTTCAGCACAGCGCGGGCATCAGCCATGGTGTTTGCGAGAGGCTTCTCGATGTAGGCGTCGCGGCCGGCGCGCAGAGCCTCGATACCGTGCAGCGCATGCTGATGATCGGCGGTGCCGATGACAACGGCCTGCACATCCTTCATTTCATATAACTCATCATTGTTGCGCGCCTGAGCAACAGTCCTGCCGGTCAGGTTGCTGATGAAGGCAGCGCCCTCTTCACGATGCAGCCGCCAGATGTCGGAGACGGCGACGATCTCGAAGTTCCGGGCGGCGGCGTTCGCCCTCAGTGCCGGGATCAGGGCCTCCTGCGAGCGTTCGGAAAAGCCGACGATGCCGACGCCGACGCGATCATTGGCGCCCAAGACCCTGGCATAGCTGGCGGCATCCCAAACGATCGTGCTTCCGACCGCGCCCGCGGATGCTCGTTTGATAAAATCTCGACGCGAGTCTTTGAGTTTAGACATACGGTGTGATCCTTTCCGAATAACGGGTCCGCAATGTGATGTGAATTAAAGTTACCGCTCAGCCTCTGGAGAAGTTTCGAGTTTCCAGATGATTCCACAATAATTGCTGTCCTGACACCCTGACCTTGGATGCCAGTGTAATCGCGCGTCACCTATCCGTCCAGCTGATTTCTATGAATGAAGCCTGGTATGGATGAAAAACGCGATGCACGCCGAAGACAGATGTTCGGCGTGCATCGAGAGTCGAATGATTCGGGGTTCCAGCCAATGGCGACGATCGCTCAGGTACGAGTCGCACGAACTTCCAAATATTCGGAAGTTATGATAGTCGTACCGTCCGTGGCGAGGTTATTGTCAGTCCAAAGCTGCTCGAGGTCGCTTCGTAATGCGGCCTGACCCGCTTCGTCCAGCGTTGCAAAAGCACGCTGCGTAGGGCCGTACCATGCACGGAAAAACTCGACCGCGGCCGGCGGCGTCATCGGAAAGGCCATGGTGAGCTCGCGCCTCATGAGTTGCAGGTTGGTAAAGCCGTCGCTCAGGCGTTCGCGCACCGTCGCTTCATCGCCCCACAACAACGGCGAGGGCATCGCCGGCGGCATAACGTGCCGGCTGATGGTTTTGAAAAGCTGTCCGATGAAGCCCTCCGGCGTCCAGTTCGCCATTGCAACGCGCCCGCCGGGCCGACAGACACGCGCCATTTCCGCTGCGACGAGCTGAGGTTGCGATGCGAACATCGCGCCGAACATCGTTACGATTTCATCAAAAGACGCATCGGCGTATGGCAGGGCTTCGGCGTCACCTTCGTCAAACCAGATCTTGATCCCTTCGGCTTGCGCCCGTGCGCGCGCGGTTGCGAGCAGGTTCGTCGCAATATCCACTCCTGTCACGACTGCACCCGCGCGCGCCGCCGGAAACGACAGATTCCCCGTGCCGCAAGCTATGTCGAGCAGACGAATTCCGGGTTTGAGCTCAAGGCGCGCGATGAATTCCGCTCCGCCCGTCTCTATGATTCGGGCGATCTTGTCATAGTCGCCCGACATCCAGGTGGCCTTTAATCTGGCCTTCAAACTTTCCTGTTCAGGAATGAAAGTTGTAGCTGCACTCATTTGTCTCTCTCCTTCTATATCGGTTAAATGTGATCGGTTTATGAAATTAAACCGATCACTTTTAACTTGTTTCATAAGCACTGAAGCAAAAGTTTTACAGCAAGAGCATTTCAGTTATCCGCACGGTAGAAGTAATACTCCGCCGTGTAAGGCACCTCAGTGACCTCGCCGATGGTCGAACCAGCGGTGGCGGGCGCCAGTCCGCCTGTTGTGTTCACCCGCTGAATGTAGGTCACGAAGTTGAAAATGCCGGCGCCATTGTTCGAGACCGACCGGAGCAGCAACCACGGAATTGCAGTCTGATCCGGAGAGCAACCAGCCAGACGGGCGGCGACCACCTTGCTGCCACTGTTGCTTTCCCAGGTCGGACCGCCGTAGTGAATGCCGACCTCCCCAAAATATTTGGAGGCGGCGTACAACATCGCCACTGGCGCGACAAAATCCCAACTGACGCCGTTCCATCTGTATACCTGGACGCCCCGCGCATACACATGGAAGGCTACTTTATTCCCAGGTGGCACCTGAATGCTGTCACAGACAGGGGGTTGCAGGTCCGTCGTCAGACTGACATCGTTCGCTTGTGCGACCGGAGCGGTTGAGAGTGCGAGCCACAAGCCCGCGCTCAGCAGTGCGGTGCTGATGACCGAGCTAAACTTTTTGATATTCGTTATTTTCATGATCTTCTCCTGGTTAAGTTGATTAGTGTCTAAATGACCACGGGTGCAGGCAAACTTCAGGATCACCGGAAGCGCCAGCCCTTTGGTTCACGGCAGCGGCATCGCTGCTCACTTACTCAGGCGAAAAATTTGAGGTGAATTGCCGGTTGCGAGAAAAAAATTTTATTAACTGATGTTACGCGGAAGAGTCCTTTAAAATCGATTTAACAAATTTTGAGGTTGCCCATGCATATTCTTTCTGTGAGCCTGCAAGGCAGGCGAAAGAATAGAGTGGAGTGAGGCCGCCAGGCCGAGCGAAACCCCGGGCAAGATTCTGCCCACCCGCGCTTCGCGGGTTCAGGGCAAGTCAAGCAATTTCCGATCATTGTCTCTGCGTAGCATCAGTTATAAATGCTCAGGGCAGGTGAAGTTTCCAGATTCCGGTTTCCAGTGGGCTGAGCAAATACAGAAGATGGAAGATGGGATGTTGAGGAAATGTAGACGGTGAACCTGCAAACGACGTCAGCGTTTATCCAGGGCCGGCAGTAATTTGCGGTAGGATGCAGCCTGGTCGGGTTTGCCCCATGCGTCGTACGTTTCAATCAGGCGGCTGACGGCCCTGCGTGTCAGCGCGTGCTGTTCGCCGCGAGTTGTTTTCAGTCCGTCGTAAGCGATCAGCAATTGCTCTTCGGCCTCGCGGAATCGTTTCAGTTTTATCAGGCAGCCGCCGATATAGCTGCGCGTACGATAAACCAGCCAGTGCTCCGGCTTGAGGGTTTTCAGGTAGATGTCGAGCGCCTGCCTGCCAATCCGCTCCGCCTCTTTGAACTGGCCCTGGGCGTAAAATACGCCGGCCAGATTGTATACGGCGGTGGCTGTTTCAAAGTGATACTCGCCCAGCGTCTTGCGTCGCATCTCGATCGTCTGACGGAAGAGCGCTCCGGCCTCGGCATAATCGCCTTTGTCCCGCAGCAACGTCGCCAGGTTGTTCATGGTCACGGCGATACGCGGGTGATTTTCGCTGAGCAGTCTGCGGCGCATCGCCAGCGTCTGCCGATAAAGCTGCTCGGCTTCCTCGTATTGACGAAGATCCTGTAACGCCGATGCGAGGTTTGACATGCTCACTGCGACGTCCGGGTGTTCTTCGCCCAGCAGTTTACGGCGCAGCGCCAGCGATTCACGAAAGAGCGCCGCAGCCTCATTGAATTGCTCCTGTTCCTGCAACATCGCGGCCAGATTGTTCAGGCTGTTAGCGACGAGTGGGTGTTCAGCGCCGTAAAGTTTGCGATGCAGCGCAAGCGTTTGCCGGTAAAAGGCGGCGGCTTCTGCAAATTTGCCCTGATCGCTCATCAGTCGCCCCATACTATTGAGGCTTTTGGCCACATCCTTATGCTCTTCGCCAAGCAGCTTGCGCCGCAGCGACAACGCCCCACGCAGCAAGGGTTCGGCCTCGCCGAGGTTTCCGCGTTCGATCAACAGCTCGCCCAATCCATCCATGCTGCCGGCCACATCGACGTGCTCTTCGCCGTGCAGTTTGCGGCGCAAGGCCAGCGCCTCACGATACCGGGTTTCGCTGCCGGCATAGTCGCCTTTCAGATACGCCATGGCTGCCAGATGATGCAAGCTGGCTGCCACGTCCGTGTGTTCTGCGCCCAGATGTTGCCGTCGGAGCTTCAGAGACTCTTCGAGCAGCGGTTGCCCCTCATCATATGCGCCGAGGTTTTGATACAAGCCGCCAATCGTGTCCATCAGACGGGCCTGTACGGCGGGTTGGTCCTTCAGATCGCGGACTACTTTTTCAGCCCCCTGATCCAGCAAATCCTTGGCGGTGATGGCATCGCCGTGAGTACTGCCAGGGTCGGCAAATTCAAACACGGAGACGAGCGATTGCGTCACCGCTTCAGCAGTGGCCGCCGATTGACTGGCCCTGTCACGTTCACGCGCGAGACGCACTGCCAAAGCGGCCAGCGCGACTGCGAAGATCACCAGCAGCGCCAGTATGGCTACTCCCGCTTTGTGCCGCCGGGCGAACTTCCCTGCCCTGTAACTGAACGTGTCTTTGCGCGCCAGTACCGGCAGACCCGTCAGATGGCGGCGCAGGTCTTCGGAAAACTGCTCGACCGACTGGTAGCGCCGTTCGGGTTCTTTACGCAGCGCCATGAGCACAATATTGTCCAGATCTCCCGTCAGTTGCCGGGCCAGTCTGGCCGGCGCGTCGGGTTGCTGGCGCGCCGCCTCGCTGGGCCGCTGGGCTTCGGTTTCACAAATTGTGCGTTCGATCTCGAGAGGTGAATAGGTGACGAACTGATGCGGACGCCGGCCCGTCAGCAACTCATAAAGCACCGCGCCGAGCGCATAAACGTCGGCAGCCGTGGTGATCACGCCGCCGCGCACCTGTTCCGGGCTGGCGTAATCGGGCGTCATCAGCCGCATCGCCGTTTCGGTATGTGTGACGGCATTGCCCGGATCCGCGGCCAGCAGCTTGGCTATGCCGAAATCGAGAAGTTTCGGCGTGCCATCTTCCGTCACCAGAATGTTGCTCGGTTTCAAGTCGCGATGGACGACCAGCTTCTGATGCGCGTGTTGCACCGCTGCGCATACCCCGCGAAAGAGCTTCAGCTTGTCATTGAGCGACAATTCCCGGCGGCGGCAGTATTCAGTGATCGATTCGCCATCGACTAACTCCATGACGAAATAGGGTTGACCGTCTCGCGTCGTGCCTCCATCCAGCAGGTGCGCGATATGCGGGTGATCGAGCGAAGCCAGAATCTGCCGCTCGCGCAAAAAACGGTCGCGCACAAAATTCGAGTCCATCCCACCCTTGATCAGTTTAAGAGCGACCTGTTGCTGGAACTGTTCGTCATCTCGCAGGGCTTCATAAACCGCGCCCATACCTCCACGCCCGATCAGGCGCGTGAGGCGATAAGGGCCGATGCGCGTGCCTGTCAGGTCGTCAGGCAACTCTGCGGTCAGCGACAGTGCCATATCCGCAATCGGCTCGAACAGGAAATCTTCAGCGGTATCCCGCGCGAGCAATGAGAGCACTTCTTGACGCAGTTCCTCGTCGCCGCCGCAGACGCGCGTTAAATAGGCTTCGCGCTGATCCGCCGGATGGTCCACTATGGTGCGAAACAGTTCTTCGATGCGCTGCCAGCGTTCAGGTTTCATGCCTCTAATTCACGGCGCAGCCACGCGCGCGCCAGCCTCTGTTCATCGCTGATGGTGGTGACCGAAAGGCCCAGTACCTCAGCCGTTTCTTCCAGACTCAACCCGCCGAAGTAACGGAGTTCGATGATCCGGACTTTACGCTCGTCGAACTTCGCCAGGGAGACCAGCGCATCGTCGAGCGCCACCAGTTCGGAGGCTTTATCGGCGGAAAAGGTGAGAGCCTCGTCGAGCGTAAATTTCTGCCCTCCGTCGCGTTTGCCTGCGGAGCGAGCGCGTGCATGTTCGACCAGAATCTGACGCATCAACTGCGCCGCCACTCCGAAAAAATGGCGGCGGCTTTGCCATTCAGGAAAATCCTGCTTGATCAGTCGCAGATAGGCTTCATTGATAAGCGCGGTCGGTTGCAGGGTGTGCCCGGGACGCTCGCGTCGAAGATAGCTTTGCGCCAGTTTATGCAACTCCTGGTAGACGACGGGCAGCAACTGGGAGAGCGCGGACTGATCGCCGTGGCTCCAGCGCAGAAGGAGCTGAGTAATTTCGTTGGGAGGTGGCGGTTGCATGATTGTTAGATTCGTCAGCCCGTTATGCGTCTTCCATCCACCTATTTTTAAGGATGCGGATTAAATGTGCAATACAATTTGTCGTTTACTGCAGCTTGTATGAGCAATTTATAGATGAGGCTATGCTATGTCGTGGCTCTGTGGCAAACTAAGAGCATAATAATCCGTACAGGAGGTATCCGCATGGCAGCGGAGTATTTCGACGTCATCATCGTCGGTGCGGGACTATCAGGCATCGGCGCGAGCGTTCACCTTCGAAAACAATGTCCTGGCAAGACATTCGCGATTCTGGAAAGTCGCGATGCCATCGGAGGCACCTGGGACCTGTTCAGGTATCCGGGCATCCGGTCGGATAGCGACATGCATACGCTCGGCTATAATTTCAAGCCGTGGAAGAACCCCAAAGCGATCGCAGACGGTCCTTCCATCCGCGCCTACGTTCAGGAAGCAGCGGCGGAGCATGGCATCCTGCCTCACATTAGATTCAGGCATTCAGTTCGCCGTTTATCATGGTCGTCTGAAGATGCATTGTGGACGGTCGAGGCCGATCACGAGGGTCGCGCCATTTCTATCAGGGCCCGATATGTGCTGATGTGTGCGGGCTATTATCGATATTCGGCGGGCTACACTCCGGAATTCGCAGGCGTTTCGAAATTCAGGGGGAAGCTGATTCACCCGCAGTTATGGCCCGAAGACCTGGACTATACGGGTAAGCGCGTCGTCGTCATCGGCAGCGGAGCAACGGCGGTCACTCTGGTCCCGGCCATGGCTGACAAGGCAGCGCATGTAACCATGCTCCAGCGGTCGCCGACTTACATGGTATCGCTTCCCGCGGTCGACAAGGTTGCCAACTGGCTGCGTCGCCACTTGCCGCTCCCAATTGCCTACAGGCTGACTCGCTGGAAAAACATCGTGTTCCAGCTCTTCTTCTTCAATTTCGCCCGCATGTTCCCTGAGCGAACCAGACAGAAGATGATCAATCTGGTTCGGGAGCAACTGGGCCCGGATTACGATATCGCAACCCATTTTTCTCCGCGGTACAAACCCTGGGACGAGCGGTTATGCCTTGTCCCTGACAATGATTTCTTCGAAGCGATCAATGCCGGCAAGGTCTCGATCGTCACCGATCACATCGACACCTTGACCGAGACCGGCATCAGGCTCGAATCAGGCAAAGAACTCGAGGCCGATATCGTCATCACCGCAACCGGGCTCGAGCTCCAATTCGCCGGAGGCGCGGATGTAGAAGTAGATGCCAGGCCGATCGATATCGGAAGGACCGTTCTATATAAAGGCTTAATGTTCAGCGGTGTGCCCAATCTCGCTTCAGTCTTCGGGTACACAAATGCGTCGTGGACGCTCCGAGCTGACCTGCTGGCAGAGTATTTCTGCCGTCTGATCAATTTCATGGATGCGCATGGCTACGTGCAGGCGAGACCGAAAGATCCCGACCCGCTCATGCCAGTCGAGCCTTTCGGAAACCTGAAGTCCGGATATTTCAAACGCGCTGCAGACCGGTTGCCAAGGCAGGGCACGGCAGGCCCCTGGCGCAATCCGCAAAACTATGCGTTCGATATCTTCCGCCTGCGCTTTGGACCGATCGAGGACGATGCGCTGGAGTTTCACCGCGCCGGCAGCTCACAGATCCGTGAGGATTCTCCCGCCGCGCTTGCCGAATGGTAGAGTCATCATTTGACTATGCCTTTTCCCTGCTCGATGGTCACGAAGCGGTCAACATCTTTTATTTCATAAGTCTCTTTCTGGCCGCCGGCCCACCGGACCTCGAGTTTCTTCACTGCGGTCGCCGTCCCCAACCCGAAGTGGACCCGCAGATCCGACTGTGAATTGTAGCTCCTCCCGCTTGCCACCTCGTCACGTATGAGTCGTCCTTGTGCGGTACAGAAGACGACCGTTCCGATTGCATCGCGCGGACACTTACGTCCGGGATCACCGACGAGCCGGAGCGTCAGCCAGTGTCCGGCCTTGTTTCCGCCGTCGTTTCGGAGCAGGGTTGGCGGATCGTCAAGGTTATTCAGGAGAATATCCAGATCTCCGTCATTATCGAAATCCCCTGTCGCCGATCCGCGTGCCGACCGCACGGTATTGAGCGCCGCGCCGGCGCTCGATCCGACCTCAAAAAATCTGCCATGCAAATTACGGAAGAGAAGCAATCGCTGTTTATAGGACGTTCCCCATTTAAAGCGGTCAACCAGAGGGTAAACGTGACCGTTGACAGTCAATAAGTCGGAAAACCCGTCATTGTCGTAATCAAAGAAGTTGGTCCCCCAGCCAAGAAACGGAAATGTCATTTCACCGATGCCCGCCTGGAAAGTCGTCTCGGTAAACAGGCCTTCACCATCATTGTGGTATAGAACATTCGCGTCATCCGAGAAATTGGTCATGTGGATGTCGGCGCGCCCATCCCCGTCATAATCGCCGACCGAGACTCCCATGCAGGCCTGCTCGCGCCCGTTCTCGTTAAGTGAGACGCCCGATGAATAGCTGACGTCCTCGAAAGTTCCATCGCCCTTGTTGCGGTACAGGTAATTCGGCGTCGAGTCATTGGCGACCAGCAGATCGAGCCGGCCATCATCGTCAAAATCGAGCCAGGCGACTCCGAAACCATAGTATCCGGCCCGGTCTGCGACGCCGGCCTTCGCGCTTACATCGGTGAAAGTCCCGTCGCCATTGTTGTGAAAGAGATGGTCGGGCGCGCCCTTCAGGCCGAGCGGCCCGCATGACACGCGCTGCCCGCGAAACTGGCAGTATTTCATGCCGGCCACATATGCGGCGCCCATTCCAGCTGTCTTCCGACTCTGCTCCGGCACACCGTCACTCATTTCCGCTTCACCAGTCGCACTCGGAGGCGGGTTTTCGAAATTAAAATCCACGTACCCAGCTACGAACAGATCAAGCAGGCCATCCCCATCGTAGTCGCCAAAGGCGCACCCGGTGGACCATCCGCCCAACGCGACTCCGGCCTTAATTGCGATGTCGGTGAAAGTTCCGTTGCGGTTGTTGTGGTAAAGTCGATTCCCGCCGAAGTTTGTAACATAGATATCCTGCCAACCGTCATTGTCGAAGTCACCGATACATAAACCCTGCCCCCAACCTCCGTTGGCGACGCCCGCCTTCGCCGTCACGTCCGTGAATGTGCCATCGCGGTTATTGCGGTAGAGCGCCGCTCCGGGAGGCTTTGCCAGGCCGCGTAGCGCTTCGAGGGTTGATCCGTTAACCAGATAGACGTCAAGCCAACCATCATTATCGTAATCCACGAAAGCGCAGCCCGCGCCGGTCGACTCAATCAGATAGTCCTTCGCAGGAGTGCCGGACAGATGACGAAAGCCCTCGATCCCCGCGGCTTTCGTCATCTCGGTGAAAGCTACATCCAGGGCTGAATTGTTCGAGGGCAGGGGAACCTGTGCCGTCATCGGCGGTTTCTGCTCCTGCCCCAACGCGCAAAAAGAGAAGACACAAATGTACGCGAACAACTTCAACGGAGCCTGGTTCAGGATTTGGCGAGGATGTTTTTGCATAAAACGACAATTATGACTATTTATCCTGACGCTTCCGATTTTCGAGCCGCTGCAGGTCAGCACGGTAGTCGGCGCGTTCAGGGGCCAGCCTGACGGCTGCTTCGAATTCCGCCAAAGCTTTTTCAGGTTGATTCAGTCCGAGGTAGGCGCTGCCAAGGAGATGGCGGAGTTGAGCATGGCCGGGGCGGACGAGACGGACTTTCTCGGCGTAGAAGCATGCCTTCTCGAACTGTTTTTGCTGGTGCCAGTACCTCGCCATGAGCCAGGCTCCCACCACTGAATCCGCGTCCAGCGATTCCATCTTTGCCAGGTGCGGCCATGCTTTTTGCAGGTCCCCTGCGCCAAGAAACATCTCGGCCAGATAGCCGTGGGCCGGCCAGTTGTCTGGATCAGCCTGGACAACCTGCGCGAAAACCGCACGGGCCTCGCCATCTTTCCCTTCGTCGAGCATGCGTTCGCCGCGAGCCAGCTGCCTTTCAATTTCTTCGGTTTGCTCGGCTTCCTGCTTCAATTTCTGAAACTTCTGCCCGTATTCCGCGGCCTTTGCCCGCTGGCCTTTTCGTTGCCATGCCTGCCCCAGAGAGTAGTAAACTTCTGCTGATCCGGAATCCAAATCAGCGGCGCGTTCGAGGTAACCAATTGCCTCGTCGATCTCTTTCATGGCCAGAGATACTGCGCCGAGTTTCTGAAGATATTGCGGATTGTTCTGATCGAGCCGGACGGCTTCGAGCAATGCTTTCCTGGCACCGGGCAGATCTCCACGCAGATAGAGCAGCTTGCCGGACTCGAAATGTGCGAGAGGATTGTCAGGATGCTTCGCGAGGCTTTTCTGCAATGACTCCTGAGCCTGGTCGAATCGGCTCTGGAGGGCGTAGACCTGACCTCGATTCAAATCCAGCCGCGGGTCATCCGGTTTGCGCTTCTCGAGCAGATCAAGCGCACCAAGGGCATCATCGAACCGCTCCAGGCGATAGTAAACCTCGCTCAGCAGCCATACCCACGAAGCATCCAGATGATCGGCATTTCCAGCCTGCCGGAAAATCGCCAACACATCATCCGCGTGGTTCTTTTGTTTTAAACGCGCGAACAGGTTGGCCTGGAAAAGCAGATACTCCAGCTGCTGAGGGGCCAGGCGGACAGCTTCATCCAGTTCCAGAGCGGCTGCGCTCAGACGCCCCGTTTCAGCCTCTGCCATGCCGGTGTAGAAGTAGGGACGCGCATCCCGCGGATTGGTCTGCTTGAAGCGATTGAAGACATTGATGGCTTCGCTGAACTGTCTTCGAGCGAGCAGGGCAATCCCCTCATCCAGCAATCTCTCGCTCTGCTGTTGCTGCAGTGAAGGCCGGGATGCGCCCAAGCCGACCAACGCGCCAAGGCTCAAGACCAGGACCAGAAAAGGAGAGCTGATCTTTCCCAACATGCATTCATACAAACAAATCCGTCCTCTGCATGCAAAAGAGCCGGCAGAGGACGGATTTGTTTTCAATTGTTGAGCGCTACCACTGGACTCGCAGCGAGAGTTGAATGGTGCGCGGATTGTTTGCCTGGACACCCAGATTCTGCAGCCCAGTTGTGAGATTCGGGTTGACATCGTTCGGGTGATTGAAAAGGTTGAAGAAATCTGCCGTGAAGCGAACGTTCCCATTTTCGAGGAACCTGAAGTTCTTGAAAAGAGAGACATCCGCGTTCCAGGCGCCCGGGCCAAGGAAGTTTGCGCGCGGGCTGTAGTTGTACAATTCACCAATCGGGACGTTGCGCACAGTGCCGTTGGCCAGCGTCAGCGGAATCTGATTGTTGAAGTTTGGACCGAGCGGACGGGCAACCCGCTGGCTGCGGTCCGCGGGAACAAGCGCAGTCAGGCTTCCACCAGTGACATTGGTCGCCCTGGTCGGATCGAAATCTCCCCTGAACCAAAGCCGCTGCTGAAGCCCGAAGATCGTCATTTCGAGGCGCTCATCCTTGCTGAGCTGGATATCGCCAAACTGATAGAGGCCTGGACTCACGCTCAGAAGATTGCCGCTCTTCCAGTCTCCGATAGCCGCCACCTGCCATCCCCCGATGATCTGATTGACGAAGCCGGGGACATCGCCCCCGATCAGCTTGCCGCGACCAAATGGCAAATCAACGATGGCATTATAACGGATGCGATGCGGCGGGATTTCAGTCGACCTGAAATAGACCAGCCGCAGGCGTTCATCATAACTCAGGTTTGGCGAACCGAACAATTGAATGTTTTCCGGCACCTGACCTCCGCCGCCACCCTGATTGATACCGACGTTGCCGCTTGAAAATCCTCCGGCGTCGCTGGTTGTCAGCGAACTGGTGAAGACATAGAACCATTGAAAGGCTATGCCATTAGAGAACCGGCGCTCGAGTTCGATCTGCCCTGAATGCGTGTTGGAAAAGCCGGTGCGGTTGACTGCATTGGCGACGTTCCAGTTGGAATTGGCGCGCAGCAGTGCACGATTCGAAGGAGGCGCCAGGCCGGTACGCGAGACATAGTTATATTCTGCCTCCTGTGAGTTGAGTGCGAACTTCTGTTCCAGATCGCGTCCATGCTCGCCGATATAGCTCACTCGCATGGCGGTTTTAAACGGCAACTCGCGCTCGAGACTGACGTGCCACGATTGCGCGCGCCCGTCTTTCCAGTTGCGACCATCCCAGACCATGATTTGTTGCGCGGCAGGAGAGATGGGGACGACTCCCTGTGTGTTGACCTGAGCACCTCCGATGAAATCAGATGCCCCGGGTCGCGCAACCAGTGGGTAGTTGAAGGTGCTGTTTTGAGCGTATATATCATTGGTGAACCGGAGGTTCAACGGCGGGTTCGTCCGCGCCGCCTGAAGCAGTTGCGACAACGGCATCGTCCAGAAATATTCGCCATAGCCGGCGCGTAACGCCATTTTGTCGCTCAGCTTGAAGGCCACTCCGATGCGCGGCCCGAAGTTGTTATTGTCCGGACGGTAAAGACTGCTCGGATAGCCGACGGCGTCAGCCGTCGTATAGGTCAAGCCGCGGGCAGACCATGAGGCAAGCACCGAAGACGGAACGCCCGGCAGGCTCTGAATCTGATTGTTGCCCGGCGTCAGCACTTCGAATTTAGTGGTTACGGATTCTGTGTCCGCAGTCACCAGGCGATTGAACTTCTCGCGGTACGGCGACCACCTGTCCCAGCGCATTCCCAGCGTCAAAGTCAGGCGCGGCGTGACTTTCCACCGATCGGTGAAATAGAGCCCAGTTTCAGACTGTCGAAAATAGAAGAACCCGCGATTGTACTGGTTGGATAGAAATGACGGCAGACCAAGCAGCAACGACGCAAACCCGCTTCCGGTAAATGGCGCCGCAGCGTCGTCACTCGGACTGTAAAGCGACGTCCAGCTGCCATCGAAATCGTGCGAACCCTGGTACTGCTGGAATTCTACGATGTTATTCCATTCACGCCGGTATTTGCCGCCGAACTGAATGGCATGCTGGCCTTTGTTCCATGTCACGTTGTCTTCGATCACGCCGCCTGTCAGTGCTTCATCCTTGCGGTTGTCCGAATCCCAGCCGAACCAGTCGTCGTAAAGCGTGGGCCAGCCTGTGGCTCCAAATGGATTCGGCGTTCCCAGTCTGCTCGGCCAGTCAGTAAAGTCGGCAAGCGTTCCCGAACTCTTGTAAGAACGATGCATGCCGACCAGCAGTTCGTTAACCAGGGTCGGTGAAAACGTGTGGTTTTGCGTGATCGAGACGTTATTTATATTTGCATCGCTCCGGGAGGTGCCCAGCCCGGCATCGACATTGATAGGATTTCCGAAGACGCCGCCTTCGGTCGCGGATTTGCGCGTTGAGCGTGTCCACCTGACCGACAGTGTATCGCTTTCAGAGAAGTGGTGGTCGACTTTCACTGTCAGGTTGTCGGAGTCGTTAATGACCGGATAGACCTTGAAAATATTGTCCGCAAGGTAAGGATTGAGGTCGTTGGTCGGCAGAGCTGTCAGCGACTGCATGACTTTGGCAAAGGGGGAAATTCGGTTCGCCGGGATGATATTGTTGGCGAAAGGCTGGCGCACTCCGTTGGGGCCGGTGGAAGTCAGCGGATCATAGATGATCGTCTGCTGCCCATTCGCGTCCACGAGGTTGCTCAGGTCGCCGCCCCACATCGCAGCGGTCGGGACTGCCCGATAACCACCCATTGGCAGGGCGCTCTCACGGCTGCGCAATCCTTCGTACGCGGCGAACCAGAAGGTCTTGTTGCGGCCATCAAAAAATGGGCTCCCGCCCTGACCGAAGCGAGGCAGGAAGAGCGGGCCGCCCGCCGAAATGCCGAACTCATTGCGGATCAGCTTGGGAGGATCGAAGTCAATCGGATTTTCCCGACGCCGAGCCAGCAATCCGGCGGCGTTGTTACGGTGCGTCTCGAAAGCTGTACCGTGAAATTCATTCGTGCCGCTGCGGGTGGCCAGAGTAACGGTGGCGGGGCGCGAGTAACGAGCATCAGAGCCGACGGTCTCGACACGGAACTCCTCGACAGTGTCCAGTCCAGGCTGCACGCGGGCGATGCCGCCGCCAAATCGATCGACCAGCGAAACACCATCGAGGGTGATTTCCAGCGATCCGACTTTCAGTCCGTTAACACGGGCGTTGCCACCACCTTCGATGCCTGGCGTCAGATCGAAGAGGGTGCTGATGTTACGCCCGTTGAGCGGCAGTTGTCGGATTCGCTGATAGTCCTTGATATCCGACACTTCGGCGCTCTCGGTTTGCACCAGCGGGGCAGCAGCCGTCACTGTGACAGTCTCCTGCTGCGAGCCGACGACCAGCTCAACGTCTAATTGTGAGTATTGCCCCACTTGAAGATCGAACTTGCCTTCCCATTTCTTGAACCCGGAGGCTTCAATCGACAACAAGTATGACCCCAGTGGCAGGGCGCCGAAATAGTATTTGCCATCATTATTTGTGGTTGCCTTACGTTCGATGCTTGTGGCTGTGTTGGTCAGCGTGACGTTGGCGTTGCTGACCACAGCTTTTTGCGAATCCTGCACCGTGCCCGTGACCGTCCCTGATCCAGTCTGTGCATAGACTGCTCCCGCATCCAGAGAAAGCAACAGCGCCACGACCAGTCCAAACAATCTGCTAGTTCCAGTCATCTATATCCTCCGTGAAAAAAGACCAAAGTTACTTTTCAGGTACGGGGGAGCGGCGGCGAATCTTCCCAGCATATACCGCTCCTCACTTTACCGATTCTTTTGCAGCTAGCCGAGACCTGGTGCAGAGAATGCCCTGGACAAGACCAGAGCGATGGCTCCGACCAGACTCGGTATATCTTTGAGGGTAGAAGGAATAATCGAGACGTGACTCGAATAGAAGCGAGTAACTTGAGAGGCCAGCACCCGGCGGATTTCCGGGTAAATGATCTCCCAGGCTTCGGAGATAACGCCACCCAGGACGATAACTCCAGGATTAACCGAATAGATCACAGGGACTAAACCACGTCCCAGATATGTGGCCGTCTGCCGCAGCGCGGCAATGGCCTGAGGATCACCCTGTAAACCGCGCGCCACAACATCTCTCATCGTCACCGGCGCGTCCTCAGTATGGTTGCCTTCCGCGCGACGCAACTCACGGTAACGTTCGATGGTCGCACGATCGGAGGCAAAGACTTCAAGGCAGCCGCGTCCGCCACAAATGCAGGCAGGGCCCTCTGGATCCAGTGAGATGTGACCGAACTCACCTGCGCCGTGTAATGACCCGTGATACAGCTGCCCGCGGATAACAATCCCGGCGCCGATCCCTTCTTCGATATCGAGAAAGACCAGATCCCGCGGTTGAGGTGATGCGTGATGTCCGAACCATAACTCGGCCAGCGCGGCCAGCCTCGCCCCATTTTCGAAATAGGTCGGTAAATTCAGGTTCAACGCCTGCCTCAGCATCGCCCCGACCGGCACATCATCGCCCCACCCAAGGCTCTCGCCGGCCAGCACTCTGCCCTCCACCGGATCAATGAGGCCGATCAGACTGACCCCGATCCCTTCAACTCGCTCTTTCGCAGGACTGGACTGCAGGATCTTCCTGATATTCACAGCTACCTTTTCAAGAGCGCGCTGCGGATCGGCATCATTCTCCGTCGAGCTTGAACGCAATATCCGCCCGTTGAAATCACTGAGCGCAACTGTCGTCATCCGTGATCCCACGTCCACCCCTATTGCATATGCCTTATCCGGGTTGAGATGCAGGTAACGCTTCTTGCGTCCCCCATTTGGCGAGGCAGCGGCCACACCAAGCTCGTATACGTATTCGTTGTCCAGCAGCCGCGCAACGATCTTGGAGACTGTACTCCCTTCCAGTTCAGTCCACTCCGCTATCTCGATGCGCGAGATAGGCTGGCGCTCGCGCACCACGTTTAGCACCAGAACCTCATTGAGGTCACGCAATGCCTGATGAGTGGCTCGTTCCACGTTGTGGATGTCGATCTTCTTCACGGTGGTCAATACGCTTCTTCAATACTATTGGCTAATTATTATCCCAGCAAAATCGAATAATTCTTCGGTTGGTTAATGTCCTGCGGAATTTAACCTGTCCAAAAATAACTGTCAAGCGAAAACACAAATAACTGCAAGCCATTGAATTGACATTTGATACATGATTAATATAATTGCTTCCGTTCCGACATCAACTAACCCGCAACAATTAGAAAAGGTACTTTATGCTCAGCAACGAGATACCCACCGAACGAGAGGATCTGGCGCGACATTTGGCGGAATTGGCGCGCACGCGGCGAGATAAACTGATCCAAACCATCATTGAACTGGTACGAATTCCTTCTGAAAACCGCCCGCCCGAGGGTTCCGAAGGCGCCTGTCAGCGTTATGTCTTTGACCATTTGAAACGGCTCGAACTCGATGCGGAGATATACGATCTGCTTGAAGTAGAAGGGATGTGTGAACATCCCGAATTCAAGGCCGGACGCAATTACGCCGACCGCCCGAATGTCAGGGCGGTATGGCGTGGCAGTGGAGGCGGTCGCTCGCTGTTGCTTTCCGGCCATATCGACACCGTGCCTCGCGGTTCGGAGCCCTGGCAGCGGGACCCCTTCAGCGGAACGGTGGAAGGCAATCGCCTGTACGGATTAGGCTCAAATGATATGAAAGGTGGGATAGCATCTTTTCTGCTGGCGGTGGAAATACTCAAAGAAGCCGGTGTACGGCTGCGCGGTGATCTGCTTGTTGAAACGATCGTCGACGAGGAGTTCGGCGGCGTCAATGGCACTTTGGCAGCTCGGCTGCATGGCCATAATGCAGACGCAGCCATCATCTGCGAGCCAAGCCAGCATATGGTCTGCCCTGCTCAAACCGGCGGGCGAACGGTGCACATCATACTACGCGGCGATAATGCAGGTATCCTCTATGATGATGAGCCGCCTGTCCAGGTCACCGAGCAGCTACGCTACCTGCTCGGCAAGATCGAAGAGTTCGCCGAGCAGCGACGCAGGTCGACGACCATCCATCCTCTTTACTCAGAAAGCGCAGACCCGGTTCCGGTCTGGGTCACAAAAGTCTCGTGCGGCGGATGGGGCACTGACGAGCCGATCACCATTCCTTTAAGCTGCAAGATCGAGCTTTACTGGCAAACGATGCCGGGCGAAAAGCAGGAGGTGATAGAGGGTGAATTCTTCCGCTGGCTGGAAGAGTGTGTGGCGGCGCACCCCAGGCTCTTCCCCGTCAAGCCGGAGGTGAGTTTTCCGATTCGGTGGCTTCCCGGCTCTGCTCTCGAGGGGCCGTCTGATCTGGTAACCGTGCTGAGTGATACCTTCCGGCAAGTTACCGGCGCGGAGCCTCTCGTTCGAGGAATCGGCGGGCCATGCGATATGTACGTCTTCCATCAACACTTCGCGACGCCGGCTGTACTGTTCGGGCCGCGCGGCGGCAACACTCACGCACCGGATGAATGGGTCGATATCGATTCGGCTCTCGTGGTGGTTGAAACCCTGGCGCGTTTTATCTGCCGCTGGTGTGGTGTGGAAATCATGCAGGCTTGAAGCCTGCGCTCCCAGGATTCTGCATAAGTCCTGATTAAATGAATGGGATTTTGTTAAGGAGTCAGCCACATGAAATTCAGAGCATCGGTTCTCTTCCTGCTTTGTGCAATCAACATCGCAACCGCGCAGAACATACAACAGCCGACAGACCTGTTCCTGCGTGGTTACTCCGTAATTCCCACGCCGCAAAAGGTAGAACTTCAGGAAGGCGATATCGAAATCAACGAATCCTGGGGGTATGATGCGGGCGATCTCACCCCGAACAACATCGCTATCCGTACGCTGATCGAGGGTCTGAAAGAATTCCACGCGCTGAATCTTAAGCCCGCCAATCGCCAGACCAGGAATGTCATTCGCCTGGCCGTTGTGCAAGGCACGGTCAAAACCGGCAATGATGCGGAACTCGGGCAGCAAGGTTACCGGCTGAAGATCGCTCCCGACCTGATCCAGCTCACCGGCAATGCCGATCAGGGGCTCTTCTATGGTGTTCAGACGTTGTTGCAACTGCTCCGACCGGACCCGCGTGGCCGATTGATGCTGCCCGCATCCAATATCGAGGACTGGCCAAGGCTGCAACTGCGCTTCCTGCACTGGGACACCAAGCACCATCAGGATCGCATGGAGACACTGAAGCGATACCTTGACTGGGCGGCCCGGTTCAAGGTCAACATGATCGGCTTTGAACTCGAAGATAAATTCGAGTACCCGTCCAATCCGATCATCGGCGCGCCTGGAGCTTTCACCATCGCTGAACTACAGGAGATCGTCAAATACGGCCTCGAGCGTTTCATTCAGGTAGTGCCGCAGATTCAATCACCGGCGCACATGGCTTACGTGTTGAAGCACCCGCAGTTCGCTCACCTGCGCGCCGACGGCAACAATTATCAGGTGGATCTGTGCAATGAAGAGAGCTACAAACTGATCTTTCAGATGTACGACGATGTCATCAAGGCGACCCAGGGAGTTGACTATTTCTTTGTCTCAACAGATGAAATCTACTACGCGGGAATCGGCGCGAGGTGTGAGCAGCCCTACACGCCTGAAAAACACAGCCTGAAATGGGCTGAGTTTGCTCGCCGGGCTCGTGATTTCCTCGCCACTCGCCAGCGAAAGATGCTGGCCTGGGTCGAGTATCCCCTGCTGCCGGAGCATGTACGAATGCTTCCGTCCGACATCATTGATGGTGTGATCGGCGAAGCCGAGTACGTCAAGACCGAAAATGAAATGGGTATGCGCCAATTGGCTTATGTTTCGATGCAGGGCGCGGAACTGCTTTTTCCCAATCATCTGCCGGCCTTTATGACGCTGGGAGGCGATCTGGGTCCATCGGAAGGGCGGCTCAAATCAGCCTCCCAGACAATCTCTACCGGCAGAGTCTGGCAGGCAAACCCGATCGGAGTTTTTGGCGCAGCCTGGGGTGACTCAGGACTGCACAGCGAGACTTTCTGGCTCGGCTGGTCAATTGTGGCCGAGTACGGTTGGACACCCGGAACCCCGCCCGTAGAACAGACCGTGACAGAGTTTATCAATGCCTACTATGGCCCGCGGGCCACGGATATGGTCGAAGTCTATCGCGGGCTTCAGATGCAGGCGCGCTTTTATGAACGCTCGTGGGATCGCGTCATCTCAATTGCCAGGGGCCCGGGCTATGGGAATTCCGACGGCAAAGGGATCGGGACGATGCGATTTGATCACACGCTGCCACAGCCGGGCCTGCCGACAATGCCGGGACTGCGCTTCGCCCCGGTCTATACGGCAGGGCGCTACGGCAAACTGGTTGAGGATGCAGTTCGCTCAGCACAGGAAAATACAGTCCTCGAACACCGCCTCTACCAGAATATGGCGAACGCCGACCGCAATCGCTACAACCTCGAAGTCTTCCTCTCACTTGCCAAACTGACAGGCCATCACAACCGGCTGCTGCTGGGGATGAAGGAGATCGAAGACAATTTGAGAGCGGCGCGCGAACAGGCGGAAAAGAACTCTCCCGAGGTAGCCGTAGGCAGGCTGGTCTCCGCCTACGATCTGGCCCGCAACATAGTCGAGGAACGACACAGAACCTTCCGGGACCTGGAGAAAGCGTGGGAAAAGAGCCGGTTTCCCAAAGGCCGTGAAGTCAATGGTCGTAAATTCCTTCATGTGCTGGACGACACCAAGGACCACGTCGCGGATCGCCGCCCCGACCTGAGTTACCTGATTGCGCCGGAGGAGAGCATCGAACTCGAAAAGTGGATGAAGAATCTGGCAGCGGTGATAGAGGAGTATGCCAGGAAGAACAAAGTGCCGGTACGGGCGCTTCAGGAACCGAGGCTGGAGAATTGATGGGATCAACAACAACCAGCGTCGCCGCATCCGGGGGCAGTTTCAAGCGCGTGCTTTCGCTGAGGGATCTGGTCATCTTCGGCATCGCCTTTATCGGGCCAACTGCGCCTTATTCGATGTTCGGGATCGCCACCGTTAAATCCGGGGGGCACCTGCCGCTGGTTTATCTGATCGCCATGGTGGCGATGAGCTTTACGGCCCTCAGTTATGGACGAATGGCAGCCGCATACCCGGAGGCCGGCTCGACATACTCATATACTGCGAAAGCCATACAGCCGACGGTCGGATTCTTCGCCGGCTGGGCCATGATCCTGGACTACATGCTGATTCCGATGCTGAGCGTAATCTTCGCCGCACTCACCGCGCATAAGGTGTGGCCTGAAGCGCCATACTGGATTTGGGCTTTCATCGCGACCGGGGCAATTACAGGAATCAATCTCCTCGGGATGCGAATAACATCGCGTTCAAACTATGTCATGAACGCGATCATGGGGGTCTCGCTCGTCTGGTTTATCGTGCTCGCGATTCGGGCATTAATTGATGGCACAGGTGAAGGGACGCTGTTTTCGACCAAACCTTTTTACAATCCGGCGACATTTTCGTACGGAGAGATCATGGGCACGACATCCCTCGCAGTGCTCTCTTTTATCGGCTTCGACGGGGTAACAACACTGGCCGAAGATGCCAGGAATCCGGGCCGGGACATCCAGCGCGCGACGCTCCTGGTCTGTTTTATCGCCGGCGGACTATTCGTACTGGAAAGCTATCTGGCCCAGATGGTCTGGCCCGAATTCCGGACTTTCTCACCTGTCGAGACGGCCTTCATGGATGTCGGCAAACTGGTCGGAGGGCAGGCGCTCTTTTATTTTCTCTCGTTTGTGCTGGTGGTGGCCGGTGTGGCCGGGGCAGTGACGGGACAAGCCAGCGCATCGCGACTGCTGTACGGTCTGGCGCGCGACCGCTTGTTGTCATATCGAGTCTTCGGCTACATCCATCCAAAACTTGGAACGCCGATCTATAGCGTGCTTTTAATGGGCGGATTGCATCTGACAGGGGCTTTGATATTGAAATACACAGAAGCAGCCGAGTTGGTCAACTTCGGCGCATTCATCGGTTTCATGCTGGTCAATCTGTCTGTCATTCGTCACTACTGGCTGCGCCCGGGGCCGGGTCAGGGCCGTCAGTTACTCTCCGGTCTTGTGTTGCCCGCTTTGGGATTTTCAATCTGTTTATACATCTGGTTGCACCTTTCACGCTTCGCCATGGCGCTGGGCGGATTTTGGATGGCTATCGGATTCCTTTATCTGATGTTCCTGACACGGGGCTTCAGGAAGGGACTGGTGGACTTAAAACTGTGATAAGGAGATAGAGTTATGAAGAATACCGGAATGAGCCGACTCACCATCCGATTGATTTTCGTCGGTCTGCTTTTACTCTCTCCGTTGGCGACGGTTACCGACTGGGCGCAGCCACAAACAGGATCGGCGCGCAGCCGGATGCTGCAATTATTAGGGCTGCCACGACAGCCCCCTGTCGCTCGACCGCCAGTAGCGGAGATCCTGACGCGGAACGTTGACGGTGATGTAACGATTGAAGACCTGCGATTCGATGCGGGGCGAGGCGTCTGGGTTCCCGGCATGGTGGTGAAACCGAACCCGTCGTCAGGCCGACTCCCTGTCATTATTTGCCTTCCGGGGACCAGCGGAACCCGGCAGCATCTGACCGATTCGCGACTGCGACTGACCGAATTCCCCCGAACCGGCTGGGCGCGGGCGCTTTCACGCCAGGGCTTCCTGACGCTTTCGCTCGACTACCTGGGATCCGAATCACGCGGCCAGAATATTTATCTCGATGCGGTGCACGCTCAGTTGGAAGGGCGCAACTACATGGGACTCATGGTTGCCGAGGTCCTGCGTGCCGTGGATTATCTGTTAACACGGCCCGATGTGGACGGCACACGGATCGGCATTACCGGATTCTCGCTTGGCGGCGCAATGAGCTGGTATGCGGGGGCAGCCGATCCGCGCCTCAGTGTCATCGTGCCTGTCTGCGGCGGCGCGGGGACATACGATGATTTGCTGCGATATCGCAGGAATACCGGTTATCACTCGCAGTATTTTTATCCCGCGGGATTCCTCAAATTATTTCCTGGCGATCAGCCCGAGGTCTTCGCATCGCTGGCGCCGCGCGCGGTGCTGATCGTGGGACGTGATCAGGATCAGGGGATGCCAATCGAGGGTTTGCGCATACTCGAAGAGAAAGTCAAAAAAGTTTATGCCAGTCGCAAGGCGACGGACAGGTTTGCGGTTCATGTCACGGCTGGAGATCACACATACACGAATGAGATGTTCGCGCAGGTCAGCGACTGGTTCGTGCGCTTTCTAAAACCATCAAAAATTTAAGATCAATCATCCGCCAGCGGCAAGTTCCGTTGTTGCCTGAAAGTAATTGAAAGGAAAACATGCCAATGCCTCGATTACTCAAGAAAGCTGCGTTCACACTCGCCCTGATGATGCCACTTTGGGCGCTGGCCGTTAAGTCCGTCTGCGCACAGGATGTCTTCGCTACATTTGAGAACCTGAAAGAGATCACTTCAATCAAAGCTTCAGAAGGTGTGCGGATCGCCGCATCAAAGCGCTTTCCGGCCTGGAACACAGCATCGCTCGAAGCCTCATTTCCTTTAAACGGAGGGACAATTGAACTGACGGATATTCCGCAGGACTGGCGCAGGAAGGATTCGTTGCTGATGTTTGCCTGGTCAATACAGCCGGCGGAGCTGAGAGTATTGCTGCGCGATGCGGACGGTGGACGTTTTGTTCACACGTTTGCTCTTCGCACAGGTGTCAACCATCTGCAATTGCGGCTGGCCCGGGTACGTGATGTTGATTTGCGGAAGATGCGTTCGCTGACGCTGGAATCCGGGCGCGGCGGAACATTCTACTTCGACTATTTCGCGCTTGACCGGTTTCATCCGGCGTTGGCTGAGCGCGGCCGGTGGGACGTCGATTATACGATGGACATCGTGACACCACACGATGAGTGGGCAAAGCCCTTTGCCAATGGACGGATCAGAGCCTTTGCCATCGCCGATGTCGCGGATGGTCGCGGAATCATCGAATTGGCGCAACGACTCTCACTCGATTTCAAAGCGACATCGATTGGGCGCAGCGAAGGCACTAACAAATGGGGTTTCGGCGACTTTTACGAACATCGCAGTTTCGGCGGAGAATTCTGGGAAGGAGCATACAGTCTGGCGCACACCTATATTGCCGATGATTTGCTCAATGGCCCTGATTACGATGTGATTCTGTGGCCGGGGCTGCGTCGTTGGGAGAGTTACCCTGAGGAGATTCGCAATGAAATTCGCCGCCGTGTCGAAGCGGGGGCCGGGCTGGTGCTGTTTTACCCGAACAGCCGGGAGAGTGATCTTTGGAGTCTTTCGCCGATCATCAGGAACGGAGAGATCAAAACCGGCAGGAACGCCGACCGAAGCAGTCTCGATCAGACACAGTGGCGAGCGAAGAGCGATCATTACATCACACGCGGCGTTCCATTGGATGCCTTTCCGTGGGGGCACCTGAGTGTTCCTTCATCTGAAATATCCGGCGAGGTGCTGCTCGAAACATCACGCGGCACACCTGTACTTGCGGTGAGGACTCTGGGCAAAGGGCGCGTCGTAGCGTTCGGATACAGTGAACGCGGGATGATTCCCGAGGTCGAAGAGATGTTCGAGACCGGGCTTCATTATCCGTATCACGAATACCTCTGGTCGCTGGTCGCTCGCGCAGTGGTGTGGGCCGCGCAACGCGAACCGAAATCAGGCATCCGCAGTGTGCAACCATCGGCGGACAATCTGGCCGTGACACTTAACAATGTGCCGCAGGGCGCTGAAGTCACCGCGACGATTCGGAGCAGTTTCGGCGAAATCGAAGCGCAGGTTTCTTCGACGGTCAGACAGAATGCGGACAAGGTCACGCTCGAGATCTCGAAAGCCCTCACAGGCGGCCGTCATTTCGCCGAGGTGCAATTGCGAGAGCAGGGTCGCGCGATCGACTGGGCGACACAAACGTTCGAGGTTGCTGCAAGGACAACTATCCGGTCGGTTGCCCTCGCCACCGACCGCGTCAAACTTGGCGATCCGGTCACCGCGCGGATCGGGTTACATGCGACGCAGGACTCCACCCTCACCGCGAGACTCTATGACAACTACGACCGACTGCTTGACGAGCGCCGCTACCCGATCAAAGCGGGCGCCGATGTCGAGCAACAGATCAGTCTAAATTCGACCGGTGCGCTGACGCATCTGGCCCGAGTGGATTGCGAGGTCGGCGCTCAGGGCGTGCGCAGCGACCGTCAATTGACAGAAGTATTCGTTCTGCAACCACGCCGCTGGGACGATTACGACATCGTCATGTACCTCTTCAACAAGGAACCTATCCCCGGTGTCTGGCCCGCGATTGACGAACAACTGCGGCGGCTCAATGTGACGACGCTCTCGTCTTACACGCTCAGCCACAGCAAGCACGCCAATTTCAACATCCAGGCACAGACGCGCATCAGCGGCCAGGAGTCCCCGGATGGCGCGCTGCGCGACTACTACTCGAAGATGAAGAAACAGTACGCCGAGACGCGCGACAAACGATTACTCGTGCGTGAGTACTGTTTGAACGACCCTGGTTATCGTGATCTGATTCGCAAGGAGTTGAAGCAACTGGCTGAACCATGGGTGGGCTTCTCGCCGATGTCCTATTACGTATACGAAGAGCCTTCCCTGACCTGTTATGTTGACGATCTGGATTTGTGCTTCTCGCCGCATACTATGCGCGCGATGCGCGAATGGCTGAAGGCGGAGTACAAATCACTGGACGCATTGAACCGACACTGGGGCACGAGCTTCAGACAATGGGATGAAGTCACGCCGGACGACACTTATGAAGCACAGAGTCGAGGCAATTACACGTCGTGGGCCGATCATCGGACGTTTATGGAGAAGAGTTACGCTGAGACCTTCGAATTCGTGCTCGGCGAACTGCGCAAGCTGGACCCGGAAGGCATCCTGCTCAATTCCGGCACGCAGGAATCGGCCCCGCACAACGGAAGCGATTACAGCCTGATCAATAAGTTTACAAAACACCTGAACTCATACGACGGCGGCAATCAGTTCGACTTCCACCGAAATTTCAACCCGGAAGTGAAGATTTCGGGAGGCGCGGGTTACGGGATGCTGGGCAAAAACGTGCTCTACGATTTCTATCGCAACCTTTTCAAAGGCGCGAACGGTGGAGCATACGTCTTCTGGCAGTTTTCTACGTTAACTCCCGATCTGACGTTGTGCCAGAGCGGCAAAGACATCGCCGAAGGCTTCAGCGAACTGCGCGGCGCCGGCATCGGCAAACTGATCGCCTCTGGCACGCCCGACAACAGTCGCATCGCTATTCACTATTCTTATCCGAGCATCCACGGATCGTGGATTGTGGACGGCAAGATCGAGCCAAAAGTCGTTTACGATTCGACCAGCGTCACTCATCGCCGCTTCAACGCCAACCGCGACGGATGGGTCAGGATACTGCGCGATTCCGGACTTCAGTTCGATTTCATCGCTTATGGCGATGTAGAAAAAGGTGATCTTATCGCGAGAGGTTATCGCACCTTTATCCTTCCAATGAGCATTGCGCTGAGCGATGAAGAAGTGTCGGCCATCCGGGAGTTTGTGCGACAGGGCGGCACTGTCATCGCCGATGCATTGCCAGGCATAATGGATGAGCATTGTGCGTTCAGGGAGCCGCGAGTCTTGAGCGACGTGTTTGGAATCGAGCCGTCGAAATCCAATCGTGATGCAGTCGTAGCGATGAAAGGGGAGTCCGGTATAAAGCTGGCCGGCGCAAAGGCGATGCTCATCGAAGAGGGCCGGCCCCAGCTGATCGAAAACCGCTACGGCCAGGGCCGTGCTTATCTGCTCAACTATTTCCTGAACAGCTACACGGAAGACAAGCAGGAGCGAAAACAGGGGCCGGCGCTCGAAAAGATGAAGCAATTAATGACCGCCGCCGCGATCAATCCAGCGGTCAGGATGACTTCCATGGCAGGTGACCGCGTTGCAGATTGTGAAAGCTATCTATTCAATTTCGGATCAACCAGTTTGCTCGGTCTCATACCCGACAAAGACAAGCCGGCGCCGCAGAGAGTGCGACTGACATTTGAGCGGAAAGGCGTGCTCTATGATGTACGCCAGAAACGTTACCTCGGCACGGGATCAGAGTTTGAGACTGAAGTCGATCCGGCAGTGCCGCGACTTCTGGCGCTGGTCGAAAACCGTATCAGTGGAATGGAATTACAGGCTGCGCCGCGCGCGCGGTTGGGCGAATCGGTGACAATCCGATTTCGCATCGCTTCATCACCTCGACTGCGTTCGGTGGCGGTAGTCAAAGTAACCGCCCCATCAGGGCGTGAGATGGTCTATTACGGCAACAATCTGGAGATCACGAATGGAGTGGGAAGCACCAGTTTCAGGACAGCGCTCAATGATCAGGCGGGTACGTGGCGCGTATCCGTCACCGAAACCATCAGCGGAGAGACAGCCCGTGCGGAGATCACTATTCAGTAGAATGTCGGGACACCTGCTGTTTAACTCTGAGAACACAATTCATGACAGAGAATCCCTGCCAATGGCCGGCAGGACCGGCAGGAGAGGATGTCTGCGCTCCCGGCTGGCTGCCACGCTGTTTCTGTTATGCTTTCCCCTTTCTTCAGCTCTTGCGCAAAAACCACCGCAGGTAAGCCTGACCCGTGGCGTGCTTGAAGTTCCGACGTATACAATCAGTCGATCTGAAACTGTCGCGCCACTGTTCAAAACGGCAGACAGTTCGGCGATCTATCCTTATGCGAGGCTCGACCGCGACTCGATGAGCCGTAAACCAATGCCTGTCCGTTACGAATCGCTGACATTGGAGAACGAATATCTGCGCGTGGTTGTCCTGCCCGAACTTGGCGGACGCATCTGGTCGGCACGCGACAAAACCGCCAATCGCGAGATTTTCTACTACACCAGCGTCATCAAGCCGACCGGCTACAATCAGCGCGGCGGATGGCCTGCGGGTAATCTGGAGGTGTACGGGCCTTACGATGCGCACATGCTGACGTGGCCCGGCGAGCCATGGCCGTGGGCAATCAGACGCGATAATGACGGCAGCGCAACGATTATCCTTTCTCACATCGATCACTTCTTCCGCAACAAGATCTCGATGGAGATTACATTGCATCCTGGCCGGTCGTTCATCGAGCTTAATCTTCGACTCCGCAACAACAATCTGTTGCCCAATCGATACCTTATGTGGACGAATGCCGGGATCGCCGCGACCGAAGGCACACGGTTTGTTTACCCGATGACGCGTACAATCGGCCACGACAGTTCCGAACTGAGCACCTGGCCAATCGTGCGCGGCGCGGATTTGAGCTGGTATAAAAACAATAAAAACATGCTTGGAGTCTTCGGCCTTGATATTTACGATAATTTTATCGCAGCCTACGATTACCAGACTGATTTCGGCACAATCTGCTGGACAGACCGGCGGCTTGCGCGCGGCATCAAGACCTGGACATGGGGAACCGGCGATGCCGCGATGCGTCAGATGAAGCACTATACCGACTCGGACGGTCCATACATCGAAATCCAGAGTGGACGTTTCGTCTGGGACGGCAATTACGAATTCATCGAGCCGGGCAAAAGTGACGGATGGACCGAGTACTGGTTTGGCACAGGCAAACTCGGTGGATTGACGACTGCCACCCGCGATGCGGTGATAAACTTTGAAGCGCGCCAGAATCAGGCAAAGCTGGCCATAACAGCCACCGGAAAATTCCCACAAGCGATGATCCGGCTCAAGACAGGCGAAAATACGATCTGGCAGACAAAACAGAACCTCTCGCCCGATCAAGTCTATCGGACAGAGATCGGATTAAAGTCCGGGGATTTCAGTCATGTATTGAAACTTGAAGTTCGAGCAGCAGACGGCGTTTTGCTTGCAGAACACGTTCAGAGGCCGGACAGCAGCCATCCAGACTCGGTGTTTGCCACCGATTCGATACCGCGTCGATTCGATTCGATTGACAAGTTAACAGCCGAGGAGGCCTATCAACAGGGATTGGCGCACGAAAAATTCGGAAAGCTGGAACAAGCCGATCAAGTATACCGTGCAGCGCTCGCCAAAGACGGCAATTACACTGCACCCCGTTTACGATTGGGATTGATGGCGCTCGAACGCGACCGGCACGACGATGCGATCGACCATTTCAAGGCTGTCCTGGACCGTGATCCTACAAACGGCGAAGCTCATTATTTTCTGTCTATTGCGCATACAGAAATCGGGAAACTGGTGGAAGCCCGACGCGGATATTTCAGGATTCTGCCGTCATCCGGGAAATTCAATCAACGCGATTACGGACTCGGACTGCTCGCGCTCAACGCCGGTGATTTCAAAGAGGCCGGTCAGTATTTGTCTCGATCAGTCGCTATCGGGCCTTCGCAGGTGTCCGCGCGCCAGGCTTACGCTTTCACATTGCGCAAGCTCGGCCGCATGTCGGAAGCAGATAAGGAATGCGACGCGCTGCTCAAACTAGATCCGACCAATGCCTTCGCATACGCCGAGAAACAATTCCTCTCCAGATCACAATCCTCGCCAGCAGCCTTTGGCAGCAACCCGCAACTGGACAGGGCATGCGCCAATCACGAGCAGGGCTATCTGGAATTGGCTTGCGAATACCTGCGTTTGTCGGCCTTCCAGGAAGCGCAGCAAATAATCGAACGCGCGCTGAGGATTTTTCCAACGGCTGGACCGCTGCTTCATTATTACCGTGCTTACCTTGCCGGCAGAAATGGGGACACCAACACCATGCGGCTGAGCATTGAAGCGGCACGTAAACAATCATTGCAGCCCGAAATATTTCCGTTCCGTCGCGAAACGATTCGTGTGCTGAAGCGGATCCTGGCCATTGAGCCGAAGGATGCAAACGCTAATTGCCTGTTGGGCGAAATCCTGTACAGCCGTGCGCGACGCGTTGAAGGTATATCCGCGTGGCGTTCTGCCATCGACTCCGACCCGAACCATTTTATGGCTTTGCGCGACCTCGGATTGGCCCTGCTTGAGACGGGGCTTAAAGATGGACACTCTGATGAAGCGCTTGCCCTGCTGGCCCGCGCCGCCGAACAGCGCCCTGATTTGCTGTCAAATACGATTCTCGTAGCACAGCTTAAAGCCAGGGCTGGTAATCCGGATGCGGCGCGGGAGATAATCGAACGCGCGCTGATAAACAAACCACAAAATGATCGTCTGATCGAGAATCTGGCTGCGGTCGAACTGCAATCAGGTCATCCTCAGCGAGCAATCTCGATGATCGAGAAGCATGCATTCGAGCCTCAGCATCAGTCCTATTCGCTTCTGCATCTATGGCAGGCAGCCAATCTGACTCTCTGTGCACGGATGAACAAAGCCGATGCGATCAGGAATATCCGTGCGGCTCAAAGCCCCCCGGCCAATCTTGGCCTGGATGATTTCGCAACGTTGCGAAGCGGTCGATTACTTGTCTTCGAGGCGCTGTTACTGGAGGCGGCTGGCGATCAGAGCGCGGCCATGCAGGCATGGAAATCGGCGGCCGGCATCGAACACCCGACTGGCAATGAAGAAGCGCTGTTTCGCGCGATTGCGCTCGACCACAACGGTCAGCGCGTGCAGTCTGAAGAGTGGTTTGAAAATTTTCTGGGCGTCAACCAGATCAATAATCAGAACAGCTCCAAAAACCGGGGCGCGGGAGCATATTACCTGGCTGGAATCTATGCTGCTTTCAAGGGCCAGCCCGATCAGGCACGTCAGAACCTGCGCCGGTGCCTTGAAATTGACGGCTCTCATCTCTGGGCCGGACAGGCATTGGCCTGGCTCGATGCGGGCCTTCTGGCCGGCCTGGCTCAATAGTGTGGCCGCTTGCAGAGGTCAATCTTATGCTTATGAACAGACGTGAAATGATTTTGAAGAGCAGCGCGCTGGCGGCGGCTCTTTGTCCACTGACCGGCAATGCGATGCTCATGGCACCCGGCGTATCGCAGGAAACAGACGGCGACCGCAGCATTCGCAATTATATCTCCGCACACGCAATCGAACTCGAACGCGAGTTTCTGCCGGGAGTGATTACGGCCGCCGACTTTGAAAAGCATCGCCAATCGTTGCGTGAAGAGCTCATCGATATGCTGGGGCTCAACCCGATACCTGAACGCACGCCGTTGAATGCAACAATTACTGGTGCAATCGAACGACCCGGCTACATCATCGAGAAACTTCACTTTCAGAGTCTGCCCGGTCTATACGTGACGGCCAACCTTTATCTGCCACGTCCTGATCGTGCCCGGCCAGCCAATGAACGTTACCCGGCGATTCTTTATCAGGTCGGCCATGCCAACCAGCACAGGCGCGATGGCAACAAGGCCGCGAATGAGTGCCAGCAGCACGGCAGCTGGTTCGCCACGCATGGTTACGTCGCGCTGGTCATGGACACGCTTGAATTGAGCGAGATCGCGGGCCTGCATCGTGGGCTGCTCGGTGGAGGCCGCTGGTGGTGGCATTCGGCCGGCTACACACCTGCCGGCGTCGAGACCTGGAATGCGATTCGCGCTCTCGATTATCTGGCCACACGTCCCGAAGTGGATCAATCGCGTATCGGCGCGACGGGGATCTCAGGCGGCGGGATCGGGACATTCTGGATCGCAGCCATCGATGAGAGGGTGAAGGCCGCCGCGCCTGTCAGTGGATTGGGAGATCTGACCTTCTACGCCGCCGAAGACGGCATCAGCCGTCATTGTGATTGTTTCTTTTTCTACAACCGCGCACGCTGGCACTGGGCGACTGTCGCGGCGCTCGTTTGTCCGCGTCCGATGCTCTTCGTCAACTCCGACCACGACACCTATTTTCCGATGGGCACCAACGAACGCATCAGCGCCCTGCTGGAAAGGCTTTACGCTTTATACGGCTCGAGCGATATGGTTGACGCGGTCGTCAGTGTCGGCGGGCATGGCTATCGCACCGATATCCGCCGTGGTGTCTACGAGTTCTTCAATCGTCACTTCAAAGTCGATGCTCGGCGCGTATCGGATGCCGACGCATTTATGAATGCCGACGGCAGCCCGCTGATTGACCGCAAACTGCTTCGCGTCTTCCCGGAGGAGACCGACTTTCCGAAAGACAGCATCAACACCAGGATCGATGAACTGTTCGTCGCGCCGGCGAAACCCGCCCTGCCTGCGGCCGGGCAGTACGAGTTGTGGCGGCGGAATTTGCTGGGTCGTCTGCGCCAGGCCTCATTTTCAGCATGGCCTGCGACGGCGACTGGTGCCTACATGCCAGCCCTGGGAAGCGAGGTGAGATCGGCAAAAGAGACCACCGAAGAAGGGATCGAAGTTTACTGGCGCTGGCTGCCGGGCAAAATCGACTCGCGCTGGTTGATCGTGCTTAACCCCGATGAAGATTTCGGCAAGCTGCCGGAATGGGCGCGCCGGATTGTCGGAGATGATTCCGTGCTGCTGCTCTGTCCGCGCGGCGTGGGTCCGGTAGCGTGGGCGCGCGAGGAGTTCCCCTATCCGATTGAACGCTCGATGGCCCTGCTGGGCGGTACAGTTGATGGCGGTCGTGTGTGGGATGTGATGACCGTTGCCGGTCGGCGGGCGGAAGCCGGTGTTCACTGGAGGGCGGCGGGTCGCAAACGCGCAGGAATCGTGGCAGCTTACGCGGCGCTTTATCAGCCTGTCATCGAAGCCGTGGTCGCGGTCGATCCTCCATTTTCGCATCGCCCGCGAACGCAAGGGGGAGAATACGGGCCGACGCTGTTGAACGTACTGCGCGTCATGGATATTCCCGAAGCCCTCGGCTGCCTGGCGCCGCGTAACCTGACACTCATCGGTGCGACCGATGCAGCTTTTGATCGAACTGCAGCGATCTATCGTTCAGCCGGAGCAGCGGACCGTCTTGATAGAAGATAATTGAAGAGTGCAAAAGTCTTCCCTGTCGAATTTGATCAATCCGGAGTAAGCTAAAATGAATGCCTCAAAATTATGCTGCTTTTCGCTCGTGATCATTTTGTCGTGTCTTCCGACTAACGCCGGCAAGGGATCAGATCCGCTTCCGGCTGCATATTTTCGCCTGCTTGAAGCCGGCACGGCCAAAGTCGAGCAGCGATTGATGGAAGAACCTGATGCCGACCTGAAGGCTCTGGAAGCTCGTGAAGGATGGCGTCACTTCCCCTATGCCATCCTCGCGCCAGCGGTGCTTTATGCAAAGAGACATCAGGCCAACCCGCGCTATGGTGATGCGAAAATGCTCGCGCTCGCCATTCGTATCGGCGACTTACTGGCGAGTGAGAACGAAAAGGGAGTCTACGAGCCACGCCTCGACAGCGACTGGGACACCTATATGTGGCTTGAAACATATCGCCTGCTTGAGCGCGAATTGGGAGCCGAGCGGAAGGCGCGATGGAGGCGCGGAATCGAGCAGAACGTCGCCCTTCTGGTAACTGATACGACCGAAAGAGTTGATTTTCCATGGTACCATTCGCCATTCATCGGCACATCTCCCAATCACTATGCGCAATGGGCGTCCTTGTTGCACCTCAGCGGGCTGGTCTTCGGCAATCGTGAATGGGTACAACTGGGGGCGCGCGTGCTGCGTCGCTTTGCGATGACCGAACAATCTCCCGACGGCTTCTGGGGCGAACACAACCGCTCCGGCCCAACAACAGGATACAACCATCTCACGCTGACTGGCGTGGCGCTTTATTACGAACACACCAAAGATACCGCCGTCATCCCTGCGCTGCGACGCGCAAAGGATTTCCACAAAAACTATACTTTCCTGAACGGAACGGTTGTGGACGTGATCAACGACCGCAATCGTCACTGGGGTGTGAGCGCCTGGGGACAGTTCGCCTTCACGCATTTTCCCGATGGCCGTGGTTACGCTGCATTCCTGACAGGCTTTTTCAAACCGGAGACGCTGACAATTGATCAGCTCGGCCGGCTCGCCCAGGACGCGCTCTACTACCACGAAGGTCCAATTGTCTCGGCGCCGCAAGAGATGCCACGCTATGAACATCAGATGAGCATCCCCTCCGGCATACGCAAGACCGGACCGTGGCAGGTAGCGCTTTCCGGTTTGATGAGCACACAGGCGATCAACAGCCAGTTCTACCTGGACCGTCAGGGTCACATCAGCGTCTTCAATAAAAAAACCGGTTTGATCATTACGGGAGCGAATTCTAAACGGCAGCCCGATCTCGCGACCTTTTCAGAAACGCTGATGGGCCGGACAGTGCATATGCCGATCAGCACGCGGTTGCAGATGAGCAAACCACAGGACCGGCTTTCGCTCGCATACAACACGTTCTTCAGTGATCTGTATGTCCCGTCGCCGACCGAAAACGAGCTGGTCCTGCGTTTTGTTTTGACGGGTCGCGGCCGACCTGCGGAGGACCCGCGTTTGACGCTGCAATTGTGTCTGCAAGCCGGCGAGACAATGGAAACAGGAGCCGGCAGGAAGTTGACACTCGGTTCGGAGCGGATTGATTTGAAACCGGCTGAGATCGGAGGCTGGATCAGCCATCACGGCTGGAAATTGAAGGTCGATCCGACGGCACAACTTGTCTGGCCAGTCTATCCGCACAACCCGTATTCGAACTCCGCTGAGACTGATATCCGATATGCAGTCGGCGCCCTGAGCGTCCCCTTACAGTTGAAATCACAGGAAGGAAGATATATTCGAACCAACGAGCAGGAGATCGTGTTTGTACTGGAGGTCAAATGATCCGGGTACGAAGCGCTGCAATCCTTCTGGTCATCTTCCTGCCGCTGCAATGCGCTATCCCAGCCATTGAGGCAGCGATGCAAAGACCATTTTTCGACCGCACGCATAGTTCAAAAGTCTTTGGCGGGCCGCGTCATTACCGCATCTTTCTGCCATCCGATTACGAGGCCGGCAAACGTGCCTACCCGGTGATCTATTATTTTCATGGTCATAGTGATCGTTACACACTGGAGCATTATGACAACGGCACGGACACGGTGCCGAAGATCGTCGAGTTCGTATCCGCTCACCCTGTGATTGTAGTTGCGGTTGACGGTTTTGTTCCAAGCGATTACACAGGCTTTTACGGCGGCACTCCGTGGGACATTCTTGAGAAGGGTGGAGATTTCGATTTCGGTATCTATTTTAGCGAACTGGTTGCGCACATAGACGGGACATATCGAACGCTGTCATCTCGCCGCGCTCGCGCGATTTCAGGATTGAGCATGGGCGGATTTATGAGCCTGTATCTGAGCGCGCGATATCCTGATCTGATTGGCAGCGCATCGGCATTCAATCCCGGGCCGGAATTTTATGCGGGAGAGAAAGGGCGCCGCGTATTGTGGCGACCGAAAGATCACGTCGGCAATCATGCGCGAACCAAAGTGCGGCTGATTCGCGCCAGCGGCGATTACATCAGCCAGTATCACGAAGAGACGCGTGAGGCATATGCCCGGTCGGACGAAGTATCGTTCGAGTACCGGCGCGATGAATACCACCGGCATTGGGCGACGTCAATCGCCGAGACGTTCGATTTCCACATGAAAGCCTTCGCTGATTCGACTCTCGATAATGTGCCGGAGAAGTGGAGTCACGATAATCCTTACCCGGCTTTCGAGGTCTGCCACTATCGCATACAAACGGCAGGCGTCGAATCGGGATTCACCTGCCTTGAGGACGTAAATCAGAGCGGCCTGCGTGTAACGACACGCCGCTGGGCGCCGGATGGGCCGCCCGTGGCACAGCGGCGAATCGAGATCACGACCGCGCCGCTTTATCAGCCCAATACGCAGTATCTGGTCATGGACCACAATCTGGCGACCGGTGTCACAGCAAAAACTGAAACGCGCACGGACCAGGAAGGTCGTCTCAACTTCAGCATGGATGGCAACGGTCATCAGATAAGTATCGTGGGTCCCGGCACGGGCGGGCAGCCTCCTGTGGTTTTACCTCTGACTGTGAAAGACAAGCTGCGTCTGGTGCCGGATCAGGAACTGTCACTGCCCGTTCGCATCTACAATCCGCGTGGCGTTGCAATGGATGATATCCGTGTGACTCTGACGAGCGATTATCCGACAGCCAGCATCGTGTCAGGCGAAGCCAGGATCAACAGGCTTGAGGCTGGTGCGGCGATAAATATTTCAGGCCAAATGAGCATACGCTTCACCGCCGGCGCTGGTTACTTTGCTCCGACGCGGCTGATGCTCACGCTCCGATACGATGGGTGGCATTCGGTGACGAAGAACATTGATGTGCTGGTAATTCCGGAACTGATCGAGCCGGCGCGCGAGTTGATGATACTTGATGGCCGCACTGCAAAGCTGAACGTCTTTCGCCAAAAAGGCAATCAGGGCGGAGGCGCATCGGTAGCGCGGACTGTCACCGAAGGCAGAGGCAACGGTAATGGCGTTTTGGATCCGGGCGAAGAGGCCACAATCTGGGTGCGATTGCGACAGGGACTTGATCCGTTCGACAAGAACAACTGGTATCGCGCCAAGATCCACACGGATTCTCACTGGATCGCTGAAGTTGCCGATCTTCAAGAGCAGAAACAACTCGAGTGGACAAGCGCCAAAGAACGGACGAGCCTTATCCGCCTTGATCCAAACACTCCACCAGGCACGACTGTCCCGCTTTTGCTGGACAATGAATCGTGGAGTTACACCTGGACACCCGATGTCCGTTATGGCGCCGAACGGCTATACCAGGCCTTTCAACTCCATCGCCACCACCTGCATCGCTGTGAGTTGGTCGTTCCGGGCAAACCTTGAGAGAGGAAAAACCATGAGTCAAAAAAGAATTGCATGCACCATCCTGTTGGGTTTACTGGTGTGGAGCCTGACTGAGACAATCGCTCGGGCACAAAACGCTCCGCGTTATGTTGATGCGCATATACATTACGATGAGCGTCCAAACTTTATAGAAGATTTAGTTCGCATATATCGTAAGAACAAAGCAGTCGCCTGTCTGTCAGCAAAGCGCGGGCATTTCGACAAACTGAAGGAGGCTGCCAGTAAGTATCCCGATGTGATCGTCCCATTCCTCTGGATTGAACTGGATGAGAGCGACGTGCTCAGCCAGATCGACCGCGCATATGCCGCTGGTTTCAGAGGATTGAAGATACACAGTCCGTTGAAGAATTATGACGATCCGAGCTACTTTCCCGTCTTTGCCCGCGCCGAGCGTTACCGACTGATTGCGTTGATGCACACTGGCATCAGTTCACGTCCAAACGATAAAATTCCGAGTCTCACGGGGTCGATGGCCCGGATGCGACCGATGTATCTGGACACACTGGCGCGCGCGTTTCCTGAACTGATTCTCATCGGCACTCATTTTGGCAACCCCTGGTACGACGAAGCGGCTGAAACAGCGCGATGGAATCCTAATCTCTTCTTTGATCTCACAGGCAGTTCGCTGATCAAAAAGAAGGACGAGCTGACCATCTTCAAAAAGTATCTCTGGTGGGGGCAGACAAGCGGACAGGAACATATGCCTGTGGGAACGCCGCATGCCTTCGAGAAGCTGGTTTTCGGCACCGATGAAGATCCTTTGGAATTGGAGAAACTGATCGCACAGTACAACCGCCTGCTTGATGCGTGCGAAGTTCCCGACTCCGTGCGGCGCAGGATCTTTGCCGAGACTATGATTCACATCCTGAAACCGGGCCGATAAAATCCATTCTTGAATTTACACGCCTGGACATTTTCGTAACCGGTATTGAACGAGGAGATGAGATGACTGATAAAAAAGAATCTATCACCCGGCGCGATTTCGTGGCCGGTGGCGCATCGCTGGCGGCGACAACTGTCATTGCCGGATGCACAAATGCTGCGCAGACCACGCAGAAAATAAAGATGGCGATTGTCGGCACCGGCTCGCGCGGCTCATTTACCTGGGGCCAGGAAGTTGTCAAAGGTTATAGCGACGTTGTCGAGATCGTTGGCCTGTGCGACATCAACCCTAAACGTGCCGCAGCCGCGCAGAAGTTGATCGGGGTGAATGCCCCGATCTTCACTGACTTCGACCGGATGATCAGAGAGACGCGCCCCGACAGGGTAACCGTGACAACTCCCGACGGCACGCACGCACGTTACATCATCCGCGCCATGGAGCTGGGTTGCGATGTGATGAGCGAAAAACCGCTCTGCACCGATGAACAACAATGTCAGGCGATTCTCGATGCCCAGAAGAAGACCGGGAAGCACATCACCGTCACTTTCAACGCGCGCCACGGATTGAAAGACAAGAGGGTGAAAGAGCTTTTGATGCAAAAGGCAATTGGCGAGGTGATCTCCGTCGACTTTCATGAATACCTGGACACCAGCCACGGCGCCGATTACTTCCGCCGCTGGCATCGAAAGAAAGAGAACTCAGGCACTCTGCTGGTCCACAAAGCATCCCATCATTTCGATCAGGCAAACTGGTGGCTCGATTCGACGCCGGTCGAGGTCATGGCGCGCGGCGAACTGAAATTCTATGGTCGCAACAACCGCTTTCGCGCCACCAACTGTCGCATCTGCCCGCATAAACAGCAGTGCCAGTTTTATTGGGATGTTACGAAGAACCCGCGGTACGTCAAACTCTATACTGAATGCGAGTCTGAAGACGGCTATCTGCGTGATGGTTGTGTGTGGAGCGAGGATATCGATATCTACGACACGATGTCGGTGGTTGTTAAATATGAGAATGGGGTGACGCTGAACTACACTGCCAATACATTTCTGCCATACGAAGGTCAATCGATATCGTTCAATGGAACGAAAGGGAGAATTGATTATCACGACTTTAGAGGTGGCGGATTCAGAAACGACGAGTTGCGATTGACGCGAAGTTTTGGAAAATCCGAGCCCGTGACCGTCACCGAAGAGCGGCGCACGGGTGGACATGGCGGCGCTGACGGGTCATTACATGATCTGATCTTTCGCGGCGCGCAGCAGCCTGATCCACTGGGATTGCGCGCCGACCTGCGTGCGGGCGCACTGGCAAGCCTGATCGGCATCGCGGCGTATCGCAGTATCGAGCGAGGTGGTCAGATAATCAAAATCAATGAGCTGGTCAAACTGTAGAGGTGCCCGGATGCAGCAACGATTTATCATCCTGATCATGATTTGTGTGGTATTGGCTGGTGTCAGTGTTGAACCGTCGATAGCTCAGAGATCGAACGAGACCGACTTCCTCTCCGGCCTCGGAGACTTCCGCAACCTTAGGAGCATGCTGCCGGATCATATTCATCAGCTCGCTTTCAGACTGCTCGCGGAACGTGAGCGCAAAATCGCCGGCTTCACTTCGGCGCAGCAGGTCTCGGAGCGCAAGGCGTATATTCGCGAACGAATGATGCAGTCATTGGGGGGACCATTCCCGGCTCGAACGCCCCTCAATGCACGCATAGTTGGCATGATCGAACGTGATGGATACAAAATCGAGAAAGTCATCTTCGAAAGTCAGCCACGGTTTTACGTCACGGCCAGTCTCTATCTGCCGACACGCGGACGCGGGCCATTTCCGGCCATCCTCTTTCCCCTCGGCCACGAAGAGGGAGCAAAAGCACACGATACGTGGCAGCAAATACTCGGGTCGTTCGCTCAAAAGGGTTATGTTGCACTGGCATGGGACCAGATCGGGCAGGGCGAACGCGTGCAGATGTTCGACACGGATTTTGGCGAATCGAAAGTCCGCCACTCGACAACCGAACACACGATCATTGGCATTCAATGCCTGCTCACGGGCGACAATCTGGCGCGATATACAATCTGGGATGGAATTCGCGCGCTCGACTACCTGCTCTCCCGCCCTGAAGTGGATGCCTCACGCATCGGCCTGACAGGCAATTCAGGCGGGGGCACACACACAGCCTACCTCGGAGCGCTCGATGATCGAATTCATGTCGCAGCGCCTTCCTGTTACCTGACCTCGTGGCGTGCGTTGATCGAGACCATCGGCCCACAGGATGCCGAGCAGAATCTGGTGCCATGGATTGGCGCTGGACTGGATCACGCCGATTTCATTTATGCCTTCTCGCCGAAACCTTACCTGATTCTTTCAGCTATTCGCGACTTTTTCTCGATCGGTGGCGCGCGTGCAACTTATCGAGAAGCGCAGAGCATTTACAAACTGACCGGCACGCCCGAAAAATTATTGATGGTCGAAGCCGACGACGGTCACGGGTATTCTAAACCGCGCAGAATAGCCGCATACAGCTGGTTCGCGCGCTGGTTGAAGGGCGCGGAAGATCGAGAGCCTGAGCCCGAAGTAGCTATCGCCACCGAGAAAGAGCTGCAATGCACCGATTCCGGCCAGGTTTCAGTCAGCCTCGGCGGCGAGACAGTCTTTGCGTTGAACCAGCGGCGCGCGGAACAGTTTCGTCCAAAAGGCAGGCCGTTTTCCAGGGAAGAGATTCGTAATCGTGTGCGCAGTCTGACTGCATTCGAAGATCGGAAGACCGACCTCAAAACGAGGCACTTCGGCCTGATAGCGCGCGAAGGTTACCACATAGAAAAGCTCGTCTATGAGAGTGAGCCCGGGATCGTCATTCCATCGTTGCTCTTCTTACCTGATGCAAGCGGCGGGAGCAAACCTGCCATGATCTATGTCCACGGTGGCGGCAAGTCTGCCGCGGCATCGCCGGGCGGCGAGATCGAACAGTTCGTCAAGGCCGGTCTCATCGTACTGGCGATTGATATACGAGGGATGGGTGAAACGCGGTACCCCGGAGACGAGAGTGGCGATGACTTTCCCGTCTATTTCGGAGACTTCGATAGCGCAATGACAGCGTTACACATTGGGAAACCCCTGGTTGGAATGCGTATGGTGGATGTGATGCGCGGCATCGATCTGCTGGCGGCGCGAGCGGAAGTCGATCGGACCAGAATAATCGGGTTCGGTAAAGACGCCGGCGCGGTCCCATTACTCTATGCCTCGGCGATGGATGAGCGCATCGGAAAAATCGCGTTGGAGGGAATGCTCGCTTCTTACCAGACCGTCATTAATCAGCGGATTCATCGTCAGATCTTCGAGCAGGTGGTTACGGGTGTCTTGCGTTCTTTTGATCTGCCCGACCTGGTGGCAGCGCTCGCGCCGCGACAGGTTTGGATCGTCAATGCAGTCAACGCTCTCGGACAACAGATCGGGACCGCTGAAACCAACAAACTATATGATGATTCGTTCGCGGCCTCACGCGTGGCAAAAGCGGACAACGCACTGTTGATTACCGAGCGCAACAAAAATGAGAGCGTGGCGAAGACCTATCGCCTCTTCATCGACCAGCAATGAACTCACGCCGGATCAATGACTGATCTTCCGGCCATGATAAATGATAAAAATGGGGTTCAAACCGCAATGAAAGCAACGATAAAAAAGATATTTACCTGGGCGTTGATATTATCTGTTATGGGATATGGCGGCGCCCATTGGATGCGATCAGGTCAAGTCGCGTTCGCCGGCAGTCAGCCAACGCCATGGTTTGTGCCGCACACGACAGTGATTGCCGCACCTGCTGCCTTCAAGTCGGTCGCCGTAGTAAACGAGTCAGCGCCAAAAGACAAAATCCCGGCTCAATGGGAATGGGTTGAACATGGTAAAACTGTACGCCTGACCTGGGTGGAGGAGGGCCGCGAGGACGTTGGTACGCCGAGCTACCGTGCCGTCTTCAGTCGACAGGCCGGCAAGGTGAAACCCGTCGGAGGTGTCAGCCTCTCAAGATTGACAGACCGTATTGAAGTGAAAATTAACGGTCAGACTTTTACCGGATACTACTTCAAAACCAGTTCACCCAAGCCGTTTTTGCATCCATTCAAGGCTGCCTCCGGAACGGTCGTCACGCGTGGCTATCCTGTCGTGCGTGGCATAACCGGCGAACCGCTCGACCACCCTCATCACAGGGCGTGGTGGTTTTCGCACGGCGATGCAAACGGCACTGATTTCTGGGGCGAGGAAGGCAAAGCGCCTGGACGAATAGAACATCGCTCATTCGACGAAATAGTCAGCGGGCCGGTATACGGGCGATTGGTGGCGCACAGCGAATGGGTAACGGCCAAAGGAGAACGAATTCTAAACGACCGCCGCGAGATCACCTTTTACAGCCTGCCCGATGCGCGCATGATCGATTTCGTCATCGAACTGAAACCGACGGGTGGTCCCGTCAAATTCGGAGATACAAAGGAAGGTTCGTTCGCCATCCGCGTCGCCGCGGAGTTGCAGGCCAAAGACGGGACTGGGCGGCTGGAAAACTCCCTCGGCCTGCAGGGAGAGACGGCGACATGGGGCAAGCGGGCCGACTGGTGCGACTACTCAGGTACAGTCGCAGGGGAGCGGCTCGGCATCACGATCTTCGATCACCCTTCCAGCTTTCGCCATCCTTCGTTCTGGATGGTCCGCGATTACGGATTGTTCGCTACAAATCCGTTCGGTGAACGAGCGTACACGAACAACCCCAAAGCGGATGGTTCATACTTGTTAGCTCCCGGAAAGACACTGACGATTCGACATCGTGTATTGATCCACGCCGGCGATGCCGCCAGTGCGCGATTGCCGCAGCATTACCGAGCCTATGCCGATCAAGACCAGGTGAAAATGCAGGCCCGGCAATCGTCGTCAGAATTTGACTGAGCGCGGTTCCTGAAAATACCCGGGTAAAACTTCCTGCGACAGACACGGCGCAGCTCGATTTCAGGAGTAAAGAGTTATGCAACCAGGAACCGTCAATGCAATCATGGGATTTACAATTATGGCTTCTGTAATTGCCATCCTGTTGTTCCCGGCTTCCCTACTGGCGATTGACGTGACGGCGGTTCAGGAAGACCAGCGTTCGCAGATACGCTGGGAGAACGCACTCAATCAAAAACCGGGATGGTATGCCGGCGCAGAAGCGATGCGTGTCGCCGAGAACCTGTTACTTTGGCAACGCCTCAATGGCGGCTGGCCGAAGAATCTTGATATGGCTGTGGTGCTGGGCCCAATTGAAACCTCACATCTCGCTAATGAGCAATCCAACACGGACACAACGATTGACAACGGCGCAACCCGCCAGCAGATGATCTATCTGGCAAGAGTATTTAACGCCACAAAGCAGTCTCGACTTAAAGAGGCATTTCTGAAAGGGCTGGATTACCTGCTGGCTGCACAATACGCCAATGGCGGCTGGCCGCAGTATTATCCACTGCGCCAGGGATATTACTCCCACATCACATTCAACGATGATGCCATGGCTGGCGTGCTGACGCTGTTGGACGAGATAGCGCGAAAGTCTCCGGCTTACACGTTTGTGGATGAAGCTCGCCGCAAGCGGGCAAAAACAGCTGTCACCAAAGGTATCGAGTGCATTTTGAAAACCCAGGTCATAATGAACGGCAAACGAACCGCCTGGTGCGCGCAGCACGACGAGGTGACGCTGCAACCCGCGCCTGCGCGAGCCTATGAAAAAGTATCGCTCAGCGGCAGCGAAAGCGCCGGCATCGTGCTCTTTCTGATGAGCATCGAGAAGCCTGATGCGCGCGTGATCGAAGCGATTCAGGCCGCCGTCGCCTGGTTCAAGCAGGCCAAACTAACTGGTATCAGAGTTGTCGAAAAGCCCGACCCTTTATTACCGAGGGGCTTTGACCGCGTCGTCGTTCAGGATGCACAAGCGCCGCCAATGTGGGCACGGTTCTACGAGATCGGCACCAACCGCCCGATCTTTTGCGGACGCGACGGCGTGATCAAATATAGCCTCGCGGAAATCGAACACGAGCGCCGGATTGGATACCGCTGGTACTGTAATTGCGCGGAATCGCTATTGACGAAAGATTTCCCTGCGTGGCAGGCCATTGCGCCTGACAGAACGGCGGCCGTTGATGACGGCACAGTGCCCCGACAACGTAATCGGGTGCTGGTCTTGACGGACATCGAGAATGAACCAGACGACACGCAATCCATGATCAGGTTTCTCACCTACAGCAACCAATGGGACGTGGAAGCACTGGTCGCAACCACTTCTGTGCATCAGCAGGACAAGACAGCCGCATGGCGCATCCGTGAAATCATCGAAGCTTACGCGAAAGTCAGGGAGAATCTTTTGAAGCACGAACCGGGATACCCAACGGCGGAATACCTGATTTCCGTGCTTCGCGAAGGGCGACCGGCATATGGCATGAACGCAGTCGGCCAGGGGATGGATTCCCCCGGCTCGGACATGATTATCCGAGTGGTTGACCGCGAAGATGCGCGTCCGGTGTGGGTATTGGTGTGGGGCGGGCCGAATTGTCTGGCGCAGGCGCTGTGGAAAGTTCGGATGACGCGCTCGCCTGATGATGTAGAGAAATTCGTCGCCAGGCTGCGGGTATACACGATCTCAGATCAGGACGACAGCGGGCCGTGGCTCAGGAAAACCTTTCCGAATCTGTTTTACATTGCCAGCCCAGGCGTCCATTCAGGCGGCGCGTATCATCATGCCACCTGGAGTGCGATCAGCGGAGACAACTTTCACGGGCGGTTCGCGGGCGCTGATTTCAGCATCGTGGACAATCCGTGGCTTGATCGGCACATTCGCAGCAAAGGGCCGCTCGGCGCGCAATATCCGATCACCAGGTTTTTAATGGAAGGTGATACGCCGAGTTTTCTGTATCTCATCAACAACGGGCTGGGCGATCCAGAGCATCCTGATTGGGGCAGTTGGGGCGGGCGTTATGAGTTTTACACGCCACGCATGCAAAAGTGGTTGCTCGAACCGGAGACCAGGGACTTTTGGACGAATGCCGAAGATGAGGTGTTCGGCATGGATAGCAAATGGCACACCAGCAACAAGGCTACGATCTGGCGCTGGCGTTCGGCCTACCAGAACGATTTCGCCGCTCGGATGGATTGGACGATCAAAACATACTCCGAAGCCAATCATCCGCCCGTCGCCAGGCTCAACCATCCGGACCGACTCAGCGCAAAAAGCGGGGAGCGTGTCAATCTGAACGCCGAAGGCTCGACCGATCCCGACGGTAACGCGCTGACATACGAATGGATTTACTACGGCGAGCCGGGCACTTTCGTGATCGCCACAGCTCGCACGGGCGCTCCGCTCAAGATCGAAGACGCGAACAGGAGCAGCGCCTGGTTCATCGCGCCAAAGGTGACCAGGCCCGCGACGATGCATGTCATCCTTGCTTTAACCGATCAAGGCATGCCCCCGCTCACCCGTTACCAACGCGTGATCATCACGCTCTACCCATAATGTACCAGAGACGCGAAATTCTGAAACTGGCTCCGAAGCAGACTGACAGGTCAGATGCCTACTGGCTTCACGTCAGTCGCACGGCAATGGCTTGCCGTTTCGAGATTACACTGCCAGTTCAAGAGCAATCCGGTGTAAAAGCAGCGAGCGCAGTCCTCTCCGAAGCAGAGCGGCTGGAACAGCAATTGAGCGTTTTCCGTGACGACAGCGAAGTCAGTCTCATCAATCGAAACGCGGCGGCACAGGCTGTGACGGTCGATCACTTGCTCTTCGCGCTGCTCATTCAGTGTTTGAAATTATCAAGCGCAACTGAAGACGCATTCGACATCACGTCCAGTCCCTTGAGCCGATGTTGGGGATTTCTGCGGCGGCAGGGACGCATTCCGACAATTGAGCAAATCGAAGAGGCCCGCTTGCTGACCGGGAGTGAATTGTTGCGCCTTGACGTCGAAACGCGGACGGTTCGTTTTGACCACGCAGGCATGGAAATCAATCTGGGCAGCATTGGCAAAGGATACGCGCTCGATCGCATGGCGAAGCAGTTGCGCGGCGACGTGCTGACAGCTTTGTTGAGCGCCGGTTCCAGCAGCTTTTGCGCACTGGGGCATGGCGAAAAACGTAAAGGCTGGACTGTCGGCATTCGCCATCCGCTGGATGTTACCCGACGTCTTGCAGTACTTCGATTGCGCGATGCGGCGATGGCCACGAGCGGAAGCGAAGAGCAGTATTTTGAATGCGATGGTAAACGCTATGGGCACATTATTGACCCGCGCACGGGCTGGCCCGCTGATGGCGTTGTGGGAGTGACGGTCGTGACAGCATCTGCGGCTGTTGCCGACGCGCTGACGACGGCGTTTTATATTGGCGGGCGAGCGCTGGCCGAGCGTTATTGCGAGGCTCATCCCGGCACGCTGGTCGTAATGCTCGAAAGCGAAGCGAGTCTGCCCGTCATCATCGGACAAAACGAAAATTGCGAGGTGGAAATTCTTCATGACTAATAGACCGCACGTCCCTCTTCCAACGATGCAACAGGTAGTTTTGATCGTATTGCGCACGTTGATCGGCTGGCACTTCCTTTATGAAGGCTATTACAAGTTTAAACTGCCGGGTTGGAGCGCCGACGGCGCTCACCTCGGCGCATGGACATCCGCCGGGTACCTCAGGGCCACAACCGGTCCGCTAGCCTGGATTTTTCATCAAATGCTTGATGCAGGTTGGGCCGGGTGGCTGGATTGGTCGGTGAAAATCAGTCTCATGCTGATCGGGTTGTCGCTCATGCTGGGGCTGTTCACGCGCGCGGGCTGCTGGGGCGCGATACTCTTGTTATCGTTATTTTATGTGCTGATGATTCCGCTCGCCGGGACACAACAGCCCGGCAGCGAAGGCGCGTACCTGATAGTCAACAAGACGCTGATCGAAGCCGCTGCCGTTGGGGTGGTGCTGGCGTTCAACACCGGTGAAATCGCTGGATTGGACCTGCTGTTTTCCCATCGCAAGGATCGACAGCCGGCGAATCCGCGCGCAGGTGTGGCGAATTGAAGGACGCAAAAGCATAATCATCAAAATTGAAAGGACTGGTTATGAATCTCACTGACGAACAAAAAGAACAGGGCCGCCGCAATTTCCTGAAGGCGTTGGCGGGTACACCAGCGCTGGCTGCATTGGGCGTTGCCGCGGCTGTCCGTGGCCCGATCAAAGGTGGTCCGGTCCGGGCGGCAGTGATTGGCACGGGCGGCATGGGGCGTGGCCTGATTGCGCAATGCCAGAAAGAGCTGATTGATTTGCGCGCAATCTGCGACATCAACCCGAAGCGACGGCGCGCGGTGGCTCAAACCATGCAAAAAAACGGCTGGCCGCAACCAAAAGAGTACGACGACTGGATGGAGATGCTGGGAAAAGAAGACCTCGAAGCCGTCATCATCGCCACTCCACTGTGGTCACACGCTGACATTACCGTTGGTTGTCTCGACGCGGGCAAACACGTGCTGTGCGAAAAGATGATGGCGAAAACCGAGGCCGACTGCGTGCGCATGCTCGAGGCCGCGCGCCGCAACAAGCGGATGCTGGAAATCGGTTATCAACGCTACTATAACCCTGTCTATCAGGCCGCTTACGAAAATATTGTCAAACAGGGATTGATCGGCGATGTTTATTTCGCGCGACTGGTCTGGCATCGCAACTCCAACTGGCGGCGCAAGGAAGCGTCTCCCGGTTCCGATTTCAATCCAAAACGATGGGGGTACGCGGATTGGGAGCACCTGCTGAACTGGCGGCTGTACAAGCAATATTCCGAAGGGCTGACCGCCGAGCTGGGCAGCCATTTGATTACAACGACGAACTGGTTTTTTGAAGCCTCACCGGAGGCAGCGTATTCCACAGGCAGCATTGCGCGCCATAATGATGGGCGCGAAGTGTTCGATCATGTATACGCCACGCTGGAATATCCCGGCGGGCGCACGGCGACGTTTTCTTCCATCGAATCGAACGCATTTGAAGACCATTATGAAATGTTCTTCGGTACGAAAGGTACGCTGATTCTGCAAAACGAAGTCGAGGTTTACCTCTTTTACGAAGGCGAAGCGGCGCAAACCAAAGTCGAAGTCAGCCGGCAAACTTCCACGCCGGTCGCCGACGCTTCGGCCACCCGACCGGCGGATGCGCCCGGCCGCACTGTGAACGCGGCGGCGGCGGGGCAAGTGGACAGAAACCTGTCGTATCGTAATGAAATAGCTGAGTTCTGCGCCTCGGTGCGCACGGGCAAGCCGGTGCGTTGTGGGCCGGAAAAAGCGAGGCAGTCGGCCCTGGCCGTCATCATCGCAAATCACGCGGCTGAAAAACACACTCGGATCGAGATGACAGGCGCCTAGTCGGTTTGCCGGCGCGCCGACAGGCGCAATATGTCATTGATTAGTAGCCCATCACGCTGAATCTGATGAAAAAAGTGAATCGCAAATGACGCAGAGGACGCAAAGAAGAATTTAGAAGAACAATGCCCGAGTCAGAAACAATAGGCAATAATCCGAATCACTCTTTCCATTAAAATCCTTTGCGTCCTTTGCGATTCAATTCCTCTGCGTCCTTTGCGATTCACTTTTTTCCATCAAATTCAGCGTGATGGAGTACCAGCGGCAACAGATCATAGAGTAATGGTCAGCCGAACTCCGGGCCGAGTATTGCGAATTGATTGTGCGGCATTCCTGGAAAAGGGTTATCCCGATAGAACATCCGAATGAATGGGCGCTGTTCGATAAAGCCTATGGATTCCAGCCATGCGCGCCAATCTGATTCGTGATGCGTGGCGTCAAGAATGAACCTTTTATCTTTCCCCTGACTCAGACAGGCTGCGACCAGATGTCGCGCGTCTTGCTGATCGAGCGCGACGACCGGCCCGATCTGTTCAAAATTGAAGCCGTGCCTCCCAAAAGCGTAACCGGTGATCCGCCCTCGTTCTTCTGTAATCCAGGCATATTCCGGCGCTCCGTCGAACATCCATTCCAGTATCACGTGACGGTCTGCGCCGAAGACATCTCGATCAAATATTGCGACATCAGGCAGGTCACGTTCAGTCATCGGGCGCCCGGGATTACCTGAACATCCGAAATCGCGCCGGTCTGCCACTACTTCCATACGGCTCAAAGTATATTCATCGACGAAACCCAGTTTTCGATAAACAGCGTGTCCTGCCGGAGTGGCATCAAGCCTGGTCGAAGGCATGTCTTTGAGCGCATTCATTGCTTCTGCCATCAAAGATCCGGCAATGCCCTGACCGCGTTCGGCCGGATCGACCAGCACCATGCCGATCCAGCTGAAACGATCTTCGTAACAAACTGTCGCAACCGTGCCTATGACATATTCATTCCTCAAAGCGACGCGACAACCTTGCGGGCTGAGTTTGATGAAGAGTTCCCAGTCGCGCCCGGTCTGGTTCCAGTGCGCCGCGCGACAAAGGCGTAATCCCGAGGGAATATCACCGGGCCGCATCGATCGAAAGCTGATTTCGGTTGAGATTGTATTGGTCATGGCAGCGTCACCTGTTCCCTTGCTTTTTTGGTCGATTATGGCACAATCCCGCCACCATCAGATAAGAAGCGGCCTTCTTTAGAACTGGAAAAAGATCGTCATAATTTCCAGCCCTGGCCCACCGGCGCGATCAAATTACACGACAAGAAGAACAAGATGAAGACTTCGGTTATTCGATATCGAGTTGCTGATTTCCTGCGGGAACATCAGCCATTTGACGTATTTTCGATGGAGGATCTGCTGGCGTTCTCGGGAACGGGCCGGGTGATTTTTCATGAAGATGACATTCATCTGTATCACAAGGGGCAAGCATATGAATCAAGTTTCTGGGTGATTCAGCAGGGCCGGGTTGAGATTTCGGATGAGACGCCGATGGGAGCGCAGTTGCGGGATGTGCTCGGACCGGGGGACATTCTGGGACTTGACCGATATCCGGCGGCGGCAGGCTACCTGCATACAGCACGAACCGCGACTGAGGTGATCCTTTATGCGTTCGATTCGGAAGCGTTTGAAGAGCTTGTGGCCAGGTATCCGGAGGCGACTCGATATATGACAGCTCACCTTTCAGCAGGCGCGCGGCATACCAAGGCCCTGCAGTCGCCGGTGACGCGTGAGCGATTGTTATCGGAGAAGGAGAAAACTGTCTGGCTGAACGCCCGTGTAAATGTGTATGAGCCGATGACGCGACAAGCCGCGACTTGCGGCCCTGAACTGCCGATTCGCGATGTCGCCCGTCGAATGCGCGAAGCTGGACGCGAGGCGCTCGCCGTAGTCGATTCGGCGGGGCTCACGCTAGGCCTGATCACAAGGACAGGGCTCTGCGATCGGGTCGCAACCGGCGACATACTGGTTGATGCGCCGGCTGAGACGATCATGGATTGCCGATTCCGTACCGTGGCGCCGGGGCTGCGATCCACGGACTATATGCTCCAAATGGTGCGCAGCCGTTGCTCAGTTCTGGCCATCACGAGCGATGGTTCGACCGCGACCGCATTGCAGGAGATCGTTACTGAGGAAGATGTTGCGATCGACTGCGGAAGGAATCCGATCGCGCTGCTGCGGGCGATATCAATTTCCGGGACAGTGGCCGAACTTGCGAACATGCGCGAGCGCGCGCGCGATCTTGTGCTGGATGGCTTGGTCGGTCCATCAGTCATCGAGTGGTTGATGCAACTGTGGTCCGAGATTAATCGCGAGATGCTGAAGAGGGTCATCTCGATCGCCGAGGCGGAATTATCGATTGCCGGCCGACCGGCCCCCGATTTGCCCTCCTGCTGGATGTTATTCGGCAGCGCCGGACGTGACGAACTCTTTTCGATCACGGTCCCGCAGATCGGACTGGCATTTGCGAATCCGTCCATGGCTGAGACGGAAGAGGTCAGGCGTTACTTCGACACTCTGATGGCGAAAGTTACGGCGAAACTAAAGGCCTGCGGCTTGAAGGCCCGTCCCAATGAATCCACCGATCTTCGGACGCTCGACGATTGGAAGGCATTCTTTGTTCATCGCATGCAGGATCCGATCGGGAATCGTGTCTATCAAGCCCGCGAGTATTTCGATTTTCAGGTGGTCAAAGGCGATCCGGCGCTCGGCGCCGGGTTATTGGCCACCATTCTGCAAGAGATGGAGAGGAGCCCATCTTTCCTTCCCGTGCTGGCCAATGACGTCATCGCCAACCAGCCGCCGCTGACTTTCTTCGAGGGCACGGTGATCGAATCGGATGGCCAATTGAATTCCACGCTCGATCTGGAGAAGACAGCCATGACCCCGATTGCAGATGCTGCGAGGGTGCTGGCCTTCGGATCTCGCGATGTCTCCTCGCCAAATACACTTCATCGCCTGAGGCGCGCGGCGGGTATAATGCCGCACTACGCCTCCATCCTGCACGATGCCGCAGAGGCATGGCGGATCGTCGGATACCATCACGCCCTCAACGGATTTGCGAGGCAGTGCCAGTATGATGTGGTTCACCAACCGCGATTGACCAGGTTCGACCAGCGTTTGCTCAAAACGGCCTTCGACTCGACCCGTCGATTTCTCGAACTGGCTTCTACACTTGAGTATGGGAGGGCGACGCGATGAACGATATCACTTCGCCCGATATCGCGCGGGATTATCTGGCATGCTTCAACAAAAGCTGGAACGATCAGACGTTGGCCGACGATCTTCGCTTCGTCGTGCTCGACACCGAAACGACAGGCCTTGACCCGCGTCGCGATCGAATCATCACTATCGGCGCCGTTGCCGTCAGGGCCCGCCAGATCATCCTTGCCGATTCCTTCGAAGTCATGCTGAAACTTGCATACAACAGCTCTTCCGTCACCGTTCATGGCATCACACGCGAAGAGGCCCGCGACGGACTCGACGAGCCCGAAGCCCTCGAACGGTTTCTTGAATACCTGCGCGATGGCGTGATCGTCGGACATCACATACTTCACGATATCGAGACTATCAACGCTGCCTGCGAACGCCACTTCGGCTGCAACCTGCGAAATCGCTTTCTCGATACCATGGACCTGACGCTTCACCTGCAGGCTGATGGGGCATTCCCTGAAGACGCCATTCAGGGATTTTCCCTCGACGCACTCTGCGATTTCTTCGAAGTCCCGCCCCGCGATCGGCATACCGCCGGCGGAGACGCATTCATCACCGCACTGATCTTCCTCCGACTGCTTTGCCTCGGTCGCAAATACGGACGCAACACACTCGGCACGCTCACACAACCTTTTCTCAGCGTTTAGCCCTCGCGCCAAAATAAGCTGATGGATCAGTTTATATCGAGCATTGAAGATTCGCTCTTAACACAAGAAAATCCATCAACTTATTTTGGCGCGGTCTCTTAGAGTGACCAGCCCTTGCGGTATTCGCGTTGGAGGAACCGGTTTGCATCGGCGAGGTTGGTGATCCTGCCGGCTTCGCCGTCGTAGTAAATACGCTTTCCCTGGCCTGCACGCATCGCCGCCACACCGAGCAACATCGTTTCAGTCAGTCGCGATGCATATTCGAACGGGCAGGTCGCTTTCTCTTTGCCCTTGATCGCATTTATCCAGTTCATGCGATGTTTGGCCTGCGCAAACGGGCCGGCGCCGGCGGTCTCCACGCGGAAATAGGTCTTTGGCACCCTGGCCGCGGCTTCGTGGAGTGATTGCGGGTAAAGCCTGGGATCGGCGCCATAGGTCCCATGGACGAGGATGCCCTTCTCGCCGATGAAGATCACACCCCCGCCGGGATTGAGCGGCACATCGTCCGGCAGAGCATCAGGCCGCGGAGCCATGAGACCGCCATCCACCCAGGTCAGTTTGACGGGCGGTTGCGCGCCTCGAGCCGGGAATTTGTAAACGACCTGCGAAGCCATCGGATAACTGACCGGTTGATTTTTGTTATCGGTTCCGAAAGGCGTGAACGTGGCCTCGACGCTTGTCGGATAGGTCAGACCCAGCGCCCAATAAGGATGATCGATCAGATGCGCGGCCATATCTCCGATGGCGCCCGTGCCCCAGTCAAGCCATCCGCGCCAGTTGAATGGATGGTAAATGCCGTGATAGGGAACTTCGGGCGCGGGACCGAGGAACAGATCCCAGTCAACCCCGGCAGGCACCCCTTCATCGCCCATCGCATAGGCGAGAGTGCGATTGACGCGGCGCGCCGACCATCCATCGACCATCGCCGCTCCGCCCGGCGCTCCCTGTGGAGGTTGGGCGGCAGGCAGGCTCTGTTTCATCGGTCGCGGGACTCCCTGAGGCCAGTAACCGACCGGACGATTGGTCCAGACTTGCACTTCCGTGACTTTGCCGATGACTCCAGCTTGAACCCACTCGTTGACAAGCGCCGCACCCTCACTGGAATGGCCCATATTGCCCATCTGCGTAACAGCCTTTGTGCGCGCTGCAACCTCTCGCAGGACACGGGCTTCATGCACCGACCAGGTCAGCGGTTTCTCGATGTAGGCGTGCTTGCCTAATTCCATCGCGGCCTTGCCGATGACGGCATGCGTATGATCGGGGGTGGCGACGACCACGGCATCGATGTCTTTACGCTCTTCGAGCATCTTGCGGAAATCGCTGTAGCGCCTGGCTGAATTGAAGGATTCCTGCAATTTGACGGCCTGCACACGACGTTCTTCCATCATCTGCTGCATTCTGGCCGCCTGCTCCGGTGATGGCGCAGGCGCACCTGCCCTTCTGCCTCCCTCGCGGGGACGCGTCATATTGGCAACCTCGCGATCGACATAACCGAAATCAACGTCACACAACGCAACCATTTTCTGCCCGCCCTGCACCAGTTCGCCCGCATCGGTCTTGCCCTGGCCGCCGCAGCCGATCAGCGCGAAGTTGACAGTATCGCTGGGGGCGTTGTAACCAACACCTCCCAGCACGTGACGCGGTACTATCATCGCGCTGACAGCAGCACCCGTCGTTCCCGCAACGAATTTACGTCGGGTGATCTTATTTTTCGTCATATTCACTCCTCGTTTGATATGTCGGCCTGAACCGTTAATCCGATTTTCGTAAAACTCTGTAGCCAAATGGAGAGATCGTGATATCCGCAGGAGACACCTTCTCTTCCAGTAAATCATAAAACCCGCTGCCGATATTCACCATCACGCTTTCGTTTTTATGGTTGAGAATAAAGTAGTAATGATTCTTTCCCCTGGTGCGTCGAGTAACTTCGATCTCCCTCGGCAAATTCACAAATAATGGAATTAAATTACACTCTTTGGCGTAACGGGCCAAGAGGTAGCGCGCCGAATCGAGATTGAAGAAAGATCCATAATAGACAGCTTTCCCCCCTCCATATCTGTTTTCGGTGGCGGCCGGAATGCCTTGCAGGAAATCGCGCTCCCATGCGGCTATTACTTTTGCGTTCCCGGTTTTCAAATGCTCGGCGAAAACATTCACGGGAATCTCAGCCCCATCTGTAAATTTGATTGAGTTTTTTCCGCGCGAAGGCGGCTGGTAGGCATGATACGAATCGACCTCGACGCCGAATAATTCTTTCAATCCCATAATCGGAATCGTCTGATCCGTCATGGCGTTGTCGCGATCCTTGACTCCGCTGTGTGCGGACATAATCAGCGTTCCGCCTTGAGCCACATATGCCTTCATCTTTGCGGCAAGCTGCTCATCCATTAATAATTGAAAGGGCGCAAAAATGATTTTGTAGCGATTGAAATCCATCCCGCCATTGATGAAATCAAGGTTGTGCTTTTGTTCGGAAGCCGCTCGAAAGAAATCGCCATAGACTGTCGGAACACGTACTTCACTCGTCAGGAATTGATGTTCGAAAGCCCATTCATTATCAAAATCCCTGAGCACCGCGATATCGGAGATGATCTTCGAATCAAATATTTCAGCGCCGATTTTATTGATTTCAGCGCCCTCGTGCTTGAATTCATTGTATCGTGTACGAGGGACATTATCCTGATCCAAAACTCCTTGCCAGTATTGTTCGATACCGCGTTGAGCAGAACGCCAGCGAAAATGGATTATCCCGTCAGCGCCGTGTGCAATGGATTGAAACGTCCATAGACGCATTTCACCGGGGCGCGGACTGCGCAACAGGTAGGTCTGACCGCCAGCTCCGGTCTGCTGCTCCATGATCATAAAACGTCCAACATAACTTCTATGCCCAGTCAGCGATGCCCCTGTCGAATACTGCGGATCGTCACTGAAGAGAGGATAATTCGCGGCGGAATGAAGATCCGTGTTACGGCTCAATCTGTAATAGTCGATATTGCGGAAAACACCATTCTGCGTAATGAAATCCCGCGGACGATAGCGGCGAATAATCTCAATCTGATCCTGTAAATAGGATTCGACCGAATCCGAAATGAACCGCCTGTAATCCAGCATGAGGGATGGATTGTGCAGTGCGCCTGTCTTAAAAGGCAGATCGACCTGTGACCAGTCCGTGTAAAGCTGGCTCCAGAAAATCGTCCCCCAACGTCTGTTCAGGTTATCAAGCGTCTGGTATTTCGCTTTCAGCCATACGCGAAAGGCAATCCGGTCGCTTTCGCTCCATGCCTCAGGATTCTCGTTATTGAATTCATTGTCAATCTGCCACCCGATGATATGCGGATTGTCTTTATAATAGCTCAGGAGTGCGGTCACTATTCTTTTCGAGAGCCGCCGATAAACGGGGCTGTTGTAATTATAGTGCCTTCGTGACTGATCATTCGCAATTTGACGATCTGCAAAGACGTACAAGACTTCGGGGTATTTTTGCGTCAGCCATTTCGGAGGTGTGGCAGTCGGCGTGCCGAAAATGATTTTGATGTCATGTTTTGCCAGCGCAGCAATCGCACGATCAAACAACGAGAAATCAAACGTTCCTTCTTTCGGCTCCATCAGCGCCCAGGCGAATTCGCCGATGCGCGCCACTCCGACTCCGCATTCACGCATACGCTGCGCATCCTGTTCCCATAGCCTTTCAGGCCATTGCTCCGGATAATAATCAACGCCAAAAAGAAATGATCTGTATCGATTGGGTGGGATGGGCTGACCTGTTTGCGCAAAGCACGCTGTAGCGATAATAAGCAGTAATGCCAGGCTGATAATATGTTTCATACCGGGGCCCCCAATTTTTGCGAGCTATCAGATGTCTTTCCATTGTAGTACTATTAGTCCAGATGAAAAGGATTAATATCAGTAATGACAATTTGTTTGGATTGTCGAGCAACATACCTGCCTGGATTGATGAAGAACCGATTCGTGAAGAGCTATTCAGCGTCGAGCGCCTTGAGCAATACGCCGCGGTACAAGCGGCTGAATGTCATATAAGCGAAAGGCCTCATCGCGGAAGACTGTTGTTGCCGCGTTTTGAAGACAACGGACGGCAACTTATTGCGGCGTACCGCCTGCTGGCTGAAGCGGCATTTCAGGGTCAGGGGATTTCGCCCGCCGCCGAGTGGCTCGTCGATAATTTTCACGTAGTCGAGGAGCAACTCCGCCAGATTCGCGTTGACCTGCCGAAAAGTTACTACTACCAGTTGCCCAAGCTCAGCGCCGGCGAAATGCGCGGCTACCCGCGTATCTATTCAATCGCGCTTACCATCATTGCGCATACAGACAGCCGTTTTGATGGCCACACACTCGAACGCTACATCCGGGCGTATCAACAGGTCACGCCACTGACTATCGGCGAACTGTGGGCGACCCCAATCACACTGCGGCTCGCGTTGATCGAAAATCTCAGGCGTTTGACCGCCCGCGTAGTAGCAAGCCGTAAAGAGCGTGAAGCGGCTGACAAGATAGCTGATAATCTGCTGGCGTCGACGGACAGCCAGCAAGGCGTGGTCACCGCCGGCCTGATTCGACAGCTTGAAGAACGCAAACAGACGGGACGCGCGTTCGTCGTTCAGTTGACTCAGCGATTGCGAGACCAGGATCCTGATGTTGCGCCGCTTGTCGAATGGCTCGAACACGAGGTGCAACGTCAGGGCCTGAGTATTGATCAGGCCGTTCAGATCGAGCATCAGCGTCAGGCAACGGCTCAGGTCACCGTCGGCAATATCATGACAAGCATGAAGTTGCTATCGACCTTCGACTGGCTCAAGTTCGTCGAAAGCGTCAGCCTGATCGAGCCCATTCTCGGCATGGACCCGACGGGCACGTACATGCAGATGGACTTTGCGACCCGCGATCGTTACCGTCACGCGATCGAACGCATCGCCAGACGCACGCGATCCAGCGAGCTTGATGTCGCCCGCCGCGCCGTCGAACTGGCGAAGCATTCCCAGGCGCGCGATCCGCATGACATCTCCCGGGCCCACATCGGCCGGTATTTGATCGACGATGGACTGGTCGAGTTGGAACGCGAGGTGAAGTATCACCCCCGGACTACTGAACGCGTGCGTCGCGTCGCCCTTAATCATCCGACTTTCGTTTATTTTGGCGTCTTCACATTGCTCGCGGGACTTATTCTGACATTGCTATCGTTCTTTGCGGACCGTGCCGGAGCAACTTCACTCGACTTGATCACCGTCGCTTTGATGGCGTTGATTCCAGCGGCCGATTTGGCGGTCAGCCTGCTTAACTGGGGCGTGACACACGTCTTCGAGCCTCACGTCCTGCCGAAGATGAACGCGGAAACGGAAACGCCGCTTGAAGCGCGCACAATGATCGTTATGCCGACGATGTTGACGAGCGAGGCGGCCGTGACCGGGTTGATCGAAAAACTCGAAGTTCACTACCTGGCCAATCAGGACCCGCAGTTCTATTTCGCACTGCTCACTGACTTCGCAGACGCGCCGACTGAAGAAATGCCGAATGACGGCGCATTGCTTGAAACCGCGCTTGACGGCATCGAGAGACTCAACGCGCGTTATGCCGCCGTCGATGAAACAGGACGATTCTTCCTGTTTCATCGACAGCGGCAATGGAACAAATCGGAAGAGAAATGGATCGGTTGGGAGCGCAAGCGCGGGAAGCTTGAAGAGTTCAACCATCTGTTACGCGGCGAAACCAACACGAGTTTTGTCGTCGCCAATGCCGACCCCGAATTGCTCGCCAGTATTCGTTACGTCATCACGCTCGACTCCGATACTCAGCTACCGCGAGATGCGGCGCGCAAGCTCGTCGCCACGATCAGGCATCCGCTCAATCACGCGCAGTTCGATCCGATCAGCAGGCGCGTAGTGCGCGGCTACGGCATCCTGCAGCCACGTGTCAGCGTCAAGCTTGAAAGCGGCGCCGGCTCAAGGTTCGCGCGCATATTCTCCGGCAATACCGGCATCGACCCATACAGCACCGCCGCATCAGATGTTTATCAGGACCTCTTCGCCGAGGGGAGTTTTATCGGGAAAGGTTTGTATGACGTTGACGCTTTACAGGGTGCGCTTGAGGGGCGTGTACCGGACAATTCGCTGCTCAGTCATGACCTTTTCGAGGGGCTTTACGCTCGCACCGCGCTTGTTTCGGATATCGAGTTACTCGACGATCACCCGGCGCGTTACGACACTTACGCGAAGCGTCAGCATCGCTGGACACGCGGCGACTGGCAGATCGCACGATGGTTGCTGCCATCTGTGCCGAATTATCAAGGCAAGCCGGAGCTGAATTCCCTGCCACTGATTTCACGCTGGAAAATTTTCGACAATCTCCGGCGCAGTCTCGTAGCGCCATCGCTAATGTTATGGCTCATCTGGGCCTGGATGCTGCTGCCGGGGTCACCTCTGTGGTGGACAGTGTTTGCTCTTGTAGTTGTCAGCTTTCCGGTATACGCGCACGTCACGACAAGCCTGTTTTCGCACCCGCGCGGAGTGCCCTGGACGAGTTACTTCCGGCGCGTCTGGGACGATTTCGGCATTAACACGAAGCAGGTCGCTTTAACGGTCACATTTCTGCCCCACCAGGCATGGTTGATGCTCGACGCTATCGTGCGCGTCGCCTATCGCAAGCTGGTCTCACACAAGCACCTGCTTGAATGGGTGACGGCGGAGCAGGCGGAACAGGGAACCCGCCACGCACTCGGGTCGTCCTGGCATTTGATGTATCCCGTGACGTTGTTTGCCATGATTGTGTCCATTCTCGTCACTCTGGTTCGCCCGCATGCCCTATGGTTCGCGGTTCCATTTTTGATTGGGTGGGCGATATCGCCGCTGCTGGCACACTTCGTCAGCGGCGCCGGACGTTCACTCAAAGAGTTGAATCGTAAACTGAGTGTAGAAGAGCGGCGGACGATGCGTTTGATTTCGCGACGCACCTGGCGTTTCTTTGAGACCTTCGTCGGCGACCACGACAACTGGTTGCCGCCGGACAATTTCCAGGAAGACCCGAGCCCGGTCATCGCCCACCGTACATCGCCGACGAACATCGGTCTGCTCATGCTTTCGACAATCGCCGCACGCGACTTCGGTTATCTCGGTCTGCAGGAAACTGTCGAACGTCTTGAACTGACAATTGCAACGCTCGGCAAGCTCGAAAAATTTCAAGGTCACTTCTTCAACTGGTATAACACGACGACTCTTGAGCCACTTACGCCGTGGTACGTTTCGACGGTCGACAGCGGCAACCTCGCGGCCCATTTGATTGCAGTCAAGCAGGCGATGATTGAAATACCGGATCAGAAGCTGTTCGACACGAATTTGATCGAAGGCCTGGCGGACACACTCATGCTTTTGCGCGAGGAAGCGAAACGGATCGACACAATAAAAGGGCACACGCAAGTTGTCACCGTCAGGCAGTTGAATAGAGAGATCGGAGTGTGTGTAGAACTGGTCGAGAAGATGAGGAAGGCGCCCGAGAATATTGAAGATATGGGCCAGTGGGCCAGGTTCTTTGATAATCTGGCAGCGCACGCGGATGAGGTCAAAGATATCGCTCAGGCGCTCGAGCAGGAACAGGGGCAGAACTCGGCGGAGCTTTTCGCGGAATTCCATTTCTGGATTGCGGCGCTGCTCAATCAATTGCGCGCGGCGCGGCGTGATTTCAATACACTCGTCTCATGGAACGCTTCACTCGTCGGACATCTTACTCCGCTCATCGAACACGCAGCCCCTCAGTTTGTCGAGCGGTGGCAGGAAGTTGCTGAATTATTCAACCTTGTGCCCACCGCGGGCGAAATTAATGAACGTTGCGCGGAGGCCCTGGACAGGATCAAATCACTGTCAGCCGAACTCGCCTCACTCGAGACCCCGGAACGCGACGCGCTCTTCGCGGGACTCGACACACTGACTACGTCGATCGAAACGACCGCTCGCTCAGCGGCTGAACTCATCAAACGAACCGGCGCAATCGCGGATTCATGTGACGGGATCGTTGAGGTGATGGACTTTCGCTTCCTGTTCGACGAAGCGCGCAAACTGTTTGTCATCGGCTACAACGTTCTGGACGGACGTCGTGATGATTCATTCTATGACCTGCTCGCATCGGAATCCCGTCTCGCCAGCCTCATTGCAATAGCCAAGGGCGACATACCGCAGGAGAACTGGTTTCGTCTCGGAAGGCAGTTGACCCAGCTTGACGGCTCAGGGCGCGCGCTGGTGTCGTGGACGGCGACCATGTTCGAGTATCTGATGCCGCTGCTCGTCACGCGAGATTACGCCGAGACTCTGCTCGACCAGACCTGTAAAGCCGTGGTCGCCCGCCAGATCGCCTACGGGCGCGAAACCGGAGTGCCCTGGGGCATTTCCGAATCGGCGTACAACGCGCGCGATTTGCAGTTCAATTATCAATACGGGCCGTTCGGCGTACCGGGGCTTGGTTTAAAACGCGGATTGAGTGAAGACCTGGTGATTGCGCCATACGCGACAGCGCTGGCCGCAATGATTGCGCCACATGCCGCGCTGCAAAACATGCAGCGTTTGACGCAGGCCGGAGCGCTGTCGCGGTATGGTTTTTACGAAGCGATTGATTTCACGGCTGAGCGTTTACCGAAGAACCAGTCCCGGGTCATCATCCATTCTTTCATGGCGCATCATCAGGGCATGAGCCTCGTAGCACTCGATAATGTTCTGCACAACGACCTGATGCAGAACCGGTTTCACGCCGATCCGCTGATCCAGGCGACGGAGTTATTGCTGCAGGAGCGCATCCCGCAGGGGGCGCCCATAGCGCGATTCCGCGACGAAGAGGTCTCGATGAGCCGCGTCGCCAATACGCTGACCGCGCCGCTCGCCGTCAGTTACGACTCGCCGGGACTGCCCACGCCGCGCACTCAATTGATATCAAACGGCGCCTACTCAGTCATGGTGACGTCGGCGGGCTCGGGCTATTCGACTTGCCGAAACCAGACCGAACCGCGCTGGGCCGTGACGCGATGGCGTGAGGATGTAACGCGCGACAACTGGGGAAGCTTCTGTTATGTGCGCGATGTCCACAGCGGCGCGATCTGGTCAACCTGTTATCAACCGGTTGCGACGGGGCGCATTCCACCGAGTTATGAAGCGACATTTACGGAAGACCGGGCAGTCTTCAAACGGCTCGATTCAGGCATCATGACTCAGACGGACATAGTTGTGTCTCCCGAAGACAACGCCGAAGTTCGTTGCGTGACCCTTACCAACCGTTCAACGCGCGTGCGTGAAATCGAATTGACGAGCTATGCCGAAATCGTTCTGGCGACACCGGCCGCCGATGTGGCACATCCGGCATTCAGCAATCTCTTCATCGAAACTGAGTTTATCGTCGATGAAACCGCGCTCGTTGCACATCGCCGTATGCGTTCGCCCAAGGACGTGCCGGTTTATGCCGTTCACACAATTGTCACTGAAGGCGAGGCCGTCGGCGCAGTGCAATACGAGACCAGCCGCCAGCGCTTTCTCGGTCGAGGTCGTGATACGCGGGCGCCGCTTGCCGTGACAGAAGACCGCCCCTTGTCCAACACTGTCGGCGCGGTTCTGGACCCGATCTTCAGCCTTCGCCAGCGGGTGCTGCTTCAGCCGAACGAGACGGCGCGTGTCACCTTTTCGACCGCCGTCGCGCATTCGCGCGATCACATCCTCATGCTTGCCGACAAATATCACGACGTGAACATCTTCGAACGGGTCGAGCGACTGGCGTGGACGAAGGCCCAGATCGAGATTCGCCACCTGAACATTACTCCAGGCGAGGCGCACCTGTTCCAGCGTCTGGCCGGGCGCATCTTCTATTCCGACAATTCCCTGCGCCCGCAGTCAAGCGTTCTGGCGTTGAATAAAAAAACGCAATCAGAGTTGTGGAGGTATGGCATCAGCGGGGATCTGCCGATTGTGCTGGTCAGGATCAGCGTGGTCGCCGACCTGGAGATGGTGCGCCAGATTCTGCATGCTCATGAATATCTGCGCTTCAAAGGATTGCCTTTTGATCTGGTCATCCTCAATGACCATCCGCCGAGCTATCTGCAGACGTTGCAGGATGACCTTCAACTGCTCATACGTTCGACGGGCTTCCAGGCTTTGCAGGACGAGCCCGGCGGGGTTTTCGTGCGCCGCGCTGACATCATGCCGGATGAAGATAAGATTCTGTTTCACACTGTTGCGCGCGTCGTCATCGTCACTGAACGCGGCACTCTCGAAGAACAGCTCGCGCGGCGTCCGGTTGAAGACAACAAACCGCCGCCGCCATTCGCGCCTCGCCTCACTCCGCGTTCTTACCCGGATGAGCCGGCGGTCAGCATCTCCGATCCGCAATTTTACAATGGTTTGGGTGGGTTTGTTCGGGAAGGGCGTGAGTACGTGACGGTGCTGAACGAGGGACTGTGGACGCCTGCGCCCTGGTTGAACGTCATCGCCAACTCTCCGGGCTTCGGATTTCAAGTAACGGAATCGGGCGCGGGATACACATGGTCCGTCAACAGTCGTGAGAACCGCTTGACGCCGTGGTCGAATGACGCGGTGAGCGATCCGCCCGGTGAAACGATCTACCTGCGCGATGAAGAGACCGGGACTGTCTGGACGCCGACGCCGTTGCCGATCCGCGATGATCAAGCATATGTCGTCAGGCATGGCCAGGGCTACTCGACATTTGAACACACCAGTCATGGTATCTCGCAAGAGTTATTGGTATTCACGCCGCTCGATGCGCCGGTGAAGATTTCCAGATTGCGTTTGCAAAATGCGGACGACCGGCGCCGTCGCATTTCAGTCACCACATATAATGAACTCGTGCTCGGTGTGACACGCGAAAAGTCCGCGCCGTTCATCGTCACCGAACTCGACCAGCAGTCCGGTGCGACATTCGCGCGCAACGCATACAACAATGAATTCGCGAACCGCGTGGTATTCAATGCAATGAACCCATCGCCCTCGAGCGCAACCTGTGACCGCAAATCCTTCCTTGGACGCAACGGCAATCCGGAGCGCCCGGCGGCGCTCGGTCGCTCGCGTCTGGATAATCGCTTCGGCGCCGGACTCGACCCGTGCACGGCGATGCAGACCACCATTGAACTTGCGCCGGGCGAGTCTCGCGAAGTGATCATCCTTCTCGGAGAGAGCGAGACCGTGTTGAAGGCGCGCGAATTGGTTGCGCGTTACCGCGAATCGACTGCAATCAATGAAGCATTCGGCCGGGTCGTGGAATACTGGGACGAGACGCTGTCGAGCATCGAAGTCCGCACGCCCGATGCAGCAATGAACCTCATGCTCAATCGCTGGTTGTTGTATCAAACGCTCGCCTGCCGCGTCATGGCTCGCTCGGCGTTCTATCAATCGGGCGGCGCTTACGGCTTTCGCGATCAACTGCAGGACGTGATGGCGCTGGTTTATGCCAGACCGGAGCTGGCCCGCGCTCAGATTATGCTGGCCGCCGCGCATCAGTTCAAAGAAGGCGACGTGCAACACTGGTGGCATGAGCCGACAGGCCGCGGAGTCCGCACCCGTATCTCGGATGATCTGCTGTGGCTGCCTTACGTCGCGAACTTTTACATACGCGTAACCGGTGATGTCTCAATCCTTGACGAGATGGTCCCGTTTATCGAAGCCCCGCTGCTTGCCGAAGGCGAAGACGATGCGTATCTGCAGCCGCAAATTTCATCCGAGCAGGCCACCATTTATGAGCACTGCCTGCGCGCGATTGACCGCAGCCTGGCGACGGGCGAGCACGGCCTGCCATTGATGGGAGCGGGCGATTGGAACGACGGCATGAACCTCGTCGGTCATGGCGGCAGAGGTGAAAGCGTGTGGCTCGGCTGGTTCCTGTACGCCACGCTGGAAGGATTCACGCGCTTCTGCGATCAGCGCAAAGATCAGAAACGCGCCGCGCCATACCGCGCACATATGTTGCGATTGAGGACTGCGCTTGAGAACGCATGGGACGGCGAATGGTACACCCGGGCATATTTCGATGATGGCATGCCACTCGGTTCGGCGCGGAACGATGAGTGCCGTATCGATTCGATCGCGCAATCGTGGGGGGTCATCTCTGGCGCGGCGGATAAACAACGAGCGGCGCAGGCGATGGCATCTGTCGAAAAACATCTGATCCGGCGGGAAGATGGTCTGGTCATGCTTTTTACGCCGCCGTTCGATCAGGGCGAGCGTGATCCCGGTTATATCAAAGGCTACGTTCCGGGCGTCCGTGAGAACGGCGGGCAGTACACTCACGCGGCGGTTTGGACGTTGATCGCTTACGCCATGCTCGGAGACGGCGATCGCGCCGGCGAGTTATTCGCGATGCTCAACCCGATCAATCATGCTTCGAGCCGCACCGGCCTGAATAAGTATCGCGTCGAGCCATATGTCATGCCGGGCGACATCTATGCCGTACCGCCTCATACCGGGCGTGGCGGGTGGACCTGGTACACAGGCTCAGCGGCCTGGATGTACCGCGCCGGAATTGAATCGATTCTCGGCTTTCAACTGAGCGGCGATCGATTACGGATTGATCCCTGTATCCCGCGCGCGTGGCCTGGATTTGAAATCACATATCGTCACGGCTCGACCCGCTACCAGATCAAGGTTGAAAATCCGCACGGCCTTTCTCGCGGAGTCATAAAACTGGAAGTCGACGGGAATGTACAGCCATCGACCGAGATCGTTTTGTCCGACGACGCACAACTTCACCACGTGAGAGTGCTTCTCGGTGAAACACCGACAGAACGGCCGGCTCACGAGATCGCAACTGAGGAGGCTCGCCGCTGAATCATTTCAATCGTTTGATCGCAAAGAGACCGGCAGCTGAGCGAACGTACATGACTCCATCCGAGAGCGCCGGAGTCGCCATCAATAACTCACCCATCGGGTTCGTAACAACGTGGCTGAACTTCGGCCCGGCCTCGATGACAAGGATCTCACCGTCCTCGCTTGACAGGTATATCCGGCCATCGGCGGCAATCGGCGAAGCGCTGAACCCGCTGCCGACATTGGGAAGACGCTGTCGATAGAGCTCCTCGCCGGTCTTCAGATCATAGGCATCGAAGACACCATTATTTGCCAGAACATAAAGAATGCCTCTGTAAATCAGTGGCGTGGGCATGTATGAACCGCGGCCGGTCCGGCTCCACGCGATAGCTTTGCTGCTCGACTCACCGGCAGGCAGGGTGAGGTCGCCACGTGCGCCGGGCCGGATCACGAAAATCGGCCTTTCGGGCGCTCGACCGCTGGCAACGACGATAACTCCGTCACTGAAAAGAGGGGTCGGCGCTGTGATCTTCGAGCTGCCACCAAGACGCCACAGCTCCTTTCCGTTGCGCGGATCATTGCCTCGGATGAAGTTCGACGCGTTGGTGACCAGTTCAGGGCCGGACGGCGCCATGGCTACGGTCGGCGTCCCCCAGGACGGCAGCTCGTCGCGATCGGTCTTCCATACTGTCTCACCGGTCGCTGCATTCAATGCCAGGATGAACGAATCGGACTGGTTGTCGGACTGCAATATCACCAGATCATTCCAGATGATCGGAGAGCTGGCGTGACCCCACTCGTACGACGGAATGTCGTATGCTCCGATGTTCAGACGCCCCAGATCGACCTTCCACAAAAAGTTGCCGTTAATGTCACAGGCATAAACACCCTGCGATCCGAACCACGCGACTACGATGCGACCATCGGTGACCGGCGTCGAGCTGGCATATGTCGATTTGATATGCCGCTTGTCAACCGGTTCGCCCTCGAAAGCGACGCGTTCCCATATGATCTTCCCGTTGTTTTTGTCGATCGCGTAGATGACCCAGCGATGTCGCGATCGGTCCTCAGAGGCGTCACCGTCGCCGTACAGCCCTGGACGGAAACTCGCTTTATCGTTGCTGCTGATAGCCGTCGTCACGAAAATACGATTGCCCCAGACAATCGGGCTGGAATGGGCAAGCCCTGGAATGGGCATTTTCCAAAGTATGTTTTCACCTGTCTTTCCATTCCAGCTATCCGGCAGATTCTGCCCCTCGGCGATCCCTGAAGCCTGCGGTCCGCGAAATGACGGCCAGCTGCCGGCGATTTTCCCTGCCTCAGGGAGCACGGGCCTGCGATCGGGCGCGGTTCTCACGATCCGGCGGACGGGAACCGGTTCCGATTCTCCCGCCGGCCGCCATGTGCTGTGATCGAGAATCATTCGCCGCGGCCTGCACTCATCCGTGACCAGTTCCAGACTCAGCCGGTTCTTCTCGATGCGATAACGGTACCGACCTGGCCCCAAACAACCATTCCCTCCACCCGTCGTCAATATCTCGATCTGTTCCCCCTCCATCTTCCAGGTTCCCTTGAAAGGTGGCCACCCCTGCCCCTCAAGCAGGAACTGTCCGTCGGAACCGAAACTGGTCAGAAATGCTCCGAATCTTAATTGAGAGGATGGTATCTGGACAGTCCCCTGCTGCACGCCGCGAACGATGCCAGCCCAAAAGCACGCGGCAACAAATATGAATGCCAGTCCAATCCCCGGAATCCTCATTCTATTAGCCATCGAATCGTCTCCCCGCTATTAGCATTTGACCGATTTATTGTGCATCATATTATTACGATTGTCCCTGATAAATATAATTGCTTTTTGTAACCGGTTGTTTTATCCTCCTGCCGGTCGAGAACCTCATACTACAGTTCTGGCTTATTCCGGCATTGGAAGCCGAACATTTCCCGACTACAGGTGCCAATCTAAAACTTCAGTCATTAATATCTGCCCCAATTCTGGCTTTCAAGACAGGCTATGTCTATTGGACATGGTAAAGGAGCGTCTATATGAGCAATCGTTCGCCCATTGAACCGCCGACGGGTAATATTGCGTCTACGGCTACACAAACCACACACGAAGAATCAAAACAATCCACCCCTAAAGATATTTCAACCGGTCGTCGCAAATTCCTTGGCAGAGTCGGTGCAGCCGGCGCCGCTGCTATAGCCGCCGGGATGAGCGGGCAGCCCGCCCAGGCCCAGTTCCCGGGAAACAAACAGGGTATTTGCGAAGAACCGAATTTCACCAATGGCGTTGAACCGTGGGATATGTCGGCCAACCGGTACATGAAAGCATACAGGTGCCGGATCGAGGCTGCGAAGTTAGCGCAGAGAAGGCCGCTCGTCTATCACATCTCAAACGGCGATGATGAGCGTTATCCGAACAAAATCGGCAGTTATTCAAAAGGTCTGCCGCATAACCAGCTGGGCGAAGTCGATACTGCGGCCTATTCAACTCTGGTGACGGCACGAACGACACGCAATCCCGAAGAGTTTGAGAATATACAGCTCGGCCTGGGGCGCAAGCTGACCAGCCCGCAGGCGGGCATGGCGATGGATCTGGAAGGGCCGGATTCGCATCATGTAACCTTACCTCCGCCGCCCAGGTTCAGCAGCGCCGAGGAAGCGGGCGAGGCCGTCGAGGTCTACTGGATGGCGCTGGCGCGGGATGTCAATTTCACCGACTATGCCACTGATCCGATCATCGCGCAGGCCGCGCAGGACCTTTCCAGCCTCTCCGACTTCCGCGGGCCGAAAGAGGGCGGCCGTGTCACTCCCAACACGATCTTCCGTAACAGCTCTCCGGGTGAGTTGAATGGCCCGTGGCTCTCGCAGTTTTTGACCCTCGACTTCTCATTCGGAGCCATTCCTTTTGCGCAAAGGATGAAGACTCTGGTTCCCGGCAATGACTATATGACACGGTATCAGGACTGGCTCGATGTTCAAAACGGAGCCGATCCAAGCGCAAACATCCAGTACGATTCGACGCCGCGCTACATTCGCAACCTGCGAGACCTGTCGCAGTGGGTGCATGTTGATGCGCTCTACCAGGCATATCTGCAGGCCTGTCTTATTCTGCTCGAACAGGAGACACGCACCGATCCGGGGCTACCGATCAGTGATTCTACAGTTCAGGAAGGGTTTGTGCAGTGGGTCGGACCGCATATCCTGAGCCTCGTGACCGAAGTAGCGACGCGCGCGCTCAAGGCGGTCTGGTATCAGAAATGGTTCGTCCATCATCGACTGAGACCTGAAGAGTATGGCGGACGGGTGCACAACATGATGTCGCGCGCGGCGAACTATCCGCTTCATCCCGACGTTCTGAACTCCAGCGCAGTGGCCGAGACATACAGCAGATTCGGAACCTATTTGCTGCCGATGGCCTTTGCCGAAGGATCGCCGACGCATCCGTCGTACGGTTCGGGCCACGCGACAGTTGCCGGAGCCTGCGTTACAGTTCTCAAAGCGTTCTTCGACGAGACGGATATCGTCAGAAATCCGATGGTTCCGAACGCTGACGGCACCGCACTCGTTCCGTATGACGGCCCGCCGCTGACCGTTGGAGACGAACTCAACAAGATCGCCTCGAACGTCGCCAATGGCCGCAACGGCGCCGGTGTCCACTGGCGATCGGATGCGGTCAATTCTCTGAGACTCGGCGAAGCCGTAGCCATCGGCATCCTCGAAGAGCAGAAACTTACTTACAATGACGATGCTAAAATGACGCTGACCAAATTCGACGGCACGCAGATTACTATCTGAAAACAAAAAACAGCGATAACTTATCGATCCGCCCGCTGAAGAGCCGTTCAGCGGGCGGCTTTTTTTAGAGCGTCCTCAGATGAAAGCCACCGTCAACATTGATCACCTCGCCGGTCGAGTAAGGAAAATCTCCGCGGGCGATGGCCGCGACGGCACGACCGATATCGGATGGCTCGCCCCAGCGTCGAATCGGCCATGCGCCCTGAGCGATGAGTGTGTCGTATTTCTCCTTCACGCCGGCTGTCATATCGGTGGCGATGACTCCGGGACGTATTTCGTATACGTTGATGCCGAATTCGGCCAGCCTGGCAGCGAAGAGCCTGGTCATCATCGCCAGCCCGGCTTTGGCGACACAGTAATCTCCGCGATTGACCGATGCCGTGTAAGCTGAAATCGAAGAGATTGTCACGATGCGTGGCGAACCGAAGGCCTTCACATCGCCGCTCTGCACCTGCCTGATCATCCGTCGAGCAACGCGCTGAGTCAGAAAATACGGCCCCTTGAGGTTGATGTTGATCAGGCGGTCGAAGGATTCCTCGCCCGCTTCTAGGAGGTCATCCCGCACACTCGGAGCGACACCGGCATTATTGACCAGCAGATCGATGCGTCCATAAGCCCCCAGAGTCTCATCGACCAGCCGCTCACGGTCTTCGGTCGACGAGACATCGGCTCGGACCGTTATACCGTCGCCTCCTGCCTCGCGAACCAGTTGCAGGCATTCCAGGGCCGCATCCATATTGCCGGCATAGTTGATGACCACGGCATGACCCAACCTGGCCAATTCAAGGGCGATACCCCGCCCTATGCCGCGCCCCGCTCCTGTCACTAATGATACCGGTCTGTCGTTCATCTCTCAGTCTCCGGAGCAGGCAGATCCTCCTCTGTCGGACCGTCCTTCCATTTTCGCGCTGTCGCGGGCAGCGAATCTTCAGCGTAGGGCGTGACAATGCCCGGCGACGGCTCGACCCGCAGCGCTGTCAACGCCTTGTCGAGCGCTTCGACGAAGAAATATTCGCCGAACATGACAGCCTCGTGCACGCCCAGATTTTTGTGGATGTGGTAAACGCCTCCATTCAATATGCCTTCGAATCCGGCTGTATGCCTGCCCAGATACTTTTGCGAGAGCGTGACGAGCGAAGTGAGAGCGAAATCGCGATAAGCCCGCGCCCGGGTGCGGTCCGGGATCAATTCGGCGAGGTCCAGCAGCCCGGATGCCGCGATGGCGCATGCGGAGGTGTCCACCTGCGTCCGTGCCAGCGGGCCGCTTGCTGGCGCATCGTAGTCCCACGGCGTCACCCCGTCCGCGGGCGTGTGCTCAAGGTAGTATTCGGCGTTGAGCATCGCAGTTTCGAGATACTCGGCCTGCCCGGTCTGTTCATGTGAACGCGTGAAGCCGTAAAGCGACCAGGCCAGGCCGCGGCTCCAGCACGAATCGCCACGATACCCTTGATGCGTCGTTTGACGCAGACACTCACCCCTTTCGAGATCGAAAATCGCTTCATGTGAAGTCGAACCGTCACCTCGCACAATCGTTCGCCGCGTCGTCTGACAATGTCGATGCGCGATGTCCAGCAAATGTTTGTCATCGGTTTCGAGTCCCGCATGAAAGATCGTGCCGACGTTCATCATGATGTCTATGAATAGCGAGGCAGGCTCAACGAACGAACGAAGGTACTGTCCCTTCTCCATAAAACGCATCGCCATCGTCCTGCCCGCCTGAATGAGCACGGGCCTGATGCGTTCGGCCGGACCACCCAGTTCAAGCCAGCGCAGGTATGTTGAAAAGAAGAGGAAGCCCAGGTCATGCACTGCGCGATCATATTGACGCTCTTCGAGCGGAGTCGCATAGGAAATCCCCTTGTCCAGCCACCAGTCATCACCCGTTGCCCTGGAGAAGATAAACATCATTCCCGGATAAAAACCGTCGCACCAGTGAGTCCACCTCTTGCGATCCTGGCCGAATTTCCCATCCACCGTATACATCGGATAGTAATCGGGCGGGTATTTCTCAAGGAGCGTCCTGACCTGTCCTTGTGCGAAATCGAAAGCATCATCGAGCGTGGCGCGGACAGCCTCCCGCTCGTGCATCGTTCCTGGCATTTCACTATCCTCCATTTTTTCGCGATTAATACGATTAATAAATGATATTAAACGCCAAGGCGCCAGGATAGCCAAGAGTTTTGTCAGGGTTAAAATGGTATATGTATATTTGATTGCACGAATAGCGAAGCTGATACATCATTTAAACCATGCGTAAAGATGAAGTCATCACGAACCAACTGAAGATTCTGGCCAACCAGGATCAGATCAAGCAGAATCAGAACAAGCTGGATCTGCTGCTGGCCAGTCAGGAAACCATTCTCGCCAATCAGGAACAGATCCGTGAGCTTGAAGCCAAACTCAGCCAGTTGCTGGCGGAAGAAGAGCGCCTGACTGACGAGTATGATCCTTTTGGCGAGATGATCGGCACAAGTGATGAGTTTCAGCGAGTGCTGCGCGAGTCGCTCAACGTTGCGGAAACCGATACCACCGTCCTGCTGCGTGGCGAAACCGGAACCGGTAAAGAGCTGCTGGCTCATGCGATTCACTCGCACAGTCCGCGTAAACACCGGCCTTTCATCATCGTCAACTGCGCCGCTTTGCCATCCAGCCTGATCGAGAGCGAACTGTTCGGCTATGAAAAAGGCGCCTTCACCGGGGCGTCACAGCGTAAAGCCGGGCGATTCGAACTTGCCGATGGCGGGACGATCTTCCTGGACGAGATCGGCGAGGTTCCCCTGGAAACTCAAGGCCGTTTTTTGCGCGTCATCCAGACAGGCATTTTCGAGAGACTGGGAAGCACCAAAAGCGTCCGCGTCAAGGTCCGTATCATCGCCGCAACCAATCAGCCGCTGGAACGGCTCGTCAGCCTAAGGAAATTTCGCGCCGATCTGTACTACCGGCTCAATATCTTCCCAATCACTCTGCCGCCACTGCGCGAGCGAACCTCCGACATTCCTCTGCTGGTTCGCCACTTCGTCAAAAAATACAGCGTCCGGTTCAACCGCGTGATCAATTCGATCCACGAGCAATCATTGCTGGCGCTGCATGATTATCACTGGCCCGGTAATATCCGCGAGCTGGAAAATATGATCGAACGTTCGATCTTGACCGCCGAGACCGATCTCCTCAAGATAAAATTGCCTGACACAAATCTCGAACCTGCAATCTCAATCAATGACGAATTGAATGGGTCGGTTATCTCCCACTCCACGTACGTCTCGTCTCAGAATAATTCGTTGCGCCCTTTCCAGGCGATCACACTCGCCGAAAACGAACGCGCACTTATCCAGCGAACGCTCGATCACACAGGCGGACGCATCTCGGGACCACACGGCGCAGCTGAAATCCTTGGTCTCCCGGCCTCGACTCTGCGCAGTCGCATAAAGAAACTCGGCCTCAAAATCCCTTCCCATTCATCCAATGCTTGATCGCGATATTTCGTGAACTTGCGCGATATATCGCCTTGGTCGCTGTATTTCGCTAAACAAACAATCGCAAAAAAAAGCTGTCGTGAATAGCGAACAACTATAACTCGATGGTACTTAGTAAGTTGACTCGACCGCCTGCAAGAATTTCGATTCGTGGCAATAAAATTGCACATCAAAACACAATAATTGGTCAAGCTCATCAAAACTCCAACAGAGAGTTTCAATAGTTATGCCGGGATGAAAAGAAATGTGCCGCATATGGCAGGGAGAATTTTCATGACACAGGAAGAATTGCTCAGTAACCAGAAGACCATCCTGGCAAACCAGGAAAATATTCAATCAAATCAGCGAAACATCATGAAGGTGTTGGAAGCGATACTGGCGAACCAGAAGATACTTTTGGCAAATCAGGATCACATCCAGGCGAATCAGGCGAAACTTGACGCTCTGCTCGTCAATCAGGATCTGATCCAGGCCAATCAGGTGAGGATTCTGGCGAATCAGACAGAGATTCTGTCATTGCTGGCTGAATAAAGGATCCACTGCCTGCCTCTCTCGAAAAAATAAGGAGACATTCCAGGATGCATAGAATTCCATTCATGGCTGCGATGCTCGGACTGATGCTGTGTTCAATCCTGACCGCTGTCGCGCAACAGGCGACGACGGCGACATTGAGCGGGCGAGTCACGGATCCAACCGGAGCAGTGATTTCAGGCGCGAAAATCACGATTATTCAAAAAGCCATTGGCTCAAAGCGCGAAACTGTGACAAACAGCGATGGCCTGTATGTGATGACTAACCTCACTCCGGGAGAATACGAAGTCAGAATCGAGGCGAGGAGTTTCCCCAAAACCCTGGTTCGGACGATCGATCTGCGTGTCGGGCAACAGGCCATATTTGACGGGACACTTGAAGTCAGCGGGCCGACAGAGACAGTCATGCTGGTGCGTGATGACAGCGCGGCGTCCGTCAACACCAGTTCGTCAGTCACTGACGGTGTAATTGACTCGGTTTCGATATCGACATTACCACTCAACGGCCGCAACTATCTCGAGCTCGCCTTGCTCATTCCCGGTAATGTGCCGGCGCCGAATTTCGACCCGACCAAGACGAGCAGCGTGATCATCTCATCAGCCGGGCAACTGGGGCGCGGCGGCAACATCACGATTGACGGGACGGATAACAATGATGATGCAGTCGGCGGGCCGTTGCTGAATATCTCGCAGGACGCGGTGCAGGAGTTTCAGATCGCGACCAATCGATTTTCAGCCGAGCTCGGGCGTTCGGCCGGATCGGTCATCAACGTCGTCACCAGATCCGGGACGAACGATCTGCATGGCTCTTTCTCCTTCTTCGAGCGCGACCGGCGAATGCAGGGGCTGCCTGCGACATATGACCGCACCAGCGATCAAAAACCTCCTTTCGACCGGCAGCAATATGTGGCAACGCTCGGCGGCCCAATCAAGAAGGATCGCGCGTGGTTGTTTGGGGCGATCGAGTATCGCAACCAGGATGGCGCAATTCTGGTCGGCGAGCGCGATGTCGCTGCACGTCAAATCCGTCGCGGCTTCGCGCCGGCGCCACACGATGATCTGCTGGGACTTTTGCGCGGCGACTTGAAACCGACAGATAACGATAACCTGAGTTTCAGGTACGCGATCGAGCGACTCGATGACACCGGCGCGACAAAACTCGATCGGGCCATCGGTTCGGCCTCACAGCGCCAGAAACTCAACAATAATCACCAAGCGTTTTTGATGAACTTGTCGCATGTCTTTTCGCCGGCCGTCGTCAACAGTTTCAGCTTCAGCGTCAACAATTTTCATAATACGACGGTCCCGCTTTCGAACGCCCCGCAACTGACCTTTCCATCGATTCTGGATGGCGTGTCATTTCGCGTGCCGCAGGCGACGAAGGTCAACAGGCTCCAATTTTCGGATGCACTATCGGTGGTCCGGGGCGCTCACACGCTCAAATTCGGCGGCGACTATCAGCGCATCGATTCGCTTTTTGACCTCGGCGTGTTTCAGCAGGGGCGGATCGAATTCGTCCAGGACTTCGCTCATGCCGACTTCAACGGCGACGGCCGGATAGATGACAACGACCTGCTCTTCGCAGTCACGCTGCGCAGTTCCAAACCTTCGCAGTCTCTGCTGATCGGAGACGCCGACAACAATCACTTTGCCTTCTTTGCACAGGATGACTGGCGCGTCTCGAGGAATCTGACTCTCAATCTCGGACTGCGCTACGAACTGGATACAGACCTCAACAACAAGGCCTGGTACGCGAACCGCAACCCGATAGTCGAGTCTTTCTATCGTGGCGAGCGCAAGCGGGACACAAACAATTTCGCGCCGCGCGCCGGATTCAACTGGGCGACCGATGACGGCAGGACGAGCCTCCATGGGGGATACGGAATCTACTACGACCGCATCACGATTCAGATCGCATCGCTCGAACGCGGGCTTGACGGTCGCGCCCTGGCAATCGAGGTCCGCGCCGGCAATGCGCTGACGGACCCGACAGGCGCTCCGATCTTCATTGACCCGGCGACGGGCAGGTTCCGCCCCGGCGCTCCGACGCTGAGCAATCCGTTCACCGGGTTTATTCTCCCGGGCGCCGGCGCTTCCGGAATCAACATAATCGACAACGACATGCAAAACCCGATGGTGCAGCAGTTCAATCTGGGCATCCAGCGCGAACTGCCGGGGGATTTCGTGGTTCGCGCCGATTACCTGCACAACTTCGGCACACACTTCATCATCGGTCGCACGATCGGCGTAGTGGATAATCCCGTAGTAGGCGGGCCGGATCGCGTCGTCAATCTGGAATCGAGCGTCAAGACAAAATACGACGGGCTGCTGCTGAGCCTCGAGAAACGCTTCTCGAGGCATTATCAGTTACGAGCGTCGTACACCTTGTCGAAAGCCTTCAACTACGCGAACGACGACCAGATACCGTTCTCGAACGGGCCGGTCAATCCGAACAACATGCAGCTGGAATACGGCCCCACGCCGAATGACCGCCGCCATTACTTCACCTTCTCTGGCGCACTGGAACTGCCATACGGTTTTCAGCTGGCGCCGATCCTGACGCTTGCTTCCGGCGTGCCGATGGACATTCTGCTGCCTGATGCGAGCTCGCGCATACCAGTCTTGCAGCGCAACGCCGGCGGCCGCCTGTTCAACACCGGCTCCGATCTCAACAGGTTCCTGACGCAGCTCAACTCGGCGGGCGGTGTCAACGGGCAGCCTTTACCGCTGGTTCGTGATGATGCGCAGTTCAATGACCGCTTCAGCTCGCTCGATCTGCGAATGTCGAAGGTCTTTCGATTCGGAGACAAGGCGCGTCTGGAGCCGATCGTCGAGATCTTCAATCTATTCAACGTGACCAATATCCTGGGTGTCTCGAATCTCAATTATTCCGGCTTCTCGAACGTGCTTATTCGAGACAGCAGCGATACGGGCGACGCAGGCTATCTCAAGTCATCGAGCTTCGGGCGTCCGGTAACGACGGCCGGCGGAGTCTTCGGGTCGGGCGGCCCGCGTGCCTTCCAGCTGGCCGTGAAGTTCACGTTTTAGAACTGCGGAAACTAAGTTTTCTAATTTGTTTATCGTGAGGCTGCAAAGAAGGGCAAAGAAATTAATCGCAAAGACCACAAAGGGGCAAAGATTTTTTGGGTGATATCAATACCCGGATTATCGCCAACTGGATATAATTCGAACACTGATCTTCCATGTTTATCTTTGCCTCTTTGCGGCCTTTGCGATTAACTCTTTCCTGGTGCCTTGGCGTATGGGTATCAATTGGAGAAAAGCAGAAATGACCTGGATTCGCACAATTCCGATCGAAGAAGCCGATGAAAATCTGCGCCGGATGATTGAAGCGCAGCGTGCAATGTACCCGACAGAGTACAATTCCCCCGTCTCTCCGGGCGGAGACAGCATCGTCGCCTCGCACTCGCTCATGCCTGAAACGCTCTTTCACATTTTCGGCGCTTTCGGTGCGATGATGTCCCCCGATCTGCCACTCAGCCGCGCACAGCACGAGATGATCGCGACCATGGTGTCGGTCGTTAACCGGTGTTTTTACTGACTGGAATCGCACGCAGAGTTTCTGCGAATGGTTACTCTTGATGAAAATATGATCGCCGGCTTGCGCGAGGATTACACGAAAGCGCCGATCAGCGAACAGGATCGTGTCATGCTGGATTACGTGGTGCAATTGACAAAGGACGCAACTCGCCTGGCGCCGCAGGACCATGATAAACTTCGCGCTGCCGGCTTTGATGACAAAGCGATTCTGCAAATCACACTGATCGCATCCTGGTTCAATTACATCAACCGCGTAGCCGATGCCCTGGGCGTCGGGCGTGGTAAGAAAGAAGACTGGTATCCTCCTGAATGAGTCGTAAGTTTGTCCCGAAGTATCTGCCTGCCGCGCTGCTGCTTGTGCTGCCACTCCTCCTGGTTGCCTGCACGCGCAATACAGGACTGCCTGAGCCTGACTCGAAAGAATACCGTAATCTTGTCTCTGCCTTTTACGTCGGTCTCGCAGGATTGCAGACCGGTGAAGACGTGCGCGCCAGAGAAAAGTTGACGCTCGCCACACAAATCGCGCCGGGCGAACCCGCAAGCTGGGCGAATCTGGGACTGCTCTCCGTGCGTCAGCAGGAGTTCGACGCAGCTTATGAAAATGCCGAAAAAGCCCGCTCGCTCGCTCCAGACAACAGCCAGATCGAATCGCTGCTCGGCCAGATCGAAAGCAAGCGCGGCAAACTGCCCGAAGCCATCGCCCACCTCAAGAAAGCCGTCGAACTGGATGGCACAAATCTGAAGGCAATTTTCAGTCTGGCCCAGGAGATCGAGCGGCAGGGCGAGCCCGCAAGTGAGGCTGAAGCGCAATCGCTGATGGGAAAAATTCTGGCGGCGCAGCCCGGCAATCTTGCCGTAATGATCGAGACGGCCCGCATCTCCGCCAAGCGTGGCGACAATACGACGCTCAAAAAAGTCGTGGCAACGCTCGGCGAAAATTCGCAGGGATGGCCCGATGAAGCCAAACAGCAGATGGCCACGCTGCAACAGATTGCTGCCGGTCCAAATCCGCGTGCTGCCGCGACCCAATCCGCTTTTCTTAAAAACGTATTGGCCCGCGTGCCCGCATATCGCCAGAGTATGAACGCCGTCAGGACTCCGGCGGAGTTCGTCGGCGATCCGTTCCTGAGGTTCATCAAGGCGCCCAGCCCGGAGCCACAACCAGCGCCGCCTGATACCGGGATGAGCTTTTCCGCTGAAGAGATATCGGAAACTGATTCGGAAAGCATGGTCGTAGCATTCGATGCCGAAACCAGACCATCACTGGTATTTCATAATCGTAAAGAGATACAGATCGTGGATGGAGCGAAGATCGTTTTCGGCGATGAAAATGTTTCAGCCTGGAATGTCGCGGCGGTCGACTTCAACTATGATTTCAAAACAGACCTCGTGACAGTGAGCGATCGGGGCATCCGCTTCTTCCGGCAGGATAATATCAAATCGTTTACTGAGGTGACTTCAAAGACGGCTTTACCGAAGGGCGTCCTGAGCGCCAGTTATCACGATTTGCATATCCTCGATTTCGAATTGGATGGCGACCTGGACATACTTCTCTGCCCCAATCCTGGCACAGCGCGGCCGATGCTCCTGCGAAACAACGGCGACGGCACGTTCAAGGAGCTGACCCCTTTCGGTCCATTGAATGATGTTCGCCGCTTCGCAACTGCCGACATCGACGGCGACGGCGATCCGGACCTGGCGATCGTCGATGCCACGGGGTTCAGGATTCTGATCAATGAACGCCTTGGTCAGTACCGTGAACGGGCTGTTCCAACGATTCCGGGACCAATCATCGCGATTGCGGTCAACGACGTGAACGCCGATGGCCAGATCGATTTTGTTTTGATGAACCGTGAGGGACAGATACTCAGGCTGTCAGACAACGATTCCGGAACGGGCTGGGACATCTATGAAATCGCACGAATCGAGATTGCCCGGACAATCAGCGATACCGGATTGACAGGAATGATTGATACTCCGCGAACCACTACCGGTCTTTTACTGGCTGACCTCGACAATAACGGCAGCCTGGACATTATTGCCGACGGAAAAGCAGTTTTGTTGAGCGACGCCGAAGGGAAGTTCACGCAGGTGAAACTGCCGCCCGGCGTCCGAATCCACTCGATCAGCGATCTGAATAATGACGGCCGGCTGGATCTGATCGGAGAAAGGGACAATGCGAGAGCTGTCAAACTGATCAACCGCGGCACAAAAAAATATCATTCCCAGACCATCCGCACGCGAGCGGCCCAGGCGACCGGAGACCAGCGTATCAACTCGTTCGGCATCGGAGGCGAGATTGAAATCCGCTCCGGCCTGCTGACTCAGAAACAGGTCATCACCTCCCCTCTGCTGCATTTTGGCCTCGGCGAGAATTCGCAGGCGGATGTTGCGCGCATCGTCTGGCCCAACGGATCGGTTCAGGCCGAATTTGAATTGAAGGCTGATCAATCCGTACTGGCTGAACAGCGGTTGAAGGGCTCGTGCCCTATGCTCTTCGCGTGGGACGGAAAACAGATGAGCTTCGTCAAGGATTGCTCTCCGTGGAATCCGGCGCTGGGGCTGCGCATCAATGCTCAGGTCGTCGCCAATGTCGAACAGACAGAGGAATGGTTCAAAATCCCCGGCAACCGGCTCGCACCGCGTGACGGCATGTACGACCTGCGAGTGACGGCGGAATTATGGGAGACGTTCTACATTGACCAGTATTCGCTCATGGCCGTGGATCATCCGCCCGGCACTGAGGTTTTCAACGATGAACGGTTCACTGTACCGCAGCCAAAGCCGCAGATCTATGTTACGAAATTACCGATGCCATTCGCCGGCGCAAAGGATGATCGCGGACAAGACGTGTCGGCCACGGTCGCCGCTCTGGATCAGGAATACCTCGACACATTCGGGCGAGGCCAGTATCAGGGCCTGACGCGCGATCACTGGGTCGAACTCGAGCTCGGCGAAGACGCGCCGCGCGATAAAAAACTTTATCTGATCGGCCACGGATGGCTGCATCCGACCGACGCAACCATCAACATCGCCATCGGACAAAACAACATTACCCCACCTCGAGGTTTGAGTCTGGAAGTTCCAGACAAAGATGGCATGTGGGTCGAAGCCAGATCCAACCTCGGCTTTCTGTCAGGCAAGCTGAAGACGATGGTGATCGACCTCGAAGGCATCTTTCGACCCGGCGCGCCAAGGCGTTTGCGGCTGCGCACTAACATGGAGATTTACTGGGACAAGCTGGAATGGGCGGAGGCGACTTCAAGCAATCCTGTAAAATTTGTCCGACTGGAAACATCGAGCGCTGAGTTGCGATACCGCGGCTTTTCCGAGTTCTCGCAGGTGAACGCTTCATCGCCGGAACTCCCGGATTACAACCGACTGGAAGGCACGGCGCAGAAGTGGCGCGACCTGACAGGTTATTACACCCGCTATGGCGACGTCCGTGAGCTGCTCGCGCTGACGGATGACCGCATGCTCATAATGAATGCCGGCGACGAGTTACGCATGAAATTCAAGGCGCTGGCTGCCCCGCCATCGGGCTGGAAACGCGATTTCGTCATGATCGGAGACGGCTGGACTAAAGATGGTGATTACAACTGCTCGTTTGCCGCGACTGTCCTGCCGCTCCCATTTCACGGGATCAGGGATTACAATCGAGCATCAACACGACTGGAAGAGAATCCGGCATACATTCGTCACCCCAGGGACTGGCGCGAGTATCACACCCGCTACGTCACGCCCGATCGCTTCCGGCGCGCGTTGAGATAAAGGAGAATGTGGAGTGCGGCGGCCCGGCGCCGCTTTGGTACTCCTTTTTGAAATTGGCTAAATGGGATACCAGAGCGGCGCCGGGCCGCCGCACTCCACATTCTCCTTCATAATATTTTAGTTCGTGATTATTCGTGTTCATCCGTGGCTAAAAAGTACAATTATGAAAAATCGGATAAAACAAATTGCACTCATAATTTTTTTCATTGTCCTGCTGGCGTTTCCACTGGTCTACAAACGATATCTGGCGGGCAATGACGTGGCCAATCCGGTGGAAGCCGGTTCGACCGCAATCGAGCGTTACGGTTTTACGCTGACCGAATCGGCAAAAGCCTCAGGGATTGATTTCCGGCATTCCGCGCCGCGGCTCGACTCGAAGCTCGATCACATCATGGATCAGGTCGCCTCGATGGGCGCTGCGGTCTCGGTCGCCGATTTCGACCGGGATGGATGGCAGGACCTTTACGTTACAAACAGCGGTGAAGGCAGTCGCAATGCGCTCTTCAAAAACCTCGGCGACGATACATTCAGGGACGTGACCTCAGAGGTTGGACTTGACGGGCTCAACTCGCGCGAGAATGGCGTTTCGATGGGCGCGGTGTGGGGCGACTATGACAATGACGGCTTCGAAGACCTGTTTCTGTACAAGTGGGGCAAGCCGGAGCTTTTTCACAACGACGGCGGAAAGAGCTTCACCCGCGCCAGCGAACAGGCAGGGTTGCCGAAATGGGTGAATGCCAACACCGCGATCTGGTTCGATTATGACCGTGACGGAAAGCTGGACCTGTTTGTCGGAGGGTATTACGCGGACGACGTTGACCTGTGGAATCTGAAGACGACCAGGATGATGCCCGAGAGCTTTGAGTATGCCTCGAACGGCGGGCGAAAATACCTTTTTCGCAATCTTGGCGACGGCAAGTTTGAAGAGGCAGGCGAGAGACTGGGCATCAAGTCCACACGCTGGGCATTGGCGGCAGTGGCAGCTGATTTGAGAGGTACGGGCTTCCCTGATCTGTTTATCGCCAACGATTATGGGGTTTCCGAACTCTTCTTCAACGACGGCGGCAAAAAGTTCCGTGAAGTCGGCAGGCAGACCGGCGTTGGTTACGCGCCCAAGAGCGGCATGACGGCGGCCGTTGGCGATGTCCTGAATCAGGGGCGCTTCGGCATTTATGTGACCAATATCTCTGAGGAAGGCGTGCTGGTTCAGGGTAACAACCTGTGGATGCCGAAGGAAGGTACTGCCGGCGATGATATCAAATACGAAAACCTGGCCAGCGCAATGGGCGTCGAACTTGGCGGCTGGAGCTTCGGCGCGCAGTTCGGCGATTTGAACAACGACGGCTTTCAGGACATCTACGTGACGAATGGGAATGTCTCGCTCGATAAAGAAAAGAGTTACTGGTACGACTACTCGAAAGTCGCCGGCGGCAACCGCGCCATCATCTCCGACGCCGCCAACTGGCCTCCGCTGGATGGGCGCAGCCTCTCCGGCTATCAAAAGAAACGGCTCTGGATCAACGACGGCGCCGGATCGTTCAAGGAGGTCGCTCAACTGGTTGGTGTGAACGATGTGTTTGACGGGCGTTCAGTGGCCATGGCTGATTTCTCGAACAGCGGAAAGCTGGATGTCGTCGTCGCGAATCAGAAAGGGCCATTGCTGTTTTATAAAAACACTGTTGCGCCGGAAAACAGATGGATCGCCTTCGATCTTGAAGGTTCGATGAGTAACCGCAGCGCCATCGGGGCGCAGGTGCGTGTCTTCTGGAACGGCCGGCAACAGGTTCAGGAAGTCTCGGGCGGCAGCGGATTTTGCGCGCAGAATCAGCGCCGTATTCACTTCGGGCTGGGCAAAGCAACGGCCATCGACCGGGTTGAGATTCGATGGCCATCGGGTAAAATAGAGACTGTCAGGACACCCGAACCGAACAAAATCCACAAAATCAAGGAGACCGCATGACACCCGAAGTCACGGCGTCAGGTTCCTCGCCTTCGGCACCTGCGCCTTCCACAATAGCATCTCCTTCTGGCGCATCCGGACTCGGCTGGTTCTTCAGTCTCGAAAATCGTTACCTGGTGCCGATGTTCATCACCACGATACTGATCATCGGTCAGATTTCGTTCGGTTTGCTGGAAAGCTGGTGGCAGACATTTCTGGCCATCGCCATTTCCATCCTGACGGAACTGGCGCTCGGGCGGATAATGACGGGGCAATGGCCGAATATGGCCAGCGCATACATATCGGGCATCAGCGTGGGCATTCTCATCCGATCGCCTCTCTTCTGGCCTTATGCACTGTGCAGCGCAATCTCGATCACATCGAAATACGTCATCCGCTGGCGGGGGCGACACCTATGGAATCCCTCGAACTTCGCCATCTGCATGATGCTGCTGCTGGCGCCTGAATATGTTGCAACTCTGAGCGTGCAATGGGGCAATACGATCTGGCCGATGCTCATTGTCTGGACGCTCGGCGCGCTGATTACGTGGCGAGTCAAAAGGTTCCACATCACTGCGACCTATGTCGTCTCATTTCTGTTTTTCGCATTTATCCGCGGAGCTATGACAGGACACGGCTTCCTGGCTGAAGTCGCGCCGATCACCGGCCCGATGTATCAGCTCTTCATCTTCTTTATGATTACCGATCCGAAAACGACTGTCTCCAGCAAACGGATGCAGTGCCTGGTCGCGTTCCTGGTCGCCGCGATGGAGATGGTTTTGCGGCTGTCAGAGAACATTCACGCGCCTTACTATGCGCTGACGATCGTCGGCCCAATCGCGATGGCTATCGAAATCTGGCGAACATCACGCAAACAGGTTGAGTCGGGACCGGCGACTGCCTGACCCGCAGTGCCCACAGTGATCGTTTTCTCTCATGGAATTACGACGGCCCAATACAACCAGGACTGTTCTGCCGCCGCTCGCCGTGACCGTCGGAATGATCTTGCTCTGGCAGGCTGTGTCGGCTTCCGGCGCGTTCCACGAAAGCGCATTCCCATCGCCACTGGCGGTGCTCCGCGGTTTCAGCGAGGAACTTAAAAACGGCCGGCTCATCAACGATCTGATCACTTCGCTCTTTCGCGTGAGTTGCGGGTTTGTCCTGGCAACCGCGCTCGGCATCCCGACAGGATTATGGCTCGGGCAAAAGCTGGCTGCGCGCCTGGCCTTTCTGCCGATCATCAACTTCTTCCGCAACCTGTCGCCACTGGCATGGATGCCGTTTGCGATCCTATGGTTCGGCGTTGGCGATGCTTCGGCCATCTTCCTGATCTTTCTGTCGGCAGTCTTCCCTGTCATTCTGGCGACCATGGCAGCTGTCGCAAATATTCCGACAGTCTATTTTCGTGTCGCTCAGAATTACGGCATCAACGGGCTGGAAAATTTGACGAATGTTACGCTGCCGGCGATTCTGCCGCAGGTTATCACTACGCTGCGTGTGACAGCCGGGCTGGCGTGGCTGGTGGTTGTAGCAGCCGAGATGATAGCTGGACGCGACGGACTTGGATTCGCCGTCATGGATTCGCGCAATGGATTGAGATCGGATCTGCTGGTGGTCCAGATGATCGTCATCGGACTGATCGGAGTCGTGATCGATCGCCTGCTGGTGCAACTGACCAGGATTCAAAGCGTACGGTGGGGATATGAGCATTAAGCCGCTGCGGCTCGAAAAAGTCTCTCGCTGGTTCGATGCCGTCGAGGTGTTAAGAGAAGTGTCGCTGACGATTACACGTGGCGAATTCGTCGCAGTTGTCGGCCCATCCGGGTGCGGTAAAACGACGCTGCTCAACATGCTCTCCGGCTTCGATCTGCCAACATCCGGTTCGATCGAGCGCGCCGGCGAGGTCCGCATGGTCTATCAGCAGGACGGATTGTTTCCCTGGCTGACTGTGGCTCAAAACATCGCGCTCGGCTTGCGCCAGGTGAAGAACGCTTCCGAGCAGACTCAACAGATCAATGAACTGGTCGAGTTGATCCGGCTGGATGGATTTGAGAATCACTATCCGCATCAGCTCTCCGGTGGCATGCGGCAGCGTGTCGAGATGGCCCGCGCCCTGGCAGGAGATTCCGACATTTTGCTGCTGGATGAGCCGTTCTCCGCGGTCGATTACCTGACGCGCCTGCGGCTGCGTCAGGAACTGGCTCGATTGCTGGACGAACGTCCGCGTACCGTAGTGCTGGTCACACACGACATCGAAGAGGCCGCGCAACTTGCCGATCGAGTCATAGTGCTCAGCGAACGTCCGGCCCGGATCCGGTATGAGCTGAGCATTTCAGCCCCGCGCCCGCGCGATCTGACCCATCCCGAGGTCGTCAGCGCGATTCATCGCATCCTGACCGAACTTGGAATCGAACACGATTATGAAAAGACAGCCGGCGACAACCATTTCGTCGCAGTTGAATAATCATCTGAATTCGACATAGCTATGTTTCGAAATACCTATCTCAAAATCATTATCGGCTCGGTCATCGTCATCGCCATTCTCGGTTTGCTGCGTTACAAGCCCTGGCAACGGGATGCAGGTTTTGAAGAGGACGCTGAGCGAGCACAACTCAATGTCGGATTTCTACCCGTCACCTGACATCTCACGTGCCCGGTGACGGATTATGCATCCCGCACCAGCACAGCGACTCGGTTCGAGTCGCAGCGTTTCACTGACTTCCCGACCATGGTCGAATCCATCAAGAGCGGACGGCTTGAAGCGACCTTTATGATCGCCCCTCTGGCGATGAAGCTCCGCGAGCAGGGCGTCAAGGTCAAGATCCTCTACCTGGGCCATCGCGACGGTTCGACGGTCATGGTCTCAAAGGATAGTCCCGCCACATCCCTGCGTGAGCTGCGCGGCAAGACCATGGCGATCCCCAGTAAATACAGCAATCAGAATCTTGTCATTCACAAGCTGATGGAAGATCAGGGCGTCAAACCCGACGAGATCAATTTCGTCGAAATGCCTCCGCCAGATATGCCAGGCGCTCTGGCGGCCAAAGCGATAGATGCCTACTTCGTCGGCGAACCGCACGCCGCACGCGCAGAACTCGATGGCACTGGTCGCATCTTGTACCACGCCAAGGACGTCTGGCCGGGCTTCATTTCGTGCGTGCTGGTCGTAACAGAAGACCTGATCAAAGAACAACCCGAGGTCGTGCGCGACCTGGTTCGCGGAATCGCCGAAAGCGGAGAATGGGCCGAAACGCATCGCATTGAAGCCGCAAAAGTCGCTTCACCCTATTTTCGCCAGGACGAAAAAGTAGTGCGCTATGTGCTGACTCAACCTCCGGATCGAGTCAGTTACCGGATGCTCAACCCGACTGACAAAGAGATGCAACGCATCATGGACATGGGACTGAAAGCCGGCATTCTCGACAGGCCGATCGACCTCAAGGAGCTGATCGATCGATCGTTCATTCCGGCTGAGATCAACCCCGCGTCGGTCAGGGTTGAGTAAAAAATGTAATTGATCAATGGGAATCCAATGAAAAGTTTCCAGTCTCCAGTTTCCAGTATTCTGGACGGTGCAAGTTTATTCCGGTGAGCAAGATTGCAGTTGAAAGCGAAGCGTCGAGAAGCAACAGGAAACTGGAAACTGGAAACTTTTTTGAGTGCTAGCAGTTACAAATAAATACTATTTCACTGGAGAAAATCATGCTTGAAGGAGTCGAACGTCTGGTCAATCTGGTTGAAACGCGGACCTCAGCGCTGACCGGCTGCACGCCTTATCAAATCAACGAAGCGGTGCGTGGCTGCGATACAGATACACTCAGCCGGACCGATGGCCATTTCGCTGCCGTCGAGCGTCATGGCAAGACCGTCCGGCTTGCCCGCACCATCGGCATCCCGCTGCGTTACCTCGTAGCCAAGATGTACCACGGACCGTTTCTGGTCGTCGGACAGCGGATGGACCAGCTCTTCGACTGGTGCCGGCAAGAGCAGATCGGCTGGCAGTTCGATCCGATGTATACGCGGATGATCCCCGCACATTACCTCGTCGAAATCGACCAGATCGGATGCCCTGACCCGTCGCCGCGCTATCATCGATTTTTCAACCCGCCGATCGCCGAAGGCACCGCCGACATCGAGGAAGCCGGAGCCGCGTATGTCGCGGCAACCTACAGTGCTTTAAAAACCTGGATCGCGGCAATCCCCGCTGATGAACCGATTGCGCTGGCGTTTTCCGGAGGAGTTGACAGCACATCCGTTTTCCTGCTCGCGCGAAAAGCGCTCAATGAACTCTGCGGCAATCCTGACCGGCTGCGCGCATTCACGCTCGATCTGGGCGGAGGGCGCGATGCCAGGCAGGCCGCCGAAGTCGTCCGCAAGCTCGGATTGGAGCAGCACTGGGAAGCCGTCCAGGTCCCGGCTGAGCGGCTCGATCTGGAATCCGCCATTCGCGTCATTGAAGACTACCACCCACTCGATGTCGAATGCGCCGCGGTCTCGCTGTGCCTGCTCGATGCCATTCGCCAGCGGTATCCGAGCCTCAAATACCTGCTCGACGGCGACGGTGGTGATGAGAACCTGAAATCATACCCGCTTGAAGACTCCGACCTGACGATATCGAGCGTGCTGCGCAACCCGATGCTCTACCAGGAAGGCTGGGGCATCGACGCTATCAAACACAGTTTGACATATTCAGGCGGCCTGTCGCGCGGTTACGTCAGGACATACGCACCCGCTCACCGTTATGGCTTCGAGGCATTCTCTCCATACACGGTGCGCTCTGTCATCGCTCAGGCGCTGGCGATACCGTTTGAAAAAGTTATCGGCGACAGCTCTGACCGGCTTGCGACACTGAAGCAGGATGTGGTCAGCGCCGGCATCAAAGCCGTCACCGGCGAGGCGATGCCCGTCTTTCCTAAAATGCGGTTTCAGGAAGGCGCAGGCGGAGAATCCTATCGCCAATGGCGCGTCAGCAAATCATGGTGCCGCCAGGTCTTCCTGAGGCAATGGGAAGAGCGGCTGCGCGAGGCATGGAATCCCGAATCTCCACGCCGCTCGGGAAATGAAATGACCGTGACGGAATCGACGCTTGTTGTTTAAGTTTTCTAAAGTTTTTATCGCAGAGGCCGCAAAGAGTGCAAAGATTTTTTGGTGATATAAATATCCGGATTATTGCCCACTGGATATAATTCGAACCGTGATCTTCCCTATATGTCTTTGCCCCTTTGCGGCCTCTGCGATTCACATTCTTTGCCCCCTTTTCGACATCTGCGATTAAATTGTACTTTCGTGGCCGAAAATTACCCCGCAATTCCGTCAGAGCGAGACAAATGGATCCTCGATCATCGAGGGTCGAAGTCTCATCTCGATCCGTTACGCCCATATGAATTTTTATGGGAGGAGGAGGCGGGTGCGAATGGTCACACGATACCGACCGCAACCATCTTTCTGACCAATCGCGAGTGTCCGTTCAGATGCCTCATGTGCGACCTCTGGCGAAACACACTGGACTCGAGTGTGCCGGGCGGAGCGATTGCAGCTCAAATCCGCTACGCGCTGGATCGACTGCCCGCAGCCCGGCAGATCAAGTTGTATAACGCCGGAAGTTTCTTCGATCCGCAGGCGATCCCGCCTGAAGACTACGATGAGATCATAAAAACGGTATCCACCTTCGAGCGCGTCATCGTCGAATGCCATCCAGCTTTTCTGCGCGGCGAATACGGACGGCGCGCTTTGAGATTTCAGGAAAGCCTGAACGGGAGACTGGAAATTGCCATCGGACTCGAAACCGTTCATCCGCAGGCTCTCGAAAACCTCAACAAGCGAATGACTGTTGAATCCTTCAGACAGGCGGCAAGGTTTCTCGATCACCACGACATCGATCTGCGCGTATTCATTCTGCTGCAACCTCCATTTTTGACCGAGCAGGAAGGGCTTATCTGGGCCTGTCGGTCGCTGGATGTGGCGATGGAATGCGGCGCGAAAACCTGTTCAATCATTCCCGTGCGCAGCGGCAATGGAGCGATGGAAGCTCTCGCCGGAGCTTACAGGAGGCCGAAGCTGCGCTCGCTGGAAGCCGCTCTCGAATACGGTCTGTCGCTGGATAAGATGTTCGTCTTTGCCGATCTGTGGGATATCGAAAAGTTCTATGATTGTGATTGCTCCGGCTCGCGTGCAGCGCGACTGGCTGAGATAAATCGAACGCAGCGGATTCCATTGCCAATCGCTTGCCGGTTTTGCACGGAGATGAGATGAGAACCGATTTCGATCTGGCAGTCATCGGCTCGGGCTTCAGCGCGTCGCTGCTGGCAATGATCGCGCGGCGCCTTGGCCTGACTGTGGTCATCATCGAACGCGGCATGCATCCTCGCTTTGCAATCGGCGAATCGACCTCGCCGCTCATGAATCTGATTATTGAACAACTGGCTGAACGATATGATCTGCCACGATTGATTCCATTGACGACATACGGCGCGTGGCAGAACCATTACCCAGACATTGTCTGCGGCCTGAAACGTGGTTTCACTTATTTCAGGCACGAACCAGTGAAAGAGTTTCGCGTCGCTCACGACAGGGCCAATCAGCTGATGGTCGCCGCCAGCCCGAACAATGAAGTCGCCGACACGCACTGGCTTCGCGCCGACGTGGACCATTTCCTGCTCAATGAAGCTCTCGACCTCGGCGCCGATTACATGGATCGGACCATGCTGAATCAGGTTGATTTGGGTGATGAAAAAATGTCGCAATTATCTGGCGAGCGAAATGGGCAGGAATTTTGTATGCGGGCCCGAATTTTGATAGACGCCAGCGGGCCAAATGGCTTTCTAAACCGTAAGCTGAATCTTGCCGGCGATTTCGACGACTATCCGCAGACTCAATCGCTCTATTCGCATTTCACCGGTGTGCATCGCTGCGATCGTATGCCTGAGTACGAAGTCGATGAGACTCCGCCATACTCTATGGATGACGCCGCCTTGCATCACGTCTTCGATGGGGGATGGATGTGGGTCTTGCGTTTCGGAAACGGGGTCACCAGCGCCGGCATTGCTGTCACTGAGGCATTGGCCGCGGAATTGAAATTGTCCGATGGCGAAGCTGCCTGGCGACGATTCCTGTCGCGCTATCCATCGATTGCCGCGCAATTCACCGATGCCGAAGCGATTCGCGAATTCACGTGGATACCTCGTCTTGCTTCGCGCGCGTCATCAGCAACCGGGCCAGGATGGGCGTTGCTGCCATCAGCGGCGGCATTCGTCGATCCGCTTTTCAGCACGGGAATGCCACTCGCCCTGCTCGGCGTCGAGCGTATCGCCGCAATACTCGAAGACGGGTTACATGATGATCACAGGTTGAGCGAGTACGGCCGGACGACGCTGGTCGAAGCCGATCATACCGCGAGCTTCATCGCCTCCTGTTATTCCTCGTTCCCGCGCTTTGAACATTTCGCTGCCTATTCGATGTTCTATTTCGCAGCGGCCAGTTACAGCGAAATGGCGCGTCGTCTGGGTTGTCATCATCTTGTGCGGAGGTTTCTGGCCGCCGACCGGCAACCTTTCGCGGCAGGCATGCTCGAACTTGGGCAGATGCTGCGGCAATCGCTCGGCACATCTTCTGCAACTTTCGCCGCACAGGTAAAGGATGTCATCGAACCGCTCAACATCGCCGGCCTGTGCGATCCAGGCAAGCGAAACTGGTACGGTGTCGATCTTAACGATGTAATTGCAGGCGCCGAAAAGCTCGGTAAGACCTCGACTGAAATGATCACCATCCTGCAGAATGCTGTCTGGGCAAAATAATCCAACAAAGGAGCTAACACATGCGAAGGAAAATTCTCTGGAGTCTGTTACTTGCCGGAATAGGATTCATCGCCACCATTCAAATCGTCTCGGGGCAGGGGCGCGGAGCGGCGAGCCCTGAACTCGTAGCGCGCCGTAACGCAATCGAGCAGGAACTGCGGTCGATCGCGGTCGTCGAACGCAAGCTCATGATTCCCATGCGCGATGGCAAGCGCATGGCGGCCGATCTCTATCGCCCGAAAGATACATCGAAGAAATATCCTGCAATCTTTGTTCGAACTCCCTACAACTTCAATTTCTGGGACGTCCGCAATGGCGCGCCGCGCGACATGAGCAACGAACTCGAGGCGGTCAAGCGCGGTTATGCCTTCATCACTATGAACGAGCGCGGCCATTTCTTCTCCGAGGGGAACTACGACATTTTAGGGGCGCCGCTCAGCGACGGGGATGATGCGCTGAAGTGGATCTCGAGTCAGGCGTGGTCGAACGGCAAGGTCGGCACTATCGGATGCTCGTCGACCGCGGAGTGGCAGATGGCGGTCGCGTCGCTCGGCAATCCGGCATTTGCCGCGATGATCCCGCAGGGCTTCGGCGCCGGTGTCGGCCGCGTCGGACCGTATTACGAACAGGGCAACTGGTATCGTGGCGGTGCAGTCCAGATGCTCTTCATCGCGTGGCTCTACGGCGAGCAGAACCAGGTGCGGCCGATGTTTCCTCCGAACACATCACAGGAGGACCTGATTCGCGCATCGAAGTCGTTCGATCTGGCGCAGCAACTGCCCCGCGTAGACTGGTCCAAGGCGCTGCGTCACCTTCCCGTTATGGACATCATGAAGGCCGTCGACGGGCCTCGCGGCATCTTCGCCGATCCCATGCCCGTCGACACCGGTGGAGCGATGATCAAACGCGCGCCGAACGACCCGGCATGGTACAAAGGTGGATTGTGGCATGACAACATGAAGATCGACATCCCCGGTTTCTGGTTCATGTCCTGGTACGACGTGTCTGTAGGGCCGAACCTCGCGGCCTACAATCACGTACGCAAGACCGCACGGCCAGAGATCGCCAATCAGCAGTACGCCGTCATCGCGCCGACGCTGCACTGCGCATACAAACGCGCCTCAGAGAATCTGGTCGTCGGTGAACGCAGCATGGGCGATGCCCGACTGAACTATGATGAACTGACTTATGCCTGGTTCGACCGCTTCCTCAAGGGAGAAAACAACGGGATTCTCGAGAAGATGCCTAAGGTCCGCTACTACACCATGGGCAGCAACAAGTGGCAGTCATCCGAGACCTGGCCGCCGGTTGGCGCGCAGCCCATGACCTTCTACCTTTCGAGCGGTGGCAAAGCCAATACGCTCAATGGTGACGGGGCTCTCGGAAACACACCTCCCTCGAAAGATGCTCCTGACCGCTTCGAATATGACCCGATGAACCCTGTCCCTTCGTATGGCGGGAACGTCTGCTGCACCGGCAACGCAGTCGCCGGCGGAGCCTTCGACCAGCAAAAGATGGAAACCCGGCCCGATATCCTGGTCTACAGCACCGAACCATTGAAAGAAGGAATCGAAGTAAGCGGCCCGATCGAAGTCACGCTCTATGTCTCATCCGACGCGAAGGACACCGACTTCACGGTCAAGCTGATTGACGTCTACCCGGACGGGCGCGCCTATAACCTGGATGAGACGATTCAGCGCATGAGGTATCGAAACGGATACGACAAACCCGAGGTGTGGATGGAATCTGGTAAGGTCTACAAGGTGACGCTGCAACCGATGACCACCAGCAACTTCTTCGAAGCAGGCCACCGAATTCGGATCGAAGTATCGAGCAGCAACTTCCCGCGCTTCGATCGGAATATGAACACCGGAGGCCGAAACTACGATGAATCAAAGGGAGTGATCGCCCGCAATGCCGTCCACCATTCGCGACAGTACCCGTCCGAGGTGAGGCTCACCGTGGTCAGGAAGTAGCGGTAGCGTCGGGAGCGCCGACCTCCGATCGGCATGCGTTAAGCGAGGAACATGCCGACCGGAGGTCGGCGCTCCGTCATCATGAACTGGATTCCGGAGTGAAGAGCACCGCCTGGATAGCGGCAGGCGAAGGCGCATCAAAGACCATCGGTTTCGACATGACCCTTGTCCCCCTCTCAGTGTGACGGTGTGGCCTTGTTTATTTGGGCGCCGAGGCCCGAATTTTCCTGATTATTCCTTCCGGGATTTACAATGATTATGTAAATAAACCAGAATTCGGTCGATGACAAACACATATTAATTTGGTCAGTGAAAATTTGAAAGAAACCTATCTCAAGGCCAAACAAAAAGGTCAGATCATTGAAACCTTCGACTTAACGGAAGCTGCGGAGGTACAAATTTTAACAACTCGTTGATTTCCTTCGAGGTTTTGGTTACGATTTACGCACTCCCCCAGTCATCCTGAATTGTCTGACTATATCAGACTGTCGGAATGTCTATTCCCATCGATATCGGTACTGGAGGAAGCAAACATGTATAGTAGTGACGTCAAGAAATCGCGATCATTTACAGTGATCTGCGGCCTCGTCCTGGCATTGGCCGCAACGCTGCCGGCCCTTGGACAGCAATCAAAAATCCAAACCAATAAAAGACGACCTGTAAACATTCAATCCATCCCGAATGGCGCGAAGATGAAGTTTAAAGGCGTGGTCATCGGTCGCGACGCCGATACGTTCACTATCCGCGACCGGAACCGTACGGATTATCAGGTCCTTTTAACCGACAATACGAGCATCAAGACTAATGGAGGCTTCCTTCGTTTTGGCAAGAAATACGCCGTCACTGATATCCTGCGAGGATTGATTGTTGAAGTCGAGGGACGTGGAGATACGGAGGGTCAGCTCGTGGCGGAAAAAGTCCGGTTCAATGAGACGGACCTCAGAGCCGCGATCACTACCGATACACGCGTCAATCCGGTCGAGGTAAACCAGGAACGTTTGTCCGGACAGATGGATGAGCTGCATACCGTCGCCGCCGAAGCCAGAATTGAAGCGGAAGAGGCAAACGAACGTATTTCGGCTTTGGACGATTATGACGTCCAGGAAACGGTGACGGTAAATTTCAGAGTGAACAGTGCCATTCTTTCACCCACCGCCAAACAGGAACTGGATGTCCTGGCGGAAAAAGCCATCAACGCCAAAGGGTATATGATCGAAGTCGGAGGTTTTACGGATTCGGTCGGCAGCGAAGCAAGGAATTTCATACTCAGCCGGCAGCGCGCCGAAGCTGTGGTCCAGTATCTGGTGGTGAAACATAAAATTCCCGCCCGCCGTTTCGTCTCGCCGATGGGTTACGGTAAAACTGAAGCAGTGGCGGACAACAGAACCGCCAGCGGACGAGCCCAAAATCGGCGCGTCGAGGTCAAGATGCTTCTCAATCGCGGCATGAGCCGGCGCCCTGCTACGACATCCCTCAACAGGCAGTAACCGGCTTTTCGGCGGTTGCCGGGCAAATCACATGTAAAGATGTTGAAGACGCGGAATTGAGTACTCTGTAAACTAAATTTTCGGGCATTTAAATTCGGAAGAAATTAATCGCAAAGACCGCAAAGGGGCAAAGAATTAATCGCAGAGGCCGCAAAGGAGCAAAGATTTTTTGGTGATATGAATATCCGGATTATTGCCCACTGGATATAATTCGAACACTGATCTTCCCTGTATATCTTTGCGCTTCTTTTCGGCCTTTGCGATTAACTTTTTTCCAGTCTTGAATACAAGAAAATTTAGTTTCCAGAGTATTGAGGAAAGTGATGAATATTCTATAACTCTTCCGCGTCTTCAATATCCGCAGGATTGCGGGAAACCCTCGGAAACACTAGACCAGACCAGTCACCCACTGAGCGAACTTCATCCAGAGATCAGTCCCCGAAAGCAGCAACCTCAAAGGATGCGAGGCAGCGACAAACAGCAGCCCCCAGCCGAACGCCGGATGGAGCCTGCGATGCCTGTATGTATCCCAGGCCACAATGATCAGCATCAACAGATCCGTCAGCCCGAAGAAGATGAGCGGGCCACCCGTCAAAAACATTTCCAGAGGAATTCTGGCAAGGGAAGCCGGCAGAAGTGTCGCGCAGGACATAATCATGAGGCGCTTGTGTGTGTCCGTTTTACGCCGGAAGTAGAGGCCGCATCCGACGAGCACAGAAAAGACCAGCATGTCGCCAAGCGGCACGACGAGGAAGACCAGAGGCGGCGGGCCGGGAGATGCCCCTCTGGCGGCTCCGCTGATCGCCGTCATCACACCGACCAGCAAGACGATTCCCGCCCAGGCTGCGGCAAATACGCCGAGCTTGCGGTGTATTTTTGTGCGATGCGAGGCGACCAGAATAACCTGTGTCAGGAAGAGGGCGACCCAGGTGGTCATGACAAAACCGTGTACGTGCAACAGACTGGACAATGACGGCGTGCCGAAGAAAGTCTTGAGGTAGTATGTTCGCGCAAAGCCGATCAGAACGATCAATGCCGTAACGATAATAGCAACAGTAAAGAGGCGATAGTTTTTGACGTCGTGATGGATAGTGCGATTGATAGCCATGGTGGTTCCCCAGAATTATCCATACTTTCAGGTCTCATAGATCTCACGCATCCCATTTGAGGAATACAAGGTATTGGCGGTATCTGAGCGTGCATCAGTCGCTCAAACAAAAGATATATAGTTGATGATCGGCAAAATTGTCCATGAAATCCGATCCTTTGTGTTGAATTAATATGAAAAGAACCATTCATCAGAGCCACTGGCCGCCATTCGACGCCATCGCCTCCGGCCTTGAAGTCTACACGCCGCACAGGCGGGCGGCTCACGCTGTCGGCGCGCCATACAGGACACTCGAAAATGAAGCTCACCGCCTGTTGGAACAGGCAGGGTTCGAACCGGTCGATTCTGTCAAAAGCATGCAATATCTGAGTGCCGCTGCGAGTGAAGTAGCAGGAGACTCCGATCCCATTGCGATGGCCGCGCGGTTCACGCCGTCGATGCAGGCTCTGCTGCGGACGGGCGCCGATCCGCAAGAATTGCTTGATTATGACAGCGAGCGCATCAGGCAGCTTGCGCAGATTACTCTAGGGTACAGGGAAAGGCTGCGGGCGAAAGGTCTGGTCGATCCTGCCGAGGCTCTCTGGCGAGCCGCGGAATTGGGGCCCGCGCGCAGATCGATAATGGTCTATGGATATTTCCGGCCGCGGATCGACGAGCTTGCTCTGATCGATGCGATTGCAGGGGATGGCAGCCATTTCATTCTTCCATTTGAGAATGATTCGTTGTTCAAAGGCAGCGGTCAGGCTGTCGATTTTCTGCGTGGCAAAGGATGGGAGATCGCGGAGTCTGAGATAACAAATCCGACTTACGGGCAGAGGATTGCCTGGAGGTTTCTTGAGGGCGGGAATTCTCATGAGCAAGCAGCGGCATATTCATACCCAAGCCTTGAAGCTGAAGTGAGAGGAGTGCTGGCCCAGGTCAAAGATCTCTTGTTCAAAAATGTTCAGGCAAGTGAGATCGTCATTGTGGTGCGTGACGAAGAGCTATATGGGCCGACGCTGCGGGCGATCGGGTGGGAGTATGGCGTCCCTGTCAATCTGCTCTACAAGATCCCGCTTGACGAAACGCGATTGGGGACATGGTTGAGACTGCTGCTGGATGCGGTGACAAGCCGCTGTGATTTCGAGCACGTGGCGCGAATGCTGATGCATTCGATGGGTCCGGGGCTGGCGGTCGAAAAATGGGTAATGGCCAGAAAGGCTCACACGAGAGGTATTGCGGGCTGGCTGGAAGCGGGAATCGATCTATCTGGCATGGACTGGCCGGAAAGAGCCCGGCGAATCGAATGGGTGAGACTTCTGGATGATGCGATTGAACGATTCGAACTGAAGATGCGGTCGGCGCAGTGGCCGAGGGAGACGATGGCGCTCAACCAGTTATATGCGAGTCGTGATGCACTGCTCCAGTTTAAGCCTGATGAAGTGATCACGATTCATCGTTTCGCCGGCGATTTGAAAGACCTCTTCTCGTCACTGGCAGTCCCCTGGAGTGCGGATGTGGGCGGCGTCGAAGTACATGCTCCGGATGTGCTCTTCGGGGCGCGTTACATGCACATCTTTGTCATGGGAATGGCTGAAGGAGTGACGCCTGCACCTGTAGCGGAGGATCCGGTACTTGATTATTTCGAGCGAAAGCGTCTGGCCAAAGCCGGGATCCGGCTCGAATCGGCCGCCGATGTGGCCCGTCGTGAAGCAATGTCGTTCTATTTCATGCTATGCGCCGCGACAGAGCGAATCACTTTCAGTTACCCGCGCATACTCGGCAAGGATGAGGCAATCCCGAGCGCATTTTTGAAGAAGATGGGGATCGATGTTCGATCTGGCAGCGAAATCGACACGCCGCTGGCTAGCTGGGAGGAGGTTCGACAGGCTTATCTGAGGGACGGCTCGAAGTATTCAAATGATCAGGTCAAGGCGAGGGCTATTCACTCCCTGACGGTTGAAGAGCGAAGAGAGAGTACTGAACCGCACGATGAATACGACGGGGTGACGGGCCTGCCTCTCGATGCATCAACGCGGTTGTGGAGCGCTTCGCAGCTGACATCAATCGGGCAGTGCGCATTTCGATGGTTTGCGGCAAGGGTACTGCGTGTCAGCGAACCTGAGGAGATGGAGGATGATCTGAGCCCGGCGCTGAGAGGCATCCTGTACCACAAGGCTCTCGAGAAGGCTCTCGAAGGAGCCAAGCAGGTCGCGAACCCGAGAGAGGCGGCGCTCGATCGGCTTGAGGAAGCATTTCTAGAGGCCGAAAAAGAGGTCGTCATTCCTTATCTGCCGGCATGGCCTGCTCAAAGGGCTGAACATATTTCGAAATTGAAGCGCGCGATCGAGTCGCCTGAATTTATCGGCGAGAAAACCAGGGTCATCGGGAATGAGATGAATTTCACGGGAGAGTGGTTCGGTCTGAAAGTTCGAGGATACATTGACCGTGTGGACAGGACTTCTGGCGGGATCGTCATGATCGATTACAAGGTTGGCACGGGCGTTCCGGCGGGTGTCAAGGACGAACAAGGCAAGGCGACGATCGATATTCAACTGCCGATCTATTTGTATGCGGCCGGCCGTGCGCTCTATCCCGGCGAGCGCATCTCCGGCGCCTATTATTCGATCTCGAAGGCGAAAGTGCTCAAGACCGCCGATGAAGGTGACGCGAGTCAGTTGCAGCAGTTCGTCGAACGCGTCCATCATCATTTGAGAAAAGGCAGCTATCCGGTCGATCCGGATAACGAGTGGAAGGCATGCACTTACTGCGACTACGATCCGGTATGTCGCAAAGGTGACCGGTTGAACGGCAAAAGGAGCGCATAAATGGGACTGACGGATGATCAAAGAGACGCCGCGCATGCCCCGACCAGCGTCGCTGTGACTGCCGGTGCGGGGACTGGCAAGACTCACATGCTGGCTGAGCGCTATCTTTTTCACATGCAGGAACAACTGTTATCACCGCTCGAAATCGTTGCGATTACCTTCACCGATCGCGCGGCGAATGAATTACGATCGCGCATTCGCAGCACCGTCATCAAGCAGTTCCCCGAGCGTCCCGGGAGAGAGGACCTGATTGCCGAGCTCGAAGCCGCGCAAGTGAGCACGATCCATTCGCTCTGCGCACGTATCTGCCGCGATCATCCGGACGAATCTGGCGCGCCGCACGAATTCGAGATCATCGACGAAGCATCAGGCGCAATACTTATATCCGAATGGTTTCTTGAAGCGCTCGATTCATTGCCGATGGAAGTCTTCGAAGACGTCCCGTTCAGTTTGCTCAAGGATATTCTGAACGCACTGCTGAGCGATCCGGTCATGGCTGAACGAGCGCTCGAACAGGGGCCCGAGCTCTGGCCGCAACTTTCGGCAGATGCTCTGGCGCAACTCAGGAATCAGTTAAGGCAGAAGAGCGAGTATCTGGCAGCGGTCGATACTTTGAGATTACTTGAGGGTCAGAACGATGACCTGATGGAGATCAACAGACAGACAGCGCTCGACGCCACGTCGCAAATCGATGAGGAGGGTGAGCGGTTCGTGGCCGGGCTCGAGATTCTGATGAACATGAATATGCGCGGCGGAAGCGCGAAGAAATGGCCTCCCGGCGGTCTGACTGAAATCAGGGAAACTCTGAAGGTGTTAAGAACGATTGCAAGAGATTTGTATGATCTGGTTGATGCTTTGAAAATCGCAGAGGTTGATGAACGCTTCGCCGTCATGCTGCCGGCGCTGCGCATTGCGTTCAATCACGTGCGCGGGCATCTGGAGCAAGCGAAACATAGCGCCCGGATGCTCGACTTCGCGGATCTCGAAGAGTGCGCTCTGCGGGCATTGCAATCCGAAAGCGTGCGTCGATATTACAGGGACCGCTGGCGCGCATTTCTGGTGGATGAGTTTCAGGATACCAATCCGATTCAGGCCGAGATACTCGACCTGCTGGCCGCCGATGGTCATTTAACGATAGTCGGCGACGAGAAACAGTCGATCTATGGGTTCCGCCGGGCAGATGTCGAGGTATTTCAACGGTTCAAGGATCAGATCGAGAATGGTGGAGGCATTCACCGGGCGCTCTCGCTCAGTTTTCGCGCTCATTTAAAACTGACGGAGAGATTCAATCTCATCTTCAGTTCCCTGCTCGAAAGAGCTCACCAGCCGCTCGATTCCATACGTATCGAATCCCCCCACGATGGCCCGCACGTCAGAGTGTTTACTGTCACAGCCGAACGCGGAGTGAGCAAACCCCCGCGACAGCGCACCGAAGCCAGAATGATCGCAACTCTGATCAAAGAGATGATTGATGACAGGTTGGAGGTCCACGACAGGCAAACCGGGATGTTGCGTCCGATTTGCCCTGCCGATATCGCCATTCTTTCGCGAACCTGGGATCCTTTGGATGTCTATGCCGAGGCTTTGTCGAGCGCAGGTGTTCCCGCGGTTCATATGGGCGGAGGAAGCCTGCTCGAAACACGCGAAGCCGTAGACGCCCTGGCATTGCTGCGTTTTCTGAGCGATCCGAATGATGATCTTGCACTGGTGGCCGTGCTGCGCAGCCCTTTCTTCGCAGTCAGCGACCGCTCTCTCTTTGGCTGCGCTCAAATGTTCGAGCAGGGAAAATCATGGTGGGAACACCTGACATCAACGGAAGTCCCCGATTTGATCTTTCCAGTCACGGTCATGCGGCAATTAGTGGAATCACGACATACGGAATCTCCGGTGCGGTTGCTGCAACTCACCGATCGACTGACGGGCTACCGCGCTGTGATCGCCAATCTGTCAAACGGCGAACGTCGCGAAGCCGACTGGCGTTGTTTTTTGGAATTCATCATGTCCATCGAGCGGGCGTGCGGCGATGATCTGTTTGTCCTTATGCGGAAATTGAGGCATCTGATCAATTCCGAGATCAAAGTAGCGCGGCCGCCTCTCGAGGCTCGCGAAGCCGTATCGCTCATGACCATTCACGGCGCTAAAGGTCTTGAATGGCCAGTAGTCATTGTTCCCGATCTGGCGCGCAAACGGAATATACAAAACAGGTCTGTCTATTTCGATCAGCATCGCGGCGTTGGAATCAGGCTGTCTGATGAAGAAGGCCAGACTGAAAAGACAATGCTCCACACGCTGCTTGAGCTGGAGCAGCGCAAGCGCGAAGAAGATGAAGCCCGGAGGCTGCTCTACGTTGCTCTCACGAGGTCACGGGACAGAGTCATCCTGACCGCGACGGATGTAAATGGCGGATATCTCGATTATCTGCTTGATGGAATCCAGGCTGCCGGAATTCCAATCGAGTCGATCGAGCACGATCCACTGGACTCCCTGCCGTTCCCTCTGCCCGTGGTGGGAAACGGATCAAAGGACCTGAGGATACTGATCGACTGAAGATTGTGCTGCAATCGATATAGCAGCGCTCCAGCTTAGCTAGTATCATTCGAATTTCGCAAAACTCCATAAAAAATAGCTTGTCAGGGAGAGACTGCACAGGTATGGGCCGATCCAGACGAACGATGAAGAGGAAAATATCAGCTGAAACCCGTCGGAAACTGATCGAGGCGGCCAGGGAGAGATGGGCTAGATCAAGCCAAAAGATGGAATCTGGCGGATCGGTTCCACCTGCTCCGGCGACACCTGTCAAAAAACCGCCTGAGCCATGGAAAGCGAACATCGAAGGCTTGCTGCGAACAACTCCGGGGCAGCAATCGAGGCCGAAGGTCAAAGCATTGCTCTTCTTCTCTTTCTTTCTGAGATACAACCAATACGTTGTTCAGCCTGGTTTCATTAAAGCCTCGGCAGTGCCCGAAGAGTTATGGCACAACCGGGAAGCACTGAGTGCATACCTCGTCGAGAACAGGCGAAATCCTGCGATTCTTTCCCTGGTGAGTGGACTGCGCGATTATCAGATCGATGATTATGAATGGGTGAATGCCCAGCCGGGTTATCGATTGGTGATCGACAGTGCACTTCGTCAACTGCAATATTCCTACTACAATTACCAGCAATCAGCCGAATTCTGGGAAGGTTTGACGGATGCGATCGTATTTGTCGGTACCGAGAACAATCCTTTCAGGGAACCGGTCAGGGTACTCTCAGGGACGGCGCCGATCGAGCTGGAGATGCATCGCGAGGAAGGCGGCATTCGACTGTCACTCGTTGTATCGTTCCCGAACCATTCCGTCAGGATGGGCTCGGGTAATCTGACGGTCTTCAATCAGAGTCCCCTCTGGTTACGCGTCGGAGGACAGATCACGAGGGTCGGAACGGATCTGTACAAGCTGAAATCCCTGAATAATAAGTTCGACACCTTCATTCCGGCCGAATCCGTGGACAATTTCATACAAATGTATTTCGCCAGTCTGGCGAACGCGTATAACGTCCGCGGAGAGACGATGGCGGTCGAGACGCTGACATCTGTGCCCCCTCAGCCGCGCGTCTATCTGACCGAGGAAGGGCAGCAGTTGCGGGCGGTGCTCAGATTCGCCTATCAGGGGCACGAATGTTACGGTATGAAGAAGCCGCCGGGATACTCGTACGTTCGCGATGCGGAGCGCGACGTGATCGTAAAGGTCGAACGAAACCAGGAATTTGAAAGCAGGTGGTGGGAGCGACTGAGTCGCGACGAATTTGGACTGAAGTGCGGCCACCTGAGGGACGGCACATCGCAGGATGTTTTTCTGGTTCGTGCGAGAGTGCATCCGTTCGATTTTCTGAAAAATTACGTGCCGAAGCTGGCCGAGGCTGGGGTCGAGGTATACGGCGAGGCCGATCTGAAACTGGCGCGCATCAATCGCAACCGGCCAACGATCTCATTCAATGTCACATCCGGCATCGACTGGTTCGATGTCAAGACGGTGATAAATTACGGAGACCTTGAAGTTTCGCTGGCAGAGATCCGGAAGTCGCTGCGCAAACACGAACGGTTCATCAGGCTGGTTGACGGGTCGATCGGCGAAATTCCGGATGAATGGATCGAGAAATACAAGCACCTCTTTGGACTCGGCGAAGCCAGTGAAGACGGCCTGCGCCTCTCACGTCACCATGTCACTCTGCTCGATCAGCTGCTCTCTGACAACGAACATGTACAGACTGACAAGCAGTTTGAAATCGCGCGCGCGTGGCTCAAAAACTTTGACGGGATCAAGTCGAGGGAGTTGCCGTCCGGTTTTATTGGCGAATTGAGGCCGTATCAGAAGGCCGGTTTCGACTGGCTCCATTTTCTGCGCGAAGCGCGGTTCGGAGGCTGCCTGGCCGACGACATGGGAACCGGCAAGACGATTCAGGCTCTCTGTTTCGTGCAGTCGCTCAAGGAGGAGCACGCCGCGAAGTACGCCGGCAAGCGGGGCAGAAGAGAGCGCAAACCGACGCACCTGCTGGTCGTTCCCAGGTCGCTCATCTTCAACTGGGAGCGTGAAGCGCAGCGATTCACACCCGATTTAAAGGTTCTGAATTTCGCCCATGCCGAACGGGCTTCCGACCTGAAAGAGTTCGATAAATATGACATCGTGCTGACGACGTACGGCGTCATGCTGCGCGAGATCGAACGGCTGATGGAATACGAATTCGATACTGTCATTCTGGACGAAGCGCAGGCGATCAAGAATCCGGTCTCTGAATCGGCGAAGGCGGCGCGGCTGCTGCGCGGGCGCAACAAGCTGACATTGACGGGCACGCCAGTCGAAAACAACACGCTCGAGTTGTGGTCTCAGTTCGCATTTCTGAATCCGGGGCTGCTCGGCTCAATCGACTATTTCCGCGAAGGTTTCAGCGGCCCGATCGAGCGGCAGGGAGATGAACAGGCAACGCAGATGCTGCGCCGGATGGTCTATCCGTTCATCCTCAGGCGGACTAAAGATCAGGTCTCGCTTGACCTGCCGCCACGCAGCGAAAAGATTCTCTGGGAAGAGATGGAACCCGAGCAGCGCCGTATATACAACCTGACGCGAGACGAATATCGAGCAAAAATTCTGCAGCTGATCGATGACAAGGGATTGAAAGATGCACGTTTTCGCATTCTCGAAGGACTGTTGCGACTGCGTCAGATCTGTAACCACCCGATTCTGGTCGATCCGAAATACCATGGTCCGTCGGCCAAACTCGAGGCCCTGATGGAGGCAATCGAGACGCTCAACGCCGAGGGTCACAAGGCGCTTGTATTCTCTCAGTTCGTCAAGATGCTGAGACTGATCGAGCGACAGATCAACAAGGCGAAGATCCCATACAGCTATCTCGACGGATCGACATTGAACCGCCAGGCTCGCGTCGATGCATTTCAAAACGATGAGCAGACACGCATCTTTCTGATCAGCCTCAAGGCAGGCGGCGTCGGGTTGAATCTGACGGCGGCCGATTATGTGATTCATGTCGACCCGTGGTGGAACCCCGCGGTCGAGATGCAGGCAACGGACCGCGCTCACCGCATCGGCCAGGACAAGCCCGTCTTCGTCTACAAACTGATGATGAAAGATTCCGTCGAAGAGAAAATCCTCCAACTGCAGGAGCGGAAGCGAAACCTGGTCAGACAATTGATCTCGACCGAAGCCGGGTTTTTCAAATCGCTGACGGCGGATGATATCTCGGAATTATTCTCATGAAGGCGGAGTTCAATGGCAGGGGAAGTTCAATACTCTGTAAACTAAATTTTCTGACATTTAAGCCCGGAAGAAATTAATCGCAAAGCCGCAAAGGAGCAAAGATTTTTTGGTGATATGAATATTCGGATTATTGCCCATTGGATATAATTCGAACACTGATCTTCCCTGTATATCTTTGCCCCTTTGCGGCCTTTGCGATTAATTCTTTGCCTCTTTGCGGCTTTGCGATTAATTTCTTCCGGGTTTAAATGTCAGAAAATTTAGTTTACAGAGTATTCAACTCTCCTTTACATGTCATCCGGCATCATTGGCAGTCCCCGCCGGATGCGATTGGAGAAGTCCTCGGCATCGCCGGCCTCCTGAGCGCGTGCATTGATCAGACTGCGGCGCTTGAGTTCTTCAAACGGCATACTGTCATCCAGACCTCCCAGATCGTATGCGAAAGAGTCCACATAGCCGCTCAACAACACCTTCCAGCTGAATGGCACCCTGGATCGAAATCCGCGAGTATGGAGCAGGATATTCGTCGTGCAGTTGCTCGCCAGAGTATTGTAAAACCGTGGATGCTTTGCGAGATGATTGATTCTCTTGATGTAAGCCAGGAAGAGGTTTCGGGCATCTTCCTTTGTAATGCGCGTTCGATAGAGGTAGGTCAGCTCTTCGGGCTTTCTGAAATTTGTACGCAACCTGATGACATCCCGTTCGTCGGCGACGACGTAACAAAGTTCATACTGTTTGAAGAGTCCCTTCAGAGCCGAGTATACATCACCGCGTTTCTTGCGCAGTTCGATCGAGATGGCGAGATAGTCCCGATCTTCAAAGACGAAGCTCACGAAAACGTGTGCGATCGCAGGTCCCATCCAGTAGACTGATATCAGATCGACCGATGTCAGCTGCCTGAGGTCATAAGTTTTATCGTAATAACTAAGGGTGAAATCGGTTTCGGAGCGATAATTCAAGTTCCGGACGTTGTGAACAGTTACCAGGTCTCCTTCAACGTCAGCCGTTGCGAGAACAGCGACGTCCGGCTGCCAGTCCCTGTCGTTTGAGGGTTTGATCGTCATCCACCAGAAAATCAGGATCACGAATGCGGCGATGAACACAGCCACTGACAGACGGCTGGTAGCGACCAGCGCGGAGATGGCGATCAGGACATATATCAGAGCCGCAATCACACGCATGAAAGGGTGCCTGCCATGCGAGTATAAGATTGCCGGCAACCCCCACAAGGCCATCCCGAGAAGGACCAGCCAGATCAGAGACAGCGCCGGGAACCAAATAAACTCAGCCATTTAAATCACGGATCAGCGACCTTACGGCCTTCTTCTACCCCTGGCTCTGGTGGTTGTTTTGGTTCTGGTCACTGTGGTCTTTTTGCCTCCTGCAGGCCCTGTCGTTCGAGTGACACTTGTCGTGGTCCGCTTCCTGACCAGACTGGATGATCGTGAAGTATATCTGGTTCTGCTGACGCTGGTGACGCGCGTGGTGCGTGAGACATGGAATGTCGATCGCCCGACAAAGTTGACGGATCTGGTTCGGTAGACGGTTACCGAAACAGGTCGATAAGGGCGATACCAGACAGGGTAAAACCTGTAACGGAATGGGGAGATGTAAGGTCGGTAAGCCGGTCGATAGATCCACGTTATGATCGGCCATGTTCGTACCTGAATATTGGCCGGGATGACATAGTAATCGGGACCGTAGATGTCGGCATTGCCGTGAAGTTGAAAGTTGTAATCGTCGGAGTCGCCCTTATCAATTTCGACAGTTGCGACATCCTGGTATTCGTTTTCGCCCAACGGCACCTGCAGTACAAGTACGTGGGTGTCCCCGTTCGCTTCATCGAGGACCCGAATGAAATCGACCTCGCCATTTTCGTCGAGATCAAGGTTGTTGATGCCTTTTTTCGGATCATTCAATCCGGCTTCAAACTCTTCGATATCCCTTGAGTTTTTGAAAAGTTCTCCGACTGCGGCCAGGTCGAGCCCCTCGGCAGCTTCAGATGCCGGGGCTACAACTGCAACCTCCTTCTGATATGCATAGGCATTGGAGAAACTCAAAATTACAAATATCACAGCAATCGATATCCCAGACGTTCTATTCATAGATCGCTCCTTGTCATGTCACTTGTTCCCTGATCATCAACAGCTTGACTGATAAAGTTCAGATAGTCACGATAAAGATGTACTTTTATTGAGACAAGTTGTCCAGTGATTTATTCATAACCGCTGGCGCGGTTTAAAGTTTCGATGGCTTCCGAGTCAAGATCCAACCGAGTTGCGGCGATCAGATCGTTCAACTGTTCAAGGCTGGTCGCGCTGGCGATCGGCGCGGTGACACTCGGACGCGCGATCTGCCAGGCCAGAGCTGCCGAAGTAGGAGTCGAATTACTCTCTTCAGCCACATGATCCAGTGCCGCAAGAATCCTGAAGCCCCGATCATTCAGGTACTGTTTGACTCCCACTCCGCGCGGGCTCTGCGTGAGATCAGCCTCAGAGCGATACTTGCCGGTCAGAAACCCCTTCGCCAGCGAAAAATAGTTGATGACGCCAATTCCCTTCTCAAGACAGAGAGGTTCGAGTTCGGCTTCGAATCCGGCACGATCATAAAGATTGTAATTTGGCTGGAGGGATTCGTAACGCGATAAGCCGTTCTCTTCGCTGATCCGCAACGCATGAGCGAATCGGCCGGCATCGTAATTCGAGGCTCCGATCGCTCTGACTTTTCCCGCTTTGATAAGCTGGTCATAGGCTGCAAGCGTCTCTTCGAGCGGGGTCTCCTGGTCATCAACATGTGATTGATAAAGATCGATGTAGTCTGTCTGAAGTCGCCTGAGCGAGTCTTCAACGGCCTGCATTATGTATGATCCCTTCAACCCCTTCTTTCCCCGCCCCATGTCCATTCCGACCTTGGTGGCGATGATCACCTTGTCGCGAGAGCCTCGCTGTTTCAGCCAGTTGCCGATAAGGGTTTCCGATTCTCCGCCGGAATTGCCCGGAGCCCATCGCGAATAGACATCGGCCGTGTCGAGAAAGTTCAGGCCGGCCGTAACCAGCGCATCGAGCAATTGAAATCCCGTAGAATCATCGACGGTCCATCCGAAGACGTTGCATCCAAAACAGAGCGGCGGAACCTCAATTCCGGAGTTACCAAGAGTGCGTTTTTGCATGACAATCCTTTACACGAAAACAATTTCCAGTGGGAAGAAGTTTCCAGTTACCAGTCGTCAGCAATTTTCGAATTGTCTCAGTAACTGGAAACTCAGACGACCTCCCACTGGAAACTGGAACCTTACTCGGGCCGGCAGTTACGTCTGTCTCACCTCCTGGTTACTCGGCTCGCTCTCGACAACTGGAGTGAGTTCTTCGGACGGTCGGCGTTTTCTGAGTCCGCCAGCGACAGCTTCGCGGAAGAGTTTGAAGATAACGCCGCGATTCTGTGCAGCGACCTTGAGCCAGGCAAGTTTGCCCATTTGGGGGAAGTAGATCCCGCGGAAGCTCAGCCGGCCGACAAAAAGGCTGATGCGCAGCCAGAGAGGTCTGCCTGCGAGTGAATCGACTGCACGGGCGATCGACTCCGAACTGTAAGTATCGGTCCATGCATGGCGGACTTCGGACTGCGCTTCCTGGCTGGTCATCTTGAGCGGAGTATGGGCCATCTGATATGGCGCAAAATCGAGCCAGTGTTTGGGCCGTGTCAGACGACCCGCGGCCTGCAAACGGGCGTATAGCGGGGTCGAAGGGAACGGCGTCAGCTGTCCGAAGACGGGAAGGCCCGCCGGCCAGTTACGGATCTGACCCAGCGTCCTTTCAGCGACTCCGGTTGTGTCATTATCCAGCCCGAAGATGAACGAGGTTATCGCCAGCAGATTGCGTTCAGCCAGCCGATCGAGAACGGTCCCATATTCGCTGGGTTTGATGAAGTTCTTATTGACATCGGCCAGATTGGTCGGGTCAATGGACTCCATACCGATAAAGATCCACTTGCCGCCAGAGGCCTCGATCAGATCGAGCAGTTCCTCATCGCGCAGCAGATTGGCGCTGATCTGGGCCGTCCAGTAGACCTGCGCGTCGGCTGCGATGATATCGCGCAACAGCGATTTGGTGCGTTTGATATTGATGGCAAAATTGTCATCGATAAAAAAGACCGCCACCTGGCCGCCCTCGCTTTTAGCGCGCGCCTTCAATCTCAGAAGTTCATCAACGACGCTCTCGTTTGTTCGGAATCTGATCGAATCGCCGAAGAAGCCTGTCACGGTGCAGAACTCGCAACCGTAGGGACATCCACGGCCCGATTCGACGGGGATGATCTGGAAAGTTTTCCATCCGCCGCCGACATGTTCGAGCATGGGACCGATGAATTTGGGAATGATATTGAATTGTTCAAGGTTCATCGATTCCCATGGAATTGATGGATAGTCCTGGAGGCTGGGTTTCTTATCCTTTCCTGACTCATCGACAGGAGTGTAAGTATCTTTGAGTGTGCCTCGAGCGGCATCCTCAACGATCAGGGGCCATGTTTCATCGGCCTCGCCGAGCGCGACCGCATCTGCGTGTCTGGGTCCACCATCCCTTCCGAGCGCTTCATCGGGCACCTCGGTCACGTGCGGCCCGCCCATAACGACAGGCACGCCGGCGGCACGAACAGCATCTGCCATCCGGTAAGCTTTTGCTACCATCCTGGTCATCGCTCCGATGCCTACCAGTCCGATCCCCTGATCCCGCACAAACTGCGCGATGCCTTCTTCATCCAGTTCCTGGGCATTCCCGTCAATTAATATAACTTCGTGTTCGGGCGGGGTGAGAGCTTTGAGCAGAAACATCCACAGGTGTGGCATGTAATTGCGCGTCACGCCATTGTCAGGGTTATAGAGCAGTATTTTCATCGAATCCTTTCTTTTGCCGCCTTTCAGCAGATAGACGCATACAACCAAGTGGGTTCATCGGATTTTGTGAGCCGACTCCGATGCGAAAAAGCAGCACCCACAAGGCGTGATGATCGATATTCTCTCTAGTTCAGATTAATACATAGTGCGAAAGCACCGGGCTTGCTGAATAAACTTGTGCGGAGAGTAGAATGATCGCAACCAGTGTACGCGGTTTGCCACTCACTGACCAGCGGGAAGATGTAATGCCTGAAACTTATTGATTTATAATTTCAAGATAAGGATGGGCCAAAAAGGAGGGATTATAAACACCAGGTGAGCCTGAGAGGCCCACCTGGCGCTGATAAACTGTGAACCAGGCAATTACTGCGGTTAACGACGCGTGACATCAGTCTAATGGGTGATGATCACAAATATCTTTTTGAACTTCTCTCCGAAAGTTGTTTTTTCCTGCACGACACGGAATCGTTGCGGACGTGAAGCAACTGGCTGAAAAGTCTCGGCAGAGCGTGCGGAGAGTCGCATCATCAATTCCCAGTCGTCCTCAAAAGTCTCGAATGACTCGCGATTCTTCAATTTGGCCTTTAGTGTCGCGTTCACTTTTGCGAGCATAAGTTTATAGGCAAGTTGAGGATTGGACTGGCCTCCGAGGATGTTGTCGCGAGTCAATCCCAGAATCTGATCTTCGCCATATGCGCTTACCCGCAGCATCAATCTGCCCTCATCGTCGAAACCCGGATCGCTCTGCAATTCGAGATCCTTAAAGAAGGTCTTGACCTCTTTTTCATCGAGAAAGAGACCGTCCTGGATGGCTTTTTGAAGCATTGGCGTAAACCTGGCCTGGTACTTTTTCCAGGTCTCAACCGTGCCGAAAAGACGCAGTCTTTCGGCCTCTTTTCTGACAATGATTTCGTTCAGCCTGACGCGCGGATCCGGATCATCGGCTCCGGTGTAATTGCGACCGAGACTGTTAAATTTAGATACGTTAATCTCGGTATTCTGAGTCCCGGATTTCAACCTGCTCTGTTCGAGATTCAGACTGGCGATCTCCGGTGTCGCGTATTCCATATACTGCTTGTGAGTATTGAACCGGCCGGTAGTGAAATACGAAACGACAAAGCCCGCCAGTAAATATCGATTGAATAAAAGTTGCGGGGCCAGGTATTTTTTGGAGGTAAACGCCATCTGGCTATAATTTCGGCTGTCCATACTTCTTCTGATAGGGCCGGCCAGTTGGGAGTATTTAACGATGTTAAACAGCATTTCAGGCCGTTTAGTTGCGTAACGGGATAGAGATCTGGCCACGGCTTTCGGCGAGGTCATCGTGAAATCGTTGAGCACATCGCGACGAGCGGCGCGTGGATAGTATGTATTGATAACTTCTCGCGCGAAATCAGCGCAGTTATGATAAAGCGTACTATAACGGTTTTCGTTGGGTATACTGTTGATCTTCTCGATCAGTGCGGCATCTTCCTTAGGGGAAGTCCTGACAGTAAAGGAATAGATATCGCGGTTATATGTATTGCCGATCATCTGTTGCCATCGTCCTTTTGGCACACTCCCATCAGCAGTGTCCGGAACTAAACTGAGCAGGTGATTCCGGCGATATCTTTCCCTCAGCAGGGTCCGTATTTCCCCATTGACATACAGGGGGATTTTGCTTTCGTCTTCAACTCCATACAGATAAGGAATGAGCGGAACGGCAATCCATTCATAATCTTTATTCGCCCCAAAATCAGGGTAGAGGGCGATTACAATTCCCATCTCACCAGGCCGGCAAAGCCTCATCTCCACGGGGTTGTCAGCGCAAATATTCGAAAAGTAGATTGCTGAATGCCCGGCTGAACTCGCCTCACCCGAGACCCCTACGGATTCGAGAAGCAGATAGGAGATATCAGCTTTGACAATTCCGGGAGACAATATCAATGAAATTAATAGCGTTGAAAAATACGCCAATATCCGCTGATTCAATATTTTTTTGTCTCTCATTGCCTGATTCCTCGCGCTCATTCCCCGTGAAATTGTCAAATTACTGATTACTCAATGGGTAAAATTACCCACTTAATCTACTTGACATTTAAAAAGGCAATTTCCGCGCCAGAGGTCAGCTACTGGCTGAAATATGTTATCTACCGCACTTTACGCCATCCTGAGGGCCATGGCGTATAAACTTATAGAAAACCTGGTGCCGGCGTCATAACCAACTGCAACATTTATATGGCAGTAAATGTCTCAGAAGCGGTATCGGTAACGAGTAGTAAGGCTGCGTCCGGGACCATCGATGCCCCAACCGGGTGCGCGGTGGCTTTTATCGGCAATATTCTCAAAATCCAGGCTGATATCGTGACGTTCGTTGAAACGATAACCACCACGCAGATTGATAAGGCCATAACCGGGGATAGCGTTGAAGAGTGGAGATGAATCGGCGTTTCCGAGCAGGCGGTTTTGCACCTCTGAGAGCGTCTCACCGGTGGGGACCAGTATTCCGCCGGCAGAACCGCACTGCCCGGTGGTTCCGGGCGTGGTCAATCCGCGAACGCATGCGCCTCGGCGAAAGAAATTCTGGATATTCGTGCGTGAGCGGACTGCTCCAGTGCGACGATCGGCGAGGTCCAGATTCGAGAGTCGATCCTGTCTGCCGGCGAGCGTGGAATAGGCCTCGATCCAGTAACGCTTTCCACGAGGATGAAAGCGAAGCCGCAAGAAGCCCAATTGTGGCGGGATGCCGCCTCCGCCAAGATTCGGAGAGGCTCCGGTCTCTTTGTCCACGGCCCTGACATAACTGTAGTTCCCGCCGAATGTCCAGTCCTCGGCCAGGCGGAGTTCGAGCGTGTATTCGATGCCGGACAATCGCGCGCCTCCGAAATTGGCCTGAACAAGAACGGGGGAGGACGACAAGGGAACAAAGACGGCGCCATTGGAATTCTGATTTTCGATAATCTGACTGCCCAGGCTCAGACCGACAGCTCCCTGGGGAAGAATGAGCGTCTGGCGAACGATAGTGTTGCCATAGTCGATCAGAAAACCGGTCAGATCGGTTTCGATCCATTTGTTGCGATAGCGAAGACTGACGTCGTAATTATCGCTGATCTCGGATCGCAGCGGATTGACGGCGATGCCTGTCGAAACCGCGTTTGCATCCGCTGTCGTTCCGATTTCAGCTCCAAGACCGATCACATCGCTGGTTGCAACCTGGTAACCGACACCGACGAGGCCTGTCGATCCAAGCGTGGTGATGTTCGGTGCGCGAAAACCGCGGCTGAAATTGAAGGCCAGATTGAAATCCGGCGCGATGGTGACGATGGTTCCGATACGTCCTGAATAATCCGAAACCCGTAATGAATCATCGGGCACAAGCGAGAGTCCATCGACCATCGGGCTGTCGGAGGCTCGCACTCGGTAGGACCCGACGTTATAGCGCAGGGCTCCGCTCAGGCGAATCCGGTTCGGCACGACCGTCAGCCCGTCCTGCACGTAGAAACCCGCCAGAATGTAGCGCGCTTTATTCGGAACGCGTGGACGCACGATACTGACATCTCCGGAAGCGGGATCAACCGTAAACGACGGCGCATCGACGCTATCGTGATAATAGTCTCCCCCGATCAGAAAACTGTTGCGGCTCCAGGACTGCTTGTCGAGATAGAAGCTGCCGCCCCAGGATGTGGTGCGCTCCTTGTCATGAGTTATGCCCGCCAGCGGATTGCCGTTCCCACCCTGATTGACGCGCTCCTCGCGCTGGCTGTTAAATGAGAAGGTGGATGAAAGATTATCGAAGAATCCGACACCCTGTTTGAAATATTTGAGATAGCCGAAATCGAGCATGAGATTTCGCAGCGCCGCGACCAGATTTCCGTCTCCGCCGAGCATTTGATCGTAGCGATTACCGCCGTCCTGCTGGCCACGCTGGTAATGCAGGCTGAGCTGCTGATCGGAAGTTGGAGCGAACGTCAGCTTGATAGTGCCGCCGTATTGCGTAAAACCGGTGTCGGGCAGCCGGTCCGTGCCGATGACGTCGGACGGCAGACCGAGAAACCTGGTGATGGCCGAATGGCTGTCGATCCCTCGGCCCGGGCGCAGCGTATTGACTCGCTTACCCATGAAATTGGCCAGTATTCCGAATCGCTCCGTGCCATATGTTATGAGGGCGTTGCTGCCGAATGAATGATCGGCGCTGTTATAGGTTGTATTGATCTCCCCGTGAATTTCGGGGTGGGCGAAACCGAACTGAGGCGAACGCGTGAGCAGTTGCGCGGTGCCTCCGAGCGAATCCGATCCATACTGTGCGGTATTCGGTCCGCGCAGCACTTCGACGGCGCGCAGGCTGCTCGGATCATTGAGATTGAAGAAGGTGTTGATGCCGCCGCGCTGCGTCGAATTGGTGAATCGGACGCCGTCAATGTAAACGCCGACCTCGGTCAATCCGCGAACGAGCACCGACCCGATGGTTGGGCTTGTGCGCTGCATCGAGATGCCAACCTCTTCTTCGGCTACCTGAGCCAGCACGGCGGTCGTGCGCTGGGTGATGGCGTTATCCGAAAGGACGTTGACCTGCTGCGCGACAGTGTCCTTGTCCCTGGCAGAACCGGTTTCGGCGGTCACGGTCACCTGTTCGGTGATCTGGCGAACCTCGAGACTGATGTTCAATTCCGGCAGGGCCGCTCCGCCGGATACTGTGACGGGCAATCGTCGGATAGTGAATCCCGGATGTTCTATCAGAATCTCATAAGCACCAGGCTGAACATTATCGAAGTAGAATCTCCCGTCGCCATCCGTTTCGACTGAATGCAATGTCGCCTGATTCGGTTTGAGCAGGGAGACACCGGCTCGCACGACAGGCCTGTCAACCACGTCTTTAACGGCCCCGGCAATGCGCCCTGAGGGAACTTGCGCGGTGACCGGCAACAAGAGGCAAAGAAAGACGAAAGAAAATTGTATAAGTCTGCAAAGCTGGATTATTGCGTTATGCTTAATTTTAAACATCATTTTTCTGATCTGGGATATTTTACAGGCCCCTGGGAGCGCAGGCTTCCAGCCTGCATTTTGTAGTTATTAACGAAAAACATGCAGGCTGGAAGCCTGCGCTCCCAGAATTCAGAATTATCGTCTGCCGGATGAAAGGACGCAACCACGGGATCATTTGCGTACATCGGGGCAAAAGTGGCGCTTCATCTTGAGGGATCAGGGCATGCTCCGATACAATTCACGGTATGACCACCTTTGAGGACCGAGTCAAACGGTTGCCCCGACTTGGCGTCGGCATTTCGGGAGAGTTTAATCTCGCAGCCCGTGGAATCGACGCCGGCTGGATGAAAGAGAATTATCCCGGGCTCATCCATTTATATGAGTACGGCGGAGACCTCGATCGCGGCCTTGATGACACAGTCCGTCGATGGGCCGCGGCGGGGCTGCCGGCGACATATCATTTTCTGGATATCAATCTCGAGGAGAAAGACGATCTGGATTCTTACTGGCTGGCGCAGACGAAAGGACTGGCGGGCGAAATCAAAGCGAGCTGGCTTTGCGGAGACGCAGGGCGATGGCACTTCGGACTGCGCGAGCGCGGTCATGGCATGCTCATGCCGCCGATACTTTGCCGCGAATCGGCGATCGAGACGGCCGAAAGCATCCGCCGGATAGAAGTCGAAACAGGCATGTTCTGCCTGCCCGAAAATCCGCCGGCTGTGATTTACCTGGGTGATCTGCATATCCTGGATTATTTCGCGCAGGTGTCCGAGCTGGCCGATTGCGGGCTGTTGCTGGATTGCGCGCATCTGGCAATCTTTCAACAGACGCGTAATCTTCCTCCGCTGGCGGGGCTCGATAACTACCCTCTCGATCGCGTCATCGAGATGCATGTTGCCGGCGGGGCATATACCGAGGTCGATGGATATGCCTGGATCGACGACAACCATTCGCCTGAACCGCTGCCGGCAACATGGGAGATACTGGAATACGTGCTGCCGCGCGCGACGAATCTTAAAGCGGTCGTCTTTGAATGCGAACATAACACGCCGGAGGAGTGCATTGATGTCTTCGAGCGGCTCAACCGGATCTTCCCTGTCAACACAGATATGAGCGAGGGAGTTACGGCGCGATGAGCCACCACTCGCTTCAAAAGCTGGTGGTGCGAATGCTCTTCGATGATGCATTTGCCTCGGAGGTATATTCAGACACGGAACGGGCGCTCAGCGGAGAGGAATTGACGGGAGTCGAACGGGCCCAGTTGCTAGCGGTTGATCGACGGGCGTGGCGTTACGATGCTCTGCGGCGAAAAAGGACCCTCCGAACCCTGGCTGAAGAGTACAAGGTATCGACGACGATCATCCTGTCGGAGACGCGATCGCTCGCATCGCTTGATCGGTTTTTCTCGAGCGCCTTCTTCCACGCGGCGGTGCGGGAGCGAGGCTCGCTCGGGATGGCATTCGCGGAATTCCTGCAGGACGGATTCAGACGCGGTGAGTGGAAAGCGCCGCAGATTGCCGACCTGGTCAGACTCGAGTCTGCAATCGCTGACTGCCGGCGGACACTGGCACGCGAGGGAGCTTATCTGCCCGGCGAGATTTCAGCAACGATCAGCGACCGGACGCGGATCAGGCTGGCTCCGGGTTTTGGCATCGGAAGTTTCGAGGCCAATATCATCAAGACGATCCAGCACGTCGAGCAGTACCTGTTCGAGCTGAGCCTCATGCCGGCGATGGCGCTCTGCGACGATGCGCCGCGACTCACCGGGCTGCCCGATGTCGAGGGTCGAAAAAAGACCCGCCTCATGTTCAGCCCCGGAGTGATCGGTATCTCACTTTCGCATATCGACAAATCGACGTTTCTTGTACTGTATGAAACGAAACGGACGTCCGAAATACGCGGCGTGTTGAAGCGCGCCGCCGATGCAGGTGTAAAAGAAGTTACGGCTCATGAAATACTGGCTCATAGTCTCGAAACAGGGGCGCTCATGATCTCCCAATGAATGAGTGTGACATCCATCAAGACTTGGCATTCACTACTCTGTAAACTGAATTTTCTGGCATTTAAGTACGGAAGAAATAAATCGCAAAGGCCGCAAAGGGGCAAAGATATACATGGAAGATCAGTGTTCGAATTATATCCAGGGGGCAAGAATCCGAATATTCATATCACCAGAAAATCTTTGCTCCTTTGCGGCCTTTGCGATTCAAAATCTTTGATCCTTTGCGGTCTTTGCGATTAAATAGTTAAAAAACATAGTTTACAGAGTATTTACAATAATAGAGGAGTGTATAAATGACATTATCTGCCGGGATATCCCTGACTGTTTCGATAATCGCAATGCTGCTGTCGATAGCTCAGAGCCCCGCGCCGGGCATGCTCAAAAGCGAATACATATATGAGACAGCGCCTTTTCCCGAGTGTCATGCATCGACTCTGGCAGAGACCAGACAAGGCCTGGTTGCCGCCTGGTTCGGCGGGACGAAAGAGAAGCATCCGGATGTCGGGATCTGGGTCTCGCGGCTTGAAAATGGGCGCTGGACAGTGCCGGTGGAGGTAGCCAACGGCGTCGAATCGCCTCAAAAGCGCTATCCAACCTGGAATCCGGTGCTGCATCAGCCGAAAAACGGGCCGTTGCTGCTCTTCTACAAGGTCGGGCCCGACCCGAAGCAATGGTGGGGCATGCTGACGACATCAAATGACGGCGGCAGAACGTGGAGCAAGCCGCAGCGCCTTCCAGATGGCATCGCCGGCCCGATCAAGAACAAGGCTGTCGAGCTGGCGAACGGCGACCTGCTCTGCCCGTCGAGCACTGAAGACAATGGATGGCGAGTGCATTTCGAGCGGACTTCCGATCTCGGCAAGACATGGCAGAGGACGGAACCGATCAATGACGGCAAGGAGTTCGGCGTGATTCAGCCTACGGTCTTATTTCACAAGGACGGAAAGCTGCAAGGCCTGTTTCGGAGCCGACAGGGGAAGATCGTCGAATCGTGGTCGAACGATCAGGGAAAGACCTGGAGCAAACTGACGGCAACAAACCTGCCAAATCCCAATTCCGGGATCGACGGCGTGACGCTAAAGGACGGGAGGCATCTGCTCGTCTACAATCACGTGATCACGGCCCCCGGCAAATGGGGCGATCGCGCGCCGCTCAATGTAGCCGTCAGCCAGGACGGCAGAACGTGGAAGGCGGCCCTGGTGCTTGAACCTGGCCCGCCGGAAGCCGAATATTCCTACCCGGCGGTGATTCAAACCAATGACGGCCTGGTGCATATCACTTACACGTGGAACCGGAAGAAGGTCAAACACGTGGTCGTCGACCCGTCAAAACTCGATCTGCGCGAGATAAAAGATGGCGTCTGGCCACAGTAGTCAGCGGAGGAATTCAAATGATCTCACAACTTCTGATTCTGACCTTATCGTTCTCTTTGATACTGCCGTTTCATCAATTCGAAACGGCAGCTTCCGGGCGTCAAACGAAAAGGGAATCATCCGACATCCGTGTCATGAGTTTCAATATCCGTTATGGCACGGCCAACGATGGGGAGAACCACTGGGAGAAACGCCGGGAATTTCTGGTAGAGACGATCAAGGCGTACGATCCTGATCTGCTCGGCACTCAGGAGACGCTTGGTTTTCAGAGGGATTTCATTGCGGATAGATTACCCGGTTACGAGAAGCTCGGAGTCGGCCGCGACGACGGCGCCGAACGCGGCGAAATGACTGCCCTCTTTTTCAGGCGGAGCCGTTTCGAAAAGCTCGATGGCGGCCATTTCTGGTTGAGCGAAAAGCCCGACCAGCCGGGAAGCAAAAGCTGGGATACATCACTGACGCGGATGGCGATATGGGTCAAACTGCGCGACCGGCAGAACCCGACAGCCTCTCCAATCGTCTTCATGAATACCCATTTCGACCATCGCGGAACACAGGCGCGACTGGAATCGGCGCGAATGCTGCGCGCACGAGCAGAGGAGTTGATCAAATCGAACCGCGTCATCCTGACCGGGGATTTCAATGCCGGCGAAGCAAGCGAGCCCTATGCCGCGTTGTTTGGATCACGGGATGAGCGGTTATCTCCGCTGGTCGATTCATACCGCAGCGCACACCCTGCTGCTTCACCAAACGAAGGAACTTTCAGCGGATTCAAGTCGGAACCGACAGGGGGGCAAAGAATAGACTGGATCGGCGTTTCGCGCGAATGGAAGGTTATCTCCGCAGCCATCGATCGCACCAGCCGCGATGGCCGCTCGCCATCGGATCACTTTCCCGTTACGGCCGTGCTTCGGCCATGAATGGTGTCGATCATCGAGCGCATTCGGGATGCGAGTGCAGAAAGTCGTTCAGGACGAGAGCTGAGAGACAGATGGCGCGCTCGATTGTTTGAGCGCTGTCAAGAATGTAGGGGAAGATGACCCCGCCTTCCCTGCGCTTGAGAAAAATCTGGATGAGGGTTGAATTTTCCGTCTCGGCTGGAAGGATGATTACATTCGGCGCCACCTGGTCACGCATCCATTGAAAGACAAGTTCCGTTGCGTCCCGATCGGTCAGGGGGTCGCGCTGATCATCGGCGCTCCATATTCCCCGTTCAATCAGAAGATCCTTTATTTCCTTAACTTCGGTCATCTGATAGACAGCTCCCTCAAATTCCGGGGCGCGTTGTCAGTGCCGCCTGAGCCTGCGAATGAACGAGCCTTCTGACCTTGTCAGAAAAAAGGACATCGATCTTGCAGGGTTCGATCACTGCTACGACTTCACCGCGACCGAAGGAATGGTGAAGCATGCCCTGCCCCTTGCGATAGGTCCGCGTCCAGTCGTATGGCGCAAGGTTATCGCCAGATGACAGTTTAGACTCCGTTTTGCTGCCTTTCTTGAACGTGCTGCGGGTTCCGCACTGCGGACAGTTGACGCGAGAAATGCGGCCGTTCTTGTTGATCAGAGCGACGATATGACCTCGCGATTCTCCGCATATGAGACACACCTTTTCTACTCGATCGCCTATGGTGTAAATCTGCTTATCCATTCTTGCCTTCCCGGCCTTTTGGCCTGAATCAACATTAGTCCCCGAATTCATCCGGAACTGGTGGCCGGATGAATTCGGATGCCCGTTCGAGATCAGGCGAAAAACCTGATTCCGGTGACGGACGGCATTACCTGAACGATCGGCGTCCGCCACGCCGGCGGTTGAAAGATGCGTATGATCCGCCGCTCGAATGAGAGGCGAAAGATGTGCCTCCGAAATCCGGCAGCAGAATCCGCTCGATCGACTTGCCGGTGAGGCGTTCGATCGCGTTCATCGAAAGTTCTTCGATCGGAGTGACCAGAGTAATGGCCTTGCCCGAATTGCCGGCACGGCCGGTGCGGCCGATGCGGTGGACGTAATCCTCAGGCGCTTCAGGGACATCGTAATTGATGACCTGTGAGATCGAATCGACATCGATTCCGCGCGAAGCGATATCAGTGGCGACCAGAACCCTGTGTCGGCCTTCCTTGAATCCCCGCAAAGCCGATTCGCGCTGCGATTGCGTGCGATCAGCGTGAATGCGGTTCACCTGGTGCTCCCTGGCTGAAAGGATATGCGAGAGGCGTTCGGCGTCTCGCCGGGTACGGGTGAAGACCAGCACCTTCGAATGCGATTCACGCTCGAGCAGGTGAAGCAGGAGCGCAATCTTCGATTCCCTCGCAACCGGATAGGCCAGTTGCTCGACCTTGGCTGCCGGGCGTCCGCGACGGCTGACCTCGATCAGTTCGGGTTTGCGCATCGTCGATCGTGCGATATCCTCGATCGCTTTCGAAAATGTCGCTGAAAAGAGCAGGGTCTGGCGTTTGGCCGGGAGCTTATCCAGCACGCGCCGGATATCCGGCCAGAAGCCCATGTCGAGCATTCGATCAGCCTCGTCGAGGACCAGTGTTTCGACTCCTGTCAGGTCGATCGAGCGGCGCTCCATATGATCGAGCAGCCGGCCGGGCGTGGCGATAACCACTGCGGGCGACCTCTTTAATCCGTCCAATTGACGTACGATTGATGTTCCGCCGACCAGAATAACCGACCGGAGGCGTTTCGATGTTGAAAGCGACTGGTAGTTCGCTTCGATCTGGATCGCCAGTTCACGTGTCGGAGCGATTACCAGCAGACGCGTACCTGGACGCGGCGTTGTAGCCATCCTTTGAATAACCGGCAGCAGAAATGCCGCGGTTTTGCCGGTACCCGTCTCGGCACAGCCGATGATATCGGTTCCATTCAAAATTCGAGGTATCGCCTCGCGCTGAATCGGCGTCGGTTCTACAAATCCAAGAGACTCGCATTGCTTGACTATCGTCGAGTCGAGTCCCAAATCAGAAAAATTCATGCAATTCCATTTCCTGGCGCCTCGCAAGTTTTGATGAGGCGCTCATATTAAATAAGAAACGCCCCGGGCAATTTTGAATTCTGCCCGGGGCGATCTGTCACTATAGCCGCTGGCTCTGCAGGGTGCAGTTAGTAGCGTGAACGTCCACCGCCACCACCGCCGCCGAATCCGCCGCGGCCACCACCGCCGCCGCCGAATCCGCCGCCGCGACCTCCGCCGCCGCCGCTCCTGCGACCGCCGCCGCCGCCGCCAAATCCGCCACCGCCGCGATTCTCACGCGGACGGGCTTCATTGACTGTCAGGCTGCGCCCGTTGATCTCTTTGCCGTTGAATTCGGCAATAGCTGCGTTTCCTTCATCATTCGTAGCCATTTCGACAAAACCGAAGCCACGTGAGCGACCAGTGTCGCGATCTTCCACGATCGAAGCGGACTCTACGGTTCCAACCTGGCTGAACAACTCTTCCAGTTCTTCATTGGTGGTTTGGAACGCAAGATTCCCAACATAAAGTTTCATTGACATTTAAATAGACCTTTCCCTAAAGGCTTAAGAGAAGCTTCGAATGTAATTGGCTTCGCAGAACGGTAGCAACGAAGGCTCGGTTTCGGATGCCCAAAAGAGCAGCTTCTGATGTTGATAACAAACCTGCTCTCGAACTATCTGAAACGACCACGCTACCAATGTATATCGCGGGGGCGCATCACCGTTGATGCGCGAGAGAAGGACTAACGGGAGTTATTATGCACGAGAATGTGAACCTTTACAAGCATTGGAAGACAAATAAAATAGAGGAACCGCCGACCCCGGCGAAAGGGCCTTGATCGGCGGAAGTCCATTATTTCTCGCGCTGTGTCGAGACATTCGAGGCGGTTGGGGAAGCTTTGAGGTATTTGTCATACCAGGCCAGGTATCGCTCATACCTGTCTTTGACATAGCTCGGTCGACGGATGCCGTGATTCTCATTGGGGTAGATGATCAGTTCGGTATCGACGCCGAGGCTGCGCAGAGCCTGATACATCTGCTCACTGCCCGCGAGCGGGACGTTGAAATCCTTTTCGCCGCAAAAAAAGAGGGTCGGCGTCCTGATCCTGTCGGCGTGCAGAAACGGATAGGAGAGTTTCTGATAAGTCTCCCACGATTTCGGGTTCCAGGGCGGACCGATCTCGTTGTCATACTGAATGATGTACTGATCGGCGCCATAAAATGAGACGGTGAAAGCAGTGCCGGCTCCGCTGGTAGCAGCCTTGAAACGCCGATCCGAGGCGATCAGGTAATCGGTCAGGATGCCGCCGTAACTCCAGCCGCCGACCCCGAGTCGATCGGGATCGGCCAGACCCATTTTGACAACGTGATCGACGCCGGCCTGAAGATCGTCTACCTCGTAATGCCCCCAATCGGCGAATATGGCTTTCGAGAACTTGTTGCCGCGGCCCGAGCTGCCGCGATAATTGACCGCCAGAACGGCATAACCGTTGGCGGCGAAGAATTGACGTTCGAGACTGAACGAATGCTGGTCCTGCCCGTTCGGGCCTCCGTGAATGCGCAGCAGCATTGGGACCTTTGTGCCGGCCACATAACCGACAGGCCTGGTCAGCAGGCCATGGACCTCGGTTCCGTCCTTGCTTCTGAAGCTGACCTCTTCGGTCGCGCCTGGTTGAAGCTCAGCGAAGAGAAGATCGTTGTGATGTGTAAGGCGACGCAACGAGCCTCTTTCGATGGCATAAACCTCAGGGTATCTATCGTCTCCGCCCGAGATGACAGCCGAGCTGCCCGATTCTGATGTCCAGTTTGAGACGACAATCGGCGGGGCCAATAATTTCTCGACTTTGCCTCCCGCAAGGCTGACCCGCGCCGGATAGACGGACATGTCATCGGCCACCAGGAAATCTATCGATTTACCGTCGGCGGTGAATCGCGGCGAAGAAACACCTCGATCCATATCCTCTGTCGCTTTGACGCGCGACGACTCGCGGCTGCCGTCAGAGGCCACGATCGCCAGATGATCCATGTTGTATGCACTATACTTCTTCTCATCCGATTCGAGGAATGTGATCCACTTGCCGTCAGGGCTCCATTCCGGTCGCGCTCGACCAACACGGCTTCCGCTCTTCGTCAAAGCGACCTCGCTGGCGCCGGGCTTTGCTTCAGCGACGAAAAGCTGGCTCCCTGGATCCCTGTCCGGATCAGCCTCATGATTGCTCAGAAATGCGATGCGTGCACCATCGGGCGACCAGGCCGGCGCCGCCTCGTCCCATTTGCCGGTCGTCAACCGGTCGAGTTTCTTCGTCTCGATATCGAATAGATAGATGTAAGAATGGCGATTCGCCAGCAGGTATCCCTGGCCGTCCTGTTTAAATTTGTATCGATTGATGACGATCGGTTTGGGAACCTTTGGTTTGGCGGGAGCGCCATCTCCAGCAGCATTTTCGCCATTCTCGGCATCAGGATCCGGATCGCCGATGACCAGAGCCAGTCTCTTCGAATCGGGTGACCATTCGTAGCCCTGAAGGCGACCCTTGACGCCGGTCAACTGAATGGCCTCTCCGCCGTTTCGATCCAGCAACCAGACCTGATTCCCTTTTACCGGACCTTTTCTGGATGATGTGAACGAAAGATACCGGTTATCGGGGCTCCAACGAGGGGATGACTCGCTCTCAAGGCCCGAAGTCATCTGTCGCGCGGCCTTTCCGTCGTAACTGACCATCCAGATGTGCGAGACGCTCTTGTCCTCTTTGACATCGATGCCGGAAACGACATAGGCGACCCATTTGCCGTCCGGCGAGACCTGCGGATCGCGGACATCACGAAGCCGGGCGAGGTCATCCAGCTTCAGCGGCCTCTTTGCGGTCTGTGCCGTCAAAGCGGTCGTGAAACTCAGAATGAGCCCCAGAATAAGGACCAGATTGAGATACCGTCTTTTGCATGTCATGGCGAGTGATTGACCTCCTGAAGTGAGAGTATAGTTATTAACTGATGTTACGCAGAAGAGTCCTTTAAATTGGTCTGGGTTTGGTTTGGGTTTTTCAACCCCTTTTGTTGGCCGGGGGCCCGGGGGGGGGGGGGGGGGGCCCGGGCGGGAGCGCCCCCCCCCCCCCCGGGGGTGGGGGGGGAAGAAGACCCCCGCGGGCCCCGGGTTGCCCCCCGCCCCCCCGCCCCCCCCCCCCCCCGGCTGGCTCCCCCCCCCCCCCTTCGGGGGTTTGCGGCACCACACAAACTTTTCCGGTCTTTTTCCCCGCGTAACATAAGTTACTATTTTGTGGCCATTAAGATTGAAAAGTTTATAATATTCTGGTTTTGAAAGTAATCAGGCCAGAAGAATTTCGCATCTTCTGATTTTGAGGAGTCGAGGGCAAACATGAACGAAACCGAGAAATCATCCCAATGGCACAAGACCGCATGCATCCTGTGCAGCCTGAACTGTGGAATCGAAGTCCAACTCGACGAAAACGAACCGCGACACATTGCGCGCATCCGCGGCGACAAGGCGCACCCGATCTCCCGAGGGTATACTTGCGAGAAGCCGCAGCGGCTCGATTTTTACCAGAATGCGGCCGACCGGCTGACCAGCCCCTTGCGCCGGCGTCCCGACGGGACGTTCGAGCCGATCGACTGGGAGACGGCGATCGCCGAGATCGCCGATAAACTGGGCCTGATCAGAGATGAGCATGGCGGCGAATCGATCTTCTACTACGGCGGCGGCGGTCAGGCCAATCATCTTGGAGGGACCTATGCCGACAGCGTGCTCAAGGCGCTCGGATCGAAGTTCCGTTCGAATGCTCTCGCGCAGGAGAAGACAGGAGAATTCTGGGTCCAGGGCAAGATGATGGGGACGGGAATGCACAGCGACTTCGAGCATTGCGAAGTGGCGATCTTCATCGGCAAAAATCCGTGGCAATCCCACGGCTTCAATCGCGCGCGGGTGATTCTGCGGCAAATCGCCAAAGATCCGGACCGGTCGCTGATCGTGATCGACCCGAGGCGAAGCGAGACGGCTGAGTTGGCCGACTATCATCTGGCGATAATTCCAGGCACGGACGCATGGTGTCTGGCCGCTCTGGCGGGAATCCTGGTGCAGGAGAATCTGATCGCGCGAGACTGGCTGGCCGAGCATGCGACGGGGCTGGATCAGATCGAGCCGCTACTGGCGTCGATTCCCGTCGCCGGATACGCCGAAGCCTGTGGAGTGCCTGAGGACCTGCTGCGCGCTGCTGCACGGCGGATCGCGCAGGCGAAGAGCGTTTCAATGATGGAAGACCTCGGCATGCAGATGTCGATCCATTCAACGCTGAGCAGTTATCTGCAGCGTATGATCTGGCTGCTCACCGGGAACTTCGGACGGCCGGGCACGAACTATGCGCTGGTCCCTTTCGTAGCTTTGAACCTGCTCAACAAGGGCGCCGGAATAAGCAGGGAGAGCGGCGAAAAACCCGAGAAACGCAGCCCCGTCGCCGGCGCGCGGATTATCAGCGGACTCGTTCCATGTAATATCATACCGGATGAGATTCTGACTGATCATCCAAGGCGATACCGGGCGATGATCGTCGAGAGCGCGAATCCAGTCCATTCCCTGGCCGACAGCCAACGGATGCGTGAGGCCCTCGGTTCACTTGACCTCCTGGTCGTCATCGATGTGGCGATGACTGAAACTGCAAGACTGGCAAGTTACGTTCTGCCCGCGCCGACCCAGTACGAGAAGTACGAGGCATCCTATTTCAACATTGAGTTTCCTCAAAACGGATTCCACCTGCGGCGTCCGGTTTTCGATTCGCCTCCCGGTACGCTGCCTGAGCCGGAGATCCACGCCCGAATCGTGGAAGCGTTGGGAGAACTGACGGACGAGGATATCGCACCGCTCAAGGCGGCCGCTCAACAAGGACGTCCGGTGTTCGCCAGAGAATTCATGAATGCCATGGCGACCAATCCGGTGATTGCGAAATTTGCTCCCGTCGTGCTCTACCGGACTCTCGGCCCGACCTTGCCGAACGGGGCAGCTTCGGCGGCGGTTCTATGGGCGGCCTGTCATCTCTTCGTGCAAGCCAATCCCCTGTCCGCTCGGCGCGCCGGCTTTACTGGCGATCAGTTCACAGCCGCAGAAAGCCTTTTTGATGCGATACTCGACAATCCGTCCGGTGTCATCTTCGCAAAAGATGAGTATGAGGACAGCTGGAGTCGCGTGCGCCTGCCCGATAACAAAATCAACCTCGCCATTCCTGAGATGATCGCCGAAACACAGAAACTGGCGACTGAGCCTCTTCAACGCAATCCCGATTATCCATTCGTTCTTTCAGCAGGTGAGCGCCGGTCGGAAAGCGCCAATACCATCATCCGTAATCCCGACTGGCGAAAGAAAAGTCACGCCGGACTTCTGCATATCCATCCGCAGGATGCAGCCAATCTCGGACTGAAGGCCGACGACTCCGCGCGACTCAGCACGCGTCGCGGAAGCGCGGACGTCGTCATCGAGATCACGGACACTCTGCAACCGGGCCATCTTTCTTTGCCGAACGGTCTCGGACTGGATTACGACGCTGGAGACGGAGTGATTATGCGCGTCGGAGTCTCGCTCAATGAATTGACGGCCAGTGAAGACAGGGACTTTCTGGCGGGAACTCCATGGCACAAGCACGTCCCGGCACGGCTCGAACCGCTGAAATAACCATGTGATGAGAAATTTTATCCACTAAGAAACACGAAGAAAATAATCCACAAAGGACACAAAGAATCACGAAATTTTTCTGATGCCAGATTCCCGGGATTGCTTCATCATCCTTTGTGTCTGCTTTGTGTCCTTTGTGGATTATTTCCCTCTCTTCTTTCCCGGTATTATCAATTCGAAGAATCGACATGACTAAACTTTTCTCAATCCTGGTGATTGTGGCATCCATCCCGTTTATGGCCTGTGCGGCCGAACCGTTGACGATCTCATCAGCCAGAATCAAGGCCGAATTCGGCGATCGCGGAATTACTTCGCTGACGGATGTCACAACCGGCGACGTCTATGGGTTCGCGAGAGATGAATTCTCGGTCGTCATCGACGGTCAGGTGATTAACAGTATTGACCTTGAGGCCCCGTCGCGAAAGGTCGATAATCAGCGCGTTGTCTATACTTGGGCATCCTCACCCTATAGCCTGGATATCGTCTATGAACTGCGTCCGGAATGGCGATTCGTCAGCAAACAGCTGATCATCAAAGCTGGCAAGACAGAGAGATTTCGTCTTAATGAAATAAATATCCTCGAATTGAGGCCTGCTGAGAATGTGAATGATCTGTATGTCATCAATCGCGCCCGCCAGAACCTCGGCACGGGCGACTATGGCGGCTGTTTGAGATTCGACCGATCGCGCGGTCTATTGATGGCAGTGCAGAACCCGTTCCTGCGCGTGATGCGTCAGGAAAACGATATCCTGATTGGCTATCAACCCGATATGGATTGGAAGACGGAGGATGGCCCATACGTCACGGATCGTGGATTGATTGCTCCATACAGATTGACCGGAAGGCGTCTCGACTCCGAGATGGTCCCCGAGTGGCAGATTAATCCGAAGCCGGTCGCGCCGGGAATGGATGAAGCAGAGGTCGCCGCATTCACCGAAATGGTGCGCGCGTTTCTGCTCTACAAACCTGTAAAACCCCTCAACCTGTTCGTCGGGTGGTGCGCTAACGATTACCAGATCGACATCGGCACGGCTGAGGGGCGGTCGGAGTACAAACGCCTGCTCGACCGCGCGTCCGAGCTTGGCGCAGATCACGCACTGTTCGCACCGACAAATTCTCAGGTTTCACTGCGACGGGAAAGCGCGGACAACTGGGGCTGGGAGAACCTGCTCTGGCTGGGGCTCGGACAGAAAATCAGGAAGAACGAATGGGACCCGCGAAAGGATGATCTCCCTCCGACGGTCAGGGAGATGCTCGATTACGCGCGATCGAAGCGGATTGGGCTTGTCGCCTACGTCTATCCTGTCCTGGGCTTCACGCAGAATCCTGAATGGCTTGTGCCGGCGGGACCTGAGGCGAAGAAGCGCTTCGCCGACCTCGGGGTGCGCTCATTTCAGAACTGGCTGATCGATACGCTCGTCGCATTCCGCGAAAGGACCGGAATCACCGGCTACGCATTCGATCACACTTTCCTGAATTTCGCCGGTACCGGCCGTTACGCTCAGTGGAACGGCTGGCGGCGAGTCATGGAGGAGTTGCGCCTCCGTGTTCCCGACATCGTCATCGACGGCCGCCAGGCCTATCACCTCTACGGCCCGTGGTCGTGGCTGGCGGGCAGTTATCCGCATCCGACCTATCACGATGAACAGCCGGAAAGCTTCACTCCCTTTCCCGATCTGCATTTCGACCGCGTCTCGGCCGACAGGCAGCGTTATACGGCCTGGCGTTATCGCAACTACGATTTCGCGCCGAGCGAGATCATGCCCGGATTTATGACTCATCAGACTCCGCGCCTCGATGACAACGGCGAGATGCCCGAGAAGAAGACGAACCTTGACGATTTTCCGGCGCGTTTTCGGACGCGAGACTGGGACTACCTGGGGTGGCGTTATTCTGTCCTCTCATCTATCGCCACCGGCGGATGGAACAATGTGATCAACATGATCCCCGCACGCGACGAAGCCGAGTACAGCCATTTTTCGGAGCGGGACAAGGCATGGTTTCGCGGATGGCTGCGCTGGACGAACGAGAACAGGGAGTACCTGCGGCATACGCGGACGATTATTGGCCAGCCGGCCATGGGCAGAATCGACGGGACATCTGCTGTCCTCAACGATCGCGGATTCGTCTTTCTTTTTAACCCGAACGCGCGAAGGATGAATGCGAAGTTCGTCCTCGACGACACAATCGGCCTGAAGCGACAGGGGCGATATCTGTTGCGGGAGATCGATCCGGTTGAAGGAAGGCTGGTTGGCAAACCGGGCGCGGGATACTGGACTTTCGGCGATGAGATCTCGATCGAAATGGCTGGAGGATCGGCGCTGGCGCTGGAACTGCTGCCGGACTCGGCAGGTTCCGAGGGTCCGCAGCTTTTCAACTCCCCCGGCAAGGCAGATCTGATCGGTGGGACTCTCAACCTGACCGATGTGCGCGGCGAGGCCGGTGCTTCAGTGACTCTCAACATCCTGCTGCCGCGACCGGCCAACGTCCGTGTGGTCCGCGTCAATGACAGAACAGTCGCATTCTCGATGACCGGAGACCGAATGATCGAAGCAAAAGTCACTTTCAGAGGGGCGCCGTTCGGTCGCCTGCAGCAGATCGGTGGCTACGATCCGAACTTCGCCGGCGGCCTGCTCCGCGGAACATTCTCGGTCCCTCGCCGCATTTTCGACCAGTTGGCGCAGAGGCAGAAAAGCTGGCCCATCCCATGGACGCCCGAGGATTTCCGGACATCCTGGCTCGCGCCTGAGCGTTTGTTGCTTTTCATTCAAATAGCCGAGCCCGATGACGCCTTGCAGGTGAGCTTAAAGATCGACGGTCGAACCATTGCGCTGACCAAAGCCTATTCGTCAATCCAGGCTTACCGACGCTCATTCGTCGGATTTTATGCCGATCTTTCACTGATCAGCCCCGACAGGGAATACAGTTTCGAACTGGAGTTGCCGGCGCTCAAACCGGGGCAGTTCCAGGGGCTCTTCTTTGAAAACATCGAGCCGGAATACACCCGCGAAATCAAATGACGGTCCTGGCGTTTAAGCCTCCCTGGCAATCAGATTGGGGCCACGCATATAGGCCCGAATCCCGAGCACCATGACGGTGCCGACCAGCAGGTAGACGACGGAGTTGGCGCTCAGGCTGGCGCTCATGCCATAGATCGGTCCGGCGACACCGATCGCATAGGAACCCAGACCGCCTCCGAGCCATCCGATCGAATTCATCAATCCGACTGCCGTCGCCCGGCGTTCAGGCCTCACGACATCGTGCAGTGATGCCCAGATGTTGGCGTCATACATCCCCTTGAAATACCCGAATCCGATCATGGCCAGCACTAGAGCCGGGATCGAAAGCGTCCAACCGGTCAGGAAGATGAACGGGGCTCCGGCCAGAAGACCCAGCGCCTGGGCCATCATCCGTCCGCCGATGCGCTTCTTTCGCAGCCTGTCAGCCAGGATGCCTCCTGTGATGACTCCCAGAACCGAGGCGATCTGCAGATAGATCGTCGCGCTCACCCCGGCCATCGAGAGGCTCATTTGAAATGTCCGTTTGAGATAGGTCGGCATCCATGTCAGAAAGATCATGGCGACGAAGTTTGCTCCGACGAAGACAACGATCAGAATTCGCACCATCGGGGTTTTGAGGATCTCCCACATCGACGAAAGCAGTTCGGGTTGCTTCAGGTCAAGCGCAGCGTGGGTGTTTTCAACGGCCTCGTCACGCTCTGACTGACCGCGTACGGGTTCTTTGAGCATGAAGATCAGAACAACGCCGAGTATCGCTCCGAACCAGCCGAAGAGATAGAAACTCGAACGCCAGCCATACATATCGGCCATTATCCCGGCGACTGAACCGCCGGCGATCGTCCCTGCATACACACTGGACTGGTGAATCGCCATTGCCCGTGACCTGGTCTCATGCCCGTGATAATCGCTGAGCAGCGCCATCGAAGCCGGGAAGTAAAATGCCTCGCCGAAACCTTCGAGCGCTCGGATGATGACGAGGTGGGTGTAATTCTGAGCAAACGCCGTCGAGATTGTGACCAGAGACCAGAAGATCAGCCCCCCCAGAATCAGCGTCTTGCGCGTGAAACGGTCGCCGATCAATCCTGCCAGCGGCGCAGCAGCCGCGTATACCCACATAAATGATGCGCCTACGATCCCGAGTTGCGTATCAGACAACCCCATTTCGCCCTTGATCGGCTCAAAGACCGAAAAGATCGCCTGGCGGTCCGCATAGTTGAAGAAACAGACGAACCAGAGCATACCGACGACCCACCACTTATAATTGCGATTATTCATCATTTAGATTGGTCCTCATCCGGCATTATTCAAAACTCACTACTCTGTAAACTAAATTTTCTGGCATTTAAGTCCGGAAGAAATTAATCGCAAAGCCGCAAAGAGGCAAAGAATTAATCGCAAAGGCCGCAAAGGGACAAAGATTTTTTGGTGATATGAATATCCGGATTATTGCCCACTGGATATAATTCGAACACTGATCTTCCCTGTAAATCTTTGCCCCCTTTGCGGCCTTTGCGATTAAATTCTTTGCCTATCTCCGCGGCCTCTGCGATTAACTTTTTTCCAGTCTTGAATACAAGAAAATTTAGTTTACAAAGTACTCACCCTTCGTTTGAAAAAATCGTGAATGTTCTGTCTGAAACGGGCTGAAGCCTCATTCAGATGATCGACGATCTCGTCTGGCGACTTTCCGACGCAATCCCTCGCTGCTTCGATCACAGTCCGGCATTCATTGGTGTCCATCATCCTTGCTGCTTCAAGAAGACGTTGTTCTTCTCCAAAAGGGACGGCTAGAAATCCGTGTTTGTCTGCATGAATCAACTGCCCGGGATGGATCCTCCTGCCAAAAACCTCGACCTCGCATCCCCAGCGGACTGGCCAGGACCAGGCGTGACCGACGCAGAGCCGTTTGGCGAGCGCCTTGAAACCCGCCGCAGTCATCTCGTCGACATCCCTGATGCACCCGTCAACGATCGCACCCACACACCCAAGAGCCTTGTGGACATTGGCATTCACTTCGCCCCAGAACGATCCGACATAATCGGGTTTGTCCAGATCCTGCACGACAACGATCTTTGGCCCGGGAATCCCCGCGATATACCGGCGATATTCGCTCCAGGCATTGGGATTCTTCTCGCGGTATCTTCGCTCACCTGGCTGACAGATCAGTGTCACCGCATAACCGACCATCGGCCCCATCTGAGGCATAAAATCTTTCGTCTCTTCAAGATTGAATCCATCGCGTCCTGGATCTCCGGCCGTGATCTGCTCCCATCCATTATATATTGTCGGCGTATTCCATCGCCCCAACTCCAGTAACTCCCCAAGCGGTAACGGTTTGACACCTTCAGGTTGGCCGGAAACAGTTCCAATCTTGTCCATAGACACGATATTCCTTTCTTCTCTCTTATTTCATCTTTAAATAGATCTGGATAGACCAGATATTACTCCGATGGCCTGCCTGTCAAGCCGCAGTCAATCGGAATTGCAGAATCTCCATTTATTCTGGCGTCAGGATATGCAGTTTGCATAATATTAATAGATAGAACGAGCACTGATCTGAGCCATTTATTGACTTAAAATTAGAGTTGAGTTAGAGTGTGCGGCGTCACAAGGATCCGTTCCCCGAACTGCCTCACTGGGTAAATCGACACTTGGACATTAACTGCTTTGACGACAAGCTCAGTCACTTCAATTTTAATGTTGGACACTTATCATCTCGATTTTTTACGCAGCTGACGATTCTTGTAATACCAAAAATTGATAAATCAGGTTGACCTTAATTGCCTTTAAGCATAGCAGTCTGATGCAAAGTGGCTTTTTAAGGTCCTATTGGTGTTTTCTAAATGAAAATGATAAGCATTATGACAAGAACAGATCAACGCTCGGGGATCAGCATATCGTTATCCCAGTTTTAAGAAATATGATAATTGCAAGCAGCGAAATGTTCCAAATGATCGACCTGAAGCCAACTGTCACATCTATGAAATAGCAGGATGACAGACAGATCTTAGCCCCGAAACCCCTTCGACAATAGAGCGAAATCAAGACATCGATAAGAGAAGGGTGTCACATTGAGAATGCTGCCTCGACATGAGGTTTCCTTTATGGTCATGTACTGGCCGAAGTGTGCCCAGGGCCAGGGTATTATAAAAATGGATATAGTTAAGATAGTAGGAGGCAATAAAACATGTCACGAGTGCTGATAACGGGTGCCGGGCCGGCTGGATTAACGGCAGCCTACGAGTTATCGAAGCTCGGCCTGGAACCGACCGTATTGGAGGCTGACAATCTGGTTGGCGGTATTTCCAGAACGGTCGATTACAAAGGGTACAGATTCGACATCGGAGGTCACCGCTTCTTCTCGAAAGTGCCGTTGATCAATGAATTATGGGACGAGATCCTGCGCGAGGACTTTCTGGTTCGTCCTCGGCTGTCGCGCATCTACTACCGGCAGAAATTCTTCGACTACCCTCTCAAGGCGGCCAATGCACTGGCCGGGCTGGGACCGGTCGAGGCATTTATGATCGGCTTGAGTTATGCAAAATCGCAGTTTTTCCCGCAAGGTGACGAGACAAACTTCGAGCAATGGGTCATCAACCGTTTTGGCGAGCGGCTGTATCGTATCTTCTTCAAAACTTATACTGAAAAGGTATGGGGGATACCCTGCCACGAGATTTCGGCCGATTGGGCGGCTCAAAGAATCAAGAATCTATCATTTCGTGAAGCGATACGAAGCGCTCTGCTGGGGGCCACCAGGACCGAAGACGGTCAGGTCATAACCACTCTGATAGATCAATTCAACTATCCGCGGCTGGGACCGGGGATGATGTGGGAGCACTGTCGCGATCTGCTGGCCGCTCGCGGGCACGAGACTATCAGCGGAGTTCGCGTCGAGAGGCTTCGACACAAACACGGGCGGGTCGAGAGCGCCTATGGCCGGACTTCGTCAGGCGAGGTGGTTGAATTCGGCGCCGATCACTTCATTTCGACCATGCCGTTGCGCGAGCTGATTCATTCTCTCGATCCTCTGCCCCCGGACGACGTTCTGGCGGCAGCCAATATGCTGCGGTACCGTGATTATCTGACAGTTGTTCTGATCGCCAAACGCGAGGCTGTCTTCCCCGATAATTGGATCTACATTCACGAACCGGACGTCAAAATGGGCCGGATTCAGAACTATAAAAACTGGAGTCCCGAGATGGTTCCCGATGCGTCACGTTCTTCACTCGGTCTTGAATATTTTCTCTGGGAAAAAGATGAGGAATGGGATTGGTCACACGAACGGCTGATCGAACTCGGGATCAAGGAATGCGCGCAGATCGGCCTGATCGAGCCCGATGAGATCGAAGACGGCACAGTCGTCAGAATGAAGAAAGCCTATCCGGTATACGATCAGGGATATCAGGAGAATCTGGACACGATCCAGCATTATCTGGAAACACTGTCGAATCTGCAGACGGTCGGCAGAAACGGCCTGCACCGGTATAACAATCAGGATCATTCCATGTTGACGGCGGTATATGCGGCGCGCAATATCGTCGGAGAGAATAATGATGTCTGGTCGGTCAACACTGAAATGGAGTACCATGAGGAAGCCAAAACACCTGCCGGCACGGGTGATCGAATGGTGCCTCAGAAAGTAACGGTTCCGGTTTCGGATGCCGACGAGTTGATAGTCGAGACATTCGCAAGGCTCGATCCGCTGGCTCTGGGTGTTTCGCTGGGTTCGGTCACCGGGGTGCTGCTGTTTCTGGCAACAGTGATTTTGCTGCTCAAAGGAGGGCCGGTCATCGGGCCCAGGCTGGGATTGTTGGGCAACTTCTTTTTTGGATATCAGGTCACCTGGACCGGGGCATTTCTGGTCATGGTGCAGGGGGCAATCGGAGGTTTAATTCTTGGATACCTGATCGCCGTATGCAGAAACTGGATTATAGACTCATACGGATACATCATACGCCGAACGGCCGAAGCAAAAGCGAGCCGCGATATGTTGGACAAGGTTTGAATCATGACGAAAATAGATGACGAAAGTATGGAATTGAGCCGCGTCACGGCCAGAATTCAGGCGACGGCTTTGGCAATCGTTTGCGGCCTGATTGGAGGCCTGGGGCTTTTCGGAATGACAGCATGGCTGCTGATCAGAGGCGGTCCCAATGTCGGTGCGCACCTCTCACTGCTCGGGAACTATCTGATCGGATACTCGGTTACCTGGTTCGGCAGTTTTATCGGATTACTGTATGGATTTGTCATAGGCGGTCTGATCGGCTGGAGCATCGGCAAGATCTACAATCAGGTAGCCCATCTGCGCCGGCAAAGATGAATTGCCGCTGAAAAAAGAACGTCGACCTGCATGCAAGCTGAAGTGTTCGATTCAACAGTAGAGGAAGTTCACGTGGGCGATATAGCAAGGCCGTTTCTCTCAGTGATCGTGCCCGTTTATAACTCGACAGGCTTTTTGCAAAAATGCCTGACTTCGCTCTCAAGATCGGAATATCAGGATTATGAAGTGATAGTCGTCGATGACGGATCTACGGAACCGATTCAGGCGATCGTTGAAGATTCCGGTTTCAGATACGTGCGGATCGAAGGACCGGTCGGTCCGGCGCGGGCGAGGAACCATGGTGCGCGAATAGCTGCCGGCAGATATCTGGTCTTCATCGACGCGGATGTATGTGTCGAAAGCGATGTCCTTTCCAGATTTTCCGAAATCTTCGTGGCTGAGCCTGCCGTCGCCGCGGTGATCGGGTCGTACGACGAATCTCCGGCCGAGCCGAACTTCCTGTCCCAGTACAAGAACCTCTTTCATCATTACGTTCACCAGCAGAGCGACGGGCCGATCAATACATTCTGGAGCGGGTGCGGGGCGATGGATAAGGATATTTTTCTGAGTTTCGGCGGTTTCGACGAGCAACGGTATCGGCGACCGGCAATCGAGGACATTGAACTCGGCACCTGGGTCAGCGCCGCCGGCCATCGCATTCTGCTCGACAGCCAAATCAAGGCCAAACATTTGAAACGATGGACGCTGATCGGTTTATGCAGGACCGATATCTTCGATCGCGGCGTTCCGTGGACGCGACTTATGCTGCGCGCCGGCGCCATGGCAAATACCCTCAACGTAAAGCCCGCACAAAGGCTGAGCGTGGCGCTGAGCGGGCTGACGTTGCTTTCGATTTTGCCAGGCTTTTTCAATCCCTGGCTCTGGCTGATTCCGCTCGGCTTGTTTCTTACCGTCACGGCGATCAATCTGGATTTCTACCGCTTCTTCGCCAGACGATCCGGCTGGCTGTTCGCGCTTCGTGTCGTCCCGCTGCACTGGATCTATTTCTGGTATTGCGGATTCAGTTTCGTGTTGGGAACAATTCTTCATCATCTTGAACGTCCGGCCGGCAATACCCCGAGTTCGACGGCAAGCGAAAGCAAACTGTGAAGAGAAAGCGCCATTGAACATTCGTCTTTCAATCATCATCACTATCGTCAGCGGCGCTGAGTCGCTGCGCCGGTGCCTGAGCGCGATCATGAAACAGATAGACCGGCAAACAGAGGTGATAGTGCCCTACGATGCCGGATCGATCGAAATCGAAGCCCTCAAAAGCGAGTTTCAGGAAGTTACATTTCTCTTTGATGACGATGCCGATGTTAAGCTGCGGCAACATGATCTCTACGATCGCCGGCGAGCCAGGGGATTGGCGGTTGCTCAGGGAACGATCATTGCGATGACCGAAGATCACGCGGTGCCCGCCGAAGACTGGGTCCGGCAGATCATCGCGGCGCATGAACGACCTTTTGCCGTTATCGGAGGCGCCATCGACAACAGTGTCGATCGCTCGATCAATTGGGCGCTCTATTACTGCGATTTCGGAAGATACGGAAATCCGTTGCAGGCCGGGACTGCTGAATATGTTTCGGACGTCAATCTTTCATACAAGCGCCAGGCTCTGATGGCTGTGAGCGAGATCTGGCGCTCGGGATATCATGAAACGAGCGTCCATTGGGCGCTCCGTGCGCGTGGTGAAGAGCTCTATCTCGATCCTCGACTTGTCGTCTATCAGCAGCGCCCTGCAATCGGATTCGAACAGGCGTATCTCGAGCGGATCGAATGGGGCGTCGTTTTCGCTGAAACGCGCACAGCGTTGATGAGCCGGTTTCGTCGATATGCATTTGCAGCCGGCACGGTATTGCTGCCCTTCCTGCTGACAGTTCGGGTCTTCGGACATATGCGCCGTCAGCGACGGACAATGCAAGAGATGCTGCGAATCATCCCGATAGTCTTTGTTCTCCTAACTGGATGGGCTTTAGGCGAGATGATCGGATACATCGCCGGCGGAGCGACTACTCAAAACTCCGAACAGTCTCCCGCGAAGCATCAAGATACAGTGGCTGATACGATATATGAAGGTAATCGCAGGTGAGCGAAAACGGGCTGACTATACTGACCTGGCATTCGATCGATGCCAGCGGTTCGGTCATATCGATCTCGCCCCGGCAATTCTCCGATCAGATGGCTGCAATTGCGGATGCCGGATATCGCGGAATCTCGCTGCAGCAGGCGCTGACGCACCGCGAAGTTCATGCCGAATGGCCGGCAAGGGCAGTCGTACTGACTTTCGATGACGGGTATGAAAATTTCGTGTCTTCCGCCCTGCCGGCCATTTCGCGACATGGATTTTCGGCCACGGTTTATCTGATCAGCCGGCACATCGAAGGTATAAACGACTGGGGCCCTCCGCCCGAGGGACTTGGTAATCAAAGGATGCTGTCATGGGTTCAGGTTCGCGAAATGGTTGACGCGGGAATCGAAATCGGGGCCCACACGTGCACGCACCCGGACCTGCGACGGCTCGACTCAGCCAGGGCTCGCGAAGAGATCGCTGGTTCCCGCAATGAGATCGAAGATCAGGCCGGTTGCAGCGTCACGACATTTGCATTCCCGTTCGGGTACCGCAGCGAGACAGTCGATGACATCGTTCGAAGCGAATTCACGGCTGCCTGCACAACGCAGCTCCGACGCGCATCATCGGAGCTTTTGCACGAACTGCCCCGCATCGATGTTTATTACCTGCAAAAGATCGGTCTTTTCGGCAAGGCGCTTGACGGCAGCCTTGACCGTTACCTGACGATTCGCCGCTGGGGGCGCATCGTCAAAAACGCAGTCGTGGATTGAAGTGGGTCTTGTGTCCCATCGGAAGACTCTGTCTTTCTACTTTCAACTTATTACTTTCTACTCACCATGGAATTATTACCACGCATCTCAAAGCATCTTCGACTGCAATGGCAGAACCTGGGGATTCCTGAAGTCCCTTCACCGCCATTCGTAATCCTTTTCATCAATTCGATCTGCAACATGAAGTGCGAGCACTGCTTCTATTGGCAGAATCTGAATCGCCGCGACGATCTGACATACGAAGAGATCGTCGCGCTGTCGGAAGAGCTCGGGCCGATCGAGAACCTCAATCTTTCAGGCGGCGAGCCTTTTCTGCGCAAGGAATTCGGAGCGATCTGCCGGCAATTCATCCGGCAAAACGGAGTGAAGGAGATCTATGTGCCGTCGAATGGCTGGTACACGGACAAGACGATTACACAGATCCGCGAAACCCTGAAGGAACCCGACCTCAAGATCTTCGCGATCGAGCTGTCGCTCGATGGGATGCAGGAATATCACGACCGTTTTCGAGTCGCCCAGGGCGCCTTCGAACACGCGATGCAGACATACGACGCTCTGGCTGAATTGCAGAAAGAAGATCCACGACTGCAGATTCATTCGATCTCGACGGCAACGCACGAAAACATGGATGAGATCAGGCGGTTGACGACGTATCTCTATGATCGATGTCCGCAGATGTCGCATCATAATCTGGCTTTGATTCGCGGTGATCGCAAGAACCCGTCGCTCCAGGGGCCGATACTGGAGGAGTACGAAAAGCTGTACAGCTATGTCCAGCGATTGTGGGCTCCGCGCGAAGAGAGCCGTTACGGCAGCATCGTCGAACCGATGCTCCAGTGGGCAAAGGTAAAAACAGCGCAGGAACAGCGCCAGGTGGTTCCGTGCCGGGCAGGGGTCTTAAGCACGGTCATCTATTCGAATGGAGACGTGAGCGTCTGCGAAGTTCATAAACCGCTCGGCAACCTGCGTCAAAAAAGCTTCAGGGAGATCTGGTTTTCGGAAGAGGCGAAACGACTGCGTGCGTCGATCAGCGCCAGGGACTGTTATTGCACGAACGAGATCTTCCTCTGGCCAAGCATCACCTTTCAGCCGGCTCAACTGGTTCGCGCGATGGTCGGAGCGAAGGTATGGAGTCGACCGCTCCCGTTGCCGTTCGGCGAGCGCGCCAGTTATGAACAGAGCAATCCCAGAATCGCGCTCCCGGTTCTTCCTTCTTCAGCGAAACAATCTGAATGAAACTGGTTAGAAACTTTCTCTCGCTGGCCGGAGCCGAAGCGACGAGTAAATTGCTGACATTCGCGGCATTTGCGTATCTGGCCCGAGTGTCAGGTCCCGAGCGATTCGGCTTTCTTGAGTATGCGGGCGCTGCCTTGTTTTGCGCCAGCCTGCTGGTCGAACAGGGATTCGGTCCTTATGGGGCCCGTGAAATCGCAAAAGCTCCCGAGAAGACGGGAGATCTGGTCTCTGAGATCGTGGTGGCGCGCCTGATTCTCTCAATCGCATCTTACGCGGCTCTGATTGGTTTTGCGTTCATGATCGATCATTCGATCGTCGTCACGCAATTGCTGCTGCTCTACGGAGCGAGCCTGCTGGCCTTGCCGCTCTTGCTGCAATGGGTTTTCCAGGGGCACGACATGATGGGGACCGTTGCGGCGGCGCAACTGATCAGACAGGCCGTCTTCGCTATCGTCATTTTCGTTTTCGTTCGCACGCCGGATCAGATCTGGTATGCGGCTATTGCTGAGATCGCCGGCGTGTGCTGTACGGCCATCTTCTGCTCTGTCATCTATCTGAATAGGTTTGGATTCATCCGACGGATTCATCTCATATCCGGAAAATTGATTCGCGAAGGCATCCCGATTGGACTCGGACAGATGTTCTGGGTGGTTCGGTTTATCGGCTCGACACTGATAATGGGACTAATCGCAGCCTCAGCTGACGTCGGGTATTTCGCCGGCGCCCTGAGAATTCTGATTGCCGTGCACACTTTCGTCTGGCTCTATTACTTCAATCTGCTGCCGTCGCTATCGCGTTTATGGCAGGAGGATGCTGCGGCATTCAGTGTGCTGATAGATCGTTCATTGCACACGATCTCGTGGATTGGCGTCATCGGAGGAATGCTCTGGTTCCTGCTTGCGCCGCTGGCGATGGTGATTGTGTACGGCAGCTCTTTCGAAGCGGCCGGCACAACGCTGCGGTGGTTTGCCGGTGTCTGTCTTGCGGCTCTGCTGAGCGGGCACTATCGTTTCGGTCTGATCGCGGCGGGCAGGCAGAACATCGAGATGGCGACCTCTGCGCTCGGCACGGTTGTGGCGCTGGCAACTATGCCAGTTGGATACTCGCGCTACGGCCTGAGCGGAGCTGCCGTCGGGCTGCTCCTGGCGGAAGTGACAGTCTGGCTGGTCTCGTGGTGGTTCGGGCGCAGAGTGCTTGGATTACGCCGTCACTTCGCATTGTTGTTTCGGCCGTTTCTGGCGGCAATCGGCGCAACATTCTTAATCTGGTGCATGGCTGTCGAATCCCTGCCATTGAAACTTCTGACAGCCTCGGGAACGTTGCTGCTAATGCTTTGGTTGACCGAAAGCGCCGTTCGCCAGTCCGCCAGGAGCATGTCGTTTATGCGCGCTTTTCATCCTAGAAACTAGAGAAGAACGAATTGCAGACTGACACGAAAAAAGTGATACGCCACCCATTTCTGCTTGGCGCGGGGATTTTGCTGGTGGTCGCTTCAGTCATCCTGAATAGTGGAGTGCTCGAGGCTGCCCTTGTCAGTGATCCGGAGCGGAGGCTCGGCTGGGGAGCGACTCTCTTTCGATCGATGCTCGCCGCCCATGGCATCGCGCTGATCCTGGCATCATTGTTCAGTCATTTAATTACTCTTCTCACAAGATCGGAGCGGCAGCTTCGGAAGAGATACTTTACGGGCAAGGCCGTGCTGATCCTGATCGGATTGAGCATCCTGGCGCTCGGCCTGAGAATGTGGCGACTCGACACCGATCTCTGGCACGATGAGGTTTTAACGCTCGTCGATTTTGTGCGCATGCCGATCGGCGACATTCTGACCAGATTCCCGTCGCAGAATCAGCATATGCTCTATTCGCTGATGGGGCGGCTCTCATTCAACATCTTCGGTGAGAGCGCATGGGCGTTGCGTCTTCCTTCCGTTCTGTTCGGTATCGCCAGCCTGTGGGCCCTCTTCCTGCTGGGGCGTCGAATGATCGGCGAGAATGGGGCGTTGCTCGCCTGTGGTCTGATGACGTTTTCCTACCATCATATCTGGTTCTCTCAAAACGCACGCGGATACATGGGCCTGCTCTTTTTCACACTCCTTGCGACATGGTTATGGCTTGAAGCGCTCGATCATGACCGGTGGCGACACTGGATCGGATATGCATTTGCCGTTTCGCTCGGAGCCTGGCTTCATCTGACCATGGCTTTCGTAGCCGCGGCGCACGTCCTGCTTTCAGTTACAGCAATATTCAACACAACTCCCGAACAAGTCGGAATCTTATCGCGCCTGCGCATGCGGCCACTTGTGGCATGGCTGCTGTGCGGATCGTTGACGCTGCAATTGCATGCGCTGGCGCTGCCTGAATTTCTGGCCACCGGCCTGCACGAGGTCTCGCTCCCGTCCGAGTGGACCAATCCATTCTGGGTTGTCACTGAAAGCCTGCGCAGTCTGAGGATCGGTTTTTCAGGCGCGGCAGTCGTCTTCGCGGGCGGAGTAATGATCGGGATCGGATGGCTGAGCATCTCACGGCGGGATCTTCGCGCGGGTTTGAGCCTTATTCTGCCCGCCATCCTTGCCGGGGGAACGATGCTCCTGCTCGGTCACAATCTGTGGCCGCGTTTCTTCTTCTTTTCAATGGGCTTCGGACTGCTGATCGTCATCCGCGGTGCGATCGAAACACCACGACTGCTGCTCGATTTCGCCGGCCGGATCAATCCAGCCTGGAAAACGAATGAACGATTGTCCGGCACCCTCGGCCTGGCCATGAGTTGCCTGATCATATGCGCCTCTGCCGCTACAATTCCGCGCAATTACATGAGGCCCAAACAGGACTTCACCGGCGCGCGGGAATTTGTCGAACGTAATCGACAGCCCGGCGACGCCGTCGTCGCCGTCGGCCTTGCCGCCATGGATTACGGCCGCTATTACGCTCCGAAATGGTCTGTCGCCGACGAGGGCAGACAACTGGACGCGATCGGCAAATCCCATCAGAATACCTGGCTGGTCTACACGCTGCCGGTCGAACTCAAGGCATATCACCCGGAGATCTGGGAGATCGTTGATCGCGACTTCGAAATAATCAAAGTCTTCCCCGGCACGCTGGGCGGAGGCGAGGTTTTCGTCTGTAAAAAAATTGCAGCATCAGCGCTGGCGGCTGCCAGAAACAATTACAACAAAACAGATCAATGGATAAAGCACTAAGCATTGTTATACCGTCATTCAACGAAGAACAATCCGTGCGGGCGGTTGTTCAGGAAGCGCGAGAAACCCTTGAACGATACGGATACGCGGTCGAGATTCTGGTCGTCGATGACGGATCGACGGACAAAACGGCGCAGGCTGCACAGGCAGGCGGGGCCCGAGTCATCCGTCACCGGCGCAATCGCGGCTACGGGGCATCACTGAAAACAGGCATCACCGCAGCAACATACGACATAATTGCCATCACAGACTCCGACGGCACCTATCCGGTGAAGTATCTGCCGGCCATGCTGGACGAGCTGCAACGCGCCGACATGGTCGTCGGAGCAAGGACAGGTAACGAAGTTCATATCCCGCTCATCCGCCGCCCGGCCAAGTTCGTGCTCGGCAAACTGGCAAATTACGTTTCGGGAACTCACATACCCGATCTGAACAGTGGGCTGAGAGTCTTTCGCCGTGATATGGTCATGCCGTATTTCCCGATTCTGCCGAACCAGTTCAGTTTCACAACGACGATCACGCTGGCCATGCTCTGTGACAACTATGCCGTCTCTTACCTGCCGATCGATTACCACAAGCGAAAAGGAAAATCGAAGATCGTCCCCTGGGATGCGGGCAGTTTCGCAATTTTGATTCTGCGAGCGGCGATGCTGTTTAGGCCCTTGCGCGTCTTCCTTCCGATCGCGCTGCTCTGTTTCATTTATGGCATAGTCAAAATGATCATCGATCTGACGCATGATCCGAACATCTCGGCTTCGTCCATCTTTGGCCTTTTGAGCGCGCTCCTGCTGGTATTGATCGGAATGCTCGGAGACGCGATCGCTACGCGGCTCGGTCGCTTCAATCCGAATGCAGTGATCGGCGTCAATCCACGGGAATTCGATGAGCTGCCTCAACTTGAAGAAGAGGCTCCAAAAGCGACGATACGGAATTGATATGATCTGGTTACGACTTTATCTGCTGGCAGGTCTGATCCTGCACAAGGCGGTCTGGGAATACATGAAAAGACGGTCCGGTGACTCACCAAAGGCAGCCCCGCCCGCCGGTCTGGTCGTGACAGCCATGAAGGCCGTCAAGATCCTGATTTTACTTGGGATTCTGGTGCAGACACTGCTGCCAGACATTCTACCGATCAGCTCATCACCGACGATGCTGCGTCTGATCGGAGCGGCTGTTTACACGATCGGACTGATCACCGCCCTGCTGGGCAGGCTGCAACTCGGGACTAACTGGTCCGACATTGAAACGGCGCAGGTGCTCTCGCGACAGCAGGTCGTTTCGAATGGACTCTACAGGTACATCCGGCATCCGATCTATATCGGCGACGTGATTCTGCTGACAGGACTGGAACTGAGCCTCAATTCATGGCTCGTGCTCGGAGTCGTGCTGATGACTCCTTTCATTTTGTGGAAGGCTGTTCGTGAAGAGGAGATGCTGGCGGCGACGTTGACCGGGTATGACGATTATCGCGGGCGTACAAAACGATTCATACCATTTGTGGTTTAATCTGAAATGACAACCAACAATCTAAAACGTCCGCGCGTGGCAATACTCGGAGCCGGCCCGGCTGGGCTCGGCGCAGCATGGAGACTGGCTCTCGGCGGAAAGGCGGCTCCGATCGTCTTCGAACAGCGATCGGAAGTCGGAGGGAATTCAGGCAGCTTTGAACTCGACGGAGTGAGCGTCGATTACGGAAGCCATCGCCTTCATCCAGCCTGTGAACCTCGAATTCTGGCCGATCTGAAGCAACTGCTGGGTGATGATCTTCTCGATCGACCCCGACACGGACGCATTCGACTGCGCGGGCGCTGGATTCACTTTCCGCTCAAGCCCGTGGATCTGATGCTCGGGCTCCCCTTCTCTTTCGGAATGGGAGTCGCCGCCGATTCGATGAAAAAGTTCCTGCCGCATTCAAACGGAAGAAAGCCCGAGACATTCGCCAGCGTGCTGGAACGCAGCCTGGGTCGGACGATTTGTCGCGACTTCTATTTTCCATATGCCGTCAAGATCTGGGGCGTTCTCCCGGAAGAGTTATCAGCGATTCAGGCTCATCGCCGCGTCTCCTCCGGTTCGATCGGCAAGATGGTTCGCAAGGCGCTCAACAGCGTCCCTGGTATGAAGCCTCCAGGAGCAGGCCGGTTCTTCTACCCTAGTCATGGTTTTGGACAGATCAGCCGGGCAATCGCCGGCGCCGCTGTGGAAGCCGGCGCCGAACTGCGACTCGAATCATCAGTCCGGAAAATTCATCTCGGCCTCCCGCATCGAATTGATGTTGAGCACCATGGTCGAATCGAATCGATCGAGGCCGATCACGTCTGGTCGACGATCCCGATTACAGCGCTCAGCCGGCTGGTCAATCCCGGCGCCCCATCTGGAGTGAGAGACTCCGGCGAAAAAATAAGATATCGTGCCATGGTGCTCATCTATCTGGTGCTGTCCGAACACCGGTTCACACCATTCGACGCTCATTACTTTCCCGAAAGCGAAGTTCGATTGACGCGGCTGTCCGAACCGAAAAACTACAGCTCGACTTCAGCACCGGATGACCGGACAGTGCTCTGCGGAGAACTGCCGTGCGATATCGGCGATGAAGTCTGGCAGGCATCTGACGAAGAGCTTTCGCAACTTGTCCTTGACTCACTGGCGAAGTGTGGATTGCCTGTCCGATCGCAGGTTCTCAAAGTCGTCACGAAACGCCTCTCCCACGCCTATCCTATTTATCACGAGGGGTATGAAGATCACTTCGATGAACTCGATCAATGGGCTGCCGGACTCGATCGCGTTCTGACCTTCGGACGTCAGGGTCTGTTCGCTCATGACAACACACATCACGCACTGGCAATGGCTTATGCCGCTGTCGAGTGCTTAAGCGAATCAGGTGAATTCGATACTGCCAGATGGCGCGATTACAGGATGGAATTCACAAAACATGTCGTTGAAGATTAAATAACACAGGACTTACGCAGAATCTTGGGCAGGCCAGCGCGGAGCGCTCCCAGGTCGCGTAAGTCCTGTAACATTGAAAACAGATCGAATGCGTTGGTATTTATGACTCAGCAATCCATGGCATTCGGTGAAGATTCATTTCTGATTACTTGAGGTTTAAGTATGCGTAGCCCAATCAATAAACAGATCTTATCGGCAGTACTATTGATTGCTCTGATTTCGGTGATATCACTTGCCTGTGCATCCAGTGCTTCCGTGATGCAGCAGACAACCATCACGATTAATCCAAATATCACATATCAGATGATGAATGGATGGGAAGCCACTGATCAGGCTGGACAGTTGGAGTTTCCGGCGATTTTCCCGAAATACAAGGATCAGTTATTCGATCAGACTATCAATGACCTCGGGATCAATCGGGTGCGACTCGAAATATTCAGCGGCGCTGAAAACCCTGTCGATCATTTCAGTCAATATACAAATGGACAGATCAGCCGTCAGCAATGGAAAGACAGCTGGTATCAAATCATCAACGACAATATTGACCCTAAAGTCTTAAATCCGGCTGGTTTTCAATTTTCACAGATGGATGCCACGATTGAAACCGTAGTCAATCCACTGAGAAGCCTCGCTTTCAATCGCGGAGAAAAGCTGTACATCAATCTGAATTACGTCGATTTTCGACCATCTGCATTCGAGCATAAGGATTCCCCTGAAGAATATGGTGAATTCATGCTGGCCACCTTCGAACATATTAAAAGTAAATACGGTTGGTCTCCGGATGCCATCGAGGTGGTGCTTGAAAACGACAATGCAGACTGGTCGGGAACACAGATCGGGAATGCGATCGTCGCTGCCGGAAATCGACTGCGTGTCGCCGGGTTTAATCCGCAATTTATCGGCCCGTCAAGCACCAATATGAACAATGCCATTTCATCATTCGATGAGATGATACAAATCCCCGGAATCTTCGATTACCTTTCAGAGTTTTCATATCATCGTTATGGTGGCGCCAATGGAGCGAACACTGAGGCGATCGGATCGCGGGCCCTGCAAAATGGCATCACAGCCGCCCACCTCGAGCTGATCGGCGCGACTTTTGACGATCTATATCAGGATCTGACGCTCGGCAGGAATTCGGCCTGGGCTCAGTACACGATAGCCTGGCCACTCAGTGACGGTACTGACGACGGCGGAAAATACTATCTCATCAACGATGGCAATCCCGATAACCCTCAGATCGTTTTGGGGCAGCGAACCAGATACCTGCGCCAGTATTTTAAATATGTCCGGCGCGGTGCGATGAGGATCGAGGCGACGGCCGACAACAACAATTACAAGCCGGTGGCTTTCGTCAATGCGGATTGCAGTCAGGTCGTTGTTATCAAGGCGGATACAGGCGGTTCTTTCTCAATTCAAGGATTGCCCGCCGGCACCTATGGCATCAAATACTCCACAGAGAGCCAGATCGACATAAATGCACCGGATGCGACCATTTCGGCCGGCCAGCTTTTAAACACCAGTATTCCCGGTTTCGGCGTCATCACGATCTATGGAAAAAACGCACTTTGCGCCCAGAGCGCCAGCGTCTCTGCGGCCAGCTACCGGATTGATGAAATTGCAGCCGGATCGATTACCGCAACCTTTGGGACCAATCTTGCGTCGGCGACTGTAATTGCAGATTCTACCCCATTGCCAACCAGTCTGGCGGGAACCACTTTAACAATCATTGATCATTTGGGAGTATCACGGCTTTCACCACTCTTCTTCGTTTCACCCAATCAGGTCAATTTCGTGGTTCCAGATGGAACAGCGCCTGGGCAGGCTGTCCTCAGGCTGACGAATGCAGCCGGAGAAACGTCCTATGGCCTGCTTCAAATTGCGAAAGTGGCGCCGGGGATCTTCACCGCCGACAGTAGTGGAAACGGACTGCCTGCCGGCGTCATACTTCGCATCAAGGCAAATAATGAACAGACGTACGAACCCCTTGTCAGGTTCGATCAGGCGCTCAACAAGATCGTAGCCGTGCCGGTCGATCTGAGTAATCCCCAGGACCAGGTGATATTGGTACTTTACGGAACAGGCATCAATCGTAGAATGGACCTGACAACGGTCTCCGCCAGGATAGGGGATGTTACTCTTCCGGTAATACACGCACAGGTGCAGGGAGACTTTGTCGGTCTGGATCAAGTGGCGCTGCAAATCCCGCAGCAGCTGGCCGGAAGCGGGGATGCCGGCATCTCAATCCTGATCGATGGCAAGCCCTGCAACGCCGTCAGCATCAACATCCAGTGACTCACTCTGAATACGAAATAACCGGGTGATGGCTCCTCAAATTTCAGGGCGATCCGAGACAGCTCGCGCCAGCAAAATGTCGATATCCCGGCGAAATACATGGAGCATCTTTCTCGAAGCATCGTGCTGGATCAGCGCAGCTTTCCTGATCGTCTGGTCATGGCAGGACGCAAGGTTCAGAGATGCCGCCGGCGTCCTGAGTGGTTCAGTTTGCCTGCCGATCTCGATCGGGGTGGCGTGCGCATTACTGAGCAGCGCATTTTTCAGAGAATGGCGACAATCAGGGGCATGGCTGGCTCTGGCGATCGTCGGACAGGGAGCGGCGCTGCAGATGATCGATGCCGGTCGGATGATCGGATACCAGCATCTGAGGCCCTTTTCCAGCCTTTTCAATTCGTCGCCTGTGATAATGGCGATCTTTGCGCTGCAATCGATTCTGGTCATCGGCGGAGTTCTCAAATGGAGAAGACAGATCCTTCAATCTCTGCTCACCCTCTTCAAACCCTGGCAACTGGCTGTCATTGGACTTGCATTCGTTCTCACCAGCGCAACCGTCTCAAGAGTCGTCAGCGACTACCTGATCGAGCTTCCGTCGGCTGCGCTCGTTCAATCAATCAATCTGTTCAATATTCTCCTGGCGATCCGGACACTGCCTGAATCAAGTCTCGCGATTCTGAAGATAAAAATCGACAAACTGTTCGGCGCTCCCGGAGAAGAAGGACCAGCCGCCACTTTGAGGATCGACCGGTTCGCCTTAATTGCTGCTATCTGGGTGACAGCACTGGCCGGTTTGCTGAGTTATTTCTCGTACGAACGTCATCCGCATATCGCGGACGAAGTCGTCTATCTCCTGCACGCGCGTTATTTCGCAGCCGGCATGTTGACGATGCCTGCTCCGCCTGTTCAGGAAGCCTTCCACATCGACCTCATGAACTATGAGCCGAGCCGCTGGTTCAGCCCGGTTCCTCCGGGCTGGCCGGCAATGCTCGCAGCGGGAGTACTGCTTGGGATTCCATGGCTGATCAATCCACTGCTTGGCGGGCTTCATGTGCTGCTGGCCTATTTGCTGATCGGCGAACTTTACGATCGGCGAACTGCGCGAATAGTTGTCTTCCTGCTCTGCCTGTCTCCGTGGCACGTTTTTATGGCCATGAATTTTATGACACATACTTTTGCCGGCGTCTGCACGCTCGGAGCAGCAGTTGCGATCGTCGCGGCCCGAAGAAGCGGTCGGGCTGTGTGGGCCCTTCCTGGCGGCATTGCCGCCGCATTCGTCGGAGCGATCAGGCCGCTCGAGGGCTTGATCGTTGCCGGTCTGCTCGGTTTATGGGCGATCGGCATCGGGGGCAAGCGGTTGAAGGCGTCATCGATCGCGGCCTTCGTGCTTGGTGGACTGCTCATAGCCGGTCTGCTTCTGCCTTATAACAAATACCTGACGGGCAGCACGACCAAATTCCCGATCATGGATTACACCGACAAGTATTACGGGCCAAATTCCAATGCCATGGGGTTCGGGGCAGATCGTGGCCTCGGATGGGCTCTCGATCCGTATCCCGGGCACGGACCTGTTGATGCCTTGATCAACGCAAATCTCAATATTTTTTCGATCAACATCGAACTCCTCGGCTGGAGCGCCGGATCGATCCTGCTTATGGCCGTACTCATATTCAGCGGCTCTTTCCGAAAGAACGACTATCTGATGATGGCTCTCATCGCGGCGACCTTCATTGCCCATTTTTTCTACTGGTACAGTGGAGGCCCCGACTTCGGCGCACGCTACTGGTACCTCATGCTGGTGCCTTGTGTCGTGCTCAGTGTACGCGGATTGCAGGTGATTGAAGAGAAGGGGGCGCTCTTTTTTAATACTCAGCGGCCGATTCTTCTCGTCATGGCATTCAGTCTGATGGCGCTGATCAATTACTTTCCGTGGCGAGCGATCGATAAATACCATCATTATCTTGAGATGCGACCGGATATTCGCACGCTGGCAAAGGAATACAACTTCGGACGGAGCCTGGTTCTGATTCGGGGCTCGCAGTTCCCGGAATATGCCTCGGCGGCCGTCTACAACCCGCTTGACCTCGATGCTGCAGCCCCGATCTTTGCCTGGGACAAAAACCCCGAGGTACGCGCCCGGACGCTCGAAAGTTATCCGGACCGGCCGGTCTGGATAATCGATGGGCCGTCAATCACCGGCGGAGGATTCAGGATCAGCAGCGGGCCGGTCTCTGCAGGAAGCCTGACTGGCAGATCAGATTGAATCAATTGAATAATGCGATCGCAGAACAATACCGCGGAGTTCGAGCGCTTGTGCTTGGAGCATCAGGTTTCATCGGGCGATGGGTCGCCCGCATGCTTGATCAGGTTGGAGCCCAGACTTTTCTGGCCGTTCGAGATCAACTGACTTCGAATGGCCTTTTTTCCCGATATGATATTCACGGCGAAATCATTGAAATCGATCTGGTCGAATCCGAATCGCTCAGGCAGGCGATAAACGATGTCAGACCATCGATTGTCTTCAACCTGGCCGGCTATGGCGTGGACAGAACCGAACGTGATGAAGAGACGGCTTATCTGATCAATGGCCGGTTGTCTGAAACGATATGCGAATCGATCAGTCTATACACTCAACCCGGATGGAGAGGCCGTCGACTGGTACACGTCGGCTCTGCGCTCGAATATGGGTTGGCAACCGGAAATCTGGATGAGACGACCGAGCCGATCCCGACAACTTTATACGGGAGGTCGAAACTCGCCGGCACGAGAGCGGTGACAGTCTTGAGCGAACGTGAAGGCATTCAGGCAGTGACCGCGAGGTTGTTTACAGTTTACGGGCCCGGAGAACACGCAGGGCGACTGTTGCCGGCCCTCATCGAGACTGCATCGACACGGCGGCCGCTCGCTCTGACCGATGGCCTCCAGCTTCGCGACTTCACCTATGTCGAGGATGTGGCTGAAGGACTGCTTCGACTCGGGCTGACAAGCGGCTTGCCGGGTCAAGTGGTCAATCTCGCGACCGGGCAATTGACTCCGGTGAGTCAATTCATCGATTCAGCTGCACAAATTCTGGGAATTCCGCCAGGTTCCCTTCTCATCGGTGCATTGCCAAAGCGCGCGGAGGAGATGAATCACGATCCCGTCATAATTGAGAGGTTGAAAAAAATGACGAACTGGATGCCAGAAACCAGTATCCAGGATGGAATCCGAAATACGATGGCATTTCTAACATTACAAAATAGCTGCTCTCAACAGGAGAATGCATGATTCGAATATATCTTGCCGATCCCGGCCACAACCAGTTGACCTTCAGCTCGGACGTTTATCCACTTAACATTGCCAATCTTGCTACCTATGCACAGGCTTATGCGGCAGTGGATGAGCCTCTCGAATTCAGGCTTTTCCGCGAACCACAGGATTTGATAGCGGCTCTTGATAAGTCGATGCCGGATGTGCTCGGGCTGAGCAGTTATTCGTGGAATCATGAGCTTTCACGCCAACTGGCCCGATATGCCAAAGCCCGAAAGCCTGAATTGCTGACATTGATGGGAGGCCCGAATTTTCCGCTGACGGAGGCTGAGCAGGAGGAATTCCTGAGTGGTATGCCGGAGATCGATGTGGCCGTGCGCGGTGCGACCTATGAAAGTGAACGCGCTTTCTCAAATCTCATCCAGCGCTTCAGCCAGGCTGGCCGAAAAATTGAAGGCTTGATGGAAGAGCCGGTTCGCGGCAACATCTGGATCAACCGGCAAACCGATGAGTTCGTCATAGGAGGTGATGTCGGGCGGATACTCGATCTGGACGAAATCCCCTCGCCGTATCTGGCAGGGCTTCTGGATGATTACTTCAGCACGGGATATTTCCCGCTCATGCAGATCGCTCGCGGGTGCCCATTCAGCTGCCAGTTCTGTAATTCCAGCGTGCTTTCCAACAGCAAAATATACAGGCACTCAATCGAAAACGTAAAAGCCGACCTTGATTACATTGTTGAGCGCGTCCGCCCGGAAATCACGCTTTGTTTCGCTGACGACAATTTCGGCATGTATCCCGACGATGAGGAGATTGCCGATTACCTGGGTTATCTTCAGGATAAACATCACTGGCCACGTTACATCCGCACGACGACCGGGAAGAACAAATCAGAACGAATCATTCGTGTCATGCGCAAAGTACGCGGTGCAATGCCGATGACGGCTGCCGTTCAGTCCCTCAATCCGGAAGTTCTGAAGAATATTCAACGGTCGAACATCAGCCTTGATACTTATGCCGAGATTCAAAAAGAAGTGCAGGCCCAGGGCATGCAGTCCTACGGCGAACTCATCCTCTGTCTTCCCGGCGAAAGCAGGGAATCGTTTATGAAAGCGGTTCGCGACCTGCTCGATGCCGGCGTCAAACGCGTCTCGGCGCATCAACTGATGCTGCTGCACGGCGCTCCTTTAAGCAATCCCGAGAGCCGCCGGCAACACGGATTTGAAACCAGATTCCGGGTCGTCGCCAGAAACATCGGTAATTATACAGGCGAGCCTGTGGTCGAAGTCGAAGAGATGGTCGTCGAAACACCGACTTTCAACTTCGATGACTATCTCGAAACACGCGTCTTTCACCTTTTACTGACCATCTATTATTATGAAGGCAATTTCGAGGAAGCGTTCGAGTTCGCCCGGCACCACGGTATTTCCGCTTTCGATCTGATTGTCCGGTTGCAGGGGATGATCGAGAGTGCACCGGCCAGATTTAAGGAATTGATCGATGAGTTCCTGCGAGAAAGCCGGGAGGAGCTTTTCGATTCGAAAGATGCCTGCCTTGCCTGGGCACGCGAACATTTCGATCAATTGGTTGACGGCTCGCTCGGCGGAAACCTGCTGAGCAAGTACTCCCTGACCGGCAGATTCCTGGTGCTTGAAGAGGCCCTCGAGTTCCTGCTTTCAGGCATACGGGCCGGAATCAGGGCAGGTATGGGAGATGCCCCGCAAGACCATGCCATCGAACAACTGGATGCCGTTTTCGGATTCCTGAATGCGGTCATGCTCTCGTCTCCTTTCGGCGAAAGCCTTCAAAGGCAGCCTGAACATGTTACACGCTATGATGTTGAAGCATGGAGCCACGACGGTTATACAAGATCACTCTCAGATTATCGATTAGATAACCCGGAGCTGTTTTCGACAACGGTGCCACAAGAACAAAGGTCCATGATCGAAAGTCGCATCGCGACCTTCGGTGAGCATCCGGCGGCGATCGGCAAATTTACACGGACCATGTTTGCCCGCGATTTGAGACGCAAACTCATTCGAATTTGAATGACAACAATGAAGGCAAAGAATTAATCGCAAAGGCCGCAAAGGGGCAAAGAATTAATCGCAGAGACCGCAAAGGAGCAAAGATTTTTTGGTGATATGAATATCCGGATTATTGCCCATTGGATATAATTCGAACACTGATCTTCCCTGTATATCTTTGCCCCCTTTGCGGCCTTTGCGATTAATTTCTTCCGAACTTAAATGCCAGAAAATTTAGTATACAGAGTATTGAGGAGCCGAAAAGCATCATGAACACAAACCCTGTTCCGGATCTCTCGCTGATTATGCCTTGTTACAACGAGGAAGCGATCATCGGATATACAATCCCCCGGCTTGTGTCCGCATTCGAAAAAGCCGGCTACCGCCTGGAACTGGTCGCCGTTGATAACGGATCATCCGATCGTACAGGTGAAATAATCAGACAGATGGCCGGCGAGAATCCTTCGATCGTCCACCATCGTGTCGAAAAGAACGAGGGCTACGGTTACGGCGTTTTGTGCGGTATCCCGGTCTGCACAGGAGAATGGGTGGGGATCATACCGGCGGACGGTCAGGTCGATGCCGAAGACGTAGTGCGTCTGCTGGATGCCGCAATTGCCAGCGGAAGCAATGTCATCGCCAAAGTCAGGCGCCGGTTCCGGCTTGATGGATGGAACAGGAAGATTGTCTCGATCGCTTACAATTTAATGGTCCAGATGCTCTGGCCTGGTTTCGGATCGATCGACGTGAACGGTTCTCCAAAGATAATGCCGCGCGAGTTGATGCTCGCCCTCGGCCTTAAATCGAAGGGCTGGCTGCTCGATCCAGAACTGCTGATCAAGGCCCATTACATTGGAATAAAAATAATCGAGTTTAATGTTTTCGGCCGAATGCGCGGCAACGGACTCTCACACGTTCGGGCCGAGACCTGCTGGGAATTCTTCACCGCCCTGCTCGCCTTCAGGTTTTCAAGCAGTTGGCGTCGTGAACTGAAGGCGCCCGTTTACTCGAATGCCACTCACGTTAACCCCGGTTTCGAACCAACACCCCGAAGCTGACAGGTTTCAAAATCATCGTGCCGTAAGGAGCAAGTTCATATGATTCATTATAAACGGACCACCTGCCGGGCATGCGGCGGTGAACGCCTGTGGCCGTTTCTGCCGCTCGGCAACATGCCGCTGGCTAACTCGTTTCTTCACTCATCCGACGAATTTGCCGACGAGCCGCGATATCCGCTGGATGTCTATTTTTGCGCCGATTGTTCGCTGGTCCAGATCCTTGACGTCATCGATCCGGAAGTATTGTTTCGTCATTATTTATACGTCACAGGAACATCCGAGACCATTGCCATTCATAACCGCGAGTATGCACGTGTGGTCGTTGATCTGCTCAATCTGGGGCAGGAGGATCTGGTAGTCGAGATCGCCAGCAATGATGGAAGCCTGCTGACCTGCTTTCAGCCATACAATGTCAGGACTCTGGGCGTCGAACCGGCGACCAATATCGCAGAGATCGCGACGAATCGCGGAGTCGAGACGGTCAACAAGTTTTTTAACCCGAAGACAGCCGATGAAGTGCGACGTGATTATGGCCCGGCCAAAGCGATCATCGGAAACAACGTCCTCGCTCACGTCGATGACACTCAGGCGTTTCTGCGCGGCTGTGCGGCTCTGCTCGCCGATGACGGAATGGTCATGATCGAGGCGCCATACCTCGGCGATCTGATCGATCGATTGGCCTATGACACCGTCTATCACGAACACCACTGTTACTTTTCGGCGACATCGCTCAAACAGCTCTGCGAATCCTCGGGCCTGGTCATCACACGAATTGATCACCTTCCAGTCCACGGAGGCACTCTGCGCATGTATGCCGGGCTCAAGTCACAGCACGACGACCACAGCCCTGACGCTCTGGCCATGATCGAAGAAGAGAAACGCGCCGGGATGAGCAATTTCGCGACTTACGAAAAACTCGCTCAGGATGTTGCCGGCAATCGCAAGGCTATCGTCTCGCTCCTGCAAAAGATCAAGGCCGAAGGCAAGACCGTAGCCGGGTACGGCGCCCCGGCCAAAGGAAACACGCTTTTGAACTATTGCGGCATCACGACCGAGTTACTCCCGTATACAGTCGACAAGAGCCCGCTCAAGATCGGCCTGCTGACTCCGGGCACTCACATTCCGGTTCTTCCGGCTGAGACATTGCTTGAACGGCAGCCGGATTTTGTTCTGATTCTGGCCTGGAATTTCGCCGAAGAGATCATGCGCCAGCAGCAGGAATATCGGAATCGCGGCGGCCGGTTCATTATTCCAATTCCGGTTCCCGAAGTGATATGACGATGAAAGTGATCATTCTTGCCGGTGGATTCGGAACGCGCCTGGCGGAAGAGACAACTTTGCGCCCCAAACCGATGATCGAAATCGGCGGCAAACCGGTTCTCTGGCATATCATGCAGATATATGCTGCCCATGGATACAAGGATTTTCTTGTCGCCTGCGGATACAAAGGCGAGATGATCAAGGAATATTTCGACCGGTTTTTAGTACATCACAGCGACTACTTCATCGATCTGCAATGCGGATCGCGCAAAGTGGTCAATTCAAACAGCGTCGACTGGCATGTCGGACTGATCGATACAGGAATCGAGACAATGACCGGCGGCAGAATCAGGCGACTCCGTCCATGGGTCGAGGACGGACCTGTTATGGTCGCGTATGGCGACTGTCTGGGAAATATCGATATCACGGCTCTGGTTGAATTTCACCGCTCTCATGGACGACTGGCGACAATCACTGGCGTGAGACCGCCGGCACGTTTCGGCGGTCTGGTGACCGACGGAAATCGCGTTGTAGAGTTCACCGAAAAACCTCAAACCGGTGAAGGCTGGATCAACGGCGGATTCTTCGTATTCGAACCGGGCATCTTCGATTATCTCGATAGTGATGAAACAATTCTTGAACGCGAACCGCTCGAACGTCTGGCAGCCGACGATCAGCTGATGGTTTACCGCCACGACGGTTTCTGGCAACCGATGGACACCCTGCGCGAGAAAAAGTTGCTCGAAACAATGTGGGCGAGCGGCAAAGCTCCCTGGAAAATGCCCCGGAAATAACAGCTTTCAAGCCCCATCCATGATTCACATCTAATTGTTTGATATTTAACATCTAAGAATAGGACTTCACTATGAATCTCCCCCATATGAAGCCTTCCCATCCTCACCGGAAACGCTTCTTAATGATTCTATCCATCATTTTGATGGCCTCTTTGACAAGTATCGTACTGGCTTGGGGTCCGCAACGACTGATCAAAGGAGGAGAACGCAGGATCGAACGCGCCTGGCTGATTTTCACCGGTGATCTGATCGACATCGACGGCCATTACATGCGCATCGAACAAAAAGGTGAAGGTGGGCCGACAGTCGTTTTCGAGCCAGGATTGTCTCAGACCAGGGATACCTGGGGCTCTATTCCCAACGAAATGGCAAAAGTAACCGGAGTCGCCGTCTACGACCGCGCCGGAGTCGGCGAGAGTGATCCGGTATCATTTCCGCGAACCACCCGACAAATCATAAATGATTTACATAACCTGCTAATACGCGCCAACGTGGCGAAACCTTACATACTTGTCGGTCATTCATTCGGAGGGTTGAATGCGCGGTTGTTTGCCTGTCAATACCCGGATGAAGTCGTCGGTATGGTGCTCATTGATCCATCTCACGAAGAGCAGTTCATGCGCTACGCTGAGCTGATGCCTGCCGAGAAACGCATTCAATATATTCGCCACGAACGTGGTGAGAACGAGGAGCGAGTCGATATGTTCGCCAGCGCTCATCAGGTAAAGCTGGCGAGGAGCTTGCCTTCCATCCCGACGGTAATAATCACCGCCGGGATCGATCATAAAAAGGCGAATTACGATCGGAGTGAACAGATTCATCAGGAATTGCAGTCATCGCTAGTCAGGCTTATTCCCGGATCCCGGCAGATCATGGCTGAAAAAAGTGGTCACTTCATCCAGAAAGATCAGCCTGAGCTGGTGATCAAGGCAATTCGTGAACTTGTCGAAGCCGCCAGAGCAAAGAAGAAATTGATGTGATTTCATGAGAATCGGAGTAGATGCGACAAGTGCAGCCAATTCACGCGGGTATGGGCGCCATGCCAGGGCTTTGCTAAGCGCCATGCTCATGGAAGATCAGGATAACAGTTATACATTTATCACTGATGCGCCGGAATCGATCAGATTTTTGCCGGCGAACGCGGATGTGAGAATTGTCAGCGCCGGCGCTCCGACGACACTCGCTGCGGCTGCCGGCGGGCGCCGGTCGGCCGGCGATATGATGCGCATGAGCCGTGCGCTGTCCGACAAGAGCTTCGATCTGCTGCTCTTCCCCACTGTCTACAGCTTTGTGCCGGTTTTCACCCGCGCGCGGAAGATCGTCATGATTCATGATGTGATTGCCGAAACCTTCCCGCAAATGACAGTACCCGGCGTTGCCGCGCGGCTCTTCTGGAAGAGCAAAGTCGCACTCGGTCGCTTTCAGGCGGATGCCATCGTCACCGTCTCGGAGTATTCCCGGCGCGGAATTCTGGCGCACTTCAGGATTTCGCCGGAGCGGATCTTCGTCGTGGGCGAAGCAGGTGATCCGATTTTTAGACCTATCGCACAGCCCCAACCCACTACACGTCTGCAGGAACTGGGTATCAAACCTGACCAGCGCCTGATCATTTATGTCGGTGGGTTCAATCCGCATAAGAATCTCGAAGCGCTGGTCTCGGCATTTCGAGCCCTCACGTCTGAGCAGGCTTTCGCGGATCTTAAACTGATCATGGTCGGCGAGTATCAGCGGGAGGTCTTTCACAGCTATTTCGGAATCATCAAACGCCAGGTTGAAGAGATGGGGCTGAGCGATCGCGTCATTTTCACAGGCTATCTGCCCGATGAAGATCTGGTTGTGCTGCTCAATCTGGGAACGGTTCTGGTGCTCCCGTCATTGATGGAAGGATTCGGGTTGCCGGCTGTCGAAGCCGCCGCCAGCGGGTGTCCGGTTATTGCCACAACTGAAAGCCCGCTGCCAGAACTGCTTGGCAACGGAAGCGTCTTTATAAATCCGACAAACCCTTCCGAACTGGTCTCAGCGCTCAGGAGAGTTACAGGTTCCACTGAACTGCGTGCGGAAATGCGCAGCGCCGGTATTGCCGCAGCCGCCGCTCTGACATGGAAAGCAGCCGCGCGCCAAATGATTGATGTTATTCGAAAGGTCGGAGCAAAATGAGCCGGCCAATCAATTTCCTGCATCTGACGACATTCTATCCACCATACAGTTTTGGCGGTGATGCAATGTACCTTTACCGGCTTTGCCATGCGCTGGGCGATGCCGGCCATCAGGTTGATGTCGTTCATTGTCTGGATTCATACCATTTGCTCCACCCCGGGGAACCGGAAATTCAGTTTAAGCCTCACCCCAGAGTGAGAATCCATGGGCTGCGCAGCGGGTATGGCGCTTTATCCCCATTCCTGACGCAACAGACGGGCAGACCTTTCTTGAAAACCAGGCAGATTCATGAGCTCCTTAAGAGCAACACGTACGATGTCATTCACTTTCACAATATCTCGCTGCTCGGTCCCGAGATACTTAAGTTAGAGTCGCCGGGCAGTCAGCCTGTCAAAATTTATACAACACATGAACACTGGCTGATTTGCCCGATGCATGTGCTCTGGAAGTTCAATAGCAGACCCTGTGAAAAGCCCGAATGCCTGTGTTGCACATTGATGGGCAAGCGACCGCCTCAGCTCTGGCGTTACACATCAATGTTGACCGAAGCAGGCAGCCATATAGATCAGTTTGTCTCTCCCAGCAGGTTTACCTCGCGTATGCATGCCGAACGTGGTTTTCCCTACCCCGTTGGGCATCTGCCATATTTCATCGATCGGATCGACAGCGACTGGCAGGACCCCGAGCCGAGGCCGCAGGAACGGCCGTACTTTCTCTTCGTCGGCAGGCTTGAAGAGATTAAGGGCCTGCAAAAACTGATCAGGATCTGGGATCGGGTTGAGGATTGCGATCTGCTGGTTGCCGGCACCGGCACTTACGGCAGTCAGCTTCGAGCCATGGCTGCGGGCAACCAGCGTATAAAGTTTCTCGGCGGGCTGCCGCAAAAGGAGCTCGGGGCTTTATACGTTCACGCTCTTGCCTGTCTGGTTCCATCTCTCACGTATGAAACTTTCGGCATCATCATCATTGAGGCATTCGCACGCAAAACCCCGGTCATAGTTCATAACCTCGGAGCCCTGCCTGAGGTCGTACAGGAAAGCGGGGGAGGATTTATTTATCAGACCGACGACGAACTTCTCTCTGCAATCCATCGCCTGCACAATTCCCCGGCTATTGGTAAGGAACTCGGGGAAAAGGGCTATCGATCGTTTCTGCAATGGTGGTCCAGAGATGCCCACCTGAAACAATACACTGAATTGTTAAATACAACAGCGCTCAAGAAACAGGGAAATATACCCTGGGAGAACTGACCATCTCGCATTGCCCCTGCAATTTTTTTGAACTAATGCCTACAACAAACCACTACACACACCTGGTAACTCAGGAGCTTTATTGGTGAGATAAACGAGGTTCTGCAATGCAAGGAAATTTTACTGCAAACGATGAATATAATTCCGATCGGGTGAAACTGACAGAAAGTATGCAGGAGAAAACATCCCGAAATAACCACGGATCTCAGGCGGAGGTCAAGTTTTCAGAGTGCGCCGGCTCGCTATCCCGGCGTTCAAGAATGATTCTGACTGTAATTCTGGTTGCCGTCTCCGTTTTCTATCTCAGCACGTTTCGAGAAGGGCACGACTGGGGCGATGATTTCGCGATGTATATCAAACACAGCATGAACATTGTCGAAGGGGTTCCATATAATGACACGGGTTTCATTCCAAACCCGACTCATATTATCGGCCCGCAGACATACCCACCGCTTTTTCCATTGCTTTTGTCACCAATTTACTACATCTGGGGACTTAATCTGACAGCGATGAAAGTGTTCCTTGCCCTGCTCACCGTGTCGTCCCTGGCTTTTATGTTTTTCGCTTTCAGGGATCACCTGCCGGTTGAGTACCGGCTGGCGCTGATTGCGATGATCGGATTTAACCCTCTTTTCTGGATTTTCAAAGATAACATCGTATCCGATCTTCCCTTCTCTTTTTTTACATTTCTGAGTCTCTGCACAATTCACACCAGCATTCGGAATAATCCAAAGTGGCCGGGAACAATCGTTTCCGCGTTGTTGATCAGTCTGACGATATATATGGCCTATGGAACCAGAAGCGTTGGATTAGTATTGATACCGTGCCTGATAGCCTATGATTTGATCAAACACAAACGTCCAAGCCTCCTGGGAATTCTCGCCGTTGTATTCACACTGACAGCTATCTACCTTCAGAATAAATCAGTACACAACGATGGGGGATATGGCCCGCAAATCACAATTGGCACGAAGCATATAGTTTCACACTTCTGGATTTACGTTAAACTTTTGCCCTGCTATCTCGAAAATGGTTACAGTAAAATAATCAAGCTGGGTCTTTATTTCTGTGTCAGCTGCCTGGCGCTGATCGGCTATTTCACAAGGCTGCGTAAAGGAATCACATGTTTTGAAATATTTCCGTTCTTGTATATAGGTCCCTTCCTGCTTTTACCTATTCTTCCAATTGAGAGATACCTGGCCGTAGTCGTTCCGATCTATTTTTGTTATGCGTTGATCGGTATCAGATCACTTACAGCCGGAAGGAAGGCTGAGGTGCTGGCATTCTCGGCGTTTTTGATCGTCATTTTCGGCTCATATGCGCTCAAATATACGACCATGGATTTCGGGCCGTTCCGTGAGGGAGTCGGGACCGCCGAAAGCCTGGAGATGTTCGAGTATGTCAAGAAGAGCACCAGCCTGGATGATACCTTTCTCTTCAGAAAACCCCGAGCGCTGGCCGCATTCACCGATAGAAATGCATCGAGCTGGGATTCAGCCATGCAGGACAGCGAGCAGTGGAATTACATTGAGCAGATTAAGGCAACATACCTGATTCTCGGCCCTGAGGAACTGGAACCAGTGGATTACGCTTACCTTCAGGGATTCATTTCGCGAAATGCTGAGAGATTTGAAAAACGCTTTTCCAACAAAAACTTCAGTATCTATAAAATATTGCAGAATAATCAGACAAATAACCATAACCTGACGACCCAATAAGACTATGGCCAACGATAAGACTCGAAGTACTCAGGAGTTTCATGGAACCTCGGCTCAATCAGTCTTGGCTCCGGAATCCTGGAGATTCACGACAACAGGAACAGCGATCCGGCTGTTCGTGACGTGCTGGTTGATCTATTCGATGCATTTTTCCACGAATATTGTCCGCGAAATATACCCGGCACTCGCCCTCGGAGACCATTTCTCTTTTCGCGTCGACGAATATGCCAATATGCATCCGGATTTATTCGAGAAGGAAGGGTATGGATGGCACATCGGGAATAACCCTGGTGCATCGATGGTTGCCGCAATCCCATATGCACTTGCCCGCCCGATTATCGATCGGCTTGTGGAACGTGTAATGCTACAAAGGAAAGCCAGCGGAAAGACCGAGCCGCCATCCTATAATTCGCCGTGGCCAATGGCGCGAGAGTTTTTCAATGAATCATGGCGTCGCGGGTTCGACATCAAATTCGGTCTGGCAGCATTCGTCATGCAGGCATTTTGTATGGCGCCATTATCCGCGCTCGGCGTGGTCGTTATGTTCTATCTCCTGCGGCTTATCTTTCTATCCGATCGGAAAGCTTTCTGGCTCTCTGTGCTCTATGCGTTCGGGACTCCTGTCTTTTTCAGGACCGGTTTTTTGAACCACAATATGATGATCGGCCATCTTATATTTATGGGATTTGTGACAATCTGGAACCCGGCCGGAAAAATTCAATGGAGCGAGCAGAAGCGTTATTTTCTTGGAGGATTGAGCGGAGGCGCTGCTTTTCTGTTTGATAACAGTGGAGTGATTCTTTTGCTCGGGTTATTTATTTACGGCGTCATCAAGTGCCTGAAAGAGGAATCTTTACCAAATACAGTCCGGCTCGGAATCTGGTATGTAGCAGGCACGCTGGGGCCGGTGGGCCTGCTGTGGTTCTATCAATGGAAGAGTTTCGGAAATCCGTTTTTGCCCGGACAACACTATATGCCGCCTGTGGAATGGATCGACGTTGGATATCAGGGGTTTAGCTGGCCGCAATGGGAGATTTTACGATTGCTGGTAATAGATTACAGGTATGGCCTCTTCACCAGCGCTCCGTTATTTCTACTGGCTCTGGTATCGCCGGCAAGCAACCGGAAAGGTCCCGCCAGGATTCCTCATATTGAGTTCTGGGCAATGATTGCCTTCTGTCTTGCACTGTGGCTCTTCTTCGGCGGCGTCCAATACACAAGGCTCCAGTTTAATACTGGAATTCGGTATCTTGCCCCACTCTTCCCGTTTCTATTCGTACTTTCAGTCCAGGTGCTAAATCGGCTTCCCCGTCTGGTCGCCTATCTTGTTTCGATCTTTTGCATCACAGAATCATGGTGCCTGTCGATGTATCGCGATGTGGAACGAGGACTTGGGTTACTTGATCCAATCGCACACGTTTTCATGGGAGGATTTCAACTTCCAGCCCTCACGACGCTTTCGCGAATGGGAGGCCAATACGGTGAATATTTTTCCGTAGGGGTTTCACCATTGCCCTTGTTTGCACTGCTGGCCGCAGTGTTGTTTGGAATCTGGTTCATACCGAATGGTTCGTCTCAACACAGGTCACAGCCATCTCAATGACCCCCTCATAATCTTAGGAAGAACAACATGAGCGAGCTAAACAAACAACAGACCTCTCCAATTGTCGTTGACATTGTCATCCCTGTTCTGAATGAAGCACACGTTTTGGAAAAAAGCATTCATACAGTCTACAACCATATCCTCCAATATCCCGATTACGAGTGGCGGATTACTATTGCTGATAATGGGTCGGTGGATGGAACCGATATCATCGCCAAACAATTGAGTGAATCACTACCGGTTGTCCACTTTGTACATCTGACCTTGAAAGGTCGAGGGCGGGCATTGCGACATAGCTGGACGCAAAGCCCTGGAGATATCGTCTGCTACATGGATGTCGATCTCTCAACTGATCTGAACTATCTACGAAAACTTGTTGATGCTATTGCATTGGAGGGGTATGACGTAGCTACCGGATCCAGACTGATGAAGGGGTCGATGGTGAAGCGTTCATTCAACCGTGAACTTATCTCGCGGATTTATAATATTTTCGTCAAAATCATACTGCAAACGAAGTTCTCGGATGCTCAATGCGGATTTAAGGCAGTCAACCGAAATGTGGTTCAACAGATTATCCCGCTGATTGAGGATCAGTCATGGTTCTTCGATACCGAGTTACTCGTGTTGGCCGAAAAAAGTGGCTACCGGATTAAAGATATTCCGATCGTTTGGATTGAAGATGATGACAGCCGAGTGAAGATCGTCCGCACTGCCTGGGACGACATCAAAGGCGTCATGAGACTGTTCAGGCAACTTAACAGTAAATCCAAGATCATTGCCGTTTCGGCCGAAACAACTCAAAATCGGCAGGTCAAATAGAAATACCCGGCGAAAATCGTATAAGATCCGAGATGCTGAACTACAACATATGAAGGCGGATCAATGGCAGGACACTCATTATTTATCACCGGGGCAACCGGATTTATCGGGCGGCGGTTGCTGCAAAACTTGGATCATGAACGCTATCATAAAATATATTGCCTGATCAGGAAAGAAAATGACGCTGCAAGACTGCCCCCATTGCCATCCAACTGCCAACTGGTCATTGGCGACCTGAACAGACCATTGACATATGCGACCTCTCTGGCTGAGTGTCAAACGGTCATTCACATGGCAGCTGCAACCGGAAAGGCAACGCAAGCGGATTACTTTCAAATCAACGCCACCGGAACCAAAGCCCTGGTTGAACAATGTGAGCAACATGGTGTCAGGAATTTTCTCTACCTCAGCACGATCGCAGTCACCTATCCTGATATAAGCCTCTACTTTTACGCGAAGTCAAAAGCGATGGGAGAAGTGCAGGTCAAAGAGAGCCGGTTGAATTACCTGATACTTCGGCCGACGATAGTGCTTGGCCATGGCGGTCAAATCTGGAACACATTTTACAAGTTAGCCCGGCTGCCATTCCTGATCATACCCGGCACCGGGCAGGTTCAAATTCAACCGATACACATTGACGACCTGGTCGAACATCTACGAGCTTTATTAATCAGCGATGTCTTTTCGAATCAGATTATCGAACTGGGCGGCAACGAAAAGATGTCGTTTGAGACTTTTCTCCGACTGATTTATGAACGTGTTCACGGTCGCTCGCCTTTGAGCGTAAATATTCCTTTGAGGCCCGTGCTGGCTGTGTTGTCACTGATCGACCGTTACTTTCCAGACCGCCTGCCGTTTAACTCAGGACAACTCTCAGCATTTAGATTCGACAGCACCGCTGATCCCGATCTCTCACTTTCTTCCTCTCACAAGATGAGACCACTCAATCAGACTATCAATGATTTAATAGATTGGGAAAAAGAGGATGAAAGCCGTCGCATTCTGTCGAAAGAATGTGATGCGTTCACCTATTATCTGATCAGGCAAGGCCCGAGCGACTTTATCAGACAAAAGTATATAAAAGCGCATGAGGTGAATCTGAATCTGCACTCCACCAATTTGGGCATCGTTGATCGTTTGCAGATGGCGACCTCAATAAGAAGTTCACTGGCGGTGAAAATTGCTGACAGTTACTCTGCCATATTTTCGAGAAGCTGCCTTATTCGAAAAAAGATAGTCTTATTGCTCGCGATATTGGAGAGCAGTTCATCGACATATAAGCATTTTGATCTGCCTCAGGGAGGAGGGCGGGCGTTCCTCTTTGGACGCATGATGCTTCAGGGGATAATATTTGCGGCACTCTTCATTTTTTCATCTATGATTTTTTTCCCGTTAACTCTGATTGATCGACTGAGCAAGGAACGAAAATAATCAATGACCAAAGTTCTGATCGTCGGTTCCGGCGCCAGTGGGGTTCATTTCGCACTGACGCTGCTACAAAAAGGGTATCAAGTCATAATGCTGGATGTTGGTCGGGAAAGACCTGATCCGGTAAACCCTGAAGATTCTTTTAACGATCTTAAAAATAATCTTTCTGATCCGGTTAATTACTTCCTGGGTGAAAATTATGAGGCAGTCGTATACCCGGGGTCTACTGGCGAATACTACGGATTCCCGCCAAATAAACAATATATCTTTGATACTCCGGAACAATTCGAATGGAAGGCAACAGGTTTTGCGCCGCTGTTTTCTTTTGCTCGAGGGGGACTGGCGGAAACCTGGACCGGAGGAGTCTATCCGCTGAACGCCGAAGAACTGCGGGATTTCCCGTTTGATTACAGTGAGCTGACTCACTATTACAATGAAATCTCCAAACGGATCGGTATCAGCGGAACGATTGACGACCTTGCCAGATTTTATCCGGTCCATGATTACCTGCTCGATCCACTGCGACTGGATAATCAATCATCGATCCTCCTCGAGGCATATCAACGGCACAGGAATTATTTAAACACAGAATTGAACTGTTATCTGGGGCGTTCCAGAGTAGCGACGTTGACAGGCGAAAGAGAAGGCAGGAAGGCGTGCAGTTACTGCGGAAGATGTCTGTGGGGATGCCCATCCGGCGCTTTTTATACACCCTCGATCACGCTCAGGGAGTGTTTCAGTTTCAGTAATTTCAAATATTATCCAAATATCTACGCCAATTATTTCAAAACAAACCGGCATGGGCGACTTGAGAGCATAGTAGTGGAATCGACTGGCATGAAAAAACATGAAGAGATACAGGCGGATACGTTCGTATTGGCTGCTGGAACGCTTTCAAGTTCCAAAATAATGCTTGATTCAATACACAGGGAAAACGGCGGCAATATCAAATTAACAGGATTAATGGATAATCGACAGATCCTTATTCCATTTATCAATCTGAATCTGGTTGGGCATCAATATGATGCAGAAAGCTATCAATACCATCAGCTGGCGATGGGGATTGTCGGGGAAGATACCGGGAAGTACTATCATGCGTTAATCACGACATTGAAGACAGCACTGGTCCATCCGATCGTCCAGAACATTCCGCTTGATCTGCGGACGGCACTCAATATTTTTCGAAATGTGCGCGCAGGGCTTGGAGTGGTGAATCTCAACTTCGATGATCATCGACGCGAAACGAACTATGTTACCCTGGAGACAGACAAGAATACCGGTGAGACACGTTTGCTTATTAACTATCTGCCGCCCGAAAATGAATCAGCAGTACTCAAACGAACAGTAAAGACAGTAAAAAAAGTCCTGCGCAAACTCGGTTGTATAGTGCCTCCTTTTATGATGCATTTACGGCCAATGGGAGCAAGCGTCCATTATGCAGGAACCATTCCTATGTCCGAGCATCCCGCTCCGCTGACGACGTCGAAATATGGGCAGAGCCATGATTACGAAAATCTTTATTTTGCCGACGGATCCACTTTTCCGGCACTTCCCGCCAAGAACCTTACATTTGCTCTGATGGCCAATGCGGCGCGAATTGCCGATCGGCAATTTTAACCCGGCAGCAAAAGGACTGATCTATGACAGCCACAAATCATAAGGCTGATGTGGTGGTGATCGGAGGCGGGCTGGCGGGAATTGCTGCCGCGCTGGAGTTGCTCGATCACCAGAAGAGCGTCATCATCATTGATCGAGCGCCTGAGGATCGATTTGGAGGGCTGGCGCGTAAGTCGTTTGGAGGCATCTTCATCGTCGGATCGCCTGAACAGAAAAGGGCCGGGATCAGGGACAGCGTCGATCTGGCTTTGCGCGACTGGATATCGTTCGGCGAACTGGGGCAGCGTGATGTCTGGCCGCGACGCTGGGCTGAAAGCTACATTGCAGCGTCTCATGATGATGTCTATCGCTGGCTGAAGAATCGCGGAGTCACATTCTTCCCGGTCGTACACTGGGTCGAACGCGGCCTGCATCAGCCGGGCAACTCGGTCCCTCGTTTTCACATGGTCTGGGGAACTGGCCAAGGGCTGATGCTGGCGCTGATCGAGAAGCTGCATACACATCCGCGAAAAGATCGCCTTCAACTTGCATTCAGACACAGGGTGACCGGTTTGATCGATTCGAACGGAAGATTCACCGGGTGTCGAGGAATTGATGAATCGACAAGGCGCGAGTTTACGGCGATCGGAGAGAACGTGGTTATCGCTGCCGGCGGAATCGGCGGTAATCTCGATCTGGTCCGCAGTCACTGGTACAAGCCCTGGGGAGAGCCGCCCGAGAACATGGTCAACGGGTCACATCCCGAAGCGGACGGGCAGTTGCATCAGATTGTTGCCGACCGCGGCGGGCGCGTAGTCAATCTCGAAAAAATGTGGAATTACGCCGCGGGCGTTCATCACTGGAGACCCGAGCACGAGCATCACGGAATCTCTCTGGTGCCTCCAAAATCAGCCCTGTGGGTCAATTATGAAGGCAGGAGGATGGGGCCGCCGGCGATGGTGACGGCATTCGATACGCGCTATCTGGTCGAAACCATCTGCCGTCAGAAGAAGAAGTATTCATGGCAGATTCTGAACTGGAAGATCGCCCGAAAGGAACTTGCCGTCTCTGGCTCTGAGTTCAATCATGCGATCAGGGATAAAAAGCGAATTGCATTTCTGGCGACGCTGCTCTTCGGCAATCAGAACCTGGTCCGTGATTTCGTCGACAACTGTCAGGATTTTGTGACGGCACGGTCGATCGATGAGCTGGCGCGCAAAATGAACGAACTGACAGGAACCCCGGATGTCGACGCCGGCCTGCTGACCGAAGAGATCAGCCGGTATGATGCAGCGATTGCGCGTGGCCCGGCCCTGCACAACGACGATCAGCTGAGACGGATCGCTCATGCCCGGCAATATCGCGGAGACCGCATCAGAACCTGCAAATTCGCCCGAATCAACGATTCGAATGCCATGCCGCTGATTGCCATCCGCGAATTCATTCTGGTTCGAAAAAGTTTGGGCGGGATCGAGACTGATCTGGAGTCGCGCGTGCTGAATGATGCGGGTGAGGCGCTTCCAGGATTGTATGCCGTTGGAGAAGCGGCCGGATTCGGAGGTGGAGGCATCCATGGCTTGCGGTCGCTTGAAGGAACCTTTCTGGGCGGGTGCATTTTCAGCGGTCGCCTGGCCGGACAATCTATCAGTAAAGGATGAACGGGCAGTAAAGGATGAAGCCTAAGTTTTAAGTTTCAACGCCAAGCACGCCAAGCCAGCCAAGAGGGTGAACGCCAAGGCGGCCAAGGGTTTATAAGGTGATTCGCTGTAGTATCCATTTCGCCAATAACACTCAATTGTCAATTTTCTCTTTGGGCCCCTTGCTTCCGCCTTGGCGTCCTTGGCGTTTATATCTTTCTTGGCCGACTTGGCGTCCTTGGCGTTGATCTTAAAAAACTTAGGTTACAGAGCATTAAGGATGAACGGGCAGTAAAGGATGAACAGGAGAGAACATGAAAAAATCCGGCGCCTGGCTGGCAGTTTATGCACTGGAACAGATCGGCGTGAGATACACATTCGGCATTCCTGGCGTTCACAATACCGAGCTGTACGATGAATTGGATCAATCGGAACAGATCACGCCGATCCTTGTGACGCATGAACAATGCGCATCGTTTATGGCCGACGCCGTCAGCCGGACCACGGATTCGATCGGCTGCTGTGCGATCGTCCCGGCGGCCGGCATGACACACGCCATGAGCGGAATCGGAGAAGCATATCTTGATGGAATACCGATGCTGGTCATATCGGGCGGCATTCGTCGTGACACAGGCAGACACTACCAGCTTCACGACATCGATCAGCAGCACGTGCTGGACGGAATCACCAAGGCCGCATTTCTGGTCAAACGGCACGAAGAGGTGATCCCGACAATTTTCAAGGCATACGAGATCGCAACCTCCGGAGAACCCGGGCCTGTCTTCGTCGAACTGTCGGGCGACGTTCAGCTCTTTACCGGCGAAGTTGACGATCTGCCCGTCTATCAAACTGTTTATCAGGGGCAATGGTCGTCGCCGCAGCCCGATGAGGGGATTCGCCGGGCCGCCGAATTGATCGCATCATCCAGGAAACCTGGAATATACGTCGGCTGGGGCGCGCGCGAAGCGACCGAGCTTGCTATCAAGCTGGCGGAATTGCTTGGCGCACCGGTTTCGACAACACTGCAGGGACTGAGTGTCTTCCCTGCCAATCATCCACTGCACACCGGAATGGGATTTGGCCCTTCGGCGGTGCCGGCAGCCCGAAAAGCTTTCGAGGGATGCGATTGCCTGATTGCAGTGGGACTGCGCTTCGCAGAACTCGCCACCGGCAGTTACGGCATGCCGATTCCCGAAAACCTGATCCACATCGACATCAATCCGGAAGTCTTCAATAAAAATTATCCTGCAAAAGTAGCGATCGAGGCCGATGCGAGCAAGGCTCTGGAAGCCCTCCTCGAAGCCCTCAAAGCCTCAGGTCAAAAACCACGTGAGTCAACCGAACTGCAGGCTTTGATCAAACGAGAGAAGAAGTCATTTATTCGTTCGTGGACCGAACGGCAAAATCCTCAACGGGTGAATCCGGGCATCTTTTTCGGAACTGCGCTCACGCCTGGCTGATGATGCCTATGTTGTAGTCGACGACGGCAACCACACATTCCTGACCGCCGAGCTTTTTCCAGTCTATCAATCAAAACATCTGATTTCTCCGACGGACTTTAACTGCATATGATTGCGTGCCGGCAACGATCGGAGTCAAGCTGACACATCCCGATAAACAGGTCGTCGCGATCGTCGGAGATGGAGCGTTCCTGATGACGGGGCTTGAGATCGTCACGACCAGCCGGCTGGGGCTCGGCGCAATCTTCTTCGTCTTCAATGACGGTGAGCTGGCGCAGATATCCCAGTTTCGGCAGATCCCGCTCAATCGAAAGACCTGTACCGTGCTTGAGAAGTAAATCTTGAGGGAATCGCCGTGGCAACGGGAGCCGTTTATCTTCAGATGAAAAACGATCTCGAAGCCGCGTCGATTGTAGAGAATGCGCTGAAGCAAGCCAGTGAAGGCCGCCCCGTGATTGTCGATGTGAAGATCGATTACAGCCGCAAGAGCGAGTTCACTCAGGGCGTTGTGAAGGTCAATCTTGGAAGATTTCCTTTCAGCCAGAAGATGCGTTTCATCGGGCGTGCGATAAAAGGCATCTTCTGGGAGCGCCGAGCTCCAGCTCGGCATGATTTGAGAGACACAATGGCAGCCAGAGCTCGATTAATGAAATCATGCCGAGCTGGAGCTCGGCGCTCCCAGAAGGCGCCTTGCAATCACTTTCCGCTGATTCTATCCAGCTCACCCCTAATCGAATTCATCTCCTTCATCAGGTCATCATAAAATTCGAAGGCGCTTCGGCCAATCTTTTGATCCGCCTGATTGATCATGCGTGAAAGATTCGAAAACTGATCGATCAGCATCGGCTGCGGATAGATGCCACCTGCTGTGACCACGCGATCCAGCAGTGCCTGGGCCTTTAACGAGGCTGTCGGATCATCTTTCACCTTCTGGCGGGCCTCGCGGAGCCGGTTTCCCAAGCTTGCGAGCTTCTCCGATCGCATCGCGTCACCCTGAGGCTGAAATCGAGCTGCTCCTGCAGATCGGCGACCGTCACACCGTCAGCCGCGACGCGTGGATCCATCTTCACTTCGAACGAACGCATCTGACTCCTGGAGCCAATCGAGAGCCGGGCCTGGTATTTACCCGGCGCCGCGATCGGACCGCCGAAAAACGCGCCATCGACGCCAGGATACCGCAGGTCCCAGATGAACCGGTTCATCTGTTTTGCGAGAGACCTGCTGCCGGACCGCCGCGCCCGGGAGCTCCCTATAGCTTCCTGTCCTCCTGTCCTGCGGCAGCTGCTACTCCTCGAAAACGCCGAATGACGCCCCCCTTCGAATCCAGTATCTCCAGTTTCATTTCCCCGGCAGGAGGCGATGATAAGTAATAATCGATATAAACCCCGTTAGGCGGGTACTCAGGCGCATCACTTCCCGGTCCCGAAGAGGGATAGCGGAGCCTCATCGCATCGGCCGGCTGAAAGAGAAACGCATCTACAGCCGGGTCGAACCCTGACCCGGACGCGACGATTCTGCGCGAGCTTTCCGCGACAGCGAGCTGCTGCAGCAGGGTGATATTATCCATGATCCAGAATGACCGCCTCGCATGTCCAAATCACCAGGTCCTTGCGATGCACCTTGATATCGGTCACCGGAGTGACTGGCAAATTCTGCTGAAGTGACTGCCAATGGCCACCGTTGTCGAACGAGACGAAGGCTCGAATTCGGTACCGGCATACAACAGACCTTCCCGATCAGGGTCTTCGCGCACGACACGTGTTGGCCAGTCAGCCGGAATCCCGTTCTTCCCATCAGTCAAACGGCTCCAGGTCTCACCGTAATCGTTAGTCAGATAGATGTATGGCTGCCAGTCGTCGAGCATGTATCGATAGACGGCGATATACGCAGAACCTTTGCGATGCGGGGAATCCTCGATGTTCTGTACTCGCCCGCCCGGCGGCAGGTCTTTGGCGTAACGTTCTTCCAGGTCCTGCCGTTGTCGCGAGTGACATAGACCGGTCCGTCATTCGATCCGGTCCAGATTACTCCGCGTTCAATTCTTGACTCCTCGATCGCATAAAGTGCGCTGTAGATCTCTTCGCCGGGTGATATCACGCGTGATCGGCTCACCGGAAATGACCTGTTTGTCCGGCTCATTTGCGGTCAGGTCAGGACTGATCGTCTCCCAGGTGACGCCATCATCCCGGGTTCGATGCAAAAACTGTGAACCGTGATAGACCACGTTCGGATCATAAGGGCGAGACTTCGATCGGCGATTGTCGGACGAAGCGATATTTGATGTCCTTCGGATTATGACCGTAGCGATTCTGCGGATAGACCCAGTAATGCTTCTCCTGACCGGTTTTCGACGTTGTACCTGCCGAATTCACCTTTGCAAACACCATATATGATCTTTCAGAAGGCGTCGCGCGGATCTGACCTGTCTCGCAACCGGGTCCCTGAACCCAGGTCTGTTCGGGCGTCGGACGCCATGAATATGGCGGCAGGCTGTCGACGATGAGCGTGCTGTTGTCCTGCTGAGGACCATAGATCCTGTACGGTACCTGCTCATCGACATCGACCATGTAAATTTCGGCAGTCGGCTGATTCATAATCGATGACCAGCTCTTGCCGGCGTCAAGAGTGACATTGGCGCCGCCGTCATTGCACTGGTGCAATTTTCGGATTATCGGGATTAAACCAAATGCCATGGCTGTCGGCGTGCGGAACTCGCACAGGCGTCCAGCTTCTGCCGCCGTTGACGGATTTCATCAGGTTAAGGCTGTTTACCCAGACTTCATTCTCATTCTGAGGATTGACATCGATGTTGTTGAAATAGAATGGACGCGAACGCAGCGCCGGATTCGAACTGATCCGCTTCCAGGACGCTCCGCTGTCATCGCTGCGATAGACGCCACCTTCATTTCCGGGAGCCTCGATCAGCGCATAAACGATATTGGTTTCGATCGGGCAACGTCCAGATCAATTTTGGCCGATCAGGTTCTGCGGCAGGCCCGCTGCCAGGTGTGTCAGTTGTCTCCGCCGTCAGTCGATTTATAGATTCCACCCTCGGCAGCTGGTCCGCCGCTGATGATCGTCCATGGCTTGCGCTGAGCGCGCCAGGCTCCGGCATATATTTCATTCGGATTCGACCAGTTGAGGGCGACTGAGGCGACTCCGGTGGCATCATTAATATAGAGAACTTTCTCCCATGTTTTGCCGCCATCCCTGGTGCGAAACACGCCACGTTCTTCATTCGCACCGAACGGATTACCGATGGCGGCCACAAAGACAATATCCGGATTGGTCGGGTGAATAACCACAGCGCCGATCTGACCGGCCGCTTTCAGCCCGATGTGCCTCCAGGTCCTGCCGGCATCGGTCGATTTGTACACTCCCTTGCCGATGATTATGTTGCTGCGAATGCCGTCGCTGCCGGTTCCGACATAAACTACATCGGGATTCGAGTCAGAGACATCGATGGCGCCGATTGATCCAGTATCGATCTGACCGTCAGTCACCGGATCCCAGGTTATCCCATAATCCACGCTCTTCCAGACACCGCCTCCGGTTGCGCCCATGTAAAATGTTCCGGGCTGGGTGCGAATGCCGGCAACTGCCGTAACACGGCCTCCACGATGCGGGCCGACCGAACGCCATCGCAGGTCCGCAAGCCAATGCGATAACGGCACAATCACCTTCGCATCCGACTGCGCTTTGACCGGTTCCAGTCGATCGATACTTCCTGGAATCAGCACACATACAAGCACGAGGAAAATCATGAACGATAGTCGCCGCATAAAGAGAGATCTGGTCATGTCATCACCTGAGAATGTAGAAATTAGATGTCAGGGTCCACGACATCGTGGACTGTTTACTAGTTGAGCCAGCGACCACGACATCGTGGACTCTGACCTGAAAAAATGATGGGGCTTACCAGAAGAAGTCGTGGATGCCGTTGTTTGACAGCCTTTCTACGCAATATCGACTGGAAAAAGAAGAAATTACATTTTCCCAAATCAGGTCGCTCTCTGGTTGTCGCAAGATGAAACTTGAATCTTCAAATTATGTCCAACTTATCATTCCAGACATCTTATGCGACGGCGATATTCCTGACTCAATGGTTTGATCGCTTCGTCAATTTCATACTCATAGCACAAACCAGGTGCGATCGAGCCCGCATTGAGCGCCTGTGATAAACCAGCAATTCTTTTCTTCGCAGATCGGGCGTTGCCAGTACATACTGCCCGCTCAGGTGCGAAAACTTTCCACAGTTCTTTGAGAATTTCGATCTCACCCGTTGCGCTGACCTTGCGGACAAAATGAATTCGACCGGCTGTCGGTGGCAATTCCTGGGGATTGCGTTCAGATGTCGCTTGCGCAATTGACACCGTTGATGCTGTCGGGTTGCTGTGCCACGCTTTGTCCATTGAGCGAAGGCGGCGCATGGGTCTCATACCATTGGAGAAACTGTGGACTTTCCCGCAGCAATGCCTGACGTGAGGCGAAAATATTCCTGTCCCAGAAATTGCTCAAGCCGTTGACGCGTTCGACATCGTGGTTACGTTTGGGCTCGCCCGGCGGATGAACAACAGTTCGATACCAAGCCACGAGGCTGTGCGCACAAAGCGCCCGAACAACCGCGTCCTGAGCCCAATCATTGAGGCCGCGTCGTTGTCTAGCCGCAGCAAATCCGGCAAGCCGATTTGTTGGCAGGCACCAGCAATGGCAGCGGCCTCCGTACTTTGTCGTAACTCCCGGGCTGCGCCAGCGCCAGGTCTGGGTGGTGTATGAGCGTAAACTTTTCCCCGCAGGCATAGCGGGAGATCCCGTCACGAGAAGATCACCGCTGTTTGCGCCTTAACACGCGGTAGTACGCCTGATCCGCGCAGGGTGGCGACTCGACCACTCCTGTTCAGAACGTTTATAGTCGTTTGGGGACCGCTTGAGCATCGCTCCGGCGCAGTTCCTGTTGGATCGCGCGGGGAAACAGCCCGGCGGCTGTTTTTCAGCGTTTTCGGACCCGGACGACCACCGACAGCATCTGCCGGATTTGTGGGCGCGGGGCCTCGAAACTGTCGTCGCTGCCCCGTTCTTCAAACCGTTTTGCCTTTTGGGCCAGTCGTGAGCGCGGTATGCCGACGTCTCGGGTTTCCTGTTTCAAGACCTGAGGCCTGACGACGCGACGTCTTCAATTTTTCTCATTCCATCCCGCCACGTTTCGGTGCAGACGAATGGACCAGTATTGACGCTGGTTTCTGCGGGTCGCGATGTCGTCTTTGCCCAACTAGTGGTCCACGTATTGGATTCGTTCGTCCCGGCGTGGACCTGGGAGTAGAGAATAGAGAGTAGAAAGCGTGATTGATGAATGGCTGTTCTGTCAACTAGCAATTTCCTACGTAATTACTCGCAGGTTTAACCCTGTAACCAGGTATTTTAAGATTTTCAACGCCAGAGACGCCAAGCCGGCCAGAGGCTTGGCGTCCTGGCGCTGTGAAACGCTATTCTTCGCTCATAAGGCTGAGCAGATACTTATGCGGAAGCTAAAGCCCTGCTATCGTGCCAGGCAGAGTCCGATTTATTTCGCCTTCACATCATAGCAAGCCAACTCATTCTGATTGCGGATGTACAGCTTGCCACCGATGACTACCGGATGCGCCCAGCTGTCCCATCCCCGGTCGTTGATCGGGAAGCGCCCTTTCTCGACATAGGCTTTGGGATTAGCTTCGGCCAGCCCGACCAGTTGTTTCTCGCCCAGCAGATACAACATCCGTCCGCGTATGTGAGCGAGCCTTTGCCGACGCTGCGGTCTTTCCATCCACCTTGCCCGTGCTGAATTTCAGGCGGGTCAGAATCGAATTTGAAAAGCCGTAAAGATAACCGTCGACGAACCATTCCGCCATGATGGTTCATCATATCACGCGTGAAATAGGCCTCTTCAGCCTTGACCTCACCGTTCAGCGCCGTCAGGTTGAGCAATGCGCCGCCCGTATCATAAGCTGAAAGAAGACTTTGTTGTCGGCAAAAACCGGCGTTGTGCAATGGCGACGCGATTGGCGACGTTGGCGTAACGCCACATCAGCTTGCCGTCGCTGGCACGCACGCCTACTGCCGCATTTGCAGTGAAATTGATGTAGCTGCGCACGCCGCCCGTCCTGCAATGATGCAGGAGGCATAGCCGGCCTGGTCACTCAACTCTTTCGCGCGCCAGATCTCCGCGCCTGTCATTTTGTCCAGGGCTACTATCCCGCGCCGCTGCCGCCGGGCGAAACAATCAATTTATTGCCATCTATCAGCGGCGATTCGCTGATCAGCCAGCGTGGATTGCTGCCGCCAAACTCTTTCAGAATGTTTTTGCCCCATACGAGCGAGCCGTCGTGTTCGCGCAAACAAGCCAGATCGCCGTTCTCGGTCAGCATAAAAGTTTGTCTCCATCCAGCGTCGGGTGCCACGCGGCCGTTGCCCTTGTCCTGATCGACTTTCGCCCCAGCGTGACTGACCAGATTGTCTTTCCGTCGGCGCGGTTCAAACAGAAAACAGTACTCTTTGCGTCGTTCGCTGCTCCCGCGTTTCCCTTGCACATAAATGCGATCCGCTTTGATGGCCAGTGAGCCGTAGCCTTCCCCAGATTCGAGATCGACCAGGCGACAGCGGGGCCTTTCTCAGGCCATTGCGAGCAATCCGGTCTCGGTCGATAGGCCATTGCGCAGCGGGCCGCGCCATTGCGGCCACTCGGCTTCAAAGCCGTATTTCCAGCAGTCAGTCATGGGCTGCAGGCGATTGTGCAGAGCAGAGCAAACAAAAATAAAACCTCGCCTCAGTTTCTCCCCGGTTGTTTGCCGCCTCTGCGGCCCTGATCAGTTTGTTGAAGTCACTCGATCCGGCTTTCCTTGAAGCGCTCAGTTCAGCGGCTTTATGTACGGCGGAGCGGATGCGCAGATATGTTCCGCAGCGGCAAAGGTTGCCGTCCATAGCCACATCGATGTCGGCATCGGTCGGTTTCGGCTTCTTAGCGAAGCAGAGAGCAGGCCGTCATGGTCTGGCCGGACTGGCGGTAACCGCACTGAGGGGCGTCAATTCCTGCCACGATCTGCACCGGATGCGAACCGTCTGGAGAGATGCCTTCAATGGTCGTGATCGAACCATTGGCGGCCATGAAACCGAAGTCAGACAGGCGCGTGTGGGGCTGCCGTTCAAGTGAATCGTGCAAGCTCCGCATCTCGATGCCGCACCCGAATTTCGTTCCTTTCATATTCAGTTCATCGCGCAAAAACCAGAGCAACGGCATGTCGGGATCGCCGTTAAACTGATGGTTCTTGCCATTCACTTTCAGTCGTATCATAACTTTTCTCCTTTATGCAAAGCTGAAGCCTTGCTTCGTCATCGGCATCGTGCGAATGCGTTCGCCCGTTGCGGTGAAAATCGCGTTGCAAACGGCGGGCAGAATTGGCGGCAACGCAGGTTCGCCCAGGCCCGTCCGCGGATTGTTGGTTTTGAGAAAATGAACTTCGATTTGCGGCGGCGCTTCAGACATTCTCGGCATCGGATGATCATGGAAGTTCGATTGCACGACGCTCCCGTTTTGAGCGTGATTTCCTGCCTCATTTCGCTCAGGCCATCTATGACCGAGCCTTGCACCTGCGTTTCGGCGGAACTGGGATTGATGATGTGGCTGCCAATGTCTCCGGCGACCCAGACTTTGTTCACTTTGATTTTTTGTTCGCTGCCACGCTGACCTCGGCGACTTCGGCAAAATAACCGCGATGGCTGAAATGGAATGCGACGCCCAGCGCCGTGCCTTTCGGCAACTGGCGGTTGCCCCAGCCGGATTTTTCAGCGACCAGTTTCAGCACGCCGCTCATGCGCGCCGGATTCAATCCTGGCGGCATTCGGTTATTCCCCGCCGCTTCGAGCAACGGCGTTGTTGCCAGCATATCCAGTCGGAATTGCAGCGGGTCTTTACCGGCGGCGTGGGCGAGTTCGTCAATGAACGACTGAATCACCCAGCTCGCAGTGCTGTTGGAATACGGCGCACGCAAGGCTCCGGTTTTGAGTCCGAGCGGCATATTTGAAGACTGCACGATAATTCGGCACGAATCGCGCCGGAAATTCATTCGCATTAAACCCGCCGTCGTGGGCAAAGGCATTTCCTTCACCGTAACCGACGAAGTGATCGTGCCCGCGCGATCAGCTTGCCGTCTTTGTCCACTGCGCCTTTCAAGTATTGGAAGCCGCCACAACGATAATAATCGTGTTGGATGTCATCTTCGCGTGACCAGACCAACATGACCGGCGCGCCAACCTGTTTGGAAATCCACGCGGCATCCAGCATCAGGTCGTTATATGCCCGCCGCCCAAATCCGCCACCTCCGCGCACGATGTGAACCGTGACATCTTTTTCAGGCAGGTTTAACAAGCGAGCCACCAAAAAAACGTAGTTGCCCTCGATGACTTTGATGTCCTCTCGTTTGAAAACAGTCTCGACATCGCCGTCTTGTCGCAGTGTACGTGCTGGTGGTTGTTGGGAAAGCTCTTGAGCTTTTTGGCATTCTCGGCGCTGTCCTGCGTGCCCCATTGCCGAAGTCCCATTTCACTTCGAGTTTTCACGTGCAGACTGCGCCGCCCACCAACTGTCCGCGACGATGGCAACGCCGGATTCAAAGCCCGCGTCTTCAAGCAGGTAATTGGGATAATTGTTGGGAAGCGGGCGGCCTTCGACGATAAGCTATGCTTCACGCCTTTCATCGCTTTGATCACTTCAAGGTTTGCGCTCACCGCTTTGCCGCCCATTACCGGCGTTCTTTGAAACACGGCATAAAGCATCCCGGGCATCGTTACATCAATCCCGAAAATCGGCTTGCCCGTCACAATCTCTTTCATTTCCACGCTGATCGTGGACGTGCCGATGATTTTGTAATCCTTCGGGTCTTTGAGCTTGACGGTTCGCAAATCCGGCACGGGCATTGTTGCAGCTTTGGATGCCAGTTCGCCGTAGCCCAGCGAGCGATTGGATGCCTTGTGATGCACGCGGCCAGATGCCGTCGTGCATTCCGTATCGGCTACACCCCACGTGTTTGCTGCCGCAGCAATCAGCATTTGCCGCCCTGCTGCGCCGACCTGCCGCATTGGGTCCCAGTTCATCGGCGTTGCCGAGCTGCCGCCCGTGAATTGCGGCCCATATTTGTTATCCGCGTCGGCGCGGACAATTTTGACATCCTTCCAGTCCACATCCAGTTCTTCGGCAATCAGCATCGGCAGCGTATTGTGAACGTTCTGTCCGATCTCCGTATTTTTTGAGGTGATCGTCACCTGACCGTTGGGCGCAATGCTGATGAAATCGCCGGGAACCAACGGCGCCGGCGCAGGGCGTCCGCCTTGTGCCAGGGCCGCTGCCTTTGGATACAGGCCAAGCATAAAGCCTCCGCCTGCCAGCGCGGTGACCTGTAGAAACGAGCGACGGTTGATTTTGGTCATGGTCATAAACCTTTACTCCTTCCCGAACGCGTCGGGTACTTGTCCAGCCCCTTTTTAGAAAGCCATCGCGGACATCAAGTCTGCGATTTGTAAATTATTCAAATCAGAAGGGAAAATGCGTGTTGCCGCGAATGCCGATTTCGGGCAAATGAACAACCGTCACATCGCCGCCGCGCTTATTCACGGCGTCCCGCCATTTCCGCGCCATTTCCAAACGAGCGCGCCATCCATCCTGCCCCGGATTTGCCATTGGTTCCCTGGGTATGAAATCGCCGTAATAGATGACGATTGGAATTTTAGTGAGCAATATGAATTCCGCCAGCGGATTCCCACTGCCGCCAGCGCCCCACCGGAACTCGGAATTGGAGCGGGCACCTCGCCTTCCGGGAAGACAAAACTACTGCCCGGTTCATAAGAGACAATCGCGCGGACGTTTTGGTTCTTGATGGCCGTGCGCCAGCCAAAGCCGCCGCTGTGAGAATGGGTAACGAGAATTCCTTGTCCGATCTTGTCAAAGAGCGCCGCGACGGCGTTCGCGTTCACCTCGCCATCAATTGGGCCTATATTTGGTGTCATTTGACGAAAGTATTGGTTCAGCGCCTCCGGGTCGCGTGAAAACTGCGCGCCGGGGAAAAAATCGGGCCAAATACCGAGGCGGAACGTGCCAAACCATCCCTGCTCATCTGGCGTGGGTGTAAGTGAAACAGGCTGAGTGCTGCGACCTGCATTACCGCGTCGCGGCTGGTCAATCACGTATACCCCGAAGCCACGGCGCAGAAAAATGTTTTGATAGCCCTCCGTCCGTCCGGCGTAGTTTCCCAGGTCTTCGAGAACTGCCCGAAGCCATCACCACATCACCAGCGGTAGCTGACGAGCCTTCACCGGGAAGCTGATAAAACACATAGGCCTATGATCGCCGTGCAATGTTTGTCCGTCGGGCGTCTGGCGATAGGGATCAAACTAGCGGCAGGAGATCGCGCTTTCCGCCCGTCTGTGCGTTCGCGGCAACTGAGATGAGCAGGAATATCGCGAATATTGTTTGCTGCCTGGGTCTCATCAAATCCTCCAACTAAATAATGGCGAGCTGCTTGATTTCCGCAGTTGCTTTAGGCCTTCTTTTTCCAATATTCCATGGTTACTCCGGCATACACGCCCTGGCCGACGAGCGATTTCTTTTGCACCTCCGCAATCTCTTCCGATGACATCTTTTTGAAATTCTGGACGGTGCGAATGTTGTCTTCCATCTGCCCCTGTGTGCCCGGGTTGTTTCTCAAAACTCAGGTAAGCGTGATCCGCCGCGTGAATCAGCATCATCACGGTTTCCCACTTGTCAGTCGCTTTCAGCAATGCCGCGTGGATTTCGGGATCGAAATGTCCGGTGAATCCGATGAAGCGACGCTCGCCTTTTTAGCGCTCTCAAACGCCTCTAACACGCCGCCGGGAGCAAGAATCTTGTCAATATCATCGCGGTTCATCACGTTATGCACTTGCCAAAGATCAACATGGTCGGTCTTCAGCAAACGCAACGAGTTTTCCAAATCCTGCTCTACTTCTTTGGCGGTGCGCCCATCGTTTTGGTCGTGAGAAAGACATTTTCCGCACGTCTTGCAGGCCAATGCCGTAGGCTTCTTCGGAACGCCCGTTCCAGTAGGCGCGCGCACAATCGAAGTAAGTCACGCCGAGGTCATAGACCTTGCGGACGTGCGCCGCCGCGGTCTGAATATCTGGATGCAAATCCATCCGCGCGCCGCCCTGCGCAATGACGCTGACTTTCACGCCGGTCTTGCCGAACGTAGTGGTAGGAATATCGCCCACCTTTACTTTTTGCGACTGTGCCTTTACGCCTGTGATGGATAGGCCCAGGGCGCGCCGCCTACGAATGATCGTCTTTTCATACATTCTCCCCTTGTTGCCTGGAGTTGGACTACGGGTCGGCTCGCTTGCCTGACTCAGTGGCCTTCTCCGTCACGTCGAAACCGTGCTTTGCGGATGTCCGGACCTGCACCCGCGGAACCATCGGGCCGGAAAGTAAAGATTTGATCTTTGCGGGCGACGTGGCGGGGCCAGGTTGGCAGTCCCGATCCGTTCGGATCGCCCGTCCTGGCGAAGTTGACCCAATAGCTTTGCATCATCCGCGAGACCGCCTGGTCCTCAGGTGTTGGCGGGCCGCCGCGGCCTCCGCCCAGCGTGCCGAAAGCAAAGGGGACGTCGCCGCCGTGCGGGGACCCCGCTCGTGCCTGTTCCCGCATCGCCGTCGGGACATACGAGAACATGTACAGGTAGACAGGCGATCCGTTGGCAGCGAAGGCGTTTGCGGCGAAGCGCGCCGGCTCGGCCTGGCCGAAGTCGTCGTTGGCCCGTGACACCATCGTGGCGAGGTCGGTCGTTCCGTCAGGATCGTAGGCTGCCTTCGCTTCGGCGCTCCACTGGCCGTACCGGGCGAAGAACTCGTCCTTGGTGCGAGCCTTAATCCGGTTGCCTGCAGTATCGGCGCTGTTACTGCCAAGCATCAGCGGGACCCGCGGCTGGCGGCGAGCCTTGTAGGCGGTCTCAGCTGTTTCAGTGATCAACCTGCCATCAAGAATCGGCGTCGTCTCGTAGGACAGCACAGTCCCCCCCGGCTGAGGTGGAGCGCCACGAAGGACCTCGTCGGCGCTGAGGCCGCGTAACCTGGCCAGAGCGGCCTGGTCCGTTCCCTCGATCCCCATCGATTTCGCGAAATTGACCCCGATCGTCTCGGCCGACACCGGATAGTTCGGGTCAACGCCATCCGCTCGCATAGGCCGGGCGGTGAGCACACTGTCCCGCGAACCGCCGGAATGCACGATGGCCTTGTGGAACAGCCCGCGCGCCTGTGGCGAGGCGAGCATGCTGTGGACGGAGACACCACCAGCCGAGAACCCGAAGATAGTGACGTTGTTCGGATTACCTCCGAATGCGGCGATATTCCTCTTTACCCACTGCAAGGCGGCAATCTGGTCCATGTACGCGTAGTTGCCCTTGTTCTCATTAGGACGTTCGCTGCTCAACGCAGGAAACGCGAAGAACCCAAAGCGCCCAACTCGATAGTTCATGGAAACAAGGATGACACCCTGCTTGACGAATTGAACGCCGGACGTGTTGGGCGAGGAGCTCGAACCACCCACGAAACCGCCGCCGTATATCCAGACCATCACAGGCAGATTGCGCGCGGCCGGATCAGCCGGACGCCAGACGTTCAAATACAGACAATCCTCAGACGGCCCTTGCGCCGCAAGCGCGCCGGTCGGTGCTGCCGATGCAGGCGCACCAGGGCGCGCTCCCGGAGGCGGCCCGCCTCGTCCCTGCATACAGGGACGGCCGAATTCTGCGGCCTGTCGCACTCCCGTCCACTTCGGCGCCGGCTGTGGTGGACGCCAACGCAACTCACCAACCGGTGGTGCGGCAAAGGGAATGCCCTTGAAGGAGATCACGCCATCGGCATCGACTCCCTGCAACTGACCGCTGTCAACTCTCACGACCCTGGACGCCTGCTCTGGCTTGCTTTTGGTGGCTTCTTGTGCTCTTGCTGAATTAAAAAGAGTAGCTGCGATCAGGCAGATCGCGATGAATAATTTTCGATGCCTCGTATTCATGGCCCGTCCCTCATTTCTTCTCGAAGACTTCCCTGGCCACGGCGATGGCGGATACCGCGTTAGGCCAGCCCGCGTAAAACGCCATGTGAGTAATGGTCTCGATCAACTCCTCCTCCGTCACGCCGTTCGTGCGGGCTCGCGCGAAGTGTGATCGGAGCTGGTCGGGACGGTTCAGGGCAATCAGCGCGGCCACCGTCGCCAGGCTGCGGTCACGCTTCGAGAGTTGCGGACGTTCCCAGACATCGCCATAAAGTACGTCGTCGGTAAGCTGGGCTAGCTTGGGTGAAAAATCGCCGATCGCCCTTTGCGACGGTCTGGGTTGAGCGCCGGAGACAGAACCGGCAGGCGCCCCTTGAGCGCGGGTCGGCGCGCGATACTGTTCGTCGCTCACCTTTTCCATCCATTCGACCCGCTTGCCGTCGGACTGCTGTTCCGTAATGGCGATGTGGGTCATTGCGGCGTTTGCCGAGGCTCCGTGCCAGTGTTTTTGGCCGGGCGGAGTCCAGACGACATCTCCTTGCCGGATCTCCTCGACCGCGTCGCCCCACCGCTGCACCCGCCCCGTGCCAGCCGTCACGATCAGGATCTGGCCGAGCGGATGAGAGTGCCATGCCGTCCGCGCGCCGGGTTCAAATGTCACGCGAGCCCCGTTCGCGCGCGCAGGAGCATCCGCCTGGAACAAAGGTTCGACGCGTACTCGCCCGGTGAAGTTTTCGGCTGGCGCCGGCCGGGATGGTTGCGAACCGCTTCGCGTGATTTTGATTGCCTGCGAATCCTGGGCTGAAGCGCTCGTGGCAGCGCCAGCCCCCGCCTGATTCGCCTGGGCAAATGCCGAAACAAACAGGGAAAGCGCTATCACCGTTGCACATACCTGACATAAAGTCAGCACGGATGCAGAAAGAATCAGCAACTGTTTTGCATACATCATTGCCCCCCCATGAAGTTACTGTTCCTCAACGACCGACCATTCGCAGCAGATTTTCCGGGTATCGCGCCCCCCTCACGGTGATCTGCGAGGTGGCGTTATCAATTTCCTCCAGATCATCAGGCGTCAGATCCACTTCAACTGCTCCGAGGTTCTCCTGCAGGCGATGCAGCTTTGTAGTGCCCGGGATCGGAACCATCCACTGTTTCTGCGCCAATACCCAGGCAAGCGCAATCTGCGCGGGCGTAGCGTTCTTTCTGCGCGCGATGTCGCCGATGAGTTCAACGACGACCTGATTGGCTTTGCGATTCTCTGCGGAAAAGCGCGGCACGACGTTACGGAAATCCATGCTGTCGAATGTCGTGTATTCGTCAATTTTGCCCGTCAGGAAACCTTTACCCAGCGGGCTGAAGGGAACGAAGCCGATACCGAGTTCTTCGAGAGTCGGTAATATTTCCGCTTCCGGTTCGCGCCACCATAGCGAGTATTCGCTTTGAAGTGCGGTGACCGGCTGGACGGCGTGCGCGCGACGGATCGTTTGCACTCCCGCTTCCGAAAGGCCGAAGTGCTTCACCTTGCCTTCCTGAATCAGGTCTTTTACAGCTCCCGCAACGTCCTCGATGGGTACGTTCGGGTCAACTCGGTGTTGATAGAACAGATCAATCACATCGGTCTTGAGTCGCTTGAGCGAAGCTTCAGCGACTTCTTTGATGTGTTCCGGGCGGCTATCCAGTTCACTCCACCGCCCCTCGCCGTTGGCAGCTGGTTTGAACCCGAATTTGGTGGCGATCACAACTTGCTCACGGATGGGAGAGAGGGCTTCGCCGACGAGTTCTTCGTTTGTGAACGGGCCATAAACTTCAGCAGTGTCGAAGAATGTGACCCCGCTATCGACCGCCGTCCGGATCAGCGAGATCATCTCCCGCTTGTCTGCTGCCGGACCGTAACCAAAACTCATTCCCATGCAGCCGAGCCCGATAGCCGAAACTTCCAGGTTGCTATTGCCAAGTTTGCGCTTTTGCACAGTTCCCCCCTTTGTATCCTGATGATAAAGTTTGATTGTAAGGGCTCAGTGATAATATGTGGTAAGACGATACTGGCTTATGATTGTACAATCCTGCAAATACCCTCCATTGGGCGTGCCAATGGAAAACAAGGAGGCTAGGATAAATCCATGGATAATCGAGAAGCGCAACGAGAGTTGCAAAGACAGCAAAGCAACAGGAATGAACTGGTTGAGCGAATTGCGCGAACCCTTCCAGAAGACGGAACATTGGATGTCTCCACCAGTTTTCGCCTCGCTCGTTCGTCCAGACCGACGGATCCGATTCATTCCATGTACCAGCCTGCCTTTTGCGTTGTTGCCCAGGGCCGCAAGCAAGCGCTTTTAGGAGAGGAAGTGTTCCGGTACGATCCTGGACATTACTTGATCTACACGGTTGATTTGCCCCTCACTTTCCGGGTGGAAGAAGCATCGAAAGAACGACCATATCTCGGTTTCCGGCTCAACCTGGATTCTTCTCTCGTCGCCTCGGTCATGATGGAATCAGGCATCGAACCGAAAAAAGGCGGCGCGAGACTTAAGGCGATGGATGTCAGCCCGATGGACGCCAATCTGCTCGACGCGGTTGTCAGATTGGTGCGGCTGCTCGATGCGCCGGTTGAACACATGGTTCTCGAGCCGCTCATCATCAGAGAGATTGTTTTCCGGCTTTTGGTTGGAGGGCAGGGCGCGCGTCTCAGCCATCTCCTGGCTTCGGGAGGAGACACTCGACGCATTTCCAGGGCGATCGGGTATTTGCGCGAAAACTTCGACCAGACGCTCAGAATAGATGATATCGCGCGCGAACTCGGAATGAGCGTTTCCGGCTTCCATCATCACTTCAAGTCAGTCACTGCGATGAGCCCTTTGCAGTTTCAGAAACAAGTACGTCTCCAGGAAGCGCGCCGCCTGATGCTCGGCGAAGACCTCGACGCCGCGAGCGCCGGGTTCCGTGTGGGCTATGAAGACCCATCGTACTTCAGCCGCGAGTATAAAAAACTTTTCGGCGCTCCGCCGCAACGCGACATCGCCAGGCTTCGCAGCAACCTTGAACTTTAAGAAAGCGTACAAGTATTCCTGATGCTGTATAAAATCACGCCTGATGTCTCTAAGCTTTGATCTTTCTACTTTCTACTTTTTACTTTTTACTTTCCACTTCTAATAGCTCATTCCGACAATATTGCCGTCATCGTCGATATCCATGCCTACGGCCTGAGGTACACGCGGAAGGCCGGGCATGAGCATCATCGAGCCGGCAACGACGACGACGAATCCGGCTCCTGCCGATAGGCGCGCATCGCTCACCGTGAGCGTCCAATCTTTGGGGACATTGAGCAACTTAGGATTGTCCGAGAGAGAGGCCGGGGTTTTGGCCATGCAGACCGGCAGGTTGCCATAGCCGAGATCGGTGAATTTCTTCAACAGCTTTTTAGCATTCGAGTCGAAGTAGACAGAGCTGGCTCCATAGATTTCGCGGGCGACTGTTTTCACCTTCTCTTCGAGGCTCAGATCGAGCGGGTAGAGCGAATGAACTTCGTCAGGGTGGCTGCGGGCTACAGTATCCATGACCTTTTCAGCCAGATCGATAGCGCCTTCGCCTCCCTTATCGTAGACCTCGACGACGGCGCTCTCGACGCCTGCCTCACGGCAGAAATTCTCGATGACGGCGATCTCTTCGGGTGTATCAGTCTTGAAGCGATTGATGGCGATGACGACAGGAACCTGGAATTTGCGCAGATTTTCGAGGTGTTTCGCCAGATTGTCGATTCCGCGCCGTAGTGGATCGAGTCCCTGTGATGGGGCCGCGGTGTCGGTCCCGTGAGCAGCCAGTGCCTTGACGGTTGCGATCAGAACGGCGGCCGAAGGTTTGAGTCCGGACGAATGCATTGCCAGGTTGAAGTATTTCTCTGCGCCGAGGTCGGCGCCAAACCCTGACTCGTTGATGACATAATCGGCCAGTTTGACCGCCATCAATTGCGAGATGACGCTGCTTGTTCCGTGGGCGATATTCGCGAATGGTCCGGTATGGACGAGGGCCGGTGTGTTCTCGGTCGTCTGAACCAGGTTTGGCATGATCGCTTCGCGCAGCAGCACCATCATGGCGCCTGTCACCTTCAGATCGCGCGCGCGGATGATCTTTCCATCCAGGCTGAAGCCGATGACGATATCCTCGAGGCGCCGGCGCAGATCCTGCCACGACCGTGCCAACCCCAGAATCGCCATGATCTCAGATGCAGCAGTGATGACAAATCCTGTCTCACGCGGAACGCCGTTGTTCTTGCCGCCGAGGCCGACGATGATGTGCCGCAGCGCGCGGTCGTTCATATCCATCGTTCGCGGCCAGAAGATATTGTCGACATCTATCTTCAGTTCGTTGCCGTGATGGATGTGCGAATCGATTGCCGCTGCAAGCAGATTGTGAGCTGAGGTGATGGCATGGAAATCGCCGGTGAAATGCAGGTTGATACGCTCCGCGGGCAGAACCTGAGCGCGGCCTCCGCCGGTGGCCCCGCCCTTGAGCCCGAAGACCGGGCCGAGTGAAGGCTCGCGGAGCGTGAGCAGCGCTTTCTGTCCGCATCGCGCCAGCGCCTGCGCAAGGCCGATCGAGACCACCGTCTTGCCTTCTCCATGGCTGGTCGGCGTCACCGCCGTGACCATGATCAGCTTGCCGGCCGGTTTACGATTTTCATCCTTCAAGAGATCCAGTTTGATTTTCGCCATGTGCCCGCCGTAATAGATCAGGTCATCATCAGTCAATTCCAGTTTCCGGGCGATATCTTTGATCGGTAATAATGAGTTCATTATGATTCTTCTCCTCGCACTGTGTTTCGCTTCAGTGCTCAATGAAAATCGGTCTTCGCTTTCGCGTTAACCTTGAAGACAGACTGTATTTGGTTGATGATTGGCCTTCACGTATGTGCCTCAAATCATCCTTCAATCATCTATGAAAATTGTTACAGCAGAAGATGCCGTTGCGATCATCAAGTCCGGTGACCGTGTCTTTGTTCACGGAGCTGCCGCCACGCCGCAGCAATTGATCACAGCCATGACAGCGCGCGCGAACGAGCTCAAGGATGTCGAAATTGTTCACCTCCACACTGAAGGCCCCGCACCCTATGCGGCGAGTGAGTTCGCTGGCACATTCAAAACCAATGTCCTATTCATCGGATCGAACGTCCGGTCGGCGATAGCCGAGGGCGGAGCAGACTATATTCCCGTTTTTCTGAGCGAAGTGCCGGCCCTTTTCCGCAGGAATATTCTGCCACTCAATGTCGCGATGATTCAGGTATCGCCGCCAGACAAGCATGGATTCTGCTCGCTGGGCGTTTCGGTCGACGTCGCCTGCGCGGCAGTCCAGACATCTGAATATGTCATTGCACAAATCAATCCGAATATGCCCCGGACACATGGTGACGGACTGTTGCACTTCAGCCGGATCAATTACGCGATCGATGTAAATACCCCGCTGCCCGAAATCAACCCATCTCACCTGAGCGGTATCGAGTTGGCGATCGGACGAAATTGCGCCAGCCTGATCGATGACGGGGCCACTTTGCAGATGGGGATCGGTGCAATCCCTGATGCCGTGCTTGCCGCGCTCGAGCATCACAAGGATCTGGGAGTGCATACCGAGATGTTTTCGGACGGCCTTGTCGATCTGGTCGAAAAAGGCGTCGTCACCAATGCGAAAAAGCGTGTTCATCCGGGCAAGATCGTCAGCAGCTTTACCATGGGCTCACGCCGCCTTTATGATTTCGTCGACGACAACCCGTTCGTCGTCATGCTCGATGTCGCCTATGTCAACGACACCGACGTCATCCGTCGAAATCAGAAAGTGACAGCCATCAACAGCGCGATCGAGGTCGATATCACGGGGCAGGTCTGTGCCGATTCGATCGGGACATATCTATATTCCGGCGTCGGCGGCCAGATGGACTTCATCCGCGGAGCCTCACTCTCTGAAGGCGGAAAACCGATCATCGCGCTGCCTTCGGTAACCGGGCGCGGCCAGTCGCGCATCGTTTCTTTCCTCAAGGAGGGGGCCGGCGTCGTCACCACACGCGCTCACGTTCATTACGTCGTGACCGAATACGGCATCGCCAATCTGTACGGAAAAAATCTCAAACAGCGCGCCAGGGCACTGATCGAAATCGCGCACCCAGGCCACCGTGAAGATCTCGATAAAGCGGCATTCGAGAGGTTCAACAAGCTGCCTCATTAATCGTATTCAAAGATCGAAACGAAAACGTCGTTCAGATCGTTTCTCGTTTATAACTGTGCAGAGCGCGCATGTACTGTGCGCGTTCGAATTCCGTAGGATTCGAACTGTTCTTCTGGCTCATGCTTCCCTGCATCTGGCGGACCGATTCGTATTCGTGCTCAGTCATCCAGCGCCTGAGATCCTCCTCGATCGCCCGTGTGTAATCGATGCCGTGACGCAGCAGCGCAGAACAGAGCATCGTAACATTGGCTCCGACCATGAGCATCTTAACGACATCGTGGGATGTGTGTACGCCGCTGGTAGCCGCCAGGTCCGCCTTGATGCGACCGTGGAGAATCGCGATCCAGCGCATCGGCAGTCTTAATGCCTGCGGCGTCGAGAGGATGACATTGGGACGAACTTCGAGCGAGTCAAGATTGATATCCGGCTGGTAAAACCGGTTGAAGAGCACCAGCCCGTCCACCCCTTCTTCATCAAGCCGTTTCGCCATATTGGCCCATATTGCTGAAATACGGACTCAGCTTGACCGAAACGGGAATCGTCACCTGAGATTTGACCATCTCCAGGATATCCAGATAGGTCTGTTCGACGGCACTGCCCGGCAGATCGAGATCCGTCGGAATGTAATATATGTTCAATTCCAGGGCATCTGCCCCGGCCTGCTGCATCTCACGTGCATAACGCGTCCATCCACCGCTCGAAGTCCCGTTGAGACTGGCGATAATCGGAATGTTGACCGTCTCCTTTGCCCTGCGAATATGGCTCAGATAGCCTTCAGGGCCGATGTTGAATTCGGCCGGCTCTGGAAAGTAGGTCAGCGCCTCGGCAAAGCTTTCAGTTCCGTGCGTGAGATAGAAATCGAGCTCGAAGCGATCATGCGTGATCTGTTCCTCAAACAACGAATAGAGCACGATGGCTGAGGCGCCGGCATCTTCCATCCGCTTGATATCGTCGATCTTTTCCGACAAAGGCGATGCAGCGACGATCAGTGGTGTACGCAAATTCATTCCCAGATAATCAGTGGTCAGATCCATATCGGTTTCCTGTTCATACTGTCCTGTTTCAGTTTCAATGCAACTGCAGTTTCTCGTGTTCGGATTCCTCACGCGGCGCTTCGGGTTTACGTGAGGCCATGTACTCATAGTAATGCCAGCGAGTGTGGACGTCGTTCTGCGCCTGTTCGAGCAGTTCCTTCGCCTCATCCGGGTGGCTCTTGGTCAGCATCTTGAAGCGATTTTCGAGATACATGTACTGTTCGAGAGGAATCTTCGGGGCGCGTGAATCGAGCTGCAGCGGGTTTTCCATCTGCGCGGCGCGTTCTGGATTGAAGCGATATAACAACCACTGGCCGGAATCGACCGCAGCCTTCTGATTTCGCATCCCGGTCGTCATATTGATTCCGTGAGCGATGCAATGGCTGTATGCGATGATGAGCGAGGGACCGTCATAAGCCTCGGCTTCGAGAAATGCCTTGAGTGTGTGCTCGTCACGCGCTCCCATGCAACGCGTGCGACATAAACATTGCCGTATGTCATGGCGATCAGTCCAAGATCCTTCTTCGGGGCGGTCTTGCCTCCGGCGGCGAACTTCGCAACGGCCCCGCGCGGAGTGGCTTTCGACATCTGCCCGCCGGTATTTGAATAGACCTCGGTATCGAGTACCAGGATGTTGACGTTGCGACCGCTGGCCAGCACGTGGTCAAGTCCGCCGTAGCCGATATCGTAAGCCCAGCCGTCTCCGCCGACGATCCAGACGCTCTTCCTGACCAGCAGGTCGGCCAGACTGAGCAGTTGCCGGGCGTCGGCCGAATCGATCCCGATCAGACGTTGCTTAAGTTCGACCACGCGTTCGCGTTGATCGTAAATATCTGCTTCATCTTTTTGGGTCGCTTCGAGAATCGATCTGGCGAGTTCTTCGCCTACCTGCCCGCTCAATCCCTGAAGGAGCTCGGACGCAAAGCGCGCCTGGTGATCCATCGAGACGCGAAATCCGAGCCCGAACTCCGCATTATCCTCGAAGAGCGAATTGGCCCAGGCAGGGCCGCGTCCTTCAGCATTGGACGTATACGGTGTGGTCGGCAGGTTGCCGCCATAAATCGACGAACATCCTGTGGCATTAGCGATGACGGCGCGATCGCCGAAGAGCTGGGTCAGCAGCTTGATGTAGGGCGTCTCTCCGCAACCCGAGCAGGCGCCAGAAAACTCGAAGAGCGGCTCCTGCAACTGCTGTTGCCGAATATTTGAAACCTTGATCAACCGGCGATCCATCTCGGGAACAGTCAAAAAGAAATTCCAGTTTTCGCGCTCCTGGAGGCGCAACGGCGGCTGAGGCAGCATGTTTATCGCCTTCAGGCGCGTCTCGGATTTGTTTTTGGCCGGGCAGACATCGACACAGACCGCGCACCCCGTGCAATCTTCGGGAGCGACCTGAATTGTGTACTTCATGCCATGCCATTCCCTGTCTTTTGCATCGCAGGCCTTGAATGTCGCCGGAGCTCCGTTGAGGTGCTGATCATCGTAGACCTTGATTCGAATCACGCTGTGCGGGCAGACCATCGCGCATTTGCCGCACTGGATGCAGATGTCAGGGTCCCAGACGGGGATTTCGAGGGCCAGATTGCGCTTCTCCCATTTTGCTGTACCGATGGGGTATGTCCCGTCGCACGGCATTGCGCTGACCGGCAGATCTTCTCCGCGCCCGGCGATCATAGTCCCCAATACGTTTCGCACGAAGTCCGGAGCTTCCTCGGCTACCGGCGGAGGAAGTTCAATCCCACTCGTCGCCTGCGCCGGTAGAACCACCTCGTAAAGATACTCCAGCGTGTTATCGACGGCACGGATATTCATAGCCACGATCTCTTCGCCCTTGCCGCCGTACGTCTTTCTGATCGCCTGCTTGATCGCTTCGATCGCATCTTCACGCGGCAAGACACCCGAGAGCGCAAAGAAACAGACCTGCATGACCGTGTTGATGCGGTTGCCCATGCCCGAATCACGAGCCACTTTCGTCGCATCGATGACAAAAAATTTCGCCCGCTTCTCAATCAACTGCTCCTGCATCCTGCGCGGCATTCGGTCCCAGATGGCATCAGGCCCATAAGGTGAGTTGAGCAGAAAAATTCCACCCTCGTTGAGCGCCGACAGCATGTCGTATCGTTCGAGGAAGATCGGCTGGTGACAAGCGACGAAATTCGCTTTCGTGATCAGATAGGTCGACCGGATTGGTTCGGGACCGAATCGGAGGTGAGAGACCGTGATCGCCCCGGACTTCTTTGAATCGTAGACGAAATAGCCTTGCGCGTAATAGTCCGTATTCTCTCCGATAATCTTGATCGAATTCTTGTTGGCGCCGACTGTCCCGTCTGAGCCGAGACCATAAAACATGGCTCGGATGACTCGATCGGACTCGGTCGAGAAATCTGGGTCCCAGTTCAGATTGGTCCCGGTCAGATCATCGACGATACCGACGGTGAAGTGATTCTTCGGGCGATCGAGCGCGAGGTTGTCGAAGACGCTCCTCACCATCGCCGGCGTGAATTCGTGTGAAGCCAGGCCATAGCGGCCTCCGACAATGCGCGGCATCGATTTCAAGCCTGCGTCCCCGCTTGAAACAGCCTCAGTCAGCGCGGCAATACAGTCCAGATAAAGCGGCTCGCCGCCGCTGCCCGGCTCTTTCGTTCGATCCAGCACGGCGATGCTTCTGGTCGTGGCGGGAAAAGCGGCAGCGAATCGCTGAGTATCGAATGGCCGGTAGAGCCTGACTTTGACAAGCCCCACTTTTTCTCCGCGCGCATTGAGATGGTCGACCGTTTCGTGCGCGGCTTCGGCGCCGGAGCCCATCATCACAATCACCCGTTCGGCATCCGGAGCTCCGTGATATTCGTATAATTGATACTGTCGGCCGGTCAGGGCAGCGAATTTGTTCATCAGTCGCTCGGTGATCTGAGGGCAGACCTGGTAGAACGGATTGACCGTTTCGCGCGCCTGAAAATAGACATCAGGATTCTGAGCAGTGCCGCGGATGACCGGACGATCGGGCGACAGACCCCGCCCGCGGTGGGCAATGACCAGCTCGAGATCGATCATCGCACGCATATCATCCGCGTTCAGCAACTCGACTTTCGCCTCTTCGTGCGACGTCCGAAACCCATCGAAGAAATGGATGAACGGGATTCTCGATTCAAGAGTGGCAGCCTGGGCTATCAATGCAAAATCCATCGCCTCCTGCACTGAGTTCGAACAGAGCATCGCATATCCGGTCGATCGAGCAGCCATGACATCGCTGTGATCACCGAAGATCGACAGTCCCTGCGCAGCCAGAGCTCGCGCAGCCACATTGATCACCATCGGAGTCAATTCGCCGGCGATCTTGTACATGTTCGGAATCATGAGCAGCAGTCCCTGCGAAGCAGTGAATGTCGTGGTCAGTGAGCCGGTCTGGAGTGATCCATGAACAGCACCGGCGGCCCCGCCCTCACTCTGCATCTCCACTACGCTTGGAACCGTTCCCCATATGTTCTCTCTGCCGGCAGACGCCCAGGCATCGGCCCACTCCCCCATTGGGGACGACGGTGTGATCGGATATATCGCTATGACTTCATTGATTTGGTAGGCTACGTGTGCAACAGCTTCATTGCCGTCAATCGTGGTTGTAATCCTTTTCATTAATTTGCCTCGGATCAAAGGGAGGTCAGCTGCGACCTCCCTCATAGTTTTACAAGCTTTCTCATGACTTACAGGATCCGGACGGTGCTGGCCTGCGGGCCCTTGTCGCCCGGTTCTTCAGCGAAAGCGACCTCAGTACCAACCGCCAGTTTCTCAAAGTCGGCATTGATCAGGCTGTTTCTGTGGAAATAGATCTCTTCGCCAAGAACCGTTTCGATGAAACCATACCCTTCGGCCGGAAAAATCCTGGCGACGCGCGCCACCGGCGTTTCATCATGAGATTTGACCTCACCGCGATGTCTGCGAGCATACTCTTTCAATTCACGGCTTGCGGTTTTGAATGCGTCACGAATAGCCACGTATATATCCTTGTGAGGGACGTGAACTTCGACATCCTTTCTCGCACGCCCCTCATCTGCAAGCTGGACGCTCGCTCGAAGAGTGGGTTCCTGCTTGATGACGATCTCCTTTCCCGGCACGCCGATTTCGATTCGAATATGAAAAAGATTTCCGCGCTGATGGTGGTGATGAGGGATTTCCACCATCACGCGGCAACTCATAATTCGATCGTAAAAAGTATCGAGCTTTGCCGCCTCTTCGCGAATCCGCTCTTCGACAGCAGCTGATGATTCCATATTGCGGAAGGTTATCTGAACTGGTAGTACCATGATGTATACCTTTCTGGTTAATAATGATCATCCCATGATTACCACACGAAATATCGAATTCGATCCCACCGGCGCCAATGCCGAATTACTCTTCTCTCCAGCCTGATTTGAGCAGGATCTATTCGTTTAATTTGACGATCAGCACCGAGCATGACGCATTCTGAGCGATTCTGGTCGAGACGCTGCCGAGCATATTGTGCTTCAGATCAGTTCCGCCGCTCGCGCCGAGCACGATCAGATCGTATTCGCCCTTTTCGGCTTCGCTCAGCAACTCGAGTGACGGATCGCCTTCGGTGATCATCGAATCGCTGCCTAATCCAAACCGTTCCAACTGGCGGCGCGCCATTTCAATGACATCTTCTGATTCCAGGCGCAGCTCCTGATCGGCCTGCACTCCCGGGTCAGACCGGCGGAAAAGTCCTCCCGGATAATCGAACCACTCGCGTTCAAGTCCGATCTGCATCCATGGCGTTTCGACCACATGCATCAGCATAATCTCGGCCGAATCGACCTTGAAATACTGTGCCATGAGCTGAATCGCATGTTCTGAAGCCAGCGACCCGTCGACTCCGACCAGCACGCGCATTGCCCGTTCATATCCGAAATCGCGAGCCACAAGAACGGCTCCATCGGCTTGCGCGACGACGCGACTGGCCACCGGACCGAGGCCCGGTTTCGTCCTCTGATACTTGTCGTGAGCGCCGACCACCGTCATGTTGTATCCAACCGATTCGCTGATGATCACCGACGCCGGTGATCCGATCAGCGAACGCGCATGCGCGGTAACTCCCTCGGCTTCAAGCACTTTTATCCCCTGCTTCAGTATCTTGTCGGTTTCACGACCGATCTTCTCAAGGTAATCTTTCTTCAATTTATCGAGATTGGCCGGTTTCTTGCCCCGTTTCTCATGCGGCAGGCTGAGTTGCGGCGCCACACACAACAGATCTACCTGCAAATCCTCGCGTTTGAGCATTCGACTGGCGTTTTTCAGCGCCGTAGTCGCCTGATCCGATCCATCTGTCGCTATCAGTATTTTCATGACTCTTCCTCGGAACATTTGAATATTTCTACTGATTCAAACGAAGGTTGATCCTTCCTGAGATTCATAACTGCAAGGATTGTTCCAAGAATGACCGGCCGTAAGCTCAACAAAATATGGACTTTAATGATTCAATTTGGGGAGATTCGGGGCTTTTCTCTCAGTCAGGTGGGTAACTTTTCGCAGGATCCACAATACTCTGCAATCTAAATTTTCGGGCATTTAAATCCGGAACTAATTAATCGCAAAGACCGCAAAGGGGCAAAGAATTAATCGCAAAGGCCGCAATGGTATACATGGAAGATCAATGTTCGAATTATATCCAGTGGGCAATAATCCGGATAATCATATCACCAATAAATCTTTGCTCCTTTGCGGCCTTTGCGATTAATTTCTTCCGGACTTAAATGCCAGAAAATTCAGGTTACAGAGTATTCAATGTTCTGTAACCAATGTTCAACATGAAGTTCCGCTCCTGAGCCAGTCGGTAGCGGTGCGGGCTACGGATTTGATCGTATCTCTCGTTTCGAGCGCCAGATGATTTTTAGTGTCCGTTTCGCTGACAGGTTCGAACTCTTCGCGCTGTTTCAAGTAGACATCCCAGTCGGCATCAGATAGCCCTTCCTGATTGGTGCGGCGAGTTTCGAGTCGCTGTCGAGTGGTGTCCGGATCGAGGCGGCATTCAATAATGCGCCATTCAGCGCCGGCCGCTTCGGCGACTTCACGTGTCAGATCGCGATCCGATTTTCTGCGAAAAGTCGCGTCCAGAATCACGCCGGCATCCTTCCTTAAAAACGCCGCTCCCATTTCGATCAGCGTCTGGTATGTTCTGGCGTTTGCTTCAGTAGTATAAGCGCCCTCGCCATAGGGCGACGGCCTCTTCTCCTGAGCAAAAAGGAATTGCCTGGCGGCATCAGCTGAAAGGACACGCAGTCCCAGCTCGCTCGCAATGGCTCTCGCAACAGCAGTCTTTCCCGTCCCTGAGAGGCCAGACATGACGATCATCGTCGGTTTTTTTAGCGGAGTCGCGTAACGGCAGGCGAGATCGAAATCCCATGCGGCTTTCCTTGCGGCTTCGGCTTTCTCTGCCTCGGGGAATTCCGGTTCGTCGAGTCGAAAGCTCTGCACTTTGCCTCTGACGTATGCGCGATAACATTTATAAAAAGGGATCATGCGAAAGAGGTGCGTGTCTCCGCTGTGAGCCTGATATCGCTCAGAGAAGTAATAGCCCAGATCGGGGCGACCGCGCGCGTCGAGGTCCATCGATAGAAAAGCAACTTCCGAGGCGACATCGCCGCAGCGAAAGCGCTCGTTGAATTCGATGCAATCGAAAATATTTATCTCGCCATCAGAGACACATACGCTCTCACAGCGAACATCACCATGGCCGTTGCGAATCCTCCCATCCGTGACACGGCTTCGCAGTAATTCATGGTTGTCTTCGATCCATCGCTCTACCCATCTGCGAAGGAATCCGAACTGGTCGGGTGTGATTGTCCGATTGATGAACGATTCGGTCTGACTGAAGTTCTCTTCCCAGTTGAAGCGAATCTCCTCAACACTCCCATGCCTGTCGATGGCCGGGCTGCGTTCTGTGTTCTGATGAAAGAGGCTCAGTCGCTCAGCGATGCGATCAATGACTGCCTCGCTGACTGTTCCCCGAGCAACCATCTCGCAGAGCATGCCGTCATCGGGCAGACGCCTCATCCAGACGCCGTAGTCGATGATCGGACCAGCGGCAGACATGCGCGGCTTCCCTTCTATCAGTGAGATCGGTTGCACTCCGAGATAGGTGTCCGGGCATAATCTGCGGTTAAGCCTGACTTCCGCATCGCAGGCGGCGAGGCGTTTTTCGAGCGTTGTGTAATCCAGAAAACCGAAATCGACAGGCTTCTTCAGCTTGAGCACGTGGCGTTTTCCGATCAGGACGGCAGAGATGTGCGTCTGTTTCAACCCGATCGGTAACTCATCCGGCTCCCAGTCGGGTGAGTGTCGCAACGCATCGACCATCTTCATCCAGTCGGTCATCGTCTGGTTTTTATGGTATTTCGTCATCCGTCAGTGCTCCATTTGCTTTCTACTTTCTACTTTTTACTTTTTACTGACCAACCCGCTCAAATGATCTACGCAGGCATCCAGCGTCGCCATTCGTGAATACTGGGATTCGGGAATATCGACTTTAAGGTCCTTGCTCAGCGCAATGATGAAGTTGAGAAAGTCCATCGAATCCAGGTCGATCTGTGCGCGCAGGTCAACATCCGGAACGATCTGCACCGGATCGACTTCCGGTGCGATGCCGGTCAGCTTTCTGATCACGAGTTGTCTGATTTCATGCTTGTCCATGATTCTGACTTTCTACTTTTTACTTTTAACTTTCAACTGACTACAGATAAGCCGGCTCCTGCAGCAGCCTGTCGATCAACGCAAGGAAAAGCCCGCCGCGATGACCGTCACTGACGCGGTGATCTGCGGACAACGATGCATTCATCACCTGATGAACGCCAAGCAGTCCGTTGACCGCCCATGGACGTTCGACGACCTTGCCGAAACCGACCAGTGCGACCTGGGGCGGATAGATGATTCCAAAGACGGTTTCGACACCCTGTTCGCCGAGACTGGTGATGGTGATCGTCGGGTCAGACAACTCAGAGCTGCGCAGTCGACCGCTCCGTGCACGCTGGACAAGATCACGAAAAGCCTCCATCAGCTCATCCAGACTCTTTTGGTCTGCGTCATGAATTGCCGGTGAGACCAGTCCCCCGCCGCGCAGCGAAATCGCCAGGCCGATGTTGATCTCAGGGCTCTGGACCGCCTTTCCGTCCTGCCAGAAACCGTTCAGCTCCGGGAACTGTCTCAAGGCCAGGGCAACAGCCTTGATCAGCATCACGCCGTACAACAAACGACCTTCGGCAGATCGATTCAGATTTTCGGCGGCGAGCCACTTCATGCAGTTTGTCATATCGATTGTTGTGCCGAGATAGTAGTGTGGGATTTCGCGCTTGGACTTCTCCATTGCGACGGCGATCGCCTGGCGGATTCGCTCTCCCTTTTTTCCATCTCCAGATGGCTTTGTCGCGGCAGTTCTTTCAACATCCTCCTGCGTGATGCGTCCGCCAGGGCCAGTTCCGAGAATCGTCCGCGGGTCGATGCCGAGCGAATCGGCGGTTTTTCTTGCCAATGGAGAAATTTTCAAACGTTCAACCGGAGGAGCGTCGACCTTCCGTGACATTTCGCGTATCACCCGCTCTTCGATCGGAACTTCCAGCGATGGTTTTGCCGCTTCGCCCTCTTCACGAATGATCGCCAACACGGTGCCGACGGGAACTTTGTCTCCGGGTTTGATGAGCAGTTGTTCAACTATTCCCGTGGTGAAGCACTCGACTTCGATGACCCCCTTGTCGGTATCGATTTCGGCGATAACCTCACCGCGCGCAACTTTATCGCCGGGGTTCTTCAACCAGGCGATGAGGGTTCCTGCTTCCATATCGGCGCCGAGTGCCGGCATGACGAATTCAGCCATAGCGGTTAGATCATCCTCCTGACGGCGTCAACGATTTTGTATGGTTGAGGCAGCGCCGCGTCTTCGAGATGCTTCGGGTAGGGGATCGGAACCTCTTCGCTGCAGATGCGCTGGACCGGGCAGTCGAGATGATCGAAACCGCGTTCCATAATCTGCGCACTGATCTCGGCGGCGAAGCTCCCCGTTCGCCAGGACTCGTCTATGATCACCGCGCGATGAGTTTTTGCAACCGTGGCGAGGATCGAATCGACATCGAGCGGACGCAGAACGCGCAGATCGAGCACTTCGGCTTCGATCCCGTCCGCGACAAGCTCCTCGGCCGCCTGCAGTGTTTTACCAAGTGAACCGCCGTAAGTTATGAGACTGACATCGCGGCCCGGACGGCGAACGACGGCACGCGTGATATCCGCGGGACCGGCCGTTTCATCCATCTCACCTTCCATCGGGTAGAGCATGGCGTGTTCGAAGATGAAGACCGGATCGGGTTCAAGCAATGCGGCCCCGAGCATCCGGCGCGCATCATCGACGGTTGCCGGAGTCAGGACCTTGATTCCCGGAATATGCGCGTACCAGCCCTCGAGCGTGTGTGAATGCTGGGCGGCAAGCTGACGGCCGGCGCCGGTCGCCAGCCGCACCACAACAGGTACGCTGAACTGACCGCCGGACATATGCCTCAGCGTGGCCGCATTGTTGACTACCTGATCGAGCGACAAGAGGCTGAAATTGACCGTCATGACTTCGACAATCGGACGCATGCCGCCGAGAGCAGCTCCGATCCCTGCACCGACGAATGTCGATTCAGACAGCGGAGTGTCACGAATCCGCTCAGGCCCGAACTCTTCGAGCAATCCTTTGCTGCAGGCATACGGACCACCATAACGCCCGACGTCCTCCCCCATGAGGAAAACTTTCGGATCATTCTGAAGCGCTTCGCGGAGCGCGGCCTTGACGGCTTCGCGGTATGTTGTCTGAATTTTCGTTCCCATGATTTTTCACCTGGCAGGAATAGTGCAGACATCCTTCGCCAGATCCTCGACGGGCTCCCACGGCCCTGCCTCGGCGAACGTAACCGCGCCTTCGACTTCAGCGGCAACATCAGTTTCAATTGTGGCCAGATCGGCATCTGAAAGCCAGCCGGCGTCCCGCAAATAAACAGTGAAACCCGCGATCGGATCACGCGCCTTCCAGGCCTCGACTTCTTCCTTCGTTCGGTAAAGCTCAGCGTCATACATCGAATGCGCACGGAAACGGTAAGTCTTGAACTCGATCAGGTACGGCTTTCCTGTCCGGCGGATGGTATCGACTGCGCGCCGTGTAGCCGCTTCTACGGCCAAAACATCCATCCCATCGACGGTTTCAGAACCGACGGCATAGGCTCGCGCCTTGAATGCGATGTCGGTCTGCGACTGATGACGTTCGAGCGCCGTCCCCATGGCGTAATAATTGTTCTCGCACAGGAAGAGGACGGGAAGATCCCACAACGCAGCCAGATTCATAGATTCGTGAAATTCGCCTTCGGCTACTGCGCCGTCGCCGAAGAAACAGGCCGTGATACGGTCGCGCCCCTGCATCTTGTCTGCAAGGGCCAGCCCAACGGCTATGGGGAGCCCTCCGCCGACGATGGCGTACCCACCATAAAACCTCAGTGACGCATCGAAGAGATGCATCGATCCGCCGCGGCCACGGCTGCAGCCGTTGGCCTTGCCGAACATCTCGGCCATGATCGCATCCATCGATATGCCTCTGGCCAGCGCGTGCCCATGCTCGCGATATGTCGCGACAATCGCATCCTCAGGCCCGAGCGCATGTATAGCTCCAACTGCGATCGCCTCTTCTCCAATATAGAGATGCAGAAATCCACGGATCTTTCCGAGGCTGTACATCTCGGCGGCCTTCTCTTCGAGGCGGCGGATGCGGAGCATCTCGTGAAGCAGCTCCAGCGCATGCTCGCGAGTGACTTGTATCTCCAGCTCATCTTGCGCACTCTTCATTTCAGGACCTCGGGCATCATCATTTACTTTATACTTTATACTTTTTACTTTTTACTTTTTACTTTCTACTCATTTTCCAAAGTCGAAAGATCGCCTTCCGGCAGTCCCAGCTCGCGAGCCTTGAGCAGTCGTCGCATGATCTTACCGCTTCGGGTTCTGGGAAGAGACGGTACAAACGCGATCTCTTTCGGAGCGACTGCGGCTCCGAGCCGTGACCGGGCAAAGCCGAGCAGTTCAAGCATCAGTTCTTCGCCAGGTTCGAATCCGTCTTTGAGAGAGACGAAAGCCTTGACAATCTCCATCGCAACCGGGTCCGGCTTTCCGATCACACCGGCTTCTGCAACCGCAGGATGCGCCAGCAACACGCTTTCAACCTCGAACGGGCCGATCAGGTGGCCCGAAGTCTTGATCACGTCGTCCTTGCGACCGACGAACCAGAAATATCCGTCCTCGCCCTGTTTGGCCAGATCGCCCGTCAGGTACCAGCCGTCGGCAAAACACTTGTGATAACGGATAGGTTCATTGAGGTATGTGCGAAACATCGACGGCCAGCCCGGGCGCAGCGCAAGTTCACCCTGAACCCCCGGCTCGGTGATCTCCTCGATGCGATCGTCATCCAGTTTTCGGACAATCGACGCTGTGATTCCTGGCAACGGCCGGCCCATCGATCCCGGGCGAACATCCATCGAGGCGTAATTGGCGATCATGATTCCGCCTGTTTCAGTCTGCCACCAGTTGTCGTGGAAGGGGGTGCCGAAGACTTCGTTGCTCCAGATGACCGCTTCGGGATTGAGCGGCTCGCCAACGCTCGCGAGAAACCTCAGCGAACTGAGATCGTATTGTCGAGCCATATCGGCGCCGGCTTTCATAAGCATCCTGATCGCCGTCGGTGCGGTATACCAGACTGAGACCTTCTGATCCTGCAGGATGCGATACCATCGCTCGGTGTCGAACTCAGCTTCATCGACGATCATCGTCACGCCGTTGGTCAGCGGAGCTATGATGCCGTAAGAGGTCCCGGTCACCCAGCCGGGATCGGCCGTGCACCAGTAGATATCTCCATCCTGCAGGTCTAGCGCCAGCTCACCCGTCACGTGATGAGCCACCACAGCATTGTGTACATGAACAGCGCCTTTCGGCTTTCCAGTCGTGCCGCTGGTGAAATGCAGCAGAGCGACATCTTCAGGATCGGTGGGCGGGATGATGAACTGACCGCTCGCCTCATAGATCAGGCTGTGATAATCGAGCGTCCCGGGTACGCTCGTGTGCATGTGGTTCTCGCCGACCAGAATGACGTGTTCGAGAAATGGAAGTGACTCGCGAATCGGAGCGATCTTGCGGCGATAGAGTGACTCGGTCGTCACCAGCACTTTCGCCTCTCCAATTGTCATTCGCGACAGGATCGGCTCTGGACCGAATGCCGAAAAGAGCGGACAAAAAACGCTGCCATTCTTGAGGGTGCCGAGCGCTGTAATGTAGAGTTCGGGCAACCTGCCGAGAAGCGTGAAGACGTGGTCTCCGCGGCCGATTCCGAGCGCCTGCAAAATATTGGCGAAATGATTGGTCAGCCCGCGAAGTTGCGTGTAGGTGTAATCGCGTACTTCCCCGCTCTTGCCGAGCCATCTGATCGCCAGATGATCACGTCTCGCTCCGGCAACATGCCTGTCGACCGCTTCGTGAGCGATATTCAAACCGTTTCCGTTCGGAAGCATATCAAGCTTATCCATCGCAGCATCCCATGAGAATCGGGAATACATCTGCTGATAATCTTCCATATTCGGCTTGACTACGCGATCGTGATGCGACTTGATGATCATAATTCCAGTTTCCAGTTTGCAGTTTCCAGTCGTATCTCCTGGCGTTGCTATCAATACCGATCGAGTAATTGATCGCGATCAGGACGCCGGTTGAGTCGCTTCCTGGCGGCATTCGGGGTGCCCGCAACGGCATCCGACTTCCGGATCGTGCACCACCCGCTCGCAATATTCCGAACAATACTCGTTCTCGAGATTCGAGGCGCAGTTGCATTCCGGGTTCGAGCATTTATCAGTCTTTTCAGGCATATTTTCCCCTCGGGGCGTTCAATTTCGCAGCCACCAGACATGGGCCAGTTTGTTTTCATGCGAGAAATCATAGCGAATGTCGCCATCGAACGCCTTTTTGACCGAGTTGCCGAGGCGCTGTGCGAGATGCTCGGTCGTCGTTCTGACCGTGAAGGCATCATCACGCTCTTTTTCGAATGCCATGATTCGAGCCAGAGGATTGTCATCGGCGGCCCGATCGGCCTCGTTATCGAGCAGCTTTTTGATCTCATCCCAATGATCACGAACAAAATGACCTTCAAGATGGACATATCCGCTCGTGATATTATCCCGTTTTGCGACACATGCCGGACAAATGACGGTGTGCGGATCGGAAACCACGACATCCGATCCGGCGCGTAGCCAGCGCCTATTGACATAGATGTTTCCGCAGGTTTCGCAGACAGCCGGTTCTTTCATCGCAAGATCGCCGCGATGCTTTCCGGCTTCGTGGTCCACTCTCTTCTTGAAACTGTCCGTATATTGTTTGTTGCTTTTCATAAAACACCTCTTTTTGACACATCATTCATTAACCGCTTGCATACCATCAATCAGGATGATCGCAATCACCGTGCCGATGTCGTGATGTTTAAACCATTGATAAACATAGAGAAACCAGCGGTCTGCCGGACATAACGGCCTCAAAATGTGTGCTTTTTCTCAATTATTGAGGATCTTTACGCACTCGGCAACGCTAACTTCTTGAGGCTGGGTCCGGCATCATGCTTGCAGTGAAGATAATGTGAATCCGCTTTGACTGCATTGGAGGCTATTTATGATACGAACGATCTTCAATGAGATCGCCGAGACAGCCAACAGGCACCCGAACAAGACTGCGCTGACGCTGATCGGACCAGACAGGAAGGAAGAAACGACCTATGGCGGTATGCTTGCGCAGATCTTCGGCCTGGCAAGCCATCTTTTTGAGGAGGGGATAAGGCATGGCGACCGCGTGATCATCCTCGGAGAGAATCACCCTCACTGGTCGATCGCATATTTCGCAGCGCTGGCTTGCGGGGGGGTGGCCGTGCCGCTGGATCCGGCGGGTTCGATCGACGCTCTGGCCAACTTCCTGGACAAATCCGAAGCCAGAGCAGCGTTCGTTTCAGCCGGATCGCTCGACAGGTTCAAAGAGGTCTGTGAGCAGACGGGGCATCGCATTCACATCATATTAATGAACAGTCAGGGGCAACCTGCAGGTTCATCAAACGGGCTGGTGAGGTTCGAGGACTGGGCCCGGAACCCGGTCACCCAGGTCCTCAATCAGCTTCCTCTCGCTGTCAAAACCTCTGATATGGCTGTGCTGATGTTCACATCGGGCACGACGGGTTTTCCGAAAGCCGTGCCATTGACCCATGGAAACATCTATTCCGAGGCGATTAAAATTCAGGATGCAATGCATATCTCCGCCAATGAGACGGCCCTCGGACTGCTGCCGCTCTTTCACGTCTACTCTCAGATCGTCAGTCTGTGGCTGCTGCCGATGATCGGCGGACGCGTCGTCTTCGTTACAGATATGAACACAGCAGCCATCGAACACGCACTGAAAGAAGCGGAAGTGACGGCGCTGATCGGAGTTCCGCGCCTGTGGTACCTCTTTCATAAAAAGATATTCGAGACGGTATCGCGCAAACCCGGCCTGATTCGGCTGATCTTCAGGTTTCTGCTGGCACTTAACGGCCGGCTGCGCGATTCGGTCGGAATCAACCTCGGACGCCTTTTTTTCAAACAGGTGCACGATGGATTCGGAGGGCGATTGAGGCTGACGGTTTCAGGCGGAGCGAGTTTCGACCCGCTGGTCGCACGCGATTTTCACCGGCTTGGATTCACTCTTTTACAGGGTTATGGCCTGACCGAAACATGCGGAGCGGCTACGATTACGCGTTTCGAAGACAACGTCATCGGATCAGTTGGTTCACCATTGGATGAAGTCAGCATCAGAATAGACGAACCTGACGCGGATGGCGCGGGCGAAGTGCTGATTCGCGGAGCGATCGTCACTCCGGGCTACTACGAAAATCCCGAAGCCAATCGCGAAGCTTTCACAGAAGACGGATGGTTTCGCACCGGAGACCTCGGACGCCTGGACAAAGGCGGTCACCTCTTCATCGTCGGCAGAAAAAAAGATGTCATCAAGCTGCCTTCAGGCAAAAATGTCTTCCCGGAGGATGTCGAGGCGCATTACGGACGATCACGCATGGTCAGTGAAATCTGCGTCATCGGCGTTCGCGATCCTGCTTTGCCGTTCGAGCGAGCTGAGAAACTCATTGCCGTCGTAGTGCCGGATTTCGATTACCTGAAATCTCAGCATATCGCCAATTCCCGCGAAGCGATCAGGTTTGAACTGGACAACCTGGGTCGCGACCTGCCCGAATACCAGCGCGTTCGCGACTATATTATTCGCGCAGAGCCCCTGCCTCGCACCACGACGCGAAAGATCAAACGGTTCGAGGTCCAGAAACTGATCGAGACATCTTCACCCGAACTCGAAGAGACCCGGGAAAGAGCGCGATTCGCGAAGATGCCTCAAGACCAGGCGCTGCTGGATTCTCCTTCCGGACGCGTCGTCAGCACCGCAATCCGCAAAAATATCAGTGACTCGAACGAACTTCATCCTCGAATGAACCTCGAGCTGGATCTCGGAATGGACTCGCTCGCTCGCGCTGAAACCCTGATCATGATCGAAAAATCGATCGGTTCCGCGCTCGATCCTGAACTGGCGGCCGAGGCTCAAACTATCGGCGAACTGATCGGGATAGTCAAAGTATCGACCTCCGGGGCGTCGATATCCGGGCAGGCGGCAGAGGCGATCAACTGGCGCGAGATTCTAAATACACCACTTCAGGACTCGTCCGTTCTGGAACCGATCCTGAAAAACAAGACGCTGCTGGTCTGGCCCGTCTACCTATTGCTGCGCCTCATTTATGTTCTCGCAAAGATCATTTTCAGACTGGAGGTTTCGGGACAGGAAAATCTGCGGACTCTGAAGCGACCGTACCTCGTGGCGCCGAACCATCAGAGCTACCTCGACCCGATACTGATCTGCGCAGCCTATCCGCCGAACGTTCTGATGCACATCTTTCACGTCGGTGCGAGTGAATATTTCGTCAACCCATTGATGCGAAGTCTGGCCCGGCTGTTGAACATCATTCCCGTAGATCCGGAAATCAATCTGCTGCGCGCCCTGCGAGCAGGCGCAACGGGACTGCGCGCCGGTAAAATTCTCAACATTTATCCGGAGGGACAGCGTTCGTTCGACGGGATGCTGCAGGAGTTCAAGGACGGAGCATCGATCCTGGCCATGGAGCTCGACCTCAAAATCGTCCCTGTCGCGATCGACGGGGCCTTTCGCGCCTGGCCCAGAAAATCGAAGCGAATACATTTGTCTAAAATCAGGATCAGATTCGGGGAACCGCTGGATTTAAAGGCTGAAATCCCTGCGGAATTGCAGGGAGATGAAAGATACTCCGCGGCAACGGCTCTTCTGAAATCACATATTCAGGAGATGCTGGATTCGATGCGGATTTGAAATGCCACGACAGCCAGGATGATTTAGTACTGTATAACCTAAGTTTTTGAACTATTGAATCGCAAAGGGGCAAAGAAATTGGATCGCAGAGGCCGCAAAGGGGCAAAGATTTTGGGGGATATGAATATCCGGATTATTGCCCACTGGATATAATTCGAACACTGATCTTCCCTGTATATCTTTGCCCCTTTGCGGCCTCTGCGATTCAATTCACCCCTTTCGGGCGGACGATCTCGACCGAGCAGTTGGCGCGGGTTGCGACGGCGGAGGAGATGCTGCCGAGCAGGATTCGATCGAGCATGCCGAGACGTTCGGCGCCGACAAAAATACAGTCCGCATTCCACGACTCGATCTCATTGCAGAGTACCTTCTTCGGATCGCCCTGAATCTTGACAATCTCGACAGAAAATCCTTTCGCTTTCAGCAATTCGGCTGCCTGGTTCAGGTTCCGGTCGACCTTCTCACGTTCATCTTCTATCCATGCAGTAACCGGTCCGACCAGATTTTCAGAGGTCGAGACGGGCAGTTCGAAATCGGCGTTTATCAGGCGAAACTCGGTTCCTGCAGGCCAGGCCCTTGCCAGCGCAGCATCGATCGCGACCTTCGATCCCGGCGAACCGTCGACTCCGATCGCAACCCGGATCGGCTGGTCTCCTTTATCAGCATCGAAGCGACCGATGCGGACCGAGGATCGCGCATGCGTCATCACTTTCTGGGAAACGCTGCCCAGTATCCAGCGACCCAGAGTCGAATGGCCGCTCGGGCCAACGACTATCAGATCCGGCTTGAACTCATCAGCCTTATCCAGCAGAACCGTTGCGGGCGAGCCTATTCGAGCATCGGATTCGACCTGCCAGTCCGGAAAATCAACCTGTAGATGCTTGGCGGCAGCCTGCGACAGAAGTATGGCGCGTTCGCTCTCACTTGGACTGCCCTCCGTAAAGTGCGTATCGACGCCGCCAAAACTCGTCGGCACGGGAATCCATTGCTCAACAACGGTCATAACCACCGCATGGATCTTTGGGCGGCAACCCTGCACGTCGCAGGTCATCCAGCGCCGCCTCTGCGCTGCTCGATCCATCATAGGCTACAAGAATTTTCATCTGATCACTCATCTCCCCCTCCTTGCCGGCAGGTCAATCGACTTGTTGTTTTGTGAGAATCCTGAAACTTTAACGAATTAGCCGCAGACCCCCTCACTGAAGTCTGCGGCTAATGACGAACAGATTAACTTTCCTATTCGCATAACCATGAAATTTCACGATTATTTGATCGCCACATCAATCTGTTTGGCTTTGGCCTCCTCGCGTTTGGGCAATGTCAGATTGAGCATTCCATCCTTGAATTCAGCCTTGATTTTGGCAGTGTCGACATAGTTCGGTAGCGTGAAGCTGCGCATGAATTCACCATAGGATCTTTCGACTCGATGGTAATTCTCTCGCTTGACTTCCTCTTCGAACTTGCGCTCGCCGCGAAGAGTCAGAACATTGTTCTCAATCGTGACCTTCACATCCTCGCGATTGACGCCTGGCAGCTCGGCTTTGATCGTGACTGAATTGTCATTCTCGAAAACATCACATGCCGGCGCCCAGGTCGAGAGCGACATTGCTTCCCCGCCCTCCGGCCAGAATCCAACATTCTCACCGAAAAGCCGATTCAATCTCCGCTGAAAATCGCGGAACGGATCAACAGCGATCTCCTTCATTACTTTAGAAGGTGCTAAAGCAGTTCCTTTCAACATGGTACTTCACCTCCTCTTAATTTACCGATTTTTCGCTCAAGGGATTCACACCCAGGAACGATCTTTAAAACCCCTCTCGACGGTCACACAATAGAAATTCGATTCTTTTATTTTTCAAGCGTAAAATCAACGCTTAATGTTCGATCAATGTTGGACCGCAATCCGGGATTTCAGTTTCTTACCGGTCAATTTAAATGCAAGCTTCGTGCCGTTTGACACGGCCCGCAACTACCCGCAACTAGTTGATAATCAACTATCTGATAATGTCAATGATCTCAGGCTGTGGTTTTTGACGCAATATTTGCGAAAGATTTCGCAACCGGTTAAACCGACTAACGTTTTCTGCCTGCGAGCCAGCCCACCAGAGCGCCGAGCCCTAATCCGACGCCCAGGGTTATGGCAACTGATTCAAACGGACGACGTTTGATGCGATATTGAGTCTCATCAATCATCTCTTCGGCGGCATGGCGGCCGCGATACAATGCCTTGCGAGCGGCTTCAGCGCTTTCATCCATCACCTTTGCAGCTTTCACTTTCAGTTTCGCCGCTTCTGCGCTGACCTGAGCCAGTTGTTCTCCACCGGCATCGATCGCCTTTTTGACCACATCCTCATTATTTTTGACGACTTCCTTCACTGTTCCAATCATTCTGCACGCTCCTCTCTTGAAAACGTTCGACAATTCTTCGGTCAAACGCATTATATAAAAATACAATGCAAGATGGATGCCGCAGCTAACCTATTGATTTCCGGTCATCGGTGGGCCAGCATTGGCAATATGGGCCAATTTAGCGGGAAAAGTTCGCAGGTTCGGTGCTCAAATCCCCCACCCCGATTTGAATTCGGATTAAAGTGACATATCATCCCAATAAATTCACATAGGATGGGAACGTGACATGGCAGATGAGCCTGAATCGAAACCGGTGCTTGCGGGCCGGATGCTTTCGCTGGATGTCTTTCGCGGTCTGACGATCGCGGGTATGGTTCTGGTCAACAACCCCGGAAGCTGGGATGCTGTCTATCCGCCGCTGCAGCACGCTTCATGGGACGGCTGGACTCCGACCGATCTGGTCTTCCCATTCTTCGTTTTCATCGTTGGCGTGGCAATCCCACTGGCATTTCAGAGGCGAGTCGCGAGCGGAGGCAGCCTGCATGACCTCTATCTTAAAATCCTGCGACGATCGGCGCTGATCTTCGTCATCGGCCTTGTTCTGAACGCTATTCCTTATCAGTGGATGACCCCGTCGGAGTTGCGTATCCCCGGCGTGCTGCAGAGGATTGCGCTCTGTTATCTTTTCGCATCAATCATCTACCTCAAAACGGGGCTGCGTGCGCAGGCGATCATCTCCGTGGTTCTGCTGCTGTTCTACTGGATCGTCATGAAGACCATACCGGCGCCAGGGTTTGCGCCGGGTGACCTGTCGATGGAGGGAAGCCTGGCGTCGTGGGTGGACAGGACGCTCCTGCCCGGCCACATCTACAAGCCACAGTACGATCCTGAAGGAATTTTGAGCACCATCCCGGCCATTTCGACCTGTCTGGCGGGCGTCCTGACCGGACGCTGGCTGCAGACCGATCGCGAGCCGCTCGATAAGACTGCCGCGATGTTCGGCGCCGGCCTGCTCTGCATCGTGACGGGCTGGTTCTGGGATATGGCTTTTCCGATCAACAAGGCTCTCTGGACAAGCTCGTATGTCGTCTTCACGGCCGGGATGGCGCTCCAGACGCTCGCCTTCTGCTACTGGCTGATCGATATCAAGCAGCGACAGCGCTGGGCCAAACCATTCATTATCTTCGGCGTCAATGCGCTGGCGCTCTATGCCCTGTCGGGGGTCTTCGCTGATTTGCTGAGTGTCATTCCGGCCGGCGGGGGAAATCTCAAGGAATGGATATATCGTTCGATCTTCGCCTCATGGCTCTCTCCGATCAACGCTTCGCTGGTTTTTGCTGTATGTTATGTCCTTTTCTGGCTTGGAATCATGACGATCCTCTATCGCCGGCGGATCTTCATTAAGGTGTAATATAATCATCCACAAAGTTCACAAAGAAACACGAATGAAAGAACGCTCTGCTCTGAAAATGGTCTGTATTATCTCTGTGATCTCTGTGTCACTGTGGTTTAATTTCACCACAGAGACTCAGAGATCACAGAGATAATGCAGGGCTTTTTCATCTTCGGTGGAGTGCCAAAGGCTCATGTTTAACCTTGTGGATTATCATCGAGATCAACAACAACTTTCCCCCAAGGAGCTTTAAAATGAAGAGATTCGTCATTCTCTCCACCGTCGCCTGCATTGGCCTGTTGACCATATTGGTCACGAACAGGACCGGACTGACGCAATCGCGACCATTCAGCAGGCCGTTGCCTGAGCAGGACGTGAAGCGGCTCAACGAACCCTTTACCGGAGTGACGACCGACGGCAAGGTCATCCCCGGGTTGTACGCCGTCAAATCAACGGGAGTATCGACAAAACCTGTTAAAACGGCCGCCGAGAACTTTCTCAAAAGCCTGAATGATGAGCAGCGTAAGATGACTCTTTTCCCGGTCGACGATATGGAATGGCGCAAATGGGACAATCGCCATTTCGCTCCCCGGCAGGGAGTTGGATTCGAGGAGATGACCGAAGCTCAGCGCGAGCTCGCCTTTGCACTCTTCCGCTCCGGCCTGAGCGCCAAAGGACTGAAGAAGACGCAGGACATCATGAAGCTCAACGGGACGCTGGGGGAGCTGACCAATAACTTCACCGAATACGGCGAGTGGCGTTACTGGGTGACGATCATGGGCACGCCCTCTGAGACAGAGCCGTGGGGATGGCAGCTCGACGGCCATCACGTCATCATCAACTATTTCATCCTTCGCGATCAGGTTGTCATGACGCCCGTCTTCATGGGTTCCGAGCCCGTCCGCGCCGAGTCCGGCAAATTCAAGGGAACGGTCGTCATGCAGGACGAGCAGGACAAGGGACTGAATTTCTTCAATTCACTAACCTCTCAACAACAAACCGCCGCAACGATCAAGAGCGAAAAAGGGCCCTCGCACAATGTCTCAGAGGCCTATCGAGATAATCTTGTCCTGGATTATGCCGGCCTGCAGGTCAAAACCCTCGACGCCCGGCAGAAGAAGATGCTCCTCACAGTGATCGGAGAATATGTCGACAATATGAAAGAAGGGCATGCGCGCGTGAAGATGGTAGAGGTGAGAAAATATATCGATCAGACCTGGTTCGCCTGGATCGGCAAGGCAGATCCCGATGCCGTGTTCTACTACCGTATTCAGAGCCCTGTCATTCTGATCGAATTCGATCATCAGGGCGCGATCGCGCTTTCCAGATCGAGAGTTCCGACTCGAAACCACATCCACACAGTAGTGCGGACACCGAACGGGAACGATTATGGCAAGGATCTGCTCAGGCAGCATCACGAGCGTAATCGCCACGATTAAAGGTAGTTGATCATGAAGATACTTATCTCCTATGACGGGTCGGAATACGCTGATTTCGCACTGACCGATTTGCAGCGGGCGGGCCTGCCGCTCGATGCCGAAGCGGCCGTCATCTCTGTTGCCGAATCATGGCTGCCTCCGCCCTCGGGTTACGAAGTCATCGAACAGATCATGGGCCAGAAGCACCCACGCAAGCCGGATCAGGCACTCGCGCTGGCCAAACGCGCAGCCGACGCGGTTCAGGCATTCTTCCCTGGCTGGAAGATTCAGGAAGAGGCGCTTGAAGGCTCGCCCGCCGGCGAGGTGGTCAAGAAGGCCGAAGACTGGGGGGCCGACCTGATCATTGTCGGTTCGCACGGGTTGTCGGGGATCGGTCGCATCCTGCTCGGCAGCATCTCCCACAAGATCGTGACCGATTCACATTGTTCAGTCCGCGTCGCTCGCAAGCGACAGGTCACGCAAGCGCCTCCGCGGCTGATCATCGGACTCGACGGCTCGGAACATTCCGAAACGGCCGTCAAAGTCGTGGCCACCCGCCGGTGGCCACAGAAAACAGAGGTGCGGCTGGTGACGGCTACGGGCCCGTTCTATGAACTGCCCATGGATTCGGTCGAAACGCAGCTCGAATACACGCGCAAGCTTCAGCAGCGCGCGGTTGAAATACTGCAGGCGGCGGGTCTCGACGTGACAACCGTCATTGAAGTGACCGATCCGAAAACGCTGCTCCTCGAAGAGGCCGAAAAATGGAATGCCGACTGCATCTTCATCGGCACGCGCGGCCACAACAAACTCGAACGGCTGCTCATCGGCAGCGTCGCCTCGGCTGTGGTCTCACGTGCCAATGCACTGTCGAAGTCGTTCGTATTCCTTGAGGTACTGATCGCCATGAAAAAGTTTTTATCCCGCCGGCCATCTGGAATTCGCCTCTTAGCGATCATAGTTTTCGTGATCATCGCGACTCCCGCTTCCGCCTCGATCAACGCCCCGCAGGATGTTCAGTTTCGCCTGATCAACATCGAACGGCGCATCGATCAGTTGCAACAGAGAGTTGACTTCATCGAACGGTCGCAGCAGAGCAACGTCGCCAGTCCCTCGGCCGACACCAGCCTGCTCACGCAGGCGATCCTCGAAACCCAGCGCCAGCAGCTCTCACTGGCTGAACAGATCGTGACCATGCAAAAGCAGATGCTAGAAATGCAGAAGAGGATCGACCAGTTGAGCGAGAAAGAGAAGCCCGAGAATAAGAAGAAATGAATCGCAAAGGCCGCAAAGAAGGCAAAGGTTAAATCGCAAAGGACGCAAAGGGGCAAAGATATACAGGGAAGATCAGTGTTCGAATTATATCCAGTGGGCAATAATCCGGATATTCATATCCCCAAAAATCTTTGCCCCTTTGCGGTCTCTGCGATTCAATTTCTTTGCCCTTTTGCGACCTTTGCGATTCAATTTTCATTGATAAGGCGCAGGATCCGGTCAACAGCTTCATCTAAAATTTCCGGCGATGGCAGCAGGCTGACAACCAGGAACGCATCACGCGGGAAATCGAAGAAATATCCGGGATGGACCAGCACTCCATCTTTTTCGAGCAATCTCAGCACCCATTCCTCTTCAGTGTGAATCCGCGGGACTTCCAGTGTCGCATACCATCCGCCTTCCACCGCCAGCAGCCTGACCGCTGCCCCCTCCACTCGCTGAGCCAGTGACCGGTAATTCCTTCGAACACGATCCCTGATCTGACCCTGCAATCCTGCACGCAATTCCAGCAAGCTTGCTGCTGCGTGCTGAACCGGCGCTCCGACTGAAAGAAACGTGTCCGCTATCAGGTCGAGCCGCTCGATCGCTTCGGCCTCCCGAGGTCCCTCCCGTGACGATCCATCCAAGCTTCATCTGCGGCAATGCCAGGACTTTCGAAAACCCGTTGAGCACAAACGTCAGCACTTCACTGTTGTCTACCAGCGAAGTCACGCGCCGGCCGTCATCTTCGAACGCATAATCGCTGAAGACCTCATCGACGATCAGGGCCAGCGAATGGCGCGCGCAGATCAGATTGAGCCGCTCCAGTTCGTCCTGCTTCAGATAAGTCCCGGTCGGATTGTTCGGATTGACCAGTATGATAGCACGCGTCCCGGCATCGATCGCCTGTTCGAGCGAATCGAAGTCGATCCGCCAGCCTGAAGGGTGAATGTAATCGAGATTGAACGGCCTCAGCTCGACGCCTTCGAGCGCGGCAAGGAATTCGAAGAGCGGATAACTCGGATGCGGAATCAGCACGGATTGCCCGAAATCAGTGAGCAATTTGAAAAGCCAGGAATAGCTCTCGCTGGTGCTGGCCGTGAGGTGAATGCGGTCGGGATCGACTGCGGCCCCGCGCTCGGCGTAGTAACGTGAAACGGCTTCGCGCGCGACCATCAGCCCGCGGGAAGCCGGTTCATAGAGCATCGAGTCCGGACGTGCCAGCGCATCGAGGATCTCTTTTACGGGATACTCGAATCCGGCTCGGGTCGGGTTCGATTCGGTCAGATCGAGGATTATCTCGCCCCGCGCCCGCTTCTCTGCAATCAGTCGAGCGAGCCGGTTCGGGGCGAGATCCCATTTGATTCGTGACGAGAACATTTATAAATTGCTTATTCAGTAGTAGCGTCCCGTTGATGTCCGTTGCGGCGCCGACATTATACACCGCGCTCCCGTCCTGAGTCAGATTCCCGGCCGCGTCGTATGAGAGCCCCACGGTTCCCTGGTCGTTCGTGGCCGTCGAGATGCGGTTGGGGGCGGGAGCTTGAGCTGGCGTTGGCTATACAAATAAGGACGGGATCAACATATCAACGTCGATCCCGTCCCTTTTGTTGAGATGTAATGGTGTTACTTGCTCTCTGATCCGGCAGCCTTGGCAAAGTCTCCGGCCTTGACGATCGAGATCTTGTCAGGGTTGATGTGCTTGCGCAAAGCAGCCGTGATCTGCACGGGCGTCAGGGCTTCGACCTTCCTCTCGAAGTCGGCGTCCCAGGCCAGGGTTCGATCCAGAAATGCATAACCGCGTAGGCGCGCTGCCAGTTCGGGGTCCTGAGCACGGCTGACCTGACGCGATTGCAGCCATCCTGATTTGGCGGCCTTGATCTCGTCGGCAGTGAACCCGTCCTTGAGCGCTTTGGCGATCTCGTCCTTGAACGCGGCCTCGAGTTTGGCGGCGTTTTGCGGAGCATAAATCGCGTAACTCAGGAAGACTCCTGCCTTATCGAGTGATCCGGCGCTGAGTTGCGAGCCGACGCCGTAGCTCAAGCCTTCTTTCTGACGGATCCTGGTAGCGAGTCGCGAGTTGAGGAACCCGCCGCCGAGCATGTAATCACCGAGAACGAGCGCCGGGTAATCGGGGTCGTCGTCGCGGATGTTCAGATTGAGCCCGGCGACGAAGAAAGCGTTGGCTTTGTCGGGCGTCTCGATCGACTTGTTGATCGGGGCCACGTCGTTGTATTTGGTCACGACGCGAGCGTAGGGCTTGCTGCTCTTCCAGCCTTTGAAGAGTTCGCCGGCCAGCTGGGCGATCTGCTTCTCGTCGAAATCGCCGACGACGGCCAGTTCCCCGTTCTGTGCGCCGTAGAAGTCAGCGTAGAACGCTTTGACCTGGTCGAGGGTGACAGCCTTGATCTCATCGATATCCTCTTCCGGAGTCGAGACATAGTTGACGTGTCCCTTCGGATACGGGCTCAGCTGGCGGCGGAGCGCCGTCACGGCGACGACGGTCGGCTCGGTCCGCTGCTGTTCGATGCCGGCCAGTTGCTCCTGTTTGAGCTGTTCAAATTCGCTTGCGGGAAAGGCGGGCTCGCGCAGGATCTCTGCTACCAGTTTGAGGACTTCGGGCAGATTTTCGCGGGTGGTCTGAATGGATGCCACAGCCTGAGTCGCGCCGCCAGAGACGCTGGCGCGGGCCTTGAGGCGGTCGAGTTCGTCCTGTATCTGCTGGCGCGTCCGGTTCCTGGTTCCGCGCATGAGCATTGCGCCGGCCACCGAACCGGCTGTGTCGCGGTTCATGAGGCTCTTTTCGTCACCCATGTGAAAGGTCAGGTTGGCGACGACCGTGTTGCCACGCGTCTTCTTGGGAAGCAGCGAGAGCTTGATGCCGCCCACGCTCGAGCGGGACGTGCGCGAATCGATGTTGCCCGGTGAGGGATCGAAGGCCTCGCCCTCGGAGGCAGCAACGTCGCCCTTGTAGTCCTTGACCATGGCGAGCACGTCAGGGGTCGCCGGAATCTCGGCCCGATCCGGCTTCTCTGTCGGAACGAACATCCCGAGCGTGCGATTCGACTGTTTGAGATAGGTGGTCGCGACACGCTGCACGTCTTCAGGCGTCACCTTCCGCAGGCGATCGCGGTTGATGAAGAGCAGGCGCCAGTCGCCCATCCCGATCCATTCGCTCAATTCCAGTCCGACTCGCTCGGAAGAGTTCAATCCCAGTTCGATGTTCTTGAGCAGGTTGGCCCGCGCGCGATCGACTTCTTCTTTCGTGACAGGATTCGTGGCCACGTTCTCGACTACCTTGAGCATTTCGTCCCGGACTTCATCAAGGGACTGCTCTTTCCGCACTTCCGCGCCTATCAGCAGCAGGCTCGGTTCGCCGAAGATGAAGGGCAGGCCGTAAACGGCGGCGGCCTTTTTTGTCTCGACCAGAGCCTTGTGCAGACGCCCCGAGGGCTGGTCGGAAAGAATCTGCGTCAGTACCCTCGCGGCAGTCGCATCCGGGTGCGAACCTGCGGGAATGTGATAACCCAGGCCGACCAGCTGAGTATCCCCCACGCGGCGGACTGTCACCGAGCGCTCGCCATCCTTCACCGGATCGACGGTGTAAATCTTCGGCAACACCCGTTCGGGTTTTAGTATCTTCGCGAAATATTCGTTGACCAGGTTGAGAGTCTTCGCCTCGTCGATCTTGCCGGCAACGAGCAGAACGGCGTTATCGGGCTGATAGTACCTGCGGTAGAAAGCCTGGAGTCTGTCGATCGGAACGTTTTCGATATCGGCTCGTGCGCCGATCGTCGATTTGCCGTAGTTATGCCAGTCATAGGCGGTCGAAAAGATGCGATCGAGAAGGACCCCGAACGGATCGTTCTCGCCCATCTCGAATTCGTTGCGGACGACAGTCATTTCGCTGTCCAGATCCTTTTTGGCGATGAAAGAGTTGACCATCCGATCGGCTTCGAGGTCGAGCGCCCAGCGCAGGTTCTCTTCTGTCGCGGCGAAGGTCTCGAAATAGTTGGTACGATCGAACCACGTCGTCCCGTTCGGTCGCGTGCCGTGCTCTGTCAGCTCCTGCGGTATGTTCGGATGTTTCGGCGTTCCCTTGAAGACAAGGTGTTCGAGCAGGTGAGCCATGCCGGTCTCGCCGTAATTTTCATGCTTCGATCCGACAAGGTAGGTGATGTTGACCGTGACCGTCTGTTTCGACTGATCGGGAAAGAGCAGAACCCGCAACCCGTTCGGCAACCGGTATTCGGTGATCCCCTCGACGCTTGTCACGCGGGTTACTCCCTGCGGCAAAGTTGGCGCCTGCGCGAAGACCTGCCCGCTGATCATGACCAGCATGAGCAGGCTCAACGCGAGCACGAGTCGGAAACCATTTCTGTTACCTTGAAACATTGTCCCTCCGAATAGTCGCGTGCCTTGAATGGCACTGCAATTTTTTGTCTGTTTGATTTGGCGCAACCGGCTAACCTGGCGCCTGGCGATTAAAAAAGGAGAGACTCGAACCAGTGTTCAAATCTCTCCTTTTGAATAATTATAAGTTCAGCGGAAGACCGCTACTCTCCACGAACATCCAGTTCACCTTCGACCATATCGACATTGAAGCGGTTGAAGGCCTTCCACATGTTGGTGACAGGCAGTTTCACCTTTTCGTCGATGGTTCGTTTGAGGAAACGAGCGCCGTAAGCGGGGCTGAATCCCTTTTCGACCAGATAGTCGATCGCCGCGTCGGTGACGTTGAGCTGTTTGCCCTGGCGTTCGGCCTGTCGCTTGATGCCGCCGAGATAGAGCTGCGCAATCTGCTTCACCTCGTCCTCTGTGAGAGGCGTGAAGATGACGATCTCATCGATGCGATTGCGAAATTCGGGCGAAAACCTGGTTTCGGCCGCCTTCATGACTTCGCGCTTGATCTCCAGGATATCGGCCGTCGTCTTCTGCCCGAATCCGAGAGGCTTCATGTACTTTTTGAAATTCTCGGATCCCAGGTTCGACGTCATGATGATGATGGCATCTGAAAGGTAGACCTTCTTGCCTCGACCGTCGGTCAGCCAGCCCTCATCGAAGGCCTGCAGGAAGAGGTTGAGCAGATACGGAGAAGCTTTTTCTACTTCGTCGAGCAGGAGAACCGTGTAAGGATTCTCGCGCAGCCTCTCGGTCAGGATGCCTCCGCGTTCGGAGCCGACGATGCCGCGCGGCATGCCGATCAGCTTCTCGATGGCGACCGTGCCGTCCTGATATTCACTCATATCGATGCGGACCATCTTCTGCTCATCGCCGAACATCGTTTCGGCGACCGCCTTGGCCAGTTCGGTCTTGCCGACCCCTGTCGGACCCAGAAAGAGCAGCACGCCATCCGGTTTGTAGAAGTTCTCCTTGAGAGGCCCTTTGTTCAATCGCAGCCTTTGAGCAACGGCGCGGACGGCCTCTTTTTGGCCGATGACGCGCTTGCCAAGCTGGTCCTCGAGGTTTCTGAAGCGGTCGGAAGTTTCGCGATAGATCAGGTCGCGTGGAATTCTGGATTCCTGCGAGATGACATCGATGATGTGTTCAGGCTTGACCTGCATTACGTTCGGTTCGTTGATCTCGACCTTGACGGAGGCAGTATCGAGCCAGCCGATGACTTTGTCCGGCAGGTGCAGGTTGCGGATGTACCGCGGAGCCATCTCGAGGGCGGTATCGATCGCCGCATCCGTAATCTGGACCGAGTAGTTTTTTTCCAGCCGCGGTCTAATCCCGTGCAGGATCTGACGGGTCTCGCTCAAAGTGGGCTCGTCGACCTTGACCAGACGGAAACGCCGTGCCAGAGCTTCGTCCTCGCCGATATATTCCTTATATTCGGTCAGCGTCGTGGCGCCGATGATGCGCAGTTCGCCCCGCGCCAGGGAGCCCTTGAACATGTTGGCCGCATCGGATGATGCGCCAAGCGCCGATCCGGCGCCGATAATTGTGTGAGCCTCGTCGACGAAGAGGATCAGATCGGGCCGCTCCTTGACCTCGTTGATGATGCCCTGCAGCCGCTCCTCGAACATTCCGCGGAGCATCGTCCCGGCCACGATGCCGGCCATCTGCAATTGAACGATGTGCGCGTTTCTGAGCCTTTCCGGGACCTTCTGGGGCTCGAGCTCGATCAGCCGCGCCAGCCCTTCGACGACTGCGGTCTTGCCGACGCCCGGCTCTCCGACCAGCATCGGCGAATTGGCGCGCTCACGGTGGCAGAGGATCTCGATCATCTGCTGGATCTCCTGCTCGCGCCCGATTGTCGGAGGCAGCTTGTCCTGACGCGCCAGTTTGTTGAGCGAAACTCCGAAGTGCTTGAGATACGCCGGAAGCTCGTATTTCTTGCGCAGGACTTCGGTCTGCTCCTCGCGGGAGCGAATATTTTCAGTGATCGTGTCGGTCGCGTCGCCAGGATCGGCGCCCAGCCGGCGCAGGATATCCGCCGGCACGCCGTTCGGATCAGAGAAGAGAGTGACCAGCAGGTCGAACGACTCGATCTGCTGCCGGCCATTCTGCCGCGCCCGTTTGAGAGCGCGGTTGAAAAGATCGCGCGTCGTGTCGGCAATGTACATCTTCTTGCCGACATACTGGCGACTCTTGCCCAGTTCCTGATCGAGTAAATGATTGACTGCACGAGGATCGATTCCGATCGACTGCATCGATTCGACAAAGAGGGCGTTCTCAACCTCGTTCAAGGCAGAGAAGATATGTTCGACCGACAGAAAATTATGGTCCCGGCTCTTCGACACCTCGATAGCCCGTCGAACAACTTTCTGCCCGGTGTCTGAAAATTTATCGGTCATTGGCCCTAAATCGATCACAACGTCTTACCCCACAAATTCGAACCTGATCAGAATACTTCCTGACAGGTTGATTGACCTGCAAATCCGTCAGGCAGGCTTGCTGCCTGACGGACTTCCGGCACCTGACTATCAACTAAGCTACAGCCCGCAAGAATGACTGTCAAGCATCACTTTTATCAAAGAATTGTGTCAACAATGTCATGAGTCATCAATGCTATTCACCTGCTGCTGCGTCATCAGTCTCAGGCGCATCAGCGACGGCGGCATCTGTCGTCAGAAGCAGTCCGGCGATCGAGGCGGCGTTTTGCAGCGCCGTGCGAACGACCTTGGCCGGATCGACGATTCCGACATCGAACATGTCTACAATCTGCATTGTTGCGGCGTCATAACCGACACTTTTCTTCTCGGTGCGGAGTTTGCCGACGATCAGGCTGCCGTCCATGCCGGCGTTTTCTGTGATCCGACGAAGCGGCTCTTCGAGCGCCCGGCGCAGTATGGCGAGTCCAGTCTTCTCGTCGCCGTGAAGATCAAGAGAGTCAAGCGCTTTCGAGGCGCGCAGCAGGGCGATGCCCCCGCCGGGGACGATCCCTTCCTGAGCCGCGGCCTTGGTCGCATTAAGCGCATCCTCGACCCGCATCTTCTTCTCTTTCATCTCCATCTCGGTTGCGGCCCCGACCTTGATCACGGCTACTCCGCCGGCCAGTTTGGCCAGCCGTTCCTGCAGCTTCTCACGATCGTAATCCGAAGTCGTATCCTCGACCTGGCGACGGATGGTCGCGATGCGGCCCTGCAGATCGCCCTTCCTGCCCGCGCCCTCGATGATCGTCGTGTTGTCCTTGTCGATGACGACTCGTTTGGCGCTGCCCAGGTCCTTCAGCTCGACGTTCTCGAGCTTGATGCCCAGATCCTCAGTAATCACCTGCCCGCCTGTCAGAATGGCGATATCTTCGAGCATGGCCTTGCGCCGGTCACCGAAAGCCGGGGCCTTGACCGCGGCCACACGGATCGTTCCGCGCAATTTGTTGACGACCAGCGCCGAGAGCGCCTCGGCGTCGACATCTTCGGCGATGATCAGCATACTGCGCCCCTGTTGAGCCACCTGCTGCAACAGTGGAAACAGTTCGTGCAGCGAAGAGATCTTCTTCTCATGCAGCAGAATCAGCGGTTCTTCCAGCTCTGCCGTCATTTTGTTGGGGTCGGTGACGAAATAGGCCGAGATATATCCGCGATCGAACTGCATGCCCTCGACGATATCGAGGCTGGTCTCGATCGATTTGGCCTCTTCGACGGTCACGACACCGTCTTTTCCAACCTTATCCATAGCCTCTGCCAGCAATTCGCCGATCAGCCGGTCGCCATTTGCCGCGACGGCTCCGACGTTGGTCATTTCAGCCTTGTCCTTGATCTTCTTCGAAAGCTTCTCGATCTCGGCCACGGCCACAACAACTCCACGCTCGATGCCGCGCTTGAGCGCCATCGGATTGGCGCCCGACGCAACGTTCTTGACGCCTTCCCGGAAGATCGCCTGCGCCAGCACAGTGGCCGTCGTCGTGCCGTCACCGGCCAGATCGTTGGTCTTCGAGGCGACCTCGCGCACCATCTGCGCGCCCATGTTCTGGTATTTGTCCTTGAGATCGATCTCCCTGGCGACGGTCACCCCGTCCTTGGTGATGAGGGGTGAACCGAATTTCTTGTCAATGACGACATTACGACCCCGCGGTCCGAGCGTCACTCGCACGGCATTGGCCAGTGTATTGACGCCTTCCAGCATCCCCTTGCGGGCTTCCTCTCCGAATTTCAGCTCTTTTGCTGCCACGTTTTCTGTGCTCCTTTTGTATGAAAAAAGTTTCCAGTCTGATTAAGTTTCCAGTTTCAAGTTTCCAGTTTCAAGTGAGGTTTCAGTCGATAGGTGAAACTGTAAAAACCGGAAAGAACAGGAACCATGGTTGAGCGGGTCTCACTGGAAACCGGAAACCGGAAACTGGAAACTTCTTTACTTCCCCCTGCCGACGCGAACGCGCGCAGGTCGCAACAATTTCTCGCCGAATTTATATCCCGTCTGGTATTCCTCGATCACGCGATTGTCCTGATCGGCCGGGACCGGGACGATTTCGACAGCCTCGTGAATTTCGGGATCGAAGACCTCGCCGATGCTCTGGAAAGGCTTGAGGCCCATGCTCATCATGCGCGTTTCGAAGAGGCCGGCCGTCGCTTTGACGCCATCCATCAATGCCGCGAAATCGGCCTCGCCGTGTTCGCTCTTCTCGGCTGCAGCCACTGCGCGCCTGAGGTTGTCGAGCGTGTCGAGAAGCCCGGCGATTATCTCGCCGCGCGCCGACTCGAGCTTCTGATCGAAGTTGCGCTGCATGCGCGCTCGCTGCTCTTCGGTCTCAGCCTTCAGCTGCGCCTGGGCATGTCGAAAACGTTCGGCGAAATCCCTCACCTGGCGCTCGGCTTCAGTCTTCTTCTCTTCTGTTTCCTTCAATCTCATCTGAAGCTCTTCGACCTCGGCAGCATGATCAGCAGTGATATCCTGCGGATCGGTCATGACCGGATCGTCAGCCCCTCCCTGGGGATCGCCCTCGGATGTAAAGCGACGTTTATCGGTCACGTGAACCTCGATCGGCGTGGCTTTTTCCTGATCCTGATCACCGGCCGTTCCCTGTCCGGCTTCCCCGGCACTATGATTACCGGCATTTGAACTCATATACTCTTTGACCACCTCTCCTGCAAGCTTTCAATGGTTTCAACCAAAGAAGTCAAAATAGCATCGTGATCCGATGAATGCAACGCGGCGATGATCTGATTATCCGCCCGCGGCCGAGCTTTGCTCGGTTGTGAAGACCATCTGGTTTCGATCCAGATCGCCCCTCACCTGAACGGTCTCGCTCGGCTTGATCTCGCCGCTCAGAAGTTTCATCGCCAGCGGATTCTGAACCATGCTCTGAATCGCCCGTTTGAGCGGTCGCGCTCCATAGACCGGATCGAATCCCTCGCGCGCGAGCAGTTCCTCAGCCGAGGGATCGAGAACCAGATTGATCTGCCTCTCGGCCAGCATCCGGCGCAACGATTCGAGCTGAATCTTGATGATCTGTCGCAGTTGCTCCAGTCCCAGTCGCTTGAAGATGATCACATCATCGACGCGATTGAGGAATTCCGGTTTGAAAGCGGCGCGCAGCTGCTCCATCACTCCCGCCTGCATCTGCCTGTCGTCGCCCTCGAACTCCTGAATTTCGCGCGATCCGATGTTCGAGGTCATGATGATGACGGTGTTCTTGAAATCGACGGTTCGTCCCTTGCCGTCGGTCAGTCGCCCGTCATCCAGAATCTGGAGCAGGATGTTGAAGACCTCGGGGTGCGCCTTTTCAATCTCGTCGAAGAGCACTACCGAATAGGGCCGGCGCCTGACGGCTTCGGTCAGATAGCCGCCCTCTTCGTAACCGACGTAGCCCGGAGGCGCTCCGATGAGACGCGCAACAGAGTGCTTCTCCATGAACTCGGACATATCCAGCCGAACCATGGCGTGTTCGTCGTCGAAAAGGAACTCCGCCAGCGCCCGCGCCGTCTCGGTCTTGCCGACGCCTGTCGGACCGAGGAAGATGAACGAACCGATTGGCCGCTTCGGATCCCCCAGGCCGGCGCGTGCGCGCCGGACGGCGTTCGAGACGGCAACCAGCGCGTCGTCCTGCCCGATCACGCGCAAACTGAGGCGATCCTCCATTTTGACCAGCTTCTGCATCTCGCCTTCGAGCATCTTCGAGACGGGGACCCCAGTCCATTTAGCGACCACTTCGGCGACGTCCTCTTCGGTCACCTCTTCCTTGAGCGTTCTGCCTTCCTTTTGCAGTTCGGCCAGCTTCTCCTGGTCGGCATCGAACTGTTTCTGCTGTTCGGCCATGGCGCCGTATCTGATCTCGGCGACCTTGCCGTAGTCGCCGGCCCGTTCGAACTGTTCGGCCTGTACCTTGAGCTCTTCCATCTTCCCCTTGGCCGAACGGATGCGTTCGATCACTTCCTTCTCGGACTGCCATTTGGCCTTCATGGCGCCGGACTTCTCGCGCAGATCGGCGACCTCTTTCTCGACCTTATCGAGCCGCTCCTTCGAGATCGGATCATCCTCGCGCAAGAGAGCCTGCCGTTCGATCTCGCGCTGTATGATTTCGCGCTCGACCTGGTCGATCTCCGTCGGAAGGCTGTCGATCTCGATGCGCAGACGCGAAGCCGCTTCGTCGATCAGGTCGATCGCCTTGTCCGGCAGGAAGCGGTCGGTAATGTATCTGTTCGAGAGCGTCGTCGCAGCGACGATCGCTGAATCCTTGATCCGGACACCGTGATGCGTCTCGTACTTGTCCTTCAGGCCACGTAGAATGGCGATCGTGTCCTCGACGTTCGGTTCTCCGACATAGACCTGCTGAAAGCGCCGTTCGAGCGCCTTGTCCTTCTCGATATATTTCTGGTATTCATTAAGCGTCGTGGCGCCGACGCAGCGCAATTCGCCACGCGCCAGCGCCGGTTTGAGCATGTTCGATGCATCGACAGCGCCTTCGGCGCCGCCGGCCCCAACCAGCGTGTGCAGTTCATCGATGAACATGATGACCTGCCCTTCGGCCTTCTCGACCTCGCGCAGGACCGCCTTCAACCGCTCCTCGAACTCTCCGCGGTACTTCGCGCCGGCAAGCATCGCTCCCAGATCGATAGCAACCAGCCGCTTGTTCTTGAGAGTCTCGGGCACGTCGCCCGAAACGATCCGCTGCGCCAGTCCCTCGACGATCGCCGTCTTGCCGACGCCGGGCTCGCCAATCAGTACCGGATTGTTCTTCGTCCGGCGCGAGAGCACCTGAATCGTCCGGCGTATCTCGTCATCACGGCCGATGACCGGGTCGAGCTTGCCCTTGCGGGCCAGATCTGTCAGATCCCTCGAATATTTCGACAGCGCCTGATAACTCTCTTCGGCCGTCTGACTCGTCACTCGAGCCCCCGCCCGCATGCCCTCGATGATCTTCATGAGGCCTTCGCGGTTGACCCCGTGCGCACGCAGAATCCGCCCCGCCTCGCCCGCCTTCTCCTCTGCCATCGCCAGCAGCAGGTGCTCCGTCGAAATGAACTCGTCCTTGAGCTTGTCGGCTTCCTTCTGCGAAGCGCTGAAGGTCTCGCTCAATCGCGGACTGTAATAGCGCTGCGAAAAACCGCTGACCTGCGGAAATTTCCTGATCGCCGCTTCAACTTCCGATGAAACCGCCTGCAGATTCGCACCGATCTTTCCGAGTATCGGCCGTGTCACGCCTTCAGGCTGCTCGATCAGCGCCGCCAGCAGATGCTCAGGCTCGACATTCTGATGAGTGCTCTTCTCAGCCAGCGCCACCGCCGACTCGATCGCCTCCTGGGCCTTGAGTGTAAATTTATCCAGTCGCATCACATCACCCTTCTTATCTTATTGGATTCAAGCGCCGGCTTTTTTTTCACAGATAAAAAGGCAGACCCCGCGGCCCTGCCGACCCGAAGCCTGCCTTTTGTTCATAACCCGGGTTACAACCATTACTTGACTACTATTTGACTTCAGCCGCCTTCGATTTGGCGGCTTCGTCCGCACCCTTGATCGCCACCTGAATCTCACGCGCCTTCACCTCTTCCCGCTTGGGCATAGAGATGCGCAACACTCCATCCTTGAAATCCGCCTTCACATCATCGATGTTGACGGTCGTCGGCAGAGTGAAACTTCGCGTGAAACTGCCATAGCTGCGCTCGACGCGGTGATAATTCTCACCCTTCTCCTCGTGCTCGAGCCTGCGTTCACCGCTCAATGTCAGCTTGTAATTTTCTATCGAAAGCCTGAAATCACCGGGTTTGAGCCCAGGCAGATCCGCTTCCAGATAGATCGCATTCTCGTCCTCACGTATGTCCACATTCGGGCTCCACTGGCCCCTCAGCAATCCCTCTTCCAGATTGAACAAACCGGGCACTGGATTGAAGGCCCGATTCATCTCTTCCCGCAAATTCTTCAACTCTTGGAATGGATCACGTTTTATCATCCAGGTCATATGCTTTTCCTCCTAATTTCAGATTTTCGGTTTGTTATCTTTATGGGTTAACCCAGTTTATACGCTTTTGCGCTCCCGTCTATCACACAGTCACCTTTTTTCTCCTGTTTGAGCGCAAAGACAATATAAAACTTGAGCGTCTCACTGTCAAGAAGATTACGCAAAAAGACTTCAATAAGGTAGCAACCTATTTAATAGCAATTATTTAAAACTGTGAAAAATTAGTATTTTAAGATTTTCAGTTATTTGGGCAAGGGGAAAGCTGATTGGCCGATCAGGGCGAATTCATTGCCATCGAACTGAAAATCGAGGGTCCTCACCATCTCGCGTTTTGACTGATCTGAGAATGAGCCCATCAGTCTGAGGATGGGAGACCCTGTTTCTAGATGCCTGAGTCCGATTCGGTAATAGGCATCGCCCTGTTTGAGAGCGCGCCCATCCTTGTCCAGAACCAGGGGGAAGCGTTTGTCGTTGCGGTAGACAAAGCCGTAGAACTCCTTGCCCTCTTTGACGCGTGTGGAATAGATGACGACGAGGCTGTCATAGCTGCCCTTGAGGACGACATCGAGTCTGGCGGCATAGACCAGATCGGCGGTCGCTCCGCCGGCTTCACGCGATTGAGACTGGGCGAGGGCCTGATCCTGAGAGCTGAGTTTGGGGTTGCGGGCCATCTGGGCCTGTGACTGGTCGCAGAGCAGGATTCCGAAAATAGCGAGCATGATGCCCGTAACAAATCTGTGTTTCATGATCTCCTCTTAAGGTTGTCCGACCTGAACCCGTGAGCTGCCGACATTCGAGTTGGCGTCGAGGACGCGAAAGGCGATGACGTGAGCCTTTCGATCAGGCAGCGAGACGTTGACATTAAAGGTTTCCGATCGCGAATCAGCGATCCCGTCGGCGGGGTAGACCGATCGCCAGCCTGTTCCATCAATCTGGTACTCGGCGCGACGAATGATCGATGTCGCATCGGTGACTCGAAAGACGACTTCGACCCGGTCACCGCTCGATTTCGGCCCCTCGACGGTAATGGAAGGAACGGTATTGTCGATCTCGACGGCCTCAGTCTCCATCTGATCGGCAAGCGCCAGGTTTTCGGGATTCGAAAGCGCATCGGTCACCGCGACCCTGAAGACATAACGACCGTCAGGCAGCGCGTTCGGCTCGACTGTGTAGTAGTTATCGCGCAGTTCGGTTTTGAGCGTAAAGAAGTCTCCGCCGGCGGCATTTCGATAAAAGATGGAGTATTGCAGCGAGTCGCCGTTGCGATCTTCGGCCGTCCACTGAAAAGAGACCGCGCCGCGCTGGAAGGTCCTGCGTGGAGGCATTTGCGGCATCTGTGTGACGGCGCCGCTTTCACTCGCGAGCGGGTCGGATGAGCCCTCAACCTGCGGCTGCGGGAGCGCCTGCAGCGTGACTCCCGCCGGAAGGATGGTCAGGGTTTTGATGGTCGGTGCGATATTTCGCGGAAGGTACGAGACAGTTACTTCACGCAGCTTTGGAGCGGATGCGCGTCCGCCGGATTTGAGCGTCGCGCGCCATTGAATGAACCTGGCCGGCGGGCTCGGGATGGCGGCGCCATCGGAACCTGTCAGAGAAGCCGACCATTCGCTCCAGGTGGAATCAGGCTTGGCGGTATTGCCGCTCCGTGTCTGGAATTCGATGGCCCCTTCACCGACCCAGGATAGTCTGCCCCAATGCGCAGTCAGTTGCGCATCCCGCACAGATGAAGTGTAGCTGCCGGTTGTCGCGGTCTCGTTGCTCAGGCGAAAGAGCTTGCCGAGGTTCGAAGCAGCCGCAAACAACTGACCGCCGGCACGAATGAACCTCGATGTCTGACCCTCGGAGGTCTGCGCCAGCAGGACGGGTTTCTGTCCGGCGGAAACGCCATAAATACGCCCCTTCTGCCCGGTGCCGATGCGGACCGCGCCATCATCGCCGAGAGCGATAGCGAAGGCTACTCCATCCCTTGACTCCCAGACAGGATCGCTCCACCCGCCCGGATCGATCCGGTAAACCGCGCTCTTGAGCTGACCCGTGCCGCCCGAAGAGGTTGATGCCGCGGCGCCGCCGGTCGAGGCGGAGGAATCGACCACTTGCAGATCGCTGATCGAAATCGTGACGCTCTCGTCGCCCGCGGCGGAGATTGCGGGCGAACTCACATCAGGCGCGGAGGGAGCAGCCGAGGCGGCCGCTCCAGAGCCTGCCGATTCAGCCAGCGCGAGGGCATAGATCTCTCCGTGACTCCCCGTTGCCAGATCGCGTATCTCGCGCAGCATCGTATCGAAAAGCGTGAAGGCCTTGCCGTCCTGTGAAATTCGCATGACCAGTCCGCCCGGATCGGTCCCGGCGATTATATTTCCTGCCCCGTCTATGCGCAGCGCAGTGATGTTGGTCTGAGTTGTCTTGACCAGTTGCGCGCCGGCCCCCGTTGGATCGACGCGGAATATCTCCCCTTTGTCGCCGGTCCCGACCAGCAGTCGCCCCTGACGATCGATGGCCAGCGACCAGATGTATTTCGTCTTCGGCTCGAAAAAGACCGTCGACTCGCCCCGCGGGGAGATGCGGTAGACCTTGCCGTCCGGAGAGGTTCCGGCATAAAGGTTTCCATTTTCATCGACGACCATGGCCATGACGCTCAGTTCGGCCGTTTTGAACAGCAGCGATCCCCTTCCCGCCGGATCGACCTTGAAGATTCGTCCCTCATTGCCTGTTCCGAGAAAGATGTTGCCAGCTCGATCGGATGTCGCGGACCAGATATACGCCTGCTTGGTGTCGAAGACCTCGATCAGAGCCGGCGCCAGCGTCATCGCTCCGTTGTCAGCGATCGAAATGCCCTGCGCATCGCCCTTTTCGACTTCGGCCTGCGTGTTTACGCGCCAGAAGACGGGGCCGCCGGCCGTGGCGCTGATCATCCCGAGCGATAAAAATATTATTGAAATAGATAAGATGACTGAAATTTTTCTCATGCGATTGGTTGTGAATGCGAATCTGAGATTAGGATGAAAATAATCCACGAAGCAAAGAGAGCACAAAGAAGGCTGTCAGATAACCTTTGTGATTCTTCGTGTCCTTTGTGGATGATTTTGTTTCGAATGCCTGTGCCTCACGGATTAAGGACATTGACGGTTAGAGTTTTCTGCCCTGAGAGCACGAAGGCCGCCGGTGGAAATTCCTTCTCCAAAATCGTAGCCGACCTGGTCAGCGTGTATCCGCCGGATGTTCGGTCGGATCCGAGCGTCGCCAGGACCGACGGCGGAAGGCTGGGCATGATCTCGTTTTTGATCATGGCCCCGCTTTCGGATCGGGCCAGTCGGACGTAGAGCCTGTCGGATTTGCGGATTTTGTTCATTTCGCGGACGAGTTGGTCGAGAGAATCGGCATTGACTCCGGTGCGAGGCTCAGAGGCCTGCAATCCGGCGCCGTCTCCGACGATGATCTGCAACGGGCCCGGCGCAACATCCTTTGGAATCTCGATCCTCATGCGCTCGACGTACTCCTCGCCGCCCTCAGTCCGGGCAAAGGCCTGAATTTCAAGCGCCTCACCGGGCCTGACTTCGGTCCTGTTGATCCACAACCGGTCGAGTTTGCCGGTGCTGCGCGCATCGTTCGAGGCGATGTCATATCTCAGCTTTTCGAATTCGAGGTCCTTGAAACCGCTGTTGAAGAGAGCGGTGACAGGCTGAGAGACGGCGAAAGCCGCAGCCAGCGGAGCATTGAGCGAAACCGACAGACGGTTTTCAAGGTTGACCGGCTGATGCCCCTTGAGCTTGATCATGGAACTGAGTTGCAGCGTCGAATCGCCGATCACACGCTCGGTCGATGAAAGGGCTGCAATGAGCGTCGTCTGGAGCAGGATCGGAGAAAGGAACCTGTCGATCACCATGTCGAACCGATAGGAACGTTTTTCGCCGAGGCTTGTCTTGACGTTGATTTCGACCGGGATCATCCTCGGAGTCCGTCCGAGTTCCCCGAAAATGCCTGGAGACCGGTCGCCGGTCATCGCTCCGACCATGGCGGTCGGAAAGCTGAGCTTGAACGAAGTCGCGCTCGACGACATGACCGTCACCACTTCGCCCTCGTGCATCGGAAAATCCGACACTCCGAGCTGAAGGAATGGATGCCCGAATGCATATATTCGATTGCCGTCGCGATATGTCACTGTCCCTGCTGCCGCCAGCGAATAATCTCCTCGAACCAGCGGGACGACGATCGTCGACCCCGGCTTGAGCGTGTTGGCGTCGGCCTGCTTGAGATCTGTGATCTCCGCCGCCCCGGCCACGCCGGCCACTGGCGCGAAACCGAGCGACTTGAAGATCGGGGCGAATCGCGAGACGACATCCGGCGGTACACCAGTGATCGCCAGCGGCGTGGCGATCGGCATAAGCACCTGTCCGGCGCCCGGCGACGAAACCGACTGCGCCCCGGAACTCGCATCAGCCTTGAAACTGCTGACGTAATCGGCGAATTCCCTCGAATTTTCGTTGAATGCGATCTCTGAGAACGAGACAGGTCGCGGCTTGTCGAGATCTTTCCTGTCGGCCGGCTGCTTGTTTTCGAAGACCTCGATCATATGCTGGATCGGAGTGATGCCTGCGATCGGGTCCTTGGCGAACTGGTATCCGAAGGCTACCGCGCCGAGCAACTTGCCGTCGATGTATACCGGCGATCCGCTCATGCCCTGAAATACACCCATGTGGTTCAGGTCGTCGCCCAGCAGTTTCGAGAGGACGGCATTCTGTTGCGGATTCGGGTAGCCCTTGAGCACTCCCAGAATCTCGAGTTCGAACGGTTTTGGCTCGCTCCCGACAAAGACAGTGTAGCCAGTTGCGCGCATCCCCGGTCTGACCTGATCGATCGGGAAAAATTCGGTCTTCTGTTGAGTCTGGCTGTAAACCTGGCCGTAAAAATGGATCACCGCGACTGCGGCAAAGAGAATCAGCGTCGCCATTCGCCTCATAGATGTAACACCTCGTTGTTCCAATCTGTCCGCTCGCGTATGATGCCGGATTAAAGCCTGGATCTTCAATTACGGGCGTGATCGGGTATTTTCGCAGCGCCTGGGCCATCTCCCCGGTTCGAGCATTAAAACTATAACACAGGAGAGAGCATCTTGCCCTACTTGAAAGAATTGCCAGACTTGTCAGACACAGCTGGATAATGAGGGTGCGGGGCTTCTCCAGCAAATCTCAATTTGAACGAACGACTGAGACAGTTATGAATATGAAGGCATTCGTCCAGGCCGGGGGGTACAGTTCCAGAATGGGACGGGACAAATCATGGATCGAGATCGATGGCCGTCCGATGATCGAAATCGTCCTGGCGACGGCTCGTACTGTCGCCGGCGAACTCAATATCATTATCAGTAATGACAATCCCGATCCGGCACGCTATCGTGAAACGGCAACGAACCGTGGAGCGAAACTGATTTTCGACCTGCACGATCACAAAGGTCCGCTCGGAGGTATCCACACTGCGCTCAGAGCATGCAGCCAACATGAGACGGCATTGATTCTGGCCTGCGATCTGCCGTGCCTTACTGATGACTTCCTGCGATTGCTGACCGGGATCCATTTTGATGAGCCCGGTGCGGGTTTTGACCTGACGGTTCCCGTCGATCGCGAAGGTCGGATTCAGATGCTCTGCGGGCTCTATTCTCCCGCCTGCCTTATACCGGTCGAGCGAATGCTTTCCGAAGATATTTTGAAAGTTGACCGCCTTTGCCCCGAGGTGAAAACCCGGCGCGTCGATTTTGCAGCCTATTCTCATTTGCCAAACGCCGAAAGAATTTTGACAAACCTCAATTCGATGCCAGAATACCTGGCTACGCTTGAAAAATAAAAAAATGAATCATCCAATCATTGAATTACTATCGAGGGCTCTGGATGCCCGAGCCGGGCTTTTTGACGAACGACACGAGACTGCTTTCAGGCTCTTCAATGGCTTTACGGAGGGGCAGCCTCAACTGGCAGTAGACCTGTACGCCAGAACGCTGGTTCTGCACGATTACAGCGAAATATCCATCATGCAGGGGCAAGGGCAGGGGCAAGAGGGGCAATCGGCCGTTGCGGCTGCGGAGCAGTTCTACCAGTCCCGCCTCCCCTGGATCAGCGCAGCCCTGCTTAAATCCCGCCAGTCGGCTAACCCCGAAGACCGCACCGGAAGACTGGTCACCGGATCCAGTCCGACGCATAAGGTTCGCGAAAACGGCATCTGGTATGCGGTTGATCTGACGATGAACCGCGATGCCGGCCTCTACCTCGACACACGAAATCTGCGGGCGTGGGAGTTGAGCAATCTCGCTGGCGCTCGCGTGCTCAACACTTTCGCCTATACCGGAAGCCTCGGAGTGGCGGCAAAGGCAGCCGGCGCCAGTCGCGTCGTTCACCTCGATCTCAATCGGACATTCCTGAACGTGGCAAAAACGTCCTATACGCTCAATGGTTTTCCAATTGTTAAATCCGATTTTCTGACCGGCGATTTCTGGTCCCGGATCGGGGGCCTGATTCGCAACCGTGAGCTATTCGACTGCGTCCTGCTCGATCCCCCTTTCTTTGCGGCCACGAAAAAGGGGGTAGTCGATATGGAAAAGAACTATGCCCGCCTGATCAACAAGGTTCGCCCTCTGATCGCCCACGGTGGCAGGCTGATAGCTGTCAATAATGCGGTTTATGTCAGTGGCGCCGAGTATCTGAAAACGCTTGAAGCGTTATGCGAGGATGGATATCTGACGATCGAGGAGCTGATTCCGGTGGCTGAAGATTTCGCGGGTTACCCGACGACCCGCGTCGAGCGGGAGATGATCGACCCTGCTCCGTTCAATCACTCGACGAAGATCGCCATCCTGCGGGTTCGCCGCAAAGACGCCAAAACGGCCTGACACTACAACACTCTTAAAATTAACGGAAAAAAGTGAATCGCAAAGGACGCAAAGGAATTGAATCGCAGAGAACGCAAAGGACGCAATGAAGAATTTGGGGGATTATTGCCCGAGTCAGAAACAATAGGCAATAATCCGAATCTCTCTTTCCATTAAAATCCTTTGCGTTCTCTGCGATTCACGTTTTTCCATCAAATTCAGCATGATGGAGTACCAGCGACGTCCCCCGCTTGCCCATGCCTGCCGGATTCTTTACAATCGTCGTTTCCGTCTTCAAGCCCGGAATTTTCGATTTTGTACAGTATGGCGACTAATCAGAACAGGCAGATCAGGCAGATTACGATCCGCGGAGCGCGGCAGCACAACCTGAAGAACATCAGTCTCACCATCCCGCGCAATCGGTTGACGGTGATCACGGGGTTGAGCGGTTCCGGGAAATCCTCGCTCGCCTTCGATACGATTTATGCTGAAGGGCAGCGACGGTACGTTGAATCGCTCTCGGCCTACGCCCGCCAGTTCCTTGAGCAGCTCGAAAAGCCCGATGTCGATGCGGTCGAAGGGCTGTCGCCCGCGATATCGATCGAGCAGAAGACGACCAGTCGCAGCCCGCGATCGACCGTCGGCACGGTGACGGAAATATACGACTATCTGCGGCTGCTCTTCTCCTCGGTCGGTCAGCCGCATTGCCACAATTGCGGGCAGCCGGTCTCGCGACAATCGATCGAGCAGATCATTCAGAACATTCTCGGGCTGCCTGAAGGCGAGCGGGTCATGATCCTGGCTCCGATCGTGCGCGGCCGAAAAGGCGAGTTCAAGAAGGAGATCGAACGGCTGCAGAAGAGCGGTTTCACCCGCGCCAGAATCGACGGAGAGCTGCGCGCACTGGACGAAGAGATCTTGCTGGACAAGCGCCGCAACCACACGATCGAAGTGGTCATCGATCGTCTGCTGATCAAGGAAGGCATCCTGCAGCGGCTTGATGAATCGGTTCGTACTGCGACAAGGCTGACCGACGGTGTGGTCATCGTTTCGATCGTCGACGGTGACGAGCATCTCTACTCTGAAAAGATGGCCTGTGTCGATTGCGGGGTCTCGATTCCGCAGCTCGAGCCGCGATCGTTTTCGTTCAACTCCGCATATGGCGCATGCCGTGAATGTCACGGGCTGGGAACGCGCCTCGAAATCGATCCGGGGAGGATAGTGATCGACGACACGATCCCGATCGGTAAGATGCGCTTCGTCGGCGATGCCGACAAGGCCACCGACGCATACCTGCGCGAGGCGCTGCTGGCCGTCGCCCGCAACTACGGCGTCGACGATAAAACCATGTTCGTCAAATTGCCGAAGAAGGTCCGTGATGCCTTCTTTTTCGGCTCCAGGGACAAGATCGAATTCCGCTACGGTGAATACAAATACAAAGCCGAATGGAAAGGGGCGACGACATTCCTGCTCGAAATCATGCAGCGATTGTCCGAGGACGAGAACGGTCGAGGCGAAAAGACTCGCGCGGCGCTCGAAACACTGATCTCGCCGGTCACTTGTCGCGCCTGCGGAGGCTTTCGTTTGCAACCTGAATCTCTGGCGGTGCGGATCGCGGGCCGGTCGATCGCCGAATATTCCGCATTGCCGATCAACGAATCGGTGCTCGCTTTCGGTCTGATCAGGCTTGCGCCGCGCGACGAACTGATTGCAGGACGCGTCCTGAAAGAGATTCGGGACAGGTTGAATTTCCTTGAATCGGTCGGGCTTGGCTATCTGACGCTCGATCGTCCCGCCGCCACCCTTTCCGGAGGCGAGGGACAGCGAATCCGCCTGGCAACTCAGATCGGTTCGCAACTGCGCGGAGTCCTTTACGTGCTGGACGAACCGTCGATCGGGCTCCACCCGCGTGACAACGAACGACTGCTCGAAACACTCGCGCAGCTCCGCGACATCGGCAATACCGTGCTCGTAGTCGAACACGACGAAGAGACGATCCGCCGTGCCGATTACGTCGTTGACCTGGGTCCGGGCGCAGGCATCCACGGCGGTGAACTGGTCGCCATCGGTACGCCCGAACAGATCGCCGGAGTTCCCGAATCGGTGACCGGACGCTACATCTCAGGTGTTTCGCAAATCGAGATACCGAAAAAACGCAGGTCGCCCAACGGCAAGGCGATTACCATCAAAAACGCCACGGCCAATAATCTGAAGTCGATCGATGCATCATTCCCGCTCGGCGTCCTGACTGTTGTGACAGGGGTTTCAGGTTCTGGAAAATCGACGCTCGTGGACGATATCCTGTATCGCGCCCTGGCACGCAAAATCTACCGAAGCCTTGCCGAACCCGGACCGCATGGCTCGATCGAAGGACTGGAGCACATCGACAAGATCATCGAGATCGACCAGTCTCCTATCGGCCGGACGCCTCGTTCGAATCCGGCAACATATACCGGGCTCTTCACGCCGATTCGCGAACTTTTCGCCATGCTACCCGAGAGCCGCGAACGAGGCTACAAACCCGGCCGATTCTCTTTCAACGTCAAGGGCGGGCGCTGCGAGGCCTGTCAGGGCGACGGCATGAAGCGCATCGAGATGAACTTCCTGCCCGATGTCTATGTCACATGCGAAGTATGTCGTGGCCAGCGATACAACCGTGAAACCCTCGACGTCCGTTATCAGGGCAAGAACATCGCTCAACTGCTCGATTCCTCCGTCGAAGAAGCGCTCACCCTGCTCGAAAACCACCCGCAGATAAGACAGAAGGTCCAGACACTCTTCGAAGTCGGGCTCGGATACATCAACCTCGGTCAATCGGCCACGACGCTCTCTGGCGGCGAAGCCCAGCGGATCAAACTGGCCAAGGAACTATCGCGCCGAGCGACGGGACGGACCGTTTACATTCTGGATGAACCGACGACCGGTCTCCATTTCGAGGACGTGCGAAAACTACTCGATGTGCTGATGCGCCTTGTCGATTTGGGCAATTCCGTCATTATCATCGAACACAACCTGGACATCATCAAATCGGCAGACTGGATCATCGATCTCGGCCCCGAGGGCGGAGAGGGCGGCGGCCGCATCGTCGCGGAAGGAACTCCCGAAACCGTCGCGAAGAACAAGAAGTCGCACACGGGACAAGCGCTCAAGAAAATGATGAAGTATGAATAACAGTGTTGGGAGAGGATTAAAGGTCCACAGGCGCCGCTGAGGATTGTCAAACTTTATGTTCGCCCATCAACGGATTTCAGCAAAATCGAAGGATCAGTAATCAAAGCTTCCGCTGAACCCAAACTTCACGCAAAATGAAGATTTCCGCCTCGATCATCGTCCGCAACGAAGAAGAGAACCTCCCCGCGCTCTGCGAGACGGTTGCATGGGCGGATGAGATCGTGATCGTCGATTCAGACTCGACCGATCGGACGGTCGAGATCGCGCGCAAGTACACCGACAAGGTCTTCAACCGGGAGTTTCGCGGCTACAAGGACAAACACGAGTTCGCCGATTCCCAAACGACAGGGGACTGGATCTTCTGGATCGATGCCGACGAGAGGGTGACGCCCGAGCTGCGAGATGCGATCGAGGCTCTCCGCAGTCGCGATCCGGCGGCTCTGCCCGACGGATTTTGGATCGCCCGGAGCACGCAATATCTCGGACGGTGGATCCGCCATTCCGGCTGGTATCCGGACTACCAGATGCGGCTCTATCGCAAGGAGACTAGTTACTGGGACGGTGTTGCGCCGCACGAAACGGCACGTGTCAAGGGGCGCATTGAAACTTTGCCCGGTGAGTTCCTGCATTACACGAAACGCGATCTGAGCGACCATCATCGGGTCCTCGAAGAATATGCGACGCTCGGTGCTGAACATCTCTTCAAACACGGAAAACGCGTTCGGGGAGTCGATCTATTCGTCCTGCCCCTGGCTGCATTCATCAGAACATATCTTGTCAAACAGGGATTCAGAGACGGCGTTCAGGGATTGATCATCGCGATGTTCACGGCGTACAGTGTCTTCCTCAAATACGCCAAGGTTTGGGAAAGATCGAACTCGAAGATGCGGATCGATATATGAAAACTGTTATCCTCTGCGGAGGCCGCGGAACAAGGCTCGGAGAACATGGCGCGTCGATTCCGAAAGCTCTGATCGAAATCGGCGGGCGCCCCGTTCTCTGGCACCTGCTCAAAATTTACAGTCACCACGGGCTGAAGGACTTCATCTTCTGCCTCGGTTATCTGGGAGACGCCATCAAACGGTATTTCCTGGAACATCACTGGCTCTACTCTGATTTCACCCTCGAGATGGGTCGGACGGGGGAGTACAGACTCGACAAACACGATGTGCGTGGCGAGGAATGGAGCATCACCTTCGCCGAAACCGGCCTCGACACGAACACCGGCGGACGCGTCAAACGCATCGAGAAGTATCTGGGCGACGATGAGAGCTTCTGCGTCACATACGGCGACGGACTTGCCGATGTCGATCTGACCGCGCTGCTCGAATTTCACCGCCGGCACGGACGGCTGGCCACTCTGACCGCCGTCCACCCGAGGTCGAACTTCGGGCTGCTCAAAATGGACGCCGACGGGGCAGTCACCGATTTCGAAGAGAAACCCGTCATGCACGAACTGATCAACGGCGGTTTCTTCGTTTTTAACCGCCGCATCTTCGATTATCTTGACGATAGCTGCGTGCTCGAACGCGAACCGCTTCAGCGGCTCGCCGCCGAACGACAATTGATCGCGTATCCTCACTCCGGATTCTGGAAGTGCATGGATACTTATAAGGATAATATGGAATTCAATCAGCTCTGGGAGAGCGGCCGGGCTGATTGGATGGTCTGGAGGTAAGTAGAAAGTAGAAAGTAGAAAGTAGAAAGATCTGTTGGGCACAGGCTTGATGCTAAAGAATCATATTGGCAACAAATGACTTTATACTTTGTACTTTTTACTTTCTACTTTCTACTTTCTACTTTTTACTGACATGACTTTCTGGAACAACCGAACAGCATTTGTCACAGGAGCAACGGGCTTTGTCGGCGCGCACGTCGCCAGGATGCTGGTTGATCGAGGCGCTCGCGTCGTCTGCCTGCAACGTGATGCCATCCGGGCGAATTCGCTGGATCTTTTCGATCTTCGCCGCAAGGTGACCGTCATCGGCGGCGCCGTCGAGGATTATCCGCTTATGGAGCGAATTCTCAACGAATATGAGATAGACGCGGTCTTTCACCTCGCGGCTCAGGCGATCGTCGGGGCGGCCAATCGCTCCCCGCTTTCGACATTCGAAGCGAATGTCCGCGGCACATACTGCCTCATGGAGGCCTGCCGCGTGAGCCAGACCGTCAAACGCGTAGTTGTCGCTTCGAGCGATAAGGCATACGGAACGCACGAAAATCTGCCATATGCCGAGGACTACCCGCTGCTCGGACTTTTCCCCTACGATGCGTCGAAGGCATGCACTGACATCATCGCCCGATCCTTCGCCTATACATACAAAACCCCGATAGCTATTTCACGCTTTGCCAATATCTATGGACCCGGTGACGTCAACTTTTCGAGAATAATTCCGGGCACCATCCTCTCGATACTGCGCAACGAAAATCCGATCATCCGCAGTGATGGAACCCCGATTCGAGAATTCGTCTTCGCCGACGATGTCGCGCGCGGCTACCTTATGCTCGCCGAACGCATCGACGAGTTCATCGGCGAGGCATTCAATTTCGGCGCCGGCGAGTTTATCAAGATGCTTGACCTGGTCAATCGCATCATCAAGGTGGCCGGCATGGAAGGCCGGATCGAACCGAAGATCATGCTCCAGCACAAGATCGAGGGAGAGATTGATGCCCAGTACCTCTCCGCCGAAAAGGCCCATCGGGAGCTCGACTGGCGCGCGGAAATCAGCCTTGAAGATGGAATCCGCCGATCCATTGATTGGTATCGCGACCATCTCGGGGATTTGTCCTAGACGATATTTCTACAATATCTCAGAATCGTGAAATTTTCGCGACCTTATAGCCATACCCCACCTCTATCCTGATCCTGTTCTGAACAACATCTGGACAAACATAATCTGTTTTCGACAAGTTGATTCTAGGAGGGATAGAAACAAATGTTAAACACAATACGTTCAACGAAGATCAGTTTTGCGCTGGCGGCTCTCATGGCTCTGACGACAATGGTCGCGCCGGTTTCGGCTGCCCCGTCGCTTAACCTTGGAGACGGCAGGACCTCAGTCATTCTGAGCAGCGAATTTCTTGGCGCGCTTGGCGCTCTGGGGTTGTCCGCGGGCGCGATTGGCGACGGCACACTGCGCAGCGGTGTTGCGGGATTTCCCGTGACCGGCGGTGTGGTTGATTTAGGGACAGCCAAGGCTGAGATCAATCACAGCGGCGGGCTCTTTCTGGCGGCTGGCGGAAATCGCGTCGAACTTTCAAGTTTCAACATTGACACGACGGGCGCCTCGGCGGTCCTGACTGGTCTGGTGACTGTCAACGGTGATCTGCTCGGCCGTGTTCCCCTGTTCGACCTGACACTGCCGGCTCTCACACTGCCGCTGCGTCCGCAGTCCTTCAACACTCTCTTTATTCCCAATGTCAATGTGACATTGTCGGCTACGGCTGCGTCGGCCTTGAGCGGCGTCTTCGGAGCGACAGTTCCGGCCGGACTCAATATCGGCACGGCTTCTGTTTACGCAGTTGGCGATCCGGGTGGACGACCCTCATTCTTTAATCGTCCAATTCGATGATCTGTTCAACCATAACCTGATGCAATTGACAGAGAAAGCCACCAGGTCATACCGGTGGCTTTCTCTTTTTTATGCAGGGCAGATCTCCAATGATCTTGACGCAACCGCGTCCGGCGTTATTGAATACGTTCACACTTCAAGGACTAACAACTGAAATAAATTGGAGGCTGAATGAATCAGACCAGACGTGAAATGCTTCGAAACAGCCTGGGAGCGACTGCCGCACTGACAACCGCGTCATTTCTGCCCGGGACTGAAAAATCCTCGATCCACGCAGCGGCCAATAAACCACGCATCCGCATCGGCGTTTCGACATATTCCTATTGGCATTTCGACAAAATAAAATACCCGATTGAAAAGGTCATCGAGAATGCCGCCAGACATGGCTTCGATGGCGTCGAGATCCTCCACCGCCAGATGGAGAGCGAAGACCGCAAATACGTCAACAACCTGAAACGAATGGCTTTCTCACTGGGGCTCGATCTCTTCTTCCTCTCGATCCATCAGAATTTCGTTTCACCGGAAAAGCTGAATCGTCAGAAGGACATCGATCATACCAAACGATGCATCGATCTGGCCGTGCAGCTCGGATGCCCTGCCATCAGGCTCAACTCGGGCCGCTGGGGCACGATTCGCAGTTTCCAGGACATGCTCGATGCAGGCGGGAAAGAGAATCCGCTCCCGGGTTACACAGATGATGACGCCTTCAAATGGTGCATCGAATCGATCAACGAATGCCTGCCTCATGCCGAACAGGCCGGTGTGGTCATGGCGCTCGAAAATCACTGGGGGCTGACGACATCTGTGGACGGGCTGCTGCGTATCTACCATGGAGTCAATAATCCGTGGCTGAGGATCAATCTCGATACAGGCAATTTCGTAGGCGATCCCTATCCGCAGCTCGAAAGGCTCGCGCCCCATGCCTTTGTCGTCCAGGCCAAGACCTACTACGGCGGCGGGGTCTACTACACTCGCGAACTGGATTACACGCGCATCGCAAAGATCCTGCGCGACGCCGGCTTCAAGGGATACGTCTCTCTCGAGATGGAGGGCAAGGCCTCCGCGGATGAGGCAGTCGCCAGCAGCCTCAAGGTGCTGCGTGATGCCTTCGCTAAATGAGGATGAGCGGAGCGCTGCCCTCAGGTGGCGCTCCGTATATTGCACTTCCCTGCCGGAGCGCAGACGTCCTCGTCCGCTTTGACATCATTGCCCCTCCCTGCCGGAGCGCGGACGTCCTCGTCCGCATGAATCATTGACCAGCATAAAAATGTACATTGGCGCGAGATAAAGTCTCATATCTTGGAATATGATCCTTTGTTCCACGTTTGTATTTATTTGGGGATACGATAATGGAATCCTGCGGACGAGGACGTCCGCGCTCCGGCAATTCTATTTCGCTGAGAGTGCGTGGAAACTTATCAATTGGATCACCAGATACCCAAAGGATGGCACAGTCGTGGTTACCTGCCGCATTTTGACGGGGGCGAAATCGCTCAGTTCGTGACTATTCGTTTGTATGATTCCATCCCCAACTCGGTATATCAACAATTGGAGTCTCAGATTGTACTCGAAGACTCCGATTCAAAGAGCAGGTTCATCCGTCTCAGCCGGATCATGGAATATTATGCAGATCGTGGCATTGGCGAATGCTGGTTGAGTAACGATTCGATCGCAGCGATGGTTGAAAATTCGTTATTTTATTATGATTGTATGAGTTACAGGCTATTGACGTGGGTGATCATGCCGACCGGAGATCGGGGTCATAGTCGCCGCCATTGTTCAGGTAGCCGTATTTATCCCCGAACCTGCGATACATGATCCCGGCTGTGAAATCATAGGCGGCGTGGACGAGCATTCCGGGAATGATCGAGCCCGTCAATGTCACCAGCCAGTGAAAGCTCATCGCAAAGGCGAAGATGGCCAGAACGCTTTTCCAGCCCTGTACATAATGGCTGAATGCGAAGATCACCGAGGTCAGAATCGCGGCTGTGAAGATTGATCCCGTCTGCCTTGCCAGCAGTCCCCACAAGACGGCCCTGTAGCTGATCTCCTCTCCGATTCCGGCGGCCAGCGAAATCACCCCCCAGAGCGATTTTTCGTAAGCTCCGCCAGGCATGAACAAATAGGCCTTTCGTTCACCTTCGATCACATTGCGACGCCATTGAGGTACAACCAGGACGAGCATGACGCTGAAGAAGATGAATGAGATGGCGAGAGCGCGGACCGGGTCGTCTGGCAACTTCCAGATCGGGATCAGTTCGAACCAGGCCACGAAGCACGAAAGAGTGATGAATGCCGCGTGCTGAAGAATTACAGAATAGAAGAATTGTAATCGTTGAGGCAGCGGGTTTCGCTCAAGCCGCCTGGCCGATACAACAGCCCCCCACGGCAGGACGAGCCCAAAGACGATGAGATGGATAATGCCGGCCGGTCCGATCGGATTAACCATCAGTCGTCCTCCTGCCGGAGATGACAATCGGATCGGCATCATCGCCGGCGAAACGGTAGAGGGCCTCGATTCGGTCGATCACTTTCTCGCGGTCGAATCGGTCAATGACGCTATCGCGCCCGGCTGATGCGATCTTGTCGCGGAAGGGTTTGTCCGCAAGCAGACGCGACAGGCCGGCCACCAGCGCCCACCTGTCGCGTGGTTCGATGAGCAACCCTGTCACGCCGTCCTTCACAATCTCTGCCATACCGCCCACGCGAGCAGCCACGACGGCGCAACCGGCAGCCATGGCTTCAACCAGAGCCAGCGAGAAGGCCTCGTTGTCGGAAGGCGCGGCGACGATGTCAAATGCTACCAGGTGAGCCGGCAACTCATCGATATAGCCGGTGAAATGCACCTGATTTTCTACTCCCGCCTCGTGGGCCAGGCTGTGAAGATGGTCGAGATAGGCTTCTGCATCCGGCTCTGCGCCTCCGACGATCAGAAAATCGACATCGGTCCAGTAACGTTCGCGGATCAGATGTGCGGCGGCCTGAATGAACAGGTCCTGTCGTTTGAGCGGAGTCAATTGTCCGATTATCGCGACGGCATAGCGGCGGGTGATGCCCAGATTGGCGCGGGCGGATTCTTTAGATAACCTGTCCCCGGTCCGATAATCGATCCAGTTGGGGATGACCTGAATGCGGTCTGTGAAGTCAGGAAAAGCCGTGGCGAGCTGTTCGTGCACGGTTTCAGAAACTGCGATCAGGACTCGCGCTTCGGCCAGAGTCCAGGCATAGATCGGATTCGATTTGATCGGATTGAAATGATGCCGGGTCAGAAAGAACCTGACCGGACGCGACATTCGAGCGGCGATGCCGCAGAATGTGTAGTCCCGTGCCACATGAGCATGCAGAACATCGATTCGATGCTCCTGTATGATGCGGGCGATCTGATGAGCGCTGATGACATCCAGGGCATTGCGCAGGCCAAGTTCGTGCCACGTAACCGGAGACTCAGCCAGTTCAGCCTTGAGCGGGCTGTTCGGTCGAACTGCCAGATGCAGATCGTGACCGCGTTCAATCAGTGCTCGAGTCAGATCGATGACATGGCGCTCTCCGCCGCCGATGCTTTCGGCTGAACAAACCTGTAGAATTTTCATCGGTTTAGTCATTATGATACGACTGAATGTAACGCAAGCTCGCAAAGGATTCCATTGTGGCCGGACTGAATCTGCCTGAAATTTGTTATCTGCTATTCGCCCTGCTCTCCGGACTGCTGATCGGCAGCTTTTTGAACGTCGTCATCCACAGAGTCCCGCTGGACAGATCCATCGTCTTTCCGGGATCGGCCTGTCCTTCGTGCGGCGCCCGTATCCGGGCCTTCGACAACATCCCTCTGATCAGTTTTATACTGCTCCGCGGACGCTGCCGCGATTGCGATGCGCGGATTTCGATCAGATACCCGGCTGTCGAGCTGCTGACAGGGTTGATCTTCGCGGCGATCGTATGGAAGACAGCTCCGACCTGGGTGGCATTGCTTGAAATGATTTTTGCCGCATCGATGATCGCGCTGGTCTTCATCGATGCCCGCCATCAACTGCTGCCAAATGTCATCACCTATCCGACTTTTCTCTTCGCCCTGGCGGCATCGACTGTGCGTGCCGGCTGGGGCAGCCCCATCATTTACGCATTCGACTTCTCGCTCATCTTCACATCGGCGCAGGCTGATTTCCCGGTCACAAGAGCGGCGATCACCGGAGGCGTGCTGCTGGCGATCGCTGTTCCGGGCTTCCTTCTCATCGACAAACTTGACCTCATCCTCTTCAACAAATATTTCGAGTGGGAAGAGATGAATGAAGGGGCTTCGACCGAAGATCGTGCCGATGCAGACCGGAGGTACGATCGCTTAATCGGCGCGACGATGCTTCTCGGCCTGCTTTGCGGAATCGCATGGGCCTCATCCACACTGTTGCTGGCGCGTGACAATATGGCCGCATTCGAGAATGCCTGGGACGGGCTTATCCGGGCCAGTATCGCCGCATTCGTGGCGGGTCTGATCACCTGGTGGATCAGGGCCGTCTATTTTTATGTCCGCGGATTCGAAGGCATGGGTCTCGGAGACGTCAAGATGATGGCGGCGATAGGGGCTTTTCTGGGCTGGCAGGGCGCTTTCTCGACGCTGCTGCTCGGATCGATCGCGGGAGCCATTATCGGTGGAATCATGGCTTTCAGAAATCGGAGCGGGATCAGGACGGCCCTGCCGCTGGGTCTATTTCTCGGAGCAGCCGCAATCTTCGTTCTGATCTGGATGGATCAGGGCGGATGATTAATCCGAAATCACAGGTAACTGCTCGGCCCATGCGACACGGAACCACGAGCGTTAGCGAGTGGTTCCGTGAAATTAGTATCTCACCTCCACTCACCCTGTATGATAAATGCAGACCAGAAATATGGAGATGCCCAGCGTTTCTGCCTGAGCATGGCTATCTGAGCTTTTCTGAGCGCGGCCGGCGCAGTCAGGCCCTCCTTCAGCATACCCTGATAAAAACTCTTCATCAGTTCGGAGGTCGCCCGATCGTTGACATTCCACAGGCTGGCCTGGACCCTGGCGGCTCCGGCGTACATAAACCCGCGCGTCAATCCGACAAGTCCTTCTCCTCGAATCTCTTTGCCAAGCCCCGTCTGGCAGGCGCTGAGAACAATAAGATCCGCGGGCAGCTTGAGATTGTAAATCTGGTGAAGGCGAAGAAATCCGTTTCGAGGTTGGCCTTTATCATCGACCAGGGAGAGGACGATGCCGGACAGTTCAGGATGCACGCTGTTGAGAATGCCATGTGTAGCAAAGTGAATGATACGGTAATCAGCCAGCTCGACGCCGGTGGCGGTTGATAGACTGGCATCGAAATCGAGTGATTGTTTACGCTCCGATGCCGGCACCATCGAGAGGATGCCTATCGCTTCGCGTCTTGTGCCGGGCAGGCGCGGAACCATGAAATCGACGGTGGCTATTCCGGATTCAATCGCCGATCGGGTAAGCAGATCATCGATCCTGCGCGCTGCAATGTCATCACGGCTTCCGTTCCTGCGCATTTGTCTTTTGACGCGCGGATCCTGGCCGTCGAATACCGGATCCGCAATCACGGCCAGTGTCTTCGGCGCCGGTTTACGCCCCTCCAGTTCTCGACGTGAGACGGCGATAGCTGATGCCGATGGAAGGCTGAGAACCTCGTGTCCCAGAATCAACGGCTGACCGGTCATGTCAGGAAGGGCCGCGAACGGAACATACTGCAGAGCGCCGTCCGCAACGATCAGCAACCGTTTCCCGCTGTTCAATTTGCCGAGCGGTTGGATCAGCATGCGGCTCAATTCGGCGGCGGTTTCGGCCAGATCAGGCCCATCCCCCGGTTTATCAACTACGGCGGGTTTATGCCTCAACCTTCGAGCCCTGGTCGATTGAGTTTCATCCGAGATCAACCGGTAATACCGGCGGGCGGATTCCTCGATTTCATCACGCCTCGGTAACTCGAAGGACGAAATCCCATCCTTTGATACGGCCCAGAGGTAGCTGCGGTCCTCGCCCAGCGAATATTCCAGGAGCATGGTATCGGAATCGAGAACCCACTCTTGCACATCTTTCAGATCGAGCGGCTGCGCCTCTGTCAGCGATGCATATCGTGGGCTGGAACTCCTGATCTTCGTCTGCAGAGCCTGATACTGTGATGTCAACTCGGCGAACTCCCGAGATATTCTGTCCAGCTGCTCCTGAGTATGCTTCGAATTGAGCAGGTTCATCCTGTATTGCGCCCTGGCATTGAGCTGTCGCTGCAGATTCCGTTCCTCCTCGACCAGCACGGTATCGACTCCGCTGCGCAGATCGGCGCCAGCTTCAGTCAGCAGATCGAGCAGGCCACGGGCCCGGGCTCGCTCGCTGGTCGCAAATGCCAGGGCGTCGCGTCCTACGGTCGGATTCTGCTTGTGCAGCTGCATGTTGAGATCGATGCTCAATGCATAATAATCCTGAACGGTCGCGAAATATGAGGACCTCAGATTGTGATCGTCAATCCGTTTTCTCAGCGTCTCGCCAATGGCGATGGCTTTTTCGATGTGCGTAAGAGATTCCGCCAGGTTTCCCCTTTCGCGCTCGACCCTGGCCAGACCATAGCGTGTCGATGCTTCGCCGTGAACGTCGCCGATATTTTCCAGTATCGTCAACGATTGGCTGAGGTACTCGACGGCTCTGTCATTCTCACCCAGACTGTCGTACAAGCCGCCAAGATTATGCAAACTGTATGCTTTGTGTTTGCGGTTCCCAAAGGTCTCGATTAAGACCAGCGCCCTTGAATAATAGTCGAGCGCCTGCTGGTATTTCCCATTTGATTTATAAAGCCAGCCGAGATTGTGGAGAACAATGGATTCTCCTTCCTTATTCTCGATCTCCCGGTTAAGGTCGAGAGCGAGATTGAGCAAATCATGCGCCTTTTGTTCCTCACCCAGACTCGAATAAACCCGCCCGAGATTCGAAACTGCGAGAGCCTCGCCGGGCTTGTGGCCGGTCGACCGGTGCAGATCAAGAGCCTGATTGAAATAATCCACCGCCCGCTGTTTCTCGTCCAGGTAAAAATCGTAGATGAATCCGATATTATTCAAAGAGAACGCCTGTCCCGAGCGATCGCCGAGCTCGCGGCGAATATCGAGCGCTTTCCGGTAATAATCGAGCGCTTTCTGGTACTCCCCGAGCGCATCGTAGACCATCCCGAGGCCATTGAATGAAAACGCCATTCCACGTTGATCATTCAACTCCTGATAAATCTTCATCGCGTCTTCCATGAACTTAGCAGCATGGGTATATTCACCTGTTGAATTGTAAAGTATGCCCATGTTATGAAGCGTCACGGCTTCACCCCGTCTATCCCTGACAATCCGGCGAAGCTTTAAGGCTCGATCGTAATATTCCAGCGCCTTCTTTTTATCGCCTATCTCATCGTATTTAGCGCCGAGAGAGTTGAGGAAAGTGGCCTGGGCGTTCTGGTTGCCCGTCGATTCAGTGATCTGTAGAGCCTTATCAAGGTACTCGATTCCCTTTCGCGCATCGCCGAAATCGGCATGAATATTAGCCAGGTTGTTGAGAACGGCCGCTTCCAGTGATGCGTTCCCAGTCTCCCTGAGCAACGGAAGCAACTCTTCGTATCGATCGAGCGCCTGACGGTTCTCGCCGAGCGCGCGGTGCGACCTGGCGATCTCGAACATCGTTCGGGAGGTTTCGGATCGGGCCTCGAGAATTTTCCAGTTTTTCAGCGCCTCTTCATATTTCACCAATGCCCGGCGAATTGTCTCGGTTTTTCCTGTCAGTCTCAGTATCTCGCCCTCGCGAAAGGCATTGTGAGCGGCGATCCTGATCGAATCCTGCGGAAGTTGCTGCCGCATTTCCGCGATTCGAATTGTGTAACCTCCGGAAGATCCTTTATCCAGCGACCGAATTTCGATGCGATAGGTCCCGGCCGACTCGATCAAGGCTCTCAGTTCTTCGGGCCCCTGTCTCCCGTTCGGGCTGTCGATCTCGACGATTTGGTTTCCATCAGGCGACATCAACCTGACGACCACGTCAATCCCTTGCTGCTCGACTCTGACGTGGATATATTTCCCCACCTCGACGGTCAGTCGATATTGATGAACATCATCACCCTTCAGATCGCGAACGATACCCGGCCCGGTTTCGAGCTGCCGAGCTTCCTGCCAAAAGACAGCCTCGGAAGACAGAATCTGGTTTGTTTGAAATAATGAGAGGAAGATGAGGCCGATCAAGAGGGATTTCATGTCGTTCGATCCTCGGGATAATTGATGGAAGATTCTCGCCGGGAGCACGACCAATATTCTATATAAAATCGGGGAACCTACAAAGGCAGGCGGAGCCTGGCTTCACTGCCGCGACCGTCGGTGCGATTTTCCAGAGTCAGCATGCCGCCGTGCGCTTCTGCGATCTGGCGGCTGAGCGCCAGACCGATGCCCGATCCGCCCGGCTTGGTTGTAAAGAACGGCACAAAGAGATTGGCGGTATTCGAAACGCCTGGTCCCTCATCCTCGACCAGAACAACAAGCAGACCGTTACTGATGCTCCACCCGACCATGACTCCTCCCCCGGTTTCGATCGAGGCATCAACGGCATTCTGGACCAGGTTGATGAGCAGTTGCTCCAATTGATCGCGATCGCCCCTGATCATCAATTCCGGCCCCTCGACTATTCTGATCCCGGTGCGGGTTTCCAGACCAACCACCTGACGAATCCAGTTTCCGACATCCATATCCTTCAAGTCGGGCGGGGGCAGTTTGGCAAGCTTCGAATAAGCCAGCATGAAGCGGCTCAGCGCGTCAGCGCGTGATGCGATGATTGAAAGCCCGCGCTCGACATCCTCTTCCCAGTCAGCAGATCGGGCTGAGCGAGAGAATCTGTTTTCGAGGCTTTGCGCGATCGATTTGATCGGAGCCAGCGAATTGTTAAGTTCATGCCCGATGACACGAACCAGACGCTGCCAGGCCAGTCGCTCCTCTTCGCGCAATGCCCTGCTCAGGTCGGCCATAACCACCAGTTGATGAGGCTTTCCGCCTTCGCGGAACGTTGTCCGTCGCATTCCCCAGCGGCCGAATCCGCCCGGGAAAGCCCATTGAACGGTTCGCGCGGGTTCGCCCTCGAGGCAATCCTCCATGCGAAGTTCCTCCGAAGTTCGACCCAGCAGTTGCTCGGCAGGCCGGCCGAGCAGCTTCTCGCCGGCACGGTTGACAAGCCGTAACCGCTGGTCTCCGTCGAAGGCGAAGATGGCAACCTCGATCTCGGCCATGACCGTACGCAGTAGGGCCGTTGCTTCCATCGCTCCGAGTCGCTGGGCCCGCAGCGTCATGCTCAGATAGTTGACCTCCCTCACGACATCGCCGAGTGGATCGTCATTTCTTGCCGCCCGGCCGCGTATCGAATAATCACCCTCGCGCAATGCAGCGAGGAGATTCGAGAGCGTCTGAAGAGGTCGGACGACCCGCTCGGTCACCATATAAGCGAAACCGAACCAGAGACAGACTATCAGCACCGTGAACGTCCATTGAACCTTTGGTGTGAAAGCGCCCGTCCAAAGCAGGCTGAGTGCAACCGCTGACCCCGGCAACCCGGCGCAGACGGTCAGCAGCCAGATGCGTTTGTCGTAATTGAGCCTCCGGGGCTGAAAGATTTTCGGGAGTGGCTTGATCTCGATCCCGGTTGTGTCCAGATCGAGCAGATTCGGTTTGCGCGCGCCAGTGGGCGGATCCGAAAGCTCCTGCCGCCTCGGATTGTATTCGCCGAAGATGCGCATCCCGGGAAGTCTCATAATCCAAATTTTTCCAACCGGCGATAGAGAGCGCTGCGGCTCAGTCCGAGAGCATCAGCCGCCTTGCTAACGTTGCCGTCGAAACGGCCGAGCGTCTTTTTGATCAGAAAACACTCGACCTCTTCGAGGCTCATCTCTTCCAGTCGCGATGAGCTTTCCGATGACTGGTAGAGGCCAAGATCGCTCGCCTTGACAGTCGTCCCCTGAGCCATGAGCACCGCGCGCTCGATCGCATGATCGAGTTCGCGAACGTTACCCGGCCAAAGGTGGTTGATCAGAGCCTGTAATGCAGCCTGATCGAAACCGTTGACCAGTTTTCGATAACGCGTGGCGTGCTGCATCAGAAAATGCGAGGCGAGCAGCGGGATATCCTCCGGCCGTTCGCGCAGAGCCGGCAACCGCAGTTCAACCGTGTTGAGCCTGAAAAGGAGGTCCTGACGGAATCGTCCGGCGGCCACCTCCGAGTGCAGGTCCGCATTCGTCGCCGAAATCATGCGGACATTAACCTTGCGGGTCTTCGACGAACCGACGCGTTCGAATTCTCCTGTCTCGAGCACGCGCAGCAGCTTGGCCTGCTGGGGCATTGTGATGTTGGCTATCTCGTCCAAAAAGAGCGTCCCTTCGTCCGCCAGTTCGAACCGCCCGACGCGATCGGTCTTGGCGTCGGTGAACGCCCCTCTGATGTGGCCGAAAAGCTCGCTCTCGAAGACCCCCTCGGACAAACCGCCGACATTGACCGTGACCAGAGGCTTCGTAGCCCGCTTTGAGATCGAATGAAGCACGCTCGCGATGAGCCCTTTTCCTGTTCCATTCTCGCCCGTGATCAGGACGTTGGCGTCAGACGGCCCGACACGAGCGATGACCTGCAGGACCGGCTGCATGGCCGGCGATTCGGCAATCAATCGCGCGCGATTCTCATTGCGCAGCAGTTGATTTTCAGCTTCGAGCAGCTGGCCCTTTCGAAGCGCCCTGCTCAGCTCCGACTGATTCATGAGGATCGACAGGAGCCGCTCATTCTCCCACGGCTTCTGAACGAAATCGCGCGCTCCGCGCCGCATCGCCTCGACAGCGACATCGACGCTTCCCCAGGCGGTCATCACGACCACCGGCAGCGTGCTGTCCATCGCCTGGATCCGTGTCAGCAACTCCAGACCCTCCTGACCGGAAGTCGTATCGCGCGTGTAATTCAGATCCATCAGGACGACATCGAAATCCCTCGCTCCGATGGCTGACAAGACCTGTTCGGGCGAGGTCGCAGATTCGATCTGAAATCCTTCACCTTTGATCAATAACCGCAGCGCTTCGAGCACGTCCGGCTGATCATCCGCGATCAGTATCCTGGGAGTTTTTTTACCATTTAGATTCATAGTTGAGTACAAAGTAAAAAGTATAAAGTATAAAGTACAAAATAATATCCGAAATATCGCATATGACGGATCTCCTTACTTTGTACTTTATACTTTTTACTTTTTACTCATGTCATCCATCCATCCGCCAGATTGATAATGCGATTTCCGGAGGCGGCATTCTGTTCGGAGTGAGTGACCTGGACGATCGTCGTGCCCTCTGAGTTGAGCCGCTTGAAGAGGTCCATGATCTCTTTGCCCTGGCTTGAATGCAGGTTACCCGTCGGTTCGTCGGCGAGGATGACCTTCGGGTTTGCGATCACTGCGCGTGCAACTCCGACAAGCTGCTGCTGGCCGCCAGAAAGCTGCGGCGGATAGAGGTCCTTTTTGCCGACGATCTGAAACCTGTCGAGAATGTCGCCGACGATGCTCTGGCGTTCCGATTTTTTGACATCACGGTACGAGAGCGGGATCTCGAGGTTCTCATAAACCGTCAGATGATCCAGCAAATGATAGCTTTGAAAGACGAAACCTATATTGCGGTTGCGCAGATCGGCGCGTTGTTTCGTGTTGAGTTTATGGACAGGTTGATCGAGGAAGTAAAACTCTCCGTTCCATCCGCTGTCGTGCATGCCCAGAATGTGGAGGAGCGTCGATTTACCTGCCCCGGACGGTCCCATGATCGAGACGAACTCCCCCTCCTTGATATCAACTGAAATGCGGCGCAGGACGTAATATTTCTGAAGGCCCTGCTGATAGTATTTCTCGATATTTTCCAGTCTGATCATTCTCGTTCCTCGATTATTCGTATCTCAGGGCGATCATCGGATCGATCTGAGAGGCCCGCCGGGCGGGAATGAAGATGGCGATCAGGACAATGACCAGAAGAAAGAGCGAGACGCCCAGATAGGCTATCAGGTCGGTCGCGCTGACCCCGTAAAGAACGTTCGCCATGAGTCTGGTCACCGCCAGTGAGATAGCCAGGCCGAAGCCCAGACCGACGATCGCCAGCAGAATCCCGTGGCGCAGCAGCATTTTGAGTACATCGCTCTGTTGAGCGCCGAGCGCCATGCGGACGCCGATCTCGCGCGTTCGCTGCGAGACGGAGTAGGCCATAACGCCGTAAATTCCGATCGCCGCCAGAGTCAGCGCAAGCAACCCGAAGGCAGCCAGCAGCGTCGCCGCGACACGAGCCGGGAAGAGCGAAAACCCCATGTGCTCCTCGACCGTCATGACATCATAGACCGGAAGGTTAGGATCAAGTTGCCGGAAGACTCCACGGATCGCCCCGATCATCATTTTCGGGTCGCTTTTCGTTCGGACAATCATGGTCAGATTGTTCGTGTACTGCTGAACGTGCGGGGCATACGTAAACGGGCTCGGCGCCTCGCCAATGTTGAAGTATTTTCCGTCACTCGCCACGCCAACGATTTGAATGAAGGGTCCGTCCGGTGTCGACGAGCTGAAACGCTTGCCTACGGCCGACTGGACAGGATCCTCTCCGCCGAAGAACCGCCTGGCGAAAGCCTCATTGACGATGGCGACACGCGTCGAATCACGGGTATCCGTTTCGTTGAAGTCCCTGCCGGCAAGGAGCTTCGTCCCCATCGTGGCGAAATAATCAGGACCGATTCTGGAACCGTAGGAAGAAGGGACGTCCGCGCCGCGCTCGGCAGGGCGGCCTTCGATATAAATGTCATCCTGTGAGATGTTAAGTGTCAGCGGAAACCAGTCGGTATATGAGACGTTTTCGATTCCGGGCAGAGACTTGACTCGATCGAGCAGTTGCCTGTTGAATTGTTCGCCCTGTTCCCTGTCATATCCCTGCAATGCCGTGTTGAGCGACATGACCAGGCCGTGATCGATTCTGAATCCCGGATTGAGCGTCTGTACCTGCTGAAGCGCCCGCAAAACCAGGCCGGATGCGATCAACAGGACAAGCGACAATGCGATCTGAGCGACGACCAGCCCGCTGCGCAGGAAAGACCGCCGGTATCCGCCGGTCCGGGTTTCGTCCTTGAGCGCGGGAATGAGCTCAGGCCTCGTCGCCTGCAGCGCCGGGATCAAACCGAAGATGATTCCGGTCAGTGCCGAAACCAGCAACGCAAAGATCATGACCCGCCAGTCGATCCGCAAATCGAAGGTCAGCGGGAAGTCTACCGGAGGCTTGAAGGCGACTACCAGATCGATGATCCACATTGCCAGGAACAAGCCGATGACTCCGCCAATCATAGCCAGCAGAATGCTTTCGGTCAGCAATTGTCGAATCAGCCTTGCGCGCCCGGCGCCGATCGCCAGGCGAATCGCTATCTCCTTGCGGCGATCAGTCGCCCGCGCCAGCAACAGGCTGGCCAGGTTCGTACAGGCAATCAGCAGGACGAGGCCCACCGTGACCATCAAAACAGCTGAAAACTGAACGATGCCGTCCCGTAAAAACCCGACGATAAATCCGGGTGGAATAAGCCTGATCGTCTGGCCTTCATTGGTCTGCGGATATTCCTTGCCGAGTTGACTGGCGAGCAGGTTGAGCGAGGCTTCGGCCTTCTCTTTCGTGACCCCCGGCTTGGGCGGCCGGTCGCGAAAATATTCATCGTACCGCGCCTGTCGAGCCAGTCCGCGCCGGGTTCGATCCACGAGAGCATCATCATCGGCACCCATATCTCGGGCGTGTAGATAATTTCGGTCCCGCGAAAACCTTCGGGAGTGACGCCGATGATCACGAACTTCCTGCCGTTGATCAGAATCTCCTTGCCGACCACCGAGGGATCGGCGCCGAAACGATTCTGCCAGCAGGCATAACTGATCACTGCCACCGGATGCGCCAGTTTGTTGAGGTTGTCCTGCGGCCGTATCAGTCGACCACGATGGGCCTTGACACCCAGCATCTCGAAGTATTCACCCGAGACCAGGTAGCTCCAGACCCGTTCGTTGTTGCCGTCACGGCTCAAGCTGATAGGAGCGAAGCGGTGTACCGCGATGTTGCTCAGAACTTCGTTGCGGTCGCGAAAATCGACGAAGTTCGGATAAGAGAATGTCAAAGCCCCGTCGTTCTTTCCGTAAACGCCGACTGAAAAGACCTCTTCGGGATTTTCGACCGGCAACGAACGAAAGACGACTGTATTGACCAGACTGAAGATCGCGGTGTTTGCGCCGATCCCGAGAGCCAGCGAAAGCACGGCGATGAAGGTGAAGCCGGGACTCTTGATCAGCCGTCGCAAGGCGAATTTAAGATCTTTCAGCAATGAATCCACCTTCTCCTCCTGACTGTTTTTAGGGCTTCCGATGCGTAGTGAAGTTTCCAGTTTCAGGTTTCCAGTTTCCAGTATTTTTGACGGTGCAGGTTTATTCCTGTGTACTTGGTCACGATTGTGACTCAAATCAAACCGAAGTGAAGCGACTGGAAACTGGAAACTGGAAACTACCCCCTGTGCCGTTTCTTTCTACTTTCTACTTTCTACTTTCTACCTTCACCATCAATTCTCTTCGACAACGCGACCGTCGAAGAGCTGGATCGAGCGATCGGCGTGGCGAGCGAAGCGCGGGTCGTGAGTCACCATGCAGATGGTCGCGCCGCCGCGGTGGAGTTCGCGCAGCAGGTCCATGACCGCTTCGCCGTTGGTCGAATCGAGGTTTCCGGTCGGCTCATCGGCGAGCAGAATGAGCGGCTCGCCCGCGACAGCGCGAGCTACGGCAACACGCTGCTGCTGACCGCCCGACAGCTGTGAGGGCAGGTGCTTGGCTCGATGCGCCATCCCGACCTTCTCGAGCGCGGCGTTGACACGCTGTTTGCGTTCGGCTGAGCTCATGCCGCGATAGGTCAGCGGGAGCTCGACATTCTCGTAAACAGTCAAATCGCCGATCAGGTTGAAGCTTTGAAAGATGAATCCAATTTCGCGATTGCGAATCCGGGCTCGTTCGGACATGTTGAGCCCCTGGACCGGCTTGCCATTGAGCCAGTAGTTGCCGTCAGAGGGTGAATCGAGCAGGCCCAGAATCGAGAGCAGCGTGGATTTGCCGCAGCCGGAAGGGCCCGCGATCGAGACATACTCGCCCTGATTTATATCCAGATGGATCCCCGCAAGTGCATGCGTCTCGACCTCATCCGTCAAAAACACCTTCGTCACTCCATCGAGGCGTAACAATGGTTCACTCATCCTGTTTCTCCTTGATTGACAGGGCTTACGCAGAATCCTGGGAGCGCAGGCTTCCAGCCTGCATTTTGTAGCTATTAGCGGAAATCATGCAGGCTGGAAGCCTGCGCTCCCAGGATTCTGCGTAAGTCCTGATTGATAAAAATCGAAATACCGCCATGGCCCTTTGCCTTGAGGGCTGAAACTCAATCCAGTCTTATTCGACTGGCGTTGTCAGCGATCTGTGAAGTATCAGAAACGATGATTTTGTCGCCGACCTTCAATCCGCTGACTATTTCGATAGTGGTGACCGAGCTGCGGCCGAGCTGGACAGTAACCGCTTCGGCGTGTTTGCCGTCCGGCTCCAGTCGGAAGATTTTAACCGCGCTCTTCTCCTGGCCGAACGCCGGGCGCTGAACATAGAGGATATTGTCCAGTCTCTCGAGTTCGATCGTTCCGTCGACGTTCAGATCGGGGCGCGCGCCCTTGGGCAGATCGCCTTCGAGTGCGATATCGACCGTCACGGTGCCGTTCTGGACAGCCGGATCGATGCGCGTGACGCGTCCCGGAATGATGCCGATGCGCATATCGATGTTCGCCCTCTGCCCCGGTAGAACATCCCTCGCCTGGGTTTCAGGGATTCGCACGGCGGCTTTGAGCCGGTTCGGATCTGAAACTCTTGCCAGATTGGTACCTGGAGTCACCTGTTGCCCGACCTCGACAGCCAGTTGCTGCAGAACGCCATTGATGCCTGCCCTGACTTTGAGGTCAGCGACCTGTTTGATCCGCAGATCATAGAGCAGCTTGCGCTGATCCAGTTCAGCCTGTGTCACGGCCAGCTGCGTCTTGATCGCTTCGGCATTCATGGCCAGTCGCTGCTTTTCGAGCTCGTTGCGCGTATTCAATTCGACTGCGCGCATGCGTGACTGTTTCAAAATCAACTCAGAGACCAGACCGTCTTTCGAAAGCTGTTCATTCGCTTCAGCCGTCAGCCGCGCCTGCTGGTAATCGGCTTCAACTGTCGCAGCCTGTGCCCGCTGGTTGAGCAACTGCGTTTCAAGCTCGACCTTTCGGTTGTTGTAAGCTGCCACTGCCGACTTCAATTGCGCCTGGGCATCCATCAATTGCTGCTGCAATTCCGGATTGCTCAATTCGAAGATGATAGTTTCGGGACGAACAAACGTTCCGGGCTGTACCAGCCGTTTCTCGACGCGACCGCTGGTCATCGCAGGAATCCAGACGATCTCTTCGGGAATGAGCGTTCCCAACCCTCGTACCTGTCGGAGCATCTCTCCACGCTTGACCGTATCGATCAGGACAGTCGAGGCGGCCACCGACGGAGCAGCCGGTTTCAGCCGTGCCAGCACTACGCTCACGACTCCAATCACCGCCAACCCGATTATCACGTAAATCGCCTGTCGTATCTTTCGATTCCGCGCTACCGATTTACCCCGTGGTACATCCATATTTCCTCCAATTATCACCCGTAATGATTGCACCCGAACAGTCAAATATGACCATACACCAGCACTCATAATCCAATTTGCGTGCCGGACATTACAGATGGCGTTACTACTTATTTTACAATATTTTAGAAGTTTGAGGCCGACTTCGACGTGATGGCGACTGTCCGGAAATGGGATGATTTTTTCCCATATTCGAAATATGGCTGGCAGTGGGAATTATCAGAGCAGGTGATTGGATCTTCTCTTTTCCTTGAGAGAGACAATGCGTCGCTGGGTTAATACACGCAATTCGTCAGGACTGCAGGGCATGGCTCTGAATCTGGGCATTATTCCAGCCAGCACACCGGTGAAATCAAGCCGTGTTTTATCGACCAGAACGGGGATATCCTGATGGAGCGGGCTTTTGCGCAATGACTCAAGGACATTCTTTATATTAATAGATGCGACATTAACAACAGCAATTTCGTGCCTGGTGGTGAGCGTCCGTGGCAGGTCATCGAGGTTGAAGATATTGGTTATCTGGACATTCTCTTTATTGATGAAGCCTCTGAAATCCCTCAGTCCGTCCGCTGCGTCACTGACGATGAGCAATCGCAGAATGCCATTTGCACTCTCGGTCCTTTTCTCGGTCGTGGTGAATTTATCGAGCAGGTATTTAAGTTCAAGCGGGTGAATGGGTTTTCCGATGAACTCATCGGCTCCGAGTCTGAGAGCTATCAGAGCGTTCTCTTCGATGGACTCGCCTGTAGTAACAATGATATTGGTCTTCGGGGACTGCTTCTTTATCTCCTGCAAAACGTCGAAACCTGATCGATCTGGAAGATGAATATCCAATAGCACCGAGGAAGGACGCTCGATCTCGAATGCGCGCAACCCCAGTTCAGCGTTTTCAGCCTCGATGGAGTTGAATCCGAGTTCATTCAGCACCTCCCGCAAAACGAGCCTGAAAGATTCTTCATCGTCGATGATAAGGACCTTTTTGCTTCCATTCGCGGAATTTGAGATCTCTCCATTCATGACATCACCTCGTTTCCACTTTTCGCGACCTAAACTGGTTTGAGCAAGTCTCATTCCATGTATTGAAGAACCATAAGACGGACTTCCCGCAATGATTTGAATGGAAATCAGGAGGCAGACTGACTGAAAATTGCGAATTTTTCCGCGTCTAAAAGAGTCAATTTCCTCAATCGAGTGCTCTTATGCATTGAAAATCCAGTATTTTACGGGCGGCACGCTCATTGCTGAAGCAGTATGCTGGAGGTCGATATGATTAATTTACAGAGCATTCTGTGCCCAACAGACCTGTCACCTGATTCTGACGAGGCACTGCGTTATGCGATAGCGCTTGCCAGGGTCTATGATGCGAAACTGGTGATCTGCCATTGTATCGAATCACCAGCCTTCAACACCGATGCCGGGCGTGAACAGATCAGAAAACTGATCGAGGATGCGATCGGCGCCCATCTGGCATTCGGCAATCTCTCTTCGCTAAAATACGAGCTATCGATCTTCGAAGGCACCCCGGATATCTGCATCCCGCAAACGGCGGCGATGCGACACGTGGATCTGATCGTCATGCGATCGAGACGCAGGCCAGTCGCGGCGGCGCTGCTGGGCTCGACAGCCGAGGCGGTCTGTCGGACGGCGCCTTGCCCGGTTATGGTTACTCATCCGCACGAGCATGAATGGGTGGGAAAGACGACCGGAGAGATCGATCTCAAAAGGATACTTGTAGCGCATGATTTTTCGAACGACTCTGAGCTGGCGCTCTCGTACGGGCTGCTGCTGGCGCAGGAATACCAGGCTGAGGTTCACCTCATGCATGTCCTGCCGTATGCGCCGGTTCCTGCATCCAAGGGAATGTCGATGACCGAGTCCGAAGCGTTCGAAGATGCAACCAAACGCCTGCAGGGCTCGATCCCCGAGGAAGTCTACCTGTGGTGCAAAGTTAAACAGGCCATTCGCTCCGGGCAACCCTATCGTGAGATACTCACATACGCCGAAGAACAGAATATCGATCTGATCTGTATGGGCGTGCATGGAGCAGGATTCGCCATGCGGGCATTGTTCGGATCGAATGCGGATCGCGTTCTGCGACAGGCTCCGTGTCCTGTCCTCATCACGCGCCCGCTCAGACCATTCGTAAAGGAGACCTGATTATGAAAGTGCTGTTGGCAGTTGACGGTTCGGATTACAGCCTTGTTGCGGTGGAATCAGTAGCCGGTCGCCCGTGGCCGAAGAATACTGAGGTAAAGGTGATCACGGCGATGGAGCCGCTATTTCTGCCGACGACAGACACATGGGCGCTTCCTGACAGTTATTATCAGGAACTTGAAGCCTCGGCTGAAGAGAAGGCTCGCGGCGCGATCAAGGCAGCCCTCGAACGCATCGAAGCGAGCGAGACGGCCGACGTAAAGCTCTCTTCAGAGATCAAAGAGGGTCAGCCGGCCGACGTCATAATCGGCGAAGCCGAAGCATGGGGCGCCGACCTGATCATCCTTGGATCTCACGGCTACAAGGGCTGGCAAAGGTTGCTGCTCGGGTCGGTATCACACGCTGTCGCCACGCATGCTCCCTGCTCAGTCGAGATCGTCAGACAAAAACAGGAAGCCGCGAAATGAATGTTCGTCGCAGACCGGAGATAATTCGATGATCAAACAGATGGGAGAGAGAGAGGCTCGCGAGCTTTTACAGAAAGAAGTCCTGGGAAGGCTCGGATGTAACATCGACGGGGCTCCCTATGTGCTTCCGATAAATTATATCTACGAGGACGGAGTCATTCTGGTGCATTCGCTCCCGGGTCTGAAGATCGATGCCATGCGGGAGAACCCGCGTGTCTGCCTTCAGGTTGATGAGATAAAGGACGCCTATCACTGGCGCAGCGTCATCGCCTGGGGAGAATTCGAAGAGATCACTGATGAGCAGCAGAAAGAGCGAGTACTAGTCGAGATGTTCAAGCGCTTGCCGCATCTGACGCCGGTTGAATCCAGGATGTCCAAAACGCCCGTCTCGAGCATCGTTTTTCGCATTCGAGTGGACAAGCTGACGGGTGTCTTCGAAAACTGGTAACGCATCTCTTCTCCTTCATATCTCCTTCACTGACGATGTGCGAGGGAGTCGTGGTATCGGCAACATTAAATCGCGGCTCCTTCGTCAATCGTTGATGGTTATTCTTTGATTACGGCAAACAATTCTGTTTGCCGTAATTTGTTTGTAACTATTGCGAGACTGTTGCACACAACTGGAAACTGGAAACTTCTTCCCACTGGAAACTCTCCGTATTCAACGGCGTGTAATGGGAGGCCGGATATGGCTCAAGCCACGATCAATAATCTGAATTTTCAATTCGATGGACGGCTCACTATCCTCGATGCACTCGATGAGATCGGCGTCAAGGTGCCGACGCTCTGCCATGACGATCGACTGACGCCATGTGGAGAGTGCCGCATGTGCCTGGTGGATGTAGAAGGCCGCGCCAATCCGGTCAGCTCGTGCAACACGATGCTCGAAGACGGCATGAAGATCGAGACCCATACGCCCGAACTCGAAGAGGAGAGGCGCGGTCTGCTGGCCATGCTGGCCGACCGGTATCCGGCAGAACCAGTCGAACGCTATCCCGAGAAGCCTTTCCACCGTTACCTTCACGATTACGGCCTCGAATCGGCGTGCGCCGGTGTGACCGATCCAGAATTGCTCGATGAATCCCATCCGTACATTCGCGTCGACATGACAAGATGTATCGATTGTTATCGTTGCGTGCGAATCTGCCGCGAATTGCAGGGACAGTTTGTCTGGCAGGTGATCAACCGCGGATCGTCGACACGGATTGTGCCCGATTCGATGGACGGGCTGCTCGACAGTTCGTGCGTCAGTTGCGGCGCCTGCGTTGATACGTGTCCGACAGGCGCGCTGGAGGATGTGACCGTAGCCGAATCAGGATCAGCTGAAGCCTGGACACGAACGACCTGCCCCTACTGCGGCACCGGTTGCGAGATGGAAGTCGGCAGCAGGAACGGGCGAATGATCACAGTCAGGCCGGTCATGGACGCCCCCGTCAACAAGGGCCATCTCTGCGTCAAGGGACGCTATGCATTCAACTTCGTCTATGCCCGCGATCGCGTGACATCGCCGATGATCCGCAACAACGGAGTCTGGAAAAAAGTCTCCTGGGATGAAGCGATTGCCTTCACCGCCACAGAGCTGCGGCGCCTGATGGAAACTCACGGCCCCGACAGCATCGGCGTGCTCGGTTCCTCTCGTGCGACGAATGAAGAGAACTACCTGACTCAGAAATTCGCCCGCGCGGTCCTTGGCACCAACAACGTCGATTGCTGCGCGCGCGTCTGTCACGCACCGACAGCAATGGCCATGAAACTTGTCCTCGGCACGGGAGCGGCGACCAATTCGTATGACGATATTGAACTGGCCTCGACGATTATGGTCTGCGGCTCGAACACGACCGAGAATCATCCGATCATCGGAGCCAGAATCAAGCAGGCGGCGCTCAAAGGCGCACACCTTATCGTGATCGACCCGCGCAGGATCGAACTGGCCGATTATGCCGACATCCATCTTCAGTTGAAGCCGGGAACCAACGTCGCGCTCTTCAACGCCCTGGCCTGCGCCATCGTCGAAGAAGGACTCTGCGACGAATCATTCCTTGCGGATCGAGTAATTGACCACGAACAGTTCTTTTCGTTCGTCAGCGAGTTTTCGCCGGAGAAGATCGGGCCGGTCTGCGGGATCGATCCCGAGCTGATCCGCCGCGCCGCCAGATTGTATGCTACGGCCAAGCCTTCCATGTGTATTCACGGTCTTGGCATGACCGAGCACGTTCAGGGGACTGAAGGCGTCATGGCTCTTTCGAATCTGGCTCTGCTGACGGGGAATATAGGCAAACCAGGCAGCGGAGTGAATCCCCTGCGCGGACAGAACAACGTTCAGGGATCGGCGCATATGGGCTGCGAACCGTCCCACCTGACCGGGTACGTCAGCCTTGACGCCGGCCGCCAATCATTCGAGGCGCTATGGAAAGCCCCGCTGCCGGCCGCCCGGGGTATGAACATGATGGAGATGATGGACGCCATGCAGGATGGCCGGATGAAAGCGCTCTGGGCCATCGGTTATGACATCCTGCTGACCAATGCCAATACCGAATCGACCCGACAGGCGCTTGAATCCCTCGAACTGGTCATCGTCCAGGATATCTTCATGAACGAAACGGCGCGGGATTACGGAACCGTCTTCCTGCCCGTCACATCATCATTCGAAAAGGACGGGACGTTCATGAACGCGGAACGGCGGATCCAGAGAGTGCGCCGCGCGATCGAGCCGCTCGGCGATTCGAGGCCCGACTGGCAGGTGATCTGCGATGTGGCCCGGGCCATGGGCCACGATGAACAGTTCGATTTTGATTCACCCGAAGAGATATGGGACGAAGTACGAGCACTCTGGCAGGCAGGCAGCGGCATCAGTTATCATCGGCTGGAGTCTCAAGGGATTCAATGGCCGTGTCCGGATGAAGCTCATCCCGGCACAGGCATTCTGCATTCTGAAACTTTCCCGCACGGGAAAAAGACCGCGCTCCGCGAGATCGATTATCGCCCGACACCCGAAGTGACCAGCGACCGCTATCCGCTGCTGCTGGTCACCGGTCGGACGCTCCACCAGTTCAATGCGGGAACGATGACCATGCGAACGAAAAATCGCATCTTGCGCGACTCTGATTATCTTGATATCTCGCCTCAGGATGCTGCACTGTTATGCGTCAATGACGGCGAGACTGTCAGGCTGAGCAGCCATTACGGCGAAGCGATCATACCGGTCGAGGTCAATCCGGCGGTCAAACCCGGTGAGATGTTCACGACCTTCCACACGGCCGACGTCTTCCTGAACAACGTCACCAGCCCGCATCGTGATGCGATGACCGAGGCCCCGGAATACAAGGTGACAGCAGTTCGTGTTGATAAAATGGATTAATGAACATCATCGCTGCTGTTAAAGAGACGCATATTCGCCGGTACAGGCAGATCGCCGAAGTCCTGAGCCGGCACGGCTTCGGATACCTGCTGACCCTGATCGGGCTTGACAGGTTTTCGCCGGCACGTATTCGACACGGCGAGACCGGCGACGAAAGCCCGCTCTCGCCGGCCCAGCATCTGCGCATCGCACTTGAAGAACTCGGACCAACTTTTATTAAACTAGGACAGCTTTTTTCGACCCGTCCCGACATCATTCCACCTGAATATCTGAAGGAACTCTCAAAATTGCAGGATGACGCTCCGCCGTTTCCCTCAGAACTGGCGCGGGAACGCATCGAAGAGGAGATCGGCCGGCCGATCGGTGAGATCTTCGAGCTTTTCGAAATGCAACCGATTGCCGCCGCTTCAATCGGACAGGCGCATGCCGCACGACTGTTCGATGGAACCGAAGTGGTCGTCAAGGTGCGTCGCCCTGGCGTCGTAACACAGATCGAGGAAGATCTCGAAATTCTGCACAATCTCGCGGCGGCGGCCGACCGGCGCTGGGCGTTCGCCCGCCATTACGACATGCTCGGCCTGACCCGGGAATTCGCCACCACCCTGCGTTCCGAACTCGATTACATTCACGAAGGCCATAACGCCGAACGCTTCGCCGAAAACTTCAGCCACGATTCGACCGTTCATATCCCTCGCATCTTCTGGGATACGACGACATCACGCGTGCTCACTATGGAGCGGATTCGAGGCATCAAGATCGTCGATCTCGACCAGCAGAACCCTATCCAGATCAAACATCGCGAACTGGCCGAACGCGGTACCCAGGTCATCCTTAAGATGGTCTTCGAGGATGGATTCTTTCACGCCGACCTGCACCCGGGGAATTTTTTCATCGAATCCGACGGGCGTTTCGGGCTGATCGATTTCGGCATGGTCGGCACGATCGACGAAAAGACTCAGGATTATCTGGCCAACCTGATCATGGCGCTCTCCTACGAAGATTATGATCGTCTGGCTGATTCCCTGCTCGAACTTGAAGCGAATGTCATGAATGTCGACCGCAGGGCCCTCAGGAAAGATCTCGAGCGATTGATAAAACCATATTATGGAAAACCGCTCGGCGGGGTGAGCATGACAGAGCTTTTCAACGAAGCATTCATCGTCATCAGGCGCCATCAGCTGCGTCTGCCGCCGAACCTGGCTCTGCTGGTCAAATCGATCATCGTGGCCGAGGGGCTGGGCACACGACTGGATCCGGATTTTCATCTGACATCGGTCATAGAGCCCTATGCCGATCAGCTTATGATTCAGCGTCTGTCCCCGGCTCGACTGCTCAAAAAACTTGGGAGAGCCGGAATGGAGACTGCGCGACTGAGCACTGAGATCCCGCGTCAGATCCGGCAGATCCTCGGCGAGATCGAGCGCGGCGGCTTTGAAGTAGGGATGAAACGCGGAGCTCTGGATCCTTTCGTCTCCCGGCTTGAACGGATGGTCAACCGGCTCGTACTGGGCATGCTCGCCTCGGCCTTCATAGTCGGGCTGGCGACTTTGCTTTCGGTCTACCGCCCACCCTTCTGGGAGCGATGGGCCGGCATCATGTTCGCAATCGGATTCGCTCTCGCCATCATTCTGGGCATCTATCTCGCCTGGTCGATCCTTACCACCGGCCGCTCAAAACGCGATTGAATCCTCATTTCGCCAGCACACGTGCAAGTTCGAACAGGCTGACATCAAGCTCCTTTGTTTTACCGGCGATTTCAGAGAGGGGCGTTCTCGAGATCCTGCCGTTTTGAATACCGATCAGGACGCCGTGCTCTCCGGTTGCCAGGCTTTCGGTCGCCGCGGCGCCAAAACGTGTACCGAGCAGCCGGTCAAAGATTCCAGGCGCACCTCCGCGCTGAACATGACCCAGAATAGTCACTCGCAGATCAAACCCGAGCCGTTCCCTGTTCAATTTAAAATATGACGCCAGTCCCTCGGCATTGTATTTTGCCCCTTCGGCAACGACCACAATGGCGTGGGGCTTTCCGCGTTCGTAGGCTGCTCGCAATTCCTGAGCGACGCCTTCAGGATCGCTCGGGATCTCGGGGATGACAATCGATTCGGCGCCGCCGGCTATACCCGTCATGAGCGCGATATAGCCGCAATCTCGACCCATGACTTCGACCAGAAATGCGCGCTGGTGAGACGCGGCCGTCACTTTCAAACGACCTATGGCTTCCAGAGCGACATTCAGCGCGGTGTCGACGCCGATCGTGATCTCGGTTCCGCACAGGTCGTTATCTATCGTCGAGGCTATGCCGATTACTGGAAACCCTTTTCGCGAAAGCGCGTACGATCCGCTCTGCGTGCCATTGCCGCCGATGACCACCAGACCATCGACATTATGGCGAGCGAGTTGCCTGAGCGCATTGCTCTGCCCTTCTTCAGTCTTGAAATCCAGACAGCGTGTGCTTCCAAGCATTGTGCCGGCGTGCTGGATGATGCCGCCGACAGATCGCGCATTGAGCGGAACGAAATGTCCGGCGATCAGACCGGCGAACCCCTGCCTGACACCGAAGACTTCGATCTCGCGATCGAGCGCGGTTCTCGTCACAGCCCTGATCGCCGCGTTCATTCCGGGAGCATCCCCTCCGCTGGTCAACAACACTGCAATTCGTCTCATCTTCAATTATCCTTTCCAGTTGCTCAGCAGTTCGACAACCTCTATTCTACTCCTCCTGTGAATCATGGCTGAAGAAAATCGCGATATCGGCTATGATAGTTTTTCTGAGTCAGTTTCCGCCCCGATGTCGAATTCAAGGATGCGCAAGGATCTATGAGCACTACCGAAGTTTCTTCAAAAAAATCATTCTGGACACCGACTAACATTGGTTTGATTGTGGGCCTGGTTATTATGGTCGGGGCAATCGCATCGGCACTCTATCCGCGAGGGGATTCCTCTGTGACTGATGCAGTCAGTGAATCGTCTGAACCGATCACCGCCAGCCGGCCGACTTCAACGCCCGCCGGGCCGATGATCGCTCGCAGCGCTCCGCCTGAACCGTCGCTCCCGCGACCTTTGCCGGATAACGTCAAACAGGCCAGTTTCAAGCTTATCAACGGAAAATCCAGGAAACTTGCCGACTTCAAAGGCAAGGTCCTGGTTGTCGATATCTGGGCGACCTGGTGCGGTCCCTGCCGCCAGGAGATCCCGCACCTGATCGAGATGGCCAGGGATTACAAGAGCAAAGGCGTCGAAGTCATCGGTCTGACGACAGAGAACCCTGAAACGGATGCGGAATTGGTCAAGGCTTTTTCAGAGGAGTTCAAGATCAATTACCCGATCGGCTGGATCAACGGCCCGCTTTATGGCGGACTGATGAACGGGCGTGGAGGAATTCCGCAAACCATTGTCATCGGACGCGACGGCTCGATTCGCAAGCATTTCGTGGGATTCCATCCGGTGATCAGCATCCCGCAGATGAAGGCCGCTATCGAAGAGGCTATCTCCGCTCGGATTTAAATCGCAGAGGCAGCAAAGACGGCAAAGAAGCTCTTTTTGGCTATTTAATAATCTGCAAACTAAATTTTCTTGTATTCAAGACTGGGAAAGTTAATCGCAAAGGCCGAAGATGCGCAAGAATTTAATCGCAAAGGCCGCAAAGGGGCAAAGATATACAGGCAAGATCAGTGTTCGAATTATATCCAATGGGCAATAATCCGGATATTCATATCACCAAAAAATCTTTGCTCCTTTGCGGCCTCTGCGATTAATTCTTTGCCCCTTTGCGGTCTTTGCGATTAATTTCTTCCGAATTTAAATACCCGAAAATTTAGTTTGCAGAGTATTAAATAGCCAAAATAAGCTTCTTTGTCTTCTTTGCGGCCTCTGCGATTCAACCCCTTTGCCGTCTTTGCGACCTCTGCGAATCCATTCCAGAAATCACAATACTGAGTTTCGAGAACATTGATGGCCAGAATACCGGAAGAATCCGAATCATACGACGACCCGTTCGATGAACCGGTGCGGATCGAGATCCGCGATGTCTTCGATCTGCATTCGATCCCTCCGCGGCAGGTCGGAGCAGTCGTCGAGGAGTACCTCAGCGAAGCGCGCGCACTTGGTTATCGTTTCGTCCGCATCATTCATGGGAAAGGGATCGGAGTCCAGCGCGATATCGTCCGAAGCATTCTCGATCGCATGCCGTTTGTAGCGCGATACCATGACGCTCCTCCGGAAGCCGGCGGAATGGGTGCGACCATCGCCGAACTTGATCTTGAGCAGTCCGATTGATAGCATTCTTGTTTTCCTGGCATTCAAATTTTTATCCTCGAAGGAATTATTCTCTATGATCAATCAAGAGCCATTCAGGAACGAACCTTTTGCGGACTTTTCCGATGAACGAAACGCACAGGCAATGCTCGAAGCCCTGACCGAAGTCGAAGGCCGGCTCGGACGTGAATATCCCGTCATCATCGGCGGCGAAAGGTTCGCAACCGGCGATCTGCACGATTCGGTCAATCCTTCGAAGATCTCGCAGGTAGTCGGTCGCATTCATCACGGCACACGCGAACTGGCCGACAAGGCGATGGATGCCGCGTGGAAAGCGTTCGAGACCTGGAAGAACGTTCCGGCAGAGCAGAGGGCCAACTATCTTTTCCAGGCCGCCGCGAAGATGCGCCGCAGAAAAAACGAGTTCAATGCCTGGATGGTATACGAGGTCGGCAAATCCTGGGCCGAAGCCGAGGCCGACACATCCGAAGCCATCGATTTCATGGAGTTCTATGCGCGGCAGGCGCTTCGTTACGACGGACCGCAACCGCTGACTCCGTCGCCTCTGCCGTTCGAGGTCAACGAGGTCAAATATATTCCGCTCGGAGTGGGCATTGTCATTCCGCCCTGGAACTTCCCGCTCGCGATTATGGCCGGCATGGCCACGGCGGCGATCGTGACCGGAAACACTGTGATCATCAAACCTTCACATGACAGCCCGGTCATCGCAGCGAAATTCGTCGAGTTGATGGAAGAGATTTCGCTGCCGCCGGGCGTCATCAATTTCATGCCAGGCGACGGCCCTGTTGTTGGCGAACACCTGGTCGAACATCCGCGCACACGGTTCATCTCATTCACAGGATCGATGAACGTAGGTTTGCGAATCAACGAACTGGCCGCCAAACCACGCGAGGGGCAGATCTGGATTAAACGCGTGGTAGCTGAAATGGGCGGCAAAGACACAATCGTAGTCGATGAGACCGCCGATCTGGATGAAGCTGCCGCCGGCATCGTCGCGGCCGCTTTCGGGTACTCGGGCCAGAAATGCTCCGCCTGCTCGCGCGCGGTGATCGTCGAATCCGTCTACGATCAACTGCTCGAAAAGATCGCCGTTCGCACAAAAGCGCTTTCAGTCGGCCCGGTCAGGGATGTCACCAACTTCACCGGTCCCGTCTCGAGCCAGCGGGCATTCAAAAAGATCAACGAATATATCGAAGTAGGAAAGGCTGAGGGCCGCGTCATCGCCGGCGGAGGCAGACACGATCTCGCCGATGAAGGATACTTCATCCCACTGACGGTGATCGCCGACATCGATCCGAAGGCTCGCATCGCCCAGGAGGAGATCTTCGGCCCCGTCCTGGCCTGCATCAAAGCGAAGAATTTCGAGGAAGCCCTCGGCATCGCCAACAACACGATCTATGGACTGACCGGCGCGTTCTATTCCGCCAATCGCGAACGCATCGAGATCGCCAAACGCGACTTCCACGTCGGCAACCTTTATATCAATCGCAAGTGCACCGGCGCGCTGGTCGACGTCCATCCGTTCGGCGGATTCAATATGTCCGGCACCGATTCGAAAGCGGGCGGACGCGATTACCTGGGCCTCTTCCTGCAGGCCAAATCGGTGGCCGAGAAACTGTAAATCCGGGATTGCCGGCGTCCCCGCCGGCAAGTATCCGTTATCTGTTTTTATGTGATCGGATAAATGATGACAAAGATTCGAAAGACTATGATAACTATGCTCGCAAGCATGATCCTGCTTTTAAACATCGTATCGGGTGCATCAGGCGCAGGACAGCCTGCTGACGGTGCGCGGATCGGCCAGCCTGCCCCCGATTTCAGCCTGACCGATACGACCGGAAAGACCCACTCGCTCAAGACTTATCGAGGGCGCATCGCCGTCATCGGTTTTATGAGCGTGACATGTCCGATCTCGAACGATTACAACGATCGCATCCGCTCAATTGCTCAGGATTATGCGAAGAGCAACGTCGCGTTTCTGGGCATCAATTCGAACTTCGACGAACCGGTTTCAGCGGTCAGTGATCACGCTGACAAATACCGGCTCACTTTTCCGATGCTCAAAGATATCGACAATCGTGTGGCCGACGCCTATGGCGCCGAGCGCACTCCGGAGCTGTTTGTCATCGATCCAGCCGGCGTGCTGCGCTATCACGGTCGCATCGATAATTCCCGTGACCTGCGTCGAGTCAAACGCAACGACCTGCGCGGCGCACTCGACGAAATGCTGGCCGGCAATCCAGTCAGCGTCCCCGAAGCAAGAGCCTTCGGATGTCTGATCAAACGATCGAAGGACGCCGAAACGCTGAAACTGGCCGAGGAACAGACGAAGGACTTTGAGCCGAAGGTCGGACGACTCAAACCGGTCGACTTCGTGAAGTTCAAGAATGCAGCCCAGGGCAAGGTGCTGGTCATCAATTTCTGGGCTACGTGGTGCGGCCCTTGCGTGGCTGAGTTCCCTGAATTCGTCGCCCTCGACGCGAAATATCGAGACAAGGGAGTCAAGTTCGTCGGCATCACCGCCGATGAGCCCGTCGATCTGAACTCGAAGGTCATCCCATTCATCAAGGAGCAGAAAGCGACATTCGAGATGCTCCTGCAGGACACCGACGACCCGGAAGAGATGATCGCAGTCGTCGATAAAAACTGGCAGGGCACACTGCCCGCAACCTTCGTTTATGACAAGGCGGGAAATCTGGTCTATGTCCGTTACGGCATAATCGATCGCGACCTGCTGGTCGAAGCTATCGAAAAAGCGATGAAATAAGACCTTCTCGCTCTTGACTGTCCATCCACAATCCCTTGGTGTAGAATTCGGTTTAAATTCGAACTTCGATTTAATCATCAATCAGGGGGAATCCGTGGCAATCATAAAACCCTTTCGTGCGATCCGACCGCTCCCGGCGCAATGCGAAAAAGTGGCAAGCGTTCCGTATGATGTAGTCTCGACGGCCGAGGCGCGTGAAATGGCGGGCGATAATCCGCTCAGCTTCCTGCGCGTGTCGCGTCCGGAGATAGAGATGCCGGACGGGATCGACGTTCATTCCGCTGAAGTTTACGCCCGCGCCGCCGCCAATTTCGACAGGCTGTCCAGCGCCGCTCCGTTAATTATCGAGGACGAACCCAGCTTCTATCTCTATCGGTTGAAGATGGGCAATCACTTCCAGGTGGGACTTGTGGCCTGTTGCTCGGTCGACGATTACGACACTGATGTCATTCTCAAGCACGAGCGAACGCGACAGGACAAGGAAGATGACCGCACACAGCACATGCTCTCGCTGCGGGCCCAGACCGGCCCGGTCTTTATGACCTTCCAACCCAATTCCAAGATCAATGAACTGATAAATGCGATCCGGCATGAGGATCCGCTCTTCGATTACACCGCGCCCGACGGGATCGAGCACAGGGTCTGGAGGATTCCGGAAAGCCTCAATGCCACATTGATCGAGGCATTTCGCGCAGTGCCGAAATTATATATCGCCGACGGCCATCATCGCGCCAAAAGCGCCAGCCGGGCCCGCGAAACGTTGCGCGCCCAAAACCGCGATCACACCGGCGAGGAGGAATACAACTTCTTCCAGTGCGTCCTCTTCCCGGCCGATCAGGTCCACATTCTGCCCTATAACCGAGCCGTCAAAGACCTTAACGGATATTCGAAGGACGATCTTCTGACAGCCATTTCGGAGGAGTTCGAAATCGTCCCTGATGCCGATCCGCGGCCCGCGGGAAAAGGAAATATTTCAATGTATTTAGATGGCAAATGGTACGGATTGACCATTCGCCCCGAGGTTACCAAAGGCCTTAAGGTGACCGATCGTCTGGACGTCAGCATGCTGCAGGACCGCCTGCTTTCACCGATCCTCGGCATCAAGGATGTGCGCACCGATCCACGCATTACCTTCATCGGAGGCATTCGCGGAACCCGGGAACTCGAAAAGCTGGTCGATACAGGGGAGTACGCCGTCGCATTCTCCCTGCATCCGGTAAACATCAATGAATTGATCGAGATTTCTGATGCCGGTGAGATCATGCCCCCGAAATCCACCTGGTTCGAACCGAAGCTGGCCGACGGACTGCTTAGCCATCTGATCTGATCGATGAAGATTCTAAATTCATGAAAGTACTGATCGCAGACAAATTCGAAGAGAGTGGGATCGAGGGGCTCAAGGCCATCGGCTGCGATGTCGTCTGCGATCCGAACCTGAAGGACGAGATGCTTGTCGATGCCGTCCGCCAGACACAGGCCGATGTTCTGATCGTCCGATCGACCAGAGTGACCGAGGCGGTTCTGGATGCCGGGCGCCTGAGCCTGGTCGTCCGCGCCGGCGCCGGATACAACACGATCGACGTTAAGGCGGCATCCGCGCGCGGAATCTATGTTTCGAATTGCCCGGGAAAAAATGCGATCGCCGTTGCGGAACTGGCTTTCGGTTTGATACTCGCGCTCGACCGTCGGATCGCCGATAACGTTTCGGACCTGCGCGACGGGAAATGGGACAAGAAGGAATACGGCAAAGCGCGAGGGCTGCACGGGCGAACGCTGGGACTGATCGGTCTCGGCAGGATCGGCTGTGAGATGATCGCGCGGGCAAAAGCATTCGGCATGAACGTCATCGGATGGAGCCGCAGCCTGACACCCGAAGCGGCCGCAGAGATGGGCATCTCATTCCGCCAGACTTTTATCGAGGTCGCAAACGATTGCGACATCCTGAGCATCCACCTGGCGCTCGCGCCCGACACGCTCGGCGTGATTAACTCCGATATCTTCGAGGTCATGAAGCCCGGGTCGTTCGTCATCAACACATCTCGCGCCGAAATAATCGATCAGGCCGCCTTGACTCAGGCCATCAAGATCAAAGGCATACGCGCCGGTCTCGATGTCTTCGCAGAGGAACCGGCAGTGGCAACGGGAGATTTTACAGACCCAATCGTCCAGTTGCCGGGCGTCTATGGCACGCATCATATCGGAGCATCGACAGATCAGGCCCAGGAAGCCATCGCGGGCGAGACTGTCCGCGTTATTCGAACCTTCAAAGAGACCGGCAAGGTTCCGAATGTCGTCAATCTAACGGATCGCTCTCCCGCAACGCATATGCTCGTAGTCAGGCATCGCGACCGTCCCGGCGTGCTCGCCCATGTCTTCGACCGGATCAAGGCGAACCAGATCAATGTCCAGGAGATGGAAAATATCGTCTTCGAAGGCGCCGAGGCCGCCATCGCCCGGATCGCCCTCGATGCCGAACTTTCCGCCGATATTCTGACGTCGATTCAGGCAGGGAATTCGGATATCATCGACCTCTATCAGATAACCTTATAGTTCATCTTTTTATATGATGAATTTACTTACTGATGTTACGCAGAAGAGTCCTTTAAAATCACTTTGACAAATTACGGGGTTTCTCAAGCATATTCTTCTGTGAGCCTGCAACGCAGGCGAAAGAATAGAGCCCGGGGTGGAGCGAGGCCGTCAGGCCGAGCGAAGCCCCGGGTACCGTTCCACCAAAATTGGCAAGCCCACGAAGTGGGCGATAGCCTGTGCGGAAGAGTCAGGCGTCATCGAGAAATCTGCCGCCCATTTCATGGGCTTGATGAAAAGATGATCCCAGTACCCGGGGTTTCGCTCGGCCTGGCGGCCTCGCTCCACCCCGGGCTAAATTCTGCCCACCCGCTTCGCGGGTTCGGGACAAATCAAGCAATTTCCGAACATTGTCTCTGCGTAACATCAGTTACTTATTATCCATAGCCAATAAACCACATCGCAATTTTATAAGAAGGAGTTTCAGATGACCGAGCGTGTTTTCAATTTCAGCGCCGGCCCGGCCACACTGCCCGTCAGCGTGCTCGAAAAGGCCCAGGCTGAATTGCTCAATTACAAAGGCTGCGGCATGTCCGTCATGGAGATGAGCCATCGCTCAAAGGCCTTCGAGGGAATCATCAATGAAGCGGAGGCCGACCTGCGCCGGCTGCTTTCGATTCCCGACAACTACAAGGTGCTCTTCCTGCAGGGAGGCGCCAGCCTGCAGTTCACTATGATCCCAATGAATGTGCTGCCCAAAGGGGCGAGCGCCGATTACATACTGACTGGAAGCTGGGGGCAGAGCGCCTTCAAGGAAGCCAAAAAGCTTGGCTCGATTCGCGAAGCCGCAACCACCGCCGACACCAATTTCAATCGACTGCCGAACCCGGAAGAAACGACACTCGATCCGAACGCCGCCTTCCTCCATTTCACATCCAACGAGACTATCTTCGGCGTCGAATTTCAGGACGAACCGGGAACCGGCGATGTGCCGCTCGTCTGCGACATGTCTTCCAATTTCATCAGTAAACCGGTCAATGTCTCGAAATACGGATTGATCTACGCCGGCGCTCAGAAAAATGCCGGGCCGTCAGGCGTTACAATGGTCATCATCCGCGAGGATCTGCTCGACAGAGTTCCTGATGGTCTGCCGGCTATGCTCGATTACAAAAATCTGGTCAAAAACGGTTCGATGTACAACACCCCGCCCTGCTACTCGATCTATATCTGCGGACTTGTCTTCAAATGGCTGCTCGATGATATCGGCGGGCTCGACAGGATCGAAGCTCTCAACCGAGAGAAAGCCGCGATCCTCTACAATGCGATCGATGCCTCGGACGGCTACTACCGCGGCCACTCCGAAAAAGCATGTCGCAGCATGATGAACGTCACCCTGCGTCTGCCGAGCGAGGAGTTGGAGAACAAATTCGTCAAGGAAGCGACTGCCGCTGGACTCGACGGATTGAAGGGTCATCGATCGGTCGGCGGTCTGCGCGCCTCGATCTACAATGCCTTTCCGAAAGAAGGCGTCGTTCGACTGGTCGAGTTCATGAACGATTTCCAGAAATCGAACGGATAAGAAGATCGTCCACGAAGGACACGAAGAAGCACAAAGTAGAAGAGAGGATGCTCTTTTTCTTCTTTGTGTTTCTTTGTGCCCTTTGTGGATGTTCTTTTATATTCTAAGGATTCTCTGCGAATAGGGTTTCAACGATGCCGGCGGCTTCTTGGATGATTCGCTCATCGAATCCGAAACCGTCCAGCCAGAAGGTGTTGGATTGCGCTCGCCACCATGTCCACTGACGTTTGGCGTAGTGTCGCGTGTCGAGCTTCATCTGTTCGATCGCACTCTCGAGCGTCCGCTGTCCCAGCAGGTACTCGACGAACCTTTTATATCCGTGAGCCTGAAATGCCTTCGCCGTCGGTGGAATCCCCGAGGCGATCAGATCTTCGATCTCTTTCAATAGCCCACTTTGCACCATGACATCGACCCGTAAATTGATTCGAGCGTAAAGTTCCTGACGAGGCGGTTTGAGGACAAGATAGAAGATTTGGTCGAAGTATGCCGTCGGCTCGACCGGCGCCTCAGCCTGCCAATCAGAGAGCGGCCTGCCCGATGAAAAATATACTTCGAGCGCCCTCGTCGTACGCGACCGGTTTCGCGGCTCGGTCTGGGCGGCACTCTTCGGATCAACCCGCTTCAACATCCTGTGAAGATATTCCGGGCCGTGATGATCAAGCAGCTTTTGCAGCCTCGGGCGCAGCGACGGGTCGATCTCCGGCGCATCAAAAAATCGCATAGTCAGCGCCTTGAGATAAAATCCGGTTCCTCCGACCAGAAATGCCCGCTTGCCGCGTGCCTCGATAGATTCAATTACCTGACGCGCCCGTTCAGCCCATTCGACGGCCGTCAGCGTATAAGTCGGTTCAACGATATCGATCAGATGATGCGGGATTCCTTGCTGCTGCTCCGGCGGGACCTTGGCCGTAGCGATGTTGATGCCTCGATATGCCTGGACCGAATCGCAATTGACGATCTCGCCGTTGAAACGCCGGGCGAGCGCGATCCCGAGATCACTCTTGCCTGATGCTGTCGGCCCGACGATTGCGATTATCAAAGCAGCCCCTTCTTTTTCAGACCGTTGACGAAACGTTCCAGATCCAGAACCGCGCGAATGTGCGTCCCGGAACCGATCAACTGGCGGTTGTCATGCGCTTCTACATCGAATTTGACAAGATTATCTACGACTTCAAGAACCGTCGCACGCGCCGTGACATGATCACCGATTGGAGTCGCCGCGGCATGACGAACGTTTATTTCAACACCGACCGAGATGAACCCTTCAGGCAGATAAGGCTGCATCGCTCCCGCCGCCGCAACCTCCATGAGATAGATCATCGCCGGAGTGGAATAGACGGGAGGCAGCATCGGATCATGCATCTGAATCGTCAAATCCCGGGTAACTTCGATCGTCTTTTCGCTTTTATCGCCGACGCGTAATCCTTCAAGCATCATGTTACTTGCTCCTTCCGTCCTCTGAGCGGCAGACCCGTTTTATATTTTCTTCAATGAAATTACGACATACATCATCAGATATTTCAGTTTACAATGCATTTTCAACTTTCAACTTTTATCTTTCAACTTTCAAATCGCTCTTTCACGAGGTCAGGGATGCAAATTTTCCTTCTCAACTCCGACACCTTCAAGCGATCCTTCCTCGGCGGTGAGGGTCATTTAGAGCTGGCGTCCGACCAGGATATCTGGCTCAGCCTGCTTGCTACCGGCGGTCGATTTCTGCCGACAGTCTCCAGAATCGCCGATGTGAAATTTGCGCTGCGCGAGGGAAAATCTTTCCACTTCGGTAAGGCGGGCGGATTCAAGCTCAATGTCGGAGGCCAGGCGAGCCATCAGATTCAACTCATCTGGCCAGGTGATGCTGATCGGATTCTGGATGATCTCGGGTTGGCCGATGCGATGACGGAAGACGATGTCTGCCTGCGGCTCAACCTGCAAGCCTCAGCCGATGCAGGCGCAACGGCGGATTTTCCGACAGGCCCAGTTTCAGTTGGTTTCGGCATTCAGGCGGGAGGCAACGTCGGATACGAGTACCTCAAAGTCTATTCAAGCGAGCTGACGGCAAAGACCATTCTGGAAGACCTCTTCGCCGGCGTGCGGCTGCCTCAACAGATCGAGACATTGGACGATCTGCCGGGCAAAGGCGAAGCAATCGTTATGCAATACGGAGGTTACCTCAAACTCAGCTCCGCGCTCAACTGGGGCTACAAGCTCAAGGGATCCAGGTCGATCGAATTCAATGAGCTGGCGCTGGATCTGAACTACGCGCTCAAGGCAGTGGCGGCCCTCACGATCGGATACAGCCTGGCCGGCAACTTCAGTATCGAAGCGAAAAAAGGGGCTTCCGAAGGCTGGGTCCGCTTCATCGTTCGCAAAAACCGGCAGTCGCAGCTCAGCCTGGCGGCGGATTTTTCACTCGACGAAAAGCACACTTTGAAGGGTCTTCCGCAAACCGCTGACCAGTTTCTGAGTTCGATCATCGGAACCGACGCAAAATCTTTCATCGATTATTTTCAGAAAACGCGCAAATATGCTTCGCTTGATGCGCTGGAAAACGCGCTCACTCCGTCGCTCAAGCAGTTCGTTCACAACTGGTCGCAGAAGCTGATCGGCCAATCATTAACCGATCATACCCTCGATGAATTCCTCGAGGCTGCGCGAAAGGCTTCTGACATCTATCAGAATGCTGATCAGCGCATCCTTGACCTGTATCAGAATTATCTGGATCGAATCCCAGCCCTGAGCCGCATCCTTGAAGCATTGACCGCCGTCTCAAATCCGATGGAGTTGATCATCGATGACGAAGATGACGACATGGCGGAAGAGAAGGCCGGGTGGTGGGAGATGATTCAACTTGTCTGGGGCGCCAACGTTTATCCTCTGCTGCTCGATAAGGATGAATTCCAGCGGTTTTCAGATTTCGCGAAGCGGGCCAGATCATTTATCGAAGAGGATGCCACGCGCCCGGTGCGGGAATTGATCTCCGGCATGGCTGAATTTCTGCCACTCGATGGGCTTTTCAAAGAATTGGGCAAGATCGGTTCGACCGATGAGCTGAAGAATACCGTTGACCTGCGATTACAAGACCTGGCCGGCCGCCTGATCGGCAGGTCTTTTGATGAAATCAGAAAGAACGAATGGGATTCGGCGCTCAAATCATTGAAATCCGGGCTCGATCGAGTCGAAGTCTTCAAGAATCACTGGTATGAGAGGATTCAGGAATCGGTCAACGGCAAGTTCCGATTCGATCTGCATCTGGCCTGGAGTCGCGCCAAACAGAACGACCAACTGATCGATATCGAGCTCGATCTTTCGCATCCGGAGGGAGCAAAACTCTCACGGCTCGCGGCGTCCGGCGACTTCTCCGCTATCCTGAGTGGATTCAACGCATCTTACATTCGAATAAACAATGGTGTCTTCACGCATTCCATCACGACAAGCTCCCATCTGAGCATCAATGTCATGGGCTATGGTTTTGAAAGCCTGCGACAACTGACGCAAAGCGTGGAAGAGACGATCGAAGAGACAAGCGGCGGGCTGCTTCACGTCTATGCCAGCGAGACTGCGCTCAAACGAAGAAGAAGCAGCGGTAGAAAGTTCCGCGAGACCGTCGAATGCAATCTGCTGCTGCGCGCCATTGGGGAAAGCCTGCCACAAGCGACTGACGGATCGCAATCATGGCTGCTCCAGACTCTGCGCGATATGTCGATTCAATACGATCTGCTGCAGACTGACGAACAGACTCAGCCTGATGAGCTGATGCGTTATCTGGAAATGGCCGAATTCCTTGGGATGATGCCCGGAAATAGCCGCTCCGAATTCGTGACCGACCTCAAACGTCAATTCCCTGCCGGATTCGGCAATGTCTCAGTCAAATATCAGATCCGATATGACGATGCCGCCATTCGCAAGGTCTTCGAAACATTCGATGGCCCACGGACGCAGCAACTCGCCCGTCTGACACTGCGCCAGGTTATCGCCTCGAAATATATCGGCCTCAAACAGACAAACTGGCTGGCGCGTGTCGGATTCGCATACCTCGCGCCCGAACTTCATGAAACCTACGATCGCGAAGGATCCACCGGGCTCCAAAAATTCAAGAGCGTAACACTGCCGTCCTGGTACACCGGTGGATCACCAACCGACGTTGGACTCTCGAATACCGACATCGCCATGCTTCGGACACTGTGCAACATCGAAAAATCATACTCCAAACGGCTCGTCAAACTGGGACAGATGCTCAGCGGCGCCATCAACGACGGTATGCCGGTCCAGCTGAAAAAACTGAAGGAAGAAGCGAAGCAGTTCGTGGAGATGCTTGATCAGCTCGATAAATGGCGCGAAAACGCATTCTTCGCCACTCTCGATAAACTGATAGCTGAACTCTCGGGTGGAGCCGCTCTGCGGCAATCGGCGATGATTCTTGAAATTACTCCGCCGGGCGGAAAGAAGGTAACCAAGGTACTCATGCCCCAGGGGCAGGTTTGATCCACGTTTTTGGGTGAATCAAATCTACCTTTCTCATTCGAAACCGAGCAGCGAGAGTGTAGTCTCGTCCTTGATCAGAAGGCTCTTTCCAATGAGCGCGGGATGAGCCCAGGTCGCGCTCTGGGCGATGTGATATTTCTTGACCACGCCCGCTCCCTTGTCGGCCACACGCGTGATGATCAGATCGGCGTCGTTGGTCAGCGAAAAGATAAAGTCATTCACAAGCAGCATGGCGGCATTCTCGCCCTGGCGCGGATCTCCGGTCCAGAGCACTTTGCCGGTAGCGGCATCAAGGCAGAAAAACTGCCCCTTGTTGCGATGCGACATTCCAAAAAGCAGATTGCCTTTCAGAACGGGCGAGTTCATATATATCGACACTTCTTTCGTTTCCCAGATCTGATCGGTCACCCATCGGTTATCGCGCCAGCCGACGCGAACCGCAAAAACGCCTTTGTTTAAGCCGGAGAAGATCAGCAGATCCCTGTAAGCCACGGGAGTCACGATGTTCTGGACGTAGTCAGTCGTGAAGGGAATCTTCCACAGCAGAGCGCCGGTCTCTACATGGATGCCGATGATCAGCTTCTGTGACTGTGTGACGATCGTTCGCTTGCCGGCGATTTCGACGATGATCGGTGAGGCGTATCCGGGACCATCGCCGGTCCAGGCCCATTTCTCTGCTCCGGTCGCGGCATCCAGAGCCACCAGGCCACCCTGGTCGTTTCCGCCTGCATGAACTATCAACAGGCCGCGATCGACGATCGGCGACATGGCCGTTCCGAATAACGGAGCTTTCGCCTTGAACCGATCCTCGAAGGCCTTTCGCCAGAGCAGTCTCCCTTTCGATGCGTCATAACATGAAAGGATTCCGGTTATTCCCAGAGTGTACAATCGCCCATTGACATACACAGGTGTCGATTTGGGCCCCTTGCCATGATCGCGCGCGGCCGGATTCATGGCGTAAGCGACAGGATAGCTGTTTTGCCAGATCGTCTTCCCGGTCTTGAGATCGATTGCATAAACCGCCTCGTCCTCTCCCGGTCGTGCGTGCAGATAGACCCTGTTGCCTATGACCAGCGGTGAGGCGTGCCCGGTTCCGACCGTGACTTTCCAGCTCGTCTTCAGTACATCCGGCCAGCGCGCAGGGATCGTGAAACCCGTAACCACGCCATCGCGATTGGCTCCGCGCCATCCGGGCCAGTCCTGCGCGCGAATTGCCAGTGCAATCGTCATTACGAAAAAGAAACTCAGAATCCAGCCAGACAATTTTTGAAATCTCATCAGTTTTTCCCTGCATTCACTTATTTTCATTCTTTATTAATCGATTCGGCAATATCAAACATTATTCCCGGCAATCCAAACACAATCAAATGAGAAGGCAGGTAGAGGCCGTTGTTGGCTAATTCAGCGGGGCTGCTTATGGCAACAGGTTAACGTCCGGATAGGCACGAAGTTTTGCATCAATGGTCAGCAATGGTGATTTAAGCACTCGGCTTGTAGCAACAATGATCTGATCGGCAGGGTCTTTGTGAAATGGACCTGGAAGTTGAGTCGATTCGATTACTATTTCAGGAGTCAGGGGAAGCAATTGAATGCCAGGATAGTTGAGCGCCAGGCTCATCCAGTCATCAATCGAACATGGAAGTTTCAATCGACCATATTCAACCAATTTTGCTATCTCCCAGCAGGAGATCACACTGATTCCGAGGCCGGAGCCCTCATGATTCTGAATGACCACTTTGAAATCTTCCGGAAGAAGAGGGGCGTCGTGAATCCACCAGATCCAGACATGAGTATCCAGGATGATCAAGATGCGGCACTCCAGTCATTCTCGGCCACAGGATCAAAAGGCCTCTCGTAGATCACGGGGGTACCCCGTAAAGGGTAGACCTTATCTTCGTCTTTCTTCTTTTCACTGGACTTGACGACGATCTCGACCGTCTCACCCTCGTGAAACGGGAGACCGTGTAAAATAATGCTGCCGTCAGGTCCAACTTTGGCTTCGATCCGATGCTGCATATCGACACCTCCAAGTGTTGCCTGCATTATACATGCCCTTTCTCAAATATTAGAATCATTTTCTGAGGATCACTTCCTGAAACCTGGTAATTGAGTCGTTTATTCCGACCGCAATGCGGGAAGGACCGGAGAGGAAAGAATCGCGCGGACGGCGATCATTGCTCCGGCCAGTCCGCTCAAGGCAACGGCCAGCAGGAGCAGGCCCAGAGAGAGCGACGAGAAACCGCCTCCGCGTGCTATCCACGCCGGAGCGATAGCCAGCACGGCACAGACCACCCCGGTCAGCAGCCCGCATCCGAGCATGAGCAGGTTCTCGGAAAAAACCATGAGGCTCAGATGGATTGGCCGGTAACCGACTGCGCGCAGCAAAGCAAGTTCCCTTCTTCTTTCAAGCACATTTCTCAGCAAAACGGTCGCCAGGCCAAGCGTGCCGAGCAGCAGGCCCAAACCGCCGAGTGTCTGAAAAGTCGAAAGATAGGTATTTTCGACCTGATGAAAACTCGCCAGTTTTTCGCCGGTGCCGACGATATCGAGCCCGAAATCAGAGAGCCGGTCTTCAAGCAGCACGGCGACTTCGGACGCTTTCCCGGGCGGAGCATCGACCATAAAAAACCGGTAACCTTCCTGAGCCGGAAAATATCGCAGGAAGTTCTCTTGAGACATAACCAGTTCGCTTTGAAAGACGCTGTCGGAGAGCGCGGCTACAATTTTCAATCTGACAGCACGACCGTCAGAGCCGGTAACGCTGAGTTCATCTCCGAGCCCCAGATGCAGGACGTAGGTCATCGAATTTGCATCGACGATGACCGGAACGGCCGTATCAGTTGAACCACGCAGAAGCAACCACGGATTGGACTTTTCTTCATCGGTTGTCGCCATCGAGGCAGAGAATCTGAAACGACCATCTTTGATGAATTCCGCCGGAGCGCCTAGTATTCGCGGATTTTTAGGCTGATAGAGATTGAGGCAGCTCGTGTCGTCGCCCGGACGAAGCCTGAATCTGGTGATCAGGACATTTTTCATTGCGTCATCGACGAGGTTCAACTCCTCACGGCCTTCATCGCCATTGAGATCGCGAACGACAGGCAACAGCGATTCTCCCATGAGCGGATAACCGCCGGTACCCGAATCCCTGCTCATTTCGACCGAATCTGCATCGCGCCTGAAAGCATCGACCGAAACGATGATGAAAGCCGCCGACGCGACCAGCGCAATGCAGAGGACGGTGCGACCGGGTCGCTCGGTTGCATTCCTGAACCCCATCCGCATCATCGATCCAATCCCCTGCCCCGAGATCGTCTGCTTCCTGTCGCTTCGCAACCACGCCGACCAGTAGAAGAGCAGCGATATCAGCAGCAGAGTCCCGGCTCCGAAAAATCCGCCGACCTGGCCGATCAGTTTGACAGATGCGGCGATCAATAGCCCGATGCCCGGCAGGCCGGCGATGAGTGACAACCGCGATGATGAAATCAATGATCTGCCGCTCACCTTTGCAGCCGATTTTTGCGGGTCTTCTATGACGCCTGAAAGCAGGCTGCGCGGTGAAGACGCCCTGAGCGACCTCAACGTCAGCCAGATGCATACCAGAGCCGTGATAATGCCGGCGAAAAGCCCTATTAATAATGATAGCGGCGAAACGTACAGTTCGAGCAACGTTGTGCCGACGGCGCCGACCCACCAGGTCCGCAGCCCGAACATCATCAATGCGCCATATGCGATCGATCCGATCAGCCCCAGAAGGCTGCCGATGACGGCAAGAACCGCGCCTTCGCGCATGAACAGACTTCGAATCTTCCCGCTGGAAAATCCCATAGCGCGCAACAGCCCGATCTCGCGCCCCCGTTGTTCGACGCCGAGCTTGAAAAAGAGCGTCGTCAACAACAGCGCCGAAACGACGAGGAAGAAACTGAAATAGGAGAAATATTGACCGAAATCGGTCGCTCCGCGCGAAGCCTGCATGCTTTCAAGTCGAACCGGCTGCACCGCCAATCCCTGCCTGACGGGGTCGAGCGCGGCGACGAGGCCGGTCTCATACCGCTGCCGAACGGCTTCGAGATCGCTTTCGGCAGCGGGTTCCAGCCGGATCGATGTAAGTTTCCCATACCGCGTCGACCAGAGACGCTGTCCGTCTTCGAGCCGGATGAAGGCCTTTGGCGTGGTTCGATACTGATCCCAGTAATCCTCATCATTTTTCCTGACGCGGCTCAGGTCGACGGGAAACGGCGGATCCCAGTCGCCCAGGTTTTTAGCTTCGGTGATTCCAGGGTATTCCGGGGCAAGCTTTCGATCGGCCGCAAGTCCGCTGATCGGAACGATGCCCGAGACTGTGAAGGTCGCTGATTCGGTGCCGAGCTTTCCCTCATCCCGCCAGACGTAATAATCGATCTCAATCCGATCTCCGACCTTCGCGCCCAGATCCTGCGCCGCCCACTGATTCAGAATCATCCCGTTCGGCCCCAGCCCCTCGAACAGTGATGGATCGACGCCCGTGATCAGAGAATAGGGCACTTCACGATCGCCGAGGCGAAATGTGTTCGCCAGGTATGTCAGAAAAGGCCGTGCCCGAAGGTTCTGCCCGGCGGCGGCCTTGCCGGCAACGCCCGCGATCGATTCGCTGATGACAGCCGAATCGCTTTCCAGGGAGATCGCCCGCGCATCGTCGAAAACACGCAGTTTGAGCCCCAGGTCGGCGAGCGTAAACTTTTCGCGAATCATGTCTTCCACGAGCTTTACGCCATCCGCACCGGGATCTTTCTGAGACAGCAGGATGATATTGGCCCTTGAGTCCTGCTCGAGGTTTCGCTGCAACTTCGAGAGCGGGATGAATATCGCGCGAACGCTACCCTGTTGCGGGCGAATCGTGAACTCTCCCATCGAGCGTGCCGGCAGCGTTTCACGCATGGTCAGTCGAATGGTGCTTCCAGGGTCGTCCTTGCGCCCGTGCAATGACTCTGTGGGGATGTCGGACGGCTTTTCAATTCGCAGGATGACCGTGTCCGAAGGTTTCGTACCGAGCTCCTGCGCCAGCCCCTCACTGAAAAGAACGTCGTTGCCATCAGGCGTTTTAACGCTCACTCCGTGAAATGACCAGAATTCCTGATCGACGCCGTAAACAGCCACTCCGCCGGCCCGCGCATTGGTCTCACTGTGCGTGACCACGCCTTCCAGCGCAATCAAAGAACAGGCGCCGGCGAACTGAGATGAAAATTTCGGATGCTTAACCAGGTCGTCAGCCAGTTCCTGACGAAAGAATCCTGTGCCGGCTACTATCAGGTCTGTCCTGCCAAGGCGTGAGACGGCCAGTTGGCGCAGGCTTTCGCGCACCGAATCGCCGACCAGCAGCGCGCCTCCGAGCACCGCGACTGCCGTCGCCACTCCAAGAATGACCGCCAGATTCGTCCGCCGGAAATAGGTGAGACTGCGTTTGATCAGGGTATTGAGTTGCATGGGTCAATGGTTTCCAGTGAGTAGTCAACTACTCTACTCAACCAATTTCCCGCCGCGCATTTCGAAGCGAATCGGGAATTTCGAGGCGAGTTCGGCGCTGTGAGTAACGACGATCAGAATGGTCTGCTGTTGCCTGTGAAGGTCCAGCAGAAGCCCCGCGATATTCTCGGCCGAGACGTGATCAAGATTTCCCGTCGGCTCATCGCAAAGCATCAGTTCGGGTCGGCAGATCATCGCTCTCGCAATCGCTACGCGCTGTTTTTCTCCGCCCGATAGCTCCGAAGGACGATGATCGAGCCGCTCGGACAGTCCCACCTGAGCGATCAGCGTTTTTGCGCGTTCAAGATAATTTTCATCGGATTTGGCGACAAGACTCGGAGCCAGCACGTTTTCAAGCACAGTGCATTGCGGCAGCAGATAATGATCCTGAAAAACAAAACCGACCTTCTGATTGCGAAAGGCAGCGAGTTCATCTTCAGATAACTGGTATGGATTGCAATCGTCGAGCAGAACCGTTCCCGAGGTCGGAGGTTCGAGCGCGCCAAGAATATAGAGCAAGGTGCTTTTTCCGCTGCCTGACGGGCCCATGATCGCAACCGCATCGCCTCGCTGAAATGTCTGTGTGATATCCGACAGTATTGTCAATGGTCCGTGCGGGGTCGGGTAAGATTTACTGAGGTCTGTGACTCGGAGCAATATCCTTCCTCCATGTAGTTTCCAGTTGAAAGCAGGCAGCCGGTTCCCTTCCGGGTCCCCTCCCCCCTTTTAAATGGCTGCTACAGCTGGCTGGAAACTGTAATCTTTCACTGACACTGCTTTAGACAGGCTGCTGTAGACATCCAGAACTTTGTCGGCCATCCTGGCGACGGAGTAATGTTCATGAACGCCGGCTGAGCCTCTGCGAGCCAGGTCGTTCGCCTGCTCTGGATTCTTCCACAGCTCGTGGATCGCATCGGCAAGGCCCTGCGCATCATTTGGCTCAAAGAGCAATCCGCCGTCAGTCTTCTCGATAATTTCCGGGAACGAGCCGCAGCGCGGCTGGACGACGGGCACTCCGCTGGCCATCGCCTCGAGCACGGGCAGGCCCTTGGGCTCGGCATAGGTTGTCGGCATCGAAAGAACATCCAGCTGCTGAAGAAAATCCAGTTTCTCTTCGCGTTCGAGCGTGCCGCGATAGTGAAACTCGCCTTCGAGACCGGCCTCCTTCATCTGTTGCTTGATCTCGCTGAGGTAGGGTTTGTGCTCAGGAGCGAGGTATCCGGCAGCCTCGAGCCTTGCCGGCGGGAAATCATCACGCTTTCGCAGCAACCTGTAGGCTTCTGCCAGAACGTGAAGCCCTTTTTCAGGAGCGATCCGCGCGAAGTAGCCAACCGTGAAATGGTCGGCATCGCGCGGATGCGGTCTGGGCGTGATTCCGTCGTAGTCCTTGAGATTGATGCCGAGCGGAACGACGTGAATCTTCTCTCGCGGAATGTGAAGGTAACCCGCCATGTGATCGGCGTAGTACCGGCTCACCGCAATGAAAGCATCAACATATTGAGCGTGTTCGCGTATCAGTTCGATCGCCAGGCTGTGGTATGGCTCGCTCATGCCATCCAGAAAGAGATCTTCTCCCTGCAAAGTGCAGCAGACGGGGCTGCCCGTCGCCTCCTTGATCGGTTTCGCCAGACCGATGAGCATCGAATTCTGCATGTCGATCACATCGGGCGGGGTTTGCGTCTTCAGCCAGTCGACCAGTTTGTCGATCTCTTTCCGCTGATGACCGTCTTTACCCCTGAGTATCGAGATGGTCAGTTCACAAAGCGAGTCTGGATCGACCGCAATCGACCGGCGCGAGGCTGCATTGAGCGCGAAACGCGAATCCCAGATCCTGTCCAGCCATCGCGGGGTATGCCGGAAGATGGCGGAATGCTGCTCAAGGTAAACGCTGATGCCGCCGAAGAAGATCTTTTCGCTGCTCACCTTCGGCTCATCTGTGCGCGGCGTCGTATAAAGAGGCAGCAGAGTCGCGTCGTGTCCCTGCCTGATCAGTTCAGCTGCCAGAGCATTGTCGCGCAAACAACTTCCGCAATACATTCCGGCGGCGCCGGCTGTGATGTAAAGGATTCGCATAAGATCGCCTGTGCGGCACTCAGGCCGCGGCAGTGGCGCGCTGGAAAGCCCTGCGAGCATAAAGATGCTCGAACAGATTGCCCTCGTGCGGCTGGTCCCAACCAATGACCATCGTCGGGATCGCTCCTATGTTCAACCGGTCGACGAGGGTCGAACTGACCAGACGTTCGATCAAGTTCTCGTCATTGGTGATCGCTGAGACGACAAGCGTCGGCCCGAGCGCTTCTGGAATCTCCTCCGGCTTGACCTCGACGACGCTTGCAAACGGAAAGAGGAACTCACGATTGGCCAGCGAATGTTCGTTACTCTCGCAATAGACGATGGTCGGCAACAGGTAGGTGCACCCGTCCTGTTCGACCAGGCGCGCGCCACGATATTTTTCGGTCATCTCGACCGCGCCCGATTCATTGAGCCCGGCATCGACGATCCCGGAGATCCGTCTGGCGACATCCGGATTGGCGAACGGGGCGAGCAGCGCCTGAGGATCGTCGACCGCGCGCGGAACGATCCGCGAAAGACGCTCGGCCAGCGCTTCGGCGATTTCGCGTCCGTGTCGCGTCACCCAGACCCCCGAAGCGTTGATGCACGAACGACCGCCGTTCTCGGTGATCGACGCGACCATGACATCGAGATATTTCTCCCACTCGTCAACCACGTCATCGCCCAGGACCACTTTGCTGTATCCGGTACCGTGCAGCTCGATCCGCGAATCATTGGCATACTTGCCGACGGAAGCCGAATCGCCGAAGAACATTCCGCGCCCGCAATACTGCAGTATCGCGCCCGCGCCCCCGTGATCGGTCGGATAGTAACTGAAAGCCTCTTTCGGCACACCCGCTTTGATCAGAGCCTGCAGGATACGATACGGAGACCATGGCTCAGAGCTCCCCGGCTTGAGCACCAGCGGGATCTTCATCGCAATCGACGGCACCCACAACGAATGAACTCCCGGCGAGTTGCTCGGCAATATCACGCCAAGGGATTGTGTGCGAGGAAAGAAGCTCACCGCATGACCTTCGTGAACGCCGAACCCAGCGTCCAGGATCTTCAGATCGAGCCCGCGCGTCAGCCCGGACAACACGCTGTCGATCTCGGCCATCACTCCGCGAATCTTGTTCATGTTCTTCCGGACAAGTATGTGCGGCATGCCCGTCGTCGCTGATAACTGCCGGACATAATCGTCAGGCGTCTGCATCTGATCACCGACCGGCAAAGTGTCGTTCATAAAGTATTCAGCCGCACGCTTGCTCATGGCGATCAACTCGTCGGTCGTAAATGCCGTCAATGCCTTGCGCGGACTATCCTGATCGACCAGATCACGACGGATCAAACCGGCATTCGCCTGGCTCACCTCGACGAACGTCTCGCGCGTCCGAAAATCCGGAACCTTCGCGATGTCGATGCTCCTGTACGGCTCACCTTTGCGTAAAATTGGAATGTGCAACATAAATGCCTCGGAAAATAGTTGAAAGTTGAAAGTTAAAAGTTAAAAGTCAATGACTCATAAATATGTCACAGTCACAAGTTGGAGTATCTTCTGACTTTCAACTTTCAACTTTCTACTTTCTACTGATTAATAAACTCCCTCAACCACACTCGTCTGCAAGCGAGAGAAGGGGCGGACGTTGCGGACTCCGTCCCACGGATACTTCTCGCACGGCAGTTCACGCTCAGCCTCGTCTCGTTCGAGGAACCGCGGCATGAAGAACTCGCGCGTCAGGGTCGTCAGCCGAACGCGTCCGGTTTCACCATAACCGACGATTCTGGTCGGTTCGTCCGGATTGACCACTTCAATTAACGCGCGCGGCATGGGCGGATAATAGATGATGGCGTAGTTGTCTTCGGGCACAAACGGCTTATGCACAGCCAGTCCCATGAGCGTATTGCCATATGTCGGAGCGAAATAGGCGCCTTCCATCAACTCTTCAACCGCGAACCGATGAAATTGAGGAGTCATCTCAGTTCCTCCGCAGAAAACGCCGGTGATCCCCATCTTCTTGAGAGAGACCTTTTCGCACAGGGCCTCGAGCAGCTTCGGCGTCGCGAACATGCATTTGATGTTTTCATGCGCCTTGAGGATCGTCACCGCCTGGTCGATGACATGCGATTTATAACGCTCCATCATCTGCATCTCGCCCCACTTGATAAGCTTGATTACCCAGCGCGGATCCAGATCGACACAGAAGCTGATGCCGCCGCGATGCTGAGCCAGATGCTCGACCGCCAGACGCAATCGGCGCGGCCCTGACGGACCGAGCATCAGCCAGTCAGCTCCCTTCGGAAAATACTGGTCCGGCAGCGTCTCGCTGAACAGTTCATAATCGATTCGAAAATCCTCGATACTGATGCGCGATTTCGGAACGCCTGTGCTGCCTCCTGTCTCGAAGACATAGACGGGTTTGTCGGCCAGCCCCTTCGGGACCCACCGGCGAACCGGCCCGCCTCGCAGCCACTCATCCTGAAAAAAGCCGAATTTGTCCAGATCCTCGTAAGTCTTGACCTCTTTGCGCGGATCCCAATCCAGTTTCTTCGCGAAATCCAGCCAGAACGGAGATCCCGTCTCGGGATTGAAATGCCATTCGACCATCTCCCGCACGTGCGCATCCAGCTTCTCTTTCCAGTCCTGACCCTCTTTTCCAGCTAGTGCTGTCATAATTAAATTTCCTTTCAAAAATGCCTTGAAAGTTAAAAATAAGTTGAAAATTGAAAGTTGAAAGTTCAAAAACATGCATACTGAGCATTAATAACATATTGAACTTTTCGAAATAATTTCTGATTTTCAACTTTCAACTTTTAACTTCCAAACTGAACGGATTAAAGTTCGTATCCCGGTCATAATAATCTTCGCTTTCGGCGCGTTTGAGAAAATTGACGATCCGGTAAGTAACCGGAGTCGCCAGAGCCTCCCAGCCGACCTTGAGCAGATAATTGCTGATCATCACTTCGATAACCTGAGCGCTCGACCAGACGCCGAGGAAGGCCAGCGGATAGAAGATGATCGAATCCACCGCTTCGCCGGCGATCGTCGATCCTATCGTGCGCGACCACAGCCAGCGCCCCTTCGTTAACAGTTTCATCTTTGCAAGGACGAAAGAATTGGTGAATTCTCCGCCCCAGAAGGCAAAGAGCGAGGCCATGACGATCCGCGGAGTGTTGCCGAAGATCATTTCATAGGCCTCCTGCCCTTTCCATCCGGCAGCCGGGGGCATGTTGACCACGACCCAGCTCATGAAAGCCGCAAAGATCAGCCCGCCGAAACCTGCCCAGATGACCCGTCTCGATCGCGCATAGCCGTAGACCTCGGTCAGAATGTCGCCGAAGAGATAGCTCAGCGGGAAGAACAGGATCGCCGTTCCAAAACTGCGCGCCGGAATCTCGAAAGGTCCAAGATGAAAAGGCCCGATCGATGAGACCTTCTGCACTCCGATGACGCCCGAACAGAGCAGCACCGTGACAAACGCAGCCATCACCAGATCATAGTATTTGTAGACTCGACGTTCTGCGGGCGGTGCGGATACGTTGTCCAAATTTTTTCTCCAACGCTCTTAATATACAAAAATATTCCTGAATTAATTGCCTGACAATCGAAACGTGTCCATGTATTATTCATCTTTCCCGCTGCGACATGAAGCGCTGCGGGTGGAAATCGCCGGATAATTTAGAGCATTTCCGGGAATTACGTTTCATCGAGGTAAGAATTTTGCCGATAAATTGTTCGGATTTTATGACGATAGCTGCGGAAGATGATCAATCGCCCCCGGATCCAACAGAGATTCCCGCTCCAGAATACAAAAAACGTAAACATTCACATCGACGCAACAGGGCGGTCAGGCATACGCTTACAGGCGAAACGCGCCTGCATACCGGTTTTCGATCACGAATCCTGGGTAACGAGAGAAACATCATCGTCTATCTCCCGCCAGGTTATTCCGCTGAAATCGAGATGCGCTATCCTGTTCTCTACATGCAGGATGGTCAGAACCTCTTCGACAAAGCGACCGCTTTCGGCGGCGTAGAGTGGGGACTGGATGAAACAGCCCAAAGACTGATCATCGAGGACCGGATCGAACCTCTGATTATCGTCGGAATATATAATACGGGCGAGCACAGGATCGAGGAATATACTCCGACCAGGGATGCACGACTGAAGAAGGGCGGAGGCGCCGATCGATACGGCCAGTTTCTGATCGAAGAGGTCAAGCCATTCATCGATGAAAGGTATCGTACGCTCACCGATCCGGACAACACGGGACTTGGCGGATCATCGCTCGGTGGACTGGTCTCGCTCTATGTCGGTCTGAAACATCCATCTGTCTTCGGCAGGCTGATGGTCATGTCGCCCTCGGCGTGGTGGGATAAGGCGATGATCATCAACTTCATTACTTCGCTCAAGGCAAAATCGTCGACACGAATCTGGCTTGATATCGGCACGCTCGAAGGGAAGTTCACCCCACATTATGTTCGGACTCTAAGGGACCAGCTGGTCAGGTCGGGATGGCGCCTGACCGACGACCTGCATTTTCTGGAGGTCGAAAATGGCGAGCATAACGAAAAGGCATGGGGCGCGAGGGCTGACCAGGCACTCGAGTTTCTCTACCGTTGAGGCATGGAGTACCCGCCTTCAGTCGGGTTTTAATTAAGGGAAAACAAAACCCGCCTGAAGTCGGTACTCCATGCCTAGTTGACGATGATCCGCTTCGCTGAGCCATCCAGCCGGGCCTTGAGCCACTCGGCAATATCCTCGAGACTTTGAGCGGAAACTTCGTGCCCCATCTCATATTCACGGTACTGAAGATCGACGGGAAGAGAAGTGAGCAGATCACGCGTCGCACGGCCATGGTGAACAGGCAGCACCATATCGCGTGTTCCATGAAGGACGAAGATCGGCAATCCGAAGAGCGCATCCGGATCTTTCACCTGCGCGGCTGTTTGAGGCAGCAATCGACCGCTCATGGCCACGACCCCGGCCACAGTGCCGGGTGAGTTGAGTGCCGTCGAGAGACTCATCATCGCGCCCTGGCTGAATCCCATCAGATAAATCGCCTGCGAATCGACTCGGTAGTAATCGATCAATTCGTCTATGAAGCGACTGATGGTCAGGCGACTCGACTCAGCCTCTTCGGCATTGATCAAAACCCCTTCTGGCGTGAATCCGAGACTGAACCAGGCATATGACATCGGCCCGAGCGCGACCGGCGCCCTCGCGCTGATGACCAGAAAACGCTCGTCAAGATACGGGGCCAGCGAAAACAGATCGTCCTCATTACTGCCGAATCCATGCAATAGCAGCAGCAGCGGTGGACGGTCTGCCAACCCGGATTTAGGCGGAGCCGCATGATGGAAAAGTGAGAATGTTTGATTGCTCATAGTGAGTAAAAAGTAGAAAGTAGAAAGTAGAAAGATATCATACCAGCTTCATGAGTATGAAGGAGAAAGACATAGCCCGGACACTCACATTGCTTTATACTTTCTACTTTCAACTTTCTACTTTCCACTTTTTTGAGACTGCCATGAAAATCAATGATCCCCTGATACATCCCGTCCTGCTCGACCCGCGACAATGGGGCGATGTAAATTTGTATGAAAAAGCATTGAAAGTAGAACGCGAACCGATCAAGGGGGCCGAACGTCAGACTCCCGATCGCAAATTCGCCGCCCGCCATTTGCGTCTTGAGATACGCGTTGACGAAGACAGATCAGCAATCACCGGCACAGCTACCTGGACGCTGGCTCCGATAGAATCCGGATTCGAGACGATCGAGCTGGACATAGCCGAGATGGATATTCGCGGCGTAATTCTGCAGCGCATCGAGAAACGCGCGAGCGGTCATCTGGTTCAACCGGCGGCTACACCCGGCGTAAGACTATCATTCGAAACCCGCGTCGATAAGCTGACTATCGAGCTGGATCGTCCGTACGAGAGGGACGAAATCCTGACCGTCTCGATCGCATACGCCTGCGCTCCTCGCAAGGGGCTCTTCTTCATCAAGCCCGATGCAGCATATCCCGAGAAGCCGAGACAGGTATGGTCGCAAGGTGAGAACGAGGATTCGCACTGGTGGTTCCCGTGTCCGGACGTAACCAACCAGAAGATGACGACCGAGATGGTGGCCACGGTCAGGAGCGGCGCTGTAGCCATCTCCAATGGCGAGCTGGTCGGAGTTCACGAAAATCAATCGGACGGCACGCGAACATTCCACTGGAGCCAGGCTCAGCCGCACCCGCCGTACCTGGTCTCTCTGGTCATCGGACGTTATGAACACATTCGTGAAAGTTACGAAGGTCTTCCGGTCGATTATTACATATACAAGAATCGCAAGATCGACGGGCAGAAGCTGTTCGACAATACGCCAAAGATGATCAGGTTCTTCGAAGAGAAGTTCAGCTACGCTTATCCGTACTCGAAATATTCCCAGACGCTGGTCGACGACTTTCTCTTCGGAGCGATGGAGAACACATCGGCGACGACGATGACTGATCGCTGCCTGCTCGACGAAAGGGCACGGCTGGACCTCAACTACGACGACATCGTGGCGCATGAACTGGCCCACCAGTGGTGGGGCGATCTGGTGACCTGCAAGGACTGGACCCAGATCTGGCTCAATGAAAGTTTCGCCACTTATTCGGAATACCTTTGGCGCGAACATACAGCCGGAGCGGACGAGGCCCGCTTTGTGCTGTTTCAGGATTTTCTGACATACCTGCGCGAGGACCTGACGAGTCACCGGCGCCCGATCGTCTTCAATCGTTACCGTTACTCAGAAGAGCTGATGGACCGGCACGCCTATGAGAAAGGCGCATGTGTGCTGCACATGCTGCGCTGGGTGCTCGGTGACGAAGCTTATTTTCGTGCGCTCGCACATTATCTGAACAAGTTCGAGTTCGGAGTGGCCGAAACAAGCGATTTCAAGTCAGCAATCGAGGAAGCGACCGGGCGTAACCTCTACTGGTTCTTCGATCAATGGATCTATGGCGCAGGCTATCCTGAACTTGAAGTTGGCTACGACTGGCAGCGCGAAGGGCGACTGCTCAGAGTCAGTGTGAGGCAGGTGCAGGAGACGGGTGATGGGGTCAGTGTCTTCCGTTTTCCGGTCGAAATCGAAGTGGTCACAAGCGAACCCGGAGAGGTGATCGAGACCGAACGCAGGGCAAGCTACCACGTGACGATCGAAAAGACCGAACAGGACTTCTATTTCCCCTGCGAAACCAGACCAAGAATGGTCGTCTTTGACAAATACGACAGGCTGTTCAAGTTGATGCGCTTTCGCAAATCATCCCAGGAACTGACCTGGCAGGCGCTCCGCTCGGATGACTGCATGAACCGCATCCGCGCCGCACGCGAACTGGGCGCATTCAAATCCGAAGATGTCGTCAAAACACTCCACCAGATCATCAAAAGTGGCGATTTTTACGGCGTCCGAATGGCTGCCGCAATCAGCCTCGGAGAAATCGCCACCGAAAGCTCGATCGAGGCTGTCATTGACGGCTATCGCACCTGCGGAGATTCGCGCGTCCGGCGTGCCTGTGTCTGGGCGCTCGGAAATTTCCAGGATCAGGCATCCCTTGATCGTCGCCTCGACATCCTGCAGGACGCCATCGAGAAGGACCAAAGCTATTTCGTCGGGGTCGCGGCCGCGCGCGCCCTTGCTCACCTGGGTGGCGACAGGGCATGGGATATTCTGTCCCGGTCGTTTTCCCGATCATCCTGGCAGGAGGTAGTCAATTCGGCGGTATTTCATGGCCTCTCGCACGCCAAGGACAAGCGAGCGGTCGAACTGGCGCGTGAACAGAGCCGATACGGCAGGCCGACTCCGCTTCGTATCGCAGCGATCGGCTATCTCGGAGCCATCGGTAAGGAACTCCATAAGAACAAGGCCGATGAACTGATCGTCGATCATCTCGTCGAACTGCTCAACGATTCAAACATCCGGGCACGCGTCTCGGCCGTCCGCGCGCTCGGCAAAATCGGTAACCCACGCGCACTTTCGCCTCTGCGCGATGCACAGTCGCGCGAATGTCTCGATATGCTCCTGGCAGCTCTCGAAGATGCCATCACCTCGATCGAGGATCAACAGAAAGTGAACGTCAGCGAACGCCAACATGCAGAGCAATGATTCGAACCGCTGTAACTTTCAACTCAAATGCAGTATAAATAAGACACTGAATGAGCGTTCATTCAGATCGCTATAAAAGAAAAAAGGGAAATAGGCTGACATTATTCAACACAACACGACACAGGAGTCGTCATGAAAATAATTGTGTGTCTCAAGCAGGTACCGAAGAACGATTCGATACTTCGCATCAACGATCAGGGCAACTGGATACAGGACCGGGATCTGACGTACGAGATCAACGAATCTGATGCGTACGGGCTGGAAGCGGCGCTGCAATTAAAGGAGAAGCAGGGTGGCGAAGTGATTGCACTGTCGCTGGGGCCGGCGCGTGTACAATCCGTGATCAAGGAAGCGCTTGCGCGCGGTGCTGATCGCGGTATACATCTTGAGGATCCGGCATTCGACAAGCTGGATGCATACGGGATCGCGGCGGTCATCTCGGCGGCGGCGAAGGCGGAAGGTTTCGATCTTTTGCTGACGGGGCTGCAATCGGACGATTACGGGTTCGCGCAGACGGGCGTGATCGCGGCCGAGCTGCTCGGCCTGCCGCACGCGACGATCGTCATGGACGTCCAGCCGGGCGACGGGTCGCTGCGCGTAAAGCGCGAGCTGGAGAATGGATACTTCCAGTGGGTGAGCATGCCCGCTCCGGCCGTGCTGACCATCCAGTCGGGCATCAACACGCTGCGTTACGCCACGCTCAAGGGGATCATGGGCGCGAAGAAGAAGGAGATCAAAAAACTTGATGTTACGGCGCTCGGCATCGACAAGGCCGCGCTCGCTCCCAGGATGGAATTCCTGCGCGTCTACGTACCACAAAAGAGCAAGCAGACCCAGTTCATCGAAGGGTCGCCGGCTGAGATCGCAGCCAGTCTCATGGAGAAGCTCAGAAACGAAGCGCGCGTTTTTTAATCCGAAATGTGAATTGATCGTGAGGAAATATGGCAAACGGAATTCTTGTATACATTGAACACGTAGACGGCAAGATCAACCGCGCATCGCTCGAGGCGGTTCGCGCGGCGCAACTGATCGCTGGGCAGACGGGCCAGGAGATCTCCGCCGTCGTCCTCGGCCAGGGAATTGGAGATATCGCCAATGAGATCGCCGGCAAAAAACTGAATTCAGTCTATACAGTCGAAAACGACTGGTTGAAGACTTACACTGCCGACGGAGTGACGCATGCCTTGAGGCAGGTGATCGAGCAGACACAACCGGCTCTGGTGCTGTTGACCCATACGTACGAGGTCCGCGATTTCGCCCCGAAGCTGGCGGCATCTATGAATCGAGTGCTGGTCGGCGACTGCATTTCATTCAGGATCGAGAACGGCAAAGCGGTCTTCACTCGCCAGGTCTTTCAGGGCAAGCTGGCGGCCGATGTCGTCCCGGTCGGCGACACGCCTCATTTCGTCAGCTTCCAGATAGGATCCTATCGAGGAGACGAAAGCGAAGCGGGTCAGGCATCAGTTTCGGCGCTGACCGTCAACCTTGATGCCGATCTGGTTCGCCAGCAGCCGGAAGAGCGATTCAAGGAGGCCAAAGCAGCGGTCGATCTGTCGCAGGCGCCGCTCATCGTTTCGGTCGGCCGCGGCATCAAGGAGCAGAAGAACATCGAGATCGTCAAACAGCTGGCCGAGGCGTTCGGCGCCGAACTGGCGGCTTCGCGACCGATCTGCGACAACGAATGGCTGCCCATGGATCGCCAGATCGGGTCCTCGGGCCAGACCGTGGCGCCGAAACTCTACATGGCAATCGGCATTTCCGGCGCCATTCAGCACCTCGTCGGGATGAAGGGCGCGCGGACGATAGTGGCCATTAATAAGGATCCTGAAGCGCCAATCTTCGAGATCGCCGATTACGGCATCGTCGGCGACCTGTTCGAAATCGTCCCGGCGCTGACGGCGGAAGCCAAAAAATAAGTAAAAAGTAAAAAGTAGAAAGTAGAAAGGGGGGTATGAGCAGCAGAACGTCGAGGTAAATTCAAAAAAGGGGGAGTATGATTAGCTGAGCGTCGAGTTAAATTCAAAATATGAATAAAACACTCTTCCCCTTTTACTTTCTACTTTCTACTTTTTACTGATGAGGGCCTATGGAACGCGATAGTTTAGAGGTTGACGTCCTGTTCGTAGGAGCCGGCCCGGCATCCCTTGCCGGGGCAATGCGGCTACGACAATTGATCAACAAACACAATGAGGAAGCTGAAGCGAACGGTGGCAAGAAGCTCGATGAGATCACGATCGCGGTGATCGAGAAGGGTCGCGAGGTGGGATCGCACATGATTTCGGGTGCGGTTATGGACATCCGCCCTCTCGAAGAACTGCTTCCTGATTTTCGCGAACGCGGAGCCCCGCTCGAATCCGAGGTGACGGTTGAGGACGTCTCGTATTTGACGCGTCGTTTCAAGATCAGATCTCCGATCATCCCGCCTCCGCTCGACAATCACGGAAAGTACGTCGTTTCGTTGAACAAACTGATCCGCTGGCTGGGACCTATCGTCGAGGAATCGGATGTCATGCTGATTCCGGAATTCCCCGGAGCGGAGATGTTGTACGATGGAGATCGCGTCATCGGCGTGCGAACCGGCGACAAGGGCGTCGGCAAGGATGGTGAAGAGAAGGACAACTTCGCTCCCGGAGCCGATATCTTCGCCAAGGTCACCGTGCTCGGCGAAGGATCGCGCGGATCGCTGACCAAAAAACATGTCGAACGCCTGAAACTGGACGAAGGCAGGAATCCGCAGGTTTATGCCGCCGGCGTGAAGGAGATCTGGGAGCTGCCGAAGGGCCGTGTAACTCCGGGTTTCGTCATGCACACGCTCGGATATCCGCTGCCGAACGATACTTTTGGCGGAGGCTTCGTCTACGGCATGCAGAATGATCTGCTGGATATCGGGCTGGTTGTCGGTCTCGATTACCAGGATCCATTCACCGACCCGCACAGGCTCTTCCAGCAGTTCAAGCAGCATCCGGCGATCGCCAAAATGCTGGAAGGCGGGAAGATGCTCTATTACGGCGCGAAGACGATCCCCGAGGGTGGGCTCTTCTCGCAGCCGAAATATTACGGCGATGGATTCCTGATCATCGGAGACTCGGCCAGCTTCCTCAACTCGCAAAAGCTCAAAGGCATCCACATGGCCATGAAATCAGGGATGCTGGCGGCTGAAGCGATTCTCGAAGCGCTCGTCGCGGACCGTTATGACAACGAAACTCTCAGAAAATTCGAGACGCTGGTCAGGGAAAGCTTTGTTCACAAGGAGCTATACGAGGTCCGCAACTTCCATCAGGCTTTCCGCCACGGACGGCGCTGGGGGCTGATTGAAAGCGGTCTGCAGTATCTGACAGGGGGGTTCGGTCTGCTCGGGGACCTCGAGACCGAAGCCGGCCATGAGAAAATGAAGAAACTCCATGTCTTCAACCGCATGCCAAAACGATCCGGCGAAGTTCCAGAGCCTGAACCTGTCAAATACGATAATCAGATCACCTTCGATAAAGTTACAGATGTCTATCGCTCCGGCACTGAGCACGACGAAGACCAGCCATCGCACCTGAAGATTCTGGATTTCAACATCTGCATCAACCGCTGCACGCAGGAATACGGCAATCCCTGCCAATACTTCTGCCCCGCAGCCGTCTATGAGGTCGAGGAATCCGGCGGCGGACGCAAGCCGAAGATCAATTTCTCGAACTGCGTCCACTGCAAAACCTGCGATATCTCGGATCCCTATCAGATCATCGACTGGGTGACGCCGGAAGGCGGTGGCGGCCCAAATTACATCAATCTTTAATCAATCAATCGCAAAGGCCGCTACAACATGTTACTTTTGTAGCCTGTCAGACAGACATATTAATAGATACAGATAGAATCCAAATTCAGTAATTATTATCGCAATTCGAAGGTGAATGGTTTATGGGTCACGACAAGGGAATAAGAACGATATGGGCAATCGCCATCATGTTGCTGGCACTGATGATTGCGGTATCAGAGGCCTCTGCGCAGGGATTGAATCCGATCGTGCTTTCGGGCAGGGTCGATCCGGCGCAGGTCAAACCGGGACAAAAGGCGAAGATTCTGATCACGGCGAAAATCGAACCCACCTGGCATCTCTACTCGCTGACACAGCCTCCGGGCGGTCCACGACCGACGCGAATCACACTGGAAGACGGCATGCCGATGACGATCGATGGCCCGGTCCGGCAGCCGAAACCGACCATCGCGCCAGATCCGAATTTCTCGATTCCAGGACAACCGCCATTTATGACCGAAACCTTCGAGCGCGAGGCAATCTTTACCGTTCCGGTCAAATTTGCAGCCAATGCGCCGGAAGGACCTCAGAAATTTATCGTCAAGGTCTATTTTCAGGCATGTGACGATCATCAATGTCTGCCGCCGCGGACGAAGCGCGTCGAAATCGATGGCTTGATTACATCGACTGCAGTTGCGATGGCGCTCGACCCGACAAAAATGGCGAAGCTGATGGAGACTCCGACTCCGCTGCCCGCCACGTCCCCTGATGCGACATCCGATACACCAGACGCGACGACCGCCGATGCAGTTCAGGGTTCGGCTCCACCGATCGCAGCAGCAACAGCGACAGATGCCAGTGAGGACGAAGATCTGGCGAGGGACCTGAAGAGACGCGGCCTTCTCAATTACATACTTTTCGCCATCAGCGTCGGGCTGCTCTCGCTGCTTACGCCGTGCGTCTTTCCGATGATCCCGATCACGGTTTCGTTCTTCACCAAGCGTGAGCACCGAACGACGGGGGAAGCGATCAAGCAGGCGCTGATCTACTGTTTCGGCATCATCTTCACATTTACCGGGCTGGGTATGGCGATGACACTGATCGCCGGACCTGCCGGGATCAACAGGCTGGCTGCAAGCCCCTGGATGAACCTCTTCCTGACGACACTTTTCGTCGTCTTCGCGCTCAATCTTTTCGGGATGTTCGAGATCCGGCTGCCGACGGGTCTGATCACGAAACTCGACTCGAAATCGCAATCGGGGACGACGGCGGCGACGCTGCTCATGGGATTGACCTTCACTCTGACATCATTCACCTGCACAGCGGCCTTTGTCGGCACAGTGCTGGTGGCAGTGACGCAGGGTGAATGGTTCTGGCCGGCCGTCGGCATGCTGGCTTTTTCAACGGCCTTCGCCTTCCCCTTCTTCCTTCTCGCGCTCTTCCCGAAATGGCTGCAATCGATGCCGAAATCGGGCGGATGGCTCAACAGCGTCAAAGTCGTCATGGGCTTCCTCGAACTGGGCGCCGCCTTCAAGTTCCTGAGCAATGTCGATCTGGTCTGGGGCTGGAATACGGTTTCGCGCAACCTGGTGATCGCCGCCTGGATCGCTATTTCGGTCGTCACCGCCATCTACCTGCTCGGCAAATTCCAGTTGCCGCACGATTCGCCGTTGCAGAGACTGAGCGTCGTCCGCATGCTCTCGGCGACCTTCTTTCTGGGTCTCGCATTCTACTTTCTGACAGGCCTCTTCGGCGGGAACCTGGGCGAATGGGAAGCCATGCTGCCGCCCCCGCAAACGGTCTCTGCCAATGCCCTATCATCCGTCGGCAGCTCACACGGAGCATGGCTGGCAAGTTACGATGACGCCCTGAAAAAAGGAAAAGCCGATAATAAACCCGTATTTCTCAACTTCACCGGCGTCACCTGCACCAACTGTCGCTGGATGGAAAGCAATATGTTCACCGATCAGGAGATCAGGCGGGAGCTCGAGAATTTCGTGCTCGCTGAACTCTACACCGATCGTGAAACTCTCGAAGATGAGCAGAACGGCCAGTTGCAGGCCGATAAATTCCAGACTGTCGCGTTGCCGCTCTACGCCATCGTCGATTCTGACGGCGCGATTCTGGCGAAATTTCCAGGTTTGACTCGAGATAAACAGGAGTTTCTGGGCTTTCTCAAACGCGGCGCCGGTCGATTTCAACCTCTCGCGGCAAGTGGAGAATGATTTACTCCTTGAACTAAACCGCAAGCTCCGTTAATATTCCCTTTTCTCAGTTGCCCGCTGCAGCCCCACAATTGCGGCGCACTAATTCCATACAGAATGTTGGAGTAAACAGCACTATGCTACGCTTTTTCACTAAATTTCAGCGCTCGCGCAATTTTCTGCTGCTGGCCTTCTGCGGACTGCTGCTCATCGGTCTGATCGCATTTTACATTCCGAACACGCCGCTCGATCCGTCAGGATCGTTCAACAGCTCATCGGCCGAGGATGACACAGTCATCGCCACGGTCGGATCGAAGGAGATCAAGCTCAAGGAATATCGCCTGGCCCTTGCGAACATGGCATCAACATTTGGACGAGGCAATGCCTTGCCGATGTCGACGCTCAAGGCGCTGGGCATGGACAAACAGGTTCTCGACCAGCTGATCTCGAATCGTCTGATGATCGATAAAGGCGAGGAATTGAACCTGACCGGGACCGATCGAGAAGTCTCCGACACCATTAGGCGCAATTTCATCGACATGGACGGGAAATGGGTCGGCGCCGAGGAATACAAGCGCCGCCTGAGGCTGCAGGGACAGGACGTTTCGGAATACGAACTGGATCGACGCGCTGAAATCAGTGCCCGAAAGATGCGCAGCTTCCTCTCATCCTCGATTCAGGTTTCGGATCGCGATATCGAGGAGAAATTCAAGCGTGACAACACCAAAGTCGAGGTCGCTTACGCCACGGTCGATCTCGACAAGATTCGGGAAAAATACAATCCAAGCGAAGAGGATCTCAAATCTTATTACGAGAGCCATAAGGCCGAATTCAAGGCGACCGAAGCGACTCGCAAGGTCGATTACATTTTCATCTCGACCGATGATGTCGCGAAAATCGTGCCAATTACCGAGGAAGAACTGAAGCAGGAATACCAGAACCGCAAGCAGGTCGAATTCCGCGCCAGCATTATCAAGTTGAACGTACTGACAGCGGATGACGAAGCCACCGTTCAGGGCAAGATCAACGATTTGAATCGCCGGATTCGAGGCGTTCCCGGAACGCCGCCCGAAGATTTCGCCGCGGTGGCAAAGGGCAATTCACAGGATAAATCTGCGGCCGTCGGAGGCGACATCGGCTGGGTAAAGAAAGATGCCAACAAATCAGGCGACTGGCGTCAGCGCCCGTACACCAATGGACTGAGCGTCGGAGCGATCGACGGCCCATTTCGTGACGGTCAAAGCTGGTACCTCATGAAGGTCACCGAGCAGCGTGATGTCCCCTTCGCGCAGATGCGTGACACGCTCAAGGCGACGCTGACCAACAACAAATCGTTCCAGTACGCTTCACAGTTGGCCGACAAGGCTTATGAGAAAGCGACCGAATACAAGGATCTTCGCAAAGCCGCCGAAGAGATCGCCAAAGAACTGAAGGTCAATCCGGGAACGATGCTCAAAACGACTCCGTTCTTTAAAAATGGCGATCCGCTGCCCGATCTCGGCAAAGGCGCCGGCCGCGCCAGCAACCCGGCCTTCGAGGAAGCCGTCGCCACGCTCAAAAAGGGCGAAATCGGGGATAAGGTGAGCATCCCGGGCGGACAGGCCATACCACAACCTGTCGAGATCATCGAAAACGGTCAGCCATTGAATTTCGACCAGGCCCGCAACCAGGTTGAAGACAAGCTGCGCCAGGAAAAAGAACCGACTCTTGCACTGGCGAAGGCCCAGGATATCGTCCGGAGGTCGGCGAACGCCGCTGATTTCGAACGACTTGCAAAGGCCGAAGGACTCGAAGTCAAGACGGACACCAACTTCAACAACTACAGCTTTCCCGGCTCATCCGCCGGCGGCTTGCAGTCCGGTAACCAGGCTCGAACCGCGCTCTATTCGTTGAAGGAAGGCGAGGTCGTCAAAAACCCTGTCAAGATAGGCGCTTCCTATCTCATCTTCGCCGCAACCAAACGGACCGAAGCCGATCTCTCGGCGCTCCCGGCAGAAAGAAACAATATCCGTACAAGCCTGCTCAATGAACGTCAGACTGCCGCTCTTGAAGCTTACCTGAAAACGGCACGCATCAATTACGAAAGAGACGGCAAGATCAAAATCTATCAGGATCGGATCGACAAGTTCCTCGCTTCCGCGGATACTCCGGTTCAACAGTAGTAAAACATCCACCAAGAACACAAAAAAGCACGAAGGAGAAACCAAAACCGGTTATCTCTTCGTGCTTCTTTGTGCCCTGCCCTGACAATGGTCTGTATTATCTCTGTGATCTCTGAGTCTCTGTGGTGAGATTAAACCACAGAGACTCAGAGATCACGGAGATAATACGGGACTTTTTCATCTTCGGTGGAGTGACGAAGATTCATGTTTAACTTTGTTGATTATTTCTTATCCGCAGGCTGATCAGGCTTTTTGGTGAATTCGTTCATAAGCGAGCGCGGTAATGAAATCGAAAACGAGACATCAGCCGCATTCGATCCGACCTTGACCTGATCGAGGAGTTTGCCGAAGAGGTCCATCTTCGGATCGCCTCCGCCCAGAAATCCGCGAATAAGTCCGACCAGGCCCTTGAGTCCGGTCTCGAGTTCAGTCGCTTCTGAGGCCGAAGCCGTTCGAATAATGGTATCGAGCGAGAGGCTGAGATCGCCGGCCACGTCGAACGTTCCAAGGATCATCTTGATGGTCGAGACGGCCTTGAAGAGGTCGCCCTGGCTGCTCGCCTCCTGGGCGGAGCCCTTCAGGTATATTGAGGGCAAAGCGGAGCAGTCGCGACGGATCGGTTTCATTAAGTGAGCCGAGCATGGCGTCAGTGATCCCACCCCTGGCAGCTCCGGCATTGATGTCAATCACGTTTTTGACCGCGCTCAGATCACCGAAGACCAGCTTCTGCCCACCGATCATGGCGAGGGCCGTCTCATCGGTCTTGACCGAGAGCGGGCCGGCGGACGGAGCCTTGACCTGCGAGACCATATTGTAGATCCGAATGCCGTTGTAATCCGAGGTCTTGAACTCGGTTTTAAGGAGGCCCATCGCCTTCTCGACTCCCGCCGGATCCATTTCGAGCCCGCTCACAATGATCGCGCCATTGGCCTGCATACCGCTCAGATTGAGCCCGATGACGAGGTTCTGAACCTTCGATGGATCGATGCCCGTCTGGGTGGTGAAGTCCCTGATCTGCGCGGCCAGCTTGTCGACGCCGCCGACCGACAGGTTGGCCAGTTGTGGAAGCAGCTCATTGAAGGCCCTTCCGACGTCTACCGTGGCGATCAGATCTGATGCCGGCAACAGTTTAAACAAGTCATCAGTAGCGCCAGGCGCGGCGGGCGCCGTCGCCTTCGATGGCCCGACACTCTCCCTGGATTGCGCAAGTGCGCCGCCGCCCTTAACAAAGCCTGCGATCAGACAGCAGATCAGCGCGATACGAATTAATTTCCTCATGATGCCTCCATCTTTCTCACTTCATTTTCTACTGGCCTGCACAGCCAGTCCGGGCCGGGTTTCTGACGCTATTCCCCGCGTAAAGGTTGCTTCCTGGCCAAAGTCATGGCCGGGGGAACTCGACATGGTTGACAGCCTTCGGGCTTCGCAGTAGCTTCTTAAAAGAAAGCGAACCAATTATACCAACAAACACCGTGAAACGCCCGGAAAAGAGTCCAAAGGGGCCAAAGGAGGATGACAGGTCAAGTGGATGGATCACAGATCAAGGAACATATCTGGCTGGTCGCTTTGTATGAGTTAGAGGAACGTGCGAACGAACTGCTTGATCGATTAGGCGCATTGGGTGTCGACACCTCTGAGGCGACGGTTCTGCGCGTCGAAATTGATGACCATCAGCGTCAGGCTACAGTCATGCCGGTAGTTGATTCCAAAACCCTGTCGCCTGTCTCGAGAAGCGCAGTCACGGGCGCCATGATCGGCGGCGCAACCATACTTATGCTTGGAATTTTCCTGTATTCATCCGACATCCTGTCGATCAGGGCGCTCGGCGGCCTGTTCAATCATGCCATTATCGCTGTTCTGGTCGGGGCCATCATTGGCGCGATGACAGGAGCAATCCTCGCTTCGACCAATCCACGTATCAGGCATGATGTTCCGATTCACAAAATCAACCGGCTCAAAAGCGAAGGTTTTCTGGTGGCCGTGAAGATGGCCCCGAGCCTGGCTGAACGGGCGGAAGAGATCGCCCGCAGCCTTGGCGCGAAACAGATTCTGCTGTAATCGTTGAATAAAAAATGGAATACGATGTGATCGTAATTGGTGCGGGGCCTTCCGGCGCAACTGCCGCGGCGTTACTGGCTCAGCGTCAGCACCATGTTCTGTTGCTCGAAAAGAGCCGATTCCCGCGTGAAAAGCTGTGCGGTGAGTTCATCACACCCGAGTGCCTGAACTTCTTCGACCGCCTCGGAGTGCGTGAACGAATGCTGGATGCAGGTGCGAAATTCATCAGGCGCTGGACGCTTTACGCCCCTGATGGCCGTGGAATCGACATTCCGATGGAATGGATCGCCGACGGTCATCCTCACGCGATCGGCCTGTCACGTGCGCGAATGGACCTGATTCTGCTGGAACGCGCGCGTGAATCGGGCGTCGACATCCGCGAAGGATTCCATGTCTCGTCTGAACTCGAATGCCGCGATGGCCTTTGGTGCATCGAAGGCAGGGATTCCGATGGAGGTCATCACAAGTTCTCGTCTCCGATCATCATCGATGCTTCAGGAAGAAACGGCGCCTTTTCGTCGAAAATCCGGCAACCAGTCTCGAGGTTGGACGGTTCTCGCCTCTTCGGTTGCAAAGTCCACCTGCGGAACGTTCAGGGGCTCGGCGAAAACGGCGAGCTCTTCTTCTTCGCCGACGGATATGGCGGATTGTCCGATATCGAGGAGGACCAGGGCGGACCAAGAACCAATCTCTGTTTTCTGACCACTGAAGCGACTTTGCTGCAGGCCCGCGGTGATCGGGAAAAGCTGCTCGATCTGACACTCAGATCGAACCCTGCTGCCGGCCGTCGCCTCTCATCAGCCGTGATTGACGGCGAATGGCTCGGCACGGGTCCTGTCACATTTGGCCGCCAGTATTCTATGAAAGGCGTCATCGCCATCGGAGATGCGGGAGCATTCATCGACCCATTCACAGGAAGCGGCATCCTGCTGGCTCTGACCAGCGGAGAACTCGCGGCCAGGGTCATCACTGAAGGCTTTGCTGAAGGCGTCCGCAATTTCGATGCGCTGTCGGAAAGATATCGCAGGATTCATGGCAGACAATTCGGCTGGAGGTTCAGGGCATGTTCGTCACTGCGAAAGCTGGCCTTCAAACCGGTGGCGCGCAATGCCCTGGTGGCCCTTGCCTCTCGCCACCACCAGATCATGCGCTACATCGCACTTGGAACCCGGCAACGATTTCAAACCTGAAGACCTACTCTGCGCGACTGGTGAGCAGGGCATTAAAAAGAAGCGGGAACGTCGCCAGCGCCTGGCCCCGGTATTGAGGACGAAATCCGAACATGACCACCCGCCCCTTCCCCAGTCTGGCTTCGACCAGCGCGGCCTTGCCGCGAATCATCTTGTCGCCGAGTATCCATCCGCTGAGCAGCGGGCTCTCGTCACCCGCATACCGCGCCACCACCTGGACCTTCGATTCGTCAAGCACCTCGAAGACCGGGCTGCTCTCGAACCATGCTATCGAATCGCCCTCGATGCCAAATGAAAGCGGGTTGCCGGTATCGACCTTGAGATTGAGTATCGACCCCGGGCAGTAAAAGTCCTTCACCGGCACCCCCTGCAAAATATCGCGGACCGGAACGCCAAGTCTGTCGATGGCCAGCTGAGATGCCCTGTTGAGAGTGATCAGCGTTCCGCCCGCCTCGACGAACTCCCTGAGCGCCTTGATTCCCGCATCTCCGAGTCCGCCGGCATACTCCGCCGGATAGCCTGCACGATTTCCGGCGCCGCCCTGTGCCGGAACCGCCGGCAGTCCGTCGACCAGAGCCGCCAGCGTCTGATCCGGAATGATGATCGCATCGAAAGACTTGTCGAGCCCGCCCGCACGAACCTGCGCATCCAGAAGCTGGGCGTGCGGAAACCGGTACTGATCGAAGACCCATCTCGTCCAGCCTTCGTCCATTGACGGAAAATGATTCCTGTACAGGCCGACGCGAACTCCCGCATTTGGCCTGACACGCGACTGGATAACCAGTGCCGTGGGTTCGGGCCGGCTTTCAACCTCGAACGGTTTACTGATGTTGACCGCCCTGACGTTCATCATCAATGACAGTGTGTGCGCAGTAACGTCGTACGGTCGCCTCGGCGGGCCTCCAGGATATTCACGCAGATCAGGATAGCGTAGAGGTTCGAGCAGCATCTTCGCGAATGCGCCGTACGGCTGTTTGAGGTAAACGATGTGAGTCCCGGCCGGGTAGCTCCGTCCGTCAGCCGCGAAACCGTTGGTCGCCCGCATGACCTCGACTCCTCCGCGCTTGAGAATCGCCAGCAGTCGATCGAGACCTTCCGCTTTGTAATAATAATTGACTTCATCGGTCGATGACGGCTCGCTGGTGATGGTATTGACCAGCTCTTCACTCTGTTCATGCTTCTGCTGTTCGGTCCCGGTTACGTTCCTGAGACCTGCATTGAGGCGGCTGAAGGCGTCGGCCAGCGATTTGGGCAGCTCGGGCTCGGGCAGCAGAATGGCAAAAGGCCCGCCTTTGGCTTCGATCGCCCTGCGGCTGATCGAATAGAAATTCCTCAGGTGAACCTCGCGATTGACAGCCGCATGGCGCAAAAGCGCCATCGCTCCCGCGCTCTGATAATCGATGATCTCGCGCATTCCCCACCTGCCGCCCCGCCAGGGTTTCGGAAAGTTCCAGGTCGCAACCCTGGCATCGTAATTCTGGCCGGCGCCGAGATCATCGAAACTGACCGAGACCGGAGTCGCCAGGCGGGCGCTCGCCGTCTCGGATAAAATGCGCAAACCTGCGTGGTAATGGGCATAGGCCCGAGCAGGAGTCCACGCATCGAAGATACCGTTGAGCACCACGCCGCCCTTGTCCTGAGCGGTCAGCTCCCATGCCATCGATGCGCCGAGCGCCGTCACACCGGCCGTGATCGCAGGATCGATATTGGGTTCCCAGGGATCGATGTAGGGCGGAACGAAGAATCGCGCCCCCGCTCCCCCCATCTGATGGATGTCGTGCAGAATCTGCGGACGCCAGACATTCAATATCCTGTCTACAGTCAATTGCGTCTCGACCTGGGTAAAAGCATACCAGTCGCGGTTGTTATCGTGTCCTGTGTAATGATGATAAAGCTTTGGCGGGGGTGTCCCCTCCGCAGGCGTTCCGAGCGTCTGCTCGTACCAGTCGGCGACGATGTCAGTCCCATCCGGATTGAGCGACGGAACCAACAGCAGAATAACGTTATCGAGAATCTGAGTGATCTCAGGAGTGTTCCCGGAGGCCAGTCTGTGGGCCAGCTCAGTTCCCGTAAATGTGCCGCCAACCTCCGTCGAATGAATGCTGCAGGTCATGACAACCACAGTCTTGCCCCGCCTGATCAAATCCTCAACCGCGGAATCGTCGCCGCCCAGCCGCCGCGGATCGGACAGACTCAGCTGAATCTCACGGATCTCATCCAGCCGTCTCAGGTTTTCAGCCGATGAGATCGTCAGTACAACGAATGGTTGCCGAAGCGTGGTCTTGCCAAGCTCTTCCAGCCGGACACGATCGCTGGCTTCATCAAGCTGCCTGTAATAAGCCAGAAACTTCTCCCACTTTGCCAGCTTTCTGTCCTCGCCGATCCTGAATCCGAGCACCGATTCAGGCGCAGGGATGCTCGCCTGCGCGATAACCGCGACTTTCGGCTCATCCACGTATCCTATTAATACGCAGAAAAAAGCCGAAACTAACAATATCGACATGCGGACAAACGATTTCTTCATTGACCATCTGCTCCCGAAGCCTCGATGCACGGCTCTATTGAAAACTTCAATTCCCGCTTGATTTCATTTTTTACTGGATGTAATTTATCACTGCTATTAAGATTAGCAAGTCCCGCTGCGAACTTCACTGCAGGGAAAATCCCTGCACCTCATAGAATTCCGACTTGATACGGCTTGATATTAAATGTTATGAGGCTTAAACAATTTGCCCCGCTATTTTTGTTGCTTTTAGCAGGCTGCGGCCCGCTGCCGATCGACGACGCCAATATGGCGCGTTCTTTTTCGGACGGCTTTTCGGCGAAGCTCGCCTCATACAGGGCCCCGGTCGCGCTGGATGATTACGTTAACCGACTGGTTGCGGAAGGAAGGGACTGGCGGCAACACGGCATCTATATAGAATCGCTCGAGACAGAAGAACCAATCGCCCTGCTCAACGAGAGCGCCGAATTCAATCCTGCTTCAGTCACCAAGCTGGCGACCACACTGGCTGCCCTCGACCGGCTGGGGCGAGACCACCGATTCAGAACGGAATTACGCGGCGATGGCGAGATCGATCCTCTCACGGGCGACTTCAACGGCGATCTGATTCTGCTGGGCGGAGGCGATCCATCATTTTCACTGGCTGATGCAAGGAAGGTTGGCGACTCGATCAGGAAAATGGGCATTCGCCGCGTTCGCGGCAGCCTGATCGTGGTCGGCGACTTCATCTGCAATGAGAATTCCGACGTGCGGGTCTCGGCTCAGGTCTTTCGTCGTAATACTGGTATCGTCATGACCAACGAGACCAGGTTCGAAAGCTTCGCCGGCTATGTTCCGCGTGGCCGCTACCTGGTCACAGTTGAGTCCGATTCCCTACTCAACATCGTTCAATATCTCAACGCTCACAGCGTCAACGCGATGGCGGAGATGCTCGGGACCCACGTCGGCGGCCCGCTCGGCGTGCAGCGCTTTTTGATCGATAAGGTCGGAGTGCCGGCCGAATCCATTCATATCTCCTTCGCATCGGGACTCGAGGTTAATCGCATCACGCCTCTCGATACGGTCAGAATGCTGCGATCGATGATCCAGTGGCTGTCGGCCAACAATCTCAATCCCGGTTCGGTCATGGCCGTCGCCGGCATCGACGCCGGAACACTCCGAGGTCGCTTCGGCGAAGGAAAATTCGCCGGCAGCGTGATCGCCAAGACAGGCACCCTCTTCAGCACCGACGCCGGAGTCGCCGCACTTGCCGGAATCATGTATACACGCAATCGAGGACCTCTGCTCTTCGCTATCTACGATATGGCCGAAGGTCGCAATGTCCCACACCTCAGGCGAATCCAGGATGATTTCCTTAAAAAAGTGATCAAGGAATGCGGAGGCCCCGCCCCCATCATCTCCCGCGCCATGCGCAACGCCGCAGGCAGGCCTCAAAGTCGCCTCCTGGCAGGTTTTTGAGGCATACCTCCACAGTTTGATTAATTCAATTGACATCAGGAAGCCAAATCTGGTAGATGGACTTCTACACGATCACCCACGGCATACTCTCATCGCTGACATCTGAAAGCAGTTTGGAAACTGCCGGTTAACCATTGAACGGGCCCGGTTTGTGTCCGGTTTATGACGGACCGGCCGGAGCTTCGTTCAAGACAGGAGTGCGAATGAGATTAAACTCGATCTATTTGTTTGCAATCGCTTTCGCCACCCCGCTCATCTTCCATCAGCCTTTATTCGGCCAGACACCAGGCCGTGACGGCAATCTGGCCGTCATCGATAATTCGCGCGCGATAACTCAGCGGGAGGTCGATGAGATGCTCGGCCATAGACTATACCTGCTGCAGAAACAGATCTATGAAATGCGAAGAAACGCGCTCGACGCGCTGATCACCAAATCGATTCTCGAGACTGAAGCTCGCCGGCGCGGGATGTCGGTCGAAGCGTTCAAACGCTCGCTCTTCCCGGCAACTCTCGATATCCCGTCCGACCGGATAGATGATGCCTACAGGGAATACGGCGATGCCCTGAGCGCTCTGGACGAAAGCGAAGTAAAGGAGCGCATCAGACTCGATATCGAGACGAATCTGAAGATGTCGCATTACATAGAGTCTGTCGAAGAGTTGAAGAAGAATACGAAATTAGAGATATACCTGGATGAGCCTGAACTTCCGTTTCTGATGGTCGATCAGGATGGCCCTCGAAGGGGCGGCAAGGATGCAGAGGTAACGATCGTGGTCTTTTCCGATTTTCAGTGCCCTTTCTGCCGCAAAGCCGCTGCCACGATGGATGAACTGCTGCGTACCTACGGCGATCGGATCGCACTCGTATACAAGCACAGTCCATCCCCTGGACATCCGAGGGCGCTGGCAGCCGCGCGTGCGTCGGTCTGTGCCGGCGAGCAGGGAAAATTCTGGGATTTTCACGACAGGGTCTTCGTCTCCGATGATCTTTCTGACTCCGGGCTGGAATCGATCGCCTCATCCGCCGGCATCGACCGCGAACGGTTCAGCCGTTGCCTCAGATCACCGCATTCTGCCGAAGTCGTGGAGCGCGACCGGCAGGAAGCCCGCAGAATCGGCCTCAGGGGAACTCCATATTTCGTGATCAACGGACGCAGCCTTCCGGGAGCGGTCGAGATTCAGACCTTTCGCAAGATCATCGACAGAGAAATGGAAAAGTAGTCCCGATTTTAAATCATCCACACTCAACGCTGCCGGCGTGATGGCCATCCCCGTCAACCAAAAATCAAAGGAGCTCCGAATGAAGATCAATCCATCAATACTGCGCGGCATAACGCAGGTTTCCGTCACCCTGCTTCTGTATTGCCTGATTTCGACTGATGGGATGAGCAATGGAATTCCCGTCCAGCAGGAGACTGTCAATTCAGACTCAGAGGGCCGTGTACAATCCAATGATGACCGGGTGCGGAGGGCTTACATCAAACTACAGTTTTATCATTCCGCAGGTAATCGTCAGGAGGCATTGAAAAACAAGCGTGAACACGTGCCATATGACGATATCGAGATATATCTCTTTAACATGTATACCGGCTCGATCGACGAGATTCGCAATCGAAGATACTTCGATCTGGTCACGGCGCCGACCGATGAGATCGTCCAGCTTACGTCATATGTCCGCAGCAGCGACAAGGACCCGACGGAATTTCTGACATACGAAGCGAAATGGGTTCGCGGCCGCTATATCCCTTCCAACACGATGACGATCGGTCAGTTCCTCCAGGCCGGCGGACCAGCCTACAGCGATGTCAATAAATTCACGTCATACGAGGTTCGCGTCCGGCTGGACGGGAGGGAAAAAGCATATAAAGCGATGGTTCTCCATCATTCTCCTGCACAAACCACCTCGAATGGCAGCATGGAATATCTCGATCTGGTCATGGGAAGCGGCGGGGCTCTGACAAAGTTATCGCGTGAGAGTCGCCCCGCGTTCGGAGCCGGCGGCAGAAAACCGGTCGGAAAAGGGAGCGGATCACCTTCACGGCCCAAACCGGACGGACAAGACCAGGCTGATCCCGGCGAGCCCGATCCCCGCAAAAGAGGTGCGCAACCCGGCGCCAGGCCGACTCTGTTCAAACTCGACCGTCTGGATGGCGAAACCGGCGCTAACCTGCTTTACGCTGATCAGGGCGGTTGCGATTACTCGGGCATCTGCTGTCCCGCAGGGGCGACTTCACTGACACAATGCTGTCAGGATCCCTCCTACAATTGGAACAGTTTTCTGCCAACCTGCAGTTCGGATGGAAGCGGCGGATTTTATGACAGATCCGGCGGCGGCGGCGGCAGAACGATATTTGATTCAGGAAATTTCTGCCTCGAAGAGATTTATTATGCCAACCCGGTACAAAAACCGGACAATAACTCGAACGGTCATATTTTCGGCACACACGGAGGCAGTTCTTCCATCCAGAGCTTCTGCAAAGTTGATCGTTCCTGCAACGCGACATGCGATGCAAATTTTCTGGATGAAGAACAATACGAGAACGGACCACTGATATTGGATACTATCCCGACACTTGGATCATTGTTTTGGCATTCGTTGGGAACCATCGAAAAACGAAGCATGACGGCAACCGGTTATATTGGCGGAAACAATACACCACCGACCTGCTCGGCAGCCGTGGCCTTTAATGTCCAGACCTGTTTGATAGGAACGCTCTGCAATGTCGGGATTTCAATTTCGGGCAGTAATTTTGGCATCAACGTGAGCAGCAATAATGAAGCTCTTTTCACATACAGCCACACCACGACACATACCTGTCCGAGATTATGATGCAAGGAATCCGGACCACGAATGAACACGGATTTTCAAGAAAATACATTCGCGTCAAATTACCAGCCGGCCGTTGATCAGGAAAATCTTTCGTGTCTGTTCATGTTCATTCGTGGCTTAATACCTGAATTCTTTTGAACATTCTTCAGTTAACTACTTATGTTACGCGGAAAAATCCTTAAAAATCGATTTGATGAATTTTGGGATTGCTCAAACATGTTCTTCTGAGAGCCTGCAACGCAGGCGATAGAATAAAGCCTGGGTGTGGAGCGAGGCCGTCAGGCCGAGCGGAACCCCAGGTCACGTTCCACCGGAATTACAAAGCCCACGAAGTGGGCGAAAGCCCGGACGGGACAAGCAGGCTGCAATGGGAAATCTGTCGCCCATTTCATGGGCTTGCTGAAATTATGATGCCGATACCCGGGGTTCCGCTCGGCCTGGAGGCCTCGCTTCACCCCGGTCTATATGCTGCCCACCCGCTTCGCGGGTTCGGGAAAGATCAAGGAATTTCCTGAAAATATCACTGCGTAACATCAGTTAACTATTATCGCGGCGTGTTTGAGACGTGCGACGGTCCTCTCCTGTCCAACGGCCACGATAACATCGAACATCGATGGCCCGACCGACTGCCCGGTCAGAGCGGTGCGCGCGCCATTGATCAAAAGTCCTGCCTTGACGCCCTTTTCATCCGCAAAAGCGCGCATCGCCGCTTCGGTGGCGTCATGGCTGAACTCTTCAAGTGCCGCGAATCGATCTGCCAGTTCAGGCAGCAGAGTCATCAATGCCGGATCTTTCCGGAGGTTCTTCTTCACCGCCGCCTCGTCGAATTCGAAACTCAGATCGTCGACAAAATAGGGGCGACCGTATGTCGAGAAATCTGCGAGCGTGCGAAAGCGTTCGCGGATCAGGTCTATGGTCCGGTCGAACCATGCCTTCTTTTCCACGGCAAATTCATCTCGCCAGAGCCGTGTTTTTTTGAGTTCGGCGATAACCATCGGCATCAGCTGATCAAGCGGCATGGTCTTGATGTATTCCGCATTCATCCAGAGCGCCTTCTGATCGGTCCAGTTGCGCGCATCGCCCTCGTTGAAATTGAAGACGGCATTCGACTTGTGAATGCCTTCGAGAGTAAATAAATTGATCAGCTCCTGACGGCTGAATATCTCGCGATCGCGCACAGATTCATCGTCAGGCGCCCAGCCAAGCAGCGCCAGGAAGTTGACGAAGGCATCGGGAACAAAGCCGGCATCGCGATAGGTCGTCACACTGACGATCTCACCGTGCTTGCGTTTCGAGAGTTTGCCCTTGTTCGGCGCAAGTATGAGAGGCAGGTGGGCGAACTTCGGCACAGGTTTGCCGAGCGCCTGATAGATCAGAATCTGCTTGTGGGTATTCGAAATATGGTCCTGACCTCGAATGACGTGCGTGATGCCCATTTCGATATCGTCCACGACCACACCGAGGTTGTAGAGCGGATGCCCGTCGGATCGAAGCAGAACCAGGTCTTCGATGTCCTTGTAATCACGCTCCTGCGTGCCGTATACGGCGTCATCGAACGACGTCTTACCTTCCTCGGGGACCTTGAAACGGATGACGAACGGTTCGCCGGTAGCGGCGCGTTCATCCGATTCCTCGCGTCCCAGATCACGGTATGGATTGAGGGCCTTCGGCTGGCGGGCAGCATCGGCGATCTGCTGCTTGATGGTTGAATCGTCGCGTTCTTCCTTCGGCGTGAAATCGCGATAAGCCCAGCCGCTGTCCAGCATCTGATTGGCAGCCGCGCGATGTTGTTCAACATAACTGGACTGGAAAAACGGGCCCTCGTCATAGTCAAGGCCGAGCCAGGCCATCCCCTCGAGGATTCCTCTGACCATCTCCTCGCTTGATCGCTGAGTATCCGTATCTTCGATGCGGAGGATCATCTTCCCGCCCATTTTGCGGGCGAAGAGCCAATTAAAAAGAGCCGTGCGCGCTCCGCCGACGTGCAGATACCCGGTCGGAGACGGCGCAAATCGAACGCGTATGTCGGACATAATCTTATCAGTGCTTTCCTGTATCCGGAGTCGTCTGGTAAACAGAAACTATAATCAACCGGATAGCTCCTGGGCAAGCTGAAGAAATCCGCCTTCAAAGGAAAGAAGAAGATCGTCCACAAAGAACACAAAGTGGACACAAAGAAAAAATAGAAAATCATTGATTCCCTATATGAATTCCTCTTTGTGCTTTCTTCGTGAACTTCGTGGACATTTCTTCCTTCATCTTCTGACCACCTCGCTTCTCAGGGCGAAGCTGTCTTTGTCGATGGCGCGATCGACAGCCAGAATTCCGTAGAGGTGATCGATCTCGTGCTGGAGCAGTTCAGAGAGGTCTCCGCGGGCGGTGACCGTTTGAATCCCTCCGTGTTCATCGGTATATCGAACGCCGACTTCAACATGGCGGGAAACACGGACCAAGAGATCCGGAAAAGAGAAACAATCGTCCCACAGATCCATCATCTCACTGCTTGCATTGACGATTTCCGGGTTGATCAGCGGCGCCGGCCCGAAAGTGCCGTCGTTCATATTGACGAAGAGGATGCGTCGATGGCGGCCAATCTGCGGCGCAGCGATCGCGCGCCCGAAACCCTGGCGGTCGCGAAAATCGGTCAGTGTCGATGCCAGATCGGCAATAATCTCCCGCGTCTCGACCGAACTCAGATCGGTCACCTCTTCCGAAATCCGCCGGAGCAGCGGGTTTCCCAGCAACAGGATATTCCTTACGGCCATCTGAAAACTCCCCCAAATCGTATATAAATCCTGTACAATCGCTTTTCAATTCGCGTAAACCGGAAAGGCAGTTTAACAAACTTGAAGAACAATCGCATACTATCGAACGGCTCGCCCGGCCTCCACCGCCACCTCATCCTCTTCGATTTCGACGGCACGCTGGTCAATACGACACCGCTCATCCTGCGGTCGTTCCATGCAACGTGGCAGGAATTATTCGGATTCAGCTTCACGGACGACGTCTACATTCGAACATTCGGGATGTTGATCCACTCCGCTTTCAGGGACCTGATCTTACTAGCTGTGACCGAGGGACGGATGAAGATGCCGCATGATATGGAAGATGCCTGTTCGAGGATTCTGCCGGTCTATCGCGGTTACAATCTCGGTTGGCACGATGAGATGATCGAGCAGTTCGCAGGCGTGGAGCCGTTGCTGAAAAACCTCAAAAGCCGCGGGCACCGTCTGGGCGTGGTCTCATCGAAGATTCGCGCCGGTGTCGAGCGCGGGCTGAACCTCTTCGCCATGGCGGGCTTCTTCGATTGCCTGATCGGCGCCGAGGATGTGATTAATCACAAACCTCACCCTGAGCCGTTGCTCAGGGCCGCTGAGTTGATGAACGGGTCGCCTCGGCAAACGCTTTATGTCGGCGACAGCATCCATGATGTCGCGGCAGGAAGAGCCGCCGGTATGACCACCGTGGCCGTCAGCTGGGGCCCTTTCCCTCGCCTCGACCTCGAAAATGCCCTGCCGGATTACCTGCTGGAACAGCCCGAAGACCTGCTCGAAATCCTCGATTAGGCATTCGACTCGATCATCCTTCTCGCGCGCTCAAGATCCTCGGGCGTATCGATGCCGATCGAACGGTGAGCCACCGGCACCACGCGTATACGGTATCCATGTTCGAGGGCGCGTAACTGTTCGAGCGTCTCAAGCTGTTCGAGCGGACTCGACGGCAGTTTCGAATAAGTCAGAAGAAAATCCCTTCGATAAACATAGAGCCCGGTATGCTTGGCATATCGCCTGATTAAATCCGGTTGAGCCCGCAATGCCGCCTCGATCGAACCGTATTCGATCGCCGCCTCACGAGGGTACGGTATCGGCTGGCGCGAGAAATAAAGCGCGAACCCTTCCTCATCGACGACAACCTTGACGACATTCGGATTGAGAGCATCGTCAGCTATTTCGATCGGCTCGCTGGTCGTACTCATGACGATCGATGAATCACGGAGCATCGGATCAAGGGCCGCTTCGATCGTCGACAGTTCTATAAACGGTTCATCCCCTTGAACATTGACGATCAGGTCGGCGTCAAGCCCGGCGGCGACTTCGGCCAGCCTGTCAGTCCCCGTTCGATGCTCCGGCGATGTCATGACGGCCTCTTCCCCGGCTCCCCTGACAGCACCCAGGACCCTCTCATCATCCGTCGCTACGATGACACGGTCTATCGCAGCGACCTGCCTCGCACGCTCAACTACATGTAGAATCATCGGCCGGCCTCCGATTTCGAGCAGTGGCTTGCCCGGCAATCGCGTTGAGGCAAATCGGGCCGGGATGACGGCAATAACTTTAGGTTTCATTCATTTCTCGAGTCTTTTTATTTCTACCTAAACCATGGTTTCCGGGTTTTATTACGCCAGAAAGTGATTGTGACACAGAAATCAGCGTATATAGCGGTCTGCTGAAATCATCGATAATTTATTTCAAAACTGCCCTGGCGGGACAATCCGCATGATCTGATAAAAAACTGATAGACATTGAGTTAACGATCAGGGAAAATGCGTTTTGCGGATCGGTCGCCTCTCGGTGGAAAGTGTGCCTCTCCCGGATCTTTCGCGCCGCGACCGAGGGAGTAACTGTCACATCTCCGCAATAACTGACAGGCATATTTTGCTTGTGTAATCTTTCGTTCGCACTTACATTAATAAGGTCATGAGTTTTGCAACAAAAGCGATACATGAGGGTCAGGATCCTGATCCGGTAACCGGCGCAGTATCGGTTCCGATCTACCAGACGTCCACCTATGTCCAGGATGCGCTGGGTCATCACAAGGGGTTTGAATACGCACGCACGCAAAATCCGACGCGCATGGCACTGGAGCGAAATATAGCCTCGCTCGAAGGCGGGCATGCGGCGCACTGTTTCGCTTCCGGCATGGCTGCGATCGATACTGTCTTGAGACTGCTCAAAGCCGGCGATCACGTCATCGTCTCGGAGAACACCTATGGTGGAACCTACCGGCTTTTTGAACGCGTTTTGACACAGTTCGGATTGGAGTTCAGTTATGTCGATACGACAGACGCCATAAATGTCGAGAACGCTCTGCGCGACAATACCCGAATGATATTCATCGAAACGCCTACCAATCCGATCATGGCGGTCGCTGATCTCGATGGTATAGGTCGCCTCGTCCGTGACAGGGATATCAGACTGGCCGTGGACAATACGTTCATGAGCCCGTATTTCCTGCGTCCGATCGAACATGGGGCGGATATCGTAGTGCACTCGACGACCAAATATCTGAATGGACACAGCGACAGCATCGGTGGCGTTGCGATTACGAATCGTCCCGAAGATTCTGAAAAGCTGGGTTTTCTTCAGAATGCCGTCGGCGCCATCTTATCCCCATTCGATTCATGGCTGGTTATGCGCGGGATCAAAACTCTCGCCGTCAGGATGAAACAGCACGATGAAAACGGGCGTTGTGTCGCGGCCTTTCTGGCGGAGCACCCGAAAGTCCAAAAGGTCTATTACCCCGGATTGGCCGGACATCCACAGCATGAGCGAGCGAAAAAACTCATGTCCGGGTTTGGCGGAATGATCGCCTTTGAGACGGGTTCTCTTGCGGCATCGCGCGCAGTATTGGATAATGTGAGTCTCTGCGCTCTGGCTGAGAGTCTTGGCGGGGTTGAGACATTGATCTCTCATCCAGCCACAATGACACACGCCTCAGTTCCCGAGCAGCAGCGGGTGCGGCTGGGAATCACCGACGGCCTGGTTCGTATCTCTGTGGGTATCGAGGACGTCGAGGATATTATCGCTGATCTTGATGCCGCGCTGCAGAAAGCGTGAGATTTAATAGTACGGGCAAGTATTGTGTTTAACGGGCCTGCTTGCCAACGGTTGCTGTCGAAATATTATTCATTGATGATTTAGTTTTCATATGGCCGAGCTCCCAACCATAACGCTAGCGCTCTATGCCCAGACCGATGTGGGGATGGTGCGCAGCGGCAACGAAGATAATTTCCTGATCCTCGATCTTTCATCCGGCAACAGCTGGACAGCCAGCGATGAAGAGCCGCAGGAGCTGCTGACATACTCACAGGGCTATTATGGCTCGCTCATCGCTGTATCGGATGGTATGGGAGGCGCTCTGGCGGGAGAGGTGGCATCGCGCATGGCGGTTGAGACGGTTCGCGACCGGATGCTGCAACTTCAGGCGCACGATGTATATGGCAATATGTCTTTCCCCGAGCGGCTGAGACTGTCGATCGAAGAGGCCAACCTTCTGATCAATGACGAGAGTCAGACCAATCCCGCGCACAAGGGGCTCGGAGCCACCTTCACGGCGATAGCGGTCAACGGCAATCAGGTCTTTTTCGCTCAGGTAGGCGACAGCCGCGCATATCTGCTGAGACGGGGAAATATCGCACGCATCACAAAGGATCAATCCCTGGTCCAGCAACTTATCGATGCCGGGCAGATCACCGAGGAAGAAGCGGAGACGCACAGCTACCGTAATGTCATCCTGCAGGCTCTCGGCGCGCATAACAGCGTCAATGTCGAGGTCAACAGTGTCACGCTCTGCCAGTTGGATACTTTGATCCTGTGCAGCGACGGTCTCTCGGGTAAGATAAATCAACACGAGATAGCCGGGATCGTCAACGAGGCGGCCGATCTCAAATCCGCCTGCACTAAACTGATCAATCTGGCCAATGAGCGTGGAGGGGAAGACAACATCACCGTCGTGATAGCTCAGTTTTCAGGACCGGGGCTGCCACTCCCCAATAACGATACTGTCGAACCGCACAGTCTGGCGCGATCACCCGATACGCCGACAGAAATAAACTGGGGCGTCGGCGCCAAGACAGACCCGCTCAGCGGATCAACCGATCAAACGGTCAAGCTGGCAGGCAGTGAAGTCGCAAAAAAGACCGAGCCGCTTCCGTTTCCCCCGTCTGAATCAACCCCCTTTACAGCCTCTGTGCAACGTGGCAGCACTGAATCAGGCCGCACCAACGATCTATCGGATCGCCGCGGTCCCATTACGTCCGTCTTCGCCGCAGAGGACTTCGATGACAGCTCCAATGTGACTTCTCAGCCATCAACACCGCATGAGACTGCGCCGATCGAGAAGAGGCAGACCTCACCGATCGACACACCGTCTGAAGCTCCGTCATCAAACAACGATGGTACGCTGAGCGACGGCGGCAGTAGCGGGAGTGAAGTCAAAGAAGATAAACGGAAGACCGAACCCGCAAAGGGCTCCTCGAAAATCAATCTCTTCCTGCTCGGCGGATTGATCCTGATTGGCATTGCGGTCGTCCTTGGAGCGGCGACCTATTTCAGACGGCAGGCTGAGGAACGCGATGCTCGGGCTGAAGCTGAAATGCAGCTCCAGCGCGATTACCAGAATCAGAAAGAAGGCCAGATCGGTCAATTGCGCGAAAAGATCGCAGAAATCACCAGAAAGCTTCAGGCGATCGAAAAACCTGCCCTTAAGGAAAAGAGCCTGCTCTGGCAGGAAAGTCTCAACAAACTCAGCCTTAGACTGGATGAGGTCGATAAGATCCCCTACGATCAACTGCAACAGATCAGTCAGGATTGCAGTGAGATTGACAAGGAACTTAAAAAGATAGAGGACGAAGTCAACGACCTCCAGGGGCTGATCCCCTCCACATTCACCAACCGTGAACCCGTCAGAGTCTGACTAAAGATTTACGACGAATACCGATTTGACGCCGGCGATCTTGCGGATGTCAGAGATGACTTGTCCGAGATCAACTTTGTGACCTGGCTGGACCTTGATTGTGACCATTCCGTCCTTGACGGTCGCCACCCATCTCTCAGTCTCCTTATTCCGGCCGAGCAATTCCCGAACTTCCGAAACAACTTCAGCGTCGCTGCGACCAATCAATGATGTGCTGACACGCTGAGTCCCGCGCCCGAGGTTTTTAGCGCCCCTGACTGAAGCATTACCAAGCCCTGAGGCGGCTTCCTTCGATTTATCCACTGTTGTTGCCCCGAGATCCCAGGTCTTCTCGAGACCGGTCTGTGCGCCTTCCCTGACCTTGCCTGCGGCGCCGCCGATGGCCTGCCCTGTGGCAACACCTGCGTCCTTGACGCTGTAACCGATCTTCGGCAAAAGACCGGCGCGTCTCAGGTTTTCGGCCTCTTTTCCGGTAGCGGGATAGGTCAAATCAAGGCTTTCATATGTCAGGCGGTCGATTCGTCCCGTGACCTGAAGCCCATTTTTCTCCTGATAAGCCAGGACGGCATCGCGAGTCTGCCGGTCCAGAACGCCTGTCAGTTTTTCCTTGTAAAAGCCTCGGCGAAACAACTCCACCTGGACCGCGGTCACCTCTTTTTCGGTGATCCGCCATTTCGAGGAATCCTGAGCCAACGTCTGCATTCCTCCTGCCAGGCAGAGCAGGCCAGCCATCGCGATCATCAATCTGTTCAACTTCATCGTACCTCCTACTCTTCCGGGATTATAACCCGGCACTATTCAGTCGATCCACTGGCGGCTTTCTTCGTTCGACGGCGGGGCTCTTTTTGAACCTCGATCTTGTATTTTCTGATCTTGCTGTAGAGGCGTGGCCGATAGATGCCCAGAACCTGGGCCGCAGCCTGCTTGTTGCCCTGAGTCCTGTCGAGAGTCTGGGCAATGACCAGCCGCTCGATCTCTTCGAGCGTCATATTCGGCGGGACATAGAACGAGACCGGACTTGTTTCGTTCACCTGATCTCCAAAGGGCAGATCTTCGGGTTCGATGCGGGTCCCTTTTGCCAATAGCACGGCGCGTTCGATCGCATTCTGCAACTCCCTGACATTGCCGGGCCAGCGATGAGAAAAGACGCGCTGGTAGGCGGCCTGCGAAAAACCAAGCAGAGGACGATTGTATTTTTCGTTGAATTTGGTAAAGAAAAAGTCCGTCAGCAACTGAAGATCTTCGCTGCGCTCACGCAGCGGAGGCACGTTGATCGTGATCGTCGAAACGCGGTAGAAGAGGTCCTCGCGCATGTGCCCTTCCTTGATTGCTTCGCGAGGCTCGCGATTTGTTGCGCAGATCAGCCTGAAGTCGGCCTCGAATGTCTCGGCGGAACCGACGGGCCGAAACCGGCGCTCCTCGAGCACTCGCAGTAACTTGGGCTGCAATTCGATCGGCATCTCTCCGATTTCGTCCAGCAGCAGACTGCCGCCTTTGGCCTGCGAGATGAGCCCCGTCCGGTTAGTGATGGCGCCGGTGAAAGCGCCTTTGACATATCCGAACAACTCGGCCTCGATCAGTTCTTTGGGAAGCGCGGAACAGTTGATCTTGACGAATTCGTGGCCGGATCGAAGCGAATTGAAGTGGATCGCATTAGCGATCAACTCCTTGCCGGTCCCGGATTCGCCTATGATCAGGACATTGGCATCGCTTTTGGCCACACTCTCGATCGTCTCGTAGATCATCTGCATGGCCTTTGATGTGCCGATGATGTTCGAAAATTCCCGGCGCTGGAAATGCTTGCGCAGATTTTGTGATTCGCTGAGCAGGCGCCGCCGCTCGAGCGCCTTTTCGACCAGAAGATGAATCTGTTCGGGTTCAAAAGGTTTCTCGACGAAATAGAATGCGCCTGCTTTGGTGGCTTCGACCGCTTCAGAGACAGAGCCATGGCCGGTGATGACGATGACCTCGGTGCCGGCGGAAAGCTCCTTTATCGTCCGCAGGAGCGAAAGTCCGCCCTGCGGATCATCAGGCAATTGAAGATCGGTCAACACCAGATCGTAAGCATTCTGACGGATGAAGGCTTTCGCTTCCCCTAAATTCGATGCAGCCTGCACTTGATAACCTTCGGCGCCGAGCAGCAGCCGCAACCCGTCGGTGATCGAAGGCTCGTCATCCACAACTAGAATTTTCTCTTCTCTTTTCAAGTGCAACATTCTCCGGAAAAGATATTAATCGTTTGTCTGATTCTGTCGAATACCTGACCCGATCTACTTGTGAATGCTGATCGGTATTTCGAGAGAGAGGACCGTACCGGTGGTCGCCGGCGCTGATGCAGGGCAGGCCGAGACTCGCCCGCCGTGTAACTCGACGATCCTGCGTGCCATCGCCAGACCAAGCGACAATTTTGTCAGGCGCTCAGGTCCGATGAAATCGAACATGGATTGAAGCAGCTTCTCAGACGGCGTCTCGCCGTCATCTGCAACTTCGATCACGGATTTTCCGTCTCGCTGATCTATCGTCAAGTGAACAACCGAAGACGACGGAGACGACTCGATCGCCCTTGCGATCAGGCCGCCTATAGCAGTACGCATTTGTTGCGCATCGCAAAATGCGGCAGCATTCCCTTCTTTAATACGCAATTCGATCCCGACACCGCGCTCCTCAGCCGCCTTTTGCAGATCTCCGATCGCACTTTGTGCAATTGCAGAAAGATCAACCATATCAGGTGCAAGTTTCAATGGTCTCGTCAACGCGCTGACCAACATCGACTGATCGACCAGGGCGTTTAACGTCAAATTAATCTTATCGACGATTTCAACGATCTCCGCCTGATCCGAGAACTTTTTTTTCAGATATGCGATGTAAAGCTTAAGTCCGCCGAGCTGGTTCTTGAAATCGTGAACCACACGTGAAATAAGGCGTCCCGCTTCCAGCAGATAACGCTGCTCATCTTCCGCACCCGAAGGCTGCATCTCGATGAGAATCGCCGGTCCACCGGATCCTTCCATTCTGAACAGTTGAATCGCAAATACCGATCCGCGCACCATTGCTGAAAATCTCTCTGCCGGAAGTTGCGATTGCGCGAAAGCGGTAAACCTGTGTTCAAAATCATTGCCCTCAAGCCCATCGAAGAAATTAATGGCATTAATCTCCGCACCCGGCCCCTCATTTGCCGGGCCATTCGAACCCGGAGCAGACGGGAGTGCATGTCGATTGACGGCAATAATCCGGCCATCGCTCTCACACAGCGCTACTAAACTATATTCATTGTTGTCAGCCATCATCAGTTACTGTCGGCAGGGGGAGTTGCTGGCAGGGGATTCGCTCATCGCCGGTTAACGCTTTTCTTCCTTAATGCGCTCTACCGGCACCTGATGAAATATCGATTGCGATATTATTAAGAATGTCAATAATCAGATATTCTGCTTCAGCATCATCGTTATGCTAGCAAAAGTCCCGGCTATTAACAATTGTAGAAAAGGTAATTGGCCATTTTACGACCGGATACGATACATTTTTTGAGCAGTTTAAAAGCGAATTCCTGTACTATAATAATCCGGTAAAATCAGATTAACCTGATCTTAGTCTTTAAATATGACGAAAGAACCGAAAACTATATTAATTGCTGAAGATTCATACGATAATCGAACAGCGTTGAAGTTGATGCTCAAGCTGCACGGGTATCAAACACTTGAGGCGGAGGACGGGGAGCAGGCAATCATTCGCTCTCGTGAATGCCATCCGGACCTGATTCTGATGGACATCACTCTGCCGGGTATCGATGGAATCACGGCCACAAGTAAACTGCGCGAAGATCCGGAATGCGCGATTATCCCAATCATTATCATCTCAGCACATGACCTGGATTCAATCAGAGATGAGGCCACACAGGCCGGAGCGACTGGCTATGTCAGCAAACCGATCGACTTCGACAATCTTAAATTATTGATTGAAAAACACTTGGCAATAGAGTAGAAATCCCCGACGAGGTTATGGGGTTCTATGTATTAAGGGTATTTTTACCGATTACACTCCAGTCATCTGTTGTAAAATGGGTATTATGAATAAAGATCGACAAAGATATATTATTGTCAGAAAATTTTCTCTCAGATCGGAAGAAAATGACCGTGGTCTAAAGAATTTATCCCCACATGATCTAATTAGTATGATGTGGCAACTCACACTCGACGCCTGGTCATTCAAGGAAAACCTCCATGCTGAACCAAGACTACAAAGACATCTTGTCGTGCTTAAAAGAGGAAGAGGTTGAATTTATAGTTGTCGGGGCTTTCGCTCTTGCCGCACATGGGTTACCAAGGGCGACTGGAGATATAGATATAAGGATCAGGAATTCAAAAATGAATGCTGAAAAGGTGATCAGATCACTGGTTAAATTCGGGGCACCAGTATCGGCACTGACTATCGAAGACCTGACCTCATCCGACTTGATCATCCAAATCGGAGTTGAGCCATGCAGAATTGACCTAATTACCGGAGTCGATGGATTAGTGTTTGATGAGGCTTGGAAAAACAGATTACATATCAGTGTCGATAATATCGGATTCTATATATTGTCAATGCGAGATCTATTGAAAACCAAGGTTGCCGCCGGCAGAGAAAAAGATTTTGGCGATATCGCCTGGCTGAAAAAAAAGATCGCTGATGATAAATGACTGATCTATTTCCCGAACGTTGGTAATGATGCTCGTGGCATTGTCATCCGAGGTATATAAATGAAATCAGTGAAACAAGCTAAATCGACAGTTTTGATGCTCGTATTACTTATCCTGATCGGTCTCGAATCCGCTGTGGCGCAGTCTGGTGGCTCGGTTTCTGACCTCGGCTGGATGGCCGGCACCTGGACGTGTGAAAAATGGGGCGGAGAGATGAAGGAGATCTGGGCGGCTCCGTCAGGCAATACGATGATCGGAATGTTCAGCCACGTCAAAGCCGGCGAGCCAGGCTTTTATGAATTCATGACCATCGAAAAGAGCCCAGACGGATTGAAGTTTTACCTGCGTCATTTCGGTCCGAAATCGATCGCATGGGAGGACAAGCAGTCTCCCATGGTCTTCTCAGTCACGATCCCAGCGAAGAACGAGGCTGTCTTCGAACGCATCGATGCGCCTGAGACGAACACGAAATTGATTTACAAGCTGGAAAGCCCTGACAAGCTGACGTCCCGGCTTGAAAAGACCAAAGACGGCAAGACCCAGGTCGAGGTTTTCAATTTCACTCGATCGAAATAGTGATATTACCCGGTCGCTATCGCTCCCGGTTTCGTCTCCTGCCAGCTCATGACGGACGATCGAATTGCATCGACGAGGCGAGGCAGGTCTTTTCCCGATACAACGGAAGACCGGTTATCGCACCTTGAGCGACATCCTGGTCCAGTTCATCTCGTGAATAGACCACGTCGATCAGACCTTTTGAGAGCGCAATTCTGGCTGAAGGTTTTATCTGTGTCTTATCGGCACGAACCGCCAGAACGGCGAATGAAGCAGTAAAATATTTGAGCAGACTGGTTCCTTCCACAAGGACACAGCGTGAGCGCACCTTGTGGAGTGCTTCCCGTATGCCCGCCTCAACCTGATCGTCGGTAGCTATCACCCAATGAACGTTTGCAGCACCGGCATCCCAGTACCTTCCAGTATCCTTGCCAAAGACCCAGGTCGATTCCCTGCCCGATCTGATCATCGGATGATCTGAAAGCAGGTCGCCCACGCAACAGGCGTGCGGATCCTTGCCGCACGAACGATGGTGGCCCCGGGTGAGCTTGATCGCCTCCCAGGGCTCGTCGCACGACAGCTCACGAAGCAGTTCGCAAAGCAACGTCGTCTTGCCGGTGTTGGACGCCGCTCCAGCTATAACTACGATCCGGAGATCCATACCTTTAATTCATTCAATTCAACGCCAGGGGCGCCAGTTGGACTACTGGCACACCTGGCGCTGAAATCTTCGGAGTTAAGCGGTCGTGCCCACCGAAGCGCCGGTCTTATCGGCCAGCGCGGCCTGTGCCGCGGCAAGCAGGGCGATCGGTACGCGATAGGGCGAGCAACTGACGTAATTGAGTCCGACTTTGTGGCAGAAGATGACCGATTCGGGATCACCCCCATGCTCACCGCAGATTCCGATCTTCAGGTCGGCCCGGACGGAACGGCCTTTCTGAACTCCGATATCGAGGAGCTGGCCGACGCCTTCCTGATCCAGCGTCTGGAACGGATCATCAGGGAAGATCTTGTTCTCGACATAAAACGGCAGGAAGCGGCCCGAATCGTCACGGCTGAGTCCCATTGCGGTCTGGGTCAGATCGTTGGTGCCGAAGCTGAAGAATTCCGCGACCTCGGCGATGCGGTTCGCGGTCAGGGCCGCGCGCGGCAGTTCGATCATCGTTCCAAGCAGATAATCGACAGTCTCTTTTCGCGATCGAATACCTCACCAGCCACACGGCGAACGACATCGGCCTGCGCCTTCAGTTCATTCACATTGCCGACCAGCGGAATCATGATCTCGGGTTTGACGACGATGCCTTCCCGCTTGACCTTGACGGCGGCCTCGAAGATGGCGCGGGCCTGCATCTCTGTGATCTCTGGATAGACGATGCCGAGGCGGCAGCCGCGATGGCCAAGCATCGGGTTGAACTCATGCAGCTGTTCGACGCGGGCCTTCGCCTCCTTGACCGGCATATCGATCTTGGCGGCGAGCTCTTCCAGGGTCTTGTCGTCGTGGGGAACGAATTCGTGAAGCGGCGGATCGAGCGTGCGAATCGTTACGGGGAAGCCGTTCATCGCGCGGAAGATTCCAACGAAGTCCTCGCGCTGCAATTCAAGCAGAGAGGCCAGGGCTCCGTGATAGAGTTCACTCGGACGTTTGATCTTCGCTTCAAGATCCTGAACGCGAATCCCGGTCGCGGCCTTCCTGTCGTTCGAGGCCTTCTCCGCTTCGGCTCTGGCGACTTCGAGCTGCTTTTCGAGAGACTTGTACTCTGTCGAAGAGAGAATCATCCGGCGCACGCTGTCGATTCGATCGCCTTCGAAGAACATATGTTCCGTTCGGCAGAGTCCGATGCCTTCAGCGCCGAATCCGCGAGCGACAGTGGCATCGTGCGGGGTATCGGCATTGGCGCGAACTCCCAGCTTGCGGAACTCATCGACCCAGGTCATGAGCGTCCTGGAAATGTCCGCTGATCTCGGGCTCGATCAATGGCACCTTGCCGATGATGACGCGGCCTGTCGATCCATCCAGCGTAATCCAGTCACCCTTGCGAACGACCGTCTCACCGACCTTGAACTGCTGGTTGGCATAATCGACGACCACGTCGCCGCAACCGGCAACGCAGCATTTGCCCATGCCGCGCGCCACGACGGCCGCGTGCGAGGTCATGCCCCCGCGCGAAGTGAGAATCGCCTGCGCTTCAACCATTCCATGGAAATCCTCAGGCGAAGTCTCTGTCCGGACCAGGATCACCTTCTCACCCTTCTTGCCGAGCTCTTCGGCCGTATCGGGATCAAATACCGCCGCCCCTGAGGCCGCGCCGGCGATGCCGGAAGACCGACCGCCAGAACATTGACATCAGCCTTCGGATCGATCATCGGATGAAGCAACTGATCGAGCTGGGCCGGTTCAACACGCTGGACAGCCGTCGCCTTGTCGATCACGCCTTCTTCAACCATCTCGACCGCGACCCGGACCGCCGATGCGCCGGTCCGCTTGGCGTTGCGCGTCTGCAACATGTATAGTTTCCCGCGCTCGATCGTGAATTCGAGATCCTGTACATCCTTGTAATGCCTCTCGAGCCGGTCGGCCACCTGAACGAACTCATCGTATATGGCAGGCATCTCTTCCTTGAGCTGCGCGATCTTCTTGGGAGTGCGGATTCCGGCGACCACATCTTCTCCCTGCGCATTCTGCAGGTATTCGCCGTAGAGCACTTTCTCTCCGGTCGCCACATCGCGTGTGAATGCCACGCCTGTGCCTGAATCCTCGCCCATATTGCCGAAGACCATCGTCATGACATTGACGGCGGTGCCGAGGCTGTCGTCGAGTTTGTGAACGCGGCGATAGTCGCGGGCTCGCCGCCCGTTCCACGACGCGAAGACCGCCCGGATCGACAACTCGAGCTGTTTGAGCGGATCGGTCGGAAAATCCTCTCCCGTCTCAGCCTTGACGATCGCCTTGTAGTCATCGATCAGTGTGGCCAGCGATTCCGCCCCAACTTCGGTGTCAAGTTTCACGCCGAGCTTTTTCTTGTACTCATCGAACTTGTGCTCGAACTTCTCGGCATCGATTCCGAGGACGATCTTGCCGAACAACTGGATGAAGCGGCGATAAGCGTCGTACGAAAACCGCTCGTTACCCGTCAGTTGGGCCAGCGACTTGCGCGTCTCATCGTTGAGGCCGAGATTGAGCACCGTGTCCATCATTCCCGGCATCGAAAATTTGGCGCCCGAACGCACCGAAACCAGCAATGGATTCGCTGTTCCGCCGAACTTCTTTCCTGTCGACGTTTCGATAGTGGAGAGCGCCGCCAGAGCCTCCTCCCACATTCCTTCAGGAAACTTCTCTCCTGACGCGTAATAAGCCGTGCAGGCTTCGGTGGTGATGGTAAATCCCGCGGAACCGGCAGGCCGGCATTGGTCATTTCCGCCAGTCCGGCGCCTTTGCCGCCCAGCAGATCCTTCATCGTCCCGCTTCCTTCAGCCTTGCCGTCAGCGAAAAGATAGACGTATTTCTTAGTCATCGTTTTTGTTATCTCCTTGACTCATTTAATCAGGTTTCAATCGATCCAGTACTTCAAAAGATTTCAATTCACGTTCCAGTACCCGGTTAATCAGTCTCGTCGCCACGTACCCGATCTGCCCGAGCGGGTTGACCACCCGCAGATCGCGCGACCTGGCTGCAAATGCCGCAGGCGCCTGAGTCAGAATCTCCTGAATCAGCCGCCATTCGGCCGCGTGCAGCTCTTCCCCCATTTGCCCGCTGCAAGTCGTACATTGCGGAAGCCCTTCATTCGTCAACCAGATTGAGCTGCCGCGAGATGGCTCCGGCGTCAATTCGCGCCCGCATAATCCGCAATGTCGCCAGTCAGGGAAAAACCCCGAAAGTTTCAACATCCAGATCTCGAAATACCTGACCAGCGCCGGAAGCTGCGCAGGCGACGCGGTATCGATCGCATCCAATGCCGCTCCGATCAGCCGGTATACTTTTTCATTCGGTTCGTGATCAGGAAAAAATTCGATCACCAGCTCGGCGAAATAGTGCATCACGCCCAGAATCTCGCTGCTCATCCCCTCGAAAAAACGTGAGCGGATGATCTCACAGCTCGAGACCGAGACCAGCTCTTTGTTCTCTTTCTGGAGATAGCGCAGCGATACTTCAGTGAACAACTCCAGGCTCGCCCCGTACCGGCTGCGCAGTCGACGCGCCCCATGCGCCACGCCACGGATCTTTCCGGTCTCCCGGGTAAAGAAGATGCAGACCTTGTCTGCCTCCTTGAGCGTAAAAGTGCGGAGAACGAAGGCGTCGGTTTCGTGCAGCGGCATAAACCGTAATCGTAAATGGTTAGACCAGATTAGTAAAGCTGAGGGGCCGGGTCAGTGAGGCTGTGCCCTTACTTTCTTGCCGCCGATCCGGTTGGAGCTGCTTTCCTGCCCGAGGTTCTACCTGGTTTGGGCGAGGACGAGGGAGATTCATTCGGTTTCGGATCATCCTTCGGATCACGCCGATCCTTCAAACTGACACGCGACTTGCTGTACATCACGGGGTATCGCCCCGGCGGTCGGACGACCCAGACCTCTCCGCGACGATTGTCCTCGCCTTTTCCTTCAACAACACCGAGATACTTTCCGTTTTCGGTCAGATAAGCGGGTTTTCCGATTGCCGGATCCTTGCGAGGAATCATTCTGTATATAAATTCCCGATCCGACAGCGCCGATCAGCAGAATGATCAGAATGTGTTTGATGAATCGAAAGAAGAATTTCGAAGCCAGCCACATGACCACCACGACCGCCAGCAGAACCAGCGTGATGACAACTCCGCCGATCACATAATATTCATTCATAGATGGCGCTCATGACGACGGTGAGTTATAGCGGCAAAGGATAAAGAACCCAGGCGACCAGAAAGCCGATGCCCACGAAATAGACGAAGACTTTCAGTCCATACCGGACCCTCTCACCGGTCGTATAATGCTCGGATGAGAGCACGGCGAAGGCGATCGAGACGAGAACTGCGAACAGGATGAGTGCCAGAAAATGTGCTTCAGCCTTCCTCCCGATACCGATGTCGAAGGCATCCATAACGGCCAGCATATTGAGCGCGCCCGCGACGCTCAAAAAAGGTATTACCGTATTCGAAAGTGACCCTTGCAGCCTGTTCAGGCTGTACCTGAAACCCGTAATCGAGAGCTAGACAGATGAAGTATGGCAATCCGATCCCCGTATCGAGGAAACTGAAGAACCAGGTCAACCATTCCCCCTCTTCGGGTTTGAAGAGGTGACCCTGCATGACGAATCCGAGCACAAACATAGTTATGATGACGGAACCGATGATGGCGCCGCGTCCGATCTTTCCGAGCACAATGTGACCGAGGCCCGGAAGGATTAGCGCGGAAACGCACGCGGCAGCCGTCCGTGTTTTTGATGCCGGCTGTGGGAAGGCCATCCGGCCGGTTATCTCTTCTTGGTTCAACTTTTTTCGTTCTCCAAAAATGGCGTGATATCGAAATGAATAGCGATTCTAAGTATGGTCAACCGGGGTGTCAAGAAACAGCAAGCCGGTCGCTTTCGTCCCGCAGAGCTTCGAGAGCCGATTGCAGCCGCTGTTGCTGTTGCGGATCGTCCGGATCATCCACTTGAAAACGCTCTCCGATGACTACGAAGACTCGCGCAAAAGGTTTGGGAATTTCAATTCGATCCCAGCTCGGCAGGCGCCAGCAGCGATCGAGCGAGATAGAAAACGGCAGGATGGCGGCCCCGGATTTCGCCGCCAGCAGCAGTGCCCCCGGTTTCGCCTCATAAATCGGACCGCGCGGACCATCGACCGTGAAGGCCGCGCTGCGTCCTGCCTTGACTGATCGAATCATCTGGATCAAAGCCGATCGCGCCCCCCGCGTCGAACTTCCCCGAGCGGCGCCGTATCCGAACCGCTGAATGAACCGCGCGATGTACTCCGAATCGAAACTCTGCGAAGACATGACGACTATGCCGCGAGCACGCCAGAAATATGTCGCAATTGGAATGCGATTGTGCCAGAAACAGTATACCAGTGGAGCGTCTTCGGTATGGTTTTCCCATCCAGTGACTCGATAACGCAATGTCACTCCGATCGTTCGAATCAGCCAGTAAAGCGCTACACCCGCAACACGAATGATCAATCGCTGCTTGAACGAATATTTTTCCAGTGGAGCGAACTGGAAGAGTTTCTCCTCGCGGGTCTGTTCCCTCTCATCAACCTGTCGTGAATTCTCCATAAGTCCTGCCCTTGTTGCTTCAGACATTTAAGATAGGGCAGCGTCTGCCTGTTGACAATACCCGGGGAGTGCATGCCTGGGAGCGCACCAGGGATGTTGCGCAAGCCCGGTTCGTTATAGAATAAAGATCCCTTGCAACTCGTCAGGGTCATTTGGAGAAAGAGGATATGAACTTTTCGAATCTCCGCTGCCTGCGTCGCACGGTTGCAGTCTCAACCGCAATCCTGCTTTTTACAATATTCGTCGCCACCAACACGGCCCAGCAACAGCCCAACAGGTCCCCTATCGCCCCGCTCCGGTACCCAGTTCCTTCGGGCCCGCTCTCGGCGGGTGAGAAGATAATTCCTCTTCCGAATTCCGGAAAAGCTGAAATCCTGAACGAAGAGCAGCGGATACTGCACATACTGAACCGTGCCGGATTCGGTCCCCGCCCGGGCGATGTCGAGCGCATCCGCCGGATGGGTCTCGATCGGTATCTGGACGAACAGCTCAACCCGGAGCAGATGAGCGAGGATTTTCTTTCACGCCCGCTGATGGCGCTCAACACGCTTCACTTGAGCATCCCCGAAACCATTCAGATGTTTTCGCCTTCCATACCAACACCGACGCCAACCCCGACGCCAGCGCCTGCTCCCGCAATTCCTGAAGTGCCGAAGGTCGGCGACATTGCGGCAATCGAAGGCGGCAGGTCCGGAGGCTATGCCGAAACCGGAGATGAGCGCGCCTGCCGGTTCAGAACCCGAGCAGCAGGCGATGAAACCGCCGGCGAGCATTCAGCAAAACACGAAGCCGGCTCCGGCGCCGAAACGCGATCCGCAACAGCCGCTTCGGGAATTACAGCAGGCAAAATTGCTGAGAGCCGCGTTCAGCGAAAAACAGCTCCAGGAGGTGATGGTCGATTTCTGGTTCAACCATTTCAACGTCTTCGCAGCGAAAAATCTGACACAGTGGATGGTCACATCATACGAACGTGATGTCATACGCCCGCACGCTCTGGGGAAGTTTCAGGACCTGCTGATCGGAGTCGCTCAAAACCCCGCCATGCTCTATTACCTGGACAATTATCTGAGTCAGGCTGAACGACCACCGAGAATGGATGCCGACGGCAATGAGATCCCGGTGCGGCGTCCGGGGTTGAATGAAAATTTTGCTCGCGAGCTGATGGAGCTGCATACGCTTGGCGTTGATGGAGGTTACACACAGCAGGATGTTGTTGATGTCGCTCGATGTTTCACTGGCTGGACGATAACCCCAAGCCCGAACGCGACATTCGTCTTTCGACCGCGAATACACGATCGAGGAGAAAAGAACGTCCTTGGTAACCGGATTCCGGCGGGCGGCGGCATCGATGATGGTCTGCGCGTCCTTCACCTGTTGGCCAGACACCCCTCAACTGCGCGTTTCATTGCCACCAAACTGAGCAAGCGTTTCGTCAGTGATAGTCCGCCGGCCGCACTGGTTGAGCGCGCCGCCGGCGTCTTCAAGAATACTGATGGCGACATCCGCGAAGTCGTCAGAACAATTCTCACTTCTCCGGAATTCTTTTCTGTTGCGGCATACCGCAACAAAATCAAATCGCCTTTCGAAACCGTGGTCTCATCGATCCGCGCGACCGCCGGAGCAACCGATGCCGGCGCGCCTCTGCTGCAGTGGCTTCAGCGCATGGCGGACCCCTTTACCTGGTTGCTCCCCCCCACCGGATACGCAGAGGAATCGAAAGAATGGCTGAGCAGTTCGACCTCCTCGAGCGTATGAATTTCACTCTTGCGCTCTATCGTCGAACAGGATACGAGGAACTACAGTCACGGCTGATAAACTGGTCGATCCGGAAGCCGTCAGGAATCACGACCGGATGATCGATGAGTTGACGGCCGTCCTGATCCATAGTGAGATCTCGCGGTACGCGCAATACACTCATTCGATTCATGAAGGAGACCAGCGCGCGATTGCCGGAGCCAAAAACCGCCAAACAGAAGAACGATCAAAGACGTGAAACGATCTCAGGTCTTGCTGCCCTGATGATGGGTTCGCAGGAATTCCAGATAAAATAAGTTGAAAGTTAAAAGTTAAAAAGTTGAAGCGCTTTTATAATAAAAGCGTAAAGTATTTTCAACCAAACACCTAGGTTAGACTTTCGACGTTCAACAAAACATCGTGATAGTAATCGCTCATCGCGGCGCATCGCGCCGAACCGGAAAACACGCTGCGAGCCTTTGATCTGGCGATCAGGCAGGGCGCGCAGATGATCGAACTCGACCCTGCGTGACGAGTGACGGGCATGTCGTGGTGATCCATGACCCGGAGTCGACCATACGACCGATCTCTCGGGTCGGGTCGATAAGATGACGCTCGAACAGGTCAGAAAGGCCAATGCGGGCGGGGAGCGCGGCCGGCTCTTGAAGAGACGCTCGATCTGACAATGGGCCGGATCAGGCTCTATCTCGAGATCAAGGATCCGCGAGCGGCAGATGAAACACTACGGCAAATCAGAATGCGGGGTTGTGAGGCCGATTGCATGCTTGCATCTTTCGACATACAGCTCTATGCGAAGACTCGGGGAGGAGGTGCGATATTGAACTCGGCATCATTCTCGGCAATGAAACGTTCAATCCGGTTGTGCGGTGGCGCGAGGCATTCCATGGATCGCACTGAGAAATATTCGTTACGACGTGCTCTGTCATGCAGGTTGAATTGTGCTATGGAATGCTGGCGCGGAGGATCAAAGCTTCCGGGAAAAGCTCTACGTCTGGACTGCGGATGAAGAGAAGGTTTTCGAGCGGATGATCTCTTATGGCGTCGATGGGATCGTGACCAATGAGCCCGACCGGCTGATCGAGTATTTGAAAAACATCTCCAGTCTAACTTCGCCGAACTCGTTTCTCATTGTAGCGGTCGATCGGTTCCGGGTCGGCAGGTGAAGAGAGCAACCCGCCTTTGATCTGCGGGGCGATCTCGACTCGACCGAGCAGGATGTGGCGAACGCGTTTTGGCAGCACGTACTGAGCAGCCCGCGAGATCTTGTCGACGACCGAGACCAGATCGCCGGTGCCGTCCCAGTGCTCGCGCAGGACCTTGTCGTCAGTCCGGCCAAGCATCCGCAGCACGATCAGGGCGATCAGATAAAGATCGTCCACCTGACCAACGAATGGAATGAAATCCGGAATGAAATCCAGCGGCGATACAACATAGGCGATCGTTCCGACCAGCAGCGCTTTTTCCGTCAATGGGACGCGGTTGTCCTTGAAAAGCCTGAAAAGCAGTTTGAGGAAGTTCGGAATCAGCAGAATCGTCTGCCTGAGAAACTCGCGCGCCTGTTTTCGGTCGTTATTTTTAACGGTCATCGTCTTGTCTCAACTGCTCCTTATGCCACTATTCTGTTGAATCGCTCCGCTCAATATATCACGACTGGTTGCGAGTCGGTCCTTTGATGCTTTCATGCCAAAAGCGTTGGTAAACATTGTATACAATTCACTGAAATTTGACATAGCAACCATAAAGTACGCAATATGCAGGAACACTCATCGACAGCGGCATTTCCTGAGAGCCTTGAACTGACGGACGACAATGCAATCATGCAGATCACCTGGGATGACGGGCATCTCAGCCGTCACCGGCTGGATGTCTTGCGCGCCGCGTGCCCATGCGCCATGTGCCAGGGTCATAGTCCATCACAGAGTCTCAACCTGAAACCGGATCAGTTCCCGGACATACGAATGATGGATCTGGCCCCGGTTGGCCGTTATGCCTATCACCTCGTATGGAGCGACGGGCACGACACGGGGATCTATACGCTGAAGATGCTGCGTGAAATGGAGAATTCGGCGTGAGAAGATACCTATGAAAAAAATTAATCGACGAGAATGGCTGGCAGGCGCATCGCTGGCGGCTTTGGGTGCATCGACATTTTCCGGCTGCGGCGGCAAACAGGCAGCCGAGCAACCTGCGCAGAGCGAAGCTCCGCTTGCGCTCAAGGACTATCAACCGCGCAGCATGCTGCATGTGCCCGAAACCAGGATCGAGCGATCGAAATATCCGGCTATCGATTTCCACACGCATTTGTCGTTCACAGACCGGAATTCAAAGCCCGAACGCGCACGGTTTCGAGCCAAACCCGACGACATTTTGCCGGTCATGGATCGCAGAAACGTGCAGATCATGGTCAATCTGACGGGCGGATACGGGGCCGCACTGGTAGAGTCATTGAACTACTGGCAGAAGCCTTCTCCCGACAGGTTCGTCATCTTCACCGAGCCGTGGTTCAACCGCATCACTGAATCCGGCTACTCAAAATTCCAGGCTGAACAGATCGAGAAGGCATCTCAAATGGGCGCCAAAAGGCCTCAAGGTGCTCAAGACACTCGGTCTCTTCCTCCGCGAAAACGTCACGACGGGCCCGCTCATCAAGGTGGATGACACCCGCTTCGACGAAATGTGGGAAGCCGCAGGAGCCGCCAAAATGCCGGTGGCGATTCATACATCCGATCCCGAGGCGTTTTTCTGACGACAGACAAATACAATGAGCGTTACGAGGAACTGAGCGCCCATCCGGACTGGTCATTTCATGGAAAGGATTTTCCGAGCAATCGTGAACTTCAGGAGGCCCGCAACCGCGTCGTCCAGCGGCATCCGAAGACGCAGTTTGTCGTCCTGCACGTCGGCGACTCAGAGGATCTGAAATGGGTCGGTGAATGGCTGGACAAATACCCCAATATGCACGTCGAGATCGGCGCGCGTATCGGAGAGCTGGGCCGCCAGCCCAGAATGGCGCGTAAGTTCTTCGATAAGTATCAGGATCGCATCCTCTTCGGAACCGACGCGGTTCCCCATGGCGTCGAGACTCCACAACAGATCTTCGGCGAAAAACTATACGAGATCTATTACCGCTTTCTTGAAACCGAAGATGAATATTTCGACTACGCCCCGGCACCGATTCCACCACAGGGAAGGTGGAGGATATACGGGCTTGGTCTTCCCGACAGCATTCTCAAAAAGGTCTATCATGACAATGCCGCAAGATTGCTGGGGCTGAAGTAGTAGAAAGTAAAAAGTAGAAAGTAGAAAGTACGAAGACATGGCCACTTCATGCTTTTTACTGCCAGCAGTGGACAGTAGAAAGTGGAAAGTAAAAAGTAAAAAGTAAGTACGAAGTATAAAGTGGCGATGTCTTCGTACTTTCTACTTTCTACTTTCTACTTTCTACTTTTTACTGTCCATTACCTTTCGCTTCGATACCTGGCTTGAGCGTGATAGCGGGCCAGCAGTTCCTCGAGAAATCCTTCGAAATTGAAAGACTCCGGCTGGTAGCTGGGTCTGATCTTTTCGACCAGCGGGGCGGCGATGCGCCAGGCCAGCCACATCCGCGGTTGTTCCGGGATATCGTATCGCCGGCGAAGGAAGGTTTCAACGGCCAGAATTTCGGATGGTGAGACGACGCTCATATCGCCGTGAAAATCGACAGCTGGAGCGATTCTTCGTAATGCTGAGTCGATAATCTCGTGTTCGAAGATATCTTCGAAAGTGGGGGCCTCGGATTCGCGTTCTTTGATAACCACGGTATTGGCGACGAAATCGCCGAGCCGTCTGGCGCGGGCGCTGGTGAAGACTGAGATCAGGCCGATCGAATAGAACGGAAATGGCATGATGTCGGCCCCGCGAATGACATTGCGGGCGAGAGATGAAAAGAATGTGATCGGGCGCCCGTCATCCTGAATGACACGCAGCTTCATCAGTCGCTTGCCCGGCGTCTGCCCATTCCAGAACGTTTCGAAGAGAATGAAATACCCGAAGAGAATAAGGAATGTGAAGAGCGTGCCTATGGCCATTACCCAGGCGCTCGATTCCCCCGAGCCACCCATGAGCTGGCGGCTCGCCTGCTTGACATCTTCACTCAATCGATAGGCGACAAACGAAGTCAGGAGCAGTGCCAAAACCTGGATTGAATGATCGATCGCGCAGGCCAGGAAACGGTTGCCCACGGTCGCCAGCGAAAAATGCAGTTCAACGTGCTCAGGCGTTTCAACTGTCAGAAGCTCATCTGCCATGCGTCAATTTTAATGCTATGGGAAAGTTTCCAGTTTCCAGTAATGACACACAATGGGTCATTTCAAGGTTACATGTTTAGCACATTTTCAGATGAATACTATCAACTGGAAACTTTTTCTTACTGGAAACTGGAAACTTCCCCACTGGCCAGGCAAGTTCACTGACAATCATCAATCATTGCGGGGTTTCGGTTTGGCCATGCCATCGAGATCGAGTTTGGGAATGCCGAACTGGCCTTCCAGATCACGCAATTTTTCCAGATCGACCATACCGACGATGTTGATGAAGGTCAGTTCCTGGGGCTGCGCCGCGATGATCGCGAGGCCGGCCACGGCATCGCCGACCATTTTGATATGAACATCGACGTTCTCGTTCTCCTTGCGACTGCGAACGCCGACGATCTTCGACCACCCGGGTGAGCGAAGCTGAGAACGGATCGAATCGATATCACTGCTCAGATACTCTCCGGGCTTGTCGAATTCGAAAACTCTGACATAGACGCCCTTCAAACCGGTGACCAGTTCCTTGACCCTCGCCTCCTGAGGGTTTTTGGTATTCAGGAATTTTGCGGCGAGTTGCAACAATTTTTCATCCAGCTCGACTTCGACAATTTCTGAAGCCTTGTCCGCCAGCCTGTTAAGGTGGCTGATCTCGATTCTGGCATCCTGTGCCTGCGCCACGGCGGTGGAAAATACCATGAGGATGATCATCCACACTATATTTCGCACGGCCATCTCCATCTTGCTCATAACTGCTCCATTCATTCTTTCAGTCTCTCTCCATTACTGTTGTATCATTTGTCGATATAGCCCTTGCGCGTTCGAGCGATGGCTCCATCGCGGTTGAGTTTGACCGAGATCCTGCGAAATTCGCCATTGTGCTTCGTCTTGTCGGGCGAATAAGCGAGGCTGTAGAGGGTGTGGATCTCAGATGCGACGCGGCGATAAGCGTCATCCAGATCTTCCTGCCGCCGCGTGCTGATCACCTCGCCGCCCGTCTGCTCCGCCAGCAGCCCGAGCTGTTCGCGGGCAGTCCTTTTCTGGCTATCGGGTCCGACGCCGAGCGAGCCGCCGAAGAGAACGCCGAGCTTGTTGTAATGATTGCTGGCGCTGAAGTAGATCGGATAGATCGTCACATCCTCTTCAGACGCACGGCCTAGCAGGTCATCGAAGGAATGATTCGTCTCTTCAGAGCCGACCAGTGATTCGTCTTCGCCGTCTGTCAGCACGACTATCGCCTTGCGGGCATCGGATATCTGATCGAGATTGTCGAGCGCCTCCCACATCGAGTCGTAAAATGCGGTTCCTCCAGAGATCTTCCTGATCTTTTCGATCGACTGCTTGAGCAATGCCTCGTTGCTGGTGAAATCGGCCAGAGTTCGATACTTGCGAGTGAAAGCGACCAGGGCGATTCTGTCCTGCGCAGGCAATGCATCGATAAATTTGCGCGCCGCATCGACCATCCTGTCGCGGCTCTTTTTCGTGCTGCCGCTCAGATCGAGCATCAGAATCAGGTTGACTGGAGCGTTGACCGGCCTGAAATGGGTCATTTCCTGCCGGACCCCGTCCTCGTAAATCAAAAAATCCTCCTGGCGAAGCGACTTCAACGGCTGGCCGGCCTTGTCTACGGCTTTGACGTTCAGATTGACCAGTCGCGTTTCAATTCGAATGGCTTCGCGATCGTTTGCAGCGGCCGAGCCGGGCAAGTCAGCATTGACTTCCGGCAATGACGATCTGTTATTCGACTCTCCGGACAGGACAGGATGTCTTTCATCGCTCGTCGTGCCGTTCAAAGACGGTCGAGCAGATGGCGCGGACGAAGGCCCGGCGCCTCCCACATGATCGACATTGATCGAATCGATATCACCGGACCTCGGTGAAGGATCGGGCGGAGTTCTACGTGATGGCGCTCGCCCTGTGTTATTACCGGCGATATCTGCCCCCCCGCCTCGAATCGAATTGCCGATCGAAATCCCCATGATCTTCGGATTATCCATGAAGCGGGCCGCGGCATCCGGGTTGAACTTGACCTCCATGACGACGGCCTCGCGCTCCTCGAAGGTGACGATTGCGAATTGCACGTCCTTGCCCGCATTGCGAGCATAAATGTAGGTCTGGACATTTCCCTCGCGTTTTGAATTGACGCGCACCAGGGGCTGCCAGTCCTTGCGATATGCCTCGCGCATGAAACTGTTGAACGACAAGTTACCTGGGTGATTCGAAAAATCGGCATCCTCAAAGACCGCCAGCTTGAATCCCTTGACTCCGGCGGGCCTGATCAACTTGAATGCGAAGTTTGCCAGCCCGAGCATCGGAATGTGTGTTTTCCTGACGCCAAATTGAGTCTCGATGTATTTAACGACATCTTTGAACTCTTTCCCTTTCGCGCGAAAAGGCTGCTGCGCCTGCGCGTCAGAAACGCCGGACAGTAACAAAGTCGCCAGTATCGCCAAAACAGTCATCGCTCAGCCGTTAATCGTTGCAACAGTTTCAAATTTAACTCCCGTTGAAAGTAGAAGAACTAGAAAGTTCCAAGATTACAAAGTTTGCAGGTATCGTTTACTTTCTTTCTACTTTCTACTTTTTACTTTCTACTTTCTCCTGGTTCCGCCGAAATCCAAATCTAATCCCTTCGGAACTCCGAAGTGTCCGCGCAACTGGCCGATCTTTTCAGGATCGATTGGGCCAACCACATTGACCACGAACAGTTGTTTCGGATCGAAGACCAGCACGCCGATGCCGGAGATGATTCCGCCTTCGAGCATCAAATAGACTTCGGTATTCTCGCCGTCGCGCTTGCTGCGAACGCCGACAATGCGCTCCCACCCCGGTGACTTGAGCTGAGTCCTGATAGCTTCGACGTCCGATTCGCTGATCGATCCGTCCTTGTCAAACTCAACGCCTTTAACGTAAACCCCCTTGAGCGTCGAAACCAGCTCCTTGATGGCGGCTTCTTCAGGTTTATTGGACAGGAACTTCGAAGCGATCTGTAAGAGCGATCCCTCAAGGCTGACATCGATCGTCTCAACGGCGTTTGGGAAGAGCTTGTCAAGGTGATCGACCTGCAAACGCGCATTCTGAGCGCCGGCCGTTGCGGAGCCCAGGCAAAGCAGGACCGCCAGTCCAATCATCGCCTGAGCCTTGTTCATCAATCTGGTCATGGTTTCTCCTTCTGATCTGCTGAATTATTGTTATAAGGGCGCACTCTTACGCTCGTGTTCTGACTTTCTACTTTCTATTTTCTACTGATTGTTGAATCTTGCGATGCGCGAAGTTAAGTTTTTCGCTGGTCAGTTTCATGGCCAGAAGCACCTGTTGTCTGGCGCGCTCTCCCTCGGCGATTTCGGCCAGCATGCGCTGGTTTTCACGGTATCGGTGCAGGCTCAGACCGGCGAAAAGCATCAATATCGCCAGGGCTGCCGCCATCGCCCATTTCAACTGGAACGGTTCGAAGATTGCGATGATCTTCGACAGCCAGCCGATCTTCTCCCTCTTCTCCTGCTCTGTTTTGGCCGGAAGCGACTGGATTCGCGCCATGACCCGATCGGTGAAATCGGGCGACGGTTCCTCGCGGCTCAGCGCTGATCGTAATTCGTTTTCGAGTCGGCTCATACTTCCACCTCTCCAAGACAACGGGTAACTTTCTCCTTCAGGATTGCAAGCGACCGGCGGAGATGGCTTTTAACTGTATTGACGGGCATATCCAGAACCCGTGCGATCTCCGTCGGATCAAGATCCTCCTGATATCTCAAAGTGACAACAAGTCTGGGCTTTTCCGGCAGCGTCGCAACGATCCGCCTGAGCGTTGTTCGCAGCATCGCGTCAGGCATATCGAACATCGAGACAGGCTCCGGAGCATCTTCAACGCTCACAGTCTGCAGCTTGTGCTTGCGCGCGTGATCGATGCAGCGATGCCCTGTGACACGCCTCAACCAGTAGCGCATGTGATCGTTCGATTCGATCGAGCCCAGATTCTGATAGAGGTGCAAAAAGACATCCTGCGCTACATCTTCGGCCAGCGTCCGGTTGCGAAAGAAATAATGGGCCAGACTGAAGACCATGGACTGATGCTCGCGCACCAGAATGGCAAATGCCGCCTGATCTCCGCTTTTAGCTCTCGCCAGCGTCTTTTCCCTTTCTTCCACCTCTTCGGGCGGGCGTTCAGGCCGGTGCATCGCTACCTCTATCTTATTAATTGCTTTATTTGCTCTCTTTTCGACGTCCAACTTTGTTCGTTCTTCATGTGCCATTACGACAGGTTTGTGACTCGAGTGTGCAAAAAGTTTTAAGCTTCCATCTTTATTTTATCGATTACCTTCGAAATCGTCCCGCTGCACCTGACAGTGACCGCACAACTCTTCTGTTTGCAATATTTAGCCAAGAGACCCTTTTGAGTTAAGCAATTCCCTGTCTGCTTGACGCCGTTGTAAACCGTGTGCTAGGTTTCACATTCAGAGCTACCATCCTGACAAAATGCGTCTTCAGGCCAAGAGAAGACGAAATCGAGGACAAAAACTTGTCGAAGACTCAACTGAAAATGACTGCACTCAACGAGGCACACAGGGCTTTGGGTGGGCGAATGATCGATTTCGGCGGATGGGACATGCCTGTCCAGTACCCTGCCGGCACAATTGAAGAGCACATGGCGGTACGAACAGCAGCGGGGATCTTCGATGTCAGCCACATGGGAGAGATCGAGATCGAGGGTCCTCAGGCTCTGGAGCTTGTCCAGCATGTAACTTCAAACGATGCCTCGAAGCTGGCTGACGGCCAGATTCAATACACAGGGCTGACAACGCCGGAAGGAACATTCGTCGACGATATTCTGGTTCATCGTTTCAGTGCCGATCACTATTTCCTGTGTGTCAATGCCTCGAACACCGATAAGGATTTCGAATGGATTCGCGGACATTCGGCAGGTTACGACACCCGTCTTGAAAACGTCAGTTCGAAGTATAGCCAGCTGGCGATTCAGGGTCCACGGGCAATCGAGATCGTGCAAACGCTGACCGATGTCGATCTGAACTCGATCAATTATTACTGGTTCACTCGCGGCATCGTGGATCAAGCACCGGCGATCATCGCCCGAACCGGTTACACCGGCGAGGACGGCTGTGAAATATACTTCGATCCCGCGGAATCGGAACGAATCTGGAACAGACTGCTCGAGGCCGGTAAACCGCACGGTTTGCAGCCATGCGGACTGGCGGCTCGCAATACGCTCCGTCTGGAAGCCAAAATGGCGCTCTACGGCAATGATATTGACGAAACGACGACGGTTCTCGAAGCCGATCTGGGATGGATATGCAAGCTCGGCAAAGGGGATTTCATCGGCCGGGATGCGTTAGCAGCTCAAAAGGAGCGGGGGCTGACGCGCAAGCTGGTTGGTTTCGAGGTGATAGACAAGGGCATCGCACGCGATCACAATCCGATCTACATCAACGGCGAGCAGTGCGGAATGGTCACATCCGGCAGCCCGGGACCATACCTGAAGAAGAACATCGGTCTGGCCTATCTGCCGATCGATCAGACAGCGGTCGGAACACGGTTCGAGATCGACGTCAGAGGACGTCGTCTGGCCGCGCAGGTCGTTCCAACACCATTTTACAAACGCGCAAAATAGCGACCGTCCAGGTTGACGGCGATTAATGCAACAACGTACAGGACAGCTCATTTCAACTCGAACAACTTCACCAACTTTTCGACAAAGTTCGGTTAAGAACCCCACATATCATCATAAAGAGAGGAAGCAATGTCAGCATATCCGGACGATTTACAGTACACCAAGGACCACGAATGGATTCGCGTGGAGGGGGAGACAGGCACGATCGGCATCACCAGCTTCGCGCAGGAACAGTTGGGTGATGTTGTGCACGTTCAGCTACCCCGCACTGGCGAGAAATTCTCAGCTCACGACACTTTCGGTGAAGTCGAGTCTGTCAAGACATTCAGCGAACTCTTTCTGCCGGTTTCGGGCGAGGTCGTCGAGGTCAACGAGGCTCTGGAGGACGCGCCTGAACTGGTCAACAATTCTCCATACGGAGACGGCTGGATGGTCAAAGTAAAATTGAGCGATAAAGGTGAAATCGACAGTCTGCTCTCCTCCAGCGAGTATGAAGACTTCGTCGAGTCCCAAAAAGTTGAATAACCTGAGGCCGATCAGAAAGCGACTGGACACAGAGCACCCGTCGCCGGATCTACAGCCCGCCATATTTCCTGATGAGATATAACAATGCGTTACATTCCTAATTCGGCCCAGGAGCGAGAGAGCATGCTCCGCGAGATGGGCCGTGAGTCGATCGCGGACTTGTTTCGCGGTATTCCTGATCATTTACAACTGAACAGCCCGCTCAACCTGCCGGCCACCCTCTCTGAAACAGAGACGCTGGACTACTTTCGCGAGTTGGCCGAATTAAACACGACCCGCATTACAGGCAGGCGCATGGCCTCTTTCCTGGGAGCGGGCGCCTACGACCATTTCATTCCCACCATCATCGATACACTGATCTCGCGATCTGAATTTTACACGTCATACACACCATATCAGCCGGAGATCAGTCAGGGAACGCTGCAGGCCATCTTCGAATTCCAGTCGATGATTTGCGAACTGACGGGGATGGAAGTCTCGAACGCATCGCTTTACGACGGCTCGACAGGCACAGCGGAAGCAGTACTCATGGCCGAGCGCGTCACCAACCGGACGAAGGTCGCCCTGGCGGGCAATCTGCATCCGGAATACCGTGAGGTGGTCGATACCTACATCCGCAACGCCGGCATCGAGAGCGTGACGATCCCCTATGACCAAACGACCGGCACACTCAGGATCGACGCAATCGCAGAACTTGGGTCCGACCTCGCGACGGTTGTCGTGCAATCGCCCAATTTCTTTGGCGGGATCGAAGACCTGCGGCAGCTCGGCGACGCGACGCATAAGATCGGAGCGCTCTTTACAGTCGTCGTTGCCGAAGGGATGAGCCTCGGTCAACTGCTCTCACCAGGTCAGTGCGGGGCGGACATAGTCTGTGGCGAAGCTCAGTCATTCGGCATCCCGCTTTCGTTCGGCGGATCATACTGCGGATTCTTTGCGACGCGCGAGAAATACCAGCGGCAGATACCCGGTCGCCTGGTCGGACTGACTCACGACGCGCAGGGACGGCCCGGTTATGTGCTCACTCTCGCAACACGTGAACAACACATCCGACGCGAAAAGGCGACATCTAACATCTGCACCAACCAGGGACTCTACGCGCTGATGACGACGATCTATCTTTCAACGATGGGACGTACCGGCGTGCGCGAAGTCGCTCAACAGAACATCCAGAAATCGCATTACGCGGCCAGCCGTCTGGCCGGGATCGACGGATTTTCGTTGCGCTTCTCTGCCCCGTATTTCAACGAATTCGTTCTGAGCTGTCCTGAACAGGCCGACCAGATGCTCGATGCCCTCAAATCTCACAACATCATCGGTGGTCTGCCGCTTTCGAGGTTCTTTCCGGAAATGCAGAATGAGATTCTGATCTGCGTCACTGAAACGACGACCCGAAAAGAGATCGATGCACTGGTCGAAGCCATGGAAGTAAAAGTAAAAAGTAAAAAGTAGAAAGCCAGAGGGTGAGCAAGCGCACCGTATAAAGGAATCACTGTGATCAAGAAGGCAAGCACACATATCAGTCAGAATGAAGGAACGATTTTTGAGAGGTCTCGACCTGGACGGGTGGGATACAGGCTGCCGGCGCTTGACGTCGACGAATCGCCGATCGAGTCACTGATCGGCCGCGATCTGCTGCGTAATGACGATCTGGCCGGATTGCCGGAAGTCAGCGAAGTCGACGTGGTCCGCCATTTCACGCGGTTGTCGACATGGAACTATGCTGTCGATCTGGGGATGTACCCGCTGGGCAGCTGTACGATGAAGTACAATCCGAAGATCAACGAGCGCGTTTCTCGTTTCGATGGCTTCGCCAGTGCCCATCCATACACACCCGACGAACTTTCCCAGGGCAATCTGAGGCTGATCAGAGAGCTCGAAGTGACTCTCGGAGAGATCACGGGGCTGCCCGCCGTAAGCCTGCAACCGGCGGCCGGCGCCCAGGGAGAGATGAGCGGACTGATGGTCATCAGACGCTGCCTCGAATCTCGCGGCAATCCGCGCAAGATCGTGCTGGTTCCGGATTCGGCTCACGGGACAAACCCGGCCAGCGCTGCGATCTGCGGCTACGATGTCAAAACCATCAAATCCAACGAGAACGGATCGGTTGATCTTGATAACCTGCGAGAGGTCGTCAATCAGGATGTCGCTGCGCTCATGCTGACCAATCCGTCTACGCTCGGCATGTTCGAGGAACATATCGTTGAGGTCTGCCAGATCCTGCACGAAGCCGGCGGGCTGGTATACATGGACGGCGCGAATATGAATGCGCTGGTCGGCGTGACACGGCCCGGAGACATGGGCGTCGACGTCATCCACCTTAACCTGCACAAGACCTTCTCGACACCGCACGGTGGAGGAGGCCCCGGCTCGGGCCCGATCTGCGTGACCAGCGAACTCGAACCTTACCTGCCCTTCCCACGCATTGTCGAAGAGACAGACGCCACGGGCCTGAAAACCCTGCGGCTCGATTTCAACCGCCCGATGTCGATCGGCCGCGTTCGCGCTTTCCATGGCAACTACTCTGTTCTTGTCCGCGCACTCTGCTACATCCTCTCGCTCGGCCCTGACGGACTGCGCGAAGCAACCGAAACGGCCGTGCTCAATGCCAACTACATCGCCCATCATCTGATGGACGATTACGAAATCGCCTATCATGGCAAACCGCTCCACGAGGTGATCTTCAGCGACAAACATCAACAGAAATATGGGGTACACACGCTTGATATCGCCAAACGCCTGATCGACTACGGATTCCATCCGATGACGATCTACTTTCCCCTGATCGTTCACGGAGCGATCATGATCGAGCCGACAGAGAGCGAGGGGCGCGAGGAGATCGATCTATTCATTGACGCCATGCGCTCGATTGCAAAAGAAGCGCGTGAAAATCCGGATCTGGTCAAAAACGCCCCGCATAACACCCGCATCAGCCGCCTGGATGAAGCGGCCGCGGCCCGCAAACCCGTCCTCCGTTGGATAAAGCCCAATGATAAATGATGAAGTATGAATGATGAATTAAAGAGCTCCATGCCTTTCCATATTTTCTTCAATTCATCATTCATCCTTCATCCTTCATCATTTAGATATTTCCCATTCTTGCGCACTTACCTCTCGAAAGTTAGAATCAGTATGTGAAATTACTGATCACAGTCTCGCTTGCCCAAAATAACCAGCGGGGATAAGCCCCTGTGAAATACTGAGCTGAAGTCATGGCCATAACGAATCCCATACATCCATTATCCAAAGAGGTCGCCGAGCAACTCAGAGAGCAGATGCGTCGAATGCTGGTCCGTCTGGATGAGTTGCGGGCAATGGCTCCGAGTCCCAGTTCGTGGATGCCGCCTGTCGACATCTGCGAAATGGAAGAGTCGATCAAGGTTCGCGTCGAGTTGCCGGGAGTCTCGATTGAACACATCCGGTTGACGCTGCTCGACAATCAACTCAAGTTCGAAGGTCGAAAAGAACGCGCATCACCGACCGGGCACATGACCGGTGAGAACGAGCGGCCGATCCGATTTCTCTGCCTCGAACGCAGCTATGGCGGTTTTTCGTTTACCATCACGCTGCGATGGCCGGTCGATGTGGCCAATATCAAAGCGAGGTTGTCCGACGGGGTTCTCCAGATCGATCTTCCGAAGACCACAAATTGCGGTCGGGAGATCAGGATTCCCATTATGGAATAGATGGAAGATCCAGTGATTTCTGGATAATCAGTACATAAGATCATCCTTAACAACGCATTTATTTGCAGAAAATCGTGTCGATATGTCTACAGTAACCGAACAAGAAGAGAAACTGGCGCCGATCGAGGCGCCGGACGATCAACTGAAGATCCCCGAGGTGCTGCCGGTTCTGCCGCTGCGCGATATCGTGATCTTTCCATTCATGATCGTGCCGTTGTTTGTCAGTCGCGAGCGATCTATTCGCGCTGTTGATCAGGCGCTGGCGGAAAATCGAATGATCATGCTCGCAGCTCAGAAAGATCCTGATAATGAAGAGCCAGGACCGAATGATCTCTTCGATGTCGGAACGGTGGCCGTCATCATGCGAATGCTGAAACTGCCCGATGGTAGAATCCGCATTCTGGTGCAGGGAGTTTCGCGCGCACGGATCAATTATCTTGAAGACACCCAGAACTACCTGCAATCGCGGATCGAGGAGCTCAAGGAACAGGTGCCGGCTGAAAGCCTCGAGCTTGAGGCGCTGACGCGCAATGTGCGGGCCTCGCTGGACAAGGCTGTTTCACTGGGCAAGAACATTTCGCCTGAAGTCATGGCCATTGTCACGACGGTCGAAGATCCGGCCCGGCTGGCGGATCTGGCCGCTTCGAACCTTGATCTCAAGGTCGAGGACGCCCAGTCCGTTCTTGAACTGCTGGATGTGACTGCTCGATTGCACCGTGTCAACGAGTTGCTCGCCAAAGAGATTGAAGTGTTGACCGTGCAGCAGGAGATCAATATTCAGGCGAAGGGTGAAATCGATCGCTCGCAACGCGAGTTCTACCTGAGACAGCAGTTGAAAGCCATTCAGCAGGAACTTGGCGAGGGTAATGAGCTGGCTGAAGACATAGCGGCCTATCGTGAAAAGATGATCAAGGCGAAGATGCCGAAAGCGGTCGATGAAGAAGTCGACCGGCAGCTCAAGAAACTCGAGCGGATGCATCCCGACGCTGCCGAGACTGCCACTCTGCGAAACTGGCTCGACATCATGGTCGCGCTGCCATGGTCCAAGTCATCAAAGGAAAACCTTGATTTGAAGAAGGCCCAGGAGATTCTGGACGAGGACCATTTCGGGCTCGAAAAGGTCAAGGAGCGAATCGTCGAATCGCTGGCTGTGCGGAAGATCAAGGAGAAACCGAAAGGGTCGATCCTCTGTCTGGTCGGCCCTCCCGGTGTAGGCAAGACTTCGCTCGGACGTTCGATCGCCCGCGCGCTAAATCGGAAATTCGTCAGGTTGAGTCTGGGCGGCGTCCATGACGAGGCCGAAATTCGCGGTCACCGCAGGACATATGTTGGAGCCATGCCGGGCCGCATCATCCAGTCGATACAGCAGGCCGGGACCAACAACCCTCTCATCATGCTCGATGAAATCGACAAGGTGAGCGCGGACTTTCGTGGCGATCCATCTTCGGCCCTGCTCGAGGTGCTCGATCCCGAACAGAACAATTCGTTCCGCGATAATTACCTGGGCATCCCGTTCGACCTCTCGAACGCGATGTTTATGACGACAGCCAACATTCTCGATACGGTCCAGCCCGCGCTGCTCGACCGCATGGAGATCATACGGCTCTCGGGCTATACCGAAGAGGAGAAGCTCCAGATCACTCTCCGCCACCTGCTGCCCAAGCAGATGGAGGAGAATGGCATCAAGCCTGAACAACTCAAGATCACGAACCAGGCGCTTCATCACACGATCGCAATGTACACGCGAGAATCAGGGCTGCGCCAGCTCGAGCGCGAAATCGGCAAGATCTGTCGCAAGGTTGCCCGTCGCGTGGCCGAAGGCGATATGTCTCAGGTCAGTGTCACCGAAAAGAACCTCCACGAGTTTCTCGGCGTTCCCAAGGTGGAAATCGACGAGATACTCAAGCAGGACCAGGTCGGCGTGGCAACGGGACTGGCCGTAACGGCTACCGGCGGAGACATCCTCTTCATCGAAGCGATCACGATGAAGGGCAAGGGCATGCTGCAACTGACGGGCCAGCTCGGCGACGTCATGCGTGAATCGGCTCAGGCGGCCTATTCGTACGCCAGGGCTCGGGCAACCAGACTCGGCATCGATGAGACTATCTTCGACAGGACCGATATTCATATCCACATTCCTGAAGGAGCGATCCCGAAAGACGGGCCTTCCGCCGGCATCACGATGGCGACAGCTCTGGTCTCCGCGCTTTCAAACCGGCCTATTCACAAGAATGTTGCCATGACCGGAGAGATCACGCTGCGCGGTGACGTGCTGCCCATCGGCGGCGTAAAGGAGAAAGTGCTTGCCGCTCATCGAGCCCAGATCAAGAAGGTGATTCTGCCCGCGCAGAACAGAAAAGATATGGAAGATGTTCCCCAGGAACCTCAGAAGGACATGAAGTTCGTCTTCGTCGAAAATGTACAGCAGGTCTTCGACGAGGCACTCATGCCGGCAACGCCGCTGGTAGTTAAAAAGGCCGGGCCGCCGAAAAAGGTTGTGACAAAGACTGCGATACGGGCTTCGCGAAAGGTCCCCGCGACCAAAAAGTCGAAGCCGAAGGCCCGTGCCGCCAAACGATAGTCTGGAACGCCGACCTCCGGTCGGCATGCATGCAGGTTGTTAGTTCGGGTGAGCCCGTTCAACCTTTCTCATGCCTGACTGAGGCCGGCGTCCCTGTTTATTGCAGGATGAAGTCAAAAGTCAGCACTCCCTGCACTTTGACCGGGATGCCGCTCAGTTTCGTCGGGCTGAAGAGCCATTGACGTGCGGCTTCAACCGCCGCGGACCGCAGCAGCGGATGCCCCTCGATAACCGCCGCCTCGATAACATTTCCCTCCTCTGATATCGTCACCAGCACCTGAACCGCTCCTGCGGCTCGAACCTGACGCGCAATGGATGAATATTGCGGTTTGACCTTCCTGATAGCCCTGCCCTGCAGCACGCCTTCAGAGACACGACTCGTTTCATGACGCTTTACTTCAGCAACTGGAGGCAAGGGAGGCGCGGCTTTCGGCGCCGGCGGCGGGTCTGTATCATTCCCGACTCTGCCTCCGGGGATAATCCCTGTTCCTGCGCCTGAAAAGACATCCGGTCCGCCCGGAACCCAGGTTCCCCTGAAGATCGGGGTCTGATCACGGATGTCTGATGCCGGCAGCACCTTCGTCGCCGGTTTGACAGGCGACGCGAAAACCGTTGGCGCGGCGGCCCTTTTCGGGACAACCTTCTGCGGCTGTGGCGCTGGCGGAGGTCCTGACGGTACCGGCGGAGGTGTGAGCATCGATTCGAGCATGTACTCTTCAGCCAGGACGGGGCTGAATCCTACGATCGTTACGATTGCCAGTGCCGTAAGCGCTACGCCATAGGCTGCCGTCGTCAGCGCGAAATACCTCCCCGTCCTTCCGTCTCGCTTTTTTCGTGTCGACTCGACGAGTGTCTCAAACATGTTAATACTCCTTCTGGCTTGCCCGCCTGACGGGCGAAACCGGTTACACGCTCAGCCGATGAATAAATGATTACGAGTGGACAGAGGACCGCCCGCGGGCCGCTTGCGCAGCCTGCCTGGAAGTCCCTGATTAATACTGGAGAAAAAGGAAAGAAGACTATCAGCCGGAGATATTGACCTTGCTGAAGATGACGACGGCTTCATCGCTCGTATTCCGGCTCTGACGGCGCGGAACAAAACTCACCTGCTCCTTGATGACATTGGAAAACCGGTTCATCAAGGTCGGATCACCTGGAGTAACGATGACCTGATTGACTGTCGCTCGACCATCCTTGCTGACTTTGACAGTGGCCATCATCTCGACATCTTCCGAAAGACTTGCACCGAATCCAAGCAGATCGCCTGACGGATTGAAGAGCGGGGGTGGAGCCGGCTGCAGCAAAAGTACTTTCAGCCTGATCTCGTCCCTCGACGGATCTTCAAAGATCACTTCCGTCGCGGCCTGAGCCAGCGCCAGCGCTCGATATGCGGGGTTATGCACGCCGATGGCGATACCCAGCACCATGGCAACTGAGACGATCGCCCCGATGCTTTGCGAGAACAACCTCGTCGTCCAGACATCGATCCAGTCGGCCCGGCGCCTGGCCTGAGCGGCCTTCAGCTTCGATTCGGTTCGCAATGCCTCCCCGATCTGTGCCGTCATCAAAGGAACCTTCACGGAAGCATCCAGTGACCGCAAATCACTTCGCAGAGACCGCATCTCAGCTGCCTGTCGTCGACACACGATACATTCCCGCAGATGAATCTGCAGAGCCAATTGCTCGTGCTCCTCGGCATAACCGTCAAGCTGCGCCGAATAGACTATTGAAAAATCATTGCAATTCATGACCTTACTCAATCCAACCGCCATAAAAACGGCGGCACCTGGTTCACTTTTCGTCCATCCAACACACCTCACCGGCACACCTCACCGGCACACCTCACCGGCACACCTCACCGGCGCCTGCCTGAGTTTTCGGAGATCGCCGGTCGCTGTGAACCGTGCCATAGGAACCAAAAACCGGTTGCTGACCCTTTTGGTTCACTTTTGCATGATCGACCCATCGGCTTTGAGCGTCGAAATTTCGCCCACAGCAGACCGGCGATCTCCGAAACCTGCCCGGAGCCCCTGAGAGTCGGAGCTTCCCGGATATACAATGCCTCTACATCGCATCCTGCTGTCTGAGAAGTTCGCGTAGCGTCTCCCGGCCGCGTGCGATGCGCGATTTGACAGTCCCCACGGATATCTCAGTGACATACGCTATCTCTTCATAAGAGAGCCCTTCAATATCCCTCAGGACAACAGCGATGCGAAAATCCTTCTTCAACTGCAGCAATGCAAGCTCGAGATGGCGATACTTCTCACGTGAGATCGTCTCGGCTTCAGGAGTCGCGCAGCCGCTCACCAGCTTGTCGCCAGGCCGAAAATCATCTTCATCTCCGAGAATAGACTGTGCATCTACCGAAGTTGTCTCGTTGCGACGGCGTCGACGCCACCAGCGTTCAGTGCTTCGCGCCTGGTTGATCGCTATTCGGCAGATCCAGGTCTTGAGACTCGCCTCACCACGAAACTTCGGGAAGTGGCGATAGATCTTGAGAAAAGCTTCCTGAGTCGCATCCCGCGCATCCTCGACATCATTCAATATGCGCCAGGTCAGCGCGTAGACCAGCGGCTGATATTCAGCCACCAGCTCATCGAAGGCGGCCATCTCACCAGCCTTCAATCGTGCGATCAACGCTGCCTCAAACGGACCTGGCGGGCAGGGCTGTGCAATGCGCCGGGAATCGTCGGCATGCGACAAATCCCCCGCAATCAGCTCGGAACCACTGAATTCTTCGGTTCCTAATACCAGCAATGCCTCTTTTTCAGCCAGCATGCGCGCCTGCTCTCCGTTGAGAATTCTTCACCATGCCTGGGTGCCCGCTTCGCGCTCCGCATCGTCAATTACGATGACAATCCTGTAGACCCCCCGGTCAGGAAAAAGTTCCCGAGGGCACCGTTGAGTTCACAAATTGCTGATTGGAATTATGAATCTTCCAGGCAGGAAAGTAAAAAGGAGTGTAAATGTGAGCAAACGGTAGTTTCCAGCAGGGGAAGTTTCCAGTTTCCAGTCGCTTCTCAACGTATGCTGTTATTCACAATTGCAACCTTGACCAGCGTCCGGAATACTGGAAACTTCTCCCCTGGAAACTGCTTTAACTGCCTGTTGCGACCTGAGTCAGGACCTCATCAAGAGTCTTGAGAACGAAATCGCACTGATCCTGATCGATGACCAGAGGGGGCGACAGGCGGATGGTGCTGATGCCGCATCCCTGGACAATCACACCGCGATTGAAGAGGGCAATTTCGGCCTCAAGCAAAGTTTCCGGAGCAGGCTCATTCGTCTCCCTCTCCTTGACCAGTTCGATACCGATCATGAGGCCTTTGCCGCGAACATCGCCGATGATCGCGTGTTTCTTCTTTAATTCGTTCAATCCGTCCAGCAGGAACTGCCCCATCTTCGCAGCATTATCGATCAGGCTCTCTTCGAGCAGATCGATCGTGGTCAGTGATGCGGCGATCGCGACCGGGTTGCCGCCGAAGGTCGAAGCGTGGGCCCCCGGCAGCCAGTTCATCAGATCAGCGCGCGCGACCGTTGCGCCGAGCGGCAGCCCCGATGCGATCCCTTTGGCCAGCGACATGATGTCGGGAACGAAATCGAAATGCTCCGATGCGAACATCCTGCCCGTTCTGCCCATCCCCGACTGAACCTCATCGGCGATGACCATGACACCGTACTTATCCGCGATCCGACGAATCGTATGCAGAAACGATGCCGGCGGCACGACGTAACCGCCTTCGCCCTGAATCGGCTCGACAATGATCGCTGCGCACTCTTCGGGCGGCACTGTGGTCTTGAACAATTGTTCTTCAATTATTCGCGCGCAATGCGGGCCTTTTGCCTCCTTCGCTCCGCAGGTATCCTGCGTCAGATTGTACGGACAGCGAAAACAGTTGGCGTACGGAATATGCGTCACATCCAGAGCCTGGCGGCCGAATCCGCTGCGTTGTTTGGCCTTGCTCGCCGTCAGCGACAGCGCACCGAGCGTCCGCCCATGAAACGCGCCGAAAAATCCGATCAGTTTCTGCCGCCGTGTCGTGTACATCGCCAGTTTGACGGCGCCTTCAACGGCCTCGGCTCCGGAATTTCCGAAATGGAGCCGTTTGTCATAATCCCCGGGAGCAAGCTTGCTCAACCTCTCTGCCAGCTGAGGCAGATGCGGATAGTAATAATCGGTTCCCGAAATGTGTATAAACTCGTCGATCTGTTTCCTGATCGCTTCAACCACCCGTGGATGCGCGTGCCCCGTCGAACAGACTGCAACTCCGGCGTTGAAATCCAGGAAGATGTTGCCGTCCATATCCTCGATCATCGCGCCTTTGCCGCTTTTGACAACCAGCGGATAGCTTCGCGTATACGACGGCGAAATATATTTATTGTCCAGTTCGACTATCTCTTTGGCCTTCGGACCAGGCAACTCGGTTTTAATGTCGGGAAACTTCGCGGTCTTCAATTCTGCTTTGCTTTGCATCGGTACTTCTCCTTACTTCTTGAATACACATTCTGTCGAAGGCTATGCCGGCAAATGGCTATTTACGACACTTAGCCCTCGTACTTTCTACTTTCTACTTTTTACTTTCTACTCTTATTCTAGTCCGCGAAGAGATTTTTGCGGGAGAGAAGCGGGATTTCCTGCGAGATGAGTATGCCAGTGTGTCTCATGGAATTTAATTATACACAATTTTTCCACGCAGCATCCTGGGAGCGCAGGCATCTTGCCATCTCCTTTTTGGCCTCGCCGAAAACGACGAAGACCGAATCGAACCGGTCGACAAGGGCCAGCAGAGCCTGTCGATCGTCGGATTTGACGATTCCCTGAGCCATAGCAGCATTCGTCTCGCGGACAAAATCATGAATGGCAGCCAGGGCCTCGGCCGTGTTCAGGTCATCATCGAGCGCCTCCTCGAACCGATTTTGAGACTTTTCGATGAGGCTTATGATAGCCGGCGTGCTGCCCGGCTCGGCATTCAGCTCATTCAGTCTCTGCTTGAAGTCGTTCAGCCGGCTGACTGTGCTCTCGGCCCCGCGCAGGCCTTCGAGCGTGAAATTGAGCTGCTTGTGATGCGGCGCCGAAAGCAGCAGATAGCGGATCGCCCGCGGAGTGAAGCCTTTTTCGACGAGGTCACGAAAAGTGTAGAAGTTGCCCTTCGACTTGGACATCTTCTCGCCCTCGACCATGAGGAATTCGGCGTGCACCCAGTAACGGACAAACGGCTTGCCCGTCGCGCCTTCCGACTGCGCGATCTCGTTCTCGTGATGCGGAAAGACAAGATCGACCCCGCCGGCGTGGATGTCGAACGTCTCGCCCAGAGCCTTCATCGACATGGCAGAGCATTCGATGTGCCAGCCGGGACGCCCAGCTCCCAGATCTGTCGACCAGAACGGCTCGTCCTCTTTGGCAGCTTTCCACAACACGAAATCGCGGGCATCCTCTTTTGTATATTCATCGGCATCTACGCGCTCGCTCCCGCCCGCGATATTGCCTTCGAATTTGATCTTCGAGAGTTTTCCGTAACCCGGGAAAGTTCCAATCCTGAAATAGGTCGATCCATCGGTCGCGTATGTGTGCCCGTTGGCTTCGAGCCGGTTGATCAGTTCGACCATCTCATCTATGTGATCGGTTGCGCGCAGAACCTCCTCGGGACGCTCGCCACCAAGCGCATCGAAATCCTCGAAGAAGTAATTGATATACTTGTCCGTGTAATCGCGCAGCGTCATCTTGTGCTCGACCGCGCGGGCGATGATCTTGTCGTCCACGTCAGTGATGTTCATGACGTGGCGCAGGCGATAGCCCTTGTATTTGATGTATCGCCTTAGCAGATCCGCAAAAAGAAAAGTCCGGAAGTTTCCGATGTGCGCGAAATCATAGACGGTCGGGCCGCAGACATACATCCTCACATCGGGCGGATCGAGCGGCTGGAATTCCTCTACCTGATTGGTCAGCGTATTATAAAGTTTAAGCATGACTTGCCATTTCAATTAACTTTCCAGAGATCGGGGTCGGACTTTCAGTGTATTGAAGGGCCAGTCGGATTGTCAAATTTCAATCGAGCAGTTGTTCGCGCAAGGCCTTGGCGACGGCTTCCGATTTCGAATGGACGTGAAAAGAGAGCGTGTTAACGCTCACTCCGAGTTGAGTTGCAGCGGTCTTGCAGGCTGCCCGGCGAATCATCGATCAGGCACGGCTTCTATCAGCAGAGCGAGCGATTTCTTGAAGGCCCTGTCTCCCGCTGCACTGCCCTTGAAATGGCCCAGCCTGACCACAACCAGATCATGAGACGGGATGATCAACGTCGTCTGACCGCCTGCGCCGGCCATGTAATATGCCTCTTTCGGCACCGGGAACGCTCCGTCACCGTTGATCCAGAAGAAACCGCCATAGATCGGGCGCTTGTCAGCCTCCCATGCCGGCGCCAGAGTGCTCACGAACTTGACGAACCCTTCAGGCAGTATCCGCTCGCCATTCCAGACGCCGTCCTGAAGATAGAGATTGCCCAGCCGCGCCCAGTCGCGCCCCGACGCAAACTCATAGCCTTGAGTCAGAAAGTTTCCGTATGGGTCTGTCTCCATGACCATCGTCCGGATGCCGATCTTGTCGAAGAGCGCCCGCTGTGGAAAAGACAGGTATTCTTCCCTGAGTTTCTTCTCGACGCCGAGCCGGACCAGATAGTTGATCAGCACCGGATCGGTATTTCGATAACGTCCGACAGTGTTCGGCGGCCACTGCAACGGTCGCGTCGCCGCGTATTGAAAAGAGTTGACCCCGCCTGTGTAAAGATAGACGTGATCTGGATAAGGCCCGGTTCGATCGTAATCGGGATCCTGAGGCGCACGGATTCTGATTCCGCTCGACATATGCATAATGTCCGCGATCCGGATCTTGCCGCGTGGATCTCCCTGTCCCTGCCATTCAGGGACCGGCGCCGGCTGCCATAAATCGTAGACGCCGCGCTTGATCAAAATTCCCATGAGCGTCGCCGTCAGGCTCTTGCCCATCGACCAGCTCTCGAGCGGCGTGGTTGCCGTTATGCCTTCACCGTATCGCTCTGCGATCAGTCGTCCCTTCCAGGTCACGACGAATGCCGCCGTCAACCCCGTCGCCGGCTCAAAGGCCGCATCGATCGCTTGTTTCAGCTTGACTGCGTCGATCCCTGCCGGAAGCGGCCCCTTCGGCAGAACATCGCCCATCGGCCACTGATGTTTAGACGCATCGGGCAGCCTGCTTTTGACTACGACGGGTGTGAATTCGAGCTTGTCCTTGCCAGTTGGAAGCGTGACGCACCCCTGCGAGCCGAGGTATCTGGCTGTCCGCTTGACGCCGTTCGGCAAGCTGACGTGGACTTCCTTTTTGACTCGATCAACGACCGGCTTGCCCAGCTTTGCGCGCTCAGCGTATGGCGCCGTGAAGTATCCGACATTCTCGGCTGCGAAATCCGGATCGAGCCCGGTGATGAAGACGGCCGAGCACATTGTCTTGGCGAAGCCTGAGGCATGATGTTCGAAAGGATCTCCCGGAGGCGGGACGTATGGCGTGTCGAGTTCGAGCGATTTGGCCCGCTCGATCAGCGCTTCGCGCTGCGTCGCGGTTTGTCCGAAGGCGGTCAGGCCGCACAGGAAAATTGCAGCACCTGCTACCGCGAGAAACGGCTTAAGACGCATCCTCTTCATCGGTGTTCTCCTTTTATCCTTTTGATCAGTTTTTCTGATTGGGCCCGCATTGGGATCACCGATATTGTCAGTCAAATCGCCCCAATGCCCAAGCGATTATCGGCAGGAACGCTGCATGTAAAGACACCAAGAAAATGCCTCGCTCATCTTACGACAAGCGAGGCACCAGCTTCTAAAACGAAGTATGAGACTACTGAACCTTGATCACATTCTCGGCCTGCTGACCCTTCGGGCCCTGGACGAGCTCGAATTCGACCATCTGGCCTTCATCAAGCGTCTTAAAGCCCTTATCCATGATCGCCGAGTAGTGGACGAAGACGTCGCCGCCGCCCTCAGGCTGCTCAATAAAGCCATATCCTTTAGCGTTATTGAACCACTTGACCTTGCCTTGTTTCTTCTCTGCCATTGCTGTAACTACCTCCTGATTGTACTGATTCACGAACCTCTTTTACGGCCCGTGGGGTTTTAGCTAACGTCCCGCTTCTTACACAGTCCTCAACACTCATTTCTAAAGCTTGCCAAGCTTCAGGGTGAAGCCGATGCCTGGGATTGGCGGGGCAATCTACCCCCTTCATAGCAAAAAGCCGCGCCCGAAGTTGACTGCTTTTATGCGCAACTTCGTACACGACTTCGACTCTGAAGAGTTTGGGGTAACAAAACGAACAACTCTCAATCTCTAATTTCTTTAATTGTCTTTTGGGTTTCGTTTGATTATTGACGTTATGTCAATCATCGGGGCGCATACTACTTAACACCGATTTTAGTGTCAAGCCCAAAAATGAATTTTGGCTAAGATTTGCAAAACTCTTTTTTGGCCTGGAACGCGGACGTCCTCGCCAGCATGGCTCATTAGCAGCACATGCGGACGAGGACGTCAACGATACATGCGGACGAGGACGTCCGCGCTCCGGCAATATTAGAAATCGCCCATGCCGCCGCCCGGAGGCATGGCCGGCATGTTCTTCTTATCTTCCGGCAGCTCTGAGATGAGCGCTTCGGTAGTCAGCATGAGAGCCGCGATCGAAGCCGCATTCTGCAGAGCAGTGCGCGTGACCTTGGCGGGATCGATGACGCCGGCCTTGACCAGATCCTCGAAGACTTCGGTTTCAGCATTGAACCCGATGTTCTCGTTCTTCTCTGACTTGACCTTCTCGACGATGACGGCGCCTTCCATGCCGGCATTCTCGACGATCCTGCGAAGCGGCTCTTCGAGCGACCGCTTGACGATATTGACGCCGATCTGCTCGTCCTCATCTTTGAGTTTGAGCGAATCGAGCGCGCGTGCGGCACGAACCAGAGTCACTCCGCCGCCCGGGACGATGCCCTCTTCAACGGCAGCGCGGGTGGCGTGCATGGCGTCCTCGACACGGGCTTTCTTCTCTTTCAGCTCGGTCTCAGTCGCCGCTCCGACCTTGATCACCGCGACGCCGCCAACCAGTTTGGCCAGCCGCTCCTGCAGTTTCTCGCGATCGTAGTCGGAGGTCGTCTCCTCGACCTGACGGCGGATGGTGGCAACACGGCCCTGAATGTCTGCCTGTTTGCCAGTGCCCTCGACGATCGTGGTGTTGTCCTTGTCGATTGTGATCTTCTTGGCGCGACCCAGATCTTCGAGCTTGACGTTTTCGAGCTTGATACCCAGATCCTCGCTGATCACCTGCCCGCCGGTGAGGATGGCAATATCCTCGAGCATCGCCTTACGGCGATCGCCGAAACCGGGCGCCTTGACCGCACAGACCTGAAGCGTGCCGCGCAGTTTGTTGACGACCAGAGTCGCCAGAGCTTCACCCTCGACGTCCTCGCCGATGATCAGCAGCGGCTTGCCCATCTTGGCAACCTGCTCGAGCAGCGGCAGCAGATCCTTCATCGAGCTGATCTTCTTCTCGTTGAGCAGGATGTAGGCGTTCTCGAGAGATGCTTCCATGCGCTCCGGATCGGTGACGAAATAGGGCGAAAGATAACCGCGATCGAACTGCATGCCTTCGACGACCTCGAGCAATGTCTCAAGCGACTTCGACTCTTCGACCGTAATGACGCCGTCCTTGCCGACCTTCTTCATCGCTTCGGCGATGATGCCGCCGATCGTCGTGTCGCCATTGGCCGAAACCGTTCCGACCTGCGCGATCGCATCGCCCTTGACGGGCTTGGCCATTTCACTGATCGACAGGACTGCCCTCTCGACGGCCTTCTCGATGCCGCGTTTGAGCGCCATCGGATTGGCGCCAGCCGCGACGGTCTTGACGCCTTCCTTGAAGATCGCGCGAGCAAGCACGGTCGCCGTGGTCGTGCCGTCACCGGCCACATCCGAAGTCTTCGAAGCGACCTCGCGAACCATCTGAGCGCCCATGTTCTCGAGCGGATCTTTCAATTCGATCTCCTTGGCGACGGTCACGCCGTCCTTGGTGATCGTCGGCGAACCGAACTTCTTGTCGATAACCACATTGCGGCCTTTCGGGCCGAGGGTGATTGCTACTGCATCGGCGAGCTGATTGACGCCGCGCAAAATCGCCTGGCGCGAATCTTCGCCATGTATAACCTGTTTAGACATAACCTCTTTTACCTCCGCTGGAAGCTTGTTAAATTTGTTGTTTCCTGAATGGACTATTTCGCGCTCTTGCCCTTGGCCGTGGTCTCGACCACACCCAGAACATCATCCTCGCGCAAAATCAGATATTCCTCTCCGTCCAGTTTGATCTCAGTCCCGGCATACTTGCCGAACAGAACGCGGTCTCCCGCCTTGACATCCATCGCGATGCGTGTGCCATTGTCCAGCAGCCGGCCGTTGCCCACCGCGATAACTTCACCTTCCTGCGGCTTCTCTTTCGCCGTGTCAGGTATGTAAAGTCCACCTCTCATCTGCTCCTGGTCCTCTGTCCGTCGCACTATGATGCGATCGTTGAGTGGACGAATCGTCGTTGCCATATGCAAACTCCTTTCAATTACCCTGGTTATTTTTTAGGATTTTAATGACTTGTTTTGGCCTTCCCTGTCTTCGGGTACCTCAACCTGAGTCATTGTCGCTCAAGTTTCATTCTGCCTTTCGCATCATATCACGCGATTAGCACTCCCTGGCAGGGAGTGCTAAGTATATTCAGAACGACCCCGGCTGTCAACAATCACCCAAAATTAACTATTTCTTAGATTTTCGTTTTGGTGGAGACGATTTTCGTTTATGGCCATTGCTGCTGGGAGCGGGTTGAGCGGATTTTTGATATTCGATGAGGCGTTTACTGAGGGTATTGCGATGGATGCCGAGTTCGCAGGCAGCCTTTGAGAGGTTGTTATTATTTCGATCGACCACGGTTATGATGAACTTCTTTTCGAATTCCTTGACGGCTTCGTCAAAAAGTATGCCATGGTTTATCATCTGCTCGACGAGGGATTCGAGTTCGGCTTTCATGTGAACGTAAAGTCTCCTTCCATACCGTGATGAAGGACGACAGCCTGCAAGCGCATCGGACGAACCGGTATGAGAACAAAATGGTCGGATCAGACTGCTGCGTATGGCAGATCGGACCCGGTCAGCAACCGGAAGGCTTCGAGATATTTTCTGCTTGTGGCATCGACCACCTCAGGGGGCAGCGTGGGAGCAGGTGGCTGCTTATCCCAGTCCAGTGTCTCAAGATAATCGCGCACATATTGTTTATCGAATGAAGGCTGCGAAGCGCCCGGCGCGTAGGCGGCTTGCGGCCAGAATCTTGAAGAATCAGGCGTCAGGACCTCATCGACGAGAATGATCTGAGAGTCGCGGATGCCGAATTCGAATTTGGTATCGCAGATGATGATGCCTCGCGATTCGGCATATTGAGCCGCTTCGCTGTAGAGGCGCAGGCTGATCCCGGCCAGTCGCCGGGTGAGCGAGTCGCCGAGAGAGCGGGCCATCTGAGAGGGAGAGATATTAATATCGTGCCCGGTCTCGGCCTTGGTGGCAGGCGTGAAGATGGGCTCGGGCAGTCGCGCGGATTCGACCAGGCCGGACGGCAGGGCATGGCCGCAGACGGAACCTGTCTGCTGGTATTCCTTCCAGCCGGAGCCGGCCAGATAACCGCGGACGACGCATTCGTAGGGGATAACTTCGGCCCGCTCGACGAGCATCGATCGGCCGTCGAGCATGGCCAGGGACTCGTCCGAGAGCCGTGATCGAAGTTCGGCGGGAAACTCCGCAGTATCGGCCGCGATCAGATGGTTTCTGACGAGCGACTTGAATCGCTCGAACCAGAACTTCGAGATCTGAGTCAGCACCTGTCCCTTATGCGGGATCGCATTCGGCAGGATGCAATCGAAGGCGGAGATACGATCGGTCGCCACGATCAGCAGATGATCCTGATCGACCTCGTATATATCCCTCACCTTGCCGGAACGCAGGAAAATCAGTTCAGGAATGCGTCCGGCATTCCGGCTTGAATTAGTCGACGACACTCGGACTTCCTTCCAGCATAAATTGAGCATCGTGGCTGCGTAAATATCCTGGCAGCTGGCCGATGCGTGGAGACGAAGTTTTATCGCTTGATTCTTTTCAACTGACGTGATGCCCATTAAGAGCGGGCGTGAATTATTTGCACCTGAGGAATATTTGTCAAGTCACAGGACACGATCGGACAATGCTCAGTCAGGATTCCTGCTTGATCAGTTCGACTCGCAGGCCGTATGATTATGGCGAACGTAAAAACCAGCAATCAACAACAGACTATGAATAAAGGTCTCTTGACCGATAAGCGAAAAATCAATGTCAAAAACCGAAGCAGTTGCAAGCGGCGCCACGACCTCGACGGAAAAACTTCTGGTCGTCGAAGATGATCCTGCGATTCAGAAAATGATCAGCGATTATTTCAGGCACGTGGGCTATGAGGTGATCACCGCCAGTGATGGCGAAGCCGGAGTGCGGATGGCGCTCAACGACAGGCCGACCGTCATGATCCTCGATCTCATGCTTCCGAAGCTTGACGGGCTGAGCGTATGCAGGCAGGTACGGGAGAAGAATCCGTTGCTGGCGATCATCATGCTGACCGCCAAGGACGACGTCGTCGACAAGGTGCTCGGTCTTGAAATGGGAGCGGACGATTACCTGACAAAACCCTTCAGCCTGCGCGAACTGGAAGCAAGATTGAAGAGCGTGTTACGACGGACCCGCGCGAAGGCGGTCGAAGGCGACGGATCGAATGAGGCTCCGATCGTTCGCGGCAACCTGCGGATCGACTCGGCCAGGCGCGAGGTGACAATCGACGGCCGCGTCATCGACCTGACCCCCAAGGAGTTCGAGCTGCTTACGCTCTTCGCTTCTCACCCGGGCCGCGTCTACTCACGAAAATTCCTGCTCGAAAATATCTGGGACTATACCTATGCCGGCTACGATCGCACGATCGATTCGCACATCAATCGACTCCGCGCCAAGATCGAAGAGAACCCGGATCAACCCAGCCTCGTTCTCACCGTCTGGGGCGTTGGATATAAGTTTAATGATGAAGTGTGAAGGGCAGTAAAAAGTAGAAAGTAGAAAGTAGAAAGTAAAAAGCAGGCAGCTGGCAGTTTCCAGTGATTTAATAGTAGTGGTATTCATGACTTCTGGAAAACTTACCACCGCCAACTGCCTGCTTTCTACTTTCTACTTTTTACTTTCTACTGCCTATTTTTCCGGGTCTTCCTCTTTCCCCTTCTTGCCTTTTCGCGATGGCTCGGGTGGTTTGGCGGGTTTCGATTCGACCGGCGGGCGAAGAATCTTGGGGTTATTATCGATGCGAGTTACGGGAGTCGAATCTTCCCTGCCGACCGGCTGGGCCTGAGACGAGGGATTGATTCGGACCGGAGCGGGCGATTCGGGGCGGACGGCATTGCCGGCCAGAGGATCTAGATCTGGAACGTCGACCGATCCTGGCAGTATGTCACCGCTCAGGGCGGCCAGCCGTGCGCGCTCGGCGGCGTGCCTGGATGAACGCATGGCCTGAACACTCCGCAATTCGTCGGGAACTTCGGGGATTCGACCGAACTTCTCTTTCGGCTTGCCCTTCAGATATTCGCGCATGAAATCGATCCAGAAGGGCAGCGCCGCCGATGCGCCGGACTCACTCTTGCCGAGCGATTTCTTGCTGTCGCTGTATCCGATCCAGACGCCGCAGACGACGGATGGTGAGTATCCGATAAACCAGGCATCAGTGAAATCGTTGACGGTGCCGGTTTTGCCGGCCAGCTCATGGCCGAGCGATGATGCCGCGGTCGCCGTACCGTAAAGAACCGCGCCGCGCATCAGATCGACCATCTGAGCGGCGACATATTGAGAGACTGCCCGGGATACCTTCGGTTGCGGCTCGTCAAGCACATTGCCGTCGCGATCAAGAACCTTGCGGATGCGCACGGGTTCGATGCGTCTGCCGCCGTTTGGGAAGGCCGAATAGGCCGAAACCATATCGAGGAGCGGCTCTTCCGTGGCGCCGAGCGCCGATGAAAGATAAGGGCTCATCGGGTTGGGCAGGCCAATGCGTTTGACCAGATCAGACGCATTGCGCACGCCTATTTCGTCCAGCACACGAACCGCGGGGATGTTTCTCGAAAGCGCGAACGCCTGCCTGAGCGGAATCGGCCCCATGAAACTGTTGTCGTAATTGTGAGGGACCCAGCTTCCCTGCTGAAAAGGCGCATCGTCGATGATGTCGTCCGGGCGGAACCCCTGTTCAATGGCGGCCGCATAAATAAATGGCTTGAAGACAGAACCGGTCTGTCTGAGGGCCTGCGTCGCGTGATTGAACTTGCTGGTCGCGAAATCATATCCGCCGACCATGGCCCTGATCTCGCCGGTTTTGGAATCGAGCAGAACCAGGGCCGCCTGAACATCCGGTTCCGGCTCATGTTCGACAGTCAATATTCGACGATTGAGATCGACCGCCTTGACGCGAAACTGCGTCAGATCCCCGCGCTTGAATAGTTTTGACGGCGTGCGCCCCATGAGCTTCGTCTGCTCAGCCGTGATGACGGCCGAAAACGCTCCGAACGATACCTTTGTGCCGCGATCGGCGACCTCACGGATCATTCCAGTCACCAGATCGCCAACCGATGGCGCGGACGAGATCCACGACGGATGCTGGAAATCATCGATCGAGATGTCGCCCTCGTCCATAACATTGTCGAACTTGATCCTCCAGCCGTGTCGTCGCTGATATGACCGGGCGCCCTTCTGCACCGCCTCGACCGCCGCCAGCTGGGCCTTGTGATCGAGCGTGGTGTAGACGCGCAGTCCGGAACGATAGACATCCATCGCATCCTGGGCATGATTTTCAACCAGTATCCGCTGCAGTTCCTGCCGTATCTCTTCGACGAAATAGGCGTATGGCGAACGATCGTTCTTGCCCCGCTGGTCGTCCGGCTTGAGCCCGAGCGGCCGGCTCTTGTAATCTTCGGCTTCGGCCCGCGAGATAAAACCGGCATCAGCCATAGCCTGCAGCACAAGGTTGCGCCTTTCGGTCGCCTGCCTGGGACGTCGAAGCGGCGAATATTGCTGATGCGACTTGGGCAGCGCCGCGAGCAACGCATATTGCTCGAGCGTCAGATCCTTGAGCGGCTTGCTGAAATAGAAGCGCGAAGCGGCCTCGAAACCGTATGCGCCTCCGCCCATGAAGATCTGATTGCAGTAGAGCGTCAGAATCTGTTCCTTGGTGTATACGCGCTCAATCTGGAGTGCGTACATGACTTCCTTGAACTTCCTGATATAGGTCTTTTCGCGGCTTAAATAGAGCACCCTCGCCAGCTGCTGAGTCAGCGTCGATGCTCCCTGGGCGCGACGCTGCCTGACGATGTTCTGCACCACCGCACCCAGTATGCGCACCGGATCGACTCCGACGTGATCATAAAACCGCGTGTCTTCGATCGCCAGAATCGCCTCCCGCATCTGGTCCGGGATGTCCTTGTACTCGATCGGTATGCGTCGTTCGAGCGCAAGCTCTCCGATGACGGTCTTCCCGTCAGCCGCATAAACTTTGGTGATCTCCGCCGGTCGGTAATCGGCCAGTGCGTCGACCTCGGCCGCGAAACTGGTGAACGTCAACTGGTTGATCACCACCAGTCCCGTCAACCCGCCGGCTATCAACGACAAGACAACCAATGCCGATATTTCCGACCTGCGGAAGAACTCTTTCACACGGGCCGCAATCTCTGCTAGTTTATCCAGCACGGTCGTACCGCTCCGGTCACCGTGATCGTCTCCAGGAGTTTTGAAGTACTCGTCTGACATAGTTCGCCAATTATAACAGCTTCAGGCGGTTGCTGCTCAAGCCTTAGACGTCTCATTTGCTCCTGTTTCGATCTCTAAAATATCAATTACAAATCTCTAACCTTCGAGGAACCGATGAAAAAACGAACGACATTACTGCTGCCATTAATACTGATTTCCAGCTTATTGATAGGACTGAATTTTACGACAATACAAACAGGCGCCGGGGCGCCGGCGATTCAGAACAAAAATAGCCACCGGAAAGACGACGATAAAGAGGAGAAGAAGGAGGAGAAGAAGGCTGTCGCGACGAATGTGAAAGGCGGCGACAGGATACTGGCGGTGCTGGACAAGCAGGTGGCGGCGTGGAATGCCGGCGATCTGGAAAAATTCATGGTCGGATACTGGCGTTCGCCTGAATTGACCTTTTATTCATCGAACGGGAAGGTGAACGGTTGGGAAGCGACACTGGAAAGATATCGCAAGACCTATCAGGCCGAGGGCAGGGAGATGGGGAAACTGGTCTTCGATGATCTGGACATCACGATGCTCGGTCCGGATTCGGCTCTGGTCCGCGGGCGTTGGAAGCTCGCATTCTCGGACGGTAAACAGATCGGTGGAATCTTCACTCTGGTCTTTCGGCAATTGAGGAATGAGTGGAAGATCGTGCATGATCACACATCGTCGACTTGAGTGAGAGTCACGCGTGCACGGGCGGTTTCGGGACATTCCATTGACACCCCATTGAGCGTATAGTAATTTTTCGTTTATTTCATATTGAGAAGGTGCAAATTAAAGAGGAGACAACACTCAGCTGAGAAGTCTGAAGATCACATTACCTGAGCATGGCCTGGAGTCGTTATTCGGCCCTCACGATCAGAATATCAAGTACCTCGAATCATTGCTGAGCGTGAAGGTCGGCGGTCGCGGTGCCGATCTGATCATCGAGGGTGACGAAGCGGATGTGGCGATTGTCGAGCGAATTCTCAAGGATTACGGGCAGCTTTTTCAGGAAGGCCGGACGCTCACTTCGAACGAGCTCAAGAACGCCTTCAAGCAGATCGCCGATGATCGCACCTCGACGCTGCGCGAACTCTTCACTGGACAGAAGCGGATCAATCCTTCCGGGCGCAAGCAGGTTACCGCGCGTGGCCCGAACCAGAAACGTTATCTCGAGGCCATCGAAAGCAACGATATAGTTTTCGGCATCGGCCCGGCCGGGACGGGAAAAACCTACCTCGCCGTCGCGATGGCTGTCCAGTATCTTCTCTCGAAGCGCGTCAACCGCATAATTCTGGCACGGCCGGCGGTCGAAGCCGGCGAAAAGCTCGGGTTTCTGCCCGGCGACCTGCAGGACAAAGTCGATCCGTACCTGAGACCTCTCTACGATGCTCTCTTCGACCTCATGGATTACGAGCGTGCGACGAAATTCCTTGAAAAGCGAGTGATCGAGGTCGCACCGCTGGCCTTTATGCGCGGGCGCACGCTTTCAGACGCGTTCATCATACTTGATGAAGCGCAGAATACGACATCCGAGCAGATGAAGATGTTTCTGACCCGCATCGGATTCGGATCGAAGGCGGTGATTACGGGCGATGTGACGCAGATCGATCTTCCATCCGGCAGGAAGTCAGGCCTCGTTGAAGCCCAGCGAGTGGTGAGCGGGATCGACGGACTGTCTTTCATCCATTTCGACGAGCGCGACGTGGTGAGACATCACCTGGTGCAGATGATCGTCAAGGCATACGATGAGCACAATCGCAAGATCAATCTCTGAGCCGGCGACCGGGATCGAAGTCATCAATCGCCAGCGGATGAGGAAGATCGACAGGGATGGGGTGGCAGTTCTGGCGCGCCGGGTGCTCGACCGGATCGGCCGTGCGGATGCCGCGGTGACGATCACATTTATCCGCGATTCGCGAATGCGGCAATTGAACAGGGATTTTCGCGGAATAGACCGGCCGACCGACGTGCTCTCGTTCGGATACAACGAAGATGACGGTGACCGAACTATCATCGCGGAACCAGGTCACCTCGGAGATGTCGTAATCTCGGTCGACACCGCTGAGCGCTATGGCGCGGAGCTCGGCCTGAGCTTCAATCGCGAGATCGACCAGCTTGTCATTCACGGCATCCTGCATCTTGCGGGATATGATCACGAGACCGACAATGGAGAGATGAACCGCCTCGAAAAACGTTTGCGAAAGGAATTTCCCGAAGGTAGTTCCTTTTCGCCCGATAAGCCATGGAATCTGAAATAGCATTGACCAGCATCTTCATTCTGGTGCTGGTCATCACCGCCACTGCAAAAAGCGCACTCGACGAATTGAGCGATGTTTCGCTGCGTCTACTGGCCAGTGAAACAGAGGATCTGCCTCATGCCGATTTCTGGCGTTCGATACTTGAACGCCATCACCAGCTCAGTTTCACGCTGACTTTCGGCATTCACCTGTCGATCGCTTCGATCGCCATCCTGATCAGCTCGATCGCGCTCAAGGTCTACCCTCAACATTTTATGACGGCAGCCTTCATCGGGATGATACTGACCGTTATCGTCTTTCGTCAGATTGTTCCGCTGATCGCAACTCAGAACGAACCGACGAGCACGCTGCTGCGCCTGCGCATTCCGCTGCGCATCCTCTGGACGGTGCTCGCCATCGCCGCGCACCCGCTGTACAAGGCGCTGCGCGGCCTGCATCGCGAAAACTCCGCCGAGAAACGTGAGGATGACGTAACCAGGGACGACAACAGCGACAATGAACTGCAGGCATTTCTGGATGTCGGAGAAGAAGAAGGGATCATCGAAGAGAGTGAAGGCGAGATGATCCAGTCGATCATCCGCTTCAGTGACCGTACGGTGACTGAGGTCATGACGCCGCGCACAAGCATCGTCGCGGTCGAGGCGGACAGCACGATCGAACAGGTCCGAGACGTCATGATCGAATCGAAATATTCGCGCCTTCCGGTCTACCGCGATCAGATCGATCATATCGAAGGGGTCATCTATGTCCGCGACCTGATCACTTACTGGAAAGAAGGCCAGCCCTCTCAACGCGCCATCGACATCGCCCGGGTGACCTATTTCGTGCCTGAAACAAAGCCGATCGACGAGCTGCTCCACGATATGCAGAAAGCGAAAGCTCCGATGGCGATCGTCATCGACGAATACGGCGGCCTGGCCGGTCTGGTCACGCTCGAAGATCTGATCGAAGAGATCGTCGGCGAGATCGAGGACGAAGACGAACCTGAACCACAGGAGACCGAAGTCGATATGGTCGATGAGAGCGAGGATGTGAGCATCGTCCGCGGAGGCGTCGAAATCGGCAAGATCGAACGGCGATTCGATATCGAACTGGCGGCGGATGATTTCACGACCGTCGCCGGCCTGGTCATCAATCAACTGGGTCACCTGCCGGCAATCGGCGAACAGCTGGAATTCAAAGGGCTCCATTTCATGGTTCTCGAAGCCGACGAGCGCCGTGTCTCACGTGTCCGCATCAAAAGACTCGGAGGCCGGAGCGAAAGTGGGACGGATGTCATGAACGCGGAGGCCACGGCAACGATGGCCAGGATGGAGAATGGAAATTAGGGATGCCCGAAACAGCATATAAATCCGGCTTTGCCGCATTGATCGGGAGGCCGAATGCAGGCAAATCGACGCTCCTCAATGCGCTGGTCGGAGAGCACATCGCCGCCGTCTCATCAAAGCCGCAAACCACGCGCACCAGCATCAAAGGCATCATCACGCGTCCCGAAGGTCAGATCGTCTTCGTCGACACGCCGGGCATCCACAAACCAGGCTATACGCTCAATCGACGGATGATGGGGCTGGTTGCAGACGCGCTGGCTCAGGTCGATATCGTTCTGCTCATGCACGATGTGACGACCAGTTTCGGCTCCGGCGACAGGTTCACGCTCGACCTTGTCAAACAGGCCGCCAAACCATCGTTTCTGCTCCTCAACAAAATCGACCGGCTGAAAGACAAGTCCGCGCTGCTGCCGATAATCGATCATTACAGGAAGGAATATCCGTTCGTCGAGATCATCCCCGTCTCGGCGCTAAAGCGCGAGAACCTCGATCGAATGGTCGATCTTCTGATCGTACATCTGCCTGAAGGAGAACGCCTCTACGATTCGGAGATCTTCACCGACGAGATCGAACGCAACATCGCCGCCGAACTTGTCCGCGAGAAGATTCTCGAATTGACTCAGCAGGAACTCCCCTTTGCGACCGCTGTCCGGACCGAGAAATGGGAAGAGGTCGACGACGCGACCGAAATCCATTGCGTCATCTATGTCGAACGGAATTCGCAAAAACCGATCATCATCGGCCGCCAGGGTCAGATGCTAAAGGAGATAGGCACAAGGGCGCGCCGCGACATCGAGAAGATGCTCGGCCGCCACGTTCGTTTGAACCTCTTCGTTCGTGTCCAGGATGAATGGCGCAACGATCCGAGACTGCTCGACGAACTGGGAATACAGGAAAAATGAGTGACTGCTCAGTGGGCATATGAATAGTTTCCAGTGGGAAAAGTTTCAAGTTTCCTGTGTTCTGGACGGCACAAGTTTATTTCTTTGAGTAAGACCGCGGTTGAAAGCGAAGTGTGGATAAGCGACTGGAAACTGGAAACTTCACCCACTGGAAACTAAAACCAGGGCTGTGTAGCAACAAGAAATGATTAAGTATGAAAGTATGGCATGCTGTTGAGATCGAGATCGCGCGCGTCGGAGAATCCGCCGCGACGGCTCAGCTCTGGACTTTCGGAACAACCGGTCTCGAAGTCTCCGAGGACAGCTCGGATTTCGTCACGCTGAGGGCATATTTCGATCTCCCGCCTGACATCGCGAAAATGCGTCAGGAGATCATCGCCTCGCTGCGACAGCTCAATCTGCCAGATTCGGGTTTGCGCAGAGTAGACAGCCTGACGATCGCCGATCAGGACTGGCTGGCGGAATGGAAGAAGGGATATGAGCCGGTCGAGATCGGAAATCGAATGATCGTCTCGCCGTCGTGGAAGCGCGATCAGGTCGCGGGAACCGATCGGATTATCATCCAGATCGACCCTGGCATGGCTTTCGGCACAGGAACGCACGAAACGACTCGCGGATGCCTCGAGATGCTCGAAAAGCACTGGCGCGGAGGGTCGCTGCTCGATGCCGGCACGGGCACTGGCATACTCGCCATCGCCGCGATAAAGCTTCATCCCGGTTCGATCGTCACCGGATTCGATGTCGACCCTGAAGCGATCACCGTCGCCGAAGAGAACGCAGCGATAAACGGTGTTGGCGACGAGATCGAACTTGAAGTCAACCGGCTTTCGAGCTATGCCGGCCGCCTTTTCGACGTCGTGGTGGCGAACCTGACAGCCGACGTGATCATTCCTCTCTCAGGTGAATTCCCGGAAGTCATCAAACCCGGAGGCATGCTGATCGTCTCGGGCATCCTCACCGAACAGGGCGATGACGTAATCGAAGCTCTGCGGTCGAAAGGTTTCGAAATGATCGAAGCTAAACCGGACGGCGAGTGGGTGACTTTCCGCGGACGGTGAGTGGGTGACTTTCGCACTGAGAGATTCGCCAGCCGCAGAGTCTCGAGGCTTTGAAAAACAAGTTGATACGTGATTTGACAGAGTGAAAAAGAACTGGGTCTTGAAACAGTTGGCTGAGTAGTACCAGTTTTCTGGAACGCGAATTTATTGAACCACGACTGGGAACTGGAAACTGGAAACTATTCTGTGCCTGCGACTGGAAACTGGAAACTGGAAACTGTTCATGCAGCGCCATCGATTTTACGCATCCACGGATCAATTCAATGAAACGCAGGTGACGCTTGACCCCGACGAATCGCATCATCTGACACGTGTCCTGCGCCTGGGCATCGGCGCGCGCGTTTATGTCTTCGACGGCGATGGGAGCGAATGGACGGCCGAAGTCTCAAGCGCGGGCAAGCGAGAAGCAGAGCTGATTCTTCGCGACAAGCTGGAAGACATAGTCGAGTCCCCGCTACGGCTGACCCTCGGTCAGGCGTTGATCAAGGGCGAGAAGTTCGACTGGGTTGTTCAGAAAGCGACCGAGCTGGGCGTGACCCGAATCGTTCCGCTGCTTACCCGTCACAGCGACATCCGCCGCGCTGAAGAACGCGCCGGACAGAAACTGCAACGATGGCGCCGCGTTGCTCTTGAAGCCGTCAAACAGTGCGGACGCCGCAGGCTGGTCGAAATACCCGAACCGGTCAATTTCGAGACATTCTGCCGGCTGGCCGCTGATGAAGAAGAGCGAACACTGCGCCTCTTCTTCTCGGAGCACGAAGGAAGGCCGCTTCGTCAGATTTCACCGGCCGGGATTTCATCAGTCGCCCTCGCTGTCGCATCCGAAGGCGGCTGGAGCGATGACGAGATCGAACTGGCCGGGCGGACAGGGTTCACCCCAATTCATCTCGGCGGTCGCATATTGCGGACCGAGACCGCAGCCATCGTCGCGACTGCACTGGCTCAGCATCTATTCGGGGATTTGTAATTAAATAAAGGGCTGGAAATATGGACCAAAAACTTGAACAGGCGACTCTGGCGGGCGGGTGTTTCTGGTGTCTCGAAGCGGCGTTTCTGGAGCTCCGCGGCGTCGAGCACGTCATTTCAGGCTACGCCGGCGGCCATGTCGATAATCCGACCTATCAGCAGGTCTGCAGCGGACTGACCGGTCACGCAGAGGTCGTACAAATCGCCTTCGATCCGCGGGTTATAACTTTTAAAGACCTGCTCGAAGTCTTCTTCACCATCCACGATCCTACTACTCTCAACCGGCAGGGATACGATGTCGGAACCCAGTACCGCTCAGCGATCTACTATCATTCCGAAGAGCAGAAAACCATCGCCGAGGCCGCCATCGCAGAGATCACTGCCGCAGGCATCTGGGACGACCCGATAGTGACCGAGGTCACGCCTTTGCCTCATTTCTACCCGGCTGAGGACTATCACCATCGTTATTTCGAGAACAATCCGAATCAGCCATACTGCCGTGCTGTAGTCGAACATAAAGTTGCCAAGGTACGGCAGAAATACTTCCAACGATTAAAGTTTTAGTGACAGGAACCTGGGAGCGCAGGCTTCCAGCCTGCTTTTGAGGTTAATATTTCAATCATGCAGGCAAGATGCCTGCGCTCCCAGGTTCCTGAGTAACAGAAGGTTGAAAAAAGTAATCGGGCAGACGAATGATCGCCTGCCCGATTGCACATAGTGCCTGTAACGCGAAACTAGATCCTGTGATCCGCCGGAGATGAATAGACATCATAGCTCCGCAGAGGCTCCCATTCCGGCCATTTTTCGTCCAGTGAATCAGTGAAATGCTCGTCCTGCCTGACGGCTTCGATGGCTTCGATCCAGACACGATCCATCTGCTCCGGCTCGACACCTACCCTGCGGCAGGCCTCCAGATGACGGACCACCACCTTCTCGACCTTCTTGCGCGTCTCTTCAGGCAGTTCATTCACCCGCTTCAGAATATCGGCTGCAATCTTTGTCATTGCTCTTCCTCCTCCTCATCCAATCTCTCTGCTCCTCCGTCGATACACCGGTCTCTATCCCTGTTCTTCAGTATCGTAGCCAATGTTCGCACGGTATTAACCTGAATGTGTGCGCATTTTGATTATAAAAATAGTTAATAGGTTGCCACCGCAGTATTAACTTTCAATAAGACTGGATCCATCTCAATAGAGAGGGCGACAGCGTTGATCGTGGCCGCGAGACGCACAGCATCGTGGACCTGATCTTCGCTCAAACCACCGTCGACCACCACCTGCTCGTGTGATCGAATGCACATTTCACATCCGTTGATCGCGCTCACCGCCAGGCAGAAGAGCTCGAAATCGACCTTGCTTCCGAGCGGTTTGGCGATCCAGTTCATCCTCAGGCGGGCCGGTTTGGTGCCGTATACTTCCTTGCCGACCATATGGCGGAAACGATAATAGACATTGTTCATCCCCATCAATGCTGCAGCCGCGCGGGCATCTTCAATCACCGCCGGGTCGACTTTTGCCTGCGCATCCATTAATACGGCGCGCGACAGCTCAAGGTTTCGTGATGCTATGGCAGCCGAAAGGGCCGTCCCCCAGAGCTGCTCCGGCGTCAGCGTCGTGGTCTGAAAGACAGTCTGCAAGTTCAATCTTATATCTTTGGCAGCATCAGGCAGACCCTCGCGGATCTTCTCGATTTCAGTCATGTTTCTCTCCCTCTTCTTCTGTTGTATGAAATAGTTTCCAGTGGGAAGAAGTTTCCAGTTTCCAGTTGATAGCTTTCGATCAGTAAATTTATTAAATCTGCGAAATGATTAATAGCCTCTTCTCTGAAAACTTCTTCTTACTGGAAACTGGAAACTTCTTCCCACTGGAAACTTTAATTACGCCGACTTGCCGAGCGTCTTCTCGCCCTTCTCCCAGTTGCAGGGGCAGAGCTCGTCCGTCTGCAGCGCATCCAGCACCCGCAGCGTCTCATCCACATTACGTCCGACCGACAGATCGTTGACCGTCACCCACCGGATCACTCCTTGAGGGTCGATCACAAATGTCGCCCGCAGCGCCACTCCCTCTTCCTTGTGCAGAATCCCCAGCGCCGTCGCAAGCTCACGCTTCGTGTCCGCCAGCATCGGATAGGAAAGATTCTTCAGATCATCATGATTGTTACGCCACGCAAGGTGAACGAAATGTGTGTCAGTGCTCACTCCCAGCACCTGCGCATCACGATCGGCGAAATCCTTGTTCCGCTTGCCGAACTCCGCGATCTCCGTTGGACAGATGAATGTGAAATCCATCGGCCAGAAAAAGATCACCTGCCACTTCCCCTTGTACGTATCATTATTAATGTCGGCAAACTCCTTGCCCTTCTCCAGGCTGACCACCGACTTCAAAT
>JADJXM010000004.1:222500-540778 GCA_016715865.1 Acidobacteriota bacterium | reverse complement strand
CTGCCACCAGTAGTTCCATTGCAGCAGTTTCGGATAGGCCCACGCGAGCAGGCCGAGATCGTTGGTTGCAAGGTAGACTTTCCAGGTGCAATATGCCCCGATGGGTGGCATTGATCTGCCGGCCAGGACCGGTGGTTCATCTCCACTTCCAGTCCGGTTTATCCGCAAGGGGACGCGGCCGTCCGGCAGTTGCTGTTCGAGAAGCAGGCGAATGGTTCCGGCGGCGGCGGATGAATCGACCATGCCGGCCATCATCCCGGCGAAAAATGCATCCCAACTCAGGATTGGTTCTGCATGCCTGTTCCGAGCCGATCCTGGCAGCCTCTTGAAAGCAACGTATTCCAGGTTCTTTTCAGAATCATAAAACCGGTTCCAGTTGATCGTCCGATGGATGATGTCGCGGTACCCTTTGACGCCCGTATTTGGGCCTTCTTTACTTGCGGCCTTTTCATCGAGCAGAGCGTTTAGTGGTTTTATCGCCAGGCTCGTTGCCTCGCGTTCCATGATCTCGAAATCGTCCCCCACCAGAGCGACGAAGCCGATCGACTGGTCCTGCGTCAGATCGAAGCTGAGCGAGCTGAAGCGGGTGAGAGTTCCACGGCCGGTTTCGCCCGTCTGCTGAACGTGGCCCTCTTTAATCAATTGCAATCGCATTCGATCGCGATCAGAGTAATTCCCGAAACCGATGGCCGTTCGTTCCGTTCGCAGGAAGAATCGCCGCCCGGCAGCGACCCCCTTCAATCCATGAACACGCTCGCCCAGAATTGTCCGACGATCGGGCTGGGCAATAAACGACGACCATGCCGTTTCATCAGATCCGCCGGTAAATGGACGATAGGTTTCGATCGCAATCCGAACGCCAGCCGGGGCCTTGATCTGCCCAACGACCGCGTTTCTGCCCATTCTGCTCCAGCGAAGAATGACCTCAGGCTGGCCGTCGAATGGAGCTTTCCATGTCACGCTGGCAAACGATCCGTCGGCGGCGTGCGGGCCAAACCTGAAATCGCCCGGCGCCTCCTCGACCGTCGCACCCTCGCGATAGACCAATACGCGCAGGCCAAAGTAATTTCCATCTCCGCCGATCAGGGTCAGCCCGTTGATATGCGCCGGATCAAGGGCTCCGATCAGCACCTGCTCGTCGGCTGCGGCCCGCGATGACTGAAGCGGTGCGCAACAGGCTGCCAGCAAAACCGCAATTGTGATTCGTTTGCGGAAGTTCATTCCTTGAGCTTATTTTGATCTGTCGCAGCTTGCAAGCGCCCGGGAGCGCAGGCATCCTGCCTGCATGCTAAAATGATAACGCAATTACATATTTCAATCGGTCTTCCACTAAATTCATTGCAGGCATGATGCCTGCGCTCCAGGGTATGCAATGGCAACATATAAAGATCTTAGCCTGATCGACAGAGTCTTCATGACGGGCTATCGATTTTCGCATTTCAGGATCGACCCGGTGCCCTGCGCGAAATTGAGCAAGCCTCTGGCTGAATGCCGCTTTGCACTTGTCACCACTGCCGGCCTGCACGCGCCGGGCCAGGACGACTTCGATTATACGATCAAGAGGGGTGATGATTCGTTTCGCGAGATCCCGGGATCGATTCAATCTAACTCCCTCATCGAATCTCATCGCAGCCGGTCGTTCGATCACAGGGGGATTGGGCAGGACGCCAATCTGGCCTTTCCGATCGACCGGTTTCGCGAACTCGTTGTCCGCGGAGTCATCGGCGGGCTCAACGAGAGGCATTTCAGCTTCATGGGTTCGATCATCACTCCGCGCCGATTGATTGACGAGACGGCCCCGCAGGTTGCCCGGATGTTGCGGGAAGACAAAGTGGATGCTGCTTTTCTGACGCCTGTCTGACCGATGTGCAACCAGACGGTCTGTCTGGTTCAGGCTGCGATCGAGCGCGAAGGCATCGCAACGATTTCAATTACCCTGCTCAGGGAAGTGGCTGAGATCATCAGGCCGCCGCGCGCGCTTTTCGTCAATCGTCCGCTCGGTTACCCTCTGGGAGCGCCCAACGATGCTGAGCTTCAACATCGTGTCATCGCCGCTGCTTTGCCTTTGCTCGAACGCACCGATGTTCCTTTGATCGAGGATTTCACGGAATAAAATACTTTCTCCCGGCCTGTTCCGGCGGGAGCGGAGGAGAAAGATGTCGAATGTACTGATTCGTCCGGCCGTTGAGGCTGATGCCGGAGCGATCACCGAATTTCAAATCGCGATGGCCCACGAGACCGAAGATATGGTTTTGGATCGAGAGATCTGCTCGAAGGGCGTGCAGGCCGTTTTCGATAACCCTTCCCATGGCCGGTATTTCGTTGCTGAGTTGGACGGGCGCGTGATCGCCTCGACGCTCGTCACCTATGAATGGAGCGACTGGCGAAACGGCGTCGTCTGGTGGGTTCAGAGCGTCTATGTCATTCCAGAGGAACGTGGCAAAGGCGTCTATTCAGACCTCTACCGCCATTTGCAGAGCCTGTCGCGGGAATCGGGTGTCAAAGGCATTCGCCTCTACGTCGACAAGCGCAATACGACGGCTCAACAGGTCTACGAGAAACTTGGCATGAACGGCGAGCATTATCATCTTTATGAATGGATGAACGACACATAAGTAAAAAGTAAAAAGTATAAAGTACAAAGAAAGATCCCGATCATCGTACTACTACTCTGCAAACTAAATTTTCGGGCATTGAAGTCCGGAAGAAATTAATCGCAAAGACCGCAAAGGGGCAAAGAATTAATCGCAGAGGCCGCAAAGGAGCAAAGATTTTCTGGTGATATGAATATCCGGATTATTGCCCATTGGATATAATTCGAATACTGATCTTCCCTGTATATCTTTGCCCCTTTGCGGCCTTTGCGATTAAATTCTTTGCGCTTCTTCGCGGCCTCTGCGATTAACTTTTTTCCGGTCTTGAATGCAAGAAAACTTAGGTTCCAGCGTACTACTCCTGCTTTGTACTTTATACTTTATACTTTATTCACTCACTTCAGATTTTCGATGAAGAACTCCATCATGCGATCGGCCGAGATGGCGGAGTGGCCTCGATCTGGGCCGACCTGGACCTCGAAGCTCTTGCCGGCTTTCTGCAGCGCCTGGATCATCTGCATGGCATTCGATGGATGCACGTTATCGTCGGCCGTTCCGTAATAGATCATCAGGCGGCCTGAGAGCTTGTCCGCGTAGTTCATTGCGTTGCCGGCCTCGTATCCTTCCTTGTTCTCCTGCGGGATCCACATGTAGCGTTCGGTATATATCGTATCGTAGTGGTACCACGAGGTCACCGCCGAGGATGCCGAAGCGGCCTGGAAGACATCAGGGTGGCGCAACAGGCAAAGCAGCGAGGTGTATCCGCCGTAGGATGATCCAAAAATTCCGACCCGGTTTCTGTCGAGATAAGGCCGATTCCACAGGCTCTTGACGCCGGCGGCCTGATCGTCGATCTCGACCGTGCCGAGTTTCTGATAGATCGCATCGAGGAATCGTTTGCCTCGCCCTCCGGCGCTGCGCGAATCGAGAGTCGCGACCATAAAACCGTATTCCGTCAGTGGATTCGGCATGGTGAAAGTCTCTCGCGCTCCGTTTGTGGCCGGTCCGGCATAGACCGAGACGAGCAGCGGATACTTCCGGCTCGGATCGAAGTTCGATGGCTTATGGAGCAGGCCGTGCAGCTCTGTCACTCCGTCAGCTGCCTTGTATGTGATCAGTTCGACGCGTTTCAATCCGAGTTGATCGAATTTGGATGTGTCGCTTTTGGCCAGTTCCTCGACCCGTTTGCCGTCGGAATCGAGCAGGCGTGTGAAGGGTGGAGTATCATGTTTCTGAGCGACATCGATAAAGTGCCTGCCGTCAGGGGCGACATCGACTGTGTGATTGTAGGCCGGATCGGTCAGGCGACGATCACCCTTGCCGTCCAGGCCGACGCGATGGAGTTGCAGCTTCATGTGATTGTCGCCGCTGCGCGCAGTGTAATAGAGAACTCCGAGTTCCTCATTCACCTGAACGATGTTGCCCACTTCGAACTGATGGCTGGTCAGAGTCGCAAGCAGCTTGCCGTTCAGGTCATAGAGCAGAAAGTTGCGCCAGCCCGTCCGTTCGGATGCCCAGATGAAGCGTCTGTTGTCCTTCAGGAACTCGATCTGCGGGGTGTTGGTCGTCCAGCTCGGCAGCCACTGCTCGCGGACGATGACGCGACACTTCCCGGTCTCGGGATTAGATGCCGTGAACTCCATGATGTTCTGCCGCCGGTTGGTGCGATTGAAGAGCAACTCGGAGCCGTCAGGTGACCACCGGACAGCGTAGACGTAATGGCCGATCACGTTGTTGTCGAACGGCTTGCCGTCGCGCACGTCAACTCGAACCGTCTTCTTCGTCGCCACGTCATAGATGAAGAGATCGACTACCGGATTTGCCGTGCCCGCTTTCGGATAAGCCTCGACATTCATGGTGCTTTGCAGGTCCGTCTGGTTTGTCTGCAGAAAGTAGTCCTTGACAGGGCTTTCATCGAAGCGGTAATAGGCGATCTTGCGATTGTCGGGCGACCACCACATGGCTGTGTTCTGATTCAGCTCTTCGCCGTAGACCCAGCTTGCAGTGCCGTATTTGATGCGGTCCTTTTCGCTTCCATCGGTCGTGACCGCCGTTTCATTGGCGCCTGAGGCATCGCTCAGCCACAGATTGCGGTCTTTATAAAACGCCTTCAGTCTGGCATCAGGAGAGGCAGCTGCGGCGAACTGTCGACCGCGTCCGGGGCCTCCCGCTCCACGGCGTCCGAATCTCCCCCCGGACTGCGGAGCTTCTCCACTTGCCGGGCCGGCGCTTTCGCTGGATTGCCGCGAAGCCACGTCATAACGATAAAGTTTTCCGTCCCTGCGAAATTCGAATGACTTGCCGCCGTCCTTCCAGACAACCTGCAGTACCCCGGGTTTGACAGAGCCGGCGATCTTTTGGCCCACTTTCTGGAACTGTTCGTAGCCGGGCATCGATTTCAATCGATCCTGGGCTCCGGCCGATGGCATTGCACTCAGCCCAATCGCCAGTGCCATGAAGAAAATCAACAGTCTCTGACTAATGCTCGTTTTCATGCTCAATCGAATCTCCTGTTACCTTGTTTTGGCGCTGAAATTTTCCGGAATTGTAAGGCTTGTCCAGTCCCAGCCTTCGATTCCTTGCGATCCGATCGCCTTGACGCGGACGATCATTCCGGGCTGAGCTCCGCGAACGGTAATCTGCGGAGAGCCTGTTTTGACGCTCTGCCGGCCATAATTGACGATGTATTCGCGGACATTCTTTTCCGGCGACGGAGCCCAGGTCAGCCGGGCCGTCTTCCCGTCAAATTCGGCCAGCGTCAACCCTTTTACCGGCGCCGGGCTGGAGGCGAGGTAGATCAATGTCGCGGCAGTCGTCTTGCTTGTCTCCGCCACCAGCTGGTGATTGATAGTTTCGAGCAGATCGGTCGACTGGTGATAATTCGGATTTCCAAGCACCGGGTACGAGCCGATTCCTCCGATGATGCTGCCGTAGACCTCGAAGAAGGCCGTCGCATCGGTCCCGCGATGATAGCGGGCATCATATGTTATGAGTTTCGTAAAGAGCGATGCGGCCGCGTGCTGAATATCGCGGATGCCGTCATTCGAATAACGGATCGTATTGTCCAGCCGGTTGTCGTTCGCCCAGCCGATCATGTCGTTGTTGAGCACTCCGACGATCTTCAGCTTGTCGGCCTGGGCCTGACGGACGAATTCACGGCTGCCCAGCAGCCCCGATTCCTCGCCGGTATATGAAATGAAGATGATCGTAGCCGGCATCGGGTTCCCGGCAAGAGCCCGCGCAGCTTCGAGCAGCGCCGCAGTTCCCGATGTATCGTCATCCGCGCCCGGCCCGACCGGGACGGAATCGAAATGGCTGCCGACAATGTAGATCAATTCGGGATTTTCCGTCCCGCGCAGCGTCGCCACGACGTTGCAGGTCTTGCCCCCCAGGGCCAGACGATTTTCGAAGCACTGATATGCCGGTTCATAGCCGAATGATTTGTAAGCGTTGAAGAGGTACTCCGCAGCCTTGGCGTTGCCGGGTCTGGTAATGTGTTTCGAATCGAAATCGAAGAGGGCCTTTTCGTAATCATAGATGCGGGAAGTCGATATTTGTTCGACGACCGATCTGACCCGTGAGGCAACCGGCGCGAACATGCGTTCACCCTCGCGTATCAGCGATGTCTCGGCCGCAAGGTTTCGTTCGAGTCTGGAGATAAGCTGCTCTTTGGTCACCTTGCGATCAAGTTGGACGAGGTAAATTCCACGCTCGGTCGAGACTGTATCGCCGTCGCGATCGGCCATGATCAATACCTTCGATCCGTCAGGCGAAGCCATCCATGCGTATTCCGGCGAGATTGTTCGAACTGTGTTGTTATGAAAGAGCTGCGTTCGCGCGTTGGTCTTCAGATTGTAGATGTACGAACGGCGATGACGCGGCTCTCCGATCATGCCCAGTACGAGGTCGCCGGTCAGAAAGCGGGGAAGGATGTCGTGCTGGATCTCGCGGCTCAGGCGCGATTCGTTCCTGCCATCGCGATCGATCAGAAAGATCTCCCAGTCGTCTCGCACTATTCTTTGATAGACCAGTCTGTTAGCGTCGGGAGAGAAGCTCGGCGCATCTATCCGATCGTCCGTTTTGAGCAGGACGGCGGCCTCACCGCCGATACTCATTGCGATCAGATGGTTTTCGCGGCCGGACCGGGCGACCCAGGCGATCTCGCCACCGTCTGATGAGAAGGCCGGCGCCGTTCCCTCGATGACAGTCGTCTTTCGCGCGGTCAGGTCGACGATTCCGAACTTCGACGGAGCGGCCTGCGGACCACGCTGAGGTCCCGCCGCCGTCCCGGCAGCCCCCGGCTGGCGTGGCGGAGCGAACGGGTTTGTTCGCGGAACAATGAAGATCAGAGCTTTTCCCGACGCTCCAACCTGTGGTGATGTCTTGAATCCGTCTGCGTCTGTTACCGAAGCAGGTTCATTCATCGCCACATTTACCGCATAAATATCGTTGCGCGTTGCATCGCCCTGACGGGCGCCGGCGAAATATACCGTCTGGTCATCGATCCCGAAAGCGAGCGTCGATTTGAGCAGATCGCCTGTTTTTAGTACTGTCTCCTGACCCGAGAGCAGATCGCGCAGCACGATCTCTGCGTATTTCATCTGCAGGTAATTGAGCGCCTGCATGGCAATCAGCCGCCCGACTCCCTGGGCAGGGGCGCTATCGAGCGCGGCGGACGCTTTTTTCAGCTCGTCGCGGGCAGGCAGCCTGAGATAAGCCATCATCCTGCCCGTACGTGAGAAGGCTGCGCCGTAGCCCTGCACCTCACCAGCCTGGGCGTGTCCGGCATCCATCCTGAAAATTCGCGTCACGACATTAGACGGATTTCCGGCCTCAAATGCTATCAGGCGCCCGTCCGGGCTTAGTTGAGGCGCCCGCCCGTCGGTCGTGATCTCATCCGTATAAAATACCTCGCCAGTCTGCTTTGCGATCGTTTCGACGAATCGGTCACCATCGGGGCTTCTCAGGATTCGCAGGTAGGACTGAAGTGCGAAGATATATTTTCCATCGCTCCATGCCTCGTTAGCCCCGCGAATGTCCGCGGACTCCTGCCCGCTCGCCTGCGGAATAATCAGACTTATCGAAATCGCCAGGAAAAGAATCGTCTTCTTCATGTTTTACGGGTTATTTAACTTATTATTCTGTAAACTAAATTTTCGGTCATTTAAGTCAGGAAGAAATTAATCGCAAAGACCGCAAAGGGGCAAAGATTTTTTGGTGATATGAATATCCGGATTATTGCCCACTGGATATAATTCGAACACTGATCTTCCCTGTATATCTTTGCCCCTTTGCGGCCTCTGCGATTAATTTCTTCCTGACTTAAATGCCCGAAAATTTAGGTTACAGCGTACTTATTCATTTTTAGTGACAAATATCGAGCGCGGATCTACGATTAAGTCACGCTGCCGCCGTCAACCGTCACGACCTCACCGATCATATAGCTGTTCTTGTCGGATACCATGAAGGCCGCGAATTCAGCCAGTTCTTCAGGGTGACCGCTGCGCCCCTTGGCGCACCAGAACTTGTGCATCTCCATCAGCCTTTCGGGCAGAGCTTCGGCAAGATCGGTATCGAAAATGCCGGCTGCGATCGCATTTACCACGACGCCGAATGGCGCTGCTTCGCGCGAAAGGCATTTGGTGAACCCGATGACTGCCGCTTTCGAGGTCGCATAATGAACCGCCGTCGGCATGGCTCTGATGGCGCCGATGCTGCTGATGTTGAGAATATGGCCCGATCGCTGGCGAAGCATGTGCTTGAAAACAGGTTTCGTCACGTTGAACAGCCCGTGGACATTGGTATCTATGACCTGGTGCCAGGCATGTTCGGTCATGGTCGCGAAATTGTCGCCGCGATTGATCGCCGCATTGTTGACCAGTATGTCGATCACTCCGAATTCGTGATGTATTTCGCGCACCATCCTGTTGAGTGCGGGGCGGTCGGTGACCGAGATTTTGTAGGCCATGCCGCGCCTGCCGAAAGAACGGATCTTTTCAAGCACCTCTTCGGCCAGATCGTCACGTGAATTGTAATTGAAGGCGATATCTGCGCCTTCGCGCGCAAAGACTTCGCAGAGTGCCCGGCCGATGCCTCGCGTGCCTCCGGTGATGATAGCTTTTTTACCTTCCAGTAGCCCCATATGAATAATTGATTGATAAGGATTAAGAAGAGATAGCGTTATTCTGTGCAGGACGCGGATGATCACGTCCGCTTCAACTTGCTGCCTGGTATCCCGTATTCTTGTCGATCTCAGGCTCGATCAAATTGAGTGCTGCTCGTTCTTCCAGTTTACGCATCAATTCGTGAACGATGCGTTTGGTGGCATCAGGCATGGCAATACTGACGGTCGCCTGTTTCATGGCCGCGTGTTCCGCAGGATCGTTGAGCAGACGGCGAATGATGGGCACGACGTCGCCAGGTCGCTTGAGCAGAACGCCGGCATTGTGCTGCGAAATCAGCCTCGCGGTCTGTGCTTCCTGAGGCATCGGCGTCGTCGTCGTATCGGCTATGATCGGCAGTCGCAGTGCCAGCGCTTCGAACGTCGTCAAGCCGCCCAGCTTCGAGACCATGACATCAGCCGCACTCATGAGCTTCTCCATCGAGTTTGTGTATCCGATGACTCTCGTCGGGAATGGGGCCCTTCGCGCAATTGCCGATGCCTGCCTGTGGAGCGTCTCATTTCGCCCGGCCAGGAAGATCGCCTGCGCGTTTTCAATCTGGCCTCCGTTCTGCACCATCTCATCGAAGATACCGGGAATATTGCCTCCTCCAACCCAACCTGCATTAATGAAGACAGTAAACTTTTCCGGGTCGAGGCCGAGTTCAGCCCGCGCGGCAACTTTGTCTTCCTCCTTCTGGAACTGAAACTTGGGATGAATCGGAATGCCGCAAATCTTGATCTTCTCAGCGGGCACATCGTAATCGATCAGCTGCTGCCTCGCCTCCTCTGTGGCGACAAGGTAAAGACTGACTTCTTCGCATGCCCAGCCTCGCCAGAATCCATAGCATGGATCCGTCACCACGGTGACCAGCGGTATGCGGTCCTGAAGTCCGAGTTCACGCAGCATGCGCCCCAGAAAATGCTGAGTCATCGGATGCACCGAGATCACCACCTGCGGGCAATATTTTTCGAAGAGATGCCTGCAATAGCGATAGGTCATCCGGTAGAAGAGATTGGATTCGTTGGGCCGGAACCTTTCGATCGCCGCGTAATAGTACTTCATCAGGTGCTGATGATGCCGCAGCATGTAATTGTAGAATTCCGCGAGTTTCTGCGTCAGCAGGTGAGATTCTTCAATCGCGCGCGCGATATTGACCAGGCAGTTCGGAGCCGCGAATTTCTTCAGCCCTTCAGCGATGGCGGCCGCCGCACTGGTGTGGCCGCCGCCGGTCTCCGCCGTGATGATCAGGAATTTTTTGATCGGGTCGTTTGACATATGCCTGGCGATCCGGAGTGCGAGAAATCGTTAAGCATTTGACTCCAGCACTCCGGCAGATGAAGACAGTCGAATGATTTGTTTAGGCAGCGGTCTGATCGTCAATCGTTGCATCCGGAGCGTGGTTCTTGACGGATTGAATGCCGTTTTCCATCGTCTCGACTGAGGAGTACATCTGGCTCTGTCCGATGACCTGGGTGTTGGCTGCCGTCAGAGTGAAATACGGACTGCCGTCCTTGGCTGTCTTTCTTTCATATCGCTCATCCGCCGGAGCGTTCTTTTTGACAGACTCGATTCCATTCTGTGCGCCGGCGATCGACTCATAACTCTGGCTCGTCAGGATGACCTGGCCGTTGCTGGCCTTGAGATTGAAGCGAAATTTACCGTCCGTGGTTCTGGTGAGTTCGAACTTTCCTGCCATATGTTATTCTCCTCTCGATTATTGTGTTAAAGACTCAGGCCGTTCTGGGCGAGAGAACAGCTTCAACTTCAGGGGGATGCGATTTCTTCAGCTGGCGCTCCAGCTTCTTGATCTGGATCAGGTGCTTCGGATTGAACGCCAGTGAAGGGTAATAGCAGTTTGACTCGTGCGTGCAGTAACATCCCTGCTTGATCTTGTCACGCCGAGCCGCCAGCTCCGGCGAATTCCAGAGTGACCGGAAATTCCAGTCGTAATCGCGCAGGTTGCCCACCGGATCGAGATTTTCACAGCTCGATACAGTGCCTTCGTCATAGATCACGCCGCCGGTTGTGCCGGCAAAGCAGCGTAGCTGGGCTTTCTGCTGCTCTTCGGTGCGGGCGATCAATTCGTGCATGTAGATATCGACCGCGGCCTTGAAATACCCGCCGTTGCCCTTGTAATGGTTCTTGATCAGGCCGCGCCGGGAATCATCATCGATCATTTGAGAGAGCTTGCGGTAGCGGTTGAGATCGATTTTCAGCTCCTCGGGCCGGGCTGATGGAGGTCGAATATAATTGACGTTTATCTTGTCGGGTTTCAGATCATAGCGCAGAAAATCATACCATTCGAAGATACGGTCCTGATTTGAATTCATGAAACAGGTGCAGGTCTGCACGTCAAGTCGCGGGATCTCCTTCTGAATCTCCTGCAGCTGACGCGCGGTGCCGATGACGTTGTCCCAGCTTCCGGGTTTCTGACGTATCTTTTCGTGCTCATCCTTGAGCCCGTCGACGCCCAGGGCGACCGTCACATTGAGATTTGGACATTCTTCGAGAATGCGGGTCACGTCCGGGATAATGCGCTTCTGAATCTGGCCGTTCGACATGAGATAGACCGATTCGAGCTGATTATTCTCGTAAAACGCGCGGACGACTTCCGGCAGATCCTTGCGCGTAAACGGTTCTCCGCCGGCGATGATCAGAATCGGCAGTTTACCGCCCAGGGTCTCGCTGACGCGCTGCAGCTGTTCGGTCGTCATCTGAAGCTTTTTACGCGGCTTGTCGTCCAGCTCCTCCGTGAAAAAGCAGTGGACGCAGCGCATGTCGCAGACCGATGTGATCAGAATATTCAGGATAACAGGTGACGTGACACCGCCCATCAGCACACGTCCATAACGTTTGATCAGTTCGAAGTTATAATCCATAAATCTCCATTCGAAATAACGGCAGGAAAACTGCTTTACAGGGCGTTAAGTAATAGGTTATTAAGCGTTTTTTACGTTCTATTGTCAAATGAAACGACTGTCAAATCGATGCTCATTATCCTATGTTGAAACATCCTTTGGAACGACTCGATCAGGATGCCGTCCTGCGGGCCGGGTTGCTGCCGTTTTGCCGGCTCAAAGCGGGAGAGATATGGGTCGATGCGCAGTCGGGGCATCGTGTCGGATGTCTCGATGCCGCGTCGTCCGAAGACGTTATTTCGTTATGCGGCTCAGATCCCGCAACGCTTGCCGTTCACGACCTGCCCTATAACTTCATTGCATTCGGCCAGCGAAGCCATGATGATTTCGCCGCCTGGTGCGAACAGGTCGTCTTGAACAGCGAAGCGGTTATGGGATCGGACAGCAGCCTCTATCTATGGCTCGGCGCCGATCAGAAGGACGGATTCGCTCCGCTGCCAGAGATCATGCTCATGATGCGCCGGACGGGCTTTCAATCCCGCAGTTTGATAACGCTCCGAAATCAGCGCGGCTACGGCACGCAGAAAAACTGGATGAGCGTCCGCCAGGAACTTCTTTATTACATCAAAGGCGCTCCCGTCTTCACTCCTCAGTACACCGATATTCCAAAGACCGTCCGCGGATATTACAAGGACGTCAGAGGCGAGCGGAAAGAAAACACATCCCGTGGGCTGGGTGAGACCATTCGTGCAGGAAATGTCTGGATCGATATTCAGCAGGTCTTTTATCGAATGGAGGAGAACGTCAATGGCTGTTATGCGCAAAAACCGCTCAGGGCGATCCGCCGGATCGTCGATGCCAGCTCATCGCCGGGCGATACGATCCTTGATTTTTTCGCCCATTCAGGCACGACCCTGCTCGCGGCCGAGATGTCCGGTCGCAGATGTCTGACGATGGATGTTGATCCAATCTTCTGTGAAGTCGTCATTCGCAGGCTGGAAAATTATCGAATGACCGGAATGACAGGCTGGCAGAACAGTAATCCGTTTGTGGAAGAGTTAAAAAAGTAGAAAGTAGAAGGTAGAAAGTAGAAAGTGCGAAGAGAGTATGCGCTATCACATCTGCTCTTCGCACTTTCTACTTTCTACTTTTTACTTTCTACTCTTTTACCGCCCTTGTCCTAACCTTGACGTCGCTGGTTTCATTGATCGTGTAATCGGAGGGGACCTGGAAGAATCTGGGATCAGGTTCCGAGCGATTGATGTTCACCAGCTTGAAGATGGTCTCGCCGGAGCGCGGATCGCTGCGACGTGTCATGACGACCGTTTGAAGTTCGGGCGAGTACCAGCGCTCGAAAACTGTAACGATCGGCTGATCGTTGCCGATTTCGCCGGCGGGGATGGTGATGGTCGTCCTGTTGCCTTCAGCCTCGACGCCTTCGAAGCTCTGTTTGCCGAGCGATTCGTGCTTGACGCGGTCCGAGTCGACCTGCCCATCACGCTTGAAGAAGAAAACTTCACCAGTTTCACTGGGATTGACGCGTACCTGAGCCATTTTCTTCTTAATTTCAGCAGGCGCCGAAGCGTCATTTTCTTTCTTTGTAAAGATGATGGTCTTGTTCTCTTCAGTGACGAATTTGAAATCTTCCGATTTTCCGGTAGTTGCGACTGCGACGTTGACGGTGCCGGGGCCGTCGGTCGTTGTCGTGAAGGTCATGTTCTTGCCGTCGGAGGTGTGGACGATCTTGTCGATGGTCATTTTGCGCGCGGTGCGGGACTTGGGGTTGAGGCTGTAATGGACTCCGGCGACCGGGTCGTTGATGTATACCATGCGCGGCATGCCCTCCGACGCGGTCAGCGGGCCGATCGCTTTGAGTTCCTGTTCACGGCGGGTCCGTCCTTCGCCGTCACGCGAAACCTGGACTGAAGACCGGCGGACGATGCGGTTGCCGTCGCCCAGCGTCTGGATCGATTCCGTCACGGCGTCCGCGGTGTACGGGGCTCCCTTGACGATCTTGCTGTCGAATGAAAATTCATGAGAAATGAATTCGACGTTGGGACCCTCCTGCTGAAAATGCATGCCGCCCGGTTCACGCATCCTGATGTGATTCACGTCCTGCCCGGCCGAGTTGGCTCCGCCAACCCAGACGGCATCGCCTTTCACTTCACGTACCTGACCGTCATCACCCTGAAAGATGAATGTCCGGGTCTGGGTCTTCGCTTTGGTTTTCGTCTCTTCCTTGCTTTGCGCGAAAGCCGGCAGGCTGTTGACCAGCAGAGCCGCGACGCAGAATATCGATGTGAACATTTTTCTGGTTGTATTCATGGTTTCTCCAGATTGCCTTTCAAGAAATGTCATGATGCGTTCGCTGACGCTCATGTTCTGTTATTGAACGAACCGGATCGCGTGAGCCAGTCCGTCATTGCTGACCAGGATGTCTGCCTTGACCTGTTCGTCGATGCGGTCCTGGCTCATCGGCAAGCCGAACGAGATCAACGCGGATCGCGGCATTTTGACTCGAATAATCTGACCGCTTTCAATCGGGATGTATTCGGCGCCGTATGAGAGCGGGATGAAATCCGTTGTGATTTCGCGTCCGGACAATCTTTCCGCAATCGGCGGACGCGGTCGGGGACGGTGATTTGCTTTTAACAGGGCGGCAGGAATCGCAACCGCGCGCTGATCGTGATTTGCTGCCGATTCAGGACCGGCGGTCAGCTCGCCAGCTGGGTCTTCTGGATGCGCCGGCGGAGTCGCACGCGCGAGATCGGGGCCAGCCAGTCGAGGCGTTTGATCGCCGGTATCACGGCTGATTAATGTTATTGCTCCGATCATGGCAATCAGCATCGCGGCTGCGGCGACAGCGAGCCAGGGCGTCCATCGTCGTCCGGGAGTTGTTCCGGCGGATGCCGCGGCCCTGTTCTCCCTGAAGGCTTGCAGCAGCGACTCCTCGACGGAAGCAGGCGGTTCGATCGCACGGCCGGTCTCAGCCAGCGCGCGCAGTCCCTCGACCAGGCGTTGATGATCGACAAGCGCTGCCCGGCATCGCAAGCACTCTTCAGCATGCCGCAATGCCTCGGCGCGGATTGCCGCATCCATCACTGCGTTGCGACTGAGTTCGGTCACGTGCGCATCAAATTCCTGACATCTCATAACAGATTCCTAACAGAAGTTTCCTGAACGGGGCTTTTCTCATGCGTCTTCAATGATCGTAATCGATCAACGAGCATGCCTCGAGCGCGGTGAAGTCTCGATCGCACCGTTCCGACGGCGCAATCCAGGATATTCGCCGCGTCGGCGTAACTTATCTCTTCGAGGTCGCAGAGGATGACGACTTCGCGGTAATGCGGCGGCAGCGTGGTAACAGCCTGACGTACATTTTCTATCATTTCGGCCCGCGTCAGATTCCCGAGTTGATCACTTTCAGTCACCATGCGGGAGGCAATTTCTCCGCCGTCCTCGAATTCGACGGGCATCGGCACCATCGATCGATCGCTGTTGATCCGGCGCAGTACCTGGTTACGCGTGATCCCGAGCAGCCAGGTTGTCAGAGAGGCTCGCGTATGATCGAATCGGTCTCCATCCTTCATGAGGATCATAAAGACGTCCTGCGTCACGTCCTCGGCGATTCCGTTCGCGCCGCCGCACATGCGCGAAGCGAAACGGTGGACAAGCCCGCTCCGCCGCCGGTAGAGCGTTGTGAACGCCTCTTCGTGACCGGCCAGCGTCAGCCTGAGAAGCTCATGATCGTCAGTAGTGTTCAGATTCTTCATACCCGTTATCATGAATAACTCATGGCTGCTTCCGCAGCAGGCGACCGGCCACTCATTTCCCGGCTTCCGTTCATGATTATTATTTCCCGCGCGAAAGTTCCAGAAAAAAATCATTTGACAGTTCTGACCGGTTAATTCATTGTAACCGTTCAAGTTTCAGGATTAGACGAGAAGTAAGTTCGTATGGCTGATAATCGTTTATCAAATAAACCTGGCGCCTACTGGCAATCGGATGCTGCACTGATCTCCCTCGCTTTGATGTGGGGGACGTCCCACGTCATCACGAAAGACATACTATCGAGCCATTCGCCGGCATTTTACACGACGACGCGGTTCGGCATCGCCGCGATCTGTTTCGGGCTCATGTTTTCGCGGCATCTCATGCGGAGCAGCCGGCGAGAGGTCATGCAGGGCGTCATTCTGGGTCTCTGCAGTTTTGCCGGGATCGCATTTTACGTGGTGGGTCTGAGCATCACGCAGGCATCGAAAGCAGGGTTCATAACCGGGTTGTATCTGGTCTTCACGCCTTTGCTGGCCTATCTGTTGTTTCGGACCCGACCGACGCGGGATCATCTGACGGGACTTGCAATCGCGATCATCGGATTCATACTGCTCAGTTTTCCGCGCGGCGGAGAAACGATCAACTGGGGTGATTTTCTGGTTCTCATGGCTGCCGTCGGATGGGCATCGCATATCGCCGCGACCAGCGCCTTCGCACGGCAAAGCGATGTCCGTGTACTGGCCGCGGTGCAGGTCATAACGGTCGCTGGCCTGGCCGGGACGATCCTCATGGTGCTGAGGTCAGCAGGGTATGACAACAGCCCGAACCCGATCAACCTCCGATTCGGGATTCAGATCGGCTACATGGCGATCATGGTCACTTTCGTCGCCGCGCTGGTCCAGACCTGGGCGCAAGGGAGGGTCTCGTCGACGCATGCTGCAATCCTCTACGCACTTGAGCCGGTGACTGCGGCGGTCTTCGCCTACCTTGCCTTCGGCGAAAAGCTGGGGGTGCTTCGCGGAATTGGCGCTTCATTAATATTGATAGGCGTTATGGTCTCCAGGCTTCGACTGGCGACAAGAGCCTCGGGTGGCAAACACGCTGCCGATGATCTGGGGCTCAGGGGCGAGGCCTGACGTCCGGCTTGTGCCCTGTCAGGACTGGTGTGTATTGACTCATTTTGTCCGGCAGCACTACACTTTTTTCGAGATTAAGTTATAATCCGGCCCGTTAAACAAGAGCGGCAGCCCTGCCGTTACACACATGCTCTTAGCACGGATGCGCCTGATGCAAGCATGATGCCCCGAAAACAAGGCGTTTCTGATGCGCTGATGTATATGTCCGACCCTTCAGTCAGCGTCTTTTCGGTGCCGATCCGGCTACAGTATTCGACTGCGGATTTGTCATGAGAAAGCGCTGCTCTCATTTTATCTGTTCGATATCGCCCGCTACCATATTTTGGGGTGTCGCATGACCAAAGTCATGATCGTGGATGATCTGGACCATGTCCGCCGTATGCTCATCTACGCTTTAGAGGATGATTACACCGTGACCCAGGCCTCGAACGGCCTGGAGGCGCTGCAATTGCTTGAAAAGGAACACCCCGATGTAATCGTCATGGATCTGGATATGCCGATTATGGATGGAGTTGAAGCGACGCGTCTGATCAAAGCAAATCCAGAGCTGGCTGACATCAAGATTCTGGCTGTCTCGGGTCAGAACAACAGTGAAAAATCCCGCCTCGTCAAGGATGCCTGCGATGCATTCATCGAAAAGCCGTTCACCATCGACGACCTGGTCGAAACGGTTCGTAAACTGGCTGTCAAATAACATTTTCCGCTTTTGGGAATGCGGATTCCCGGAATGGAACACCGAAGATCCCACCGGCTGACACAAACAACTTTGCAAATATAGTAAATAGAGAAGTTAGCCGGCCGACTCGGCGTGGCATTCCGCTTGATAGGCGAATATGGAGTGCGGCGGCCCGGCGCCGCTTTAGTATTACTTTCAGCATTTGACAAAATTTAATACTAAAGCGGCGCCGGGCCGCCGCACTCCATATTCGCATTCAGGGGCTGAGCAGTTACGATAAATAAAGGAAGGATTATGCAGATACTATGGCAGGACATGCGCTATGGAATGCGAATGTTGGTGAAGAAACCCGGCTTCACACTGGTTGCGGTCATCACGCTGGCGCTCGGGATTGGCGCGAACACGGCTGTCTTCAGCGTCATCAACACCGTCTTGCTGAAACGCCTGCCCTACCCGAACGCCGAGAATCTGGTGGTCATCTGGGGGAAGCTGAAGCGGGTGGACCAGGTCGAGCTCTCGCCGAAGGAACTGGTCGAATATCGAGAGGGTAGCCGGTCGTTCACGCAGATTGGAGCCGGAGAGAGTGTGAATCTCAACCTGACGGGTGGAAGCGAGCCGCTGCGCGTGGAAGGTTATGCGGCGACGGAGAATCTATTCTCGACGCTCGGCACGAAACCGCTGCTCGGACGCACGTTCACAGTCGAAGAAGATCGCACAAACGCCAGGGTCGCGTTGCTCAGTCACAAACTCTGGCAGAACCAGTTCGCAGGCAAATCAGGCATCATCGGCCAGACGATTATGCTCGATGGGGCCGGTTACACTGTCATCGGCGTCATGCGGCAGGAGTTTCAATTCCCGCCGCCGATCTCCAACCGCGTGCCGGGAGACATCTTTCTGCCGCGATCGATCGAGACCGAGACCAACCGCGACTCACACAATCTGGTGGCTGTCGGCCTGCTTAAACCGGGTGTCAGTTATGAGCAGGCGCGGGTTGACTTCGAAACCCTCGCCAGGCGGCGTCAGCAGGACGACCCGCGTGTGCAGGTGGGAGTGAATCTGGTTCCTCTGAATGCAGCGGTTGGGCGGCAATTGCGGCCTTCGCTGCTGATTCTGGCGGGTGCGGTCGGATTCGTCCTGTTGATCGCCTGCGCCAATGTGGCCAACCTCCTGCTGGCAGGGGCAGCCGCGCGGCGCAATGAGGTGGCGGTGCGGCTGGCGCTTGGCGCCAGCCAGTGGCGAATCGCGCGGCAGTCGCTGACCGAGAGCCTTTTGCTGGCTTTCCTCGGGGGCGGCGCCGGGCTTCTGATCGCAATCTGGGCTGGTGACCTGGTCCGATTGCTGGGCACAGGCCAGATTCCACGAGCTGATCAGATTGACGTTGACGGCCGCGTGCTTGCCTTTACTTTACTGATCTCGCTTTTGACCGGCGTCATATTCGGCCTTGCGCCCGCGCTGCAGGCTTCGCGCTCTGATTTGAATGAGACTTTGAAAGAGGGCGGGCGTGGCACGAAAACTGGAAATCAGCGACTGCGTGGGGTGCTGGTAGTGGTCGAAGTGGGGCTTTCGCTCGTGCTGCTGATCGGCGCGGGCTTGATGATCAAAAGTTTCTGGCGGCTGCTCGAGGTCGAGCCCGGGTTCGATTCGAAAAACCTGCTCAACGTCGAACTGTCGCTCCCGGAAGCTAAATATGCAGAAGATCCACAGCGTATCGGTTTTTATAAATCGGTGCTCGAACGCGTTTCGTCAATTCCCGGAGTGGGGTCGGCAGCTCTGGTCAATCATCCGCCTTACTCAGGTCGGCGTGGCGTCTCAGTCTTCAACATTGAGGGACGTCCCGAGCCTAAGAGCATGGATGAGACGCCACTGGCCGACTTCAGAGTGATCAGTCCTGACTATTTCCGGATGATGAACATCCCCATTCTGCAAGGGCGATCATTCACCGAAGGCGATGCAAAGGGCGCGCCGGTGGTGGCTGTCATCAATCAGACTTTCGCCGGCAAGTTCTGGCCGAACGGAAACCCGATCGGTCGCCGCATCAACCTGGGCGAAGACTGGGCGACAATCATCGGCATCGCCGGGGACGTTCGGCAATCGGGGCTTGATGAAGAGGCCGCTCCGCACGTTTATGCCTCATACCTGCAAATACCGCTGGGGCGATCTGGGCTGCTTGTCCGTGCCTCGGTTGATCCGATGAGTCTGGTCGGGGCCGTGCGCCGGCAGGTTCGATCGGTCGATCGACAACAGCCCATTTACAACATCGCTACGATGGAAGAGCTGATCGCTAAATCGATGTCGACGCGCAAGCTCAACCTCTGGTTGATGGGCTCGTTTGCGGCCATCGCGCTGCTGCTGGCGGCGGTGGGGATTTACGGCGTTATCTCGTACTCGGTCACCCAGCGCACGCACGAGATCGGCATCCGCATGGCACTTGGAGCACAAACGAGCGACTTGAGGCGGATGGTCGTGCGTCAGGGTATGGCGCTGGCGCTGATCGGCGTGGTGATCGGGCTGGCCGGTGCGCTGGCGCTGACGCGTGTCATGGCCAGCCTGTTGTTCGAAGTCAACGCGACGGACCCGTCAACCTTCGCGGTCATTACTCTGGCTCTGATGGCTATTGCGTTTCTGGCGTCCTGGATCCCGGCGCGGCGCGCTTCAAAGGTGGACCCGATGATAGCGCTCAGATGGGAGTGACAAGGGGAAGAAAATAGTTTCCAGTTTCCAGTAAGGATAAGTCGGCCAGGCCGTTAAATCGGCAATCAGCGGCCTAAGTTTCGGTCTCCTGGAAACTGGAAACTTGAAACTGGAAACTCTATTTTGGCACGACCTTGAAATCCTCGCGGGTGTGACACTTTTGGCACGACCCGCCGCCCTCGCTGCCCGGTTCTCCGCTGAAGACCTTCCGTCCGTAATGAACTCCGCCGTCGTGGCAGCTGAAGCATCCGCGGCCACTGCGTTCTGCAGGAGTGAGATGTTGCCTGACCCTGAGCGACGCCGGAGCCGGCTGATTGTATCCGCCCGAGATGGTGTGGCACATGTCACATTTACCATTCATATATGCGACGTGCGATTTATGCGTGAACAGTGCGCCGTAGGCGCGGCTGACATATTTCGCGGAATAAGGCTGGACACCGACTTGCATCTGGGTATGGCAGACCGCGCAGCCGGATTTTTCGGAGCCTTTTGCATCTCCGCTCGATGGCGAATGGCAGGCGAAACACTCGGTATGCGAGGCGATGGTCAGAACGGCCGGGCGTGTATCCTGTTTGTGGCAGAAATTGCAATCGGTCATTTTCCCTGACGCCGGCAGCTTGTAGTCGATATGCAATTCATGCTGTTTGGCGTCAAAAAAAGCGTTGAAGTCGTATCTTGCCGGATAATCGCGTTGTGGCGGCCGCGCAGTCAATCCTTGTCTGGTCTCGTGACAGATGGTGCAGGTTTTTTGAGGCGTCCCGGTGAACTGGTCGACGTGGCATTCGATACAGGCTTTGTGACCGGGGAATTTGAGCCCGAGTCTGCGGTTGCGGTTGGTGGTCTGCACGATCGAGTCGATTCTGTCACGTCGGTTATGGCAGGAATCACATTTCAGCACACGGGCGTGATTGGTGCCTGGCACGCTGACTGTTCCACTGTGCGACCCGTGAGTGAACTTTTCGTAATTGATCGGCTGCTTCGGGACAGGATTCTGCTGTTCCTCAGCGGAGATCGCGGGAAAGAGTGCAGCGATCGAGACAGGGCAGCAAAGCGCCAGCAGCAGCAGGGCGAATTTTATCTTTTCAGTCCGCATATACTGTTAAAGGAGTTATTGTCACTCATCACTTTTCAATAAGGTTTGGTGGTCACGGGCGAAGTTGCAGGTGGCGCAGTCGCCGGAGCAGGAGCCGGTTTTGGCGGCGGTTTCCTTAAGTGATTTTCCGGTGGCAGCGCGGCGCCTTTGGCCGTTAAATTCCGAATTGTTTGCAGCGCATGGCAGTAATTGCATTTTGCGCTTTCAATTGTCACCTGACCTTCAATTTTGGTCTGCATCTCTTTTTTGTGGCACTCGATGCAACTGGTTACGAGCGGCTGCTTCTCTTTAGTCTTCCTGTCTTCCAGATAAAAATCGGATCGCGTGACAGCCGTCTTGCCGGTGGTGTGGCATGACAGGCAATCCTGGACGGTCTTTCCAACATTTTCGTCGTGAGTTTTATGACTGAAGGGAAGCGGCGGTTTTTTGACGGCCGGGTTTTTCGGATTAAGCTCGGTGTTGATGATCTGCCGCGCGAAAAAGAGGGTTGCCGGTTCTGAGCCCTTGAGCGGCCTGCCGTCCCGCGCCGGGCGAGCGGTATCGCGATGGCAGCCGATGCAATTGGTGGCGAATGTGTTCTTCGGATTCGGTTTGTCGGGTTTCGGTGGCGAGACGATCTTTTGGTCAAAGTGGCAGACAAAACATTCGGGATGACCCGGAGCGCCCATCTTGACGCCCGCCGCGAAGCTGATTCCCGCGACGGTGACAGGAGTGTCATGACGCAGGTGACAGGAGGCGCACTCATAGCGTGTCTTGTCGCGCCCCTTGTTTGCCGCGACATCCTGTCTGGCATCGTAAAATTTTATCCTGGCCGTGAGCGGTGTACCGGTTGCGTACTGCTCGAAGAAATCGACGTGCTCGGCGTGCGAATAAAAATCAAAGAACTGAGAGGCGCCTCCGCCGGCCGGATTCGGGAAGCGGCGGATGTTGGTCGCCATCTGTTTCGGGTTGAGCGTCAGCCTGTCGTGGCAGATCGAGCACATCTCGCGCGGCATGGCCGATCCGGTGAAGGCATGACATTCGGTGCAGGCCGTATGCGTCTTTTGAGCGGCGAGGCCGGATTTATGACTTGGATAACCGATCGCCGCCAGATCGTGCTGGTCCTTGCCCAGTTTGTCCTTCACTGCATCGCCGTGGCAATAGGCGCAATCCAGATCGATCATCTTCGATTTGTCGATCAGGCTTTTGACCTGGCCGGCATGCGATTTGTGTGTGAATTTCGCGAATTTGGACGGAGCAGCCGGGCGCCTCTGCGGGGCGCTCGAGGCAGGCGAAATGCGGGCCGCAACCCAGAGCAGCGTGCTCGAAATACAAATGGCGATGAAGACGGTACGTTTCATGTGCTGCCGATGATTAATATCAAAAACTGATCGCAAAGGCCGCAAAGGGGCGAAGATATACAGGGAAGATCAGTGTTCGAATTATATTCACTGGTAATAATCCGGATATTCATATCACCAAAAAATCTTTGCCCCTTTGCGGCCTTTGCGATTCAATTCTTTACAGATTCGGGTGCCGCGGGAACTTGACAAACGGCAGGCGGACGCCGCGGACGAAGAACTGATCGGCGCGGATTGCCGCCGGCGCTTCGAACCCGACGCTCCCAGCGGAAGCGATGATGTCATCCTGATCGATGCCGTCTCCGCTGACGCCTATGCCGCCGATCAGAACGCCGTTGCGGTAAAGCGGAACGCTGCCGGCGAAGATTTGAATCCCGTTCGGAAGGTTCGGGATAGCGGTGCAACTGGCCGCCGGTATTCCGCTCAGAATATTGACGAGAGCCGTTTTGACCAGTGCCGACTGGAGCCCGGTATTGAAAGGGCTCCAGACGTCGATCGGCTTTGAAAACGGACCGTTGGCGGTGCCGTCGATGCCGTCGGGAAAGAAGGGGCGGCTCAGAAAGCCCCCGGCGCGATCGCTGAAGGCGACTGCGCCGTCGAGCCTGAGCCCGTCGGCCAGCGCAGCATCGGCGAATTTGACGAACTTTCCTGCCTCAGCGCCTCGCAGCAGAGCCCCCGCATTCGGATTGCTGAAGAATGTGGCCGTGCGCGCCTTTTGAACCGAAACGTCAAATCCGAAGATCGGGGCGTCCTGGGTGCTGAACAACCCTAAAACCACGCCGTTTGTGTCGACCACCGCGATATTGACTTCGGCCGGCGATCCGAGCGGGCGACGGATCGCCGCGCGCGTCCGGTAAGCCTGCTGCGCCGCCTGGGTGATGATCAGGTTGACTTCAGCAGCGGTCAGTCTGCTGGCGCTCGCTTCGGTGCCGGGCTTGAACGGGAAGTAACGCGGGTCAATCCTGCCCGGCACGCCGCCGAGCGTGAGCGGTGAAAAGAGGCTGGCCGCGGCAGCGCGCACAGGAAAGAGCGGGTCGACAGTTCCAGGCAGAGAAGCGAAAGCGGGAGCAATGCCGCCCGTTTGTGCGGCATTGACGAACGGGAGGCGGATTCCGTCGGCCAGAATCTGGTCTCCGCGAATGTCGGCCGGGGCCTCGAAACCGCGTGTTGCGGCGACGGCGATGATCTCTTCGGGAGCCTGATCCAGATCCGATGCATCGAGGTCGATCGAGTAGAACCCGTCGCCCTCGATCCCGACTCCGCCGGCGGCTATCCCATTCTTGTATATCGGGACTCCGCCGGGATCTCCCGAAAGTCCGAGCGGGAGCCCCGGCAGCTTGACGTCGGAGCAGGGGAGTTGCGAAAACTGGACTCCGAAGAGCGGCCCCGCTGCCTGGAATTTGATCCCTGGCGGAAAGTGCTCCTGGACGATGAAACTGGCTGTGCGCGTGGTGAAGGAGTTGCCCTGGGTGCTGAAAAAAGAGGCCGTTCCGGCTTTTGAAATCGCCGCGAAAGCCGCGGGCACATCGACATCCTGCAATCCGTCCGGATCGACCGGTTTCTGTTTCGCTCCGGTCAGCAGGTTGAAAGCTCCGATGCGCGTGGTCGCCGGGGCCCCGGTCATCCTGAAGACGCCGAGAACATTGCCTTCCTTGTCTGTCACGGCGACGGTTACCTTCCGGCCGAGTTCCTGAGCCTTGCCGACGGCTTGTGCAATGATCGTTTCGACGTCGCTCTGGGCAAGGCCGGCTTGCGCGCTGACAGCCTCGCCCTGGATTCGCAACTGCACGATGTTGCTTGATCGACCGTCAGCGGTGATCACGATATCAGTCATTCCACCCGGCAGATTCGGCGGCAGCGCGAGGTTGATCTGGTCCAGCCCGGCGAATGCACCCTGGGCTCCACTGTACATCGGAGCGACTTCCTGGCCTCCGATGCGGATCCGCAGGTTACCCGCGTGGCGCAGGCCGGTGCCGAAGAGCATCAGATAGTTCGGTCGCCAGACGCTGCCCGGGCTGACCGGTCTGGCCGATCCATCCGGATTGATCACACTGTTATAATACGATCCATCAAATGTCGTCAGGGCGACCGGCAGTCCGCGGCCGTTGAAACTGGTGGTGAACATGGCGGGCGAGGCATCGACGATCTGCACCTGGCCCTCTGAAACCTGGATTCCATTAATCATCACGATCATCCGTCCCGTTCCGCGTGACATCTGCTCTGGGATCAGATAATTGATCTGCCCTGGCGAGACGAAGAAGAGTGGCGCCGCATGCTGGCGGTTCTGAGAGTCGATCAGCCTGACAGAGGTCCCGCCAATCTCGATTGGCAATGGCAGATATTGCGCGCTCTCGACCCTCGCAGCAAGGTTTGTTCCGAAGGCAGCCGCGATCGCTCCCGGCGCCAGCGAACCCTGGTAACTGGCGGCGTTTACGCTCACAACCTCAGTCGCGATTTCGGCGCCGGCCAAGACTCCGGAGGATTTGCCGTATTTGAGCGCGACCAGCACAAACGTGACGATCAGTGTCGCTGCTGTAACCTGAATGATTGTGACTGGTGCTTTGAGCCTGACGAGTGGGCGCATTCTATATTCCTCGGATCAGATATCGGGGGCGAAGGAAAAAGCAGGTTTCAAAAGAGAAAATCGGCCAAACTATAGCCTTATGACTGATCTACTGCAAGCAAAAAATCCTGCGACAATCACCACCTTTGCACCCTTAAAATCAAAAGATTGACTTATTTAGAAAACCTGTGCTATCAAGCGCTAACACATCCGGTCAAATGCTTTTCGATCGGCCGGTATTCTGACATTCTGATCTTGTAAAGCCCCGACGTGTGCAGGTTGAGATTCGCAATCTGTCGTCAGCTATTCCCCATTGGAGAGGCCAGTCTATTTTGAGGGCCGGTATTGGAGGCGCGCCCGTGCGAAGCAGTATCAATTCGATGCTTTTCTCCCTGTTAGTTTTGAGCATATACCCGATCTGTGTCACGGCCATGGCTCTTGAGCTGAGCCAGGATGGGATGCAGGAGCCGTCGAAACAGGCTTCAGGTGCAGCAGGTCAGAGCGGCAACAGTGGACAGGAGAAGAAGCCCGAAGTGCAGGCGCCCGAACCCGCGCGCGAGAAACCCGATGTCAGGACATCGCAGGACAAACCGCTCGGCGCCGCTGGACCGTCTCGCGACAAGCGCCCCTCACTGACCGAAGACGCCGAATTCATGATCATCAGGGACCGCTGGCGCATCGGCCTTCCCGATGATCCGAGATTCAAGTCCGGGGACATCAAGAACCCCTACCGGCAGAACGTACTGAAGGGGGATTATCCGATCATCGGTGACGACATTTTTCTCAACGTCACGCTGGCCAGTGAAAGCACGCTCAATCTGAGTCGCCTGCCGGTTCCGTCGGACGTCAGCACGAAGAATCCAGGAAGCTTCGAGTTCTTCGGTCGCGGCCGCCAGGAGTTCTTTAACCAGAATTTCATCTTCGCCTTTGATCTCTTCAAAGGCGACACCAGTTACAAGCCCGTCGACTGGCGCTTTCACGTCACCGGTATCGCCAATCTGAACCTGCTCAACGTGCGCGAAAACGGCATCGTCAATATCGATGTTCGCGAAGGCACGACGCGCGTCGACGGATTCAACTCGATCGAAGATGTATTTTTCGAATACCGTCTCGGCGATACGACAAAGCTCTTTCCGTTTTTACGCGGCAAAGGCAGTCGCAAAGGGCGCTCGCCGAACTTCGATTTCACCTCGATCCGCGTCGGCATACAACCATTCACAAGCGATTTTCGCGGGTTCATCTTCAGCGATTCAAACCTCGGCGCAAGGCTTTTCGGCAATTTCGGCTCGAATCGCTGGGAATACAATCTGGCTTATTTCCACATGCTGGAAAAGGAGACCAACAGCGGACTCAACACGATCAACTTCAGAGAGACGGGTTTTCGCAACCAGCAGGTCTACATCGCCAATCTTTACCGGCAGGACACTTTCGTTCTGGGCTACACGTCGCAGTTCAGCCTCCATTTCAGCGATGACCGGCCGACAGTTGAATTCGATCAGAACGGGTTTCTGGTGCGGCCTGCCAAGATCGGGACGGTCACGCCACATCGCGTCAGATCGGGGTATCTGGGCTGGTCGGGCGACGGCCATTTCGGTCGTCACAACATCACGCACGCCTTTTATCAGGTCATCGGACGTGACAGTTTGAATCCGATCGCGCAACGCGGCACTCGCATCAACGCCCAGATGGCCGCCGCCGAATATTCGATCGATTTCGACTGGCTGCGTTATAAATTCTCAGTCTTTTACACCTCTGGCGATGCGGATCCGACGGACGGAACGGCGCGCGGGTTCGATGCCATCCTCGATAACTCGAACTTCGCCGGCGGAAAATTCAGTTTCTGGAACTCGCAGGGCGTGCGGCTGACTCAGACCGGAGTGGCGCTGATCGAACCGCGCAGCCTCATCCCTTCGCTGCGCAGCAGCAAGATTCAGGGACAGGCCAACTTCGTCAATCCGGGAATCACGATTTACAACGGCGGAATCGATATCGATGTCACTCCGAAATTGCGCGGATTCCTGAATTACAACTACATTCGAATGAATCGCACGGAACCGATACAACTGGTCCTCTTTCAGCCGGGAATTCGCAAGGAGATCGGGCACGATCTCGGTGTCGGATTCATCTACAGGCCGCTGCTCAATGAGAACATCGTCATCGCCGGCGGAACCGCTGCGCTGCGGCCGGGGCGCGGATTCACGGACATTTACACTTCAAACTGCGATGGCCTTCCGCTGGGCTGCGGAGCCCGCAGGCCGAACCTCTGGTCGGCGTTTCTGTCCGTGAGGTTTGTGTATTAGTGAGTAGAAAGTAAAAAGTAGAAAGTAAAAGCGTGAGCGGGCGCAAATTTGGAAGGAACGCATGAACCAGGCAACGACGCAAACTCGATTCAAACTGACGCTTCTTTTCAGCCTCGGCATGCTGCTGGCTTTAAGCCTGTGGGGCGTGTTCGATCGGACGGAGGCTGTCTCAACAACCGAGGCCGGTCAAGCGTCTGGCGCTCAGGCGGCGCAACCGCAGCAAGCAGCGCGACAGAAGAAGGTCAAGGCGACGAGCGCCGGTTGTGTGGTCTGTCATAAAGGCTCAGAATCGATGCACGCCGACGGCGACGAGGATCTGGATATCGGTTGTGCAGATTGTCATGGCGGAAACCCGAACGAAACCGTCGACAAGAAGCTGGCTCACGTACAGCCGCGAAACCCTGAGTTCTGGAAGTCAACGGCCAATCCCGAACAGCTCAATGCGCTCTGGCTGCAGGAGAGCGATGAATACATCAGGTTCATCAACCCCGGCGATTTTCGTGCGGCCGACCTTGCCTGCGGCAAGTGCCACGCCCGCGAAGTGATCTGGACGAAGAAAAACATGATGACGCATGGCGGCATGCTGTGGGGAGCGGCGCTCTACAACAACGGCGCATCACCATACAAAGACTCGCATTACGGAGAAAGTTACGGCAAAGACGGCCAGATTCAGGCGCTGCTCACCAACCCTGCGCCGACGGCCGAAGAGACCTTCAAGAAAGGGATCCTTCCATTTTTGCTGCCACTGCCGCGCTGGGAGGTGACTCAGCCGGGCAATATCCTGCGCGTTTTTGAACGAGGCGGTGAGCTGAAAGGGCTGCCTTCGGATATCGGCAGTCCGAACATCTTCGAGCTGCCGGGCAAGCCGGAGGTGAAGCTGAGCGATCGTGGACTGGGGACGCGCCTGCGGGTCGATCCGGTCTTCCTGGGGCTGCAGAAGACGCGGCTGCTCGATCCGCTGCTCTCGTTTCCGGGCACCAACGATAACCCCGGCGATTATCGACAGTCCGGCTGCACCGCCTGCCACGTCGTCTATGCCAACGACAGGGATCCGAAACATTCGGGACGCTACGCCGAATTCGGCAATCGCGGCAGATCGTTCTCCGCCGATCCGACGATACCGAAAAACGAATCGGGTCATCCGATCAGGCATCAGATGACCAACGGCATACCCTCAAGTCAGTGCATGGTCTGTCACATTCATCCGGGCGGAAACATGCTGCTCAGCTATTACGGCATGACCTGGTGGGACAACGAAACCGACGGCCATTTGATGTACCCCGAAAAACAGCCTGACTTGAGCGACGAGCAGAAGGACGAGATTCAGTTCCGGAATCCCGAAGGCGCGGCGCTGCGCGGCAAGTGGGGGCAGGACCGCGACTTTCTGGCCGATATCTGGACCGAGATCAATCCGAAGGCGACGAGGACGCAGTTCGGCGATCTGCACGGGCACGGATGGGTCTTCCGCAATGTTTACAAGACCGACCGCAAGGGAAACATGCTCACTTCGCGCGGAACGAAGATCCCGCCGGAGGATCCAGAGAAGTTCAAGAAGGCCGTTCATCTCGAGGATATTCACCAGACCCGTGGCATGCATTGCGCGGACTGCCATGTCGGGTCGGATGTCCACGGCAACGGCAATCTTTATAACGAACCGCGGGCGGCGATCCAGATCGACTGCATCGACTGTCATGGAACCATCGACAAGCCCGCGTCTCTGACGGCGAGCGGCCCGGCCGCCGGTTCAGCGCGTTTTAAGGGGAAGGTCATCACCGTTTCGAAGGATCTGACGAAGATCAAGGCGCGCAATGAACGAGGTCGTCAGATACCGATGTTCCAGCGGATCACTCGCGAGACCAAGCGGAACACCCAGGATGGGCGCGAAGTGACGCTCCGTCCCGGCGATATCGTCCAGAATTCCCTGGTCGAGCCCGGCAGATGGTGGCGCGTGGTTCAGACGGCCGACACCGTGACGCAGGGTAAACGCGATTACAACGAAGCCTCTGCCTGGGCCAAGACCGTCCAGCGCGACGGAACCGCGTGGGGCGAAACGAGTGTGGAAGAGTCGAAATTTGCCCATGCCAACAGCAACATGACCTGTTATACCTGCCACACTTCGTGGACGACCAGTTGTTTCGGCTGCCATCTGCCGATGACGGCAAACAAGAAGAAGCCGATGCTGCACAACGAGGGAAAGGACGACCTGCGCAACTACACGCAATACAACTTCCAGACTCTGCGCGATGACATCTTCATGCTCGGCAAGGACGGCACTGTCACCGGACGCCGCATCGCTCCGACGCGGTCGACCTGCGCCATCCTGGTCGGATCGCAGAACCAGAACCGCGAATGGATCTATTCGCAGCAGCAGACAGTCTCATCCGAAGGTTACAGCGGTCATGCCTTCAGCACGTTTGTTCCGCACACCGTCAGCACGACACAGACCAAGACCTGCACCGATTGTCACGTCTCAAAAGGCAATGACAACAATGCGATCATGGCTCAACTGCTCATGCAGGGAACGAACTTCGTCAACTTCATCGGGCGCTTCGCGTGGGTGGCCGCCGGCAGGCACGGCATTCACGCCGTCGTCGTGACTGAAAGGGATGAACCCCAGTCGGTCATCGGTTCGGGCCTTCACAAACTCGCGTATCCCGAGGAATATGAAAAACACGTCAAACGCGGCCAGGCGCTCAAGGAAGCCTATGAACATCACGCCAACGGCGAAGCTCTGGGCATTCAGGTGCGCGGTGAATACGCCTATGTCGCCAACGGACCGGGCGGATTGCGCGTCTACGATATCGCCAATATCGACAATAAGGGATTCTCGGAACGCATCACGACCGCTCCGGTCTCGCCCATCGGACAGCGTTTTTACGTCAAAACGAAATACGCGACGGGCGTAGCGTCTCCGTCGACTCTTGCGGTCGATCCGACGCGCCAGCATCGCCCTGAAAACGAGGAGGCCATTAATCGGGACGACAAGCAGGCGATACATCCGATCTATGCGTTCCTGTATGTCAGCGACAAGGAAGAGGGGCTGGTCGTCGTCGGCGACAAAAAGACCGGAGTCGCGACCCTGCTTGACGGAAATCCATCGAACAACTTCCTCAAGCGGGCGCTGGCCTTCAATCCGGATGGCGCGCTCGCGGGGGCGTCCAGCATCACCATCGCCGGCGTTTATGCATACATCACCTGCGACAGGGGACTGGCCATCGTTAACCTGAGCAATCCGCTCGAACCGAAACTGGCGGCCATGATCGGAGGATTGAGAAGCCCGCAGGCCGTGCAGATCCAGTTCCGCTATGGTTTTGTGACCGACGCCGACGGGCTCAAGGTCGTCGACCTGACGATCCCCGAAATGGCGCGTCTGATTGACGGCGCCGTTGTGCCGCTCAAGCACGCGCACAACCTCTATCTTGCGCGTACCTATGCCTACGTCGCGAATGGCGAGGAAGGGCTGGCGATCATCGACATCGAGAAACCGGACAAGCCGAAACTCGACCAATCGTTCAACGCCAATGGGTTGATCAACGATGCCCACGATGTCAAGCTGGGCATGACGGCCAATTCATTGTTCGCCTATGTCGCGGACGGGAGGAACGGATTGCGTGTCGTACAATTGATCTCGCCGGACGAGAACCCTTTTGTTTACGGTTTCTCGCCGCGGCCGGCGCCGAAACTGATCGCCACCTTCCCAATGAAGGGCGAAGCTCTGGCCTTATCGAAGGGGATCGACAGGGATCGCGCGGTTGACGAATCGGGCAATCAGATCTCCGTCTTCAATCGTCGCGGAGCCCGCCCCTTCAATCTCGAAGAGATGCAGCGACTCTATCTGCGAAACGGCGAACTTTACACAGTCACCGACGATGTCCCGCGTCGTCCGCGTCGCCCACAGACCAGGACCGGGGCCGAGGGTTTCACTACGCTCCTTGAACTGCCTCGGATATGGTGGGCACAATTGCTGATCGCATTTCTGGGTGTGGCCGGATTCATCGGCGTGAGACGGATCAAAAGATAAAACTATCGATCAAATCTATCTGGGAGAATTGCATGAAGCGAATTTTTCCCCTCGTGGGAGCACTGCTGCTGGTTATTATAGCCGACATTGTTACTCCGGCGCAGACGGCGCCGGCAAGTGAACAACAGAACAAGACGAACAGATCGAGGGTTCTGCAATTGCTCGAGGATTCGGGCCATAACTACTCGAAATCATCAGATGATGTCTGGGCCGTGCCTTATACCGGAAATAATCTGAAAGAGTTCAATGTCGTCGCCGTTCTTGAACAGAATCTGGTCGTTCTGGTCGTCATCGTCGCCAACAAGGAAGAGGTTAAATTCACGCCTGAAATGATGACCCGCGTATTGAGATTGAACGAGGAGTTCGACCGGGTGAAGATAGGTGTCAGTGAGAGCGGTAATCTCTTCGTCCGCATCGATCTCAGCCTGAGAATTATCGACGGACAGGAGCTCAAAGAGAACATCGAACAGATCGCGGCCGCCGCTGATGAGACATTCCTGGCGATCAAACCATACTATACTGCTCCCAAATAAAAATGAGCCTGCTCGAGGTAAGAAACCTGAGGACGCATTTCTCGACGGCGCGCGGAGAAGTGCGGGCCGTCGATGATGTCTCGTTCACCATCGAGCGTGGCGAAACACTGAGCCTGGTCGGCGAGTCCGGCTGTGGAAAGTCAGTCACCGCTCTCTCGATCATGCGACTGGTCTCGCATCCGGGGCGCATCGCAGGCGGTGAGATACAATTCGAAGGGCGAAATCTTCTCGCGCTCGCTGATGAAGAGATGCGTGCGATTCGCGGTGACGACATCGCCATGATCTTTCAGGATCCGATGACGTCGCTCAATCCTGTCTTTACGGTTGGCGAGCAGATCGCCGAGGCGATCAGGCTGCACCGCAAAGTCTCGCGCACCGAAGCATGGGATCAGGCCGTGGCGGGAATGCGGGATGTCGCTATTCCGGCGCCTGAGATGCGGGCGAAAAGTTATCCGCATGAAATGTCCGGCGGCATGCGCCAGCGCGTCATGATCGCCATGGCGCTGGCATGCGATCCGAAACTGCTCATCGCCGATGAGCCGACCACGGCGCTCGATGTGACGATTCAGGCGCAGATACTCGATCTGCTTGTCGAGCTGCGGGAGAAGCGCAATCTTGCTCTGCTGCTGATCACTCATGATCTCGGAGTGGTCGCCGAGACGTCCCATCGCGTTGCGGTCATGTACGCCGGCCGCATCATCGAGCAGGCGCAGGTGCGCGAGCTGTTTTTGCGACCGCGCCATCCATACTCGGAAGGTCTGCTGCGTGCCGTTCCGCGGCTTGACGAATCCGAAGCGGAGAAGCGCGGCAGGCTGCAAACCATCGAAGGCGTGGTGCCCAGTCCAATGGATATGCCTCCCGGATGCCACTTCGCTCCCCGCTGCGACCATGCCGCCGATACTTGCCGGCAGGAACCGATCGAACTGCAGGATGCCGGCGTCGAACACCTCTCACGCTGTGTCCGAATTCGGGAGATTTACGATGATTGAATCGCCGCTCCTCGAAGTCGAAAATCTGGTCAAACACTTTCCGTCAGGTCGCAAACGGGTTGTGCGAGCCGTCGATGGCGTTTCATTCGCCATCCGGCGCGGAGAGACCCTTGGCCTTGTGGGCGAATCCGGCTGCGGAAAAACCACCGTCGGACGATCGCTGCTCAGATTGATCGAACCGACAGGCGGTGAAGTTCGTTTTGATGGAAGAGACCTGCTTAAATTAAGGAAGGGCGAGTTGCGCCAGCTTCGACGACGGATGCAGATTATATTTCAGGACCCGTATTCGTCGCTCGATCCTCGATGTAAAGTCGGAGCGATCATAGGCGAACCGCTCGAGGTGCACGGTCTGGGCAATCGCCTGGAGCGGCGTGAGCGCATCTGCGAATTATTGAAGGTCGTCGGGCTCGACCCCGATTTTGCGGGCCGTTACCCTCACCAGTTCAGCGGAGGCCAGCGCCAGCGCATCGGCATCGCGCGGGCCTTGGCGCTCAACCCTGATTTCATCGTCGCCGATGAGCCGGTCTCGGCGCTCGACGTTTCGGTACAGGCACAGGTCGTCAATCTGCTGCAAGACCTGCAGGAACGATTCGGCCTGACCTACCTTTTCATTTCGCATGGACTGGCGGTGGTCAAACACATCTCGACCCGCGTCGGCGTGATGTACCTCGGTAAACTGGTCGAACTCGCGCCGGCTGAAGAGATTTATGACAATCCGCTTCATCCATATACTCAGGCGCTTCTCGCGGCGATCCCCAGTCCGGAACCGGTCGAACGACGAGCGCATGAGCCGCGTCTGGCAGGTGATGTCCCGACTCTCATTGATCCGCCGTCGGGTTGCAGGTTTCATACCCGTTGCCCGCACGTGACACAGCGTTGCCGGATCGAGGAACCGGCATTCACCGAAGTCGCCCCGGGACATTTTGCGGCATGTTTTCTTCACCATTCAGATGTGGTAAATGGTTAAAGTCAAAACGACAGTATATAACAATGTAGTTGCGGTCCATTTTCCAGGGCATCCTCTCGAAGCCCCTAACCAGGAGGAATCATGAATCCAGAAATGAGCTACGCATCTCAGAACGAACCACCGGCATCAGCGCCTCCGGCACAGGGCTTTTTCGGCCGGTTGATGGGCGTCTATTTTTCTCCCGCGGAGACCTTTCAGGATGTCGGCCGTTCGCCCGGCGTTCTGATCCCGATCATCGCCCTGGTCGTTCTGACCGCTGTCGGCACTTTCGTAGCCTTCAGCAAGCTGCCCTTTGATCAGATGATGAACCAGCGAACGGAAGAGATGGTTCAGGATGGTCGCATGACACAGGAACAGGCCGATCAGCAGCGAGAACAGATGAAGAAAATAGCGCCGATCATGAAAATCGCAACTCCATTCATCGCGGCCATCACCATGGTGATCATCACACTGATCGTCGCCGGTATCGCCAAACTGATCAGCATGGTCATGGGGGTGGAAAATTCGTTCATGCCCGTCTGGTCGGTCGCCATCTACACCACACTCGCCGTATCGATTATCTCGACGCTCATCTTTCTGATTCTGGTTTTCGTCAAGCCTGCCGATGAGTTCGACATGAACAACCCGCTCGGCTCAAATCTGGGTGCATTGCTGCCGGCGCTCGGAATGGGTGGCCTGCCGAAATTCGTCACAGCGCTGTTGTCCTATGTCGATATCTTTTACATCTGGAAGGTGATCCTGCTGGGCATCGGATTTTCGGCCGTCTCTAAAAAACTCAAATCTTCGACGGCCATTACCATCACGGCCATCGTCGCGGTCTTCTTCGCCCTCGGCGGAGCCGCCTGGACGTCGATGTTCGGTTGAAAAATGAGTAGAAAGTAGAAAGTAAAAAGTAGAAAGGACAAAGCAACAATCGCTTTATGCTTCTCTTTTTACTTTCTACTTTCTACTTTTTACTCATCCTTCCCATGACTAATCCCGAGATCGCCGAAATTTTTCGTCGTCTCGCCGATCTGCTCGAGCTGCGGGGCGAAAACCCCTTCAAGGTCCGATCGTATCGAACGGCTGCCGAGACGATCGAGGATGCAGTTGTGCCTTTGGCCGAACTGCTTGAAAGAGAAGGTCTCGAGGGCTTGCGCGCGCTGCCCGGCATCGGTGAAGCGATCAGCAAAAAGATCTCCGATCTGCTGCGGACCGGATCCTTCAAGCTCTGGGATGAGGTCAGGCGCGAGATTCCCGAAATGGTCCTCGACCTGCTCAGGGTCGACGGAATCGGTCTCAAAACACTCCAGATTCTCTTCCATCAGTTTCACCTGACAAACCTGCCCGATTTTGCCCGCTTCGTCGAAGGCGGAGGACTCGACAGCGTTTCCGGTATGGGCGAAAAACTGCAACAGCGCATCCGCAGATCCCTGCGCGAAATGCACCCTTAAACAAAGGAAATTAAACGCAAAGGACGCCAGGGATGCCGGGGGATTCCAGATGTCTGCTAGACAAGTCCGATTCCGGAAATTACAATAAAAATCGAGTTAATCACTAAACGATCATATTCTTCAACGATCATCTTCTGATGCAGGACGCAGTGCGCAGACCAGGCGCGTAGAAAGGATTGTCTCGATGTTTACACAAAACCGCAGAACGCAGAGCACGCCCGTTTATGATGTTGTCATAGTCGGATCGGGCGCGGCCGGCGGTACTGCCGCATGGGTGCTCGTCCAGGCAGGGTTGAGAGTAGCCATGCTCGAAGCCGGCCCTTTGCGGAAACATCTGGTCGACTTTCCCTACCACGATCCGTTTCCGTATACCGATCCTTATCGCGGGGCGAGGGAAGAATTGTCGAAGAGCGAGGAGTTCGCAAAGAAATACTCGATGAACGGGAGCACGCCTGAAGAGCCGTACACGACGCCGGAGAAGATGCCGTATCAATGGTTCCGTGCGCGCAATGTCGGCGGCAGGACGATGTTCTGGGGGCGCTTCGCAAATCGTTTCAATGAAGATGATTTCAAGGGATATTCCCGCGACGGACACGGCAAGGACTGGCCAATCAGTTACCAGGAGATATCTCCTTATTACGACAAGGCCGAAGTTTTTATGGGCGTATGCGGCGCAAAGGAGAATCATCCTGACCTGCCCGATGCCGACAATTTTCTGCCTCCGGTGGCGCTCAAATGTTCGGATGTCGTCATCAGGAAAGCGGCCGATAAGGCCGGCATTCCGTCGATCCGCGTGCGCCGCGCCATGCTCACAAAAGCCTACAACGGTTATCCCGCTTGTCATTATTGTAACGGCTGCGACAATGGCTGCGAGACGCATTCATTTTATACATCGGCCTTCCGGCAGGTCGTGCCTTTGATGGAGAAGTACCCGCGCACCTTCAGGCTCATCCCGAACGCCATGGCGCACAAGATCAATGTTAATGCGAAGGGGCAAGCCAGCGGAGTCAGCTACATCGACAAGGCGACGGGTCGTGAGCGGACGGTCCGCGGTCGCGTCATCATGGCAGCGTGCGGGACACTCGAAACGACGCGCCTGCTGCTGCACTCGAATATCGCCAATTCGAGCGGGATGGTCGGTCGCAACTTCCTCGAGCACCTGGATGTCGGCGCGCAGGCCTATTTCCCGGAGCTTTTCTTCATGGACCGCGAAGCGGGCGACGGCATCGGCGGGTCGCACATCGTCATTCCGTGGTTCGGGTATTTCAGAAAGGACGAGAAGCGCGATTTCCTGCGCGGGTTCCAGATCGAACCCTCATCGCGCATTCGCATGAGGCCGGACCGCAATGCCAAGCGGATTGCCGGATTCGGCAGCGATTTCAAGAAAGAGGTTCGCAAGTGGACCGGCGCGCGCGTCGTGCTTGCCTCGCATGGAGAGATGCTGCCGTCGCCGAACAAGTTCGTCGAACTGGACCCGACGGTCAAGGACAAGTGGGGTGTCCCGGCGCTCAAGATCCATCATCCGCTCGAAGAGAACGACATCAACATGTTCAAATACATGAAGCGGACGTACGAAGAGATCTTCGATGCAGCCAAAGGCGTTCGCATCGAACTGCCCGATGCGCCCGATGTAGCGGGCCATTCGATACACGAAATGGGCACGGCTCACATGGGCGACGATCCAAAGACCTCGGTGCTCAACCGGTTCAATCAGTCGTGGGATGTCAAGAACCTCTTCGTCGTCGATGCCGCGTCGTTCACCTCGGGGACGCATAAGAATCCGACGCTCATGATCATGGCGCTCAGCTGGCGCGCCTCAGAGTACATCCTGAGCGAGATGAAGAAGAGAAATCTCTGATTTATGAACCGATTGAAAACCTGGCTGCCCCTGTTGATTTGCGTAGTCCACCTGATCGTGCTGATCTCACTAGCCCGCCAGCATCCATTGGGTAATTACGCGACAGAGACCGATTTCTATCATTTATACGCTCCTGACGCCGAGCGCATGGCAAACGGGCAGTTCCCGGACAATCCATATCAGGGGCCCGGATATCCGGCAGTCCTGGCGGCGATCCGTGGAGTCACGGGGGCTGACCTGTTCACCGCCGGCAAATGGCTCTCGGTCGTTTGCGCCGTTCTAATTGGCTGGCTGGCGTTTTTGCTCTTCTCGCGGCTCTTCACCTTCGGCGTCGGCATCGGCGCTCAACTGCTGGTCATACTGAGCGGCGAATTCCCTCAGTTTTCCATCAACTCGACGACCGATCTCTTCTTCCTCTTCATCTGCCTGGCGCAGCTTGTCGTCTTCACTGGAGATCGTTTGAGCGCGCGATGGCGCATCATCGCATCGGGCGCGCTGGCGTCTGTTGCCTACCTGACGCGCTACAACGGGCTCTTTCTGGTGGCTGCGGGCCTGATCGGGATTCTGGCTTATGATCTGTACGGGGCTTCACTGCGCGAACGGATCAGGTCGGCGATCCTCTTTCTGGCTGTCATCGTGATCGTCGCCTCGCCCTGGTTTTATTCCAACTACAAGCATCGCGGGTCACCGCTTTACAATGCCAACTATCTCAACATGGCGACGGAGTTCTATCCAGAGCTGGTCGGAGGCAAGACAAATCAGGACGGGACGCGCGTTCTGGCCAGAACGTTCAACTCGTTCGGCGAGGTTCTCAGGTACGACACGAAGCGCATCCTCACTCATTATCCCGCAAACCTGTGGGCGAGCCTGCGGTCCACGGTCACGACGACACTGCTCAATCGCTGGGCGGCCATGGCTGGACTGCTCGGCATCGCACTCGCGCTGATAACCAGGCGCACACCGCAGGTCTCGGTCGTCCTGCTGGCCGGGCTCTTCTACTGGCTGCTCATGGCGCTCAACCACTGGGAGACACGCTACTATTTTTTCATCATGGTGCTTTATGCCGGATTCGGGGCCTACGCTGTGATGAGGCTCTCCGAGCTGGCGCGCATTCCCGATCGACTGCGTCCGGCGGTCTTCGTAGTTATGATCGGAGTTCTGTGCGTCTTCTCATTTATCGAGTCGCGTCGTGATGTGACTGAGTTTCTCGACAGTCAGCCAATGGAGTTGCTCGCCGCCCGAGATTTCATACTAAGCGCGAAAAAGCAGGGCGAACGCCTGCGAATCGTCGCACGCAAGCCTCATCTGCCATATCTGACCGGCGCCGAGTGGATCTTCTTTCCCCAGGTCGGATCGATAGAAGAGTTGCAGAAATGGATCGGGGAGAACAAGTTCGATTACATGACGATAAGCAAGCGCGAATTCAAGGAGCGAAAGGAATTGAAGCCATTGGGTAAGGTGAAGAACGCACCGCCCTGGCTGAAACCCGTCTGGGTCAATGAAGATCCGATCTTCATCCTCTATGCGTGATCAGGAGGGTTTAACGCCGGCCATTTTCTCGCCGTTCCGCTCAATTATGCCGGACAGTTATTTCCTCTTGTAGTTGTGTGCTCAGCCTTGGCGAACATGGTGCGGCCCGGCCGCCTACAATAGTGTCAAATGCGATTTACCAAAGCGGCCCCGGGCGATACCGGGCAATTCTAAACTTTTTTTTATATCCTTGTTTTTTCCCCCAATTCTTTGAAAGGAGAGTTTTTGTCTCTTCAGCCCGGCGTTCGGTGCCGGGGAAACCAGGCGCGTGGCCAGTTTTGGAATCGCTGGCTCGCGCTGCGAGATGAGTTCGGCACGGTTTACCTTGATGAAGACTTTGCCGATTTGTTTCCGAGCGTCGGACAACCTGCGGCTGCGCCCTGGCGATTGGCCTGTGCCGGTCCGTATGCCGGTCTTAGTGGGGCGGAATGCTATGCGCGGCGGTGTTGGACGTTGTTTTGCCGCTGGGACGCCGTGGACGCTCGGTGTGAGCTTTCGCACGTCTGGTTGTTGGCGGCGCTGGAGCGGCTCGTCGTGTTGGGTTGTGCCGGGGCGGATGGCAAACAGCGCGGGCGGCGCGCGGTTCGACTCACGTTATGGCGGCCTTCGTCGCCAATCGCTGGATGTCGGGGGACGTGCGCAATGCGCTCAATGTGCTGGTAGGTGCGCCGGTGGTGTTGGCGGCTCAGCCGGGTGGGTTGGGCGTTCCGGTCGGGTGGTTTTCCGTTGCCGAAGCGAGCGACGTTGACGACGCCGCCTCGGCGCGCGGCGGCAGTTGTTGACGGCGTTTTGCGAGCGGCGCCCCCCCGCGGTTGCTCACACTCTGCGGCAGTCTGGTTCACAATTGCCCGCTGAAACGGTCTGTCTGGCGCACCCAGCCCGCCGGCTCCCCCTGGTTCGCTTTGCCCCGAGCGCGTTACTCGGAAAAGCAGTTGGGTGGGTTATGTTCTTTGACCGAACCTGTGTGAGTTTGCCGCGACTGATCACGCACCGCGGACGACGATCGCGCCTGTGCCCGACAGCGAGCCTTGCCCGCGTTCAACAAAGCTGGCAGGCACGTGTTGCCGTCCCGAGCAATTGGTTGTCTTATGTGACCGCGCGTCGCCGGTGAGCGGGGTCGGCCTGTGCGGTCCGCCGCTGGCAGCTGGCGGCGCCGCGCGCGGCCGGGTTCGCGGCCTCTGTTTCACTTCGACTGGGACCAACGCTCAATGTCGGCGGGAGATTTAGCACGCAGTTGGGGCCGCCGACCCCCGGGGCAGGCAATCAAATTCGCGGTGACGACTTGCCGCCCTCCTGCCCGCAGCCGCGGACATTACCAGGATTGACCGCGCCGGCCTGACGAACAGCGAACCGCGTGCGCTGGGGGGCTCGGCTCGACACAACCGAGACCCACCTACCAAACGGGCAGGCGTGGAACAATCTCGCAACAGTCCGACAGGGAGGTCTTCGCCGCGCGTTACGTAGGCGCGAAACCCCACGCCGTGCTGGCGCGTCTCAACCATGTTTCCGCGATCTGTGGTGACTGACGTCCTCTGGCGAAACCGTCAATCCGCTTGTTAAGCTCTCGAAACTGAGCTTTATTTGCTGACCTGAATTCGCCGCGGTATCGCCGGCCCGCGCTCCATATTCGCCTTCAAAGGCTGAGCAGTTACAAAAAAACTAGATTACAGTGTACTCTGCCTCGAATTCGGCGCGAAAATCCGAGATCTGTCGTCTCTTCTCGTCATTGTTCCAGTCCAACTCTTTTGCCATGAGATCCGCGACCGTATCGAGGCATCCGAGCGATGCGCTTCCCGCGATCAGAGTAAGCCGGGTCCTCCGCGTCAGCACGTCGGCCGGTGTGAGCGCGGCTTCGTACCTGACGGCGTAAACCACTTCAGCGCGCAGGACCGGCAGCCCTTCGATCAAAGGTTCTCTCAGCGACTCGTCCCCGCGCATCAATTCGACAATCTGCTGATGGTTCGAACCGTAGCTGAAGACAAGATGGCGCGCAGTTTCGGGATTCAGCTTTTTATTTTCGGCCAGGATGAGGGCGAAATCCTCGAGATCGGATCGCGTGTGGATACCTCCGCTGACGGGTAAATCCTCGGTGCCCGCATCGGTCGCCGTGATATTGAATCGCTGTTTCAGAGTGCGCGCTGCCAGATCGACGGCCTGTTCTGCCATGAGCCGGTAGGTCGTCAGCTTGCCGCCGGAGATCGAGATCAGCCCGTCGTCGCTCTCGAAGATCTCGTCTTTTCGCGAAAGTCCCGAGGTATTTGACGCGTTTGCTTCCGAGATGAGCGGGCGCAGTCCGGCCCAGCTCGAAATGACGTCCTCCTGACCGAGCTGCGCGGCCGGGAAGTACGAGTTGATCGCATCGAGGATTTCAGCTACTTCACCGGCTTCGGCGCGCGGAGAGTCTTTCGATCCGTCGTAGTCGGTATCGGTCGTACCGATGTTGACGCGTCCCTCCCACGGAACGACGAAGTAGAAGCGGTGCCCGTCGAGCGACGGGATGAGCCACGATCCGCAGACCTTCAACCTGTCAGCCGAAACTGTCAGGTGTATCCCCTTGGACGGGCGGATCGATTTCGTGAGCGTTCTATCATCGCCGTCATCCAAACGTGCTACATCGTTAACCCAGACTCCGGTCGCGTTGATCGTGATACGAGAGCGTATTTCGGCTTCTGCTCCGGTCATCAGGTCGTGCGCTCTGGCGCCGCCGATCTGACCGTCCGCGCGCTTCATAAATCCGATGGCTTCGGTGTAGTTGGCGATCGCCGCTCCGAGGTCGTGGGCGGCCTTGATGACTTCGATCACAAGCCGCGAATCGTTGGTCAGTCCGTCGTAATAAAGAAAGGCCCCGCGCAGACCCGTCTGTTCAAGTTGAGGCGCGAACTCGAGTGCCTCCTCGCGGCTCAGCCGGCGATGCCTGCCGAATCGATACTTTCCGGCAAGCAGATCGTAAAGAATCAGGCCGGCGCGCATCTTCAACGGGTGATCGTAATTCCTGCGCTTGTCGCTGTAGATCGGAATCAGAAACGGGAACGGCTCGGCCAGATGGGGAGCCGTTCGCGAGAGTATCGACCGCTCCTTGAGACCTTCGCGAACCAGTCCGAATTCGAGGTTTTCGAGGTAACGCAGCCCCCCGTGAATGAGCTTGGTCGAACGGCTCGATGTCCCGGCCGCAAAATCGCGCTTTTCAATGAGGGCGGTCTTCAGTCCCCGTGCAGTGGCGTCAAGCGCGATGCCGGCCCCGGTGATTCCTCCGCCGATGACCAGCAGGTCGAACTCTTCGCTCGAAAATCTGCGATATGCTGTTTTTCGCGATTCAATGGAAAATTGGTTCATAATCTTCAGCATGGAGTACCGTCTTCAGACGGGTTATTTCAGGTCTTACACCTTTTTTCGAATTTACAATATCACCAACGTCAAGCAAAACCCGCCTCAAGGCGGTACTCCATGCACTTTGCCGGGGCTTGATTTTATCGTCATCGTCAGGTAGACATTAATTTATGAAAAGATATCGATGCCTCGTGCGCCTGATCGTCCTGGCTCTTTGCCTTGGTTTGACGGCGCCGATTATTGACACTTATCAGATCGCCTTTGCGCAGAGCAAAAAGAAGAAGCCCCTCAGGAGAACGACTCGCCGGCGGACGGCCCGGAAGAAAGCCGTCACGCCGAAGAAACCGTCCTTCGACAAAGTCATGTCCGAGAACAAGGGATTGCCTGGCGAAGCCGGTGATATCGATCAGGCGGCCAATCGGATCGATGAGAACACGCTGCGTGCGCACATCAAGTTTCTGGCCGACGACATGCTCGAAGGCCGCGGGCCCGGATCGCGCGGCGGGCAACTGGCCGCCAGATACATTGCCGCGCAGTTCGAGGCGCTGGGGCTTGAACCGGCCACCGCCGATCGGACCTATTTCCAGCAGGTACAGATGATCGGATCGAGAACCGATCCATCGTCGCGTTTAACCATCAAGACAAACGGCGGAGATGCTGAATTCAGGTTCGGCGATGAATTCGTCGGCGGCACCGATCTTGAACAGACTGAAATTCCTGTCAGCGGAGACGTGGTCTTCGTTGGGTACGGGATCAGCGCGCCTGAGCTGAAATGGGACGATTACAAGGGGCAGGACGTGCGCGGCAAAGTCGTCATGATGATGGTCAATGAGCCGCCCGCGACTGCCGCCGAGCCCGAACTGTTCGCCGGAAAAGCACTGACCTACTACGGCCGGTGGACATATAAATATGAAGAGGCCGCACGAAGAGGCGCGGCGGGCGTGATTTTGATTCACACGAATGAGACCGCCGGGTACGGCTGGAGCGTCGTGCGCAATTCATGGGGTGGAGAGAGGTTTGGTCTGCTGCCCGAAGGAAAAACTCCGACTCTCCAGTTGAAATCGTGGGTTACCGATGAGACTGCGCGTAAAATCGCTCAGATGGGTGGTCAGAATCTGGATCAGTTGCGCCAGGCGGCTTCGACACGGGCCTTCCGCCCGGTGGCGATCAATGCCAAAGTGAATATGACTTTACGCACACAGGTGCAGCGGCTCATCTCGCCCAACGTCGCCGGCATTCTTCGCGGCATCGATCCGGCGCTCAAGAACGAATTCGTCATCTACTCGGGCCACTGGGACCATCTGGGCATAAGGCCCGACCAGCCGGGCGACAATATCTACAATGGCGCGACCGACAATGCCACCGGCATCTCCGGGATGATCGCGATCGCCAGAGCCTTCCAGGCGCTCAACCTCAAACCGAAACGATCGATCCTCTTCATCGCCACGACGGCCGAGGAACAGGGACTGCTCGGCGCCGAATATTATGTCCGCAATCCGCTCGTACCGCTCGCCAAAACACAGGCCAATATCAATATCGATTCGATGAACACTCTTGGCCTGACTACCGATATCACTCCGCTGGGCGCTGAGCGTTCGACGCTTGGCCCGATCATCGAGGCGGTCGCCAAAGAGAACAATCTGACCATCTCCGGCGATGCGCATCCCGAACAGGGTTACTTCTATCGCTCCGATCATTTTCCCTTCGCCAAAGCCGGCGTCCCGGCAGTCAATTTCGAACCGGGTTCGAAATTCGTCGGGCATTCCGAGAAATGGATCGAAGAGAAGACCCAGGATTACCGTGAACACCGCTATCACCAGCCCACGGATGAGTATCGCCCGAACTGGGACTTCAGCGGCATGGTCCAGCAGGCCAGACTGGGATTCCTGATCGGCCTGCGCATCGCGAATACGGATGAACCCCAGAAATGGAAGAAGGGTGATGAATTCGAAGCCGCGCGATTGAAGACCGTGGCCGAACTCAAGTAAATCCTGCCGGGAACGCCGAGCTCCGGCTCGGCATGAGCTTCGCCCAAAGTTCCATGTCTTAAGCTCATGCCGAACCGGAGCTCGGTGTTTCCGGGGGGACCGATTCTAAAATCATGATCGGAATTTTTCGATCGCCGGCGCGCTGACGGTAAAGTCTGAAGCCGAAATAGAGATCATCGGCCATCTCCCAATATTTCCTGCGATCATCATCACCGGCCTCTCTGGCGATGTAGCGGCCTTCCTTGCCATTGACAGAAATGGTCGCCCGCGGATCAGCGCGAAGGTTCAGATACCAGGCAGGATGGTGCTGCTGGCCCCAGTTCGAAGCGATGAGGATGACCTTCTCACCGTCGGCGAAAGCGACCAGCGGCACGGTTCTGGGCTGGCCGCTTTTTGCGCCCCTGGTCGTCACCGTCACGACGGGTATGCCTGCCAGCAACCCCGGCAGCGAAACTCTGCCCTTTGTCGCCTTCATCAAACGCCGGTCAAAATAATGCAGCGTCCGTGAAAAGATAGCAGAGCCGGCTTTCGAGGCAGGGATCTTCTGCAGGAATTGTTGAAGCTTGCCTGGATGGCTTTCCGGTATCATCAGGTAATCTCCCTGGCCGCCTTGGCGTTTCAAACCATTGAAAATCAGGTTACAGGGCAGTTATGGATATTCCGCCCAGTGTTCATATAGAATAGTTCAGAACCCGCTTCATTAGATTAGATTGCATATTCAAATGTGGGAAATGAAATCTACAGAGCATCCTGAAATTTTCTGAATGAGTTCTGGATAGATTTATGCCCGGTCAATCAAGATACATCTTCGAATTCGGTCCGTTCCGGCTCGATCCGGCAGAGCAGGTGCTCATGCGTGGTGACGAGATCCTCTCGTTGACGCCAAAAGCGATGGATACACTGCTTGTGCTGGTCGAGAATAACCGGCATGTCGTATCGAAGGATGAGCTGATGAACCGCGTCTGGCCGGATATCTTCGTCGAAGAGGGGAATCTGGCCCAGCATATATCGATGCTTCGAAAGGTGCTTGGAGAGAAGGATGACGGTGGGCAGTTCATCGAAACCGTGCCCAAACGCGGTTACCGATTTGCAGTCAAGGTGACGAAGATCCGCGTCGAGCCATCCGAAATCAGTTTCAAAACGGACCAGCTTCCGGCTTTGGAAGACCGATCCCAGTCGATCGATACAAATCAGGGGAATATCGAGACGCAGCTCCTGACCATTTCAGGGCCGGTTGTGAGGCCGCCGGAGATCAAACCCGGGACACGCCTGGGCCGGTACGAGATTATTTCCCGGCTCGGAGTCGGGGGCATGGGTGAAGTCTACCTGGCCAGGGATTCGCAACTTGATCGCAAAGTGGCGCTCAAGTTGCTCTCGGAGCAGTTCACCGACAACGCGCTGTGGCTGAAGAGGTTTCTTCGTGAAGCCCGGGCCGCGAGCGCGCTCAACCATCCAAACATCATCACGATTCATGAAGTCGGCAAGGCCGGAACCATTCATTTCATTTCGACGGAATATATCGAAGGGAATACGCTTCGACGCCACATGGCGCGAGCGCGGATGTCGATTCCTGCGACGATCAATGTCGCCGTCCAGATTGCGGGAGCACTGGCGGCCGCCCACGCTGCCGGAATTGTTCATCGGGATATCAAGCCGGAGAACGTAATGTTGCGGCCGGACGGTTATGTCAAGGTCCTCGATTTCGGACTCGCGAAGATAACAGATCAGGCTGAAAACCTGTCGATTTCCGGATTTTCCCATGTGACGACCGATCCGGGCATTGTTCTCGGGACCGTCAAATACATGTCACCCGAACAGGCTCGTGGAGTCGAAGTAGACGAGCGGAGCGACCTCTTCAGCCTTGGCGTTCTGATCTACGAAATGTTGACCGGCCTGATTCCGTTTCAGGGTGCGACGTCGAGCGATGTCATCGTCTCGATTCTCGATCGAGATCCCGCGCGTCTCTCGGCGGCGGTTCCCGAAATTCCGCACGAGCTGGAGCGCATCGTCGCGAAGAGTCTCAAAAAGGACCGCGAGCTGCGGTATCAGACCGCGAAGGACCTCCAGCTCGATCTGAAAGCCGTCCAGCAGGAGATTGAGATCAGGTCGCGCCTCGGAGGCGCCTGGAAAATTATCTCGGATGACTCGGGCGCCGCCGCTGCCGGATCCCGGCTGCTTGAAGTCGCCGATGCGGGATTTCAGGTGCCGGAAGTCCATTATGCCCGCAGCGGTGAGGTCAACATCGCATATCAGGTGATCGGTGATGCTCCACTCGACCTGGTCTTTGTGATGGGCTGGGTTTCGCATCTCGAATATTTCTGGGGCGAACCGTCGTTTGCGAGATTTCTCAGGCGGTTGGCAACCTTCTCCCGAGTCATTTTGTTCGATAAACGTGGAACGGGGCTTTCTGACAGTGTCCCGCTCGATCAATTGCCGACGCTCGAGCAGCGCATGGACGATGTTCGCGCGGTCCTGGATGCTGTCGGGTCCAAACGCGCCGTATTGTGCGGGGTTTCGGAAGGCGGCCCGATGTGCAGCCTCTTCGCCGCGACCTATCCTGAAAAGACGATTGCGCTTGTCATGATCGGCAGTTATGCGCGCCGTTTGAAGGGCGACGGCTACCCGTGGGGACCCGACGAGGAAGATCGTGAACGATTTTTCGACGAGATTCGGACGCACTGGGGCGGTCCGGTCGGACTTGAAGAGAGGGCTCCGAGCATGATCGGCGATAAACAGTTCTGCGACTGGTGGGCGGCCTACCTGCGCCACGGAGCCAGTCCCGGCGCCGCCCTCGCGCTGACCAAAATGAACACCGAGATCGACATTCGCCACGTTCTGCCCAGTGTTCGCGTTCCATCGCTCATCATTCATCGCACGGGTGATATGTGCCTTAAAGTTGAGGAGGGCCGCTACCTGGCTGAAAACATTCCCGGTTCGAAGTTCGTTGAACTGCCGGGTGAGGATCACCTGCCTTTCGTCGGCGATCAGGACGCGATACTTGACGAGATCGAACAGTTTCTGACGGGAACCAGCCATTCGCCGGAGATAGATCGGGTGCTGGCGACCGTCCTTGTCTCCCGTGTCGATGGGTCATCCAGTGATTCCGGCGATCATTCTCTTTCCACGCATCGATGGCTCGATCTCCTGGAGCTGCATCATTCATTCGTCCGAAAAGAGGTCGAATTATTCAAAGGGAAGGTGATTGAAGTGGCAGGCGATCACCTGATGGCGACCTTTGACGGACCGGCTCGCGCCATCCGTGCGGCCGGCGCCATCATTGACGGCGCTGCACGGCTCGGCGTCGGATTGAAGACCGGATTGCATACCGGAGAATGCGATGTGCTCGGCGATCGCGTCAGAGGCGTCGCCGTCGATATCGCCGGTCAGATGGCATTTCAGGCGGAAAAAGGAGAGGTCCTGGTATCGAGTACCGTCAAGGATCTGGTCGCCGGCTCAGGGCTCAAGTTCTCCGAGCGCGGAGCCCGCTTGCTGGATAACGATCTCGGTGAGTGGCGTCTCTTCGCTGTCGAACGTGAATGAAACGAAAATCCTGCAAATGAGAAGAATTTATCCACTGATGTTACGCAGCGATTTAAGCGGGTGAAGTGAGGCTCAGGCCGAACGAAACCCCGGTATTGGGTTTCACCAAGAAAAGACAGAACCTCGGGTTTTCTTCGCCTGCTTTGACAACCTCAACTTTGTCAAAGATTTAAAGGACTCTTCTGCGTAACATCAGTTTCCCTAAGAACCGAAGAAGGATGTCATTCAAGAATGGCTCGAAGACACACAGACCATGGAAAATTCCCTTCGTGTTTTCTTCGTGTAACTTCGTGATAATCTTATTCTTAATTCCCGATCTTGATTCTGGTGAAGTTGGCCAGGAAGCCATCAGCTGTGACGATGATCAGCACCTCGCCTACTCCACCGAGCGATGGCGGCAGCTTCGCGTTGATCTGATCGACGCCCGGCAACTGCGGATGCGCGCCGGCCCACATGACCTGGCAATCCTGACCTCCGACTTTGACCTGAATCGTTCTTTGATTACGCAGTCCGGTTCCGAACAGAATCAGATATGTCGGCAGGACGTTGCTGCCGGGATTGACAGGAACTCCGTTGCCGAAGGAGTCGAAGATTCGCTGGTAGGTCTTTCCGTCGGCCGTTACAACCGCCGCTGCAAAGCCGCTCCCACTGCTGTTGGCGGAGAAGATCGCGGGAGCCGGCGCGGTGACCGACACCCCTTCGGTCCGCTCTCCGTTCGATCCGGTGACCACCACATTGACCGCTCCGAATCCTGATGGCGGCATGATGAAGTTGATCTGATTGGGCGAGACGTAAAACAACTGGGATGGAGTTCCGTTGACCAGCACCTGTGTGCCCTGCAGATTAGTAGGCAGCGGCACAGAGAAGGCCTCAGTCGTGACTGAGGTCAAAGACGCTCCCTGCGGGGCGAAAAGCGTGGCAATCGAATCGGGCGCAACCGGCGAATTGAATGATGCCGAAGAGACCAGATTGAGCGGAGTCCCGCCTCCCGTACACATGTCACAGGGTTTCGTATGCGGCAGATTGCCTGTCGTGGTTGTCGAGCAGCTTGCACCCGATTTCATGACCTGTTTGATCGTATACGAGCCGCCGAACCCGCAACCGACGGGATCAGTGTAGCTGATTGCGCTCCCCGGAGCGGTTCCGATGATGACTCCGCCGCGGATGATGTCGTAATGATCGATCAGCGATATCGGGTCCTGGTTCAGCCAGCGCAGGTTTATCGCCGAACACCCCGAAGGGTACCCTTGATACAACGGCGGAGTGCAGGTCGATTGCGCTTCGACGCTGGCGCCTGTGATGGCAGTGATGGATCTAAAACGCGATGATATTTCCGGAACCGCAGTTACTGTAAACGCAAGCAGAACAAGCGTTAAGACGTACCGAGACATAGCACCTCCGTGCAGCGACAAAGCGGTGAGCTTCGATATCGCTGGAATTGAAATTGAATAGAACCTGATTGATAAACCGGGGCCGGTTTTCAGGAAATTATTGGATTCGCTACAGTCGGAGGAGTAACCGGTCAGGGCTTGCCGGATTACAGGGCATTTGAACTATCGAGGGGGAAATTCAATAATCTGAGTGGAGTTTACAGTCTTGGTTGAACTATTTCAATTGGAAAAGTTTACACACCTATGCGCATCTCGATTGTTGTCCCTTTTCACAATGAAGAAAAGAATCTGCCGATCCTGTACGACCGGTTGATCCGTGTCATGGAAGAGTTGAGCAGGGAATACGAACTGATTTTTGTTGACGACGGCAGCACTGACCAGACGCATGCGCTGTTGCGCAGCATATGCAGCCTTGATTCACATGTTGTCGGATTGCGGTTGCGCCGGAATTTCGGCCAGACGGCGGCGCTGGCTGCCGGATTCGATCAGGCCAGGGGGGAAGTCATCATCGCCATGGACGGCGATCTGCAGCATCAGCCGGAGGATATACCTCGTTTTCTTGCATGCATCGATGACGGATACGATGTCGTCAGCGGGTGGAGGCAACAGCGACGTGACGGATTTTTGCGCAGCTTTCCATCAAAGATCGCCAACCGTCTTATGGCGCGCGCTTCCGGCGTCCCGATTCATGATTTCGGGACAACATTCAAAGCTTATCGCGGTGATCTGCTCAAGCGCATTCCGATCTATGGCCAGATGCATCGCTTTCTGCCGGCCATGGCCAGCATCGAAGGCGCGCTGATCACAGAGGTTAAAATCCAGGACCTGCCGCGCGCAAGCGGGAAATCGCACTACGGCATCTCACGCACTTTCCGCGTCGTCTTCGATATCCTGACGATTAGATTCCTCGTCAGATACTTCTCACGACCGCTCCATTTCTTCGGCGGAATTGGAGCGATCATGATCACCGTTGCAGCGGTTCTGGCCGGATGGCTGCTCTTCAAAAAACTCTATTTCCGCGAAGACATCTTCATACAGAACGGCCCGATGCTCCTCTTCTCGGCGGTCGCATTTCTGGCCGGGATACATTTTCTGGGGTTGGGATTCATCGGCGATCTGCTGACGCGACTATATTATGCGCCTGAGCAGCGTAGTATCTATAGTGTCGCACGCATCTATCATGGCAATTCGTACCAGTCATTCGAATCCGGGCAGCGATGATCGGTGATGCTTCAAGGTCTGTTCGTGAGCACGATTTTGCCGCCGCGTTCAGCCAGACGCGTGGCAGGCGAGCCATCCAGCAGCTTAAGCGCCCGATCGAGTTTGCCTTCTTCGCTGAACAGAAAGACCCGGTTCTCACCTTCCCAGAGCTTTTTCAGATCCGCGTTTTCAAGGAATACAGGCGGAGCATCGGTGTAGGTTGCACCGAAGGCCATGCCGGTCACCCGTCCGTTGAGCAGCAGAATCTGCCGGTTGGTGTAAAAGCCGATCGACGATCCGGTTTCGTATTCACCATTGAAGACTATTTTCGACCCGGGCTCCCAATTTTGTTCGATGGTTTCGGCGAGCGCACGCGATGAAAGCACCGGTTCGAATTTCTGCAGCGCCAGATTCGCCCAGATAAACATGAACCCCATGCTCATGAGCATCATGACCGAAGCAGCCATATGTGCTCGACGACGGCGAAAGATCCAGGCGAGCGTGAAACCAATGCTCAGGGTGAGCGCCGCACCCATCGCCGGGATGCGCAACTCGGCGAAGGCCCCGGTCGTTAGATCGAAGAAATGACCGAGCGAGAGCGTGTATTGTTCGGAATCCGCCGGAGCCATGTCGAGCAGGTCCGATAAATCCCCGGTCGGGATGACATTCCGTGACTTCCAGACCAGCCATCCGAGCAGACCACCCGCAGCCAGCGCGACTGCTGCAATCGCACCCTGCGCCGCCGTCAGGTACTTTTCGGCTCCCGGACGCTCTTCGGCCGTAGCGAATGCCGCTCCGATCAGCAATGCCAGCGGAGCATAAACCGGAAAAGTATAGTATTCCTGACTGGTCGAGATGTTGAAGAAGATCAGTATCAGCCCGGCCCACAACCACAGATACAGGTTGATCAGCCGGCCGCGATCCTGATTCCGTCCGATCCCCGGAAGCTGCAGGCCGATGAGCGGTATGCCCACGCTCCACGGAAACAGCCAGATCAGATGCATCAGCCAGTAGAAGACGAAGGGAACCCTGTTGTAATCCTTCGGTTCCCGTTTGCCCAGAAAACGCAGTACATGTTCATTCATGAAATAGAACCAGAAGAACCTGTCGTTGCGAATGCCGGCCAGAATATGCCACGGAGATGCGATCGCCAGAAAGAGCAGCATCCCTGTTGGCAGTCTCAAGTGGCGCATCTCAGACAAAAGCGTGCCGGTGAGCAATAGAAAAAGCCCTATCGGGCCGGCGACAAAGACGATTCCGATCAGGCCCTTGGTCAGGACCGCCAGCGCGATTGCAACGTACAGGCCGTAGTACCAGCGCTTTTCCTTCCCTTCGCCAAAAAAACCACGGAGAAAACAGTAATGCGCCAGCGTGAACCAGAGCGTGAGCAGCACCTCGGGAATCATGATCCGCGTGAAGAGGAACATCCCCGTGCACGAGACCATCGTCGCAGCGGCATACCCCCCGGCCTTCTCCGAAAAAGCCCAGCGTCCAAAGATCCAGGCAAGAGCGCCCAGCAGAATGATCGCAAGGACGACCGGAAAACGGACGGCGAAGGTGTTGTATCCGAAAACCTTGAATGAAAGCGCGACTGCCCAATAGAGCAGCGGAGCCTTTTCAAGATACCGCACTCCGTTGACGTGCAGCGTTACCCAGTCGTTGCGCTCGATCATCTCTTTCGCCGCCTCGGCGTGCGTCGCATCAGCATCATCTAGCAGCGCTGGACGAAATGAGATCAACAGAAAAACGACTGCAGCGAAGGTCAACAACAGAAGGATGCACTGATTGTGGCGCATGACGATTGGCCGGGCTTTGCTCATTTTTTCGATTATTTTAAGTCGTTTGGTTCAGCGAACTGTCAGAATTATAATGATTGTTATTTCCGGACCACATATCAGAAACTTAATCGGATTTATAAAACAGATCCCAATGAATCGCAAAGACCGCCCTTATGACTGCCGGAAAGACTTGAAGACTGTTTTAAGCCAGGAATCATGGGAGCGCAGGCTTCCAGCCTGCTTTTTATAGCCAAATACGGACATCATGCAGGCTGGAAGCCTGCGCTCCCAGGGGGCCTGTAAGCAATAAACGGAATTTTTCATGGCCATACCGACAGAAATTGTCAATCGGAAACTGAGTCACTTCGATCTGTGTGCGCATCAGGAAGTCGAATTTCGAGAAAAGACTACCTGGCTCGAGCACGTCGAACTGGTGCACCAGCCGCTGACCGAGACCCGACTGGAAGATATCGATCTGAGCGTCGAGGTTATGGGGAAACGGCTCAACTTTCCATTGATCATCACCGGCATGACGGGCGGAGCCGATGAGGTCGGTATTTTCAATCGCGACATCGCTTCGCTGGCCGACCGGCTGGGGATCGGGTTCGGCGTCGGGTCCCAGCGCGTTATGCTGCGGTACCCTGAGATGCGTCATACTTTTAACGTTCGTCCTGTTGCACCGAACCTCTTGCTGCTCGGCAATATCGGCATCGCTCAGGCCAGGGAGCTGACAACCCGCCAGGTCGTCGATCTGGCCGAATCGATCGGTGCGGACGCCATGTGCGTTCACCTCAACACCGCCATGGAGATCATTCAGGAGCATGGCGATCATGATTTTCGCCACTCGATAGATACGATCGAACGGCTGGTCTCGGAGTCAGGCATCGGGATCATCGTCAAGGAGACAGGTTGCGGATTCGCGCGCGAATCGGGCAAGCGCCTTGCCAGCGCCGGCGTCACCTGGGTCGACGTTTCGGGCGCCGGCGGTACGTCATGGGTCGCAGTCGAAACCCTCAGAAACCGCGTGCTTCGCCAACTGGGAGAAGCTTTCTGGGACTGGGGCATCCCTACCGCTGCCAGCGTTTGCGAATTACGCGACATGAACCTCAACCTGATCGCTTCCGGCGGTATTCGGACGGGACTGCAGGCCGTCAGGGCTCTGGCTCTGGGAGCCCGACTGGTTGGCGTCGCCCTCCCCGTACTGCGGGCTTATGTCAGCGGGGGGATCGACGGGGTCGAGACCTTTTTTAACAGCTTTTTCGCCGAAATGCGTGCGGCGATCATGCTCTGCGGATGCAGTCGCGTGGCAGATCTCGATCCTCGGCACGCGGTTATCTCAGGTGCACTGCTCGACTGGGTGCATCAGCGTGGTCTGCCATATGGCTCTGGATTCAAAGGAGCCCGGTGACACTTTTCGATAAACCCTGTCTGATCACAGCCGTTGATCTGGAGTTTAACTCGGCCACCAGGCTTCTCGATAGCCCGGAGATCGATACAATTAATGGATATCGAATCTGTCGTGGCCGGTTCGGCGGCCGATCGATCGCTATTTTCCAGTCCGGAATGGGCGCCGTCGGTTTTCCGGACTTCCTGGCCAGACGATTGACCACTGAAAGTTTTTCCTCAATTATCGTTACCGGACTTGCCGGAGCACTGTCGCTATCGCTTAAACGCAGCAGCGCCATCGTTTACGACCAATGCTTCAATGCCGGCGACGATTTCCTTATTGAAACATCCAACAAATCGTCACCCGGATGTGACGAAAAAGCGAGCATTCCCTGTGACCATTCGCTTTCGCAATCCCTCTACGAGTCATTATTAATGAATGGGATTTCCTGCAAGCGTGGATCTGGCTTAACCGTCAACCGGATTGTGACCAGTGCCGTTGAAAAACTCGAAATGGGTGAGCGGTTTAATGCTCGAGCAGTCGACATGGAGACATACGACATATTAAGAGTTGCAAAAAGTCACAATCTTCCCGCCGCTGCCGTGCGCATCATCTCTGACGAAGCGGATCAGAATCTGCCCGACTTCAATCGCGCAGTCGATGCCCGGGGGCGATTGAGCCCCGGCAGCCTCTTTCGCGAAATGATCTCGAGCCCGATTTCTTCGAGCCGTTTCCTGATCGGTATCAGATCGGTATCGCATTCAATGCAAAAGACAATCGCTGCAATTCTCAAAGTGTCAATTGGTTAAACCATTGTGAATAGAGACTCTTGGGATTGCGTGCGGTTGACTTTGATATAAGTAAAAAGTAGAAAGTAGAAAGTAGAAAGTAGAAAGTAAAAAAAGTGGGAATAGATTATCAGAGTAAAGAAATCGGTAGACAGTCGGTCAACCTTTCTACTTTCTACTTTTTACTTTCTACTTATCTGGATAAGGAGAACAGCAAATGACAAACCTGGCACTTTCAGCGGTAGAGGCACAGCCCGAGATCGAGACCAAGCAAGGGACATATAAAGTGGCCTCGACGACATTGGTTTTCGATACGACTGATCGTGTTGAGATGCGGAGTATCACCAGGGAAATCGCCGCATTCGTCGAGCAGGGACCGGTCCGGGACGGCGTCGTGCAGATCTCATTGCTCCATACTACCGCCGGATTAATGTTGAATGAAACCCAGGGCGCATTGCTCTCGGATGTCACTTCGATGTTCGAGCAGATGGTTCCGAGCCGGGTCTATTACAAGCACAACGATCCAATGCTCTCAGATTGCGAGCGTAAAAACGCTGATGCTCACCTGCGCGCCGTCGTCGTCGGCAACAACCTTTCGATCCCTGTCTGCGACGGCAGGATGGTGCTTGGCACATGGCAGAATGTGCTTCTGACCGAATTCGACGGTCCGAACAGGCGCAAAGTTCATCTTCAGCTCATGGGCATCTGATAAATCATGAATTCTGAATGATGAATGATGAAATGTGGCGGCTGAAGGCGGGGTCAGTGAAATCTGGTCCCGCCTTTTAATGTTGATGCTTCGCGAGGGACAGTTCCATATGGCACGCGCCTTCGTAACCGGAGCGACGGGTTTCATCGGCGGCAATCTGGTGCGAATGCTGATCGATGAAGGGCATGAGGTTCGAACTCTGGTTCGTCCGGAGAGCGACCGCAGAAACATCGACAACCTGCCCGTCGAAGTTGTCACCGGAGATCTGTCTGACCAAGCTCCGCTGGCTGAACAGATTGCGGGCTCCGACGTCGTCTTTCACCTAGCGGCCCATTATTCGTTATGGGCCAAAGATCGTCCCGAGATCTATCGGACGAACGTGACCGGAACAGAGAATCTGCTGGCAGCAGCGAAGCGCGCCGCCATCCCAAGAATTGTTTATACCAGCTCTGTCGCTGCCATTGGCGTTCCCGAACCAGGGATGCTGGCCAATGAAGATACACGGTCGTCCCTTGAAGAGCTGGTCAGCGATTACAAGAAATCCAAATATCTTGCCGAACAGGCCGCTCTGAGTGCTGCACGTGAGGGACTCGATGTCGTCATCGTCAATCCATCGACTCCGATCGGCCGGTACGATATCAAGCCTACGCCGACGGGTGAGATCATCGTCAGGTTTCTGGAAGGGCGCATGCCCGCTTATGTCCATACCGGATTGAACCTGATAGATGTTGAAGACGTCGCTCGAGGCCACATCATGGCGTGGCAAAAGGGGCGCACCGGTGAACGCTACATTCTCGGAAATCGAAACCTGACGCTCAAGGAACTGCTCGACCTGCTCTCGGCGATAACCGGCAGGCCCGCTCCGCGCATCGCCATACCCCATTTCGTCCCGCTCGCTATTGCATTTATCGACGAAAAAATCCTGGCTCGATACTTCGGAAAGAAGCCCGACATCTCATTATTTTCGGTGCAGATGTCGGTCATGGCAATGTATTACGATTCTTCAAAAGCGGTGCGCGAACTCGGCCTGCCCCAAAGCCCTGTCGAAAGGGCGCTCGAGAAGGCGGTGGATTGGTTTATGAGTAGAAAGTAAAAAGTAGAAAGTAGAAAGTAAGAAGAAATTGGAACCGAGATACTGGTTTCCCGTTTCACTTTCTACTTTCTACTTTCTACTTTCTACTTTCTACTCTACTTTCTACTTTCTACTTTCTACTTTCTACTTTCTACTTTCTACTTTCTACTTTCTACTTTCTACTTTCTACTTTCTACTTTCTACTTTCTACTCACTTTGGTCCTGAAGCCCTGACCTCATCCGAGACGCCGGAAGCGAACTGTTCGAAATTCTCCCGGAAGAGTCTGGCCAGATGGCTCGCTTTTTCGTCATAGGCATTGGTGTCTTTCCAGGTTTTCCTGGGTTTGAGGACTTCGCTGGGGACATCGGGGCAGGAGGTGGGGACGTGGACTCCGAAGATCGGATCGGGTTCGGTCGTCATGCCCGTCAGTCGGCCGTCCAGCGCGGCGCGAACCATGGCGCGGGTGTATGCGATCTTCATTCGCTGCCCTTCGCCGTATGGCCCGCCGGACCAGCCGGTATTGACCAGCCAGCAATCCGCCTTATGCCCGGCGATTTTTTCTTTGAGGAGTTCGGCGTAGACGCCTGGATGGTGGACCATAAACGGGGCGCCGAAACAGGTCGAGAATGTCGCCTGAGGATCTTTGGTCAGCCCCTTTTCAGTTCCCGCGACCTTGGCAGTGTAGCCTGAGATGAAGTGGTACATGGCCTGCTCAGGGGTCAGTTTCGAGATCGGAGGCAGCACCCCAAAAGCGTCGGCAGTCAGCATGATGATGTTTTTAGGATGACCGCCCATGCCCGAGGGCTCGAAATTGGCGATATGTGAGAGCGGATATGCCGCTCGCGTGTTTTCGGTCAGCATGCCGTTGCTCAGGTCGAGCCTCCGTGTGACCGTGTCCATAACGACATTTTCAAGCACCGTTCCGAAACGGCGCGTGCAGGCATAAATATCGGGTTCGGCCTCCGCCGACAGGTTGATCACCTTGGCGTAGCAGCCACCCTCGAAATTGAAGACCCCGCGATCGGACCATCCGTGTTCGTCATCGCCGATCAGCTTCCGCTCAGGGTCGGCCGAGAGCGTTGTTTTGCCGGTTCCCGACAGCCCGAAGAAGATCGCCGTATCGCCTTCAGCGCCGATGTTCGCCGAACAGTGCATCGAGAGAACTCCGCGCAGCGGCAAAAGGTAGTTGAGCAGCGTGAAGATCGATTTCTTGATCTCACCCGCATAACTCGTGCCGCCGATCAGAATCAGCTTCCGGCCAAAATCCATCAGAATGAATGTCGACGAACTGGTCCCGTCGGTCTCGGGATCGGCAAGGCAGTTCGGTGCATTGATGACAGTGAATTCAGGAACGTGCGTGCCGGCCTGGGTCTCCCAGTCCGGTCTCACGAACATGTTTCGCGCGAACAGGCTGTGCCACGCGTATTCCGTCACCACGCGGATTGGGATCCGGTATTCAGTGTCGGCTCCGGCAAAACAGTCCTGCACATAAACGTCCTTGCCTTCCAGATGCTTTAACATCCTGTTCAGCAGATTATCGAATTTCGCCTGCTCGATCGCACGATTGACTTTGCCCCACCAGACATGTTTTTCGGATGACGCTTCACGGACGATGAATTTGTCATTCGGTGATCTCCCCGTGTGCTGACCCGTCAAAACCACCAGCGGTCCAAGATGGGCGATCAGTCCTTCGCCTCTTCGGACCGCGTGCTCGTATAACTCGCCGGACGTTAAATTCCAAAATGATTGGTTCAGATTTTTGATGCCATGATTTGATAAGTCATATGAACTCGGATTCCAACCTGATTTCTCTGCCATGGTGCTCCTTGGATGGTACTGGTGCCTTTTCATCGATCATGGTCATACCAATCAGACCCAAAATCGATAAAAGCGCGGTCTGCTGCCGCGCTTTACTGGTATTTATGAAATTTATTGCGCCATAAAGATAACGAAAAAAAAGCGGGAAGTAAATAAATGACGAATAATGAATTATGAATGATGAGTGGAGGGTGAAACCGGGGATTTAAGAATGATGAAGATGGTGATGATGAGAACGAGGGAGGTGGCGGCGCCGCCTTCGGCGCCGTAGTTTCCGCCGGTCAGCCAGAGCGGATGCTGGCTGGTTGAGATGAAGATGGGGTGCTGTGGGATCGAGAGCCCGCTCACCGGCAGTCCGAAGAAGGCGCCCATCATCCAGTTCCAGGTGAAATGAAGAGCGGTCGGAAACCACAGACTGCGCGTTCTCAGGTAGGCGACAGCCAGCCAGATGCCGGCCAGGATCGTATTCGCCGTCGAGAAGAAGGTCCGGTTTGGATTGTTCCAGTGGCCGAACCCGAAGAGGATCGAGAAGAGCAGGATCGGGACTATGGCCGGCGCTCCGCGGAGCAATGTTTGAAACGGATAGCCGCGGTAGACCAGCTCTTCGAACGTGCCGGCGACAGCCAGCAGCGCCAGCGCGGCGGTTATGTCCCGTCCAACGGTGAACAGCCCGGCGAAGTTGACTTCGCCTCCACTCCACCAGCGGGCGTTTGGTATTACGCGGGTTCCGCCGCCGATCGCCTGAATGATGACGACAGCCATGACCATCGCCGAGGCCATTGCGATGCCGCGCAATATCTCACGCCACCAGTTCGCATGAAAATCGAATCCGAGCGAGGCGAGCGACATCCGGTCAAGAAATCGCAGGCAGATCCAGGAGATGAAGACCACCCAGATGACGATCATCACGTAGGTTGCGATCATCGTGAAGCTGACCTCAAAGACCTCCTGACCGGCCTCTCCGCTCCGAGTCATGTACGACGACAAAAGAACCTGCGGCGAAATCAGCAGCGCGCCGAAGATCAGCACGCGCCATCCGCTCCGCAGGAGCTTTGTGTTCCGGTTGAAAAAGAGGTTTCCGGGGTTCATAGGTTGCACGGATCTTAGGGGATGTTCGATTTTTGATCAACTTATTCCTTAAAAATTCGGCATGCGCAGTCCCATTCCTTCGATCTCTGATTTACAATCAAGTACTGCTCGGTTGGTATTTTATAGCAGTTATTGCAATCGCCATGAAAACACAGGAGTCGAAATCGGATCGGACACAGGTCGAGGCCCGCAGCCGTTATCTGCGGCGCAGGTTGCGTATCATATTACTGTCGCTGGTGACGGTCTTTCTCTTCGCGATGCTCTTCATCCAGGCGGCGTTCAACACTCTGCCGTGGTTTCGTCCCTCGTCCGCCAGTGAGACGCTGACCTTGTACGCCCTGTCGACGATCAACTTCCTGGCTTTTGTCGTGCTGCTCATGGTGCTGGTTCGCAATATCATCAAATTAAGGCGCGAACGACTGGAAAAGCGCCTTGGTGCGCGATTCAAAACACGACTGGTAGTCTATTTCATCTCGCTTTCGCTGCTGCCGGTGATCTTCCTCTTCTTTGCCACGACCGGCCTGATCAATCGCAGCATCGACAAATGGTTCAGCCTGCCGGCCAACGAGATGCTGACCAATGCCTGGCAGATCCAGAACGCTTACGTGAACGGAGAACAGAAGGATCTGGTCAGAACCGTCACGACGATCGCGAGGTTGCTCGCAGCAACGGAAAGCGCGGGTGGAAGTGCCGCTCCGGGGCGTCTGCTGGGCGATGAGATCGAGACGCAGAAACTGGCCCTGGCGCAATTTTTCGACCGCAACGAGAACCTGCTGGCTCAGCGGGTGAGGATCAACCCTGGCGCCCTCGATGATCGGTCAAAGGCCGGGCTGCGCGAGGCGCGCGCTCGGGCATTGGCGGGCGAGAACTTTGATATGCAGATCAGCGTGGACGGAGAACCCGAGATTCTGCTCATCGCAGCAACCCCGGTTCCGGGTCCGGCGCCGGGCGAAAACGGAGGCGCGTTGATTATCGCCCAACAAGTGTCGCCGAACCTTGTCGGCAGCGTTCAGAAAATACGCGAGTTCATGGGGTATTACGAATCGCTGCGAAACGAACAGAAAGGGTACCGCAGCACATCCCTGCTGACTCTCTCGCTGATCACTCTGCTGGTGCTCTTCATTGCATACTGGCTGGCGCTCTATGTTTCGCGGAGCATTGCCGAGCCGGTGCAGAAACTGGCCGAGGCGACCGAACACATCAAGCGCGGAGATCTGAGCTATCGTGCAGACGTGGTCGGCGACGACGAACTGGCGTCGCTGGCCATGTCATTCAACGAGATGACGGCCGAACTGGCCGAGAACCGAACTCAGCTCGAATTGTCGGCAGCCGATTTGACGCAGACAAATTCCGATCTCAACGACCGGCGCAGGTATATCGAAGCCGTGCTGCAGAGCCTCTCCGCGGGTGTCATTTCGCTCAACGAATATGACAAAGTGACGACGATAAATGAGGCGGCGAGACGATTACTGCATATCGAGAAGGTCCCCGAGACAGGCGTCGCCCTCGAACAACTGCTGCCTGAATCCCAGCGCGAGGAACTGAGGCGAATGGTCCTCCGGGCGGTCCGGCTCCGCTCAGTCACGCGCGAAGTTCATTTTACTCTCGCCAATCATGCCAAGCTCGATGCCTCGGTGACGGTCACTGCGCTGCAGGACCCGAGCGGGCAGGCGCGCGGTGCGGTGATCGTGCTTGAAGATTTGACTGAGCTGATCGAGGCCCAGCGTCGCGCCGCATGGAGCGAGGTCGCAAAGCGCATGGCCCACGAAATCAAGAACCCGCTCACACCCATTCGCCTTTCGGCCGAGCGTCTGGCGAAGAACCTGCTCGGCGATGGAAGCGGGGCGAACGGAGGTCCGCTCGAATGCCTGAGCGACCGGCAGACCAGACTGGTTCGCGAGTGTACAGGTATGATCGGAACCGAGGTCGCGACCCTGCAGCGCATGGTCGATGAATTTTCGAGCTTCGCCCGGCTGCCGAGCACGAAATTGGAGATCACCTCGCTCAACGAGATCGCCGAATCGGCCATTCGATTGTATGATGAACGCCTCGAGGGACTGCGGCTCGAAGCCGAATTCTCACGGGATCTGCCACCCGTCGCCGTCGACTCGGAACAGATCAAGCGAGTGCTGGTCAATCTGATCGACAACGCGGCTGACGCTCTTGCGGGTTCCGATATCGAGGGTAAAATCAAGGTCATTACGCGCGGAGTCCCCGATCGCGATGCTGTCGAACTGATTGTGGCGGATAACGGCCCGGGCATAGCTCCGGCTGATCGTGAACGGGTCTTCGATCCCTATTTTTCAACGCGCAAACGGGGGACGGGACTGGGACTGGCGATCGTCAGCCGTATCGTCGCTGATCATAACGGACGCATCCGACTGCAGGAAAATCTGCCGACCGGAGCCCGTTTTATTGTAGAATTGCCGGCCGCAATCTAGTTTCGAGTAGCGCCCCCTGAGGCGGGTTTTTTCAAAGAATATATGGCCCATTCGATTCTAATCGTTGATGACGAACCTGGCATCCGAAAGTCCCTGACAGGGGTGCTTGAGGACGAGGGGTTTGTCGTCTCTTCGGTCGGCAGCGGAGAAGATTGCCTGCGGGCGCTCGAACGCAGACTCTATTCCTGCATCCTGCTCGATGTCTGGCTGCCCGGAATCGATGGCCTTGAAACTCTCGAACGATTGAAGGTCATCTATCCTGATGTGAGCGTGGTCATGATATCGGGACACGGCCGAATCGAAACGGCTGTCCGGTCGACGAAACTGGGCGCTTTCGATTTCATCGAAAAACCTCTCTCGCTTGAAAAGACAGTCCTTGCAGTCAAAAACGCCATTCGCCAGCGCGAACTCGAGACGACCAACTCCGAGATGCAGGCCAAGCTCGGCAGAAGTTACGCCATGATCGGTGATTCGGTCCCGATGCGGGCGCTCCGGCAGCAGATCGCTTATGCAGCGCCAACCAGCGGTCGCGTTTTAATCTACGGTGAATCCGGCACTGGAAAGGAGCTGGTCGCCCGGGCACTCCACTCGCAATCGCAGCGCGCTTCGCGTCCGTTCATCGAGATCAATTGCGCCGCGATCCCCGAAGAGCTGATCGAATCGGAGCTTTTCGGTCACGTCAAAGGAGCCTTCACTGGAGCAACTCAGGCCAAACGCGGTAAGTTCGAGCGTGCTGACGGCGCGACGCTCTTCCTCGACGAAGTTGGCGATATGAGCCTCAGGACGCAATCGAAGGTCCTGCGCGTGCTTGAAGAACAGCGATTCGAGCCCGTCGGCTCCGAGACATCGATCACCGTCGATGTCCGGCTGATCGCCGCCACCAACAAGCGTCTCGAAGAAGAGATCGAACGCGGTAATTTCCGCTCCGATCTCTTCTATCGCCTCAACGTCATCCCTTTCGAGATCCCTCCCCTGCGTGAAAGGCTCGAGGACGTGCCTCAGCTCGTCGAATATTTCAATCAGGAATTCTCGTTGACCAACAAACGCATTCCCAAGATATTCAAGCCTTCCGCCATCGAAAGGATGCAGATCTACACCTGGCCGGGCAACGTTCGTGAGCTGCGCAACACTGTCGAACGCGTCATCATCATGCACACTCGTCATGTGATAGAGGCCGATGATCTGCCGATCCTGAGCGGCGAAGCTCCCCCGGCCTCGAGTTACAACTTCGATTCTTACCGCGAAGCATCCGAAACCTACGAAAGGGAGTACATCCTGCGCAAGCTGACCGAGACTGAAGGCAATGTCTCTCGCACGGCCGAACTCATGGGCATCGACCGCTCCCACCTCTACCGGCGCATGAAAAACCTCGGCATCCAGCGCCCCTGACCTTCTCCCAATCCTCTTTCATAAAATGGATATGACGGATTCCGAATTCATTTGCATTACCCTTAGTGTATTTTGTACACTGTTCTCATCGTGTACGAAGTACACTAAGTAGTTTTGTGGATGAAAAAGGAGGATATGCCGATGAAGAGCCAGGGAGCTGGAGTCGCGGCGGGAGTCAGGGAGATCGATGAATATCTGAAACTCGGCGAAGTCGAGTTGAGTGAGCGGATCGTGGAGGCCAAGCGAAAGCTGGGTTCGCGTGTGATGATACTTGGTCATCACTATCAGCGTGACGACGTGATCTGTCATGCCGATCTGACGGGTGATTCGTTCAAGCTGGCGCAGATGGCATCGCGCCGGCCAGAAGCAGATTACATCGTGTTTTGCGGGGTCCATTTTATGGCCGAGAGCGCCGATATTTTGAGTGGTGCTCACCAGCAGGTTATTTTGCCGGATCTGGCGGCGGGCTGTTCGATGGCTGATATGGCTCGACTCGAGCAGGTCGAGACGGCCTGGGAGCAGTTGCACGAACTGGGGATCGATTCTATTTTGCCGATCACATACATGAATTCGGCGGCGAACATCAAGGCGTTTTGCGGGCGTCATGACGGGGTCGTCTGCACGTCGTCGAATGCAGCGCCGCTCTTCGACTGGGCGTTCAAACAGAAGGAGAAGCTCTTCTTCTTTCCGGACGAACATCTGGGACGTAATACAGGGGTGAAGTTCGGCATTCCGCTCGACCGGATGGCTGTCTGGGATCCGCGGCTTGAACTGGGCGGAAATACTCCCGAGCAGTTGGAAAACGCGAAGATCATTCTCTGGAAGGGGTTCTGTTCCGTGCACGGAAGATTTCAGGAGCGCCACGTAGATGATCGCCGCGCCGAACATCCTGGCATCAAAATTCTCGTTCACCCTGAATGCCGGTATGAAGTGGTCGCGAAGTCCGATCTGAACGGATCGACCGAGAATATCATCAAGACTATCAATGAAGCCCCGGCGGGCAGCAAATGGGCGATCGGAACTGAATTGAATCTGGTCAACCGGCTGGCCAATCGGCATCCTGACAAACTGATCACCCTGCTCGCGCCGGATCTGTGTATGTGCGCGACGATGTTTCGAATTGCGCCTGAAAATCTGCTCTGGTCGCTCGAAAACCTCGTCGACGGCAATGTCGTCAATCAGATCAAGGTCGATGACGAAACGGCGAAATATGCACGCATCGCCCTCGATCGCATGCTCGAAATTCAGTGAGCATCCGGTTTTGTTCTTGTTCGCAGCAGGAATTCGAGGAAGAGCGCGGCGAATACCAGATCGATCACGGCGGGCGCCATTGCGGGCCCGCCGATCCTGTCTGTCAGGAAAGCCGCAGCGTATATCATAAAGAAGATCGTTTTCGAGAGCACGCCCAGCCATGCGAAATCGCGAAAGCGTTTCGCGTTGATCGCGATCAGGCCGTAGCCGATGCCCCATGTACCGACGCTCGATGCGAAAGACTGAGCCAGCAGGAGGGCTGCACTGTCGTGAATCCCCAGCCGCCCGAGCATGAAACCCGGATTGACCAGCAGCATCAGCGCCGCGCCGAGGTTCCATGCCGCAGCCACACCGAAAAGCAGCTGATCGTACATTTTCCGTTCATTCCGCATCGTTAATACAGGATATAGATATCGTCACCATCGATTTGTTGCTGTTCGGAATTGTCCATATGCTCAGTCGCCGGATTCAGATTATGGTCGATGGCTCCACATCGATCAAACTGCAAGAGCGAATTTTTTTCTTGCTCATTCGAACTTTCTGACGCAAAATGGCTCCGGCCATCCCTCCTACGGCGGCATCTTCAGCCGCTGAGCCACCCTTCAATCAATCCCACATCATTGGAGGAAAAATGAAACGAATAACTTTGTCCATTCTCAGTCTGGTTCTCATGTCGGTCTCGATCTTCGCCCTGACGGGTGGTGAGCAGGCGGCCGAAAAAGCCGTCGCTTCGAAGACGGATGCGCAGATCGAGAGCTGCATCACCGACCGGCTCGCCAGATCTGAAAAACTCCGGCCGCAGGGGTTTGCCGTGGCGGTGAGCGATGGCATCGCGACTCTGACAGGCAAGGCCGTCAATGCCGGCAGCAAAGGCGCGGCGACGGGCATTGCCAAGAGCTGCGGCGCAACGACTGTCAAAAACAGCATCGAAGCGCCGCCCATAAGAAGTAAAAAGTAGAAAGTAGAAAGGGGGGGCAGCCCTCACCGCTGTCCCCTGTAAAAGTAGAAAGTAGAAAGTAAAAAGTAGAAAGAAGAAGTTGGATGTATATGGAAAATAAACAGCCAGTCAGAAGATTCGAAGATCTGATCGCCTGGCAACGTGCTCGAAGGTTAACTGCAGATATTTACAAGATATCCAGAAATTCCAATTTTGCACGTGACTTTGGCTTGCGGGATCAGATCAGACGCGCTGCCGTGTCTGTTATGTCAAATATCGCTGAAGGGTTCGAGCGTAACAGGCAGGGTGAATTTCATCAGTTCCTGTCTATCGCCAAAGCATCCTGCGGCGAGGTAAGAGCGCAATTGTATGTCGCCTATGATGTCGGTTACCTTGATCAAACATCATTAGATGACAAAGTCGGCTGAGCAGGTCACCCCTTTCAGCGGCCCTTAAACCGCCCCCAAACCGCCTCCTAGCTGACTTTTCTACTTTCTACTTTCTACTTTTTACTCATATGAATGTATCGCATCTCGAATGCTCTCTAACCGGAAAGACATATCCGCCGAATGAGTTGTATAACCTGTCCGAGGCGGGGAAGCCTCTGCTTGTCCGCTACGATCTGGAAAATGCCTCGCGGACGCTGACGCGTGAGGTCCTGCGTACACGGGTTGCCTCGCTCTGGCGGTATCGTGAAGTTTTGCCGGTGGTTCATGACGAAAACATAGTCACACTTGGCGAAGGATGGACTCCGCTGATACCTGCAAGGCGGATTGGTCAGCAGCTTGGATTATCGGGGCTCTTCATCAAGGACGAATCGCTCAATCCGACGGGTGCGTTCAAGGCCAGAGGCCTGTGTCTGGCTGTTTCCATGGCCAAAGAGCTGGGCGTTAAAAAGGTGGCCATCCCGTCGGCCGGCAATGCGGCCGGAGCAATGGCGGCATATGCGGCGCGTGCGGGCATCGAGGCACACATTTTCATGCCGCGTGATTCTCCGGCGGCAAATCGTATCGAGTGCATCGAGATGGGGGCGCATGTCACCCTGATCGACGGGCTGATCACGGATTGCGGCGCCGAGGTTGCGCGGCGCAAGGATGCCGAAGGCTGGTTCGATCTTTCAACGCTCAAGGAGCCGTACCGTATCGAGGGCAAAAAGACCATGGGATACGAACTGGCCGAGCAGTTCGACTGGGATTTGCCCGACGTCATCCTCTATCCGACCGGCGGCGGAACCGGACTGATCGGGATGTGGAAGGCGTTCGACGAGATGGAGCGGATGGGCTGGATCGGTAAGCAGCGCCCGAAGATGATCACTGTTCAGGCGGCCGGATGCGCGCCGATTGTGCGTGCCTTCGATGAGGGTCGGAATGAGGCCCCCGAGTTCGAGAATGCTCACACGGTGGCTTCAGGTTTGCGGGTCCCGCGGGCAATCGGTGATTTCATCATGCTCGATATATTGCGCAGCAGCGGCGGCGGAGCCATTGCCGTGACCGATGAGGAGATGATCGCGGCTGCGCGCGAGATCGGCGCGGCCGAAGGGATATTCTGCGCGCCCGAAGGCTCCGCCTGCCTGCCGGCGCTGCGCAAATTGATCGCTCAGGGAAGGATCAATGCCGACGATCGGGTTGTTATCTTCAATACGGGCGCTGGTATCAAGTATCTCGAGGCATTCGGATTATAAGGGCCGATATTGCCTTGTTAAAAGAAATATATATTTGAATGTATATATCTTAGAGGTTATAATTTTAATGGGTTGGGAGGTTGAGTATACGAACGAATTTGGCTATTGGTGGGAAACACTCGGTGAGGACGAGCAGGACTCTATTGATTCCTCTGTCATGTTATTGGAGGAGATGGGGCCTCACTTACCGTTCCCTCACAGTTCGGGTATTAACGGCTCTCGGTTTAATCATATGAGAGAACTGAGAATTCAGCATCGAGGTAACCCTTACAGAATCATCTATGCCTTTGACCCGAGACGAGTTGCAATTCTGCTGATCGGAGGAAACAAGGGTGGGGATGAGCGGTGGTATGATAAGTTCGTTTCGATAGCTGATGACATCTATGCTCAACATTTGGAGACCCTGACAAGGGATGGACTCATATAATGGCAAAGTCATTCATAACGCTTCGGGATAAAATGACGCCTGAGCGTCGCAAAAAAAATGAAGAGAGGGCTTATCAGATGCTTGGCGACATCGCCCTTCAGGAACTAAGGAAGAGCCTTGATCTGACGCAAGAGCAGGTTGCAGAAATAATGAAGCTTCACCAGGCTGGTGTCTCGAAAATTGAGGGCCAGGCCGATATCTATGTCAGCACATTGAGAAAGTACATTGCGGCTTTGGGTGGTCAGCTTAAGCTTGTAGCCAGCTTTCCTGACAGGGAAGTCGTAATCACGCAATTTGATTCTGTGAATTCAGCCAAACAGTAACGACCCCCACCGCTGGGGTTAGATCTCTACTTCAAATCTCTCCAATTCGCTCTGAATGCGACTGTCTCCATGAGAATATTGCGGATCAGCGATTCGAGCGATGGCGCAGGACTGGCGGGTTGCTGGCGTGCCGAGATTCGCGCGCTGCCGTCCTGCCGGATTACGACGTGCAATCGACCCGTCTGGTGAAACCAGAGCAGCGCGTAGCGGACGGCGCCCGGTCGTTGGGCTGTCGCGGCTGCAAGTTCTTCGATCGTCGTTTCGCCGTCCCGCGAGCTTATGACGTACTTGAGCATCCCTCCGAGGCGCTGGAGGAAAGCTTCCATAGTCATCTGGGGCGGAATCTTTCCGAAAAAGAAGATGCGCTGAGGCTCCACGGCCGCAAGCGCTGATTCCCACTCTTCGGGTCCCGGAGGCGCCGTCCAGACTATTAGCGTTTCGGCTTTCCGTAGCGCGGTTCGTGCCACGCCCTCGGTGTCCGGGTCATCTTCGCGCCATACCAGAGCATCCGGAAATTCCACCAGCAGTTCGGCCAGCTTCTTATTCTGTTCCGGCTCATCGTGCAGATCTTCGAACGCATATGCAGGTGGCCTTGCCTCGATTTCAGCGGGTTGAGGATCGATCAGCCTCAGATCGAGCAGTTCCAGAACAGCTTCGACCTTTCCCTTGAACCGGTTGATGCGCAAGGTGTAGGCCAGATCGAAACGACCTTCCGGCAGAGGTTCGTCGCCGCGGTTCCACCACATCACCTGCTGACGGTTTCCACGAACATCCTCGACTGTCATTTCGTAGTGATCGCCTTTTCTTCCGATGCGTTTGCCGCGGGCGAATCGCAGATCGCGCGTGGCCAGCGTCAGCGCCGGGTTCCCATTGCCGAACGGAGCGAGTCTTCGGAAGTCGCGGCACAGATCGAGCGAAATCTCATCAAGGCTGAGGTATCCGTCGATGAACAGGACCGGCTCTTCGGCGGTTTCAGGCGCCAGATCGCGGACGATTCGTGATAGCCTGCGTCTGAATTCATATATCGAATCGCGCCGCAGCGTGAGGCCGGCAGCCATGGCGTGACCGCCGAATTTGAGCAGCATGTCTCGACAGGACCTGAGCGCATCTGTGATATTGCATCCGGCGACCGAACGCGCCGAACCGAAAGCCAGTTCATCTTTTTCGCAGAGCAGAATGACGGGTTTGTGGAATTCGTCGGCGAGACGGTTGGCGACGATGCCGACAATGCCGCCGCTCCATTCCGTGTGAGAGAGCACTATGGCAGCGTATTCGATCAGTGAAGGATCGCGTTCGAGCTGGCTGTGGGCGCTCTCTTCGATCAGGCGCGATTCGAGCCTCCGGCGGGCGTTCATCCCTTCGAGCTGGTAAGCCAGTTCGGCAGCGCGTGCGGCGTCATCCGTTGAAAGAAGTTCAACGCTGTCGGCCGCATTTCCCAGCCTGCCTTGCGCGTTCAAGCGCGGCGCCAGACTGAATCCAAGGTCGGTCTCTGTGAGTTCCGTCTGGTCTATCTCTGCTGTTCGGAAAAGCGCGAGCATCCCGGGGCGCGATCCCTGCCGCAACGTCTTCAGTCCGCGTTGAAGAAGGTATCGGGTTTCATTGCGTTGTTCGGCCACATCGGCCACGATCCCCAGAGCGACAAGATCGAGCAGGTCGTCGCTGCTACGGCCGGTCACGGCAGAGATCAGTTCGAAAGCGACGCCGACGCCCGGCAGTTCGCGCAGCTTGTGACCTTCGGGCAGTCGCATCGGATTGACGACCGCCAGAGCGCGCGGCAGAGTCTCCGCGAGCAGGTGATGATCAGTGATCAGAACATCGACGCCGGCAGCAGTCGCCACATCAACAGCCTCATGTGATGTGATGCCCGTATCGCAGGTGATGATCAGTTTGATTTCACGCGCCAGCCATTCGCGCAATTTCGGCAGGTGAATTCCGTGACCTTCACCGTCACGCAGCGGGATGTGATAGCGCACATCCGCACCCAGTCCACTCAGCGCCGTGAAGAGCAGCGCTGACGCCGTCTGTCCGTCGACGTCGAAATCTCCCCAGATCAGAATCGCTTCATGCGTATTGACCGCCCGGCGCAGCCGCTCGGCTGCACGCTCCATGTCCGGCAGCTCGAATGGCGATGTTTCGCGGTAAGCATTCGGATCGAGAAACCGGCGAATCGAATCGAGATCCTCAAAGCCTGCCCGCGCCAGATGGGCAGCAACAATCGGATGCCCACCGACCAGTCGAGATATCTCATCCGGGATTTCAAATTGTTTTGGCTCCTGCCAGAGCATTAAAAGGATATCTCCTCGATCTGGTCCAGATCGACTATCAGTTCATCCGCGCCATTTGCTTCATCATCCAGCTCGTTCATGTCCCCCGCTTCGATGCCTCGTTCACACAATGAGCGATAGGAGCAGAATCGACAGCGCCATAATTCCTGAGTTTTGGGAAACTCGAATCGTTCGCTGATCTGGGCGATGATCGACACGAGGCGCTCCTCATGGCTGTCGAGTTGGTCACTCGTGAGTGAGAAGTCGATGGTTTCACCGGTTGTGGCATACCAGTAACTCATGCGGATCATTTCGGCGGAAAGTGGAACTCCGCCGTTGAGCCACGCCCCGGCGCGTGAGAGCACATATGGATAGACAATCGTCTGCATGCGGCTCGCGAGCTTTGCTTTCGATGGTGGCCGCCCGGTCTTCCAGTCGATGATGAGGAATGTCGAATCGGGCATTCGTGCAACGATATCGTACTTAGCCATGAGCACCGAACCGGCGATCGGAGCCGTCAGCATCATCTCCGGATGTCGCTCCGCCGGCAGATGCACGGACTGCCAGCTCAGATAATTCTCCCACCATGTGCGCACCTCGGCGTCCGAGATCGTCGCTGCAAGGGCCTCCGCCGGTACACCGAGCGCGTGCTGGTGCAAAAGATGATGAAAATCCTGACCTCTCAGCATCGCCGCTTCATGTTCGAGCGCCGGCGATGTCTCAAGCGCCGGCCACTCGACTTCGCGCAGATATCGAAGCTCGAAGCGGCGCGGGCAGTCTTCGTAATCCTGTAACGCACTCTGGCTGAATATGAAATCGTCTGTCAACTGTTACCCCACAGTTACAAATTTAACAACATTTCAAACGGTCGCAACTAACTACTTTGTCAACTAAACTTTCTTGTATTAAAGACTGGAAAAAAGTTAATCGCAGAGGCCGCGAAGATGAGCAAAGAATTTAATCGCAAAGGCCGCAAAGGGGCAAAGATTTTTTGGGGATATGAATATCCGGATTATCACCCAATGGATATAATTCGAACACTGATCTTCCCTGTATATCTTTGCCCCTTTGCGGTCTTTGCGATTAAAAATCTTTGCTCCTTTGCGATTAACAAATTAGAAAACTTTGGTTACACAGTACTAACTGGAAACTATCCCTTCTGGAAACTATTCAGATACGGCAGCGGTTTCGCCGGAATGAGTTTTCCCATTTTGCCGGTATTCCAGGTGACGACAAGTTCGCGTTTTGCCCGTGTAAAGCCGACATAGAGCAGGCGCAGCCGCTCGGCCGCGTACTCGAGCCGCGCATCCTGCGTGGCGATGCCTTCGCGGTAGTCAGTGCCGTCAGTAAGCGCCCGAAGCTGTGCCAAAGCTTCAGCGCTCAGGTTCAGTTCATTCCGCGCAAAATACTTCTCTCCGATGAACCTGTCGAAAGGATCAGCCGAAGGGAAATCATAATTATTGGTCGACATAAGGTGAACACGGTCCCATTCAAGGCCCTTTGCGCGGTGAAGCGTCATAACCACCACCTGACCTTTGTAGCGTGACGGGTCGAACTGCTCGTCCTCGTCGCTCAGGCCGGTTACCTTGCGCCGGTTCAAGGCGATCTCTTTCAATTCCGCTACACAGTCCTTCAACCTGTGTTCGGGGTTGATGTCGAACATTCCCCGCATATGAACGGCTATGCTGTATGCCGTCGCGATATCGACGGCTTCATGAAAGATATCGCCGGAGATGGTCAGCAGCATCTGATCGATCGGCAGTTGTGTCGCATCCTGCCACCGGCGAATTAAAGTTCTGAACCTGGACAAAGTGTCATATCGTTCAGTGAAGTCGTTTCGAGAGACGTTATCGACCAGCCAGTCGCTTTCGCGCGGGGCGGTGAACTGTTCGACGCGGCCGGCGCGTTTGAGCAGCGCCGCGATTTCACGGGTTTCCGGCTCATCACGGTTTTTGCGCATCCAGACGACGAATGCATCGCTCAGCGCCTGTGAATCGACGGGATTGGCCAGAAATCCAGCCACTCGATAAAGCGAACCGGCGACCTGTCGGGTCGATGTCGTCGTTTTCAGGACTTCGATATAAGGGATCTGGAATTTCGCCAGCACTTTGCTCATCTCGGCGCCGGTCGGATTTGTCGGGAGCAGGACGGCGACAGTCTTGTCGGCGTTTTGCGTCAGCCATTGTTTGAGCGATTGAGCAACGAAGATGCGCTCTTCCTCGGCGCTCATCTTCATATCGACGTGCAATTGCACGTTCGCGGGCCCGTCCGGTGGATTATCATCCGCCGGTTCGATGTGCGGATAGGCCAGCGGAGTCCGGCTGCGAATCTCTTCGTTGGGATGCCTGAGCGACCAGTCAATCAGGCGGTTGGCCAGCGAAATGATGGCCGGGGCGCTGCGCCCGCTGACGGGCAGTTCCCGCGAAACGACGCCGGGTTCCTTCAGGAAATTGCGCAGGAACTGGGGACTGGCCGTCGTGAAGGTCTCGTAGATGGCCTGGTTCGGATCACCGACGCGGACCCAGTTGCCTTTCTCACCAACCAGCATGCGCAGGATCTCTTCCTGCAGCTTGCTGCTGTCCTGGGCCTCGTCTTCGAGTATGAACGGCCAGCGCCTGCGCAGGCGCGCCAGAAAGTCCGGATCGGCCTCGAGCGCATCCAGCGCAAGGCGAATCAGATCCTGAAAATCGACCCCTCCGCGATAGCGCAATCCGCGCTCGTATGCTTCGTAGATGTGAACACACATCTCTGCCAGTGGAAGCGATTGCCCGAATCCCGCCATGACTGCGCGCAGGTCTTCCGGACGTCGTCGATAGTCCTTTGCCCTTTTGATGAAATCGGCGGCGATGCTGGTCGCCTCATTCCGCCACTGAAAACGCGATTTGTCGTTGTTCTGATGATCGGGTGCAAGGTACTCCTCGATGCCGAAATCCTTGTGCATGGTGAACCATGCGGCGAGCGCTTCCTTGATGATGTCTGATGCTTCGAAATCATCGACGATCTGAAAATCGTCGGCCAGACCGACCAGCCCGGGGCGCTCGCTGACGATGTCGTTCGCCAGGCCATGCAGCGTTCGCACGCGGTAGAGCGTCCCGAGGCTGTCTTCGCCCAGAAAATCACGCACCTGCTGTTCGAACTTTCCCCGCGCGGCATTGACCAGAGTCACAACCAGGATCTGCTGGTCCATCTCGAGCGGTGTTTCGCGGACCAGATTCGCGGCCAGGTATGAGAGCGTCCAGGTCTTTCCGCTGCCCGGCACGGCGGAGACTCCCATTTTTCCTCCGGTGAACTTGAGGATCTCGGCCTGACTCGGTCGCGGAGTGAAATGTATGCTACTCATCGGCCGCCTCCACTTCTTCGCCCTCGGTCGTCGGAGGCAGGCTGCGCAGCAGGTAATCGAACATGGTTCGCAGATCACCGGCGCGCTCGTTTCCGCGTTCGTCGAAGCGGCTGTATCCGATGTGGATCTTCTTGCGGCAGCGCTTGACCAGTCCGGTCACGACACGATAGAGAACCTCGCGCGAGGTCTGCCGTTCATGCTCGTCGGACCAGATGTCGCCATCCACCCATTGCCGGCTGAGTACGTATGGCTGCGTCAGCGGCTGGTAGAGCCTGCGGCTCCACGCCGGCGAATCGATATTGAGCCAGAACTGGTAATCGACCGCCTGGTTGCTGAGCAGAAATGTGTAGGCCGGCGCGATGAGTACGGCATCCGGACGCTTGCGCCATTGTCGCGGCTCGTACTGATCGGCCAGTATGCCTGCATCGACCATCCTGACGTATTCGTTGCCGATGTCTATCTCGTCGCCGATCTGGCTGGCGGCCTGCCGAAAAGTTCGCGATGAATCGATCAGGTTCGATACAATCCGCGCCGCATCGTAATCCCTGTGAAATCCGAAACCGCTTTGCGAAAGGACTTCTCCGAACAAACGGCTCAGAAAGACGTCGATCGTTTCAGCCGGCGAGGACTTATATTTTTCGATCCATTCGAAGATCCGGCCGTAGCGTTCGCCGAAGACCTCAGAGATTCGTGCGCGCATTTCGGCATTCGTGATCGTGTTGAAGGGGTGCAGTTCGGATTTTCGGAAGAGGACATCGGCCAGCAGAGTCGCGCGCGCCAGATCCATCTCGGCAATTGCGCAGGTCAGCATTTGCACGATGTCGAAACTGTTGATCTGGCGCCGTGCGCCGATCTTCCATTGCGGATGCGCGAGCTTGGCGATTGTCACCAGGGCCCGCGTCGCCGGCTCGGCGTGCAGCGGACGCGATGGCCGTAGTGTGTATGTTGCGATCTTCTTCTGTTCGAGCCGGGTGACCAGCGAAAACCTCAACGAATCGTGGAGCAGGGGCGCCAGGATGACGATGCTGCCTTGTTTTGCGCCCTTCTCATTGATCAGCGATTCAACCGTCTCGGCGACCCAGTCGAGCATTTGAGTATGGAAGCGGCTCTTCGGCCCGGCAGTCAGTTCGATCGCCCGGCGTGCGCGCCCGGTCTGTCGCGCGTTGCCGATGTTTTCGCTGCCGGTCATCGTCTCCTGCAGTTCGGCCAGAAACGCCTGGACGGATCGCGACATGACGCGCGTCTCTATGAGCCGGCAGCTGCGATCGCAGAGTTTTTCGAGGGCCGCCGCGCTCGTTTCATCTGCTCCCAGAAAGCGCCTGTAACCGGCTTCTTCATCAGAAATGAGCAGTGCCGATTCGGCTGACGAAAGCAGGTCCCCGATCAGCATATGGGTATTGGGCGTATCTTCTTCCAGATTATCGGCGATCAGGTGCTTATACCGGCTGCTCAGGTATGCGCGCGGAACTCCGTGCGCCCACAGCTTCCTGAATATTTCGAGCTGAAGTGAAAAATCGAGCAGGTTGTTATCGACGCAATAATCTCGAAAAATATTGGCGCAGGCCTGCGCGTCATCGAAGATGTGCAGGCTCTCCTGACTGCCCGGCAGCGCGGATTTCAGCCGGGCTGAGATGTCCGTGTGCGGGAATCCGACGATCGCCGATTTGTTCAGATTGTCCGCGATCTGACTGAATAGCCTCGCCCGGTTGATGTTGACGCTGTTGAAATAGTCATTCCGCTCGATCACCGGTTCGAGCAGTTTGAACATGAGGTACTGGACCATTTCGAGAGAAAGAAAAGTCAGGCGACGATAGGGATTTTCCCTGCTCAGATCACGGACGATGAGCGGCCAGAAGAGGCCGACCAGATTGTGCGAGAGGCTGCCGAGCGTGGCGATCGTAACTTCGGCGCCGGCCTTGCGGCGCGGATTTCTGATTTCTGTCGCATATGGCAGTGCGAGGCGTTTCTGTGGAACGAGCACCATGATCGAATGCGCCGGAACGCCCGATTCGATCAGCCTTCTCAACCTCCGCACGCCGGTTGTCGTCTTCCCGGTACCCGCCATGCCGCTGAGATAGATCTTCTCTGTCACCGGTGCGCTGGCGATTGACTCTTGTTCCGCGGTTAATCGTATGCTCATACAGGTCGCTGCCGTGACGTGAACTGCTGGATTTGTTACTCGTTCAAGGCTATTGTTTACTTCGTCTCTGGTTAGTCTTCCAATAACATTGTATTACAGGTCGAATGATTCGCAGGGTAGAAACCGTATCTGCCTCGCGTTCGTAACTCCTTTTTCCCGGAGGGTCATCGTGTTCGTTTCACAATACGTTCTCGGACTTCTATTAATAATAATATTCACTGCGCCGCAGTCCGTCTTCCGGTCTGATTTGTCGAGAGGCGGGAATGTGACGAAGCGCGTCGTCGAACTGACATCCGCATCGCAGGACCGCGTCGCAAATGGGAAGTGGACTCCGATCTTTAATGGAAGAAACCTCGACGGCTGGACGCCAAAAATCAAGGGCTATCCGTTCGGTGAGAACTTCGGCAACACCTTCCGCGTCGAAAACGGGCTCCTCAAAGTCTCCTACGATAAGTACGACAAGTTCAATCAGCGTTTCGGCCACCTTTTTTACAAGGAGAAGCTGTCGAATTACAGGCTTCGGGTCGAATACCGCTTTATCGGAGATCAGGCGCCCGAAGGTCCCAACTGGGCTATCCGCAACAGCGGAGCGATGCTCCACTGCCAGACGCCTCAAAGCATGGGCAGGGATCAGGATTTTCCGGTCTCCGTCGAAATCCAGTTTCTGGGCGGCAACGGCAAGGATCCGCGGTCGACTGGCAATATGTGCAGCCCTGGAACCCACGTCGTTATGGGCGGCAAGCTGATCACTCAGCATTGCGTCAATTCGACTTCTCAGACCTACCACGGCGATCAATGGGTGACGATGGAGATCGAGGTTCGCGGAGGGAAACTGATCAGAAGCATTATCGGCGGTCAAACAGTGCTCGAACTGACCAATCCGCAACTCGACGACAAGGACCCGGATGCGCAGAAGCTGCTTCAACAGGGAAGCCCGAAGATGGTCACCGAAGGCTACATTTCGCTCCAGGCGGAAAGCCATCCGATCGAGTTTCGAAAAGTTGAACTGATGAAACTGAAGTAACTGATGTACGCAGGAAGATTGCTTGCCTTGTCCTGAACCCGCGGGCCGCGGTGGGCAGAAAGAGCCCCGGCAGGCCGGGGCGGGGCCCCCGGCCCCCCCGGCACGGGGAAATCCAACTTCCACCCCCCCCCGCCCCGGGGGCCGGGGCGGCGGGGGCCGCCCCCCGCCGTCCCCCGCCCGCGCCCCCCCCCCCCCGGGCCGGGCGCGTTTGGGGGGGGGGGGGCGGGGGCCGGGGGGCCGGGGGGGCCCCGCCCCCCCCCGGCCTTTTTTTTCTCCCCCCCGCGCCGGCGCCCCGAGGAAAGGGGGGGGAGAACCCCAAATTTTTCCAAATCGGGGTTAAAGAACTCTTCTGCGTAACATCAGTGAAGTAAATAGCATGGAGTTCCATGTGGTACCCCACACAGGAAAAATTATGATGACCAGAACTGCAATCCTGACAATCACTCTGCTTCTGTTACTTCAGGCCGGCTCATCGAAGCCTTCCGCGCAGCAATTCGTCTGGCCCGATGGAAAGCGAGTAGCCCTGAGCCTCAGTTTCGACGATGCGCGGCTGAGTCAGATAGATACCGGGACTCCGCTCTTCGATCGACTCGGCGCGAAGGCTACTTTCTATCTCGTCCCATCGACTGCTGAACGCCGTCTGGAGGGCTGGAAGAAGGCGGTCGCGGCCGGCCACGAGATCGCCAATCATTCGCTCAACCATCCCTGTTCCGGAAATTTTCCCTGGGCGCGTCAAAAGGCGCTCGAAGAATACTCGATGGAGAAGATGCACCATGAACTGGCCGAGGCGAATCGAAAGCTCGAAGCCATGCTGGGCGTCAGGGCCGTCAGTTTCGCCTACCCTTGCGGGCAGACCTTCATCGGACGCGGTCTCGATACGCGAAGCTATGTTCCGGTGGTGGCGGGACTCTTCGTGACCGGGCGGGGTTGGATGGACGAGGCTCCGAATGACCCGACTTATTGCGATATGGCCCAGCTGACCGGAATCGAAATGGACGGCAAGGATTTCGAAGAGATCCTGCCGATCATCGATAGAGCTCGTGAAGCCGGTCACTGGGTGGTGCTCGGCGGCCATGAGATCGGGCAGGGAGGCGCGCAGACGACGCGCGTTGCGATGCTTGAAAAACTGATACGCTATGCTCAGGACCCTGTTAACAAGGTCTGGCTGGCCCCTGTCGGCGCCGTCGCGAAGTATGTCCTCGAACATCGCGGGAAATAAATCATGCGAAAAGTATATCTCCTGGGGACCGGTCTGGTCCTCATCTTTCTGGCTGCCTGGGGTCTCTGGGAGATCGGCAGATCGCGGACATTCCAGGTCTTCGGCGAAATAGTGCCGAGAGTTGAAACGGCGCAGAAGCTGGTCGCCCTGACCTTCGACGACGGACCCGTGCCTGAAGCGACCGACGAGATTCTGGCGATTCTGAAGAGACATGATGTCAAAGGGACCTTCTTTCTGACCGGGGCGGAGCTGGAAGCCAACCCTGAGCTGGGTCGCCGGATAGCCTTGGACGGACACGAAATCGGCAATCACTCCTACACTCACCAACGGATGGTTCTGAAATCGATGTCGTTCATTCGCAGTGAGGTCGAGCGGACTGACGAACTGATTCGCAAGACCGGCTACCAGGGCCCAATACATTTTCGCGCTCCGAACTGCAAAAAACTTTTTCTGCTGCCCTGGTACCTGAGCAGCCACCAGCGCAGGATGATAACCTGGGATCTCGAGCCGGATTCCTGGCCTGAAATATCCGCGACCTCGGAAGGGATAGTCGGCCATGTTGTCGATCGCGCCCGACCCGGTTCGATCATCCTTCTGCACGTCATGTACAAAAGCCGTCGAACTTCGATGGAATCCGTCGACGGCATGATCACCGGGTTGAAGGGCAGGGGCTTCGGATTTCGAACAATAACTGAGCTGTTGCAGACCACAAATTCAACTGAAAAGGCGAGAACTCTATGACAAGTGGCACGCTGTTTCGCACGAAATCGATCGAGCAGATACAAAGAGATGCGGCATTGGGGCTGGGGGACAGCGAGGGCGGTCCGCGGCTGAAACAGACGCTTGGCGTGCTTGACCTGACCTCTCTCGGAATCGCCGCGGTCATCGGCGCCGGAATATTTTCGACCATCGGCAATGCCTCATACAACGGGGGGCCGGCGGTCGCTTTTCTATTCATTTTTACGGCCATCGCCTGTGCATTTGCGGCCTTCTGTTACGCCGAATTCGCTTCGATGATACCGGTCGCGGGATCAGCTTACACCTATGCCTATGCTTCATTCGGCGAACTGATCGCATGGATCATCGGCTGGGACCTGATCATGGAGTACGCCATCGGCAACATCGCCGTCGCGATTTCGTGGAGCGGCTATTTCACCACGCTGGTGGCCGGCTACGGGCTGCACATTCCTGAATACCTGACGATGGATTTCCTGACGGCTTCACGAGGTTTCACAGCCGTCGCCGAACTGCTCAATAGCGGGAACACGCTCGAACAGATCAAGGCCATGGCCGGGATGGGTGGATCGGTCGAAGGGTATCTGGCATGGACCTCCGCGCCGTCGATAGGAGGGCTCAAACTGGTTTGCGATCTGCCGGCCCTGGCCATCGTGATTATCATCACGACACTGGTCTTCGTCGGAATTCAGGAATCGAAGCGCGCGTCGAATATCATGGTTGCGATCAAACTGGGCGTAATCTTTCTGGTTATCGTCCTCGGGTCATTTTATGTGAGACCCGAAAACTGGAGCCCCTTTGCCCCGAATGGCGCGACTGGCGTGCTGAAGGGCGTCTCGGCCGTATTCTTCGCCTACATCGGATTCGACGCGATCTCGACCACTGCGGAGGAATGCAAGAATCCTCAGCGCGATCTGCCGCGCGGCATGATGTATTCGCTGATCGTCTGTACGATTCTTTATGTGCTCATCGCGCTTGTGCTGACCGGTATGGTCAACTACAAACAACTGGCGGTGGACGATCCGCTGGCCTATGTCTTCGGTCCAGAGGGCGTAAATCTCAAATGGATCTCATTTATCGTCTCAATCAGCGCGGTAATCGCGATGGCGACAGTGTTGCTGGTCTTTCAGCTCGGTCAGCCGCGCATCTGGATGGCCATGAGTCGCGACGGATTGCTGCCGCCGATCTTCTCGTCGATTCACAGCAGGTTCAAAACGCCCTGGTTCGCCACAATCATCACCGGCCTGGTGGTGGCCATTCCGGCATTATTCATGAATTTGACTGAAGTGACCGACCTGACCAGCATCGGCACACTCTTCGCTTTCGTGCTTGTTTGCGGTGGAGTGCTGATTCTGAACGCCTCCGATCAGAAGATCGAGAGAAAATTCAAGACGCCATACATCAATTCGAAATATATCATTCCAATTGCATTCATCCTGATCGCTCTCTGGTTCGTATTTTTCAACCGCGAAGCTGTCACCTCCTTCCTCAGCCTGCAGGATCCGAATGATCCGACACTTGGCGTGTGGGATGTCGTTAAACATAAGATTCCGTTGACGATATACCTGGTCATGGCGCTCGCCCTGGCCTGGTACAGTTTCCGTCTAAGCCTGTCTCTGATCCCCGTGCTCGGGTTGCTGACCTGCGGTTACCTGATGACCGAACTAGGCTGGACTAACTGGGCTCGCTTTCTGATCTGGCTGGCCGTCGGTCTGGCCCTCTATTTCGTGTACGGCAGCAGGCACAGCAAGCTCGGAAGAAATTAATCGCAAAGACCGCAAAGGTGGCAAAGATATACAGGGAAGATCAGTGTTGGAATTATATCCAGTGGGCAATAATCCGGATATTCATTCACCGAAAAATCTTTGCCACCTTTGAGGCCTTTGCGATTAATTTCTTACGACTGGAAGCTCTCTGTGCCGCCAGGTAGAAACAATTATCATTAATTAGGTGAAGATTTTCCCGGAAAGGGGTACAATCCTGATTTCCGGGCCACTTTATGGTGGAATCGTGCTCGTCGAAACTGTTTTGAATGATCTCCCCCAGGGATCCAGGCGCTCGGACCTGACTCGAAATTAACCCTCTTCCCCGTCTGAAATGCGTAAAATTTCCCATGGCATGGCTGCGCGTTTCAGAGTATGATGATTTCACCTGAGATTTCTTGCGAACTTATGCCCTGTAATCAGGCTTGGAATCGGCGCCTTACAGCCGATCACGAACGATTGATGCGTTGCCTGCAAGGGAAATGAAGTCCGGATTTCCCGGAAAAAATAAGCGTCAAAAAATTGTAGTTACTTGGCAATTCATGACTGGATAACAGCTTCTCAAGCGTTAGGGAGGAGTCCGCCTTTATGAGATATGTGTCATTAAAGCGCAACGATCGAGCGATCCGTTTAACGGTGGCAATGGTCATATTCTGGGGATTGGTTTTGACAACCTGTCTCGTGATTCAGCGAGCGTCTGCCACTTCGCTGCGGTCAGCACTCAGCGGCATGATGGGCGCGGTTCAAAGCACCGTGCCTGAGCAGGAGCCGAACAACAAGCCGGCGGACGCCAATCAGATATCCACGCCCGGGCAGCGCACCGGTACTGTCAAATATGGCGATGCATCGGAATATTCTTATACGTACAACAACGGTCCGGTCGACAACATCGAGGATTTCTTCTGGCTGACGGTTCTGCCCGGCGAGACGAAGCGGTACGACATCGTTTTGACATTCGATAATCCAGCCGCCGACGTCGATCTATTCCTCTTCCGCGAGGACGATCAGGATAAGATCATGCCGCTGGCGGTATCTAACGGCAATACGACGACCGAGCGCATCACTCCGATCATCACGCTGACTGCAGGAAAATATTACATTGGAGTTTCAGCGTTTGACGGCAACACCGAGCCGGCAAATTATACGCTCAGCGTGACGCCGGACAGCGCTCCTCCTCCGCCGACGATCGCGAGTACAAACCCTGTCTCGGCCATAGCGGGCGGCGGACCCTTCTCACTGACTGTCAATGGAACGAATTTCATCAACGGCCAGTCGATAGTGCGCTGGAACGGGAATCCGAAAACCACCAATTACATCAATGACAAGCAACTGATCGCATTTCTTTCGGCAGAAGATATTGCGACGCCGGGAACGGCGCTGGTCACTGTCTTCAATCCCCCATCGCTGGGCGGACAGTCGGGAGTGGTCTATTTCCCTGTTTTGCCGCCGGGAACGCCCGAGCTGGAAGTCGAACCGAACGAGACCTCTTCGCAGGCGAACCTGCTGCTGGTGCCGGGCAAACGCGATGGCCGCGTCGCTCTTGGAGATGCGGCGCAAATCACCATTCAGCTCAATGGCAACCTGAGCGACCCGATAGAAGATATGTATGCCGTCAACCTTGGGCAGAGCTCGAGGCTCGACCTGACGTTAACCGGCAGCGATGCCTCTGCCAATCTGGCGCTCTATTTGATGAAGGAATCGGTCGATGGACAACTGGCGGTGATCGGCAATTCGCGGATGGCCGGGCCGGTTCAACGTGTTACGACGCCTGCGTTGCTGGGTCCCGGGCGATACCTGATCGGAGTTTCGGCTGTTTCAGGAACGTCAGGCTACATCATCGAGGCGACGGCGCCGGGCAACAGGCTGTTGCAGGTGGCAGGCAACAGTGCGGCGCCGAACAGTACAGTTTCGGTCCCGGTTCTCTTCAATTCGGAAGGTGACGAGAATTCGATCAGCTTCAGCCTGAGTTTCAATCCCGCAATTCTGGGTAATCCTCAGGTCAGTCTGGGCGGCGATGCTGCCGGCGCGACGCTGGTTGTCGACAACCTTGAAGCGGCTTCCGGAAGGATCGGCGTTCGATTGTCGAAACCTGCGGGGGAGCACTTCAATGCGGGAGTCTGCGAACTGATCGAGGTCGATTTTACGGTCAACGCCGGTGCGGGTGTCAATACAACGGTCGTTGATTTCGGCGACCAGCCGGTCATCCGCGGCATGGTCGATGCTTCCGGAAATTCAGTCATCGGAAGTTACACTTCAGGACTGGTAGTGGTCGTGCCTGGTTTTGAAGCAGATGTCAGTCCGCGGCCGGCGGGCAGTAATGACGGATCGGTGACGGTGGCCGACTGGGCGCAGGTCGGGCGATTCGTCGCCGGCCTTGACGTGCCAGTGGACGGCAGTGAGATTCAGCGCGCCGATGTGGCGCCAAAATCGACGCTGGGTGACGGACGACTGACCATCTCGGACTGGGTTCTGGCAGGACGCTTCGCTTCAGGACTCGAGACAAGTGTCCCGGCAGGCGGTCCGGCTTCATTGCTCAGCGCCGCCGCCTATTTCGAAAAGACGGTCGATCCAACATCGAATAACCTGACTGGCGAGGTTGCGCAGCAGGGCAGAACGGTGCAGGTCAAGGAGCAGACATTTCTGCGCGGGCAGGAAAACGAACTTAAGATCGAACTCATCTCACAGGGCAACGAAAACGCCATTGGCTTCAGCATCAACTTCGATACGTCGCAGCTGAACTATATCGGCGCCCAACTGGGGGCCGATTCCGCCGGGGCCATACTGAACATCAACACAAATCGACTGAACGAAGGCCGGATTGGTGTAGGGCTGGCTTTGCCGAGTGGGCAGGCGTACGTCGCCGGGCTGCGCGAGGTAGTCAAATTCAAATTCACTGTCCAGCCTAACAGCTCAGTCAATTCGACGACCGTCAGTTTCGGCGATCTGCCGATAGCGCGTGAGCTGGTCGATGTCGGCGCCAATATTCTGACGGGCGAATTCAAGGCCGGCCAGTTGATGCTCGATCCGCCGGTCAATCTGGTTCCATCGCTCAGCTCGCTGGAACCTGGAACGGTGACGGTCGGAGGCCCGGCATTCACTCTGACGATCAACGGCAGCAATTTCGTCAACGGAGCGACGACGCTGATTGACGGCGTTTCGCGCAATCCCGAGTTCGTCAACTCGACGCAGCTGCGGGTGGTTATTCTTGCCCAGGAGACGGCCGAGGCCGGTTCGCTTTCGATCGTTGTGCAGAACCCGGCTCCAGGCGGAGGCACATCGAATACTCTCAATCTGTCGATCATCAATCCAGTGCCGGCAGTCAGTTCGATCAGTCCGAATGCCGGTGTCGTCGGAGGCAATGCATTTACGCTCAACGTGACGGGAAGCAATTTCGTCAACGGAGCCAAGGTTCAGTTCAACGGCGCCGATCGCGTGACGACATTCGTCAGTCCGACGCAGTTGAGTGCCCAGATTCTGACGGCGGATCTTGCCGCTGTCGGGACCGCGACTGTGCGGGTGGTCAATCCGTCACCCGGCGGCGGCACATCGAACACCATCGATTTCCCGATCGCTACGCCTAATCCGATACCGCGTATCAGCAGCCTCGATCCGACATCAATCGAAGCCGGATCAGCCGCCTTCACTCTGACGGTCAACGGAACCAGTTTCGTCAGCAATTCTGTGGTCAGGTTCAGCGGGGTTGAACTGCCGACGACCTTCGTCAGTGATACAAAGCTGACGGCGCAGGTTGCGGCTGAAAACATCGCGAATGCGGGGTCCGTCCTGGTCAGCGTCATGAACCCGACACCAGGCGGAGGTTCTTCGAACAATTTTCTGTTCACGATCAGCGTCCCGCCTAACCCTGTCCCGACGATTTCGGCTCTCAGTCCAGCTACGGTGACGTCAGGCGGTCCGTCTTTCACGCTGACTGTGACGGGAACCAACTTCGTCTCGAATTCGGTCGTCCGTTTCAATGGCGCCGATCGTCAGACGACCTTCATTTCGGCGACTGAGGTTCGCGCTCTGATCACAGCAGCCGACATACAGAATGGCGGAATGGTGGTCATTACGGTCTTCAATCCGGCGCCGGGTGGAGGCACGTCGAACGAGCTGACCCTGACGGTCAATTTCGCTCCTCCGACGATCAGCTTCCTCAGTCCGTCATCGACCGTCGCGGGCGGTCCTGCGTTCACTCTGGCGGTGACCGGGACGAACTTCGCTCCCGGGTCGGTTATACGCTGGAACGGCGAAGACAGATTGACCAGTTTCGTCAGCGTGACCGAACTGACCACGCAGATATCCGCAACGGATATCGCCGAAATCGGAACGGCACAGGTTGCTGTCTTCAGCCCGCCACCGGGCGGCGGCTTGTCGAATGCGATAACCTTCAATATCAATCAGGCGGCACGTCCATTGCCAAGGATCACCGGGCTCAATCCGAACAACACGATTGCCGGTGGCAGTGATTTCACGCTGACGGTGACGGGCGTCAATTTTGCATCCGATTCCGAAGTTCGCTGGAACGGGGCGGCGCGCCCGACCACATTCGTCAGCAGCACGCAACTGACAGCTGTCATCCCCGCCGCTGATATTTCGGAGATCGGTACAGCTCAGGTGACGGTCTTCACCCCGCCCGCAGGCGGTGGCGAATCCAACCCGCTCACCTTCACCATCAATCAACCTCCGAATCCGGTGCCTGTTCTCGCCTCGCTCAATCCGAATCAGGTGGTGGCGGGCGGTCCTGCCTTCGCGCTGACAGTCAACGGATCGAATTTCGTCAATGGCGCGGTTGTGCAGGTCAATGGCGCCGATCGACCGACGACATTCAACAATGCCGGTCAGGTGACCGCTCAGATTCCGGCTCAGGATATTGCGGGCGCTGATCTGCTGTCGATACGTGTCATCAACCCGGCGCCGGGCGGCGGCGCATCGAACGAGTTGCCGCTCAACGTCATCAATCCGGTCCCGACACTCACTTCACTGTCGCCAGCCGTAGTGGTCGAGGGCAGTCCCGCTCTTACTTTGACTGTCAACGGGACAGGGTTCGTGATTGGAGCCGAGGTGCTGATTAACGGAGCTCCGCGTGTGACGACCTTCGTCAACAGCACGCAATTGACTGCGCAGGTTCCTGCCTCCGACGTTGTGGCGCTCGCCACCTTGTCAGTTCAGGTCGTCAACCCGGGACCCGGCGGCGGAGTCTCAAATGCACTTGAACTCGCCGTTAAAAAACGGAACCCGATTCCGCGCATCACAAGTATCAGCCCGGAAACGGTCAGTGCGGGCGGACCCGGCTTCACGCTGGTGGTCAATGGATCATCTTTCGTCGACGTATCGATCGTTCGCGTCAACGGAATTGACAGGCAGACGTCTTTCGTCTCAGACACCGTCCTGGCAGTCCAGTTGACCGCCGGCGATATCGCGGCGGCCACGACCCTGCGCATCAGCGTCTTCAACCCTGAGCCGGGCGGAGGAAACTCCAACGCTGTCGATCTGGCGATTACCAACCCGAAACCTCGAATCACAGCCCTCGGGCCTGATACCGCGGTCGCAGGCAGCGCCGACGTGCCAATGATCGTCAGCGGAGATGGTTTCGTCGCAGCTTCAGTCGTCCGATTTAACGGCGTCGATCTTCCGACGACCCTGATTACCAATACTCAGGTGAGCGTAGTCGTCCCGGCGGCGGGGCTCATCAATGCCGGTGTTTATCCCGTTGTCGTCTTCAATCCCGAACCCGGCGGCGGCACATCGAACATAGTCAATTTCACGGTTACCAATCCGGCGGCTACGATCACAGTCATCAATCCGGGTCAGGTTGCTGCGGGTGGTCCGCAATTCACTTTGACCATCCAGGGGAGCGGATTCGTCAACGGCGCGATCGTGCAGATCAACGGTCAGGATCGGCCGACGACCTTTGTCAGCAGCACTCAGGTGACTGCCGTCATTCCACCTGAAGATATCGCTCTCGGAGGATCTGTTTCCGTCGCAGTGGTCAATCCGGCGCCGGGTGGAGGCTCTACAAACACCGTTCAACTGGCGATCCTCAATCCTGTCCCGGCCCTGACCGGAATCGCTCCAGCCAATGTCACAGCCGGCAGCGTCGGCTTCACTCTGACGGTCAACGGTTCCGGTTTCGTGCAGGGATCGGTCGTTCGTGTTGACGGAAATCCGCGTGCGACGACCTTTGTCAGCAGTTCGCAACTGACAATTCAGATCGCCGATACTGAAGTCGCGAACGCCGGAACCCTGGCAATAGATGTCGCCAATCCTGAACCGGGAGGCGGCGTTTCGAACAGCCTGGCATTTACGATCAGTGTTCAGCCAAATCCTGTTCCGTCACTTAGAGGGCTTCTGCCGGGCTCAGTCGTAGCCGGTAGTCAGGCCTTCGAACTGATCGTCAATGGATCCAGCTTCGTTCCCGGTGCGACGGTCCTCTGGAACGGCTCGCCGCGCGCAACAACGTATGTCAGCGATACTCAGCTCAAAGCCGCAATTCTCGACACCGATGTCGCGAACGTCGGAACAGCCGATATCTCGGTTGAAAATCCGGCGCCTGGCGGAGGCGTCTCGAATCCGCTGACTTTCGCCATCACTCCGCCGAACCCGGTGCCGGTGGTGGCATCGATCTCACCTCAGATCGCAGGCGTCGGAGGCCCCGGATTTATCATGACTGTGACCGGCAGCGATTTCGTTCCGGGCGCAGTTGTCACCTGGAACGGCCTTCCCAGGCTGACTCAGTTCGTGAGCAGTTCTCAACTGACCGCAACAATTCCGGCCGAGGATCTTGCCGCTGTCGGAACGGCGATGGTTCTGGTGATCAACCCGGCTCCGGGCGGCGGTCCGTCGAACCAGCTGGTCTTCACGATTCTGGCGCCCAATCCTGTGCCGGTCGTAACCAGTATTTCTCCAGGCACGATCATCGAAGGCGATGACGCGTTTACTCTGACTGTCAATGGCGACAATTTCGTTCCCGGCGCCACCGTTCTATGGCAGGGCAGTCCGCGTCCGACGACCTTCGTCAGCAATACCCTGGTCACGGCCCTGATCAGCGATACCGATGTCGCTTCGTCCGGAACGGTCGCCGTCGCTGTCTCGAACCCGGCGCCGGGCGGAGGAGTGTCGAACTCAGTCGAGTTCGTCATCACGCCGCTCCTTCTGAGCTGCCAGACTACATGTTTCCAGTCCGCTCAGTATTACGTTCTCAACAGCACTCGGATACCGAACGGATCGATCTTCATCGGAGGAATCAACTTCAATAATCCGGTCATCATTCAGAACAACCAGGCGACCGTCAGGCGCGCTCTGGAAGGCGGGACCGGCTCACTGCAGCAATTGAATCAACAGTATGTGGCAACTCAATTGACGATCGTCGGCGCCGGCGGGAGTTCAGTCGGAATTCTGGCCAGCATGCTGCGTTGCTACGGTATCAACTTCGCGCCCGTGACTCTGAGCAACGGCGTGACCATCACCCGCAGCAGCACAATCAATGAGGTGCTCTCACAAACACGGCTGGCCATCACCGGTAACAGCACGTCTGACATGGATGTGCTGAGACAGATCCTCAGCACACTTAATGGCAATGATCCGGCAAACCGCTGCAGGTGAGATTAAGTAGAAAGTAAAAAGTAGAAAGTAGAAAGTAAGAAGAAACTGGAACCGAGATACTGGTTTCCAGTTTCACTTTCTACTTTCTACTTTCTACTTTCTACTTTCTACTTTCTACTTTCTACTTTCTACAAATTCCTTCGCTGCGGCATCGATCTGCAAAGTCATGGCATCGAGAGTCGCGCTGATCACCTTGACCTGCTCGGTCGCTTCATTCCAGTTTTTCTGCTCGATCGCTTCTCGAACTCCCGGCAGGGTTTTTACGCCGTACCCGGTATAGAACCCCGGTGCGTAGATCTGGTGTTTGAACCATTCGCGTCTGGGCAGACCGACAGCGGAGATCAGTTTTCTTTCCGACTGGTAGAGCAGCTTGTTGAGAGCTTTCGGGTTGCCGGGTTTCCGGCCCTCACGATGAGCGTCACGCAAAGCGCGGTCATAATCGTTAGCTGCGCGTGTAAGGTTATCGACGGATTTGCGGAGCGGCAAGATGTCGGTTTTCCCCCCTGAGAGGGCGGCTATTTCGCTGACATATCCACTGACTGTCTCGGCGAAGTTTGTAAACTCGAACGGCAGTATCTCCGAGTCGGAGAGCCGCATCGTCGCCGTGCCGGCGGCCTGTACAAGCGTGCGTCCGAACTCGAAGGTGGTATCCGAAAATCTGGTGTACCAGGCGAATGTGTCATAGATTGAATGATAGATGCCTCCGCCGGCCTCTCCACCAAATCCGATATTGAGCGATGCGATACCCAGATGATCGATAAAGGCGGTGTAATCCGATCCCGACCCGAGAGCGCCGATCGGGATCTCCGCGCGGGCCTTCAATCGCTCGCGATCGGCGTCGGTTCGCGCCGCTGACAGTCTGCGCGCCTGCGAAGCCTCCCAGAGCGTTCCTCTGTTCTTCGGATCCTTGACGGTGCGCGAAACATCATTGATGAACTTTTCCAGCGTGTGCGATCCGCTCATGCCAAACCATCCCTTGCTGGTGCTGTCGGTGTTGATGTAAGCGACCGCCTTTTCGCGCAGTTCGGTGGCGTGCTGTTCGACCCATTCGGTCGACCCGAGCAGCCCGGGTTCTTCGGCATCCCACGCGCAGAAGATGAGAGTGCGTTTCGGACGCCAGCCCTGTTTGAGCAGTTCGCCGAATGCTCTCGCCTCTTCAAGCACTGTCGCCATGCCGCTCACCGGATCGTCAGCGCCGTTGACCCAGGCATCGTGATGATTGCCGCGAATGACCCATTCGTCGGGATATGTTGAACCTTCAATGCGCGCGATCACGTTGTAGATTGTCTTGATGCTCCAGTCAGACATTACTTTCAGCCTGACGGTGGCCGGCCCGGGCCCCGCGTGATAGGTGATCGGCAACGCCCCACGCCAGCTTTCCGGTACAATCTGCCCGCCGAGTGCTTTGAGCAAAGGCAATGCATCCGAATATGAGATCGGCAGTACGGGGATCTTCATCAATGTCTTTGCTTCGTCGCGCGACAGACGGCGCGCGTTCTTCGTCGCACCCCATCCCGGAGTCAGCGGATCGCCCGGATGAACGGGCATGTCCATGACGCTTCCGCGCTGCACACCCGTCTCGTTGCGATATGGCCCTTGCGGATAAACGTCGCCCTGAAAATAGCCGTCCTCCTTCGGATCGGAATAGATGATGCATCCGACGGCTCCGTGTTCGTGTGCGACCTTAGGCTTGATCCCCCGCCAGCTGGCGCCATATCGTGCGATGACGATTTTGCCTCTGACATCGATGCCCATCTTTTCGAGCTGCTCATAATCGGCGGGAATACCATAGTTGACGTATACCAGTTGCGCCGTCACATCGCCGTCACCGGAATATGCGTTATATGTCGGCAGTTGATTCGCGTCGCCTGAATCAGGATCCTCGGCTATCTGCGGCTCTTTCAGCTTTGCCGCGTACTTCGACGGGGAAACGAGTTCGAGAGAGCGCTCCTTCGGAGTTGGAAAGAGAACATCGAACTCCTCGATCGATGCCTTGAGCCCCCACGAATTCAATTGATCCCTCATCCACTCGGCATTGCGACGACCAGCCTCGGTGCCCACGTGATGCGGCTCAGCCGACAGCACACGCATATACTCCTTCAATCGCTCAGCTTGCGGTATGCCACGAAACTTCTCTTCCCATTCATTCGCGCCGGCTCCCGGCAGGAATGTCGTTATCATCAGACAGACAGTGAGCAGCGCGATGACAATGCGATCAACACTTCGAACACGCATGGTTTCTCCTTAATCGTGATGAATCTTCGTTTGAGTTTGAATGACGATTTCACTCAATAATGACAGCTACGAACGCAGATTATGCAATGAATCGACCGATAATCACAAACTTCTAACTTCAATCGACATGAAATCATGCATCTCGTCATGCATTCACGCATGCATGAAAAAAGATTTTTCTTGACACATGTGTCGAAGAAGTTTATAAGCTATATCTAGTGTGTTAATTGCTCTAGACCACAAGGGATAAATCAACACTTCATCTTGTGGTCAGGCTATCTACGAGGAAAGGAGAAAAACACTATGCCAGCCATTAAGAAAGCTGCACCGGCGAAGAAGGCCGCCAAGAAGGCCGCTCCGGCGAAGAAGGCCGCCAAGAAAGCTGCTCCGGCCAAGAAGGCCGCGAAGAAAGCCGCTCCGGCGAAGAAGGCCGCCGCCAAGAAGAAATAACCTTCTGGCGATTTAATTCAATCACAATTGATTGTCGAGTTTATTTTACGGTAGGGGTGGGCAACCACCCCTTTTTGCTGCTCGCAATGAACGAAAAGCGTATTTATCATTACAGTATGTTGACAGGCATCGTGATATTGCTCATCGGGATAGGATTTCATTCCTGGAAGGCGGTTGCGGTCGGCGCTTTTGTTGCGGGCGCCGGGGGCCTGTTCAGCGTTTTTGTTGCCAGGCATTAAGGACAGGCGACGGAGAGAGGATAATTCGGAAGAGCAGTGAGCACGTTATAATTGATCAGAATCTCGATGACCCGCAAACGGTCACCTTTCGCTGAAACCCGGTGTATAAAAAGCAGGAGGGATGCCATAAGCATCCCTCCTGCTTTTTATACACCCGCCGCGATTCGAACGCGGGACCTTCAGCTCCGGAGGCTGACGCTCTATCCAGCTGAGCTACGGGTGCTTATGTTGACCACCATACAACAGACGTTACTGACGGTCAACCGGCAGGTCTCGCTCCCCCTGGGGGCAGAAGTGATCAGCCATTCAGGCGCGTCTATTGGAGAAGACGCGATAAAGAATCAGCAATAAGACGGTTCCGATGATGGACATGATCCATCCCGCCGATTGTCCCGGTTTATACCCGAGGAGATTTCTTCCGACAAACGTTCCTATCAGCGAACCCGCCATACCGATCAGTGCAGTAACAATAATGCCTCCTGGATCCTTGCCTGGCAGAATCAGTTTGGCGATGACGCCGACAATCAGACCGAAGATGGCCAACCCGATCAATTCACCCATATTTCCTCCTCGTAACAGGAACAACGCCATTCATTCAGGACGCCGATTCGATTGCATTGAACGCCCCAGATTAATTCGAAATTGTTGGAGATGTAAAAGCGACGCTATTTTAAAACAGTCGCGATAAGAATGGTACAGTAAAAGCTCAGTAGAAGCGTTGGATCGAGGAAGCGGCAAAAAAATAACGGGAGGCGGAAATGCCTCCCGTTATGATTTCGATCTGATTTACCCGGGTTCAAACTTCGACACCGTGGCATTTTTTGAATTTCTTGCCCGAGCCGCAAGGGCATGGATCATTGCGTCCGACTTTCGGGTGCTCGCTGACGACCGTTCGCGGTTTGCCGTCCTCTTCGCCCGCGGCCATTGCGCTGGCATTGGCCTTGGTGAATGTGACGTGACCGCGGCGCGGGCGGCGTTGCATTCTCTGCTCGGGTGGCTCTTCGACTGTTACATGAAGCAGGTATAGAGCGCGCACTGTTTCTGTATCGATACGATCGAGCATCTGTTCGAAGAGGTCGAAAGACTGTTTCTTGTATTCGACCAGGGGGTCCTTCTGAGCGAAACCGACCTGTCCGATCCATTCCTTGAGGTGGTCGATCGCAAGGAGGTGATCCTTCCACTGAACGTCGACGATATTGAGCCGGATGATACGCTCGTAATAGCGCATTGCCTCAGGACCGACAGCCGCTTCCTTGTCCGAATATATTTTTCGATCTTCTTCCATATCAGTTCGCGTATTTCATCGCGTTCAAGATCTTCCATCCGGATGCCGGCCTGGTCGAGATCGAGCCCGAACTGATAGATCGTCTGAACATTGAGCCCCTGGAAATTCCAGTTGTCAGGCATTTCATCGAGGCTCAGGTATTGATCCATCAGGTCATCGAGCAGGGCATCGGCGATCGATTGAATCTCTTCGCGTTGATCGTTCTGTTCAAGCAGGCGGCGTCGCAGCGTGTAGATGGTTGAACGCTGCTTGTTCATGACGTCGTCATATTCGAGCAGGTGTTTACGAATCGTGAAGTTATGCGCCTCAACGTTCTTCTGGGCGGCTTCGATTCGTTTCGAGACCATCTTGGATTCGATCGCCACGCCTTTCTCCATGCCCAGCCGCTGCATGATCGCCTTGACGCGATCGCCGGCGAAGATTCGCATCAGATCGTCTTCGAGTGAGAGAAAGAAACGCGATGATCCGGGGTCTCCCTGGCGGCCGGAGCGTCCGCGCAGCTGGTTATCGATACGCCTGGATTCGTGCCGTTCGGTGCCGATGATGTGCAGGCCGCCAAGTCTGACGACTTCTTCGTGATCCACCTCAGTCTGGCGTTTGACTTTGAGAACTGCATCCTCGAACTGTTCAGGAGACGCCTCGTCGGGGTTGATCTCCTGTTTCTTCAGGTATTCACGGGCGAGATACTCCGGATTTCCCCCGAGCAGGATGTCGGTTCCGCGTCCGGCCATGTTGGTGGCGATGGTGACGCCGCCCTTGCGTCCGGCTTGTGCAACGATTTCGGCTTCGCGTCCGGCATTCTCGGGTTTTGCGTTAAGCACGTTATGCCTGATGTTGGCCTGTTTGAGTCGCCTGGCCACCAGTTCGGAATTTTCGACCGAGACGGTGCCGACAAGCACCGGTTGCCCTTTCTCGTTCAACTCCCTGATCTCATCTACCACGGCATCCCATTTTTCATCGAGAGTGCGATAGATCATGTCGGAATGATCGACGCGCACCATCGGGCGGTGTGTCGGGATGCTGGTCACGTCCAGATTGTAGATCTTGGCGAATTCGACTGATTCGGTTTCGGCTGTTCCGGTCATTCCGGCGAGCTTCTGATACATACGGAAATAGTTCTGGAGAGTGATAGTCGCCAGAGTCTGGGTCTCGCGCTCGATCTTCACACCCTCCTTGGCCTCGACCGCCTGATGCAGGCCATCCGACCAGCGTCGCCCCGACATAATGCGACCGGTGAATTCATCGACGATGACCACCTCGCCGTCACGGACGATGTAATTCTTGTCACGCTGATAGAGCGTGTGGGCGACCAGCGCCTGATTCAGGCAATGCAGGATCTCCATGTTCGATGGATCGTAAAGGTTGCCGTATCCGAGGATGCGTTCGGCCTTCTCGATGCCCGAATCGGTGAGTGTGGCGCGATGCTGTTTTTCGTCGACCTGATAATCCGTCTCGGGCGTCAGTTTCGGAATCACCGTATCGGCCTCGAAATACTTGCTGGTCGAATCATCGGATGCGCCTGAGATGATGAGCGGAGTTCGCGCTTCGTCGATGAGGATCGAATCTACCTCGTCGACGATGGCGAAATAATGGCCGCGCTGGACGCAGGTGGCCAGTTCGAACTTCATGTTGTCACGCAGGTAATCGAAGCCGAATTCATTGTTGGTGCCGTATGTGATGTCGGCGTTGTATGCTTCCTGGCGAGCGAAATCATCCATATCGTTCTGGATGATGCCGACAGTCAGACCGAGAAATTTATAGATCTTGCCCATCCACTCGGCGTCGCGTCTGGCCAGGTAATCGTTGACCGTAATGACATGAACTCCCTTGCTGAGCAGGGCGTTGAGATAGACCGGAAGCGTCGCGACCAGCGTTTTTCCCTCGCCGGTTCGCATCTCCGCGATCATCCCGCGGTGCAGCACCATTCCGCCGATCAACTGCACGTCGAAGTGGCGCATCCCGGTCGCACGGCGTGATGCTTCGCGAACACAGGCGAAGGCCTCCGGCAGAATCTCTTCAAGAGCCTCCTGCTCGAGCGTTTTACGCGCGGCCGTTTCCAATTCCTCCGAGCCTTTCAGCCGCTCTGTCAGTCGCTCCCTGAATTCGATTGTCTTCGCCTGCAACTGGCTGTCCGACAGCTTCTGGATATCGGGCTCGAACTTATTGATAGTTTCAACTATTGGCCACAGCTTCTTGAGCAGGCGTTCATTTGCCGAACCGAAGACTTTGGTTAATGCTTTTTCGATGGCGTTCATGTTGCTGCCTTTGCTTCCTCAAACGCGGATTCCGCCGCTTTGGCGGCATCACGTGTATTTATATGATAGCCGGATGTCTCGGCTCCTACCGGTATCGACCGGGCAAAAGGGAATTCTAGTTGAGGGGCTTGAGACCGTCAAGCTGGACATCTTTGACGCCCGTGCAGTTGACATGGCAAAATGCCTCTTACTTCGATCCTCACTAAATACTATTACATCAGGAGTGTTAACCAATGAGTGAAAATCAGAACCCGGAAAACGAGACTGTGACGCAAGCTGCGGCCGCCGATGCGCAGGAGGAGGTCTCCTACCATGCTGTCGAAAAGGACGGAAAGATCACTGCGATCTGGGAGATGCGCGGTCGCAGGCATCTGCGCACAATCGATCCTCGCAGCGAAGAAGGGCGTCATCTGCTCGGCCATACTGACAATCCGGAAGTCGCGCAGAATGCGCAAGTCTGAAAAAGTAGAAAGTAAAAAGTAGAAAGTAGAAAGTGGGGAACGCGGTTTTCGGCGGCCCATTCAAATATCAGGTTCACCTTTCTACTTTTTACTTTTTACTTTCTACTCCATGCTGATCACCAAAGTCGAGCTGAAGAACATCAAGAACCACACTGAAGCCTCATTCAGCTTTCAGCCAGGTGTGGTGGCCATCTGCGGACCGAACGGCTCGGGCAAGACGACTATCCTTGAAGCGATTGCATGGGCGCTATTCGATCATCTGGATTACAAGCGCGACGATTTTCTCAAGCGGGGGACGAAGCGGGGACAGGTCGTCATCAGCTTCCTTTCGAACCTCGACGGGCGCGAATATGTCGTGACGCGTGATACTGCGGGCGGTTATTTCGTCTATGATCCGGTAACCAAAACCCGTCTCGTCGAACAGAAGAATCAGGTCGTGCCCTGGCTGGAGCAGCATATCGGCGTTGAACCCGGGAGCGATCTTTCTGCCCTCTTCAAAACCACGATCGGGGTTCCTCAGGGAACCTTCACATGGGATTTCACACTCTCGCCGACAAATCGCAAGAACGTTTTCGATCAGATCCTGAAGGTCGGCGAGTATCGTCTTGCGTCGGACAGTCTGCGTGGAACGCTGAAGGTGATTGACGGCCGGGTGACTGAGGTCGAGAAGCAGGCGGCCGAAGCCGAAGGCGAGTTGAAGGCCTGGGATGAGACTAGTCGACAGCATGACGAGTTGACGCGGCAACTGACAGCGTCGCGTGATGAGTTCGCAAACGCCGAATCCGCAAGGGACCGGGCAAGGCAGGAGAGCGAATCTTTCGCAGCGATCCGGCGAGAAGTCGAAGCGACGGCTGGGGCGATCGAGCGCCTTCGTGTCAGGCTGAATTTGAAGAAGGACGCGCTGACAACAGCGCGTGAAGCCGCCGATCATGCACGAGAGGCGGCCCGGATAGTCGAGACGGCGCGCAACGGGTACGAGAATTATATCGAGGCGGTCGCGCGTCTGAACGAACTCGAGAAGTCCCGTCAAACCCGCGATGCGTTGAGAGCGAGGGCTGAAGCCTTTGAAAGGGAGTTGTTCGAAACCATCAGTCGCCTGACCAGATCGAAAGACAGACTGGGCGATGTGGCCGAGGCGAAAAGAGTTCTGGCCGGTCTTGAGCCGCTGGTCATCGGGCAGGAAGAGATCGAGACCCGCATCGCCCGGTTGCGTGAAGATCGAGGGGCCAGCCAGGGACTGCATTTGTCGCTGGCGTCGATAGACAGGGAACTGGAAAGGCTGCGACTGCGTTATTCCGAACTTTCGCGCCAGAGTGAAAAAGCTCAAGCTCTTCGTCAGAAGGCTGAGCGTTATGACGAGTTGGAGACTGCCCGCAATCGCGTCGATGAAAAGATCAAAAACTTCGATCTTGCCATGGCCGGTTTCAATCTTCGCAAAGAAAAACTTGACGGGCTGAGGAAAGAGAATGACCGGATATGGTCGGAATTGAAGCGATTTCAGGTCGAGGTCGACCGGTTGAAACCGCTCGCTACGATTGCAGCGGGGCTGCCGGAGATGGAAGCCCTTCGCCAGGCTGAATCCGATCGACTGTCCAGGTTGCGGGCCGAGGTCGCCCGTGATGATGAGATGATCGCCGCGCTTGAATCCGGAGGCATCTGCCCGCTGCTTACCGAGCGTTGCCTCAATCTCAAGCCGGACGAGTCTCTGGACGAGCGCTTCAAATCCGGGCTCGATGCCCGAAAGCAGGAGATCAAGGCCCTCGATCATCGCCTGGACCGCATGGCTGAAGATATCCTCCGGGGCCGTGAAGCCGCGGCCGAGATTTCAAAACTTCCTCACCTGTTGCCAGAGATTGAGAGGAACGCCGGCCTGATCGAGTCGCATCGGGTACAGATCGAAACGGTCGAAAAAGAGATCGCCTCGATGGAAGACATGAGTGGCGATACGAGTGATAAATTGCGGTCAGAGCGCCGCGAGATCGATGCGGCTCTGCGCGAGGCGCGAGATGCCCAGCGCGTGCTGCATCAGGCTGAAGGAATGCAGGGTGAGATCGATCAGATTCGCAATGAAGGCGAGTCTAAACGCGCCGAACGCGACGATCTGGACGCGCGCATCAAAGCTCTCGGCGATATCGAAGCACAACTTGCCGAGGCCGAAGCGTCGCTCAGGTCGCTCGACGACCCGCGCAGCCGCGCCAGGGCCTGCCAACAGACTATCGCGAAGGAAGTGGAATGGCGGCGCGAGGTCGAGGTTGCGGAAGTGGACCGTGACAACATCCAGTCAAGGCTCGAATCCTGCAGGGCCGAACTGCAAGCCTGGCTTTCACTGGATGCCGATTTGAGCGTTGCCGTACGCGCGCGCGAAGATAATGAACGCGATTACCATGCATTTATCGCCCACGAAAAGATCGCCGGCGCCGTCACCGCTCGTGAGCAGGAGGCAGCGGACCTGGCGCGTGAAATGGACGAAATCGACAGGGCGCTGCAGGAATCACTGACCAGGCTAAATGACCTGGAAGGATCATACGATTCCGAGGCGCATCTTCGCGCCCAAACCGATTCTGAAAAATGGCGAGAGCGCGCAACGCAGCTGGTGGCTCAGATCGCTCACACCGAACAGCAACTGGAGCTGCTGAAGAGTCGCCTCGACTATCTTGAAAGCGTCCGGACTCGCCTGCGCGAGCTGCTTGGTGAAATCGAGAAGACACGCCGGTTGCGCGACGTGGCCGATTTCATCCGCGACATTCTGCACAAGGCAGCGCCTTTCATAACTGAGTCATACCTCTATTCGATCTCTCACGAGGCCAATCAGCTCTATCGCGAAATCACCGGTCGTCATGATGTTTCGTTGCAGTGGACGAGGGATTACGAAATCCTGCTCGAGGAGGAGGGCCGCGAGCGACCGTTTATCAGTCTTTCCGGTGGAGAGCAGATGGCGGCGGCACTCTCAGTCCGCCTCGCCCTGCTCAAGGAACTCTCGGAGGTCAACCTGGCCTTCTTCGACGAACCGACGACCAACATGGATGAGGAGCGTCGCCGCAATCTGGCCCAGCAGATCGGCCGCATTAAGGATTTTCAGCAGCTCTTCGTCATCAGCCACGACGACAGTTTCGAAGGATATACCGACCAGATCGTCATGCTCGATGGAGCGACTGCCTCCGATCGGCTTGAACCGGAAAAGAAATTAAGCCACGAATGAACACCAATGGTCACGAATAGATTACTGATGTTACGCAGAGACAATGATCGGAAATTGCTTGACTTGTCCCGAACCCGCGAAGCGGGTGGGCAGAATAGAGCCCGGGGTGAAGTGAGGCCGCCAGGCCGAACGAAACCCCGGGTATTGGGATCGTCATTTCAGCAAGCCCATGAAATGGGCGGCAGATTTCTCGATGACGCCTGACTCTTCCGCTCAGGCTATCGCCCACTTCGTGGGCTTGCCAATTTTGGTGGAACGGGACCCGGGGCTTCGCTCGGCCTGGCGGCCTCGCTCCACCCCGGGCTGTATTCTTTCGCCTGCGTTGCAGGCTCACAGAACGAATATGCTTGAGCAACCTCAAACTTTGTCAAATCGATTTTAAAGGACTCTTCTGCGTAACATCAGTTATTTAGCCTACCAGTTAGGCGGCGATCCCACGGGATACTGCTCCATATCGAGGATCGAACCCGTGATGCATTCGCTTTCGTTGCTTGCGAAATAGAGTGCGGCCCAGGCGATGTCGAGTGGGCTGAGCAAGCGGCCCCAGGGGCGCGTTTTGACGGCCTCATCGATCCAGTTTTCGCCTTTACCTTCCTCCTCGACCTTGATGCGGTGCTCGTTCGGAGTGAGCGTCCAGCCGACGTTGAGCTGATTGACGCGAATCCGGTACTGGTTAAGATAACTGGCCAGATTCTTCGTGAGCGTCATGAGCGCGCCCTTGGACGCCGCATAGGCCATCAGTTTGGGCTCTCCAATGTAGGCGTTGACCGAACCGATGTTGATGATCGAGCCACTCATCCGCTCTTTCATATATTTGACGGCCTGCTGGGTGCAGATGAATGAACTGCGCACATTGAGTGCAAAGACGCGGTCCCATTGTTCGACAGTGGTGTTTTCGATGTGCCCGCGCATGCTCCAGCCGACAGTATTGACCAGCACGTCGATTGCGCCGAGTTGTTCGACGGTCCGGTCGATCAGCTTGCGGCAGTCCTCTTCGATTTCGACATCGGCCTTGATCCAGATAGCCTGCCCGCCACCTGCATTGATGTCATCGGCCACGGCTTTGGGCTTATTTTCGTCGCGTCCCGAAATGACGACCCGGGCGCCTTCCGAGGCGAAGAGTCGCGCGATGCCTTCTCCGAGGCCGGATCCCGAGCCGGTCACGACGGCGACGCTGCCTTTGAGTCTGTCCATGATCTCCTCTAAGCGAAATGCTGTGCGATCTTGCCGCGCAGGAATGCGACCGATTCACGCAGTTCGTCCATGCCGTTTTCGCCGTCCTCGATCGAAATCCAGCCGTCGAAGCCTTCATTCCTGAGCGTCGAAAAGATCTTATCGTAATCGTTCAAGCCTTTGCCGATTACACCGTGCCTGAGGTTTTTGGCGTATCCCATCGACCCGTCCTGTTGTTTCAGGTCTTCGATGGTTCCGCTGATCAGGTAGCGGTCGGATGCATGCATCGAGACGACGCGATGCTTGACGGCCGCCAGAACTTCCAGAGGGTCTTCGCCACAGATGATCGAGTTGGACGGATCGAAATTGACTCCGAACCAGGGGGAATCGATCTGGTTGACGATTTCGAGAAAAACATCCAGATGCTGCGCGAATTCAGGATATTTCCAGTAACCGTCCTTGTAATGGTTCTCCATGTTGAGGACGATATTTCGCTCAGCGGCATAGGGAATGACTTGATTGATGCATTCAACCGTGTATCGCACGCCGTCAGCGCGTGACACATCTTCACGTCGCTGGCCCGAGAGCACGCGACAGAAACTTCCGCCGAGCCGGGCCGTCAGGTCGATCCAGCCACGCTCCTTTTCCAGTTCGGCTTTGCGGGCTTCCGCGTCATGCTGCGTAAAATCAGGAGAGCAGCACATCATCGGAATCTCGAGGCTCCTGGCATCGGCATGCTGTTTGACCTTTGTAATGTAGTCGGGCTCGAAGCTGGCAAAAAAGCCGGGGTACATCTCGATGCCATCGACGCCGAGCGTCGCGGCCAGATCGATCCAGTCGAAGAGGGACATCGTGCGGGTGACGCACAGGTCGTCCATGTAACATTTCGGAAAAGCGCTAAGTTTTGGCATGTTTTGATTTTAATTGCGGTCTGATAGATCAGCCTTGTTGCTGCGATAGGGTTGGTAATTGCGTCCCCAGTCGACTCCGACGACCTCCAGGTCGATCCTCTTGCCATCGACCCTGACGATCAGGTAATGATAGGCCCCGTCGCCGGGCTCAAAGGCCGGTTTGGCGATGCGGTCAAGCGTTACGCCGAGGTTCGAATGCGCCTGAATGTAAGGTCGAATATCAGGGTCACCGGTATAAGCGTAAAGCGGCGCCCCGCCACCACCCGTGGTGACGTGATCGAGGCGATGGTCGCCATTTTCGTCCTTGAATCTCTCGACCCAGTGCTCGAAGAAATGCTCGTGACCCGAGAAGAAGATGCGCACATGATGCTTGTGAAAGAGCGGCATATATCGTTCACGGATGATAGCGGTCGGTCTTTCGACCCTGGCGCCGCCGTGCGGGCCCGATGAGAATGCCGGGTGATGAGCGTAGACGAAGATGTTTTGATAGCGATTGCGATCGAGTCCTTCAAGCTGCGCCTTGACCCACTCGAACTGTTTGTCGTCGCCGGCGATATTCGAATCGAAGGCGAGGACGAAAGTATTGCCGTAACCGAACGAGAAGACAGGATAGCCGTCGAGCCGGCGCGGAGAACCGTCCGGCGGAATCAGGTTCGCGTTGGCGGCAAGATAGTTCTTGAGTCCCGGCTGCCTGAGCGGATCATTGTGGGTGGCAGCGCTCGACAGGTCATGATTTCCCGCTGACAGATAATAAGGGACATCGCCAACCTGCGTCAGGCGGTCGATCAGATCGACAAAACTCGCATTCCACTGGCGTCCGATACGTCCGGTCGAGACCCCGTCGCCAGTCTGCAGAACGAATCGGACCGGAAAATCCGTCTTCGCGAGTTTGCTGATGTTGGCGAGCATTGAATTAACGAGCAGTGAATGCTCGTATTGCAACTCCCACCCGTCCCGCCGGCCGCGCGTATCGCCGTATACGATGAACGAGTATTTCGTAACGCCGGCCGAGGCCGACTCTGCCGGCAAAGGCGTCCGCGGAGGTTTGATCGAACGGACCGGCTCGGTGATGGCTTCAGGCGGAAGTTCCTGCCGCTGGGCCGTGGGATTCTGGGCCGGCTGCTGGAAGATCATCGAAGAAGCCAGCAGCAGGGAGACGAAAAGCAGACGAATCATATCTCTATTTTTCCTTTCAATTGGGCCGAAGCACTGATTTGACGTAAGCGCCGTCGTGCATGCCGTCGAAGCAGTCTTTCCAGTCCTCCAGGCCGGCCACGCGACTGATGACCGGCTGCAGGTTGATCTGTCCTGAGGCAAGCATCGAAACCACCTGTTCCCAGTTCTGGAAGGTATGGCTGAAACTGCCCTGCAGTGTGACGGCTTTTTGAACCAGCGGATCGAGTGAGAAATTGAGTGGCTGCGGCCCCCAGCCGACCTTCGTGATCTGGCCGCCCGGACGAACGATCTCCATCGCGCTCTTGAGCGCAGCCGATGCGCCGGCGGCGTCGATCACGAGGTGAGCTCCGAGACCGTCACCGATTTCACGCAGGAGGTCGGTCAGGCTCACCTCCTGGATATTGACGGCGTGTGTCACGCCCAGTTGGCGAGCAGCTTCAAGGCGCGATGCGTCCTGCGCCATACCGGCTATGATCAGATTCCCGGCGCCATTGATGCGTGCCATTTCGGCGCAGAGCAGTCCAATCGGGCCCGGTCCGAAGACAACTACCGTGTCACCGGGCCTGACTTTGCTTTTGACGGCAACGCAATTGTAGGCCACACAGCATGGCTCGGTCAGCGCCGCCCGTTCGAAGGGCAGTGAATCGGGAATGTGGTGCAGACATCTTTCCGGAACGCTGACGTAATTGGACATCGCTCCGTTGATGCCATAGCCGAAGCCTTTACGCTCCGGGCAGAGATTGTATTCGCCGGCGCGACAGTAGATGCAATGGCCACAGATCGAGGCGGCAGTCTCGGACACAACGCGGTCGCCTTCCTTGAATCCGCGCACACGTTTGCCGGCGCGCGCGACGATGCCGCCGAATTCGTGGCCCAGGACAACGGGCGTGCGAACCGCCCAGCTTTGCGTGCCGTGATATTGATGAACATCGCTTCCGCAGACGCTGACAGCGCCGACCTGCAGCAGAACGTCTTCTTCGCCGATTTCGGGGATCTCCATCTCGCGCAATTCGACGGATCGCGGGGTCAGGTCGAACTGTACGACTCCGGTCATGGTTTGACTCATAGATTTCATTTCGCGATTAAGCGCGAATCCTCCTTGTTATTTCCATCAGCAATCCTTTCAGGTCGCCGGCGGCAACATTGAAAGAGTATGCATTGATCGCCAGCGGAGCTCCGATGACGACCATCGGGGCTCCGTGTTTCGGCATCTCGACGGCCTCTTCGAGCGTCAGGCCTCCGACAGCCTGAACGGGGATGGTGACGGCGTTGACCACCGAAGCCAGATCGTCCAGCGGACTCAGGCGTTTGCCTGTCGAAGCCATGATTCCGTTGCGCTCGTCGAAACCTGTGTGATGGACGATGAAATCGACTCCCAGATCCTCCATCCATTTGCTGGCCGCGGCCTTGTCATCGCAGGCCATATTGTCGCCCATGACCTTGACGCCATAATCGCGGCCGCACTTGACGACGGTCTTGATCGTTTCTTCATGCGCCCGGGCCATGACGACAACGTGTGTGGCGCCGGCTTTGGCCATCATTTCGGCTTCAAGATAACCGCCATCCATGGTTTTAAGATCAGCCACGATAGGGTGGTTCGGGAACTCCTGACGCAGAGCGCGGACGCAGTGCAGTCCCTCGGCCAGAATCAGCGGCGTTCCCGCTTCAAGCCAGTCGACGCCCGCTTCGACAGCGATTCGGGCAGTTTCAATAGCTTCTTTGAGATCGGTCAGATCAAGTGAGATTTGTACGATAGGTTCCATAATATGTTTGAATTGTGGAGCATAATCCCGGGAGCGCAGGCATCCTTGCCTGCATGTTTTCAATAAATAAGTCTATTCAGTAAAACATGCAGGCAAGGATGCCTGCGCTCCCGGGATTATGCTCCGAGAGCGTGATTGGATTAATTAAGTGATCGAATTTTGATATTACGATACCAGACGGCATCGCCGTGATCCTGAAGCAGTATATGGCCTCGGGCAATCTCGCCGAAGCCCTTCGTATTCTTGAATTTGCTCTTTGCGATGAGGGCTTTGAACTCGTCGCTTCCGCGTTCGAATTCGACGACCTTGACGCCGTTGAGCCAGTGTTCGATGTGGTTGCCTTTGACGACAATGCTGGACTGATTGAACTCACCGACCGGTTTGAGGATCTTCCTGTTGCTCGGAGCGATCAGATCATAGAGAGCGCCTGAAGTGCGATTGCCGGCGATGCCCATCTTTGCATCAGGGTGGCGGTCATCGTCGAGCACCTGCATTTCGAAGCTGATGCCTGATTTGCCTTTCGGTGGCAGCGACTCAGAGACCAGATATTTGATGCCGCTGTTGCCGCCCGGGCTGAGTTTCCATTCGATGGAGAATTCGAAATTGTCGAACTGACCTTCGGTGATCATGTCACCGCCTGCCTGGCCTAGTTCGCCTGTGCCGGGCACCTTCTTGATGCATCCGTCCTCGACAGCCCAGCCGAGGGGGACATTCTTCTTGTGAAATCCACGCCAGCCTTCGAGCGATTTGCCGTCGAAGAGCAGACGCCATCCAGCTTTCTTCTCGGCCTCGGTGAGCGTGTTCTGCTCGGCACTTTCTGCTCTTTTCTGAGCGGTCACTGTGATCAGCGAGAGACACACCATTAATAAAGACAGGAGCATTTTGAATCGCATATTTTCACCTTCTCTTATTTCGTATTGGTAATGAATTCAACGACGACGCGGGCCAGTTCCTCGCCCTTGTCTTCCTGCAGAAAATGTCCGCCGCCGGTGATCGTGGTATGCGGTTGGCCGGCACAGCCTGGAATCAGTTTCTGTAAAACCTTGTCGGCTCCGGCCGTGACAGGATCCTGATCGCTGAATGCCGTCAGGAAAGGTTTCTGCCATCGTTTGAGCGTTTCCCAGGCTTTTCTATTGGGCTCTGACGCTGGATCATCGGACCGGGTCGGCACCAGAACCGGAAATTGACGAGCGCCTGCCTTGTAACTGTCGTCCGGGAATGGCGCATTATACGCGTCGATCACTTCCGGCGAAAGCTCAGTTGCGCATCCGCCCCTGATTATGCCGCCGACGTGAAAATCCTCGACAGTTTGCGAATAGTGCTGCCAGCGCAGGAAACCTTCGGAAGGTTTCTGGTCGCCGGTCGGCAGAAACGTGTTGGCGGCGACGATGCGTGCAAACCGTTCGGGATGCTCAGCCGCGACGCGCAGTCCCAGCAATCCTCCCCAGTCCTGGCAAACCAGCGTGATATCCTTCAGGTCAAGCGCCTCGATGAACGCCGTCAGGACATCGACGTGAAACTGGTAAGTGTAATCTTCGCGCCGTGCGAGCTTGTCCGAGCGGCCGAACCCGATCAGATCCGGCGCCACGCAGCGATGGCCGGCGTCCCGGATGATCGGAATCATCCTGCGATAGAGATAGCTCCATGACGGCTCTCCGTGGAGCATCAGAACTGGACCCGCAGCACGATCGCCTTCATCGACATAATGCATTCGCAGTTTCGTACCCTCAAAGTCGATCTCAACATACTGTGGCGCAAAGGGGAATCCGGGCAGACCGGCAAATCGAGCGTCAGGCGTTCGTAGGATCTCCATGTTCTTATCCCTTGAGAATTAGTGATACGCGGTCAGTTTTCTTGACAGTGTGAGACCGCGCGGATAATTATAAAAGTACAAAGTATAAAGTATAAAGTATAAAGAATGATCCTGACTTTATACTTTGTACTTTATACTTCGTACTTCCTGCTCATCGAGGTTTATTCTTGAACATCATCGTTTGTCTTAAACAGATTCTGGACCCTGAGGTCCCGGCGCGGGATTTTCGTATCGATGCTGAGAAGAAGGAAGCTGTGCGAGGCACGGCCAATCTGGTGACCAATATCTTCTGTGAGAACGCGCTGGAAACTGCCCTCCAATTGCGTGAGAAGACCGGAGGTCGCATCACCGCTCTGGTCTTCGCTCCCGAAAGCGGAGAAGACGCTCTGAGAAAGGCCCTGGCGATGAAGGCCGACGAGGCGGTGCTGGTGATCAACGATGGGCATCCGCATCCTGATCCGCTGGCGGTCGCACATGTTCTCGCCGCGGCGATTAGCAAGATCGGCGTTTTCGACCTGGTCATGGTCGGACGCGAATCGGGCGACTGGGGCGTCGGGCAGACCGGAGGCCTGCTCGCCGAAGAGCTCGGTGTTCCCTGTATTTCATTCGTCGATAATCTGGAAAACGGCACTGACGGTCTGATTGTAACTCGTCAGACGGATAACGGCTGGGAAAAGGCACGATCCACCACTCCACTGGTCGTAACGATCACCAATAACGAATACAATGTTCCGCGTATTCCGAAAACCCGCGACATTATGATGTCCGCTCGCCAGCCGATCACACGACTGACGCTCGACGAGATCGGCGTCGATGCTGCCTCGATTCGAGCCGGCGGAAACTATTACGAAATAGTCGATATCTCAATTCCGGTCAAAGAAGTGACTTGCGAATTTGTCACAGGCGACTCTCTCGACGAACGTGTCGACCAGTTCGCGAAGAGGATTATCGAAGTCACACAGGCGTTGTGAGTAGAAAGTAGAAAGTAGAAAGTAAAAAGTAGAAGATCTGGATTCCGCTCTCCACTTTTTTCTTTCAATCACGTGTTTTTTACTTTCTACTTTCTACTTTCTACTTTCTACTTTTTACTCACATGGACATACTCATAATATCATTCTCGAATTCGGATTATGACCGAGCGGCACAGGGAGTTGCTGGAGCGGGTAGAAACCTCGCAACGGTTCTGGGAGGGAGGCTGCGTGCCGTTGTGATCGGCCCTGGAAATGCAGCGATGAACTCGCGGCTCGCCGCCGTTGCCGATGAGGTGATCGTGGCCGATCAGGCTGAGCTGGCGGAATATCAGCCGGAGATCTTTTTGCAGGCGCTGACATCGATCTGTCGCGATGCCGCGCCGGCCGCAGTGCTTTTCGGCAACGATACATACAGTCAGGAGCTTGCGCCACGACTGGCACACCGGCTCTCGGGCAGCGCCGCCGGGGATGGCATCGAACTGGCGGTCGATAACGGAGCGATTCGAGTCCGGCGCAGCGTCTATGGCGGAAAGGCGGTGGCGACGATCGAACTCAAGCGTTCACCGGCGGTGCTCTGGCTGCGCGCCCGCGCCTTCGAACCTGCGCCGGAAAAGGATTCAGCAACGGCGGCCATTACCCGGCCCGCGGTTGATTTGTCGATGAGAGCTCCGACTCAGATCATCGAGAGGAAGAGCGAAGGGGCGGGCGAAGCACGGCTCGAAGATGCCCGCGTGATCATTTCGGGCGGACGCGGTCTGGGCGGACCAGAACCTTTTGCGGATCTGCAGGACGTGGCTGGATTGATCGGCGCACAATTGGCAGCATCGCGCGCGGCCTGTGATTCAGGCTGGTGCCCTCCGTCGTGGCAGGTCGGACAGACAGGCAAGAAGGTGGCGCCGGGTTTATACATCGCAGTGGCGATTCGCGGAGCCAGCCAGCATATGGCCGGAATCTCCGACGCCAGGGTGATCGCCGCCATCAATATCGATGCCGATGCTCCGATATTCAAGCACTGTCGTTTCGGCATCGTCGAGGATTACAAGAATGTGATCCCGCTGCTCAAAGAGAAACTTGCGGCGCTCCAACGATAATTTACTCCCGTCTCATGATCGATCAGCAGATTGCGACAAGACAGGTACTCTGGAACATTACCCACGACTGGGTGATGTACGTGCTCTTTGCCGTATCGCTGGCAATCGCCGGTTACGGTATCTATCTTCGGCTCTCGATCTGGCGGCGCGGAGTCGCAGTCGATCGCTTCGACAGGCCGGCTGAGCGGATCAAGCTGCTCCTGCGCCATGCTCTGCTTCAGGGCCGGACGGTGCGCGAACGCTATGCGGCAATCTTCCACTCTTTTATTTTTACTGGTTTCATCATCCTTTTCATCGCGACCACGGTCGTCATGCTCGATCACCGTTTCGGCATTCCGATCATGCGCGGCGCGTTCTACCTCTACTTTCAATCGTTCGTCGTTGATGTGTTCGGAGCGATGGTGCTGGTCGGAGTCGGGATCGCGACCGTGCGCCGGGCGGTGATCAGGCCGAAGAAGCTGGTTTATACCGACGAAGCGCTGCGCATACTGGCCCTTATTTTTTTGATGGCGCTGACGGGGTTTCTGATTGAAGGATGGCGGATAGCGGCGACGAACGACCCGTGGGGAGCCTGGTCGCCGTTCGGCTATCTGGTGGCGCGTCTGTCGGAGTCATTGATGAGCGTCGAAACGATGACGACGGCGCATCTCTGGACGTGGTGGCTGCACTCGGCGCTGGTCTTCGGTTTTATCGCCTGGGCGCCGTACACCAAATTGATTCACATCCTGACCGGCCCGCTCAATATTTATACGGCGCGGCTCGATCCGAGCGGCGTGATTCTCAAGACGCTGGATTTCGAAAACCAGGATGCACCGCTTGGGGTAAAAACGCTTGCCAATTTCACATGGAAGGATCTGGCGGATTTCGATGCCTGCACCGAGTGCGGTCGCTGCACGCAGGTCTGTCCGGCGAATACTGTCGGCAAATCACTCTCTCCGCGTGACATCATCCTTGACCTGCGAGACCTGATTCGCGCTGGAGGTTCAGATCCAATGCTGGCCTTCGAGCAGCCTGTTGTCAACGCGGTTCCCGCAACGGCCGCGGAAGCGCTATGGGAATGCACGACCTGCGGCGCCTGCATGGAAGCCTGCCCGGTCTTCATCGAACAGATGCCGAAGATCCTGGATTTGCGAAGGTTTCAGGTCATGGAGGAATCGGATTTCCCCGAGACTATGCAGGAGGCGATCACTTCGCTTGAATCACGGGGACATCCGTTCCGGGGGACTCAGAGCACCCGCGTCGACTGGGCTGAAGGTTTGAATGTCTCGATCATGGCCGATGCGCGCGATGCAGATGTTCTCTTCTGGGTCGGTTGCGGAGGCGCATTGATCGAACGCAATCAGAAGGTGGTTCGCGCGACAGCGCGGTTGCTGGAAAAGGCTGGTGTCCGTTTCGCCATCCTCGGGCGTGAAGAGAAATGCACGGGTGATCCGGCCCGGCGCATCGGCAACGAATTCCTTTACGATATGATGGTCAGGGAGAATGTCGATCTGCTCAACGGATATGGCGTCAAGCAGATCGTCACCTCCTGTCCGCATTGCTTCAACACGTTCCTCAATGAATATCCGCAATTCGGCGGCCGATTCGAGGTATGGCATCACAGCGAATTTCTATCGAAACTCATCGAGGACGGACGGCTGGCTCTGTCAGAAAAGCTTGACGCCAGCGTGACTTTTCACGATCCCTGTTACCTCGGACGGCATAACGGCCGTTTCGATGCGCCGCGACAAATCGTCCGGATCGCTTCGCGATCGTCCGTCGAGATGGCTCAGACGCGGGAAAATGGGTTCTGCTGCGGCGGCGGCGGCGGCATGAGCTTCGTCGATGAACCGAAAGACAAACGCGTCAATCAGGAGCGCGCCAGACAGGCGCTTGAAACCGGAGCGGATGTCGTTGCCGTCGGCTGCCCGTTCTGTATGACCATGCTCGAAGACGGCATCAATGCCCGCAAGGGCGACCGCGATGTCCGCGTCATGGATGTCGCGGAGATTTTATGGCAAACCATGGAAGTAGAAAGTAAAAAGTAGAAAGTATAAAGTACAAAGAGATAGCGATGGTCCGGGCGAGTAATCTGTCCAAAACTTTCTACTTTTTACTTTTTACTTTCTACTGATTTGGAGACTTATGGACCTGAACTTAAACCCGGATGAGTTGAAATTCCGGGATGAACTGCGAGCCTGGCTGCAGGCGAATGTCCCGGCCCCTTTCACCGGCAAGGGCGGGGAAGAAGAGAAGGGCGAACACTTCGATTATCTTCGCGCCTGGCAGAAGAAGGTGTACGAGGGCGGCTGGGCTGGTCTTTCGTGGCCGAAGGAATATGGCGGACGCGGTGCAAGGCTGATCGAGCAGGCCATCTTCACTGAGGAATGGGCACGGGCCGAAGCGCCGCAGTTGATCAATGTGCTGGGCCTTTCGTTGATCGGACCGACGATCATCTCTGCCGGAACCCCGGAACAGAAAGAGCGTTTTCTGCCGAAAATCCTCTCGGCTGAAGAGATCTGGTGCCAGGGGTTTTCTGAGCCGAACGCCGGAAGCGATGTCGCGTCGCTGGGGACGAAAGCGACTCTCGACGGCGATCACTTCATCGTCAATGGCCAGAAGATCTGGACCAGCATGGCCCATGTCGCCGACTGGTGCCTGCTGCTGGTTCGAACGGACCCGAATGTGCCGAAACACAAGGGGATCACGGCGTTGCTTGTCGATATGCACAGCACAGGCGTGACCGTCAGGCCGCTCAGGCAGATGACAGGAGATGCCAGCTTCAATGAGGTCTTCTTCGATAATGTCCGCGTTCCCGTGAGCAACGTTCTGGGAGAGGTGAACAAGGGCTGGAGCACTGCGATCACGACGCTCATGAACGAACGCGCGCATCTGGGCACCGGTATTTATGTTCAATTCAAACGCAATCTCGATCAGCTGGTCGAGCGTTCACGCCAGATCAGGCGCGGCGGAAGACCGGTCAGCGAAGATCCCGTCCTGCGACAGAAGATTGCGCAGGCATATATGGAACTTGAAATCTTCAGGCTGACCAATACCCGGGCTCTCAGCAAAATGCACAACCAGAGCGTCCCGGGACCCGAGGGCTCGATCCTCAAACTGCAGTGGAGCGAATACAACCAGCGCTTCCAGCAGATCGCAATGGAGGTGCTCGGGCCAGTCGCTCAACTGCACGGGTTCGACAACGGCCAGTGGGTCTTCAATTATCTGAGGACACGCGGCAACACCATCGAGGCAGGCACCAGCGAGATTCAGCGAAATATCGTCGCCGAACGCGTGCTGGGTTTGCCGAAAAGCTATTGAATCAGTTGAAAGTAGAAAGTAGAAAGTAGAAAGAGGGTAACCGGGAAATAATGAATCCCGTGAATAACAAACTTGCCTTTCCATCTTTCAATCAACACTGCATCTACTAACTACCTCATACTTTCTACTTTTTACTTTTTACTTTTTACTATCATGGATTTCGATCTCTCAAAACCGCAAAAACTGCTGCAACAATCGGCGCGTGATTTCTTTGTGCGTGCATGTCCGCCTGAAAAGGTGCGTGAGATGATGGCCTCCGGGGCGGCATTCGATGACGCATTATGGCGTGAGATGGCAGATCAAGGCTGGACGGGTCTGATCATACCGGAAGAATTCGGTGGGCTCGGCCTGACACTGGTCGATCTGATCGCCGTTGTCGAGGAGATGGGGCGCGCCTCTTTGCCCGGGCCGTTTATTTCGACGCTCTGGGCCGCGGCTCTGATCGACCGCGCAGGCAGCGAAGGGCAACGCAAGCAATACCTTGATCCGATTTCGATGGGTGATTTGAAGGCTACAGTGGCGCTGCTCGAAGAATCGGCTGATTGGGACCCTGATGCAGTTCAGCTGCGCGCCGATAGGGACGGCAGGGAATTCAGGATCAGCGGCCGGAAAGATTTCGTCAATGACGCCGCCGTGGCTGACCTGATCATCGTTGTGGCACGTTCGGGCGAAGATCTGGTCCTGCTGCCTGTCGATCGCAACACCCCCGGGATATCGATCATCGAGACACCGGCGATTGATGCCACGCGCAAACTCTACAGTATCGAATTTGATAATGTCTCTCTGCCGGAGAGCAGCGCGCTGGCTTACAACACGCGCGTTCGCGAGGCGCTCGATGCCTCTACCGAGACGGCCATGATTGCACTCTGCGCCGAGATGCTCGGCGGTATGGAATGGACGCTCGCCACAACTGTCGAATATGCAAAGACGCGGCAGCAGTTCGACAAACCGATCGGCACGTACCAGGCGGTGCAGCATCAATGCGCCGATATGTTTCTTATGATCGAAAGCGCCCGCTCGGCGATATACTTCGCCGCCTGGGCCCTGTCTGAAAACGATCCTGGTGCGAGGCTGGCGGTTTCGGTCGCCAAGGCATATTGCTCTGATGCAGCCCGAGAAGTCGGCAATCGCGGAGTCCAGGTTCACGGCGGCATCGGTTTTACCTGGGAACACAACCTCCAACTCTATTACAAACGCGCCAAAGCGTCCGAAATCATGTTCGGAGATGCCAATTATCACAGGGACGTAATCGCTCGAAAGGTGATCGACGAGACTGAGTAACACTCAAATATATTGTGACGTTGACCTGACCCTTTGCGTCTTAAAGGACGGCAGATTTCGCCGTCCTTTAGTTTTTTCCAATAAAAAAATGGATAGAACGAGTCACCGGCAGGCATTAACTATAGCGGAGGCTAAAAGTATGAAGAGAGCATTAGCGGTTTGTTGTTTTATCACAATCATGGCGATCGGGGCGATCGCACAGTCCAAGGGAGCCAATTACGCCGGCGCCTGGGAACTGGACAAAGCCAAGAGCCAGTTACCTGAGATGATGCAGGCGATCGAAGGCATGACCTGGACCGTCACGCAGACCGATCAGGAGTTGACCCGCACTCAGCAGATAGCCGGCGCGATGGCCGGACCGGGCGGCGGTAGCGGCGGTCGTGGCGGCGGACGCGGGATGGGCAATCAGCCCCTGACTGCCAAACTCGACGGCACTGAAAACGTTGTCGAGACACCTCGCGGTAAGACGTCCATCACGGCCAAGTGGATGGATGGCGGCAAGATGCTTGAGATCAAGTCGATCGCCAACATCAGCATGCAGGGCAATGAATTTACGATGACCACGACCGAACATTGGGAACTCGCCGAGGACGGCAAGGTGCTGAAGGTCCATCAGGTCCGCGAAACTCCTCGCGGTGAGATGACTGCATCATTTGTTTTCAATAAGAAGTAGTAGGCAGTGGGCAGTTAAAAGTAGAAAGTGGGAAGTCAGTCTGTAAAAGCAGTAACTTTGATCTATTGCAGACTTTAAACAAGCTGAACACCTGCCATAAACTTGCGCCTCTGAAACTGGGAACTGCCCACTGCCTACTGCCTACTCTCCCCCCACTCCCGCAACCCGAGCAATTTCTCTCCCAATTCGTTAAGTTCAGCGCGTTGGTAGCGATTTTGTTCCCAGCGCCGTGGATCTCCGGGAAAGGCCATGCCTTCGGGAGCGATGCGATTGCTCCAGGAAGAGATACGCCATTGGCGGAGTTCCTCGTTATTTTCCTGCGCCGGAAACATCGATATGTACATGGCCAGTCGCGGCTTGTTTGAGCGATTCGGGCGAATGCCGTGTGGCAGCAGGCTGTCCCAGATCATCAGGTCGCCTGCCTTCGTTTCGATCTGAACAACCTCGAACCCGTCAATCTCAGGCATCCATGTGTTGCGATCGGCGGGTTGGTTTCTCACCCATTCGTCATAATTGCGATAAATTTCGGGCACGCATTGAAAACCGCCAGTCTCGATCGTCGAATCGCTGAGCGAAAGGACGCCCTGCACGCCGGCGGGAATCGGATCGAGTCCGGTATCGATATCCCAGTGTATGAATCCTTCGAAATCATTGCCGGGACGGGTTGGGAGGTTAAGGTTGACACGATCGATCGTGACCCACAGCTTTTCAGTCCCCCACAGATCTGCAAAGACCTGGTGGATTACCGGATACTGCCTGACATCCCAGAGCGCCTGGTGATTATAAACCTCGACCATGCCACTGAAATTCAGCTCCTCCATCTCGACCCGCGCCGGTGGCCTGCGATACCAGCTTTCGGGATCGTTCGGGTCCATCTCCTGAAATTCCCAGATCAGATCGATGACAGGGTTTATCAATTTCGCAGGCGCCACATTTTGCAGGTGAAGATATCCGTTTTCACGCCAGAAAGACCAGTTCTCCTCATTCAGGATGCGCAATGGTTCGCCGTCTGGACGCTGTTTCGATCTGATTCGTTCGGCGGCAAGTTCGGCGAAGTTGTCGAGTTGTCCGTATCGTGTAGTCATCAGGTCAGGGATTTTACAAGGCTTTGCATTGACTTGAACTCCGGCGTGCCGGCCGGGCAGAGTTCGAAGAGGGCTGTTTCAATAGATGAGATGATGGCGCCTGCGCGTGCCATTTTGTTGATGCCGACCTCACGGTTGTGTGGCAAACGGGTCGAGACGCCGTCGCTCAGCAAATGGACCTGATAACCGTTCTGGAGCAGGTCGTGTGTTGTCTGACTGACGCAGATGTGAGCCTCGATGCCGCAAACGATCACCTGTTCGGCATGCAGTTCACGCAGCCGGGTGTCGAATTCCTGGACTCCGCATGCCGAAAATGCCACCTTCTCGATCGGCTCTGTCCCCAGCGGAAGATGATCGGCTACCTCTGCGATCGTCCGGCCCAGTCCTTTGGGATATTGCTCGGTGACGATGATCGGCAACTCCAGCAGTCTGCAGGCCTGAACCATGATCGATACCCTGCCGGCGACCGTCTCGAAGCTCTCGATAATTGGCCTGAACGCTTCCTGAAGGTCGATCACGGCAAGCACCGCCCGTTTTCGTTCCAATAATGACGGATGTCTCATCGATTCATTCCAATTCTAATCCTGGGAGCGCAGGCTTCCAGCCTGCATGACTTACTCAATTAGCCGCAAATGCAGGCTGGAAGCCTGCGCTCCCGGGGTAGTGAAAATATTACCAGTGCACTATATTTCAACCGCTTTGTGACAAATCAGGGACAATTAGCTGCGATATTACTTTTGACAGCGAAGAGAGGCTGATCGGATCAGGTAATTGGTTCGGGATAGTGCGGAGCCTGATTCGGTCAGCCTCAGTTAAGAAGGCTGCCCGGGGTTTTGATTATTCAGTTGGGGTTTAATCGTTGGGGCCCCGGGCAGCCTTATTTTTTCCTCCATCTTTTACAGACCATAATTCTCCATATCCTTTGATCAATTTTGCGGGTTCGGCACTTCAGGAGGCAACTCGCTGGTTATCCACGCCGTCCACCACAGATCTCTCAGCATCTGAGCACCATCGGCCAGTCTGTTTGTGACGAAGCTTTTGTGCTCGGGCGAGGTATTGGTTTGGCTGAACGGCTCTTTCTTGTCGAGGATATAGAGCTGTTCGACCAAAGCATTGGCGGTTTTAAGATGCTGCCAGATCGCTTCGCGCGGATTCTCAAAGACATTAGGTTTGATTGAAACCAGCGGTACGACATCATTCAATTTGATCCGGGCGCCGACATACTCCTCTTCAAAGCGGAAATGTATGCCGCGCTCGCGGGAATAGGTCGTGTAGCCATTCGGATTGTCGCCCGACCATCCATTGTAATGAATTGTTGTGTGATGAGGATTGGCCGTGTCGGAGACATAATGGCCGAGAATTCCTGCATCATTAATAATACGCTGTTCGATCCATCGTCGTTTGAGCGGGTTTTTCTCAGCGCGCCAGAGCCTGAATTCGACCCTGACGCGCTGGAAAAGCTCGAGCATACGGAAAGTCACAAAACCTGCGGTAGTCGGTTTCTGCCCGGCCTTTATCATCTCTGCGGTGAAATCATACCTGTTTAATGCTTTTACAGCCGATTCAGGCACCAGTTCCATATCCAGGAAGTGATCCGGCGCGGCTGCTGAATCCATGGCGCGGTCGAGATTCGATTCGTTTCGATCACGCCAGCGGTCCGGCTCGGGGTTCAGGTAACTCAGCTGATCGGATGCTTTACGGAAGAATGCGGGCATCTGCTGTGGCAGCCTCATGGCCGCAGCCCGCCCTGAGATCTCATGCCCATGCGCTCCCCATCCACGCACGCTCGTTGACGGCACGGCAATCAGCGCCAGCAAAATAATCAATGCGATTCTGATTTTCATATAATAGTTTCCACTTGTAACTGCTCAGCCTCTGAAGGCGAATATGGAGTGCGGCGGCCCGGCGCCGCTTTAGTATTCAATATTGTCAAATGCTGAAAGCATTACTAAAGCGGCGCCGGGCCGCCGCACTCCACACCGGGAACTTCTTCTCATTTGTCCGGTGTCAGCTCGATGCTGTAGAGCTTCTTCCCGTCGATGTCGTGAAGGCTGACGGTCATGATTCCGGTCTTCCCATCTATCTTCACGTGGCCGAAAAACTGAAAGCCGTCTTTCGGAGAGCGGTTCGGTTTCATCCCCTGTGGTATTCCAGTGAATTTGACTTCCGGCCCGAAGGTATTGTCCATCCGCCCCGGCCCGAAAGTGCCGGCATTCAACGGACCGGCAACGAATTCCCAGAATGGGTTGAAATCCACAAACTGCGCCCTGGCAGGATCGTAAAAATGGGCAGCCGCATAGTGCACATCCGCCGTTACCCAGACAACGTTCCTGATCCTTCGTCGTTTGATGAAGCGCAGCAGATCGGCGACCTCGAGTTCCCGCCCGAGCGCCGGACCGTCGCCGTTGGCGCAATTCTCGAATCTCCCGCCGGTATCGCCTACGATCAGGCCGATCGGCATGTCGCTGGCAATCACTTTCCATGTTGCCCGTGAACCGAGCAGTCGTTGCTTTACCCATTCGAGTTGCGATGTTCCAAGGAAAATCGTTTCCTCGCTCATTGCCGTCTGGCGGTTGGTCGTGTTCGGGCCGCGGTAGCTGCGTTCATCGAGCAGGATGACATCCAGAAGCGGGCCGTATTCATGCGCTCTGTAGATGCGCTCGGGATCGTCCGGCTGAAATCTGTTTGGGGTGTAGTCCAGAAAAGCACGGCGGCCGCGTGCAGCCAGAAGGTCTGCGCTCTTGACGCGGTACCTGTCGTCTTCGATCACCTGCCCCGGATACCAGTTGTTGCGGACCTCGTGATCGTCCCATTGGGCCAGCATCGGAACCTCGGCGTTGAACCGGCGGAAGTTCTCATCAAGCAGGTTGTAGCGGTGGTTGCCGCGAAATTCATCGAGCGTCTCTGCGACCTTCGATTTTTCCGCCGTCGTCAGGTTTCTCCAGATCGAACCGTCATCCAATCTGACCTCGGCCTGGATCGGACCGTCGGCGTATATCGTGTCGCCGGAGTGGATGAAGAAATCCGGCCCGACTGCCTGCATCGCACGGTAGATCTTCATGCCTCCGAAGTCGGGATTGATACCCCAGCCCTGTCCGCAAACGTCGCCGCCCCAGACGAAGCTCACGTCACGGCGCGTCGAAGGCTGAGTGTTGAAGCTGCCCGTGACGGTCTCACTTAATGATCGCAGGTCTTCAAGCGATTGAAACGTGACGCGGTAAAAGATTTTTTGTCCTGCCGGCAATCCCGACAGATCGACGCGGGCAGTGAAATCGCCCGGTTCAATCGCCGCCGGACCCGTGATCCGCCGAACGTTACGAAAGGCGTCGGTAGTGTCGTACTCGACGATCATGCGCGCCGGACGGTCGCTGCGGCTCCAGATAACCGCCCGTCCGCCTGCAACATCTCCACTCTGTACTCCACATGGAATTTGCGGCCGCGAGGATTGCGATCGAATGATCGCCGGAAAAGCGACTCCCGATCCGGCCAGAATGGCCTGTTTTATGAATTCTCTTCTGCTGCTCATTGACCTCTTGGCCGGCATGGCGGCTTGGCGTTTTTCTGACGTTAAAGCGTCTTCGAGAAGACCCGCTGGCGTGATTGATCTTCTTTGTTCAAACGGGCATCGAAGACCATGGCCACGTTGCGCATGAAGATGCGGCCCAGTGTGGCGACTTCTATTCGATCTTCGCTCAGCCTGACCAGTTTGTCCGCTTCGAGATCGCGCAATTCCTCCAGTTCAGAGGCGAAATGCCGGTTGAAGTCGATCCCGAATTCCGATTCGACTTCGGCCTTGATGAGCGTTCCATGGCATAGGATCCGGTTGATCACGGCGCGTCGCAGGCGATCCTCTTCGGTGATACGAATGCCACGCATGATCGGCAGATGCCCGCCGTCTATCGCCTGATAGTAGTGATCGAGATCGCGCCAGTTTTGCGCGTAGTAGTATTCGAGGCTGCTGATCGAGCTGACGCCCATGGCAAGCAGGTCGCATCCGGCCTTGGTCGTATATCCCTGAAAGTTGCGATAGAGCGTCCGATCATCCTGCGCGCGGCAGAGTTCGTCAGTCGGACGAGCGAAATGGTCCATGCCGATGTACCGGTATCCGGCTTCGGTCAACTTCTGAATCGCGCAATGGAAGATACGGAATTTTTCGAAGCCTTCAGGCAGGTGTCTGGCGAAACTGCCCTGCTGTTTTTTGAGCCAGGGCACGTGGGCATAACTGAAGAGCGCGATCCGGTCCGGATTGATCTCGATGATCTGATCGACCGTCCGGCTGAATCCCTCGACCGTCTGATGCGGCAGCCCATAGATCAGATCGACATTGATGCTGTCGAAGCCGAGGGCGCGGCACTGATCGAAGATATTCTTCGTCATGTCAAAAGGCTGAATGCGATTGATGGTCTTCTGCACCAGCGGATCGAAATCCTGAACTCCCATGCTCAGCCGGTTGAAGCCGAGGCTGCGCAGCGTGCGGCACTGTTCGACCGAAGTTATTCTTGGTTCGATCTCGATGCCAAGTTCGGCATCTGCTGCGAAGGTGAATTTTGAAGCCAGCTTCGCAAAGAGTCGCTCGATCTGCTCAGAGTCCAGATAGGTCGGCGTCCCGCCTCCCCAGTGCAGTTGCTCGACCGGGCGGGTAGTATCCGCCTTTTCGCTCAGCCGGTCGATCTCCTGAAAGAGATGGTCGAGATAGGGAACCGAGACCTCATGATTCCTGTTGATGACAACATTGCATCCGCAGAAGAGGCAGAGCGTCTCGCAGAAGGGCAGATGAACGTAGAGCGATAGCGGCGCCCGGCTATTGTTCGCCCTTGTCTCTTCGATCGCCTGAAGCCAGTCGGTTTCGCCGAAGCTGTCATCCCATTCCGGCGCAGTCGGATAACTGGTATAGCGCGGGCCGGGCTTGTTGTACTTGTCCAGCAGTGCGCGCTCGAACTCTACGCTCTCTCCATTGATGTCGATTTCTATTTTCTGATCTGAATTCATAGCGTCGATCTACTTCTGCTGCCGCTCCCAGTCTTCGATCTGTTCTTTCGAGCGATTCAGGATGATCCGGTCCCTTTCAAGTTTTGTGATCCAGTCGGCGGGAATTCTCATCGGCTTGGTCATGACCATGATGCCGCGAGCGATGATGATCCCGCTCATCCGCCAGTCGGGCTCGCTGAATACCACCTCATGGACTTCGCCGATCTTGTGGAAATCGCTCGATTCAACCGGCAGCCCGCGTCGAATTGTGCCCTCATTCGGCGCCAGCATCTGGTCCGTCACCACCACGCCAGGGGTATGGAGTGGATCGCCGAAGGCGTTGGCGACCAGCGGGACGAAATAGTTGATCCAGTCCGACGGTTTGACCTTCGAGCGCGGGTGCTCGAGATGCTCCTGGTCGAGTTCGTCCAGCCGTACATAATGCTGAAGCTCGAATCTTGGCAGATCATCGAGGTCCGACTCTGATCGATTGATCCGGATCTTATCGCGTTCGGATCCGGTGACCCAATTGAGCGGCATCAGTACATATTGTGAATTGAGCGCTCCGCCTTGTCTGACGACCAGATGTGTCGCCTCGAAATTATCGCGGTCGAGGACCACGCGCTCGACGCGTCCGACGTCATGCCCCTCGCTTTCGACCGTCGCTCCGATATTAATCTCAATCATTATTGCTCTCCTGTTATCTTCATATTATCAATACCGGCCTTGGAAACAAATCAGGGGCTTATCTTCTTTTACCTCCTTTTTTTGATCTCTGCGGAACCGGCTTTTGAGGTGTTTCATCATCATCATCATCATCCATCTCTCTGACGAAGGCGCTGCGGACGGGCGCCGGCATGATGGAATTTGCTCCTTTGACCGATTTCCAGATGATCTCGTTGAACTCGATATCGGGCAGAGTGTCTTCCTTGCTGAAATCGAATTCACCGGATCGTTGCGCTCCCGGAGCGTCGGGTTGATTCCTTTCGTTCATATCGATGCGGGCCGGGCGATGCTTGAAAGTAGTCAGATCGGCACTGCTGGTGAAGCTGTTGAACATCGGAGTCGCCGCGGCGTCATACTGGCTCATCGGCGGGAGGCCCAGAATCAGCTCCATCGTGCGGAGCATTCCCGAAGTCGTATACATCGTCGAATCGACAAATCTTCGTTTGGTGTACGGGCTGACGACGAAGGCAGGAGACCGGTGAGCATCGACATGATCCGAGCCGTTCTGAGCGTCGTCTTCGAGGATGAAGATCGCCGTCGATGCCCAGTACCTGCTGTTGCTCACTGCTTCGACCAGACGTCCGACAGCCAGATCATTGTCGGCGACCATGGCGCGCGGCGTCCATGCTCCGACGCGCGTTCCCGACGTGTGATTATTCCCCAGCCGGACGATCTGGAATTGCGGAAGGCCGCCGTTCCTTTCGAAATCGCGAAACTCTTCGAGCCACCTATCGACCCGTGTATTGTCGGTGATTGCCAGATTGTAGGGCGGAAAGGTCGGACTGAAATGGCCCTTGAGCGCGTCCTCCGAGGTGAAGTTCTCATTTCCCGGCGCGCGATCGCGGTTCAGATCGGCCTCGCCGCCTCCGCCGGCCTTGACATCCCTCACCCCGACGAATTCACCGTAGCTCCGATAGCTGATGCCGGCCCGAGCGCAGTAATCCCAGATGTAACCGCCGGTCGGTCGCGAAATCTTCTTGCTTCCCTCGTAATCGTAGGTCCGTCCGCGGCGTGAATAGTTGGTCGGCCACGTCTTTTCGACGTAATCGGTCGCATAGGCGCCCATCGACCAGTTATGGCCGTCGGCAGAGACTTCGGCGTCGACATAGAAGTTGTCGAGCAGGACAAACTCTCTGGCCAGCGCGTGCTGGTTCGGCGTAACGTCTTCACCGAAGAGGCAGAGCTCAGGGTCGCCATTGCCTTCCGGCATGTCTCCAAGGACCTGATCGTAGGTCCGGTTCTCCTTGACGATGTAGATGACGTGCCTGATCGGTGAAGGATCGCCAAGGCGGACGGGAATGGCCGTTTTTACAGCCGGCGGGCGGGCCGCCTGAAGCAGCGCGTCGGTGTATGGCGAATTGGCGTAAACGCGGCGTGTTAACTGGGCCAGCCGCGATCGAGTCGGCAGATTGATGATCGACACGGCGCCTTTGAGCATGCTGCCGATGTATTGAGTATCCTTGTCGCGCGGTTTACCCGGTTGCGGCCCGCGCGGGTTGGCGCCGGAGATCAATCCCTTGCCGTTGGCCACGAACAGCCGTTTGCCGTCGAGACTGGCGCGAACCGAGGTCGGATACCAGCCAGTGGGGATGAAACCTGAAACGCGGCTCTCTCCACGTCTGGAAACATCGATCACGGCAACGTTGTTATTGTCGGCATTCGCGATATAGAGTGTCTTTTCGTCCGGCGAGAGCGCAACCGCATTGGGCGTGCTGCCGATCGGCGATTTCGGATGCAGCGCAGTCGAGATCGCTTCGATCTCACGGCCCTGGCCGACATCAACGACTGAGATGGTGTTGCTGTTGGCATTGGCGACGTAAAGTGTCCTGCCGTCCCGCGTCAGCTCGAGATCGTTAGGATGGTCGCCGACAAAGAGCGTCCCGACCACTTCATTGATCTTCGTATCGATCACCGATACCGTGCGCGAACCCCAGTTGCTGACATAGACCAGCCGCCCGTCATTCGAAATAACGCAATCGTATGGATATTCCCCGACTTCGATCTTGGTCGAGACCTTCTGAACGCCCAGGTCAACCACTGCCACCTTGTTCGACAGATTTTCGGCGACGTACATTCGGGCGCCGTCGGGCGAAATGGCGATGCCGGCCGGAAATGCGAACTCGCCCTTGCCGTCACGCCGCGCGGCTTCACGTCCGCGGCCGTCCAGTGCGTGGTATTGGCTGCTGCCCAGGTTGATCTTCCCACCTTCAGTCGCTTTGCCGCCCGCAAAATCGAAGACCATGACTTCATTATCGTCACCGCCTGAAACAAAAAACCGTTTGCCGTCGGGCGCAAAGGCGATGCCGAGCCATGACTTGCCGACAGTGACAGTCTGGATGATCTTGCCGGCATTCAGGTCGATCACATCGATATTCTGATCGCCATTGCCGTTGGTCGTTGAAAGCAGGTACCGCCCGTCATTGCTGAGCACCATGTTGAGCGGCAGGTCGCTGACAGGGATTTGCGTGCCCTCCGGCGTCAGCGTCCAGCCGTTAGGCAGTAGCGTTCCAAGAGCCTTTTTGCCCGGCTCTTTTCGAGCGGACCTCTTCACCTGCGCCTGACCAATCGGAATGAAAGCAAATAATGAACATATTAATAAGGATAAGACGATTGTGTGAGAGACGATCCTGGCATGGCGAAACGGCATCGATTCCTCCTGGGATTGATGTATCTGGATTTAACGGGAATGGAGAAAGTTCATCTTAGCCGGACAGGCTGAACGGTTCAATCGGTTTGCGGTTAATTTAGTGTAAACCCGGACTAGTAGTCCATCTGAACCTGAAAAATGAACGCAAAGGTTTAAGAAGCTTTTTTTTTTTTCCTCCCCCCCTCCCCCCCTTTTTTTTCTTTCCCCCCCCCCCCCTCTTCCCCCCGCCCCCCCCCCCCCCCCCCCCCCCCCCCCCCCCCCCCCCCCCCCTTAGTCCGAGAGAGACGAGCGTCGGTTCGGCGAGCGGTTCGCCCTGTTCATCGTGAACGCCGATTGCTGCGTCCAGTTCGGTCGAGATGTCGCCGACGCCGGCCGAGATCGATTTGAAATCGAAGATATCTCCGTCGAGCAGGTGCGTCGGGATCACATTGCCCAGAGCCGTCAGCATCGACTTGCGGATGTTCGGAATTTCAGTCTGGAGATCGTCGATCAGTCGCTTGATTCGTTTACGCTTCAGATTCTCCTGCGAGCCGCAAAGGTCGCACGGGATGATCGGGAAATCCTGCATCCGCGCATACTCGGCTGCATCTTTCTCCCAGATATATGCCATCGGCCGAATGACTGTGTTGCGGCCGTCATCAGAACGCAGCACCGGCGGCATCGCCTTCATCGTTCCGATGTAGAAGAGATTGAGCAGGAATGTCTGCAGAATGTCGTCGGCGTGATGGCCGAGCGCGATCTTCGTGCATCCCTCCTCGACGGCAATGTTGTACAGGATGCCACGGCGCAGGCGCGAACAGACAGAACAGAAGGTCTTTCCTTCCGGAACCAGCCGCTTGACGACCGAATAGGTGTCGCGTTCGATGATGCGAAAGGGGACTCCGATGCTCGAAAGATATTCCGGCAATACATGATCCGGAAAGTTGGGCTGTTTCTGGTCCAGATTGACAGCCAGCAGTTCGAAATCAACAGGCGCCTTTCGCTGCAGAGCCAGCAGCAGGTCGAGCATGGTGTAGCTGTCCTTGCCTCCGCTCAGGCAGACCATGATCCTGTCGCCCTCGGTGATCATGTTGAAATCCCTGATCGCCTCGCCCATCCGGCGCATCAGTATCTTCTGCAGTTGTTCGCCTGTATCCATAGGAAAAGTATAAAGTAGAAAGTAGAAAGTAGAAAGAAATTGCTAAGTCCCTGGTAAAGTTGTCAGTTTCCAGTCGCTTCTCGACGGTTTGCAGTCATATTCTTTCTACTTTCTACTTTCTACTTTTTACTTCCGAAGTGGTTGAATCCGCGAACTGGCAGTGGTTCGAGCGATCCTTCGCGGCGCAGGATGAGCGGAGAGGCGGGGCTGGCGGTTGCGGCATCGACGATCTCTCCGATTCGGGTCAGCCTCAGCCCTTCCTGATCGGCGGACTCTCTGAGCGCGGGTTCCTGTTTCGGATCGGCCGTCAGCAACAGTTCGAAATCCTCACCGCCGGAGATCGCGAAGAGGAATGCCTGCCACTCGTCCTGATGCACGAGAGCGGCCTCGTCTGCCACGGGGACGGTGTCGTAATCGACTATCGCCGCAACCAGGCTCTCTTCGCACATGTGAGCCAGATCCTGTGCCAGTCCGTCGCTGATGTCGATCATGGAATTCGCGAGCGAGCCGGCGCCGACGCGTCGCCCATATCCGACCCGCGGTTCGGGACGCAGGTGAGCCCGCAAAGCCCTCTGGACAAGGCTTTCCTCGGTCGTATCGACCAACGCTCCATCGAACAGCAGTTTCAATCCGGTTGCAGATGCGCCAATGCTTCCGGTCAGGTAGATAGCGTCGCCTGGTTTCGCTCCACTGCGTCTGACGGCATGGCCTGATTGGACGTTGCCGACGACCATCGAGTCCAGCGAGAGAGGTCCCGGGGTACCGGAAATGTCTCCGCCGACGAGCGTCACCTGATAACGTTCGCAGAGTGAGAAATAGCCCTCGAAAAAGTCTTCCCAGAATGATTCGCGATCAGGCGAAAGAATCGGAATGGCGAGCGTGAGCATTGAAAACGCAGGAACTCCTCCCATGGCCGCGATGTCGCTCAAGCTGACTGCGAGGGTTTTGTGGCCGAGCCAGTCCGGGCGCGCGTAATCGAGCCTGAAATCCACGTTTTCGACCAGCAGGTCGGTTGTGATCAGTGTTTCGCGGCCCGATTCCTGACGCAGGATAGCGGCGTCGTCGCCGATGCCGAGAACCAACCCCGGCGACGTACTCATGCGCCGGCGAACTTGGTCACGGATCCGCTTGATGAATTCGAATTCGGTTGGCATGTCTTCTTCGCCGATTGCACATTCAAGCTGGCTAGTACTTCATCATGCTGAATTTGATGGAAAAAGTGAATCGCAAAGGACGCAGAGGAATTGAATCGCAAAGAACGCAAAGGACGCAAAGGATTTTAATGGAAAGAGAGATTCGGAATATTGCCTATTGTTTCTGACTCGGGCAATTATCTTCTAAATTCTTCTTTGCGTCCTTTGCGTTCTCTGCGATTCAATTCCTCTGCGTCCTTTGCGATTCACTTTTTTCATCAGATTCAGCGTGATGGACTACTAGTCACATTTTACCCTTTAAATCTCCCTGGCCCTCCTGGCGCCTTGGCGTTTAACCTTTTGGCGCTGCCTTATCGCCGCGCACGACCCCTGCGCCGGAGATGCCGGTTTTGGTGATAGACTCAGCCATCCGTTTGACATCGGTTTTGCGAATCGTTCGAACGAGATCGGGTTGGGATTCTATCTCTTTCGGGTCGCGTCCGAAGATGACTGCACGCGCATAACGGAGAGCGCGCAGGAAGTGTGATTGAAGAGCGATCGCGTCGCGCCCGATCGTCGCATTGCGTCCCCATTCGAACTCTTCATCGGTCGGAGTCTCGGCGGCGAGCCGTTTCATCTCGGTCAGAATTGCCTCACGGACGCGCTGTTCGTGTTCGGGCAAGGTGGCGGTTGTGAGCGAAAATATGCCGGCGGCTATGCGCTGGTCCATCCGCGCATCGATCGAATTTATCAGAGCCTGGCCGTATCTCAGATCTTCAGCCAGTTTGCCGGTTGATGCGAGGTGACCGGCCATCTCGATGGCGAAGAAGTCATTCGGAGACGTCAGCATTTGACTGGTCACGCGGAATCCGATCTCCTGCGTGGTCGTCCGATGTTTACGCTGATCGGCCATTTCGGCAACGGCTTCGATGGGGCGTGGCATGCTGATCTGCAGCGTGCGGTCCAGTTCGTTGCGTTTGAGGCCTTCGGCGAAGATTCTCGATACCAGCGCCGATCCGTCTGTGTCGCCAACGAGGATCACGATCGGGAACTGTTTGCTGACGGTTTTGGCATACCATGCTTCGATATTTTCGACGGTTGCGGCCTTGACGACCTCGGGCAGTCCGTACCGGGGCAGAGCATATGGATGATTGGGGTAGAGCGATGCCCAGAGCAGTTCGTCCGCCCGCGTCAGGTGATCGTCGCGGTATTCCCTTTGGATTGCCATGAGCGCGGCGGCTTCGCGTGCCACTTCATCCTTGTCGGTGAAGGGGTTTTCCAGCATATCGATCAGCAGTCGAATCGCGCTTTCGGCATTTCGAGAGAGGACATCGAGCGTGAATCCGAAGTAGTCCGCCTCGTTGACGATCATGATATCGCCGCCGAAACTTTCCAGCTCGTGAGATACCAGGTCCGCTTTGCGCGATGCAGTGCTTTTCTGCATCGTCCGAAGCATGAGCTCGGTAATTCCGCTGCTGGTGTTGTCTTCGAGCAGCCTGCCGCCTTGAAACAGCACGGTGACGGCCAGCCGGGGCAGTGACTTGTCTTCCCGGACATAGGCTCGCGGCCCGCGCAGCAGAGAAAAGTCTTTGATCGGCTGTGGGATGGCGGCGATGTTTATGTTTCGGCCTTCGCTGGTCTGGTTTCGTAGTTCGCCCTGTGGGAAGACCTTGAGCGCGATCGCCGGTTTGACCTCCTCTGGCGTGACAGGCTGAGCAGCCGTCCCGGCGAAAGTGACCACCAGCTCGGCATATTTTTCAGGTGTAAAAGTGCGCGCCCGCGCCGTCAAAGGTTCCTGTTCGTGCACTGTTGTGTTGCCCAGCGTCAGGTACTTCGCTGCCGCCTGCTGAACATCCTGCGGCGTGATCTGACCCAGTCGCTCCGGCATGGTATCGAAAAGCTTGTAATCGCCTAAACGCAGCTCATGAAACGAGAGCGTCGAGGCCTCGCTTTCGACCTGCGAGATTCTGTCGAAATGGCGTTTTTCCAGCATGACTATCGCCCGCTGCAGTTCGCCTTGACTGATCAGCTCACGTTTGAACCTCTCGATTTCACGAAAGTATTCCGCTTCGGCGCGGTCGATTCGGTCCGAGTCGACCGTCAGTTGCGCGATCAGCATGCCGGCGCCGGGCAGCATCCGGTATTCTGCGACGCCGTCAACCGTGACGCTCAATTTGTCGCGTGAAGCGAACCCCTCGGTCAACCCCTGGTTGAGGCGCGAACCCCGACCAAGACCCAGCGCCGCGGCCATGACGCGCATCGTCGCCAGGTCCTTCAGGCTCTCCTTTTCAGGCTTGCCGTTCTTGTCGATGATCAGATTCGGCCCACGGTATCCGATCGTGACGATGCTGTATCCGGTATCGGCGCGATGATTGCCGTATCGCAGGCCCTGCTGTAAGGGCTCTTCGGGATTTGGCGAGAATGGCTCGACCGGCGACGGCTGTTCGGCTGCCGCTTCATCTGTCGCGGCAGCCGGCGGTTCCTTCTTCACCTGAGTTTTAGCCGGCTTGTCGGGCTTGCCTGCCGCCGGTTTTTTTTCCTGTCCCGGAGCGGGCTTTTTGTAATTGCCGAAATTCAACTGGGCCTGCCCCAGGGCCTGCAGCGAGAAGATGTCTCCAACGATGGTAATGACGGTATTTTCCGGATGGTAATACCTCCGGTGGAAATCGAGAAGCCGTTCGCGCGGGACAGCAGTCAGATCCGCCGTCGTTATCTTGCCGCGTTTCAATCGATTGACTGTGAAAGCCGCACCATAGAATTTATCGAGCGATGCGATGGACGGATCGTCTTGTTCAATGGCCGTTTCAAGTGCAACCGCCTGGGCCGCCAGGTTTATCTCATCAGCCTTGAACTCGGGATTTACGATCAGTGCGGCGAGCATCTCGATCATCAAGTTATAGCTTTCTGCCGGCGCGACAAGATCGAAGGATGTCAGATCGTAATCAGTTTTCGATGTCAGCGCGCCACCCATACGCGCGACCATCTGATCGATCCTCGATCGGGCATATTTGCCTGATCCGCGCAGTATCATCTGACGCACCAGTCTCGATGTCCCGGCAACCTCGTCGACTTCGTCGACCGGTCCGGCCTTGACCGACAGGTTGACGGCGACCAGCGGCACCGAATGACGTTCGCGGATGATTATCGTCAGTCCGTTTTGCAGTAGAAAGCGCGACGTCATGCCGTCCATATCCTGACGTTTGAGCTTTCCTCCATCCGGGATCCCAAGCACCGTCGGAGCAGGCAGATTCGGTTTGGGTTTCGGTGCAGGAGCAGGCTGCCTGCCTCGGCCGCTCTGCGCTTCGGCCGATACAGCCAGACTTACCGATGCCGCTCCGGTGACCACTGTTATGATAATCAGCCTTATCCACAGGTACATCTTCAGCTCCATTGTCTTCTCGCTCATATCTTAAAACTTTACCACGAAACAGACCATTCATTTAGATTATATGGGTTATCGATGGAACGCTAAGCGACTCAAACATTGCATTTCAGGCTGTTTTCAGGTTGGTCAGACCATGACGCGGGCATTATGCCGGGCAAAAGCCTGTAAAAATTGGCCCTTACGGCTTTTCATCTCGTCCGGGTTTGTCTATAATCCGCCTTTCGTGTTCCGTCCATAAAATTAATTTATCAAAAGAGGTTTCACCACGTATGATCCCCTTACTGCTAGGCATCAGCGTTATTGCGCTTTTATGCTGTAATAAGAAGAATATCCTATCAACCGTTAAACTCCATCGAGCAGGCGCCGCGGTTCTGGCAGGCGTTTCGGCATTGATCTTCAACACCAGCGCCGTCTGGGCGCAGGCTTCCGAAGGCGGAGCGGCGCACCGACCCGGGGGCGAGGCGAATCTGCAACTGCCTGATCTTTCGCAGGTCAACTTCCTCGGCGGCATCAACGGCCAGTCCCTGCTGCTGATCGGGTTGCTGGTCTGCGCGCTCGGCATGCTCTTCGGCCTGCTGATTTTCATGCACCTCAAGAAGCTGCCCGTTCACAGCTCGATGCGCGAGATTTCAGAGCTGATCTATGAAACCTGCAAGACCTATCTCATCACGCAGGGGAAATTCATTCTGATCCTCGAAGTATTCATCGCGATCATCATCATTCTTTATTTCGGATTTCTGCTTAAATTCGAATTCTTTCGCGTACTGATCATCCTGGGTTTCAGTCTGGTGGGGATTGCCGGAAGCTATGGTGTGGCCTGGTTTGGCATTCGCGTCAACACCTACGCCAATTCGCGGACGGCATTCGCCTCTCTCGAAGGTCGGCCCTATCCGATCTATGCGATTCCGCTCAAGGCGGGGATGAGTATCGGTATGATGCTGATCAGCGTTGAGTTGCTGATCATGCTCTTCATCCTGTTGTTTGTGCCCGGAGATTATGCGGGGCCGTGTTTCATCGGTTTCGCGATCGGTGAAAGCCTTGGCGCGGCGGCGCTGCGTATCGCGGGCGGCATCTTCACCAAGATCGCCGACATCGGCTCTGACCTCATGAAGATCGTCTTCAAGATCAAGGAAGATGATGCGCGCAACCCCGGCGTGATCGCAGACTGCACCGGCGACAATGCGGGAGATTCGGTCGGTCCGAGCGCCGACGGGTTCGAAACCTATGGCGTGACCGGAGTCGCGCTGATTTCATTCATCCTGCTGGCAATCAACGACAAGGTACCCGGAATCGCCGAACTGGCGACGCAGCTCAATTTTGCGACAACGCAGTCATTCATCCAGACGGTTCAAGTCCAGCTGCTGGTCTGGATCTTCGTCATGCGCATTATGATGGTGCTGGCTTCGATGCTCTCGTACCTGATCAATGAAGCAATGACGAAGTCGACGTACGAGAAGTCCGAAAAGATGAATTTCGAGATGCCGCTGACGCGACTGGTCTGGATCACCTCGATCGTTTCGATTGCGCTGACCTTCCTCGTCTCGAAGCTAATCATTCCGACAATGGGCAACGACGGCACGCTCTGGTGGAAGCTCTCGATCATCATTTCGTGCGGAACGCTGGCCGGCGCGGTCATTCCCGAACTGGTCAAGGTCTTCACATCGACCAAATCGCGGCATGTCTCCGAAGTCGTCACGTCGTCGAAAGAGGGCGGGGCTTCACTCAATATCCTCTCGGGACTGGTAGCTGGGAACTTCTCGAGCTACTGGCTCGGAATCAGCATCGTAATTCTGATGTCCGTCGCCTATTTATTCAGCCTTTATGGGCTGGGAGTGCTCATGGCTGCTCCGGCTGTCTTCGCTTTCGGTCTGGTGGCATTCGGATTCCTCGGCATGGGGCCGGTCACGATCGCAGTCGACTCATATGGGCCGGTGACCGACAATGCCCAGTCGGTCTATGAGCTGTCACTCATCGAGCAGGTGCCGGATATCGAAAAAGAGGTCAAACGTGACTTCAACATGGTTGTTAATTTTGACAGGGCCAAACACCTTCTCGAAGAGAATGACGGCGCCGGAAACACCTTCAAGGCGACGGCCAAGCCGGTTCTGATCGGCACCGCAGTGGTCGGCGCGACGACCATGATCTTTTCGATCATTATGGGACTGACCGAAGGCCTGACTAAGAATGTCGACAAGCTATCGCTGCTTCACGCACCGTTCGTGCTCGGCCTGATCACCGGCGGAGCCATCATCTACTGGTTCACCGGAGCATCGATTCAGGCAGTCACCACCGGCGCCTATCGCGCCGTCGAATTCATCAAGGCCAACATCAAGCTCGAAGGCGTCGAAAAAGCTTCAGTGGAAGACAGCAAGAAGGTCGTTGAAATATGCACGCAGTACGCTCAAAAAGGCATGTTCAACATCTTTTTGACGGTCTTTTTTGCTTCCCTGGCCTTCGCTTTCATCGAACCCTATTTCTTCATCGGTTATCTGATCTCGATCGCGATCTTCGGTCTTTACCAGGCGATCTTTATGGCCAACGCCGGCGGCGCCTGGGACAACGCCAAGAAGGTGGTCGAGGTCGAACTGAAACAGAAAGGCACGCTGCTGCATGATGCAACGGTAGTCGGCGACACGGTCGGCGATCCGTTCAAGGACACCTCATCGGTGGCTTTGAATCCGGTCATCAAGTTCACGACGCTCTTCGGCCTGCTGGCAGTCGAGTTGGCCGTCAGCCTGACCTACGATTATGGATCGACCCTCAGCCACTTCCTGGCGGCGGTCTTTACACTGATTTCGGTCTTCTTCGTCTATCGCTCATTCTATGGAATGCGCATCGGCGAGGATTGAGTAGTTGGCAGAAGGCAGTAAAAAGTAAAAAGTAGAAAGTAGAAAGTAAGGAGAAACTGGAACCGAGATACTGGTTTCCAGTTTCTTCTTTCAACTTTCAACTTTCTACTTTCTACTTTTTACTGCCTTCTGCCTTCTGCCTACTGCCTGCTAATGATATGCAGGTCGCGTTGCGGGAACGGGATTTCAATGCCTCGTTCGCCGAACACGCGGGCGATGGCGAAATTGACATTGCTGCGGATTTGTGGGGTATTGTGAGGCTTGTCGATCCAAACCAGCAGATCGAAGTCGATCGACGAATCTCCAAATGCCTTGAGGTGAACTTTTGGGGCGGGTTCTGAAAGAACTTCCGCGACCAATTTGGCGGCATCGGTGAGTGCCTTGCTTACCTGTTCGAGATCGCTCGAGTACGATACCCCGACGGGGATTCGCAGCCTTATCCGATGGCTGCCGTATGACCAGTTGATGACCTGGTTGCGAACCAGGTCTGAATTTGGAACGATGACGGCGATGTTGTCGTTGGTGATGATGAGAGTTGTCCGGACCTGAATATTCTCCACGCGTCCGTCGATTTCGCCCAGCTTGAGTCTGTCTCCCACCCTGATCGGCCGTTCGAAGAGCAAGATCAGTCCTGAAATCAGGTCTGAGGCAATGTATTGCAGTCCGAATCCGATTCCGACCGACAGAAAGCCGATCAATACCGCGATACTGGTCAGATCAGCGTTGAATCCAATTTTAAGACCGTAGAATACCCCGGCCGCGACGATCAAATAATGCAGGATGCGCAGCACCGTAAAGCGCAGTCCATCGTCTATCTGCGACATCCACCGGCTTTGTCGCAGAACTTTTCTTATGTAATGCGAGATTCCGAAGACGAGCGCCAGCAGAATGCCGAACAGAATCAGGCTTAACAGTGAGACCTTGAATTGTGCTTGATTGATGAAAGGGTAGTTGAGGTATTCGATTATCTTTTCAAACACTGTTTTACTCAGAGCCGCGGCCTCGGCACCCTGAAAAATCATTGCAATAACCTCCAGACCGATCGACTGACCGGCCAGACTAGCCAATTCTGACCGGCATGACGTAATTAAGGACGGCGATGTAATGACAGGCGCTGCCGGCCAGAACGAAGAGATGCCAGATGGTGTGGTTGTATGGTATCTTCTCCCAGGCGAAGAAGACGAGCCCGGCCATGTAAGCGACGGCCCCGGCGGCAATCCACGCCAGACCGCTCAGAGGAACGCTCGCCAGGATCGGCTTTGCCGCAATCACGCAGAGCCATCCCATAACCAGGTAGAGGGACATCGAGACCGCCTTGTACCGGTTGACATAGACGACCTTGAAAACAATTCCGAACAAAGAGAGCGACCAGACCGTAAACAGCAGTGTCCATCCCCAGAACCCACGCAGGTTGATGAGCATGAACGGTGTATAGGTCCCGGCGATCACCAGATAGATCGTCAATTGATCGAAGATGCGAAAGTAATGTTTGATGTGCGGTTCATGGATGACGTGGTAGAGCGTCGACGCTCCGAAGACCATGATCAGAGTAGCGCCATAGATCGTGCATCCGACGAGATGCACAATGCTGCCCTGGCTGATCGCCATGAATGCCAGAACGGCGAATCCGGCCAGGCTCAAGACCAGACCGATTCCGTGAGTGATGCTGTTGGCGATCTCTTCAAGATAGAGCTTTTTTTCAACCATGACTGTGCAATTCCTCGTGAGTTTTCGGGCCGGGGAGAGCAGTTCGATTATATGTTAAAAATTGAAAGTTGACAGTCAAAAATTCTCAGGATTGTTGAGGCTTGTTTTCTAACCGGACGGAGATTACACTTGTCAATCCTTGTCCATTTATCAGATTATTTTTGCAGTCAGGCCATCTCGGGCTGAACTGTTACGACCATTTTCTCTGGAAAGAGTAATTGAAGGAGTTGGAACATATGATGAAGCGAGTTATTAGCGGTTTCGGGATGGCTTTGATGTTGACCGCAATGGTTGCGGTTGCCGGGTATGCGCAGACGCATCCTGTGGCGGGAACGTACAAGGTGACTGCTACCAGCAGTGAGCTTGGAGCGCTCAATTTTCTGATGGTGCTCAAGCATGACGGCGAAAAATGGCAGGGTGAGGTGAAAGATTCGCCGATGCCACTGACCGTGACTGGGGTGAAGGTTGATGACGAAAATAATGTGACGGTCGATTGCGATGCCGGCGGCACGACGGTGACGATCAAAGGTAAGTTTGACGGAGGCAAGATCGTCGGCGACTGGACAGCCGGAGATATGAAAGGGACCTGGACGGCACTGCGCGACGAGGCGGCCGGCGGGGCCGGTTCGACTACCGTCGCCGGTGGGGCTGCTGCGGGCGGTTCGGTTGTTGCCGGTCTTGAAGGCGAATACGATGCGGTCGTGGTTGCTGACGGTCAGGGCGAGTTGCCCTTCACGCTTGTCATCAAGCGCGATGGCGACAAACTGGTGACCGAGGTTCCCGGTGGAGGCGATCTGAACGTCGTCGCGATCGAGGCCAAGGATCCGGATGTCGTCAACCTGACTGCGACATACCAGGGCAATGGTCCGATTCCTCTCAACGGCAAGCGCACGGGCGAGGACATGGGCGGCAAATGGGAAGCAGGCGGTTTCTCAGGCACCTGGTCAGCCAAGAAGAAGAGGAAATAGCCTTTAGAAAAGCTGAGCGAGGGCCGGTGGTATCTTCAGATATTACCGGCCTTTGTTCTGTCTGCTGCCATGACCCTGTTTTGCTGGAAACTGCCCCTGACCCAGGAGAAATACATGCGAGTGCGAATTCCTGTTCTTTCGATCAGCCTGCTTACAATCATGAGCATTTCCGGGTTCGCCCAGGAGCAATCGCCGGTTTGCCATGTGCCGATAAAGACAAAATCATCCAACGCTCAGGCAATGCTGATCGACGGGTATGGCGATGTGCGAATGAAGGTCACGACGACATCGCCCGAGGCGCAGAAGTACTTCGATCAGGGGCTGGCGCTGTTGCATTCGTTCTGGTTCTACGAGGCCGACAAGTCATTCGAGCGGGCGGCGCAGATCGACCCCGAGTGCGCCATGGCCCAGTGGGGCATTGCCATGGCCTCGGTCAATGACAAGCGCCGGAATGAAGGGCTCAAACGGGCGAAGGAACTGGTCTCAGGTGTAAGCGAGCACGAGCGACTGTATATCGAAGCCGTCGATGCCCGTTACAATGGTGAAAAATCGAATGTCCAGAACAATGGGTTTCTTGGCGCGAGCGAAAGTTATCGTCAGGGCCTGCGAAAGATTGTGGCCCGGTACCCCGACGACCTCGAAGCCAGGCTCTTTCTGGCCCTCGCCTCGATGTCGGGATACAAGCGTGACGGGACGCCGGAACCCGGCACTGTCGAAGCGATCGCACTCTGCCAGCTTGTGCTCGCCAGAAATCCGAAGCATCTGGCCGCGCATCATTACATGATCCACGCGACCGAATCGGGGCCGCGACCGCAGGACGGAGTCCCCTCGGCGGACATCTATGGGACGCTTGCTCCGAAGGTCGGCCACGCGGTTCACATGCCCGGTCACACCTATGTTCACGTCGATCGATGGGATGATGCGGCGAAGGCCTTCGAGGGATCTGCTGAAGTCGATCGCGCATGGATTCGCGAAAACAACGAGACCTCGGACCACGCGGCCGGGCCATACGGGCACAATGTCCATTTCCTTGCCATGGTCTACGGTTACCAGGGACGTTATCAGGACGCCGTTCGCGTCAGTCAGCAGCTCTTGAGCCTCGATGCCGACCCGGCCGAGGTCAGATCGCGGACGGTGTTTGAAGGCCGGCTGGCGATGCTCCGCACTCTGGTTCGCTTCGAAAAATGGGACGAGATTCTGAATACGAAGATGCTGCCGCAAGAAGGACCGTTCGAGGTTTTCAAGGCATGGCGGTATTACGCCGAGTTGGTGGCGAAGATCGGCATGCGTGATGCGGTCGCTGCTCAGGTGCAGCTTGATGTGCTGGAACGCGAGGTCGCCTGGCTGAAAGATCGATTCGACAAGACCAAAGACCGCCCGCAACACGGCCGCCAGTCGATGCTGTTGCGAGCCCTGATCGTCGCGCCTCTCGATGCCAGGGCCCGCCTGCTCGCTCTGCAGGGCAAAACCGATGAAGCGATCGCGACGGTCAGGGAAGCGATCGAGGCAGAGATCAATCTGGGTTACTCCGAGCCGCCGCTCTATCCGGTTCCAATGCAGGAGGTGGCAGGGAACATCTCCCTGGCTCTCAAGCAATGGAACGATGCCGAGCAGTTCTTCAATGCCGCGCTCGAACGCGATCCCGGCAGCGGTCGCGCCTACTACGGCCTCATGCAGGCGCAAAAGGCCCTTGGCCGTAATGCTGACGCCACTCAAAATTACGCCAGATTCATCAAAGCGTGGGCCAGGGCGGACAAGGATCTGCCGGGAAGGGAAGAAGTTTCCAGTAAGAACTAGTTTCCAGATGTAACTGCTCAGCTTATGAAGGCGAATATGGAGTGCGGCGGCCCGGCGCCGCTTTAGTAATACTTTCAGCATTGGCAAAATTCAATACTAAAGCGGCGCCGGGCCGCCGCACTCCATATTCGCCTTCATAAGCTGAGCAGTCACATCTGGAAACAGGATGCTAAATGTTACTGCTGATTGAATCCGGTCGCTCGTCGAAATGCCTCGACGAAGCGGCCGTCTTTTTTGGTCGCGCGCCCCTTCATATATTCCTTCAAGCTCGCTTTGTCATTTGGATCCCAGTCCGGGCGATATTTATTGATTGAAGGCTCGAACTGGCTGACATGTTTTGTGACGGCTTCGATCTTGCGTTCGATCTCGTCTGTGATATCGACCCAGTAATTCGCCTCTGTTGCGGCGTAGTAGAACATGAGCAGCGGCACTTTGTGTGGTTGCAGGCCGTCAGTCAGAAGGTGTTCGGGATAGTAGAGGTGGAATTCGGCGGCGCGAATGGCATCGAGCGTCATAAACGCTGCCATGCGGTGATCGGTCTTGTGCCAGCGTTCATAGAGATCGCCGGGATCGATACTGAAAACTACGTCCGGCCGATACTGGCGAATCAGTTTAGTGGCCTGGCCGCAGAGTTGTTTCTGGGGGGCGTATTCAAGTTCACCGTCGTCGTATCCGAGCCAGGTGATGTTCTCCCTGGGGATTCCGAGAGTCGCCATCGCAGCCTCTTCCTCGGCTTTGCGGATGCGTGCCAGCCGCTCGCTGGTCTTCCCCTGGTCGAAAGATCCCTTGTTGTCATTGGTATAGATGACGATGATGATCTTGTTGCCGTTGCGGGCCATACGGGCAAGGGTGCCCCCGCAGCCGAACAGATCGTCATCGGGGTGCGGGGTGAAGACCATGACTGTCTTGCCATGCCATTCTTCAACGCGATCCTGCGCGACGACTTGAATGCCGAAGGCGGTGATCAGCAGTATGACAAAAGTTAGAAGGGTCGGAATTTTCATGGTGGTGTCTCCTTTTAAGTAGGCCGCTGCCCACTGCCTACTGCCTGCTTGATAAAGGCTGTTCGGGTTTATCTTTCAATTTTCCAAGTATGCGATAGATGTGGATCAGACCGCGGTCGACCATTCTCTCTCCGGCGCCGACCTCGACGCGGGTGACGATGGTGTTTGCGCCGTAACCTCCTGAAGTCGCATCGCGGATCGCGGGAAAATAGCCGAAATAGCCGTTCGTATAGCCGGCCATGAATGTCGTTGCCAGGGGAGAACGCTGCTTGAGCAGGAGTTGCAGTCCGACGAATGGCTCCCCGGGCAGTCCGACGATTGCAATCTGTTTGTTGATGACCAGAGTCGTCACGGGAGCGATGATTGTTTCGGTGATGTAGCGCTGGTATCTGGCGGCCAGTCTCGGCCCGAAAGCAGTGGTCAATTGAGACCGCAGCTTTGCGACATCCCACCGGTTTTTGAAGGTCAGTTCTTCGCTGAGGAATGCGATTTCGGGTGACGCAGGCGTTTCAGTCCTGATCGATTTCGCGACGCGGGCGACTTCACGTCCGAGCGCGCGGCCGACGGCGATCTTCAGCTCATCGGCGTTTTCGGCCAGCGGTGTCTTGTCGAGCAGCGGGTTGATGTCCCCGGGAGCTCCCTGGATGAAAAATGTGACCGGTCTGTTATCGAAGCTCTCTTCGACGGTTTTCGCCATCGCGCCGGGGAAATCGGCGGAGTATCGCAGATTGTCGGGGCCGAAGACGACCGGATGGCAGGCGTAATTGACAAGGATAGCCAGAGGGTTGCCTTGACGGTCGTCGACGCGGATGACGCCGACTACCGGGTCGATCATCCCTGTCTGCTGGCCCGTCGAGTTGCGCCAGAGCATTTTGACGCTGCCGTCCGACTGGACCACGCGACGGTTGTGCCCGATGATCGCCTGACCCATGCCGACGCCTATTTTCGCGGGCGCCATGCTTGCGCGAGCGTCTCCGATAGCCTTTGAAATCAGGTCGAGCGCGCGCGCTTCCCATTCGGGGAGCTTTCCGCCATCGTAACCGTCCTCGATCGCCGGCCCCGAATGGGTATGCGAGGCGATGAGCATGACATCGTTGACGTGATAATCGCGACTGACGCGCTCTTTTACCTTTTCGATCTGAGCTTTGCCGAAGGTGCGGCCCAGATCGAGCGTGACCACGGCGACCGCCGTTCGACCGTCATCGATAACAAGTATTCGCGCGTATAGCGGATCGAGCGTTGAAACGGCCGGTCCAGTCCGGTTGGTGTATCCCCAGAGCTCGACGCCGGGCGGAGGGGTGATGTCGACCTGCGCGACGCCGGCCGAGAATCTCGTCGATTGCGGATTCGCCGATCCGCCAAGTGTCATTATCATCAGCGCGATCAGGAAAAATCGTGACATAGGTTTTCTCCGTCTGTTATTGATTCGGCGTCGTCTTCAAAACATTCATCAACTTGAAGATGTTGACCACGGCGCGATCGACGATCGCCTCGCCAGCTCCGACCTCGATTCGTGTGTTGTAGTCGGCGCCATATCCGCCCTCGGCCGCAGCTTTGATTGTCGGGATGTATCCGGCCCATTCGCCGCCGTTGCTGTATGTGTATCCGAAAAGAAAGACGCCGGAGAGTTCGGCCTTGTCGCGAAGAGCGATCTGAAGCTCGACGAAAGGTTCGCCCGGCATTGTCGCAATGCCGATCCGCCGGTTGATGAGGAGAGTCGTCAGGCCGGTCCGCACAGTCTTATGAGCATCCCACCGATCGCGAAATTCGATGTTCTCGGCGATCGCGCTGATCGATCCTTCCTCGATCGCCTGGGGTTTTATCCGTTTGAGAACCTTTGTCGCTTCAGCGGCAAGCGCGTGTCCCAACTTTTCGGCCTCGCCGAACCCGTTCTGATCGACAGGCTGTTTGTCCAGATACGGATTGATGTCGCCGGCCCCACCCTGCATGAACAGGCAAAGCGCGCCCGGGAATTCGCTTTCGATCTTTCGCGCCAGATAGCCTGGATAATCGGCCGAGATCATTCGATTATCGGGGCCGAGCACGACCGCATGACAGGCATAGTTGACGAGGACCACCCGCGGAGATCCCGTTTCATCATCGACGCGGATGACCCCGACGGCCGGATCGATCGGAGCAGTTGCCCGTCGCTCGGCGTTACGCCAGAGCATGGTCGTTTTTCCGTCCTGGCTGACAAGCCGGCGATTGTGACCCAGATAGATTTCGCCGAATCCCGAGCCGATGCGCGCCTGAAAGAGCCTGCCAGATGCCTCTTCAATCGCTCTGAGGATCTTGTCTTCAGTTTCGGCGTACCACGAACTATCGCGACTCGGCCAAGTTTTGTCCTCCCACGTCATCGGCCCCGAATGGGTGTGCGTGACCGAGATCAGAACATGATCCGCTAGTTTGCGGCGGCGCGCTTCATTGACGACCCGCTCGGATGGAAATGAACGCAGATCGCAACTCACCATCGCCACTGTCATTTCATCGGATTTTAAGACCAGAACTGTCGCGTAGAGCGGATCATGAACGCCGGTTGAAGGACTTTTGCGATTGGCATATCCGCCCATGACGTACCCCACGGGCGGGGTAATCTCGACCCTGGCGGTTCCCGCGCGCAGCCCTCCGGCAATGACTGTTACTTGCAGCAACAGGCAGAACATTACGACAGAAACACAGCCCCGGGCTTTTTTCATGGTTTCGGTTCCTCTTGTTTTACGTTTAATTCGGAAAGATTGGTTCCGATTGTACAGTATCGCCGTTTTTCTTGCATGCACACCAGCATCATTTGTGAGCCCGCAACCGCCGGTGAACTGGCCCTGTCATCCGGGAAAGATCCACAATCCACGAAACTGAAATCTCATCGGGTTGTGATGTGCCCGCGCGGGAAGTATCATTATTATAGTTTCAGCGATCCTTCAGTTTCGATATCAGCACCGCCTGTAAAAATAATCCCTGAGATCCGAAGAAAGGGGCGTACGATCATGTCAATACTGGCAGCGGAAGAAATGAAAATGTTAATGGAAGCGACAGCAGGACCATGCATATCGCTTTATATGTCGACTCACCGGCATATACCCGAGACCGGACAGGACCCGATTCGCTTTAAAAACATGCTTGCTGACGCAGAACAGAGACTCATTGCAAACGGTATGCGCTCGACTGATGTCAGAGCGCTGCTCGCACCAGCGCATAAATTACTCTACGATCCGACATTCTGGAAATTTCAAAGCGACGGCCTGGCAATGTACCTGTCGCCGCACCTCTTTCGTTATCACTGTCTTCCGTTCAATTTCATCGAAACACTGGTCGTGGGAGAGCGGTTTCATCTCAAGCCACTCTGGCAGATGCTGGCGGACGATCAACGCTACTTCATTCTGGCGGCAAGTCAGAAGAGCGTCCGCCTGCTGGAGGCCACAGGATACGGTGTTAGTGAAGTCAAACTCGATGATGTTCCGGAAAATATTGGTGAGATACTGGCGAGGTACGATTTTGAGGAGCAGCAGCAGTTCCATACGCGAGCACCGTCGAGCGGCGCCGCGCGCTCAGCGGTCTTCCATGGCCAGGGGCTTGGCAAAGAGGATGTTTATAAACGCATCAAACAATATCTGAGCGAGGTTGATAAGGGGCTGCAGAATGTGTTGAAAAATGAGACGGGCCCGCTGGTTCTGGCGGGAGTTTCCTCGATCCTGCCATTGTATAAAAGCGTCAATACTTACCGGAACCTGGTTGATGAGGGAATACCGGGCAATCCCGATCAGGTGCGGGATGAGGAATTGAGAGAGAAGGCATGGCAGATCGTGCAGCCGGCGCTTCGCAGCAGTCGAAATGAAGCCAGGGAGAAATTTGAGCAGATGATCGGGACGGGCCGGGCTTCAGGTCAATTGGAGGCGGTTGTGCCTGCAGCTTATACTGGCCAGATCGAGTCCATCTTTGTCCCTGTCGGCATTCAGCGATGGGGATTGTTCGATCCGCAAAATAATGCCATCACATTGCACGAATCCGCCAGGTCTTCCGATAACGATCTGCTCGATTTCGCCGCATTGTATACATTGCTGAATAACGGCAAAGTCTATTCGGTGGCTGCGGATGAAGTTCCGGGCAACGGAGTAATCGCGGCTGTTTATCGTTATTGAACAGGTGGATCATTAATACAATGTCAGAGGATGGAGTAGGGACCTTGCATCAGAAGACTGTTGACGAGGCATTGCAGGAACTCGGGTCGAATATCGATCGGGGGCTGGATGAAGCTGAAGTGCAACAGCGGCAGGCTCGTTATGGTCCGAACCAATTGATCGAGCGAGGCGGCAAGAATCCATGGCGCATACTCTGGGAGCAACTGACCTCGGTGATGGTCCTGATTCTGATCGTTGCGGCAGTGATTTCGGCCGTGCTTGGCGATTACAAGGATGCGGCGGCCATCACGGCCATCGTTCTGCTCAACACGATCCTCGGATTCAGCCAGGAATACCGTGCCGAAAAGGCGATGGCGGCGCTCAAGAAACTGGCGGTGCCGTTGGCGAGGGTTGTCCGTGAGGGGAATGTGGTGGAGGTTTCGGCCACGACGCTTGTTCCGGGAGACATCATTCTGCTGGAGGAGGGCAATCTGGTGCCGGCGGACTGCAGGGTGATCGAGAGCGTCAGCCTGAGGACGCAGGAAGCCGCTCTGACAGGCGAATCGGTCCCGGTCGAAAAGATTATCGGGCCGTTGACAGGAGATAATCTGCCTCTGGGTGATCGCCGCAACCTCGCTTTCAAGGGGACCATAGTTGCATACGGACACGGCAAGGCGTTGGTCGCATCGATTGGTATGGAGACAGAGCTGGGGCGGATTGCCACACTGATCCAGAACATCGATCGCGAGCCTACTCCGCTGCAACTGCGTCTGGATTATCTGGGTCGACGATTGGCGGTTGCGGCATTGTTGCTGGTTGGTCTGATCCTCGCGCTTGGTCTGGCCCGTGGCGAAGAGACCAAGCTCATGTTTCTGACGGCGGTCAGTATCGGCGTCGCCGCGGTTCCCGAGGGGTTGCCGGCGGTGGTGACGATCGCGCTGGCGCTTGGCGCTCAACGGATGCTCAAGCGTCAGGCTCTGATCCGTAAACTTCCTGCCGTCGAAGCGCTCGGGTCCGTCACGGTCATCTGTTCGGACAAGACCGGCACTTTGACCGAAAACCGGATGACTGCGTCGGTCTTCAATATCGCTGATGATCGTTCGGGGATGACTGAGCTCTCACGGAGTGCGGCTCAAGCGGGTCTTCCACCGGGTAGCCCGGCATTTGCGCTGTTGCTGCTTGGCGGCGCCTTGTGCAATGACGCCCGCCTCAACCGCAAAGAAGAGGGGCCCGAGGCATTTGAAGCGATAGGAGATCCGACTGAAGCCGCCATGGTGCTGGCTGCCGGTCGATTCGGATTATTGAAGGACGATCTAGAAGCGGTCATGCCGCGACTGAGCGAGGTACCCTTCTCCTCGGAACGCAAACGCATGGCTACTGCCCATGCACTGCCATCGTCTCCGCCCGAAGGGCTTGATCACGAAATGTGGGGCGAAGACGGTCTGTTTTCAGGCTCCTACATCACCTTCGCCAAGGGCGCTGTCGACAGTCTGCTTGATGTTTGCACAGAGGTCTGGGTAAATGGCGCCCGGCAGTCGCTGGATGATCGATGGAGGCAGAAGGTCATAGAGGTCAACGACAAGCTGGCGGCGAACGGCATGCGTGTCCTGGGTGTCGCCTTCAGGCCGCTCGACAAGCTTCCGGGTGAGGCAAGTGAAGAAACGCTCGAGCGCGAACTGATCTTCGTCGGCATGTTCGGGATGATCGATCCGGCAAGGCCGGAAGTTCGGGATGCCGTCGCGACCTGTAAGACCGCGGGCATCCATCCGATCATGATCACAGGCGACCATCCGCTGACGGCGCAATCGATCGCACTTGAGATCGGATTTACAACCGGAGAAGCGATTCTGACCGGGCCCGATCTGGCAGAATTGTCTGCCGATGAGCTGGCGGAACAGGTCGAGAAGGTGACTGTCTTTGCCAGGGTCTCTCCTGAACACAAACTTAATATCATTGAAGCGTTCAAGAAACGAGGCCATATCGTCGCCATGACAGGCGACGGCGTGAATGACGCACCGGCCCTGAAAAAAGCCGATATCGGCATTGCCATGGGGATCACCGGAACCGATGTCGCCAAAGAGGCAGCCGATATGGTGCTGCTCGACGACAATTTCGCCACCATCGTCGCGGCTGTAAAGGAAGGGCGGGTCATCTATGACAATGCCCGCAAGTTTATCAAATACATCCTGACGACCAATTCGGGCGAGATATGGGTCATGATTCTGGCCCCGCTGCTGGGAATGCCTTTGCCGTTGCTGCCGCTGCAGATCCTGTGGATGAACCTGGTCACCGACGGCCTGCCTGCGCTCGCGCTGGGGGTCGAGCCGGCTGAAGAGGATGTAATGCAGCGCCCACCCCATCCGCCCGCGGAAAGCATCTTCGCTCACGGTCTGGGAATACATATCATTCTGATAGGCCTATTGATGGGGGTGCTCTCGCTCGGCATGGGCTGGTGGTACTGGCAGGCGAATATCCATTCCTGGCAGACGATGCTCTTCACAACGCTCACTCTCTCGCAGATGGCTCACGTGCTTGCGATTCGCTCCGAGCGCAACTCACTCTTTCATCAGGGAGTCTTCTTCTCGAACCCGGCGCTGCTCGGCGCGGTCATGCTCACATTCCTGCTGCAAGTGGCGCTGGTCTATGTGCCGGTGCTGCAGGGCTTCTTCCGTACTGTCTCACTCTCACCCTACGAATTCGCGGTCTGTATTTTGCTCAGTTGTGTAGTTTTCGGAAGCGTCGAGACTGAGAAATTGATACGTCGCCGGAGGAAATAGTTACCAGTAAAAGAAGTTTCCAGTTTCCAGTCGTTCCTCTACGCTTTGCTGCTATCAATCGTAATCCTGCTCACAGGAATAAACTCACGCCTTCCAGAATACTGGAAACTGGAAACTTCTTCTACTTTTCAATCGCTGGCGGTGGCCAGTTGCTGGCGAGCGGTAATCAAGGGGAGGGTGATCATGAAGATTGTGCCTTCGCCGGGTTTGCTTTCGACTGTGATATGGCCGCCGTGATCCTGGATGATGCCGTAGCTGACGGCCAGGCCAAGTCCTGTGCCTTTGCCGATCTGTTTAGTGGTGAAGAATGGATCGTAGATGCGCGCCATGTTCTCGGCGCTGATGCCGACGCCATTGTCACGGAAGCTGATCTGAATCGATTCCTCACGAGTGTCGGTCGCGATCTCGAGGAATCCGCCTTCCGGCATCGCATCACGTGCGTTGAGGATCAGGTTCATGAAGACCTGCTGCAGTTTCGGAGCATTCCCCGGCGCCGATGGCAGTTGCTCGTCATAGCGTCGTGAGACTTCGATCCGGGTATTGCGCAGCTGGGCATCGAGCAACTGGATGGTATCGTCGATGACGCGGTTTAAATCGACGGGGGCGAACCGCGCGTCGCTGACGCGCGAGAAATTGAGCAGGTTGTTGACGATCGATGAAGCCCGGGAGGTCTGGCGATAGATCTTTTCGAGCAGCTGGTGGCGCGGATCGTTCTCTGGGATCTGCTGCATGAGCATCTGCGAATAGGAGGAGATGCCCGTCAGCGGCGTGTTGACCTCGTGAGCCACGCCGGCGGCCAGCAATCCGATCGATGAGAGCTTGTCGGACTGCTGTAGCTGCTCTTCAAGGCGGATTCGCTCGGTCACATCCTCGATCCCGATCAGTGTCCCTTCGAACTCGGCGGTCTTGCTTTGCAATGCGGCGAGCGAAATATTGAGCGTCAAATCCCGGCCGTCATTTGAGCTGGCGCGGAATTTATAGATATTGATCGGCTCGCCCGGCAGCAGTTTCGATCGTTCCATCAAAGCCCGCAGAGCGCGCAGCATCTCGGCCTGAAATACTTCGGTGATGCGATGGCCGATTGCTTCCTCGCGCCTCAGCCCGTATATATCCTCGAGCGCGCCGTTCCAGTTGGTGATTCTTCCGTGCAGGTTGATCACCATGACCCCGACATTGATCGATTCGATGATGTTCTCGTTGAAGTCCTTGAGTCGCGCCAGTTCGTCAGCGCGTTGCGCCTGCTCTTCCAGCAGCAGCGCGTTTTCGATCGCCACGGCGACATAGCCGGAAATTGCCTGCAGAAGATCAGTATCCTCGGACGAGAGCAGCGCACCTTCGCTCGTCCGGCCGAGCGCGAGGATCGAAGCGACCCGCGAGCGCACCGCACAGGGCACGTAATAACTGAAGTGGCGATACGAATTGACCGGCAATTCATCTTCAGCCGGCTCATCGTCCGACTCGAGATTGTCGACACGGACGATGCCGGTAGCCCCGCTGTGCTCGCGCAAAATCCGGAGAAAATCGACAGGCAGCTCGATTAGAGGACCGGCCCCTTCGATTCGCGCCAGTCTGAAACCGGAAGGATCGTGCTTGTCTTCGATGAAGATCGCCAGTTTGTCAACTGAAAGCACCTCTTTCAACCGGCGCATCAGGCTGTCGAGCAGCACCGGAAGCTCGGTTGTCGACGAAAGTGTGCGGCCGAAATCCTGTAGCGTAACGCGGTAATCGTACTTTTCGCCGTAGAACATCCGGTCGATTCGCTCCTGTACCCAGTTCTTGACCGGAGCGAAGAGCATCGCCAGAGCGGACATCGTGATCGCCGCGATCAGGACCGTCGCTTCCTGCGTCACTATCGGCCGCAGGAACTCATAACTTGCGGCCATGATCGATCCGAAGACCACCGCGACCGAGAGCGTTGCGATGATGTATGCGAACGATCGTCGCATGACCACATCGACATCCATGAGGCGATACTTGACGATCGAATATCCGAGCGTCAGTGGGATCAGAATCAGCGGAGCGAACGCCATAGATTGCAGCAGCTTCGAAATCGAGGCCGTCGCAAGATAGGACGGGGTGTAGAAGGCCGCGAAAGCGATCGACGCGAAACCCAGTCCCCAGATCACCCATTTCAACTGCTGGCGCACCATCGAGGACCGGGCGCGCAGGAAAGTCCTGATCAATAATCCGAAACTGATCAGAAGTGACAGGGTGAAGACGATCAGATTGGTTTGAGACAGCAGCGCGCGAATGTTAGCCCCGGAGACCGGCAGCAGGCTTCGCAGTTGATCAAACCGCAGCCAGACCTCGGCTATCACCAGAATCGCCGATGGAATGTAGAGCAGCAACGACAGCCAGCGGCGCCGCGAAAAGAGGTGATATCTGGCAGGATAGATCGCCGCAAAATGGATGAATGCCGGCGCCAGCATGAGCAACGCCAGCGTGTCGGTCAGATCGACGGCTTTGTCGAACTGAGTCCTCAATTCCTCAGTCGCACTGTATGCGTGAACGATGAACGCGAGCAGGCAGATGACGAAGAAATGCGCGACGTATGGGGCGCCGCCCTGCTTGAAGAGAACGTATAATCCGATGCCCAGGTAGATCAGTCCAATGATCGCCAGATAGAGCCCCCGCAACTGGTTCGTATCGCGCATCTCGAGCTGGTCGAGATCAGCAATCCCTTCGCGGATAGTCATCTCACCCGTGTCGTTACGGCGCTCGATCCAGTAGCTGAGCGTCAGCGGCAGGCCTTGCTGGATGTTGTCTTTCGTCTGGTCGAGATAGATCTGGACGTGTCTGGCTTCCAGCACCTCTTCGAAAGGCTCTGATCCGGTAGTGCTGATGCCGATCAGCACGTCGCCTTTTCGAATATCCGCTCTCGAAGCGGGACTGCCGGCTCGATCGATTCAGCCACTACCCCAAGCTGCGAATCATCCCTCCAGACTACACCATCAGTCGGGACCTCCTTCTGATTAATACGGTCACGCAGGTTGAACGCACTGCCTGCCAATGCCAGAAAGGCAATGAAGAGCAGCAATATGGTGCGCGTCCTGACCCTGGTTGTTCCCGCCTGTGGTTCCACGACTTTTCGTATCTCCCGCCTGTACTGCAACTTGCTGCAATGCTACCAGCGAAACGCCAGTCCCCCGCGGACGGTCCGTCGGGTTCTGGCCGCGATCAATTGAACATTTCCGTCCTCGATTCCGCTGGCCTGATCGAGCAGGTTGCGGACGTCGACGATTGCCTGCCAGCGAACCGGAAGCCCGAAGCTCGGCAGGTCCTGCGTAACATATATATTGATATTCGGATCGTAGACGCTCATCTGGCCCGCGAAGGGATCAATGGCGAAGACGACTGCAGAAGGCGAAAGCCTGATCACAGTCGAAACCCGCGTGCCGGTTTCACCCGAAAAATCGAGATCAAGTTTTCCGGTCGCAACCTGGAAGAATCCGCCGCGGAAGATCTCCGCCGGCGAGAGCGTCTCGATCGGACGGTTGTTGAAATGCGTACCGCGGCCAAAGCTGTAACCGGCGGATGCGGTGAGGTGATCGCTGACCTGTCGCCGGAACATGACGCGCATGCCACGCGCTGCGCCGTTCATCGCCGTGACACGGTTCGCCACCTGCTGAAAAGCCGCCTGCGTATAAGGCGAGGCCTCGAGAGGCAGGGCAAGCAGTCCAACGCCATGGCCCGAGATCAGATCGTAAAAAGCCGTGGCCTCGATCGATGATGACCCATCTCCGAAGAGCCGGCTGACTCCGGTCTCGAAACGCCGGCTGCGATCGATGATCGGCGAATCGTTGAAGGCGATCTCAGGCATCGTGGTCTCGAAACCGGCCTGCAGATTTTCGGTCGTGTAACTTTCCAGTGATTGCCGGTTCCGATCGGTTCCGGGAGTGACGGCGGCATTGAGCCGAACCCTTGCGGAGGGCGCGTACTGAACGGCAAACCGCGGCAATATGCTGTCACGCCGGCTGCCGGCCGATCCGATGAAGCTTGAGTAGTCGAATCCGTAGATGACGAGCAGCGGCTGGAATACCTGCCATGAAGCGATCGTTGAGACCGAAAGCTGGTCGATGCCGATATTCTCGGTCTTTGACGCGGATCCGGTCTGGCCGATCTGATTACTCAACTGGCCCGCTTCGAAGGGACCAAGCTGATCGATCGATGGCGCCATCTTCCTCGATACCGCCATATGCGCATAACCTACAGCAGCCGTGACCTGATGAGCGTTTGATGGCCGCACGGTGGCGATAGCCGAAAATCTTTGCGGCGCCAGACTGCCCATTCCGCGCTGTCCAATGATCGCCATCTCGACCGAGTCGCCGATCATTCCCGAAAGCGCGAAGTTCGTTCCGAAAAATTGAGGGCCGGGCAGCAAGGACGACCCACTTGAACCGACGGCCATAAACTGGGCCATGCCGTGAAATGAATGCAGCGGCAGTGTGACCAGACCCCTGGCCTTGTCATCCGGGTTCGGATAGGAGGTCGATGCGATTTTATCGGCTTCAGTTGGCTCGGCGGCGGCTTCCTGCAGGTTCATTGCGTGACGCGGAACGCTCCGTGCGATCCAGCGGTAATCGTCGCTGTCGCCGCGCTTCTGAACCAGTGTGTCAGTGCGCTTGAGCGCGAAATCGAAGTTCATCCGGACAGGCCGTTCGAGACGCACCCTCGTCAGGAGCGATGCGAACCCGGTCGCCGTGGCTCTCAATCGGTAAGTCCCGGGAGCGACACCGGCGGAGAACTTCCCGGCCATATCAGTCCGAACGCTCGTCACCTCTTTCCCGCGCGGCTGCGGTTCAAGAACTGCCACAATCGCTCCCGAAAGCGGCGCGCCTTTATCATCCTTGACCGTTCCGGCAATGAATGCCAGCGGATTGGATGCCTCGACGATGAACTGCGATTGACTTCCAGTCGATGCCGGTGCAATGGCGATCAGGCTCATAACGTACCCGGCCATCAGCAAATTGACTACTTTCTTCATAAATCTTCCGCCTTTCGACAGCTCCATCCACCGTCGCCTGCGGCCGGCTACCCGGTCTTCGCCCGCGATCTGCGGAGGCTTCAAAGGGAAATGCACCACTTACATTTCTTTCGATCCCAGCTTGAGCCTGTTTGAGGCTTCTCGTGGTGTCTATTGAACGATGCTACGTCCGGAAATTGTCGAATATAGTTATTGTCAAGTCAAGTCATTTAAAACACAGCATTTGGTGGCTGGCAGGTGCTGTATCTTTCAAAACGGCAAACTATTTCCTGGTCGATGACCTGACGGAGGCTTTTCTTTGATATTCCGCGCGAAGGAAAGGGTCGGTCGGAGCCTGCGGACGGGTTCGTTGGAGGACGACAGTTTCGTTCGGCGAGATCATTTCATATCCGATCCCACGCCAGGTAATCCGTCTGCTCATAGCCGATGCGATGAAATTATACAAATAGAGCAGGGAAGAGAGCGGGCCGAGCAGGACGTGTGCCCAGAGCTGTCCGCTGATTCTATCACTGTGTCCCGGCATCATCCGCATTGCCAGTATCGCGCGGATCACACCCGATATCGACCCGAGCAGGAAGATCGACGCCAGCAGACCAGACAGGTTGGAGGTCACCGCTCCGGTCAATTTCGCCGCAATCAGCCAGAGCAGGCCTCCCCAGAACGTCAGGTTGTAAAATCCGTGAGTTGAAAATGCGAATTTCCAGACGCGCGGAGAATAGATGCGAGTGATGCGTATCTGTCGCGTAGTGAATTCCAGCAGATCACGCAGTCCCACCTTGACGGGCGAGGCGACCAGGCACATCGGCACGAATTTGATTCGCTGGCCTGATTCCCTGATGGCGCTGGTCAGGACGTAGTCGTCGCTGACAGCGCGTTGCCAACGCCGTTTGATCTCCAGTTTGTCGAAATTCTCGCGCCTGATCGCCAGACTGCCGCCCCAGGCGAACCCCGATCGTTCTCCCATCAGTGCCAGCGCGCTCGCATTCCAGACCGAAAGCAGGGCGGACGCGAACCTGGTTCCTAAACCCGCGCCCCTGCCGTCAGGCAAAAACCAGCGAAAACCAGTCGTCGCACCGATTCGCTTGTCTCCCAAAGGGGCGACCAGTTCCGACAGCCAGTGTCGAGCGGGCCTGGCGTCGGAATCGGCAAAGACGAGCACCTCAGCGCGGCGATCCACCGTGTTGAGCATCTCAAGCGCTGCGCTCAAATTATGCACTTTCTGCCCGCGGTCCCTGGCCTCTCCGGCGATGACCATCCACGCAGATCGGCGGCTCCCTTTGATCAGTCGAGAGATGATCGCATGAGCCGGATCTTTCTCGCTCTCAGTCACGAAGATGACTTCATATTCGCGGTATTCCTGCACCATCAATGCGCGCAGATTCTCTTCGAGATCATGATCCAACCCCTTACAGGGCACGATCAATACCGCTTTGGGCTGATACCGGTTCTGCCTCATCATCCGCGACCGGCCCACATACCTCGCAAACCGCAGGCCGGCTCCCAGGGCCAGAAGGCTCTGTATCAGCAACAGAATTGCGGCGATAACGAAGACAGTGGTCATGGAGTAGAAAGTAGAAAGTTAAAAGTTAAAGTTGAAAGTCAGAAGAATCACTACCTTGAGGGTCGGTTGCGTTTCTGAGGGGGCCATTTTCGACGAAGTTGGCCGAAAATGCCAGAAGAAAGATTGCTGGAAAGGTGAATTAGCTCAATTCTCAACCGCCGCAGCCTGCAACTGGGTCATCCGATGCTCGATCATCTCGACAACCCGGGCGGGTTCTTCGCCGGTCAAAGCCAGCCTCTTGGCCTCAAGAACAAGTCCGGCCAGCGCGGCGGCCTGCCCGCCGAAACGGCTGTCCCGGGCGATCAGATCTTCGATCACACGGCGTTCGCGCTCAACCCGGGAAACATGCTCACTCACCCCCGCGGCCACGGCATATTCGACCGGTATCGTCTGATTCCGAACGAGCGTCAACAGCGGACGGAATTCCGATCCGATCTCGTCCCTCAGCCGGTTGATTTCGAGCAGCGCGTTTTTGAATCCGAGGTGTCCGCGCAGCGACAGCTCGACCACCGGCGCCGGAGCATCCGTCTCATCCGGATTGTGCGCTCTTATTTCGCGGCGCAGCTGATCGAAGAGCGCATCATGCAGTTCTTCCGGCGTTGATCGCCCGCTGACATCGAAACCCAGCCTGATGACCGGCCGCTGATGATAGTCGCGCTTCAGCTCGGCTGTATGCCGGCCCTGGCTCACCTCGACCAGATACGCTCCGCGGATGTTGGCGAATTCGTCGACGCTGCAGGCTTCGAGCGAACCCGGATTGTAGACCCAACCGTCAATCTCGAAATTCTTGTGTGTATGACCGAGCGCCAGATAGTCGATATACGATTTGAGCTCTTCGATCCTGGCGACCGGCAGCGCGGGGATCGGCCGGTTGAGCTGCCCCTCGACATCTGTGTGCAGCATCATGACGTTGAAGAGGTTATCATCATGGTGCTGCCTCAATTGATCGACCAGGCCGGGGAGCGCCTGAGCGACGGTCGAACCGTACCAGATCGATCCGAATATCCGCATTCCATCGATATCGATGAATGATCCTTTCCTCATAATCTCGTCCCACGGCTTGAGAATGACACCACTCTCTTCATGGACCGGTTCGAGCAGCTTGATGAAGCCCCACTGGGAAAGGCTGCGCAGCCAGCTGAAACTGTTGCCGCTTTCATGGCAGTCATGATTCCCCTCGATCACAACCACCGGAATCCCGGCATCGCGTAGCTTTGTCAGGCAGAGCATGGCGTGATTCATCGCCTGCGGTTCAACCTTTCGTGCATCGAAAAAGTCCCCGGCGATGAGCACAAACGATACCCTCTCAGCCAGCGCATACTTCTCGATGCAATCACGCCACGCGAAGAAAAAATCACGCGCCCGCTCCTCGGATCGATACCGGCGTATCCCCAGGTGGATGTCGGCGATGTGAAGAAATTTAGTCATAAAATGATGAGTAGGTAGATAGTATAAAGTAGAAAGTAGAAAGTAGAAAGGCTTGCAAGGCGGTCAATTTCAAAACAGAATCGTTGCATCGGCCGGCTAACTTCTTTGTACTTTATACTTTATACTTTCTACTTTCTACTTTCTACTCATTAACAGCTTCAGGCCGTCAACAGGTACTGCTCTGCTGACGGCCTGATTGTTGCTGGGGTGAGGACCCGATGTTGAACTGCTGCAAAGAAAATTTTGAGCCCCGGACTTCAAGTGGGAGAAGTCCAATTAGCGGGAGAAGACAAAGTATATTTTGCGGTCGTTTGTGAGGGCTCAGTGCCATCCGAATCCGGTTTGGGTATCCGTTTCGATCGATGGCCGGCACGGCTTGGGCCCGTACCCTTCAAAATCTTTTTCGGCGCTCGACTCGCGGCCTTACGGCCGATTCGCAGGTTGCGTTACGCAATGTGCCCCGTATCTGCGTAACGCAACCTGCGAATCGAAGCTGTAACCGTCGATTAAATCCGACCCCCGTGTCCTTGCTTTAACCGGCGGTTACATTCTCGCGAGGAGCTGCGCTCCAAATCTGTCAAAAACTCTTTTTGTTCCGATCCGCAGGTTACGTCACCCGATGTGCCCCGTTCTCCGAATGGCGTAACCTGCGAATCGTTAGAGTAATCGTCAACCAAAATCCGACCCCCGTGTCTTTTCCGGCTGACGATTACAATTAAAGTCGATCAAACTGCGACCGACGATCTTTTGAATTGCCGGTTCGCAGGTCACGTCGCCCGATGTGCCCCGTTCTTCGAGCGGCGTAACCTGCGAACCGAATTGTGTGGTCACCCTTTGAACTCCGACCCCCGTTTTCGTTCAACCGGCGACCACCAACTTGTCAAATCTGCTCATCGGCGCTCGACTGCGAGGCCTTTCGGCCGATTAGCAGGTTGCGCCAGACAGTGTGCCCCGTACTCCGCCTGGCGTAACCTGCTAATCGAAGCTGTAACCGTCGATTAAATCCGACCCCCGTGTCCTTGCTTTAACCGGCGGTTACATTCTCGCGAGGAGCTGCGCTCCAAATTCAAAATCTTCAATGTCTGGGGAGAACCGACCAGCGCATCAGATAAAAGCGCTATAGTGAGGTTTGGCGCCACTTTCGAGCTGCCGGGCGATTCCCCCTCTCTCTAACTCGTAATAATTTTTTCAATCAACTTTTGTTCATTGATACCTTCGAGGAACTTCGCTTGCTCTTTACCGTTCAATCGTCGAACGCTTTTTTCGCTGTTCCTCTCTCTGACACCTGATCTAATAGCAATGCTTATGCCATTGGCCTGGCGACGAATTCGGTTATTATGCTATTTATTGAAAATAAAGGAGATAGTCTTTTTGATGTGAGTTGCGTTTAAGTTGCACTCTAATAAAACTCGTTAAAAATAGATGACAATGGGTTTATTTGTGTCAACGATTGATGACAACGGCTGTTTACAGTAAACAATGATGGACAGGGGAGCAGGCAGTTGGCAAAGTTGCAAAAGCAGAAGAATTCCAATTCAGAAGGTAAAAGGCCGAAAGCCGGGAAGCGAGCGTATGTACGCAAGACGGTGCTCGGAAACGGACTGACAGTATTGACTGAGAAGATGGCGCATGTCAGGTCTGTCAGTTTCGGAGTTTTCCTGAATGGCGGTTCGCGGCACGAAGGCGAGGCGCAGCATGGCTTGTCGCACTTTATCGAGCACGCTTTATTCAAGGGGACGACCAGGCGAACGGCGGCGCAGATCGCATCGGAATCGGATGTGCTGGGCGGAAATTTCGACGCCTTCACCGGGCGCGATGTGGTCGGTTATTCCAATCATGTGCTGGATGAACACCTGCCGGTCGCCTTTGAACTGACGGCCGATCTGGTCACCTCACCTGCCTTCGATGAGACGGAGCTCGACAAGGAGCGCAACGTCATACTGGAAGAGATCAAGATGACGGAAGACACTCCGGACGATATCGTCTACGATATCTTTTACGAGAGTTTCTATCCTGGTCATCCGCTGGGCCGCCCGATTCTGGGAACGCCGGATACACTTTCGACGTTCAATTCAGCGCGCGTCCGGGCTTTTTATGAAGAGAGTTACCGCCCTGAGAGGATGATCATCGCGGCGGCGGGAAATCTGGAACATGATCATCTGGTCGAGCTGGCGAGCGAGTATTTCGCCGGGATGGAGGGTGGGAGCGGACGGCTGGAATTGGAGCGGCCGGACTTTTCGGCGCCGATCACGCCGCGTCACAAGCCGGACCTCGAGCAGTCTCACCTGGTGCTTGGTTTCCCGTCTCCTTCGGCCGTGAGCGAGGACCGCTACATAGTCGACCTGCTCACGCTGATCCTCGGCGGCGGGATGAGTTCGCGCCTTTTTCAGTCGGTCCGGGAGGAACGTGGCCTGGTCTACTCAATCGACGCTTCGATCAGCGCCTATATCGACTGCGGTTTTTTAAGCATCTATGCCGGCGCATCGACCGAGCAGCTCGGGGAGACGATTGAGGCGATAATGCGCGAGATCGAGCGGATCAAGACCGAGCCGGTCGGAGCCGATGAGCTTGAGCGAAACAAGAATCAATTAAAGACATCATTCAGGCTGGATCAGGAGTCGAGTTCGTCGCGAATGAGCTGGCTGGCTGTCAACGAGATGCATTTCGGACGATACATTCCGCCGGAAGAGGTGATCGAACAGTTCGAGGTTGTAACACCGGAAGGCCTGCTGCGAATTGCCAATCAGATTTTTCAACCGGATAAACTGGCACTGACAGTGCTGGGCAATCTGGATGGCTTCAGCATCGACCGGTCACAGCTATACTGCTGATGTGGTCCGGGAGGACTTAAGAACGTGGAATCGTTCCTGAAGGGATTCAAGCGAGAGGAATTTCCGAGCCAGTTCTGGGTGCTGGTCAAGTTGAGATACCGCATGATCTGGGCGCATATGCGGACCGGCAGCGGCAAGATGACGTTGCTCTTCGCAGTCTATCTGCTGCTCGGTCTGCTTTCGGTGCTCTTTCTGCTGGGCGGAATAGGAACAGCGATTGCGGCGATCGAGCTGGGCAGGGGCGAGTCGATAGCGCAGCTCATGCTGGCGGGGCTGTTCGTCAACGGCATTGGGCTGAGTCTGCTTTTCGGCGTCGGGCCGCGGTCTGCATTTACAGAGGACTCGCTGCGCCGGTACCCGCTCAACAGGCACGAGCGTTTCGTCATCCGACACGTCATCGGCCTGCTCGATCCGACCTGGCTCCTGTTTATTGCTGGCGTTTTCGGAATAGCAGTCGGCTTCGTGTGGCTTGGGGCGGGAACGATTCTGACGACTTTGCCGTCGGTCCTGCTCTTCATTACCGCCAATTATCTGGTTACGATCCTGTTGCTCACGATCGTAGGTATCATGATGCAGACGCGCCGGGGAGCTGCTCTGCTGGGCGGGCTGGTGCTGCTGCTCGTTTCGTTCGGCCCGCTGCTGATCGCTTCGCTGGCTGCGACACGGAGTTCGGCTCTGCTGACGGTGCTCCATTATCTCCTCAAGCTGACGCCGCCGGGTGCGGCGGCCGCCATGATTGCGGGCGATGGTTTCATCAGGATCGCCGGCGGCGCCAGCCTACTTCTGATCTGGTGCTGCGGCCTGGCGTGGATATTAATGAAGCTCGAGACGAAGCCGAAGTCGACCGAAGCCTCATCTGCGGGGACGATGGAGTGGAACGATCTTTACGATCAGTTCGGCGATCTCTTCGGCAGGCGATACGGACCGATGGTCAGTAAATCGCTGCGCTATCACATGCGCTGCAATCTGATCCGCTTCAGTCTGCTCACCTCGCCGATTATAGTGCTCATGGGGAAGTTCGTATTTCCGGGACAGAGCAAGAACAGCTACTTCTTCATCTCGATCGCGATCTTTTTCATCATGAGCGCTGCCGCGGGAGCCGCGCTCATGCTCAACCTGTTCGGCTTTGACGAGGCAGGCATCAGAAGATATGCCATACTGCCGGTGGCGTTCGGCGATGCGCTGAGATCCGGCAGCCTGGCTTCGCTGGCCCTGCGTCTGGTCACCGTCTGCGTCGCCTTCGCTCTATGGCTCATGTTTTACAACAACGAGACCCTGAGCTGGCGAATGTTCGCCATGATCATCAGCGGGTCGCTTGCGAGCCTCTTCCTTTTCAATGCGCTCGGCATCTGGACGTCGATACTTTCACCGAAGAACGCCGATTTCGACGCCATCTGGAATAATCGACTTTCGTTCGGCGGAAATGTGGTCGTAATCGGCGGGATTCTGATACCATTCTGGGCGATGATGGCCGTCATGAACCGGGTCAGCGAAGAGGCGCTGCTGAGATTCTGGTGGACGCCATTGTTATTTCTGCTGATCAGCCTGGGCTTTTTCGGCTTGACCATGAAGATAATCGATACGCCTCTCAATGCTCGTCGCGAGAGTCTGATCAACCTTATCGCCGGCGCGAAGGACAGATAGTCTGAAAGCCTGATATTAATAATAACCGTCATGAAACCAACACTCGAGGTTCCAACAAATATCCCGGAGACGACGCCGGAGCGGGTTCCGCAGCAGGACCCTCAGCCGGGGGTCGATTTCGCGATTCGAATCGAAAATCTGACCAAACGATATGGCGATTTAACGGCGGTCGACGACCTGACCCTGCGAGTTCCGACCGGCCGTTTGTTCGGATTTCTGGGCCCGAACGGTGCAGGCAAAAGCACGACTATCGGTTGCCTGACAGGCTTGATCGACCCGACGTCGGGCGCGATCAACCTGCTCGGAGAAGGGTTCAATGCCGACAGCGTTGATCTCAAGCGACGGATCGGCGTCATGCCCGAGGGGCTGGCGCTCTTCGATCATCTCTATGCACACGAATTTCTGGCCTTCAATGCCAGAATGTACGGACTTGACGAAGCAACGACCAGGCAGCGCGTCGAAGAACTGATAACTGTGCTCGACCTGACTTCGGCGACCAAAAAACGGCTTTCAGAATTCAGCACCGGGATGCGCAAGAAGGTCGCCTTCGCCGCTGCCATCATCCATCGTCCGGAGATCCTGTTTTTGGACGAACCGTTTGAAAGCATCGATCCGGCCGGGGTCGCCATGCTCAAGGACTGGTTGCGCCGGTTCGTCGCGGGCGGCAGAACGGTCTTTATGACCACTCACGTGCTTGAGACGGTCGAGCGCCTGTGCGATGACGTAGCCATCATCAAAGCCGGTCGCATCGCCTGGCGCGGCGATATCGGCCAGCTGGCGACAGGTGGCACGCTCCATCACGAAGGTAAGGAGTTCAACACGCTCGAAGCTCTCTTCCTCGCCATCGTCGGTGAAAGGTATGAGAGACTGGAGTGGTTGTAAATGGGGTAGTTTCCAGCAGGCAGCAGGCAGTTTCCAGTTGGAAGAAGTTTCCAGTTTCCAGTCTGGTTGATGTCAGTGAGCATCAAGTTATTAAATTTGAAACCATGAATATAGATAACAGCCCTCTCTTCACTGGAAACTGCCCACTGGAAACTGCTTTAAGGAGTATCTGCCAATGTATTGTCCAAGATGTGCGGCGCGGGTTGAGGGCACGAAATTTTGTCGTTCGTGCGGAGCGAATGTGAGTCTGGTTCCGCAGGCATTGACAGGCGAACTGCAACCGGAGACTGAAGAAGGGCGGCGTAGTCACCGGAAGGATAAAACGCCGAGCATGGAGCGGGCGGCGAATAATGTCTTTACAGGCATCGGATTCATTCTGGTCGCGCTGGCGGTCTGGCGTTTCTTCCCCGGGGGCTTCGTCTGGTGGTTCTGGTTGCTCATCCCGGCGTTTTCGATGATCGGCTCAGGCATCGGGCAGTATCTCAAGGTACGGGAGATCGACCGCAAACGCGAGCAGTATCTTGCCTCACCGCCGCCGTCACAGCACAGTGCGCAATCCATGCCGGGATATACGCCTCCGCTTGCGATGCCGACGCATGATGACCAGGCGTCGCTGTCTGCTCCGACGACGTCCGATCTGAAGGGGCCGGGCAGCATAATTGAGCACACGACGCGTCACCTCGAATCCAATAAAAAAGAGAGCGAATAAACAGGTCCCCTCGATGCGTATCTGCATTCTCGGCAGTGGAAGTTCAGGCAATGCGACGCTCGTGGTCTCAGGTGAGACACGCGTGCTGATCGATTGCGGTCTCAGCGCGCGCGAGACGGCCAGGCGCATGCAGTCAGTAGGCGAGGATGCCACGCGTCTGGATGCGATCGTCGTCACGCACGAACATGGCGATCACGCGCGCGGTCTGGCGATGCTCTCAAAAACCCTGAAAGTTCCGGTCTATATTGCAACGCCTACACTGAGCGCCTGTGGACTGGGCGAGAAGGTCCGCGATATACGACGCGGCGAGGTGATTACGTCTTCGCAGGATTTCGAGATCGGGGCGCTGCGCTTTCACCCGTTTCCGATTCCGCACGATGCCGCCGATCCGATGGCATTCACCGTCGAGGCGGCAGGGGCTAAAATGGGCATCGCCGTCGATCTGGGGCATATCAACTCGCTTGCAGCCGAGCGCTTTCGCGGCTCTGATGTGCTGATCATCGAGGCGAACTACGAGATCGAGATGTTGCGCGCCTGCTCCTTTTATCCATGGGCGCTTAAACAGAGGATCATGGGACGCCAGGGCCACACTTCGAATGATGAAATGGCGCGCTACCTGCTCGAGGATTTCGACGGCAAAGCCGGCCACGTCGTCCTGGCTCATCTGTCACGCAACACCAATCACCCGGATCTGGCCCGTTTGGCGGCTGTGCAGGCGATCGAGGCGAGATCGCCCCTCTTTTCCGCCAATGCTGAAAAACGGGTCAGGGTCGCACGGTATGACGGTCCGTCGGATTGGATAGAGTTATGAGAAGTACCGAACGTCTGACTTTGCCGGGAATATTTCTTCTCCTGCTGACCTGTCAGATCGTACTGGTCATGGTCGAAGGGGCAGCGGTGGCGCAATCCGGCCGCAAACCACAGGGAAAACAGCCGACAGAGCCGCCCATCATCAGGCTCGAGACGCGGGAGGTCATGGTTCCGCTTCGCGCTTATGGCAATGACGGGCGTTTTGTTGACTCGCTCGATCCGCAGGATGTTCTGGTGCTGGAGGAGGGCGAATCGCGCCCGGTTTCATATATCAAGCGCGAGCCGGCAAGTATCATCCTTGTGCTGGACATGAATAATGAGATCGGCACCTTCAAGAACGGCCCCACCGAACGGGTCGATCGAAGCGAACGACCGGTCTGGGAGTCGCAGCAGAAATATCGTGTTGTCTCGCATCCGACGACCTATGAGTTCGCCGAAAATTTCATTTCAGCCCTCTCGCCCAACGATCATCTGTCGATCATTCAATATGCCGAGAAACCGACGCTGGTGCAGGATTGGACGAACGATCCAGGGCAGGCGATTCGCTCGCTGAACAGAAAATATCGCGTGGGCCTGAAGGGGAACCTCTTCGATGCGCTCAGCTATGCGGCTGAAAAGCTTGAATCGCGGAAATCGGGTCGGAGGGTGATCGTCCTGGTATCGGACGGCCTCGATACCGGCAGCAGGGTCCAGCGCGCCGCCGCGATGACAGCCCTCGCGCGATCGCGGGCCGCTATCTACGTCGTTGGATGGGCTGAAGCTCTGCGGCAGGAGGTCGAGATGGCGGCCGGATGGATGTATGCACATGAAACCCATTCTTCGGCAACAATCGAACGGATCCTCGAACTGCGGCGTCACCTTCCGCGAATCGAGGCCGCCGGCTATCAACTGCGCCAACTGGCGGAATCGACCGGCGGCGAGATCTGGCTGCCATCTTCGCATCAGGAACTGATCGCTGCATGGCGACCATTGAGCGCTGAAATCGGCGCTCAGTTCACGCTGGCCTTCATCAGCGAAACAAAACCGAGCATGGAACCCGTGCGCTCTATTCAGGTCCTGCCTGCACGCAATGGCTTGAGCGTTCGTTCGAGCAAAACCTATTATGCGGATAATTAGTGCGCAGTGAAAAAAGCAGGCAGCAGGCAGTGAGAAGTTACCAGTTTCAAGAATTATTACTCTGTAACCTAAGTTTTTTAAGATTTTCAACGCCAAGGACGCCAAGACAGCCAAGTGATTTAATTGAGAATAATGTGATCAGCATAATTGATTGTGCTTTTGGCGAAATGGATATTACAGCGAATCATCACTTCTTATAATCTCTTGGCAGTCTTGGCGTCCTTGGCGTTGAAAATCTTAAAAAAACTTAGGTTCCAGCGTAATTATCTCAATGGAGAAGAATAAATTATTTTTTGTTATTTTTTTTTTTAAACCGGGGGGGGGGGGGGGGGGGGAGGGGGGGGGGGGGGCGGGCCCCCCCGGCCCGGGCCGGCCCCGGGGGGGCCCCCCCGGCCCCGCCCCCCCCGGGCCGCCCCCAACAAAAGACCCCCACCCCCCCCCCCCCCCCCCCCCCCCCCCCCCCCCCCCCCCCCCCCCCCCCCCCCGGCCCCCCCCCCCCCCCGCCCCCCCCCCCCCCCCCGCCCCCGCCCCCCCCCCCCCCCCCCCCCCCCCCCCCCCCCCCCCCCCCCCCCCCCCCCGAGAAAAAAGCGGGAGGCCCCCCAATTTTTTCCAAACGGTTTAAAAAACCCCCCCCGCGGAACCTCGGGTGTTCTTTTCCCCACAACGACCCGGGAAAGCGGGGCCGGACCCCCCCCCCCGGGGGGGGGGGGCCCGGGGCCCCGGCCGGCCCGGGCCCCCCCCCCCCAAACCCCCCCAACCCACCCACCCCCCCAAAAAACCCCCCCAAAACCCCCCCCCCCCCCCCACCCCCCCCCCCCCCCCCCCCCCCCCCCCCCCCCCCCCCCCCCCCCCCCCCCCCCCCCCCCCGCCCCGCCCCCCCCCCCCCCCCCCCCCCCCCCCCCCCCCCCCCCCCCCCCCCCCCCCCCCCCCCCCCCCCCCCCCCCCCAAAAAAAAAAAAAAAAACCCCAAAATTTTACAAACCCAATTTAAAAACCCCCCCCCCCGCCACCCCAGTAAATTAGTTGGACATCCTTTTCTGGAAACTGCTTACCCCACTGCCCACTTTATACTTTTTATGACCGAAGACCGGATCAAACTCGGCAAGGCATACCGTAGAGGCTCGATCGGCCTGGCGGCGGTGGCCATACTGTGGATCGCTGCGTACCTCTTGAGCGATCAAAAACACGACGGCCAGGTCAACTGGTTGATTCCGATTGCGGCAGCAGCTTTGAGCATCTTCTTTTACAGGAAAAGCGGGAGTAGATGATAAAACGATACACACTGCCCGAGATGGGGGCGATCTGGACGGAAGAAAACAAGTTCAGGAAATGGCTGGACGTGGAACTGGCAGCCTGTCAGGCCAATGCCGAAGCCGGCAACATCCCCGTGGAGTCGGTCGACGTGATTCGCCGCAAGGCGGCTTTTTCGGTCGATCGTATCCACGAACTGGAAAAGACGCTCGACCATGATGTGATCGCCTTCACGACCAGTCTGGCTGAAAACATCGGCCCCGAAGCACGCTGGGTACATTTCGGTCTGACATCTTCGGATGTCGTCGATACGGCGAATGCGCTGTTGCTGCGTGAGGCGGGTGATCTGATCCTGCACAAATTGCAGGTCTTCAGTGACGTGCTCAAACGCAGAGCCTGGGAATACAAGGACCTGCCGATGATCGGGCGGACGCATGGGATACACGCCGAGCCGACGACACTCGGTCTGACATTCGCGCTCTGGTTTGAAGAGAATCGGCGGAACATCGACCGCATGACTCGCGCCCGCACGGGCGTCAGTTACGGAAAGCTGTCGGGAGCGGTCGGAGCATTCGCCCACCTTGACCCGGAGATCGAAGAGCGCGTCTGCTTCCTGCTCGGCCTGCGACCGGCAAACGTCTCGACTCAGGTTATCCAGCGCGATCGTTATGCCGAATTCGTTTCGACGCTCGCGATCATCGCTTCTTCGATCGAAAAGATTGCACTTCAGGTTCGCCACTGGCAGCGGACGGAGGTTCGCGAGGCTCACGAATATTTCAAGCCGGGACAGAAGGGATCTTCCGCCATGCCGCACAAGCGGAACCCGATCCTCTCCGAGCGACTCTGCGGCCTGGCCCGCGTCGTTCGCGGGTATGCAGTCACTGCTTTCGAGAACAACGCGCTCTGGCACGAACGCGACATCTCACATTCGTCGGCAGAACGCGTCATCCTGCCGGATGCCTGCATTTCGATAGATTACATGCTGGCAAGGGCGACGTCTCTGATCGATACACTGGTCGTCAATTCGCAGCGCATGCTCGACAATCTCGATGCAACACGCGGTCTTGTCTTCTCAGGCCAGCTTTTACTCGAACTCGCCGCCGCCGGCGCCGCTCGCGAAGACGCCTATTACTGGGTCCAGCGCAACGCCCTCAAATCGTGGGACGAAAGCCTCGATTTTCGCGAACTGGTCAGACAGGACCCCGACATTTCGGCTGCCCTGACCGCCGACAAGATCGACAGGGCCTTCGATGTCCGCATGTACCTTAAGAATGTCGATCGCATCTTTGACCGGGTCTTTACCGGCAGAGGCAAATAACCAGACTGGAGAATTGATTCAAATGCTCGCAAAAGTTTTTGTTACGCTAAAAAACGGAGTGCTCGATCCGCAGGGAAAGGCGATTCATCACGCTGCGGAAAGCATCGGTTATCAGGGAATCGCCGATGTCAGGCAGGGGAAATACTTTGAAATCCAGCTGGATGCCGGGCTCGACGAGGCGCTGGCCCGATCCCAGGTCGAAAAATTCGCGCACGATGTCCTTTCGAACCCCGTGATCGAGGATTACCGGGTTGAGATAAGTTGAAAGTTGAAAGTATAGAAGCGATTCGCAAAATAGGGTGAAGTAAAGACCGGGTCTTTCTGTCGCCGATTAATTCACGAAAGAGCCAGGTAGAAGTATTTACTTTCAACTTTTTACTTTTAACTTTTACTGTTTCACCGGCGGATGCCAGCCTTTATAGCGCATCTGGACAGTCGGATCGGTGGTTGAGATGAGGATCCGGCGTTTATTGATTGGGTTGATACCTTCAGGGTAGTAAGTCAGCTGGTAACGGTCATTGCGCAGTTCGTCGCAGATCAGCTTGACCGATTCTTTGATATCCTCGTCGATCGCGTATATTTTGCCGCCTGTGCCGGAAGTCAGTTGTTCAAGAGCATCGGCGGGTTTTGGTGCGTCTTTTCTGAGAGCTCCGCGCGTTCTGTCACGAACCTGAATGGCATACACGGTGATATTCTCGTTCTGGAGTTTACCGAGTATCTCATCGAATTTGATTGTGCTGCCGCGATCCAGTCCGTCGGCGACGATGACGATGATCCGTTTTGAGAAGCCGACTTCCGGGCGGAGCACATCTTCCAGAGTGACATTCAATGCATCGAAGAGGCGCGGCGTATCAGTCTTGCGCAGCAGATTGAGCGTGCCTTCAAGGTCTTTCGGCTCGTCAGTGAATTCCGTGATGATTTCCGGTTTCGTGTCGTAACCGATGACCATGACCTTGTCGCCTTCATAAATTTCGGGAGAGAAGGCGGCCGGAACACCGGCCAGTTTCTGGACATCGGACTGGAGCGTGGCGGAATTGTCCATGAGCAGGACGATGCGCGCCGGAGTGGGATCGGGCGTAAACGATTCGATCTGCTGCATGACTCCGCCGTCAAAGAGTTCGAGAGCGCTCTTTGGCACGACTCTGCTTGTCTCCTGCTCTTCGGTCGAGATGCTGGCCAGCAGCGGCGCAGCCTTGTTCGGATCATCGACCCGCTTGACGACGACATTGACAATGGACGTCCGTCGTCCCGAGACAGGGTTCCTGCCGGATTGAGCCAGTGCCTGACCGGCGAAAACCAGTCCGAAAAACAGAACGATGAAAACGCAGAAAATCCTGGAAGCCCTTGAGCCCTTCTTCGGATCTCTGCGTTTTAGTTTCGAAAATTCCCGCATCGGAATCTTACAACCCGGCGTTAAAGTCGATCGCCCAGGCGAATTGCTAGTTGTCGCATTTGCCTGTGGCGCAGGCGCCTCCGGTCGTCGCGCAAGCGGCAGCGGTCTCTTTCTTTTCTACCTTGTCGACCTTGTCGACCTTATCGACCTTTTCCGTCTTGTCGGTCTTGCTGCGACCTGCATAATCGCTGACATACCAGCCGCTTCCCTTCAACTGGAAGCTGGTCTGTGAAAAGATCTTCTCAAGTTTGCCTTTGCATTCAGGACATTTCGCCAGGTCCTTATCGTTCATCTTCTGCATGATCTCGAGATGATGACCGCACTTCTGACAGACATACTCATAAATCGGCATAACGTCTTATGCAACCTCCTGCAATTTAGAAGCGTTCAAACAGCATTTAATTTAGCATAAGATCGTAGCCTTCGACAATCGGCCTGTTGTCGGCCAATAGAGATCGTGTCAAGTGTTGTGGAAGCTGTTTTCCACTGAGTTGATTGCTCAATCAGTTGCCGCCAGGTGTATCAGATAAAGAACAAGGATCGTCGCTCCCACCGCCAGGCCGACTGCGATTGCGATTGTCGCTCCGGTTGAAAGGTTGTTGCCTTTCACCTTGGCGACATCCGGGTACTGTACTTCAGTGGTTACGCCGGTTTTGGCGTCCGCGACGACGAAAGACTCGTCACCGATCTGGCTGACGTAGCCTTTCAGTTTTGTCCTGTCGCGCAGCTTTACCTCGACGCGGGCATCAGGCCCGACGCCAAGTCTGGTAATGCCGGCTTTTACTTTGCCGGCAAATTCCGCGGCTTTTTCTTCTTTGGATTTACCAGGCGTCATTGGAGCAGCGCTCATTGAAAGGATCAGAACGCCGATCAGCATCAGGGTATGGTTTATTTTGAACTTGAACATGGTGCCTCCTGGTTTGAAACTTCGTTTAAAAAGCATGATCGAATTCCCCGTTTATCTGAAAGCCAGGCCAACGCGGAAACCCAGGAAATGCGTCGATGTGAAGTTGTTGAAGACGTGATCGCGGACCTCGAGTCGCAGGCCGATGCGTTCCTTGAACCAGTAGTTGATTCCTCCGCCGAAATTGCCTCCGTGCGCACTGCCCGAACGAAATGCCAGCGACCACCCGCCGGTTACAAACGGCACGACCTTGCCCGAGGCGGTGGCATTGCGAAAATGATACGATCCATTGGCCGACAGGACCCCGAATCCGTCGTTGAGCGCCCGGGTCGGTCCGAGCCATCCGATCTCTCCGCCAACTCCGAGTCCCTTGTAGACCAGTCCTTCTCCGCCGCCGCCGATGTGCAGTGACGCCGAACTGCCTCCTCCATTGGTCGCGGCGCCCGGCGCTACGAAAAGATACCCGTGTCCCTTCGAATCATTACCGGATTGCGCATTAACCCCGATTGATAAAATCATCATCATTACTATTACTGACAGTGTTTTCCTCGACATAATCTCTCCCTTCATTGACATGGTTGATCCGCTCATCGAATCATCCTCTTTCACTCTCTTGAAGCGCATTCCAACCTCTCCAGGTGACAGAACCGCAGGATTTTTTTGATTAGCCTGCATTAATCCACGATAAAATGAATGATGAATGAAAAGGTATTCGGGACTGAGAGATATGGATTAGAATCAGCGTTGAAGAGGGGACGCGATGGCTGGGACAGAAGTGACACAACTATTGCAGGCGTGGGGAGCAGGGGATGATGCTGCGCTCGAGAAGCTGATGCCGCTGGTATATGACGAATTGCGTAAGCGGGCGCACAATTTCATGAAGCACGAGCGACCGAACCACACATTGCAGACAGGCGGATTGATCAACGAGGTCTATCTGCGGCTGGCCGAAATGCATGAAGTCAAAATGCAGAACCGGTCGCATTTTCTGGCGATCGCATCGAACTTGATGCGGCAGATTCTGGTTGATTTCGCCAGGACGCGTCGCGCGGCCAAGCGGGGCGGCGGAGCACTGCAGATGTCAGTGGATGAGATGAAACTGGTCGATATCGGGCCGCGCCATGAATTTCTCAGGCTTGACGATGCGCTCAAAAGCCTTGCCGAGATTGACCCGCGTAAGAGCCAGATCGTCGTCCTGCGCTATTTCGGCGGCCTCGAAGTGAGTGAGACGGCTGAGGCATTGCGAATCTCATCGCGAACGGTGATCAGGGAATGGAACCTGGCTCGGGCGTGGTTGTACAGGGAGTTAAATAAAAAGTAGAAAGTAGAAAGTAGAAAGTAGAAAGACATGTTGGATGTTTGATGTGAGAATTATACTGGCGACTATCGCTGTAAGACGCACTTTCTACTTTCTACTTTCTACTAAATTTATGGATCAGGAAAAGTGGAAAAAGATCGACAAGCTCTATCACTCGGCGCGCAAGCGCAGTGCCGGGGACCGTGCGGCGTTTCTTGAAGAAGCAGCGGCCGGTGATGATGAGCTGCGGCAGGAGGTTGAGTCTCTGCTTGCATCGGATGAGGAGGCGGGCGAGTTCCTGAGTAAACCTGCTTTGGCGATTGCAGCCGGCGAACTGGCGGAAGAGGCGCCTGATGAGCAGGCGGATGAGCTGCCTGACGAGCAGCTTGTATCGATGATGGGACGAGAAATCGGGAATTACCGGATCCTTTCCCATCTCGGAGCTGGTGGGATGGGTCAGGTTTATCTGGCGGAAGATGTGCGACTGGGCCGCAAAGTCGCGTTGAAATTACTGCCGGCGCAATTCACGCGTGATTCCGAGCGATTGTCGCGTTTCGGGCAGGAAGCGCGGGCCGCATCGTCACTCAATCATCCGAATATCATCACCATATACGAAATTGGGCGGCTCGACGATATTCATTACATTGCGGCGGAATACATCGCAGGTCGAACTTTGCGACAGCTGTTCAAGAGAGGTCAGCTGTCGATTCTGGATCTGGTCGATATCGCAATTCAGGTGGCTGAAGCACTCGGAGCCGCACACGACGCCGGCATAGTGCATCGTGATATCAAGCCGGAAAACATCATGCTTCGACCTGACGGATATGTGAAGGTTTTGGACTTCGGCGTAGCGAAGCTCATGGTCGATCGGACGCTGGGATCGGATGGCTCCGCCTCGATACGTGAACAGGTCAAAACCGATCCCGGCATAGTTGTCGGAACAGTGCGGTATATGTCGCCCGAGCAGATTCGTGGGCAGCATATTGACGGACGGAGCGACATCTTCACTCTGGGTATCGTCTTGTATGAGCTGATCAGCGGAATTGCACCGTTCGATGGCGGGACTTCGGGTGAGACAATGGCGGCGATCCTGACTCACGAGCCGAGACCGCTCGGACAGTACTCGACGCATATTCCCAAAGAGCTCGAGCGGATAGTGACGCGGATGCTGAAGAAGTCGCTCGCTGAGCGGTATCCGTCTGTTCGCGAACTGCTGGCGGATTTAAACAAGCTGCGATTTGACCTTGAGGTTGAATCCAGGTTGCTCCAGACACGCGATTCCGGGGAGAGTTCGATTTCGTCGGAGCCTCAGCCGGAACTGCTCGATACTCAATCCCTCTTTTCGACGCAGATATCTCCTGCAGCGGGTTCATCCGTGGCTGAAGCGGTGTCGGAATCGGTGGGTGGAGCTGTCCCACTAGATTCGAGGTTTTATATCGTCAGGAACACGGACGCCGAGTTTCAGGCGGCGATCGCCCGGCAGGACAGTATTGTGCTGGTCAAGGGAGCGCGGCAGGTCGGCAAGACATCACTGCTTGCGCGGGGGCTGCAACAGGCCCGTGAGCAGGGCGCACGCGTGGTCCTGACCGATTTCCAAAGCCTGACGGCGGACTGTTTCATCTCCTCACAGGCGCTCTTTCTGTCGCTCGCGGGCTTTATCGCCGATCAGCTTGATCTCGATGTTTTTCCGGACGATGTCTGGCATCCGAAACTCAGTTCGAGCGTCAATTTCGAGCGATATTTGCGGCGCGAGGTGCTCGGCAAGATCACCTCTCCACTGGTCTGGGGGCTGGATGAGATCGATCAGTTGTTCACCTGTGATTTCGGCAGCGAAGTCTTCGGTCTCTTCCGCTCGTGGCACAACAAACGCGCGCTCGATCCGACAGGGCCGTGGCATCGCTTGACCCTGGCCATCGCCTATGCCACCGAAGCCCATCTGTTCATTAACAACCTCAACCAGTCGCCGTTCAATGTCGGGACGCGTCTGGTGCTCGAGGATTTCACGCGCGAGCAGGTCATGGAGCTAAATCGCCGGTACGACTCTCCGCTTCATAACGATGGAGAGCTTAAACGGTTTCTCTCGCTTGTCGGCGGCCATCCGTATCTTGTTCGTCGCGGAATGTATGAGATGACGGTTCACGGCATGACCCTCGAAGCCCTCGAAAAACAGGCTGATCAGGATGAAGGGCCGTTTGGCGATCATCTGCATCGAATTCTGGTCTCGCTGAATCAGGATCGAAATCTGATGGATGTCGTCAAGGGCGTTCTGCGTGGAGATCCGTGCCCCGATCCCGAGAGTTTCTACCGGCTGCGCAGCGCCGGGTTGATGGCCGGCGATTCCACTCAAAACGTCGAACCGCGCTGCAGGCTGTATGCGAAATATCTGGGCAGACACCTTTTGTGAAGTGATGAATGATGAATGATGAGTTAAGAATTATGCATCGCAGATAATGTGAGTCTTAATTCATCATTCATCATTCATACTTCATCATTTATTATATGAGCAGGGATTTTTATGTAGTTGGCGGGACACTGCGGCACGAGGCATTGAGTTACGTCGTGCGGCGAGCGGACCGCGAATTGTATGAAAGCCTCTCGGAAGGGAGGTTCTGTTATCTGCTGACTCCGCGGCAGATGGGGAAGTCGTCGCTCATGATCCGCATAGCCCTGCGATTGCGTGAAGAGGGCGCGAGTGTCGCGGTTCTTGATTTGACGGCTGTCGGGCAGAATCTGGATGCGGGACAATGGTATGGCGGGCTGCTCAATCAGATCGGGCATCAGTTGGATATCGAAGATGAGTTGATCGAATTCTGGGACCAGTTTGAGCGATTGAGCCCGTTGCAGCGCTGGATGAAAGGCCTGGTCGACGTTGTCCTGCCGAGATGCCCGGATCGACTTTTCATTTTCGTCGACGAGATCGACACGGTTCGCAACCTTCCGTTTTCGACTGATGAGTTTTTCGCTGGAATTCGCGAGCTTTACAACCAGCGCGCGCGAAATCCGGAATTGAACCGTCTTGCCTTCTGCCTGTTGGGAGTCGCGACCCCCTCCGATCTGATTCGCGACACGAGGACGACTCCGTTCAATATCGGCCACCGGATCGAATTGACTGATTTCACTGAAGAGGAAGCCGAACCTTTGCGGGAAGGGCTTGCGCGCGAAGATGCGACGGCCTCGAAATTGTTGCGGCGAATTCTTTACTGGACGGGCGGTCATCCCTATCTGACGCAGAGATTTTGTAATGCGGCGGCGAGCGATTCCGATGTTCAAAGCCCGGGCGATGTCGATCGCCTGTGCGACAAGCTGTTTCTTTCACCGACGGCCCGTAATCTCGACGACAATCTGCTCTTCGTGCGCGAGCGCCTGTTGCGCAGCGAAGCCGACCGCGCCGGGCTGCTTGAGCTTTACCGGCAGGTGCACAAGGGGAACCGGGTTCCATACGACGAGGCGAATCCGCTGATCGACATACTTCAGCTTTCCGGAATTACCCGCGCGGTCGATGGGCGACTGGCGGTTCGCAATCGCATCTATCGTCAGGTCTTCGATCGAAAATGGATTCAGGAGGCCATGCCTGATGCCGAACTGCGTCGCCAGCGTGCCGCTTATCGTCGAGGATTGCTGCGTGCCACGGCGGCGGCGGGGGTGATTTTGATCGCACTCAGCGGACTGTCGATTGCAGCGTTTCTTGCCCGCCGGGATGCGCTTGAACAGGGAGCGATCGCCCGGCGCGAGAAGCTCAACGCCGATTTGCAGCGCAATCGGGCGGAAACCGAAATGAACCGGGCTGAACAGGCATTGCGGCGCGTTGAAGATGAGTCGCGAAAGAAAGAGTCCGCGCTGGCTGAGGCCGAGAGCCAGAACCAGACCAACCGCCGGCTGCTCTATTCGGGTCAGATGAACCAGGCTCAACGTGCGCTCGAGTCCAATAACACGGCCCGCGTCCTCGAACTGCTTGAGGGTCAGGGGCCTGAACTGCGTGGGTTCGAGTGGTATTACCTCTGGCGACTCTGTCACAGCGATCTGCAGACGACTTCGCTTCCGATCACGGCCGAAACAGGAGTGCTCGCGCCTGACGGCCGGATAGCGCTTCTCGCGGGAGAAGACCGATCGGTCCTGCTCTGGGATACGGCCAATCGCCGCCCACGCTCGAGAATCGCAGGCGAGGACGAGCGCATCGCTTCGCTTGCGATATCGTCTGATAAACGCCTCATTGCCGCCGGGCGCAGGGACGGAACGCTGAGCATCATGGACGGCACTTCGGGGAGGGAAGTTATCCAGGCCATGCTTTCCGATCCGGTGACATCGCTCGCCTTTTCAGCAGACAGGAAAAAGCTTGCGGCCGGAAGCGAGGGAGGCACGGTGATCGTCATCGATGTGCCGAGTGGCGGTCAGTCGCAACCTTTCGAGGGGCACACCCATTCGATTCTGACGATGGCATTTTCGCCGGACGGCAGGTTGCTCGCGACCGGAGCTGCTGATCGTGCTCTGCGCGTCTGGGATGTCGCTGCGCGAAAAGAGCTTTACCATCGGGAGCATTCCGATGACGTTACTTCGCTTGCCTTCTCGCCGGACGGGAGGAAACTCGCAACCGGAAGTCAGGACGGATCGATTCGCCTGTGGGATATCCGCAGCGGGAGCAAGATCTTTGACAAGACGGAACACGCCGGCGCCGTCATCGCAGTCGCCTTTTCTCATCAGGGCGACTTGCTTGCGACAGGAAGCCTGGACGCCTCTGTCAAAATCTGGCGGACTTCGATCGGTCAGCCTGTCTTGACACGAAAAGGGCACACCGCGCCCGTCTTTTCGATCGCCTTTTCCGATGACGACAAGCAACTGATCAGCGTGGCCCGGGACAACCATATCAAGGCATGGGATGCGACGGCGCCCTCTGAGCCGTTTTCAGGCGAGCATGCAGGGCGCATCACATCGCTCGGCTTCTCACCCGACGGCAAATGGATGGCGACAACCAGCACCGATCGTTCGGTCCGGTTGTGGGATGTCGCCTCGGGCAGGGAAGCGCAGAAACTTGCCGGCGAAGAGCATAAGAACTGGGTCAATTCAGCGGCTTTCTCTCATGACGGCAAATGGCTGATTACGGGAAGTCAAGATCAATCGTTGAAATTCTGGAACCCGGTAACAAAACGACTGGTATATACATTTGATCTCGGAACTCCTGTTAATTCGGTCGTCGTTTCACCCGATAGTCGCCGGGTTGCGGTCGGTCTGGATGACGGGTCGATCCGACTCTGGTCGATAGGTGACCGGCGCGAGGCCGCAAGGCTGCCGGGTCACGAAGATACGGTCACCGGACTGGACTTTTCGCCCGACGGAAGGTCTCTGGTCTCAGGATGCGTCGATGGGACGGTGCGAATCTGGGATGTCGCCGCCCGCAGGCAGGTGCGATCACTCAATGCTCACCGTGCCGCAGTGACTTCGGTGGTCTTCTCTCCCGACGGACTTCATATCCTGACGGGCGGTGAGGACGGCACAGCGAAGTTGTGGGAAGCCGGCTCGCCTGCGATGATAACGCTTCATGACGAGATTGAAAAACCCGTCACGGCTGCCAACTTTTCTCCTGACGGCAAGCGCCTCGTGATCGGGCATAACGACGGATCGGTCAATTTGTGGGATGTTTTCACCCGCCAATTGGTCTATAGTTTCAAGGAACACACCGGACGCATCTATGCGACGGCTTTCTCCCCGGACGGTACGCGCTTCGCCACCGGCAGTCTTGACCAGACCTGGAAGCTGTTTCGCGCAGCCTCCGCCAGGGAAGTATCGAAGAATTAACGCCAGGATCGCCTCAATTGAAGAAAATTTTATTGACAATTTTCCTGCTCATCGGATCTGGTGGAGGTGCTCAGGCTGGCGCACAATCGCCGGCCGGCAACCCTTCCGCCTTTGAAACGGCGCGAAAAGATGGCGTCGATTTTCTGTATAACCTCGATTATGTGTCTGCGACAGCCAGTTTTGAGGAGATGCGCAGGCTGAATCCCGATCATCCGGCTGGCCATTACTACCTGGCGACAGCAAAATGGCTCTCGATCCTCAATTCAATGCGTCGCCTTCAGACGGGGCTCTACACTGACGATTCGTTCTTTTCAGGGAGCAGCGACAAGATCGACCCACAGCAGGACGGCGAATTCCGGGAATTCCTTAACCGGGCCATTGTTGTATCGAAGGCGCAGCTGCGAGTGAACCCGAAGGACATTGAAGCACTCTATTTTCAGGGTGCTGCATACGGAATGCTGGCCGGTTACGAGGCAACGGTTGCCCGCCGCTTCAAATCGGCGCTGGACAATGCGAAACGAGGAGTCGAGCTTCACAAGAAGGTGATCAAGCTGGACCCGGATTTCGGCGATGCGTATCTCTCGATCGGTCTCTATGATTATGTCATCGGGACGCTGCCATGGCTCATCCGCTACGGACTTAAACTGGTCAAGGTCAGCGGCAACCGGCGTAAAGGGCTGGATTCGATTCAGAGAGCTCACAGCAGCAGCCGGTATGGCAACCAGGACGCAAAGGTCGTGCTGATCACGCTCTACCGGCGTGAAGAACAGAACGCTGAGGCGCTGGTTCTGCTCAATGAGCTGATCGCGAAATACCCTCTCAATTACCTCCACCGCCTTGAGCGCGCCGGGCTGCTGGCGAAGATGGGAAGGTATTGCGAAAGCTCGGGCGAGTTTGAATTATTGATCGAGGACGAGAGGGCGAAACCGATCGAAGATCTGGTCAGGTATCAATTCGGCGAATCGCTGTTTGATGCAGGCGATCAGAAACGCGCAGTCGAACAGTTCGAGACGATAACAAAGATGCCCAATGCCGATGCGACACTGGTCAGTTTGTCGCATCTTCGCCATGGACAACTGAGCGATGTCTCAGGGGATCATGCGGCGGCGATCGAACAATATCGACTCGTACTGGCCAGGGAAGACGTCTTTGAATCGCATCGCAATGCGAAACGATACAATGAAAAGCCCTATTCGAGGGAGATGAAAACACCCGCGGTCTGTTCGCCGGCACGCCAGAGCGGCCCGGGTAATTGATAATCGATAATCGGAGAATGGTCAGTCATGAAATTACGCACATCACATTTCGCCTTGCTGCTGGTGCAGACGATCGGGCTGGTGGCTGCGGTGCATCCCCAAAGCGGGTCAAGGCCCGAGACATACAGGCCGCCGGTTCGGGGCACGCGTGCGGTCGTGGCCGGCGGGCATCCGCTGGTTGCGGAAGCCGGATTGCGGATGCTGCATCGCGGCGGCAATGCCGTCGATGCCGGAGTTGCAGCCGTGCTGGCGGCTTCAGTTATCGAGTTCTCTCATTTCGGTTTCGGCGGAGAGGTTCCGGTGATCATCAAAATGGCCGGCGGACAGGTCATCACGATCAACGGCCAGGGGCAGGCTCCGGCGCTGGCGACGCGCGAGTTTTACGAAAAGCTTGACCCGCCTCTGGTTCCTTCGAGCGGCCCTCTGGCCGTCACCGTCCCTGGAGTGCTTGACGCCATGATCGTCGCGCTCGATCAGCACGGGACGATGAAGCTGTCGGATGTCTTACAGCCGGCGATAGAGCTGGCCGATGCATTCCCGATCGACGAGTTGCGCGTGAGCTACATTCGCAACACCCGCAGCGTCTTCGAGAAATGGCCGGAATCAAAGGCGATCTTCCTGCCGAATGGTGAGGTTCCCAGGGTCGGTGACATCTTCGTTCAAAAGGACCTGGCGCGGACGCTCCGCGAACTGGTCGATGTCGAGAAGAAGAACGCAAGGCGCGGCCGCCACGCGGCGCTCGAATCGGTGCGCGATCATTTCTATCGCGGGCCGCTCGCAAAGCGATATTGCGATGCGATCGAAAAGGCCGGCGGACAGCTCCGATCGAACGATATGGCCAGGTTCAGGGCAAATATCGACCAGCCGACCCGATCGAACTATCGCGGCTATGAGATCTACAAGGTCGGATTCTGGAGCCAGGGACCGGTCATGCTTCAGGCCATGAACATGCTCGAGGGCTATGACCTGAAAGCAATGGGTCATAATTCAGCCGATTACGTGCATACTCTGACCGAAGCGATCAAGCTCGCTTTCGCCGATCGCGACCGGTATTACGGCGATCCACAGTTTGAAAAGATACCGGCGGCCGAATTGCTCTCGAAGGAATATGCGGCACTCAGACGCAGTCTGATAGACCCGAAAAGCGCCTCGCTCGAACAGCGGCCCGGTGATCCGGTAAACATGAAATCGATCGCGAGGATGATCGGCAGGCTGCAGACCGGACCGACCGCGATCCCTGAGGCTGAACGGGCAAACGACACGACCTGCGTCAACGTCATCGATGCGAATGGGAATGTCTTTTCCGCCACGCCGAGCGGAGCCTGGTTGCCGGCCTTCATCGCAGGCGACACCGGAATCCCGGTCTCGAACCGCCTGCAGAGCTTTCTGCTGACGCCCGGTCATCCGAACGAACTCGAACCCGGCAAACGGCCGCGCATCACCCTGACGCCGACCGTGGTGCTCAAGGATGGCGCACCGTTTGCCGCGCTCTCGACTCCCGGCGGCGATAATCAGGACCAGGCTCTGTTGCAGGTTCTCCTCAATGTCATTGAATTCGGCATGAATCCGCAGGAGGCCGTCGAGGCCGCACGGTTCGATTCGCTCCATTTCGTCAGCTCCTTCGGAGATCACAAATTCAATCCAGGCGCACTGAACCTTGAACAGCGTTTCGGCAAAGAGATTATCGAGGAGTTGAAAAGACGCGGCCATGTCGTCGATGTCAAAGGCGACTTCGCTCCGTCTGCAGCTCCGACGATCGTCATCTACGATCCGAAGAGCAGAGTCATACAGGCCGGCGCCGATGTGCGTCGCGGCCGGTACGCGATCGGCTGGTAGCCGCATACTCTCAAATCTAGTAATATTCGACATGGGATCACATGACGATTCGAAATTCTGAAAGTGGCGAGGTGGGTTTGATCACGATCAGCAGTCAGCGCTTGCAGGAACTGCGGCAGACAATTGAAGGCGTCATCCGGGGGAAATCCGATGTAGTTCATCTGACGGTGGTGGCATTGCTGGCCGGCGGGCATCTGCTGGTCGAGGACGTCCCCGGTGTCGGAAAGACCACGCTGGCGCAGGCTATCGCTCGCTGTCTGGATTGCAGTTTTCAGCGAATACAGTTCACCAGCGATCTCCTCCCGTCCGACATCGTCGGCGTATCGGTCTATAATCAATCCAGGGGTGAGTTCGAATTCAAGCCCGGACCCATCTTCGCCAACGTCATCCTCGCGGATGAGATCAACAGGACCACGCCGAAGACTCAATCAAGCCTGCTCGAAGCGATGTCTGAGGGGCGGGCCACCGTCGAAAATCAGACATACGATCTGCCACGCCCGTTTATGGTCCTCGCGACTCAAAATCCATTGGAGCATCACGGCACATACCCACTGCCCGAATCACAACTCGACCGGTTTCTCATGCGTGTCCGGATCGGATACCCGTCGCCAACCGAGGAGAAAGAGATACTCCGGCGGCAGGCGCATCATCACCCGCTTGACATGGTGACACCGCTCATGACCGGGGAAGATATTCTGGATCTGCAGGAAGAGATCAAGAACGTGCGCGTCGACGATGTCCTGCTCGATTATCTGATGGATATCGTGACGGCAACGCGAGAGTCGGATATGCTCGATCTGGGCGCCAGCCCGCGAGGCTCGCTGGCGCTTTACCGCGCCGCGCAGGCCCTGGCTTTCACTGAAGACCGGGCTTATTGCATCGCCGATGATATCAAGAGGCTGATCATCCCCGTCTTCGGCCATCGCGTCATGCTGAACTCACGTTATGCCGGCCGGTTGCGGCGCAGTGAGGATACCGATGCCGTGCTCGAAGAGATCATCCGCACTGTAAGAGTGCCACTGTAAGAAGTGGGGAAGTTTCCAGTGGGGAAGTTTCCAGTATTCTGGACTGTACAAGTTAATTCCATGGGCAATGTTGCAATTGTGACTGTCTGATAAACGCTAAATAAGCGTCTGGAAACTGGAAACTTCCCCAACTGGAGACTTCCCCACTGGAAACTTCCTACTTTTATGCTCAATCGCCTGCGCGGCAAGAAATCATTTAATTTCGTTCTTATTTCCGGGCTGTTGACCGGCGCGGCGATACTGGCTGCCATGATTTCGGCAGTTGCCGAACAGATCGGTGAATACGATCTCGCAACGCTGAGCTCCAAGGCTGCGCTCGGACTGGCGTTAATCATCGTTTTGTATGTCATCCCGCGACTTGCCCGCAGCGTCCGGCTTGAATACCTGCATTCTGAGTACTCGCTCCACATTCCGAATGCCGGCCTGGTCTTTCTGGCGCTCATCCTGCTGGTGACGGTGCTGGCACTGACCAGCGGCAACAATCTTCTCTATCTGGTGCTGGCTGTGTTGCTGGCGACGATGTTTATCTCCTGGATCGTCTCTCGAACGAGCATCAGCCGGATGAATGTCTCAGTCAACTATCCCGATCACATCTTTGCCGGAGAGGCAGTACCCTTCGATGTTGTCGCCACCAATCTCAAGCGATTTCTGCCGTCATTTTCAGTCATCGCCGCGATGTCAGAAACGGTGGGCAGAGAATCTGGCGGGCGCATCGCCTGGCTCGGTTATTTTTCGATCATTCCGCCCGGAACACGTGTCCGTTGCCGTGTTGAAAGAGTCTTTCCGGAGCGCGGCCTCTTTCCTGTCAGGGGGATCATCGTCGCCTCGGGTTTTCCTTTCGGATTCATCGAGCAGCGACGGTTCATCGAATTCTCGACTGAGCACATCGTCTATCCCAAGCTGCAACCGCTGGAAGAGTTCGAACAGGCGCTCTTCGTCACGCAGGGACGCGTCGAAAGCCACCTCAAGGGGAGCGGGAGCGACCTCTATGCAATTCGCCAGTACCTGAGCGATGATCATCATCGTCACATCGACTGGAAGGCGACTGCCAAGACCTCGCATCTGATGGTGCGCGAATTCACAAGGGATGACGACTGGAAGGTGACGATAGCCTTCGATCGGCGAGTGCCTCGGGATCTCTTCGAATCACACGGGTTTAAGGAAAAGTTCGAGCGGGCGGTGAATCTGACTGCCAGTCTGATCGACTATTTCATAAATGACGGGGCTGAAGTCCGGTTGCTGACTCTGGATGAAGATTCCGGATACGGCATCGGTCGTTTGCATACTTATGCGATGCTCAGGCAGCTGGCGCCGGTCGAAGCACAGATCATCGATGGGCAATCGAAGGTTTCTGATGAGGATGCGGCACTAAACGTTCTCGAAACTGAATTATCGGTCCAGATGCCGGGGCAGGAACAGACTGTGTTTTTGATCGCGACCGGGGCATACAGCGGGGGGTTGGGTTATCATCCTGCCGGAACGGTGCAGGATATTCTGATCGAGGATGCATAGGTGAATTTCGACAGGTATTTTTACAGTTCATCATACGCGCTGCTTGCGATCAGTTTCTTCATGCTGGCAATGACCCGGCAGGTCGACATCCTGGCGATCATTATATTTGCGCTGGTTCTGATTGCAGGCTGGCTCCGCGATACGGGCAGGCTCAGACTGGATATGAGCCCGCGGCTGGCCAATATTTTGATGATCAGCTATTTGCCGGTTGCGTTCATCGAATGGCAGGTCTTTCAGATCTCTCCTGTGCTGGTCGTCATTCACTTCATTCTGTTCGCTTCGGCGCTCAAACTGCTGAGGACAAAGCGCGACCGCGACTGGTTGTGGTTGTACCTGGTCTCGTTCTGCCAGGTGCTCATGACCGCGGGAATGATGGTCGGATCGACCTTCCTGCTCATGCTCCTGGTATATCTGTTTGCCGCGATTTCGGCGTTCATCGGTTTCGAAGTCAGGCGATCACAGCAGTCATTTATCGCCAGTCAATCAGTCGAGAATCCGATCGATCCGCTGACGGCGACCGAATACTGGAAAGAGACAGGCAAGATCACTCGCAGAAGCAATGCGCCTCGCTGGAGGGTCTTCTCATATTTTTCAGCGGCGGCATTGATTCTGATCATACTGGCGGCAGTTCCGATTTTCCTGGCCATGCCGAGGCTCTCGCGCGGAGGTTCGCGCAACGGGCTGCTGGCGACTGAAACGCTGACCGGATTCTCAGATACCGTCACTCTGGGCGAGGTCGCACAGGTCAAGCTGAATCCACAGATCGTCATGCGAGTCCGTGTCAAGTTTCCACCGGGCGTCGAACGGCGTCCGCTGCGATGGCGGGGCGTGACACTCGATTACTATGATGGAAAAAGCTGGAGCGAATCCGGGCCTGGACATCAACCGCTGGAGAAGGTTGGCGAAAGTTTCAGGGTTGATGAAAGGACCTCGCCGCGCGGATTCACCCAACAGCGGTTTTTCCTTGAACCATTGAATATCAATACGGTTTTTGCCGCGCCGCGACCGGTCTATGTCATGGGGTTGCGCGATCTGGAGCGTGACACTGGCGATGGCTTGTGGACCAGCCCGCATCTATTCAACAAACTGGACTACCTCGTCTATTCCGACACGCACGTGCCAGGCGATGCCGAACTGATCGCGGATAACGATCGGTTCTACCCGGCGGAGGTGCGCCAGCGATATCTGCAGCTTCCGTTAAACCACGATCAAAGGATCGACCGTCTGGTGGCTGATGTGACGGTCGGGGCCGTAACTCAGCTCGAAATGGTGCGCCGGATTGAACGGCACCTCAAGTCCAGTTACAGCTATTCGCTGGACCTGCAGCCGGTTGAATCCGGAGACCCGGTGGCTGATTTTCTGTTCAACCAGAAATCGGGTCATTGCGAATATTTTGCCTCTGCCATGGTGCTGATGGCGCGTTCACGGCGAATACCGGCGCGACTGGTGAACGGGTTTCAGACGGGGGAATACAACGAATCGGCCGATGTCTACACCGTCCGGCAGTCCGATGCACACTCCTGGGTCGAAATCTTCTTTCCATCGAGTGGCTGGGTGGCCTTCGATCCCACGCCGCCGGACGGGCTCAGCCACTATGGCGACGGCTGGGTGGCGTCGATCAGGCAGTATCGTGAGGCGCTTGAGATGTTCTGGCTCGAGCACGTCATCGGGTTCGACACTGGCAAGCAGATTTCGATGGCCTACGGTTTTCAGCGTTGGCTGGCGACGCAACAACGCGGCGCCTCGATGCGATGGTTCGAATGGGCATCGGAACTCGCTCATCGGGTCGATGACTGGATGACATCAGATGAGTTGATCGACCCGGCAATCAGCGAGCCCGGCAAGAGGAGCAGGCTTTTCGGCCGGTTCGGCACCGGCAGGCTGGTGCTCGCCCTGATTGTGCTGACCTGCCTCATCGGAGCGGTCTATCTCTGGATGGCGCGTCGCGGGAAGTGGAGTCGTCGTCTCAAAGGTGGAGCTGCCAATAAAGCCATTGTATTTTACGAAGAGATGCTGCGAACACTCGATCGGTCCGGGCATAAACGCCAGCCTGACCAGACGCCCCTCGAGTTCGCCGCCCGTCTCGCCAATCCTGCCGTCGATGAAATCACGCGGCTCTACCTGCGCACCCGTTTCGGCAATGTCGATCTGGCCGATTCGGAAATTGAACGCGTCACTCGCCTGTTGTCGGATCTCAAAAAGGGGCCCTCAGCCGCTTCCGGGAAGTGGGCATGGTTTCACTGATCATCATCTTCGCGGTCTTTCTGGTTATCGGCGGGCTCTCTGCGCTTAAAGGCAGACATGGCACATCGGATGACTTTCTGGTCGCCGGACGCGCGATGCCGATCTGGCTGGCGACGATGACCATGACCGCGACGTGGGTCGATGGCGGATACCTGCTCGGAACGGCGGAAGGAGTCTACAAATCGAGCCTCTCACTCGGGCTACAGGGCGGGCTCTGCTTCGGTCTTAGCCTCATTCTGGGAGGACTGTTCTTCGCCGGTCGCATGCGCAGGCTGGAATTCACCACTCTCATCGATCCGTTCGAGGCGCGGTTCGGCAAGGGATGGGCTGCGGTTCTTTTCATCCCGGCGGTTTTGGGCGAAATCTTCTGGAGCGGCGAACTTCTTGTCGCCATCGGTTCAACGATCGGCGTGGCTACCGGGATGAAACTGAGCACGGCCATCGTGATATCGGCCGGGGTTGTAATTCTTTACACCGTCGCCGGCGGCATGTGGTCTGTGGCCTACACCGATGCGCTGCAGCTCTGTCTCGTCATGCTCGGACTGGCAGTCGCGATACCTTTCGTCATGGAAGCCGCGGGCGGTTGGGAGGCGAGCTGGAGTGCTTATTTGACGGCCCGCTCGGAACGCGGCTGGATCTTCCCGCCTCTGGGCGCTGAGGGAAGCTTCTGGACTTCCCAGTCAATCGTCAACTGGTGGGATATCAGCCTCATGCTGATCTTTGGCGGAATTCCCTGGAACTGTTATTTCCAGCGTGTCTTGTCCTGCCAGACACCGCGCAAGGCGCAGTGGCATTCGATCTCGGCGGGGATACTGACGATCGGCCTGACGATTCCGCCAATGCTGATCGGATTGACGGCCTTCAAATATACATGGCCTGCCGGGCTGCTCAGTCAATTGCAGGCCAATCCGTCGCAAGCCATGCCGATGATGTTTCAATATGCGACGCCATGGCTGGTCGCCCTGCTCGGCATCGGAGCGATCATCGCCGCCGTCACTTCCAGTTTCAGCTCGTCGATTCTTTCCGCCGCTTCAATGTTGAGCTGGAACTGTTGTCGCAGGCTCTTCTGGCCGGATCTCTCGACAGTTCACATGAAACGATTGATACGGCTCTCGATTCTGCTGCTCGGTTTCGCCTCCGTGCTCATGGCGATGAAGGTTCAGAGCGTGCAGGCGCTCTGGTTCTTCACCAGCGATCTGGTCTTCGTTCTGCTCTTTCCTCAACTGGTCTTCGCTCTCTTCGACCGACGGGCCAATCGAATCGGATCGATCGTCGCTTTCATCGTATCGCTCGCGCTGCGCATCGGCGGCGGAGAGCCGCTCTTCAACCTTCAGCCGATCATCCCTTACCCCGAGCTGTTCGCGGCGATTCTGCCGGGAGAGCCGGCAAACTGGTATGATTCGACTTCGGGTGCAATGCTTTTTCCATTCAAGACCCTTGCAGCCGCAACCGGATGCATCCTGTTGCCCGTCGTCTCCCGCATGACGGGCCGATGGGATGCTCCGCGAAAACTCGAAAAACCGGAATAAATTAAAAGTTGAAAGTGTAAGATGCCTGGTGATGAAGAAACTATGTAAATTACAAACTGATGTTACGCAGAGACAATGATCGGAAATTGCTTGACTTGTCCTGAACCCGCGAAGCGGGTGGGCAGAATAGAGCCCGGGGCGGAGCGAGGCCGCCAGGCCGAGCGAAACCCCGGGTATCGGTATCCTGGTTTCAGCAAGCCCATGAAATGGGCGGCAGATTTCTCGATGACGCCTGACTCTTCCGCACAGGCTATCGCCCACTTCGTGGGCTTGCCAATTTTGGTGGAACGGGACCCGGGGCTTCGCTCGGCCTGGCGGCCTTGCTCCACCCCGGGCTCTATTCTTTCGCCTGCGTTGCAGGCTCACAGAAGAATATGCTTGAGAAACCCAAAAATTTGTCAAATCGATTTTAAAGGACTCTTCCGCGTAACATCAGTTACAAAGTAACTGCTCAGCCATGTGTAAAGTTTCCAGTGGTAGTGAGCAATTACTCTTACTTTCAACTTTCAACTTTCAACTCATTCAGCCGTATGCTGACAAAAAAAATTCTCGCCTGGCTGGTTCACCTTTACACTGCGCTCGGATTGATCGCGGCGGCGGGGATGGTGTGGTTCATAGTCCGCGGCGGCGACGATTCGTTTCGCTGGGTGATCGGGTTGATGATCGTAGCGACGGTTATTGACGGAACGGACGGCGCTCTGGCGCGCAAGGTTCGCGTGCGCGAGGTGCTGCCGGGTTTTGACGGGCGGAGGCTGGATGACATCGTCGATTTTCAGAACTACACTTCACTGCCGCTGCTCTTTCTGTGGCGGGCCGGAGTGCTGCCGGAATCTCTCAGCGGAGTGCTGCTGGTTCCGCTTCTGGCCAGCGCCTATGGATTTGCCCAGACGGACGTCAAGACCGAAGACCATTATTTCAAGGGCTTCCCGTCGTACTGGAATGTGGTGGCGATCTATCTTTACTGGTTGAGGCCGCCGGTCGAAGTGTCGGTTGGAGTGCTTTTGACGCTGGCGCTGCTGACATTCATTCCGTCGCTATACCTCTATCCGTCCTATCGCGGACCGTTCAGCAATCTGACGCGCGTGCTCTGCGTGATCTGGGCAATACTGCTGGTTTTGATCACAATGCAGGCCTTCAACGACGCCACCATAGCCATCTGGGTGTCGGCTGCGTTTCCCGTCTATTATTTCGTTGTCTCATGGCTGATTACGATTCGCCGCTGGATGCGGCCGAAAAAAGTGGCTTCACCGGCGACCGGGATGGCAAAACAGGAGGAGTGAGTCATGATCAGAATCGACAAGGTTCAACAACAGATCGTCGAAAGCATCCGCGAGTTCGTGACGCGAAAGGTTCTGCCCGTAGTCGACGATCTCGAGCACAGGAATGAGTATCCACACGGGATAGTCGATGGGATGAAGGACCTGGGCCTGTTTGGGTGCAGCGTTCCCGAAGAATACGGCGGGCTCGGATTGAGCTTCACCACTTTCGCCCTTATCGTCGAGGAACTTTCGCGTGGCTGGATGAGCCTTGTCGGTCCGATCGGAACGCATTCAGTCATCTGCGATATCATCAATCGTTTCGGCACAGAAGACCAGAAGCGTGATTATCTGCCGGGACTTGCAACCGGGCAGCGGCGGGGCGGGCTGGCGCTCTCTGAGCCTGATGCGGGGACCGATGTTCAGAGAATCAGCACAACCGCCAGGCGCAGCGGTGACGGCTATCTGATCAACGGATCGAAGATGTGGATCACCAACGGCAGGTACGGCAACACATTTGTGCTGGCGGCGAAGACCGATCCGAAGGCTGATCCGCCACACAAGGGGATCTCTGCCTTCATCATCGAGAAGGGCGGCGACGGGTTTCAGGTTGCGCGCGATATCGAGAAGCTTGGTTATCGCGGCGTCGAAACCTGTGAGCTCTATTTCAACGACTTTTACGTGCCCGCCGGGAATCTGATCGGCGGGCGCGAAGGTGAGGGCTTCAGGCAGATTATGAGTGGACTCGAAAGCGAGCGCATCAATGTCGCCGCTCGTGGAGTAGGTCTCGCCCGCGCCGCTTTCGAGGACGCCATTCATTATGCCCAGCAGCGCCACACTTTCGGCATACCGATCTGCGAACATCAGTCGATTCAGATCATGCTCGCCGAGATGGGCACTCGTATCGAGGCCGCGCGGCTGCTGGTCTATTCGGCGGCGGAGATGAAGGACCGCGGCGAACGCTGCGATCTTGAAGCGGGCATGGCCAAACTCTTCGCCACCGAGACTTCGCAGGAGGTCGCCTGGCAGGCGATGCGCATCCACGGCGGAGCGGGTTATTCCAAGGATTTGCGCGTCGAACGGTATTATCGAGACGCTCCGCTTCTGGTCATCGGCGGCGGAACCAACGAACTGCAGAAACTGATCATCGCCAGACGGCTGGTTGAAAAGTATCCTGTCAGATAACGGAACATGGGCGTCAGCGAGCGCAATATACCATTTGAGCGTGAAAACAGGTTAAGATGGTGGTGTCATGTCATACGGACGATACTATGAGGAATTCACGGTCGGCGACATATACCGGCACTGGCCCGGGCGCACGATCACAGAGCATGACGATACCTGGTTCAGTCTCATGACCATGAACCAGCATCCGCTGCACATCGATGCGCATTATGCCGCCGGAACAGAGCACGGAAAGAGGCTGGTCAACGGGACTTTCATATTTTCGCTCGCGGTCGGAATGTCTGTCGCCGATGTGAGCGGTAAGTGCATTGCCAATCTCGAGTACGAATCCATCAGGCATCTCGGACCATCGTTTCACGGCGATACGATCTATGCCGTCACCGAAGTGCTCGAAAAGCGAGAATCGACCAGCAAGGCCGATCGCGGAATCGTCTGCGTCGAGACGCGTGCTCACAACCAACATGGGGAAGAGGTGCTGGTATTCCGACGGCGGGTGCTGGTTCCGAAGCGGCCTGTCGATACAGGAAGGGGTTAGTTTGATACGAAGTCTGTTATTCGTTCCGGCCGGTGCGGAACGGATGATTCAAAAAGCGGTCGAGACTCAGGCGGATGCTCTGATTCTCGATCTTGAGGATGCGACAGCGCCCGAGCAGAAGCTTGAAGCCCGTGCTACCGTCACACGCCTGCTGCGTGAGACCGATTTTCGCGGGAAGGATGTTTTCGTGCGGATCAATACAGTTTCGTCGAAACTCGGACTCGATGATGCGCGTGAGGCCGTTGCAGCCGGAGTGCAGGGGATCGTCATCCCAAAGACTGAAGACCACGACACCGTCAACAGTATTGCTGCGATCCTGAGAAGCAAGTGGAAAAAGACAGATATCGGAGCTTCACCGAAAATTCTGTGCCTGCTCGAAACTTCCCGCGGGGTGCTGGCTGCACGGGAACTGGCCGAAGTCGACGATCTGGTCTCTGGATTGATCTTCGGATCAGCCGACCTTTCACGCGAAATCGGATGCCATCCGACCGAAGACGAACATGAACTGCTTTATGCCCGGTCGCACATCCTTATGGCCGCGCGGGCCGCGGGCGTCTCAGCCTACGACTCGCCGCACTTCGTCATCAATGATCCCGACGGATTGAGGCGCAGGTGCACCGAGGCGCGCAATCTGGGATACGACGGCAAGGCGCTCATTCATCCATCGCATATCGACACGGTCAATCAGATCTTCAAACCATCGGCTGAACAGATCGAGGATGCCGAACGGCTGGTCGCCGCGATGGAAGCCGCGCACGCCGAAAGGCTGGGTGTCATCCTTCACGAAGGCCGGATGGTCGATCAGGTTCACCTGGATTCCGCCAGGAAACTGATCGAACGCTCGAAACTGTATACCGCAAACAAAGTTTAACCAGGTTTTACAACATGAGTAAATCATCCAGGGAATTGAAAGCTGAAATGGACGATGCGGCTGTCGCGCAGGGGCGTGCCGAGCTGGTCGAATGGGAGCGGACACAGCCCGACAATTACTATCAAACCGACTCTCACCTGCGAAACGTCCTGAGATGCTACTGGGGGGATGAAAAGCTAGCGCTTCACGCCGAGCGGCTCTCCGGTTTTGGCGGCAGTGCGGCGACGGTGATCGATCGTGCTGTTCGCCGCTCGAATATCGCCGAAAACCTGCCGCGCATGGACCGTTTCACGGGCCCGGGCGAACGGACAGAGGATCTCTATCAATCCGAGGACCATTACATTGCGGGCCGGCACATCTATGGTTCGGGTGCGATGTCGGCATATGAGCAGCCAGGGAGTAACCTGCTTGCGCTCGCGCTGTTTTATCTCTCGTCATACAACGGCGAATCGGGACATAACTGCCCGCTGGCCTGCACTGCGGGAGTCATCAAGACGCTCCAGTTCGCCGCCGGCGAGTCTCTCAAAGCGAAGTATCTGCCTCGCCTGCTCGATCCGAATTACGACACACTCTTTCACGGCGCACAATTCCTGACGGAGGTTCAGGGAGGATCCGATGTCGGAGCGAACTCGACCCGTGCGGTGCCCCTCGAATCACCGGCCGGCGCCTGGTTGATCAATGGCGAGAAGTGGTTCTGTTCGAACGTGACGGCGGATCTGGCGTTGATCACGGCTCGGCCTGTAGGTTCGAGCAGCGGAACGCGCGGACTCGGGCTCTTTCTTGTGCCGCGCAGGCTCGATGACGGATCACCGAACGGCCTGCATATTCGCCGTCTTAAGGATAAGCTGGGCACGAAATCGCTCGCCACGGCCGAGGTCGACTTCCGCGACGCCGTGGCCTGGATGATCGGCGAGCCCGGGCGTGGTTTCCTGCACGCGATGGAATATGTCATCAATACTTCACGGCTTTATAACGCCGTCGGATCGGCAGCCGCGGCACGACGCGCCTATGTCGTCGCCTGGACTTACGCCAATCAGAGACGGGCTTTCGGTCACGCGATTGCGGATTTTTCGCTCGTCGCAGAAACGCTGGCTGAGATGCGCTGCATCACGATGGCGCTCACGTCCGGCAGCCTCTATCTGGCGCACCTGCGTGACGAGATCGAACAAGGGCACGTCGATGAGACCGGCAGCGCCTTTTTCCGTCTGGCTGTAAATCTGAACAAGTACCGGACATCGATTTCCGGAACCGACGTGATACGGCGCGGGATCGAGGTGCTGGGTGGAAACGGCGCGATGGAGAATTTCTCTGTCCTGCCGCGATTGCTGCGCGACAGCGTCATCTTCGAGGCATGGGAAGGCGCGCATAATACGCTGCTCGCACAGTCTGTTCGCGATCTGCAGCGTCACAGGCTGCACGAGCCGTTCTGTCAGCGGATGGCTGAATGGTTCGGCTCACTCGATAACCAGGAAGAACTGGGAGCACCTGGCCTGGCGCAGGTCGCGTCGCTCCGCAATGAGCTGGACGAATTGCTCGCTCTCGATGAACGGATCGCCAACCTCCGCATGAAGCCGCTCGCCGATCGTATGATGTGGCTCTTTTACATCGCCTGCATGGCGCGTGAAAACGAATTTGAGCAGCGGCAGGGGACTGTCACCTGCAAACGCCAGGTTATCGATTTCCTCTGGGGAAAATTTATCGAGCCCGAGCGGAAACAGGATTTGGAATTTTATTTGAAGCGGATTACTGACATTGCCGATTCAATATAAGCACTACGGAGGATAAAGATGCGGCTCGGATTGAATGTTGGTTACTGGGGATCGACACCGGTCGATAACGTGGCGCTGGCGCAGGAGGCCGACCGGCTTGGATTCCACTCGCTCTGGACGGCCGAAGCGTATGGTTCGGACGCTGTCTCGCCGCTGGTCTGGCTGGCCGCCAAAACAGAGAAGATCAAAGTCGGCACGGCGATCATGCAGATGACCGCGCGAGTGCCGGCGATGACTGCCATGACTGCGGCGACCATCGATCTGCTTACCGGCGGCCGGATGCTGCTGGGCATCGGGGCCTCGGGACCTCAGGTGGTCGAAGGGTGGCATGGCCTCCCGTACGGGAAACCTGTCACACGCGCGCGTGAATATGTCGACATCCTGCGCAAGGTCTGGAAGCGCGAAGAACCGCTCGAACATCATGGCGAACATTACGACATCCCGACCAGCGGAGGCAGCGGGCTCGGCAAACCGCTCAAACTGATTATTCATCCGATGCGATCGTCGATCCCGATTTACCTCGCCGCAGTCGGACCGAAGAACGTCGCCCTGGCTGCCGAAATCGCAGACGGCTGGCTGCCCGTCTTCTTCTCACCCGACAGAATGGATATTTACAACGAATGGCTCGATGAAGGATTCACGAAAGCGGGAGGCGGAAAGAACATCGCGAATTTCGACATTGCTCCGACAGTCTCGATCGCCATGGGCGATGACATTGATTCCTGCCGAAATAACATCAAACCGTTCCTCGCGCTCTATATCGGCGGCATGGGAGCCCGCGAAAAGAATTTCTATTTCAACATCGCCTGCCGCTATGGTTATGAAGATGCCGCCAACAGGATTCAGGACTTCTATCTGGCCGGCAAGAAGATGGAAGCCGTCATGGCCGTGCCCGATGCTCTGGTCGATGAAGTCGCGCTCTGCGGTCCCAGGGAACGCATCAAGGAACGCCTCGAAGCCTGGAAGGCCTCGGGCATCACGACCATGATCTGCGGCACATCGGATATCAACACTCTGCGCGTCATGGCTGAACTGACACAGTAGTACACAACAAGGAGAAGAAACCTATGTCTAACCCGATTCCGGAAAAATTCAGCGACTTGATGGAAAAGAAGGTCTTCGCCAGTCTGGCAACACTCATGCCGGACGGGACCCCGCAGGTGACTCCGGTCTGGATCGACTTTGACGGAGAGAACCTGCTGGTCAATACCGCCGTCGGCAGACAGAAAGACAGGAATCTGCAGCGGGATCCGAAGGTCTCGGTCATGCTGATCGATCCCGAAAATCCCTATCGCTATCTCGAAGTGCGCGGGAAGGTCGTCGAACGCACGCTCGACGGCGCCGACGATCACATTAATAAGATGGCGAAAAAATATATGGGACAGGATGTCTACCCGTACCGCCAGCCGAACGAAGTCCGAGTGCTGTACAAGGTCAAGCCCGAGAAGACCAGCTCGATGGGCTAGTAGTCCATCACGCTGAATCTGATGAAAAAAGTGAATCGCAAAGGACGCAAAGGAAGCAAAGAAGAAGTTAGGAGATCATTGCCCGAGTCAGAAACTATAGGCAATAATCCGAATCTCTCTTTCCATTAAAATCCTTTGCGTCCTTTGCGATTCAATTCCCCTGCGTCCTTTGCGATTCACTTTTTTCCATCAAATTCAGCATGATGGAATTCTAGCGGTTATATTTTCGCAGAGTCTCGCGAACTCGATCGTGCGGCAGGCCGATTACTGTATGACCGTCGATACCCGTCATCGTTTCGCCTGCAACGAGGGCATTGATGATCGCTTCTTCGGTCGCCTGAATGGTGGCATCGAACAGCGGATTCATCCTGTCGTTCGGCAGCATTTCGATTCGGACGGGATTTGGAGCGGAAGCCGCTCCCGGATTGGCCGTCGAAAAAGCGATGAAGATATCCCCTGAACCGTTTCCGGATGTGCTCCCCGTTCGTGCCAGTCCCATCGAAGCCCGGCGCGCAAGCCTCTTCAACTGATGAGAGACGAGCGGGGCATCGGTCGCCACAACGATGATGATCGATCCGGTCTCGCGACTGCGAAACGATCCTTCAGTGATCTCTTTTCCAACCGGAACCCCGGCGATCGTCAATTGAGGGCGCAGGCCGAAATTCGCCTGCACCAGAACGCCGATGGTGTAGCCTCCCTGCCTGTCGCTCAGCCTGCGCGATGATGTTCCGATGCCTCCCTTGAACTCGAAGCAGACCATGCCTGTACCTCCGCCGACTCCGCCTTCGGCAACCTGACCTGATCTGGCCGAATTCAGCGCCTCGATGGCGTGAGCGGGCTTGACGTGGAACCCGCTGGCATCGTTGAGCCATCCGTCCCAGGTCTCGGCCACGACAGGCAGACCCCATGGCTGCATTGTTTTTTCGAACTGTTTCAACTGCCACGCGATGACCGCATCCCTCACCACGCCGACGCTGCTGGTGTTGGTGATCATGACCGGTCCCTCTAGAAAACCCGATTCCTCGATCCAGGTGGTCCCCGTCATCTCACCGTTGCCGTTGAGCGAAAACCATCCTGCGAAGACCGGGTCGCTCGATGCCTTGCCACGCGGGTGGACGGCCGTCACGCCTGTCCGGACAGGGCCTTCACCGATCTTCAGCTTTCCATCGCCCGATATCAGCGTCGCATGGCCGATTTCGATGCCATTGATGTCCGTGATCGCATTTAACGGCCCGGGTGAGCCTTCAAATGGAATCCCCAGATCGCGGGCGCGCGGTTTTGCAGCGTTTTGTCCTTGCATGATTTCAACCGACAGGCTCAAGGGATAAACGAGAGCTATTAAGAGAATGTAGAATAGTCGTTTCATTACGCACTCATCGGGTTAGCAGTTTCACCAGGCAGGCGGAGAGTAGTATCCGTCTTTGGAGTTCACCTGAAACTTTTCTCCGGGCCTGTTGATGCGCACGCGGATCTCGCGCCACCGGCCATCCCGGTTCTGATTGGTCGAAACATAACCCAGACTGTACTGCTGTCGCAGCTCCAGCGCCAGGCGCGTCGTCGCTTCTTCAAGACCTGCGGCCGAGTTGACCGAGAAGGCGCGGCCTCCGGTCAAACCGGCCAGCTTTTCGAGTATCATCTGGCCGTGCAACTCTTCGCGCCACGCCAGCTTATCACCCGAACTGCTCTGCCGCATGCCCACGCAATAGAGCTGGATATCCGATTCCTTCAACAGTTTTCGAACCTCTTCGATGTTGTATCTTGATGAATTGTCCTTGCCGTCCGAGATGACGAGCAGCGCTTTTTTTGGATGGCGGCCATGTTGCATCTTTTCGATGCCGAGATAGATGGCATCATAAAGCGCGGTATGCCCCTGAGCCTTGATCGAATTGATTCGATGCAGCAGTTGGTCTCCGTGGCTGAATTCCGCCAGCAGATTCGCCCGCTGGTTGAATCCTATCAGGACGAAATCGTCCAGCGGATGGCTTGTCTCGATGAACGCACGCAATGCGTTCCGGGCGTGCTCCATGCGTCCGCGCATGCTCCCCGAAACATCGAAAATGACTCCGACACTCAGCGGAGTATCATGCGTACGGTAATAGGCGATCTCCTGGCGGACTTTGTCTTCAAAAATTTCGAACTCGTCCGGTTCGATACCTGCCACGGCTCGTCCCTTCTGGTCCGTGACCGATACCGTCAGCGTGACGAGATCGGTCCGTTCTTTGATCAACGGATCGGTGGTCTGTCCATAGACTGCTGTCCCTGTCAAGAGAAGCAGTCCGGTGAGAATGATGTTAGCTGGTCTGCTGATGGTCTTCATAATATTTTTTTATTCGCCTGTCGATCTGCATCTCGAACAATAAATTCCTGGTCGGGCAGTCGAATTCAGGTCGTAGCAGGTTTGCGATATCCGCCTCATCATCGATATCGAGCGCGATGCGAGGCAGGTTCGCCAGCCGGCAATCGATACCGGCTTGTTTGGCTTCGGCAATATGCTTTGCCAGACTGTTCGGGCCGAAATGGGAAGGGAAGATATCTGGCGGCCGGCGCAGAATCGCGTTCGTTCCCGTCCCGTCCCTCGATGGCGCCAGGATGACCGAACGATCACCGGAATCCTGAGCCAGCACGAAATCGATATCTTCACTTCTTAACAACGGCAGATCGATCGGCAGCCGCAAAACGGTTGTTACCCCTGATCCTGCCAGTTGCATGGATCCGAAATCGACCGAATCGCTTTCGGAAACCTGGCGTGATTCGAGGATGATCTCGAATCCATACCTGCGACCGAGTTCCATCGCCGGAGGATATAGCGTAACGATCGCAACCCCATCTGCTGTGCTCACACCGCCCGCGGCGGCAAAAGTCGCTTCAAGCATCGCCCATGCGAGGCGCGTCCGTTCCTCCTGCGACATCAGTCCTGCCAGCCGCTGTTTGGCCCGCGAAAGATCCTTGACTGGAATCAGGATATATCGCATCACATCAATGCCGCCAGCGTCGCCCGAGCCAGCGCTGTTCGTTTTTCTCCGTCGCTCATGACGGTGTCAGTGCAAACTACTTCAGAAACGATCTTTTCGATTTCAAAGGTCAATTCCGCATCCTGAAGATCGAGGATGAAGATGTCTATAAAGTCGGAATAGAGTTCAGCCACCTGCCGGGCGGAGACCTCCATTCCAAGATCGGCAAGCATTCGATCTGACGGGCCCTTGAGCGATGCTCCGCCGACGATCGGGCTGATCGCGCCCACGCGTGCGCTCGTCTGCTTCAAGAGATCCCTCATGCCGGGGACTGCCAGAATCGGGCCGATCGAGATCAACGGGTTGCTCGGACAGACGATAATCGCTTCAGCCTGCCTGATCGCCTCCGCGACTCCGGGGGCGGGCTTGGCCGAACCGATATTCTCAAACCGCAAGCCCATGACTTTCGGCTGTGCGCGACGACGCACCAGATATTCCTGAAAATGCAGGTCGCCCTCGTCGCTCACGATCGTCGTGGGGGTATGAGCGTCGGTCATCGGCAGGATCCTGGCCGCAACGCCATGTGATCTGCGGATCAGGTCTGCAACCTCGCTCAAAGTGCGGCCCTCATTCAGTAACTGCGTTCGATAGATGTGCGTCGCCAGATCGCGATCGCCCAGATTGAACCATCGCTCGCCGCCAGTGTAGGCGACAAGGCTGTCGATGCAGTTGAATGTGTCACCATCGATCCCCCATCCCATCGTCGGATTGACGATGCCGGCCAGAGTGTAGGTGACTATGTCAAGGTCAGGCGCGATGTAGAGACCGAACATGTGAATGTCATCGCCCGTATTGACGATGATCGTCAGCTCTTCCGGCGGGATGATGCGACACAGACCGTCGAGAAATTTTGACGCTCCAACGCCGCCTGCAAGTGCAGTGATCATATAGTCGCCACAGCCTCTTCCGCCATAAAGCGCAATTTACGCATCTCCCGAATCAGTCCATCCTCATACGCATAGCGGAAGTACTGTTCGAGCCCCGCGATGTTGGTCGCGTCAAGTTCGTAGTTCACATTATCTCGAAGATATCCGAGCATATCTTGAGGTTCCATCTTCAGCTGCTCGGCATACTCCATTGCCAGTTGATCAAGTCGACCGACCCCTTCCCGTGCAGCCGAAAGAAAGTCCTGGCTCAGGGCGCCGGCATCCTCGATCGCTTCTTCCCTCACGGCCCAGACGGCGAAGACGAACGGCATTCCCGTCAACCCCTTCCATTCCTCCGCCAGGTCATGGATCTTAATTCCAAGCCGGTCGGCCGCCGCACCGATTCTGATGGCCGGATCCCCGATCACCAGAGCCGCATCGCACCCGTCCAGCATGTTCTCGAAACTTAAGTCAGCATCCGGTGTCCGTTCCTGAAAACTCGGCTCTCCGCCGAATCGACGTTTGAAGAGAATTCTAACCAGCGCTTGCGAGGTCCTCGATGAAGAGTCAAGGACCACTCTTCGCGCCTCGGAAAGCGGGACCCGAGCGGCCAGAATTACGCTTCGAACCCTGTTCCTGGATGCGACCGCCACATCCGGTATAACTTTCAGCCCCGGTATGCGCTGGTATTCTATGGCCGGGATGAGCGCGATCTCGCACGATCCTTGAGCCAGCAGCTCAGCGCATCGCGAGGGCGCCTCATCTCCAATAAATTGATATTTGTCTTTCAGTGAGCCGCGGTCGAAGCTGTAGACCAGCGGAGCCGAATTAAGATAGGTCGATGCAGAAATTCGCATTCGTCGCATTAGAATTTCCCCGGATCGCAGCCCTGATCAGGCGGGCGTTTCCGGACTCCCTTCACCCTAAATCCTTGTCATCAAGGATCTTATCACATCTCTTGCAGTTCGTAATGAGGGATCTCCATTCTTCTACTGTTTTAATCTCGATCCGCCCGCCGTCTCTCAAAAATTTTGTAGACACTAAGAAAAACTGTGCTAAACTCCATTTGTTCCTTCCTCAACTTGATATTTTGCTTTATTAGCAAGGGATTTATTAATATAAAAACCGAAGCGAAAGGACTGGTTATCTACCTATGAAGTTATCTTCACATGCCCTACGTGCGCTCCAGGAACTTGATGATACGGGTCGTGAAGCCGTCGAACAGATCGTACGCGCTCACATTCGCGCCTGTCGTCTGAACGGTTTCCAGCCTGAGAATCTTGAAAGAGTGTACCAGGAAGCCATCGAAATCATTAGACTTGAAGGTCCTCCCAATAAGGATCCGATGGCTGCGGCCAATAAATACGAGCCCACCCGTCGTTACGAGCAGTATCGAAGTCCGAGAGCGCTGTGATTTTTTCGCCCGATCATTCCATCGGGCCTGGACGTTTCTTTTCCAGAGCCACCCTGATCCTCGATTGATACAGGATCAATGTGGCTCTTTCTTGTTTTGAAATCATTGCAAATACGACATCAAAATGTTGCAAGTCCTTAACAATATTGTCGTAATGTCCATTTTAATCTTTTATATAAACTCTTTCGTTTTCTGTCGCCTTGAATTTTGCGTCATCTATGTTCGAGGCTTAAACCAATAGAGGCGCGAATCTCAAGACAGTTAAATTGCATCGGAAGTATCACACGCGGAATGTACGTGAGACATTCTGAACAGAACAGCAACAACTGAAAGGAAAAGACATGTCCAGGAAACTTTTTTCTACTTTGATGACATTATTGTTCGCGATAGGCCTGATGGGCATCGCCTCGGCGAAGGGGCAGGATAGCGTGACGCTGACCGGCCATATCGTCGACAAGGCATGTTCGGCGCGCTTCGCCAATAAAGAGAATCCGCAGGTTGCTTCAGCAGCTCATACGAAAAACTGTGCATTGATGGAAGGCTGTGCCAAGAGCGGTTTCGGCGTCTTCGCCGACGGCAAGTATGTTGAGTTTGATGAGAAGGGCACTGCTATGGCGAAGGCTGCCCTCGAGAAGAGCACCAAGGATAAAGGTGCGACGTTCAAGGTTTCCGGCAAGATGGTTGACGGGAAACTGGCGGTCGCAAGCATCACTGAATCTGAATGATGTGGAAGAATTTATCCACGAAGGAACACGAAGAAGCACGAAGGATTCAAAGAATGAAAACCTGTTTCTTTCTCTTTTCTTCGTGAAACTTCGTGTTCCTTCGTGGATAAAATTCTTTGCGTCCTTAGGGGATTAATTCTTCTTCGATACTCAGCGCGCATTCTTCATTGCTTCGACATACATCCGGCTGGCGTATTCCTTGACCATGCGGCGGGCGCTGAAGACGGGACCAGCCGTCCGGATGGCCTCCTTGATCAGTTTGACCCAGCCACGCGGCACTCCGTCGCTGTCACGCTCGAAATAGAGCGGGACGACCTCTTCTTCAAGAACCCTGTACAATTCATCGCGATCGGCCTGATCGCGCAGGTCGTCGTCGGCATCCTCCGGGATATCCGGCGCGATAGCCCAGCCGTTGGTGCCCTGATATCCTTCGTACCACCAGCCATCGAGTATGCTCAGATGAGGGACTCCATTGAGCGCGGCCTTCTGGCCGCTGGTGCCGCTGGCTTCAAGTGGCGGGCGAGGATTGTTGAGCCAGACGTCGACGCCGCGAACGAGATACTTGGCAACGTGAATGTCGTAGTCTTCGACGAAGGCGATGCGACCTCCGATGTCGTTATCGCGGGCCAGCTGGTAGATTTCGCTGATCAGGCTGCGTCCCGGTGCGTCGGCCGGATGCGCCTTGCCGGCGAAGACTATCTGAACCGGCCGCCATTCGTCGTGCATGATGTTCTTCAATCTGACAAGATTGCTGAGGACAAGCATGGCTCGCTTGTATGTGGCGAACCGGCGGGCGAATCCTATCGTCAGAGCATTCGGATCGAGCAGCGTGCCGGCAGTCAGGACCTGGGTCGAATCAGCGCCTTCTGCGATCCAGTCGCGTCGCGCACGCTCTCGCATGAAATTCAGCAGCCGTGATTTGAGGTGGACACGAATGTTCCACAGCTCGGCGTCAGGTATCTCATCGATCCGCGTCCAGAGGGTCGGATCGTCGTGCTTGTCCAGCCAGTCGTGCCCAAGATATTTCGCGAATAGCTTGTCCATTTCCGGGGCAATCCAGGTCGGGGTGTGCACCCCGTTGGTGACATGGGTGATCGGGACCTCGTCGACGGTCTGCTCAGGCCACATCGAGTGCCACATGAGGCGCGAAACCCTGCCGTGGAGTTTGCTCACCCCATTTCTATGACCCGACAGCCGTAACGCGAGCGCTGTCATATTGAAATTGACGCCGCCGTGAGGATCCGGGTATTCACCCAGCGCAAGGAATTGTTCGCGATCCAGCCCCATCGATCCCCAGAAGTTGTGGAAATGCTTTTCGACCAGGTGGAAGGGGAAGGCGTCGTGTCCGGCCGGAACGGGCGTGTGGGTCGTAAAGACTGTCGTCGAACGCACCTTCTCGACCGCGTCGGAAAAGCTCATGCCGCCCTGCACCATCGACCGGATTCGTTCAAGCATCAGAAATGCCGCGTGGCCTTCATTGGCGTGGAAGACGGCCGGGCGTATTCCCAGCCGATCGAGCAGTCTCACTCCGCCGATCCCCAGAACCATCTCCTGCCGGATGCGCGTCTCCTGATCGCCGCCGTACAGCCGGGCAGACAGTTCGCGGTCCCACGGCTCGTTCTCTTCGACATCCGTATCCATCAGATAGAGTGAGACCAACCCGAGCCGAACGCGCCAGACCGCAGCATAGATGACGTTGCCATTCAGGTGCAGATCCAGCAGTCCGCCTTCAGTCTCCCTCGAAATGACGCACTCCATCGGCGCCGCATTGTAATCGAAACGTTCGTAAATCGGCTCCTGTCGCCCATCTGAAGTGATGCTCTGCTTGAAATACCCCTGCGGGTAGACGAAACCGACGCCGACCAGCGGCAGCCCGATATCGCTCGCTTCCTTGCAATGGTCTCCGGCCAGAATCCCCAGTCCTCCCGAATAGATCGGCAACGAGATATGCAGCCCGAATTCGGCCGAAAAATAGGCAATCGTCCGTCCCGCCATATCCGGATAGGTCTGAGCAAACCACGAATCCTTCCCTTCAAGGCACTTGTCGAAGGCCATCATGATCCCATCATAATGCCGCAGAAATACCGGATCAGCCGCCGCCGCCTCGAGCTTCGCAGGCGATACCTGCTGCAGAAACTTGACCGGATTATGATGCGTCAGCTCCCACAGAGTCTTGTCCAGATGCTGAAACAGCCAACTCGCATTCTGATGCCAGCTCCACCATAAATTGTATGCCAAATCATTCAGACGCGAGATCCGGTTCGGCAACGATCTTTCTACTGTAAATGTGCTCATGACTGCTTTCCTTCCAGGCTCTTACTTTCGACGCCTGAAAATTACCTCCTTCACCTCCCACTGTTTTGCTGATCTGTTTCGCAAAACCGTCATAAAAGGTGAACTTCTTATTGGTCAGGATTGGTCCAGGACAAAATCTTGTTCGAGACAGGAATCAACCTAGCGAATGAGGCACTTTACATAACAGATATGAAACCGTCAACCTGTAAAAGCCTTTGATTGATTTCCTCCAATCGGCCGATTTTCTGGTATGATAAGGCTGCTCGGGCGCCGAATCGGTGCAACTTATAAGTCCAATAAATTCAGTTAAATGTCAGGGAAGGGAGTTGCCCGTTGTGATTCAGTATCACGATTTGATGAGGCATGTCCTGGAGCATGGCTCAAAAAAAGATGATCGGACAGGGACGGGAACGCTCTCGGTCTTCGGCTATCAGATGCGTTTCGATCTGAGCGAAGGCTTTCCGCTCGTAACGACAAAGAAACTGCATCTGAAGTCGATCATTTATGAACTGCTCTGGTTTTTGAAGGGTGAGACCAACCTCGGGTATCTGCACAACCACGGAGTGACGATCTGGGACGAGTGGGCTGATGAAAACGGGGATCTCGGGCCGGTTTACGGGGCTCAGTGGCGTTCGTGGCGGGCAATCGACGGGCGCGTCATCGATCAGATCAGCCAGGTTATCGATCAGCTCAGAACCAATCCCGATTCGCGACGAATGATTGTCAGCGCCTGGAACGTGGGCGAACTCGATCGAATGGCTCTTCTGCCCTGTCATGCTCTGTTTCAATTTTATGTCGTCGACGGCAGGCTTTCGTGTCAGCTCTACCAGCGCTCGGCCGATATCTTTCTAGGAGTCCCTTTCAATATCGCTTCATATGCTCTGCTGACGATGATGGTGGCGCAGGTCTGCAACTTCGAACCCGGAGAGTTCATTCATACATTCGGTGATGCGCATTTATATTTGAACCATATTGATCAGGCCGGATTGCAACTCGAGCGCGAGCCCTATCCGCTGCCCCGCATGAAGCTTAACCCGGCAATAAAGGATATTTTCGAATTCACATACGAGGATTTCGAGCTGATCGACTACCGGTCGCATCCTCATATTAAAGCGAAGGTGGCAGTGTGATCGTTTCAATGATAGTCGCAATGGACCGCAATCGCGGGATTGGAGTGGGGAATCAGTTGCCCTGGCGACTGTCGGATGACATGAAACGATTCCGTGAACTGACCATGGGACATCACCTGCTGGTTGGCCGCAAGACTTTCGAATCGATCGGCCGGCCGTTGCCCGGCAGGCAGATGATTGTTCTGACACGTGACCCGTCCTTTCGCGTCGAGGGTTGCGCGACGGCCGGCTCGATCCTCGAAGGGATGGCTATCGCGCGCAGCCGGGATGAGACGGAACTCTTCATCGGCGGCGGCGGCGAAATATACCGTCAGGCTCTGAATATCGCCGATCGAATCTACCTGACTCTGGTCGAGACTGAAGTCGAGGCCGATGCCTTCTTTCCCGAAATGTCGAACGAGGCCTGGGTTGAAATCGATTCGATTCACCATCCGGCAGATGAGAACCATCAGTATTCTTTCACTTTCAAGACGCTTGTCAGAAAAACGTGAGCATGGAGTACCGCATGGAGTACAGCATGGAGTACCGCCTTCAGGCGGGTTTTTCTTCAATCAAAAACTTCAACCGATTGTAAAACCCGCCTGAAGGCGGTACTCCATGCATGGAGGCCCAACCAATGAAAACTCGCATCATAAATATATGCGCTGTTCTGATACTGATTTCCGTTTTGGCGCCGGCTGCCATGTCGCAGATCCAGGGTCCTAAGGGAGGGGGATCCGTTGAAGGCAGCATACTGTTCGGCGATTTTAAGATCGATGGAGTCGATCCGACCAAAACTGCCGACACCTATCAGCTTGTTTTCACGCACGAGTCCGGATCGGTCGTGGCCAGGCAGTCGATCAGTGTCGGTGGGCGCTACAGGTTTATGAATGTCCCCAACGGCAGATACTTCATGGTCATCGAGCGCGACAATCTGGAAGTCGCAAGGGTTGAGATGATGATCAATGAGTTGTCAAAAACCGATGTCCGTCGCGATATCGTCCTCCAGCAGCGTCAACTCGCTGCCGCCTCGAGTAAAAGCGGAGTCCTGTCTGTCGCCGACACCTATAAACGGACGCCTGAAAATCAGAAACTCTATCAGCAGGCCATGGCCGCCGCCTCGAAGGACGACCGCAAGACCGCCGTCACGCTGCTCAATCAGGTGCTGGCTGCCGATCCGAAGGATTTCGTCGTCTGGACCGAACTCGGCACCATCCATTTCAAGGACAACAAGACCGGCGATGCTGAAAAAGCCTACAAGCGCGCCCTCGATGAAAAACCCGATTTCTTCATCCCGCTGCTCAATCTGGGCAAATTGCAGTTCTCGAAGAAAAGTTATGACGAAGCGATCGAGACTCTGACCAAAGCAGTTGCCGCGAATTCTCAGTCAGCCGACGCAAATCAGTTTTTGGGTGAATCCTATTTGCAGATCAAAAAAGGTTCGAAAGCGGTCGGGTATCTGAACGAAGCGATAAGACTTGATCCGATGGGCAAGGCCGATGTCCACCTGCGACTGGCGCTGCTCTACCACGGAGCCGGCCTCAAGGACCGCGCGGCCAACGAATATGCCCTCTTCCTGCAGAAGAAACCGGATCACCCGGACAAGGCCAAGCTCGAAAAATATATCGCCGAGAATAAGAAATAAGCGCAGAGGCCGCAGAGAAATTTAATCGCAAAGGACGCAGAGAACGCAGAGGGTTAATGGGTATCCAGGTACGGGTTATTGCCTTTTGGCGCTGATCCGGGCATTTATCCCCATTTATAACCTCTGCGTTCTCTGCGTCCTTTGCGATTAAATTTCTCTGCGGCCTCTGCGATTAATAACAAAATGCCGTCGTTGCGATGATTCACAACGACGGCATTTTCGGTTTATAACCGGTTAAGTGGGATTTAGAACTCGTAGCGCAGAGCGAATTGCATGATGCGTGGAGTGCCCTGAATCCCGCTGAAGTTGCCGAAGACCGACGGTGGAGTGCCCAGTTGAGGATCGATATCGAGTCCAAGTCCGTCGCGTGTCGCGAGCAGTGTGCCGAGCCGCTGGGTGTTGGTGATGTTGAAGCTGTCCCACCGGAACTGCAGCTTGTGGCTCTCGCTCCAGGGCATCGCCCAGGTCTTGGCAAGACCCATATCGATTCCGATATAGCCCGGCAGCCGGATGAAGTTGCGCTCGCCGGTCTCGCCCGGAAGAGCGTTGCGGAAGCTGCGATAAGCGGCGACCGGATCGGCGAAGATATTGGCGATCTTCTTGTTCTCGACGCCTTCGAGCGGCTTGGTCCTGACGCCGTTGCTCTGGACGTTCCAGTTGGTCGCCCACTGAGCCGCATCAAAGCAGCAGCTCGTAGCCGGGAAGCCCGTATTCCAGCGGAAGATCGTCGAGAACTGCCATCCGCCGACGACCGCATCGAGTGCCCTCGACATGCCGCTGCCGAATGACCGGCCGCGACCGATCGGCAGATCCCAGACCGCATTCGCATTGATCAGGTGGCGAGCATCGAAGTCCGATACCGCCCGGTTGTCCTTCGGACGCAGCGGATTGAGGATGAAAGCCGAACCATAAGATCCGCTGGTCTGAAGGCCCGATGTATCATCCAGCGATTTCGAGAACGTATAGTTGAAATCGAGGAAGAGCTGATTTCTCAACCTTTGCTTCACGGTCAGGGTTCCGGCGTGATAGTCGGAATTGGCAACCGTGCTGAAGGTCGAGAACGCAGCATACTGCGGATGGAAGAACAGGTTGGGGTAGATGCCCTCATCGTCTATAAGCAACTGGATATATGTCCAGTCGAGGATGTTGAAACCCTGCCTGTCAACGAGGTTGTAGACTTCCTGGGTAGCGGAGAATGTGGGATCTCCGGTATATGCGCCCGCGAAATTCGGGAAGAGGTTCTCGAAATACGGGATCTTTTGTACGTTGGCGATCGGCGTATCTGCCAGCCTTAGATTGGCCAGTTGAGTAGCCGCCGTATACCAGTCGGTGCCCGACTTGGTATCGACCAGATTGTTGAGCGCCATGATATCGCGCGTCGCCAGCAGGTTACGGCCCGAGCGGCCGACATAGGACGCCTCGACGGTCAATCCAAGCGGCAGCTCGCGGCTGTATGACGCATTCCAGCTGTAGTTGGTCGGCGAGATCAGCGTGTCGTCGAGGGACGATTCGATACGCTGGGCCTCGTCGGCCGGCGTCGTCAGCGGGAATGTCAGGGATGTCGGAATATTGATGCCCGGCAACGAGCGAATATCCATTCCGAAACCGGTAAAGAGAGGCGCCGGACGAGTCGTCACATTGTAGGTGTTGGCCGAGATGGTCTGGTTCGACGAGAAGCCGAGCGTGTTGTTCAGATCGAACTGCACTGCCAGCTGCTGGCCGAAGTAGTCGTTGACCATCGCAAATCCGCCGCGGAAGACCGACTTGCCGGCGCCGCCGAAGATCTTCTTCAGGGTTTCATTCTGGAAGTTCGGCGACCAGGCGACTGCTACGCGCGGCTGGAAGTTGTTCGTGTCCCAGTCGTAAAAACCAGGACGATCGTTGGCCGGACCGGCCAGATCAACCGTCAGCAGTTCGTTGAATGGAACGCCATTCGCCGCGGCAGCTTTGCGTTTCTCGAAATATTCGCCAAGGCTTGTCGTCGGTTTGACCTGCAGGCCGCTGGTCTCATAGACCGGACGGCTCAGGCCATAGCGCAGACCCAGCGTCAGTGTCAGGCTCGGCGTGATGCGCCACGTGTCCTGCACATACCAGTCATACTCCTCAGCCGCGAAATTACGGGAAACCCCCTGGCCGACCGGAAGAACGTCACCGTCGGCGCCGAAATTGAAGTTGCCGCTGTATTGCGATAAGCGGCCGATGAGCGCCGACATGACAGATCTGGTGGTCGAGAGAGCCCCACCCGAGATGTTGTAATTGTTGACGATCGGAGTGGTCAGCACCGCGCCTGACGAGGCATAGAACGAAGGATTTGCCGTTGCGAAATCGAATGAATTCGCGAAGCTCGTCCGCTGGTTGCGAATGATTCTAATGTTCGTTCCGAACTGCAGGTTGTGTGAACCCTTGGTGTACGAGACGTCGTCCGTGATGTTGTGGACCGGAGTCACACGGCTCAGCGTGCGCGAGAAGTTGACCGGCTGGAAGATGAACCGGAAGGTGATGCCGTTTGCGGCTGAATCGCCCTGCTGGCTCAACGACAGGCGGGTCAGACCGTAGCGCAGGTTGTTGACCAGGTTGTTGGTCGCAACCCAGGTATGGCCGACGGCGATGCCGGTCGGGTGATACCAGGTGTTCGGAGCAGGTGAATCGGGCAGATACGGAACGCCGCCGACGATATCCCACTGGTAATTGCCGCGCACATAAATCGAATGATTCTGGCTCAGGTTGAAGTCCAGTTTGGCGATATTCGTGTTCCAGCGCAGCGGAGTCGGTGCGTTGAATCGATATCCGCCAAAGTTCAGGCCGTCGCCCTGTCCCGGATCGTTCGCCGGATACTTGCTGGCGGCATCTGCGAAGACAGCGATCGCGGCCGGATTCATCTGAACATCAGGATAGAGAGCATTGAGTTGAGCCGTGTTCAGCGTAACGATCTGAGTGCTTCCGTCAGGCTGCATTTCGGGGAATTTGAGCTGACCCATGCCCATGCTGGCCAGAGGCACCGGACGCAGGACGCTCGTCTGACTGGCATCGCGCCGGCCTTCATAGGTATAGAAGAAGAATGCCTTGTCCTTGATGATCGGACCGCTGAGCGATCCGCCATAGATGTTGCGGATCAGTTTCGGACGCGGGATCGACTTGCCGGTATCCGGATCGACCGTCCGGTTGTTGAACCAGTCATTGGCCGATGTCACCGTATTGCGGTGATACTCATAAAGCAGACCGTGGAATTCGTTGCTGCCACCCTTGGTGATCAGTGAAACCTGAGCGCCAGATGAACGGCCCTGAGCCGCATTCGGATTGGTCGTCGTAACACGGAACTCCTGAACCGAGTCTGGCGTCACGCGCAGTACACTCTCGAATGCCGATGCGCCCTGCTGTTCGTTGACGTCGACGCCGTCGAGCGTCACGTTTGCCTGGTCAGAACGCGATCCGGTCACCGAACCATCCGGCGTCACGCCCGGCTGCAGGCTGAGCAACCCGACCACGTTGCGCGCGTTGAGCGGCAACTGCGTGATCTGCTGCGCAACGAAGTTGTTCCCGATCGTCGCGTCAGTAGTGTTGATCGTCGTCTCGCCGCCCTGCACGGTGACTGTTTCGGAAACAGCGCCGACCTGCTTGAAGGCAAGGTTGAGAGTCAGCGGCGTGCTCACCAGAACATTAACGTTTTCCTGAACGATCGTCGCAAATCCCTGTCCCTCGACACGTACCCTGTACGTTCCAGGAATTACCTGCGGAATTTGAAACGTTCCGTCGCTCGATGTCGTCGCCGTACGGGCCGCGCCGGTCGCTTCATTGGTGATCGTCACCGTCGCATTGACTACCGCATTGCCTTGCGGATCGACAACCGTGCCGGAGATTAGCGATGCCTGCCCCAGGGCAACCACAGCATCGGCCATCAGCAATACAACCGCTGCCACCAAATGCCGAAGAGTGCGAATAGAAATCATAGATCCTCCTGTTTGTCTGACCATGCCATCCGTTTAATGGCCCTCCAGGTCTGGGTAAAAAATCAAGAGTTTTTAATTTACATCCACTTAATACAGCGCCTCGATATGATTGCCGATCCTGATCAATGTCGACATTGAGGACTGAAACAGAGTTTGTGAATCAATTGCTGAATGTCAGAGCCTGATTTTCAGGCCTGCTTCCTACTTATTGAAAACGCAAGAGATATGCCGTCTATTTTTGTAAAATTCCAGAACGAAATCCTGATTTTTGGAATCCGGGTAAGTTGCGTGTAAAGTGTAGTTTAGTGGGCAGGAAATGTCCAATGTCGGGCTGTACAAGATTGGATACGGTCTTATGGTGGGTTCAAATTTTCGGAGAGATTACAAATTTTCGGACATAAAGCATAACGCCGTGCGACAAACGCTGAAAAGTTAATCCTTTCAGCCCCCTTTACGTCCGCCGCACGGCGTATCGTTTCCCAGCGCAACCTGCGAGCGGTTGCCGGGGAAAAGCACGGACGCGCTTCGGAAAGAATTTCAAAGACTGGCAGGCAATCTGCCGCTCCGAAATACCCCCTTGCTTCCTCAGCGCGCCGATCTCAAAGAACTTTTGTGGGGGGGGGGGGGGGGGGGCGGGGGGGGCCCGGCGAGCAGTAATTTTTTTAGAAACTCCACCACGGGCGATTCCCACGGTTGTTTCGATTATTTCGATTGTTTCGATCGTTGCGGCGATTCCAGTCATCATCGCGACGGTCCCAGTCGCCATCTCTGCGGCCCCAGCGGTCATTATCACGTTGACCCCAGCGATCATCGTTTCTGCGATCATTGCGGTTGTTGTAATAGCCTTGGCGATAACCGGCAAGAAATCCGTCGCGGAAACCGTTTCTGTATGTGCCATCGTGGCGATATTCATTGCGGTATCCCCACCGGCCGTCCTTGTAGGCACGTGAGCGTTTCGGATCGAATCGCTGCCGCGATCTCATATCGGACTGGCCTTCACGAATTCCAGCCTGATATCCGGCGCGGTAACCGATCTGGCGCACCTCATTTTCACTGTATCTGCGATCGTCATATCTGCGATTGAACTGGGCCGAGGCCGTGATCGTCGTCATCATCAGCGCTGCCACCATCGCCATTGCCCACCATGCTGTTCGTCTCATAACTGCTTCCTCCTTTAAATGATCCTTATCGATCCCGCCATACCATAAATCAAGGCGCGTGCCAGAAGCCCCGACACTCTGGCGATCTCTTTCTAATTGTTGCAATGATTATGCTTAATGAGTGCAGTTGTGGCGCTCAAAAGGAGTGCTCTGGCGAGACTCCGTGGCCACAATTCATACCAATCGGTGAGTGGGAGTTGACGATATGGTATGGAACGCCGACCTCCGGTCGGCACTCAGCTGACAAGCACGATGAAGGTGGCGAGGGTTTTGGCTACGAGGCGCCCCTCGGAGGTTCGTATCTCCGATTCCACGACGATGCTGGTTCGTCCTTTGTGAACGACTTTCGCTTCGGCGATACAGTCCTCATTGTGGACGGCGGCGATATAATTAATCTTCATTTCGAGCGTCGCACACCGCTCTTCCTGAGAAAGAGTCGTATACGCTGCCCAGCCCGAGGCGTGATCCGCCAGGCTGAAGAGGACTCCGCCATGCACGCGCCCGAGCGACTGGAGCAGATTCTCCGTAAACGGAATGCGCATTTTGACGTGGCCGGGTTTGTGGTCCAACGGTTCGATGCCCAGAAGTTTGCCGAAAGGTGATTCCATGTTGAAGAAGTTTCCGGTTTCCAGCGGGAGTAGTTTCCAGTGAATCAATATAACCGGAAACTTCTTCCACTGGAAACTACCCCCACTGGAAACTACTTTAATTTCATGGTTGATTAAATCTTCGCATAGTGATAAAAAATCAATGCCCTGTCCTAATAAACCCGAGTTCGGCTTGCGACCCTCAACTCAGACAGATATCCGCATTCAAGCCGGTCCTCTTCGTAAATTCAGTGATCAACTCACATCAAGGCGACGTCCCCCGTCACTGCCTGAATCGCTGAACAAGGCTATTAACAAACCCGACACCGTCCCGAGGAAGGCGAGGAACCGATTATGCCTCCAACAGTTGCCGTCGTTGCTGCCGTGCAGGCAGCGCCAGTCTATTTAAATCTCGAGAAAAGCCTCACACGCGCTCTGGAATTGATCGCCGAGGCCGCTAAAAGGCGGGCCCAGCTGGTCGTCTTTCCTGAAGCGTGGCTGCCCGGATATCCGGCATGGCTCGACACCTGCCGTGACGTTGCGGTCTGGGACAATCAAGCTGTAAAGAAATTATATTCTCAGTTGATGGCGCAGAGCGTCACCATTCCAGGCAGGGCCACCGAAGTTCTCGGCGAGGCCGCCCGCAAGCACAACCTGACTCTGGTCATGGGAGTGCACGAAAGGGTGACAAGCGGCGCGGGGAGAGGCACGCTCTACAATTCGATTCTCACCTTTGGGCCGTCGGGCGAGCTGCTCAACGTCCATCGCAAGCTGGTTCCGACCTTCAATGAGCGGCTGATCTGGGGCGCGGGCGACGGTCGGGGTCTGCGCGTCGTCGAAACGCCGGTCGGGCGAATAGGCGGACTGATCTGCTGGGAGCACTGGATGCCGATGGCGCGCCAGCGCCTGCATATGGAAGGCGAGGACATACATCTCGCGCTCTGGCCGTCGGTCAAGGAGATGTATCAGATCGCCAGCCGGCATTACGCATTTGAGGGGCGCTGCTTCGTGGTCTCGGCCGGAAGCATCATGCGACGCAGCGACCTGCCGGCGGAACTGGAAGAGGCGGTCGATCTGGGGCCTGAGAGCGATGAATTCATTCTCAACGGGGGCAGTTCAGTAATTGGCCCTGACGGGATGTATGTGGCCGGCCCGTCGTTCGGCTCGGAGGTTATCATCCTCGCCCGCATCAATCTGGATCGTATTCGCGAGGAGAGCCTGACGCTGGATGTGACGGGTCATTTCAATCGTCCGGACCTCTTCGATTTTCAATTCAACGCGGGACGTGATGAGCGGGGACCACTCGAGGCTGCCGCTCGACAGGCGGAGCCGGGGCAGGACCAGAAACTCCTGACGGAGGCGGTCGATGATCACGAGGCCGAAGAAATACTGGCCCAGTCCGGAACTGACGGCGCTCACGCGTTTCGCATCATCAGCTCACCGGGTCCGGCGGCCGCTGCTGCCGCTCCTTCGTCGACAAATTTTGATGCGGAGATTCACGAGATAGGGAAAAAGCTGTAGTTGACGGCGAAAAAAACGCCAGGTCGTCAGAGCGAATGTGGAGTGCGGCGGCCCGGCGCCGCTTTGGTATTCCATTATGCCGATTACCTATCGTATGCGAGCCAGCGGCGCCGGCCCGCTCCATTCGCTCTGACGACCTGGCGTTTTTAAACTTTGTCTTGAGGGTTCGATTTTCGAAGAATTTTCTGTATTATTGTCCTTCTTTTGAACTATCTCAGAATTTGATCTTGAAAAAATGACCATGAGCAAGAATAAGAAGGCGATATCGTTCATATTTGTGATTGTGCTGATGGCGGGCGCGTGCAATTCGGCGTCCCCGCCGCAGCCGATTCCGACCGGCATGATCACGCAGCGGCAGGTTTTGACGGTTCAGAACCAGAAATCGATCGCGGGCGCGCTCGATGTTCCGATCTCGCGGCTGGACGGGAGCAGTTTCAGGCTCTCCGATTACAAAGGTAAGGTTGTGGTTGTCGATTTCTGGGCGACCTACTGCCCGCCGTGCGTCAAGCAGGCGCCTCAGCTGGCCGAGCTGAGCAGGCGTTACAGGGACCAGGGGCTGGAGGTGATCGGGCTGACCTCGGATGAGAAGACAGATCAGCAGAAGGTCGAAGAGTTCATCCAGCGGGTCGGGATCAACTACAACATCGGATATGCGAGCAACTGGGTCTCGAATGCGTTCCTCAAGGGGACCGAGGACGATACCGGAGCGCCGCCGATCCCACAGCTCTTCGTTCTCTCCCGGGATGGTCGCGTGGTCGAACATATGATCGGCGACAGCCCTCAGCGCGGAGTGGAGTATCTGGAGAAGGTTGTCAGTCAGCAGTTGTCGGGCGGAGGGGCAACTTCCCAGGCCGTCCCGCAATCCGGCGATTGATCCACGCAATATTCAAGGAGTCAATATAATGATAAGTTCAGTTTCGAAGACCCAGCCGCTTCGCGCGCTGATGCTGAGCTGTGTGCTGGCATTTATGACTTTCGCTGGCGCATCGAGCCTGGGCACGGCAGATGTCCCCGAGCTTCCGACAGCCGACGGAAGCGGGGATACGCCTGATATGACCATCAAGCTCGTGCCCAACTCACTGGTTCCGGCCAGGGGAAAGGCGAGCGAGTCGATGCAGCTTTCGAGTGTCCGCGGCAAGGTGGTTATGCTCGATATGTTCTGGTCGCAATGCCCGCATTGCGAAGAGCATGCGCCGCATGTGGTTGAACTCTACACCAAATACAAGGACAGCGGATTCACCGTCCTCGGTCTGGCGACCGACACTCCGGACAAGATCGATGACGTCAAGGCTTTTATGCGCAAGACAAAGATCAATTATCCGGTTGGTTTCATCACCACGGAGGTCATCGCCTATTACGCCGACAGCCACAATCGCGGAGTTCCGCAAATGGTCATTTTCGGCAGGGACGGCAAGATGGTTAAACGCATGATCGGCTGGACCGATAAGGTCAGTAAAGAGTTGACAGAGGCGATCGAATCGCAGGTCGTCAAAGCACCGGCTTCCAAAGCAGGCGGTCGGAAATGAAGCAACCCAGGTCCTCGCAAGGTTAACCTGAAATTTCAATTCGCCCGGGGTCGGCCGTCGTAAAGCAAGACACCCCTCGATGCCCACATCAAGCAGATCATCATCTCTGCGGCCGACCATCCGGAGTGATTCCATTCAAAAAAGGGCTATAGATTATGAATGCAATATATTCACTTCGCCGCCTCGTCTTCATTGACGGGCGCCGCCGCTTGCAGCTGGTCTTATCGGGTGTCGCTGCTGTGGTCTGTCTGATTTTAGTGGTGCAGCTTATTCCCGGAGTCGAAGCCAAAGCGAAGCTCGGCCGGCTGCCCAAGGATTCGGTGGCGAACAATCTGATCAGGACGATGGACGGGCAGGAGTTCACACTCGCCGGAATGCGCGGCAAGGTAGTTGTCCTGAGCTTCTTCGCCATCTGGTGCGGCCACTCGAAGCGTCACATCCCCTCGCTCACCAAATACGGACCTCAGGATGAGTCCCGCGGTCTGCAGATCATCGGCCAGGCGGTCAGGGATGCCGAATCCACTCCCGATCGTGTAGCGCAATTTATCAGGGATTACAAGATCAATTACCCTGTCGGTATGGTGAAAGACCCTGTCTTCTCGGATTATGTCGATTCGAGGGATGTCTCGGTTCCGCAGACTCTGGTCTATGCGCGGGATGGCCGGCTGGTGGGGCATTTCAGCGGTCATGATGCCAATGTCGATGCTGAAATGTCTGCGACCATTCAACGGGCGCTCAATGAAAGATGATCCGGGCCCCGTTTCGCTTGCAGGACTGACTCGCATCGGAGAAGATTTTCCGGTATGAGAAAAGCAAAAATTGTTGCGACGATCGGGCCTGCATCGAGATCAATCGAACGGCTGCGCGAACTGTTGACGGCGGGTGTCGATGTGATTCGTGTGAACATGTCGCATGGATCGCATGAAAGCCATGCCCAGACCATTTCGACTGCCCGCCAGGTGGCGGCCGAACTGGCCCGACCGCTTGCCATACTGCTTGATCTGAGCGGGCCCAAGATCCGGACGGGTCGGCTCAGAGACGGTCAGTCTGTTCACCTTGAAGCCGACCAACTGCTCAGGATCACCACACTGGATATCATCGGCGATTCCTCGATCGTTTCGACCAGTTACCAGCATCTGCCCAGTGACGTCAATCCGGGCGACAAAATTCTATTCGCGGATGGTCTGATCGAGCTGCGCGTCGAGCAGGTCTCCGAACCCGAGGTCGTCTGTCGCGTCATCAACGGAGGCATGCTTGGAGAGAATAAAGGGATCAATCTTCCGGGCGTCAAACTCTCGGCGCCTTCCCTGACGGAAAAGGACCGAGCGGACCTGAGTTTCGGGCTCCAGCAGAATGTCGACTATGTCGCGCTTTCATTCGTCCGCAGCGCCCGCGACTGCATTGGGGCGAAAACCCTGATCGAATTTCTGGGGGCGGACGTTCCGCTTATCGCCAAGATCGAAAAGCGCGAAGCGCTCGATGACCTGGATGCCATCATTGACGCCTGTGACGGCGTTATGGTCGCGCGCGGAGACCTCGGTGTCGAAACGGCCGTCGAGAGCGTGCCTTTCTATCAGAAACAGATTATCGCCAAGGCCAATGCGGCCGAGAGGCTGGTCATCACCGCCACGCAGATGCTCGAATCGATGACCCATGAACCGCGGCCGACTCGCGCAGAGGCCTCGGACGTGGCGAATGCAATTCTCGACGGGACCGACGCAGTTATGCTCTCCGGAGAGACCGCCGTCGGCGATTATCCTGTTGAGTCGGTCGAAACCATGTCCCGCATCATCACCTTCACCGAATCGTGCTGTCTCAAATCAGACAGCTTCAGGGATCGGATACACGGTCATCAGACGGGCCAGGAGGGGCGAGCAATCGCCGAAGCTGCCATCTTCGCGGCTCAGGAGCTGCGTGCCAAACTGATCGTCGTCTTCAGCAAATCCGGGACGATGGCGCGTCACCTGGCTGCGCTCAGACCCACTCAGCGTGTCATCGCCTTCACTCCGAATGAGAAGAGCTATAATTCACTGGCCGCCGTCTGGGGAATAGAACCGCACTTGCTCGATTTCAACGGGCGCAGTTCCGAGATGCTCGCACGCGCCGATGCCGCTCTCATCAAAATGGGACTTGTCGCGAAAGGTGAAACGATCGTTTCAATGGCCGGTCGCATTCCACAGCAACCCAGCCTCTCCTCGATGATGAAACTGCACCGGATCGGAGAAATAGAAAGTAAAAAGTAGAAAGTAGAAAGTAGAAAGCAATGGGCAGATGGTACACCTTCTTTCTACTTTCTACTTTCTACTTATTTATGATCGGGCGTTGACGACCTCATCGGCAATCTCGTCGCCCTTTTGACCGTGAACCGGATCATTTTCCGGCAACTGGAAAGGCTGCTGCGGGGCGCGCCAGTTGTCTATCATCGCCACCTGCTGGACACAGGCGATGGTGCAGTATTTGGCGCAGGGTTTTTCGGTGTTGAATTCGATCTCCATGTGCTCGCGGGTGTACTCTTCGAGCGGAATGCCCGGGAAACCTCGCTGCTGCGAGCAGTAATGGACCAGGCCATCTTCGCAAATGTAGATGTATCTGGCGCCGGCGCGGCAGCGCCAGTCGTGCGGCCGGCCATAAGCCAGATCGTCCTGAAAACTGTTGAGCCAGCCGAATTTCTTCTTGCCATAGCGTCGCAGCTGCTTGTAGACCTGTTCTTCAACGCCGCTCAAACCCTTGAGCTGCCCGTTCCCGTCGTGAATCACTCCGAGAGTCGAGCCGAATCCCAGTTCGACGGCGCGTTTGGCCACAACCAGAGCATCCTCGGGGTTCCTGACCCCTCCGCCGATGACCGAATTGATGTTGATGTGAAATTTGGCGTCCTCTGAAAGATAGCCCAGATACCGGTCGATAACCTTGAGACTCTTTTGGGAAACCTTGTCAGGTTTGACGTTGTCGATGCTGATCTGCAGATATTCAAGGCCCGCATGGTTCAGCTTATCAATGTTCTCGCGGGTCATGTAATAACCGTTGCTGATCAGCCCGGCTATCATGCCATGAGATCTGATCAGTGAGATGATGTCGTAGATCTGCGGATGGAGCATCGGCTCGCCGCCGCTGATGGTGATCGCCGCGGTGCCGAATGAGGCCAGCCGATCAAGCCGCTTCTTCATCTCTTCGAACGGCACCGGATCAGAGACCTTGTCGTATTCGTTGCAGTATCCACAGGCCAGGTTACAGCGACGCATCGGTATCACGTGCGCCAGAATGGGGTGTTTTGTCGAAGCCAGACCCCTCGCTACAAGCCTCGCTTCGCGCGCAATTCTGCTGACTTTGCTGCTGCTCAGATCCTTCATTCTATTAATTGGTACGGGTGTAGAAAGTAAAAAGTAAAAAGTAGAAAGTAGAAAGCAGAAAGATTTTATTTGAGAGTTTCGAACTAAACCATTGAGTTAGTTGTCGGGAAATATATACGGGGGCGGCCATGAAAGCCATCCCCCTTTCTACTTTTTACTTTCTACTTTCTACTCATATTTTATCAACCACCTTCGTCCCACCGGGTATTTTGACATTGAAGGCGGTGTCCGGGATGTTTGAGTTGATCTCCATGTTCTTGAGCGTGACGACCGTGAGGTCACCGTTGCGCTCTTGCATCTTCCATTGAGCCGGCAGCCAGCTTTGCTGGTTGACCCACAGTTCGATGCTCGAGAACTGGTTACCGGTTTTCGGAACCAGCCGCAGGACAGTAGTCATCTGTCCGTTGATCTGTTCGTCCCGGATGAATTCTATATTGTAATTTCCGGCCAGTGATTTGACCGAGCCGTCGAGCCCGACAAGTTGCGCATAACCGCCGACCTTACCCTTGGAGGCCTTGGCGATCGTCGATTTGAAGACCTGATTGATGCGCGGTTGATAATAGAGGACCTGTTCTCCCACGAGGGCGATGATGTCCCTGCTCGGTTTGATGTAATCGATCCGCAGCTTGCCCTTCTCCTTGCCGGCGGAAGGTTTGTAGATCATCTGCCCGATTTCGCTGTCGGTGATGCCGATCTGGGTATTCGTCTTTTGCTGAATCAACTCGGCTTTCATGCTCTTCAGGTTCTGATGGGCTCTTTCCATCTTGTTCAGAATGCCGGTTAGAATCTGGGGCGCGGCATTGGCTTCAGCACGCCGGTTCGCCAGACCTGGCAGAATCAGCAATGTCGCGGCAGCCAAAACCATAAAACTTTTTTTCATCTTTGTCACTTCTCCGTATATATGACTTCAATATCTCCAGTCCTGCTCGATGTCCCTTTTATTTATAGCGGACACGATAACCGGTTCGTCCCTGCGAATCGGTGTATGGTTGCATCGCGACAAATGTCGCGTCTGCTGCAATCCTGGCATGTAAATAAAGAATTATCGCTTCCTGAGGGTCGTTCATCAACTCAGTCCGATTATTGGATTTTAAGAAATCTTCCAGTTGAATGGACTCGATAATAACGCTTTGAGCGCCAATCCCAGCTGACCCCGGCGACTTTGATGCAAAAACCCAGGGGGAATTTGCCTGACCAGGCGCCGGACGATCACGATCGCCGAAATATCGGCTCGGAACCAGAAAGACAGCCAGGATGATAAGCATGCACAAAAGATCGTACTGCCAGCTTCCGCGGGCATAGGACCACAACAGAATATTTCTTATGCCTGTCAGGAAAGAATTCATTAATCTTCGATAACAAACCTTGTTCCATCGGAATCGAGATGAGATTATCCATTATCTTTGACGATAATGCCATCCCGCATCTCAATCATGCGCGAAGCGACGGCAGCGGCTTCAGGGTTGTGAGTGATCATAACAATGGTCTGGTTGAGTTCCCGGTTGAGCTGTTTGAGCATGTTGAGCACGACCTCTGAGTTCTCTGAATCGAGGTTTCCGGTCGGTTCATCAGCCAGAATTATTGCCGGACGATTGATCACGGCGCGAGCGAGCGCCACACGCTGCTGTTCCCCGCCTGACATTTCCAAGGGTTTATGGCGCATTTTATTTTCAAGTCGCAGTAACTTCAAGACTTCGCGGCGCGTTTCATCGTCGATGATCTTTTTCCCCTGTCCGTGAATATGTTCGGCCAGGCGCAGGTTACCCTCGGCCGAAAGTGTGGGGAAGAGGTTGAAACGCTGGAAGACGAAACCGATTTTTCGGCGGCGGACGTCTGTCCGGTCGGCGTCGCTCATGTTTGTCAGGTCTTCGCCGTCGATCAGGACACGGCCCGAAGTCGGTTTGAGCAGCCCGCCCAGCACATGGAGCAGCGTCGATTTGCCGCATCCGGATGGTCCCATGATCGAGACAAACTCTCCTCGGCCGACCGAAAGGTTGACACCGCGCAGAGCGTGCACATCGACCTTGCCGACTCGATAAGTCATGGTCAGATTTTCAATCTTTAAAATTGCGCTCATAAAATAAATCGAATCCTGATAACTGTCGGCGAACGAAATTATTCGTAGGACAGCGCTTTGACAGGGTCCTGGTTCGCCGCCCGGATGGCCGGGTAGAGGGCCCCGAGGGCGCCACCGCAAAGTCCTATCAGAGCGGCCGTCAGAAGCCAGGTCCAGTGAAATTCCAACTGCAGTGTCGTGCCCTTTTCAATGCCCCAGCCGGCAAGCAGGGCGGCTGCCATGCCCGTGATCACGCCGATCAGGCTGATTACAATCGCCTCTTTTTCGATGACACTGATGATGTAGCTGTTCGATGCACCGAGCGATTTGAGGATCCCAATCTCTCGTGTCCGTTCGGTAATCGTCGTATACATGGCGAGCAGAATGACCAGCATGCTGACGATCGTCGACAGCACCAGCACCGCTCTGACGAAAGTGTCGATCCCTGGAATGGCGCGTCCGAATCCGGTTGCGATATCCCTTGTCAGCAGAACTATATTCCCAGGCAGTTCATTATTTATCCGCTTTTGCACCGTCTGTTCCTGATTCGGATCATCAACCTTGATCATGATGAAAGTGCATTTGTTCTCTGCCGTCAAAAAATTCTGCAGGTCGGTGAGATTCATTTTGATACGGGCGCCCGATTCCGGCGCGTAGATTCCGGCCACCTTCATTTTACGGCCGAAGACCTGAATCTCGCTGCCGATGCCGAGGTTGCTCTGCCGGGCTTTGAATTCGTCGATGATAACTTCGTTTTCGTTGCCGTAGATGCGACCTTCGACTATTCGCAGCCCACTGATGGCTGAGTAGCTTTCGAAATCGATTCCGTCGACCTGTTCGAAGCCGAGTCCTGAGCGCCCAGTCTGAACGTATCGGCCCACGGGACTGACCATTTTGACGCCCTGGATCTGCGAGAGGCGATCACCGTATCTGACATCGAGCGACATGACGGAGGAAGGGGAGAGCACGCTCGAGCCCTTGCGCGTGAACTGAATTTCGGCGCCGATTCCGCGTTCCCGCTTGATCCGGTCATTGAGCATGCCGCGAACGAGCCCGGTATTCAGCACGACGAGCAGGACGCCGAGCGCGATCCCAGCCACGCTGATCAGCGTGCGCGTGGGTCGTTGCCGGATATTTGAAGCGATCAGGCTGTCCATAATGAGTCTCTATATTCGTGCCTGGGTCTTAATCCCTGCCGCCACGGGGTGTCGTCTGGGGCTTGTCGAGATCGGTCTCCGGCAGACGATCCGTATTATCGAGCGTAAAGGCGTTTGCCGGCAGTTCCGGGTTTATGTCGAACCGTTCTTCACTGAATGTCAGCCTGGCGGAATAATTGTCATGCGGCTTATTGACCGTAATGACACCCGGCCAGAGCACCTGGCTGGACAAGTTCAGCTGTTTGTAGTTGGTGTAGAGAACATCAGTGATGAGCGATCCCTGCCGGTCAAATATCTGCTGGCGGGAGAGCACTGTTCCCTGGGTCCGATCGAACCAGAATTTTCGGCTTATGACGGCGCGGCCCTGCGGCGAATCCGAAAGTGCTATTTCGGAAATGACATAAAAACTGCGCAGGATGCGGGATCCTTTTTTGGCGGATTGGCGCAGATCGGGTTCTTCCTGAAGAGCCTCTTCGATGGCATAAGTCGTTTTGGGGTCGTCGAGCCGAAGTGGACGCACCATGAGGGCTTCAGTGAAATGAAACGGCCGCGCTGAAATGAGGGCGCTTTTCCCCTTTTCACCGAGTTTCTCGCGCCACTGGGAGTAATCTCCGTCATTGCTGCCGATGAGGAATCGCTGGTATTCGCTGGGATAGATAGCGACCCGGAAGAGTCCCTTTTCAGACACCATCTCGGCGAGTTTTGTCTTGACCACCGGAACCTGCACCACGAGTCGGATCTTGTCAGGTCGCTGAAGCGCAAGGATTGCCTCCGCTTCGCGATAACGCTCAGCCGATTCGGCATCCAGGAATCGAATGTAGACGCTCCACGCGCGCAGCGATTGCAGATCGGTAAGGGGCTGAATCTGCCGTGTCAGATCCTCGAAACCGGCTACTGTGAGCGGCGTCAACAGTCTGGGAATCGTCGCGTCGGTCACCTTCGCCAGATTTGCGCAGGAAATGCCCAGTAACATCAGCACCAGGACAGCGATTACCAGACTGGTTCTTCTCATCCGATTCCTATACTCTTCCTGATATTGCTCCCGCAGGAAATGAGCCCCGGCATTGTTGCAATGGGGCCCCCTTGATAACTTGATAAATGGATACATGAACGAAAGTGGTCACGCTAACAGATGCGTATATGCTTGTCAAATTCAAGTTCAGGCCGGATATCGAGCGGGGTTGAGTCCGGTCTTCAGACAGCCTTGACGCCATTTACACACGTCGCGTACACTTCAGTTTACGTCAAACCTTCCAACTCGGTTTGCGGTAAAGAGCTTTTAGGCATCGGACAGGCATCAGGCCGACATCGGGCCGACATTGGAGATGCCGGAAAACGCGGCAAGAGGTCGCCGTTTTCCCGTTCAGGAAGCATGCTTGTGTAATTCCGGCAGCCTTAACCAATTGCCGAGAGGAGTTGAACCCTATGCATTATCGTTTGTTTTCGAGGAAATTCGTGCGCGCCGTGGCCATGTTTCTGGTCGTGACGCTGGTCGGTTCGAGTGTCACTGCAATCGCGCAGGACAAGAAGGACGACAAAAAGAAGAGAAGAAGCTCAGAATCGACCAAGAGCGTCTACAAGCGCTGGGTCGATGAGGACGTTCGCTGGATCATCACCGATGAAGAGCGCAAGACCTTCAATTCGCTCAAAACCGACGACGAGCGCGAACAGTTCATCGAGCAGTTCTGGCTTCGTCGCGATCCGGATCCCGATACGGATGCCAACGAATACCGCGAGGACTATTACCAGCGCATCGCTTATGCGAACGAGAAGTTCACGAGCGGTATTCCCGGATGGAAGACCGATCGCGGCCGTATCTATATTATGTTCGGCAAAGCCGACCAGATCGAATCGCACCCGTCGGGCGGAAGCTACAACCGGCCGACATGGGAAGGCGGAGGAACCACCTCGACCTATCCTTTCGAGATCTGGTGGTACAGGTATATTGAAGGAGTTGGTTCCGACATCGAGATCGAATTCGTCGATCCGACAGGATCAGGCGAGTATCGGATCGCGCGCAGCCCGAACGAGAAAGACGCCCTGCTCTATACGCCCAATGCCGGTTTGACGCTGGCGGAGGAACTTGGGCTCTCTTCGAAGGCTGATCGTATCGCGTTCGGCCCATACGGGGCGGGCGGCGGCACCGGCGGCGGCCAGATGTTCGGCATGCGAGCCAAGGATCAGCCGTTCGAACGTCTGGCGACATTGACGGCCCTCCAGCGACCGCCGAAGGTCAAGTTCAACGATCTGGCCGCGCTGGCCTCTGAGTCTGAACTGCCGAAGGCGAGTTTCGACGTGCTGACGGCGGGACTGAATATCAATCTGCTGCGCGTGACAGAGAATGCCGTTCTCACTTCGTTCACTGTTCAGATGGAGAATCAGGACCTCGTTTATAAGGAGGTCGGCGGATTGCCCCAGGCGGCCGTCAACATCTATGCCAAGGTGACGAACGTGGCCGGCCGGCGCGCCGGGCAGTTCGAGGACGTCGTCACATCGAGTTACACCCCGGAAGCTCTGGATCTCGGCATGCAGCTCAAATCGGCCTATCAGAAGAACATTGTGCTGCCTCCCGGGAACTACAAGATCGACCTCGTCGTGCGCGATGTGAACAGCGGCAAGACCGGCGTCATCAAGCAGGGATTCGTCGTACCGAAATACGAGGAAGGCCGGCTTTCGACCTCGACACTGATTCTGGCCACCAGGATCGAACCGCTCAACGGACGTCTGCCGAGTGGACAGTTCGTGCTGGGGTCGCTCAAGGTGATTCCGAATGCGACGGGTGAGTTCAAACAGGACCAGCCGCTCGGCATTTATATGCAGGTATACAACATCGCCATCGACCAGGCGACGTTGCGCCCGAGCGTTGATATCGAGTACGTGATCACGCAGAAGGACAAGGAAATCATGCGGATCAAAGAGGACGGCAAGAACGGACTGAGCTCGATCAACAGCCAGCAGATTACGCTGGCCAGAATGGTCTCGCTCAAGGACTTCAAACCGGGCTTCTATGATCTGCAGGTCTTCGTCAAGGATAACGTGGCCAACCAGATGGTGGCCACAGACAAGGACACCTTCCAGGTCAAATAATCGCGGATCCGAAATCGAGCGACCCGGCAGAGCTTCAACGCCGGGTCGCTTCGCCCCCTGACTGCTGTTCGCCTTTTCCCCCCACCTGTTTTCGCACCGTCACTGCCTGGCGCATCTGGTGATAATCATCCGTCTCGTGCAAGAGGTTTAACAAAATGAACAAGCATATTTTTCGTCTTCCCGCGATTGGCGTCTGGTGGCCCCTTTGCCTGGTGCTGGTCTGTCTCTCTCCGGCGCTTGCAATTTCCCAGCAGCGAACGCTGCCTGAAGAGGACTGGTACGGGGACATCAAGAGGGCCCTGGCGGTTCATTATGTTGGGAAGATGGTTCGAGTGACGCTGCCGATTCCGGCAACCAGGGACGGCGTCGTGATTCTTGATGGAGTGATTCAGCGACCGGCGGATGCGCGGGCACCTGAAAATATTGCCCAACCCGGCGATGAATTGATCATTAAATCATTCAAGGTTACGGAAAACGAGATGGAAGTGGTGCTCGGCAAGGACGAGCCTCCGCCGAAACGGCGTTTCAGTAATCCGTTCGCCATTCAGAAAGTGCCGCGCATCAGTCTGCGATATTCGCGCGAAATTAATACGCGCGATCTGACCATCGAAAACATCAACCGTTATCTTGCGCTGGTGGTAGAGGTGACAAACCTGGCTCCGCCCGCGAAGAGCGCTGCACCGGCTGGAACCGTTGCCTCAGTCGAAGAGTCCGAGCCTGATGCTCCGGTCTTTCCGAATTTGACGATCCTGGGAAGCCTGACCGATTCATCGATCGGCGAGCTGACAATTGAAACCTCATCGGGCGAGGCGCGCATCTACATTGACGGATCTTTCAGCGGAAGCTCTCCGCGCACGCTCAGGCTGAGCGCGGGCGAACACACCCTCCTGCTGGTTATGGACGGTTACGAAGCCTGGGAGCGAAAATTGACCATCCCGGGAGGCAAGGCGGCAGTCCTGCGTGCGGATATGCAGAAGAAGGGGAAGTAGTAAAAAGTAGAAAGTAGAAAGTAGAAAGTAGGCAGACATTGCCACTCTTCGTACTTTCAACTTTCGACTTTTTACTTTCTACTGCCCACTTTCACGCAGTCTGTTGACCAGCAGATGCGCCTGTCGGGTGGTTTCGGGTAGGCGATAGCGGGTGAGGGATTGCTGGACAAGATTGACGGCGCCGGGCATGTCGATCAGGTGGCCTGGTGAGACGTAGACGGGAGCGACGCTCTTCTTTGTCCTCAGAACAATGCCGATCTGTTCATTGCGATCGACAAGCGGAGTCTGACTGCCTGCCTCAGGCGGCAACTCAGTGTGTTTCCCGACCAGAATGCTCTTCGCGCAGCCGATAGTCGGAATTTTGAGCCAGATGCCTGCATGACAGGCGATTCCGAAACGTCTGGGATGCGCCAGTCCCTGCCCATCCAGAATCAGAGCATCAGGAATGGTCTTCAGTGTCGCCCAGGCTTCGAGCAGAGCGGGCAGTTCGCGAAAACTGAGGAGTCCAGGTATGTATGGGAATCGCGTCCGTGAGCGGATGGCTGTCGATTCGATGACCTCGAGATCGGGCAGGCTGAGGACGACGATCCCCGCGTAAATCCTGTCAGAGAACCTGTTGAATGAGACGTCGGCGCCGGCAATGGTGCGTATTTTACGTTTGAGCGGCCGCAGTCTGACGCGGTCGCGGAGCCTGTTTTGCAGCGCGATCGCTTCTTTCGGCGTCAAGTCCCAGTCGTGCATCAGACGCCTATCTCGACAAGCGTCAATGAGAAGTGCAGAGCCTTTCCAGCAAGCGGGTGATTGGCGTCAAGAGTCACTGACGTTTCGTTCAAATCGGTGATGACCAGCGGGAAGCTGCCCTGGGGCGTCTGCATCTCGATCCCCATTCCAATCTCTGGCTCGACCCCGCTCAGATTGAACTGCTCGCGATCGATCGTCTGCACAAGTTCCTCCAGTCGTTCACCATAACCTTCCGCTGCGGGAATGATGACCTCCTTGGTCTCTCCGATAGCCATCCCGATCATCGCCTGATCGAATCCCGGAATAACTTCCCCGGCTCCTACTGTGAATGCCAGCGGATCGGTCTCCTCTGAAGCGTCAAATATGTCACCACTGTCGAATTTTCCGATGTAATGGACCTTAACCGAGTCACCGTTTTTTACTATGGACATGATAATTTCCTTTCTAATAAACGCTGCTGGCTCGGGGCGAATCCGGTCAATCACCTGAAGACCTGCGCGCCGGGCGTGAAAAAAAGGATTACATATGGAATCAGAAAAATCCAGTCAGCTGTTTGAATGACTTGAAATCAATAGACTGCTATCCTAGAAATGAATGATGAAGGCATTGAGGTTCGAACAGGGAGAACTGAAACTCGGTGAGATCGAACGGCCGGAACGGCCGGACGAAGCACTGGTGCGAGTGGTGCTGGCAGGAATCTGCAATACCGATCTCGAGATCATGCGCGGTTATGCCGATTACAGCGGTACGCTGGGCCACGAATTCGTCGGGATTGTCGAAAGGTCGCCCGACCCCGCACAGGTTGGCCGGCGCGTCGTCGGAGAGATCAATGCCGGGTGCGGCGACTGCGATCTGTGCCGCCGCGGAGACCCTCGTCATTGCCTCAAACGGACGGTGCTTGGAATTCACAATCGCGACGGAGCTTTCGCCGAATACGTCAGCCTGCCGCCGGAGAATCTGCTGATCGTTCCCGATCAGGTAAGCGACCGTCAGGCCGTCTTCACCGAACCGCTCGCCGCCGCCTGCGAGATTCTGGACCAGGTAGAGATTGGTCCTGCCCATCGCGTGGCAGTGATAGGTGACGGGAAACTGGGCCAGTTGATCGCACGCGTCCTGTTCCGAACCGGTTGCGACCTTGTCCTGATCGGAAAACATGCCGATAAGCTGGAACTTGCGGCGATAGCCGGTGTCAATACACTGGATCTGAAGAATCTGACAATCAGTCAGTCCAGCCGCTTCGATTACGTAGTCGAAGCCAGCGGTGCGGCAGCGGGGCTCGATCTGGCGCTGAAACTGGTCAGACCGCGCGGGACTATTATCCTTAAATCGACTTTTCATGGCGCGGTTCAACTGGATACATCGCGTATCGTAGTTGATGAGATCAGCATCGTAGGCTCGCGCTGCGGAAGGTTTGAGGGCGCTCTTGCCCTGCTGGCGGAGGATCTTTTCGATCTCGAACCGCTCATCTCCGGAACCTACGATTTAACTCAGGGCATCGAAGCGATGAACGATGCCAGTCAACCTGGAAAACTGAAAGTTCTGCTATGTACCCAGCCGGCAATCTTCTGATACCAGCTTCTCATGGCCATCTGGAGGCGATCTATCGTCCGGGAAGCGACCATGCCGAACGCGTCGCACTGGTCCTCCATCCGCATCCGCTCCACGGCGGTACGATGCACAACAAGGTAGTTTTTCGAACGGCCAAAGCACTGAATGAAGCGGGATATGAGGTGCTCAGGTTCAATTTTCGCGGCGTCGGCAAAAGCACCGGAGAGTTCGATGAGCAACGCGGTGAAACAGACGACGCCCGGACGGCTCTCGATTACCTGCTCGCAAGTCAACCACACGCAAAAGAGGTCGTTCTGGCCGGTTTTTCCTTCGGCTCGGTCATTGGTCTTCGTCTAGGCTGCGCCGATTCTCGTGTCGATCGACTGATCGCAATCGGAGTTCCCGCGAGAATCGGGAATCTGGATTTTCTGGCCGAATGCCGTAAGCCGAAACTATTCATTCATGGGGTCGAAGATGAAATCGCACCGCTTGCTCCGCTCGAGGACTTTCTGGCCACTCTGCCCGTTGAATCAGACTTTCGCCTTGTCCGCATCGAGGGAGCCGGCCATTTCTTTGATGACCACGCCAGGGAGTTGATGGCGGCGGTAAAAACAGTTGAAAGTTGAAAGTTCATTTAAATGTACCCAAAAACGTTGCATTCGCATAACTAATTACTATGCAAACTAAATTTTCTTGTATTCAAGACTGGGAAAAAGTTAATCGCAAAGGCCGCGAAGATGCGCAAAGAATTTAATCGCAAAGGCCGCAAAGGGGCAAAGATATACAGGGAAGATCAGTGTTCGAATTATATCCAGTGGGCGATAATCCGTATATTCATATCCCTAAATATCTTTGCCTCTTTGCAGCCTTTGCGATTAATTTCTTCCGAAGTTAAATGCCCGAAAATTTAGTTTGCAGAGTACTAATGTATTGCGGACTTTTAACTTTCAACTTTTAACTGATTATTATGCAATTCAGACAATTCCAGGTTGCGCGAATATTCGGAATCCCTGTGATCATAGATTACAGTTGGATACCGGTCGCTTTGTTGCATGTCTGGTTGCTTTCGCAGTTTTGGTTGCCGGCACGCATCCGGCCGGCATGGCCAATCTGGCTGAATCTGATTCTTGGACTGGCGATCTCGGGGCTGTTTTTCGGATCGGTGCTGGCGCATGAACTGGCACATTCGCTGATCGCAAGGCTCGAGGGGATTCGGATTCACGACATTCAGCTGCACATTTTCGGCGGGTGGGCGAGATTGGTCGGAGAACCGAGAACGGCCATGGCGGAATTTCGCGTGGCTATCGCCGGTCCGGCCAGTTCTTTCATTCTGAGTCTTCTCTTCGCAGCCGGATTGGTCTCGATTCAGCTGATTGGGTCCCGGAATCTGGGCGCGATCGGCATTATCGAGACCTGTTACTATTTGATGTGGGCCAACATGCTGCTGGCCATGTTCAATCTGCTGCCGGGATTGCCGCTCGATGGGGGCAGGGCGCTCCGCGCGATTCTGTGGCATCGCCGCAAAGACATTCTCTCGGCAACTCGAACGGCCAAACGCATGGGCGTGGGCATCGCATACATGATTATCTCCTATGGTATTTTCCTGATCGGATTCGGACTCTACCGCGGGACCCTGTGGCAGGATTTTATGATGGCGGTCTGGTTCTTCGTGATCGGCGTTTTTCTCAAAAACGCGGCTGAAAGCGACTATCGCCATCGTGAGCAGCAGCATGCCCATGAGCAGGAGATACGAAAAAATGTCGAGGGATGGCGTGTTGCGGGAACTGTCGGATCAGTCATGCAGAGTCCCGTCATCACGGTCCTGCCGGAATTGAAGGTGAGCGAGTTTATCGACACCGTTCTGGCCGAACACCGGCTGACTCATTACCCGGTGGCCAGGGATGGCAGGCTGCACGGTGTTTTGTCGCTTGAGAGGCTGAGGCGTGTTCCCCGGGAAGACTGGGAACGAAAGGTGATCGAGGACGTCATGGAACCGATCAGCGAAACGTATTTCATTTCGGTTAGGGCCTCGATTGATCATGCCGAACGTAAACTGAAATCGAACCCTCTGGGTTTTCTGGCGGTCATCGATGGCGACGGTTTTCTGGTCGGAGCTTTGAGCGCTGCCGACATCGAGCTGGCAGTTTGAAGAAGCCAGGGCTGAGCCTCTTGACGATGACCCGTCGTTTGGCTAAGATGCTCAAGCCCTTGAATGAGGGCGACGATCTCATCCATTAGGAATTTTCCGCGACTTGTGGGGCTATAGCTCAGCTTGGAAGAGCGCTTGAATGGCATTCAAGAGGTCGCCGGTTCGAGCCCGGCTAGCTCCACTCTTCAATTTTCCCTCCATTACTCTTCACCGACTGGTGTAATTGCTTGTTCAGAATATGTGGACGCTCGCGTTCCATCTTTCTTCAATTGCGCTGCGGCTGGCATAATTTGACCTGCTAATGCAGAATGTCGTTTCTGCACAAGGGCTGAAGGGAATAAAAAGTGATGAAGAGTGGATGCGGAGGAAAGCTATGACTGGATCGACTGGCCCGGGGATCGGGCAGCGCGCGCCCGAGATCGATCTGCCGGACGGGCAGGGAAACAGGTGGCGGCTTAAGGATTCAAACGGCAAGGTCGTGGTCCTGCTCTTTTATCCCGGGGATGAGACGCCGGTCTGCACCCGGCAGCTATGCAGCGTTCGTGACAATTGGACGCGATATCTGGAAACGGGCGCCGAGGTTGTAGGAATTAATACCGATCCCGTCGACAAGCACCGGCGTTTCGCTGAGAGTCACAGCCTGCCGCTGCGTCTGCTCTCGGATTCCGAGGGAAATGTGGTTCGCGATTACGATATGAAATCGCTCCTCGGAACCAGACGCGGTGTTGTGCTGATCGATGGCGATGGAGTGATCCGCTACCGTAAGACAGTGCTCCCGGTCTTTCGTCCGACCGACGACGAAGTGCTCGCGGCGATCAAGAGCGTTCAATCCGGTTGATGATCATCCCGCAAGGAAATTCATACTATGTCCGCACATCCGAATCCTTCCGATCATCAGGCCGATCATCAGGCCGATCATCAGGTCGACTCCGCCCAGACGGCGCAACAGTTGCAGCGTCTGGTCAATGAATTGAGCGTCGAATTCATCTCGATACTCGATCTGGATCGACTTGTCGACCGCGTCGCAGAGGGCCTGCGCAAAGTCATCGATTACAAGTTCTTCAATCTTTTTCTGGTCGATGAGGACCGCGGAGGACTGGTCTGGAAAAAATCGATCGGCTACAAAAAAGAAGAGGTCGAGGAGTACGAGATCCTCCCCTTTGACAGGAGTCTTGCTTCAGCAGCCTGGCGCGAGGGCCGAACGATCAATATCGGCGAGGTCTCGCAGGATGAGCGCTACCTGCCAATCGCAACCGAAAGCGATAATGTTCCGCGCTCGGAGATCGCTGTTCCACTGGTGCTGGTCCGCGAGAACAAGATCGTTGGCGTTCTGACGATCGAGAGTCCTGAGCCGAATTATTTTACCGGCGAACATGAAAAGATCCTCAATGTGCTCGGCAATCATATGGCAATCGCGCTCGATCACGCGCGCGTTTATGAGGAACTGCGCCAGCGCACACGCGAGATGCTCACTCTGATCAGGATCGGGCACGAAATCGCCTCGATTCTCGAACTCGATAAGCTCCTCAACCACATCGCGCCGCTGCTTGATCGTTTGATCGATTACGAATTTCTGCTGGTCGGTCTGATCGATGAGGTGACGGATGAGTTCGTCTGGCACGTCGAAGTGGGATACGGAGCTCAGAAATGCGATCGCGCGAACCGCTCGAAGGTAAGCCAGGGGATTGTTGGCCGTGCGGTGCGTGAACGCAGCGCCCAGATCGTCAATGATGTGCTGCGCGATCCTGATTATTACCTGACTGACGTCTGGATTGGCCAGGGTCAGAGATCCGAGATCGCCGTTCCGTTGATCTACAAGTCGAAGGTGATCGGCGTGGTGGCGCTTGAAAGCAACAGAACGAACGCCTTCAATGAGTATCACGGACGGATTCTCGAGAACATCGCCAACCACCTGAGCATTGCAATAGTCAATGCTCAGCTCTATGAAGAACGCGTGCGACGCGAACAGCAGCTGGAACGCGAAATCCTCATGGCCCGCGATGTGCAGCGTTCGATGATCCCTGATAAATCCCCTGCGATCAAGGGGGTCGAGATTGCCGCGAGGCTTGAACCGGCGCTCAACCTGAGCGGGGATTTTTACGATTATATCCCCCTCTCCGAACGGCGTCTGGGGTTTATGATCGGAGATGTCTCAGGCAAGGGCGTTCGGGCGGCGATGGGGATGGCCGCCACGCGCAGCATCCTGCGCAGTCTTTCACGGCGTGGAGACGGCCCGTCTCGGGTCATGCGCGACGCCAATATGCGGCTGCATCGCGATCTCGGCACACAACTGCTGGTCACTCTCGTCTACGCTCTGCTCGATACCGAAACCATGACGCTTCAGTACAGCAATGCGGGCCATAATCCTCCGTTGCTGGTGCGTGCTTCAGGAAAGTCGAAATCTCTCAAGACAGGCGGTCTGCTGCTTGGCGTCTTCGATAAACAGCAATACAAGAGCGAAACCCTGCATCTTGAGCGAGGAGACGTGCTCTTCTTTTACACCGATGGCCTCGTCGAAGCTCACACTGCCGCGCCTGAAAAACAGGAGTTCGGCGAATCACGCATTCTGGACTTTGTGCTCAGCCATCGTCACCTTCGCGCTCAGGCGATCGTCGATGCCGCGATCAATCAGATCAATGAATTCACCGCCGGCGCTCACCAGCACGATGACCTGACCCTCGTCGTCGTCAAGGTGCTATAGAAGCAGATAATCCACGAAGAAATATCGTCCACGAAGTGACACGAAGAAACACAAAGAAGATCATCCACAAAGTACACGAAGGATCACAAAGAAATACCAGCAATTCCTCTTCCTCTTTGTGATTTTTCGTGTACTTTGTGGATGATCTTCTTTGTGTTTCTTCGTGTCACTTCGTGGACGATATTTCTTGAATTCCAGATCAATTTATCATTCAAAGTTCCGCCGGGTCGAAATCGATAAGGCTGTCGCGGATCCAGTCGGCGTGTCGCAAATCTTCTGCCCGATAGCTGTTGGTGACGGCGAGGCAACGCATTTCGGCGCGTTTTGCGGCTTCGACGCCCGCGACCGAGTCTTCTATGACGAGGCATTCGTGCGGCCGTATTTCTGCCCCGGGTCTGAGTCCGTTCAGTTTTTCAAGGGCTTTAAGGTAGCCTTCCGGGTCGGGTTTGCAGGCTGAAACGTCCTCTGCCGCGATGATAACATGAAACGCGTCCCTGATCTCGCCGCGCGCGAGAACCCTTTCGATCTCAGAGCGGAGGGCGCCTGATGCAATCGCCAGCGGATAACGGCTCGATGCAAGGCGAATCAATTCGACGGCTCCGGGAAAGAGCAGGAATCGCTGTTCGATCACAGCGTGGTAATAATCCGCTTTTCTGGCGATCAGTTCATCAACGTAAACCGTGTCGCCGGCCGCCTGCGACCTGCCAAAATCCGCCAGAGCGGCCGAGAAGCAGCCGCGATCATCGTATCCAAGATATTTTTCGTGATACTCCACGTCCGTCAGAGTCATCCCCTCTTCACTCATAACTCGTTTGAATAGTTCCAGATGCAGTGGCTCATCATCGACGATGACGCCGTTAAAATCGAAGATTATCGCTTTCAGTTCGAAACCCATTCGAGCTTCCTTTCCGTAATGTTTCGATCTCCTCTATAATGACCATTCGGTAACTATCCGGCACCCGGAGCGAATTAGCAACTACATAACCGGCCGAAATATACGCATTATGCAACTGGCAAGAGTAATCGGTAACGTCGTTTCGACGGTCAAGAACAGCGCGCTCGTTTCGCGCAAGCTGCTCATCATTCAATCCATTGATGGCGGTTTGCGAGATGTGGGGAAGCCACTGGTCGCGGTCGATTCTGTCGGCGCGGGTGTCGGAGAGCTGGTCTTCTGGTGCCGGGGGAAAGAGGCCAGTTTTCCCTTCGAAGGCAGCGATGTTCCAACGGATTGCACGATCGTGGGCATCGTCGACTCAGAGGCGCACGTCAGGTCGATAGCATTATAAGGAGCCCGAATTGTTACTCGCCCGAGTGCTTGGCAATGTGGTGGCGACGCAGAAGAACCAGCGTTATGACGACGCCCGGATCATGCTCGTCCAGCCGATCAACCCTGACGGCTCAATTCGCGGCGCCAGCCTGCTGGCTCTCGATTCGGTTGATTCCGGGGAAGGCGATATCGTCATCGTCGTCCAGGAGGGCTGGTCGGCCTCGACCGCATCGACTGGAGAACCCGGCGCGGCCATTGACAGTGCAATCATTGGCGTGGTCGATTTCATAGAAGAGGTGTAAACCCGGAGTGGCTGAAAGGGAAGAGATCAAGGAGATGGTCCGCGAGGCTCTGCGTCATGTGCTGGCGGAAGACCGGACCGCGTCAGGCCCGGCAGGCTATTACGCTCCGTGGACCGGCGTCGAGTATGACGCTCATCCCAGCCGCCGGCTCTTCAATATCGGTGAGGCTGCGATTCCCGTCAGTGACCTGATCGAGTTCGTCGAATCAAAACTTTGCACCATCGAAAAGAACAGGCCCTGCGACCAGTGCGGCATGTGTCGCAGCCTTGGTTTTTGACTCAGTGTGTTGCACCACAGAGCACAGAGATCACAGTGTCTTTCTCCGTGTTCTCTGTGCCTCGGTGGTGTAATTCTTCCAGTAGTCGGATTAGTCGTCAAACCTCGACTCCGCGCCTGCCGAAGAACTGTTTGAGCGCCGGATAGACATCCTCCTTGTCGTCGATCCGCACGCCGATAAATCTTTCCTGGTTCTTAAGTCTGTCGCTGAAGATCGAGAGCAGGGCACCCGAACTGCGACGATAACTCGACATGCCTTCCTCTCCAATTTCCCCATAACCGAAAAGGTTGCAGGTCTCGATCAGCTTATCGGCCAGTCGTACGGCATCGTCATTGTCCGAATAATAATTGTCACCATCCGAGAAATGGAAAGGATAGACGTTCCAGTCGCGAGGCGGATAGCGCTCGGCGATGATATCCAGAGCCAGCTTATAGGCGGAGCTGACGACCGTTCCGCCGGATTCGCCCTGTGTGAAGAACTGTTCTTCGGTGACCTCTTTCGCATCGGTATGATGACTGATAAAGACGATCTCGACATGGTCGTATTTCGTTCGCAGAAATCGAACCATCCAGAAGAAGAAACTGCGCGCGATATATTTCTTGAATTCGCCCATCGATCCGGATACGTCCATCATGGCCAGAACGACGGCGTTCGACTCATATCTTACGTCCTCTTCCCAGCTCTTGAACCGCAGATCCTCTTTTGTGATCGGACCGAGTTTGGCATGACCCTTCTCGCGGGCCTGCCGGCGGATGTTCTCCAGGATTGTTCGACGTTTATCGAGGTTCGAAAGCGCGCCGACGCGCCGGATCTCGGTGAATTTTGTGGACTTCGATTGAACTGCGTGTCTGGCTTTCTCTTCGAGGAAGGGCAGATGCAGGTCTTCGAAGATCAGTTTGGCGATCTCGTCGATGTTGACTTCTGCTTCATAGAAATCCTGCCCCGGGTTGTTGCCGGCATCGCCTGCGCCGGGGCCCTGGCCGGGCTGGTCTTCGCGGCCGATTACGTCACCAACCTGGGAGTCTCCGTCGCCCTGCCCGACCTGTTTGCGCTTGCGGTAATCGAACCTGAACTTGTATTCGTCGAGCGCGCGCATCGGGACGCGCACGGTCCTCCGTCCGTCCGAGAGAATGATCGATTCGTTCGAGACGATCGAGCCGAGATTTCGGCGAATTGCCTCCTTGATTCGATCCTTGTGACGTTCCTGATCGATGACGCCCTTGCGTTGGAGCGACCAGTCGTTGCGTTGGACTGACATATAACCCCATGACTCAGCGAGAGAGCAGTGTGCCGACATAGCTCAGTAACTCATTGGCGCAGACGGTGCAGTATCCGTGATCCCGCACCAGCCGATCGATGACCTCATTGATCCGCCGAAGCTGATCGACATCGGGCGTCTTGGTCGAAGTGGTGATCTTGACGACGTCTTTGAGGTCCGAGAAGATCTTCTTTTCGATCGCTTCCTTGAGACGCTCGTGCGAACTGTACTCGAATGCCTTGCCCTTGCGTGAATAAGACGAGATGCGGATCAGAATCTCCTGCCGAAAGGTGTTCTTGGCGTTTTCCGAGATGCCGATCTGCTCTTCGATCGAGCGCATCAGTCTCTCGTCCGGTTCCATTTCCTCTTCGGTGATCGGATCCTTGATCTTGTCCTTGTTGCAATACGCTTCGACATTATCGAGATATGAATTGCACATGTTTTTCGCCATCTCTTCGAATGAGTAGACGAATGCGCGCTGGACCTCAGTCTTGGCGATCATGTCGTATTCACGCCTCGCGAGCGCAATCAGGTTGAGATAGCGTTCGCGCTGTTCGGCGTTGATGCCCGTGTGCTGTTCGAACCCGTCCTTGATCGTCCGCAGCGCGTCGATCGGATTGATGCAGGTGATATTATCCCTGACCAGCGCGTTCGAAAGGCGGTTGATGATGTAGCGGGGAGATATCCCGTCCATCCCTTCGCGGACGGTGTCTTCCTTCAGTTCCTTGACATCCTTCGACTTGAATCCCTCGACGTCCTCGCCGTCATACAATTTCATCTTCTTGGCGATGTCGACATTAGCTTTGGTCGGCTCTTCAAGTCGGGTCATGATCGCGAACATGGCCGCAATCCTGAGCGTATTGGGGGCGATGTGAATGTTCTGCAGCACGTCGCTCTGCTTGAGAAGTTTGTCGTAGATGCGCTCTTCCTGCGAGATCTTCAGATTGTACGGGACCCTGATCATGATGATGCGGTCCTGCAGCGCTTCCGATTTCTTGTTTCCGACGAAAGCAGTGTATTCGTTCTCGTTGGTATGGGACATGATCACTTCGTCGGCGTAAATCATGGCGAAGCGTCCGGTCTTGATGCTCTGTTCCTGTGACAGTGTGAGCAGGGAATAGAGAAACTTCTCGTCCGATTTGAGGATCTCGATGAACTCCATGATGCCGCGATTGGCGATGTTCAGCTCACCGTCGAAGCGGTACGCGCGCGGGTCCGATTCGACTCCGATCTCTCCAATCGTTGACAGGTCGATCGAGCCGGTCAGCTCGGTGATGTCCTGGGATTTCGGGTCGGAAGGCGCGAATGTACCGATGCCGATACGGTCTTTTTCCGAAAAGAGGATCCGCTGAACAAGGACATCTTCATGCCTGTTCTGGTAGACGTGTTCGAGGTTATAACGGCATTGCGGACACAGTTCACCTTCGATATAGATGCCGTAATGCTTTTCGATCTCGGGGCGAAGCTCGACCGGGATGAGATGGAGCGGCTCTTCGTGCATCGGGCAACCCTTGATGGAGTAAACAGCGCCTTCGTCGGTGCGCGTCCACTGTTCGAGCCCGCGTTTGAGCATCGTCACGATCGTCGATTTACCTCCGCCAACTGGACCCATGAGCAGCAGAATGCGCTTGCGCACCTCCAGCCGCTGGGCCGCTGACTTGAAATACTCGACAATCCTGGCGATCGGTTCTTCGATCCCGTACAGCTCTTCACTGAAGAAATTGAATCTCGCGACCTCGTCGCGCGTGCCCTCAGCCGTCTTTTCGACTCCTGCGCTCAAAATCATGTCGCAGATCCGAGCGTGCGAAAGCGCCGCCAGCCGCGGATTGGCCGATACCAGCTCAAAATAATCCCGGAAAGTCCCTTCCCATACCAGACGCTCGTTCTGACGCCGATGCGCTTCGAGCAATTCGCTGAGATTCAAGCGCTTGTCTTGCTCTGTCATGTTACTACTCCCGGCTGCTGTCCTGATATCTTCCGCCAGGAACGGCAACCTGTTATGGGGTGATTCGGTTTTCTAGTCCCGGCTCAATTTAGTGCCGGGAGAGGGGGAGTTTATTTAATGCCGTGCCTGAGGTGTGGCCGGCTGAATTTATTGTTTATTTCCTTGACCGGTTCTTTGTATATGCCGATTCGATCGAATTGGCAATCGGCCAGGACGGGTTACCATTCATCAGTTGAAGTATATCACAGCATCTTTGATTGCAATCAGTGGTCGTCAATCGGAAAAGAAATTAGCTGGACAGGATTTGAATCGTCACTCAATCCCGTGCGAAGACCAGGCGTGGCCGCCAGAGCTGCCGAACGGCGTCGAACCTGGCGATTGCCAGCAACCGGCCTTCAGCATCACAAAGCCTGGCGGGTGTTTCATCTTCCCAAAAGCCCTGCCTTGAAATCGGGCGTCCATGGCTGATTTCGGTAATTTCATCATCGGCGAGCTGGAACTGTTGCATATGGAGGAGCGCCTCGGACATCCCGATTATAACTTCGCCGAGTCGGTCTTCTTCAGCAAGTCGCTCCAGATCTTCAAGCGTGACGGACTGGTTCAAAGAGCAATTTCCGGCGCGCGTGCGCCTGAGTTCAATCAGATGCGCTCCCACGCCCAAGCGTTTGCCGATATCCTCGGCCAGCGTGCGGACATAAGTGCCCGATGAACACAGAACGCGGAATGTGACGGTTTTTGTCGAAGGCTGACCCGGCAGCTGCAGGGGGCCGGAGATCAATTCTATTTCGCGAATCTCGACCTCAACCGGCTGGCGTTCTATCTCTTCGCCTCGACGCGCCATCTCATACAGTTTGACGCCGCCGACCTTCTTGGCGGAATACATCGGCGGAATCTGCAGGAGTTTTCCTGAGAAATGTTTTAACGCTTCCCTGACGTCGTTCTCATTTATGCCGGAAACGTCGGTCGCCGGCTCGAGAGGTTTTCCTGTCAGGTCGCCCGTATCAGTACGATATCCGAGCCGCATAATGGCGAGGTACTCTTTTTCGTCACCGGTCAGGAACTGGACAAGCCGCGTCGCCTGATTGATGCAGACGACGAGCACACCCGTAGCGAATGGATCGAGTGTGCCTGTGTGACCTGCACGGCGAGTCTTGAGAATCCTGCGGACGCGCGCCACGACGTCGTGGGATGTCCAGCCGTCCGGTTTGTCGATCACAAGAATGCCATCGATCGGTTTCGAACGGTCTGTTTTGCCGTCAGTTTTTGAGAATGAATGCATTAATCACCATTGACGCGGATTCGCGAGCGTACGCGAACCGTTTCGCGCCAGCTCGAATTGATGCCGATCTGAAAGACTTCAACCGCGGGCGCCAGGCAGCCGGCAAGCAGTTTGAAGCTGCGATGGAAACGAAGGTTCGGTGCGACCAGAAAGAGTAACGGCGATCGGTCGGCGATCTCAAGCCCAGCGAAGAGCTTTCGGCGCACAATTTCTCCCCTCGATCGCGCCTGTTCGATGCGCAGCCAGTAATCCAGACCCTGCAGCGGCAGTTGCATGTCCTCGACGGCCTTTATCTCGATCACGACCAGTCGCCCTTCGCAGTTGATGGTGAGCAGGTCGATGACCGATCGTTCGTCCCCCTGCCAGGCGGGAATCTGGGCATAGATGAAGCGATCGTCAAGCGTCGCATCCAGCTTGCGAATGTCGCCTTTGATCCTTGCTTCGAGCCATGCTTCAGTTCTGAGCCGGTAACAGGGATGCCTGCGATCGGGCGAGCCGGCGGTGCGATACCTGAGAATATCCCGAACGAGCATATCGAGAAGCCAGCTATTGCGACCTGTCAGAATACGACGGGGGGCAATGTCGCATCCGCTGACGCCGAAAATGCATTCCTCATAGTTTACGCCGCCGACAGACGCGAATTCCAGGCCGTTGATCGAATAGCTGATGCGTCGGGAAAACGGCTTTACTTTCGCTTCGATGATTTCGGGCGCCTGGGCGATGAGCTTCTCATGCCACGGATTGTCGATGGCTTTACGGTCAGGCCACTCCAATTCACGCGGGTGGGAACCGAGAAGTTCGTTCTGCGCCAAAGGCCTCACGGCAGTGATTGTTTGACCGATTTCGTCGACCTCAAAACATTCCGTGCGCGCTCCCAGTTTTGTCATGTCGATGAGGGCCATTCTCTCAAGCGCCGTCCTCGATCGGTCATGCGGCAGGCAGAAGATCAGCCTGCCTGCCGGTCTGCGCGGATGCCCGAGATTGTACCCGGCGAGCCAGACTATTCCGGCGGCAATGATATTGTCGATATCCTGCTGAGGCTGGCCGGCGTGGGCTCCGATGATGAGTGCCCTCTCATGTTTGAGTTGAACGACGATTCTGGCATACCGGCCAGGGATCGTTTGTCCATCGCATGCACGAGCCCGGCCGCTGGTTGCCTGTTCAATCCTGACGCCGTCCAGATGTGTCCTGATCAGGTGGGTGAGCGCGCTCCGGTATGATTCGCGCATTTGATGGCGGTCGACTTCCGCCGGCGGTCTGTGCTGTTGTCGAAGAGAGGGGCTTTGCAGCCTGAAGAGTCGTTTATCGAGACCCATTCCGCGGACCGCCAGAAAGCGTATTTCGCCTGCGTCAAGCTCGTAGGCGAGAATGCGCCAGCTTTGTGCGCTGTCCTCGTCCCACCAGGCAAATATCAATTTTCCCCAGTCGATCGACAACTCGAAGGCGGTTCGATCGAGCGCCGTAACCGAGTTCTCTTCATCGATCAGCTGCCAGTCCGGCCATTCGAGCATGCAGCGTTCGATCTCGTACCTGGCGGCGAGCGCCTGCTCACGGTCGGTGACGGATATCAATCCGGATTTCATATCGGCCCCCTCTGATTATCGACCACGATATGTTGCCAATCATGGTTGTGTTTAAGGGATGGCCGGTTCAAGTCGCCATTTTTCCGGAGTTGCACCCAATGCGATGGCAGTCGATCCACATCTTGTGGCTTGTCTGATCGCTGTGCTACCATCAAAGGCGATTTAACAATGCTTATTTTACAGATCTTAATCTGAACATTCTATCGAAAACCCGTATAAATCTGGATATATATGGTTTGTCACAACTGCGGACGGGATATTAAGCTGATCGTCAAAGTAGCTCGCACCGACGAATGCCCGCATTGCAATGCTGACATGCGCTGTTGCAAGAACTGCCGGTTTTTCGATCCTGGCAAGAATAACCAGTGCAGCGAACCCCAGGCGGATTATGTGCGCGACAAGAGCAGGGCAAATTTCTGCGATTATTTCGAGCCGAATAATCGCATCCCGTTGACATCGCGTGGAGGATCGCAGTCGGTCAAGCCCGATGATGTGCGCACGGCGTTCGATAAACTGTTCAAGAAGTGAAAACCGGTCTACAGGTTATTCAACAGGCAACAAGCAGCACAGGTGGCAGGAGATATGGATCGCCCGGATTTTTTCCAGGAAACGGCATCTGACAATTCGTCATTCGGATTAAACCCGATCGGCGTGCAACAGACGGTCGTTCACCGATTGCCGGTGGCAATGTCACCAGCCGCCCGGTTCCCGCAGGAGGAACTGACCACTGGTAAGGTTTTATTTCATCTGATGCTGCTGGGGCTGACGATGCTGACCACTTTCGGAGTTGGCGTCATCTGGTTCTTTGACGATCAGAAGGGACTGCCGAAGGCGATCGAATCCGGGATCATCTATTCATTCACGATCATCGCAATTCTGGCGGCCCATGAGATGGGCCATTACATCGCCTGCCGGTGGTATGGTGTGAATGCGACGCCGCCATATTTCATTCCGGTTCCGTTGCCGCCTGTCGGAACATTCGGCGCATTTATCAAGATCAAGGCGCCGATCCCGACGCGGAGGGCGCTTTTCGACATCGGCATCGCCGGTCCGCTGGCCGGCTATGTCTTCGCTCTCCCCGCTGCTTTCATCGGTATCTATTTCGCTCTCCCCGCGCGGGCGCCCGAGCCAGGGGCGGAGATGATCTATTTCCAGGATCCGCTCTTATTCAAAGCCTTTCAGTATCTGCTGGGCACTCCGGTCAATGTCGAATTGAATCCGGTCCTGTGGGCCGCATGGGTCGGAGTTTTTATGACCAGCCTCAACCTGCTTCCGGTCGGGCAGCTCGATGGCGGACATGTCACATACTCCGTCTTCGGCGCGCGTGGCCACAGGATGATCGCTCTCGGATCCTATGTCGCAGTGATCGCGCTCGCCATCTATTCGATTCGCAGTGGAATGTGGAACTGGGTGGTTTATGCCGCAATTCTGACCCTTATGTTGCGCATCGGTCACCCTCCCGTCTGGGATGACGGCGAATCGCTGGGCCTGGCGCGAAAGCTGGTCGCTCTGATAGGACTGCTCGTTTTCATACTGAGCTTTATGCCTGTTCCGATATCATTCTGATGACTGCCGATGCCTGGAATGCTGAATCGTTGGTCACCGGTGAGGGATTAAGAAATGTTTAGGAGGATACCCTAATGCCGCTGAATGCGTCTGACGTAATGATCAGGGATGTCATCACCGTGGCTGAATCGACGCCGATCAAGGAGGTCGCACGCCTGTTCAACGAAAAAAAGATCACAGGCGCTCCGGTCGTCAATGCCGAAGGGGAACTGGTTGGGGTCCTGTCCGAGACCGATATCATCCGAAAGACCAACAGCATCGGCGCATGGTCGCCCAGCACGGCGGGCCAGATCATGACCAAGCCTGCCGTTACCGTTTCGCCGACCGAGACGCTGCAACGCATCTGCGAACTAATGCACAATCGCCACATTCATCGCGTGGTGGTCGCTGATGGCTCCAAAATCGAAGGCATCCTGACGACCATGGATATCCTCAAGGCAATCGCCAATCGTAAATTTTGACAGCGAGTCGGTGCTACATGCCTGTCAGCAGCAGAGCTGATCGCTATTGATGAATCCCACCTCGTGAGCTTCCAACGAAGATTCGAAGATTTTTCCGGGATTGAGAATTCCGTTGGGATCGAGCATCTGTTTGATCCGTATCATCAGATCGATGGTCGGATCGGTCAGGGCGAGATGAAGATACGGGGCCTTGGCATAGCCGATGCCATGCTCACCCGAGATCGTCCCTCCCAGCGCGACAGCCTGTTCGAAGATGCTTTGAACCGTATCTGATCCGCGCCGGCGCGTCTCTTCCTCGCAATCCTGCAGCATGACATTGATGTGAAGATTTCCGTCTCCGGCATGGCCGAAAGTCGGAATCAGGAAGCCCGACCGGCGACTCAGGTCTTCGATGAATTCGAGCATTCCGGGGATGCGCGAACGCGGGACGACCACGTCGTGGTTGAGTTTGATGACGCCGGTGCGCGCAACGGCCGGGGACATTTTGCGGCGGACCTCCCATATCTCATCGGCCTGCTTTGCATCCAACGCTTCGCGAAACTGGATCGCATGGTGTTTCATGCACATATCGCGCACGATGCGGGCTTCACGATCGACGCTCTCTCTGAGTCCGTCAACCTCGATGATCAGCAGCGCACCGGCTTCGCGCGGCAGCCCGGTTGGTTCGTAATCCTCGATCGCATTGATTGAAGTCCGGTCAAGCAGCTCGAGCGCGACCGGCAGAATGCCCGAGCTGGTGAAATCGGCCACGCAATTGCAGGCATCGCTTGCGTCACCGAAGATCGCCAGCGCCGTCCGGGACGCTTCCGGTTTCGGGACCAGTCTCAGAATACAGCGGGTGATTATCCCAAGCAGGCCTTCGCTGCCGATCATCAGACCTTCGAGATGAAATCCGGTCGAGTTCTTGGGGGTCCGCGTCCCGGCTCGGATAATCTCGCCGGTCGGCGTGACGAAATCCAGACCGAGCACGAACTGTTTCGTGTTGCCGTATTTGACGCAGCGCGGTCCGCCCGCATTGAGGGCGATATTTCCGCCGATGAACGATTCCTTCCAGCTCGATGGGTCCGGCGGATAGTACATCCCCTGTTGTTCGACGGCGGTTTGCAGTTCGTAATTTGTCACGCCGGGTTCGACGATGGCGACCAGATCGGCTTTGTTGATCTCGATAATTCTGTTGAGGCGTCGTGTCGCGAGGACGATTCCGCCCCGGACCGGCACTGCGCCACCGGTGTATCCGACGCCGCCTCCGCGGACGGTGACGTAGATCCGGTGTCGATTGGCAAGTTTCATGATAGATGCGATCTCATCCGCGGAGCCTGGAAAGACCACCGCTTCGGCCGGGAAGACCTGCTTCAGCGCATCCTGTGAATTTTCAATGATCACCTCGGGGTCAGTCGCAACGTATTGAGCGCCGACGATCGATACAAGTTCATCGAGAACGTCTTTTCCAACCATCTTTTTCGGTTTAATTGCTTCCATCGATAATCTCAATCATCCTGCGAACGCTGCCGGTGATGTCCGGCCTGCTTTGCAGATTGAGCTGTTCGGGCCACGGATAGAGAGAACTGATACAGGCGATGCTGTCAGCGCCGGCCGCTATGACTTCCGGCGCGCGTTCATGCGTTATCCCACCGATCGCCACCAGCGGCCGGTCAGCCAGTTCGCGGGCTGCTCGAACAAATTCGAGTCCGACGATCGGATCTGGAATCGCCTTGGTCTTCGTCGGATAGACAGGACCGACGGCAATGTAATCGGCCGACGTTTCCAATGCTGCTCGAAATTGATCGAGTGAATGGGTCGATATCCCGATGATTTTATCGTCCCCGAGGATGTCACGTGCTTCATCGACAGAAACATCGTCCTGACCCAGATGGACGCCGTCGGCTCCTGTGGTCAGCGCGACATCCACACGGTCATTGATAATCAACATCGCCCCGGCTGCGCGCGTCATCGACAGACTTTTGCGCGCCGCGTCCAAAATCTCTCGCGAATTCGCTTCCTTGTCGCGAAGCTGAATCAGCCTCGCTCCTCCCGCAATCATCAATCCGACAATCTCTTCGTGGGTATAATTGGATAATTCGCGATCCGTAATCGCATATAATTTCGGTAATTCCTTCATACATCCGATTATCTGCCATTTCACCAGATTGTAAACCCTGATCGACTGCATTTATCTAAGCCCTTTATGATCATAGTTTTACGGCGAGGATGAGGATGTCTGGCCAGGCGAACATCTGACAGGGATTTTAACTGCGCAAATCAATTCATTAGGATATAATGCCGACTGGTCGAAAGTTTAATAGCACGAATGCTCAAGCGAGACAGCATGGGAAAGGTTTTCAATCTTCTGTGCTGTGGCAATCGTGGCTGGTCTGGCGATTCCCCTTCGCATTGTATCGACTAAACTAAAAAGTTGTACGTCTGAAACCTGTTTTGAAGGAGGAATGGATGAAATTTCGAATTTTTCTTGCGCTTTGTTTACTTACCCTGACTATTTTTCTGATGGCCTGCCCGCGTAGAACCACGATCAACGAATTGACTGGCGATCCTGAGCGTTTCCGAAACAAGGATGTGCTGATTTATGGGACCGTGACCAACAGTTATGGTGCTCTTGGCCAGGGAGCTTATGAACTGAATGATGAGACCGGCAAGATCTGGGTCGTCACTCAGCGCGGAGTTCCCGGACGTGGCGCCCGTGTCGGCGCAGTCGGCCGCTTCATCGAAGGCGTCAGTTGGGGGGGGCGAAACCTCGGCAGCGCCATCCGCGAAAAAGATCGTAAAACACGGTGAAACAAATCAGTTTCCAGCAGGAGGAGGTTCCAGTTTCCAGAAAATAGCAGTTAATCAACGACTGGAATCCTAATTACTGGAAACTGGAAACTTTCCCCACTTGAAACCATTAAGGCAGGAAGCCGTCGATCATGCGGCTTCCTGCCTTTCGTTTTAGCAGAAATGGTTTCGAGTAATCAGGCCGATTTCGGACGGCCATGGATTTTGATTGTGTCGAAATCCGGGGCCTCAACAGTGAACTCGTAATCGCGAGCCGGTGTATATTTCCCGATCATTTCGTTGAATTTGACGATCATCGGCTCGATGAAGTCATGCATTAATGCGCTTTCTTCCACAACCTTGTGTTGAAGGTGGGCGATATCATCCTTTGAAATGCCGATGTGGTGCAATAGTCGAAGCGGGAGATCCTTGGCCTCGCTGATTTCTGTATCGAAATAGTATTCCTCTTTGCGCGACTCTTTTTCGAGCAGGGTTTTATAAAATTGATCGTTGTCGGCATAAGTCAGGGGTTGCTCCATAATGTTCCTCCATATCTTTCGGAATCGCAAAAGTGGCATTCCGTATGTTTCAACTTCTTTTATGAACCTGGCGCCCGATTACCAACCGGATTGCTGAATCAACAAGTCGTCGTACAAAGTAGACAAATATCGAGTTAAATCAGAATGATTTACCGGCAAAATCGCTGTTTGTAACTTCTCATTCTTTTTGAATTAGATATTTATTGAGTTTATCCAAGCTTAATGAAAAGTCAACGCCCGGCAACGATTCAGTTTAGAATTTGTATGAGGATCATTCCTTTGCCGGCCGGGGTCGTCTGAAGATCGTAAAAGCAATAATCAAAGAGCTCAGGAGAGTGCAGCCGATGGCGAAAATATCGCCGTGGAGTGTGTAGGCGGTTCGCCCGCGATGCGGGCGTGCCAGCCAGTTTCCCGCATTGGGTGTGAATGAGGGCAGTGGATCGACCACTTTCCCATCAGCCGTGATCAGGGTGCTGATACCGGAGTTGGTGACCCGCACCATGTCGCGGTCGTTTTCGATGGCCCTGAATATTGCGTGCGACAAATGCTGTCGAGCGCCGGCGGTATTGCCGAACCAGGTATCGTTCGAGACATTGATGAGCAGACTGGCCCCGTTATTGACGAATTTCCTGACCAGATCGGGATAGGCCGCCTCGTAACAGATAAAAGCTCCGACCTGGATGAAATTGGTAGTTCGTTCGATCGATCCGGCGGGCAGGTCGTTTGCGTCGCTGAGCACCTCGGCCCGGCGGGTGTTGAGCCGCAGCATGTTGACAACGGCCTGGGTGCCCGGCGTGAAATCCCCTGTTATGGCTGGAATAAATCGCCCCAGCAGAGAGCGCAACGGAACGTACTCGCCGAATGGAACCAGTCTGATTTTGTCATATCGCTTGAGTGGGCTGAAAGCCCTGGAATCAGCAGTCGACGAATCGGGATTGATCGTATGGATGCTGTTGTAATAGCGCCAGTCGTCACGTGTCACGGTATTGAGGATAAAGTAGCTGCCGGTTTCGCGGGCGAGCGTGTTAAGTCTTTCGCGGACGGCTGAATCATTTTCGTAAAAGATTGCCAGTGGGGATTCGGCCCAGATGACGAGATCGGCGACCTTGCCTGGAACAGCGTCGATACCCTGTCGAGTAAGACGAATGTTGGCTTCAAGGTTCTTCTCGAAATCCTCAGGCGCGTTTGATGAATCAGGCGCCAGATTCGGCTGGACGCCGACCACGCGGACCTCCGCGTCGATTTCGGGCGGCCGCTCGGATTTCGCATCCGGAAGACCGAAGAGGATGGCCGCGATCATCAGAAGAACAGCGGCGGATCGTCCAACGCCGCGCTGCCTCAGACGTGCAGCCAGCAGCAGGAGAGCGCTGCCTGCCACCAGTTCGGCACTGACCAGATAGACTCCGCCATACTGCGAAAGTCGGGCGATCGAATAATGCCCTGCCTGTGAGGCTCCGAGAGCATTCCATGTCACACCGGTCACCTGGGGGCGGAGCCATTCGGTCGCCACCCATATCACCGGCGCCAGAATCAGCATCGTCCACCCCCACCGGTTAAGCAGCCGGGCCATGATGACAGCGAAGAGAGCGGGGAAGACCGCCAGAACGGCGGCGAAGATGACAGTGATGGCATATGCCAGACCCGTCAGTATCCCGCCGTAATGGGTCATCGAATGTGCGATCCAGTTTTCGGCGAACCAGGTGAAGACGATTCCGGTCAGCCAGCCCAGAAAGAAAGCTCTCTTCCAGCCGATCCCACGCGTCAGCGCCAGCAGCAGCGGCGTCAGGGCGATCCAGCAGAGATAGCTCAGATCGAAGATCGGAAACGACAGTATCAGCAGAACCGCGCTGAGCAATGCAAGCAGCGATTGGCCGGACAAGCTGTCGAGTGATATTTTGTATGGAGAGTTGCCTGCGTTGGGAATAATGGCGGGCGTCTGCTGTTTCTTCACTGTTCGGTTTTACCCCGATCGGCGCCTGCCTCGATCGCATTCTGCGTTCCGCGGTCGCAATCGTTTCCGGGCGCGCAGTTTTCCACGATGTTGACAATGTTGTAGCCGGAATTGTGAAGCTCTGAAGTCATCGTTTCGGCCGCTTCGCGCCGAACGAACGGGCCGACTTTGAGAACATAGCCCTGGTTGGCCGGTATGGCTTCGATCTTCGACTGAACCTGACGCTGTTCGAGCAGTGCCGTGCCGAGCTGTTCGGCGGCGGCATAGGTCTGCAGCCCGAGCACTCGTACCGTATAGCCTGTGCCATCGCGTGCGATCTCGAATTCGTTGGCGGGCGATGATACATAGGTGACCAGTATGCCTGAGGCGAAATAGAGCGAGCACAGCAGCGCCATGCCGGCGAAGATCGCCAGTGCACGTTTGTCCCGGATGGTGAGATTATTGAGTGCTCTGATCATCATGATGGTCAAGCCTGATTATAGAGCCGTCTGTAAATTACGTTTGATTGCGGATAATCATCGCCGAAAGGCAAATGCATTGTATCACGACTTTGAGCCCGCGCCGCACCGATTCGACGCCTGATCTTGCGTAAAAGCGTGAGTGGGAACAGAATAGAATCTCACCAGAATTCAGAATCGCGGAAAGGATAAATAATGCCTCTTAAGGCCATTTCATTGATTGGATTGCTGATAGTCGGCGTATTGCTATCGATTCCGGCTCTGCGAGGATCGTCGACAGTCGAGGCTCAGTCGCAGGCGGATGCCAGGCTGCGCCAGCGGGCCATGAAACTGCATCGCGAATCGATCGTGGTCGATACGCACAACGACATCACGTCTCCCATTGTCGACGAAGGCTTTGACATGGGAGCGCGAGACACGAGCGGCAAGTTTCAGACCGACATCCCGCGCATGAAAGACGGCGGGCTCGACGCCGAGTTCTTTTCAATCTATGTTGCGGCCGGTTATGCCAAAGAAGGAGGCTCTGCCCGACGTGCGTTGCAGATGATCGATGGAGTCTATGAGCAGATCCGACGCCATCCTGAATCTCTGGAGCTGGCCCGAACCGTGAGCGACATCAGGCGACTTCATAAAACAGGCAAAGTCGCTGCGCTGATGGGGATCGAAGGCGGTCACGCGATCGAAGACAGCCTGCCTGCTTTGAGGATGTTCCATCAGCTCGGCATCAGGTATATGACCCTGACCCATACGAACACTAACAACTGGGCCGATTCAGCCGGCGGCATTTCGGTCAAGGGAGAACGGCGACACGGCGGACTGAGCGATTTCGGCAAAGAGGTGGTCCGTGAGATGAACCGCCTGGGAATGATGGTTGACATCTCCCATGTTTCGGACGAAACCTTCAGTGATTGCATAGAAATCAGCCAGGCTCCGCTGATCGCCTCGCATTCATCATGCCGCGCGCTGACCGTTGTTCCGAGAAATATGAGTGACGATATGCTCAGGGCGCTGGCGAAAAACGGTGGCGTAGTCATGATCAATTTTTATAACGGGTTCATCAATACAGACTATGCGCGACCGGGAATGCCCGCGCCGGCAAAGGCGGCCGAGAAGGCTACTCTGGATATGCTCATGCAGCACTTCGAGCATGCCATCAAGGTGGCCGGCATCGACCACGTTGGCATCGGCTCGGATTTCGACGGTGTCGACGGCCTGCTGCCGCCCGGGATGGAGGATGTCACAAAGCTGCCGACCATCACCTATGAACTGCTCAAGCGGGGTTATTCCGAAGCCGATGTGAAGAAAGTCCTGGGAGAAAATCTGTTGCGAGCGATGGGGCAGGTCGAGCAGGTTGCGGCAAAATTACAGGCTTCGGGCGTAAAACCTTCGATCAGGAAGATCGATACGAAAATCGATGCGAAATAGGATTCTCATATGCTCAAGACTCGATGGCTGGCAGTTATTCTGACCTTCGCAGTGATCATGATCTCGACAATGACGGTGGATTCGCAACAACCGGTCGGCGACCGGCCCGCTCTGACGGGCGGGCGAACGCGCGCAGCGGTTCGCGCCATGAATGGAATGGTGGCGACCAGCCAGCCCCTGGCTTCAGCAGCTGGCCTGCGTATCTTGCAGCAGGGTGGGAATGCGATCGACGCAGCCGTTGCGGCGGCGGCGGTGCTCTGCGTGGTCGAACCGATGATGGTCAGCGCCGGCGGTGATCTCTTCGCGATCGTCTGGCATGCCGGAAAAAAGGAGCTCAAAGCGCTCAACGCGAGCGGGCGGTCCCCGCGCGCGATAAATATCGATGAACTCAGGAAGCGTGGCTTCACGCAGACTCCGCCTGACGGCATTCAGGCCGTAACAGTGCCTGGAGCGGTCGACGGCTGGGCGAAACTGCTTGACCGCTACGGTACGATGAAGCTCGATCAGGTTCTGCAACCAGCCATCGAATATGCCGGGAAGGGATTTCCGGTTACGGATGTCATCGCGCATGACTGGAAAGTCGCTCTCGAACATAAGAACAATCCGGATTTCGCCAGAACATTTTTGCCGGGCGGGAGACCGCCGCTGCCGGGCGAGATGGCTTTTAACAGGAACCTTGCCGAGACGTTTCGCAAGATAGCGGCGCATGGCCCGGATGCCTTTTACCGCGGCGAGATCGCTCAAAAGATTGTCGCCTTCGCCCGGAGCCAGGGCGGTTTTCATACGGACCAGGACTTCGCGGAACACCGGTCGGACTGGATCGATCCGCTGAGCGCGACTTACAAGGGATACACTCTTTATGAACTGCCGCCGAACACTCAGGGGCTCGTTGCGCTCGAGATGCTCAATATCCTCGAAGGTTTTGACCTGAAATCGCTCGGTCATAATACTGCCGGATATCTGCACTTGCTGGTCGAGGCGAAGAAGCAGGCTTTCATTGACCGCGCTCGCCACATTGCCGATCCGGCCTTTTACAAAGCTCCACTCGATAGACTGATCTCGAAGGAATATGCGGCCGAGATGCGCAGGCGCATCGACTCTGAAAAGGTCGGTGAAGCCGCCGGTTCAGGACCGAACGGAGGCGAGGACACTGTCTACCTGACGGTCGTCGACAAAGACCGCAATGCAATCTCACTGATTCAAAGCATCTTCAGCAACTTCGGCTCGGGTCTGGTGGCCGGTGATACCGGGATTCTGTTGCACAATCGCGGCGCGGGATTTTCATTCGATCCTGCAAGTCCTAATCGTATTGAAGGAGGCAAACGGCCGTTCCATACGCTCGTTCCCGCGATGGTCTTTCGCGAAGGCAGGCCGTGGCTCTCGTTTGGAGTCATGGGTGGCGATATGCAGGCGCAGGGGCATGTTCAGGTCCTGCTCAATCTGATCGAGTTCGGCATGGATGTGCAGAGGGCCGGCGAGGTCCCGCGTTTCCGTCATTTCGAACGCGGCCTTGCGCTCGAATCGGGCATCGGCCAGGATGTCAGAAAAGCGCTCGAAGCCAGAGGGCACAAACTCGTAAACTCTCCGGGTATGTTTGGCGGCTATCAGGCGATTATGATCGATCCGGTTACCGGGGCATTATTCGCAGGCTCGGATCCGCGCAAGGACGGCGCGGCCATTGGCTGGTAGCGAATTTCCGAGAGGTTGATCTTGTATCAATTTTTTCCGCTTGAATTCACGCGTTTGGATCAGGACGAGCAGCAGCGTCGCGCGCTCGAATTTTACGAATTGATGAAGCGTCGCAGGACGGTGCGCAATTTCTCGCCGGATCCCGTTCCAATGGAGCTAATCGAAACGGCGATCAGGACAGCCGGGACGGCTCCATCGGGAGCTAACCAGCAGCCCTGGCGGTTCGTCGTCGTAAGCAACCCTGATATCAAACGGCGAATCCGCCTGGCGGCGGAGGAAGAGGAGCGAGAGAATTATGCCGGCCGGTTTCCCGATAAATGGCTGCAGACTCTGGCTCCACTTGGAACGGACTGGCATAAGGAATTTCTTGAAATCGCGCCATGTCTGATCGTCGTCTTCAAAATGGATTATGGACTGCGGACAGACGCAAGTGGAACGGAAGAAAAGATCAAGCATTATTATGTCAACGAATCGGTCGGGATCGCATCTGGCGTACTGCTGGCGGCGCTTCATTACTCGGGGCTGGCGACGCTGACGCATACTCCCAATCCGATGGGGTTTCTGACCGAGATTCTCAATCGCCCCAAAAACGAGAAACCATTTTTGCTGATACCGGTCGGTTATCCGTCAATGGACGCGAAAGTCCCGGATATCGCCAAAAAAACATTTGATGAAATTGCCGTGATCATCGAATGAAAATCGTGTCCGGCAATAGAGCTTTAATTACAACCTGATCGACCAAGGAGATTTTTATGAAAGTGAAAAACAGTGAGCAGACGGGGCTTCCACGCAGGAAGTTCATCAAGGGTTCGGCGGCGGCCGGCGCCGGGTTGCTGATTTTAAATTCGAAGACGGCATTCGGCTATTCAGCCAACTCATCGATGGGGCTCGGCATTCTGGGCTGCGGTGGCCGTGGCAATTATGACGGCGGAGAGTTCGTCAAGAATACCGACGTCCGGGTGACCGCCTTGATGGATCTTTTCGAAGATCGACTTGAATCGACCAAAGCCCGTTTCGACAAGATGGCCGAAGAGAAAGGCCAGTCGAAGATCGAATCGTCGAATCTCCACAGAGGATGGCGAAGTTACGAGAAACTGCTCGAATCGAAGGATGTCGATGTCGTGCTTATCACTTCGCCCCCGTATTTTCATCCTGAGCAGTTCGAAGCGGCCGTCGATGCGGGCAAGCACGTCTACCTTGAGAAACCCGTCGCAACCGATGTCGCCGGGTGCCTGCGCGTGATGAAGGCCGGCAAAAAGGCCGAAGGCAAGGTCAGCGTCCACGTCGGATTCCAGAAACGATACGATGTCGGCTATCGCGCGATCATCGAAAAGATTCACGGTGGCGAGATCGGTGATATCGCTCTCGGCCAGAGTTACTATTTTACGAATGACCTGGGCCGCCAGAACAAACCCGGCATGTCGGACATCGAAGCGCGGATTCGCAATTGGGTCTTCGACAAGGCGCTTTCAGGTGACATCATCACCGAACAGAACATCCATATCATCGACATCGTCAACTGGGCCATGAAATCGCACCCGGTCAAGGTCTCCGGGTCCGGCGGACGCGTCGTTCGCAAGCAGGTCGACGGCATCCCCAATGATTTCGTGACATTCGACCATTATATTTTGACCTATTTCTACCCTGGCGATGTCAAGGTCAGCTTCAATTCGAACCAGTTCCGGAACAAGGGGTATCGTGAACAGGGCGAGCGGTTCTTCGGCACGCTGGGAGTGGCGGACACTTTACAGAGCGGGCCGGCGACGATCACATTGAGCAAGGATCAGGGCATCAAAGTATTCGACAGCCCTGTCGATCTGCATGCCGCCGTCGGAACGAAGATGAAGGCTTTGATCGACGGCATCAAGGCCGGGAAGTTCGAGAATCAGGTCGAACAGGGCGCCGAGACGACTCTCTCCACGATCATGGGTCGGATGGCAGCTCACTCCGGTACAGAGGTCACCTGGGACAAGATGCTCAAGTCGAACGACAAGTGGAATCTGAAGCTCAATCTCGATTCACTGAGCGGCGGCGCTGTCTCCATGAAGTAGGGATTTTTCGTCCACGTAGAGACGCGTAGAACAGGGGGAACATCCACAAGGACACAAAGAACCACAAAGAAACTCATTCAAAGTTTTTCTTCTTTGTGATCCTTTGTGTCCTTTGTGGACAAAAATATCACGCATCGAGCGAGGCGATCTCTTCGTCACTCAGCCTGAAATCCATAGCTCCGATAATCCCATGGACCTGTTTGGCGCTGCGGACGCCGACGATGGCTCCGGTCACTGACGGAAGACGCAGCGTCCAGGCGATGGCTGCTTCGCCGGCGGTCCTGCCGTGGCGGGCAGCGATTCCCGCGAGTTTTTCTGCAAGCGCAAGGTTTTGGCCAAGCAGCGGCTCCTGAAAATTCGGGCTGCGCCGTCGCCAGTCGTCCTCGGGCAGAGCAGCGATCCGTTGAGGCGTCATCTTTCCGCTCAGCAGTCCGGATGCCATCGGAGAGTAAGCGATGACGCCAATGCCGCTGGATGCCGCGAAGGGCAGTATTTCGGCCTCGATATCGCGACGGATGAGCGAGTACGGAGGTTGCAGGGATGTGATCGGCGCAATCGAGAGCGCCCGCTTCATCTGATCGACGTTGAAATTCGAAATGCCGATCCAGCGGATCTTGCCTTCATCGCGCAACTTCGTCAGCGTTTCCAGTCCTTCCTCGATCTCTTCGTCGGGTTCGGGCCAGTGGACCTGATAGAGGTCGATCGTCTCGACCCTGAGCCGTCGCAGGCTGGCTTCGCATTCGCCGCGGATCGAGTCGGCGCGAAGGCTTCTCCCGATCTGTCGGTTTTCATCCCAGACGCGACCGCATTTCGTGAAGACATACGGTCTGTGTGAAGTTGCAGCCAGGGCCCTTGCGACAATCTCCTCCGAGTGGCCGAGCCCGTACACGGCCGCCGTGTCGATCCAGTTGATGCCTGAGTCAAGTCCGGCATGAATGGCTGCGATCGATTCATTGTCGTCCTGTTCTCCCCATGCGAAGAGCCAGTCAGATCCGCCAATCGCCCACGCGCCAAGGCCGATGGGCGTAATTTGCATATCGCTGTTTCCAAGTTTGCGCAGTTGCATATTGAATAGTTTCCAGTTGGCAGTTTCCGGTTTCCAGTTTATTGTCAATATAATAACCGGAAACTGGAAACTGCCAACTGGAAACTTCAAAGTGGAGGCAAATCCGTGAAGTTGATTTGGATCGGAATCGCGCTGCTGATCGGAGCGCTGGTGCCCGCACAGGCCGCAATGAACGCGAAGATGCGGGTCTTTGTCATCAATCCGTTATACAGCGCTTTGATAAATTTTTGCGTCGGGGCGGCGGCGCTCCTGTTCATGCTGTCGATTGCGATATGGCGTAATTATCCCGGGGACCTCCGCGCTGCCGGCCAGGCTCCGCTCTGGGCATGGCTCGGAGGGCTCGTTGGAAGCTCGCTTGTGATTTCAGGCGTGATCATGGTTCCGCGCACCGGCGCGGCCAGTTTCTCTGCTTCAATCATCACCGGCCAGCTGATCGGCGCTCTGATTCTGGATCACTATGGATTGCTGGGCTTGTCACAGCGCCTCATGACCCCATCGCGAGTGGCAGGACTGATCTTCATGCTGGCCGGACTCTGGTTGGTCCAGCGCCGCTAGGTCATTTGCCGCGGCCGTGCTTCTTACTTATAATTCCCGACTATTTTCATAAACCTGATGTGACTGGAGAAGCCATTGGCACTCAAGGACCTGATCTCGATCAATGATTTGACATCGCGTGAGATCAATCGAATATTCGCGATTGCAGCTGATCTCAAGGCCGAGCCGCGAAAATATGGCACATCGCTGGCCGGATGCAGCGTGGCGCTGATCTTCGAGAAGCCGAGTCTGCGGACTCGTGTGACTTTCGATCTGGGCGCAACGCAGATGGGCGCATCTTGCGTCTACCTGGATCACCAGAACGTTCGTCTCGGAGAGCGCGAATCGGTCAAGGACATGGCGCTCAATCTTGAACGATGGGTCGATTGCATCGTCGCCCGCGTTTACAGTCACGAGACTGTGATCGAGCTGGCGGCTCATTCTTCGGTCCCTGTCATCAATGGGCTCTCGGAATTTTCACATCCCTGCCAGGGGCTGACCGATTACTTCACGTTGACGGAAAAGATCGGGCCGAACCTGAAGGGCTTTCGCATCGCCTATATCGGCGATGGAAACAACACCTGTCATTCGCTCGTCTTCGGCGCAGCCAAGCTGGGTGCGCATATCCGTGTCGGTACACCGAAAGGATACGAGCCTGATCCGGCGGTCATCAAACAGGCGAAGAAGGATGCCCGTAAGAGCGGTGGAAGCGTTGTCATCGTCAACGATCCGTTCGAGGCGGTTGATGGAGCTCAGGCGGTCTATACCGATGTCTGGGCGTCAATGGGGTTCGAGGCCGAAACCGAACGGCGGCGCGAGATATTTTCATCTTTCAGGATAACGCGAAAGCTGATGAAGGCCGCCGCCGCCGGAGCTTTTTTCATGCACTGCCTGCCGGCACACCGCGGCGATGAGGTCGATGCCGATGTCATCGACAGCCGCAATTCGATCGTTTATGACCAGGCGGAAAACAGGCTCCACACGCAAAAAGCCATCATGCTTCTGCTGGTGCAGGAGAACCAATAAGCATCACCTGCATGGCCGCCGGGTTTTAAACAAATGACCGATCACGCGAAGAAAGAGGGGCAGGCGAATGCCAGGGGAACGGCGGGCAGCATCGCTCGATCGGCAGGCATCGTCAGTATAGCGGTCATGGGCAGCCGCATCCTCGGTCTGGTTCGGGAGCAGGTTTTTGCCACCTTCTTCGGGGCCGGATTCGCGATGGACGCATACATAATCGCTTTTCGCGTGCCAAATCTGCTGCGCGATCTTTTTGCAGAGGGAGCTCTTTCAGCCGCATTCGTCACCACCTTTTCGCAAAAGATCACCAAAGAGGGTGAGCAGGCCGCGTGGCGACTGGCCAACCTGGTCAACAACGGGCTGTTCGTTGTCATCTCACTAATCGTTCTGAGCGGGATCGTCTTTGCGCCGCAGGTTGTCGACCTGCTGATCGATACGGGAAAGCACCAGGCTGATGCTGCGACTGCGGCTCAGACCTATGATCTTGCCGTCGTCATGACCAGGATCATGTTTCCGTTCCTGCTCATGGTCTCGCTTGCCGCGGTCGCGATGGGCGTGTTGAACACGAAGGATCGCTACGGCGTTCCGGCCTCCGCTTCGACGATGTTCAATGTCGGATCGATCTTCGGAGGACTCGCCTGCGCATACGCCATGGCGCCGGAATACATCACTGCTGTCATCGAGGGGCGAACGGCTGACTCCGCGGGGATTTCGCGGGCGATCATCGGGATGGCCATCGGGACACTGGCCGGTGGAATGCTCCAATGGTTGATTCAGGTACCCAGCTTGAGGTCAGTCGGTTATCGCTGGCAACCGATTCTCAGTTTTCGCGATGAGGGCGTGCGTCAGGTCATGAGGCTGATGGCGCCGGCAATCATCGGATCAGCCGCCCTCCAGGTCAATGTTTTCGTCAACACAAAGTTTGCTTCCGGGCTCGGTGAAGGCCCGGTCTCATGGCTCTCATATGCTTTTCGCCTGATCTACCTGCCGATCGGCATCTTCGGCGTTGCCATCTCGACGGCCACTTTGCCGGTCGCTTCACGCGCCGCCGCACTCGATGATCTCGATGACTTTCGGCGCACCATCGCCTCCTCTCTGCGATTGACTTTTCTGCTGACCATCCCTTCGGCCGTCGGATTGATGGTGCTCAGCCGGCCGATCATCGCCCTCATCTTCGAACGCGGCCGCTTTGACGCTTTCGATACCGAACAGACGGCCATCGCGCTCTGCTACAACGCTATCGGATTGACCGCCTATTCAGCCGTCCGCGTGCTTGCGCCATCGTTTTACGCTCTCAAGGACACACGAATTCCGATGATCGCCAGCCTTATCTCGATCATAACCAACTACGCCGTCGCTTCATATACTGTCGAATACCTGAAGATCGGACATCGCGGACTTGCGCTCTCGATCTCAGCGGTCGCGATCGGCAACTTTCTGCTCCTCTTCTTCTTCCTCCGACGAAAACTCGGCGGTATTGAAGGACGCAGCCTCGCCCTCACTTTCGGCAAAGTATCCTTCGCTTCCGCCATCATGGGGGCTGTCTCCTGGTGGCTCAGCGGTCAAATCGAATCTAAACTCGGCATGGCCTCGCTCTCATCGCGTATTATCAACGTCGGCGCCGCAATATCCATCGGCCTGGTCATCTTTTATTTCGCCGCTTCGATTCTGCGCGTTAAGGAACTCTCAATGATGACCGCGGCTGTTCAAAGGAAACTGCCGGCGAGATTTCGCTCGAAATCGTAAACTCGTTCTCATTCGCAATTTTTTGAATTGAAAATGAATTCCAAGATTGTTTGACATTCGGCCTGAGATGAGCGATTAAATAGATTTACATAAGGGAAGCAGGTAAATTCGATAAAAGGAAGAGACGAAAAAAAATATCGGGAAGTGGGAAAGTATGTCTGCAGCAATAACAGAAGTTCAGAGAGACAAGGCGGAAGGGCCAGTAGAAGAGGCGCAGACAGCGTCACCGCGAATATTGCTGGTTGGGAATCCGAATGTTGGAAAGTCGGTTATTTTCGGGTATTTGACCGGGAAATATGTAACGGTGTCGAACTATCCGGGGACGACGGTAGAGGTGTCTCGTGGGACGATGCGATATGGAGGCAAGACGTATGAGGTGATCGACACTCCAGGGGTCAATTCGCTGGTGCCGCAATCAGAAGATGAGAGAGTGACGCGGGACATGCTGTTGAGTGGCAAGCCCGATCTGATAGTCCAGGTGGCTGATGCGAAGAACCTGCGGCGGACGTTGCTGGTGACCTCACAGCTGGTCGAATTCGGAGCGCCGATGGTGCTGGTGCTCAATCTGATGGACGAAGCGCGGAGCCGCAACATCGAGATCGACAGCAAGGCATTGAGCGAACTCTACGGGATACCGGTCGTGCAAACGGTCGCGACAGAGGGTGAAGGGCTCTATCAGATGTTCAAGACGCTGGCCAAGGCCAGAGTCCCGCGTGATCCGCTGGCTGATCGACGCCGGCGACTGCTCAATGGGGCGAATGGGGGTTCGATCACCGGATCAAGCATGGGAGGGATCTTCGAAGCGGCTGCGGAGAGTGGATTGCCGGCGCAACTGACGATTGAATGGCTGCAGACGAGGGATGTCAATCTGAGAGAGCCGGTCGAATCGTCACTTTCACTTTCAGAAGAGACGCGCGCGGGGCTCAACCGGAGTCTGCGGATGCCGATGCGAACGCTGGGAAACAAGCTCGATGAGATGCGCAACGCATTCCTCGATGATGCCGTATCGCAATACAAGAAGGTTCTGCCGGGCATCGCCGAGGAAGCGCGCGACAGCCAGACGCTGAGGTTCGCATATCTTTTCCTGGCTCTCGGTTTGGGGGTCTTCCTGTACACCGAATTCGCGAGACTGTTTAACCAGATCTTCGGGCTCAATCTGGTAACTCCCTACAATGCGGTCAATGCCTGGTTCAATGCGAGCATCATTCCGCAGGTCATGGCCACGCTCGGAGGGTGGAAACTCGGAGCGCTCGGCACGTTGTTGTTCGGCGAACTCAATTCAGAAAGCGGAGCGTACGAAACCGGGTTTCTCTATCCGGCGGTCACGCAGTTCTTTTTACTGATCGCGCCGGTGGTGATTCCGCTGGGGGTGGTGCTCTCGCGATCGCGCCGCTTCGCCGAGAAGCTGGGGTACTGGACGCGCGGATGGCAGACGGGATTTCCGGCTCTGATTGGTGTATTGCTGCTCATGTATGAGTTCGTCGGAGTAATCGGAGCGGGCACGCTGGTCGATGCCTTCGAGAACAACCTTTTTAATAGATATTTGACGCCGTTTTTGCAGTCCGTGATTCCGGCGGGCGGGATTTTGTATGACTTTTTCGTCGGCGATTACGGGTTGATTTCGGTCGGATTGACCTATGCGCTGGCTATCGTCCTGCCGATCGTCTTCACGTTCTTTATCGCTTTCGGACTGCTTGAAGACAGCGGTTATCTGCCCCGACTGGCAATCCTGTCGGACAAGGTCTTCCGGATCATGGGGTTGAACGGCAAAGCAGTGCTGCCAATGGTGCTGGGGCTGGGCTGCGACACGATGGCGACCATGACGACGCGCATCCTGTCGACCAAAAAAGAGAGGATCATCGCCACGCTCCTGCTCGCACTCGGAGTCCCGTGTTCAGCTCAGTTGGGCGTGATTCTGGGTATCACATCGGCGATCAGCGCCGGTGCGGTGTTGACTGTCTTCGGCGTTGTCGTTTCGCAGATGTTGCTGGTCGGTTTTTTGTCATCGAAGATCATCAAGGGGCAGCGCGGGGATTTCATCTTCGAGATCCCGCCGATTCGCGTACCGATCTTCAGGAACGTATGGACGAAGACACGGCTCAGAATCAAATGGTATCTGAAAGAGGCGCTGCCGCTCTTTATCCTTGGAACACTGATTCTGTTCATTCTCGACCGTCTGACGATTCCTACGCCGTGGGGAAAGATGAGCGGTCTGGGCGTGATTGAAAGATCACTGGCGCCGATCGTGACCGGTATTCTTGACCTGCCGAAAGAGACGGCACAAGTGCTGATTCTTGGCTTTCTGCGTCGCGATTACGGCGCTGCCGGTCTGTTCGAGCTGGTCAGAACCGGATCGATGAATGCGGTCCAGATCGTGACCGCCCTGATCGTGCTGACGCTCTTCATTCCATGCGTAGCCAACTTCTTCATGATCATCCGCGAGCATGGAACGAAGAAAGCGCTGTTTATGCTGGCCTTCATCACACCGTTTGCCATCGCCGTCGGCGGCGCGGTCGCATGGGTGCTGCGCGCCCTGAATATCACGTTTTAAGCAGGTGATAACGAATGCATGAACGAATTTCCGATGAGATCATCGAGGTTCTCGAAGCGACCTGGACAAGCGAGGAGCGTGGTTCAGCCTCTGAGCAGCGCATCGCGGACGAAGCAATGACCGATGTGACGGAAGCTCTGCTGGTCGAATGTGAAGAGGAAGGCTTCATCAAGCGATTCGGCAACGGCCAGTTGAAATTGACTGATCAGGGAAGGCGCACGGCGGAGGAGGTCATCCGGCGGCACCGGCTGGCTGAGCGCCTGGTGGTCGATGTCCTCGGCATGACGATTGAAGAGAGCGAAGCGGATGCCTGTGAATTCGAGCACCTCGTTGCACCGGGCGTGACAGAAGCGATCTGTACTCTGCTTGGACATCCTCGCTTCTGTCCGCACAATCATCCGATCCCCGAGGGAGCCTGCTGTCGCCAGTCGGAAGACCGGCTCAATTCCGTCGTCATCTCAATCGATCGTCTTCCGATCGGAGAAATTGCCCGCGTCGCCTATGTCAGCGCACGCAATTTCCCGAGGATTCAAAAACTCTCGTCGCTCGGCGTCACGCCGGGCATACCGATTAAGGTCCACCAGAGATTCCCGTCATTTGTTATCCAGTGCGAAGAGACCCAGATTGCGCTCGAAGAAGAGATCGCACGCGATATCTATGTCTGGCGAAAATAGTCACGGAGTGTCGGTTTGCCAGGTCCGCGAAAATCGTTTCAGGGAAGTTAAAACCCGCCTGATGGCGGTACCCAATGACCAGGCCTGCCGGTCAGTGATTCGAGGAATGTGACAAGGTCGCGTTGTTCGTCTTCAGTCAGGCCGAGGGGGTGCAGTTCCGCTTCGATGTTGATATTTGCTCCGCCGCCCTGGTTGTAGAAACGGACGACATCGGCCAGCGTTTTGGCGCTGCCGTCGTGAAAGTAAGGCGCGGTGATCCCGACATTGCGAAGAGATGGTGTGCGATACGCCCCCAGATCGAAAAGCTGGTAAGAGACAAGAATCCTGCCGAGCTCCTGCCCGCCCGGTTCCTGCCCGAGTTTATCGATCAATTCCTTCGCCCGCTCGCTCTCGGCAGCGGTTGCGGCGCGCCGGGCAAGGTTCGCGAAATTCGGGTGATTGGCGGCGACGCCTGTATTCTGATATGCGAAATTTGTGAAGAACGGCATCTGTTCGCTGAAGAGATGGCAGCGCGAGCAGCGCCCGCGGCCGCGAAAGACCGATAAACCGCGCCGGGCCTCGATGCTCAGGGCAATCTCATCTCCAGCCATGAAACGATCGAAGGGCGAATCCCCCGAGACGAGCGTTCGTTCAAATGAAGCGAGCGCCATGCCGACCCGGTCGATCGTCACCTCGCCGCCGAAGACCTGAAGAAACTCCGCACGATATTCCGGAATCGATTTCAGCCGGACGACGACTTCTGCGTGTGACCCGTTGCCCATTTCGAGAGGGTTGATCAATGGCTGGACCGCCTGCTCTTCAAGGGTGTCGGTGCGCCCATCCCAGAATTGAGCATTATTGAAGAGCGCGTTGAGCAGCGTCATCGAATTTCGAGAGCCTGTTCGCCCCTTGACGCCCTCGGCGACGCGCTTGCCGTCCGTGAATCCGAGTTCAGGTTTATGGCAGGTCGCGCACGAAACTGTTCCGTCAGCCGATAATCGTTGATCAAAAAAGAGCTTTCGACCGAGCTCGATCTTCTCAGGCGCGAGCCGGTTTTTGCGGGGCTGATAAAACTCCCATGTGTCCTCGGGCAGGCCGAGCGGGATCGGCGCGGTGAATGACTTTTCCTGAGCGCTGAACTGCCCTGTGTCGAAAACGAATGCGGAGCAAACGACTGCCAGCAGAATCGCGATCCGCCAGTATCTTCCGCCAGTTTGTGCCGCTCTGAAATTCATAACCGTCCCGGTGTGAAATCAAATCTGATCGAGAATTATTTTAGCAATAGTCAGATAAATTAACAGACCCGTGGCGTCGACCAGCGTGGTGATGAGCGGCGCCGAGAGCACCGCCGGATCAACGCCGACGCGGTGCGCGATGATCGGGATGATCGATCCGACAGTCGTCGACCAGAGGCAGATGGCGCAAACCGTGGCTGCAATGGTCAGTGCGAGCAGCGGGTCATGCGTTACCCAGTATGCCTGTCCGAAAGCGATCAGGCCGATCAGCATGCCGACCAGCAACCCGGTGGAGGATTCGCGCATGACCACGCGCCATGCGTTATGCATCCCGATCTCTCCGAGCGAGAGGCTGCGGATGACGGTCATGACCGTCTGCGCGCCGGCGTTTCCTCCGGTGCCGATCAGCAGTGGCACGAAAAAATTGAGCGCCACGACTGCCTTCAATTCATCTTCATAACTGTGCAGCACCTTGCTCGTCAGTGTACCCGCGACGAAGAGGAAGAGCAGCCAGCCGATTCGTTTGCGAACAACACGAAATATAGGGTTGTCAAAATATGGTCTGTCGAGCGCGCCTGGTTCAACCGCGGCCATGCGCAGGATATCTTCCGTCTGCTCTTCGATCATGACGTCTATCACGTCGTCGACGGTCACGAAGCCGACGAGGCTCCCATCTTTTTCAAGAACCGGGACGGCCAGCAGATTGTATTTGGCGATCTTGTTGGCGACAGATTCCTGATCGTCATCGACCATCACTGTCACCGGTTTGCGCCGCATGACATCGGCGACCGATTGTCCCATTTCGGCCATGACCAGGTCACGCAGTGAGACGGCTCCGATCAGCCTGCCAGTTTCATTTTCGATGACATAGCAGGCGTAGATCGACTCTTTTTCTCTGGCCACCTGCCGGATGTGCTTGAGCGCATCGGCGACCGTCATCGCCGGGGCGAGCGTCACGAACTCGGTCGTCATGATTCCGCCGGCGGTGTGTTCTTCGTATTTAAGCAGGTGCTCGAGTTCGGTTTTGACCTCGTTGCTGACCTTCGAGAGGATGCGGCGACGTTCGAGCAGCCCCATCTGCTGGATAATGTCTGTTCGTTCGTCGGCTGAGAGTTCTTCGATGATCTGAGCCGCCCGTCCGGGTTCCTGTTTACCCAGGATCGCGCTGCGGCGGGTCATTGTGGGCTGATCGAAGAGTTCGATCGTTCGGGGAATGGGCAGCATCATGACCACTGTCGCCGCTTCGATCAGCTTCAACTGGTTGAGCAGCTCGACAAGATCTTCCGCCGGCAGGTCCGCGACCTGTTCGCTGATGCCGACGAAACTGTCTTCGAGCCGAAGGTTGATTCGTTCACGCAGATCTTCGATCGTTGCCAATGCCTCACCTCCTTTCCCGGAGTGCGCCTCGATTATTTCGCCGCCAGGCTTTCAGTATCGCATCACCGGCGTTCTTCCCATCTCTTTTTCAGTTCGTTCATAAGATCGATGAACCGCAGGTCACAGCGCAGGTTGTCCAGGCGGTCATTGTCGGCGAAGAGAGGATAATTTTCGTTTCCGAGGTTGATGGCCCGCTCGACCCAGGCGATCGATTCGTCTCGGTTGTTCTCCATGGCGTAAAAGGATGCCAGCCAGATCGCCACATCGTGATCGGCCGCGGCAATCTCCTTGACGTTTTCGGTGATCAGGGCATTCGCCTTCTCGTGCTCACCGCGTTTGCTCAGGCACCATGCCAGCAGAATATTGAGCGCGTCGAAATGCGGATGCTCGGCCAGTGTCTCTTCGACCATTTGCTGGCACTCATCGATCTTCCCCTGGTTGAACCATGTCAGTGCAGTAAAGGTCTTGATCAGCGGATGGTCGGGTTCGACGGCGCGCGCTTTGTCGAATTCCTCCAGCGCGGCATCGTATTCATGTCGATAAGTCAGAATGCGTCCTCGGTTGTAGCTGGCGATGACGATATCCTTCGGATTCAACTCGAGCAGTTTGTCGTATTGCCGGAGCGCTTTGTCGTAGAGTCCGTTCAGCCGGTAGAGCATTCCTGCAATGATGAAGACCGTTGGATCGTTCGGCGCATCGCGGCGGACATCGGCCAGGGTGGCGAGCGCGCAGTCCTTCTCTCCGCGGTGCAGATATACATAGACCATCTGCAACCGCGCTCCCGGCAGATTCGGATCGAGCTCGATCGCGCGCGTCAGTGCCTTGTCGGCCAGTTCAAAATATTTGTGTCCGCCATAGCCCTGACCGTGATGAACATAGCATCGGCCCAGCGTGTAATAAGCCCGCGCGAAGTTCGGGTCGAGTCGAATCGCCTCGTTGAGCATCTTGATGGCGTCGTCCAGATCGCGATCATCAAAGCTGTGCGACATGTAGCTGAAGAGCAGATCGCGGCTGCGCAGGTAGAACTCGTAGGCTTCCGGGCTGCTCGTGAGCGGTTTTTCGATCGACTCCTGTTCTTTCGCGGTGGGTTTGAGGTTGAGTCCCGCGATGACACGCTCGGCGATCGTATCGAGGATCGAGATCAGGTCGCGGGCGTCGGAGTCTATCTTGTCGCTCCACATTATCTCGCCGGTCAGTGTGTCGATCAGTTGCGTGGTGACGCGGAAACGGCTGGCCGTCTTGACGAAACTGCCGACGAGGATCGATCCGACGGCCAGGTCTTCGCCGACCTGCTGCGGGTCGACGATCTGTCCGACATACTGAGCGATGTACTGCGATGGCCTGACGACCAGCGACCGCATCGATGCCAGCTCGGAGATGATTCCGTCCGCCAGCGAAAATTCATAGAAATTATCTTCGGCATTTCCGGTCAGGTTCCTGAACGGAAGCACCGCAATCGTCTTCTTGTTTTCAGACCCCCAGGTCGGAGGTTTCGATGTGGCGGATCCGCCGCTCCTCGGTTCGCTTTTCAGGGAAGCCGGATCGGACGTTCGCCCTCCAGTGCTCCGGCCGGTCTTTGATGTCTGGGCTCGATTGGGCGACTGGCTGTTGAGGAGCTTTCCCAATACGCGATTGCTGAAGACACGGCCAAGCGCTCCGGTCATGCGCCATGAATTCCGCGCACGTTGCGGAGCGATCAGTGTCGACGAGATCTCCGTCGGCACGACTCCCGACTCGAGCGAAATTTCACGCATCAGGCTTTTCAACTCGTCGCGGAACTGCGTCATCGTCGGGTAACGGTCTTTCGGGTTCTTGGCCAGGGCCCGATCCAGGATCTCTTCGAGCTCCGATGGCGCTTCCGGTCTGAGCGTGGTGATCGGTGGTTGTTCGCTGTTAATGACGGAGTGCAGCACCTCGATTCGATTTCTGCCCCTGAACGGACGCTGGCCGGCGACCATTTCGTAAAGCAGCACACCGAGACTGAAGATGTCCGTCCGGTGATCGACACGCTCGCCTGCCGCTTGTTCAGGCGATCCGTAGCCCATCGTGCCGAAGGGCACTCCGGTTTCGGTCATCAGCCTTTCGCCATCATGCTCTTTCACTTCGGCCTCTTCGCCTTCGATCATTTTCGCCAGGCCGAAATCGAGAACCTTGGCCTGGCCGCGTTGATTGACGATGATGTTGGTCGGTTTGATGTCGCGATGAATTATGCCGCGTGAATGGGCTGTGGCGATGGCGTCAGCCACCTGGATGGCGATCGACAGCGCGCTCAGGATCTCGAGCGGCTGTCTGTTCATGAATTGATTGAGCGTCGGCCCTTCGACGAAAGGCATGACGATGTAATACAGTCCGTCGCTTTCACCGATATCGTAAATAGCGCAAATATTGGGATGATCCAGAGCAGAGGCCAGACGGGCTTCTCGTTCAAAACGCCGGCGGGCACTATCGCTCGAAGCCTGATCCGGGAGCAGGGTTTTGATGACGACGATGCGATTTAGACGTGTATCTTCGGCTTTATAAGCAGTTGCCTGCCCGCCCTGCCCAAGCTGTTCGATGATCCTGTAATGTGAGACGGTTGTGCCTGGAGCGAGCGGAGTCATTGTTTCCCTCTGCATATGAAATTGTCTTCTCTCTTTACATGTTCGTGTGTCGAGATGGGTTTATGAAGACGCATATTACCGGTTTGGCGGAACCAAACTCCTATGCTACTACCGCAACTCTACGGCATCAAGACGCCGGGAGAAATTTAAGGGCCGACAGAAAAAGGAAGCGGGGATCTGGAGAGTGGAGATAGAATTTTCGACGTTCCGGCGCTGTCTCGAACGGCGTAGACCTGAATGGTATGGGTGCCGGGCCGGAGTTTGAGATCCCCTATCGGGATCGAGAATCCGTGATTCGGTCCGTCAGCCGCGCCGGCGCGTACCAGGTCTTCACGCGACTGATTGGCGATCGCCGAGAAGGCGAATTTTTCGTCGATGAAGAGCTGTACCTCGAGGGACTCAGCGGGTCTCGTCGGATCATAGGCCCACCCGGCAACTCGCGTTTGATCGGCGATATCGATGGCTCCGCGCAAAAGGGGGCTGGAGTTCCAAAAAGCAGCAATGGTCGCAATCACACAGAGCAGGGCCAGTTCTGCCGCCGTTTTGGCAAGGACGGCATGCAAAAGACGTGTCGGGACTGAACTGGCCGGAAAGTTTGTCATGACTATTGAGATTGAATCATTGTATGGGCCATTTTTGCGAGTGCGGCGACGCGCTTGTCGAAATCGGCGAAACGGGCATCGTTCGTCTGTCCAACGTGATAGCGGTAATAGATCTGCTGGATGACGACCGCCAGCTTGAAGAGCGCGAAGATGTGGTAATAGCCGATATTCGACAGGTCGCGCCCGCTGCGTTCAGCATATCTTTCGATGATCTCGGCGCGTTTGAGCCATCCGGGCAGCATGGTTACGCTGCGCAGGGAACCAGCGAACAGCTCGGGGTCGTCGGCCTGCGGCCAGTAACAGAGCAGCAGACCGACATCGATCAGCGGGTCGCCGACGGTGCACATCTCCCAGTCCAGAATCGCGACCACCCTGGCAGGATCGCCCGGGTCGAGCATGACGTTATCCAGTTTGTAATCGTTGTGGACCAGCGTAGGCCGTTCGGGATCGGGCGGCAGCCTGTCGATCAGCCACCGAGCCGATTCGGTCATCTCCGGCAGGTCGGACGTTCTTGAACGGTCCCATCGTCCGGCCCATCCTTCGACCTGACGTTTGACGAAGCCGGCCGGTTTGCCGATGTTGATCAGGCCACTCGATTGAATATCGACCGCGTGCAGGCTGGCGAGGGTATCGACGAGGCTTTCGCTGACGCGGCGCCTGAGGTCGAGATCGTCCCCGATCTCGGGCGGAACCGCCTGCCTCACGACGATGCCTTTGCGGCGCTCCATGAGGTAGAAAGGCGCTCCGATGATGCTCGTATCCTCGCACAGCAGGTAAGGTTCAGGCGCCAGCCTGAAATGAGGGTGGATCGCCGCCAACAGCCTGTATTCGCGGGGCATATCATGGGCCGTTGGGGCGACGGGGCCGAACGGAGGGCGGCGCATAACGAACTCTCTGTCGCCGAACCGCACGCAGTAGGTCAGATTTGAGTGGCCGCCCGGAAATTGTTCGACTTCGATCCCTGCTGCATCGGGCCCTGCGTCCGAGATGCTCTCCCCTGCCGCCAGTTTCGACGGCAAATGCTCGCGAAGGTAGGCTTCTAGCGCCTTCCAGTTGAGCTCTTCACCGGGCCGGACTGGCGCGGTATCAGTGGCGGATCGTGAGTCCATAAACATGACCGGGAAGTTAAGGGCGGTGCGTCAGATTGCACCTGACCGCCACCTGGTTTTACTTCATAAATCCACTGCGCCCACTTTGAAGTGAACTCAGATCGTCGTTCAAGGGATCGTCCAGCGCGAGCAGCTTGCGCAGTAACGGGCTCAGCCGTTGCTGCACGTCTGAACTGAGCAGCCTCTTTTGATACTGCTGTTGAGGAACATCGCGCCGGCAATAGAAGCTGTGCAGAGCAAGGCGGGGACGGGCGGTTCTGTTCGCCGTTCCGCCGTGCCATAAATGCGCATTCATGACTACAACTGTGCCTGCTTTTCCTGTGATCAGCCGCTGATCCTCATGATCGGCCATCGGATTGCTCAGGACCTGTTCGGGCAATTTGCCGGACCGGTGAGTTCGCGGAACGTAACGCGGAGGACCATTCTCGGTTGTGAAATCATCGAGCAACCAGACAATGTTGCAGACCGTGAATCCATGTTCATCGGGCAGAGCCCCGGTATCGCAATGAAGCGGCTGTACCCAGTCTGAATGAGGGCGTGCTGATCGCGCATTTAAGCTGCTCAGCTTGAATTCAGGCCCCAGCACGGCGCTGACGCATGCCATCAGTTTGGGCTCGGCAACCGCCTCTTCGAAGATCTCGCCGCAATTGACCAGATTAGCCAGTCGATCCGTCTGCGGTTCCTGCTTGAACTCTCCGCCGGCGTTTTTACCCTGCTCACGGAAAAGTTCGGCAATTCTCAGGCGCATCGCTTCAACTCGTTGAGGCGTCATGAAATCCTCGAGGACCAGAAATCCCTCGGTCTCCAATTGATGTCGTTCGGCTTCGTTGAGCATCATCTGCGGGCTCTCCGTCTTGAGTCTGATTCGTATAAAAATGAATGGTACACGATTAACATATGAATGGACAATTTTGTTGCGACAATGGACTCAATCCGGTTGATTGGTTTAGGATCACTCAGATCGAATGATAGACACAGGAGGTTGCCTGCAATGAGAAACAGGAAAATATTTGTCTGGATGGCAGCTGGATTCAGTCTTTTTTTGGCCGCATGTCAGTCGCCGAAAACTGCTAGCAGCTCGATAAAGGATGTGGATGACGCGATCCTGCGGAATGTCGAATCGAGGCCGGGAGAGTGGCTGAGCCATGGCAGGGACTACTCCGAGCAGCGGTTCAGTCCGCTCAGGAAGATAACCGCCGAGACAGTCAAAGAGCTGGGGCTGGCCTGGTCGTTCGATACCGGGACCGATCGTGGGCTTGAGGCGACTCCGATCATCGTTGATGGCGTCATGTACACGACCGGCAGTTGGAGCAAGGTCTTTGCGCTCGATGCCGTGACAGGCAGGCTCAAGTGGAGCTGGGACCCCAAAGTACCTCGAAGTTACGGAGCCAAAGCATGTTGCGATGTGGTCAATCGAGGAGTGGCCATCTATAAAGGCAAGGTCTATGTCGGCGTGCTTGACGGCAGGCTTGCGGCGCTCGACGCCGAGACTGGCAAAGTCGTCTGGGAACAGTTGACGGTTGATCAATCGCTCCCGTACACGATCACAGGCGCTCCGCGAGTGGTCAATGGAAAGGTCATTATCGGAAACGGCGGCGGCGAATACGGCGTTCGCGGGTATGTCTCGGCTTATGATGCCGAGACGGGCAAGATGGCCTGGCGCTTCTATACTGTACCGGGCGATCCCTCGAAGCCCTTCGAATCGCCGGCCATGGAGAAAGCCGCCAAAACCTGGGAGGGTGAGTGGTGGAAGCTCGGCGGTGGCGGGACGGCCTGGGATTCGATGGCCTACGATCCCGAAATGGATCTGCTCTATGTCGGTACAGGCAACGGCTCGCCGTGGAATCCGCACCTGCGAAGCCCCGGCGGCGGCGACAATCTTTATCTATCTTCAATTCTGGCGCTCAGGCCGGAGACGGGGGAACTGGTCTGGCACTTTCAGACGACTCCGGGCGATGCGTGGGACTTCACCGCTACGCAGCACATGATCCTTGCCGAACTGCAGATCAACGGTCAGGCGCGCAAGGTTCTCATGCAGGCTCCGAAGAACGGATATTTCTATGTTATTGACCGCAAGACCGGCGAATTGATCTCGGCCGAGCCGTATGTCACGGTGACCTGGGCCAAAGGCGTCGACAAAAAGACGGGACGGCCGATTGAAAATCCAGGTGTTCGGTACGAAAACTCCCCGATTGCACAGAAACCCGGTCCTCTGGGCGGACACAACTGGCAGCCGATGTCATTCAATCCGCAGACCGGGCTGGTCTACATTCCAGCTCAGGAGACCGATTTCTATTATTCTCAGGATCGCAATTTCAAGCACCGGCCGGGCACCTGGAATACGGGGGTAGATTTTGGGATCATCAATCAGCCTCCGACGGCGCTGCCGACAGGGCACCTGCTCGCCTGGGATCCGGTCGCTCAGAAAGAACGATGGCGCGTTCAATATCCCGTCATCTGGAATGGCGGGACGCTTTCGACAGCGGGCAACCTGGTCTTTCAGGGGACAGCGGATGGGCGTCTGGTTGCTTACAGCGCCGACAAGGGTGAAAAGCTCTGGGAGGTTGTGCTCGGAACCGGTGTGATCGCTTCGCCTGTGACCTATGAGATCAACGGCGTTCAGTACGTCTCGGTCATGGCCGGCTGGGGAGGTTCTTTTCCTCTGACCGGCGGCAGCATTGGTCTGCCGGCGCCATCAGGTCGTTTGCTGAGTTTTGCCCTCAACGCCAGCGGAGGGTTAGCAGCATCCAAACCGAGCGCCCCGGCGACGCTGACGCCGATCGCTTTTACTGCTGCGCCGGGTCAGGTTGCGAAAGGCTCGGCCTTGTTCGGCCAGCATTGCGCCGTCTGTCACGGCATCGCAGCTCTCGGCGGAGGAGGCGTTCTGCCCGATCTGCGCGCTTCTGACAAGGCAGTCTTTGACAGTTATCGCCAGTTGATTCTTGACGGCGCGATGGTCAATGTCGGCATGCCAGCCTTCAAGCAATGGCTGACGCCGGAGGACGTCGATCTGATCCGCCTCTATGTCCTGAGCCGCCGCGCAGAATTGACGACTAGGAAATAAAAGTAACTGCTCAGCTCATGAAGGCGAATATGGAGTGCGGCGGCCCGGCGCCGCTTTGGTAATAATTTCAGCATTTGACAAAATTGAATACTAAAGCGGCGCCGGGCCGCCGCACTCCATATTCGCCTTCAGGGGCTGAGCAGTTACAAATAAAAAGGAGCATCAGCTTGAGTTTGTATCGAAAGGCCATCGATGAAACTACAGGGGAAGAGATTCTGGAAGTCTTGCTGAGCGGGCGGATGCTGCTCGATCACCCGTTGCTCAACAAGGGGATGGCTTTCACCGACGATGAGCGCCGGGCCTTTGGACTGAAAGGACTGCTGCCGCCGAAGGTCTCATCGGTCGAAGAGCAGATCGCCCGCAATTACGAAAACTATAAACGCCAGAAGACCGATCTCGACAGGTTTCTCTTCCTGATGGGATTGCAGGATCGCAATGAAACGCTCTTCTATCACCTGCTTTCGGAATATATCAGTGAGATGATGCCGATCATCTATACTCCGGTTGTCGGCATGGCCAGTCAGCTCTACAGCCATATCTACCGGCGCCCGCGCGGGCTCTACATCTCATACCGGCACCGCGGAGAGATCCGTGAAGTGCTGGCCAATGCCCCGAACAAGGCTATTTCCGTCATCGTCGTGACCGATGGTGAGCGGATCCTTGGTCTCGGCGATCTGGGCGTCGGCGGGATGGGCATTCCCGTGGGCAAGCTGTCGTTGTACACGCTCTGCGCTGGCATTCACCCGGCCACCACTCTGCCGATCTTTCTTGATGTCGGAACCGATAATCAGGAGCTGCTCAGAGACCCGCTCTACATCGGCTGGCGGCACGAGCGTGTTCGCGGCGCGGAATACGGCGAATTCATCGAGGAGTTCATCAGCGGAGTGATCGAGACCTTTCCAAACGCGATGCTGCAGTGGGAGGATTTCGCACGTCAGAATGCCAAACCGCTGCTCGAACGGTTTCGCGATCGACTCTGTTCCTTTAACGACGACATCCAGGGAACCGGCGCCGTGACACTGGCGGGGTTATTGTCGGCCACCCGTGTCAACAGCGAAAAGCTTGGCCGGCAGCGGATCGTCATGTTCGGCGCGGGCTCGGCTGCGACCGGAATCGCAGGGCAGATCGTTGAGACCATGGTCGACGAAGGGGGCGACGAAGGGCTGACGGCGGATGAGGCCCGCTCCAATCTTTGGCTGATCGACATCGGCGGCCTGATCCATACCGGTCGTTCGGATATCGAGGATCTCAGCCGGCCGTTCGCTCAACCGCTGGAACGCATCAGTGACTGGCAGGTCAGCGACTGGTCGAACATCAAACTCTATGATGTCGTTCGCAACATACATCCGACTGTCCTGATCGGGACATCAGCCCAGCCGGGCGCTTTCGCTTATGCAATCGTGCAGGAGATGGCGAGGTTTGTCGCCCGTCCGATCATTTTCCCGCTATCGAATCCGACCTCACGCTGCGAGGCCAAGCCCTCGGAGTTGCTCGAATGGACTTCGGGGCGCGCGATCGTCGCCACCGGCAGCCCGTTTGCCGACGTTCCCCCCGAAGTTTTCGGCGGCATGCGCCCGCGCAGGATCGGGCAATGCAACAATGCCTATATTTTCCCTGGTGTGGGACTTGGAGTGATCGCGGGCAAAGTCAGGCGCGTGACGGACAGTATGTTCATCGCCGCCGCGCGCGCCCTCTGTGAAATGTCGCCGGCACTGCAGGAGCCGGTGGCGCCGCTCTTCCCACCGCTCGATGCAATCCGCTCGGTCTCGAAGCATGTCGCTCTCGCCGTCGCGCTCGAGGCTCAACGGGCGGGTGTTGCGGAACCTGTGCCGCGGGATTCGCTCGAAAAAGCGATCTCCGATTTGATGTGGGAACCGCGCTACATGCGCTATCGGAAAGTTTGAAAAGAGGCCGCTTGCTCACGCGCGCGGTTCCGCTCAGGTCCCCTTCGTGTTTCTTCGTGGATAATTTCTTCGTCGATTCCTCACTGAGCAGTCCATCCGCCGTCGACGAAGAGCGCGCTGCCGGTAACATAGGAAGCGGCATCCGAGGCGAGGAAGACAGAAGTTCCCGCGATCTCGTGAAGGTCTCCCCATCGTCCCAACGGAATCCTCGAAACGAAATCCTTGTATTTCACAGGGTCGTTGAGCAGTTGCCGGTTCATTTCAGTTCCGAAAGGTCCGGGGCAGATCGCGTTGACGGTCACTCCTTTTGTCGCCCATTCAAGCGCCAGGGTCCTCGTCAGTCCCAGAATCGCCGCCTTCGATGACGCATATGGCGAACGGGCTGAAAGGGAGATGACTGACATGATCGAGCCGAGGTTGATAATCCGTCCCCACCCTCGCTCGCACATCTCCGGGCCAAAAGCCTTCGAGCAGAGAAACGGACCTTTCAGGTTGATATCCATTACCGCATCCCAGTCGGCTTCCGAAATCTCTTCGACAGGGCCGCGGATGTTGATCCCGGCGTTGTTGATCAGGATGTCGATGGTTCCCATCTGCCGCTCGATCTCATTTTTCATGGCTGCGACATCGCTGCTTTTGGCAACGTCCCCGCGGACTCCGATGACTCGTCGCCCGGTTGCCGTTCCGATCTTGTCCGCCGCTTCATGACAGTCGATCAGATTGCGGCTGTTGATCGCTACGTCCGCGCCGGCCTCAGCCAGCGCTTCAGCGATGATCAGCCCCAGTCCCTTTGAACCACCAGTGACAAGCGCACGCTTGCCATTCAACTTGAACAGGTCAAAGATGCTTTTATGCGTTCCATTCGGTAATTCCATTTTGGATCCTTGTTGTTGAAAGAAGCAGTTTCCAGTGGTTTGATCGCCAGGTCGCAATTTTTTCTTGGCCTTGGATGCACCGGAAGACCTCAAGCGACGGCAATCACAGGAAACTTGAAACTTTTTGTATCTGCTCAGCCATTGGCTGAATTTTGAGAAAAGTGAGCCCGCTTCGCGGGCAAAAATCAGATTTGATTTGCCCGACTCTGTCAGGGGCTGAGTAGATACATCTTTCTACAGCTTTAGCACATTCAAAGCATAATAGGTGCAATCGATCACATTTTTCATTTCGACTTTTTGAGCTTCTTCCGTGCTCAATCCCGCGATGCGAGGCAGAGGTTCAATCGACGATCTGCTCAGGATGCGGCGCTCGAACAGGGCCATGCGTTTTTCATCCTTTCGATCATGTGTCACCCAGTAACGATCGGTTTTGTATGGCACCAGGAGCGGGTCGCGCGTGATCATTTCAAGGCAGAAATTCACATCCTTGCGGTGTTTACGCAGCATCGCGACCAATTGCGCCAGTGGCAGAATGCCCTTTCCAAGCGGGACCTCAGACAATTCGAATCCCTCGTCATAAGATCTGACGGCCATGTCCTTGAGGTGGGTCGTGACGACAAACGGCGCCAGTTTTTCGGCCGTTTCGAGCGGGTCTTCGAGCAGGGACATATTGTTGCCGAAATCGAGGCAGACTCCCAGATACGGGCTGCCGATCCCGTTCAATATCTCCGCCAGTTCATCCATCGTCCAGTCCTTGTGATTCTCAATACCGACCAGCAATTTGTGCTTTTTCAGCAACGGTTCAGCGCTTCGCAGAGCCTTTTTCCAGCGATCGGCAAATGCGCGCCAGCTCGTCATGTCGTCGAAGTTCTCATATCTCCGGCCGCTCAGGCAGGCAACGCGGAGCCTGCTCACGCCGAGGGCTTCGGCCGTCGCTGCCACTTTTGCGAAGGCTGCCTCGTCCTCGAGCACGCCGGCATTGACCGACAATTCGATGAATCCAGCTGACTGACGGAGCTTTTTCAGATATTCCGGATCGCCGTTTGTCAATTGCGCAATGTCCATCTGACATCCGCCTGCCTTGAGATCGCGACAGATTTTGAGCAGTTGATCGGCGGGAAAGGGCTGAGCCAGAGAACGCGCTCGCCGAAGCTGCAACATGAATGACGTGTATGCGATGCCGTAACTGTTAACCGGTTCTTTCATCAGCCCTGAGAGCCAACAGCCGGCAGCCAGCGACGAGGTAGCGCGCAGAAATTCGCGCCTGTTCGGGTTTCTCGAGTTCATAAATCCTCACCTTCCCGGCAGAGCCGCCTTCAGTTCACGGTCCCATGGCGTGCGATATGGCCGTTCGAGCAGGGCCGATGCTTCGCTGTCGCCGATGATCTCTTCTTTTGCATCATCCCATCGGATGGTCCGACCGATCCTGAGCGCGATGTTTGCCAGATGGCACGAGATGCTGGTCTTATGACCGCTTTCGAGATCCGATACCGTCTGCTGTCGTGACTTGATGCAATCAAGGAAGTTGCGCACGTGCGGCTGGAACTGGTCGCGCACCTGCTGGTACCCGCTCAGCTTTAAGGGCCGGGTGCGCAATGCCTGATCTTCGCGCTGAACGCCGCGCGGTCCGGTGAAACTGGGGATCTGGCTGTCGGCCGGAATCAGCCGGTCCGGCGTGATCTCCATCCCGCTCCGGTCGATGCGGAGGACTCCTTTTGTCCCGCAGAATTCCAGCCCGCCGCGCGCGCCTGCACAGATTTCGCTCTGCGACCAGTTCAGAATGTACTCGGGATATTCGAAGATCGCTTCGAAAACGTCCGGCGTTTCACCAATCCCCCCGAGCGAAAATCTTCTCCCCATCGCGACGATCGACGTGGGCATTGACTTCATCGCCCATTGCGCAATGTCGATATTATGCGCCAGCAGATTGGTCGTCTGGCCGCCCGAATAGTCCCAGAACCAGCGGAAATGATAGATCCCGCGTTCTTTCTCGAACGGCCTGTCGGGAGCCGGGCCGAGCCACATCTGCCAGTCATCGCGTGAGAGCGGTTGAGTTCCGACCGGCCTGGAGAAACCGGGCATGATGTTGCGAAAACTCGAGATGCGAATGTTGCGAACTTCTCCGATCTGGCCTCCGCGCACCAGATCGACGCATCTTTTATATTGTTCGCCCGAACGCTGCTGAGTGCCGATCTGTACGATCCGCCTGTTGTGACGGGCGACGTCCATCATCCAGCGCCCTTCCTTGACAAATAAAGTCAATGGTTTTTCAACATAGACATCCTTGCCCGCAGCGCAGGCCAGAATGGTCATCAGGGCATGCCAGTGGTCAGGAGTCGAAACGACCACAGCATCGATATCCTTGCGGTCGAGCATGCGCCGGAAGTCACTGTACCCTTCTGGCCTGGCTGCTGACAATTCGGCTGTCGTCGCAATCCCTTCGCGCAACCGGGGCTCGTAAACCTCGCAAATCGCAGCCACTTCGACATCGGACTGCGCCAGAAAATCCAGCAGGTGACGCTTGCCGATCAGGCCGACTCCGATGAAGGCCGTCCGGACACGCTCGTTCGCTCCTCTGACGCGGCGGTACCCGGCAGCGCTCAAAATGCCGGCCCCGGCCGTTTTCAAAAAGCCTCGCCGATTTGCCATCGCGTTTCCTCCTTGTCTTCTGTGTCCGGGTGATTGTAGCCGATCGTCCTCCCGGGGCCAAAATTTCATCCACTTGCGGCCGGAATTTATTTCTTGCCTATCATTTACAGTTGGGTTATCGTTCTAACTTCGCGCGCCTGTCAACACCTGCCCCTCGACTCAATCCAGCACAGCGCGGCTTGAAATCCTGAAAGTGAGCGCATAAACGGCGCATGAAAATTCTTGTAGTAAGTCTTTATTATGACCCCGATCTGTGTCAGGCGAACGGCCCGATCATCAGGGCACTTTGCAATGATCTGACCGATGCCGGACATGAAGTGACTGTTCTCACGTCGTTTCCGCATTACAATTGTGACGCCGTCTGGCCCGAATTTCGCCGCAAGCTGTTTCAGCGCGACCGGGTCGGCAAGGTTCGCGTAATTCGCTCTTATATTTATGTCCCGCGCACAAGATCTATCTTCGGACGCGTTCTCAATTATCTGTCGTTCAATCTGTCCTCTACACTGGCAGGCCTTTTTACCGGCAAACAGGATGTCATCTTTGTCATGTCGCCCCCGCTGACAATCGGACTGACCGCATACGTTCTTGGACTGATCAAGCGAATTCCATACTGTTACAATCTGCAGGATATCTGGCCGGAGGTCGCTGTCCGCCTCGGAATTATGCGTAATCGTATAGTTACAAGGTTTTTTGAGCGACTTGAAAAATTCATATACCGGCACAGCCACAAGGTCTTCGCGATCTCGGAAGAGTTCAGGCAGAACTTGACAGGGAAGGGTATTCCGCAATCGAAGATCGAGGTGATTCCGAATTTCGTCGACACCGGGTTCATTCGTCCGCTCGACAGAAACAACAGATTTTCGCGGGAGAACGGGCTGAATGGTAAATTCGTCGCTCTATACGCAGGAAACATCGGGCTATCGCAGGGTCTGGAAGTGGTCCTGGATGCAGCGGGAGAGCTCGAGGACCGTGAGGACGTGCTCTTCCTGGTGGTCGGGCAGGGAATCAGCCGTGATGACGTGCTCGCTGAGGCGGCACGGCGCGGGTTGAAAAATATACGATTTATGCCGTTACAGCCGGAAAAGGATGTACCGTTGCTTTATGCCTCATGCGATATCGCATTGATCCCGCTCAAGCGCGGTATAGCTCAGAATTCGCTGCCGTGCAAAACCTACAGCATCATGGCCGGCGCCCGCGCTTTTATTGCGAGTGTTGACGAAGGCAGCCACGTCTGGAAACTGTCTGAGCAGGTCGGGTGCGGAGTCTGCGTCCCTCCGGAAGACGGAAAAGCGCTGGCCGATGCTCTTCTGAAACTGAAGGAAGATCCTCACCTCGCTTCGGAAATGGGCTGGAAAGGGCGACGGTTCGTCGAAAGCAATTTTTCCCGTGAAGCCAACACTGCTCGATACAGGATTGCTCTTGAATCGATTGTCGATACCAGCGTGGATCCCGTTTCCACACTGACAGCCGAACAGCTCAAAGAGGACCGCTCGATCAGAAATTCAGCGGGATTAACCGGATTTATTCAGGATTAACAATTTATATAACATGTTGATCTTTTAAACTGATCTTTGGAAAGGAAGAAGTATCGTGGGAGAGTCGAACCTATATCTTGTCACGGGAGGTGCGGGATTCATCGGCTCGCATATTTCCGAAGCTCTGGTCAATCGCGGGGATCGCGTGCGCGTGCTGGACAATCTGATGACCGGCAACCGCGAAAATCTCGGCCACCTTGCAAATGAAATTGATTTCATCGAAGCAGACATTCGCGATTTTGACACCGTCAGAAGGGCCATGGATGGTGTCCGCATCGTATTTCACGAAGCGGCCATCCCCTCGGTTCCCCGGTCCGTCAATGAGCCGGTTCTAAACCACGAATCGAATGTCAACGGAACCTTCAACGTGCTGCTCGCCGCGCGCGATGCCGGTGTAAAGCGCGTCGTCTTTGCCGCTTCCAGTTCTGCCTACGGCGAAAAGGGAATTGAAGCGAAACTCGAAACCCAGCTACCCGAGCCGCTATCGCCCTATGCCGTCGCCAAACTTGTCGGAGAGTATTATTGTCAAGTCTTTACACGAGTCTATGGCCTCGAAACTGTTTCGCTCCGCTACTTCAACGTCTTTGGCCCGCGGCAGGACCCCTCGTCCCCCTATTCCGGTGTGATCTCGAAATTCATCACTGACTTGCTCAACTCCCGCCGGCCGATCATTTTCGGTGACGGCGAGCAGTCCCGCGATTTCACCTATGTCGCAAACATCGTTGACGCCAATCTGCGCGCGGCTGAGGCTCCCGAGGCATCGGGCCGGGTCATCAATCTGGGAATGCGTCAGCGGACGACCCTCAACCAGTTGCTGGCTGAGCTGCAGCGGATCATCGGCACGAGTATCGCGCCGAGCTATCAGGAATCGCGCGCCGGCGACATCCGCCATTCGCTGGCCGACATCTCGCTCGCCGGGACGCTGCTCGGCTACAGGCCACTGGTCGGTCTTGCCGACGGGCTCAGGCATACCGTCAACTGGTATCGCGAGAATCAATAGCGACCTGCACGATTCAAATTTCCCAGTGGTTTTCTCAGGCCGACTGCAAGCGGCAGATAACCCCTTGCTTCCCAGAAACGCCGCGCAGCTTGATTGGCAAAAAGCACGTGCAGGTCACAGGTAGGGATTCCATGGTTGCGCAGCCATGATTCGGCCGTATCGACCAGCTGAGCGCCGGCGCCGGATCGACGCACCCCGGGATCCACATATAGGCCGGCGATATAGCCTCCGAATTGCTCAACATTCTTGCGCGGCCGTCTGAAGATCAGATTGAAGATGTCGCGCGCAGTCTGGTCGATTACTCCGATAGTCCAGCGCCAGAATCCGATCTCGGTTCGAGACAGGCGCACTCCGATGACCATCACCTTGATATAACCGACGATCTCTCCGCCCCTTTCCGCGACAAAGAAGCGCAGATTGGGCTGGCGCATCTGTTTCAGAATCTCAGACGGACTGGATGCCCAGGAGGTCAGCTCACCCATCGATCTATCAAGTGAATTTTCATAGGTCAGCAACTGATGAGCCAGCGAAGCGATCGCCCGCGCATCCGCCTTCAAGGCGTGTCGGACCAAAAACGTTTTTCCTTCTGCCGATTTCATTGTCCCTGAATTAGCGGCTTGACCGCTGTTGAACGCATACGCGATAATCCATAATGTTAATAAAACACCTTCCCCTAACGGTAATCAGATGTCCGGATCTTCATTATCCACTATAATATTGCTGACGTGCCTGATTGTTATGCCGGCCGCTGAGTCGCTCGCGCAGACAGGATCGTCGAGATTCGGCCCCGTAGTCAATGCCTATTTGACAGGGCTCGAAGAGGAGCTCAATGAGCTTGAATTCCAGCTCACCCATGAGGAGATCAGCCGGGCTGATTACCTCCGAGCCAGACAGCGGTTGACCATTGTTCGCCGATTCGTCGAAGCTTATGCCGCCGGTAACAACGAAGACCTCGTCCCGGAATTTCAAGTCCTGACCGACGATGAATTGCCCACGCTTGGATTGCGGTCGAGGCCTGATCCGAACTCGCTCACTCAAGGCCAGGTTCTCGACAACCAGTGGCGACTGATCAGTATTGAGCGGAGCAAGCCACGTTTTTTCGTCTTTGAGCTTCTATCTCAGCCCGGCAGAAGAGGGGCATTCGGAATATCAGCAGAAGCCCGGCGCAGCAGTGGAATCAATCCGATTGATGTCATCGAAACCATCGTAGTCCCCGAAGCTGTTCCGATCGAGTCGACGCCTCGTCAGGTCGAGCGACAGTCACAATTGGAGATTGGGGCTCCCGGCTCGATCGTTGAGTCAACGCCGGTCGCTCCACAGGAGCCGGCATCGAAGTCACCACAGATCATCTTCATCTATCTTCCGCAATACACCGACAGGGCAAGAAACAGCGGCGTGGAGGGTGATGTCGTCGTCAGTGCCGCTTTTCGGGCCGATGGGCGCGTCACGGATATCAGAATTGAAGAGGGACTCGGATCCGGCCTCGATCAGCGGGCCGTCGATGCGGTCCGGCGCATAGGATTTTTGCCGGGTCAGCGAAACGGGCGCGATGTCGATACCGTAGTCAGGATTATCTTCACCTTTTCCAAAGGCAAGGTCAGCTTTTATCTGAAGAGCCCTGCAGAGAGTGAACTATAGCAACTGTTGAAAGGTCGTCCGCCATGAGTCTGCTTACACACACCGAGATTTTTCAGGAGATCGAGCGATCGCGGCTTGAAAACAGGAAGGTCGCCGTTGCGACAATCGTGACGACTGCCGGGTCGACTCCACAGCGAACGGGCGCCAAACTGGTGGTCTATGAGGACGGCAGGATGCTTGGCACGGTTGGCGGGGGCTGCGTCGAAGCGGATGTCTGGGCTGAGGCCCGTCAAGCCCTTTCTGAAAACCGTTCGCGCCTCTGCCGGTTCACCCTGCGCGACGATCCCGATGTACCACCCGATGAAGAAGGCATGATTTGCGGCGGCGAGATGGAGGTCTTCATCGAAGTCTGGGGAGGGAAAGCCTGATCCTAAACCGGCATCGATCTTATGCTCACACCCAACGACATTTCATCTGCGCTGCGCGCCACGCTTGATCAGGGTCGGGCGCTCGCGCTGATCTCCATCATCGAGCAGAACGGACACGTACCCTCGCGGCCCGCCAGGTTGCTTTTCACCGAGGATATCGGAGTCTGCGGCGGATCACTCGGAGACCATGATCTCGATGCGCTTGCGGTTCGGCACGCACTCGCTCTGATTCGCGATGAACGACAGGAGATCGCCGTTGCTGATCTGCACCATCTCGCTGAATCCGACCCCGAAGCCGATTCAGCCGCGCTTGCCGGTCGATTCCCACGGATGCGACTGCTCTTCGAGATCAATCGACCGCCACTTGAACTGATCATCTGCGGCGGAGGCCACGTCGGCCAGGCCGTCGCCAAAGCTGCCCGTCTGCTCGATTTCAGAATCACCGTCATCGACGACCGCGTCGATTTCGCCTCCCGCGAAAAATTCCCAGACCCCGCTGTTCACCTCATGGCAGACGATTTTATCGACGCGCTGCGGGGGCTCAGGATCACACCCGCTTCGCATCTGGTCATTGTCACGCGCGGCCACCGGCACGATGAGATCTGCCTGCGCGAAGTGATCGCCAGCCCGGCACGCTATATCGGTATGATCGGAAGCCGTCGTCGAACTACCACCATTCGCGAACGGCTGCGGCGTGAAGGTGTCTTCCCCCAACAGCTCCATCGCATCCATGCCCCGATCGGCCTCGATATCGGGGCCCTCACTCCCGAAGAGATCGCTCTCGCAATCATGGCCGAAATCGTCCTTGTTCGACGTGGCGGGACCGGCCTTCCCAAAAGCGCGGAAGGCCCGATGGCCCGCGCCCGCTGATTTCACAATCCTCGATGACAGCCTGTTGATTGCGCTGGCAACGATCCCGGCTTTCGGTTACTATATTAATCGATCCGATTGTTTTGATTGAATTGATGTTTTCGAATTTTGATCATTCAGTCCGGCAGTCAGGAATCAGAAAAAATGAATAACAATAAACAATAAAGAGAGAGAGGCGATTCAGGAATGGACAATAACCCACAAAGCACTCAAAATGTACAGGATGGCTTCCTGAATAATCTTCGTAAAGACCGGATAAATGTCACAATTTATTTGATGGGTGGTGTGAAACTGACGGGGAAGATCCGCAGTTTCGATAAATTTTCGCTTGTTCTTGAGTCCGGTAATCTTGAACAGTTGATCTTCAAGCATGCGATATCGACGATCTCTGTTCCGCGCGGAAGCTTTCATCATCCGCGTCCTGAGGTTGGTCATCAACAGCAGGGACCGCCGGCTTCATCGACTCCGGCAGCTCCTGCCACTTCAGCAGGCGGCTCGTCCACCGCAACCTCGGGAAGCTGAACCTTTCATCGCGATGCCGTTCGGAGCTTCAGTCGTAACTGTCACCTTGTACGATTGAAGCTCTTCTTGCGTTAAGACTGAATGATTCGGGGAAAACTGATCACATTTGAAGGAATTGACGGGTGCGGAAAATCGACCCAGCTGGCTCTGCTTGAGAAGCATCTGAGCGATCGCGGAGCCAGTTTCGTCATAACGCGCGAACCGGGAGGCACCGAACTCGGTCGCAAGATACGTTCGGCGCTGCTCGAAGGATCCGATGGTTCGGTCGAACCTCTCGCCGAACTGCTTCTTTACGAGGCCGATCGAGCGCAGCACGTCCGCCAGCTCATCCTGCCCGCACTCGAATCCGGTACGCACGTGCTGAGCGACCGGTTTTATGACGCGACGACAGTTTATCAGGGGACCGCGCGCGGATTCGATCCGGATCTGATCAGACATCTCAATATGCTCGCGACTGGAGGGCTCAAACCTGACCTGACTCTGCTCTTCGATCTCGATGTCGAGATCGGTCTGGCCCGGACCCGCGCACGCAGCGGATCCGATGCCTCGCCCCACGCTAAACCCGATCGACTGGATCGGGAACCCGTTGAGTTCCACAGGCGTGTGCGCAAGGCATACCTCGATCTGGCCCGTCATGAACCAGATCGCATCCGCATCATCCCCTCTCATGGAACAGTCGAAGAGACTTTCGAACTGATGATCGCAGCGGTTGATCTTGCTCTAGGCTGAGCAGTCAATACTCTGGAAACTAAATTTTCTTGTATTCAAGACTGGAAAAAAGTTAATCGCAGAGGCCGCGAAGATGCGCAAAGAATTTAATCGCAAAGGCCGCAAAGGGGCAAAGATATACAGGGAAGATCAGTGTTCGAACTATTATATCCAGTGGGCAATAATCCGGATATTCATATCCCTAAATATCTTTGCCTCTTTGCAGCCTTTGCGATTAATTTCTTCCGAATTTAAATGCCCGAAAATTTAGTTTACAGAGTAGTCAATACTGTGGAAACTAAGTATTTTAAGATTTTCAACGCCAAGGACACCAGTTTTTGAAATATGTCTTTTGCCACACTGATCGGCAACCAGCATCAGAAGACGATCCTGCAGCGTTTGCTGCGTGGTGGCCAGATCGCCACGACCTTCATCTTCGCCGGCCCTGATGGCGTCGGAAAACGCCGGTTCGCCTTGACCATGGCGAAAGCCGCCAATTGCCTGACCGGCGCGCCGGCTGAGGGTTTCGCCGATGATTGCTGTGACTTCTGTCAGGTATGCTGCCGCATCGATGAAGGCACGTACGGCGATGTCACGACGATCGAGCCGGACGGGCAATTCATCAAGATCGCCCAGACGCGCGAACTGGCCGTTGAGGTCTTCTATCGACCGCGCGAAGGCAGGCACAGGTTCTTCATCATCGACTCAGCCGAACGACTTCGTGAAGAGGCCGCCAATTCATTACTCAAGACTCTCGAAGAGCCGCCACCGACCTCGACCATCATTATGATCACGTCGCGCCCCGATTCGTTGCTCACGACCATCCGCTCACGATCGCAAAAGCTCAATTTCTCGCCGCTGACGACCGGCGAGATGGAAGCATACCTGAAGGCCAACTTCCCGCGTCCTGCTCCCGATACGGCTCTTCTGGCGCGAATCTCCGAAGGCCGCATCGGACAGGCAACCGCCTTCGATCTCTCTGTCTATCGCCAGCAACGCCGCACGCTCATCGAATTGCTCGAAATCCTGTCCGACGGAAACAATCGCTACCGCCTGCTCAAAGCCGCCGAGTTCCTCGGCAAAAAAGAACGCAACGAATTCGAAGATGAACTCGATTTGCTCAGTTCGCTTCTCAGGGATCTTTTCATTCTATCGACAGGAAAATCGATTGATTCGATCGTCAACATCGATGTCGCAGAGAGCCTGCGAAACCTTGCTGCGAAAGTCGGGACTGATCGCCTCATCCTCTGGGCCGAAAAGACTGATCGACTTCGTGCCGGTTTGCGCATCAATCTCAACCGGCAGCTCGCATTGGAATCCCTTCTCCTCGATCTCGCTCAGACGGCGTGATATCCAGAATGAATAAAAATGAAAAAGCGGACCGATTAATTTCGCTCCGCTCAACTTACTATTCCTGCAATGTCTGTATAATTTCTATCAGATGATTTGATTTCCAGGCAGGTCGGTCATGTAAAATCGCGCTGTGAACGGGCCGCCCGCCCGTTCACAGCGCTTCCACGGCCGGTTTCACGGTCAAACCGTTGGCCGGCTGTACTCTGAAAATTTATGGTTCCTGGTTACCAGTGCATTGTCTTCCCCAGCCACGCCAGCTTTGTCAGCGCTATGCTTCTGGTTGCACAAATTGATTTTGCAATGACCGTGCCAAAGGCGACAAATGGCCAAAAAGCGTCAAAAACAGTAATTTCCTGTCTTTTCAGCCACTATTAACCTCAATAGTGCGTGACATTTTTGAACAAGGCTGTGACAGCTTATCCCAGTTGCCCCGGGAGTTGACAACCGGTTGAAAGCGTGACAGGCGCATGGATTTGATGGCATCCGATCGATCCAAAAGTAGCCCCAGCACATAAAGCAGCTTCGCCTGAGACCACGAAACGCCCGGTCGATGAACATGCCCTGAGCTGTTTCCTTGACACCACCCTTTGGAATCTTTATCCTTGCAGTTTTGCATCCGAGCCTTTTGTGGCTCTTGCGACCCTGATGGTCCATCAGGCGGAATACCCGGGCTTTGGGATATGCTGGAATATGTTTGACGCTTTATCGGACAAGCTCAAGAAGGTTCTCAAGGATCTGCGCGGCGAAGGTCGTCTGACGGCGGAGCATCTGGATCTGGCGCTGCGCGAGATCCGTATCGCGCTGCTCGAGGCCGATGTCAATTTCAAGGTCGTCAAGGATTTCATCGAGCGCGTCAGGAGCAAAGCGGTTGGTCAGGAAGTGATGCAGCAGCTGTCGCCCGGGCAGCAGGTCGTCAAGATCGTTTATGACGAGATGGTCGAGATGCTCGGCGGAACGTCGAGCCGGCTGATCTTCACCTCGCGTCGTCCGAATTCGGTGATGATCGTCGGCCTGCAGGGATCGGGCAAGACGACCTCGACCGGCAAGCTCTCGATGTGGCTCCAGAAGAATCAGGACCGCAATCCGCTCCTGCTCTCCGTCGACGTTTATCGGCCGGCGGCCCGCGATCAGCTGGCAGTGATCGGTAAGGCGATTGGCATGCCGGTCTTCGAGGGGCAGGGAATCAATGACCCGATCGAGCTCTGCCGTGCCGCCAGGCTGCACTGTGAACAGGTCGGTTTTGACACCCTCATGATCGATACGGCAGGCCGGCTGCATATCGACGACGCTTTGATGGATGAGCTGCAGCGCATCAAGCAGGAGATGCAGCCCGTCGAAACGCTCTTCGTGGCCGATGCCATGACCGGTCAGGATGCGGTCAAGAGCGCAAAGGAGTTTCACGATCGCATCGGCACCACTGGCGTCATTCTGACCAAGATGGACGGTGACGCCCGAGGCGGCGCGGCCCTTTCGGTCAAGGAAGTCACCGGGCAGCCGATCAAGTTCGTCGGCGTCGGAGAGAAATACGATGCACTCGAACCGTTCTATCCCGAGCGAATCGTTTCACGCATTCTCGGGATGGGCGATGTTCTGTCGTTGATCGAAAAAGTTCAGTCTGAAGTTGATGAAAAGAAAGCGCTCGAGTTGCAGGAGAAGATGGAGCGCAACGCCTTCACACTCGAGGATTATCGCGACCAGCTTTCGCAGGTCAAGAAGCTCGGATCGCTTGACAGCATCCTGAGTATGCTGCCCGGCGATATGTTCAAGGGCATGCCGAAGCTGACGCCCGAAATGACTGCTCAGATGGAAGTCGAGCTCAAGCGAACGGAGGCGATCATCAATTCGATGACCTCGACGGAACGCGAGGATCATCTGATCATCAACCCGTCGCGCCGGCGCCGCATCGCGATGGGCAGCGGAACGAAGATCAACGATGTCAACAAGCTGCTCAAGCAGTACGCTGAAATGAAGATCGTCATGAAGCAGATGATGGAAGGCGAGGGAATGATGGGTGGTCTGCGTGGCAAAGTGGCCCGCAAGCTGACCGGCATCGGTTCCAAAAGGAAGAAAGTCAAGAAAAAGAAGAGACGATGATGCGCTCGAAGCGGGCCGGTCCCGCATCAGGGGATTCCAGGAAATCCCGGCGCAGCGCTGGCATCTCACGCCAGCTTAAGTATAATGCATGGGTTTTTGATTAAATTCGGAGGTAATTCGCTTTGTTAGCTATTAGATTGACCAGACAAGGAGCGAAGAAGAAACCGTTCTACAGGGTCGTTGTGGCCGAAAAACGCGCCAAGCGTGACGGGCGTTTCGTCGAGATCGTCGGCTACTACAATCCGTGCCGCGAGCCGGTGGAACTGAAGCTTGATCACGATCGCATCAGTTACTGGCTCAAGTGCGGCGCGCAGCCGACCGACACGGTTCGGAGCCTGATTCGCAAAGCCGAGCAGCATCAGGCGCCGGAGACAAGCAACTGATTCGTTGCTTCACAGCCCGGTCGATTTGCCCGTCAGATCGGGCGTTCAGATTCGACCGGTGTTGAGGTGTATCCATGAAAGAGTTGATTGAGTTGGTGGCCAGGGCGCTGGTCGATCATCCCGATCAGGTCAACGTCAAAGAGCACGAAGGGGCGCAAACCACCGTCCTTGAACTGCGCGTGGCGGACGGAGACCTGGGCAAGGTGATCGGCAAGCAGGGGCGAACGGCGCGAGCCATTCGCACGATCCTGAACGCTTCGGGTACTAAGCTCAAGAAGCGGTTCGTCCTTGAGATCCTTGAATAGCCGAGAGCAGAACCTGATCAGCATAGCGCGGATCGCCCGGCCGCAGGGAATACACGGCGAAGTGATCGCCGATCTGATGACAGATTTTCCCGAGCGGTTTGCCGGGCTCGATCGCGTTACTCTCAGGCTGTCGGATGGAGGAATGCTGACACTCAGGCTCTTGCGTCATCGAATGCATAAAGGCCGGATCCTTCTCAAGTTCGAAGGTTACGATGATATCGACCGTGCCGAACAGCTGCGAGAAGCGACTATCGTCCTTGACAGGGCACAACTGGTCGCCCTGCCGGAAGACAATTATTTCCACTTCGACCTTGTCGATTGTCGCGTTGTCACAGTCGATGGGCGGGAATTGGGAACCGTGACAGACGTCCAGGAATTCGGCGCCGCCCCGCTGCTGGTTGTCAGGGACCAGGCAGAGCGTGAGTTGCTGATTCCGTTCACGCGGGAAGTCTGTCCGGGGGTCGATATCACCGGCAAACTGATCACGGTCGATCCACCCGATGGTTTGCTGGAGTTATGAGCTGTATTTATGCGTTTCGACCTGCTGACCATTTTCCCCGAGTTCTTTTCGGGCCCCTTCGATTTCGGGATCGTCAAGCGGGCGCGACAGCAGAATTTGATCGAGGTCGTCGTGCACGACCTGCGTTCTTTTACATTTGACAGGCATCACATCGTCGATGATCGCCCGTTCGGCGGCGGCGATGGGATGCTGCTCAAACCCGAGCCGATTTTTCTGGCCGTCGAATCGCTGCTCGCCGAAGGCGCGCAGCTGCCATCGGAAAAGCCGGCGGCAGTGGTGCTGCTATCGCCGCAGGGGCGACTCTTCACTCAGGCTGAGGCCGTGAGGTTCGCCTGCGATCATTCGCGAATGATTCTGATCTGTGGACGTTACGAGGGCGTGGATGAGCGCGTCGCCGAGCATCTGATCACCGATGAGATATCGATCGGCGATTATGTTCTGACCGGCGGAGAGATCCCCGCCATGGTCGTTGTCGATGCGGTGACCCGCTTGCTGCCCAATGTGCTTGGCAGTGATACATCTGCCATACACGATTCGTTTTCTGACGGATTGCTCGATTCTCCGCATTTCACCAGGCCGGCGCAGTTTCGTGACTGGGCGGTGCCCGATGTGCTGATCAGCGGACACCACGCAGAAGTCGCCAAATGGCGGCGAAAAGCCGCGCTCCGCAAGACGCTGCTCATGCGGCCAGATCTGCTTGTAAAGGCGGAACTGAGCGACCTCGATCGCCAGTGGCTGGACGAGTTTCGAAAGACATTGAAACCGGAAGAGAGTTTCGAAAAAGATTGATTTTGATGTAGAGGTGATATTTATGAATAAACTCGATGATTTTAACAGTGTGCAATTGAAGACCAATATCCCCGAATTCATACCCGGGGACACAATTCGTGTCCACGTCCGGATCAAGGAAAGCGAGACGAAGGAGCGGTTGCAGGCTTTTGAGGGTGTTGTCATCGCACGCAAAGGAAGCGGGGTCGCCGAAACGATCACGGTCCGCAAGACCTCGTTCGGTGTGGGGGTCGAGCGCATCTTTCCGCTCAATGCAACGATTGTCGACCATATCGATGTCGTCAAGCGCGGACGCGTCCGTCGCGCCAAACTCTATTACCTGCGTGAGCTGCGCGGCAAGGCGGCCAGGATCCGCGAGCGCGATACGCGCGCTCAGGACGCTGCCAAGGCTGCTGCCAAGACCAAAAAATGATCGCTGATCCTGCGCCGCGGCGCAGAGTCGCGTCTCTGCGCCTGCCGGCCATCATCGGGTTCACGGCGGCTATCGTTGTCTATGTTCTTCGACTGGATAGCGTGGTCGGATTGACCATTGATGATGCGTGGTATGTCCTGCTGGCCCGGGCCCTGGCTCAGGGACAGGGATATTCGATTATCAATTCGCCGACACCGGGGATCCTGCCGCTCTACCCGCCCGGTTTTCCTCTCATCCTGTCTGTCTTTTACCGGCTCTTGCCTGATTTTCCCGAGAACCTCTGGTTGCTCAAGTCGATTTCGATCGTCTCGATGCTCGGCGCCGGGTGGCTGACCCTCTTTTACTTACGGCGTGATCGCGAAGTTCGTCCCCTCATTGCGCTGGGTATCGCGCTGGCGACGATGTTCTGTCCGCCGCTCGTCTTTCTGGCGACGGGGACAGTCATGTCCGAATGTTTTTTTACACTGCTGCTGATAGCGACAGTCGTCGTCATCGAACGCAGTGTAGTCGCGGCTCGGCAGGGCGTTCGCAGTGCGATGATCTGGATCTCGGCCGGCGCCGTGCTGGCTTCGTATGCCTGGCTGACGCGGTCGATCGCGGTTGCCCTGATCGCGGCCATTTTTATTTACCTGATCAAGGAACGACTGATCAGGCAGGCACTCCTGTTTGCGGTCCTTGTCACATTGCTTGTCGGTCCCTGGGTCCTCTATTCACGGTCGCATGCTCCGACTCCCGAACAGCAGCGTGAACAGGGCGGACATATCATCCAGCCCTATACCGAGCAGTTCTGGCAGCGCGTTGCTTCCGATACTGCTTCAGGACGCATCACGCCGGCGGAGATTCCCGCGCGAGTCTGGAACAATATTCTCGAAATCTCGGGACGCGATGCGCTGCACATTGCCGCCGCCCCGATCTTTGAAAATATGCGTGATGCGTACGAAGAGGCGCGCAAGCTGTTCAGCCAGGGTCCGACCGATAAGACTGAAGATACGCTCATCATATCGTTCCTGCTCAGCCTGCTTATGCTGGCTGGATTCCTGTCCGCTGTTCGCGAGCGGGTAACGCTGATTGAGATCGCTCTTCCGCTTCTGATCGCCATCACTGTGCTCTGGCCGTGGGAAACGCTGCGATTCATGCTGCCGCTTACGCCGTTTCTCTTCTTTTACCTGATGCGTGGCCTGGGCGCTCTGACGGATCTGTTGAAACAGGCTTTCACACCCGCCGTGCAGACCATCGGGGTCATTCTCTTGCTGGGCGTAAATCTTTACGGTAATCTCACCTACCTGTCGATCAAGCTGAGTAATTCCGCGATCGATCGTCCGCAGTGGCTGCAGTCTTTCGACGATACCATGACTCTTTTCGGCTGGGTCGAACGGACTATTCCGAAGGACGAAACGCTGGTCACACTCAACCCGCCGCTGGTCTATCTCTATACCGGTCGTAAAACCGTCGCCTGGGAAAAGCCCGGCGAAAAATGGGAGATGTGGAAGCGCCTCGGCATTCGTCATGTGGTCTGGTTCTCGGCCTACCCTGTGCCCGCAGAACCCGGTCAGTCGAAATATCCGCTTGCATATCGACAGGGCAATCTGATGGATTATCGCGTGGTAGATCTTGGTCCGCCGGATAATCGTCTCCCCTGGTAACTGAGTAGAAAGTAGAAAGTAGAAAGTAGAAAGTGCGGCGTAACTGCCCCTTGGTACCCAAATTTGCCAAATGCTGAATATGGAGTGCGCCGGGCCGCCGCACTCCATATTCGCCGTGATTGCCAGCGCCGCGTAGCGGTGACAAACAATTAGCCGTGTATTTAGTACACGGAATTTGTTGAGGTAGAGCTTGAAGTCATGGAAGCCATTACAGTCAATTGTCGAGTCTCGCCGGGCTGATATTTTCGCGATCCTCTTTTTGCTTTTTCTGCCTCTCCTCTTTTTCTGGCGTGAAACGATGGGTTGGACCACGCTCGGCGACAGAGATGCAGTCTTCTGGTTCTTTCCCGCCTACCGCTTCGTCGCTGAACAATTGAGCGCCGGAGCTTTTCCATTCTGGACGCCCTATCTTTACAGCGGCAGTCCGCTTTTTGCGCAATGGCAGGCGGGCGTGCTGGATCCGCTGAACCTGATCTATCTGTTCGGAACCACATCCCGCACGCTGACGCTTTCACTGCAATTGAGCTTTTCGCTTTCGCTGCTCGCGACATTTTTCTATGCGAGGCTCATGGGCTACCGGCGCAGAGCGGCGATCGTTTCGGCGATCGTCTTTTCGCTCAGCGGATTCGCCGTCGGAAGAACTCTTTATCCCGGTTTTCTGCATATCGTCGCGCTGGTCCCGCTTGTCCTTTTTTTCGTCGAGAGGCTCTTTCGATGGAGGCGCTGGCGCGATGTTGCGGGTGGAGCGCTGATCATCTGCTGGCAGCTGCTGGCGGCGCATCCGCAGCCGCTTGTCTACTCATCGCTACTCGCCTGCGGATATGCAGTCTTCAGTGTTTTCTGGAGACATGACGAAGTTGCAGCTCCCGCGAGTGCAGGGCTGCGGATTCCGGCCTCCCTCGATTTCCTGCTTAAATTTTCGGTCATCTTTTTCGCCGGGGCCGGCCTTGCGGCGATACAGCTTTTCCCCGCCGCTGAGATTGCAATCCGATCGGTTCGCCAGGAATGGCCCTTCGAACTCTTCACGCTTCATTCATTGCATCCGTTCTCATTGCTCACGTCGATCTTTCCATTCCTGCACGGCGACGGTCATACCATCTATCGAATGCAGTTCTGGGGGCCGTACTGGTCGCATAACGAAGGGCAGATCTACCTGGGCGTGACCGCGCTTGCGCTGGCGATCGGGGCTGGCATCTATGCATTCAGACAGCGATCAAGGATGGGCCGGTTCTGGGTAGTGGTCGCGCTGATCGGCGGCATTCTATCGATCGGTAAATATTCAGGGCCTGTCGCAGCAGCCTTGTATTATTTTCCGCTGGTCAGCCATTTTCGCAGTCCGAATCGCCACTGGATCGAGGTTGCGCTGTCGGCGGCGATGCTGGCCGGGATGTCCGTCGATCTGCTGATTCGAGGTGAATTGGCGGCAGTGGCCGGCCGGATCAGGATTACCGCCCTCTCACTGGCCGGGTTCTGTCTGGTGACAGGCGGCTTTTTTCTCATTAATAAGGATTTGGCGGAGCGGCTGATGATTGCTTTCGGGGCGGTCAATTCCACTCAGAAGGGATTTTTGAAAGCCGCCGGGCCGGAGTTTTATTTGCCCGTGATCATCGCCGTCGCTGCTGCGCTGCTGCTTGTTCTGATCACACGCGCTGCTCTGAGCAGAGCCGCCGCGGCTGTCCTGCTGATCTTCCTGCTCGCGGATTACGCCTTTTATGCGCGCTATGCGCCGATCAACAATCCTGACAAGCTCGAGACACTGATCGGCCGTGCGATGCCGGAAAAACTTGCAGCAGAACAGAGTGAGACCTCTCCTCTCCGTTACCACGTCCTGCTCCAACCTTCGACGGGTGAGTTCAGCCCTTTCTGGTTTTACGGCCATGAGATGTCGACCGGCTATGACCCGATTCTCAGCACACGTTACAAAATATTCAGTGGAATCGACGAAGCGGGGCGCAGTTTCCTGAACACAATCGTCGATCCGCGGGACCGCACGCTCGATCTGCTCAACGTCCGTTACTTATTCGTCCCTCCGGGATATTTTCAGACCCGTGAAGAAACTGCGCCGGCGGTCTCAGCGCTTGATCTGAATGCCGGTAAAAGCGCGTTTTTTCGAATGGAGGACGGCCCGGTCGACAGTTTGACACTGGTTTCGGCGCTCGCCAACTCCGCCGGAATATCGGACGGCCAGGGTGTCGCGAGGATTGATATTCGCTGTGGGGACGGAGCGCGCTGGTCGACGACCGTGCGCGCGGGAATCGAAACCTCCGAATGGGCATGGGATCGCGAGGACGTCCGCCGCAGCATTCGACACGGGCGCGCTCCAATCTTCGAGAGCCACACCGCCGATGCGAATTCCAATGGCGGCGCCTTCAAGGCTCATTCTTACGTCGCACGTTTTCGGCTTCCGAATGAGATTTCATCCTGTCGAGGTGGACGAACGATGAGCCTGACATCGACAGCCGGGGATAATGTCGCCCTCAGCGTCAAGCGCATAAATGTTGAAGACTCATCGACCGGCAATGTACGCCGCATGGTCAAGTCCCCGTCGTCAGCTCTGACGGATTCGACGCGCTGGCGCGAACTTTCCGTTCGCAGCCTCGCGCAGCCGTACTCGGAATTCCGCATTTTCGAGAATCTGACCGCTCTGCCAAGAGTCTGGCTGGTCGGATCGGTCGCAGAGGCTTTCGAGGGCGACCAACTCAAGCAGATTCGCGGCGAATTGAGAGCCGCCGGTGAGCGTGATTTCGATCCGCGCGAGACTGCGCTGGTCGAGCCGATTTACGATCCGAAAGATCGATGGTATGCCACGTACCAGGTCTCGCCCGAAGGCTTCAGCGGCAGTGCGAGGATCATCGAACGCCGGCCTGATATGCTCCGCGTCGAGACGGAAGCTCCGCGGCCATCGCTGCTCATCGCAAGCGAGATCGCCATGCCGGGCTGGCAGGCCAGTATCGACGGCCAAATCGTCGACTGGTATCAGGTCAATTACATGCTGCGGGCCGTGCCGCTCAGAGAAGGGAAGCACACGGTCGAATTTCGTTATCGGCCTCGTTCGTTTATCTGGGGGGCGGCAGTCTCGGGGTTAACAGCAGTGCTTATGCTGGCGCTGTTTCTGGTTGATCGCAGGCAGGCTAAATACGAAACGCCAGGATAATCAATAATCATCCTGGCGTTTCATCCCATCTGTTACGGACGCGGGCGGTCGGGTTTTGGCTTCTTCGGGTCTTCTTTCTTCTTCTCGCCGGGTTTTGTTTCCGGTTTGGCCGGCGTCTCGACCGGTTTCTCATCGCCCTTCCTGGGCTCTGCGGCCGGATCGTCGATAACCTCTTCAACCCCGGTGATCTTCACATCCGACTGGAACTGGCGATAGTTCTTATACTTGATAACCATCCGGACACGGACATTGAACCGGTCGAATTCCAGCGTGTCGTCACTGTATGTATAGGTCGGAAACCAGTACCTGCCGTCGATATTTTCGCGGTATGTCTCAAAGCTGGGAAATCTCTGATCGAATTCCGGGACGACTTTCCCCGCGGTCTTGACGATTTGCAGATCCTGATCGTCAACCCAGATGCGCCCCTGAAAATATTTCCCCTCGATCTTCTTGTCCTTCATCCGCTTCAATTCCCTGGTGTCGGACATGACCTTTGGCTTGACATCGAAAACATAGGTCTGCAATTCGTCGATCTTCTCCCGGCCGACGTAATAGACGTTGTAGTTGACAAGGTCTTCAGATGCCAGTGCGAATGGCTGCAGGTTGATGAAGGCGTTCTTGTCTTCCTGCGTCATGGTCAGACCGGCTCGATCCAGAGTTGACGGAGGCGCCTTGATTATCCGCTCGATTCTTCGGCCTGCATCATTGAAGACGAAATCAGATACCTGGTAATACTCCCCTGTCACCGTATTGGCCGGTGTCAGCACCTGCAGCAGCGATTCCTGCTGGTAGGAAAATTCCTTCCAGACCTCACGCAACTCGCTCTCTTTGGTCGTGAATCGCTTGATAATCTCTTCAGGCGTTAACTGAATGGCCTCAACGGGGCCCGCTTTCGGCGGCGATGGCATCAACCGGTTCTGCCGATTCTGCGCTGAAACGACAATCGCGGCCGATGCGAGTAATCCACCAGCCAGCGTTATGCCGATCATCTTTTTCAATTTTTGCATTTATTGTCTCCCCCCACTGCTTTCACACTTTTGCATGACGGTCATCATTATCCCTGACTTCAGGCTTTGTTAGATGATGAGTATAGCGAAGAATGTTGCTTGCGGTCATGTTATGCGGCTGATTTGCCCGAACATTAGCCGTTGCTTAGACTTCACGCTTCGTCCTCGTCCCCTGTCGGGATCGAATGATCGTGAATCTTGCGGCGGACGAGTTCATAAGAGAATCCGCGTCGCATGAGGAAATCGAAGAGTTTCTTGGAATCTTCGCGGTTTCGAGGAGCTCCCTTGAGACGGATTCGTTTGACGATCGCTTTTTCGATCAGATCCTCTTCGCTCTTCTCTTCGAAAGCCTTGTCGAGCGCCTGCTCGATCGTTTCCGACTGCAGTTTTCTTCGCTTCAAATCGAAACGCAGCCTGGTTCGGCCGAGAGGCTTGATCGTCAGTCGAGACGCTGCGAGCTGGCGCGCGAATTCCTTGTCGTCAAGGTATCCCAGCTCTTTCAACCGGTTGATCACCTGGTCGACGACAGGCTCTTCGGCCCATTCTTTTTCAAGAAGACGTTCACGCATTTCAGCCACGCTTCTCGGTTTGTATGAGAGCAGCCTGAACGCGCGTTCCATAGTCTTATCGTAAACAGTTGCTGCCATATATGAATCCTGAACCTCCGGGGGCCGATCAGTCAAGCCACACGAGAGAGAGGACATTTTACGATTTCAGCCTCATCATGCTATAGTTTTCAGCTTCTAGTTTCGAGTGTTTGAATACCAGTTGAATATTGTCAGATTCAAATGAGCCGTTGTAAATTTCTGGAAACTGGAAACCAGGAAATCCTACAGTAGAGGTGATTCAGATGTCCGGGCATAGTAAATGGCACACGATTAAACATAAAAAAGGCGCGCTTGATGCCAAGCGCGGCAAGGTTTTCACCAAGTGTATCAAGGAGATCACGATCGCCGCGCGAAGCGGAGGCAGCGGCGATCCGATGCAAAACCCTCGCCTGCGCAAGGCCGTCAACGATGCGAAAGCGGCCAATATGCCTAACGATACCATCGACCGCGCTATCAAACGCGGGACCGGCGAACTCGAAGGCGTCAATTATGAGGAAGTGACTTACGAGGGGTACGGCCCCGGCGGAATCGCAGTCATGGTTGAGACGACCACCGATAACCGTAACCGCACGGTTTCAGAGATCCGGCACATCTTCTCGAAGTACGGCGGAAACCTCGGCGAAAATGGATCGGTCGGCTGGATGTTCAACCGCAGAGGTCAGATCATTATCGACGCATCGGTCAGAAGCGAAGACGACATGCTGGCTCTCGCTCTCGACGCGGGCGCCGAGGATATGATCAACGACGGCGATAGCTTTGAAGTCCTGACCTCTCCCGATGATTTTCACTCTGTCCTTGATGCTATCAAGAATGCCGGAATCGAACCGATTTCGGCAGAGATCACCATGATCCCGCAAAACACCATCAAACTCGAAGGCGGAGCAGCATCGCAGATGCTCAAGCTTTATGATGCGCTCGACGATAACGATGATGTCACCAACGTCTCATCCAACTTCGAGATCGATGATGCGGTTATGGAACAGCAGGCATGAATCAGTAGAAAGTAAAAAGTAGAAAGTAGAAAGTACCGGATTTTCTACTTTCTACTTTCTACTTTCTACTTTCTACTCATCATGAATTACAAACGCCGCGGTGCGGAGACAGGCAGTGGGTTTCAGGAAGCGATCAACCGCACTAACGAGGCTTACGAGCGGCTGGGGCGTGCCTGCATTACGCGCAAAGCGATTCCTGGAAAATATTTGATCGATCGCGGCGAATCCCGGCAAGGATTATCGATTCCATCCCTCGATCTCGACTCGCGGACCGGGCAGGCGAGAATTGCGTCCACCGATCTCAATCGAATGGTCCGCGATCACAAGCTGACCGATTGGCGGCGATTCATTCCTGAGTCGAAAGCCGAGCCTGATTACGGCGGAGTCATGGCGCCAGACGGGCGGGCGATCTATTACGACGCCAAAACGACGCGGAGAGTCGCTCTCGATTTCGATAATCTGCACGCGCACCAGGTGGCCTTTCTCGATCGGACTGCCCGCTGCGGGGCCGTCTCGGGATTTCTGGTCGAATTCAGCAAACAGCTTCAAGTCTATTTTCTTCCCATCCAGGTTCTGCTCCGGTGGCGTCAAGCGACCGATAGAAAGAGCCTCCCATGGCAATTCTTTCAGGAATTTCTGATCCCAGCTCCACCTGGCAAGGGACAGCTCATCTTCGATTACATCGCCATAATCGAAGAGCAGGAAGTCCGCTATGGTTGTCAATTCGAATCTTTGCAAATACCTGCCCGGGTGAGTAAAAAAGTAGAAAGTAAAAAGTAGAAAGCAAGTACTCTGTAAACTAAATTTTCGGGTATTTAAATTCGGAAGAAATTAATCGCAAAGGCCGCAAAGGGGCAAAGAATTAATCGCAGAGGCCGCAAAGGAGCAAAGATTTTGGGAAGATCAATGTCCGGATTATTGCCAATTGGATATAATTCGGACACTGATCTTCCCTGTATATCTTTGCCCCTTTGCGGCCTCTGCGATTAATTCTTTGCCCCTTTGCGGCCTTTGCGATTAATTTCTTCCGAATTTAAATACCCGAAAATTTAGTTTGCAGAGTACTTGCTTTTTACTTTTTACTTTCTACTTTATACTTTCCCCTCAGCCACCCCGGAAAGATGAATTAGCCAAATGTTGATCGATCTATGTTTGCGTCGTTCCGGTGGAATTCTGTTTGTCATCTGCCTCTCAACTCAATTCACGATAGCCATTGAAGCGCAGTCGACGCGCCGAAACATTCCGGGCAGGCGCGGCGTCATCATTGATGAAAGGTTGTCTGCTGTGCGGGCTGCACCGGATTTAAAAGCCCGTCTGGTTCAGCGTCCCGGCAGAGGACGGAGGATCGGAATTCTCGGCTCGATGAGGACGAAAAGCGGTGAGAGGTATTACAAGGTCGCCATTTCGAAGAATCGTCGTGGCTGGGTTTTGCAGGATGCTGTTGCTCGATCGGGCAATGCGGCGGACGGCGAAAAGTTATTGAGACTGATTGCCGTTAAATCCGATGACTATTCGCGGGCGGTACTGGCAAGGCTCTGTGCTGATGAGTTCCCGCGGACGACGGTGGCGCCTAAATGCCTGCTCCTGCTCGCCGAGGCGGCCGATCGCGCAGCCGTGCGCCTCAGCCGTGATGCGTTTCGTCGGCTGGATTCGGAAGGGATTAAATCCGATGACCGGCGGAAGCTGTTGCTCACTTATTCAGGTCTCGATCGTTACAACAGGTTGGGAATCCTGTTCGATTACAATGAGGAAGAAGGAATGCTGGTCTATGACGGAGCGGCTTATCGTGAATTGCTCCGCCGCTATCCGCGCAGTCCTGAAGCGAGGATGAGAGCCAGCTATTTTTTTAGCGAACGCAGACCGAAATTTGCCGAGAGGTAATCGACAAGCGGAGCTTTATCCGCCTCGGGGACGGTGGCGCCCCAGCGGATCATCTTTTCGACCTCGCGCGTCCAGCCCTGTCTCGACATTCGTTGTTGCACCGTCAGATCGGCCTCGTGGCAGGTTGTACAACGCGTCTCGAAGACCGCCTTGCCACGATCAGTCAATGTCTTTGGCGATGATCCGGTTTGAGACGTCGCCGCCCCGTGGCGAGCGGGAAAATTCGCCGCCAGATAATCGATCAGTTTTTCCTTGTCGGCATCCGGCACGGCAGCTCCCCAGCGGATCATCTTATCGACTTCACGAGTCCATCCCTGCCGCGAGAGACGCTGAGATCTGATCAGATCGGCTTCGTGGCATGTCGTGCACTGATTGCGCGCGATATCTGCGCCGGGTCCTTCCGGCAGGTCCTGTCCGGCCGCGCCGGCATTGAGATCGAGTGAATAAGGTGTGGCGGCGATGATCATGAAGATCACCGCCGGTACGACGATAAAAAGTTTCAGCAGGTTATGACGCATTGACGTTGATCCTCACCATATCGATGACGTTCCAAAGATAGCCCGACGGGTTCCATTGCGGAACGACTGGTTGCTGGCGGCCCTTGTCGTCGGTTGCGCGCGCCAATAACTGATATGTCCCGGGAGCATCGATCGTGAATTCGTATTCGAATGACTGCCACGCGTATCTTTCACGCTCTCTTCCCAGATTCGCCTGCATCCACGAGCTGCCGTTATCCATCGAGACATCGACGCGTGAGATGCTCGATTCGCCGGCCCATGCGAATCCGGAAATCCGAACCTTACCGGTTTTCACCGTCGCTCCATCGAGTGGCGCATTGATGAACGATTTCACCACCAGTCCGGTCAGTGGCTCCATGTCCTGTGGCGGAACGGCCGCGCCTGGAGCGACACGTTTGTTGGGATATCGATAAGCGGTCTTGACGAAAAATCCATCGTGCTCCTTATCGGTCGCTTCGAGATAGTTGACCCATTTGACCGCGTATGCTCCTTCCCATCCAGGCACTATCAGTCGCAGCGGAAAACCGTGAAGCGGCAGCAACGGCTCGCCGTTCATCTCCCAGGCGAGGATCGTGTCAGCGTGCAATGCCTTGGCTATCGGCACATTGCGGACGAAATCCGGCATCGTACCGAGCGGTTTGTCCGCGCCGTTAGCCACGACATATCTGGCTGACGCCTTGATGCCCGCCTTTTTCAGCACGTCGGAAAGCCGCGCGCCGGTCCAGCGCGCCGTGCCGACGGCGCCTTTCTCCCACTGGATCCCGGCCACCGGCGGATCGAAAAACGCGCGCCCGTTGCCCGCGCATTCCAGCGTCACTGTGACGCTCGCCTTCGGCAGTCTCTTCAATTCGTCCAGCGTGATCGTCATTGGACGATCGACCATCCCCTCGATCCTGAGCGGCCATCCGGCCGCATCTTTCTCTTCGACACGCGCCGGATAGGTATGCGTTCGGACGTAAAACAGGTCCTTTGGTGTGAGATATGTCTTGAGCAGGCCGACAGGTGTCTCGAGGTCCTCCGGCCGGATCGAACGAACGATCAATTTCTCCTTGCCCTCGATCACGTTTTGCGCGAAAACCATACCTGACTCACCTGGCAGGAGACGGCTTAAACCGACGGCGGCGCCGGCTTCCAAAGCCCCGGCAATGAAGTCTCGACGAGTGAATTTATGATGGCTCTTGAGGCCTCTCTGGCGTTTGCCATGGGTTCCGGTTTTTTTCATCATTTGACCTCGCAGGGTAGTAGTGTGCAGTCGGCGGGATATTCATCAGATTTTGCCAGACTGTCCGGAGATTCTATGCGTCACGTCGCCGGTTGGTCAATTGCATCTCAGAGCCTTATTCGTCATAAATATTAATCGAGGAGATATCACAGGTGAATGCAGCGATTATCGAGGCACTCAGAGAGAGTCATCGAATGAAACAGCCGGCGATTCGCGCCCGGCTGGACGAATTCGCATCCATCGGCCGTTTTGGCGATGATGATCAGCTTTTCGAGGAACTTGTTTACTGCATCTTCACGGCCGGCGCCAGCGCCCGCATGGGGCTGACTTCGATCGATCGTGTTCGCGGTTATTTGCGGAAATGCAGCCGTCAGCGCCTGGCAGGCATGCTGACAGGGGCTCACCGTTTCCCGAACGCGCGATCCGGATATGTCGTCCACACCAGAAAGTACCTGCTGCGGGAATGCCGGCTTGGCATGCGTGAAAAACTGGCGTCCTTTGGCTCGAATGCCGATGCACGGCGCGATTATTTCGCCGCCAACCCGGGCATCAGGGGAATCGGCTACAAGGAGGCCAGCCACTACCTGCGCAACATTGGGTATCCAGGATATGCTATTCTGGATAAGCACATCCTGAACACATTATTTGAATTCGGCGTTATCGCTTCGCCAAGGCCACCGGCCACGAAAAAAAAGTATCTCGAGGTCGAACAGGACATGAGAAAATTCGCCGCAGATATTAGAATCGATTTTGATGAACTTGATCTCCTGCTGTGGTCGAATAAAACCGGCGAGATATTGAAATGATGAATTGAAGAGAATGATGAATTGTGAATGATGAACGATGAATGATGAATGATGAATTAAAGAAGACGCTTGGTTCACTCAAAGTGATGGTTTCTTTAATTCATCATTCATCATTCACAATTCATCATTCTCTTCAGAATTGAGGTGTAAAAAATGAAAACCGCTCTCAGAATTGCCGTCATTGCACTGTCGGTTGTTATCACCGGGTTTATGGCCCCGCAAGGCGTCTCAGCCGAAACGCGAGGGAAGGCACTCAAGCGCGCCGAAAAAGAGATTCGTCAGGCAAATTTCGTCGAGGCCGAAAAGATCTATCGTGAATTGCTCGATCGCAATCAGAAGGATAAGGAAGCCCGCCTTGGATTGAGCCATGTACTGGTCAAGCAGAACAAACTGGTCGAGGGCTTTGAAGAGGCGGCGCAGGTGCTCTCTGCCGATCCGCTCAGTTCGCGCGCTCACGCTTTGCTCGGGATTGCGCTTCTGCGAGGCGGTGAATTTCGCAACTCGATCGAGGCGCTTTACACGGCAGTCAAGTTCAACGATCGCGAAGCAATGGCGATCGCTGGTCTGTCCGAGATCGAATATTTCGAAAATCGCACCCGCAACGCCTATGCCGGTCTGAAACGGGCTATTTTTCTGGATGGCGCCGAGCCCGACTATTACATCTCGCTGGCCAGGGTCTGCTCGCGACTGGAATATTACAGGGAAGCGGCCGATACGTATCAGCGCTTCCTGCAGGTTTCACCGAAGACCGATGCCGAGCGTCGGGCGCGCATTCAGGGTCTGATCGATTTTTATCGCTTTCTCGGAAACACCAAGATTCAGCGCACGGGCGGCAAAGAGGTGACGACAATCCCGTTCAGTCTGATCAATCATCGACCGTTTATTGAAGTCATGATCAACGGCAAGGGACCCCTCAAATTCGTTATCGATACCGGCGCCAGTCTTTCGGTGATCTCTGACAAGGTTGCCGATCAGCTTGGCATCAGGCCGGCCGCTCGCGGAGGCAAGGCGCGTGCTGTCGGGGGAACGGGGACATTCCCGATCGTCTATGGACTCCTCGACTCTCTTTCGATCGGCGAATCACGAATCGAATCTGTTCCTGTCTATATTCGAACGGTGCACTCGACTGACGACATGCCCGAGCATCAGCGTGCCGACGGCTACCTGGGCCTTTCAGTGCTCTCAAATTTCAAGGTTACGATCGATTATCAGAACAAGTCGATGATGCTCGATCGAACTCCAATCCGCGAAGGCGAACCGGTCGCAGGGCAGAACGATCAAAACAAGGATCCGCAAGCTCCTCCGGTTATCGCCGACGTCGAGAAGGCTGCTCCGGTTGAAGGAGAAACCGCAAAGGCGATGAGTGGTGTCGAAATTCCGATCAGAACCACCAGCGGAGGGCTGGCCAGCACCGAAACCAGGCTGCCGACTCTCGATCGACCGCTCAATTTCATCATCGACACCGGGGCTACTGTCAGTGTCATTTCAAAGGCAGCCGTCAAGCGGCACAGTCTCGAAGGATTGAAGATCCCGGGTGAGACCTATCGCGTCATCGGAGCCGCCGGCATCGAGGAAGGGGCCGAAGCTCTTCGTCTCTCGAACCTGAATGTGAGCGGACTGAAACGGGATAATTCGCGGGCGCTGATACTGGATCTCGAAGCGGTCAATGAGACTTCCGGATTCGAGCAGCACGGTATCCTGGGCGGCGATTATCTGGCAAACTTCCTCGTCGTCATCGATCTCAGGAGACATCAGTTCAAGCTGACGCCTCAAAACTCGGCGATTTCGATCGCCGAAAAACAATAGCCGGGGGAATGCGCCCGGCTATCATATATATGAGCACCAGCATCTATCTTGAAACATCGGTCATCGGCGCCTACCTCGACAAGGGGGAATCGTTTCGCCGTGATTTGACCATTCGCTGGTGGGAGCATGAGCTGAAAAATTACGATGTTTATGTTTCGCCGCTCGTCCAGCGTGAGCTTGAACGGACGCGCGAGCCTTACCGGCGCAGCTATCTGGCGCTGATCAAGGGACTGACGCAGGTCGAGATTTCCGATGAGGCGGCCATCCTTGCGGATGGATACGTTTCGCGGGGAATCTTTCACCGAAAATATCTGGGAGACGCGCTGCACGTGGCGCTCGCTTCCTTTTACAAAATCGACTACCTTGTGACCTGGAATTTTGGCCATTTAGCCAATGTGCATCGGCAGGCACGCATCAAACTGTTCAATACCGCGGCCGGATTCTTCGTCCCCGAGATAGTGACGCCCGAATTTCTGGTCAGCGAGATCTGATTCAGATCAGGGAATAGAAATGTATCATCGACCCAGGTTTCTGGAAGAACTTCATGCCATACGCGAAGAGATGTCGCGCGAGTGCGACTACGACGTCGATCTATTCGCCGAAATGGTGCGCAGCAACAAGCCCCCCGCGCACGGCCCCGCACGAAATATTCGCGGACTCCGCAAATACGCCCCGGTAAAAGATCCTCTGGCTGAGAAGAGTACGAGGAGGAAGAATAAGTAGAAGGTAAAAAGTAGAAAGTCGAAAGTAGAAAGCTGGTTGCCACACTGCGTTTTTTACTCCTTTCTTTCTACATTCTACTTTCTACTTTGTACTAATTTTATGAGCGAGCCTTTCGACGCAATCGGGTTCAAGGTTCTCGATCGGGCTTCGTATGAGGCGCTGGCCGAGGAGGCTTATCAGCGTGGCGAGATCAGCAAGGCGAGGCGAGGACAGGGAGTGCTCCACGGTTGCTGCTGGAGTCTCGGCTCAGGGCTCGAAGTCTGGACGGTGCTCTATGAATCTACCGATGGATTGTTTTATGTGGATTGTCGCCCGGCATTTCGCGGGCAACATATCTTTACGTTTTATCCATGGGAGATAATCGAATACGAACAGGACGGCGAGGCAGTCGCTCGCGGAGTAACGATCGATACCAATATCGAGATGACCTTTGAACTGCAGAACCTGACCGAGATCAATCCCCATGAGTTCAAGGACAGGGCGATCACATCAGCCGTTTCGGGGTTGGCATACAAGGCCAGAATCAATGCCAGGGCCGGCAAGCCGACGTTTATACCGCTCCGCGACAGGTCCGCGCGCAAGAATGTCTCCGACAATGACTACATCGTTCGAGGAGTGATTCGATCATGGCGTCAGATTCAGAACCTGCACACGTCGAGCGATCTGATCTGGGTGGTGGTTGATGCCGGCGAGGTCAAGCTCGAGGTTCTGGTCAACCGGTCGGATCTGCGTGGTGAATTGAAAAAAGGCGCCTGGCTCTCGGCCGAGGTCTGGTTGCAGGGGCACATCCTCAACGACAAGGCTCTGACCGCTCGGTATGAAGGGATCGATCGCCGCATTTCGGCCGGGGCATACTGGAAGACGCTGACCCGCCATAATTGAGTCCGTGAGATTATGCCCATCATCTATTCCGCGAGCTGGGTGCTGCCGGTGACCGCTTCGCCGGTTCGGCAGGGCGCGGTCGTGATCGACGGAGAGATCTTTTGTGATGTGGGACCGTATGACGATATCGTCGGGCGCTATCCACAGTCAGCAGTCATCGATCTGGGCGATTGCGTCCTGCTTCCGGGATTGATCAATACCCACAGCCATCTTGAACTGACGGCCTTTCGAGGACGGCTCGAGGAGCCCCATTTTCAGACCTGGATCAGGCAGCTGATTCAATTGAAGTCTGAGCGTCTGACGCCAGACGACCTGCTGGCCTGCGCGCGCCTCGGTTGCTGTGAAGCCCTGCGTTCCGGGATCACCTCCACGGCGGATACTTCCGACGCGGCTGCTCCGCTCGATGCCCTGATCGAGAGCGGCATGCGAGGTGTTGTGTTCCAGGAGACTTTCGGGCCCGACGAGTCACAGGCCGAGGAGGCTCTCGACAGCCTGAAACGCAAACTCGACCTTCATTTCGAAAAGATCTCGGCTTCCGGCCGCGACGTGAGGGCCCGACTGAAGATCGGAGTATCGCCGCATGCTCCCTATTCGGTCTCGGCGAGACTATTCAGATTGACAGCCGAACTGGCGATCGACAGGCGACTGGATGTAGCCATACATACTGCGGAATCGATCGATGAAAGCCGCCTTTTGCTTGACGGCAGCGGGGCTTTCGGCGAATCGCTCAGACGGCGCGGGATCGCCTTCGATCCGCCTGGATGTTCGACCATCCGGTATTTCGAGCAGCTGGGCGTACTCGAAACCGCTCCGCTGCTCATTCATTGCGTCAGGGTGGATGAGAGCGATATCGAGCTTTTGGCCCGCCATAATGCCCGCATCTCTCATTGCCCGAAATCGAACGCGAAGCTGGGCCACGGAGTGGCTCCGCTGGCCGCTTTTCAGCGCGCCGGATTGAAGGTCGGACTCGGGACCGACAGCGTTGCCAGCAACAACAACTGCGACCTGATTGAAGAAGCGCGTTTCGGTTCACTCATTCATCGCGCAACCGGGCTGAACGCCGGTGCCTGCACCCATGATCAGATGCTTCGCCTGATGACGATCGAAGGTGCGCGCGCTCTGGGACTGGAAAAAGTGACGGGATCGATCGAGTCCGGCAAACAGGCGGACATGACCGCGATCAGACTTGATCGGCCGCATAATTCGCCAGCATATGATCCTGCAACTGCGGTTATCTTCAGCTCTTCGGGCAGCGATGTCGCCCTGACGATGGTTGCCGGCAGGGTCCTTTACGACGGAGACCAGGTGATGACAATCGATGAAGCCGAGGTGAAGCGGACGATAGATCTGATTCGCCTGAAACTTGCCGGGTAAATCGCCGGCAGCCTTCCATCCACGTCACAGTCCGATCACGTCGTATCTTATTAATAACAATGAAATCACACCGACGGTGATCCATAAAATCACTCCAAGAAGGAGCGGGCGCACTCCGACCTTTCGCAGAGTTGCCTTCGAGATCCCGCTGCCGATCAGAAAGAGCGTCAAGGTCAGGCCGGTTCGCGCCAGACTTGTCAGGAGAGGGTAGATCTCCCGGCCTGCGGGCAGGTATGTGTTGATCACCGCCGCAAGGAAGAAGAATAAAATGAACCAGGGCCATTGCATTTTTGCCTCTCGTCGCTTGATGGCTGCGGTGGCAAGGGTCAGCGGTACGATCCAGAGCGCCCTTGCCAGCTTGACCGTGGTTCCAACCGCCAGCGCACCCATGCCATATTTCGCGGCGGCTCCGACGACCGAGCTGGTGTCATGAATCGCCAGCGCCGCCCACAACCCGAATTGAGAGCCGCTCAGTCCGGCAGCCGCCCCGATCAATGGAAAGACCAGCAACGCCACGGAATTGAGGATGAAGACTGTCCCCAGCGAGACCGACATCTCCTCGTCTTTCGCTCCGGCGACCGGACCCACCGCGGCGATCGCGCTTCCGCCACAGATCGCCGTTCCGACTGATATCAGCAGCGCACTCGTCGATTCAATCTTGAACAACCGGCCCAGCGCAATTCCGGCCATCATCGTGGCGGCGATTCCAATGGCGGTGTAGATGAATCCGGAACGACCGGCTCGAAGCACATCCTCGAGATTCATTCCGAATCCGAGCCCCACTACGCAGACCTGCAACAGCGTCTTCGAAAACGATTTCGTCTCTCCGGCGTATGGATGCGCGAATAAGAGTCCGAATGCCAGTCCGATCGCCAGCGCCAGCGGAGGCGAAGCATACGGGCTGATCACGAAAATAATGCAGAGTAAGAAGATAATCCGGGCTTGCATTCGACGGAGTATACGTCAGCCCGGACGGATGAGGAAGAATCCAGTACAAAGGTTTAATAGTTTGTAAACTAAATTATCTGGCATTGAAGTCCGGAAGAAATTAATCGCAAAGACCGCAAAGGGGCAAAGATATACAGGAAGATCAGTATTCGAATTATATCCAATGGACAATAATCCGGATATTCATATCACCAGAAAATCTTTGCTCCTTTGCGGCCTCTGCGATTAATTTCTTCCGGACTTCAATGCCAGATAATTTAGTTAGCAGAGTATTTAATCGCTATGCCTGAAGATGGGCCTCCAGGAACCAGAGCGATTTGTCCAGATCGCGCGAAACTCCCGTGAAGAGGTCCGCCGTATCGGCGTCACCCAGTTTGTCTGAAGTCTCTATGGCAACCCGCGTAGTTGCCGCCAGATCAGCGTATCTGCTGACCACCGCGCCCAGTGTCTCGCTGCTTCCCACCACATCCGCCGGAAAATCCGACAGCCGCGAAGCCGCGGCGCTCATCCTCGCGGTCCCCATGGCCAGGCCGCCCAAAGCCGTTGCCCGCTCGGCGATCGTATCAACATGGACCAGCAACCCTGCCGCCAGCTGATCGAAAAGTTCATGGAGCTGGAAGAACTGCGCACCCTTTACGTTCCAGTGCGCCTGTTTCGTCTGGCTGTACAAATCAAACGTATCCGCCAGTTGCTGATTGAGCAGCGCTATTATCTGCTCTCGTGTTTCGATATCCAGATCAATGCTTGTTTTATATGATTTCGATTTACTCATTTTTTGTCTCCTTATCGTTTAATCTCTTCGAATTTCCTTGCATTTCAGGCATATCCCGATCACCTCGATGCGCCAGTTCTCGATTGAAAATCCTGCCTGTAAATCAATCAAACCCAAAAGGGCATCTGATCGCACGGGTTCGACATCCGCTATCTTCCCGCATATCCGGCACCGGCTGTGAAAATGATGGTCCGTCCTGATATCGTATCGCGCGGCCGCATCGCCATAAGTCAGCTTTGACGCCGCTCCGCAGTCGACCAGCGCCTCGAGATTTTTATAGACCGTTGCCAGACTGATCTTCGGCAACCCTGATTTCACCGCCAGATAAATCTCATCCGCCGTCGGATGATGATCCACCTGCCGCAGGTAGTCGTATACCGCAGCCCGCTGACGCGTGAAATGCGCACCTCTCGCATCCAGCTTCTCCCTCAATGCCCCTGTTTCTTTCTTTTTCTCTTCGTTTTCCATCTCCTGTAACCTCAATGTCCCATACCATACCACGAATTTTAGCTAAAAACAAGAATAATTATTATTCTTGTTTTTAGCATATATGAAGGATAATAGATATAAGATTGACATAGAGGAGACCGGGTTTATACTTCGATCAAATCAGTATCGAAGGGTGAGACAAATAACACAGGAGACAAGATATGAGTTTATTGGAGAGGCTGGAGTCTCCGGGGCCGAAGCGCATGCTGGCCCTGGATGGTGGCGGAATTCGAGGAGTGCTGACGTTGGGCTTCCTGGAACGGATAGAGAGCATGTTGCGAGAGCGGCACAACAAGCCGGACATGGTCCTGGCGGACTATTTCGACCTGATTGGCGGAACCAGCACGGGGTCGGTTATTGCCTCGGCCCTGTCGATCGGGCTGGATGCGGCGTCGATCAAGAAACTATACCTGCAGTTGGGGGGGAGGGTCTTCGGGACCAAGAAATTTCTGGGGATTCTAAATGCCCGATTCGATGAGACGGCGCTGATCGAGGAGATGACAAGCCTCTTCGGCGATCGAACGCTCGGAGATGAATCGATCAGGACGGGGCTGTGCATCGTCGCAAAGCGTGCCGATACGCGCAGTGTCTGGCCGTTGCTCAACCACCCGAAAGCCAGGTATTACAAGGACAATAAGGATATTCTGGTCCGTCAGGCGATCCGGGCCAGCACCGCCGCGCCTACCTATTTCGTGCCCGAGAAGATAGATGTCGGTCGGGGCCAGTTCGCAGCGTTCATCGATGGCGGCGTCAGCATGTACAACAATCCGGCCATGCAGCTTTTTCAACTGGCCACGCTCAAGGGATTTCCTTTTCACTGGAAGACCGGTGAGAACGACCTGCTGCTCATCTCGATCGGCACCGGATCGGCCAGGCTGCGCAACACTGTCGAGGAAGTTATGAACAGCTGGGTCAAGGATTGGGCGATGAACGTGCCCGAACTGCTGATGGACGACATCAGCTGGCATAACCAGCTGCTGCTGCAATCCGTGTCGAGGTATAACGAAACACATCAGAAGATCGATAGAGAGATAGGCGACCTGGCTGAAGACCTTTTGACATCCGAGCCATTGCTCTCCTACTCCAGGTACAACGTATGGCTCGACCAGAATGGATTGAACGAGATCGGACTGGCTTCGCTGGTTCCGAAGGTCGAAAGCCTGCGCGATATGAGCGCCGGTGAAAATCGCAACGATCTGGCCGAGATCGGTGAACGGGCCGCGGCCAAACAGGTTAAACCTGAGCACTTCCCCGGGGCTTTCGATTTGCCGCAATGAAGGTAGACTGATTCGACGCCCGGCCTTCCTGACATTCCTGGCGGGCAGGAGCATTCATTAATACAGTCCACAGGAAGGCAGCCCACTGGGCTTTCACCGCATCTGAGCCACCAGCGTCAGGGAATTGAAGGATTTGATTGCGAAAGTGTAGAAAGTGACCACGGCATTTGCAGAGAGGATATCGCATGTTTCGCTCGATGATTGTTGCTGGAATTCTGACTCTGGGATTAATGATTGGTTCCGATTCGACCGGAGCACAAACCGCCCAAACCGGTAAAACCATACAAAAGACCCCTGCCGCAGCAGGTAACAGGAAGCAGGCGGATCAATGGGCCCTCCTGATCGGAGTCAACGACTATCCGGGTGAGATTCAGGATCTGCGTTTTGCCCGGGACGATGCGAGGGCCATCAGGGACCTGCTGATTTCATCCGTGGCTATGCCGACGACCATGTCATCCTGCTGACCGATGACGGCATCGGCGAACAGAGCCACCCGTCAGAATATATTCGATGCGATCGAAGAGACTTGCCCCGCAGGTCCAGAGCGGCCATCGGGTTCTGGTCTTTCTGGCCAGGCACGGAATCGTGAGAGGCCTTGGTCCGAAGCCAAAAGCTACTACCTTCCCGTCGATGTCGAAGCGCAATCGGGGCCCACGGTCGAGCGGACCGGAATCGACATGGAAGAACTCGCCCGCAAACTCTCGACGCTCAGGGCATCTCAGTTCACCGTTTTCATAGACGCGTGTCGCGAAGATCCGTTTCCGGGGCGTGGTCTGAAAGGCAACACTATGACGGATGTCATGGCCCGTGTGCTGAGGATCGTCCCGACGAAATCGCAGCAGGTTGCGGCCGATCCACCGACCAGCGTCATCTTCTATGCGTGCAAGATCGGCGAACGCGCCTTCGAAAATGTTAAATTGGGGCACGGCGTCTTCACCTACTACATTTTGAGGGGTTTGCGCGAACTGGCAGGCCGCCCGGATGGCCGAGTCGAGGCTGGGCAACTGGCCGGATATTTGCGTGAAAACGTCGGGACCTGGGTCAGGGAGAACGGGTCGCTCGGCGCTGAGCAGACCCCGACGATGACCGCCATCGAAGTGCGCGGCCCTGTCCTGATAGCCCGCATCTCTCCAATTACAGGTTCTGCCCGTCGATCTCGGCACAGGGCGGCGTAACACTTATCTCTTCTCCGGAAAGGTGCGGCGCTTTCGATCACCGGCAGAGCCGCCGCAGCGGATCCTCTCCACAAGGAACTTGCACCGGGTCAATACGTCGTCCGCGCCGGAAATGGCCGGTTTCAACCGGTCATTACGTCGGTCAACGTCATTCCAGGTTATCAACAGGAGATCACTCTGACTCTCGATCCGGTCGCTGCAAATCCGAATTACGAGCGCGCCGTCGAGTTCGAAGCCCAACAACTCTGGCCGCAGGCGATCGCCTCGTATGAACAGGCGCTGCGTGACGATCCCGGGTCGATGGCGGTTTACGAACGTCTCGCGGCAGTCTACATGCGAAATGGACGCTACAGCGACGCCGTCAATCTGATGTCGACGGCAAAGCAGAAGTTCCCCGACCAGGCGGCTATCCTCGCCATCCGCTCGCGGGCCATCAGCGCCTGGGTAATGAGCGAGGATCAACCTGACAAATCCGCCTCCGATTCATCCCCTTCAGCTCCGGAAGTTGAAGAGAAGAAAGATTCAGGGAAAAAGAAGAAGAACGATGCCGGTAAAGAAGACGATCCGTCCGATCAGCCTTCAAAGAAGAAGGGAAGCAAGAAAGGCGGAAAGAAGAATTCAGGGAACGATTCAGAGAAGAACGAAGCGGCCGAACTCAGCCGCGGCCTGATGAGCGAGACCGGTTCAAGGAATTCCGGTTCCGCATCAGGAAAGGCTGCCGAGGCGCTGTTTGATGCGGAAGCGGCTGTGCGTATAAATCCCAACCTCGCCGCGGCTCATCTGGCGCTTGGATTCGCGCTGCTGCTCGACCAGTCAAGTCGCTCGAAGGCGCTCGATGCGTTCGTTCGCGCATCCACCTCACTCCCGATGATGCCGAGGCTTATTACGGCGTCGGTTACAGCTACCGCCTGAATAATCAATTCCAGCAGGCCGTACCGCAGTTCCGCAAGGCGATTGAACTGCGCCCCGACTATTACGAAGCGCAGCGCGAACTGGCGTATTGCTATCACTCACAGGGACGCACCGATGACGCCATCCGCCAGTATCAGATCGCATCCGGCCATCGCGGCAAGACCAGTAGCAAAAAGGATGTTGCCGCAAACAACCTGGCGCTCTCGGCCCTCTACAGGAAAAAGGGCGAGGAAGTCGGCGGAACAAATGGCGAAGAGTACAGGAAAGCCGGCAAGGGATATGAAGACGACGCCCGTGAGTACGATCCGAAGCTGACGTCTGCCGCAACCGTTCTCCACTTCGCCGGAGTCTCCAGGGAAGTCGAGAAATTTGTCCCGGTTGATGCCGGCGAGGTGATCAGGAAGAAACTGCTCGAAAAGATTGGAATCCCTTTCAATAAACAGAACACGAAACAGCCGAAAGTCTTCAGTAAACCGAAAAACACGGGAAAACCGGTCATCACCGTCAAGCCTCCGATCGGAATCAAGACACCCGAAAAGACCAGAACACCTGAAAAACCGGGCATTGTCGTGAGGCCAAAACTGCCCGTCAAGTCGGAGAAGAAAGAGGAGCCCAAACCTAAGCCCAAAGCTCCCGTCATCGCTCCGAAGGTTACGATTAAGCCGAAGTCGCAAGCTGAGACAAAGGAGAAGCCCAAACCGACACCGATCAGTAAAGTCAGGGTCCCAATTTCGATCAAATAACCCGGAATGCCGGCTTCCGGTCGGCATTGAGAACATCACTTTTCTGAAACCGGACTACCGTTTATCATTGTCTTCCATAATATCCGCACAAGTTCCCGGAAGAGGAGAATTAATGAAAAGATCGATAGTCCAGGTTCTCATTGTTTTCGTACTGGCGCTGAGCAGTTCGCTGATCGTCAATTCAACCGGAGCCGATTCCACGCACTGGCCGCATTGGCGGGGCCCGAATCTCAACGGAATGGCGCATGGCGCCGCCCCGACCGAGTGGAGCGATACGAAGAACATCAAATGGAAGGCCGCCATACCCGGACGCGGATTTTCGACTCCCGTCATCTGGGACGACAAGATCTTTCTGACCACTGCGGTTCCGACGGGGAAGACCGAGAGCGCCCCTGAGGCGACACAGGATGCGGCAGCCAGCGGCGGGCAGGGGCGTCGCGGCGGCGGCGGACCGGGTGGAGGCGCGGGCGCCGGCGAAGAACACAAATTCATCGTCATGGCCCTCGAGCGCAAAACCGGCAAAGTCATCTGGGAGCGAGTCGCCAGTACCGCTACTCCGCATGAAGGCTACCATCGCACCTATGGCAGCTTCGCCTCGAACTCGCCCATTACTGACGGCAAGTATCTATATGTCTCCTTCGGCTCGCGAGGGACTTACTGTTACGATCTGAACGGGAAGCTGATCTGGGAGAAGGATCCCGGCGTCAAACTTCGCATGCGGCTCCAGTTCGGCGAGGGTTCGGCTCCGATCCTGCACGACAATCTGCTCATTCAAACTTATGACCAGGAAGGCGATTCATTTGTTCTTGCACTGGACAAACGAAACGGGAAAGAGGTCTGGCGCATCAACCGCGACGAGCCCAGCTCGTGGTCGATCCCCTATATCGCCGATCACAAGGGGAAGAAACAGATCATCATCAGCGCCTCGAACAAGGTTCGAGCCTATGAACCAGCTATGGGTAAAGTCATCTGGGAATGCGCAGGCCTCGGAACCAATGTCATTCCATCGCCCGTTCAGTATAAGGACGCAGTACTCGTCATGAGCGGTCACCGCAACCCGAAACTGATGGCCATCCGCCTCGGCGGCGAAAACGATCTGACCGATTCGGATGCCGTTCTGTGGAGCCACACGCGCGGCACCGCCTACACTCCTTCACCCGTTCTTCACGACAACAAATACTACACGCTCTCGGACAACGGGACGATCAGCTGCTTCAATGCCGAGACCGGCGAACCATACTACCAGCAGCAGCGCATCATGCCTCCTGACAGCTTCAAGGCTTCTCCGATTGGCGTCGATGGCAAGTTGTATGTCGCCAGCGAAAGCGGGGTCGTCTCGATTATCAGAATGGGCGAGAAGTTCGAGATTCTGGCAAGCAACACTCTCGAAGATCAGATGTTCATCTCCTCGCCGATAGTGCTCGACGGAGAGCTCTTCCTGCGCAGCAAGACGCATCTTTTCTGCATCAATGACGGAAAGGTGAAATGACCGTCGCACCCTCTGAAAAATAGCGATTCGGTCTTGCGTGATGGCTCGTGTCGTTCGCAATGTTTCAGGGGGTGCCCGGCGTTCCTGCTTTGAAAGCACCCGCCACGAAACAGTCTTCACGGTCTCGCCCTGGATCGCAGATGCACTCATCGTTTCCGGCGCGAATGATTATTTTTTTTTGGCAAATGAAAAAAAATGTTTGCGATCTTGAATGACATGATGGTATAAAGCTTCCGTCGTTGAGCTTTCCTCACACTCGGTAAGCATCCCAATGAAAGCTCAATGTCACCCGAAAAGCAGATTGTTCACTGGGCCTGTTTGAATAACCTTAACCGGTGCAAGATTTTGCGTCGAATTCGGCACGCTCATCAATCTGTCGTCCGACTGAAATCAGTATGAAATTCAGAACGACGGGGAATTATATTCCCTTTGTAATTCGGATCATTCGCCTCCATTCAGTATGCGAACACAATAATAGCTTAACAGTATTGTGCAATATCATGTTGAATGGCTGCATCCCGGTGAGATGACCGATTCCTCAATAATATTCGGTATATCCGAAACTATTTAAGATTCCTTAAGGAGAAACTACACGATGCGAACCTCACTCAAACTCACGAACCTCGTGCTGGCGATCTTTGCGCTGGCGATGATGTCGATGGCGGCTTTGGCTGCCGATCCGGGTCTGCCGTATCCGGCTTCATCGGAAGTCAGCGACCAGAAGGCCGGTTCGGTTCTGATCTACAACTTCTACAGCTCGAGCGCGACGGCGAGCAACACCGAGAACACGCGGATCAACATCACCAACACGAACATCTACAACGCGGCGTTTGTCCACCTCTTCTTCGTGGCCAACAGCTGCACGGTTGCCGATGCCTACATCTGCCTGACGGCGAACCAGACGGCTTCGTTCCTGACGTCGGATTTCGATCCCGGTTTCGCGGGCTACATCGTGGCGATCGCGACGACCCACTACGGCATTCCGACCGACTTCAACTACCTGATCGGCGATGAGTACGTCAAACTGGCGAGCGGCCACGCGGCCAACCTCGGCGCCGAAGCTTTCGCATACATCGGCGGCGAAGTTCCGGTCAGCACGGACGGAACGCAGGCGACGGTTGCTTTCGGTGGCAACTACAACTATGTTCCGCGCGTCCTGGCGCTGGACAACATCCCGAGCCGTGTTGACGGCAACGACACGCTGGTCGTCCTGAACCGCACGGGCGGCAGCCTTTCGGTTGGCGCTTCGTCGATCGGATCGATCTTCGGACTGCTCTATGACGATGCCGAGAACGTACTGAGCTTCACCACCTCGGGTGGTTGCCAGAAGCGCTTCAGCATCAGCAACACCGAGCCGCGCACGGTGCCGCGCTTCGAGACCTTCATCCCGAGCGGCCGCAGTGGCTGGATGAAACTCTGGGCGGCAGCGAACGTCGGCATCATCGGCGCGCAGATCAACTTCAACCCGAACGCCGCGGCCCAGGCCAATGCGTTCAACGGTGGACACAACCTGCACAAGCTGACGCTGACGACCGATGCTTACGTGGTTCCGGTCTTCCCGGCGAGCTGCTAGGCTCAACGGTTAGTTCCGCTTGAATCAGAAAATGGCCGGGAGATTTCTCCCGGCCATTTCTCTTATAGCGGTTTTCAGCTGGACGCGACTTCGCGTCTGTATGCTACTCGCTGACGCTCGTAGTTCTGTGTGCCGCTCGCTGACGCTTGCGGTTCTGTGTGCTACTCCGACACAGGGGATAAATAATTCGAACATCGGTTGCCTAACCGTTCTTGGCCAACCTGGCGCCTTGGCGTTTCAATTTTTCTTGGCGTCCTTGGCGTTTAAACCCTCTTGGCAAGCTTGGCGTGCTTGGCGTTGAAAGCCTTAAAAAAACTTATGTTACACGGTAATTAATAGTCTGTAACTTAAGTTTCTTGTATTCAAGACCGGAAAAAAGTTAATCGCAGAGGCCACGAAGAAGCGCAAAGAATTTAATCGCAAAGCCCGCAAAGGTGCAAAGATATACAGGGAAGATCAGTGTTCGAATTATATCCGGTGGGCAATAATCCGGATATTCATATCACCAAAAAATCTTTGCCCCTTTGCGGTCTTTGCGATTAATTTCTTCCGAATTTAAATGCCCGAAAATTTAGGTTACAGAATTAATGACTTGAATGATAAAAACTTCTTGTTTGCCCCGACAGAAAATGCTATAAGCATCCCGTATTGAGTTTTCCTCACAATTGAAAAGCATCCCAATGAAAACTCAGTGCCATCGTAAACAGGTCTTTGCCGTGACGAATTCCTTAACCGATACTTTCAATAGTATCGACATTCGTTGGCAAAACTTTCCGTATTTCCAGGAAAAGCAAATTTCCTGAATTTTCAAAGATCAATCGCCCCATTCAACGGTTCAGACTCGATCTGACTCATATTCCGTATCATCTCAATGGCGGATTAGTGTCTATCAGTCAACAAGAGGCGCTTGAATGCTCAATTCCGGTGTTTGATCTATATCCTAAAAATACGGTACACCCGTAGATAGTGAATAATTAAGGAGAAAACATGATGCGAACTTCACTCAAACTCACGAACCTCGTGCTGGCGATCTTTGCGCTGGCGATGATGTCGATGGCGGCTTTGGCTGCCGATCCGGGTCTGCCGTATCCTGCGGGATCGGAAGTCAGCGATCAGAAGGCCGGTTCGGTTCTGATCTACAACTTCTACAGCTCGAGCGCGACGGCGAGCAACACCGAGAACACGCGGATCAACATCACCAACACGAACATCTACAACGCGGCGTTTGTCCACCTCTTCTTCGTGGCCAACAGCTGCACGGTTGCCGATGCCTACATCTGCCTGACGGCGAACCAGACGGCTTCGTTCCTGACGTCGGATTTCGATCCCGGTTTCGCGGGCTACATCGTGGCGATCGCGACGACCCACTACGGCATTCCGACCGACTTCAACTACCTGATCGGCGATGAGTACGTCAAACTGGCGAGCGGCCACGCGGCCAACCTCGGCGCCGAAGCGTTCTCATACATCGGCGGCGAAGTGCCGGTCAGCACGGATGGCACCCAGGCGCAGGTTGTGTTCGGCGGCATGGGCAACTACAACGCCGTCCCGCGTGTCCTGGCGCTGGACAACATCCCGAGCCGTGTTGACGGCAACGACACGCTGGTCATCCTGAACCGCACGGGCGGCAGCCTTTCGGTTGGCGCTTCGTCGATCGGATCGATCTTCGGACTGCTCTATGACGATGCCGAGAACGTACTGAGCTTCACCACCTCGGGTGGCTGCCAGAAGCGCTTCAGCATCAGCAACACCGAGCCGCGCACGGTGCCGCGCTTCGAGACCTTCATCCCGAGCGGCCGCAGTGGCTGGATGAAACTCTGGGCGGCAGCGAACGTCGGCATCATCGGCGCGCAGATCAACTTCAACCCGAACGCCGCGGCCCAGGCCAATGCGTTCAACGGTGGACACAACCTGCACAAGCTGACGCTGACGAGCGATGCTTACGTGATTCCGGTCTTCCCGGCGAGCTGCTAAGCTCAACGGTTAATTCCGATTGAAACCACGAAAAGGGCCGGGAGATTTCTCCCGGCCCTTTCTTTTAAGGCAATTGTTTCCAGTTTAAAATATTATGCAAGTGGGAAATCGTTATGGCGGAGAGTGAGGGATTCGAACCCCCATGCCCTTTCGGACGCCGGTTTTCAAGACCGGTGCAATAGCCATTCTGCCAACTCTCCGCAAAAGCAGATTATGATAGATCAAATGCTGCCAGCAGTTTAAGAATCGTAGCACGTTCCCTTATCGATTTCAAAGTTTTCAGTTCTGACCCGAGACCTTCAGGGCACTGGTTATGCCATTTAGAATTCCTGGTTTATAATCGAAGCCACTCTGAATTCACCCACGTAATTGAAACAAACGAGAAACGAACCTGTTTCCCGGGAGGCAGCATATGAAAACGATTTCCCGAAGAGAGTTCGCGCGAAACGCCGCGGCAGCGGCGCTTGTCGCTCCGGCATTCATCCAGAATATGAAAAGGCCTGCGGGTATGCCGATCGCCTTTTCGACGCTCGGGTGTCCTGGCTGGGAATGGAAGAAGATCCTCGACCAGGCTTCCCAGCACGGATATTTGGCCCTTGAATTGCGCGGCATCAGGAATGAGATGGACTTGCCGAAAAGCCCGCAATTCACGGGCGAAAAGTTGAAGGAGAGTCTGAAGGATCTGGATGCGCTGGGACTCAGGATCTCGGACCTCGGAGCGTCCGCCAGGCTCGGTGAGCCGGATCCCGGAAAGCGCTCTGCTCAACTTGACGAAGCCCGGCGTTTCATCGATCTCGCGCAAAGACTGAAGTCGCCATATGTTCGCATTTTCGGCGGAAAGCTCCAGGCCGGGCAAACCATGGAGTCCGCCACCGGGCGGATTATCGATGGATTTCGCGCGCTCCATGATCATGCGAAGGGGAGCGGCGTGACTCTGCTGATCGAGTCTCACGATGAATTCACGACATCACAGTCTTTACTGGGGATTCTGAAAGGCGCCAGCCTTTCGACGGCTGCGTTGTTGTGGGATGCACACCACACAGCCGTCGCCGGAAATGAGAAACCCGCCGATACTTTCAGACAACTTGGCAAATATGTCAGGCATACTCATTTGAAGGATTCCCGCGCGCCACGCACAGGTGAGACGGACCGCCGTTATGTGCTGACAGGCACTGGCGAAGTCCCCGTCAAAGAGACCGTTCAGGTGTTGATCAAGGGCGGATATCGCGGATATTTCTGCTTCGAATGGGAGAAGCGCTGGCATCCTGAAATAGAGGAACCCGAGATCGCCATCCCGCACTATGCGCGTGTTATGCGCGAATATCTGGCCGAAGCCGGTTGAAACCGAAGATTTTCAACTCAATGAATTTTTGGCTTTAATTTCAGGGTACATTCCATCAGAAGTCGGAAGGCGAGTGATGTGAGCGAAGGGCCTGCCATAGAGTTTGAAAACGTCTCATATCGACATCCTGGCGGTCCGCGGGTGCTTGTCGATTTCTGCTGCGCGATAGCGCGTGGAGAGACACTGGCGCTGGTCGGCCGCAGCGGCACGGGCAAGACGACGATCCTTAGACTGATCAATCGGCTGTTGCTGCCGGATGCCGGTAGAGTGATTGTCGAAGGCCGATCGACTTTGGACTGGGATCCGATCCGCCTGCGTCGCCATATCGGATACGTCATGCAGGAGGTCGGCTTGTTTCCTCATATGTCGATCGGCCGCAACGTTGCTGTAGTCCCTCAACTTGAAGACTGGTCGACGGATCGCATCCGCGCCCGGACTGACGAGGTTCTCAATCTGGTCGGCCTCGATCCTGAGACTTATCGCGATCGGTTCCCTCACGAGCTGTCGGGCGGTCAGCGTCAACGTGTCGGAGTGGCGCGTGCACTTGCTGTCGATCCCCCGATTCTTCTCATGGATGAGCCATTCGGAGCGCTCGATCCGCTGACCCGGGCCGAAATGCATCGAGAGTTTCATCGAATTCAATCGCAGGTTCAAAAGACTATCGTCTGCGTGACGCACGACATGGGCGAAGCCGTCGCGCTCGGAACCAGACTCGGAGTACTGGCTCAGGGCAGGCTCGCTGCGCTGGCTGCGCCCGCCGAGATCGCCGATTCGAAGGACCCTGAAGTACAGGTCTTCCTGGATGCTCTTCCTCACCTGGTAAATACAGGACGATCATAGATCTATCAATTGCCACCGAGACTGCCAATGAGGCTAATTGAGTTCTGGCTCAACAATCGACTGGAGTTTCTTGATGCGATACTGCGGCATCTGGCGCTGGTGGTGGCGGCCGTGGGGGTGGCCGCAGCGGTCGGGGTCCCGCTGGGGGTGCTTGCGCATCGGAGGCCACGACTCGGAGGGCCGATCATCGGCATCGCCAATGTTGTTCAGACTATCCCAAGTCTGGCCATGTTCGGATTTCTGATCCCGATTCCGCTGATCGGAGGCATCGGCGCCAGAGCCGCGCTGATAGTCCTCTTTTTATATGCCCTGTTGCCGATCATGCGAACGACCGTCAGCGGTTTAAAGAGCATCGAACCGCCGGTGCGTGAAGCGGGAGTGGCGATGGGCATGACCGGATGGCAATTGCTGAAACTGGTCGAACTTCCTCTGGCGCGGCCATCGATCATTGCGGGCTTGCGTGTCGCGACAGTCGTCGGAGTTGGCACTGCCACGATCGCCGCGGCGATCGGAGCGGGCGGCCTCGGCGAATACATCTTTCGCGGAGTGGCGAGCGTCGACAGTACTGTCATCCTTGCGGGAGCCATTCCGGCAGCCGTCATGGCTCTGCTTGCCGATTTCACCCTCGGATGGATGGAGCGCCGTGCATCTGTTCGACGTTCAGGGGACCACGGGATTCTTTTCAGGCGCCTGGCCATCGTAGCCGTCGCCGGATTGATCCTGCTCACCGGTCTACTGCTCTGGCCCGATCGCGACGAAGGGCGAATCGTCATCGGATCGAAGAATTTCACCGAACAGGTCATACTCGGAGAACTGCTCGCCCAACTGATAGAACGCGAAACCTCGCTCTCGGTCGAGAGAAGACTTAACCTCGGTGACACACTAGTCTGTGAAACCGCGATGCGGGCGGGCGATCTGGATCTTTATGTTGAATACACCGGAACTGCGTTGACGGCGATCTTCAAGCAGGCTGTCATCCTCGATAGCGAAGAGGTAAACCGTCGCGTCTCTTCCAGCTATGCCTCTACCGGGCGCACCATGCTCGAACCGCTCGGATTCAACAATACCTATGTCATTCTGATTCGCCGGGAGGATGCACGCAGGCTGAAAATAAGTACGATCTCCCATCTCACGAAATTCGCGCCAAAGATGGTTGCCGGCTTCGGCGCGGCATTCCTTGACCGTGAAGACGGCTATCAGGGGCTCATCAATGCCTATGGGCTTCGTTTCGCCGAGCCGCCCCGTGCCATGGACCTCTCTCTGACTTATCGCGCACTGGCCGAAAAGCAGGTCGATGTGATCGCGGGCGATGCGACCAATGGGCTGATCGCAAAGCTTGATCTCGTCGCTCTTGAAGACGACCGGCGATACTTCCCGCCATATATGGCTGTTCCCGTCATCCGAACAGAGACCCTCAACCGGCAACCGGAATTGCGCAGGGTGATCTCGATCCTTTCCGGAGCCATAGACGACTCTCAGATGCAGCGTATGAACTATGAAGCGGATGTAGAAAGGAAAGAACCGCGGGAGATTGTCAGTAGCTTTCTGGCAAGGCACCCTGAACTCAATCGCGAGAGGCATCTGAACTAGTAGTCCATCATGCTGAATCTGATAAAAAAAAGTGAATCGCAAAGGACGCAGAGGAATTGAATCGCAAAGAACGCAGAGGATGCAAAGAAGAATTTGGGAGATCATTGCCCGAATCAGAAACAATAGGCAATAATCCGAATCTCTCTTTCCCTTAAAATCCTTTGCGCCCTTTGCGTCCTCTGCGATTCACTTTTTTCCATCAGATTCAGCGTGATCATGAACTAGATCTATCCGACTGTTCGCTTCGAGGGCATCTGAGAGCAGCGTCGCTCCGATCACTCCAGCCGGAAGCAGCACCAGATTAACTCCAGGGATGATCAGCATGAGATGTGCCGCCAGGCCGAATCCGATCGCCAGGGATTTGTTGTTCCAGAGAACCCTCAGCTTTTTTCTCAGCAGGATGCCGCGCGCCGAGAGCGGCACGTCAAGAAAGTCGAGGCCGGCCAGAAACGTCGCCAGAACAAAACCCGCCGGCAGGGCAGCCGGGGGAAAGAGAAAGCCTGTTATCAATACTGAGATGATGATCGCCACCTGGAATGTGATCAGTTTCAATCCCTCGATCATGGCGCGTTTCCAGCTTGGAGCCGTCCCGAAACCTGCCTGCCCGGTGTTGATCAAATGCGTGCGGCGGCTCAACATCTCGCTCAACGGGGCGAGCAGCACTCGCGCAAGCGGCATATAGAGAAAATAACCCAGCGCCAGCGCTACGACAAAGATCAGCGCCTGCATGACCAGTCGTACTTCATCGACGAACGAAACTGCAAAGGCCTCTCCGATCAGCCAGGCGCTTCCCGCCGCAAGTGAAAAGAGGACCACAATCGTGAATAGAATCGGAATCAGCGAAAGTCCCATGAGCGAAGCGTGCCGGGTCAAAAGCCTGAATCCCATGAAGAAAAAGCGAATCCCCCAGCGGACGTGATAAAACACATTGCCGGAATCCGGATTGTAGCCAGTACCAATATTGATGCGGTTCACTGTTTCTTCCATAAACTGTCCGTGCACTAAAGTACACGGCTAATTGAGAGTCACCGCGCAGCGCTACGCTCGTGGTTCCGTTTTCTACTTTTTACTCATTTATCGCCGCGATGACGCGTTTGAAGAATTCATTGCCATTGCCCTGATGCCAGCGCCAGACCACGACCAGATCGTGTTCCGGGTCGACCCAGATGGTGTTCGATCCGAACCCGACGGCCGCGAAACTCGACTTCGGAGCGTCCGGCCATTGTTTACCCTGTGAATTGAGCCACCACAGATAACCGTAATCGGGCCCGTGAGCCCCGGGTGTGAGCGCCATGCCGACCCATTTTCCCGAAATGATCTGCTCATCTCCCCATTTCCCGCGTCGCAGAAACAGATAACCGAATCGAGCTTCGTCCCGCGTATTGATCCAGAGACCTCCACCCCAGCGAGTTCCTCCGCTGACCGACATCATCTTCTTTCCATCCACCTCTACCTCGGAGTTTTTGTAAGGCAGGTATTTCCAAGTGGCCGATGCTCCGATTTTGTCCATGACCTCTTCCTTGAGCACTTGTGGCAAAGGCTTTTTCCAGACACGCAGAAGCGAGAGCGAGAATCTGTTGATGCGCACATCGTTGTACTCATAGAAAGTTCCGGGTTCCTTGATTTCGCGCGGCTGACGCATGCCGCGACCGAATTCGGTCTCACCGATAAAAGTGTGAATCTTACCGAACAGTTCGCCTTCCCATTCGCTGGTCTGCTGCGCGTGGTGATGCCAGGTTATTTTTGAATTATGTTCCGAATCATATCCTCCATCATTTATATAATTCCGAACCGGATCGTTGACGTCGCGAATCAATCCACGGTCGAGAGCCAGCCCCAGAATCGTCGATAGAAAACTCTTGGCTGCACTGTAGGTCGGCTCGACCCGATCGGTCTCTCCGAATTCGGCTACGATATAACCGTGGCGGATGACGATCCCGTTAGTTCCGCCGCGCGCTTCTGGAATCGGTCCGAGCAGTTTGCCGAAGATCGTTTCCTGGTCCGAAAAATCGCGTGGTCGGCGGGTTTCACTGGCCTGGGCGAAAGCGATCGCCTCGCCCAGCCGCCGCCCGTCCATTCCAACCTCCTCAGGCTTCTTACGTTTCCACCCGTCTCCCGGTTCGGGATAATAGACTGAACTGAGCGTGACGGGTTTTTGCTCGATCCGCAGGCTCAGCGGCTCTCGATACCCGGTGACGTTCAGAACGAGACTGTCGGGAACAGGAGATTCGACCTTCGACTGGAAGAACAGGTATCCACGGCGACTCTCCTGAACTCCCAGCGGACTATCCGTCTTGAACTCAACGGCAGCGTAATCATCGCGCGTGCGATTGCGCGCATCCTTCCTGTAAAAACTTACGCCGTAATAGTCCATGACGCGCGATAGCGCGTTTTTCGAAGAGATACGCTTGAACTTCACGCCCGCGGAATCGCGCAATTCGAACTTCAGATTCCTCGTATTGATTGATTCGGCCGCATCGTTGGACAATTCGATCTCGACGGCAATGACGCCAGCCAGCGGCAGGTTGGCGGAGAATAATTCGAATGCCTCGTCACCGTTGATCGCATTTGCGCCGAGCCGCAAACCGCCAGGATCTCCCGCCGAGAGCGCCGGCGCCGTGCCCGGCAGAGGAGCGACGTCATACAGCTTTCCTCCGCACGAGAGCGAAAGCGGCATAATAAAAAATAATAGGGCGAAAATTACTGTTCGAGCGTTCATAATAGTGTGGTCAAGATTCTGGTTGATTGGACTGTTAACTGTCCCGGGATTTTTATATTTCCATACCGGCGATGCGAACTCTAGTTTGACGCGTCAGGTGAAATTTCTGCAAGGCTCGACAGAACGGTTCGTTCAAAAATCGCGTCGGCCCCTCTTGCATAAATTTGAAAATATGTTCAGGAATTGTGTGTCTGGAGAAAATCGTCATGAAAGGTCTGTCAATTAACAACATCAATAAATTTCGACCGGCGGTGCATCACCTGCTGGTTCTGGTTTTGCTTATGGGAACAACATTTTCAGCAATGGCGTCTCATGAAGACGGGAAGAACGGCGCTCCATCGAGTGAGACTTCCAAGACCGGCCAGTCAAGTCAGGCCGGCCAATCCGGCCAATCCGGCCAATCCGGTTCGAGCGGCATAGATGATCAGAAGAGCGTAGCAATTACCGTCTATAACTCGAACCTTGGACTGATCAAGGATACGCGCACGCTGCGACTGCCCCGAGGCACATCGCAGCTTCGCTTTATGGATGTTGCACAGCTGATCAATGCGACGACGGTCCATATCAAGTCCGTCACCTCGCCGAATGCGCTCCAGGTCGTCGAGCAGAGTTACGAATACGATCTGCTCAATCCGCAGAAACTGCTCGACAAGTATGTCGGACAGGAGCTGACGCTGGTCCTGCGAAAGCTGGAAAACAACACCGAGCAGCTTTCGCCGACACGTGCCACTCTGCTCTCGAACAACAACGGCCAGGTCTGGCAGATCGGCAACGAGATCGTCATCAACCCGACGAATATCGCTGAGATTCGGTTCTCGCGACTGCCGCAGGATCTGATCGCCAAACCGACTCTCGTCTGGACGCTCACCAATTCAGGCGCCGAGACCCACACCGTCGAAGCATCGTATCTGACGCAGGGAGTAAACTGGCGCGCCGATTACGTCGTCGTCGTCAACAAGGACGACACCAAAGCCGATCTCAACGGCTGGGTGACGATCAACAACAACAGCGGCGCCACTTATCGCAACGCCGAGCTTAAACTCGTCGCCGGCGACGTCAACCGCGTCCAGGAAGAGCAGGTCATGATGATGAAACGTGACCGTGCCATGGAGGTCCAGGCCGCCGCGCCACAACCACAGTTCCAGGAACAGGCGCTCTTTGAATATCACCTCTATTCGCTTCAGCGGCAGACGACATTGAAGAACAACGAGACCAAGCAGATCAGCCTGCTCTCGGCCGATAACCTGAACGTTACCAAGGAACTCGTACTCAACGGGCAGCCCTACTATTTTCAGGGCTACAATAATCCCGGAGAAGCCATCAAGGAAAAGATCGGCGTCTTCGTCGAATTTAAAAACTCGAAAGAGAACAACCTCGGCATGCCCCTGCCGGCAGGCATCGTCCGGGTTTACAAGGGGGACAGCGATGGCGCACTCCAGTTCATCGGAGAAAACCGTATCGACCATACGCCCAAGGACGAAGAGGTGCGCATCAAGCTCGGTGACTCTTTCGATGTCGTTGCCGAACGCAAGCAGACCGATTACAAGGCCATCGCGCGCCGCGTCTTCGAATACGCATACGAAATCCGAATCCGCAACCATAAGGAAGAACCCGTCACCGTCATCGTCAATGAACCCATCGGTGGGGAATGGGAGATAATCAATTCGAGCTTCCCGGCCCAGAAAACTGCCGCCTTCGCTGCTCGCTTTAATGTCCCTGTCGCCAAGGACGGTGAAGCTGTGCTCACCTATCGCGTTCGGGTTAAATACTGAATAAAAAAGGTAACTGCTCAGGTCCTGTTAAAGTTTCCAGTGGGAAGAAGTTTCCAGTTGTCTGGACAGCAGCAGTTTCTTCATTGTCATATAGCTTGCAATTGTAACTATTTGCGAAACTTTTGCAGGCGACTGGAAACTGGAAACTTCTTCCCACTGGAAACACTCGGCGGCGCTGTGCCGTTACTATAAAGAAAGGTACCCTGAAATGAGCTGGGGAGGCTTTCGCCTCCCCAAATCAGCAGCGTCCTCAGCCATTAGGGTATTTTCCGCTGCTAGTTGAGCGCATTATGTACCCATATCAAGCCCAATGTCAATACGCACCTTGAGATTGTTTGCGGATTTTAATATTGAGCCGGGTCGCTAGGTCGTTCATAAACAATGACTTATGGCCCCATTAAGGTTAGCAATTCATTTTCATTAATAATGGTCAAACCAAGTTCGAGGGCTCTGTCGAGTTTCGAACCGGGATCTGAACCGGCTAAAACGAAGTCGGTTTTTTTGGAGACGGAACTGCTCACCCTTCCGCCGCGGGCCTCGATATAGCTTTTGGCCTCGTCGCGGGACATCGTGGGTAGTGTGCCTGTCAGGACGAAGATTTTGCCCTCAAAAATCCGCGGAACCTCTTCAGTAGCCGTTCCGGAGGTCTTCATGATCACGCCGGCTGCGGACAGATCCTCGAGAAGCCTGATATTTCGCGGCTGGTCAAACCATTCACGAATGGAAGAGGCGACGATCGAGCCGATTTCGTGAATCCGGGAAAGCTCGTCGACTGAAGCTTCGCGAAGTCTGCCGATATCGCCAAAATGATTGGCCAGAATTGAAGCCGTCCGCTCACCGACGTGGCGAATTCCAAGGCCATAAAGGAGCCGTGCCAGTCCCGCCTGCCTGCTCGCCTCGATCTGATCGAGCAGATTGTCAGCGGATTTGCCGCCCATTCTATCCAGCGCGATCAACTCATCCCTCAGTTCCTTTAATTTATAGAGGTCCGCCAATGAAGCGACAAGCGGGGGCAGCGGGGGCAGGGTGATCGGGGCTCCGTTTTCGTCCGGAACTGTCTCGCCTTTCTGGTTCTTTTTAATGCGCGGTGAAGTCAACTGCTCGACCAGGGCCTCTCCCAGGCCGTCAATGCGCATGGCTCGACGGGCAGAGAAGTGCAGCAACCCTTCGCGCAGTCTGGCGGGACAATCCGCATTCGGGCAACGCGTGACCGCCTCTCCCTCCGGTTTGACGAGACTGGTCTGGCAGACAGGGCAGCGCACAGGAAAGTCAAAATCGGTCTCCTCTCCTGATCGTCGTTCAGTGATCACCTTGACCACCTGAGGGATAATTTCGCCGCTCTTTTCGATGAAGACCCAGTCGTTGCGCTTGACGCCCAACCGGGCCATCTCGTCGGCGTTGTGCAGGCTGGCTCTGGAGACAGTGGTCCCGGCCAGCAGAACAGGCTCCAGGACTGCCACCGGAGTAATCGCGCCCGTGCGTCCGACCTGGTAGATCACATCCAGCAGCTGCGTCGAGGCCTGGCGGGCAGGGAACTTGTAAGCGATCGCCCAGCGTGGCGATTTGGCTGTCGCTCCCAGCTCCTCCTGCACTGAAATCTGATTGATTTTGACGACCACGCCGTCGATCTCGTAATTCAACCCGTCGCGCCGTTCATCCCATTCCCTGCAATACTCCAGGACCTCATCGATCGTCCGGCAGCGCCGGCGATGCGGATTGATCTTGAATCCATGCGAGGACATCCATTCCAGCGCCTCGAAATGGGTCTCGTACGCAGGCGCGCCGTCGAGCAGCAACTGGTAACAGAAGATATCCAGATTCCGTTCGGCAACGATTCGCGAATCGAGTTGCCGCATGGTTCCGGCGGCAGCGTTGCGCGGATTGGCGAAGGTCTGCATCTCCTGCTCCGCTCGTTCGCGATTGATGCGCGCGAATACCTCGTTCGGCAGAAAGACCTCTCCGCGAACCTCGACCTCCTTCACGCCGGCAGTGAACCTGTCGGGCTTCGATCCGGTCCGTATCCGCAGAGGAATCGAACGGATCG
>JADJXM010000004.1:0-210000 GCA_016715865.1 Acidobacteriota bacterium | reverse complement strand
CGCACAGCCTGATTCACCATCAGTAATGATGACTGCCCTGGCCTGATACTTTTCGCGCAGCAATCTGGCGGCCGGCAATGTGTCGCTTTCACCGGTCAGCTCGGATACCGCCGCTTTCGATGGCTTGATGTAGTCAGCGAATTTCAGGGCGCGTTCGAAATCCATTTCGCTGCCTAGAGTGCGAATGGCGTCACTGCGCGGTATGTCAATGTCGAGGATCGTCGGAATCCTCGCTTCGTGAGCGATTTCAAGTGCAGCCACGACGGCATCCAGAGGAAGCTGCGAGATCTCCGTCGAGAGCAGTCGAGAGCTTCGAATATAGTCCGTATGATGCTCGCGCAGATAAGCGCCTGTCGTTTCGCTTGTCGCGGCCGGGCTCATATAAATTGCCCGGCCGCCATTCGGATCGACGAAGATATGGGCAAACGACGATGCCGATCCGTCAAGCGTGATGTGCCTGTCGATTCCGTATCGGTCCATTCCGGCGCGCAGAAATCTGCCGTACTCATCGTCTCCCTGCCTGCCGAAAATACCCGTCTTCAGACCGAGCAGCCCCGCCCAGGAGAGATGATTGAGCGTCACTCCACCTACCAGTTTACGTACCGGTTCGCCGGTTTCGTATCTCTGCAAGGCGATCTTTTCCTCGCCGCCGATGATCCGCGGAGTACGATAGATCAGATCAACAACCATTGATCCGATGCCGACGATGTCAAAGCGTTTTTCCATATAGAAAGTAAAAAGTAAAAAGTAAAAAGTAGAAAGTAGGAAATGATGAAAAGAGGGTTCATTCTTTCTACTTTCTACTTTTTACTTTCTACTTATAAATAGTCAATGATCACATTGGTCATTGCGGTAGTTTTGGCGTTTCCGCCGAGATCGGGCGTGATGGTTCGACCTTCACGGATAACGATAGAGACGGCCTGGCGGATGCGCTCTGCGGCGGTCGATTCTCCGATGTGATCGAGCATCATGGCTCCCGACAGGATGAGGGCTACCGGGTTGACCTTGTTCTGTCCGGCCAGATCAGGCGCAGCGCCGTGAGCGGCCTCGAAGATCGCGACCTGATCTCCGAAATTCGCTCCAGGGGCGAGTCCGAAACTGCCCACCAGTCCTGCGCAAAGATCCGAAATAATATCTCCATACTGGTTCTGCATAAGCATCACGTCCCATCCTTCGGGCTGGCAGGCCAGCTGGTAGACGCAGGAGTCGACCATGGCATCATCGCAAAGTATCCCTGGATATTCCTTCGCCACAGCCTGAGCGGTTCTTAGAAAAAGGCCATCGGTCAATTGCAGTACATTTGCCTTGTGGATCACGCTGATACGCCGGCGCCGGTTCTTTTTCGCGTAATCGAAGGCGAATCGGGCGGCTCGTTCGGATGCCTTGCGAGTAGTGATTTTGATCGCTTCGGCGGCATCGTCCCCGACGTTATGTTCGTAACCGCAGTAGATGTCCTCAGTCAGTTCCCGGATGACTGCCACATCGAATCTTGGGGCGTGAGCGCGGACGCCTTCGAAGGCGCGAACAGGTCGAACGTTAACGAAGGCGCCAAGTTCGATTCGCAATGCGGTATTGACGTTGGAGTAGATGCGCTGCGAGCGGTCATCGTGTTTGATGACGACCTTGCTGCCCATCTTCTCAATGTAGACGGGGCTTTTAAGGACGACGCCTGTTTGTCTGATTTTCGACAGGGTCTCAGCCGGCAGCGGATCGGCATACTCTTTTTCAGCTTCACGGCCAATGACGGCGAAATCCCATTCGATATTGACGCCGGTGGCCTCGATGACACGAATTGTCGATTCGCTGATCTCAGGGCCTACGCCGTCGCCGCGAATGACAGTTATTTTATGCATAAATGATTGTTCGTCATTTCCTTCTGAGCGCCTGCCTGATTGCTGCTTCGGCCAGCGGAGCCATCAGCTTGTATCCATCGGCGTTCGGGTGCAGGCCATCGTTGGCCAGTTCAGCCTTGAGCATCCCGTTTTCGTCGATCATGGTGCTGAAATAATCGAGGTAGACGTGCCCGTTGGCCTTGCAGTAATTTTTCAACCACTCATTCAGCTTGAGGATCTGTTCCGGAGAGCGTCGTTCGGAGACTTTGTTTCGTCCGTAATCGTGGATCGGCAGAACAGAGGCGAAGACCATTTTGATCCCATTGATTCTGGCGAGGTCGGCGATCGACGCATAGTTGTTCTCGATCATTTCGAGGGTCATCGGTCCGGTATTTCCGGCGATGTCATTCGTTCCGGCGAGCAGGACGACGACTTTGGGTTTGAGTGCTATGACATCGGGCCGCATACGGATGAGCATTTGCGGAGTGGTCTGACCACTGATGCCGCGATTGATGTATGGTTTGCCTGGGAAATATTCGTCCAGTTTCCAACCGTCAGTGATCGAATCGCCCAGAAATACGACGCGATTCTCGTTTTTCGCAAGCGGCGGGACTTTGTCATTGGCGTCGCGATAGCGATTGATCTGGGGCCAGTCGGACAACCGGCGTTCGGACCGTTCCAGTCGTTGCTTGACAGCTTCGGGGGAATCGGGCGCCGGGGTTTGCGCCATTGAGATACTGCAGGGTAAGAGCAACAGAATCGACAGGAATAATTTTCTGGATTTCATATCAGTTGACACCTCAAAAGCAGGTTAAGGTTGATCATTTGCTCGATGTTTGGGCCAATTGAAGCCAGACGGAGAAGTGCCGGCCATAAGCTCCCGCAGTCGAGAAAGGAGAAAGTCGAATGGCGATCCGCTCTCCGGTTCTGAATTTTTCGGAGTCCTGCAGCAGGACCGCATCAGTCTCGTATACCGTCTTTCCTTCAGCATCCAGGTATGTGAGACTGGTCTTTAAAACGGGGGATGAGGAAGTTATTGCAGCTGCAGAGAGAGGCGCCAGTCCAGGATTCTGGAGTTGATCGACCGCCAGCACTTGCGGGCCGCGGACAACGGCATATTTCCCGGCATTACTGCCCGAACCGGGCACGAGACGGACAGGAATCTCCAGTTCGAGATCGATCGTCTGAGTTCGGCTCCAGGTCTGGCGCAGGTGCCAGTATTCTCCTGATTTCGCCTTCAATCCATTGAGTTTCGACCATGCAGGCACCCTCACGAAGAGACTGAACTTCATCGGTTTCGGCACTGTAACACTGATCGACACGCGTCCTTCGTCCGGATAAGAGGTAGTCTGTTTGATCGTGACCACCTCTCCGTTGATCTTAATGGCAGCCGTGCCTGGTGTAAAGAAATTGATGACTATTCCATCGGGCGCTCCCATGCAGATCAGACCGGGGAGCAGAGCCCAGGCGCGAGGGCCGCTTGATGAGCAGCAGTTCTGGTCGGACCCGGGTTCTTTTATCCCTTCCAGCGAGGTGAAGTAATCCCAGGCGCCTCCGTCGGGTCGCTGAGCAGCCGGAAGATGATTATAAAAGGTCTTCTCCAACTCATCGGCATAGCGCGGCTCGCCGGTCAGCCGGAGCAATTGCTGATTGAGCTGAATCCAGGTTACGGTGACGCATGTTTCCGCCACCTCGTCCTGAAATGCACTGGGGAATTGTCCGGGATCTGTCCAGTATTCGTGGCTGCTCCCGCTGCCTGTGATCAACAGCTGGTTCGCGGTTATGTCGCGCCAGGCAATGACTGCCGGCGAGAGATATCGGTCCTCTCCAGTCGTTCTAAAGAGCTCGCACAGACCGACCAGGCACGAGAGCATTTCATAGGCTTTGGCATTCGCCGTCTTTTTGACGGACCCGGTGGCGGTCAAAGTGCTTATGATGCGCGGGCCATTGGCTGATTCCCACTGTTCGACTATCGACCTGGAAAAGTCGAGATATTTTTGCTCACCCGTCAGACGGTGTAGCAGGACCATGGGTTCGAGCACGCTGCCCGAAGCCATCCCCAGATGCGTGCTCCGTTCGTTCAGGTTTAAACTGGTCCCGTCCGAAAGTTGACCGAAAACATTGACCAGTAAATCTCCGATTTTGATTGCAGCATCGAGCGCCGCTTTATTGGAAGTCACTTCATGAAAGGTGAGCAGTCCGATCAGATTGTACTTATGAACCCAGACATCCCATTTCTGATCATCGCCCATTTCCCAATGAAATCCTTCGGCGTATGTGCCAAGATATCCGTCTTCCTGCTGAGTTGAGATGAGGGCTGATGTCACACGATCAAGTTTCGAGCGGAGCGCTTCGTCTCTGGTATAGGCATAGGCGAGAGAGGCTGCGTGCAGCCACTTGCCGGCGTGTTCGCCGGTCCACGCTTGTTTACCGGGGCGCATTCTGAAGCCGTCGAGCAGGTCATCTTCGTTTTTTGTCAGAAGCCACGCCCGCTCATTCTTCAGGCACCGGTCTCCAAGCGGCCCCTGAAGCTTGATGTTGCCGGGGTCAACAATCGAAAACCGGTCTCTTGTCTCGACCACCGGCGATGCTCCACTCTGACGCAGAGCATGAAAAAATGTTGCTGTTTTGCCTTGTGTGATGACAGGTATCGTCGATGCCGCAAGCCTGAGCAGGAGCGAGCGTCGAGATATCGTTGCACCCATTATCAATTTCCTCCAATCGGAATGTGTTTTATAAGTTTAACAGATTGGTGTGGGGAAAGTTAAAAACCTTCCCTCATGAGGGCAGTATAATCAGTTGATTGCATATTTTCGAGGTCTGAAACTTTTCCAAACAGTCATTTTAAGTCAAACTCTGGCTTTCAACATTCAACTACCAACTTCTTCTGGAGCATAAGATGAGGCATGTGAACAGGCGATTTCCGAGAGCGGCATTATTTATGCTGCTGCTGATCTTTTTTGGATGTGTCAATCAGGAAAAGGGTAAACCGACGATGATGAAGGAAACATATGGAAAATTGCCGGATGGCACGGCGGTGGATCTCTACACTCTGGCCAATCGATCGGGCATGGAGGTGAAGATCACCAATTACGGCGGGATAATCGTTTCGATCAAAACGCCGGACAGGAACGGCAGGATGGGAGATGTCGTGCTTGGATACGACAATCTCGATGGTTATGTAACGAGGAATCCGTTTTTCGGGTGCCTCGTTGGCCGGTACGGGAATCGAATCGGCAAAGCGCGCTTCAGCCTGAGCGGTGTCGAGTATAAGCTGGCGAGCAACAATGGTCAGAACCACCTGCACGGAGGACTCAAGGGATTCGACAAGCAGGTCTGGCAGGCGAGAGCGCTGGATGACGCGACAGGGCTCGAGTTGAAGTATCTGAGCAAAGATGGAGAAGAGGGGTATCCCGGCAATCTTTCGGTGACCGTGACCTATACGCTGGGCGACGACAACTCACTTAAGATCGATTATCTGGCGTCAACTGATAAGGAGACGGTCCTCAACCTGACAAATCATTCGTATTTCAACCTGGCGGGTGAGGGCGACATCCTTGGGCACGAAATGATGATCGATGCCGATCGATTTACGCCCGTCGACTCGGAACTGATCACGACAGGTGAATTGCGAGCCGTAGCCGGGACTCCATTCGATTTTCTGAAACCGACGCCGATCGGCGCGCGAATCGATGCCGACGATGAACAGATCGTCTTCGGAAAAGGTTACGATCACAATTTCGTTCTCAACCACAAGCCGGGAGAGATGGGGCTAGTGGCGCGGGTATACGAACCGAAAACCGGCCGGCAGATGGAAGTTTTCACTACGGAACCCGGGGTGCAGTTCTACACCGGAAACTTTCTGGATGGCAGCATCAGGGGCAAGAGCGGACGCATTGTTGAGCGTCGATCGGGTTTCTGCCTGGAGACTCAGCATTTTCCGGACTCGCCGAACAAGCCGCAATTCCCGTCACCTGTGCTCAAGCCGGGAGAGACTTATAAGACTTCGACGAGCTTCAGGTTCTCTGCCCGATGAGGTTTCAACCGCGGCGCCGGCCTCGAGTCGGCGGCGCGGTCAGTCAAAAACGAAACCTTTCTTATATTCCTTGCACATGCGCTGAGTGGGGACGGCCTTGCCCGGGTTGCAAAGTCCAAGGGGATTGAAGACATCCTTGACGGCGAGCATGGCGTTTAACGATGCCTGATCGAAGATCATGGGCATGTAATCGATTTTGTCGGCGCCGACTCCGTGCTCACCGCTGATCGATCCGCCGGCATCGACGCAGAGTTTCATGATCTCTTTGCTGGCGGCCATGACGCGCGAGACCTCGTCCTCGTTTCTTCCGTCGAAATTGAGGTTCGGATGCAGGTTGCCGTCGCCGGCGTGAAAGACAGTCGATAGCTTGAGTTTGTATTTGTCTCCGATTTCGTAGATGCCGGCGAGCACCCGGGGGAGTTTGGTGCGAGGAACGACTGCATCCTGAACGAAGAGATCCGGGCTGACGCGGCCGAGCGCTCCGAAGGCGCCCTTGCGTCCGGCCCACAGTTTCTTGCGTTCGGTCTCATCGACGGCTTCGTGGACTGAACGGGCGTGATGTTCCATGCAGATCGATGTGGCGAGCCGCGCCTGGGCGTCGATACCGGCTTTCAACCCGTCGAGTTCCACGATCAGGCACGCGGCAGCATCGCGCGGATATCCGGCAGCATAGATTGAGTCCTCGACGGCATTGATCGTCACTATATCGATCATCTCGAGTGCGGCGGGCAGTATGCCGGCGGCGATGATCGCCGAGACGGCTCGTCCTGCATCGTAGAGGTCAATGAAATCGGCGAGCAGTGTGATGACGGTTTGCGGCGATCGCGTCAGTCGGACGACGATCCTGGTGACGATGCCGAATGTGCCCTCCGATCCGACGAATGTTCCAAGCAGGTCATAACCGACCTGATCGGCCCCTCCCCCGCCCAGATTGACGATCTCGCCCGTGGGCAGGACGACCTCAAGGCCGAGAATATGATTGGTCGTCGCTCCATATTTGAGGCAATGCGGGCCGCCGGCGTTTTCGGCCACGTTGCCTCCGATCGTGCAGGCTGTCTGCGATGACGGATCGGGGGCATAGTAATATCCGCGCGCGGCGACAGCCTGAGACAGTTTGATGTTGATCAGGCCGGGCTGGACGATGGCGCGATGATTGGCGTAGTCAATTTCGATGATCTGGTTCATGCGGGCCATCTCGATGATGACCGAGCGCTGACCTTCTTCGCAGCCGAGCGCAAGCGCGCCGGAACTCAGACCTGTTCCTGCGCCACGCGGGCCGAACGGAATGCGATTATCGTGCAGAAGCTTGACGGCCTGCGAAACCTGATCGGTCGTGCGCGGGAAGAGGACTGCCAGCGGGCGCGCCTTGTGCATTGCGATCGCGTCGCACTCATAGACGAGCAGTTCGGATGGATCGGTGGCGACGTCGTCCGGACCGAGGATCTTCCTCAATTGCGCGATGATGGTTGAGCTTTCAGTTTGCGCCATGAATCTCCCTTCTCCGATTCGTGATAAAAATCCGGGACTCTTAAACTGACATTGCCATTGCGGACTGATAGAATACTTATCTGTCAAAAGTAAAGGCAAGCACTATGAAGAACCAGTCTAATATGAAACCGACCAGATTGACGGATAGTTTCGGCCGTGTGATCCAGGATCTTCGCATTTCGGTCACCGATCGATGTAATTTTCGATGTTTCTACTGCATGCCGAAAGAGGCCATGGAGTGGCAGCCTAAGGCCGAGATTTTGAGCTACGAAGAGATCATCAGGTTGACGGAGGTCTTCGTCGAACTTGGCATCACGAAACTGCGAGTAACTGGCGGGGAGCCGATGCTGCGGCGCGACCTCGAGACTCTCATCGCGCGCCTCGGCGCACTCGATCAGGTCGAGGATCTGGCCATGACTACCAACGCCAATTTCCTTTCCGGCAGGGCGAAAGGACTGAGGGAAGCCGGTTTGAAGCGCATCACAATCAGCCTCGATTCGCTGACACCTGATCGTTTCGCACTGCTCACCGGGCGGAAGAATTTCTCCGAGGTCCTGGCGGGCATCGATGCCGCGATCGAAGCCGGGCTCAGTCCGGTCAAGGTCAATTGCGTGGTCATCAGGCATATCAACGAAGATCAGGTGATCAACTTCGCCGAGTTCGCGAGGGAGAAGGGCGTTCACGTGCGCTTCATCGAGTTTATGCCGCTCGACAACGGCAAGGTCTGGCGCCGCGATATGGTTGTGCCGGGCGATGAACTGAGAGAGATGATCCATCAACGGTACCCGCTTGATCGCGTGCAGTCCGGGAATGCCAGCGAAACAGCGCGCCGGTGGCGATTCGCGGATGGTACGCCGGGCGAGATCGGATTCATCAATCCAGTCACCCAACCGTTCTGCGGACATTGCAGTCGCATCCGTCTGACGGCGGACGGAATGATTCGGACGTGTCTGTTTTCGGCCGTCGAGCATAATATCAAAGCGCTGCTCAGGTCCGGCGCTTCGCGCGACGAACTCATCGGCTTCATCGTAGCGACGGTCAACCAGAAGGAAGACCGTCATCATATTAATGATCCGGAATTCATCCAGCCCCTGAGAACAATGTCCTGCATTGGGGGGTAAAGAATTGTCATCCACAAAGGACACGAAGAATCACAAAGAAAAAGAGTTGATTCTGGGTAAAGAGTGTTATGAAATTATTGGAGCAGCTATCGATGTACACCGGGAAATGGGACCTGGATTTTTAGAAGCCGTATATCAAGCTGCTCTCAAAATAGAATTTACCAGGAGGTCAATCCCTTTTACCTCAGAACAATCATTGGACATTTTTTACAAGGGTGAGGACCTGGGGTTGCAATACCGAGCGGATTTCGTTTGTTTTGGGCAAATAATAGTTGAACTAAAGGCGTTAGACAGGTTAAGTGGCAAGGAGGAATCACAAATCATTCATTATCTCAAGGCCACTGAAAAACGTGCTGGTTTGCTGATTAATTTTGGGAGTAGTGGAGTCCTGGAGTGGAAAAAATTCGTTCATTGATTCGAAATTATAGATCACTTGATGCTTGATTATCTCTTTGTGATTTCTTTGTGCTCTTTGTGGATTATAACCAATCTTTTCGGGGGAGTTGGACGTTTGATCCGGCTGAGAGTCCCGTTGCGGGAGACCCCTAGAACCTGATACGGCTCATACCGTCGTAGGGAGAAAGGTAAAAAAATAATGACAGTCAGACAGAATCAACAATCATCGATCGAGGCGCCGCTGCCGAATTCGCAACGTGTCTATGTCCGTGGGACGACCGATGGCGTGGAGGTCCCGTTTCGCGAAATTTCACTCAACGTGACGAAAGGATTTGACGGGCGAACGGAAGTCAACGAACCGGTGCGCGTTTACGATGCGAGCGGCCCGTGGGGGGATCCCGCATTCACGGGGGACGTTCGGGACGGCTTGCCTGCGCTGCGACGGGACTGGATCCTTTCACGCGGAGATGTCGAGGAGTATGAGGGGCGCATCATTCAGCCGATCGATAACGGATACCGGTCGAGAGAAGAGGCGAAATATGCCCGCGAAAAGGAGCGAGGACGACTTGAGGAGTTTCCTGGCCTGCGCCGGCAGCCGCTTCGCGCAAAAGCCGGCCGTGCGGTGACTCAGATGCATTATGCGCGGCGAGGCATGATCACGCCCGAGATGGAGTATATCGCCATCCGAGAGAACCTCGGGCGCGAGGCCGCGATCGAGGCGTTGAAGAGTGGCGAGCGCAATGATCTCAACTTTCAGCACCCGGGCGAGCCCTTCGGCGCACGTATCCCGAGATATGTGACTCCTGAGTTTATTCGCGACGAAGTGGCGCGCGGCCGGGCGATCATCCCCACCAACATCAATCATCCTGAAACCGAGCCGATGATTATCGGGCGCAATTTTCTGGTCAAGATCAACGCGAATATCGGCAACTCCGCCGTGGCCTCTTCGATCGAGGAGGAGGTTGAAAAGATGCGCTGGGCGACCAGGTGGGGCGCCGATACGGTCATGGACCTGTCGACAGGCAAGAATATTCATGAGACCCGTGAATGGATCATTCGAAACTCACCGGTTCCGATCGGCACCGTACCGATCTATCAGGCTCTGGAGAAGGTCGGAGGCAAGGCCGAGGAATTGACCTGGGAGATCTATCGCGACACGCTCATCGAGCAGGCTGAACAGGGCGTCGACTATTTCACGATTCACGCCGGAGTCCGCCTGCCTTACATCCCGATGACGGCTAAAAGGACAACTGGGATCGTCTCGCGCGGCGGATCTATCATGGCCAAATGGTGCCTGGCTCATCACAGGGAGAGCTTCCTGTACACACATTTCCGCGAGATCTGCGAGATCATGCGCGCCTATGACGTCAGTTTTTCGCTCGGCGACGGCCTGCGGCCCGGATCAATTGCCGATGCCAACGACGAGGCACAGTTCGCCGAACTTGAGACGCTGGGCGAACTGACGAAGATCGCCTGGGAACTGGATTGCCAGGTCATGATCGAAGGTCCGGGCCATGTTCCGATGCATATGATCCGGGAGAACATGGACAAGCAGTTGGCATCGTGCGACGAGGCGCCGTTTTACACTCTCGGGCCGCTGACGACAGACATCGCGCCGGGTTATGACCATATCACCTCGGCGATCGGCGCCGCCATGATCGGATGGTTCGGAACGGCGATGCTCTGCTATGTCACTCCGAAGGAACATCTCGGGTTGCCGGACAAGAAGGACGTCAAGGACGGGGTCATCGCGTACAAGATCGCCGCACACGCGGCCGATCTGGCGAAGGGGCATCCTGGAGCGCAACAGCGTGACAATGCCGTCTCGAAGGCGCGTTTCGAATTTCGCTGGGAGGACCAGTTCAATCTCTCGCTCGATCCGGAGACGGCGCGCGAATTTCACGACGAGACCCTTCCGCAGGAAGGCGCCAAAGCGGCCCATTTCTGCTCGATGTGCGGGCCGCATTTCTGCTCGATGAAGATCACCCAGGACGTCCGCGATTACGCGGCCCGGCAGGGAATCGATGAACAGAAGGCCCTTGAAGCCGGCATGCTCGAGAAAGCAGAGGAGTTCAAGCAGGCCGGCGCCGAGATCTACGTCAAAGCATGAGGTCTTTATCGAAATTTGATACCAGGGATAGTTTTGGTAATATGAGCGCGAACTATTCTGAATTTAACAATTAATGAAGGAGAAAAAATGGCAGCAGTGAATTTCAAAGGGAGTCCCGTCAGCCTGCAGGGGGAAGAGGTCAAGGCCGGTCAGGCTGCGCCTGATTTCAAGGTCCAGAAATCGAGCGATTTGAGCGACTACACTCTGGCTTCTTCAGCCGGAAAGACGCGAATCATTCTGGCGGTGCCGTCGCTGGACACTCCGGTCTGCGACACCGAGACGCGTCGTTTCAATGAGGAGGCGTCGAAACTAGCTGATGTCGAGGTGGTCTGCGTCAGTATGGACCTGCCGTTCGCCCAGAAACGGTGGTGTGGGGCCGCCGGCGTGGAGAATGTCATCACGGCGAGCGATCATCGCGATGCATCATTCGGCAAAGGATACGGGGTACTGATCAATGGTGGCCCGCTCGACCGGTTGCACGCGAGGGCGGTCTTCGTCGTCGGTTCGGATAACACGATCAAGTATGCCGAATATGTTGGAGATATCGCCGAGGAGCCCAACTACGAGGCGGTTCTCGAAGCGGCGAAGTAGCGTTTCATCAGGAACCATGCGAAGGGCTGGTCCGTGACTGGGCCGGCCTTTTGTCTTTGACGCCCGAAGTTTGCGTGTTCGGCGTCCGCCGGTTCGTCAACCCGTGGGAGGAATGCATATGACAGGTATGCGGGCCGCGCGCAGAACCTTGTCTGCCGTCGAACCGAAGAGGACATCCTCGATGCTGCTTTGGCGTCGTCCGCGGGTGCTCAGGACGATCATTTCAAAAAAGAGATCATTGGCCACGCGCAGGATCTCCGCGAAAGGTTTTCCCACGACAACCATAATGTCGATCTCTGGCCGGTCCGATTCCCTTGAGCTGACGATCTCCCCAAGTCGCTTTTCGGCGCTTTCGCGCAGCCGCTCGATGGCCTGCTCAGCTTCGCTGAACCCTTCCTCGGACACCCTCTCGATGAAATCTGAGTCGATGACGTGAAGCAGGCATACTTCCCCTTCCGGATCGACCAGTGAAAGCGCAAACTCCGCGGCTTTCATCGAGTTCGGAGAGAAATCCACAGGGACGAGAATATCGTTGATTTTCATGACGGCATTTCCTCCTTCCATGTTTCGGCCCAACCTCAGCCGATCATGCGGACAGGTTCAGGTTTTCAATGTTATGATTGCTCTAGGCTACAAAAGAGCTGCCGGTTAAGCAAGTCCGGGAAAATTTATGACGAATCGTGATCCTGAATTTGATGATGCAGTCGAGACCGAGAGCAGGCAGAAGCTGAAAAAGCCCCCGCTCTACAAAGTCCTGCTTCACAATGACAATTATACGACGATGGAATTCGTGATCTGGGTTTTACAATCGATATTCCATCATAACGAGGCCGATGCCTTTCGGATTATGCTGCATGTGCATGTTCAGGGCATCGGGATCGCCGGCATTTACACTTTTGAAGTTGCCGAGATGAAGGTTTCACAGGTCACGTCGGCCGCGCGCGAATACGAATATCCATTGCTTTGCACGATGGATGAAGAGGCTTGAAACGGGAAACTGAACATGCCGGGAAAGGGAAAAATTGATTTCTGTTGTCATACCGGTTCTCGACGAAGTGGAAACCGTCGAGGCAGTGATAGCGTTCGCCCTTCGCGAACCGCTGGTATCTGAAGTGATAGTTGTGGATGACGGATCGATTGACGGGACGCCCGAGAAGGCGCTTGCGGCCGGCGCCATGGTGATCACCAGCACAATGCTCGGGAAGGGCGCATCGATGCGGGACGGTTTGGTGGCCTCCTCTAATGACATCATTGTCTATCTGGATGGTGACCTGGTGGGCCTGAACAAAGATCTGTTGACCTTATTGACGGGGCCGATAATCAGAGACGAAGCTGATTTCGTCAAAGCCGGTTTTTCAAGGTCTGCCGGGCGTGTGACCACGCTGACCGCACGCCCGTTGATACAGACTTTTTTCCCTGAGCTGCGCGATTTCGAGCAGCCGTTGGGCGGGATCATCTCCGCAAGGCGTTCGGTCCTCGAGAGTTTGCGATTCGAAAACGATTACGGAGTCGATGTTGGACTGTTAATCGATGTGGCGCAGGCCGGTGCCCGGATCACGCAGGTCAGTGTCGGCCATATCGAACACGACAGCCAGCCGCTGGAGACTCTGGGTGACATGGCGACGCAGGTCCTGCGCGTTATTCTTGATCGCGCTGCCCGCTATGGCCGTTTGCAGGAGAGCCAGATTCAGGAGGTGAGGGAGATCGAACGGATCACCCAGGCTGAGATGCCGGTCATCCTCAAGAAGGTCGGACAGGCGGAACAGCTTGCGCTGTTTGATATGGATGGAGTAGTCCTTGACGGCAGATTCGTCCGCACCCTTGCGGAGAGGACCGGCAGACTTGATGCACTGGCGCAATACATTGATCATCCGACTTTGAGCGACGAAGATCGCACGAGGGCCATCGCCAGGATATTCACCGGTATTGAAAAGAAGGTTTTCGAGAGCCTCGCCCATGAGATTCCGCTTATCCAGGGCATTCGAAAAACCATTATTGGATTGAGAAAACGCGGATACCGCGTCGGAATCGTAACAGACAGCTTCTTTATAGCCAGTGAGATCGTCCGGCGCCGCGTCTTCGCGGATTTCAGTGTCGCGCATATCATGAAATTCCGGGATGACAAAGCGACGGGTGAAGTCATGATTTCACGGACCATGAAGCATCCAAACGGCTGCTTGAAACATCCTGTATGCAAACTGAACGCGATGTTGCATCTGACCAGCAGCATGGATCTGGACAGGAGAAGAGTGCTGGCGGTCGGCGATAATATTAATGATATATGCATGCTCGAGAATTCGGGGCTATCATTCGGCTTTCAGCCTAAACATAAGCTCGTACGATCGGCGGCCGGCGTGGTGATCGAGGATGATATCAGGAAAGTTCTCGATGTGGTCGATGAGGTTCACCAACGGGCCGCGAAATGAGAAAATGAGAGGGAGAATTCCGACGTGTCGGACGGAAGCGCGAGGATATTGAGGCGAGGATTTTCAGATGGATATGATCACAAAAGAATTACAGGCAACCATCAATCTTGCTGCCAATGAGGCGGTGAAGCGACGTCATGAATTTTTGACGCTTGAGCACCTGCTCTTCGCCATGACCCATGACCAGACTGCGAGCGAGGTGATCAGGCAATGCGCCGGTGATCTGGATATGTTGCGGAGCGATCTTGAGGAGTTCTTCAAGGACAACATGTATCCGATGCCGGAAGAGGTCGATCGCTATCCGGAGCAGACAGCCGCCTTCGAGCGAGTCATCGAGCGGGCGATATACCAGGCACATGCCTCGGCGCAGGATAAAGTTGACGGCGGAAACATCCTCGCATCGCTTTTCGAGGAGCACCACTCGCACGCCCGCTTTCTGCTCGAGAAGCAGGGAATCACCAAGCTGGATATCCTGAATTACATTTCACATGGCATTTCGAAGGTCGACGATGATGGGCTGTCGATGCCATCGGATTTCGAGGATGAGGAGGAAGAGGCGGAGATGCGCCAGGTGCGCGATCCGCTCAAGGCCTTTGCCGTCGACCTTGTCGCGCGTGCGGCCGAGGGGAAGATCGATCCGCTGATTGGAAGGCAGTCCGAACTCGAGCGCACGATTCAGGTGCTCTGTCGCCGCCGCAAGAACAACCCGCTTTACATCGGTGATCCCGGCGTCGGAAAGACGGCGATCGCCGAGGGGCTCGCCCTTCGGATTCACAACAACGAGGTCCCCGAGGTGCTGAAGAACGCCGAGGTCTACTCACTGGATATGGGCGCGCTTCTGGCCGGCACGCGTTATCGAGGTGAGTTCGAACAGCGCCTGAAAGCGGTTATCAGTGCACTCAAGAAGAAACCCGGCGTCATCCTCTTCATCGACGAGATCCACACCATCGTCGGCGCGGGTGCGGTCAGCGGCGGGTCGATGGATGCGTCGAACATTCTGAAACCGGCGCTCGCCTCTGGCGAGTTGCGCTGCATCGGTTCGACGACATATAGCGAGTACAAGGCATCTTTCGAGCGCGACCGCGCGCTGGCGAGGCGTTTTCAGACGATCGAAATCTCGCAGCCCAACATCGATGATACTTATCAGATCCTGCAGGGGCTCAAAAGCTACTACGAAGAGCATCACGGCGTAAAGTACAGTGACGAGGCGCTGCGTGCGGCGGCGGAGCTTTCAGCCAAGCACATCAACGACCGTTATTTGCCTGACAAGGCGATCGATGTGGTCGACGAAGTCGGAGCGGCGACGAAGCTCAAGCCCGAAGCCGAGCGCCCAGAATGGATCACCGAACAGGACGTCGAGCTGGTCGTGGCGCGGATGGCCAAGATCCCGCCCAAGACCGTTTCGGTTTCGGACAAAGAGCGGCTGCAAAAACTGGACGGCGACCTGAGTGCAGTGATTTTTGGGCAGGACAACGCGATCAAACAGCTGGTCAACGCGATCAAACTATCGCGTTCGGGCCTCGGTCACCCCGACAAGCCGATCGGGTCTTTCCTGTTCTCGGGTCCGACAGGCGTCGGCAAGACGGAGTTGGCAAAGCAGCTGGCGAAGTGTCTGGGCGTGGAATTCCTGCGTTTTGACATGAGCGAATACATGGAAAAACACACCGTCTCGAGGCTCATCGGCGCGCCTCCGGGCTATGTCGGGTTTGATCAGGGAGGTCTGCTCACCGACGCGATTCGCAAGACGCCTTATGCTGTGCTGGTGCTGGACGAGATCGAAAAGGCGCACCCCGACCTCTTCAACATCCTGCTTCAGGTTATGGATCATGCCTCCCTGACCGATAACAACGGCAAGAAGGCCGATTTTCGCAACGTCATTCTGATCATGACGACCAATGCGGGCGCGCGCGACCTGAGTGGCGCCAGGATCGGATTCAAACAGTTGCAGGAGGGTGGAATAGGTGGAACCGGCAGCAAGGCTCAGGGGGCGATCGAGCGCACCTTCAGTCCTGAATTCCGCAACAGACTGGATGGCTGGATCGCATTCGAACAGTTGAGCTTCGCCGTCACCGAACTTGTGGTCGACAAGTTCATCAATGAGCTGCGCGCTCAACTGGTCGAAAAGAAGGTTGAAATCGACCTTCAGGAACCGGCGCGCGCCTGGCTCGCCAACAAGGGATACGATCAGCAGTTCGGCGCCCGCCCGATGGCCCGCCTCATTCAGTCGAAGATCAAGGAGCCGCTCGCCAACGAGATCCTCTTCGGCAGCCTGCAGAACGGCGGCACAGTGATCGTCGGCGTGAAGGACGATGAGTTGTCGCTCGAATATTCGCCCGGAGATTGAGGAGATCGCTTATGGCAGCCCGTTTGGATTTCATAACACCCGAAGCATATCTGGCACAGGAGCGCTTATCGGACAATAAAAGCGAATACGTCGATGGCGCGATTTACGCTATGTCAGGTGCCAGCGAAGCTCATAATCTAATCGTGATGAACACAGGTGCCAGGTTCAATCTTCAATTGGCCGACGGTCCGTGCAGGGTCTATCCGAGTGATTTGAAGATCGGCATTCCTGGATTGAGGAAATTCTATTACCCGGACATAACCGTGGTATGCGAAGAACCGAAATTTGCCGACGAAAATAAAGACGTTCTTTTGAATCCGCTTGTCATAATCGAGGTCTTATCTGAATCGACAGCAGCATATGATCGTGGAAAGAAGTTCCAAAGTTACCAGGATATCCCTTCCTTTCAGGAATACATATTGATATCTCAGGATGATCCGCTGGTTGAACGATTTGTCAGGCAGCGGGATGAAAGCTGGATTTATACCAGGTTTACACGGATCGATGATTTGCTTGTGTTTTCAGCGATTAATTGCTCAATTGATTTGAAAGACATATACGCCAAGACCGGCATCAATTCCTGATGCGACCCGGCACACCACATGCGGATGAACAAGCATTTAAACTGGCTGTTGGTCGGGCTCCAATTCTTCATTTTTTCTGCACAGGGCAGGGAAGTTCCGCCAGTACAAAAGAAATTCGAAACGACGATCCGTCGCCTGACTTCACCAGAGTTTGAGGGGCGGGCATTTCGATCAGAAGGCGGGCGCAAAGCCGCGGAGTATCTGGCCGGCATCTTCAGGCAGGCGGGGCTGCGGTCGCCGGACAGAGTGAAAGAATACCGGCAGCCGATCGACGGAGGCGGGCAGAATGTGATCGGGTTGATCGAAGCGCGAGGGCCTGAGGCGAGGGATGAGTACGTTCTTATCACTGCGCATTACGACGCATTTGGAGGCCCATTTACTGGAGCGGCCGACAATGCCGCCGGGGTCGCTGTTTTGACGGAACTTTCGCGGTTGGCCGCAGCCGAATCGCTCCCGCGCCACCTTCTTTTCATCGCTTTTGACGGCGAGGAGCAGAACAAGGCAGGTTCGCGGTTTTATACCGATCATCCCGTGATACCGATCGAAAAGACTGTCGCTACGATCAGCCTGCGCAATTTCGGGCGAGGGATGTCGGATTATCTGCCCGAAACTCTTTATCTGTTTGGCTCGGAGCAGAGCCCGCAATTGCGCGATGCGCTTGGGCGCAATCGAGACGGCGCTGCGCATCTGGCCTTCTTCGGAACAGACGGGCTCCATATACTTGAACGCGAGCATTTCGATCTGTCGGCGAAGAAGATCCCTTTTCTGCTGATCACCAACGGATACAATTACACGACGCATAACCGTCAGGACGTGCCCGAGCGACTGAACTTCAATGCGCTCGATAAGCACGTCCGTTCGATCTCGAAGGCGCTCTTCGAGATTGCGCGGACTGAAGGGCGCATCGAATGGGCCGCTGAGCCGATTTATGATGCAGCCGAAGCTTCGGACTGGGAACGTGTTCTGACGGCGTTGCGTGAAGCGGTGATCAAATCGCCAGGCAACGAGGCGGGGCTGGCTCAACTGGATGATGTCCTGCTCGAACTGAAGCGTTTTCGCGACAGACCGATTCAGGATACGAAGGCGAGGGAAACGATCATTCACCGGGCGGCGCGGCTGTGCTGGATGATCGCCAGTCCAAACGCGGTCGAATACCTGGATTTGCAGGCCCGTGCGCAGGCGCAGCAGTCCCGCGGCGAGCGCGAGAAGGCCATCGAGAGCTACGAGAAACTGCTCAAATTCATCGAAGAAGAGTATCGTCGCGATGACCCGACAGTTCAGTCGATCCGCGATCGCATCGAAGCATTGCGCAAGTGAAGCATAGGAATCAAATAAAAATCAGGAGCGACTATATGAAGATGAGAATCGTACTGATTCAACGTCACCTCATGCTGGCGCTGATCGTGGCGTTGAGCCTGACCACAGGCGGGGCCTGGATGGCGACCCACGCGCAGCAGGAAACGCCGGCTTCGCAGAGTCCGTTCAAAGGGCTCGAATATCGCAACATCGGACCATTTCGAGGCGGGCGGGCGACGGCCGTGGCTGGAATTACATCTCAGCCGAACGTCTACTATTTCGGAGCGACCGGTGGTGGAGTTTACAAGACCACCGATGCAGGCGTGAACTGGACGCCTGTCTCCGATCGATATTTCACGACCGGATCCGTCGGAGCGATCGGCGTCAGCGAATCAGACCCGAATATCGTTTACGTCGGCATGGGCGAAGTCCCGATTCGCGGCAACGTCTCGCACGGCGACGGAATGTACAAGTCGATGGATGCCGGAAAGACATGGAAGAAGGTCGGCCTTGAAGATACCCGTCACATCGGGCGGGTCCGTGTGCATCCGAAGAACCCTGATGTGGTCTATGTCGCGGCGCTTGGCCACATCTTCGGACAGAATGACCAGCGCGGCGTCTTTCGCACTACAGACGGCGGTAAGACATGGAAGAATGTCCTCTTTCGCGGCAACAAGGCTGGAGCGATCGACCTGGTTCTCGATCCATCGAATCCGAACGTCATCTATGCCGGTTTCTGGGAGGTCTATCGCACACCTTACAGCCTTGAAAGCGGTGGTCCGGGCAGCGGGCTCTTCAAATCCACAGACGGTGGCGATACCTGGAAAGAGATCACGCGCAACCCGGGTTTGCCGAGGAAGGTTGTCGGCAAGGTCGGCATCACGGTTTCGCCGGCCGACACCGATCGCTTGTGGGCGATCATCGAGGCCGAAGACGGCGGAGTTTTCAGATCGAACAACGGCGGCGACAGCTGGGTGAAGGTCAACGACCAGCGCAACCTGCGCCAGCGCGCCTGGTATTACACCCGAATTTATGCCGATACCAAAAGCGTTGACACCGTCTATGTTCTCAATACCGGATTCTATAAATCGAATGATGGAGGTCGGACATACAGCACGATCGGCGTCCCGCACGGGGACAATCACGATCTGTGGATCGCTCCGAACGATCCGCTGCGGATGATCAACAGCAACGACGGAGGAGCCAACGTCAGTTTCAACGGCGGCGAGACGTGGTCGGATCAGGATCAGGCGACTGCGCAGTTCTATCGCGTCGCGCTCGACAGCGATTTTCCCTACAATGTTTATGGCGCGCAGCAGGACAACAGCACCGTCAGGATCGCGAGCCGGACGTCGGGATTCGGTATCACGACTTCAGACTGGGAGGAATCGGCCGGGTCCGAATCGGGCTGGCTGGCGCCGCATCCCGGGAATTCGAATATCGTCTTCGGCGGCAACTACGGTGGATACATTTCGCGACTCGACCATCGGACTGGTCAGAACCGCAACGTCACTGTCTGGCCTGACAACCCGATGGGTTGGGGCGCCGAAGGGATGAAGTTTCGCTTCCAGTGGAATTTCCCGATCCTCTTCTCTCCGCACGATCCGAATACACTCTACGTCGGCGGCAACATGCTCTTCAAGACGACCAACGAAGGTCAGAGCTGGCAGGCGATCAGCCCGGATCTGACACGTGATGACAAATCGAAACAGGGACCGTCCGGAGGACCGATCACCAAGGACAACACGAGCGTCGAATATTACTGCACTATCTTCACGGTCGCCGAATCTCCAGTCCAGAAGGGCGTCATCTGGACTGGATCTGATGACGGGCTGGTGCAGGTGACCCAGAATGGTGGAGGCAAATGGGACAACGTTACGCCGAGGGACATGCCCGAATGGATTCAGATCAATTCGATCGAGGCCTCTTCGCACACGGCCGGCGCAGCCTATTTCGCCGGGACGATGTACAAATCAGACGATTTCCGCCCATATCTTTATAAAACGACGGATTTCGGCAAGACGTGGAAGAAGATCGTCAATGGATTGCCGGATAATTCGTTCACGCGTGTGATTCGCGAAGATCCGCACCGTCGCGGCCTGCTCTATGCCGGAACCGAGACAGGAATGTGGGTATCGTTTAACGACGGCGAGAACTGGCAGTCATTGCAGCTCAATCTGCCGGCGGTGCCGATCACCGATCTGGCCGTCCACAAGCGCGACAAGGATCTGGTGGTCGCTACTCAGGGGCGCAGCTTCTGGATTCTGGACGATTTGACCGTTCTGCATAATTGGAGGGACGCAATCGCCGCGGCTGATGCTCATCTCTTCAAACCGGAAGAGTCATACCGGATGGCGGGTGGCGGAGGCCGGGTGCCGGCCAATGCGACGATCGGTCAGAATCCGCCGGCCGGCGTCTCGATCTGGTACCACCTCAAAGAGAAGCCGAAAGGTGATGTAACGATCGAGATTCTTGATGCGGCGGGCAAACAGGTCGGGAAGTATACGAGCCGCGCTCCTGAAGGCGCCCCAGCCGGAGGACCCGGCGGCGGCGGGCGTTTCGGTGGCGGCCCCTCACGCGTTCCCGCGGACAAGGGCTTCAATCGTTTCATCTGGGATCTGCGCTATCCTGATGCCAAAACCTTCCCCGGCATGATCCTCTGGTCGGGGATGACCCGCGGACCGAAAGCGGTTCCGGGCAACTATCAGGTCAGACTGATCGTCGACGGCAGGACCATGACTGAAGGGTTCGAACTGCGGAAGGATCCCCGCATTGAAACGACGCCCGAGGATTTTCAGAAACAGTTCGACCTGCTGACCAGGATCGTCAACAAGCTGACTGAAACTCATGAAGCGATCATGACTATCCGCGACGTTCGAAAGCAGGCCGGTGACACGGCGGTCCGGGTCAAGGATCACCCAAACGGCAAGATGATCGCAGACTCCGCAAAGGCCCTGGCTGATAAACTGACAGCGATCGAAGTGGAGCTCTATCAGACGAAGAACCAGAGCAATCAGGACCCGCTCAACTTCCCGATAAAACTCAACAACAAGCTGGCTGCGCTGGCCGGAGCGGTAGGAGGCTCCGATGACCGGCCGACCGATCAGTCCTGGCAGGTCTATCAGGATCTGGCCGGGCGGATCGATGGACAACTGGCGAAATTGAAGACGGTCCTTGCGACTGATGTGCCGGCTTTCAACAAACTGGTCCGCGACAAGGACGTGCCGGCGGTCTTCGTGAAATAATCGCAAGGAGTGCCGTCTTCAGAGGGAAAGTTTCCAGCGGGAAGAAGTTTCCAGTTTCCAGTTTTTCGGACTGACTGCAGATTATTCTCAGTCAAACAGTTTGCGATGATAACAATGAAGGCGGAAACGCTCTTCCCACTGGAAACTTTTTGCAGGTTTGAGGATCAGCTTCTGTTTTGCTCCGGACTCGACCTTCTCTTTGCTGTAAAGGAGCGGAAAATAGTTTCCATTCGCCCACAATGGCAGAAGGTCGGAGTAATGCGGGCTGCCGGGCTGGCCCGACTGGCCCGGCACGCTGGTCGCAACTGAACGATCCCAATCGCTCAGATCAAGGATTTCGCGAAATGAGGCCCCGTGATTCTGTTTGAAGTTCGGTCCCGAAGTGTTGTTGACGGTATTGCCGTCTCCTCCACGCGCCACGGGTGGGAGGTTGAAGAGTTTTTTCAGGTTGTCGTCCGTCGCCAGCGAATGATTGAAGGCGATTGTGTGGAGAGTACCCCACTGCCATTTGCTGTAATCATCTCCGAGACGGCCCCTGCAGTCGGTGATCGCTTCCCTCAATGTTGAAAGCAACAATTTATCCCGCCCCGTATGTGGTTCGGCGCCGAACAACCTGGATGACGGGGTCTTCAGAGTTTCGATCGTCTTGAGCAGCGTGATGCGCCCGGCGACCAGTGGCCACGCCTTTTCCGGGAGATGCTTTCTGAAGACAGCAGAGGGAAGTTTCCCGGCCCAGAATTGATAAAGTACGGCCGCCGGTGATTCTTTATTCATGACGCAATTCCATGTGGTCAGCATCTCGAAATACGGTCTCATGGATGCATCTACCTTATCCGACGGAATCTTTTTCAACAGCGAGTTCAATTCCCGGGCAGGGATCGAAGATTCATCGTGCTGAAGGCGTTCGAAATCGGAGATGGTGAACTTCTTCTGAACGCCGGTTAAATATTCTTTTATCCGCCAGAATCTGAATGGCATCGTCCATTCATAGCCGAGTTCGTACTGATAATTGGAAGGCAGGATGTTATGGTTCGCGGTGGCGATGAAATGCTGTGACGGGTTATAGACCTGCGGGAGTTTCGAAGCGGGCAGAAATCCCTGCCATTCATAGCGACCTTCAGCACCCGGAACCGGCATCAGTCCATGCCAGCCATTGCGAATCGGCGTCATCCCGGCCGCGGCCCAGCCGATGTTGCCGTCGACATCGGCATAGATCAAATTCTCTGAAGGGACTTTCCACCGCTCGAGTGCTTTCTGAAACTCATCCCAGTTGCGTGCGCGGTTGAGCGAAAGCGACGCCAGATATCCGGCAGTTCCCGGTTCGCTGCCGACCCATCGCAATGCATAGACACGATTGCGTTCCCTGTCTTCGTGGATGACAGGGCCGTGGACGGTGAATCTCAACTCGATCTCACGCGGGCGCTGCTCGCCTTTGACTTTGATCATTTCGCGCTCGACGCGCATCTTCTCCCATTTGCCGCGATACTTGTATTCATTGTGATTTCCGGGATTGATCTCTTCGACGTAGATGTCCTGCTGGTCGATGCCGACGATCGTGAAACCGAAACCCATACGATCATTGTGGCCGGCCGCGACACCGGGGAGAGTCGGTTCGCCGGCTCCGATCACGTTCCAGCCCGGACCGACAAGATGCACCATGTAACGAAGGCTGGGCAGAGCGATCGAACGATGAGGGTCGTTGGCCAGCAATGGTTTGCCGGTTGCCGACATCGATCCGTCGATGACCCAGTTGTTGCTGCCGTCATTCGGGTTGAAGTTGATGGGATTACCGGCCAGGGTGGCGGCCGACAGGATCTTCGCATCGAGACCTTCGAGATCGAGTCCTTGCGGAATCAGAACCTTTTGCTTCGGATCGGTCTCGATCCATTCGTCAACGAATTCCGTGCCGAATTCGCGAACCAGGCGCGCCCGCATGATTTCATTCGAAGCGTTGCGCGTCATGACATATCCGGCCATGCGCGTCAGGCAGACTTCGGGAGTCCATGGCTCGGGTTTGAATCCCGCCAGTTGAAACTCGATCGGCAGTCGATCCTTGTTCAATTCGATGTAAGCGTTGATTCCGCGAACGAAGGCTTCGATGATCTCTTTGGCATCCGGCGCGTAACTCTCATACTCGGTTTTCATGTCGCCCCGATAACGGAGCAGCCGTGCGAACCTGTCACGGGCGATCGCAGGAGGCCCGAGAACTTCGGCCAGCTTGCCCTCTCCGACGCGCCGCCAGAGATCCATCTGCCAGAGCCTGTCCTGAGCCGCGACAAATCCCTGAGCGAAAAATAGATCATCCTGAGTCTCGGCGTAGATATGTGGGACTCCCCATTCATCCCTCAGGACGCTGACTTCCTTCTGTAATCCCGGCGCAATCAGACTGCCTTCCGTCTGCGCCAGAACCTTGCGCGCACGGACTGACAGATCCTCCTGAGCCGCATTTCTGGTGCGGAACCCGTACGCCGCCGCCACCAGCGCCAACCCGATTGCGCTGATTATAAATAACCTCTGCCGGTTCATCGCCTTCTCCTGAAATTGGGGTAACTTCTCAATATTAATTAATTTTTTTATTACTCCCTATAGACGCCGAAGTCTGGCATTGAATTTCAATAAATCTCAGGGGTGCGGCTGCCCGGGGAGGGGTTTCTCTTTGGTCGCTGTTGCCGACTGGCCGAAGCGGATCTGTCGTTTTCCGCCTCCGGCCTGCTGATCTCCCCAGACGGCGCGAATGCCCGCCCATTGAGCGGCCAGCGAAATGACAGTGAAGATCAGTCCCGCCACCGCTGATCTGTGCATCAGCCTGGAGAAGTCGGTCGAGGGTACCTGCGCCTCGATGCTTACCGGCTTTAAGTTCGCGTGTCGCAGTAGAAAAAATGTGCCGGCACAGGCATTTATGAAAATCACCCATTCAGTGATCAGGCGCTGGGCCCTGAAGACGACGATCTCGCGTTCGAAATTCCCCGCCACCATGATCCACAGAAAAACCAGATAGAGCAGTTGTCCTTTTCCCTCCCAGGTCGTGGGAATAAGTCCAATTGGCTCCCGCAAATGCTGCATCATCATTCGCACGACGACGATGGCGAAAATCCAGAAAGCGGCCTCGAACCAGAGCTGCGCGGGCAATCCGGCCATGATTTGTGGTACAGCCCCCGCTTTCACCCAGAATTCGGGATTCTGGCGCAGATTGAGCCAGGGGATGACGAGGAGAACAAAACCGGCGGCGTAAATGTCGAGCCGGCGTTGTCTCTGCGGGTTTGCGCTCTCGCTTTCATGCGATTGCGGCAGGCGGGATGTGAGGATCAGCAGAGCAACGGCGATGCCGAGGCCGTTGATAAATCCATAGCTCTGCTCCATGAAGCTGTGCCAGTTGGTCTGCCATCCTGTTTTGATCCCCAGCAGGCGAAGGAATGTCGCAAAGGCGAAGCCGAAACCGCCGAAGAAGGCTGTTATGACTGAGGCCAGAGTTACGGCCTGCAGTCCATTTCGCTGGAGGTAAACCCAAAGGGCCACTGTCATCCCCACGCAGCCTGCCCAGTTGTCTCCGCGCGGAGGCGTCATGCGCCATCCCAGCAACGGAACGAGCACCAGAAATCCCAGCCACCATCCGACAGCCATATGCAGAATCAGCGCACTCGGACGGCAAATGCGGCGTCTGACAGCCGCCAGCAATAATATCGCAGCGATCGATGTAGCAGCCGCCAGCCAGTCGGTGTCATACCAGTAAAGAGGGCTTTCCTGACGGTAATCGGGGTTTATGGAGATCAGGCTGTTTTCGACGATGTCCTGAATGAACCACGCGATGAAGACTGCCATCAGCGGCGTCAAAAACTCAGCCAGCTTTTCACGGCTGAGCAAAGCGGGCAATGCTGTCCCCGCTCCGCCAATCGCTCCCCAGAGGAACCCGATCATAAAAAGCCCGGCGAAACCATAAAGGACAGATACCGAATGACCGGAATGTGTGTAACCGATCACCTGACCATACGACATGCTTCCGCCGAACGCCCATCCGAGCGCTCCGAACATTCCGAACCAGGCGATCTTCCTGCGCCAGTCATGACGGCCGGAAAGCAGTGCGATCGCCATAGCCGCCAGCGCTCCGGGGACCATGGCTCCGATTTCGTGCCCGAAATTGCCACGTATTCCCCAGCCTATCGAAAGTGACAGGGCCGTCAATAAGAGCGCAGACCATGAGTTTTTTAGATGGGTAAACATAGTTAAAGTAGAAAGTAGAAAGTAGAAAGTAGAAAGTAGAAAGTAGAAAAATCAGATGGCTATAAATGTTACCTGGTAATTTCGAAAAAATACTTTCTACTTTCTACTCATTTATCAGCCAGTGCATAACATTCAGCAGGAATTGCGGATTTTGTGACGCTGCGGGCGAGTTCATTCCCATTGGCACGCGATTCGGCCCTGCCAGTTGAGCGGAGAACATTGCCGCTTCGCCGAAGACAGCAACGCGCCCCTTGCCGACCCTCATGACCGCACCCTGATGCCATTTTCCGATCGATACGCGCGGGGTGTCAGGGGGGAATCCCTGCCCGAAGACCTTTGGCATAAGGGATACCGCTTTCTGGCTGAAGGTCATGAGCGGCTCTCCTTTGTCGATCTGAAATGCCGAGCCGGTAAATGTGACTACTTTCTCGACTTTCTCTGAATCGCTGCGTCCGCGCAGGATCGGGTGGTCGATCTGAAGGCCTGAAGTTTCTATGAAGCTCAATGGACCCGACTGGCCTGGCTCCATCGCATAGCCGTTATTGAAATGGATGCCGAAGGCCAGAGCCAGATTACCGGCGGCGCCGGGGAAGGGCAGGTGATCGGCGATGAGCATCAATGAACCGCCCGCTTCGACCCAGGCCTTGACCGCGGCAACCTCCTGATCGGTGAAGGCGGAGGGATTCGGCGGCGACCAGTTCGATTGATTGCTTTCGTGGAGCGGATTGGCGATGACCAGAATGCGGCCCGATTCGAGCGATTTTTTCGAAAATCGTTCGCGTGATTCACGGACGACGTATCCGTCCCGGCGGAGCAGATTGGCAAAGGTCTGATAGCGTCCCGAGGCGGTATGGAAATTGAAATGGGCCTCGTCGATCAGCACGACCGGGCCTTCGCCTGGTTTGAAAAGGGGGTTTTTGATTGGGGGGCGAAATTCGGTATCGGGAACCTGTTGTGCGAAAGTTCTCTGCGTCGCCGCAAATGTCAGAACAATTAACAGTGCCGGCCAGATGGCCGCTAAAAGGATCGATTTTTTCATCAGCTTTTCCCGGCTCGACCGGTGCGGCAAACGAATAATGCGGCGTTTCGTACCGGCAGTATTTAGAAGGAAAATCGCAAGGCCATATGCAGGTTGATTCCAGGAGCGTCAACGCCTGAACCATGAATGCGGTAATTGCGATCGAGAAAATTCATGAGTGTCATATTCAAGCTGACATTTTCAGAGATAGCAATACCGCTGCGCAGGTTGAGGCTGGCAAATCCGGCGGTCGAGAGATAGAGCGGGACGCGTGTTGAATCGTTGATGACCTGAACTCCATTGATTGTCGCGCCGATCGGCAGGACGCGGTCGCGGATCTGGCCGATTGTTTCACCGGTCGGATTGAAGATGTCATCGGCCGTCCCTGATATGCCGTCATTGCCAGGCCCGATGTGGGGGCGAATCAGGGAGCCGAGAAAAAAATCCGTTATATCGCTCCTCCTGCGGGCGGCGCCGATGCGCTCATCGGTCAGATCCCCGCCGCTCAATCTGTTTTGCGGGCCGCTGAAATTCCCGCTCAGCTCGATCCACGTGCGTCCAGCGGGCTGATAGCGGAGGGCAAGAAATCCCTGCTGAGGCGGCAGGCGGCGGATGTTGCGATTCGGATTCAGATCCCGTCCGGTCAGATAAGAATAGTTGCCTTCGACCGTCCATCGCGATGAGAACCGATAATTGAAGAGCATGTCGATTCCGTAATACCTCGATTGCCCGTCATTGACAAAGGCCTTGACTGCACGAGGATCGAACGAGGTTGCAACACCGACGATATTCTGCCGGCGCTGGATATCGGTCTGGGGGATGATTGTGACTGCAATCCCGGCCAGTGATGAAGGCGTCTGTCCGGCTGGGAAGAGCATCGTCCGTCGTACGATCGGATCTTTCAACTCGGCATCGAACGCATGCACACGGAGGTATAAACGATCGGTGCGCAGCGTCGCTCCGATTTCGTAGTTGAAGAGCTTTTCAGCGCGCAGCGTCTCGACCTTTCTGCCGAGCGAACCTACTCCTTCGCCATCGCTCGAACCGACGAGGCCGCCTGAGTTTGCCACGGCATGGGCCGGGACCTCGAAACCCAGATCATTCAGCCCGAGCGCTCCGAGATCGTTCAGATTCGGCGCCCTGAAGCCTCTGCCGGTCAGAAAATTGAGCGCCAGCCGCGGCGTAACGAACCACGTTACGGCGGCGTTATATGTCAGATCGTCGAAGACGAGCGACGAGTCGATGACACCAAAATTGTCACCCGAAGCGTCGAGGTTGTCGCCAGAGAATGTTTTAAATCCGATGCGCGTGTATCGTCCGCCAAATGTCCCGCGCAGTTTATTGCATATTATCTCGATCGATTCCTGTCCGAACAGACCATAAGTCGTATAGCGCGATCCATTTGGGTATAGAGCCCGTCTCTGAACCGGCAGCCCGACGGCCGGATCAGTCTGAAAGCGAAAAGCGTCGATCTGTTCATCGTAGATCTCTCCGCCGAAGACGATCGCCTGCCGCGAGCCGATATGAGTCGTCGCCTGAGTCGCGTATCCGAAGACATTGACATTGCTGTCATCACGAATGATGAGATCAGAGGCTTTCAATCCCTGCCTGATCGATCCGTCGATCTGATGATTGATCGAAAAGGTTGCGCTCAACGAATCCAGCGGGCCGGTTGCCAGTTTTTCATATCGGGTGTAAAGGAAATCGAGCCCCTGCGGTTCGAAATCAGACCTCAGGCGGCCAAGCCCTCCCCATAAATCCTTGTATCCGCGAACGCCGTCGAGCCGGCTGTTTTGGTACCACAGCGTCAGATTCTGATCGTCCGACAAGCGGGCCACCAGTTTGGTATGCCAGCCGTATTGAGTAAATCCTGTGTCCTGCTGCCGTGTACCGGTCAGTTGGCTGATCGTATCGCCCTGCAACCCGAAAAATCTTGCCAGGACGTGGCGCGAATCCACTCCGCCGCCGGGACGCAGATCATTGTGTCGCCGCCACGTGCCGCCGATCAGCCAGGCGATGCGATCGGTTCCGGTCGAGATCGATCCGGACGTGCCGGTCGAGGCGTCAGCGCTTGAGGCGAAGCTCAAAAACTCGCCTTTGAATGACGGATGACGGGATCTGCTGAACCCGGGCAAGGCTGTCAGGGTCTGAATCGTTCCGCCCAGCGCATCGCTGCCGTATTGTGAACTGGACGGCCCGAGCATCGCTTCAAGCCTCTGCATCTGCCCGGGCTCGATAAATGCCAGATATTGATTCGGTCCCGACCTGAAGGTCGAATTGTTGAACCGTATTCCGTCGATCAGATTGAGAACCTGATAGCCCGTCAAGCCGCGCAGAAACGGCGAGACCTGCCCATGGGAGCTCTGTTGCACCAGTATTCCGGCTGCTCCTTCGAGCGCGTTCCCGAGTGTCGGTGTCGGACGGGAGTGATGGCCCAACTCTTCCCGCAGGATAATTATCGAGGCGGACGTTTCGCCCTCTGATAACCTGCCGCGCTCGGCCGTGACAGAGATATCGCCGCGCAGGGGCAGAATCGCCAGCGTGATGTCCAGCGGGGCCGCCGCTTCCGGCAACACCCTGAAGACCACACTTTGCGATTCGAAACTCTTCGCGTCGATGACCATTGAATACGATCCCGGAGGCAGCTCAGCGAAGGTGAAGGCCCCGGCATCGTCAGTCGTTCCCTGTCGCAACACATGACCGAGTGCCGAGCGCACACTGAGCACTGCGCCCGAACCGGCGACCGGGCTTCATCCGTCACTCTGCCGGTCAGCGGAGTTTGCGCCGTAACCGCCGGATGGCACAACCCAAAAACTGAAAACAGTATTATGCCGATGCGAATAGTGAGAGGGCCGCCCAAAATTCCTCCAAATAAAGTTGAAAGTTGAAAGCCAAATATAGCAAGCGCTTGTTGAATAATTATCGAATGCTTGTCGATTATCGACTTATGACTTTCAACTTTCAACTTTCAACTTATTTTTGCTGACTTGCAACGAATCGAAGTTGCGCTTAAGCTGACCGATTATCAATATGCAACCCTTTCCGGTTAATCCGAGTAGAAAGCGAGACTGACACCTGTTTTCATGTCAATAATCAAAGTCTGTTACCACGGAAATTGTTTCGACGGCGTATCCTCCGCCGCAGTCTTTTCAAGGTTTTATGGTGAGAAGATAAACCCGGGATGGGAGTACGTCTATCAGCCGATGATGCATCGCGCCGGCGCTTTGTTTGACGATGACGCTTTCGACGGTGATGAAAACGCGATCGTCGATTTCAAATACAGCAGCTCGCCGAAACTGACCTGGTGGTTCGATCATCATAAGAGCGCATTCCTGACCGAGGAGGACGAGGCGCATTTCAAGGCCGACAGAGGCGGGAAAAAGTTTCTGGATGCGGGATATAAGTCCTGCACCAGATTTATAGCCGATGTGGCTGAACGGGAATTCGGGTTTGATCCGACGCCCATCAGGGAGCTGATTCACAGGGCGAATATCATCGATGGGGCGCTCTATGAATCGGCCGCGCAACCGGTCGAGATGCGTGAAGACGCGCTCAAACTGGCCCTCGTCATTGAAAGCGACCACGATCAGGCGATGATCGAAAGAATAATTCGCGACCTGCAGGTCAGGTCGCTGACGGAGGTGGCGACTTCGCCCTGGGTCGTCGAGCGGATCGCTCCGCTATACGAGCGGCATAGAAATGCTATCGAGATCATCCGGAGGAACGCGCGTGTGACCGGATCCGTCGCCTTTTTCGATGTCGCCGGCGAGGATATGGAAGGCTACAGCAAATTCATTCCGTATTACCTGTTTCCTGAAGTAACTTATAGCGTCAGCGTCAGCCAGTCGACTTTTCGTTCGAAGATCTCAGTGGGCTCGAATCCGTGGGCTCCGAAACCGCGGACACACGATCTGGCGGCGATCTGCGAGCGTTTCGGCGGAGGCGGTCATGCGGTTGTGGCTGCCATCTCGTTGGCGCCCGATGAGCTTGAAAATGCGCGCAGAATCGCTGCCGGAATCGTTGATGAACTTGCAGCCGGAACGCCGACCTCCGGTCGGCCAGTGTGAATGATGAGTCTGATATCGGAGGACTTGAGATTGGTAAGCGCATTGTCGTCTGTTGCGACGGAACGGAAAACGAATTCAGCAGCAGCAAGGTGGTCAGGGATTGAAACTTGAAGAGGTGTTTGACTTGTCAGGCAAAAAGATGAAAAAAGAGAAAAAAAGCGGTCTCCTGCCGCCGGTGAGCGAGATCACTCCCGAGGCGCAGCTGGAATTGCGTCCGACGCCCTCGGCCGAAATGAATCTGTACCCGCTCGATACATTCGCCTACGAGTATCCGGGTCAGCGCATCGAGATCAGTTTCACTTCGACTGAGTTCACTGCCATCTGCCCGTTTTCGGACTTTCCGGATTTCGCCACGCTGCATATTCAATATGTTCCGAACCGCCGTTGCATCGAGCTTAAATCGCTCAAGCTCTATATCAATTCATTCCGCGACATCAAGATTTTTCACGAGCACGTAGTCAATCGGATCCGCGATGATTTTGTGGCGGCATGCGATCCGCTCGAGTTTCATCTGGAAGGCGATTTCAATCTTCGAGGCAATATCAAAACGGTCGTCAGAACCGGTTATGTAAAGGGTAAGTCGAAACGTGCTGCCCGTTAATGCCGGGAAAAACAGGGCAGGATTCGCCGGGAACACCGCCTTGTTCATGAGCGTACAGAAACATGACGTGCCGGCGTATGGCGTCATTCCACAGCTCACAGGAGGTGAAAGATGTATTGCCCCAGATGTTCGAGTCAGTCGATTGAGGGACAGCGGTTCTGTCGAAGCTGCGGCATGAATCTAGGCCTCATTCTCGATGCGCTGGAGGGAAAACAGCGAGGGCCACTGGATTTTGAGGCGCTGAAACAGGATCTGCGTGAGCTGGGGGCCAACCTGCGGACCGGGTTTGAAGAGGCCAATATCGTCATTAAACGGACCAAGCGGCTTGACCAACAGGGAAATCCCCAGGCTCAGCCGGGCATGTCGGCTCAGATGCCGGTCTGGAGCAGGGAATTCAACAAGGCGCTCAGGAAGGTCAAGGCCGCGAATACCCGCAAATACAGCCTCCAGCAGTCAGCGCTCAATATCTTCACCGGCGGCGCAATGGTTGGGGCCTGGTATTACATACTCGGAGCTGCCGCGGACTCAGGGCTGATCCAGAGCCTCGAACAGGTGATTCTGACCGAAACAGGTCATCAAGTGACTGGTATCGCTCAGGTCGTTAGATTGCTCTGGATGCTCGGGTTGATTCCAATTGCGAAGGGGGTCGCTCATTTGTTCAATGGAATCTTCTTCGTTCCCAAAGCGATTGAAGAAGAGACAGCGCCCCAAGTCGTCCAGACTGTTCCCGGATTCTCCTCGAGTTATATGCCTTCCTACAGCTCCCCGGTCGACGAAATCGACACCAATGAGTTGAATCGCAAGGAAAAGGCGGCTTCTCAATCGAGCATCGTCGAAGATGATACGATTCGATTCGGACAGTAAGCAGTAAAAAGTAGAAAGTAAAAGTAAAAGTTAAAAGTAGAAAGATAGATCAGAGGATACAAAGCCACTTTGTCTTTCTACTTTTAACTTTTTACTGCCTACATCAGCGGGACATGCTCGACGATCTCGAGGTCAAAACCTTCGAGGGCGTGCAGTTTCGGCGGACGGTTTGAAAGCAGCCTGAGCTTCCTGGCTCCGAGTTCGTGTAAAATCTGGGCGCCGGTCCCGTAGTCCCGCACATCACGCATCGGATCGCGTTTCTTCTTTTCAATCCGGCCGTGATATCCGAGCAGCTGATCGGCCAGTCCAACGCCCGGCATCTCCTGTTTCAAATAGAGGACAATCCCGCGACCTTCGTCTTTGATGCGCTGAAGGGCGATCTTGAGCTGAGCTCCGTGATCGTCCTTGAGGCTTCCGAAGACATCGCTCAGAACCGATTGCGTATGGACGCGAACGAGCACTGGTTGATCAGGAGTGATCTCTCCCATGACCATGGCCAGGTGGACTTCTCCGTTGAGGGCGTTCTCAAAAGCGATGGCCTTGAATTCGCCGTGAATGGTCGGAACGGTCGCTTCGGCGACGCGATGGATGCAGATCTCGTTTTGAATCCGATAACGGATCAGGTCGGCGACAGAAATGATGTGCAGGTTGTGTTTGCGTGCGAATTCGACAAGTTCGGGCAGGCGGGCCATCGAACCGTCTTCGTTCATGATCTCGCAGATGACGGCAGCCGGGATGAGGCCGGCGATGCGCGCCAGATCGACGCTGGCTTCGGTCTGGCCCGGCCGCATGAGCACGCCTCCGCTGCGTGCCCGCAAAGGGAAGATGTGGCCCGGACGAACCAGATCGCTCGCCTTCGATTCCGGATTGACGGCCGTCAGAATAGTTTTTGCGCGATCGGCAGCCGAAATCCCCGTCGTCACTCCATGGCGCGCTTCGATCGAGATGGTGAAAGCCGTTCCGAAGCCGGAACCGTTCTCATTTTCAGAGACCTGAAGCGGCAGGTTCAACTGGTTGCATCGTTCTTCTGTCAGCGGCAGGCAGATCAGTCCGCGCCCTTCCCGCGCCATGAAGTTGATGATCTCTGGCGTAACCTTCTCAGCCGCACAGACCAGATCACCCTCGTTTTCTCGATCTTCATCGTCGACGATGATCACCATTCGACCTGAGCGGAAATCCAGAGCGGCTTGTTCTATCGTTGCGAAGGGCATAAATAATAGGAGAAGTTTACAGTAAGCACTGCCCACTGCTAATCTTCCGTGTAAGCCTGCAGCATGCGCTCGACATATTTTGCGATCACGTCGACTTCCAGATTGACGGGGCTGTCGCGTTTGAGCGTGCTCAAATTGGTCATCTTCCAGGTGTGAGGGATGATCGCGATTTCGAACCATCCTTCGCCGAGTGTAGAGACTGTCAGGCTGATGCCATCGACGGCGATTGAGCCTTTTTCGACGATGTATTTTGCGAGTTCCGGCGGAAAACCTATGCGCACGATCCATCCATCGCCTGAAGGGCTGGCCTGGATGAATGTTCCTGTTCCGTCGACGTGTCCCTGAACGATATGACCCCCAAGCCGCGAAGACGGGGTGAGGGGGCGTTCGAGGTTGACGCTCGTGCCGTTGCGAGCGGCTTTGAGGCTGGTCCGGCGCAGGGTCTCGGCCGAGGCATCGGCGGCGAACCAGCCAGCGCCCTGAGCGACGACTGTCAGGCAGACTCCATTGACGGCAATGCTGTCGCCAGTTTGTGTGCCTTCCAGCACTCCGGCGGCGGATACCTCTATCCGCGCACCGTCCGGGAGGGTCGTGACTTTTTTCAGAGCTCCGAGTTCTTCGATAATTCCAGTGAACATATTGCGACCTTTAAGATTAAAATCCAGAAGGCTCAATTCATTTTCGACGATACAGCCCCGAGGATCCTGACCACGACCTCCTCGATCGACAAACCGGAAGAATCGATATAGATCGCGTCTTCGGCCTGCATGAGTGGAGAGTCATCGCGAGACTTGTCGCGCAGGTCGCGCTCTTCGATCTCTGAGCGCATCCGTTCGATCGATGCGACCGCGATGCCGCGCGCTGTATCTTCATCGAATCGTCGATGACTGCGCGCTTCAGAAGACGCGTCCAGATATATTTTGATATCGGCATCAGGAAAGACCATTGTTCCGATGTCACGCCCTTCCATGACGACGCCGCCCTGGTTGCCCATCTGCTGCTGTCTGGCGACTAGGGCGCGGCGGACTGCCGGGATGGCCGAAACGACAGAGGCAGCCTGGCTTACCCGCGGAGAGGTGATGGACTCTGTGATGTCCTCTCCATCGATCAGAACGCGGGTTGCATCCACCGGACCGGTCAATTCGATTCGCGATTCCCGGGCCAGCCTGCCGATCTGCTCGACATCGTCGAGCGGGATGCCCGATTGCTGCGCTTTCCATGCCACGGCCCGATACATAGCGCCGGTATTGATGAACAGATAATCAAGCTGCCGGGCGAGCTTTCTGGCGACGCTGCTTTTGCCTGCGCCTGCCGGACCATCGATGGCAATGATCAGTTTTCGGTTCAATACGAGCTACCTTTCCACGATCTCCCTGATGATCCCGAGGGTCGTTTCAATCTTTTCCAGGCTGACGTCGTAATGCGTCACCATACGCATCTCACGCGGGTTGATGCCGTTGGCCAGCACACCGCGAGCTTTCAGTTCGACTGTAAGCTGCGAAGTTGTCATTCCTGTCTCGGAAATATCGAAAATCACGATATTGGTCTGCACTTTTTCGGGATCGATTTTGAGTCCGCGGATCTGAGCCAGACCCGTTGCCAGACGCTGAGCGTTGGCGTGATCGTCCGGCAGAACCCCCGGAGATTCATCCAGCGCGACCAGACCGGCAGCCGCCAGGACTCCGACCTGACGCATTCCGCCGCCGAGCAGCTTGCGCAGGCTGACGGCTTCGCGGATCAGATCCCGGCATCCTGCAATCATCGATCCGACAGGTGCTCCGAGACCTTTCGAGAGACAGAACATCACCGTATCGAAAGGGCGCGCGATCTCGGCCACGGTCGTCGAGAGCGCTATGGAAGCGTTGAAGATGCGCGCTCCATCGAGGTGCGTCTTCAACCCCAGTGCCCTGGCGCCGGCGCAGATCTCATCGGCAATGCCGAGTGGCATGACCGATCCGCCGGCCATATTGTGACTGTTTTCAAGAGCGATCATCGAGGTTGGCGTGACATAGTACGCGGCGTTGTGGTGAATCGCCGCGTTCACCTTCTGCCAGTCGAGCAAGCCGTCTTCTCCGCGGACAGGACGCAGCGTAACCCCTGAAATCAGCGCTGAAGCGCCCATCTCGTAATTGAAGATGTGGCTCCGTTCTTCAAGCACGACCTCGGTTCCAGGTCTCGAGTGGAGCTTGATGCAGATCTGATTGCCCATCGTCCCGGACGGGACGAAGAGAGCCGCCTCCTTTCCCGTTAGCTCGGCCGCTCTCTCCTGCAGACGTAGCACTGTCGGATCTTCCATGTAGACATCGTCGCCAACCTCTGCCTCAGCCATCGCACGTCGCATGCGCTCGGTCGGTTTCGTCACCGTGTCGCTTCTTAAATCGATCAGTTTCATATGAAATTCAAAGTGAAAATATTCGCGAAGAAATCATCCACAAAGGACACAAAGGACACACAAAGAAGGTAAAGAGAAGGTTCGAAAACGATTCCAGCATAGACATGATGCTGAGCGGAAAAAATGGGTGTTTTCACTTCGTGTTTCCTTCGTGACCTTTGTGGATGATTTCTTCATACAAATTCGGCGAAGACCTCGTTGGCCAGCACCAGGCCTTTGCGCGAGATTCTCATCCTGTCGCCATCGAACTCGATCAGCCCGGCATCGAGCAGGCGGTCGATCTCTTCCCTGTAGCGCGATCGAACATCGACGCCGAATCGGAGCCGGTGTTCGTTCAGATCGACTCCGCCTTTCAGTCGCAGCTTCAGGAAGATCGATTCGCTTTGCTTGTCATCGTCATCGAGTGAGATGTTTTCCATGACGGCGGACTGTCCGCTCTCGATTTTATCAAGATATTCATGAATGTTTCTTGTATTGGACCAGCGCGATATAGCGTCGTAACCGGCCGCCGAGACGCCGTATGCCATGTACGGCGCGCCTGTCCAGTATTTCAAATTATGCCTGGATTCGGAGCCGGGAAGGGCCCAGTTCGAGATTTCGTAATGATCGAACCCGCGTTTTTCCGCCTCGTCCTTGAGTGCGAAATACATCTCGACGGTCAGTTCCTCGTCGATCGCGCGAAGTTCGCCGCGTTCGACACGATGCAGCAGCGGTGCATCCTTGTATAACTCGAGCATGTAAACCGAAATGTGATCGGGTTCCAGAGCGAAGGCTTCGTCAAGGTTGCGTTGCCACGTGTCCATCGTCTGTTCGGGCAACCCGGCGATCAGATCGATGCTCAGGTTCTGGAACCGGGCCTGACGAGCCAGCCGGACCGCTTCACGCGCCTCTTCGGATGAATGCGTTCTCCCGATCATCTGCAGTTCGCCGTCATCGAACGACTGAACCCCGAAACTCAGCCGATTGATGCCAGCTGTTTGCAGATCCTTCAAATAATCCAGGTCGATCGATCCGGGATTGGCTTCGCATGTGATCTCGGCATCCGTCGTGACATCGAAGGTTTTGCGGCAGGCATCCAGAATCGCCGCAAGCTGATCGATCGAAAGGGTCGTCGGAGTTCCACCCCCAAGATAGATTGTATCGACCGATCGCATCGAAGGTTCTTCGAAACGCGTCCGCCCGATCTCTTCGATGAGGGCCGCGACATAGCGCCGCGCGATGTCGCTTTCATAGCCGCCGGTCGCGAAATTGCAGTAATGGCAGCGTGTCGCACAAAAGGGAATATGAAGATAGATTCCTGACAGCTCACTCATAAAGACAGGAATTATAACACGAACCGAAAAGGATCAATCACGGTAGCCAGATCAGCTCGAAAGCGTAAAACGACGTCGTCGCCAACAGCCAGATCAGTCCCAGCCCCGAGACCAGCCAGTGCACAACCGGCCTTTTCCCCCAGATCGCAAACGGCAGAATCAGCGGAAACGCTACCATCACGTGACGCGGCAGTCCAAGGTAAGCGTGCCGGGTTCCTGTTGTCAGCGAAAAACCGATCAGCAAGATGACCAGCGTGTAGATGAAATATGACGGTCGCAGTCTCCAGATCATGCGCGCTCCCGCCAGGAAGAGCAGCAGCAGCAAGACGCCGGAGGCGAGGTCGATGATCGTCGGCGAATCCGAATGTCCGAGGGCGATCCGAAACGCCTCCCAGGGAGAGGCCATGCGCTGACCCGGCACTACCTGAGCCGCGCTCGGGCTGACCAGCAGGCCGTAAAAGATGGTCTGCGGATTGCTCCAGTCGATCCTCACATCGCTCAGGGCGAGCGACCGGTAAGCGGTCCACGAGAGCAGCCCCAGCGGAGTCAGCGCCAGGCCCAGCGCGGCCCTCCATCGGCTCACGACTGTTCTGATCGATCTTTCGTTTGCCTCCCAGAACTCCCACGCCAGCGGAGCCAGCAGCAGAATCCCCTGCTGCCGCGTCAGTGAAGCGAGCCCTCCGAACAGGCCGGCCATCCACCAGCGACGCTGCCTTGCCATCCAGATCGCGAGCACGCTGCAAAGCAGAAAAAGCGGCTCTGTGTACGGGGCGAACATGACCATCGCTGCCGGCAGAAACGGGAAGTAGAAGACTGCGCGATACGATTCTTTCTCGGAAAGATCCAGCCGGATCAGTTTTTCGAGATAGATCAGAAAAAATATCGTGCAGAGATTGCTGACCAGAAAAAGTCCGAATAGGAAATTCCCTCCCAGCAGCCAGCCGGTCGCACGCCCAAGCATCGGATAGAGCGGGTGAAATGTCAGCGTGCCGTCGTCCGGGCGATAGCCATATGCCGCGATCCTGTAAAAATATTCAACATCCCAGCGGTCCCACGGCGAGAGCGTCAACCGGGCCAGCCAACTTGTGATCGAATCTCCTGGCGGCCAGAGTCCGACCCCTCTTCTCCAGTTCGGTCAGTGGCACGAACGTCGAACAGAGCGCCGCCCAGACCGAAAGACCGATCCGCGTCACCAGCCAGTAACTCAAAATCCGCTTCGTCGTGTCATCTATGGCCATGAATACTCTGTAACCTAAGTTTTTTAAGATTTTCAACGCCAAGGACGCCAAGACTGCCAAGGATTCAACGCCAAGGACACCAAGTTGGCCAAGAGATTATAAGAAGTGATGATTCGCTGTAATATCCATTTCGCCAAAAGCACAATCAATTATGCTGATCACATTATTCTCAATTAAATCACTTGGCTGTCTTGGCGTCCTTGGCGTTTAAACCCTCTTGGCCTGCTTGGCGTCCTTGGCGTTGAATCCTTGGCTGTCTTGGCGTTTCAAATATATTCCTGATCGTCTCCATCCTATCCACCCCGCCAGCAGGAGCCACGCCCCGATTGAAATCCACCGCGCGATTCGTTCGGAGATCTCTCGAACCTCGAAATTCAATGCCAGTTTATGATCCCCCGCCGGAACATCGACAAGCATCAGGCCGCTACCGGATTCTTTTTCGACAGGGATTTCGCGTCCATCCAGTCTGACAACCCAGTGCGGGTAGGCATGCGTCGCGATTCGCAGGCGAACCGGAGTTTCGCTCTCAAAACTGTACTCCCTGTGCGTTATCTTATTAATATTGATCAACAGCTTTGCCGTTCCGTCGACAGGTTCAATTCCACCTGGACGTTTGGCAGGAGGATAGAGTGTGAACGCCGAGCCGGGCGGTCGAAAATAGATCTGATTGGCAGTATACGGGACATATTTCAGGTCGTCCTCGTTTTGCAGCTTTCGCCCCTCCTCGATTGTGATGGCATTGAAGGCTTGAGCGCCGGCGCCGCCGAGCAGATTCGAGACCTGATCTCTTGATATGCCGGATTCATTCAACCGGACGAACATGAAGGTGAAGACTGCGTTGACGATGACCAGCCATGTCAGCAGCGCGGAGATCAGCAACCGAGGCCTGCGCCTGAGACCTCCCCACTCAAGTGTCGCTGAAGCGGCAAGCAATCCCGTGGCTAGTGAGACATAGGGCTGAAACCTCCATGGGAACTGGATGAACTTCAGCCCCGGAAGATATCGCCAGAGAGGTTCCGACCAGGGCGCCGCAATCAGTAGCCCGAAAAGTACAACCAGCAATCCGAATCCGGACAAACTCACTGCCGGCTCATTCAGTCGCTCGGTTTTTTTGAAGAGCAGGGAAGCGCGACCTGCAATTGCTGCCAGCAGAAGCCCCGTCAACGTCTGGCTCAGGATGACCAGACTGGTGACGTAATTGACGTTGGCCCAGGCCTGCCGGTACTTCGTCGCATCCGGCGCAGTGGCGAACAGAAAATAGTTTCTGAAATCCTGCTGGACGACCTGCAGGCCGAGTTGGACCCAGTTTCGCTCGATGAACTGCGGCCATAAGAAAAATGCAGTCAGCGCCATCGCGCCGAGACCCGCGCCCGCAAGCCGCAGCATTCCGCGCCATCCGGTCCGTTTAAACAGTGCCAGGGCCATCAATCCGATCGTCACGCCAGTCAGATAGGCCGTAATGGCATGCGACAGGACTACCGCCGACATGCTCGCCAGAAAAATCGCGAGGCCCCGCTCGACCCTCTCTCCCGTGAGCAGCCTCCATGCGCCGAGCAATGCCAGTGGCGCCAGCCCGAGCGCCAGCCCGTTGGCGAAAAAAGCCCTGTGAAGCGCGATCAGCGGATAGGCCGGCAGCAGCACGTAAAGGCTTGATACAATCAGACTCCGCCGCCGGTCGAAGAACTCTCGCGCCAGCAGCCACGCGCTCAACTGCGCCAGAAAAATCGTCAGAACCGAGACCAGCTTGAGAGAATCGAGCGTGCTCAGCCCGAATAAGACCATCGGGATCGCGCTCAAGGCATACGAGAGCGGCGGGTAAAAGGTGAAGAGCGCATCGCCGCGACCTCCATCGAGCAGCCCGGCCCATCGCGGAAGCAGGTCTCCCTCCTCGACACTCTGCGCATACGATCGTGTGATATGGTAGTGGAGCGTCAGATCTCCCTGTATACCATACGCCGGTTGAACTGTTCGCGGCAGTGTCAGCGCCAGGCTCAGCGCAAGCCAGATCCCGCACAATTTCAATATCGATCGCAGGGCGGTCTGTTTATCTCTTCGATTTTTTTCGGTCGACGAATTGTTCATATTCTGATGCTGCCGGGGGAAGTTTAGCCCGGATGATCGCAGATCAGCGCCGGTTTCGCCACTGTCATGTGGAAGATGAATCGTTACGGCTGCTAACATGGAGTGCCGATAATACTCTGAAACCTATGGTTTTTAAGATTTTCAACGCCAAGCACGCCAAGACAGCCAAGGATTCAACGCCAAGAACGCCAAGTCGGCCAAGGGATTTAAATGAGAATGATGTGATTAGCATATTTGATTGTGCTATCGGCGAAATGGATATTACTGCGAATCATCACTTCTTATAATCTCTTGGCTGGCGTTTAACTCTTGGCTGTCTTGGCGTACTTGGCGTTGAAACCCTCTTGGCCGGCTTGGCGTGCTTGGCGTTGAAAATCTTAAAAAACCTGGTTAGCAGAGCAGTTAATTTTTCGACTGAAGTTTTTGCTTGATCATTTTATGGAATTGTGGCAAGAATACACCTGCATCTCTGCTCCAGACCCGGATCCCCCAAAGTCCGGCGGATTCAGGGTCCATCATTAATCCCCAAACGGTCTTTTATAGCATCGAGCCCCTTTCCCCTAATTCTCGCTTGCTGAAGTGTTTGTCAGGGGAGAGGCATGCCCGAAGGCTCAGGTCTCGTCTGCGACTTGCAATTTTCGGCGTATAATGTATGGTAAGTGCTTGTAGAAGGTTGGTTCGGCGATTATGATAATTCGAGACGCATCAACCGTCTTCACCGAAGTAATGGTTGTTTTTTCGGATTCAACTAAATCATCCCCTGAGTTACATCCGCGCAACCAAATTATCTGAATGTACATCATTGGTGCTACAGGTTTTAAAAATCAGAAAAATTGGAGGAATCTATGATCAAAGAGTTTCTGAAGGATGAGCAAGGGCAGGATATCGTTGAATATTCGTTGTTGTTGGTTCTGATCGGCGCAGCGGCCGTGTTTGTTCTGACCGCGATGGGACAGAGCATCAGTTCCATCTTCAGCAAGATCAACGACAGACTGACGACTGCGAATAACGCGATTTCGTAAGCGCGTCTGAAAAAACTTGACCCTGAAAATTTGACCTGGTTGCCATCTCGCTCTCGTTTCGAGAGCCTGCGATAGAAATCGCTGAATCAGCTTCCAGCCCGACAGATGGTTCGTTGCCCTGTTTTTTATCTCATACTGTTGGGTAGATATTGAGAAGTGATCCCGACCTCAAGACCGCACCTCACCGAGTGGCTTTCCCGATTGTACGGCTTTCTGGCCGGTGGTTTGCGACTGCCGGCTGTTCAGCCTGAATGCTCAGCTAAACACAAGATCTCGAGCAGCTTGAGAGACATTGTGGACATGTGAATATGAATCCAGAGTCCGATGGCTGATCCAATCAGGATCTGGCCGCAGGCGCTGTTTCCCATTTCGCCGGCTGATGCAGGCAAATACAGGGTCGAGAATTCGAAGGTGCGATATCCGCTCGATTGTTGGGCAATATCTGCCAGTAACTGACAGTATCTGATTGACAAGCCCGTCAGTTACTTAATTGTGGCGCCTGAGTCGATCCAATTAGACCTCAGGGGAGATAAATGGATTGGATAGGTACCGCGTGGGCAGTAACACTGATCGTTTTCGTCGCTGCGATTGCATGGTCTGATCTGCGATCGCGTCGAATACCGAACATCATCGTTTTTCCGGCCGCACTGGTCGGGTTGGCTTTCAACCTGGGACTACGCGGATGGGAGGGGCTGCTGTTCGGACTGAAAGGGCTCGGGCTGGCTTTTGTGCTGCTCCTGATACCTTATATGGTCGGTGGCATGAAGGCTGGGGATGTCAAATTCCTCATGGCTGTCGGCGCCTTTCTGGGAGCGACGGATGTATTTCGAGCTTTGCTCGCCACGGTTTTGTGCTATCCTGTTTTCGCAGCATTTGCCGTAATCAAGGAAGGCAAGCTGCGGCTCACCTGGCTCAGGTTTCGCCGAGTCTGGTGGGATTTCGCAGGATTCTTCATGCCCGGTCTGAAGTTATACGCGATTCGCCTCGATTCGCAGGACGATTCCGCGATCGAATCGGTCAAAACGCCGTTCGGTGTGGCGATAGCAATCGGATCTCTGATTGCAGCATTCACCGGTTTTCTGCGTTGAAGTTCAGGCGGGAGCGATTTGTGGGGAGCTTGACAAAAAAGTGAGAATCGAAAACGTCTGAGCTACCCTCATGGCTCACGCGTAGGTCGACCCCGTTGTTAAATCACAACGCCCCTCAATTTTGATCGATACATTATTCCTTCCCCCCGGCAAACGGTCATAAGCATTCCTTTTTATGACCGGAAGATCGAATAAAGTGCAATTGAAGATCGGCATGAGCAATATGGTGAGGATGACTATGAAGCAGTATTCCCGTCATGGTGTCTATCGGCGAAGAGGGGAAGAAGGGCAGTCGCTGCTTGAATTCGCCCTGATCGTGCCGGTGCTATTCATCATGCTCGTCGGCGTGGCCTTCATCGCCCAGGGCTTCAACCTCCAGATGGTGCTCTACGGAGCGGCCTATGAGGGGGCTCGTGTGTGGGCCAAGAACCCTCCGGGAGGCGATAACAACAACTGCTCGCCGCCGGCATGCGACCCGAATCGCAGGGATTCATTCAATTTCCAGAAATATGTCATGCCGGTCGTTCGACAGTATGTGACCAACAACGGTTTCGATGGGAGCCAGGTCTTTTTTTATGCCGAGGACAATCGCGCATTTACGAATTCGCTGAACATTGTCAGCAACAATTCGCAGGTTCTGACGGTGACCGTTCTATACCCGTTTGAACTTCCGCTCGGCAACTTCGCGAGCAGTTTCAGCCGGGTTCTGGTTCGAGCCAGTTGCTCGATGAAGCGTGGCGCCTGAATATGGAGCGTATCGAAGTGAAGATGCTGATGAGACGATACGACCGAAAAGCAGTGAAAAATCGGAATCTCCGGCGGAGGATTGTCCAGCGTGGCCAGTCGATGGTCGAGTTCGCGGTGCTGCTGCCGATCTTTTTCGCGCTCGTATTTTCGATCATCGAGATCGGACGTGCCTGGGCTGTCAAGCAGGCCCTCACGATTGCAGCCCGCGAAGGGGCGAGGGTGCTCGTCCTGCCCTATGGCGCCGGCCTGATCTACAATTCAGAGGACGTCGTCCAGCAGGCGGCTGTCACCCGCGTCAACTCTTATTTGAACAGTTCCGGCGTTCCGACAGGAGCGGGCACGCAGGTCACCGTCGTCCGCATCACACCGGGTAATGACGCCACATACAACACAGGTGACGACGTTCTGGAACAGAACTACAGTAATGGTAAACGGGGTGATCGCGTAGGAATTCAGATCACGCACAACTTCGACACAGCGCTCCCGCTGGTCCTCAACATGTTCAATAATACCAATAATCAGTATACGGGCACCGGGATTGCAATGGGCGTGACCTGTTATATGGATCATGAATGAGATGGCATCCTGAATTGAGGCCACACATGGGTGGTGGTTCGGGATGAGGAGTTACGAGATAAGGAGTCAATAACGATGAACAGACGCTTCCTGCTGGCTCTTGCCGGTGCGGTCTTCTTCGGATTGCTTTCGATTTATGCGGCACAGATATATTTGAGAAATCGGGTCAATCAGGAGATCTCCCAACAGGAGACAAATGTCGTCATAGCGACGACGGACATACCGCTCGGCACGAAGATCGAAGAGACGCAAATTCAGGTAGTGCCGTATCCGAAAAAGCTGCTTCCTGAGAAAGCGATGATCCGGCGCGAAGAGGTGATTGGCCGGGTCGCCGTGACCGATATCACTGCCAAGACACCGATCATCGACCGTCAGTTGTCGGGGCTCGGAGCGCAGCCAGGTCTGTCGGGCGTTACTCCGGCCGGAATGCGTGCCGTTTCGGTGCGCGTGGATGAGGCGAGCAGCGTCGGCGGATTCGTCGCGCCAGGCTCGTATGTCGATGTGATCGCGATCATGACGCCGCAGATCGACGGGGCCAAGCAGGTCTCGAAGGTCATCCTGCAAAAAGTTCGAGTCATGGCGGGCGGCCAGCAGATGCAGACCAAACCGGACGGCAAACCTGCTCTCGTCAATACCGTCACGCTTGAAGTGACGCCGGGACAGGCTGAAAAGCTCAAACTCGCTGAAGCCGAGGGCCGGCTCCAGTTGTCGATTCGCAACGCGACCGATCAGATCATCGAGCAAACCCCCGGAGCCACCCGACGCGATGTTCTCAACGATGTCGCGCTCGAACAGCGCTCTATGATCGGTTCACGCAATGCCGCCGGCGGCTTCGGACCGCGACCCGGTTCGACACCGCCCCCATTCAATTTCTATATCAATGGTCCGAACCAGCAGGGTTCGACCCCGACCATCAAGGTTGGGCCTCGCGGCCCGACAATCGAATTGATCGAAGGCGCCAAACGTACCCGTGTTGAGATGGTGCCTTAGGAGTAGAAAGTAAAAAGTAGAAAGTAGAAAGTAGAAAGAATGGAGAGAGAGTTGTCATGAAGGAGAATACAGGATTTTTGCGGGATTAGAGCCGCGCGATCCGTCTTTCTACTTTTTACTTTCTACTTTCTACTAACTACTTTCTCCCACCGTCCCCCCACAGGCTGACAAACTGGATGCCGGCATCGGAATTTACAGCCTTAATATCAGGAGACGTTATGAATCAAAGAATCTGCAAACACTCTCTCAGGGTACACCCTGCAGATCGAGGCATTGTTCGAGGCATGAAAACGATGTTGATGATCGCGCTTACGGTCGCGATCGGCCTCACGTTAGGCCTCGCGATTGAGAAGGCCGCAGGCGCACAGGAAAAGTCTACGCTGAGAGCCAACTTCTCGAACAACGCGCAAGCGATCAAGATCGACGTGCTGGTCGGGCAGTCGAGATTGATCGAGTTCGATGAAGAGTATGAAAGGCTGTCGATCTCCGATCCGAAGATCGCTGAGGTCGTGCCGATCTCGCCCAAACAGGCGCTGGTCAATGGTCTGACATTCGGACAGGTCAATCTGGTGGCATGGCAGAAGCGGCCCGGCGGATTGCCGGACAGGATGCTGGTCTTTGACATCTACGTCCAGGTCAACCTGTCGCTGATCGACAATCAGATCAAGATCCTCTTTCCGAAAGAGAACATCCAGCTTTCACAGGCGAACAATTCGGTGGTCATTTCAGGAAGCGTGACAAGGCCTGAGCTCGCCGAGCAGGTTCAGAAGATCATCGAGGCGGCCGGTTTGAAGGTGACCAACCTGGTCAAGGCGCCGGTGCTCGATGCCGCTCAGGTGCAATTGCAGATCCGCGTGGCCGAAGTCAACCGCTCGGTCCTGCGCGAACTGTCGACGGCATACGGCATCAACAACCGCACCCTTCCGGCGTACGTCAGCTCGAATGGGCCGGGAACGCTCAATGGTGTGAATTTTGCTCCCGGCATAGATAGACCGCTCAATTTTACACTCGGGTCGACGCTCAATCTGTTCCTCGGCAATCCGGATGCACTGGCTTTCATCAGGGCGCTTCACTCGCGTGGCGCGCTGCGGGATCTGGCCGAGCCTAACCTGATTGCGATGCACGGGCAGAAAGCCAGTTTCCTGGCCGGCGGCGAGTTCCCGATCCCGATTATCCAGTCGTTGAACGCCGGGCAGAGCGCGATTACCGTAGTTTTCAAGGAGTTCGGCGTCAAGCTCGATTTCACACCGACGATCATCGACGAGAATCACATCAGGCTGGAGCTGGCTCCGGAGGTGTCGAGCCTCGATTTCACGGCCGGCGTGGCGATTTCAGGGATTGTCGTGCCGGGCTTGAGGGTCCGGCGCGCCAAGACGACGCTCGAGTTGCGCGACGGTCAGAGCTTTGCCCTGGCCGGTTTGATCGACAACAGCGAGCGGGTCAACCTCTCGAAGATCCCGCTGCTCGGCGATATTCCGATCATCGGCGAATTGTTCAAGAGCCGCAGTTTCCAGCGCAACGAGACAGAACTGCTCTTCCTGGCGACGGTCAAGATAGTCGAGCCGCTCAATCCCGATCAGCTGCCGCGCCTGCCCGGCGTGAGCGAGTTGAAACCCGTCGGATCGAGTGCTCTGGCGCCAACGCCTGCCAGCTCGATCGAGGGTCAATCGGGTCATTCGGTCCCGCGCAAGCCCGGAGATGACGGTCCGCAGGCAGAGGTTCCGGCACCGGTCGCGACACCTGCAGGTTCAACGGTCGCTCCAGTCGCCGCCGCCAATTTCGTGCCGGCGCCATCAGTTCCAGCAGGTCCGGTAGGCCCCGCCGGTCCTGTCGTACCGGCGAAGGTTGAAGAAAAAGCCGATGCGAAGAAGGAGAAATCTCCCCCCAAACCCTGATCTTTATCTTCCAAAGTGATGGCATTTATAGTAGCTGAGAGGTAAGCGTGCCATGAAAAGTATGTTCAGAAGATTCGGGAAAAAAGGGAATTCCGAGGGGCTGGTGATGAGGTTGCGGCGTCAGCGCGGTTCGATCATGGCGCTGACAGCGGTCATGATCACGGCCATGATCGGATTGTCCGCGCTGTCGATCGATCTTGGATATGTCTTCAGCGCCCGCAACCAGTATCAGAACGGCATCGATGCCGCGGCCATTGCCGCGGCTGCCGGTTTGCGCGTGACGATCGAGTCCGATCTCAATTCACCCCATCAGAACTCGATCGTTCAGGGAATGGCCGTTCAATATGCCGGCTACAATCAGGTTCGGCGATATACCGATCCCGCTCCGAACAGCGGCCAGGGTAATAACAACAACATCGTTCTTGATCCGAACGCTGTTACGATCGACACGAGCACCGATCCTCCGAGAGTGGTCATTAATACCCAGATCGACACGGCGCTGCTCTTCGCCGGGATCTTCGGTGTAAACAGCATCAACATGGCCGCGGCCTCGACTGCGTCGATCTATCCGGTTGACGGCGGGACGGGAACGATGGCCTCGTGCTGGCGACCGCTGCTGCTGCCGGATTCTTTCTATGATGCCAGCAACATAGTTCGTTACGTCGGCGATCCGAGTCGCGGGGGCTTCAACCTGCCCGATCAGAACGGCGATTTTTATAGATCGAGATTCGCTGCCGGCGCTCGCAACGGCTATCCATACGTCGACGGGCTGTCTGCGATCGGGGCCAGTGTGACGGGGGTGCGCGATACTCAGCTTATCTCAGAAGTCGGCAATGTCACGATCATGGGACAGTATGTCGATTTCAAGCGGGACTTTTACCGCGTCGCCGACTTTTCCACACTGCCGCAAACGACCTTCGATGCTTTGTCGGTCGGAGATCTGGCCAACTTCGGCTATTGCGGGCAGATTCGTGTCGGCCAGGATATGCCTGTCTATTCTTCGGCCGATTTCACGATTTACGATCAGGTTCGCGTCGGCTTGCAGTCGCTCAAGGGAAGAACCAACGATTCGATAGACCTGAGTGTCAAGAGCCAGTATTTATACATTAAAAGCGCAAGTTATCCCGGACCCAATACGCATGCGGCGATCATTCCCGTCCTGCTCTTCAATCCACTGGAGCTGGTCAGGAACCCGACATCGAATGTGCTCCGGGTGACCAATTTCGGACTGTTTTTTCTGGAGAGCGTGCAGGCCGACGGATCGATCCAGGGCTTTTTTGTTCGCGAGATCATCTCAGGCGGCACGCCGATCGATGCAACCAACTTCGGTGTCGACAGCTTACCGTCGTTCAGCCGTGGATGGCTGCCTCAATCCGTTCAGCTGTTGCGTTGATGATGAATGATCGGTAAAGATTGATCCCCCATTGAAAATTGCAACGACCTTATCGCTCCCTTGATTCGATATCCGGAGCCCGAGTGGAAAGCCTGGAATTTTCGATGGAGTTTCGTCTCTGCGAGGAATATAATCATTCCTTGCGCAGGGCTGTCGGAAAGCGGATGTGGCGACGATCCCGAGGGTCAAACCGGATCTGCAAAATTGTATCGGAGTGAGAGATCACTAGTAAGGAAACGAAGGCAGTGTCAAAAGCGATTTCAGTCGTTGTTATCGGTCGGAGCCTGAATCCGCAGGAGAGGACGCGCCTCCGCAGTGCGAGCCATACCCCGCTCGCGATTGTGGCGGAACTGCCGAATGCTCCACAGGTGCTGGATGAGTTGAATCGGCTGCGCCCGCAGGCTGCGCTGGTTCTGCTCAACGGAGATCTGAATCACAGCTTTCAGCTTGTTGAAAGGATTCATCAGGAGATACCGGAGACGGCGGTGATCTGTTCGAGCGAAGACAGTTCGCCGGACATCATCCTCCAGTCTTTCAGATCGGGCGCGACCGAGTTTCTGCGTCAACCCCTGGTCGAATCCGAGATCGCATCGGTCTTTGCCAAAATCGAGCAGACAGTGATCAGACCCGAGGAATCACATCTCGGGCGGGTGATCGCCGTCTTCGCCAGTAAGGGCGGATGCGGCACGACATTCGTTACCGCGAATCTGGCCGCAAGTCTGGCACGGCTGACCCGCAAGCGGGCCTGCATCATCGATCTCAACCTGCAGGCGGGCGATCAGCCGCTCTTTCTCGGGCTCGAACCGCATTATTCGATTCACGATGTGGTGCGCAACTTCGACAGACTGGATGATCAGCTGATAGCCAGCTATCTGACTCAGCGGTCGAAGTATTTGAGCCTGCTGGCTGCGCCGACGGAGATCGGCAAGGATGAGGATGTCCGAGTCGAACATATAACCCGCTCGATCGCTCTCCTTCGCGGTCAGGCTGATTATGTGGTCATCGATCCGCCACGCATACTCAATGAGACCACGATCTCGGCTCTCGATGCCGCCGATGATCTGCTGCTGCTGCTGACGCTAGATATCCCTGCGATTCGCAGCGCCAAACGCACGCTCGATATTTTCACGCGCCTCGGTTATGACCGCAGTCGAATCAAGGTCGTCATCAACCGTTATACGAAGACGCCGGAATTCGACATCAAGCAGATTGAAAAAGTGCTGGAGACCCCCGTATTTGCGACCATCGCCAACGACTATCAGGCGGCGATCGGATCGATCAATGTGGGTGAGCCGCTCGTCATCTCGAAGACCCAGTCCCGGATCGTGACCGATTTCGCGAATCTGGCGAGCAAGCTGACTGGCGTTCGACCCCAGGTCGAAACCGACATTGCCCGGCGCCCGCCAAAGAAGACAGGGTTGCTGGATCTCTTCAGCAGAAAAGGCTGATTCGGGCAGGCGCCCGAACATTTATCCCCGAACATTTATTAATGACAGCCGGGGTTGATAACCCCCTCCCCCTCCCGGCGTGCTACTGCCCCGATAAAAATTATGGCTATGTCACTTAAAACCAGATTACAGGAACAGCAGAGCGGGACTGCAGCGCGAGCCGGTGTGCGGGAATCGAACGAGCTTCAGGACATCAAGATGCGGGTCCACCGCAAGTTGATCAACAAGCTCGATCTGACGAAACTGGAGAATGCCGATCCGGCCGCTGTTCAAAACGATGTCAAGAAGGTGATCGGTGTAATTCTTGATGAAGAGAACGTGCCGCTCAGCGGCATGGAGCGCGAACGCGTTCAGGTCGATGTTCTCAATGAGCTTTTCGGTCTTGGCCCGCTCGAACCGCTGCTGGCTGACAAAACGGTCTCAGACATCCTGGTCAACGGTCACCGCAACGTCTTTATCGAACGTCGTGGTAAGCTGGAAAGGGTCGAGGCGACATTTCGTGACGATGCGCATCTGATGCAGATCATCGACCGGATCGTCTCGCGAATCGGGCGCCGTGTCGATGAATCATCGCCCATGGTCGATGCACGTCTCGAAGATGGGTCCCGCGTCAACGCGATCATTCCTCCGCTCTCGATCGATGGACCGATCCTCTCGATTCGCCGCTTCGGCGCCGATCCACTGACGATCAAGAATCTCGTCGAGTTGAAGGCCCTCACTCCGCAGCTCGTGCAGGTGCTCGAAGCATGCGTTAAAGCGCGCCTCAACATACTCATCTCCGGCGGCACCGGCGCAGGTAAGACGACCATGCTCAACTGCCTTTCGGGATTCATCCCGATCGATGAGCGTCTCGTGACGATCGAAGATTCGGCCGAATTGCTGCTTCAACAACCGCACGTCGTTCGTCTCGAAACGCGTCCGCCGAATATCGAGGGCAAGGGAGAAGTCACGCAGCGCAACCTGCTGCGAAACGCACTGCGCATGCGCCCCGATCGCATCATCGTCGGCGAGGTCCGCGGCGACGAAGCGATCGATATGTTGCAGGCTATGAACACCGGTCACGACGGAGGCATGACGACGATTCACGCCAATTCGCCGCGCGATGCGCTGGCCCGTCTTGAAACCATGATCGCCATGGCCAACCTGCGCATCTCCGACAAGGCCATGCGCCAGCAGGTCAGCTCGGCGATCAACGTGATCATTCAGGTATCTCGTATGGGAGATGGTTCTCGCAAGGTCACCAGCGTCTCCGAGATTCTAGGCATGGAAGGCGAGATCATCACCATGCAGGAGATATTCCGCTTCGTTCGCACCGGCGTCGGCCCGCGCGGAGAAGTCGTCGGACAGTTCAGGCCCACGGGCATCCGCCCGCGATTCTCAGAGCGCCTCGAACAGTACGGATTCAAACTTCCCCCGCATATTTTTGAACCGGGATTTTAACTCAGTAAAAAGTAGAAAGTAGAAAGTAGAAAGTATGGGGATCGGCTGATTAGTGTTTCGGCGCCATATCATTTCACACAGACTGCTTTTTAACTTTCTACTTTCTACTTTTTACTTTCTACTTTCTACTGCCATGGGAATACTTTTCGTACCGATCATCTTCGCGTTCATATTTCTGACGGTGGCGATCTATTTCTTCGTCAGCCGGGATACGGACGAATACCGCCGACGCATCGATGAGCGCATGAAGCAACTGGTGCAGGAGCGAGGCGGCGCCAGCCAGCGCGAGATGCAGCTCCTCAAAGACGAGCTGCTCAGTACTGTGCCGGTCTTCCATCGCACCCTGATCAAGTTCGAGATCTTTACACAGTTGCAGAACGTGTTGCGTCAGGCCGATATGACGATCAGCGTTTACAGGTTCGTCATCTACAGCATGGTCTCGGGGTTTGTCGTCGGACTGATCACGTTCTTCTTTTCGCGCTCGCTGGTGGCGATGCTGATCATCACGATCGTGGTCATGTTTGCGCCGTTGATGTATGTCCGTCACAGGCGTCGTCGCCGATTCCATTCATTTCTGGAGCAGCTTCCGGACGCTCTCGAGCTGATGGTCAGATCGCTGCAGGCCGGACACAGCTTCAGCTCGGCGTTGCAGATGGTGGCGACCGAGATGCCGGATCCGATCGCGCGTGAATTCGGCAAGACATACGAAGAACAGAACCTGGGTTTGAACATCAAATCGGCGCTCGAGAACCTGGTCGAGCGCGTGCCGATCCTCGATCTGAAGCTGTGCGTTACGGCCGTGCTGATCCAGCGCGAAATCGGCGGCAACCTTTCAGAGGTGTTACGCAACATCAGCCACACGATTCGCGAGCGATTCCGCATTCAGGGCGAAATTCGCGTCAAGTCAGCACAGGCACGGTTGTCGGGATACATCGTCAGCGCGCTGCCTTTCTTCCTCTTTTTCTGGATCAACCTGGTCAATCCAAGCTATATGAAGACGCTTTATGATCATCCGAACGGGGTCTATATCCTCGCCACCGGAGTAATCATGCAGATTATCGGCTGGCTGATCATCAGGAAGATCGTGGATATCGATATTTAATGGCGCCGTTTTGTTCAGCTGATGATCTGAGCCCGGGAAAAATGGAACAGGGATAAGAGATTCGACGTTATGGAACCATCAACTATACTGCTTTTCGCAACGATTGCGCTGACCGTCGGAAGCATTGTCATGGCCGGGTACTGGTTATTTGTGCGTCCCGCGGATCCCGTCCAGACGCGTTTGAAAGAGATCAATCCCCGCGTCACGGAAGAGGCCGTTTCGCAGCCGTATTCGACAGTCTTCGTCGAAAGGGTTGCCAAACCGATAGTCGACTTGCTGCCTCCGTCGCCGCGGAATGTGCGCCGGCTGAGACGGCGGCTCATCCGCGCAGGCTATATCGGCGAGTCCGCCGTCGCCATCTATCGCGCCATCCGTTTGTTCACCGGGCTGGCCATGCCTGCGATCACCTTCTTTTTCCTGACGGTTATCCTGGGTAAGCCTGTCGACACCTCGACCATCGGATTGACCGCGGTGGCGCTCGGTTACGGGCTGTTTTTGCCGTCGTTTATGTTGTCCCGCAAGATTTCGAACCGTCAGTCACGCATCACACGCGCATTGCCGGATGCACTTGACCTGATGGTTGTCTGCGTCGAAGCGGGCCTCGGACTCAATGCCGCACTGCAGCGGGTCGGGCGTGAAATGGAGATAGTCGAGCCCGATCTGTCGAACGAACTGGCAGTGACCAATCGTGAGATTCGCGCCGGAAAACCGCGCGACGAGGCGCTCAGAAACCTGGGCGACCGGACCGGCGTCAATGACCTGAAATCCCTGGTTGCAATGCTTGTCCAGACCGACCGGTTCGGTACTTCGATCGCTGAATCGCTCCGCGTCTTCGCCGATTCGATGCGAACCAAACGCCGACAGCGCGCCGAAGAACTGGTCGCCAAGGCCGCCATCAAGTTGATTTTTCCCCTGCTCTTATTTATCTTTCCGGCGCTGTTCATTGTGTTGATGGGGCCGGCGATGATCCGAATCTTTGACCTCTTCGGCGCGATTGGAAATAATTGATCAAATAAACGAATTTTTACATCCAGATAAAGAAGGAGACCCCCATGCAATTCCTGGCTGCCCTGCTGTTACAGGCCGATGGAACGGACCTGACCAGACCGGATTTGACAATTAACTACATCATCATCGGAGTTCTGCTGGTTGTTGCCGCGGTTTTGAGCGTTATCGTAGTGCGACGCCGCATGCAGGAACGGGATGACGATTGGGAATAAGTCTTTAGTGATCAGAATCAAACATGGTTCGACGGGCAGATGCCTGACAGATCGCGTCGAACTGGCTAACACTTTCTTCAAGCGGCTGCGTGGGTTGATGTTTCGCCGCTCTCTCGCCCCCAATCAGGCCCTTTGGCTGCGCCCATGCAACGGCGTACATACGTTCTGGATGCTCTTTGCGATCGATGTCATCTTCCTCGATCGTGAATTGCGAATAGTCAAGCTGGTTGAAAACATGCGTCCATTTCGCGTCACGAAACCTCACCTCGGCGCGCGAAGTGTCCTTGAAATGGCCGCACACTCGATTTCGTCCGCCGGTTTGAAAGTCGGTGACGCCCTCGAAGTGGAGCGATCGGATCGCAGTTGAAGAGCGCCCAAGAGCCGATCATGACTGATCATCCTTCGCCGGTAAAACACCGGCGGAATCAACGCGCAGGCGTCGTCGCCCGCTGGCTGCTGCCTTCGATCGGCAGTTTCTGTCTGTTGCTGGTCCTCTATTTACTGATGGTCAGCTCGTGGCGTTTTTTGCTCGACAGTGATACCGGGTGGCATATCCGGACGGGCGAATTGATCCTTGCAAATCGATCGGCGCCGAGAGTGGATCCGTTCTCCCATACCATGGGAGGGAAACCATGGTTCGCCTGGGAATGGCTGACAGACGTCTTCATGGCGCTGGTCCATGACTGGCGGGGGCTCGCAGGCGTAGTCGGGGCCGCAATCCTGGTTCTGCTGGCGGGTTATGCCGCGCTTTATCAGATGATGCTCAGTCGCGGATCGGACCCCCTGATCGCATGCGTGCTGACGGTCTTCGGCGCACTGTGCGGAATCGTCCACTGGCTGGCTCGACCGCATCTGCTCTCGATTTTGCTGATGATCGGATGGTACGCGCTCTTTGAAAGATACCGTCGAACGCGAAGCAGAATCATATTTCTGGCGCCGCTTCTGATAGCGCTCTGGTCGAATCTGCACGGAGCCTTTGTCGCGACTTTCGTGGTGATCGCGGTCTATGCCATCTGCGAATGGCTGGAATTCGCAGCGCGACGCGAGTGGTGGAGTTCGCAGGTCAGATCGGTGCTTGCAACCTATGGAGCGGTAGGCGCGCTTTCGGCGCTGGCTGCGCTGGCAACACCATACGGATTCAGGCTCTATGGGCATCTCTGGCGTTATTTGACAGATCGTGAGCTGCTCTCCTCGATTCAGGAGTTCCAGTCGCCGAATTTTCATTCGACCGATGGAAAACTGATCGAAATTCTATTGCTGCTCGGGACGATTGCCGCCGTCAATGCCATTCGCCGAAAGCGATTTGTCGAAACCGGGCTGCTGCTGCTCTGGGGGCATATGACGCTCCAGTCCGAACGACATATCACCCTGGCAGTGGTCATGCTTATGCCGTTCATCGCCGAACAGCTCTCATCCCTTGCGTCCGAGATCATCGATTATCTGTCACAGGGCAAAGAGACTCCTGCCAGGGCATTTCGGGCGGCTCGCGGGTGGTACCGCGGAACTCTGGCAATTAATCAACAATTGACTGGAGCTTTTGTATACGCTGCTGTTATTATCTTTGTCATAGTTTTGACCGGCAGTCGCTGGGCTGACCGGTTGTTGTCGCCGCGATTCAATCCTGAACGTTTCCCTGTCGCCGCGGTAGACTTCATTAAACAGCACAGGCCGGCTGGCAACATGTATTCACACGACCAGTTCGGCGGATATTTGATTTATAGTCTGTACCCGGAATCACGGGTCTTTGTTGATGGACGCAGCGATTTCTATCGCCAGGGCACTGTCCTCGATGATATGGATAAAATAGCCTTCGTCAGGCCTCAATGGCAGGAGCTGCTCGACAAGCATGATGTCGATTGGATGGTGCTCAAGCGCAATGAACCGCTGGCTCTGATCGCAGTCATGAGTGGGAAATGGGCCATCATTCACGATGACCCGGTAGCTCAGGTTTTAATGCGGAAAGATACGCCCCCGGAAATAGTAGAAAGTAGAAAGTAGAAAGAAAGAGTAATGAGTAAAAAGTAAAAGATAGATGGTACTATGTGAATATTAATCCTTTCTTCCTTTCTACTTTTTACTTTCTTCTCACCAGAAAGGCGAATTTATGACTTTCAAAAGAATGGCACGATTCCTTAAGAAACCGGCGGTGACGATGGGGCTGATCGCCGCGCTCGTCGTTGCCGGGCTGACGACCATACCCGAGGTCCGGTCGAATATCTCAGGCAATCTTGAACAGGGCGCCGATTTCTTCCTCTTTGACGGTGATGAATCCGATACAAATGCGGATGGCACAAAGAAACAGAATACCTTCAAGCGTATCGTATCGGCGCCGGTGCGCCTGATGGCGCGTCTCTTCCGACGCAAGAATGACGATAAATTCGCAATGAAGAAGTTGAGTGAGAAGGATCTCGCCAAAATGAAGGTCGTGCCGATGAACCGCGAGCAGAATGGTCTGCCGGGTCAGATCGCGGATGCCGGCGGCAGCGTGACGACTGAGATGACGACGGCGGAGGCAGCTGCACAGAATCTCTTTGACGAAGCAGTCATACTGCACGAGAAGGGCAAACTGGACAGCGCCATCGAAAAACTGGTTGCTGCGACGGTCATCAATCCTCGATCCGCCGAGGCCTACAACCTGCTCGCCGTCTGCTATGACGGAAGAGGCCAGTATCTGGCCGCTCAGGAAGAGTACAAGAAGGCTCTCAAGCTGGATTCGGACAATGCCCGTTTCATCAACAACGTCGGCTATTCCTGTTACCTCTCGGGCGATTACAAGGACGCCATCAAGTGGTACAGGAAGGGTATCAAGGTGACGCCGAACGACCGGCGGATGCACAACAACATCGGACTGGCATACGGACGAAAGGGCGATTACAAGAAGGCCCGTGAGCACTTCGTCATTGCTGTCGGCGAGACAGGTGCCGATCTCAATCTCGGTTATGTCTACAGCCAGGATGGCCGCTTCGATGATGCGATCAGGCACTACGAATCGGCTCTGGCTGCACAGCCGCAGTCGCTTCCGGCGATGAGCAATCTGGCTCAACTGTATGATCGAACCGGGCGGATACGCGAAGCCGCGATGCTCAACGAACAGTACAAGAAACTCGCTCAGGCAGCGCAGCAGAAAGATCAGACGGCGGATCAGCAACAGTAGCATACCGGGCAGTCGCTGCCCGGGCGCCACATTCTTTTGAAAACAGAAGCGAATGGCAGCGAGTTGGTGTAGTCGTCTCTCCCCCTTGAGATGCGAAACTTCGTTGCCATTCGCCTTCCACTTTAGGAATCGGTAATTGACCTATGATTGACGCGGTACAGGTACAACATACAACCACATTGTTTGCACCCCCGATCCCTGAATCAATTGAGCAGACGGGGCTGTCTTTTCAGTTTCTGGCCGATCTGGCGCTCAAGACATCGGCGACGGAAAGCACGCTCACGACCGCTTCGATCGCCGATCGGATGTGCCTGCCGCTGACGCTGGTCGAGCAGTTGCTGCAGCATCTGTACAGGGAGAAGCTGGTCGAGATCCGGGGCAATGTGGGATTCAATAACCAGCGTTATGCGCTGCTGGATCGAGGATGGGACCAGTTGCGGCGCGTCATGGAGATCTCCGGTTACGTTGGTCCCGCGCCTGTTTCGCTGGCCGCCTACAGTGCGATGATGCGATCGCAGGCCCAACCCGAAGAGCTGGTCGGTCCGGATCACGTAGCCGAGGCGTTCACTGATCTCGTCCTGCCCGACAGTCTGCTCCAGACGCTCGGATTCGCGATCAATTCGCGCCGCAGCCTCTTCATTTCGGGAATTCCCGGGACCGGCAAGACCTCCGTCGCTGAACGAATCAATAACGCCCTGCAGACATCGATCTGGATACCATACGCTTTCGCGGTTGACGAGCACGTTATCAATATCTACGACGCACACAACCACGACCGGACACTGGATGAGGACAATTTCGACGGTTATGACAAGCGTTGGCTGCGAATCTCGCGACCGCTCATCGTCGTAGGCGGTGAGATGACTCTCGAGAGCACAGATCTGATATACAACCGCGCCGCACGCTATTACGAGGCGCCGTTTCAGATCAAGGCCAATTGCGGAACCCTGGTCATTGATGATTTCGGTCGCCAGCGCGTCGAGCCCGAAGAGCTGCTCAACAGGTGGATCGTACCGCTTGAACGCAAAGTTGACTTTCTGACGCTTCACACCGGCAAGAAGATCAGCGTGCCGTTCGAGCAGCTGGTCGTCTTCTCGACCAACCTTGAACCGAGCCGGCTGGTCGATGAGGCTTTCTTGCGTCGAATGGGTTACCGCGTGCAGATCGAACCTCCGACCGAGGAGACCTATCGCCGGATCTTCGAGCGGTATGCCGATACCGTCGGAGTCACGTATGAACCGGCAGTGCTGGATTATCTGCTCGGCAAATATACGACAGAGAAACGGATCCGCAAATCCTGCGAGCCGCGTGACCTGCTCAGTCGCGCTCTTGATATATGCCAGTACAAGGGATTGCAACCCGTTTTGACCAGAGAGCTGCTTGATCTGGCCTGGACCAACTATTTCGGCCTGGCTCACGTCTGAGGGATTTTCGATGCATGATATGCCGAAATTGCGACAACAATTAATCCGCTGCTGCGCCGTTCTGAGCGTCTGCGGATTTATGTTGCTCGGCGTTGCAGTCCTCGCCGATGACCTTCATCTGAAGGACGGGCGGGTGATTGAAGCCGAGGAGATATGGCAGGTCGGGGATGTCGTCTGGTACAGGCAGGGCAAGGTTATCGCGTCGGTGCCGCGAAATGAGGTGCTTCGGATCACCGCCCCGAAGCAGCAGCCGGCTGCCGAGGCCAATAATCAGAACGTGTTGAAGACTGGAGCGGCTTCCGAACGAACCGGAGCGGTCGTCTCCTCACCGGAGCAGGAATCACAGACGCGCAAGGTCGCTCGCATCGTTTTGAAGGACGGATCGAACATCGACGCTGATTCGATCTGGGAGGATTCGGGCCGGGTCGCATACCGGATGGGGAAGATGCAGTCATTCGTCGACCGGGGCGAAATTAAAAACATTGTTCGCGAAGTAGTCCTGACCGAAGCGAAGATCCCCGCCGATATGGGCCTCAGATTTTCTACCGGTCACCACGGACTCGATCAATTGATCGTTTACGCCGCCACGAAATATCAGGTCGATCCTCTGCTGATCTATCTTGTCATGCGCGAGGAATCAGGTTTCAACTATCGTGCTGTCTCGCGCGTCGGCGCCCGTGGCCTGATGCAGTTGATGCCGGATACGGCCAGGCGTTTAGGTGTTCGCAATATTCACGATCCGATTGAAAACGTCGAGGCCGGTACCCGGTACCTCAGAAGTCTGATAGATATGTTCGGCGGCGATATGAATCTGGCTCTGGCGGCATACAATGCCGGCGAGGGAGCCGTATTGCGTTACGGCCGGCGCGTTCCTCCCTATGCCGAGACGACAAATTACGTCTGGCGTATCAACACCGCCTACCGTCGCGCTTTATCAGAAAAGTAGAAAGTAAAAAGTAAAAAGTATAAAGTTGAAGAACTTATCTATCTTTCTACTTTTTACTTTCTACTCACTAAGGAGGTAGCAAATGAAGTATCTCGTCCCCCTGTTTCTCGCATTTTTTCTGATCATTTCGACAGGCCATGCGCTGGCGCAGAATCCTGACCTTGGTCAGCGCGAGATTCTGACCAATGAATCGATCATCAGCCTTTCAAAAGCCGGGTTCAAGGAGCGAACGATAATCACGCTGATACGGACTTCGCAGACGGCATTCGATATATCGACAGCGAAACTGGTCGAACTGAAGAAGCGCGGTGTCAACGAGCGGATCATCAGCGAGATGGTCGAGCGGACCAACTCCGGTGATGCGATGCGCCGTTTGACGACTCTGCGCAATGACGAATTCTTTTCGAAGGACGATGAGGCGTTTTTCAAAGGATCCGAGATCTTCAAGGAGCTGCCGAGCGAAAAGCAGGCCCGGAAGCAGGAAGAGGAGGCGATGATCTTCGGTTCGCAATCCGGTTCGCGCAGCAGATCGCAGACGCGCGGATATGGGCCGAATGGAGAGCGCAGCCAGAACAGTGAACTGATGGGATCGGCCACCGTCAAGATTATCAGGCCCCCGGCAGAAGGCACGGGGGAACCGAAACTCGAGCGCGCACCGAAGCTGGACAACCAGGGGATCCTTGAAATGATCCAGGCCGGATTCTCCGAAGGGACCGTCATTCGCAAGATCGAAACATCCCAGGTCGAATTCGATCTCTCTCAAAAGGCGATCGCTGAACTTCGTCAGAATCGCGTCAGCGAAAAAGTCATCAAGGCCATGACTTCGGCCATGGATGAATCGAAATAAGAGTATCAATTCGTAGATTATGAGAATCAGAATTTTCGCGACTCTGCCGGTCCTCTTCCTGCTGTCGCTTCCGATCGGTTTGGGCGCTGCCGCAACCGAAGACGATCCGATCAAGAGTGCCGAAGCGGCGGGCGCCAAATGGCTTCAAATGGTCGACAACGGCCAGTATGAAGCGAGTTGGGACGCGGCTTCTGACTTATTTAAAAAGGCCGTCAGCAAAGAGAATTGGAAGGCAGCCATTGAGAATGTGCGCAAGTCCACCGGGGCGGTGAAGAGCCGAAAAGTCAAGGCATCCCAATACATCGTCAATCCGGACGGCGCGCCGGAAGGCGAATATGTCATGATTCAGTATGACAGTTCGTTCGAGGGGATCGAAACTGCCGTTGAAACCCTGACGCCGATGAAGGATAAGGACGGCGTCTGGCGCGTTTCGGGGTATTACGTCAAGTGATGTTTCAGCAGTACCACATCCGGTCATTATCCCTGATTATTCTGGCGCTGGTCATGACATATGCATCGGCGCCGGGGCAGAAACCCGGGCGACCGAGCCCGACGAAACCCGGTTCGGACGAGGCTTCGATAGCGATCGAGACGACCGAGGTCCTTTTGCCGGTCACCGTCCGCGACAGGGAAGGCCAGTTTGTAACCGACCTCGGAGCCGGCGATTTCAGGATCTTTGAAGATGGCATACCACAGCCGATCTCATCCTTTGCGCTCAAACGAATGCCGGTCCATGTTGTGTTGCTGATCGATACCAGCAGCAGCGTCACTCGTGAACTCGAGGATTTCAAAAGGGCCGCCTGGCTCTTCATCAGCAATCTGGATGTTGATGACAAGGTTTCACTGATCAGATTTGACGACAAGGTCGAGCTGGTTCAGGACTGGACCAGCAGCCGGCCGGCTCTCAAACGCGCTCTCAACCGGCTCGGGACGGGTATGTTCACGAAGTTCAATGACGCGCTCTATCTGGCTGCGAATGAACAGCTGGGCAAGATCATGGGGCGCAAGGCGATAATCGTTTTGACGGACGGAATCGACAGCGGTCGCGGATCCGTTTCGCCCGAACGCGCATTCCGCGCGCTGGTTGAAGAAGAAGTTCCTGTCTATGTCGTCAGCAAAACCCGCATTCAGGGACAGTCAGAGCGTGAAGAACTGGCCTATTACGAACGATCGTCCCAAAGCCGTTTCAACCAGACGCGCATCGACGGGATCAAAATGACGCTCACGCAACTCGACTCGAGCGAACGCTATCTGACGCGCATCGCCGAAGAGACCGGCGGTCGAATATTCATTCCGGACAGTTTTGACGAGCTGGATAAGGTCTACCAGCAGGTAGCCGATGAATTGCGCAGTCAGTATGTAATTTTTTATACGCCGACCAACAGTAACCGTGACGGCAGCTATCGCTCGGTTCGCGTAAAAGTCTCACAACCCAACTACCATGCGACCACCCGTTTCGGTTATTATTCGAAATGACCGAACCGCCTGAAAACGATTTCAGGTATTCCGCCCCGATATTTTATCCTGCCCCACAATCTGGTATTCATCATGTCTGTTCCAGCATCTGCAAATGAGCTTCAGAATGCGGCGCGTTCGCGTTCGCTTCAAACCAAAGGCCTCATGCTCGGGCTGATAATTGTGATTGCGATCGCCGGTGCCTTTATATTGCGCCAGCGGTTTGTCGGAGGTTCCGCCGGACCGACGATTGGCGAGATTACTGAGCTTGCGAAAACGACGCCTCCCGGCGATCGGGCCGAATGGCTGCGCCTCGCGCGTGCAACACTCACCGCTGAAAAGGTCATGCCGCTGACCGATCCACAAGAACCGATCAACAACCGCGGAGAAGCCTCCCGGGTCGAACTCGGCTACCAGCTCTTTTTCGACCCGATCCTTTCAGGCGACAAAACGACCTCCTGCGCGTCCTGCCATCATCCTGATCACTGGATGGCTGATGGATTACGAAAGGGCGTAGGTCTTGGCGGCCGCGGATATGGCGCTCAGCGTGCGGGTACGGGGCAGGAACTGAAGCGTAATACTCCCAGTATTTTCAATGTCGCTTATAACCCCGTCCAGTTCTGGGATGGCCGCGTCGGATCACTGGAAGAACAGGCGCTGGTTCCGCTCTTCGCCGAGGACGAAATGCATCAGACCAGCGTCGACGGACTCGTCCGGCGCCTGCGGGCAATTCCGACCTATCGTGAGCTTTTCGCAAAGGCTTTCGGTTTCAATTCGAAGAAGGAAGGAGAAGAGATCAACCTGCAGAACATCGCCCGGGCACTGGCCGCCTTCGAGCGCAAGCTGAATATCACCGATACAAATTACGATCTTTTTGTACGCGGCCAGGATGACAAGCTGACAACAGGGCAGTTACGCGGAATGGTCGTCTTCTTCGGACAGGGCCAATGTGCTGTCTGCCACACTCCGCCTCATTTTCACGACGCTGTCCTGTCCTCGATCGGAGTGACCAAATCTCCCGAAAAAGGGGCTCCGCTCGATGACGATCCTGGATTCGGCGCCGTCATCCGCAAACGTGACGGCTTCGGCATGTTCAAAACGCCGGGATTGCGCAATGTCAGCCGTACCGGACCATACATGCATAATGGTGCGTTCAACACCCTCGAAGAGATCGTCGAATTTTACAACGACGGCGGAGGGCGCGGTCGCGGGCTCAACGTTTACAGTCAGGATACCAAGGTCGCCAAATTGGATCTTAACGATCGACAGAAGAAAGACCTGGTCGATTTTATGAAATCGCTCGACAGCCTGGCTCCGCCACCGATCGTTCCCAAACAGGTCCCCAGCGGGCTGCCCGTCGTCGGAAAATGATCATGGAACGCCGACCTCTGGGCGGCATGCTTTATTTCCGCCAAATCGGCTGAAATGAATTATTGGCACTATTTTGCATTGGACATGCCGACCGGAGGTCGGCGTTCCCACTCCAGGCCATTTTTCAAATCCTGAGTGGAATGATAAGATTACTGACTTCAGGTGATTAGTACTGGTTATGGTCATTTAAACAACTCGAAATTCATGGAAAAACTGACCGACGAAAAAGAGATCTTCATCGACCATCTTCGCAGTGCCGGGTTCAAACGGACTTCGCAAAGGGAGCTGATTCTCGACGTCTTTCTCAAATCAGAGGGGCACCTGAGCGCAGAAGATCTCTATCAACTGGTCAAGGTCGAAGACCCTAATGTCGGTTTCACCACCGTCTATCGGACGCTTAAACTGCTCTCCGAATGCGGTCTGGCGCGTGAAGAAAGGCTGGGTGACGGGCGCAAACGGTACGAACACAAGTATAATCACGAACATCACGATCATCTGATCTGTACCGATTGCGGGAATCTCATCGAATTCTTCAGTGAAGTCATCGAAAAGAAACAGGACGAGATCGCCGCTCACTTCCATTTTCTGCCAACGCATCACAGCCTTCGTATCTTCGGCATCTGCTCCGATTGTCAGATCAGGCGCAAGACCGCCGGCCGTTAATCGATTTCCCGGCAATTCAATTCACATGTCATAGTTTTCCGGATATGAAGATGCCCGTTAGCGCCGTGACAACCAGAATAATATTGCTGTTGCGCATTCTGAGGGATGTCCTGCGTGGATACCTGAGCGGCCAGCCGGTTGATGATCCGCGGCCTCGCAAGGGATGCTGTTAAACAGTAGAAAGTAAAAAGTTGAAAGTAGAAAGTAAAAGGAGAGCCGCGTAGCGGCAAACTGAATTTAGCCGTGTACTTCAGTACACGGGACGAGAAATGAGAACGTAGAAAGTGTGATGAACGCGGATTTGGAAAATCTTGTAGATCGGATCACCGATACGATCATGGCGAGGATGGAGCGTGAAACCGGACTCCACGGCGATGATCAGACTGCGTGCAGTCCGCACCATATCGCATGTGCGCTGCAGGCCGGAGCCTCGCGCATCGGACTCGGATGGGGCCAGGACGCGGCAGCCAACGCCTCTGTCGCAGGCTATATCGATCACACTCTGCTCAAACCCGAGGCCACTCGCGATGAGATCAACAAACTTTGCGAAGAGGCCCGCAAGTTCAACTTTGCTTCTGTCTGCATCAACCCGACCTGGGTCAAGGAAGCGGCGTTTCTGCTTCATGGCTCGAGTGTCAAAGTCTGCACCGTCGTCGGATTCCCGCTCGGTGCGACGCTTCCCGACGTCAAGTCATATGAAACTCGCCGGGCAATATTCGACGGGGCGACAGAAATCGATATGGTCATCAACATCGGAGCGCTCAAATCCGGCGATGACCAGACAGTCAAACGTGACATATGCGGTGTTGTCGACGCAGCTCACGAAGCATGCGCGATCGTCAAGGTGATCATCGAAACGTCCCTCCTGACCGATGACGAAAAAGTCCGTGCCTGTCTGCTGGCAAAAGAAGCCGGTGCCGATTTCGTCAAGACCTCGACCGGTTTCAGCAAAGGGGGAGCGACCGTCGCCGACATCGAACTCATGCGCAAGACTGTCGGCTCCGGCATCGGAGTTAAAGCCGCCGGAGGCGTCAAGGACCTGGCTTCCGCGCGCGAAATGATCGCCGCCGGAGCAACCCGCATCGGAGCCAGCGCCGGCGTCAAAATCGTCCAGGAATCCAAGGGAATCAGCGTCGCGGGCGGAAACGGATATTGAGTAGAGAGTACCTGATCTGTTTTGAACTTTCTACTTTCTACTTTATACTTTTCACTCATCAGGGCACATAACTCAGCGGTAGAGTGCTGTCTTCACACGGCAGAAGTCGCAGGTTCAAATCCTGCTGTGCCCATCCCAGGAGCGCAGGCATCCTGCCTGCATATTTGATTAATACATGCAGGCAGGATGCCTGCGCTCCCAGCCATTATGTCCACACCGCACGATGTAACTCAGCTATTGGTAGCCTGGTGCGAAGGCGATCAAGCCGCTCTCGATAAACTGCTGCCGCTCGTCAATGCCGAACTTCGCCGCCTGGCCGGTCGTTATATGCGGCGCGAGCGCAAGGGGCATACTCTTCAAACCTCGGCCCTGGTCAATGAAGCCTATCTTCGTATGGTGAATCAACAGCGGGTACAATGGCAGAACCGAGCGCACTTCTTCGGAATCGCGGCGCAAATGATGCGGAGAATCCTGATCGATCACGCGCGTAGATATCAATACGAAAAGAGGGGAGGCGGGGCGGTCAAGGTCTCGCTTGACGAAACCGCCGCCGTCACCGATGCGCGCGCCGCCGAGCTGCTGGCGGTCGATGAGGCGCTTGAAAAGCTGACAGCGATAGATGCCCGCAAAGGGAGAATCGTCGAACTACGCTTCTTCGGCGGCCTGGATCTGGCTGAGACGGCTGAAGTGATGGGCATCTCTTCACCCACCGTGCAGCGGGAATGGCGCGCCGCCAAAGCCTGGCTGCACCGGCTTCTGACGGATGGTGATGCTGAGGACATTTGAGGGAAATCAGACATATGGAATTTCTGGTCGATGACCAATTGCATCGCAGCCTTATCAGGTGGCTAAACTATCAGAAGCTTCGATATTGAGGCTGCAAGGGTATGCCGGTACAATGGTTGCATTGAGGAGTGAAAGCATATGGCTCAGTTAATTCAAAGTGATCAAGGCTGGATTATCGAAATTCCTCCGGATATGGCGAAATTGATTGGAGTTCCGGAAGGCTCGGTCGGTGTATTACATCCGAAGGATGGTGCGATCGAGGTGGAACTGCTCCCCCCACTCGATGCCGAGATCAAATCGTCAGTCTTGGAAGGCTGCGAAGAGTTACGCGAAACCTTCGTGGAGTTGAAGCGGCGTGGCGACTGAAAACGTCCGCTACCTGACGTATCATAAAGTGGTTCTTATTCATTTCACCTTGATGCGATATCTTGGTGAGATCCGATTTGGGATATTCAGCCGAGATCTGGTTGAATCCGCACTTGCCAGACCCCATCACGCAGCAGTTGTAAGCAGGCCACTGACGGAGGTTGAGATCGATGACACCTGAGCGAATGCGCCAGATCGATGAGATCTTTCACTCAGCCTGTGAACTCCCTCCGGCCGGGCGTCAGGCTTATCTTGCCCAGGTCTGCGGAAGCGATTATGAACTCCGTCGTGAAGTTGAATTATTGCTTGCATCGGATGGAGAGGTCGGAAGCCTCTACGAAGCCCCTGCCTACGAGCGCGTCGCTCCGCTGATATCGAGAGAACAAACCCAGATCACGCCGGGAATGAGCATCAGCCATTACGAGATCCTGTCACGGCTTGGCGCGGGAGGGATGGGCGAAGTCTGGCGCGCTCGCGATAAGCACCTCAAACGGGATGTCGCGATCAAGTTATTGCCGTCCGAGTTCGCTCAGGATGCTGACAGGTTGCGCCGCTTCGAGCGGGAAGCCCGGGCCGCTTCTGCGCTCAATCATCCAAACATCATTACTGTTCACGAAATCGGCGAAGCGGAAACCGGCCGCTTCATTGTTATGGAACTGGTGCAGGGGCACACACTACGCAAGCTTAAAAAACCCTGCCCGCTGGAACAGCTCTTCGACATCGGTGGTCAGATTGCAAAAGCCCTGACTGCCGCGCACGCCGCAGGGATAACTCATCGCGATATCAAACCCGACAACATCATGTTTCGTGACGATGGGTACGTGAAAATGCTCGATTTCGGACTGGCTCGTTTGATCCCCGCAACGGCGACAGGTTCCGAAGCAGATGTAATGGCACAGCATACATCACCTGGTACTCTGCTCGGCACGGTTGCCTATATGTCACCCGAACAGGCCAGGGGGGAAACGGCCGGCCCGGCAAGCGATATCTTCGCGTTCGGTATCATTCTTTTTGAACTGGCGACGGGAAAGCACCCGTTCAAAGCCGAATCCCAGGTCGGCTATTTGAACGCGATCACATTGCAAACGCCACCGCCGCTGACAAGCTTGAAACCCGGTATTCCAGCCACCCTCAACTCTCTGATTTTGCGGATGCTGGAGAAGAATCCTGGCCAGCGCCCAACCGCCAGTGAAGTCGCGCACACGTTGTCTGAAATGGATCGACATGGCGACGCGACAACATTGCATGAAAGCGAGGCCGTCGCGGTTTCTCGTCGTCGCCACACCGTGGGGCGTGAACGGGAACTCAACGAGTTGCGTCTCGCTTTCAATTCAACAAAGACCGGGCGTGGGATGCTGTTGTGCGTAACGGGTGAGCCCGGGATAGGCAAGACCACGCTGGTCGAAGATTTCCTCGCCGAATTGACTGCGGAAAATCAATGCACGGTTGCACGCGGACGTTGTTCAGAGCGACTGGCGGGAACAGAAGCATATTTGCCTTTGCTGGAAGCTCTCGAAAGTTTGTTGCATACCAGTTTCGCGTTGACCGGGATGATGAAACATATTGCGCCTACGTGGTATGCGCAGATCGTGCCACTGTCTGGTGACAGTGAAGAATCGGCGCGCCTGCAGGCCGAAGTCAAAGCCGCTTCACAGGAGCGTATGAAGCGCGAACTTACCAGCTTCCTGCAAGCCGTTGCGCCACAGCAACCGCTGGTGCTTTTCTTCGATGATTTGCACTGGGCGGATGTCTCGACGATTGATCTGCTCAACTTTCTGGCCGGCAAGTTCGATGTGCAGCATATACTTATTATAGTTACGTATCGACCTTCGGATATGCTGCTGGCGAAACATCCGTTTCTGCAGATCAAGCCGGATTTACGGGCGCGAGGTCTGTGCCGGGAACTACTGCTCGAATTTCTAAGTGAAGAGGCGATTGGAGAGTACCTTAAGCTGGAATTCCCGAACAATTCCTTCCCAGCTGAACTCCCGAGACTGATTCAGGCTAAGACGGAAGGCAGCCCATTATTTATGGCTGATCTTGTACGTAATCTGTATGACCGCTCTGTGATCGTGGAAGTGGAAGGTCGCTGGCAGTTGACACAGTCCGTGGAGGATATAAGGCTCGATCTGCCCGATTCGGTGAAGGGGATGATCGAACACAAGATCCAGCAGCTCGGTGAAATCGAACACCAGCTTCTGGTAGCCGCCAGCGTGCAAGGCTTTCAGTTTGATTCTGCCGTAATAAGCAAGGTTCTGAAGGCTGATGAAGAGGACGTGGAGGGACAGTTACATGCGCTCGAGGCTGATCATCATTTTATACAGCTTGTGGAAGAAGGGGAATTTCCTGACCACACTTTGACCCTGCGTTACCGGTTTGTTCATGTGCTCTATCAAAACGAGCTCTATGCTTCGTTGACAGCGACGAAACGGGCGCGGTTGAGCCGGGCTGCGGCAGAGGCTCTGGAGGGTCACTATGGAGCGCGAAGCGGCGAAGTAGCGTCGGAATTGGCTTCCCTGTATGAAACGGCAAGAGACTTTTCTAAGGCCGTTGATTACCTTGGCAGGGCTGCCGAGCAAGCTACGGGAGTCTTTGCTTTTCAAGAAGCTATTACGCTGGCTGGGCGAGGGGTCGAGTTGCTCGCATCCATGCCTGAATCGGTGGAACGGGACCAACAGGAACTGTGGCTGCAATCGACCTTAGCGCATTCATGGAGCGCAATTAGAGGGTTTGGGTACCCCGATGTCGGTTCGAGCTTCATGCGTGCATATGAACTGGCTAAAAAACTGGGACTTAATACACAGAATGCCCTCGCCTTCTTCACTCTGGTTGTTTACTTCGGTGTAACAGCTCAGCTTCGCAATTCGTTAGAGCTGGCTCAGGAAATCCTTCAACTGGCGAAACCAAACGATGACAAACAACTTCTCGCTGCTGCCTATTGCAGTATGGGAATTGTTGAGCATTGTTTCGGAAACTTCACATCAGCCTCGGTCCACTTCAAAGATGTTATGGATGTCCTTGAAGATGACAGGTCATTTTCCCTCGGAAATTCGTTTGACCCCATGGTATATGCATTGGGTCACGGGGCCTGGAATACCTGGATTCTCGGATATCCGGATCAGGCGGTTCATCAAAGCACAGAAGCAAAGGTGCGGGCTGAAGAAACACGAAATCCTTTTCATTTGGCGTATTATTTCGGTTTTGCCGGATTCCTTTATCAGTGCCGGGGTGATGTAGAGAAGGTTTTCGAATTGAGTGAATCAAAAATAGGCATTTCCGAAGAAAATGCCTATCACCAGAACCGGGTTTGGGGCAGCATGCAAATGGGTTGGGCCATTGCCCGGAAAGGTGATCGCGAAAAAGGGTTGGCGATGATGCTCAAGGGCGTTACGAAGTGGCGAGCTGTCGGTACGGTGGCGATCATTCCCTACTGGCACAATCTGATAGCAGAAATCTATGGCTATCTGAATAAGCCCGAAGAAGGGCTAACGCTGTTGAGCGAATCATTGGATATTGTGAACACCACGGATCATAGATCCTACGAACCAGAACTCCATCGGATCAAAGGCGAATTACTGCTCTTGCAGGGGGCAGGGGCGTCAGAGGTGGAGGGCTGTTACGAGAAAGCGCTGGAGGTCGCCCGCTTACAGCTGGCAAAGTCCTATGAACTGCGGGTAGCGATAAGCCTCGCGCGTTTATGGCAGGAGCAAAACAAACAGGAAGAGGCACGGCAGTTGCTCTCAGAGATATACGGCTGGTTTACAGAGGGCTTCGATACGGCTGATTTGAAAGAAGCAAAGATGCTGCTGGGGGAATTGGAATCGTAAAATCAGTACAGAGAACAGTAACGAATGAGGATCGTTAACACCTTGTCATTATCAAAGGCGATGCAATTGAAATGACGATCACGACGAAAAGCTTTCGATGAATTGGCGATCCTGATTGACGTCGTCGAGGGTGCAATGCAATGGAACCTCGCGTTCAGCAGAGTATTGCATAAACTCAGCCCGGGAGACGCCACAAAGCTCCGCTTCCCGGCCAAGCAGAGGTGTCACAAATTTTGTGTAAACATTGTCACCGTATCATAGTTTTGTTACTGTGAAAGCGCCTGCTCGGAGGATAGGGCAACGCTGGAGAGCGACCTGAGCGCCGAAGCAGGGGAAGTAGACCGATGGGCCGCAGCCTATCACCGTCGTACTTAACTGGACTTCTTTGATGCCCAAGTCGAAGTGAAGATTGCGACCCAGGCTGGTCTTTAAGAAACTACCGGCTGCCTCCGGAGGGATTAGCGGTAATCCATGCTCTCCATTCTCACTTGATATTCCCCACTTTTAAAGCATCCCAGAAGACTGAATAGCGCTTTTTGCTGGAATATGAAAAGCTCAGCCTGGCAATGTAGACAGTCCCGACGTCGCGAGCGAGTTTTCTGGTCTCGGGGAAGTAATGATTTCGCAATGGCAAGCCAAGATCCTGCCGGATGCGATTGATATAGTCCGCACAATCGCCGGGGCTTGTTTGTGAGCCATTGTTATCATAGATCTGTCTGATAATGTGAGTCAGTTCATGCAGCAGGATGAATCCCAGATCGAATGCCGCACGAGCCTCACGGTCGCCGTTCAGATACCCGAAATCACTGAAGTCTATCTCCAGATGATAAATGGTGATCTGGGCTCCGGTCCTCCCGCTTTCGAAAATCTGACTGGTGATCATTCGGGCAAATGCGACTTCCGACGATCTTTCGCGGCTGTACAATTCGATCACCTGTTGTCCCCGGAAGGCATCGAAAACCAGTTGTTGTGCCGTCTCTGAACCCGAACCGAGGTTGGGGGCGAATCGCAGCCAGCCGGTTTCATCGAAATGAATCGATGAGAACCCGGTCTTTGAGAGAAGGGCTTTCGCAACCGCATTCTTTTGAGTGGCATTCAGTTGCGCCCTCCCGCGTCCATTTCGAATTCCGGGCTCGAAGACTGAATAATCGGTCGGACTCGACAGAGATATGTTCGTCAGTAAAACCGTGAGAAAAATTAATCCAGTTACCTGACGCATGTAAAAGAATATTGATCTGCGATTGAACATGACTTCTCCCCTGGTTCCGCCAACCGACACTTCTTCCTGCGAGCGGACGGACCTCTCCCGTCCTGCCGACCGGGCGGGCGTGGCGAATTGGCTATCGAGTTGGTTGTTTAAATCGGCGAGGCAGGTCTGAGGGCCGTTTCAGCCAGGGATTCGCTTTGGTCACTCGCTGCCTTCACCAACTAACGCGAGGCCTGCGGAAAATCTCATCACGGTATTTGAAAATATTTAGTAGGGGGCCATGGAGGGAACTGGCTTCATGGCAAGTTAAATGGAACCAGAGATATGAGAGTCAATCCCTCTGCGGAGATGCAGGGAATTATCAGGATGCAGCCTGAAAGATATCCCAAAACCGGTTTTCAAGGCTGAATTGATTGATTTATCGAGCCCCCAGCACTGAAGTGCTGGGCTATTATCAGATAGTCCCTCCGGGACCGGCTGAAAATGCACTTCTCTATGACAAAATGATGAATGGCGCATGGGCAGATGATGGCCAGTGTGTGTGTTTGGCGATGATATTTAACTTGTTGGCAGGGGAATGACACCAGTCCGGCGGGCCGACCCAGTCCCGTGGGGACTTCTGAAAATAGCCCAGCACTTCAGTGCTGGGGGCTATTATCAGAAGATCCCTACGGGACTGATATTGCCGCTTATCAATTCTTTGACTCTCATCAAGCTGGTGTTTAGCTCCAGATAGAACGTTCATCATATTCGACCTTGTTTTTCTTGAGGAATTCAACGAACTCTACTTTGAATCCGGTCCTGGAATGATGAGCAGCCTGGTTTTCAATATATGCAGCGGTGCGATCGACACCGGAGATGCCAATGCTGAAAGCGCCATAACCTTCCTGCCAGGCAAATGCCTGGTGTTGCGGGAAAGTATCGTGAATCCATTTGGAAGAGCCGCCCTTAATCAATTGCATGGCTTTGGAGATTGACAAGGTCGAAGGCAGAGACAGCAGAATGTGGACGTGATCTTCAACTCCGCCAATTGCGATTGCCTTCATTTTGTTTTCGCGAGCTATCCCACCAAGATAAGGCCAGAGCCGGGATTGCAGATCAGGAGTGATTATTTGGCGTCGTTCTTTGGTGCTGAATACACAATGCGTTAATTGGCTGTTATAGGTGTGCGACATGGCTGCCTCCATTTTCTTTGGAAAACTGATGAATGGCGCATCGGGATATGATGGCCAGGGTGGGTGTGGCGATTTATTATTAACTCATTGACAGGCGAATGACAATTGTCCGGTTGGTCAACTCGTCCTGACCTGGCTTGGCACGTGTGACATTGTGGATATGGGAGCGGCGGCCCCAAATCCTGTGACCATCCGTCATAATTAAGCGTCATTTGATTCAGCGCATCAATTTCAAAACGGAGATCACCTGCAACGTCATTGCAGTAACATCCCGCTTCTATCGAAGAGGGAAGGCAAAAAAGGAGACTTAACAATGAAGCCAAAGAATCTGTTTCTATCAGTCTATTTCTTAATCGCGGCTTTTGGCCTGGTCTGGGCATCGGATATCAGCGGCAAATGGGTCGCTCAGGTCCCCGGGCGGGGAGGTCAAACCCGTGAGCAGACTTTCACCTTGAAGGTCGAAGGGGATAAGCTGACCGGCACAGTATCTGGAAGACAGGCCGATACAGCAATCTCTGAAGGGAAGATCAGCGGAGACGAAATCTCGTTCTCCGTGACGAACGAATTCAACGGCAATGTGATCAAATTCCTCTACAAGGGGAAAGTGACTGGTGACGAGATCAAGTTCACGCGCACCAGAGAAGGAGGCGACCAGCCGCCGCAGGAGTTCACTGCCAAAAGAGCGCAATGAATTGAAAATAGACAGGGTTTTCAGGATTGGAAAATGATTTTTTACCCTGAAACCCCTGTCGATCTTGGCGAAACTATCCCTGCTCCTGCGGCAGCGGGAAAAAACTCGAGAAATGTTTCAGTCAGTGGGAGCAGGAACTCCTCCCCACTCATCTCGCGTCACTCCTGACAACACCACGATGAAAAGCGGCACGAGCGCGCAGAAACCGATCACATTATGCCAGTTGAAGTCACGCGCCTTAGTTTGATGATCAGGTCAAGGAAATAAATTATTGAGGCAAAGGGATGAGTGGTTGGTCAGCGGCTCCATCTTTGGGCGCATTTCAAAACGCAGAATTGCTGGTCGAGTTTGAGGCAGGTCCGCACGAACTCATCCGGAGTTTCCGTATTGAAGGTGAACATCTCGTAATGCATCGGGATGACTATGCCGGCGACGATCTCTTTGGCGAACTGAGCGGCCTCGCGTCCCCAGAAATTCCCGGTCACGCGGCGTTCGGGCAGGCGGCCGTTGATCGGCATGAGGGCGACATCGATTCGACGTCCTTCGCTCAATTCCAGCAGCCGCTCGACCATGCCGGGATAAGGGATGCAGTCACCCGGATGAAAGACGGTCCATTCATCGAAACTGATCAGGTATCCGAGGCATCTGAAATTTCCGTTCTCATCTCGATCGAGCTCTTCGTGAGCGGCGGCGAGGCCGGTGAAGGTGAATCCGGCGACAGTGACTGAGGTTCCGTCATTGACACCGAGCGGCCACTTGGGATCGGTCTTAAGCCGATCGGCGACGAACTGGCGATTCGCCTCGGGGATGATCATCTGCAGATCCGTATTGGCGGCAATCAGCGGCCAGAGCGTTTCGTGGTCGAGATGATCGGTGTGGTTGTGGCTTGAGGTCACGACGTCGATAAAATCCAGCCGCGCCGGATCGATCGGGATCTCGGTCATTCGGACGTGCGGTTTGTCGGTCGCGGCGTATTTGACTGTCAGCGAATTTGAAAGGTAAGGATCGATCAACAGGTGCCGGCCCTTCCATTGCAATAGAAATCCCGATTGTCCCAGCCACCAGAGATGAAAAGCATCTGTCAGGCTATGGGCCCCGGCGATGTCCTTCAACAGCGCATCATCCATCAAAGCAGGTTTTATCAACTGCGTCACAGGCCAAGTTCCTTTCGAACCTTTTTTACTCCGCTGACCATGTTTTTCAGCTTCGCCTTTGCGGCCCATCGCGCGGTCTGGCTGAGCCCGCAATCCGGAGCGAAGGACAGACGCTCGGCCGGAGCGTGCCGCAGGCAGAGCTGCACGCGATCGGCCACGTCGGCCTCAGACTCGATGTAATAACTCTTGACGTCGATGATGCCGATGGCTACGTCGTGATGTTTCGAGATAGTCTCGATGATTTCGATTTCGGCGAATTCACGGCTCGCCATCTCGAGGTGAATCTCGTCGGCGTGGATATCCAGAAAAGCCGGAAACATCGGAGCGTACCGTCTCAACCCGACGGCTCGCGCTTTGTAGTTTCCGAAGCAGAGATGAGTCGAGAGGCGGCATTTTCCGGCAACAGGCTCGACAGTCCGGTTGAAGATATCGACGAAATGAAGCGGATCTTCTCGATGGGCGTAGCAGCTCATCGAGGGTTCATCGACAGTGATCTCCTTGCAGCCTGCGGCGAGCAGCGATTCAAGTTCGGAGCGGACGATCGGCAGCAGCGCTTCAGTGATAGCGTAGCGGTCGATGTATTGCCGGTTGGGCATCAGTCTGCCGCTCAGAGTGTAGGGACCGGGCACGCTGGCTTTGAGTGTGTGGCCGGCCGGGGCCAGGCGTTCGAGTCGCTTCCATTCCTCGACCACTCCAAGGCCACGCGGAGCCAGCAGGTCTCCGGTGATGCGGTGCTTGCCACGCTGATCGTGCGCCGGAGGCCCGAAACGACGAGGTGATGCCGCTTCCAGCTCGATGCCCTCCAGAAATCCATAAAAGGAGAGATTGAAATCCAGACGGGTCTGTTCGCCGTCGGTGATGACGTCCAGCCCGGCACTGACTTGATCGTGGATCGCCGCGATCACTGCATCTTCCTGCAGTTCAGCTCGATCGGCGCCGCCGAACTGATCCAGATGCTGGCAGGCGAATTCGAGCCACCCGGGAAAGGGGTAGCTGCCGATGACGGTGGTTCTCAATGGATGTTCGTTCATATCAAAAATTGTTAAATCGCAAAGGCCGCAAAGGTGGCAAAGAATTAATCGCAGAGGGCGCAAAGACGCAAAGGATATTACCTGATATCGATATCCGAATTATTGCCCACTGGATATAATTCGAACACTGATCCTCCCTGTATATCTTTGCGAATCAACTCACACGCCAGCCGGCGTCGATTGTCAGCACTTGACCTGTGATGTACCGGGCTTCATCGCTCAACAGAAACAGAGCGGCGTGAGCCACGTCATCGGCCTCGATCAGATCCTCGCAGAGCGGCTGTTTCGTTCGCATGAGATCGAGGATCGCCTGATTCGACTGGGCGCGCGCGCTCATCGGCGTGCGAGTCAATCCGGGAGCTACCGCATTCACCCTGATCTTCATCGGAGCATAATATGCGGCCATTGATATCGTCAGGCTGATGATCGCTCCCTTGCCGGCGGCGTATGCGTGTGTGGCGAAATATTCGGACTCTGGCGACAGCGCCAGTACGCTGGACATGTTGAGGATCGATCCGCGCTGTCCGTTCTCCGCCGGCGAACGTTCGAGCATCACCCTGACGACCTCGCGGCACATCAGAAAAGTGCTCGTGACGTTGGAGTCCATCGTCATTCGCCAACCCTCATCGGTGCATTCGTGGACGGGGCCGTCACCGAAGCGGCGGCCGCTCATGCCTGCGACATTGAAGAGCGCATCGATCTGTCCGAATCTCGTCAGGCATTTTTCGACCGTTGTTGCGGCCTCTTCCGGCAGGCTCAGATTGGTGGTATGAAAATCCGATTCGGCCCCGATGCCTCTCAGTGAATTGGATAACGCCTGACATTGTTCTTCGACATCGGCGGCAAAGAAGATGCGGGCTCCGGCCTGCGCGGCAAGAACGGCAGTCGCTGCAGCGATGCCGGAAGCCCCTGTTATCAGGCAAACCTTGTTTTGAAGTGAAAATGGCATGGTTTACTGGTACAGGTGCGCAAGGCTGAGGCGATAGGATTCATAAAATCGCTCGAGTTGCTCCTGCGCGCTGACGTTGCCGACCATCTGATGACTCGGCAGCAGGACGGGTTTGATCCCGCGTTCGAGCAACAGCTCAGCGACGCGGCAGCGGAGCATGTTGATGATCATGCCTCCGGTGACAGTTGAAGTCGGCCCGGTTCGCCAGTCCAGCCCGTCCAGTTCGACCACGCAATCGCCGGGGGGGCATCCATTGTCGATTATGATATCGACCACGTCGATCAGTTTATTGCCGGATGAATGAGCAGGGACCGACATTTCGCAATGTTCTCGCGAGCAGATTCCGATCACGGGCAGGCCGCGGTTTTTTGCCCCCATGGCCATTTCGACGATGACCGGCCGTATGCCGCTTGTCGAAATGACAATGAAAGCGTCGTGCGGACCAAAACGGAAGCCTTTCAGAATCTCTTCTGCGTAACCCTCGTATTTTTCAAGATGGAGCGGTGCACGCAGCCCATTCGTGCCGACTATATTGGCATGGTTTGAGAGCGCCAGCTCGACCATGGCTACAAATCCTACAAAGCATCCCTGCCGCGGAGTCATCTCTTCGCACATCATTCGCGAATGGCCGTTGCCGAACAGAAAGGCAAGCCCGCCGTTAGCGATGCTGCCTGTGCAGATTTCCGCGGCCTTTTCGATGTTCGGCATCTGGGTTTCGCGAATCCGGTTGAGCATCGATATCGTTTTATCGAAGTATGTGATTGATGCGTTCATACAAATTGTTTTTGAATGGTAACTGAACAGCCCTGAAGGCGAGTATGGAGTGCGGCGGCCCGGCGCCGCTTTGGTATTCAATGTTGTCAAATGCTGAAATTATTAACAAAGCGGCGCCGGGCCGCCGCACTCCATATTCGCCTTCAGGGCTGTTCAGTTACTTTGAATGTCAGGTAATCGTCTGATTTGCCCCGGGATTACGGTTCGTTTCTCTTCTGCTGATGCAATAGCCGCGAAACATAATGCCAGACTCTCCAGGTTGTCTCGTGCATTGTTGACCGGTTCGCGATTATCTTCAATTGCGCAGAGCAGCTCACCCATCGCGCCCTGAAATCCCTCGCGGAACCAGGTCCCTTCCAGAACAGGCCGAGCGTACCCTTTGGAAGTGAAGAGCGTGACAGATTGATCAGACAGGCTCGGGCCCGAACTGACGATCGATCCTTTCGATCCGGCGACGAAGGTTCGATCCTCCTGCCCGTGTTCGACATTGGCATTGAAGATCAGGGATGCCTGGCCTCCGTCGAATTCGATCAGCGCCTGAGCGAGCATCGGCGTGCGTGCGCGCTGCGAAATTGAATGGGCCGCTGTCGCGTAGACGCTTTTTGCCTTTCTGCCGGCGAAAAAGTGTGCCGCCAGATCGAACCAGTGAATGCCGAAATCGTAGAGCACAAGATGACGGATCATCTCGAACGGAGTGCCGATAATCCAGTTATGATCCCAGTGCAGAGAGAAATCGACGCTCTGGACCTCTCCGATCAGCCCTGATTTTATCGCCTTTCGAATGTAGCTGAAATGCGGAGCCCATCGCCCGTTCTGATTGACCGCAAGGCGAAGGTTCTTTTCACCGGCCAGGCCGACCAGCCGTTCCCCGGCGTCGAGATCGGTGACGAATGGCTTCTGACTCAGGAGGTGCTTGCCGGCCAGCAGCGAATCCTCGATCAGTTGCACACGATCGGCGGGATGCGTGGTGATGTCGACGACTTCGATGCGATCATTAGCCAGTAATTTTCGATGGTCGTCGGTTACGGTCGCATCGGGAAAGAACCTGTCTCGATAGTGAAGGGCCTTGCTTTCAGTTCGGTCGCAGAGCGCCGTGACCCTCAATCCGGCGTCTCGATAGGCGTTCAGATGCTGGACTGCGATGCCTCCGCATCCGATCAGACCAATTTCAGGAGCATATGATTTCGGGACTGGCGGCCGATAATCGAGTTCGGGTGCGACGAATTGGACGGCCGATTTCAAATTGCTCAATCCGTAATCATCTGGAAGATCATGAGGCATAACGGTTATCGCACAAGAGTCACAGTTCGTTTTTCAGCGGCGCTCATGACGGCCGTATCGACGATCTGCTGCCCCGTACGGCTCATTTCAGAGGTGAGCGGCCCGATCAGCGATTCGCCGCTCTCGAGGCAATGAATCAGGTGCTCGACCGGATTGCGGTGAGGAGCCTTGATTTCATCGACTGGGATGTCATATCCGGCCGGCCGGCTTTTTGTCTGAACACGAATCGACGGCTCACCATCGTAGCTGCTCACGGTTCCGGCGTTGCCGACGACGACAAAGCCGCATTTCGGTTGCGGCTGGTGAGTCCACGGATCGGTGAAGGTGCCCCAGCGAGTTTCGAATTTCGACAAGCCGCAATCGTACCGGGCGACGGTGATGCAATGTTCGTCTACCTCCAACCCGGCGGGCTGATCGATAACAGCCGTCACCTCGATCGGCGATTTGCCGTTCATAAGCCACGTTCCAAGCGTTACTCCATAACCCAGGTAATCGAGCAGAGAGCCGCCTCCACTTACCTTTTTATAAAACCAGCTCGATGGTTTGCGACGGTGGACCTCATCTTCACTGATTTCGATCTTGTCTGCGACATGATAAAGCGGGCCGCGATTTCCGTCATAATAGTGAACTTCAATCGGATCTCCGATCATCCCGTCGTCGATCAGGCGTTTCGCAGTGCGATGCGCGGGGTACCAGACCAGCGGCCAGTTGATTGCCATAGTTTTTCCGGTCGAACTCATTGCGCGAATCATCCGATCGGCATCGCTGATCGATGCGGCCATCGGTTTTTCCATGAGGATATGAACGCCGTACGGGGCGACCTTCTCGACCCATTCAGCGTGTCCCGCAGTGGCAGGGCATAGAATGACGATGTCAGGTTTCGTCAGCTCAATGCACGCCCGATAATCGGTAAAGACTCTGTCCGGTGGAATCGAAAAGTTATCGGCGACCGGTTGCATCCGCTCCGCATCTTCATCACAGATGGCGACGATCTCAGCCGTCGGATGATCGAAGACCATTCGCAGCAGATCGCCCATATGAAAATGATCGAAATTGATTCCCGCGATTTTCATTAAGGCTCCTGTTGACAGTCTCGTTTTAACTGAATAAATACTGTAGCATCAATAAATCATGACGGATAAATCCCTGATAACCGCTATTTTTCACCAATCGTCCGAGCTGACGGTCGATTTCAACTCGAGCGTATGGCGAGAGGCGCCATTGCTCTCGATCGATCGACTCTGGAACGGAGAGCCGGCGCCCACGGAATTGAAGACTACGGCGCGCGCACTCTGGGATGACTGCCACCTGATTTTCGGTTTCGAATGCAACTACACCGAACTGGACATCGATACGGAATATGATGTAGCCGACGAGCGGCATGCTCTATGGGACCTCGATGTCTGTGAAGCCTTCATCCGGGCTCCGAACGAACCGCACGAGAAACATTACAGGGAATTTGAAGTCGCTCCGACAGGCCAGTGGTGCGACCTGATCGTCGACAGGGCGTTGATGAAGGCCGACTGGCAATGGCGGAGCGGCATGCGAACCATCGCGCGGATAGACGAGACTGAAAAGATCTGGCGTGTCGTCATGGCGATTCCGTTCAGCGCTTTCGGGTGCACCCCGGCGGCGGGAGATACCTGGTATGGCAATCTTTTCCGGATCAGCCGGCTGGGCGGAGAGCGGCAGTATCTCGCCTTCTCACCCACTTTGACCGAACTTCCAAATTATCACGTCGCAGAAAGGTTCGTCCCTGTCAGGTTTGAATGATCACTTACCATCCATAGCGTCCGGCTTCGATCAGATGATCGGCGATGCGGCGGCGGATCGAAATGGTTTCGACAGGTCTGCGCAATGCCAGCCGTTCGAGCGCACGGTAGAGACGGTTCGAATCGGGGATGACCGAGGCCAGATTGCGGGCATTCAGTGCGACACGCTCAGCCGCATCATTGGCATAAGCTCGTACGATATCGATGACGATCTCGCAATTGGCATCGGTGCTGTTATTGGCGATCATCTTCTCGGCTCGCAAGAGTGCGCTTTCGACCGCAAATGCTTCAGCGACGATATCGGCAACCAGTGCGACTGATTCCTGCTCTTCGTTCAAATTTTCGTTGAAATGCTGTCGCAGCACGGCCAGTGACAGTCGCGCAGTCTCTTTGATGTTGGCCATGACGCGATGTGCAAAGGTCAGTCCCTCGGTGCTGACGTCTATTTCGGTGAAGTCGAGTATGTCGCTCAGCTTTTCATCGAGGTCAGGCAGGTGGTCCTTCGCCGGGCCCTTCAATAGGCGCGTCGGGATGATAATGCGATTGATCTCATTGGTTCCTTCGTAAATTCGTGTGATCCGGGCGTCGCGATAGGCGCGCTCAGCCGGGTAATCCTTCGAATATCCGTATCCGCCATAAACCTGAACGGTTTCATCGGTCACCAGCGCCAAGGCCTCGCTAGTCCAGACCTTGATGATCGAACATTCGACCGCATACTGTTCAATGGCCTTGAGAGCCTGCAGAGGCTGGCTCGAATCGATGTTCTCGAGCGCCGTGTCGATCATCCCGAGTGTGCGCCAGACGATCGCATCGCCGACATAACAGCGGATGGCCATCTCAGCCAGCTTGCGTTTGATCAGTCCAAAGCTGGAAATCGGACGGCCGAACTGATGGCGTTCTTTCGAATATGCGATTGCGTGGTTGAGCGTGACTTTGGCCCCGCCAATATTTCGGCTGCCCAGTTTCAATCGACCAAGATTGAGGATATTGAACGCGACAACGTGACCTTTGCCGATCTCACCCAGAACATTTTCCTTCGGCACAAAACAATCCTCGAGCATGACGGCTGTCGTCGAGCTGCCGTCCAGGCCGAGTTTCTTCTCTTCGTGGCCGGTCACCAGTCCCGGCCCGCGCTCGACGATGAATGCGGTAAATTTGTCTCCATCCACTTTGGCGAAGATGATGAAGACATCGGCGAAGCCGCCGTTCGTGATCCACATCTTCTGACCTTTGAGAATATATCCGCTGCCGTCTTCTGAAAGCGTGGCCTTCGTTTTTGCAGCCAGAGCATCCGATCCCGATCCCGGTTCAGTCAGGCAATAGGCTGCAATCCACTCGCCTGTCGCCAGTTTCGGCAAGTATTTTTCCCGTTGTTGAGGGGTCCCGAAATAGACGATCGGCAATGTTCCGATCGTAGTGTGAGCTCCGAGGCTGGCGCCGAAGGACGGCATGACTGCGATCTGTTCTCCGACAAAAGCCGAACTGACCTTGTCGAGGCCAAGCCCGCCGTAGTCTTCAGGTATGTCGATCCGCAGCAGATCAAGCTCACCTGCCTTGAGCAGCAGTTCACGCGTGACGGGCCAGTCCTTGGCGTAAATCTGTTCGGCGCGCGTCAATACCTCCTTGCGCATAAACTCATCCGCGACCGCGGCGAACATGCGCTGTTCCTCGCTGATATCCTCGCGGGTGAAGATCTCCTCCGGACTTCGATCTTCATAAATGAAACTTGAACCATGGATGACTGATGAGATCCCGGAAATTGCAGGCATATCGACGATCCTTTCCTGATTTTTTGGCGAATTCCGTAGAGACTCCAGCCTCGAGCCATTCGCTGTATGAGTACGTGCTTGTTTTAAATCATGAGGGCGAACACGGCTCATGATAGTCCGTCTTAAGAGGATTGTCAGCTGTGATCCTTCAAAATCAGGTCTAACAAGCGCGTTGTTTAAGCGGCCGGTTAGCCGTGATGTATACGATCAGGCCGCAGAGCAGCATAAATGCCACCGACCCGATGATCTTTAATTCGAATCCGACTATGCCGGCGATGATCGGTGGAGGGATGAAGCAGGCTGTCATGGCAAAAGCCGTTGTTGCAATCCCGATGCCACTGAGCGTTGCGTTTCTTACGAACTGCCGCTTGTTTTCCGGCTGCATGAGCATTAGCCAGGAAACGAACAGATAGAGGTAAGTCACCAGCACCAGCACGATCGATCCGCTGAGCAGAGCGATGTAGGCCTCCTGAAGCGTTGTTCCATATGTATTAATAAGGATGAGAATGGTAGCGACGACGGCCTGGACGATGAGTGCAACATATGGAGTGCCGAATCGTTTATGGACACGAGCGAATGCTGCAGGCAGGTAATGATCGATCCCGATGGCGAAGGGGACGCGGGCCGGGGCGCTCAGCCAGGCTGCCCCGTTGCCGAGTGATCCGATCAGTTCGGTCAGAATAAGAACCATAGCCAGCCATGCCAGGCTGTCATTGCCCGCTTCCGCGATTACCGAATTGACGGCCAGAATATGGCCATAGATGACGTTGGTTTGATTGAAACCTGTGACCAGCGTTGCAGAGAATGTCAGCAGGTAACATGCGGCGACGGCGAAGCCACCGACGAGCAACGATCGGGGGATGTCGCGTCGGGGTGCGGCGGCTTCCTCGCTCATGACCGAACCGAGATCGAGACCGACCAGCGCATTGAGGATGAACGGCCAGAGCGCAATCTTTCTCCAGACATCAAGCGTTTCCGGATCGACTGTCTGAGCAGCAGGGCTCTCCTGGATGAACACTATCTTCCAGACAGCCGCCGTAATCAACGCAACAGCGATGATCAGCCTTCCGATGGCGCCGGCATTTTGCAGCCATTTACCCTGTCCCAGCCCAAAGATGTGCAGCAGCGCTGAAAACCAGAGGGCGCACGATGCCGCAACGGTCAGCGCCAGCGGATGTTCATTGAGCCAGGCGGTTCGCTCACCGCCCAGCAAAGCCGCGATCGCGACGACCGCAAGAAAAACGCTGGGAACGTATAGAAATGTATTGACCCAGTAACACCACCCGCAAACGAATCCATGGAAGTTGCCAAGTGCCTGTCGCGTCCACGTATAAACGCCTCCCTCTCTGGGATACGCAACCGAAAGATCGGCAATCGCTACCGAATAGGGCAACATGAAACCAGCCACGGCTAATGTCCAGACCAGCAGGCCGACCCACCCGAGCGGCAGATTCTGCGAGACCGAACTGGGTACATAGACGGCGACGATATTTAGAAAAATAAGGTCACGAAGCTTTAACGATCGCTTCAGACCAGCATTCGATTCAGCCATTGAGCAAGTTTCTTAATCCTGTGTTTATTGAAACGCGTCCTGTGTAGAGAAAACGACGATGATCATGCCGTCTGGATCTGTTTTTCGCAACGACGGCGCTCCGTCAGGTTCAAATCCGGTTCATACTGTAGTATTTTCTGATCCTGATCAGGACATTCGAAATCTGGAGGTAGCAGAGTGATCGTTCCGCTGAATGAGTATGATTTTCTGAAACGCGCGCTGGCGGTTTATGGCGACTGTGAGGCGATCGTTTCAGGTGATTTGAGGCTGACATATCGCCAGTTCGGCGAGCGCGTCAATCGCTGGGCCCACGTTATGCGAGCACTCGGGGTCGAGAAGGGCGACCGCGTGGCGATCATCTCTCAGAACAGCCACCGCATGATGGACGGGTTCTTCGGTGCGCCGCTGATCGGAGCGGTCTACCAGCCGATCAACTTCCGGCTGGTGGCTGCGGATTTCGAATACATCCTCAATCATGCCGAGGCAAAGGTCCTCATCGTCGAGGACTTTCTGCTTGACACTGTCGAAGGGATCAGGGGGAATTTGACCAGTGTAAAACATTTCATCGTGCATACGGACGATTCGGGGGCAAGGCATGAGGGGCGGCAGGGGTGGCGAGACTACGAAGAGTTGCTTGCCAAGGGGTCTCCAGCGCCGCCTGATGAGGTCCAAATCGACGAGAATGAGACGGCCTGTATCCTCTACACCTCCGGCACGACCGGTCGGCCGAAAGGCGTCATGCTGACCCATCGCAATCTGTATATCAACGCGATGAACTCCATAATCGAATTCGGGCTGAACCATTCCGATGTTTATCTGCACACGCTGGCTCAGTTCCATTGCAACGGGTGGGGACTGCCGTATGCCGTGACGGGTGTCGGAGGCAAACACGTCATCGTCAGTAAATATGAACCTGCGTCTTTCTTCGATCTGGCCACCAGGGAAAAGATGACTTTCGCATGTATGCCGCCGACGATGATCAACATGGCTCTCAATCATCCGATGGGCGAGGAAGAGCGCAACCATCTGCCGCGCAACGTGCGGATCGGAACAGCGGGCTCTGCGCCGCCGATGGCTCTGATCAAGGGGATGCAGGAGCGACTGGGCTGGCAGGTCATTCAGATTTACGGACTGACGGAAACCTCACCGTTCCTGACGGTTTCAAAAGTCAAGCCGCATATGCATGTCCTTTCAGCTGAAGAGAAGCTGCGCGTCCAGACTCGAACCGGATACCAGATGCTCGGGGTCGACATTCGCGTCGTCGATGAAGACGGCAAGGACATTGCAGCCGACGGCGTCCAGGTCGGTGAAGTGATCGCGCGGAGCAACGTCGTCATGGCCGGGTACTGGCGGCAGCAGGAAGCGACTGATGCCGTGATCGTCGACGGGTGGTTTCACACTGGCGATATGGCGACGATCGATAACGAAGGCATGATCGAGATCGTCGATCGCAAGAAAGATCTGATTATTTCAGGCGGAGAGAATGTTTCGTCGATTGAAGTCGAAGGGATGCTCTACAAGCACCCAAGCGTTCTCGAAGCCGCCTGCATCGCTATCCCGGACGAGAAATGGGGTGAAGTTCCGGCGGCTCTGATCGTATCGAAACCGGGAATGCAGGTGACCGAGCAGGAAATCATCGATTTTTGCCGCGGGAATATGGCCCACTTCAAGTGTCCGAAATCGATCGTCTTTGTCGACGCTCTGCCGCGAACCGCAACCGGCAAGATCCAGAAGAACGTGCTTAGAGACAAGTTCTGGGAGGGCCGCGGAAAACGTGTCAATTAACAGCTGCAGAGCTTACGCAGAATCCCGGGAGCGCAGGCTTCCAGCCTGCATGATTTCCGTATTTAGCAATAAAAAGCAGGCTGGAAGCCTGCGCTCCCGGGATTCTGCGAAGTCCTGATCTGAAAACATTATGAATCCACTCATTTCCGTATCCAACATTGAGAAGCGGTTCGGCGAAGCGTCGGCGCTGCGAGGGATCAGCTTTGACGTCGAAGTATCGGAACTGACCGTCATTATCGGGCCGTCAGGATGCGGTAAATCCACTCTGCTGAGGTGTCTGAACGGGCTGGAATTGTTCGACAGCGGGCGTGTTCGAATCGGCGATGTGACACTCGAACTGGATGCCTCCGGCCACGGACGAAACCTCAATGCATCATTGCGCCAGCTTCGTGAAGAAGTCGGGATGGTTTTTCAGAGCTTCAACCTTTTCCCTCACCTGACGGTGCTTGAAAACGCCGTCCTGGCGCCGGTGACTGTTCGAAAAATTGATCGGAAGACGGCTGAAGAGCGCGCCAGCGATTTCCTGAAAAAGGTCGGTTTGCGCGATCGCATGAACTACTATCCGTCGCAGCTTTCGGGCGGGCAACAGCAGCGTGCTGCCATCGCGCGTGCATTGACGATGTCGCCAAAGGTCATGCTCTATGACGAACCGACCTCGGCGCTCGATCCGGGCCTGGTCGGAGAAGTTCTCTCGATCATGCGACAGCTCGATGATGAAGGGATGACACAGGTCGTCGTTACGCACGAGATGAACTTCGCTCGCGATGTCGCCGACAAGGTGCTGGTGCTGGCCGATGGCGAACTGATCGAAGCCGGTCCACCCGAATTGATCTTCAGCGATCCGCGTGATCCTCGCACGCGCAATTTTCTGCAAAGATACCTCTGATGAAAAAAATAAGATCCGCACTCGATTCTCTGCAACTTCTCTTTCCGGCCTTATCACTACTGATATTTTTACAGGCTGTCGTTTCAGCTCAGCAGGTCAGACCTGACTTACGCTGGGGAGGAGACGCAGAGGGCGGGGCACCCTACCTGATGCCAGATCCCCAGAATCCGCGCCAGATCATCGGTTTCGAAATCGATCTGATGGAGGCATTGGCCGGGCGGATGGGACGCCGCTCGGTCTTCGTTCAGAATCAATGGGACGGCCTGATTCCGGGGCTGCAGCGCGGAAATTACGATCTCGCCGTCAATGGACTTGAGATCACGCCCGATCGTCGGGAGCAGGTGGCCTTCTCAATTCCGTATTATGCCTGCGGAGAACAGTTGAGCGTTCGCGTTGAAGAAAAATCGATCAGCCGATTGGCCGATTTGAAGGGGAAAGTCGTCGGGACGCTCAAATATTCTTTAGCACAGAGGATCCTCGAACGTGAGGGCGGGATGGAGATTCGTTCGTATGAGAACCAGAATAACGCGTATGACGATCTGGCTATCGGGCGATTGAGCGCGGTTTTAATGGACTGGCCGATCGCAGTCTATTACAGCCAGCCGAATCCGAAGCTCAAATTCACCGGGCCGAGCATCGAGTATATGGAATACGGCATCGCCGTTCGCAAGGATGATGCCGAGCTGCTGCGGCAGGTCAATCAGGGGCTGACCGAACTTATCAACAGCGGAGACCTGCGACGGATTTATGAAAAGTGGGGTATCTGGAATGGAGAGACGGAGAAGATCTTTTCGATGCCTGGTGCGGCGCCCGGAGCGAGCCCTCAGCGCAGCGAGGCGCTCGAACGTTTTGCCAGCACCATTACAAAGCAGTTGACCTGGAACGAGCGATTGAGACGATATGCCGGTTATCTGCGGCTCATGCTGGTACAGGGCGCTCCGATGACTTTGCTCATATCGGTACTGGGGATGGCGCTTGCAATCGCGCTCGGGCTGCTGCTGGCGTTGACTAATTTATATGCCCCTCAGCCGTTCGCTTGGCTGGCCAGAGCTTATGTCGAATTGTTTCGCGGGACTCCGCTGCTGATTCAACTCTATCTGATCTTTTATGGACTGCCGAATATCGGAATCAAGCTGTCTCCGCTGGTGGCGGCGATCATCGGTCTCGGGCTGAATTACGCCGCCTACGAAGCTGAAAACTATCGCGCCGGCATTCAGGCGATCCCGCGCGGTCAGATGGAGGCGGCGTTGTCTCTGGGGATGACGCGAGGTCAATCCCTGCGTCACGTGATCGTGCCGCAGGCGATGAGGCTGGTCATCCCGCCGGTGACCAACGATTTCATCGCGCTATTTAAGGATTCGTCGATCGTTTCAGTGATTACAATGGTCGAATTGACGAAGGTCTATGGGCAGCTCGCTTCGACATATTACGATTACATCGGAGCCGGCCTCATTGCCGCTGCAATCTACTTCCTCATGGGGCTGCCGTTTGTACGACTGGCGCGCTGGGCTGAGACCAGGATGGCCACATCTCATTAGATTTGGAGTGCGACGGCCCGGCGTCGCTTTGGTAATCTGATATTCGGGTCTTGGGACTACCAGGGCGACGCCGGGCCGTCGCACTCCAAATCTTTCATTTCCTCTTCCAGTTAACCGGATCCCAATGGACGCGACGATCGGAGCGGAATGATTCGTTGGCCAGATGAGCGCCGACCAGAACGCGATTGGCCAGTTCGACGGGCGAATTGGGTTGCTGCCTGCTGCGCATGCAATCGAGGAAGTTCTGCATGTGCGGCGTGCCTTCATCGGTGATCTTCCAGCTTTCGACTTCGCGACGCTTATTGTCGTATCTGACCATCAGCCCACGCTGGTTCTCCTGGACGATCGATCCATCGATGCCGTAAAAGGCTCCACCGTCATACTCCTGTCCGTTCATAAACTGGACCATGAAGACGATGGCGAAGGTGCCGCAATCGAGTATCGCGTGAACATTATCGGGTGTCTCCCAGTCCATGTTCTGATATTTGCCGCCGTTGCAGGCGACGCTGATCGGGCCCTCACAGCCGGTGATCCACATGGCTACGTCAAGCCAGTGCGGCCCGATATCGGTCATCAATCCGCCGGCGTAATCCCAGTACCAGCGCCATCCCGAGGCGCGTTTGGCGTCGAATGGCCGTTTCGGGGCTTTGCCCAGAAAACGGGGCCAGTCGATCAAATCCTCACGGAAGAGCGACTGGTCTTTCGAGCGTTTGATGTATGGATCGACCGGGCGATAGCGGAAATCCCAGATGCGCACGAATCTGATTTCACCGATTCCGCCCGAAGCGACAATTTCACGGGCTTTTTTAAAGTGTTCTCCGCTGCGTCGCTGGTTGCCGACCTGGACGATTTGCTTCGATTTTTTGACCTGCGCGACAATATCCGCACCCTCTTCGATAGTCCTGGTGAGCGGCTTTTCAATATATACGTCCTTACCCGCACGGACCGAATCTATCAGAGTCTGATGATGCAGGTGATCGGGAGTGGCAATGATGACGCCGTCGAGATCCTTGAGAGCGAGCAGATCCTTGTAATCGACATATGTTTTCTCGACTGGTTGACCGATCATTTTGAGCGCCCGATCGAGCATTCCCTTGTTGACGTCGGCAAGGGCCACGATCTCCGCGCCAAGTTTTCTGGCTGCCGCCAGTCGCCCGGCGCCGCGGTCTCCGGGGCCGATGCCGCCCAGCCGGATCCGATCATTTGAACCGATGATCCGGTCATAGGCTGATGCCGTCATCCCGGCGGTAGACGTGATCAAAGTCGCGGCCGCTGCCTGCTTGCCGAAATCGCGCCGGCTGATGGTAGTTGGTTTTTTTATCATGATGTCTCCTCTAGATTGGTTTCCAGTTTCGAGTTTCCAGTTTAAGCTATAAAAACCAATCAATAATATCAAACTGCGTCAATTAATCAGACTCTGGAATTTGTGGAAAGAGTCTTGGTGCTGTAGACGAATTTGGAGTGCGGCGGCCCGGCGCCGCTTTGGTAGTCCATCTTGCCAATTTATGAAAGTAATAACAAAGCGGCGCCGGGCCGCCGCACTCCAAATTCGCCTTCGTGTACAACTGGAAACTTATAAAAAAAGGGGAAAAACGATGAAACGACGAGAGGTATTGAAAACCGGGCTGGCAGCCGGTTTGACGGGAGCGATGAGCGATGCGGTGCGCGCCGGGGTGGTCGCCGACAAGAATCATTTTTATGAGCTTCGCACATACGAGCTGCGTAATGACATTCGTCCGGCGCGGATTCAGGACTTTTTTCAAAATCATTTTATGGCGATGATGAAGCGGCAGGGGATCGGTCCGATCGGGTGTTTCTCTGTCATATCTGGACTCAACAGTCCTGCGTTGATCGTCGTCATCGATCATCCTTCGCTGGCAGACGTCCAGTCGGCGATGGATCGTGCCGGTTCCGACAAGGATTATCTGAAAGCTCAACGGGAGTTCGAGGCGGCTGGTGAATTGCCGTATGTGAGGATCGAATCGAGTCTTCTCAAGGCGTTTGATGCGCATCCGAAGATGGAGATTCCCGCGACTGACACATCGCGATCGGCGCGCGTCTTCGAGTTGCGAACTTATGAAGCGCCGAATGCGTTCGGCTTGCGTAACAAGGTGGACATGTTCAATCAGGAGGAGATCAAGATCTTCCGTGACAGCGGGTTTTCGCCGGTCTTTTTCGGCGAAGCCGTTTTCGGCACGAGGTTGCCGCACCTCACATACATGGTCGGGTTCGATTCGATGGCGGCACGAGAAAAGGCCTGGGATGCGTTTCGAGTCAATCCGGACTGGGCGCGCATACGAACCAGGCAGGGATGGACCGATCCCGAAGCCGTTTCGAATATCCATGCATCTTTTGTCCGGCCGACTGGATATTCGATGATCAGGTGAGTCCCGATTCAGAAGCCCATGTTTGTGTTTTTCACCTTGAGCAGTTCGATCTCGAAGATGAGGGTTGAGTTGGGCGGGATGGTGCCCATGATCTGTTCGCCATAGCCGAGCTCAGGCGGGATGATCAGTTTCCGCTTGCCGCCTTCGCGCATTGGCTCGATGCCCCTGGCGCCGATTATTCCCATTTCGAAACCCTTGATCATGCGATCCTTGCCCGGACGGTAGTCGATGGTTCCGCTGTCGAACTTGATGCCCTTTGTGTTATAGCCGGCGTAAGCGACCAGCAGCGTCTGGCCCAGAAACGGTTTCTGCCCGATGCCGACGGTCAGATCCTGGTATTGCAGCCCGGATGGCGCTGTCTTCATTCCATCCTCGGTTGTCGTGGCGGCTGCGGGCGAGGCGCCGGGCTGTGGTGTCGGCGATGTCGCCGTTCGGGCTGTTGTCGGCTCGTTCCCGGGTGTCGATCCACAGCCGGTCAGTCCGATGAAAACAATCAATAAAAAAAGATGGATCGCGAAAGATTTCATTTGAAGCATTGAGAAGTCTCCAGATCGGCTAATTGGTTGCAAAGTCCTTCTGCCCGGACAAACCGGATGTATAATAGCCCCGGCTTTTGCCGTGGTCAAAAACGATTCAGGTGATTCAACGTGAATAAAAATGACGCAGGGCTCTCGCAGCGATCAGTTGAAGAGCATTTAATCGGCATACGATTCGAGAGGGACATTATCACAGCGGCGCTGATCGATGTCCGAGGTCGCGCGCTTGCCAAACAACAGATCGAAACGCCGCAACGCACGACGCGCTCGGTAGCGCAGGCGATGACCGGGCTTATCCTTTCGCTTGCAGCCGGCGAGGCACGTGGTCAGGCCGATATCGCCGGGATCGGGATCGCTGTGCCGGGTCTGGTCGATCCGTCGACCGGCCGTGTCACGATCGAGGGTATGAAAGGCTGGACGCGGGTCAACCTGCGCGGACTGATCGAAGAATTTCTGAATGAATCAGGACATGATATTCGCAGAGCCGCCGGGCGAAGCAGCGCCCGCGCTCAGCTCAAAATTTCGGCGCATCCTGGCATCTTCATCGAGTCACGGGCAAATTGCATGGTCGCGGCCGAAGGCTGGATCGGCGCCGCGCGCGGAAGATCGAATCTCGTCTGCCTCTCCATCGGAGAAGATATCGAGGCGGGAATCCTGGTCAATGGACGGCCGCTTCGCGGAACCTCCGGGCATGCCGGCGCGATCGCATGGCTTAGCCCGGCAGAGGCGTGGAAGAACGACTATCGCGATCAGGGGTGCCTCGGCGCCGAGGCGACGGGCCCGGCCATTACTCGGAAAGCCATCGAACTGTGGAGCTCGAACCCGAATACGCTGCTCGGGAAATTGATCAAGGCGGACGCGACGCGGCTCGATGTCGAAACGATCCTCCGATCGGCGCGAGCTGACGATGCACTGGCGCAGGCCGTGATCAGCGATCTGATCGGCTGGCTGGGCCGAAGCCTTGCGAGCCTGATTGCCGTGCTCAATCCTGAAGCGATCATCCTGAGCGGAGCTGTGGGGCTTGCGATCAAACCTTATCTCGACGAGATCAGAGATGAGGCTTCACGATGGTCTAACCCCCAGGTCGATTGCAGGATCACTGTTTCATCCCTTGGAGAGAAGTCTGTGCTGCCCGGAGCCGCACGTCTGGCTCAACAGGTACTCGACATTTAGTGCGGAACCTGCGGAACTGCGGAACCGGGAGCGTTAGTGACCGGGCCAGGATAAATGGGAATATTTATCATGACCCGCTCGCTAACGCTCCCGGTTCCGCTCCAATTGAATTGGAGATCATTCGATGCGTCCAGAGCCTCAATGGATCGACTATTCGATCATCGTTATCTATTTCGTCTTCGTGCTGGGTATCGGTGTGTTGCTCAAGAAGTACATGAAGACGAGCACGGATTTCTTTCTCTCGGGCCGTTCGATACCGGCGTGGATCACGGGGCTGGCATTTCTCTCAGCCAATCTCGGAGCGCAGGAAGTGATCGGCATGGGAGCGAGCGGAGCGAAATACGGGATCGCCACCGCGCATTTCTACTGGGTCGGAGCCATTCCGGCGATGATCTTCGTCGGGATCTTTATGATGCCATTTTATTATGGCTCACGCGCCCGATCGGTGCCCGAGTATCTGAAATTGCGGTTCGACGAGAAGACGCGCGGCTTCAACGCCATCTCTTTCGCCGCGATGACGGTATTTTCATCGGGTGTTTCGATGTATGCGATGGGCAAGCTGCTGCAGTTGTTGCTCGGGTGGGATTTCAATGCGGCGATCATTGTCTCGGCCCTGATCGTGCTGGCCTACACTTTCCTCGGTGGTTTGACATCGGCGATCTACAACGAAGTGCTCCAGTTTTTCCTGATCGTGATCGGATTCATACCGCTGGTCTTTCTTGGATTGAGTGACGTGGGAGGTTGGAACGGGTTGAAAACGCGACTGGCGAGCGAGCCGATGGTTCATTCGTGGAAATACATGAACAGTCCCGACGCCAATCCGATGGGAGTCGAATGGTTCGGGATGGTGATGGGGCTCGGATTCGTCCTTTCATTCGGTTACTGGTGCACCGATTTTCTGGTCGTCCAGCGAGCAATGGCTGCTGATTCGATGACATCGGCACGGCGCACGCCATTGATTGCCGCATTCCCGAAGATGCTCTTCCCGTTTCTCGTCATTCTGCCTGGAATGATCGCCGGTGTGGTTGCAGCCGGCGCCATGAACAGCGGCACGGCGGGCGCTGACACGACGGTCATGACTCAGGCCCGCGGCGGCGGCATCTCGCTCGAAGGCGGGAAGGGGATCATTCCGCCTAAACTGGATGACGCCGGAAGACCTGTCATGAAAGAAGGAAAGGTCGAACTGGATTACGATCTGGCCACGCCGATGATGCTGGTGCGATATTTTCCCGCAGGTCTTCTGGGCATAGGTCTGTGCGCACTGCTGGCTTCGTTTATGTCAGGTATGGCAGGCAACACAACGGCTTTCAATACCGTCTGGACTTACGATATTTATCAAAGTTATATCAACAAGGGTGCTTCCGATCAGCACTACCTGTGGATGGGGCGGATGGCGACCGTCTTCGGGCTGGCGATTTCACTGGCGGCGGCCTATATCGCAAGACAGTTCAACAATATCATGGATGTCTTGCAGCTGGTCTTCGCCTTCGTCAATGCTCCGTTGTTTGCCACATTTTTGCTCGGAATGTTCTGGAAGCGTGCGACCGGCCATGGGGCCTTTTTCGGTCTGCTCGGCGGAACGATTGCCGCCTCGGCACACCACGGCCTTACTCTGCCGGCCGGGTCAGCGGTTGGCGTCAAAGGCGGGTTTTTCGGCACCGTCCTGCATACCTATCCGAGCGAGATGGCGCAGAATTTCTGGACCGCGATCTTCGCCTGGACGACCTGTTTTGTGCTGACGATTCTGATTTCGCTGGTCACACGCCCGCGACAGGATGAGGAACTCAAGGGGCTGGTCTATTCACTGACCCCGAAGCCGAAAGATGAAGGTCTGGCGTGGTATCAGAAACCTGTCACGCTGGCGCTGGTCGTGATGGCCCTGCTGGTGGTGCTCAACGCGGTCTTCTGGTAAAGGAGAGGGATGATGGGACTCGATATTCGCATTCCAATCGGATTGATGTTTGTGATCTTTGGAGTTCTTGTTGGCGGCTATGGACTCGCCACTGGCGGCAGTGAAATTTACCAGCGTCACAGCCTGGGCATGAACATAAATCTGTGGTGGGGATTGGCGATGCTCGCCTTCGGCGCCGTCATGCTCGTGCTTGGAAGGCGGGGAACCGGAGCAATGCGCTCGAGCGAGATCAGTCCCGAAGGCCGGGCCATCGAAGAAAGCGAACACCAGAGGGGAGTTGAAGAGTAAAGAAGTTTCCAGTTTCCAGTGAAACGCGCAAAGTACCGTGTTTCACTGGAAACTTTTTCTCCCCCTAATTCCCCGAATCAGGCTTTCGTTTGAGAACCGGTTTTTCGGGAGCACTTTTCGATTGATCCGCAGGCGCATCCGGCGATTTTTCGGCGGGCTTTTCAGCCGGTTTTTCGGGCGCCGGTTCTGGTTCCGCCGAGCTGCCTTCACGGCGCTTCAGAACCGGGCGATCGGAAACGTCTGAAGAGTCGCCAGTTCTTTCAGCCTCATCCGACGAAGAGTCGCGACGTTTGAGTGTCGGGCGATCGTTATCGACCGGTTCGCCTGTGGTGTCATTATCCGTTCGCTGCGGACGACGTTTGAGTGTCGGTCGGTTCATATCCTCACCGCCCATTGAACGGCTGGCCGCGCTGACTGCATAGAGCCGCGACTTGATCTGGTTGAAATCGGAACTGCTCAGCTGATACTCGGATTTCTCGGGGAATCGAACAATCAGTTTTTGCGTCTCCTTGATCCGGTCGCCGGTCATCGGATGCGAGCTGAAAACCTTGGCAAGCGTGCCGGGCTCCTTTTTGTTCTTCGCCTGCAATTTTTCGAAAAAGCTGATCAACGCGTTCGGATCATATCCGGCGGCCCACATGTACTGGGCGCCGAGGCGATCGGCTTCCTTTTCGGCCCCGCGCGAAAACTTGAGAAACGTCAGTGGAACAGCAATTCCCGCAACCTGCTGCACGATAAAGCCGCCGAGTCCGCCGAAGAAGATCAGCGGAATCGATGCGATATTGAGCAACTGGCCTTTGGATGCCTGCTCGATGCCGTGCCGTGCAGTGACATGCGCGATCTCGTGCGCCAGCACGCCGGCGACTTCAGCTTCGTTGTCCGCGGCCTCGAGCAGCCCGCGATTGACGTATAGAAATCCGCCGGGCAGCGCAAATGCGTTGATCTCGTTCGAATCGATAACTTTGATCGTGAACGGGATTTTGGCGTCCGAATGCAAAACGATATTCTGGCTGACACGGTTGATGAATTCATTGACGATAGGGTCGGTCACCAGTTGCGAGGAACGGTCGATCTCCATAGCCATCTGGCGGCCCAGAGCAATCTCCTTGTCGATCGAATAGAATGCCAGTTGTCCCTTGTTGATGTCTCTCTTTCCGATCAGCAAGGGATTGTTCTTTTCGTCGAGCGGTTTCAGATCTTTACTCTGCGCAGCCACCGGCATCACTGTCAGCGACAGCGATAGCATCAGAGCACCCACAAATCGAAACGCTTTTTGGATCATCACATTCCTCCATCTTGCTTGCTGCTTGTCTTCCATCCGGCATATTTGAATCAATCCAATTATACAATAAATCAAACGTTTAGACGTCGATTCGGCGGTTCGGGTTGACCTTCGAACGTTAAATCCCATTCATTTTCAACGATCATGACGCTTGAGCAGGTATCGGAGCAGTGCTAGTATCACTCGAACCTGCAACAAGATGCGGATCGCAGCATCATCCCGTTTAATATTGTAACTACACAGACCCTGGTTAAGTTTCCAGTCGGGAGTTTCCAGTTTCCAGTCGCTTCTCGACGGTTTGCTGTTAATCACAATGGTAACCTTGCCAAGAGGAATAAACCTGTCCCGTCAGGAAATCTGGAAACTGGAAACTTCTTCCACTGGAAACTTAACCCGGGCCCGAGCAATTACTTAAAAATATTGAAAAGAGAAAGCAAAACGACCGATGGCGTCCAATCCCGAAACGACCGTCCCTAGTAAAGACGAACGCCCGAATGACCACCGCCAGCGTGATGGACTCGGCAAACCACTGCGTTGGGCGATCGTCATCGTATGCGGTTTGGCAGTCTATTATTACCCGGTACCTGATGGAATCACACCGCAAGCGTGGCGATTGCTGGCGATCTTTCTGGCCACGATCGTGGGGACGATTATGCGGCCGTTGTCGGGCGGTGCGATGGTGCTGCTGGGAATCACGGCGATAGCGTTGACACGGTCGATGCCGCTCAGCGAAGAGGTCGTGCGGACGGTCACAGATCCGAAGACTCTCGAGACGCTGCGGTTGAAAGCGACTCTGGGCGGATATGCCGAGCCGGTTGTCTGGCTGGTTCTGGCTGCCTTCTTCATGTCGCGCGGAATGATCAAAACCGGACTCGGAAAACGGATTGCGCTGCTCTTCATCTGGCTCTTCGGTAAGCGATCAATTGGACTTGGATATGCGCTGGTCGGAACGGATTTTCTGCTCGCCACCGTCATTCCCTCGAATGGTGCGCGTTGCGGCGGCATCACCTTTCCGATCGCCAAGAGCCTCTCGGAGGAGTTCGATTCGCGTCCCGGACCGACTGCCAACCGGCTGGGAGCTTTCCTGATGGCTTTCATCTATCAATGCGAGGTGATCATCTGCGCAACTTTTCTGACGGGGCAGGCCGGTAATCTGGTCATCCAGCGGTTGGCCAAACAGCAGACCGGCATCGATCTGAACTACACGACCTGGATGGCCGGGGGTATTGTTCCGGGAGTCATATCACTGATCGTTACAGGGCTGGTGATTTACAGGATTTTCACTCCCGAGATCACTCACACACCCGGCGCGCGCGACTTCGCCGGCCGTGAGTTGAAAAAGATGGGGTCGATCAGTTTTCACGAAATCCTCATGCTCGTTGTCTTCGCCATGGTCGGCATTTTGTGGGGAACGACCAACCGGCTCCATTCGCTGGACTATTCGGTCGTCGCGCTGCTTGGAATCGCCCTTCTGCTCCTGACCAACGTGCTTGACTGGAGCGATCTGGTCACTGAGCGTGCGGCCTGGGATGTCTTCATCTGGTATGGCGGCATGGTTCGAATAGCCGAGGCGCTGGGCGAAACCGGCATTACAAATAAATTCGCCGAGTCCTCGGCGGGATTCACTCAGGGCTGGACCTGGTGGGCGGCGCTGGCGGCGCTGGCCCTCATCTATTTTTACGCCCATTACGCGTTTGCCAGCATTACAGCTCACGCTCTGGCGATGTATCTGCCGTTCCTGATCGTGGTCATTGCCGCGGGAGCCCCGACATTTCTGACGGTCGCGGTTCTGGCCTACTTTTCGAACCTTTCCGCCGGTCTCACACATTACGGTACGACTCCGGGCCCGATCTATTTTGGAGCCGGCTATGTCTCTCAACCGACATGGTGGAGGCTGGGTTTGATTGCAACCGTGCCCAATATTCTGGTATGGACCGGCGTCGGTCTGGTCTGGTGGAAGATTCTGGGGTGGTGGTAAGAAAGTAGAAAGTAGAAAGTAGAAAGTAGAAAGGAGTAGAAGTGCTGCTTTGCCGAGTAATCCTGTTCTTGAGGGTTACCCTGGCAAAGCAGCACTTCTTTCTACTTTCTACTTTTTACTTTCTACTTATTCAGTCCAGGTCGAAGCGATCGAGGTTCATCACCTTGGCCCACGACTTGACAAAGTCCTGTACGAACTTCCCTTTTGCATCGGCCGCGGCATAGAACTCCGCCACGGCGCGCAGCTCGGAGTTAGACCCGAAGACCAGGTCGACAGGGGTCGCGGTCCACTTGAGCTTGCCGGTCGCGCGATCGTGTCCCTCGTAAATGCCCTCGGACGTGGAGGATTTGCTCCACCTGGTGGACATGTCAAGCAGGTTCACGAAGAAGTCATTGCTCAAGGTCCCGGGCCGATCGGTGAACACTCCGTGTCCAGCCTGTCCGGCATTGGCATTGAGGGCCCGCATGCCGCCGACCAGAACGGTCATTTCAGGAACTGTGAGCGTCAGCAGGTTCGCCCGATCGACCAGCAGTGCCGCCGGCGACTGGCGCTGACCTTTGCGGAAGTAATTCCGGAAACCATCAGCAGTCGGTTCAAGCGGAGCGAAAGAGGCCACGTCGGTCTGGGCTTCCGATGCGTCCGCGCGCCCCGGCGTGAAGGGCACAACCACATTGTGACCCGCAGCTTTCGCGGCCTGTTCAATGGCGGCGCTGCCACCCAGTACGATCAGATCGGCGAGCGATACCTTCTTGCCACCAACCTGCGCGCGATTGAAGTCATTCTGGATGCCTTCCAGACGACCCAGTACCTTAGTCAGTTCAGCCGGATTATTGACTTCCCAGTCCTTCTGCGGCGCGAGGCGGATGCGCGCGCCGTTTGCGCCACCGCGCATGTCGGTGCCGCGAAACGTGGACGCCGATGCCCAGGCAGTCCTGACCAGTTCCGGGACGGTCAGGCCCGACGCGAGAATCCTGGCTTTCAGTGTCGCCACATCCCTCGCATTGATCAATCTATGGCTGACGCTGGGGAGCGGATCCTGCCAGATCAGATCTTCTTTCGGAACTTCCGGACCGAGATAGCGGGAACGCGGGCCCAGGTCGCGGTGGGTCAGCTTGAACCACGCCTTGGCGAACGCGAGATTGAATTCCTCCGGGTTCTCCAGGAAGCGCTTTGCAATCTTCTGGTAGCTCGGATCGAACTTCAGCGCGAGGTCCGTCGTGAACATGATTGGCGCATGCCGTTTTGACGCGTCGTGCGCATCCGGCACGGTGTTGGCTGCCTGACCATTCGCGGGAATCCACTGCGTCGCTCCGGCGGGACTCTTGGTCTGCACCCAATCAAAGGCAAACAGGTTGGCGAGGTATTGCGAGCTCCAGGCAGTCGGCGTCGAGGTCCATGCGCCTTCCAGACCGCTGGTGACGGTGTCGACCGCATTGCCTTTACCGCACTTGTTCTCCCAGCCGAGTCCCTGCTGCTCAATACCGGCGGCCCCGGGCTCGGGTCCCACGCACTTGGACGGATCGTGGGCGCCATGCGCCTTACCGAAGGTGTGGCCACCGGCGATGAGCGCAACTGTCTCCTCGTCGTTCATCGCCATGCGCCCAAAGGTGTCGCGGATGTCCTTTGCGGCCGCCAGCGGATCCGGCTTGCCGTTAGGACCCTCGGGATTCACGTAGATCAGGCCCATCTGAACCGCCGCAAGCGGATTCTCGAGGTTGCGTTCTCCGCTGTAGCGTTCATCGGCAAGCCATTTTTTCTCAGGTCCCCAGTAGACCAGGTCCGGCTCCCAGTCGTCCCTGCGCCCGCCCGCAAAGCCGTATGTCTTGAGCCCCATGGATTCGATCGAGACATTTCCCGTTAAAACCATCAGATCGGCCCAGGAGAGCTTCTGCCCGTACTTCTGCTTGACCGGCCAGAGCAGTCGCCGCGCCTTGTCGAGGTTGGCGTTATCAGGCCAGCTGTTGAGCGGATCGAATCGCTGTTGACCGCCGCCGGCGCCACCGCGCCCGTCAGCCACACGGTAGGTGCCGGCGCTGTGCCAGGCCATTCGGATGAAAAACGGTCCGTAGTTTCCGTAATCGGCCGGCCACCAGGGCTGTGACGTCGTCAGTACCTTCTTGATGTCCTGCTTGACGGCGTTGAGGTCGAGGCTTGAAAACGCCTTGGCGTAGTCGAACTGGTCGCCCAGCGGGTTGGACTCGGCGGCGTGCTGTCGAAGTGGCGAGAGGTCCAGTTGGTCAGGCCACCAGAACTGGTTTCGCATCGGATCACCCTGCTGAGCACTGATTGTATAGGTTGACACCAGTGATAGCGCAGCGATCGCGACAGCGGCGAGCAACGTCATCAACTTCTTTTTGTTCATTGACTTCTCCTTATTTCCGAACCGGTGTGTTTCGGGCTGCAGATTTTTTGCCGCCCTGTTTTCGTTCATGGCACTCATCTCATCTATAATAATGAACTACAACTGACGAAATCCGCCATTGGCGGCGCCGGAAATGGCGCCGCCAATAACGGCAGATAAATCTTTTCGACTTGCGTGATTGAATTGAAACATTGGTTTCAATGAATAGAACACGCAAAGTCGAGGTTTATTCCAGACCGCTGCCATTTTTTTTCAGATCCGGGGAATATTCCGGCGCGTGACGTGTTATGGAGTATGGCATCTGAATGACGAAGAGCGCCGAAGGGCGTTGAATGCAGAGAATATGCAAAATCCCGTTCAAGATAATGCGGAATTCAGGCATGCGGCACTCGATCACCTGGATGCGCTTTTCAGTTTCGCCATGGTTCTGACCAGAAACAGGTCAGAGGCGGAAGATCTGGTTCAGGAGACCTATCTTCGAGCGACAAGGGCATTCGGCAGTCTGGCTCCCGACAGCAACCTGAAGAGCTGGCTGTTTGCAATCATGCGCAACATCAGACTGAATCAGTTGCGTCATACGAACAGCGGGCCCCGGTTCATCGAGATCGACGCCGGGGAAGAGGATTTCTGGCAGGTTCTGGATGAGAGCGCTGAGAATCCGCACGCCAACCTGATCAGAAAACTTGAAAGGCAGCACGTGCGTGCCGCGATCGAACAGCTTCCGGTTCATTACAGGGAGGTGATAGTGCTCCGCGATCTGGAAGGATTCAGTTACAAGCAGATCGCGGGAATTCTGCAATGTCCGGCCGGGACGGTCATGTCACGGCTCGGGCGGGCGAGGGAACAACTACGACTGCTGCTTATTCAATGGCAGCCAAATTCGGGTTGAACTGGTCATTTTGAGTCGGAGAGGCAAAGTTAAGTCGATGAGTCACTGCGAGAACATTCTTGGGCAGATCTCGTTTTATCTGGACGATGAACTGCATGACAACGAGTATGCCGAGATCGAGCAGCACCTGCGTGATTGCACGGATTGTTCCGACAGGTTCGAGCAGGAGCGGATGCTGCTGGCTCAGGTGAGAAACGCTCAGCCGCTTTATCAGGCTCCCTCTGAATTGCGCGCCAGGATTGCCGAGCAGCTTTCAGAAATTTCGCCGGGGATCGATGTTCCGCAAAGGCTTCGCCGGCGCGTTAAACAGACCTTGTCTCAATTCTGGGAGCCTGCTCCGGCGAGTTCATTTTCGTTCACACCTGTACGCATTCTGGCAATGGCTTTGGTGGTTGCGACGATCGGGTTTGCCGGTTACCTGATGGCTTATACGCAACGACAGACTGTTCAGCCGACGGGAGACTTCGCACGCATGGCCGTCGATACTCACATGAGGAGGATCAAGGGACAGTTGCCGCTTGAAATCGAGACGACATCGCCCGGCGAGATCTCGTCCTGGTTTGCCGGCAAGGTATCGTTCAGCCTCGAGTTGCCGAATTACCAGGAAGCATCGGGACAGGAGAAGCTGTACCATCTGGAAGGCGGCAGGCTGGTCGCTTTTAATAACGATTATGCAGCGTTCGTCGCCTACAGGATGCGCCACCGTCCAATCACTCTGGTCGCCACTTCATATACCGTCGCCCGACCTTCCGGTGGTGAAGAGATATTCACCAAAGGGCTGACCTTCCATTATCAGAACGTCAACGGGTTCAAGCTCATCACATGGACCGATCGCGGGCTGACATACGCCCTGGTCTCCGATCTCGAGGAACGCGGACAGCAATCATGCCTCGTCTGTCATGCCGGAACCAAGGATCGCGATTTCATCGAAGATTTGAAGATGAAACTGTGAACCGCGGGATGACTCAGATCAGATCATCGAGAGCCATTTGAAATTCCTGAGCCATGCCCGGATGGCCATGCCGGGTGGCGGCTGCGATGCCTTGTTCGTATGCTTTGCGGGCCTCGTCGCTCCGACCGAGATGATCGAGCGCCTGGGCCAGTTTTCCATAGGCGGCTCCCTGGTCGTCAGCGTCAGAGATATATCGCTGTAACTCGTCGGCGGCCTCATCGTACCTTTCCAGTTTCAATAATTCATTCGCCAGTCCGAATCTTACGGCTGTGTTGCCCGGCTCGGTGACGAGCATCTTCCTGAAAATTTCTATCCTCGCCTCTCCCATTTAATTCTCCTTGTTATATACTGATAACCAATTGTTTGATCATTTTAACTGATGTCAAGATGTAAAATGAAACCTGAGGCACCATATGGCGAAGACAGCAACAAAGACCGTTGAACAAACTGCAGAAGTGAAGACCCGAAAAACGCCTAAAGAGAAGAAGGAAAAAGGCGGAAACCGTCTGGTCGGACGGGTCAAAAAAGCCATCAAAAAGACGAAGCGGAAGCTGAGCGACGACAAGTTCGAAAAGGAATTGAAACGAACCATCACGTTTCTCGAGGAACTTCAGGCCAAGATCAGCAAGACCGATATATCTGTGGGCGATGGTAAAGACGCGGTCCTGAAGACGGGGAAGAAAGCCCCCGTAAAGGTTGACGAAGCAACCGTCAGTGCGTCGGGCGGAAATGGCGTGAACAAATCGAAGCGGAAGAGTTCACGGGCGAAAAAAACGGCGGGCCGGGCGCCGAAAAGAGCAGCCAGGCAGATCGCATCCTGATACCTTTATGGAAATAGTATAAAGATGGCGATCCTGATCGATTCCTTTCAGAACGGAGCGCGTGGGCCGATTCGATTCTGGTACCAGCGGTGCGGGCATCTGGTCTCTGATGCATCGCTCGAAGAGCTTCACGAATTTGCCGAAAGTCTTGGGCTGCGCCGGGAGTGGTTTCAGCAAAAATCGATCCCGCATTATGACCTGACAGGGCACGTTTATGACCTCGCGGTGGCGCGCGGGGCTGTCGTCGTCTCTTCGCGGGAGATTGTCCGGAGGGCAGTCAGAATCGAGTTCAGCCTGACTGTGGAATACCAGGCCGCAGATTGAGGCAGATTGAGACAGACTGCAAATTGACAGGTCTTTTCGGCGCGTGATACTGTGACTTTTTAGAATATTCCACTGATTTTCAGGAGTGTGTCTATCTTGTTGGACCCCGTCGTAATCATCATCTGGTTTGTCGTCTTTCTGTTATCACTGACTGTACACGAGTGTGCGCACGCCTGGGCGGCCGAGCAGTCGGGCGACCCGACTGGACGTTATCTGGGACGCATCACGCTCAATCCACTGCCGCACATCGATATCTTCGGAACGATCATCTTTCCGCTGATCGCGATCACAACGGGTGGATGGATGTTCGGTTGGGCCAAGCCGGTGCCATTCAATCCCATGAATCTTCGCGATCGCAAGATGGGAGAGATCATGATCGCACTGGCCGGCCCCATCAGTAATATCCTGCTCGCCGCGCTCTGCATCGTGCTCTACAAGGTGATCATCGGCGGATCGGCGATCTCACCCGGCATCACAGGCGGCTTCAACCAGCCGATTGCGATGATGCTCCAGATCGGCATCTATCTGAATATCATCCTCGCCGTTTTCAATCTGATACCAGTTCCACCACTTGACGGCAGCCACGTGTTGAGGAATCTGCTGCCGGACAGCCTGTCCGAAATCTACGCTCAGATCCCCGTCTGGGCGGGTTTTCTTGTCATCTTCATGCTGGTTCGGATGGGCGTGACGAGCGCCCTCATCTCTCCGCTCGTGAATCTTGCGCAGATGATCCTGGCTTTATAGGAAGTTTCCAGTTTCGAGTTTCCAGTCGGGCTTGCTCGATTACAGGCAGTCCGATCCAAAAACTGGAAACTGGAAACTGGAAACTGGAAACTCTTTCACCATGAAACGAATCGTTAGCGGAATGCGCCCGACAGGGCGTTTGCACCTTGGTAACTACGAGGGCGCACTGAAAAACTGGGTCAGATTGCAGGACGAATACGAATGTTACTATTTCGTGGCTGACTGGCATGCCCTGACATCCGATTATGCCGACACCTCGCTGATCAAGGAGAACACGTTGGCGATGGTGACCGACTGGCTGGCGGCCGGGCTCGATCCGCAAAAGTGCGTCATCTTCGTGCAGTCACTGGTGCCTGAGCACGCCGAGTTGCACATCTATTTTTCGGCTGTCACCCCGCTCGGCTGGCTCGAACGCGTGCCGACATACAAGGAGCAGCGAGAAAACATAACCGACAAGGATCTCGCAAATTACGCTTTTCTGGGGTATCCGGTTTTGCAGGCGGCCGACATCTGTATGTACAAGGCCCATTTCGTTCCGGTCGGGTTGGATCAGGTGGCGCACGTCGAGCTGACGCGGGAGATAGTCCGTCGATTCAATAATTTTTACGGTGATGTTTTTCCCGAGCCGGGTGCGCTGCTGACGGAGACGCCGAAGCTCATCGGCACTGATGGCCGGAAGATGTCGAAGAGTTACAACAATACGATCGAGCTGTCGGATTCGCCGGATGCTATTCGTGCGAAAGTCAGGCAGATGATCACCGACAGGACGCGCATCCGCCGGACCGATCCCGGGCATCCCGAAGACTGTGACGTTTGCAAGGTGCACCGGATGTTCGTTCCCGCCGATGTGGCTGACAGGTTCGATGAGGATTGCCGCGGAGCAGGGATAGGCTGCGTCGATCGCAAAAAGGCTCTGGCCGATGCGATGATCGAATATCTGGGACCCATCACGGAGCGACTGAATTACTATCGCAATCATCAGGACGAGGTTCGAGATATCATGCTTGAAGGATCGAGACGCGCCCGCGAAGAGGCTGGGCGCATCATGGCCGATGTTCGGCGGGCCATGAATATCTCATGGGAATAAGACAAAGTGACTGAGAAGAAAACCAGCGCCACCCACGCCACCCCTGCCACACCCGCCATAACGGTCGATGAGATGCCGGACCGGGACGACGATGCGAAAAGTGATGATTACCGTGTCAGGATAGAGGCCTTTGAAGGCCCACTGGATCTGCTCCTCTTTCTGATCAGGAAGGATGAGATCGATATTTACGATATCCCGATCTCTCACATCACCGAACAGTATCTCGAATATTTGAATATCATGGAGCAGCTGGATATTTCCCTGGCGGGCGATTTTCTGGTCATGGCTGCAACGCTGATCTATATCAAATCGAAGATGTTGCTTCCGCCGGAGCCCAAGCTGGAAGGCGAAGAGGATCTCAACGAGGATCCTCGCGCCGAGCTGGTCGAACGGCTGCTCGAATACCAGAAGTTCAAGGCGGCGGCGAATATGTTCTATACCCGCGCACAGATTGAAGCCGCCTGCTATACGCGCGGCGAGATCGAGACCGACACGAGCAACCCTGAAGTTTCGGCGACGGTCTTCGACCTTCTGCGCGTCTTTCGCGAAATTCTCAAACGTGCGGAATCTGCGGTCGAGATGGAGATCCATCGTGACGAGATCACGATGGCCGAAAAGCTGGCTCAGATCAACAAACTGCTCTCCGAGAGGTTCGAGATCAATGTCCGCGAGTTGTTTGACCTGGCCCATTCGAAGCGCGAGCTGATTCTGACCTTTCTGGCTTTTCTCGAACTGGTCAAGGATGCCAGTATCAGGCTGATTCAGCGCGAACTGTTCGGCGAGATCTTTGCCCGGCGCCGGCTGGACTCGCTCCCGATAGTTGAAATGGAGAATGATTTAACCACGCATGATGAATGACGAGACTAAAGACCAATCTGAAATGATCGATCCCGAACGAGAGTCTGAAACGCCCGAAGTCGAAACTGAAAGCGATGAGGAATGGCCGGATAGCATTCTGCTCGATGCCCCTGATCATGATGATGATCCGCTGGTCGATTTTTCCGGGGAAGATGAGGCCGAACCGGTTGAACCCGAAATCGAGGTCACGGCGACGCGTGCAGAGCTCAAACCTGTCATCGAGGCGCTGCTCTTCGTGGCCGAGGAGCCGCTTCAGTTCAAACAGATCTGCAAAGTGCTGGGGCACGTTTCGGAGGACGATGTCAAAGACGCGCTGGATGACCTGGTGGCCGAATACGATGAGCGGGAAAGCGGCCTCGAGATTCGCGAGATCGCCGGCGGCTGGCGCATCTCGACACGACCGCAGAATCACGAATTCATCCGCAAATACCTGAAATCACGCCCGTCGGCGAGGCTCTCACTGCCGGCGCTCGAAACCCTGGCCGTGATCGCCTACAAACAGCCGATCACGGTTCCTGAAATCCTTGAAATCCGCGGAGTCACCTCGAGTTCGGCGATCAAGACATTGCTCGAAAAACGGCTCATCGTCACCAAAGGCCGGAAGGAGACAGTCGGCCGCCCGATGATGTACGGGACATCGAAGGAGTTTCTGATCCAGTTCGGGCTCAAGGATCTTTCTGAATTGCCGAGCATGGAAGATTTCGAAGATCTGGCCCAGTAGCTTTGGAGCGATCCATGCTGGAAGGTCGTGATCGCTCAATCCACTCATCTCTCACTATTGGCCTGGGCGGCGGCAGTGTCTGAGACGAAACTCACAACACGACAGAATATCGGATATTACGGCGCATTTTTTGCGCTTGGACTGATCATCGCATCGATCGGGCCGGCCTTGCCGTATCTGGCGAGGCAGACCGGATCGGAACTGCGCGAGATCAGCTACGTCTTCGTCGCGAGATCGCTCGGTTTCATAATCGGGTCGATGATCGCCGGTCGAATTTACGACAGCGTTAAAGGCCATCCACTCCTGATCGGCGGCATACTGGCTCTTGCCGGCCTGTCGGGCGCAATTCCGGCGATTCCGTGGCTCTGGGCGCTGGTGCTCCTGTTTTTCGGCCTCGGACTGTGCGGCAGCACGGTCAGCGTCGGCGGCAGCATGCTTCTGGTCTGGGCGAATCGCGGCCGGCTCGGCTCGCTGCTCGGCGGTTTGCATTTCATCTGGGGAGTCGGCGCTTTCCTTTCGCCGATCATAGTCATTCGCCTCATCAAATTGAGCGATGGTATCGATCTGCCATTCATCATTCTATCGCTGCTGGCTCTGCCGATCTGTTACTGGCTGTTGCGTCTGCCGAGTCCGCAGGCGTGGCAGAAATCTCATCACGAACTCGAAGGACATGGCGATGGGCGGGCGATAACATCGCTCGCGGTCATGATCTGGTTCTTCCTCTTCCTCTACACTGGAACTGAGGCCAGCATCGGAAACTGGATCTTCACCTATGCCATCAGAACCAACCTCGGGGATGCGACCAGCGCAGCCTATCTCAATTCGGCGTTCTGGGGGATGCTGACCCTTGGGCGGCTGGCAGCCATCCCTCTGGTTTCACGCGTCAGGCCGCGGACGATTCTGCTAGTTGATCTGAGCGGCGCGCTGCTGAGCGCTCTCCTGATTCTAGTCTTCAGTGATTCGCCGATCGCCTTGTGGATCGGAATCTGCGGGGTTGGTCTGGCGCTGGCCTCTGTCTTTCCGACGACATTTCTCTTCGCCGAACGGCGCATGCCTCTGAGCGGGAAGCTGACGGGCATCCTATATGCGGGATCGAGTTCCGGTTCGATGATCCTGCCGTGGGCGGTCGGACAGTTCTTCGATTCAGTCGGTCCGGTCATACTGCTCTGGATCTCGATCGGCGGGCTGGTAGCGGAATTCGGGATCTTCGCTCTCATGATGCTCTATCCGCGCCGTTCAAGGAAACTTCCCGAGGAAATGCCTGAGGTCAGCGACGTCATGGTCTGAGAAGAATATTTATCCACCAAGTACACGAAGGAAACACAAAGAAAAACCAGGAACTTGTCACCGATTTTTCTTCGTGTTTCCTTCGTGTCCTTAGTGGATTATTTTCTTACTTGAGCTTTACTTTCCCGAGCGGATGGCGGCCAGAGCGTCTTTCGCAGCCTGTTGGACTTTAGGGTCGCTGTCGCTGACGGCTGAATTTTCAAGCACGTCCACCGCCTTTTCGATCTTCAGTTTTCCGATCCATTCGATAACCCATTTTCGCAAATGCGGATCGTTGCTTTGTTTTACCAGAGCGATCAGTTCGATCGGGCCGTTACGCGTATCCTTGAGCGAGAACATGGTCTTTTCCGCCATCTCGCGGATTGGTGCATGCCGGCTTCTGAGGAATGTGTTTAGAAAGAGGAGCGATTTCCGGGAATGCGAAACATCCTTGAGCTGGTTCATGGTCAGGATGGCCGAACAGCGGACGCGCATATCGTCGAGGTCACTGATATCTTCACCGTTCGGATTGGCGATGCCATTGACGACCATGTTTTTTGCCTGGAAGATTTTGAACGAGGCGAGGGCGCTGATGAGCGCCATCCTGACGCGCCATTCCCTGCTGAATGTCTGATCGATCAAAAACTGGACTGAGTCGTTATCGCCGAGCCTGCCGAGGGCTTCGATCGCAGCAATGCGCACATCGACATCGGCATCCTTGAGCAGATCGATGAGGGGATCGACCGCGCGTTTCTCACACGACTTGCCCAGCTGGCGCGCCGATTCGGCCCGTTTGACAGCATTCTGATCCTTGAGCGAAGCGATGGCTCGTGCCGTGGCGTCATCTTCGGCGCCTCCGGCAGCTAGAGCCGTGCATTGATCGTAGAGCGGCTGGGGCTTGATTTCGGGCGTTTGAGCAGCCATCGGTAATGGCAGAAAGGCCATAAACACCAGCATCAGTCCCGGCAGATATCGAAACTTTAGAGCAGGAAATCTCATAAAATTCCAGTCACTCATCACTCATCACTATTCATTATTTACCCGACAACACGATCAGGATTTTCAGGAGTCAGCAGTTTGAGGGCTCTCGATGCGTGACCGAGCGCGATGACGAACTCGATCATGAATTTGTCATACCATTTAAGGTAAGGGTCAAGGTCGCTGGCTCTGAGCTTGACAGCATATTCGTACAATTTCTGTTCACCGGCCTGCAGTCGAATCTGTTGAGACGGGCTGGGGCTGTAAAACTGGTTGAGTTTGATGTAATTGAGCGCTTCGAATGCGTGTCCGAAGAGCTTGATCTGATAGCGGAGCCGCATCATCTCGATGACCTGAGGCGGCGGCGGGCCGTTGGTCATCGATCGGCCGTCGGGTCCCTTACCCATCTGAGAGACGTACTGCTGACCGAATTGCGCTGCCATCGCGCTCTCGCGGTCGATCGCTTCCGTATCGCCCTGCAAACGGTGGATGACGACGTCATACATTTCACGCAGTCGCTCTGGAAGATTGTTGCCGCGATATCCATGTTTGAGACAGGCGTAATAGGCATAAACCGCATGCAGCCCGAAACAGCTGAATTTGGACATCGCCTGTCGAAACGGAAGCGGCTCGGCCTCTCCGCGGGCGATGGTGTCACGCACTCCTGCGCAGGTGGTTTCAAACGCTGCCAGGCTTTTATCGATGACTGCCGGCAGGTCGATCGTCTCGCCCCAGGCATTGGTCCAGGTCGGCGCCGAAGCGGGAACCAGAATCGCAAAAGCGATCAAACACCAGGGCAGATGCGAATGCAGCAGCTCGGGATCGTATTTGCCCAGATTGTCAGGGTCGCACCTGAAGAGCGCCTTGGCGCTTTCACCAAGGTCCCTGAGCGTGTACCTGTTGCTGCCGACGGTGATCGGCTGATCAAGGCTGACGCCGGCTTCGAGTAATGCCTTGAGAATACTGTTGTCGTGCGCCTCGATCTCCCTCGGGAAGTAGACGTAACGCTTGCCGTTGACCTCTTTTTCCGCGGCGAACCTGGAGCACAGGTAGTCTACGGCCAGCGTGCCGTCGTTGAGTTTGAATCCCTTGCCGAAACCTCGAACGGCATGGATCAACGAGGAGGCATCGTTCAGCTCTCGAGCATAATGGCTGCACAGATCATCGACCGCACGCAAGGCATTAGACGCGTTGGCTGAAAGCCTGACTGGAGGAAGCGGTTTGCCGGTCGCCAGCGATGACGCCAGATTCCTCGCGGCGCCGTCTGCGGCCGATTCCGATCCAAACCAGCCTGCTTTGTATCCTGCAACGCCAGTCACTGCCAGCGCACCGAGGCCACCCAGGCCGAGCGTCAGAAATTTTCTGCGACCGGCCGCAGGCGCGGGCTGCACCTGTACCTTGCCGGTCTTTCGTTCACGATTCTTTTTAGCTTTACCCATTCGTAAGAGAACCTCAGGAATTCTTCAGCAGTCTGCGGGGACGTGAGTGAGGCAACAAAAAACCAAAATTAGAGCAGGATCGGATCATTGTCAAGCATCGATTTCCGATGCTCGGGCGAACCGCTCGACTGCGATCCTCGTGCCGTTAGAAAACCTTGTAACTGCCATTATTTACGCAGCGTCTTGTAAGATGGATAATCGGTCTGATCTCATTTATTATGCCGGCTATTGCCGAAAACGCTGAATTAACCCGTCATTTCAATCTGACTAAACAGGAGGCCCGTTTATGAACCGCCCCTTCTTTCCACGGATGCGAGGCACCTATCTTTATCCGCTGTATCTTGCGCTGATCGGACTGGTCCTTACCCTCGGCGGCAGCTCATGGCTGAGCATGGTTTCAGCCGGGCAGGACCAGTCGCAGACGAAATCATCGCAGCCGGTCGATAAGGAATATACCGAATCGATCATAAAAAACACGACTGACAAGCTCTTTCTGACGGAGCTGGTCGATCACCTGCCGGCCTCCGCGACGGTTCCAACCCCCGCCAAAGTTCTCGGCTATCCCGTCGGCACGCCGAACAAGCTGACCTACACGAAGGATCAATACCGTTATTATCGGGAGCTCGAAAAGGCATCGCCGCGGGTCAAGGTCTTCGTCGCGCCGGAAAAGAGCGAGATGGGCAAGGATCAGTTGCTGATCGTCGTCTCAGACGAAGCGAACATCAACAAACTGACGCGGTACAAGGAGATCACTGCGAAACTGGCCGATCCGCGGCGGATAAATGACACAGAGGCTGCGGCTCTGATAGGGGAGGGCAAAGCCTTTTACTGGGCTTCCGGTTCGATCCACTCGCCCGAGACGGGCAGTCCCGAGATGCTCATGGAGATGGCCTATCGCCTGGCGGTCGAGGAATCGCCATTCATTCAGGCGATCCGCAAGGATGTCATCGTCATGATCACGCCGACGCTCGAGGTCGACGGTCGGGATATGATGGTCGATGTCTACAATTACCGAAAAACGAATGAAGGAAAGCGGGCGCCGAGCCTTGTTTACTGGGGCAAATATGTCGCGCATGACAACAATCGCGATTCGATGGGCATGGCGCTGGCGCTGACGCGCAATCAGATGTCATCATTCCTTGAGTATCATCCGACAGTGCTTCACGATCTGCATGAATCGGTCCCGTTTCTTTACACTTCGACGGGCACCGGGCCATACAACGCGTGGCTCGATCCGATCGTGGTCAATGAATGGCAGGCACTGGCCTATCACGAGATCGAAGAGATGACAAAGCGCGGCGTCCCCGGCGTCTGGACCCATGGGTTTTATGACGGATGGGCGCCGAATTATATGTTCTACGTCGCGAACGGGCATAATTCGATCGGGCGATTTTATGAGACCTTCGGCAACGGCGGCGCCGACACTCAGGATCGTGTCGTCGGCAATCAGTCGGAGCGAACCTGGTTCCGACCGAACCCGCCGCTGCCGCGCGTCAAATGGTCACTCCGCAATAACGTCAACATGCAGCAGAGCGCCATCCTCTTCGCCATGAACTATGTCGCGACCCACAAAGCCAAATTTCTCGACAACTTCTATTTGAAGAGCAAGCGATCGGTGGCGAAGGCACGGACTGAAGGACCGGCGGCCTATGTTCTGCCGGCGGATGATCCGCGGCCGAACGAGGCGGCAGACCTGGTCAACCTGCTCAAGCTGCAGGGCTGCGAAGTTCATCGCGCCGAGAGGGCTTTCGAAACGAAGGAAGGGAAGTTCCAGGCCGGAAGCTATATCGTTCGCATGGATCAGCCATATTCGCGCATGGCCGATATGCTGCTCGACACTCAGTATTACAACGTCAACGATCCCCGGCCGTATGACGATACGGGATGGACGCTCGGTCCGCTGCGCAACGTCAAAACGGTCCGCGTCAAGGATGAAAAGGTGCTCGATGCGGCAATGACGCTGACCGCCGGCCCGGCGAAAGTTACCGGCCGCCTTGAAGGCTCCGGCAAAGCAGGTTACATCATCAATCACACGGCGGAGAGCGCAATCGTTCAATTGCGCTTCAGGCTCAAGGATGTCGGGATTATGGCGGCGGAAGAGAGCTTCAAGATCGGCGAACGAACATTCAATGCCGGTTCATTCATCATCAGGACCGAAGGGAATCCGGCAAACCTCGAAGCGCGACTGAGACAGGAAGCTACGACGCTCGGTCTCGTGGCCCAGGCTGTCGACAAGCTGCCGGAGGTGAGCCAGCACCCGATCGCCGTACCCCGCATTGCTCTCATCCACACCTGGGTCAACACTCAGGATGAGGGATGGTATCGCATCGAATTCGACCGTCTCGGCATCCCGTACGATTACATCTCGGATCAGGTGATCGGCAGGACTCCGAATCTGCGCGAAAAATGGGATGTCATCATCTTCGGCCCGGCGCGCGGGTCCGCGCAATCGATCGTCCGCGGCCTGCCGAAACGCAGCGACGATGAACCGCCGCTGCCGTGGAAGAAATCGGATCTCACGCCGAATATGGGGCTTTCACCGGATCAGACAGACGATATGCGCGGCGGCATGGGCATCGTCGGAGTCGCCAACCTGCAGAAGTTTATCGAATCCGGCGGCTTGTTCATCACCATCGGAGGCAATTCATCGGTGCCGATCGATTTTGGAATCACTGATGGGGTGTCGATTCAGGAGTCGCGTCAGCTGCAGGCGCGCGGGTCCGTCTACAGCACGAACTTCGCCGATCGCAAGAGCCCGATCTCCTATGGTTATGATGAGAAGCTGGCGGTCTATTTCAATCAGGCGCCGCTGTTTCAGGTCAGCGCTCTGGGCGGAGCCGGTTTCGGCGGCAGGGGCGGCGCCGGCGGGCCCGGTCAGGGCGGCGGACAACAAAGGCCGACCGGTCGCGGCGGTCTGAACGATCCGGATGTCGTGCAGGGACGGGCGCCGCTGCCGCCTGCCCCACCTCGCGAACCGAGACCGGACGGCATCCCTGATGAGTTCCGAGCGCAGATGGCCAGCCAGCTGCCTCCTCTTGAGATGCGCCCGCGCATCGTGCTGAGATTCGCCGCCGAAAGGGAACTGCTCGTCAGCGGTATGCTGGCAGGCGGCTCTGAACTGGCCAGTAAACCAGCCGTCGTAGACATACCCGTCGGCAAGGGGCATGTCGTCATGTTCGCCAACAACCCCTTCTGGCGCCACCAGACGCACGGCAGCTTCGCGCTGCTCTTCAACGCCGCGCTTCATTATGATCATCTGCATGTCGGAAGAAAGTAAAAAGTAGAAAGTAGAAAGAAATTGCTCAGGGGGCATATCAATAGTTTCGAGTTTCCAGTGTTCTTGACGGCGCAAGTTTAATCTGGTGAGCAAGATTGCGGTTGAATGCGAAGCGTGGTGAGGCGACTCGAAACTGGAAACTTATGATATGCCCCCTGAGCAATTACTTTTTACTTTCTACTTTCTACTTTCTACTTTCTACTTATTTTCACAGGTATTTGACGAACATCAACTCATTGCGGCGTTCGTTGTAGACGAGTTCATCGACCAGCTGGTCTGTCAGCAGGATGCCGAATCCGCCGGCCCGCAGGCCTTTTTCATCTCGAACAGTAATGTGTCTGAATGGGTCGCCGGCCGGATTGTTGACCGCAGCGTGCTCCAGATTCTCGGGATCGAACCCCTCGCCGGGGTCCTTGATCCAGTAGATTATGGCCCGTTTCAGTCTGATGCAGAGTACTTCGACGTATTTCGTCGGATCGAGTTTGCCGCCGTGTTCGATGGCGTTGTTGAGCATCTCGCGAAAGGCATAAGCCATCGCTTCGCGGGTCTCTTCAGGCAAATCGGCCTTGAGCTGAACAAGCAGTTTTTGCAGCAGAGGGACGGCCGCCAGATCGCATGGGACTTGCAGCTGAACCCAGTGGGGCTGTCCGGAAATAATAATGATATCCGGCGGAATGCATTCATCCAGCACTGTCTTTACAGCGGTCTTGAGATCGATGATGGTGAAGGGTTTAACCAGAAAATCGCAGACTTTTTTGCTCAGCGCGCCGATGACGGCATTCGGAGTCCCATAAGCAGTCATCATGATGGTCTTGAGCACGGGATGATCGCGGCGCAAGAGCTCCAGAAACTCGACGCCGTCCATTCCTGGCATGACGTAGTCGATGAGCGCCAGATCGAAGATATGATTTTTGAGAAGATCAAGGCCTTCGGTCGCATTCGATGCGTGATGCAGCTCGAAACCTTCACCGGCCAGCGCACCTTCTATTATCTGATGCAGGGCCGGATCATCGTCAACTACGAGGATCTTACTCATTCCCTTCCTCTCGCCAGAAATATTAGACTCCACCACCGCTCACCTTGCCTGTCACAATACGCCACTTGAAGCGTTGGCGTATTATGCCTCTTGAAATCGTGTTTGACCAGAGATGCCCATCCAGTTGCCTAAAGTCAGGCAATCGCGTAAATTACAAAGACGCTCCCGTAGCTCAGCTGGATAGAGCACCTGCCTTCTAAGCAGGGGGTCGCAGGTTCGAGTCCTGCCGGGGGTATTCTTCTAATTCCATGACAAGGTTGGCGATGAGATTCATCATTTACGGAGCAGGCGCGGTTGGAAGTCTGATTGGCGGAAGGCTTGCCGAAAGCGGCAAGGATGTTTTGCTGGTCGCCAAACAGCCGCACGTTGACGCCATCAACCGGCAGGGTCTGCGGATTCTTGACCATGAAGGCGAAAAAACCGTCAGAAATATGCCCGCTGTGGCCGGCCCTGACCAGATTGTTCCGCGACCTGATGACATAATCTTCCTGACTGTCAAGACCGCCCAGACCGCCGGCTCTGTCCAGGCGCTGCGCGAAAAATACTCCGAAGAGACCCCGATCTTCTGTTTCCAGAACGGCGTCAGGAATGAAGAGCTGGCCAGTCGCCGCTTCAAACACGTCTATGGCGCGATGGCCGGGTTGAGCGTCAGTTTTCTCGCTCCAGGCAGGATTGCCCAGACAATGAGCAATCGACTCGGCATCGGGTACTATCCGTTCGGTTGTGATGACCTCGGGCAGGAGGTTGGTGATTGCCTGAGTAACGCCGGCTTCACGGTGACAAAACATCGTTCGATCATGGATGTTAAATGGTCGAAACTGCTGCTCAATCTCAATAATGCGACTTATGCCATTATCGACAGCTACCTTCAACTTGGCCTGGTAACGCCCGCCATCGCCAGATTCATGGCGGAAGTTCTCAAGGAAGGACTGCACGTGCTGGAGACCGCCGGTATAGATCCGCACGATCCTGAAAGCCCGTACGATCTTCCGAGTCATATCGCCGAGCTTCAAAGCGTCACCGAGGATTCCGAAAAGATCCACCTTGCCCAACAGATCCCTGTGGAATTGCGAACCTATCCGTCAACATGGATGGACCTCAAGCAGCGGCGCGGCGAGACCGAGGCCAGTTACTTCAATGGCGAGATCGTCCTGCTCGGCGAAAAACATCATGTCCCGACGCCCTACAATGCCACTCTGCTGAATATTGTCGAGAACATGGCCGCCGAAGGCGCGGAACCCGGCCGGTATTCGATCAGGGAACTCATGGAACTGGTCGAACAGAAGCGATTGAAGCTGTACGAAGGCTAGGAAATGCAGTTTTGGAACCGGGATCGAAAGCGAGCGGGTTCAGTCGATTAATATCCGTTGCATGCGATCCGGCCCGCCTTACACCCCTGACAATGCAGCCCAAAGTTCTTCTTCCTCTTCAGTTTTTACCGTTCGCAGATCGATCAGCAGCCGGTCCTCCTCGATGCGGGCGATGACTGGCGGCTGGTGAGCCCTCAGTCCTGCTTCAATTTCAGCTGCACTGAGCCGGTCCGATGCGACGGCGATCAGCTTCGTCGGGATCCTGGCTTCGGGAGCGCAGCCTCCGCCGATCACCGAATCTCCGTCAATCAATGTGAGCTTCAGATCGAGATGCCCGGCATTCGCCCGGTCGATGAAATGCCGCGTGCGATCATCAATTTCGTCTCGGGTCGCATGCAACGCCGCTGTGACCGGATTGGCGAGCATCGCGGTCCCGTTACGGTAGGCCTCGATAGTCGCTTCGAGTACGGCATAGGTAAGTTTATCAACTCTGAGCGCACGCATGAGCGGGTTTTTTCTGATGCGTTCGACGAGCGATTTTTCGCCGAGGATGATTCCGGCCTGAGGGCCGCCGAGCAGCTTGTCTCCGCTGAAGGCCAGAACCGGCACTCGGGCCTTGAGCGACTGAGCGACCGTCGGTTCGTCGTGAATCCCGAGCGGTTGGAGGTCGAGCAGGCATCCGCTGCCGAGGTCCTCGAAGAAAGGCAGACTGTGAGCTCGTGCGAGACCGGACAGTTCCTCGATCGATGGCTTCTCCGTGAAGCCGACGATGCGGTAATTTGACGGATGCGCCCTCAGGATGACGCGGGTATTTTCATTGATGGCGGCTTCGTAGTCGCTCAGGCGCGTCCGATTGGTTGTTCCGACCTCGCGGATGCAAGCGCCTGATTTCTCGATCACGTCCGGAATGCGGAAAGACCCGCCGATTTCGATCAGCTCTCCGCGCGAGACGATGACCTCGCCGCCTTCAGCCAAGGTGTTGAGCGTGAGCAGTACGGCCGCGGCGCAGTTGTTGACCACGACAGCGGCTTCGCATCCGAGCAACTCTACGAGCAAGGCTTCAAGACCCGCCCCGCGATGTCCGCGCTTGCCGGTCGCCAGATCGAACTCGAGATTGCTGTATCCGCCGGCGACCTCTTCGAGCGCAGCGATCGCAGCGGGGCCGAGCGGCGCACGGCCCAGATTGGTGTGCAGAATGACGCCCGTAGCGTTGATGACACGCTGAAGCTTCATCCGTTTCGAGACGGTGAATAGTTCTTCGACTCGACGCACGATCTCCTGCGCAAGAACTTCCTGAGAGGCCATTAATTCAGGTGAGACCGAGCCGGCGAGAATCTCTTTGCGGAAATGATCGATGACATGGCGCAGACGATCGCGCAGGGTATCGCGGCCGCTCGCAACAATCAACGACTGCAATCCTTCCAGCCGGAGCAGCTGATCGATCGATGGCAGAAGTCGAAGTGCGGTTTCGCTCATACTCTGATTTATCGTTTATGCGCGGCGATGATGGCGGCGGTCGTTTCGACGATCCGATCATGAATCGTACCGTTTGTCGCAACGATGCCGTGAATGTTGCGAATCTCTTCGACATCGTACCGCAAAGGCGCGCCCTTTGTATCGGTGATGACACCGCCGGCTTCGCGCAGGATCGCTTCGGGGCCGCAGGTGTCCCATTTATTCGTCCGTTTTCCCGGATGAATGTAGATGTGAGCCCTGCCTTCGGCGATGAGGCCGAACTTCAATCCGACGCTGCCGGAGCGAATGTGTTCGGTAACGCCCAGTTGATTGCGAATCTCATCGACGACGGGGCTGTGATGCGAGCGGCTCATGGCCGCTATCATCCGCGACGGATCGCTCAAGTGTGAAACCTGCAGGCGCTTGGTCGACCATTTCTCTTCGACGTACGAACCCATGCCGGGAGCCGCATAAAACATGCGATCGAGCGACGGGTGATAGACCACGCCGAGCCGGGCAATACCCTCGACAGCCAGTCCGATCATGACGGCGAATTCTCCGACACGGTCAATGAACTGCTTGGTCCCGTCCATCGGATCGATCATCCAGACCCGATCCTTTCTAAACCTCGACCTGTCGTCCGGCAACTCTTCAGAGAGGATGGCATCGCCCGGAAAGTGGCGCTCGAATTCGCGAACCAGCATCACGTTTGCCGCCCGGTCGGCTGCCGTCACAGGATCGTCATGACCCTTCCATTCGACTTCATGTTCCTGTTGATAATGTTCCAGCAGGATCCGGCCGGCGTCTCGAGCCAGCACTCGGGCAACTTCAAGTTCTTTTTCCATGTCCCATATTTACAGGCCGTTGTTAAATGTAAAAAACAAGAATATCTCAGAAAAACGCTAAACGGAAAAGCGTTTCGAGCATTAATTAAGCGGCGAGGCAGGGAAAGCAGCTGAATAAGCGCGGATCATCAAATCAAGAGGTGATATTGGATGTTGAAACTATTTGACGGGAGCAATCACATGGAGAGCCCCCGTCAAATGATAATGTTATTTTCAGTGGTGACTCGCTTACTGAGTCCTGACGCTGACGATCTCTGGTTGCACGCTTTTTTGGGTAAGGCGTTGTGTTATGTCCCTCGCGGTCTCTCGTTCCTGGCTCGATTGCCGCAACTCGCGTCCGATGCTGCTGTCCCCGGCCCAGATGCTTGCAAGGAAGTACTTGTCGTCGTAGCGTCGGAACTCAAGTCGTGCGACCGTCTGTGACTCAGCTGCTTGAACCTGTTGCGCGTTGAAAACCACCTTCGCGCGGCCGTCGGAGTTGCGAAGCAGAAACTCATCGCCTCTGTTGGTGCTTGTACGGTAAAGAGTGTAGGTGCCGGCCGGGAGCGCTGTCTTACCGACCGAGAATTCGAATGGGATGGTGACGGTCATCTGCCTTGTCGTCTGAGCAGCCGCTGCTGTGCCCAGCACCAGAAACAGACTCAGCGTAGCTGCGATATTCAGGAATTGCTTTCTGATTTTCATTTGATCTCCTTGTGTTTGATCGGAGGCCGAAACTGTCGGCCTGCCGGTTTCTGTCGCTCCTTAGCGTGTTTCTGTTGATTTACTGCCCCGCCGCGGCAGATCCGGTGCCGTTATCAAGCAGGATGGCTCTTTCGTCGCCTTTGAATACCAGTTTCGTCAGTGCCAGACCTTTGTCCGTAACTGAAAAATATGTTTCAGTCTTGCGCACGATTTTCTCTCCGCCTTTGACGCTCGCCTTGGTAGTCGTGATGACCCTCGAGCCTTTCAGGATGCTGAACTCATTGGTCTCAGAATCGAATTTGACTTCGTATGTGCCCGGCTTGAGCTTCGTATCGTTCACCACCACTTCCTTTGCGATAGTTATCGAATCCGTCAGGTTTTTGCCGTCGGCAAATGCCGTTATCACGCTCATCAGCAACATCGCCGAAATCACGATCAGCTTGCCTCCACTTTTTCTCATTACAGATCTTCTCCTTAAAATTCAGTTAATCTTTCAAGACCTGAGCAGATCCATTCAGTCTGCCCTCACCAACATGAGACGGAATCCGTCGTCAAAACCCGCCACAACAGCCAAAGAATTTTTCGGGATCTCGCAAAAGACGGCAAATTATGGGATAAAGCCGCTGATGTGATAAATTGTGACTTTCATGCTTCGAACACTGTCTTAAAACAAGGTGATGAAATCCGACCCAAAACAAATCACGCAACTGCTCCTGGCCTGGGGCAACGGCGATCAGCGGGCGCTTGAAGAGTTAATGCCACTGGTCTATGACGAGTTGCGCAAGATGGCGGCGCGACACATGCGACGCCAGAACCCGGGCCATACGCTGCAGACCACTGCGCTGGTCAATGAGGCTTATCTGCGACTGATCGATTCGAGCCAGGTGCGCTGGCAGAATCGAGCGCACTTCTTTGCCGTTTCTGCTCAACTGATGCGACGGATCCTGGTGGATTTCGCTCGCCAGAGACAGAACCTTAAACATGGAGGCGGGGAGCGGAAGGTTTCACTCGATGAGGCGTTAATAGTTGCGCCGGAGCGCGGAGACGATCTTTTAGCTTTGGACGAGGCTCTCAACCGTCTGGCAGCGCTCAACGCGCGCCAGGCACAGGTAGTCGAGTTGCGTTACTTCGGCGGGCTGAATGAGGAGGAGACTGCCGAGGCCCTTAAGGTATCTCTGCGCACCGTGCAGCGCGACTGGAACCTCGCACGCCTCTGGCTCTATAAAGCAGTGATGAGAGAACAGTGATGAGAGAACAGTGATGAGTGATGAGTGATGAGAGAAGAGAGAAGAGGGATGAGTGATTAGTTTATGGATGAGTTATCGAGGGCGAGTAGCTACAGGGACTTAATGGTTTGGCAAAAAGGCATCACGTTGGTTAAATTGGTCTATCGGTTAACTCAATCCTTCCCTGGTGAGGAGAAATTTGGTCTGGTTTCTCAAATGCGGCGGGCGGCAGTTTATATACCATCCAACATTGCTGAAGGCCAGGGGCGCCACACCACTGGCGAGTTTGTCCAGTTTATATCTCACGCGGAAGGATCCGCCGCGGAATTGGATACCCAACTCGTAATCGCTGTCGAACTCGGATACTGTAGTTTGTCGGAGGCGGGACCTGCCGCTGATCTCATATTAGAACTGCGCAAAATGTTAAATGCTCTGCGCAGAAGTCTACTGAAAAAACGTGATGGCTGATGTTTTTTGCTCATCACTCATCACTTATCACTTATCACTGTTTCAAAGTGATGGCTGAAGGGTTTTTACTCGTCACTCATCACTCATCACTTATCAGTGTTTCAAAGTGATGGCTGAAGGGTTTTTACTCGTCACTCATCACTCATCACTCATCACTGTTTTTATGACTCCTGAGCGCTGGGAACAGATCGGCAATTTATATGAAGAGGTCAGGAAACTGTCCCCTGAAACGCGCGCGGAGTTTCTCGACCAAACCTGTGCGGAAGATGAATCATTGCGCCGTGAGGTCGAATCTCTGCTCGCTGCCGAGGCTGTGGTGGGCGACTTTATTGTAAATCCCGCGCTCAAGGATGCGGCTGGATTGTTAACCACCGAAGTGCCGGGCGGGATGGTCGGCAAACAGCTCGGTCATTACCAGGTTCTCTCGTTCATCGGCGCCGGCGGGATGGGTGAAATTTATGCAGCCAAAGATCCGCGGCTGGGGCGCAAGGTCGCCATTAAACTGCTGCCTGCCACGGTCCTTCGCGACGCTGACCGGCTGCAGCGATTCGAGCAGGAAGCGCGGGCAGTCGGGATGCTCAATCATCCCAACATCCTCACTATTCACGATACCGGAGTGCATGAAGGCGCGCCATATATTGTCTCTGAATTGCTCGAAGGCGAGACACTGCGTGAACGGATGAAAGACGGGCCGCTGGCGTCGTCCAGGGTGACCGGCATTGCATTACAAATCACGCGGGGACTGGTGGCGGCGCACGAGCGCGGGATCGTGCACCGTGACCTGAAGCCCGAGAACATATTCATCACCACGGACGAGCGCATCAAGATTCTTGATTTCGGGCTGGCCAAACTGACGCAGCCGGATTTCATTGAAACTGACGCCAATGGACAGGCATTTCCTGTTGTCCGCACCAGCCCTGGATTGTTGATGGGTACTGTCGGGTACATGGCGCCGGAACAGTTGCGCGGCGAAGAGGCGGACCACCGCGCGGACATCTTCGCCTTCGGTGTGATCCTTTTCGAGATGCTCACCGGCGAGCGGCCGTTCCGTGGCGATTCAGCGGTCGAGACGATGAGCGCGATTCTTAAACAGGAGGCGCCGGAACTACCATCGCATGTCAGCACGCAATCGCCGGAGCTGGGGCGAGTGATCCGTCGCTGCCTCGAGAAGAAAGAGCCGCAGCGTTTTCAGTCTGCCAGTGATCTGGGCTTCGCCATCGAAGGGCTGAACTCCTCGACCCTGAATGCTTCAGGCATGCGTCTGTCCGGCGGCGGGGCAGTTGATGATGCGGCGACCTTGACCTTCCGAGACGATCGTAATCTGGATGCCCGGCGCCGGATCGGGCTGCTGGGCTGGGCCGGTTGGGCGCTGGCGGGCGTTTTTATGCTTGTGACGATCGGTTTAACGATTGCATACTTCAGGCGTCCTGCAATCTACTCGAGGATTGTTCCTTTCACCAGTTTTCCGGGACAGAAATCGAGACCCGTATTTTCGCCAGACGGCAACCAGATAGCATTTTTCTGGGATGGGGAGAGCGGTGATGATACCGGTATTTACGTCAAGCTCATCGACTCCGGAACACCATTGCGACTTAACTCTCTTAACGGTGGTCGTGCGTCCGATCTCGCCTGGTCACCCGATGGTCGATCGATAGCTTTCGTCAGAACAGGCAGGGAAGGTGGGATCTTCACGGTCCCCGCTCTGGGCGGCCCAGAACGAAAATTGACCGATATGGCGGGCAGTTTTGCCTGGTCTCCGGACGGGAAAAAACTGGCGATCGTCAGACGTGATGCGCCCCATGACCCCCTCAGCATTTTTCTTCTTTCGCTGGAAACGGGTGAAACGCGCAGGCTGACCAAGCCACAGACTGGATCTTTCGGTGACCTTTCTCCAGCCTGGTCACCTGACGGCCAGACGATCGCATTCATCCACAGCCCCTACTCCCAGGTGAGCGATATCCATACGATCTCTGTCACCGAAGGTGAGCCGAGGCGCATCACATTCGATAATCTGGACCTCCGTGGCGGTCTGGACTGGACTGCAAACGGGCACGAGATCATCTATTCGTCACCTCGCGGCGGTCTTCACAGTCTGTGGAGAGTATCGGCGACGGGGGGCAGGTCGAGACGCCTCATCGGGATCGGTGAGGACGCATACGAACCGTCCATCGCACGCCAGGGAAGTCGTCTGGCTTACGTCTATAGAAGAATCGATCGAAACATCTGGCTCGCTCCGGGGCTGAACTCGACTAATCCAAATGCCGCAAATAGAGCGCCGGTCAAGCTGATCGCCTCGACGCGAGATGATGTGAGCCCGCATTTCTCACCTGACGGAAATAGAATAGTTTTCATTTCCGACCGGAGCGGGAGCAAGGAGATCTGGGTCTGTTCGATCGATGGCCTGAACGCTGTCCAGCTGACGAGTTTTGGCGGCAGTCATACAGGCACGCCCCGCTGGTCGCCGGATGGGCGTCAAATCGCCTTCGATTCCCGGCCGGAAGGCCAGACGGACATCTTTGCTGTCAGCGCGGAAGGCGGCAGACCGCGCCGTGTCACGACGGAGAATTCCGAAGATGTCATGCCGAGCTGGTCAAGCGATGGCCGTTGGATTTACTTCGGCTCCCGGCGCAGCGGTGACTGGCAGATCTGGAAATCCCCTTCCGCGGGCGGACAGGCTGTCCAGGTGACCTTGAACGGCGGGTACGAGGCATTCGAATCCACGGACGGAAAGTACGTCTACTACACCAGGCTCGATTCAGAGGGCATCTGGAGAGTCCGGTCGGAAGGCGGCGAGGAGATCAAGGTCTATGACAGGGGCAGAAGAGGCTACTGGGCTCTCCTGGAAGGCGGCCTCTGTCTTCTCAACCCAAATGCGACGCCGGCGCCGGCCATCGAATACTTCAACTTCGCGACACGCCAGTTAAGTCTGGTCGGCAGGGTTGGCGGAGTCAGTGCCCCGTTCGGCGCCCCGGCGCTGGCTGTCTCCGCGGATGGCAAGCGGATCCTCTACTTTCAAGTGGACCAGATCGACAATGATATAATGCTGGTCGAGAATTTTCGCTGATTGGATCGTCATGAAAATTTACGATATCACCGTCCCCATTTCGAATGATCTTCCGGTCTATCCGGGCGACCCTCCGATCGAGATCAGGAGGACGCAATCGCTCGAAAACGGAGACATCGCACGAGTCTCGCATCTGAGTTTCAGCACACATATCGGCACACACATCGATCCTCCGTATCATTTCATGAGAGATGGAATTAAGCTCGATCAGATCCCACTGGATGTCCTGATCGGGCCGGCACGCGTTGTCGATGTCGGAGATGTCGATATGATAGACCGGCCGGTCATCGACCGGCTTGATCTGAGAGGCGTAACCCGGGTGCTCTTCAAAACCCGAAATTCCCGTTTCTGGTCTGAAAGCAGCCAATTTCGAACCGATTTCGTTTATATTGAGACAGATGCGGCTCAGGCGCTGGTCGATCTCGGCATGAGACTGGTCGGAATCGATTACCTCTCCGTCGAGAAATTCGATTTCGATCAACCGACGACTCACTGGACCCTGCTGGGCAACAACGTGATAGTGGTCGAGGGGCTCGATCTGACCGGCATAGAACCAGGTGATTTTGAATTGATCTGCCTGCCGCTGCGTATCAAGGATGGAGACGGCGGACCGGCTCGAGTGGTCTTAAAAACGATAACTGAAAGGAATTCGCATGGCAAATCTCGATAATTTCATTAAAAACTGGAGGCGCATTCATAAACAGACCAGAAAGATTCTGGTTCTGACGCCGAACGACAAGTACGACTGGAAACCGGCCGAAACATCGATGCCTCTGGGTGAGCTGGCCAATCATTTCTCGGTGGCTGAGTGGGGACTGGCCGAGGCGGTCTTCACAGGTAAATTCCCGACAGATCGGCCTGAGCCACATAAATCAACGGATGAGCTTGTAGCAGCATTCGACAAGACTCACGATGAACTGGTCGCAAAGGTCAGGGCGATGACACCTGAGCAACTCGACGAAGAGGTCGCTTTCGGCCCCGATCATAAGATGACCAGGATGGCGTTGCTAAACATTATGACCGAGCACGAAATTCATCATCGCGGCCAGCTCTATGTTTACCTGCGCATTCTCGGCTGCGAGCTGCCTTCTCTCTTTTAAAATGCTCCGACAGGTTGGAAAATCATGGCTGAAGATCGCCCGCGACAACTCAGCGATAAATTCATGAAGGACAGGCCGAAGGACTCTCCGAGCTACAGGGAACTCGCCTACCAGCTTGTTTTGAGTATTCCGGCCGGAAGAGTCATGAGCTATGGTCTGGTCGCGCGGGTCCTTGGCGCGGGCTACGATGCACGCGCGATCGGCAACATCATGCATGCGACACCGGATGATGGACGCCATATCCCATGGCATCGCGTCATCAACTCGCAAGGCGTGTGCTCGACCGCCGGCCTGACTACTCCGCCGGACTTGCAGCAGCGCCTGCTCGAAGCCGAGGGGATCGTATTTAACGACAAGGGACGTTGCCGGATTGAAAATTATCTCTGGCACCCGCAGGAATACGAGGCGGAGAAAGAGCGTGAGTCGATCTTGCAGGGAGACCTTTTCCCGGAAATTGACTGACTGCACACGGAACCACGACGAAACGGAACCATGAAACGGAACCACGAGCGTGAGCGAGTGGCCCACAATGACAAGGTCATCCAAGATGGAAAACAGCAGCAGTATAACCAGGAAGCCCCCGTATCCGGTCTCAACACAGCAGTATTCGGTCGGACACCATATGGTGACAACGGCATTCGAGCTGCCGGGATTTCGCATCACCCGGAATCTGGGCGTGGTTCGAGGAATCACTGTCCGTTCACGTTCGGTGTTTGGAACGATCGGGGCGAGCCTGCAGACTCTGGTCGGCGGCAACATCTCGATCTTTACGCAGCTCTGCGAGCATGCCAGATATGAAGCGTTCGAGATCATGATCCAGCATGCCTCGGAGATCGGCGCGAATGCCATTATCGGAGCCCGTTACGATGCCAATGAAGTGATGGGTGGTGTGACTGAGGTCCTGGCCTACGGTACGGCCGTTGTGGTCGAACCGCTGGATACATCCGATTATCGCAATACCTGAAAGGCCGACAGATGATAAGAATCGGAACGCCGGGAATTGTGCGGAGCATTGTCATGCCCGCCATTTTATTGACGATAATCACGCCGGCCGATCCTCAATCGACGGTCGCCGCCGGCAAGCCGAACGCCTATGTGATCGATGTCGCAAAGAGCGAGATCACTGTCATCCTGACGCAGGAAGGGTTGCTTGGGAGGCTCAGGCCAACGAATACCGTCTCGGTCAAAAAGTTCTCGGGGCAGGTGGTGCTTCCACCCGGAAATGAGTCAGCGGGATCGGTCACGCTCGATGCCGAGTCGGGCTCGCTCGAAAACGTCGACAAAAACATGAGCGATATCGAGAAACGCGAGTTTCAAAACATCCTGCATAAAAGCGTGCTCGAAACCGAGAAGTACCCGTCGATCAAATTCCAGTCGGTTTCGATAACTAATTTGAGTAAAAACGGCGATGTTCGGAACTTCACGCTTAACGGCAAGCTGACGCTGCGCGGCGTTTCGAAAAACGTGTCGCTGCCTGTCAAGGTGACACTTGCGAACGGGCAGCTCCGTGCGACAGGCGAAGGCGGGTTCAAGCAGACACTTTTCGGGATCACCCCGTATTCCGGAGGCCTGGGCACGATCAAGGTCGGCGACGAAGTCAAGGTCTCGTTCAATGTTGTCGCGAAGACTCTCTGAGACCGGCAACGCTACTGGCAAATCATGGTTAACAACAGGTTTAAATCACACATCGGGATTGCTGTTGCTGTCATCATTCTGTCAACACCGGCCGTTGCACAGAGCAGGACATACAAGATCATTCCATCTGAAAGCAGTTTCTGGGTCTTTGCAGGGAAATCCGGATTTTTGAGCGCCTTTGCTCACGACCATGAGATCGGTGTCAAATCCTATACCAGCACGGTGACGATTCCGGAATCCGGCGCGGCCGGCGCTTCGATGCAGTTAGAGGTGGATGCGAAATCCCTTGTCGTTCTCGATAAAAAGGTGAGCGAAAAGGACCGTCGGCAGATCTTCGAGGATATGCACAGTTCTGTGCTTGAATCCGATAAACATCCCGTCATCGGTTTTCGCTCCGTTTCGGTATCAAATCTGAAAAAGACCGGAGAAAACCGCTACAATTTCACGCTCAACGGCGATCTGAAACTGCACGGCGTGACCAGACGGATTGCACTTCAAGTGAGCGCGACGATCACAGCGACCGAGATCCGCGCGAGTGGGAAATATCCGCTCAAACAGACCGATTATGGCATCAGGCCATACTCCGCCGCAGGCGGAACGGTCAAGGTCAAAAACGAAGTGATCGTCAATTTTTCGATTGTGGCCAGATCGTAAGCGGAAGAGAGGTTGGAAATGGCACAGCAGATCAGTTTAGAGCCGAAGCAGATGATAGAGGTCCACAGTCCCGCGACGCTCGAAAAGATAGGAGAAGTCCCAATCGCCGTGCCTGCCGAGGTACGCGATGCGGTGTACCTCGCACGGCGGGCTTTCACGGACTGGAGCACGCTGGATTTCAGACGACGCGCCGAAGTTCTGTTGACTGCACGGGGAAAATTCGTGGACCGGCGTGACGAACTGGTCGAATTAATATGCGCTGAAAACGGTAAACCTCGAGTCGAAGCGCTGGTAGAAATCACTTATGTCTGCGACGTGATCACCTTCTATGCAAAAGAAGCGCGTCGATTTTTGAAGGCCCACCGGCTGAGCCCGCACATGCTCAAGAACAAGCGAGTCACGGTGCATTACCAGCCGCGCGGGGTGATCGGTATGATCACTCCATGGAATTTCCCTCTGATACTGACGATCGGCGAGTCGATTCCGGCCCTCATGGCGGGTAACTGCGTGATCATCAAACCATCCGAGTGGACTCCGTTGATCGCCTTGCGGGGAACAGAGATAATTCACGAAGCGTTGCGTGAGCACGGCCTGCCCCCCGATGTTCTGCAGGTAGTCAATGGACGCGGAGAGACCGGCACAGCCCTGATTGACGAAGCCGACATGGTCGCTTTTACTGGCAGCGTTCGAACCGGAAAGCTTGTCGCCGAACGCGCGGCGAAAAGGCTGATTCCTGTCAGCCTCGAACTTGGCGGCAAGGACCCGATGATCGTTCTCAAGGACGCCGACCTCGAACGAGCCTCGAATGCCGCCGTCTGGGGGGCCTTCTCAAATTCGGGCCAGGTCTGCATCTCGGTCGAACGGGTCTATGTCGAAGACGCTATCGCTGACGAGTTCACCCGTCGAGTCGTCGAAAAGACACAAGCGCTGCGCCAGGGATTCGATGCGGGCGATCGCGAAAAGCTGGTCGATGTCGGCGCGATGACCTATCCTGACCAGATCGAGGTCGTGGAAACACATATTAATGATGCCAAAGCGCGCGGCGCTCAGGTGCTGACCGGTGGCCGGCGCAACCCGAATCTCCCGGGACGCTTTTTCGAGCCGACAGTCCTGACCGGAGTCGATCATTCGATGCAGGTCATGACCGACGAGACGTTCGGCCCGGTATTGCCGATCATGCGGGTTAAAGATGCGAATGAGGCACTTCGTCTGGCCAACGATTCGATCTATGGCCTGAACGCCAGCGTCTTTGCAGGCAACAGGGCTGAAGGCGAACGGATAGCCGCCCGGATCGATGCGGGTATCACCTGCGTCAATGACGTCATTGCAGGATTCGGCGTGACCGACGCTCCATCCGGAGGGTTGAAAGAAAGCGGCATCGGCAAGCGGCACGGCGTCGAAGGCATCCGTCGCTTCTGCCATCAAAAGGTGATCGTCACCGACCGGTTTGGCATGAAGAACGAGATATTCTGGTATCCATACTCCGGCGCGACCGAACGCCTGCTTGACAGGATGCTCGGCGTGGTCTTCTCTACCGGACTGGGCGCGAAGCTGAAAGCGCTGGTTGGGAAATAATCAAGATAAATATGTGAGAGTAGGTAGTAAAAAGTAAAAAGTAAAAAGTAGAAAGTAAGGTTTTTGTAATATTGAGTATCTGCAATTGATATAAAAGTAAATACAGGTACAATTCTTTCTACTTTCTACTTTTTACTTTCTACTTATTTAAAGGAGTGCCTCGCATGAACAATACGCCCGAAAATGGCGGAAAGAAGATTGTTATTACCGCCCCGTTGACCGAAACAATCGATCACGCAGGATATTTCATTCAGATGGGAATGGCGTCCATGCCGATCTGGATGGAAGGAGTGATGACCAGGAAATATCCGAAATGGCGGGATGTGGAATACAATACGGACGGCTCAGCGAAATACATGCCGGCCGGCGTGAGGCTGGTCGAATCGGCGCTGCTGCGGGAATACGATCAGGAAGAGATCGTTTGCTGTTATCCGGATGACCTCGAGAAGTTCGTCGGACCGAACACTCGAGTGGTGGCGGTTTCGACGCACAATCCGCTGGGAGTCACTTTTGCGGCCGGCGTCTATACGTCGATCTTCGGATCGTCCAAGATGCCGATCAATTCGCATTATTCCCGGCAGCTTTTCCAGCAGATCAAATCGAACCCTTACCGGGCGAATTTCAAGGTGATCGTCGGCGGGTCGGGTGGTTGGCAGATCAAGCAGACCGATTCGTTCGATGAATTGAGTATTGATTGCGTGGTTGAAGGGCGGGCGGAATCAGAGGAAACGATGCAGATCTTCCGCGATGCGATCAAAGGGGAGCCGATACCGCGCGAAAAGGATGTCGCCCATCCAAAGGAACGCTCAGCCTTCATGGTTCCGCGGCACCGGACAACATTCGGCGTGGTCGAAATGACGACAGGGTGTGGGCGACGCTGCCAGTTCTGCGTTCCCGACCTCAACCCGCAGCTCGACATGCCGAAGGAAAATATCATGGCGACGGTCGATGCCAATGTTCGTGAGGGCAATAAACAGATCAGCCTGGCGACCGAAGACATGTTCATCTGGGGACAGGTTCACACTTCGACTCCGTTCTACTTCCCGAATCGCGAAGCGCTGCTCGACCTCTACCAGTCTGTCATCGACACTCCCGGCGTCGAACAGCATGTGCTCAGTCACAGCACGATCGCTCCGGCGGTGGTTGATCCGGTGCTCATCAAAAAACTGTCCGAGATGCTGCTGCCGAAGAGCCCGATTCACCTGCCGTACCTCAGCTCGCACCCGCAGAAGAAGGCGCTTTCTCCGCTGATCGGTCTTGAAACCGGATCGGTGCGGTTGGCCAAAAAGATCATGCCGAGCAAGGGCGTCCCGTTCCCGATCGATGAATGGCCCTCGATCGTTCTTGAAGGTCTGAAAACCCTCAATGAAAACAACTGGTTCCCGGTCATGACGCTGATCGTCGGCAGCCCCGGAGAGACCGATGAGGATGTCATGGCTACGCTCGATCTGGTCTACGAGATGGAACGGCGTAACCTCTTTGCATTCCTGGTCCCGTCGATCTTCACTCCACTGCACGATACGCGGATGGAGAAGGCTGTCGGGGTCTCCGAGACCCGCCAACTGACGCCGCTGCAGTGGCAGTTGCTCATGAAGTGCTGGAAGCTCAACCTGCGTCCGGGGTTGTACAGCTGGTGGGGGCCGATCGCGTGGCGTACCGGCGCTCTGGCGCTCTGGGCATGGAAGCTGCGCAAGATCAACGGTCCGAGCTTCACCTGGCCGCTCTTTATGTTCGCGTCCGCTCTACCCGAGGAACTGATGGCCAGGATGGGCAAGATCTATCTTGGCAAACCGCTCAAAACCAAATCGAGAAAAGAGCTGCTCGAGCTGATCAAGCCGAATCAACAGCAGTACCTGCGCGAGGACTGCGGAGATCTGCCTTCGGGATGGAAGCCCGCCGGCAAACCGCTCGAAGTGCTCAGGGCGGAAGTACTCTCGACGGCGGATTGAATCACGTTACGCGATGGTGACCAGAACCTGGTTTAAGCACCACGGAGACGCAGAGTGCACAGAGAAAGAGTATCTCTGAATCTTTCAGTGCACTCCGTGCCCTGTGGTGCTTCCTCTTTCTACTTTTTTTTTACTTTCTAACTCCTGCCTGCGGTGACTTTCTTCGAAATCAGCCGGGGCGTCAAGCTTCATCGTTCCTCCCTCTTTCGACCGGCTGATCATTCTCACCTTTAGTGGATTGAAGATTCGCGCGTCCACATCCATGCACTTGTAAGGCGTGAAATCCGGTTTATCAGTGAAGACCTCGCGGAGGTCCGTCGCTGCAGCGTCATATTGATTAAGAGGCTGCGCGCCAAGCAGCAGGTAGATGGTCTTGAAGATTCCGGCGATGCTGCTGTGGCCGCGCATGGCGTATCCGCGCCTGGCATATGGGCTGATGACCAAAAGCAGACTGCGGTGAGCGTCGACGCTGTCACGCCCGTCCTGTGCATCGTCTTCGGTGACGATGATCGCCATGTTCTTCCAGAACGGAGTATGGCTGAGCATTTCGACTATTTTACCCAGCGCGTAATCGTTATCGGCGACGAAAGATGCGCGATAAGGGTAGCCGTCTTCGGGACGGTCCCGCGTCGTGTGATCGTTGGGCAGGTAGATGTTGATAAACCGCGGGAGCGGATTCTTTCCGTCGATGAATTGTGACTTGAAGTCCTTTTCGAACTGCTGCAGGCGGTACTGGTCCGAGATATTCATGTTGTAAGTTGGATAATCACGGACGGTGTTTTCAAAAAGCGGCAGAGGCATCGGGTAGTTGACGGATTCGCGTGCGCCGGACGGCTCGAAATCGGCTTCAGTCTCGACTCCGCCCAGTTCGAATCCCTCGCCGTAGTTGCGGAAGCTCAGCCGGGCGCGGTGCAGGTGTTCCCAGACAGATCCTGATTCAAGGTAGTCCTCTGGATGGATCGACGACGATGAGCCGGTGAAGGTCAGGCGTCCGGGCGAGACGTTTGTCGGGCGAAAGTCGCGATGACCGCCATAAGCCGAGGCCAGGCTTGTTTCGACCCAGGCGTTCGGATAGACGCCGACCAGCCAGCGGTGCCCGTCAGCCGAGACGTCGGCGTCCAGATAAAAGTTGTCGCTGAAGGCGAACTGGCGTGCCAGTGCATGGTGATTCGGAGTGATATTTATATCCCGCAAAGCGATGCGGTTCTCTCGATCATAGACGCTGGCCCTCGATCCATAGTTGGCCAGGCTTGGTTCGGCGTGGAGTCGACGTCCCGTCACGTCCTGCGCGATGTCCCCGAAGACCTGATCGTGAGTCCTGTTCTCTTTGGTGATAAAGACGACGTGTGTGATCTTGTCGCCCGGGGTTCCGAATGCCGTGGGGATAACGCTCGATTGAGTGCTGCGCGTTTTCAGGACGAATCCGTTGTTTGCGAGAACCTGTGCGGTTTCGGCCTGCAGGTTTCTGTCCGATGGCAGTTGAATGATCGAAATGATGCCTTTCTGCAATGCACCGACATAGGTGCCTTCGGGACCCGCTGTGAAATTCGGGCCGCCATTCGGACCTGAGCCGAAGCCCTTGGCGCTGGCGACATAGAGCGACTTGCCGTTTTCGCTGACGGCCAGCTGGGAAGGGAACCAGCCCGTCGGAATGTGTCCAAGAACAGTCATTTTGACGGCATCGATCACGGCGATCGAGTTGATGCCGGCCTCGGCGACATAGAGCCTGCGTTCGTCCCTGCTCAGGGCCACGCCAAATGGGATCTGACCGCGCAGGCGCGCGATCGTCTCTCGGGTCCGGGCCGGAATTCGCAAGCCCTGTTTCCGCCAGTTGCTCATCGCGGTCTGCAGGATGTTCAGATCGATGTGCGCCTTGACGCGGTGATTCGATCTGTCGATGACGGTGATGCTGTCGTTGTTGGCATTGCTGATGAAGGCATATTTACTTCCTGCGACGACTCCGCTTGGACTGCTTCCTCCGATGACATTGATTCCGTTCGCCGTCTCCCCGATCAGTCGACCGGTCTTCGTCCTGGCTTTAACAGTCAGTGAGCCTTCGGGTGAGATTTCATACGACCATAACGAAGCGGCCTCCGAGGAGTTCGGGTCTCCGAGTCCTGCGACGCGCTTGCCTTCAAAGACGCCGCCCTTTTTCATCTCTTCGGACGGATACCCGAACGGGGGAAAGCTGAGCCCCGTCTCTTTCGGATTATCAGGATCGTATCCATCGATCAGCGAATATTGAAAAACGCCGACGTTCGTAACATAAAGCATCTTCTCGTCCGGTGAGAGTGCGATCGAAAAAGGGGCGCGTCCGGTCGGATGGCTCCCGATCACTTTACGCTCGCCGGTATCGATCACTGCTACGCGATAGTTGGCCTGATCGAGCGCATAGATGCGTTTGCCGTCACGGGTCATGGCCATCGCGCCGATGAAGCTGTCCGGATATTTATCGTCGTTCAATTCGATCGTGGCGAGGCGTTTTCCTTCAGGCAGATCAAAGACGAAGATCGCGCCCTGGTTTCCGCCCGATGCAAAGAGCGTCCGGTTGTCGGGCATGACGGCCAGTCCCATGAAGACTGAACGGAACTCATCGTCGTCCTGGTCCGGAATTTTAGAGCCGCGGTATCTTTCACGGTCGGCCTTGATCTGGTGCAGGGCCGGAGTGTCGGCCTGCAGATCGCGGATGATCGAGACGGCGAAGGGTTCGGTCCCGTTGCACGATGCAACGAGCATTTTTCCATCGGGGCTGAGCACAAGACCGAAGGGATGAGCTGCGACTCGAACGTGGCGCCCACGCGGAGTCAGGCGACGTCCATTCGGTAATACCGGCCCGGATGGGGAATTGGTCGCCACTTCTTCACCGGCCGGCGCCGTCATCGAGGCCAGATTGACTTCGGGGCGCTGCATGCCCGAAAGCAGCAGGAGTATGGGAAGCAGGAGTATTAGTCTTTTCATAAATTATCTTAGGTTGGACTTAGATTATTCGATTGAATAATAAGTATATATTTCTCAATTCAATCTTGTAGAATAAGTGTACTCGGGGGCCTGTTTGAGATTTGGTCACCATATTATTTAGTGCCAGAATCGTATATTGAAAGGTTCAACATTATGCAGGTTGAAGAACTCATTGAGAAGATCAGGAAACTCCCGCCGGAGCGAATCGTGGAAGTTGAAGACTTCGTTGATTTCATTGCTCAACGAGACGATCAACGTCTTGTTCGCGCAGCGCAGAAGTTGTCGGAAGAGGCTTTCCGCGAGGTTTGGGATAACGAAGAAGATGCCGTCTATGATCGATTATAAATTTGGTCATGTGATCCTCGTTACATTTCCATTCACTGATCAGTCCGGCTCAAAGAAACGCCCGGCAGTGATTGTCAGCTCGGATGCTTATAACAGAATTCGTCGCGATCTGATTTTGATGGCGATCACCAGTCAGTTCAGGAAACCTTCCGTTCTTGGAGATATTAAAATTTCAGAGTGGAAGAAATCCGGACTCTTGAAGCCTTCGATCATTAAACCTGTTATGGTGACTATCGAGCACTCATTGGTAATAAAGTCACTCGGCCAACTTGAACCAGTGGATTGTCAACTACTTCGGGACACACTTCGATTGATCTTAGGTTAAGTGCAGGCTTTGGATACGAACCGGGAGCAATTCATCTCACTCTTGCGACGGCGGCCTGCCAGCCTGCATAAAGCCTTTCACGCTCGCTCTTCTTCATCTTAGGTTCGAATCGCTTCTCGACCTGCCATTGTCTGGCGATCTCGTTTTCGCTCTTCCAGAAACCGACGGCGAGGCCGGCCAGGTATGCGGCCCCGAGCGCCGTGGTCTCTGTGATCACGGGCCGGACGACGGGGATGCCCAGAATGTCTGCCTGGAACTGGCAGAGAAAGTCATTGCGGGTGGCGCCTCCGTCAACGCGCAGCTCGCGGGCCTTGATACCCGAATCGCGCTGCATGCAATCGACGACATCGCGTGTCTGATAGGCCATGGCTTCGAGGGCGGCGCGGGCGATGTGAGCGCGCGAACATCCGCGGGTCAGCCCGACGATTGCTCCGCGGGCGTTCTGGTCCCAGTATGGCGCGCCGAGCCCGACAAAAGCCGGCACGAAGTAGACTCCGTGGTTATCGTTGACGGAGGCGGCAAGCGCTTCTGTCTCGCCCGCGCTGGCAATGATTCCCAGGCCGTCTCGCAACCACTGGATTGCCGCGCCGGCGATAAAGACGCTGCCTTCAAGAGCATATTCGGTCTTCCCGTCAGTCCGCCAGGCGATCGTCGTGAGTAGCCCGTTTTTCGAAGCATTCGCCTTGCCGCCGGTGTTCATGAGCAGAAAACAACCCGTCCCGTATGTGTTTTTCATCATTCCGGGTTTGAAACATGCCTGGCCGTAAAGCGCCGCCTGCTGATCGCCGGCAATGCCGGCGATCGGGATCGGAGCCCCGAACAGCTCAGCATCGGTCTCGGCATAAACCTCTGAAGATGATTTCACCTCAGGCAGAACCGAGGCCGGGATGCGCAGTTTTTTGAGAATCTCGTCATCCCATTTCTGTTTTCGAATATCGTAAAGAAGAGTGCGCGAAGCATTCGAAACATCGGTGACGTGAGTCCGGCCGCCGCTCAGGCGATTGATCAGCCAGGTATCGACGGTGCCGAAGAATATCTCACCGGCCTGGGCGCGTTTTCGTGCGTCCTTAACGTTATCGAGAATCCAGGCGACCTTGGTCCCTGAAAAATATGCATCCGTGACAAGTCCCGTCTTTCTTCGAATGATGCGGTCGAACTTCTCCTTCTTCAGCTTTTCGCACATCGGCGCGGTACGACGGCACTGCCAGACGATGGCGTTATGAATCGGCCTGCCATTCGAGCGGTCCCACATGACTGTCGTCTCGCGTTGATTGGTGATGCCGATGGCGGCGACATCTGAGGCCGAAATACCATTTTGCGACAGAACCTGACGCGCACAATCGAGCTGTGAGCTCCAGATTGATTCGGGGCCGTGTTCGACCCACCCGGCCTGCGGAAAGATTTGCGGGAATTCCTGCTGCGCCAATCCGATGATGCGGCCGGAGTGGTCGAACAGAATCGCTCGTGAAGACGTGGTGCCCTGATCGAGGGCCAGAACGTATTTCGGCATGGAAGAGTCACCTCGGTTGTCGGTTGAATGATGAAATTCAGTGTTTCGTTTTTGACGATTGTACTTTTCCCCTTCCTCTTTGTTTTGTCAACAGGGTATCAAGCCTGTTAGCATTGTCGAACACTAATCTTGCGTTTATTAAAAATGAAGGAGTGGAAAAGATGCTGATCAATCATTTCGGCCTGGCATTGGCCTCACCGGAAGGCGGCAAACTGCTGTTCACGCTCTTTGTCATGTTCGTAGCGGCCAAGCTGGCGGCGGAGCTTTTCGAGCGATTGAAGCAGCCGGCGGTGGCTGGTGAGATCATCGCCGGTGTTCTGGTAGGCCCGAGTGTGCTGGCTCTGGTGGAACCGACCGAGTTGACCGGTGCGATGGCTGAAATAGGCGTTATCTTTCTGCTTTTTCTGGTCGGGCTCGAAACCAAACCGGCTGATATCTTCCGCGTTGGTGGAAGGGCCGCCATCGTGGCTGTGCTCGGAGTCATCGTTCCATTCATCGCCGGATACCTGATCATGGACCTCTGGGGTGCGACGAACATCGAATCGATATTCGTCGGAGCGGCGATGGTTGCGACTTCGGTCGGAATCACCGCGCGCGTGCTCGGTCAGATGGGACTGCTCAGTCTCGAAGTCAGTCGGATAATCCTCGGCGCCGCTGTGATCGACGATATTCTGGGACTGATTATTCTGGCAGTGGTCAGCAGTCTGGCTTCAGAGGGCGGAATCAATTATATAGAGATTGCCACAACAGCTGGTTTGGCGATCGGTTTCACAGTGCTCATCATCCTGGTGGGCGCGAAGACAGTCAACAGGATTCAGCCCAGTGTCGAGAGGTTGAAAGTGGGACATCCATACCTTCTTTTTGGGCTCTCACTCTGCCTTGGCCTCGCGTTGATGGCAACGTGGATCAAGGTCGCCCCGATCATCGGCGCCTTCCTCGCCGGAATGGCGCTGTCGGAATCCGCGGAAAAGACCGATATGCCGCACCAGGCTGAGGCCGTGACCGAGTTTTTCCTCCCATTTTTTCTGGTCAGCATAGGAATGCAGGTGCAGCTCAATGTGCTCTTCAGTCGCGAAGTGTTCACGCTTGCAGTGATTGTCACGGTTCTCGCAGTCCTGTCGAAACTGATCGGCTGCGGCATCGGGGCTTACTCAATGGGCAGGAAAAAGGCTATGCAGATCGGCATGGGTATGGTTCCACGCGGAGAAGTCGGAATCGTCGTGGCCCAGATCGGTCTGGGCTTGCATGCAGTCAGCAGCCAGGCGTTCGGTGTCGTGCTCTTCATGGCGGTTGCGACTACGCTCATCGCACCCCCGTTCCTGGTCAGATTGTTCCGCGACGAAAAGCGGGTCGATGAAGAACCGGTGATTCCGGTCTCGTCTATTTCCTGAGCATTTGGCATATGCAAATATTCGATACTCAGAACCTGAGCAGCAGGCGGATATCGCGCTATCTCCGTGTGATAAGAAACCGGTTAGCGGCGTTGCTGGGAGTCAGGTCCGAGACCAAGCAGTCGCTCTACCTCGATCTGTACAAAACGGCGTCGCTCTATGATCTCAGTTACTGGCTGCAGACACTGTTTTCGGCCGGGATCGCGACGCTTGGACTGGCGCTTAATTCCCCGGCAGTGATCATCGGTGCGATGCTTATCTCTCCGCTCATGGGCCCGATCATGTCTTCGGGACTCGCCCTGGCGACCGGCGATCTGGTCCTCGCGCTGCGGGCCGGCGTCAAGCTTCTCTTGAGCTGCATGGTGGCGATCGTCTTCTCGGTGCTGCTGGTCTGGCTGCTGCCTTTCAGGGAGATGACCTCCGAAATAGCGGCGCGCACCCAGCCGAATACGCTCGATCTGTTCGTCGCGCTTTTTTCAGGCGCTGTCGGATCGATCGCACTGTGCCGTGAAGTGAAAGGGGTCGTGACATCGATTCCTGGTGTTGCCATAGCCGTTGCGCTGATGCCTCCTCTGTGCGTGGTCGGCTATGGGATCGGCGTCGCGGCCACCGTCGATGTCACTCTCGGGCTCGGCGTCGCGCGAGGCGGCGGACTGCTGTTCCTGACCAACCTTGTCACCATCACACTCGCATCCATGTTTATTTTTATGGCCGTTCAGATTGATACGACTGAAGTGCGAGAGTTCGTTCGCGTCTGGCGGCGGGAAGATCCGGAGAGCGCCTGGGTCAGTGAATTGCTGAAGCGATGGATGATGCCTGATGCATTAAGAATGATCGGCAGTTTCCCCGGCCGACTTCTCATGATCCTGATTCCGTTTATCTTGATTCTCATCCCGCTTAGCCAGTCGCTCAACCAGCTGAAGAATGACTTTTCCGCCAGGCAACAGGGCAACCGTGTCGAACAAGTTGTGCGCGAACTCTGGAAGGAGCATTTCGGAAAGACGGCTCAGGGTGAATCGAGATCGCAGATCGATCAGCTCGCATCCGAAGCAACTGACGATAAGCTCTTCATCCGCATGCGTGTCGTGACCCGCGAGCCATATTCCGCAGTCGAACGATCGGAATGCGAGCGATTGATCGCCGCCCGGCTCGGTCGCCCTGTCGATAGTGTCAATCTGGAATTCGTCGAAATTCCGACAACCGAGGCGGATATGTCGATACTCGCCCGACTTCAGCCGCAGCAGCCGGCAGCGATGACTGTCGCCGAGATGCGAAGCCGCTTTGAACAGGGCATCGATAACTCTTTGCGCGGCGTTCGGTTTCCTCCGTCAGCCCATCTGCTCAGCCGGCGGATCATGACGGCCATCAATCAGCCGATGCAGATCCAGTTCAGCTATCTGGCGGATGCGGATATTTCTCCAGATGCGATGTCAATCATCACTGAAACCGTGCGTGACCGACTGAGCGATACTTCGACGGTCGTTCGATACGAGAGGGTTGAGCCAATCTTCGGAGCTCTGGATTTCGCAAGAAACAACGCAGATCTCCGGGATGGCGCTCTCGAAATGCTGGCGTCCGCCTGCGCGCGACTTCGTCTGGAGCCCGCGTTACACTTGCGAATTACAGCCCGCAGAGAGAAGAATGAGCTGGCGGAAATGGCTGACCTGCGGGCACGTGCAATTCGCAATCACATCGACTCATCCTGCCGCGAAGCCCGCGATCGCGTTGCGGTGACGACGACCGAAGATTTCGATCGATCGGCGCCACTCAGATTCTCATTGAAGGAATGACGTGATGGGGGAATTGAATGTTCGATAGCCTGATCACATTCGAGCTGCTCAAAATATTCCTGACGCTGTTCATCCTCGGGATGGTGGTGTACGGGTTCATCAGTGAGAAGTTGCCACCAGACGTCACGTCCTTGCTGGCGATTCTGGGCTTGCTGATCACAGGTATACTGACCCCGCAGGAGGCATTTGCCGGATTCAGCCATCCGGCCACGGTCTCTGTTGCCGCAGTGCTCGTCCTGTCGGCAGGGATCGAGCGTACAGGAGCCCTGACCTTTATCGCCCGGCGGATTCTGGCTCCCCTGGGACGATCCGAAGTCCTGCTGACCTTCGTCCTGATGGTGGTCATTGGAGCATTATCCGCCTTTATCAACAACACGGCGGCTGTGGCGATCTTCATACCGGTTATCCTTGAAGTCTGCCGCCGCACAGGCGCCAGTCCCGGACGCCTTCTCATGCCGATGTCCCATGCCGCCACCTTCGGCGGAATGTCCACCCTGGTCGGCACATCGACCAATCTGGTCGCTCACGAATTCGCTCGAAAAGCCGGTTTGTCCGGGTTTTCGATGTTCGAACTGGGTAAAGTCGGTCTGCCGATGATGATCGCAGGTTCAGTCTATATCTTATTAATAGGCCGCTGGTTTTTGCCAAAGAACCACAATGATGATGCGACTGCACTGGGACAGACTGATCCTTACCTCTCGGAGCTGGTGGTGACACAAGATTCTCAATGGGTAGGTCAGGAAATAGATGACAAAAAGATACTACGCGATTTCGAAGTCGAGCTGATAGGTGTCATACGTGATGGACAGGTCATCAGCTTTGACAGCGAACGCCCGCGCTATGCTGTCAATGATTCATTGCGTGTCAGGGGCATGCTCGAAAAGGTGCTTGCTTTGGCTTCGCAGAAAGGGCTTACACTGCACCGTCCCCGGGGACGGTATTCAGAGGACAGCTTTATCGGGGAGGATCAGGGCAAAAACGAAAAAGGGGGCTCTAAAGCACAACCGAACGGCGTTGATGATGCCGCACCAGCAGCCGTTCCGGCAAACGGATCGAGCGGCAAACTGCCGCCACCCAAACTGCCGATGGCTGAACTGGTAGTCCTGACTACTTCGGGTTTGATCGGGCGGACGCTCAAGGGGGTGCGTTTCGCTGAGCGGTTCGATGCCGTCGTGCTGGCGCTCAAACGTCGTGGTGATGTCACTGATCGGCCATCGACCACGCCCTTGCACGCGGGCGATGTGCTGGTCGTCGAAGGGACAAAAGAATCGCTTCAGGCGCTGGCCGATACGCGCGGGTTCCTGGTCATCGGGACTCCCGCCCATCCCGAGCAGCGCCCAGGCAAGATGATCATCACTGTCGTCATTCTGGTGGCTGTAATTACGCTGGTCTCGTTCGGTGTTCTTCCGATTGTCACGGCAGCAGTCGCCGGCAGCGCCGCCCTCATCCTGACCGGGAGTCTCAAACCACGCGAAGTCTATCAGGCGATCGATCTCAGTCTGGTCTTTCTGCTCGCGGGTACGCTCGCACTCGGCGAGGCTCTCGAAAAGGCCGGCATCACGATATATATTGCCGAAGTCCTGACCGGACTGACCGACTACACCGGCCCATACACGATCCTCGTCTGTTTCTTTGTCGTCTCGGTCATTATTTCTGAATTCATGTCCAACAGCGGTACCGTGGCTTTGCTGGCGCCGGTCGCCGTCTCGAGCGCCGCCCAAATGGGTATCAACCCCATGGCTCTCATGGCCGCCATTACATTCGGATCGTCAGCAGCTTTCGCCATGCCGGTCGGCTATCAGACGAATCTCATGATCTATGGCCCCGGAGGTTACCGGTTCAAGGATTTCATCAGGATGGGAATTGCGCTTGATCTGATTCTGGCCGCCCTCGCGCTCTGGCTGATCCCTCGCTTCTGGCCGCTGATCAATTAGAAAGTAGAAAGTAGAAAGTAGAAAGTAGAAAGTAGAAAGTAGAAAGTAGAAAGTAGAAAGTAGAAAGAATTTGCGTGAATGAATGTTAAATCAGCAATCATGAGATGACCAAAATGTCATCACTTTCTACTTTCTACTTTTTACTTTCTACTCATTAAGCTACCGTAATCTCCGGCGTAAGGTAGACATCCTGGATCGTATTGAGGATTTTGACTCCCTCGTCCATGGGGCGCTGGAAGGCCTTGCGACCTGAGATGAGTCCCATGCCACCGGCGCGTTTGTTGATGATCGCTGTCTTCATGGCTTCGACCATGTCTCCGGCGCCTGACGACGCTCCGCCTGAGTTGATCAAGCCGGAGCGGCCCATGTAACAGTTTGCCACCTGATACCTTGTCAGATCGATCGGATGATCGCTGGTCAGTTCGGTGTAGATTCGCTTGTCGGTCTTACCGTAGGGGTTCTCCTTCGAAGCCAGTGCATTGTATCCGCCGTTGTTTTCGGGCAGTTTCTGCTTGATGATGTCGGCCTGGATCGTTACGCCCAGGTGGTTCGCCTGACCGGTCAGATCGGCGGAGACGTGATAGTCCTTGTCCTTTTTGAACGCTGGATTGCGCAGATAGCACCAGAGCACAGTGAAGAGGCCCAGTTCGTGAGCGTGCTGGAAGGCTTCTGAAACTTCCTGCAACTGGCGCGCCGATTCATCCGACCCGAAATATATCGTCGCGCCGATGCCTGCGGCGCCCATCTCAAAAGCCTGATCGACACTCCCGAACATAATCTGATCGAACTTGTTGGGATATGTCAGAAACTCGTTATGATTGATCTTGACGATGAAAGGTATTTTGTGAGCGTACTTTCGAGAGCAGGAGCCGAGCACTCCAAGCGTCGATGCGACGGCGTTGCATCCGCCCTCGATCGCCAGTTTGACGATATTTTCAGGGTCGAAATAGATCGGATTCGGAGCGAAGCTGGCGCCGGCGGAATGCTCGATACCCTGATCGACCGGCAGAATCGAGACATATCCCGTTCCCGCCAGACGGCCGTGATCGAACAGTGACTGCAGGCTGCGCAATACCGGCGCCGGTCTGTCGGAATCCAGCCAGACACGGTCGATAAAATTCGGACCCGGCAGATGCAGCAGGTCACGCGCTATCGTCTTACATTCATGTCCCAGTAACCCGGGTCCTTCTTCTCCTAGAAGTTTCTCGATCTCTTTAATATTCATTGTGATTTCTCCATGTGCGAATCGATTTGGAATCTTTGGGAAGTAATCGAAATTGTACTTCCGATCGTCGAAGTTGGTCAAACCAATTTTAGTTACAGACCAGATCGACCAGAGTTCTGACGCAGACTCCGCTGGGACCGACGGCCAGATAGGGTTTGCCGGTCTCATTCCAGGCGGTGCCGGCGATATCCAGATGGGCCCACGGGACGTCATCGACGAATTCGCGCAGGAAGTAAGCGGCCGTGATTGTGCCGGCCTTGCGCCCGCCGACATTCTTGATATCCGCAATCTCGCTCTTGATCTGTTCTCGATATTCAGGAGTCAGCGGCAGTTGCCAGAGCTTCTCGCCGACGCGGTTGCCGGCGGCGATGATGGCGTCGATCCATTCCTGGTTGTTTCCGAGGATGGCGACGTAGACGTCGCCGAGTGCGATCGAGACGGCTCCGGTCAGAGTTGCGAGGTCGACGATTCTGGTGGCGCCCAAGCGGCGCGCATAGGTCAGCGCATCGCAAAGTATGAGGCGTCCCTCGGCGTCGGTATTGATCACCTCGATCGTCTTGCCGGCCATCGAGGTGACGACATCGCCGGGTCTCTGGGCCTTTCCGCCCGGCATGTTCTCTGTCGTCGGAATGATTCCGATGACGTTGATTCCGGGCTTGATCTGGGCGATCGCGCGCATGGCCGCGATGGTCGTCGCGCCGCCGGCCATATCATATTTCATCTTCTCCATGCCGTCCGAGGGCTTGATCGATATGCCGCCGGTGTCGAAGGTGATGCCTTTGCCGACGATGGCGACCGTTTCCTGGGACGCTGTCTGGGCCTTGTATGTCATGACGATCATCTTCGGCGGTTCGACCGAACCTTGAGCCACTCCGAGCAGGGCTCCCATGCCCAGTTCCCTCATTCTCGCTTCATCGAGAACGTCGATCTCGAGTCCGAACTCTTTAGCGACCGATTCCGCATGTTTTGCCAGGACGGTCGGCGTCACAACGTTGCCCGGTTCATTGATCACTTCGCGACCGAAATTGGTCGATTCAGCGATGATGCGGCCACGTTCGATGCCGCGGTTCAACTCGGAGGCGTCACCTTCCTGCGCCGCCAGGATCATCAGTTCGAGAGTGTTTTCAGTCTTATCGCTGGTGTGATATTTGTCGGGATCGAAGAGGGCGAGCAGGGCGCCTTCGGTGGCAGCCTGAGCGCTGGCTCCGATCTCCAGTTTTGAACGGCGCAGAAATGCGAAGGTCCTTGTTTTCCTGCTGCGTAATGATCGCGCAGCCGTGCCGGCCATTCGACGCACACCTTCGGTCGTAAACTCTTCGGCCTTGCCGGCTCCAAGCAATAACAGGCGTCGCGCTTTCAAGTCTCCGGTCGTGTGAATGTAGACCGATTCTCCGGTCTTGCCGGAGAATTCGCCGTTCTCGATGACGGATGAGATAACGCTGCCCGTGTGCTTGTCGATCTCTGCCAGCAGGCCGCTCTCAGGCTTTTCACCTTCGAAGATGCTGAGCACCAGCGCGTCGCATTCGATCTCGCTATAATTCCGATTATCTGACTTTACTTGCATTCATTTATCCTTTTGAAAAAGTTTCCAGTGGGAGTAGTTTCCAGTTTCAAGTGGGAGTAGTTTCCAGTTTCCAGTGAAGAAGTTTCCAGATAAAAATAGTAAAAATATACGATGACATCAATTAACTGGAATCTGGAAACTCCCCTACTGGAAACTGGAAACTGGAAACTACTCCCACTGGAAACTACTCTCTACTACGTTCCTTGATTGCAGCACGAGCTTCGCGCTCCTGAGTCTTCTTCGCTTCAGCAGCACGCTTGTCGTACAGTTTTTTGCCTTTCGCAATGCCGATCTCGCATTTGATCAGGTTGCCTTTGAAGTAAAACTTCGTGGGGACAATGGTCAGCCCCTTTTCCTGAATTTTCGATTGCAGGCGGATAATTTCGCGCTTGTGCATGAGCAATCGCCGGTCGCGAATCGGGTCATGATTCTGCCGGTTGCCGTGTGAATACTGGCTGATATGCGCATTGAGGAGCCACGCTTCGCCGTCACGGACCATGACATAGGCTTCTTTCAGATTAACGCGACCGGCGCGGGCAGATTTGACCTCGGTGCCTGTCAGTTGAATGCCCGCCTCGTAGGTCTCGAGGATATGATAGTTGTGCCAGGCTTCGCGGTTGGTCGCAACAGTTCTGTCGGTCTGTGTTTTTTCAGTCATTCCCAATTTCGGGTGATAAGCAAACAAAAGCGCCGTTCAGATCGATTCGCGTTTAAGCGGTCGTTCCATGAGCTCGATTTCGAGCTGGCGAGGGCTCTTGTCTTCGTACAACATCTGATAGACGCCGGAAGTGATCGGCATCTCGACACCGAGTTTGAGCGCCAGTTCATGCGCCGCGCGGGCTGTTTTGACACCCTCGGCGACTTCGCGCATCTCGTTTATGATATCAGCCAAAGCGCGTCCCTGTCCGAGTTCGTATCCGACGCGGCGATTACGTGAAAGAGAGCCGAAGCAGGTCAGCACCAGATCGCCCATGCCAGCCAGCCCGGCCAGGGTCTCAGGGCGCCCGCCGAGTCTGACCGCAAGCCGTGTCATCTCGGCAAGTCCGCGCGTGACCAGCGCGGCCGCGCTATTGTAGCCCAGCCCAAGACCGTTGACCGCGCCGGTTGCGATCGCCATGACGTTTTTTATCGACGCTCCGATCTCGACACCGGTAACATCGTTGTTCGTGTAGACGCGGAACCGATTGCTGGACAGCGCTTCCTGGACCGTGGTCGCCCAATTGGCGGTATGCGAGGCGGCCACGATGGCGCAAGGCTCATCACGGGCGACCTCCTGGGCGAAACTCGGACCCGAAAGCACTACATAACGCGGTTCGAAAAGTTCCTGCAGCGAGTCGCGAACGACCTCCTCCATCCGCATCTGAGTGGCGATCTCGATCCCTTTCGTCGCATTCACGAAGATCATCTGCGGATTGAGGTGCGGTTGCATCCGTCCGTAAATCTGGCGTGAGACATGGGACGGGACGACAGTCAATACGATCTCGGCGTCTTCAAGCGCCCAGGCGAGATCCGAGGTCGGCTCGATCCCGGGCTGAAGAGGGAAGCCCGGAAGGTAGACAGTATTTTCCCGTTCACGTTCGAGGGTCTCGGCAACCTCGGCGCTGTGCGCCCATAATCGCACCGGATTGCCTGCGCGCGCCGCCACCATTGCCAGCGCCGTGCCCCAACTGCCTGCTCCGATGATCGCGATCGCTTTCATGTCTAACTCCAGAACCCGATCAGGGTGTTGCTCCGAATTTGTTCTCGGTTCCGGTCCGCAGTCGCCGGATGTTCTCGCCATGTTTGAAGACGATCACAGCCGATGACAGGCAGAGCGCCACGAACAATCCCATGAAGCCTGGTATCGGATGGACCAGAACATGCAGCAACATCGCGACAACCGGCACGATCAGCGCGGCTGTGATCGAGCCGAGCGAGACATAACGCGTTCGCCAGACGATCAGAAAGAAGATCAATGCTGCCGCAAGCACGGCAAAAGGCACGAGCATCGCAAAGACTCCGAGCCCCGTCGCCACGCCTTTGCCGGCTTTAAACCCGAGCCAGACCGGGAAGCAGTGCCCGATCACAGCCAGCAGACCCGCCCACGGAGCGAGCGCCGGATCGATCGCACCGACCACAGCCACGGCGGCCACACCCTTCAATGCATCCAGCACAAGGGTCATGATACCGGCGGCTTTCCCGGCCTTGCGCGTGACATTGGTTGCGCCTGTGCCTCCGCTACCGGTCTCTCGAATGTCCGAGCCGCTTGCGAATTTAACGATCAGATAGCCGAAAGGAATAGACCCGAGCAGGTATGCGAACAGCAGTAACACGACGGATCCCGGAAAGGTGATCAAGTTTATGACTGCCTCCATGGCATCTCCCCGCAAATATGAACTATTTTTATATGATGTTACGCATTGATTGTAACCCGGTCATTCCCAACTCCATTAAATCTTTGCCCTCTCTGCGTTCCTGGCTATCAGCTAGAGCCGGCGTCGGATCAGATCGAGTGCGGCATTGACCGACAACTGACGGATGAACTGGCGGTCGCCGGGGAAGATGAACTTGCGAATCATGGTCTCTTCGTCATCGGCCAGAGCGACGTAGACCAGCCCGACAGGCTTTTCTTCGGTGCCGCCGCCCGGGCCGGCGATGCCGGTGATCCCGATGCCGAAAGTGCTTCCGGCCAGCCGGCGCACGCCTTCCGCCATTGCCTTCGCCACTTCTTCGCTGACGGCTCCGTGCACCTCGATCAGATCCTTCGGAACCCCGAGCTGCCTTGCCTTCGCCTCGTTCGAATAGGTCACTGCGCCTTCAAGGAAATAGTCCGAGCTGCCGGGGACTTCGGTGATCCGCCCTGCCAGCAGGCCGCCAGTGCAGCTTTCAGCTGTCGCCAGCGTATAACCGTTGAGCTTGAGTTTGTCACCAACGACCTCTTCAAGCGTTTCGTCGCGGCGCGAAAAGATATATTCACCGAGTGCTACGTCCAGTTGTCCGGCCAGTTCATCGAGCAGCTTTTCGGCTTCGTCCACGGTTTTGGCATTTGCAGTCAGGTGCAGTTCGATCTGGCCGTCCTTGAAAAGAATTGTCGTGACTGGATTGCGAAATTTTGTGTAGATCGGTGCGGCGATCTCGTCGGTGGCGGATTCCGTCAGGCCGAATATGCTCAGCTTGCGACGGAGGATGAGCAGGTCGCCGGCACGTTCTCTGAGCGCCGGCGCGACGGCGGCCTCGAACATCGGTTTCATCTCGCGCGGAGGCCCCGGGAGCAGCGCGATTGTGCATTTGCCATGGTAGATCAGCATACCAGGAGCAGTACCGTTCTTGTTTTCGATCAGCTGCGCGTCTTCGATGATCAAGGCCTGCCGCGAGTTGATTTCCGGCATCGGTACGCCTCTTTTTGCGAACCTGGCCCTGATCTTCTCCAATATCGAATCGTTCAGGATGAGACGTTTTTTCAGTACGCGGGCAAAGATCTTGCGCGTGATGTCGTCTTCAGTCGGGCCGAGACCGCCGGTCGAAATGATGATCTCCGACCGTTTCATGGCATCGCGTATCATCTCTTCCAGGCGGCCTTCGTCGTCACCGACCACCGTCTTCAGCTTGACGTCGATCCCCAGGCCGTTGAGCCTGTCGGTCAGCCAGAGGGAGTTGGTGTCGGTCCTGAAAGGCGTCAGCATCTCGGATCCGATCGCGATGATTTCTGCATTCAGCATTTGTGCCATTCTTTAATGCCCTGTAACTGCTCAGCCTCGGGTAAAGTTTCCAGTATGAAGAAGTTTCCAGTTTCCAGTTTTCCGGGCAGGAGCATGTTCTTCCTTGCCAAAGAGCTTGCGATTATTTCTATTTGTGGATCTGTTGCAGACGACTGGAAACTGGAAACTTCTTCATACTGGAAACTCTCCTCGGGCTGAGCACTTACATCGAAAATATGAACAGGAGCAGGGATAAGGCCGCCGCTGCGTAAATACCCGCCAGCACATCATCCATCATGACGCCGAATCCGCCCTCCAGATCCTGCAGCCTGTTGATCGGATACGGTTTGAAGATATCGCACAATCTGAAGAGCGCGAATCCGGCGATCATCCACCAGCGCCATCGCTCGCCCAGAATCGACAGATACGGCACGATGAAGATGAAAGTGATGATCTGACCACAAACTTCATCGATCACGACCTGGCTCGGATCTTTCTGATGAAAAATCTTCTCAGCACGTGAGCCGGACCAGATCCCGGCGGCCGCTGATACGATGCCGGCCAGGAGCAGTGAGTTCTGCAGAAGAATGACGTTTCCTTCGAGCAGGTCGATAATGCCGTAGGCGATAAGCAGTCCGACGACTGAACCCCAGGTACCCGGTCCCAATGGGATTAGACCAGCGCCGAACCCCGTTGCCAGGACGACGGCCAGACCGTCCGCCGGTCCGTTTATGGCCAGCTTTTTCCCGCGTTTCGCACGGCTTTCGTTAAATTTATCTCGGATCATCGGGTTGTAAAATCAAGTTCAAAGGACGCGGGCAACGAGGTCGTATTCGTGCGCCTCGGTGATCTCGATCTCGATGAAATCGCCGGGCTTTCCGGCGAATCCTTCCGGGATATCATTAATTAATACGTGTCCGTCGACTTCGGGCGCCTGAGATTCAAGTCGCGCCTGCAGCAGCAGCTCCGTTTCCTGCGAAACCCCCTCGAGCAGCGCACGGAATCTGCGTCCAATCATTGCGCGATTCTTCTTCTTTGAAATTTTGGCCTGTTCGCGCATCAGTTTAGTCCGGCGCGTGCGCATGACACGGGCAGGGATCTTGCCGTCAAGGTCGTAACCGTGAGTGCCTTCTTCGTCGGAGTATGTGAAGACGCCGACGCGATCGAATTCGACATCGCGCACGAACTGCATCAGTTCGCTGAAATCATCGTCGGTTTCGCCGGGGAAGCCGACAATCAAAGTCGTCCGCAAAGTCATCTCAGGGACGAACTGGCGGGCGCGCGCCAGCAGCTTTTCAAGTAATTGCCGGTTTCCGCCGCGACGCATCCGTTTTAGAACAGAGGCGCTCGCGTGCTGCAAGGGCATATCCAGATAGTTACAGACCTTCGGTTCATCGGCCATGGCTGCCAGCGTCGCGTCACTCAGCGAGTTCGGGTAAGTGTACATGATGCGAATCCATTCGATCCCGTTGACTTGGGCGAGGCTCCGCAGCAGATCGGCCAGTCCGTCCCTGAGCCCCAGATCCAGACCATACTGCGTCGAGTCCTGCGAAATAAGTACCATCTCCCTGACGCCCTGAGCCGCCAGCTGTTCGGCTTCGCGGACGATCGAGCCGGCGCGTCGTGACCGGTAATTCCCGCGCATCTGCGGGATCGCACAGAAGGCGCAGGTGTGATCACAGCCCTCGGCGATCTTGACGTAAGCGAAATGTTTTGGAGTTGCCAGCACTCGAGGAGCGTTTTCGTCGTAAAGGTAGGTCGGCAATCCGCGCGTCATCCATGCGTTGGATGCGACGAAAGCGGCATCCTGCACGGCCGCGGCTGCCGGATCGACCGCTGCCACGATCTTTTCGATCTCGCTCGTCCCGAGAACCGCATCGACCTCCGGCATCTGATTGAGCAGGTCCTGTCGGTAACGCTCGACCAGGCAGCCGGCGACGACCAGCCTTTGCAGGTTTCCAGTCTCTTTCAACTCGGCCATCTCGAGAATCGTGTTGATCGATTCTTCCTTGGCCGTCTGGATGAATCCGCAAGTGTTGACCACAATCACGTCGGCCAATTCACGCTCGGTCGTCAACTCGTATCCGTGGCTCTTCAACTGGCCCATCATGACCTCGCTGTCAACCAGATTTTTGGGACACCCGAGACTGATGAAGCCGATCTTTCTAAAATTTGAACTCATGCCTTCTTTAGATTTGCGTATTTTTCGATCATCTTTTTATGGCCGTAGCCGGGAAAATTGATCGTCAGTTTGACATTGTCGCCGTCGCCTTCGCGCTTGATGATCAGGCCGACGCCATATTTTTCGTGCCGGACGCGCGTTCCGCTCTTCAATCCTCCGGGGCCTCCAGTGCTTCCCGGATCTGGCTTGCCGCTTTCATCGTCCTTCGAAAAATTGGTCAGATCGACCTTTTTGCCCTGGCGCGAGAAAAACTCAGAGACGCTGTCGGCTGTGTTGTATGTCGGCCCCTGATAATTTGTCGTCTTTTTCTGAAGCATGCCTGATGCTCGGCCGGTCTGGCCCTTGAGCGTGCGCAGGGCTTCACGGTTCTCGACGTTCGAGCTTCGGTTGGCATAGCTCAGCCAGCTCGGTCCGCTCGAAACGTCCTCGATCAACTCGATCGGAAATTCGTTGAGGAAGCGTGAAGGCTCGGCGGGCAGCTCTTCGCCATAGACACGACGGTTCATGGCGTGAGTCAGGTATAGATATTTTTCGGCCCGTGTGATGGCGACGTAACAGAGACGACGTTCCTCTTCCAGCTCTGATTCGCTCTCTCTGACGCGCGAATGCGGAAAGAGGCTCTCTTCGAGACCGGCAATGAAGACGAGCGGGAATTCCAGTCCTTTCGCCGCGTGCATCGTCATGAGCGTGATCTGCGCTTCGGCCTTGATGTCGTCGGTGTCGGAAACCAGCGCGGCATGGTCGAGAAAATCGCGGAGCGTTTCGCCACGCTCCTCAGATTCGACGGAGGCGTTGACCAGCTCTTCAAGGTTGAGCAGGCGGCCTTCGGCCTCTTCCGAGTTCTCTTCCTTCAGCATTCGCTCGTATCCGCTGTCGATGACTGCCGCCTTGACGACCTCCGAGATGGGCTCGGCCTGATCCGATGCCTTCTCGATCAGTCCATTGATGATCGTCCTGAACGATTTCAAAGCTGTCACGGTTCGCGGCTGAAGCGCGTTGTTCTCAATGACGTGCGCGATCATTTCCCAATGCGTAAGCCCCGTCTCCTTCACTCGACGCTCGATCTCGTCGAGCGTCGTTTTGCCGATCCCCCGCGCGGGCACATTGATGACTCGTTGGATGGCGATCGAATCGTTCGGGTTCATGGCCAGTTTGAGGTAAGCGATGATGTCCTTGACCTCGGCGCGATCGTAAAAACTGAAACCTCCGACCAGGTTGTACCGCAGCCCTGCCCGACGACAGGACTCTTCGAAAGATCGCGACTGCGCGTTCGTTCGATAGAGCACGGCCGCCCTCGTGTTGGGATCACGGCGCATGTGCTCGTCGATCTTCGAGACAACCCATCGCGCTTCCGATTCTCCATCGATCAGTTGCGCATAGCGGATCTTGTCGCCTTCGGGCGCATTGGCACGCAGCACCTTGTCGAATCTCTGGGTATTGTTGGAGATGACGCGATTGGCCGCATCGAGAATCCGTTTGGTCGACCGGTAGTTTTCTTCCAGCTTGATCGTTTTGGTTCCGGGGAAGTCCTTCTCGAAATTCAGGATGATCTTGAAATCGGAGCCGCGCCAGCCATAGATCGCCTGAGATTCGTCACCGACTACGCAGAGGCTTCGATTAGACCAGAAATCCTCAGGCCGACGGCCGATGTTGAGCGCCAGGTCGCCCTCGACGATCAGCCGCGTGAGCGAATACTGGATGCCGTTGGTATCCTGGAATTCGTCGACCATGACGTGACGAAATCGATTGTGATAGTACCGGCGCGTCTCTTCTGAATGGCGGAGCAGCTGCATGGTTCTGATCAGCAGATCGTCAAAATCCAGCGCATTCGAGGATTGAAGCCGCTGTTCATAAAGAGCGAAGACGCGTGAAACTGCCTCACGGCGAGGATCGCCATACTCGATGCGGCTGGCGTAAACTTCGGGATTCTCGCCGCGATTCTTGGCGCCGCTGATTGCGCTCTGCACATATCGCGGAGTCAGTGATTTATCGTCAAGACCCAGATCCTTGAGGCATCCTTTGACGAGCCTTTGCTGGTCGTCGCTGTCATAGATCGTGAAGGCTCTGGTGTAGCCCTGTTCCAGCTTTTCTATGTCCCGTCTCAGAATCCGCACGCAGAGCGAGTGAAAAGTCGAGAGCAGCGGGGAACTCGGACGAGACTGATCGCCCAGCAGCCTGCCGACGCGTTCTCGCATCTCACCCGCGGCCTTGTTGGTGAAGGTTACGGCCAGGATGCTCTCGGGGCGAACGCCGTATTTATGGATCAGATGCACGATTCGATACGTGATGACACGGGTTTTGCCGCTGCCCGCCCCGGCGAGTATCAGAATCGGACCCTCTTTAGTTTCGACGGCCTCCCGCTGCTCGGGGTTGAGCCCCTCCAGCAAATCGGGCTTCTCGGCATCCTCAACCAGATTCGAAAACAGAGTTGGTTCTTGATCGTAGTTCACTGTTTACTCAGCCAGCAGCATTTTCGCGATGGTCTGTTTCTGCATGTTCGATGTGCCCTCGTATATCTGGCCGATCTTGCAGTCACGGAAGTATTTTTCGACAGGGTAGTCCTTGACGTAGCCGTATCCACCATACAGATTAAGCGCCTGCGAGGCCACCTCTTCGGCGATCTCCGATGAATAGAGCTTGGCCATCGCGGCCTGCCTGATAAACGGCTGCCCCGCATCCTTCAATCTGGCTGCGTTGTAGACCATGAGTCGGGCGGCTTCGATCTTCGTCGCCATCTCGGCCAGTTGAAATTGCACGCCCTGGTACTCCGAGATCGCCTGGCCGAACTGTTTGCGTTCTTTGGTGTAGGCCATCGCGCATTCGAAAGCGCCGCTCGCCAGTCCCAGCATCTGAGCTCCGATGCCGATCCGCCCTTCGTTGAGCGTTTCGATGGCGATCTTGTACCCCTTACCGATCTCTCCCAGAACCTTGTCTTTCGGCACGCGGCAGTTGTCGAAGAGCAGCTCGCACGTTGACGATGCCCTGATGCCAAGCTTGTCTTCCTTCTTGCCGACGGTGAATCCTTCGTCTCCCTTCTCGACGATGAAGGCCGTGATTCCCTTGTATCCTTTTGACGGATCGATCGTGGCGAAGACGATGAAGATGCCTGCTTCGTTTCCGTTCGTGATCCACAGTTTCCGCCCCTGAAGCAGGTAATGATCGCCCTTGTCCTCGGCCCGCGTCTGCAGCGCGAATGCGTCCGAACCCGAGGCAGCTTCACTCAGGCAATAGGCGCCGACCGTATCGGCGCAAAGTCGCGGTATGTATATTTTTTTCTGCTCTTCGGTTGCGTAATTTAAAAATGCATTGTTAACCAGTGTGTTGTTGACGTCGACGCAGACGCTGATCGACGGATCAATCCGCGCCAGCTCTTCAATCGCCAGGCAGGCCATGAAAAATGAACCGCCGGATCCGCCGTATTCCTCACCCGGCTCGATCCCCATCAGTCCAAGTTCGAAACATTTTTCGAGGATCTCGGGACGGATCCTGCCTTTTTCATCCATCTCCCGAACCCAGGGTTTGATTTCAGCTTCGGCGAACTCGCGCACGCTCGACGCGAACAGTTTCTCCTCGTCGGATAGCACGGTCAGTGGTTGCCCTGCCAATGGATTTACTGCTTCCTGTGTTTGTGCCATGTCTTCCTCCAGCGTATATGCCAACTTTTTTGAATGAAGGTATAGTAATAATGCAGACAGTGAAGATTTTCGTGAATTGGTGTAAAGGCAATCTTACAACAGCCACCCACCTTTGCCAAATTGCGTATTCCAGAGGCTGTCACAGGCTTTGAGCCCGCGTAAAAGCCGCGTACAATAGCGGTGTTCAAATCATTATTTACGACCATCAACAATCTGGTGCGCGGTGGCATTCTGTACCGATTGAGGACCGATCCATCCCGTTGCACTTACCGAGAGGCTCCGAAATTATGAAAAACAGGCGCGAATTTCTCTACCAGTCGATCGCCGGTGCAGCCGGAGCGATGCTGCTCAATGGCGGCTCGATGGCTGCCCCGAAACCTGCTGCTGTGGCACAGGGCAAACTCAAAAAGGGCGTCCTCATAACCATGCTGCCCAAACAGATGAGCTACACCGACCGCTTCAAGCTGGCCGTCGATGTGGGATTCGATGGCATCGAGGCCCAGACGGTGACCGATCCAAGGGTCGCCGATGAAATCAAGGAAGCATCAATCAAGTCGAAGATCCCGATTCATTCCGTCATGAACATGGATCACTGGAAATACCCGCTCTCAGACGCCGATCCGGGTGTCGTTGCGACCAGTATGAAGGGCATGGAGACATCCCTGCGAAACGCCAAACTCTGGGGTGCCGATGCCGTTCTGCTGGTGCCCGCCGTGGTCAATCCGCAGACCACCATCCCGCAGGCCTGGGAGCGTTCGCAAAAACATGTTCGCAATCTGATTCCCCTGGCCAAAGAACTCGGCGTCGTCATCGCCATCGAAGAGGTCTGGAACAAGTTTCTGCTGACACCCTACGACCTTGCAAAATATGTCGATGAATTCAAGAGCCCATGGGTTCAAGCCTATTTCGATGTCGGAAATATCGTCATGTACGGGTATCCGCAGGAGTGGATACGCGCGCTCGGCAAGCGCATCGTTAAATTCCATCTCAAGGACTTCAAGACCGAGAATCGTCAGTTCGTTCCATTGCGTGAAGGCAGCATCGACTGGAAGGAAGTGCGCAAGGCGATCGGCGAGATCGGCTTCAACGGTTATCTGACGGTCGAATTATCCGGTGGAGATGAAGCTTACCTGCGTGAAGTCAGCCGTCGCGTTGATCTCATTCTGGCGGGTGAGTGAAAAATGTAAACCGGAAGATCGGTTACCCGCTCTCCCGGTTTACATTTCATCACCAATGCGTAACTTTTAATCACTGATGTCAGCGTTTGGGGGGGGGGCCCCCCCCCGCGGGGCGGGGGGCGGGCCGGGGCGGGCGGGCCATCAGGCCGAAAGCGGTGTTATTTTTTTTAAAAAACCCCCCGGGCGGGGGGGGGGGCCCCCCCCCGCCCCCCCCCCCCCCCCCCCCCCCCCCCCCCCCCCCCCCCCCCGCCCGGGGGGGGGGGGGGGGGGGGGGGGCCCCGGCCGCCCCCCCCCCCCCCCCCCCCCCCCCCCCCCTCTCCCCTCCCCCCCCGGCCGGCCCCCCCGGGGGGGGGGGGGCGAAACCCCCAATTTTTAAAAAAAGTTAAAAAGGGCTTCTTCTGCGTAACATCAGTTAATCAGCTGATCGAGGTCGCGCATGATCGAATTGTAGCTTTCGGGCTGATCAGGGCTCAGGCCGACATGCTTGCGGACAACTTTGCCTTCCTGGCTGAAAAGGACGACCGTCGGCAGGGCGTCCAGTCCGAGGCCGCGATAAACTTCAAGCTCCGGATCGCGCAAAACTCCCATCTTCAGTCCATTCTTGCCTGCAAACGCGGTCAAATCAGAATCTGAAGCGTAGTTTCTGGCCCCCGTCTTGTCGCTGTTGACGCTCACCCAGAAAAACTGGACTCCGCGCGGTGAGTATCGATCAGCCAGCTTTTGCAGCGCAGGCAACTCTTTCGATGCCAGCGGAACCCACGTCCCGCCGAATGCCAGAACCACGATCTTGCCTCGCATCGAACTCTGATCCACCATCGAACCATCCACGCCGCGCAACCTGACCAAATCAGATTGTCCTTCAACTCTAATTCCTCCCGCGATCATTGTGGCTATCGCCAATAATGCCGCGGTAGCAACCGTTCTGTTGAATTTAGTCATGGTTTCTTTTGCTCCTCCCACTGCTAAACCGCGGATGAATTCCACGATTTACGACCACTTTGATGCCATAGCAGCCAAAAAGGTTCGAATCATTAACTGATTGTAATTGAGTCGTAAATCAGCACTTTGGACCAGCAGTCGGCGCATTCGATGCGGAATTTATCATGGACTGGATGGTCCTGATAAAAGTTATGGCCGGCCTGATCATCGAAGATGACGGTCAGTGCGGCGGAATAGGAACGGTCGATGACCGGGCGATCAGTCGGGGCAGGCGTGCCCAGAAATCCGTGTCTGACACTTTCGATGGTTGTCAGAGAACGCGCGCCCTCCGAGAATTTCGTTTTATCCTCATCGCTCAAATCGGGTTTGAGCCAGAAATAAACGGAATGTATGAACATAAAATTCGCCTTCAAGAAATGGGCATCAGAGTTAGACATAGGCCTTCGGCATTCCGGGTGAAAAAAGTCCGTATTATCTCTGCGTCTCAGTGATGAGATTAAACCAATGAGACACAGAGATCACAGAGATAATACAGATCATTTTCAGAGCAGAACACGAAGAAAACACAAAGGAAAGATGATTCTGAATGTCCATCTCTGCGCTTTCTTCGTGTTCTTTGTGGATTATTTTCACTTTATTTTTGGTCTAAATGGAAGATCCGGCGGCCTTCGATTTTATAGTTGCCGCCAAGGATGAGCGCGGCGGCTTCTGAGTAAATCCGATGCTCTTCAGCCAGGATTCTTTTCGAGAGCGATTCTTCAGTATCGTCATCGAGAACCGGGACGACAGCCTGTTTCACAACGGGGCCGTGATCGAGCTGCTCGTCGACCAGATGTACCGTGCAGCCGGAGAATTTGACGCCGTAATCGAGCGCCTGTTTTTGGGCATCGAGCCCCGGAAAAGAGGGAAGAAGTGACGGATGGATGTTCAGTATACGGTGCTCGAACTCCTTGATGAACCAGCCGGAAAGCAGTCGCATGTAACCCGCCAGGCAGACCAGATCGACATCGTGGCGTTTCAGCTCAGCGGCCATCGCCTGGTCATGCTCTTCGCGCGAGCATCCGCGATGGCTGTGATGAAAGGTCTCGATGCCCCGGCTGCGCGCGGCTTCGAGTCCCGCCGCCTCGGCGATGTTGCTCATGACCACGGCAATCACTGTATCCGGGATTCGACCGTCGGAGACGGCGTCAGCCAGCGCGATCATATTCGATCCCCTTCCGGAGATCAGAATCCCAATCCGTTTCATTTGAGCCTCAGGTTCGTCTCGAAAAGCTTGAGGATTCGCTTGTATTCGTCGGCCCAGCTTGCCGGCTGGACGAAGCCGTGATCTTCAACAGGATACGCGGCGAGCTCCCAGTTCTCTTTGCGCAGTTCGATCAGACGCTGGACCAGACGCACTGTATCCTGAAAATGGACGTTGACATCGACCATGCCGTGACAGATCAGCAGCGCGCCCTTCAAGCCTTCGGCGAAATAGATGGGCGAGCTGCGTTTGTAGCTTTCGTTGTCGTCCTGCGGCTGGTTGAGGATGTTCGATGTGTATCCGTGATTGTAATGTGCCCAGTCGGTGACAGGCCGAAGAGCCGCGCCCGCCGCGAAGACGTCGGGTTCCGTGAACATCGCCATGAGCGTGATGAACCCGCCATAACTGCCTCCATACAGACCGATACGCTTTGGATCGACGCCATGTTCGACGACCAGGTATTTAGCGGCATCGACCTGATCGGTCAGATCCTTGCCGCCCATGTGCCTGTAGATGCCTGTGCGCCAGTCGCGACCGTAACCGGCTGAAGCCCGGTAATCGACATCGATCACTGCATAACCGCGCTCCATCAGCAGGTGATGGAACATGTATTCGCGGAAATAACTGCTCCACCATTTATGCACATTCTGAAGATAGCCGGCTCCGTGGACAAAGATGACGGCCGGGCTCCCCTTCTTGAAATTCGCGGGCTTGTAAAGTCGCGCCGGAACCTCGACACCGTCACGCGCCTTGAACCTGACGATTGGCGGATCGATCCATTTGTAGCTGCGAAATTCCTCTGTCGGGGACATCGTCACCTGGCGTGCCGCGGCCCCTGCCTGATTGGCGGCCAGATAAAGCTCCGGCGGTTTGTTGCTGTATGAATGAACGATTGCAAGCATCGATTCATCCGGCGAGATCGTGACATCGTTGTCGCCAGCCATACTGGTTATGCGTGCGCGCTGGCCTCCGGTGACGGGCATGACATAAAGATGCCGCTCGAACGGGCTTCCCTCGCTGGAGATGAAATAGAAACGGGTCTTGTCCTCGGAGAGTCGAACATCGGAAACCTCGAATTCGCCGGAGGTCAGCTGCCTTGGTTTGTCGCTGTTGATCGCCATCGCATAGAGGTGCGACCAGCCGTCACGTTCAGATTGAAAATAGATGGTTTTGTTATCGGGCAGCCATCCGAGTGTGAACGATCCCGGACCTCCGACCCATGCGTCATCGTGCAGATGATCCAGAATCTTCGTCTTGCCAGTTGCCGGTTCGAGCAGCATGACCCAGCGGTCCTTGTTGTCGCTCGATCGAACCATGATCGCGGCGTTCTGACCGTCCTCGGCCCATTGCAGGTTGATGATGCGAACATCGCGGTTTTTTGGTGTGGCTCGGGGACTGGCCGGGGGCTCCTCGGCTTCTTTCCTCTGCTCCGCTTTGGTTTGCACGGCTTGCTGTTTGAGCCCTGGATCGACTGTCTTCGCTTCGCCGGTCTCGACATTGATTACGATCATACCCATCTCACCTTGAGCATCTCCGACCTTGCTCCGGCTCGGAATGTCTTCTGTGAATGCCGATTCGGTGACGTAATTAGGGACGATTGTATTCTTCGCGTTATTCGGTCGGCGAACCGTGCCGGCAGAGACGTATTTCCCATCCGGCGATAATTGCAGGTTGGCCACTGAGCTGCCGTTTGGAGCAAAATATGGCTTTCGTTTCTCTCGTTCCTTGCGCTTCTTCTCCTGCTCCTCGCGGTTTTCAGACTTTTCCCGCACGGCTTCGATCAGGGTGCGCTCCTCTTTTTTGAGATATTCCTGGCTGTCCGTGCCTTTCGGCGGCGTGGCCGGCGGGGCGCTGCCCGTCCGAATGTCCGTCAACTGGGTCAGGGAACTCCCGTCGAGCGCCATCCGGTAGAGATTGTTCTGGCGGGTGAAGACGATGTGCTTTTGATCCGTGGTGAAGCGGGGGCTGTTCTCGCCGTCGATTGTGCTGGTGATCTGACGGCGTTCGCCTCTGACGTGATCGTAAAGAAAAATATCGCCGTCATCGGCGAAGACCGTCAGCTTTTTGTCTTTTGAAAGATCGCCGCCCTGTGGCGGGGCCTGTCTGGCCTCTTCCTCAGACAGTTTACGCAGCCCGGTCCCGTCTCGATTGACGACATAAAGATCCGCTTCCTTGAGGCGTGGATCGCCGGCCTGCTTCCAGCGGAAAAAGATCCGCTTGCCGTCCTGCGACCAGTGGACGCGATTCGGCTCGTAGCCGACAAGGCCGGGTCCGCGCATGATGCTGTCTATCGTCAGGTCGAACTTGCGCGCCGGTTGAGCCTGCTGCGCTGAAACCCGGTTGATGATTCCTGCCGGAAAGATCATCCCAATCAGGCAGAGAGATGTGAAAACTCTACTTAAACGATTGTTCTTCATATGCAATACCTGCGCGTGTTATGGAATAAGGGTACGGAACCGGGAGTACGGAACCGGGAGCGTAAGCGACCCGGCCTCTTACACTCGCGTTTCCTTGCTGCTTCACACGAACACAACTTTGCCGTCGCCATCAACGATTTCGCCGATGATGTAATGAGGTTCGCGGGCGAAATTCAGCTGATCCTGAACGAATTGCAGGTACTCGGCAGCAACGACGAGGACCATGCCGATGCCCAGATTGAATGTTCGAAGCATGTCTTCTCGCGGCACGTTGCCGAGCCGTTGCATGAGATCGAAGACAGGCAATGAGGGCCAGCTCCCCTGACGAATCGCAACGTTGACGTTATGAGGCAGAATGCGCGGAATGTTTTCTACCAGCCCGCCTCCTGTGATGTGCGCCAGTCCCTTGATTACGCCTTCGTGTTCGATCAGCCGGTTGAGCGATAGCAGGTAGTTCTTGTGCGGTTTGAGCAGCTCTTCACCGACCGTACAGCCGAGTTCCGGCACGTGCGTGTCGATCTGGTAGCCTTCGACATCGAAGAATATCTTGCGGGCCAGGCTGTAACCATTGGTATGCAGGCCGAGCGACGGCAGCCCGACCACGATATCGCCGCCGGTGATCCGCGCGCCGTTGATGATTTTGCGCCTGTCGACTACACCGACTATGAAACCGGCGATGTCATACTCGCCTTCACGATAGATGTCGGGCATTTCCGCGGTCTCTCCGCCCAGCAGAGCGCAGTCTCCTTCACGACATCCGCGAGTCAATCCCTCGACCAGTTGTTCGATGACATCCGGATCGAGCTTGCCCGTGGCGATGTAATCGAGAAAGAAGAGAGGCCGCGCGCCCTGAACAAGGATATCGTCGATGCAATGGGCAACCAGATCGTAGCCGATCGTGTTGTGAACGCCCATGGCTACGGCCACCTTGAGCTTCGTTCCGACGCCGTCGCAACTCGAAACCAGCACGGGTTCGCGGATATCGGCGAATGTGCCGTTGAACATGCCGCCGAAGCTGCCGATCTCGGACATGACGTTCTCATTGAAGGTCGTCTTCGCCAGTTTCTTGATGCGAGCCGTCGCGATGTTGGCCGCATCTATATTTACGCCGGAGTCTTTGTATGTGATTGGATCGGTCATAGATTGATCGTTTGATGAGCGGGCTTGTTATGGATGATGGATCTCCTGGTGTGGGCTGATCAGGTCGTCGCGATGGTGATTGCCGATCCTTCCTCGCGTTCGCGCATGGTCTGGCCCGCCTGGCCGATCTGCGTCGGGTAGTCGCCGGTGTAACAGGCGGTGCAATAAATGGGGCGTGAACTGCTGCTGCCCGAATCGCCGCAGGCCTCAAGCAGTCCGGAGAGGCTCAGGTAACCGAGGGAATCGGCCCCAAGGAAGCGGCAGATCTCGTCGGTCGTATGCTGAGCGGCGATCAACTCCTCACGAGTGGGAGTATCGACGCCGTAATAGCACGGCGCGATCGTCGGAGGACAGCTGATGCGCATATGCACTTCGCGCGCGCCGGCGTCCCGCATCATCTTGACGATCTTTTGTGAAGTCGTGCCGCGAACGATCGAGTCGTCGATCAGAACCACACGGCGCCCCTCGATCAGGTCGCGCACAGGATTGAGCTTGATCTTTACTCCGAAATGGCGGATCTGTGATCGCGGCTCGATGAACGTCCGCCCGATGTAATGATTCCGCATGAGCCCGAAACGGAACTTCAAGCCGGATTCGGCCGCATACCCGATCGCCGCAGCCACGCCCGAATCCGGCACTGGAACCACGATATCGGCATCGGCCGGCCATTCCCGCGCCAGGCATCTGCCCAGCAGGTGCCTGCTTTTGTTGACGCTCCGCCCAAAGACAATCGAGTCAGGGCGCGAAAAATAGACATGCTCGAAGATGCAATGCGTGACCGGCTTTGATTCAAAAGGCTGCAACGTATGCACTCCGTTACTGTCGACGATCACGATTTCGCCTGGAGCGACATCGCGCAGGTACTGGGCGCCGATCAGGTCCAGCGCGCAGGTCTCCGAAGCGAAGACGGTTGCGGCTCCGAGCTTGCCCATGCATAACGGCCGAAATCCCCGCGGATCGCGCACAGCGATGATCCTGTCCGGCGTTGCGAAGAGCATCGAAAATGCTCCATTGTCATGCTTGAGCGATTCGATGATCGCTTTGATCAGATCGCCGGTTCGCGATCTGGCGATCCGGTGCAGAACGACTTCAGTATCCGAGGTCGACGAGAAGATCGCACCTTCATGTTCGAGTTCACGCCGCGCTTCGGTCGCATCGGGCAGGTTCCCATTGTGGCAGATTGCGATCTGTCCGTAACTGCACTTGACAGAAAAGGGCTGTGCTTCGTTGATGCTCACCTTGCCCGCCGTCGAATATCTGACGTGACCGATCGCCGAACTGCCCGGCAGTTGCAGCAATTGCTCTTCCCTGAAGATATCGCTGACGTGGCCCATCCCACGCTCGGCATACAGCTGCTCACCGTCGGATGAGACTATCCCCGCCGATTCCTGGCCGCGATGCTGCAGCGCATAAAGACCCAGATAGGTCAGCCGTGCCGCTTCTTCGTGGCCATAAATGCCGAAGACGCCGCACTCTTCTCGAAATTTGTCGAACATATTTGTTTTAGCTGCTCAGAGTTTGTTGTTGCGTTAACCGGCAGTATAAACAATTCGTGCTTCAGGCGAAAGCAAACGGTGATTTTTAATCAGAGAGCCGTTGCGCCGCCATCGACGACAAAGACCTGACCCGTCACAAACGAACTCTCATCAGAGGCCAGATAGAGCGCCATTCCGCCAACCTCATCGGGTCTGCCAACCCGGGGCAATGGCTGAGTCGCCTCGAGCTTCTTAAGATAGTTCTCGTTCTTCCAGAAATACTCGCTGAAATCGGTTTCGATCAATCCGGGCGCGATCGCGTTGACGCGAACATTATGCTTGCCGAACTCCATTGCCCAGTTGCGGGTCATCATGATCAAAGACGCCTTGGTTGCGCTGTAGAGCAGCCCGCCCGCCTGAGGCCGCAAACCCGCGATCGATGCTATATTAATGATAGAGCCGCCGGTTTTTCGTTCGATCATCTTCGGAACGGTCATCCGAATCAGGCGCATTGCTGATAAAACATTGATTTCAAACATCTTGGCGAGCATCTCGTCCGATATGTCGAGCGCCGGTCCCTGTCCGATGTTGGTTGCGCTGTTGTTGACCAGAATGTCGACCGGGCCAAGCTGTTTTTCGGTCTCTTTGACCAGAGTCTCCAACTGATCCACCCGCCCAACGTGACACTCGACCGGCAGAATCCTGCCTGGAAGTGATGCAAACTCCTGAGCTGTCGCCTCAAGATTTTCCATCTTTCGCGAAGCGATCGCGACATGCGCGCCGGCTTCGGCCAGTCGCTCGGTGATCGCCTTGCCGATTCCGCGACCTCCGCCAGTGACGATGGCTACTTTGCCGGCCAGATTGGTTCTGTTCATATATATTGACGCTCCTTGGTTGTGATGGTGATAAGAACGCAACGCTATCGTTGATGACTCGCAGTGTCAAGGCGCCCGCAGGAACCCTGCCTTGACAATGAATCGTGCCCCGCTGATACTGGTTTTTATTCAAAAAAACACCGCAATTTCGCTATCAGCAAGGAGAAATCGAGATGGAAGCTTCCGCGAAAATCAACGCTAAAGTGCACGATAAAATCTATATCAACGGGCAATGGACAGCCTCCGCCGGCGCCGGATTGATCGATGTCATCAATTCGACGACCGAAGAGGTGATGGGACAGGTTGTCGAGGGCACTGCCGTGGATGTCGATAAGGCGGTAGCGGCCGCCCGGGCGGCGTTCGATCCGTGGTCGAACACTTCCGTCGAAGAACGTGCGAAGTTTCTGCAGCAGATCTCTGAGAAGCTGTCGGTCAGAAAGGACGAGATCGCCGCGATCATCGCCAGTGAAGTCGGCATGCCTTTGCCTCTGGCGACAGCCGTTCAGGCTGGATTGCCCGCAGTGGTCATGGGGTCCTATGCGAAGATGCTCCCCGAATTTCAGTTTGAAGAGAATATCGGCAACGCGCAGGTCGTTAAGGAACCGGTCGGAGTCGTCGGCTGCATCACTCCGTGGAACTATCCTTTGCATCAGGTCGTCGCCAAACTCGCTCCCGCCCTGGCCGCAGGCTGCACCGTCGTTCTGAAACCCAGCGAGGTGGCTCCGCTGACCGCCTTCGTGCTGGCCGAAATCGTCGATGAGGTCGGGCTGCCGCCCGGCGTCTTCAACCTCGTTTCGGGATACGGCGCCGTCGTCGGTGAAGCCATCGCAGCGCACAAGGATGTCGATATGATCTCGTTTACCGGCTCGACCCGCGCGGGACGCCGGGTCAGCCAATTGGCTGCCGGAACCGTCAAACGCGTCTCGCTTGAACTCGGCGGAAAATCGGCCAATCTCATTCTGGACGATGCCGATTTCGATAAGGCAGTCTCGAGCGGCGTCAGCAACTGCTATTTCAATTCCGGCCAGACCTGCTCTGCTCTGACACGCATGCTGGTTCCCAGGTCCCGCCACGATGAGGCTGTCCAGATTGCCAAACGAGCAGCCGAAAAATTCACCGTCGGCGATCCGCGTGAAGGCAAGTTCAAACTCGGCCCGCTCGTCTCTGCAACACAGCGCGAACGTGTCATCGGATATATCAAAAAAGGAATCGACGAGGGCGCAACTCTGGTCACAGGCGGCGCTGAAAAACCCGAAGGCCTCGAAACGGGATTTTTCGTCCGCCCGACGATCTTCGCCAATGTCGACAACTCGATGACCATCGCCCAGGAGGAGATCTTCGGCCCCGTCCTCTCGATCATCCCCTACGACGATGAAGATGATGCCGTCCGCGTCGCCAATGATACCGTTTACGGTTTGTCCGGAGCCGTCTGGTCCTCTGATCCTGAACGCGCCCGGCGCGTCGCACGTCGCCTTCGCACCGGACAGGTCGAAATAAATGGCGGCAAGTTCAATCCACTTGCTCCGTTCGGAGGTTATAAACAATCAGGCCACGGCCGTGAATTCGGCAAATATGGCCTCGAGGAATTTTTGGAAGTGAAGGCAATGCTGGTGTGAGTAGAAAGTAGAAAGTAGAAAGTAGAAAGTAGAAAGTAGAAAGTAGAAAGTAGAAAGTAGAAAGTGAGTAGAGTGAAAGGAAGGAAGAGAAAGTTGAAAGTGAAATTTATGAAAATATCTCGTTCTTATTGCGATAGATCTTTCTACTTTTTACTTTCTACTTTCTACTTCTTCCCCCTGGGAGACTGATTTGATCAAAAACGCATTTTTTCTGATCGTGCTATTGATGACAGGACTGGTTCCGTCATCGCGCAGCAACAGCAGCCGTCCAATGCGCCATTGACGGCACAGCAGCTCAATCTCATGCTGCGGCGTGAGGTTGGGCGAAATTTGACGGAGGCAGAGCTGGCCATCCGCATCCAGCGTGTCGGGATAGATTTCGATCCGACGCCGGAGGTTGTCTCCCGCCTGCGTGCCAACGGCGCGCATCAGCATCTGATCAATATAATAAAGCGCGAAGCCGAGAAACTGGTCGAAGCCGGCGGTAAGATCGTTGCCATCGGGCCTCAGGCCAAAGATCCGTTCATCGAGGAGGTGCGCTCGGTTGTTCGTGAATATCTTGATGAACTGCCGGACTTCATCTGCAATCAGGTTGTCGAACGCTATTACGATTTCGAAGCCCGTGGCGCCTGGGACCGCGCCGATACGCTGACATACGAACTGACATACAACCGCAAGCGCGAGACTTATAAGCCGCTCAACGTCATCGGCCGCCCCGTAACCCGGCCTCTGGATGAAGCCGGCGGAGCATATTCGACTGGTGATTTCGCCTCGGGACTGGCGACACTATTCGATCCCGAATCGAATGCGACCTTCAAACCGGCTGGTAAAGAGCGGCTCGGTAAACGGCCGACGGTGCTCTACGATTTTCGCGTACCGCTGGAAACCTCGAAACTCTCAGTCAAGGCCGAGGGGTTCCCGCCGATCATCGCCCCTTACAGCGGAACGATCTGGATCGATGAAGAGACGAAGCACGTCCTGCGCATTGATCAGGCCGTCGACGCTCTGCCCCCAAGCTTTCCCGTCACCAACTCCGAAAGCTCAGTTGATTACGACACGATCACTCTGCGCGGGCTTGATGTTGACTTCCTGCTGCCGATCCGCGCCGAATTCATCATCTCGGACCGGCGCAAACGCCAGTACTTTCGTAATCTGATCTATTTCAAGTTCTATCGGAAATTCGAGACCGATATCAAGATCTCTGATGAGGAACCGCCTCCGCAGAAGCCGCCCGAGTAAAGGGATTTTCCAGTTTGCAGTGGAAGTAGTTTCCAGTTTCCAGTAAGAACATGCCCTTCGTCATTTCAGGGTTTCAAATGTCACAGCTTTGAGATGAATCGAATCAACTGGAAACTTCTTCCACTGGAAACTATTAATTGCGTTTCAGATTTTTTCGTCGTGACGACCGGAGTTTCTCGAAATAGTATATGTATTCGTGCTTGAAGATGTAGAAACCGCCGGCCAGAGCGCGATAGCGCCATATTTTTTCGAGGTTACGTTTGGCGCGATTGTTCTGCATATCCTTGACGACGATGCTCTTGAGCTTGTAGCCGCGCCGCATCACCTCCTGCATGCAATAGAAACCCAGCGGAATCCACTCACCCTTTTCATACATATCCCCGATCACCAGCACCAGATATCGCCCGTCTTCCAGAACGGGAGTGATGTTGTCGACCACACGGCCGAAGCTTTCAAGAAAGCTTTCGACCGTCGGGCAGTTCGACAGATCTTCTGGGGAATCGGAAAAGCGAATGATCGAATGGTAGGGCGGATGCAGAATGGCCAGTTGCGCATTCTCCCTGCCGATCTGTTTCAATTTCCGGCGCAGGATGGCCGGAGTCTTCGCGATGTCGCTGCTGTCGCCTGCAACGCTCAGCGTTTTGATGCAGTGGGGATTATCCTCGCTCCTGATGCGGGACTTCGCCAGCTTTTCCATCTCGGGATTCAGTTCGAATCCGATGCCGTGACGTCCCAGTCGTCGGCATTGAATGAGAGTCGTGCCGGAGCCGAGGAACGGATCGATGACGATGTCGCCGGCCTTTGTATACCGGCGCATTGCCTGATCGGGAATCTGCGGGACGAAGTTGCCGTGATAATCGGCCAGATGCGCGCCCGAACGATCGCGCTCGGGAATCCGCCAGAGCGAATCTGTGACGATATCATCGTACTCGCGCCAGTCTGCGAGGTTCAGATCATTGATTGAGGAAGTTTTACGAGGCATGTACACATTCAATCAGGCGCGTCGCAGTAAAAGCGTTCGCGGTATCCCCTGCAAGTCGTCCAGCAGTCTTTGCTCGATCCAGTAATGGCGGTCGATCATCGCCATCACCTCCACGGACTGCGAAAAGCCCATTTCGCAGAGCAGATAACCGCCCGATTTCACTCGCGAAACGGCATCGTTCATGAGGCGACGGTAAAAACTAAGCCCATCGTCGAAATCCGTCAATGCCAAAGCGGGTTCCCAGTCGCGAACCTCACGCTGCAGCCCCGTCATCTCGGCCTGCGCCACGTATGGAGGATTCGAGACCAGAAAGTCCGCGATCGGAGTTTGGGCCAGCGCGCTGAGCAGATCGGCGGCGAGAAATGAGATTCGATCATTCAGGTTATGACGTTTCGCGTTCTGACTGGCCACCAGCAGTGCAGCGATCGAAACATCGATTGCAATCACGCTTGATTGCGGCAGTTCGCGTGCAAGCGCGACGGCGATGCACCCTGAACCGGTTCCGACGTCGATGATGACGGGCGACTCGATCTCGAGATCATGAGCCAGCCTGATCGTCTCTTCGACGATGATCTCGGTCTCGGGGCGGGGAATCAGCACGTCTGGAGTGACTATGAAATCAAGCCCGAAGAATTCCTGGTGACCGGTGATGTACTGTAGCGGCTCGCCGGCTGAGCGTCGTTCGATCAATTCGCCGAATTTCGCCGCCGGCTCTTCCGCCAGTTCTTCCCTGTAATTGATGATGAGATACGTGCGGTCGCATCCGAGAGCGTGGGCCAGCAGTGTCTGCGCGTCCAGCACGTCGTTCTGAACCGATGCTTCGCGGAGTCGCACTTTCGCGCGGTTGAGTGTCTCGGCAATTGTCGCCATGGCGGTGAAATCGGTGATCAGCCGGCGTTCGCCACCTGGCGTTCGGTCTCTTCTTTAAGTTTTTGGGCCTGGTAATGCGTGACCAGTGCATCGATCAGCTCGTCAAGCGCGCCTTCCATGATCAGATCCAGCTGGTGCAGCGTCAGCCCGATGCGGTGATCGCTGACGCGGTTCTCCTTGAAGTTGTATGTCCTGATCTTCTCGGATCGATCTCCCGACCCGACCTGCGAACGTCGCTCTGCCGAGATCGCATCCTGCTGTTTCTGGCGCTCGACATCCAGCAGTCGCGAACGCAGCACGCGCATGGCCTTCTCTTTGTTCTTGATCTGGGACTTTTCATCCTGCATCGAAACCACGGTGTTGGTGGGCAGGTGGGTGATTCGAACGGCCGAATAGGTGGTATTGACCGACTGGCCGCCGGGACCGGACGAGCAGAAAGTGTCGATCCGCAGGTCCTTAGGATCTATCCTGATATCGACCTCTTCGGCTTCGGGCAGAATCGCCACCGTCACCGCAGATGTGTGAATACGGCCGCTGGCTTCGGTCTGCGGGACGCGCTGAACACGATGGACACCGGATTCGTGCTTGAGCTTCGAATAGACGCGGGTGCCTTCGATGATCGCTTCAGCCTTTTGAATGCCGCCCAGTCCGGTTTCGGACGAATCGGTCACCTGCAGCTTCCAGCCCTGGCGTTCGGCATAACGTGCATACATCCGCAGTATCTCGGCCGCGAAAAGACATGCCTCGTCTCCGCCCGTTCCGGCCCTCACTTCGAGGATGACGTTCTTGTCGTCGTTCGGATCGGTCGGCAGCAGCAGAACCTTCAGTTCGTTTTCGACCCTCTCCCGGCGCTCCTCGAGCTCGGGCAGCTCCGCCGCCGCCAGTTCGCGCATCTCTTCGTCGTCCGCTTCTCGCATAAGTTCGCGCGAACCCTGTATGTCATTGTCCAGTTTGCGCAGCTCACGGTACTTTTCAACGATCGGTTCCATTTCCCGTTGCTGCCTGGTGACTTTGGTGTACCGCACCTGATCGCTGATCACTTCAGGATCGGTCATCTGCTGCGTCAGTTCCTCGTATGTTTTTTCGATCGCTTCCAGTTTTTCCAGCATAATTTTTCAGCTCGCGGCCTCGAAGTGATGGGGAGACCTGTGGTTCAAGCTTGAGTGATTCCTTGAGCGCATAGATCGCAACTTCAAGCTGATCTTCAGACGGTTCGCGCGTGGTCAGATTCTGCAGCCAGATGCCGGGCCGCGTGATGAACGAGAAGACCGCGCTCGTCTCCTTTTTACCCGCCGCTCGAATGATCTCGTATGAGATGCCGGCAATGACCGGAATCAGCGCGATCCGCGTCAGCATGTTGAGCATCAGTGAATCGAACTTGACCACCGAAAAGAGCACGATCGAGACCAGCATGACAATCATCAGAAAACTTGTTCCGCAGCGCGGGTGCTGGCGAGGATGGCGGATGGCGTTGGCTACCGTCAGCTCTTCGCCGGCTTCCCAGGCGTATACCGTCTTGTGCTCGGCGCCGTGATACTCGAAAACGCGCCTGATATCCTGCATCTTCGAAAACCCGAAGATCATGAGCAGGAAGAAGATCATCCGGATCACACCGTCGACCAGATTGAACATGACCGACGGTCTCACTGGTTTCATATATGCCTGCAACCATATCCACGCCGATTGATACCATGCCGTTTCTCCGGCGTGCTGAACTTCGACCCGCGGAGCGTTTCCCCAGCCGAAATAGATGAACATGACGTTGGTCACCAGTAGCGGCAGAACGATGAAGAGCAGGATGTTGAAGAAGAGCGCAAAGGCGATCGATCCGGCCGCCGTCGCCCCTGCGGCCGCCGCGCCACCCGAATCGCTCTTCTTCGCCGGCTGCTCCACTTCATCAAAGACATGCGCCGTCGTCGCCAGCGCACCTGTCGCCGCAGCCGCCGCGACAGCCTTCGACGATTCCTCGCCGGCCTGGTCCTCGAATGCGACAGTGGCCGAGAAGTTGAGCGCCTTGATCCCCAGCAGCATCGAATGAATCAGCACTACTCCGCCGCGCAGAATCGGAACGCGCAGAATCGGGTATTTCTCGTCCAGCTTCGGCAACCGTTCGGACTTCGAAACGATCGAACCATCCTGCCGGCGCACCGCCACCGCATACGAATTCGGCGCCCGCATCATCACTCCCTCGATGACCGCCTGACCGCCTACGATGATCTCTTTCTCCTGTGCCATCAATCGACTCCTTCTTCGCCAAAAAAGCCAAAAGCCATAACCGTGTTCGGAGTGTCTGATCCTGCCAGCAGTGACGGTTTGCTGGCCGGGGATCTTCCCGACGGTTATGGCTCAGGTGTCGTTTCGCTAGCGATGCATAGATACGCCCGGCTCTCAGGCCGAAGCCTGCTCGGCCTCTCTCTCGGCTTCCTTCTCCTTTTCGGTCTTTCTGCCATACTTGCGCTGGAATCTTTCAACGCGTCCCGCAGTGTCGACCAGCTTCTGCTTGCCCGTGAAAAACGGATGGCAGTTCGAGCAGATTTCAACGTGAATCTCATTTTTCGTCGAACGGGTCGTCCACGACGCTCCGCAGACGCAAACTACCTGACATTCCTGATATTTCGGATGGATTCCTTCTTTCACTTCACTACTCCTTTACGCTATACGATCGGATAATTGCTGCGCTGACTCAGCGGAGTGCTCCCAGCCTCCAGCGGCAAAACACAAACATAGCGAAAGATGTGCCCTGGTGTCAAGCTATGCGCCGGTATGGTAACGTCCTGCTGAATGCTAAAGAAGCCAATCTTTCTAAACGCAGTGTCGTTATTGTGACTCAGATATTCACAGTCGATAAATCCCAATTGGATGAATTTATCGGAAAGTTATCACCGAATCGCGTCCTCCAGATTCTTGACGGGATCAATCTTTTGACTATGCCCAGGGATGCTGGCTGACCAATCGATGTGTCTGGCAGGTTTGGAGTGCGGCGGCCCGGCGCCGCTTTGGTATTGCAGTCAGTTATGGGAATAATGGATTACCAAAGCGGCGCCGGGCCGCCGCACTCCAAACATCTACTAATTTTTTCATTGACAGGCTCGAACTCTTCGTGTAATTTATCCGCGAATTCTTTAATAGATCGAGAACAGTTGCCCTTTTTCCCCAGCATTTTTTGCGAGTCAAGATATTAAAGAATTGGTAGATAGTTAACAGGAGGCAGACAAGTGGCGCGAAGAAAATCACCGACATTGACGGAAGTCGAGCTTGAGCTGATGGATGTGCTCTGGGAGAAGGGGCGTTCGACGGTTTCGGAGATCGTCGAGGCGTTGCCGGAAGAGCGACTGGCATACAGTTCGGTATTGACCATGATGCGGATTCTCGAGCAGAAGGGATATGTCGAGCATGAGAAGGAGGGGCGAGCGTTTGTTTATCGTCCGCTGATCGACAGAAATCAGGCGCAGAAGAGCGTGATTGGGTATTTGCTCAAACGTTTTTTCAACAATTCGCCTGAATTGCTCGTAGTGAATTTATTGGAGACTGAAGAACTTGGTCCCGCCGAGATAGAAAAGCTGAAAGAGATGATCGACAAGGCCGGTTAAAGCCGGTCACCCATAGTGTGGAGGGAGTCATGATCGAATTCGCACCTCTGACAGAAATGTTTGACATATTGTCGCGGCCACTGCTTCAGGCATTGATCAATGGGTTGTGGCAGGGGATGGCTGTTTTCGGACTGGTCTGGCTGGGATTAAGGGCCGGCGGGCGGCTGAGCGCGACGACAAGACATGCCGTCTGGCTGATAAGCTTGATGTTGATCGGCTTTTTGCCGCTGCTCGACTTGACGGCCGGCGCGCGGCGCGTGGCCAAGGAGCCTGCATCGTCCGGAAATGTCGAAACCATTTCCGGAGGCGATGAAGCGGTAATGAGCGGAGGGTTTTCGAGCAAACTTTCCGAGAGGATAACCGAGCATCGATCGATAAGTAATCGGAGCAGAAGTCGCGGAAAAGCCGATTCATATTTGAGCCAGGAGTTAAGTCAACCCGCGCGACGTGTGACGATGGCGGAGTCAGCCAGGGCGATACCGCGCGATTCATTGTCTGGCGCACCGGCCATAACGGTCTCTGATGCGGAGCGGGCAGGGGATGTTCGTGGCGAATGGGTAATCGAAGGTCTGGGAGGTCGGATGCCTGTTCTGTTTATTTTGTTATGGCTGACAGTGTCGCTGTTGATGTCGATGCGAATCGCGCGAAGTTATCTGGCGATCCACAGGTTGAGGCAAGGTTTCGTGCGAGCGTCGACGGGAGACAGCAAGCGGGTCGCCGGTCTGGCCGAAGCGATGGGGATAGGCCGACGGGTCAATCTGTTTTTCTCCGATGAGGTTCCGATGCCGATGACGATCGGGACGCTTTGGCCGCTTATTGTCTTGCCGAAAGAGCTGGCTGAGAGTCTCTCGCATGCTGAGTTCGATTCGATCATGGCTCACGAACTGGCGCACATTAAACGATTTGATTACCTGACCAATCTCCTGCAACGGCTTGTACAAGCCGGTCTCTTCTTTCATCCGGCGGTTTGGCTGATCGGCAGATATCTGTCGATCGAACGTGAGCTGGCATGTGACGACTGGGCGGTCAAAACCTGTGAGCCGCGCAGATATGCGAGCTGCCTGACAAAGCTGGTCGAATTGCTCAGGGAGAGCAAGCCGCTGGCGGCCGCTACCGGAATCCTGTTCGGAAAACATGTCATTAACATGGAGGGTAGAAATGATTCTCAATCGCAATCGTAATGCGAACACAACAGTCTCGAAGCCGGCGCTGGTATACGCGGTCGGTCTGGCAGCGGCAGTTGCCTTTGTCTTCAGCTCGATCACGCCCGCGATAGCGGTCCCGGTCGGGCGAAACGCCGGAGAAAAATTGCAGGCTGGAGTTGAGGCGAACTGGACGGTGAAAGCCATGATCATGGCGGGATTGACAGGCCAGAAACCGGCTCCGCCCGCGCCTCCGGCTCCCCCGGCTGAGCCCGCAAAACCAGCGAAGGAAGCTCCGCCGCCGCCTTCTCCCGCTCCGCCGGCTCCGCCTGCACGGCCGGACGATCCCGAGGCTTCTCTCACGCTGGCCATGATCCCGGGGCTCGATCCGTCGAGGGACTGGATGCCGGAGGATGATCTGGTGGCAAGCATCGCACCTGTGGTCACTGCACAAGCGCCGTTGGGGTTTTTCGATTCGAGCAATCCGGCTGCATATTCGGGGCTGAGCGCTCTGGTCTCGACTCAGCAAGTCGCGCAGGCCCAGAGAGCGCGTGCCGAGGCGCAGGAAGCAGCGATCGCACGCACTCAGCGGGGCAATGACAGGACGCCGCCGGCGATTCCAGAGGCCGAACTGCTCGGCGTGTTGACCGAAATAGTCAAGAAGGATGCGGATCCGACGGTTCGCCATGAAGCCTTGCAGGGCATTTATCGTATGCGCAGCGATGCAGCAATCAATACGATGATTCAGCTCTATGACGAGACCTCCGATCAGAAGGTCAAAGGCGAGATCCTTGGCTATCTGGTCCGCCGCAACGGCGACAACTCGAAGGCTGTTTCCAAGCTCATGAGCATAGCCCGCAATGAGAAAGACGAAACTCTGCGCAACAAGGCGATCCGTTCGCTCGGTTACGTCAAGGGCGATGAGGGCGCGACGAATCTGATCCAGATCTATGACAGCCTGCAGGATCCCAAACAGAAGCAGACATTGATTCGCTATCTGTCTATCAACAAGAGCCGCAAAGCCGTCGACAAGCTGATCCAGATAGCTAAAAGCGACACCGATCCGGAGGTCCGTCAATCTGCGGTTCGAGGCCTTTACGGCATCGACAACAGGCTGTATCTCGAGATGAGGGAAAGAGTTGCTCCGAGAATCGGCCGTTTGGAAAATTTTGAAGGGTTGAAAGGCCTGCGAGAATTAGAAGGTCTCGGCGGCAACTTGTTTGATGCGGAAAAGTTGAGGGACCTGCAAGACCGTATGAAGATCGAAATTCCGGAGATGCAGCTCGATATGGAGCTGTTGCAGGATGAGATGCTTGAGAAGATCGAACCCGAACTGCGCCGGCTTCAGGAGATGGATGAATTCAGGGGCCGGCCTAGATTGAGGATTGCGCCCAGATCCGGCACGACTCCGACTCCGACACCTGCGCCGAAGAAGGAGAAAACTTCGTCGGTTATCTGAAACGGATAAGGCATCGGTAATTTCAACAGCGCTCAGGCGGCGCGGGGTGGCACAAAACGCTCCCCCGCGTCCGCTCTCGGGCGCATTCTTTTATCTGCATTGGAAGGAGGCGAGATGAAAAAATCAGCGATCCGGATACTGACTGTAGCGATTTGCATGGTCGCAGTGTGGGTCTCAACGGCTGCTCAGGACCAGGCGGTACGCCGGTATACCAAAGCCGATTTCGTCAAGGTCGAGGGAGGGAGCCTGGGTGACCGCGTTGACCGCGCGTTCAGGCAGTCCAAGAGCTCGGGTCAGGGCGAAACAGTCTGGCTGGCCTGGCACTTTCGCGCCCGCGACGGCGTTTCATACAGCCCGTTCGGCAGCATGAACTATTTTGACAACGGTATCAGGCTTGAGAAGCGCGATTCTCCCAATGCGGCGGCGATCTTCCTGCTCGTCGATGCAACCGGATCGGCCCCGAAATTCCAGCGCCTGACACTGCTCAATCTGGATGACCCATACGTGTTTGAGGATCGCCCTGTCTACTGGCTGGGCGACATCGAGACCGCGCAGAGCATCGACTATCTGGAAAAGACTTTTCTTTCCGCGACGATGGAACGTGAGTTGTCGCGAGGCGCCCTGCGGGCGGTGTCCGTGCACGAGGGTGATCAGTCGATTGCGCTGCTCAGGAAGTTCGCCGGCGGAGATGGAGACACTGAGGTACGGAAAGCAGCCGTCACGGGACTCGCCAGAGTTCGGACTCCGGCTGCGACCGATGTCCTGATAGATCTGTATAACTCTGCGGGCAACGATGATCTCAAGCGCGAAATCATCAACGGCCTGAGCAGGAGCTCCGAGCCAAAGGCCGCCGACAAGCTCAAGGCGATCGCGAAGGGCGATCCTGACCCGAAGCTGCGCCAGCGGGCAATCCAAAGAATGGTCTCCAGATGGTAGTTTGTTGAGCTTATGCGAAATCCCGGGAGCGCAGGCTTCCAGCCTGCGCTCCCGGGATTTGCACCGAACAGTGCGGCAGCGTCGTTACTGTATCCGATATGGTATGCGTTGCATCATTAATATACATCTCAAACAGCCTGAACTAATCATTTTATAACTGTAAGCTATTGTTAACAGATAAGTTATCTGGATTAATTTATGATAGCCGGTTACGGCATCAGATTTGCACCTAATATTGTAGTTCTTCGATTACTCCCCCAGAAAAACGCATACACCTTATGGAGGAAGAATTACATGAAATATCGAATATTTACGATTGCATTGGCGGGTTTGCTGTTGATCTCTGGGTTCGCATTCGGACGGATGAGCGACACTCCGGGTACGAATGCGGCTGAGGATACGAAGGCTGTTAATCAACTGACAGAAAACGCTTCGACCAGTGCAGCCGAAAAGGCCCAGCCGTTTTATCTGAGTGATTTCAAAACCGGATACTCTGACGGCTACAATTCGGGGCTGAGCGGTTCTGCCCAGAGCCTGGCGGCGACCGAACGCGAAGGCTATAACGAAGGATTCAAGCAGGGATTCGCTGACGGTTACCAGGTCAAGGCGAGCGACGTTGGGCAGCGCACTGCTGCGCCGGCGCTGGCGAGGACTGGCACTCAGCGAGAAGTTGTTTATCGTTCGGCTCCGCGCAAGAGCAGTTCGAAACTTAAAACCGCGTTGACGATTGCGGCTCCGGCGGCTATCGGCGCCGGCGTCGGCGGAATTGTCGGCGGCGGTAAGGGAGCCGGTGTCGGTGCGCTGCTCGGCGGTGGCGGCGGCGCGGTGTATCACCTGATCAAAAACCGCGACCGGAATTAGCAGCAGTTGCCAGTTCCGAAAGTTGAAGTTGACGGAAAAAAGTTAATCGCAAAGACTGCAGAGGGGCAAAGATTTTAAATCGCAAAGGCCGCAAAGGGGCAGAGATTTCTTGGTGATATGAATATCCGGATTATTGCCCACTGGATATAATTCGAACATTGATCTTCCCTGTATATCTTTGCCCCCTTTGCGGCCTCTGCGATTAATTTCTTCCGGACTTCAATGCCCGAAAATTCAGTTAGCAGAGTAGTTACCACTTCTTTCTATTATAAAATTCATCACTCCTTGCACCACCTTCCCGCCAGAATGTAAGATCGTTTCCGCCCGCATAAATCCCGAACGTCAGAAAAACCTGCGAAAGAGGTCTTCAATACGCATGACAAAAGCCAAAAACCTTGGTGAGCTCAAGGCATCAGGATACCGGCGTCGAACGGTCAAGGACGAGATCCGGTCCAATCTGATCCGCAAGATCCGCAATCAGGAGACCTTGTTTCCGGCCGTTGTCGGTTATGACGAGACGGTCATCCCGCAGATCGTTAATGCACTGCTGGCGCGGCACAATCTGATTCTGCTCGGGTTGCGTGGACAGGCGAAGACGCGCATTTTGCGGGAGCTGGCGGACCTCTTGGATGACGAGATCCCGGTGATCGAGGGCTCTGAGGTGAACGACGATCCTTTCGCTCCGGTCAGCGCATACGGGAGGAGGCTGCTCGATGAACGCGGAGACGATGCGCCGATCGCATGGATTGGCCGGGATGCGAGGTACATCGAGAAGCTGGCCACACCCGACGTGACGATCGCCGACATCATCGGCGATGTCGATCCGATCAAGGCAGCTCGCGGAGGCCACCTGCTGTCGGACGAATTGACGATACATTACGGACTGCTTCCGCGGGCCAATCGCGGCATCTTCGCGATCAATGAGTTGCCGGATCTGGCGGGCAAGATTCAGGTCGGTCTTTTCAATATCATGCAGGAGGGTGACGTTCAGATTAAGGGCTATCCGGTGAGGCTTCCATTGGATGTGCTGCTGGTCTTTTCGGCCAACCCGGAAGATTACACGGCGCGCGGAAAGATCATCACGCCGCTCAAGGACCGCATCGGCGCCGAGATCCAGACACATTATCCGAACTCGCTCGATCTGGGCATCCAGATTACGAGACAGGAGGCGTGGACCGATCGCCGAATTAATGAACCGGATGGAGACGTCCGAATCGAAGTTCCAACCCTCATTCGTGAAGTGATCGAGCAGCTCGCCTTCATCGCCAGAAACGACAAGCGGATCGACAAGCGGTCTGGCGTCAGCCAGCGTCTGCCGATCAGCGTCACCGAAAGCGCCGTTTCGAATGCTGAGCGACGCGCACTGCAGAATGGTGAGCCGGTTGCGGCGCCGCGAATCAGCGATATTTACGCGTCGATCCCGGCCATCACGGGCAAGATCGAGCTCGAATACGAGGGTGAACAGGTTGGCGCCGATCGCATTGCCAGGGAGCTGATTCGCAAGGCCAGCGCCGAGGTCTTTGCGGAGCGGTACGGTGGAATTGATTTCCGTCAGGTGCTGGACTACTTCGGAGGGGGCAAATCGCTGCTCCTGGCCGATTCGATGAGCACCGAGGTGACTCTCGAATCGCTGCGCAAGGTCAGGGGATTGCTCGATGCAGTGCGCAGCGGTCGCATCGAGGACGACTCCCCCGAAACTCAGGTCGCGGCGGCGGAGCTGGTGCTCGAAGGGTTGCATGCTCAGAAGAAGCTGGCGCGCAACGAAGACCGCGGTCAGGCCAGTTATTCACAGGCCCAGCCCGAGAAACCTACGCGCAGGCAGGTCTATGACGACTGGAGCGGAGGGAAAGTGAATTAGTTTATGCGTTACACCAGGTACTCAAAATGGACGGGGATGAGCTGGGACGACATCAGCCTCGAGGAGCTGATGGAGGCGCTCTCTGATTATCTGCTGCAAAGCGGTTTTGAATCGCAGTTCCGAAGACCGTCACGCCGCCGGTCGCGCGACTGGAACGAGGATTTCGAAGATTCCGAGATCGACGATCCGCTCGAATCGCTTCGCCGCGCGATTCGCCAGGCGTTGAAGGACTCAAATCTGCTCGACAAAGAACAGTATGATCAGCTCTTCGACGAACAGGGAAATGCCCGTGACGAAAGGCTCGACGAAATGATAGACCGGCTGATCGAGCGGCTGCTGCAGGAAGGATATCTCAACATGCAGGGCGAGGAGGAGATGTTCGGCGAAGACGGCGAAGCCGGTCAATCGCGTTTTGCGCGCTACCGGCACAAGCCCGGAGAGGGGAAGACGGATCAATTCCGCAAGCCAAACATCAAATTTCAGGTGACGGAGAAGGGAATCGATTTTCTGGGTTACAAGACGCTCAGAAACCTTATGGCGAGTTTCGGCAAGTCATCGTTCGGCCGGCATGACACGAAATACCTCTCGACCGGTATCGAGGCGTATGAAAGCTCGAAGCCCTATGAATTCGGGGATTCACTAAATCTGGATGTCAATGCGACGCTGCTCAATGCGATCGGGCGTGAAGGGCTGGGCGTGCCGCTAAACCTCGAATACAGGGACCTCATGGTCCGCCAGTCCGAGTACCAGTCGTCGTGTGCGACCGTGCTCATGCTCGATTGTTCGCATTCGATGATCTTATATGGAGAGGACCGGTTCACGCCCGCCAAACGCGTCGCGCTGGCGCTGGCGCACTTGATCAGGACGCAATATCCGGGCGACAGCCTGCGACTGGTCCTCTTTCATGACGGAGCCGAAGAGGTTCCGCTGGCCAGTCTGGCCGGCCTTCAGGTCGGGCCGTATCACACGAACACTTGCGAGGGCTTGAAACTTGCCCGCAGAATTCTCATGGCGCAGCGTAAGGATATGCGCCAGATCATTATGATCACTGACGGCAAGCCTTCGGCGCTCTTCGTCAACGACGATACCTTGAGACACTCGCACAGTCCGCGTCAGAAAAAATCAGAGAGTTCAGGCAGGCGTCTTTATAAGAATTCGATGGGTTTGGATCCGATGATAGTCGACGCTACGCTGGTCGAAGCGGCGCAGTGCCGGCGATCTGGGATCATCGTCAACACGTTCATGCTGACGGACGACTATTATCTGGTCGAATTCGTCAAACAGCTGACTGAGATCGCCCATGGCAAGGCCTATTTCACCACCAGTCTGAGGCTCGGAGAGTACGTCATGATGGATTTCATCAAACGCAAGACGAGTCGTGTCAAATAAAGGCTCGAGGGAGAAGGATGTCGGGACGCGTTTTTGTAAATGCTCTGTTGCTGCTTATGTTTCTCTGTCTGACGATGGCGGAGGGGCAGACATCCACGCTGCATGCGACGCTTATAGCGGCCATGGATCGGGGAGATGTATCGGCGGCTGAGCGGACGCTTCGAGAGATCGAGCGAACAAAGCAGCGGGAATTCAGGCTCAATAATTACGATTATCTTCTGGCGCGGGTGCTTGATCAACGCGGCGCCAGGACAGATGCGGCAGTGCTGTTCGGCAATGTTGCAAACAGACGATCGGCGCTTTCAGGGTATGCCATCTGGCATCTGGCCTCGATCGCGCGGGCCGCCGCGAACCGGGCTGAAGAACAGAGGCTGTTGCAGCGCCTGATCGAGCAGCATCCCGATCATCTGCTGCGGAACCAGGCGATCGAGCGGCTCGGCGAGAGTTACTTCCAGTTGCGCCGGTATGCTGATTCGATTCAGTCGCTGCGGCTGCTCAATGGCCCTCGGCGCGATGCTCTGGCGAAGATTGGCGAAGCTCAGCTCGAGTTGAAACAGACCGATTCCGCAAGGGCATCATTCAATGCGGCGCTCTCATCGAATCTGATGGACGATCCCGCATTGCGTGGTGTGCGTGGGCTTGATCGGCTGGATGATGCATCGCTGACTGAGGACGATCGCCTGCGACGGGCCCGCATCTACCAGTTCAACAGATTTTTTGCAGCCGCCAGAAAGCACTGGCTGATAATCCTCAGAGATTTTCCCGGCAGCACGAACCGGCGCGAAGCCCTCTTCCAGCTCGGCCGCGGTTATTTTCTGGAAGACAAATTCGCTGAAGCGGCGAAGTGGTATACGCAGGTCTACGATGAATTTCCGAAGACCACCGAAGGGGAACAAGGGTTTTACTACGTCGGTCATTGTCACCAGTACAGTGATCAGACCGATCTTGCCATTGCGCGCTACGAAGAGTTTTTGAAGGCCTATCCGGCGAGCGATTATGTCGGCTACGCTTATCTCAATGCGATCGATACACTGCGATCCGCCGGTCGTCAGGCTGAGGCCTTGACGTGGTCTCGCCGGGCGCAATCGAATCTGAAAGAGCCTTTCTTCATCGTCACAGCTATCTTCAATCAGGCGCGCATTCATCTGACGCTGGGAAAATATGATGATGCGTTAACGGCGCTCAATATCCTGAGGGGCAGGAATCTGAACGTGCGAGGTCTGAGCGCGACTACAAACGCTGCCGAGGTCGATTTTCTGAGAGCTTATTGCCTGGAGAAACTCGGCCGGTTCAATGAAGCGATCGCGGAGTACCTGAAACTTGTGGAGTCGAGGAACGGCGCGGAAGGTTATTACGGGCGTCGCGCCTCCGAGCGGCTGACGGCGCTCGGAAGTGATTCACGCGCCTCGACGCTGATCGTTGCGCAGAGAAACCGTTTCCTGGCCGAGGCGCGAAGCGCGCATGCCCGGAGAAAATATCAGGTCGCCAAAGCGGCAGCCAATCAGGCGCTCAGATTCAAACTCCAGGATGCAGCGCATAGCGAGATGCTCAAAATAATGCGCGCGGCATATGCCAATCTTCGATCATATCAGTTGCCGACTCTCAACATTGCGGCCGTCGCACGCAAAGCCCCGCTGACGGCTGGTGAGCCTGCAGTGACCGGAACTGACCATCAGACGCTGGCCGCTGAGCTGCTTTTTCTGGGGCTCTACGACGAGGGTTCACTGGAACTGGCTGAGACCAATCCGCCGATTCAGACGCTGGCCTCAGTCTGCGCCGGCGGCAATTGCGCGCACAGGACTTTGAAATATTCCGAGCCGATCCTCAACGGATTGCCGGTCGATTTTCGGCCCGAACTTTTGCCGAGGAACTGGGCAGAGGTCTTCTATCCGATGCCTTACCGGGCGCTGCTCGACAGGCTGGCTGCGCCGCGCGGAGTCGATCCGCGTTTTCTGCTCTCGATCTCGAGGCAGGAGAGCAGTTACAACCCCCGCGCACTGAGCTCCGCCGCCGCCCGTGGAATGCTTCAGTTCATTGCTCCGACGGCAAACCAGATGGCCTCTCGCCTGAAAATCCATGATTTCGAACAGAGCGATCTTTACGAGCCGGAAACGGCGATTCTCTTCGGTGCGGAATATATGAAAGCGCTTTTCGCCGAGTTCGATTCTCAGCAGGCCGTGGCCGCGGCATATAACGGCAGCGAGGATTCGGTCAGAAGGTGGAAGGCGCGTGCGAGCAGCAGGGATGTAGACCGCCTGGTGATCGAGATCGCAAAGCGTGAAACGAAGGACTATGTCTTCAAGGTAAGTAATTATTATCACGCCTATCGCATGATTTATCCTCAGACACGGCCTCGAATCGGTAAATGAGAAAATGACGCACGCTTGCGAGCGCCATTTTATTCAGCCAACCAGTGAAATGATCAGATAAGAGATCGCCGCGATCGTGGCGGCCATCGGGATCGTCAGAATCCAGGCCCAGACGATTCTGCCGGCGACTCCCCAGCGGACGGATGAGAGGCGTTTGGTCGATCCGACGCCGACGATCGCCCCGGTGATGGTATGCGTGGTAGATACCGGGACGCCGAGCGCTGAGGCGATAATGATTGTAATTCCACCGCCTGTTTCGGCGCAGAATCCGCCGACCGGGCGCAACTTGGTGATCTTCGACCCCATCGTCTTGACGATTCGCCACCCGCCGGAGAGCGTCCCGAGCGCGATCGCTCCGTGTGCCGAAAGGATGACCCACAACGGAACGCCTGCGTCTTTAGCGTAGTAGCCTCCGACAATCAGGGCCGCCATCATGATTCCCATGGTCTTCTGTGCGTCATTCAAACCATGGGAGAAACTGTAGAGCGATGCCGACAGAATCTGCAGCACGCGAAAGAGCTTGTCTACGCGGCCGGGCGCGAAGTTCTTGAAGATCCACGAGACCGCGATCATAAGCGTCATCCCGAGAATCATGCCCATGAGCGGAGCGAGGATGATGAACGAAAGTGTTCCCGGCCAGCCGCTCGGCCATTTGGCCCAGAGCAGGACTCCGAAACCGGCTTTGGCCACGGCCGCGCCGCCGTAACCTCCGACCAGCGCATGGGACGAACTGGTCGGAAGACCAAGATACCAGGTGATGATATTCCAGATGATTGCGCCGATCAGTCCCGCCAGCACAACATAATTGTCGATCAGACTGACATCGATCAATCCCTTGCCGATCGTCGAGGCGACGTGAGTGTCGAATCCGAAGGCTGCGATGAAGTTGAAGAACGCCGCCATGGCCACCGCCTTGCCGGGCGTCAGCACGCGTGTCGAAACGACCGTCGCGATCGAATTGGCGGCATCGTGAAAACCGTTCGTGTAGTCAAAGATGAGTGCAACGATGATGATGATCACTACGAGAATCAGCGTCGTGGTCATACATACCCCAGGTTTAAAGTTTCAATCAGGCCGGCGAACGCAAATCCCCCCCGAATGAGCAGTGAGAAGTTGATCGCCGGACCGGGATATCCAGCTCCCGGAAAAAAATCGATCAGGCATTCTTCAGGACGATCGCTTCGAGGACGTTTGCCACGTCTTCGCACTTGTCGATCGTTCGCTCCATCTTTTCGTAAATCTCTTTAAGCTTGATGATCGTGATCGGATCGGTTTCTTTAGCGAAGAGGTTCCCCACAGCTTCGTGATGATAGGTATCGCCTTCGTTTTCGAGAGTATGGATTGTGATGCAGTCCAGCAGCACCTTGTCGCCGTCGTTTCCGAGCGCTTTGACTGCGCTCTCGAGAGTAGCCACGAGCCTGACCAGGACGTCGGTCATTTTCAGTGCGTGACCGGTCGGTCTTTCGACACGATAAAGGATGACCCGGCGCGCCGTATAATCGATCGCGTCCACGACGTCATCCAGTCCGCTCGCCAGAGCATGAATGTCCTCGCGGTCTATCGGAGTGATGAAGGTCTGGTTGAGACGTTTGACGATATCGTGGGTAATTTCATCACACTTGTGCTCAATGTCCTTGATCTCATCGGCGTATTTCACACGATTGTCGAAGTCGGTGAATAATTGCTGCAGTTTATTCGCACCTTCCGTGACGTGAGCGGCCAGTTGATTGAACAGGTCGAAGTATTTCTCTTCGCGGGGTAACAGGCGAAACATTGGTGTCTGTCTCCTTCACTAAAACAGCGATCGTATCTTTTATTCGAACCTATCGAGTGCGCAAGTATACCTTCATCGCGTCACGCCAACCAATTCCTATCAACGATTAGCAATGGCTAAATGAAAATTTAACCGGAATCTAACATCCGGCACTTGAGCGTTCTCAATATCAAGATTTTCAGAATGTCATCTGTCCGGGAATTTACCAGCCAGGCTCTGGCATTGTAATTGCAAGGATGTAGGATGTCTGAGATTGATATAGTCCCGGTAATCGATCAGAGACGATTACAAAGATGAGGATGGAGTATAAAGAGATGCAACAGATAACGAGCATAGCATGGAGAGTGCTCAAGGTGATGCCGGTGGTCGGCTATGTCTTCATTCTGGCGAGCGCACCAACCGTTATGAAGCGTAAAGGATACGTTTTGGGGTTGGTTGCGCTGACATTGGACATATTGCCGGTGATCTGTCTGATCAAGGCAGGGATCGAAATTCATTCGGGCGATATGATTCCGGATAGGGACAATTTCGATCTCACGCCTCCCGCCCGCCTCGAACAAGCCGCCTGAGAATCCAAAATTTCCAACCGGCATTTCATTTCTTCGGATCAGATCCAATAGTTCAATCAAACGGACTGTCCACAATCAGCGACGACAGCGTTATAAGGTGTCCACAATCAAGGACGTCAGCGCGTTTCGTATTTGTCGAGCATTGAGCGCATGGCTTTGGCTGTTTCGACTGGTGATCGAGCTTCGGCGATCGCAGCTCCGACGATGACACCTGCGAGTGGAAGCGATCGCAGTCTCTTCAGTTCATTAACGTCAATACCGCCGGCGAGGTAGACGGGCAGTTCAATTCGAGAGATCAGGTCTCCGATCTGCTGAATTCGTTCTTCGCTGGTTTTGGCCTGTCGGAAACCCCGACGATTAATGCAGATTGATCCGACGCCAAGATCGCGCAATTGACTTGCTCTGGTGACGATGTCCGTAACGCTCAGGCTGTCGGCCATGACCTGACCTTCATATCGCGAGGCAGAGCGCACGACACGATCGATCACTTCGTCTGAGGCGCCGCCGAGGACAGTCACCACGCTGGCGCCTGCGGCAAAGGCGAGTTCCGCGATCGGTTCTCCGGCATCTATGACCTTGATATCGGCCACGATCGGACGGCCGCGATGTCTGCGCCGCAGCTCACGCACTGCGCGAATGCCTTCCCTGATGAGCAATGGAGTTCCTGCTTCGATCAGGTCGACATGCTCCGCCACTTTGCCAGCGAGCTCAAGCTCGTGGGCAAGATCGGGTGTGTCCAGTGCCAATTGCAGTTTCATTCGCAAATTCCGTTAATGTTTTTCCACATTATCTGTGGAAAACTCTGTGGAAATGCTGTGCATGAATGCCTTAAATTCATATAAAATAGTCATTTATAGCAAATTGCACAATTAATCGACATTTCGCTAAGTGCAATGTTTTCAACAAATAGCCGTATCTTCTGGAAATCTCGTAGTTTAAGGCGTGCCGTTTAAACGATTTCCACAGCAAAACTCATAAATCCTTTTCTTCCCGCATTTGATCGAGGCGTTCAAGGAAGTCCGCGGGGGCAAGGACCTGTCTGGGTTTACTGCCGTCTTCGGGGCCGACAATGCCTTCGCGGAACATCATATCGATGATGGAGGCAGCGCGACCGTAACCGATTCTGAGATTGCGCTGGAGCAGGGAAGTTGAGGCTTTTCGGTATTGAAGGACGATGCGCAGGGCGTCGTCATATTTGTCATCGCGAGGGAAATCGCCGCCATCGGCGCCTTCAGTCTCTTTCTCGCTCATGACTACCTTCTCATTATAAGCCGGGTTGCCCTGTGTGCGAACGAAGTCGCAGATTCGTTTGACCTCTTTCTCGTCGACATAAGAGCCGTGGACACGGACGAGGCGGGAAGTGCCGGGGGGAAGGAAGAGCATATCTCCCTGACCGAGCAGTTGTTCCGCTCCGTTGGTGTCAATGATTGTGCGCGAGTCGACTTTTGATGAGACGCGGAAAGAGATTCGCGAAGGGAAGTTGGCCTTGATCAGCCCTGTGATGACATCCACCGACGGGCGTTGTGTGGCCAGAACCAGGTGGATCCCGACAGCACGTGCCATCTGAGCCAGCCGGGTGATGCTCTCTTCGACATCGCGGGCCGAGACCATCATCAGATCGGCCAGTTCATCGATAACGACCACGATATAGGGCAGTGGTTTGGGGTTTTCCGCAGAGTCGTCATCCTTTTTCGGATCATATTTCGAGCAGACCTCTGTATTGTACTGGTCGATATTGCGTACACCGAAGGCCGCCAGATGCTTGTAGCGGTTCTCCATCTCCGAGACCGCCCATCTGAGCGCATTGCTGGCCCGCTTCGGATCAGTGACGATAGGCGTGAGCAGGTGCGGGATGTCGGCGTAGAGTCCGAGTTCGAGCCGTTTCGGGTCAACCATGATCATCTTGACCTCGTCGGGAGAAGCCTTATAGAGCAGTGAGACGAGGATTCCGTTGATGAGCACAGATTTACCGGCGCCGGTGGCGCCGGCGATGAGCAGGTGCGGCATCCGGGCCAGATCGGCAACATAGTTCGATCCATCGATCGTCTTGCCGAGGGCGATCGTCAATTTCGATTCGGACTCACGGAATTTCTTCGACTCGATGACTTCTCTCAATCGAATGATCTCGCGATTGGTATTCGGGACTTCGATGCCGACGGTCGATTTGCCTGGGATGCGATCGATGCGGATCGATTCGGCCCGCAGCGCCAGGCACAGGTCGTCGACCAGGCTTGTGACGCGACTGTATTTGACGCCCGGATCGGGCTTGAATTCAAAGGTCGTCACGACAGGGCCGGGACTGATCTGTTTGACCTGTCCGGAGACGTTGAATTCGGCGCATTTTTCGGCGAGCTGGCGGGCGCGTTCGAGCAGCTCAGTCTCTTCCATTTCAGAGCGCGGAGCGGGCGGAGTGAGCATCTCGGAGCCGGGCAGCTTGTAGTCGGCCGCAATGCGCGCGATGGCAGTCGCTATCTTTCCGACAGTCGATTTTTGGGCCGGTTTGCCTTTTTCTTCAGAGAGATCGGTTCGTTTAACCGATGCTGTCGAAACCATATCGTCAACCGAGCGTTGTCCGGCGCCGACGGCATCTTCAGCTTCGTCGAAGGGAACATCGTCCTCCTCGATAACCTCGTTGGGATCGTCGCTCAGTGCGATCTTCCGCCTGCGTTGCCCATTGAGCGATTTGCCGGGACCGATTGCGGGGCGATCGGTGGTCAGGATTTCAGCCGTCTCGATCTCATCAGCATCGACAAAACCATCAGGGAACTCCGCCGTGGATCCGGAATTACGGCCGGCCGGCGTGACAGGCTGCTGTCGTCTGATTGCAGGGGCTGGCGGCCGGCGTGATCCTGCGGTCTCTGAGTCAACGGCGATCAGGCCGCTTTGGGCGGCGGCGCCACTCAGGTCTGTCTCGCGTCCACCGCGCCACGTGCGGAAAGGTCCGGTGAATGAATTTATCAGCCCCGGCTGTTGCTCGGCCTCTGATAATTTGATGATCGTCGAGACGATCGAAAAGTCAGTTCCGATCAGCAGGCCGATGATGAAGATGATGAGCAGCGCGAATGTAGCGCCGATCGATCCGACCCATTCCGCCAGTCCGATTCCCCTTCCATATACCAGCCAGCGGCCGATCGCTCCGCCAAGATAGAATGTCTTCGGCTGTTCGGAGCCGATCATCGTCAGGACGCCTGTGATGGCCAGGATCATGAGCAAGATGCCGAGCGCTTTCGGTTTGGGCACCGACGGGCGGACATCCTGCCACTGGTACCACCCGGCATAAAACAGTGAGATTGGGACGATGAGTGACGCCAGCCCGATTGATTGAAACAGGAAATCTGAGATTTTCGCCCCCAGCGGGCCGATCCAGTTGCGGGCTACCGGGTTCGTGCCTGTTGTATTCCATGATGGATCGCTCGAATCGTAACTGACCAGCGCGAGCAGCAGGAAGAGTCCGAGGCCGAATAAAACAAATCCGGCGATCTCATTCCATGGCCCGTCGCGCCACGCATCGGGGACGATTTCAGTTTCGGGTGGTGTCACTTGTTTACGGCCAGCCATAGTCGTTTTTATTCGTACTTACACCGCAACGGCGCGTTTCGAGAGCAGAAATTCCTTGATGAAGTCGTCCAGTTTGCCGTCCAGCACTCCATCCACATCGCCCGATTCATGTTTGGTGCGGACGTCCTTGACCAGACGATAAGGATGCATGACATAGTTTCTGATCTGCGATCCGAAAGAGATGTCTCGTTTCGATTCGGCCAGTTTGTTGGTCGCCGCCTGTTTCTTCTCGATTTCAAGCTCGTACAGTCTCGATTTGAGCACCTTCATCGCAACGTCGCGATTCTGATGCTGCGATCGCTGATTCTGACATGTCACAACGATGCCCGTCGGCAGATGTGTGATGCGGACGGCCGAATCGGTGGTGTTGATGTGCTGACCGCCGGCTCCAGTCGAGCGGTAGGTGTCGACGCGCAGATCCTTGTCAAGAATCTCGATCTCGACATCATCATCGATTTCAGGCGTCACGAAGACCGAGGCGAAACTGGTCTCCCGGCTTTGTCCGGAATTGAACGGGGACTGGCGAACCAGCCTGTGAACTCCGACCTCGCTCGACATCAGTCCGTAAGCGTAATCTCCTTCAAGCCGGAAGGTGGCCGATTTGATCCCGGCCTCTTCACCCGGCTGGAAATCGATCATCTCGGTCTTGAAGCCACGACGCTCGGCCCAGCGGAGGTACATTCTGAGCAGCATCTCGGCCCAGTCCTGCGCATCGGTCCCGCCGGCGCCGGCATTGATCGCCACGATCGCATTGCGCCCGTCGTTCTCTCCGCCGAGCAGCGTCTGGGTCTCGCTCTCCTCGACCTGCGCCGCAAGCTGCTCTATCGATGCACGCAACTCTTCGGCTGATCCGGCATCGTCCGTCACGAATTCGAACAGAACTTCAATGTCTTCAGCCAGCCGCGACTGTCCCTCTGCCAGGTTAATCGCACGTTCGAGACGCGCACGCTGCTGTAGAACCTTCTGCGCGTTCTCCTGATCGCTCCAGAAATCCGGCGCCGAGGCCTGCTCCTCGATCTTTTGCAGCTCGACGCGTTTCCCGGCTACGTCAAAGAAACCTCCGCAATTCGGCGACACGGGGCTTCAAATTCTCGAATTGTTCACGCAGTTCCTGAACCGCGATTGCATCCAGCATGTCTCTTTACTCCTTGATTGATGGCTCTTTATGTCAAGCTGCCCGATCATATCACAAAATGACCCGCGTACGAAGTATGAAACGGGAATCAGTTTGTGCACTTGAACCGCATTCGATGTGACCAATATCCTCTGCGCCTTGTTCTGGATATTTCAGAATTAATCGCAAAGGACGCAGAGGGGCAAGGAAGTGAATCGCAAAGGACGCAAAGGGGCAAAGAAATACAGGGAAGATCAGTGCTCGAATAAAATCCAGTGGGCAATAATCCAGATATTCATATCACAAAAAATCTTTGCCCCTCTGCGGCCTTTGCGATTCACTTCTTTGCCCCTTTGCAGTCTTTGCGATTAACTTCTTCTGCCGGTACAGTCTATGATTCGGAGTATTCCCCAAAGACAATCCTCATTCTGTCGGAGATTTCGCCGAGAGTGGCGTAGGCTTCTACGGCGGCGATGATTGGGGGCATAAGGTTGTTGCCGGAGCGGGCGGCGAGTTCGACTTTCTCGAGTGCGGTCAACGTCTTACGGGCGTCGCGTTCGGCGCGGACCTTACTGACGCGCTCGATCTGGGCCTGTTCGAATGACGGATCGATTTTGAGAGTCGGGATCTTTGAGTCCTCATCGATCTGGAAGCGGTTGACGCCGACGACGATCGCATCATTTGATTCGACGCCTTTCTGAAACTCGTAGGCGGCGCGTTCGATTTCGCGCTGGGGGAATCCGGCCTCGATAGCCTCGAGCATGCCTCCCATGTCGTCTATCTTATTAATATACTCGCGCGCACGATCTTCGATCTGAGTTGTCATCTCCTCGATCAGCCACGAGCCGGCAAGGGGATCGACGGAATCGGCGACGCCGGACTCATGGGCGATGACCTGCTGTGTTCTCAACGCAATGCGAGCGGCGTCTTCGGTCGGCAGGCCGAGCGCTTCGTCCATGGCATTAGTGTGCAGGGATTGCGTTCCGCCGAGAACTGCCGCCAGCGCCTGGATGGTTGTCCGGATAACGTTGACCTCGGGCTGTTGTGCGGTGAGTGTCGAACCGGCCGTCTGCGTGTGGAAGCGGAGCATCATCGATTTCGGGTCCTCAGCGCCGAACTGGTCCTTCATGATTCGCGCCCACAGGCGGCGGGCCGCGCGGTATTTCGCCACTTCTTCGAGAAAATTGTTGTGAGCGTTGAAGAAGAATGCAAGACGAGGCGCGAATTTGTCGACTTCGAGTCCGGCGTCGAGCGCGGCCCTGACATACTGGATGCCGTTGGCAAGCGTGAAGGCGACCTCCTGGACGGCCGTCGAGCCCGCTTCGCGGATGTGGTAGCCCGAGATCGAGATCGTGTTCCAGTTCGGAACCTCCTTCGCGCACCAGGCGAAGATATCGGTGATAATGCGCAGGCTGGCCCGTGGAGGATAGATGTAGGTTCCGCGAGCGATATATTCCTTGAGCAGATCGTTCTGGATAGTGCCGCTCAGCTTGTCTGAAGAGATGCCCTGCCTGCGACCGACGGCAACATAGAGCGCGAGCAGGATCGCGGCCGTCGAATTGATCGTCATCGAGGTCGAGACCCTGTCGAGCGGGATTCCGTCGAAGAGAACTTCCATATCGGCCAGCGAATCGATCGGAACTCCAACGCGCCCGACTTCGCCCGATGCGAGCTCGTGATCACTGTCGTACCCGATCTGGGTCGGCAGGTCAAAAGCGACTGAAAGCCCTGTCGTCCCCTGTTCGAGCAGGTATTTGTATCGCCGGTTCGATTCCTCAGCGGTCGCAAATCCCGCATACTGCCGCATTGTCCAGAGCCGTCCGCGATACATCGTCGGATAGACTCCGCGCGTGAACGGGTAACTTCCCGGATCGCCGAGATCCTCGTCGTAATCTATCTCGACATCACGAGGTCTCAGGTGGTTCGGCATTTCGATCTGCGATGTTGTCTTGAATTTCTCTCTGCCATGGTTAGGAGTTACGACCGAGCGTTAGGAGTCCTTCAACCGCGCGCGTAAGCGTGTGTCAATTATGCATATTACCGCCATCTCCGCTTACGCGCGCGGTTCTGAAGGCTACTCGCCAACGCTCGTTCCGGAGCAGTTACAAGTAGAAAGTAAAAAGTGAAATCTTCCACTTTCAGCGGATGTGTAACGATCTAATAATAATCCCTCCACGCCTCAAATCAAGACTTTCTACTTTCTACTTTTTACTTTTTACTTTTATAATTCGCCGATTTACAAATCCTGCTTTGGAGACGACATGACCTTTACGATCAATGCAGTCCCGATTCTCATCGGTACTCTTGGGATTTATGCGATTGCCTACCGGTACTACAGCGCATTCATCGCGGCGAAGGTGCTTGCGCTCGACGATTCGAGAGTGACTCCGGCCCACACGCTGTATGACGGGCACAACTACACGCCGACCAACAAGTACATCCTGTGGGGCCATCATTTCGCGGCGATCAGCGGACCGGGGCCGTTGATCGGCCCGGTGCTGGCGGCGCAATTCGGATTTCTGCCGGGACTGATCTGGTTGATCGTGGGAGTGGTGATCGGCGGAGCGGTGCATGATTTCGTTATTTTGACAGCGTCGATGCGCCACGGAGGCAAATCGCTGGCCGAGATCGCACGGCGCGAGATCGACAGGGTCACGGGTACGGTTGCAACACTGGCGATTCTGATTATTTTAATCGTGGCGCTGGCGGGCGTCGGTCTGGCGGTTGTCAACGCACTGGCCGAGAGCCCATGGGGGATGTTCACGATCGCGATGACGATTCCGATCGCTGTCTTCATGGGGTTGTATATGTTTCGCTGGCGCGGAGGCAGCCATCAGGCGATCACGCGCGGGACGGTTGTCGGCGTCGTCCTGCTGATCCTCGCGGTCGTCTATGGCAAGGTCGTGCAGGATTCGTCGTGGGCCCAGTATTTTCGCTTTGACAAAAACGGGATCACGCTGCTGGTTGCGGCATACGGATTCGTAGCCTCGGTTCTGCCGGTCTGGCTGCTGCTCACTCCGCGCGACTATCTCAGTTCATACATGAAACTCGGTTCGATCGCCCTGCTCGCTCTCGGGATACTGACGGTCATGCCGGTGCTCAAGATGCCTGCGACGACTCCGTATATTTCCGGCGGGGGACCGATCATTCCAGGGAAAGTCTTCCCATTCGTCTTCATCACTATCGCCTGCGGAGCGATCTCGGGGTTTCACGCACTGGTCGCTTCCGGGACGACTCCGAAGATGATCGACAAGGAGTCGCATGCACGATCGATCGGATATGGAGCCATGCTCTGCGAATCGATCGTCGGGGTCATGGCCCTGATCGCGGCTTCATCGATGTTCCCGCACGACTATTTTCAGATCAATGTCCCGGTTGAGGCCTTCGCGAAGATCGACGGGACGCTCCGTTCGATGGGCTTCACCGAGTCGAACCTTGCGGCTTTGACCAGCGCGGTCGGCGAAGAGCGCCTGGCCGGGCGAACCGGCGGAGCGGTCAGCCTGGCAGTCGGTATGGCCCAGATCTTTTCGGGCATTCCGGGCATGGGAGGGTTGATGAGCTACTGGTATCACTTCGCGATCATGTTCGAAGCGCTCTTCATTCTGACGACGGTCGATGCGGGAACCCGTGTAGCCCGATTTATGATGCAGGAGACAATCGGCACTGTTTACAAGCCTTTCGCCCGTGCCGACTGGGTTCCTGGAGCGATCATCGCCAGCCTGCTGGCAGTTATCCCGTGGACTTATCTCATCTGGACCGGATCGATCGCAACGATCTGGCCGCTTTTCGGCATGGCCAACCAGATGCTGGCCTGTGTCGCGCTGTGCGTTGGCACGACCTTTATCATCAACTCCGGCCGGGGGCGTTACGCCTGGGTGACTATCGTGCCGCTCGCCTTCATCAGCATCATCGAACTGACGGCTGGATATCAGAATTTCGCCTACAACTACTGGCCGAACGGGCTCTATCTCAATGCCGCGATCACAGTCTGCCTCATCGCCGGCCTGATCATAGTCATTATAGGTTCGGTAACGAAGTGGGTGAAAGTAAGTAGAAAGTAGAAAGTAAAAAGTAGAAACAACAAGGCAACATGAGTTTCCAGTTTCCAGTAGTTTGATCGGATGTTCGCAATAAATTTAATCGCCAAAGTTCCACGTGAAGAATTCGAATGGTGGCAATCACTGGAAACTGGAAACTGGAAACTTTTCATGCGACCTTGCGTTTCTACTTTCTACTTTTACTTTAATACTGCACTGTTACAGTCCTGAACGCCGCGACAGCCTGTTCGTATTCGATCTGTGTATCGATCAATTTGACGCGGGCTTCGGCGGTGGCGCGTTCGCGCTGGTTGACGAGAAAGAGGGTGCTGTCGCCGAGCTGAAATCGGGTTCGTTCGCCTTCTTCGAGAGCCTGGGCCAGCTGCACTTCCTGTTCGGCGATTCGATATCGTTCGAACGAAGTATTGATGGCTGAGATGGCGTCGAGGACCTCTGTCGTGATGCGCTGGCGTTCGTTGATCAGATCGAGGTTGAGTTTCTCGAGTTTGAGGCTGGCGGCTGCAATTCGTCCATCGGCGGTCCGCTGGCGTAATGGGAGCGATATGTTGGCTCCAGCCTTGAGTGTATTGCCGATCGAACCGAATCCGGTATCGCGGCCGGGGCTCAGCGCCAGGTCGAATACGGGAAGCCGCTGGTTGCCGGCCAGATCGAGGTCGATCCGGGTGATGTCCTGATTGATGAGCAGGGCCCGCAACTCAGGTCGGCGATCGAGCGCCAGTCGCTCTCCGGCTCGGGCCTGATCGTCCGAGTAGACGACCGGAGGTGGCGTTGTCGACGGCACATTGCCTTCGACGGGGATCGGCGCAGGCGATCCGTTCGGAGTCCACAAAAAAAGCGAGAGCTTGAAGGCGGCTTTTTGCAGGTCGCGATCGGCTTTGACGATGTTGCCGCGCCGTCGCTGTACTTCCAGATCGGCCTCGACAGAATCGATCTGCGGCAGATCTCCTGCCTGGACCTGTTGGCGAATCGCATTCGCCCGGAACACAGCCAGATCGAGCAGGTTCCGCGCCACGTCGAGCCTTCTTTTCGCAGCCACCCAGTCCCAATAGGAAGTCGCGGCCTTGAGGATCAGATCGAGACGCGTCACTTGAAAATCAGTATCGGCCAGCGGTTCGCCTAGAACTGCCTGGCGTTCGGCAGCAGACTTTTCGTTGATCCGTGCTCCACGCAGAAACGGGATCTTCATCTCGATGAAATATTCTCCTCCGTCGCCGGTGGGAGAAAGCGGAGATTTGATTTTCCCCAGGTTATAGCGCGCGCCGCCTGATATTCTGACTCCATACCGTGTCAAATATTCGACGCCTGCATCAGCGATGCGGCTCGATCCGACCTTGCCGCGGCTGAGCTTGCTGTCGAACTCGGTGTTGAACCTCAGGTAATCGAAGCCGGTGTAGACCACAGGATCGAAGGCGCCCTGTTTTTCAAGTCGCTTGGCAGAAGCGATGCGCCGCTCGGCATCTGCTCCGCGAAGTTTCGGATGATACAAATCGATCAGGTTGAGAACCTCGTCGAGCGTAAGCGTGGTAAATTGCCGGCCGGCGGGGTCTGCCGGATTAGCGGTCCGTGGCGTGCGACCGCTCTGTGGATCGCCGAGCGTCCATGTGAAGCCGTCGTTCAGGTACTCAGCCGGTTCCTCAGTGATCCGAAATTGCGGCATTTCGGCGTAGCTCAGGCGCCGGCGCAACTCGTATCTGACCGACTCCGTGATCGCCTGGCGTTGTTTGTCCGAGGAATCGTCCGGTTCGAATTTTGGCGCGGCCTGTTGCGCCGGCACAGTCGAACTCATCGCGATCAAGATCGCGATTGACGATGCCGCGATGAGCGACACCCTCGAAATCTCCCTGTCCGATCCTCTCCGACTCCATCGATTCATTCGTCTCACCTTTACTTCTCGTCTTCGCTCTTGTCTTCCTTACCGGCGGAGGTTTTGGTCTTTGCGCCTCCGCCTTTCGGTTTCTCTCCGATCGGCCCGCGGTCGACGGTTGGCGGGAAGGCGTTGAATTGACGCCACAGCTCCCAGCCAAGAGAAACAGTGTCGAGCATGACCCAGCCATTGACCTCCGCGCCCGGACGCAACTGATCAAGCTTTGGCCAGGGTTCTTCTTTGCCGGTCCTGATCAGCTCATCATCAGGCGTGACGATGATTCGGAAACGGCTGTTTCCGTCATCGACAGCGTCCATGACCCTGACGCGCCCGGCGAAGGTGCCGACTGCGACAGACGGCCAGCCGACGAACTGGACGGCAGGCCATCCGGCGAAGTTCAAACGGACCTGACGGCCGGGCGTAACCAGAGGCGCATCGTAGTCTGAAAGCCACAGTTCAACAGCCTGGTCCGTGGTATCAGGCGCCAGAACGGCCAGTATATCGCCGGCCTTGACCGTCTCACCGGGCCCGGCCTTCATGACCCTCACAATCTTGCCATCGCGCGGAGAGCGAATGATTCGCTGATCGGTCCGCTGCGAAACGTTCTCGATGTCGATATCGATCTTTTGCAGGTCGCTGCTGTTTTTGGCGATCGTTTCGCGGACCGAAGCGAGCGAGGCGCGTGTGCTGTTGAGCGAAGCCGATGTATCGTTGACGACCTTGTCCCTCTCATAGCGAGTGACCTGCAGGCCCTTGCTGGAAACATCGAGCGCCGCCTGAACGCTTTCAAGCCTCGTTCTCGCCGTGACGATATCCAGTTCGGCAAGCTCGAGGTCCCGTTTCGAACGCAATCCTTTTTCGAACAGCTCCTGGCGTCGCTTGAGATTCAGCTCGGCGGTGATGAGCGATTGCCTGGCCTGTTCGACGGTCTGCTCGGCCTGCCTGACTGCATCCTCCGCCTGCAGCGCCTTCTGTTCAGCCGCGGGAATCGCCAGATTCCGCGAACCGATCAGATCACTCAACTGGCCTTCGAGCGCGGTTTCCCTGCTGCGTGCCTGAGCCAGCCCGGATTCCATGAAAACACGCTGCGATTTGAGAATCGAAACCTGATCATCCGACAGAAATTTCGAATCGATATCCTCGATCTCCGCGATGACTTCGCCGGCTTTGACCTGCTGGCCCTCGAGGATGTTCCATTTGACCAGCCGGCCGGGAATCTGGGCCTCGATGTTCTGCGGGCGGTCCATCGGAGAAAAGACTATCACCCGTCCGTATCCTGTTACGGACTGCTGCCACGGCACGAAGTACAGGCAGAGCGTGACAAGCAGTATGAGCAGTACTAGCGTGACGGCAACAGGCCGGATTGCGTGCGGCGTCCTCATCATATCGAGCGAGCCGATATTCGGCTTTCTGCCATGCGACGACGCAACGGTCGCATATTCGATAATTCTGTTCTTCTCGATAGTTGCCATTTCGCTACCTCGCTTCATTTATAAATAGACTCGGGAACAATCGTGTGAACTCGCAATCGCGAATTCCCATGAGATCCTGCGGGGAGCCGGTTTCGACGATCTGACCGTTCGCCATGACGTGAACTTTTTTAGATCTGATGACCACCTCGGGATCGTGAGAGATGTCGATGATCGTCCAGGTATATTGAGGATTATAGAGTTCGTCCAGAATAATCAGTTTGTCCTTCTCATCGATGCCCGTGAATCCTTCATCGAGGATGAGCAGTTGCGGACGGCTGACGATGGCGCGCGCTATCAGCATTCGTTGTATCTGCCCGCGCGAAAGATTGCGGCCCTCGGTCACCAGCGTCGTCTGCAGTCCTTCAGGCATCAACGCCAGGTCTTCAGTGAGGCGTGAAAATTCGAGGGCCCACTGAAGATCTTCGTGTGAGATATATTGCCGGCCGAGCAGAATATTCTCTTCAACGGTGCCGGCGAATATCTCGTTGGTATCGCTGACCATGCCGACGATTCGGCGCAGGCTGTTGAGGCTGGCGTCGCGAACGTCCATGCCGTTGATCTGAACCAGCCCATGTGCCGGCTCATGCAAACCGCAAAGCAGCATTGCCAGAGTCGATTTGCCGACGCCGGATTTACCGACCAGGCTGACGTGCTCGCCCGGCTGTACGCTCAGGTCGAGATTTGAGAGGACATCGGTCCTGCCGTCATATGAAAAGCGCAGCTTGCGGCATTCGACCCTGACTCCGCCCATGGCGAACGGAAGATCGCGCCCGCGCATTCGTTCGACAGGCATGTCCGTCACGTGCCCGACCTTGTCGAGGCTGGTCAGCAGGTCGTATCCGCTTTCGAGCAGGCGAACGATCTTCTCGAGGCCGTCGAGCGCGCCGACGACCACGATCTCGGCCGCGACGACCTGCCCCAGCGTCAGCTCGCGGTTGATGACCAGCCATCCGCCGATCGCGAGCACACCGGCGCTCGCCAGGGCCTGAAAAAAATATGTCCCCAGCGCCTGCCTGAAGACGACTCGAAAGTGTTCACGGCGCATCCTCACGTAATCCATCACCAGCATGTCGGCGCGCTCGATCGGATAGGCAGGGATCGAACTCATTTTGAACCCTCGTTCGCATCTCGCCAGCTCTTCCAGCCAGTCCGCCAGGCGATACTTGCTCAATGATTCCTGAATGCTGGTCTGCAGGCCGCCGATCCCCAACACCCGAATAATGAGGACCGAAAAGACCAGGATCACAATCGCGAAACCCAGCAGGTATGGGTTGTAGAACGACATGAGCACCAGTGCGATCGTGACCTGCAAAGTTGCCGAAGGTCCGTCGAGCAGTATTTTCGACATCGTCTTCTGAATTGTGATGACATCGAAAAACCGGTTGACCAGTTGCGGCGCATATTCCCTGGCCAGAACATCGTGTCTGATTCGCGGCAGTGTCTCGGCCAGTTGCAGCGATGTCCGCGCGAATATTCGCTGCTGCAGCTTTTCAATCAGTGAGAGCTTGAGCAATCGCAAAACTCCGACTATCAAAAGCGCTCCCAGAACGCCGAAGGTCAGCACCACCAGCGGCTGAATCATGACGCCCGCCGCGATCGTATTGACCAGCGCCTGCGCGGCCAGCGGGACCGCCAGTGCCAGAATGCCTATCAGTATGTTGTAAATGACTATGACGCCGACATCGTTGCCGTCCAGTCTCAGCAGCTTTGCCAGTCTTTGAGACGGCGCCGGATGATGATCATCGTGGAGATGACCTTGATGCGAAGAATGCAATTCCATAGTGCGGTTCCGATTAATCCCTTCAAATCCAATTGCATTGATTCATGAAAATTTTGAGCATATATGCCTAATGTTGAGATTTTGTGACGGCCATATGGAGAAAGAGATAACTGGTTCAGATGCCTGGTATCGGGTTTTGCAGGTTAAAATGCCGAGTGGTGCAAAGCGCCACTGTGGTGCGACCGTTTTGAGGCAGGATGTCCCTGCTTTATTTACAAGACTTGATCGCAATGAGATTATTTTGGGGATACAGTTTAAAACCGGGAACTAAATTCTGGAAAGATCAACGGAGTGAAAATGACAGATCGACTGGCGATTGTTGGCGGCAGGGTCGTCACCCCTGGAGCCGTCATCGAGAACGGTATCGTTTTATGTGAAGAGGGAAGGATCAGTTTTGCGGGCAGTGCGACCGAGGCCGCAGCTGAAGAGGGTTCGCTGATCATCGACGCCAGCGGATGTCTGGTCATGCCCGGGTTCATCGATACGCATTTTCATGGCAGTGGCGGCGATGATGTCATGGCCAATGGCGTCGAAGGACTTCAGCGAATCTCTCGCGCGCTCCTGAAATTCGGCACGACGGGATATCTGGCGACGACCATCGCAGCCCGGCACGATGAATTGATGAGGTCAACCGAGGACGTCCTGGCGGCGCAGAGTCGCGATGCCGGTGCTGTCGATCGGGCGGAGATTCTCGGGCTTCACATCGAGGGACCATACATCAATATCAGTTTCAAAGGGGCTCAGCCGGAATCGGCTATTCGCGATCCGGATTTCGACGAATGTCGCGAGTTGCTCAATGCGGCCCGGGGGAAGATCAAAATTATGACACTGGCGCCGGAGCTTCCCGGTGGCATCGAGTTGATCAGGCTGCTTGCAAGTAACGGAGTTGCTCCGTCACTTGGCCACTCGGAGGCCGATTACGACACTGCGCTTGCGGCATTGGATGCCGGCGCCACCAGAGCGACGCATCTTTATAACGCCATGTCGGGCGTTCATCATCGTAAACCCGGTCTTGCAGCGGCCTGTCTCAATGAACCGGGCATTCAGGCAGAGTTGATCTGCGACGGCGTGCATGTCGATCCGAAAATGGCCCAGCTTGCCTGGAGAGCCAAAGGGCGCGAGGGGCTGACGCTGATCACTGACGCGACGGCCGCTCAGGGGCATGGTGACGGCACATACACCCTTGGAGATTTCCAGATCCGGGTCCGCGGTCCGCTTTGCACCCTCATGGATGGCGTCACAATTGCCGGTTCGGTCCTGACGATGAATCGGGCCGTCGCCAATGCCATCGATTTTACGGGCATGGGCATTCAGGATGCTGCCTTCACTTCTTCATTGCAGCCCGCGCGCGTGTGCGGAGTCGAGGATCGTAAAGGCTCGATTGAAGTCGGAAAAGATGCGGATATCGCAGTGCTGAATGCCGATTTCTCAGTCTCTCATACTATCCGAAACGGTTATCATGTATTTAGCAGCAAACAGGCAGTCGGCCTGTGATCAGTCAACAAAGCGGGGGTGGTTTAACTGAGCCACCCCCGAAATTAAGGAGGGTATAATGAAATACAGGTTCATTATTAATATGCTTGCATGTCTGTTTCTGGTGACTTTTGTTTATTCGGGGACTGCTCTGGGGCAAAACAAGGATAAAGCCGACGCCGCCAGTCAGGCGAGAAAAGCCGCCACTGTCTTTCGCGAAATCATGGCCGTATCGGACAAGTCTGTCCCGAGGTCGTTGCTTGACAAGGCCTATTGCGTGGCGGTCTTTCCTCAGGTCATCAAGGCTGGCTTCATCGTCGGCGGCCGCGGCGGCCGCGGAGTCGCCAGTTGCCGGACCAATGGAGGCTGGAGCGCTCCGGCATTCTTCGATCTCAAGGGCGGCAGCTTCGGTTTGCAGATCGGCGCTCAGGCGACCGATTTCGTCCTGCTCTTCATGACCTCGGATGGAATCAACAGTCTCATCAAGAGCAAGTTTGAAATGGGAGCTGATGCATCAGTCGCGGCCGGACCGGTCGGGCGAGAGGTCGGCGCGGCAACCGACCTCAAGCTTAATGCGCAGATCCTCTCATACTCACGCAGCAAGGGGCTCTTCGCCGGCCTCGAGCTGAAAGGCTCGGTCATCTCGCTTGATACCGATGATTTTGAGGCCGTCTACGGCAAAGGCGTCACTGCTGACCAGGTGTTGAAGGGCGTGAAACCCGCACCGGCTTCCGTCAAGGTCTATCCTGACACTCTGGGACGTTACTCGAAGCGCCGCAAATAGTTAAAAATTTGTAACTGATCAGCCCCAGGTTAAGTTTCCAGTTGGAAGAAGGTTCCAGTTTCCAGTTGTCTGGACAGCATCATTACTCTGTAACCTAAATTTTCGGGCATTTAAATTCGGAAGAAATTAATCGCAAAGACCGCAAAGGGGCAAAGACTTTTTGGTGATATGAATATCCGGATTATTGCCCACCGGATATAATTCGAACACTGATCTTCCCTGTATATCTTTGCCCCTTTGCGGCCTTTGCGATTAAATTCTTTGCGCTTCTTCGCGGCCTCTGCGATTAACTTTTTTCCGGTCTTAAATACAAGAAACTTAAGTTACAGACTAATCATGTACTCCGTGTCATACAACTTGCGATTATCACTATTTGTGAAACTGTTGCAGACGGCTGGAAACTGGAAACTTCTTCCGACTGGAAACTCTCCGTGTCGTTGAAAACTTCAGAACAATCGGCGTGAGAGGTTGAAGCCGATCGTCAGCCCCTGAAAGCCATCATCGCTGAATTGCAGTCCGCGCGTCATCGAGCGTTGCGAGAAAGTGGTTCCCGGACCATTACTGAAGACGAGGCTGAAGGCATGTCTTCGTGAAACGCTCCACTTCTGAATGCCGAAACCGATTACAGGCCGTCGGATCCCATTGGCGACATCCAGATACCTGGCTTTTTCATTGACGCGATAGTTGGCTTCAGCCATGAGTGCGACGGTTGGTCGAATGTTGAATGCTCCGCCGATGCCGAGCGCAACGGCCGTCTCTCCCGGTCGCTGGAAGCGCGGATCACTGTTGAGCGGGCGGTCTCCGAACGAGATCGTCGGCACGAAGTATAGTTGAGCGTGGCGGGTAACGCTGCGTGCGATGGTTGCATCAATGCTTGTTGTAAAGGTCCGTTTGAAATTGTCACGGCCTTCCAGACCGATCCGCGCCATGACCGAGAGCGGATCTCCCTTCTGTTCGTCGAACAGGCTCGCTCCGGCATAGAGCATGATCGGCCGGCCGACGTCCCCGGGCGATCGGTATGCTCCGACGTGGATTCGGTCCGTGATACCGTAAATAAAGCCGAATGACGGGATGGCCAGGCTGTCGAGGCCGAACAACTCCGATGAACTGAGCGGATCGCTGTATGGAAAACGATGCGTGAAATCGGTCCAGAGCGAGCCTTTGGCGATCGGCATGGCAGTCGGAAGGTTGATCAGTCTGACATCGCCCTGCCGGTAGACATTATCCGGGATCGGGTTCATCTCGCGAGCCGGTTTCGCCTGAGAGATCATTTTTTCAGCTACCGGAACTGCATCAACCTCGCGAACGGTCTTTTCCTTTGTATTGATGATGAATTTTTTGCCGTCGATCATGACGATCGCTTCTGCGTCCGAGCCTTCGACGAAACTGACAGGAGGTGTGCCCTCCTGCCCGGCATTATCAAGGTTGAACCTGTCAGGGAAATTGCGTCTCAATTGAGTTGTGATCTGCAGGCCGGCCTGAGTGAAGGCCTTGCCGAATTCGTTGCGCGGGCCTCCGCCGGCGGGATTAACATGGCAGACCGAGCATTGATTGCGAAGCTCTGGCTTTGAATATGGGTCGGCGGCAAACTGCTTCAGGTATTCAGGGCGGGCCTGGACTGTCTGCCCAACCAGATACAGCGCAAAAATAAGCGCAAAAGTTGTTACAGCAAGTTTTTTATTCATGAATTTCAGTAATTGAGAAGAACCCACCACAGAGCCACGGAGATCACAGAGAAGAGAAGAGGTATTCTCTGTGATCTCCGTGACTCTGTGGTGAATTAATTTTGATTGAATGCTTCGGCCAGAAGTCGAAGCATAAACCATCCAAATATCAGCGGCCCTTGAAATCAGCTTTCCGCTTTTCAATGAACGCGCGAACTCCCTCTTCCTTGTCCTCGCTTGAAAAACAGAGTGCGAAGAGGTCGATTTCGCTGTCGAGGCCCTCACGGAGGTTCATACGTGCGGCATTCTTGACAGCGGTTTTGGCCATCGAGAGAGCAATCGGGCTTTTCTCGGCGATTTTAGCAGCCAACTCCATCGTCTTCTCTTCCAGCTGATCGACCGGGTGGACCTCGTTGACCAGGCCCAGCCTCCAGGCTTCCTGAGCGTCGATCATCTCACCGGTCAGGATTATCTGCATGGCTTTGCCTTCGCCGATGAGGCGAGTCAATCGCTGGGTGCCGCCTCCGCCGGGAATGATGCCGAGGTTGATCTCGGGTTGTCCGAATCTGGCTCGTTCACCGGCGATGCGGATGTCACAGGAGAGCGCCAGCTCGCACCCGCCGCCGAGGCAGAACCCGTTGATCATCGCGATGAGTGGTTTGGGGAAATCCTCTGCTGCCGTGAAGATGCTCCTTGCCTTCATGACTGTTCGCTGTTGAACGGCTGTGCGGCCGGCAAATTCGTTGATATCGGCGCCTGCGACAAATGCTTTTTCGCCCGCACCGGTGATCACAACGACGCGTATCTCGTCATCAACGCGAAGCTCGTCGAGCGCTTCGGCCAGTTCCTGCCGCGTTTTGATGTTGAGGGCGTTCAATTTGTCTGGTCGATTTATTGTGATTTTGGCGATCCGGCCGAGCCGGTCGATAAGAATATTTTCTGGCATGTCGAGAGACTCCTTTTTTGTTCTGACTACTCAGCTTAGCTCGAATGAAGGCGCATTATCTTGCTATAGACGAGTGGAATCAACCGCTCACACTGATTATCGACCTCTGGAAATTGGTGAATGCTTGCGCGGTTCAGTGCTTCTGGCTATAGTTTTGAATGTTTATCCATCTCCCGTTTTGATTTGAATATTTCGGATCACGTGGGGCGCTCGCTGACGCTCACGTTCTGATGTAAGTCTTTTGAAAGGAGCTGATCGAAAATGGCAAGCGAGATTGAGATCGTAACCGAAAAAAGCAGCTTTTCGGCCGACGGTACAACCGTCAATGTATTCATGGCGCGTCCGGCGGGTGTGGAGAAAGCGCCGGCGGTGATCATCATTCAGGAATGGTGGGGGCTCAACGCGCATATCGAGGATATCGCAGGGCGATATGCGCGGGCGGGATTCATCGCTGTCGCTCCTGATCTGTATGATGGTGTGACGACCATGGATGCCCAGGAGGCCGGCAAGCTGATGGCGGGATTGAGCACCGAAAAGGGGCTGGCTTATCTGAAGGTTGTGCTCGCGAAGCTCCGCTCGATGAATGATGTGACGACGGTCGGCGTGACGGGTTTTTGCATGGGCGGAACCTACGCGCTGCAGCTCGCCTGCCACGCACAGGTCGAGGCCTCAGCGCCGTTTTACGGTGACGTACCGGTCGATACGTCGATGGTCGCCGGTCTGGGGTGCCCATTGCTCTTTATCGGCGGTGAAAAGGATGAATGGATCACTCTCGAAAAGATGAATCGTCTGGACGCCGCGATCAAAAAGTATGGCAAGGAGGGCGAAGTCCGGATCTACAAGGGGGCATCGCACGCGTTCTTCAATGATACACGGCCGGAAGTCTTCAGCCCTTCGGATGCTGCCGACGCGTGGAGCCGGGTTATCGATTTCTTCAACCGGCATCTTCGCAAGGGGCAGGCTGCCGGCGCTTAAATCGCCGGTTATAAATGAACTGACATCTGATTATGGCAAGCGAAGGACTCATCTGCACAGGTTGTGGCATCACTCTCAGGCCATTTATGAAGACGTGCCCCCGATGCGGGCTCGATCGACCTGAAGCCGCGCCGCTTGAGACGCCCGGACGTGGGGCCGGGCAGGGGACCGGGGTCGTTCCGATTGATGCTATCAGGCAGCAACAGGTGCCGGCCGATGGTTCTCAATTCGCTCCGCCGCGTGACATGGTCTTTCTTTCGCCGAACGATATCAAACGGCGGTTTCCGCTCTTCACCAATGCGCAATTAACTCTTATGGGCATCGGGCTGACGCTGGTTATTCTCGCGGCCGTCATCGCATGGCTGCTCTGGCAACAGCAGAAGCGCGATCAGGTGAGCTACACCGGCGGCGGTGTGGCGCCGGTCTCCAATCAGCCGGTTCCCCTCGGATCGATCTCGCCCGAACCGCTGGCCACGCCGACTCCGATCTCCGATCAGGCGATTGTCGATTCTGTCAAGGCCGCACTGACGGCCTATAGCCCGCTCGGAATCGAGAACTACAAGATAGATGTCAAAGACGGCGTCATCACCCTTTCGGGCACGGTCGATCACCAGCCGGAAAGTGACGGAGCTGAGAATGTCGTCAAGCTGGTCAATGGGGTCAAGAGCGTGGTCAATAACCTGAAGCTCAAACCCGGGGCGTCGACAGGTCCTATTCGGGTCAATGCGGCCGAAGCCCGAATTCTCGATGAAGCGCTCAGGCGGCAGGTTCAGGCTGCTGAATCCTCTGGCGCCGAGCCGAAAAAACAGGCTGCGGCCGATCCTTCAAAAGATGCAGCTCAGCGCGAAGCGGATCGATTGCGTCGCGAAAAGCTGGCCGCGCGCCAGCGTGAAGAAGAGCTTGCGCTTCGCAAGGCTGCGGAAGACAGGCTCAAACGCGAAGGCGAGGAGTTCGACAGGCGTCAGGAGGAGATTCGGCGTCTGGAGGCTGAACGTCGTGCCCGCGCTGAACAGGCGCGGGCCGATATCAGCCTTCTCCGTTCGGGGACTGTCGCCTGGAGCGGCCTTGTAGATGGCGTCGACGAGATCATTCTGACAGGGGGCAGCGCATCGGTCCGCCACCTGAGCGGCAATACTCCACGTGAGGTTCGAGTCTCATTCAGCGCGCCGCTTCCACGCGCCCCGGCTACAGTCAAACTGATCGCATCAAACGGGCGCGGCAAGATCGATATTCTTCAGCAGCCTGCGGCTTCGAATGGATACACCACAATCATCCGCATCGACGACAGCGCCAAAGGCGGGGATAAAAAATATGAATTCACGCTTCGCTGGTCGCTCCAATGACCGAAAGAATCTTCCGCGTCTCGGACTCCACACAGGGATCGGGGGCGGAATTCAAAATTCTATCCGCGATGCACATGAAAAAGGATGCACGACGTGGCAGATCTTCTCACGCAATCCTCGTGGATGGACTGCAAGGCCGCTGACCGAGGAAGAGGTCAACCATTTTCGCAGGATGCGTGAGGAAACCGGACTCGATCCGAGCATCATTCATTCCTGTTACCTGATCAACCTCGCTTCTCCGTCAGCCGAGATTCGCGAAAAATCGATTTCCGCATTTCACGACGAGATCGAACGTGGACTCATGATCGGCGCTGATTATCTGGTGGTTCATCCCGGCAGCGGACGTGGGGTCCCAACCGAAGAGGCGATCAGCAACTGCGCATCCGCCATTCACGAAGCTGCCGATGGTCTTGAAGATCGTATACGGAAGGCCGGATTTCATATCCTCATTGAAAATACCGCCGGGCAGGGCGAGCAGATCGGACGCACCTTCGAACAGGTACGTGACATCCTGGCTCTGTGCGAGGATTTGCCGATGGGGATGTGTCTGGATACGGCTCATTCGTTCGCCGCAGGTTATGACTGGCGCGACCAGGCGGCGACAAAAGCCGCCCTTCGACTGCTTGACAGGACAGTCGGCATCGATCGTGTCAAAGCGGTCCATTTCAACGATTCGAAAGCCGCATTCAATTCACGCGTCGACAGGCATTGGCATATCGGCAAGGGGGAGATAGGCGGCGAGGGGCTCGCACGGTTGATCAATCATACTAAACTACGCCGGTTGCCGTTCATCCTCGAAACTCCACAGGAGGACAAGAATGACGATCTCGACAACCTCAAGGCGGCGCGGGCGCTGATTGAAGTCTGATATTGCATAAATTCTCTAATTAAAGACTTTCCACGAACACCTGAGACCAGAAATATCCTGCGAATGTAATTCCGTCACTGATTTAACCTCCCGTATCCCGGAAAATCTCATCATAAGGTCATTAAACCAAAATCCTATTGGCCAGTTTAAGTGCTTTACTCACATAGACTTGAGCGGTAAGATCGATGATTGCCAGTTTATTCCGAGGGCTCTAATCCTTACTTGATGAACAGAAATCATCCATGCTGCAAAAAACGATGTATGGTTTTATATCACTACTATTGCAGTTGAGTGGTGGTGTGATCTTGATTGAAAAAACGAATGATTTTTAAGTACTGATTTATCAATGATTTACAGATGGTCATCTGAATTTTTGATTATTCAGGCGCCAATGGTACGGACGTTGCAATGGTATAAACCGACAAGCAATGCTTCAGCAGTTTAGTCGGCTCATATACGGAAGGTGTTGGGGGACATCTAAAACAACAGTTGCTGCAGAGTAATTGTTGGCCGTATCAGAGATAGGGTGGCTGTTCAGATCCGTATAGTTCTTGGGGGAGGCTATACGGATTTGAGCAGCCCTCCTTATTTTTACCACACATCCAGCCGCAAACCACCTTAAATTTTCCAGTTACAAAAATTTAGTCCAAACCCGTCAGCTCATAGTCTAATGAGGTGTGGAATTAGTGGGCAGTGGACAGTTACCAGTTTAGAGTATTCTGGACAGCGCAAGTTTACTCCGATGAGCAAGATTGCGGTTGAAAGCGAAGCTGGAGAAACGGCTGGAAACTGGAAGTAACTGCTCAGCTCATGCCATAGTGGCATATCCTGTGGAAATTCTTCTTCACTCTATAGGATGAGCAGTTACTACAGGAAACTCGAAACTGGAAGCTTTCCGGGGGAGAACAGTTATGAACAGGAAATTATGCATCTGGGTGATGGTGGTATTGCTGGTCTATGGTGTGCCTGTAAGTCTGGCCCAGGAGATGCGTTCGAATAAAGGGGCAGTGAAAAAGGTTCCGTCAAAGTTAAGTGAAGAGCAAAAGGCGATTCACCTGCTTGATCGTATAACCTTCGGATCGCGCCCCGGCGATGTCGACAGGGTCATGAAGATGGGGTGGGAAAAGTTTCTCGAGCAGCAGTTTCATCCTGAATCGATTGACGACAAAGCGATTGAAGAGAGGCTGAAAAGTATTGAGAGCATTCATTTAAGCAACAGCGAGCTGGCGAAGTTCTATCCGCCGCCGCAGGTTGTCCGCAAGGCATTGAAAGAGCAGGGCATCGAGATGCCGCAGCAACCTGATGCCGGTCAAGTGAATGCCGATCAGGTTCGTCGCCGGCGCGAGGTGGCAAAGTCATTGGCCGATATGGGATACCGTCAACCGCAGCAGGTCGTGCGTGAATTGCAACAGGCCAGGATTCTTCGGGCGGTATACAGCGAACGCCAGTTGCGGGAAGTGATGACCGATTTCTGGTTCAACCACTTCAATGTCTTCATTCAGAAGGGCGCTGACCGAATATTGACGACATCGTACGAACGCGATGTGATTCGCCCCGGAGTCTTCGGCAAATTCGAGGATCTTCTGCTGGCGACGGCCGAGAGCCCGGCGATGCTCTTCTATCTGGACAACTTTCAGAGCGTTTCGCCGAATATGCCTGAGCGCCAGATGCGCGGGCGTGCTCTGGGACGGTTGCGAGCAAACCGGCAGATGCCCAATGACACCCCGCCAAATACGGTTGCCCAGCAGCGACGTCCGCGCGGGATCAATGAAAATTATGCGCGTGAGATAATGGAGCTGCATACGCTCGGGGTCGATGGCGGTTACACTCAGAAGGACGTGCAGGAAGTGGCACGCTGCTTCACCGGCTGGACGATAAGAAATCCTCGAGGCGCCGCGGAATTCGTCTTCAACCGCTTTGCGCACGACGATGGCGAGAAGGTCGTGCTGGGTCATAAGATCCCTGCCGGCGGAGGCAAGAAGGATGGCGAGACCGTGATTCGCATTCTGGCATCGCATCCTTCGACGGCGAAATTTATTTCGAAGAAGCTGGCGCGCAAGTTCGTTTCAGACGAACCGCCGCAGGCTCTGATCGACAGCATGGCAAGGACATATACGAAGACGGGCGGTGATATCCGTGAAGTCCTGCGGACGATGTTCAAATCGCGCGAGTTCTGGGCGCCGGAAAGTTATCGCGCCAAGATCAAGACACCTTTCGAGATGACAGTCAGCGCTCTGCGCGCTCTCGAGGCCGAGACCAATGGCGGACCCGCCTTCCATCAGTGGATGGCGAAGATGGGCGAAGGACTTTATCTGGCTCAACCGCCGACAGGGTATCCCGATAGCGCGGAACACTGGGTCAATACCGGCGCTCTGCTCGAACGCATGAATTTCGGGATGGCTCTGAGCGCCAATCGCATACCTGGAACACGCGTCAACCTGCAATCCGTTGTTTCCGGCATCGACACTGCAAAGCCGGCTCAGGTGGTCGATCAACTTGTCGATAGATTATTGAACGGTCAGTTGTCTGAGAAAACGCGAGCGACCATCGACAAGAGCCTGCAGGAGCAGATGGCGTCGAAATCGGACGGGCGACTGGACAACGCGGATCTGATCAGGATCGTCGGGTTGATTCTGGGGTCTCCGGAATTTCAACGGCAGTAAGTCGAAATGTGAGGGAAGTACCATGTCCATCAATCGAAGATATTTTCTGAAGAGCAGCGGGATTGCGCTTGCCGGGCTGGGTGCGATGACGGCCTCTCCGTCATTTCTGACCAGAACCCTGGCCGGCATCACATCGAACAGCCGTCGTCGAATTCTGATCGCTATCTTTCAGCGCGGAGCAATGGACGGATTGAACGCCGTAGTGCCTTTCGGCGATCAGGATTATTACCGGCTGCGCCCGAGCATCGCAGTTCCGCGTCCCGGCGCTGTGCAGGGCGGTGCGATCGATCTGGACGGTTATTTCGGACTCCATCCGGCGCTCGCGTCTTTCAAACCACTCTATGATCAGCGTCAGCTTGCGATCATTCATGCGGTCGGGTCCCCGGACACCACCCGCTCGCATTTCGATGCTCAGGATTACATGGAGTCGGGAACTCCGGGCGTCAAGAGCACATCGGACGGATGGCTCAACCGTTACATGCAGGCCAAAACCGATTCGAAAGCCACACCCTTCCGTGCAGTCGCCATGGGCGCAAATATGCCTCGCGCCATGCAGGGCAAAGCGCCGGCAATCGCCATGACCAATCTCAACGACTTCGCCATTCGTGCCGGACGCGGTCCCGTGGCTCAGCAGGTCGAGGGCGGATTTGAAGCAATGTACGAGCAGACAGTCAATGAATCTCTACGAGGTGCCGGACGCGAGACTTTCGAAGCGGTCAAGATGCTCAAGAGCGTCAATCCGTCTCAATACCAGCCCGAACCCGGCGTGCAGTATCCCCGCGGTCAGTTCGGCAATCGGCTGCGCCAGATCGCTCAGCTCGTCAAATCCGATATCGGTCTCGAAATCGCATTCACCGATGTCGGCGGATGGGACACTCACGCCAATCAGGGATCGTCTCAGGGGCAGCTCGCGCTTCGTCTGACGGAGCTTTCACTGGGCATCTCGGCCCTCTATGCCGATCTGCAGAAGCAGGCCGACGAAGTCGTTATCCTGACCATGACGGAATTCGGTCGAACCGCAAAGGAGAACGGCAATCGAGGCACCGATCACGGACATGCCAGCGTCATGTTCATGCTCGGCGGCAAAATCAACGGCGGCAAAATCCACGGCGAATGGCCCGGAATCTCGACCGAGCAGCTTTACGAACGTCGTGATCTGGCCGTGACCACCGACTTCCGCGACGTCTTCGGATGTGTTGCCAAAGATCATCTCGGTTCCTCCGATATGAAAACCATCTTCCCGGGCTATGGTGTCGACACCTCGAAATTCAAAGGACTGATCCGCACCTGAAGCGGCGCCGGCAAACATCAACGCTTCGCATAAAATGAATATTCGGGAGACGTAAATGCGCCTCCCGATTTTTTGTTGTAACTACTCAGCTGCATGGTAGAAGATGGGATAAGTTTGAAGGCGAATGTGGAGTGGCGGCCCGGCGCCGCTTTGATTCTATTTTAAGAAATCAGCAAGATGAGATACCAAAGCGGCGCCTGGCCGCCGCACTCCACATTCACCTCCTTAAACGGAAGCAATTTACAGGAGGCAGAAATGTTGGATCGAGGTGCCGGTCTGGTTATTCTGGCAGTGACAATCATATTAATCGGATCGCAAATCCGGGCGGTTGAAGCGGGTTCATCACCGATATATTTTCAGGGAGCCGGGCAGGCGGTCAGCAGCATCTCGGCGGCGAGCTTTGAATCTACGGAAGTGGCTCCTGAATCGATCGTTGCCGCCTTTGGAACTTCGCTTGCCACTCAGACGGTCGTGGCAACGGACGTCGATCCGGCAACGCCCGGAATTCAGCTTCCGACGGATCTTGGCGGAACTACTGTCGAAATCAACGGTCGTCGCGCCGGACTCTTCTTCATCTCTCCGAACCAGGTCAACTATGTCGTCCCTTTGGCGACTGAAGAAGGAACGGCCAGTGTCGTGGTCAAGGCAGGTAATGGAACGGTTTCGAACGGGACGATCGAGGTCCAGCGGATTGCGCCGGCAGTCTTCACCGCCAATTCCAACGGTGGCGGAGTCCCTGCGGCTTTTCTGGTTCGTGTCAAATCCGATGGCTCGCAGATCTATGAAGATCTGATGCAGTTCAATGCCGCGCTGGGACAGTTCGTTCCAAAGCCGATCAGTCTGGGTCCGGTGGGTGAGAGGGTTTTTATTGTCCTCTTTCTGACGGGCATTCGACGGGCGGATGATCCCAATCAGGACGGCAACCGTAACGAAAATGTTCGTGTCCTCGTGGGTGGCAGCGAGATCGTTCCGATCTTCGCCGGCAGCCAGCCTGATTTCATTGGCCTGGATCAGGTGAACGTCGAGATTCCGCGCAGCCTGATCGGTCGTGGGGTTGTCGATCTTGTGGTGGTCGCTACGGATTTCTCGGCTTCCAATCTGGTGACGATAGAGATCGCGGGAACACAGGGTATTTCTCCCCCATTGATCAGCAGTTTCGGCTCTCAGACTGCTCTGGCCGGAGAGGAACTGGTTATCAATGGCGCCGGATTTTCGCCCGTCATCACGGAAAATCTTGTCAAGATCGGTGGCGTCGATGCCGAGGTGATGGAGGCCACCGGGAACCAGTTAAAGGTCTCGGTCCCGTTCGGAGCTGGAACCGGAACGGTTCAGATTCGAACGCTTGGCGGCGAAAGCGAGAGCCAGCAGTTACTTCCGGTCAGGACTTCGATCAGCGGGCTTGTCGAAAATACTCTCAGACAGCCGATGACAGGCGTCACGGTCAGGATTCCCGATCTTGGGATTACTGCAACGACCAATATCGAGGGCGCATTCGTTCTGCCGGACGTTCCGCCTGGCGTTCAACTGGTCGAGGTCATGGGGTCATCATTTCAGACCAACCCGCCTTTTCCAAACGTCGCCCTCAAGATTGCGGCGCAGACCAGTCGCGACAATCAGATTTCACGCCCCATTGCCCTGCAGCAGGCGACCGGATCGGGAGCCGGCGTCGGCTCCGGGGGAAGTTTCAACGATGAATCCTCGATCCTGCAACAGGGCCCGGCCGTTTCGATCCAGACAGGTAATTTCAAGCTTGAATTCCAGTACAATCCGAAGGTCCTTTTCCCATCGGGAGCGACAAACGGCAATATCTTTCTGACTCCGCTGCTCAATGCTCGAACTCCGATCAATCTGCCGTACCGCTATTTCAGCTCGAGCATCGTTCAGATTACTCCATTCAATGTTCAGTTTGATCCAGGAGGGAGGCTGGTCTTTCCAAACCTCGATAATTTTCCGGCAGGGCAAGCGGCTGCTCTCTTCCGTTACGATTCATCGATCGGAAGATTCGTGCTGGAGCCTGTCTCCGCCAGGGTCTCGGACGACGGGCTGAGAATCGAAACCGAACCGACCTCGATGCGCGTCTCGAACTTTTATTTCGCCGCGGTCGCACGCAAATCAACGACCATTGTCGGGCGCGTTCTGAAGAACGATGGCGTTACCCCGGTGACCAGGGCCCTGGCCAGGTTCCGCGGTCAGGAGGCGTTTACGGACGGCAACGGAACTTTCATCCTGCGTTATGTTCCAGTCAGACCGAATGAATCGATTTCGATCGAGATCAGCTATCTCTGGCCTTCCGGTCGCGTCGACAAGATCGACAGTTCGGAATTCACCGCCGTGGTTGGCGGAATCTCTCGGATGCCGGATGTCATTCTGCCTTATCGAGTAACGAACCGGCCGCCGAGTCTGAATGTGCCCGGCAACAGGTCGGTCATGATCGGTAATTCCCTCAGCTTCGATATCACGGC
>JADJXM010000003.1:110000-495503 GCA_016715865.1 Acidobacteriota bacterium | reverse complement strand
AGAGATGGCCGGCACTCTTGGCGACCGTAAGCAGAAGTCACACGATCTGGCCAGTCAGGCGGCAGACCGCCTGCGGGCCTTGTTTCCGGGTTGGCAGGTATCGGCTCAGGTAGATTCAGGATCGCCGGCCGGAGCGTTGCTTGACCATGCCGGTCAATTCAGGCCCGATTTGATCGTAGTCGGTTCCCACGGTTTCTCGACACTGGAACGGGTCACGCTCGGCAGCGTTTCCCAGCGGATCGTAACCGAGGCTCAATGTTCGGTTCGAGTGGCGCGTGGCCGCATCGAGGAAGAAGCCGATACACCGGTGCGGGTTCTGGTTGCCGTGGATGGTTCAGAGCATGCCGCCCGGGCCGCTGATCAGGTTCTTCGCCGGAAGTGGCCGTCCGGCAGCGAGGTCAAACTGATCACCTGCGTCGGCCCGCATCTTGAGAAACACGAACCATCGATTATAACCAGTCTGACCTCGCCAGTCGCGGCCATGCTCGAGGAGATCGCTGAAAAGCTGCGCGCCGCCGGACTGCAGGTCGTCACGAAAGTCTCGCTCGAAGATCCCAAGCGAGCTATTATCGATGAGGCCGAGAGCTGGGGCGCCGATTCGATCTTTATTGGCAGTCGCGGGCTGGGCAGAATCTCGCGCTTCTTCCTCGGCAGCATCTCAACGGCCGTAACCGCACGTGCTCACTGCTCCGTCGAAGTAGTTCGCTGATAATGACTATTTCCTTTATTTTCCAGCAACTCGGGATCGCGCTGGTGCTGGGCTTGCTGGTCGGGCTGCAGCGCGAGAGCGTAGCTTCGCGAATCGCCGGCTTGCGCACCTTTCCGCTGGTGACTGTCTTCGGCCTGATCACTGCCCTGCTGGCGCAAACCTGGGGCGGATGGATGATAGTGGCGGGGCTGGTATCGCTCGCCATTCTGATCTTTTCAGGGAAGATGGCCGAATCGGACGAAGGGAAACCCGATCCGGGACTGACCACTGAAGTTGCGCTGTTGCTCATGTATGGCGTTGGCGCTTATCTCATGATTGGCTATCGCGAAATCGCGATAGCCATGGGAGGCGGCATCGCGGTTCTCCTCCACTTTAAGGGACAATTGCACAATGTTGTCATGCGTTTGAGTGACGCCGATCTGAAGGCGATCATGCAATTCGCACTGATCTCGCTCGTCATTCTGCCCATCCTGCCAAACAATTTTTATGGTCCGAACGGCTACGATGTGTTCAACCCCCGCAATACGTGGCTCATGGTCGTCCTGATCGTCGGCATCAATCTGAGCGGCTATATCATCTATAAGTTTTTCGGAGAGAAGGTCGGTCTCCTTCTCGCAGGACTGCTCGGAGGGCTGATTTCGAGCACGGCGACGACAGTCAGCTATGCCCGGCGCACGGCCCAGGCCGCTGAAGCCAGCGTCCCGGCTGCGATCGTCATTCTGATCGCCTCCTGCGTGGTTTTCGTACGACTGCTGCTTGAGATAGCAACCGTCTCGCCGGTCTTTCTCCCGGCCGCCTTCGGCCCGCTGCTGACCATGATGATCGTGCTCGCGCTGGTTACCCTGGTGCTCTGGCTGTTCAAACATGACGAGATAGACGATATGCCGGATCCTGAAAATCCCTCCGAGCTGAAATCCGCACTCCTCTTCGGACTTTTCTACAGCGTCATCCTTTTTGCTGTTGCTTTCGCCAGAGAGAAGTTCGGCAGCAGCGGGCTCTATATAGTAGCGGCGATTTCCGGGCTGACAGATGTCGATGCGATCACACTTTCGACTTCGCAATTGGTCAACCTGAACCGTATCACGCCGGACCGCGGCTGGCGCCTGATCACCGTCGCGACGATCTCCAATCTGCTCTTCAAGGCGCTCACCATAGCTGTGCTCGGGCACCGGAGATTACTGCTAAAAACCGGGATCGGTTTTGTTGCAGTATTTCTCTCAGGTGTGGCGATTTTACTCTTCTGGCCCTCCAGCTAAAGCATCATCGCAACTTCAGACCTGACATCGAATGTGGCAATTTGCGCAGCATTTATTGCGCTTATGGTGAATTTTTCACTCCAGCAATCCTTGTTCGTCCCGCTGGTTTGAGTATCTTCGCGGATTTACGAGTTGGCATAATAGTTGCACTCATATCATGGGCAACCGGTCAATAGTTTATTTAAATTAGCCATTAACGAAGTGGAGGTACAGAGTATGAAACCTGAAAGTGCAATGGAAAAAAAGGAGATTGAAGTGGCGACCAGCAAAACCGCCAGCCCGATTTTCGTCGAGGCCGAAAAACTGATCGAACAGATGCAGAAACTGACGCAGACAATCGGGAAACGCGCCTACGAATTTTTTGAATCCAGAGGACGCGATTTCGGCTATGAGCTTGAGGACTGGTTCCGCGCCGAGTCCGAATTGCTGCGACCAGTTCCGATGGATTTGAAGGATAATAATGATCGCTACATTCTGATCGCAGAGGTCCCGGGCTTCAAACCCACCGATATCAAGATCAGCGCCGAGGCTAATCGGATCATCGTCGAAGGAAAAATCGATGAGGCCACCGAAGAGAAGAAAGAAGAGACTGTCTTCTCCGAACGCCGGCGCAATCATTTCTTCAGGTCTCTCAGCCTGCCGGCTAAGATCGATCCGGACAAGGTCACCGCGTCGATCAAGAACGGCATTCTTGAAATAGTCCTGCCCAAAGCTCCGGCTAAAGAGGCCGTTGGCGTGGAGGTGAAGGCGGGCTGATCATACTGTTTGCGCGCTTTTCATCAAATGGCACGGGATCGCAGGGATATTTACTGTCGATACCGTGCCATTTTTTATCAGCCAATGCATGGCGCTTTGGAATCCCAAAGTACTTCCCACGTTTGTATCAGGCAATAGATATGAAATCCCAGCCATCAGTAACCTACCTTTTGTCTGATAGGGCTTGTAGCGTCTTGATCTGCCCCCGCGATTATGATCGCAGGGGCAGGTTTTTAACCTTCATGGATTGTTTCGGCCAGGATCTTGAGCAGTTGTTCAGCGGTGTAGGGTTTTGCGAGGAAGGTCTTCACTCCTAATTGTGTGATGTCCGAATTCTTGTCATTTGATTTCAGGCCGCTGGTGGCAATGATCCTGATTTTGGGATCGAGTTTACGCAGTGCCCGGATGGTTGCAGGCCCGTCCATAAAAGGCATCATCATATCGGTGATCACTACTTTGACCTCGTTCTTGTTGGCCGCGAAGACCGCCATCGCTTCGGCGCCGTCATTGGCTGTGAGCACTCTGTATCCGAACGAGACGAGCGTCTCTTTGGCGATTTCGCGAATCGAGCTCTCGTCATCCACGACCAGTATCAGTTCGCCGTTGCCGTGGGGCAGGTCGGGGCGCAAATTCGACGGGGCAATCTGGCTGACAGATTCGGTGGCCGGAAGATAGATCTTGAACTGGGTACCGCGATTCAGTTCACTGTAGACGCCGACGAAACCTCCGTGGCTGCGAACGATGCTTGCGGCCGTCGAGAGGCCGAGGCCCGTGCCCTGTCCGTGCGCTTTGGTGGTGAAGAACGGATCGAAGATCTTGTTCAGATTCAGGTCAGAGATGCCCTCTCCATTGTCGATGACGGTGATGCGTACATATTTTCCAGGATGGGCTCCGACGTTCATGCGGGCATAGTGTTCATCGATGTCGATATTTTCGGCTTCGATGCGCAGCTTGCCTCCGTGAGGCATGGCGTCCCGCGCATTCACACAAAGGTTCATCAATACCTGGTGCAACTGGGTTGCGTCGCCGGAGACGTTCCATAAATCCTGCTGGATCGAAAAAGTGATCTCGATGTTTTTGGGAAGCGTGTCGACAAGGATCTTGACTATCTCCTTGATCAGCTGGGTCGGTTGTAACTGAGTGTATTCGCCTTCCACTCCACGAGCGAATGAGAGCACCTGTTTGATCATCTCGCTTCCGCGAAGGGCATTCGTGTGCAGGATATTCAGAAGGCGCTGGCTCGATTCGTCCGAGAATCGCATCTGCAGCAGTTCGACGGCAGTCAGAATCGGGGAGAGTACATTATTCAGATCATGGGCGATTCCGCCGGCCAGCGTCCCGATGCTCTCCATTCGCTGGGCACGTAAAAACTGTGATTCCAGCCGCTTCTTCTCGCTGATGTCGCGAATGATGACTGTAAACAGTTTCTTCCCGTCGACCTCAATCTGGGATATCGACGCTTCGATCGGGAACTCTTCACCGTTTTTGCGCAGGCCCGAGATCGGTCGCAACTTTCCCATCGATCGCTGACTGCTGTTGGTCTCTCCGAAGATTTTGATGTGATTCTGATGATGGTCACGAAAACGTGCCGGGATAAACACTTCAAGCGAACCTCCCAGCGCTTCTTCGTATGGGCACTGGAACATCTTCTCGGCGGCGGAGTTGAACAGCAGTATTTTCTGGGTTTCATCTACAGTGATGATGGCATCCATCGCAGATGCTAAAATGCCCGCCAGCCACGCCTCATTCAATCGTAATGATTCATCGATCATTGCGTGGAATTGCTGGCCTGAAGATGACGAATCGGTATTACTCATGTCGGTCCAGGTCTGCCTTGCCCCGTTTGCAGGGCGCTCCTTACCATTCCTCTCCTACGCCTGTCACCTCTGTCAGCTTTATCCTGTATACGATCATTTTTTCGCTGGAGCCGATCATTTTTGATTCGACAGGGGTCATCTGTTCGATATGTTTGAATAATTCCGCCATGACGCTTTCGCGCAGTTGCGGATCGACGATCTCATCGTAATGTCCATAGGCGACAGCGCTGCGCCAGTGATATGGATCCCTGATCTGATCTACCTGCAGGCAGACGCGCGGATTCGACCTCATGGCATCGATCTTAAGTCCCGGCAGCGAGTGACTGAAGATGTACTTTCCGTCGAAATAGTAGTTGATCGGCAGGACGTATGGTTCATCATTCGAGATACAGCCCAGCCGTCCGAACGTGCATTCGTGAAGAATGGTCAGAGCGTCACTGAGTTTCAGCTTGCCGATGTTCATATCTCTTTTAACCTGCCTTCCGGTATAGCACTGTTCTCATTCCTGCCCCTGCCGCTTGCGGACGATTTCGACAGAGCATGGCGCGTTATATGAGACCGCCTGGGAGACCGAGCCCAGAATGAAGCGGTTGATCCCGCGGTATCCGTGCGACCCGAGAACGATCAGATCCGTCATCGATTTGCGGGCGTGACCAATTATCATGTCTTCGGCGTGTCCGATGAGGGGTTCCCGTGTCAGCGCGAGCGGAGCTTCACGTTCGGCATTTGACGCCTCCAGCCTGCTCATGGCTCTCGAAAGAAATTGATCGGCATGTTCGCGTCCGACCCGTTCGACTTCGGCATAATAGCTTTCGGGCAAGGTCCAGGTCTCAGCTGAAGGCGTGAACGGCAGGTGGATAGCCGTAATCACGTGGACCCCGGTTCCGGCCGGCCATGGACGCGATGCCACCTCTTCAACGGCATCGTCAGAGCACGGCGATCCGTCCACCGCCAGCAGTATCTTCATGCCTTTGTCAGCAGTCGCTGGGCTGTCGCTGCGGCGCCTGACGATCTGCACCGAGCACTTTGCGTGTGATGCGATGGTTCTTGAAACCGATCCGAGCCACATTCTTTCTAACGCATTGTAACCGTGCGTGCCGATCATAATCAGATCTGCGCCCCAGCTGTCTGCCTCGTCAAGGATGACATCCTTCGGATTACCCTTGACCGATTTCGCAGTGACTTCGATCTTCGCTCCGCCCTGATCGTAATATCGCGCAAGCGCTGTCGCCGTATTGGCGACAGCCTGGTCTTCAAGCGCCTTTTCCCATTCCATGAAATAGGATCCGGGCATCGGAATAGGTCCCGACATGACCGGCGCAGGCAGCTCGGCAACTGAAATCACGCGCAGGCTGCTATTCTGCGGCCAGGGAATCCGTGCCGCCTCATCCACCGCCGCGATGCCATAATCCGACCCATCAAATGCCAGTAATATCTTCATTGAATCTCTCATTGAATATTCGTTGGTTACAACGCCTCCTCGGGTGACCGGCAATGCGCGTGCCGAAGACGCAAAGCCAGTATAAAAGGATGGTTATTCGAATCAAACCCTGGACATGTGGGGAATTATTCCTAACCGGCGCGGAATTTTACGCAGCATGAATGCCGCTTATTGCTGATCGATCTCCTCGAGTTTCTTCAGCCTGTATCGGAGCTGATCTCTCGAAATTCCGAGCAACTCGGCGGCTTTGGTCTGGTTTCCTCCGCTGCGGTCCATGGCCTGCTGGACAAGTGACAACTCTACCTTTTCAAGTTCGACGCCGGAATCGGGAAGAATAAATCCGGGAACGATCGGCTTATGCGTCGATGACAGGTCTGCCATCTGTGTGCCCAACCCGTCCCTGCCGCGTTCGCGCTCATCCCGTATCAGGTCGCGTGGCAGCCAGATTGAGGTGATCACATCCGTATCTTCAAGGATCAATACTCTTTCGATCACATTGCGCAGCTCTCGAACATTTCCCGGCCAGTGATAGTTGCGAAAGATGGCCTCGACCTCGGGGCTCAGGCCACGGACACGTTTGCGCAGGCTCTTGTTGAACCCGGTTATGAAATATTTCGCCAGCGCCAGCACGTCGTCTCCACGCTCGCGCAGCGGAGGCAGATCGATCTGTATGACGGATAATCGGTAATAGAGATCGAGGCGGAAATGGTTCGATTCGCTCTCCGCTCTCAGGTCCCGATTCGATGCCGCGATGATACGCACGTCCATCGGCAGGTCCTTCAATCCTCCCACACGACGGAAAGAGCTCTCTTCAAGCACTCGCAACAGCTTGGCCTGCAGGCTCAACTCGAGCTCTCCGATCTCGTCAAGAAAGATCGTTCCGCCATGCCCCTGTTCGAAGAGCCCTTCCTTTCGAGCTTTGGCATCGGTGAATGCCCCCTTTTCGTGCCCGAACAGTTCGCTTTCGATCAGCGTGCCCGGAATCGCCGCACAATTGATTGCGATAAACGGCGCTTCCGCCCGTGAAGAAGCGTAATGGATCGCCTTGGCGACCAGGTCCTTTCCGGTCCCGCTCTCTCCCTGGAGCAGAACCGATGACGCCTCGCTCGCCGCGACTTTTCGCGCCAGCGCTATCATCTCCTTCATGATCTGCGAAGTTCCGATGATCTGTTCGAAACTGAACTCGCTTGCTCTCTCACGGCGAATCGACACGACCTCACGGCGCAACTGTCCCGTCTCGGTCCCGTTCCTGATCGTGACCTGCAGTTCGCGCAGGTTGACCGGCTTCGAGATGAAATCATATGCCCCGCCGCGCAGCGCCGTCAGTGTGTCTTCCAGCATGACGTTGCCGGTGATCATGATCACGACCACCTGCGGTTGCCGGGTCTTGTATTCGTGCAGCGCGTCGAGTCCCGATCCATCCGGCAGGCCTATGTCCTGCAGCACGACCAGTGGATGCTCGGCTTCGAACACCTCCAGCGCCTCGGCCACAGTACCAGCTTCGTGAGGCTCGAATCCCCAGCCGCGCAGCGCTTCAGAAAGCGTGTACCGGATCGCCGGTTCATCGTCTACAACAAGTACTTTCTCTTTCGCCATAAGTGCTCGTTTTGGGCAGGGGACACACGCCTGGACGGAAGGCCGATCCCGGTTTATAAATTATCTCGAGGTTAATTATTTGCTGAAGTGAAATGATATAGGGCATGGCGAGTCCCTGCAAGCCGTGTCGGACTACAGGGCAGTTTTTCCGTTTTGCAGGTAAAGAGGACGACTTCATGCGGATCATTATTAAAACGCATATTCTGTTTCTGGTCGTGATTCTCGCTCAGGTTGAGAGCGGTAACGATCGGCTGCGCCCCTTTGGAAAGAACACCGGCTATTGGGAATATCAAAACCGTCCAGTCCTGCTTATCGGCGGCAGTGATGATGATAACCTCTTTCAATGGAATGAAACTCGACTTCGTCGCCATCTCGATCTGCTCGCCGGTATTGGCGGAAACTATGTCCGCAATACCATGTCTTCACGTGATGACGGGAATATCTGGCCCTTTGCCCGGGACCGGAATGGCAAATATGACCTGAACAGGCTGAACGATGATTACTGGAGGCATTTCGAGACGCTGCTCCGCCTCGCCAATGAGCGCAGCATCATCGTTCAGATAGAGGTTTGGGACCGCTTCGACTTTGCACGCGAACCGTGGGCGCTCAATCCATACAACCCTGCGATAAACCTAAATTACACAACCGTGCAAAGCCGCCTCGAAGCGGTTTATCCGCGACATCCCGGTCAGAACGACAATCCCTTCTTCCGTTCCGTGCCGGCGCTTGAAAACAACCAGCTTCTGCTCAAATACCAGCATGCCCAGGTTGACCGCATGCTCTCGATCTCTCTCAAATATCCGAATGTCATCTATTGCATGGACAATGAAACAAACGGGCGGGCTGAATGGGGAGCCTACTGGGCCAACTACATCCGTCGCAAGTCGAAAGAGAACGGTCTCGTAGTTCAACTGACTGAGATGTGGGACCCCTGGGATCTTTCACATGAACTGCATCGCAATACCTTCGACAATCCTGATCTCTATACCTTCCTCGATGTCTCGCAGAACAATCATCAGAAAGGTCAGGCACACTGGGACAATTTTCAGAAACAGCGTCAAAGAATCAACGATCGACTGCGGCCGATGAATAACGTCAAGATTTATGGCGCTGATACCGGTCGGTTCGGGTCGAGCCGGGACGGCGCCGAACGGTTCTGGCGGAGCCTGATCGGCGGAGCTGCCTCGGTCAGGTTTCATCGCCCCGATTCGGGCATTGGCCTGAGCACACCGGCACAGGCCCACATCCTCAGCGCTCGGATGCTGACACGGGAATTCGACTTTTTTAGCGCGACGCCCGATGCAGAGAGCCGCCTGCTGCTCGACCGCGAGCAGAACGAGGCCTACCTGACACGAATTTCGAACGAGAAATTCGCCATCTATTTCCCGGATGGAGGCGAAGTGCGGCTGGATCTGCGGGAGATCAGGCGAGATTTCAGGCTCAAGTGGCTCGATATTGAACATAGCCGCTGGACCGAAGTGAAAAGAGTCAGTGGAGGGGATGAACTGGCACTCTCCCCTCCACTGCCGGGTCATTGGGTGGCTATGCTTGAAAAGTAAAGGCATGCAGAATGTGCATTTCATCGGAATAGATGAAACTGCGATCCAACATGCTTTAACTGATCGTTGCGAGCTCTTTCAAACGGCAGGTCCGCAACTACAACTTCTGATCGAGTTGCCGTTTGGAAGAATTGCTGTTGGGAGCGGTTTGCAATTTGGGCAACCTGTGGGGTTTATGTTTTTGCAACCACCATTTGGCATAAGCTTGCAGCCATTGCTTGAGATCTGTAACCATGTGTCAGGGTTTAACCTATTGCTGTCCTTTTCGCCATCATCTTTGAGGTGCTGAACTAATTTATGCGCATCTTCGTCTGTTTGCCTGTATAGCGCCCATCTTTCAGGATTCTCTGGGCGATCAACTGCTGATTCCGTTCATCGTTTGGATCGATCGCTCTCCCGTCAGGATCAACGAAAGCGTTATTTTTGGGAGTAGAACACTTTTGTGCCTGAGTGGCAAAAAGCGCCAACATAATTATGGCGGCAACTGTCAATTTGGACGCGATTTTCACACTTGACCTCCTGATCTGGTCTGAGTTGACATCTTATCCTTCGGATTAATTCTCCGGGGATCTTAAATTCTGATTTACCTATATCATTCAAAGATCTACTTGGGTGGATTCATAGGAAGCAGTTTTGGTTCTGTACAGACCATCATCGACAATGTGCAGGTTTCAGGCGTTAACAGGTAGTAACAAAAACGCCCCCGTCCTTGTTGGTAGTCCATGCTCCTCCTGATTCATTACAATTTTCGGCTTCGGTCTTCGTTTTTTCCATGAGTACAGTTGGTGAATATTTGACTCCCTGTCTGGTGGCTATCTGTGAGCTGGTGACCAGTTGAGAATAGATCACCGCGCATTTGCCCCCACTCCAGATTCCAGCCACTCTATGACAGGACTTTTCAGTTTTCGGGTATGGAACCTCTCCCTGGTGATTTGTGATTTTCACTGCGCCCTCCAGCACCAGATAACATCCGTGGCCGTCCCGCCAGATTCCTCCGCGGCTGGTACATTCCGTATTGGTATCAAGAGGCCGATAAGCCCGACGGGCCTGAGGATTTATTGCGCTTCCGACCCTTTGTTGAGCCGTAATGACGGCCTGAACTCCGGTTAAAATCAGGAATATTATGCCAATCCTGAGAATTGTCCGGTTACGATATTTTTCCATAAAAACCTCCATTCATTTTTAAAGCACATGGGCGCTCGCCCACGCTCTGATTTTTGCTGAACCTCATATAGGTAATCGATATTTTTGCCGGTCAGGTATCATGTCGATCCATTATTTCGAAGGCGATGTCATGGCGTCTGTTACGAAGGGCTTTCACGGAAAATGTTAAGTCATTATAATTCTGGTTGTTAATCGTTGAATCTCTTATAGGAGATGGCAATATTGGATTCAGCCTCACCTCAGCAAGTGACGCAATTGCTCATCGACTGGCGCAACGGAGACCGTGATGCCCTCGATCAGTTGATGCCGCTCGTTTACGATGAACTGCGGCGCATAGCCAAACGCAGCCGCAGAGCGCATCCATCGGGAAACACTCTTCAGACGACCGACCTGATCAACGAAGCTTATCTGAAACTCGCCGGCAAAAGCGGGATCGACTGGCAGGACAGGGTTCATTTCTTCGCCGTCGCCGCCCGCGTCATGCGATATTTATTAATAGATAACGCGAGAGCGAAGCAGAGTGCGAAACGTGGCGGAGGCGGCGTGCAGATATCATTGGATGAAGTTGCGCTCATTTCACCCGAGCGATCGCGCGAGATACTGGCTCTGGATGAAGCCCTCGAGCGGCTGGCCGCCATGGATGAGCGTAAAAGCCGTATCATCGAGATGCGATACTTCGCCGGGATGAATATCGAGGAGGTGGCCGAAGTTCTCAATGTGTCTGAGGTGACAGTCAAACGGGAATGGACCCGCGCCAAAGCATGGCTCTATCGCGAATTGAAACCATATGAATAGTTTCCAGTTGTAACTACTTAGTCCCTGACAGAGTCGGACAAATCAAATCTGATTTTTGCCCGCGAAGCGGGCGACAGAACATAGCCTTGTCATTACCCACATTTTCCCGATGTGGTAAAAATGTGGAATGAGTCAAGACATAAACGGCGAAATTCTCGAATGGTCAACACAACAATGGGGATCGGCGCAATTGGGTGATCGGCGCCGGACGAACCGAGCCGTCAAGCTCGGCGCGCAACTGGCAGCGCAACCATCGTCGAGTATTCCCAACCAAACTGGAAGCTGGGGCGAGACGAAAGCGGCCTACCTGTTGCTGAATGAAGAAGATGTCACCCATGGGGCGGCGCTGAGCCAGGGGCACTGGGATGCGACCCGGCATCGAGCGCGTCTGAGTTCTGGGGTGGTGTTGTTCATTCAGGATGGGACGGAGTTGGATTACACGCATCATCCGGAGACCAGAGGGTTGGGGCGACTCAACGAATCCCACCGACAGGGCTTCCTGGTACAGTTGTTTGGAGATCGGTTTGTCGGAGGGTTGGTTGGGGTTGGTGGCAAAGTCTGGACTCGCGCTCCGACCGTCCGATGTCGCACCGAAGGTAAACGCGCGCGGAGCCTGCGAGCCAATGAGTCTGATGTCTGGGCGGAAACACTGAGCGGAGATTGACAGGCCCCGGAACGAGACAGTGGAGTGATTTGGGTGAGCGTTGGCGACCGAGCGAGCGACATTTATGGCTATTTCCGTCAGTCCCAAGAACTTGGCTGGGAGGTTGTCGCCCGTGCTGTTCAGGATCGTGTCATTCACGACTTGAGCGGAGAGCGGCAACATCTGATGCAATGGTCGCGCCAGCTCTCGGCAGCCGCGACCAAAGAGGTGACCTTGCGCGGTCGTGACGGCAAACCGAAGCGCACGGTGAATTTGCAAGTGGCTTGGGGGCAATGCGACATCCAATCGCCGCACGAGGGCAAAGAACGCTTCGGTCCGCCATTGCGCGTAAGCGTCGTGCGGTGCTGGGAAGTGGATCCGCCGGCTGGGCAGCAAGCGCTGGAGTGGATCTTGATCACGAGCCTCTCTGTACACAACGCCGACCAAGCTCTGATGATCATTGAATGGTATGAACATCGTTGGTTGATTGAGGAATATCACAAGTGTTTAAAAACTGGCTGCGCGATCGAGCAACGTCAGTTGACGACAGCGCAGGCTTTACAAGCGTGTTTGGGTTTCTCGCCATCATTGCCGTGCGATTGCTGCAACTGCGTGAAACGAGTCGTCGAGAACCGGAGACGCTCGCACGTCACTCGGTTGAACCGAGCCTGCTTGAAACCGTCCAACGATACTTCAAATTACCACCAACTGATTTAACACTCCGTGAGTTCTGGCGGTTGGTGGCGCGCCTTGAGGTTTTCCTCGCTCGCAAGAGCGATGGCGATCCAGGCTGGCAAACACTCTGGCGCGGCTGGCTCCGCCTGCAAGATTTAGCTTGGTGACCTCCCCACTAAAAATGTGGGTAATGACAAGAGAATAGAGCCCGGGGTGGAGCGAGGCCGTCAGGCCGAGTGTTACCCCAGGTCTGGACGAATAAATATTAAAGCCCACTCCAGTGGGCGGCAGACTATGCCGGATTTATGGCATTTAAAGACGCTGTCGCCCGCTCACGCGGGCTTGAAAAAGGAGACATCCGTACCTGGGGTTACGCTCGGCCTGCGGCCTCGCTCCACCCCAGGCTAATTTCTAGCACCCGCTTCGCGGGCTCACTTTGGAGAATGCAGGATGACGCCGGAACGCTGGCAACAGGTCGATCGAATCTTCGATGCCGCGCTGGATCAGCCTTCCAGTGAGCGTGAATCCTTTTGTCCGCTATGCGTGTGCAGGCGATGATGACCTGCGTGATGAGGTTTTGTCGCTTCTGAAATCCCACGACGAATCAGGAGATTACATCTCAACCCCGCCGCTGAAAGAGATCAGCGAACTGTTCCCCGATGAGAAAGAGAACGATCATTCAGGTCTTATGATCGGGCCATACCGTATCCTGGCAAGAGTAGCTGAAGGCGGGATGGGCGTAGTTTATCGCGCGAAAAGGGCCGATGGCGAATATGATCAGGAGGTCGCAGTCAAGCTGATTTCGACGGCGCATTTCAGCGACGACGTCATGCAACGTTTCAGGCGGGAGCGACAGATTCTCGCCCGCCTCATTCATCCGAATATCACGCGACTGCTGGATGGCGGCAGGACTGACGAGGACCGGCCTTATCTGGTCATGGAGTATGTCGAGGGAACTCCGATCACTGAATATTGCGACCGGCACAGATTATCGGTTTTGCGCTTTTTCTCCCGATGACAGGCTGATTGCCATCTCATACAAGGATAAAATCCGTCTCTGGGACCTGACTGCAAAGCAGTTTGTATCGACCTGCGACTTGCCTTCCACTGTTTTGGACGGACCTGCCTTTTCACCTGACGGGAAGCGACTTGTGGTCAGCGATGTTTCTGGAAGCATACACATCTGCGATTTGAGTTCGAGCACGAAAGTCCAATCCTTCAAGGCGCATACTGCAAGAATCAACTCGATCGCCGTTGCACCGGACGGAAAAACTTTCGCGACGGCTTCTTATGATCGAACCGTGAATATTTGGGATATGTCAACTTACCGGCGATTGAAAACGCTTCAGCATAAAAGCCTTGTATCGGCTGTTGCCTACGAGCCGAATGGACGGTTGATGGCGACAGCCGGGTACGACAACAACGCGAGATTTTGGGATCCGCTGACTGGCCGGGAACTCGCGATAATGAAAGGTCACACGGAGCCGATTCTGTCGATCGATTTTTCGCCGGATGGGGCCGTTTTAGCGACAGGCAGCGCTGACAGTACGATCAGGTTGTGGGATGTTGCAACGGCACGAGAAGTTTCGATAATCAGGGCTCACGGAGGCCACGTCAAGGCGCTGGCCTTCTCGCCGGATGGAAAACGTCTGGCGACAGGCGGCGATGACGGGCTGTTGCGATTATGGGATGTCGAGAACGGTCAGGAAGTCGTCGCGCTTTATGGCCACGATGATGGGATTGGACGAATCGCATTTTCGCAAGAGGGAAAGCTGCTCATCAGCTCGAGTATCGACGGCATAGTCAGGCTTTGGCGGGCAGGCGGAGCGCCGACCGGAGGCCGGCGCTCCGCTCCTCTTATTGATAACTTTTGATCACACGCGGCTGATCGAGCACCCAGCGGCGGATGATCTGATAGGCGCGATCGCCCGGCAGATAACGCCTTCCGCCCTGGTGGCCGTCCTCCTTGCCCGTTTGGATATTGAGCGGCTTGCGCAGCAGCTTGCTGGTTTCGATCTCTGCCAGGTTGACGCGCTGCTGCAGAGTCAGGTAGTTCCTGAGCATCTTCGCTGAGGTCCAGTATCCGTTGCCGTCGGGCGCCGCAAACTCCATCGAGGGGACGCGTCCGGGAACTCCGTGGCATTTCATGCAGGACATCTCGTCGTTGCGCTGCTGCCGGTTGAGCTCCGGGGCCATGTGATCGACGAAATACCTGTAGCTCGAAAGGAATTCAGGCGTCAGTCGCGGTTCTCCGCGAGCGTCCCTGAGCGACGCGGCGAGCGGCTCCTTCTTCATGGCCTCGCGCAGGTCGTCCATCCAGTTGTCGGCATCGCTCCGCAGGGCGTTCTTCGCGGCGTTGATGTATGACGAATCTGTTTCTGTCTGAGTCAGTTTGTGCAGCGCTTCGCGGACTTTCGGGTTCTTGCGCAGCTCTGTCTGATTGGCCATGCGGATGGCGCGGCCACGGATGAGGGCCGGGTTGCCCGGCTGCAGCATTTGCAGATAAAGCTCGATGGCCCTCTCGCGGGCCGTCGCCAGTTCAGGAGCGCCGGATTGCGGAGCGCTTTCAGAGCCGATTTCAGGCACGCCCTCGCCGTATGCGACGATCCAGCTCACGTTCGGCAGCCAGAAATAACCTGTCAGCGGATTGCTCACCCTGGCTGGAACCAGTTTGAGCAGAACCTCGGTCTGCAGATCCGGATTCGATGCCAGCGTCGGCCCCATTCGGTCCGCGATGTACCAGTCCGGATCGAGCTGGCCCATCGGTTTGACGGCATCCTCTGCCGCCTGGATGATCTTCTTCAATTCTTCCGCATTCGGATCTCGCTTGAATTCGGGGACGAGCAGCGAATAGAGGATCTGCTGCTGCTCGATCGTCTTCGGGACTGCCCACTGCGCGCGCCCGATCAGCTTGAGCACAGGCTGGGCCAGCGTCTGGCGGCGGTCGTAGTCCTGCGCTCCGCGATGGATCTGTTCGACCAGCGGCTGGACCTTCTCCTGCGTCGCCGGCAGAGTGACAGTCGTTGGATCTGAGACGGCTGCGGCGGCCAGCGTGCGCAGCTCTTCGGGACCGCTCGTCGAATAGTTGATGATCCTGTCCTGCAGGTCAGGATATGCGACGCCGGATGCCCCTTCGAGCAGCAACCGCATTTCGTCCATCTTTGCGGCATCCTGAGCAGTCTCGATCTGCTTCCAGAGGTGCATGGCGGCTTTGCCCATCATCTCTGAACTGCCGGCGCTTACGTAACCCATCTGGCCCGGACCGCCGTCGCCGCCAGAAGTGTTGTAAAAGGTCGCGGCGATGCTCATCAGCCGGCGCGCCAGCCGATCCTTGACGCGGGGCTGCACTTCGGCGGAATCCAGCAAAGATTCGATATTCTTGAAGAGCGCCGTCAATTCCCTGTACTGGTGCTCTTCGCTGCCATTGGCTTTGTGGCCGTTGGCTACGAAGAGCGCGTGGCTCTGGTAGCGGAACGCGTTTTCGACGATGGCGCTCGGTTCATCATCGAGCAGCTTTCTGACCCAGGCTTTCTGCACGGCCTCGCGCACCGGCGGATTCCAGACCCACCATTGCCAGGCTGCTTTGGCGGCCCAGGCCCTCACTCCGGGATGGGGATCTTCATTGAGCGCCCTGTCGAACAGCGCCGTCAGCCGGTCCAGTTTGAGCGCCGGGTTGGGCATGACGGCATCGGCGCGCATCCCGAGCGCCTTGAGAACGCTTTCGCGCGTCAGGTCGCCGCCCTTCGCATAGGCTGCGAAAACTTCATCGAAGCCTGTATCGTCAAGCAGAGTCTGCTCCATGGCCCAGACAGCGGCATCGCGCACCATTTTGACCGGGTCGCCCATGAGTTTGACGAGAGACGGGACTCCGCGTTTGTCGTGAACGGCTCCGAGAGCCATCGCTCCCCATTTGCGGACCCATGGACTCTCATGCCCTGTAGCCTGAGTCATGAGATCGATCATCGACGGGTCATCGGTATGCGACAGTGCGCGGACGCGGGCAACGGTTTCAAGCAGTGATTCGTTCCTGCGATGTTCGAAATCCGCGCGGACCGGTTTGACGGGCGTTTCAGGATAGAGGCGCGAAAAGGCGTGCAGCACATAGGCCGTCGTGACAAACCCCGTCTGAGCGGTCTTGTTCCATCGACCGTATGGGTCCTGAGTGCGGAGCAATGCCTTGACGCCTCGGTCGATGGCAGCGTCCTGCGGGCCGTGACCGAGCGCCTGGAATGCTATCAGCGCCAGGGCCGTCGGCGCCGGGTCATTCTGACCATCCGTCTTCCAGGTTTTTCCGTTATCCGGGCTCTTGCCGGGATCGAAGCCCCACGTGCCGTCCGGGTTCTGAATCGCGCGCAGCCTGGCCTCGTCCAGCACAAGCTGCTCGTGAATACGCTGCTCCAGTTTCTGCGCATCCTCGGCGCTCAACAGTGTGTATTTCGGGAAGCGGGCAGGCGGAGGCTCCTTTGGCTCACCGCTCGATGGATCTTCCTTCGGCGCGGGCGGAGGTTCGGGCTCCGCCGGAAGTGTCGCCTGAATCTCACGCGCCCGCTTGTTCTGCACGATGTAATCCTGCGGGAAGAATCGCTTGAAGAATTCGATGCGATGCGCCATGTCGTCGCTGTAGCGCGGCATGACGGCCAGCATCAGATTGGCTTTCTCTTCGAGAGCGGCGAAGTAGCGCGGATGGCTGGTGCGGTCCCAGGCCGTGCGCAGTATCTCTCCGGCGTAGTTGTAGACGACCGACTGTCCGACGTTCGACCCGGGGCCTGCGGCGTTGATGCCGCTCGGGTCCGCCGTTTGAAGCACGTGATTGGCGACGCGAATCGCCTGCTTTGAATGGAGCTTCCGAGCTGGAAAGACGCGCTCGGCCGTGCAGACGTTATGGCCCGCGACGCGCGTGCCGGCCGGCCCGTCGCCGATGTCCAGCGGAGCCAGGCTGGTATTGTTCGCCGCATCCTTGAGGTAGTTGGTCGGCCGCAGCGATTCGTACATGACGTTAATCAGACGCCTGTAATTCTGGATGTTCTCGATACGATAACCGTTTTCGACCGGCACGGCCGGGCCCCAGACGCCAGATTGCGTGTGGCAGCTCATGCAGTGAGTGCCCATGAGGTTGCCGGTGTCGCGGATGCGCCGTTCAACGCTGGCTCCGCGCGGGCGGTTGGTCAGCCACGAATCGACCTGGCCGATATGATCGTACATCGCCTGGCGGACGGCCATTCGCGGATCGGTGTACGGCGCCGGTTTGAGCAGCCGCAATTCGATTTCGTATCCGGGCGCGTTGGCTTCAGCGCGCAGGAAGTAGGTGCCGCCCGGCTTGAGCAGGCGATTGATCGATGCGCGATGGGGTTCGTTCTGCTGGTGGACTCGCTCGTTATCATTGCGCCCTTCGATATATTCAACCAGCGGCAGCAGTGTCTGCGACAACCCGCCCGACGGTTGCGAATCTGATGCGTACATTCGCACCTGCGCGGCCAGCGTGTGATCGGGAATCGTCAGGTTCGCCGTCAGCAGGCGCGGCTCTTTCCCCTTGAAGACGATCTGAAACCAGTCATCGCCAGACTGCCCGACCCTGCCATTGTCGAAATATTCGATATCGTCGGCTCCGCCTGAAATCAGGACGCGCTGAATGCCCTCGCCTTCCGGAAGCTCGATTACCTGAGCCTGTTCTGGCGTATCGTTAGGCTCGTGTTCGATGCGCGCTCCGGATGACAGTCCAACCGTCAGATCGATCGGCTTGATCGAGATGTTCAGGGGAACGCTCTTCCCCTTTGGCCACGGAGTGTTGTTCGGGAAGGGCACAGCCTGTGGAGCGATCCCCGTTTCGCGCCAGCGCGCGCCTTCGAAGACCGGCGTCTCATCTGTGACCGGGGCTATCTTCAGTGCATAGTTTCCGGCGACTGGCGCCCGATAGACCAGATACACATCGGGGTCCAGCGCATGCAGGACTTTTCTCCAGCCGGCTGTTGGGGGAGAGTAGATGCCGAATGCATCCGCCTTGCGGGCATTGGCCGGTTGCGAAACGTCACCGGTTTTATCGTCCAGCAGAGACCATTCCACGCTGATCCGTCCATTCCGGGGGAGCGCCGACGGATTCGGCAGACCGACCGAGACTTCGAAAGTTTCACCGGCCTTTAACTGCAGGCGTTTCTCCCACGGAGCGGAAAACTGCAACTTCAACTGCGTCGCGGTCGAATTCTCCGCCGGCCGGCTTTGCTGCCCGATGGCCTGAGAATCGATCTTCAGCAATAATCCCGCCGACACGGCGACACCTATTAATAAGATAGTGATCAGCCAACGCCTGATGTGAAGTTTCTGCATGTCCAACGTCTCCTCCGGAGCGCGGACCTACGGTCCGCAAGATTGAATATACAAGTATGTCGGATGTTAAAGTGAGCGGTCCGAAGATCGACGCTTCGCAGTCGCTCGATATGCGGTGCTATTCTGTCTTGATTGAAAACGCGGTCAGTATCATATAGTAATATTCTGTCAGCATTCAAAAACAAAGGAGATTTTTTTATGGTCAGCACAAAACCCGGATTCGTCGTCACCGTGGAGTTTGATCTGGCGCCTGAGCATAAGGACGCTTTTCGCGAGGCGATCATCAGGAATGCCGATGCCAGTTTCGAAATCGAGCCGGGCTGCCATCGTTTCGATGTCTCTTTTTCGGAAGATGGAACGAAGTGTTTTCTGTATGAACTCTACACCGATCAGGCGGCATTCGACTTTCATCGAACGACACACCATTTTCAGGAATTCAATCAGGTCAGTCCGCCGATGATCGTCAACAAGAATCTGCAGACATATCTGCTGGCCAGGACAGTCATGATCGGGAAGAAGTTTCCAGTGGGAATAGTTTCCAGTGGGAAGAAGTTCCAGAGAACGCAAAAAGATTTTCCGGAGATAATTTATCAACTGGTCGTATCAATTCCATCAACTGGAAACTTCTTCCTACTGGAAACTATTCCCACTGGAAACTATTTTATGCATTACTTTCCCGCGCTCCCTGTCCAACAGAGCGCGTTTGCGTTCGATGCCCCATTTGTAACCTCCGAGCTCTCCAGTGCCGCGGATGACTCTGTGGCAGGGAATGACCATGGCGACACGGTTTGTTGCGCAGGCGCGTGCCACCGCCCGGACCGCTTTCGGCCGGCCGATCCCTTCAGCCACCTCGGAATATGATTCTACGCTTCCATACGGAATGTTCTGCAGGTATCTCCAGACGGTCATTTGAAACACCGTCGCCTGCAGATCGACCGGCAGATCCAGCTGCGGTCGCGATCCGCTCAGGTGTTCATTCAACGCCCGAATCCACCTATTGAATTCTTCAGGCCACGGCTGCGGCATCTCTCTGATGACCGCCGCCGGATACTCCCTGTGCAGCATCTCCAGCAGCATCTCGTCCGAGTCCGCGAATTGTAAAAAGCAGAGGCCTCGATCGGTCGCTCCGATCATCATTCGCCCGAGCGGACTCGCGACTGAAACATGAGAGATGCTCACGTGTTTGCCTCCTGATCGATATTCAGCGGGCGTCATTCCCAGTCGCGTATCGGCGCGTTCATAGACGCGGCTGTTCGACCCGAAGCCCGCCTGGTAGATTGCCGTCGTGACCGATTCCTGTTCGCGCAGGCTGTTCTTGAGCGTGTCGATCCGGCAGGCCTCGATGTACTGCCGCGGAGTTACGCCGGTTACCGCCTTGAAGCTCCGCTGAAGGTGCCACGGGCTGAGTCCTGCCTCATCGGCCAGCGACTGCAACGTAAGCGTCTCGTCATGATGCTCGCGAATGAATTGACAGAGCAGGCTGATCCGATCGACCATCGGGTCCCGCCCGGCCTTTTCTAGCGGCTTACAGCGCAGGCACGGGCGAAATCCCTTAGCTTCTGCATCAGCAGCAGTCTGGTAAAAGCTGACATTTTTGCGGAGCGGCCTTCTGGATGGACACGATGGCCTGCAATAGACTCCAGTCGTCGCAACTCCGTAAAAGAAACGACCATCGAATGACCTGTCCTTTTCTTCAACCGCCTGCCAGGCACGTTCATCAGTAATCATAATTTCCCTCCCTGACTTTCATAATTTGCATTCGTTGGTCTCATCATATTCGGCCTGAGATTCACGGGAAATCCGATTCTTGCGGGCAAAGTAATTCTCTTGTCCCCGGGATCGCGGTTGATTTTTTGCAAGGAGGGTATAATGCATGTGTTCTCAGAGTTAAAATAGAACAAGCGAGGTGGCGATGAAATCGAGAATATCGATGTTTCTGTTGACAATTCTTCTGTTGAGTGCCGGCACTACCGGCGGATTGACTCAGGAGCAGAAAAAACCAGTAACTAAAGAAGAGATCCTCCAGCTGCTGAGCCAGAAGAACGAGCGCCGGTTCGCCCAGGGAGACATCGCCGCCGAGGTCTCCGAGCGGGGCATCGCTTTTCAGGTCGACGAAGCGACGATGGAAGAGTTCCGCCGTGCCGGCGCCCGGGCGATTCTGCTCGATGCTATCACCCGGGCGGGGCAGAAACCGAGCGAGCGGGAAGACCGTCCGCGGCTCAGAACTCAGGATGAAAGCCAGCTTCCGCCGGTCGAAGAGCCGCAGACTCCCGAGGCACGCGCCGAAGCCCTCGCCAGACTTCCTTTTCTCGAACAGGCTCGCTACCACGCCATGATGTATGCTGAGGATCTGCCCGATTTTCGCGTTACGCAATTCGTCACCCGTTATGCCCGCGGGCCTGCCAGCAAGGACTGGGAACTCCAGGACAAACTCGAAGTCGCCCTTTCATTCCATTCAAAACAGGGCGAAAAGTTTCAGCTGCTTAAACTCAACGGAGCTGCGACCAAAATGACCTACGAACAGCTCGGCGGTTCGACCTCGACCGGCGAATTCGGTTCGGTCATGCAGTCGCTCTTCTCTCCTCAATCGAAGGCCGATTTCAAAGAGGTTCGCAACGAGGTTTTCAATGGACGCAAGACCGTGCTCTATGATTTCAGCGTCAAGAAGGCCAACTCATCCAGTCAACTGACCGATAAAAGTTCAGGGCGCTCGGTGGTTTCAGGCTACTCCGGCTCTTGCTGGATCGATGTCGAAACCAAACGCGTTCTGCGCGTCGAGCTCGCTCACGAGAATATTCAGCCCGGGTTCCCGATCACGATGGCCGAAAGCGCCATCGAGTATGACTTTGTCACCATCGCCGAAGAAAAGTACGTGCTGCCCATCCGCGCCGAGATGCTGCTCGGACGCGACCGCGAGCGCGAATATACCCGTAACGCCATCGAATTTCGAGATTACAGGAAATTCGACACCGATGTGAAACTGGTCCCGGAATAGCTTCCAGTCGGCAGTCGGCAGTCGGCAGTTGGCAGTGGAAAGAAGTTTCCAGTTTCGAGTCGTCTGGACAGCAGCAGTTTTTTCCCTGTCATACAGCTTGCGATTATTACTATTTGCGAAACTGTTGCAGACGACTGGAAACTTCTTCCCACTGGAAACCGGAAACTACCAAAAACTGGAAACTTCCTATGCATTTCGACAGTCGTACAATTACACTTGAACAACTAGCCAAAACCATAGACCATTCACTGTTGCAACCCCAACTGACCGAGACCGAGGTCGTCGCCGGATGCGAGCTTGCAGCGAGGTATCACGTTGCATCAGTCTGCGTGAAACCGTGCCATGTCAGGCTGGCTGCGCAGGCGCTTGTTGATTCCGATGTGCTGATCAGCACGGTGGTTGGATTTCCACACGGCAGTTCGACTACTCAAACCAAAATCGCCGAAGCCAGGCAGGCTTTGGAAGACGGAGCGGTCGAGCTGGATATGGTTATGAACTTCGGCGAACTGCGTTCCGGCCAAGCCGATTATGTGGCCGACGAGATAAAGGCGATCTGCGATCTGGCCCACGCGCGCGACGCGAAGGTCAAGGTAATTCTGGAAAACGCGTATTTGACCGATGAAGAAAAGGTGCTCGCCTGCCGGCTTTGCGAGGCGGCCGGGGCAGACTGGGTCAAGACATCGACCGGATTCGCTCCGACCGGCGCGACGGTCGAGGACATCCGGCTGATGCGAGCTTCGGTCAGTGAAAAAGTGCAGGTCAAAGCCGCTCATGGTGTGCGGACGCTGGCGGCGGCGCTTGAAATGATCGACGCCGGAGTCACGCGCATGGGCGCTACCGCTACTGCAACTATCCTTGATGACTTCAAAAGGCTCAGGGAAACGGGCGCTGAAGTCACTAAAGCTGAACTCTCCGGCGGATACTGAGACCGGAAAAAAGGAGACAACCACCCATGAGTACTCAAAATTTTAACATTGGCGTAGTCGGGACCGGGTTCATCGGGCCCGCTCATATCGAAGGACTGCGCCGGCTGGGCTTTCAGATATCGGGCATCGTCGATATCGACCCCGCAACCGCGCGCCAGAAAGCCACCGAGCTGCGTGTTGACCGCGCTTATGATTCACTTGAAGAGATGCTCGCCGACTCGTCGATTCATGTCGTTCATATCACCACGCCGAATTATCTGCATTATCCGCACGTCAAGGCTGCGCTCGAAGCCGGCAAGCACGTCGTCTGCGAAAAGCCACTGGCCATGAACTCGACCCAATCGGCGGAGCTGGTCAAGCTGGCAGCGGCGCGCGGCCTGGCCAATGCAGTCAATTTCAACATTCGCTTCTATCCGCTGGCTCACCAGTCCCGGGCGCTGGTGCAGAGCGGAGAGATCGGCAAGCCCTACATCATCCAGGGGTCCTATCTGCAGGACTGGCTGCTCTACGATACCGACTGGAACTGGCGGCTCGAGCCCGAGCTCGGCGGCGACATGCGGGCCGTGGCCGATATCGGCTCACACTGGCTGGATCTGGTCACTTTTATCACGGGCCTCAGAATCGAACGGGTCTGCGCCGATTTTGCGACATTCATACCGGCGCGCAAAAAGCCGACCAAAGCGATCGACACCTTTGGCGGTAAGCTTCTGAAGCCCGAAGATTACGTCGAACAGCCGATTCACACTGAAGATTACGCGACTGTTCTGCTCCGCTTTGAAAATGGAGCGCGCGGAGCCCTGACTGTTTCGCAGGTCAGCGCCGGGCGCAAGAACAGGCTCTTTTTCGAGATCGACGGATCGAAGTCGTCACTAGTCTGGGACAGCGAACGCCCGAATGAACTGTTCATCGGTCACCGCGAGCGCCCGAACGAACTGCTGTTCAAGGACCCTTCGCTGCTCGCTCCCGAGGCGCGACGGATCGCTTCATATCCCGGCGGCCACAACGAAGGCTTCCCCGACACATTCAAGCAGCTCTATTCCACGTTTTACAGGTACCTGAATGCCGGGGATTTTACTGCCCGGCCCGATTTCCCCGCATTTGCGGACGGGCATTACGAACTCGTTCTGGGCGAGGCCATTCTGCAAAGCGCGCGCGAACAGAAGTGGATCGATGTCCCGGCAACACACTAAATAATTTGGAAACCAGGTATTTCAACTATTGAATCGCAAAGGCCGCGAAGGGGCAAAGATTTTGAATCGCAAAGAACGCAAAGGGGCAAAGATATAAAGGGAAGATCAGTGTTCGAATTATTTCCAGTGGGCAATAATCCGGATATTCATATCACCAAAAATACTTTGCCCCTTTGCGGCCTTTGCGATTCAAAATCTTTGCCCACTTTGCCATCTTTGCGATTAAATAGTTAAAAGACTTGGTCTCCAAAGTACTAAATAATCGAGGAAAAACAATGGCAGACGCATTTCCAAAGATAAAACAGATCAAATACGAAGGTCCCGATTCAAGAAATCCGCTCTCATTCAAACACTACAACGCAGACGAAGAGGTCGAAGGCAAGACGATGCGCGACCACATGCGTTTTGCGTCATCTTACTGGCACACGATGCGCGGGCAGGGCATGGAGATTTTCGGCTGGCCCACGATGGTCCGGCCATGGGATGACGGATCGAATTCGATGGAGATGGCTTTCCGTCGCATTCCCGTCTTCTTCGAGTTCCTCGAAAAAACAGGGATCGATTATTACTGCTTCCATGATCGCGATGTGGCGCCCGAGGGCCGCAATCTGCGTGAGACCAATCGCAATCTCGACCGTATCGTCAAAGAGCTGAAAAAGATTCAAAAGAACAGCGGGAAGAAGCTGCTCTGGGGGACATCGTGCATGTTCCTGCAGCCGCGTTTCATGCACGGCGCGGCGACCTCGCCGAATATCGAAGCCTTCGTCTATGCCGCGGCTCAGGTCAAGAAGGCAATGGAGGTGACGCTTGAACTTGGTGGCGAGGGTTACGTCTTCTGGGGCGGGCGCGAAGGCTACCAGACACTGCTCAATACCGATATGAAGCGCGAGCTCGAACACCTCGGCGTCTTTATGCAGATGGCCGTGGATTACAGGAAAGAGATCGGATTCAACGGGCAACTGCTGATCGAGCCGAAACCGAAAGAGCCGACCAAGCATCAGTACGATTCCGATGCCGCGGCCTGTCTCAACTTTCTGCGACAGTTCAAGCTGCTCGATCATTTCAAACTGAACATCGAGACCAATCACGCCCAGCTCGCCGGCCACACCATGCAGCATGATCTCGAGGTGGCGATAGCCGCCAAAGCCCTCGGTTCGATCGACGCCAACATGGGCGACTGGCAGCTCGGCTGGGATACCGATCAGTTTCCGACCGACCTTTACATCACGACGCACACCATGCTCTGCCTTCTCAAAATGGGAGGCTTTACCAGCGGAGGCCTCAACTTCGACGCCAAGGTGCGCCGCGAAAGCTACGAACCCGTGGATATGTTCCACGCCCACATCGCCGGCATGGACACCTTCGCCCGCGGGTTGAAGATCGCCGCACGGATCAGAAAGGACGGCCGTCTGGCTGACTTCGTTCGCGATCGCTACAGTTCATGGGACAGCGATCTTGGAAAGAAGATCGAAAAACGCAAAACCAGTTTCGCCGAACTCGAAGTGCTTGCGCTCGAGATTGGCGAGATCAAGACCAACCGGAGCGGGCGTCAGGAGTACCTGGAAACCCTCTTCAATGAATTCATTTAACACTTCCCGATTTCGGATATGGGACAGCCATTTCCCATATCCGAACAATCGGTGTATCGATCCCGCATTGCAACTCTAATATTCCCAACATTTAATTGTTATTCATACTGGCACGCGGATTGTGAAAGCCATCGGTATCGGCAGGTGTATCCACTAATCGATTCATTTTCTGTAACGAAGGGGAAGGAAGATGGGCGCATTCCGGCAGGATTTACGATACGGGCTTCGAATGCTGATCAAGAATCCCGGTTTCACTATCGTGGCTGTGATTACATTGAGTCTTGGTATCGGAGCGAATACGGCAATCTTCAGTGTTCTCAATGCCGCTCTGCTCAAGCCCTTGCCGTACGACAGGCCGGAGCAGCTCCTTGGGTTGAGAAGCAATCAGTCCGTGCCGGATCTGGCGGATGTTCGCGCCTGGAGCCGGTCATTTTCCGAAATCGGAGGGGTCGTCTTGCAACCGCTTGACTACACTGGCGGAGTCGAGCCGCAGCAGATCCCTGTCGGGCACGTGACGGGAGGATATTTCGATGCTCTGGGTGTCAAAGCGGTTTTCGGTCGCACGCTGACTCACACCGACGACCAGCCGGGAGCTCCGATGGCGGTTGTCCTGAGTGATCAAATCTGGCAGCAGTTATTCAATCGTGATCCGAATATTCTGGGAAAGTCGTTGCAACTGAGCGGTAATAACTACTCCATCGTTGGCGTCATGCCGGCCACGTTCGAATCGCCAAGAGAAAAGGTCAGGTTGTGGGTGGCTGTCAATGTCTCGAACCCTCTGGCGGCGGCCCAACGGGGAGTGCACTTCCTCCGTTCCTATGCGCGTTTGAAGGACGGTGTGACAATGCAGCAGGCCAGCGAGGAGATGCGTCTGCTGGATAAACGGCTGGCTGATGCTTTTCCCTCCGAAAACAAGACACGGCGCACGATATTGGAGCCACTGCTCGACCGTATCGTCGGCGATACCTCGACCACCCTCTGGGTCCTGTTCGGTGCGGTCAGTCTGGTGCTGCTGATCGCCTGCGCCAATTTCGCGAACCTGCTTTTGGCGCGCAGTGTGACGCGTCATCAGGAGATGACAATTCGCGCCGCGCTCGGGGCGGGGAAATTCCGGCTGATTCAGCTGATTCTGACGGAAAGCATCATCCTGTCGATGGTGGGAGGCCTGGTCGGCCTGATTCTGGCGCAATGGGGCATCGATCTGCTGCTCGCCATCAAACCCAGAGAGCTGCCCAGATTGGACTCGATCAGCCTTGACTTCCGTGTCCTCGGCTTCACTTTTCTGATTTCGATATTGACGGGCATCATTTTCGGTCTGGCGCCGGCCTGGTCTGGCAGACATGTAAATTTGAATGAGGCGCTGAAGGAAGGCGAGCGTGGAGCGCAGGGAACCGCCAGACATCGTATGCGCAACGCGCTGGTCGTCTTCGAGATGGCGATGGCGCTTGTCCTGTTGATCGGAGCGGGCCTTCTGATTAAGAGTTTCTGGCATCTTCGGTCCGTCAGCCCCGGCTTCAACTCCAGCGACCTGGTGACGATGCGAATCGAACTGCCGGAAAAACGCTACAAGGAGATCCCGAAACAGATTCAATACCGGCAGGCAATGCTGACCGAGGTCAATTCGCTGCCTCGCGTGCAGGCCGCGCTGGTGAGCGAACTGCCGTTGAGCGGCGAGGCGTTGAATCACGACTTCACGCGCGAAAGCTGGACACTGCCGGTCGGCGAAGAGCCGAGCGTTGAAACACGCAGCATCGAGGGCGATTACTTCAGAGCCATGCGGATCCCCATTCTGACCGGACGCGGCTTCAACGCACAGGATAACGAATCCGCGCCCCTCGTCGGCATCATCAATGAAACTCTGGCAAAACAGTACTTCCGGAATGAAGATCCGATCGGCAAGCGTGTTCGCTGGGCGCGCGATGAACAGGTCAACTGGATCACGATCATCGGCATCGCAGGCGACGTCAGGCATTTCGGTCTTGATTTGCCTGAAGCCCCCGCTCTCTACACCCCGTATCAGCAATCCGGTCGTGAATGGAAACGCTGGATGACACTTGTTGCTCGCAATGAAGGCTCACCGGCTGATCTGATGCGTGCCGTCAAAATCGCCATCCATAAGATCGACCCGCAACTGCCGATCACGAACGCGAGAACGATGACTGAGGTCATGTCGGAATCCTACGCCGAACGCCGGTTCAACATGCTGTTGCTGGTCATCTTCGCCGCGCTGGCGATGATCCTGGCCGGCGTGGGAATTTATGGAGTTATGTCGTATATGGTGGCCTATCGCACCCACGAGATCGGCATTCGAATGGCGCTTGGCGCTCAGGTGCGTGATGTCCTGAGCATGGTCATGACCGATGGTGCAAAACTCGCTCTGTTGGGGCTGGGAATCGGATTGATTGGCGCCTTTGCAGTCACACGGGCGCTGCGGTCTCTCTTGTTTGGCGTCAGCGCGACCGACTCGGTGACTTTCATCTCAGTCAGCCTGATTTTACTGGGCGTTGCGTTTCTGGCCTGTTGGATACCGGCGCGGCGCGCTGCCGCGGTCGATCCGATGATTGCTCTCAGATATGAATGATGAGTCATTGCCAGAAGCTTATGCCATTGTTTTGACAACGTTTTCCACGGCCGAACGCCAAATCCAAGCCTGCGGAGTTTGAAGGCAATGAAAGGAGAAGAATATACATGATACGACCCGGGTTATTTCCAGTCCGCGACATCCTGCTGGTTTTCATTGTTTTCTTTTGTCCGGCGCCTTTCCTTTGTGCGCAGTCGCTGGCCGATAACGCCGCTCATCACGAGCTGGCAGAGCGTGCGCGTGCCAGCTACAAGGAGAGCCGTCCGGCCGATGCGGCGGCGCTCTGGGAGCGGGCGCTCAATCTCAACCCGCACGACGGTCGCAACTGGACGCAGTACGGCAACGTCCTGATTGAATTGAAAGATTACCGCAAGGCCATCGCCGCATTCGAAAAGGCATACGAACTGGGCTCAGGTTATCCCTGGGAGCAGCTCTACAGCATGGCCCGCTGTTATGTGCTGGCCGGCGACAAAGTGAACGGGATGCGATATCTCGAACGGGCGATCAATGAGGGACACCGCAATCTGAAGCTGATCGGTAACAACAGCGAGCTCGATCCGCTGCGTACAGACACGAAATTCAAGGAACTGCTTGGGATCGAGGATGTCACCCGGATGTCGCGCGACGAAGGCTGGCAGCATGATCTGAAGTTTCTGGCGCGCGAGATCAAGCGCCTCCACTACGATCCTTTCCGCAAGGTCAGCCGCGAAGACTTCGACTCATACGTCCGTAAGCTCCACGATGAAATTCCCAAACTGACCGACCCGCAGATCGCAACGCGATTCATGAGACTCGTCACCATGGCGGGCGACGGCCATACCATCATCCGCCATCCGGCATACGGCCAGGACGCGAAAAAGCTGCTCCCGGTACAGTTTTATTATTTTACCGAAGGGTTGTTCATCACCGCCGCCGCGCCGGAACAGGCCGATCTGGCAGGCGCGCAAGTTCTCAGGTTTGGCGGGCATACAGTTGAAAAGGTGATGGAAGAGCTCGAACCGGTCATCAGCCGTGACAACCGGATGTGGCTGAGCCAGATCGGGCCGAGCCTCATGCGCAGCCCGTTTGTGCTCCACGGAATTGGGTTGACACCCGAAGCCGACAAACTGGAGATCACAATCAGGGACGCCGGCGGCAAGGAGCGCACTGTCACGCTCGCCGGCAATGCGGGCGCGGCGGATGATAAATGGACACTCGCACGCAAACAGGCGCCGGGGACCGAACCGCTCTACCTTCGCAATCGCCGTGCGCCTTACTGGTTCGAATACCTGCCCGAACACAAGCTCGCCTGGCTGCAATACAATGCCATAGCCAATGACCGGAAGGAGAGTTTCACCGACTTCTGCAACCGTGTCTTCAAATTCATCAACGAGAATGAGGTCGAAAAGCTGGTGGTCGATCTGCGCTGGAACGGCGGAGGCAACACATTCCTGGTCCGTCCGCTGGTACACGGCCTGATCGGCAACGAAAAGATCAACCAGCGCGGCAAGCTCTTCATTATCGTCGGTCGCAACACCTTTTCAGCGGCGATGAATACCTCGACTCTGATCGAACGCCATACCAATGCGATCTTTGTCGGAGAGCCGACCGGGTCGAGCCCGAACTTCATCGGCGAGACGATCCGTATCGAGCTGCTCTACAGCAAGATGACCGGCAGCATCTCTGACCTCTACTGGCAGACGTCATGGCCGATGGATCATCGACCGTGGATACCGCCGTTGCTCTTTACTCCTCCGTCGTTTGCCGATCTTATCAAAGGGCGCGACGCGGCATTCGAGGCGATCATCAAATACAGGGAGTAGCAGGCGGCCGGATTAATTGAAACCTGTGCAAATTGATTTAACAAGGAATTCAGGCAGAAGAATTTTAGCCACGAATGAACACGAATGGTCACGAATGATTTTCTGATAATCTTTTATTCGAGAATATTTGTGTTCATTTCATGCTCAACTTTAATTTGCACACGCTTCGATTAATTAAGGCAATGTAAAGGCCACCATTCGCCCGTCGCCGAGCGCCAGGGCGATATACTGCTTCCCGCCTGAGAGATAGGTCATCGGAGCGCCGAACGGCATAAAGGGAAGATCTATCTCTGCCACCACCTTGCCTGACGCCTTATCGAATGCCCGCAGCACATTGCCGCCGCCGCCAGAGCGCCCGCCGCGCCCGCCCGCAGATTGCGGAACAAAGAGCAGCGTTTTGGTCAGCAACGGAGGGCCTCCGCCTGCGCCCACCGGCCCGACATCCTTTGTCACTCCCAGTTTAGCCAGACTTTCGTTGATGGACTGCCGGTTGCCATCGCCATTGGCCACCTGCCAGGCGTGTTCGCCGGTATTCATATTTATCGCCGTAATGCGGCCATACGGCGGTTTGAAGAGCGGAAATCCTTTCGGTCCGGCAATGTTCATATCCTGCGGCGAGAAGCTTCTGACATAGTTGAAATCGGACCTGCCGGCGGGAGGCTTGACCAGCTTGACGAGGATCGGCGAGGTTATCGAAGGGATGTAGAGCATGCTGGTGTCAGGATCAAACGCCGCACCCCACCAGTTCGCGCCGCCTCCCCAGCCCGGCAGATTGATCGTGCCCTTCTCGGTCGGCGGAGTGAACAACGGACCGTGATCATATTTTTCGAGGATCTTTTTGGCCTCTTCGCGCAGTTCAGGCGTGAAGTCGATCAGATTCTCTTCCAGCGATCCCTGGGTTTCGAAGGGCGCCGGTTTGGTCGGGAACGGCTGCGTCGGCGAGCTTCTTTCGCCGGCCATGGTCGATTGCTTGACGGGGCGTTCCTCAATCGGCCAGACGGGCTTTCCGGTCTTCCGGTCAAAGACGAAACAGAAACCGGATTTTGTCAGCTGCGCCACGGCTTTGATCTTTCTGCCTTTGACGGTGATGTCGCACAGGACCGGAGCCGCCGGCAGGTCGTAATCCCACAGGCCATGATGGACGGTTTGAAAATGCCAGACGCGTTTGCCGGTCTTCGCTTCAAGGCAGACAAGGCTTTCAGCGAAGAGATTGTTGCCCAGTCTGTGACCGCCATACCAGTCATTGGTTGGAGTGCTGACCGGCAGGTAGACGTAACCCAGTTGTTCGTCCGCGCTCATGAGCGTCCAGACATTCGTGTTGCCCGTATATTTCCAGGATTCGTTCTCCCACGTTTCGTTGCCGAATTCGCCGGTCTGAGGAATCGTGTGGAAAGTCCAGGCCGGTTTGCCGGTTCGCACGTCGAACGCCTGAACGTCGCCTCGCGGAGCCGTCTTCTGAAACGGAACATCGTTGATCGATGAACCGACGATTACCACATCGCGGCAAACCAGCGGCGGAGAGGTGACCGCCAGGTTCTTCGCATTGAGAGCATTCGGTATATTTTTCGCCAGATCGATTTTGCCGCCATCGCCGAAGCTTTCGATCGGCTTGCCTGTCCGGGCGTTGAGAGCGATCAGCATCGCATCGCTCGTGCCGATGAAAATGCGCTCCTCTTTGCCGTCCGTCCAGAATGCCACGCCTCGATGCACGAAACCCAGATTGGTCGGCCTGCCCAGTTTGTAGCTCTGCGGATCATAGGCCCAGATCGTCTTGCCGGTGGCGGCATCGATCGCCGCTACCTGGGATGAAACCGTGCTTGTATAGAGCACTCCCCTGACCATCAACGGCGTCACCTCGTTGATGCTCGCCGCCAGTGAAGGTATGGTCTTGCTCAGCTCGATCTCGGGAGCCTCCCATGTCCACGCGATCTTCAGTTGGGCGACATTCCCGGCATTGATCTGATCGAGCGGAGAATATTTCGTGCTCCCCTTGTCGGCGGCGTAATTCGGCCATTCACCTTTCGGCGCATTACGTTGCGCAGCCGGTGGAATCATCACCATGTGAATCGTCATCAACATCCAAATGAATAATCGCATGTTCTGTTTCTCTCCTGATTCAGATCGTTATCCGGGCAGTAATCACATTATATGGTGCGGGATTTTCACTTATTTTCTACTCGTGTACAAACGTAATTACTCTGCAAACTAAATTTTCGGGCATTTAAATTCGGAAGAAATTAATCGCAAAGACCGCAAAGGGGCAAAGAATTTAATCGCAGAGGCCGCAAAGGAGCAAAGATTTTTTGGTGATATGAATATCCGGATTATTGCCCATTGGATATAATTCGAATACCGATCTTCCCTGTATATCTTTGCCCCTTTGCGGCCTTTGCGATTAAATTCTTTGCGCTTCTTCGCGGCCTCTGCGATTAACTTTTTTTCAGTCTTGAATACAAGAAAATTTAGTTTTCAAAGTAATTACTCTGTAAACTAAATTATCTGGCATTGAAGTCCGGAAAAATTCAAACGCAAAGCTGCAAAGATGGGCAAAGATATACAGGGAAGATCAGTGTTCGAATTATATCCAATGGGCGATAATCCGGATATTTATATCACCAAACAATCTTTGCCCATTTGCGTTCATTGAGATTCAAAAATAGCTCCGGCCCACTGGTCTCTCTGGAAATGCACGATGTTTCGATTTAGATTGCATCCAATGCAAACAAAAGAACTTTTTTCTGCGGAGGATGCAAATCGGCGTACGGCATGGTTTGTTGTCGGAGCATCGTGGATCGGGCTGTTTCTGCATTTCGGTTCACTGCTGGTCAATACGTTCGGAGTATTCCTGACGACCTTATGCGATCAGTTCAACTGGACACGCACCCAGGTTTCACTGGCTTTTATGCTCGCGACGCTGACCGCGATGCTGGCGATGCCACTGACCGGATGGATGGCCGATCGGTTCGGGGCGCGCCGGCCTATCCTGGTATGCACGACGATTTTCGGGGCGGCGTTTGTTGCCTTATCGATGCTGACACCGCGCCTCTGGCATCTTTACGGGCTGTTTCTGCTCCTCGGGCTGGTCGGCCCGGGCACATCCGCGGTTCCGCATGCCGGTGTCATCTCCCGGTGGTTCTCTGATCGGCGCGGGCTGGCGCTTGGAGTGGCGATGAGCGGAACCGCGCTCGGAGGCGTCGTCTGGCCATCAGCCTCGCAATACCTGATCGATGACTTCGGCTGGCGAATGGCATACGCGATACTCGGCGGAGCGGTGCTCTTCATCGCGGTGCCTTTGCTGTTCATCTTCCTCAAGGATCCAGGACGTGCAAGCAACACCGTCAGCCAGGGTGAAGTCGTTATGGCAGCTGGACTGACCCGGATCGAAGCTCTTCGCAGCGGCGTCTTCTGGGTAATAGTGATCGGCTTCTTCATCGTTATGGCGAGCATTCAGGCGTGTATGATTCATCTCATCCCGATGCTCACCGATCGCGGGATGTCGCCAACCCGCGCCGCTTTCGCCGCATCGATGCTCGGCTTGACTGGTTTGATCGGACGCCTCGCAACCGGATATCTGCTCGATCTGCTGCCTGCCGCACACGTTCCCATACTGGCTTTCTGCACGATCGCAATCGGAATACTCATCCTGTCGGCCGGAGTTGCCGGCACGCCGGCGATTCTGGCCGCTATGCTGATCGGACTCGGCTACGGCGCAGAAGCCGCGACCATCCCATATCTGGTCAGCCGATATTTCGGACTGCGTTCATTCGCTGAAATTTACAGCTATATTTTTGTCGCTGTGCCACTCGGAGGCGCGCTCGGACCGGTTCTCATGGGCGTGGGATTTGACCGAACGGGTTCATATCAGCTCGTCCTTCTGGTCTGCGGGCTGATGACTATTGCGGCGGCAGGCTTGATGATCCGCTTATCATCGTATCCTGTTATTGGTCGATCAACCGGTAACTGACGAACGCCAGTTGTCTGCTGTCCGGTGACCACGAAGGCACGTTGATCGTGCCCTGACCGCCAAAGAGTTTTGCCAGCACCTGAATTTCGCCGCCGCCTGTCGGCGCCAGACGCAGCATGACATCTTTATTGGCTGGATGTCCCTTCACGTCTTTTTCATACGAAAGGATGACCAGCCACTTGCCGTCGGGTGAAGGGTGCGCGAACCAGTTGTTGTACTCATCCCTGGTGATCTGTGTCTGCTCGCTGCCGTCGGTCTTCATTCGCCAGATCTGCATCAGCCCGGTGCGCTCAGAATTGAAATAGATGTACTGTCCATCGTGCGAATAGTCCGGTCCATCGTCCAAACCTTCCGCTGTCGTCAGCCGTCTCTCTTCGCCGCCCTCGACCGGTATGGTGTAAATGTCGTAATTCCCGCCGCGTTCGGCGCAATAGGCCAGCATACGGCCGTCCGGCGACCATCCGTGCCAGTAAGACGGCGCCAGTTTCGTCACGCGTCGAGGCGTCCCTCCAGTGATCGGCAGAACATAGATCGTCGATCGGCGCTGTTCCTGCGACTGATCGCTGATCGCCAGCCACTTGCCGTCCGGCGAAATGCCATGATCGTTGTTGTTGCGCGTTGCAAAGCCTGTGTCCAGAGCCTGCGGTTCACCACCTGTGACTGGAAGCTTGTATATCCGTCCTCCCTGGTTGAACAAAAAATAGTTCCCGTCGCGAGACCAGTTCGGAGCTTCAAAGTGAGCGCGCCTCGTATAAACGACTTTGCGGTCTTTGGAAGCGATCGCGACGGTTTCGAGCGTGCTTTCAAGGATCGGGGCCGGGCGTTGTTTCAGCTCAACGTTCGAAAAGACTGCTTTTTCAATGGCGTTATTGTCGTGCGCGCAGACTCCAAGGCCAACGTAGAAGTTACCCTCAAGTTTGATTCGAAATGACCCGCCCGCTGATTCCATCACCTCGCCTTTCCTGGCGATCGACATCCACACGTAATCGCCGCGTTTTTCGATCTGCAAACGGCTCGGCGATTTGACGTTCGATTGAATCTCGCGCGTCTGGCCGCCCTTCACCTCGCGGTATTGCAGCGAGGCCAGACCGTCCCCGTGCAAAGCCGCATCGGCGTAGGCCGAATCGGCATCCAGGCTCTGACGGATAATGAGGACGGCTTTGCGGTGAGCGTTTCCGCCCGATCCCATAATCTGAATGTCTGCCGCAAGAGAAAAGTCTCCGTTGATGCGACGCCAGACGAAATGAAATGCATCTGTCGTCGCCCACATGTTTTCACCGCCCCCTGAAACTGTGTAGGTCTTACCGGACTCGTCATATTCGACCGAGCCAGGCATTTTTACAGAGCCGATGTCGCGATGATTTTCGAATAAACCGTACTTGTATGCCGGCTGATTGATCTGAGTAGAAGCGGATCCACCGGGCATAAGCAAACCGCAAAACAGAATCAGTAGCAGGGTACAGGTGACTGGTTTCATGGCAGGACTCTCTTTCTGTTTATTGTTTTTCAATGCTCTGTATACTATGTTTTTTAACTGATTAATCGCAAAGGCCGCAAAGAATATTTTAAACCCTGATTATCGTCGAGTGGGTTATTACCGAACATTGATTTTCAGATCAGGACAGCACTATTATTCAAGCCTCCTGGATATCCATTCCAAATGATACGAAAGGTAAACCATGCGAAGCTTCCTGCTCTGTCTACTTATTGCGTTGTGTTACTCACCCGTTCTCGCCCAGCAGCACGATCGGCGGTCCGGCAATTCAGTTTCCCTGCCGCGGAGCGCTCCTGAGCAGCAGGGGATTTCGTCTTCCGACATTCTCGCGTTTGTGGAAGCGGCGGACAAAGAGATCGACCAGATGCACAGCTTCATGCTTGTGCGGCACGGTCGCGTTGTTGCTGAAGGGTGGTGGGGGCCGTACGATGCCGCGACTCCGCACATTCTTTATTCTTTGAGCAAGAGCTTCACCTCGACCGCCGTCGGACTTGCGGTCGCTGAAGGTAAATTCAGCCTCGATGACGAAGTGTTGAAGTTCTTTCCCGAAGATGCCCCGGCTGAACCTTCAGCCAACCTGCGGTCGATGCGAGTGCGTGACCTGTTGCGCATGGCTACGGGGCATCAGACAGAGCCTCAGCTCAGGAGTGTAGCTGGCTCAAAGCTGCCGGATGATCCCTGGACCAGGAAGTTCCTCGCGCACCCGGTCGCATTCAAACCGGGCACTCATTTCCTCTACAACTCGCCGGCAACCTATATGCTCTCGGCGATCGTGCAGAAGATGACCGGAATGACGGTGCTCGACTACCTTCGGCCGAGGCTGTTTGAACCGCTCAACATCGAGAACCCGACCTGGATTACCAGCCCGCAGGGAATCACGGCAGGCGCCTATGGTTTGATGGTGCGCACCGAGGATATCGCGCGCTTCGGGCAGTTGTATCTGCAGAAAGGCGTCTGGAAGGGACGGCAGCTCGTGCCCGCGGCCTGGGTCGAAGAGGCGACCGCCCTGCAGACTTCGAACGGATCCTCACCCGGCAGCGACTGGGATCAGGGATATGGCTACCAGTTCTGGCGCTCCCGTCATAAGTCTTATCGAGGCGACGGAGCCTTCGGTCAGTATTGCATCGTCATCCCCGAACTCGATGCCGTAATTGCTATCACCAGCGGCGTGCGGAACATGCAGGCTGTCATGAATCTTGTCTGGGATAAGCTCCTGCCGGCGATGAAGTCGAAGCCGATGCCGGCGGATGCAGCTGCCCGGCGCAAGCTCGAGTCCAGGCTCGCCGGCCTGACGGTCAGGCTCCCTTCCGGGCAGGGGACTACTCCACTAGTCGCAAAGGTATCGGGGAAGTGGTATGAGTTTCCTGAAAATGACCGCGGCATCAAAGCGGCGGCGCTCGACTTCAACTCGAAATCGCCCGTGCTGGTCATACGCACGGCCGGCGGAGAGACGCGGACTCCGATCGGAATCGGGTCATGGACGAAAAGCCAGGGCGGCTTTGCCAACGGGCTCGACCGTTTCCTGAGCGTACCGGCGCACCCCGCGGTCGCAGCAAGCGGCGCCTGGACTGCGGACAAAGTCTTCACCCTCAAACTCACTCTCTATGAGACGCCGTTCTATTCAACGATGGCATTTAAGTTTGAGGGCGACCGGCTTACAATCGAGGGGGAGCACAACGTAGCCTTTGGCCCCACGAAGCTGCCGCTGCTGGTCGGCCAGGTGAGCCCGAACAATTGACCAATTCGGCACCCCGTGGATGGTTAATACTGTGTAACATAAGTTTTTTTAAGATCAACGCCAAGGGGGTTTCAAATGAATAATTTGATCAGCATATTTGATAGTGTTATTGGCGAAATGGATACTACAGCGAATCATTACTTCTTATAAACTCTTGCCGACTTGGCGTCCTTGGCGTCCTTGGCGTTTAAACCCTCTTGGCAAGCGGTGTTTGGCGTTGAAAATCTTAAAAAACTTATGTTACACAGTAGTTAATTGCAGGAGAAACACACCATAGTAGATTTTCGGCACACGCCAGAAAGACAAGAAATGGCTGTCCGAACTCTCATTTCCAATGCAAGGAGAAAGAATGGAACGAAAGAAAGCATCCGATTATCCGCAGGAGTTGATAGACCTGTTTCAAGAATACCAGCATGGCGACATCAGCCGTCGCACTTTTCTCGACCGCGCAGGCAAGTTTGCGACTGGCGGCATGACCGTCGCGACTATATTCGAAAGCCTGAGACCCAACTACGCGTGGGCGCAACAGGTGCCGGCCGATGACAAACGCATCAAAGTGGGTTACGAAGTCGTGCAATCGCCCGCAGGAAACGGCACGATCAAGGGCTATCTGGCTCGTCCGGCAAAAAACGGGAAACTGCCGGTCGTGCTGGTCATTCACGAAAACCGCGGGCTCAATCCCTACATCGAGGACGTAGCGCGTCGCCTCGCGCTCGCAAACTTCATCGCTTTTGCGCCCGATGGATTGACCTCGGTCGGCGGATATCCGGGCAGTGAAGAGAAAGCCTCCGCCGCCTTTCGCACAGTGGATGGAATGAAGATGACAGAGGATTTCGTCGCGGCGGCCAGGTGGCTCAAGGCGCGTTCCGACTCAACCGGTAAACTGGGTGCGGTTGGATTCTGCTTTGGAGGCGGGATGGTGAATCAACTGGCCGTCAGGCTGGGCGCCGGGTTGAACGCGGGCGTTCCGTTTTATGGTCGCCAGGCCGGCGCCGATGACGCCGCCAAAATCGCCGCACCGCTGTTGCTTCATTACGCGGGCAATGACCAGCGCGTTAACGCCGGCATTGCGGCTTATGAAGAGGCGCTCAAGGCCAGCAACAAGGTCTATACGGTGCACATGTACGAGGGCAAACAGCACGGCTTCCACAACGACACGACGCCGCGTTATGACGATGCCGCCGCCAAACTGGCATGGACACGTACTCTCGAATTTTTCAACAAACACCTGCGATAACGCCTGATTAGCGTAGATGCCAAATCCTGCCTGTTCCGCAGCAAGCAGGAGCATTATTTCTTTGGCTCGTCTTTTTGGTCGGGGATCCTCGTCGCCTGCCAGCTCACGACCTGCCATTTGCCGTTGCGTCTGAGGAATGTGCCGGTGTTGTAATACTTCGTGACTTCGGTCTTTCCATCTTTTTCGGCTTTTTCGGTCGTATTGACCAGCCGGAAAGCGACGATCGCAGTATTGCCGTATTGTTGTATGCGGACCTCTTCGGAGGAGTAAACGCTCTTCGGATCGCCCGGTCTGGCGGGCGGCGCTGAGCGCACGCCGCTCATGACCTCGGCCTTGCCCCTGCGCGTTCCCGTCGAGCCGGTGTAGATCAGATCCTCGGCCCAGAAACGATCGTGCATCGCGGCGTCATTACGCGAGGCTCCTGCCAGAAAATCATTCAATAGCTTCGTCAGCTCTGCAGAATCCGGCGCCGTCTGAGCGAATCCGCCTGGCGCGAGCGCCGCGAGAAGAATCAACGTCTTTAAAATTCGTGGCATATGTCTATCCTTTCAACCAAAAAGTTTAGCTTCGACGTCAGTATTACGATTTTCATTTATACTCAACACTGTGGAAACTGAGTTTTATAAAATTTCAACGCCAGGGACGCTAAGAGGTCCAGGAAAGATTGAAACGCCAAGGCGCCAAGATGGCCAGGAATATCAGAAGCTTTGAAAGAACCATTCCTATTCATTACGCGATTTGCCAGAGTGGAAAATAATTCGAACATTGGTTGCCTTTACCTTCTTGGCCATCTTGGCGCCTTGGCGTTGTACATCTTAAAATACTTAGTTCACAGAGTAGTAGTATTCTGGAAACTAAATTTTCTTGTATTCAAGACTGGGAAAAAGTTAATCGCAAAGGCCGCGAAGATGCGCAAAGAATTTAATCGCAAAGGCCGCAAAGGGGCAAAGATATACAGGGAAGATCAGTGTTCGAATTATATACAATGGGCAATAATCCGGATATTCATATCACCAAAAAATCTTTGCTCCTTTGCGGCCTCTGCGATTAATTATTTGCACCTTTGCGGTCTTTGCGATTAATTTCTTCCGAATTTAAATGCCCGAAAATTTAGTTTGCAGAGTAGTAGTAGAGAAGCAAAGGCAATTCTTCACATTCGCCAACGCAAGGAGCACACGATGAAATTGAATCCGCATTTGAACTTTAACGGCAATTGCGCCGAAGCTTATCGGTTTTACGAGCAACACCTGGGCGCCAGAACGCTCTTCTCCATCACCTACGGCGCTTCGCCGATGGCGGGCGAGTTTCCTGCTGAATACGCCGATAAGATCATGCACGCCACGATCGAAATCGGGGATGTCAGTGTCATGGGGGCCGACAGCCCTCCGGGTTATTACCAGAAACCTGACGGCTTTTGCATCTCTCTCAGTTTTGATGATGTCGCCGAAGCCGAACGCGTCTTCAATGCTCTGGCGGAGAATGGCAAGGTGAATATGCCGTTGCAGCAAACGTTCTGGGCAAAGAAGTTCGGCATGCTGATCGATCAATTCGGCATCCCGTGGATGGTCAATTGCAGCGAAGCGACTCCCACAGATTGATACAGTCAATCCGGGCCAGCACTTCTCATATCGAATGGCATTTGCTCTAATTCCCGCGTGTCGCGATTGCCGCGCGCGGCCGCAACCGCCACGAGCCGCACCGGGCGGCGTTTGCGATTGAAAACACGAATTAAGACCCACCCTGTGTGTATCTTCAAGAAGAGTTAGCGATAACTCTTGCTGCCGGCATTTCAATTAACTTAATTGGTGGTTGGTGCCTGCCTTGTAGATAGGAAGGAGAGATAATGTCGAATCAACGTTTTCGGACTAGCTCGATGATTATTCTTTTCTGTTTCGTCTCTGTTTCTGTGACCCAGACTGGCGGGGTTTTGAAAAAGGTTGGGGGAGTTTCTATTGATGAACAAAATATCGGTGGGTCTTCCCCCTCGCTGGAGATATCTTATCTAGCCAACGAAGGCTTTCTCATCGGGGTTGATGGAAAGCAGGTCTTGATCGACGCGCTCTTTCGCGGGGGAGTCGATGGCTACGCCGTGCTTTCGAAGGCGAATCGCGAAAAGTTGGAGAGCGCCGCAAGTCCATTTGACGGCGTAGATCTCGTGCTGGCGACCCATCATCACGACGACCATTTTGACGCCCAGGCCGTTGCCGCTCATCTCTCCCGCAATCCACAGGCTCTTTTTATTTCGACGCCGCAAGCAATAGAGAAACTCAACGCGGTCGGCGGCTTCGATCGGATCAAAGATCGCGTGGTCGCCGCGCCGCCGAAAGAGGGCGAGCGGATCACGCGCGCTCATCGAGGCGTCACGGTGCAGATTCTCAACATTCATCACGGGCGCAACCGGCCGGTTCAGAACCTCGGCTTTATTGTCGAGATCGGCGGCAGGAAGTTCCTGCACATCGGCGATTCCGAAGCCGAGGACTTCGTCTTCAAGAATTACACCATCGCGAATGACGGGATCGACGTAGCGTTTATTCCGTACTGGTATTTCTTTGATGCCGGGTGGAAGCGCGCCGTCCGCGATCATATCCGGGCGAAGCAGGTCGTGTTGATGCACATCCCGCCGCGGATCGATCAGTTCGATAGCCAGGTTAGAAAGATGGGCGGCTGGACGAAGGTCTGGGCCGGCATCAAAACCGAATTCCCCAACGCTCTCTATTTCGAGAAAGAGTTGGTCAGCCGAACGCTGCCTGAACTGGAATCGATAAAGCCAACGATCGATGTAGAGTTCGTCGACTAAGCGTCAAGGGGTTAGGGCTATAATTCAATCGAGAGGGTTGGCCATGCAAGTGGGTTGGAACAGGAGTACCGCTATTATAAAATCGTCAATAGTTAGGCGCCGACGTTATCTGAGCGACTCTGCTGAGGGAAAAAGGATAGTGAGAAATTCTATCTCACAGGCTGATGAAAAAAGCGTGAGGGGATCTGAGAGTCGATCTGGCGGTATGATCCCTCTCCGCCCTCGACCCCGCCGGAAACGAAATTGGCGGCTGGGCGAAGTTGGCTGTATGTCACGGGCCCGTCAACGGAGAAGGTCGCTGGGCTCAGAATGTGGATCGCGCGGGGAGAAACGGCCCTGCGCTCACCGATGTGGAAACCGTGAGGAGGCACTCGATGAACATCCTGTTGTGGGTTCTGCAAGTCCTCGCCGCACTCCTGTACGGAGCGTCGGGCGTCATGAAGGTCTTCATGCTCGACAAGGTAAGCGAGGGAGTTCCGTCCTTTGGTGCGTTGCCGCGGGAAGCCTGGATGGCCCTCGGCATCCTCGAACTCGTATGCACTGTCGGGCTGATCGTCCCCGCTGCCTTCCGCTGGCAGCCGCGGCTGACGGTCCTGGCTGCCACGATCCTGGCGATCGAGAGCCTCGTGTTCATTGGGGTGCACGTCAAGTATCACGAGATCGCTCCCATCATCTTGAGCGGCGTGCTGGGCCTCATCATGGCGTTTATCGCATACGGCCGGCTGGTCATGAAGCCGATCTCCTGACCGGCGGGCTGCCCGGGGGGGGCCGGTCAGGTGAGCCCGCACCGCGCGAGCATGGGCAACGAAATCAGCTAATCGCAATCATCGCGGCGCATTGCACTTTCTCAAGAGCCATTCGCAGGACGCCACCAAGCCCGCGTTGCAGCTGACGTGCTTTACAACGACCTGAAGATTGAACGGGAAGCATCATGTCAAAACATAGAATCTATACAATGAGTGTCGCAAGTGTTTATCCTCATTATCTCGCAAAGGCAGAGAAGAAGGGGAGAACGAAAGCCGAAGTTGATGAAATCATTTGCTGGCTCACAGGCTATAATCAGGAAGAGTTTGAAGAACAACTAAATAACAAAACCGACTTTGAAACATTCTTTTCGGAAGCTCCAAGGCTTAATCCTTCACGAACTTTAATCAAGGGAGTGATTTGCGGTGTCCGAATAGAAGAGATCGAAGAACCAGTGATGCGGGAAATTCGCTATCTGGATAAATTGATTGACGAGTTGGCGAAGGGAAAAACAATGGACAAGATTTTGCGGAAGCAGTAGGAATCGCGCTGGCTCAAAATGCATTTATCGAAAGGCGGAGGTCCGCAGAACTTCGTCGTCATGCAGCCATGGGGATAAGATGCCTCTGGTTGTTAATCTCCTGGTTTTCGGCATCCAAAAAAACTATGAATCCTGACACAACAAAATATAATGAATCGCTTACGCCAGTCGACAAACAAATATGCGACATCCTGGCGGGAGAGATAACCAAACATCTTCCAGAAGCGGAAAACAAGATTTGGCACGCGCACCCCGTCTGGTTTCTGGATGGAAACCCTGTTGTCGGCTACAGCAAGCTGAAGGACTGTGTGCGACTTCTATTTTGGAGCGGCCAATCGTTTGACGAAGAATCTCTGAAAAAAGAAGGCAAGTTCAAAGCAGCCGAATACCGGTACACTGCCGTCGAACAAATGGATAAGAAAGCTCTCAAGCAGTGGCTCGTCAAAGCACGAGATATTCAGTGGGACTACAAGAACATCGTGCGCCGGAAAGGAAAGCTTGAACGGCTAAAATAATCAATCGCGAAATTCAAGAGGTCGCATAACCCGCATTGCAGCGGAACTGCCTAACCGCTATTACTCTGTGATCCTGCTGATGTCAGGACACATTTTGTAAAGCCTTGTCCAATTTGAACTTTATAAAGGGCAACAAGCAGTTGATCAAGCTTGGATCTTTGAGCATTAAACAGACCATAGCCGTGACCAGACTCAATTCACATCGGCCACTTCGGCGTGATGTAACTCGTCGTAAAAGTTTCTTCGACATGTGATCACCGGCTAAAAGCAGAAAGGTGCCGAGCGTCACGAGCGTCAACAACGCCAATACAAACAAAGCGAACAAACGCGACCATGAACTGAGGTTGGACTCGCAATTCCTTATGATTTATAAGGCTGATACTATGGGCGGAGTCTTGTTGATTCGCTTTACACTCGATACGAATTCCGTTTCAGTATCGCATCAATCTCTTCTTCCGGTGGAAGCCGGAAGCTGGTTTTTCTGAAAGCTTCTACTATCTGTGAGAGGTCGATTAATTTACTGGCCGCAGCACGTTCCAGAATAGCGAATGTGGGAATGGTTGTGATATTGAGTCGATTGGCCTCGATCATTGCTCCCAGATCATCAACCAGCAGGACAGTAGCTTGTAGATTGAGCAACAGAGCCAAAGCATCTCGTTCACCTTTTCCGAAATGATTATCATCGGGTTTGCCGGCTTAACAAATCCTCAAGTGTCTCGCTGCTGGTTTGCAGGTCGATATGAGTGGAACGCACATCGTACGACTTGAGGAATTGGTACAGTTCTTCCCGATCCTCGAATCCAAGTGTTTCCATTACTTCAGTTTCAGTAATGATTCCGTCTTCATGAGCCTGAATCGCAGCCAATTCAAGAATCCGCCGGGCAAGAGAACTCGAACTGCCAACCTGGATGTTCGCAGCGACTTCTTCTGGTAAAGTTAATGTGACCTCTATTGGGTTCATCATTTCCTCTTAACAGTAGAATACGACTTTTTCACCAATAATAACAATGCGATTATCGGATCATAGGGGTGAATGCAAAACGGCCACCCAAGGGGTGGCCATTTCTGGGGATGCGCCCGGCATGACTCGAACATGCGACCTTTTGGTTCGTAGCCAAACGCTCTATCCAACTGAGCTACGGGCGCAAAACTGAAGAACCGGAATATTGCCATTTGATATCCCGACTGTCAACCGCCGCCAGAATCATTTGCTATACTCGACTTCGATCATGAAATCCAAACCCGGCAAAGAACGACTCGATAAGCTGCTGGTCGCGCGCGGACTGGCCGAGACTCGATCGAAGGCCCAGGCGCTGATCCTCGCCGGGCAGGTCTTCAGCAAAGAGCAGCGGCTCGAAAAAGCAGGCCTCGAAGTCCCCGTCGATATCGAATTGACCCTCAAAGAACCGATGCCATTTGTCAGCCGCGGAGGCTTCAAGCTAGAGGCCGCCCTCGATCAGTTTGGGATAGATGTCGCTGGAAAAACCTGCCTTGATATTGGCGCCTCGACGGGTGGATTCACCGATTGCCTGCTCCAGCGTGGAGCTTCGCGTGTCGTCGCGATCGACGTCGGGCACGGTCAGATCGACTGGAAACTGAGGCAGGACGAGCGGGTCGAGGTTCGCGAAAACATCAATGCCCGGTACCTGCAGCCCGATGATTTCAAGGAGAAGTTCGATCTTGTTGTGGTCGATGTGTCTTTCATTTCGCTGACGAAGATACTGCCGGTGATTCCTCCTCTGGTTCGATCGGATGCGGTGGTTGTGACGCTGATCAAGCCGCAATTCGAGGTCGGACGGGAAGAGGTCGGCAAGGGTGGCATCGTACGTGATGCGGTGGCTCAGCAGCGGGTGGTTGATGAGATTTCGAAGTTTGCGGCCGGAGTCGGATTGAGTGTGATTGGAGTGATCGATTCTCCGATTCTGGGAGCGGACGGCAACCGCGAATTCCTGGCGGTATTCCGTTTCAGTCCTTCGGCAGGATGATCTGGCCGGAGTAGATCACTCGATCGAGAGGGTTCCCTTCGGCGTCACTTGCCTCTACGCGAAGTTTGACACTCGGTTTTGCGGCCTGCGGTTTTTCAATCCCAAGAAAATAGGACGATTTGATCTGGGTGAGCAGCTTCTCGAGACCCGGTTCGATTTCATCATTGGTGCGACAGATCAATGTAGCTCCGCCGGTGGCGGCAGCAATGCGTTCGAGGCCGCTCTGGTATGCCAGATTGAGTGTGTCGGTCCGGTATTCGAGGTGGAGTATGAAGATCGGGATGCGGAATGGGGCGACAAGATCGGCCATACGGCTCAGACGTTCCTGGACAGCGCGATCCGAGAAGCGGCGGCTCAGATCGCCGGAATCGCTGGAGTTGATGACCGGATTGAGATAGTCGGCGCGATAGTTGGCGATTCCGCTGTCGGTGACATAGAGGATGCAGATGCGTATGCCGGCTTTTTGTAGAATTCCGGAGGCAAGCGATGCGGCGGGTTCAAGCGTATCGAGCAATCCGGCGCGTCCGCTGACCTGAATCTGTTTGATCTTGTCACTGATAGCATCGCGATCGGCGGTCGGCTCCTGCAGGACTGAAAGCCCGTCCTGCGCGCGTAGCAGGCCGACCCAGTAATTGCGCTCGAACTTCCTGATCTTTGCGCCGAGCGCCTGGCGGGCCATGTCTACGCGGGCCAGATCGGCTACGGTATCGAAGATGACAAGCACGATGGTCGAGTTCTGTGGTCCCTGAAAGCTTTTAAGCGAGGCCTCCTGATTGTCGACGAAGACCTTGAATCCCTGCCGTTTGCCTTCCTTCCAGTAGGTGCCGGATCCCTGTTCGACCCAGACGGGGAATTTCACCAGGGCTGGCGGAGCTGCCTTATCGTCACGGCTTTGCGCTGAGGCGGTTGATCCGACAAAGATAAGTATTGATGCCAGCAATAATAATGCGAGGTATTTCATTCTTTTCAACCTGACAGGTGCGCCAGGGCAGGCCGACCGGAGGTCGGCGTTCCGTTAAAACAGTATACGCAGGCCGAGTTGCATGACTCGACCGCCGGTGGTGCCGATGATGCGTCCGGCATTCAGGTTCGGGCTCGATTCGGGGCCGATGGTGGTATCCGGGTCATTCAGGTTCCCGTAGTTCGGGAAGTTGAAGGCCTCGGTGACGAATTCGATCGACGTTTCCGAATTGACTTCGACGCGTTTTGTCAGTGAGAGATGGTGGAATTGATCAATTGGGCCGCGCAAAGTGGGATGCGTTCGCGATGCATTGCCGAGAGTGAAATCGTCAGGTTGCGCGAAGGCATCGGGGTTGAACCATCGCTCAGCGGTCGGGTTCTCGACTTTCGGGTCGATGCCGGGGACTGCGTTGACGCGCAGGCTGCGAACGATGCCTCCGCTGCGGTTGAAGAGCGGGCGCATTATCAGCGGCCGGCCGCCGTTCATAGTCGTCAGGCCGCTCAGGCTCCACCCGCCGAGGACGTTTGCGAAGACTGAATCCTGATTGAGCATCCGTTTGCCTTTTCCGAACGGCAGTTCGTAAGTGTAAGTCACCTGCATGCTGTGGGTGATGTCATAAGCCGCGATCGACCATTCGGGGCGGAGGTTGTATGGGTCCTGAGCCGGGCCGGTCGAGTAATTGTCCATGACTTTTGCCAGACGGTAAACGACACGCCCGAAGAGGCCTCCGGTCAGTCGCTGATCGAGCGTCATGGTCAGCGAATGGCCTTCGACGTCTCCGCCCGGGAATAGTCCGCCGAGGTCGAGGTTGCGATATTGCGGGTATGGCCGGAGCGAATTGCGGAACGAATCGTCGTACAACTGCTCGCCGTAGCTCAGATGTTCCAGAGGTACGGCATTCAACTGGATGAAGCTGTCGACGAACTGATGGGTTCCGCGCCAGCCGGTGTATCGAGCTTCGAGGGCCATGGAATTGGGCAGATCGCGTTGAATGCTCAGGCTCCACTGTTGATTGGCGGGCAGCAGTCCGGTTGCATCCAGATAATCGGCATCGGTTCCATTTGCTGCGGCTGGATCGAGGTTGGGCAGGCTCGATGATCGCATCGGCAAGCCGTCCTGTAACCGGAAGATCGATTGCAGCTGATCGTTCGGTGATATGAACACGTTGGCCGCGTTGAATCCCTGCGTGCCGAAGTGTGACCCCGTCAGCGGATAGTCCGAATAATTCAGACTGTAATTCAGACGCATGACCGTATTCCGGTCATTCCACGGATTTATCGCCAGGCCGAAGGCAGGTTCAATCCGGGCAGTGATCGGCTGCAATGATCTCTCGTGGCCATCGCGTCCCGCGAAGATGAGCGCGCCGGGCTTTTCATTGACCGGATTTGTCTGATTCAGAGAGACCGTCGACTGGCGATCGAATTTTTCGATCCGCGGCGTCGATACTTCAAAGCTGAGACTGAAGTTGAGAGTTACGCCTGGCCGCAGACGATATTCATCCGAAGCATTCAGGTCGATGAAATGCTTTCTGAAATATGAAGGATGAAGGACCAGATTCTCTTCAGCGCGGGCGACCAGTCCGAGCAGAAAGCTGGCGAAATAGTTGCCTGTGTTGTTGACGCCGGGCAGCCCTGTCAGGGAATTGTTGAACAGAAACAGGCCTGCCGGGAAAGCCGGGTTCAATGTATTGATCAGGCTGCGCCGATACTGACCAGACAGGCGGAGCGTGTTCGATTTGCGGTTGATCGAGAGCGATGACGCTGCGCTGTAGGCGAAGCTCTTGTTTCGAAATACCGCTCGCTGAGGTCCGATCGACAGGTAGTTTCCCAGATAAAAGCGAGGGAAGAAGGTCGAGAGGACGCCGTTGACGCCGATCTCTGCCGGGTAGTCGGCATCGACTGATCCGTCGAGGGATTCGGTCAGGCTGTAGGATGCCCCGCCGCTGAGCGACAGAATCGTACTGGGCGACAGTGTGTAAATGTTCTGAGCGGAAATTCCTCCGTTGTCATAACTGTAACTCGGACTGCCGGAATTGGCCGGTCCCGGAAAGTATTCCGGCGATTTGCGAATGCCTTTCGATCTGTTGACGTTGACGCTCAACTGCTGCCTGTCTGTGACGGCGTGATCGATTTTGGCGATGATGCCGTTGGCGCGGTTCTCGAATGGCGTGTTGATGAAATAATTGTTGAGCAGAAACGGGCCGATGCTGGTGTTCGGGCCGGGATACATATCGACCAGCCTGGCAGCCACAGGGTCAATCCGATCAAGCGGGATACGGTTGTTCGGGAACGGATCGCGCAGGTATTGCAGATTGTCAGGGCCGATTTCGCGGGTCGGATCGTAGTTCGGGTTCGGACGCGTCGTCGACGGATCGAATATCAGGACAGGGTTACCGGCATTGTCAACCAGATCAGAGAAGTCGCCAAGACGTTGCTGCGATGTGGGCAGCGTGAAGAGAGCGGTGCTGCCGATTCGTTCGAACGTCCCTTCATACGAAAGCGTGAAGAACGTGCGGCCGCGCCCGTCATAGATTTTGGGCATTAGAACAGGACCATTGACGCTGAAGCCAAACTGATTGCGGCGGAGCAGGGATTTCTCTCCGCCGGCCTGTTTGACCTGATGCTGGGTGGCATCCATGGCTTCATTGCGGAAGTATTCATAAAGCCGGCCGGTCAGCTTGTTCTGCCTGCCCGTTTTCCCGGCGCGACCGGTTTTTGAGCTCACCTGTCCCATGCGGATGCGAAACTCTTCGACAGCCTTCTGCAACTCGGATGTTCGGCGAGTCGCGGACTGAGGCGCCGTCGCAGATGCCGGTGTTGCGGGCGCTCCGCCGTCGTTCTGATTCTGGGCGGAGATCGGCATTGCCAGCAGCATGATCCCGGCAATCGATATCCAAACTCGCATCAGGCATTGATTATTTCGGGAAAAAAGGCGGGTTTTTACTTCAAATGACTTCATATCCAACCTTAGCTTTACGAATTTATCAGATCGTTATTTCAATTAATAAATGGATGAACATAAAGGCGCATGAGTTTATACGCTGTGAAAAATCACCCGGATACAAATTTTGCCTCATGGTCTGACCAAAGGGAAGCAGCATGGTCCTAAAATTGCCCACTGGAAATAATTCGAACACTGATTTTCCGTGTATATCTTTGCTCCCTTTGCGTCCTCTGCGGTTCAATTCCTTTACGGCCTTTGCGATGGGGGGGGGGACTTGTCAATGCAACCCTGGACGATTATTCTTGTGTCATAATATTGATTAAAAAGCGGGCACTGGATATTGCAAAGTTGGATAGCACAAAGGTTGAACAGGGAGTAAAAATGCAAATGAGACCCCGGCTGCGGACCCGTCTGCCGCAAAGCTTGTCGATAATCGTCTGTCTTTTTCTGGTTTTTTCCACATTCATCTCAGTATCGGATGCCCAGGCTCAGCAGCGTCGCAGGGGAGCGGACGCAGCGCCGGCCAAGGCGCGACTGGTTGTGGCGATCACGATCGATCAGTTTCGGTTCGATTACCTGCGACGTTTCGAGGATCTGTATGGCGAAGGCGGGTTCAAGCGGCTGCTTAAGGGCGGTGCGGTCTTCACGCAGGCGAATTATATCCATGTCCCGACGGTCACGGCCTGCGGGCATGCGACGTTTCTGACAGGGACGACTCCGGCATACAACGGCATCATCGGCAACGACTGGTTTGACCGCGAGACGGGCACGCGCGTGACGAGCGTGACCGACAAAAGCGTCAAGGGGCTGGGCAGTCGTGACGGCGCCGGCGGAGCTTCGCCTGCGCGGTTGATCGGAACGACGGTTGGCGACGAGATGAAACTGGCGAGCGGCGGAGTGGCGAAGGTGATCGGGGTGTCGATCAAGGATCGCGGGGCAATACTGCCCGCGGGCAAGCGACCTGACGGCGCTTACTGGTACAATGCGGCGACCGGCAACCTTATCTCGAGCACATATTATTTCAGCGATCTTCCGGAATGGGTGAAGACGTTCAATCGCGATCAGCGGCCGGACAGGTTTTTCGGTAAGCGATGGGAGAAACTGCTGCCCGAGGCGGCATATCAGCGCTCAGGCCCCGATGATGCGGCTTTCGAAAAATCGCCGGTCGGAAACAAGTTTCCATACACGATGACCGGCGGCGAGGAAGCTCCCGGCCCGCGTTTTTACAGCCTCTTTCAATCAACTCCGTTTGCCAATGATTATCTGGTCGATTTCGCCAAAGCGGCGATCGAGGGTGAGAAACTCGGGGCGGACGATGTAGCCGATCTGCTGGCGATCAGTTTTTCGAGCAACGACATGGTCGGTCACAATTATGGACCGTACAGCCACGAAGTCCAGGACATGTCACTGCGGACCGACCGCGCGCTGGCCGAATTGTTCAGTTATCTCGATCGCCGGATAGGACTCGATCGGACGATCATCGTATTGACGGCCGATCACGGCGTCGGACCTGCGCCGGAACAGGTCGAAGCCATGGGTTATGGTGGACGTCTGGAAGCCAAAGAATTACGCGAGGCGGTCGAAACGGCGCTTGATCAGCGGTTCGGACAGGAGAAATGGGTTCTTGCCGACACGAACTACAATGTCTACCTTGATGAAAAAGTGGTCGAGAAACTCAGGCTTTCAATCGAAGAGGTCGAGAACGTTGCCGCGCAGGCACTTCTCGGGAAGCGCGGCATAGCCGAATGCTTCACCCGGTCGCAGATTCTGGCGGGCAGATTGCCTCAAACGATGGTGGCCACGCGCGTTGCCAGTGGCTACAACACACACAGAAACGGGAATCTGGTCATCGTGGTGGAGCCGTTTTACCTGATAGGCGAGGGGGCGGTGGCTTCTCACGGAACACCGTATGGCTATGATGCTCACGTGCCGGTGCTCTTTTACGGAATGGGAATCGCAGCCGGCGAGTATCACCAGGATTGCAGCCCGGCCGATATCGCTCCGACGCTGGCGGCTCTGCTGAAGATCGAACCTCCGAGCAATACAATCGGACGCGCCGGCCCGGCCCGCCCCCGGGGGGGGGGGGCCGCGCGGGGGGGCGGGGGGCGGGCGGGGGCCGGGCGCCGCCCCCGGGCGCGGCCGGCGCCGCGCCCCCGGCCCCGGCGGGCCCCCGGCGGCGCCCGCCCCGGCTCCGGCGGGCGGCCCCAAGAATATGCTTGAGAAACTCAAAAATTTGTCAAATCGATTTTTAAGGACTCTTCTGCGTAACATCAGTAAATAAGATAAGCATGGAGTACCGCCTTTCAGGCGGGTAGTTTTATCGCGACAGGTAAAACCCGCCTGAAAGGCGGTACTCCATGCTTTTTACTCAGTATCGATTATTGGCAATGGGTGACCATCGAATGCGATGGGGGCTCTGCGGTAACCCGTCAGGCGTTTTCCCCAGTACCCCGCAAAGTAGGATAGCGTGACGCCTTGCGAACGCGAGGCGTGATAGAACGAGAACGCATCGCGAACGATGCCGACATGTCTCAGACCGTTGAAAAAGACGAGGGTTCCGAATTTGATCTTTTCCGCATCATTCGCCTCCGGCAGCTGGCGCCAAAGCGTGCGTGCCGCGACGCGATCGAAATCCGCGCCGGCATCCTGAAAGACCCTCCAAACGAATCCAGAGCAATCGAATCCGCTTTCATCAATGCCGTAGAATCGGTAGCGGATGCCCAGCCGTGACGAGATCGCCTGATAGAGCATCTTCCGGGTTTCGTTCGTGAAGAAGATGGGCGGCAGCAGCAGGTCGCGCCTGAAATTGGGGACGACCAGCGAGCTGAAGTCGTTGGTATAAATTGCAGGCAGCTCAAGCGCCGGCACGGTCATATCTTCATGATTGGATTCGGCGCCTGGTTTTCCGCCGGATTGCGCGCCGACGGGTGCGACTGCCAAGAGGCAGATGACCGCCGACAACACCAGGCAAAACGCCGGACGAATCGAAGTCTTCATCGTTTTCAGATGCTCCCGTTTCCGTGATTCATTGGATTTTGGTTATTCAGTGTTCAAAAAGATAGGCTAATCCTAGTCTGAAACGTCTAAATTGTCACGCGGATCCGGTGAGTGAAATTCTTAAAAAGATATAGCCAATTCCGGGCGGCAGGGCTATACTGAGGGGCCTTGTGAGGTGAAACCGCCTCGCTGAAACTACTACAATGCGGATTTCCATGCCCCCTGCAGAGTCCGATGAGAAAAGAAATCGACGCGATAATTAAGCAGAAACAATAATAATTGATATGAAAATTGCCATTTTAGGGACGCGAGGGATACCCGCGAACTACGGCGGCTTTGAAACGTTTGCTGAACAACTGGGAACGAGAATGGCGGCGCGGGGGCATGAGATCACGGTGTACGGCCGCAAGCATTACTCGACCACTGATCGCCGCACCTACAACGGTGTGAACCTGGTTATCCTGCCGACCATCCGCCATAAATATTTCGACACAGTCATTCACACATTACTTTCGGCGCTGCACGCGATGGTGCGCGGTTATGATGTGATCCTGATCTGCAACGCGGCGAACAGCATTTTTGCGATTTTGCCGCGGATATTCGGGACGCCGACGCTGGTGAATGTCGACGGGCTCGAACGTAAACGCAAGAAATGGAACTGGTTAGGGCGGACTTATTATCTTCTCTCCGAGTGGTTGTCGACTTTTCTGCCGACCAGGATCGTGACCGATGCGCTGGTCATTCAGGACTATTATGCGACGCGATATGGCAAGGAATCGGCGATGATCGCATATGGGGCGGAAGTGGCGCGCCGGGCCGCGCCTGAGAAACTCGAGCCTTTCGGGCTGAAACCGAACCATTATGTTCTGTATGTCAGCCGGCTGGAGCCCGAGAACAACGCGCATCTGGTGATCGATGCCTATGAGCAGATCAGAACAGACATGCCGCTGGTGATCGTCGGCGGAGCGCCATATGCAGCCGAATACATTGCGCGACTGAAGAGCACGCGCGACCCGAGGGTGAAGTTCCTCGGATTCGTCTTCGGCGAGGATTACCGTGCATTGCAGCAGAATGCCTATTGTTATGTTCATGCGACTGAAGTGGGGGGCACGCATCCGGCTTTGATCGAAGCGATGGGCGCGGGAAACTGCGCATTGACTCTTGATACGCCCGAGAATATGGAAGTTATGGGAGATGCCGGCATCAACTATAAATCGGTCGATGATCTGGTCGTGCAGTTGCAGAGGATTGTCGATACTCCCGAAAAGATCGGCGAGTATCGCCGGCGCGCGATGTCGCGTGTCATGCAGTATTACAACTGGGAGCACATCACCGATCAATACGAGGAGCTGCTGGCTGAGATGGCCGGTCTCGAACTGACTCCGGGAGAAGTATTGCCGGAAGAGGTCGAAGCCCTGGTCATGCTTGATCAGATCCCGCTCGAACAGCCGACGGCAGATGAGATCAACCGGCCGAAGAGAAAGGCCGCACGGACCCTGCCCTGATGAACTACAGTTCGACTGAGAAAATACCGCTTTGGCGCCCGGCAGGCGACCTCTTTCGAGAGCATGCCGGGCTCATTCGTTCAATGGTCAGGCGCGACCTGACCAACCGCTACAAGGGATCATTTATGGGGCTGGCGTGGGCGATCATCACGCCGGCGGTCATGATCGTCATCTTCACTCTGATATTTTCAGGCATATTTCAAGCGCGGTTCGGGACCGGTGGAGGCCATTTCAGTTTTGCGCTCTATCTGTTTTGCGGGCTGCTGCCCTGGATCGCCTTCAGCGACGGCATACAGCGTTCGACGACGGCCATGATCGACAATGTCAACCTGGTCAAGCGGGTGGTCTTTCCGATCGAGGCGCTGCCCGTCAACCTGGCCCTCGCGGCTCTGGTTCAGCAGATGATGGGAACGGTCGTTCTGCTGCTGGCTGCGCTGCTCCTGCAGCATTCGCTTCCACCGACGGCGTTGCTTCTGCCGTTATTGATCCTGCCGCAACTGATGGCGACGCTCGGTTTGAGCTGGCTCATGGCCAGCCTCGGAGTCTTCATTCGCGATATCCGCGAATTCAATCAGCTGGCTCTGACTGCCTGGATGTATCTGACGCCTATCTTCTATCCCGAATCGATCATCCCAGGGCGTTTTCGCTGGATGGTCGACCTCAACCCGATGGCTCCGCTGATCGCCAGTTATCGCCGGATTTTACTCGAGGGACGCCTGCCAGACTGGTCAGGTCTTGGAATCACCCTCGGCTTCTCGATCATCTGTTTTGTGGTCGGATACTGGTGGTTTGTGAGGACAAAGAAGGCGTTCGCGGATGTGATCTGATGAGTAAAAAGTAGAAAGTAGAAAGTAGAAAGAATTTCGGATAATCAGGCTACGTGTGAGGTCCAAAAAATTTGAAACTGGACACCTGATACTGCGTTTCTACTTTCTACTTTCTACTTTCTACTTTCTACTTTCTACTTTCTACTTTCTACTTTCTACTTTCTACTCATTCTTCCTGTTTACTACGAATGTCTGCCTTGTGGGGACGAGAGCTTCCATGGCGCCGGGATCGTTCTGGATGGCGGCGTTATGAGCGGCATAATCGCGCAGCATCTCGAAGAATCGGTTGAACTCCTGCTGCATGAGATCCATTTTTTCGCGCATGTTGAGGATAATCTCGACGCCGGCAAGGTTGACTCCGAGATCGCGAGTCAGCTTGAGGATGACTTCGAGGCGCTCAATATCTTCGTCGGTATAGAGGCGCACGTTGCCGTCCGAGCGTGACGGCTTGAGCAGTCCTTCGCGTTCATACATGCGCAAAGTCTGCTGGTGGATGCCATAATGATCGGCGATGGTGCTGATCGTGTAGCCTTTGGCTTTCTTTTTTGTTTTTCCTGCTTGTTTCGCCATTTTCGATAGTCCCACGAAAAACTGAGCGGTCTCTTCGAGACACTGCTATTATTCGAGACCGAGGGCAACGCGGGGGTTTTCGGGGTTGCGTCGCGCGAATTCACGAAGGAGGCTCTTGGAATCCTCGTCGATGATCTTCGGGAGCAGGATTCTGACCTCGACATACTGATCGCCGCGAGTATTTCCGCGCAGGCTTGGGGCGCCTTTTTCACGCAGACGGAAGACCTGTCCGGACTGAGTTCCGGGCGGAATTCGCAGCTGGGCCTTGCCGCTGATGGTCGGGGCTTCGATCTTGGCTCCGAGAGCGGCTTCAGGCAGCGTGATCGGAATGGTGCAATAAATGTTATCGCCTTTACGGGTGAAGATCTTGTGGGGCGAAACGTTGGTCAGGATATAGAGATCGCCTGGAGGGCCGCCTCGAGTGCCGGCTTCGCCCTTGCCGCTGACTCGGACGCGGGACCCTGTATCGACACCGGCCGGGATACGGACCTTGACGGTTTCGTATTTCGAGACTGCGCCCTTGCCGTGGCAGGCAGGACAGGGCTGGCGCCGCTTGCCAGTGCCGCCGCAATCCGGGCAGGTCTGATCGAACTTGAGGAAACCGCCTCCGGTTGAGATTTTACCGGTGCCGCTGCAGGTCATGCAGGCCACCTGACCGGATGTCGCCTCTCCGGTCCCCTTGCAGTTGGCGCAAGGATCGCTCCGCCTGACATTGATATTGGTCGTCAGACCATTGAGCGCCTCTTCAAAACTGAGCGCGAGCGGGATCTCGATGTCCGCCCCTTTTTGCGACTGGGGGCGGGAATACGACGGGCCACGGGACGAACTGAAAAGATCGCCGAAAATATCGCGAATGCTCGGTCCACCTGCGGGTTCCGGCCCGCCCGGCCCGCCTTGCTGCCTCGAGAAGACCGTCCAGTCGAAATCAAATCCGCCAGGGGCCCCTGCGCCTTTCGCAGCGGCATCTTTTATGCTCTCGCTGTACGATCCATATTTGTCGTATATCTCGCGCTTTTTTGCGTCCGACAGGACATCATGAGCTTCCGAAAGCTGCTTGAACTTGTCCTCGGCCGATTTATCTCCCGGATTCACGTCAGGATGATATTTTCGCGCCAGCCGACGATATGCCTTTCTGATCTCGTCCTGCGTCGCATTGCGTTTGACGCCGAGTACTTTGTAATAATCTTCCCGTTGAGCCATAAAATTAATGATGAATGATGAACGATGAATGATGAATTAAGATAAATGATGGATTGTGAATGATGAATCAGGATGTTGCCTGGACTTCAGGGATTCGTCATTCTCTTCAATTCATCATTCATCGTTCATCACTCATCATTTATCTCAATCTGTTTGCTTTCCGCCTTCAGACGTTTCGGGAGGATGACTTTCAGCACTCCGTGTTCAAGTTCGGCGGAGATTCGTTCGGCGTCGATCTGTTCCGAGAGGCTGAAGCTGCGTTCGAATTTGCCATAGGCGCTTTCGAGGCGGTGGAAATGTTCGCCGTGCACATCAGACTCCCAGCGGCGCTCGCCGCGCAGAATGAGATTCCCGTTAATCACCTTGATATCGATTTCGCCGGTCTTCACGCCGGGGACTTCAGCCGTCAGGATGAAGCTCTCGGGGGTTTCGTAAATGTCAACGGGTGGAGACCATGTGGCATTCGACTGGTCGACGGTGAAGACATTTGGACCGCGAACAAGCTGAGACAGCTGTTGTTCGATCGAAGTCAGCTCGCTTAACAGACGATGTTGCTTTGGCATAGCGATCAATGCTGTCGGGTTCGAGCGGAAAATCCGGAAACCGGAGCCGCCGGTTCTGTCGCCCGGCGGCTCCATCAGGAAATTCCGGTTATTTGTTCTCGTCGACGTCAATGTATTCGGCGTCGATGACGTCGTCGCCGGATTTGGGCGTGCCGCCGGAATCCTGACCCTGAGCTCCCGCGCCTGCCGCTTCGGCAGTGTCGCCGCTCGCCTGCTGCTGGTAAAGAGCCTCGGCGATGCGATGGGAAATGCGAGTCAGGTTCTCGAGCTGCGTCTGGAACTGATCGGATTCGTTGGCCTCGACCACCTTCCTGGCATCGGCGATGATCGTCTCAGCCTCGGAGATCGTGCCGACAGGGATCTTCTCGCGATTATCAGTAATAGTCTTTTCGGTCTGATAAATGAGAGAGTCGAGCCGGTTCTTGTTCTCGATCGCCTCGCGTTTGAGTTTGTCGTCCTCGGTGTGCGATTCAGCGTCGCGCATCATCTTGTCGATCTCGTCCTTGGAGAGGCCGGAAGATGCCGTGATGGTGATCTTCTGCTCGCGACCGGTTCCCAGATCGCGAGCCGAGACGTTGACGATGCCGTTGGCGTCGATGTCGAAAGTGACCTCAACCTGGGGGACGCCGCGCGGGGCCGGCGGAATGCCGATGAGGTGGAACTTGCCGAGCGTGCGATTGTCTCCGGCCATCGACCTTTCACCCTGCAATACGTGGACTTCGACGGATGTCTGGTTGTCGGTAGCCGTCGAGAAGACCTCGCTCTTGCGCGTCGGAATCGTGGTGTTGCGCTCGATCAGTTTGGTGAAGACGCCGCCGAGAGTCTCGATGCCGAGGCTCAGCGGGGTCACGTCGAGCAGCAGCAGGTCCTTGACGTCGCCCGAAAGCACGCCGGCCTGCACCGCTGCGCCGACCGCCACGACCTCATCCGGGTTGACGCCCTTGTGTGGATCCTTGCCGAAGAAGTTCTTGACCATCTCCTGAATTTTCGGGATGCGCGTCGATCCACCCACCAGCACGACCTCGTCGATCTTGTCCGCGGTCAGATTGGCGTCCTTGAGCGCGTTCTTGCACGGCTCGAGCGTTCGCTGCAACAGGTCGTCGACAAGCGATTCGAACCTGGCCCGGGTCAATTTCATGACCAGATGCTTCGGTCCCGACTGGTCGGCCGTGATGAACGGCAGGTTGATCTCCGTCTCCATGGTCGAAGAGAGTTCGATCTTCGCCTTCTCGGCGGCTTCTTTCAGCCGCTGCAAAGCCATCTTGTCCTTCGACAGATCGATGCCCTGGTCCTTCTTGAATTCATCGGTGATCCATTGGATCAGTCGCTCGTCGATGTCGTCGCCGCCCAGGTGCGTGTCGCCATTGGTCGATTTGACCTCGACCACGCCCTCACCGACTTCCAGAATCGAGATGTCGAACGTGCCGCCGCCGAAGTCGAAGACGGCGATCGTTTCGTCCTTCTTCTTGTCCAGACCGTAGGCCAGTGCCGCCGCCGTCGGTTCGTTGACGATTCGCATGACCTCCAGACCGGCTATCTTGCCTGCGTCCTTGGTCGCCTGTCGCTGCGCGTCGTTGAAATACGCCGGCACGGTGATGACCGCCTGAGTCACCTTCTGCCCGAGATAATCTTCAGCAGCCTGTTTCAGCTTCTGCAAAACCATGGCGGAGATCTCCGGCGGCGAGTATTCCTTGCCGTCGACCACTACGCGAACATCTCCGTTTGCGATCTTGCCGACATGGTATGGCACCTGCTTGATCTCCCCCGATACCTCATCGAAGCGACGACCCATAAAACGTTTGATCGAATAGATCGTGTTTTCCGGATTTGTCACCGCCTGGCGCTTGGCCACCTGCCCGACCAGCCGATTCCCATCCTTGGTGAACCCGACCACGGACGGCGTCGTTCGGCCTCCTTCGGAATTCGTGATGACGACCGGCTCACTGCCTTCCATGATGGCCACAACCGAATTCGTCGTCCCAAGGTCGATTCCAATAACTTTGCTCATTCTGCCTCCCGCGATGCCTGGCTTTGAACCTGGCACCTGTGTTCTTATGAATAAACTCTAAAACCTTTGTTTCTCTCGCGCAATTCGCGCGCCTCGTGATACAAGCTTCTACATCTTCTCCAAATAATAAAAGCGGTTGCAGTATAAGAGTTGAGTGCGTCATTGTCAAGTTTTTTGATTTAATTTGTATAAGCTCTTTTGAATCAATCAGATGGGGGAATGTTTTTATCTTTGATACGGGATCTGATTTCGCTGGTGGTAATAATGGCGCGGCGGGAGTGTTCGATATCTGTATCCTGAGTGATCAGTTTTTGGGAATCGGCTATGATGCTGAGGTTGGAATGGCGGTAGAAATCTGTTTCCTGGTAGAGGTCTTCAAGGAAGGCGAGCAGTACCTTGGCGACGGCGATGACAGGGACGGCGAGGATGATGCCGAGCAGTCCGAAGAGGTTTCCGCCGATCATGATGGCGACGAGGACCCAGAGCGGATGCATATTGAGTCTGCTGCCGAGCAGTCTGGGAGTGAGGTAGTAGCCCTCGACACTTTGAACGATGATGAAGACGGCGATGACACCGATGAAACGGCCGATGCCGGCGCCGTCCAGAGCGACGAAGGCGAGAGACAATCCCATGCCGATGAGGGTTCCGAGATAGGGGACGAAGTTGAGCAGGCCCGAGAGCATGCCGAGAGTCAGGGCGAGGGGGACGCGCAAGCCAAGGAATCCGACTGTATAAAGCATGCCCATGACCAGTGCGATAAGGAGCTGGCTGCGGACATAGGACGAGAGCACATGATTGATCTTTCCGAGCAGGTCAGTGGCGATGGATCGGAACCTGGGCGGGATGAGCCTTTCGATGCGTTCGCGCATGGCTGCGTAATCCGCCAGCAGATAGTAGAGAAAGAACGGTATCAGCAGCAGGTCGAGAATCGAAGCCGTGACATCGACGAGGCGAAAGAGCCCGCTTTGAAGCCAGCCGAAAGCGTATCCGCGAATACGTTCCAGCTCCTGAGGATCCTGCAGTCGTTCGAACAGTTTGGCGATTTGGGGGCTGGTCGCTTTGATGCGGTTGATGAGGGGTTCGACGCGGGATGGATCGGAGACAAGCTCCTTCGCCTGATTGTACGACTTGGTGAGCTGCTCCCAGAAGCTGGGCAGGATGAAGATCAGGATCAGAATGAAAGCGACGGTGGCGGCCGTCAAGGTCAGCAGCACGGATGATGAGCGCGACCAGCCCCTGCGCTCGAACATGTCGACCACGGGTGAGAGCAGGTAGGCCAGCGCCAGTGAGATGAGAAGCGGCACCAGGATGATCTGACCGCTCACCAGCAGCACCGTCAGCAGGACAAGGATTCCCAGAGCGGCCGGAATCCATCGCATCCAGTAGATAGGGCTTTGCTGCGGCCCCCCCGTTTGGGTGGTTTTCGGCATTAGTTCTCCTCGTTGATCAGCCTGTTGACGTGAAAAATATAATGAAGCCCTGAAAAAACAGCCATTCCAAGTGTCACGTAAAAGACAGCCGGCAGGTATTGCGTGAAAAAGTCGAAGGCGTTGGCGGTCAGAAAAAATACGATCATCACTATCTGAACCAGCGTATTGAGTTTGCCGGGCGCCGATGGTCGGAATTTGCTGAATCCGGTCGTCATATTAATGACCAGCGCTCCGAGTACGATGAAGACATCGCGGCTGATGACTGTGGCGGTCAGCCAGAATGGTATCGGATCAGTGATTGTGAATCGCGGCAGCGACAGAGTGATGAAAGCGCTGACCAGCAGCAGCTTGTCGGCCATCGGGTCAAGGATTGCGCCCAGTTGCGTCTTCTGATTGAAATTTCGTGCGACCAGCCCGTCCAAACCATCGGTCACAGCCGCGACCAGAAAGATCGCCAGCGCCCAGACGAATTGCTGGTAGAAGAGCGCCGATATGAAGACCGGGATCAGTATCAGCCTGAGGATGGTCAGAAAATTAGCAACGGTGAAGACCGATGACATTGCATTCCGCCTGTTAGTAGAAAGTACAAAGTATAAAGTATAAAGTATCAGGATTATTACTTTATACTTTATACTTTGTACTTTCTACTATCTACTTTTTCAATTTTTCTTTTCAAGGCCTTTTGAATAATATTGCGCACTATGCGAACGCTGGTTGTTGGAGACATACATGGGAAGCTGACGCTGTTCAACCGCCTGCTGGAGGTGATGGAGTACCGCGCCGGAGAGGATCGTCTGATTTTGATCGGCGATCTTGTCGATCGTGGAGAGGATTCCAGAGGTGTGGTATCGAAAGCGATAGAATTGAAGCGAGAGGCGCCGGCCCGTGTTGTTGTAATTCGCGGCAATCATGAGGCTATGATGCTGGCCGCGCTGGCCCACCCTGAAAGCGAACAGGCAGAGCTCTGGTATTACAACGGCGGGATTGAGACGCTCCAGAGTTACATGGACGATGATGGCAATTTCGATGTTCCGGAGGAGCATTGGGATTTTCTGGCTTCGCTGCCGACATGGTTTGAAGATGACCATGCGATCTACGTTCACGCTTCGCTTCCGGAAGGCGAGGGGGGACAGTTCCTGCATCCAGGCGAATCGCCCGAGAGTCCGGAACTCTACTGGGCGCGAAATCGCCATTTCTTTGCTGAATACAGTGGCAAGACGGTCGTTTTCGGTCATACGATTACCGGGATGGTTTTCGGTCAGCGGGAGAAGGTATGGATGCGTGATTCGCTGATCGGGATCGATACGGGCGCTTATTTGACGGGTGTGTTGTCGGCAATCGAGCTGCCGTCGCGCCGTGTTTTCAATGTGGCGCAGGACCGTGATGCCGAGGATGAATCACTCTCAGCCCGGCCCTGGTATATGCTCTGATCTGAGACGTATGGACTTGCGGATTTATGAGACTGCTGCTCAGGCGAGCGAGGCCGCGGCCGAATCGGTTGTGGTTGAGATGCGGCGACTGGTCGAGTCGTCGGGTCGGGCGCTCGGGATATTCGATTCCGACGAGACGCACATCGGGATGTGGAACAGGCTCTGCGAGACCAGTGGCATCCCCTGGACGCTGGTGATTGGACTCCAGCTTGCCGAAATTCTGGGGGAGGATGAGAATTCTAAGGTTTCACGGCGCCGGTTCCTGACAGACAATCTGGTCAAACAGGTGCCGATGGCCGAATTTCATGGAATTCGCGGAGAGGCAGCCAATCCTGAAGCCGTCTGCACCAATTACGGAGCTCTCTTGAATTCCCGTCCGCCGGACTTCGCCGTACTCGGCATCGGAGATGGCGGGAGCGTGGGCGGGCTGTTGAAAGCCGAAAGCGATTTCGACGAGACGGCGAGGGTCAGGATCGTTCGACAGGGCCCGTTTCGACAGACCTGGATCACGCTGACCATGCCTGTGATACTTTCTTGTAACGCCTTGTTTATTCTGGCAACGGGTGCAGAGAAAGCCGTGTCAATGCGAGAGGCTTTGCTGGGACCTGTTTCGAAGGACTGTCCCGCCTCGATTCTGCGCACTCATCCGAATGTCGCCTTCTTCCTTGACAGTGAATCAGCCAGTCAAATTTAAATGTAGCAGGTACGGAACCGGGAGCGTTAGCGACCGGACTCATCTTAAGCGTCATCTGCTACAACCGCGCAATAAATCCGGCAAAGAGCTGGCTGAAGGCGGCTCCGATGAGGGTCATGGAAAAACCCCAGAGCATGAGGCGCCTGAAGAGCTGCTGCGCCGTGGCAGGATCGTGAACAGTTGCCAGGCACAGTGCGCCGAGCGTCGAGAGCGGTGAAACGTCGACGATCGACGAACCGACATTGATGCTCAATGCGATGGCGAGCGGATCGCCGCCGCCAAGCTGACTGGCGAGCAGAGGCGCAGTCGGCAGAAAGGCCGGCAACACGACGCCCGAAGTGCTGCTGTATGTCGAGATCGCGCCGGTCACGAATGCGATGACCCCGTTGATGCTTCCCGGAGTCGCCAGTCGCGCGAGCAGTGATGTGAAGAGCTCCATCCCGCCTGTCTTTTCCAGTAAAGAGATGAGTACCGAAACTCCCGTCACCATAATGATGACTCCCCATTGAACTCTGGCCAGGGCTTTCTTCTGATCGGCGCATCGAGCGAGCAGCAACAGCGATGCGGCGGCGAAAGCGCTGAGCCCGAGATTCAATTTGGCAGCCAGAGCGCCGATAATCCAGAGCCCGATCACCGCTATCGTGATCATCTGACAGGGCGTGAATGGCTCTCGCGTCGCCTCGTCGCCTGTCGCTGCTGGATCGGTTTCCGCGGGTTTTCTGCCGAAAAGCAGCCAGGCTGCGGCGGCCACCAGCAGGTGAGCGGTGAAGTTGGCGCCCCAGACCTTCCATTCGTGGCCTCCGATTCCGGCTTCGGCCATCTTCGTGTTGGCGATGACTCCCACAGCACTGACCGGTGAGAGATTTCCGGCGTTCGCTCCATTGGCGACCATGAGCGATGTCAGCAGCGGCGATAGTCCCGCGCGATCTCCGATAACCATGGCCAGCGGAACAATCAGCGCGACGCTCGAGATCGCTCCGGGGCCGACGGTCGAAACCAGAAACCCGAGCAGGAAGAAGAGCAGTGGCAGCATTTTTCGATTGCCCCGAACGACGTTGACCGTGCCATCGGCGAGCGATTTCAGCGTTCCGTTCGCTTCTGCGCAGGCGAAGAGCAGCGTAACCCCTGTCAGGGTGATGAAAAGCGATGATGGGAAACCCGAGAGGATCGCATCGACCTTCAATCCGGCGATGTAGACGCCGACCAGCCAGGCCAGCGCAATCGAGACCACGCCGACATTGATTCGCATGGCTATCGAAAGAATGATCGCGATGAGCAGTGCAATCAGGGAAGCGAGAGAAGGGTTCATGCCCGAGTCCACGGTGGAAGATGGTGTTTTTGAATCTTGCCCAGAGCGTTTCGGGGCAGACTTTCAACGCGAACGAATGCGCGCGGAATCTTGAATGAAGCGAAGGCTTCGCGACAGGCTTCTTCGAGCCTTTCGGGTTCGAATGGATCATCGGCCACGACCCATGCAACGGGCAGCTCCCCGCGGCGCTCATCAGGTACGCCGCAAACGACGGCTTCTCGTATGCCAGGTTGTTCCTGCAGAAATTCCTCGATCTCGCGCGGATAGATATTGAACCCGCCTGAGATGATCAGATCGGTCCTGCGCCCGCAGAGCGTGACATACCCGTCGCCGGCGCGCTGCCCCAGATCGCCCGTGCGAAACCAGGCCTCCAGCCTGCCCGCGAAATTCGTGATCGTCACAAACGATTCGGCCGTCGCTTCGGGCCTCCGCCAGTAACCCGGAGAAACGTTCGGGCCGCTGACATAAACCTCACCGATTTCGCCGTCGCCAACCGGGTTTAATTCACCATCGAGCAGCCTGACCGATACCCCTGGGAGCGGAAATCCCACCGAACCCGGACGTCGCTCGCCCTCGTATGGATTGCTGATGTTCATGAGCGTTTCGCTCATGCCGTATCGTTCGAGGATCGTATGGCCGAATTTGTCGCGAAATTCCTCCATGACATTTGCCGGCAGAGGCGCTGAACCTGAAACGAAGAGCCGCATCTTTGCTCCGATGCGACGCGCGATTTCGCCGGGCATCTCGAGCAGGCGGACATAGACCGTCGGCACGCCGAAAAAGAGCGTCGGTTCAAACGACTCGAACAATTCGATGGCCCGCGTGGCTTCAAAACGTTCGGCCAACCGCATGCGGCACCCGCTCGCCAGCCATGCGTGGACCCCATTGCCCAGTCCGTGAACGTGAAAGAGTGGAAGGACGGCCAGGTAACGGTCGTCACTTGTTATCTTCCAGCAGACCAGCAGATTGACGGCGTTTGTCGCGAAGTTGTTATGGGTCAGGATCGCGCCCTTCGATCGGCCGGTGGTGCCTGAAGTGTAGACGATTGCCGCGGGATCATCGCCATCCAGAGCAACGCGTACTCGATTGCCGGGTTCATTTGCCGCGGCAGAACTTAATTCGTCGATTGTGTATGAAGCGACACCGGAAGGGAGATGCGTGGCCAGATCAAGAGTCGTGACCACGGCTTTGGGCTCGGCGTCCGTCAGTATGTGGCCGATCTCCCGCTCGCGATAGAGAATGTTGATCGGAACGACAATCGCTCCGATCTTGATACAGGCCAGAAAAAGATCGATGAACTCCACGCGATTCGGCAGAAAGAATCCAAGCCGGTCTCCGCGTGTGATTCCGCGTTTTTCAAGCAAACGGGCCAGCCTGTTGCTACGGGCTTCGAGCTCACCGAAGGTCAGCGTTTGAATCCCACCTGCGTGCGCTTCGTGCTCCAGTGCGCTCTTTTCGGCGCGTCCAATCAGGGACAGATCAAAGATGTCGATGAGTTGCATTACATTATTTGATGTTCGGATTCGGAGTCATAAAGACCAGCAGCGTCAGCCGCCCGTCGCTGGTGTTGCGAACGCCGTGCACTTTACCCGCCTCGGCGAAGACGATCTTGTGTTCGCTTAGTTCCCGCGTTTCGTCACCGATCATGAATTCGCCGCGACCTGAGAGGACATAATACAATTTGTCCTCTTTTTCGTGCGCGTGCGCCTTCTGCTGCTGACCGGGCTCGAGGCAGTATACGTCGCAGAAGAAGTTGCTTGTCTCGAAAAGATTGATTTTGGCCATCTTTTCGGGGTTGAATTTAGTGACTTCGAAGACGTCCTTGTAGTTCATATCAGGTTCCAGTAATAAGTCTCCAGTGGGAAGAAGTTTCCAGTTTCCAGTCGTCTGCAACAGTTTTGCAAATAGTTATAATCGCAAGCTGTCTGACAGGGAAGAAACTGCTGCTGTCCAGAAAACTGGAAACTGGAACCTCCCAACTGGAAACTTTTTACTTTTTACTTTCCACTTTCTACTCATTCATGGCAGCAGAGCGATGATTCGAACCGGGCCTCCGGTTCCGCCCTTGATCTTCATCGGCATGGCGATGATCGTGGCGCCTGTGGCCGGCAATTTCTCCAGATTCGCGACGTTCTCAAGTCCGTAGATGTTTGCTCCGTTAAGAATCTGATGTGCAATGAAGTCCTTTGACTGGCCGTGATCCAGGCTGGCGGTGTCGATTCCTATTCCGTCGATTGTGCGATCTTTGGCCAGGAATTCAGCCGCCTGACGCGAGATGCCGGGAAAGTGGAGATTGGCGACGTCCCCTGCAACATCGGAGCCAAGATATCGTTTCCTGTCGGGCCAGAACCTGCCCCATCCTGTGCGAATGATGACGATCGATTGCTCGGGGATTCGACCATGCTCGTTCTCCCAGGCGGTTATATCCTCAACCGAGAGCAGATAATCAGGGGTCTTATCACATGAGACTGAGATGTCGATAACCACGCCAGGGCCGACCAGTTTCGTGACTGGAATCTCGTCCATATGCATTTTACCCTCGGCGAAATGAACGGGGCTGTCGAGGTGCGTCCCTCCGTGTTCGCTGGCGGAATAACGTGCCGCGGTATACCAGAAACCTCCGGCCGATTTCCCCCACGACTCCTTCTCCCACTGAAATGGTTTGGCGGTCGGCCAGTAGATCGTCCGGTCATCGAAATTCCAGGTCAAATCGATCAGTTTCGATTCGTCGATCGGGCCACCGGCGACGACATTTGTGGCAGTCTGTCTTTCGCCGCGCGTCACATAAAACGCCACCATTCCGGCGATGCAGCAGGCCAGAGCGATCATAATCAGCAGGTTTCTGGGCATTGTAATTTTAAGTCTCCAGTTATTCGTTAATGGTTGCGATGCCGCGGTACATCTCGGCCAGCAGTCGTGGAGTTTTGGGCATCAGAAAGCGATCGAGCGAATTGATCTCGAATCCGGCTTCGCGAATCAGATCGTCGATTCGCCTGTTCATATTGCATCCGACGCCGATCGCTTTCTGAATTGGATTGAGGCGGTCCTGCCAACGGGCGATCTGTGAGCTGTCGCTACGGCCATGTTCCATGAAGATGAATCGCCCATCGGGTTTCAGGACGCGGCGAACTTCCGACAGCGCTGCCGGCAGATTCTCGATCGAGCATAATGTAAAGGTCGTTACGACTGTATCGAAGCTGTGGTCATCAAAGGGCAGGTGCCCTGAGGCGTCCAATTGCAGCCGGGTGACCGGGATCGATGATTGAGAGATTCGCTTCTCGACCAGTTCCGGCAGCATGTTCTCCGAGTCGAAGACCGTCAGCTGAGTCACCTCGTCAGGATACCAGGGAAGATTGAGTCCGGTCCCGAAGCCGATCTCGAGCGTTCGCCCTCGCGCATGATCGAGGGCCTTGCGCCTGTATTTACCCATCTCGGGCGAGCCCAGACTCCAATCCAGCAGTCGAGGAAAAATGTGTTTTGCGTAAAATCCCAATGTTGTGGCCCTCAGTCCGGAGTATCGCCTTGAGACGGCTTTATCCTCGATCCTTTTGCGCTTCGCTGATTTGTTGACCTGTATTTTAAGGAAACTCATGATAAAGCTCCGGGCCGCTTGAGCGTCAAGCGAAACACGCCTCAGGACGGTACTCCATGCTTTCAATTTTGCAAAGATATTGTAGGATGTAATACTTGACCAGACAGTAATCATGAGCCCAAAGAAGGCCGAGAAAAGGATGCATCACCAGTTATGCGAGACGAGAGAGAGATAGCGCAAAAAATATCGAATGATTTTGGCGCCAACGCCACCTATGTCGAGGATCTGCTTCGGCAGTTTCAGGCCAATCCAGCTACAGTGGGGGAGGAATGGAGCGAATATTTCTCCCGGATACTTGGTGTCCCGGTTCCGGTGATGCCGGTCAACGGCGCGCCCGTGGCGGTTACGGCCCCGGCAGTCGCGGCGGCAGCACCTGAAAAGGGGCCCGCCGTTCAACCCACTCCGGCGCCGGCAGAGCCTTCAGTCGAAGAGAAAGTCCAGATTCGCGGCCCCGCGCTCAAGATCGTCGAAAATATGGAGACCTCGCTGGGGGTTCCGACGGCGACATCTATCCGTCAGGTACAGATCAAGCTGCTCGACGAGAATCGAAGCTGGATCAATCGACATCAGAATGCTCAGGGCAAGGCAAAAACATCCTACACCCACTACATCGCATGGGCGATGCTCAAGGCGCTCGAAAAATACCCTCAGATGAATGACGGGTATCAGGAAACGGACGGGGTTTCCTATCGAATTCGCCGGTCCGAGGTGAATCTCGGCATGGCTGTCGACGTGCAGAAAAAGGATGGGACGCGAACATTGCTGGTCCCGAACATCAAGGGCGCAAATCATCTCAGCTTCTCCAAGTTTGTCGAAGCTTATCAGGATATTGTCATTCGGGCTCGCGACGGCAAACTGCAGGTCAGTGATTTTCAGGGGACATCGATATCGCTGACCAATCCCGGGACGATCGGCACGACCGCATCCAGTCCGCGACTGATGGCCGGACAGGGGGCGATCATCGCGACCGGAGCGATCGAATATCCGCCTGAATATGCAGCCATGACCGATGAGGCCATGTCTCAGCTGGGTATCAGCAAGCTCTTGACGCTGACCAGTACATACGATCATCGGATCATACAGGGTGCTGAATCGGGGCTCTATCTCGCGCACATCCACGAACTGCTCAATGGCAAGCACAATTTTTATGACGAGATATTCGCCGATCTGGGCATCGCCTACCGGCCGCTCCGCTGGTCGGTCGATGTCAACCCGCTGCTCTCCGGGATCGACAGCGAGCGCAAGCAGATCAAAAAACAGGCCCAGATCTTCGATCTGATCAATGCCTACAGGGTTCGCGGCCATCTGATCGCCGATATCGATCCGCTCAACATGGTGCCGGTCTATGAGCATCCCGAGCTGGATATCGAAACCTACGGCCTCTCGATCTGGGACCTCGATCGTGAATTCTATTGCGGCGGACTGGGCGGCAAAGAACACGCCACGCTGCGCGAAATCTGGGCCATGCTCATCAAGTTCTATTGCGGCAAGGTCGGCACCGAAAGCCGGCACATTCAGAGCAGAGAGCAGAAGCAATGGATTCGTGAGCGGATCGAGCGCGATTTCGAGCCGATACCCAAAGATGTCAAGGTTCAGTTGCTGCATAAACTGGTCGCAGCCGAGCAGTTCGAGAAGTTTCTGCATACGAAATATCTCGGGCAGAAGCGTTTCTCGGTCGAGGGCGGAGAATCGATCATCGCAGTGCTCGATCAGCTGATTCTTGGCGCGGCTGATCGAGGCATAGATGAGATCTTCCTTGGGATGTCTCACCGCGGGCGTCTGACGGTGCTTGCCACCATCATAGGGAATTTCAGCGAACGCATCTTCACGTCATTCGAGGGCTCGGTGCATCCCAATTTTCCGGCTGATGAAGGCGACGTCAAATATCACCAGGGAGCAACGGGTCTGCGCGAGCTTGAAGATCGTCAGGTAAAACTGACGCTTTCGCCGAATCCGAGCCATCTCGAATTCGTCGATCCGGTAGTCGAAGGGATGGCTCGATCAAGACAGGAAAAACTCGCGGTTGGCGGCCAGACACGCGAAGACTCCCGCGACAAGATCATGCCTGTTCTGATCCACGGAGACGCGGCATTTGCGGGTCAGGGCATCGTGACTGAAACGCTCAACCTCGCCGATCTGAAGGGGTATCGGACGGGCGGAACGATCCACTTCATCATCAACAACCAGATCGGATTCACGACTTCGCCGACCTCGAGCCGTTCGTCGATCTATTCGACCGACGTCGCCAAGATGACTCAGTTGCCGATCTTCCATGTCAATGCCGATGATGTCGAAGCGGCATACAACGTGCTGCAGATGGCGATCGATTTCAGAATGAAATTTCACAAGGACGTGGTCATCGACCTTGTAGGATTCCGTCGCCACGGTCATAACGAAGGTGACGAGCCGAGTTACACGCAGCCGCTGATGTACCAGCGGGTCAAGGATCATCCCGGCATACGTGAACTTTATGCGCGGCAGCTGGTCCGCGAAGGCGTCGTTAATCAGGAAGATGTCGACCAGATGATTGAACAGCTTTGGCGCCGCTATGAGAATGCGATGATCGGAGCCAAAGAGATCGTCGCGCGAATCAAGCCGACGACCAGACTGCCCGAAGAACAGCCCGAGCTCGATGGATCCGAGATTCTGCAGACGGGCGTCGAGCGCACCGTGCTCGATGATGTCTCACGCGCGATGGGACTTGTTCCGCAGGGCTTCACTCTCAATCCGAAGATGGTCAGCCAGATGTCGCGACGCGCCAAGATGGGAGAAGGCGAGGTCCTCGTCGACTGGGGATTCGCCGAAGGCCTGGCTTTCGGATCACTGGTCAAAGAGGGGACTTCGGTCCGTCTTTCGGGACAGGATTGCGGGCGAGGCACATTCAGCCAGCGTCACGCTATACTTTATGACACTCGCACCGGGCAATCCTGGGTTCCGCTCGAATCGCTCCGCACGGAAGGCACAATCTTCGAAGTCGTCGACAGTTCCCTCTCCGAATCAGCAGTGCTTGGATTCGAGTACGGTTACTCGGTCGTCGCCGCGAATGACCTGACGATCTGGGAGGCCCAGTTCGGTGATTTCGCCAACGGCGCGCAGGTCATCATCGATCAGTTCATCGCGCCGTCGGAAGATAAATGGAAGCAGCGTTCGCGGCTGGTCATGCTTCTACCGCACGGGTACGAAGGGCAGGGGCCAGAGCATTCGAGCGCCCGGCTGGAACGGTTCCTGCAGCTCTGCGCCGAGGACAACATGCAGGTCTGTTACCCGACGACGCCGGCTCAGTATTTTCATCTGCTTCGACGCCAGGTCAGGCAGGAGATCAGCAAGCCGCTGGCGGTTATGACTCCGAAGAGCCTGCTCAGACTGCCGCAGGCGACTTCATCGCTCGATCAATTTACGAGCGGCGGCTTCTATCCGGTCATCGGCGATGCGGTCGATCCTTCAGGCGTCAAACGTGTCATCCTGTGCAGCGGCAAGGTCTATTACGATCTGCTGGCCGAGCACGAGAAGTCCAATGACGGCCGGATCGCGATTCTTCGCCTCGAACAATTCTACCCGTTTCCGCAAACATTGCTGGTCCAGTGGCTGACTGCCTATACGCATGCCGATGAGCTTGTCTGGGTTCAGGAAGAGCCGAAGAACATGGGCGGATGGAATTTCATGCGTCCTCGCCTGGAAGCCCTGCTGAAGGACCGGCAGGAACTTCGCTATGTCGGCCGCTCGTCGAGCGCCAGCCCGGCCACAGGGTCCTATACCATCCACAACCTTGAACAGGCGAAACTGTTGTCGGAGGCGCTCAGCCTTTAATTAGTATCGATCAATAGCCTGAATACTTTGTAAACTAAATTATCTTGTATTCAAGACTGGAAAAAAAGTTAATCGCAGAGGCCGCGAAGATGCGCAGACCAAGGCCGCAGGGCAAAGATTACGGAAATCAGGTTCTCATGGGCCGTTCCCCCCCACCTTAACCCCCAAAATTTTTTTTTCCGGATACTCAATCACCTTTAGGCGGGATTCCACGCGCCCTTTCATTATATTCATCGCTCAGGGGAAAACAGGCTTGTTTCAGGCAACTCCGAGCGCCCGGATTGCGTCAACGTACGAACCAAGGGAGCTGCTTATGTTGACAGAAATTTGTATGCCATCATCGTTTTTGGAAGCCTGGCTGAAGAGGGTCTTTCAGGTATTGGTACTCTTGTCTTTAAGCGCTGGACAGGCTATCGCTCAAACGACGACCTGGACGGTCAAGCCTGATAACGGCTTTCGCGTTCCGAGTGCGAGCATCCCGAATGTCGGTCGCGTCAATAACGAAGTCTGGCTGATAGTCGGAGGCTCCGGCGGCATTCGTCTCTTCCGTTCACAAAGTGGCGAAAACGACACCGTTTCAGAGTCGATCCCGGGACTTGGATCGGCGTTGAACGGGACGGGATTCGCCCCGACAGAGACCATTCCGCGCGAAACAACGGGCGGAGTTCCTGAATTATATGTGCTCGGGCTGGCTCCGCCTGGCGTCAATCAATCGGCCGTCTTCAGATTGCGCAGGAATCAATCGGGCATTTTCACACGCGATCCGGTTCAGCCGGTCTTTTCAGGCGCTCTCGCCGATAACCAGTTTCTGGGCGTCCCCGACGTTTATCCGACAAATGACGGAAATCTGCGAATGGTCTATGTTGCACGCGGAGCCCAGCGTCAGAATTCCAGAACTGCGATATCCAGCGACGGTGGAGCGAGTTTCAGTTTCGAGTTCGACGATCCTTTCGGGGATTTGAACGTCCCGGCTCCGGGACCCGGGAACACAAATGTCGATCCGGCGGTCGTCAAGCTTACTTCAGGCGGCTACCTTGCAGTGACGATGAGGTTGAAGAAGCTCTATCTCTTCGGCAGCGATGACGGGCGAGTGTTCTCTCCGCTCAATCAGGGCGCCGCGATCGAGCCGACCGTCTTTTCCGCGACAGCGTCAGGGTTTTTTGACCCGACGCTGGTCCAGATGCCTGACGGTCGAGTCTGGATGTACGTCACACTGGAAGATCAGGGGCAGCCTGAATCTGTGGTGCGCGCCACGCTTGTTCCGACAAGGCTGCTGACCAGCGTCTCCGCCGCGAGTTATTCGAGCCTGGCGCTGGCGCCTGATTCGATCGTCGCGGCATTCGGAACCTCACTTGCGTCGAGTACGGAAATCGCAACCGGACAACCCCTGCCCACCAGGCTTGCGGGAACCGAGGTTCGCGTCATCGACGGCAATCAGGTCGAGCGACTGGCGCCGCTCTTTTTCGTCTCACCCGATCAGGTCAATTATCTGATGCCTGCCGGAACGGCCTCCGGTGCGGTGACGGTGCGACTGAATGCCGGCGAGGTCAGCTCTGCTGAAGGACCGGCGAATATCGCGGCGGTCGCTCCAGGGCTGTTTTCGGCAAATGCCGACGGCAAAGACGTGGCGAATGCGGTTGTGCTGCGGGTAAGATCTGATAACTCCCGGATTTTTCAATCAGTCGCACAGTTCGATCAATCGCAGAATCGGTTCGTTCCCACCCTGATCCATCCCGGAGAGGAGACAGATCAACTATTTCTGATTCTTTATGGTACAGGCATTCGGTCCCGCAGTGCTCTTTCGAACGTGACAGCGACGATCGGCGGAGTGAACGCGACGGTCGCCTATGCCGGTCCGCAGGCGGATTTCTCCGGTCTCGATCAGGTCAATCTTATCCTGCCGCGCAGCCTTGCCGGGCGAGGCGAGGTTGATGTTGTTCTGACAGTCGATGGGCAGCCTGCAAATACTGTCACGATCATGATGGATGAAATACATCCGGCAGCCTGGTTCGAATTCGACTCTCCGCCGATCAGTGATACTTTTGTCATCAAACTAACCGATCCGGCGAGAATCCAGCATGCGCGCGATCTGCTGAGAGGCGAGACTACTCAACGTCAACATGTCATGGGGACCATCGTCAAATCGGCGATTCCCTGGAATGCTCAGTGGAGCTATCATCTCGATCCGGCGACGATCAGCTTTTTTGATTTAGCGATTGAGGTGTGTGACGGTTCGATGCGATATATCGAAGAGCACCTCGCCGAGGTCGGAGGAGCGTTTTTGCCGGGAAATACCTGGTGTCCATGGGGCTCAAGACTGATCCGCGAGGTGACGCCCAAATGAAAAACAGGGGGATGGGGCGCCACCTCAACTAACGCGATAACTTTCGATACACTCTTGTACGCTTCCGAAGAATTTTAAACTGATGTTACGCATAAACAATTACTGGAAATTGCTTGATCATTCCCGAACCCGCGAAGCGGGTGGGCAGAATAGAGCCCGGGGTGAAGTGAGGCCGCCAAGCCGAACGAAACCCCGGGTATTGGCATCGTCATTTCAGCAAGCCCATGAAATGGGCGGCAGATTTTTCGATTACGCCTGACTCTTCCGCTCAGGCTATCGCCCACTTCGTGGGCTTGCCAATTTTGGTGGAATGGGACCTGGGGCTTCGCTCGGCCTGGCGGCCTCGCTCCACCCCGGGCTGTATTCTTTCGCCTGCGTTGCAGGCTCACAGAACGAATATGCTTGAGCAACCTCAAACTTTGTCAAATCGATTTTAAAGGACTCTTTTGCGTAACATCAGTTTTTAAGTAACTGAGGCAACCCGGGTGTTTTGCCTGTTTCCCACTGCGACCCTGGCTGAGGACGCTTTTTCTTACCTGCTGAAAATAACCTGACTGCACAATACAGTATGCTTTTTGCCGGGAGCGTACGAGAAATGGAATTCTGAATATATCACGGTGGATGTTTTGGGATAATCCGGAATCGGCAGGAGTTTTGACGGCGATTAACCTGCCTGATCCTGACGGGTTAAGGGGATCTCAATTCCATTCGCCTTGAATGGTGAACGCGGCCCAGTAATATGGAGAGTTCCAGCGCTTATGTTTACGGAACTCGAGTTGGGTCTCTCTGAGGGCTGCGGACGGGCTCAGGTTTCTGTGTAACATCTTCTTATAAAACAAGCTCATAAATTCCGCTGTCGCCTGATCCCTGACCTTCCATAAACTCGATATGACGCGCGCTGCGCCGGCATACATGAAACCGCGAGTTAAACCGATCACCCCTTCTCCCTTGATGTCCTTTCCCAGTGCGGTGCGACAAGCGCTAAGCACAACCAGATCGGCAGATAAGTTCATGTTATAGATGTCTGATAATCGTAAAAAACCATTTTGAGATTGACCTCTGTCATCAAACATGGAAAGAACCATGCAGGAAAATTCAGGGTGCGCGCTGTTGATAAGACCATGAGTGGCAAAATGAACGATCCTGTAATCGCTCAACTTCGAGCCCATGACATTCGCCCTGTTTGCATCAAATCCCATCATCTTTAAGCCATCTTCGGTTGGAATCAGTTTCAAAATCTCTTCGGCCTCGTAGATGGTGGATTGAAGCCTTGGGATTTCCTTGCTGGTATCGGCATCATCCGTATCTCCGAGCATCCGATAGAGTTCCTGCAACTGAGCAGGATTTTCGGCGGGTTTTCGATCGGTCGATATAATTCGAATGTCATGGTCGTTGAAAACGGGATCTGCGATCACGGCAATGTGCTTACCGGCCCGCGTTCTACTTTTGATCTGACGCCTGAGGACCGCCAAAGCCGAGGCAGAGGGCATGCTCACAACTTCGTGATCGTCGATCAATAATCTAGGTCTCATGGAATTCAGTCCATCGGATGGTTGGGCGGAAGGCGAATCGTGTTGCGGGTAGGGGAGAGCGCCGAATGGAAGATATTGCAATGTTCCTTCGACAACAAACAATAACCTTCTCGCTTTCAGTTGATATTCAATCGGGCCAAGAAGTGTGCCGCTCAGATCCCCCGCCATCCGCCAGAAATCCGAATCGATTTTATCCTCCTCTTGCAGCAGTTTGATCAGCGCCTCGGCTTTGGGCTCGATCGTGGAACGACCGGGGAGCAGGCTGAACGTCACACTGTCTTGTGTGATGGCCCAAAGATAACTCCTCTTCTCTCCAAGTCTGTACTCAAGTAGCATCGTATTGTCGTCTTCAAGTACTTGCTCACGTATCTCGCGTAAATTTAGAGGGTTGGGTTCTATCAAGGCGGTTTTTTCCGGATTGCCTGCTCCGACGCGATCCTTTCCGACATCATTGAGTATTTCGAGCATATTTCGAGCCCGGGCACGCTCGCTGATTTCAAAAGCCTTGATGCGGTATTGATCTGCAGGTTGATCCCCGAGGTTCACCAGCAGATCCATATAAAAATCATAATATTGCTGTATTGAAGCGAAATATGACATCCGCAGCTGGTAGCTGGTGACTTTCTTTCGCAGCACCTCTACGAGTTTGATCGCCTCTTCAATATTCGATATGGCCTTATCATACTGCTTAACCTGTTGTCCGACTTTTGCCATATTGAACAGGGTTTTAGACTCTTCAAATACAGCGCCGACACTCCGATTAAGTGCCAGGGCTTCCTGGTATTTCCTGGTCGAGAGCTGTATCTCACCATTCTCGAAGTATAAATCCCCGATATTGTTTAACAGTTCAGCTTCTCCCCTCTTATTACTGCTGGCTCTGTAACCGCTTAACGCAATGTCGAAATTGCTCAGAGACTGATTACGATCGCCCATCGCTTGATAAACCAGTCCGATGTTCTGGTATATGTATGGCTCGAGTTTCAAATCCGTCTTCGTTCGAATTAATGACAGCGCTTCAGTATAATATTTGAGAGCGTCCTGATGGTTCCTGAGGATGTACTGAATTTCCCCAATAACAATCAGCGCTCCGGCTTCATCCTGGTAATAGCCGATCTTTTTCCATATCCGCAGAGCTTTTTTATAGCATTCAAGGGCCATCTCATGGTCTTTGAATGTATTGTATACATATGCCTGACCCTGCAGCATGGCGGCTTGCGCAAAGTGATTTCCAACAGGCTGGATTAATTGACTCGCTCGATCGTAATAATCCAGAGCCGTCTGCATGTCTCCAAGCTTTGTGAAAAGGTGCCCGATATCGATCAGTGTCTGGCTCAGACCTTTTTTGTTATTCAGGCGATGCCATAGATTCAATGACCTGGCATAGTAAAAGAAGGCAGCCTGACTGTTGCTCAACTCGGAGAAGATGTTGCCTATTGACCTGAACGCTCCGGCCTGGCCTGTATAATCATCGACTTCGCACCAGTGATGCAGTGAGCGATAATAATAATCGAGCGCCTTAAGTCTTTCCCCCGCGGCATATGAGATGTCTCCCATATTCGAGATCGTTTCGCCCCGGGCGTAATCATCGTCGGCTTTTTCAAGTTGCTGAAAAGCCCGATTGCTGATCGCCCCAGCCCGCAGATGATCTCCGCTTTGAGCATTGTGATAAGCCATACTGGTTAAGACGTCGAGTTGCAGTTCCGGGAAATCACATTGCTCGGCGATCGAGTATGCGTCCGTGTAGAATTTATTCGCCTTCAGGTTTTCTCCCATAAGACGATAAGTCGATGCAATGGCATATAGCGTGATGGCCTCTTCACGTTGTTCTTCTGAGCGCCTCCAATGTGACAGGACCTGCTTGAACTTATCGAGAGCTATAAAGGATGATTCAATTGTCATCTTCGACCTTATTCGCTCGGCCTCCGCAAAGACTCCATGCCATTCAGTCTTTACGAGATCTCTGTCTGTTGCAGGTCTGATTTCATCCAGCTGCAGCTCATAATTTCCTGTATCGGATTCATTATGCGCGAGCGAATAGATCTCTAACAGATAGCTGCCTTCATTTTGCGCAATGAACGATATTCGGGCCTTTCCGATATCCGGACATGGATATCTGGCTTTAATTCTGCCATTAGGCTTATATAGCGTGATACCCAGGGCTCCGCCCCGCGAGTGAATCAAGATACTGGCATATTGATTGCCGCCGGGATTTATTGAATAGAGGTGGGCAAATCTTCTGGATATCTTTTTGCGGATCGGGTGCTTCAGCGTCAGTCTGGTTGATTCTTTATCAGCCAGCGCCCTGTAAGATGGCAGGATGTTGTGCGGCGGTTTCTGACCCGCCATCAACAGGCAGAATAGTAATAAGAGACATTTTGTCGGCCAGCCGCTGATGGTCATCAGAAGTCATAAATGAAGAGGGAGGATTGATCTATGTACCTCCCGGGGTGTTTAGCTTGGATATATCACATTCTGAGTCGTACTCGTAATATGTGTCACAATGATTCTTGACCCATATCCCAATGTTAATGCCCCCTTTGGTATTCAACTCGGGATTCGATCTCGTATTCAATTTAGGATTCGATCGAACCTCGGTTTCGGAGAAGTCCGTCAATGGTATGCGGATTAATTGATGGCGACCCTGGGCTCCCTCTTTGTACGAAGGCCCATGGGTATCTATTTGCCGCGCTTCACGCTGACTTCTGATTAAATACTTTTTAAGGAAGTCACCCCATCTAGTTGTTTTTGCAAATTCAAGATTATTGTATTGTTTCAGCTCATTATCAACAGCCGAACGCTCCCATGGAAAATATATTGATAACCCATGAGAATGCTGAAATGCCGGCCCACTGTAACAGGATATTAATACCGCCCCGCCGCCATCTTTCATCAGTTTGTTGCCGCTAAAGTAAGTGCCGTTTATGTTCTTCATTACATCATTGGCACTTTCATATATCTCCTGGTATGTTGCAGCACCTTCTAGTTGCTTGCACAAGAGATAACAAAAGTCCCAGAGATCGACGTATTGCTCATTGTTATAGGATTGAGCTTTCCAGTGCGCCAGAATCGTGGCATCCAGTATGTCCTTCGCGATCTTCTCCTCCTGATTGTCTAGTCCACTTATCAATGATTTCACTAACTTTTTTATGGCTTTAACCAACCCGGAATGTTCATTGAATTTACTGAGATCGCAGGTCGCTATATCTACAGATACGCCTGCCGTCTTATAACTGGAATAATAGTTTATGTATTGCTCTACAATCTTGACTGCTATTTCCCGAGGGCTATTTTTAGTGCAATTCTTGTCTATTGATGTGATAATGTCAAAGTATGGCCATCCGGTATTTCTTTCATATCCTTGATGCGCGACTATGTATTTAGCATGTTCTCTTAGCTCATAGCATACCTCTATCATTCCCATCAGACAGCTATCCAAACCGAGAATGTCGAATTTAGAGTTGCTTAACCCATTTTTTAATGCTGTACCAGTTTCTTTAATTCCAAGAGGATTGTTCGTATTCGTTTTATCCCCAGATAAGAAATCTCCTAATGCTCCATTCCCGTGACCTGATAATATCAGCACTGATTTATTTTCTTGAAAAGGACCGTTTTCTATAATAAAATTCTCAATAAGTGTCCTCTTATTATTATCATAATCTTCAATAGGCTTAGGGTTCTCGCCCCGGCCTGTCTGGTTTTGACCAGAGCCGTCCTCAATGAAAATGACTCTTGATCGAGTCATAAGATGTATGTTAGTTTCCAGAATGACTTTTGGCGAGGTGTTTTTAATTTCCTGGATTGCCCAAATACTTTCTTCGCTGAGGTTATTGTCCGCTGCCATAAAGATATTAATTTTCCAGTCATTTGTCTTTGTAGAAGCTTCCGTAATTGGCACCTCCTTAAAGCCTTCCTGGCTTAATGTCTCCTCAGAAATTACCGTGCTTGGTGTCGCTATTAAATCCCTTGGATGTGATCTATCTGGGATACATAACTTCCAGTTATTCGCACTTTTTTTAGGAGTAACGCTGTTAACCTCATCCGGGCCTTTGCTTTGCAATTTATCCATTGTGAATTCTCCTTTGCAGCCGCCATTATACGATAACAGCCTTCATCTATTCCGTACTGATAATGGATAATTCCCGATAACCTCATTATCCCCCTGTTCCGTAATTCCACTGAGCTTGATCTGATAATCCCCGGCTGGCAATTTACTTGACGGCAGCAATAAGACGATCCACTTATCATCGCCTATAGTTGTATCTGTGTTTATCTTCTGTTTTACGACATCGGACCGCTTGTCAACATCCTGGATGACAGCCTCGTAGCTCTTATAAGAGCCTTGTTCAAGTTTGAGCATAAGCAGGATGGGGGACTCATCCGCCGGCAATCGCACTATTTGTGTCATTCCGGAGCTTCGGACATGATCCTGTGTCAACATAACAGGAGCAAGAGAAGCCGGCAGTTGGTATTGGGCTAGCTGATCAAGCCGATTGTTCGCCTGCCACAACCTGACACCCAGATACGAAGAGGTTAGTGCGCCAATAACAAGCAATACATAGAGTAAATACGCGGGTCTGAAGCCGGGGCGTCCCAGAGGATCATTATTTTGTATCTGGTTATCCATCAATGCCCGGAACTTCTGTCCCAGAAATGCTGAAAAATTGCCTGGAGAGAATGCCGGCTGTTTCTGGCAGGTAACATCTATATTCAAAAAGCCGGAAGCATTGTCAAGTTCATCTCCAGGTCTGAAACCGAAATTTATTTCCGACGCATTCGCCAGTTTAAAGGCAAATTGAGGCGGGAACGGGCTGTCGTGATCGCCGATATATGTTAAAAGCTGTACTCCCAGCAGCGTTTCCCTGTCGCCTGAGATTCCGTGTATTTCAACCATCTCTTCGCCGGCATTGACGGGGATGGTGGCAGTTGAGCTCTGCCCCGGGTCAAGCAATGCACGATTATCTCCGTCCACTGAAATTCTCAACAGCCCCTTTCCCCATGATTTGCGGCGGGCGTCTTCTTCGGCCAGTTCGCTTTGAATGGCGGCCAGTTCGTGTTCAGTCAGATCATGCGGATTAAGTCGATCGTCATGATGGTTATTCCAGGTATCCTCGTCACATGCCAGGTTGAAACGCGGGATTTGCAGGGTTAAATCAGGGTCTTCAAATATGTAATCTTTCATTTTGCAACCTCGAAGACCGTCAATAATATTTTTATAACAGTCCGGATGAAGTATGGCATGCATCCGCGATACTTCTGTAAAGTACTCTTCATCCGGTTCGGACCCCGTGAAAGCCAGGCTGGGAATCTCCTGATCATTTGGAGAATAATTATCAGGTACGACGCAGCTTGTACCCCAGGGCGTAAACCTGGTCAGGCAGGCTCGAACCAGATCTCTGTGATGGCTGGTGATTGGCTGAGTTTCAAATCCAACTTCGTTACGCTGGCCGTTCCGCAGGCTGATGCGGCCCTCGAATCGTTCAAGTAACTCTTTCACCAGGACAGCTTTACGGGACCGGTAATAGCTGTCCTCCTTGACCCTCGCCGGGTCCTGAACGATTGTGTTGTATATCTCCATCGTCTCCCTGGTGCTGTAGTTATGGAGCACACGGCTCATGCCCAGATTGACGTAAAACGATGTGCGGCGGCAGGTGATTTTTACAAGATGCTTGATGAAATGAATGAGCAGGGTCCGATCGTCCAGACCTCCGCGGTCGGCTGTGTTTTCCCTGGCCAGTTCGTATGGCTCCGACTCGATATAGACCAGGCGCTGCAACAGATGGTCAACGTTGCAGGAAACTTTGTTGCGTGATGCGGCTTTGTAGTATCGGCGTTTATCCTGTGCGGCACTGGCTGCATCAAGTTTCAATGCTGCATTGATTGCAATGCGGATTGCTGTCTCTTTGTTTCCATGAATGAAATATGCCAGCTGAAAAGCCCGCACCAGACGTTCTTCAATTCTGCCTTGTCTGTTCATGGCCACATTACGCCAGGCGGTTTTCATATGTAATGACCAGGGAATAGTCTTTTAGTCCCAACTACGGTCATTCACTGGAAAAACGCTTTCATCCACCCTGATAGATCAGTATTGCTATCAGTCAATAACTGACCCATAAAACTACTCCATGATCAGCCGACAGAAAGATATCAGATGATCCTGATTTGTAGCGTGTAACGATTGGAATTCCGAAAGTATCACGGACGAAATTAAGACAAGATGAAAATCAGCGAATTCTCAGGACGCATTTTCCTCAGTAGTCACAAAACGCGCCGGGTAAAAGCAGAAAAATTATGATAAAAGCTGATTAGATTAATGGCAGGAATGATTCTACATCATAAACGAAAAAAAATCATAGAATTTGGTGGGACATCCCGGGTTGAAATATTTTCAGGGCTGGCACAATGCCGGTGAGTCGGACAAGGCGGCGCTTTCACCGCGCAAAATGAAAAAGGCAGGTAGGAAGCCTGCCTTTTTCGACTGTAAATGTATGAACATACTGCCATAGCGCGTACGGGACTCGAACCCGTGCTCTCCGCCTTGAGAGGGCGGCGTGTTAACCAGTTACACCAACGCGCCAAAGATCAAGAACAAAAAATTTATATCACGAGCGGACACGCGTTTTCAAGCGATTACGGAACGCCGACCTCCGGTCGGCATATACTGTGTAAGCGAGTTTTATTTGACGAAACACATTTCATAAACATGCCGACCGGAGGTCGGCGTTCCATTAATGAGGACGGGGGAATCAGCCCCGATTTCCATAGCATGGGAAAAATCACGATTTGACGGGGATCAGTCATGGATGCTATAGAACCTTTTTCTCTGCTCACAGCTGAGCGATTCATGCATTAAGGAACGAACTGGCAATGTCTTCATCACACGCCGCTCAAATCAAAGGGCATCTGCTCGCGCAGGTGCGAGAACTCTTTCAAATTGAACTCGACGATCTGGCCGCTGAGATTCCGCCGAAGACCGAATTGGGTGACCTTGCTTTCCCTGTCGCATTCGAACTGGCCAAGCGGTTAAAAGCCGCGACGGGGGAGAAGCAAAATCCGCGGGAGCTGGCTCAGAAGCTGGCGGATGCGCTCGCATCTCTGGACGGAGTAGCGCGTGTCGAAGTCGCCGGCGCGGGTTATCTGAATATTTTCCTGGATCGCGGCCGGATGTTCGCTGACCTGATTTCGATGGGCGATGATCCGGGCGCCGGCACAGAAACCGGTAAGCTGATCGTCGAGCACACATCGATCAATCCGAACAAGGCGGCGCATATCGGTCACGTGCGCAATGCCGTGCTCGGCGATACGACGGTGCGCATCCTGCGCGCCGCAGGTGAAACGGTCGAAATCCATAATTACATCGACAATACCGGCGTTCAGGTGGCGGATGTCGTAGTCGGTTTTATTCATCTCGAGAAGAAATCGCTGGAAGAGATTCGCGCGCTTGCCGGCCGGCCGTTCACGACTCGGGAAGAGGGCTTCGATTATTACTGCTGGGATCTATATTCGCGCGTCGGAGCGTGGTACGAGGAAGACAAGACGCGTTTGGAGCTGCGTGCCAAAACACTGCACGAGATAGAAGCGGGCGGTAATGCGACGGCGGAGATCGGCGAACTGATCTCGTCGCGTATCGTCGATTGCCACCTCGACACGATGGCGCGGCTGGATATCAGTTATGATCTGCTGGCGAGAGAGAGCGAGATCCTGCACCTCCATTTCTGGACCCACGCCTTCGAGAAGCTCAAGGAGAGCGGTGCGATCGTCTTCGAAACCGAAGGTCGCAACAAAGGCTGCTGGGTCATGCGGGCCGAGGAGGAAGCGCTCCCCGGAGCTGAAGAGAGCGAACACGATGCCGACAAGATCATCGTTCGTTCAAACGGGACAGTGACCTATACGGGAAAGGATATCGCATATCATTTGTGGAAGCTCGGCAAGCTCGGACTGGATTTTCATTACCGTCTGCTGCGCCGCGATCATCGCGGCAGGAATGTCTGGATCACGACAGGCGACGAGGCATCTGCCCGGCATGATCATCCGCCCTTCGGCAACGGCACGTCCTTTCTGAACGTGATCGACGTCGGCCAGTCGTATCCGCAGGCGAACGTCAAACGCGGAGTCATGGCGATCGATCACGACGAGCGTGTCGCGCGCAGCGCCCACCTGGCATATGAAAAAGTCACGCTCACGCCGGCGGCCGCGATCGAACTTGGAACGGAGTTGTCGGAGGCGGATTCACAGCGTCAGCAGATAGGCATGTCCGGTCGAAAAGGGCTGGGCGTCAAGGCCGACGATCTGATCGACCGTCTTGAGGAAGACGCGCTCAAGGAGGTGCAGGCCCGCCACACCGATCTGGGCCTCGAAGGTCAGCGTCATATTGCACATCAGATCGCTGTCGCTGCGCTGCGCTTCTTCCTGCTTAAATATACGCGCACTTCGATCATCGCTTTCGACTTCAATGACGCGCTGAGCTTTGACGGTGAAACCGGGCCCTACATTCAGTATTCCGCTGTCCGCGCCAACAATATCTTTCGTAAACTGGGCAGAACGCCCGATGATCTTCGCCAGGATTTTCAGGCCACTTCGGTCGAACAATGCAACCGGTTCTTTTCAGGCGAAAGCGGCAATGATCTCTGGTCGCTGGTCTATTTCGCATCACGTTTGAATGAGGTCATGCATGTTTCGGCGGCGGGTTTCGAACCGACGCACGTTGCCAGGTACGCCTTTCAACTGGCGAAACAGTTCAATCTTTTCTATCACAACTTTCATATCCTGCGGGAAGAAGACGAGGCGCGCAAATTGTGCCTGCTCATGGTCGCCGATCTGGTGAGGCGCCGGCTGCAAAAGGCGCTCGCTCTGCTGGGCATCGAAACTCCGGAAAGAATGTGAATCGTTACCCCGGCGAATGTGCCGGCGGATATCAGGAATCAATATGCTGGTAGTCATGAGTTCCGACGCAACCGATGTGGATATTCGGCGCGTCGTTGAAATGATCGAATCGCTGGGCTTCAAAGCACACCCGATGCCGGGAGCCAACCGAACTGCGATCGGCATCACTGGCAACACGAGTGCGCTGAATGCCTCACCGTTTGCAGACCTGCCGGGCGTCGCCGAATGCGTCCGTGTCACAAGACCATACAAGCTGGTCAGTCGCGATCTGAAGCATGATGGCTCGGTCATCCGAATTGATGATGCCGAAATCGGCGGCGACTCGCTGGCCATCATCGCCGGCGTCTGTGCTGTCGAATCGCTCGAACAGACTATGCTCACCGCTCAAGTGGTCGCCGAAATGGGATGCAAGTGGTTTCGAGGCGGAGCGTTCAAACCGCGCAGTTCGCCGTATGCATTCCAGGGGCTGGCCGAAGAAGGTCTGAAAATTCTGGCCGAAGTGCGCGACCGTTTCGGTCTCAAGATCGTCACTGAGGCGATCGATGAGCCGGCCCTCGATCTGTCCGAACGATATGCCGACGTCATTCAGATCGGGACTCGCAATATGCAGAATTTCAGCCTCCTCAAGCGCGCGGGACAGGCCAGAAAGCCCATCCTGCTCAAACGCGGCATGTCTTCCACGCTCGAAGAGTTTCTGCTCGCGGCCGAGTACATTATGTCCGAGGGGAATTATCAGGTGATTCTGTGCGAGCGAGGCATCAGATCGTTTTCAAACCATTCGCGCTTCACGCCCGATCTTTCGATCATTCCGGCCGTCAAGCAGCTTTCACATCTTCCGATCATCTTCGATCCCAGTCATAGCACGGGAAAACGCGAGGCTGTCATCCCGCTGGCGCGCGCCGGCGTCGCCGCGGGCGCCGATGGCCTGCTGGTCGACGTTCACCCCTATCCCGAGAAAGCCCTCTGTGACGGTCCTCAGGCGCTGCTCTTCGATATGTTCCGCGAGATGGTCGCCCAGGTTCGGGCAATCTACGATATCGTCAAGAATGGGGAAATCATCCACAAAGGACACGAAGAAAACACAAAGAACTAAGAAATTAATCCTTCGTGTACCCTTCGTGTCCTTTGTGGATGATTGTTCCTATTCAACATGGAAATTGACGCTGCGGTAGGCGCTCTCTTTTGTTGCGCGATCGATCGCCACGACACGTAACTCATATTCTCCCGGTTCGAAATCCTGCAATGAAACGCGTGCAGCATAAGGAATGCGCTGGAGGTCCGTATCCGGCGCGATGACCATCTTCGAGAGAGGTGACGCGTAGACCAGTTTGCTCCCCGAATAGACCTGAGTCTGGACGACAACATCCGGGGGAGTCTTTTCCGATGCTTTGGCATTGTAGGTGAAGATGATGTAATCGATCGTCCTCTTTCGCGGAAAGCGTCTTTTGGCGGTCGTCGGATTCATGGTCATTTGCTCGGGCTGGTTGCCGCCGGCCGTTGTCGGGCCCTGTTCGTCTCCGAGAGAGAGCAGAACAGAGCTGATCGCCAGTTTTTTCTTCTTCAGATCCGGCACCTCGATCCAGTTCGATGCGCTGCCTATCTTCCCCGTCGACTCTTCCCTGATGACAACCCGAGCGTGATAGAAACCAGGATTGAGTGTGACGAATTTTCGATAGCTCAAGCCGAACTTCCGTACGTTTTCGGCAGTATTTGCGGGCAGGTTCAAGCTGATCTGGTCGTTGTAGTTGACGATGGACTTTCCTTTTTCGTCGAAGATCACGACGCGCAGGTCGAGGCGGCCCGATTGCAATCCCTTGATCTGCTGGAAATCCAGATTTCTGGCCTCGATGAACCCGCTGATCATTGCCAGCGAGCCGCGATCATGAGTATCGAAATAGTCTGCCACAATCTCGATCGGAATTTCGCGCAGCGGGAAGAGCGATGCCATCGAGGTCATGATCTGAGTTTCTTTGACCTTCTCGGCGTCGGTCGGCGCCTTGTCTGATCTCTTCTCCGGGTTTTTCCCGGCTATTACGGTCTTCTTTTCAGGCTTGTTTACAGGCGCGAAATAGCCCTTCCGTGTGCGGACCTTGAGTTCCGGGCGATCGGCGATCTTGACCTCGATTTTGTGAAATCGACCGTCGCGACGCGATTCCGGTGGTTCATATGCGAGAACGTAATAGGTCTCGTTATCAGCCAGGATTTTCTGCATGCCGAGATTGAGATCGTTTGTGTTGAGGACGAGAAAACCGCCGGTGTCGTATGCGAGGGCGTTTATTCCATCACGCTTCGCATCGATCGAGCTGTTCTCGATGCGGATTCGCAGTCCGGCCAGTTGGCCGTCAGAGAAAGCCGGCTGGGACGCATCGCCGCCTGGAGGAGTGGCTATGAGGCCCCGCGCGTCGATCGAATAGATGACCACGCCCGATCGCGTTGCAGCGTCGGTAATACGACGTATGTCGAAGACCTGAGACGCGTGATTGCCGCCGAGATAGAAGCCGTCCGAGAAGAGCACGAGCATTTTTCGCCCGGTCAGCGGTTGCAGGCTGCGGATGACCTGGTTGAGCGTCTCGAGTGTCGCGCGCGTATAATTTGCATTCATGCCGATCAGCATGCGGGCTTTCGACCGCGCCCGTTCGATGGCTCTGCCTCTCGGCGTTGTGCTGTCGAGCGAGTTCGAGCTCTGTGCGCCGCCGCCTCCTCCACCTCGACCTCCGCCGCCCTGGCCGCCGCCGCCTCCTCCACCACCGCTCATATCAGCTTCGCTGCGCAGTATCTCCTGGACGGCCAGTTCGAGGGCATCGGGATCTCCGCGGTCGATCATCTCGGCCTGGTAATCACTGATCCGCGGAACATCGAAGATAGTATCCGTTGTGCGATTCTGGACCGTCAGCCGGTCGATGGCGCGCTCGAGGATCCTCTTCTGGCTGGTGAATTGCTGGTACATTCCAAGGGTGCCGCTCGTCGTTACCAATGCAATCTGATCGCCGGCCACCATCTGGTCGCGGACGAAGTTCTTAAGCGCCTGTTTGGTGAACATGAGGTTGCCGGGCTCGAGATGATAATCATCGATGGCCAGCACTATAAACCGTCCGCTGGCGATCTCTGCCGGGGCGGTCTCATCTGCAGCAGAGCCGCCGATGGTCGATGGTGACTGCACGCTTCGAGGCTGAAGCCAGGTTGCAGGGCGGGTCGATGTCCCGACAGCGAAATGCGTGATCGCCTGGCGTTTGCCGTCCTCATACAGCTCGAAATCCTCGCGGCGCAGATCCTTGATCAACTTTCCATCCTTGTCGGTCACGACCATATCGATCTGAACCAGCTCGGTTTCAAGCTTGATCAGCGGTTCTCCCGTAGTTTGCGCATCTGCGGGTCTCTGCGGATTGGGTTTCTCCTGCGAACTGGCGATTTGTATCGGGATGACGCAGACCAACAGGCAGGCCAGAGCCGACAGACCCCATTTGATGGTAAAATATTTCTTTTCGTGGAGAACCATAAGGCATTGACTCCTGATCGGCATTTTTTAACCGGCCGTCGGCAGCCGTAAATATTTGCTGTCAGGCTTAACAATTTTAACATCTAAATTGCCGAGTTTCTCCCCAAGGCAAGTGAAAGTGACCTTTTGAGCAGCTTTTCAGGAACTTTTTACAATTTTTGACGGTTAAACTTATCAGCCTGGATGGGTGACCTGTGCACCAGGAATATTTGGAAGGAGTGGAATTACATGAGATCGACTTATCATATTACCGCCAGACAGCTGGTTTTGCTGGCATTGATCACGGCGGGTTTTGCCGCGGGAGCCGTGGTGCTGTATGACAGGCTGGGATCGTATGCATTGAACAAGCTGGCCGGCGCCAGAACAGAAAAGGCCTATTCCGAGGAAGCCCGTATCGAGGCGATCACGAATCCGGCCGTTGCCACCGAAGAGACCAACAACCGGGAGGTTTACAATGCCATGAGTCCGGGAGTGGTCAACATCACCTCGACCGTCTATGTTCAGGATTTGTTCTATGCCTATCCGAAACAGGGAACGGGTTCAGGATCGATCCTCGACAAGGAAGGTCATATCCTGACCAATTTCCACGTCATTCAGGATGCAGAAAAACTTGAAGTGACGCTCTCGAACAAACACAACTACCCGGCAAAGGTGGTTGGTTTCGATCCCGACAATGATCTGGCTGTGATCAAAATCGACGCGTCGAGGGCTGATGTTCTGTCGACGATCCCGTTTGGCACCTCGAAGGATCTCTTCGTAGGGCAGAAAGTTCTCGCGATCGGCAATCCCTTCGGACTCGACAGGACTTTGACGACGGGGATCGTTTCCGGGCTCTCACGTCCGATCCGCTCTGAATTCACCAACCGTCTGATCGAGGGTGTCATCCAGACTGATGCCGCCATCAACCCCGGCAATTCTGGCGGGCCCTTGCTCAATTCGCGCGGGCAGATAATCGGAATCAACACGATGATCTACAGTCCTACCGGTGCTTCCGTCGGAATCGGATTCGCCGTCCCGGTCGATACAGCCAAAATGGTAGTCGATGATATTCTGCAGTACGGCAGGGTTCGAAAGCCCAAACTTGGCATCACTCCGATTCCACTCAATGCGCGTCTCGCGCGCGTGCTTGAACTGCCGGTCAGCGAGGGGATTCTGGTCGCCGAGGTCTCACCTGGCGGCTCGGCGGATCGGGCAGGCATTCGCGGACCTAATGAAGAGGTCCAGATCGGCAGATACATTGTCCCGATTGGAGGCGATATCATCGTCGGCATCAACGGACAACCGATCAAGACCCAGGATGATCTCGATCGCATCCTCAATTCAAAGAAGATCGGCGACCGCATTCAGGTCGAGGTTTATCGAGGCAGGCGGAAGGTCACATTGTCCTTGCAGTTATCGGAATTGCCCGGCTCAGGCGGGCGAAGAATCTGAAGAAAATGATGAAGTATGAATGATGAATGATGAATTAAAGATGATAGATAATCCATGCTGATTTCTTTAATTCATCATTCATCATTCATACTTCATCATTTATTTTCCCTCTTTGAGCTTAAGCGATCGTGCGATCGAATCGGTCTGGTTGCGAAGTGTGCCGATCACGTTCCTCCTGCCGGTGAAAGTCAGGACATAGATCGTCGTATCATCTAACTTCAAATAATAGATGCGCCCTGAGAACGGCTGGCCGGCGGCGTTATTGTAGTTGTAGGAGAGCAACACACCGGATTTTCCTCCAGCGGACAGGAATTTTTCCATCGACAACTTGTTGTATGCCGGGCGAAAGCGGATGGTGTTATTTTCGTCCTCTTTGGCGAAATCCATGATATCTGTTGATGCATCGACATTATCGACGCGTCGCAACTTGAGCGAACCGTTCTCGTTATTGCGATAAACGATATTGACATCATTGCGCCCGAGGCTGTCCTGACTGACGATAGCGAGCCAGCCCGCAGGCAGGGTAATCGTGTATTTCCCCTCCGGGTCATCGAAGACCTCCTGCGCAAAAGCGGTCGGCGCCGAGGCCGCTGAAATCAGGGCTGAAATCAGGATTGATACGAAAAGACACCTGACCAGGTGTTTCATGAAGCATTCTCCTTCCAGTTTATCTTCTCGCGCGACGACGGATCGATCATCGCGCGAAATTCTTTGCCGTCAAGGCTTTGAACGATGATTTCCCTTTGAATTGCAATTAATTGATCGACTCCCTGATCGGCTGCCTCGATCATTTCGTTCAACTGTCGCCGGTCAAATGGCTCGGTTTCAGCCGTTCCCTGTAATTCGACGAATCGACCCTCGCCGGTGCGAACGATGTTCATATCGACTTCAGCCTGAGAATCTTCAATATAATTCAGATCAAGAAGGATCCGTTCTCCGACCACGCCGACGCTGATGGCGGCGATGAAGTCCCTCAGGACCGGTCGATCGATCTTGCCGATTTCAAGATACTTGTTGACAGCCAGAGCGAGCGCGACGAATCCGCCGGTGATGGCAGCAGTGCGGGTTCCGCCGTCGGCCTGAATGACATCACAGTCGATCGTCACCGTCCGTTCGCCGAGAGCCGCCATGTCGATGACGGACCTCAGGCTTCGGCCGATCAATCGTTGAATCTCATGGGTTCTGCCTGAGGGGCCTCCTCGCCCGATCTCTCGTGACATTCGCGTCTGAGTCGCGCGCGGAAGCATCGAATATTCCCCCGTCACCCAGCCCACTCCCTTACCTTTCAGAAACGACGGCACACGCTCTTCGATCGAGGCGTTGCAGAGAACCCGTGTCTCTCCGAATTCTACCAGCACCGAACCCTCGGCATATTTCGTGAATTCCGGAGTCATCCTGACCGGGCGCAGTTCGAATGGATGCCGGCCATCGACGCGGTGTATTTCAGCCAGCTTCTCAGCTGGTTCATCGTGTAACTCAGTTTGTTGCTGTTGTGTTGAGTCGGTCATGTCCCCATATCTCCACCGCTTCGAGGTGGTCGAGCGGCGCTCCCAGGATTCTTTCAGCGATGCGGTGAAATCTTCCGGCTGCGTCGGTCACATAGAAGCGACTGTAATTCGAAGTAATATCATCGTTGAGCAGGTCAAGCCGCGCAAGCAGGATCCGGGCTTCTTCCGCTACAGCGTCGGCTGAATCGATCAGCGTCACGCCATTGCCCATCGTCTCGGCGATCACGCCCTTGAGCAGAGGATAATGCGTGCAGCCGAGCACCAGCGTGTCGATCTTGCGGTCGCGTAACTCAGCCAGGTATTTCACAGCGACCTGTTTTGCAATGTCGGAATCGGTCTCGCCTTCCTCGACCAGCGGGACGAAGAGCGGACAGGCTTTGGAAAATACCTCGATGGCCCTGGTCTCGTCCTCGTTACGGACGGCTTCACGGATGGCCCGTTCATACGCGCCGCTTCCGATCGTCGCTTCTGTGGCGATGACTCCGATGCGTCCGGTAAGTGTCTGCCGTGCGGCTGCGCGCGCTCCGGGGCCGAGCACCGTCAGAAAGGGAATATCAAACTCCTCTCGCAGGCGCTCCCTCGCCATGGCTGATGCCGTGTTGCATGCGACAACGATCAGTTTGACGCCTTTTTCGACCAGAAACGCGGCGTCCTCAACGGCGTATCGTTCGATTGTCGTTCTGGATTTGGTCCCGTACGGGACACGAGCAGTGTCTCCGAGATAGAGCAGGTTTTCAGACTTCAAGCGGTCGCGAATTGCTCGCAGGACCGTCAGGCCGCCGATGCCGGAATCGAAGATGCCGATGGGTAGGGAATTCATAGAATGATGGAGGTGGAGAGAATCGAACTCTCGTCTGGAAGCCGTCTCCGAAGGAATCTACATACTTAGCCGCTTCGCTCAGGTTTCACCCGCGCGCAGCAGCAGAAACGGCGAAGAACTGCGCGCAGACTATGTCAGATTAGTTTCGCGCTTCGGATCTGACCTGCACCGAAGAGCTAGCCTGCTGGTCGGCGTTCGGATTCGAGCACACAGGCGATGCTCGAGCGAACGGGCAGTTTGCTAGGGTTAACTAGGCTGCCATTGCGAGTTCATTGTTCGCAATTATGGTTTTGCCTGCAGTTTACGGGTTACAAGCTTCCCGGTATGCATCCGTCGCTTTCGGTCTCCCATCGAAACCAGTGCACCCCCATTCGGTTTACACATTCCAGCGAACACCTTAGAGTGTAGAGGCCGCATGTATTACTGTCAAGAACCTCACATGAAGTACTGGGTCTGGTTTTTACGTTGGATATAAGTGATGTCTCCCAAATCTTCCTTATCATTAATATGTGTGCCGGTGACAGAGCCCTCCGTCGGAGCTTTTCTGGCAATGTCTGAAGCAGCCGTAAAATCGGCCGATGCAATCGAATTGCGACTGGATTATCTGTCTCAAGAGGACCTGCCGGCATTGCTGACGGAGTTGCCTCGACGGCTCGACGAGTGGGGCAAGCCCGTCATCATCACCTTCCGTCCGGCTGAGCAGGGTGGCATGCGGTCGCTCAGTCTGGAAGCTCGCCTGGATTTCTGGCGCAACCTGCCTGCCGTGATCGTCGAGCGGATCGCCTATGCCGATCTGGAACTGGATTTGATTGAACACCTGGATGGACGGGCATTGCTGCCGTGGGAGAAGGTGATCTGTTCGTGGCACAACTTCGATCGAACGCCCGGGGATTTGCCGGCGCTCTGCGGGCGTATGCTGCGAACGCCGGCGGCGGTCATCAAGGTTGCCGCGAAATGCAATCGGATCGATGACTGCCTGTCGATCTTCGAATGCATTGACCTGGTCAGGCCCGATCGAAAGGTGATTGCGCTGGGGATGGGAATGGCCGGATTGATGACGCGTGTGCTGGCCCTGTCACGGGGGGCACTGCTGACATTCGGTTCGTTATCCCGCGGGGCAGAGAGCGCTCCGGGCCAGCCGACTGTGGACGAGTTGAAGACGCTCTATCGGGCGGATAAGCTCGACAGTGAGACTGAAATATACGGCGTGGTCGGATATCCTGTCGCTCATTCGCGCTCTCCGCTCATGCACAATGCGGTTCTGACGGCCCTCGACCGAAACGGGGTCTACCTGCCGCTCGAAGTGCTCGATGTCGATTCATTCATTCGTGATCTGGTGCGGCCATCAACCAGAAAGCTCGATTGGAAACTGCGTGGATTGAGCGTTACGATTCCGCACAAACTGAATGTCATGAAACATCTTGATTTCATCGATCCGGTTGCGCTGCAGATCGGCGCTGTCAATACGATTGTGATCGAGGGAAATAAGCTGCACGGTTACAACACGGATGTGAACGGAGCAATGAGTCCTCTCGAAGAGATTGTCGATTTGACAGGTCGCCATGTCGCAGTGTTAGGTGCGGGAGGCTCGGCCAGGGCGATCTGTTACGGGCTCAGCCGTCGCGGAGCGCGCATCACCATACACGCGCGGGACCAGGCAAAAGCCCGACCGCTGGCTCAGGAGTTTAGTGCTTCAGTTGCGTCGCTTGACGGTTTTAAGTCGGACGCGGCGATCATTATCAACTGTACTCCGATCGGTATGCACGGTCACAGCGAAGGACAGAGCCCGGTCCCGGACGCTGATCTGAGCGGCGTCGAGCTGGTTTATGACCTGGTCTATACGCCAAAGCAGACGGCTCTGCTGGCTCAGGCGGAACGCTCAGGCTGCCGGACACTCGGCGGACTGGCCATGCTCGTCGGTCAGGCTGCCGACCAGTTCAGGCTCTGGACGGGAATATCGGATATGGCCGGTGTTATGTGGAAGGCTCTCGGGGGAAGTAAAGAGTAGAAAGTAAAAAGTAGAAAGTAGAAAGTACATAGAAGAACCCTCTTCTTTGTACTTTGTACTTTCTACTTTTTACTTTCTACTCTTTTCAATATGCGATAGAAATTGTCCTGAATGAATTCGAGTTCGTAAGTGCGTCTGATCGCATCGAGGCCGGCAGCATGGCGATTGGTCGTTCGAGCTCCGATCTGCCATATTTCAGGATCGAAATCGATATAAACGATTCGTCCGGCGTAGAGCAGATCGTCGACTGCATCGTCGATCTTTTCGTCGGGCCAGTTCGCTCCGGGTGGAATCGCCTTCCATTGCGGGTGAGCTTCGATGGCCGCCAGGTAACTGATCAGAGGTGCTCGCGATCCGACGATGAACCCCGAGTTCCACGGCAGATGATCGATTTTTCCGATATAGGCTTTCGCTTTAAGGGCCGTCCATTCATCGTCGTAGAGTTTATGCGCGGCGATGTTGTAGCCAGCCCTGGTCAGGACCAGCAGTCCCAGCATGAGCGGCAGGCTGTTCCATCTGAAGGTTCTGATCAACTCAGCCAGACACCATCCGCAGATCACCGCCAGACCGAGATGGCCTGTCAGCAGATACCGCGGATTCACAGGGAGATCGTGATTGAAGAGCATGCTCAGATTGGCGAGCAGACCGACGGCTCCGAAGAACAGCAGCGGGCGTCGCGCCATTTTCATGGCTCCCCAGGCCATGGCCAGAGGCGTCAGAACCAGCGCTGCCGGCGAGCATCGAAAGCTGAATTCAAGAATGAACCAAAGATTCCTGATCGTGACGGGATGGATTTCCCGCTCGTGAGCGCTCAACTTGTACCAGTTGATGGCGGCAGGCCAATAATTGATCGGATCGTATAAAGTCCAGAAGAGAATGCCGGAAAATGCACCCAGGATTGTGACCACCAGCCCCAGCGCGCCGAGCTTCCAGCTTCTGCCATAGTAAAATACTATGAGACCGATGAAAGGAAGGTAGAAGACTGCGAATTCGCGAACATTTGCGCTCAAGCCTGCCAGCAGAGCGGCTGTCAGATAGCCGATTGCGTTGCCGGTGCTCAGGCTGCGAACCATCCACCAGAGCGACCACCCAAGCATCAGAAATCCGGGAATCTCGCTCATCCCCCGCCCGCTGTATATTATGAATGGTGGAGACAAAGCCATGATGGCTGCGCCCAGAAAAGCCGCCAGTCGATCATGGGACAGCTCTTTGCCAAGCGCATAGATGGCGACGATGGCAGGGCCGCTCAGCGCAATGACGCCGTAGCGGATCAGCAGGTAGGCCTGATCAGGTGTTGTTCCGTGAAATTCACGCGCGACCTTCCAGATCAGATGATTGTATCCCAGGAAAAGCGCCCGCCCGAGTCCCAGCGCCGAGGGCAATCCCTGGACCGTGTAGGCAGCGTAATCGAACCCGTCCCAATCCGAGATAAATCGGTCCTGAAAGTGCCAGGCCAGCCACCAGGTCACGGCCATCAACGGCGCCCAGATGTGAAAATCCCCGGTCCAGCTAGCCTTTAGGCGCAAAATAACCTTTACGGTGTTGAATCTTCAGGTCTTTACGGTTGTTGACTTTGATCTCGATTTTACGGAATGCTCCGTCCGATGCCTCGTTTTTGGGTGTGTATGCCAGCAGGTATTGCTGGCGCAGGTCCTGTTCGAGTTGGATGAACGCCTGTTCCAGATCTTTCCCCCGTTTCGGGAAGACGGCCCGGCCTCCCGTCGATTCAGAGATTCGATTCAAGACGCCTTTATTGACGCCTCCGTAGCCGGGATCACCGATTCCGATCGAGTAGATGACGACTTCCGAACGGAGCGCCTCGTCAATCGCATCGCCGATTTTCATGCGGCTGGTTGTATCTTCGCCGTCAGTCAAAACGATGATCGTCTTTCTTCCGGGCTCCCGGGCCAGCATATCGGCTGAAGTGGCTACGATGGCGTCGTAGAGCGATGTTCCTCCCTGACGCGATCCGCCGTTGATCGGTGGCGTTCCGCCGCCAAAGACTCCTCCCGGCGGGGGCGGAATGAAGGCGACCTCTTCAAGGGCCCGCCTGACGCGTGCGGGATTCGATGTCAGATTCTGCATGACTGTCGCCTCACCTTCGAATTTGATCACGCCTGCCGTGTCCTTGCCGGTACGAATGACGGATTCGATGAACTGTCCACCGGCATCCTTGAGCAGCGGAAGCGTGTACTGCTCGCTGCCGCTCACGTCGATCAGCAGAACCAGCGTCAGCGGAAGATCGAATTCGCGTTTGAAAGTGAAGACATCCTGCGTCTGTGCATCTTCAAGAACCTGTATATCTTCCTGTTTCAGATCGGTGATATAGCGGTTCTGTTTATCCTGCACGCTGAACAGAACGTTGACCAGTTTCGTATCCAGTTTGATGGTCTGATCTTCGTCGACTTTTTGCGGCGGTTTCTGTTGTTGCCCCTTCTTCTGTTGCGGCTGCTGTGCAGCAACGGTTCCCAGTGAAAGGAATGCAAAAAGGCACGCCGAGGCCACCACTGCGGCGATTGCTGCCAGACTGACACAGGTATTTCGTACTTCTTTCATAACTTTTAATTCTCCAGCCGATCCACATTTCCCTGGCCATTTGATCAGGTGGCATTGAGGCCAGTTGGATGCGGAAATCGCGTCTTGTGTTTCCCCGTCACAATAATCAGGCTATTTCACTCCGACTGTACGAGGGGGAACCGCTGTGTAGCCGGTCTTGGTTCGAACCTTCAGCTCTTTGCGTGCGGGCAAACGGACCTCGATCTTTCGGAACTTCCCGTCATAATTGTCATTGGTCGGGGAGTAAGCGATCAGATACTGGCTTCGCAACTCGCGAGCGATGGCGGTAAAGCTGCGTTCGAGCTCGATCACTTCGGCTGTGAAGAATGCCCGTCCACCGGTATCTTCGGCCATCTGCTTGAGGTTCTTATCCTCCTTGCGGTCGACCGTACCTGCCTGTACGCCGAAAAATCCACCTGATTTCGTCGAGATCACGAAAATGACGGTTTCGGTCCTCTGCGCGATATCTATCGCCTCACTAAGCGTCCGTTCGCTGACGGTGTCTTCGCCGTCGGTGATGATGACCATTGCCCGCCGGCGTCCGGGAGAGGCCGCCATCTTCTCCTCGCAGACCGAATAGATGGCGTCGTACATACGTGTTTCACCCTGGGCCTTGACACCGTCGATAGCCTTGGTCAGCAGGTCGAGTCGATTGGTAAAGTCCTGGTGCAGCTCGACTTCCGAGTCGAATGTAGCGAAAAGCGCCCGGTCTTTCCGGGATTCGAGCATCGTGTAGAGGAAAGAAATTGCCGCATCGCGTTCGAATTTCAGCTTCGGCTTAACGCTGTTCGACGTGTCCATCAGAACAGCGACGTCCAGCGGAAGGTCGCTTTGCGGCAGAAATGATTCGATTCGCTGCTGCGTTTTGTCCTCAGAGATCTCGAAATCTCCCTGTTTCAGATCGACGATAAACCGCCCGCTCTTACCATCAACAACGGTGACCGGCAGTCTCACGTTGACCGTTGTGGTCGAAATCTGTCCCGGGGCGACATCGTCCTGTTTCTGTGGTGTGGGCGACTGCGGCGGTTTCCCGGGATTCTGTTGCGCATGAACTCCAAAAAGCCCGGCGATTAGCAATGCACCGAGAAAGGTCGCCACAAAAGCTGTCAACCCTGATCGCATCTTCATGACCTGCTGGTTCCTCCAATGTCTACATCAAATATTCACCTGTTGAACGGACTTATGATTATAGTTTGCATAACGGCGGTACGTAAAGCGACCTGTCAGTGACTGGTCCTGGCGTTTCAAATGACTTATAACATGGGTTTAAATAGTAGAAAGTGTACTCATTGCTGAAAGGACCAAATAATGAGCGATAATAAAGTTGGAACCATAGGATGGATGGATTTGACGGTCGAGAACGCCGAGCAGGTAAGGGATTTTTATGCATCGGTAGTTGGCTGGACGCCGGAGAATGTCGAAATGGGCGGATACAGCGACTTTATAATGAAAGCTCCCGGAGTCGAGCAGGGGGTTTCCGGCATCTGTCATGCTCGAGGTTCGAATGCTGATCTTCCGCCGCAATGGCTTATCTATATCAACGTTGATGATCTCGATCAGAGCGTAAAAACTTGCCTGTCGCTCGGTGGATCGGTCATCTCAGGCCCAAAAAATTATGGGGAAGAATGGCGCTATTGCGTCATTCGCGATCCCGCCGGCGCTGCCGCCGCACTGATCGGCCGGGTTAAAACATAGACTGATTTTCAGTAACGCCGATCTCTTTTTCGATTGCGTCAGCTATCTTTTTCGCGTGACCGGCAACGCTTTGTTCATCCGGACCCTCGATCATTACGCGCGCTTTATGTTCAGTGCCTGAATACCTGACAAGCACCCTTCCGCAACCCTCGAGCTCGTTTTCGACCTCGGATATGACCGCCTGGATAGAAGGCAAAGTATCGAGTGGCGGTTTGTCGCTGACTTTGACGTTGATGATGACCTGAGGAAATCTGGTAAATCCGCTGAGCAGTTGCTTGAGAGATCTTTTTGTTTCGACCATGACGCGCAGGACTTCAAGAGCAGTGATCATGCCATCGCCCGCAAGACTGATCTCGGGAAAAATTATGTGGCCGGATTGTTCGCCTCCGACGCTACCGCCTCGGCTGAGAAGTTCGTCCAGTACGTTTTTGTCGCCTACTGCTGTTCGAATCAGGTCGATATTTCTCGCCCGAAGCCCCAGTTCGAGTCCGAGGTTGCTCATGACTGTTGCGACGACACGGTTTTTTTTCAGCTCATTTTTTGCATGCAGGTAATTGGCCATGATGAAGAGAATCTGATCGCCATCTATCAACTGACCATTTTCGCCGATCATGAGCAACCTGTCCGCATCTCCGTCGAAAGCGAAACCGGCGCTCGATCCGGATTCGGTTACCACCTGTTGCAGGAGTTCGGGATGCAGGGATCCGCAATCCAGATTGATATTCCGGCCGTCCGGAGATGCATTGATAACAACCGTCTCGGCGCCAAGTCGCTCAAAGAGTCTCGGCGCCAGTTCACTGGACGCTCCGTTGGCGCAATCCAGGACCATCTTCATTCCATTCAACCGCATCTGGCCTGCGATCTCGGAGACCAGAAAATCAAGGTATCGTTCTTTGAGCTGGTGGTCCGGAGAGACCTTTACGAATGGAAAGTCGGGGTACCTGACCTCGTCATCGAGCAGGGAAGATTCGATATGTTCTTCCATCGCTTCATCCAGTTTCTGGCCGGAAGGAGCGAAGACCTTGATCCCGTTATCTTCGAATGAGTTGTGAGAGGCTGAAAGCACAATGCCAGCATCGGCATCAAGAGCGCGGGTCAGATAAGCGACACCGGGAGTGGTGATTACGCCGGCTGAGGTGGCGCGGCCGGCGGCAGCCGTGACTCCGCTGTGAATCGCCGATTCAATCCATTCGCCGGACTGCCTTGTATCACGACCGGTAATGATGTGTGGCGGGCGCCCCGATTGACCGGTCAGCTCTCGTGTCAACAGATATCCTATCCGTTCGATCGTCTCACGAGTTAAAGGTGGGGCGCCGGCTACGCCGCGAATTCCATCCGTCCCAAACAGTTTTCCCATATTTATTGAGTATTTTATTTTCCAAAGTTGATAAAAAGGCAGTTAATGCTTCTTCAATTTGATCTCGGAAGGGGCATAGGATTCGATCCTAACATGTTTATCGACATTGTCAGGCAGGCTTATCTCCGGTTTCACACTGGCGGTTTTTTCGGTCAGCTTTCCGGTTCTGATCACGGCTGTGATCTGATTCTGCTCGATCGTCTCCAGTGATGATGTGGGGCCGTATAATTCCACATTCAATGTCTGTGTCAGTAATCTGTAGCCCGGTTGTGCATCCTCCCAGTGAACGGGAACGTCGCGCAATGTTCGTCTGGTTCGTATTTCTCCAATCTCGATCCTGACTGAGATCGGGCCGGGAGTTTTGACTCGAATTGAGTGTTGCAGCGCTTCGACATCGACGAAGCTCTTGAAATCGGACTTTTTATCGCTCAGATTGATCGTTTCGGTTTTCAGTGAAGTGATGCTTTTGACCTGAGATTGGGGCCCCTCGACTTCGACCTGGCTGGGAGTGATGGACGAGCTATAGATTTCGAATCCCTCGGGAAGTTCATCACTGAAATTTGGTCTGACCTCGACGAGCCTTCTGATTTTCTTATCGATTCGAAATGTGATGCTTGCCGGATCAATTTGCAGAACCTCGATATCATTCGGGCGAGAGACATCATCAGGCCTGAACTGGATGTTGCGTTCTCCTGGTTCCTTGTCACTGAGGTCCGCGATGACGGCGATCTGATTCGGAGTCAGTCCGCGGACGATGTCACGGGGCCCCCGCAGCCTGACGTTGACAGTCTGCTGAGCATCGACCATAACCTCCATTCCCTGATTCAGTCCTCGAAATTCGATCGGAATGCCAGTCAGGCGAACATCGCTGATCGGCTGTCTTGAAACGAAATAAAGGATGAAAGCCAGCAACATCGTCAGAACCTTCAGGCCCTTGTTTTCAATGTGAATGCGCCTGAGGCGCTGTATTATACGAAATTTCGATTTGAGCATACCTGAGGTACATTCACGTACCACCCTCCTGCTGAGCCTTCTTGTTTATAGTTGCCTTACCGCCCTTACTTGTTGCAACAAGTTCATCGATGTCTCGCTCCCGCCGGCGTTCCTCCTCCTCCAATTCAGCATTTTCCGCTTTACTCCGCCATGTCTCCATCTCCTGTTGAATCAAGCCGCGCAGGCTGGGGCCGTCCAGATTTCGTTTCAACTTGCCATCTTTGGCGAACGAGATAACACCTGTCTCCTCAGAGACTATTACCGAAAACGCGTCCGTATCTTCGGTGATGCCGATTGCCGCCCGGTGCCGCGTTCCAAGATCGCGTGAGATAAGCGGGTTTTGCGTCAGCGGCAGGAAGCAGCAGGCTGCGGCAACTTTGTTATTGCCGATAATCACCGCTCCGTCGTGCAGTGGGGTGTGGGTGTTGAAAATCGTGATCAGAAGATCGTAATTTACTCTCGAATCCAGCCGGATGCCGCTCTCGATATAGGTTTTCAGTCCAACATCGCGCTCGAAGACCATCAATGCGCCTGTTTTGTCTGAGGCCAGAGTCGTCGCAGCCAGGACTACTTCATCATACCATTCCTGGCCGAACGGATTCGAGCTTCGCTTCTTTTGCATGAAGGGCAGTCTGATATTGTTTCCCAGATGGGTCAGCGCAGCCCGAATCTCCTGCTGAAAAAGGATGATTACGGCAAACCCGAAGTAGACAATCGCATTTCGTAATACCCATTGTACTGTCGTCAGTCCGAACCAGCTCGATGCCTGGTAAAGGACCCCGACAATCAGCAGGCCGGCTGCCATCTGAACCGCACGAGTCCCTCGCACCAGCCTGAGTACTTCATAGATCAGGATCGCGACGATTATGATATCGATCAGATTGCGCAGCTCGAACGCCTGCCAGATCGATCCCAGTTGACTCCAGAATTCGTACATTTTTCGCGCGCGAGGTCGAGGACGCAAATTTCGGAGATAAATCCCTCCTGATCTACCCTCGACATGTCAGATTTATCATTATTAATCTCAATTAATTCCACAATTAATCTCACGAAAAACAAAGATTATGGAAAGTTAGATTCCCGTTAGATTAAAATACGCTGATAAAAACACAACAAATGCAGCCTCGAACGGGCTCTAAGCATAACATATGCCGAGGCTTTGCGAACATCGGACGGTCATGATGGTACTTTTTAGTGAATCTGATCGCGAGGAGGCGCCATCATGAATATGTTGTTATGGGAGATGACTTTTGTTAAACTGCGATTCGTGAGCCAACCCCCGGCTTGGAAATCTGAATAAGCCGATGAGTCATTTTGGTGTTTCGCGCCAAAACTCTACTGAAGTGCATTGTCAGGCGCTAGCCTCTTTAGATTTGTCCGTTATATCCGATATATCTGGTGTAACGGTTTGTGGAGATCTATAAAGGATGCTGGTTGCCCCGGAAACCCGTAAAGTAGACGACGATAAAGTTGTCACTGATAGTCAGCGGGCAAAGAAAGGGACTGAAAATAATGAGGAAGATCCTGCGCGTTCTTATGACGCCTGTTCTCCCGATCCTCCTGGTTTTGATCGTGGGATCTGTTTTTCAGGAAAGAGCAGAGGCAAAAAGCCAAAAGAAATCGACAAAGAGCAAGAAAGCGTCTGCATCCAGAACTACGGCAAAAAAGAAGGCGAGCCGTAAGACCTCTAAATCCGCGAACAGAAGGACGGTTGCCCGGAAATCCGTTTCATCAAAGAAACGTTCGGCCAGATCAAAAACGACAGCTCGAAAAAGGTCCAGTCGTCGCAGTCGTTCGCGTGCGCTCTATCTGGCAAGATTGAGAGCGCTTCGCGCTCGCGATGCCGGGTTGCGTAACATCGCGGCGGCCAATATCAATAAGGATAACAGTTCAGGAGAGGATCTTGACATCCGCCGGATCGCCGTTGATGCGCTCAAGGGGCGTTCGGGTACGGTGGTCGTCATGGACCCGAACACCGGACGTGTCTTTACTGTCGTAAATCAGCAGATGGCGCTCGGATCGCCGGTCAAGCCGTGCTCGACAATCAAGCTGGTGGTCGGACTGGCAGCCCTTCACGAAAGCGTCTTCGATCCCAATCAGGATGTCAGGATCTCGTCGCGCGCCAGCATGAACCTGACCGATGGTCTGGCAAGATCGAATAATCCAGTCTTCCAGGTGCTCGGAAGAATGCTGGGCTTTGAGCGTGTGATCAGTTACGCGCAGAATTTCGGCCTTGGCGAAACGACAGGCATCAACTATCCCGGAGAGAGCAATGGTTTCATACCCGAAGAGGGTGAATACGAAACCGGGCACATGTCCAGTCATGGCGATGGTTTCGGCGTGACGGCCATCCAACTGGCGGCTTTCACTTCGGCCATTGCCAATGGCGGCAATCTTTATGTGCCGCGTGTGCCGCGCACTCCGGATGACGCCAACTTTTTCGAACCTGCTCTCAAGCGGCGGATCGAAATGTCCCCTGAAGAAAGAATGCGGCTCATGGCTGGAATGATGGGTGCGGTGAATTTCGGGACGGCCAGGCTGGCACACAACCCGCTCGGACAGGTTGCCGGCAAGACAGGCACCTGCACCGGCAACCGGGATAAACTGGGTCTTTTCACTTCGTTTTCGAGCGCGGATAATCCGAAGGTGGTTGTCACCGTGATTACGACTGGATCGACCGAGGCGGGCCGGAGAGCGGCCGAGATCGCCGGTCGAATCTACGCTGAAATATCCCCCCGCTTCTTCAATGAAAGCCTTGCGGCGCCCGCCTCGGCCGGCACAGAAATCAACGATTTCAGAAACTGAAGGTAGAAGCCAGGACCAGAGAACGGCCCTGGCTTTTCAGATTACTCGAATTTCAGCCCGCGTATTTCTATCAGCAGATCCTTAACGTCAGCGTCAGTTATGTTACCCGGACGGTCGATCTTGACGGCGAGTTTCATCGATTCTCCGGGTTTGAGCGGCTCACTGCGCAGTCTCGGAATCGGCAGGCTGATACTCTCCCTGATTATCTGATCGTCGATTCCCTGTATCCTGCCGGACATCTCGATTCCAGTGATGACACGATCACCCTGATTAGTCAGGCGGGCCTGAACCTCGTACTGCGACATTCCAATCAAATTCGGATGCTCGATCTTTTCGATGACCTCCAGTTTGACCTTGTCCTTATAGCCATCGAATTCGGCCGAACCGGCTCGAGAGACATCCTGCAGAGTCTGCTGGTATTGCGGCCTGGTCCGCGTGACGATCATGACCAGTGACACAATCAGGAAAAGGACAATGGCGGCCATCCAGATCAGCGACCGGCGCATATTTTTTTCGCTTGTGTTGTTATCGTTCTCTTCAGTCATGGCTTTTGTCTGTCTTTTCAACCTGGAAATTTTCAATTTCCGCTGACCATCATGCGGTTCACTTTGATGGTTGGAGCGGCGATGCGGCTGCGAAATCGGAGGTCGTTTCCGATCAGTTCAATTCCGTGCAGCATATCGCGGAGATTGCCGGCGATAGTCACCTCTTCGACGGGGAAGGAGAGTTTGCCATCTTCGATCCACCAGCCCGAGGCGCCTCGCGAATAGTCCCCTGTCACGGCATTGAAGCCGAAGCCGATCATCTCAGTCACATAAAAACCGTTCTTGACGGACCCGATGATTTCGTCGGGTGAATAGACACCGGGGACGATGAAAAAGTTGCTCGGGCCGACGATCGGCGCCCCCGTCAGACCGCGCGATGCGTTGCCTGTCGATCGCAGCCCCAGCTTGCTGGCAGTATAGGTGTTGAGCAGGTAGCTTTTGAGAATGCCGTTTTCGACCACGACCGTCCGGCGCGAAGCCAGACCTTCGCCGTCGAATGGGCGCGAGCCGAGCGCTGATTTCATCAGCCCGTCGTCGATGATCGTGAGATTCGGAGCGGCGATCTGTTCTCCGAGCTGACCGACCAAAAATGATGCGCGGCGGAAAATGGATGTTCCGTCAACGGCCTCAAAGAAATCCCCGAGCAGATCTTCGGCAGCCGATGACTCGAATACGATCGGGACTTCGGTGGTTGCGGCCTTGCGACCGCCGAGCTTGCGGATGGCGCGTCTGGCGGCTTCGCGGCCGATCACATCGGGCGCGTCGAGCGACTTGAGGAGCCTCTGCCTGTCGCCCCAGTATCCGACCTGCATCCGGTCACCCTCACTCGCTATCGGAGCCGCGACCAGCCCGCAAACGGTGCTTTGATAATCGCCTTCGAACCCGGCGCTCGAAACCAGTGCGATTCTGCTGATTACGGTAGAGCATGCGCCGCCTTCGGAATTGGTTATGCGGACGTCGAAACTTCGAGCGGCATCCTCGCAACTGCGCGCCATCTCGATCCTGCGCTCGGTCGTGAGCGCCATGATTTCAGGATCGGACAGTTCCAGTTCGGGGACTTCCTTCGCCAGGTCATCGCGAGCCGGCAGGTTCGCTGCGTCATCGACGGAAGTCAGCCGGGCCATCTCGATGGCTGTTGAAACTAGTTCTTCGATCGCCTCACGACTGAGATCAGATGTCGAAGCCGAGGCCTGGCGGCCTGCATGGAGCACGCGCAGCCCAATGCCACGCGAAGCGGCCTCCTGCAGCTTCTCGACCTCGCCGAGACGGACCTCGACGGAAAACTCCGTCGATTCGACAGCGATGGCTTCGGCGTCTGTGGCTCCGCGTTTGATGGCGGAATGAACGATCCCTGCCAGCATCTCCTTTGAAACACGATCGTTCATTTCGTCCCTCCGACGGTCATCTCGGCAATCCTGATGGTCGGCATTCCTACTCCTACGGGGACTGACTGGCCATCCTTGCCGCAGGTGCCAACGCCTTCATCGAGCGCGAGGTCGTTGGCCACGGCTGTCACTTTGGTCAGCGAGTTTGGCCCGTTCCCGATCAACGTCGCGCCTTTGACGGGGGCGGTGATCTTGCCGTCCTCGATGAGATACGCCTCGCTCGCGGAAAAGACGAACTTTCCGTTGGTAATGTCGACCTGCCCGCCGCCGAATTGAACGGCGTAAAGCCCGCGTTTGACTGAACGGATGATCTCTTCCGGCGTGCTCTCGCCGCCGAGCATGTATGTGTTGGTCATTCTGGGCATCGGCATATGGCGATAACTTTCGCGACGTCCATTGCCGGTCAGCTTCGCGCCGGTCAACCGGGAACTCAGTTTGTCCTGCAGGTACCCGCGTAGAATCCCGTTTTCGATGAGCACCGTGCGCGATGTTTGATTTCCCTCATCGTCGATGTTGAGCGATCCGCGCCGGTTCGGAATGGTTCCCTCATCGACTACCGTGCACAGCTCGCTGGCGACGCGCTGTCCGACCAGACCTGCGAAGGCCGAGGTCCCCTTGCGATTGAAATCGGCTTCCAGTCCGTGACCGACGGCTTCGTGCAGCAGAATTCCCGGCCAGCCGGGGCCGAGCACCACCTCCATCGTTCCGGCCGGTGCATCCGTCGCTTCAAGCTGGACGATCGCCTGTCTCGATGCTTCGTTTGCATAATGATCGATCATTTTATCGGTGTAGAATTCGACGCCGACACGTCCGCCTCCGCCCGAGACCCCCGATTGCAGATTACCGTCGTCGTCCGCAATGCACATGACCCTCATCCTGGCCAGGGGCTGCACGTCGCCGATCAATACCCCTTCGGATGTGGCAATCAGAATAATCTTGTATTCATCGGCGATGCTTGTCTGGACCTCGCGAATGCGCGGGTCCACGGCGCGCGCGGTTTTGTCCACACGCTGGAGCCGTTCGATTTTCCATTCGAGCGACGTTTCGTGCAGAGATTGGCTGACCGGATAGAGGTCAAGTTCCGGCCTCCCCGGAGTCACGCTGACCGGCCCCACCTCGACCGGGCTGTCGGCGATATGGGCCGCGGTCAAAGCGGCCTTTCGAATCGAATCAATCTCGATCTCATCGCAATAGGCGAATCCTGTCCGCTCGCCCGACACAACGCGCACTCCAACCCCCTGTCGCACCGCTCGATTGGCCGATTTGATGATCTGCTCTTCAAGCCCAAGGCTGTTCAGGACCGTATACTCGAAATAGAGATCCGCGTAAGCTCCGCCCTTCGAAAGTGCCGTCCCGAGCAACGATTCGATCTGTGCATCCGTTATATTGAACTTATCAGTGAAAAACCTGATTGGATCGATCATGAATTTAGGTTTCCAGTTTCCAGTTAATCTGCCTGCCGTTCTCCCAAATGAAGAGCGGCAATGCCGGCAGATAAATTGTGATAGTGAACATTCGAAAATCCGACGTGCTTCATGATGGTCGCGAGTTTTTTCTGGTCCGGGAAATTCCGGACCGATTGGGGCAGATAGCTGTAGGCGCTGCTCGAACCCGAAATAAACGCTCCGATACGCGGCAGCATGTGATGAAAATAGAACTCGAAGACCTGTCTGAAGACAGGCAGCACGGGGCGCGAAAATTCAAGCACAGCAGCGCGTCCGCCTGGCTTCAGAACGCGCAGAATTTCAACGAGGCCCTTTTCAACCTGTTCGAGATTCCTCAACCCGAAGGCGATCGTTACGGCGTCGAAGCTCTTGTCGGCGAACGGCAAGTGCAGAGCGTCGCCTTCAGCCAGCATGGCCTTTTTCGTTTTGCGTCCGGCGATCTTGTCGTTTCCGATGACCAGCATGGGATGGCAGAAATCGCATCCGATGACAGTGACGTGCTTTTCAAGTTCGAGAGTCAGGTCGGCGGTTCCGCAGCACAGATCCAGGGCGATGGCATCCGGGTGGCTGATCACATCCATCAGCTGGTTGACGGTGAACTGACGCCAGAGCTTGTCGATATTGATCGAGAGCAGGTGGTTGAGCCGGTCATACTTCGGCGCTATCTCCGCGAACATCTCACGAACCGCACGATGTTTGCCATCGGCATTGAATTCAGGATTTGGTATTGATTTAATCGCCGGTGACGCGCCGGAAGCTTCGATATCGATATCAGTCGGCATAGTTTTATGGTTTCGATTGTCAGGCCTCAGGGAGTCGTTTTGAAGGCATCGCTGACTTTCCCGACGACGACTACGGTCAGGGCATTGGCCTCGAACATCTTTTTAGCGACCCTCAGAACATCCGCGGTTGTGACTGAATTGATTTTCGATTCGAGGCTGAGCGGGTAGTTGCGCGGAAGCGAGTAGACCTCGATATCACGCAGGTTTCGCTCCATCGAACGGGCTTCGTATTCTCGCGCCATCTCTGATTTGGCCTGTTGCAGCTCATCGTTGGTGACGGCTGTCTGAGCAAGCATTGCGAGACCGTCGGTCACCAGCTGCGAGAATCCGGAAGCGGCTTCAGCCGGCAGGCTGGCCGAGATCATAAACGGGCCGGGCAGCACGCGCGGTAAGGCCTGTACGCTGAAGTTCGGGCTTGAGGCCTCCGCCGACTTTCTTATTCGCGACGTCAGTATGCGAGCCATAATTTCAGAAGTCAGCCAGGCCGGATCTCCAATTCTCACGCCGACCATTCCAGCGCGCAGCTCGGTCATTGTCGCTTCAGGAATGTCGGATTTCACCAGATTGACTTGTTTGATCTGTCTGGGCGGTCTGAAGGTCGCCGGAACGATATCTCCCTTGATCCAGCCGCCGAAAAAGACCTTGAAGGTCCTTAAAACGCGATCCTTTTGAATATTGCCTGCAACGATCACTGACGCATTGTTGGCGACGTAAAAACGGCGAATGAATTCATATATGTCGCCCTGCTTGATGTTGTTGATTGTCGCCGCTGTTCCGTGCAACGAGTGGCCGTAAGGATGATCGTTGTATATCGCCCTGTAGAACATCTGGTCGGCCATCTGGGCCGGCGTCACCTCAATAGTTTTCAGCCTTTCGATATGATCTTGTACGGTCTTTTTGAAGGCATCTGTCCGGATATTTTCGACTATCAGTAATCGCGCAATGATCTCGATCACTGAATCAAAAGTGTTCGCCGGCGTATCGATGTGAAACCAGGTCGTGTCCCAGTTTACGCCCCATTCGATCCTGGCTCCCAGAGATTCAAGCTCATCACGCAGACGGGGGTTCGCGGCGAGCATGGATTCCTGTGTCAGAATCGCCAGGCCGGTCTTTCCGGTAAGGTCGAACATCGAACCGGTACGGATTACGATGTCGCAGCTTACACTCTGATCTGTAGCCCTTTCGAGGGTGACAATCTGCAGCCCGTTCAGCAGATTATCCCGATTGACATCGGTGTACGACGTGGTCATCGCTTTATCTGACGTAAATAAATTTCGCGAAGACGCCTCTCCCCCCTGCGCGACTGCGATTCGATGCGGCAAACTCGACGCCGCCAGACAGATGATGATCGTCGTGATGAATTTCATGATTCGCATAGAGATGATTTCCCGATTTGATTGTGCGTTCTGTAAAAGAAAAGTGTAGCCGCCGCCGCCCTTGAGCGTCAACTACAAGCCGGGCAATGGGCCGGCTCGGGCTAAATCACTGCTGTTTTTGAACGCCTGCGGGTGGGTGGGTTTGCAGAAAATAATAATGCCTAGCGCTTGAGCTTCGGATCGAGCATCTCTCGCAGGCTGTCGCCGACAAAGTTGAAAGCCATGACGGTGAGCATGACGGTCAAACCCGGGAATATTAATAGATGCGGAGCGACGCTCAGAAAGCTGCGTGCATCATTTAACATAACACCCCAGCTCGGCGTCGGCGGCTGGACTCCGAGGCCAAGAAAGCTCAAGCTGGCTTCAGAAAGGACAGCCCCGGCCATCCCCAGACTCGCCTGCACGATCAGCGGTTGAATCGCGTTCGGTAAGATATGTCGCGCCAGGATGCGCAGATCGCCGGCGCCTATGGCTCTTGCAGCCGTGACGAAATCGTACTCTCGCACCTTCAACACCTGGCCGCGCATCAATCGCGCATAACCGACCCATCCGATCACCGAAAGCGCAATAATCAGATTTCGTATGCTCGGCCCAAGAAATGCCACCATCGCAATGGCCAGCAGAATGCTCGGAAATGCCATGAAAACATTGAAGAGAAACCCCGAAAAGAATCTGTCCACCCACCCGCCGTAATAGCCCGAAATCGATCCGATGGCGATCCCGATCAACGCCGAAATCATCACCACCATGACGCCGACCTGCATCGATATCCGCGCACCGTAGATGACGCGTGACAGGACATCACGCCCCAGATCATCAAGTCCGAACGGGTGCGAAAGCGTGGGTTTGAGCCGCTCTTCGATCGGCAGATTGCCTGGCTGCTGTTTCTGCGTCACCGGATCATATGGCGCTATGAGTGGCGCAAAGATCGCCACAATGAAGAATCCCGCGATAATGAGCAGGCCGATTTTGCCGAGAATATTCATGTTTAGTAAAAAGTAGAAAGTAGAAAGAGTTATTACTCCGTAAACTAAATATTCTTGTCTTCAAGCCTGGAAAAAGTTAATCGCTGTGGCCGCAAAGATGCACAAAGAATTTAATCGCAGAGGCCGCAAAGGGGCAAAGATATACAGGGAAGATCAGTGTTCGAATTATATCCAGTGGGCAATAATCCGGATATTCATATCACCAGAAAATCTTTGCTCCTTTGCGGCCTCTGCGATTAATTTCTTCCGAATTTAAATGCCCGAAAATTTAGTTTGCAGAGTAGTTATAGGCAGATCAAGTCAATCCCCTTTTTTACTTTCTATTTTCTACTCATTTTATCATTCGACTCTGATTCGCGGATCGAGCAGTCGATAAGCGAAATCGGTGATGAGATTAGCAAAAATATAGGTGATCGCGATCATGAGAATGCAGCCCTGGACCATCGGGAAATCTCGAGCGTTGATCGAATCGATCGTCAGGCGACCGATACCCGGCCAGCTGAAGATGATTTCCGTAATGATGGCGCCGGCGAGCAGGACACCGAATTGAAGGCCGATGATGGTCACAACGGGTATCAGCCCGTTTTTGAGGACGTGCTTATAGATCACCTGACGTTCGCTCAAACCTTTTGCCCGCGCAGTGCGGACATAGTCCTCATTCAATTCCTCGATCACGCTGGACCGGACCATGCGCGTCAGAATCGAGGCCAGCGCCGCGCCCATGGTGACGGCTGGCAGGATCAGATATTCGGGCCCGTATCGACCTGAGACCGGGAGCAGGTCGAGTTTGATGGCAAAGAGCAGGATCATGAGCGGTCCGAGAACGAAACCCGGGGTGCTGATGCCGAGCAAAGCGATAACTGATGCGACATTGTCGATCAGTTTTCCCTGGTTTGTGCCGGCAGTGACGCCGAGCGGAACCGAGATCAGAATAGCCACGAACAGCCCTGCCAGCGCCAGCTCGATCGTGGCCGGATACCGCGAGAGGATCTTTTCGGCTACGCGATCCGACGGATTAAGCAGACTGACTCCGAGATCACCTTTCAGCACGCCACGCCAGTAATTGATGTATTGACTCGACAGAGGCAGGTCGAGCCCCAGTCTGTGTTTGAGCTCCATCACCTGCGCTTCAGTCGCATTGTCTCCGAGCGCGTTGCGAACCGGATCTCCCGGCACGATGTGGATCAAGAGGAAGACCAGTGTGACGACTGCCCACACCACCGGCAACACCAGAAGCAGACGTTTCCCGAGGTTTATCAGGAATGTTCGCATAATCTGAATATCGAGTAAAAAGAGTCAGGACTTAAGCAAAACCCCGGGGGGGGGGGGCAGGCTTCGAGCCTGCTTTTTATAACTGATGGATAATGGAAATACGGTCTGACAAATCTCATACATAGGCCGGCTGAGAGTCGTGCGGCGCCATGGCATCAGTCATCGACTCGCGTGGCGTCACCCTGCAGATCCAGGTTGCCCAGTCTTTTCTGGTTGCAGCATACTGACCGATGATCCAGATCGTTGAATCGTCGGGTGAGATCGCGACGCCACTGCAATTGCTCCATTGAATCTCGCCAGGCGAAGTGCTTTGCTGCATCTGCTGGCTTACAGTAAGTAAACCTGCCTCATTAGCCGCCAACTTCCCGGTGAATCGAATGGTTGGGAACTCGGGATCTCCAGCACGGTTAAAAGCCAGCAACATGTTTCCTTCACCGTCAACGCCAACCGCCGGCGCGAAATAATAATAGTGTGGTGCTCCGAAAATTCCCTGGTGCATGACCCGTCCGGCCTGCGGATTGATCTGGAACCACTGAATAGCGGCGACATTCGCGTCTTCGCCCCAGTTTGCGGCGATGGTGTGGGCCGTCCAGAGCTGTCCATGCCGAAATACGACGTTGCCGAGCCGGGTGTCTCCCGTCTCTATCTCGAAACTGCTCATCTGCTGTTTTGCGTTCGGTGCTATCTGATATGGCACAGTGGGGATGAATCGTCGTGTCAGCGTCGGAGCCACACGTAAATGATGTTTGACCGTCCATTGCGTCAGACCCTGACCGTCGGCCGTTGTGTTGAGAAGGTATTGCGAACCTGCAGCTTTAATTCCAGCCGCAATCATATTTATTGCCGGCTGCAGGCTGAATGCCAGGCTTCCGTCAGTATTCCGCAAATGCCAGAAATCCCATCCATGCAGTGTGCCGCCCGTATAAAGATCTTTTTTGTTCAGGATCCTGATCTTGGCGTATTGAAATTTTCCCAGAGGACTGAGCATATTGGCTGTCAGGTAAAGCGACTTATTATCAACCGAGACGCCAAGCCCTTCAGCCCAGTTAGTTGTAGCGTTCAAGCCGTCGACATCAGCTTCCAGAGCCCAGATCCACCAGTCGCCCAGCGGGTTTTCATTCTGAGTCACAGCCAGCAGAAACCATGATTTCTTGCCGTCCGTCCGTCGCGCACAGGCTGACAGAATCCAGGCGCCTTTGAATGAATCGTAGACCACTCTGGGGCTGAAGACGTTCGCATCCCCGATCAGGGAAGAGAACATGTCCGAAAAATTCCGACGCAATAACTGACGGCCTGTTTGATCGAAGATCGCCCATGCCGAATTGACCGTCGTCAACAGGTACTCGCGGCCCGCTGCGATCTGACTATTCGGAGGCATCCATTCAGTATCGTCAATCCCGGCAAATTCAACCTGTTTCTGCAATGGCTGATCTTTGGCCGGCGTCCGGGGATAAGGCTCATCAGCCTGTAACATCTGCAGCGCGCGAGCCGCTTCAGTCGAAGTGATTGCCGCCGCCTTGATGGACACATACTGTTCCGCATCCTCCAGGCGTGAAAGAGGAATCTCGCGCAGCGATTTCAATCCAACTTCCCGCCTCGCAACCATCCGCCCGACATTGATTGATTCCCCGCGATCGGACGGCAGAGTTCGCATCCCTCTGGCTTCCGGGGTGATGATCACTTCGTGTTGCTCTATGCCTCGGCCCATGAATTATCTCCAGACATACTTCGACTTTCAATTTTCGTTGGGGATCGATGAGGGGCACCTCCCTGAGGTTTCGCATCGAAGGCCAGATGCGCGAAAGCTGATTATAAGTTATCTGCTGTTAATTATTTATAGCCATAATATTAAGGATTGGAAGCACTATGTCAAGGAGATAAATCCAGCCCATTAACTCGAGGTTTCTAATATCCAATCGGTCGTCACTAGCTGTCACCATTAGTGGACACTATTTCGTATTAATCTTAGCGCATTTGCGCCGGATCACTTCGCTTATTCTCAAGGATCAGATCGGAAAATACAGGTTTTAAGATAATTATTAGTCAAAGATTATCAGGGCTGGTTACTCCAATCGCTTATGTATACTATTGAAAAAAATGGTTTTATCGTCACGAGGCCGAGCCTGGCGCGATAGTGGGGGCATAAAAAGTCAAAAATTTGAAATACTCAAGCAACTTATGGCATTTAGGTTGCGTCTGAGAGTTACGACAGGCACGTGGGAGTAATTTATAGAAGGGAACGACGAGCGATGATCAAGAAAACGGGAGCAAAAGCGTCAACAAAGGGATCCGAAGAGATGGTCTCGGTGAACCAGACGATGAAAGAAAATCCCATGTTGGATCGGGTGGTTCCAGTCGAGCGGATTCGAATGCAGGAGCGGGTCAATTCTTACATCCACGAAAGTCTGACGGATATGTGGTTGCTGACCACAGGAGAAGAGATGGATATGTATTCGTTTGCCATTGGCAAACACAGCGGGAGGCCTTTGGCCATCTATTGCGGCGGGCAGATCAGGCTGGTTGAATCAAGGCCACTGACATTGGACGCGCTGCGCGCTGTGGGCATTGAAATGTCCTGAAGAGTTTTTTCCTTGCATGGTTTCCTCTGAATGTGGGGGAGTAATGATCGCTGAGGGCGATCATTACTCCCCATTTTTTTGTGGAAGGCAGATAGTGAAGACGCTCGCTTCGGCGCGCAGGTTCTCATGGGCGCTCGCTGACCCTGGCGTTCTTCAATGTGCGTGCATAAGCGATAATCTGCCACATCTGATCATTACTCAGCCTGCGGATGGGCGGCATAGTCATACTGCCGTCGCGCATCTTCCCGTTTTTGAGAACCAGAAATATCTGGCCGTCTGACATATTCGAGACGTCATCCGATGTCAGATCCTGTGGGCGTTTTGGGAGGGCCAAACCTGAAGCTCCATCCCCTTTACCTTCCGGTCCGTGACACGTTGAACAGTTTGTGACGAAGAGAGGTTGACCCGCGGCAATCGCTGAATCGGTGTCGGAGAGGGGGTTCCTTGTCTCCGCTGTTACTCCCGAATTGTCCACCGATAACTTTTCATTATTAAGTTGCGCGCAGGAGAGCATGAAGACCGTTACGAACAGGCATATTATCGCCACTATTTTCATGATTGCGGTATTCAATTGGATCACCCAAAGCATTCGGATGCGGCTTTAATTGTTCGATCCGATGTGACATGATACGCAGCGAATCAAGATTATACCCTATGCATCGATTGTCAGCCCTCAAATATGTATGAGGCAGGTTATCCTGAGAGATAGCATTGTTGAGTCCCCCACCAAACCATATCCCCTTGAGATCAGGCGAAGCCCTTGAGGCTTCCGTTTTGATTCGTTGATTTATGCTTTGTCCGAAATGTCAAACAGAGGTCTCGAACTGGCAGTTTTATTGTCCGCAATGCCGGACGTCGCTCCAGGATTACCAGGATTTCGGTCGCAGTTCACGGAGGCAATCGTTCGATCGTGTAGGGGCGCATCTGGTCAACCTGATACTTGTTCTCCTGCTGATCGGCGGCTCTGTCCTTGTTGCCCGGCAGATCGACTGGAAAGAGCTCAAAGCCATGTTCAAGGATCCGGGGGCTGGCGTAAGAACTGATACGCCCGGGCGCAAGCCTGATAAATCAAAACCCGGAAATCGTCGCCGTCGCGTAAAGCCGGAATCCAGTGCTCATAAATCTGATGTTAAGGCATCGCAAGCGACATCGGTTGAGAGCGTTCGCGGTCTGCCGCAAAAGATCGAAGAGCAGCCTTCGCCTGATGAAGTTCAGGGACCAGCTTCTCCTGCTCAGGCTCAGCCTAAGAAGCCTGGATTTGACTGAAAAAACGGCAGCAGGCCGGACTCATGGCTTCGATGAAGAAGAAGCTATGAAGCTCAGCGTTTGTCGTGTTCGAACTGGCGGGTTGGGTCCTCGATCACGCTCTGGTATGAAGGGTTTCCTTCCTGTAGTGATCTGTTGGTATTACCTCGAAGCGGCGTTGGCGCCGTGTATACCGGCTGGATGCTGTTCTTTTTAGGACTGTCGTGAACTCCGGTTTTAAGCATGTTCAGCAGATAGCGGCAGATGAGGACCATGCTTCCGAAGCCGCCGATGCCGAAAAAGGCCGGAATTGGACCACGGCCTTCATCCATTGACATCAATGCCAGGACTCCACCGGTTGTGGCCAGGAAGCCGATGGTGGCGACAAGCCCGACGATCCTCAGTATCGTCGAGGCCGGGAGGACCGGAGCCGACGCGGTTGACGTCATTTCGTTGAGGATATCCCGCGCCCGGTCTATCACTACCAGATTCGAACCGCAACGTGTACAGAATCTCTGATTCTTCGAATTATCGGTGCCGCAATCCGGACAAAACATAACGACTGGCCTCCTGAGAGTTTTACTGAGTATCTTTCGATCTGTGTCTGCGAATTCGATCCAGTATAGCAACAGCGCGGGAGAGCGGCAATTTTCCTGCGGAGTTTCCGCGATTGCTGCCGTACTGCTCGTTACGATATGAATTGAAATTGTGTTCACCCTGGATGGTCAATTTTCATATTTTTTTGATCGAGCGCCTGATTTGCCCTTGACGGGTTCGCCTCTCAACGTGTATGGTTCGCTTTCATTGGATGAATCGTGGTGATTTAAGGCGACTTGCTCCACGTTAAAAAAGCGCTAAACAGCCTGAAGCAACGAGATATCGACAGCCTCACGCCGTTTTCAGCGTGGGGCTGTTCTGCTTTGAGGGCAGAGCAGTCGAATTTGACATCATTGTGGTCGAGCTGACCCGGAGTGGCGATTTTTGCGAATTGCTCCACTATAAAAACTGCTAAAGAGCTGGGATCCGAAGCCCTGTGCTGACTTTAGCGCAGGGCTTTTTGCTTTTTTAAGAAAGAGAATCAGGGAAGCGACGATGGTTTCATTCAAGGATCAAATTATTCTGATCACCGGCGCATCGCGGGGAGTAGGCGCTGCGGTCGCGATGAAGTTCGCCGAGGCCGGTGCGAAGGGTGTCATCATTAATTACCACGTCAATTGGGAAGCAGCGGCGAAGACGGCGGCCGAGGTCGAGCGCATGGGGGCTGAAGCCGTCATCGTTCAGTCTGATATCTCAGTTCCGGAACAGGCACATCATCTGGTTCGACAGGCGCTGGATCGATACGGCAGGCTGGATGTTGTCGTGGCCAACGCGGGGATTTGGCCCCCCGCCGATCACCTGGTGACTGAACTTCCTGATGAGCAGTGGGAAGACACGATCAGGATCAATATCAACGGCGTCTACTACATTTGCCGGGAAGGCGCACGGGTCATGGTCGGACAGCGCAGCGGCAATATCATCACGGTCAGTTCGACCGCCGGGCAGCGAGGAGAGGCCGGCCATTCAGATTACGCCGCATCCAAAGGCGCTGTCATCAGCTTCACCAAGTCACTTGCGACTGAACTGGGGCCGCACAATGTGCGGGTCAATTGCGTCGCGCCGGGCTGGATCGATACCGATATGGCAGCCGATGCATTGCGTTCGGACGAGGAGATGTTACGACGGATCACCGATGCGATACCTCTGCGGCGGGTGGCGACGGCGGATGATGTGGCCGGCCCGATACTGTTTCTGGCCTCAGAACTGGCGCGTCACGTGACCGGAGAAATTCTCAATGTTAACGGAGGAGCGATCCTTTGCGGATAGGCCCCGGCAACCAATTAACCAGCGAGGTGAAATGAGTTACGTCAAGGGATTGAAATGCAGAATCTGTGGAACCCCCTACCAGGTGGATCCGCTCGCCATTTGTGAAGAATGTTTCGGCCCTCTGGAGGTCGATTACGACTATGACGCGATCAAGGTGAAGCTGACTAAAGAAGAGATCGCCTCCCGGCCCGGCACGATGTGGCGATATAAAGAACTGCTGCCACTGGATGGCGAACCGACTGTCGGACTGCACTCAGGCGGGACGCCGCTCGTTAAAGCTGACAGGCTGGCGAGAGCGATAGGCGTGCGCGAGCTGTATATCAAAAACGACGCCGTTTCGCATCCGACGCTCTCGTTCAAGGACCGCGTCGTGGCGGTCGCATTATCAAAGGCCCGCGAATTCGGTTTCGATGCAGTCGGCTGCGCATCGACCGGCAACCTGGCCAATTCAGTGGCCGCCAATGCCTCCGCTGCCGGCATACCCGCTTACATTCTGATTCCGGATAATCTAGAGCGCAGCAAGGTACTCGGAACCCGGATCTTCGGAGCCAATGTCGTTCCGGTCCGTGGCAATTACGACGACGTCAACCGCCTCTGCAGCGAGATCGCCGGACGTTACAGGATCGCATTCGTCAACGTCAATTTGCGACCGTTTTACGGTGAAGGTTCAAAGACCTTCGGATATGAAATAGCCGAGCAGCTTGGCTGGCAACTGCCAGATGCCGTCGTCGTGCCGATGGCAGGTGGTTCGCTGATCACCAAAATCCACAAGGCGTTTAAAGACCTGGAAAAGATCGGGTTCGTCGAACCGGCTGAGCCACGATTTTTCGGGGCCCAGGCGACTGGTTGCAATCCGATCGCGGCGGCGGTCAAGGCAGGCACCCGCGACATAACTCCGGTCAAGCCCGACACGATTGCCAAATCCCTGGCCATCGGCAATCCAGCTGACGGTTACTTCGCTACCGGTGTCATCACCGAAACCGGCGGCTGGTCTGAAGACGTGAGCGATCCTGAAATCGTCGAGGCGATTCATGTGCTGGCTGAGACCGAAGGGATCTTCACTGAGACCGCCGGAGGCGTCACTCTTGCCGTGACTCGAAAGCTGATCAGCCAGGGCCGGCTGAATACCAATTCCAGAGTCGTACTGGCCATCACCGGTAACGGACTCAAAACCCAGGATGCACTCTCGCTTGTAGATCTGCAACCTATCGAGCCGCACCTCTCGGCCTTCGAAAAGCTGATTGCCGGCGAAGCGAAGAAGCTCGCCGCTTGACCGGTTCCGTACCATAACTTCCACTCAGAACAGGAGCTCTACCAATGCCCAGTACCGTGATCATTCCCACTCCGTTGCGCCGGTTCACCGATGGCGTTGAAACCGTTCCCGTAGAGGGCGGCACCATCAAAGATGTATTTAATTATCTGGAAGAGAAATTTCCCGGAATCCGCACCAGATTATGTGAGGAAAATGGCGATCTGCGTCGATTCATTAATGTTTATGTCGACGGGGAAGATATCAGATTCCTGGATAGACTGGACACTGCGATCGGTGAAAAGTCTGAAATTTCGATTGTTCCGGCGATTGCTGGCGGATGATGCCCTTGAAGATTTCAAAATGCAGGGTGAAAACACGAAAGGGAACTGATGCCCCCTCACAGATCATCAGTTCCCTTTCGTGATATCGGCGAATAGCCACTCTATACGATGCGATTTACAAGACCACGATGAGCAGTCCGCTCATAAGTTTGTTGGTCTTCCTCACACTAGCTGGACATACACACGCGCCAGTGTCTGAAAAGTTCCGAAAAAAAGTGATATAAATTGTAATTGCTCAGACTGGAGGAAGTACCCATTTGCGAGTTTCCAGTTTCCAGTCGATTCTCCACGCATCGCTTTCAATGGCAATCCTGCTCATCGGAGTAAACCTGAGCTGTCCAGAATACTGGAAACTGGAAACTCGCAACTGGAAGCTTCCTTCTTACTTAACGTCTGGATTTGCGCAGGCGTGCCGATCGGAGCACTTCAGCTGTGTGAACAGGAGTCGCTTTATTAAGGACTGTGTGGTGGAGGGTGATGAGAAGTTGATCGTCGCGGCCGCGAAACCGGCCGGTCAGCGGCCTGTCACCCGTCTGTACGACGACCCCTTCACGCACCATGTTCCAGAATTGCTTTTGCGTGATCCAGTATTCCTTGCCGTTATTGCAAACGATCAGTGCGGTCTTTTTTACTCTCATTGATGCCTTCGGGAGGGGGCCGATGTTGGTCAATACGTCAGGTAAAAAGATCGGGCCGAAATAGAACCGTATTTGTAACATTTCCTGCGCGGATCGACAAGGGGTGGCCGGGAGGTGCCCTGCTCCCGGCCGGACCAGACAATTTTTAATTGGTTTCAGACTGTCTGAGAGCAATATATGGTTCGATTTCGCGCATCATTTTATCGAACTCTTCGGGCAGCAGCGACTGGGGCCCGTCAGACCATGCCTCTTCGGGGCGCGGGTGGACTTCGGTCATCAGTCCGTCGGCGCCGATGGCTACAGTAGCTTTGGCCAGTGGACGTACGAGACTGCGTTTTCCGGTCCCGTGACTTGGATCGACGATCACCGGCAGGTGAGTCAATTCGTTGAGCAGAGGGACCGATGCCAGATCGAGAGTATTGCGGGTGGCAGTCTCGAAGGTGCGGATGCCGCGTTCGCAGAGCATGACGTCCGGATTGCCGTGCGTCACGATGTATTCCGCGGAAAGCAGGAACTCCTTGATGGTCGCCGCGAGCCCGCGCTTGAGCATGATCGGTTTCCTGACTTCGCCGAGCTTTTTGAGGAGCGCGAAATTCTGCATATTTCTCGCTCCGACCTGTAGGATATCGGCGTATTCAGCCACTACTTCGACATCTTCAGTATCCAGGACTTCGGTGATAACTCTGAGCCCGGTCTTCTCCCTCGCTTCGGCCAGCAGTTTGAGACCTTCTTCCGCCATGCCCTGAAAATCATAAGGTGATGTTCGCGGTTTATACGCTCCTCCGCGCAGAATACTGGCGCCTGATTTGACGACTGCCTCGGCCGTCGTCATCAACTGTTCGCGGCCCTCGACTGAGCACGGTCCGGCCATGACCACGAATCCGCCGTCGCCGATCGTGACATCACCGACACGAATAATGGTTCGCTGCTTTTTGACCTCGGTGCTGACCAGCTTGAAAGGTTGCAGAATCGGGAATGCATTCTCGACGCCGTCGGCGGACTTCAACTGTTCGATATGCTCTTTCTTGTCCCCCGGTCCGACGGCCGCGATGACTGTTCTTTCGGTTCCCCGTATGACATGCGGGGTATATCCGAATCCGCGAATCCGGTCGCTGATATGGTTGATCTGTTCTTCTGTTGCACCAGCCTTCATTGCTACGATCATTGTTGTGAACTCCATGGTTAGTAGAAAGTAGAAAGTAGAAAGTAGAAAGGTGAAGCATTTAGCAGAAGGTCGTTTATCTTTCTACTTTCTACTTTCTACTTTCTACTGATTATTTGCGCGCCTGTAGCATCCAAGAACCTTGATGCCGGAGGCGAATTCATTCAGATGCGCCAGCGCATTGCGGACGCGTAATTCGGCAATGTTGCCGATGAAATCCAGATAGAAACTGTACTCCCAGGGGTGCCCGATCAAGGGACGGGATTCGATCTTGCTCAGGTCGATATCGCGCATGGCGAAGACGGCCATGGCGCGATGGAGTGAGCCTGTTCTGTTCTCGAGCGCAAAGACGATGGATGTTTTGTCGGCATCCGCGGGTGTCTCGATGGGGCTGTCTTCTCTGAGGAGGAGCAGAAAGCGCGTGTAATTCTGGCGGTCATCTTCGATGCCTGAAATGATCACCTGTGCGCCGTAAGTTTCGGCCGCCGCTGTTCCCGCGATCGCTGCTGCGTCCGGGGCGGGGGATTCCATGATCATTTTCACGGCGCCGGCCGTATCGTATGCCGCGAGTGGTTTCATATCAGGATGAGTCGAGAAGAAACGAAGGCACTGTCCGAGTGCGACAGGATGCGAAAAGACACGTCGCAGGTCTTCAAGCCTCGTCCCGGGTGCGGCGATCAGGTTGTGAACGATGCGCAGATTCGTCTCCCCGATTATCCTCAGATTGTGTTTGAGCAGCAGGTCATAGTTTTGATAGACCGATCCGAAGAGTGAGTTCTCGATCGGCGCGACACAGGTATCCGCCCTTCCGGCTTCGACTGCCGCGAACATCTGCTCGAATGTTTCGCACGGCACGAGTTCTATCTTTTCACCCAGCAGGTTGACGGCAGCCTGGCCACTGAATGCTCCCTGCTCACCCTGGATGGCCACGCGTTTCAAGCTCAAACTGATATTTTCCCGATTCATCGTCGCTTGTCTTATTTCCATGCTGAAAATTGAAAAGGCCCCTCGCTCTGCTTTGAACGAGGGGCCTTTTCGGCATTCCGTTTTGCGATCGGCTCGGTCATTCGACTGGTCTGTCGCACATGGCCCCTCTGGAGCTGCTAAAGTAAAAATAGAAGCTAAATCCGAAAGAGGAGTACCAGGCGGACAGATCGGCGCATCGAGCGGCATTTGCGCCGCGATGAAGATGATCCCTTGTGGTGAGCCGATTCGTCATACTTTTTATATGAAATTATCGATCAGGGCACTTCCGCTACGGGATGACCGGTCCGTATTCCTGAACCGCCAATATCGCCGGATAAGCAAATTGGCATGACCAATCACGACGCGCATTATGTGCAATGACCCGCGAGGAGTCAAGAAATTCTTTACCTGAAGTTTAACTTATCGGTTTTCTACGGTCGAGGAGCGCCTCAGGCGGGACAAAATTGAGGTTGAAATATGCTTTCACCTCAGCACCCCATTCTCGCAGAGTCTGGTAATCGAGCTGGCTCGAAGGGGACATGTTGGCGGCCATTCCGACGGCGTCTAGTCCCAGCTCGTTGGCAATATAGAGCGCCCGGGCGAGGTGGAAATTCTGTGTCACCAGAACAGCCTGATCCAGTCCATAGACCTTTTTGGCCCGCAAACAGGTCTCGTATGTCGAGCGTCCGCTGTTGTCGACGACCACGTGGCTCGGATTGACGCCGCGACTGAGAATGTATTCCTGCATCGCTCTCGGCTCATTGTAGCTGGGGTGGCGGTTATCGCCGGAAACCAGTATTCGATCAACCTTGCCAGCCTGGTAAAGTTCGATTGCCCGATCGACGCGATTGGCCAGAATCGGCGACAAATCGCCGTTGCCGAATACGCTCGCGCCAAAAACCACTGCCACTCGCGGCTTGGGCCAATACCCGGTATCCAGCTCCCGAAGATCATTGTATCCGGTCGTCGTAACCGTGGATTTGAAAGTGGATGTATATAAATCCGGCAACTGTCGCCAAAACAAGGATTAGAAAAAATCGACGCTTCATAGATTAGTAGAAAGTAAAAAGTAGAAAGTAGAAAGTCAATGCACTTTATACTTTTTACTTTCTACTTTCTACTTATTATGGCTCGCTTCCGAGGGAAGGATTATGTTATATTTCCCGACTTCGCAATTATATAAGATTTTTGGAGGATCAGAAGTATGTCAAAGAGATGTCAAGTGACGGGCAAAAAGCCGATGTCAGGCAACAATGTTTCTCACGCGAACAACAAGACCAAACGTCGGTTTGAGCCGAATATCCAGTCGCACCGTTTCTGGATACCGAGTGAAGGGCGCTGGATTAAGTTGCGCATCACACCGCGCGGGATCAAGACGATCGACAAGCTGGGAATCGAGAAGGTTCTGGCAGACATGCGTGCTCGGGGCGAAAAAGTATAGCCTTATTATCCGATACGGTTCTGGATTTGTCGCAGATCGGCGATGATTCTTACCAGTTCCTGGTCATCTGTACGCTCTCCCTGCAGGATCAATTCACTATCGCTGAGCGCCTTGCGCAGTTCGATCTCAGATACCTGGATGTTTTTGCGCTTGATCCTGGTTGCGATCTCCTGCGTCGAGGCTCGAGATGAGACTCCCAGACGGCGACAAATCTGAGCCTTGACGCGGGGATAAATATTCTCGATGGCGAGGTCTCTGGCTCGGGCCATTTGTTGCAGATTGGCCATGGAGTCGACGAATTCGAGTGGGGAATTCCGGTCGATGTGGCGCAATGGAATTGGGCGCGCAAAGCGGCGGGCGAAGGTGTAGAGGATGATCAGGCTCAGCGCCAGTCCGTGGATCAGCAGCCAGAGCATAGGAGTCCCGCGAAAATAGGCGATCAGCGGATTGCCGGTCGACCGGAATCCGTGATGATATTCATCGAAGAAGATCGTTCGTCCCGCCCCTTTTTCTCTCAAGCTCATCGATTCGATCAGGTTGAGCGCCAGCCTCAGGTTAGCGCCTCGACCAATTCCCTTATTGGCCAGGACAAAGGGATCCGATAGAAAGACGAGTCTTCCTTCACCGTACTTGAAGTCGGCAAGGATGGCGCCATCCTGATCCCCGATATGAATGACCGGGGCATAAAGGAATGCCTTTACGCTCTCTTCCTCGATCGGGGTGGCAGGCGAGGCTGCCGGAGGCGGCGTCGATGTCGAACCATCACCGGCAGATTTTTGAGGTTCATCCTCTTCTTCATCAGGTTCTTCCGGCGGATAGAACCGGAGTCGCGAAGCCAGGTGCGAAAGCGCCAGTCCTTGCAGTCCTTTCGTCAGATCAGTCGGCTGCTGAATATATTCGTCGCTTTTATTGTCAATCAGCAGATCGGTCGAGGCATCCCAGAGCGGTTTTTTCGTCGCCAGGTTCGAATGGATGAACGGATCGCCGAATTGAGCGAACGGGTGGCGGCTGATGATGAGAAGAGAACCGCCGGCTTCGACCCATTTTTGGAGCGCCGGAATCTCGTTGTCGGGCAGCGCTTCGCCTCGTAAAAACGGACCGACAACGACCAGCATCTCGTTTTTGGCCTCGACCTTCAGCCGGTCGTATGGTTCACGCCATCTGGCTACGGGTTTGCCGGATTCCTCCAGCAGTTGGTAAAAAGCGCGGGTTCCGGTCGGACCGGAGCTGTAGGTCGAACGAATCGGATTCAGTTCGCTCTCCTGCGGCCTGTCGAGTTCGACATTGCCGATTGCGCTCAGCCCGATCAGGGCGGCGATCGCCAGCAGAACTGTAATTGTGATACCGGTATACCTGCGCATGATTTGACGTTTAATCCTGCCCGATCTTCTTCGTGACTGTCTTTCTGTATAGCGTCAGATAATCGTCGAATTCGCCGGCCGACGTCTCAGCCTGGCCGTACCATGTCTTTTCAAACCTTCCTGTCATCTGAGAAAACGGGCTCAAGATCTCGATTTCGCCACGCAGTTCCTCGATGTAATCGCGATTGGTTCTCGATTTGTGAAGGCTCAACTTACCACGCTCCTCGAGTTCGCAAAGGAGTGCGATATAGGCTCTGCGGATGGCCGCCCGGTAATCCCCCTGGCTGGCGAACTCCGAAGCTTTGCGGAGCATGTCGGCGGCGGTGATGTCATCCGGAAGCGCTTCGCCAAGCACTTCACGCACCTCCAGCCCATCGCTCTTTCGTTTGCGCCGCCGTCTCCTGGTTATAAATCTGAGCAGGCCGAATCCGATCCCGACCAGCAGCAGCAGGCCGAACACGAGGCTGAAGGTGCGGAATGGAGTAATGCCCGGATCCTCCGGTTGAGACGGTTGCGGTTTGGGAAGCTTGTCGAGCAGGCGTCTGATGAATCCCCACAGGTTTCTGAGCCATTTTCGTGCGATCGATTCCTTCTCCTCATCCGGGCGGTATTCGTTTCGCAAGAGGATTGCATCCAGCTGGGCCTTCCGGTCTTCGGCTTTGACCGTTGAATTGACCCGTTCCTGCAGCACGAAGAGCCGATCGGCTATTTCGATCAACATCGAGCGCTGTTGCTCAGGGTCGCCATTGGCAATTTTGGCCAGCTCGTCCAGTCTCAAATGCAGCCAGCCATTATCGACCCTCACATTCTGGCTGATACCCTGAGATGATGTTGAGACATCTTCCGCCCGCGGAATCAGCTGGCGAATCATGGTAATGACCGCCAGCAGTTCTTCCGGATCTGGTTCCTGATCTATCATCTGGTCGGCGATGGCTTCGGCCTGTTCCAGTCGTTTGACGTATTCCTCAACAGGCGCTGCGCCCGGCGCCGTTCCGGTGCATGCCAGCATCAAAATCGAGAAGATCAACAAGCAGGGCCAGTTTTTTCCGACGATCGAAAAGCTCATATTAAAATACAGCTCCGCAGACACGGCAGAAACGGTCATCGGCATCGGCCACGGTTTCGCACCATCTGCAGGTTCTCGGTGATGCTTCAATTTGGCTGGGCTGGCCAGCCCGGCTGGTTTTGACGAATGCCGCCGGAGTTTCAATCGTCAGTGGAGGAGGAGGCGGTGTCCCGGTGCGAGCTTCTGTGACAATGTCATAAGATGGATCGAAATGCCCGGCAGCGACTGGTGAGTCCGAAGATGTGTCCGTAGATGAGTCCGGGGGCTCGATGGCTGTTTCGACTGCCGTTTGAGTCGCGACTTCATTGTCATCGTTGAGACCCAGGATGGAGGGAACCGTCATTGCTTCAGGCTGCGGGACAACGGGCATCATACGCGATACAACGACTGGCGGAGGCATCAGTGTCGGAGGCGGAAGTATTCTATTGGCCATCAGTTCGACATCGAAACCCTCTTTACGAACCCGGCTGTCCAGATAGAGCAGCGTGAACCCCATCATTGCTATCGGAGCAATGATGATCTCACTGATCTGCGTCACCGTCTGCTGGGCGATGTTGAACCAGATCGGGACATTCAGATTGAACGGATTGAGATCGATCCCCGACCAGTACCCGTAAATTCCGATCGGAATCATGAGTAACAGCCAGAAAGACCATGCGATGTAGAACCAGAAGAGGATCAGTACCCCGATGCGCCTGACCTCGCCGCCGGCCAGCGAAAAACTTCTGCCGATAGCGCTGGAAGCATTCTTCTCTTCGACCATGAGCACCTGCGGCACATAGACGATGCGACTGTATACTCCCAGCAGCACAAGAATTGTCGCGATCACCAGCAGGAGCCCGAAGATGATGTTCAGCGTGATCGTCAGCCATGACGGGAAAATGCCGGCCACAATTGCACCGGCCGAGACATAGATCAATATCAGGACCAGTACTCCCATATAGATCAGAATACCGACTCCCAGAACTATGGCCGAAACAAGGATCGACGCGCTGATCAGCGCCCCGAGCTTCCTCCGCACGGTTTTGTAGACATCTCGGGCCCGCAGCGGCGTTCCATCGAAAAAGAGATAGATCATCGACTTCGATGCGCCGCCGAGCATGGCATAGAACGCCACCTTCCCGATCAGCCAGAGCAGCCCGCCAAAAAGGATGAGCAATGAAGTCACCAACACACGGGCCTCTCCGCGGGATAAGGAGAAATTCCTGAAACCGATGTAATACATGATGCCGCCGGTATAGGCGATCAGGGACGGAGCAAGTACGATTCGCACCAGCGCGGGAAAATTGCGCCGGTAGATTCGAACGGCCCGATCGATGATGTCTCCGGCCGTCAGCGGTGTCAGTGTGAAGCTCTCTAACATGTTCATGCGGGTTCAAGGCTAAAGGTGAAAGTATAAAGTACAAAGTATAAAGTAGAAAGCCGGGATATCTGCCAACTTCTTTATACTTTATACTTTATACTTTATACTGATCATCCCTTTTATAACGGAGATAAAGATGAAAAAGATCGTTCTCATTGCCCTGATTTGCCTGCTTGTGCCGGCAAATACAATCACGTCTTTTGCCCAGTCAAAGGCCGATGCGCGGGATCGCGCCAAACGCGCTGCCACCGCGTTTCAGGAGATTATGTCAGCCATGGATCAGGGGATCCCTCAGGACCTGCTCGATCGTTCATACTGTGTGGCCGTTTTTCCATCCGTCAAGAAAGGCGGTTTTATCGTCGGCGGTCAGTATGGCAAAGGATTGATCAGCTGTCGTCGCAGTCAGGGATCGTGGGGGGCTCCGGCCTACTTCACAATCGGGGGCGGAAGTTTCGGCTTGCAGATCGGAGGTCAGGCGGTCGATCTTGTGCTTCTGATCATGAATAAATCGGGCGTCGACGGCCTGCTCGAGGACAAGTTCGAGATCGGAGCAGGCGCGGCCGTTTCGGCGGGACCTGTCGGCCGAAATACGCACGTTTCAACCGATGTCCTGCTGAAATCCCAGATCGTCTCATATTCGCGAAGTCGCGGCCTGTTCGCCGGCCTGGAGCTGAAGGGCGCTGTAATCATGCAGGATAATAGTTCAAACGAAGCGATCTACGGTCAGGAGATCTCGGCTCGCGAAATCATCGTTGACGGCAAGGTTCGGACGCCATCGGACATCAGTGTCTTTCCGCTGACGCTGCGCAAGTTCTCCCCGAAAGGCATCGTGCGATGATCGTGGAATGATCTCAGGCGATGCATCCGCGATACCAGTCAATCGTCTGTTTCAACCCCTCGTCGAAACCGATGCGCGCGCGGAACCCGAACTCGCGTTCCGCGCGCGTCACATCCAGACATCTTCGCGGCTGGCCGTCCGGCTGTGACGCATCCCAGACAAGTTTTCCCCTGAAGCCGGTCAGCGAGGCGATCTTCTCGGCCAGATCGCGGATCGATATCTCGAAACCTGCGCCCAGGTTGACCGGGTCCGACCGGTCATAGCTTTCAGCCGCCATGATGATACCTCGAGCGCAGTCCTCGGCGTGAAGGAATTCCCGAGTCACCTTGCCGCTTCCCCAGCAGACTATTCTGTCGTCGCCTCTTTCGACCGCTTCGATACATTTTCGAATCAGCGCCGGAATGACGTGGGAGCTCTGCAGGTCGAAATTGTCCCTCGGACCATACAGGTTGACCGGCAGCAGAAAGATCGAATTGTATCCGTACTGCTCACGGTAGGATTGCGATTGCACGAGCATCATTTTTTTCGCCAGCCCGTAGGGGGCGTTAGTCTCTTCGGGATAACCGTTCCACAGATCGTCCTCCCTGAACGGGACCGGCGTGAATTTCGGGTAGGCGCATATCGTTCCTGTCGCGACGAATTTTTTGACCCCGCGCAACCGCGCTTCATCGATCAATTGGACGCCCATCATCAGGTTATCGTAAAAGTAACGCCCCGGATTGGCGCGATTGGCGCCGATGCCGCCGACAATGGCCGCGAGGTGAATGACCAGCTCCGGCGCGGCATCATCATACATCCTGCGGACATTTTCTATCCGCACCAGATCATAGTCAGCCTTTCGGGGAATGAAGATATTCTCGACGCCTCGCTCGCGAAGCTTCTCAACGACATAAGAGCCGAGAAAGCCCCCGCCGCCTGTCACTGCGACTCGATTGTATGGACTCATTCATATCAGCATCTATCATCATTCTGACCAGATCGCGAAAGGGGACTTTTGGTGCCCATCCGAGTTTCCTGCGCGCTTTTGAGGAATCTCCGATCAGAAGGTCGACCTCGGCTGGCCGGAAGTAACGGGGATCGATCTCGACGTAGTCCTTCCAGTCGAGATTGAGGTATCCAAAGGCTTCTTCGAGAAGCTGACGCACCGAATGGGTTTCGCCGGTGGAGATGACGTAGTCGTCAGCCTGATCCTGTTGCAGCATGAGCCACATGGCTTCGACGTAATCCCCCGCGAAGCCCCAGTCGCGTTTCGCATCCAGATTGCCCAGGAAGAGCTTGTCCTGCAGGCCGAGTTTGATCGAGACCGCAGCGCGTGTCACCTTGCGAGTGACGAAAGTTTCGCCGCGACGAGGAGATTCATGATTGAAAAGAATCCCGTTGCAGGCGTAGAGGCCGTAACTTTCGCGATAATTGACCGTGATCCAGTATGAATAGAGTTTGGCGACGCCGTAAGGGCTGCGCGGATAGAAAGGAGTCGTTTCGGTCTGCGGGATCTCCTGAACCTTGCCGTAAAGCTCTGAGGAAGAAGCCTGGTAGAACCTCGTCTTGTGAAGACCGGTTTCGCGTATCGCTTCGAGCAGGCGAAGCGTTCCGAGGCCTCCGATTTCGGCTGTGTACTCAGGAATGTCGAAACTCACACGGACGTGCGACTGCGCGCCGAGGTTGTATATCTCCTCCGGCTGCACATCGCGTAAAATCTTGTTCAGCGAACTGGCATCGTTGAGGTCGCCGTAGAGCAGATGCAGACGCCGGCCCTGTTCATGCGGATCCTGGTAGATGTGGTCGATGCGTTCAGTGTTGAATGTGCTGGCGCGTCGGATGATGCCGAACACGTCATATCCTTTTTTGAGCAGCAGTTCAGTCAGATAACTCCCGTCCTGGCCCGTTATTCCCGTGATCAGTGCTTTTTTCGACATATACCGATACTACAAAGAATAGCCCGAAGCGGCAAGTTTGAATTTTGAATACCCGGATGGTAATTTGATTATTATTTTATGCCTATCAGATTGATCGCACTGGATATCGATGGAACCCTGCTGACGCCGAGGGGAGAGTTGACGCCGCGCAATCGTGCAGCCATTCTGGAAGCGCGGCGGGCGGGAATAGAAGTCATTCTGGTGACCGGCCGGCGGTTCGCCTCTGCCCGCGCGCTGCTGCTCGAACTTGGTCTGGATGTCCCGCTGGTTTCGCACAATGGCGCACTGACGAAGAATGTCGAAACGCTCGAAACGCTCGATTTCCATCCACTGGATGCCGGGATCGCTCGTGAGATCATCAGGCTGGGACGCGATTTCGGAGCGGATATGATCTGCTGCGACGATCCGCACGGAATGGGAACAATGATTATCGAAGGGATCTCCGAGACTAATCGGGCGCTCCATCGCTATCTTGATCGCTATCGCGAATCCGTAGTCGAGGTGGACGACCTGATCGAATATGTCCAGCAATCCCCGATTCAAATGATGTTTTCGGGTCGTTGCGACCCGATCGATTCATTTGCGAAAGACCTTGAAGTCGCCATGGACGGGCGCATCAGGTTGTTCCAGACGCGGTACAGGTCGGTCGATCTGACAATTCTGGACGCGCTCAGCACGACAGCCTCGAAGGGGGTCAGCCTGCGGGCTCTTGCTGAACAACGTGGTATTTCGCCGGCTGAGGTTATGGCCATAGGAGATAATCATAACGATCTGCCGATGTTGCAATTCGCCGGGTTCGGCGTGGTGATGGCAAACGCTGAAGATGAAATGAAGCAACACGGTTTCATCGAAACCCCGTCGAATGAAGAGGATGGAGTTGCCCGTGCCATCGAAAGCTATGCGTTGTAAACTACATACAGGACTTTATAAAAGGAGATATTGAATGTCTGATCAGAAGAATCGAATCGCGGTTATCGAAACCGACAAGGGAACAATCAAGTTCGAATTGTATGAGGACATGGCCCCGATCACGACCGGCAATTTTATCGAGCTGGCCGATCGCAAATTTTATGATGGTCTGAATTTTCATCGAGTCGAACCGGGATTCGTCATTCAGGGCGGATGTCCACGAGGCAACGGAACAGGAAGTTCGGATAAGAAGATTCCGCTGGAAGTCACGCCAAATCTGAAACACGGAGAGGCCGGCGCCGTCGCCATGGCCCGTTCCACGGATCCCAACAGCGCCAGTTGCCAGTTTTATATCACGCTTGGGCCGGCGGCGTTTCTGGATGGGAACTATGCCGTCTTCGGTCGCGTAACCGAAGGTCTTGATGTCGTCAAACAGATACGCGTCGGAGACAGGATCTCATCAGTTGCGATCGCTTCCGCTTGAAAATAGTCCGTACAGGGAAACGCCGGTCATGTACACCGGCGTTTCTTCATCATGAATCTTTTCAATTTCCGGGTCGTTCGATCAGTCTCATAGTGACGGGCGATGAGAGCACGATCGATGTCGAGGTCGAGCCATATGGCAAAAGTTTTTCGATCACTTTTTCGAGGTGATGAACCGATGTCACACGGATCTTGATGATAAAGGAATCACCGCCCGTTCCCTTGTGACATTCGATCACCTCCGGCATGGTTTCGATCAGTGATATGATCTTCGTCGAAACATCGCCGGTCACACTCATCCGTATGAAGGCGATGATCGGAAATCCTACCTTTTCGGCATTCACCTCAGCGTGATAGCCAGTGATGATACCGACATCCTCCATCTTTCGAATCCGTTCTGTCACCGCCGGAACCGACAATCCAACCCGCCTGCCAAGCTCGGAAAAACTGATCCGGGCATTGCGCTGCATCTCCTCCAGAATCTTCCAGCCTATTTCATCGAGGATTTTTTCATACTCTAAGCTCATATGCGAAATTACCTGTGTTTTTAAGCTTGAAGTCACTATTTTCTTTAAATAAGCCATTCATGATGAATGAATGGCTTTATATAATATCTTAATCGGTGTGATTAGCAACGTTAATTGATGGGTAAAAGTCAGAGTTTGATATCTAAGTGGGGGGAGGTAAATCGATGGGATTCGAAAAGACAAAATGGGTCTGGCACAACGGAAGGCAGGTCAGGTGGAGCGATGCGACCATCCATTCATCGGCGTTCGGGCTGCACTATGGGACCGGCGTATTTGAAGGAATTCGGGCCTATGAGACTCCGGCAGGCCCGGCCGTATTTCGAATGAAGGAGCATCTGGATCGACTCTACGCCTCGGCGGCCGTTTATAATTTGAAGATTGACTATACGTGCGAGCAGCTTGAAGAGGCGATCTGCGAGAATCTGAGCCTCAACGGGCTCGGCAACTGTTACATTCGGCCGATCGTCTATTTCGACAGCGAAAGTCTTGGGATTCGGGCAGTCTGCCCGGTGAGCACCACGATTCTGGCGTGGGAGTGGGAGGATGCCGCCGGGAAGGGGAAGAAGGAAGAGGGGCTGCGGGTGACTGTCTCGCCATGGAAGAAGTTCCATTCTTCGATGATGCCGACTACGGCCAAATCGACAGGGCAGTATCTGAATTCGATTCTGGCAGTTCGCGATGCGGCCGCGCGTGGATTCGATGAGGCGATTCTGCTGGATATGCACGGCAATCTTGCCGAGGGAGCGGTCGAGAATCTGTTTCTGATCAAGGATGAGAAGATTTATACGAACGACGAAAATTCGTCGATATTGATGGGCATTACGCGGGATTCGGTGATTCAGATCGCCAGGTCGCTGGGGTATGAGATCGTCATCGGGACGATGAAGCTTGAAGATCTGCTCGATGCCGATGAAGCGTTATTGACCGGAACGGCGATCGAAGTGGCTCCGATTCGGGAGGTTGACGGCAAGGCGATCGGCAGCGGGAGACGTGGTCCGATCACAGCGAAGCTCCAGAAGACATACTTCGATATCGTCACCGGCCTGAATTCGGATTTCAGACACTGGCTGCACCAGGTCAGCCCTGCGGTCCGCCTTGGCGCGAAAGCCGTGGCGTAATGGAACGCCGACTTCCAGTCGGCATGCAGAAATGACAGACCATGGCGCCAGAACGTAACAACAACCAGATTGCGCGGCAGATTGCGTGGCAGATTGCGTGGACTCCGAGCGAAGAAGTGATCGCACGGGCGCAATTGACGCGTTTTATGAACTTTTGCGGCGCGGGAAGTTACGTTGAACTGCAGCGGCGGTCTACTGAAGATGTAGCCTGGTTCACGAGTGAGGTGCTCAGGTTTCTGGATATCCGGTTTGACGATCCCTTCACACAGGTTCTGGACGAGAGCCGCGGTCCGCAATGGCCCGATTGGTGCGTCAACGGGCGGCTCAACATTACGCAAAGCTGCCTTGATCGATGGATCGAGGATGAGTCCATGGCCCGGACGATTGCCCTGATCTGGGAGGGTGAGGAAGGCGAAAGGCGCGAGCTGACCTATCAGGAACTCTGGGACGAGGTCTGTCTGTGCGCCGCGGGCATGAGGGCATGCGGATTGAAGAAAGGCGATGCGATTGGGCTGCATCTGCCGATGGCGCCTGAAACGGTGATCGGCCTGCTGGCCATCAGCCGGATCGGTGCGATCGCTGTGCCGCTTTTTTCTGGTTACGGGCCCGCGGCTATCGAATCCCGGCTGCGCGATGTGGGCGCGAAGGCGCTCTTCACCTGCGACGGATTTCCACGGCGTGGACGCACGGTGAGCGCCAAACATGTCGCCGACGAGGCTGTTGACAACCTGCCGGATATCCTGCGCGTCATCGTCGTCAGGCGGACAAAACAGACCATACCGATGAAGATCGGCCGCGATCTCTATTTCGATCAGTTGATGGAGACGGGCGCCAGAAATCCGAAACGGCGCGGGGCCGAACAGATGGCATCCGAAGACCCGCTCATTGCCATTTACACTTCGGGAACGACGGGCAGGCCGAAAGGGATATTGCACTCGCATTGCGGATTTCCGGTCAAAGCGGCCCAGGATATGGCTTTCGGTACGGATGTCGGTCGTGGGACAAGGATCTCATGGCTGACAGACATCGGCTGGATGATGGGACCGTGGCTGATTTACGGCGCAACGATTCTAGGCGCCACGATAGTGCTCTATGATGGCGCTCCGGATTACCCGGAGGCCGATCGAATCTGGGAATTCTGCGAGAGTCATCAGATCGAAGTGATGGGTGTCTCTCCGACGCTGATTCGATCGCTGCTTGTTCATGGAGACGATCTGCCGGCCAGACGCGATTTATCGAGTCTTCGCATCTTCGCCTCGACGGGCGAGCCGTGGAATCCGGACCCATGGTGGTGGTTGTTCGAGACAGTCGGCCGGCGGCGAATCCCGATCATCAACTATTCGGGCGGAACAGAGATTTCGGGCGGCATACTGATGGGCAATCCGTTATTGCCGATCAAGCCGTGTTCATTTTCGGCGCCATGTCCCGGCATCGCCGCGGATGTCATTGATGAATCGGGCAAACCTGTGCGGGGTGAGGTTGGCGAGCTGGTCATCCGACGTCCCTGGATCGGGCAGGCGCGCGGATTCTGGAAAGATCCCGAGAGGTATCTCGACACCTACTGGTCGCGCTGGCCCGGGATCTGGGTGCATGGAGACTGGGCGATGGTCGATGATGACGGTCACTGGTTCATTCTGGGCCGCAGTGACGACACCTTGAAGATAGCAGGCAAGCGTGTCGGGCCGGCCGAGGTCGAATCGGTGCTGGTCTCTCATCCGGCTGTAGCCGAAGCGGCCGCGATTGGAGTGCCGGACGCGATTAAGGGCAACGCGCTGGTCGTTTTCTGCGTCTTGTCATCAGGTGGAACGGGAGATGCCGAATTGTCCGCCGAATTGATGGGCAAGGTTGCCGCGGAGCTGGGAAAGCCGCTCCGCCCGCAAAAAGTCCTTTTCATTCGGGCATTGCCGAAGACGCGTAATGCCAAAGTCATGAGGCGCGTCATCAGGGCCGCCTGGCTGGGCCAGGATCCTGGAGATCTGACGGCGCTCGAAGATCCTCGGACGCTCGATGAGATACGGGACATCAATGCGGCAACCGAATGTAAGGACCCGGCGAGACCGAGGAGGTATTAATGCTCACAGAATTCGAACAGCCACAGGGCGAATTTTTGACCAGCGACATTGGCTTTGAGGAGATAAGCTCGCTGCCGATCGATCATCCAGGCGCGCATGATCCGGCTTACCGGGCGCGACGCGATCTCATCGCGGGATTCGCCAGGCGATACCGCGATGATGCGAGCCATGAGATCCCCCTGGTCGATTACACGGCGGATGAGACAGAGGTCTGGCGACACGTTTGCTGCCGGCTGGAGAAGGCCCAGGCGAAACGAGCCTGTTCATTTTACCTGCAGGCCAAAAAAGATTTGGGAATCAGTTGCCTTGTCGTGCCTCAGTTGCGTGATCTGAGCGAGAAACTGCAGCGGATAACTCAGTTCAGGCTGGCGCCGATCGAGGGGCTGGTCGAGACGCGCGCATTTTTGAGTTGGCTCGGCAGGCGAACGATGCTTTGCACTCAGTATGTGCGCCATCATTCCCGTCCTGATTACACGCCGGAGCCGGACGTCGTACACGAGTTCATCGGGCACGTTCCGGCATTCACCAACCCGGCATTCGCCGACTTTTCAGAGTTCATCGGTAAGGGCGCAGCCATTGCAAATGAGGAACAGTTGATTCAGCTCGGGCGCCTCTACTGGTTCACGGTCGAGTTCGGGCTGGTCCAGGAGGGGGCCGGGATCAAGGCCTTTGGCGCCGGATTGCTCTCATCCTATGGCGAACTGGAATACGCTTTTTCAAAGGATGTCGAGCGCCGGCCTTTCGACCTGCGGACAGTAATCAACACGCCTTATGAATATTCCGATATGCAGCCGCTGCTGTTTGTCATTCCCTCCTATGCTCACTTAAAGGAAGTGACGCGGGAATTTATCGAAAGCTTCCAGGCAGAAAGTAAAAAGTAAAGTAGAAAGTAGAAAGTAGAAAGTTGAAAGCACTGCATTCAAAAAATCTCACACTCACATATCTAATGTATTTCGGACTTTCAACTTTCAACTTTCTACTTAAATGGAGGAGCGTATGAGCAAAAATCCGCTTAGGATTAAACAGGTCCATCACATCGAATTTTATGTTGGAAATGCGAAACAGGCCGATTATTACTATCGCAACGCATTCGGATTTTCGCGCATTGCTTACGCCGGTCTCGAGACCGGAAATCGCGACCATTGCACGTACGCGCTGCAACAGGGGACGTTTCGGCTGTTGTTGACGACACCATACACGCCTCAAGGAGCCATCAGCGAACATATCAAAAAGCATGGCGACGGAGTCCGCGATATCGCGCTGGAGGTTGACGATGCCGATCATGCCTGGGAGATCGCCCTGAGTCGCGGAGCCGTACCGGTGATCGAACCACACACGGTAACCGATGAATTCGGGACCATCCGTCGCGGCGCTGTCAGGATATACGGCGACACGGTCCATTCGTTTATCTCGTTCAGGAATGGCCGCGACAATTACAAAGGACCGTTTCTGCCGGGATTCATCGAGTCGCAAGCGTCGGGCCGCGGGGCCGGTCTGTTGCGGCTGGATCATTACGTGGCGAACGTTGAACTCGGGAACATGCGCGTCTGGGAGGACTGGTACAAGAACGTTCTCGGACTCGAGCGTTTCATGACCTTCGACGACAAGGATATATCGACCGAATTCACCGCGCTCAACAGTGTCGTCATGGCGAATGAATCGAAGAGCATCAGGTTTCCGATCAATGAACCGGCGCCGGGCAAGCGTAAGAGTCAGGTCGAGGAGTACAACGACTTTTACCAGGGCCCCGGCGTGCAGCATATCGCGCTGCTGACCAATGACATCATCAGGACGATCCGCCGGCTGCGCGAAAACGGCGTTGAATTCCTCGAAGTGCCGGACACCTATTACGAGATGCTGCGCGGGCGTGTCGGCGAGATCGAAGAGGATATTGCAACGCTGCGCGACCTGCGCATCCTTGTCGACCGCGACGATCAGGGCTACCTGCTTCAACTCTTCACTAAACCTGTCGAAGACCGCCCGACGCTCTTCTTCGAGATCATCCAGCGCAAAGGCTGTCAGGGATTCGGCAAGGGCAATTTCCGCGCGCTCTTCGAGGCGATCGAGCGGGAACAGGAACGTCGCGGAAATCTGGTGTAGCTATGAACCCAAAAGAGACGGGATATCAAACGGGCTTCGGTAACGAGTTCGCAACTGAAGCAATCGAGGGAGCGTTGCCGCAAGGACAGAATTCGCCCCAGCGCGCGCCGCTGGGCTTGTACGCTGAGCAACTGAGCGGGACTGCATTTACAGCGCCTCGCGCGACTAACCGGCGAACGTGGACTTATCGAATGCGACCGTCTGCCGTACACAAGCCTTTTCGTCAAATCGGGAATGGCCTGTTGGGCAGTGCGCCGATCACCGATCAGACACCGGAGCCGAATCAGTTGCGATGGGATCCGTTATCGATGCCGGCCGTGCCTGCCGATTTCATCGACGGACTGATGACGATGGCGGCCTGCGGCGATGTCGGCACTCAGACGGGCACGGCTGTTCACATCTATGCCTGCAATCGATCGATGAACGAAAGATTCTTTTACAACGCCGACGGTGAAATGCTTCTTGTGCCGGAGAAAGGGCGGCTCGGAGTGCGCACTGAGCTCGGACGTATTTATGTCGCGCCCGGCGAGATCTGCGTCCTGCCCCGCGGAGTGAAATTCCGCATCGAACTGCCCGACGGCGAAGCTCGCGGCTACGTCTGTGAAAACTACGGCTCCCATTTCAAACTCCCCGATCTGGGCCCGATCGGAGCTAACGGACTGGCGAACTCTCGCGATTTTCTTACGCCGGTTGCGGCATATGAAGATCGCGCGGGCGATTTTCAACTCATCGCCAAATTCCAGGGCAACCTGTGGGCGGCAGAGATCGGCCACTCTCCATTGGATGTCGTCGCCTGGCACGGCAACTACGCTCCATACAAATATGACCTCGCCTTATTCAATACCGTCAATACTGTCAGTTACGACCATCCCGATCCGTCGATCTTCACCGTTCTGACCTCGCCGTCCGAGATTTCTGGAACTGCCAACTGCGATTTCGTCATCTTCCCCCCGCGCTGGATGGTCGCCGAGCATACCTTCCGTCCACCCTATTTTCATCGCAACGTCATGAGCGAATTCATGGGGCTGATCTTCGGCCGCTATGACGCAAAGCAGGAAGGGTTTGTCCCTGGCGGAGCCAGCCTTCACAACTGCATGTCGGGGCATGGGCCTGATGTCGATACGTTCGAGTCGGCGAGCAACGCCGACCTCGCACCTCAACGCTACGAAAATACGCTGGCCTTCATGTTCGAAACCCGCTACGTGCTGCGACCTTCACGTTTCGCGATGGAAACACCCGCCCTGCAGAAGGATTATTGGAAGTGCTGGCAGGGGGTGAAAAAGATAAAAGTTGAAAGTTAAAAGTTCAATTGGTATATGGCCATGGGCTGAGAAGTTACTATGAAATTATAATACGACTCAGAAGGTCGCATCTCTCCGACTTTCAACTTTTAACTGATGTTACGCAGAAGAGTCCTTTAAAATCGATTTGACAAATTTTTGGGTTTCTCAAGCATATTCTTCTGTGAGCCTGCAACGCAGGCGAAAGAATAGAGCCCGGGGTGGAGCGAGGCCGCCAGGCCGAGCGAAGCCCCGGGTCCCGTTCCACCAAAATTGGCAAGCCCACGAAGTGGGCGATAGCCTGAGCGGAAGAGAGTCAGGCGTCATCGAGAAATCTGCCGCCCATTTCATGGGCTTGATGAAATGATGATCACAATACCCGGGGTTTCGCTCGGCCTGGCGGCCTCGCTCCGCCCCGGGCTCTATTCTGCCCACCCGCTTCGCGGGTTCAGGACAAGTCAAGCAATTTCCGATCATTGTCTCTGCGTAACATCAGCTTTTAACTTTTAACTTTCAGCTTTTTTATGTTTCTCTCAACCCAGGCACTACTTTCAGGATTGATCGACTATGCGGGGCTGTTTCCGCCGGCGGGGCTTGGTATGGCCTCGGCGGTTGAGAACTATGCACGTTACCGAGAGAGTCAGTATGCATGGATGCTCGGACGGTTCATCGTACCTGTCTCGCGTCTGGCTGAGTTCGAAACGTCGGCAGATCGGGTTCGTTCAGAGGCAGACGAACGAGTCTGGCCCTTGAGCGTGCTTGGGGGCGGTGATCTTCAAGCGGATGTCGATGGAATTCTCGAATTCAATCAAAGACACGCCGGCCGCACGACGATCGATGCGATTGAATTGAAGATTGTTCGGCCTGACGAGATTGGCCGCGCGATGCGGATTTTGCCCGATTCTATAACTCCATATTTCGAAATTTCGATCGCCGAAGATCCGGCCGAAATGGTTGGTTTGATCGGCGAAGCGGGCGGCAGGGCAAAGGTTCGAACCGGCAGCGTGACACCCGACGGGTTTCCGTCTTCGGTCGATCTGGCTCGATTCATCAGGACCTGCGCAGAGGCAGATGTGGCTTTCAAAGCGACGGCGGGGCTGCATCATCCGATCAGGTCTGTCTACCGGTTGACCTATGCCGAAGATAGCGCATCGGCTATGATGCACGGATTCCTGAATGTCTTTCTGGCGGCAGCATTCGCCTATAACGGTATGGATGTCGATCAGCTGGTCGAGATCCTTGACGAGACGACGGCCGAAGCTTTCGAGTTCGAGAGCGGCAGTGTTATGTGGCGTGATCAGATGGTTGTCCGCGGCCAGCTGCGAGTGACACGCAGCGAATTTGCCATCGCATTCGGTTCGTGTTCATTCGAAGAGCCGGTCGATGATTTGAAAAGGATGAACCTGATATGATCTATCCGATCGACGAAACGCATGACCCGCATCTGCGAAGCTGGATTGAATCAGCCAACGACCCGCATACCGATTTTCCGATACAGAATCTGCCGTTCGGTTTATTTGCCGATCCTGAAGACGAGGAGGATATGAGGATTGGCGTGGCGATCGGAGACCGTGTTCTTGATCTGTCGACGGTTGCGGAAGAGATTTGGTTGAATACCGGAGCAACCGATTTAATCGCCGAAGCATGTGTCGTTGACTCTCTCGAATATATCCTCTTGCTGGATCCCGAATCGCGACAGCAGTTGCGTCATCGCATCAGCACGTTGCTCAGAGAGGATGTCGATGAAGAAGAGCGCGAGCTGTTGGAAAGTTGTCTTTTGCAGGCGAAGGGACTCGATCTGGCGCTTCCGGTTGCGATCCCGAATTACACCGACTTCTATTCATCGGTCTATCACGCGACCAACATCGGCAGGATGTTTCGACCGGACAATCCGCTCATGCCGAACTACAAATGGATTCCAATCGGATACCACGGGCGCGCGTCCTCAGTCTTCGTCAGCGGGACCGATATCCGTCGACCTTCCGGGCAGACGATGGCAGACGACGCAGAGGCGCCGGTCTTCGGTCCCTCGAAAGTTCTCGATTACGAAATGGAGGTTGGGTTTTTCGTCGGGACCGGAAATTTTCCAGGAGAGCCGATTCCCATCTCGCAGGCGGAGCAGCACATCTTCGGCCTCTGCCTGGTCAACGACTGGTCGGCGCGTGATATTCAACGATGGGAATATCAGCCTCTGGGGCCGTTTCTATCAAAGAGCTTCGCCACGACCGTCTCACCGTGGGTGGTGACGATGGAGGCGCTGGCGCCATACCGTTTTCCGTCTTTTGTGCGCGAACCGGGCGATCCTCAACCGCTGGCCTATCTGGATTCGCCGAACAATCGTGATCATGGTGGCTACGACATCAATCTCGAGGTCTTCATTTCGACACCCCGGATGAGGACTCAAGGCCTTGACCCGCATCGTTTGAGTCACAGCAACACGAAGGATCTCTACTGGACATTCGCTCAGATGCTGACTCACCATTCGAGCAACGGATGCAATCTGGAATCGGGCGATCTGATTGCGAGCGGGACAGTCTCAGGCGCGACGCCGGACAACCTTGGTAGCCTGATCGAACTGACCCAGCGCGGAGCCATGCCCATCGAACTGCCGACGGGTGAGGTTCGCAGGTTTCTTGAAAACGGGGATGAAGTTATCATGCGCGGATATTGCGAACGCGAAGGGGTCCGACGGATCGGATTCGGTGAATGCCGAGGCGTGGTGGTCAGTTGATCGAGATTGCCGCTTATGAGCACACTCTTGTGGATACTCGTCGGAGGCCTGCTGATGAGCGCGGTTGCGCTGGTCGGCAGTCTGACTCTGGTGCTGCCGAAATCAATACTTGATCGTATCGTGCTGCCAATGGTATCGCTTGCCGCCGGGACTCTGCTTGGAGGGGCGTTTTTTCATTTGATGCCCGAAGGATTCGCGGCGCTCGGCCCGGTTCATGGGGCAGTGTGGATTCTGGCGGGGTTCACAAGCTTCCTCGGGCTCGAACAGTTTCTGCACTGGCATCACTGTCATAGAGCGGCGATCGAGTGCCGGAAACCGATGACATATCTCATCCTGATCGGCGATGCCGTCCATAATTTTCTTGGCGGATTGAGCATTGCCGGCGCATTTCTGATCGACCCTCGAGTGGGGATTACGGCCTGGTTTGCTGCAGTAGCACATGAAATCCCCCAGGAACTGGGAGATTTCGGAGTGCTGGTCCACGGCGGATGGAATCGAAAGCAGGCATTGCGGTGGAATTTTCTTTCCGGTCTGGCCTTTCCGGTGGGCGCCCTGCTCGCTTATCTTATCTCTCTGCAATTCGATGTCGTGCCGCTGCTCCTGTTCGGCGCGGGCAATTTCATTTATATCGGCGCGTCCGATCTGGTGCCTGAGATCAAGGCTCACGATACTCTTTCCAAAGCGCTGATTCATTTCGCCTGTTTCGCAGCAGGCGTGTTGCTGCTTGCCTTACCTGCGCTGGTGTTTTGAATGCTATCGTTGCCGGGGCAAGTTCTAAACAATATTATTTAGTCGCGACGTGGCAAAACATTGATAAATAGGGGTTAATATTGAAAGGTTTCGACATGTTCTTTCCCTCCGGAGAAACAAATGGAAGACGCGTTGATCGTTCACCGGTTACATTTCGCTTTTACCATTACCTATCACTATCTCTTTCCGCAATTGACGATGGGGCTGGCGCCCCTGATAGTCATCCTCAAAACGCTGGCGATCTGGAAAAAAGACGAGCGATACAATAAAGCCGCCCGCTTCTGGATGAAGATCTTCGGCGTCAACTTTCTCTTCGGCGTCATCACAGGCATTCCGATGGAGTTCCAGTTCGGAACGAACTGGGCGAAGTTCTCGCAGTATGCGGGCGGCGTGATAGCGACGACGCTGGCCATGGAGGGGGTCTTCGCATTCTTTCTTGAATCGGCGTTTCTGGGCCTTTTTTGGAGGGGGGGGGGGGGGGGGGGGGGAAAAAAAGGCACTGGTTTTCGGCGTTCATGGTCTTCGTCGGTTCATGGTTATCGGCATATTTCATCATCGTCACAGATGCGTGGATGCAGCATCCGGTCGGATACATAATCGCGGCCGACGGTTCGGCTCACCTGACGAGTTTCTGGGCGTTGCTCTTCAATCCCTGGGTTGGCTGGCAGTACCTGCACAATATGGGCGGGGCGGTGATCACCGGCGCGTTCGTCATGGCCGCGGTCGGAGCATTCTACGTGCTTTCTCGGAGGCAGGAGGAGTATGGCCGGATATTTCTTCGACTCGGAGTGACGGCAGCGGTCATCGCCAGTGTCTTCCAGATCTTTCCGTCCGGCGACGGCCAGGGGAAGATGGTCGCATTGCATCAACCGGCGACGCTGGCTGCGATGGAAGGGTTGTTCAAGACCGAGAAGGGAGCGCCGATTGCGATCGTCGGACAACCGAATGTCGCCGAACAAAGGCTGGACAATCCGATCCTCATCCCGAAGGCTCTTAGTTTTCTGACATACAACCGCTGGGGCGCTGAGGTGAAAGGGCTTGACGCCTTCCCGCGCGACCATTGGCCCGACAACATTCCGCTTCTCTATTTCAGTTATCACATGATGGTCGGACTCGGGACGATCTTCATTGCGATCACCATGGTGGCGGCATTTCTGCTCTGGCGCAAGCGACTGTATGGTGCCCGGTGGATGCTCTGGATACTGATGCTCAGTTTTCCGTTTCCCTACATCGCCAATACAGCCGGCTGGATGACGGCGGAGCTGGGCAGGCAGCCATGGCTGGTCTATGGTCTGATGCGGACCAGTGAAGGATTCTCTCCGCTGGTATCGGCCGGCAATGGCTGGTTCACGCTGCTCGGATTCATGGGGATGTATGCGGTATTGAGCATCATCTTTCTGTTTCTGATCTGGCGCGAAATCGAGCATGGGCCTCGGTTGCTGAACGGAGCAGTCAAGACGGAAGGAGCCGCGTAATGGAATCACTCTGGTTCGCATTAGTCGCCCTCATGCTCGTCGCTTATGTCGTGCTGGACGGATTCGACCTGGGCGCCGGGATCATTCACCTGCTGGTCGCCAAAACCAACGAAGAACGTCAACTGGTGCTGCGCAGCATCGGGCCTGTCTGGGACGGCAATGAGGTCTGGCTGCTGGCGGCCGGCGGAGCGCTCTATTTCGCATTCCCGCTGCTTTACGCCTCGAGCTTCAGCGGTTTCTACCTGCCGCTGATGATGGTTTTATGGCTGCTCATGCTGCGAGGGATGGGAATCGAACTTCGATCGCATGTCGACGACCCGCTCTGGCGATCGTTTTTTGATTTTATCTTTTCGGTCTCGAGCCTGCTGCTGGCGGTGTTTTTCGGAGTTGCGATAGGCAATGTCGTGCGCGGCGTTCCATTGAATTCCGACGGATATTTCTTCGCGGCTTTGTGGACGGACTTCAGCGTCGGCCCGCAGCCGGGCGTGCTCGACTGGTACACTGTTCTGACGGGGCTGCTGGCGCTGGCCGCGCTGGCCGTCCATGGGGCGCATTATGTGACCCTCAAGACGGAAGGAGATATCCGCGATCGTTCCCGTCGGATCGCATCGCTGAGCTGGTATGCATTGATCGCACTTACCCTGCTCAGCTTGCTGGCAACATTTTCGGTGCGCCCGCAGGTCATCGATAACTATAAAAACGGCTTCATCGGATGGTCGGTTCCTCTGATTGTCGCGGCTTCGCTCGGCGCGATGTTCTATTTCCGAAAGCAGGGCAGAGACCTGGCGGCATTTCTCTCATCGTCCGCCTATCTGGTCGGAATGCTGGTTGGGGCGGCATACGGGCTGTATCCGACACTGCTTCCGGCGAGCACCGATCCGGCATTCAGCCTGACGATCTTCAATACCAGGACCGGCGACTACAGTTTGCGCGTCGGATTGATCTGGTGGGTGGTCGGTATGCTGCTGGCGGTTGGATATTTTACCCTCCTTTACAGATTCTTCCGGGGGAAGGTCACGCTTGAAGAGGGCGAGGGATATTGATTCGAACGCGAACGTCAGCAAGCGTCCAACCCGACAAGTCGAGGTAGAATTGTGCCGATCTCGTCGCGCAGCACCAGATCAGCCATGCCATCCAGCGGAGTAGCCGTGCGATTGATGATGATAAGTTTCGACCCCTGATATTTTGCTGTTTCCGGCAGGGATGCCGCAGGATAGACAACGAGCGAAGATCCGACGGCCAGAAAGAGATCACAGTCGCCGGCGGCTTCGCTGGCAAGTTGCATCTCCCGGGCCGGCATGGACTGCCCGAAAGAGATCGTTGCAGGCTTCAACAATCCCCCGCACAATTCGCATTCGGGCGCCGGGTCCCCCGCCAGGACGCGTCTCACGGCTTCGTCCATCGAGATGCGGTGCTGGCAATTGAGGCATGCAGCCTCGACTGTAGTCCCATGCAGTTCGATGACGTTTCTGCTGCCCGCGCGCTGGTGCAGGCCGTCGATATTCTGTGTGATCAATGCGCGGAGTCGGCCCTGTCGTTCGAGTTCCGCGAATGCGTAATGGCCGGCGTTTGGCTGCGCTTCACGCATCTCAGGCCATGATTCGAGTTTCTGCCGCCAGTACTCGATGCGGGCCTCGCGGCTCGATACGAATTCGCCGTACTGGATCATGCGGTTTCTTGCCCAGATTCCGTTCGGGCTGCGAAAATCAGGAATGCCCGACTCGGTCGAGATCCCCGCGCCGGTAAATCCGACGATCTTTTTCGCTTCGGCGATCAGTTCGATTGCGTCCATAAGATAAGAGTAGAAAGTAAAAAGTAGAAAGTATAAAGTATAAAGAGTTGATGAAAGTTCGGGTCGTGATCGAATACCCGAACTTTCATCAACTCTTTGTACTTTATACTTTCTACTTTTTACTTTCTACTCTTCAAGGATTTTTATGTCATCAAAAGCATTAGTAAGAATTTTCGTTGGTGGAATGAGTCTTCTATTGATTTCCTGTCAAGGTGATTCCCCGGCCCGGCAACAGAGCTCGGATGGAGCCGTCATAAAGCCGGCGGATTCGCGGAGGGATGTTCATTCATACGCCAATCCAGAGCAGGTGCGTGTCAGGCACCTCGATCTCGATTGCGAACTTCTCTTCGATCGCAGAGTGATCAGGGGAACATCGACGCTGACGCTGGACAAAGCTGCGAGCGGTGAGCATGCTCTCCAGCTGGATACGCGGGAACTGAAGATCCTGAGGACCGAAACGTCGGCAGATGGCAGCGCTTTCACGATCGTTCCGTTCAAACTCGATGCGCCCGACAAGTATCTGGGATCGCGGTTGAGCGTGCCGGTATCGGCCGGGACAACGAAGGTTCGAATCGAATACGAATCGAGCCCGTCGGCTTCGGGCGTGCAGTGGCTCGATCCGTCGCAGACGGCCGGTAAAAAGCATCCCTACGTCTTCACGCAGTCGCAGGCGATCCACGCGCGAAGCTGGATTCCGCTGCAGGACTCGCCGGCCGTGAGGATTACCTACACCGCGCGCATTCGCACGCCGATCGAGTTGCGCGCCGTCATGAGCGCCGAACAGGATTCGAATACCGCTCGATCCGGCGATTACAAATTCAATATGCCGCAGCCCATTCCGCCATATCTGATCGCTCTCGCGGCAGGCGATATCGCTTTCAAATCACTGGGCGAGCGAACCGGCGTCTATACCGAACCGTCGATGCTCGAAAAGGCGGCGCGTGAACTGGCCGATACTGAAAAGATGATCGTGGCGACAGAGAAGCTTTACGGTCCATACCGGTGGGGCCGCTACGACATACTTGTTCTGCCACCGAGTTTTCCGATCGGGGGGATGGAGAATCCGCGACTGACATTTGCGACGCCGACGATTCTGGCAGGCGACAAGAGCCTGGTTTCGCTGATCGCGCACGAACTGGCGCATTCCTGGTCTGGCAATCTGGTGACCAATGCGACGTGGAGCGATTTCTGGCTCAACGAAGGTTTCACGACCTATCTCGAACGTCGCATCGTCGAGGCGGTCTATGGCAGGCCGCGCGAGGAGATGGAAGCCGTACTCGGCCGGCAGGGGCTCGAGAAAGAGATGGCCGGGATGGAGGCGCGCGATCAGATCCTGCATGTCGATCTTGCGGGGCGCGATCCCGATGAGGGATTCACCGGCGTCCCATACGAAAAAGGTGCGCTCTTTCTGCGGCAGCTCGAAGAGACTTTCGGTCGCGACAGATTCGACGCTTTTCTGAAGGGATATTTCGATCACTTCGCATTCCAGAGCATCACGACGGCTGATTTCGAAGCATATTTGAAGGCCAACCTGCAGGACAGCGCTCCGGTGCTGGCCGCCAGAGTGCCGGTAACTGAATGGATCACGAAGCCAGGCCTGCCAGCTTCGGCTCCGAGGCCGCAATCGGATGCGTTTGCCAGAGTCGAAACACAAGCGAACGCCTGGTTGAAGGCAGAGACGCCTGCATCAAAGCTCCAGACCAGACAATGGACGACGCAGGAATGGCTCCACTTTCTGAATTTCCTGCCGAAGGAACTGACACGGGATCAGATGCAGCAGCTCGATCAGGCGTTTGGCCTGACGAAGATCGGCAACGCCGAGATCGCTCACGTCTGGCTGCTCACCTCGATTCGCAACAAATACGATCCGGCGGATGCGCGACTGGAAGAATATCTGACCTCGATCGGCAGGCAGAAACTGATCAAGCCGCTCTATGAGGAACTGGTAAAAACGCCGGAAGGCAGACAGCGCGCAAAAATGATCTTCGAAAAAGCCCGCCCCGGTTACCATCCGATCGCCGCGGCGGCCGTCGAGAAGATCGTCAAATAATCAAGCTGAAGGTGTTTCTGTAGATGCAATTGATTGAGAGGTGATTCACCTGGTTTACCAGGGCAGGTATGCCTGTAATTGAGTTCTGATCCGTTCCTTATCGGACATTGCCAGCTTGCCGATCTTCTTCACAATCAGTCTGTTGTCGATCGTAAACAACTTGAGCCGTACCAGACAGGCCGTATTTAACCCGGCCGATTTGAGATCGGTTATGAGTACGTCGCCTGTCCACGGATGGTGACCGGCTGTAGTTATCATGGCCAATACAGTCGATCCCTGCCTATTAAAAGTCCGGTCGCTTAAAACCAGCGCCGGACGGCGTTTCCTGCCTGACTGTGTACTAAATGGGAATGGCACTATCACTATCTCCCATTGGTCCGCGACCTGAGGGTCCTTTTTTCCGGAACGATCACTGACCAGTCTTCTAGAGGGCATTGAATGCCTCCTCATCTTCCGTGGACGCCCACTCGCTCAGAGTGGCCGAAATCGAATTATGGAATTCTGCGTCGAATGGATCCTGGCGCCTGAGGCGCACGACTTCACCTTCGACTTCATAGACAATCGTATCGCCTGGTCGTGCCCCGATCGCTTCGCGGACTTCTTTCGGAAGTGTGACCTGGCTCTTGCTTGAAAGTTTGCTGGTTTGCATGCTTTACTCCTTTACATCTTTACGGTAAGAGTATCAAAGCAGCGGCAAACGGTCAAACGTGAAGGGACGTGTGAGAGCAGGTTGCTATTTCAGCAATGCGTTCAACTTGGCCAGAGCCTCTTCGGCGTTCTGATTTCTGTTCAAAGCCCGCACGATCTGGCAGACTGTCTGATTGATCTGGAGGCCAAGGTCGTTATCCTGGTGAGCGAGGACGACGCCGACCTGCAGTCTGCTGCGCGGTGCCGGGTAGGGGATGTGCAGGAACATCACCTCGCAGCCGCTGCCCGGATCGGCCCCGCTGTAAAGAGACTGTGTCTGCTCCGAAATCTCAGCCGCGGTCTGATCCTTCTTCTTCGAGCGGGCTGTCGGAGCGCTGGCATTGGGCCAGGGGTTGGCGCTGCGGGCCGTTGTCGAAGTGAGCGTCATGGTGGCCTTCTGCGTTGTGGTCCCGCCAGTTCGGCGAAGGGTTCCGGTGAACTGCAGTTGACCGTCCGTGATTGTCGCTGCCGAGAGCGTGAAGGCGAAGAGCGCGCTGCCCGAATTGATCCAGTCATTTCGTCTGACCTCGATGCGCTTGCCGGTCATGACTCCGCCGGCTGTTCGAACCGGCTCGACGGCGCCTGCTGCCGTTCTCTTTTGCGCATTTATACCGCCGTGCGCCAGCAACGCGGCGACCAGAGGCGCCAGAAACAGTGCACTTCTCATCTTTCTTCCTCCGCTTACAGTCTTCCGGTTCTGAATTCTTCAGCGATGTATTCGCATGCGCGAGCGGTGATCGCCATCATCGTCAGCGTCGGGTTCTGATTGGCGATCGAAACGTAACACGCGCCATCGGTGACAAATATGTTTTTGACATCCCAGGATTGATTGAATTTGTTGAGGACCGATGTTTTCGAATCGCTGCCCATGCGCGCAGTGCCGACTTCGTGAATGAGGATGCCGGGCACTGAGGTCGGTCCGTGGCTGACCCTGACATCGGTCGCTCCGGCGGCTTCGAGCATCTCGCCCGCCGTTTCACCCATGTCGTAGACCATGTTGCGTTCGTTTTCGCCGAATTCCATGTCGATATGAGGGACAGGGATTCCCCATGCATCGACGACATCGCGGTTGATGCTGACATGATTTTCAAAGCGTGCAAGACATTCACCGAAACCGCCGAGACTGATGCTCCATGGGTGCCATTCCCGGGCCTTTCGTTTCAGCTCCGCGCCGAAACCTGAGACGCTTTTGGCAGCTTGCAACGGCTGGTTCGATCCACCCTGAAACCCGTATCCGCGGATGAAGCCCTTCTGTTTTGAGTCCGCATCCAGATTGCGGAAGCGGGGGATATAGATACCGTTGGCCCGGCCGAACTGGCCCTCGTAATCGGTCGTCAGGGAGGGCAGCATGCCTGTGGCTCCGCCTCCGCCGGCGTGATCCATCAGATAATGGCCAAGGGCGCCCGAGCTGTTGCAGAGTCCCTGATCACCGCCCTCGATCGGCTGCGAATTAAGCAGTATGCGGGTCGATTCAATTGTGCCGGCGCAGACAACAACCGCTTTGCCGAAGGCTTCGCGATGCCGTCGAGTTATCGCGTCAACATAATGAATCCCTTTCGCCTTGCCAGTCTGCCTGTCCATAACGATGTGGCTGACAACTGCATTCGGGATCAGCGTCATCTTCCGCGTTCGCTCAGCGGCCGGCAGCGTCGATCCGATGCTGGTGTAATAGGATTTCGTGTCGCATCCCCGCTCGCAGTTGCCGCAGTAATGACATGCCGGACGAAAATCAGGAGTCCCCTGATGAATTGATCTGGTAAGTATGGCAACGCGTCCGATCGTCATCCGCCGCCATTTGTCTCCCATCCGGTCGACGGTCTTTTTAAGGTGCCATTCGCCGCAGGTGAAATTCATCGGAGGCAGAAACAGGCTGTCGGGTAATTGCGGCAAATTCTCTTCGCGCCCGCTGATTCCCACGAAACGCTCGACCTTTTCGTAATACGGGACAAGATCTTCATAACTCAATGGCCAGTCATCGCCATACCCGTCGTGCGATTTGGCCTTGAAATCGAAGTTCGACAGACGGTAGGACTGACGGCCCCATTGCAGTGACCGTCCGCCGGTGTGGCGCCCACGTATCCAGTAAAAAGGCTTGTCCGGCGGTGTCGTGTACGGGTTTTCCAGATCATTGACGAACCATTTGCGACTGTATTCATTGCATGCATAATTGCGGCTTTGAATCGGCTGCGTCCGTTCGAGCTCCGCCTTGTTGCCGAAGCCGCGAAATGGCAACTCATACGGCCAGGCGAGCATGTTGTATTCCTTTTCGGGATCGACCTTGCGACCTGCCTCGAGCACGAGCACATTCAAGCCCTTTTCCGACAATTCCTTGGCCGCCCATCCGCCAGTAGCGCCCGACCCGACGACGATAACGTCATAGACTTTCTGTGCCATAGCAATCCCTCAGTTGATTTGGATGGTTACTCCCCAGACTACCAATATTGTCAGAAAGTAACACAGAGCCCTAATCTTGTCAGCCGCAGGAGGTATCACAGGACACAACATTAATTTCAACGTTCACTTAAATTTTCTGTTTCAAATCGGGGTCCCGATGAATTACAATTCAGAAGCTCCATTGAATCTCCCAAATGAATGTATCCCGGCAAGTCGATTGCAAGAATGGTGGGAAGCCCTTTTCCGAAAACAGTTTCGGATGCTAAATTATCGGCTTGATGTTATCCTGTATTTCAAATCTCGTCCTCACAGTTGGGTTCAAATGTTGACCAGGCTCCCCATCGACCCCGGCAACGACAGTATATGTGTGACTTTGTAAGGAGAATGATCAATGGTTGTCTGCCCATCCTGTGGAAGTTCGAGAATCCGGAATGATTACAAACCTGCGCCGGTTTTGCTGCGGGTTGCAGGTATCAGAGCTCTCTTATGCGACCATTGCAACCATCAGTTTCGCGCCTTCAGCCTGCGCCAGCCGAAACGCACCATCCCGCCTGAGGCGACCAGGAAGGCCGATGTCTTCAATCCCGCGCCGGCAGTCGATCTGAATCAACTGAAAACAAAGCCGGTTGAGACGACACCCCCGGATAAGAAAGTCGAGCAGAAAGCCGAAAAGAAAAAGGATGCTCCGCGCAGGATCAGCCTTAAAAACCTGCATCGAGCAAAAAGCCAGCATCCGCCGGTCAACGGCGAGCTGGTCAATCCCCGGCCGCGCGATCTGCGGACCAGAATCACGTCGCTTTACGAACAGAGAATCAGGCAGACCGAGGCTTTGAAGGAGGCCGATTCGGTGGAAATTCCCTCACTGCCGACCGCTTCGTCAGAGCACGAAGCGGTCTGTCCTGCCATCTGTCCCGCATGCAGTTCGAATGATGTCAGACGTCGTCCGCGTAATACGCTTGAACGTGCTCTCTTTTCGATCACTGATCACAAGGCATACAAGTGCCTCGCGTGTGGAGCCTCCTTTTACTCCAGACCGGAAAAGGACGAAGCCGGCTCAGGGATGGTCAATTCAGTTTCATGACGCGGATTTTTCGTGCGGGTTGATTGTCTGGGCACTTGAATGGAGCGGCGGCAGTGACATGATCAGATCGCCATACACCATGATCAGTATGTGAGGGCGCTCAGCAAGACGTGGGAAGCTGAGGTCCGATTCGAATGACTGTCCCGCCTGAAGTTCAATCCGGCCATTTAGAGGGATCTTCAGGCCTGAAGTCGAGCTTCTGCCTTTGAGACGGTACTGGCGGCAATCCTGATCGATCAGAAAAGCGCGCCCGGTCTCGTTGATCATCCACCTGCCGCGGCTCATGTAATAGACCGGCAGGTCGAAGGCGCCCGCGTCCTTTCCGGCATAAGCCACGATTCTGACCTTTGTCTCTGTCTCCAGCCGGGTGAGGCCCACAACCGCTATTCGGATATTGCCGTCATTCGCACGATATCGCCTTGGCGGAAGGCATGCGCGCATTCTGTCGTTGATGGCATCCAGATTCGGAAGCGTATCGACCGGCGAAGCGCTCCGTCTGCAGCCCGCCCCCAGTGCTCCGACCAGTGCAAATAAGACCGTCAATAATATCCGCGAGGGCCATCTTTTCTGATGCGGCAAAAACATGTCGTGGCTTCCTTATTGCCGGCCGGAGGCCGGCGCTCCCGGTGATACACTGATGAACGGACGCGATTGCACGATATGAATTCTGGTTCCTGCCGTCAGCCACTCGATATCCTGGTCCTGACCGCCGAAGACCTTTTCGATCTGCAGCGCCGCTCGCGCCAGGCGACGAACTATTCCATCGGTCAGTACGCGCCGGTCCTTCTCGATATTCACCTCGCGAACGCCGCCATTTTCATCAAATGTAAGCATCGAGTCTTCGGCGGAGCGGGTCAGGACGCGCACCGCGCCTGTTTGTGTGTGATAGATCAATTGTTCAGCCACTCTTTTCCCCTCGACTACGCGAATCCCGAGGCCTCGCTTGGCATTCACATAAACAGCCCGCGGTTCTTCACGATCGAACGGATTGGTCGTGATCAGCACGCCCGCCGCGTCCGCATTGATCGCCTCCTGAATCAGGACAGCGGGATAAACGGCGGCGTGATTTATTCCAAAGCTTTCCCGGGCTTCGTATGCTGCATAATTCCAGAGCGACGCCCAGACAGTCTTGACGGCGGCCAGTAGAGCCTCGTCATCGCGGACATTCGGGACGCTGGTATAAAGACCGGCTCCGCTGAAATATGGCAGATCCTCAGAGTTGGTCGAACTGCGGACGAAGACGCCCTTTCCCCCCAGCAGCGCGCGCTTTCTGGCGATGACGGCGCGCACGAAGTCGGGGGCTAGCCTTCCGTTGCTGATGTTCTCTCTGAGCTGTGCCAGCCGCTGTTTGCGATACGCCGGATCATGGTTGAACCTGTCGTCTGAGAGCATGGTCAGGATCTCTTCTTCCAGCCGATTCTGTTCGATGAATTGTATGTAATAGAAGAAGGGAATAGTAAATCCTCCTGGAATGGAGATGTCACGAACGGCGCCACGGCCAAGCGCAGCGAAAAGCTCTCCCAGATTTGCCGATTTCGCTCCGAAACGACGGGCATCGACGCGACGCTGGCGGCTGAGCCTCCTCATTTCACGGAACTCGAGGTCGGCTTCCGGAGTCAGCAGATCCGAGCGCTCGGCCAGTCGACGACCAAATTCTGCAGTTTCAGCGCTTTCGGCGGGCCTCAGAGTGTAGCCGTCTTCGCCTGTCTTGAAGTAGACGAATTTTCCTTCAAGCGGTGAGAACAGCCTGTCGGCATCCTTGATGAAGGCGTTCGGCACTCCCCATCCTCGAGCCAGCAGATTGACGTGCGCAAGCGGGGTCGAAAAGGTCGTCGTGATGATGCCGGACAATGGCGTCAATGTCAGGGGAGGCTCTTTGAAGATCACGATCTCATTGCGGTCGATAATCGTCTCTTCGCTCATACGCTCGATGATTCGCAGTACGCCGATCCCTTCCGCCAGGTTGAGCGGCTGATAACCGAGCGAACTGGCGATGTCCTCCGGCTGCATGGCCGGCACATCGGGCGCTTGAGCAAGGGCATCCTCCTGCTGCGATGAGTTCGGCTTGAAAGCAAGGCCGGTGAAGAAGCTTGCGCTCAGCGAGTGGTAAGCGGCATTCAGGATCTCAGGCGTCAGCCGGTCTCCTTCCCAGAACTCGAATGTGAATCGTTGCCGCGTCGTCTGCCAGGCGATCGTCCCAAGAATAAAGCGCCTCTCAGGTTCGAGATAGTTGTGCCTGAAAAATTCCTCGCCGCGCTCCAGCGTGAGATAATTTGCATTGGCAAATTCGCGATGCAATGAATAGCGTTTCGAATTGATGTAATAGACGCGATTCCGGGATGCCCGGTCGATAATGAACATGAGGTGAGGAAGGGCGTAGAATCTTCCCTCATACCAGGTTCGCGAAAACTTGTCGAATTCGGCCCGCGAAGCAATGCGGTGCAGGAATCTATTATCCGGCTGTGCCGACTGCCGGGAAACGCCGGCATCGATCAGCAGGATCGATAAAAATATGATCATCCATTGCTTCATTTCCCTATTATCCAGACTGTTTCATAATGAAACAATCCGGTTTGGGCAATGAATGGAGTGACAAGGCCTGATTCATGACTACATTCGAGCGAAAATTGCGGACGGCTCTGCGACGGCTCGGCGTCGATTCCGGATCGACCATCGTGGCAGCGGTTTCCGGCGGGGCCGATTCGACGGCGCTGCTGGACGCACTCGTCCGCCTGCGAAACGAAAAGGGCCGGCCGAAGAGGATAATCGCGGCGCATCTCAACCATCGACTACGGGGCGAGGAATCCGATGGCGACGAACATTTCGTCCGCGAACTGGCGGAGCGTCTTAATGTCGAATTTCTCTCCGAACGGATCGATGTCGCCGGAGAGGCCCTGCGCAATCATAAAAACCTCGAGGCGACGGCGCGAAAGCTGCGCTATGAGTTTCTATGCAGGTGCGCCGAAGCGCGTAGTGCGGAGTATGTCATGACCGCGCACTCGCGGGATGACCAGGCCGAAACGGTGCTCATGCGGCTTATGCGCGGAAGCGGCATGCATGGATTGCGCGGAATACATCCCGACATGCCGCTCGGGTCAAGTGTCAGACTGCTGCGTCCGATGCTTTCGATTTCACGGACTGAAGTGGTCGAGTATTGCGAGAGGCGCGACTTGACCTGGCGCACCGACAGCTCCAATTTCAGCATCGACCTGACACGAAACCGTGTGCGTCTTGAACTGCTGCCGCTGCTGCGCAGTTTTAACCCGCGTATCGATCAGACGCTGGCTCGTGAAGCCGAGCTTATGCGTGATGATGCTGACTGCCTCGACGCCATGGCAGCGGGTCTGCTCGGCGAATCAGGCAACGAGGGCCGGCTGCAGGCCGAGATCCTGGTCACCGCTCATCCGGCAATTCGAAGAAGGGCCCTGCGACTCTGGTTGCAGCAGCAGGGTGGTGGCCTCAGGCGGGTCGAAGCTGCGCATCTCCACGCGATCGATGGATTGTTGTCGCCAGACAAGAGCGGCCGACTGGTCGAATTGCCCGGCGGCTGGATCGTCGAGCGCGAATTCAATATGCTGGTTTTGCGCCGCGCAGTTCCGGCTGCAATTCCGTCACCAGCTGCCGTGCTATCGGAAAGTGAGCCTCTCGTTTTCGGTGATTTTATGATCTGGCTTTACCAGGGTGTAAATCCAGAGACAATTAATATTAATCGCCTGAAAGAATCAGGCTTTTTTTTCACTTTGCTGAAAGAGACGCCGTCACTGAGCCAGATTCTAATCCGAACCCGGAAACCCGGCGATTTTTATGTTCCATTCGGGAGTCGCCACAGAATCAAGCTTAAAACGTTAATGATTCGCCATACAATTCCATGCTCGGCGCGTGATACTTATCCGGTCTTTGTAACGAGGGACGATTCGATCGTCTGGGCGCCGGGACTGCCCGCAGCCGCGCGGTTTGCGTCATCTGAAGGCACTTCAGATCAGGTCATCCTGGTTGCGGCAATTCACCGGGATGCGGCGTGGTGTGAGGCTGAGGGACTTTTGCGGAAGTCAATGGAATTGGACTCTTTCCGCAGTCGCTTTTTGACGATCAGGCAAATACTGTAAAAATACTGTTATACCTGTACCATTATTGTCTGTTTCGATTTAGAATGTTGGTGAGGTCTTCAACGGAGGTATATGGTTTTGAACTCGACAATCAGACAAGTCATCTTTTGGGTCGTGATCATTGGCGGAGCGATTCTCATTTATCGCTTCTTCAATAACACGAGCGGCAGCCAGGTGCTGCAACTCTCATACTCGGAACTGGTGGAAAAAATTGAAGCCAGGCAGGTTACTTCAGCGACCATTGAGCGGGAGAAGATTTTCGGCCAACTGACAAGCAAGGGAAATTACAGCACGAAACTCGGCAACGAGTTCGTCGCCCGCGATCTGGCCGATTTGATGAAGAAGAATGGAGTGAAGGTCGAATTCGATCCTTCATCGGGCAGCGGCATGTGGGCGAACATGCTAGTCATGTATGCTCCATTTCTGTTGATCATTGCCTTCTGGATCTTCATGTTGCGACAGATGCAATCGGGAGGGAACAAGGCGCTCTCATTCGGCAAGAGTCGGGCCAAACTGCTGTCGAACCAGCAGAAGCGGGTGACATTCAAGGATGTCGCCGGTGTCGAGGAAGCGAAAGAGGAATTGCAGGAGATCATCGAATTCCTGAAAGAGCCGCAGAAGTTTCAAAAGCTGGGCGGGCGCATTCCGAAAGGCGTACTGATGATGGGCCCTCCGGGGACGGGCAAGACCCTGCTCGCCCGCGCGATCGCCGGAGAAGCGAACGTTCCGTTCTTCTCGATCTCAGGATCCGATTTTGTTGAAATGTTCGTCGGCGTGGGCGCCAGTCGCGTCCGTGATCTTTTCGAACAGGGCAAAAAGAATGCGCCGTGCATCATCTTTATCGATGAGATCGACGCGGTCGGCCGCCATCGTGGTGCGGGGCTCGGCGGAGGACACGACGAACGCGAGCAGACACTCAACCAGCTTCTGGTCGAGATGGACGGGTTCGAGTCAAATGACGGCGTCATTCTGATCGCCTCGACCAACCGCCCGGACGTTCTCGATCCGGCGCTTCTCAGACCCGGTCGCTTCGATCGGCGCGTGATCGTCAACCGCCCGGATGTGAAGGGACGCGAAGGCATTCTATCGGTGCATACAAGGAAGATACCGCTTGGCGACGATGTCGATATTTCGGTCATCGCGCGCGGAACTCCGGGATTCACCGGAGCGGACCTGGCCAATCTGGTCAACGAAGCGGCGCTCAATGCCGCACGCTACAACAAAAAAGTCGTCGCCATGCACGACTTCGAATGGGCCAAAGACAAGGTCCTCATGGGCTCCGAACGCAAATCGGCGGTCATGTCGGAAGAAGAGAAGCGAACCACCGCTTATCACGAAGCCGGTCACACGATCGTCGGTCTCAAGGTTCCTAATGCCGATCCGGTTCACAAGGTCACGATTATCCCGCGCGGCATGGCTCTGGGACTTACACAGCAACTGCCTGAAGGCGATCGTTATACGCATTCCCTCGAATACATCGAGGGGTCGATCGCGATTCTGATGGGCGGTCGTCTGGCCGAAGAGATCTTCCTCCGCAAGATCACGACCGGCGCCTCAAATGACATCGAACGCGCGACCGAACTGGCTCGTCGCATGGTCTGCGAATTCGGAATGTCGAATCTCGGCCCGCTCACTTTCGGCAAGAAGGAAGAGCAGATCTTCCTCGGTCGCGAGATCGCTCAGCACCAGGACTACAGCGAAGACACCGCGATCAAGATCGATCAAGAGGTCAAGCGCATCGTCCTTGAGCAGTACGAGCGCGCCCGCAACCTCATCGTCGAACACAGTGAGGCGCTCAGGAATCTGGCTGAGGAACTGCTCACCCGTGAGACCCTCGACGCCGTTCAGATTCGCCGGATCGTGGCAGGCTTGCCTCTCGGTGATGATGGCCCGCCGCCCAAACCGCAGGCCGATTCGGATAAACCCGCTGACAAGGAACCGGTCCTTAAACCGATCCTTCCTCCGATTACGGGGAGCAATCCTGCAACGGCCTAAGAAAGTAAAAAGTAGAAAGTAGAAAGTAGAAAGAGTAGCTGGATGAGCGGGAAGAAATCAAAGCCCGCCCATTCAGCTACTCTTTCTACTTTCTACTTTTTACTTTCTACTTCATGAATCTCCCTCAGCCTGAATTTCTGAATTTTGCCCGAAGCCGTCATTGGAAAGTCTGAAACGAAGCGGATGTGTTTCGGGATCTTGAATCTTGCGATCTCTCCCTGGCAGAAATCGCGCAGTTCCTTGTCAGTCACGGAGCGGCCGGGCCTGAGCTTGACGGCAGCCGCCACCTCCTCGCCGAAAAATTCGCTGTTGAGGCCATAAACAGAGACGTCAGAGACCGCCTCGTGCCTGCGGAGCAGATCTTCGATCTCTTTCGGCGAGATGTTTTCGCCTCCGCGGATGATGATGTCCTTGATGCGTCCGGTGATGCGGACGTATCCGTCGGTGTCGAGCGTCGCCTGGTCTCCGGTGTGCAGCCATCCGTCTTCGTCGATGGCCGCGTCCGTCGCTTCGATGTTTTTGTAATAACCCTTCATGACGTTGTAACCACGGACACACAACTCGCCGGGATGACCAGGGTCGACTGAAGCACGGGTTACGGAATCGACGATTTTGACTTCCATCTCGGGCAGTACCTGACCGACCGTTTGAGTCCGATGCTCGATCGAATCGTCCCGTTTCGTCTGGGTGATACCCGGAGATGCCTCAGTCAGCCCGTAGATGATTGTGATCTCATTCAGGTGCATCTCATCGATCGCCCGTCGCATGAGGACTTCCGGACAGAGCGATCCAGCCATGACGCCAGTTCGCAGCGAGCTGAGATCGAATGAATTGAAGTCCGGATCCTCCATTTCGGCCAGAAACATCGTCGGCACGCCATAGACCGATGTGCAGCGTTCCCGCTCGATCGTTTCAAGAACTTTTCGAGCCTCGAAGAACTCGATGGGGTAGATCCCCGCGCCGTGCGTGTAGGCTCCGAGCACGCCGATCACGCAGCCGAAGCAGTGAAAGAGGGGGACGCAGAGGCAGAGGCGGTCCTGAGCCGTGTAACCGAGCCCGATCCCCATCCAGTAGCCGTTGTTGAGGATGTTGCGGCTCGAAAGCATAACCCCTTTCGGAAAACCCGTCGTGCCAGACGTGTACTGCATGTTGATGACGTCATCGACCGTAACCAGGCTTTCACGGACATCGAGCTCGGCATCCGTTACCTCAATTGCCCGGCGGCGAAGCTCTTCGTATGGCGCCAGATCTTCCGGACAGATCTCGTCAACGTGCCGTGGAATGAAGAAAGCCCGTTTCAAATCCGGCAGTCTGATCTCACCGACGGCGCCGATCTCGCGCAGGCATGCGATGTAATCGACGTCCCTGAACTCCCGAATAGTTAGAATCGTACCGGCCTCGCTCTGGCGCAGAAGGTACTCGATTTCGTGTGCGTGCAAAGAAGTATTGACGGTTACCATAACCGCTCCGATCTTTGCGAGGGCGAATTGCAGCACGATCCATTCAGGAACGTTAGTCGCCCAGAGCGCGACGCGCTCGCCTTTCTCCACTCCGCTTGCCATGAGGCCGCGAGCGATCAATCGCGCTTCCGCTTCAAGCTCGGCGAAAGTCAGGCGGAGATCGCGGTCGGCATAGGCCAGAGCTTCATTTCCGGGAAGGCTCTCCGCGAGACGCGTGAGCAGATTCCCGACTGTGATATCGCGATATGGCGGCCCTTTTTTGCTGTTAAAATCGTGATTTGTGACCATTTGTCTTCATTCGCGGCTAAATTTCTTAATTATTTTCTCCACCTGCGGCATTGAGAATCAATTGACCGTAGAACTGGATGATCCGGCTGAAATTCTCGATGGAAAGCCGTTCGTCAATGCCATGATAACGCTTCAAATCTTCCTGCTTCAGGCGAACAGGTAAAAACCTGTAAATATCCTTGCTCAATTTCTGGTAGTGTTTCGTGTCTGTACCACCGACAACCAGATTCGGCGCCACCAGAGTGTTCGGGAAAGTTTGCATAATCGACTTTTGAATAAGACCAAACCCATGAGAGTTGACATCCGAAACGGCTGACGGTTCATTCTGGATATCGCCGTATATCGAAATCTTGACGTTTGGATCGTTGATAGTCGTCCTGGCGTAATCCCTGACCTTATCGATCGTATCGCCGGGCAGGATTCTGAAGTTTACGACGGCGTGCGAGCGTGTCGGCAGAACGTTTTCCTTGACGCCGCCATCGATCATCGTAACTGCGGTGGTAGTCCGAATGCTGGCGTCACCCGCCGGGGAGAGCGATATCTGCTTAATCGCGATCGGATTAAAAAGCCACAGATTGGCGAAAACAAGCCTCGCTCCGATGCCCAACTCAGGTCCGATATAATGATAGGCTTTGAGCGTCGGACCGCGCAGTCGATGGGGCATCGGGTTGTTTTCGAGCTTCTCGATGGCGGAACTCAGAATCCCGATGACCGTATGACGCGGAGGCATCGATGAATGGCCGCCCTCGCCGTCGACTGTCAATTCAAGACTGACATAACCCTTCTCGGCGATACCGATCAGCGCCATCGGGGTTGCCAGTCCGGGGATCACCCCCTCGATGATTGTCATGCCTTCATCAAGCGTGAATTCAGCCTGTACTCCCAGTTCGCCGAGTCTTTTCGCGATGTTTGCTGCGCCTTTGATCCCGCCGATCTCTTCGTCGTGGCCGAAGGCGAGATAGATCGTCCGGTTCGGCTGAAAATTCTGCGCGAGCAGCTTTTCAATCGCCTCCAGAATGCCGATGACTCCGACCTTGTCATCCAGAGCCCCGCGTCCCCATACATATCCGCCGGCGATCTCTCCTGAAAACGGGGGATGGGTCCATGACCCTTCAGATCCCGGGGCTACGGGGACGACATCCAGATGAGACATGAGGATGATCGGTTTGAGATGCTGTCCACTCCCCTTCCAGATGTAGAGCAGACTGTGTTCGGCGATCACTTCGCGCGTCAGTTGAGCGTGCACAAGTGGATATGTCTCTTCCAAAAACTTGTGCAATCCCACGAACGCCTCGATATCATTTTTCGAGTTGTCCTGATTGGAAACAGTCGGGAATCTGATCGCGCCGGCCAGATGTTCAGCCGCCGGCCCGGAATCTATCGCAAGCCTCGAAGGGGGAATACTGGTCAGTTGTTTGGATGTGAAGAACAGAGTCCTGTAAAACAGAACGCCGATCAACAACAGAATAAGCAGGAGGAATAACAGCAATACCTTTTTCATCGTGAGTTCCGGGTTAAACGAGGGTAACCGAAGATACGTCAGTTAGGTTGGGGATCGTTTGCCTTTTTATGCGCCGAGATCCGTCTGGCTATCGCCGGCGCAGCCAGCCAGCCGGCGACCAGCCCGAAGACTGACCCGACAATCGAGGCTGCCAGTTCGGGCAGACCGGTGAAGAATCCGACGAATGCGCCGACCAGACAGCCGATTAGAAATCCGAAGATCAATCCCATGGCCAGCTGCGAAGAGATCGTCCTGTCCGGGGGGGTGTGGAAGATGAGGGTCGTTACCTTCACGGCGGCAAGGCCGCCTGCCATCCATCCGAAGACGCCGGCCGACAACAGGATCAGACTGGCCTGCAGATAATGGCCCAGGGCCAGGCCGAGATACATACCAGTCACGGAGCCGATAAACCACCCGATCAATTCGCGCACCGCAACTTGACCTGACTGATCCGGCACCCTTCTCTCATTCTGTCCGGTCTCTTCTGACAATCTGTCACTCCCTGGTTCGATCTATCTCCGTTCGGATCTTTTGTACTCGCTCTTGAGCAGGTCCATCAATGCAGACCGTTTGTCGTAGAGCCGCTTCAAGGGGCGCGGTTTGTGTTTGGCGAAAGCATATGCGGCGATCAGGGGAAGGGCAACCGTGGTGTCCAGATAGCAGACGACGGTTCCGGGCAGTTGATCGGGGTCGATCTTCCCCCAGCTGACGGCCTCAGATGGAGTCGCTCCACTCAGACCCCCGGTATCCGGCCGCGCGTCAGTCAATTGCAGAAAGTAATCGTGTCCCTTCTCTTCGATCCCCAGCACTTCCTGAATTTGCGGTTCCGTCTGTAGTGCGAAGTTCTTCGGACTGCCTCCGCCGCAAATGAAGATGCCCGATTTCCCCCCGTTTCGCTTGGCCGAGAGCACAATCGCGGCCGTCTCATTGACATCGGCGGACGGATTGAGCCGCAGCTTTCCGCCCTGCAGTTCCATCGCCGCGACGTTCATGCCGATCGAACTGTCCCCGGGCGACGAAGTGTACACAGGAACACCGCAGCGATATGCCGCCGCCAGCAGTGACTGATTCTGGAGACCGAGTACCCGTTCGCGCTCTGCCACGTATTTTCCGCACAGATAATGGAATTCCGCCGTTGACATCTCACGCTGAAATTCCTCGCTGCGAATGATCTCGCGAAAGAAGGAATCGGTCGAAAGCAGCACGTCGTAATCGAAAAAGATATCGTAGATGCGGACAACTCCCTCATCACGCAGCACAACATCGCTGATCTGCGGGTTGCCGCGATGCATCGCCAGTCCGAGACCGAAATGAGCATCGTGATAAAGATTCGCTCCAGTCGAAATTATCCAGTCGACGAACCCAGCCTCGATGAGCGGGATGATCGATGAAATGCCCAGGCCGGCCGGCGTCAGGGCGCCGGTCAGCGTCAACCCGACAGTCACTTCATCACCCAGCATCCGCTCGGAGAAGAGCTGGGCTCCCTCGCGTAATCGCGCGGCGTTGTATGCCTGAAAACTGCTCTCGATCAACTCGACGATGGTTGTCTTCGCCGTGATCGGTGAGGGGGCAATCCGTCTCCCCTGCAAAAATCTGCTCTGATTCATACGACTCCTCAATCTGGTTTGTCGATATATGATTGCTGCAACCTGATGGTCTACGGTATCAAAACTTGATGAAATAGTACCGCGAGTTTAAGGGTTCACCGCATGAAACTCAAACCTGCCCGGCTGACCTGTAAAAAGTGTATGTGTTATACTCCGGGTTGGATTTTTCTTACCCAAAGCAACTGTTTCTTGAACCGTTTGTCAATCAACAGGAGGTGTTGTATCGGAGAGCATCGGCAGGCTCATTTTTTGCCGTGCATTTCGATAAGCATAACAAGTATGCGAAAAATCACTATGACGATCGCCCTTTTGGGGCTCATGGCTGGAGCCGCGCTGGCTGATACGCTCTATTTACGCAACGGCAGCGTGCTTAAGGGGACATTCATCGGATATGAAAACGGGCAATTCACCTTTGAAATCGAAGGGGGAAGGCAGGTCAAGTTTCGCCCCAACGAAGTGACGCGCCTTGTGATAGAGCGCGATCTGGCCGGCCCAGACACGCAGCCCGGTTATCCAACCCGTGACCCGAACGACACGCGCCCGAATTGGGAAACGGTTCCCGCTTTCAACGTTCCGCTTGAAGATCAGTGGATACGAACCCAGATCCAGTTGACACGCGGCCAGCGCGTTCGAGTCCAGGCCACCGGCACCATCTATCTGGATGGTCGGACGGCTACTACTCCCGACGGGCTCTCCAACAGACGTGACCCGGATGCTCCGCTTCCGGACGCCAACGACGGAGCCCTGGTGGCCGCCATCGGCCAGGATCCGAACATACCCGCCATCCTTATCGGCAGTTCCCGCGAGTTCGTCGCCGAACAGGACGGCGTCCTCTATTTCACCGTCAATCACTGGGAGACACGCAATGCGCGTGGAGCTTTCCGTGTCAATCTTTCGGTCGATCGCAATGTCCCTGTTTCAACCGGCGGAGGGGCTGTTCCAACTCAGGGGCGCGAAAAGACAGTCACCGTTCGTGCCGATCAGCAGTGGACTGACACCGGGATTGATGTCGAACCGAACATGACCTTCGAGATCACCGCTGAAGGCGAGATCACCATCACCAGCCGCTTCAAGAGCGATCCGAACGGCAATCAGGATGCGATGGTCCGCAATACAGCCTATCCGGTCCCTGACCAGGGCGTCGGAGCTCTGATCGGAAAGATCCGTTATCGCAACGGTCAGGATTCGAACTTCATCTTCATCGGTTCGCGGGCTACTCCACAGACCGAACCAAATGAATACGGCCGGCTATTCCTCGGAATCAACGACGATTATTTCCGTGATAACCGCGGAACTTATCGTGTCACGATTCGGTGGTAATGACTATTTAACAAAAGTTGAAAGTTGAAAGTTGAAAGTTATAACGCTTGTGAATGAATATGTCACAATCGTAACTCGGAGAATCTTCTGACTTTTAACTTTCAACTTTCAACTCCCACTCACCCCTGCCTCATCTATCGCCAGTCTCCGTTCGCCGGGGAGGAGCGTCGCCTGGACGCCAAGAGGCAGCGTCAGATTGCCGATCGGGCTGTGGCCGCTCGGCAGGCCGAAAAGCACCGGAACGCCCAGCCCGGCAGTGCAATCTGCCAGAACCTGCTGAAGGGTATATCCCTGATCCGGATGCTGCATGCAATCGGTCATCTCACCGAAGACGATTCCGCGGACCTCATCGAACTTGCCGCTCAGTCGCAGTTGCTGGAGCATACGATCCAGCGCGAAGGGTTTTGTGCCCGTATCTTCAAGAAACAGGATCGCGTCACGGGTATCGATCTCGGCTTCTGTGCCCATAGTTGCGGAGATGAGCGACAGGCAACCGCCGATCAATCGCCCATTGACCTTTACACTGTTGCCGGAATGCAGGACTTCAAGAGGGTTGCGGCCGATCGTTCCGATCGCATCTGATCCGGTCAAAGCTCTGAGCAGGGAATCGCGATCATAGGCCGGCTCTCCGCCGGCAAGGTCCTTGGCGGCCATCGGCCCGTGAAACGTCACCCATCCGAAGCGGTTGAAAAGAAGAAGGTGCAGCGCGGTCAGATCGCTGTAACCGATGAAGATCTTCGGATGCGGGCGAAGCCTTTCGGGATCGAGCAGGTCGAAAAGCCGCATGGCGCCATATCCGCCGCGAGCGGCCCAGACCGCTCTCACGGTCTCATCGGTGAAGGCGTTCATCAATTCTTCGGTGCGCCTTTTGTCTGAACCTGCCGTGTAGCGATCCTTGCTCAGGATGCCGTCCTCGTGCCTGACGCGAAATCCAAGGCGCTCGATCTCTGCGATGCCGCGCGCCAGATAATCGGCTTTCAGATTGCTCGCCGGGGCGACGATCGCAATTGTGTCTCCTGGCTGCAACGCTTTCGGTTTGATGATCTTCATAAGTCTTTCTGCCCCAGTTAAAGATGAATTGAGCATGAATGCGAATATGGAGTGCGGCGGCCCGGCGCCGCTTTAGTATTCCATTATGCCAATTACCGCACGCGATACCAAAGCGGCGCCGGACCGCCGCACTCCACATTCGCTTGCTTTATGATTTAATGTGTCAATTGAATTTAATTTGAAGAGGAGGAAGAATGAACAGGATTCTGACGATTCTCGTGGTTCTGTTTTTACTGCCTGGCGTGGCGCAAACGCAGAGCCAGGAACAGAAATCCGACGACAAGCGAATAACGATCGGGGATCTCAAGCGCAAGATGGACCGTAAGGAAGCGGTTTTGATTATCGATGCCCGTTCCGGCAGTTCGTATCTCGGAAGTTCAGTCAGGCTCAAGGGCGCTGTCCACATTACGCTGGACGAACTGAATTCGAAGATCGACTCTCTGCCGAAGGAGAAGGAGATCGTTATTTACTGCACCTGACCTGATGAAGCGACCAGCGCCAGTATGGCGTGGACATTGAGGGACAACGGATTCAGGAAAGTCAGGGCTCTGTTGGGCGGATTCGAGGCGTGGGAAAAAGCAGGCTATCCGGTCGAACCGAAGAAGAAATGAAGTCGCTCCGGGCGGCCGATAACGAACGCCGGATATAAATTCCCCCCGATGGTCGCGCGCACGCATCGGGGGGAATGCGATGACCTGTTCATACTCAACTATTCTTCTTCGTTGAGCAATCCTTTCTCCTGCAGCTCCTGGCAGTTAAGGCAGTAGCGGACCCACGGGAGCGCCTCCAGACGTTTGGGCAGAATCTCATTGCCACAGTTGACGCACACGCCGAATTCATCGTCCTCGATTCGCAGCAGCGCCTCTTCGATCTGGTTCAATATCAACCGGTCGTTGGTTGACTGGCTGAAAAGAAGCTCTTTAGTGTAGGAATTCGACGCCTTATCCGCCGGGTCCTGCGTAGCCTCGATATCAGCCTCGCGGCCGTAATCCTCGTTCCGTCCGACGACGCCCAGCAATGAGGCACGCTCATCAAGCAGACGGTCACGATAGATTTTCAGTTTCTTTTTGTCCATCCACTCTTCTCCTCAAACAATAAAATAATAACTTATGTTACGCGGAAGTGTCCTTTACAACAGTTTCCATATGAGTTTTCACGGCGTTACGGAACCCCGAGCGTTAGCGAGTGGCCTTCAGAACCGCGCGCGTGTGTAAGCAAGCGACTCACTCGGTCCAGTCGTGGCTGCTTCACGCCTTGTGGTAAGGCATTCCTGCAAGCACGGTGAACGCTCTGTATATCTGTTCAACCAGGATGACCCGTGCCATTTCATGCGTCAGCGTCATTCGCGAGAGTGACAACCGAATATCAGCGCGTTGTTTCAGCTCCTGGCTGACGCCGGCGAAGCCGCCGATGACAAAGGCCATGCGCTTGACTCCGGCCTGTTGCCGCATTTCGATCAGCTCGCTCAACTCGATCGAACCCAGTTGCCGCCCGCCTTCGTCAAGCACCACGACATAATCATCGCGCTCGATGGACGAGACGATCTTTGCGCTTTCCGCCGCGATGGTACGTGCCTCATCCGATCCCGAACCCTGCTCTTTCAACTCGCTCAGATCGATGGGAGCGAAGCGCCTGATCCGATCCAGATAGTCGTCCACCAGCGCCGCGCAGTTTCGATCCCTGGTTTTTCCGATCCAGACCAAGTGCAACCGCATGTCTCAGATCTCGACCCGTTCGGCGTCACGCCACAAGCGCTCGAGGTCATAGAACTTTCTCGCCTGGTCCACAAAGATGTGGACGACGAAAGCGCCATAATCGATAAGCACCCATTCACCGGACTGATAGCCCTCTGTGTGCAGGGGCCGAACCTTGACCTTTTTCAGCTGGTCGATTACCTCATCGGCGATCGCCTGGACCTGTCGTGTGGAATTCCCGGAGCAGATGACGAAGAAATCGGTGAATTCAGTCAGTTCAACCAGTTTCAAAACGACGATCGCTTCGGCTTTCTTCTCTGAGGCGCAATGGACCGCCAGTTTTACCTGCTCGAATATCTGTTCGTCCACCGTCAGAGAACTCTCAACGACGGTTTCCGGCTCTTGCGGGATCCTTATTTTCGTTACAACTTTTGCCATTTAAAAATCACTGATAAAGCTTGTATTTACTGATATAGCCTGCGACGGCAGGAGGTATCAGGGAACTCACATCCTGGCCCCGGGAGACCATCTCCCGAATGCCTGTCGAAGAAACATCCACGCAGACGTAATCGGTCAGGTAGATGTGTTCTGTTGAGAACGTCTCAGGCGCCGGCGGCTTGCCGCCGAGCAGGTCCAGCACCCTGTTGCGTATGGCATCCGGAAGGTGAGCCGCGGACGGCTTTTCCGGCCTGCCATCAGGACTCGACCCTGGTCGGACTGAGACGATCACGCTGTATTCGCTCAGGATTCTTTCATAATCCCGCCAGAGAATGACATCCCGGAATGAGTCCGATCCCATGACAAAAAACAACCGGGAATCCGGAAACTGCTGTTGCAACCGCCCCAGCGTTTCGATCGTGTAAGGTCTCGACGGAGCATCGAGTTCGAGCGTCGAGACAAAGATTCGCGGAGAGCCCGCCGTCGCCAGCGCAAGCATGGCCATGCGGTGATACGCAGAGCTGATCTGCTGTCCGCGCTTGTGCGGCGGAACATATGCAGGTACCAGCAGCACCCGGTCGAGTTCGAATGCGCCAATCAGCTCCTCGGCGATTCTGAAATGACCGTTATGAATCGGATCGAAAGTGCCGCCGTAGACTCCTATCCGCAATCTCTCCTCACAAATCCTGAAACGGACTGAACCCTGATGCCTGGATGGTCGCAGTCTTGAGCTCATCTTCGGCGAGCTTCATCTCATCGAGCTTCCTTCCGACGGCATAGATCAACTCTTTCAGCCCGGCGCCCGTAGCAGCCGAGATGGTGTGAAATTCAAGTCCCTGAGCTTCGCAAAAGGCCCGAAATTCAGCCAGCCGGTCCTCGTCATCAAGGGCGTCCATCTTGGTCGCCACAACGATCCTTGGTTTCCCTGCAACCTCACTGCTGTATGATTCAAGCTCGCGTGTCACTGTCCGGTAATCCTCGATCGGATCGCGCGCCAACCCCGAAACATCGACCATATGCAGCAGCAGTTTCGTTCGTTCGATGTGCCGCAGAAACCGATCGCCAAGTCCCGAGCCAGTGTGGGCGCCTTCAATCAATCCCGGAATATCGGCCAGGACGAAGGTTCTGAAATCGCCGAGGTCGACGACGCCAAGGTGCGGCTCGAGAGTGGTGAAAGGATAATCGGCGATTTTCGGACGGGCAGCAGATATTCTGGATATGAGGGTGGACTTGCCGGCATTCGGCAGACCCACCAGTCCTACATCCGCGATCAGTTTCAACTCCAGCAGAAGCCGGCGTTCCTCTCCCGGTTTTCCGTCATCGTGACGACGCGGCGCCCTGTTCGTCGGGGTGGCAAACTGAGCATTGCCCCGGCCGCCACGACCGCCCTTTGCGATTAAGACGCGCTCGCCGGGATGAGTGAAATCGTGCACGATTTCACCGGACAATTCATCAAAGACCATTGTTCCGACGGGGACATGCAGGACAATGTCGTCGCCGTTGGCTCCGTGTCGTTTGGAGCCCTCTCCGTGACGGCCCCGGTCGGCCGTGTGCTCAGGGTTGTAGCGAAAATGGAGAAGAGTGTTGAGACCCTCGCTCGACTCCAGATAGACCGATCCCCCGTTGCCGCCATCGCCCCCGGACGGGCCTCCGCGCGGGACGAATTTTTCCCGGCGAAAGGCCGTCACGCCGTTGCCGCCGTCTCCGCCTCGCACGTGGATTTTGGCACGGTCGATAAACATTATTTCAACGGCGTTATTCCGCCGGATATACGCTGATGAAACGTCCCTTGCGGCCCCTGTCCTCGAATTTAACCACCCCGGTCACCTTGGCGAAGAGAGTATCATCGCTGCCGATGCCGACATTGGTCCCGGGTTTGAAGCGTGTTCCGCGCTGACGGACAAGAATCGATCCACCAGATACCAGCTGGCCGCCAAATCGCTTTACGCCCAGCCGCTGAGCCGACGAATCTCGCCCGTTTCGCGAACTGCCTACACCTTTTTTATGTGCCATTGCTTAAAACTCCAATTATTTCGATCGCCGCATCTATTAATTTAATTTAATAATTTAATTTATCTCAACGGATGCCGGACTGCCCTTTCAGGCGACCGAATCGATCTTGACTTCGGTAAATCCCTGGCGATGGCCATGGGTCCGTTTGTACTGTTTGCGGCGCTTGTACTTGTACACGATGATCTTCGGAGCGCGCCCGTTCTTGACGACCGTCGCCGTCACCCGAACGCCATCGACGACCGGAGTGCCTATTTGCAGCCCATTTTCGTCGCCACTGACCAGAATCTCATCGAATTCAACTGTATCGCCCGCATTCTTGCCCGACAATGACGGTACCCGAACCACGTCTCCCTGGCTGACCCGGAACTGTTTTCCGCCTGTACGGATGATTGCATATGCCACAGCTTCTATCCTCCATATTTTCTTATAACAGAAAGCCGCAGATTATAGTTGGTAAAAGGAAAACGTGTCAACCGGCCCGGCACTTGCCAACTCATGATTTTACTTTCCCTGAAAGATAAGTGAATGCTAATGAAAAAATATGCGGTGCGGAAATAAAAAAGGAGCGAATGGCTATATAACTGTTGTGGCGGCATTGGAACAGCCGGAAAAGATGATGCAAATATCGGCTTAAATATTGACGCATGTAAATACGATTTGATGCGGCAGGATTCAAAAGAACGGTTGGAAGCATTCGAGACCGAAGCGATGGGTTATGCAGACCAGTTGTTTCGCGTCGCGCTGCGTCTGTCGAGAGACCGCGCAAAGGCTGAGGATCTGTTGCAGGAGACATTATTGCAGGGCTGGCGATCATTTCACCGGTTCGAGCCTGGAACGAATTTGCGGGCCTGGCTGTACAAAATCCTCTTTAATGTCTATTACAGCGGACTCCGCCAGGAGCGATTAAAGATTGTGCCTGTCGAAGAGACGATCGCCGAAACGATCGCATGGGATCCGCAGACGCCCAGGAATATCGAGGACGAGGAAGTTCTGGCGGCGCTCGACCGTGTGCCGAGGGATTATCAGATTCCTGTAGTGCTGGCCGATGTCGAGGAGCTTTCCTATCGAGAGATAGCCGAAGCCATGGGAATCCCGCTCGGGACGGTCATGTCGAGGCTTCATCGCGGGAGAAAGATTCTGCGGATGGAGTTGACCGGATATGCGCGATCGGCCGGCTACCAGGTGGCCGAATGACGCGGTTATGAATTGGAGAATTGATAGCAACCAGCGCTGAAAAGCGCCACACGAGATGCAAGTGATCGATTGTCGAAATTTCAGGGATCTGCTCGATTCGTACCTTTCCGAGGAACTGACGGTCGAGACCAATCATTCGATGCTGAGGCATACCGAAATGTGTCCCGGTTGTCGCACTGAAATGTCATCGCGTCGAAGGATGCGTATGGTTCTCAAGCGTGCCTGTTCGCGTGAGCAGATGAGCGAAGAAGCATGTGATCGTCTGCGGGTCTTATTACGTGCGGAAGGATCCTCGATGCCGGAGACAGGCTGGATTCAGAAGCTGGGGAATTATTTCACGCTTCGGCAGGCTTTGCCCGCAGCGCTTGCGGTTACGGCCCTGATCATCATTACGGCCGCAGTTGCGGTCTGGATGACCGGACTCAGAGAGCGCGGTCCGGTTGGGGAAGGGCTCAAGCCCGAAGCCGCGCTGAGCGCCGCACTGATCGATGAAGCCATCGGAGATCACCGGAACTGTGGCCTGAAGTTCCTCAAATTGAGCGGGCCGTTTGAGATGCCTCCGTCAGTCGCGCAGTACGATCCGTCATACGCGAATCTGGAGCGAATCGCCGCTCCAGGGGCGTGGGATCTCGAACTGCGGACGGCCCATTTGTGCGGGTTCAAGGGGCGAAAATTTGCCCATCTCGTCTATGCGCAAAATGATCACGCCATTTCGTTGCTGGTGACTGAACGGGATAAGCGTGCATTGCAGCTCAGTCAGGTTCCGCTCGATGACGGAGAGCCTGCAGGGTTACAGCTTCAGCGCAGGGAAAGCCTGACGCTCGGAGCCTGCCTGACATCACGCTACGTGGTCATGGTGGTCTCTGATCTGAGAGATGATCAAAACAGGCAATTACTTGAGCGACTGGCGATTCCTGTCGCCGGGCATTTGCGCAAGTCCGAACGCCGGCTCGCCATTCATGTCGGCATGTCTGGATTGTCCGGCGCCAGGCAGGACCGGATTTACTGACGAAACTGCCATTCGAGCAGGAGAAGGAAGGGAGAGGATCAACCATATGATGACGGCTTCAACACTGAAATATGCCGGCAATTCGAATGATCTGCCACTGGGATCGCATCTGCTGGCCCTGCCGCATATCGAGAGCACGTACTGGCGTGGAATGTCTGTCTACAAGATGGAGGATTCGGCCACCAGCCTCTATCTTCTTCTCAAGGGCCGCGTCAAAGTCATTCGCGCTTCGATTGAAGGCCAGCAGAAGATATTATCTTTGCGCTATCCTGGAGACCTCTTCGGAGAACTGGCTCTGGCGGGAGGGGATGCCGAGGGCAGGCGCAGCGACGAGGCCGTCGCTCTCGACACGACTCGAGTTGCCGTCATCCGCCTTGCGGATTTCCTTCAGGCGACGCGGCGCGATCCGGCCATCCTGCACTCAACCATGCAATATCTTGCGACGAGATTGTCGGAGTCGAACCAGCAAATAGAATCGCTGGTCTTTGACAATAATCATCGCCGACTGGCGCGCATCCTGCTTGAGCTGTCGAAGGAGGCTCTGCGGGGCGGCGAAATCAGCATCAGGCTGACCCACGAAGAACTCGCCGAACTTATCGGCTCAACCCGCGAAGTCGTCACCGGCATGATGATCGAGTTCAGACAACAGAAGCTGATTGATTATAAGCGAGGCGATATCCGGCCCAACATACCGCGTCTCAAACAGTTTCTGGCTGAGGAAGAACACCAGGGCCGATTGCTCCTGACGCGGCTTTGATCGGCTTTTTGGCTCAGGCCGGGTAACTGAAACCCGGTCTGAGCTTGAAATCTTCAATCCCGGCCTGAAATTCATGCATAATCATGCCTTCGCGGCTCTCCCGCCAGTCTCGCCCTTTATCAGACATGCTAAATCCCAATGCACTTTATACTTGCCACGGTATAGCTCTCGCGATACAATCACGGTTCGGCGAGTATTGAATGACTTGCCTGGTGCAAAATAAGGGCAAGATCGAATAATCCCCGGATTCGATCCGAATCATAATCAGTTCTTTATTGGCATTAGCCTGACGCTATCCACGAATGGCGACCCCGTTTGACAATCAAGCGTCTATTTTACAAACCGGCCAAGCCTCCAAGTGCTCACAGTCTGCAGCCGCGCCCCGCAAGCCCTGTATTTGCATATACGAGTCTTCAAAAAATTGTGAGTGCTTTATCAGGTGGTCTCAACTTGTGACCCGGATACGGTTGCATTAGTGGGAGTTTGGATATGAAGGTAATTTGTCCGAAATGCCAGTTCGAGAATCAAGCTGACTCGATGAGAGTAGTGTGCGCGCGCTGCGCAACGATCATCGATGTGAGGAACGATCAGGGAACGGGTATGGATATAAACGGGAAACGCCATTCGTCCCGGTTGCCGTTTTCGGCTAACCCGGGCAACAATCCTCAGAACAGCCAGTCGCTCAACAAACCGCAGGATGTATACGCCACGCGGATAGGTGATGATTTCGACGATGTGCTCGATATTCCGCGGCCATCTCAGACCAGTTATCAGACCAATTATGAGCCATCGCCTGTCTTTGACGATGTCTTTGCGACGCCTGGGTACGAGGGGACAGAGATGTTCGATTATTCATCCCCGCAGAAGCCGCCGACATCGCCGCTTGATTTCAATGATGGATCGAATCGGCAGCGTGAGACTCATGATTACGAAGCGGCGCCCGAACCTGAGTTCATGGGATGGCCGGTTCTGCCTGAAAATGCGATCGATGAAGACGATCAGGGCGGCGGATTCGCCTCTAATCGCGGCGGGCTTCTGGCTCGCATCGTGATGGGAGCCATCGTTTTTGGCGGCCTTGTTTTCGGCGCGTATTACTTCCTTGGCGACCTGATCAGCAAGCGCAAGGATCAGGCGCAGACTCTGATTGCAGAGACGACAAATCCCGCCGGAGGTGGAGCCGCTGTCGGATCAGCTCCCGTAACCCAGCAGCCTGCTGCGCCGGCTAATGCCGGTAATTCGGCTGCGAGTGTGCCGGCTGCTGCCGTCCCGCCGCCGGTCGTCACCCCGCCCAAACAGGCTGAGGCAGTCAAGCCTGCACCCGTCACTCCGCCGAAGGATGACAAGAGTGCGGGAAACACATCCGCAAAACCGGTTGACATTCCACCGATGACGGGACGAGCCGGCCACTCACAGGCCACCAAACCGGTTCCGACCGTCAGCGTTCCGAACCGCGGCAACCTGACCCTTCAGGTCGCGTCCTACAATGACCAGTCTCAGGCCAACGACCGTGTGGCCCGTCTCAAGTCCGCCGGTGTTGATGCGAGCGTCGTGCGGGCCGAGATCCCGGGGAAAGGAACCTGGTATCGTGTCCAGATCGGTCGATTTGCGTCACGTGAGGATGCGGGCAGCTTTGGCAGTCAGCTCCGTTCACGCGGCGTCGTTCAGGATTTCATCGTCACAACGGTCGGCAAGTAGCTATCTGCCGGCCAGGCAGCATAGCGTCTGAGAAGAGTTGAGCTTGAAAACGGATATTATTGGGGTTCACAGCCAGCGATCAAATAACGAGGCGGCGAACGGCAGAAATCGAGACGCTGAGGCGGGGCGTCTCTATTCCAAGATCGTCGAGCGATATGCCCTGTTTTTCGATCGCCCGGAAGTGCGGCTGCGGTTTCTCAATAACACGCTGGCCAAACAGGCGCAGCGCGAGCAGCAGCTCAGAGAATCGCTCAGTCGATGGCGATTTCTCGAACGGACGAGGCTCTACAACTGGGTTCTCGAAGCCCGTCTGTACAGTGCGATACTGGAAGAGCTGCGCTCAATGGCCCACGCCGTCCCGAGCGCCCGCCGGCCTCAACTGCAAAGTATCCAGGTCCCGTTTTCGGCACGGGCATTCTATTTTCTATACCAGGCCCGTCATGCATTTTATGCCGTCGGAGTCCTGGTGACCGGGCTGCTTCTATTCGGCATGTACACTGCGGCGACCTGGTCGGCCCGCCATGCCAATATCTGGCTTGCGCAGAGATACCAGAAAGGCCGGGCGCCGATCGTGGTCACGACAGTGGGACAGGGCGCCACTACAGCTTTTGCTGCAACCGGAGCCAAATTCCTTCCGAACTACAAGCCTGAAAGAGTCTGGCTGGTCGAGCGCAATGCCGATACCGAAAGGTACAGCAACGGCGCGCGAATCCTGACAAGTTACGAGACCGAAAATCATCCGCGGGGGTATTATCTGATTCCGCGCGGCTCAGAGAGCCTTGGAGAATCGCTCCGAAGCGATCCGGTCGGGATTGTCTATCACACTTCTGAAAGCGACATCCTTCCGTTTACATCTGACAACAACCTGTCCATCAAGCAGCGTTCTCAGGGACTGATCGAATATGTGCACAGGAACAAGTCATACAATTACCTGATCGACAGGTACGGCGAAATCTACCGCATCGTCAAGGATGACCATGCCGCGCACCACGCCGGCAACTCGATCTGGGCCGACAGCAGGTATGTCTATGTTGGTCTCAACGAGAGTTTTATCGGCATCAGCTTTGAATCGACGAGCACGGCGGGCACGCTCGAAGAGACCCTGACCGAGGCCCAGTATACCGCCGGGCGTGCGCTGACCAATGTGCTGCGGACTAAATACAATATCGAGGATGAGAACTGCACGACCCACGGGCTGGTCTCGATCAATCCTGAGAGGATGCTCATCGCGTTTCATCATGACTGGGTCAGAAACTTCCCTTTCGAGATGATGGGATTGTCCGATAAGTACAAGGTGCAGCCGTCCACCATGGTCGATTACGGATTCACGTACGACGAGGAGATTCTGGAAAAACTCGGTCGCGTTTTATGGCCGGGAGCGATCGCAGCCGATGAGGAGTTCCGTAAACGGGCTGAGATCAAACGGATCAATCCTGAGCTGTTCCGTCGCAAATTGCGCGACCGTTACCGGGCGCAGATGGACAAGGCCAGGAGATTACGGGCCCCCGACGAACCGGCCGGAGACTCTCCGCTCAGTGTGCAGAACACCAGCGAGGGCAGCACGGTCGAAACCGGCGTCAAATAAACCCGCCTCCGCCGGCTGGATCTTTTTCAAAGATACTTTTTTCGAATGATATGGAGGAATAATGGAAGAGAATAATGTTGCGACCGGCTCAAGTGCCGTCGCGGATGGAGAAGTTAATGCCGTCGGGTTGGATATTGGAACCAGCCGGATCGTCATGGCCGGCGGACCTAATGGACACAAGGCTGTGACGCAGCTCAATGCATTCGTTGGTGTACCGTATTCAAAGATGACTGAGGCCATTCTGCAGCAGAACAAGATGGTCTTTTATCGCAACGGCAAGGAACTGTTCGTCTTCGGAAACGATTCCGAACGGTTCGCCAGTTTCTTCAATGCGGTTCCACGCCGGCCAATGCAGTACGGCGTGCTCAATCCGCAGGAACCGATGGGTCAGCAGATCATTCAGTCGATCATCGAATCGATCCTGCCGCGTGCGCGCAAGAATGAGTTGCTCAGTTTCAGCGTTCCCGGAAAAGGCGACGGAGCGGATACGAATCTGGTCTATCACGAGGCGATTTTGAAGAACTTCGCCCAGTCGCTCGGCTATGAGGCGAAAGCAGTCAACGAGGGTCTGGCTGTGGTCTTTGCTGAATTGCAGAACGAGAACTTCACTGGAATCGGCATCAGTTGCGGCGGCGGGATGTGCAATGTCTGCGTTGCCTTCCTTTCGGTGCCGATGCTCACTTTCAGCATTCCGTTGGGCGGAGACTATATAGATTCGAGCGTCTCCTCGGTGGTTGATGAACCAATCACTCGCGTTCGTCTGATCAAGGAGGAATCGCTGGACCTGTCACGACAGCCCAAGGACAAGGTATCGAGCGCGCTGCACATATATTATGAGGAAGTGATTAATACCCTGGTCACCAAACTGCGCGAAGAGTTCGAGAATTCGCGTCAGTTGCCGAAGCTCGATCGCGCTATGCCGATTGTCCTGTCGGGTGGAACGGCCAAGCCCAAGGGATTCCTGCAGAAATTCGAGAGCATCGTCAAATCTGGCGGGTTCCCGGTGCAGATCTCGGATATTCGAATGGCCAGTGATCCGCTCACCGCGACAGCGCGCGGGTGCTACATCGCTGCCATGTCGGAAGTAAGATAGACTATCACTTCAGGTTTAAGAAGGATGAAGGATGTTCCGGATGGTTCATTCTTCATCCTTTCTTTATTATGTGACATTGCTGCAATAAGGATCCTTGGCTTTTTACTTTCTACTTGTTGAAGGCGAATATGGAGTGCGGCGGCCCGGCGCCGCTTTGGTATTCAATTTTGTCAGCAGCTGAAAGTATTACAAAAGCGGCGCCGGGCCGCCGCACTCCATATTCGCCTTCAGGGGCTGAGCTGTTACTTCTACTTTCTACTGACCCATGATCCAACCCGACATCTTTCAGGCGATCCAGGTCGCGCCGGATGCGGCTTCATCGGCGTTGACGCCGCTCGAGATATTACGGCTCGTCGGATTTACGATGGGGGCGGCGCTTCATATCTATTTGTGCTGGCTGCTCTATCACCGGTACGGGATACGGCGTGCAGAAGGATCGATGCTGGGTCTGGGAGCGAGCATCGGCTTATGGCATTTGGGAAACTTCGCGGCATCGATTCACGAGCTGATCGGGATCAGTGGCTGGATCTGGTGGCTCAAGGCGGCAGACGTCACGGCCTATACCGCGCTGGCCTTTCTTCCGCCGCTGCTCTCGCATGCGCATTACAGAATCTGGAGCTGGTTCGATCCGCGTGCGCCGCGCCGCATGCAGCGGCAGCTGATTCTGTTCGGCTATATCCCGCTGGTCATGCTTCCCTGGGCGATCGCCAGGTTGTTGAGCGGTTCTTACAGGGCCCCCGAAGAGAAGCTTTCGGCATTTCTTCTCCCCTTCATATTATGGATAGTATCGGTTTTCATCAATTGCGCGCTGATCGACTGGCGACTGGCACGGAAGGTCGAGGCGCAGCGGGAGCGTCGATTCTTTGAGGTCTTCGGCGCGACGCTGGCCGTTATCGGGGGGCTTTTTCTGCTGACCTACGTCATCGGAGGGCGCGAGTGGGGAATCGCCGGCCGTTACCTGGATCTGCTGGCGAAACTCTCTTCGCTCGCACCGACTGCGATTGTCGCTTACTACATTTACCGTTATCGTTATCTTGAACTGGTCATCCGGCAGAGTTTCGTCTATGCGATTCTGGCGGCGATCGTCATGATGATCTATCTGTTCGGGATTCGACGGGTCAGCCTGGCCATGGAGATCCGCTATGGATTGCGTGCCGATGTCATCGAATCTTTGCTGATCCTTGTCCTGATAGTGCTGGCTGAGCCGCTGCGACGACTGACCGACAATTACCTGGGGCGACTTTTCAGGCGTGAAGTCGGGCTTTACAGAGGCCTGGTTGCGCAGGTCGGAGCGGCGGCTGCGGCTTACGGCGAGCTGTCGCGGTTCATCGAATTCGCCGAGACCAGATTGCGCGAATCCCTGGAACTGGAAGAGGTTCGGATCATTCCACGCGCCGAATTGAATGGAGCTTCGGCAGAAGCGGTCAATCAGGCCGAAGAGAGGCAGTTGACCGAGATTGAAGACAGGGCGATGCTCAACCGTCTGGGCGCGCTGGCTGCTTATCCGCTGTGGCGTGAAGGGCGTGTCATCGGTCTGATGAGCGTATGTGGTGATGCTCAAACGCTCAGCGCGGGGAAGCGAGAAGTGCTGGCCGTTGTGGCCGGGCACATCGCCGTTGCAATCGAAAATTGCAGTCTGCTGGAAGAGAAGGTTCTGCTTGAGCGAAAGCTGGCGCAGCGTGAACGGCTGGCATCGCTGGGGCAGATGGCGGCGACGGTCGCACACGAGGTGAGAAATCCGCTCAGCGCGATCAAGTCGATCGCTCAGGTCATGAGGGAAGATGAATCGGTCAGCCGTGAATACGGGCGCGACCTCGATCTGATCGCCGGCGAAGTTGACAGGCTGAATCGCAGCGTCACTCAATTGCTGAGTTTTTCCCGGCCGGCAGTCGTGGCTGCTTCGTCCACTCCGCTGAGTAAAATCGTCGAACAGGTTGTGGCCCTGACTTCGACTGAAACGGCGCAGACCGGCGCGACAATTTCGGTCGATCTTGGCGCCGATCCGGTCTTTCCAGGAGATACTGCGCCAGCCGTTCAGGAGGCACTGCTCAACCTGGTGCTCAATGCGCTGCAGTCGTTTAAGCCCGAAGATCTCGCGCATGTTCAGATAGAAAGCTGGTCCAAAGCTCCGGGCCGGGTCCGAATCTCGGTTATCGACACTGGACAAGGGATTCCACAGGATCTGCAGGGTAAAATTTTCGAACCGTTCTTCACAACGAAGCAGCGTGGCACCGGACTTGGCCTGGCAATCGTGCAGCGTCGAGTCATCGAAGCTCAGGGAACGATCAGCGTCACAAGCCCCGTCGATTATGGGAAAGGGACGAGATTCGATCTGATCTTTACATTGTCGGCCAAGAAAGATTGATACGCCAAGGCGCCATCCTGACGCCTTGGTGTTTAATCTCTTTTTGCTCTGAGGGCTGAGCAGTTACAAAATAAGATCAAATGGCAGGATCTGGTATGGAAAATCCAAAAATCCTGATTGTGGATGATGAAGAACCGGCCCGTTATGGCATCCGGCGCGCGCTGAGTGGCTACGACATTCGTGAAGCGGCCAGCGTCGAAGAGGCCCGGACTGTCGTGGCCGGCCAGTCGCCCGACCTGATCCTGCTGGATATCAATCTGCCGGGAACGAGTGGTCTCGATTATCTTCGCGAACTGGCGGGGACGGGGTGGGCTCCGCCGGTTGTCATGATCACGGCGCACGGATCGGAGCGAACTGCCGTCGATGCGATCAAGGCCGGCGCCTATGATTATCTGGCGAAGCCCTTCGAGCTTGATGAACTGCGACTGGTCGTCAAAAACGCAATCGGCGCCGCTGTCCTGAAACGCGAGAACGAGCGGCTGCGCGCCGAGCTCAAAGATGCGCGCGGTTTCGGTGATCTGCTGGGTTCGGGCGCAGCGATGCGAAGCCTGTACGACACTATCGCGCGGGTTGCGGCGACCGATGTGACCGTTCTGATTCATGGCGAATCGGGTACCGGCAAGGAGCTGGTCGCTCGAGCCATTCACGATCAGAGCGCAAAGCGTGAGCACGACCCGAGACGGGGAACATTCGTTGCCATGAACTGCGCAGCCTTGCCGTCCGAGCTGATCGAATCCGAGCTTTTCGGTCACGAGAGAGGAGCCTTCACCGGGGCCGCCGGACAGCGAAAGGGTAAGTTCGAGATGGCCAACGGGGGCACTATCTTTCTGGATGAGATTGGCGATATGAGCCTCAACACGCAGGCCAAATTGCTGCGTGTGCTTGAGGAACGCACCATCGAGCGGATTGGAGGCTCTCAGCTGCTTCCTGTTGACGTCCGTATCATCAGCGCGACCAACCGCGATCTGGTGGCTGCGGTTTCAGCCGAAAAATTTCGCTCCGACCTGTTATACAGACTCCGCGTCGTGCAGATCGATCTGCCGCCGCTGCGGGAACGGCGCGAAGATATACCGCTGCTGGCTGAACATTTTCTTGAGGCATATGCCTCCAAATTTCACCTCAAATGCAATCGGATCGGACAGGACGCGCTCAAGCTGCTGGTCGACTACAACTGGCCTGGTAATGTCAGGGAGCTGCGCAATACGATCGAGCGCGGCGCGGTGCTCGCCGAATCCGAGGCGCTAAGGGCAAAAGATCTTCCCGCAGAGCTGCGATCATCAAAAGCCGTCGCCGCTCAACCTGAATCGGATGGCAGGTTGGATGTCCCATTTCTGAACGACTTCCGCGCTGCGCGAAGAGAATTCGAGCGGGCGTATATCGAACGCGTTCTGCTCGAGACAGGCGGAAATGTGACCCGTGCGGCTGAACGAGTCGGCATGCATCGCCAGAGCCTGCAGCAGAAACTGAAAGACCTCGGCCTCAGCCGGCGGTATGTCTCTGATGATGATCAATGATGCCGGAACGCCGACCTCCGGTCGGCATGTTTGAATAAACAAATAATCTGGCTGAAATGGAACGCACCTGCCGACCGGAGGTCGGCGTTCCGGCCATACAAAGGCGACAGATGGCGGATTATCATTGCATCCCGACCCTCACGAGGGAAATACATCTTTCCTGGTAAAATATTGTATTTGCAGGGATTACAATATCTTATCGGCCTGTGGCATCAGGCTTGCACTTATCACATGCAGAACCGTTGAGATAACTGCACCTGTACCAGGCGCCTCGAGCAGGCTGCTGCGCTTACCAGGGGGCCTGGTGCAGGAATTTTTCGAGGATTTCTGATGTTGCTGGGTTGGGCGAGGCTTGTTTTACCGCTCTATCTATTAATATGTTGCACAATTCTGCCGGTCGCATCGCTCTGGCGACATTCCACGGCCGGCTCGATTACAAGTCCGCGCCGGCTTGTGCTTGTGCTCGACGGCGTGCCGTGGCAGACGATCAATGAACTGAAGGCTGAAGGCGCTTTCCGGTCTTTTCGCCGACCGGCCCGCATGATCTCGACCTTTCCTTCTCTCACCAATCCGGCCATGATCGAAATTCTTCAGTCAGAATCCGCAGCGGGTTATGAAGATCATTATTTCGACAGAGAGTCGAACCGCCTGCGTGGGAACATACAGGACCGTCTGATCGGAAGATCGTTTATCCGAGGCACCTTCAGGGAGACGTTCGATTATCACGCGCCGGCATTCAAGGGAGCGCTCGGTTATATCGCTGCTCCGGCAGGCGCCATGTTACTGGCTCAACTGGATCTGACTGAATTCAAGGATGCTTTCCTTCGCTCCGACGCGCCCTTATTTGTCGGATACATCGGAGAGACCGATTCGCTGGCTCACCTCGGTGGCGAATGGCCGCTCAAATCGTTTCTGCTTACCCTCGATCGAACGATCGAAGAGATGATCACGGAATCGGGTGGGCGGCTTGAAGTCGAGATGTTCTCCGATCACGGCAATCACTTCGATACGTACAGGCATGTCAAACTGAACGATGCAATCAAAAACTCAGGCCTCAAAACGGTCAAGTCTCTGGTCGATGAGAGAAGCGTAGTCCTGCCGAAATACGGGCTGGTCGGGTCCTCGGAATTGTTCACGTCGCCTGAAAATCGCGAGGGTTTGGCCGAAACCTGCTCGGCCGTCGAAGGCGTGGATTTTGCAGTCTATTCGGAAAGCGCTGTGAGCATCCAACTGGTCAGCAGTCGCGGCAGAGCGATGATTTTGCGCCGGGAGAATCGCTTTGCATATCGCGATCTCGGCGGAGACCCGTTGCAGTTGCGTGATATCGTCGATTCATTGCGCGACAGCGGTGTTCTTGATCCCGATGGATTTGCCGGTGAAGATGACTGGTGGCAGGCGACAAAATCGCATCGCTACACTGATCCTCTGAGGAGAATATTCGGCGGATTCAACTTCTATGTCGATAACCCCGCGGATGTGATCGTCAGCTACAAGGACGGATACCTGCTCGGCAGCCCTTTCCTGAGCATCTTCGCAGAGATGCGCGCGACGCACGGAAACCTGCTGCGCTCAGAGACCGATGGATTCGCCATGTCCACAAGGCAGGATCTCGGCGACGCCGTTCGTGGCACTGATTTAAATAAATTATTCGCTCTCGATCAGAGGGCGAAAGCCGGTAGTTTTTCGAGCCGTGCCGGCCATTGTCAGATTGGCCCTGCCCTTGCGCGGGGGATGATCGCAGGTGGCAACTGATTCATCCTGCGATACCGAACCCCTGTTGCCTGTCCCCGCTTTTTCCCGCTATAGTTAGAACGCTTTTCAATTGAAACCCAATCTTACAAGTCGGGAGGGCGCCAAATGTCCAGAATCAAGTCTCGGCATCCTGCCTTATTGGCTGTGCTGATCGTGGCCGCATCCGGATTTAGTTTAAATCATGGGCTCGGTAGCACGATGAAAACGACCATTCAACAGACTGAATACAAGGGATGGAAGCATAATCTGAAGATCTCGAACGGCACGGTCGAATTGATTGTCACGCTCGATGTAGGACCGCGCATCATTCGCTACGGATACATTGGCGAATCGAATGTCTTCAAGGAGTTCGACGAGCAGATCGGAAAATCCGGCGAACAGAGCTGGCAGATTCGAGGTGGCCACCGGTTGTGGCATGCGCCGGAAGATGTGAAGCGGACCTATGCGCTCGACAACACGCCGGTCTTGTTTGAAAAGCTGAGCGAGTCATCCATCCGCCTGATTCAACCGGTCGAATCGATTACCGGAATTCAGAAAGAGATCGACATCACACTGAGCGAAGAGGGGACCGGCGTGACGGTCCTGCATCGACTGAAGAACCTGAACCTGTGGGAAGTGGAACTTGCTCCGTGGGCGTTGTCTGTCATGGCTCCTGGAGGAACAGCGATCATCCCGTTGCCTGAAAAGATCAGCCACCCCGGCTCGCTTGAACCCGGCGAAAAGCCTGATTACAGAGGGTTCGTCCCAAACCAGACGATTGTCGTCTGGCCTTTCACCGATCTGGCCGATCCGCGCTGGCGCTTCGGCACCCGCTATATCACACTCTCGCATGATCGGAATGCCAGGAAACCGACGAAACTCGGGCTGGCGCATAAAATGGGATGGATCGGTTATCTCAACAGCGGAACCCTCTTCGTCAAACAAATTGAATACCTTGAAGGGCAGACTTACACTGACGGCGGAAGCAACTTCGAAACGTTCACCAACAGGGATTTTCTGGAAGTGGAATCCCTCGGACCGATGCGGCGCCTGACGCCCGGAGCTGCGATCGAGCACGTCGAACGCTGGAATCTGATCAAAGGACTGCCGTCAGACACTACTGATGCCGGCATCGATTCCACCATTCGCCCACGCGTCGAATCGCTCTTCAAATGAGCCCAACTCTCTACTGAACAGGAGTCTGAACCATGAATGCTGTCGATAAAGCTACTCAAACGATGATTCAAAATCTCAGGGAGAAGACCGGGAAGAGTCTTGAAGAATGGATCGAAATCGCACGCAAAACCGGGATCGCCAAGAATCGGGCACTGCTCGACCATCTGAAATCCGACCATGGCCTGACTCATGGGTATGCTAATCTGATTGCGATCAAGGCGCTCGAGACCGCTGAGCAGTCGACCGCTACTGGTGATGACCTTGTCGCTGCACAGTATGCCGGCGCCAAGGCCGAGTTAAGACCGATCTACGATGCCATCATCAGTGCAGTCGAAAAATTCGGCAAGGATGTCGAGATTTCTCCGAAGAAGGCATACGTCAGCCTGCGTCGAAGCAAGCAGTTCGCTCTGGTCCAACCCACGACTGCAACGCGCGTCGATGTCGGCATTAATCTAAAAGGTGTCGAACAGACCGATCGACTCGAAAAATCGGGCAGCTTCAACGCCATGGTCAGCCACCGCGTCCGCGTCTCTTCAAAGAATGAGGTCGATAAGGAATTGATAGATTGGCTGAAGAAGGGGTATGAAGCGGCTTAATGAGTAGAAAGTAAAAAGTAGAAAGTAGAAAGGGTGAAAACCTGCCATCAATCGCCCGATCCGATATAGAATACTTTCTACTTTCTACTTTTTACTTTCTACTCATAAGGAATTAAACCATGGACACAAAACTAATCATCGCGGGTCGTGAATTCAGTTCGCGGTTGATCATCGGCACTGGAAAGTATCGATCGAATGAAGAGATGGTCGAAGCGTTCGAGCGCAGCGGGGCCGAAATGATCACGGTTGCGGTCAGGCGCGTGAACATCACCGATCGTTCGCAACCGTCTCTGCTGGATTACATCGATCTCAAGAAGTTCACGATACTGCCTAACACTGCCGGGTGTTATTCGGCGGACGATGCGGTGAGAACCGCGATGCTGGCTCGAGAGGTAGGTTTGTCGGATTGGGTCAAGGTCGAAGTGATCGGTGATCAGAAGACGCTCTTTCCCGATAACGAGGCGACACTCGAAGCGACCAGGACTCTGGTTCGCGAGGGCTTCACCGTTCTGCCCTATTTCGGAGACGATCTGATCATGGCTAAAAAACTGATCGATGCCGGGGCATCGGCCGTCATGCCTCTTGCTGCTCCGATCGGGTCGGGTCTTGGGATTCAGAATCCGAACAATCTGAGGATCATGCGCGAACAGATCACAGAAGTTCCGATCATCGTCGATGCCGGAGTCGGGACTGCATCGGATGCCTGTTTTGCGATGGAACTGGGGATTGACGGATTGCTCATGAATACGGCAATCGCCGAGGCCGAATGTCCGGGCGATATGGCTGAAGCTATGCGTCTGTCCGTGCGGGCTGGCCGGCTCGCTTATCTTGCAGGCCGCATGCCAGTGCGTCTTTATGCCAGCGCCAGCAGCCCTATGTCGGGAATCATTAAGTAACTGATGTTACGCGGAAGAGTCCTTTAAAATCGTTTTGACAAATTTTGAGGTTGCTCAGGCATATTGTTCTGTGAGCCTGCAACGCAGGCGAAAGAATAGAGCCCGGGGTGGAGCGAGGCCGCCAGGCCGAGCGAAACCCCGGGTCCCGTTCCAGCAAAATTGACAAGCCCACGAAGTGGGCGATAGCCTGTGCGGAAGAGTCAGGCATGATCGAGAAATCTGCCGCCCATTTCATGGGCTTGCTGAAATGATGATACCAATACCCGGGGTTTCGCTCGGCCTGACGGCCTCGCTTCACCCCGGGCTCTATTCTGCCCACCCGCTTCGCGGGTTCGGGACAAGTCAAGCAGTTTCCGAACATTGTCTCTGCGTAACATCAATAAGTAAGTGCATTATCACTGAAAACTTCCTCTTACTTGAAACTTCCTCCGCACAGCCCGCATCGGCAACCGTGATCGAAGATCCCGTATAGAACCGGATGGAGAGAGACTGACCTGACCTTCGACTATGGTCAGCGTATAGTCACTGGATCCGCTGTAAGCGCCGACTCCAATCAGATACTCGTCAGGGGGCAGATTGACAATTAGCTGCTCGACCGTCGTATCAATATTGGTTGAAGAATCCACGATTTCATAACCTCCCTGGCCGTCTTCCCGCAGAATGAAGAGATCCAGATCGGCCGTATCGGTGAAGTTCAGGATTATCGAAATCGTCGTCTGGTTATCGAGCAGAAGGTAGAACAGATCGCCCAGGTCCTCGGATGTGCCGTCAGTGAAGTCGATAGTGATTCCGCCGATGGATGTGCCGCCCCTGTCTCCCACGGCGATGGCGCCGGTGACTATCGTTCCCGGAGTGACAACGAGGGATTCATCATAAGTATCATTGGGTTCGGATTCATCGATCTGCTGCAAACTCGACTCCGTGATCATAAAATCGATGTTGTTGCTCTGTTCAGTGGCCAGGCCAGTTTCGAAATCAATTGTGATGACAGAGATCTGGATTACCCCTGCCGAAAGCCCTGCCGGCACGAAGGTGGTGATCTGTGTTCCCGCTTGAGCGCCGAACGGGAACGCGATATCAGCGGGATTCCCGTTCTGGGAAATATAAACAAGAGAAAGGTCGGGTGCGGAATTGCCGAAATCGCCTGTTTGCAAATCCAGGAAATTACGGCCAAGGCCGGTCCCGGTGATTTGGATGGTGTCTCCGGCTTTTCCTGCAGGCATCTGCGTTGCGACATTGATGACTGAAGTCAGAACGGGGTTTGGTGGAGCTACCGGATCGGAATTGATGGTGAAATCGAGTGCATTTGAATTGTTGCCTTCGATTCCGTCCTGATCGATGCGGCGGGCAATGATGGTAGCCGGGCCTTTGATCAGGCCGTAACCTGGAACCTGTACCACAAGCTGAGATGCCGAAGCTTGCAGGACTGTGGCATAACTTTCAATCCCGTTTTGCAGGAAGATGATCAGATTTTCATCCGGAGTCGAGCCGAAATTGCTGCCTGTGATTGTGATCTGGTCGCGCGGATTGCCGGAGGCCGGAGTCACCGCCGTCAGTTGCGGAGTCGGCACGTTCGACTGCAGCACGGTGAATGCGAGCGGTGCGCTGTCGTCCGAGATGACTCCGTTCACGTCGTCGATGACGGCGACGACTATGCCGGCGGGACCGGGCCCGATGGGTGGAACGATGGCTGTCACAGCCGGCGCTCCCGTCGGTCCGGGAACAACCGAGATATCAAAGGGGTCTACAATGGCGATGAGCTCTCCGTCGCGAATGAATCCGATCAGATTCAGATCGGGGAAGGGGCTCAGACCCGTGCCGGTGATCGTGATGGTGGCGCGCGGTGAACCCGATTGTGGAGTCACGCTTGTGAGAACAGGAGCGACGGACGAGACCGTGACAATGGCGAAGCTTTCCAGTGTGGCATTAGCCAGGGTCGCCGTTGCATCGATGAAGGCGTAGCCCGGGCCGACGCGCGTGATGTCGAATGATGCGGTCGTCTGTCCGGCCGGAATAGTGACATTTGCCGGTGCCGTCGCGACAGTGACCTCATCGCTTGTCAGAGAGACCTGCAAACCGCCGGCGGGAGCCGGCTGCGTCAGCGTCACTTCGACCCTGGCGGGCGGAGAGTTCGAGTCGAAGTCGATCATGAACGGCGCGAGCACCAGTCCCGGCTGTTGCGTATCGCTCAGTGCAATTGTCCCGACGTTGGTGATGCCCCCCGTAACGATGTCAGTCAGCGATGAGACGCCCCTTGGCGGAGTGCCGAATTGCTGCGGGATGACTGCTTCCGCCTGAAGCTGTGCGCTGCCGGTTGTCGAAACATCGGCGATGCTGAAACCTCCGTTTTGATCGCTCGTGTTCGACCTGCCGTTCACCGAGACAATCGCTCCGGGTACGGGAAGACCCAGCAGATCGATGACGCGTCCGGTGACAGTAGTTATTCCGCTTGGGCTGGCCACGAACCAGAAGCTTGCGACATCGATGATTCGCCCGTCGCTGGTGACATTGGCTCCGTCGGCGGTAACAGTCGCTGTTCCGCGTTTGACAAAAATCCCGGCGGTGGAATCGTAGCGGTAAAGATCCAGTTTAGAACCCGGCGGCAGATTATTCAGGTCCGGATTGGGGAATTGCAGGCTCGCACCTGGAGAGAAGGTAGTCCCGAAGGGCGTGATTTGCGCAATGGCCGTTGAATATACCCCTTTCGGAAGTTCGATGCCGGGCAGTCGCGATCCTTCGACAACCGTCAACTGGATCGATCCGGAGGTCTTTCCGTCAGGAAAGCGAACGGTCGTGCTGAAGGGGATATCGAGATTGACGCCGCGATTCGAAACATTGACGTTGTTGCCCGGCCCGATGACCTGTGCCTTGGCTCTCGGTCCCTGCTTTCCTGTGCCAGGTGCGAATTTGCGAAAAGCATCGGCAAGGCGTGAATTCGGGCTCGCCGATTTGCCGACCATTCGAGCAAGCGCTTCAGCGGTGAAGCCTGATCCGCCGCCTCCTACAGTTCCGCTTCCGCCGGTGATCTGCTGCAGGCTGATCGGTTGCGAGAACTGGTTGTCGCGTCCCGATCGAACGATCGCCTTCAACGAGACCGATGGGAAGGGCGGATTTGTCGGATTTGTTCCTCCTTCAATTTCGATCAGATTGACACCTGCGGGGATGTCCGACAAAACGAAACTGCCTTGCGGATTGGTGCGCACGCTCAGGTTGGTCCCGACAACTCGAATGGTTACGTTTTCCAGCGGCTGGGGCTGAGTGTTTGTACCGCCGGTGGATTGAACGATTCCGCTGACGGATGTCCTGACCAGAAACGGCGAAGCGCTGCGGGCTTCACCCTGCAGGGTCTGTACCGTGACCAGGCCCGATTCAGCTCCGAACGGAACGATCACATTCAATTGACTTGGTGAAGCAGAGACGACGCGCGCCTGGGCGTTGCCGATACGGACGATGTTTTCATTGGTTGTGGCCGAAAATCCATTGCCGTTGATCGTGACAGTCTGGCCGGCCAGGGCGGGACCGGTGACATTGAACCCTGAGATTGACAGGTTGCCCGCCGATGCGCCCGCCATCTTGACGGTGATGGTGTTGGACGAAAGCCCGTTGGCCACTAGATTGATGCTGACATTCCCTTTTCCCTTGAGCGATTCAGGGATCTGCAGGTTGATCTGGTCGAGCCCGGTGAATCCGGGCGCCGCCACCGGTGCGACCGGAACTTCGATGCCTCCGATAATTGCTCGAACCGAACCCGCGGGCGCACTTCTGAGTCCGGTCCCGTAAAGGATCAAAAATGCAGGTTGCTGTGCCGTTCCGACATCGATAGGAGCAGGGACGACCTGCGACGGGTTGACGGGATCAGGTTCGAAGGGCGGGGTCGGATCGAAGACGAACTGGCCGTTGCCGTTGACGCGTCCTGTGACCGCTGCCGGCGCTCCGGTACCGTTGGCATTCGCTGTGAAGATGGCCGGCGCCGAGCCTGCTATAACCATCTGTCCGCGTGATACGATCTGATCTCCGTTGCCGAGTGTTGAAGTGACGACGACCTGGACTTCGCCGGCTGTTGTCGAAGGCGGAACCAGAAAGTTGATCTGTCCGGGTGAGACGAAAAACAGTGGCGCGGCCGTTCCGTTGACCGTCACTGTCGTGCCCAGAAGCATTGTCGGCAGCGGTTGCGCGGTTGCCAATTGCGTTCCCGTAGCGAGATCGGTCCCGAACGCAGCCACAATCGAATCGGGCGCCAGCGGCGCCGGGGCGCCGACGAAACTGGCAGCCGAAACGCTGGTTACCGGAACACTGTTCTGAATCACGGTTGCAGCCCGTACCCTGAATATGCGAATGACGCCCGGCAGAAACACGAGCGTGGTTAAAAGCAGCGCGACTCCGAGGATTGCACCGGTAATGGTTGGACGGGGCTTGATCTGAACTCTTTGTATGCTGGTTGTTTTCCGGGTCATCGGTGATCCTCTCAGGTGATATTGGATGTTCGGAGGAAGAAATCGTTCAATCTCGATTCACGGGATTATAGTGGCGGATTCAAATTGAAGTAAACACGTAATGTGAGCTTGGGGCGAACCTCCCTACCTCCGAATTGCCGCTTGAAACTTGCAAAGGAAGTTATACAATAGAATGGTTTTCGAGGCGTTTTTTCGCAGCAGCAACCAACCATGCTGATTAAATATTACCTGGTCACGGTATCTGGCTATGGCGAACCTGTATGCCATCCTCGGTGTCAATCGCACCGCAACATCAAATGAGATCAAATCAGCCTATCGCCGTCTGGCGCGCCAGTATCACCCTGACGTGAATTCGGATCCGTCAGCGACTACCAGATTTTCGCAGATCAGTCAGGCTTATCAGACGTTGATCGATCCGGAGCGCAGAAAGATGTATGACAGCACGGGCAACGTGTCGGTGTCCGCTGTGCGTCCGGCGAGCTCGACGGCGGCGCGGGCTGCGCGACGCGCCTATTATCAGGCACGCGCCGATCGAATCGTCAATGAGTGGCTTGAACGCGAACGTGAAGAGACTCGCATGCGCGGCAAGGCCGTTTATACTACGGTCACACTTTTCATATCGACTTTTATGGTCGCCATGACCAAACCCTCGATCTTCGAAACGACCAGCGTTTTCTGGAGAATCGCATTGTTAGCGCTCTTCGGCATCGGCGTCTGGCACCTGGTCACAAGTCTCAAGAAGCATTTCGACCATTACACATACAAACCCGGGCGGATTTCAATCACACGGCAATCGAAGCAGAACAAGCAGTTCAAGCGAAGCGTCGCCTGGGCCTTTGTTATCGGTGGTTACCTCTTGTCACTTGGCACCGGGATGCTGATCGGCATGCTGACTGAGGACTTCTCAACCCAGTTTTTCGGCGAAAACACGCTCATGGATGCCTTCATTGCGGTCCTTTTTTATCCGCCGATCGCTGTTCTGATCGTCGATATGATGTATCTCATCAACCTGCATTTCGAAGAGCTGTGACGTCTCTCGTCAAAATATCTGTCCACTGTTTATCTTATGCACATTTTGAACAGGCGATTGAAGGTCGCCGTGATTTCCCTCTCGTTATCAGCGCTTTCAGCCGCGATCTGTCAGGCTGAACCGCGTTTGACATGCAGGTTTGGACAGATCAGGCCTGTCGAACGAAGTTTCAACGTCGAATGCACGATGGCCGGTCTGGCGCAGGGGAAGGCGGTGGCTCTCAGGTTTCGCGATCGATTCGCCGGGATCAATCGCCTGAGCGAACGAATATATGGAATCAGGGCCACAACTGGTGGCGACGCCGGCAGGCTCCCGCTTGAAATTCGCGGAGATGGCCTTTATCTGATGACTCCCGGAAATGACGGCGAGGCCATTCAACTGACGTACGAACTCAGGCTGGGGCGTGCGCTCGATCCGTCACAATACGGACTTGTTTCAACTCTGGGACCGCAAGCCGGCATACTTCATCCGATCGATATCCTGCCACAGATCTGTTCTGAATCTGCGAACGATTGTGCGGAAAGCCCCATTCGCCTGAGAGTCGATCCGCCTCATGGATGGAAGTCGATCATTTCGGCAGAGGCGAAGGGTGGCGTGTTCGAGATCGCTCAACCATCATCGACATTAATTTTACTGGGGCAATTTCGCGAGCGGGAATTTTCTGCCGGATCGATGCGCCTTCGCGCGGTTATCGCCGGAGCCTGGGGCTTTTCAGATGAAGAATTCTTCACTCTCGCTGAATCGATTGCAAAAGAACAGGCTTCCATGATCGAAAGTCGGGAAAGCGGCGATTATGTCGTTACCCTGACTCCCTTTCCGCTGCCGCTGACCGGATTGCGATCAAGCGGTATCTGCGTCGGCCGAAACGCTGTTCTGCTGCTCAACCAGGGTAACGTTCCGCAACAGAGTGTGGGGCTGCTCCGACGGCATCTGGCGCACGAGATGTTTCATTATTACCTGCCCAATGTCTTCAACGTTCGTGAGAATTTCGACTGGTTCTGGGAAGGTTTCACGCGCTATGCCGCGCTGCTCACGCTGACAAGACAGAAACTTCTGGATTTGCAGGGGTATCTCGATGCAATTGGTGAAGAGTACGAATCTTATTACTACAACCCGCTCTCGGCACATCGATCGCTGATCGCTGCTTCTGCCGAAAAGTTCAGCAATCAATCGATGGCTGATCTGGTCTATCGAAAGGGAACGCTGGTAGCCGCACTCTATGATCTGGAAGTGCGCCGGCAAAGCAAGGGGGCTTTAAGCCTGGTCGATGCACTGAAAACGCTCTATCAAAATTACGCAAAGCAGAGTGCAACGGTGGGGAATCGCGAGGTTCTCACGGAACTGGGCCGCCTGGGCGATCTCGCGGGGATTATCAGAGACGACATAGAGGGCGTGCGCGAGATCGATCTTCCGGAACGGGTCAAACCCTACGGGCTGTTCCTGGAATGGAGCCGGGCCACCAGCGGCAAGGCGAAGATCACCATTGCACCGAAAGCCTCGGCGGAAAAGAAGAGGATTTTAGATGGAGTGGGCAGTAGGCAGTAGGCAGCAGGATATAAAATGTTATTAACTGATGTTACGCGGAAGAGTCCTTTAAAATCGATTTGACAAATTTTGGGGTTTCTCAAGCATATTCTTCTGCCCTGCAACGCAGGCGAAGAAAGAGCCGGGGTTGCAGCCGCCAGGCCGCCAGCTCCGCCACTTGGCACCCACTGGCGTTCAGGGCAAGACAAGCAAGTCGTCATCAGATCTCCGCCCACTCTGTTAAATAATACCCGGGCTTCGCTCGCTGCGCCCGCCCGCCACTGCCCACCCCTTCGCGCGCAGGCTCACAATTGCCTGCCCACTGCCTACTTCGTATTGACTGCACTGGTAATCTGGAATCGCAGTTCGCCGAATCTTGTTCGGGTGGTGATGTAAAGGGGCAGGTGCCGGGCATCGTTTGAGATCCAGGCCTGTGCGATCAGGAACTGTGAGGGAGGCGGCGTCAGAATATCGATCTGCAGGGCTTCGCGATTTCCCAATGGAGTCCCGATGATCTCCTGTTTGACCACGACGACGCGAATCATCTGCAAACGGAAATTTGCATCGAGGAACGGGAAATCGTAAATGGCGCCGACAGTCAGATCGGCGGCGCGAATGGCGTAGTAGAGCGAGACCATATCGTGCGTCCCGGGCGGAATTTTGACTATCGTTCCATTCGACAGCACGGTGCTCTTATCCTGCGCGTTGAAATTCGCGATCTCCTGCTTGAATCGTGATCCTTCGCGCAGGCGCAGATCAGTCCGCAGAGGAGTCAGCGATTCAAGCGAAGCGAAGCTGCTCACCTGATCGTTGACCGTGATCAGCCTTCGAGCCGCGCCGATGCTTGTCGCTTCAGCATGAAATTCGAAGACGCGATTGCTGCCCAGCATCCCCTGCTGTCTGACCTCGAAACTGGCACGACCGACCGAAGTGAAATTCCCCCATGCGATCTCATAGTTGAGTCGTTCGCCGATAGCGAATGGCAGTGACATTTCGCCGGCAACGTATTTGCCTGCATCATTTTTGCCGTTGCTGGGCGCCGGCACGAGCGTCGCAATCGCTCCTGATTCGTCAGTGAGCGGTCTCATTTTCGCCAGCGGAGTCATCTGTCGCATACTGACGGTGGCGCTGGTCAGCTCGGCACGTATCTCGCCGATCGGCAGTTGCGCCGTGATCAGCACCGGCAGCCTCAGTTCATCATTCGAAAAATAGACGTATGCGCGGTATTTACTGAGCGATTTCTGCGGATAGAATTTGACGCAGATGGTGTCGTATGTCCCTGTCTGTGTGGTTATGCGCTCGTTCTTTTTGACGACAGCTTCGGCTTCGAGCAGGTCATGGCCCAGCAGAGCACTCACTTTCTGCTTGCTGCCCTCGGGCAGCGCCCTCAGACGCAGGCCGTAGATCAGCGACGGCAGATCGAATGTTCCGGCCGGTATCGGCAGCGTCGAATCGTCGCTGAAGACCGCCTGCTGCCGGGCATGGTCCAGGATGACGGTTTCGATGCCCTGTTTATCTCCCTGCTGGACGGCGCCGATGACCCTGTAAGGCAGAGCTGTTTGCGTGTTGATGTATGATGTGTACTGATTGTCGATCTGGTTGAAGAGCGAGCGGACCTGACCGAGAGTCTCGATTCTGGTGGAGATCTGGTAGCTGTCCTGTCCGTAAAACTGCCCGCGTTCAACCACTTCAAGTTCAACCCTGGCCGCGCTTGGAAAGCTTGCCCACGAGACATTATAGGCAAGGCGCTCACCGATTCTGAGCGGTGAGCCCGCAGCTACATTCTGCGAGGCGCCTGACGTATCGGATTTCGAACTGACAGGTTGCGGCGGGGGAGTCAGTCCGCCTGACTGCTGAGCATAGAGTTTGATCCCCAGACTGATCACGCAGACAGCGAGAATACCGGCAATCGCTCTGGTAGTTGATCTGGATAAAGACATGAAAATCCCGGGCCGCCTTAGAAGTAAAAAGTAAAAAGTAGAAAGTAGAAAGTAAAAAGGGGCGTTTTGAAAATAAATGCAAACTTATAAAAATCCGTTCACCTACTTTCTACTTTCTACTTTCTACTATTCATGAGTAAACGTCTCTCACAGCAAAGTGTTCATTTTCTTATTAATCAGCCATTTGCGCCAGTCTACCCCAGGATTTCGGCAAGAATTTGTTCGGCTGCCAGTCTTGGATTTTCAGCAGCGGTGATGGGTCTGCCAATGACCAGGTAGTTCGCGCCAGCACTGAGCGCTTCAGACGGTGTCATGACCCGTTTTTGGTCGTTCATTGCCGATCCGTGCGGCCGAACTCCCGGTGTCAGGATAACAAAATCGGGGGTTTTGACCACATTTTTAATGGGAGAAATTTCGCGGGGGGAGGCGACCACTCCGTCTATGCCGGAGGCTTCGCAGAGTTGAGCCAGGCGGACCACTTCCGATTCAAGGTCTGAAGCGATTCCGACTTCGGTCAGTGACTCCCGGGTATGGCTGGTCAGGATCGTGACGCCGAGGATCTTCGGTTTTGGAAGCGACTCACGTGTCGCCACATCGTCAACGGCTTCGGCCACAGCCTTCATCATCGCAGAACCGCCAAGCGCGTGAATATTAAAGATGCTCACGCCCAGACGTGTGGCGGCGGCCCCGGCTTTGGCGACAGTGTTGGGGATGTCGTGAAATTTCAGATCAAGAAAGACCTGCTCACCCGAGTTGATGATCTCTCGCACGATGTCGGGACCGGCCGTAGTGAACAGTTCCTTGCCGATCTTGAACATTCCAGCCAGACCACGCAACTGATCAACCAGTTCGAGCGCCTGATTGGCGGAACTGACGTCGAGTGCGACGACAACCGGATTTCGTATGTTCTTCGTTTCGCTCAATTTTTGATTCCCTCGCCAGTACCCAGGATTAAAAAAAAAAAAAAAACAGGGGCCGCGGGGGAAATGAAACACAAAGGCCGCGGGGGAAATTTAATGGAAGGAGAAAATCGGATTTTTCCTGTTTTTTTCGGGCCCGGGGAAGTTCCCCCAAAATTTTTTTTTTTTCCCTTTTGCTTCCCCTGCGATTCACTTTTTTCCATCAGATTCAGCGTGATCATGAACTAGAATGCCAATCCGATCAGCTTTTGCGGATCGAGATAAATCCCCTGCCACCTGACAGAGACGTGCAGGTGAGGCGCTGTGACTCTGCCGGTATTTCCGCTCAGGCCGATGATCTGCCCCTGATTAACGCGATCGCCTGCCTTGACTCGAAATTCCGAGAGGTGCATGTAAAGGGTCATCAAACCCTGCCCATGGTCGATCACGACGAATCCGCCTTCGTAAAACATTTCGCGGGCAAGGACGACCTCGCCGCCATTCATTGCGGCGATCGGCGTTCCGATGGAGGCGCGCAAATCAAGACCCTGATGCACACTCTGGCGTCGCCGGTTGAAGGTTCGTTCAGTTCCGAATTGACCGGTGATAATATCATCGACAGGAGTTTTGAAGCTGCCCGACCAGAGACGACTCGGGCCCACACGGTTAAAGGCTTCCTTCTTGAGCGCCTGTTCCTGCCTGATTCGCGCCAGCGTTTCCGCGTCCGGTTCCGTGTATCTCTGCGGAACTCTGAGGGCAATGCTTCGGTATGTCGCTTTGCGGATCGTTACAGTATGGGTCGAGGTTACGACCGCACCGTTCGGCAGTTTTGCAGTTAAGATGAGGTCATGCACGCCCTGAGCGGCATCGATTCCCACACCTGCAAAACCGTTCCACATCCCGCTGGCCTGATCGAACTCGAAAAATATTGGGCGGTTTTGCCATTTCCCAGTCAGGGATGTCAGTTCGACCGAGGGCTTGACCCTGTAAATTACAGGCGATCCGTTGACTGGATCCCGCGGCTCCCAGGTCAATTGCATATCGACTCGGGAAATCCGGTGCGACTGACCGACGAGTGATCGCTGTGGCGCCAATGCGCTCAATGTAGAAGTGCAAAACAGCACGGTAATAAGAAAAGCGATCTGTTTCATGTCAAAAGTCCCGGCTGAATTCCTCGGTGTAATGAACAGTGCCGGGATGCCCGCTCAATGAGCCCGGCTTCAGCTCGAGAGCCATAAAAGCCTCGTCTCGAACATCATACACGCTGCGGATGCCGAAATGGCTCGCCGGCCTGAATCCGAAGCTCGGATAATATTCGGGATGTCCCAGAACGAAGACGGCGTCGTAACCGGATTGCCCGGACAATTCAAGACCTTTTCGAATAAGCGCTGATCCGATGCCTGATCTCTGTCGTGAAGGCGATACCGCAAGAGGCGCCAGTCCGAGCAATCGCAGAGCCTCGTCTTCAGGATCGAGTCTCATCGGGCTGAACAGAATATGGCCGACGATCTCCCCATCCTCTTCGGCGATCAGTGAGATCGTCGAGTTTCCCGCAGTCCGCAACGCGTCTACCAGATCAGCCTCGGCCGATTGCCCGAAGGCCGCTTCGACGACGCATCGAATGGTCGCTTCGTCTCCTGATTTTTCAGTGCGGATGATCAACGGTACTCCATGCAGTTCAATCAAGACGAACGGTTCCCACCAGATCGCGAATGGTTTTAAGTCCCTGCTGATTGCAGAATTCCGCCAGTCCATCGACTATCTTCATGGATGCGCCGGGATCGTAAAAGTTTGCCGTCCCTACCTGCACAGCACCAGCGCCGGCGATCATAAATTCCAGGGCGTCTTCGACCGTGGCGACTCCGCCGATGCCGATGAGGGGAATCTTGACCGCTCTGAATGCCTGGTAGACGCAGCGGATGGCGATCGGTTTGATGGCCGGGCCCGAGAGGCCTCCGGTCACATTCGCCAGTCGAGGCCGTCTGGTGTAAATGTCTATCGACATTCCGACAGCGGTATTGATCAGTGAAAGCGCGTCGGCGCCGGCGTCCTCGACGGCGCGAGCGATCAAGGCCAGATCAGTAACGTTCGGGGACATTTTGACAATCACGGGGCGCGTCGAGGCTTTTTTGACAGCACGCGTGACTGCAGCGGCCTGTGTTGCGTCGTTGGCGAAGCTTTCGCCTCCGGCTTTGACGTTCGGGCATGAAATGTTCAGTTCGTAACCGTCGATCCCTTCGCCCGATTCGAGGATCTCGATCGCTTCGATGTATTCCCCGATGGTATAGCCGAAGACATTCGGGATGATCCGCGTGTCGTAAGATCTCAGATGCGGAAGTTTTTCTTCGACAAAGGCGCGCGCTCCGATATTCTGCAGACCGATGGCATTGAGCATTCCCCCGTGAGTCTCGACTATTCGCCAGGGAGCGTTGCCGGGCATCGGCCGCGCCGAAAGCCCCTTGGTGCAGATCCCTCCAAGACGGTTGAGATCGATCAGTTCGATCATATCGAGGCCGTAACCGCAGGTGCCGCTTGCCGTCAGTACTGGATTGTTAAACCGGATGCCGGCGATCTCGGTTGCCAGAAGCTCTTTCGAATCGGGCTGTGCCGTTTCACCGGGCGAGGAATTATTCATTGCGGCTTCCGTCATCGTTCGAGAATCTCAACAGGAACTGCTTGTCGTTCATAAAGGTGAGCCGGTCGACCGCATCGCGAATGGGCAGCCATTCGAACTGCTCGATTTCATCTGACTCTTCGAAAGCGTGCTCACCTGTCGGTTCCATATGCCAGTAGAGCACAACCTTAGGAACGCCTTTGACAGGGTATGAGGTGAAACCGGCGAAATCGGTGATGACGGTGTCGTAGCCGGTCTCTTCCCGGACCTCACGCTGAGCCGCGGCGTCCCATCCCGGATCGGTGTCGTCGATGTGCCCCTTGGGGAATTTCCATGCCTGGTCTTCGCGGCTCAGAATGAGCAGAATCTCGCGCCCGTCGCCGGTCTCGCGCCAGACCAGGCCGCCCGCGCAATAGATGATCGTGTGGTTCTTCTCAGATTTCATAGTCGAATGCGAATTGTTTCAGGAACTCCTTGTCTCTGTCATGAGTAAGGCGATCGATTGCTTCCCGTATTGGAAGCCATTCGTAACATTCGATCTCGTCGGAGGGAGTGAAATCCGGTGCTCCAACCGGGATCATATGCCACAGGAAGACTACCTTATAGGCCCCGCTCGAGGCCGTATATTTGAGCACTCCAGCAAAATCGGTGATTTGAGTCTCGTAACCAGTCTCTTCCCGGACCTCACGCCGGGCAGCTGCGTGCCATCCGGCGTCGGTCTGCTCGACCCTGCCCTTTGGAAACATCCAGTTCTGCCACCTGCGCACAAGGATGAGCAGCACCTCGCGTCCCTCACCTGTTTCGCGCCAGACCAGTCCGCCGGCACTGTATGTGATTTCGCGATTGGTCAGCTTTGTCTCTTGGGCTTTCACCAGTGGAGCTCCTCGTGCCAGAAAACAGGCCCTTCCGTACAAACCTTTTGATAGACAAAACCGGGAGGGCTGTCGTGTTTGACGGCTACCGCGCAGCCCACGCAAACGCCGTAGCCGCATCCCATCGGCGCTTCGAGCGAAAGCTGCGCCGGCGTTTTGTACCGGTCGGCTATCTGCGAGACCCGATGCAGCATCGGATCGGGTCCGCATGCATAAATTATCGACTCCCGGTCAGTTCCGGCTTTCAATCGCGCTTCAAGCGGTTCGGTGACGAAACCTTTTTCTCCGTGGGATCCATCGATAGTCGCACTCGTGACGTTCCCGGCCGACAACAGCTCGATGAAATCGTCCAGGCCGCAAAGGTCTCCGCGGCTGGCGCCGCCTATCAAAAGCCTGGTCGTGACTCCAGCTTTGAGCAGTTCCCCGGCGAGCATGAAAAGGGCCGCCGATCCCACGCCGCCGGCGACGAGCAGGGCGGTGCGACCGCGCGCGGCTCTGATATCGAATGTGTTTCCGAGTGAGCCGAGAAAATCTACCTCATCTCCGATTCGCAGTCCGGCCAGAGACTGTGTTCCGCGTCCGAGCACCTGATAGATGAATTCGACGTGGACCCCGCCATCATCCTGATTGCTGCGATAGTATGCCATCGCCCGCCTGAGCAGCGGTTCGAAGATGCCGTGGGCCTTGATCATCGCGAACTGACCGGGGAGAACCGCAATCTGCCGGTCGATACGCAACCGCAGCAGGCCATATCGGCGCCCGGAATCAGAGGACATCGGATCGTTGCGTTCAACCGTGGCTGAGGTGTCGATCATCCTCCGAGTTTCGAGTTTTGGTTCCTGTTCTGGCAAAGGCTTGACTCCGACCAAGTGTGTCTTATTCCGGACAGCAAAAATCAGTCTATCAGAATGAAATTGAACGAGGCAAAGCCTGAATGGAAAAACCCGGCTTCAATTCCGCTCGTCTATCCGGACACCGTTTACTTCATACTCCGGTTTCGTGTATTTTGAGATTCACCTATGAAGCTCAATAAGATTTTTCCGGTTATTCTGATTGCGGTCATCCTGCTCGCTTCGGTCCCGTTTCTGCTGGGACTATTCTGGCCGCGGATCAACGATATTTCGACCGGAGAGACGCCGGAGTATCCCGATATTCAGCCTCAGGCGTTTTCGCAACCATTTGAAAAGGTTTTTGATGCGGCGCTTGAAACATCAAAGGCGATGGGATGGAATGTGCTCAAAGTCGATCGGAATGCGATGACGATCGAGGCGGTGGCTACCACGCGACTCTTTCGATTCAAAGACGACGTGACAGTCACTTTGACACGCGAAAGCGACCGAACAGTGGTCAATATACGTTCGCGCTCTCGCGTAGGTAAGAGCGATCTCGGAGAAAATGCCCGCAGAATCCGGGCCTTTCAGGCCGAAATGGCAAAACGTTTATAATCATGGGAGCGTCCTGGGAGCGCAGGCATCATGCCTTCATGTTTCGACCAGTGTCCCGTTTGAGAGATTATGCAGGCATGATGCCTGCGCTCCCAGAAGGAAATCGCCTTATGGAATTCGTCGAAAAAGCAGTAATTATGACCGCCGCTGATATGGATCGAGTGCTCACCCGGATGGCGACGCAGATCGTCGAGAACAATCCGGATTTGAGCAACGTCTTACTCGTCGGAATTCGCCGCCGGGGAGTTCCGCTGGCCGGGCGGCTGGCCGCCAAAATCGACGAAGTGGATGGAGTCAAAGTCGCCACCGGAGCCCTGGATATCACGCTCTATCGTGATGATTTGAGCACGGTCGCTGACCGGCCCGTAGTCAACAAGACCGAATTGCCGTCGAATATCACAGGTAAGACGATCGTCCTGGTTGATGACGTGCTGTATACCGGCCGAACCATTCGCGCCGCGCTCGATGAACTGATCGATTTCGGACGCCCGCACCGCGTCCAGCTCTGCGTCATGGTTGACCGTGGCTGGCGAGAATTGCCTATTCAGGCCGACTACGTCGGCAAGTACGTCACGACGACCGATAAACAGATTATCAAGGTCATGTTGCCGGAATTCGACGAGACCGAAGAGGTTCTGCTGGTCGAGACAAAATAGAGATCCGGCCATGTTAACCTCGCAACCAATTCATGCCATTTAATCATAAAGATCTTCTGGGAATTGAAGGGCTGACCGCCGAGGAGATAAACCTCATCCTCGACACCTCCGAGACGTTTCGAGACGTCAATACACGACAGATCAAAAAGGTCCCGACGCTGCGCGGCAAGACCATCATCAATCTCTTTTTCGAGGCCTCGACGCGCACCAGGACCAGCTTCGAAATCGCCGCCAAGCGCCTTTCCGCCGATGCCATCAACATCTCGGCCTCGACTTCGAGCGTCGTCAAGGGCGAGACGCTCGTCGACACCGCCATGAACCTGCAGGCCATGGCGCCGGATGCGATTGTCATCCGCCATTTTTCATCCGGGGCTCCTCACCAGATCGCTCGTATCGTCAAAGCTGCCGTCATCAATGCCGGCGACGGCGCGCACGAACATCCGACACAGGCCCTGCTCGATGCCCTGACCATACGACAGAACAAGGGGCACATCGCCGGGCTCAAGGTAGCCATCGTCGGAGACGTCCTGCACAGCCGCGTCGCCAGGTCGAACGTCCACCTGCTCGTCAAACTCGGAGCCCACGTGGTGCTCGCCGGCCCGCGGACACTGCTCCCGCTCGGACTCGAACGATTGATCCCTCAGTCGCCCGGCTCGGTCGCTTTCGTCGAGGATGTCGATGCGGCAGTCGCCGATGCCGATGTGATTATGATGCTCCGCATTCAACTCGAACGCATGGCCGGCGGATTCTTCCCGAGCCTGCGCGAATATTCGATCCATTACGGACTCAACCGGCGACGTCTCGAACGCGCTAAATCCGATTGTATCGTCCTTCATCCGGGCCCTGTAAATCGCGGAGTCGAAATCGATTCGGACGTCGCCGACGGCCCGTTTTCACTCATCCTCGATCAGGTCAGCAACGGCGTCGCCGTCCGCATGGCCATACTTTACCTGCTCGCAGGAGGAGGGGAATCAGTAGAAAGTAAAAAGTAGAAAGTAGAAAGAAGAAGAAGTAAAAAGTATAAAGTATAAAGTACAAAGCATGACGGCCGCCGCGTAGCGGAGGCAAGCAATCAGCCGTGTACTTTAGTGCACGGGAGAGAGAATAATATCAATTCAAATCATGCCCAAATCGTTATTGATCAAAAACGGCCGGATCATCGATCCCTCGCAGAGCCTTGACGCGCAGCGCGATCTGCTCATTAGCGACGGTCACGTAGCCGATATCTCCGATTCGATCGACGCCCCCGATGTCGAACTCCTGGATGCCGCCGGGCTGATCGTGGCTCCGGGGTTCATAGACCTGCACGTCCATTTCCGCGAGCCCGGGGCAGAGTACAAGGAGACGATCGAAACAGGCGCGCGCGCGGCCGCGGCCGGAGGTTTCACCTCCGTCTGCTGCATGCCCAACACCAGTCCGATCAACGACAATTCGTCCGTCACCAGCTTTATTATCGAACGCGCGAAAAACGCCTCCGTCAACGTCTTCCCGATCGGAGCGATCACGCGCGAATCGAAGGGCGAGGAACTGGCCGAGATCGGAGAGATGAAATCGGCCGGCATCGTCGCCATCAGCGATGACGGGAAACCTGTCCTCGATTCGGGCGTCATGCGCCGCGCCATGGAATACTCGATTGATTTCGATCTGCCCGTCGTCGATCATTGCGAGGATTGCTGCGGAGCGAAGAACTGGAGCATGCACGAGGGTGATTACTCGGCGCTCATGGGCCTCAAAGGCCTGCCGGGAGCGGCTGAGGACATGCACGTCTCGCGCGACCTGCTGCTGGCCGAAATGACTGGGGCGCACATTCACATCGCACACATTTCGACGGCGAAATCAGTCGAGATGGTCCGCCTGGGCCAAAGCCCGCGGAGTCCGCGTCACCTGCGAGGTCACTCCCCATCATTTCACCCTGACCGACGAAGACGTCTATCGCAGCGGCTACGATACGAACTTCAAGATGGCTCCGCCGCTCAGGTCGCGCGCCGATCTCGATGCTGTGCTCGAAGGCCTGCGCGACGGCACAATTGACGCCATCGCCACCGATCACGCTCCGCACCACGCTAATGAAAAGATGCTCGAATTCGACCGCGCTCCTAACGGCATCACGGGGCTCGAAACCGCGGTCAGCCTGACGCTCGACCGCCTCGTCCATCGCGGCATCATTTCATTGGGACGGATGATCGAGTTGCTCTCGGCCAATCCGGCGCGCATCTTCAAACTCGATCGCGGGAATCTCAAACCGGGCTCGATCGCCGATGTCACCATCCTCGATCCCGAAAAAGAGGTCAAAGTCGATCTCGATGCATCAGAATCGAAATCCCGCAACAGCCCCTATAATGGATGGCAATTGAAGGGCGCTCCTGTGATGATAATCGTCGGGGGAACGGTCGTCTGGCAGATGTGACAGTACCGGGAGCAATAACACCTTGTTCAGCACAAATCGTTCAGGTTGTTTAGCCCCCGGCACCTTCCAGCGGGTTATTTCGGCTCCCTGTCCCACCAGTACTGTTTATCCAGCTTCTTCTGCGCCGGCCAGACCTGGTTGAGCGTCTCACCCTCGAACAACTCGCCGTTCTTCATGACATAACGGATCGTGCCGGTGTGGCGAATATTGAGCAGTGGGTTCTGGTCGAGGACGATCAGGTCTGCCAGTTTGCCAGATTCGATCGAACCGACGTCACGCTGCATGCCGATGGCCTCGGCGCCGAAGATGGTCGCGACACGCAGGGCCTCCATCGGAGACATGCCGCCTGATTGCAGCGCCCAGAGCTCCCAGTGGCAGCCGATGCCCTGCATCTGCCCGTGACCGCCGACTCCGACGCGGCCGCCGGCGCGGATGATCTCCTTCGCGCCGCGTGCGATCCCTTCGTGACCGTACTCTTCGGGCAGGAACCACTGCGGCCGGCGGCGGAGCATGGTCATTCGCAGCTCGTCAGGAATGAAGCGTGCCAGCTTTTTGTCATTGGCGACATCGGTGGTCTCGAAGAAGTAGTTCTCTGTCCACGGAGCGCCGTAGGCGACGAGGATTGTCGGGGTGTAAAAGGTCTTCGTCTGGGCGACGAATTGAGCGATGTCCTTATAAATCGGCTGTATCGGCAGGGAATGTTCGTTGCCGGAGAAGCCGTCGATCATCTGCGAAAGGTCGAGCTTCATATCGAGCGCGCCTTCGGTGGTCGGAGTGATGCCGAACTCCTTGCAGGCTTCGGCGATCCACTGGCGGACGATTCGGTCTCCGGCGACGTACTGCTTGAGCGTCATCGTCTTGTAGGCTTCCTTGTAGCGCTTGATGTAATTGCGGGTCGATTCCTTGTCGTCGACGCCCGAGCCCGAGAAGACTCCGGGGCCGGTGGTCAGGACGCGCGGCCCGAGGATCTCGCCGGTTTCGACCAGATCGGCGTAGGCGTAGATGTCTGTCGTAGCGCTCTGCGGATCGCGTGTCGTCGTCACGCCGTAGGCGAGGTTGGCGAGATACTGCCAGACCTGTGTCTGGTGGACGTCGCGTGGAGGCCACATGTGCGCGTGGACATCGACCATGCCGGGCATGATCGTCTTGCCGGCCACGCTGATCACCTTCGCGCCGGCCGGGACAGCCACGCTGCCGGTCGGGCCGACGGCCGTGATGCGGTTGCCGGTGATAACGATGTCTCCGCGGGCGATCACTTCATCACCTTTCATAGTGATGATCCGAGCGCCGCTCAGCACGACCGTGCCCTCGGGTCTGGCGCGAGGCATTTCGACTACGACATCGAAACTCTCGGGTTTGTCGGCATCGACCGGCTGGCGGTGGAACTTCGTGCCCCACGACCAGGTGACCTGTCTGCCGTCTTTCGACCAGTCGAGGTAGTCGCCTCCCTCTGCCGAGAGCTTCTTGACGGGGACCGATGAAACGGGGCCCGAGACGCTGACGTTGACCGTCTCTTTGCCTGCTTTTGGTATTGTGACCAGGTAATGCTTGCCCTGCACGTCACAGAAAGCCTGAGATCCATTCGGAGAGATCATGATCCGGCTGGCCGATGCCGGGTTCGGCGGTGCTCCGCTGCCCGTCACATTGAGATGCGTCTGGCGATCGAGGCCATCAAGACGCAGCGAAACCAGCCCGCGATTGGTCGTAAGATAGACGCGGTTCGGATCGCTGCTGAAATGCGGGTACCGTCCGCCCTGCGCCGGACCGATGAGCGTCGAATCGCCGCCCGACGCAGGAATCCAGCGCAGATCGGTGCCGGTCGAGCCGGAGACTCCCGTCACTTCGCTCTCGGTCCGCCCATGTAACAACGCTTCCTCGGGCGATGAGAATTCGTGATCTTCGCGCAGATCAGCGAAGAGCTGATCGTCGACCGCGCCCGATGCGAAGACGATCTTCGATCCGTCCGGAGTGAAGACCGGATATGTATAAAACGCCGCGCGACGCGTCAGCTGCTCGGGCTGACCTCCTCCCGCGGGAACCCTGTAGATATGCCCTCCGCCGCTCGACCAGGTGACGAAGGCGATATGGCTTCCGTCCGGCGACCAGACCGGCATGAATTCGCCTGTCGTCAGGTTTGAGACTCTTCGCGGAACTCCCGTCGCCGGCAGATCCATGACATAGATCTTGTTGAAGGCCGAAAACGCAACTTTCTTGCCGTCCGGTGAGAGCTTCGGATAGCGGATCAACCTGGCCTGAACATTCGGACCGTCGTCCATGCGGTATTGCGCGTAAACCCGCGGAGCGATGTCCATATCGACCTTCGCGCTGAAGGGGATGACCGTCGTCTTGCCTGTCGCGAAATCGACGCGGTTGATCTTGCCATTGATCAGGACAATCAGCGATTTGCCGTCGGGCAGGAATGCGTAACCCGGGAAGGTGTCACGGGTGGCGCGCGATTCCTGGTCGTCGCGTGTGACTCCGCTGATCAGCCAGCGTTCTTCGTTAGTTTCAAGATCGCGCACGCGGAGCGCCGTCTTCGTATTCCATCTTGTGGCATAGACCAGATGGCGACCGTCCGGAGAGAGTACCGGACGCATGGCGCTGCCCTGAGCGTTGGTGACGGTCGAGGTCTCGCTCGTCTCGCGGTTGAAGCGGACGATCTGCCAGATCGGGAACCGCGCATTGTAATTGAACGCTCCGACGCGCTGAGCCCAGTAGATGAACTTGCCGTCGGGCGATGCAACCGCGCCCATCTTGTTCAACTGCGGGGCGGGTGACGGAGGCTGCCCCGGAGCCGGCGGAGGCGGAGGCGGCGGGCCCACGCTGACACCCGTTCCGCCGTCCTTGTGATACATGTAGACATGGAATGTCCCGATGCCACGCTCCGATTTCGAGGCCAGAATATAGTTCCCGTCCGCGGTCCACGATGGCGAGACGAACATGGTCATACCCGAACCGCGCCCCTTTGTGATCGGCTTCGGATCAGATCCGTCGGATTTACAGACCCAGAGGTGCTCGGCGCCGCTGCGGTCGCTCAGGAAGGCGATCAGCTTGCCATCGGGCGAGAACTTCGGCTGGGTATCGAAAGACATCCCGCCCACGATCAGTTTCGCTTCACCGCCCGCGACTGGCATGGTGTAGATATCGCCGAGCAGATCGAAGGTGATAGTCTGGCCGTCGGGCGAGACATCCAGCGACAGCCACGTCCCTTCGTCGGTCGTGAAGGTCACCTTGCCGTCCGGCTTCAGATACAGCCCTTCTTCTTTCTTCTTCTCTTCTTCCTTCTTTTCGCCCTGCTGCTGCGCGCTGGCGAATACATTCAACATCGTTGCGCCCGTCAGAGCGATCAACAGGCAGAAAAGGATCAATCCAAAACGTGATTGTGATTTTAAGCGGGACATAGATTCTCCGAAGATGAGTAGAAAGTAAAAAGTAGAAAGGATTTTGCACTTTCAACTTTTTACTTTTTACTTTCTACTACCGTTATATTCCGATACCAGACCTTGCCGTGATCGCCCTGAAGCATGATCGGGCCGGGCGTGCCTTCGCTGCTGTCGAGGGCTCCGCCGGTGATGCCGGGAATCTCCTGTTTGTCGATCACGGTCTCTCCGTTGAGGACGACGGTCAGCTGGCGACCGACGAGCGTGATCTCGAAGGTTTGCCACTCTCCGGCCTTGCGAGCGGCGTTCCTGGTCGGAGTAAGAAAACCATAGATGCTGCCCATGCCGTGGCTTTCTGCCGGCTTTCCATAATCATCGAGCACCTGAACTTCGTGGCGACCGCGCAGATAGATGCCGCTGTTTGACGGCTGGCCGCCGTTCATCGCCGGGTCGGCCAGTTTGAGCTCGAGCGTGAGTTTAAAATCCATGAACTTCTGTTCGGTGATCAGATCGACGCAACCCTTGCTGTTGGTCATCGAGCCGTCTTCGACCGTCCAGCAGCCGGCGCCGCGATCGAATCTCACCTTCCACCCGGTCAGATCACGCCCATTGAAGAGCTGAACCGGCTTGCCCCATTTGACGTTCCTGTTCGGTTTCAGAGCAGGCGCCGGAACGCCTGTCCATGCGAGGGTCTTGCCGTCTTCTCCGTTGGTCGTTCCCGACAATTTTTTTCCTTGCAGCGTTCCCTTGAAGACCAGATCTTCCTTCATCCGTTCGAATTGCGGCGGAAGGTTGAAGTTCAGTTCCCCATCGGTGAATGCGATCTGTTTGATGGGACGGGCGCTGCCGAAACGGCCGACGAAACGCCCGGTCAAAGAGCCATCAGTCCCTTTTTCGACTTCCAGCCAGGATGTGTATGGCGCGTCGGTGCCTTGGACCGTCAGGTCCCAGCGGCCAATGATCGAACCGCCATTTTTCTTCCCCTGCGCGAGGGTTATCTGCGCGGTCGCAATGAGCAGGATGCAGAAACAGGCAATCGAAAATCTGAACATTGGTTACTCTCCTCGATTCAACATATTTGTCCCTGGGAGCGCAGGCTTCCAGCCTGCATTCGCTGCTGATAGCGGAAGTCAGGCAGGCAGAATGCCTGCGCTCCCGGGAGCCTTGTTTGATGAATTGGATGACATTACTGCTTGAACGATTATTGTGTTGGAAGAACGTTGAAGAATCAACCGTTGAAAGGTATCTATCTTGCCATCCAGAGCATGCTTGGGATATTCTCGGATTTAATCGACAGACATCTCGAAAGGAATAATCATCAAATGGAGCAAAATGCGACCGAAGGCTATAGTCTGACTTTACGCCTGAAACTCGCCAACACGCCCGGCACGCTTGGACGAGTGACGGTAGCGATTGGGGAGGCAGGTGGGAACATCGGTGCGGTCGATATCGTCGAAGTCAACCCGGCGTATCTTGTTCGCGACATCACGGTTGCCGCCATCGACGAGATTCACGGCGAACGGATCGCTCAGGCTGTGCAATCGCTGCCCGATGTCTCTGTCATCAATGTTTCGGATCGCACCTTTCTTCGTCATCTTGGGGGCAAAATCGAAATTCGCAACAAGCGTCCGCTCAAGACGCGTTCGGATCTCTCGATGGCCTACACTCCGGGCGTGGCGCGCGTCTGTATGGCGATATACAAGGACCCCGAGAAGGTCTACAACCTGACGATCAAGCGCAACTGCATCGCCGTGGTGACGGACGGGACGGCAGTGCTCGGGCTGGGCGACATCGGCCCGCAGGCGGCCATGCCTGTCATGGAAGGCAAGGCCATGCTCTTCAAGGAGTTCGGCGATGTCGATGCTTTCCCGATCTGTCTCGACACGAAGGATGTCGATGAGATCGTACGGACGGTCAAGCTCATCTCTCCGGGGCTGGCCGGAATCAACCTCGAGGATATCTCAGCGCCGCGCTGCTTCGAGGTCGAAGCGCGACTGAAAAAGGAGCTTGATATCCCGGTCTTTCACGACGATCAACACGGTACGGCGGTAGTCGTAATGGCTGCTCTGATAAACGCCATCAAGCTGGTCGACAAGAAGATGGAAGATATCAAGGTCGTCGTCTCAGGGGTAGGCGCGGCGGGAGTCGCCTGTTCGAAGATACTTATGAATGCGGGCGTCAGAAACATCATCGGATGCGATCGGGCCGGCGCGATCTACAAGGGACGCACCGATCACATGAACGATGCCAAGCAATGGTACGCCGAGCACACAAATCCTGAAGGTTTGAAAGGCACTTTGCCGGACGTCATCGCAGGAGCGGATCTATATCTTGGTCTGTCGGGGCCAGGGACGATTCACGTTGACGAACTCAAGAAGATGGCTCGCGATCCGATCGTATTCGCACTCGCCAATCCGACGCCGGAGATCATGCCCGAAGAGGCTGCTCCGTATGTCAAGGTCATGGCGACCGGGCGTTCGGATTATCCAAATCAGATCAATAACGTCCTGTGTTTCCCCGGCATCTTTCGCGGCGCCCTCGACTGTCGCGCTTCGGACATCAATGAAGAGATGAAGCTGGCCGCCGCGCATGCCATTGCCTCCGTCATCAGCCCCGAGGAATTACACCCGGAATACATCATCCCCTCGGTCTTCAACCGGCAGGTTGGTCCGCTGGTTGCCAAGGCCGTCGAAGAAGCCGCACGGCGTTCAGGCGTCGCGCGCCGTGACCGATCAAGGGAAATCAACACGGAATCCTGAACTGAACATGCAACCCGCCAACACTGTCCATTCTGATGCCCGTGTACAACGAAGCGCAGACAATCAAAGAGATCATTCAGCGTGTCGAGGCTGTGGACCTTGGCGATGTGCGCAAGGAACTGATCATTGTCGATGACGGTTCGAAAGACGGTACGCGGGATGTGCTCAAGGAACTGAGTCAGACTTCATCCTACAAGGTATATTTCCACGGCCAGAACATGGGCAAGGGCGCCGCACTGCGGACAGCCCTGACCTATGCCACAGGGGATATCATTCTGATTCAGGATGCTGATCTTGAATACGATCCGGCTGAATATTCCGATCTGATAAGACCGATTATTGAAGGGCGGGCCGATGTCGTTTATGGTTCGCGACTGACGGGCGGAAAAGTCGCCCGGGCCTTCAATTTCTGGCATTACATCGGCAATAAATTACTGACCTTCATCACCAACATCCTTTATAACTCGATCCTTTCGGACATGGAGACATGCTACAAGGTCTTCCGCGCCGATGTGATCAAGAACATTCAGATCAGATCGAACAAGTTCGATTTCGAACCCGAGATCACCGCCAAGGTACTCAAACGCAGGTATAAATTGTACGAGATGCCGATCTCGTATTACGGTCGCGATTTCTCGGAAGGTAAGAAGATCACGTGGCGCGACGGTTTTGCTGCCATCTGGGCGCTGATCAAGTACCGTTTCGTCGATTGATGATTTTCAACCGCAAAATCGATCCGAGAGTCATCTATGCGGCCGCTCTGGTCGCAATTCCGCTTATCTATTTTTACCCTGTGCTGCTGGGCCGTGTGGTCCTCGCACCCGGAGATGGCTGGGCGCAGAATTTCGCCGTTCGAGTGCTGACTGGTCAGTTGCTCGCGCAGGGAGAGGCGCCGCTCTGGAATCCGCTGATCTTCGCGGGGATGCCGCTGGCCGCCGGAGTCTATCCGGGAGCGTTCTATCCGCCAAACTGGATCTTTGCACTGCTGCCTTCGGGGATGGCGATGAATCTGGTCGTGTTGGCGACCTATCATCTGGCGCTGGTCGGGACTTATCTTTATGGTCGTCGAATTGCAATGACGCGGCCGGCCGCGTTGCTTGCGGGCATCGCCTTCGCCTTCGGCGGCTTTATGATCAATCATCTCAGCCACACGTCGCGCATTGCGGCTGCCGCATGGCTGCCGTGGGTATTGCTCGCGCTGGATCATCTGGCGGAGGCCGCCGACTGGAAAGTTTCGTGGCGATGGACGGTAATCGGGGCGCTGTTTATCGCCCTGCAGTTCCTGGCAGGTGAGCCTCAGATGCTGGTCTTCAGTGCGCTGGTCGCTGCGCCCTGCGTGGTCTACTCGCTGTGGCGAATCGAACGTCCGGCCCGTTTGCGATTCGTGTTATCGCTCATTGTCATGATCGCCGCCGCGGTTCTGCTCTCTGCGCTGCAATTACTGCCATCGCTCGAACTACTCTCGCAAAGCGAGCGAAGTGATCCGGGACCGGCCTTCTTCGACACGTTCTCATTTCCGCCATGGCAGTTGCCGGCACTGATCGTTCCATATTTTTTCGGCGGAGCGATGTTTGCGCCATACAGCATTCCGTACTGGGGGAAAGACCTGGCAGCGATCATGGCCGGGTATGTCGGGATGTTGATCTGGCTGCCGGGGCTGGTTGCGGTCAATCGCGCGCGGCACAATGCGCGGATTCTGCTCTGGCTTGGGATCGCCGGCGTTTCGCTGGTGCTCTCTTTCGGAGGTTATCTGCCATTCGGGATAAATCATCTGCTCTATCGTATTCCGGGTTACAGCACCTTTCGAGGACTTTATCGACATCAGTTCGAGCTGACTTTCGCGCTGTCGATGCTCGGCGGACTTGGCCTGACGCTGCTTTCGAGGCTTGAAAAGAGGGCTGCCGGGAAGGCGCTGGCTGTCGCATCGCTCCTGCTCGGCGGGATCATGCTCGCGATCGTTGTGCTTTACAGGTTTTTCGGTGAGGCGCTTGATTCGGGGACTCCGCGGCCGGCGATGGCCGGATCGCTCGGCAATCCCGAGATACTGATCCCGATTGGGTGTCTTATCCTCAGTCTCGCGGCTCTTTGGCTGGCCTGGCGCAATTCTTTTCGAGGCCTGGCGACCAGTCTGCTTCTGCCGGCTGTGCTCCTGCTCGACGTGGCTTCATACGGACATTTCTTTCACTGGCGGATTGCAAAGTTCGACGTAGCCGAACGCCTGGCCGATCCGCCATCGGTCAGGCTGATCAAATCGCGCGAGAAGGATTTGAACGTCTTTCGCGTCATGAGCCATATCACGCTGCCATACGATTACGCTCACTCCTGGCCGGAGGACATCAATTACGAACTGGTCAATCAGCCGAACATTTCGATGCTGCGGGGGCTGCAGAGCGTGAGCGGATACGACATTCTGCGACCGGTGCGAGTCGGCGAGATGACGGGGTCCGCCGGATCCGCCCTGCTCGGCTTCGTCCAGGACCAGAGATCGTTCAATCCGGCTGATCGCGGACTTGATCTGCTCAATGTGAAGTATCTGATCGTCGGACGCGGCGGGTCCACCGGAAAGAAGACGGGATACAGTTACGACGGGATCGATTTCGCGCTCTCGAATTTCGGGATCGAATTCAAGCCCGGCGTAACGCTGACGACTGAGCCCGGCAATGTTTCGGCCGATTCGATCGCCTTTGTCACGACGCTTGCCAACTCGGCGCATTTGCCGGATGGCGCGCCGATTCTCAAGCTCAGACTGCACACGACCCAGGGTCGTATCATCGAACGCGAACTGCAGGCCGGGCGCGACACTTCGGAATGGGCCTGGGACCGGCCCGATGTCCGCGCGATCGTCAAACATTCACGGGCTCGTGTCGTCGAAGACCGTGCCGAGGCGGGATTTCAGGCCCACTCATATCTTGCGCGCCTGCCGTTCGATCGAGCTTCGATCGAACGGATTGAATGGATCTATGCTCGAGAAGACGCATCTTTATACATGATCCGCGCTTCGCTGTACGATTCAACCAGCGGAATATCTCATCAGTTGTCTTCATTCGCGTTTCCGCCAGAGCGTTGGCAGAAACTGGACACTTTCGATATGGTCGATGTTTACGAAAACAGTTCGGCGTTGCCCAGAGCATGGTTCGTAAACAGACTGGTCAGGCTGCCGGCCCGCGAGGTGATCTCGACGATCAGAACCGGAGTTCTGCCTGACGGATCGAACTTCGATCCGTCAACCACTGCGCTCATCGAAACCGAAGATCAGACACATTCAATACGGAATGGCTATTCCGCCGGTGATCCACAGGTTACCCTTCGTACCCACTCGGCAAACCTTGTCGAATTCGATCTCAAAGCAGAGAAGGATTCTTTTCTGGTCGTAAGCGAGGTCTTCTATCCGGGCTGGGAAGTGGAGATTGATGGCAGGTCGCATGAAATTCATCGCGTCGATTATACGTTGCGGGGCGTCGAAGTCCCTGCCGGTTCGCGACGAATTAAAATGGAATACCGGCCGCAGTCCTGGCGCAGGGGACTGGTTGGATCAGCTTTTGGAGTGTCGCTGCTCGCGTTGTTTTTTTGGAGTGCGGTGGCCGCTTCCCCCCCCCCCCCCCCCTCCCCCCCCCCCCCCCCCCCCCCCCCCCCCCCCCCTCCCCCCCCCCCACCCCCTCCCCCTCCCCCTCCCCCCCCCCCCCCCCCCCCACCCCCCCCCCCCCCCCCCCGCCCCCCCCAGCCCCCCCCCCCCCCCCCCCCCCCCCCCCCCCCCCCCCCCCCCCCCCCCCCCCCCCCCCCCCCCCCCCCCCCCCCCCCCCCCCCCCCCCCCCCCCCCCCCCCCCCCCTCCCCCCCCCCCCCCCCCCCCCCCCCCCCCCCCCCCCCCCCCCCCCCCCCCCCCCCCCCCCCCCCCCCCCCCCCCCCCCCCCCCCCCCCCCCCCCCCCCCCCCCCCCCCCCCCCCCCCCTCTCCCCCCCCCCCCCCCCCCCCCCCCCCCCCCCCCCCCCCCCCCCCCCCCCCCCCCCCCCCCCCCCCCCCCCCCCCCCCCCCCCCCCCCCCCCCCCCCCCCCCCCCCCCCCCCCCCCCCCCCCCCCCCCCCCCCCCCCCCCCCCCCCCCCCCCCCCCCCCCCCCCCCCCCCCCCCCCCCCCCCCCCCCCCCCCCCCCCCCCCCCCCCCCCCCCCCCCCCCCCCCCCCCCCCCCCCCCCCCCCCCCCCCCCCCCCCCCCCCCCCCCCCCCCCCCCCCCCCCCCCCCCCCCCCCCCCCCCCCCCCCCCCCCCCCCCCCCCCCCCCCCCCCCCCTACCCCCCCCCGGCGCCGCTTTAATAGTCGTTAAGCGAAAATCGACTATTAAAGCGGCGCCGGGCCGCCGCACTCCACACGAAGAATTCGAAGCGGGAAGGGGTCTGACAATCTGTCGTGAAAACGAAGCCGGACCGTGGAATCTCCGGGCAAGCTTCCTTCCGGCATCCTTGCCAAGGTCATGTGAACCCCGTTGGCCGGGACGAAACTCACAGACTCGGGTATGAGTTCACGATCACCGAGAAGAACACGGACCGTCTCGGGCGTCGCCGTTTCGTCCATGGCATTGGCGAAGACTCTGAAAACGGACTTCTCGCCCGATGAGTATATGTCGATGCCTCCGTCAACAGCGTTGTTGATCAGGTTTATCCTCGGAGCGACCGGAGGCGGGGCGATCAGATCGAGCGTGAACGGTTCCGAGAATTCCCCATCGAGTAGTCCGATGCGAATCCTCGACTGACCGCTTACGCATCCCCGCGGAATCCCGATATTGATCTGCGTCAGCCGTTCGATGTCGCTTCTGTCTGCACCTCCAAGAGCCGCTTCGAAATTCCCACCGACCCACCCGACGTAGCAGGGCATGTGGTTCTTTCCGTCAAGTTCCAGGATGACGTTGTTGGCATCCAGAGTTTTCGGCTCCGGCCCATCAATGACGATCGTCAAAAATGCGTAATCGCCGGTGATCGGAATCGACTTCTCATCAGGCTTATCCGAGCGACCATAAAAGATAATGCCCGGTTTAATATCAGATGTTGAATTTTCGCTTGTGATTTCGGGCTTTTGCAGAATCGTCCAGCAGTACTGTGTTCCGAGGCCCAGAAAGCTGACCAGATGAACGCCGTTGTCGCGTGCGGCCCGGCGGATCTCTTCCTCGGTGAACGATGCGCCAGTCCATGTGTCCTTCTCCATCTTCGCGTATTCCTCGGCAGTGATCGAACAGGTCTGAAACTTGAACAACCCGCCCGGTTTGAGCACACGAACGGCGTCACGGATATTCGCGTGGATGATATCCACCGACGGAACGTGCTGAAAAACGTAGACCGAAAAGATCGTATCGAAATAGTTCGAAGGCAAAGCCTGAAAATCGACGCCGCTGGTCTCATGCAAATGGACGTTTCCGAAATTGCCCAGGCGAATCCGGGCCTGTTCGATCATTTCACCTGAAACATCGGTCCCGTGCACTTCCGCGAAATGCCCGGCCAGATGCTTCGTCATGCGTCCGATCCCGCAGCCTATTTCGAGCAGTCGCTGTGTCCCGAAATCTCCGCGACGATTTAAAACAGGATCGTTCAGGACGAAGTTTCGGACCTCTGGCAGACCCGTCGCGTCGAATTCGTCATCGCTCTGATCGCGTCTGACCGTGTTGATGTACCATTTCGCATTCTCCTTTGCACGGTCATCCCAGTCCCGCTTCATCGCCCCGGCCTGTTCGTCCAGCTTCACGTTAATCGATCTCCTCCAAAAAGTTATCAGTGCCATCCCAGTCTACATCAGAAAACCTGAATCAGCAGAGCCGTCGAAGAAGTTGTAAAAATGGCAAAAACAGGATCCGGCCTTAAAGCCGGGCCCTGTTTTTGATTGTCCGCTTTGAATCGATTCGCGTTATTAAGCCTTCAGATAATACTTTCCACTCTATCTGACTTGAATCGATTCGATATAATTAGCTATCGCATGAATGTCAAGTTGCGTCCTGGCTCTGTCGCCGGTCTGTCTGCGGAAGACCTGTCCCCAGACCGGCATTTCAGCTGCTCCGTGGGCTCTGTAACCGACTTCGCCGGAGATGATCTGATGAACCTTCAATGCCGGAAATTTTCCATCAACTTTGGGAATTCGAGTCAAATCCGTGGGCATCGTCTTCATCTCAGGGGCGACAACTCCACCTCCTTTGCCGTCAACACCATGACAACTGGCGCAATACTGCATGTATAGCTTTTGACCTCTTTCCTGACCTCCCTGGGCCTGAATCAGCTCCGGAGAATTTACCAGAACCGATACCACAATAACCAGTGCCAAAAGAGCTGTAATTCTTCTCAACATGATGGGCCTCCTTTCAATTAAATCGATCACTAAATGGCCGCTGTTTGAGGATTTTCAGCTTTTCCATTCGTCAACGGAGCAAGTTTTGTACCATTGCATGTTCACCAATTTTACTCTCCGATAAGCAGTCCAGGTGCCTGCCGAAGACCCTTTTTTGCGGTATTTGACGCACTCTTTGCGTAAGATTGCGCAAGCTGTTGAAAGAGTGCATATTATCCTGTGTAGCTCGTATGCGGGCGTTGCACGTCATAAAATCAGGAATTGAATGAATGAATAACCAGACGAGAGAATCTGATCCCGCTTCCCGCCAGCAGATCGTCAACAACAACCTGTTGATTCCCATAATTTTAACGCTCTTGCCGCTGGTCTATTTCTATCCGGCGTTAACCGGTGAGGTAGCGCTTGCGCAGGGTGATGGGTGGACTCAGAATCTGGGTGTTCGTGTGCTGATCGGGAAGATGATCGGTTCAGGCCAGTTGCCGCTGTGGAACCCTTATATTTTTGCCGGAACACCGCTCCTGGCCAGCATCTACCCTGGGGCGCTCTATCCGCCCAACTGGCTTTTCGCGCTCTTCTCGCCGGGTGTGGCGATGAATCTTGTGGTCATCACGACCTATCATCTGGCATTGATCGGGACATACCTCTTCAGCCGCCGGCTGGGGATGAGCCGGACCGGTGCACTGGTGGCTGCGATGGCATTCGCATTCGGCGGTTATATGATTGCTCACATGGGTCATACCAGCCGGATAGCAGCGGCCGCCTGGCTGCCCTGGATTCTGCTGGCGATCGAAAATCTGTATCACCGCTTTTCGTGGCGATGGGTCGCATACGGAGCATTCTTCATCGCTTTGCAGCAGTTTGCGGGCGAGCCGCAGATGACTTTTTACACCGTTCTGCTCTGCGGCGCGTACTGGTTGTTTTCTCTGCTGCTGAGGCCACGAACGCAATCGAGGGTGAGCTTCATTGCGACGGGAGCGTCTATGGCGATCATCGGGACGCTGCTTTCGATGATGCAATTGCTTCCGCAGCGGGAATTGCTGCAACAGGGTGAAAGAGCGCAGATCAGTTACGAATATTTTTCCGCCTATTCGCTGCCGCCGAGGCAGGTTCTGACGTTTCTCTTCCCCTATTTTTTCGGGGGCGCCGCCAAACCGCCGTATCAGATCGTCTGGTGGGGGCAATGGACCGTTGACGAGACGTGCGGTTATGCCGGATTGATGACCTTATTGCTCGGGCTGATCGCTCTGGCCGGGCGCCGGCGCGAACCGCAGATCTGGTTTTGGGGAGGGATGGCGGCTGTGGCGCTGTTGCTCTCCTTCGGAGCTTATCTTCCCTTCGGTATCTGGCAGATATTTCATAGCCTTCCGGTCTTCAATCTCTTCCGAGCTTCAGCACGACACATGTTCGAATTCACTTTCTGTCTGGGCATATTGTCCGGACTGGGAGTGACGTGGCTCATGCGGGCCGGAACGGGGAGCGTCATGAGGATCGCCCGAATCGGATCGATCGCCATGGCAATACTCATGGCGATCGGCGTCGTGGTCTATCTGTTTCTGGCGGATTCACTGGTAGCCGAACTGCCGCGTTCGCCTCTGGCCGGATCATTGTCGAATCCCGAGGTTCTGTTTCCGCTCCTGATTCTCATCATCACGCTGGCTGCCGTCTGGTTCGGGATCTTGCAGCGGGACCTGTTTGGGAAATCGGCAGTGGTGGCGGTCCTGTTGCTCGATCTGATGGTCTTCGGCCATTTCTTCAACTGGAGGGTGGCGACTTTTAGCATCAATGAGAAGGTCGCCGATTCCGCTCCGGTCAGCTTCATCAAGTCGCGGGAGAAGGACCTCGCGTCGTTTCGCATCATCAGCCACTCCCCGCGGCCGTTTGCAAAGAATTACGAAGGACTGAACTACCCGAATGTCTCGATCGCGCGTGGTTTGCAGAGCGTCAACGGCTACGATGCGCTGCGCCTGATGAGGATGACTTCCGTGGCGGGCGAAATGACTCTCGACGGGCTGGTGACAGATCAGAATGTATTCGGGGCGGATCACAAGGGGCTGGACCTGCTCAATGTCAGGTATCTGCTGCGCGAGCGCCCGGCCGAACTGAAACCCGAGGAGGCATTCAACTCCGGGGGGATCTCGTTCTTCAAACCGCCGAAGGACCTGCAGTTCAAGCCGGGGACCCGTCTGGTCATGCCGCTCGGCGGAGTGACGGCGACGGAGATCGCGCTGATCTCCAACATGGCCAACTCGACTCCGCTGCCCGACGGAACCCCTGTCCTGCGGATCCGATTGCAGACCTCCGATGGCCGCGTCATCGAACGCGAAGTGCAGGCCGGCCGCGATACCGCCGAATGGGCCTACGATCGTCAGGATGTCAGAGCGGCCATCAAACATCGAAAGCCGGCTGTTGCCGAAAGCCTGCCCGCCGGGGGATTTGACGCTCACCGGTATCTCGGTCGCATTGAATTCGAGCGGTGTGAACTGGATCTGCTCGAAATGGAGTACCTGCTGCCCGATGCATTGCTGGCCGTCATGCGTGTCTCTTTTTTCGATGCGTCAACCGGAAAATCCTACCCCATCGATCCGGTCAACGAATCGCAGAGCCGGTGGCGAAAGCTCAAATCCTTCGGCGAAGTCTCTGTCTATGAGAACCTGACAAATCTGCCGCGCGCCTGGTTCGTCCGACGCGCCGCCGTCGAACTCAGTCGCGATGTGCTGCCGATCATCAAAACCGGAAAACTGAAAGACGGTTCACCTTTCAATCCGGCGGAGACCGCCCTTTTTGAACGTGAGGATTTCGGTGGGCGCCCGGTCGTTCTGCCTTCGATCGGAGATCCGACCGGCGCCACCGTCAAAGTGACCTCTTACCAGCCGCAACTGATCGAACTTCAGACCAGGAACTCTCAACCGGGATTCCTTGTCCTGAGCGAGATCTACTATCGCGGATGGGACGCCATGATCGATGGCCGGCGCGTCCCTGTCGAACGCGTCAATTACGCCTTGCGTGGCATCGCAGTCCCTCCCGGCGACCATCGCATCGAATTCACCTTCCGTGCTCCGACTTTCCGAAACGGCGCTGTCTATTCCCTCATCGGTCTGATCTTACTGGCTATTGGCGGAGTTGCCCGGAAGTTGAAAGTTGAAAGTTGAAAGTTGAAAGTTGAAAGTTGAATTTACCGCTTAAAAAAATGTTGCAGGCTTATAACTAACGTATTACGGACTTTCAACTTTCAACTTATAAATCGAGTCTCAAAAAAGTCCCGAAAACGTGAAGGAAACCGGGGTTGACACGGTCATCAAGCTGGCGCATGTAAAATCCGTCGAATGTGAGATGCCTGGTCAGGGGCAAGCGCGATCCGGCGAAAAATTGCTTGCGGTTCCAGGCTCTGAATCGAGTGTCATAAAAGGCCTCAGCCGCGAGATATGGTGTTATTTTCTTCTCACCGATATCGAATGAACGTTCGATTTGAATTCGGTTACGGTAGCGGTAGTTGATGCGGCCGTTTACGTCGCGCCATTCCAGGCGGTTGCGATCCTGCAGTTGGAAGCCATGGCCGAGCGGAAATCTTGGAGTCAGATCGGTGAAAATTCGTTTTTCGCGGACCAGTCTTGCCGGAGCGGGCTCAGAGTTGAGGTAACGATAGTTCAATGAGGCAGAAAAGTAATTGCCGAAAGCTCTGCGCAAGCCTATCCCGACCTGTTCATTGACGAAGGCGGAGTTGTTGCGTCCCAGTCTGACGGTCGCATGAATAATCACACTGTAGTTCGGATCGATTTTGATGGAGATCGGGACGTCAGGCCAGATCTGAGTATCCGCCGCCGTATCGTCGCGATTTTGGGCACGCACGATAGAAGCCGTGAAGATCAGAAAGATCAATGGAATTAAGCTTTTCAAGCCGGAGAACCGGGCGGGTGTTCTGCTCAAGTAGAGTGCTGCTCCTGTTTGTTGAATCAGTTCCAGCTTTGCCGGAAGAAGTTGATGATATGCCAGGCATCGATGAATTTGAATGGCGTCTGGCCGATAGTGTAGTGGCCACAGGGCAGAAGTTTTTTTCGCGCCGGGACGCCATGGCGCTGACAGTCCGCGAAGAAGATCTCAGAGAGATCCGGCAGAAATGTCAGATCGTATTTGGCCGAGATGAGCAGAGCGGGACGGCGCACCCGATGCAGCCTGCCGGTGTGCGCGCTCGGGCTGATGCTCAGCCATGCCTGACGCACCTCCGCCGCAGACAACTCGGCTTCCAGCGCCTCGCGGATATGCGATGTCGTCAATGCCCGCCAGACCACATCGCCGAACCAGCTCGAGACCATGTTGAAGACCCCTGCCTCGAGCCGCTCATCGTGAATGAAGGCCAGCCACGAAACGCACGATCCGATACTCGTTCCCATGACCCCGACCTTTTCAAAACCCTCCAGATACAGCCAGTCGGCCGCGCGGCGGATGTCGAGAACCGCCTGCCGGACCGATTGAATCGTGAGGCCGATGTTGGCGCTGACCATGTAGTCGGCCCGCGACAGCCCGGCAGGCATTCGGTCGTCGTGATAAGGGAGACTGAGACGCAATGCCGAGATGCCGAACCGGTTCAGTCCGCGGCAGAGTGCGATGTGTGACTCGGGATCGGCATTCCATTGCGGCGAGATGATGACGGCCCGATCCCCCTTCCCGGCGGGGAAGAATCGGGCCTGCACCAGATTGTTCTTTTCGAATGATGTTCGGACCGCACTCGGATAGCTCAGGCGGAATCCGTCGAAATGGTATCCCTCCGGCGACAGCGCCGGCGCACTGAAGAACGCTTCGCTGTCCCGGGTGACCCTCAGGTTGAATTCCCGTAACCGGGCTCGCGGGTCAGCCTGGCCTGCTGCCACTTCCAGATGTTCAAGACCCCATTCGAACGGTAGAACCTTTCGATGGTCGATATCCCTGGCGTGAAACCTGCGTTCCAGATGATGCATGTACGAACGAAGCATACTGCCGGATACGTCTCCCTCTTTTATCTGAAGCTGAAATCGGTCAGGCTGACGCCGACGCCCATGGTGAAGAGCAGATCATTGTTTTTCGATCCGAGCGGCGGATTGCTCAGATAACGGTCGCTCACCGTTAAGTTCCACGTCATCCAGTTGGTCAGTTTGGTCGAAAGCGATGAATCGAACGTCATGCGATATTCACCCGTCTCGGTCAGATTCGGGAAATACTGCAATCGCTCCTTGAACATGACGCGCGAACTGAGTCTCAGCGCCAGGTCCTGACCCATCAGCAATTCGCCGGAGTTCCGCTTCAGCCCGGTCGAGAAGTTCTCGCGGTTCCAGGCTCCTCCGCCGAAGACCTGAAAATCCATGCGATCATTCTTGATCAGGTAATATCCCAGACCTCCGCCCAACACCGAGCGAAGATCAAGCAACTGGATCTCGTTATATTCGAAATCGGCGAATCCGAAAGCGTTCAACCGGTTGGTCAGGCTGATCTCGTACCGGCCGCCGCCCCGAATCGCATTCGCCGTGGTCTCGGTCACGCCGTTGTTCTTATTCTTTGCATTGATGAAGGCAGCGTAAAGAGATGTCTTGTCGCGAGAGGTGACACGGCTGAGGTTCGAGCCCAGCGCCAGCGTATTGGTTCGCGTGTTTCCAGTCGTCAGATTGAAGCCGAAATCGAGACCGCCGTTCCAGCGATCGAACCAGCTCGGATTGAGCGATCTCTCATAAGCTTCGTGCTCGGGCTGCGATCGGATCGTCTTGATCGACGCCGGCTCAACCGCGACCTTCCCGGCATCTCTGGTCTCGACTTCGTATTTGCCCTCGCGCGTCTCGACCTTGCCGACCACCGTCCTGTCCTCCGCCAGCGAAAGGTAGAGCGGCTGTTCCGATGTGATTCGTTCGATCTGATCCGCCGCGATGGTGACCGGGCCCGCATAATCGGTCTTCAAAACCAGCGTCTTGCCGTCCGCTTTGACGATCGTTCCCGTCAGCCTGTCGCCGTTCTTCAGCCTGATCTCATCACCCAGCGCAGCCGTGGCCATAACCAATATCAAGAGTGTCGATAACCCATGAGATTTTATTGATTTCATAGATCCCCCGTCTATTTTGATTATTTTTTTATGTCGCAAGTAGTTACTTAAAATACAAATGCCGCGTCAAGGCAAGACTACCTGAGTCTCGACTATCAAAGCAAACCAACGCGCATTCTCTTCCGCCGCCGGCTGAATCCTGATCACTTTTGGCTTTTTCCCAATCGACAAAAATGTTATCATCCCGAATAAATATGACAATTTTGTCACTTGAGGGGGAAGCTGCTTGGAAGAGACCAGTCAAATCAGGAAGTTATCGGCATTGCTTGACGTGAGTCAGGCGCTCGGATCGACGCTCGATATCCGCGAGGCGGTGGAAAAGGTGCTCGAGATACTTGACCGCGAGCTTGGGATGAGGCGGGGAGCGATCGCGCTGGTGCGGAGCAGCGGTGAGCTGGCGATTCGTTACGCGCACGGCTTGAGCGAGGGCGAAAAACAGCGAGGCCGGTATCAGATAAATGAGGGCGTGACCGGGAAAGTCGTCTCATCGGGCAAACCTGTGGTCGTGCCGCAGGTGAGTAAGGAGCCGCTCTTTCTCAACCGGACGCGCAAGCGGTCGGCGGGGCAGGAGGAATCATTCATCTGCGTGCCGATCAAGGACCGGCGCAAAACGATCGGAGCGCTATCGATCATCTATCCATTCAGGCAGAATCGTAATTTCGAGGATTCACTCAAGGTGCTCACGATCATCGCTTCGATGATCTCGCAGAGCCTGCGACTTGCACAGATGGTCGAGGAAGAGAAGGCGCAGCTGGTCGATGAGAATGCGCTGCTCAAGCGTGAGCTGCAGGAGAAATACGAGTTCCGAAATATCGTCGGAACGGGCAAGGAGATGCGCGAAGTCTACGAGCAGATCGCGCAGGTGGCCTCGACCGCGACGACGGTGTTGATACGCGGAGAGTCCGGGACGGGCAAGGAACTGGTGGCTCACGCCATTCATTATCACAGTCCGCGATCCGCCAGGCCTTTCGTCAAGGTCAATTGCGCGGCGCTGCCCGAATCGCTCATCGAATCGGAACTCTTCGGGCACGAGAAGGGCGCCTTCACCGGCGCAGTGGCGCGCAAGCGCGGACGTTTCGAACTGGCCGAAGGCGGCACGCTTTTCCTGGACGAAATCGGAGACCTCTCGCCGGCCCTTCAGGTCAAGCTGCTGCGCGTGCTTCAGGAGCGCGAATTCGAGCGTGTCGGCGGGACCGAGACCATACGTGTCAATGTCCGAGTTATCGCCGCAACCAACGTCGATCTCGAACAGGCTGTCTCCGACGGAAGATTCCGGTCAGACCTCTATTACCGGCTCAATGTCTTTTCGATCTTCCTGCCCTCGCTGCGCGAACGCAAGACCGATATTCTTCTGCTCGCAGACCATTTCCTCGATAAATACGCCAAACAGAACGGCAAGCGCATCAAGCGCATCTCGACGCCGGCCATCGATATGCTCATGAGTTATCACTGGCCCGGCAACGTTCGCGAACTGGAAAACGTTATCGAACGCGCCACTCTGGTCTGTGAGGGCAACGTCATCCACGGCTATCACCTTCCTCCGACACTCCAGACCGCCGAAGGCTCCGGTACCGTCACAAAGATGAGCCTTGAAAACGCTGTCGAGTCCTTCGAAAAGGACATGATTCAGGACGCCCTCAAAACCGCACGCGGCAACCGTGCCCGCGCCGCCCGCATGCTCGATACGACTGAAAGGATCCTCGGCTATAAAGTGAAAAAATACGCCATCGATAATCGCCGCTTTAAATAGAGATTTGCAAATATCAGCAGATCGTTTATATACAAATTATTCGTGACCATTCATGGCTAAATACTCTGCAAACTAAATTTTCGGGTATTTAAATTCGGAAGAAATTAATCGCAAAGACCGCAAAGGGGCAAAGAATTAATCGCAAAGACCGCAAAGGAGCAAAGATTTTTTGGTGATATGAATATCCGGATTATTGTCCATTGGATATAATTCGAATACTGATCTTCCCTGTATATCTTTGCCCCTTTGCGGCCTATGCGATTAAAATCTTTGCCCATCTTTGCGGCCTCTGCGATTAACTTTTTTCCAGTCTTGAATACAAGGAAATTTATTTTACAAAGTATTTACTCAATCCATCAATCGCCGCCCGCCCCCTCTCTGTTCCTGCAAAAATGTTGGAAAATTCAAGCCATGCTACAGATTTGTATCTTCCACTTTCCTGCTTGGAATTCATTATCTGCAATAAATACAACAGGTTGCGGGGGCTCTGCTCGTCCCGTGGTTGTGGCAGGATAATTGCAATGTAGATCGATTTTGAGAGCACGTTGAGCATACCATCGGCATATCATCATTAATTAATGAGCGAGCAGGCAGCGACAGTCCATCGGCTACGATGAGTTGCGCTCTGATCAAATAAAACGACGAGGAGAAACTAAATGAGTATGACAGGCAATCAGGGGCGGTTATGGGCGATCGGTGAGGTGACCAGACGCACGCCCCGGACGATCCCCAACGGCAAGAAAGCTTCGGAGTATTTCGGTTGCAACACGTTCAATCACAAGGTCATGTCGGACAAGCTGCCGAATGACGTCTATCATTCGCTGATTGAGACGATCAAGGAAGGGAAGAAGCTGGATCAGAGCATAGCGCCGATGGTTGCGCATGCGGTCAAGGAATGGGCGCTCGAAAAAGGCGCGACCCATTATTGTCACTGGTTTCAGCCGAACACAGGCGGCACGGCGGAGAAGCATGACACCTTCCTGACGGTCGACAGCAGCGGCGAGCCGCTGGAGCGGTTTTCAGCCTCGCAGCTGGTTCAGAGCGAACCGGATGCCTCAAGTTTTCCATCGGGCGGCATGCGGGCGACTTTTGAAGCCCGCGGTTACACGGCCTGGGATCCTTCGAGCCCGATCTTTATCATGGAGGGTCCGAACGGCAGGACTCTCTGCATTCCGTCTGTCTTCATCTCGTATCATGGTCAGGCGCTCGACAAGAAGACACCGCTGCTGCGCTCGGTCGAGTATCTGAGCGAGAATGCGCTGCGGGTGCTGCGTATTTTCGGCAATACATCGGCCACACGTGTGGTCGCGACGCTGGGGCCAGAGCAGGAATATTTTCTGATTGATGAGGCGTTCTTCGCCCTGCGTCCGGACCTGGTTTCGGCCGGCCGGACGGTTATCGGAGCCAGGCCGCCGAAGGGGCAGGAGCTGGAGGACCAGTATTTCGGCAGCATCAAGTCCCGCATTCTGGGCTTCATGCAGGAGGCTGAATATGAGCTCTTCAAGCTGGGGATACCCGTCAAGACGCGCCATAACGAAGTCGCGCCGTGCCAGTTCGAATCGGCTCCGGTCTTCGAGAATGTCGATGTTGCGACCGATCACAACCAGCTGACGATGGAGATACTGCGGCGCGTTGCGAGACGACATGACCTGTCGTTCCTGGTGCACGAAAAACCGTTCGCCGGCATCAACGGCAGCGGCAAGCACAACAACTGGTCGATGGCGACGTCAGATGGAGAAAACCTGCTCGAGCCCGGTTCGACGCCGGTCGAGAACCTGCAGTTCCTGGTCATTCTGATGGCGACGCTCAAAGGTGTCCACAAGCATGCGGGATTGCTGCGCGCGGCGATCGCCAGTTCCGGCAACGATCATCGCCTGGGCGCCAACGAGGCTCCGCCGGCGATCATCTCGGCCTTTTTAGGCGCAGCGCTGACGAGGGTGCTCGACAGCATCGAAAAGGGCGATCTGAAGGGAGCGACGACTGAAAAGCAGGTCATCAACCTCAATATCTCGAAGCTGCCCGAAGTCGCCAAGGACAATACAGATCGCAACCGCACTTCTCCGTTCGCTTTCACCGGCAACAAGTTCGAGTTCCGCGCCGTGGCCTCGAGCGCTTCGACCGCGACACCCATGGCGACACTCAACGCTGCCGTCGGCGAGGCCCTCGGAGAGATCGCCGATGCCATCGAGGCCAGGGTCGCCTCCGGCAAGAAGGTCGGCGATGCCGCCATGGAGGTCGTCAGGGAATACATCATCGAGACCAAAGCGATTCGTTTCGAAGGCAACAACTACGCCGAGGAATGGGTCGTCGAGGCCGAAAAACGCGGATTGCTCAACCTGCGCAAGACTCCCGAAGCCCTCGCCCAGTTAAAGACGAAAGGGGCCGAGGAGCTCTTCAGCAAATCCGGGGTTCATACACACGACGAACTCGAAGCCCGCTATCATCTCGAGGTCGAGCGATATATCAAGGACCTCGAGATCGAAATCGGCGTGCTCAAGGAGATGGCCACGACCATGATCCTGCCTGCCGCATACAAGCATCAGGCGAATCTTGTCGCCGCCGTCGGCGGGCTCAAGGCCATGGGCCTCAACGGCAAACTTGTCGCTTCACAGGTGGCCGAGGTCGAAAGCGTGGCCGGACTGGTCGCCGACCTGAAGTCCACGATCGATGCCCTCGACGCAGCCGTCGATAAGGCCGAGAGCGATGACCTTCACAAGAAGGCAGATGCACTGGCTTATAAGGTCTCACCAGCCATGGAGGCCGTCCGCGAGGTCTGCGACAAGCTTGAAGGTATCGTCGACGACAATCTATGGCCGCTGCCGAAGTACAGGGAGATGCTCTTCCTCTGTTAAGTAAAAAGTAGAAAGTAGAAAGTGCAGGAACTCTTCGCACTTTCTACTTTTTACTTTCTACCTTTATCGGCGTATACTCTCCCGGTTGTATCACAGACGAAATAGCATTTCACACATAGGAGGAAGCAATGACCATTAGTGAAGTATTATTACCGGAGTTCGATCAGGAGATGGCGACGACGCGAAAAGTCATTGAGAGGATAGATGATGGAGCACTGGACTGGAAGCCGCATGAGAAATCCATGTCGATGGGAGACCTGGCGACTCATCTGGTCAATATCCCGAGTTGGACCGGGATGACGATCAAAACCGATTCGTTCGATGTCAGCCCTCCGGGGGGCGAGGCTTTTCATATTCCGCCGGTCACCTCGCGGAAGGAGGCGCTCGAAATGTTCGACAAGAACGTGGCGGAAGCCAGAGCCGCGATCGCCGGCGCTGGTGATGATGTCTGGGTGCAGCCGTGGTCGCTGCTGGCAGGCGGTCAGGTAGCCTTTACAATGCCGAAGGCGGCTGTCATGCGGGGTTTCGTCCTGAGTCACGGTATTCACCATCGTGGGCAGATGAGCGTTTATCTGCGCCTCAGGGATATCCCTGTGCCGTCGATTTACGGCCCCACGGCCGACGATAGCGGGATGTAGTCATTAAGCCGAATCGAATGGCCCGCATAGATGACAATTGTATCTTTGCGGGCCTTACTTTTTAATTAATTTAAAAAACCATTAATTTTGTTGTATTAAAGAAACATGGGTGCTATACGAATCAATGCATTGATCTTTCCTCACACATGGGGTGTAAACCATTGAAAGATTAATACATTGGACGGTAACTTCCTGGAAGTCGAAAAAATGTAAGGAGATAAAGCGATGCAAACCTCACGTAAACTCACATACCTCGTCCTGGCGATTTTTGCGCTGGCAATGATGTCGATGACGGCATTGGCCGCCGATCCCGGCCTGCCGTATCCCGAAGAGTCCGAAGTCAGCGATCAGAAAGCTGGTTCGGTTCTGGTCTACAACTTCTACAGTTCGAGTGCGACGGCTTCCAACACCGAGAACACTCGGATCAACATCACCAATACGAACATCTACAGCGCGGCCTTCGTTCACCTCTTCTTCGTGGCCGACAGCTGCACGGTTGCCGATGCTCACATTTGCCTGACGGCGAACCAGACGGCTTCGTTCCTGACGTCGGACTTCGATCCGGGCTTCCGAGGCTACATCGTGGCGGTCGCAGTCGATGGCGTAAACGGAGCGCCGACTCGCTTCAACTACCTGATCGGCGATGAGTACATCAAGCTGGCGAGCGGCCATTCGGCCAATCTGGGCGCCGAAGCCTTCTCGAAGCTCACTGACGTCAACGTCATCAGCACGGACGGGTCGCTGGCTGCGCTCTTCTTCGATGGTCTCCTGTTGGCGGGCAGCTACAACCGTGTTCCGCGCGTTTTGGCGTCGGACAACATCCCGAGCCGCGTTGACGGCAACGACACTCTGATCATCCTCAACCGGATCGGCGGCAACTACACAACAGGTGGCGCTTCTATCGGATCGATCTTCGGGTTGCTTTATGACGATGCCGAGAACGTTCTGAGCTTCACCACAAATGGCGGCTGTCAGAAACGCTTCAGCATCAGCAACACCGAGCCGCGTACTGTTCCGCGTTTCGAGACGTTCATTCCGAGCGGCCGCAGCGGCTGGATGAAGCTGTGGGGCGCATCTGACGTCGGCATCCTCGGCGCGCAGATCAACTTCAACGCGAACGCCGCGGCCCAGGCCAATGCGTTCAACGGTGGCCACAACCTGCACAAGCTGACACTGTCAGCGGCTGCGAATGTGGTTGTACCCGTTTATCCGCCGAGCTGCTAGGCTCAACGGCGAATAATCAGGTTGAATCGGTAAAGGGTCGGGAGAAGTCTCCCGGCCCTTTCGCTTGCGCGACAGCTTAATCTCGGACACAATGCGGGCAAATCAGGTTGGCAACATCAGCCTGTAAATTCGCTGAAAAATCGGAAGGAAGACCAGCATCAGGCGACTCGCCTGAGCCGTCAAAAATAATTATGTCATTCGAACCAAAACATCTGAGTCACATCATTACAAACGGCAGGGACCGCGCGCCGGCGCGCGCGATGCTCAAGTCGATCGGATTCACGGACGATGATCTGGCCAAGCCGATCATCGGCGTCGCGCACATGTGGATCGAGACGATGCCCTGCAACTTCAATCATCGTGATCTGGCAGTCAAGGTGAAGGAAGGGATACGCGCGGCGGGAGCGACGCCGATGGAGTTCAACACGATCTCTATCAGCGACGGCGTGACGATGGGGACCGAAGGAATGAAGGCCTCCCTGGTCAGCCGCGATCTGATCGCCGATTCGATCGAACTGGTGGCGCGCGGATATCTGTTCGACGCGGTGATCGCCATCGTCGGCTGCGACAAAACGATACCGGGAGCGGCCATGGGGCTGATTCGGCTCAACATTCCGTCGATGGTGCTCTATTGCGGATCGATCGCGCCGGGCAGATTTCATGGCCGCGATGTGACGGTTCAGGATGTCTTCGAGGCCGTCGGAGCGAATGCGGCCGGCAAGATGAGCGATGCCGATCTGATCGAGATCGAAAACGTCGCCTGTCCGGGCGCGGGGGCCTGCGGCGGGCAGTACACCGCCAACACGATGGCCATGGTCATGGAGTTCATCGGGCTGGCACCGATGGGAACGGGCAGCGTCTCGGCTACTGATCCGCTCAAGGAGAAGACGGCCTTCGAGGCGGGCAGGGCCATCGTCGAGCTGCTCAACCGCGGGACGCTTCCCTCCGAGATCGTCACACGCAAGGCTTTCGAAAACGCGATCGCCAGTGTAGCGGCCACCGGCGGATCGACCAATGCTGTGCTGCACCTGCTGGCCATGGCGCGCGAAGCAGGAGTTGAACTGACGATCGACGACTTCGATGTGATCAGCAATCGCACCCCGCTCATCGCCGATCTCAAACCCGGCGGTAAATACACGGCCATCGATCTGGGCCGCGCAGGCGGCATCGAACTGGTCGCGCGTCGTCTGGTCGAGGGCGGGTATCTGGATGGAGAACAGCTGACCGTGACGGGCAGGACCATCGCCGAGGAGGCTGCTGACGCGGTCGAAACGGCGGGTCAGGACGTCGTCTACACCACGGAAAAGCCGATCAAACCCAACGGCGGTCTGGTCATCCTGAAGGGGAATCTCGCGCCGGAAGGGAGCGTCGTCAAGATCTCTGGCTTCGAGCGGAAATATCATCGCGGTCCGGCGCGCATCTTCGAACGCGAAGAAGACGCTATGAATGCCGTGACCAGCAAGGGCATCAAGCCGGGTGATGTCGTAGTCATACGCTATGAAGGGCCGAAAGGCGGCCCCGGAATGCGCGAGATGCTCGGAGTCACCGCGGCCATCGTCGGTGAAGGTCTTGGCGAGGAGGTGGCTCTCATGACCGACGGGCGTTTCAGCGGAGCCACACGCGGGCTCATGACAGGGCACGTCGCGCCTGAAGCCGCCGTCGGCGGCCCGATAGCCGCTCTGCGCGAGGGCGATATCATCGTTTTCGATATCGAGAAGCGCCGGCTGGATGTCGAACTGTCGGATGAAGAGATCGCCGCGCGCCTTGCCAACTGGACCCCTCCAAAACCGCGCTACACGACCGGCGTCTTTCATAAGTACGCCGCGCTGGTTTCGTCCGCATCAGAAGGCGCGATTACCCGGGCGTGAATGAAAGCGAATATGGAGTGCGGCGGCCCGGCGCCGCTTTGGTATCAAAATTAGTCAGGGGGGGGGGGGGGGGGGGGGGGGTGGTTTTCAGGGGGGGGGGGGGGGGGGGGGGGGGGGGGGGGGGGGGGGAGGGGGGGAAGGGGGGGGGGGGGGGGGGGGGGGGGGGGGGGGGGGGGGGGGGACCGGGGGGGGGGGCGGGGGGGGGCCCCGGGGGGGGGCCCTGGGGGGGGGGGGGGCCCCCCCCCCCCGCTCGGGGGGGGGGTTGGGGGGGGGGGGGGTGGGGGGGGGGGGGGGGGGGCCCCCCGGGCCGCCCCCCCCCCCCCCGGGGGGGGAGGCGGGGGGGGGGGCGGGGGGAACCGGGGGGGAGGGGGCGGGGGGGGGGGGGGGGGGGGGGGGGGGGGGCCAAGGCGGGCGCCCCCCGGGGCGGGGGCCCCCCCCCCCCCCCCCGGGCCGCCCCCCTTTCCCCCCCCCCCGGGGGGGGGCCCCCCCCCGGCCCCGGGCGGGGGGAAAAACCCCGGGGGCCCAGAACCCGGCCGCCCCGGCCGCCCCGCGGCGCGCCCGGGGGCCCGGGGGGGCCCTTCCCCCCGGCCGCCCGGGCCGGGGCGGCGCGGGGGGGCGGGGGGCCCGGGGGGGGCCCCCCCCCCCCCCCCCCCCCCCCCGGCCCCCCCCCCCCCCCCCCCCCCCGCGGCCGGCCCGCCCCGCCCCGCCGGCCCCCCCCCCCCGGCCCGCCCGCGGGGGGCGCGCCGCCCGGCGGCGCCCGCCCCGGGCGGCCCGCGGGGGCCCGGGTTTTTTTTTGAAATCGGCGAAATTAAATACCAAAGCGGCGCCGGGCCGCCGCACTCCATATTCGCCTTCTTTGCTATTCAATTACTTATCCTCTTTCAGGAACTCGACGCCGAACGGTTCGCCTTCGATCCTCGATCTTCGATTCGATGATTTTCGGTAAGTCACGATGACGGGCCTGCCGGTCATATTTACGCCGCAGGTGATTTCGAGCGGAATATCAGGCGTGTAGCGGACGAAGACCAATGAATTGGATTTCGGAGAATAGAAACGGTAAGTGCGGCCTCCATTGATGACGCTGAGGGTGGTTCCGTCGTCGTTGCAGTCAATCCGCGTGAGCATTCCCTGCAGCTGATCGCCCACGAACCGCTTCCCGGGCTCCGGACGGGGCGTCGGTTGTGGTTCCCCGTTCGATAATACGTGTTCATTCTTCGCCCTGGCTTCTTCTTCCTCTTTCTGTCGGGCCATGCGTTCTTCTATGGAATCGATCACTGCCCGCAGCCGCAATGCATTTTCATAAGCATCCGATTTGAGTTTCATCAAGGCGATCCGGTCGAGCAATCCTCTGGCTTCGGAAAATCTCTTTTGACGAACGTAGACCTGCGCCAGTGTGTAAGCGAAATCCTCGCGATCGGGCGCCAGTTCAAGACTCTTTTTCAGGAGAGTGACGGCCTGATCGAGATTCTCGTTCAAGGCCAGATGCATGAATGCCAGTTGTTTGTAACTGTCGGGAAAATCGGGATTGAGTTTAATCGCCCGTTCGAACGCGTCTCGCATCCGCGTGATCGATTCGGTCGTGAAGCCGGAAACGTAACGTGATTCATCGACCTGCTCCCATTGCAGGGCTGCTCCGTAATAGTACTGGGCCAGGTGATCGTCGGGCGCTCGTGTGATTGCGCGCTCGAGGTGATTGCGCGCCTGAGCGTAACGACCCTGCCTGAAATAGAGGATGCCAAGCGTTTTGTGAGCGAAGGCTGATTCCGGATCGATGGCAAACGCGCGCGTGAAATGTTTTTCGGCGTCACCGGCCCGATTGATGCGCCAGAGCAGATCGCCAAGGTAGCTCTCGACCTCGGCGAGAGGCAGCGGCTCGGTCTTCATCGATTCGTCGAATGCCAGTTTCTCTCCAAGCTGGATCTGCTCTGAAGGGTAGTTGACCCGAGCGGCGTAAAGCTCCAGTTCCGGTTCGATCTCCGCCGGGGGAATCCCGAATGCTTCACGAAACTGAGCTTCCGCCGGACGATCTGGAGAATAGGCCTCGAGGAATTTGAAGAACTGTCCCTGTCGCCTGCCGTCGTTCCCGAGCAGCAGATAATGGACCAGCGCCCAGGACTGGGCATAGAAGATGCGCTTTTTATCCTGCTCATTATACCCGGGCGATGATTCATCGACCGTGAGCAACTGGCCGAGCGGCATGAGAGCCTGGTTACGCAGTTGCTGAAGGTGGCTTTCGATAGGCATGCCGATGCGCACCTTATCCTCACCGCGGCTGAGCTGGAAAGTGCTGAAATACTCGGCCAGGCCCTCATTGATCCATGCCGGAAGCTGTCGTTGAAAGTTGCTCGTCAGAACGTGAACATATTCGTGGAAGATGACGGCATACAGATCGTTCTCGCGCCGGTTGACCGCAAGTGTCATGTATGACTTGTCGTCGCTCGCCTGCAAGTACCCTGTGACGGTCGTCGGTTGGCCTTGATAGAGCGGTTTATAATGGCGATAGATCTCTTCGTTCCGAAAGACAATGACCGTGATCGGACTGGAGTTGTTCTGACGTCCGTGCAGCAGCCGCATGACGGCCGCGCGAAACTGTTCCAGCCTCCATGCGACATGGGTTAGATCCTTCGCGCCGGCGTTTCCGATGAGCGTGAAATTGCGCGTTGTGACACGAATCCACGGGTCGGCCCTGGCCGCACTGTGCCCGGTGGGCAGCCCCGCGACGGCCGTCAGAACGAATGCAATAATCAATATTCTCAATCTGAGCCTTTGAAGCATGGCCGTTACCTGCCAATTTCTCACTGAACCTGCCTCCCCTGATTTTACAGGATTTGTGACAGGGAATGGAACGCCGAGGGAGCGTCAAGGGAACGCCGACCTCCGGTCGGCATTCCATTTGCTCCTTATGCTATAATCCGCATTTCGTTGTTTGCGACTTCGTTTTTACAGGAGATAAAAAGTGAAAGAAGGATGGGAAGCCGTTATCGGCCTTGAAGTTCACGCGCAGCTCAATACCGATTCGAAGATCTTCTGCGCCTGTTCTACTTCGTTTGGAGAAGAGCCGAACCAGAATACCTGTCCGGTCTGTCTGGGTCTTCCGGGCGCGCTGCCGGTTCTCAACCGGCAGGCGGTCAACAACGCAGGCAAGGCCGCGCTGGCGATCAACCTGAAGATCAATCCCGAATCGATCTTCTCACGGAAGAATTACTTCTACCCGGATCTGCCGAAGGGATATCAAATTTCACAGTTCGACAGGCCGTTTTCAGAGCACGGTCAGGTCGAGATTCTGACCAGCGAGCGCGATGAAGGCGGGCGTCCTGTCGATTGGCAGCTCAGGCGTTTCGGCATCACGCGCGCGCACATCGAGGAGGACGCCGGAAAATCGGTTCACGACATCGGCGACCCGACCAAATCGCACGTCAACCTCAATCGCGCGGGGACTCCGCTGCTCGAGATCGTCAGCGAACCGGATTTCAGGACGAGCTGGGAAGCATATGATTACGTCACCTTCCTGCGACGCACGCTGCAGTACATCGATGTCTGCGACGGCAACATGGAGGAAGGGAACCTGCGCTGCGATGCCAACGTCTCTGTCCGACCGGCGGGACGCGAGAAGTTCGGCACCAGGGCCGAAATCAAGAACCTCAACTCGCTGCGGTTTCTTCAGAAAGCCATCGATTACGAGATCGACCGGCAGATCGCTCTCATCGAAGCCGGCGGCGAAGTCGTTCAGGAGACCCGGCTCTGGAACGAAAAAGAGAACAAGACATACACCATGCGCTCCAAGGAGGACGCGCACGACTACAGGTACTTCCCTGAGCCCGATCTGCCGCCATTGGAAGTCAGCCAGGCGTGGATGGAGCAGCTGCGCGCCGAACTGCCCGAACTGCCTGAAGCCAGGCGCCAGCGATTTATACGGCAGTACGAACTTTCCCCGGACGAAGCATTCACTCTGACGGGTCAGCGCGAGCTGGCGGACTATTTCGAAGAGGCTGCGACAACGGCCGGTAATCCGCGCGCCGCGGCCAACTGGGTGCTCTCTGAGCTGCTGCGTGAGCTCAAAAATGCATCGATCGATATCACCCGGAGCAAAATTTCGGCCGGCAGCCTCGGGTCGCTGATCAAACTGATTGATGATCAGACGATCTCGGGCAAGATAGCCAAGGATGTTTTTGTCGATATGTTCGCCACCGGCAAGGCTCCCGAAGAGATAGTGAAGGAGAAGGGGCTGGTCCAGATCACCGACACCTCTGCGATTGAAAAAGTGGTCGATGAAGTGATTGGCGCCAACCCGAAGCAGTTCGAACAATACCGATCCGGCAAGACCGCCCTGCTCGGGTTTTTCGTTGGCCAGGTGATCAAGGCCACCGGCGGAAAGGCTAATCCACAGGCGGTCAACGAAATCCTGAAAAGCAGGCTGGATGCCTGAACAATAAAAGGGTAGATGTTCAGCCTGAGGGAAGTTTCCAGTGGGAAGAAGTTTCCAGTTTCCAGTCGCCTGCAACAGGTTTGCAAATTGATATGATCGCAAGCTGTTTGACTGGGAACAATCTGCTGTCAGTCCAGAAAACTGGAAACTGGAAACTTCTTCCCACTGGAAACTTCTTAAGTTGCTGAGCGCCTTCAATAAAGTTATGAACTCATCAATCTTATGCAAATTGACGATCGCCTGTTTTCTGGGCCTTTTCGCGGTGGCATGTTCTGATTCATCAAAGCCCGCGACAGCGCCCGCCGGTGATTCGACGCCCGGGACGACCGGGCTGGCGACTCCGAACCCGGCGGTGGTCGATCCTGAGGTGGCAGTCATCGAAACCGATTACGGCAGGATCAAAATCAGGTTCTATCCCGATGTCGCGCCGGGCCATGTCGAAAACTTCAAGAAGCTGGTCAGAGAGAAGTTTTATGACGGGCTGGCATTTCATCGCGTCATTCCGGAAAACATCATCCAGGGCGGCGATCCAGCCACTCGGCGCGGCGATCCCAGCCAGTGGGGGATGGGGCTGCCGGGACAGCCGACTCTGCAAGCTGAATTCAACACGAGACCTTTCACGCGGGGGACCGTCGGAATGGCCCGCCGCGGAGGCGACGTCAACAGCGCGACCAGCCAGTTCTTCATCTGCCTGACAGAGCACCCGGAATGGAACGGAGAGTACACCGTTTTCGGCGCGGTATTGCAGGGCCTTGAAACGGTCCGCATGATCTCGAACGCCGAGAGCGATCCTCGGACCCAGCGGGTGCTCAGAAAGGTCGTCATGAAACGCGTCTACCTTGAACCCGCGAATAACTGAGCCATCCGGATAAGGTTATTTGAGGCCAGAACCCTCCCCCCTCATCGGTCGTACACAGATGTGTCCGAACTGAAGGGATAGAATTGTCATGCAACTGATTGAATCGATAAAACTGGCGACCGACTCGATCTGGGCTCACAAGCTGCGTTCGTTTCTGACGCTGCTCGGAGTCATCTTCGGCGTTGCGACGGTGATCGTCGTCGTCTCTCTGATCGAGGGGTTCAACAAGTATGTCGACGAGAAGATCGCCAATATCGGGACGAACGCATTCAGCGTGCAGAAGTTTTCGATAGATGATTTCGCGAGCCTCGAGGCTTATGACAATGCCCAGCGTAGAAACAAGGACGTGACGCTGGAAGATATGACAGCGCTTCGTGAGCGCGGCGGAGTGATCAAGGAGGTTGGAGTTCAGGAGCAGGATATGTGCGAGGTGCGTTTCGGAGGAGACGTTCTGTTCGGCGTCAGCCTGCTCGCGATCAGCTCGAATATGGTCGATATCCAGAACAAGGACATGGCCGAGGGGCGCCCATTCACTCAGGGAGAAGAGAACGGCTTTCGGCCTGTCTGTTTCATCGGCACCGATATCGCTGACAGGTTCTTTCCGACAAAAAGTCCGCTCGGCGAGAAGATCAAGATCGACGGCCGGCCGTTCGAGATCGTCGGCGTCGCCGAATCGACAGGATCGGTCTTCGGCCAGTCCCGCGACAAATTCATCTCTATCCCGATCACGACCTTCATGAACATCTATGGCTCACGCCGGTCGTATCAGCTCTTCGTCGTATCGACCAGTCAGGCAACATACGATGACGCGATCGACGAGGCGCGCGTGGTCATGCGGACGCGGCGCAAGTTATCTCCGAACGAGGATGACAACTTCGGCATCATCACACCGAGCGCGGTCAACAACCTGCGCGAAAAGATCTTCGGGACGATCCAGGTCGCGGCGATCGGCGTGACGTCGATCGCACTGGTTGTTGGAGGAATCGTCATCATGAACATCATGCTGGTCAGCGTGACCGAGCGGACGAAAGAGATCGGCCTGCGCAAGAGCCTCGGAGCTCGTCGCAGGGATATCATCGAGCAGTTCCTGGCAGAATCGATCGCGCTGGCATTGACCGGCGGTGCGTTGGGTGTTGCGATCGCCTACGCATTGAGCACTCTGGTCTCGACGCTCTCTCCGATTCCGACGGCGCTGCCACTGACTGCTGTCGCGGCTGCACTCTTCGTCTCGGGCAGTGTCGGACTTGTCGCAGGCGTCTACCCTGCGTGGCGCGCATCCAGGCTCGATCCGATCGTCGCCCTGAGAAGTGAGTAGAAAGTAGAAAGTAAAAAGTAGAAAGTAACTGATGTTACGCAGAAGAGTCCTTTAAAATCGATTTGATAAATTTTGGGGTTGCTCTTGCAATTCTTCTGTGAGCCTGCAACGCAGGCGAAAGAATAGAGCCCGGGGTGGAGCGAGGCCGTCAGGCCGAGCGAAGCCCCGGGTCCCGTTTCACCAAAATTGGCAAGCCCACGAAGTGGGCGATAGCCGGGGCGAAAGAGTCCGGCGTCATCGAGAAATCTGTCGCCCATTTCATGGGCTTGTTGAAATGATGATACCAATACCCGGGGTTTCGCTCGGCCTGTCGGCCTCGCTCCGCCCCAGGCTATATTCTGTCCACCCGCTTCGCGGGTTCAAGACAAGTCAAGCAATTTCCGATCATTGTCTCTGCGTAACATCAGAAAGTAATAGTCCTTTTCTTTGAAGATGATCGAAATGAAACAGAGTAAAGCGAAGCCGCGTAGCGGCGACCTGAACCTGGCCGTTGACTTCAGTCCACGGCTGTCGGAAACCTGTCATGCGTAATTATCAGGATCTGCTTGAAAACGTCTGGATCGCGTTCGATACGTTGATGCAGAACAAGTTGCGTTCGTTTCTAACCATCCTCGGAGTGGTCGTCGGAACTATGACGGTCATCGTCATCGCCGCATTCGTTTCGGGCATCGACGCCAGCGTCGCGAAAGAGATCGAATCATTCGGCACCAATTCGATCTACATCTTCAAATTCGATCCCGGTTTCAATTTCAATCCATCAGCCGAAGAGCGGATGCGCAAGCCGATCAGCGGCGAAGACGCTCTGGCCATCGAGCAGGAATGTCCGAGCGTGCAAAACGTTGCGGCGGTCATGTCTCCCGTCGACTTTCTTGCCGGGCCGATGGCTGAACGCGTCAAGATTCGTTATCGAGACACTGAAATGGTCAATGCGACTGTTCAGGGGCTTTTTCCACAGTATTTTCGGATGGGCTTCACCGATGTTACCGAAGGCAGGTCGTTCACCGAGGGCGAAAACAGCACGCGGGCCGACGTCTGCGTCATCGGGAGGGATGTCGCAAATACACTTTTCCCGAACATCAACGCGCTCGAACAGACGATCACCATCAACGGGCGCAATTATCGCGTCATCGGCGTGCTCAAGAAACGGGACAGCTTCATCCAGCCTGCCGATGATCCGGGGAATGAAAACAGAGCGGTCTATATCCCCTACGATACGATCCGCAAGGTCTATCCGAACGTCAAGGAAAACTTCGTCATAGCGCAGGCAGTGCCGGGCAAGCTGGATGCCGCCGTGGACGAGGTCCGTCAGGTGCTGCGCAAACGGCGTAAGGTGCCATACGACAAACCCGACAATTTCGGCGTCCAGACCTCGACCGGCATCATCGAGCAGTTCCAGTCGATCACCGGCGGAATTTTCCTGCTTATGATCGCGATTTCAAGCGTCGGTCTGCTGATTGGCGGAATCGGAGTCATGAACATAATGCTGGTCAGCGTGACCGAGCGGACGAAGGAGATCGGAGTCCGCAAAGCGATCGGAGCGAAGAAACGGGACATCATCCTGCAGTTTCTGATCGAAGCGGCCACGTTGACGGGACTTGGCGGATTGATTGGGATTCTGCTGGGCTGGCTGGCGGCCGAGATCGTCAAACTGTTCATGCCGACCTTTGTGCCGCTCTGGGCGCCGGTGGCGGGGTTCGTCGTCTCGGTCGCGCTCGGCGTCGGATTCGGTTTGTGGCCGGCCTGGAAGGCCGCCAGGCTCGATCCCATCGTTGCCCTCCGGTATGAATAAGCCTCCGGCTGTGATATAAAACCGGAAGTAATATGCTGAGATCTGCCATACGGAACTTATTGAATCTGGATGACCCGCCAGAAAGAGTGGCGCTGTCGTTTGCGATCGGCGTTTTTCTGGGATTTTCGCCACTGGTCGGACTTCAGACATTGCTTGCGGCGATTGTCGCCTTCATATGGAAGTTTAACAAACCGGCGATCTTTACCGGGTCATGCATCAGTAATCCGTGGACAATGGGGCCGATCATCGCGGCAGCCTGGGCGGTCGGGCGATTACTTATCGGATCTCCGCCGATCGATTTGCCCGGGGTTTCGTTGAGCGCTCTTGGAAGTGCGGATTTCTGGAGACAGCTTGCGGGACAGTGGCGCCAGTTGGTGCCGTTCGCTGTCGGTTCAATGCTCATGTCGGTTGCGGGCGCCCTGATATCATACCCCCTGATGCTGTTCGCGCTGCGTTCCTACCGGCGCAAATATCCGCGGAAAATTTCATTGCAAAAGGAGTCCTCCGCCTGAATCGATAAAATGTCCATTCAAGAGGGCGAAGAGGAGAATCTGAACGGAAGATGAGAACGCATTTATCCTCTATTTCATTAGTTTTCGTGATGGCTTTAAGCTTCGTCACGTTTCCGTATAATTCGCAGGCCGCAGCGCAGGACACCGGTAAAAAGGCCCGGCAATCGCCTTCCGAGACGCCGCAGTCTCCGCCCATCGTCGACCGGCGCAAAATCCCGCTGGCCGAGCGGCCGAATCTGACTCTCGAAGATGTCAACACCTTCGTTGCCGTTGACAAGCGCATCATCGTCATGATGGCGGCGCTGAATATGGCCGGATACGATTACGAGCCGGCGGGTCGTCCGCTCTCGGCGCTGCGGCTGCAATTGCGTGAGGATCTGAAGGACACAAATCCCGATCTGATTCGCAAGCTGCGCAATCATTTTCAGGCCCACCGCGAAGGCAAGACAGATCCGGCAGCTGTCGCTCCATACCTGAGTCTCGCGCTCTCGCTGACTGAACCTCCGGCTTTCACACTGGATGTCGCGGCTGACCGCCTGCCCGATGACGTTCGCGAAATCACGGATTTCGCTCTGATTTTGGAGGAGTTCTATCGCGAGACGCGGTTTTCGAGGCTGCTCCCCAAGTATATGGAGGCATATGTCAAAACCGCCCAGACGTACGGCGAACCCGCCGGTCTCGCTCTGGGCAACGTCCTCTATTACCTGCACACCGAACCGGTACTCGAACTGCCGCCACTCTACGTCCCGCGTCGAACAACGCCGCCACCACCTGCACCGAAGCAGAATAAGAAGAAAGGCAAGAATGAGGATCTGACGCCTCAGCCGCAGCCGACTCCGCTTGAGATTCCGAATAGAGTGCGCCAGTTTGTCATCCTGCCCGATATGTTCAGCTCCGCAGGATCGGCCAATCTGCGGGTTGTTCGTGATGTCTATTTTCTGCTGCTCGGTCCGACGACCGAACCCAACATCGAGGCCATGCGTCGTGGATTTCTCTCATTCGTTATTGATCCGTTGACTGAGCGACAGGTCAGGGAAGTGGCCGGGATCCGCAATGAGTTGAAGTCACTGATGGAGAGTCGAGGAGACCGTCTTGATCAGGATTATGCCAGACAGAGCGCCTATTACCTGATCACCGATTCGATCGTCCGCGCGACCGATGCCCGGCTTGATGTGCTCGGAATTGCCGCCCGCCGAACATGGCCCGAGGACGAGGCTATCTACCAGCTCAGCCTCGCCTACGACCGCGGAGCCGTCCTCGTCTATCATTTCTACGATCAGCTGAAGGCATTTGAACCGGTCGGCGTCAACATCCGCGACTTTTTCTCGAGCATCCTCAAGAATATCGACTTCGAGCGCGAGGCCCAGCGACTGAAGGAATACGATCAGCGTCTTGCGCGCTACAGGCAGCTTCGGACAGAGGCGACGCTGGCGCCCGTACCGCCGCCGACCATCTCGAATGCCGATGAAAAGCTGGTGGCCATGATCGTCGAAGCCGATCAGATGATGAAAACGCGCAGGTACTCAGATGCCAGGACGGTCCTCGAATCGGCGCTCAGGGATCGTCCGAACAATGCCCGCGTCCTCTTCGGTCTGGCTGAAGTGACCAGCAAACAGGCGAGCACGTTGGACGATCCAGATCGCGTCGAGGAGTCTCTGTACGCCGCCATCGAGTTTTATCGCCAGGCTGCCAAAAACTCCTCGCCTGAAACAGAACAGTGGCTTGCTCAGCGCAGCTATGTCGCCGCCGCGAGGATCCTGGATTTCATTGCCGAGAACAACCCGGCAGTCGCCGTCAGCGCAACAGCGGATGCGACTGCCGCTTATGAACTCGCCATCAAGATCGGCAAGGTCGATGGCGGAGCTTACGATGAGGCTGAAAAAGCGCTCAAGGATCGGAAAAAGTAAAAAAGTAACTGATGTTACGCAGCGATATTTTTTGGAAATTCCCCCCCCCCCCCCCCCCCCCCCCCCCCCCTCCCCCCCCCCGGCGGGGGGGGGGGGGGGCCCGGCCCCCGCCCGCCCCCCCCCCGCCCCCCCCCGCGCCGCCCCCCCCCCTTTTTTTCTCCCGGGCGGGGCTTTTTTTTTCTTCCCCTAATAACAAAAGTATAAAGTATAAAGAGTGGTTATTCTTCACTCTTTATACTTTATACTTTATACTTTATACTTTTTACTTTTTACTGAAGTGGATTGCAGCTGCCGGTCTCATCCTGAAGCAACTGGAGTGGGAAGGCCGGTTGTGAGATTTGAATCTCGAAAGTGGCTTCCTCTGTGGCGGTCATTACGCTGGTTTCAACTTCTGTCGTTTCATCTTCGCATTCGAGCAGTGATGACAAAACTGCATCGACCCGCTTCGCCCTCTTCTCTTCGATCAGGGCGATCAGCCTGAGCTGCTTCGTGTTCTGCTCGTCGCAGGAGGGAGTCTTCCGCTGTGGAGCGATGCGCGGAGATACCCAGTAGACAGGGACGGTCCCGACGACAGGGCGGACCTTGCTCAGCGCGCATTCCAGCAGCCCGTCAATCGCGGGCAGCGAAACCGGCAGGGAGACGCGCTTGTAAGATTCCGATTTATCCCTCAGCAAAAACGCCGGGCGGACATCCAGGGCGGCAATCTCGTCGACCGGCTCGCCGGTGTTTGAGAACGCAATCGATGTCGGACTGAGCGTGGCATCATCTTCACCCGGTTGCGACAGCGTCTCAACGGCGCCGGCGTCAGCCAGGGCGTTCAGGTCCAGTGTCAGATCCTCAGACAGATCGTCCTCGTCTTCGATCGATTTGCGCGCAATCCGTCTGGCAGTCATTGTGCGATCAATGATCGCTTTGCTCATTTTGACGGGGGGCGCGTCGGGTTGGGCGCCGCCTTTTTCTACAGACTGAGCTTCAGTCTGAGCCTTAGTCTTAGTTTGATACGCGAGCACATCGCTCGAGCCGTACCAGACCGGCTCAGCCAGATCCTCATCAAACCAGCTCCGGGTCAGCGTCGATGCAAGAACATTGGCGGTGCTGAAACCGGACTGGGCTGAATCAGGCAGGACAATCTTGAGCGACCTCGCTGTGTTGAACAGATGTGATGTAACGTTCCTGACCGAAAACGGCCTAACGACATTCGCCGTCACGATCAGCGTGATGATAAGCAATGCTCTCAGTACAGCCTGGCCAGTCATGGGATACTCCGTTGGGGTCTCGCCCCGCGACAGCAGCAGGAATCGGCTTCCCAATCCCTCTCCATCATTCAATCTCTCTTTTCAATCCATTTCGACAGAAAGCCAGCTCGAGGGTTTTCGTCGGTTTGCTTAGCGTTAGTGATCCAACCGGCTTCAAGGTTTCACTTTTCGGTGAAATCAATTCCTCAGGTCCCGCTTATGCCCGGGGTTCGGAATCCTTATTATGCACCAGTTCGATTACCGAGTTGTTAAACTGTTGTAAATATCTTGTAAAAAGATAGATTCAACTCAAATAGTTGCTCGATATGCGCCTTTTCAAATACAGATCCGATTCCAAAATTATGGAAACGATTCCTGGAAAGCGTATTTATTGACGCCTTCTGAGCATGATTACGGTGCCGTGAACCTGGCGGAGTGCAGAAATTTCATAATTTCATTTGTCACTGCCGATAGCCCGGGAAACATGGCAAATGCTCCTGTTACTAATTGCCTGAAACGGTCAGAAAGTTCCCGATTATTATCGGGAAAAAGAATGGAGTACTCCATGCCTTGGGCGATAAACATCGCGACCGTTCGATTCGAGATACAATTTCCCCTCGGCGACGGCGAGGTCCAGATTGGCTATGGATTCAGAGACGGCGAGGAAGCGGTTGATTGATCTGACGTTGGGGAAGAGCTGCATTGATATTTCCCAGCCGGTGGCTCCTTCTGGCGGCACCATTCGGATGACCCGTGTAAGTCTATCATCGATATGTTTGACCAAACGGTGAAAATGTTCCTCGTAATCGGTGACATCATTGCCGTGGGCGGTTTTGAGGATGGTCGGATGCAGGTCGCGAATTCTGGCCAGTGAGACCAGGTATTCGCCGAGCGACGGAAATCGACGGCGCGGATCTAACGGGTCAGGGTTGAGGATCGGGTTCGGAGTGATCGATTTGAGGATCGTATCTCCGGTCAGCATAAGCCTGTTGCTTTCCCTGAGCAGGCAGCAGCTTCCAGGCGTATGCCCCGGGGTGTGGACTGCACGAAGGGCGCCGCTCTCGAAGACGAATTCGGCCTCGTCGCGGTAAGCTTCGACATCCTCGACCGCATCGGCGAATCGATGGATCAGTTCGTACCGGCCGGCCATCTCCTCGAGTTGTTCCGGTGGGACTCCGGCCCGAACCATCAGATCGCGGTTGACGCGCGTCTCGCGGTGCATCGAGATATTCCGATATTCCCATTCATGCACGTATACGCGCGCGCCCGATTCCCGCTGGAGTGTCCCGGCCAGCCCGCAATGATCCTCGTGCGTGTGAGTTAGAATGATTCGTTTCAGGTCGGAGGCTATTATTCCCAGATCGCGCAACTGCAGGCGCAGGGCCGATAACGCTTCCTCGGTCTTGGGCCCCGTATCGACGAGCGTCAGCGGGTCTTCCAGTATCAGATAGATGTTGATCGGTCCGACCGGAAAGGGAGTGGGAATGATGAGTTTTTCAATCCGCATGGGAGTAAAAAGTAAAAAGTAGAAAGTAGAAAGTAGAAAGTGAAGAACAAGATTCCCCACTTTCTACTTTTTACTTTCTACTTTCTACTCAAAAAATATACCCACCCGCCTCGACGACCTTATCAGCCAGGCGTTCGCGGATGGCTGCGGTGTTGAGCGGGTCCTGTTTTGTAAAGCGTCGCAGAGCTGCGAGCAGGGTACGCAATTCATCGCCCTCAGTGATCGCGGCCAGGGCATTTTTGGCGGCCACGTCGATCCGATTGACGGCATCGTTGGTATAAAGACGCGTGGCATCGATAGCGGCCGCATGCTTCTCCGCGCCGTCGCGGGCGATGAGCTTGGCGGTGCGGCCGATGACGCTGTCCATGAGATAGGCGTCGATGATCACGTCGGCGGTCCAGCAGAGGATCATCTGCTGTTCCTGCAGGGCTTCGCGGAACTTCTGAGCCGAGAGGCCGAGCAGCATGAGCGCGACCTTCTTGGCGTTGGCGGCCAGTTTGCGCTCATTGGCGAGCGGCGAATCGTCCTCATCGACATCGAATGACGGGCCGGCCAGCAGCTCTTCCTGCAGTTTCTGAGCGGCGGCGAAGATCGGCAACCCGCCCTTCAACGCGCGCTTGAGCAGTTGTCCCGGGATGAGCAGGCGGTTGATCTCGTTGGTGCCCTCGTAAATGCGGTTGACGCGGCAGTCGCGGTAAACGCCTTCGGCCGGGTAGTCCTCTGTGAATCCGTTGCCGCCGTGTATCTGGACGTTTTCATCCGCGCAGTAGAAGAGGATTTCGGTCCCGGCGACCTTGATCATTGCGCATTCGATGGCGTACTCCTCGATCGCTTTGAGGATCTCGACCGGGTTCGACTTGTCGATATTCTCTTCGCGGGCTTCGATCATGCCGGCAGTGCGATAGACTGCCGATTCGCAGGCGTAGACCCTGGCCACCATCTCGGCCAGTTTGTACTTGATCGCGCCGAACGATGAGATCGGGCGGTTGAACTGGCGGCGCTCAGCCGCGTATCTGGCGGCCATGCCGATCACTCGCTTGGATCCGCCGACTGCACCCGCTCCCATTTTGATGCGACCGAAATTGAGCACGTTGAAGGCAATCAGGTGGCCTTTGCCGACCTCGCCGAGCAGGCGGTCCTTCGGGATCTTTGCGTCCTGCATGATGAGCGGAGTGGTCGATGATCCGCGCTGGCCAAGTTTGTGCTCTTCGTTGCCGTTGGTCACGCCCGGGTCGTTGCGTTCGATGATGAAGGCCGAGAACTTATCGCCGTCGACCTTCGCGAAGACTGTGAAGACATCGGCGAATCCGCCGTTGGTGATCCACATCTTCTCGCCGTTGAGAATCCAGTGCTCTCCGTCTTCGCTCAACCGCGCGGTCGCCTTGGCGCCGAGAGCATCTGAACCCGAACTCGATTCGCTCAGGCAATAGGCGCTCACCCATTCGCCGGAACCGATCTTCGGCAGGTATTTCTGCTTCTGCGCATCGGTGCCGAAGAAGACGATCGGCAGCAGGCCGATGCTGCTGGTTGCACCGAGTCCCGTCGAAAAAGACGCCTGGCCGGAAAGGTTCTCTGCGATCAGCATGTTCGAGACGTGATCGAGTTCCAGCCCGTCGTACTTCTCTGGTATGCTCGAATTAATAAGGCCAAGATCAGCCGCGCCCTTGATCAGCATGCGCTGAATCTCGTAATCCTTGCTCTCGATCTTGTCGTCATTCGGGATGACCTCCTTATCCATGAATTCGGTCGTGGTCTGCCCGATCAGTATCTGTTCTTCGGTGAAATCTTCAGGTGAATAGACCTGTGTCGGAAGTGTTTCGGCGAGCAGAAACCCGCCTCCCTGAATCGATTCTCTCTCCAATTGTGCTGCCATGGTTAATGGTCCTTTCTCGTATGTTTAAGAAGTAGAAAGTAGAAAGTAAAAAGTAGAAAGGTTTTTTGCACTTTCTACTTTTTACTTTTTACTTTCTACTTATCGTCATCTCATCAGATTCTCGAAAATTCCGGCTGCGCCCATGCCACCGCCGACGCACATGGTGACCATGCCGTAGCGGGCTTTGCGGCGCTTCATTTCGTAAAGCAGAGTGGCGGTCAGTTTGGCGCCGGTGCATCCGAGGGGATGGCCGAGTGCAACCGCACCGCCGTTGACGTTGAGGCGCTCCATGTCGAGATTGAGCGCTTTGATGACGGAGAGCGCCTGAGCCGCGAAGGCTTCATTGAGCTCGATCAGGTCGATATCCTCTAGTTTGAGGCCGGCGGCCTTGAGCGCTTTCGGGATGGCGACGACGGGTCCGATGCCCATCTCTTCCGGTGCGACGCCTCCAGTTGCGAATGAAACGAAGCGGGCCATCGGCTGCAGTCCCAGCGCCGAGGCGCGCTCAGCGGACATAACCAGCGCCGCCGCCGCCCCATCGGAGGTCTGCGACGAATTGCCGGCCGTGACGGTGCCCTTGACGTGGAAAGCGGGGCGGAGTTTCGCCAGCCCCTCGATCGTCGTGTCGCGGCGGACGCCTTCGTCGACTTCAAAGACCGTCTCGCTAACCTTGATTTTGCCGCGACCCTTTTCGTCCGTCACCAGGTCACGCGAAACGATGGTCACGGGGACGATCTCGTCCTTGAACTTACCTCCGTCGATCGCTGCGGCGGCATTGCGATGCGAGCGGACAGAGAATTCGTCTGCATGCTCACGGGTGATCTCGTATTTGCGAGCGACGTTCTCGGCCGTCAGTCCCATGTTGAGGTAGGTGTCGGGGTAGATATCGACCAGTGTCGGATTGGGTGAGAGATTGTGTCCTCCCATCGGGAGCAGTGACATCGATTCGGCGCCGCCGCCGATGGCGACCTCTGAAAACCCGCACATGATGTGCTCTGCCGCCTGCGCAATCGCCTGCAGGCCCGATGAACAGAACCGATTGATCGTGATCGCCGAGGATGAATTCGGCAAACCGGCGAGCAATGCCGCCTGCCGCGCCATATTCATTCCCTGCTGAGCCTCCGGCGTCGCACAACCGATGACGACGTCTTCGACCTCTTCGGCAGCGACCTGAGGCGTCCGCGCCAGCAGTTCCCTGATGACAGCGGCGGCCAGATCGTCAGGCCGTGTATCCTTGAGCGTTCCTCGCTGCGCCTTCCCGATGGCCGTACGCAACGCATTGACGATGACTACTTCACGCATTATTTGTCTCCTTTTTCCCCTGGAGCGCCGGCGTTCCCGCCGGGCCATGGATTTGCTGCTCGAGCGCCGGCATTGCCGGTGTTCAATTCCTCAGCGGCTTGCCGGTTTTGAGCATGTGAGCGAGGCGTTCCTGGGTCGCTTTCATGCCGCACAGGCTGACGAAGGCTTCGCGTTCGAGATCGAGCAGGTACTGCTCTGAGACTCGCGTCGGCCGCGTCAGATTGCCGCCCGAGATGACATTGGCGATTTTGAGTCCGATCACGCCGTCGTGGTCCGAGATGTATCCGCCGCGTTTGAGCATGTGAACGCCGAGCTTGAATTTGCTCAGCGCCGCTTCGCCGAGGACGAGCACATCCTGGCGCGGCTGCGGCTGGACATACCCGGCGCGGGCCATGCTCAGGACGGTCTGTTTTGCTTCTTCAATCAGACGGCGATGGTTTAAGACTACGCGATCGGCCTTTCGCATGAGGCCCCAGTTCTTCGCCTCGACCGCGCTGGTGGCGACCTTGCCCATGGCGGACAGTTCGAAGTGATGCTTGAGGGCTTCGAAATGATCGGCGCCGGGGTTCGATTCAGCGATCTCGGCGGCGCGGACGGCCATCTCTTTAGTGCCTCCTCCGCCCGGGATCAGCCCGACTCCAACTTCGACCAGACCGATGTATGTTTCGGCGGCGCCGACTGCGCGGTCCGAATGCAGCACCATTTCGCATCCGCCACCCAGAGTGAGGTGATGAGGCGCAACGACGACCGGCTTGGCGGAATAGCGCAGGCTCATGGTCGTGTTCTGAAACTGCCTGACGGCCATCGCCAGTTCGTCCCATTCACCCTCCTGCGCGCCCATCAATATCATCATGATGTTGGCGCCGGCAGAGAAGTTCTCGCCCTGGTTGCCGATGACAAGGCCTTCGAAGTTCTTTTCGACCTCCTTGATCGCAAACTGGATCATTCCGATCTGGTCCTGGCCGAGCGCATTCATCTTGGAATGGAACTCGACGCAGGCCACACCGTCTCCAAGGTCGATCAAGCTTGCGCCGGAATTCTTTTTGATCACCTTGTTCTGATCCTTGAGCGATTTGAGGATCAGTATCCCTTCCGGCATTCGTTCAGGCCTGTACGATCCGGAGCTGAAATCATAGTAGTGACGAACTCCGCTAACGGTCTTGTAAAAGCTGGTGTTGCCGGCGGCGAGCATCTTCTCGACGGCGGGCGGCACGGTCTTCCCTTCTTCCTTCATCCTGGCGACTGATGCTTCGACGCCGATCGCGTCCCAGGTCTCGAAGACGCCGAGCTCGTGGGCAAACCCCCATTTCATCGCATTATCGACTTCGACGATGTTGTCTGCGATCTCGGGGATGCGGGCGATGGCGTAGAGCAGCGACTCCGAAGTCGTTCGCCAGAGGAACTCGCCGGCGCGATCCCGGGCATAAACAAGAGTCTTCAACCGCTCTTCGAGATTTTCGATCTGTTTGGCCGCGTCGAGCGAAGCGAATTTGGGTTTCTGACGCTCGCGGTATTCAAATGTGTTGAGGTCGAGCGTCTGGATGTCCTTGCCGGACTTTCTGAAGAATCCTCCGCCGGTCTTGTTGCCGAGCATCTTGTTCTCGACCATCTTCGCCAGCACGTCGGGGAACCTGAAGGTCTCGCGTTTTTCGTCATCAGGCGTGGCGTCGTACAGGTTGCGCGCGACGTGAGCGAAGGTATCCAGTCCGACTACGTCAAGCGTGCGGAAAGAGGCGCTTTTAGCGTGGCCGATGACGGGGCCTGTCAGTGCGTCGATCTCTTCGGTCGTGTAGCCGCCTTCGAGCATGACCTTGATCGCGTCGAGCATCGAGAAGGTCCCGATGCGGTTTGCGATGAAATTCGGCGTGTCTTTGGCATAGACGATGCCCTTGCCGAGCGTCTGATCGCAGAATTTCTCGATCAGCCCGGTCACCTCGGGGTCGGTCTCGGGCGTCGTGATGATTTCGAGCAGGTAGAGATAACGTGGTGGATTGAAGAAATGGGTGCCCAGAAAACGTTTGCGGAAGTTGTCGCTGCGCCCTTCGGCCAGCGCCGCGATCGGGATGCCGGAGGTGTTCGAACTGACGATCGCCTGCGGGGCCAGGTGCTGTTCAAGGCTTTCAAAAAGCGATCGCTTGATTTCAAGATTTTCGATGATCGCTTCGATCACCCAGTCGCAATCCTTCAAGGCCGCGAGGTCGTCTTCGAAGTTGCCGACTGTTACCATCGCTGCCGTTTCGGGCGAGAAAAATGCGGCGGGTTTTGCCTTGACCGCAGCATCGAATCCGGCTTGAGCAATGCGGTTGCGCACCGCTCGCGATTCGAGCGCCAGCCCTTTGTCCTTTTCTTCGGGCTTCAGCTCCCGCGGCGCAATGTCCAGCAGCAGGCACGGAATTCCCGCATTGGCTATGTGAGCGGCGATCTGAGCGCCCATGACACCGGCGCCGAGTACCGCGGCTTTCTTGATCTGCATGGTCTGTTTCTCCTAGTAATTGGTCATAATCTTTTGAGCGTCGAATCCCAGTTCGACGAGTCTCGTTTTTGTCTGTTCGATCATTTCATTCGATCCGCATATCAGAGCAACGGGATCGTTCAATTCCGGGATGAGGTTGTCCAGCAGGCTCTGGACGTAACCTGTCGGGCCGCTCCAGTCCGATTTGCTGGGTTGACTGATGACCTGGCGAAGCTCGACGCCATGCATGCGCCAGTCGGCGGCCATCTCCTCCTGGTAGCAGAATTCGTCGACGGTCCGGGCCCCGTAAACCACGACCAGGTGTCCGAATTTTTCGCGCATCGGAAAGACGTGGCGCAGCGCCGAACGCAAGGGGGCCAGGCCGGTTCCCATGGCGACGAAGACCAGATCGCTGCCCATATATTTTTCAACCGGAAAGCCCTGGCCGACGATCTCCTTGAGCATGACCGTGGAGGGTGTCACCGGTTCGAACAGTGCACCGGCGACCCTGGTCGGCTGGCCGCGGCGAACCAGAAATTCGATCTCTGGATCTTCTGGCGCCGATGCGAAGGCGAGATAAGAACTGCCGTAACCTTCAAGTGATAGAATGCCGATCTGCCCGGCGACGAAATCGGGCCGGGCCCCCAGTGACGGAGTCATCGAAAAACTCCAGACATCCGGTGTGTACTTCACGATCGACGTGACTTTCAGTTTTATCGGCAGCATCTTGTATCTCAACTCTCTTTTTCATTCTCCCGCGGCAATCCCGGTATGCTCCGCCTCTTTTTCGGAGTAAAGCTGATCGATCGATTTCTGGTTGCGTTCCGTTACGACGCGGCGTTTGACCTTCAGCGTCGGCGTCAATTCGCCGTTTTCGATGGTCATTTCACTCTCCAGCAATAGTACCGCCTTGATCTTTTCGTACTGCGAAAGGTCGTCCGTGTTGCGTTCGACTTCGCTTTGAACAAGCTTGATGATCCGCGGATCCCTGACCAGCGAGGCGACGTCCCGGTATTCGATACCCTGCTGAACGGCGTAATTCTTCAGAACCTCAAGATTCGGGAAGATGAGCGCGGAAGGGAACTTGCGCTGGTCGCCGATGACCACCACCTGACTGACGAAACGGCTCCGCTTGATGGCGCTTTCGATCGGCTGTGGCGCGATGTATTTTCCGCCGCTGGTCTTGATCAGGTCCTTTTTGCGGTCGGTGATGTATAGAAAGCCATCGTGGTCCAGATAGCCGACATCGCCGGTGTGCAGCCATATTTTGCCATCGGCATCCGAGGTGAGCGTCTCCGCGGTCTCTTCCTCTCGCCCGTAATACCCGCGCATGACGTTCGGTCCGGAGCAGAGTATCTCACCGTCTTCGGCGATCTTCACCTCAACGCCGGGAATCGGCTTGCCGACCGAACCGAGCCGGTTGTAAATTGGATGATTGCTTGTAATTGTGGGGGAGCTTTCGGTCAGGCCATAGCCCTGATAGATGGGCAGGCCGGCTCCGTAAAAGACGAGGGCCAGATCCGGCGCCAGCGGAGCTCCGCCCGAGACCAGCGCCCTGATCCGTCCGCCCATCGCCTGTTTCCATTTCGAGAAGACCAGGGCGTCGGCCAGTTTGTGCCTGATCGCCAGCCACGGTTCCGGACTGCCGCCTTCGCTCGTGATCCTTGCCCACTCTTTTCCGATCCTGACAGCCCATCTCGCTATCGCGAATTTCACCCTGCCGCCCTCTTCGGCCTTCTCCATCGCGCGGGCATATATCTTTTCGAAAAGGCGCGGAACGCTGGTCATGAAGTTCGGCCGCGCCTCAGCCAGGTCCTGGGCGACAGTATCCACGCTCTGCGCGTAATAGATCGTTATACCTCCGTAGAGATACATGTAAATCGTCGTTCGTTCGAAGATGTGCGAAAAGGGCAGAAAGCTGAGAGCCACCTCGCCTTCATGCAACTGAGCTATTTTGACATTGGTCAGCGCATTGCTGACCAGGTTGCCGTGCGTGAGCATGACGCCTTTCGGCTCGCCGGTCGTGCCGGAAGTATAGATCAGAGTGGCGAGAGTCTCTTCGGTCGTTGATTCGCTCAGTGTATCGTAGAGGCCGGGCTCGGCTTCATCGGCGGCGCGGCCCCAGTTGAGAAAATCCTCGAAGCTCATGACCTTGCCGCTCGGAGCCTCAACGCGATCGAACGAAACAATGGCCCGTAGCCGCGGTACCGTATGCAGCGCTTCGCGCACTCTCTCATACTGAGCCTGATCCGATATGAAAAGCACCTCGGCGCCTGCATCGTTGAGGATATAAGCGACCTGTTTCGGAGCCTGTGTAGCATATATCGGCACGTCGGCCGCGCCGCAGGCAAGCGTTCCAAGATCCGCCAGCGTCCATTCCGGACGATTGTCCGAGAGGATGGCGACGTGGTGGCCGCTCCGCACCCCAAGCGCATATAGCCCCATCGCAACGGTTCTCACAGTCGCGGCCAACTCGCTGGTCGATATCGATCGCCACGTGCCGTCCTTCTTGTAATTGATCAGATCTTCCTTGTCGCGTGCCGTCGCGAACCGGAATAGATCAATCAGCGTTTTGATGGACGCAGCGGCATTCGTATCTGACGATCGGTTTTCATCAGGCATTGCTTTCCATCACTCCATTGAAAAAGATGTCTAGCACCGGCTCGACCATCGCGGTCAGGCTGTGATTCTTGTGACTCAGCACCCAGTTGGTCGCCATCTCATCCATTACTCCGAACAGGAACTTGGCCACTACTTTCGAATTCAGTTGCTTGCGGAATATACCCGTCAGCTGGCCTTCCTCGATGATATCCCGCAATATCTCCAAATATTCGGCCAGATACGTCGTCGAAAATTGCTCCATGAACTTCGTTGAATGTCGCAATTCGATCTGAAAAACGATCGCGATATCCCGCTCTCGCTCGAATAACTTAAAATGCAGTTGCGCAAACCGGCGCAACTTCTCTCGTGGATCGGCTGCTTCCGCCATTTCCTTTCTCGCGCTTGCGATGAACTCCTCCATCGCCCAATTGAAGATCGACGTCAGCAGGTCGTCTTTGTTCTTGAAATAAAGATAGACCGTTCCATCCGCCACGCCTGCCGTCTTTGCTACTTCTGATACCTTCGCATTGAAATACCCCGATCTCGCAAAGACCTTTGCCGCAGCGCGCAGGATCGCTTCCGATTTGCCGTACCTCATTTTTTCCTCGGCTGTCTCGGGCCTCCGGGCTACCTCTTTCGGCTTGTTTTCCATAGATTTACCGTTGTCGGCGGAGATGTGCTGAATGAGCGTTCATTCAGTCCCTTCATCTTAACGAAAATGGTAAGTGACGGCAAGAGCAGGGTAATTTTGTAGGAGTAAGGAAGATCAGTAAAAAGGGGAGTGAATATTTTTCGCTTTGAACTTTACCGGATGAAAATTAAACTGGTCAGGTTATGAGTAATGGAACAAGTCAGAGCGTGGAACGAGGGAGCGGGCGAGGAACGAAGAGGATCGGGCTTGTCACGGGAGGCGGTGATTGTCCGGGTTTGAATGCAGTGATTCGAGCGATTGTCCTTGGGGCGTTGAATCGTGGTTGGGAGGTTTTCGGGATCGAGCGCGGATTTGAGGGGCTGCTCCACCACGATCGAGTCTATCCGATGAACCGGCATCACGTGAAAGGGATCATCCATACAGGCGGCACGATACTCGGTACGACCAATCGGGGCAATCCGTTCAGCCTGAAGGTCGACGAAGATGGAGTGACCCGTCAGGTGGACGTTTCGCATCGTGTGGTCGAAGAATTTCACAGGCTGGGGCTTGAGGCGCTGGTCGTCATTGGCGGAGACGGGACGCTGAGAATCGCGAGCAGTCTGGCGTCGATGGGGATTCCGATCATCGGCGTTCCGAAGACGATCGACAACGATCTGATGGCGACCGAGATGACATTCGGATTCAGCACCGCCGTCACGACGGCGACCGACGCGATCGACAAGGTGCATGCGACGGCCGAATCCCACGAACGGGTGATGGTGGTCGAGGTGATGGGAAGATATGCCGGGTGGATCGCGCTCTATTCGGGTATGGCCGGCGGCGCCGACGTCATTCTGCTGCCAGAGATTCCGTTCAAGATTGAATCGATAGTCCGCAAAGTCCGCGAACGCTGGCATCGCAAACGCAACTTCGCGATCATCGTGGCGGCCGAGGGCGCAGTCCCGGTCGGCGGTGAGCGCGTTTACCAGGCGCGTGAGGCCGGTCGAGAGCCGCGTCTTGGCGGGATCGCCGAACGCGTGGCTGCCGAAGTTCAAGAGATGACCGGCTATGAGACTCGCTGGCTGGTGCTCGGCCACCTGCAGCGCGGAGGCCAGCCGACGACCTCCGACAGGCTGCTCGCGACGCGATTCGGCGCCGCCGCTATCCGCGCCATCGATCGCGGAGAACGCAACGTCATGGTCGCCTATCAGTCATCGACCATTGTCACCGTTCCGCTTGAACGCGCAATTCGCGAGCGCAAATGCATCCCTCCGGATTACGACGTCATTATGACCGCGCGCGATCTGGGAATCTCACTCGGGGATGAATGAGTAGAAGATAGCAGGCAGCAGGCAGAGGGCGGTGGGCAGTAAAAAGTAGAAAGTAGAAAGTACGAAGACATTGCCACATCATACTTGACTTGAAGCGACTGACTGCCCACTGCCCACTGCCCACTGTCCACTATTTTCCCGCGAATTTGGCCGGTCGTTTTTCAGCAAAGGCCTGCATGGCTTCGGCCACGTCATTAGTGGTGAAGCATTGCATGATGCCGCTCAGTTCGCGGCGGAGCTGCGAGAGCAGGTCAGTGTCTGGCGCATCGCGGAGCAGGCGTTTGGTCAGGGTCAGCGCGAACGGAGGGCCCGCGGCGAGCGTTCCTGCATATTCTGCAACCGCCTGCTGAAAGTTCTCCGCCGGGAAGACGCGGCTGACCAGTCCGATTCTTTCGGCCTCGTCCGCCTTGATGTCGCGCGCGGTGAGGATCAGTTCGGTGGCGCGTGAAACTCCAACCAGTCGCGGAAGGAAATAGCTGACTCCGGCATCGGGCGAGAGTGCGATCCGCGCATAGCCAGTGCTCACCGTCGCGGCATCGCTCATCAAACGGATATCGGCTGAAAGCGCGAGCCCGCAACCGGCGCCGACCGAGGGGCCGTTAATGGCCGCGATGACCGGCTTGTCACAGTTCGAGACGGCAAGGACCCAGCGGCCGACCCAGTGCAGGTCGTCGAGACGCTCGTGGCGCGATGCAGTGCGCCTTTCGGTCATGGCGGAGATGTTTGCGGGCGAGAGCTCAAGTCCCGCGCAAAAACCGCGACCCGCACCTGTGATCACCACCACGCGAACCGCGTCATCACTTGATGCTTCCTCGATTGCCACCGGCAATTCGTCAGAAAGACGGATGTTGACCGCATTCAACTTGTCCGGGCGGTTGAGTGTGATCGTCCGTACACCTTGCCCGGTTGTCTCGATCAGCAGATGCTCGTATTGTTGGCTCATATTTATCCCTGTGGATTCCGACCAGACGCAAGGTCGTGCCCGGACATCGCTTTTGGAAGATGAATTAAATGGGGTCAACTGGCTTTTTCGAGTGCGATTCGTTCGACCAGCTTTGAGATGTAGTCTGGAAGTTCGCCGTATTTGATGCCTTCGACCTGACTGAGTACGGTTGGCAAATTCTTCAAATCGATGTTGACCAGGATGGGGGTGACCGGTTTGCGCAGCGAAAAAGCCTTGCCCATTTCAGAGATCAGGCCGGGGCTGTCGCCGGAGTCCCGCGTCATGATCATAAAGACTTCATCGGCTTCGCGCAGCGACTGATTGATGCTGGTCGATATCCGCTCTCCGGGCACGGCGGTTTTGTCGACCGGGTAGACGCGAACGCCGGCGGCTTCAAGGCGTTGAGCGACATCCCTGGCCAGTTCGATATCGTTCTGAGTAGAGCTGATAAAGATTTTATAGGCCATGATTGCCTTCCTGCGGACGGTCACCGTCTGCGCATGCGCTGTTTCAGTTGCGTCAGATACTGGTCGAACCTGTTCAGGTCGAGTGACCTGGTGTCGGCCAGAATCTTGAGCTGATCGTGTGGAACGTATTGAAGTATCGGTGTCACGCGTTTGCGCTGCATCGATACGGCGCCAATCTCGAAAGAAACCCAGTCAGATTTTATGCTCTGTGGGGTGATCAGGACAACTGCTTCACGGCACGAGTCGATTCCGCGCAGGATCCGCTCTCTGATCAGGTCTCCGCCCTCAAGATCCAGTTCATCCAGCCAGGGCGAGCCGCCCGCCATGCGAATCTCCTTTGCCATCTGTGTTGCGATCCACAGATCAACCGACGAGTGGCTGATGAAGACCACATATGCTCCGCGTTTGCGGGGAGTGCTCTTTTTGCTTTTAGTGGTTGCCATCGGTCTTACTCAAGGCCGGATTCACTGGCCCGGCGAGGTGGTCGATTCTTTATGGACAGGTTTTCAAGCCGGTCAATTTTGAATCTGGCGTCGCAGCCAGGCGCGAGCCAGGCTCCAGCCGCGCTCAACTGTGGCGTGAGATATCCCCATCACCTCGGCAGTTTCGTCGATCGTCAAACCGCCGAAATAGCGCAGTTCGACGATGCGGGCGTGCTGGGGATTGAGTTCTTCCAGTTCTTTCAATGAGTCGTCGAGGGCGATCAGGTTGACATCGGTTTTGGGGTTGAATCGGTCGGCCTGGCTCAACGAAACTCTCATCTCGCCTCCCCCGCGTTTGGCCGCCATCTTCTCTCTGGTGTGATCGACCAGAATGCGCCGCATGAGCGTCGCCGCCAGGCCGAAGAACTGGGCCCGGCTTTCCCAACTCACCTCCTGCTGATTGACCATTCGGAGGAACGTTTCGTGTACCAGAACCGTCGGCTGCAGCGTTTCGTGATACGGCTGTTTGCGCAAGTATCCGCGGGCCAGACGGCGCAATTCGTCATACACCAGCGGCATGAGTTGATTGATCGCCTCAGGATCTCCATTCCGCCAATTGATCAATATCTGGGTGATGTTATCTGTCACCATATGGTGCGTAAGATAACAGGAAAAGTAGAAAGTAGAAAGTAGAAAGTAGAAAGTAGAAAGTAGAAAGTAGAAAGTAGAAAGTAGAAAGTAGAAAGTAGAAAGTAGAAAGTAGAAAGTAGAAAGTAGAAAGTAGAAAGTAGAAATGCAGCATGCACTAAAATGTTATGTGCGTGTGTCGAAGGAACTTTCTACTTTCTACTTTTTACTTTTTACTTTCTACTTTTAAATCACTATCTAAGACTCTGGTCAATCCGATGCCGCGGTTATCTTCGTCGTAGAGGGCGCTGATCACGCTGCTCCATGGTTTAAGTTCACGGGAGGCCCCGCCGGCGGAGTATCTGATATTGGGTTCGGTCTGTACGTGGGAATTGCCGACGCGCTCGTTATGGATGCGCCACTGGCCGTTGAGCAGCCGGCGGATCGTTTCGCCATAGTAGGCAGTCAGCTCCTGAAAAAGGAGCGGATCGGTCTGGGCAGTTGTTCGTGAGCGCTGATAGCCGGCGAGCCAGGCGTCGATGCGGCGCAGGCTGGCTCGCGTGAAATCGAGCCTGCCCCTGCCAAGACGAAGTCGATTCTCAAGTCGTTCGACCAATTGAGGTAAATTGTTGACGATCTCGTTTCCATCAGGGATGAGATCTTCCAGCATATGACGCGGGCGGGTGGCTTCTCGCAGGGCGGCTTCCGATTCGTAGATCACTCCATAACCGGCAACGGTGATTCTTCGCGCCTTTCCCGATCGAGCCGGAGTTGTCAGCGGATAGAAGGTTTCAAGCACTCTGCCGTCGCGCAAACGCGTTCTCGAAAAACGTCTCGGCTGATGAGAGAGATTTCCCTCCTCTTCGTTTTCGAGCAGCGATAAGGCTTCGCTGAAGCTGATCCGTTTCGGGCTGGATGGCGTTTTCTTTCCGGTTTGATCGTCAGCGAAAGCGCCTGGGATACATATTAATAAGATAGCGATTATAGATCCTATCGATCGAAAAGCCTGTAACTGCAAGTTCCACCTCGTTTTACAATATGCTGCCCGGCCGGCGCGTCATTTTATCGACCGTCCGCTGTTTCGACGACACATGAACGGGTAACGATGCCGATTATTGCGCCCGGGATGCACGTCAGCCACTACTTTTATGGTTTCACGAGACCTCGTCCCAGATCTTCACGTGTTTTGTCTCTTTGAGGAAGGTGGAACCAACGATGAAGGTGATCGTGGCCACGGCCATAGGATATAACAAACCGGAATAGATATTGCCTGTCGAGGCGCAGATCGCCAGACCGATGACCGGCAGCATGCCGCCGAAGACTCCGTTGCCGATGTGATATGGCAGCGAGAGGGAAGTGTAACGGATCCTGGCCGGGAAGGCTTCGACCAGATATGCGGCGATCGGACCATAGACCATGGTCACGAAGATGACCTGCAGGAAGATGAGCAGAGTGAGCACTGTGATGTTGGGATCCGGCGCTTCTTTGGCCGGGACGATCGATCCGTCGGCGGCGCGAGAGAGCGGCGTCAGTTTGATCTCGCCCGTCAGCGGATTCTTCGCCGATTGCAGGCTCACGATATTGTTCCCTGCCGCGTGCTCCATGCCGCGATAGATTGGGTAATAGCTGAGCACTGCCAGCAGACACCCGGCCATCATGATCTTTTTGCGTCCTATCCTGTCGGAAAGCGAGCCGAAGAAGACGAAGAACGGCATTCCCATGAGCAGTGCGACGGCCACGATGATGTTGGCTGTCTGCACATTCACCTTGAGGATGCTCTGCATATAGAAGAGCGCATAGAACTGCCCCGTGTACCAGACGACACCCTGACCGGCGGTCGCTCCGAAAAGCGCGATCAGAATGACTTTCCAGTTGCGTTTGTTGCCGAAACTCTCCTTGAGCGGGGTCTCGGAGGTCTTCCCCTGGAGTTTGAGGTGGTGAAAGATCGGCGATTCCCTCATCCGCATGCGGATATAGAGCGAAACGATGACCAGAAATATCGAGACCAGAAAAGGGATTCGCCAGCCCCAGCCGCGAAATGCCTCCGGGCTCATTGACGACTGTACTGCGAGGATCGTGGCGAGCGAGACGAAGAGCCCGAGCGTGGCCGTGATCTGGATGAAGCTGGTATAGAAACCTCGTTTGTCGTCAGGCACGTGTTCGGCGACATAGACGGCGGCGCCGCCGTATTCTCCGCCCAGCGCGAGCCCCTGCAGCACGCGGATCAGAATCAGGATGATGGGCGCCGCCATACCGATCGTTTGATAAGTCGGCAGCAGTCCGATTGCAGCTGTCGCTCCGCCCATCAGAACCATGGTCACCAGAAAGGCGTATTTGCGCCCGACGAGGTCTCCGATATGGCCGAAGAAGATAGCGCCAAACGGCCGGACGATGAATCCGACGGCGAAGGTCGAAAGATAGGCGATCATCGCCACGGTATCGTTGCCGGGCGGATAGAAGAGCGGCGACAGTATCGCTGCGAGGCTGCCAAAAATATAGAAGTCATACCATTCGATCATCGTCCCGGCGGATGAGGCGCCGATGACCGCCCATATCTTCGACTCATGATATGCAGACGGCGAACCGTTCTTAGATGTCTGCGGTAATCCATTTGTCATTATTCGGTCCACTCCCCTCAGTATTCTGAAAAAAAACGTCGATCCTGTCGAAATCCGGCCAATCCTGTACTATTCTTTTGCGGTCTCAGGTTTGAAATTTCAGGGAGCGTACAGGGCTCGGCGCGAATGCGCAAGTGCATGCTGACTGCCGCAGCGGGTATCACTATGAACAAGATCGTCGAATGTGTTCCCAACTTCAGCGAAGGTCGAGATGAAGAGAAGATCGAACTGATCGTGCGCGCCATCGCATCGGCGCCGGATGTTTTCGTTCTGGATCGCGATATGGACCCGGATCACAATCGATCGGTGATCACTTTTGCCGGCCTGCCCGAAGCTGTCGTCGAGGCCGCGATTCGAGCGGCCTCGACGGCCGTCGAGTTGATCGATCTGAACCGCCACACCGGCGAACATCCGCGCATTGGCGCGCTCGATGTCCTGCCGTTTGTGCCGATCCGCGGCGTGACGATGGATGAGTGCGTTGCACTGGCTCACCGTGCCGGAGACCGCATCGCTCGCGAACTGCGGATTCCCGTCTATTATTACGAGAAGGCGGCGCTCGAACCTGATCGAACCGATCTGGCTGATGTGCGGCGCGGAGGTTTCGAAGCACTGCGCGATGAGATCACCAGAAATCCCGATCGATTCCCGGATGCCGGTGAAGCAATGGTTCATCCGACCGCCGGAGCCATTGCCATCGCTGCGCGAGCCCCGCTGATCGCATACAACATCAATCTTGCGACACAGGATCTGTCCGTTGCCAAGAAGATCGCAAGGGCCGTCCGTGGTCGTGACGGCGGGTTACAGAATGTCAAAGCCCTTGGGATAGATCTCAGAAACCGGAGGCAGGTTCAGGTCTCGATAAATCTGGTCGATTATCAGTCGACTCCGGTTTTTCGCGTTTTTGAATTTGTCAGGCGCGAGGCGGAACGGTATGGAGTGATGGTGGCCGGCAGTGAGATCACCGGTTTGATTCCTCAATCCGCACTCAATGCCTGCGCCGATTTCTTCCTGCGGATCGAAGATTTCAGCGAAGACTTGATTCTCGAACACCGGTTGCAGAAGGAGCTCGAGCGGGCCGGATGGACCTGGGTCGATCATTCCGAAAAACCGGTCGAGCCGGAAGCGTTCAAGGAAGATGAATCGTCCGTGCCTGATTCCAGGACCCTGGACGGTTTCGCCAATGAAATTGCCGAAGGCGCTGCGACTCCTGATGGGGGAAGCGTCGCCGCCTATGCCGGCGCGCTTGCCGCCGCTCTTGGCGCCATGGTCTGCAATTTGACGATTTCACACAGGCAGGAGGTCAAGGCAGATGTCGAGGGTGTTTTTGATCAGCTCGATCAACTTGGCGCGGACCTGCGACTGGCCGTTGAGGAAGCGGCTGAGAGCCGGATGAGTCTCGAAGATGCGATCGCGCTGCCACGCGAGACCGACGGCGAAAAGCTGGCCCGCACGTTCGCCATCGAAGAGGCTACGAAGAACGCGATCGCCGTTCCACAGCGGGTAGCGCAGAGCGCCTTCGGAGTCATTGAACTGCTCTTCGAGCTCTCAGAGGTTGTCAACCCGGCTGTGCTCGCTGAACTGGCTTCTGGCGCGCAACTGGCGCTTGCGGCTTTGCGCGGTGCAGCTTACAACGTCCTGAGCCTGCTGCTGACGATTAATGATGAAGAACTCAACAGCACTCATCGCGTGGAACTGCGCGATCTCATCGTCCGCGGACATCAGATGGCCGCGGATATCGAAGCTATATTCCTGCAAGTCTATCCGATCGATTCGATCGAAACGTGAGCGTCAGCGAGCGCCCAAAAACCGGAAAGAAACCCATGAGAATCAGAAAACAGATCGCATTCGCCCTTTCACTGACTCTGTTACTGTCGTTATTGACCGCGCCGGTTCGATTTACGCCGTCGGTTGCCACCCATGCGGCATCGCGCGATCCCGAGCGGGGAAAGCACGGGATGGTTTCGTCCGTCAGCGAAATCGCTTCTCAGGTTGGCGTCGATATCCTCAAGCGTGGCGGGAATGCGGTTGATGCCGCTGTCGCCGTGGGCCTTGCTTTGGCCGTAGTCTGGCCTTCGGCGGGCAATCTGGGTGGCGGAGGATTTATGGTCATTCGCCTCGCCAACGGAAAGGCGACTGCAATCGATTACCGCGAGATGGGGCCGGCTGCGGCTTACCGCAATGTTTACCTTGACGCTCAGGGCGAATACATCAAGGAGTCATCGACATATGGCCATCAGGCAGCTGGAGTTCCCGGAACGGTCGCCGGCCTTGCATACGCGCTTGAAAAATACGGGACCATGAAATGGGCCACTGTGGCTGAACCGGCGCGCAGGCTGGCTTCGGATGGATTCCCCGTCTGGTATCAACTGGAAAGAAGCCTCAAGGGATCAAGAGAGGCTCTTTCTCGCTATCCCGAAACGAAGCGGATTTTTCTTCGCGACGGGAGGCCATACGAAACCGGTGAGATCTTCAGGCAACCCGAACTGGCGGGAGTCTTTGCGAGGATGATCAAATCGGGTCCGCGCGAATTTTACGAGGGGAAGACTGCCCGGCTGATCGAGGAGAGCATGCGCAAGGCGGCCGGCCAGTCAGCCAACCTCCCTCTGGCAATGCATGGATGACGGTCGATGACCTCATGGCCTACAAGCCTGTCGAGCGTGAACCGCTGCGCGGCGTCTATCGCGGCCACGAGATCATTACCATGCCGCCGCCGTCCTCGGGCGGTGTCGCCATGATCCAGATGCTCAATATTCTTGAACGTTATGATTTGAAGTCGATGGGCGCCGGATCGTCACAGGCGTTACATTTGATGGTCGAGGCGATGCGCAGAGCATTCGCCGACCGCGCCGAGTTCCTCGGCGATCCTGATTTCGTCAAGGTTCCGGTGGCCGGGCTGATCTCACGCAAATACGCGGACAAAATGGCGGCCACGATCGATGCGAATCGCGCGTCGACCTCTGTCGATGTGCGACACGGAGATCCGGTCGCATACGAATCCGACGAGACGACCCATTTCACCGTGGTCGACAAGGACGGCAATGTCGCATCCAATACCTACACGCTCAATGACAGCTATGGCAACAAGATCACTGTCGAAGGGACGGGCATTCTGCTCAACAACGAGATGGATGATTTTGCGCCCAAACCGGGATCTCCCAATTTCTACGGGCTGATCCAGGGCGAAGCCAATGCTGTGGCCGCTCGCAAGCGTCCGCTCTCATCGATGACTCCGACGATCGTGCTCAAGGACGGCAATCTGCTCTTCGCTGTCGGCAGTCCGGGTGGCCCGACAATCATAAATACTGTCATGCAGGTCATCATCAATATCGTCGATCATGGGATGAACATTCAACAGGCAATCGAATGGCCGCGTATCCATCACCAATGGATGCCCGATGAGGTTCGTTATGAACCTTATGGCCTCTCACCCGATACACGCACGCGACTGATCGAGATGGGGCACAGGCTGGTTGACAGGCCGCGTCAAATGGGCGATGCCGAAGGCATTATGATCGATGCCAGGACTGGCATTCGTCTCGGCGGCGCCGACCCACGACTGGGAGGGCGATCAATCGGGTACTGAACTGTGTAAAGAAAGAACACTTCTAATACTAAAACGAACGAAAAAGCTACACTTTCTAGTTTGTTTTCACCCGCATCATTTCAGAACAGAGCAGCTCTAACCCGATGAAAGGCTTGATGATTTCATAGATTAGAGTTCAGTTTTAATCCTTGGCACGGCCATTGCCTCAATTTAATCTAACTTAGTGCGGTCATGAGAAAGGCTTGTCAAGGGCAGGTCAAATCGGGAGGGCAGTATAAATGTCGGACCGAAGACATAAAATATTAATAGTTGAGGATGATCAGAACATGCGGTTAAGTTTGACCGAGTTGTTCCGGCATCTGGGATACATAGTCGTCACGGCGCGGGATGGCGATGAAGGGTTCATGCAGGCCGTGGCGCATCAGCCGGATCTGATCATTACTGATTTGAACATGCCGGTTTTGGACGGCGTGGAATTGGCTCGTCTGATTCGCCGGGAACGTGGAAAGATCGGTGGAGTGCCGATCATCGCGCTGAGCGCGAACGTCAACGGATATCACCTGCCTGACAAGATGACCTCAGGGATCGATCGTTTCGTGGACAAATCAGGAGGCGAGGGCCATCACCTCATCACTGCCGTCAAATCCATGCTCGACGCACCGGCTTTGAGTACTATCAACGTGATCGAGCATCACGCATCGTAAAATTCCGGATGAAGAAATCGCAATAGAGCAAAAGTGACAGCCGGCTTGTAGAGGTCGAGTCGCTTGATAAGACCATCTGACAGTATTCCGATCGCTCCTTCCTTCTGCTTCGAATTATTTCTACCGAAAATCTGATCATCGGCATCGCCCAGTTCCATGCCATTGCGAACGAGGCGGGCGACAGATTCCGGCAGCAGAAAGCGGCCGCTTTGTCCCTTGCCTGTACGCCCTTCGCGGTCGATGACGGCAACCCAGGCATAGGCCCAGAGTCCGTCCTCGTCATCGTGGACTCCGCCTTCGACGCCAACGCCATAACTGGAACCGTCGACCTTTTTGAGCGCCTGCCGTGCCCGGTTGAGCGCCCCTGTCAACATTTCATGATCGGTCATCGGTTGCGCGCTGACGCCTGAATCTGTCGAAACACCGATGGCGCCGGCCTGTGGCCAGAAGGCCCGGGCCGCCTCTGCCACGCAGTTGACTTTGACCGGATTTTCAGAACCTACGGCGAAGATCATCTCAGTGTCCGGCAAGTGAATGGCCAGTGTCTCGTTTGATATCCATAAATCGGCGAATCGAGAGTAGAATTCTTTATCATGCTTTTGGATCGCTCTCAATATCGTGCAGGCAGGTGACACAATGTTTTGTCTGGGAATCGAAAAAGACCTCGAATTGCGGGAGTTGGAAGAGAATGACGGAGACGACCTGTTTGCGCTGGTTGATCGGAACCGTGATTACCTGAGACAGTGGCTGCCATGGCTCGATAAAGAGAAGACTCGCATGGATTCGCTCAACTTCATACGCAGCGCGCGCGAACAATCGGCGGCAAACATGGGGCTTGTGGCGGGCATCTGGTATCGACAGCATCTGGCCGGCATTATCAGTTACAACTCGATCGACTGGACTAATCGCGTCACCCATATCGGTTACTGGGTCGGCGCCGGTTATCAGGGCAAAGGGATAGTCACGAAGGCGTGTTCGGCGATGATCGATTATGCGTTTTTCGATCTGCAGCTGAATCGGATCGAGATCCGCTGCGCGACCGGAAACCTGCGCAGCTGCGCTATCCCCGCACGGCTCGGGTTCAAGCGTGAAGGCGTCGTGCGGCAGGCCGAGTGGCTATACGATCATTTCGTCGACCACAATATTTTCGGTCTTCTGGCCGGCGAGTGGATCAAGTGAAAACAGAAAGGGATGCGTATGGATTCGAAGGCCGATCTCCGATCGGTGGCCATCGACATCTTTCGGCGAACGCTCGCGGCGATCGATGTTGAATCGGTAGTCAGGGATCGGTTGAGGCTCGTTGGCGAAACTCTGATGATCGGTGATGAACGCTGCAATCTGGGTGATTATCGTCGCCTGATCGTCCTGAGCATCGGTAAGGCAAGCGTCGCAATGGCGCGGGCGGTCGAGAATCTGCTCGGCGACCGGATCACTGCCGGTCTTATCGTCACGAATGCATTGACTGGAGAAGCGCCCGCGCGATTGCCGGTTCTGATCGGAGGTCATCCGCTGCCGAATGCGATCAGCCTCGAAGCGGCGATGCGTGCGCGCGAACTTCTTAGTCACAATGATGCTGCGGACACGCTGGCGATCTTTCTGATTTCTGGCGGGGGCTCGGCCATCTTCGAGTCGCCGATCGATCCGTCGCTTACTCTCGATGACCTGCGGTCCGTCAATCGGGCACTGGTTGAATGCGGCGCCGTAATCGGGGAAATGAATGTCATTCGCCGGCATCTTTCAGCCGTCAAGGGCGGAAGACTGGCCGAAGCAGCCCCTCGCTCTCGCCAGATCTCGCTAATTATATCGGACGTCAACAACGACGACCTGACTTCGGTCGCATCCGGTCCCACGCTGCCCGGTCGATCGACTCTCGATGATTTTCATCGCCTGATCGAAAAATATCGTCTGATCGAGAAATTCCCGCCGGCGGTTGTCGCCCTGATCGGATCGGCAGATTTGCGCCCGATGCCGCAGCCTGGCTCCGATGCCGCAGCCATACGTTCACATCATTTATTGCTGGATAACCGGCGCGCTCTGCTTGAGGCCAAACGGATCGCCGAAGATTTTTACGGCCTTGATGCAGTGATCGCTGAGGATCTGGTTGAGGACGATGTCGAGACGATGGTGATTGAGCACCTGAGGCGCCTTCGCGCGCTGTCTGATACGCATCCCGGCCGGACAGTCTGCCTGCTCTCGGGCGGAGAGGTGATCTGTCCGGTCCGTGGCGATGGACAAGGCGGTCGCAACCAGGAGTTCGTGCTCCGCGCCGCGTTGCATCTTCACGAAGTTTCTCTCGACCAGGTCGCTCTCCTCAGCGCAGGTACCGACGGCATCGACGGTAAAAGCCCTGCCGCCGGGGCCGTCGCCGATGGTTCTACAATCCCAAGAGCCCTCGAAAAGGGCCTCTCTCCCGAAGCATTCCTGCGGAACAGCGATTCCTTCTCATTCTTCGACGCCCTCAATGACGCCCTCATCACCGGCCCAACCGGAAATAATGTGAGAGATTTGAGAATTATGGTGAGTAGAAAGTAGAAAGTAGAAAGTAGAAAGTAGAAAGTAGAAAGTAGAAAGTAGAAAGTAGACGCACTTTGCATAAAAGCATTGCACGGATATCACAAACTCACTTTCTACTTTCTACTTTTTACTTTCTACTCATTTTGGATTCGCCTTCCACCCCCATCCCTCGGAATCAGTCCCGGGCGGGGCTGCAATGATCGTGAGAAGAGCTCGTTGATCGGATACCATGCGCCTTCGTTTGCGAACGGCACGTATTCGAATCCTCTGCCGAATGGATCATCATCGAGTATTTTGAGGTAGTCGATGCCGAGAGCCGAGTAAATTGTCGCGGCGACGTCCTCGTAGCTTGCGGGGCGGTTTTGCGACCAGCCTGGATCTTCGACCGTGGTTCCATCGGCTGTCGTCGATCCGATTACCTTGCCGCCGGAGACTCCGCCTCCGGCGAAGACCGCGAAATGCTGGAAGTAATGGTCTCGGCCTTCCTGGCCGGTCAGCGGGCCTATCGTTCTGCCGAACTCTCCCATGGCCACGACCAGCGTTTCATCGAGCAGAGTGCCGCCGTTGAGGCCCGGCGAAGACGCCAGATCATCGAGCAGCGTCGCCAGTCCGTCGTCCAGGCCGGTCGCCAGAGGGTAGATGCCCTGGGTCCGGTCATAGATCAGATCGTGATGGTCCCATCCGCCGAAATTGAGATGAATGAAGCGCGTGCCGAAGTCTCCCTTGAGAAGGTTGCGAGCGATGATGCATCCGTTGCCGAATGTCGAATCGCCGAATCGCTGCTGCTCTTCAGTCGTAAATTTGAATGCCGCGTCGATTTGCGGATCGAACATCATGTTCCTTGCGCGATCATAAAAACTGCCCATCGTCGCGACATCGGTTCCGAGCGGGGAGTTCGTCCTCAGCCCCGTGTCGATCGACTGAAGCACGCTGTAGCGATTCTCGAAGACGGTCTGTCCGTCGGAGTTGCTCAGACTGTCAAGTCCCAGCGGATCGGCATTGATATCGAATGGTGAGTAGAGTCCATTGAAATAACCAGATCCGACCACCGCGCCGCCAGTGTTGATCGAAACGAAGACCGGCATCTTTTGATGCGCCTTGCGCTGAGGCTCGAATTCGAGCGCGGCCACGCTGCCGATGTTCGGCGCGACCTTGCCCAGAGCCGACGTCGGACTGCGTGCGATCTGCGCCCATGTCTGCTGCAAGGGATGCACCAGTGCGGGAGCTCGCAGGCTGCGCATGATCGCAAAACTGTTCAACCGGTCGGCCAGTTTCGGCATCAATCCCTGCGGAAACATGACGCCGTTGTATGAGGTCGGATTGAAATCAGATGGAGTCCAGCTTCCGACCTTCAGATCGAAGGTGTCGAGCTGGCTCGGCGCTCCGGTCATGAGGATGAAGATGCAGTTACGCGCCTTGCCGATGAGATGGGCTCCGCTTGCCGCAGCCGGGATGGCTGCCGCGGCCTGGCTGCCCAGCGTCGGCATGAGGAAATAACCCGTCAGGCCGGCTCCGGCCAGCTTGAAGAAGTCCCGACGCCCCAGCGCCGGACCCGAGAGGATCGAATTGGCAGCCCGCTTCGGCCGGCATGTCTCGCAGATGTGTCCGTGTTTTGTATGATCCGCCATGTTGCTTCCCTTTATACTTTATACTTTGTACTTTCTACTTCAGTAGTTGAAGACGAAATCCATCTTGTTGATCAGTGTCCATTGGATGGTTTCGGTTGCCTCTCTGCGGCTCGTCGAGGTGAAGAGCGGCGCCAGCGCATTCAGCTCGTCCTGCGTCGGATTGCGCGAGAGCGTGTTCAGATACAATTGAGTGATAATCTGATCTGAAGACAGCGCCTGGTTGGCGAGCAGCTTCGAGACGTTCGATCCCGCATTGTTCTGATGAATTCTGCTCATGACGAACGAGTTGTTCATCAGATTCAGCGCCTGCTGAATCGACGGTTCGATCGAACGCGGTTTGATGTCGCGATCTCCGCGGATGAAAGAATCGAGGAAAGCCTTGGACTGGCGGTTGTTGTTCGGCTCGATCGTGTCCGGCAACTGCATCGCCCAGTTGATCTGGAAAGCGATCGTGCCGTCGAAACGATTGCGCAAGAGTGTAGGTCACTCCGACGCCGGTCGCTTTGAGAACCGCATCATGAACTTCCTCGGCGTCCAGGCGACGCGCATACTTGCGAGCGTAATATGGCACGAGCGCGAGGCTCCATTCGCCCGGGTATTGAGATGATAGCTGGTAGGCGGTTGATTTGGTGATCAGCCTGATCAGGCTTTGAATGTTGTAGTTCTGTTTGATGAACTCATCGGCCAGAGCTTCGAGCAGTTCGGCGTTGGCCGGTTGCAGAGTCCAGCCTTCTGGCAGTTCAGCGTTCGGATCGAGTCGCGCCGGATCGAATGCGTTCGATGGCGAGACGAGAGCCTCGACCATCAGCTTTTCCCAGATGTAGTTGACCGCAGCGCGTGCAAACTGCTTGTCTGAGGTCACAAGCCGGGCCATCGCCTGGCGACGATTCTCGCCCGAGTTGACGCTTCCGCCGCCGAGGATGTAGCTCGGAGCGACGCTGTTCGACCCGTTGATCGGATTTCGAGGCTGGCGGTTGCCGGAATCGGTGTTGAGCATGTATTCACCGGTCGGGTTTTCCGAAACGATGAATTTGACGTAAAGCGGCTGTTGCGAAATGACCTGTCGCTGCCTGCGAGTTCGCGCGAAGAAAGCCGACATGCCCCATGCCTCGGCTCGCGTACGCTTCGCACCCCACAAATTCACTTCATCCAGATGGCCGGCGCCATTGTGGCAGAGCAGGCAATCCAGCGCGCCGATCCCAAGAAACATCGACGAGACATTGACCGCTGTTCCGTCCATCGTATCCTGAGTCGGTCCCATCGGCACCGTTCCGCCGACGATGTAGTTCGCTTCGCCGTTGACGAAACTGTCGCCATTGGCGGTGATCAGCTCGGTTGCGATCTGGGCATAGCTCTTATTGGAGCTGATCGCATTCTTGACATAGGTGAAGAATGCATTCCGGCCAGTGTCGAAACGGTTGATGTTGGTCGAGCGGGCCGTGACCTTGAACAGATCGCTGAAGAACATCGTCCATTTATCGACGTACTCCGGCGAACCGACCAGGCTGTCGACCAGCGCATCGCGCTTGTTCGGATTGCTGTCGGCAAGGAATGCGGTCACGTTCTCCGGCGCCGGGATGCGCCCCGTGATGTCAAGCCATGCACGTCGGACGAACTCTTCATCACTGCAGACCTCGGCCGACATGATGTTGTCGCGCTCCATCCTCGCAAACAGTATGTCGTCGATAAAGTTTTTGCGCGGCATATCCTGAGGCGCTACCAGTGCGGCGCCGGTCAGGTGCAGCAGATTATCGCTCACTTTCCTGGTCGTCCGATCGACCAGATCGCGGTGGCGCGCCATTGCTTCATGCACGCTGTCGGGATCCTGCAGATAACCGCAATCAGATCTGCTGACTTGTTCGTACACCCGCGGTTCTCCGGCATCCGCAATTATCGCCGCCAGAGTGTTCCATTCGATTCCCAGCCTGTCGCCTGCAATAGCGAGCATCCCAAATGCGAAAATGGCTATCACTCCCCGTTTAACTTGCCGGGTAAATCCACTCGACCCGCCGACCGTTCCTCCATCTGTTCTGGACATCTAATCCTCCTGTGCCAGTGTTTTGTGTTCCCATTATTAATAGATACTGCCAAACGGGAGTCTGCTGCTGTCCACAGTTCACTTAGAGTCGTCAAAGGCGGGTCTGGTCGAAGTAATTTTAAAAAACATCCACAAATGGCGCGAAGTGTCACAAAGTTAAAGGGCTCTGGTCTCTCTTTGTGTTTTCTTCGTGCCCTTGGTGGACGATTTATTCTCTCAAAACCGGATAATCAGATCGCTCACGCGCTGGCATGGTTTCAGTTCGATTTCAAAGGGTCGGACATCGGCTTCTTTTCTCAATTTTTCGCGTTCAAGCGGGTCGAGCGCGGTCAGAGGCCCTGGCCATCCGGCGGATTGATCAGCGGGAACCTGGCGAACCAGCAGCTTGTACATTCCGGGAGCGAGGTTCGAGAAGGCGAAGCTCCGATCGGCGCGAACCGGCATTTCGGCGTAACGCTGCACCTCGTTGACAGCCTCCTTTTCAGCCGGGATGAGATGGATCGTCAATCGTGAAGGCAGCCGCCCACCATCTTTTTCGGGCGTGACGCGCCCCTCTATCGTTCCGGCGCCCTTGCCTGCGACGATTTTCAGACCGCTCAACTTTTCGCCAAATTTTAGATCGATCCATTCGGACGAGAGATCCTTCTCAACCGGTTTTGATTGGGCATTTCTGCCGGTCGATGCAGCCGCCTGACTGATTGACCGTATGAAATATCCTTCGGGAATTCTAAAGTGCAGGCGGTTGCGACCGGGGAAGATGTTGGGAAGGACGAACCGTCCAGAAGGATCGAGTGAAACTGGCGGCGGAACCGAAAGGAAAAACTGTTTGGCCTGATTGAGGCTTTTCGGATCGCGATAACTGGATACGATCACGGATTCCGCATTCAATGCGGGAACTCCGGGACAGGAATCTTTCTCTTCATCCACACTCAGCGTGCCTTCCACTGTTGCCAGCTTCATCAGTCTCAGATTGATTCCAGTGACATCACTGCCTCTGACGATGATTTTGCGTGGATCCGACAAATATCCGGACTCTTTCCCGAACAAGTCCCGGGCCCCGATCATGTCGTATTCACCGTCGGCGATGCCCTGGATTTCGAATCCATCCCCGGCCCGCTGGGTGATGCCCAAGCCTGCAGAAATGCCGGTATCTGGGAACAGAAGGTAGGCCATCGCTCCTCCGCCGGCCTGGCCGTCAGGCCCGGTGATGGTGCCACTGACGATGTGGCCCGAATCTCCGCGATAGCGAATGTCTATGCCTCCAACCTCACCGCCGGCGCTGACTGTCACCTCGGCGGCCGTATCGCGAGTCGAAGCAGGGTGAAACGTCGGCGTCTCTCCGTCGAACGGCGTGTTGGTGAAGTTGTTTCGCTGTCCGAAATTGGCGACCACCAGATATGTGCCCGGCTGCAGCCCGTAAAGCCGATAAATCCCACGGTCATCGGTAAACTTCGAGCCGGCCGCGCCCGTAATTCGAATCGGTGATCCATCTTCATTGCGAACACGGATGGCGCTGACCTGTATGCCGATGATCGGCTCACCGGCCGAACCGGTGACTCGGCCTGTGATCACTCCGCCGCGAATCATGGTTATCGTGATGTTCTCGCCAGGCAGATGTTCCGCCCGCATGCCCGGTTCGGGCACGGGCTGAACGTAAACTCCGGATGACATGACGGTGATCAGATGCCTCGTGTATGGCAGGTCCGTGAACTCGAACCGGCCTTCCTCGTCAGTCAGCGTCGAACGCGGGCGGCTCGATCTGCTGCCGCCAACTGTCCCGATCGAAACCGTCACATTCGGCAAACCGCTCCCATCCTCGGCGACGACGCGTCCCTTGAGTATCCCGCCGGATTGCGCCTTTAGCGAAGGGGCAAATAAGAAGAACACTATTACCAGGAAAAGAATAGGTATCAACGGAGCGCATGCAACCGTGAGCGCCTGGGAGCGCAGGCATCCTTGCCTGCATGTATTTCGGACGACTATCTTCATGATTTTATGCAGGCAAGGATGCCTGCGCTCCCAGGCGCGTACGGATTTCATTGGTTGCCCTCCGGTCGCGTCAGGTCGATGGTGATCGTGACCTGCGTCTCTGATCCGTAACCGACGCTCGCGCTGGCCGAGCTTTTTGAAATTCTACCCAAAAAGTTACGAGCCTCCGGAGTCTGGTTCGATCGTTGATCATAAGAGAATCCCGTCAGGTAGATCTCGTAATCGCCCGGCGCCAGGTTCTCGATCACGAAGTTGCCGCGACTGTCGACCTCGCCGGATCGCTGGACAGAGGTTTCGCCGGGACGTTTTGCCATGGCTCTGACCATGAAGCCTGTTGGGATGCTGCCACCGATCAGCTTGACCTGGCCTCGGATTACGCCGCCTGCGGCAGTGATAAAGACTCGCAGATTCCGGACCTGCTCCTGCGGGCCGAGGTCGATTTTATTATCGGGCAGAATCGCGCCGTCTCTCTCGATTCGAGTGACGGCGACCTTCTGGCCCTTTCCTGCATCATTGTCGATAATGATGCGGTGTTTGCCGGGTTGAAGACCTTTCAATTGAAAAGTCATCCCCTGCGTCAGCGGCATCGAAACTCCGATATTCGGTCGCTCGAGGTTGGTCTGATCGGGAGCCGCGACAATGCTCAATTGAGTCGAAGTCTGACTCTTCGATGGATCAGCCGGACCTTCGAAAATAACGTGGCCGCTTATACCGGAGCTCCTCGAAGCGCGCAGTTCTATTCCTTCTACATCCCGATCGTCGATCGAGAACGGTGTGATACCGCTGATATAGTCGCTGTTCTCTTCCGTACGCAGGAAAGCCGCGTAACTGCCGGGGAGAACCCCGATCAGCCTGAACTCGCCTTGCGCATCAGCTCGCTCGCCACCACCGCCCCAGGCGCCGATCCGCTTGCGCACGGTATCATATGAACCGTATTCGATGGCGACTCCGGCCAGGGGCTTGCCCGTCTCCTCATCGATCACGCGACCTCGGACGTCATAGGTTCGTTTCACGTCGCCGGCGATGATGTCAGCTCCGGTGATCTCCTCGCCTTCCTTCAATTCCAGGATTTTTGCCCTTGAAATATCCGTCACATCAGGATGATAGGTTTTTTGATAATAGAGCCTGTTGAGCGTAAAGCTTATCGAGTTCGGGCGGCTCTCATAGCCTACACTCGGAATGTACCTGCCGGCGGGCAATCCGTAGATCCTGTATATCCCGCGATCATCGGTGTTATGAAGGTAAGGATTCCATCCCGCGCGGAAAGGGATTCGGTTGCCTTTCTCGTCGAGACTGATGAGTTCAATACTCTTTTCGACCAGCGGGCGGCCCGATGAATCTGTTACGCGCCCGGTGATCACCCCTCCAGGCCGGAGATCGAGTTCCAGGTCGTCAATCGTAGATCCCTCTGAAACGTTGACTATCCTGGCCTTTCCGACGGGCCAGAAATTGGCATCGCCCGAAACGACAAAGCCCGGGGCAATGGCGGTCAGGTAGTAGGTCCCCGCTGGCAAATCTGTAAAGCGAAATGTTCCGTCCGGTAGCGATTTGACCCGTCTGCCGGGGAGATTCGGATTTCGTTCGACGATGCTTTTGTCGTACAGCCCGATGACCACTCCCTTCGCCGGCTCGCTCTTGAACATCACCTTGCCCGCGATGATGGCCTTCCCCTTGTCTTGCGTTCCAGCCACTGGCAGGGCCTTGAATACGAAAACGAGCAGGCAGAGCATGATTGGACAGGTCAGTAAGAGTTTTCGTCTCATAGATCTACCCTCCAGATAAGACTGTTCAAATGGCTGATTCTTGCCCCGACGATTTAATAACGTCCCTAGAATACGCTGGTTCCCCGATTTTTCAAAATTTCTCAATTGAGCTCGACCGTCCCGGGAACATTCGCTTATCGAATCAACCCGTGTAGAATGCCCGGAGCAAAAGCACTCATCGCAATTAACATAGACACAGACTGGAACATATCCGATGGCTGAAACCAGATCCGCCGAACAAGAATCAGAACCATCCGTCAAGGATCCGTATCAACTTCTTCCGGAAGACATCGCCGAGCCGCCAACGACCTTCTTCAGCACGCTCAGGCGAATCGGGCCCGGGATGATCCTGGCCGCTTCGATCGTCGGATCAGGTGAACTGATCGCAACGACGACGCTGGGGGCACAGGTCGGCTACGCCGCAATGTGGGTGATCATTCTCAGTTGTTTCATCAAGCCGGCGCTGCAGGCTGAGATGGGTCGCTTTATCATTGCCAGCGGAGAGACCGGGCTGTCCAGCTTCAACCGCGTTCCAGGGCCGAAACTGGGAGTCAACTGGGTTGTCTGGATGTGGGCGATTATGACTCTGCTGACATTGCTGCAGGTCGGAGCGATGTTCGGCGGCGTGGCCCAGGTCATGAATCTCGTCATTCCGGCGGTCCCGGTTCGCATCTGGGTGCTCATATTTTTTGGGATCACGCTGGCGCTGCTGCTCGGCGGAGGCTACGAACGTATCGAGCGGCTGGCCATGCTCAAGGTCGGCCTCTTTACCATGCTCACGTTTATGGCGGCGCTGCTGCTCGTGCGCATGCCCCAGTACTTTTCGTGGGAAGCGTTCTGGGCAGGATTCAAATTCAAAATGCCGGGCGAGGGGTTTTCGACGGCGGTCGCCGTCTTCGGGATCACAGGCGTCGGAGCGAGCGAACTTTTCATGTATCCGTACTGGTGCGTCGAAAAAGGTTATGCCCGTTTTACCGGCAAGATCGAGGAGACAGCAGCATGGAATGCGCGGGCGCGCGGCTGGATCCGCGTCATGCACTTCGATATCGGCGCGTCGATGATTATCTACACCGTCGCGACGGTGGCCTTTTACCTGCTCGGCGCCGGTATTCTGCACGGCATGGGCAAGGTGCCGTCGGCGAACGATATGATCCCGACATTGTCCAATATTTACACGCAGACGCTGGGTGAATGGTCGCTCTGGCTCTTTTATCTCGGGGCGATCTTCACGCTCTACGGGACGATCTTCGCCGCCACCGCAGCACATTCAAGACTCTTCCCGGATATGCTGCGCCTCATGGGAGTATTCAAGGCGGAGGATTACCGGACACGCCTGAAGTATCGCAACCTGTTCGTCGTCATCCTGACTGTCATCCCGGTTGGGCTCTATCTCTTCTTCGAGTCCCCGGTCAAGATGGTTGTCGCCGGAGGAATCGCGCAGGCGATGATGCTGCCGGTGATTGGCATCAGCACGCTCTACCTGCGACACAAACATTTGCCCAATCAGATCGCTCCGCCGCGCTTTGTCACGATTGCTCTCTGGGTGGCGACGACCATCATCGTGGCCATGATGGGTTATTACGTGCTTGATCGCCTGCGAAGTTTGTGAACCCTTCAGAAATCGATCCGGTCTTCGTCCTGATAAGAACGCTCGAGCAGGCGCTGGCGGATGCGACATGCCTCTTCGAAGGCCGCCTGCTCATTCCCGTCCGTGATCGGGACGAGTATCTTCTTGATCTTTCGCGGGCTGATCGACGCCTGAACCTCGAAGGCAGGAAATTCGCGCCGGCGAACTCCGACAATCCCTGTCCGGTTGCGGCGATTGGTCGTCGTGACCATGCGGTCGGTCCGGGGTTTTCCGATGCTCTGTTCGACTTCATCCCGGTATTTCTTGGCTTCCACCAGCGCCGAGAGCTTGTTGCCGTACTTATTGTCCGAAAAGAATTTTCGGTACTGTTTGTCAAAGTACTTCACTCGGACATACCAGCCGTGCGTGTCATGTGTATCAATGCGGGAAATGCTTTTAAGTCTAAGTTTGTTTTTCATATCAGGAATATTTTACACACAAGGTATTGTGACGAAAAGACGAATGATTACTATATGTAGATTTTGTAATCTTCAATCTTTCAATCTGAATTAAGGAATATGATATGAGTTTTGAACGAAAAATGCCAATGGATTACGACTTTCAGATGCCGAGTTTTCGACTTGACGGCCGGGTGGCTCTGGTGACGGGAGGCAGTCGCGGGCTTGGGCTGGGGATGGCGCTGGCGCTGGCACATGCCGGGGCCGATATTGCAATCGCATCTCGAACGGCCGATGAACTTGCTGCCGCGGAAGAGATGGTTCGCGCGATTGGCGTCAGAACCCTGATTTTGCCGACCGATGTCGGAGATGTCGATGCGGTCCGCGGGATGATCGGAAAAACAGTCGATCATTTCGGTCGCCTCGACATCCTGGTCAATGCCGCCGGGATCAATTACCGCCGGCCTCTGGATACCTTTACCCCGCAAGACTGGGACACTCTGATGGCCGTCAATCTGAAGGGCGCATTCTTCGCCTGTCAGGAGGCCGCACCCGTCATGCGCCGGCAGGGCAAGGGAAAGATCATCAATGTCGGGTCGATCGTCTTCGAGATCTCGATTCCGAATATCGCACTTTATACGATCAGCAAAGGCGGAATGCGCCAGATGACGCGTGCGCTGGCGATCGAACTGGCGAAAGACAATATCAATGTTAATGCCATAGCCCCTGGCCGTTTCTGGACGCGCATGACCGATGCCTTTTTTTCAGTCCCGGATTTGTATGAAAGCGCAGTCAGCGTGATTCCGATGGGGCGGCCCGGCGCCCCGTCCGATCTGGCAGGCGCAACGGTCCTGCTCGCATCCGATGCTTCCGATTACATTACCGGACAGACGATCTTCGTCGACGGCGGCTGGCTGGTCAATGGCGGCGTCAAGGCCTGATGGTTCATTGACAACCAGGAAAGGCGGTCTTATAGTCTGCCGGTCTTACCAGTTAACAAGACCGTCTCAACGGGGACCAGCATCACCCTATCTGAAATCTGAATCACCTCCACTAAAGACACAGGAGGAACTTTGTCGAATCGCAATTCGAGTCACATCAACGCGGCCATGACGCCGATCGATCGATCAGGAATAACAGAGCTTGTCGTGCAGAGGATCAAGGACCTGCTGTCGCGGGGAGAATTGAAAGCCGGCAGCCGGCTCCCGCCCGAACGCGAACTGGCGGAGATGCTCAATATCAGTCGTCCTTCGTTGCGGACTGCGCTCAAAGCGCTTTCAGTCATGGGAATCATTCGTGCCAAGCCGGGGGCTGGGACCTACATCGCCGAGTCGCTGCCCGAGGTCTTCACCGAACCGATGCACTTCATGACGCTGATCAACAACACAAGTATCGAGGAGTTGTTCGAGGCGAGGCGGATTATCGAAGCCGGACTGGCGGAATTGGCGGCCGAGCGCGCTGTCGAAGAGGATCTCGATGCACTCAACAGAGAGATTGAAGGAATGCGCGAGACGATCGATGACCCCGAAAACTATCTCAAGCACGATGTCCGATTTCATCAGATCATGGCCCACGCGGCCAACAATAAATTGATGAGCGGAGTCATGGACACGATTGCGCAACTGCTTTTCCACATTCGGCGTCAGACCATCTCGAATGCGAAGGACCTTGAAGAAGCCATCGACTGGCACAGAAAGATCGTCGACGCCATCCGCAAACACGATACCAAACGGGCAAAGGACATGCTCTCAAGCCACCTCCGGGCCGCTCAGGCAGCCTGGGCCCGCGAGAATCGTAACTCACACAAGGAAGAGGTTCAGCAGGGAGAACCTCCGACTTTTAAACGACGACTCAGATGAATAAGAAGTAAAAAGTAGAAAGTAGAAAGTAGAAAGGGCTTTGGCCGAGGTTCGGGTTGAATCGGGAATTTGAGATCAACCAAGAACCTCGGCCAAAGCCCGCTACTTATCCCGCAAATCACGTGGCGGTTACTCACTTAACATCCATCCAGTTATCGCCAGAGCCTGTTTCGACGAGCAGGGGGATATCGAGTTTCGCGACCTGCTCCATTGCCTGCCGAACGAGATCGGTGGTCTGTTTGATCTCTTTTTTGGGCACTTCGAAGACCAGTTCGTCGTGGACCTGAAGGATCATGCGGGCTTTCAGCTTCGCCCGTTTGAGTGACCGCATGACCTCGATCATTGCCAGTTTGATGATGTCCGAAGCAGAGCCCTGCATCGGCATATTGATCGCTTCGCGTTCAGCGCGCGCCCGTTCCGCTCCCTTGTTTTTCAATTGTGGCAGTTTGCGCTGGCGGCCGAAGATCGAGCGAACAGAGCAGTCGTTTTCACGCGCCAGCTCTGGCAGTTCATCCATGTATTTTTTAACACCGGCGTAGGTGCGGTAATAATCCTCGATCACCTTTTTAGCTTCGCTGCGCGAGATGCCGACCCGTTGAGCAAGCCCGAACGGCCCGATCACATAGGCCACGCCGAAATTGACGATCTTGGCCAGCCGGCGAGCCTCTTTCAGCTCGGCGCCGGTTTTCGCGCCGAAGACCTCGCGGGCCGTCCGGTCGTGAATGTCCTCTCCCTGGCGGAAGGTTTCGAGCATGACGGGATCTTTCGTGATGTGAGCGAGCAGTCGCAGTTCGATCTGCGAATAGTCGGCAGAGAGCAGCACATGCCCGTCGGCAGGGATGAATGCGCTGCGGATGCGCCGGCCCATTTCAGTCCTGATCGGGATATTCTGCAGGTTCGGATCGGTCGATGAGAGCCGCCCGGTCGCCGTCGCCGCCTGATTGAGCGTCGTGTGAATGCGGCCGTCGGAAGGATTGATCAGCGAAGGAAAAGCATCGACGTAGGTGCCTTTCAGTTTCGAAAGTTCACGGTGTTCGATGATCTGTCGCGGTAATTCGTATTTCTGAGCCAGTTCATCGAGCACGTCCCGGCTGGTCGAGATCTTTCCAGTCGATGTGCGGCGGGAGACCTCGAAGTTCAGTTCCTCGAAGATCTCTCCCAGTTGCGCCGGAGAAGCGATGTTGAATTCGCGCCCGGCCAGCTTGTGAATCTGACGGGTCAGTTTCTCAAGCTCGCCCTCCATCTCGACAGACAGTCCGGCCAGCACGCCGGGATCGACGCGAAAGCCTGTCCGTTCCATCTCGAAGAGCAGCGGCGCCACCGGCAGTTCGATCTGCCGGTAGACGAAATCAAGAGTCTGCTGTTGAAAATCGAAAATGATCTCGTCCTTCGCCAGCTCGTCGCTCAGAACATCAGCCAGCCGGCCGACAAGATCGGCGCGATGTGCGACGGGGAACTCGGTATTCTGCTCGATCGAACTGTCGATATGATGTACGGCTGCGGCGAGCGGCTCGAACCTCGAGCTTTCAGCATCGAGCAGATAAGCCTGCAGCATCGTGTCCTCGACGGCGTTCTCGAGAGGGATTGCCAGTTTGTCGAGCGAGTGCAGGGCGTTCTTCAGATCGTACGTCGACTTCTCGATCAGGCCGTTTTCGAAGAGATCCTTGAGAATGCCGATCGCCGTCGTGCGATCGTCGCAGCCCGCCAGGTCGAATTGCGCCCCTTTGCCCGGAGCAGCCGAGAAACCGACGCCGGTAATTTCTCCGTTGCCGTTGGTCTCGAGCGTGAATGCGAATCGATCCAGGCCGAACAGATCATCGGCCAGCGCCTTCAGCTCATCGACAGTCGTCAGTCGCCGATATGCCCCATCGGATTTATCAGCCCTGGCGGAGGCCCCGGTTGCCGCGCCCTTTGCCCCTTCGGCGAACTCCCGTGTCAGCTGGCCGAAATCCAGTTCGGAGAAGAGCTCGTAGGCCAGTTTTTTATCAGGTTCTTCATAGATCAGCGTATCCAGATCGAGATTGACTGGGACGTGCTGGTCGATCGTCGCCAGATCGCGCGACTCGCGGATCTGCTCGACGTTATCGCGGAGCGATTCGCGGTAGCTCTTTCTGGACACCTGCTCCCATCCTGCCAGCGCCCCTTCGATCGAACCGAACTGTTCAAGCAGCTGGATGGCGCCTTTTTCGCCGATGCCGGGCGCTCCCGGAATTCCGTCGACCGCGTCGCCCATCAGCCCCAGCCAGTCGATGATCTGGTCGGCGCGGACTCCGTGCTTCTCCCTGACGCCCGCCTCGTCCAGCGTGATCTCACCTGTCTTGTCCATTCTCAGGATGCTGACGTATGGATCATGAACCAGTTGCGAAAGATCCTTGTCGCTGGTCACGATGACCGTCTTCAGATCCTTTTCAGTCGCCTGTCGCGCAAGTGTTCCAATGATGTCGTCAGCTTCGTACTTAGGGATTTTAATGACCGGCACGCGCAGCGCCTCGCAGACCCGTTCAATGTATGGCAACTGGACCACCAGATCTTCAGGCATGTCCGGCCGGTGCGACTTGTACCGTTCAGACCTATCCTGGCGGAAGGTCTTCTCCTTGGAATCGAGCACTACGCCCAGATAGTCCGGCTGATGATCCTTGATCAGCTTGCGCAGTGTCATCGTGAAACCGAAGATGGCGTTTGTCGGAAGCCCGCGCGGATTGCTCAGACCGGTGCGGATCGCATAATACGAACGAAAAATGTTAGACATCCCGTCGACCAGAAAGATGCGTTTTTTATCTGCCATACCAAGGATTATCCGCCCGTCATCGAGAGAGGGTCAAGAAATAATTAATCGCAAAGGCCGCAAAGATTGCAAAGAGATTCGTAACTGCTCAGCCTCTGAAGGCGAATATGGAGTGCGGCGGCCCGGCGCCGCTTTGGTATTCAATAGTGTCAAATGCTGAAATTATTACCAAAGCGGCGCCGGGCCGCCGCACTCCATATTCGCCTTCAGAGGCTGAGCAGTTACAGAGATTCAATCATCTTTCAGCCGGGTCATTTCGAGCAGTTTTTGACGTTTCTCAGGAAGGAATTTTTCAATTGCATAGCGTAAGGTAGTACGCGGAATGCGCGGACCGTGTTTGAGCAGAAAAGCTTCGAGTCTGTCGGGATCGGTCTTCCCGGCTTCTCGAAGCATCCACCCGTTGGCCTTGTGCATGAGGTCTTCGGGATGATCCATCACCCGATCGGCCAGTTCGTATGCGAAATCAAGATGTAATCCGCGACGCGCCAGCGGCACCATTGTTACAAGTGAGGCTCTCCGCAGCCACAGGTTCTTCATGCCTGCCCATCTCTTCAGTCGCGGCAGCAGTTCTGGATGGCGGCCCGCAAGCGGAGCGCTGATCAATGAGCACAACACGTCGGTTGTCGCCCAATTGTTGCACAAGTCACCGGCCAGCCAGCCCTCGATCATGTCGATCAGGCCGGCATCGAATCGCTTCTGATATCTCGCAAGCATGAGCAGTCCAGCCGACCTGGCTTCCAGCTCGCGTTGTCGCAGCATGAGGTCGCAGAACGTAAGGGCATCTTCGGGGCTCCATTCGCCGCGAACCTTTTCATAGAGGCTCTTTTCGATCTCTTTTAAACGGGGAGCCTTGATGCCGAAAAATGCGACATTATCCTGTGCCTTGAAAAACTGTTTGGCCTGCCTGGCATCTGATGCATTGCCGGCACGTTTCAATTCACGAAGACAGAGTCTGACGAGGGTTTGAGGGTCGGGCATAACTCGATGTGTAGTTTCCAGTTTCCAGCAGGAAGAAGTTTCCAGTCGCATGCGTCAGGTTCGCATAACGTTTTAATCACAGGCCGTTTAACCGCGAACAATCTGCTCAGTCCAGAAAACTGGAAACTGGAAACTTCTTCCTACTCGAAACTTTATTTGTTATTTACGAAAGCGAGCCAGTTGCCGGGAGCTTCCTTCTCGCCCGAAGTGATAGCGAAGAACTCCTTTTGCAGTTCGGCCGTGATGGGGCCGCGCCGGCCGTCTCCGACCTTGATCCGGTCGACGCTGCGGATCGGAGTGATCTCAGCGGCCGTGCCGGTGAAGAAGAGTTCATCCGCGGTGTAGAGCGACGCGCGTGGGATGACCTGTTCGACCACCTCATACCCATGCGACTGGGCGATCTGAATGACCGAATCGCGCGTGATGCCTGAGAGCACAGCGCAGCTCAATGGCGGTGTGTAGATCTTTCCGTGCCGGATGATGAACAGGTTTTCTCCGCTGCCTTCGCTCACATTGCCGCTTGTGTCGAGCGCGATCCCCTCGACGAAACCGTTTGTGATCGCCTCCATCTTTATCAATTGCGAATTCATGTAATTGCCCGCCGCTTTGGCAGTCGGCGGCAGAGTGTTGTTGTGCATCCGGGCCCAGCTTGAAACGCAGACGTCCACGCCTTCATCGATCGCTTCCTGTCCCAGATATTTGCCCCAGACCCAGCTCGCGATATAGACCTCAACCGGATTCGGCAGCGGATTGACGCCGAATGAACCGTAACCGCGAAAGACCACCGGACGGAGGTAGCATTCCTTGAATTCATTGACGCGTACGACATCCAGGCAGGCCTCGATCAGCTCGTCGACTGTGAAGCCGATCGGCGTGCGGTAGACGTGGCAGGAATCCCTCAGCCTTTCAATGTGCTCGCGCAGCCGGAAGACCGCCGGTCCCTGTGGAGTCGAATAACATCGAATGCCCTCGAAAAGCGCCGATGCGTAATGAACGACGTGTGACATGACGTGGATGTTAGCGTCATTCCACTCGATCATTTTTCCGTTGTACCAGACCTTTTTAGCGGTTTCGGTTGATGTGGTTGGATGTGCCATGATGTTGATGATATCTCCTTTTTTATCGGACCATAAAGTAGACAGTAGAAAGTATGAAGTATAAAGTACTTCTGTCCATGATTTATACGACTCTTCTACTTTATACTTTCTACTTTATACTTTCTACTTTCTCCCGGGAGTTTTGCCGATGAGCGTAAATGAAATATTGATGAAGAACCTGCGATGCCCCGCCTGTCTGGGGAACCTTGAGTTGAAGCCGGACGGGAGCGCTCTGAAATGCCTTGAGTGCCATCGAGTCTATGCGATCAGGGATGAAATTCCGATTATGCTGATTGACGAGGCTGTCATCGAGGAAACGGAGGCCAGTTCAGCCTGAGTCTCCAGGCGAGGCTCCGCGCTGCAGCATGTCGACCGACCTCTTCAAAAGTCTCCCCGAAGGCGCGGGGATCCTGTTCATACGGCTCCGCAATCTGGGCGAGGCCGTTCTGGACACCGCAAACCTGCGAGCGCTCAAACGCATGCGCCCGGATATGCGCATTGTCACGCTGGTCGAAGCGATCTATACCGACCTTTATCTCGATGATCCCGAGATCGAGGCGATTCCATTACCGCGCGGATCCGGCGACCGGCGCAGCCACGGACTCGCCAGACTGAATGTCATACGTGAAATTCGCCGTCAGAAATTCTCGGCCGTTGTCAATTTGCATGGCGGGCCGACCAGCGCTCAGCTGACATTTCTGAGCGGAGCCCGGTATCGAATCGGGGCCTCTCATTTTCGCAACGGATATGCCTACAACACGCGCATTCCGCCGGTCGATGACATTCTCTCACGGCCCGGCATCAGCGAAGACTTGCACACAGTCGAAACGCAATTCGCGTGGTTCAGGTGGCTCGGCCTGCCTTTCGAGGAGCCGGCGCCTACCCTTCTGAATGTCCCTGCTGCGTTGCGCGATGCGGCTCGCGAAAAACTCGCCGAAGCCGGTATCAATCCGGATCGCCCATATGCAGTCATCGCCCCGACCAATGAGTTCTACACCAAACGATGGATGCCTGAACGGTTCGCCGCGGTATCGGATACCCTGATCGATCGAGGTTTTCAAATCGTAATGACGGGTGCGCCGACACTGGAGCAGAGGAATCAGATGGCGGCCGTCCAGGCAGCCACGACGAACAGGCTGGCGAGTTTGAGCCATCTGAGTATTGGAGATCTGGTCGCGGTCATCGCCGGCAGCCGACTCTTCGTCGGTAACGACAGCGGACCGGCTCACATCGCGGCGGCGGTCAAAACTCCACAGGTGGTGCTTTTCGGGCCCGCCAGCTCGGTTCGCTGGCGTCCCTGGCGGGCACCGGCCGAACTCGTGCAAAATCACTTCGACTGCAATCCCTGCCATATGTACAAATGTGATGTCTATGATGAACCGGAATGCATTCGATCGATCAGCGTCGACCAGGTGAGGAGCGCGATTGATAAGGTATTAACATGATGGAAATGATCAATTATCAGCGCGCCAGGCAGATTGTCGAAAATTTTGCGAACAGGCGCATCGTCGTGCTCGGCGATCTCATGCTTGACGAATTCATCTGGGGCGAAGTACGTCGAATATCGCCTGAGGCGCCCGTGCCGGTCGTCGAAGTCCGTCGCGAGACGCTCAATCTCGGCGGAGCGGGCAACGTTGTTTCGAACCTGCGGGCGTTGGGCGCCAGGGCTGTTCCGATTGGAATCATTGGCGCCGACGAGGCAGCGATGCGCATCCGTGAACGTTTCGTAGATGTCGGGGCCGAAACGGAAGGTCTGATCACCGATCCGTCGCGTCCGACAACCAGAAAGACGCGCATCGTCGCTCACAGCCAGCAGATGGTGCGTGCAGACCGCGAAGACCGCTCACCCATTGATCATGATATCGAAGCCATGGTGCTCAACGCGGTACGAAATGCCATGGCTGCTGCTGATGCACTTATCATCTCCGATTATGACAAAGGTCTGCTCACGCCTGAGTTGCTTGCCGATTCTATCAGCGCCGCTCACGATCTCGGAAAACCCGTCTGTCTCGATCCCAAGATCAAGAACTTCAGCTCGTACAGGGAAGTCGATCTGATCACACCAAATCAGCTTGAAGCTGAACTGGCTTCCGGGATTGAAATCACTGATCACGATTCGCTCGTTGCCGCGGCTCAGGCCATCCGGCGCATGCTCACCTGCGGAAATGTCCTTATTACACGAGGTGAACACGGCATGAGCCTGCTCGAAGACAATGACGAACTGACCACAATCCCAACCGTTGCGCGCGAAGTCTATGATGTGACGGGCGCCGGCGACACCGTCATCGCCACACTCACTCTTGGCATGACCAGCGGAGCCGGCCTAAAAGATGCCGCCGTCATCGCCAACCACGCCGCCGGTGTCGTCGTAGCTAAAATCGGCACTGCTACGGTCTCGATTCAGGAACTCCTCGATGCCCTGACCGATCTCAAATTGTGAATTTCCTGTATTATCCTCCGAATTCTAAGAATTTTCACATCCCATTATCGCAAAAAAGACTGCAACGACTTGATACAATCAATATTAATTTTTGATGTTCGATTTTGGTTCACTCTTACTTTTCTACATAGCCTGTCAATAGGAAAAAGTAAAAAATTTTCCCTGTAAACGTGAGAAAGAGCTTGATTTAATAGGCCATCCGAAATGGTGTGGCAGGCAAAAAAATGAGCGATGGTATAATCCGCCTCGTCGTTTGAAAGTGCTTTCGCTGACGTAACGACAAAATCACGTACGTGGCAGCGATCTCATGAGCCACAAAACAGAAACAAAGAAGTAAAAAGAATAAGTAAGAAAGAAAGAAAGAAAGAAAGTAAAGATGGATACGTGATAGCCCTTAAGATCCAGTCGATCCGCAGGGGTACGATTGAGATTAATGGTGTCTGATCCGCGCCAGGGGTATGCGTCAGTTGGAAGTTGGCAACAACAACTAACAAGGAGCTGAACGGATCTTATGAGCATACGTTTGAACAAGACATTGGGGATAGCCTGTTTATCCATGTTATTTCAGGTCGGCGCCAGTTCACAAAACGTCGCTACGACGTCGTCTTCACCGGATCAAAATCCGAATTCATCCACAACTTCATCATCTATAAAGACAGATACCGATTCGATGAAGCAGTTGGTTTTGGCATCTGATGTCAGGGCCGCTGGAGACGTCAAGACAGACAAGAACATGGTGGGCACAGTTGCAGAGCCGAAGATCTCGCCCAGATCTCCAGTAGTGAATCCGCGGATAGTGGCGAGCGAGTCGCATCTGAACAACCAACCATTCGAGCAGCCTGATCTGTCGGTTCTAGGCGACGCGAAGCCCTTCACTGCGACGGCCTATGCGTTGAAGGGGAGAACTCGCAGCGGCGTTTATGTTCGCCGTGGAGTGATCGCTGCTGATCCGCGCATCCTGCCGCTTGGCTCGGTGGTTCATCTTAAAGCCGGCAAGTATTCGGGCGTCTACACCGTTCAGGATACCGGGAGGCTGATCAAGGGAAACGTCGTCGATGTCTGGATGCCTACCAATCAGGAGGCCCGGAGCTTCGGCCGCCGGAAGATCAAAATTCACGTTCTACGCGCAGGCGGGAAGAAAGTGAAAAGTAGAAAGTAAAAAGTAGAAAGTAAAAAGATAGAGAGAGGCAGTCAGAGCAGTTCCTTTTGGAAATGCACTGATTGCCTTTTCTGCTTTTCACGAAAGGGATTCAACCCTATACTTCGATCTTTCTACTTTTACATGGGTACATACACGGATCATTCTGCCGGGCTGATCGAAGTGACTCGCGGGGCGCTTGTCGAAGCGCTGCATCGTGGAGTCATAGCAGTGATTGATGGTCAGGGATGCGAACATGCCAGGGTTGGCGACGTGTCGCTGAGGACGTGGTTCCGGTCGGCGGCCAAGCCGTTTCAGACGCTGGCGCTGGTGGCCGGTGGAGCAGCGGATCAATTTGGACTGACGGCGTCCGAGCTTGCGGTTATAACAGGGTCACACAGTGGCGAAGGCATGCATCTGGCCGCCGTCAACTCGATTTTGAAAAAGATCGGGATGCCGGACACGGCTCTGCTCTGCGGGGCGCATATGCCGTTCGACGACGATGCGGCGAAGCAATTGCGGGCAGCAGGTCGGGCACCCGAGGTTCTTCATAACAATTGTTCCGGCAAGCATGCCGGGATGCTCGCCTTTTGCCGCCAGCTGGGTGAGCCGGTTGAGAACTACATTGATCCTGAGCACCCGATTCAGCGGAGGATACGAGAGGCCATCGCGAGGTTTGCGCGGGTCGAGACGGCTGATATAGATATCGCGATTGACGGATGCAGCGCTCCGGTCTTTGGACTGCGGATCGAAGCCATGGCGCGCAGTTACGCGAGGCTGGTATCGGGTCGGGGAATCGAGGCGCCCGAGGCTGCCGCTGCTGCCCGCGTCGTCAAATCGATGATCGAGCATCCTGAAATGGTCGGAGGCAACCGCAAGCGACTCGATACCGAACTGATGCGGGTTACGCGCGGAGGTCTGATCTCGAAGGTCGGAGCCGAGGGCGTTCAGTTGCTCGGAGTTATGCCAAATGATCAATACCCCGACGGCCTTGGCATCGCGATCAAGATCGAGGACGGAGACATCCGCCGCGCCCGCGACCCGGTAGTCATCGAAACGCTCAGACAACTCGGAGTCCTGAATGAAGATCAGCTTGAGGCTCTCTCCGGATTCACAAAATCGAAGCTCTTCAACCATCGCGGGATAGAGGTTGGCGAGATTCGCACCTGTTTCACACTGTTATATGAATGAAGAAATCAGGCGATTATTTCCCGTCACCAGGAATTACGTCTATCTCAATCATGCGGCGGTGGCTCCGATTTCGATCCCCGTATACGAGAGTATAGACAGGTACACGCGGGAACTGCTTGAATGCGGGCTGGCCAATTATCGCAAGTGGTCTGATGAGATCGGCCGGGTCCGAGGGGCGGCGGCAAAATTCATCGGCGCACAACCTGATGAGATCGCCTTTGCGCCGAACACCTCATCCGGACTGGCGATAATCGCCAACGGCATCGAATGGCAGGAGGGCGATAACGTCGTGCTCGCCGATTGCGAGTTCCCGGCCAATGTCATCCCGTGGCAGCGAATCTCGCGCGACAACGCGATTGAGATTCGCCGCGCGCGTGAATGCGACGGTCGGCTCGAAACCGAAGAGATCCTCGGACTGATTGATCAAAAGACGCGTGTCGTCAGCCTGAGTTTCGTTGAATATGCCAGCGGATTTCGCAACGACCTGGCGACAATCGGCCGCCGCGTCAGTGAAGGCGATGCGATCTTCGTGGTCGATGCCATCCAGGGGCTCGGCGCGCTGGCGCTGGATGTCAAAGCCTGCTCGATCGACGCGCTATCGGCCGATGCTCATAAGTTTCTGCTCGGACCTGACGGCTGCGCTCTGTTTTACGTCTCGAAACGGATCCTCGACCGCATCAGGCCGACTCTGGTCGGATGGATGTCGGTCGAGCACCCTTTCTATTTCGGCAATCCGGACCAGCCCTGGTCGCCGTCGGCAAAACGGTTCGAGCCGGGCGCGCTCAACACCGCCGGCGTTCTTGCTCTGGGCGCCGCCATCGAGCTCTTTGATCAGGTCGGTAAGGAGAGGATTGAAAGATACCTCATCGAACTCGGCGATTATCTTTGCGAACGGGTCGTCGAAAAAGGATATCAGGTCATCAGCTCGCGGCGCGATGGCGAGAAGTCTGCCGTCATCTGCCTCCGCCACGACCGATATCCAGCCGAAAAACTATATGAACATCTTGAAGAACGTCGTATCATTACCACGCATCGAGCGGGACGATTGCGCATCTCACCCCACTTTTACAATGTCCGCTCGGAGATCGATCAACTTGTCGAGGCTTTGCCCGCATGATTTGCTCGGCATCCTGATAACCGCCGGATTATTGCAATCCCCATTCACGAGGAGATACACCAGATGAACAAGGAAATGACGATTCTGATCATCGCGCAAAACGGTTTGAAGACCGCCGCGATGCTCTTCACTTCGAAAGCCATGAAGCTGGACAAGCAACTCCAGAAAATCACCGACAAGACCGACAAGAAAGAGGTCGCCTCGTTGAAAAAGCGGCTCGGCAAGGCGAAAAAGCTCGCTTCGATCCTCACCGCAGCCGATGAGGGAATTGTCGCTTACATGCGGGAAAGCGATGATGAAGAATAGCCCTTGCTCTATCGGGGCGTGGCTGATAAAAATACAGGGGAATTCCACTAACAGGTTATAGATGACAGGCTGGCGGGATCAGCACGGCAGGAACTTTGAGCGGGCGAGGCCCCGCTTTCTATCCAGTGCAAAGGAGACTGTATGAGCAAGACCACACGCAGAGATTTCATCAGGACGACGTCAGCGGCGACGGCAGGCGCGGCGCTGACCAATTTGAACGTGCTTAGACCCGAACGGGTGCTGGGCGCCAACGACACCGTCAAGGTCGCGCTGGTCGGAGCCAGCGACAGGGCGATGAGTTCGCTCATTCCGGCCTTGATGGCCAATGCGAAGGAGCTCAATTTCGAGCTCGTTGCGGTATGCGACATCTGGAAGAAGCGACGCGAGGAAGCTCCGGCCCAGATCGCCCAGAAATACGGTGTCAAGCAGGCGGTCGGAGTTCGCAATACCGACGAATTGTACGACATGAAGGATGTTGACGCTGTGATCGTTGCGACAGCGGACTTCCAGCACGCCTATCACGCGATCGAGGCGGTCAAGGCTGGCAAGGATGTCTATGCCGAAAAGCCGTTTGCGAATATCATGTCGGATGCCAATCAGGCGCTGGATGTGATCGGCGGCTCGAAGCAGATCTTTCAGGTCGGTACCCAGCGTCGTTCGACAGAGAGCTACAAGCGGGCCTATGAATACCTGAATTCCGGCAAGTTCGGCGACATCGTCATGGCCGAGATGTACTGGAACGTAAACCAGCCGGGTCGCTGGCGTCGTCCGAGTGTCGTGCCGCAGTTGAGGAAAGAGGACACCGACTGGAAGCGGTATCTCATCAATCGCGATCCGAGCATACCTTTCGATGCCCGGAAATACCTTGAATTCCGTCTCTTCTGGCCGTTCTCGTCGGGCATTCCGGATCAATGGATGGTCCACCAGATAGATACCGTGCACTGGTTCACAGGCATTTCACATCCGCGCAGCGTTGTCGTCAACGGCGGAATCTACCTCTGGAACGACGGCCGTCAGAACTGGGACACCATGACGGCGACCTTCGATTATCATAACGAAAAGACCAACAAATCATTCCAGGTTCTCTATTCATCGCGCATGACCAACAGCGCGGGCGATGTCAAGGAGATCTACTATTCCAACGCCGGAACGCTCAACCTCGACACCAACAAGGTGACGCCGGAAGGCGGACTGCGCGAGAACCACGCCAGGCCGATGGGCATGAAGCCGAATCTGCTCGAACCCTTCACCCTTTCGGACGAAGGCGGAATCGAAACTTCCGCTGATACCGGAGTCGACAAGCAGACGCTGGCCCACGTTCGCAACTGGATGGAGAGCATCCGCAGTCGCAACAGGAAGACCAATGCCGATATCAACGCGGCCTACAATCATTCGGTTGCGCTCTGCATGACGATCGCCGCCATGCAGACCGGCAAACGAGTGACCTTCGACGACAAGAAACGCCAGGTCGTCGCCAGCTGATTGATCGATCCGCCGATCCGCGAAGCGCGCCTTGTCAGGGGGGCGCTTCGCGGATTGCGCTTTAAACGATAAATCCATGAACATGAAAAAGATATATATTTTCTCGCTCGCAGTCTGCTTCGTCGCCATGGCTTCACTGACGGGATATTCGCAATCGGTCAAGATAGTCGACGCCAAGGATAAAAAACAGCTCGATGTCTATATTGACGATCAGTTGTTCACCTCGTACTGCTATTGGGACTCGCAGAAGAAACCGATCCTCTATCCGCTGAGAACTTCGAAGGGAACGGTCGTCACGCGCAGCTATCCGGTTGCCAGAGTTGCAGGCGAACGCACGGACCACCCGCACCACGTCTCTGTCTGGTTCAATTACGGCAACGTCAACGGCGTCGATTTCTGGAATAACAGTGGCGGCAAAGGGTCTGAAAAGATGGGCACCATCGTCCATCGGGCCGTCAAAAAGACCAAAAACGGCAAGGGCGCCGCATCGATGGACGTGAGTATGGACTGGATCATGCCGGACGGTTCGAAGATCCTGCAGCAGGACGAGCAGATCATCTTTCGTGCCGCGAAGGACCTGCGCATCATCGACCGTATCATTACGCTGACCGCACAGGATACTGAAGTAGTTTTCCGTGACAGCAAGGAAGGGGCTCTGGGTATTCGCGTCGCGCGCCAGTTGGAAGAACCGTCCAATCAACCGCTGGTCTTCACTGATGAGCAGGGGAATCCGACCAAGGTTGCGGTCCTCGACAACAAGGGCGTCGAGGGCGTCTACCTGAGCAGCGAAGGCAAGATCGGCGAGAAGGATGTCTGGAGCTCCCGCGCCAAGTGGGCGACCTTGTCCGGTAACGTCAAAGGCGAGGATGTCGCCATCGGAATCTTCGACCATCCGAAGAACCCGACCTACCCGACCTACTGGCACGCTCGCGGATACGGACTCTTCGCGGCCAATCCGTTCGGCGCCAAAGAATTCACCAAAGGCGCGACCACTCTCAATTACACTCTCAAACCCGGCCAGACCTTAACTTTGCGTTTCCGCATCCTTGTTCACTCAGGGAAACTGTCAAAGGACCAGACCGAAACGCTCTACCAGCAGTTTCTCAAGGACGTCAGGAATTAGAAGAAGTTTCCAGTGAAAGAAGTTTCCAGTGAAAATGTTGTCAAGTTTGCGACCGTGAAATAACAAATAGCGTGTTTTCACTGGAAACTGGAAACTTCTCCCACTTGAAACTTTTAAACTAAAACGCCCTCATCGACACGGTAAGGAGTATCGATGAGGGCGTTGTTGTATCCAGTAACAGAACTCAGGCGGAAGCTGTGCCTCGCCCTCGTGGCTGATGTGTGACCGATTTGCGCAAACTGGCTATCCAGAACTCAAATCGCGTCTGTGGCGTTCTGTTCTTCTCGGCGGATGTATTGTTTATTTCTATTGTGCGCCCGCACATCGGACAGCACCGCGAATAGGCAAATATTGGGTACTTGCAATTCTTACACTGCATCGGGGCTTCCTCCACTCTATGGAGTTATTTACATCACTTGACAACGTTACTGATGGAGAGAGGGATTTCATTATAATTTACAAAAATGATTTGTCCATTAAAATTATGCAAATTTCAAACTTTTGCACAATTTTTTCCGGAGCAGGGCAAGTCGGTACACCGGGCCCTGCTCAGCGGGCCATGCGCAGGCTGTTGAGAATCTGCTGGAAGGCCTGCTTATAGTTTGATGCCTCATCTTCGGGCGCGATGGTGATGATGTAGAACATCCTGCCGTCGGCCATGACAGTAGTATAGGTGACGTCGATTTCGCGGACGCTGTTAATTGCCGATGGACCGGAAACCGCAGCGACATAACCTTCCTGTCCGCCAAAATCGATCTGCTGAGGGGCGCGGGCAACCTGGAAATCGGCATTGCTCTCGATCTGGCGCTGTATAAGGGCGATGGTCGCAGATCGCAGATCGCGCTGGTCTGATTCGATAGCGCCGACAAAGATGCCATGAGTGACCATGAAGGAGCCGTTGAGTTCGCCGTAGGCGCCGCGCGGAGCGAAGATATAGGTCGAGTTGTTGCCGCCGCCGAGCGCTTCCCAATTGGCGGGCACGCTTAGTGCGAAAGACCCATCGGCGGCCTCGAATCCCTTGTATGAGTTCGCAGGCGGCTGCGGACGGTTGCCTGGTTCAAGATTTGTCGGATCGTTCGGGCCGATTCGGCGGAGCTGGCTGTTTTGGCTGAGTGAGGGGGCTCGGCCGGTCATGCGCGCCTTTATCTGCTCGAATTCATTCGTCGAGCGAGTCGGGGTTGAGCTCACCGGAAGGCGTGGAATCTCGTCAGCGATATATTTGATGCGGTTGCCGGGATCAGGGTGATCGCTCAGCATCTCCGGCATGCGTTGACCGCCCTCCTGCAGAGTTTTGAAGAAATTGGCCATATCGCGCGGATCGTAACCGGCTTCGGCCATGATCCGCGCTCCTTCCAGATCGGCTTCCTTTTCTGCACCGCGGCCGAATTTCAGGAAGAGCATATTGGCTCCGAGCCCTCCGAGGGCGCCGACAGTCTGCCCGAGATTAGGATTTTCGCCGCTCGAAGCAATTGTTCCGAGGATGCCGAGTCCCATCTGAGCGATCCGCTGCTTCGATGCCTGGTTGGTGCCGTGTCGCAGAGCGGCGTGAGCGATCTCGTGAGCCATGACGCCGGCGAGCTCGCCTTCGTTCCGAGCGGCGGCAATCGTGCCGGCATTGACAAAGAGGAATCCGCCAGGCAGCGCGAAGGCGTTGATCTCCCGCGTGGCGACGACCTGAAACTGATATGGGAACCGTTCACCGGGGGCTTTTGCCGCCAGTCGAGCTCCGATCTGACGGACGTATCCTACGATCATCGGGTCATCGAGCATGGGCGATTCCCGCATGATCTGCCGGGCGGACTGCTGTCCCAGATCGACATCCTGTTGAGGGCTGAAGAGGTTGATCCCCGGTTTGAACCGCGGTTTCGATCGTGATCCGTTTGGAGTCTCCATGCCCCCCGATTCCAGGGCGGAGCAACCCGATTGCGCAACAAGCAGGGTCAGGATCATCAAATACGGAATGAATTTGTGTGCACTTTTCATGAAAACACCTCGGACAGATATTACCAGCCGACACTGAGCTTCGCCAGTGGCCCACTTATTCAAAATGCAGGCCGATCCCCGACCGGTTTGAGTGGGCCTTGATCTTGTCGAGCACCTCGGTTGCCAGCGCAAGCGCCCGGCGTCCTTCCTCGCCCGTGACCACCGGCGTCGAGCGATCACGTACGGCGGCGACGAAGGACTCGATTTCGGCCAGCAGCGGCTCGCGTTTCGTGACATCGAGATTGCCTGCAACGATCTCGGGGAGAGAACCCGACTGCTTTGGTGGAACCAGCCTGCACATGACGACCTGCTGATCGGCGTAATCGAGCGAATAATATTCGTTGGGCTGAAAGACGCGCAGCTTGCGCAGGCGTTCGCCAGAGACGCGGCTGGCGGTGATATTGGCGATGCATCCGTCAGCGAATTCAAGCCTCGCATTGGCCAGGTCAACCTTCGGCGTCAGAATCGGAATGCCGACTGCATCGATCCTCACTACATCGGCCTGAACCAGAGTGGCGATGATGTCCAGTTCGTGGACCATGAGGTCCATGACAACGTCGATATCGAGCGATCGCGGAGTGAAAATGCCCATCCGATGAGCCTCGAAAAAGCGCGGTTTGGTGATGTTCTGCTGCAGGACACGAAAAGCCGGATTGAAACGCTCGATGTGTCCGACCTGCAGTACCGCCCCTTTCGTTTTCGCCAGCGCGATCATTTCGTCGGCCTCGGCCAGCGTCCGCGAGATCGGTTTTTCAACCAGCACGCTGATGCCCGCTTCAAGGCAGGCGCATGTGACCTCGTGGTGATTGACAGTCGGGGTCGCGACGCTGACCGCCTCGACCTCGCCGAGCAGTTCACGGTAGTCACTGACGAACGGAACGCCGAAACGCTCAGCCACGGTTCTTCCATTGGTCTCATGGGTGTCGCAAACGGCGATCAGATTAGCATCGTCAAGCCCGGCATAAATCCGCGCGTGTTCGCGTCCAAGGTGGCCGACGCCGATGACGGCGGTTTTCATTTTCTCAGTCATGATCTGGTCTAAATCTTCTCCGGTCTGTTTCAAGTTTTTCGCGGCGAATGGTACTCTGTCCGTTATCATTCTATCTTGTTCGAACGAATGGCATTCGATCACTGTGTCAGTCACCAATCTTGCTCAATCAGAACCTCAAAAGCAAAGCGATTTGCGGTTTCTCGCGGCGCTCGCTCTGCTCTGCTTCGTCTTCATTTTTTACGGATCCAGCGGGATGCCGTTTCTTGGCCCGGACGAGCCCCGATATGCCGAAGTCGCGCGCGAGATGTATTCGACCGGCGACTGGATCACCCCACGCCTGGGTGGAGTGACGTGGTTCGAGAAGCCGGCATTGACGTACTGGCTGGCGGCCGCCGGTTTCAGTCTCTTCGGAGTATCGGAATTCGCGGCCCGCTTCGGCGTCGGGCTGGCGGCATCGCTCGGCGGACTGCTCCTCTTCTTCTTCGGCCGCAGCGTACAGTCGTCGCGTTACGGTTACCTTAGCGCCTCTGTTCTGATCAGCAGCGCACTGTGGATCGGGCTCGGACGAGGCGCGACTTTCGATATGACGCTTGCCGTGACGATGGAACTGGCGCTGGTCGGATTCTATCTCTGGATGCGAGAGCGACAACCCGGCGCCCTGAATCCTTGGTTCCTGCTCTTCAGCTTCGCGCTGGGGCTTGCGGTGATCGCCAAAGGGCTGGTCGGAGTCGTGCTGCCGCTGGCCATAATCGGGCTCTACCTGCTGATCTCAGGCCGGCTGAGATCAGTTTTGCGCCCGTCGATTCTGCTCTTTGGAGCGGCGATCTTCCTGGCAACCGCTTCGGTCTGGTATGCGCCCGTCATTGCGCGCCACGGAGAGACTTTCATTCGCGAATTCTTCGTCGCGCATCATTTTCAACGCTATCTGAGCAACAAATATCGACATCCGCAACCGGTCTGGTTCTTCGTTTTTGTGATTCTGGCCGGCAGTTTTCCGTGGCCGTTTTTTCTGATTTCGCGCCTCTCGAGGTCGGTCAGGGACTGGCGCGCTGTGTTCGACCGGCGTTTCGATGATCTCAACCTCTTTCTGTGGCTGTGGCTGATCGTGCCGCTGATCTTCTTCTCATTTTCAGGATCGAAGCTGCCGGGATATATTCTGCCGGTCTTTCCGGCCGTCGCGTTGCTGATCGCGCAGGAGGCGGATCGCTGGTGGGCCGGTGAGGAGACAGGCAAGCCGAACTGGGCGGTGGTTGCGACCGTCATCACTTTTTTTGTGACGGGCACATTTATCGCTCTCGGCGGACAAAAGCAGTTCGGACTTGATCTCTTTGAGGCCTATCGGGTGGCGACTTTTCTGATCATGACCGCGATCGCTTTTCTGGGGATCTGGTTTCTGATCAGCGGCCGGGCGGCGACTTTATTTCTACCTTTTGGCTTTGCCCTCATCGTGATCGTGTTGCTCAATGTCTTCTCGCCGATGCTCGGAGAAAGGGATTCGATCCGCCGGATCGCGCTGACGGCGAAGCGCATTGCACGACCGGGTGAGCGATTGATCTTCTTCGTCAATCATGATCATGGCATCAATTTTTATGCTACTGATCTGCCCTTGCGCGACGAGCGGTCAGAGCTGGTGACAGTCTATACACCCGAAGATTTGCAATCGTTCATGGAGCGCGGCGGGAGCGGAAATATGCTCATGCTCTCACCGCGTCGCTGGATGCACGTGATTGAAGAGGCCCCGCAGTTCAGGACGAACAAACTCGACGAACAACGCGGAGCCGTCAAATGCTCTCCGGAATGCGACTGGATATTGATGAGAGTAGAAAGTAGAAAGGAATGAGGAGCGACCTGCCAGTAAACGCTTGATTGAAAATTTGAAGCAGTTGATTGTGATCAGTCGAACCCGCAAGCGGGATCTCTCCTGCTCCGCAGGCTCTGCACTTTCTACTTTCTACTTTCTACCTTCTACTTTTTATTTTTATGCAAGACCATTTGATTCAAGCTACGGCGGCCGATTCGACAATTCGATTGATCGCGGCGGTCTCCACTGAACTGGTGAGTGAGGCTTGCCGTCGGCATGGCACTTCGCCGACGGCCTCGGCGGCTCTCGGACGCGCGCTGACCGGGGCGCTGCTGCTCGGACGCACATTCAAGGATCTGGAATATGTAACACTGCGTTTCGACTGCAAAGGGCCGATCGGCGGGATCGTTGCCGAAGCCAGCGCGCATGGAACCGTTCGCGGATATGTCAGGAATCCGCTGGCTGATGTTCCGCTAAATGTAATGGGCAAGCTGGATGTCGGTGGTGTCGTCGGAGAGGGCATGCTCCACGTCATTCGCGAAGCGGGATACGAGATCGGGCTCATGAAGGAGCCTTATTTCGGATCGGTGCCGATCGTTTCCGGAGAGATAGCGGAGGATTTGACCCATTATCTCGCCGTCTCTGAACAGATCAATTCAGCTGTCTCTCTGGGCGTCTTTGTGGAATCGGAAGGAGCTTCGGTGAGCGCTTCAGGCGGCTACATGATTCAGGTCATGCCCGGCGTCGATGAAGAGGTCATGGCCTCGATCGAAAAAACGATCTCAGCCGCGCCGCATATCACTGAACTGATTCGCAAGGGGGGCGATGCCGAAGGATTGCTGCAGGTCGCGATGGGCGATATACAATTTGACGTGCTTGAAACTCATTCGATCGAATTTCGCTGCAAGTGCTCCTATGAACGAGCTGTCAGCATCGTCACGGCGCTCGGTAATGAAGAGGTCGCCGATATGCTCGAAAAGGACAAGGGAGCGGAGCTGACCTGCCATTTCTGCAGCTCAGTCTATTACCTGGATGAAGCAGCACTGCGGGATATTCTGGAGCCGCCCGATCCGCCGGTCATGTAAAGGCGGTACCGTATCTTTAATCCGCAGCCATTTGAGCCGGGCGGTCGAGGTGGAACGAGAGCGCCGAGCGCCATGCCGTTTCAAGCGATTCGACGGATGCCTCGATCAGCATTTCTCCGCCGAGGCGGATGGTCAGATCGGACCCGCCAACCTCGCCGATCCTGACGCACGCGGCGCCTGCCTCTTTCGCCAGCTTCTCGATCTCCGCGATGTTTTCAGGTTTCGCGCTCAGAATAATGCGTGACGGCGATTCGGCGAAGAGCAGCGATGCGACATCATGCTGATCGCTTTCAGCGGCGTGTGCGTCGAGGTCGATGCTCGCGCCTTGAGCCGCCCGGCGATAGCTCGAGAAGCAGCTTTCAGCCAACGCCACGGCCAGTCCTCCATCGCTGCAATCGTGCGCCGAGCTGACCAGACCGGCTTTGATCGCTGTCAGGCAGACGTTTTGCACGGCTTTTTCCGATTCAAGATCGAGGGTGGGAACGGCCCCAGTCTCTTCGCCGGTGAGCGTCATGAGCAGTTCACTGGCGCCCAGATCGCCACGCGTCAGACCGAGCAAGAGGATCGTCTCGCCCGGTTCATTGAACCATTGAGTTGTGGTGTGGCGCGCTTCCTCGATCACGCCGATCATTCCGATGACCGGCGTCGGGTGGATGCCGCGCCCCTCTGTTTCATTGTAAAAGCTGACGTTGCCGCCGGTGACGGGCGTGCCGAAGGCAAGGCATGCCTCTGCCATGCCGTCGATCGTCTCGCTGAACGACCTCATTACTTCGGGTCGCTCCGGGCTGGCGAAATTCAGGCAGTTGGTGACGGCCAGCGGTCTGGCTCCGCTGCAGACGACGTTGCGCGCAGATTCGGCGACGGCAAGTCTGGCGCCCTCACGCGGATTGAGCCGGCAATAACGGCCGTTGGCGTCGAGCGACATTGCCAGTGATCTGCGCGTCTCCTTGACGCGAATGACGGCGGCATCCGAGCCGGGCAGGACAACCGTGTTGGTACGAACCATATGGTCGTATTGCCTGTATACCCATTCCTTCGATGCCAGGTTAGGCGAAACAATCAGCCGCCGCAGCGCCTCGGTCATAACCTGAGTTCTGGTTGCTGCCCTGATCTCGGTCTCGACTTTTTTCAGTCCGGCGGTGATCTTCGGCTCGACATTCTCGGTATTAATAATGATGGCGATCTGCGGACGATCGTAACGCGGCGCTTCATCGGTTAACGCCACGTTGGGGATATCCGCAACCACCGTTCCATTGTGAACCACGCGCAGGCGCTGATCTCCGGTCACGCGTCCGATGATGACGGCATCCAGATCCCAGCGCTGAAAGATCTCGAGAACCTGGCGCTCACGGCCGCGTTCTGAAACGATCAGCATCCGCTCCTGCGATTCCGAAAGCATCATCTCATAGGCTGTCATTGCGGTTTCGCGCTGCGGCACCAGGTCAAGGTTGATCTCGATCCCGGTTCCGGCGCGGGCGCCCATTTCGCACGATGACGATGTCAAACCTGCCGCGCCCATATCCTGAATTCCGACGATGGCTCCGTCGCGCATGGCTTCAAGGCAAGCTTCGAGCAGCAGCTTCTCGGCGAATGGATCGCCGACCTGAACGGTCGGACGCTTCTCCATTGCCGCCTCGTCGAATTCCGCAGATGCCATGGTCGCGCCGTGAATGCCGTCACGGCCCGTTTTTGCGCCGACGTAGATGACCGAATTGCCGATGCCTTCGGCCTTGCCGTAAAAGATCTGTTCGCGCCTGACCAGTCCGAGCGCGAATGCATTGACCAGTGGATTGAGCGAGTAACAATCGGCGAAATAGACTTCGCCGCCGATAGTCGGAACCCCGAATGCATTGCCGTAATCGCCCAGACCCTTGACCACACCGGCCATGATCCGTCGATTCCTCTGGATGATCTTTCCGGATTCATCACCGGTCGAATCTTCGTCGCGGATCGGCCCGAAACGCAGGCTGTTCATAGACGCTACCGGACGCGCTCCCATGGTGAAGATGTCGCGCAGTATGCCGCCGACTCCCGTTGCTGCTCCCTGATACGGTTCGATGAATGACGGGTGATTGTGCGACTCGATCTTGAACGCGACACACCAGCCATCACCGATATCGACGATCCCGGCATTTTCGCCCGGCCCCTGGACCAGGCACTCGCCCTCAGTCGGCAGGCGTCGCAGGTGGATCTTCGAGGATTTGTATGAGCAGTGCTCAGACCACATGACCGAGAAGATGCCCAGCTCGGTGAACGACGGTTCGCGTCCGAGCAATTCCTTGATGCGCCCGTATTCCGGTTCGGTCAGATTGTGTTGATCCAGCAATTCAGGTGTTATGTCCATGACAAAGCTTTTCAGTTATCGGAAAGAATGTAAATCCGAGGTTTCAACGCCATGGCGTTGAAATCATCTTGCCGGTTTCAGGCCCGCAATTTGATCATCTCGCGAAGCGAATCGGCCATCGACAGGAAGATCGCGCGACCGTCGCTGCTGCCAAGCAGGCTTTCGGATGCCCTTTCAGGGTGCGGCATGAGGCCCAGAACGTTGCGCTCGCTATTGCAGATTCCCGCGATATTATTGAGCGAACCGTTCGGATTGGACTCGTCAGTGACACTACCTTCCGCATCGCAATAGCGGAAGATGACCCGACCTTCGCGTTCAAGCGCGTCAAGCGTCTCCGGATCACAGAAATAGTTGCCCTCGCCATGCGCGATCGGAAGGCTGAGCACCTGCCTCGGCTCGCAAGCCGAGGTGAACGGAGTATCGACCCTCTCGACGCGAATATTGATATGTTCGCAGATGAACCTAAGATCGCGGTTTCGCAGCAGAGCTCCCGGCAGCAGGCCGGCTTCGCATAGAATCTGAAATCCGTTGCAGATTCCCATGACAAGGCCGCCTTCCTCCGCGAACTGCCTGACCGAGCGCATAACCGGTGAAAACCTTGCGATCGCTCCCGATCTCAGATAGTCCCCGTATGAAAAACCGCCGGGCAGAATGATCGCATCGAAACGGTCGATCTGTTCCTCTTTGTGCCAGATGAAATCCACGGGCTGGCCGATGACCTTGCTGACCACGTGATATGTGTCATGGTCACAATTCGAGCCGGGAAAAACGACGACGCCGAATTTCATTATTTAAGGTCCTTTTGGCGTAGGGTGTGAAGTAGTAATTATTTGTACTACAACGAAGTTGGATTGTCCAGGAAGTGCCGCGACGAGCCTTCTTGCCTGACTCAGCGAACCGCGCATAGAATGGAAACTGGAAACTACAATTATGAACCATACAATATACGAGCAGATCGGCGGTGAAGAGAATATTCGGCGTCTGGTAGATCGATTCTACGATTTGATGGATGCGCGGCCCGAAGCGGAGGGTATTCGGCGGCTGCATCCCGAAGACCTGAGTGAGTCGCGAGAAAAGCTCTATCTTTTTCTGGTCGGCTGGACGGGTGGGCCGCCGCTTTATGTGCAGAAGTATGGTCATCCGCGTCTGCGGGCGCGGCATCTGCCTTTTCCGATCGGAGAAGCCGAGCGCGACCAGTGGCTCTTGTGCATGAACCAGGCGCTCGATGAGGTTGTCGAGAAGGCATTGTTGAAGCAGCAGATTTCGCTGGCCTTCGGCCAACTCGCCGATTTCATGCGCAACAAGCAGGACTGAACGAATAGCCGGGACATTCAATGAAGATCATTCCGCTCGGGACAAGCTCGGGCAAACCGACAACACAGCGCAATGTCAGCGCAACGGCAGTCGCGGGCGAGGGCGAATGGTGGCTCTTCGATTGCGGCGAGGCTGCCCAGATTCAGATCGCGCGGGCCGGCCTCTCGTTTCACAGGCTTGCGGGAATCTTCATCACGCACCTCCACGGGGATCATTTCAATGGATTACCGGGATTGTTGGCGACAATGGCGCTCGATAAACGCGAACGACCGTTGACGCTGGTCGGCCCGCCCGGGGTCAGGGAGTACCTCGATCTGCTCGGCCGCCTTCGAATCCTCTTCATCAACTACCCGATCGAGTGTTCCCGAATTCGGCGCAGAGCATTTCAGGCAGCGCGCTTCAGAGTTGGTCTACGAATCGAAGAACTATCGCGTCACGACACGCCCGCTGGATCATCGCATCTTCGCGCTCGGATACAGGCTCGAAGAGAAGACCAGACCGGGCCGCTTCAATCTCGAACGGGCGAATGAACTGGGAATTCCAGCCGGGCCGCTATTCTCGAAACTCCAGTCAGGACATTCGATCACTCTCGCTGACGGCCGGACGATCGACCCCGGAGAGGTGCTCGGTCCGCCGCGCCCCGGAAAATCGGTCACTTACTGTCTTGACACTCGCCCCTGCCAGAATGCCGTCGAACTGGCGTTCGAAGCTGACTGGCTGATTTACGAAGCAACCTATACCCGGGAATTCACCGAAGAGGCGGGACAATACGGACATTCGACAGCCGCACAGGCCGCTGAGGTGGCCGGAAAGGCCGGCGCCCGCAACCTGCTTATCACGCACTTCAGCTCGAGGTATCCCGATGCGCGCGTCCTGCTGGCCGAAGCCCGGGCGCCTTCCCGCGCACGACTATGGCCGAGGACCTGATCGAGATCGAGGGGTTTAAGTCAGCGTAAAGAATCATCGCAAAGACCGCAAGAGGGCAAGAATTAATCGCAGAGGCCGCAAAGGGGCAAAGATTTTTGGTGATATGAATATCCGGATTGTGCCCACTGGATATAATTCGAACACTGATCTTCCTGTATATCTTTGCCCCTTTGTGGCCTCTGCGATTAATTCTCTGCCCTCTTTGCGGCCTCTCGGTGATTAATTTCTTTGCTCTTCTTTGCGGCCTTTGCGATTAATTCTCAGTCAAAGAAGCGCAGGTCGCTTATTGCAATCTCGACGGCAAGACGGTCGCCGGCCTTTCCGGTGAACATCTGATCATCGACGGGCAGGTCGATATCAACCGCATCACCATCATCGATCGCCAGCCTGTACCGGAGACGTGCCGGAGATCCGTCACCCTCTCGATCCTTCCTCGATGACGAGCGAATCCGCTTTATTACTCTTTATTTTTAAGCGTTCCGACGAAATGCCACTGAACTGGGGCGGCCCGCGTGATCCGGGGACGTCGAAGATCCTGATCGAAGTCTTCAGGCGGAGCCCGTCGCTCTCTTCGACCAGTTCGCCACGCCAGACCTTCCATCCGAAAAAACGCGCAGCCGATTCGGTCCGTGGAGCCAGGTAGAAATCGCGCGGTGGTGCGAACTGTTCAAGACCACCATTCAAAAAGAAGGCAACGCGATCGGCCATATGACGATGGCCCCATTCTGACTATGCGTCACAAAGATCGTCGTGATACCGAGCCGTTGTTGCAGTGACTTGACCAGGCCCGCATCTCGGCCCTCAGTTTTTCGTCGAGCGCCGAGAAGGGTTCATCGAGCAGCAGCACTCGCGGCTCAGTGACCAGAGCGCGTGCCAGGGCAATGCGCTGTTCCTGCCCGCCTGAAAGCTGCCGCGGATTCCGTTGGATGAAATCCTCCATCTGCACGAGCGCGAGAGCCTCGCGCACTCGACGCGTCCGATCATCGCGTGCGACCCTTTCATCTTCAATCCGAATGCTACGTTGTCGCCGACATTGTGATAAGGAAGAGCAGCGGCTTCTGAAAGACCATTGCCAGGCGTCTTCGCTCCGCGGCTACGCCGATTACCGATTCGTCATTGAAGCGCAGGTCACCGCTTTCGGGCGCCATCAAACCGGCGATGATCCTGAGCAGCGTGGTCTTGCCGCAGCCCGATGGCCCGAGCAGCGCGACGAACTCTCCCGCCGCGATATCCAGCGTGATCCCGGCCAGCACTCGATTCCGCCCATAGGCCGCTGATATTTCGTTTAGATGGACTGAGGTCATAGGCCGTTGGAGGACTTTCTTCATCCAGTCTTTTCCAGTCGATCGAGATAGCGCGCATCGGGTTCGGGCAACTGGCGGCGCGCCAGCTCCTCCAGAGGCAGGGTCGCAGGGCCGCGCGGCAGGGCATCTACGGCCTCACGCTCTTCAAATGACAGCGATTCCAGCCGGTGCGGATAGAGCGATCCCAGCACCCGCGCCTGATCAATGGCGGCCATAGGCGACATGAGATGGTTGATCACGACCAGCGCTCCGGGGATGTTCGATGCATTAAACGGGATCGCCAGAAAACTGTAGTTTCCGATAGTGCCTTCATCGAAGACGAATGTTCTGACGGTGGGAGGATACTCTCCGCGGGCGATTCGCTCCGATGCGAAGCTTGGACCGTAGCTCATCGTGAAATCGATCTCGTTGTTGACGAACAGGCGATCGGCTTCGCGCGGCGTTGCGGGATAGGTCTCGCCTTTTCGCCATAGGTACGGCTTGATCCCGTTCAGAAAATCGACCGTTCCGGTCATCGCTTTCACGTACAGCGCCTCGTCGAAACCTTCCGTGAATCGTTCAGCTCCGCCACCGTAATGGAGCAGCAAATGCCTGAGAAAGACCGATCCGGTGAAATCCGGAGGTGCGATGTAGGTGGAACCGCCCGGATGGATTTGATCCATTCCCGGAGGGCCGGAATCGAGCGCGGAGGATCAGGCACGCGGGACGCATCGCAGGCCATGACGAACTGGGCTCGCTGCCACGGCGCTTCATACCTTCGATCGGCGTGCCGAAATCGCGCAGCCGCGATGCTTCGTCATAAAACCGGATGTTCGGCAGATGTTCGGCAAACGGTCCCATACAGGATGTCTCCCTGCCTGGCGGTGCGAAAGTTCTCTCCATTGACCCAGATCATATCGATGCCGCCCTAACTGGTCTTACCCGCGACCTTCTCGTTGAGCAGTCTGTTGACGATCTCAGCAATGTCGCCGGCCGGGACTATCCGCAGCGTGATCTCGTATTCCCGCCTCAGAGTTTCAGTGACAGCCGTCTGAAAAATAACGGTTGCGCGCCTCGTCGCCGCCCACATCCCGAAATTGACGGTCGTTCCTCGCGCCAGCCGGGTGACTTTCCCACGGCGTGTCGACAAACTGACGCGGCGAGATCGAAGGTCTCGACGCATCCCTGCCCCCGCAGGGACACAGCCCCGAGACTGATGAGAGCCAGTATGGCAGTCGTTACCAGGATTTTTTATATGACATCCTATTCAATTTGAGCTCAGATACTGCATAATCAAAAGAAGGCAGGTGTGTAGTGGGAGCCGGCGTCGCTTTGGTATCCCCGTTTTGCCGAACTCTGAAAGTAATACCAAATGACGCCGGGCCGTCGCACTCCATATTCGCCTGTCAGCATCTATTCTTCGTGCATTCTTCGTGTTCCTTCGTGGATTAGATCCTGCTTCATAAATCGAGCTGCAACGGCAAAGACTATGATCGCCGGCGCGATGAAGACAATCGACAGCGCCGCGGTGATCGCTTCGTCTCCGCTGCGTTGAAACGAGACCAGAATCGGCGGCAGCGTTCGGATGCGCGATCCTCCCACCAGCAGCGTCAGCAGGTACTGGCTCCACGAGATCAGAAAGGCGAAGACAGCAGCCAACGCTAGCCCCGGAGCGATCGCCGGAAGCGTGATGTATCTCCAGACCGAAAAGTTCCGGCTCCGAGCGTCTGCGCCTGCGCTTCGTATTCGGGATCAAATCGCGAGAAGCTGCCCGCCAGCACGATCGTCGTATAGGGGACTGCCGGAATCAGGTGGACCAGCATCACGGCCGATCCATTGATCGGACAATCCGTATGCAGAAAAAGTGTGGAACCTCCATGGCCGAGGCCAGCGGCGAGCCAGCACCGGCAGGAGCAACACAAAAGCACCGTGCGCTTGCCGATGAAATCAGTGGAACGCCAGCAGCGCGGCCGGAACCGCGATGAGCAGAGAGATGATCGTCACCGTTGTCGCCAGTCCAAGGCTTGTTCCAAGCGCCGGCAGCACCTCTGCCGTCGGAGTCATGACGTAGCGCCACGCTCTGATCGACCATTCGCGCGGAAGGAGCGCCGGCCAGAACCATGATCGCGAAAAGGACCACACTCCCAGCAGCAGCAGCGGAACCGCCGCCAGACCGACCACGAACGCGGCGCTCAGAGTTCGTCCAAGCAGTATAAATCGGTCTTCTCTGGTTGCCTTTCGCATATCTAGAATATCGACGCCCGTTCGATCCCGGTCAACTTGCGTGTCAATCTCAGGTTGAGCCAGGCGAGCAGCGCCGTCATCACCGCGATGACAATGGCGACGGCGATCGATTCGGCGCTGCGCCAGATCGACGTCAAGATAGCGACGTTGCGCGATGACAGACAGCATCGCCGGGTAGGGGCGTCCCAGAATGTACGGCACTTCGAAAGCGCCGAAGATGAACGAAAAGACGACCACCGATGAAGAGATCACCGCCGGAGCGATCAGGGGCAGGGTCACGTGGCGCAGGCGCTGCCACCGGGAAGCGCCCAGCGTCTGCGCCAGTTGATCGTATTCGTCACCCAGTCGCGCCAGCAGCGCCAGCACCATGAGCGCGATGAAGGGAAGTTCTTTCAGGACATAGGCGAGGATGATGCCGACCGCGTAACGATCGTTGATCAGTGGGGGAAAGTCGGCCGGGCGCGCCGATCAAACCGAGTTGAAGAGCATTCTGGCGATCAATCCACTCGGGGAGATGAAGTTGATCAGGACCACGGCCATCGCCAGATGCGGCAGGGCCAGCGGCATCTGCAGAGTATTGATTCTTCCCGATCGCGCAGCCGGCTTTCGCAAGGCCAGCGCCAGCGCCGTGCCACCGACAGCTGAAGAATCGTGGCGGTGGTTGTCACCGCCAGCGTGATCGAATCCCGGCCAGAATTCCTGGTATCTCCGAACAGCGCCGCATAATGTGATAGCGTGAACCTCTTTCTCCGCCCGGTGAGAAGTAGCCCAGACTTTGCGTCGCGGCGATCAGGAGCCCGCCGACGAATAGTCCGCCGATCACCGCCAGGGCCGGTGAGAGCAGAAGCATGAGTTTTATCCTGCTGGCCTGGATTTAGCGGGCTTCCACTCAGCGACGACTGCGACGGGTCGAAGTCGTCGAGCCGCCGAAGATCGACCCCAGTATTCCGCGCACGATCTGGCGGCCGAGCGAACTGCCGATCGATCGTGCAGCGCTTGTCGCAATGGCGCCGATGACGTTGCTCGCTCCTTTGGCGGCCGGGGAGGGCTTCGATGCCTCCGACCTGATTCTGCATCTCCGCTTCAGCCTGAGCGCGTCTTTCCCTGATCATCTCGTAGGCCGATTCGCGGTCGATCTCCTGATCGTAGACCCCGGCGATGATCGAGGACCTTGGCATGACGCGCCTTTTCTTTCTCTTCCGGCGTGATCGATCCCAGCCGGCTGTGCGGTGGAACTATCAGCGCGGCGGACTATGCCGGGCGTGCCTTTTCATCGAGCAAAGAGACCAGCGCTTCGCCCACTCCGAGCTCGAGGATCGCCGCTTCGACATCGATCGCCGGATTCTGCCTGAATGTCGTCGCCGCTTTGACCGCCTTCTGGTCGCGCGGTGTGAATGCCCGCAGTGCGTGCTGAACACGATTGCCCAGCTGGCCCAGCACGATATCCGGGAACATCCAGCGGGTTCTGGCTGACGAAAAGACTCGGATTCCTTCGAACGAATCAGACGCACCACCTGTTCGATCTTCTGCATGAGCGCTTTCGGGAGCCTGTCGAAGAGCAGATGGGCTTCGTCGAAGAAGAAGACCATCTTTGGTTTTTCAGGATCTCCGATTTCAGGCAGGTTCTCGAACAACTCCGAAAGCATCCACAGCAGAAAGGTCGAGTAAAGCTTGGGCGCCTCAGATGAGCTTGTCCGCCGCAAGTATATTAACGATGCCGCGTCCGTCGCCGTCGGTCTGTATCAGGTCCATGATGTTCAGCGCCGGCTCTCCGAAAAGATCTCTCCGCCCTGTTGCTCGATTTCCAGCAGGCGGCGCTGGATCGCGCCAACGCTTGCGGCTGAAACGTTGCCGTATTCCGTGATCAGCGACGGCATTGTCGCCGACGTACTGCAACATGGCCCGCAGATCTTTCAGATCCAGCAGCAGCATCCCGTTGTCGTCTGCCACCTTGAAGACCAGAGTCAGCACCCGCCTCTGCGTGTCGTTCAGGTTTAGAATCCGGCCCAGCAGCAAAGGACCCATCTCTGATATTGTCGTTCGCAGCGGATGCCCCTGCTCACCGAAGACATCCCAAAAGACTACCGGAGAGGGCTTGAATTCGAATCCGCTCAGACCCAGCTCAGCGACTCGCTGAACAACCTTCGGATTTTCCCCGCCCGGCTCGCACATCCCCGCCAGATCGCCCTTCACGTCCGCCATGAACACCGGCACTCCGAGTTTGCTGAAAACTCTCAGCGATCACTCGCAGCGTGACCGATTTTCCGGTCCCTCGTCGCTCCGGCGATCATCCCATGCTTAGGTTCGACATCTTCGGCAACAGGTAGAGTTCTTCGCTGTCCTTCGCTATCAGTATTGGATCTGCCATGAGGTTGTTCTTTCCTTTTCTTTATGTTTTCCGTTTCGGCATTTCAGCCAAGTATCCAACGAAATGGCCGGAAGGTCAAAATCTATAATCTACCTCGTCGAATCGATTGATTGACGGTTTTCAGAGGCTAGTGCTAGACTTTTTAAAATAATAATCAAAGAATATTTGCCACTATTGCTCTTCCGTGTTCATCCTAAAGAAAAGGGGACAGTGTGGAATTTAAGGTCGGGCAAAAGTAATTTATCCTTCTCACGGCATCGCGATCGTTGAACAGATAGAATCCCGCCAGATAAATGGAGAGAAGACGGAGTTTTATCTCCTGCGCGTTCAAGCCAACAATTCAACTGTCATGGTTCCCATCACGAATGCGAGTGGCGTCGGCGTGCGTCGCCTGATTGCCGCCCGTCAGTGCGATGAAGTACTGAAGTTCCTGGCAGGTGATTTCGATTCGCCATCAACCGACTGGAAAGATCGCTTCAAGGGTTTTTCAGAAGCCATTCGAAGCGGAGATCTTTTCGCTGTCGCCGATGTTCTGAGGACGCTCACTTTTCTCAATCAGAACAAACCGCTCTCATTTCGTGAAAAGCAGATGCTTGAACGGGCGCGTTACCTTTGTCGTCAGCGAAATCGCCGTCGTTTCACGCAAAACCGAGGTGACTGTCGGATCAAAGGTAGATGAGGCGATTGTCGATGCCTGTTCCCGGCACAATGGCTCAATCATCGAAGGTCATGGAAAATTCCGTCCATAAACTAATGAGTCTGTAACCTAAGCTCTGCAAACTGTCTTTAAGATTTTCAACGCCAAGTACAAGTCAGCCAAGAAAGATATAAACGTCAAGTACGCCAAGGCAGCCAAGGGTTTTAAATGAGAATAATGTGATCAGCATATTTGATAGTGTTATTGGCGAAATGGATATTACAGCGAATTATTTATAAACTCTTGGCAGACTTGGCGTTTTGCGTTTCAATCTCCTTGGCCTTGGCGTTGAAAACCTTAATAAACACAGTTAGTAGAGTACTAAGTACTTTGTAAACTAAATTTTCTGGCATTTCGAGAGAAATTAATCGCAAAGGGGCAAAGATATACAGGAAGATCAGTGTTCAATTTTATCCAATGGGCAATAATCCGGATATTCATATCAATAGAAAATCTTTGCCTCTTTGCGGCCTTTGCGATTAATTTCTTCCGGACTTCAATGCCAGATAATTTAGTTAGCAGCGTATCAAGGTTTCAGTGGTTTAAACGCCAAGGCGCTTCCTGGCGTACCTGGCGTTTAAACTCTGCAATCTAGTAATGACGACTGTCGAGCCGCAACATGCCTCGGAGTGAACGGGCAATGCCTGCAACCGCTGCCGCAGCAGTATCCACGCTTCATGTGATGCTTTGCGGTCATCACCTATGAGGCCTTTTTCAAAATAGTAGTCTTCATTCACAAGATGATTCATACAACAGCCCTGCACTTATTGTCCAATCAGCTGAGTCAGACCGGCTGACAACCGGAGGAGAAGAGATGAAAACGAAGGTATGCGAACGAAGCATTAATTGGATGCTTGTCGTAGCGCTGATCACGATGCCAATGCTGGTGCTGGCGCAAGGTACACAAATTCCACGCAGAAGAATAAATATACCGTCGAGCAGGATGTGCAGTTGGGACGCCAGGCGGCAGTCGAATACGAGAAGGCTTTCCAGACGCTGCCGGAAAACAGTGACGCGGACAACTATCTGGAAAGCCTGGGCTGAACTGGTCGCAGCCATCCCCCGCGAATATCAGAACCCCGCATTCCGGTTTGATTTCGATGTCATCAACGCTCGTGACCTGAATGCACTCGGCGCTGCCGGGCGGCCCGATGTATATCAATCGCGGAATGATCGAGGCCGCCGCCAACGAGGGCCAGCTGGCCGGCGTTATGGCGCATGAGATCAGTCACGTCGTTCTGCGCCACGGGACCGCAAATGCAACTCGTGGTCAGAGTCCCAAATATCAATTGCCGGCGCTGGGCGGCGGATTCTGGGCGCCATCATTGGCGGTAACCTGGGCGGCTTGATTTCACAGGGGACTCAGACTGGCATCGGCATTTATCTGCTCAAGTACAGTCGTGATTACGAACGAGAGGCCGATGTGCTTGGCGCGCAGATCATGGCCAGGGGCCGGTTACGACCCGCTGGATATGGCCGGTATGTTCCAGACGATTCAAAAAGAGGGTGGCGGAAGTTCGATGGTCGAATGGCTGAGCAGCCATCCTGATCCCGGAAAACGTTCGAACGGATCCAGCAGGAAGCCACGAAATTGCGGGTCAACCGCGCGGCCGCACGTCACAATACCGAGGAATTCAACCGCGTCAAGAGTCATTGCGTCGAAATGGCGCCCGCCCCGACGATGCAGCAGATGGCTGAAAAGTATACGGCATCACAACAGGGCGGAACCACGCAGTATCCGAGCGACAGCCGAATCGAACAGAGCGTCCAGCAAACCAGTTCAACCTATCGATCATACACAGGAGGCAATCTGTTCGCCGTCAATGTCCCTGATAACTGGGAACAGTTCGAGGCCCAGAATGTTGTCACCTTTGCTCCGCGCGGAGCATATGGCACTTACCAGGGGCAACCCGTCTTTACCCACGGCTATGATCGTCGGGGTCTGGTCAATCCACAAGACGCAGAACCTGGAAGAGGCATCGGATCGCTTTGTCGGGTCTTTGTTGCAGAATAATGGCTATCTGCAGCCTCAGGGAAGATATCAGAGAACCCGCATCGACCGCCGCGTCGCACTTGGCCTGGCGCTTGTCGGACGTTCTCCCATCACCGGTCAGACAGAGGTCGTCCGGGCCTATTCCATATGCTGCAGAACGGCCTGCTTTCTACGTCATCCAGGTTGTTCCCAAAACCAGTCAGGAAGGTACAACAGGGCTTAGTAATGCTATCCGTTCAATTCGGATCAACGGCTGAGTCTGCTTGACGCAAATTCCATGCCGAAATTATAATCCTCGTTTCTCTACCTGGTCGGGAAAGACTCAGGCAGCAAGGATTTTTATGACGTCAGGCTCTGCATGACCGAATTCGCCAGATTACTTCAATACCTCAGGCCATATCGCATCATCTTTGCGCTTTCCGTCGTCTTCATGATTGTGACCGGATTGCTGAGGGGGCGACAAGCCTGCTGCTCATACCGATCTTTGACAATTTGTCAGGTGAGCGGGCGTCGGGAGTGGCATCGGGCATCCTCGATCTGAAGAGGTATCGCCTTCGGGCAGCGAAGACACCTGGCCGGTCATTGCCATGCTGCTTGTCGGGTTCACGCTGGCCAAAGGGGCGACAGAGTATTTTCTCGTCCTATTCGATGAGCTACATCGGTCAGAATGTGATCGCCGATGTCCGGACAGGTTTGTACGATCATATTGTCCGCCAGTCGGCATCGTTCTTTGCGCGACGAAACACCAATGAATTAACGGCCTATCTGATGAGCGACGCATCGCTGGTCGAGCGCGCCGTGTCGGATACCTTGCGAGATCTGTTGCGGGAATCGGTCAGCCTGGTGGTCTACCTTGTGCTGCTCTTCAAGTTCAACTGGCGGCTGGCGGCGGCGATAATGCTGCTCGCTCCGCCAGTTGCTTATATGACGACGACATTCAACCGCAAGCTCAGAAGGTATATCACTTCGCGACAGGAGAGCGGGCAGAGATGCTTGATGTTGCGCAGGAAGCCATATCGTCTCAGCGTGTGGTCAAGGCATTCGGCATGGAGCGGTACGAGAGCGCCCGCTTCGTCCAGACAGCGCGCAGGCAGATGCGCGATCAACTGCGGGGCGATGCGCATCTATTTTCTTTCGCCGATCGTGCTCGAAACAGTCGGCATTGTCGCGGTGGCATGCCCGCTGCTGTACGCGCAGCGAAGCATCGGCGCCGGTCAGATGAGCCTCGGCACCTTCGTCGCGTTTCTCTTCTGCATGTTCAAGAGCTACGATCCGATCCGCCGCTTGAGCCGCCTGCAGCACGATATGCAGCAGGGCTGGCTTCGGCAGCGCGTATCTTCAGTCCCATGGATGAACGACGGAGACTGTCGAGAAACCCGATGCCGTCCGGCTGGAGGGTTTTTACCGGCGAGATCGAATTTCGCAATGTATCGTTCAGTTACGGCTCGGGTTTCGACCTGCCGGTGCTTGAAGACGTTTCGTTCAATGTTCGCGCAGGCGAGATGGTGGCGATAGTCGGGCAGAGCGGCGCCGGCAAGAGCACGCTGACCAATCTGATTCCGCGATTTTACGATCCGGTCAAAGGGGTGGTTCTGATCGATGGACATGACATTCGTGATGTGACGCTTGTCTCGCTGCGCTCGCTGATCGCTATCGTGACGCAGGAAGTCCACCTTTCAACGAATCGGTCCGGGCCAATATCGCCTACGGGGCTTATGGACGCAACGACAGCGACAGTGCGATTCAGCGGGCGGCAAGCGCAGCTCTGGCCGATGATTTCATCAAACGTCTGCCGGATGGATATGAGACAATCATCGGCGAACGCGGATTGATCCTGTCCGGAGGCCAGAGACAGCGGCTGGCCATCGCCCGAGCGATCCTGAAGGACGCGCCGATCCTCATCCTGACGAAGCGACGAGCGCGCTCGAGACCGAAAGCGAACTGCTGGTCCAGCAGGCGCTAAATAATCTGATGGCCGGTCGCACGACTATCGTCATCGCGCACAGGCTTTCGACCGTGCGCCGCGCTGATCGAATCATAGTCATGGCCGCCGGGCGAATCGCCGAAATGGGAACTCTGCCCGAACTGCTGGCCCGCGACGGCATCTATCGCCGGTTGTATGAATTGCAGTTTGCCGATGAGGAAGCGGAGACCGAACAACTGGCGCTCTGATCAAAAGAATCGAGGAACAGGATGCTTAAAAGATGACAGGTTACGGCAAGGAACGGCGAGCGGAGATAATTTCTCAGCCACTGTCGACATTCGATCGGTCAACAACAGGAATCTGGATATCCACTGGCGTGCCCCCCAGGACCCGCGCCGCTCGAGATCACGCTCAAAAACAGGTCCAGGCCGCCATCTCGAGGGGCCGTGTCGATGTCAATATTATCTTCTCGCAGACGAGCGATACCGTCTACGAACTCAACCGCCCGCTCATCCGCGGATACCTCCGCGCTCAAGACGATGAGCGATGAGTTCGGCCTCGCGGGTGAACCCGATCTGGCTACGATGGCAAAGTTGCCGAATGTGATGCTTGCGCCGGCCAACAGCGGCAACCTGAGTGAGGCCGCCATTCAAGGGTTGAAACAGCGCTCACGCATGCCCCGGCTGCTATCATTGCAATGCGCGCAGTCGAGGGGCACGAGCTTCAGAAAGAGATGCTCGCCCGTGTCGAAAGGATCAGGTCACAGGTCGAAATCATCGAATCCGGCTCCGGCGGCATTGTTGCCGCCTATCGCGACAAGCTGAGAGCCAGGATCTCGGAGCCGCTCGACAAGAATAACGTCGATGAAGCGCGACTCGCCCAGGAGGTCGCATACCCGGCCGAACGCAGCGACATCACCGAAGAGATCACTCGATTGAAAAGTCATCTCATCCAATTGAGCGAACTGCTGGGCGGTGACGGAGAGATCGGCAAGAAGCTCGATTTTCTGCTCCAGGAGACCAATCGCGAAGCGAATACGATTCTTTCGAAATCCGCCGAGCTTTGATCTGCGATGCTGCAATCGAGATCAAGACCGAAGTCGAGAAACTGCGCGAACAGGCGCAGAATGTCGAATGATTCGAAATGGCAGGGAATCTGATCATCATTTCGGCCCCATCGGGCGCGGGCAAAACGACTCTGGTCCGCGAAGTGGTCAAACGCGACCGGGGCGTCCGCCCCTCTGTATCCTACACTTCGCGTGCGCCGCGTGATCAGGAAAGAAACGGCATCGACTATTTTTTCGTCACGCGCGATGAATTCGAGGCCATGGTCGAACGAGGCGAGTTTATTGAATGGGCATACGTTCACGCGAATCTATACGGAACCGCCCGCCGTCAGGTCGAAGAATCATTGAAATTCGGATATGATGTCTTGCTCGCGATCGATGTCCAGGGCGCTGAGCAGATCCGCAAGATTTTCCTGACTCGATCAGCGTCTTCTATCCTGCCCCCCATCCTATGAAGCCCTGATCGAACGGCTGGGCTGTCGCGGAGATAATGACGACGAGGATCTGAAATTGCGCCTCCGCAATGCGCTGGACGAATTGTCGGATTACAGTAGATTCGATTATCTGGTCGTCAATGAAGACCTTGTTCGCGCAACCGACGAACTGATGTCGATCATCGTTGCCGAGCGCTGTCGCAGGAAGAAACGCGTCTGGGCGGCTGAAAAGATCGATTTCCAACTGACCGAGAAAAGTCGAAAATTGAATCGAGGTCGAAGAAGCGCAAAGATTGAATCGCAAAGGCCGCAAAGGGAGCAAAGATATACAGGAAGATCAGTGTTCGAATTATATCCAGTGGGCAATAATCCGGATATTCATATCACCCCAAATCTTTGCCCCTTTGCGGCCTTTGCGATTCAATTCTTTGCGCTTCTTTGCGACCTCTGCGATTCAATTCTTCCAAAAGGACAGCAAATTGACTTGAAATGCGAGTTTTACTGGGACTCACAGGCTGCATCGGCGTATATAAATCCGCCGAAGTGCTGCGCGGACTCCAAAAAGCCGGCGTTGATGTTCGCGTTGTCATGACTCGCCACGCGACCGAATTCGTTCAGCCGCTGACTTTCGAGGCCCTTTCCGGCAATCCTGTCGTCGTCGGGATGTTCGATCGCCCCGATTACTCAAAGATCGAACACATCTCACTGGCCCGTCAAGCCGATCTGCCGCTGGTCGCGCCTGCGACAGCCAATATTCTGGCGAAATTCGCGCACGGTATCGCCGATGATTTCCTGACCACCTCTACCTTTCAAACACCCGGCCCGTCCTGATCGCGCCGGCTATGAACGTTGAAATGTGGAATCACCCCGCGACCCGTGCCAATCTGGAAATCCTGCGCGAGCGCGGCCATTATTTCGTCAATCCCGGAGTCGGTTATCAGGGCCTGCGGCGAAGTCGGTGAAGGCCGCCTCGCAGAGCCCGAAGATATAGTTCATCAGGCATTGCATCTGCTCCAGCGCAAGCTTGAGACTGGTCCGGATCTTGGGCCGGTGAACACATCCTGATCACTGCCGCCCGACCGTCGAAGACCCCGATCCCGTCCGCTTCATAACCAATCGATCGTCAGGCAAGATGGGCTACGCTCTGGCAGAAGCCGCGCGCGATCGCGGAGCCCGCGTCACTCTTATCTCCGGCCCTGTTCGCATCGCACCGCCGGCCGGCGTCGAAACCGTCAGCGTCCGCTCGACCCGTCAGATGTACGATGCAGTCATGAGCCGCGTTGGCGACTCATCTGTCTTTATCGGTTGCGCAGCAGTGGCCGATTTTCGCCCGCCAGCCCCGCCGTTCAAAAGATCAAGAAGCTTGGACGGCAGTCGATCACCATCGAACTTGAAGCGACCGAAGACATCATCGGCAGTGTCGCCCGCGACCCGGCAGCGAAACTCACGCATCGTCGTCGGTTTCGCCGCCGAATCGCAATCCCTGCTCGACAACGCCGAAAACCAAACTCCGCGAAAAAATCGCTCGATCTGATCGTCGCCAACGATATCACCCGCGAAGGCGCCGGTTTCGATGTCGTGACAACAATGTCGCAACGATCCTGCGCCGCGACGGTTCGCGCATCGAACTGCCGCTGCAATCCAAGCGCGATCTGGCCGAAAAAGTGCTTGATGAAATAGTCGGGACAATAAAACAGGGCAGAACCGCAAGCGTCAGCGCGCAGGTCACGGATCAGCAATGATTACCTCTAGTTTCAGTGGAAACTGACAAATGCAATGGACCCAAAAGACGAACTGAAAGAACTGATCGACCAGACGACCGAACATCTGCGTTACTTTCGCGATCTCGGTGTGACCCACATCGGCGAGGCAACCCAAACGGAAATGCCCAAAAAGAAAATCGAGTTAACTAGCTTGTTCGGCGGCGCTGAACCGATACCTGTCGAACAGCAATACGCCGGAGAAACACTCGAAGACATCCGCCGCGATCTGGGTGACTGTCGCAGGTGCAAGCTCTGGTCGACGCGCAAGAATATAGTTTTCGGAGAAGGCAATCCGAAGGCCGGGCTGATGTTCGTCGGCGAAGGCCCTGGCGCAGACGAGGACGCGTCAGGCCGGCCATTCGTCGGGCGTGCCGGCCAGTTGCTGACCAAAATGATCGAAGCCATGGGCTTCAAACGCGAAGAAGTTTACATCGCAAATACCCCCGAAAAGGAAGAACTGAAACCTGCATCCCGTTTCTATTCCGCCAGATCGCTGTCATCAGGCCCAAAGTCATCGCCGCACTGGGGAAACCCGGCCCAGCAATCATTGCTCAATAGCTCGATCGGAATCACCAGGATGCGCGGCCAGTTCCACGACTATCCGCGCATTCCCGGCATCAAAGTCATGCCGACATATCATCCGGCATACCTGCTACGCTCTCCCGATAAGAAACGTGAAACCTGGGAGGATCTTAAACTGGTCCGCGATTTTTTAAATGAATAGTTTTAAACGCCAAGCCGCCACCCTGGCGCCCTGGCGATTAAATTCTCAGTGGATATTAAACAGTTCATCCCGCTTGCCCCATACACGTCGCTTCAGGTTGGCGGACCGGCGCGCTATTTCACTGAGATCACACATGAAAGCGAAGTGCCCGAGGCGCTCGGATTCGCCGCCGATCAATCCCTTCACATCTTCATCCTCGGCGGAGGCAGCAACCTGGTCGTCCCGGATGAAGGTTTTCCCGGCCTCGTCATTCGCCTATCGATTCGCGGGATCGATTGGACCGATGATGGCGATAGCGTGACAGCCATCGCCGGCTCGGGCGAGGAATGGGACGCCTTTGTTGAAGCCGCCGTCGAGCGCGGGCTTTCGGGAATCGAATGTCTGAGCGGCATCCCCGGCCTGGTCGGAGGAACGCCCGTCCAGAACGTCGGAGCCTACGGCCAGGAGGTCAGCGAGACCATCCGCTCAGTCCACGCCTATGATCGCCAGCAAAAGCGTATCGTCCAATTGTCCAATGCCGAGTGCAGTTTTCGCTATCGCACGAGCATCTTCAACACGACCGAACGAGATCGCTACATCGTTCTGAGAGTGAGATTCGCGCTGAGCCGCGATGGGAAACCCGCCATTTGCTACCCCGACCTGCAACGATACTTCGCCGGCAGTAATTCCCGGCCTGCTCTGAGCGAGATCCGCAAGGCAGTCCTTGAAATACGTACCGGCAAGGGGATGGTCATCGTTCCCGGAGATCCCGACTGCCGCAGCGTCAAGCTCGTTCTTCAAAAAATCCGATCTTAAAAGATGAATTTTTCGAATCACTTGGAAATGCACTGTAGAAATCAGGCATGATTACTGAATCTGAGTCGATCCCGAATTTTCCGCCGGGGAAGGTCAGGTCAAGGTACCTGCCGCGTGGCTGATCGAGAAGGCTGGTTTCGCGAAAGGCTATCGCAAGGGGCGCGCGGCAATCCCGTCAAAACATCCGCTCGCGATAGTCAATCTGGGGAGGATCTACGGCCTCGAGATCCTGGCATCCTGGCTGAAGATATTCGCGAGAAGGTGGAAGATGTCTTCAGCATCGGACTGAAATACGAACCTGAGATTTTGCATTGAGCACCGTTTTAGTACTTTGTAAACCAAATTTTCTTGTATTCAAGTCTGGAAAGAAGTTAATCGCAGAGGCCGCAAAGGGCAAAGATTTTTGGGGATATGAAAATCCGGATTATTGCCCGCTGATATAATTCGAACACTGACCTTCCCTGTATATCTTTGCCCCTTTGCGGTCTTTGGCGATTAAATTCCTTTTGCGTGCTTTTTTGCGGCCTCTGCGATTAACTTTCTTCCAGACTTGAATACAAGAATATTTAGTTTAAAGAGTAATTATTACTACTCCTGATGATGACCTTAAAGTTGTCGAAGGCGCCCCGCGCCCCTGGCCGAAGATGCGATTCTGAAGCGGAATCGACACGCTCAGTTCGGGCGCTTCAGGGTGCTGGAAGGGAAAGCGTCGATCAGGCTGAACAGGCCATACGCAATCGATACGTAATGACTTAGTCCTTCAATATCTCCAGGCCCCAGCGAAGGGTAGATCCCCGTGTACTTGACCTTTGTACATCCAGTGGAACGCCTACATTCTGGACCTTCGAAATTCTTTTCCCATGAGAAAGAACTCAACAAAAGATTTATTGCTCCTGGCGCGTGTATTGGATCGCCACCGTGTGCTCCAGGGGTGATTTGCACTTAGTCGATGATCTGCGTGTACATTTTTTCGCGGCCCGCATAGAGCGGCGAACCCGTGATTGATGAAGGCAGCCGTTCGATCAACGTGAAGGCCGTGTTGCTCTGACACGAACCAGTCGAAGAGACTGGCCAGTATAGAAGTCGATCATGTGAAGCGTCACTCCGGCCTGCTGTCCCTGAAGAACTTTTGCCGCATAAGGCTCACCGCTTGCTAGCGTGCGTTCCTTCGACGATCCGGTCAGGTGTCGTGCCCGGCGTCTCCGCGTTGATCTCGGCCGAGAAGGTGATCGAACCGACCTGCGGCACCGCGAAGGTCTGGTTGCTGACGGCGATGTAATTTGATGTGGTCGAAGACGCTGTAGTCGATGCCTGTCACAAACGGAGCGGCATCGATGAAGAATTTTCCTCCGGTGAATGTGCGCGTATCATTGACACCCATCTCGCCGGGGCCATATGGATTTGACCACTTCGCGTTGTAATCGCTGAGCGTGTACCCGCCCGGCTTTTCGAATGAGTCATAATCGATAACCTGTGTTTTACTCTGGCCTGGAGCCTGTGCACCAACATTTGAAACATTGAGGCTGTTTGTGGCCATTGCGGTCAGCATCACCATAAGCAGTAGTGATGACCTATGGAAGATCCGGTACTTCCTGGAGTGTGAAGAGGGGGACTTGAGTACACGAGCAGGTGAAGCAATTGCTTGCAGTTCGTTCATTAATCTCTCCTTGAATTTTTAAGGCAACAGTGATTGTTAAGGATTGTTGGGGCTGGTTAACTTATACCGACGTGGTGAGAAAAATCAATAAAACGACTACCAGGGTGATTAATTAATCAGGCTTCCAGCAATGCGATCACATCTTCAATAAAATTTTCGGGCGCTTTTTGAATGAATCTCGCTTTCCTCGATCCATAATCGATCGATTTAATCTGTTCGACCATGACAAACCCTTTCAATTTCATTCCTTCGGGAACAGGTAGATGAAACGGAATCTTTCGATCGGTATTTGTCAAAGGACAGACGATAGCGAGTTTCGTGTGTTTGTTGAAAAGGTAATGACTGAGCACCAAAGCCGGGCGATGCCCCTTTTGCTCGTGGCCGGATTGCGGGTCGAAAGAGATGCTCATGAAATCTCCACGCTGAGGAATGTATTTTGCCAATTACCATTCCTCCCTGCCGACCGGCGGGCCAAATGACTCCTCTTTGGTCCGGTAATCTTTCGGCATTCTCGAGACCAGTTCTTCCAGAGAAAATGTTTTTTCCTTTTTCCTGATGACTATCTCATTTTCACTCGCGATCACATCGACATCATCGCCGACAACCATTCCCGATTCTTCGAGAACGTGCTTCGCCAGCCTCAGCCCCTGACTGTTTCCCCATTTTTGGATTTTTGTAGTAATCATATCAATACTCCCGGTTGAATGTATAGCCCATGTATATACGCTAAATGAGACCACGTCAAGCATGGAGTACCGCATTCATGCGGGTTGTGTATTCAATTCAAGTAAAACCCGCATGAATGCGGTACTCCATGCTCCCTGCTACTTCACTCTTTCGATCTCGGCCCCGACACTACGCAGCTTCTCTTCGATCTTCTCGTAACCGCGGTCGATGTGGTAGACGCGGTCGATCCATGTCTCTCCGCTCGCGGCAATTCCGGCCAGCACCAGTGAGGCCGAAGCCCTCAGATCCGATGCGATCAGTTTCGCTCCGGTCAGCGGAGTCGGCCCGTGGACATACGCGCTGTGCCCGTGAACTCGAATGCGAGCGCCCAGTCGTTGCAGCTCGCTCGCGTGCATGAATCGGTTTTCGAAGATCGTTTCCGTAATAACAGAATCGCCTTCGGCCTGAGTCATGAGAGTCATGTACTGCGCCTGCATGTCGGTTGGAAATCCTGGATAGACGGCGGTCGTGACGTCTGTCGCTTTGAGCCGGCCCGAAACCGCGACCTCGAGTTTATGATCATTGGTCTGATCGATGGTGACTCCGACAGTGCGCAGCTTGTCGATCACGGCCAGCAGGTGGCGGGGATTGCAATTGGTGATTTCGAGTGCGCCGCCGGTGATGGCTGCGGCGACGATGAAGGTCCCTGTCTCGATGCGATCGGGGATGATGGTGTGGTCGGCCCCGCCCAGAGCCTCGACGCCTGTGATAGTGATCGTCGGAGTCCCCGCGCCTTCGATCCGCGCGCCCATTCGGATGAGCAGTTCAGCCAGATCGACGACCTCGGGTTCCGAGGCGGCGTTGTAGAGATGTGTTATCCCATCAGCCAGGGCCGCCGCCATCATAACGTTTTCGGTTCCGGTGACGGTGACGGTCTCGAAGGTGATGTCGGCGCCCTTGAGGCGATCCGCCGTGGCGACGACTACGCCGGCCTGCATTTCGATCCGTGCACCCATGCGTTCCAAAGCCATGAGGTGCAGGTCGATCGGGCGCTGTCCGATGGCGCATCCGCCGGGCAGGCTGACGCGTGCCTGGCCGAACCGCGCGACCAGAGGGCCGAGCGCCAGCACCGAGGCGCGCATGGTCTTGACCAGTTCGTAAGGAGCTTCGAACTGTTCGACAGATGCGGCGCTGATACGGTGAGTGCGCAGCTCGGGGACAAGCACCGTGCAGCCGAGATCTTCAAGCAGCCGGCGCATCGTGATCAGGTCGCGGACATAGGGGACATTGCGGAGCGTGACGGTTTCAGCCGTCAGCAGCGAGGCGGCAAGGCATGGCAGGGCAGAGTTCTTTGCGCCGCTGATCGTCACCGTCCCGGATAGCGGCTTGCCGCCTCTGATACGAAATTTATCCATCGTCCCGGTCCATTTCTTCGAGCATTATGTCAGCTTCTTCTTCGGGGCGATGATCCGATCCGCGTGATCTTTCAGGAGTTGCCAGTGCGACCAGAGCCAGGAAGAGCTGCGAATTCGAGGTCACCTGCAGGTTGAATTCGACAAAGCTGTGGATGGCTATGGCGAAGCATCCGGCCAGAGCGCCGAGGATAATCGCGCGGCGACGTCGATCCCTGGTCTGGGCCGCCGAGAAGCTGCGAGCAAACAATAAAATTATGAAGATCAGCGCCAGGACGCCTCCGATGATTCCGGCATCGGCGACGATCTGCAGGTAATCGTTGTGCGACTGCTCGACGCGCTGCGCACCCGAACTGGGATCATAGCGGGTGTAGGCATACTGGTAAGCGCCGAGGCCGACTCCCAGCCAGGGGTGATCCTTGATCATCTGTCCGGTAGCGCTCCAGATGTTGGTCCGGCTGAAGCGTTCGCTCGCCGGTTGCTGCTCTTCGAGCTCACTCGATGTCTGCGAGATGTTCTGGACCAGCCCTTCCGATCCGACCAGGTACATTGACCCGATGATGGCACTGGCCCCGAGTACAAGCGCGCCGGCCGCTCGCAGAATGGTGCCGAAGCGGGCCTGGCTGCCATCGCGATTTCGAGAGAGGAAGAGCGGGATGGCGATGATGGCCAGAAAGACGATCTCTGCCGCGAGGGCCAGAACGCCTCCGCGCGAGGCCGAGAGCACTATCCCCGCGCACATCGCCAGCACGCAACTGGCATAGACGGCCAGCAACTCGCGGCGCACGCTCCGGCCGACGATCAGTCCTCCGGCAAGACCGACTCCCATCTCGAGGAATCCCGCGAAATGATTGCGATTGACGAAGGGGCCGAACGTGCCGCGCTGCCATAACGCCTTGCCGATGTAGCTCTGCCCGATGCCGACCAGCGCGATCAAAACGCACATCGCGATGATCACGCGGACTGCGGTGTTTCTGCGCTCGTCTGTATTGACGAATGAGGTGAAGAGCAGAAAGAAACAGATCGAGGCGAAGATCTTGATGCCGGTTTGAGTTGTGGCGTAGGCGTCGTAGCTGATGGTCGTTCGATCGCCCGATTCAAGTGGAAGAATCTGAATGGTTGCGACGATGAGCAGGCCGATCAGCGGAATCAGGATCGGGCTGGCCGTGACCTGCATCCGCCCGTCGATCAGCACCTTCAATCCCCAGAGCAGCATGATCCCGAAGACAAGTATCTCCCACAATGCGGTCGACCATGTCTCGACCGATCCGTACGGTAACGGAGTCACCACCAGCAGCACCAGCAGGGCAACGTAAATAATCTTGTCGAGAATAAGGTTCTTCCTCCCATGCCTGAAAATGATCAGTTAACTCGTCAGGCGCTTGCGGTTCATGATCTGATGCATCTGATGCAGGTACGCGTGATATTGCTTCTCGAATTCGGCGATGCGTTTTCGCTCCAGGTAGTCCCTGTAAGTTTTGAGTAACCGGAATGCGAGCGTCAGGGCGCTGACCGATATGATGCCGCCGCCGAGGTACGGAGCCTGCCCGAAGATCAGCATGAGTCCGAGCGTGACGCCGAATGCCGGAAGCAGGTAACTCAAATCATTGAGAAATGCCATCCAGAAAGTACGTTTCAGCTGGTCGTATCTGGGAATAGGCATAACCAGCATGGCGCCTAATGGAGAGATGGGGGCCAGGTGGTCGTTCTTTTCCTCTGCTGAAATATCTGTTGTTGCCGTATCATTCTTCATGACACAAATAACCTTATTTACCTGAACTGTGGCAGAAGATAAATCGAGCATGAAGGCAAATTTGGAGTGCGGCGGCCCGGCGCCGCTTTGGTATTATCTTCGGCAATTGGCAAAATGGAATACCAAAGCGGCGCCGGGCCGCCGCACTCCAAATTCGCTTTCATTTTGGTTTCATGCATCACAGGTACTTTCTACTTTCTACTCATTTGGCATTCATTCAATCTGAAACTATCGAACCAGAGGCGGCCTTCGAGCGAGCAATATTGATCGGGGCATGGCTGGCGCTGGATGCGAACGGTCAGCGCTTCGGTCTCGGGACGAGTGGTGATCGAGAGCGAATACGGGCGCCACGGAGGTCCTGCATCGGCCTCTTTTTTGCCTGGAGTATTGGTCGCCTGTTGTTCGAAAGAGTCCCAGCGAGGCTGGTCGATCGGGAATTGATCTGTCGCCGCGTGCGCTCTTGTGCCGTCAGCAGCGTCATACATTTCGACGAAGGGCATGCTCAGGCTTTTCAGTTCCTCGGATTTGACGAAGAACCCAAGGCAGTAGGACTGGTTGGATTTTACCGGAATCGTCTGGGAGGCCAGTGTGAAAGCGTTGTTGCCATCGACGGTGAAGCTCAAGCGCATGCTTTGCCTGCCGGTTTGCGGTTTATCGCGGTCGAAAGTGACGCGCACTCCTGTCACCGGCGAGATGCGCCAGGAATAGAACGGTGTTTTAGTATTGAACGCGAAATTCTTTTCGAAGCTTCCGTTGGCGAGCAGGGAATCCTTGTCAGGGACGGGCCGGTCGGGGATGCTGGCAGCTTTCCAGATATCGTAAGCGGCGGTATATCGGCCGACGCTGATCAGGCTATCGGTCACGCGCTGGACATCCCTGAATGTCGGAGCGGTCATCTGTTTCCAGACTGCGAGTCCGTCATCGACACGTCCGCGTGAGACGAGCATTGCAATCAATTGAGCCTTGATCTCGACAGGTACATTGAGCGATTCGGAGATTGCCCGTCCGTCTCCCTGATAGACTGACCATGCGTAATCGAAGACCAGCGGCAGGGCTGATGGACGGTTGATCAGCGCCAGTCGCATGTGGTCGAAGGAACCGTCGCGGTTGCCGGCGCGGAGCAGGTGATTGCCGAGCGCCCAGTGAGGTTCGAAGTGGTTGGGAGCCAGTTTAAGAGCATGCTCGAGGGCTGCGCGAGCCTCTGCGGCCGATCCGTCGCGATCCAGTACGCGGCCATAAGCCAGCCAGATGCGGTAATCTTCTGGGCTCATGAGCGTGGCGATCTTGAGCTCTTTAAGCGATGTCTTCAACCATTCATCCGAGATGACTTCGTTTGCGGCATTGAAATAGACTCCGCCGCGCTGCCAGTGGATGAGCGGATCGCGCGTCGAGAACCTGACTGCCAGATCGGCGCCCTCGATCTTTCCCTGGATCGACAGATTCGGGTTCCGCTGGACGAATGTCATGATGCTGTCGCCGATCGCTGCGCGTGCAGCGAGATAACCGAGGGCTCCGAGGCCCGAGGCCAGCAGCAGCACAAAGAGTACCCGTAAAACGACTGGTCGAAATGAGATCGTCATGATAAGGATAATATTTAACGGATTACCTTCAGAACGGCAAGAGAGCACGGAGCGCCGACCTCCGGTCGGCATGTCTCCACCGTCTGGCCTTTCAAATGGAAATACATGCCGACCGGAGCTCGGCGCTCCATCAGCGCTCCGGCAGATTTGTCAAGATTGACAGGCAGTTAGAGCATCGGCGATACTTATCAGCTAATCGACATATGAAAAAAGAGCCATAACGGGGTGAGAAGAGAGGAGGCTTGAATTGAAGTTGCGTAATAATCCGGTCTCTGACCTGCCAGCATCAGCGGCATCATTACGAAATGGCCGGCTGATTCGTATCATTAATATATGCATGCTTCTGGGGCTGTTTCTGGGCCTGAGCGTGAAGTCGATCGGGGCGCAGGAAGTCCCGCGCGAGGTTGCGCCTCAGCGGCCGGCGATCGCACCGGTTGCAGATCCAAATAATAGTGATGACGACAGTTATCGCGTCGGCCCTGGAGATCTGATTGACGTCCGCGTATTCGGGCATCCGGAACTCGGACGCGAGACTCGAATCAGCAACCAGGGGACTATCAGGCTTCCGTTTCTCGATGAAATTCAGATCGCCTGCATGACCGAAAATCAGATAGCGAAACTGATCGTCGAAAAATTCAAGAAATACCTGCGCGATCCGCAGATCGATGTCTTCGTCAAGGAATACAAGAGTCAGCCGGTGGCGGTCATTGGATCAGTCGCGACTCCGGGAAGATTCCAGTTGCAACGCCGCGTGAGACTGCTCGAATTGCTGACTTTTTCGGGCGGACCTAACCTGAATTCCGGCGGTATTGTTCACGTCATTCGGGGCAGCGCTCCGGATTTCTGTGAAATGCAGAATGGCGACGGGGTCCCGGTTGCTGTTACGGGCGTGGTTCCCGTCGAAAAGACCCCTCCGGTCGCGACCACGACAGAAAAAGGGATAGCACTTCATTTCGATCCTTTGGTCCAGTCAGCTCAGGATCAGGGCGTTCTGATGTCATACAACATCAAGGATGTGCTGCTCGGACTGCCTGAATCGAATCCCTATATTCGACCGGGTGATATCATCAGCGTGCCCGAAACCGATCAGGTCTTCATCACAGGGCAGATCGTCAAGCCGGGACCAATTTCGATGCGCACGCAGATGACGCTTTTGCAGGCGCTCGGCATGGCCGGCGGTTTTATGCCTGAAGCCGCGCGCCACCGCGTCCGCGTCATTCGACAGGATCCGTCTACGAAAATCCGCGAGGAGTTTCTCTTCAATGTCGATCATATTCGACAGAAGAAGGCCGAAGACATAGTCCTGCAACCGAACGACGTGGTCGATGTCCCGGCATCCATTCCAAAGAACGTTGGACGCGGATTACTGGCCGTTGCCATCGGCATGGTCGGCTATTTGCCGTTTATGATTTTCCGATAGGATCAATGAGAAGTAGAAAGTATAAAGTATAAAGTACAAAGACTATGCTCGTCCTTATCTCAATCAAAGTATAAAACTACGGTACCACATTCTTTGTACTTTATACTTTATACTTTCTACTTTGTACTTACATCATGCAGGAAGAAAGCAAGAACAAACTGATGACCGTTGAGGAAGCGGCGGCGGCGCTGGATCTGAAGCGGGATTATGGATATGCATATTCGCGTGGGATGGCGATCGAGACCGAATCGACGCACCTGCGCGATTACTGGCGGATCATCCGGCGACGGCTCTGGGTTCCGATCAGCGTCGTCATTTTGACGGTAACGCTGACGACCATTTACAACCTGAGATTGTCATCGATCTACGAAGGCAAGACCCGAATGGAGATCCTGCGTGAAGATCAGACGGTCAATATCAAGGATGTGCAGATCAGCATGGGCGGTGGTGATGACAATTCGTACATCAACACCCAGTTGAAGATCATGCAGAGCCCGAAGATAGCCTATCTGGTGGCCCGATCGCTGGATCTCGAACATAACGCCGAGTTCATGCCAGGCATGGCTCGTCCGCTGAATGCGCCATCCGAAGAGATCGAGTTTTCTGACGGCGAGAGCGACCTGCAGGCGGGCATTTCAAAGCTGCAACCGTTCATCGATACCTTGCTGGGGAATGTCGAGGTGAGGCCGGTGCGCGAAACGCGGCTGGTCGAGATAGTCTACCACCATGAAGTTCCAGATCTGGCCCGCAAAGTTGCCGACACGTGGGCCGAGGCATTCATCCAGAACACGCTGGACGAGCGATTCAGAGCCAACAAGGATTCAGGGAAGTTTCTGGAACGCACGATTTCCAATTACAAGCTGCGCGTCAAGCAGGCCGAAGAGCAGTTGCTTAATTACCGCAAGGCCAACAAGGTGATCGATTACGGCGACAAGGAGAACACGGTAGTTGCCCGGCTTGGCGCATTGAACCAGTTATTGTTGCAGGCGGAAAACGAACGCAAGAACGCCCAACTGGCTTTTGATCTAAGCAAAAACGTCGGCGATGTGACGACGCTGCCTGAAATCCAGCGTGATCCGCTGGTCATGGAACTGAACAAGAAGATCACCGATCTGCGCCAGCAGCGTGAACAGTTGATGGTTGAATTTACGCCGGAATGGCCTGACGTCAAGAAGGTCACTCAGCAACTGTCGCAGGCTGAAGGCGAACTGCGAGCCGCATACCAGCGCATTCTGAGCACAGTCGAAAATCAATACAAGACAGCGGCACAGCGTGAGGATTCGCTGCGCAAATCGTTCAACGTCCAGCTCGGCGAGACGATGAATCAGAACGAAGGCGCGATTATGGCGAAGATGCTGCAGCAGGAGATCGACACGAACCGGCAGATGCTGGAACGCCTCATGCAGAGCCAGCAGGGAGTCGAGCTGTCGGGCGCGGGTCTGCTCAAGAACAACATTCGCATTGCCGAACTGTCATCGCTGCCGAGATCACCTGTCGCGCCGAAGCGGCTGCAGAACATACTGCTCAGCGCGTTGCTGGCGCTGGTGGCGGGCGTCGGCCTGGTGCTCTTCCTGGACTACATCAACAACAAGATCGAATCGGTTGAAGATATTGACCGTTACCTGCGGCTGCCAGCCCTTGGAGTCATCCCGCTGTTGGAAAATGGCGCGAAATCGAAGCGCCTTATGGGAGGCGGCGGAGCGCATGGCAAGGAGCTGGTTCCGGCCGGGACAAACGGTTCAATCGTACTGACCGAGGTCGAGGCCAATTCGTCACTCGCCGAAAGTTATCGCCAGCTTCGCACTTCGCTGCTGCTCTCGTCCGCCGGACACGCTCCGCGGACGATCCTCTTTACGAGCAGCCAGCCGGCTGAAGGCAAGACTACGACCAGCGTCAATACAGCTATCTCACTGGCGCAGACCGGGTCGGCCGTTCTGATTATCGACGCCGATCTGCGGCGTCCGCGCGTTCACAAGATCTTCGGTCTCAAGAACAATGCCGGACTGAGCAACTTCCTGACCAGCGAAGAGGATCTGGCCTCTCTCATCCAGGTGGCCATGCCGAACCTGTATGTGCTGCCGGTCGGGCCGCTGCCGCCAAACCCGGCCGAACTGCTCGGCTCGCCCCGCATGAAACAGGTCATCGAAACACTTGCTGCCAACTTCGACTATGTTATCGTCGATTCTCCGCCAGTCTCTTCCTTTGCCGACAGTTTGATTCTTTCTTCGATGGTCGAAGGAGTGATCATCGTCGTGAAAGGCGGATCGACTCCCCGCGAGATGGCTCAGCGTGCCAAGGCTCACCTGCAATCCGTTGGCGCAAGGATCCTCGGCGTGGTGGTCAATCAAATCAAATTACAACCACACGATTACTATTATTACTCCTCGCATTACAATCAGAACTACTACAGCGGCGGGGATGAGGATGAGTTGGGAGTAGAAAGTAAAAAGTAGAAAGTAGAAAGTAGAAAGTACAAGTCAATCAATCGCAATCATCTCAGCGTCAATGGCAGCATCTTGCGATTCAATTACTTTCTACTTTCTACTTTTTACTTTCTACTACTTCCCTTGCTGCCTCGACACGAGGTTTCCTTTATGGTTTTGGATTTTATGGGGAGAGGTGTGGCTGCATCCTCGTGGTATTTTTATGTGCGGGATATTCGGAATCGTTACAACCAGGTCGAAGGCAGAGACAGGCGATGCTGTTTCACGAGCCGTGAGGTCGATGGCGCATCGCGGGCCCGATGACGAAGGGATCGAATACGTCGGATCTGCAAGCGGAAATGATGGTTTGACGGTAGCCTTCGGGCACCGGAGGCTGTCGATCCTGGATCTCTCATCGGCGGCGCATCAGCCGATGATCGAGCGGCAGACCGGAAACCTGCTCACCTATAACGGTGAAGTCTTCAATTTCAGGGATGTCCGGCGGGATCTCGAGTCGCGTGGGCTGCGGTTTGAAACTGAAAGCGACACGGAGGTTATCCTCAAGGGATTCGGGCTGTCGGGGGAGAAGGCGATCGAAAGCTGGCGAGGGATGTTCGCCTTCGGATTCTGGGATGCAAAGGAAAAGCGATTGACGCTTGTCCGGGATCGACTTGGGATAAAGCCTCTCTACTATTTTTATGATGGAAAGACATTTCTCTTCGCCTCCGAGATTCGAGCGCTGCTTGCGACAGGAATGGTCGAGCGAAAGCTCTCGAATGCCGCGCTCGACAGCTATCTGAGTTATGGGTCGATACAGCAGCCATTGACGGCGCTCGAAAACGTTTATGAAGTACTTCCCGGCCACGCACTGGTCTTTCAAAATGGGCGGATAAGTTCGATGCCCTACTGGGAGCTGCGCGCGCAGCCGTCGGGCAATTCGGTGATCAGCGAGAAAGAGAAGATCGAAGAGATCCGCGAGGTGCTGGAGGATGCCGTGCGGTTGCGGCTGGTCTCGGACGTTCCGGTGGGGGCGTTTCTCAGCGGGGGTATCGATTCAAGCGCGGTCGTGGCAATGATGCGACGCGCAACGAACGGAGAGATACGAACGTTTTCGGTCTGTTTTCGCGAAGAGGAGTACAGCGAGCAGCAGTATGCAGAACGTGTAGCCGGTCAGTATCAAACCAGTCACTCTACGGTATTGGTGACCGGGGACGAGATTCTGTCATCGCTGCCAGGAGCTTTGCAGGCGATGGACCAGCCGTCGATTGACGGCATCAATACGTGGATAGTTTCAGAGGCTACGGCGCGCGCCGGGCTGAAGGTTGCGGTATCAGGCCTTGGCGGGGACGAGGTCTTCGCCGGGTACGGATATTTCCGAACCATCGTCCGTGATGAATATTTGCGCGCACAGGTCAGCCAAGCGCCGGCCGGGCTGCGACGCGCGGCGGCGGCCGCGATAAGTGCGGTGGCGACGGGTCACCGGGCACTCAAGTTGAGCGCATTGCTGCGCAGCGGACAGCTCGGCGAACACGCTCTTCGGCTGCACCGCCGGCTTTTCACCCAGGAGCAACGCCGGCAGTTGCTGCATCGCGAGGACGATCATTCGACCGATCAGGAGATGCTCGACCGGTGGTCGCTCAGGCAGCTTGAAAACTGTTCGTCAGCCGATCCCGTCAATCAGGCTTCGATGCTGGATCTTGGTGGTTATATGAGCGACACGCTGCTGCGGGATACCGATGCGATGAGCATGTCGCATGGCCTCGAAGTGCGTGTTCCGCTGATAGATCATCTGGTGGTCGAAAAGATGCTGACGCTCCCGGGTCGATTCAAGCTGCGCCAAGATACGCCGAAATGGCTGCTCGTCGGCGCCGCCGGCGACCTGCCTTCCGAGGTTGTTCACCGGCCGAAGCGAGGCTTCGAACTGCCGTTCAGGATCTGGCTGGCCGGGGCGATGAAAGATCATGTGGCACAGGCGGTTGAATCCCGGCGCATGCATGAACTTTTTCGGAAAGAGGCCCTTCACGATCTTTGGCGGGGATTCAACGATGGGCGTGTTACCTGGTCCCGTCTCTGGAGCATCGTCGTGCTGGAAGACTGGATGCGGACCAATTTGTGGCATTGATTACTTGGAAAAGTTATACTCATAGATTTATCACCACAAGGACGCCAAGACTGCAAGGATTCAACGCCAGAGAAGTCGGCCAAGGGATTATAAGAAGTGATGATTCGCAGTAATATCCGTTTCGCCAAAAGCACTCAAAAGCGATCGAATTATTCCTCATTTAAATCCCTCCTCAGTGCCTCTGTGGTGCGAAAATATTCATAAAACTCAGTTTAAAGTTTACAAGAATTTGGCTTTAGAAGTGCAAAAAATTGCAGTGGATGATGTTATGGTGCCGCATCTGGTGATCGAGCCGAACCGGTCGCGCCTTGCTTTCGATCTGCGCGATCTGTGGCGATATCGCGAACTCTTCTATTTTCTGACGTGGCGGGATATCAAGGTACGATACAAGCAGACGGCTCTCGGCGCCGCGTGGGCGATCATGCAGCCGCTGTTCAACATGCTGATCTTCACGCTGCTCTTCGGCAAACTGGCCGGTCTGCCTTCAGACAACATTCCCTATCCATTATTCGCCTTTGCGGGGCTGCTTCCGTGGACCTTCTTTTCGAATGCGATCGGCAACTCCGGAAACAGCCTGGTCGGAAGCTCGCATCTCATTACGAAAGTATATTTTCCGCGACTGATCATTCCGGCGGCCTCCGTGCTGGCTGGGCTGGTCGATTTCTTCTTCGCTTTCCTGGTCATGGCCGTTCTGATGGTCATTTACAAGGTTCCGCTGGGGGTCAACATTCTGTTGCTGCCGCTGCTCATCTTTCTGACGACGCTGCTGGCCTTCGGTGTGGGGATGTGGCTGTCAGCGCTCAACGTCAGGTTTCGCGATATCCGGTACGTTATTCCGTTTCTGATTCAGTTCTGGATGTATGCCACACCGATCATCTACCCGGTCAGTATGATGCCTGAGCGTTACCGGCCATATCTGGCGATCAATCCGATGACGGGAGTAATCGAAGGGTACCGCGTAGCGCTGCTCGGCGGAGTCAATGGCGCGAGCATCAACTGGCAGTCGCTCGGCGTGTCGATCGCGATCGCCCTTGTGGTATTGGTTTATGCGTCTTACGACTTCCGCCGCATGGAGAAGACCTTCGCGGACATTGTATGAAAGTCCCCTTTGCCATCAAAGCCGAACGGATTGCCAAGCATTATCGACTGGGGACCAATCCAAACGTCAATCGCACTCTGCGTGATGTGATAGTCGATTCAGTCGGACGGTTGGGGCAGCTGGCGCGCGGCAACGGAAACAGCAATGCCGGGAGCGTGACCGATCTGTGGGCTTTGGAGGATATCAGTTTCGAGATTCAGCCGGGAGAAGTCGTTGGCATCGTCGGTCGAAACGGCGCCGGCAAAAGCACTCTGCTCAAGGTACTCGCACGCATCACCGAACCGACGCGCGGGCGTGTCGAGATTTTCGGCCGCGTGGGGAGCCTGCTTGAAGTGGGTACGGGCTTTCACCCTGAGTTGAGCGGGCGCGAAAATATCTTTCTCAATGGATCTATTCTTGGAATGAGCCGGAAGGAGATCGAACGAAAGTTCGACGAGATCGTTGCCTTCGCCGAGCTGGAACGCTTCATCGACACGCCCGTCAAACGCTACAGCAGCGGGATGTACGTTCGCCTTGCGTTCGCGGTGGCGGCGCACCTCGAACCTGAAATCCTGCTTGTCGATGAAGTACTTGCCGTCGGAGACGCCGCCTTTCAGAAGAAATGCCTTGGCAAGATGAGTGATGTCGCACGCCACGGCCGGACGGTGATCTTCGTCAGTCATAACACTGCAGCGATGCTCAATCTGTGCGATCGGGGCATTTTGATCGATCGCGGTCGGATTGTCGCTGACGCACCTATCGAACCTGTGATTCAGCAGTATCTGAAGGGGTTGCGCACGGTCACACCATGGGATCTCTCGACTTTCGAAGATCGCCAGGGGAAAGGACGCGTCCGATTCACGCGCGTTCGCTTCGAGGACGATCAGGGAAATCCTGTCGAACATGGCGTGTCGGGAAAGCCGCTGGTCATCGCACTCGATTATCACGCCGAGAGCAGTCAGCCGCTGCCGAATTGCCGCGCCTCGGTGACATTTTTTGACGGCCTCGGACAGGTCCTGTTCAATTGTTCGAGCGAGCTGGTCATTCAGGACCCGATCACGCTGAAGCCGGAAGGGACTCTGCGATGCCTGATTCCTCGGCTTCCACTGAGTCAGAACCAGTACCTCCTGACGCTGTTTCTCGAGGTCAATCGCGAAGTCGAGGACTGGATTTTGAACGCTGTCGAACTCGATGTTATCGATGGCGATTTTTACGGCACCGGCAGGCTCTACCCGGATGGATGGCGAGGCAAGGGCGTCCTGGTGCCGCATCAATGGCTTACGCAATAACGATCGATGCCGCTTGAAAAGCTCACATCAGACATGCCCGCTCCTGAACGAGCTGAAACGGGCTGGCCATGGCGGCAGTCATCAGGTCAGGGCGACAACTTCGATAAACAGGCTGACTGGCCGAAGATCAGCGTCATCACGCCGTCGTTCAATCAGGGCAGATTCATTGAACAGACGATTCGATCAGTCCTCTTGCAGGGTTATCCGAACCTCGAATACATCATCATCGACGGAGGCTCTACGGATCAATCGGTAAGCGTGATTCGCAAATACGAGGGGTGGCTGGCGTTCTGGGTGAGCGAACCGGATCGCGGACAAAGCCATGCCATCAACAAGGGGTTCGCCCGGGCGACAGGCGATATCATCTGCTGGTTAAACAGTGATGATTATTTTCAGCCGGATACCTTGCAGGTCGTGGCAAAGACGCTGGCTGATGGAACCGGGAATTTCGCCATGGCCGGACATTGCCTGAAAGTATTCGACGACGGGCGCGAACCTGTCGTGCTCGAGGGGCGGTACGAAAACCGGCTCAGGCTGTTTCAATTCTGGAAGGGCTATCAGATGCACCAGCCATCGATCTTCTGGCGACGCGAAGTCTTCGATCAGATCGGCTATCTTGACGAGCAACTGCATCTGATCATGGATTTCGAATACTGGTCACGAATTGCCAGGAAGTTCGATTTCGTCAATGTCGATCGCGTTCTGGCCTGCACAAACTTTCACGGCGAAGCGAAGACGGGCGACGATTATTCGCGATATCATGCCGATCTGCTGAGCCTGGGGCCTCGGCTGTTCGGCTCGAGGTTTTCGTTTGCGTACTGGCGATTTATGGCTTCGCGCTGGCATCATTTCAAGTATAAACCGGCAAAAGCGCGTTTGCGCCGTGCGATCATGAACTCTTTTTAGCGCTGCTCCGGCTTTTACTTTCTACTCATTTTGATAGATAGAGAAACCCAGCCAAGAATATCGGTCGTCATCCCCGTTTATAACGGCAGTAAAACGATCGGTTACGCCATTGAATGCGTACTGCAGCAATCCATGCCGCCGTTCGAAGTGATTATTGTGGATGACGGATCGACGGATGGAACGGACGAGGTCGTTCGAAAGTACGGCAACAGGATAGTCTATTTGCCAAAGCCGAACGGTGGTCCGGCTTCTGCCAGAAATCAGGGCATCAGGTTCGCTCACGGAGATTACATCGCATTCACTGACAGCGATTGCCTGCCGGAGGGCAACTGGCTCTATTTTCTGATGAGGGAGTTCAGTGATCCGCGGGTCGCAGGGGCTGGAGGGATCGTTCGCAGCGTCAGCTACGATTGGACGAGCCAGTATGTCGATCAGATTCGGCTGCTCGATCCGATGCCTGATGAGACCGGTGAGATTCAATACCTGATCACCGCCAACGCCTGTTTTCGAAAGGATGTTCTGCTCAGAGCCGGACTGTTCAACGAACGATTTCGGAAGCCCGGGGGCGAAGAGGCCGAACTTGGGTTCCGCATCAAATCGCTCGGTTACAATTTTCGAGCAACGGATAAGGCAATCGTTCTGCATCATCATCGCCAGACCGGAGCCGGCCTGCTGCGAACACTGACGAACTACGGCGAAGGCGCATACATTCTTGGTCGGCTGCATCCCCATAGAAAAATAGAGAACCCGGGCCGGCAGATGATTCGCAGTCTGTTTCGATTTCGAACTCTCCTCAGCGATCTGATTCGTCATCTGCGGAAATGCGAGCCCAGAAAAGCTGTCTATTTCGCCGTGCTCGGTTATATGCGCCAGCCGGCGTTCGTGTGGGGCTATTTGAGAGCGCAACGACGTGAGATCTAGAGTCAGCGTGATTATCCCCGCATATAATGCCCGGGATTATGTGGCTGAAACCATCGAGAGCGTGCTGGCGCAGACACTGCCGGCGGGCGAAGTCATAGCGGTCGACGACGGATCTTCGGACGGAACGCTCGAAGTGCTGAAGAGCTACGAACCGTCGATCACAGTGCTGGCCAAACGGAATGGCGGCCCCGCATCGGCCCGGAATGCGGCGATCAGGCATTCGACCGGCGAATATCTGGCATTTATCGACAGTGACGATTTATGGATGCCCGATAAGATCGAAAAGCAGGTGGCCTATCTTGATGCTCATCCGCAAGTCGGACTTCTATTCGCCGAAGCGATAATGTTTGCAGATGAGAACGGCGAAAGGGTTTCTCGCGGTAAAATCGGTTACACCGGCGACCCGAATTTCCGTCAACTGCTCTTTGGAGATTTCATACCCAACTCGACGGTCATCATCAGGCGGTCCTGCGTTGAGCGGGTCGGTTATCTGAATGAAAGCCCTGAATTGATCGCTGTCGAGGATTACGAATACTGGATGCGCATCGCCACGTCGTTCGAGATAGCAGGCATGTCCGAACCGCTGGCGATGTACCGTCTTCGCCCGGGCAACCTCATGGGTGACGGATCAGACATCGATAAGGGATTGACGCTCTCACTGCGCGCCATTCGAGAGATCGAACGCCAGTTTCCCCGGATGTGGACCGAGACGGGCGTTGACAGAAACCTGCTCTTCGCGCGACTCTTCATCCGCGCCGGTTACGCCTGGAAGCAGAAGGGTAATTGGACTGAATGCCTGAGGAAATATGCTGATGCATTGAGAATCAGCCTCAAGCCACGCGTTTTCCGATGGATCATAGCTGCTTCGCTGCTCAAACGCTGGTCGTGAAAATCACTTTTATCCTGCCGATGTATTTAGACAGTCCGGCGGGCGGATTCAAAGTCGTTTACGAATATGCCAATCGCCTGCGGGCTCGCGGGCACGCGATCACCATCCTGCATCCGAGAAATATCGAAGAGCGTAAAGGATTGATCGAGTTGATCAAGTCAATGCTCTGGCAGGTGAAGCTGCGGATAAAGCATCGCCCGCTGATTCCATGGTTTCAACTGGATCGGTCGATCACGGTTCGATTGATACCCGATCTGCGCGAACGGTTCATTCCGGATGCCGACGCCATCGTGGCAACGGCATTTCAGACTGCTCTACCGGTCTCAAAATACGGCTCCGACAAAGGCCGCAAGTTCTATCTGATTCAGTCATGGGAGTCGTGGCACGGATCCGAGGACGATGTTCGAGCAACCTGGCGGTTGTCGCTGGAAAAAATCGTCGTCTCGAAATGGTTATATCGCATTGCTCAAGAGCTGGGTCAGGAAGAGAAGACCAGTTACATCCCGATCGGCCTCGACTTTTCGCAGTTCCATCTGACGCGGCCGATCGGCGGGCGATCAGCCCTGCGAGTGGCCATGATGGCCAGCCCGAATACGATCAAGGGGACGGCGGATGGCCTGGCTGCGATCAAGATGGCGAAACGGGAAATTCCCGATTTACAGGCTGTGCTTTTTGGAGTGCACCCGCGCGATCAGGGCCTGCCGTCCTGGATCGATTATGTTCACAACCCAACTCCGGAGCGGTTGCGCGATCTATTCAATAATTGCCGGGTATACATTCACCCGAGCTGGATTGAAGGCTGGGGACTGCCGGCAGCCGAGGCGATGGCCTGCGGATGTGCGCTTGTATCGACCACCAACGAAGGGGTTTTCGAATTCGCTGAGGACGGACTCAACGCATTGCTCTCCCCGATAAAGCGACCGGATGAGCTTGGCCGCAATCTGCTGCGCGTCCTGCAGGATGACCAGTTACGCGTCCGCCTGGCAAAGGCCGGCCATAAACGAATTCAGGATTTCGGATGGGAACACTCGGTCGAGGCTTTCGAGCGGATGATAAATAGAAAGTAGAAAGTTAAAAGTTAAAAGTTGAAAGTACAAAGTGTTTTGAGGTGCAAAAAATGGAACCTACATGTAAATAACTGATGTTACGCAGAAGAGTCCTTTAAAATCGATTTGACAAATTTTTGGGTTGCTCAAGCAATTCTTCTGTGAGCCTGCAACGCAGGCGAAAGAATAGAGCCCGGGGTGGAGCGAGGCCGCCAGGCCGAGCGAAGCCCCGGGTTCAGTTCCACCAAAATTGGCAAGCCCACGAAGTGGGCGATAGTCTGGGCGGAAGAGTCAGGCGTCATCGAGAAATCTGCCGCCCATTTCATGGGCTTGTTGAGATGATGATACCAATACCCGGGGTTCCGCTCGGCCTGGCGGCCTCGCTCCACCCCGGGCTCTATTCTGCCACCCGCTTCGCGGGTTCGGGACAAATCAAGCAATTTCCGAACATTGTCTCTGCGTAACATCAGTAAATAATGGTGTTCAACTTTCAACTTTCAACTGATTTACCATGCAGAAACTGGCATACGTAGTTATCCTGAATTTCAACGGGCGCGCGTGGTTGCAGGCATGCCTCGAATCGCTGCGCGGAACTGCATATGACAATTACAAAATACTGCTGGTTGACAATGCTTCTCATGATGACAGCCTGACGCTTGTTCGGGGGCATTTTCCCGAGGTTGAAGTGCTCGTCAACGAAAGCAATCTCGGATTTTCAGAGGGCAATAACAGGGGCATCGATCGCGCGCTGGCCGCGGGCGCCGAGTATGTAGTCCTGCTCAATCCCGACACAATAGTCGAACCCGACTGGCTCGATCGTTTGATTAATATCGGCGAGCGGGTGCCGTCGATCGGCATACTTGGAGCTGTCCAGATGAATTACGAGGGAACGGATTTCAACAGCTGGACGAAGACTGCTTTTCCCGAACTGCTCGAAGAACTGCGTGATCCTGCAAATGCGCGATCGTGGATTCCGGTCGAGTGGGTCGAAGGCGCCTGCCTGGCCATCAAGCGCGGCGCGATTGAGAAGATCGGAATGCTCGATCCAATCTATTTCGCTTTTTATGAAGAGATTGACCTTTGCCGGCGGGCTCTCTGCGCCGGTTATACTGTGGCACTGGTGCCTGGTTCGCGCATTCGCCACTATCGCGGAGGCATGTGGCAGGCTGATGCGGCCCGATCGCGTGAGCGTGATTACCGTTGCGATCGCAGCCAGTTCATTTTCAACCTGACCGATCCGCGCAGGACGTTGACCGTCAACCTGGCGAGCTATGCGCGCACTCTGATGACCAAGATGAATGACATCAGAAAAAATTTCAGACTCGTTCGGTTGTGGGACCTGATTCGCATCCAGTTCGACCTGATCATCAATTTCGCAGATTGTCTGCAAAAATGGAGAAACGATAAGAAAGTTAAAAGTAGAAAGTAGAAAGTTGAAAGTCAGAAGACACTTTAACTTAAAATTGTGGTGTATTTATTTAACTGACTGATGTTACGCAGAGACAATAATCGGAAATTGCTTGACTTGTCCTGAACCCGCGAAGCGGGTGGGAAGAATAGAGCCCGGGGTGGAGCGAGGCCGTCAGGCCGAGCGGAACCCCGGGTATTGGTATCATCATCTCAACAAGCCCATGAAATGGGCGGCAGATTTCTCGATGACGCCTGACTCTTCCGCCCAGAATCATCACTTCGTGGGCTTGGCCAATCTTGGTGGACTGAACCCGGGGCTTCGCTCGGCCTGGCGGCCTCGCTCCACCCCGGGTTCTTCGCCTGCGTTGCAGGCTCACAGAAAGAATATGCTTGAGAAACCCAAAAATTTGTCAAATCGATTTTAAAGGACTCTTCTGCATAACATCAGTTATTTAATATCGTTCTGACTTTCAACTTTCAACTTTCTACTTTTTCACTATTCACATTATCAGAAAGCCTATTAATGGGGAGATACGAATTTTCAGTCATCATACCGACGCGGAATCGTTGTGGGGACCTGCGAGGGTGCCTGCAGGCGCTGACCCGGCAGGATTTCGATCGAGCGAATTTCGAGGTCATTGTCTGTGACGATGGCTCGGATGAACCGATCGATTCAATTATCGAGGAGTTTGCGAAAGATGGATTCAACCTTCGTTACGCCCGGCAGCCGCCGAAAGGGCCGGCGGCCGCGCGTAATCTGGGGATCCGTCAGGCAACCGGCAGCATTGTGGCCATGACAGACAGTGACACGCTGCCCGACAGGCGATGGCTGAGCAAGCTCAATGAAGCATTTCAATCGCAACCCGATGCCGCCGGAGTCGAGGGGAAAGTCTATGCTGAAAACGAAGGCGAGTTCGACCCGCTCGGAGAGGGGCCGATAAATAAGGATGGAGGCGTCTTTTTGACCTGTAACTGCGCCTATCGACGGGAGGCCCTGATCGAAGCCGGCGGATTCGATGAATCGTTCCCTTATCCGGCATACGAAGATACCGAGCTGGCGGCGCGAATACAGCAGTTCGGGCGCATTGCATGGCAGCCTGAAGCGATTGTTCTGCATCCGCAGCGCCCGTTGACTTTGCGGGCTGTCATCAAAAAACTGCGCCACTGGGAATTCATACTGGTGATGGGACACAGATATGGATATCTCGCGTGGCAGCGGTACCCGGTCAGGCATCCGGGGTTGCGCGTCGCAGCGCTGTCTGTCATCGCACTTCCGCTCGCCAAAATGAAATCGGCCTTACAGTGGATGGGAAGAAGACCCGGGGCGGCATTGAAACTCGCCGGTTTTGGGATCGTTGAATCGGTCGGGGCGCTGTTTCTGGTTGTGCCCAAGGCGCTCTTCGGCGGAATGCGCAACAGAATCGACCGGCCGGATTACCTGAAGATTTCCAGATGACCGACATAAAACATGATCCGCTGGTCCATGTCATCGTCCTGACTTACCGGATGCGTGAAACGGCCAGAAGCTGCCTTGAGTCGCTCAGGGCGCTCACCTATCGGAACCTCGAGATCGTCGTCGTCGACAACGACTCGGGTGATGGCACCGAAGAGATGGTGCGGAGCGATTTTCCTCAAGCAGTCATGATTCAAACCGGGGCCAATCTCGGATATACAGGCGGCAACAACGCCGGGATCAAATATGCGCTCGAACACGGCGCCCAATATATATTGATCCTCAATCCGGACACGATCGTCGAAAACCCGTTTTTTATTGAAGAGATGGTCACTTATGCGGAAGCGCACGCGGATGTCGGGATCGTTGGCCCGCGCGTCTTTCTGCGCGAGAAGAATGAGATTCAAAATACAATCCTTTTCCCTCCGGGCCTGTGGCGGAACATCGTCAATTGGGTGCGCTTTAGGATTGACCCCGCATCGCTGGAATTTTCAGGCGATGAGGTAGTCGACAGCCATGTGCTGAATGGCGTCTGCATTCTGCTCAGGGCGCAGTGCCTGCGCGAGACGGGTTTGTTCGACGAGAACATCTTCATGTATATCGAAGACGCCGATCTCGATTACCGTGCGCGGCGGCTTGGCTGGAAGGTGCAGTACCTGCCCGTTGACAGTGTTATTCATGTCCAGAAACGTGATGGATACGAGATGACGGGCATGGTCAGCTTTCTGCTGCGTCGAAATTCGGTCTATTATCTCTGTAAAATCGGTCGCCGATTCGATGCCTGGGGATACGCCGCCATGTCGATCGCGGTGCTTGCCGTTCGCGCCGTGATGACGATGCAATGGCAGGCATTCAAGGATTATCTGACTTTTTGCGGGAAACTCATCAGGGCGTACCGCAGGATACTGTTCGGCATGAGCTTCGACAGGGATTTCGGGCCACCGTTCACTCAAGTTTGAGGTAATTCATAAATGAAGACATTTTTCGCATTATTGCTGGCCGGATCGATTGTTATTGGAGCGGCGAATACTCAGCAGAAGAGCCGTACAGTCGAGTCGATCAGGGCCGAGGCATTGCGTCCGAATGGAAAGAATGGCGGGCGTCCGCTGCCGCTGGCAGGGCACTGGAATCTGGGCGAAGCTGAAAACGGCTTCGACCCGGCATATCAGATGCGGATGATCGACGAAGGGCATCATCTGCTGCCATGGTTCCTCATGCCCAACGTTCACGCTCACCCGCAGGATCCACGCTGGCTGGGGTACTACGAGGCGGCGATCAGGAAAGCTGCCCGGTTGAAGCTGCCAATCACATTCATCGGGACGCAGTGGGAGGCGGAACTTACGATCTCGGACGACTATTTCAATTTGCCGCAGAATCAGAATCCGAACGTAGTTCTCAGCGACGGGCGTGTGAAGCGCGAAGTTTCGCCATTCGGTCCGGTCGAGCCATGGCACGATGTCGGCGTCAAATGGGGATCGACGCGAATGCTCAAACTGATGCAGGAATGGTATCCGGATCCGCCGCGCGTCATCTTCATCTCGAATAACGAGCATACCCGGCTGAACTGGATACAGGCTGAAGAAGATCGCCGGTTTGTCCGAATGTTCGGTCGCGGGAAGGATGCTGAATTCAAGCGGCGCGTTGTCGGCGAAGGCTGGATCGACCGCTATCGTGCATTGCAGAAGGGCATTCGCGACGGTTTGAGCAATCGAGCATGGAAATCGAATTCCATCTTTGTGGCCTACGATGCATTCGGACCCGCGCATTTCGCGCGCTGGGCCGGGTGGATGGAACATTCGCTATACAGCACCGGGCGATCGTCTCCGTGGCCACTGGCTTGGGACGGCACGTCACCGTCGTTTTACGTATTCAATTGGAGCGCCATCACCGATTACACCGTCTTCAGCCCGCAGGTCGAGGCGATGAACTGGGTCTTCATGCAGAAAGAGGCATTGAAGTTCAATCCGGAATTCTGGTTCGAGATGTCGACCTGGGATGGTCACGAGCCTGGCGACAGCGACAAGCGCGCCGCTTATGCCAGAACCGGTCAGAAGTTCACGCCTGCCCGTTACGGCGGAATGGTACAATTCGGCATGTGGCTGCTGAGACCCCGCGTCGTTCGGGAGTTTCGGGGGTATCGCGATACGCTCTCAGAGGCAGAACCTTATTTCCTGGCCATTGTCGAGGCCGTAGACAGGGTTCACAACCAGCCGACTTTGAGGGAGTTCTGGAGACAGGGCGAACTGGCGCCGAATCGCGCGCACGCACACCCCTATCAGACTATCGTTCCCCCTGAATATGAGAAGGTCGATCGCTGGTTTTTGCTGGATACATCACTTGATCCGAGGCGCCCGTGGGAGCTGGGAACCGTGCTGCCCGTGTACTCGCTGGCCCTCGTGAGGGGCGCCAGGCCCAACCGGCAGTGGCTTGTGTATTCCCACGCGCCAATGAGCGATCGAAAGGGCGTTCAAGTGATGATTCCTGACTTCAGAAATATAAAGATCGACGTTACAGTTGCGGGCGCCTTCCATCTGGTCGATGAGAAATCGCAGCGCATCCAGACGATCAGGTGATCAACGTTCTGCTGTTAAACAATGTGCCGGCGCCGTATTTCAATCCACTGTTTGAATTGCTGGGCCGTGAGCCGGACTGGCGACTGACGGTCTGTTATGTTTCAGACTGGAATCGTGACGTCGCCTGGCGTGAGACCGGGCTCGAGACACGCGCCACTTCGCATCGGACTGTCATCCTCGATCGAATGTACCCGGCGCTGAGTCGCCTGCTGGGCAGCTCAGCGGCTGCCGCAATCGCGCTGCTGGCGAAGCTCCTTCGCGAGAGGCCCGATTATCTGGTCTGCTACGGATACACGCTCAAACCGCAGATGACGGCATTGTTGTGGGCGATGATTACCGGTGTTCCATTTGCCGTCGCGGGTGATGCGAATGTTTACATCGACAATCCGACAGGACTGAAACGAATGCTCAAGGGACTGTGGTTGAGGCGTGTTACTGCTCGCGCTGCGGCCTTGATCGTGATCGGCACGGCGAACCGGCTCTTCTGGGAATCATACGGCGCCAGGCCCGGACAATTGTTCGAGGCGCGGTTTGCAGTCGATAATGAGCTTTACCGCAGAGCCTGCGAAGCCGCAAATGATGCGGCCCTCGATAAGCGAGCTCTGCTCGGGTTTGCCGGCAGGACGGTTTTTTTATATGCCGGGCGTCTGGTGAAGAGGAAGAACGTCGACCTGATCATCCGCGCGGCACAGCAGGCTTCAAGTGATCGCATAGCGGTCATCATTGCCGGCGACGGTGAAGATCATGATCGACTTGCAACGCTGGCCGATGGCTCAAGTGCGATACATTTTGCCGGGCGAGTCGAGCCCGCTGATCTGCCACTTTATTATGCGATGTCTGATGTGCTGGTATTGCCGGCTGAGCAGGAACCCTGGGGGTTGGTCGTCAACGAGGCGATGGCGGCCGGCCTGGCGATCATCGCTCATCGTCATTGTGGCGCTGCCGTCGATCTGGTCGATCAGGAAAACGGCTGCCTGCTGCGGGATTTTTCAGCCGATGAACTGGCCCGGGAGATGCAACGTCTGGCGGGCGATGAAGAGCTTGTCAGTGGTATGAAGATGAGATCAAAAGAGAAGATAAAAGCCTGGTCTGTTGAGTCAGCGGCGCAAGGCATCGCCCGCGCCATTCGGCAAACGGCTGTCAACGCGGAGAATAATCGATGAGTGCGGCACCGATTTTACTCGTCATTATCGGCACTTTGCTGTGGCTGCTTCGCTACAGGTTTCGCGATAATTTTATGCGGGCCTACGGTCTCTTCTTTCTTATTCTGTTGGCTTATGCATCGAACAAGGAATATTACGGGATCACCCCGGGCATGTCTGAAGGAACCTTCAGCCCGCTCAGTCTGGTGCGATGGGCTTGCCTCATGTTGTTCGTCTGGCAGGCATGGCAGATGAGTAAGCCTGCGAATTTCGCCAGCGATACGCGGTTGCTGGCCATCGTCATACTGTTGCTCTGCGACATGATGCTGTCGTCGATTTATGCCGAAAGTATCGGTTATTCGTTTATGCGGGCGATGAGCTTCGGTCTGCTGGCCTTCGCCGTCATGAAAGGCATGGCCTTATATCTGTTCAACAGCGTTAATTGTCTCCGGTTTTTTCGCTTCAAGTATTATGTTGCATGGATTGTGCTGGCGCCGCTGGTGGTGATGCTGCTTTCGGGCATCGGATACGGCGTCACGATCATCATGGGACAATACGCCGGATTCTTCGGCAATCAGAACATGTTCGGTACTTTTTCAGCTCTGATCACTCCTTATGTTCTGTTTCACTGGAAGATCGTTGCGCAGAAAAGGTGGCAGCGCTGGCTCGATATGGGTTTGATCGGGCTGATCTTCATCGGTCTCTATTTTTCAGGATCGCGCAACGGGTTGGTCTCCTGCGTGCTGGCATGTGTAGTCTACTATTCGGTCATCAATTTAAAGAGCCGCATCAAGCTGACGGCCGGCGCCATCTGCCTGGTGCTGGCGTTCATCATCTCGCCGACATTGCAGGGGGATCTGACGCGTTTCGTGCGAAAGGGGACCGACAAGAGCAGTTATGTGACGGATATCTCTTCGCAGGTAGTCGAAGAGAGACGGTTCGAGATGTGGAGCGGCGTCTGGCCTATCTTCTGGAAGCAGAAACTGACCGGATACGGGTTCGCTTCTTCGCACCTGCTGGTCTTTCAATTCACCAGCGATGAGGAAGCCGGTCGTGCATTGCATAACAGCTACCTCGAGATATTCGGAGACCTCGGCTTGCCCGGAGTGATCCTGCTCTTTCTTCTGCTCTTCACCATCGGAATGAAAGCGCTGACGCTGATCCAGTACGAAGGCGAGCCGCTCGAGCAGAATATCAAGGCGGTCTTTATTGCAATCTTTGTCGCGGGTTCCGCAAACGCCTTTTTTGAAAGCTGGATGTTCTCTGTCGGCAATCTGACGTCTTTGATGTACTGGGTGCCGGTGGCCGGAGTTGTCGCACGCTGGGCGTTCAGGCCTGAAAGTGTGCGCGAGCCGCAGGCGGCAGCCGGGGTGAATCTGAGGTATTCCACTGTTCGGACACAAAACTGACAGGACGGACAGGACTTATTGATGGCCGTCGTTCTGATCAATGCACTGGCTTCAACGGCAGGCGGAGGGATTACTTATCTCCAAAACGTGCTTCCCAGGCTGGCGAGCGGCGGCTGGCCGCACAGGTTCATTGTTTTCGTTCCACATGGTTCCCTCGATCAGTACAGGAGCTTCGAAAGCGGATCTTTGCGATTTGAAACCGGGCCGGCATCCGGCGGTGCCTTCGCGCGGATGAAATGGGAACAGCGGAACCTGCGAAATTACATCATCAATAATAATGTCGATCTGTTCATCGCCCTGGGCAACTTCGCCTTGTTCGCATCGCCTGTGCCTCAAATACTCTTCAACCGTAACGACCTCTATTTTTCCACTGAATTCTCGCGCGATCTGCGGTCACGAAAGCTCTTTGGCGAAGCCCTGAATCACTGGATCAAGAGCATGCTGGCCCGGCTCTCGATACGACGTGCTGACTTGAATGTCGCGCCTTCACAAGCATTCGCTGAGCGGATTCAAGCATCTGTCGGAATCCCGGCGAGCAGGTTCGAGGTGCTGCCCTTCGGATTTGACGCTGTGCGATTCCGACGGAACTCAGAGACAGCGGTTGTGGACCATGATTTCATCCGCATTTTATATGTCAGTCATTACAATTATTTCAGGAATTTCGAGACGCTGATCAGGGCGATCCCACGGATCCGCGATCGTGTCAAATCCGTAGCGGGAAAAGAAGTCCGTCTGGTGTTGACCACTGACATTCAACGCGGTCTGGTGTACGGCGGTTATGATGCCGGGCTGGCCTCGGATTTGATCGACAACCTCGGGGTTCGTGATTCGATCGACATGCTTGGCCCCGTCGCGTACGACAATTTGTATCAGTTATACAAGTCTTGTGATCTTTTCGTATGTCCTTCGTATTCCGAAAGTTTCGGGCATCCGCTGGTTGAAGCCATGGCCGCGGGCCTACCCGTCGTCTCTGCCGATCTGCCGGTGCACCGTGAGATTTGTCGCGGCGCTGCCGTATATTTCAATGTTTTCGATGAAGAGCAACTGGCTGAGCGCTGCGTCGATGTTCTGACCGATCCGGCGCTTAACAGAAGGATGCGCTCGGCGGCGACGGCGCGGAGTCAGGACTTTTCCTGGGATGAGCACGTTAAAGGATTGAATCACCTGATCGATCGCTGCCTGCGCGATCAATCGATAAGACATGATGAATCGAACTGAAAAACTGCCGGTGTCAGTGATAATTCCTGTGAAAAACGAGGAGCGCAACATTGCTGCCTGCATCGAAAGTGCAGTCTGGGCGGATGAGGTCTGGGTTGTCGATTCGGGGAGCGATGATCGCACGGTCGAAATAGCCGAACGTTTGAACGCGCGCGTCGTTCAATTCAAATTCGCCGGAGGCTATCCAAAAAAGAAGAACTGGGCGCTTGATAACCTGCCGTTCAGAAACGAATGGGTATTGATTCTTGACGCCGATGAACGAGTCACACCCGAACTGGAAGCCGAAATTCGCGATTTGTTCTCGAATGGCGCCCTCGCGGATGGTTACTACATCAACCGCAAACTGATCTTTCTTGGTCGCTGGATAAAGCATTGCGGCTGGTATCCGAGTTGGAATATGCGATTGTTCAAGCACCGGTTCGGCCGTTACGAACGGCTTGAAACCGAGGATGTCGAAAATACAGGCGATGTCGAAGTGCACGAACACATCGTCCTGTCCGGAGAGTCGCGTTATTTGAAGAATGACCTGTTACACGAGGATTTCAAGAGCGTCTATCATTTCATCGAGCGGCACAATCGTTACTCGAACTGGGACGCCCGCGTTTACTACAACATGGCGAGCGGGCGCCAGGGTCAGGAAACAATAGGCGCGTCGCCGTTCGGCTCGCCGCTCGAACGAAAACGCTTCATCAAAAAGATCTGGGCCCGCCTGCCGTTCAGGCCGGCGATCAGGTTTCTCTGGATGTATGTTTTCAAACTCGGATTTCTGGACGGGCGCCCTGGACTGATTTTTTGCACTCTCATGACGATGCACGAAGCAGTCATCTCGGCGAAGATGTACGAGTATCGAGTGCTCAAGTCACGTGAAGAATAGTACTCTGTAAACTAAATTTTCTTGTATTCAAGACTGGAAAAAAGTTAATCGCAGAGGCCGCGAAGATGCGCAAAGAATTAATCGCAAAGGCCGCAAAGGGGCAAAGATTTTTTGGGGATATGAATATCCGGATTATTGCCCACTGGATATAATTCGAACACTGATCTTCCCTGTATATCTTTGCTCCCTTTGCGGCCTCTGCGATTAGATTCTTTGCACTTCTTCGCGAGCTTTGCGATTGAATTTTTCCGGACTTAAATGTCTCAAACTATTACTCAATTATGTGCGGCATTTGCGGAATAGTCGGTACGAATGATCGGGGGCTGATTACAGCGATGGCGTCGAGCCTGACGCATCGCGGCCCGGATGACGGCGGAGTGCGGCATTTCCCTGAAGCCGGGCTCGATCTGGGCCATCGTCGTCTGAGCATCATCGATCTCTCTCCGCGCGGTCGCCAGCCGATGTCGAACGAAGACGGAACGGTATGGATCACTTTTAACGGCGAGATCTACAATTTCCTCGATCTGAAATCCGGTCTCGATCCGGCCCGTCACCGGTTTCATTCGGAATCAGATACAGAGGTGATTCTGCATCTCTACGAAGATCATGGAACGAATGCCTTCGCGAAGCTCAATGGGATGTTCGCGTTCGCGCTCTACGATTCAAGGCGCGAACGCCTGTTTCTGGTCCGCGATCATCTTGGCATCAAGCCGTTGTATTTCGTCGAATCCGGCGGGGCATTTCTCTTCGCTTCTGAAATAAAAGGGTTACTGGAAACCGGGCTCTACACACCTGAGATCGACTGGCAATCGGTCCATGATTTCTTTACGTTTCTGTTTGTTCCCGCGCCACAGACCATCTACCGCGGAATTCATCATTTGCCGCCGGCTCACTGGCTGGAATACGATCTCGGGTCGCGGCGGATTGTGCGCACCGAGCGATACTGGGAGGTCGCCAAGTGGGGCGCCGGCGTGCAGCCGTCGGATCATGACGGATTGAAGTACGAACTTCGCACTCTTATGTCTGACGCGGTCGGCAAGCAGATGATCAGTGATGTGCCGCTCGGGGCATTTCTTTCGGGAGGAGTCGATTCGAATATCATCGTCGGGTTGATGGCCGGGCAGTCTTCTGCACCGATCAAGACTTTTACAGTGCTCTTTGAAGGCGATGATCTGTCATATTACGACGAGAGGGTCGAGGCGAAGCGCGTCTCCGAAAGATTCTCGACCGAGCATCACGAGCTGCCGATCGACCTGTCACATCCTGAGGAGATGCTCGATCTGGTAAAGTATTTCGATCAGCCGTTCGGGAATACTACTTTCTTTCTGACCTGGCTTTTATCCCGTTACACAAGGGAATCGGTCACGGTCGCGTTGTCAGGAGCAGGCGGGGACGAACTTTTTGGCGGTTACCCGCGCTATCGCGCTGTCAACGCGATGCGTTATCTGAGGTTCATTCCACAGTCACTGGCGAAGGCCGGGCTCCGGGCGCTATCGCCGCTGCAGGACAGCTTCTCCGATCGAAGGCTGCATCGGGTACGCGCTCTGCTGTCGGGGATGGATCCAGATCCGGCGCGGCAGTATCTGAAATGGGTCTATTATCTGGATGAAGAGCGAAAGCGAAAGCTGCTCAAAGGTAATCACGGCGCAAGTCAGGATTCGAGTCGAATTCTGCGCTCTCACCTCGATCGAATTCCGGAGGGTGGGATGACGGGAATCGATTTTCATGGCTGGATGTCGAAACATTTTTGCCTGACAACCTGCTGGAATATTCAGATCGCATGAGCATGGCCTGGGCGCTCGAACTGCGCGTGCCGTTTCTCGATCACAGGGTCGTCGAGCTGGCATTTCGCATTCCATTCAACAACAAACTGAACGGGGGCGGAAGCAAGGTGATATTGCGCGAAACTTTCGCCGACCTGATTCCGGAAGAAAATTTGCGCGTTCCGAAGAAGGGGTTCAACGTGCCGCTGGGCGCCTGGATGCGGACGAAGCTGGACAGGTTCTTCGACGAACTGCTGCCGCGAGAGTATGTCGAAAGGGAAGGCATCTTCAATTACGATTACATTACCCACCTGCGCGATGAGCACCGGCGAGGGCAGCGCGATAACGCCTATGAGCTCTTTGCCGTGCTGATCTTCGATACGTGGTACCGGAAATACATCAAATGAAGCAAGTCATTCAGAATTTTCGCTCAGGCGAATTGAAGGTCGATGAAGTGCCCGAAACGATCTGCAAACGCGGAGGCATTCTGGTAACGAATGTCGCGTCGCTGATCAGCGCGGGCACTGAGAAGATGGCTGTCGGTCTGGCGCAGAAATCGCTGGTCGGAAAGGCCCGCGAGCGTCCCGACCTTGTGCGGCAGGTGCTCAACAAGCTGAAACGAGATGGCCTTATGAACACGATTCAGACGGTCAAGGCACGGCTGGATTCTCCGCTCGCGCTCGGATACAGCTGCGCAGGTGTAGTTCGCGAAGTCGGAACCGGCGTCGAAGAGTTTCGCGTCGGGGATCGCGTCGCCTGCGCCGGCATGAATTACGCCTCACACGCCGAGTCGGTCTTCATTCCAAAAAACCTTGCAGTCAGAATGCCGCAGGAGATCGGTTTCGATGAGGCGGCGTTCGTCACGCTCGGAGCGATTGCCTTGCAGGGAGTCCGCACGGCTGAGGCGGCTCTGGGGCATAACGTCGCGGTCATCGGCCAGGGGTTGCTCGGTCTTCTGACAGTGCAGATTCTCAAGGCTGCCGGGTGTCGCGTTATCGGCATCGATCTCGACACGGCGAAATGCGACCTGGCACGTAGTCTCGGCGCTGATATGACAGTGCTTCGTTCGGATGATGTCGAAGGAGCTGTGACCAGGTTTACGGATGGTTACGGCGTCGATTCAGTCATCATCACCGCGGCGGCCGAGACGAATGATCCGATCGAACTGGCTGGGCTGATCGCGCGCGATCGGGCGATCGTTTCAATGGTTGGCGCTGTCGGCATGGATATCCCACGCAAAATCTATTACGAAAAAGAGCTGCAACTGCGACTGTCACGTTCGTACGGGCCCGGTCGCTACGATCCGACATACGAAGAAGGCGGCGTCGATTATCCCATCGGATACGTGCGATGGACCGAGCGAAGAAACATGCAGGAGTTCCTGCGGCTTGTCGCGGGGAAATCGGTTCGGCTTGAACCACTCATCACGCATCGCATTCCGATCGCCGAAGCGGCCGGCGCTTACGACATCATCACCGGACGGACAAAAGAGAGCTATCTTGGAGTTCTTCTTCAATATGATCAATCGAGGAGTCAGACGGAATCGCGCGTCGTCTCGCTCAAACAGGGCAATCCGCAGGCTGAAGTCAGACTGGGAGTGATCGGCGCCGGTAATTTCGCCAAAAGCGTGCTGCTGCCTCGACTGGCGAAGCTCAGCGGTGTGAGTCTTGCCGGGATCGCCACTGCCACGGGGCGAAATGCAAAATCGATTGGTGAGCAATATGGATTCGGATTTTGCTCGACTGATTATCGCGAACTGCTTGCGCGGGAAGAGATCAATACTGTTCTCATCGCCACCAGGCACGATACTCACTCGCGGATAGTGACTGAGGCGATCAAAGCCGGAAAAACCGTCTTTGTCGAAAAGCCCCTCGCGATTAATGCCGAAGGGCTGCGGGAGGTCGCTGAAGCTGCAACGCAATCGCAGGGCAGGGTCATGGTCGGGTTCAACCGCCGTTTCTCGAGTCTGGCGACCGAGATGAAGACCTTTCTGATGGATGCTGCTCCGCTGGCGATCGGCTATCGCGTCAACGCCGGTGAGATCCCGAAAGAGAGCTGGATACAGGGCGATGAGGGTGGCGGGCGCATCGTCGGAGAAGTCTGCCATTTTGTGGATTTTATTCAGTTTCTGACCGGAGCTGACCCTGTCGATGTATTCGCCTGCTCCAATTCATCGGGCAATGACACGGTGAGCATCGTGATCAGGCTGTCGGACGGCTCGGTAGCCAGCATCAATTATTTCTCGACAGGCGACAGGTCGTATCCGAAAGAGAGGATCGAAGCCTATGGCGCCGGGCGTGTGGCGGTGATCGATGATTTCAGGACTCTCGAAATGTGGCGCGACGGAAAGCGCAAAGTATCCAAAAGGCTGTCGCAGGATAAAGGATTTGATGAGGAATTGAGAGCCTTCATTGAAGCCGTCAAATCGGGTGGTGAGATGCCGATCGCATGGCGAAGTCTGTTGCTGACAACGCTGACAACGCTGCGAATCGAGGATTCGCTGGCGAACGGCAAGCCCGAGAAGATCCAACCGTGAACCTTTTGCTGTTGTATCGAACACTGAAGCACCTGCGATGGGAGCAGTTGATTTACAGGCCGATACGAATCGCGCAGTTCCGGCTCTATCGCGTCGCACCCGTATTGACGCGCAGGTGGCGCGATACGACGAAGGTAATCGCATCGCCCGATACACGGGCCGTGCACGTCCTGCGCGTACTCCTTGAAGATTCGTTCATCCACTTGAACTCTACATCCGGCGACGAAAGCGCTGCGGCAATTGAAGAGGACCGATTCACTTTTCTCAATCGAACGCTGCGGATCGATCAGATCGACTGGAACGAGAGGTATGAAAGCCACCTCTGGAATTACAATCTTCATTATTTCGGCTGGGTGATCGATCAGGCGAGAAGGTTTGCAGGTCCTGGAGACGACCGCCCGATGCGAGCCGGTCAGCGACTTATCGAAAGCTGGATGCGGGATGCGCGGATCGGCGTGAGCGATGGTTGGGACGCTTATCCGACATCTCTGCGTGTGGTGAACTGGATATACGCATATGCATTGATCGCCGAGAGATGGCCCGATCGGGCATTTCTTCAGTCGCTGATTGCCAGCCTGCATTCACAGCTCGATTTTCTGAGGCGCCATCTTGAGTTGCACTTGCAGGCCAATCACCTGCTCAAGAACATCAAGGCGCTGGTCATCGGCGGGATCTTTTTCGGCGAGTCAAAATGGATCGATCAGGGCGTGCGGCTGTTGAGACGTGAGCTCGACGAGCAGGTTCTGGATGACGGGGGGCATTACGAACGCTCGCCGATGTATCATGCTCAGGCTCTGGCGGATTTCATGGAATCTTACGCCCTGCTCAAAGAGACCGGCCGCATTTCAGATCCCGGGGAAATCGCATCCCGCTTACGCGGTATGACAGGATTTCTCGAGGCCATGACCTGTCCGAATGGCAGCCTCGCATTGTTCAACGACGCGGCCAATACGGCTGAGACCCGGCCGCTTCCGTTGATCGCCGCGTCCGAAAAGATCTGCGGATACCGGAAAAACAGCGCTCCGCAGGCGTTTCCATATACCGGTTATTTTTTATGGGTCTCCGATGACGGGCGCGAAAGGATGACAGTCGATGCGGGAGAACCGGCGGTCGCATACAACACCGCGCACGCCCACTGCGATCTGCTGAGCTATGAGCTCTGGTTGGACGGGCATCCTCTGGTGGTCGATTCAGGCGTGCACGGCTATGGCGGAGACCGGTTTCGTGAATATTGTCGTTCGACGCGGGCGCACAACACCGTCATGTTCGATGGAATCGAGCAGTCCGAATTCTGGAACACATTTCGGATGGGGCGAAGGGCTGAAGTCGTGAACGCATCGGTCGAACACGATCCCGGGAGGTGGATCTTCAACGGCGCCTTCCGTCGCTATCTCGACAACCTGGTTCATGAGAGACGGATTGAGCGTCGTGAAAACGGCGGCTGGATTGTGACCGACGCTGTGCGTGAAGGCTCGGCCCGATCCGCGACGAGCTTTGTCCACCTGCATCCCGATGTCGAGATCGAAAGCATCGATGCGGAGAATCTCTTGGTCACCTGCCGGCGCGGCGATCATCGTTACCGGATCCAGGCATTCGGCTCGAATGGCGTGTCGGTCAGTCAGGGAGAGATGCAGCCCGTGCAGGGCTGGCGCTTTCCGGACTTCGGCATCGCGCTTCCATCGCCTGCTATCAGTTTTTTTTATCGTGTTGAACCCGGCAGTGAATTCGGTTACAGCCTTGTAAGAATCTGATGCGGATCACATTTCTCTGTCAGTATTTTCCGCCTGAGATGGGAGCGCCATCGGCCCGCACATACGAACACGCGCGTCACTGGGTTCGGATGGGCCATGAAGTGACGGTCATCACCGGGTTCCCGAATCACCCGACAGGGATAATTCGCCCGGAGTATCGCGGTTATTTCATCAAACGCGAATCGATCGACGGCATCGATCTGCTCAGGACGTGGATATACTGCGCCGCGAACAAGGGGTTCCTCAAGCGAATCCTGAACTTTCTTTCATTCTTCCTGTCTTCCTTAGTGCTGGGGGCGCTCAAGACGAGGCGTCCGGATCTGATTGTCGGGACTTCGCCGCAGTTCTTCTGCGCTGTTTCGGCTTATCTGTTGAGCATTCTCAAGCGCGTGCCGTTCGTTTTTGAAGTGCGTGATATCTGGCCTCAATCCGCGGTCGAACTCGGCGTCTTGAAAAACCGCGTGGTCATTCGCCTGTTGGAGGCGATCGAGATACATCTTTACAGGCGCGCGGCATTGATCGTTATCGTCGCAGAATCGACGCGGCAATATCTGATCGAAAAAGGGATCGACCCGGCAAAGATTGCGATCATCCCGAATGGAATCGATGACGGCTATCTGGCATCGGCTACGGCGACGCCGGCGGAGGTCCGCAATGAAACCGGGCTGGAAGGAAAGTTCATCATCTCCTATATCGGTACTCACGGGATGTCACATGCGCTGGGAGTGGTGTTGCAGGCGGCGGGTCAACTGAGGGATGATATCTCGATCCATTTTCTTTTCATCGGCGAGGGGGCTGAGAAAGCTTCGCTCAAATCGCAGGCTTTGGCGATGAACCTGTCGAACGTTACTTTTATCGACGAACAGCCCCGGGAGAGGTTGCTCGCCTTTTACCGTGCCAGTGACCTGAGCCTTGTGCCGCTGAAACGGCTGCCGATCTTTCGCAAGGTGCTGCCGTCGAAATTGTTCGAACTGATGGGAGTGGGCTGCCCTGTCATCTGCGGAGTGGAAGGAGAAGCCGCGCGCCTGGTGACCAGATCGGAGGCCGGCGTCTGCGTCGAACCCGAAAATGCTGAGGCGCTTGTGAATGCCATCCGACTCCTGCGTGACGACCCGGCGCTGAGGGCGCAAATGAGCAGCAACGGCCAGAGTTTTGTCAAAGCCAACTATCTGCGATCGACACTGGCATCGCGATATTTGGAGGAGATGCAAAAGGTCTCCGGGAACAGTCTATGCGAACGTACATAACGCTTTTCATTGTGTCTTCAATTCTCTCGTTCCTGATCACGCCGATCGTCAGGAGAAAGGCGATCATCTGGGGAGCGGTCGCGGTTCCCGACGATGGGCGGCACATTCACCTGGAACCGACGCCGCGGCTTGGCGGTATTTCAATCTACCTCGCATTCATCCTCGCGCTGCTCTGCGTGCCGTTTCTGGGCAACCTGGTGAGCGATACGTTTCTCGCCAACCGGACATTGCTGATAGCGCTGCTTGGACCCGCCACGCTCGTCTTTCTGTTCGGGATCTATGACGATTTTCGCAGCGCTACAGCTCCGCTCAAGGTGTTCTTTCAGACTATCGCAACGATCATGGTCTACCTCAGCGGCTACAGGATCGATAACCTGTCATCACCGTTTGGAGGAACATGGGAGTTGCCGATCCTGATCAGCTTCCCGCTAACCTGGCTCTGGATCGTGGGGATCACGAATGCCTTCAATCTGATCGACGGCATCGACGGACTGGCGGCGGGCGCCTCGGTCTTTGCTCTGTTATCGATACTTGTTTTTTCGATTGCCCAGGGCAACCCTGAGATAAGTCTTCTGGCGGTGGTGCTGGTCGGCGCGGTGATCGGATTCCTGCGATACAATTTCAATCCGGCGATGATCTTTCTTGGAGATTCCGGGAGTCTGTTTCTTGGATTCATGGCGGCGGTCCTGTCGCTGGCCGGATCTCAAAAAGGCTCGACGATCGTGGCGATCGCAATTCCACTTGTCTCTTTCGGTCTTCCGCTGACTGAGGTCGGTCTCTCGCTGCTGCGCAGATTCCTGAGTGGAGCGCCGCTGCTGGCCGGCGACCGGGGGCACATCCATCACCGGTTGCTCGAACGCGGGCTGACACAACGCCAGGCGGTCATTCTGCTTTACGCGGTCTGCGCGCTCTTTTCGCTCTTCGGTCTTATGTTGCTCAATCCTCAACGAAACATCGGAGCCCTGATCTTCTTCGTCCTGGGGGTTGGCCTCATTTTCGGAGTCCAGCATCTTCATTATGCTGAATTCAGCGTACTGGGAAATCAGATTCGACAGGGAGTTTCGCGCGGGCGCAGGGCCCTGGCGGTGGGAGTCCGCTTCCGAAGGACTGAGGACGGTCTGAGCAGTGTAGATACGCCCGATCACCTGCTTTCTGCTCTTGATGAGATGCTTGCGACGAATGAATTCGATTGTGCGGTACTTCAATTGCAAGATGAGCATCCGCTCTTTGAATCGCAATTACGCCGCTATGACACGATCTCGGAGTGGTCGATGAATCGCGGCATCATCTGGATCTGGAAACGCGAGGAGATAGATATCGACGAGGTTCTCACATCGAACCAGTTCTGGAGCCTTCACATGCCGCTGACGGATGAGGGCGGAAACGGTCTCGGAACCATTACTTTCTATCGCAGCCTGACGGATGATGTGCCGGCAATCGATCTGGACCATCTCTGTGGCACGCTCCACCAGAGCCTGAGCGCGGCGCTCACGCGTATCCTCGATGGCGCCAAAGCTGAAGTAGGCTAAAACCCTCTCCTCAACGCTGCAGCGGGATGAAGTCCTCATCGCCCTGCTGTTCGCGCTCCCATTTCAGGAAATCATAATAGCCGCAGCGGCTCTTTTCGGGATATGCGCGGCAGACCGCGGGACGATGCTCATAGACCGTACAGCGTCGTTCAGTCGGATGCAGAAACCGGCAGGCGCTTTTAAAGATGTCATCCTTGCGGTGTCGCATGACACGCTGACCGTAATCTTCAATGTCCTTTGTGAATTTCTGTTCGGCCTCTTCATAGCTCAACTTGAAGCCTTTCGCCAGACGCTGGATGTCGCGTCTGGTGACAAGAATCCACTCGTAGGTGCAACAGTAGGCCGGACATTTTGAACAGTTGTAAAGGACGCGCAATTTTTTCGGTTTTGCGTCCTCTTTTTTTGATGGTCGAGTATTGAGGACTGGTAATGCGGTTTTGGCCATAATTATGTAGTGGCAGCTTTCCTTGCCGTGGAATTTGATATCAGAACTGAAGGCATATTCATATCATCCTGCACAGACAGGCGGCAACAGTAAAAAGGTGACGGCCTTGAAAATTCGGTTGTTTCACATCATTCGTTCGTGACTCAAAACGATGAGTAAAAAAAGATGGGACAGATCGCGCTGGGTCAGCCTGGCGCCGAACGGCCTGGGGCAGGTCAAGCCGAACCATTATCTCGAGATGGCGCGCGTATTGTGGCGCAATCGGGATCAGTTGCCCTATGCCTGGCGCATTCTGACGAAAGGCGTCTGTGACGGCTGTGCGCTCGGCACCAGCGGAATCCGCGATTACACGATGGATGGCGTTCACCTGTGCATGGTTCGACTCGATCTGCTGCGTTTGAATACCATGCCGGCTCTCGATATAAACCATCTCATTGATGCCGGAAATCTGGCCGGCATGACGGCGGCGGAGTTGCGAGAGCTTGGGCGGCTGCCCTTTCCGATGCTGCGCCGTCGCGGTGAGAGGGGATTCAGGCGCATTTCGTGGGACGAGGCATTCGAGATCGCGGCCTCGCGTGCGGCAGAGGCTGATCCGCGTCGAATGGCCTTCTATCTGACATCACGCGGGTTAACCAACGAATCGTATTATGTGGCACAGAAAGTCGCGCGATTTTTCGGGACAAACAATATCGATAATTCATCCCGCATTTGCCACGCGCCATCGACGGTGGCCTTGAAACAGGCGCTCGGCGTGGCTGCATCGACATGCTCTTACAGCGACTGGATCGGAACGGATCTGCTGGTCTTCTTCGGCAGCAATACGCCCAACAACCAGCCGGTGACGATGAAATACGTCTTTTACGCCAAACAGCAGGGGGCTCGCGTGGCGGTTATCAATCCGTATCGCGAACCCGGGCTTGAGCGATACTGGATTCCCTCGGTGACCGAAAGCGCCCTGTTCGGGACTAAGATCGCCGATGCCTTTTTTGAAGTGCACACTGGGGGAGACAAAGCCTTCATTGCAGGTGTTCTCAAGCATCTGATTGAGCGTGACTCGACAGATGAATCGTTCATTCGCGAGCACACTGAAGGATTCGATGAGTTGAAGAAAGTTCTTGCCGAAACCGCATGGGACCGGCTTGAAGCGGCCTCGGGATCGAAACGTGAGGCGATGCTCGAGTTTGCCAACATGCTGGCGGAGGCGCGGAGCGCAATCTTCATCTGGTCGATGGGAATCACACAGCACAGGGACGGAGTCGCCAATGTCCGCGCGATCGTCGACCTGGCACTGGCGTGCGGCTTCATCGGAAAACAGAAGAGCGGGTTGATGGCGATCCGCGGTCATTCAGGAGTTCAGGGCGGCGCTGAGGTTGGCGCGGTTCCGAACCAGTTTCCCGGCGGCGTCTCAGTCGATCAGGAAGGCGCCGAAAAGATGCGTCAATTGTGGGGATTCGAGCCTCCCGCCGAGCGCGGGTTGAACGCGGTCGAGATGATCGAATCCGCTCACGTTGGCATGATCGACTGGTTTTACATCAGCGGAGGAAACTTTCTCGAAACGCTGCCCGATCCGCCCTTCGTGAGGGAAGCAATCGCGAGGGTTCCGGTTCGCATCCATCAGGATATCGTGCTCAGCCCGCAGATGTTCGTCGAGCCCAATGATGTTGTGCTGCTATTGCCTGCTCAAACACGGTACGAGCAGGTCGGCGGCGGGACAGAAACCTCCACCGAGCGGAGGATACTCTTCAGCCCTGAAATCCCCGGTCGCCGCATCGGGGAAGCCCGCGCTGAATGGGAGATCCCCATGACGATCGCCGAGCGCGCGAGGCCGGATTACGCAAGCCTGATTCACTTCGATTCGGCTCAGGCGATTCGCGATGAGATCGCCAGGGCCGTGCCGGCTTATGACGGTATCCAGAATTTGCGGACGACCGGCGACCATGTTCAGTGGGGCGGCGCGCGTCTGTGCGAAATCGAAGGCTCCGACGGCAGGACCGCCCCTCATTTCCCTACTGATAACGGCAAGGCGAAATTCTCAGTGATCAGGATTGATGAAGCTCAGCCGGTAGAAGGATGGCTGCGGCTTTCGACTCGACGCGGCAAACAGTTCAACAGCATGGTCCACAGACAGCGCGACCCGTTAAACGACGCGAGTCGTGAAGACGTGCTGATCAGCGCGACCGATGCCGCAAGATTGAATCTGAAAGACGGTGATCGCCTCATGCTGCGCAGCGAAACGGGCGAACTGGCCGGACGTTGCCTGATCTCCCGGATCGCGCCTGGCAATGTACAGGTCCACTGGCCCGAGGGAAACATTCTGGTCAAACGCGGAATCTCGGATCCCGAATGCGGAATCCCCGATTTCAACGCCCTCATCGAAATAGTCAAACTGGATTGATGGAAATTTACGGCTTTCTACTTACTTCATAGCTGATAATCAGGACGAGGTCGGAATCTCCGGTCTGTTTGAGGCCGTGAGAGCTGCCCGGTCGGGTCAGAATCGCGTCTCCGGGGTTAACAGGGAATTCTTTGCCATTCATCTGCATAACGCCGCTTCCGCTGAGGATGTAATAGATTTCGTCCTCTTTCTGCAGGTGATATCCGATGGCTGCTCCGGGATGGAGCACGCGTTTGCGAAAGGCGTAATTGAAGCCCGGCGCTTTTTCGAAAAAGCTGTATCCGGTCGATTTGCCGGGGCCATTATGCGGGGCGGGTCCTGATCTTGCCACTTCAGCATCACGTTCGAGCACATAGCCCTGATCAGAATTGAAGATCCTTTCGGCCTGCATCGATACCAGCAGCAGGCCAGCCACACCGGCGCCATACAGAAACATTCGCAATTTCATCTTTTCTCCTTTAATGCTCTGTAAAGTAATTTTTCTTGTATTCAAGACTGGAAAAAAGTTAATCGCAGAGGCCGCGGAGATAGGCAAAGAATTAATCGCAAAGACCGCAAAGGGGCAAAGATTTTTTGGGGATATGAATATCCGGATTATTGCCCACTGGATATAATTCGAACACTGATCTTCCCTGTATATCTTTGCCCCTTTGCGGCCTTTGCGATTAATTCTTTGCCTATCTCCGCGGCCTCTGCGATTAACTTTTTTCTAGTCTTGAATACAAGAAAATTTAGTTTACAAAGTATCTAGTCCTCGCACTTGGGTACTTACTACTTTTTACTCTTCAACTCCTCGGCAAGGTATTCGCTCGCGCGCCAGGCTAGGGCGGCGATAGTCAGCGTACAGTTCTTTTCAGCCAGCGAAACGAAGGCGGCGCCGTCCAGGACAAAGAGGTTGTTGATATCGTGAGCCTGATTCCATTTGTTGAGGACCGAGGTTTTCGGATCGTCGCCCATGCGAGCGGTACCGACTTCGTGAGTCGCGTCGCCGGGCGGTGGCGGAATGCGCCGCTGGAAAGGAATTATCTCTGCTCCGGCCGCGCGTAATATCTCTTCGGCGTTGTCATACATGAGATCGGCCATCTTCAGGTCGTTTTCGCCCCATTTGGCATGGAACCGGAGCTGCGGGATGCCGTAGCGGTCCTTCAACCCGTCGGGATCGATTTCGCAATAATTGTTGAAATCAGCGAGGCATTCCCCGAACCCGGCGATTCCGATTCTCGCTGGACTCTGCTCGCGGACGGATCGTTTGAATTCTGAGCCGAATCCGTCGATCGAACGGGCATAACCTGGAAACATATTCGATCCGGTTCCGGGCTGGAACTGCCAGCCACGAAGGGCTGCGACCTTGCGCCCGCCTTTGATGTTCGTGTGGCGGGGAATATAGACGTGTCCACCTCCGGCGCCGTCGTCATTGAAGATCGTCGATCCCTTGAGGATCGGCAGGTATCCGCCGACGAAGCCGGATTTGAAATTATCCATTATGTAGTGGCCCAGCGCGCCGGATGAATTGGCCAGCCCGTTGGCATGCTCGCGTGTCTTCGAATTGAGCAGAATGCGCGTCGATTCCATCGCACCGGCGCCCAGGACGACGACCTTCGCCCGGGCCTCGTATGTCAGCTTGTTGCGGGTGTCTATGAATTCAACTCCGCGCGCGCGCCCGGTATTTCGGTCAAGCAGCACTCGATGAACAGCCGCATAAGGTCTGAGCGTGAAGTTCTTTCGACCAGTCAGTCCGGGAATGATCGCGTCAAGCGTGTTGAATCGGGATGATGTCGAGCAGCCGTAGTCGCAGGCTCCGCAGTAATGGCATGCGGCGCGACCATTGTAATTGCCGAGGATCATCGCCTTTCGGATCGGGATGACCGGGATGCCGATCTTCCTGCCGCCGGCGATCAATCGGGCCTCACCACATCTGGCAGGCGGGGTCGCCCATTGGTAGACACCGTCCGGCAGCACGTCCAGACCTTCCCTGGTTCCGAACACTCCCATCAGCGTCTCTGCTTTGGCGTAATACGGGTCGAGATCCTGGTAAGCGATCGGCCAGTCTTCTCCGGCCCCATCCTGCATCGACTTACCTTTGAAGTCCCATTCAGAAAACCGCAGGCTGACGCGCGCCCATGTATTGGTTCTACCACCGACGGCGTGGATGCGCGTCCAGTGAAAATCGGTCCCTGGAGCCAGCGCATACTTGTCGACGCGCGGGTTGACGTATAGATGTTCGGTATAGGCGTTGACCTTCCACAGGCCATTGTACTGTCCAGGTTTCCCGAAACCACGATAGGGCATCTCATAAGGCCAGCTGTGTTCGGTGTGAAAGATGCTCTGCGGGTCCCATTTCGGTCCTATTTCGAGCAGCAGCACATTCAGGCCTTTGTTGACCAGCACGTGAGCCGCGATGCCGCCGGCCGCGCCTGATCCCACTATAATTGCATCATAGATCTTCTTCTGAATCATTTCCTTGATTCCTTGGCCGCTTTGAGGAGTTCTGCCTCCGGATGCGATTTGTAAAACGGATCAAGCGGATAACAGCCTGAAACCAGTCCGTTGCGCGGACCTGTCGTGCAGTCGCTGAAGGTTCGACAGATGCGTTTGGTCTGCAGGGGATTGCCGTTGATGACATCGTATGGCAGATCGTGGTATGAGAGCACCATCCGCCCGAGCCCCGCGAAATCGACCTGTCCGGTCCGAACATAATACTGTGCGACGTTTGGCAGATATTCCTGAAGGTAGCTGTACCCCGAGCCGACAATGCACATTCCCGGATATCTTCTCTTCAATTCGGATGTGACGGCGATCTGCCGGGCGACTCCGACCAGCGGGTCTTCCGGCGGCAGGTAGCCATCGGAAGGCGGAAAGAGCGCAGGACGCTGAATGTGCGGGTTGTAGTAGGGACTGCCGGCCGAGACGCAGACGAGCCTGATTCCAAGCGATTCGAGCATCTCCATGAAACGAAAGGTTTCGCTCAGATCGATCTGTAACGGATGATCGGGGTCGCCGCCGAAGATATTCCGGTAACGCCCGTCGAACGGTTCAGGTTCTCCGCGTCCGTCCGGGCCTGTTCGAAACGGCAGCAGGTCGAAAGCGCTCAGGCGAACTCCGATCAGCAACCCCGGAGCGTCACGACGAATCCCATTCACCAGTTCACGCAGGAACCGAGTGCGGTTTTCAAAGCTTCCGCCATAGCGCCCTTCGCGTGTTGTCGCGCTCAGAAATTCATGTCCAAGATATCCATGACAGTGTTTGAGGTCGACGAAGGCATAGCCGGATGCCTGCGCGCGAACAGCTGCACTGACGAATTCACCGATCAGATCGTCGATCTCAGCGTCGCTCAGGCAGGGAGCATCCGGTGAGATGCCGAACTTTTTGTCCAGAATCGGGTGATGATAAAGAATGCGCGGATCAAGGCGTTTCTTGTCGTTCGGTCGGGCGAACCGTCCGGAATGGGTCAATTGCAAGCCAACCAGCAGGTCATCGGTCGATCCGCATTTCGCCTGATGCGCATCTTTAAGAACATCCAGCAGACTTTGAAGATCGCCTGTCGTCGCATCACTCGAGATCAGCTGATTCGGGTTCGCCCTTCCATCGCGTCGGACGGCAACCGCTTCGCCGCCCCAGATCAGCTTGGCGCCGCTCTCGCCGAAATGCTTCCATCGCCTGATCGTCAACTCCGACGGTCTTCCGTCTTCGGTCCCGTCCCATCCTTCCATCGGCAGGATGCAAAACCGGTTGCCGATTGTGAATTCGGCCGATTCATACGGCTGGCCCAGGGGGGAGCCGGACCCCGATTCGACCGTTTGATCGAATTGAAGCTTGGCCCCGACCTTCGCCAGATAGGCACTGAAATCCTCGTTGGTTTTCAATGATGCGACGCGACGATAGGGCTGGTTGGCCATGATTTTATTTTCCGTCGATCGAAAACGCGTACAGTTTATTGTTGGCCTTCCCGATGCGCAGGAAAGTATAGCCGGAACCGACGTACATCACGCCGTCCGCGACTGCGATGCCTCCGCCGACAGCTCCGCCGGTGTCGAACTCCCAGAGGATCTTCCCGCTCGCTCCGTCATAGGCGCGGACGAATCCGCTGACCGATCCCGCCCAGACCAGACGGTTATTGCCTTTGCCGCTGACCGAGATCGGGCCGAAATTGGCCTTGTTCGTTGGGTCGGGCGTTTGCCAGAGGATCTTGCCGGTCACGCCGTCGAGAGCACTGATCGAGCCCTGTTTCGGGTGATTCGAGATTCCGCCATAGATGCGTTCGCCGTCGCTGGCCAGTCCGAATTCGAGACCGCCGAGCTTGCCGCCCGGACCGACTTCGGTCTTCCACGCCAGCTTACCGGTGGCCGGATCCAGCGCATATGCCCAGCCGCTCTTCTGGCCGGCGACGACAACCTGCTTTCCTCCCGGACCCTTGACGAAGACCGGCGCCGTGCCGAAATCGACATCCAGGTCGCTGCACTGAGGATTGTTGCGGCAGTCGAATGTCCAGATATCGCCAGGCGTTGCCTGGTACGACCAGATCTCCTTGCCAGTCTTCAGATCCAGCGCGATGATCGCGTTGCAGTATTTCGATGCCGGCTGCGTATACTGATTTCCGGTCGTCACGAAAATGCGCCCGGCAGCAGGGTCGAGGCTGACCGTTGACCAGATCGCGCCTCCTGCCGGTCCGACGATCGTCTTGCCGCGTTTGTCCTGACCCTGATCCTTCGGTTCTTCGGGGATGACATAAAACCGCCATGCCTCATTTCCGCTGACGGCATCATATGCCACCACGCTGCCGCGGAAGGTGCAGCATTTATAATCCCGCGATCTCATCATCGCTCCCTCTTCGTGCGACGATACCCCGATGTAGATGCGCCCTTCATGATAGATCGGCGAGCTTGTCGCGACCGTCGCCGGATGATCATCGACGCGCTTCTTCCATTTCAATTCACCCGTCTTCGCGTCGACGGCGTGAAGATAGCCGGTGATGTCGCCGAAAAAGAGCATCCCCTGACCGTAAGCCGCCGCGCTGCGCGATGACTGTCCGCAATCATATTGCCAGATCTTCTTTCCTGTTTTGACATCGACGGCATATTCGAGCCCGTCCCACGAACCGAAATAGAGAATCCCGTTGACGATAATCGGCTGGCTTGAAACGTCGCCCTGAGTCTCGAAGACCCATTTCGGTTTGAGCCGGCCGACGTTGGCTGGTGTGATGGCGGACTCATCGGGATTATGGTGCGAGCCTTTGACATCGCGTCCGAACGATGCCCAATCGGACGCACTGCCGGCGGATCCTTTCCTCGGGACATTTCTTCTCTGTGCATTGCTCATGGCGAACGGAATGGCCGCCGCAACACCCAGCGCCAGGATGATCAGTACGGTGCTTTTCAACCTGCCGGATGATGACTTTTTGCCTGGGGTCATAAATTGGTCCTCTCTGCTTTGGTTATTTCTGAAATTCGATTATCGCAGCTCGATTGCATTGCCGTCCGGATCGCGAATGAATAATTGCGGGTTGCCTGAACGACCACTGCCATATGTAACAAGTACGCCGCTGGCCTGCAATCGGGTTTCAGTTTCCTGCAAGTCTGGTACGCTCAAGGCGATATGACGGTCGTGCCGGGGAGGCTCGTTATGGCCCGGCATCCGGGAGACGCTCATCAGGTGAAGCTGTTGCCCGTTGCCAAGGTCATACCAGCGCCCCGGAAATCCAAGCTCAGGTCGTGGCAATGGCTTCAACCCGAGAATGTTCTCATAAAAATCGGCGGCCCTTTCGACATCCGTCACCAGGAATCCGGCATGATGAAATCCCGAGATACTGATCGACATCACTCCCTCCAACAGGTTCGTTATATTTAAAAGGACATAGTTGTATTGCGTGACCGCGCCGGGATGAACGATCATTGCGCAGTCGGAATCGACAGCGAGTCAAGCTAAATCAGATTGAGTGGAAATATTACAGGATAACCAGAATTTTTGCAGGATCAACGGGATTAAAAAACAAAAGTTGATACGTGAGCTTGAATTTTCGGAGGAAACATATGCCACCTGAGATCGGTTTTGGAGTTGTCGGATGCGGGATGATCGGCGCGGTTCAGGCTGCGGCGATTGAGCAGATCGCCGGCGCGCGACTGGTCGCCGTATGCGGACGGGATGCACTGCGAACCCGCGAGTTCGCCGGCCGATTCGGCGCGACGGCCTTCACCGACTATGACCAGTTTTTGAGCAATCCAGATATACAGGTCGTGACCATCTGCACACCGAGCGGAATGCATGCCGATCAGGGCATTCGCGCGGCCCGGGCGGGTAAACACGTCCTTGTCGAAAAACCGATCGAGATCAGTCTTGAGAGGGCCGACAAATTAATACGGGCCTGTCAGGTAGAGGGCGTCAAACTGGGCGTCATATTTCAGTCGCGCTTTCTGCCCGCCGTTCAGAGGATCAAACGGGCGATCGACGAGGGGCGTCTCGGCCGCCTCATGGTTGGAGATGCCTATGTCAAATGGTTTCGAGCGCCGGAATATTACGCTCACGGCTCATGGCATGGCAAACTCGAACTTGATGGCGGCGGAGCTTTGATTAATCAGGCCATTCACACAGTCGATCTGCTGCGGTGGATGATGGGACCGGTCGAGAGTGCCTTCGCAATGAAGGCGACCCTGCGTTACCCACATATCGAGGCGGAGGACACCCTCGTCGCCAGCCTGCGGTTCACCAGCGGAGCGCTCGGCGTGATCGAGGCCGCGACTTCGATCAAACCAGGCTTCAAACGCCGCCTCGAGATCTCGGGCGAGCGCGGGACGGTCATCCTGGACGGCGATTCGATCAGCGTCTGGGCGATCGAGGGCGAGAGCGAAGACACAGGTGAGAACGAACAGATCACCGACGGATCAGCCAATCCGGCCGCCATCTCAAATGAAGGTCACAGGCGCCAGATAGAAGACATGATCGCATCTGTCATCGAGGACCGCCCTCCGCTGGTCGATGGACTGGAGGGCAGAAAATCGCTCGAAGTCGTCGAGGCGCTCTATAAGTCGGCGGAAAGAAATAAAAGAAATAGTAGAAAGTAGAAAGTAGAAAGTAAAAAGTGAGTAGAAATGGAACCCGGTGGTGCGGCCTCACCGTTTCACTTTCTACTTTCTACTTTCTACTTTCTACTTTCCTTAGAATTCCGCCCCGAGCAGCGCGGGCTTGAGCAGAGCGTCCTGGAAGCTGAAGGTCTTCTCATCGGTGTTTCTGGGACGCAGGTAGGATCCGTCGCTTTGGAGCCAGCGCATCTTGACGTTGTCGAGCAGAGCCGGGTCGAGAATCTCGCGGACGATGCGTTCGCGAAGCTTCACATCCTCGATCGGGAAGAGGGTCTCGACGCGCCGATCGAGGTTGCGGTTCATGAGATCGGCGCTGCCCATATATATCTCTTCGTTGCCGCCGTTGATGAAGCGATAGATACGCGAATGCTCAAGAAACCGTCCGACGATACTTCCAACTCTGATCGTCTCGCTCCGTCCGGGCAGGCCGGGACGAAGGCATGAAATCCCACGAATAATCAGATCGATCGGTACGCCCTCGCGAGAGGCGGCATACATCTCTTCAATCAGGCCTGTATCTGTAAAGCTGTTGAATTTTGCCATGATGCCCGAGGGCAACCCTTTCTGGTGATTGGCGATCTCACGGCGAATCATCTCGGTCATCGTCTTGCGCAGGTTGACCGGAGCAACCAAAAGTTTGCGGTATCGTACCTGGCGCGAATAACCTGTCAGATAATTGAACAGATCGGATGCGTCCGCGCCGAAGTCCTGGTCGGCGGTGAAGAATCCTAGATCGGTGTAGATGCGGGCGGTGACAGGGTTGTAATTTCCGGTGCCGAGGTGAACATAACGGCGCAGCGCGTTCTTTTCCTGTCGAACGACGAGCGCTATTTTGGCGTGCGTTTTGAGTCCGATTAAGCCGTACACGACATGAACGCCGGCTTTTTCAAGCCGGCGGGCCCATTGAATGTTGTTCTCTTCATCAAAGCGCGCTTTCAACTCGACCAGAACAGCGACCTGTTTGCCCTGCTCAGCGGCTTCGATCAGCGCCTCGACGATGGGTGAATCCTTGCCGACGCGGTAAAGAGTCTGCTTGATCGCCTGGACGTTTGGGTCGCGTGCCGCCTGCAGCAGAAATTCCACCACAGGAGCAAAAGATTCATACGGATGATGGAGCAGGATATCCTGGTTCCGAATGGCGTCGAAGATCGTTTCGCTGGCTCGCAGAATCGGCGGAGTTGTAGGGGTGAATGGAACGTCCTTCAACTCCGGCAGGTCAAGCTTGTAGAGTGACATGAGATCCGGAATGTTGATCGGACCGTCGACTGTGTATACGTCCTGCTCTTCGAGCTCGAGCGAAGCGCAGAGCAGCTTGACCATATGCGGGCTCATGCCGGCAGCGACTTCCAGTCTAACGCCAAAGCCGAAACGGCGCTGGCGCAATTGCTGCTCGACGGTCTTGAGCAGATCACCGGCCTCGTCCTCTTCTATTTCGATGTCGGCGTCTCGAGTGATACGGAAGGGCTGGCATTCGAGGATTCGCATGCCGGGGAAGAGCGCGTCGATGTGGACCGCCATGATCTGTTCGAGCAGCACGAAGCTATAACCGTCACCATTGATCGGAATCAGCCGTGGAACATTCGGCGGAAGCTTGACGCGGGCAAATCGCGGCTCGTCTCCGTTTTCAGGCTTCTCGGGAACGACCAGCGTGCCCAGATTCATGCTGATGTTCGAAATGTACGGGAACGGATGGCTCGGATCGACCGACAGCGGAGTGAGCACCGGAAATATGCGTTCGTTGAAGAATGAGCGCATTTCATCGCGCTGCGATTTGGTCAGGCTCGAGTATGGGACGATCCTGACATCATGTTTTTCGAGTCCCGGCAGAACCTGTTTCAACAGGCACCTCATCTGCAGATCGAGCAATGTGTGCAGCCGGTCGGAGATCTGCCGCAACTGCGACGCCGGAGAAAGACCATCCGGCGAGAGTGTCATCGGATTGGATTCGAGCTGTTCCTTGAGCCCCGAAACCCGGACCATGAAAAATTCGTCGAGGTTGGTCGAGAAGATCGACAGGAATTTGAGCCGCTCGAGCAGTGGCTGTGTCGGATCGAGCGCTTCATCCAGTACGCGGCTGTTAAACTCGATCCAGCTCAACTCGCGATTGAGCAGCGGACTGTCGATAAGCGAACCGGTAACCCGGCGTTCATTGGTGGTCATCGTTGTTAGCGGACCTGTTTCCATACTTATTTTTCACATCCGTCACCGGGCTGTTGCCGGTTAATGCAGCGGTTTATCGATCACGGGACACAAAACAAATGAATTTTAAGTGAGATTTGAAGCCCGCGTCAAATATTTCCAGCTTTTTCAAGGACTTCCAGCGGTTTTCGATGCCGGATGCTTGCGCCTGGGCGGTGCTCTTGTCGATAATGGGTTTTAATTCAGACTGTTCGGGAATAGACCATACCATCGAGAGGACTACAATCTGACATGATCTCAGACCAGAAGATGAATCTGGAGAAGATTGCTGACGGTGTACGGCTGATACTGGAAGGAATCGGGGAAGATCCCGCACGTCTGAGGATCGTCGAGACGCCGCGCCGTGTGGCAGAGATGTACTCTGAAATCTGTGGCGGAATTCACGAAGATGCAGCCTCAGAGATCAAAGTCATTCCGGCCGAGACGCACGACGAAATTGTCATGGTCAAGAATATCGCTATCGCTTCGATCTGCGAACATCATCTGATTCCGTTTACCGGTGTGGCGCATATCGCCTACATCCCGAAAGATGGCCGCATCGTTGGCCTTTCGAAGCTGGCCCGCATCGCGGATATCTACGCCCGCCGTCCGCAGGTTCAGGAACGTTTGACGACACAGATCGCCGAGCTGCTCTACCAGGGCGAATTGAAACCGAAAGGCGTCATGGTCGTGATCGAGGCGGTCCACCTGTGCATGGTCATGCGCGGCATCAAGAAGCACGGAGCGACGACCATCACTTCGGCCGTCCGCGGAGTATTCAGAAAAGATGAACGGACTCGCATCGAGGCCATGTTGTTTCTGTCCGGGAACAGGAGTTGAATAAGTTACCAGTTTCAAGTTTCCAGGCGATTCTTCACGCATCGCATTCAACCGCAATATTGCTCAACGGAATAAACTTGCGCCGCCCCAGAATGCTGGAAACCGGAAACTATTCATATTCCCCATGAGCAGATATAACTGGAAACTGGAAACTACACTTTATGCAGGAAAGATTACAAAAGATCATCGCGGCGGCTGGTATCGCTTCAAGGCGTAAAGCAGAGGAGCTGATCTTCGCCGGCTCGGTGACGGTCAACGGAAAGGTCGTCACCGAGCCTGGCACCAAGGCTGATCCGGAAAAGGACCACATCAAGGTGCTCGGCAAGCTGATCAACCCGCGCCTCAGGCAGCAGGACAAGATCTATCTTCTGTTGAATAAACCTCTTGGTGTGCTGACCAGTCGCTCCGATCCTATGAATCGGCCTCTGGTCATCGATCTGCTCGGCCCGTATCGCAATAAGGTTCATCCAGTCGGCCGTCTCGATTTCAATACCGAAGGGCTGCTGCTGTTGACCAATGATGGAGATTTCACCCAGCTGATCTCTCACGCTGCCCGGAAGGTACCCAAGATCTACGAGGTCAAGGTCAAAGGGAAACCCGGCCCCCATCAGATTAAGATGCTCGAACGCGGAGTCATTATTGAAGGCGTCAAGACGGCGACATGCAAAATCAGGTTGATCGAGGAGAGCACGACCAATTCATGGTTCGAAGTCACGCTGTTTGAAGGGCGGAATCAACAGATCCGCAAGATGTTCGATTCTATCGGCCATTCAGTCATCAAACTGCGACGCGTTGCGATCGGGTTCCTGCGTGGGGAAAAGCTCAAGCCGGGGCAGTTTCGACACCTTCAGCAGGCCGAAGTGGAACGGTTCCTCCGCGCCCCGCAGCCGAAAACCAAACGCGAGCGAAGCTGAATCCGACCGCGCGGCAAAGTGCGGAATGCGGCTCTGCTTGACAACCTGTTTTCAACCGCTTAGATTCATCAATTCAGGCTGAAATGGCCGTTTTATGATGGTTGAAGTAGCTGAAAAGTGACCGGTGCCGTTAGAAGAATTCTCATCACTTGTCACTTGTCACTCGTCACTCGTCACTTTTCAGTAAGCAAGAGGAATAAGCATTAAATGGAAATCGTCCTGGCGGAAAGTCTGGGATTTTGCATGGGGGTCAAGCGTGCGGTCGATATGGCCTACAAGGCGCTTGAAAAATCCGATGGACAGCAGATCGTCACCCTTGGTCCGCTGATCCATAACACACAGGAGATCGACCGGCTGAAGAAAGACGGCATCGAGGAGGCCGATTACGATGCCATACCGGCCAACTCGACGGTCATCATCCGGGCACATGGGGTTGCACCACAGGCTTATCAAGATCTGAAGTCGCGCGGCTTGAAGGTGATGGACGGGACCTGCCCCTATGTCCATTATTCACAGCGCAAGGCGCGGGAGTTGCACGAGGAAGGTTATACCGTCGTCATTGCGGGTGATAAATCTCATCCAGAGATAGTCGGCATACTCGGCTATATTGACAATCAGGCATACGTCGTTAAAACGCTGGAAGATGCGCGGGCCTTGCCGTTTCTTGAACGTGTCGGAACGATTGCACAGACGACCATCAGCCCCTGGAAATACAGGGCGATCATTGACATCCTGCGTGAGAAATCCGCTGAGGTTAAGGTCTGCGAAACTATCTGCGATGCGACCGAAGAGAATCAGAAGGCGGTCCGCGAACTTTCAGGGGAAGTCGATCTCCTGTATGTGATCGGCGGACGGCACAGCGCCAACAGCAACAAGCTGGTAGAGGCGGCAAGGGAGAAATGTCCGCGAGCGATGTTGATCGAAACGGCGGACGAGATCGACCTGCGGGATCTGGAAGGCGTCAGCCGTGTGGGGATCAGCGCCGGAGCGTCCACTCCTGACTGGATGATTCAAACAGTAGTGTTGATGCTGCGCGAATTGGATTCGACCCGGTCAGCTGCCGGTTGATCCCGCCTGGCCATCAATTCCCGATTGTAACGCTCAGCCAGCCAGATTTATCGACAGCCAATCCTGATCCTCAAGCCGACGCTATAAACATTGGCAAATCAATTTATAAAGGTTATGATTCAACCTCATGTTTAGTAAGGCGATCTCTCTGTAAGGAGAGTTGCCGGCCGGGTTGCGTGGGCAACCCGTGTAGTTTTCCCAGGAGGAAGTCCAGTTTAAATGTCAACCAACAACCCTAATCAACCCGCTACCGGTACAGGCGAAGCTCAGGATATCAGCAATGCCGCAGCCGAAAGCGAAACCACAACCACGGCCGCAGAAGCAGTCACGGCCGAATTCCCAGTTGAAGCTGTTGCTGAAGCTGTTGCCGCAAATGCTGTCGAGCCTGCCGCGATCGACGAAGTTCAGAAGTCGGCCGCTGTCATCGAAGCGCAGGCGCCTGAAGACGAAGAGACGTCTGAAAACTTCGATGGTGGCCTCGATTTCGGCGCCATTCTGGCTGCGCATGAAAAATCGCATCGATCGGAGATCAGCGAAAACGAGGTCGTCAAGGGCCGCGTTGTTAAGATCACCGATCAGGCTGTCATCATCGACGTCGGGTTCAAATCGGAAGGCATCGTTTCGATTGCTGAATTCAAGGACGGAAATGAAGTGACCGTCAAGCCGGGCGATGAAATCGATGTTTACGTCAAGCAACTCGAAAATTCCGAAGGCTATGTTGAACTCTCCCGCGCCGACGCAGTTCGAATGCAGACGTGGGATCAGATCGAACAGGCATACAAGGACGGCACCACGATTGTGGCTCGCGTGTCCGACCGGATCAAAGGCGGATTGCGTGCCGACATCGGCGGAATACAGGCCTTTCTGCCTGGCAGCCAGGTCGATGTCCGGCCGGTTCGCAACCTCGACAGCTTCCGCAACAAGGATATCGAAGTCCGCGTTCTGAAGGTCAACAAGAAGCGGGGCAATATCGTGCTCTCGCGCAAGGTCGTGATCGAGGAGCAGCTCACTGGTCGAAAGGTCGAGACTCTCAAGAATCTCGAGGAGGGCGTGATTGTCGAAGGACAGGTCAAGAACATCACCGATTACGGCGCCTTCATCGACCTTGGCGGAATCGACGGTCTGCTGCATATCACTGACATGTCGTGGGGCCGGATTCAGAATCCGAATGAACTGTTAAGGGTCGGAGAATCGGTCCAGGTCAAGGTGCTCAAGTTCGATCGCGACAAGGAAAGGGTAAGCCTTGGCTATAAGCAACTCATTCCCGATCCATGGGCGACGACGGTGGAACGCTACCCGCTCAATTCGCGGGTCAGCGGCAAGGTCGTTTCCCTGACCGATTATGGCGCCTTCATCGAACTCGAGGCGGGCATTGAAGGTCTCGTTCATGTAACCGAGATGAGCTGGTCGAAGCGTGTCAAACATCCGTCCAAGCTGCTCTCGGTCGGACAGGAAGTCGAAGCGCAGGTCCTGGAAGTCGATCAGGGCAACCGGCGGATCAGCCTCGGCCTCAAACAGATCGAGCCGAATCCGTGGGAGACTCTGCAGGAACGCTACGGCGTCGGCACTCGAGTCAAGGGTCGGGTTCGCAATCTGACCGATTTCGGCGCCTTCATCGAAATCGAGGATGGCATCGACGGTCTGGTGCACGTCTCGGATATTTCCTGGACCAAGCGCATCAAGCACCCGAGCGAAGCGCTCAAGAAGAACCAGGAGGTCGAGGCGATCATCACCGCGATCGACGTCGACAACCGCCGGCTGTCGCTCTCGATCAAGGATCTCGAACCCAACACCTGGGATCAGTTCTTCGATACGCACCGTCTGGGCGATGTCGTGACCGGCAAGGTTACGCGTTTCGCCAATTTCGGCGCATTCGTCGAGCTGGAGGATGGCATCGAGGGGCTGTGTCACGTCTCAGAGCTGTCTGAACAGCACGTCGATAAGCCGGAGGATGCCGTCAAGCCCGGCCAGGAGATGCAGTTCAAGATCCTCAAGATGGATCGTGAGGCGCGCAAGATCGGTCTTTCAGCCCGTGCCGTCGGCAAGGATGAACCCATTCTCGACGTGCGTAATTACACGTCGGCCGATTCGGGTATGGCCAGCCTCTTCGAAGTTGCCGGTCTTAACAAAAACGCGGATGAAGAGGAATCGGACAACTAACTGACCGTCTTCGATCGACGGTGAGAGGTTGTGTGGAAATCAGTGGGCAGCGTGTTTCGCAGGGAAATTGAACCCTGTCGTTTGGCGACTGCCCACTGTTTTCCTTTTCGCCATTAAATATGAAACGCAATGAAACGTAGTTCGTTAGCCTGGGTATTGATCATCGGCGCCGTGCTTTGCGGTCTCTTCGTCGTCAGTCTGATGGCGATGATGCTCTTCATGTCCGGCGGAGAAAGGTCATTTGGAGGTGGAGATCGAATCGCAGTCATTCCTGTCGAAGGTGTGATCGATGACGCGATGGCCAAGAACGTGAATCGTTATCTCAAGCTGTATGCCGATGATTCGCGAATCAAGGCGATCATGCTTCGCGTTGACAGCCCGGGCGGCGGGGTCTCGCCATCGCAGGAGATCTACCGCGAAATCAAACGCATCAAGGACTCGAATAAGAAGAAGACGATCGTCATATCGATGGGCAGCGTTGCCGCTTCAGGTGGATATTACATCGCCTGTCCCGCCGACATGATCTTCGCCAATCCAGGAACCGTCACCGGCAGCATCGGCGTGATCGCGGAATGGGTGAATTACAAGGATCTGGCAGACTGGGCCAAGATCAAGCCGGTGGTCTTCAAGAGCGGTGAGTTCAAGGACACAGGATCTCCGACGCGCGAATTGACCGAACGCGAAAAGGTCTATTTTCAGGCGATGATCGATGAACTCTACGGACAGTTTGTCACGGCCGTAACCGAAGGCCGCAAAGGACGCGGTCAGAAGGGGAGCGAACTCGATCCCGTGCGCGTGAAGGAGCTGGCCGATGGTCGCGTATACACCGGGCAGAGTGCCCGGAATTACGGTTTGATCGATAAGCTGGGAAATTATGGAGACGCCCTGGCGGAAACGGCCAAAATGGTCGGGATCAAGGGCGAACCCAATGTTGTCACTCCGCCAAAGGAGCGTCAGGGATTTTCGATCCTCGATCTTCTCTTCGGCATCGCCGGCTTAAGGGATTTGACGCCTGCCTCTCTGCCGGCAAGCCTGAGTGATCTGGATACGTCGGTTAAATTCAAATATCAGTGGAAGTAGTAAGAGCAGTTCATTTATCGCCTGTCACGGAATCAGGAACAGATCGTCCCAGGCTCATGTAATCAGGATGGAATTTGTTCATCGTCAAATGGAGGAGCGATGACTAAAGCTGAGTTGGTGGAAGAAGTTGCCCGCGCAGCCGAGCTGACAAAAAAAGACTCGGAAGTTATTGTTGACGAAGTCTTCAAAAATATCATTCAGGCCCTGAATCGTGGAGAGAAGATAGAGTTGCGCGGTTTCGGCTCATTCAGAGTCAGGCAGCGAGATGCGCGTCGTGGCAGGAACCCCAAGACCGGAGCTCCTGTCGACATACCTGCAAAACGGGTCCCCTATTTCAAACCCGGCAAGGAGTTGAAGGAACTGATCAACCTCAAGGGAGATGGCGAGACGGAAGCTGGTGAAGACGAGGGGCTGGTCGCATAGGCGGCCCCTGGATTATTTTGATTAGAACCCATCCCAAAACCCCGATAAGTCCAATTAACAGGGCATTAAAAAGGGGTTTTGGGGTGACTTCCAGTTGGATATCGCTTCCTGATCGTTAACGTTACCATCCTTCCTGCAAGTAACTGACTATTCGGGCCTGCAAGTAACTACTCTGGAAACTAAATTTTCTTGTATTCAAGACTGGAAAAAAAGTTAATCGCAGAGTGCCTCGAGATGTCGCTGGGTTTTTTTTTTTTTTTTTTTTTTTTTTTGTTGGGGGGGGCCTGGGTGTATTTTTTTCTTTTTTTTTTTTTTGGGGGGCCGCTGCCCGGGTTTTTTAAAAAGTTTGTTTTGTTTTAAAAGTCTTTTTTTTCTTTTGGTTTTTTTTTTTGGGTTTCTTGCCCCCTTGCTCTGGGGGGGGTTTGGGGGCTTTGCGGGGGGGGGGGTTTTTTTCGGGGAAGTCCCCGCCCTCCCCCTGCAAGGGAAAAAAGACAAACAACGCAATTCGGGGGGGAAGCGGTTTTGGGGGGCGGGTTTTGCCCCTCCCCCCGGTTCTTTTTGGGGGGGGGAAAAAAGGTTTTCGCCTCTTTTCTTGGGGTGGGGCCCCCCTTTGCGGGTTTTTTAAAGGGGGCTCCTCGCATTCCAGGCAAGGTGCAAGGGATATAAGGAAGATCAGTGTTCGAATTATATCCAGTGGGCGATAATCCGTATATTCATATCCCTAAATATCTTTGCCTCTTTGCAGCCTTTGCGATTAATTCTTTGCCCCTTTGCGATCTTTGCGATTAATTTCTTCCGAAGTTAAATGCCCGAAAATTTAGTTTGCAGAGTAGTAACTGACCATTCCGGCCTGCAAGTAACTGACTATTCGGGCCTGCAAGTAACTGACTATTCCGGAGGTGTAATATGAGACTCCAGGTTGCTGCACTTCGTTTCCGTTCAATCCAACTGATTACAACCGGCCAACTGATTACAACCGGCTTGATACTGATCTTTGCGGTCTCCGGATCACTGGCTCAGGGCTCGCAGGGTCAGTCTCCTCAGAATCCCCGTTCATCCGGCCCGATCCTTCACAATATCCGAGGCAAGGTATACCTGCCCGCCGGCAATCTTCCGGACCAGCGAATGAGAGTTGTCCTGGAATTGACGACGGGAGGGACAGCGGCTGAGACGTTTTCTGATTCAGTCGGCAACTTCGAGTTTCGATCAATACCCAGCAATACCTATCGCGTTGTCGTCCCGACGGACAATCAGTCCTATGACACAACACAGGAGACAGTCGAGCTGTTCGGTAATCTCTCGCGAACCTTCACGGTTCAGATCTTCCTGAAAGACAAGGATAGCGATGTCAAATTCAAGACAACGGACCGCAGACTGATCGGAGCCGCGGATCACCAGGAGATTCCAAAGAACGCCAGGAAGTCGTACGAGAAGGCCGTCAAACTGGCTCAGAAAAACAAGCCGGAAGAGGCCATCAAACTCCTGCACGAAGCTTTGGCAGCTTTCCCCGACTACCTTTATGCCATTAATAAGCTCGGTGAGCAGCATATGGCGATGAAGAAGATGGCCGAAGCACAGGCCGCATTCGAGCGCGCCATTGCCGTCAATACGAAATATGCCGCTCCGCACATCAACCTCGGCCTGATACACATGGGCCGGCAGCAGTTTCGCGAGGCGATCGCCGAGTTCGAGACCGGCAACAGCCTTGATGATTCATTTCCCATGTGCCATCTCAACCTCGGACTCGCCCTCATGTCGGTCGATCCGCCTGATTATGATCGGGCTGAAAAAGAGATCACACGAGCCATTCAGATGGGCGGAAAAGTGTTCGTCAGCGCATATAAACATCTCTTCAATCTGAATATTCGCAGGCAGGATCTGCCGAAAGCCGCTCAGAATCTGGAGGCATACCTCAAGGATGCCGGCGACGCACCCGATGCCGCAGATATCAGAAAGATGCTCGATCGCGTCAAACAGGCGATCGCTCAAAAGAATCAGCAGTAAATACTCTGCAAACTAAATTTTCGGGTATTTAAATTCGGAAGAAATTAATCGCAAAGACCGCAAAGAGGCAAAGAATTAATCGCAGAGGCCGCAAAGGGGCAAAGATATACAGGCAAGATCAGTGTTCGAGTTATATCCAATTGGCAATAATCCGAATATTCGTATCACCAAAAAATCTTTGCTCCTTTGCGGCTTCTGCGATTAATTCTTTGCCCCTTTGCGGTCTTTGCGATTCAATTCTTTGCGGTTAATTTTTTTCTTTCAAACTTCACCGACGAGTATGGACATAAACTCCGCCGGAGAATGATCCGAGGTAGAGTTTGTTGCGGTCGAATGGATCGCTTGCGACCGACCATATTCTGGCGCTGGGGAGTTGGCTGGTGTCCAGTTTTATCCAGTTGATGCCGCGATCTCTTGAATAGAAGAACTGTCCGCGCATTTCATCGCCGACATAAACTTCGTCAGGATTGAGTGAGTTGATTTCGATTGCGCTGACATCGGTCAGGAGAGGCATTCCGCCGCCGCGGTTTTCCCAGGTCGTTCCGCCGTCATCAGAGCGGAAAAATCCGGTGGTGGATCCGACGTAGATTCGATCAGCAGAGCGAGGATCGATCGTCACGATGCGGATACGAAGCTCCTTTTCGTCAAGCCGGATGCGCTTGAATGAATTGCCGTTATCGCGGGAAACGAACAATCCCTCTTCAGTTCCGACGAAGATCGTGCCGGGAGCGAGTGGGGTCGTCGTGACTGCATTGATCTTCGGTTGACGCGGCTCGACATTCAATACCGGATCGGATGCAATAAGTTTGACCCGTTTCCAGCCCTTCTTTTCATCCTCGGTCCGATACAATCCATCCCAGGTCGATGCCAGCATCCAGGTCGAGTTATCGTTCAACCCATCGCCATCCGTAATCGGAATCGGTGTAAAGGGTGTGATCGCAAAGACCTGGTTCTGAATCTCGACCAGATCGCTCTTGACCGGTGCGGCGGGCGCCTTTGTTTTGGCGCGGGTTTGAACGGGTTTTCGTTTCTGTGTCCGGGAGCGAGCGGTCCTGCCTTTTTGCGGCGGAACATATGAAATGGGCTGGAATCTGACGCCGAAAGAGAGATCGCTGACTCTGCGCGGTCTGGCACTCTCTTGAGTCGCTGATTTCGATGCCGCTGGTTTGGGTTTCGATGAAGCGCCTGTTCGTGTTGATCGTTTGCCGTCAGGCGGAGGCAGCTCTTCCTTCCTGACGAAAGTCCAGTTCAGGCCGTGATCGTCCGACCGGAAGAGGCCGTGATTTGTTCCGGCATAGATGGTTTCCGGGCGCGATTCAGACTGGTGCAGCGAATAGACATCACGGACTCCCATGCCGTTCATCGACTGTCGCCATGTCAGGCCACCGTCTTCGCTGATGAAGAGCCCGCCATTTGAGCTGTCAAAAAGGACTCCGGCGTATACGCGATTTTTTTCCTTGCGGTCGGCGAGCACAGCGCGCACCTGTCGATTTATGAAACCGGCGTTGCTGGGTTCATAGGTTTCGCCGCCATCGACGCTGACCAGAATTCCGTTGTCTTCTGTTCCGAGAAAAACGCGTTCGGGCCGGTCAGGATGAACGGCAACGGTATTGATCACCAGACGCTGAGAGGTGACCAGCCGCCAGCTTTCCGGTTTGCCGTGATCTGTCGAGACCCAAAGCCCCTCGGTCGTGCCGGCGAAGATCATCTCGGGACGCGATGGATGCTGGTAGATGACGTGCGTTCGTCTGCTCGTATAGGGAATTCCCTGGATCTTGGTCCACTTTGCGCTGGCATCCAGCGAACGATAGATTCCGCTGCACGCGCTCATCAGCACTACATCAGGATCGGACTGGTCGATATGAATAGCGAAGATGTCCGAATCATCGAGCATACCAGTCTCTTTCGATCCGGCGCGATTCCATGTCTTTCCGCCGTCAAGCGTCTTCCAGGGCAGGTGATTGGTCCCGACGTAGATGATATTTTCGTCGCGCGGATCGATGGCGACCGAATGAAATCCTCGCAACTCGGAATCGTTGACCGGAGTGATCCTCTCCCACTGGCGACCTCGATCGGTGGTGCGATAGATCCCATTCAAAGATGCCGCAACCAGCACATCCGGATTTTTCGGAGACTGCGAGAAGCTCCGTATGGCGCGACCATGCATTCCTGCGAATTCACGCCACGAGTTGCCGCCGTCCTCACTCACGAACAGGCTGCCGCCCTTCGTCCTCTCGCCCTGTGCTGTGACCGCTTTGACACCGATATATAGAATTTCCGGGTTTTGAAGGTCGAAACTGATGACCGTGACCATGAAACCGTTGGACATAATGCCCGGTCGGATGCGCCTCCAGATCATCCCGCCGTCGGTCGAACGGAACAACTGGCCATCGCTGGTTCCAAGCAGAACAATGTCGGAATTTTTTGGATGCGCCGCCAGCGCAGTTACATCCCCGCCGAACGGGCCTGTCATCTGCCAGACGCGTTCAAAACTCTCGGACGCTTCCGCCGTTCGCCTGCTCATGTAGCTGTCGATGGCTTCAAGCGCAGCCGGACGGGTCTTTGCAGAAGTGGGGTCGTTGGACGGCTCAATCGTATGGCGATTGAGTGCATGATCTGACGAGACCTGACCATAGCCGATCAGGCAACATATATTAATGATGAGAAGCAGCAAAGCCGGGTACGAGATTGTCAGTCTATTTTTTCCACGTATCATCCAAATTACTCCATTGCCGATGCCCGGAAAACGATATCCTGTCCGGGTGGGGGAACATCCAGCAGGGGCAGCAAGGGCAGCAGTGAGCTGCAGGGGCGAATACAACCCTGATTTTAACCTAATTGGCTGCTGTTTGGTAGGTGAAGAGTAATCCAGCAAAGCGGGAAGGTCATCCACCTGGCCGTTACGGAACCGGGTCCGATCAAACGGAGCGATCGATTTCAGCAAGGGCTCGCGCGACGGGAGCGAGCTGTTCAATCTGATCCCGGTTGAGCGAGGAAAGGAATGGAGGAACCGGGCCTGTTCTGGCGATCTCCGCGAGTTGAGTTGCGTGATGGAGCACTTTGGCAGGTCCCCCTTTATCGCGCAGGTCCTCGTGCGGCAGAAAATGTTGTCGTGTCTGTTCGGCCGCCCCGAAATCGCCGCGCGAACAGGCCTGGAATATCGAGTCGGACATGCGCGGCGCGATGCAGCCTGAGCCCGTCGTGAAGCCGGGTAATTGCCAGTCGCGCATATGTACGACAGCCGGTCGTTCTCCGATCCCGCTGATCACTCTGCGCCGGTCGACCCGCTTGAGCAGCGATTCAAGGTAGGCGTCTTCAGCCGGATCAGTGCGTACGACAGCATATTTGATCCAAGTGCAGATGCCTTCATCGACCAGTCGCGCCACGACGTCCAGTCCGGCCTCCTTGTCCGAACCGAAATTATGTTCTTCCTTAAGATAGAGTATGAGCGGGGTTTCGGCTGCTGCCGCGATGTCACGGATCCCCAGTTCAAGACCTGCCGCGTCGCGCGGGTCGCTGCACGGCAGCAGCATGGCGCATGGAAAAGAATATTTTCGCAAGAGCGGCGCCTGATCCATTGCTCGACCGTAGGACGGCCCGAGACTTGGAATCGGCCAGTACCCGTTATCGAATCCCGTCAGCCATGAAAGCAGTTCGTCAAATTCTGAAAGCGTGATGTGGTAGAGGAATGCGTTGCCGCCATAGAGGAAGCGGCTCAGCCCGCCGGATGCTATGTGAGAGACGATCTTTTCGTTTTCAGTGAAGTCGATTGCACGGTTGCCGTCGTTTCGCCTGGCGAGCGGCGGAACCGGGAAAACTCCCTTCAAATCTTCGAGCGTGACAGCCGAAGTCTTCATTTGATTTCCTTTCTGTCTTTCAATCTGTTTTTCGTATGAGTCACCGGATAATCCGAGAGAAAGTCCTGAACCGTCAAGCCCATCTGACCGTAGACCTTTGGCGATGATCCGGCAAAGTGGAGTGATCTGAAATTAATCACAGCGCGGGCGGCCGGATCAGTGCTTTTTCCTTCAGGCAGGTCGCGATAGAAAGCGTAGTCCCGGAAGAGGTCCTCGGCGTGCTTCCATAGATCCGTCCGTCCGCTGATCTGCGCGGCGGTCGTCAGTACTGGCAGGCACAAACCGGCGAGGGCGACCGATCTGTCATCGGCGACCCTGTCAGGATACCAGAAGTACGAAACGCCTGCCGGCAGCCATGTTCCGTCCGGCATAAGGCTTCCGGGTTTGAGCGGCGGATTTGGCGAGCCGCTGCTGATCAGCCAGTCTGCGACGCGCACGATAAACTCGCCCGCCCGGCGGTCACCGGTGTCGCGCCAGTATTCGAGAACGCCGAGCAGTGAATAGCTCCACGCCCACGGCTGCACTGCCCGGCCGAAACCCGAACCTCTGCCGATGAAATACCCCTTTCTGCCTTCGTCCTCTTCAGCGCTCATCAGCAGGTCGATGTCGCGTCTCGCTCTGTCGAGAAAATCGGACCGACCCGAATAGCGCCAGGCGGTGACGAGGCCGAGAATGGGCCACCCGACCCAGCGCGGTTCGTTCCATCCAAGCGCATTGTCGTAGTTGAATTTCATGCGGGCGAAGGCTTCACTCCCCTCGATCGCGGATTGATATGAGTTCCAGTCGCCGGTCATGGCCCAGTGCAGCCACAGCCCCTCGATCCACATATGACTCGGAACAGGCTCGCGATAACTGCCATGATCACCCTTTTCATAAAAAGCCGTCCCCCTGAAGTTCCAGATGCGATCGCGATCGAAATAATCATCCGCCTGGTATTGTCCCCAGTCAGCGCGATACCTCGCCATTTCGCTTCCTATTCGAAAGGCACGTTCATCCGCTGTCCGCAGAGATTCTCTCAGCAGGATGAATGGAAGATCGTAATGAACGTTGGCATAGCCGTCACCCCAGGCCAGGTCGCCGAAATTGCGCCAGCCGAAATGTTCGCCGTTCTCGCTGCGAAATCTGTATTCGAATATCGATTGCGGGGGAACAGCACCGGCGCCTTCGGCCGCCTCAACCGCATATCCGACGGCGAACATTCGTTCAACTCGCCGGGCTGCTTCAAGCAATTGCGGAGATCCGGCAAACTCCCTCGCCCATTCACGCTTTTCGACGAATGATGGCCTGACGGCACCGGTCGCGGCGACATAGGCAGGATCAATCGTTGCATTGAGCGATGAAGTCATCTGACAAGCTCCAGGCGTGTCGGATCCGAGATAAAGCTCGACCGTCTTCGCGCGGGCCCCGTCAAAGACATGGTCTTCGCCAGTGTCTGGCAGGATGTCGAAACTGATCCCCGACGGGCTCCCGACCAGTGCGCGCGGGAAGTTCTCAATGAATTCCGGGACGGCGATTTCCAAATCGCCGGCAGCTATTGATGCTCTGCTCTGAGCGCGATTGAGTCTCGCATGTGCATCCTCTTTTGTGAGCACTGCAGATACCTCACGGGCGGGCTCGATCGTTGGAAGATCGAGAGAGAGTTTGCGGAGCAGTACGTGCTGAGCGAAAGGGGGAATTCCGGTCCGCGTTCCTCCGAAACCGTAACTTCCTCGGTTAACCAGTCGCAATTGCACCCGCACGAACGGGAGGCCGGCGTAAATATGGAACCGGCTGGTGAACTGTATTGTGGTGGGCATGGCGCTCCGCCGGGTTTTGAAAATGCCGTCCTGCCGCACGACGACGCGAAGAGCGGATTCCTCTTCAACCCATGTCCGCTCGATCGCCGCGGTTGCAGTGATCTGATCGCTACCCGTGGCTGAAAGAATTTCTCCGGTGACGTGACCGCTTTTAATCGGATTTGCGAACGCTATCGTCTGTCCAGTGATCTTACTGATCGTCGCCGATTCACCTTCGATGCTCAGATCGCGGATCGATGAACCCGCCGGGTGACCAAAAATGAGCGGCTTTTCAGCTCGCAGATCGCCGGGCTGGGCGCTCGTTACCGTGACCTCTTCCCGGCGCGGAGTTCCTTCCGACAAGAGATATTTTCGTCCGGCGCCGAAGCTCTGGTCGTATGTGACCAGCCGGTCGCTTCCGGCCGGGGCGTCCCATTTCAGACGATCACGGTGTTCGAAGCGGACGATTTCTCCGGTCCTGAAGATCGATGCATCAGTTACGGTTATCGGACCTTCGCCGCCGGCAGCATCGATGCGAGTGACGATTGCGCGTGGCGGCAGACTCATTTGCAGGCGCACGCCTGCTCGTAACTGATCGCTACCATTCCGCTGAAAACTTCGCAGTAATTCCTCGCCCGACCTGGCGAATTCGATTGATACTTTTCCGTTCGATATGCGCAGCGAACTATTATTCTCGATGCGTTGCATCGGCTCCATGAGAGGGCGCTTAAGGAGTTCGAGATAATGGACATCTTTTCCAGACGGAGCGAAATCGACCAGCAGCCATTTGATTACCCTGGTCCGGTCCTCGACTGTGCCGCGCCAGCGAGCCAGCACGCGAAATGATGCCGGGACAGGGTTCCCCTCCCGACCGGCCACGCCAAGTCTCGATGTATCGGTCAGCCCTGTCGACTCGGCGACTGGAACTCCGATCGTGACCGGCAATGAGCCATCCTTCACACGGATTGCGATTCGAATCGATGTCTGAGCAGTAGCCGGTCGATCGTTTTGCGCCCGGGCAACCGCAGGCGCACTTCGACAGGCGGGCGGAAGCTGCAGAAAAAGCCATCCGAGGGCAAAGGCGCCGAGGATCAACCGGATTGTGAACGATGAAATCAGCAACATGTTATTCAATTTGAAACAGCCGCACCGCAAAGAAGATAACCCTGATCCCATTACCATTCAATTAAACATGTAGAACCGCGCAGGCTAAAACAGTCCTGTTTCTCTGGGATCGTTCAACGGATTCTGGTATGGTTCGCGTCGTGGAAGAAGGAGGTCAAGCAAATTCCGGTTTCGCTGTCAGATACTGGCGTCATTCGGCTATCGGCCTGCTCTGGCTGGCGATCTATTTCGATGTCATTCGCAGGCTGGTTGACGACTGGCGCGTTGACGAAAACTATTCGCACGGGTTCCTCGTTCCGCTGGTCAGTGCGTATGCGATCTGGCTCATGCGAGACAGGCTGAGGGCTGAGCCTTTGAGACCGAATGCGCTGGCCGGTTTTCTGCTTCTGATGTTAGCCATGCTCATGCTCTTTTCAGGCACGATCGCCGCAGAGCTTTATCTGACGCGGCTCTCGCTTGTACTTTCGCTAGTATCACTGACGCTCTATTTTGCGGGCTGGCCGTGGGTGAGACTGCTCATCTTTCCGATCGGATTGCTGTTGCTGGCTTTGCCGGTTCCGGCAATCATCTTCAACCGGGTCGCGCTTCCGTTACAACTGATTGCGTCAGATTACGCAACGAGAATGATTCGGTTGTTCGGGGTTCCGGCGCTTCGCGAGGGAAACGTAATTGAGCTGGCTCAGATGAAACTGCAGGTCGTCGAAGCCTGCAGCGGGATTCGTTCCCTGGTCTCGATGACGACTCTCAGCGTGATTTTCGCGTACTTCTTTGAGAGCCGCTGGCGGCGACGGTTGATCTTGTTTCTGCTGGTCGTCCCGGTCGCCGTTTTCGCTAATGCGGTCCGCGTTGCCGGGACGGGAATACTTGCGCATTATCGCGGGGTTCAGGCGGCGGAAGGTTTTCTGCATGCATTCGCGGGGGGGATGGTTTTCCTCCTCGAAATGGCCTTGCTAGCCGGCGTTTATGCTTTAACGGGACTGGTGCATCGATCGATTCGCGCTATAAGAGGTAAGAGTGGGTAACAATCGCAGGTTTATCGTGATGCTCGGGTTTTTGACGCTCGCTGCACTTGTATCATTCTTTCTGGTAACCGGGCGCGGTTCCGTGAAAGTTCCGGCGAGGCAATCATTCGCCGGGTTTCCAGAGCGCGCGGGCGGCTGGCGCGCGATCGATGTCCAGGCATTGGGCGCGGCACAGGCTCGCGAATTGAGTGCGGATGATTATCTGTCGCGCACCTATGCCAACGATCGCGGAGTGATCTCTTACTTTTTCGCCGCGTGGTATGCCGGCCAGGGACACCGTCGGACCATGCATTCGCCTCAGAACTGCATTCCCGGCGCTGGCTGGACCATGAGCGCTCACAAGGTTCATTCACTGGCCGTTCAACCCTCGACTAAGTCCGAAATCAATGAATACCTGATCGAGAAGGACGACGTCAAAATGTTGGCTTTTTACTGGTACCAGGGACGAGGCAGAATCTCCGCCGGTGATTATGCCAGCAGGTTTTTTCTTCTCTACGACGGATTGGCCCTGAGCCGGACCGATGGCGCGCTGGTGCGCGTCATTATCCCCGTTCCTGATGGACGCGAAGGAGAATTTCGCGCACGTGCCGCCGGGCTCAATTTCGCCCGAACCATGATCCCGGCGCTCCGCGAATTTATCCCATAGAGCGCAGGCTGAAAGCCTGCGCTCCCAGTCCTGTCAATTGTCACCAATCATGGTACTCTTACCGGCAATAATAACTCCACTGGTGATTGCAGCGGTTTTCAGATCAAAGTTGAGCATGGGGCGCACGCCGATGCTCACTTTCTGTTAGCTGCTGTAACTGAAAGAAAGGCAGAATAAAGATGCTACTGGAAGGCAAGAATGGACTGATCGTAGGAGTGGCGAACAAACACAGCATTGCATGGGCGATCGCTGAATCAGTGGTGCGCGAGGGCGCGAAACTCGCCTTCAACTATCAGAACGAGAGGTTGAAGGAAAACGTCGAAAAGCTGGCCGGCGATCTACCGGGAGCGAAATCATATCCATGCGACGTGTCCAACGATGAAGAGATCGACTCGTTGATGAAGAACGTCGGGACAGACATGGGAAGGCTGGATTTTCTGGTGCATTCCGTGGCTTTCGCTCCGCGGGAAGAGCTGACAGGCGAATTCATCAATACGACACGCCAGGGGTTCGCGACCGCACTCGATGTCAGCGCCTATTCGCTGGTCGCGCTTTCACGGGCGGCGCTTCCGCTCATGTCCGAGGGAGGATCGATCATCACTCTGAGCTACCTGGGCGCCAATCGCGTCGTTCCGCATTATAACGTTATGGGTGTGGCCAAGGCCGCGCTCGAATCGACAGTTCGTTACCTGGCCAGCGATCTCGGGCCGAGAGGCATACGAGTCAATGCCATTTCCGCCGGTCCGATCAGAACTCTCGCCGCCCGCGGAGTCTCCGGCATCAGCAAAATGGTCGATCATCACCGTGTGGTAGCCCCACTGCGACATGCGACCGAACAGGCAGAGGTGGGAGACACGGCCCTGTTTCTGATCAGCTCGCTCGGACGCGGAATCACCGGTGAACTGATCTACGTCGACGGCGGATACAATATTCTCGGTTCCCTGGTTGCGATGGAATGAAGATCGGGGATCAATCCTGGATCAGCAGCTCGAAGTAGCTGCGCAGCAGATGCTCGGAGACCTGGTCACCGAGCATCTTGTTTTTGATGGTGTACCAGGCGGGATCACTCTGCCCGGATCGTTTGTAGATCAGCTCTGTCATGGTTTGAGGTTCGAGCATGACATTGCGGCTCAGTCCTATGCGACCGCGGGCAAGACCGCCGTCGGGGACGAACCCGTGGTCCGGAAGCTGGGGCCAGCCTACTTCGACGATCAGCGTATTGGTTTTGTGGCGCGCCCCATAGCGCTCTCCGATCATGGTCGATGTTTCGACCTTGAACTGCCAGTCCTGGCGGCCCACCTGCAGTGGCGGCATCCCTCGCCGTTCTGAGAGGTCACGGCTCAGCTCAGAGCAGATGTTGTCCAGCCTGCCCCAGAGTTGAGTCTTGCCGGCTTCCCGTAATTTGTCATTAGCTGCCTTGAGAGCGAGGTATTCGAGCGGCAGATCTTTTTCGGCAGGGTTGCTCATGGCGGATTCTCAGATATCGTGACGGTTGGTCAGCGCCTTGTGCATCGTCACTTCATCGGCGTATTCAAGGTCGCCTCCCACTGGCAGGCCCATGGCGATGCGCGTCACGCGAACGCCGAGCGGTTTGATCAGCCGCGCAAGATAGTTGGCGGTCGCCTCACCTTCAGTGTTGGGATTTGTCGCGAGTATCATCTCGCGGACTTCGCCTTCCCCCGATTCGTCGGGTCGCAGTCTTTCGATCAGATTTTTGATCTGCAGTTCCTCGGGGCCGATCCCGCGGATCGGCGAAAGCGCTCCGTGCAGAACGTGGTAAAGGCCGTGATACTCCCGTGTCTTTTCAATCGCGACCAGATTGTATGGCTCCTCGACCACGCAGATGATCGATCGATCTCGCGATGGACTGGCGCAGTAACGACAGGGATCGGTATCAGTCAGGTTGTTGCAGACCGAACAGAAGACGATCTTCTCTTTCACCTCGCGGATGGCGTCAACCAGGCGGTTGGTCTCTTCCTGAGGAGTCTTCAGAATGTGAAACGCCAGTCGCTGGGCGGACTTGTGACCGATTCCCGGCAGACGTTTGAATTCGTCTATCAGCCTCGTAACTGGTTCTGCATAATCAAGCATAAAATAGTTTCCAGTTACATAAGTCCCGGAATGTTCATACCGCCGAGTGCGCTGCCGAGTTTGTTCTGCACTGTTTCATCGACTTTGCGTCCGCATTCATTGATTGCGGCGACGATCAGATCCTGGAGCATCTCGATGTCTCCGGCCGCTTCCTGATCGATCGTGATCGAGAGCACTTCCTTATTGCCGTTCATTTCGGCCTTGACGATGCCTCCGCCGGCTGTGGCATCGACGCGCAGCGCCGACATCTCCTTCGCCATCTGTTCCTGCATCTGTTGAGCCTGTTTCATCATCTGTTGCAGGTTCATTCCACCAGGTAGTTTCATTTCATTTCTCCTTGAAAATAATTGAGGGACGCGTCTCCTCAAAGATGGATATGATAGCACGCGATTGGTCCGGTAAAAACGCCCGGGCGGGTGCGATTCAGGAAGTTTCCCTGACAGAAACGATATCGCCTCGTGTTTGTTCCATGATCAATTTGACGGCCGGATTGCTGCTTGCGCGATCGATCAGTTGCTGTCGTTTGGCGACTGCATCGTCGATCCGATGTTCGACCTGCCCGCTGATTGTGACCTCAATCAGCAGCGGTTGTCCCAACAGGCTCTCTCCAAGTTCACGGAATAGCGTTCCGCTATCCCGGACTCTGCGAGCGAACATGTCATCGGTTCCGAAAGTGATGTGTAAGACGCCGTCCCTGTATTCCAGCTTCTGAGCATCCTCTAGAGCTGTCAGCACCAGCCCTCGATTTCGTTTCTGCAATTCATTGAGCAAGGCTTCTACTTCATAGCCTTTTGGAACGGGGATCTTTTCGGCGGGTGGTGTGGGATGAAGCGAAGGCACGGGCGGGGCCGGAGCCGGACGATTGCGTGTCGACGTATAACCTGCATCGAAATCGGCCATATCTTCGGGCTCGGAAAGGTCGATTTCAGGGAAGTCCGGCGGCACTTCTGGCGAGTGACGTGCGGCATGTTGCTTTGTCTCAGTAGACGGGCCTCGACCCTGCGAGCCGCCTCGATCAGGCGTAAACTGATTTCGGCCCGGGCCTGTAGATCCTCCACTGCCCGAAGCAGGCGATGAAGAAGAACCATCGAGGCGCGATTCAAGTTCTTCAAGGCGGCGTATCAGCTCGTCCAGAGATCGCAGCCTTGGCAGGTGCGAAAGCTTGACCAGCCCTGTCTCCAGTTGAAATCGAGGGTGCGGCGAATCCTTGATCTCTTTCTCAGTCGCGGAAAGCAGGTGAAAAGAGCGAACCAGGTCTTCTTCCGAAAACTTTGTCGAGAGCTCCCTGATTCGATCAAGCTCATTGTCTGCCACTCCCAGAGCCTCGCTGCTGTCGATGCCTGACTTGACCAGCAGGAGGTGACGCAAATAACCCATCAAATCACGCGAGAAATTGCGCAGGTCATAGCCTCGCGAGGCGACCTCCTCGACCAGCGTCAGTATCGATGACGTATCCTGACTCGCGATCGCGCTGACGAAATCTCCGAGTGTCGATGCACTCACCAGTCCGAGGCCGGTTGCGACGTCTTCTTCGGTTATTTCACTGCCGCTGAACGATATTATCTGATCGAAGGCGGACTGGGCATCACGCAGGCTGCCTGCTCCGGCGCGTGCTATTTCGCGCAGGGCCGGATCGCTGATCTTTACGTTTTCCTGACCGGCGATCTCACGCAATCGCTCAAATATCTTGTCCGTTGGGATCTGCTTGAACTCGAATTGCTGGCAGCGCGAAAGTATCGTATCGGGTAACTTGTGAAGCTCCGTCGTAGCCATGATGAATACGACATGCGGGGGCGGTTCTTCGAGGGTTTTCAAGAGCGCATTGAATGCGTTGGTTGAAAGCATGTGCACTTCGTCGATGACGAATACCTTGTACCTGTCGCGTGCGGGCGCCATGGCGATGTTATTTATGATCACATCGCGCACGTTATCAACGCCAGTATTCGATGCTGCGTCGATTTCAATTACATCGATTGAATTACCGGCCGCAATCTCGAGGCAGGAGGAGCATTGCAAACATGGGTCACCAGTCACCCCCCTGGCGCAATTCAGACCCTTGGCGAGGATTCTGGCCGTCGTCGTCTTTCCGGTTCCCCGAACGCCGGAAAAAAGGTACGCGTGATGAAGTCGCCCGGAGTCGAGCGCGGATTTGAGCGTCCGCGTTATATGCTCTTGCCCTGCCAGATCCGAAAATGTCTGCGGCCTGTATTTTCGCGCGATTACCTGATAACTCAATTGACTGGTTCCTCTCTCGCTGACTTGCCGACTCCGCCAGGGGTTTTTCTGTGAGACCAAGCATAGCTCAGGACCAGAATGCTCTCAAGTGCGCGCATGTACTCGCTCCGGTTTGTATGCAGACAATCATAATTAATAAAGCTCGGAAAGCCCTGGAAATAACCACGTGCATTTCTGTCTTACAATAATTATTAATTGATGTTACGCAGAGACAATGTTCGGAAACTGCTTGACTTGTCCCGAACCCGCGAGGCCGGGGCCCGGTCTCACTTTCAGCTAATCAACTCAAGCTGCGCATTTGTCGGCAGTCTTGCAAAGCAGACATTGCCGAAAGGATGTTGAAGCCATAACTTGCCCGAAGATATAACAGCTAATGCATTCAGGATTTCATCAATTACATATTGTTTCTTTTCAAAACTCGGACAAAAGCAGTGGTAATAGAATATATTTTTTATTGGTTAATTCTGTTATTACGGTTGTCATATTGATAATAATGTAGCTAATATAGATCTATTATTTGCCTGTGCGGATATCTCGTACTGATAATTGAAATATTAATTGCAAAAAACAGGTGATAATTCGAGTAGCTGAAAGTAATTTGAAACAATAATTACCGGTGAGTAATGCCGGAATCAAAAGGAGAAAAAGATGCCAAGACCGAAAGCCGGCGAGGGGAATTCTGATTTGATACGTTATG
>JADJXM010000003.1:0-107500 GCA_016715865.1 Acidobacteriota bacterium | reverse complement strand
CTTCCATCCTGGTTATCGACTGGGCAGCCTCGCGCAGCGCACGTTCATTTTCAGTCAACGCGTCGACCTGAGCCTGTGCCGCCTTTTCGTTTTCGCGATAAAGCTGGATTCGTGTTCGTGCTGCCTCGATATTGCCGACCGCCACTTCGATATCGTTTCCCGCAACAACTCCTGGAGTGGCTGAAGCTGCTTTCATCCTTCTATAAGTTGATTCGTCTGTCGCGAGCCGGGTTTCAGCTTCAATTCGCTGGGCGCGAACGCCAGCCATGCGGGCGCGAGCCTCTGCGAGCTGTGACTTCGCCGCTGCGGCTTTCGCTTCGGCTTCGCGGCGCTGATTTCCCATCTCCGGAGCGCGCAGCCTGGCGATTAGTTGTCCTTTTCTGACGATAGTTCCGCGATCGACAGGGATAGCATCGACGAAGCCCTGGACGCGGGCATAAAGTGCTACATCCTGCCATGCCTGAAGTTCTCCGGGCAGGCGCAGCACTCGCTCAAGTTCGTGCGATTGGACCGTCGTCACTGTGACGACGGGAACCTGAGCTGCCGAGGCCGGTTCGGAAGTTTGCCGGGCAGGTTTTTGAGAGCTGTCACAAGAGGCGCAGGCGATAAGGATGACGATCAAAAGTAGTCGCTTTAGCATATCAGTCATTGGATTGAATATCCTCCGGGTGGAGAGAAGCGGATTTGCGACGACTATTGCTCTGCAAGAGCCCAAAGACGAGAGGCAGAATCGTCAGCACAGAGATGGTCGATGCGGCAAGGCCTCCGATGACTGCTCTGCCGAGCGGTGCGGTCAGATCGCCGCCATCGCCAATACCAAGGGCCATCGGAATCATACCGGCGATCATCGCCAGGCTGGTCATGATAATCGGGCGCAGGCGTCCTTCAGCCCCTTCTATGACGGCTTCCCGGGCCGGCAGGCCATACCGCCAGCGCTCCTCGGCAAAAGTCGTCAGCAGGATGGCATTGGCGACCGAGATGCCGATTGCCATGATCGCACCCATGAAAGATTGAACGTTGAGAGTCGTGCCGGTCAACCAAAGCGCTATCGCGACACCTGAAATGACAGCTGGTATGACCGATAGAATGACCAGTGACAGTCGCAGAGACTGAAAATTCGCGGCGAGCAACAGAAATATCGCAGCGATCGCCAGCACGAGTCCGAGTTGCAGCCCATCCTGTGTCTGGCGCATCGGAGCGACCTGACCGCGAATGTTTACGCTCACGCCGCGTGGGACGGCGCCGGCACGGGCGATCGCTTCGCTGACCTGGTTTGCCGCGCTGCCCAGGTCAAGTTCGGCAAGAGAGCCGATGATCGTGACCATTCTTTGCTGATTGTACCGGTCGTACTGTCCGACTGCGGTGCCATATGTTATCTCTGCCACATCGCCGGCCAGCGTGCGCGCGGCATTTGGCGGATTGACGGGCAGGCCCTGCACGTCCTCGACCGACGAAATTCTTGACTGCGGGACTTCAACCTGCACCTGATAGGCGTTTCCGCTGGCGGGATCTCTCCAGTAGACCGGTTGCGTGAATCGACTGGATGATGTTGCAGCGACCAGCGACCGTCCGATCTGGTCGATCGTTACACCCAGTTGACCAGCCCGCTGCCGGTCAATTTTGATCTCGACTGATGGATAATCGAGCGTTTGATCGAACTGCAGATCGCGCAAACCGTCGATCTTCTTCATCTCCAACAGCACTTTTTCAGCGAAAGCGCGATTGGCCGCCAGATTGGGCCCGCTCACGGCCACTTCGATCGGAGTCGGCGCGCCTATGTTCATGACTTTACCGACCACATCTCCGGCTTCGAACGAGAGGGCCACGCCGGGAATCTGCGACGCCAGTTTGCTTCTCAGGCGTTCCTTAATCGCTTCGATTCGGATGCCGGATCCGCTCTTGAGCGCGATCGTAAGCACAGCTTCGTGTGGTCCGCTGGTCCATAGATGAATCGTGTTGACCGGGTAGCTGGCCGGTTGAGTACCGACGTAACCGAGCGTGATGTCGATATTCTCAGGCCCGGCCTCTTTGGCGATAACATCGAGCGCTTTCAGGGCGATACGCTCTGTGCGCTCGACGCGGGTTCCGGCGGGCGCCCTCAGCCGGAGCTGAAACATACCTGTATTGACGCGTGGAAAGATGTCTGTTCCGATCGTCCGGCCGATCAGAAAGATTCCAATCAAAACGGATGCAAGATAGATTGCAAGCACCGGCAACCGAAGCTGCCAGAGTTTATTGAGCAGGGCGCGGTATTTGTCACGAAGTTTGCCATTGATGGGATCGTGATCTTCGCTCGATTTATGGCCACTGAGCATCCACGCCGCAAGCACCGGAACCAGCGTGCTCGAGAGCAGATACGAAGCAAGCATGGCGAATCCGACCGCCAGCGACAGCGGAACGAAGAGGGCTCTCGCCACACCGGCCATGAAAAGGGACGGGATGAAGACGGCCAGGACAGAGAGCATGGCCAGTAATCGAGGGGTGATCGTCTCTTTCGTCGCGCTCCAGATGGCCATGCGCGGTGACTCTCTGCGAGACAAATGCGTGTGTATATTTTCGATTGCGACCGTTGATTCGTCGACCAGTATGCCGATCGCCAGCGCCAGTCCGCCGAGCGTCATGATGTTGATCGTCTGGCCCGCCAGCCATAACCCGACCACTGCCGCCAGAACCGCGAACGGTATCGTCAGCACCACAATCAGGGCGCTCCTCCAATTGCGGAGGAAGAACAGGACCATCAAACCGGTGAGCAGCGCGCCGAGAATTCCTTCAAAGACCAGGCCGCGGATCGAATTCTTGACGATCACGGATTGATCGAATTCGAAACTTACTTTGATGTCTTCGGGGACGAGCGACTGAAATCGCGGAAGCTCGCTTTTGACTCGGGCAACGACATCCAGCGTCGATGCTTCCGCGCGTTTGGTGACGGGGATATAGACGGTTCGACGGCTGTTGACCAGTCCATATCCGGTCAGGATGTCGCTCCCGTTTTCGACCACGCCGACATCACGCACGTAGACTGCCGGCCCGGAGCCGGTTCTGATCGGTAGATCTCCAAGTTCGCGAATATCTCGCACGACGCCATTGATCGGCGCCAGTCGATTGATATCCCCGGTGCGTACGTTTCCCGATGGGAGTATCGAATTGCCGGAGGATATCGCCTTTGCGATCTCCTCGGCCGACATGGCATAAGCTCGCAGCCGGTCAGGGTCGACACGGACAATGACGGTTCGCTGGTTTCCGCCAAATGGCGGCGGCGCCGAGACCCCGGGCAGTGTCGAGAAGACTGGCCGCACGCGGAAAAGCGCCAGATCCTGAATCTCCGCCACTGAGCGTGTCTCGCTCGAAAAGACCAGCTGGCCGACCGGAACGCTCCCCGCGTCAAAACGCATGACGAACGGATTGACCGTCCCCGGAGGCATGAACGCTTTAGAACGCTCGACGTAGGCGATGACCTGCGCCAGAGCCTGACTCATATCTGTTCCGGGATGAAAATAGAGCTTGAGCAGCGCAACATTCTGGATCGATTTCGATTCGACGTGCTCGATGCCTGAAATGTAAAGGAAATGGTATTCGTAGTACGAAACCAGAAAGCTCTCCATCTGCGCGGGGTCCATTCCGCCATACGGCTGAGCGACATAGATCACCGGCAGATTGAGGTTCGGAAAAATATCGACCGGCATACGGTTGATCGCCAGCATCGAGCTGAGGGCGACTGCTAGGACAAGAACGATGATTGTGAATGGGCGTCGGAGCGCGGTATTGATCAGCCACATGGTAATGAATGATGAAGTATGAAGTTTGAATGATGAACGATATTCATCATCTATTTTCGCTCCGCCATCTGCAGGAATGGCCTCAGGTCGCCCTGCAATTTTGCAGCGGCGAGCAGTGTCCGCCAGAGGGCCAGCCGGGCGAGGGCGTCATCGGCTTCAGCCTGAGCCAGAAGGTGCTGAGCTTCGACGACTTCGGTGATGTTGGTCAGGCCGTATTCGTACCGTGTCCTGGATCGTTCGAGCGTTTCGGTCGCGGCGCGAACCTGAGCCGGCATCTCCGCAGAGATTTTTTGAGCTGAGTCGATCAGGGCGCGGGCGCGCGCATCCTGGGTCTTGAGAGTGTTGATCACTTCGTCGTAACGCGCCTGTTCAGACTCCGAGCGATGGAGGGCGGCCTTGCGGCGGGCACGCAACCCGAAGAAATCCATAATCGGAAAATTGACCGTTACGCCGGTCGCCCAGTTGAATGTGTCAGGGTACCATCCCCGGGCGTTGTTGAATGTGCCGTCGAGCCTGGCGCCGGTTCCGCGGCCGTAAACCGCTGATTGCCAGTTGAATCGCGGAAACCAGGTTCGACCAAGAACTTTCTCCTGCGCCAGTGCCGTGTCGATTCTGGCAGTCTGAGCCAGAGCGAGTGGATGGGTCGAGAGAGTTGGTGTGGTTGGCGCTTGCACCGGCGGCAGGTCGAGCAGTGGGCCGGTCACGATCGATATTTCAGTTCCGGCGATTCCCATAGCCTCTGCAAGTTCGGCGCGCGCGATTGTGACCCCGGCCTCGGCCTGGATCAGGCGCGTTCGAGCGGACGCCACTTCTGCATCGGCGCGCGAGGCGTCGACACCCGGGCGCAGTTGATTGTCGACCAGCACTTTGACCGATCTGGCGATCGCTTCAGCCCGTTCAAGGTTTGCCGCGGCGACACGGATAGCCTGTTGGGCAGCAATCAGCGATAGAAAAGCGTCAGCCGCACGAGCGCCCACATCGAGCCGCGTGATCGCCTCCTGAACGCTCGCCTGGCGATCGACGCTCCTCGCCAGTTCGATCTGTGCCTTGCGTAAGCCGAAATCGAAGGGCTCCCATGACACCAGCAATCCCCCGGCGCTGCCCCACGTGCTCTCCAGCGTCCGCGCTCCCAGATCGGGCCCTGAGATCGACGGCAATACCGATTGCGGCAGCAACAGTCCGAAAACATTGTTTCTGGTGGCTCGGTTCTCCTGCCAGAGCAGATCGGCACGCGGAAGAAACGAGGTCCGCGCCTGCTCGACTTCGGCTTCGGCGGCCCGTTTGTCGGCCATCACGGCCCTCAGCGCCGGGTAGTTTTTCCACGCCAGCTCGACGGCCTGCACCAGCGTCACCGTGCGCGGAGCTGCTGTCTGCGCCAGGCAGACACCGGCCATGATGACCGGCAACAGCATCCTTCCGCCCAGCCTGTATAAGTATCCAGGTTTCGGCATAATCGAATAGCTTAATAATCGAGGTTTGTACTGTTTCAGAAAATCAGGATCAGAGACACTCAACAATAATTCACGGAGTGGCAAAATAGAAGTGACTCGATGCCAGTCGGAGAAATATGTTCATTTATCGCCCACGGAAGCATAGAATTCGTTTATGCAAAACGGCTACGTTAAATTGAGGAATGAGGTGGATCGACTGGCGGAGCGCCTGACCGAAAGATATGCGAATCATCTGGTCTGCCGCGCCGGATGCAGCGCCTGTTGCCGTCATCATTTGTCGGTCTTTAAAGTGGAAGCCGATATTCTGAGAGAGGCCATCGGTCGACTGCCGGAAGATTTGCGTGAGCTCATTCGACGGCAGTCGGAGGATGTAGACAGGTTGGAAGCCCTCGGAGAACCTGTCAGCTGCCCGCTGCTGGTTGACGACCGGTGCGCCGTCTACGGATCACGTCCTTTGATCTGCCGGACTCAGGGGCTGCCGCTGCTCTTCGAGAACGAAGAAGATGAGCAGGAAGTGGATTTCTGCCCGCTCAACTTCATCACTCCCGGTGCGATCGATGATCTGAACCAGGACTCTCTCGTCCCTCTGGATGCCATCAATCTCAAATTGGCTTTCGCCAACGTGCAACACTGCATCGAGGCTGGAGTCGACAGGGAAAAGATCGGCGAGAGGATCAAAATGAGCGAAGTTATCGGGTTAAAAAGTAGAAAGTAGAAAGTAAAAAGTAGAAAGATGGAACCGAGCCTCCTCATCAATCGTGTCTAACACTTTCTACTTTCTACTTTCTACTTTCTACTTTCTACTTTCTACTTTCTACTTTCTACTTTCTACTCATATCGTCAGGGTCTGCTTCATGAGTTCCTCGATCTCGGCCGCCTCCTTGGGAACGCCGGTTGTGATCACCTCGCTGCCCGACTCGGTAACAACCACGTCATCTTCGATGCGGACTCCGATATTGAAATAGTCCTCGCTCACGCCTTCAGTCCCTTCGGCGATGTAAATTCCGGGTTCGACGGTGAAGACCATGCCCGGTTCAATTTTGCGCCAGTCATCGTGGAGCTTGTATCGGCCGACATCGTGCACATCCATGCCAAGCCAGTGGCCGGTGCGATGCATGAAGAATCTGGCATAGGTCGCTTTCTCGATATTTTCGGCGCGGCTGCCAGAAAGCAGGCCGAGCTTTAGCAGCTCATCGGTCACGACTTCGACGGCCTTTTCATGAAGTGCCATAAAGCTGACGCCGGGTTTAACCATCCGAATGACCTCCTTGTTGGCCGCCAGGACAGCCTCATAGATCGCTCGCTGGGCCCTGCTGAACTTTCCGTTGGCCGGAAAAGTACGTGTGATATCGCCCGAAAAGACTTTATATTCGGCGCCGGCGTCGATCAGCACCATGTCGCCGTCCTTGATCAGGTCGTTATTGGTGTTGTAGTGGAGGATGGTCGTGTTGAATCCGGAGCCGACGATGGACGGATATCCGACGCCTGTCGCGCCCTGCTTGCGAAAGACGTATTCAACGATCGCTTCAAGCTCGTATTCGTACATCCCCGGCTGGCAGTGTCTCATCGCGGCAACGTGGCCTTCAGCGCTGATCTGCGCGGCGCGGCGCAGGCAATTTAGATCATCTTCGTTTTTACGCATCCGCATTTCGTGGACGATTGTTCCGGGATCGATGATCGTCGTCGGGCCATAGACGCCGCCGCGTATCTTTTCACGAACGTGCTTGATTGTCGCTATAACGGTCTGGTCGAAGCGGGCATCATTGCCGAGCCGGTAGTAGAGCTTGTCGACGTTTTGCATATACCCGGGCAACAGATCCGCCAGGTTCGAGATATCGAAAGCGGCGTCGGCGCCGTGATCGCGCACCGCGCCCTCAACGCCGGTACGAATGCCTGTCCATATCTCTTCCTCGCGGATGCGCGGGCGGACGAAGAGCACGTATTTATGCTCGGGATGGCCCGGGGACAGAACTGCCACGCAGTCGGGTTCGTTCAAACGCGTCAGATAGTAAAAATCGGTCTCCTGGCGGAACTCGAAATCAGTGTCGGCGTTCCGGCGGATGTCGTGAGCGCCGGCAAAGACGGCGACGCTGTTCGGGTCCATCTTCTGCATGAATTCGACGAGTCGTGTTGGCTTCATTCAAGAGCTCCTTGTGATAATCAGGAAATCAATGCGCCGTAGTATAACCAAATCGGCCGGGATGCACATCTCTGTTACTGTTTTTGTTTGGGCCGGACCTGTACCATAATATGGTTTAAATCGTAATGGTCCCGTGACCTGTTTGTTAAGTAATTCCATCAAAATTTAGATCAAAATATATGAATACAGCAGCTATCGAAACACAAACCCTGACTGAATTGCTCGACAGGATCTCACGTCGAGAGAATCTGGCTGAGGCCGAATGGCTTCAGGTCATCAGTGAAGCCTCGACCGAGGATCTGCGCAGGCTGGCCGACGCGCTCCGCGCGGAGTTTCATCCGGATAACGTCGTGACCTACGTCGTCGATCGGAACATCAATTACTCGAATGTCTGTTTTTCGGTCTGCAATTTCTGCGCTTTCTACCGCAAACCGGGCGATCCTGAAGGGTACGTCCTCTCGTACGAAGAGATATACGAGAAGGTCGAAGAGATGATCGAGATCGGCGGCAGTGGAATTCTCATGCAGGGCGGCCTGCATCCGGATCTGCCCCTCGACTGGTATACCGGCCTGCTCAGCGAATTGAAGAACCGCTACGGCATTCACCTCCACTGCTTTTCGCCGACCGAGATTTTCGGGATGGCGAAGACCTTCGGGATGAGCTACGAGCAGGTTCTGCGCGAATTGAAGGATGCCGGTCTGGACAGCATCCCGGGCGGCGGTGGAGAGATCCTGGTCGACGAGATCCGTCGCAAGCGGCGTACGGAATGCAATTCACAGGAATGGCTGGATGCCATGGAGGCGGCCCATCAACTAGGCATCAAAACGACAGGGACGATGATGATCGGATACGGGGAAAAGGTTGAACATCGTATCCAGCATCTCGAAAAACTGCGTCAATTGCAGGCGCGTACATTGGCCTCCGGCAATCCGGGCTTTGTCTCCTTCATTCCATGGACTTTTCAGCCAGATAACACTCCGATCGGCAGGATTATTCCCGACAGAATGCCGGCAGAGGAGTACCTGCGCTGGCTGGCTCTCTCCCGCCTCTATCTCAGCAATATCCCGAATGTTCAGGTTTCATGGCTCACGGTCGGACTGAGCGATGGCCGGCGAGGACTCCATTTCGGGGCCAACGACATCGGCTCGACCATGATCGAAGAGAATGTCATCTCAAAAGCCGGCGCCAACCACAAGGCGACCGAACTGATGCTCGTCGATGTGATCCGCGAAGAAGGCTTCACTCCCGTCAAACGCAAGGCTGATTACACCCGAATTTATTCAATTACCAATCCTAATTGATTGAATGAAATATATTAATTGGACAAACCATTCGGTAATTAGTACATTTCAGCTGATTCATGCTGGTCCGCATTCATAACTGATAATAAAAAGTCAAATATTGAAGCCGGAAGTCGAAACCAAACAGAACCTTATGGATTCGGCGTATTCGGGGCAGGGTCTATGCCGGTGATCAAGATGATAAATCGAATGGTTGTGGAGGCCGTCAGGAATACGACGACGAGAGAGGTCATGCGTGTTGGGACAGGATTGGCGGCTCCGCTGAAGTTCCTCTCTGGCAGTATGGATGCGAAGCGCAAGGGGCTCATCAACGAACAAAATATGATCGCCGGTGGTTGAAGGCAGGCAGCAAAGAACCCAACAAGACCCCGGCGGGAACTGAAAAACCTGCCGGGGTTTTTACTAGCTACAGGAAGAACTGAAATGACACTTCTGGAAATGCTGGGAATTGAAGAGGAGCGGGACGCGTGTGCGATCGTCGCCAGCGTCAAGCGGGACGGCGTTGCCTCGCACGGAAACGTCAAGCGAACGATCGAGGCTTTGACCAAGATGGGACACCGGACGGGAGAGATCGCCGGTGAGGGTGACGGGTCTGGAATTCAGACCGATATTCCGCGTGCCATCTGGAAGCGGCATCTCGAATCGCGTGGGCTGATCGGGGACACGGTATTTCATCCGTATTTCACGGTTGCGCACATCCTGCTGCCGGCGGCGAAGGAGGTCGATCACGATGACATCAAGCGTCGAGCGCTGGGGATGTTCGAAACGGGCGGGCTGGAGGTCGTGCTCGAGCAGGATGCGCAGACGCGGCCCGAAGCTCTGGGGCCGCTTGGGCGGGCGAATGAGCCGCGATTCTGGCAGGTGGCAGCGATTCCGAGGGGGGCGCGTCGGATCGAGAACAGCGACAGTTTCAGGATTCATCTTCAGTTGGAGCGGGAACTTCCGGTCCACGTCGCCTCATTCAGTAAGACGAGTACTGTTTACAAGGTGCGCGGCGACGCCGAGGCTCTGCGCCGATATTTCCCTGAGCTTTCGCGCCCGGATTTCAAATCGGCGATTACGCTGGGACATGGGCGATATTCGACGAATACCAACTCAGCGGCTGAGAAGGCCCAGATGTTCTCGACGCTCGGGCACAATGGCGAGATCAATTCGATCGACCGGCTGACGCGCGAGGCGGCGGCGCTCGGGTTCCAGTTGCCGTCGCAGGCGAGCGACTCTCAAATACTTGACCGCGTCGTCGAGAGCCTCATGTTTCAATACGGGCTTTCGCTCATGGAGACGATCGAGATTCTCTTCCCTCCCGTCTGGTCCGAGGTCGAGAAGGTCGATTCGCCGATGAAGGCATTTCATCTCTATTTCCGGCGCGCACTGGGCTCGATGGCCCAGGGGCCGGCGGCGATCATCGCCCGTGAAGGTGATGAGGTTGTCTTCAGCTGTGATGCGCTGGGCCTGCGCCCGCTCTGGTTCGGAGTGACCGACAAGGAATATTTCGCTTCATCGGAAAAAGGAGTGGTGCAGCTGGAGTTGATGAGCGACGACCCGCGGCCTCTGGCTCCGGGCGAGAAGATGTGCCTGCTGCTCAATCGGGATCTGGGCATCGAGGTCCTCGAGCATCAGGAGATGCTGCAGCGAATTTTTGAAAAGGCCGCCTACAACTATGACTTTCGCCGCCTCAACGAAGCGACCATGAACGCCGAAATATTTTCGTTCAATGTCGAAGAGGAGCCGGTGGCGGAACAGATTCTCGATAACGAATCGCCGGAGGACGCGCTGGCGATCGAGGATGATGAGAAGAAACGTGTCATCAGCATCGAACGGACGCTGGCGGCGACCGACGCGCTGGCGGCGATGGGCTGGACCAAGGAAGAGGTTGACAATGTCATGACGACCGTTTCAGGGAAAGACCCGCTGAGCGGTCTCGGCTATGACGGCCCGCTGGCTGCCTTTTCGAAGGTCAGGCGAAACCTGAGCGACTATTTCCACGAGCGCGTTGCAGTCGTCACCAACCCGGCGATCGACAGGGTTCGCGAGGGGGACCATTTTTCGGTCCGTGTATTCCTTGGGCGACGGCCGCCTCTGACGCAGGGCGGCATGGTGACTCAGCAGATCGAACTCAGATCGCCCGTGCTACTGGGTGGCGAAGCGGGTCTTGATCCGAAATTCAAGGTCGCTCATGCAGCTGTCGCGCATGAGTTCGGCACCTGTCTGGTTGACGACATCGCCCGGGAGTTCAGCGAGAGCGTGCAGGCGGATGCCAATCCGTTTTCGGCTGAATCCAGACTGCGAAAGTTGCGTGGCGGTCATTCGGGCACTCTGGAAGAACTGCCTGCCGGACTCGTTGCCAGAACCATCGAGATCGTCTGCGATGAGAATGAAACACTGGCCGAGGCGCTCGTGCGGGTCAAGCAGGAGGCTCGAGACGCCGTCTCCTCCGGTGTCACACTGTTGATTCTTGACGATTCCCGGGCATATGCCGATCAGCAGTTATTCATCGACGCCCACCTGGCTCTGGCATCCGTTGATCAGGCGCTCAACGGCGCTTACGAATATTCGGTCTCAGGCTGCGCGGTGACGACCGATCTGGTCAGCTCACTCGGCGCCCTGGATGGTGAGAGCGGCAAAGGCGAGGATGTGCGCGAAAGCCTGCGGCGCAAATGCAGCATCGTCCTCAAATCCGGGCAGCTTCGCAATCTGCATGATCTCTGTTTCGCCATCGGATGCGGCGCCGATGCCGTTAATCCGTATGCGATTTATGAAGTCGCCCTGCGTGATGTGGCCGATGTCGAGGGCGCCAAAAAGGCTCTGCGGAACTGTTTCGCGATGCATCACACCGGGATCGAGAAGGTCATGTCGACGATGGGCATCCACGAAATCGACGGATACGGCAGGTTGTTTGCCTCCGTCGGGCTTTCGAATGAGGTGGCCAATATCTTCGGAATCAAGAATTATTGCGGCTCTGACGAAGCTGGAATGACGCTCGAGAAACTTGATGCGGAACAGCGGGAGCGGCTGGAAGCGCGCCGCGAGCAGGTTCGCAAGTCTGAGGCGCCGGTCAAGCTCAGCGGAACATCGGGGTTGCTGCGCGAGTACAGGCGGCAGCCGTATGTCTGGGGCGCGGCTGGCAAGGTCGCCCGTAAGGAAGAGCGATATGAGAATTTTCTTCAAAAACTCTCCGATATCGAGGTGAACTCGCCGGTATCCCTGCGTCATTTACTGGATTTGCAGGAGCGGGCGATCGTCACCCGCAACATGGCGGACACCAGGATCGGAAATCACAATGCGCCGATTTTCATCGCCGCGATGTCTTTCGGATCCCAGGGCGAGACGACGTTTCGTTCTTATGCCGAAGGCGCCAAGCGGCTGCGGATTGTGGCCATGAACGGCGAAGGCGGAGAGATCCCCGACATGATGGGGAAATACAAGGAGTTTCGCGGCCAGCAGGTGGCCTCGGGACGCTTCGGCGTCAACATTCACCTGCTCAACTGCGCGGACTTCCTCGAGATCAAGATCGGGCAGGGCGCCAAACCCGGTGAAGGCGGCCACCTGCCGGGATTCAAGGTGACCGACCTGATCGCCAAAACCCGTCACACGCCGATCGGCATCGATCTGCTCTCGCCGTCCAACAACCACGACATCTATTCGATCGAAGATCTGGCCCAGGTCATAGCCGAACTGAAGACGGCGAATCCGCACGCCAGGATTTCGGTCAAGATTCCCGCGGTCCCGTTCATCGGGCCGATCGCCACCGGCATCGCCAAGGCTCACGCCGACATCATTGCGATCAGCGGATACGACGGCGGAACCGGCGCAGCGCGCAAGCACGCGCTGCGACATGTCGGAATGCCTGTCGAAATCGGCGTCAAGGAAGCCCACAGGGCACTGCTCAAGGCCGGGCTCCGCGATCGCGTCGAGATCTGGGCCGACGGCGGAATCAAGACCGGAGCCGATGTCATCAAGCTTATGCTGCTCGGCGCCAATCGTGTCGGCTTCGGCACAATGGCGATGGCGGCCGTCGGATGCACCAGCTGTCGCGAATGCAATCTCGGAACCTGCCACGTCGGCATCACGGCGCATTTCCCTTCAACCGAAGTAGCCCAGGAAGCGGGCATCAAGAAATACACACCCCGCGATTACGACAAATCGGTCGACGGGCTGGTCACCTTCTTCAGTCACGTCATTAACGAGATCGGCATCTGGACCATGCGCCTAGGATTCCACAGGACTCAGGATCTGGTCGGCCGATCGGACCTCATGAAGCAGGTTCGCGGGATTGGCTCGATCGATCTCGATTACCTGCTTTCGGGCGTCGAGGTCGCCGAGACGTTCGAACCTGAAGAAATGATGGAAGATCATATCGGCCGGTCGCATCGTCCGCGGACATCCCTGACCAAGCTGGTCAGCGACGAGATCTGGCATCTCATCCAGAAGGGCAAGTCGATCGCCATCTACGAAGACGACAAGGTCTCATCGGTCGATCGTTCGCTGGGGACCCATCTCTCGGGCAAGCTGGCGCGTGAGCAGGCGAGCGGCAAATTCCCCGCGCACTTCAAACGGGCGCTGCTGCATTTCACGGAAGGAGCAATTTCCGGCAACGGGCTCGGTGCTTACAACATCGATGGCCTGGACATCGTTGTCGAAGGCGGGGTGCAGGACAGCGCAGCCAAGAGCAGTTGCGGCGGCACAATCGCGATCCTCAAGGGCATGAATCACGACGGCATCCGTGTCGACGGCGCCGTCGGCAAATGTTTCGGATACGGCGCGCAGGGCGGAACGCTGATCGTTCAGGGAGACGCCGATTCGCGCGCCGGCATACGGCTTTCAGGCGCCGACCTGATCATCGCCGGCAAGCTGCGTGAACCGCTGCGTGACGAACTCGGCTGTATCGCTTCGCGAGCGAACATCAAGGGATTTGCATTCGAGTACATGACCAGCGGGCGTGGCCTCGTGCTTGGCGATCCGGGGCCGTGGCTCTGTTCGGGCATGACCGGCGGAGTCGTCTATTTCAGGCTGGATGAGACCATGGGACTCGATATCGACGCCCTCCGTCGACGCCTGGCCAAGGGCTCGGAGGTGACGATCGAGCCAATTGATGAAGGCGACCATCGCAATCTGCATGAATTGCTGACCGGTTATATCAATGTGCTCGCGACGCACGAACAGAAAGAGGAAGCCGATCTGATCCGCAACCTTATGCGCGACTCCGAGAATTCGTTCGTTAAGGCTATCCCGAAGAAAAAATGACGGGGAGAATGCATGGAATACAGGGAACTCGGCCGGACGGGGTTTCACGTCTCGGCGATCAGCTTCGGAGCCTGGGCAATCGGCGGGACGTGGGGGGAGGTGGATGACGGTGAATCGATGAATGCCCTGCGACGCGCGGTCGATCTGGGCGTCAACTTCTTCGATACGGCGGACGTATACGGCGATGGTCGAAGCGAGCGGTTGCTGGCCGAGCTCAAACGCGAACGACGTGAAGAGATTCTGATCGCCACCAAGGCCGGGCGCCGGCTCAACCCGCACGTCGCCGACGGTTACACCCCTGCCAATCTGACTGCTTTCATTGAACGCAGCCTTCACAACCTGAAGACGGAGACGCTCGACCTGGTGCAGCTGCATTGCCCGCCGACCGATGTCTACTATCGACCTGAAGTCTTCGGTGCGCTCGATGATCTTGTTGCGCAGGGAAAGATACGCTATTACGGCGTGAGCGTGGAAAAGGTCGAAGAGGCGCTCAAGGCGATTGAATTCCCCGGCGTCCAATCGGTCCAGATCATCTTCAATGCCTTTCGCCAGCGTCCGGCCGACATCTTCTTCACTGAAGCGAAACGTAAAAAGGTCGGAATTCTTGCCCGGCTTCCACTCTCCTCGGGCATGCTCACCGGCAAGTTACGACGCGACAGCAGCTTCGGAGCCGACGATCATCGCGCTTTCAATCGCGAAGGTGCTTCATTCGACAAGGGAGAGACCTTTTCCGGAATCCCATATGACGTGCAACTCGAAGCGGTCGAAGAGCTTCGCTCTCTCGTCCCCTCGGGCATGACCATGACCCAGTTCGCCCTGAGGTGGATCCTCATGTTCGATGCCGTAACCTGCGCGATTCCGGGAGCTAAAAATCGGATTCAGGTCGAAGAGAACATCTCCGCGGCCAACTTCCCCGAACTCGGCAACGACACTATGCAGGCCGTCGAGAATTTGTACGCCTCACGGATCAAACCGCTCGTACATCAATACTGGTAGAAGAAGTTTCCAGTGGGAGATGTTTCCAGTTGATCTCAATTTGTGGAGAATTAATCGCAAAGACCCAAAGAGGCGAAGGTAATCTGAGACCGCAATGGGGCAAAGATACAGGAAGATCAGTGTTCGAATTATATCCAATGGCAATAATCCGGATACTATATCACCAATAAATCTTTGCCCTGGTTCTTCCTCAACCCATAAAGCCAATGTTGGTCAGGTTGAATCTTCCGATATTCGGCAGGATCAGTGGAAGGTCGCTTGCACTGACGCCGAACCACTGAGCCAGTGTAGCGGAGTATTCATCGGTCGAGATGGTCGGGATCCAGCGACCGTCACTGGTGTCGTCAGGCCCGTTGACCTGATGAACCGGAATCCGGCCATAAACATCTCCACCCTGTACCGCGCCGCCGAGCACGAATTGATGATTCCCCCAGCCGTGATCGGAGCCCTTCCCGTTGCTCTTGTATGTTCTGCCGAAATCAGAGCTGGTGAAGGTGGTCACCTGACTGGCTATGCCCAGTTCCACCGTCGCTTTATAAAACGCGTCCAGTGACTGGCTTAATTCGCGCAGCAGGTCGGCGTGTGTATTGAGCTGTGCGGCGTGAGTGTCATACCCATCCGCCGAACAGAAGAATATCTGCCGGTGCAATCCCAGTTCTCCGCGAATGGATATCAGGCGTGCCACCATTTGAAGCTGTTTGGCCAGATCGACATCGGCCGGGAAGACAGTGGTCAGTTTCGGCGCTTTCGCCAGCGCAGTGTTGAGCCGTTTTTCGTTGTCGATCGCACGCCTGAAGATCTCGCCATATGTCTTTTCGAAAAGATTGCTGTAGTTCATTTCGAGCATCGACTTGGTGAGAATCGTTTCGGGATTGCCCCAGGCTTCGTTGTAGTACCAGAGCGAGATGGTTCCTTCCGGCGAGACCATATAGGGAAAGACCTTTCCGCCGATCTGAAACATATTGCTGCCGCTCAATGAGACAGACATCGAAACCTGATTATTATTGTTGAGCGAATCGAGGATGTCGGCCATCCGGCCGCCCCAGCCGGTCTTTGGCAGCTGATCGGGCCAGGATGTCTGCCAGTGCACCTGCTGGTCGTTGTGTGAAAAGAGCTGTGGCGGCAACGGGACCGATTCGGCGATGATCTGCTGGCGAGTGGTCGGCGCGACCAGAGGGCCGACATTGGCCACGATCCCCAGTTTCTGCTGTCCGAAGAGCGTCTGGAATTCCGGCATGCTCGGATGAAATGCGAACTGACGCCCGTCGGTGTTGGCTGCCTGGATTGGCAGCAGCGATGTTCGTGGAATCGCCAGATTGCTGCGGGCTGAAGCATAAGAGCTGTATTCATTCTGGCCGTAGGGAATGATCGTGTTGTCACCGTCATTCCCGCCGTACAAAAAGACGCAGACCAGGGCCTTATAATCGCTCCCCTGCAAAGGAGACGCCGTGCTGCTTGCGGCAAAGGCCGTCAGGTTGCTGATCATCGATGATGCGCCTGCCGTGCCCAGCGCCGCACACATGGATGTTTTAAGGAATGCTCTTCTGGTTTGCGACATTGTTATTTCCTCAGGATATATAATTCCATCGACTATTTCTGAATCACGTAATCCGGCGATGTCAGTATCATGTGTATGGCCGTTGTGAGTCTTGCCCGCGGATCGTTTGAGGGCATCGCCGAAAGAACAGTGACCAGCAGATTTTTTAATCCACCGGACATGCCCTGCGATGTCATGACCAGATCGAGATGATCGATCAACTGTGCCGGATTCGAGGCCATTGGAATAAGGCTGGTATAATCAGGAGTGATCGGCCTGTTCTCCTCCCACTTGAATCCATCGCGCACGACATAATGAAAGAAATCAGAGATGCCGATAACTGATGTGTCATTGGTGATCTGAAACTCGGGCGAATGCAAACCGGCAGAACTGAGATGCCCGGCGTGACTGTAGCCGGGTTCGAAGAAATTGAAGACGGATGGCGATCTGAGAGGGTTCTGACCGATGGCATATTCCGGGCTGTCCATCCAGTAGATCGGGAATGTACCGCACGGGCATGTGTAGTTGAACGCCCGCATGAGGTGCGAAAACCGCAGGACAGGTTCGCGCATCTTGCCGTATCCCTGGTTGGCGATGATATCCAGGCTGCGGGCCTCGTAATCAAGCAGGATCGCGCGGATCACTGCCTTCATGTCTCCTCTCACCCCGCTGCCGTTGTTATTGAATTTCTGGGCCACGCGATAGACATATCCCGGACTCGGATTGCTGGTGACCAGCCGCTGGATCAATTGGCGCGCGATGAATGGCCCAACATTCGGGTGATTGAAGATGTTGTCGAGCGCATCCTTCAGATCCTTTTCCGGTGTCTGATTGGCCGGCAGCACGACGCCATCGAGCAACTGTTTCGAGAGCGTCGAATGATGGTTCGGCCAGACCTGCATCGGGACACGCCAGAACTGCGTTCCGACTTGATGGATATGTGGGTAATTCCAGTTTTCTTCCGTCTTCGCGATCCAGCCATAACTCCAGCCCGTAAAGACGTGCGCAAACCCTTTGACCACCTCCTGACTGTAGGTCTCGACCGGCAGCCCGTTTTCATTAAGAATCAATGATCCATCCGGATGCAGTTTGTAGAGCCCGATTGAGAAGAGCTGCAGGATCTCACGCGCATAGTTTTCATTCGGGTTGCGCCCTGTCGCCGGATCCTCCTTGTCATTCAAAAGGTGATCCAGATAGCGGCCCATAGCCGGGCTCAATGTCACGTCTTCGAGCAGTTGGCGGAAATTGCCGAAGGCGTTTTTGTTGAGCAGGTCCATGTATCCGGCGACAGCGAATGGCTCGCCTGCGAGGTTTGACTGGAAGGAAACAACCAGAATCTCGGAAAGCGCAAAAGCCATTCGTTGCCGCAACTGATCAGGGGCCGTGACCGCATGTTTCCAGAATGACTCCATCATCTCGCGCTGATCTGTGTCCTTATTAACAACCGGTGTAATGTCCAGGTAGTGCAAATGGGAATTTATCGGCAGGGCGAACTGTTCGTTGAGCCAGGTGTCGAACCCTTTCGATGTAAGCGCTGTGATCTCGGCAGCTTTCGGGCCGAATGTCGCCTGCGTCAGGAAACGCGCGGCGTCTCTGGGCGTGGGATTGCCTCCAGGCAGCGCCGGCGGATCGGGCGGCGGAGTGAATGTCTGTGAACCGTTGACCGCTCCGAAATGTCCGCGTATCTCGCCCGTCGGGTAGCGTGCCGAATGGATGTTGAGATAAAGACGCCCGGTTTTAAGAGCATCGATCATCTGCGGGACGGTTGTCGCTCCGACCTGCTGGAATACCCACTGCATCGAACCATCGGCCTCGCGCACCGCTGTGTCTATGTCATACAGGATCGCTCCGTTCTGGCCCGGATTGGCCGGGCCGTGAATGTGCGCGCTGGTCTCCGGCGTCGTCAGGTTGGAGTAGGTGAACCTGAGCACTGCCGACTTCTCATCGGCGCTCAGCCGCAGGGTCGCGTATCCCGAAGCCGGCGACATCGAATTCCCCTCGGGCCTCAAAGTGGCCAGAAAGGCCCGCTCGCCATAAGGATTGGAAGGCGCCATCATCGTGATCCGAACGGCATTCGAGGCCCGACCGTTGATCGTCAGGACGATCTCAGATTCGCCGCCGTTCAGATTGCGCGGCAATCGAATGTTGAGCTGGTCAAGACCTGCGAAGGTCCCCTGCGGACCGGCGAAAAGCACCTCAGCCGGCTGGCCGCCAACGGTCGCCTGGACTCCACTCAGATTTCCGTGATTGCGAAATCCCGTTCCATACATGATCAGAAATAACTGGTCGGAACTCGGGCCGGGATCGATCACCACCGGCACGAATTTGGCCTGTTGCGGATCGAAGCGGCCGACTGGTTCGTAGGTTTGCGTATTGTCCCCTTTGAGTCTCAACAGGTTGGCCGCGGCCAGACCCTTGCCGCTCGCATCGGCTGAAAACAGGCCTTGAGCTGTCAATTGTATCGCCGCGTTCCCGTTCGCGGTGACGGCGTTATTCTTCAGCACCTCGAATGCCGCAACACCGGCGCCGGTTCCTGCCGGAATCTGAAAATTGATCTGATTCGGCGATACGAAGAAGAGCGGCGCCAGGCGCTCGACGCCCTGAGCGTCTCTCACTCTCACCTTCGTCCCGTTGATCTCAGTCGGCAGCGGCAGCCCTCCCGCGATCGCTGTTCCATCCGTCATCCCTGAGCCGAATCCCGCGACGATCTGCTCGGATGCCAGCGCATCTCCCTTGTAATCGGCCGCCGATACCACTGTGATCCCATTCTGTGCACGGACCGCTCCCGCCTCGCTCCAGATCATCCACGTTCCAATCGCCGTCGCGACTGATACCACCATCAAACATCTGAGCATTCTCTTTCCACTGTTTTTCATATCTTCTTCTTCTTTACCGAAAGTTAGGCGCCGGGCCCCAAAAAATCAAAATGTCTCCAGGGCAAAGCTTCGCCCAATGCAGATTTTCAACCATAGATGTTATGTGAGGTGCTGTTTTACAGCCAGGGTAACGCTCTTTTCGGGGTTATTTTTTCAAAGGAATTGCGTCGGATTATAGTCATCAAATTCCAACTTGGCAAGCCATGAATTTTTATCGCTCTCCCCGGGGATGACAATTGGGTGCCGGCCGCTAATCGCACTGTTTTTGCCACACCTGGTGTGGTTACAGAAATGTATGAATCAGTATTGTCACTGACATTAATGTCGTAAACTGGTCGATCGTCCCAGTCATCGAAAAGCCTCCGAACCTGCCCTTCAGACCGTCATGATCCGATTTTCGGCAATCGATCCCGGGACAATGCGCAGGTCGAGTAGGAATCGATCCGGCGCAGGCCGGGGGCCCGCCGCCGGTGATACAAAAATGTATGATTAAGACATATCCAAAACAAAAATGTTGTATCGGGTTTATCGAATAATTGCCCGTCAAGATCAATAAATGCGGTGAAAATGCAATGGAATCAGGCGCCTCAGCGAACGAAGGCGGTGAGAGGCTGGTTTGGCACCCATCTTGCTTTGTAATCCGTCAGGTAGTTAATAAAGCGAGAGGTTGGGTTCGCAGCCGGGAATTCAAAAGAGCATGCAGATAAACCTGACGACAATCGAACAGCATGTGGAAGATAAGCTGCATCGGATCGAAAAGGTTGAGAATCCGGCGGAGCGGCTGAGCTTGTACAGGAAGTTTTTGAAAATCGAGACACAGCGATTGCATTTGCGGCACCGGTTCGGTGTTGGGGGGAGGGAGATCGTCGGGGCGCGCAGTCTGATTGTCGATCTCATGATCAGGCGAATGGTGCGTTCGGTGATCGAGGACGCGGGTGCGAATGAGTCCTCGTTCGGCAATTTTGCGATTGTCGCGCTGGGCGGGTATGGACGGCACGAGCTGGCGCCCAATTCGGACATCGATGTTCTTTTTCTGTATCAGGGGCGGAAGGATGCCGAGCGGGCGTCGAAGCTGAGCGAAGCGATCTTGTATCTGCTCTGGGATGTCGGATTTCAGGTTGGGCACAGCGTTCGCTCACTGAGCGAAAGCATATCAATTGCGCGTGAAGACATCGTTTCGCGAAATTCGATGATCGATGCGCGACTGCTCTGGGGGAGCGTCGAAGTCTTCGAGATGCTGCAGGAGCGGCTGGAGGACGAGATCTTTGAAAAGCAGAAGAGGCAGTTGCTCGATGAACTGCTGATCGAAAGGATGACGAGGCATGGCAAGTTCGGCGAGTCGGCCTGCATGCAGGAGCCGAACGTCAAGGAGAGCGCCGGAGGGTTGAGGGATCTGCATACGCTGCTCTGGGCGGCGCGTGTGGCATACGGGTCCCGGACACTGAGCGATCTGACGGCAAAGTCGATTGTTCCCGAACGTGACGGGCTGGCGATACAGACTGCCTACGACTACATGCTCCGCGTGCGCAACGAGCTGCATTTCATAACCGGCCGGCGGACCGACCTCCTTTCGCTCGATATACAGCAGCAGGTGGCGGCAAACCACGGCTACTCCGACACGTCTGAACTGAGGGCATCGGAACATTTCATGCGCGACTACTATCTGCAGGCGCGGCGGCTGCAGCGGTTTTGCGAAGTTCATCTGGTGAGATCGGTCGCGAGGCATGAGAAGAAGCGGTGGTTCAGCAGAGCGCGGACGGCGCCGGCGATCGGCGGCTTCGTCATGCACGATGGGATACTGGATCTCGATCAGTCCACGGTCGATGGCGGTCAGGAGATGGCCGGGCGGATTGAGCCTTACCGCATGATGCTGGCATTCAGTTATGCGCAGGCGACCGGCGCCTCGCTCAGCAGTTCGGTGCAGGAAGCCATACAGAACGGTATGGCAGCGGTCAATCGACCCTTCAGGTCATCGCCGGATGCGGTGCAGGCATTTCTCAAGATGCTGACAGTCAGGGGAAAGGCTGCTGCCGGCCTGCGATTGATGCACGATCTCGATTTTCTGGGCAAGTTCCTGCCCGAATTCGGGCGCATCACTTGTCTGGTCCAGCACGATCTTTATCACCGGTATACGGTCGATGAGCACACGATCAAGGTCATCGAAGCGCTGGATAATCTGGTCAACACGCGCCACAGGTCGATCGAAAGATATCGCGAGATCTACAACGGAATCGAGGATCCTCTGGCGCTGAATCTTGGGTTGTTGCTGCACGATATCGGCAAAGGCCTGGGTGGAGGGCATACCGAAAAAGGTATCAGGATCGCCGAGAAAGTCTGTGCGCGGTTGCAGTTGCCGAAACGAGTCAGCGAACAGGTTCTTTTTCTGATCCGCGAGCATTTGACGATGTCACACATTGCTCAACGGCACGATCTTTCGGACGAGCGAGTGATCAGCGATTTCGCAGTCCGGATGGGGACGTTCGAGAATCTCAGACTGTTATTGCTGCTCACCTATGCCGACATCAACGGTGTCGGGCCCGGTGTCTGGAATGAATGGAAGGACGCCCTGATCTGGGAACTCTACGTCAAAGCCAAGGCGATCCTTCATCCGGAGGAGGATGGTGATCGCGATCGTGATCAGTTGAAGGATCGCATCAGCCGGATGGTTGCCAGCGAGATCGAATTCGAAGAAGTGTCTGATCATTTCAATATGCTGCCGAACAACTATTCGCAGTTCACACCGGCCCAGACGATCATCGAGCATTTGAGGCTGGCACACACTCTCAATGCTCGAGTAGTCAAGACGAGTTGGCGTCTCAATGCGCAGGCGAAATGCACCGATCTGCACCTCTGCGCTCGAAACCGGCGGGGGCTGTTTGCTGCCGTGGCCGGGGCCCTGACGGCACAGGGGATCAACATTTTAAGCGTCAACCTGAACACCCGCGCGGATGGTCTGGCGGTAGATTCCTTCAAGGTTCGGGACGCGGCCGGCGAGCCGATCGCTGATCCGACCAGATGGGATCAGGTCGATCAGACGATACAGCGCGCCTTGCAGGGGGAAATAGATCTCGAATCGGCCGTGGCGAGACGGCTCAAGGCTCAACGGAGTTCGAAGCTGCGCAATCGCAAGTCGTCGTTGCCGGATGGAGCGATCATCTCCTGGGATAACGAGTCTTCCGACAGGTGTTCGATCCTTGAAGTCAGAACCGCCGACCGCCTGGGTCTGGCATACCGGATTGCCAGCACTCTGTCGGCTCTCGATCTGGATATCATCTTCGCCAAGGTCGCGACTGAAAAGAATCTGGCCCTCGATATCATTTATGTTGCCAACGCGGCGGGCTCCAAACTGGCGGATGAGGAACTGACGCCGATCGAGGAAGCCATCAGGCTGGCTTTGCGGGATCAGGTCGTGACGGTCTGAAATAAGTAAAAAGTAGAAAGTAAAAAGAGAGCAACGGGACCGGGAACGACCGGGTCGCTTGACAGAAATTTAATCGCAAACTGAAAAACACAGAGGATACCCCAATATGCAAATCAACATCGCAATGCGAAGAATGGTCATGGCAATGGCGGCGATGCTGCTGTCGTCCGTAGCGGTTCTGGCGCAGAGCCCCGGCGAACCCGGCATGGAAGATCGGATGAAGGCGCTCGAGGCCGCGGCGGGGGCTGCCCAGACATCCGGCGACAACGCCTGGCTGCTGCTCTGCTCGGCGCTCGTCCTGCTCATGACGGGGCCAGGGCTGGCGCTCTTTTATGGCGGACTGGTCCGCAAAAAGAATGTCCTGGCGACGATGATGCAGAGTTTCATCATGATGGCGGTGATCACAGTGATCTGGGCGCTCTTCGGATACAGCCTCGCCTTTTCGAAGGGCAATCCGCTGATCGGCGGATTCGATCACGTATTTCTGAAGGGTGTCGGGACGGATCCGTCAGGCTATGCCGCGACTGTGCCGGCCCTCACCTTCATGGTCTTTCAGTTGATGTTCGCAATCATCACACCGGCGCTGATCACCGGCGCGTTCGCTGAAAGAATGAAGTTCAGCGCGATGTTGCTCTTCTGCTCGCTCTGGGCTGTGGTGGTCTATTTCCCGCTCGCGCATATGGTCTGGGGAGACGGCGGATTGCTGAACGCCTTTCTCGGGGGGGCGATTCCGGCGCTCGATTTTGCCGGTGGAACGGTGGTCCACATCTCATCCGGATTTTCCGCTCTCGTCTGTGCGATCTATCTTGGCAAGCGGATTGGATATCCGAAGACCCCTTCCATGCCTCACAATCTGGTGTTGAGCGTGATCGGCGCCTGCCTGCTCTGGGTGGGCTGGTTCGGATTCAATGCCGGCAGCGCTCTCAGCGCGGGAGGCCTGGCTTCGAATGCATTCGTGACGACCCATTTCGGGGCTGCGTCGGCGGCGATCGGCTGGCTGGTGATCGAGTGGATTCGTCAGGGCAAGCCGACCGTGCTGGGAGGTATCTCTGGCGCCGTAGCCGGTTTGGTGGGCATCACTCCGGCAGCCGGATTCGTCACGCCGATGTCGGCGCTGATCATCGGATTCGTGGCCGGAATCGTCTGTTTCTTCGCCGTCACCGGATTGAAAAAGGCGCTCGGATATGACGATTCCCTCGACGCATTCGGCGTCCACGGGGTGGGAGGCCTGACCGGAGCTATTCTGACAGGCGTCTTCGCCAACAGCGCCATCAACACCGTCTTCAAGGATGCGGCCGGGAATCCCCTGCCGAGCGGGTTGCTGGAAGGGAATGGCAAGCAGGTGCTCAACCAGCTTCTGGCATCGCTTGTCGCCATCGCACTGGGTACGATCGGAACCTATGTCCTGCTCAAAGTCGTCGATCTGCTGGTTGGAGTTCGCGTCAGCGGTGAACAGGAGATGACCGGACTTGATCTGACTCAGCACGGAGAGGAGGGTTACAACCTCGATCTCGATCTGGTCGCATCGGGTTCAGGCCTGGGAGCGTCGATGGAACCGACTTTCGCCGCCGCCGCCAGTCCGGTCAGCGAATAATCTGAAGGCAATCCAAACGAGAAAGAGGCAACCCCATGAAAAAGATTGAAGCGATTATTCGCCCCCACTTACTTGAAACCGTCAAGGATGCGCTGCAAACGCTGGGCGTCCAGGGTATGACGATCAGCGAGGTCAAAGGATTCGGTCGTCAGAAAGGGCATACCGAGGTCTATCGCGGGAGCGAATACAAGGTCGAGTTTGTGCCCAAGGTCAAGGTCGAAGTCGTCGTTGACGATGAGATCGCCGAAAACGCCATCGAAGCCATCATCAAAACCGCCCGAACCGGCAAGTTCGGCGACGGCAAAATCTTCGTTTTCCCGGTCGATGAAGCGATCCGCATTCGAACCGGGGAGCACGGAGGGAATGCAGTCTGACCTCGTCCGATAATCGAGGACCCCGAAAAACCGTACAGGGGCTGCGACGATAAAGATGATGCGGCAACATCATCACATCGCAACCCCTGATTCGAACCACGCAATTCACCTTGCAAAGCGCCTGCGTGGCCGTGTTGAGAGTTTAGAACGCGTTATTCAGCCTTGGCAAGCGTTCGCTCTGAGCTTCGTGCCGGCAGGTGAAATGGAGTCAGGAGCCATGCTGTCACGAATAACATCCAAAATTCAGCAACTTTTCCGTCCCACACTCAACCTCTCGATCATCGGCCTGCTGGCTTTGAGCCCGCTCTTTTCGCTGCCTGCTCAGGCGTCGACGACCGGACTTCCGATCGTCATCCCGCCGATCATTATCCCGGTTGATGGCCATGACGAAACTAAATCCGGTAGAGGAGTCGAATCCAGGACCGCCAGTACCGATGGCCGCACAACCATCGAGATGACACGAATCATCGAGGCGCTCGAGGAGCGCGTCAGGCAGCTCGAGCAGAAGCTGGGCCGTCAGGGCGATCCGTCTGCCGAGCCAGCCGGCGTTCTGACTGCCTCGACCGCTAATTCAGTCGCTCCGGTCCGCGAAGAGATGCCCGTTCAGCAGCAGGATGACGGCAAAAAGCAGGAGGATGGCCTTCTCAAATTCTTCAAAGATGTCGAGGTCAGCGGAGTCGTCGACGGTTACTACAGCTTTAACAACAACAAGGTGGATATGTTCACGCAGGGGCGCGCGTTCGACGTTCGCCACAATTCATTCAGCCTGCAGATGGCCAGGGTCGGACTCGAGAGGAAGAATTCGAAGGACAGTCCGCTCGGGTTCCGAATCGACCTCGGTCTCGGTGAGACGGTCGATCGCATCATCTCCGTCAGCGATTCATCGAGAAATGACGGCACAAAGCATGTCCTGCAGGCTTATGCCAGCTATGTCGCGCCGATCGGCAGCGGCCTGACTATCGATTTCGGCAAGATGTACACTCCGGTCGGACTCGAAGTCGTCGACACGAAGGACAATTTTAACTATTCGCGCGGCTGGCTCTTTGCTTTTGGACCTTACTATCACGCCGGGTTCCGAGCCAAATATTCCTTCAGCGACAAGGTGGCCGTCAGCGGATTTCTCTTCAACGGCTGGGACAATATCTATGAAAACAACGTCAACGGGACGGCCGGAAAAACAGTCGGATTTCAGGTGAATTACGCGCCGACATCGCGACTGGCCCTGACGCAGACCTATCTGACAGGCCCCGAAGCGCCGCTCGCCAATGTGCCGGACATCTCATCGCGTGATAACTGGCGCCACGTCGCTGATACGGTCGCTTCGTTCGTCGCTACCGACAAACTGACCCTCATGGGCAATTTCGTCTACGGCTCTGACGCTGACGACGCCGGAACGCGCGGATCCTGGACGGGCTTCGCGGGCTATTTTCGCTATGCTTTCAATGATCGATTCGCTTTCTCGCCGCGATTCGAAGTATTCAACGACAAGGACGGGCTGCGAACCGGCCTCGGCCAGACCGTCAAGGACATTACGCTGACTCAGGAGATGAAGCTGGCGGGTAATCTGCTCACGCGGTTCGAGTTCCGCAGGGATTTTTCGAACCGGCAGTTCTTCACCAATTCGTTGGGTGAGACACGCAACAACCAGAATACCTTCATTCTCGGAATCAGTTACTTTTTCACGAACCGGGAGCAGTAGAAACAAGTAGAGGGAGAGCGATACTTTCCTGGAAAAATTTTTGACGAGTTACTTCCGTAGCTGGTGCTTAGTTGATGGACTCCTTGATGCGGTGGATCGTTTGATCCACCGCTTTTTTTACAGCTGACCGACTCGTGCGGGAATCATGTTAAAATCGCGCCATCACATCGGGACATCAGGATCGCCAAAAATATGGGTGAAATTGCATTTGAAATTATTTTCATAGTCGTGCTGTTGATTGCCAACGGTATTTTTTCGATGTCGGAGATGGCCATTGTCTCGGCGCGCAAGGCGCGGTTGCAGAATCGCTCGAGCGATGGCGATAAAGGGGCGCAGGCGGCGCTGGAAATCGCCAATAATCCCGGATCATTTCTGTCGACGGTTCAGATAGGGATTACGCTTGTCGGCATCCTGGCGGGCGCTTTTGGCGGAGCAACGATTGCCGAACAGTTCGCGCCGTTTTTGAAGAAATATCGAATTATTGAGCCCTACGCCGACGAAATCAGCTTTGGACTGGTCGTTCTGGTCATCACCTACCTTTCGCTGGTGATAGGCGAATTGATTCCCAAGCGACTGGCTCTGCACTCGCCTGAAAGAATCGCTTCGTTGATAGCGGCGCCGATGAAAAGACTGTCAGGCATGACATCGCCTGTGGTGGGGCTGCTGGAGTGGTCGACGAACGGATTGCTGCGGCTTATCGGGATGCGCGAATCGAGCGACCCGCCGATAACCGAGGATGAGATTAAAGTGCTCATCGAACAGGGCATTCACGCCGGAGTCTTTGAAGAGGCCGAGCGCGATCTGATCGAGAGGACCTTCCATTTGGGTGATCGCTCGGTCAGCCAGCTCATGGTTCCGCGCCCCGACATCATCTTTCTTGATCTCGATGATCCGCCGGACGTCATCAAAGAAACCATCACCAACCACCGTCTCTCAAGATATCCTGTAATCAACAGTGAGTTGGATAATATTGCCGGCGTTGTTCGTGCAAAGGACCTTCTGGCTCGAGAGCTGAACGGTGATCCTTTTGACATCACTGCAGTGCTCAACCCCGCGCTTTTTTTACCTGTAACCATGCCCGCCTTCAAGGCGATCGAGATGTTCAGATCCTCCCGCCGTCATATGGGGATCGTGATTGATGAACACGGCGGCGTCGAAGGGCTGGTGACGGTCAATGACATCCTCGATGCCCTGGTAGGCGACATCCCCTCGATGAATGAAATCGATGAAGAGCGGATCGTTCGGCGTCATGACGGTTCTTTTCTGCTCGACGGGGCGCTTTCAATTCCTGATCTCAAAAAAGCGCTTGGAATAAAATACATGCCGGACGAAGAGACCGGGGACTTTCAAACGCTGGGAGGCTTCCTGATGGCGCGCCTCGGACGCATTCCCGCGGTCGCGGATCAGGTCGAGTTTAACGGCTGGCGCTTTGAAGTCATGGATATGGATAAAAGACGCGTGGATAAAGTTCTGGCAACCAGAATTCCGTAATCTCAGTACTCTGTAAACTGAATTATCTGGCATTTAAATTCGTGAAGAAATTAATCGCAAAGGCCGCGAAGATGCGCAAAGAATTTAATCGCAAAGGCCGCAAAGGAGCAAAGATTTTTTGGTGATATGAATATTCGGATTATTGCCCATTGGATATAATTCGAACACTGATCTTGCCTGTATATCTTTACCCCTTTGCGGCCTTTGCCTCTTTGCGGCCTTTGCGATTAATTCTTTGCCCCTTTGCGGTCTTTGCGATTAATTTCTTCCGAATTTAAATACCCGAAAATTTAGTTTGCAGAGTAGTTAGTCACCCTGGCAGTTTTTCGAATGGGATGTTGCGGCCGCACAGCAGGATAACGACATTCAAATCACGATATAGATGGCTGGTTTTGATGAATCCGGCGACTGCCACGCCGGCTGAGCCCTCAATGATCCAGCGTTCTATCGATGCGACGATGCGCATGGCTTCGAAGATCTCTGCTTCCGAGACCAGTGCGAAATCGTCGATCAGATCCCGGCAGAGCGGAAACGTGACGGAATCAGGTTCGACTCCGCCGGCGGTGCTCTCTGAGATTGTCGGCTCCTCGGGGAATTCGATGATCCCTCCGGCCCGCAGTGATTCGTACATGACTCGCGAATTTTCGGGCCAGCAACCGACGATACGAATCGCGGGATTGATGGATTTCAGCCAGGTTGCGACACCGGCGATCAACCCGCCTCCGCCGACAGAGATGAACGCGGCATCGATTTGAGTAATCTGCCGGGTCAGTTCGAGGCCGATCGTTCCCTGACCTGCAATCACGTCGAGATCGTTGTAGGGAGAGATGAATGTGCATCCCGCCTCTTCGGCGGCAGCTCTTGCCGTCAGTTCGGCCGTCAGGCAGTCGCCGTCACACAGGATGATGTTGCCTCCGAGGTCCCGCATCATACGGATCTTCGATTCCGAGGTGTTGGAAGGCAGATAGATGGTCGCTTCAGCGCCCGCCTGCCGGGCGGCATAGCATACGCCCAACCCGTGATTTCCCGTCGAAGCGGCCAGCACTCCCCGATCCAGATCGGATCGATCCAGTGACAGGATCTTGTTGGCAGCTCCACGCAGTTTGAAAGACCCCGTATGCTGAATGTGCTCGAGCTTGAGGTATACCCTTGATCCGCTTTCCGAGCTCAGTTGCGTTGAATAATCAACGGGTGTTTCACGTATCACGTCGCGAATACGCGACCCGGCGGCGATAATCTCCTCTGATGATATGATCATGTTTCATCCTGATCCGGCTTGAGAATTAATGAACTCTGATAAACCTGCATATCATAACGTTTTCAGGCGAAATCTATCATTGTGTAACGCGAGTAAATAATCCATCCGAACGTAATATTCATGACAGAAAATACATATACTCATGAGCGATTCTAGTATTTTCTTCCCGGACTGGTATTTCGCTCGGGTATGCCGGAGAATGAAACATAGACTTTTAATTGGTCGTTAGCATAAAGGGCCCCCCCTGATATGATCCGGCATTGATGTTTATGATTGGTGAAACGGTCTCCCATTACAGGATTATCGAGCGCCTTGGAACCGGCGGGATGGGAGAAGTGTATAAAGCTGAGGATCTCAAGCTGCATCGTCGAGTGGCATTGAAGATGCTGCTGGCCGACGGAGAAGAGAGCGAACAGGCGCGGGCCCGGTTTTTACGTGAGGCGAGAGCGGCCAGCGCCCTCAATCATCCGAATATCGCGACGATATATGAGATCGACGAGTTTGTGCGAAACGGCACCCGGTACAGTTTCATTGCCATGGAGTATGTTTCAGGGCGATCGATCAAGGAGGTCGCGCGGTCGGTGACAATAGAAGAAGTCCTCGACATTGTCGCCCAGATGGCCGACGGTCTGGCGGCGGCGCACACGCACGGCATTGTGCATCGGGACATCAAACCCTCGAATGTGCTGATCAACGAGCAGAGCAGAGTCAAGATTCTTGATTTCGGTGTAGCCAAATATAATCCGCTGCCGGATGCGGACGCGGATACGGCCAGCCTTTATCATACGGATATGATGAAGACTTCGCCGGGGACGGTGATCGGGACGTTCGCTTACATGTCGCCCGAGCAGGCGCTTGGAAGCGAGGTCGACGGTCGGAGCGACGTATTTTCGCTCGGAGTGGTCCTCTATGAGATGCTGGCGGCACGATTGCCGTTCAGCGGATCATCCTCGCTGGCGGTGGTCGATGCGATTTTGCACGCCGATCCGCTGCCGGTAACTCTCTTCAATTACCGTGTCACACCGGAACTGGAGCGGCTGGTTCACCGGATGCTCGAAAAGGACCAGCATCGACGTTACCAGACCATGCAGGAACTGATCGACGATCTCGATGCGATTCAAAGTGATTTAAGCACACCAGGAACATCGTTTGATACCAATGTCGGATATTCCACGCAGATCAACGCTCCGGGCGGGATCGGCACGCGGACGATCAACAGCCGGATCGGCAAGAGCATCGCGGTGATGAGTTTCAACAACATCACCAAAAATCCCGATGACGAGTGGATCGGCGGCGGAATCGCTGAAACGGTCACAGCCGATTTGAAGAATATCGAGGGGATCGCGGTCATCGGGCGCGAGCGAATTTATGAGGTCCTGCGTCGCTGGAACATCAAGCTCGAGGATGAGATCGACACCACGCGTGCGACCAGTCTGGGACGCGAGATCGGCGCCCGCTGGATCGTCACCGGCGGATACCAGCGCATCGGCGATCTGTTGCGCATCACGGCCCGGTTCGTCGAGGTCGAAAGCGGCGAGGTGATCAAAACCGTCAAGATAGACGGGCAGTTGAAGGATATCTTCGATCTGCAGGACAAGATCGTTTACCAGCTTTCGCGAGATCTCGATCTGAGCCTGCGCAGCGGCGAACGCGAGGGAATCGAGGAGAAGGAGACCGAAAACGTCGAAGCCTATGAGGCTTTCGTCAAGGGCGACCTCGCCATGTTCGGGGGCAGCCAGGCATCCATGGATGAATCGATCAAACAATTTGAACGGGCAATAAAACTCGATCCCAAATATGCGCACGCCTATGCCGGGCTCGGTTACGCCAAGTATTTGAAGGGGCAATTTCTCAATCAGCCGGAATTGTTTGAAAAAGGCATCGAATACCTGCAGAAGTCAATCGAGTTGAAGCCGATGCTGGCCGACGGTTACAGCGGTCTCGGGATGGCGTTCGTCGCTCTCGGAAGAAACGATGACGCGATCGGAGCGCTCCGCCGGGCGCTTTCATTCGCTCCACAGGACCCCCAGGTTCACGCAGCGCTTGGACGCGCGCTGATGATCGGTAAGGGGATGTTTCGCGAAGCGGCAATCGAGTATGAAAATGCGTTGCGGTTGAATCCCGAGGCGGGATGGGCCGCCCAGCAGCTCGCCTTATGCTGCACTTACCTCGGCGATTACGAGCGCGGCGAAGATGCCGCCCGTCAGGCGATCCATGCTCAGGAACTATACATCTCAGGTCAGACGGGGATGCAGATCATCGGATCGTACGTTCGTCTCGGCCTTATTTATAATTGCCGTGGTCAGTACGATGAGGCTATCTCTGAGTTCTATCGTGAGCTTGTCTTCCTGAGAATGTCGAACCATGCGATGCGCGACCGGACGTTGATCGAGGTCAATCAGAAGCTGGTCAGTGCGTATGTACGGCAGGGCAATATGGCCGATGCCTCTAGGGCCTACGAACAGATGATGAAGGGCTTCGAGGCTCACCTGGCGGAGAGTTTTGACGATCCGTTCACTCGGTACTACGTGGCATGCGCAGCGGCGATGATGGGCGAAATTGATAAGGCGCTCGACCATCTGACCGTGGCCATCGAAGGACGCCGGGATTTCAATGTCGCACGGGCGCGCGTCGAGATCGATTTCGAGCCACTGAGGGACAACGAGCGGTTCCAGAAACTCATAGCGCCTGACGCAGGCTGATCGAAAAATGCCCGGAGCGCAACGCAGGCCCCGGGCCACAGGCAGGAGGAGCAGGGAGGAGGAAACTGGTCATGGTCTATCTACCTCCGACCATGCCGGCAATCTCCGGCAGCATCCGGGACACAAGCAGTGCCGCGAGAAATATTCCAGCCATTGTCGCGATCCGAACCAATCCTCTGTTGCGCATAACGAGCACTCCTGAATATGATTCTGCCGTCGAGACTGCGATTTTGGTCGTCGCAATCTGAGCGGGCGATTTTGGTCGAGCGGCTCTCGATTCCGGCTCATGCCACATCAGCAGGATGAGCGCCACCAGATAGAACAAGCAGGCGGAGAGAGCAATCACCGATACTATCTGTATCATGAATACTATCGTATCCGTCATCATCTGCTCGAACAGGAACTGACTGTTTGGGCCCGGGAAATCGATGTAATTCATAGCACCTCCTGTAATGAAACTGCCCGTTCTCTTAATTTCCGGGAAAATCGTCTGCATTTGAGAAATCGGATTTGAAACGGGAATTCCCTCAGGGGAAATTAAAACCGAACGTGAGCGTCAGCGAGCGCCCCTGCGCCCTGCAGAACCGTGAGCGTCAGCGAGCGCCCTGACAATGAATGAACATGAGTAACCCCGACAATCGGAGAGCGATAGATAAACTGAATGCAGTGCCGCGGCTGAGTTTCGGGCATTATCCAACGCCGGTTGAGGAACTGTCCCGTCTGCGCGCTGAACTGGCGCGCGAACTGGGAGGTTGTCCGCGGATCTTTCTGAAGCGGGACGATTATACCGGTCCGGGTTTTGGCGGGAACAAGGTTCGAAAGCTGGAGTACGTCCTCGCCGCGGCTATCGATGCCGGTGTCGACGTGGCCATCACCACAGGCGGAGTCAAGTCGAATCATGCACGAGTGACGGCTGCGATGTGCGCAAAGGTCGGGTTGAGATGCATTCTGGTGCTCAACCCGGCGGCTGTGTCCTGCGAAGGACTGGATGCTGCGAGCCAGTATCTGGACGGATTGTACGGCGCAGAGATCGTGACTGTGAGCCATCGCGATGAGCGCGCTCCGAAGATGGAAGCTGTCGCGGCAAGGCTGCGTGCCGATGGGTTGAATGTCTCAGTCATTCCGCTTGGGGCATCGATTCCGCTCGGGGCCCTCGGGTTCGTTCGCGCCGTCGCCGAGGTCAAATCACAGATCGAATCGATGGGTTTGCATATCGGCCATCTTTTTCACTGTTCGTCTTCGGGAGGAACCCAGGCCGGGATAGTTGCAGGCGCGCAGATCTTTGATTGGAGTGATGTCGAGATCATCGGCGTCAGTCCGGACGATGCTTCTGAAGCGATCAGTGCCGAGGTCGGTCATATCATCAGCGGAATCGGCGAGTTGCTGGAAATGCCTCCGGCGATGCTCGATCAGAGTGTGACGGTGGCCGATCAATACGTTGGCCGGGGATACGGTATCCCGTCACCGGAAGCGCAGCGTGCGACCGCACTGCTGGCGCGGACCGAAGGCGTGATCCTCGATCCTGTCTATACATCGAAAGCGATGGCCGGACTGATCGACTGGATTCGGTCGGGCAAAATCCCGGCCGATGCAAACGTGCTCTTCTGGCATACCGGCGGACAACTGGCCCATTTCTATGTTCCGGCAAAATTGTCCGCATCGGAGTGATACTGATATGAATCTTGAAATCGGCGAGTCATTGCCACGCTGCGAAGTCGTCTCGAAGAATTACGGCGCCGATCATGCGAATCGTATTCACAGCGACGAGGGGGCGGCCGCGTACGGTTTTGCCGGCGCCCTGGTACCGGGAGTCGCGATCTATGCCTGGCTGACGCGCCCTGTGGTCCGGACGCTGGGGCTGGAATGGCTGGCCCGCGGTTCGATGACTGCGAAATTCCTCAATCCGGTTTACGATGCTCAAGCGGTGGTCGTCGAAGGCAGGATCGAAGGACTGACTCCGCCGGATATCAGTCTCGAGTTGCGCAACTCAACAGGTATGCTTTGTGCTGTCGGCCGGGCCGGACTGCCGCGGGAATTGCAGGGACTCGATGCGGTGAACTATCCTGAAAATCCTCTGCCCGGGCCGGGTGATCTGCGGCCGGCAGAGATCGAATCGATAGCGATCGGAGAGGTCTTCGGATCGCTCGACTTTGTCCTCGACCTGCCGGCGATGGAAGACGGGTTTCTTGCCGACATGATCGATGATTCGCCTGTCTATCGCGGCAGCGATGCCGTTTGCCATCCGGCATGGTGGATCGCCAAAGCGAACGAAATGATTATGCAGAATGTCGCTCTGGGGCCGTGGATTCACACCTCCAGCAAGCTGCAGCAATACGATATTCCGCGGAACGGAGAAACGCTTTCGATGCGCGGCAGAGTGATCGAAGCGGCTGAAAAACGCGGGCACGAGATGATCACGCTCGATCTGGCCGTCTTCGGAGAGGGGGAGCGCTTGATCACGCGAGTTTTGCACAGCGCGATTATCAAATTAAATGCCCTCCGGAAAGACTGAATACTTTGTTTCCACAGTACGGAATACTCTGTAAACTAAATATTCTTTTATTCGAGCCTGGGAGAAATTAATCGCAAAGACCGCGAAGAAGGCAAAGAAGTTAATCGCAAAGGCCGCAAAGGGGCAAAGATATACAGGGAAGATCAGTGTTCGAAATATATCCAGTGGACAATAATCCGGTTATTCATATTACCAAAAAATCTTTGCCCTCTTTGCGGCCTTTGCGATTAATTTCTTCCTGACTTAAATGCCAGATAATTTAGTTTATTCAGTACTGAACTACTGGGACGACGACCAGACCAATCTGATATGCGCAATTACGTCATCAAAAGGGATACCCCGAAGACCACGCTGATCAACTACCGTGAGGAGCTCAATGACGAGCAGTACGCGGTGGTATCGGCGGGCGCGGGGCCGATTCTGGTCATCGCGGGCGCAGGATCGGGCAAGACGCGGACGGTGACTTACAGGGTGGCGCGGCTGATCGAGGCGGGCATCTCTCCGTCGCGGATTATGCTGGTGACGTTCACCAACCGGGCAGCGCGTGAAATGCTCGGCCGTGTTGAATCGCTGGTCAAGGCCGATGTGCGGCGCGTCTGGGGCGGAACGTTTCATTCGCTGGCCAATCGGCTGCTTCGAAGGCATGCAGTCAGCCTCGGATATGCCAATAATTACAGTATTCTCGACTCCGAGGACGTCAAGGATTTTATCGATTCGTGCATCGAGGAAGCAGCCATCGATACAAAGTCGCGGCGATTTCCGAAGGGCGAAGTACTACGCGAAATGTTCAGCTATGCGACCAATACCGATACTCCCCTCGATCAGTTGATTGCGGCGAAGTATCCGCACTTCGAGATGCTGACAGCTCAGATCCGCCGTGTCGATCAGCTCTACCAGTCACGAAAGCTCGAACGTAATGCGATGGACTATGACGATCTGCTGCTCAACTGGAAGCGGCTGATGATCGAAAAGCCGGAAATCGCGGCGATCTATCAGGATCAGTTTCATCACGTGCTGGTCGACGAATACCAGGATACAAACACGCTGCAGGCGGATATTGTCGATCTGACGGCGGCGAAACACCGCAACCTGATGGTGGTCGGTGACGATGCGCAGAGCATTTTCGGCTGGCGCGGCGCAAATTTCGCCAATATCTTTCAATTTCAGGAACGTTACAGGGATGCGCAGATCTTCAGGCTCGAGACTAACTACCGATCAACGCCTGAAATTCTGATGCTGGCCAACGCGTCGATCTCATACAATCGGCGTCAGTTTCCAAAGAACCTGCAGGCGGTCAGACCCAGCCGCAGCCAGTCGCCGGCCCTCATTCCGGCGAGGGATGCCGAGCAGCAGGCGGCTTTCATCGCTTCGCGCGTGCTCGAATTACGGGATGAGGGCGTCTCGCTCGGCGATATGGCTGTGCTCTATCGATCGCATTTTCACGCCATGGAGGTCCAGCTCGAACTGACTCGTCGCGGTATCCCTTACGACGTTCGTTCCGGCGTGCGATTCTTCGAACAGGCCCACATCAAGGATGTGACGTCTTATCTGCGACTGGTCGTCAATCCGCGTGACGAACTGGCATGGAAGCGCGTCATTAAGTTGATACCGAAGATCGGCAATGCCACAGCCTCGCGACTGTGGGAGAAGCTGGCCGGGCATGAAGAACCGCTGGCGCTCGCCCGCAGTGAAGATATCCTCCAGGGTATTTCACGCGGGGCAGCTGTCGGATGGCGCGAATTCGCCGGCTTGATCGCCGAACTGACAGCGCCTGAAACCGTCAACCAGCCGGGCAAACAGATCGAACTTGTGCTCGAACGCGGATATAACGAGTTTTTGCAGGCGAATTATGAGAACTCGGAAGCACGCGAAGAAGACCTGCGCCAGCTGGCGACATTCGCCGTCAGATTCGAATCGACCGAAGCTTTTCTTGGCGAACTGGCATTGATAAATACTGAACGTTTCTCGCCTCCGGGTGCGACCGTTGGAGAGGACGTGGTTTCAGGCGGAGACGAGGACGAGCGACTTGTGCTCTCATCGACCCATCAGGCCAAGGGGCTGGAATGGCGCGTAGTCTTTCTGGTCTGGGCGGCCGACGGGCGTTTTCCGTCAGGTCGCAGCCTGCGCGAACCGGAAGGCGAAGAAGAGGAGCGCAGGCTTTTTTATGTCGCTCTGACAAGGGCGCAGGATGAATTGTATGTCTGTTACCCGCTGATCGACACCGACCGATCGCGACAGACCGTTCTTCAACGGCCGTCAAGGTTCGTGACGGAGGTTCCGCGAACGCTGTTCGAAATCTGGAATCTGGATGAAGAAGCTCCATCACTCGAGGCTCTCGACTCAGAAGAGCCTAAATTGATAAATTGAACAGGAACACGATCTAGTATGACAGCACCACAAACCGTTCAAGTTAAGCTGCCGGCCGAGGATGACTACAGAATCGAGGGTATCGAGGAAGTTATGACGCCGGCGCTGGCAATCTATCCCGATATCGTCGAGGCGAACATCGACGCGACCATTCGCGTGCTCGGGAACGATCCCGAGCGATGGCGTCCGCACGTCAAGACCTCGAAACTCGGGTTCGTCATGCGAAAACTGGTCGAACGAGGAGTGACCAGCGTCAAATGCGCCACGACCCTGGAACTCCGAACGGTCGCCGAGGCCGGAGCGAAAGACATTCTGGTCGCCTACCCGATGGTCGGAGCCAATGCGCGGCGCGTCCGAGCCTTTGCGGAAGCCCATCCGGAATTGAGAATTTCGGCTCTCGTCGAGACATCCGAGCAGGTGCCGGCCTGGGTGGGAGGCCGCGTCGGCCTCTTCATCGATCTCAATCCGGGATTGAACAGAACCGGCATCGAGCAGGACCGTGTTGAGGAGGTCATCGCCCTGGCCGGAAAGATCGAAGAATCAGGCCTGGTTTTCCGCGGATTGCATTACTACGATGGTCAGTTGGGCAGGTATGAGGACCTGGCGGCGCGCGAAATAGTCGCTCACAGCGGTTACGATCAGCTCATGCAGATCGTCGAGGATCTCAACAAGGCCGGACTTGTCGTCGAAGAGGTGGTCACTGCCGGGACGCCGGCCTTTCCCTGCACCATTTCATACAAACCATTTGCCAATGCGCAGTTCATTCACAGGGCTTCTCCGGGGACGGTCGTCTACGGCGATTTCACCAGTCAGGGACAGTTGCCGGCCGAGTACGGCTATCGACCGGCAGCGGTTGTGGTCACCGCTGTCGTCAGTCGTCCTACGGCGCATCGCATCACGTGCGATGCCGGCCATAAATCGGTCTCTGCCGATGCGGGCGTTCCGACGTGCAGCGTCCTCGGACATCCGGGATATGTCCCCGATAAGCCGAGTGAGGAACATCTTCCGATCAACATCCCGGCCGGCGAGGCAGAGCCCAGGGTAGGTGATTACCTGTATCTGGTCCCGCGCCATGTTTGTCCGACGGTCAACAACTTCGATCACGCCATGCTTGTGAGACAGGGGAAGATAACGGGCATCGAACGTGTCACCGCCCGCGGCAGAGAGATTCCCATCGAAATTTAACCGACTGAAAAGAGAGACTGAGATGCAGAGGTTCATCAATCATATTAATAGTTATGTTGTGAGCGTGATTGCTTCGCTTGCGGTTATGACGATTTCGCTGACGATTATCAACGGCGCTCTGGCGCAGGGATCAGCCGGGGGGCTGGAATCGATCGATTACGCTATGATCGCAAGGATCCGCGATGAGGGGCTCAATCGTTCGCAGGTCATGGAGCACGTCAGCTGGCTCTCCGACGTTTATGGGCCCCGATTGACGGGGTCCCCCCAGATCAAACAGGCCGGGGAGTGGGCGAAGAAGAAGTTTCGCGAATGGGGTCTCGCAAATATTCACGAGGAGGAGTTCGCTTTCGGAAAAGGATGGTCACTGACGCGTTTCCACGCTACCATGATCGAACCGCAGGTCTCCCCGCTGATCGCCTACCCGAAATCGTGGTCGCCCGGAACCTCGGGAACGATCTCCGCCGATGCTGTCTATGCGCCGATTCGTACCGAAGCCGATTTTGATAAATTCAGAGGCAAATTGAGAGGGAAGATCGTCCTGCTTCAATCAATCCGGCAGGTTCGAATGCTGGAAGGCCGCCTTGTTTTGAAGATGGACGAAGCCGATCTGAAAGAGGCGGAGACGACGCCGATTCCATCTGATCGACGACGCGAATCATCTGCGGCTGCCGGCGGAAGGGATGGCGAGCTGGCCGAATTTCAGCGCGCCCGTTCCTTCCAGCCGAAATTACAGGCGTTTCTGCTCGCTGAAGGTGTTGCGGCCGTTTTCGATCGCGGCAGCGACAGCGACATGTCTGCCGGCGGCAGCGATATGTCGTGGATGACTCAGCGTACAGACGGCGGAACGATCTTTGTCGGTTCAGGCGGTCCGCGCAACGAAAACGCTGGCAGGGTTCCCCCCTCGGTCGTCGTCGCGGTCGAGCATTACAATCGTATGATTCGAATCCTCGAAAAGAATATCCCGGTCAGGGTTGAACTGAATATACAGGCGCAGTTCCATGAAGAATCGACCCCTAACGGATTCAATCTGATAGCCGAGATTCCGGGCACCGATCTCGCTGATCAGGTCGTTATCCTCGGAGCGCATTTCGATTCGCACCATTCCGGCACCGGCGCGACAGACAATGCAACGGGCAGCGCAGCCATGATGGAGGCTCTGCGAATTCTCAGGGCAACGGGCGCGAAACCACGTCGTACGATACGCATCGGACTGTGGGGCGGCGAGGAGCAGGGACTGCTCGGGTCTCGGGAATACGTTCGCAGTCATTACGCAAATCCGGCGACGATGGAACTGAGACCGGACCACGGCAAGGTCACGGCCTGTTTCAATATCGACAACGGGACGGGCAGGATTCGAGGTATCTGGATGCAGGGGAATCTGGCAGTGCGCGGTATCTTCGAGCAATGGATTGCTCCGCTGCGGGACCTCGGCGTGACGACCCTCGGACCGCGCTCGGTCGGGAGCACCGACCATGTAGCCTTCGATGCTGTCGGCCTTCCAGCGTTCCAGTTTATTCAGGAACGGCTGGAATACAATTCGAGATCCCATCACTCAAATATGGATGTGGTCGATCGAGTCCAGCGAGAAGATATGGTTCAAATGGCGACGGTTGTGGCCGTCTTTGCCTACAATGCCGCCATGCGCGACGATCTCCTTCCGCGCAAGGCGCTGCCCGCACCGCAAAGGGGCAGGCAGAATCCCTAGAGGCATAATCTATGAGTGATGTGAGTATCAAACTGAATTGGGATGGCGGCTTGAAGTTTACCGGCATCTCGAGCAACGGGCATCAAACGAAGATCGACGGCGACAAAGAATCAGGGCCGACTCCGATGGAGGTTCTGCTCGAAGCGATCGGTTCATGTTCGGCGGTCGATGTGGTTGTGATCATGGAGAAGGTCCGCACGCCGCTCGAGCGGCTGGAAATAAAGCTCGACGGGCACAGGCATAACCCGGAACCGCGCTATTACACCGATGTTCAGATCTATTTCGACGCCTGGGGCGAGGGGATCAACCCCGACAAGCTTGAACGGGCGATAAACCTCTCGATTGTCAAATATTGCAGCGTCTTTCACACGCTGCGTCCGGATATCAAATTCGATGTCGGTTATCGCATCCACTCACCGGGGAGCGACGCCGCGGGTGAATACAGTCCGGTTGGAATGGATGCTAAATTGTAATGGGCAGGGGCGCGCGCTGACGCTTACGGTTCTGCGGTATCCAGCCAGATCGTGACCGGGCCTGTATTGTGAATTTCAACCAGCATGTCGGCCTGGAACTCTCCGGTCTCGACGACAAATCCCATGCTTCTCAGCATCTCGACGAATTTTTCATAGAGCGGAACGGCCAGTTCGGGTCGTGCCGCATCGGTGAAGCTCGGCCGGCGACCTTTTCGACAATCGGCGAAGAGCGTGAACTGCGGGATGACGAGCATCCCTGCCTGAACATCCAGCGCCGAGAGATTGAATTTGCCGTCGGCGTCGGAGAATATCCGCAGATTGGCGATCTTGCCGGCAAGCAGTTCGGCATCGGCAACCGCGTCGCCATCGCCGACGCCCAGCAGAATGACCAGTCCCGGGCCGATCGCGCCGGTGATTCGCCCCTCGACTGTGACGCTGCCCTTTATGACTCTTTGAAGAACCGCGCGCATTTCTGTTTCACCCCCACGATGCCGAGCGCGATTATCGTCGCCGGAATTTACTGGTCAATTTCTGCGAGATTCGAGCGCTTACGCCCTTATCCTGAGCATAGCGTTGAAAGATGGCATAGAACGTATCGCGATCGTGCCTCGTCAGCACAGCTGCGGCATCGGCGCTTTCAATGACATACGGGTAACCGTTGCCGACCGCAACTTCGGCTCGAATAATATCGAGCACTTGATTGAGAAGTCCGCGATCGTAGACCCAGAGCGGGATTTCGAGCCGTGCAGGAGCCGAGGCCGCATTGGTCTTGAGATAGACGAATCCGATGCCGCGTTCGTACTTGCCGAATGCCTCGAGCACACCTGGTTTTGTCGCATCGGCGCTTCCGCGGGCACAGATCATAAAAGGTGATCGCGATCCCCAGGTCAGCCGGTCGTTGAGCAGCTGCGCATCATTGATCCTTCGCGCCTCGGCCAGCTCAGGGAAGCATGATGTCAGCATGTGTGTCAGGTCGCGGGCATGCGAATTATCGACATACCCGACCAGCGGAATGCCCGTCTCCTCAGAACACCGCAGCAACTTGAGCATCGCGGCCACGTGACGGTTGCGCATCTCCTCCTGCAAACGGTCAGCGAAAGAAATGACGAGGGAACTGTCGAAGAGCGCCACCGGCGGCGGATCGCCCGGCTTGCGCCCTGCAGCGATCTTCTCCATCAATCCGCACAATGCTCCCGTCTCCATTTCGAACCGGCGCGTGTTGATCCGCTGCTCCGAGACGATCCGGTCTCCATTGAATTCGATCAGCAACTCCTCGGGCGCCAATAGCTCAAGTTGCTGCTCTTTTTCATAATGCCCCTCTCTGGCGTGATAATTTACAAACCATCCCACCTGAACAGCCGCCACCGGGATGTTGAAATCCGGATCATGCTTGATCTGACTGCCGTCGACTGCGAACGTGATGTGATCGAGCAGCTGGTTGTGAGCCCAGTCTCGAGCCTCCTGATGATTATTGAATCTGCGCGGAAAATCCATGCTTAAATTCGGCGCCGCATCGAATTCAGCCGTCGGCAGGGCTCCGGGCGTCCCATTTTGATCAAGCAGCTCAAGGATGGCTGCGCTCGTCATCCCTTCAAGCCGCGCGAGCGCCTGGTGATAATCATTCGATTCTCTGCGATATGTGTCATCATAAGCGACGAACCGTGTCCACTTTTCATTCAGTTGTGCGATGATTTTTTGCGGGACGAGCATGATTAGTTTCCAGTTGAAGAAGTTTCCTGTTTCCGGTTTCCAGTCATCTGTAACATGTTCGAAAAAAGAAATAATCTCAAGCTGTTTAACCGGGAACAATCATCTGCTGCCTGAGAAAACTGGAAACTGGAAACTTCCTCCCACTGGAAACATATTAGCTTGCCATCACTGGCAGGCTGTGTTAGTTTTCTGGCTGCATTTCTACACCATTTTCAAGAAAAAATATTCATTGGAGGCCCGGCATGACCATTACAGAACGAAAGAGTGGTGACGTTACGATCCTCGATGTGGAGGGAAAGATCCTTCTCGGGGAAGGTGACGTCCATTTGAAGGACAAAATCAATCAGCTTATCGAGCGGAAAGAGACGAAGATCGTCCTCAATCTCGCTAATGTTCCGTACATGGACAGCGGCGGGCTAGGCGAGATTGTTCGCAGCTACACGACCGTCAAGCGCGCCGACGGCGAGCTTAAGCTGTTGAATGCCACTGCCAGGATCAAGGATCTGCTGACGATCACCAAGTTGTTGACGGTGTTTGACGTCCACGAAGACGAAGCAGCGGCTGTCAGCAGCTTTGCATAATGATCACTGCGGATTGCAGGACGCCGGACTCCCTGTCCGAAGATTTGTCGATAAAAGTTTCGTCCTGCAATCCGCAGTATGATTTCCCCATCACTTCACCGCACCATATCTCTTCAAAATTTCAAGCGTCTGGTCGATTGGCAATGCGTCGATTCGACGGCCATTGTACCCGATGACAGTCGTTGCACGAAGAAGCGAATTATAGATCGCTTCTTCAGTCGCCTCGACCACCGCCTGGAAAAGCGGGGAAGCAGCATCGTTGCCGATGGTGCGGGTTTCGCGCAACCGGTCGCCTGTGCGAATCAGGTTTTGTTGAGCGGTGCTGAAGGCGATCACGTAATCTCCGCTGCCGTTGGTCGAAGGCGAGCCGGTCCGTGAGAGTCCAAGCATTGCGCGGGCGGCGAGTCGCTTGAGATTGCGGTGGTCCATCGGCGCATCGGTCGCGACGACCATGATGATGGATCCGTCGGCGCGATCGCCCGACTCTCCTGCTCCTGAACGGCTGCGCCGTGGCTCGAGCTGTTCCTTCAGATAGTACCTGCCAAGCTCCCTTCCAACAGGGGCTCCATTGATCGTCAGCACTCCGCCGTAATTCGATTGCACCAGAACGCCGACTGTGAATCCGCCGAGGCCCACCGGCAGAACCCGGGACGCCGTTCCGATGCCTCCTTTGAAGCCGAAGGCGACTGTCCCGGTTCCTGCTCCGACTGATCCTTCTTCAACGGGTCCCGACTTTGCATTCCGCAATGCTGTGAAGACTTCATCGCGCCCGACGTGGCGACCACGAATGTCGTTGAGAAATCCGTCATTGGTCTCTCCGACCAAGGGATTGATCGATCGTACATCGCCATTTTCAGGAAGCGCCAGCATCCAGTCGATCAGCGCATCGGCGACCCGGGGCACGTTGAGCGTGTTGGTCAACAGGATTGGTGTTTCGATTTCACCCAGCTCATTGACCTGCGTCGACCCCATCAGTTTGCCGAATGCATTGCCGAGGTGAATGGCGGCCGGGACTTTCAGTTGAAAGAGGTTTCCTCCATGCGGAAGTATCGCCGTCACGCCTGTCCGCACGTTGTCTCCCCTCTTCAGGGTGAACTGGCCCACGCGGACGCCCGAAACGTCAGTGATCGCATTGTCAGGCCCGACCGGCAATATGCCGACGACCAGGCCTATATCACGCGCTCGCGGGCGCGATGGTTGAATATTGTTCTGGGTCATGGCTTGACTGCCCGATAAGAACGCCGACGCCGCAATCAGAATAATCAGGGCGAAGCGCATCATTTTCAAGTCGTGAATTCGAGATCTGCTGTTCATCTGATTGAGGATATTTTCCTGCCTTCGTGCAATCTTTGTGCACTGCTCTGAAAATGGTCTGTATTATCTCTGTGATCTCTGTGACTCTGTGGTGAGATTAAACCACAGAGTCACAGAGATCACAGAGATAATACGGGACTTTTTCATCTTCGGTGGAGAATCGAAGATTCATGTTTAACTTTGTGGATGATTTTCTATTAACCGGTATTTCGCATACCGGCGGCGATACCGTTTATCGTCAGCAGAATGGCGTAGAGCAGTTTCTCCCGCTCCTCGGCGTGCATTCCGCCCCCCTTGCTTTCGATCGCACGTTTGCGGGCCAGCAACTCGACCTGAAGGTAACTCATCGGATCGACATACGGATTGCGAACCGTGATCGATCGACGCAGCACCGGCGAGTTTTCGAGCAGATGCTTTTCTCCCGTGATCTGCAACACGGCATGACATGTGCGACGATACTCATCTTCGATCAGGCGAAAGATTTTGCGGCCGAGACTCGAATCGCTTGTACGCGCGGCGTACTGCCGGGCGATCTGAAAATCGGCCTTGGCCAGCGTCATCTCGATATTCGAAATGACGCTGTGAAAATACGGCCATTTTTCGTACATTTCGCGCAACAGCGCCAGGTTTTTGCGCGGATTATCATCGAGGAAACCATCAATTGCTGAGCCGACGGCGAACCACCCGGGCAGCAGGTGGCGGCTCTGCGTCCAGCCGAAGACCCACGGGATGGCGCGCAGGTCGTCGAGACTCTGAGACCCTTTGCGGCGCTTGCTGGGACGCGATCCGATCCGCATATGCTGTAATTCTTCGACCGGCGTCGCCTGTATAAAATAGTCGTAAAATCCCTCGGTCTCCCTGACGACGCTGCGATATCGAACGTATGCATTGGCCGAGATACTTTCCATGGCATTTTTCCAGGTGGCGAGAGATTCGTCATTTCGATCGGCGCGGGGCAGGCTGGCGGCGATAACCGCAGCCGTTGTCAGCTCGAGACTGCGCAGCGCGATATCCGGCAGGCTGTATTTCGAAGATATGACTTCGCCCTGTTCGGTGATCTTTATTCGCGAGGCGACCGTTTCGGGGGGCTGGGCCAGAATGGCTTCGTGGCTCGGGCCGCCTCCGCGCCCGACTGTTCCTCCGCGGCCGTGAAAGAGTTTAAGCTCGACGCCATAACGACGCGCTACCTCCCAGAGTCGTTCCTGCGCCTTGTATAGCTCCCAGCTCGAAGTCAGTATCCCACCGTCCTTGCTGCTGTCCGAATACCCGATCATGACTTCCTGCAGATTGTTGCGCAGTTCCAGCATTCGGCGATAGATGGGATTCTCGAAGAGAACTTCCATGATTGAAGGAGCGCGTTGAAGATCATCGATCGTCTCGAAGAGCGGGCAGACGAAGAACCGCGTTCCGAGCTGAGGTTCCGGTGTGGCCGTTTCTGAGGTGTCGAGGGTCGTTTCGATCAGCCCGGCCTGCTTGGCCAGCACAAGGACGGCCAGCAGGTCGCTCGCCTCCCGGGTCATGCTGACGATGCATGTGCGGATGGCATCGGCAGCTATCTCGTCGCGCACGCGTCGCGTCACTCTGAAGACATTGAGCGTTTCGGTCGTTTCGGCACTGTAATGAGCGTCGGCAGCCACGAGCGGCCGAGGGGTCAGGAGTTCCTGCGTCAGCCATGCACATCGTTGTTCTTCACCCATTTGGCCGTAGCCGGGTTTGATCCCGAGAGAACGCGTAATTTCAACCAGCGCGGCCGTGTGTCGAGCGCTGTGTTGCCGCAGATCCATGGTTGCCAGATGAAGGTCGAACGTCGCAACCTGCCGCATGAGCCGGTCTACCAGTCTGGCGGCATAAGTAGCGCCGCCTTGTTTCAGGCTGTCGCGCACCAGCCTCAGATCTTCCCACAGCGCGCCGCCGTGGCGATATACCATCTTCTCCTGATCGTCTCCGCCGGTAATTGCCGCGATGATCGGCAGAGCCGGGCGGATCGAGATCAAGTGGTCTGATGCTTCGATTCGCAGCGCCGAAGCGAGATTGCGGTTGCGCTGAAGCGTTCTTTCCAGCTTGCGGTAGATAAACGACAGCTTCTGACGATAAGGCTCCTCTGGGTTGCGCCGCTTCACCTCGGCGGCCGTGGCCGGCATTTCTGCGATGTCGCTTGCGATCGATTCCCTGAGCTCGTCCGTCGTTGTTAAAAACCGTGACGATTCGCTCAGCCGGCGTGACAGACCGGCCACTGCGTCCAGATATTTTCGCAGGACCAGCCGCTGTTGCAGTCGCAGCGATTCCCAGGTGATCTCCGGCGTGACATACGGGTTTCCGTCGCGATCGCCTCCAACCCAGGAACCGAATCTGAGCGGCACTGCGCCGTCCCTCAGCCTGACTCCCGGAAATGACTCTTCCAGCCGGCGCTCGAGTTCCTCATGCATGACCGGTACGGCTTCGAAGAGCGTCGTGTCGAAATAAAAGAGTGTATTGCCGACTTCATCGAGCACCGTCGGGCGGGTATGACGAACCTCATCCGTCTGCCAGATCGATTCAATCTCGGCCGCCAGTTTGAGCTGCAATTCATCGCGAGTGCGCCGGGGTATCTCGGTCTCGTCGAACGAAGCGAGAAGATCGGCCACACGGCGATGCTTTTCGAGCAGAGTCCGGCGGGCTGCCTCTGTAGGATGCGCGGTCATGACAGGCACTATCTCGAGACGGTCGACCGCCTCCTGGATGGCCGTTCGCATTGCCCTGTCGCCGGTATCCTTCATTTCGACTTTCAAACGGCGAAAGGTGTCGGCGATCGATCCGCGCTGGGGCTGATCCGGAGTGTGCAGTTCGTAATACCGTTTGCGCCTGATGCGATGATGCTGTTCGGCGATGTTGACCAGTTGGAAATAGACTGAAAAGGCGCGGATCACGCCGATCGCTTCATCGAGGCTCAGGCCATGCAGCACCCGCTTGATTTTCGACTCGGTCCTGGATGAATGGCTGCTGCGCAGTTGTTTGCAGAGCATGCGCACGCGCTCCTCGATCTCGAAGAGGCGCCGGCCGCCCTGACGCTGCAGGGTCTCGCCCAGCAGATCGCCCAGCCGGTGAATATCCGAGCTTAATGGTGCATCTTTCGATCTATTGCCTGATTGTCGTTCAGCCATGTCATCTATTCTTCTGCTTCTGCTTGTCATGGGCAAGGGCATGTTCGATAATCTCGCCTTCAATATGAGACCACGGATTGCAATCTATTTTACAGGCGGCACGATCTCGATGCACATCGACCCTGTGACGGGCGGCGCAGTGCCGGCGCTTTCTGGCGAAGAGATCGTCGCACTGGTGCCCGGGCTTGATCAGATCGCCGACTTCGACCTGATCAATTTCGGTCGCTGGCCGGGACCGCACGTCACACCTGATCGCATGTTCGATCTGGCTCAGGCGGTGCGGGCGAAACTGACCGACCCGGCGGTCGATGGCGTGGTCATCACTCACGGGACTGATACGCTCGAGGAGACCGCCTGTCTTCTCGATCTGACGATCGATTCCGAGAAGCCTGTCGTCTTCGTCGGCGCCATGCGCAACAGCAGCGAACTCAGCTGGGATGGGCCTGAAAACCTTCGCTCGGCCGTACGCATAGCCATCGACCCGATGACTTACGGACTCGGCGTGGTCGTCGCCATGGACAGCCTGATCATCGCCGCCTCTGAGGCGACTAAAACTCATACCGAATCGACGGATACATTCCAGAGCAGGGATTTCGGACCGCTCGGCTTCGTCGACAAGGACCGCGTCATCGTCACCCGGCGCCCCGTCACCCGGGATATCATCCCGACCGATGTGCTCGAAACACGCGTCGATGTCATCAAGATTTATGCCGGCGCGGACGGGAGGTTCATCGACTTCGCCGTAGACTCCGGCGCCAGGGGACTGATCATCGAAGGGCTCGGCCGCGGCAACGTCACGGTTGCCGCATTACCGGCGATCGATCGCGCTATCGTCGCCGGAATACCTGTCATCATCACGTCGCGATGCCCGCGCGGCCGCGTCCTCGATACTTATGCCTATGAAGGCGCCGGCAGACAGCTGAAACGTATGGGAGCGATCCTCGGCGGCATGCTCCCGAGTCACAAAGCGCGCATCAGGCTCATGCTGCTGCTCGGCGCAGGTCGCAGCCTCGACCAGATCCGAAGTTCATTCGAAGGGTGATTACGGAGTTACGTGTTCCTCACCGAGCAAGGCCAGTATCCTGGCTGCCGCGCGTTCAGAGGCATTGGCTTCTCCGAGCCTCACGCGCACTTCGCGCAACTGTTCACGGCTTCGATGCAATCCATCACGATCACCGATCATTTTGCGAATCAGATCAGACAGCCTCTGCGGGTTGAGCTCGTCCTGCAGCAGTTCAGGCGCGATCTCGCTTCCGGCTATCAGATTCGGCATCCCGACGAACGGAACGTTGATCATCGGCCGGAATATCCTCCAGTTCAAAACTGAAGCCCGATAGACGACGATCAGCGGAGTTCCAATGATAGCCGTCTCGAGCGTCGCCGTGCCGCTCGCAACGATGGCAAGGTCAGCCGCCGCGATAGCATTGTATGTGTCGCGTTCAATTATGCTCAGATTTGCCGTCACTCCGAACTCAGAGCGGATACCGTCAGGTGTGAAAGCCCCGGCGAGCGGCATTATCAACTGGAGTCGCGGATCGGTTCGACTCAGCAGGCCGGCGGTTTCAAGCAGCGGCGGCAGAATGTGTCTCAACTCTGAATGGCGACTGCCCGGCAACAGGGCTATGATCGGGCGTGTCGGATCGAGTTTATGTCGCGTGCAGAATTCTTCCCGTGAGGATGTGACTCGCACGCTGTCAAGCAGCGGATGACCCACGTAATCGACCTGAACGCCGTGTTGACGGTAGTAGTCCTGCTCGAACGGCAGGATGACCAGCATCTTCTCGACATTGCGTTTGATTGAATTGATGCGGTAACTGCGCCATGCCCAGATTTGCGGGCTGATGTAATAAACGATTCGGTGGCCGTCGCGTTTGAGCTTCTTCGCCAGGCGCAGGTTGAACTCGGGCCAGTCGATGAGGATGACCAGATCGGGTTTGCGCTCATGCGCGGCTTTGCGCAACCGGCGAAAGACAGAAAGGAATTTCGGCAGCGCACGCGCTACTTCAAGCGCTCCCATGATTGCCAGATCGCGCGAATCGACGATAGTCTCGACGCCCGCGGTGCGCATTTCGTCGTCGCCCGATCCGAAGAATTCCAACTCGAGATCGGGACGCTGAGCGCGCAAGGCCGAGACCAGTTTCGCGCCGTGTTTGTCGCCGGACGCCTCCCCGGCCACGATCATCAGTTTCATGAGAGGTTCAATAAATATCCGGTTCGCCTTCCGGCCTCGTCCGCCATCGCCTGTGAATCCAGAGCCATTGATCGGGATGCCGGCGGATGATGGTCTCGATTGCTTTGGTGTAACGTGCCGTATTGGCGATCACGTCCTCTTTCTGGTTGCCGGTATTGATGGTTTCGATTGGCGGGTCGAAGCGAAGGCGGTGAATGCGGTCCTCATCGTCCCAGATCAGGTATCCGGGCAGGACAACGGCCCCAGTCCTGAGAGCCAGCGTCGCGACGCCGGCAGTCGTGCAGGCTGGCACCCCGAAAAAGTCACAGAATACTCCTTCCTCACGGGATGCGTTGAGATCGGCCAGAATCCCGACCACTCCACCTGCTTTCAATGTCTTCAATACTTCGCGGACAGAGTTTTTCTTGTCGATACTGCGATTGCCGTATCGCGAGCGATAGCTGTCGGCCAGGCGTTCGACCAGCGGATTGTCGACGCGCCGTGCCAGAAATGACATCTCATGACCGTAGATTGAATGCGCAAAGACCGACAGCTCCCAGCAACCGATGTGTCCTGTCAGCAGGATGACCCCGCGCCCCTGGGCTTTTGCTGCCAGATAGTTATCGATCCCGTCATAGCGGACGATCGATTCGATGTTCCCGCGATTGAGCTTTGGAAACCGGCTGATTTCGCCAAGCATACGGCCGAGATTGCGAAAAGCGCCCTGACGGATCCGTTCACGCTCAGCTTGGCCCATCTCCGGAAAAGCCAGTTGCAGATTGATCTCGGCATGTTGACTTAAATGCGGCAGCAGCCGATACGCTGCCGCTCCAATCACCTGGCCGGCTTTGAGGGCCAGGTTTCGCGGCAATGCGCCAACGCCTTTCAGGATCGCCCATGCCGCCGAGTATTCGATCAGGCTTCGCAGATAGCCGCGTTGCCGCAACGCCAGCTTGAGCGCATCGTCCTTTCGCTTCTGATTATCTTCGATGACCGCGTGATACAAGATGTAATGATTTTCCTTTTTGTCTCCCTGACGTCAGATACCGATTCTGCACGCGGCGCAAAGCCATGTCAATTTAGCCGATCGGAAGGATGTTTCGCACCGGCTCCGCTTCCCAACCCCTCAGCCCTGTGGCAGCATTGACTACTCTGAAAACTGAATTTTCTGGCATTTAAATTCGGAAGAATTAATCGCAGAGGCCGCAAAGGGGCAGAGATATACAGGAAAGATCAGTGTTCGAATTATATCCAGTGGGCAATAATCCGGATATTCATATCCCAAAAAATCTCTGCCCCTTTGCGGCCTCTGCGATTAACTTTTTCCCAGTCTTGAATACAAGAAAATTTAGTTTGCAGAGTATTAACCGCTGCAAAATATGGAAGGACTATATATTAATGATAGAGACTGGTTTGCGGGCGGTCATCTGGGATCTCGACGGGACCCTGATCGATTCAGCCGATTATCACTGGGAAGCCTGGCAGGTCGTCATGGCTTCAGAGGATTTCACCATAACTTATGAACAATATGTCGCCGACTTTGGCAAACGGAATGACGAGATTCTGCGCGGCCGGCTCGGCGATCACCTGACGGACGACTTTATCGCGCGCATCTCGCTAGCCAAGGAAGAGGTCTATCGATCACTCGTCAGAACCAAAGGGCTCGAACTGCTCCCCGGAGCTCTTAAGTGGCTGACACGGTTGCAGCTCGAGGGCTGGAAGCAGGCCCTTGGCACCTCGGCTCCGCAAGGGAATATTGATGCCGTTTTTGACTCTCTCGAGGTTGCGAAGTTCTTCGATGCCGTCATGTCAGCTGAACAGGTTGAACGCGGCAAGCCCTTTCCGGATGTCTTCCTGGCCGCTGCGCGGAAACTCGGGATCGAACCCGCAGCCTGCATCGTCGTTGAAGACGCTCCGGCCGGCATCGAGGCCGCTCGCCGGGCAGGTATGATGGCTCTCGCCGTCCGGACGACTCATCCTCATTTAGAAGGTGACTGGACATTTGAAACACTCGACCAGATTCCGGAAAGCTTTTTCCATCAGGCGCTTAGTACGCTGTAAACCAAGTTTTTTTCTAAGAAAATTTTCTCTTAATCTGTTAATCGATTGGGTATTGCTTCGTTTCTGCTCATGGATGAAGACTCAAAGGAGGGTTACGTGCCAGTCAACGCAACTAATTTAAGGGCGGTAGAGCCAATGAAGACGGTCAAATCGCCGGGGGAGGAGCTGGAAATGCTTTTTCGCGAACACCAGGAGATGGTCTTCAGGACGTCTTACAGGATCACGGGCAGCGTGGTCGATTCAGAGGATGTCTTGCAGACGGTCTTTCTGAGATTGTCCCGTCGTCAGGGCGATATCGACCTTGAGCCCAGTCCGGGTGGTTATCTGCACCGGGCTGCGGTCAATGCCTCGCTTGACCTGATGAGACAGCGCGGTCGAACCAACTCGGTCTCGATCGACGATGTCGCAGGCAGTTATTCAACTCCTCATGGACTTAATCCGGAAAAGCTGCATGAGAACGCAGAACTTCGCGGTCTGATTCGCCATGCCATCGGGGGGCTCGGCGAAAAAAGCGCCGAGATGTTCGTCCTGAAATATTTCGAAGGATATGACAATCGCGAGATCGCGGATCAGATGGGGACATCACCAATGGTAGTCGGAGTGCTGCTGCACCGGGCTCGGACGAGAGTCAAAAAAGAGATTGGGGATTTTCTGGAGGGAGGAAGATCGTAATGACGCCGGGGGATGAAAATCCTCGGGTAATTGCGGGAGAATTGCTATGAAAAAGACAGAGAGAGAACTTAACGAACTTTTTGAAGAGACGACTGCTCAGATCCGCAATGAGAAGCTGGATGGAGCAGTGGTCGAAGGCGCGGCCCAGCGTGTCTGGACCCGGATCGCCGGTGAACAGGCTGCGGCTGAAGCCGGCATCACGCCGGTCGATCAGATTCGCAACTGTGAAGACTTCCAGTCGCTGATCCCGTCTTATCTGCAGGGATATCTGTCGAGCGCCCGGACAATGCTGCTCGAAGATCACACCCGCGAATGCGTGCCGTGCCGCAAGGCGCTCAAAGAGGCGCGCAACGGCAACCGAACCGCACAGCAGCTTGAAACACAGCGCGCTCGCGTCGCCGCCTCGGCCTTCCGGTCGACGGTGCTCCGCTGGGGCGTTGCCGCAGTGCTCGCGATCAGCGTCGGCATGATCGCCTGGCCGTGGGTCCAGCGGTTCACCAATTCGGTTAGCACGCTCAACGCGATCGTCGAGGCTTCGAATGGCAATCTCTACAAGGTTGCGGACAACAAGACCGAGCCGATCAAGGCGGGAAGCCCGCTCGAGCGCGGTGAGCGCGTTCGCACGGCGAAGAATTCGACCGCGGTCATCAAGCTGGCGGACGGAACGCTGGTCGAGATGCGTGAGCGATCTGAATTTTCGGTGACCGAAAACGGCGCCGGATCGACGATCAATCTCGAACGCGGCAACATCATCGTCCAGGCTGCAAAACAGGGTGATCATAAGCTGTTTGTCGCGACTGAAGATGCTCTCATCTCGGTCACGGGCACAATCTTCTCCGTCAACAACGGCACTAAGGGAGCTCGCATTTCGGTTATCGAGGGCGAAGTCCGTGTCGACCAGTCGGGCAAGGAGCGGGTGCTCAAACCCGGCGATCAGATGACGACCCACGACAGCATCGAGCGCCTGCCGGTACAGGATGAAGTCAGCTGGAGCCGCAACTCCGACAAGTATCGCAATCTGATCGTCGCCGCCGAAGCGGTCAGGAAAGAGGTCGATGCTCGTCTGACTTTGCCGGGCAACAGATACTCGACCCGCCTGCTCGATCTGATGCCGGAAGAGACGGCATTCTATGTCGCCCTGCCCAACATCAGCGCGACGCTGGCTGACGCCAATCGGATTCTGCAGGATAACCTGCAGCAGAGCCCCGAACTGCGCGAGTGGTGGAATAACGAGCGCGGTCGCAAGCAGAACGGTCGCGGCATAAATGATGCGATCGAGTTCGTCCGCGAATTCGGCAGCTACCTTGGTGACGAGATAGTCGTCGGCGCGGCAATCAGACAGAAAGGCGCCAACCCGGAAGAGCCCGTCATCATCGCCGAAGTCCGCGATGCAGCCGGAATGAAGGCTTTCATCGAGAACAAACTCAGCGGTTTGGGTGAAGCCAGAAACAAGGTTCATTTCATTGCCGACCCAATGAGCGCGGCCACCTCCGCGGGTAGTGATCAGTTCTACATCTGGATGGAGAACGATCTGCTGGCCGCATCGCCGAAGCTCGATTCGCTGAAGTCGATGGCGACACGAGTCAGGACGCGTAATCTGGGCCGCTTCGCTGCAACGCCTTTCAGGGCTCACATCGCGGGACTTTATCGCGAAGGCGCGGGCCTGCTGATCGCAGCCGATCTTGAAAAACTGTTCACCAGCGAGATGCGCAAGGACAAGGATGCGGCAGTCGCACAGCGTCTTGGTCTGGCCAACCTTCGATACTTCGCCGTCGAAGTGAAGCAGAAGGGCGGCAAGCCATACAACCGTGCGGTCGTCAATTTCCAGGAGAACCAGCAGGGGTTCACGTCGTGGCTGGCGGCGCCGGGGCCGATGGGCGCTCTCGAATTCATCTCGCCCGATGCCAATATCGTCGCGGCCTTCGTCGTCAAGGAGCCGACTGCGCTGGTTGACGATCTCTTCAGTGTGCTGCAGACGGCCGATCCGGAAGCGTGGCAGCAGATGCAGAACTTCCAGGCCCAGCAGGGAATCGATCTGAGAGCCGACCTGGCCGAGCCGCTGGGCAGCGAATACGCTTTTGCGCTCGACGGTCCGGTGCTGCCGATGCCTTCCTGGAAGGCAGTCTTCGAGGTCGATGATCCGGCTCACCTGCAACGGACACTCGATACCGCTGTTGCGCGCCTCAACCAGGCCATGAACGAAAAGGGCAAGCAGGGACTGGCCTGGAGCAACGACGAGAGCGGCGACAAGACCTTCTACAGGCTGAAATCGCTTGATCTCGGCCTTGAGGTCAATTACGTCTACGCTTACGGTTACCTGGTCGCCGCGCCCAGCCGCACGCTGGTCGAAAATGCGATCAAATACCGTGAGTCCGGCTACACGCTGCTTCAGTCGTCGAAGTTCCGTGCGTCGCTGCCCGAAGACAAACAGGCCAATTTCTCGGCGATGGTTTATCAGAACCTCGGCCCTGTAGTGGCTCCTCTCAGAAAGGGCGTTGGACGCGGCATGACGTCGAATGCGCCGAAGGGCGCACGGCAAGCCCTGGATGCTCTGCTGAGCGACAAAGCCGGCCTGGCTTACGTCTATGCCCTCAATGATCGCTTCGTCTTTTCGGTCAATACCGAGGACGGCGCGCTCGGGATCAGCCCGGCCGACTTTCTCGGCCTGCCCGGTTCTTCGGGGCTCGGCGGATTGCTCAAAGGCGGCGGGCGTTAAGCGGGTTCGATTGAAATAGCCCGGCTCAAGTCGCACTTTCATAAACACGTCAACCGATGAGACAACAAACTGTCTCATCGGTTGACGTGCGTTCGTTTATAGGAAGACAATTCATTGAAAATAAAAGCTGATAAGAGTCAAACGCGTGGAACTTCATCACGTTTTTTGGCGTAACCGTTTGTGCTTCAGGGCATATCGAAATATGAGTCGAGCTGATTGGAGTTAAGATCATGAGGTCGAAATCGATCATAGTGCCGGTGGTCATTGCAGGACTGATCGGCATCATCCTGTCTTCTGGTTGCAGCCGGTATATGGCCCCGAAGGAGAGCGCTGACACTCAGACGCCGGGTTATACTGATTTGAACGAGCGCAAGATTCCCGGTGAGGCCGCCAGGCTATCGATCGAGGATACGTCGCCCGCCGACAAGGACTTCAGCGTCCGCGAAGAGATACGGCGCAGCTACCCGCTCAATCCCGGCGCCACTGTCTTCGTCAACAGAATCGGCGGAAATGTGAAGATAGAGACCGCCGATATAGACCGGGCTGAAGTTCTGCTCGTTCGACTGGCGAAGAAGAAGGACGATCTGCAGTTTCGACAGTTCAGCGTCGAACAATCAGCAGAGAACCTGACCATCCGCGTTATGAACGATGAACGCAGCCTCTTCTCCTCGATCAGTTCGCTTCTGCCTGAAGTGCGCCATCGCGTTTTTCTGAGAGTGCCGAAAAATATCGTCCTTGAAGCGACGCGTATTTCGGGAGATCTGACAGCCGGTCAGATCGAGGGGCGGATCGATTTCAGAGGCATCAGCGGCCGGGTGAAAGTCGACCGCGCATTCGGCCAGTCCGAGATATACAACATTGACGGGGACACCGATATCACCTTTGCCCCGCTCAACGGGCGTGGAATTGAAGTCGGCGGCATCGCGGGGAATGTCACACTGCGTTTCGAAGGAGAAGTGAATGCCGATCTGCGAATGCGCAGTGTGGCCGGTGAGTTTAAAAACGAGATTGGCAACGTATCAGCCAAAGAAGGGAACTCGCGGTCGGGATGGGTGCAGACGCAGATCGGAACCGGCGGACCTGAGATCAGCATTCGCAGTATCAGCGGGAACGTAACATTGTCAAAGGCCGGTCATATCGAAAACCGCAAGCAAACAGGACAGGATTGACAGATGGACCCAATCATCGAACTTGATCAATTACGGATTGAATTCGGCAAGCGGCGTATCCTGCAGGATCTGCAGGGCGTGCTGAAGGGACGTTGCATCGGCCTGCTCGGCCCGAACGGAGCGGGCAAGACGACGCTCATCCACACACTGCTCGGATTTCATCCGCCCAGCTCCGGAACGGCTCGCATCTTCGGCAAGGATATCCGTACCGAAGGCAAAAGCATCAAGGCCGCAATCGGATATATGCCTGAACGAGACGCCTTCATCGCCAATCAAACGGCCGTCCATTTCGTCCGCCTGATGGGCGAACTGTCGGGGCTGCCGTCCGAAGCCGCTCTTGAACGCGCGCATGAAACGCTCTTTTACGTCGGCCTCGGCGAAGCCAGGTATCGCAAGCTCGGCACCTATTCGCTTGGCATGAAGCAACTGGCCAAGCTGGCACAGGCCATTGTTCACGGGCCACGGCTGATCTTTCTGGACGAACCGACGAACGGCCTCGATCCACCGGCCCGAAAACGCATGCTCGAACTGATTCGCGAAATTCGCGATTCCGGATGCGCGCATCTCATCTTCTCTTCGCATCTCTTGCGCGACGTCGAGGAATGCTGCGACGAGGTTCTGATCCTCAAGGACGGGCGCATCGCTGCAAACGTTCATCTCGAAGAGGAGCGAAAGGCGAACAGGAAGTTCATCGAAATGGAGACCCGCGGAGCCACTCCCGACTTTGCCGAATCGCTCTCAGCGCTGGGCTGTGAGTACGCAGTCAGCGGTTCTCAGCGGCTCAAGCTGATCATTCAGGAGGGCATTGAAGTTCGCGACCTCTACAAACTGGCGGCCGAACGCAACGTTCAAATCCGCCGGCTCAATTTCAAACGCGATTCCCTCGAAGATATCTTCCTGAAAGCCATGGAATGAGTAGAAAGTCAAAAGTAGAAATTAGAAAATAGAAAGCCGGGGAGAAACAAGATGGCCGTTTATGAACATAATTACAAGCCGTATGAAGGCGTGTTGACGGCGGGCTGGTCGCGGTTTCTGGTGATTCCGCGTTACGTTTACCAGGACCTCTTCAAGTACAAGCTTTTTATCGCGCTCTTCGTACTTTGTTTCGTCTGCCCGCTGGTCTATACGATTCTGATCTACCTGCATCATAACACCAGCGCATTGACGTTCTTTGGCATCAGTTCGGCCGATGTAGTGCCGATCAACGGATTTTTCTTCAAGGTTTTTACCACCATTCAGACATCGCTGGCATTCATATTCACGGTCATCATCGGACCGGTATTGATATCACGTGATCTGGCGAACAACGCATTGCCGCTCTATCTGTCCAGACCATTTTCGCGCTGGGAATACATCTTCGGCAAATTATCGGTCCTGCTGATTCTGTTGTCTGTCATCACCTGGGTGCCGGGGCTGTTGTTGTTCCTCTTTCAGTCCTACCTTGAAGGCGGCAGCTGGATGATCAACAATTTCTGGATCGCGCGGGGGATCTTCATGATCAGCCTGGTCTGGGCTGTCTCGCTGGGCCTTCTGGCGCTCGCCTTTTCGGCGTGGATCAAATGGCGGACGGCGGCGAGCGCGGCGCTCTTCGCCATCTTCATCATCCCGACACCGATCGGATTCGCTATTCAAGCGATCCTCGGGACAACGAAAGGTCATCTGCTCAATCTGGGCATGGCCTTCAACGTCATGGCCGATGAGTTTTTCAGGACCGTCAATTCGGAAGACTACATCTTCTCTCTCGGCGAGGCGTGGATGGTCTTTCTGGTTTATGGATTGGTCTGTTTATATATGCTCTGGCGGAAAGTACGTGCATATGAGGTGATATCGTCATGATGAATCAGACATCTGAGCAGGAATCGATCGCGATGAATATCGGGCCGGACCATCTGATCATCTTCGAGAACGTTTCGAAGTTTTACGGCGAGATTCTGGGCGTCAATCGCGTCAGTCTGTCGATCGCGCCCGGGATCACATCGCTGGTGGGGCCGAACGGTTCGGGCAAGACGACTCTCATGAACCTCATGACCGGCCTGATCCAGCCGACGCGGGGCCGCATCAGCATACTCGGGATATCTCCCGGCGATCCGCAGACGCTCTTTCGACGTCTCGGGTATTGCGGTCAGTTCGATTCGTTTCCGAAGGGGATGACAGGTTACGAGTTCGTCAATTCATTTCTGGGTGTGCATGGCTATACGCGCAAGGAGGCCGAGGAGCGAACATGGAAAGCCATCGAGCGCGTTGACCTGATCGAAGCGGCCAACCGAAAGGTCGCGGGATACAGCAAAGGCATGCGCCAGCGCATCCGCCTGGCTCAATCGATCGCGCACGAACCCGAAGTCATGGTTCTCGACGAACCGCTCAACGGGCTCGATCCGATGGCTCGATCTGAGACCATGCGCCTTTTTCGCCAGCTTGCGAAAGAAGGTCTCCACCTCATCATTTCGAGTCACATTCTGCACGAGGTGGATATGATGTCTGATCGCGTCGTGCTCATCAATAACGGGTACATTCTGGCCGAAGGCGGTGTGCAGGGCGTACGCGACGAGATGGGAGAGCACCCGATGCAGATCATGATCCGTTGTGATCGCCCCCAGGAATTCGCCGCCAAAGTCTTCGCTTCAGACAACGTCGTCGAAGCCCAGTTGCACGAAGACAAACTCGGGCTCTTCATCAAGACGCGAAATGCCGAGGCTTTCTATCTCTTGTTAAATCGCGTCGTCGTTGAAAGCGGGATGAATATCGAAATGGTCACACCGGTCGATGACGATCTTAACGCGGTCTATCATTACCTGATCGGATCGAATGGAGGAGGGCAGGCATGAGCACAATGATCGAAGCCGGCGCCGTCAATCGCGCGGAAAATCGCAGCGACTGGGCGCTCTGGCTGCGCCAGATCCGCGCGATCATGCGGATCGAAATTTCAAAGAACTTCTGGGGACGACGCGCGTTTCTGATATACCTGCTCGCGGCTGTTCCGGTATTTCTGATGTTCCTGCTCTCGATTGTTCATACGGATGGCGGCAAGGATATCACCCGTAACTGGGCGGCGTCTCAGGAGGTCTTCGGATACATTTACGAATATCTCATCCTTCAAACGATTGTTTTCTTCGGCTGCGCGTGGATCTTCATGAACCTCTTTCGCGGCGAGATGGTCGACAAAAGCCTTCATTATTATTTCCTCTGCCCGTTGCGCCGCGAGGTGCTGGTGGCTGGGAAATATTTGTCGGGCCTCGTCGCCTCCGCCACTCTCTTCACGTTGTCGACGATCGGATCGCTCTTCTTCCTTTATTACGCGCGGGGATATCCGGCTAACGTTAATTTCCTGTTCGACGGCCCAGGCATCTGGCAGGTCTTCGATTATATCGGCATCACGATCCTCGGCTGCCTTGGATACGGCGCGGTCTTTCTCTTCATCGGGCTCTTCTTCCGCAATCCGATCATTCCGGCGCTGCTCGTTTATGGCTGGGAGTGGATCAATTTTCTGCTGCCGCCCGTGCTCAAGAAGATCAGCATCGTGCATTACCTGCATACGCTGGCGCCTGTGCCGATGAGCGAAGGGCCGCTGGCCACAGTCGTAGCAGCCACCTCACCGCTCATCTCTGTCCCGAGCCTGATCCTTTTCACTGCCGCCGTGATTGCGTTTGCGAGCATACGAATCCGCCGGATGGAGATTCAATACGGGGGGGAATGAGTAAAAAGTAGAAAGCAGAAAGTAGAAGGAAGAAAGTCAGAGTGGGATGTGAGGGAAGGACGATATTATTCGGAGGTGTCTATGGAACAGATTGGACAGCATGCAACAGGCGTGTCCGTTGGATTGATCAGTGACGGTACGGATCGTCTGCTTGAGCGTATGAGAAGCGTCCGCCTGCTTCGCCTCTTCACCATCTTCACGCGCGTCCTGCTGGCGATAGGATTCACTCCTTCGGGCCTGACCAAGGTGCTCGGCAACCGTTTTACCCTGCTCGGGATCGAGACGCCGGTCGGCTTCTTCTTCGAGGCGATGTATCGGACTGGTTTCTACTGGCGTTTCATCGGCATCTGTCAATTGACGGCGGCGCTGCTGCTGCTCATCCCCCGGACTGCGACCCTGGGCGCCCTGATCTACTTCCCCATTATCCTCAACATCTTCATCATCACAGTCAGCCTGAACTTCACCGGCACTCCATTCATCACCGGAGCCATGCTGCTCGCATCACTTTACCTGCTCTGCTGGGATTTCGATAAGCTCAAAAAGATCATAAAATAGTTTCCAGGTTCCAGTTGTAACTGCTCAGCCCCATGGCAAAAGGTGAATTGAGCTTGATTGCGAATGTGGAGTGCGGCGGCCTGGCGCCGCTTTGGTATCGCGTGCAGTAATTGGCATAATGGATTACCAAAGCGGCGCCAGGCCGCCGCACTCCACATTCGCTTGCTTTATGATTTAATGAATCAAACGAAGGCTGAGCAGTTACAACTGGAAACTGGGAACTAAAAATGCTTGAAGAGGGAACAGAAGAGATTCAGCCACAATCAGACATCACTCAGGAGGGACCGCAGTTCAACAAGCTTGATCCGCGGGTGGTCAGGCTATGGCAATGGACAGATCTGATCACGTATCTCGTTCTTCTTGGCATCAGCATGCCTGGATTGATCTTTCTGGCTGTCGAGCGGCCGAGCCTGATGTGGTGGCTGCTCACCGGATGGCTGGCGTTTGCGGGTCTGCTGGTCTGGTTGAGCATCCGGCGGCCGCGGCGCGCGTATGCCGCCTGGGGTTACCGTATCGACGATCGCGTACTCGAGACGCGCAGTGGCATCTACTTTCACCGGACGCGGCTGCTGCCGCTCTCGCGTGTTCAACACGTCGATCTCGAGCGCGGTCCGATCGAGCGAAAATTCGGACTTTCGTCACTTGTCCTCTTTACGGCCGGGACGCACGCGGCAAAGACAACAATCCCTGGTCTGGATGCCGTTGAAGCCGCCGCATTGCGTGATCATCTCATAGCGACAGGAGGTGACGATGCAGTCTGAGCCCCTGCCGCCTGAGGAACATTCGGCAGAGACTGCTGCGGCGCCTATGAGTGAAGCCTCGGTCTTCGAAGGCCGGCTTCATCCACTGACACTTGTCTTCGGGCTGCTCAGAGGATTGCGTGGAATTCTGCCGCTCATTCCCCTGCTGCTCTTCGGTAATCGATCCTTCGGCCTTGGACTCATCATCATCAGTTCGGTCCTCACTATCATATCGGTCCTCTGGCGCTATTTATCCTTTCGTTATCGAATCGAGGGGCATGATCTGATCACAGAGCAGGGAATTCTAAGTCGGACTCAGCGCCATATCCCGCTCGATCGAATCCAGGAGATCCGCATCGATCAGGGTGTCATTCAGCGACTGTTCGGCGTCGTCGAAGCCAAGGTCGAAACGGGTGGCGGAGAAGGTTCAGAAGCTTCGCTTTCAGTGCTTTCGCGTTCGGATGCCGAGAATCTGCGCCGGGCGGTCTTTGATCGGGTCAAGGCTCTCAGGTCGGCATCTCCCGGTGATCTGATGGGACCGGCGCCTGAACCAGGTGCGACGGTAGTTAAAAGCACAGGCATTGGAGATCTGGTTCTGGCGGGGATCACAACCAATCATATCGTTTCGGCCCTGGTGCTGGCCGGAGCAATCTGGAACTTCGCCGACGACATACTGCCGGATACGGTCTATCGCACTGCGGCCGATTTTTTATACAGACGCAGCAGAGAGTTACTGGAGCAGGATACGCTGACGACGCTATTGATGACACTCCTGGGAATTACGGTTATCTTCACTATCGGAATGATCTTTTCAGTGATCGGATCGGTTCTGTTGTTCTTCGACTTCACCCTGTCACGCAAGGGAGACGATCTTCAGCGGCGTTATGGTTTGCTGACCAGTCGAACGAGCAGCCTGCCGCGCAGGCGAATCCAGGTACTCGAAATCGAGCAGAAGATGCTACGGCGGTTCTTCGGACTGGCGACGCTGCGTGTCGACACATCAGGTGGAAAACGCGAGGGCAGCGACGACAATCAGGGGCGCGATGTGCTCTTGCCGATCGTTCATCTTGAAGAAGTCGACAAGTTACTGCCGTTCATCTTTCCAGATCTTCCTGATGATCGATCGGATTGGCGCAGAGTGTCGCCGCTTGCCGTCCGTCGCGGAACAATAGTCGGAGCATTAATTTGCCTTCTCATTGCGGGTGTCCTGCTTTTTCGAGATCCGAGCTGGTCATCACTTTGGCCGCTCGCTCTGATCCCATTGATTCATTACAACAACAAACAGAATTACAAACATCTCGGGTATTCGCTCGGCGAGCGTTATTTTCTGACGCGGCGGGGCTGGCTCGGACGCTCAACCCATATCGTACCATTGAACAAGATTCAGGCTGTCGAAATCACGCAAACCCCATTCGATAAACGGCTCGGTCTGGCGTCGATTCGCGTCGATACCGCCGGGCAGGCCTACACCGAAGGCGGGCCTCAAATCAGCAACCTGCCGGTCGACGAGGCGCGTTCGCTAGCCGCGATGCTGGCAAAATCAAGCAGGCCGCAATGATCACCTTTTCAGACGTTCAGTCCGCGCGAGAGCGTATCGCCGATGCGATCCCGAAATCGCCATGCCCGATCTCATACACGCTCAGCCGCATCTGCGGCTGCCGGACCTACTTCAAACTCGAAAACAACCAGATGACCGGCAGTTTCAAGGAGCGCGGCGCGCTCAACAAGCTGCTTCAACTGTCTGAAGGCGATTGCCGGGCAGGAGTCATCGCCGCCAGCGCAGGCAATCACGCCCAGGGAGTGGCCTATCACGCCACGCGGCTCGGGATCCGCTCAGTCATCGTCATGCCCAAGGCCACTCCTCTCATCAAAGTCGCCAACACCCGGGACCTTGGCGGCGAGGTGATACTCCATGGCGGCAATTATGATGAGGCTCTGGCTCATGCCCGCCAACTTTCAGAGCTTCAGGGACTGACCTTCGTTCACGCTTTTGACGACGATGCGATCATCGCCGGTCAGGGAACCATCGGGCTCGAACTTCTTGAAGAGGAGACCCGATTCGACGCCGTCGTCATTCCAATCGGCGGTGGCGGCATGATCAGCGGCATGGCGGTCGCTCTCAAGGAATTGCGCCCCGACATCCGCATCATCGGTGTCGAACCGGCGAGTTTCGCCTGCATGAAGGCCGCTCTTGAATCAGGTGCACCAGTCGAGATCGATGCGCAGCCGACAATTGCCGACGGACTGGCTGTCAAACGGGCAGGAGATCGGACCACTGAAATCGTTCGCCGTTTCGTCGATGATATCGTTACCGTTACCGAAGGCGAGATCGCCAGCGCGATTCTCAAGATGCTCGAAATCGAAAAGACTTTGGTCGAGGGTGGCGGCGCGGCCGGCCTGGCAGCGGTGCTCTTCAACAAGATTTCCGGTCTCGACGGAAAAAACGTGGCGATCGTCATCAGCGGCGGAAATATCGATCCCAACCTGCTCATGAAGATCATCGAACGAGGTCTGGCCAAGGACGGGCGAATGATCCGGATTCGCACGCTCATGCGTGACCGCCCCGGAGAACTTGCGCGAATCTGTCAGCATGTCGCCGAGGCCGGCGCCAACATTCTGGATGTCGCTCACAATCGCGCCTTCGCCAATCTCGAAGTGGGTGGCGTCGAGATCGAACTGACGCTCGAAACCCGCGGACGCGATCAGGTTGACATGCTGCTTGAACAATTTAAGGCGGATGGCATAATCGCCGAAGAAATAAAATGAGTAAAAAGTAGAAAGTAGAAAGTAGAAAGGTGAAAGCTGATTTCACTCGCCAAAGGATATGACTTTCTACTTTCTACTTTCTACTTTCTACTTTCTACTGTTTACGAAAGGTGAAGATGAAAAAAAAGATACTCGTCATGACAATGTTTGCCATAGTCGGAGCGCTCACGCCGGCTTGCTCGACGGCGCCTGAAAGCACGCCCGCCCCTGTAGTTGTCGATACCGGCGCTGCTCTTGAGAGCATCAGCAGCGCCGATCTCATGAAACACATTAATGTGCTGGCCTCAGATGAATACGAAGGGCGGGCTCCGGGGACCAGGGGGGAAGATCTGACGGTCAACTATCTGACCGACCAGTTCAAAAAGATCGGTCTCAAACCGGGGAATCCCGATGGGACCTGGGTCCAGGCCGTCCCGCTCGCCGGATTTAGCCCACAGCCCGAATTCTCCTTCCAGGTCGGCGGTAAACGGATGAATCTCAAGTCCGAGGATTTTCTGGCGCGCTCGATGCGTTATGTGCCTGAGGTCAAGGTGGAAAACTCCGACGTCGTCTTCGCAGGGTACGGTGTGGTCGCGCCCGAATACGGGTGGGACGATTTCAAAGGTGTCGATGTCAAAGGCAAGACGGTCGTCTTTCTGATCAACGATCCGGCAATTCCCGATCCGTCCGATACGGGCAAGCTCGATGACAAGATGTTCAAGGGGAAGGCGATGACCTATTACGGCCGCTGGACCTACAAGATCGAGATCGCCTCAGAGAAAGGCGCAGCGGCGGTGATCATCGTTCACGAGACCGGGCCGGCCGGATATCCGATGGCGGCATTGGCCAGCTGGCGTCAGGAGAATTTCGATATCCGGACTCCGGACAAAAATATGGGCCGCGTCGCCGTCGAATCCTGGATTTCGGATACGAAAGCGAGGGAACTCTTCTCGGCCGCGGGCCAGGACTTCGATTTATTGAAGAAAGCCGCGCTGAGCAGGGATTTCAAGCCGGTTGCACTCAATACCAAAGCCAATATTACCGTCAGGACGAAGCTCCGTGAAATCGACTCTCGCAACGTCATTGCCCTGCTCGAAGGCTCTGATCCTGAACTGAAGACTGAATATGTCATTTATACGGCGCACTGGGACCACATGGGTCGCGACGAAAGCCTGAAGGGCGATCAGATTTTCAATGGAGCATTGGACAATGCCTCGGGAACTGCCGTGTTGCTCGAAATCGCCGAGGCATTTACGAGGCTCAAGACGCCCCCCAAACGGTCGGTCCTGTTTCTGGCTGTAACGGCTGAGGAGAAGGGCCTGCTCGGAGCGAAATATTATGCGACCAACCCGCTCTATCCTCACGCGCGCACGCTCGCCAATATCAACATGGACGGTTTCAATCAGTGGGGAAAGACAAAGGACATTTCAATCGTTGGTTACGGTAATTCGACACTGGATGACGTGCTGGCCGACGTCATTGCCTCACAGGGCCGTATCATCAAACCTGATGAGGAGCCCGAAAAAGGATACTTTTATCGCTCAGACCATTTCGAGTTCGCCAAACAGGGAGTGCCGGCGCTCTATACCGGTTCGGGAACCGATTTCATTGGCAAACCTGCGGATTATGGAAAGCAGAAGAGCGATGAATATACGACGATCGATTATCACAAGGTGACTGACGAAGTTAAACCGGACTGGGATCTCGCCGGAGCGATCGAAGACACGCAACTGCTCTTTCAGGTCGGATTTCGTGTTGCGCAGGGCGACAAATGGCCGGAGTGGAAACCGGGCACTGAATTCAAAGCCAAACGCGAGGCGATGCTAAAGTAACCCATGAGCGCCCGGGAGCGCCAACTGGGAGCGCAGGCATCCTGCCTGCATGTCTTAATAATGCACGTGTCGAAAAACATGCAGGCAGGATGCCTGCGCTCCCAGTTTATTTCTCGAGTTCCGACATCTTGACCGTGCGTTTTTCGGCCGCGGAGAGATCGGCCGCAAAGACGACTCGATGGCTTTCGAATGCGGTGTCGAAATCGGTCAACGGCATCTTCTCGCTCTTTCGCAGGCTGTCGACGAATGCCTGGAACTGCGGGACGTAAGGATGGTCAGCCACATCACCCGAATCGATGAGCCCGGTTTCGAGCGTGCTCCAGCGCTGTTTGCTCATCCCTTTCAGCTTTGCGCTGTAGATGCGATTGTCGAGCATGCTGCCTTCACTGCCGACCAGGTGAATATGGAAATAGTAGGGCTGCAGGCAATCTACGACCGAAGCCACCTTGCCGATCTTGCCGTTCTTGAATTTGAGCAATGTGATCAGAGTCGTATCGTACTCATATGGCGAGAATGTCGGATTGCTCGACCGGTTGCTCAGGCTCGTCACTTCCTCGACCTCTGAATCCATGAACATAAGCAGCAGGTCCATTGCGTGACAGCCGGCGGTGAGCAGGCTGCTGGCTCCCATATCCTTCTTGACATTCCAGGGGAACTGCCCGTACCAAGGGCCGATGCCGTGGTAATAATCGACTTCGCCATAATGCAGTGCGCCGAGCAGCCCTTCGTCGATCGCCGATCGGATCATGGTCGCCTGTTGGCTGAACCGGACTTCAAAGCAGACGCAGGCCTGCACGCCCGCTTCGTAAATGGCCTTGCGCATTCTGAGCGCATCGGCATGGGTGATCGAAATCGGCTTTTCGATGATCAGGTGCTTGCCTGCTTTTGCGGCGGCGATCGCCTGTTCCGGGTGGAACGGATGCGGCGTGCAGATGTCGATGACGCTGATCGAGGGGTCCTGAAGCATCGCGTTGTAATCCCTGAATACCTTGATCGGTGTCCCGTACTGAGCGGTCAGCTGTACTTCATCCAGTTCGCGCCGCGAACTGACAGCGGTCACTCTGACTCCGGGAATCTCGTTGAATGCGTGGATGTGCGCTCCCGCTACCCACCCCAGTCCAACAATTCCGACATTTATCTCTTCCATGAGTGCTTTCTCCTTTAGTATGAAAGTTTCCAGTGAGAAGAAGTTTCCAGTTTCCAGTTGTAACTGCTTTGGAGTGCGGCGGCCCGGCGCCGCTTTGGTATTCAATTTTGTCAAATGCTGAAATTATTACCAAAGCGGCGCCGGGCCGCCGCACTCCAAAGCAGTTACAACTGGAAACTATTTTTTATTCTCGGATTCATGAACTCTATCCGAGCGCCTTTTGCGTGCATTTGAAGGACAATGCGGCCGCGGTCCGGAATCTGCAGCCGGTTCGATTCGGCGACGCACTGTCCATTGATAAAAATTCCCTGGTAGCTCCCGCGTGAGATGATCTGCACGAGAAACCACTCACCGTCGCGCGAATCCGGATCGACAGCCGGGACCAGGCCATAGATGCTGCCCGTCGGATTGGTTGCTTCGTTAACATTGTAGATCTGTGTTTCGTAACCTCGCAGTTTTTCGGACTGCCAGCGCGTGAAGATCCCTCCATTGGCGCGATTCGAGGTTTTGACGTAGACCTGAAACTCGAAATCGCTGTAGTCATTGTCGCTGATCAAATAGCCATCTCCGTCGAACCCGACGATCATTCCGTTCTCGACCGACCATCTGGCTGGCCCGCTCATGGTCCAGCCATCCAGATTCCTGCCGTTGAACATGGCGGTCCATGATTCCGTCGCCGGGAGTTCCCGAATTTCGATATTGCGGTAATGAATCGGCGTTCCGATATCCTGGAAGCCGATGTAGCCGCGTCTGAGCCGCGTCCTCAGTTTTTCGTTCCATTGCATATCGACGTCGTGAATGGTCTGCCCATTGAGCGTCACGCGCAACCGCGGCCAGTTCAGATGCACCTCCATCTGATTCCATTCTTTGGCCGGCCGGCCTGCCTGTACCAGCGGCGGCAGCACGTCATAGATCGATCCGCTCGCACGCGCGCCTTCATCAACCTGATCGTGTCGCAGATGGATCTTGAGGCCGGACTTCGACGGTCGACCGTAGGGCGGAGCGTGCAGCAGCACGCCGGCTTCGCACCAGCCCGGCGTCATATATTCGAAGCGGAGCACGAAGTTCTCATACTCCTTTTCGCTGCGCAGCCAGTTGGGTTGATTGCCCGCGCCGGTAACCATGATAGTCCCATCCTGGACCCGGAAAGATTCCGGATTCGGTCCGACGTGTACCCAGCCGCTCAGATCCTTCCCGTTGAAGAGGGAAGTCATCGACTCCCGGGCCGAAGTTGCGCAGGTCGAACCCGCAAGCATGGCCGCGCAGAGTAAAAGTATCGTCAGTTTCATATCCTGTCACTTTCTGGTTTTGATAAATGAATCGAGTGCATCCTGCAGAACGGGCTCGCGAGGATAGCCATGGCCCAGGTGCTGGCGAAAGCCTTCAGCATAATTTGCCCCGCATTCGACGCCGTAGCGGGCCGCCCATTCGGTCATTCGGTTCAGGTATTCATCGACTCCGTGATGAGCGCGCAGCCAGTCACGCTGTGATCGGTGCTGGCTCAGCATCTCTCGCTTCTGCTCCAGCGTTTCGTCGATATCGACATAAAATTGCGGCCACAGTCGGTCCCCGCTCGGATCGATTCCCTCGACCGGATCCGCGTAATAGAGCGCGGGCGTGGCTCGCGCAGCTGACGCAGGGGCCGGTTGACGTGTCTGGTAGAGCGGAATTGCGATCGCGAAGGTTGCCGCGCGCACGAGCCGCACGGTCTCTTCGTGATCCAGCATGTAATCGACAGGCGAATGTGTGATAACGACATGAGGACCAAAGACTCGCATCATTTCCACGACCCGCCTGGTGTTTTCGGCATTGGCGAAGATCTCGATATCCTGCAACCCTGCGCACCCATACCATGCGCCCAGAAAACAGGCAGCTGTTTCGGCCTCTCTGTGGCGGATTCTTGAAATCTCTTCTTTTGAATGCGTCGCTGAACCGCAATCGCCACTGGTCATGGTCAAAATGCCCAATTCCCATCCGGCCCGTTTCAAATGGAAGAGCGTACCTGCGGTCAGGATTTCAGCATCATCCGGATGCGCCATCGCCACAAGCAGCCTCTTGGTATGTCGATTGATTTCCATGCGATGTTGAATGTCGAAAAACTCAGGGTGATGCACAAACTATGACTTTATTGTAAGCTATTTACAGTTCCGCAGGGGTATTTTCGACAGAACGTGAAATATATGAGTTCAGGTACCCAAAATCAAATAACCGGCAGCGCAGTATCGCAAGTACGCCTGCTGTCTGAGCGGATGGCCATTCGCACTGCGGGAGCGCCGCTGGTGATGGGCAATAGCGTGCGTGTGCTGAAAGATGCACGGGAGAACTATCCGGTATGGCTTGACGCAATACGATCCGCCACTCAGAAGATCTATTTCGAAAGCTATATCATTCATGAGGACGAGCAGGGATATGAATTCGCTGAGGCGCTCGCGGCTAAAGCGCGTGAAGGCGTCAAGGTCCGGTTGATCTATGACTGGATGGGCGGTTGGGGTTCGGCCTCGCGCAAGTTCTGGCAGAAGATGCGCCATGACGGTATCGAGGTTCGATGTTTCAATCCGCCGAATCTGCTCAGTCCTTTCGGCTGGATGGGGCGCGATCACCGGAAGATGATCTCTGTCGACGGGTGTATCGCCTTCGTTACCGGGATGTGTGTCGGACAGATGTGGGTCGGAGACGCTGAACGGAATATCGATCCGTGGCGGGACACCGGGGTCGAGGTAATCGGACCGGCAGTGATCGATATCGAGCGTTCATTCGCCCAGATGTGGGCCATCCTGGGTACTCAGATTCCTGGGTCCGAACTGGCTGATCCCCGCGACATCCAGCCGGCCGGAGACGTGGGTCTGCGCGTCATCGCCAGCATGCCCAACACTGCAGGGCTTTATCGACTGGATCAGATTGTCGCCGCCAATGCGAGGGAGACGCTCTGGCTGACTGACGCATACTTTGCCGGGACGACGCCATACGTTCAGGCACTCAGAGCGGCGGCACTCGACGGCGTCGATGTCCGGTTGCTGGTTCCGCAGGCGACCGATCTTCCTGTCGTCAGGGCGCTGTCTCGCTCAGGCTACAGGCCGCTGCTTGAATCCGGAGTTCGCGTCTATGAATGGAATGGCTCAATGATACACGCCAAGACGGCTGTTTCTGACGGGAAATGGGCCCGTGTCGGGTCGACCAATCTCAATCTGGTGAGCTGGATCAGCAATTGGGAACTCGATCTGGTCATCGAGAACCACCGCATCTGCCACGAAATGGAACGGATGTTCATAAATGATCTGGATAATGCGACCGAAATCGTTCTCAGCCCGAAACGGCGGCCGGCGCCTGTAAAAAAACTGGAGAAGGCGAAAAGAGAATGGCGCAAGCGGTTCGAGGCCAGCAGCGGCAGCAGCGCGGCGGCCGGCGCCATTCGCCTCGGTAACGTCGTTGGCGCCTCGATTACCAACCGGCGGGTCCTCGGTCCGGCTGAAGCGAGGATTATGTTGATTGGCGGAATTCTACTGCTCGCGGTTTCTTTACTGGCCGTCTGGCAACCGCGTTCGGTGACGGTGCCGTTGGCCGTGCTCGGCGTGTGGGTCGCGACCTCGCTGCTAATCCGCTCGGTTCAACTCTACCGTCAGGGGAAAAAAGAAGAGAAAGCTTTTCATAAAGAGATGGGGAAGCTCAAGGCTCAGGAGAAGGAAGAAAAAGGAGATTCCGAACAGGCCGAATCTCAGACCGGGTGATGATACTGAGGCTGTATTTTTGTTATGCGTGCAATCAAGAAATTTCGTGTTGCAACCTACAATATCCACAAATGCAAGGGGCTGGACCAGCGCGTTCGGCCCGAGCGAATCGTGAAGGTACTTCAGGAGATCGATGCCGATATCGTCGGACTGCAGGAAGTGCAGTGGATCCACGGCGTCGAAGAGAGCAACGATCATGCTCATTTCATCGCGAGAGAAATGGGCTACCATCTGACGCTCGGCGAAAACCGCAAGCTGCGCGGAGCCGCTTATGGAAATGTCGTGCTCAGCCGGTTCCCTTTAATCGAGACGCGCAACCACGACATCAGCGTTGTCGGACGCGAACAGCGCGGATGTCTTCGCGTCGACATCGATATCCATCGTGATCAATACCTGCATATCTACAACGTCCATCTCGGCACTTCATTTATCGAGCGCCGGCATCAGGCGCTGAGGCTGCTGGAAGAGGATGTGCTCGCCAACGGGGATCACATCGGCCCCCGCATCCTGCTCGGCGATTTCAACGAATGGACCCGCGGACTGACTTCGAAGATGCTGGAGGATCATTTCCAGAGCGCCGATATCCGAATTCATATGGGACGTATGCGAACCTACCCTGGCGTTTTGCCCGTCGTTCACCTTGACCACATCTATTTCGACGAGTCGCTCGACCTCGAGTCCGCCCGCCTGCACCGCAGTCCGACATCGCTCGTTGCATCGGACCACCTGCCGATCTTCGCCGACTTTCGCCTCTGCTGCCGGAGCGCGGACGTCCCCGTCCGCATGTAATATGGATTGCCCATGCAGACGGGGACGTCCGCGCTCCGGCAGCAGCAGTAACTTCTATCCGTCTATTTCCTGAGAGGGTTAGCCTGGACGCGGATGCCCGCTGAGAGATCGTTTGTCGGATGGACGATCACCTCGGCGCCTTCCTGAAGCCCTTTGAGTACCTCGACTGCCAGCGGAGTTCGATGTCCGATTTCGATATCGACCTGCCTGGCGAAGCCGTTCACGATGACAAAGACGCTCCACTTATCGCCCTGGCGGAAAAGCGCGCTCGATGGCGCCTGCAAAGCATCGTCAGAGCGCCAGATAATGATGGCGGCCTCGACGCGATAACCGTCACCGAGCGGACCGGTCTGGTCGATGAAGTCGGCGATGACGTTCACGCGCTGCTCCTCGATTCCAAGGGCCGAGACTTTGGTGAACGCCGATGGCTCGATCAGTCTCACCTGTGCCCGCAGAGCGCCATTCCCGCCCCAGTTGAGGATTCTAACAGGGGTTCCGGGTGTGATTCTGACAGCGTCTGTTGAAAGCACATCGATAACGATCTCAAGATTTGCAGGATTGCTCAGTTCGATCAGCGGAGCGCCTGCCGTGACGACGCGTTCGCTCTCTTCGACCAGGCTCAGCACACGACCCGCGACCGGCGACCTGACGACAACCGGAGCTGAAGACCTGGCAGTGTGCGGGGAGGCATAGGGGATGAGCGCTGCGCGAGCGGCTTCGACCTCCGAACTCGCCGCCGCGACCTTGAACCGTGCAGCCTCCAGTTGCTGTTGGCAGACGCTCTCGGCGTTGCGCACACGCTCGAATTCCTGTCGCGAAGCGTCGCCGGTCTCGATCAGTTTTTCGATGCGCTGGCGCTCTCGCCGGGCCTGATCGCATTCGACTCTTGTTCGTTCGACCAGCGCCTGGGCCTCGCGTTGAATCGATTGGGCTGATGATACGCGGGCATTCGCTTCGGCGTACTGGCGGGGATCGAGCGGGCTGAGCGGCAGAGGATCGATCGTAGTGATCACGCTCATCCGCTCGACCTTGTCTCCGCGATGCAGATTTATGCGGGCCATCCTGCCGGTCACCGGCGCGGCGATGATGAACCGATCGTGGACGCGCGTTTTCCCCTCAGCGTCGATCGTCTGTTCGAGTGAACCTCTGGTGACGCGCGCGCTCTCCACCGGCAGAACTTTCGGCCGCAGTGCCACGCTCAATGCCGCAATCACTCCCACGGCCAGAATGATAATCCAGATGAAGTTTCTCTTCTTCACGACACGCTTCACTCCCTGGTTTTCAGTACTTCAATCAGGTCAAGACTGCGCAGACGCCATGTCACCAGAAGACCAGACAAGATCGCCGCGCAGACGATGATCAGAAATGTCAGTGCGTAGGTCTTTCCGCTGATCACCAGCGGCAGTCTGATCATCTCGGTATCGATGGACGTGGTCAGCAAATAGCATAACCCGAAGCCAAGTAGATACCCTGTTGGAACCGCCAGCAATGTCAGAATCGCCTGTTCACCCAGCAGCATGACGCTGATCTCGCGTTTGGTGAAACCCAGGACTCGGAGCGACGCCAGCTCGCGTCCGCGCTCGGAGAGCGAGATCCTCGCGCCGTTGTACACCATCCCGAAGGCAATGATGGCGGCGAAAAGGACGATCACGGCGGTCGATGTTCCCATAGTCCGCGCCAGTGTTTCGTTGAAATTCTCCAGAATCGAGCCCGGAATGAGCACTCCGCCGACGCCCGGAGTCAGTTTCAGCTGCCCGTAGAGTTTTGATGCCTGCGCATCGTCGACCATCAACCGGGCTCCCGAGATTGTGCCGCCTTCCTGCAACAGGCGATTAAGAGACTGCAGACTCATATACGCGGACATGCCGAGCACTTCATTAACCAGATCCGCGACTGGTATCTGAAGCACCGGGCGCTCTCCTTCCAGAACCTCGACGGTTAGAATATCGCCTGGCCGGACCCCAAGCGATTCTCCGAGCGTTGTCGTCAAGATCAATCCATCGGGCGGCAGCCGATATATGTTGAAGTCCTTGTCGACCAGTCGCTGTAGCTCTCCATTCGGATCGATCCCCAGCAGCGCCGTTCGGCGTGATCGATGGCCGTTTCTCAATCGCGCCGGTACGATTCTGTATGGTTCGGATTTAATTACTCCGGGAAGGCTCATGATCTCGTAACGAGTGCGCGCCGGCCGTGGCTCGTTGAAGAAGACAGTGGCGTCCTCACGAAACACCGTTTTGAACTGGATTTGGATGATCTGGTCGATCGCATCGAAAAAATAGAACCCGACGATCAGCAGCGCGACCGAGAGCGAAATGCCGAAGATCGTCAGCACCGCCTTGACCACGTTCCGCTCGAGGTTGCGGACGATGATGCGGATCGAAAGCGGAAGAAACCTTTGCAGCCCAAGTCGTTCAAGCAAACTTGCCTGGAAACTCGCGGGTGCTTCCGGACGCATAGCCTCAGCCGGGGGGAGCGAAACCGCCTTATTGACGGCACTCAACGCTCCGATACTGGCGGCTCCGAAGGTGATCAGCGACGCGATCAGCAGAACCTGCCCCGACATATCGTATTCGAGCAGCGGAAACCTGAAGAATTCCGTATAGAGCTCGGTCAATTGCAGCCCGAAATACCATCCGACCAGTGTCCCGAGCGCTATTCCACCGCTGACCACCAGGAGCGCGAGTTTCAGAAAATGCCAGCCGATCGTTGAATTGCTGAATCCGAATGCCTTGAGCACTGCGATCTGATCACGCTGAGTGCGCACCAGCCGGGAAAGCACGAGATGGATCAAAAATGCCGTTACTCCAAGAAAGATCGCCGGTATGATCGTGCCGCTCACCTGAAGCTCGGCCAGTTCATTGACGATGAAATAGTTCGATGTCTGGTCCGCTCGCCCGTAGGCACCAAGACCGCCGTATTCCTTCAGGATCGCATCGAGCATGGTAATGACCTTTTGTTCGTTCGCGCCTGGCGAAAGCGAGATGGTCAGGTCGTTGAATGCGCCCTCCATATTAAATGCGCTTTCGAGTGCTTCGATGCTGATCCATATGACGCCGAAATGTTTATTGTCGGGGAAGAGATCTCCCGGGCGAATTTCGTATATGTATTCTGGCGAAAGGGCCGTTCCGACTATCTGCAGTCTTGTCCACTTGCCATTGATCACCGCACTGATCGAATCCCCCGGTTTGAATCCGTTTCTGTCCGCCAGTGATGTGCTGATGATGATCTCATCCCGTTTACCCGGTTCGATGTACCGCCCCATTTCGATGTGAAGGTCGTTGAGCATCTGCGTCCGCTTCTCGGGTATCGAGATCATCAGCCCGGAAGCGGGTTGTTCGACATTTGGGAAATCGACAGTCACGAGCGAGACGATGCGAGGCTGGACGACGGCAACACCGGGGATTTCAGCGATCCTGGGAATGATCCATTTCGGAACCCTCTTGGCTTGCGCGAAAACGTCTGCAAAACGATATTCGTAATAATATGAGGTCTTGGTGGCCAGCAGCGAGCGATATGTATTGCGAAGTAAGACGAAAGACGCCACGCCGCAGGCGACGACCAGCGCCACGGCGATCACCTGGCCGCGCATATGCAGCAGATCGCGAAAAAGTTTTCGATTGAGCGCACCGGGCATCTCAGTTGCAACCTCACCAGCTCAGGTCAGCCGGCGCCAGTCTCGTTTCATTGCGATGAATTTCTATGATCTGTCCGCTTCGCAGGCGGATGACACGATCGGCCATTCCGGCGATTGCGGCATTGTGTGTGATTACCGCAGTCGTTGTTCCCAATTCCTGATTGACCTGCTGCAGAACCTCCAGCACCAGCTTGCCGGTCGGATAGTCCAATGCTCCGGTCGGTTCATCGCAGAGCAGCACGTCCGGCCGTTTGGCGATCGCTCGCGCGATGGCGACGCGTTGTTGCTCTCCGCCGGAAAGCTGGGCCGGAAAGTGATGCAATCGCTCACTGAGGTTGACCATTTCGAGCGCCTTTTGTGGAGAGAGCGGATTTTTCGCGATCTCCGTCACCAGTTCGACGTTCTCAAGTGCGGTCAGGCTTGGGATCAGATTATAAAACTGAAAGACGAAACCAACGTGCTCCCGTCTGAACTGCGTCAATTCGCGATCATCCGCCTGGATCAGATTGTGATCGCGAAAAATCACTTCGCCGGACGTCGGCGCATCAAGGCCTCCTAGGATGTTGAGCAGCGTCGATTTGCCGCTGCCCGATGGCCCCAGCAACACAACGAACTCCCCCTCATACAGATCAAGATCGACTGAACGGAGGGCGTACACGTCGACTTCGCCCAGGCGGTAGACCTTCGACAGCCCCCGCGCGCGAAAGACGACTTCACCAGTCCGGCCAATCTGACTTTCATTTAATATTGGTTGATTCATCCCGGATTTTGACACCGCCGTCACCCGCTGTTTTCATGCTGCAAAATTGCTGCCAGACTTTCAGGTAGTCTCATATAAAACCACCTGTAAAGACTGCATTGGTTTGGGGATTCGGTTAAGGTATAGCATTTGCGAGTTTTTCATAGTGGCCGGTAAACCCTGATGAGGTCAATCATAAACGGCCATCGAATGGGAGAATTTCCGCAATTTTGGGGAAGTTTTTGTTTAAGGAGGTAATGTGACTCATTTGGTACGTTGTCCAGTCTGTGGCTCGACCAATCGACTGTCCGAAGAAGCGCTCAGTAAAAGTCTTCGACCGGTTTGCGGGAAATGCAAGGCGCCGCTGTTTCATTCGACCGAGCCGGTCAAAGTCACAGATGCGAACTTCGCACAGATCGCCGGTGGTTCGCCATTGCCGGTTTTGCTCGATATGTGGGCGGCATGGTGCGGCCCTTGCGTCATGCTGGGACCTGTTATCGATGAACTGGCAGTTGAACTGGCGGGGCGTGTCACGGTCGCCAAGCTGAATGTCGATGAAAATCCGATGACGGCGGGACGCTTCGGCGTGCGCACCATTCCGACGATGCTGATTCTCCGGGGAGGAAATGAAATCGGACGTATTGTCGGCGCCGTACCCAAGGCAGAGATCCTGCGCCAGCTTAATGCAACTCTCAATTCAAGATCATGACCTATTTAAATCGATCAGATGCCGGTAAGCAATTGGCTGAGAAGCTGCATGATTATGCCGGGCAGCCTGATACGATCATTCTTGGTCTGCCTCGCGGAGGCGTTCCGGTGGCTTTTGAGGTGGCCCGTAAACTGAAACTTCCGCTCGATGTCATGCTGGTTCGCAAACTCGGCGTCCCAGGGCAGGAAGAACTGGCTATGGGCGCAATCTCGAGCGGCGGGGTTTGCGTCTTCAATAACGATGTCATGGATTATCTGAACATATCTCAGGAAGCCATCGACAAGGCGGTAGAACGTGAACAAGCCGAGCTGGAAAGACGTGAAGCTCTTTATCGAGGTGGCAGGCCTGCGCCTCAGCTGGAAGGAAAGACGATCATTCTGGTCGATGACGGACTGGCGACCGGAAGCAGCATGCGCGCAGCCATTATGGGATTGGAGCGACTTCATCCGGCTCGCATCCAGGTGGCTGTCCCTGTCGCCCCACCTTCAGCCTGCCGCGAGATCGAGGCCATGTTTCAGAATGTCGGATGCCTTTGCATTGAATCGCCCGAACCGTTTTACGCCGTCGGACAGGTCTATTTCGATTTCAGTCAGACTACCGATCAGGAAGTTCAGCAATTACTGGAAAAAGGGGCAGTAGTGATGAGTGATGAGTGAACAGTGATAAGTGAACAGTGATGAGTGATAAGTGAACAGTGATGGGTGATGGAGAACGAATGAGGGACCGATCAAGATATTGGAACTCTCATCACTCGTCACTCATCACTTATCACTATTTCCCCTTCTTTTCGAAGTTTTTGAGGGAAAGGTTCGAATTGAGCTTGAATTTTTTGAGGGTCCATTCCTCTATGGTCTGACCGTTGCTTGATTTGACGATCTTGTGAGGGAGCAACAGCTTGCCTTCCTGTTTGTGATCGGCGATGAAAAATTGGACATCGACCATTTTCGGCTCGCCGTTTTCGTCTTCGTTTGATTGATCCCTCGTAACCCTCATTGCGGGAGATGCGAAATTCATCATCCAGGGGAGATGCGTTCTTTGATCGAACAACATCCACATTGCGAAACCATCCGGACCGAGCACCTTCAGGACATCGACCTTGCCGTCCCGTGCCTGCAGTTCATTTTCATAGCTGAAGGAATAATCGTTCGCATCCGGAGACGAGAGCAGCAAGGCCAGCATGATTCGGGTGTAATCGCCTCGAATCTGCCGTTCTACGGCAGCTCTCGCTTCCGGCGAAGCATCAAGGATCGTTCCCTGTCCGGCACCCGGACGCCTGCCTTGCGCGCCTCCTCCCATGCCACCCATGCCACCACTCATTCCGCCACCGCGTCCTCCACCCAGGCCGCCTCCGCCTCCTCCCATTCCGCTATCGCCTGAGCCCATGCCCCCGCCGCGACCGCCTCCTCTTCCGCCCATACCTCCGCCCATCGAATCGACGCTCGGAGATGAGATCATCGATCGCTTACTGTCCGACCAGATTTCATCCCCATTGACCGCCTCGACGCGGGTCATCTCAATTTGTCCAAGATATGTTTTCGTGGTGCGCAAATACCTGTCGGGCATCAGCATGTCGATCTTCAGATTGCCTTTCATCTGTCTGCTTCCCAGGGGAATGATCAATTCACCGTTGATTTGAAGGCTTTTGACAGAGTCCAGGTTCTCCTGTCCGCCTATTGCTTCCTTTGCCAGTCTGATGATCTCATTGGCGCGTGCAATCCGGCTGATTTCAGGTGCGGGCTTATCCTGCGCATTCCCCGGCGTCGTCAAGAGTATGCAGATACAGATCGTGAACAGCGCTTTTCTCATATATGCCCTTCGATTGATATTCAATATTCAAATGGTTGAATAGTTGCCGCAACGGCTAGGTGCAGAATGGCCGGTCAATAAGACCGGCCATAATAAAAAATGCGGCGAGAGCACAAAAACAGATCTGCCTTATCTGGCGTTCTTTTGATTTGAACGCTCGGCGTCATGTTTCGCGTTGATTGCGTCGTACTTTTGCTGCTGCTCTGGATTCAGCACGGCGCGAATGTTTTGGCGGGTCTTTTCTCGCATTTCGTTGAAGACTGGGCATTCCACGGCGCTGCGCCGCTGGGATTCCTTTCGCGTCTCTTCGAAAACCTGGCGGACCTGTTTGACCTGATCCTCACTCAAATTCAGATCACGGCGCATGTTCTCAATCATCGCCTGGCGCCTGCTGCCGGGCGGCGGGCCTGATCTGGAGGAGCCGTATTTGGTATTATACAGGTGGTCGATCGACGCTCCAGTGACCCCGCCGAGTATAAATACCAGAAAGATCATCAACCAGACCTGAAATTTTACTTTTCCCTGAGTTTTCATCGGTCATCCCTGCCTTGATTCTGCTGGGCGTCCTGCCAGCCAACGAAAGAAGCGATCATCTCGTCGCTCGACAAAGCCGGCAGCTCATCATTGACAATAATCAGGCCGCCATTTGCGTTACGCCCGCCCGACTGTCCCACTTGCACTGAATCGAACATGACGATCCCGATTGTGATCGCAGCTATGGTCGTCAAAACCGGAATGGCGTGCTTCACGCCAGAAAGCAGCACGAACCATTGATTGCGCTCTGTCGCACGTCGCCGTTCTTCCTCTTCGATCCGTACTCGGATACGTCGATATAGAAATGGCGAATTGGCCGCCGTGCTGATTTCATGGCTGGTCGCTTCCATGGCGTGCAAGAGCTCTTCACCGAAACGATCCAGTTTTTCGTTATCAATGTGGGTCTTTTTTCTGTTCCACATCGCAATACCCCTTACTAAAGTAGTTAGATGAACTTCCGTAAAATCCGTCGCAATCCGTGCTGGGCGCGGTGCGAGCGCATCTTAACCTTGGCTGTCGACCAGCCCATGATCTCGGCTATCTCGGGGACCGACAATTCCTCGAGCTTGAGCAGCGTCAGCACGGCTCGATCTTCCGGCCTCAGCCTGGAGAGCAATTTGTTTGACAGATCCCGAGAGATAGCCGCGCCTTCGACATTACCCTCTTTTGATGTGTCGCGCAGCTTATCGTTCAGGTATGCCGCTTCATCCTCTGTCAGGTCTCCGATATTGCTTTCACTTCGGCGCCGAACCCTGCGCAATTCATCGTAGCAGGTTCGCACTGTAATCCTGGAGAGCCAGGCCATGAACGAATTATCGTGGCCGCCCTGATAACTGTCCAGAGCGAAATATGCCTTGATGAAACTATCCTGAATGATATCTTCCACCTGTTCGCGTCGCGAAAAGAACCGGTAAGCGAGTCGGGATACCATACTTTTATGTTTCTCGAACAGCCGGGCGAACGCCGCCTCATCGCCAGCTCTGGCTGCTGCGACAAGTTCCGCATCTGTCGGGTCCATGTTCTGAATCAGGTTCTGAATCTGGTTCTGAACCTGATTCACGCCCGAAACGCCAGGGTCAGTTTTATCTGCCATCGGCTCCATCAGAGTTTTTCACGATCCGGTTCGTTACCACTCAATTCGCCGGATCAGTCGTGCTTAATGATCCGGCTCGCATCCGCAATAATACAGCGTGCTGATATATCGTCTTGCACGTTTATATAGTCGTGAAATCGGCCATTTTGGTTACATGTTTTTAGGTGAGCTTGATTAAATGTAGCGCGCTCTATTACTTATAATGTTCCGGGCCGGAACTCCAGTCTCATCAATTCAGCCAGTCGTCCTGCAATTGAGAGCATCGAGGTCTCAGGGCGCCGGGCTGCCCGTATCCCCTTTCCCCAGATAATTAATGAAGAACGATAGTCGGTTCTTGTCGGCCAGAGGCCATGAACGCCGATTTCGGCCGGTGCTGAGAATATCTCATGGTTTTTGCCGGAGCCGAAAAGATGATGCGGGGCCGGTTCGTATGCCGCCCGAATAGCTCTCCCGTCAGCTGTAAGATGTGGCGCAAAGGCCGCCAGTTCCTCAGCGGGGATCTGCCTGCCAATGCCGTATTTTGTCGCATTGGCAGGTATTTTGAGCCAGTTTGCGACATCCGCGCTGTCGGTCGTCAGATAGCCGGAAGATTGTGTGACGCGTCCCTTGATGCCCTCGACGGCGAGCGCGGCATTTACATCGACCACCTTGTCGGCCCGCTCGAATCCGTGGTCCGAAACGATCACAACAATGGTATTCGGAGGCATATCGGAAATCATCTCGCTGATCAGTTCGTCGGTGTATTCCAGTATCGCATTGGCTTCGCGCGAAAAAGGGCCATTGTGATGCGCTTCCGCATCGAGATCGACCAGGTGGAGCAGGATCAGATCGGGTTTTTCGTATTTGAGCAGGTACCGAGTCGCCAGGGCCCGCGTCCGATCGTTCATCCATTCCTGAGCGAATGAGGGCCAGACCCTGGAGATCTTTTCCACCAGACCCGGTGTGGCCTTCGATTCTATCGACTGGAGATCCATTCCGCCGCCGTTGCGGCGTTGAAAATACTCAGGGAGATTAAAATCGATTTCGGCATTGACCGTCACCGGCCAGGTGATTGCAGCGCTCTTTCGGCCTGAAGCGCGTGTCGCGTGCCAGAGAGTTTTGATCTTCAGCAGTGAAGCGTCCCAGTAATAATCGCCGCCTTCCTCGCGAGGGCGCCGGTTTCCGCGAATCCCATGAACGGCCGGCGTCACTCCGCTGATTATCGATGTGTGCGACGGCCAGGTAACGGTCGGAAAGACTCCGATCACTCCGTCGGTCCATTCGCCCTCTCGCATCAGTTTGCGCAGTGTCGGGATCTTTAATCCAAGTTTGTCGCAGTCACGCAGATAACGGTGGTCCAGGCCGTCGACCGAGATGACCAGCACAGGCCGGCCGCCTTGCATCGCCTCCACTTCAAATCCAGCCGGCAATGACATTGCAGCGATGCAGACAAGTAGAAGAATGCGGATCAATCGGTTTTTCATAGTAACTGCTTAACCACAGGTATAGTTTCCAGAGAAGAAGTTTCCAGTTTCCAGTGGAAGAAGTTGCCAGAATTCATATCTTGCTTTTCAAGTTTTCTGTCCAAAGTGTTGAGAGTCAGGTTCATATTATAAAGCTTTAGACTTCTTCCACTGGAAACTGGAAACTTCTTCTCTGGAAACTAAGAACAGGGTTCCGGGGGCGGAGACGGCACCGGACTGGAATCGTAAATGTAGACAGGCATCTCCAGGACGGCGAACTCGAAGAACTCCTTTGCGGCGAACATCGGAATCCGCACACAACCGTGCGATGCAGGCTTTGGCGGTACCGCCGGATTTCCGTGTATCGCCACACCATCGAAAAAATAGCTCGGATAGTAGAGCAGTCCGAGCGGGCTTTTACGCCAGCCGCTGATCTTGCGGACAATTTTATATCTGCCGGTGGGAGTGATCGCGCGGCGCGTCCGTCCACCTTCGGTGAAACATTCGCCCGATCCCGTTGAAACGTGCATGACCTTTGTCGTTCCGGCAACTGCATCAAATACGAAAAGCACCTGTTTGCAGAGATCGATTTCGATGTGGGTGTATCCGGTCTCGATCGGCTGCGGAGCATTCGCGACTGCGATTGCAGCCATCTCATCCCTTGTCAGCACGCCGGTTCGAGGCCGCCCTTCGATCTTTTGAAAAGCATACAGGGCATGCTTGAGCGATGCATCATTTCCCTTCGCCTTGAGATCGATGAAATAGCCGAGCTCCGAGAGTTGCAGGCGGGCCGTGAGGTTCTCTTGAGCAGTGATCGCCGGCGGCTTTACTGCCGGTTTCACCTGCTTTTGCTTGACCTGCGCCAAAACGCCCGACAGCAGCAAGGCGAGAACTCCGCATATGGCTATAATCCTGAGGAAAGACCGGTTCATCCGCGGTATTCCCAGTGCCAGGGTTCGTAAAAATAGGGATAGAAGCCGAACCTGGCAGCGTTGCGGACCAGCCATTGATAGACGGGCTGACTGACCTGGATCCGACGATTTGCATCGGCAGTGCTGACCGGCTCGCCGCCGACATAGAGATCCAGAGCGCGCCCGGAGAAATGCGGGCTTCTCATCGCCAGACCGGCCCGACCCGAATTCGGAGAGCGCCGGCGAAGCGCCGCCTGATAGGCGGGTGAACGATACGCCGAGATGATTTTCAGCCAGATGCCGGAATTTGATTTCGATGCCGGGCCTAATTCAGCCTGCGCCGCACTGATCATTCGTTTGTATGCATCGTACGCCACCCTGTCTACCAGTCTCAGATCATCGGACCTCGTGGGATCATAAAAATCTGCCACCGGCGCCTGAAAAAGGTTCTCAGGCGTAGCCGCCTGCCTGAATTTCATTCGCTGCGACTGAAACGTCGCGACCATCTTCATCCAGGTCTCCTGATCCACGATTCCGTCGGGCTGCAGACCGACATCCTGCTGCCACCGGTAGACGCCTCTTGCGAACTCAGGGCTGTCCGGGTCGGCCTCGGCCTCGATCAGCCGGCTGATCAACGGCACATAGAGATTCCATCCACGTTGAGACTTCCCGCCAAAATGCCAGCTCAACTGAATGCGAAGCTGCGCATTCCGCGTCGCCGCCGTCTCGAAGCTGTTCATCCCGGCGCCCTTCATCGGTACGGCATTTCCGTGACAACAAAGAATCAGCGCTGCCAGACAGAGCGTTGCAAAGTATTTCTTTCGATACATCCTCATCCTTGCAATTACAGATTATTTTATATCTTGATTTAATCGGGGATATTGATGTTAACGGGCGAATCAATTATGCGCAAGTCGTTCATCTGATTTGTCACCATGACTTCCAGTCCGGCGTGTAAGTGCTATACTCGCAAGGATCGATCTCGTTAATAGCGACGGGATAATTGCCATCCATATAAAAACCAGGGAAAAAAGGGGAATCCGGATGAAAGTTCCAGTGATAATTATATTATTAACGCTCTTTCAGGCAGCAGTCTTCGCTCAGAACGATGAAAAAGGATTCGTTTCACTCTTCGACGGAAAGTCGACAAAAGGTTGGACGCTCGTCCGCGGGCACGGATCCGGGTACATCATCAAAGACGGCATCCTCGTCTGTCCCCTCGATGGCGGCGGGAACCTGCTCACCGACAGGGAATATTCGAATTTCATCTTTCGTTTCGAATTTCGAACTGAACCCGGCGGAAATAACGGTGTCGGCATTCGCATGCCTCGAGAGGGCGACGCTGCCTACGTCGGCATGGAGATTCAGATCCTCGATGACGGCCACGAAAAGTATAAAGGCAAAATAAAATCCGAACAGCATCACGGATCGGTCTATGATGTCATTCCTGCGCGAACAGGCTTCCTCAAGCCCGCTGGTGAATGGAACACTGAGGAGATAATGGCCGATGGCTCCCGCATCCGCGTCACGCTCAATGGCGTCATCATCCTCGATGCGGATCTCCGCACCGTCCGCGAAGACGCCGTTCTCAAAAAGCACCCGGGATTGAAAAGGTCTTCCGGACATATCGGATTTCTGGGTCACGGCTCGCTGGTCGAATTCCGTAATATCCGCATCAGGGAACTTTGAGATTTTTGATCTCGCCTGTCGATTATCCCTCTGGTTATTCGTCCAGATCCTGAAGGGCCGCATTTTTCTGCTTGTGTAAAAAGTTGTAAAAACATGCGGAAATTCATGGTCATGAGGTGGATAATGACTTCGGGAACATTCCCATACCACAAGTAGATTCACCTTGGAAAAGCAGTTGAACCCCGGGGGCGCAGGATTTTCTGTCGTTCGTATGGGCAGAAACGATGCGCTCATCGCCAAAACACAAGGAGCCATCAATGGGAAAGATCAATCTGGGTCGCGTCCTGCTGGGCGGATTGGTTGCGGGCGTGGTTTATAACATCGGCGAAGCGGTTTTGAACATGGTCGTCATCGGCAAAGAGATCGAGGAGATGATGAAAAGTATGAATCTCCCTGCGATCGGTGGCGAGTTCATCGCCAAGGCGACGGTGCTCATGTTTATTGTCGGGATCGTGACGGTCTATCTGTATGCCGCCATTCGCCCCAGATTCGGGCCGGGGGTCAAGACAGCCGCCTGCGCGGGACTCATTGTCTGGTTCCTGACCTTCTTCTACATGGGATTTATGAACCTGTCGATGGGTCTCTTCACGGCCGGACCGACATGGCTGGCCATCGCCTGGGAACTGGTCCAATCCGTGCTTGCAGCGATTGCCGGCGCCTGGGTCTATAAGGAAACAGAATAGATTCAACGTAGGTCGGCGCCCCAGCGCCGACCTACGTCGGCAAAGTCAAAAATCAATCAAACGATAAGCAGCCAGGGATCAAGTCATGAAATATATATTCGTCTGGATAATGATCATTGCGACGGCATACGGTTTTGGCCAGGATCGGGTCCCCCAGGTTCCGATGGACCCTCCGAAATTCGATCTCGATCAATATCAATTCGGGATGCTCGAGCGGGGGCCGAAGTGGACGCCCGGAACAACACCTGAAACTCAGAAAATCCAGGAAGGCCATATGGCCAACATGAAACGGATGGCGGAGGTCGGAAAACTGGTGGCTGCCGGTCCGATGGCCGGGAATGGCGACCTGCGAGGCATCTTCGTTTTTAAAGCTTCATCATTGAAGGAAGCCGAGTCGCTTGCCGCCCAGGATCCGGCGATTCTGGCGGGCAGACTCAAGCTTCGCCTCATGAACTGGTGGGCTCCGAAAGGGATCGGCGTTCGTCTCCTGGCTGAAATTAAATCCAACCCGAATCCGAAATATACGATGGCTCCCTATTATCTGGCTTTTCTGAAGAAGGGGCCAGACTGGACGGCGACGAGTTCGCCCGAAACTCAGAGATTACAGACTGCCCATCTTTGGGATATCCGCCGAAAACTCGATGCCGGCAACTATGTCTCCGCCGGCCCCCTGGAGTCGGATGTGCAGCTCGGCATCTTCGTCATCGCCGCTGAGTCGGTCGAACAGGCCATGACGATCGCTCAGTCCGATCCGGCTGTCAAAGCCGGCCGATTAGTGATTGAAATGCATACCTGGTATGTAGCCAGGGAAGTATGGCAATGAAACCCTGGCCTGCTTGGCGTTGAAAATCTTAAAAAACTTAGGTTACACAGTTCTGAGCAGTTAACATTGAAAACTACTTTTCTTCTTCGTCCTTCTTAGGCATGTCCCAGAACTCTTTGATAACCTCGGCCCCTGGAATCAGCTTTTCCCATATGTGCGGGCTCGTCGGACTCATCTCCAGCCAGCTTTTGAATCGGCGGTCGAACTCTTCCTTCGTGTTCAAGTATGCCTGAAAACTGCCGGCCAGATAATTTTTGAAAAAGTCCTGAATCGACTCCTCCTGTGATCGCAGAACCTGAAAGAGAAACGGCAGCGGCAGCAGATTCTTTTCGTTCTTCTCCTCTTCGATGATTACCTGCATGAGGACCGACTTCGTCACATCGGACTTCGTTTTAGAATCGATCACCTGAATGTCGTTACCTTCACGGATCAACTTCACCAGCTCCTGATAGTTGACGTAACTCTTCGTCTCAGTGTTATAAAGCCGCCGATTCCCATATCGCTTGATCAATACCCGATCCGGCTCTTCGTTTTTTTTCTTCCTCGTCATAATGCCGATTATATTGCACAGTTTTTGAATAAATGTCCAGCTTTATCTTGTTATTGCTGTAATAATTATAGTTAGTATGTTGTGCGTTTGCGAGCACACATTGCATTCCGCCATCAGGCGGATTTTTACTATCATAATAAGGCAAACGCGGTCAAAATCAACATTCATCACGTATTTTCCCGTTTTAATTCAGCCGATCGTTGCCAAGGACAAAGCCTGCATAAAAGCGATACTCAATGTATTTTTGTTATTCTCTTTAAAACAAACAGGATACAGAATTTATCTCGCAACTGCGAAAAATATCTTGACTAATTTAGAAGCAAGGATTATCGTTCAAAGTGCCCGGGTACCATTGAGTGAAGTGGTCATGGCGCTCGGCTGGACGGTCCCGTTTATCGAAGGCATGCGACGATCCTCATCAGGAAATGATATTAATAAGATATTAATAAGGATAAAGGCGACAACCTTTACCAGTTGCCGAACGAAAAGAAACATTCCTGATATTCAGAGAGGTGGTAAATGACGCAGAAGGTGAATCAAACATTCGGCTCCTCTCCATACGCTGAAAAGCGCTGGCTCAAACATTACGACTATTTCGTGCCGGCCGAATTGAGCTTTCCGCGACAATCGATCTATCAGGCGCTCAATCTGACGGCGGCGCAGTATGCCGACCGGCCGGCGACTGCCTTTCTGGGCGCGAACCTGACTTTTGCAGAGTTGAAGGCCGAGGCAGACAAGCTGGCGACGGCGCTTTCGCGCCTTGGCATCGGCAAGGGCGACAGAGTGGGCATCATGCTGCCGAACTGTCCGCAGTATCTGATCAGTTTCTTCGCCGTCACCCGGCTCGGGGCGATCGTGGCGAACGTTAATCCCCTCTACACTGCGCGCGAAGTCGAACTGATCGCGAGCGATTCCGGGATGCGGGCTATGATTGTGCTGGATATGCTGGCGCCAGTCGTTAATGGAATCATCAGGCAGACAAAGATCGAATACGTCATCAGCACAAACCTGCTCTCGTATTCGGCCAATCCGCAGACGGCGCCCGCAGCACCGGAAGGGACGCTTTCGCTTAAGAATCTGATCGACGAAATCGAAAAACCGGACCTGCCATCAGTCGATATCGATGCCGAAATGGATGTTGCGGCTCTGGTATACACAGGCGGGACGACTGGCGTTCCGAAGGGCGCAATGCTGACCCACTACAACCTGTTTGCCGCGGCCATCCAGTGTTCGGTCTGGAGCGGACCGCTCTTTCCGCGCGGAGAAGGCAGCTTTCTTCTAGTCATCCCGTATTTTCACGTCTACGGCCTGGTCGTCGGCTGCATCTTCGGAGTCTGGCAGGGAGCGATGCAGATTCCGATCGCGAAATTCGACGCGAACCTGATGGTCGAGGCGATTCGCAATTACAAGCCGACCTATTTTCCGGGCGTGCCGACACTCTTCATTTCGCTGCTCAACAATCCGGAAGCGGTAAATGCCGGACTCAACCATGTGCAGCGCTTCAACAGCGGGTCGGCCCCGCTGCCGGTTGAAGTGATCGAGCAGTTCGAATCATTGAGCGGGGCGTCATTGCTTGAAGGTTATGGGATGACCGAAACGTCCGCCATTGCAACATCGACGGCAGCGCTGGCCAGGCGCAAACCCGGCAGCATCGGACTCCCGATGCCGTCAACAGAATGCCGGATTGTCGATCTTGAGGACGGCGAAAGGGAAGTCACCGTCGGCGAGGAGGGTGAGTTGTGCATTCGCGGTCCGCAGGTAATGAAAGGGTACTGGAATAATCCTGAAGAGTCGGCCACCGCGCTTCGTAACGGATGGCTCTATACTGGCGATGTCGCTCGCATGGACGAGGACGGTTATTTTTATATCGTCCAGCGCAAAAAGGACATGCTCATCGTCAGCGGATTCAATGTCTATCCCAATGAAATCGAGGATGTTCTGTATACGCATCCCGCAGTCAAGGAATGTGCCGTGATCGGTATACACGATCAATATCGTGGCGAAGCCGTCAAAGCCTTCGTCGTGCTCAAGGGCGGGTCACACTCTTCAGCCGATGAACTGATCGAGTTCTGCCGCGAAAAACTTGCCAAATACAAGGTGCCCTCTGTGATCGAATTCAGGGAGTCCTTGCCGAAGAGCGCAGTCGGCAAGGTTCTCAGAAGAGAATTGCGCGAGGGGAAGAAGTAGGCAGTGGGCAGTGGGCAGTGGATCAAAAAATGTCAATTTTGCAATCATAATATTGTTGAAATATTGTATTTTACTGCCTACTGCCTGCTAATAACACGAAAGGAAGTGTAATCATGACAACCAAAGCAGAAAAAGCACATCACACAGCAGAGCACGAGACGCACGAGGCCCCGAATACGGAGCAGACGGCGGAATGGGCCAAGGATCTGGTCGACCATCTGGTCGAGGCCCAGAAGAAGTGGATCGAGTTGACGGCGCAGCAGAACGCTCTCATGGTCAAGGCGATCGAAGACGGGATGAAGCTCTACCGCCACGCGCCATCCCCGGCGATGGGGGAATGGGCCCGCCAGGCTGTCGAGGGGTTCGTCGAGGCCCAGAAACGATGGTCCGAGATCGCTTCGCAGCAGAGCCAGCAGATGTACGCGGCCCTGCGTGACGGTACCCATATAAATCCGACCGAGATGATGAAGACGATGTCCGAATATCTCGGCCATGGGCTTGAAACAATCATCAAGGCACAGGAACAGTGGCTGGATTTCGCCGCCAAACAGAACAACAAGGCGATCGCAGCCTTCAAGGAAGGACTTCACCTTGAGGAGTCATCCGCCGCCGCCGCGCTGGCCGATTTCGCTCAACAAGCCGTCACCAACTATTTCGAAGTTCAGAAACGCTGGCTTGAACTGGCCACTCAATTGCCCTTCATGCCACACTCAGAGCACAAGGACGAGAAGAAGGCTGAGAAGAAGCGGGACTGAAAATCACCGGAGTGTCAACTATGAGCACAGGTACGGGCGCGATCCAGATCTTCGATCTTCGAGCACCTGGGCTTTCACGCCGAAGCGCTGCTCACCGATTTCGTCATCGATCGCGAAGGCCGCACTCACGACGTCATGGTTATGACGAATGATGTCACCGGATTAAGTTGAAAGTTGAAAGTTGAAAGTCAGATAACTGCCGCCGAACGGAAGCGGAGGGATTATAATTATCTGTCAACTTTTAACGATTCCTGACTTTTAACTTTCAACTTTTAACTTTCAACTATTCATGTCCAGACCAGCATTAAATCACCGACTGAGTTCTCTTGATGCGGGCTTTCTTTATTTAGAGAAGAAGGAAGCGGCGATGCATATCGGCAGCATCTGTGTCTTCGATGGCGAGATTCCGTTTGACGATTTCGTCGCCATGATGGATGGGAAGATGCACCTCATCCCACGGTACCAGCAGGTAGTGACGCCCGATCCGTTCAAGCTCGCGCATCCGACATGGGAGTTCGATACGAATTTCGACATTCGTCACCACATCTTCAAGCTTCAGATCGATCCGCCCGGCGGCGATAGTGAATTGAGCGCTCTGGCAGGGCGAATCTTCACGCCGATGATGGACCGTCAGAAACCGCTCTGGGACATCCATCTGATCTATGGTCTCGAGGGCGGGCGGACGGCGATGGTCAGCCGTGTTCATCACTGCATGGTTGACGGGGTATCGGGTGTCGATCTGCTCAAGATAGTGCTCGACTTTTCACCTGAGCCTGCGCCATATCCTCCGAAGCGAGAGCCTCGCCCGCGTGAGCGGAGACCTGATCCGGCGCGGCGCCTGTTCGATTCGATACTTGGCGGCATGCAGGAGGGAATGAATCGGTGGCTGGATTTTCAAAACGGGCTGCTCAACCTGACGCAGGCGCTGGCAATTCAATCGTCGAGCGGTGATGTACGACTGATCGGGACCGAATTGCCCAGGCTCGCGACCCCGGTCTGGCCGATGCCGTTCAATGGTCCGGGCTCTGGCGAGCGGCTTTTCGTCTGGAATAAATTCTCATTCGCCGAGGCGAGGTCGATCCGCGGGGCGCTCAACGGGACGGTCAATGATGTGGTACTGACGGCGCTTTCCGGGGCGGTTTCGCGTTATGTTGTGAGCCACGGACGTGAGATCGACGGCCGTGTGTTGAGAGTTATGGTCCCGGTCAGCCTGCGCCATGACGATCAACGTGGGGCTCTCGGAAATCTCGTTTCTCTGCTGCCGGTCGAAATCCCGCTCGATCTGGTCGATCCGATCGAGCGGTTCAACTTTATCCATCAGAAGACCTTGATGATGAAGCAGGGGCGTGTCGCCGAAGGGCTGAATATCCTGTCCGCGATGATGGGGATGTTGCCGGCTTCGATGCAGTCTTTTGCCGGTTCGCTTGTGACTGGCAGTCTGCCACTCCCGCCCTTCAATATCATCTCGACCAACGTTCCAGGACCTCAGGTGCCGCTCTACGCTTTGGGAAAAAAGATGGTCGCCTATTATCCGTATGTTCCGATCGGATTCAGCATTGGCTGCGGCTGCGCGATCATGAGCTATGACCAGCACCTCTATTTCGGTCTTTCGGCTGACGCGCAATCGATGCCCGATGTGGAACTGCTGCGCGATCATCTTTACGAGTCGTTTAATGAACTGCGCCGCGCAGCCGGAGTCGAAGAGATTAAGCCGCATGTCATGAAGGCTGCCGCCGGTCGTTCGACTCGCGGGCGCGCCAGAAAAGTAGACGCAAGGTCTCAGGCGTAGGAAAGTGGACTTCCCACAAGAGCCGGTTTCTCCTGTACAATGGATGTGCGATCCGGAATTATCGGATTCGCGAAAGGGGGAGTTTGTATGTCGACAGTTTCAGCAGCGGCGCCATTTCACACAGAGCGTGTGCCCGTCTGGTTGCCGATCTGGCGCGAGGCTTTGGCAGGAGTTGACTGGCTGGCGCTGCGATCGTCGCCTGTCTTCTATGGTTTCGGTGTACCGCACGGAGACGGCGCTCCGGTTGTTATCGTCCCCGGCTTTATGGGCAACGATTACTATCTTTATGAGATGTATTTCTGGCTCAAGCGGATTGGTTATCGCCCTTACATGTCGAATATCGGAGTCAATGCCGACTGCCTGAACCTGCTCATTGGCAAGCTCTCATCGACGATCAACAAAGCACACTCTGAGACCGGCCGGAAGGTGCATCTGATCGGACACAGCCTTGGCGGAGTCCTCGCTCGCTCGATGACCGTGCGACATCCGCAATGGGTCGCTTCAGTGACTACGCTCGGCTCGCCCTTCCGCGGCATCAGCTCACATCCGCTGGTGCTCCAGACGGCCGATCGCGTCAGAAAAAGAATCATCAAAAAGAAGAACCTCGAGGCGACGCCCGACTGCTACACCAGCCTCTGCGACTGCGAGGCCGTCAATAACATGCAGGAAATCTTTCCGCCCTCGGTGCGGCAAACGGCCATCTACACTAAAACTGACGGCATAGTCGACTGGAAGGTCTGCATCACGGACAATCCCGAGAGCAACTTCGAAGTCCGGGGGACCCACGTCGGCCTCGTCTTCAACGCCTCCGTCTATCAGCTGGTCGCTACTCACCTCGCGTCGAAATGAAATCGAGTTGAATTGACTGGCGATTATTTCATTGCCACGGCCTCTTCAATGGCTGTGCGCAATTGGGGCGGGCTGGTCTGGGCATTGAATCCTATGAAACGGCGGACCAGATATCCGTCCCGTCCTATGACATAGGTCTGAGGAATGATGTCCTGGCCCTGCAACAGAAAGCGTGCGAATTCACCGCGTGCGAAACCTATCGGGTACTCGATCTTGAACTCCCTGACAAATGCTTCGACCTTTTTGCGATCAGTATCGGGATCCTCTGTCGTCAGACCTATCACTTCGACTCCCTGAGATCGGAATTCCCTGGCAAGATCTATCAAATGTGGAATCTCAACCCGACACGGACCACACCATGTCGCCCAGATATCGAGGATCACGATCTTCCCTGCATAATCCTTGATTCGTAAATTTTTACCCTCAAGCAAAGGGAAGGCCGTATCCATGATGACTGATGGGACCCGGATTCTCCCCGTGGCGTTTTTGGCATCGCTCGGTCCATTTTTGACCGGCGCTGACGGCATTGCTTCCGGCGCAGCGATGGTTTGAGTTTGTCCGGCAGATTCAGGCGAAGCTTCGGGACTGCGCAGGTATCTCGCCCCCGCTACGATCGCGAGGATAAGGCCAAGGCCGATGACAATGATGCGCGCCGGCGTAAAGATGCCTCTGTGTGCGTCGGCCGGCTGATTTATTTTCATCTTCGTACTCCTGGTTTACTCAAATCGATGCCAATATAACAGAAAATCAGTTCATACGCCGGGCGATATAATCAGCGCGAAAAAGAGGAACGGGCAATCAAACGATTGCCCGTTCCTCTTTTTCGCGCGTCAATTATTTGATTGAATGGGCCGTGTAGGGCTCGAACCTACGACCCGCTGATTAAGAGTCAGCTGCTCTACCACCTGAGCTAACGGCCCTCTGGTCCCCACGGAACGGTAATTCCGTGCCGACCAAAGACGCGTATTCTTGACGATCCAGGTTTGATTGTCAAGTCCCGGTTTCTGATCAGCTCATTGAGTTAGACATGGATTCAAGCATGTTGCCTATCTTTTGCAGGATTCTGGTCAGTGTCAAACCCATGCCGGTCAGATAGATCATGACTATGGTGCCGATAAGCACGAGTACGAGAGAGTATTCGACCACGTCCTGGCCGGATTCTTCAGTGAGGAAATGTTTTAGTCCTGGGAGCATTCTTTATTTACTTACTTAAATAATCGCTTATAAATTGTTGTGATTATACATCTTTGACAATCCGACCACCAGAAAAAAAGAGAGGAGGCGATAACCGGGATCTTAGTCAGATCCGGGGACGAATCGCCGGTTTCACCGTGCGATTCGTCATAAATGGATTGTCAATTATTTCAGGGTCGGAGGGTGGGTTGATGCCAGGAATGGAGCCGAAGCAAATCGGCCATCAATTGCAAAGAGCGATACGTCGTGTGCAAACTCGACCGGGGCAATCAGAAGAGAGCAGCGAGATGCCGTATCCGCAAGTGTGGACATCAGTTAACGCTGCATCTCTTCGGCGAGCTGCGAGCGAAGTTCCTGTTCGCGAACCATCGAATTGCGCAACAGTTGCTCATAATGGGTGACAGTCCGCTCGGCCCGGGCAAGCTCCTCCCGGAGTGTGCGAATCTCGGCCTGCATCTGTGAAATGTAACTGATCGCACGCCGCAGACGCTGCTCCGGCGCAGTCTCGAAAAGTGAAATGTTGTTATACTGGTTCTCCACCTGCATGTCGAGGTGGTCGGTTTCGACGGGTTGATTTATCAATTGAATCGCTGCACTCATCTGGCTGTCTCCTGTCTGCCTTTGGTTTTTCAGGGGTTGTTTTCGCTTCCAACTCCCCGTTTCAATTCCCCCGTCCTGTCGACCCCTCTCATAATACTTGAACGGGAGCAATTAACTTTCTTGCAATTCCTGCGCCAAGGTCGATGGCTGTTGGTTAGAATGAGAAAAAAAGTTTATGGTTGCCCGAGCTAGATGTTGAATTCAACATGGCTGCCCGGGTTCTGCCATCGCAAAATAAGGGAAAATTGCGTCTTAAAAAGTCAAGACAAACTTATGAAAAGATGAACGCCGAAAAGCAAGGCAACCCGCGAGTTCACCGGCTCAATTTGTTGAAACCCGCTTGCCAGGGTTTGGGTGATAAACGCCAAGGCGGCTTTCAGAGGTATAAAGTGGGCCTGTATCAATAAATATCAATCAATATAAGTTCGATTCTGATGAAGTCTGATGATTGCCAGTGATTTAAATCATCACAAAATACGAACTGGATCCGGCTATTTGCCTGGGCCGCATAAGAGCGTTATGAGATTCGAAATTTCAATCGCCAGGTCAATAGCTTGAAGCGTCTGGGGTTGGGGCTGATTCAGACAAGACTCAATATAGCACAGCATGACCATCAGATGAAGAAAAATGTTCAGTCGTCTTGTCACTTTTTAATGACACCTGTTGTCAGATTCAATGGAGCGGGTGTAACTATCTGTTTTCATCGGTGCGATGGCTGACAGGTATAGAAATTCGATTGAACTGAGTGTGATATTATCGACTCATCATCAATTCAGTTTTATTTTGATAAAAGATCATAAAGACTCATCGGAGGAGACAATGACAGCACAGGTGTTGAACGGGGCCGAGGTGGCGGAGCATATCAAGCAGACTGTAGCGGCGCGTGTGATTGAACTGGCGGAACTGGGCGTCAAGCCGGGTCTGGCGGTGGTTATGGTTGGAGATAATCCGGCATCGAAAGTGTATGTCGGGAGCAAGGTCAAAACATGCCAGGCACTGGGGCTTCATTCAGAGAAGTATGAGTTGCCGGCCGATACGACAACTGAGCGGTTGCTGCAACTCGTTGACGACCTTAACAGCAGGGACGAGATCGACGGGATTCTGGTCCAGCTGCCGTTGCCGCCGCAGATCGAGACGCGCCGGATTCTGGAGGCTGTCGATCCGGCGAAGGATGTCGACGGCTTTCATGCATACAACGTCGGCAAGCTGGTGCGTGGAGATGACGCGCTCGTCGCCTGTACTCCCGCAGGGGTTATGGCTCTACTGGACTATTACAAGGTTCCACTGGCCGGTGCCAACGCTGTAGTCATAGGACGTAGCGACATAGTCGGCAAACCTATGGCCATGCTGCTGCTGCACCGTCACGCGACTGTGACCATCTGCCATTCCCGGACGAAGGATCTGCCGGCGGTTGCAAGGCAGGCCGATATTCTGATTGCGGCAATTGGGCGAACGGCCATGGTCACGGGAGATTTCGTTCGCGATGGCGCGGTCGTCGTCGATGTCGGCATGAATAAAGCTACGACAGAAGAAGAGATCAGACGCATATTCAGCGACGCTGAACAACCCAAACGGATGGAGGACCTCAGCAAACGTGGCTATACCCTGGTTGGTGACGTCGAACCTCGCACCGTGGCCGAAAAGGCCTCATGGCTGACGCCAGTTCCAGGCGGAGTCGGTCCACTGACGATCGCCATGCTCATGAAAAACACCATCAGCGCAGCGGAAATGCGCCGGCTCAAACGAACTGCTTAACCATGCTCAAAGTTGGTCTGACAGGCGGCATTGCGACCGGAAAATCCTACATTTTATCTCTCTTCCGCGAACTGGGATGCGAAGTCACGGATGCGGATCAGGTCGCGCATGAGGTCATGGAGCCGGGGCGACCGGCATTCGACGAGATCGTCGCGCATTTCGGCGAGGATGTCATCGGCCCTGACGGCAGACTTGATCGGGCCAGAATCGGATCCATCGTTTTTGCTGATAAAGCTCAGCGTGAGCGGTTGAATTCGATCGTTCACCCGCGTGTCTTCGAGGCCCAGGCGGAATGGTTCGCTGAGGTCGAACGCCGCCATCCTGATGCGATCGTCATCGTCGATGCGGCGCTCATGATCGAGACCGGGTCATATCGCCGTTTTGACAAGGTGATCGTGGCGTGGTGTGAACCGGAGCTTCAGTTGCAGCGGTTGATGACGCGAAATTCATTGACCGAGCAACAGGCGAAGACACGTATCGCCGCCCAGATGCCGACCGCCGAGAAACTGAAGTTCGCTGATTTCTCGATCGATACTTCACATGGGTTTGAGGACACGCGCAGGCAGGTTGAATCGATTCATGCCCGACTGCGGGCGATGGTGCAGGATTCGAAATAATATCAATTATATAAAAGTTCTATGATTAAAATTTTTCATCATAGCTATCGCGAAATATACTTGACATTTCAGAAATAATTTGTTGACTGCCTGACTGCCCTGTGCTAAATTCCCGATTCGATTAACGAGCGTAAAAGCGGTTAAATAGCGCTCCGGGAATGAGAGTTAATGCAGATATAAGCTTTTTAAAGTAAACGGCAGATGGAAATCATGAGAAATACCATGAAAAACAATGGACGAAACAACGTGATCCACACAGTGCCGGCGGGAGCCGCGAAGTGGTGGATTGTCGATGTTTGCCATCTGGCCGGTTCCCGAATTGACATGAGCCTTGCGACCGTACGTCAACAAGATGTCCAGCAGGCGACTCCGGAGCGAGTGAATCCGGATATACATATAAATGGATACCGAAAGAGATTTCAACTGACGTCATAGAAATCTCGAAAACCTGGGAAAAAGAACCCCGGCCGGTATCCGAAAGGAAAACCGGTCGGGGTTTTAGTTTTTGGGACGGTTTTTTGCTGCAGTTGAATCAGAGCGTCCTCAGCCGACACAGCTGGCCTGGCTGATTGATAATTGAAACTGAGTATCTTGCAGGTGCGCAGTTTGAGGGATTGAGGTGACGAAGCCAAAGTATTCGAGGCACGGCGTGATCGAAATGGCACGCCGCCAGTAGCTGGTGAGAGTCCAGCCGTCGTCTCAGTTGTCGCGGTTCGCGAATTGCCGTCGAGCAGGCCTAAATGGCCTGTTGACGGCAGCGATCCGGCAACAAACAGTGCAACGGGCGGAAGCGAATCATCAATAACATGCGATTTTGAGGGCATGTGCCTGATGGCGTGGGCGGTTTCGATAGAGACCTTCTCATGTCCCGGGAGAGGTCTGTCCCGATCGCGGAAATTACAACCAATAAGAAAGGAAGCAATATGCGTTCAACGGCGTATGCAGCGAGGGAAGAATTCACCAGCTTCAGCGAGATAGAGACGTTGATTCGAGGGTTCGAGGATGGAACATTGCAGCGCGAGCGCTGGACGCATCGGGCTCATCTGGTTGTGGCATCGTGGTATCTGATCTGTCATCCCGAGGAAGAGGCGATTAAGCGAATGCGCGATGGGATCCTGGCTTACAACGTGGCTCACGGCGTTGTATCGACGCCTGTGAGCGGTTACCACGAAACGATCACTCTCTTCTGGATTCGGGTTTTGCGTGCCTGGCTTTCGCAGGCCAGGCTGGAATGTTCGCTCGTTCAGTTGATCAACGGGCTGGCTGAGAACTTTGCGGATGGCAGTCGCCCGTTCAAGCACTACAGCAAAGAGCGGCTCATGTCGCCGGAAGCGCGGGCCGGCTGGGTCGAGCCTGATTTGAATCCCTTGCCCTGATTCTTGCGGGCGGGATGATGAATGATCTTGAGGGATGGTGGCAAATGCAATCGATCGGTCATGCGGAACTGTTAAAAGGAAACAGGAATTTCAGGCAGTTATGGTTCGGACAGGTGATCAGCGAGCTGGGGACCTGGTTTTCGTTCATCGCTGAACTGGGGCTGGTTCAGAAGTATTCGGGGTCATCCTGGATGACGACATGGCTGCTGGTTGCGCGCCTCCTGCCGGTGTTGATTATGGCGCCTTTTGCCGGCGTTGTGGTCGACAGGTATGATCGCAGGCAGGTGATGATCATCTCGGATGTCCTGAGGGCGCTCATCGCGCTCGGGTATCTGAGTCTCGGATTCGGAGCGCCCGTCTGGGTGGCGGTTCTCTGCAGCGGCCTCATGTCTGCCAGTAATACATTCTTCGATGCGGCCAAGAATGCGTCGATCGCGAACATGGTGGCGCGTCATGAGATGCTGACGGCGAATGTGCTCATGTTTTCGACGCGGTTTCTGCAGCTCACGCTGGGAGCCGCACTGGGCGGATTGACGGCCGCGAAATTCGGCTATAACGCCGCGTTCGTCATCAATTCGCTCTCGTTCCTGCTCTCGGCCTGGTTCATTATCGCGATTCCGGCCTCGGCTATGCGCCGGCGGGTCGAGCAATCAGGCGAAGTTCAGGTCGAGGCGAAGAGTAACGCCTTTCTGGTTGACGTCAGGGAAGGGTTCGCTTACATCCGAGCCAACAGGTTCGTCCGTGCAGTGATCATGGTCAATGTCGGATGGGCCATGGGCGGCGGTATGAACAATCTGATCTTCGACCGCATGTCTCGGGTCGAATTCAGAAACTTCGGCGGTTCGAACGGCGACTGGGCGATGGCCCTGCTGACGACGGCCGCCGGAGCCGGCCTGTTTGCGGGCATGATGATGGCGCGTCGCGCCGGCGCGTTTGCGGTAAATGATCGGCGGGCCGGAAACTACATCGGCTGGTCACTGCTCATCCATGGGATATGCTTCGCGATGGCGGGGCTCATGCCGACGCTCTGGCTCTTCAGCCTGTTCGTCGCCGTCTCGCGGATGATTCTCGGCGCGGAGTTCGGCGTTCAGGAGACGCTCATGATGCGCGTTCTGCCTGATGAATATCGCGGCCGCGTCTTCACGACCGACCGTGCCATGGAGCTCTCGATGATGATGCTCGCGACTCTGCTGGCGGGATTCCTGATGACGAAGATCAGTCCCCGATCGGTCATGGTCGTCTCGGGACTGCTTTCGGCCCTGCCCGGAGCCGTCTGGCTGACGGCGATGTGGCTCAATCGCATCACCGTGCCGGCCAGCGCCTTCGGGGAGTTGAAGGTGGAAAGTTGAGTAGAAAGTACAAAGTATAAAGTAGAAAGTACAAAGAGAAGATCCACCTTTATACTTTATACTTTGTACTTTCTACTTTCTACTCATTTACCATCCCAACACCCTCTTCCCTGGATCATTCCAGCGACTGAGGGTGACTTTGTTCCGGGTATAGAACTGAAATCCCTCGTTACCCTGAATATGCAGGTCGCCGAAGAACGACTGGTTCCAGCCGGTGAAGGGGAAGACGGCCATTGGAGCCGGGACGCCGACATTGATGCCGATCATGCCGCAGTTGACGTGACGGGCGAAGGCGCGGGCGGCTCCGCCATCGCGGGTGAAAATAACAGCGCCATTGCCGTATGGCGACCGGTTGGCTTCGGCGATGGCTGAATCCAGATCCTCCATACGCATGACTGAAAGGACGGGGCCGAAGATCTCTTCGCATGCAATGCGCATCCCATCGGTGACGCGGTCGAAGATGGTCGGGCCGACGAAGAACCCGTTGCTCGGCTCCGTCGGGTCAATATCGCGGCCGTCGGTCGTGAGCGTGGCGCCTTCCTGCAATCCCAGTTTGATATAGCTCTCAATGCGATCGAGAGCCGCAGGATCGATGACGGGGCCCATGTCCGAGGAAGCGCCTTCGTCCGTAGGGCCGACGCGCATCGAGCCGGCGGCATGCTTGAGGCGTTCGATCATCGGATCGGCGGCTTTGCCGACTGCCAGCGCGACGCTGCCGGCCATACAGCGTTGTCCGCTGCACCCGAATGCGGCGCCCGTGATCTGGCTTGTCGCGGCGTCGTAATCGGCATCCGGCATGATGAGCATGAAGTTTTTGGCGCCGCCCGCGGCTTGAACGCGCTTGCCGCGAGCTGTGCCTGTTTCGTAAATGTATTTAGCCACCGGAGTGGACCCGACGAAGCTGATGGCCGCGACCTCGGGGTGTTTGAGCAGCGCATCGACGGTCCCGGCGCCGCCGTGGACGATATTGAAGACCCCATCCGGCAGACCGGCCTTGCTCAGCAATTCGCCAAGTCGCAGCGGTGTCAGCGGGACCTTGGGCGATGGTTTGAGAATAAATGTATTGCCACAGACGATCGCGATGGGAAACATCCAGAGCGGCACCATGGCCGGAAAGTTGAAAGGGGTTATGCCCGCGCAGACGCCTACCGGATGACGTTCGACTTTTCCATCGATGCCACGTGCGATGTTGTCCAGCGTCTGGCCCATGAGGATCGAAGGAGCGCCGCAGGCCATTTCGACCATCTCGATGCCGCGGCGGACATCGCCGCGGGCCTCATCGATGGTCTTTCCATGCTCACGTGTGATCAGTCGCGCCAGCGCCTCGAAGTTTTCTTCAAGCAGGTTTGCGAACCGGAGCATGACCCGGGCTCTTTCGACCACCGGAGTTTCAGCCCAGGCAGGCAGTGCGCCCTGCGCGGCGCGGACAGCCTGCTCGACCCCTTCTATGCCGCTTTCCGGCGCCTGAGCGATAATCTCTCCGCGCGAAGGGTTGTAGACCGGCGTGAATTGATTTGAGGCGGCATCTATCAGGGCGCCGCCGATGAGATTCTGGCATGTTGCGGACATATTTACCTCCGTATTGCTAATGACAGACGGGAATCACTTTTTCACCGTATAGTTCGACCGTTTGTTCCTCATCGCCGCACATCAGGTAGATATTGAACTGGGTCACTCCGATCGATTCAAGTTCCTTCAGCCGGCGCAGGTGCTCTTCGACAGGGCCGACGATGCAGAAACGGTCGACCACTTCATCGCTCACGAATTCGGCGTTCTCGCTTCCGACCCTGGCGTGATGAAGGTAGTCGTATCCTTTTCTGTCACTGATATAGGCGGTCAATTCTGGCGGAAGCTCCTCAGGTTTGTATCTCGAAACGAGATCGACTACGTGATTCGAGACGAGCGCCGGAAACCAGCGGACGCGATCGCGGGCCAGATTCAGATCATCCGATACCCAGACCGGGGCCGCAGACATGACTTCTATTTTGCTGAAATCGCGGCCGGCCTCTTCGGCGCCTTCGCGAACGAAATTGAGGCACCACTTGATGAGATAGGGATCGGCGAACTGGAGGATGACGCCGTCTCCGATGCGACCCGCGCAGCGCAGGGCTTTCGGACCGTATCCCGCGACCCAGACCGGCGGAACGCCCTCATCCGCCCAGTCCAGGCGGATAGTTTGTCCTTCGTAATCGACCTCATTTCCGGCGCAGAGGTCTCTGATCATGCGCACGGATTCTTCAAGGTTGGCGAGCGTCGTGGGTTTTTTGCCCATTACGCGACGTGAGCTGTCACCGCGCCCGATGCCCATCTCCATGCGCCCGCCGGAGATCTGGTTGAGCGTCGCCAGCAGGCTCGCAGTGACGGACGGATCGCGCACAACGGGATTTGTGACGCAAGTTCCCATTCGCATTTTCCGGGTGTTTGCCGCCATGAGCGTCAGCAGCGGGTAGGGGTCCTTCCACAAAACATGCGAATCGAAGATCCAGCCGTAGCTGAATCCGGCCTCTTCAGCCTGTCTAGTGATGTTGACGATACGATCGGGCGTCATGTCGGGTTTGAAGGTTATGCCGAAATCTAACATCGTGAATTTCCTCTGTCATTCCTTGACCAGCGCTCCGTAAGTATCCGGCCGGCGGTCGCGATAAAACTGCCAGGTGTTTCGAACTTCGCGGATAAGTCCCAAGTCGAGATCGGCGACGACCACCGCATCCTCGTCCCGCGGGCCCTCGGCGATGATCTTCCCGCGCGGATCGCAAAAGTAGCTCTGGCCATAGAATTCGCCGATATTCCAGGGCTCTTCGTATCCGACGCGATTGATGGCGCCGACGAAATATCCGTTCGCGACGGCATGCGCGGGCTGCTCGATCTTCCAGAGATATTCGGACAGGCCGGCGACAGTGGCAGACGGGTTGAAGACGATCTCCGCTCCGTTGAGACCGAGCGCCCTCGCGCCTTCTGGGAAATGGCGGTCGTAGCAGATGTATACCCCGATCCGTGCGAATGCGGTATCGAAGGCCGGATAGCCGAGATTTCCCGGGCGGAAATAGAACTTCTCCCAGAACCCAGGCGCAACGTGCGGGATATGGTTCTTGCGATACTTGCCGAGGTATTTACCGTCGGCGTCGATAACGGCGGCGGTGTTGTAGTAGAGCCCCGAAATCTCTTCTTCATAGATGGGCACGATCAGTACGATGCCGTGTTCGCGTGCAACCTCCTGCATCAGTTTGACTGTTGGCCCGTCGGGTACTTTCTCGACGGCTTCATACCAGCGCGTCTGCTGTTCCGCGCAGAAATATGGTGTTGTGAAAATCTCCTGCAGGCAGACGATCTTTGCCCCCTCGCGGGAAGCCAGTTCGATCAAACTGAGGGTCCGTTCAATATTGATCCGTTTGATATCCTCGATCGCCGCATCGGCAGGAGCGGCCGTTTTGGCTTGAATAAGCCCGCATTTGAGAATTCGATCCATATTCACTCCTCTTTGGTGGGCAGGTTGTCCGGCTTGTGAGCCTTCATAAGGCCGAGATAGACCAGGAAACCGATGCCGAAGGTTATGAACCATGCATAATCGTAGAGCCGGTCAGACAAGCCCGGATCGGACACCTGTCCGCCGGGCGTCGAGGCCGCGTGCAGGAAACCCGGCACGACGGGAGCGATGGCGATGACCATTGCCATGATCGCGCGCCAGTTGACGCCTCCGGTGTAGCTGTACTGTCCTTTCGGATCATAAAGTGATTCAAGGTCCAGCCGCTGGCGGCGAAGCAGCCAGTAATCGCAGATAAGTATCCCCGCAATTGCGCCCATAAGGGCCGAATAACCGATCAGCCACGTGAAGATATAGTCGCCAGCCGTTGCCAGTAGTTTCCAGGGCATCATCAGAATCCCGATGAAGGCCGTAATCAATCCGCCGCCGACATATGAGATGAGCTTCGGATTGAGATTTGAGAAATCGTTCGACGGCGAGACGACGTTGGCCGCCATATTGGTCGAGATCTGAGCGGCGAAGATGACGACGGCGCCGAAAAGTATCACCGGCAGCGAGTCGAATCGCTTCATCAGCGCGACGGGATCGGGTATGGCTTCGCCATAGATCAGAATCGTGGCGCTCGTAACCGCGACTCCGATGAAGGCAAAGGCAGTCATGGTGAACGGCAAGCCGAGCGCTTGACCGAGCATCTGCGACCTCTGCGATCGGGCATAGCGCGTGAAGTCCGGAATGTTCAGGCTCAGCGTCGCCCAGTACCCGACCGAGGCGGTCAGGGCCCCTGGAAAGATCGCCCAGAAATTTCCGCTCCCTCTTTGCAGCGCGCTCGATGCGTCCAGGGCCCTTCCCATTCCACCGGCGCGTGTTGACGCCCAGACCAGCAGCATTACGCCGCCGAGCAACAGTAGCGGCGCCGCCCATGATTCCAGATGTTTGATCCCCTCGATTCCGCGGATGATGATCAGAACCTCGATCAGCCAGAAGACTGTGCAGGCGATCCACGTGTGGATGGCGACATCAAGGATTGACGCGCCGCCGAAGATCCCGTTCCATCCGCTCCAGATCGCCCCGAAAAGCGCGTCGATCGCCGCGCCGCCGATCCATGTTTGAATCCCGAACCAGCCGCAGGCGACGATTGCGCGCAGGATCGCCGGCACGTTCGCTCCTACCGTCCCGAATGAAGCCCGGCAGAGCACCGGAAATGAGACTCCGTATTTCGTCCCCGCATGCGCGTTGAGGATCATCGGTATGAGCACGATGCTGTTGCCAAGCAGAATGGTCAGCATGGCCTGGCTCCACGTCATCCCCGCGCCGATGAAGCCGCCGGCCAGTGTGTAGGTCGTGATGACTACGCTCATCCCGATCCAGAGCGCCGCGATATTCCACGTCGACCACGTGCGCTCTTTGATTGTCGTCGGCGCCAGGTCGCGATTCCAGAGCGGGCTCGACGAAACATCCTTTGTCAGTTCGATGAAATCCATAAAAAGTAAAAAGTAGAAAGCGGATCATGTTTTGGGAGCGGCTTTCCTTGCAGCCTCGACGACATATGGCCAGGGAGGATCGTCTCCCCAGTTGTTCTTTAACTGCTCATATTCGTGAACAAATTCAGGCAGAGAGTCGAGCACTGATTTGGGAGTCGGCGGCGGGGTTGTGTCAGGTCGCGTCGCCAGCCACGAGATTACTCTTTGGATGATCGTTTCAACTGAACCGTCATACTTCATCGGATCGAATCCCGCCAGATCGGAGATGACTTTCAGGTAAACGTGGCCATCCGGGACGAGGAGCAGCCAGTCATGCTGGTCTTTGCTGTTGCGCGTCTCGTACCGGCGCGCCATTGCAATCCCCAGTTCGAGTGGCATGTTGAATCGGGCGAGCTGCTCGTTTCCTTCGCCTTTACATCGTGACAGGTCGTGAATGGAATATTTCGAGGAGAAGATGGAACGTGTGATCCGGTCCATGCGCGGTTCAGCGACTGTACCGGTCTCAAGCGCGCTGCGCGGCGTAAAATCGCATGAAACTACCGAGAAGATGATTGCCTGGAAAAGCGGCTCGAACTCTGAATCGAAAGGGCAGTTGATGAAAACCCCTTTGACGACATCGTCCGGTGCCTGCTCTGTGTCGGCTTGATGATCTGACATATCATTCGCGGTTTATATGTCCTGAAATTGCCGGACGGTCGTTCTGTGCGGGGTTATCGTTGAGATCTGCGGGCCTTCCACTCCGCCGGATTCGCCGGCAGGTTCATTTTGGTTTTGAGCCTCTCGACGTAATCGGCGATCTGCGCCTGGCGCACACGGTGTTTTTCCCTGTCTCTCTCGGTGATGGCGGGGACCTGTTCGATCTGACTCAAATCCGCGTTTTTCCGAAGCAGCGCGACCAGATTCCCGATGGCCTGGTCCCAGTCCTTGACCGGGTCTTTCGCCCGCACGACGGGCAGGTTTTCATCAGCCGAAATGGTGGCGCGCGTGAATGCCGGCGGCTCGGCATCGTGCAGCAGGAAAGGGATCAGCCGTTTATTGGTGTCAGACCAGACTGCTTCGAGTGCGAGTTGCCACGTGCGGCGCTGACGCTCATCAGTGCCGATGCTCGAATCGACCAGAATGATAACTGCCTCCGATTTTTTTATCGCCTCTTCGATCTGCTCGGACCAGTTGAGCCCGGCCGCCAGCTCATCTATGTCAGACCAGACATTGATGTCGTATGGCGCAAGGGATGATTTGAGAAGGTCGATCCAATGGCGGCTCTCTGATGAATAAGATACAAAGACGTTCATCACTGATACTCCTGACTGAAACCGTTGACTGATTGTCGAATCCGGCACGGCATTAAACCATGATCGACGCCCGGAGCAGTCTATTCTATCACAGACAGGGAATGTTCAGGAGAAAGTCCCGCGTTTGATGAATCCGCCGTCGCCGGCTTTGCCCTGCCATTGGCCGTTGTCGACAATCACCCTGCCGCGCGAGAGGACTGTTTCGGTGACTCCTTTTACCTTCCATCCTTCATAAGCGCTGTAATCGACGCGCATGTGATGTGTTGCGGCGCTGATCGTCTGTTCGCGGTCGGGATCGAAGATGACCAGGTCGGCGTCGGATCCGACGGCGACGGTCCCCTTTTTAGGGAACAGCCCGAAGATTCTGGCGGCTGCGGTCGATGTCAGTTCGACGAAACGGTTGAGTCCGATGCGCCCCTCGACGACGCCGTGGTGGTAAATCAGGCTCATGCGGTTTTCAACGCCGGGTCCGCCGTTCGGGATCTTGCTGAAGTCGTCGCGGCCCAGTTCCTTCTGTTCCTTGAAGCAGAATGGGCAGTGGTCGGTCGAGATTACCTGCAGGTCGTTGCCGCGCAGTCCGCGCCATAGACGCTCATGATTCTCACGGTCGCGCAGCGGAGGCGTCATGACGTACTTCGCGCCCTCGAAATCATCGCTCTGGTAGAGACTGTCATCGAGCAGCAGATACTGGGGACAGGTTTCGGCGAAAACTGGAAGCCCGAGGTCGCGTGCGGCCTGAACCTCCATCAGCGCATCGTAACAGCTCAGGTGTACGATGTAGACCGGTGAGTTGGCCATCTCTGCGATGGCGATCGCGCGATGAACGCCTTCGGCTTCGGCCTTCGTCGGGCGTGTCAGCGCGTGATATTTCGGGCCGGTCTTGCCTTCGGCTATTGCCCGTTTTACCAGAACGTCAATGACGACACCATTTTCCGCGTGCATGCAGACCAACCCGCCGTGATTGCCGGCTTCGGTCATAGCCTTGAAGATCGTTCCGTCATCGACCAGAAAGACTCCAGGGTATGCCATGAAGAGTTTGAAACTGGTCACCCCCTGGTCGATCAGCCCTTTCAGCTCGGGCAATCGATTGTCAGGCAGATCGGTCACGATAAGATGAAATCCGTAATCGATCGCGGCCTTTCCCTGTGCCTTTCCGAACCAGACATCGAGCGCTTCGTTGAGTGCCTGTCCGTGGTACTGGACGGCGAAATCGATGATCGTTGTCGTTCCTCCGAAAGCCGCCGCGCGGGTGCCGGTCTCGAAATCGTCCGAAGATGAAGTCCCGCCGAATGGCAGGTCCATGTGCGTGTGCGGATCTATCCCTCCGGGAATGACCAGCCGGCCGCTCGCATCGATCGTTCGATCGACCTCGCCGACGATCGACCTCAGGTCTCTTCCGATCAGTGCAATCGTTTCGCCATCGATCAGAATGTCGGCGACATAATTATCGACCGCGGTGACGATCTGTCCGTTTGTAATCAATGTGCGCATAATAGTTGCCAGATGTGAGTTGCCAGTTTCGAGTTTCCAGTGATTGCCGTTTAACAATGTATTCCAATGAATCGGTGTTAATAACTGATGTCACGCAGCGATATTTTTGGAAATTCATTGATCTTTCCCGAACCCGCGAAGCGGGTGGGCAGCATATAGCCAGTGGTGAAGCGAGGCCGCCAGGCCAAGCGGAACCCCGGGTATCGGTATCATAATTCCAGCAAGCCCATGAAATGGGCGACAGATTTCCCATTGCCGCCTGCCTGTTCTGTCCGGGCTTTCACCCACTTCGTGGGCTTGGTGATTCTGGTGTAACGTGACCTGGGATTCCGCTCGGCCTGACGGCCTCGCTCCACGCCCAGGCTTTATTCTTTAGCCTGCGTTGCAGGCTCACAGATGAATATGCTTGAGCTGCCAAAAAATTTGTCAAATCGATTTTAAAGGACTCTTCCGCGTAACATCAATTAATAAAATTAATTGCGAACCGATGAACAAATCACTGGAAACTGGAAACTGCCAACTGGAAGCTTTTTATTCAACCGCAGCGAGCCCTTCATCGAGAGCGGATGTCAGCTCATCAATATGATCCCTGGTTGCGATGAGCGGCGGGCCGATTCTGATCACGTTGCCGTACAAACCACCCTTTCCGATCAGCACGCCTCGTTTTCTGGTCTCCTCGAAGACCTTGAGGACGGCCTGAGGATGAGGTTCCTTCGTCTTGCGGTCCTTGACGAATTCGATTCCCTGCATGAGGCCCATTCCACGAACATCGCCGATGCTTTCGTATTTTTCCTGGAGGCCCATCAGTTTTTCGCGGAGGTAATCTCCGACTACTTTGGCATTGTGGGCGAGATTTTCCTGTTCGATGACGGTGATCGTGGCCATGGCTGCGCGCATGGTGACGGGATTGCCGCCGAAGGTCGAGAATGAGAGCGTCGGCACGGCTGCTGCGACCTCACGGGTGGCGATGGTCGCGCCGATCGGAGAGCCGTTGGCCATCCCCTTGGCGAAGGTCATGATTTCCGGCTCGACGTCCCAGTGCTCGATGCCGAACATCCTGTCACCGGTTCGACCCCACCCGGTCTGCACCTCATCGGCTATGAAGACTCCGCCGTAATGGCGAACTATCGCGACAGCCTCCTTGAAGTATTCCTTTGGCGGCACGATGAATCCGCCGACACCCATGATCGGTTCGGCCATAAACCCGGCAATCTGACCCGTCGTCGATGTCTCGATGATCTCCCTGATATCCTTTGCGCAGGCCACCTCGCATTCGGGGTAGGTCAGCTTGAACGGGCAACGATAGCAGTATGGCGCCGGAGCCTGGATGTATCCCGGTACCTGAGCCGGCATCAACCGCCATGTCGAATGGCCCGTGGCGGACTGGGCCGCCGCCGATCTGCCGCTGTAGCTGTGGCGAAGCGTGATGATCTCCTGCCGGCCGGTGTACAGCTTGGCCGCCATGGTCGCGGTTTCATCGGCTTCGGTGCCGCTGTTGGTGAAGAAGCTCTGCTCGAGTTTTCCCGGAGTGATCTCGGCCAGTTTCGCGGCCAGCTCCGATTGCGGCCGGTTGGCGTATAGAGTCGAAGCGTGGTTGAGTTTTTTGACCTGATCGATGATCGCTTCGGTTACTTTCGGATGAACATGCCCGACACTGGTCGTCAGGACGCCGCCGAAACAGTCGAGATATTTCGTCCCATCTTCATCCCAGAGGTACATGCCTTCGCCATGATCAAGGGCGATCGGATCCTGGTAGTACATCGAAACGGCCGGGAAGAGAAAATCCCTGTGTTTCTGGATGGTGTCAGG
>JADJXM010000002.1:407500-414934 GCA_016715865.1 Acidobacteriota bacterium | reverse complement strand
CTGACGCGCGCGGCTGTCCCGAACAATCTGGCGGCGACCTTCCAGTTCCTGCCGATTCTTGGATCGGTCGAAGACGAGATCGTTAAATGTTTCCGGGAAGGCGGCGGAGTTCCTATTCGTCATATCCGCGATTCCATGAAGTGATGATGGAGGAGAGCAATATGACGGTGGTCTTCGGGCTGATCGACGCGATCCTGCCGCTCGTGCCCGGTTTGATCGACAAGTTGCAAGCGGGCATCACGGTGGTCGATATCGGCTGCGGTCGCGGGCGGGCGATCAGCCTGATGGCCAAAACATTCCCGAAGAGCACCTTTTACGGCTTCGATTTCTCGCAGGAAGCGATCGCCGATGCAACGGCAGAGGCGAAGAATAACGGGCTGACCAACCTTCATTTCGAGGTCAGGGACGCGGCAAAACTTGAAGATCACAAACGCTTCGACCTGATCACGGCTTTCGACGCCATTCACGATCAGGCCCAGCCGCGTAAAGTGCTCAGGGGATCTTCAATGCATTGAAGGATGACGGGGTCTTTCTCCTGCAGGACATCCGGACATCGAGCCACGTCCATCAGAACCTCGATCATCCGATGGGAACCTTCATCTACGCTGTCTCGTGCCTGCACTGCATGACCGTTTCGCTGGCCAACGATGGCGAGGGCCTGGGAGCGGCATGGGGCGAAGAACAGGCCAACGAGTTGTTGAATGAGGCGGGATTCTCGCGGATCGAAGTAAAACAACTCGAGCACGACATCATGAACAACTACTACATCGCGAGATGAGTATAAGTGAATCGCAGAGACCGCAAAGACGGCAGAGAGGTTGAATCGCAAAGAACGCAAAGAGGCAAAGAATTTTAATTGGACATCGAAATCCGGATTATCGTCCAGTGGAACTGATACGTGTTTCGATATCCCCAAAATACCTTTGCCTCTTTGCGTCCTTTGCGATTCAACCTCTCTGCCGTCTTTGCGGTCTCTGCGATTTCAAATTAAAGCGTAATTCCTTCGTCGCTGCGTCCGAGGATGCGGGCGACGGCCTTGGCGAGGGCTACGGGTTCGACCGGTTTCGCGAGGTGCACTTGAACCCGGCGGCGAGGGCCAGCCCTTGTCCTGGAACTAACCCCTCCGCTGGTTGCCGCGCACATCCCGTCTCCGTCGTAAATGGTATGAAAAGACCGTTGCGCAAGTTTCGCAGTTATTCCCATGTCCCGATCGCGAAAGTCTGAATTACTCTCAGTTGGTGGACGCATCAGCCGTTAGTGATTCATTCTATCCTGTGAAAGGCATCGGGATGCGCTGCGAGACTCGTGCAATGCTGTAGCGAGTCGCAGCGGGTTCACTCGACTACGCGTATAGGTCACGAACCTGAGGTCGTAAGTGAGTGTCCCCGCCGCACGCGCCTTTTTGATCTCTGAGATCGCATCAATGTGTGTCGCTCGCTTCAAGCGAAGCGCAGGTGGCGTCCCGGTGTCGGTGATTCCACTTCAAAGGCTCTGACTCGGAGGAAAATGCCATGTCTTTACTACCCATTCGTCTGCCCGATGATCAATCTCCTCGCTGGATCGGGCTCGATCTGGCCAAACGTGAAACACAACTCGTCCTCCTCAATGCCGAGGGCGAACAGGTTGCCGCCTGACGATTTCCCACTACCCGCGAGAACTTCCCTCTTCTTGCTGCCGAGCTGAGTGAATTCGATACCGTCGCACTGGAAGTCACGACAAACTCCAATGCCATCACTCGGCTGCTCCAACAATCACCTGCACAAATCCTGACCTCCAATCCGATCCGCACTAAGATGATCGCCTCGGCCAAGATCAAGACCGACAAGATCGATGCCAGAGTACTGGCCGAACTGGCCCGCGCCGGCTATCTGCCTTTGGTCTGGTTACCGGATCTCGATACGGAGTCATTGCGACACCTGTTTTGTGACCGCAGATCTCTGGTCGATCGCCGGACTGAACTAAAGAACACCGTTCACTCGATCTTGCATCGTAATCTGATCGAATACCAGTTCGAGGATTTGTTCGGTGCGGCCGGCAGAAAGTGGCTCGAAGCCTTGTGCGAGGCTTCGGATCAGGGCTGTGATCAACTCGACCGGCTCAGACTGCGCGCGATCCTGATCGAGCTCGATCGTCTGGAGAGCCATCTGCGTGAAGTCGAAGGCGCCATCGCCGCCTTCATCGCCGAGCGTCCAAAGCTGCGCGCTCAACTGGATCATCTCTTATCGATTCACGGCGTCTCGATGGTGGTCGGAGCCGGGCTGCTTGCCGCCATCGGCGACATCAAACGCTTCAGCAAAGCCAAGCAACTCGCCTCCTACTTCGGCCTGGTCCCTTCGACCTACCAATCCGGCGACACTCAGGCCCGTCACGGCAAGATCACCAAGACCGGGCGCAGCGACGCCAGATGGCTGGCCGTCGAGGCGGCCGAACATCTGCGCAAGGCCCCTGGTCCATTGCGCGCCCTCTACACACGCGTCAGCGCCAAACGCGGACATAATGTCGCCGTGGTCGCGGTCGCTCGCAAGTTGACTGAACTGGCCTGGCATCTGCTCACCAAGGATGAGGATTTCCTCTACCAGAAGCCACGGCTCACTCAAGATAAGCGCTCGGCGGTGCGTAAACTGGCGAGACGCCGCACCGGCCGGAAGATCCCTTCGGCGGCCGCTCCGGCGCTCGGATCCAAGGCGGCTCTCTACGGCAGTGGATTGCAAGGCAGAAAGGTCAAAGATCAGATCTCGAAGCTGGCGGCCGAGCAGGCCGAAGCCATCTACCAAGCCGTGATCGAGCATCGGCAGGCCGATGGAAATTCCTCAACTCTGACTTCTAACTCAGGGTTTGATCCGACCAGGCCGCTTTCAACCGATTGGCAAAAGGTGCTTGAGATTGTGGCCGAGAAACATTTACACGCTCTGAAATCTGAACAGAGCTCATAGCCTGCACTGTGGCACGGACGTCAGGCGCTTGACAACGGCCTTGCTTCTGCTCGTGTTCGAATAAGGAGGCCTTGCAGCCCCTCCTCCTACCAGAGGTATCGCTAAATCTCACATTCCAGGAAAAGAATTCAATTGACCTTTTCATCAATGTCATAACCGATCCTTTTAATGATCCGCGATCCGGCAATAGCGCCGCTGACTACCGAATACTGAGTAACGCCGGTCAGGTTGCCTCTGGCGTTGAAACTCGCGTTATAGGCCGCGTCGTGCTGGATCACTCCCGGAGCGTCGACGAACAGAGGGACAGCCTGTCCATTGGAATTGACGTAGGTCCCGGTCTCGTCGTAGGAATTGGTGACCCGCGACATAAGCGTCACGCCGGCGCCGGCATAGACCGAAACCTCCTGCGAGGATTGAACATGGCTGACAATCCTCGAAACACACGTATACAGGCTGAACTACGTTACTATCGATGCGAGGAGTGCATCAAAAATTCACACTGATTAAAGATCGTCTTAAACGGCAGAGGCAACTCGGGTGCAACGATCTATTTATTTGCATAGGCTTCATTTATTTTTCGCTTTAAACATTCTCGTCTCGGCAATCAGTTTCAGTAATTCATCCCCTGAATCCGACAGGGCTTTCAATACCGAATCCGGAGATTGTTTTGTCAACTTCATACGAAGCAGCACAACCCTGGCCTGCCATAACCATTCAATAACGTTTTCCTGCTGAGTCCGATTCTGGGAAATAAAGCTGATATAATCCTTGAGAATATCGTCATACTTGGGGTTGGATTGCGGCACGATCTGAAGCAACGTACCTAATATTGCACATTTATTATGAAAATTATCGATATCCGACAGACCTTCTTCCCTGAAACTTGAGTTGACTAAGTTGTAATAATTTAACAATTCATTTTTCCAGGCAGGTTTCTCTTTATCGGCAAGAGTCCGCGGCTCTCCATTCGTATCAAAATTCAGATTCCTGATCCCAGTCAGCAATTTCACGCCGGAGGGTGTTTTTGTATAATCAACAATCAGCGGCGATTGTTCAATTATTTTCGGATTCAATTGTCCTGCTTTCAAAGGCAATATGCGAGGATTGCCTTCAGGAAAAAACTCTTTCAATATATCGTTAAAAGAATCCGTGTTTCTGGTTACATCCTGAGAGAGTCTTGATATGTCAGAGTAATCATTACACAGGCTCTTCGTCATGTTTTCCACAAGAAAATTTCTGTATCCGTCAAGGATACTTTCATAGACAACACCCTTGGCTCTGCACTTCATCGCAAGCCTGCCTATTTCAGCTCCAGCACCGGGCACTGACATTGACAGAGACCTGGGGTCGCTTGACAGATTTTTAAGTTTTACGACAAAAGCAGGCACAAAATAAGATAATTCATCCGATGTCAAATCCAATGTTGCGAGCATCTTTGCAACCGCACTGAATTGCAATGACGAGGAGATACCGGATATTGCATTCCCAATCAGATTACGAACTTCAATCTGTTTATTTTCATTATCAGTAAGGGCCGTACTCACTATATCCCGCAAAGCATCATAATAGATCGAAATATCATACCCCATAAGATCCTGACACGTGAGCGGGTCAAGATCCGGGAGTTGTACCCTCTTAAATAGCTCAACTGCACGATCTCTTTTAATGGGAATCATCAACCTGATCACCCTGCATTGAATTGAAAGCGAATCTAAATTTAGGCTGTATGCATAATTTAAGTTTCCAATCCTGCTATCAGTACTATCTATTGATCCTCGAAGTTTAATTTTATGCTGAGCATTATATGAGAGGTCGAAAAGCTCTTCCAGAAGCTGTATTTTTCTGCCGGGACCTATCACATAATTGGCTTCAAGCAACTGAAAAATAATGTCAGCCGCAATCTCAGGTGGCGCATTTCTGGCTCGTTCGATTAATAGATCAACTTCTTCATCAATTTTATTTTTCTTTGCTGATTTCTCATCTTGTCCCTCGGGGAAATTTCTTTCTAAGGAAGAGTCGCTTGTGGGCGTAAACCAGAAGAGAGCCATTAAAATAGCAATCATTGCTGGTAAAGCAAAAATAGGTTTTGACATCACAAGCCTCATTTTCAAATTTTCAATCAAAATTTAAACCGTGCAGCCGAGACAACATGCGATTGATTGCATTACTCGCATTATTCTCCCGGCTATACGATTATGCTGTTGATATTTTGTCGACTAAATGCTCAGAACTTCAATGATGCTCAGCGAAAAGCAATGAATAGAAGCATTCCTTCTCACTTCGAACACTTCATTGACAGGAGTTTACATATGCTGAGCAGTCGGCCGGGCAACAACCACTTTGACAGGTCGTACCCTGCCCGCATTCATATTGCCCCAAACATCCCCTGCACCCTTCAGGGTCCGCCTGTGCATTCACCACATACAGAATATAACCCGACCCTCCGGTTATTGCCATTGAAAGGCAAACTACAGTGCAAAATATCAACTGCCTTAATCTTGCTTTCATATTTTTCATAATCGAAGACCTCCTATGGTAGTTTCGAGATGGGTTTGAGCCACTGCTTTAGGGCAATGGCAGAATACAGCTACGAGCCACACATTTATCTTATTGTCCCGGGAAGTGTTAAGCCAAAATAGTTTTCAACTTCAGTTTTAAGACTTCCGGAATACGCTCCGTACCAATTTTTAAGTATCTGTCCCTTTTTTGATAAGACGATCGTTTGCGGAGTCCCAACAACTCTTAAATCACCCTTGCTGCATTTGTCCGGCATTTTGAAAGTCGGTATAGAAAGATTGTTCTTTAATATATACTGATCAAGGGAAGCATCGGATAATGCCAGGCCAACAAACTTGTACTTCCCTTTCGTCTCTCTTATAAGCGTGTTTATATTATCAATATTACGGGAAGACCAAATGCACTGCGGTGAATAGACATAAACAACCGTTGGCATTACATCTCCTGTCAATGGTACTGACGCCGGAACACCATTCAGGTTATGAGCTCTCAGTGGCTGCGCTGTTCTTCCAACACCAAATCCCCATTCTCTCGCTGAAACCAGCTCATGCTTTTGAGAATTCACTTTTGCAGACAAGAGTATATTCATGGCGCCTGACAGAAAAAGTAAGAGCATCAATAAGATCTTATTTCTTGAGACTTTGAGTCTGCGAAAAAGCGCTTGATTAGTCATAAATCCCTCCAATTCGGCATCGCTGGGCGACACAATTTCCTTACCCTTCACGAGTAGGAGTGAACACTGCCCTGAAATACCATGCCGACTTACAGGAATAAATCAATCGTTTTGACGATTCGATAATAACTTGGTTATTAATGGCCTAATCGGCGATCGTCAGCAAGTAAGATCATGGATGTCTACGTCGTTGACATCGTTAATCGTATTGGAAAATGATTAGTTAGCTGAGTTAGACTGCTTATTATTCATTTCTTTGGGGCTTGCGGGGGACACTAGCAAAAAAGGGGGAGGGAGTCAAGACAATTTTATGATAATAATATTTTCGACTGATATCCAACAAAAAGTTAAAGGCGAATGATAACCAACATGTCGTCTGTCACTTCACTGCTCTTTTCATTGCCGAGTAAGCCCCTAAGGCGGTATTCTTTACACGAATGGATTTTAAGGAGATGCAAGCTTTATGGCCAGCACACTTGATCAAGTTTCAGCTGAGACCGAACAGGCTCTGATCGCCCAGGCCGCAGCAAGCGGCTTGTCGGTAGACGATTATCTAAAGCGGCTTTTGGGTGTGGCCAACAATATTCCGCAGATCATAAGCGGATCTGTCGAAGAGTTCATCCAGGCGATGGAGTCTCTTGCCGAAAAAGACGTTCAGCCACTTCCCCGCGACTTTTCACGCGAGGACATTTACTTTCCTTAAAAACTAAATGCCCTATCTCATAGATACGAACGTTTTTCTTCGGCTTGTTCCGGATTCAGATCCAGACTGCGCGCTTGTGCTTAAGGACGACTTTAAGCGCTTCTCTGGGATTAAAGCCCTCTCCCCTTCTGAAATTTAAAATACTTCCCTTGGCCGCACACCCCCAACAACAAAAAATCTACTGCTTCGTTGACGAGACCGGCCGGGAGCTGCAGGGAAGTTTTTTCTGGTTTCTGTTGTGATTACCGACCATCAGCTGGATCGGGTGATCGAGGCCCTGCACGAGATCGAGCACTCTTCAAAAAAACGGCTGGGCAAATGGCACAAGACCAAATTCGAGATCCGCATCTCCTATATCGAAGCCGTACTGGCCAATCCTCTTTTTGCCGAAGCGGTCTACTTTTCACATCACGCCGGCTCCCAGGACTATTTTGATCTGACCATTCAGACCACGGCCGAGGCGATCCGCTTCAAAACGGCCTCCGAGAACTACACTGCGACTCTGCTGCTTGATGCCGAGGTTGATATTCGCAAAGTCCAGGACCTGCTCGGGCATCGTCACATCACCACCACCCAGGTCTATGACAAGCGGCGGATCTCCACGTCCC
>JADJXM010000002.1:320000-402500 GCA_016715865.1 Acidobacteriota bacterium | reverse complement strand
AACCGTTCGAGACGCACCTCGATCAGGCCGCCGGCGGGTGTGAACTTGATGGCATTCGAGAGCAGGTTCCAGACGATCTGCTTGAGGCGTTCGGCGTCGCCATTGAACGGGCCGACCCACGGTTCAAGGACGATCTGCATGCGCAGGTTCTTGGCTTCGACCGATGGTCGAACGGCATCGACGGCGGCTTCGACGATCGACATCAGTTCGACGGACGGACTTCGAGGCTCAGTTTTCCGGTCGCGATGCGCGAGGCATCGAGCAGGTCTCCAACCAGGTGGGCCTGGGACTTGGCGTTTCGCTCAATGGTCACCAGTGCACGTTCAGCGGAAGTTCTGTCGAGCGTGCCGGACCTGAGCATTTGCGCCCATCCCAGAATGGCCGTCAGCGGGGCTCGCAGCTCGTGCGAGATCATGGCCAGAAAGTCGTCCTTCAGCCGGTTGGCCTCTTCGGCGACGCGGCGGGCTTCCTGTTCCCGCCTGAGCACTTCGCCGCGCTCTTCGTCAACGCGCTTGCGCTGCGTGATGTCGCTGGCGATGCCGATAAACCCGGTGATATTGCCGTCAGGATCTCTCAGCGCGGTCATCGAAAGCAGGACCGGGATCGTGCTGCCGTCGGACCGCGAGAAGTTCCATTCATATTCATTGGGCAGATTGTGACAGGCCTTGGCGACAATCGCTTCGAAGCCTGGGTCGATGATCTCGACCAGTTCTTCGGAGAAGATGTCCGCGCGCTCGGCCAACTGCTGCTGGTCCCGGACGATCTCGGTGATGGAACTGCCGAGGATTTCGATCGATCGATAACCGAGCATCCGTTCTGCCGCCGGATTGAAGGTCGTGATCGTCCCGTCGGGTCTGGTCAGAATGATGGCATAGCCGGCGAAATCGACGATCGTTTGCTGGACGACGGCGGCTTCCTGAAGCGCAGCCTCAGCCTTGCGGCGATCCGAGATGTCGCGAACGATGCCGGTATAGGATGGTCGACCGTTCTTGAGGAATTCGCTGAATGTCGCCTCGACCGGCAGGAGGTGGCCATCCTTGTGAATGCCCGTCAATTCAAAACCCGAACGGCTGCGCCGGCGATGACCGAACGAACCGTCGCCTGACGGAATGATCGCGTCTTCGACCCGTTCGGAATAGTCCGGCATAAGATTCGAAAGCTGCTGACCAAGTACTTCGACCGGTTTATAACCGAAAACATCCTCGACGGATGAATTGACGAATTGAATTGCCCCTTCATCATCGACGGTCAGGATGACGTCGGAAGCCGATTCCGCGACGTTGCGATAGCGTTCTTCACTTTCTCTCAGAGCGGCGGCGATGCGACGACGTTCCGTCACGTCGCGGATCAGGCTCATGACCATGATCCCGTCTTCTGTTTCGATCTGGCGGCGCGTGATTTCGGCCGGGAATTCCCTGCCCCTTCGATCGACGACATAGAATTCGACCTGATCGATGGCATCGGTCGCGTTTGTGGACATGAGCGCTTCGTCCAGTTCGAGCAGCGAGTCTTCCGGGCCCTCCGAATAGATGTCCGACTCATCCCGCTGCTGACCTCGAAGCCGCTCGGGAACGAGAATATCGACGCTTTGGCCGAGCAGTTCATCGCGTTTGTAACCGAACAGATCCTCTGTCTGGGAGTTGACCAGCACGATCTGGCCTTCCTGATTGGCCAGGACGACGGCATCGGGAGCGAATTCGAGCAGTTCTTGAAAGCGTGTGCGGGCCGCGACCAGGCTGTTGATGAGGCTGCGATGTTCACGCATATCACGCGCGACCGCGAGCAGTCCCGTAATCTTGTTCTGCTTGTCGTGCATCAGTCCGAGCGAGAAGCTGACCGGAATGGTCATCCCCGTGAGGGTGCAGATATCGACTTCGAGGTTGGTCAGACGGCCGGTCGGCGCCAGTTCCATGAGCTTCCAGGGTGTTGCGGGGATCTCTTCCGATCCGCAGACGGCAGTCAGCGGCCGGCCGAGGATCGAGGTTTCAGGACATTCCAGCAGCGCGGCGGCGGCCGGGTTGGCACGAATGACACGACCGGAGCGGTCTGTCAGAAAGAGCGCCTCGGACATCGACGAAACGACCTGCTGGAAGAGGTCGCGGGTTTCCGCTATCTCAGAGGTCCGGCGCTCGAGTTCGAACTGCGCGTTCGTCAATTCGGAATAGGCGCTTTGCAGGTTGGCGAACATATCGGGCCACGCCGCTTCATGCAGTTTTCGAGCATTCTCTTCGCGTTCGTCTTCCGCGTTTTTGAATTTCCAGTTTGGGAGTCGCATTAAAAAAACCTCCGGTCTACTTCGATTGTCCTGTGAAAAATTCCTAGAGATCGAAGCTGCGAATCGTGCGCAGCAGATCTATCCCCGTGAAATCTTCCGATGTCCGGAATTGTTCGAGCAGTGGGGTATTGATCAGGGCCTGCTCGCATGGTCCGGGCCTGCCTAAAGCGTCCTGGGGTGAACCCAGCCAGGACGACGCTGTCAAAATCTGATAATTGGCGATGCGGCCGCCGCTGATCTCGATGTGATGAAGAAGGGCGCCCGTCGCATCTTCCCAGAAACCGACGCCGAGGGCATTCTGTGGAACGCGAAACGGCGTCGAAGTGGCCTTCTCGCCCTTCTGCAGGCAATTGAAGGCTCTGAGCAGGTATGTCAGAGCGATCATTCCGCAATAGCCGATGTGATAAGCTCGTGCGCGATTACGCTCGATGGCATTCGGTCGAACCGGCAGATGCCACATCAGCCGCTGAGCCGGCATCTGGAACCTCGGCAGATCGATCTCGATCGATGAGCCCGAGGAATGGATGAATTCGTTGCGCAATTTTCCCGCCTGAGCGGTGATCCATTGTCGCGCGAGGGGGCCGGTCTCAACAGGTTCACGATCCCAACGCGCTGCAGTCTCCCAGGAATAGCGGCCATTCCAGTTGTTCTGAGAAGGCGCCGGAATAGTCTGCCTGTTCCACGGGTGGAGCGGCGAAAGCGGCGTCCCCAGCGGATCGGTTTCGAACGGGTGGCCCTGCCACTGTTCAAAGTACGAATGATCCGGAAACTGCTCGATGCCGGCATTCAGATCGAAAAGTCGCGTTGTCCTGATCCTGCCATTGACGACCACACCGGGCGTCGAGAGCCGCTGTTCGCCCCAGTCTCCGCAACCGGCCAGTGAACCGTTGCAAAGCATGGGATCGTCCCATATTCCGGTCGAGAGCATGTTCGCGGGCGAATGGCCGACCTGACTGAATTGCGGATCGGCTTCAAAGAAAAAGTCTGCCAGATCGTCCCAGATCGCGGTCACTTTCTTGGCGTAATCGATCAACTGATTTATTCGAGCGAGGATCTGATTGAAGAGCTCCTTGTTCGCCACAATGCCAACTCCGCCGGGGAAGAGCGACGATGGATGCGGATATTTTCCAAAGATCAAGGTGGCGACTTCGTTGGCCGTGCGCATGAGATGCAGCGCCTCGAGATAAAGATGGCCGTCGACCGGATTGAGCTGCCGCATGAGATCCGCAATGTCGGCGAATCCGTGAAGCTCTGCACGTTTTGTTGGCGCACTCTGTGCGCGTTCCCAGAGCGCAAAACTGGTGCGACTGACGGCTGCCTCTGAGTAATCGATTCCGGCCTGTATGAACAGGTGGCGGGTATGAGCTCCGATCAGTTCGGCCGCCGCGCCGAGTCCGCGGGTGATGATCGCCAGCGGCGGTGGGGCAATGCCGAATGACATTTCCAGCGCCATCGATGATGCAATGGCATTAGATCCGCTGCTGATGCCGCTCATCCGGCTGGTCAACTGCACCGCATCCGAGGGCGTCGCTCCCAAAACCGCCAGATCGAGTCCCCAGTGTTCGTTCCTGCTGACCCGCGCATCAAGCACCCGCCGCTGCTCAAAATCGATCAGCGCCTTGAACGAGATTCGCCGCGAACTGCGCGTCAGCGGTTCGAAACGAATGATCTGCGCATTCGCAGTCTCGGCCTCCCTTTCGATCCAGTCGGCATCCTCTGCCGGAGGAGAGACGGAGTCCGGCCGCAGGGCCGGCCTGCGATCAAGCAGATCTTTCAGCCCGAAAGGGTCCGCCGGCCCTCCAACGCGCAGCCGAGCCTGACCGCTCGCATCCATCTCAATTGGCAGATTCTTGAAGACCATAATAGCTGCCCCTACGGATCGAAACTCCGGATCGTCCTCAACAGGTCGATGCCGGTGAAATCCGCGGGTCCCTGAAACTCCTCGATCAAAGGCGTATTGATGACTGCCGATTCGAGCGTCCCGGGGGATGCGGAAGCGTCCCTCGCGGAGCCCATCCATTCAAGCGGCGTGATCATCTGGTAATTGACCAGGCGACGATTTCTGATGACGATGTGATGCGATATCGGACCGGCACTGCTTTCCCAGAATCCGACGCCGACGGATCGGTCCGGAAGATTGAATCGCTTAGACATCTCGGTCTCTCCTCGCCGCAAACAGTCAAAAGCCTCGAGCAGGCTGGCAAAAGCTGCAAGGCCGGTATACGAAAGCTGATAAGCCCTTGCCCGGTTTCTTTCGAGCGTATTGGGGCGTTCAGGAGTCTTCCAGACCAGCCTGATCGCCGGACGCTGCCCTTTCGGGATCTCGAATTCCAGACCGCGGTTGATCCGGCCGATAAACTGAAAACTGGCCTCGTTGCTGGCGGCATTGCTCCAGAGTCTGGCAATCGGCCCGGTTTCCATCACCTCACGGTCCCACCTCGACGCCGTCACCCAGGTATATCCTTCGCTCCAATTCGACTTTCCGGGATGAGGAATCGTCTCTTTGTTCCAGGGGTGATAAGGCGACAACGGCCCGCTCAGCGGGTCCGATAAAAACCGCTGGTGATTCCAGTGCGCGAAAAAAGCGTGATCGACGAACTCCTCGATCCCGATGTTGATATCGCTCAGACGGTCGGTCCTGATTGCTCCGTCGACGATCGCCGAAGGTCTCGAAAGTCGCCGATCTCCCCAGACATTGCAGTTGTGATAGGCGGCATCATAACTTTCCGGATCGTCCCAGATCCCGAGACTGAGCATATTGCCCGGTAGTTCGCCTGAATGCCGGTACGCAGGCTCAGCCTCGTATAAGAAATCGATCAGATCGTCCCAGATCGCCGTCACCTTCTTCGAATAATCGAGCAGTGTGTTGATGCGACCGAGCACCTGGTTGAAAGTGTCGCGATGCGCCTCGGTGCCGACTCCGCCGGGAAGAATCGCCGACGGGTGCGGGTATTTGCCTAGCAGCAGCGTAACTACTTCGACGGCGAGGCGAGTATGCTGCAAGGCTTCAATGTAGAGATGGCCGCTGAGCAGATTGAGCCCGCGCATCAGCTCGGCGACAGTATCGAGCCCGTGGATTAAACGTCCTCGAGCCGGCGCCTGCTCCGCCAGTTGCCAGATGGCCGGATTGGTCCGCCTGACGACCTGCTCCGAATAGTCGGGTCCGGCCAGCAGAAAAAGGTGGCGGATGCACTCGCCCAGCATCTCGCCGCACGACCCCAGGTTGCGCGTGATGATGGCCATCGGAGGCGGCGTGACTCCGGCGGCCATCTCCAGCGCCATCGATGCGGCGATCGCGTGCGAAACGCTCGCCCGCCCGCTGATCCGGCTGGTCAGTTGAACCGCGTCCGAAGGTTCGTGCTCGTTCAGGATCAGCTCGAATCCGCTGAACTGGGTCACTTCGATCCTCGAATCAATCACGCGCTTGTGTTCGAGGTCGATCGAAGCGGTAACGGCCATCGAAGATACAGCTCTCGTGACCGGGTCAGAGCTGAATTCCATCAATGCCGATCGGCCGGCCACGCTCTCGATGGTCCGGTCACGTTTGACCTCACGTTGCAGTCTCGCTTCATCGCGAAAATCGAAGGGAGCTTCCGCTTCTTCGTCGCGCAGAAACGCACGGCCGTAATTATCAAATTGAATTGGCAGATTTTTGAATACCACGATCTGTTGTTATACCAATCAATAAGCCGGATCAGGCCTCGACAGAGGCAGCAGGCGATCGGCGAAATCCCGCTCGGTGCAACCGATGCACGCCCCTCCGACGCGCGCGCAGCCGCCAAAGCCTCGCAGCCATCCCGTCAACGGGACCGGACAATTTACGGTCGGCCGGTCAGCAAGGTCGAAACCGGCTGCCGGAGGATATTCCACACGCGGAGGCAACGGGTATGTCTCATGAGTGTAGAGCCACCGGGGACGCCGTTGCTCGTCCAGTTCGATCGGAACGAGTTTCGATAAATGAAGGAAAACGTAGATGAGGGTCTCGACAAATCCCTCGCCGGTCGGTGCGCAGCCGGGAACATTGATCACTGGCAGGCCTCCCCGACTGAGAAAATCCCTGCCGATGTATGCCTCCAGACCCTTGGCGCCGATCGGATTGCCGTTGGAAGCCGGAATGCCTCCCCAGGTCGCACAACTGCCGATGGCGATTACCGCTTCCGCAACTGGCGCAAGCATGTCGACCCACTGACTTGTAGTTATTGGAATCCCGTCGGAGGTTGTGCCGATTCGCGAAAAACTGCCCTGACCGGCCAGCGATTCATCGGGGATCGCCCCCTCGAGAACAAGCACGAAAGGCGAGAGCTTGCCCTGCGCAGCCTGCTCCATCTGGTTGCGGAAGGTGTCTCCGGATTCAAGCGACAATTCGGGATGAATCAGGACCACACGGGGAGCGTCCGGGACGTTGCCAAGCATCAGATCCTCGATTCCGGGCTCCGAAGCTTCAAGCATCGCCAGGGTGCATCCATTGCACCCGGCTCCGGTCAACCAGACCAGATAGACTGTCTGGAGCGAGGGCACTTCGCTCTCCATCAACACTCTCCTCGTTTTGACAATACGTTTTTCAGTCTCAACTCAACGGACTTGCCGCAGGCTGATGAATATCTGCTTTCCCGCTACAGGCTGTTTCCCAAAGATGCCGGGATTATAAACGTATGTATTTGAAGCATGCAATGCGGAGCCGGCAAGTGCCCCTTTGTCATTTGACTCGCAGAGCAATTTAATGTTTCATGCTCCGTTATAGTCTAAGACCGAACGGTCATCAGATACGGGATTGAACGAAAATTAACGACATCTCCGCCGACATAAAAGGCATACAGGCACGTAAAAGGTAAACGTGAGCGTAGTCGATCGTCAAAATCATGCCGGGTCACAAACCACAACGGCTGTTCCGACACCGGATGTCCGTTACTGGCGTGTTGAGGGCAGTTTGCTCAATTTGAGTGCGGTCCGCCCGGTAGGGTATTTCACCTGGCACGCCCAGAGCTTTTCAGAGCGCTGGATGAGGCGTGGCGGGCTGGCCCTTTCCGCGGTCATCAGACCGCTCGTTTATGCCACCGACAGGATCTTTGCGACGCGCGTCCTGCACACCCTGCTGCGCGGTATCAGCCGTGACCGTCTGGACCTGCTCGGCGAAGAATATTTCGATTACATCCTCAAGCCGAGGCTGAAATCGAAGGGCGTGGAGATGCTCAGGGATGCGCTGGCGCGTGGCGAGAATATCGTGCTGGTCAGTCAGGGACTCGAGCACGTCATGCGGCCTCTGGCGCAATACCTTGGCGTCGACTACCTGATCGCCAACCGGCTTGAGTTTCGTGACGGACTGGCGACTGGCCGGCTATTGACTCCTGTCATCAGACCGCGGCAGATCCTGGCAAGAATAGTCGGTCGTCGTCCCGACGGGCATATCGAATTCGATAATCTGGTTCGCCGGCTCGGACTGAAGAAATCCCCTGAGTTGATCCGACAGGGGATTTTATCCACTGAGCGCACAACCTATCACCCGCAAACCCCGACTGTCATATTCGACAAGCAGATGAGGACCGATCCGCTCTCCGTGACCGGTTCACTGGCGAATAAGAATGTCATGCTGATCGGCTTCACGGGTTTTATCGGCAAGGTCTGGCTGGCAAAAGTCCTGCAGGATCTTCCTCAAATCGGCAAGATCTACCTGCTTATCCGGAGGCAGCGATCAACCACTCCCCAAAAACGATTCGAGAAGATCATCAACACTTCTCCGGTCTTCGATGCGCTCCATCTCAAATATGGCGAAGGTCTGGCCGATTTCATTTCAGAGAAGGTCGAGGTGATCGAGGGCGATGTCAGCCGGCAGTTCCTGGGGATCGAACCAGAGATCAGAGAGAAGCTGTTCTCGACTGTCGACGTCATCATCAACAGCAGCGGTCTGACCGATTTCAACCCCGATCTGCGACAGGCCCTGGCGATCAATGTCGAAGGCACGCTTCATATGATCGAATTCCTGCGTGCCTGCGACCACGCAGCCCTGGTGCACCTCTCTACCTGCTATGTCGTCGGTTATCGGGACGGCAGAATCGGAGAAACGGCAGTCATCGACTACACGCCCTTCGGAAAACCTGGTTTTAACGCGGAGCGCGAATACCGTCACCTCTGCTCGCTGGCAGATACAATCGAGGCTCGGGGGGAATCCGATGAAATGAACGGACGGTTCCGCCAGTTCGTTCTGAAAAAGAATCTGAACAGTAAAAAAGAGCTGAGCGAGAACGAAATTGATGCCCAGATCCGCAAACAGCGCCAGCGCTGGGTTCGCAATGAGCTGACGGAAGCGGGGATGCGCCGGGCTCAGGAATTCGGCTGGCCGAACACATACACATTCACCAAGAGCATAGCCGAGTCGATGCTCTTGCCTCACACCGACGAGTTTCCGATCGCCATCGTCAGACCTTCGATCGTCGAGACATCGACCCACGAACCCTTCGAGGGCTGGAACGAGGGCGTCAACACATCGGCCCCGCTCTCCTATCTGCTCGGAACGTTCTTCCGGCAACTTCCGTCGAACGGCAAGAAGTGCCTCGACATCATCCCTGTCGATCTGGTCTGTCGCGGAATGGTGCTGATCGCAGCGGCCCTCGTTCAGCGGCGCCATGAAACGCTCTATCAACTGGCGACTTCCGCCATCAACCCGTGCGATATGCGCCGTTCGATCGAACTGACGGGGCTTGCTCACAGAAAATATTACCGGTCCCAGGACGATTTCAACCTGCGGCTGCTCTCGCTTTTCGATTCGATTCCAGTCTCGAAGGAGAGATATCAACGGCTTTCGGCGCCGCGACAGAAGATGGTCGTCCAGTCGCTGCTGAGGATCATGTCGCCATTGCCGATGATGCGTTCTCCGCTGGTCAGGCGCGAACGCGACCTGGACAAGGTCGAGAAACTCGTTCACCTCTACGAACCTTTCATCCTTCATAACGAGTACATTTTCGTGGCCAAGAATGTAGAGATTCTGTCTGAACTTCTGCCGGATGAGGAACGTGCGAGTTTCGGCTATGATGCCGGCTATATCGACTGGTGGAATTATTGGATCAATATTCACATCCCCGCACTCAGAAAATGGTCATATCCGATCATTGAAGGACGCGCGGTCGATAATACCTCGCGACGCGACCTTCGAATACCCGCCCGGGAACAGCCTGTCGCAACCAACTGACGGTGATCGTTCGAATAGAGAAAGGACGTTTCAAACTATGAAAACGGAAATCAAATGGGGTTTGATCTTCACGTTTGTGCAATTCCTGTGGATCTGCCTGGAATTCGCGGTTGGCCTGCACGACAAGTATGTTTCGATGCATCCGATCCTGACCAATCTGTTCATCATTCCGGCGGTCTATGTCATGTATCTTGCCATCCGCGAGAAGAAGAACATCCTTGGAGGAAAGATCACATTCGGTCAGGCTTTTCTGTGCGGGCTGGGCGTGAGTGTGATCGTGGCGGTCCTGGCGCCGCTCTCTCAGTACATCTTTCACCGGTTCATCAATCCTAACTATTTTCAGAATGCTATTAATTATGCCATCTCGGCCGGCAAGTTGACCGAGGCGGAAGCGGGCAGCTATTTCAGCCTGCAGAGCTATATGATGCAGGCCTCGCTTGGCGCGATCGTTGCCGGAGTGATCACGTCTCTCATAATCGCGGCGATCATTCGCTCTAAATCGGCTTGAGTGGCGAAGAAAGGGCAAAAAAGCGCTCGTCACGAGTTCAGGATGAGCGTTTTCGCAATCATTTATATATGGCGATTTTTTTGACCGGGTCGACCGGTTATCTTGGAGCACATGTGGCTGCGCTCCTGCTGGAAGGACATTCCGATCAGCTCAATCTGCTGGTCCGCGCCAGGGACGAGCGCGAGGCCGAGGTGCGATTGTGGAGATCCCTGCAGCTTCACATGGATTTCCCGGTCTTTTACGAGCATTTGAAGAGCCGCATCCGCATCTTTCGCGGAGATCTGACCGAGAGTCGATTCGGCCTGCCGGCGGATGAGTATCGCGTCCTGGTCAAAACGACCGAATCGGTCATACACTGCGCGGCATCGCTCAATCGGAAGAGCGAAAAAGTATGCCTGAACGTCAATCTGAAAGGGACGCTCGAAGTAATCAAAGCCGCTCAGGCGGCGCGTGATGACCACGGATTGCGACGATTCAGCGATGTCAGCACGGTCGCCATAGCCGGCCACCGCTCGAATGAAGTGGTCATCGAGGACGAGGCTCTCGACTGGAATCGATCTGATTACGATCCGTACGCGCGAACCAAAAAGTTCTGCGAGCATATGGTTCATGAATTATTGCCGGACGTAACTCATACCGTCTTCCGGCCGAGCATCATTCTGGGCGACAGCCGGTACCCTGAAACCACCCAATTCGACATGGTGCGAGCGTTCGTCTTTCTGGCAGGGCTTCCGGCGCTTCCGTTTCGACCGACCGATCAGATCGACATCGTCAATGTCGATTTCGTAGCCGAATCGATTGTCACCATCCATCAAAAAGAGAGACCCGACAACGCCATTTATCATCTTTCATCCGGCAGGGATTCACAGACATTTCGCGAACTGACGGATGCCCTTGCCCGGGCGCGACATAAGAAGGGCCCCGTCTACCTGCCAGCGCTGGAAAAGCCGTTTTCATCGATCAACAACTGGCTGGCGGACAATATGCGTGGAAATGCGATCGGCTTTGGAGCCACACTCTTAAAGGTCTTCATTCCCTATCTGGTCTGGAATACGGTCTTCGATAACACACGGATCACCACTGAAACCGGCAAAAAACCGGCGCCATTCTCCGCCTACAGCTATCCGCTGCTCAGGTTCAGCAAGGCCGGAAACTTCGCTTATCCGTATCGGGACTGGCCGGAGGAAACATAGATGAGCATGGATCTTGTTCTCGAAGCCTGGGTCAGCGGGTTGATCGAGATCGCGAAATTCAAATGGATGCTTGGCGCCGGCCGGCGCTGGCAACCGGGCGAGAAACTAAAGCTTCTCTTCACCGGATATAACGGAACGCGCAATACCGGAGCGGACGTACGTGTCGAAGAAATGCTCCGCCAGATTCGGCACATCCTCGGCGAGGACAAATCCGAGTTGAGTGTCCTGAGCCAGAATTTCGATCTGACTCGCGGTTATTTCAAAGGGGTCGAACAGGTCAGACTCCCGGACATATTTCCACCGATGCTCTCTCGCGAAATCCCACGGTTCGACGGTGTCGTGGCATGCGAAGGGTCGATGTTCAAGAGCAAGTTCGCAAACGCATTGACGACAATGATGATCGGATCACTCGGCATAGCCTCCGCCCAGAACAAACTCTCAGTCGGATATGGCGCAGAAGCAGGACACATGGACCCGTCAATTGCCTGGATGGTGAAACGCTATTGTTCGGACTCGCTGATCATTACGCGAAATCCAGAATCACAGGACGTACTGGGCAAACTCGGCGTAACAACGGCCCTCGGCACCGATACCGCCTGGACGTTCGAACCTTTGGGCAAGGAATACGGTGACGCTGAATTACGCAAAATGGGCTGGGACGGTTCGACCCCGGTGCTGGTCGTCTGCCCGATCAATCCTTTCTGGTGGCCGGTCAAGGCGTCAGTCGGCAAGTTCATCGCCAGAAAGGCCACCGGCGCGTTCAGCGACAGTCATTACAGGTCGGTCTATTTCCATAATTCCGGGCCTCAGGTCGAGAAAGCATATCATTTCTATCTGAAATCGATCGCCAACGCAGTTGACCGCTATCGCAGGGAAGAGAAAGTCTTCGTCGTCCTGGTTGCGATGGAGAAGCTCGATACGCGGGACTGCGCAAAGATGTCTGAAATGCTTGGCGGCCTGCCGGTCATCTCATCCGCCGATTACGACATGTATCAAATGGTCAGTATCCTGCGCAGTTGCCATCTCATGGTTTCATCACGTTATCATGGCATTGTCACCTGCATGCCGGGCATGGTCGCCTCGGCCGGCGTGACCATGGATGAACGTATTCGCAACCTCATGCACGAACGCGGTCATGAGGATCTGCTGTTGACGGTCGATGATCCTGACCTTGAAGACAAGCTCTACGCTATCCTTCATAAACTGCGGAAGGAGCATGAATCGATCCGCGACGGCATCGGCCGGACGGTGGCAAAAAATCTGAAGCTCATGGCACGAATGGGCATCTACTTCGAAGAGCATGTTCAGCGGCGCTACCCTGAGTTCCCTATTCGCAAAGGCCTGCAGAGCTGGGATAATTACCTGCCGCCGATGAGTCAGGGACTTGTCCAACTGCTCGAAAAATTTGATCAAGACTGAACAGAGATGAATTTCGTCGAAAACATATATCAACAGTTGAAACAATCGAGCTGGAGCGTAGTATTGCGTGAGGTGCACGACGGCGGTTTCACCAACGCGACCGGAGCGGAGCTTTTGCAGGCCATAGGCAAGGCTCGCGGCTTCATCCGCCGGGCGGGTTTGAAAAAAGGCGACAGATGCGGTCTGCTCGCCTCCAACAGCATCCGCTGGGCGGTGCTCGATGTTGCGCTCATGGCCGAAGGCGTGATCGTCGTGCCGCTCTATTCCAGGCAGGCGCCGGCGGAACTCGTCAATATGCTGAGGGATTGCGGCGCTTCGATGGTCTGTTGTGAAAATTCGACTCTGCGTGACGGGATCGCGTCGAACTGGACCGAAGGCGCGCCGCCGCTGCCGGTATTCGACGAAATTTTGGGGGATGAAACGAACCCCGATTCGAATCCGGATACGAAAGTTGATACGGACGCCCCGATCGCGCTCGACGATACGGACATCGCGACTATCATTTACACATCGGGCACATCCGGCGAGCCCAAAGGCGTCATGCTCTCGATCGGCAATGTCGGATACATGCTCGGCTGCACAGGTTATCGCCTTGGTCAGCTCATGGCCGGCTCGACGGAATCGACGCCCGACCAGGTATTTCATTACCTGCCCTTCTGTTTTGCGGGTTCGTGGATTTTGATGCTCAATTGTCTGACGCGCAACGCCACGCTCTCGATCTCGATGGATCTCAACAAACTGGCCGACGAACTGAGCCGGTCAGCTCCGAACTATTTTCTCAACGTGCCGACACTGCTCGAACGCATCCGCACCGGAGTCGAATCACAGATCGCTCAGAAACCCGGCTTCGTTCAATCGATCTATCGCAACGGCAAGGAATCATGGGTCAGGCGGCGCGAAGGCAGAGCCGGAATGATCGACAGCCTGCAGTTCAGACTTGCCCGCTGGCTCATCTTCGCATCGATTCGCAAAAAGATAGGATCGGACATCAAGGCGCTCATCTGCGGATCAGCTCCGCTCGCAAAAGAGACGCAGATGTTCTTCATGATGCTCGGCATCCGGGTACTCCAGGTTTATGGATTGACCGAAACCACCGCCATCTGCACGATGGACGATCCTGGCGATTACACTCCGGGACGAGTCGGGCCGGCCATCCCCGGAATCGAAATGAAACTGGGCGAAAACGAAGAGATTATTGTGCGGGGCCCGAATATCTTCCCCGGTTACTGGAACCGCCCGGAGGCCACTGCGAATACTATCGTCGACGGGTGGTTTCATACCGGTGATCAGGGAGAGGTCGACGCCAAAGGCAACTGGATGATCATCGGCCGTCTCAAGAATCTGCTCATTCTCAACTCAGGCCACAATGTCGCCCCCGAACCGATCGAGGAGAAGATCGCGCTCCACATGCCAACTGCTCAACAGGTAGTCGTCATGGGCAACGATCGCAGTTTCCTGACAGCTCTCGTCACCGGCGATGTTTCAAACGAACAGGTAGATGCTGCGATTCAGAGCGTCAACTCCGATCTTCCACACTACAAACGAGTCATCGGCTATCATATCAACAAGGAACCGCTGACCATTGAAAGCGGCCTGCTGACTGCCAACGGAAAATTGAAACGGGATGCAATTGCCTCCCATTTTTTTGAGGAGATCGAGGCGATCTACCGTTCCAGGAAGTCCTGAAGAGGTATCTATGTTTTTCGCGGGATTAGTTTTTCTGATGCTTCTGTTTATGTTCTTCATCATGGCCATGCTCGCATGGGGCGCTCAAAGCCTGAAAGATGACGATGATGACGAGAGTAGAAAGTAGAAAGTAGAAAGTAGAAAGAGAGTCCGGGTCAGTTTGAATATGGAAAACTACAGCGGAGAGACGCTCTCATGGGAAATGATCGACGGATGCATCGAGCTGGCGCTTCATCGCGAGCCATGCAATGAGATCGGATTGAAGACGCTCGAGGAGCTCGAGGGATTTGTCGCAGCGCACAATGAACTGAAGGAAGAATCGCATACTCTCATCATCCATAGCCGCATGAAAGCCGGGTTCTGTGCCGGCGCCGATCTGCGTGAACTTTATCTCGGGGCCAGTCAGATCGGATTCAGCAATGCAGAGCCCCAGGTGCGGGATTTTCTCAATCGAATTCATGCCGTCATGAACGCAATCGACTCTTCGCCGCTGACGACGATCGCAGCGGTCCATGGAGTCACCTTCGGTGGAGGATTCGAGCTGGCTCTGACCTGCGATCTGATCTTCGCCGATAAGATGACGAGGTTCTGCTTTCCTGAACTGCGGTTGGGGCTGATTCCCGGCTTTGGCGGTATACCAAGACTCAATCGTGATCTGGGCAACGCGGTGGTTCGCGACATTCTGCTGACCGGGCGAAGCATCAATGCCACGAAAGCACAAAATGTCGGTCTGGTCAGCCAGCTCGCTGCTGAAAACGAATCGCTCAAGCTCGCGCGATTCACCGCCGCACAGGTCAAAAAGTTCGACCGTAAAACCAGCGCCGCGGCAAAACGATTTCTGAAACCGATCCCGTATGGAGAACTGAACAAGGAGATCGATATCTTCTGTCACCTTTTCACTGAACCGGCGGTGGAGGCAGGATTGCGAAAATTCGTCGAAAGCACCGACGCGCAACCATACCTTCCCTGAACCGAACATATCCGACTGACTTTTTATATAATTATTTTCCTTGTTCCTTGCATTGATAAGGAGATTTATGACGACACAACGCAGAGCGAAAATCACAGCACTTGGGCGGTACGTACCGCCGCGGATCGTGACCAATTACGATCTGGCGCAAATGGTCGATACGACGCACGAATGGATCGTCGAGCGAACCGGCATTCACCAGCGCCACTGGGTCGAAAAAGGCACTCCGACATCGGAGCTCGGCGCTAAGGCAGCCGCCGAATTGCTCAAACACCGTGGCATCGAAGCGGATGAGATCGAGTTGATTATCGTCGCAACCGTCACGCCCGATATGTTTTTTCCTTCGACGGCATGTGTGATTCAAAACAAGATCCGCGCAACAAAAGCCTGGGGATTCGACATTTCAGCTGCCTGCTCTTCATTCCTTTATGCACTCACCACCGCCGCGCAGTTCATCGAAAGCGGGCATCATAAAAAAGTCATGGTGGTCGGCGCCGATGTCATGACCAGCATTCTGAATATGGAGGATCGCGCGACAATGGTGCTCTTCGGCGATGGCGCCGGAGCTGTGATGCTTGAACCCTGCGAAGAGGGCGAGGAAGACCTGGGCATTCTGGACTACTATCACGAAATCGACGGCTCCGGCGGCGATCATTTATACATGCCCGGCGGAGGGAGCCTCAACCCGTCATCGCACGACACCGTCGATCGGAAGATGCACTTCATCCATCAAAACGGCCAGGCGATCTTTAAATTCGCGGTTCGCAAGATGGAAGAGCTGAGTACACGCATGCTCGAGAAACATAATATGACAGGCGCCGATCTGGGTTTGTTCATCGCTCACCAGGCAAATATGCGGATCATCGATGCGACAGCCAACAAGATCGGGCTCGATCAGTCCAAGGTGATCAAGAACATCCATAAATACGGCAACACGACAGCTGCCACCATCCCTCTGGCAATCGGAGACGCCATCGACGAAGGAAAGCTGAAAAAGGGTGATCTGGTGCTATTCGCTGCCGTCGGAGCCGGCTTCACCTCGGGATCAGTGCTGGCACGCTGGGCTTATTAATAGAAGAAACCAGGGACACAACCGATGGATCGTTAATCGAATAATCATTCGTGTTCATTCGTGTTCATTTGTGGCTGAATTTCCTGTATTTATCAGGCATCTCTTAAAGGACTGAGCAAAGGAAAATGCGAACAATTGATGACATTACCGGTGAAATACTGACGCTTGCTTCGACCCATTTCAAAGTCGATCGCGAGAATCTTTCGCCTCAGGAAGATTTCTTCAAAAGCCTCGGCATCGACAGCCTGCAGGCGCTCGAACTGCTGACTCGTCTCGAGAACCACTTCAATGTCGAGCTGCCCGATTACGAAGTTCAGGGCGTCTCGGATTTCCAGACACTTGCTGAAAGGATACAGTCACGTCTTTAGAAGATCGAATGGCAAATGATCCCCATTCCCAAGTCGTCATGATCGACCTCGGCAGGCAGGAGTCCCTGGGTTCGGCCCTGCGCGAAGCCGTCGATAAGTTTGCCGGCGAGACCTGCCTCATCGAAGCCGATCGCGAACGCGAGAATCACCGGCTGACCTTCAGGCAGTACAATGATATGTCGATGAGGCTGGCTGGTTTTATGCAGGATCGCGGCTTCAGGGCCGGATCACGCGCTGCGATCATCATGACCAATCAGTCCAGATGGCCGGTCTCGGCTTATGCGGTATTCTATTCAGGCGGCGTCCTGGTACCGCTCGATTACAAGCTGACCGCCGCCGAACAATTGGCGCACCTCAAACACTGCCACGCAGAAGTTCTGATCACCGAATATCACATCTGGCGTGCGATCACGCAGTGCGACGGATTCCCGGATCTGTCGATAGGAACGGTCATCGTGACTGATGCGCCAAAGAATGCCGAGATGCAGGGAGCTATCCCGTGGGATGAAGCCCGGAGCGCAAATGAGCCCGTCTTCATTCCGCGCAAGCGCAGCGACTGGGCATGCATCGTCTATTCCTCCGGCACGGGCGGACGCCCCAAGGGGTGCGTCATGACACATGACAACTATCTGGAACAGTGCGCGTCGCTGACGGCGCTCTATCCGTTCTGGCCGGGAGTCCGGTACCTGAGCATCCTGCCGTCCAATCACGCGATAGATTTCATGGTCGGATTCATCGGGCCATTCGTCTGCGGGGCAACCGTCGTGCACCTGCGCACGCTGCGGCCGGAGTTCGTCCGCGAATCGTTCTCACGATACAAGATCACCTATGTCGCGCTGGTTCCGCTGATTCTCAAGAACCTTCAGGCCGGCCTGCAGGCGCGTTTCGATGAGCTGCCGCCAGTCAAACGGTTCGTCTTCAACCTGCTGCGAGCTATAAACAAAGCAATGACGAAGAGTCAGCCGAACCTCGACCTGAGCCGCAAGCTGCTCAAACAGGTCCACGAAGGTTTCGGCGGAGAATTGCGCGCGATCTTCACCGGCGGGGCCTTCAGCGACCCGGGAATGCTTCAGTTCTTTTATGATCTGGGGATACAGGTCGGCAACGGTTACGGTCTGACTGAAGCCGGGACTGCCCTGACGCTCAATGATTTCAAGCCGTTTCGCGCCGACACCGTTGGCAGGCCGCTCCCGGGAGTGGAACTGAAGATTCTCAACCCCGATCCCGACGGCATCGGTCAGGTCGCCGCGCACAGTCGGACGATCATGTCGAACTATCTCGACGACCCTGAACTGACGGCTGAGACCATCGTCGACGGCTGGCTCATGACTGGCGATCTGGGACGCTTTGATTCGATGGGACACTTGCAACTTTTCGGTCGCGTCAAGAACATGATCGTCACTGAAGAGGGCAAGAACGTCTATCCCGAAGACATCGAAAGCGCTTTCGAAGGCCTGCCGGTCAAGGAATTCTGCGTCTTCGCGGCCAATTACATCTGGCCCGAGCGATCGATGCTGGGTGAAAAACTGATCATCGTCCTGCATCTCGATGATGAAAAAGTATTTGACGAAACGCTGAAACAGGATCTTATCAGCCGCAACAACCGCCTGCTCAATTTCAAACGCATCAGCGGTTATGTTATTTGGGATGAAGAATTCCCTCGCACCGCATCGATGAAGATCAAGCGCATCGTTCTGGCTGAACAGATTCGTGCGCGTTTCGACCGGCAGGAATCGCTCAAGGAACTATGAAGACACTCGCCATCGTCAATCCGGCCGCCGGATTCGGAAAATGCGCGAAGCTGCTCGGACCGGCTCTCGATAAGCTCCGTGCCGGCCGGATCGAGTTCGATGTCGTCGAAACGTCGCACGCCGGTCATGCGACTGAAATCGCACGCAACGCCTATCGTGACGGTTATCGCAGTTTCATCGCCGTCGGCGGAGACGGAACGTCCTTTGAAATCGTCAACGGACTTTTCCCCCAGGCTTGGGAAGATCGCGAAACGCCGACTCTGGGTTTTTTGCCTCTCGGTACCGGCAATTCATTCCTGCGCGATTTCACTGATCAGGGAGTCGAATTCGCATCGCGCGCGATCATCGAGGGCCGCACTCGCCCTTGTGACGTAATCAGACTGAAACACAGGGATGGAATTGTCTATTACATCAACATTCTGAGCCTCGGTTTCGTCGCGGATGTCTGCACTCTTGCCGGAAAGTTCAAGCTGCTCGGACCGGCAAGCTATGGACTGGCCGTCGTGCTCTGCCTGGCGCAGTTTCACAAACGAGTCTTTCACCTGAGACTGGACGGATTGAAGGACATGACCACACCATCAACTGCGCTGCTCATCTTCAACAACAGCAAATTCACAGGCGGCAATATGATGCTGGCCCCGAATGCAGACGCATCGGACGGACAGATTGAAATCGTCGAATGGTCGTCAAACCGATTCGATTTCATCAGAAATTTTCCGAAATGTTATGACGGGTCTCACGTAGGTCATCCGCTTGTCTGGCAGGGGCGCGCTCGCAGGGTCGATCTTGATTTCGATCAGCCGATCGACATCATGGTCGATGGTGAAGTCATGACCGTGCAATGCGAAAGCCTCGAAGCGCTGCCTTCCGCGCTGCGCGTCATGGTCTAGAATTCTACGATGAAGAAAGAACCCGACATTCTTGGACATCCCAGCCATCGATGGGACTCACTTGGATTGCTCTCCCGGTCATGGTACGTCGTTCGGACGATCGTCATCTGGATAGCGAGCATCATCCATTTCTTCCCTCTCTGCACGATCCTCGTCCTGATGGCCATATTCTTCGATCCGCGGAATAATGACAGACCGCAACGATGGCTCTTCCGTAACATTCTTCGCGTCGCCGGAGTCGATTTCGAAGTGAAATTTTCACCGGGCTTCGATCGCACCAGAACAAGTTTCTTCGTCTGCAATCACATCGACATATGGGATGCTTTCATCATTTACTCGGCGATTCCACAGTTCGTACGTGGACTCGAGCACGAATCGCATTTTAAAGTGCCCGCATATGGATGGATGATGAAGCGGTTCGGAAACATCCCTGTCCCGCCTGAAGGCAACCTGGCGAAATATAAACAGATGATGAAGTTGACAAGGGAGTCGCTTGATAAGGGTGTCAGTCTAATCGTCTTTGCTGAAGGTTCGCGAACCCTGACCGGACTGCCAGGAGCGTTCAATCCAGGGGTTTTCCGCATGGCCATTCAATTCGGCTACCCTGTCGCACCGATGAGTATCGTCGGAGCCTATGAATTCAGCCGCAAGGGTGACTGGAAGCTCTTCCCTTCCCGAATCACAGTCCATATGCACGACACAATCGATACGACAGGGATGACGAAGAACGACATCGAACCTCTGCGACAGCGCGTCCACGCGATCGTCTCCGCGCCATTGTACGAATTCTATGGAACAACTAGAAATTCTTTTGAGTCCTGAAGACCCCGCCTCCTGAGCCGGAGAAGAGGTATGCAGCGTTTGAGGCAAAATCGTTAATCTTCAGGTTCATCAATCCATTGTTGACCTGTTCCCAACTGCCGCCTTCATCCTTCGAGAGAAAAACGCCCGATCCCGGGGTTCCCGCAAACAGGTGTGAATCCAGAAACGCGAAACAGGTCGCATCGAGTCCATTGACGGGCTCCCAGTTATCGCCGTTATCAGGTGATCGATAAATTCCGGCTGAAGTGCCCGCGAAGACAAACTTGCCGGTCGAGATCAGAGAACGCACCTGCGGGGTTCCGATTACTTTTGAAGACAAGGCCCAGTTGTCGCCGCCGTCTTTCGAGATGAAGACGCCACCCGCGGTCGCCGCGAAAATATCCGCTCCAACCGAAATCAGGTCGAAGACAGTCGGGCTGGTCAATCCTTTGTTGACCGGCTGCCAGGACTTGGCTCCATCGGTCGAGCGATAAATCCCCGCCCCGCCTGTGCCCGCGAAGAGAATGCCGTTCTGCGAGCCGAGCGTTAAGACTCGCCCGTTGATCCCGTTATTGGCTGACTCCCACGACCGCTGTCTGTTCAGATAACGTATGACTCCATATTCGGTCCCGGCAAGCAGTTCCCCGGCTTCAACATGTAATGAGTAGATCGAGTCGAGTCTCACATCCGGGGTGATATCATTCCAGCTCATCCCATGATCGGCGGTCAGAAAGATCTGTCCGCCATCGGTTGCGGCGAATAGCTCATCGCCGCGCGTTGCCAGCGCATTGATCAACTGTGCGTAAAGCCCGTGATTGACCTGACTCCAACCGTCGATGAACTGATAAACCCCGAAACCGTATGTGCCGGCAAAAACGGAACCCGCGTGGACCGTCAACGAGAGGATGAAGTTATCTATTCTGTCGTTATCGATCAACGGTGACCAGTTCTGGCCAATATCCTGCGAAAAGTAGACGCCGGCGACTGTGCCGGCGTATATCGTATTTCCGTTCACGCCGAATGAAAGGATCAACAGGTCGTCAAGACCTTTGATGAAAGGAGTCCAGGACAAACTGCGATCATCCAAGAGATAGGCCCCCGAACCTGTTCCAGCCATGAGTCGGCCGCTAATTAACGCGAAGTCATAGATGTAGCCTGATTGGAGCCCATTGTTGATCTGACCCCACGACTTACCCATATCTTCCGTAATGAAGACGCCTTCTCCGTTGCTCCCGGCAAACAATGCATCATTGTGAAAGACAAGCGATAAAATCTGGGTTTTGGATGGAGTAACAAATTTATTCCAGCTATCACCGTTATCTGATGACTGGAAGACATCTCCGTTGAAATAACCTGCGAAAACATCCTTGTCCGTCGCAGCCATGGAGGTGATGGGACCAGGTGCGGTGGATGGCAGCTTGAGCCAGGTCTTGCCCAGATCAGTTGATCGCAGGATGCCGCAGTCGAATGTTCCGGCGAAGATCGCCGATGAATTCTGAACCAGGCTTTCAATCTGACAGGTCGGAAGAACGTTCTCCCATAGTCCGCCATTGTTGGTCGATCTGAAAATCCCTGCGCTGTATGTGCCGGCCAGTAAAACTTCGCCGTTGCTCAGAAGGTCCTGGATGATCCCGCCCTCGGGTCCGGGCGCAGGCTCCCAGAGCAGCGAGCGGGTGTTGGTATCCGTCGCAGTGTTGTTGCCTGAATTCGGATCATTGACAGCCGTGGGCGGTACGATTGTCGCAGTGTTGATCAGGTTCCCGGTGGCGTTCCCTGAAATCGATGCCTGTACCGCATAGGTGATGCTTGAGCCAGCCGGCAGGTCGATGGTATCGGTGAAATTGGCAACACTGGATTGAACCCCGTCACAGCCCGCAGCGCCCCCTGCAGCCTGTGCGCAAGTCCACGTCCAGTTAGCGATCTGACCCGGCTTGACGTCCGAGACGATGGCGCCGAAGACATTGCTCGGCCCGGCGTTTCGGACTTCAATTATATAGGTTGTTGTCGATCCGGAAGTGTATGTTGATGTGTTGTCGGTCTTCGTGATCGAAAGGTCGGCCTGCAAGGATGGCGAATTGGAATCGGTCGCCGAATTGTTGTTCGGGTTCGGATCTGTCGTCCCGATCGGCGGCGTCACTATCGCTGTATTTATAAGGTTGCCGGCTGCGCTTGGACGAATGGCAGCCTGAACGGTATATGTCACCGATGAACCGGCAGGCAGGTTGAGATCATCCGTGAAATCGACCGAATTTTCACTCGCCCCTGTGCAGCCTGTAGCGCCTCCGGTCGACTGGCTGCATTCCCATGACCAGTTGGCAATCTGTTGAGGTTTGGCATCCGAGACCAGAGCGTTCACCACACCACTTGGTCCATTGTTGGTTACAACTATGGTGTAAATTCGAGTCCCACCCGGAATATAGTTTGTCATTCCGTCGGTCTTGGTGATCGACAGGTCGCTGACAGGATTCACCTTGATTACGACATTCTTGACATCACTCAGCGGGATCGGGGCGTTATCGGTGACCTGCAGGGTGATTGGAAAATCTCCCGTCTGCGTGCCGCCCGGAGTCCATGTCAGTTGTGCCGTCGTCGGACCGGTTTTGGTCAGCATCGCTCCCTGAGGCAGACCGGTGGCTGAAAACGTCAGCGCCTGCCCGATATCGGGATCTGTTGCCGACAACATAATGTCCAGCAATTGCCCCAGCGCCAGAGCAGGAATCGCCGGAACGCTTAGAATTGGTTTCTGGTTGGCAAATACCGTCACAGCGACATCTTTTTCGGCCGATCCGCCCTTGTCGTCCATAGCCATCAGTTTGACAGTGTAATTCCCCGCGGTTCCTCCACCAGGCTTCAGCCTGAGGGTGTAGACATTGTTTCCTTCAGGAACGACGCTGGCGAATGCTGCGCCGCTTGCCCCAACCGTTAACATCTGGTTCGGATCCGGGTCGACTGCGATAAACGAAGAGTCGAGCATTCCACCTTCTATCAGGCTCAGATTGACCTGCGAGATGATCGACGGCGGCCTGTTGCTGATTCGAGGGGCCAGTTGCAGGTCTGGTGAGATCAGGGTCGTGTCGTTGATAGCAGGTACGATCCCGTTACGCTCTGCGCGATCGACTCGCCCATCAGGGCGCAGCAGGCTGGCTTCGACCGTCAGCAGATCGCCGGCATCAATGACCGGAACATTGCGCAGGACGAATCCTCCATTTCCATCGGTGAAACCTTCCTGTCCACGCGACCTCGCCAATGCCCACCTGACCGGCGTTACTCCGTCGCTATCGACAACCCTTCCGGCAATCGTCGTTGTCTGTCCGGGAATCGCAATGAAAAAGTAGCTGGTTAGCATGACCGCATCGGCAGGGGTTTCGATCGTCTGACCGTCCGCTGAGACCATGACCTGGGCGAGGACGATGAATGAACCGAAGGTCGGAGATCGAGGTGATAGATCCAGAGTGTAGAGCGATGCCTGCGAACCGGCCGGCAGATTATCAGAATTGGGGAAGATCAGTTTTCCGCCGGGATCCAGTTGTACTCCGAACGGAGTTATCTGAACGATCGACGAACTGAAGACGCCAGGCGGCAATGCGATTGGCGTGCGAGAATTTTCAAGCTTCGTCAATGTCAGCAATCCGCTGGTCGAGCCATCAGGAAAGACCACAGAGACGTCATCGGGCACGTCAAAAGTAATTCCACCGGTCTGAATGCTCGCGCTTACCACGCCGGGAGCACGCTTGACATCGCTCAAAGGTCCGGCCGCCGAAAGCCCGCTGCCTCCACCGACCGCAACTGACGGCCCGGTTGCTGGTTGAATCTGCACCGGCGTTGAAAGTGGATTATCCCTGTTCAACTGAACAACCATCTTGCGAGTGATCATTGGGAACGGCAGGTTTGAGGGCAGCGTAGAGGTATCGATTTCGATCGCCTGAACTCCGTGCGGCACATCCGGTAACAGGAAATTGCCGTCGGCTCCCGAGGTGGCTTCGATGGCGGCGCCGGCGACTTTGACCTTAATACCGGGGATCGGATCGCGCAGGGTCGTCTCGATCAATCCGCTGACGGATGTCCGTATATTCAGAATGTTAGAGCTGATTCCCTCTCCCTGAGGCGTGCTCACCGAAACGCTGCCCGTGTTAACGCCGTATGGCACAAGAATGGTCAATTGATTCGCCGTTGAAGATTTGACCTCGGCTTCCGTGCCCGCAATGCGCACCAGATTCTCAGCCGGAACGCCTGAAAAGCCCATGCCATCAATCATGATAGTCTGTCCGGCAAGGGCGTTTTGTTGATTGAAGCCGTTGATCTGAGGCGGTGAAGCGCCCATGGCTCCTGCTACTTCTATCTCGACCAGGTTCGAAGCCGATCCGCCGGCAGCCGAAAGCGACACATTCACCTTGCCGCGCCCGATCAGCGTCCGAGACAGAGCGATATTGATCTGATCGAGACCGACAAATCCCGGCGCAGCGCCGGCATAGAGCGTCGCATACTGATCTCCTCCAATCAGCGCGGTCACGCTTTCATTCAAATTCTGGTCTCCGTTCGGATCGGCCGCCTTGCGAATACCCGAAGCGTAAAGTATGAGAAAGACCTGATCGGTGACAGGGCCGAGGTCGATCGGAGTTGTGACGAAACGGGAAGTTCCGGAATCGTAGATGCTGACCGTTTCAAAAATCTGGGTTCCGTCGCCTTTGACCCGCAAAATAACTGCAGCCGGAACACCCAATCCGTCGGCATTCGCTGAAAAGACCGCAGGAGCGATAGATTTGACATCGAGTGTCCCGGTCGAAATCGTCCCATCACCCGATTGTACAGTCACCAACGCAATCCCGGCTGCTGTCTGTTCGCTGACCAAAAAATTGATCTGCCCGGGCGAGACAAAGAAGAGCTCCGCCTGGCGGTTAACTCCAAGACTGTCCTGAACCGTGACGCTGGTATTTCCGAGCATCGTCGGCAATGGAACTGTATTGGCAATCACTGTTCCGGTGGCGAGCTGTGTCCCGAATGAGGATGCGATCGAGCCAGGCGCCACTGCCGCCGCTTCGAAACTCGCAGCCGAGACCGTGGTCACCGGAACCGGGTTGTTCTGACTTGCACCCAAACCTATAACCACACGCACCGCCGGATCAAACAGAACAACGCCTGCGATGATGCCCAATATAAGCAACCACTGATTTAATCTGCGAAACATGACTTCACGACCCATTTCTTCCATCTTTCTACTTTCTACTTTCTACTCATCAGCAAGCCATACATAATCGTGAACTCCAGACAGGGATCGTCCTGTTCAATATCGGTTCATCTATGAAAAAGCTGATTAGACGTGGTTTTGAGGGAGATTAGGCACTCAAGGTTGTAAGGTGCATTAATTTTTAATATTACAAAATCAACGGAGGGATTCTACCAGATTTTGAAGCTGCGATGGAATGATAGTTTGATCTGTCCCTTGAGGAAACAGGATCGGATCTCCGAATGTCACTTTGACCGTTCCGGGACGAGAAAAATATCGGCGGTGCTGTTTTAAATCGAAGAGTCCCTCGATACGCAGAGGCACGACCGGCAATCCGAGATCACCTGCGAGCAAACCGATCCCCACCATAAAAGGCTTGATCTGTCCATCGTCGGTCGTTCGGCCCTCAGGAAATACGAGCAGGCTATAACCATCATCGGCAGCCTGACCGGCGAATGCAAAGCTTTTTCGAAAGCCGCTTTTTTGCGGCATGGGAAAGACATTGAATACCGTTACAACAAGCAGGTATTTGAGCACATCGATAATCTTCATGAGGCGATTACCGCCTTCGAGGGCATGCCGCAATCCGCGCAGTCGTTCACCGATCATGGCGATCGCCAGTTGATGTTTGAACCGCCATGGAAGTGCAAAGAGGATCATGGCCGGATCGACCATCGAGATGTGATTGGAGACGAAGAGCGCCTGCCCGCGCAGCGCTTTTAACCGCTCTCTGCCTGTTGTACGCGGCCAGCACATGGCACAGACGAATGGAACGACGAGCGTGTAATATGCCAGAAATCGCAGCAATCTGACTGGCAGACGTCTGGCCCATGCCGGGTAAGGATAACTGATGATCGGTTCGCCGGTCGTGCCCTCTTGAATCAATCGTTCAACATCCTGCAAAGTCGTCGTCGGAGTGATAACCGCCTCATCGAGTTCGATCTGATACCTGTCCTCGATTGCGCTCAGCAACTGAACGCGCCCGAGTGAATCCAGTTTGAGCGCCTCGTTTCCCTTACGCGTCGCGTCTCCACTGATCGATGAGATCAGTTCTGCCACTGAGCCGGAAGCAATGACCGATCGTTCAGTGTGCCCACCTGCAACGGCAATCGCCTGTTTGACAGCCACTTTTCTGATCTTCTGAGTGGTTGTTCGCGGGAAATCCGGTTCTGGCCAGACCGCCCAGTGACGAATCTGCTGACTTTGATTGAGACTGGAATTGGCGCGACTGACCGCCTCCGCCGGATCATAGCTCGCGCCGGAGAGTATGAGAACCGCCATTGGTTCAGGCCCCTGCGGCCCGTCAATGCCTATGACGCAACTCGCGCTGACTTCGGGTTGATGATTGAGTGTGGCTTCCAGATCCTCCGGGTAAATGTTGACCCCCGCCGCCGTGACAATGACATCCTTCTTCCTGCCTTTATAGAACAGATTGCCTTCATCATCCATCGATGCAACGTCACCGGTGCTGAGCCATCCAGCCTCCCCTGTCAGCGGGTTGACGCCATCGCTCCAGTAACCGGCCGCGATGTTCTCACCGCGGACCTGGATCTCTCCCCCGGCGCCGAGTCTGATCTCATGCCCCGGAAGAGTCTTGCCGATCGACCCCCGACTGAGCTTCAGCGGATGGTTGATCGAGATGATCGATGCCGTCTCGGTCATCCCGTATCCCTGCACGACCGCCATACCAAGACGCTGCCAGAAGTTCTCCGTCTCCTGATCGAGTGTTGCTCCACCCGAAACAAAAGCCCAGAATTTCAATCCGAACCTGAGGTGCAGATCGCGAAATATCCACCAGCGTCTAAGAAAATGTTTGCCGTCGGCATAATCGAATCGCCGGCGAAAACGATCGAGCTCTCCGCGTGATGAATAATCGCGCTCGACCTTCTCCCGCAATGATTCCAACTGCCGCGGAACAACAGCAGCAACAGAAATCCTCTCTCGTCCGATGATTTCGATGATCTCGGTCGGATTCATCGATGCCTGATAAAAAGCCACTCCGCCCAGCAACTGCGGAACAAACACACCCATAAACTGGCCGAAGACGTGGCTCAACGGCAGCAGGCACAAAAAGCGCAGTGGATGAAACGGTCGCTCATATTTAATGTATTTCTGAATCTCTTCTTCGAGCGGGTTGAGATTGGCCAGCAAGTTGCGATGGGTCAGGCAGACACCTTTCGGTTCGGCAGTCGTGCCCGAAGTGAAGATGATCTCGACCAGATCATCCTGCACAATATCCGGACGAACCCTCAATGCTGAATGGTATTCGCGCGCTTTGACTCCCAGTTCGTCAAACAACAAAACCTTGATCCGATCTGCAACATGACCCTCGAATAGCCTGTCGCAGAGAATCAGACCCGCCTGAACCTGATCCTGAACCTTCAACACGAATGCCGGCAGACTCTGCGGGTCCAGGGGAACGACGACGGCGCCTCGCACAAGGCAGCCGTAAAAGGCACTCACCCATTCCGGGCTGTTCTCACCCCAGAAGATGACTCGATCCCCTTTTTTAACCCCGATTGACTCAAGCAAATTCGCGAATCGACAGGCAGTATCGGCCAGCTGACCATATGTCCAGCGTTCGATTCTCAGGCCACGACGGCATGCGATGGCCGGCGCATCACGTCGCTCCGCAATTTGATCCAGGAAACTGATGAGCGTCTCGCGCATATTTCAGTATCATATAAGTAATAAGTAAAAAGTAGAAAGTAGAAAGGTCGAATCAGCAATCCTTTCTACTTTTTACTTTCTACTTTCTACTTTTTATTTGATCGACATCTGAACGGGGTTGGCTGCAACGCCATCAACCGTCATGACGATATCGACGACCTTGCGACCGATCAGCGTACGCGGCAGCGGGCCAAGGTTGGCCTGGTCAAGGCCGATGAATCCCGGTGCGCCTGAGGCGTAGAGAACCGGAACGGCCGTCCCGCCTATGGTTACCGTCACGTTGTTAAGGCCTGTATTCCCGCGGAAACCGGAGCCATACATGATCAGATAGATCTGTTCTCCATCTGGGCCCATATCGATTTCAATCGGGACAAAGGAACTCAAACCCTGGTCGAAGGTGGCTATTGGCTCGTAGATTTGAGCCCCGTTGGTCGTAACGCGCAGCACGACGGCTGCGGCAACGCCGACACCATTCGAATTGGCGCTGATCAGCCCCGGTCCGACTGGATTGACCGTCATCGTCCCGACAGCGGTGGTTATGCCGTTGGTTATTACGGTCACGTTGGCCGTCCCAGTCGCGGTTCCCGGCGGCACCTGGTAGTTGATTTGACCCGGCGCCACGAAGAAGAGCGGCGCGTCACGTTCAACATTCAGGCTGTCCTTAACCTTGACCGTCGTGCCGAGCAGTGTGGTCGGCAGCGGGATCGTGGTTGCCACCTCTGTTCCATTCGTCATATTGACGCCGAAGCCTGCGACGATTGCCTCGGCAGCGATTCCCGTAGTCAGGAAGCTCGCGGCCGAAACCGTGACCAGTGGGCTGATTGTAAAGGTCAGCGCTGCGGTCACGCCTCCGCCCGGGGCCGGCGTGAAAACCGTAACCTGAACCGTCCCGGTACTTGCGATATCGGCGGCCGCAATCGACGCCGTCAATTGCGTTGAACTGATGAATGTTGTCGGGCGATCCGAACCGTTCCACTGTAATTTCGAGCTGCCGACGAAGTTCGATCCCGTCACAGTCAACGTAAAGGCCGGTCCTCCCACGGAGGCGGCTGTCGGATTCATGCTGCTCAGCGTCGGAATTGGATTCGGCGCAATGATCGTGAAGCTCAGAGCATTTGAATTACCTCCGCCCGGGGCTGGATTGAAAACCATCACCTGGGCTGTCCCGGCACTTGCGATGTCGGCTGCCGCAATCGTCCCGATCAACTGCGTTGAGCTGACAAATGTCGTCGTCCTATCCTGCCCATTCCATCTCACTACGGCGCCCTCGACGAATCCCGTTCCATTTACCGTCAGTGAAAATGGCGGCCCGTTTTCTAAGGTCGAGTTCGGACTCAAACTGGTCAGTGTTGGAACCGGATTCGGCGCAATGATCGTGAACGTGAGAGCATTTGACGTGCCGCCTCCGGGCGCCGGATTGAAGACCGTCACCGCTGCCTGTCCCGCGCTCTGCAGATCCGTCGCCGGAATCTGCGCCGTCAGCTGTGTCGCGCTGACGAAGGTTGTCGTTCGTGTCTGTCCGTTCCATCTGATCTCAGCGCCGTTCACGAAACCGGCTCCGTTGACCGTCAGAGTGAAGTCCGGACTGTTTTGAGTTACGGAGTCCGGACTCAAACTGGTCAATGTTGGAACCGGATTCGGCGCGATGATTGTGAACGTGAGAGCTGAGCCGCCCCCGGCCCCCCCCCCCCCCCCCCCCCCCCCCCGCCCCCCCCCCCCCCCCCCCCCGCGCGCCCCCCCCCCCCCCCCGGCGGCCCCGCCCGGCCCGCGCCGCGGCGCGCCGGGCCGGGGCCCGGGCCCCGCCCGGCGGGGGGCGGCGCGCCGCCGGGGTGACGCCAAGGCAGATGTCTCAAGCTAGTCAGTGCTGGGGCCGGGCTGGGCTGGGCATTGATGTTGAAGCTCAAAGCATTCGACGTCCCTCCACCCGGCGCCGGATTGAAGACCGTCACCGCCGCCTGTCCGACCCCCTGCAGATCGGTAGCCAGTATCTGCGCCTTGAGCTGGGTTGCGCTCACGAAGGTCGTCGTTCGTGACTGTCCGTCCCACCTCACTGCTGCCCCGTTCACAAAGCCCGTGCCATTGACCGTCAGTTCGAATGCCGCGCTGTTTTCAGTCGCCGAACTCGGGCTCAGACTCGTCAGCGTCGGGACCGGATTCGGCGCCGTGATCGTAAAGCTCAGTCCATTTGACGTCCCTCCTCCGGGCGCCGGGCTGAATACTGTAACGGTCGCATTTCCCGCATTGCTGACATCCGTCGCCAGAATCGCCGCTGTCACCTGCGTGTTGTTGACATAGGTCGTGACCCTGTCCTGCCCGTTCCATCTCACTACCGACGATGGCACGAAATTCGTCCCGTTGACCGTCAGCGTGAACGCTCCGCTGTCCTGCAGCGCCGTGTTCGGATTGAGGCTCGTCAACGTCGGCGCCGGATTGTTTCCTCCGATATTGATTGTCCCTGTCTTGACGCACACCACCATGCTCGGGCTCAAACGTCTCACACGGTTGTTGTTGCTGTCCGTGAAATAGATCTCTCCGTTTGACGCGACTGCGATTCCCACCGTCTGCGGCACCAGAAACGGCGACCCCGATCCGATATTCAGATCCGACGGATTCAGATTGAGCTGCGCCGCTGTCGCCGCACCTCCGTCACCGCTGAATCCCGCCGTGCTCCCGGCGATGACCGATACCGCTCCCGCCGATGTGATCTGCACGATCTGATGATTCCCGTTCTGCTGTGCCGCCGGCGATACCGTCACGTACGATGTCCCGTCCGCTCCCACCGCCACGTCTCGCGCTTTGGTGATCCCCGTCGCCAGCGTCGTGAACGTCCCGCTCCCTGCGCTGTTTTCCCGCAGTACGCTGTTTCCTTCATAGTTCGCGATATAGAGCCGGCCCGTCGCATCCAGTCCCAGTCCGGTGTAGGTCGCCTGCGCGATTCCCAGGCTCGTCACCGTTCCCGTCGTCCCGTCGATCTTGCGGACAGCCTTCTGACCCGCATCCGCCACGTATATCGTTCCGTTCGTCGTGACCACCACATCCGAGGCCCCGAGGAACCTCGCGTTGAGCGCGAATCCCCCGTCTCCATTCGGACCCTCGTTCGTGCTCCCTCCCGCAATCCGCGCGATGTTGCCCGGCGGCACCACGATCGGCGTCCCCGATCCAGGATAGATCGTCACGTCGGCGGCCGTCGTGTTGATATATCTGATCCAGCTCGTCCGCTTGTTGTTGATCGTCTGCGGGGGGACGGCCGGGCCGTTCTTTGAATCCGCCACGTAGACTCCCTGCGCCGTTACCCAGACTCCCTGCGGCGCATCGAATGATGCCTGATTGACCGGAACTCCGTCCGTCGATCCCGCTCCGACATCCTTGTTGACCGTTACAATCGCTCCCGCCGCAACCACCTGCTCTGCCGCCGTTCCCGCGAAGATCGTGACTGGACTCGTCCCACGGTTGACGAAACGCAGTTTCGCGCTCAGCGTGTCCGCGATCCAGAGGTTGTGGTTCGCATCGACCGCTACTCCTGTCGGCGTATTGAATGCCGCTCCCGTCGCCAGTCCACCGTCAAACGGCGTTGACAACCCGTTGCCCGCTATCGTATCGATCGCTCCGGCCGGGATGCTCACTCCATCCACATTGACCGTCCCTCCGGACAGATTCAGATATCTCACACGGCCCTTGCCGATCTGCCCCTGGTCCAGGATGAATATCCCGGATCCATCGGCCACGATTCCCGCCAGCGGCGGCGATGCCGTACTGCCCGCCAGGTTCAGCCCCGCGCTCGTCCCGGGGCCCCCGTCTCCGCAGTTCGATATCGAATAATCGCAGAATTCTCGCGGAATCCCCGCCACGGTCGTCACTCCCGTCGTGACTCGCGTTATCGTCTGCTGATTCCCGTTGGCCGTGTACGTGTTTCCGTTCTGAATCGCCAGTCCTGACGGATACGGGTTCGGGCTCGCCTGCGAAACCGTATACTGGTGCACCAGCGTCGCATTTCCCCCGCTATCCACTTTGATCACTCGCGCATGTCCGGTGTCCGTGATCAGCAGATTGCCTCCCGCGTCTATTGCCACCGAGCGCGGCAACAGCAGCGGAATTCCCGTTGCCGGTCCTGGCGAAAACGGCTCTGCCGTATTGGTGCTCGCACTGTTCCCCGCCACCACGGTCTTCGTCCCGTCTGCCGCGATTGAATAGACCTTGTTGACTCCCGCCGTCGCATCGGCCACGTACACCAGACCGGTGTTCTGGTTGATCGCCAGCCCGTTCAGGTCCGTATCGAAGTTCGCGGCCAGCGTCCCGACCCGCCCCGCGGCGATCGAGGCCCCGCCGATCGTCACATTCCCGGCCGTCAGATTGAGCCCGCTCACCTTGCCGTCGATCTTGTTGGCAAGGTAAAGGATATCACCGGCTGTGGTGACGCCCAGGCCCGTCACCTGACCGAGATCGGCCTCAAATGAAGGCGTGTTCTCGCCGATATCGAATCCGCCGCCAGCCACCAGTCGAACTGTTCCAGGCTGGATGGTGACGCCGGCCAGCGTCACTGCCGACCCGCTGAGATTCAGAAACCTGATGATCGACTGGCCCGACACATTGTCCGCAACATAGATTCCGCGTCCCTGCGGATCGCGCGCGATGGCAGACAGTTCACCGAACGGCGCCTGGCGAATCGGATTTCCCTCGCCAAATCCTCCCGCTACCGTATCGATCAGCGTCGAACCGGAGTTGACGCTGGTCGTCAATGTCCAGCTGTATGTTCCGGCAGTCGCATAGACACGACCCGGTTTTGTTGCGATGATCGCGCAGTCCCGTCTCCGAAGTTCCAGTCGAATATCGGCTGGGAGACGCAGGACGTGGCTGTTGCCGTGCTCTGGAATGATATGGAGCCCCGACCGCACCGTTTGCAGGCACTGTCGCCGTGCAATCCAGCGTGCAGCCCTGCTGCTGCTCCAGAATAATCATGTTATTCCGAGCTGTCAGCAGCGGCCCATTTGATTTCAGCGCCGGTAACTTCTCCAGCTTATGGGTTTGCGTCTTTGCTTCGTCCCCGGCGCGAAATGCCGCCATACCCGACCAACCAATTCTGGTCGTTAAGACGAATGCAGCCGGCAAGCACATCAGGCCGATGAGGAGAAGGAAAAAGGGTATATACCGAATTCTTTGAGATCTCGCAGGTAATATCTTCATTTACTTATTCGATGTTTCGTTTGAGTTTTACTGCTCAGACTATATTTTCACGATAATATTTCATCCTGGGCGGGGCAAGACCGAGAAAGAGTACAGGCATATTACTATCAATCGAAAGATTAATCAGAAAAAAAATACCCGGAAGAAGCCGAAGCCTGTTCCGGGTAGTCGAATCAGCAATTCTTTTTACTTTTTACTTTCTATTTGATCGACATCTGGACGGGGTTGGCTGCAACGCCATCAACCGTCATGACGATATCGACGACCTTGCGACCGATCAACGTACGCGGCAGCGGGCCGAGGTTGGCCTGGTCAAGGCCGATGAATCCCGGTGCGCCTGAAGCGTAGAGAACCGGAACGGCCGTCCCGCCTATGGTTACCGTCACGTTGTTAAGGCCTGTATTCCCCCGGAAACCGGTACCATACATGATCAGATAGATCTGTTCTCCATCTGGTCCCATATCGATTTCAATCGGAACAAAGGCCTGCGCGCCCTGGTCGAAGGTGGCTATTGGCTCGTAGATTTGAGCCCCGCTGGTCGTAACGCGCAGCACGACGGCTGCGGCAACGCCGACACCATTCGAATTGGCGCTGATCAGCCCCGGACCGACAGGATTGACCGTCATCGTCCCAACCGCAGTGGTGATTCCGTTGGTGACGACCGTCACCGTAGCGTTGCCTGTCGCGGTTCCCGGAGGCACCTGGTAGTTGATTTGACCCGGCGCCACGAAGAAGAGCGGAGCGTCGCGTTCAACATTCAGGCTGTCCTTAACCTTGATCGTCGTGCCGAGCAGTGTGGTCGGCAGCGGGATCGTGGTTGCGACCTCGATTCCGGTCGTCATATTGACGCCGAAGCCCGCGACGATTGCCTCGGCAGCGATCCCCGAAGTCAGGAAGCTGCGGCCGAGACCGTCGTGATCGGGACGATCGTGAAGGTCAGAGGAGCCGTCACGCCTCCGCCGGGCGCCGGTGTGAAGACCGTCACCTGTGCGGTGCCCGCCGCTGCGATGTCGGTGGCCAGGATCTCCGCCGTCATCTGCGTCGAGCTGATGACCGTCGTCAGTCGATCGATGCCGTTCCACCTCACCTTCGAGCTGCCGACGAAGTTCGTACCGGTAACCGTCAATGTGAACCCGGGCGCACCCGCTGAAGCCACATTCGGACTCAAACTGGTCAGCGTCGGTGGCAGACTGGTCGCCGGGTTGATGGTGAAATTCAGGACATTCGACGTCCCTCCACCCGGCGCCGGATTGAAGACCGTCACCGCCGCCTGTCCGACTCCCTGCAGATCGGTAGCCAGTATCTGCGCCTTGAGCTGGGTTGCGCTCACGAAGGTCGTCGTTCGTGACTGTCCGTCCCACCTCACTGCTGCCCCGTTCACAAAGCCTGTGCCATTGACCGTCAGTTCGAATGCCGCGCTGTTTTCAGTCGCCGAACTCGGGCTCAGACTCGTCAGCGTCGGGACCGGATTCGGCGCCGTGATCGTAAAGCTCAGTCCATTTGACGTCCCTCCTCCGGGCGCCGGGCTGAATACTGTAACGGTCGCATTTCCCGCATTGCTGACATCCGTCGCCAGAATCGCCGCTGTCACCTGCGTGTTGTTGACATAGGTCGTGACTCTGTCCTGCCCGTTCCATCTCACTACCGACGATGGCACGAAATTCGTCCCGTTGACCGTCAGCGTGAACGCTCCGCTGTCCTGCAGCGCCGTGTTCGGATTGAGGCTCGTCAACGTCGGCGCCGGATTGTTTCCTCCGATATTGATTGTCCCTGTCTTGACGCACACCACCATGCTCGGGCTCAAACGTCTCACACGGTTGTTGTTGCTGTCCGTGAAATAGATCTCTCCGTTTGACGCGACTGCGATTCCCACCGTCTGCGGCACCAGAAACGGCGACCCCGATCCGATATTCAGATCCGACGGATTCAGATTGAGCTGCGCCGCTGTCGCCGCACCTCCGTCACCGCTGAATCCCGCCGTGCTCCCGGCGATGACCGATACCGCTCTCTCCGATGTGATCTGCACGATCTGATGATTCCCGTTCTGCTGCGCCGCCGGCGATACCGTCACGTACGATGTCCCGTCCGCTCCCACCGCCACGTCTCGCGCTTTGGTGATCCCCGTCGCCAGCGTCGTGAACGTCCCGCTCCCTGCGCTGTTTTCCCGCAGTACGCTGTTTCCTTCATAGTTCGCGATATAGAGCCGGCCCGTCGCATCCAGTCCCAGTCCGGTGTAGGTCGCCTGCGCGATTCCCAGGCTCGTCACCGTTCCCGTCGTCCCGTCGATCTTGCGGACAGCCTTCTGACCCGCATCCGCCACGTATATCGTTCCGTTCGTCGTGACCACCACATCCGAGGCCCCGAGGAACCTCGCGTTGAGCGCGAATCCCCCGTCTCCATTCGGACCCTCGTTCGTGCTCCCTCCCGCAATCCGCGCGATGTTGCCCGGCGGCACCACGATCGGCGTCCCCGATCCAGGATAGATCGTCCGTCGGCGGCCGTCGTGTTGATATATCTGATCCAGCTCGTCCGCTTGTTGTGATCGTCTGCGGGGAACGGCCGGGCCGTTCTTTGAATCCGCCACGTAGACTCCTGCGCCGTTACCCAGACTCCCCTGCGGCGCATCGATGATGCCTGATTGACCGGAACTCCGTCCGTCGATCCCGCTCCGACATCCTTGTTGACCGTTACAATCGCTCCCGCCGCAACCACCTGCTCTGCCGCCGTTCCCGCGAAGATCGTGACTGGACTCGTCCCACGGTTGACGAAACGCAGTTTTGCGCTCAGCGTGTCCGCGATCCAGAGGTTGTGGTTCGCATCGACCGCTACTCCTGTCGGCGTATTGAATGCCGCTCCCGTCGCCAGTCCACCGTCAAACGGCGTTGACAACCCGTTGCCCGCTATCGTATCGATCGCTCCGGCCGGGATGCTCACTCCATCCACATTGACCGTCCCTCCGGACAGATTCAGATATCTCACACGACCCTTGCCGATCTGCCCCTGGTCCAGGATGAATATCCCGGATCCATCGGCCACGATTCCCGCCAGCGGCGGCGATGCCGTACTGCCCGCCAGGTTCAGCCCCGCGCTCGTCCCGGGGCCCCCGTCTCCGCAGTTCGATATCGAATAATCGCAGAATTCTCGCGGAATCCCCGCCACGGTCGTCACTCCCGTCGTGACTCGCGTTATCGTCTGCTGATTCCCGTTGGCCGTGTACGTGTTTCCGTTCTGAATCGCCAGTCCTGACGGATACGGGTTCGGGCTCGCCTGCGAAACCGTATACTGGTGCACCAGCGTCGCATTTCCCCCGCTATCCACTTTGATCACTCGCGCATGTCCGGTGTCCGTGATCAGCAGATTGCCTCCTGCGTCTATTGCCACCGAGCGCGGCAACAGCAGCGGAATTCCCGTTGCCGGTCCTGGCGAAAACGGCTCTGCCGTATTGGTGCTCGCACTGTTCCCCGCCACCACGGTCTTCGTCCCGTCTGCCGCGATTGAATAGACCTTGTTGACTCCCGCCGTCGCATCGGCCACGTACACCAGACCGGTGTTCTGGTTGATCGCCAGCCCGTTCAGGTCCGTATCGAAGTTCGCGGCCAGCGTCCCGACCCGCCCCGCGGCGATCGAGGCCCCGCCGATCGTCACATTCCCGGCCGTCAGATTGAGCCCGCTCACCTTGCCGTCGATCTTGTTGGCTAAGAAGAGAATGGTGCCTGCAGCGTTGACGCCCAGGCCCGTCACCTGACCGAGATCAGCTGTCAGCGCCGGAGTGTTCTCCCCGATATCGAATCCGCCGCCAGCCACCAGTCGAACTGTTCCGGGCTGGATGGTGACGCCGGCCAGCGTCACTGCCGACCCGCTGAGATTCAGAAACCTGATGATCGACTGGCCCGACACATTGTCCGCAACATAGATTCCGCGTCCCTGCGGATCGCGCGCGATGGCAGACAGTTCACCGAACGGCGCCTGGCGAATCGGGTTTCCCTCGCCAAATCCTCCCGCTACCGTATCGATCAGCGTTGAACCGGAGTTGACGCTGGTCGTCAATGTCCAGCTGTATGTTCCGGCAGTCGCATAGACATGACCCGGGTTTTGTTGCGATGATCGCGCAGTCCCGTCTCCGAAGTTCCAGTCGAATATCGGCTGGGAGACGCAGGACGTGGCTGTTGCCGTGCTCTGGAATGATATGGAGGCCCCGACCGCACCGTTTGCAGGCACTGTCGCCGTGCAATCCAGCGTGCAGCCCTGCTGCTGCTCCAGAATAATCATGTTATTCCGAGCCGTCAGCAGCGGCCCATTTGATTTCAGCGCCGGTAACTTCTCCAGCTTATGGGTTTGCGCCTTTGCTTCATCCCCGGCGCGAAATGCCGCCATACCTGACCATCCATATCCGGTCCCAAAACCGGTCGTCGTAGAGACGAAGGCAGTCAGCAGCCACATCAGGCCGATGAGGAGAAGGAAAAAGGGTATATACCGAATTCTTTGAGATCTCGCAGGTGATTTCATGTGTAAAAATCTGAGGAAAAAGCCCCTCGAAACAGACATAGATCCACAGCTCCTTTTATGTTATCGGGGCACACTCAATACCGAGGCTACAACACCGAGACGGCAGTTTATTCATACCAATTACGATGTTTCAATCTGTATGTGTGCAGTTGAGTATGAGGCATTGTGTCAGATACTAATCCGAGAATATTAATTCAGACCCGATCAACGGGTACAGGTCAGGGGAAGCCTCTTTGTGGGGCAGCATCCGTACTATACTGTACGTTTTGATGGAGCCGACTGCCGGATTTGAACCGGCGACCTACTGATTACGAATCAGTCGCTCTACCAGCTGAGCTAAGTCGGCTAATCGCGACGCTTACCCAGAAGCTTTGAGGCTTGGAGGAAGGCCTCTGGATTTGAAAGATACGCGATTATTTATCGCGTTATGGCGTCAATCGCGAAGGGCATATTACACAAGAGTCTAATCTTCGTCAAACCTTAATTGCCGGAAAAAAACCATGACTTTTTGTGACTGCCTGACGTTTCCCACGATTCGACCGTCACGATAACCGCCTGAAAATAAATAACAGATACTATATTATAGTCAATCGGAGGATTAATCCGAAAATGTTCCGCGTAAAAGGTCTTTTTGTTCTCTGTATTGGAGCTGATACAGTTTATGGTAGATGCCGCGTTGAGCGATGAGCGACTGATGATCACCCATTTCGCGAATTTCGCCCTTATGGAGGACGATAATCTTATCGACACGCTGTATGGTCGAGAGACGATGAGCGATGATAATCGAGGTTCGGTCGACCATGACGCGTTCGATCGCCTGTTGGATAAGCTGTTCGGTTTCGGTATCAATACTCGAAGTCGCTTCATCGAGCACCAGGATGCGCGGATCGAAGGCCAGAGCCCTTGCAAAAGAGATCAACTGTTTCTGACCGACCGAGAAACCGGCCCCGCGTTCGCGCACCTTCGTTGCAAATCGTTCAGGCAATTTGTCAATAAACCCGTCGGCATGAACCTCACGGGCAGCCCATTCGACGCGATCTTCGGTTATCCGGTTGCCCAGCCTGATATTTCCCGCGATATCTCCTGAAAAAAGAAAAATATCCTGCAGGACAATCGCGAAGTTCTCGCGGAGTCTGGTCAGGTCCCATTGCCTGATATCGACCCCGTCGAGCAGGATCTGGCCGCGTTGAATGTCGTAAAACCTCATGAGCAGGTTGGTTATTGTCGTTTTGCCGGATCCGGTATGGCCGACCAGAGCGACCGATTCACCGGGATCGACCGTAAACGAGACATCCTTGAGCACCCAGTCTTCGTCCTTATAAGCGAACCAGACATTGCGGAATTCGATATGGCCACGCGCACGGGCTCCGTGCTCGGGCTGCCATGCGGAGGCGGGCGACTGGATCCCGTCCGGGGTGTCGAGCAGGCGGAAGACACGCTCGCTGGCCACGACGGCCGCCTGGAAGACGTTGTATTTATCACTTATATCCTGAATCGGCTGCCATAGACGCTGGGTGTACTGTAGAAATGCGACCAGTGTCCCGATGGTGATTGCATTCTGAATGACCTGCCCCCCACCATACCAGACGATGGCGGCGATGCCGACAGCGGAGATCAAATTAACCAGCGGGTAGAAGACGGCATAATAGAAGATAGTGTCTATGTTGGCCTGTCGATGGTCGGTATTGATCCGTGAAAACTCGGCCATTGCCTTCTCTTCACGGTTGAAGAGCTGAACGGTCTGCGCGCCCGAGATATGTTCCTGGGTGAAGGCGTTCAGGCGGGCGATCTTCGTGCGAACACGCCGGAAGCCTTCACGCGCTCCGCGCCGAAACCATGACGTCACAGCGATCAGCAACGGCACGACCAGCAGCGAGACGATCGCCAGTTTCCAGTTAAAATAGAACATCATCCCCAGCGCACCGGCGATGAGAACGATGTCTCCAAGCACCTCGACAAGTCCTGAAGTGAAAAGTTCATTGAGCGAATCGACATCCGTCGTCAACCGGGTAATCAATCTGCCAACCGGATTTGCATCGAAGAATGAGACCTCGATCGATTGCAGCTTGCCGAATATCTCTTCGCGCAGGTCATACATGACGCGCTGGCCGATCGTATTGAGAAGCACATCCTGAAAATATCCGATAATCAAAATGAAGACGAGTGATCCGACATAGGCGCCGGCGATCATAAGCACGCCATTGAATGCCGTCGTCTTTTCAAGCACGCCATCGGAGGCCGGTTTGACATACCAGTCGATCGCCCATTTCGTCAGCAAGGGACCGATCTGACGCACCAGGTTGAGCCCGATCGTCAGACCCAGGGCGATTACGACCAGGCGGCGATATGGCCCAAGATAACGAATCAGCCGGCGGGCTGCCCTGGCGTCGTATAGTTTGCCCAGTTGTTCTTCTTCGTGATGACTTCCAGCCATATTTAATCAGGTAGCAGCCAGTTCCTCTTCAAGCAGTTGTCGCTCATAAAGATCAGCATAAATTCCATCCAGCGCCATCAGTTCAGAGTGAGTGCCGCGTTCGACAATTCGTCCGTGATCGATGACACAAATCAGATCGGCATCCTTGACGGTCGAGATGCGGTGAGCGACGATCAGCGAAGTTCGTCCTCGCATAATGCCCCGCAACTGCGAAAGGATCTTCTCTTCAGTATAGGTATCGACAGCCGAGAGAGAATCGTCGAGGATCAGGATTCGCGGTTGACGGATGACAGCCCGGGCGATTGCGGTCCGCTGTTTCTGACCTCCCGACAAAGTGATTCCACGTTCTCCCAGTACGGTCTGCCAGTTCTCTGGAAACTCTCTGACATCATCAGCCAGTCCGGCAATCTCAGACGTGCGCTCGATCTCTTCAGGCGGCGCACCGTTACGCATGCCGAAGGCGATGTTCTCGGCCAGCGTCTCGCTGAACAGGAAGGTCTCCTGCGGAACATATCCGATATTCTCACGCAGTTGCCTGAGCGAGATCCTGCCAATCGGAGTATCGTCGATGAGCACCATTCCAGGTTCGGCGTCGATCAGCCTCGGAATCAGGTTCATGAGTGTCGATTTCCCTGCCCCGGTTCGACCTATGAAAGCTACTGTCCGGCCGGGTTCGATCACCAGATCGATCCCTTCAAGGACGGTGGGTAGATCGGGCCTGTATCTGAACGTCAGATTGCGAAACTCAATTTTCCCCTTGATTTCAGGCAGTGTGATCTGATCAGTCGTTTCGGCGATGGCAGGTTCGACCGCCAGAACCTGATGCATGCGTTTGAGGCTGGCGGTCCCCCGCTGCACCAGATTGGTCACATAGCCCATTGCGATGAGCGGCCATATCAATTGCTCGAGATAGAGGTTGAACGCGGCGAACTCTCCAATCGTCATGTGCCCAAGTGCCGCCTCGCGTCCGCCGACCAGAAGAATCGCAGCAAATCCGAGCCCGATGAAGAACTGCATGAGAGGGCGAAAGACCGCTGAAAGCCTGACCAGACCAAGGTTTCGCTCGACATATTCGTGATTGAGCATCGCGAATTGCCGGCGTTCGAACTCTTCCTGTGCATAGGCGCGAATGACCCGCACACCTGTCAGGTTCTCCTGTGCACGCGCAGTAATGTCGGAAAAGAACTCCTGTATCTTCTCGAATCTGATGTGAATCAGATGTCCGAAATATTTGACTGTCAGAGAAACGAACGGCATCGTGAGCAGCAGAATGAGCGTCAGTTTAACGCTGATCTGATACATGATCGGCAGGATGATGAGCACCCGAAAAAGCGTCTGCTCGCTGTACATGATAGCCGGCCCGACTACCTGGCGTACCGCACTGAGGTCGTTGGTCGCTCGCGCCATTAAATCGCCGGTTCGGTTGTTTTGAAAAAAATCGAGAGGGAGCTTCTGCAAATGGCTGTAAAAGTCCTGTCGCAGATCGTATTCGATGTACCGCGACATGTTGATCAGCGTGCGGCGTTGCAGAAACAGGAAGAGGCCGCTGACGATGCTTGTGCCGACAATCAGGACGACCGAGCGAAGCAGCTTGTCATAGCTCACACCGGTGGTTCTCAGATCGTCGATCGCCAGGCCGACAAAACGCGGGACGAAGACTCCGAAAGTCACCGAGCCCAGGACGTAGAGAGTCCCGATGAGCAGCGTGCCGCGATACTTCTTCAGATAATGACGCAGCCAGGCGCCGCCTGTTGGAAATGATGTTTGAGCTTTCAATTCAATCCAGCAATTTCAAAATATCAATGAGATTTGAGCGATCGCGCGACCAGTCCGATTCCGCCCGCCAGCAAAACGAGCATAATTATCGTATTGTAGAGGCTGGTCGGTCGAAAATAGATATCCAGGTTGGCCAGGATACCGGCAAAGATGATCAGCGTGCCGAGCACCACCAGGGCCCATCCCGGCCCTGAACGTCCGTTGAAGAACAGAAGTCCAATACCAATCAGCAATGGGAAGAGCGTCAGGCCGAAAGCGTTGTAGCCCCAGACATACCAGTATCCACTTGATACGGTAACATTGCTGGTCAGCAGGTAAGCGCCGACTGCCGCCATTCCCAGACCCGCAACGAATTCGCCTATGCCGCCCGGCGTTCCGCCTGCTCCTTGAAGATTTGAATCGTCCTTCATCATCAGCATCACCTCTGAATTGCCGATCAGTTTACCGGTTGGGGGACGTCCGAATTAAATGGCATTCTACTTTTCTTTCGCTTTCAGCTCAACCTTGCATTTTTTAATGGCGACATTGTAGCCTCGAAACGCATGAGTAAAACCAAAGCCTTCGAACTGGTGGTCGTTGAAGCCGCTCAATGTTCGATCTGCGAACGGATGAGGGATCGGCAGGCGGTTCTGGGCCCGCTCAATGGAACGATTACTCCGAAAGCCATGTTCATTGCCGAGGCGCCCGGTCGCAACGGCGCCGACCGGACTCGCATTCCATTTCACGGAGATATCTCAGGCAACAATTTCGAGGCACTGCTGGATTCAATCGGCCTGGCACGAAACCAGATATTCATTACCAATAGCGTCCTGTGCAGTCCACGAAAGCCAGGCGGCGCCAATGACAGGCCGACTCGATCGGAGATCCGCAACTGTTCGTCTTTCCTGCAACGGCAGATCGAACTGATCGATCCGCCAGTCATAGCCACGCTCGGCGCAGTCGCACTCGATGCCATCCGCCTGATCGAAGCCCACACTTTCACGCTGCGCGACCACGCCGCTCGAATCCTTGAGTGGAATGGCCGCCTGCTCGTCCCTCTTTATCATCCCAGTCCGCAGGTCATTATCACAGTGCGCAATCTGGACCAGCAGAAACGGGATTACCGGATGCTGTTGAGGGCAATTGAAAATTTGGGATTATGCTGACATGCCGACCGGAGGTCGGCGTTCCGAGTAAAATTCTTTTCAACGTTTTCACCATAGATGGAGTATATCAAGGTGAGAACAAAGCTGGCCGGGCAAAAGGAAGATGAGAGTGATCGACGTCACACTGATGATGGACCAAACCCGCGGTGAAAATGAGGCGACTCAGGGCTCGCTCACGATGGCCCGCCTGATCGCCAGGGCTCAGGCGGGCGACCGGCAGGCTTTCGATAGAATGATGATCGAGCACCAGAACCGTGTCGTGTCTCTCGCCTGGCGACTGCTCGGCAATCGCGAGGATGCCCTCGATGCCGCACAGGAATCTTTCATGCGCGTCTACCGTCATCTTCATAAATACGATCCATCTTATGAATTTTCGGCTTGGCTCTACCGCATAGTCGTCAATGTATGCCGCGATCAGGCCAGAAAACGGTCACGAATAGACACATCATCGCTCGATGAGGCGTTTGAATCGGGGCGATTGAACGAACCGGTCAGCTCAGACAAGACCGAGAGCGCTGCAATTCTTGCTCAGGAAAGGAAGTTACTTGCAAAAGCGTTATTGACTCTGACTGAAAAAGAGCGGCAGGCGATAGTCCTGCGGGACCTGGAAGGATTGGCCACAGGTGAAGTGGCTGAGTTGCTCGGATCTAGTCCGACAACTGTCCGATCACAGATCAGCTCAGCGCGGTCAAAGATCCGGGCTTTCAGAGCCCGATTCCTAACGTGAGCGTCAGCGAGCGCCCGGTCAAACACTTAATGAAGAGGCCAATATGAAATGCCCGCAAATAGAAAAGCTGCTTCCACTCTACGTCGGAGACGACCTCCCCGCCGATCAGATGGAGTCCGTGCGCACGCATCTGGCTGATTGTACTCAGTGCTTCGAGATGGCAGCAGGTTTTAGTGAAAGCAGATCCTGGTTTCGTGAAGCCGCTATCCCCTCGTTCGACGAGGCTGATCTGGCAAACATGCGGGCATCGGTGCATCAGAGAATCGCCGAAGAACATGAGATCCCGGGGCTGCTGGATCGAATCTTTGCATCGCTGAGCTTGAGACCGGTCTTTGTCGCCGCAGCGGCAGCGATCATCCTGCTGGGAGCTGTATTGTATGGCTTACGATCAGTAGACAAGCCTCCCAATCAGGTCAAACCGGACATCGCCCGGGAAGCTGAGATCCGCGACGGCAACGAGGTCATCGATCCGACCGGGAGGAAAACTCCTCAGACTGCCGGCAGGGACAAGCCCCGGCGCATCCGCAGAAAAGCAGTCAAAACCCGATCCGACCTGATCGCCCGGACGGATCCACTGCCCCTTGAAACAAAACAGGAACCCTCGGAGCAATTGCGGATCGAACTGCAGACCTCCGATCCGAATATTCGCATCATCTGGCTGGCACGAAAATAACACCAGGTACGAAGCTTTTAATTCAGGAGAAATTATGAATAAGATTCTTTACAACGCGTTATCATTCTCGGCAATACTCTTGCTGACCGTAGTCACATCATTGGCTCAACAGGAGCAGAAGAAGGAGCAGCCGAAACCAGAATCGCAATATGTCGATTTTTCGGGTTTCAAGGGTGGAATCTTCGAACTCAAACACAGGACTCCTGAAGACTTGATCCCGGTTCTGAGAGCTTTGACCAGCGGATTCAAGGGATCCACCATTAATGGCAATAATGAGTTGAAAACCATCACAGTCCGCGATTTTCCTGAGAATATCGCGACCATCGAAGAGGCGATCAAACGACTGGATGCCCCGCTTCCTCCCCGCGCAGCCAGGTCTGCTCCGAGGGATGTAGATATTACGGTTCACATACTGTTGGCGTCAGGCAATGAAGCGGACGGCAACCAGTATCCGCAGATATTGAAGGATGTCGTCACGCAATTGCAGGCCACACTCAATTACAAGAGCTTTCAACTGCTGACAACGATCGTTCAGCGAACTAACCTAAGAAACGGGGTCATCATCAGCAGGGGGAAAGCGGCCGTACCTGGCATGGATGCATACGTCAATTATCGCCTGCTTTGTGATAATATCGGTTCCACACCCGAGGATCAAAACCTTATCTGGCTAAGGAGGTTCAACTTCGAGATATCAGGCGCTAATGATCAGGTCAGTAACGCGTTTGGAAGTGCGGAAATAACAACGTCCCTTAACGTCCGTACCGGAGAAAAGATCGTTGTCGGAACTGCGACGTTGAAAGACAGAGCTGTCATCCTGGTTCTGACGGCGAAAATGTAGGACCGGAGCGCCGTCCTCCGGTCGGCATGACTGATGCCGCAGTTCATGCCGACTGGAGGTCGGCGCTCCATCGGCGCTCCATGATTGCCATAATCTGTGAGATATGCCATAAATTGAGCGTTGCACCTTGATTCCCATACGTCACTGACGCAAACGCTCAAACTTGAATATGAAACAGATTCTGAGGATGGCATTTCTCATTTCGTCGCTGCTGTTTACGACCTCGACCCTGAGCCAGACTACTAACGAGCCCGCGCCAATTCCCCTCTGGCCTGACGGCGCTCCCGGCGCCAAAGGCTCGAAGCCCGAAGATATACCGAGCATACAACTCTACCAGCCACCGGCCGAGGCAAGGACCGGCGCAGCGATCGTCGTCTGCCCCGGCGGAGGTTATCGCAATCTGGCGCGACACGAAGGTTACGACATCGCCGTCTGGCTCAACAGCCTCGGCATCACCGCCGTCGTCCTGAAATATCGCCTCGGTCCGACATATAAGCATCCTTCAATGATGAAGGATGTGCTGCGGGCGATACGATACACGCGGTCAAAGGCCGAGGACTGGAAAATCGACATCAATCGTGTCGGCGTCATGGGCTTTTCGGCCGGCGGCCATCTGGCATCGACTGCAGCGACTCACTGGGATGAGGGTCAATCCGACACTGGAGACGGCATCGACCGTCTGAGCAGCCGTCCGACACTGGCTATCCTCTGCTATCCTGTCATCACTATGACCGATCCATTCACACACGCCGGTTCACGCCGGAATCTGCTCGGCGAATCGCCCTCGCCTGTGCTGATCGAGCTGATGTCGAATGAAAAACAGGTCAACGCGCGGACTCCGCCGACTTTCCTCTTTCACACTGAGGACGACAAAGCCGTCCCGCTGGAAAACAGCCTGCTCTTCGCCGCTGCGCTGCGCAAAGCCGGCGTGCCATATGAAATGCATATCTATGAGAAAGGCCGCCACGGCGTCGGGCTGGCCCGGGATAATGATTCACTCAAATCCTGGTCCGGACTGCTCGCCGACTGGCTGCGCAAATATAAATTCACCAGCTGAATCCAATAGATGCAAAGGAGAAGACGATTATGCGTGAAGAATTGTTGAGCCTCATGCCCGATGCCCCGGAATTGACACGGCGCTCATTTGTGGTGACTTCACTGACCGCCGGCTTCGCTCTTGCCACACAACCCATCCAGGCACAGTCCGTCATCACGACTGACACCAACGGATTGATTGCCGGCGAAGTCAAGATCCCTGTTAAAGGCGGCGAGATCCCGGCTTACCGTGCAATGCCCGCCAAAGGCAGGAATTTTCCGACAGTTCTTGTCGTCCAGGAAATCTTCGGCGTACACGAACATATCAAGGATATCTGCCGCCGCTTCGCCAAAGCTGGCTACCTTGCCGTAGCACCCGAACTGTATGCAAGGCAGGGCGACGTCTCGAATATTCCGATGAACCAGATCAATAAGATCTTCGAGGTCGTCGGCAAAGTCCCGGACGAACAGGTCATGGCCGATCTTGACGCAGCAGCTGCCTGGGCACGCAAGAATAATGGCGCAGACAAGCTGGCCATTACTGGATTCTGCTGGGGCGGCCGCATCGTCTGGCTCTATGCCGCGCATAATCCGAAGCTCAAAGCAGGCGTGGCCTGGTACGGACGCCTCGCTCCGCCGCCACCCGATCGTGCCAATCCGCTACAGCCGAAACACCCTGTCGAACTGGCGAAGGACCTCAAAGCCCCGGTCCTCGGACTCTATGCCGGAAAGGATACCGGGATCCCTCTCAATACAGTCGATGATATGAAAAAGGCGCTCAAAGACGCGGGCAAAACCGGAGACATCATAGTCTATCCCGATTCACAGCACGGCTTCCATGCAGACTATCGCCCAAGTTACGACAAGGAATCCGCTCAGGACGGCTGGAAACGCCTGCTTGAGTGGTTTAAGAAATATGACGTTTAACAGTAGAAAGTAAAAAGTAGAAAGTAGAAAGAATCTTCGCACGCTACTTTCTACTACTTTGTAAACTAAATTTTCTGGCATTTAAGTCTGAAAGTTAATCGAAAGCCAAAGTCAGGCCGCAAAGGGCTTTTTTGGAAATAAATTCCGGAGCCCCGAACCTGCTTCTGCCCGGTTGTTTGCTGCCCTGTCCTAATTTAGTTTACGACCTCCTTGTACTTTTACTTTCTACTTCACCCCAAACCACAGGAACCAAACCAGTCAAGTTGAAGGATATCGATCCGGATTACGATGCGGGGCTGGATCGCGAAGAAGGCGAAGCGAGGCTCAAATCGCTCTGCGATGAACTTACCGAGCTGCAAGAGTTGCAATACGCCGCCTCGGATACAGCAGTTCTGATCGTACTGCAGGGACGCGACACGAGCGGCAAGGACGGGACGATCAAAGCCGTCGTGGGTCCGCTCGATTCGCGCGGCTGCTATGTGGCATCATTCAAGGTACCTACCGAAAATGAAATTGCGCACGATTTTCTCTGGCGCATTCACCAGCAGACACCAAGACGCGGAGAGATCACCATCTTCAATCGCTCGCATTATGAAGATGTGCTGGTTGTACGTGTGCATAAACTGGTCGAGAACAAGGTCTGGCGCTCACGTTTCAACCACATTAATAACTTTGAAAAGTTGCTCGCCGATTCACATACGATAGTTCTCAAGTTCTACCTGCACATCAGCAAGAAGGAGCAGTTACAGCGCCTGCTCGAACGCGAGCAGGATCAGGGGAAGTATTGGAAGCTTTCGGCCGGCGACTGGAAGGAGCGCGAGCACTGGAACGACTACACGCGCGCCTATGAGGACGCGATAAACCGTTGCAGCTCCCCGCAGGCGCCATGGTTCATCGTTCCTGCCGATAAGAAATGGTTTCGCAATCTGGCTGTGGCGGAGGCAATCGTCACGGCTATGCGACCTTACCGCAAACAGTGGATGGATAAGCTGGCACGAATCGGCCAGGCTGAAAAAGCGAGGATCGATGAGTTTCGGAAAGCAGCAGAAAGTAAAAAGTAGAAAGTAGAAAGTGCACTTCATGAGACATATTTATGAATCATTGAATTGACTTTCAACTTTCAACTTTCAACTTTCAACTTTCAACTTTCCTCAAATGCCCTCTGGATTCTTCAGAAAAGCCCGAGTCAGTGAGACGTGCTCGACTTCATCGAACGCCGCTTCGCGGACCGGATGCTTGTCGAAGTTGTAGATCACCGCTTCAGGATAGGCCATCAGAATCGGTGAATGGGTTGCGATGATGAACTGGGCGCCTTGATCGACCATCTCGGCGATCATCAAGAGGAAAGCCAGCTGACGCTGGGGTGAGAGCGGCGCCTCCGGCTCATCCAGCAGGTACAATCCGTTCGGAACGAATCGCGCCTGAAATATTTTAAGGAAGCTTTCGCCGTGTGAATTGCCATCCGGGTTATCGCCATACTTTTCGATCAGGGCGCGGCGTTGTGAGAGAACCGATCCGCGGGCGAGATCGAGCCCGTAACCGCTATACTCTTTCTCAAATCCATCGGCGATCTCCTGCAACTCAGCCATCGATTGCTGCATCCGGCGTGCAAAATTGAAGAAATCCTCGGCTCGCAGAAAGAATCCGTGGCGGGTCTTGCTGTGCCAGATGAAGCGCATCTGTCTGCCCAGGTCGCGGGCGGGCGCCAGAGTCTTGTCGCGAGCGATGTCCTCCCCGCCGATCGCGACGGCATTCACTCCTGCTGCGACTGCTTCAAGCAATGTCGACTTGCCTGATCCGTTCTCGCCTACAAAGAATGTGACCGGCGTGCGGAACTCAATCCGTTCGAAGTTCCTCACAAGAGGCAGGGTGAACGGAAATCCCGTCTTCGTTTTTGCTGACGTTTTGAGATGGATCTCTGTCAAATGGATCATTTTTGGCGACTGGACACGGAACGCCAACCTCCGGTTGGCATGAAACAATTTTGAATTATTTTAAAACATGCCGACCTGAGGTCGGCGTTCCGGCATCAATACCTGTTCAGCAAGCCGCCGGGGTTGATAACATTTTTCAGGACGGAATAAGGTATGACCACTTCCTGAGGACCTTCGGCATAACTGGCGACCTGATAAGCGTCAAAGGTAATCATGAGCCCTTGCGGTGTGATATTCCAGCTTTTGAAATTCCCTGCGTCAGGGCCGGCTCCGCGTCGAATCCAATCGGCATCGCCAACCTTCAGCTTGCTCAACTCAGCGATGCAGTAGTCTGATATGACTTTGAGATAGTTCGATCCCGGTTTGAACAGACTGTCGAGCGTGATTGGAGCTCCCTTTTCAAGATCGTAATTGAGAGAAGCGGTGTTCGTATTAGGATGGGCGCCGCCGGTGTAGCTGAAATAGGTGAAGAGCGCGCTGATATGTTTGTCGCTGGATGAAGTTATGCTATGACCGATCTCGAGCGAGTTGCTCATATCCGAGGCACGGCGGCCGGGTTGGGTCGCAGCGGATTTTGCTTCCTCTTCGACGAACTCCTTGAATTCGCTGATTTGTGTAGAGACGAACCTGTCGACCGTTTGATTGAATTTCTCAGCCCGGACTGTATCGGAACCCTTGAGTCGCGGCAGAGCTGTTTCGAGATCGTAATGTTTTACCTTGTTCTGATCTGATTTCTTCTCCTCAGTCAGAGTCAATGACGCCCCCAGATTCGGAACATATTCAACCAGAGAAAAGGGCATCGTTTTTTTGTCACGGGCACGCATCCAGGAGCCGGTGAAATGCAGTCGAGACGAATCATTTTCCGGGACAGATGTCAGCTTGCCTTTGAATTCCCCGGTTTTCTGTGCTTTTCCCGATTCAGCATTAAAATCTGTTTCCGTCAGCAAGACATTGCCGAGAGAATCGATGTTGCCCTCGAGCATGATGTATTTTGATGCGACGCTCATGGCTCCCGTGCGCTGATAAAAATAGGTGCCCTTGATTTTGTCGCCATCGCGTTCAAGGTCCATCTGGATCTCATATTTGCGATCGATCTTTCCGGTCAGCGTGGCACGAAGCGAGTTTGGAATCGGCTCCGCGGCCGATTGCTGCGCGGCGGGCACAGATGCAGGACTGAGGCCGTTTCTGACATCCTGGTCAGATGACGGCGACTGGGTACAGCCTGTAAGTGATGCCGATATTCCGGCAATCAGGACGCTGAGAATAACCTTCTTCATACTTCCAACTCCCATTTCCATTTGGTTCAGAGAACGGGCCCGATACGCCACGGAACGAATTCCTGATGGCCGAGCATTTCACTTTTCGTTCTTTCACCTGACGCAACACGGCGAATCGTATCAAAAATATTCTGTCCGACATCCTGGATCGATGTCTGGCCATCAACGATTGTGCCTGCATTGATATCTATATTATCAGCCATGCGGTCAGCGATGCGTGAATTCGATGCGATCTTGATCACCGGAACGACGGGAAACCCGATTGCGGACCCGCGCCCCGTTGTGAAGCAGATCATATTCGCCCCACCGGCGGCAATGCCCGTCAATGAGACCGGGTCATAACCAGGCGTATTCATGAGTACGAACCCGCTTCGATCGACCCTTTGAGCGTAAGCAAAAACGCCCGTCAGCGCCGTCGTTCCGCCTTTGGCGACCGCACCGAGTGATTTTTCAGTGATGTTGGTCAGCCCTCCGGCCTTGTTTCCGGGCGACGGATTGTCGTCCCAGCCACCGCCGAAACGTCGTAGATAGTTCTGATACCATTCCATAACCTCAATAACACGGCGCCCTGTGGCCTCATCCGCAGACCGACGTGTCAGCAGATGTTCCGCTCCCATGCATTCCGGAATCTCAGCCAGGACCGAAGTGCCTCCGGCTCGCACCAGCAGATCGCTCGCACGGCCAAGCGCCGGATTCGCCGATATTCCTGAAAACGCGTCCGATCCGCCGCAGTTGGTGCCAAGCAGGATACGGCTCATCGGCTGCGAAGTCCGCTTCATCTGCCGGCAATGTTCGATCAGCTGCTTGACCTGGGCGATGCCCGCCGCAACCGTTCTGCGCGTGCCTCCGCTTGACTGCATCTCAAGTCCGACGATCAGCTTCCCTTTCCTGAACGATTGTTGTCCCAGTTGCGTCGTGCCGATATACTTCGATATCTGATTTACCTCGCATCCGAGGCTGACCATGAGAACAGCTCCGACATTGGGATGATAGATCATCCCGGCAATCGTCCTTTCGAGCTGCCACGTGTCCTCACCCTGTGAATGACCGCATCCTTCCTGATGAGGTACCGCAACTACGCCATCGACCCCGTGCGTCTCATGCCCGACGTTTCGCAGCTCATATGCGATCTCAGTCGCGACATGACTTGAACAGTTCGACGTGGCTATGACAGCGATGTAGTTCCTTGTTCCGACATCCCCGTTTTCTCGAAGATAGCCCATGAAGGTTCCCGCTTCATCTCGATCCATCGGCACCGTCACCGGCGCCTGTGTTGCGTATTCGTATTCCTTACCCGAGAAATCGGGTTCGATATTATGAGTATGTATCCATTCCCCAGGCTGAATATCACGGATCGCCTTTCCGATGGTCTCCCCGTATTTGAAGACCTTTTGGCCGGTCGAAATCGGCCTCAGGGCGATTTTGTGGCCGGGCTGGATCGCCTCGCGCGCGATCACTTTATGGCCTTCAACGACGACCTCTTCACCTGCCTGAACAGGCGCCCGGGCGACACATACGTTATCTTTAATGTTAAGTTGTATTACGGGACTGACTTTACCTTCGGAGTCGCTCATTGATTCTCCATTTTATACTTTTATCGTAACTACTCAGCCTATAGAGGGAAGAAGAATTTCCACAGGATATGCCACAATGGCCTGAGGAGTTACCTTATATCTATCTTCTGTTGCGGCCAAAGCCTGCACCGGTTCTTCTATCACGTTGCAAACGGCACGGCAAGCAGCTCTTTCCCCTGACTACCCTCACGCGAAATTCCACGCACGGTTTGAGGAATATTTCACACATTTCACCCGTCCAGCGCACTTAAATACATTCAAATCAGTGGAATAGAAATTGCCATATCAATTTTGCGGGCGGGATAAGTGTATACCGTGAGTCTCTCTGTTGTGGCATAAAAAGGATCGAGCAAAATGAATACATTCAACACCATCGAGTCAAAACGTTTTGTCGAGAACTACCCTGGTGATCGATTCCGAAACCTGAAAAACATGATCGGTAATACACCGATGCTGCGGATTCATTTTCACTTCAAGGGCAAACACCGGGTCATATACGCCAAGGCTGAGAATCTGAATCTGACGGGAAGCATCAAGGATCGGATGGCCTTTCACATCCTTAAGCGGGCTTATCAGGATCATCGTATTAATCCGGGCGATACCATCGTCGAAGCAACCAGCGGAAACAGTGGGATCTCATTTTCCGCAGTTGGCAGAGCCCTGGGCCACCATGTTGTCATATTCATGCCGGATTGGATGAGTGAAGAGCGAGTCAAGCTGATCAGGAGTCTGGGCGCGCAGATAATACAGGTGAGCAGCGATCAGGGAGGTTTTCGCGGATGCATCCATAAGGCCGAAACGCTGGCTGAACTTGAAAAACACATCTTCCTGCCGAGCCAGTTTTCCAACCAGGCGAATGTCGAGGCGCATGAGCAGATGACAGGTCCAGAGATCCTGGGCCAGCTCAGTCAGCACGGCCTGAGCCCGGACGCTTTCGTCGCGGGCGTGGGTACCGGTGGAACGATCATGGGAGTAGGGCGCTTCCTCAGGTCGCATCATCCGAACGCTCGAATCCACCCGGTCGAGCCTGCCGAATCGCCTACGCTGACGACCGGTTACAAGGTCGGCCATCACAGAATCCAGGGAATTTCGGACGAGTTCATACCGCCGATAGTGGAATTAGACAAGTTGGACAGGGTGATCGCCGTTCACGACGGAGACGCTATCATTATGGCTCAGAAACTGGCTGCCGAGCTGGGCCTTGCGGTTGGCATCTCATCAGGGGCCAATTTCCTCGCCGCGCTTCTGGCTCAAAACGATCTTTCCGATGATGCCGTCGTGGTGACGGTCTTTCCCGACGATAATAAAAAATACCTGAGCACTGATCTGTTGAAAGAGGAGCCTGTCAGGCCTGATTTCCTGTCGCCTGAGATACGCCTCGACCGTTACGAGGCTTTCAATCGAGTCTGCTTCGCCTGTTTTGAACTGGATGATTTCGTCAAGATTGAACCTACTGCTTTCGGAAAGCAGGGCCACAATCAATGAAGGAGAGGAAGTGATGATAAGCCTGGCAACCGAAAAACAGGAGAATGTCGTGACTGACCTGGTTCGCAAGATTGGTCAGTATGGAGGAACAGCACCCGGGCCAATCGTAGTTTGCATCGGCGGAATTCACGGCAATGAACCGGCCGGCGTGATCGCATTGAGGAATGTACTGAAAAGACTGAGCGAAACGAAACCGCAATTCCAGGGCGAATTAATAGGGCTTGCCGGAAATCGACGCGCACTGAGCCGCGGCGTTCGCTATCTTGACCAGGACCTTAATCGCATGTGGATGCCGCATCGCGTCTGGTCCCTCAAGTCAGAGCGTGAGGTCAGCGACGGAACGTCGGAAAATATCGAACAGCGAGAGCTTCTGGCTGAGATAGAAAAAGCACTCGGACATAACCCCGAATCCGCCATCTTTCTTGATCTTCACACGACATCCGCGGACGGGGCCCCTTTCGCGATCATCAGCGACACACTTATCAACCGACGACTTGCGCTGCAAATGAAGGTTCCGATCATCCTGGGCCTTGAAGAAAACCTGGATGGAACGATCCTCAACTATATTAATGAACTTGGTCATGCTGCGATTGGCTTCGAGGCCGGCCAGCACGACGCCGCCAGCTCGGTCCAAAATCACGAAAACGCGATCTGGATAACCCTCCTCGGCGCAGGTTGCCTCTCTCCGGATGATGCGCCGCCTGTTACGCCTTTACGCCAGCAACTGAAAGCTGCCGCCCGGGGCGTACCCGGGGTGCTTGAAATGCGTTATCGTCACGGCATTACAACGTCCGATGATTTCGAGATGAATCCCGGATATCTGAATTTTCACAAGGCCAGGCGTGGGCAGGTTGTGGCACGCGACCGGCGTGGAGAGATCAGACTGCCTGAATCCGGCTTCCTCTTTATGCCTCTTTATCAGAAACAGGGGGACGACGGTTTCTTCCTGGTCCGTGAGATAAAACCATACTGGCTCAAGGTCTCTGCCCTGCTCCGGCGCCTTCATGCGGATCGTATACTGCCGCTGTTGCCCGGCGTTGATCCGCTGACCGAGAAAGGTCAGGCATACCTGGTCAATACACGCATCGCTCGATGGTTCGTCATCGAGATCTTCCACCTGCTCGGGTTCCGCAAACACGCCGAAGTCGAGGGAAAACTGATCGTCAGCCGCCGCAGGCAATCACCGGAAGAGTAAGAAGAGTTTCAAGTGGAGGAAGTTTCCAGTTTCCAGTTTCCAGTTTCCAGTAAAGACACGCTTTTTATAATTTCATGATTGCAAATTTAATAACCTTTTATAGAACCTATTTACTGGAAACTGGAAACTGGAAACTTCCTCCACTTGAAACTGTTCATTTGCCCGATTTGATTTTATCTGGCAGGTCGCGTCCGCTCCACTGTCCTTTTCGATAAACGGCGTCGGGCGGAAACGTTTTTTCGAGTTCCGGCGCATTCCAGTCGATCTTATCGCCACGCGACTTTCGATAAAACAGCAACGCGGCATCAGATCCGTTCCTCAGCACACCTTCAGCCGGCATAACCACGAATTCAGAAGCATCAAACTCTTCGAGACCGTGAAAGTCAGTCAGGTCGCCGATCTCCTGAACATTTTCGCGAAGGATTGTTTTGCCATCGCGGAAACCAGTCTCGCGATTGATACCCAGGTCTCCGACAAATGGAGGTATGCGAAGATCGCCTTCACGATGTCGGTTGACAATCGTGGCTCCTCGCAGCAGCATCGTGAAGATCTCGCCGCCCTGGTTGTAACGCAAGCCGTCATAGATCGCCGGATTCGCGCGATCGACTCCGCCGTCGGCGAGCCCCTTGAGTGAATAGCCGAGAGCGACGAAGTTGAGCTGAACCAGTTCCATCTCCGTTTTCCCCTGCAGAGCTCCGGTCTCGATCAAAACGACAGGTGTTCCCCATTTGCCGATCAGATCGCCAAATGCACGCGGATTGAAGGTGTCATCATATTTCGCGATATGACCGTAGATGAAGGGAGAGAGCGCTTCGTAGATGATCGCGCACACCTTCTTGCTGCGGATTCTGCCGGGGTTGTCATTGCGGTAAATGTCGTGAGCAACGGCGAGCAGCGATATCGTCGCCTGTTTACCGGTCTCACCCACTGCCGTCCTGACATTCTGGTTGTGAAGATTGAAGCCGAGATCCGGAGCCCAGTCATCTCGAAGCTGCTTCAACAAGCGCCCTTCAGGCGTGACCAGCGACCGCGCGTCCCGATTAATGTCGATGAACTGCAGGTTGCGTCGCTGAAAAAGTTCAGCCCCGTCCGGGTTGAGCATCGGAACGGCGCGAACCGTCAATTGTCGAGCAAGTGTCGTCACCCAGGGATCGCTGCGATGGGTCTGTAAATAATGGAACAGATCGATCAGTGCGCTTGTCGCCGTCGGTTCGTCGCCATGCATCTGGGACCACAGAAAAACCTTGAACGGCCCGTTGCCGAACTCCATTTGATAGATCTCACGGCCGGCGCCCGAGCGCCCGACTTCTTCTATCTTTACACCCTCGGTTCGCAGTTGATCGAGGTAGCGTTTAAGATCGGCATGTCGCACGCGTGATGGATCGATCGTCGTGATGTGTGTCTCCTGCCAGTAACGATAGTTCCTCCGGCGTCTGTGCGGGAACATTCAGACTGAAGACAACTGTTAAAAAGGTCGCGAATAATATGGTTCTTTTCATTTGATTATGAATCAACTTGCCATTTTGCCAGATTACATTTCACAATTCGTCAGACTGCTCATTTTTAAAGATAAATCTGAAAAATTACAATCACGAAACGGAGTGCGAATGATAAATCCCGATCATCTGAAAGAGGCTCCATCGGCTTATGCCTCCAAACCATGGCTCAGGAACTACGACTTCTGGGTCCCGCCAGAGGTCAACACCCCGAAGCAGCCGCTCTATCAGATTTTGCAGATCGCGTCGGCAAGCTATCGGGACAGGCCAGCGGCCGTCTTTCTTGGCGCACAATGGACATTCGGAGAAGTGAAAACGGAGGTCGACCGGCTTGCCACGGCGCTTATAAAACTCGGCATCGGAAAAGGCGATCGCGTGGGCATAATGCTGCCGAATTGCCCGCAGTATCTGATCAGCTTCTTCGCGATCATCAAACTGGGCGCTATCGTCACGAACATCAATCCCATCTACACTCCGCGCGAAGTCGAGATGGTGGCGCGTGATTCAGGAATTCGGGCGATCATTGTTCTCGACCTGATTACGCCGGTCGTCGCGTCGGTGAGGGCTCAGACGAGCATCGAACATGTCATCGTCACCTGTCTGCAGGAATATTCAGCGAACCCGCACACGGCTCCGCCTCCGCCTGACGGGACACTCGGATTCAAGTCACTGATAGATTCAATAACCGAAGTGCAGCATCCGAGAATCGACATCGATCCGGCGGAAGATACGGCCGTCATCCAGTATACCGGCGGAACGACAGGCGTCCCCAAAGGAGCGATGCTGACGCACAGAAATCTCTATTCGAATGTCGTTCAATCCTACCTCTGGGGAAGCCATCTGACACAACGTGGGGATGAACGCTACCTCATGGTAATTCCCTATTTCCATATCTATGGGCAAACCGTCGGCCTGCTCCTCGGGACCTGGAACGGCGCGATGCAGATTCCGATTCCGAAGTTCGATCCGGACATGCTGGTTCAGGCAATCAGGCAATACCGGCCGACATTCTTTCCAAGCGTTCCAACGCTCTACATTTCGATGCTCAATCATCCCGAGATCAGAACCTGCGGTCTGGAATACATCCGTCGTTTCAACAGCGGATCGGCTCCGCTGCCGATCGAGGTGATCGAACAGTTCGAACAGATGAGCGGAGCCATGCTCTATGAAGGCTATGGATTGACTGAGGCTTCTCCCACCACTCACTCGACGCCGACGCTCTCCAAACGAAAAGTCGGCAGCATTGGACTGCCCTTTCCATCGACAGATTGCAAGATCGTCGACCTCGAAACCGGCACTCGGGAAGTCCCTTTGGGCGATGAAGGCGAATTATGCGTCCGCGGACCTCAGGTCATGAAAGGCTATTGGAACCGCCCCGATGAGACAGCTTATGCGCTGCGCGATGGATGGCTCTATACCGGAGATGTTGCGCGGATGGACGAAGACGGCTACTTTTACATTGTTCAACGCAAGAAGGACATGATCATCGTCAGCGGCTTCAATGTTTACCCGAATGAAGTCGAAGAAGTGCTCTTCGCTCATCCGGCAATTCTTGAAGCTGTCGTCATAGGGGTCCCTGACGATTACCGCGGCGAGGCCGTCAAAGCATTCATCGTCCTCAAACCTGGCGTGCCAACTGACTCTGAAAATATACTCGAGTTCTGCCGCGCAAATCTGGCTAAGTACAAGATCCCGACTCAGATCGAATTTCGCGAAAGTCTTCCGAAAAGCGCCGTCGGAAAGGTGCTCAGACGGGAGTTGAGGAATGAGTAATGACAAAAGTTATCGAATATGATGAACGCCCATGGGGCAATTACACAGTTTTGGATGAGGGAGAGGGATATAAGGTCAAGCGGATCGAGGTCTTGCCGGGCAAGCGGTTGAGCTATCAGAAGCATGCCCGTCGCGCCGAACACTGGATGATGGTCAAGGGTATTGCCCGAGTAACGCTCGATGGAGTCTTGATCGATCTGAAAGCCGGCGAGCACGTTGACATTCCGCTCGGAGCCGCCCACCGGATAGAAAATCTCGGAGATGGAATTATGGTCTTCATTGAGGTCCAACAGGGAGATTATCTGGGCGAAGACGATATCACGCGTTTGCAGGACGATTTCGGACGGACTGAGTCATGACATAGTCCTGCCTGTGTTCTGCCTGAGTCCTTAAGGATAAGCTTAATGGCTAAATTACAAGTCAACGATATTCAGATATTTTATGAAGTAAACGGAAAAGGTGAGCCGCTGCTGATGATCTATGGTCTGGCAGGCCGGGGAAACGGATTCCGGCATCAGATCATCTCGCTTTCAGCGGAGTTCAGAACGATTGTCTTCGACAATCGCGGCACAGGAGAGACTGATCAGCCTGAGGAGCCATATTCGATCGAGCAGATGGCCGACGATGCGGCAGGGCTGCTCGACGGTCTAGGGATCGATTCAGCGTATGTCTTCGGGGTTTCGATGGGAGGAATGATTGCGCAGGAGCTGGCGCTGCGGCATCCGGGTAAAGTCAGGAAACTCGCGCTCGGATGCACTCATAGCGGGATCAAACACTGCGTGCCTTCTCCGAAATGGGTGACGGAGATATTCAAAACACTGGCCGGCAAACAACGCGAGGAGGCGGTCCGGGAATCGGTGCCGTTCAACTTCTCTCCCTGGACTCAGAAGCACAAACCCGAACTGATCGAAGCCGAAATCCGCCGCATGATCCCAAACGGTCAGAGCCTTCACGGATATACCAACCAGGTCAAAGCCATCTATGGCTTTGACACTTTCGACCGGCTGCCGGCGATCGACGTCCCAACGTTGATTATGACCGGAAAAGACGATGTGCTGATTCCGCCCGACAACTCCAGAATGCTGGCGGAGCGAATTCCAGGCGCACGACTGATAGAGATCGAAAACGCCGGTCATCTTTTTTTCATCGAACAGGCAGATCAGGTCAATCGGGCTTTGATCGAATTCTTCAGGTAATCAGTTTTTACCGTCTTTATTTCGCATGAACTGGCCCGGGAAATCGGCCGGGTTGGCCCCTTTCTTTCTGCGCAGATTCTGCTGACCGCCGCGATCGGGATAGAGCGGGATATACATCCCGCCGGTATCGGTCATTGTGGCGAACAGTTTCTCCTTCATCTCTCTGATCACACGGGCATGCGAAGGGCTGAAGATGAGATTGCTCAGCTCATAGGGATCAGCATGCAGGTCATACAGCTCATCGATATCCCAGATTCCGTGATAATGAATGTACTTGTATTTGTCGCCGCGCAGAGCGTGGATAGTCGGCGTATGAGGAAAGTTGCGTTCCCAGTAATATTCGTAAAGCAGGGTATCACGCCATTGAGAGGACTTTCCCTGGGCCAGGGAGACCATGCTCCTGCCCTGGAAAAATGCTGGAGATCGAAGTCCCGCGACATCAAGTACCGTTGGAGCGATATCGATATTCGCGACCACGCCGTTGACGATCGTTCCACCTTTGAAAAGCTCAGGACACTGCATGAGCATCGGCACCCGCATCGATTCTTCATACGCTGTTCGCTTGTCGATAAGGCCGTGTTCGCCGAAAGCGAATCCGTTATCGCCCATGTAAACGACGAGCGTTGATTCGTAGAGACCATTCTTCTTCAGCCATTCCATGATCCGCCCGAGGCTCTCATCGACCGCCAGCAACGTCTCAGCGTATCGTTTGTAGTATTCCTCGATATCCAGATCGCTGTGATAAGGGAAATCGACTCCATGCCAGCTGTTCCGCTGATTCTGCACCCACATCGGTGCATCCTTAAGGTCATCCGGCTTCATCGATTTGGGCCGGGCGAACTTTCTGTCTTTATATCGACTTTGATGACGCTCTGCCGGAACGAAATCAGCGTGAACTGCTTTATGTGACAAGTAGAGGAAGAACGGGCGATTGCGTCGCGTCTGATTCAGCCAGTCGATCGCGTAATCGGTCAATTCATCAGTAATGTATCCCTTCTGCGGCACCCGTTTTCCGTTGACGTTCAGACCGTTCTGGCTGGGCAGGTAAGTCCCCTGCCCTCTGAAACTGACCCAATGATCGAAACCACGTTGCGGATCATCGCTCTCACCGCCCATGTGCCATTTTCCGATGAAAGCGGTCTGGTAACCTCCACGCTTGAGGTATTGCGGGAAGAAGACCAGATCGGGAGAGACCGGGTTATTGTTGTCGACCACGCGGTGCTGGTGTGCGTATAGCCCCGTCAGAATCGAAGCACGCGAAGGCGAACAGAGGGCCGTAGTAACAAAGGCATTTTTCAGATGGACGCCATTTCGCGCCATGGCGTCCATCTGCGGCGTCTCGAGAAATGCCTGCCCCTGCAGAAAACTCATCGCGTCATACCGGTGATCGTCGGTCAGCACGAAGATCACGTTGCGCGGTTTCGCGCCGGCAACTCTGGTCAAACGGTCAGGCGGACGCTGTGTGATTCGCCCGCTTGCAGGCTGGGCTGAAACCATGGTCGAAAATGCCACAAGCGAAAGCATCGCAATTCCGGTAATCAGACCTGACAAGCTGTTTCTATTCATCATGCCTCTCATCATTCGATGTTCCTTTTTATCCTATTCCATTCTCTCAGCCGGTCGAATATTTTTTCCAGCACGTTTGGTCAGATCGTCACCGAGGTCGTCGCGCGCCCGTTCGACAAAGGTCATCAAACGCCTGACCACCTGCGGATTCTTATCCGACACATCCGTTGTTTCACCCATGTCGTTCTCCAGATCGAAGAGAGACAGCCCGATTGTACCGACGCCGTCCCTGCCCGGCTTGCCGTCGGCACCGGGCGATTCGATGGATCGATATTTATGCGGCAGGTGCAGCTTCCACTTGCCGCTGCGTACGGCATGGAGTTCTGCGCCCCAGTAAAAATAGAGCGCTTCATGAGGTTCTTTCACGCCTCGACGCGAAGTAAGCAAATACCAGATATCGCGTCCGTCAATGATACGGTTTTTCGGCAGGCGGGCGCCGGTCAGTCTGGCGATCGTCGGCATGATGTCGATTGTCATCGCCGGCGCATGACTGACGGCGCCGGCGGGAATCCGACCCGGCCATCGCGCGATGAAAGGTTCTCTCACACCACCATCAAAGGCTGTTCCCTTGCCTTCCCGCAATGGTTTCGCCGATCCGGCATGATCTCCGTATGACAGCCAGGGCCCGTTGTCCGAGGTGAAGATGACCAGAGTCTGCTCATCCAGATTGTGCTGCTTCAGCGCGTCAAGCACCTGACCGACCGACCAGTCTATCTCTTCGATCACGTCGCCAAAGAGCCCGCGTTTCGTCTTCCCCTTGAATTTATCGGAAACGAAAAGAGGCACGTGCGGCATGCTGTGCGCCAGATAGAGCAGAAAAGGTCGATCTTTGTTCTTTTTGATGAAGGCAATCGAGCGCTCGGTATACCGGGTCGTCAACTGCGTCTGATCAGGATCGAGCCGGATCGTTCTTTCATTTTCGATCAATGGCAGATCAGGGTAGTAATTCGGATTGAGCGGATGACGCGGCCACATGTCGTTCGAATATGGCAGTCCATAATATTCATCGAAGCCATGCCGTGTCGGCAAAAACTGCGGATGATGTCCGAGATGCCACTTGCCGAACATCGCAGTCGCATAACCGCGCTGCTTGACCAGTTCGGCAAAAGTCATTTCATCTCGATTGAGGCCGTAACTGGATTTGTGGTCTAGAGCGCCTCGAATTCCAATCCGGTTCGGATAACACCCTGTCAGCAGCGCCGCCCGCGAAGCCGAGCAGACAGCCTGTGCAGCGTAAAAATCGGTCATCCTCATACCTTCGGCAGCCATTCGGTCAAGATTGGGCGTGACGTATTCAGTCGCGCCGTAACTGCCGATATCTGCATACCCCAGGTCATCAGCGAAGATGATGACGATGTTCGGCGGTCGATTTTGCGGTCTCCTGCTCTGCGGCGCGCGCGCAAAAACGGATAGAATGGCGAGCATCACCGCGAGCAGTGCCGGGATCAGTCGAATTTTCATGGGATCGCCTGTATTTTAAAGTTTTCGGATACGGATATTGCGAAATCGGGCCTTGCTCGTCTCACCCCAGGCGCCGGCGCCTCCGTGCACCTGCAGGCCGATGTAACCTTCGCGCGGAAATCGCTCACGGTTGTCCTTGAAATCGGTCATCTTGACTCCATTGAGCCATGCCACGACATGCGCGGGCTGCCCCTCGACCCGTGCCTTGAGTTCGTTCCACTGATTCTTCTTGAAGTGCTTTTGCCAGTCCTGATTGGTCTGAATGAAACCGCCTTCACCCGGAGCGTACAGGCTGCCGATGAATCCCTGGTCGCGATAATCGATTGTCACCTGATATCCATACCCGTCACTTTCACGGACGCGAAGGAAGAGCCCCGTATCGACTGGATAATCCGCTTTGAATTCCAGCGCGATCTCGAAATCAGAATATTTCGCTTCGGTGCCGATCAATCCGCCTTTGTGATCAGGTTCCTGGTCCGCGACCAGCGCCCCGTCCTCGACCTTCCAGATTCCACCGTTGCCTCCGTGAACGGCCATCAGCTTCCAGCCGTTCATGGTCTTTCCATCGAAAAGCTTCTCCCATTTCTCCTGCCCGAATCCCGAAAGGGCAACTGCAAAGACGACTGCAAAAATCAGAACAACATTATTGATCATCATCACTCCTGTTTTACTAAAATTATTGATCATACCGGCTTATTGGAAACTGTATTCTGAATGATAAATCGCGGGCGATACGAGACACAAGACCTGTACGACGGCCGGTTCGAAAGCAGCGGTACAACACCGGGAGCGAGAGCGACCGGGTTCTGTATCCTCTTCACAAATGCTTCTATTCACTTCAGAATAAGGACATCTCGAAATTGAAAATCTAAACGAGGTAAACAATGTTGCGAGTTGCAATCTGTGTCATCTCCCTGGCCGCTGTCCTGTCTGTTACACCGACCGCACTGACTGTCAAACTGGGTCCGGGTCGAAGTTATTCAACCATCGAGCGTCTCAATCCTGAGCGGCTGGCGGCAGTCAAACAGGACCGGATGCAATATCAGCAATCCCGCAGGTCGCTTGCAGGACTTCCAGGATACAGGGATTACCGAGCGATCCTGCATGCTCACGCCGAAGACGCGGCTCACACCGGCGGTACGCGGCCCGAACTGCTCGCCGATGCCAAAAAATCCGGCGTCAACATAATCATGCTGACCGATCACGTGAGGCCCCCGCGCGACTTCATCAATGACAGCTGGCGAGGTATTCGCGAAGGAGTGCTCTTCATTCCAGGCGCCGAATCTGAAGGGTTTCTGGCATATCCGCAGCGCTCGATCATCGACGCATATCTCAATAAGAGCTTCAAGGACTGGAAGCAATACCTGAGCCTCGTCAAACAGGATGGAGGAACGATCTTTCTCTCCCACGTCGAGGAGAGGCTCGACTGGGATACAACGGGCATGGATGGGCTTGAGATTTACAACCTGCATACTGATGTCATGGATGAAAGCGAGTTCATGTTATGGCTGCGTGGATCCCTGACCGATCCCGACCGCCTGCGCCTGATCGAGAAGCTGATCGCCGAATATCCGCAGGAGGTCTTCGGCTCATTGCAGGATTATCTTGCTCCGATCGTCGCAAAATGGGATACCGACCTTCAATCGCGTAAATTGACCGGGGTATCGGCCAATGACTGTCACCATAATCAGGTATTTACGGTCAAAGCCGTCGATGCCCAGACGATCGAGATTGGCATAATCGGAGATCCGCCGCGCAAGGTGACGACGGCACAGGTACCGAAAATCGCCCCGATGCTGACAGGGAAAAAGCCTGGCGAGATTATCGCTAAACTCGACTTCGATCCTTACGAACGCAGTCTGAGCCACGTCTCGACTCATGTCATGTTGCGCTCGCTCGATGAACCATCTGTCCGGCAGGCCCTGAACCACGGCCGGGCATATGTCGCTCACGACTGGCTCTGCGATCCGACTGGGTTTTCATTCACAGCCCGGATGAACGGAACGTCGAACGGAAAGATGATCGGAACCATGGGTGATCAGGTCAAATCAGGCAAAGGGCTGACTCTGCGCATCGAAGCGCCGGTGGCGGGTATGGTCAAATTGATTCATAACGGCAGGGTAATCGCTGAGAAGCTGACCGACAAGCTTGAACACCAGGTGACCAGCCCCGGAGTCTACCGTGTGGAGATCTGGCTGCGGATCGATGGCGAGCAGCGCCCCTGGATCTACGCCAATCCGATTCGAGTTGAGTGATTCGGCGAATCTACTTGACGGTTATCTGTGTCACGACGGCTGGCGGTCTGCTCATCGCATTCATGAGCCGGTTCGGCATGATCCCCAGATAGAATGTTCCAAGCAGGGTGAGGATCAGGGCAATCATGGTCATGCCTGCAATGCGCGGCTTGATGAACCCGGGAACCAGCGGCCGGAAGAACATCACGACGATCGGATAGAGATAATAATAGACCGAGATTATGCTGTTGATGACCGCAACAAGAACCAACCAGCGCAGTTCGGGCGTCATATCCCAGGCAGTTTTGAAAACATAAAACTTGCTCATAAATCCGGCTGTCGGAGGAATTCCTGCCAGAGAGAGCAGGAAGATGGCCAGCGAAAAGCTGAGCGCCGGAGCTTCAAATCCGATGCCGGCATAGTCGGCGATCTCGGTCCGCTGGTCCCCTGCTCTCGCAAGCAGCTGGATAACGGCAAAAGCTCCGAGTGACATGATGCTGTAGGCCAGCATGTAGAAGGCGACTGGCGCGAAGTCTCCCGTCAGAAATCCGACCAGAGCATAACCGGCATGCGCAATCGATGAATAAGCAAGCATTCGCTTGATGTTCTTCTGCGAAATTGCTATGACGTTTCCGATCGTCATAGTGAGGGCAGCGATGACGGCCAGCACAGTAACCCAGGTGGTGTGAAGCTGGATACCGATCTCGCTGTCCTGCGGTCCGAACCCGATAACGAAGACACGAATGAATGCTGCGAAGACTGCCACCTTGGGTCCCGTCCCCATAAACCCAGTTACGATGGTCGGAGCGCCTTCATAGACATCGGGCGTCCACAGATGAAACGGCGCGCTGGCGATTTTGAAACCGAATCCGACGATCATCAAGGCCGCTCCGATCAGCAGCAGCGCCGGATAATTGACCTGTCCTGAGGCGATGGCTGCGGTGATCTTCTGAATATTGGTCGATCCGGCAGCTCCATAGGTCAGCGCCATGCCATAGAGCAGAAACGCCGTCGAGAACGATCCGAGCAGGAAATATTTGAGTGATGATTCGTTCGAGCGCAGGTCGTATCGGCGATAACCGGCCATGACGTACGAGGTGATCGAGGCGATTTCGAGTCCCAGAAACACCGTCACCAGATCGCCGGCCCCGGCCAGCAACAGCATTCCGGCTGTTGCGAACATAAGCAGCGAGAAAAACTCTCCGGGCGGCAGGCCCTCGTCCTTCAGAAACTGGCTGGCCAGCAGCGCAGCCACAATGGCCGCAAGCAGGATCGTCACCGAGAAGAAGATGCGAATCGGATCAATCACAACCATCCCGCTGAAATAGCTGCCTGAGCCGAGCCCGTCGAGCATAACCACCGAGACGAGCGCCGCGATCAGTCCCGCCAGTGCAATGACCGCATTCAACTTGCGAGCTCCGCGCGACGAGAACGCATCCACCATCATGATGATCACACCGACCACCGAAACGATGATTTCAGGAGCTATTGCCCAATAATAGAGACCCAGGTTTTCGAGTTGCATGTTTTTCTAAATTGGCCTGTTTCGAGTCGTGATCAACGAACTTATTTGTCGATCTCGATCAAACACCCGTTAATCCTGTAGAATTTTAACCGCCACTTTTTCAGGTTTGCCCATCACGGCTTCGCGAACGCTATTGACCGATTTTTCACTGCTTTGCAGGAAGAACATCGGCAGGACACCCATAATTATCGCCATAATTACGAGTGGGATAAGTCCGAGTTTCTCGCGCAGATCCATATCTTCCAGTTCGGCATTCTCGCGTTTCGTCACCTGGCCAAAAAGCACCCGCTGGAGCATCCAGAGCAGATAGACGGCCGAGAGAATCACGCCCGTCGCACCGAGCACTGCAAACATCTTCGCGTATGGAACGGTCGAAGAAAAAGTCCCGATCAGGATCAGGAACTCTCCGATGAACCCGTTGAGAAGCGGCAGTCCGAGCGATGAGAGCGATATGATCAGGAACATCGTCGAATATTGAGGCATCGGAGTGGCCACCCCGCCGAAATCCTCGATCAACCGCGTATGTCGCCGTTCATAGATCATGCCGACGCACATAAACAACGCGCCGGTCGATATTCCATGGGCGAGCATCTGGTAGAGCGCGCCCTGCATGCCGGTTTCAGTGAAGGCGAAGATGCCCATGACGACGAAGCCGAGATGGCTGACCGAAGAATAGGCAACCAGCTTCTTCATATCCGGCTGAACCATTGCGACAAGTGCGCCGTAAATGATGCCGATAACGGCGAAAGCCATGACCCACGGAGCCGCTTTCTGCGAGATGTCCGGGAAGAAAGGCAGGTTGAAGCGCATGAGACCGTAAGTGCCCATCTTCAGCAGCACACCAGCCAGAATGATCGACCCGGCCGTCGGAGCTTCGACGTGCGCATCCGGCAGCCACGTATGCAGCGGCCAGAGCGGTACTTTGATGAAGAAGGCCAGAGCGAATGCCATCCAGAGCCAGAATTTGACTCCGCCCGGAATGACCGTCCGCCCGGTGGCGATATTGTTGGTGATCTCGACGATGTCGAATGAATTGCCGCCATTATATAAATAGACGGCGATGATCGCGATCAGCATGAGCAGACTGCCGACGACGGTGTAGATGAAGAACTTGATCGCCGCATAGATTCTGCGTTCACCGCCCCAGACCCCGATCAGGAAGTACATCGGAATCAGCGTGATCTCGAAGAAGAGATAAAAGAGGAACATGTCGAACGAAACGAAGACGCCGATCATACCGGTTTCGAGCACGAGCATGAAGAGCATGAACTCGCGGACGCGTTTCGAGACATGCCAGCTCGCCAGAACCGAAAGCGGCATGAGAAATGTCGTCAGAATGACCAGCCAGAGGCTGATGCCGTCGACGCCGACATAATATTGAACACCCAGAGCCCCGATCCAGGAATGCTTCTCAACCAGTTGCGGAGCCGCGATCGATCGATCGAAGCCCGTCAGGATGAGAAGCGATGCCGCGAATGTTACGACCGTGAAGAAGAGGGTGATCCATCGATACTGTTCATCGAGCTTCTCTTTCGGCGTTCCGCGCGACGACCAGAAGAGCCCGTGAAAAAAGAGGGCGAAGGCGCCGAGCAGCGGAAGAAATGTTATGACGGTGATAAGTTTCATATCTCGCGTAGCCTGATAATGACAGCGTAATGTCCGGGCCGGTGAATCCTTCCCGACCTTATCGTGCGGCAATATAGCCGAAGTAACTGATGACGATTATCGCGCCGATCAGAATGACGGCGGCGTAATTGCGCGCATAGCCCGTCTGCGTGAAGCGCAGCAGATCGGACAGTCCGGCGAACAGACGGGCGACTCCATTGACGAAACCGTCGATGATCCTGACATCGACGACCTTCCACAACAGATCACGCGAAGTGTGCTCGATCGGACCGATGACCGCGGCATCATAAAATTCGTCGACGTAATACTTGTTTTCCAGCAAGGTCGGCATCTTCTTGAGCGGATTGCGATTGAAGATTCCGAATCCGATGCCGATCCCAAGGAAGCCGAGCAGGACCGAAAGCCCGGTCAAAGCCAGCTCGGTTGATGTATCGTGCACTTCTTCTGCCGGATGTGCGGGCGCAGCTGTGGCAACTGCAGCCGGGGCGGCTTCAGCAGGTTCGACCGCGTGCCCGTTGTCTGCCGTTTGAACGCGGGCGATGACCGGCTCGAGGAAGTGTTCGAAATGGTTCGAGCCGCCGAGCGCTTTCGGGATGCCGACCAATCCTCCGACGATCGAAAGGACCGCCAGAACTGCCAGCGGAATCCACATCGAGGCTGGCGATTCGTGAGGTTTGCCGTGATGACCATGACCTTCATCATGCCCTGCGGCGTGATGGGCGTCGTGGCCGGCTCCGAACCGTTCCTTGCCGAAGAAGGTCAAAACCATCATGCGTGTCATATAGACCGCCGTCAGCAGGGCCGTCAGCGCGGCGACTCCCCACAAAGCCTTGCCCCACCCACCGGGGAGCGCTCCGGTCGCCCAGGTCTGCCACAATATTTCGTCCTTGCTGAAGAATCCGGAGAGCAGCGGGAAGCCTGAAATCGCCAGCCACCCCGCCATCATCGTGGCGAAAGTGATCGGCATGTACTTTCTCAGACCGCCCATCTTTCTGATGTCCTGCTCCTCATGCATGCCGTGGATGACAGAACCCGAACCGAGGAAAAGCAGCGCCTTGAAGAAGGCATGCGTCATAACGTGAAAGATGCCTGCCGTAAAGGCCCCGACACCGCATGCCAGGAACATGTATCCGAGTTGCGAAACAGTCGAATAGGCCAGAACCTTCTTGATATCGTTTTGAGCCAGACCGATTGTCGCGGCAAAGATCGCCGTCGCAGCGCCGATGACGGCAATGACGGCCATCGCAGTCGGCGATTTTACGACCACCGCGCTGCACCTCGCAGTCAGATAAACGCCCGCAGTGACCATCGTCGCCGCATGGATCAGCGCAGACACCGGAGTCGGACCGGCCATCGCGTCCGGCAGCCAGACGAAAAGCGGAATCTGCGCGGATTTGCCCGTCGCCCCGACAAACAGCAAAAGTGCGATTCCAGTCATAATCCCGAATACGCCGAAAGCCTCGACCGGCCGCGTGGCCGCCTGCTCAAGGAATCCCGGAACGCCGTCTTTGGCTACAAAACTGATCGAACCGAAGGTGACAAAGACCATGAACATTGCGATCATGTATCCGAAATCGCCCACGCGGTTCGTAACGAAGGCCTTTTTGGCTGCATCGCCGGCCTCCTTGCGGTCGATGTAATAACCGATCAGCAGATACGAACAGAGCCCCACACCTTCCCATCCGACGAAAAGCACCAGCAGATTGTCGGCCAGCACCAGCGTCAGCATCATGAACATAAACAGGTTGAGATAAGTAAAGAACCTGTAAAAACCAGGATCGCCGTGCATGTATCCTGTCGCGTAGATATGAATCAGCAGCCCGACTCCGGTGATGAAGAGGATGTATACGCCGGAGAGCGGGTCGAGCATGTAGGCGAAGTCGGCGCGGAAGTTTCCCACCGACAGCCAGGTGAAGAAATGCTCGGTAATGACACGCTTTTCCGCAGGCAGCGGCAGCAGTTGGGTGAAGAAGACGATGAATGCCAGAGCGGTCGAAACAGCGACCGAAGCACACGCGATCAGCCCTATTAACCGTTCATTCAGTCGCTTGCCGACCAGCCCGTTGATGATCGCGCCGATCAGCGGCGCGAGGATAATCCATTTAAGCATAAGTGTCTGGGGTTAAGTGTCACAGCTTCAGTAAATCTGCTTCATCCACATTCAGCGTCTCGCGGTTTCTGAAGAGCGAGATGATGATAGCCAGGCCGACCGCCGCTTCGGCGGCCGCGACTGCCATGACGATAAAAACGAACAACTGTCCCGTCACATCTCCGAGATAGCGGGAAAATGAGACCAGCGTCAGGTTTACCGCATTGAGCATGAGCTCGATGCACATAAACAGGACGATGATGTTGCGCTGTATGACGACGCCGACGACGCCGATCGTAAAGAGCACCGCACTCAGCGCCAGATACCATGAAAGCGGAACCATTAGGCAGCGACCTCCTTGTTTGATTTTTCTGCCGCCAGGTGCGCCTGCTCCTGTTCGGCCTGTTCTGCATCCAGGGCAGTTTCAATCCGTTCGATGTCCTGCTTGCTGTCGCGCTTCGCCAGCAGCATAGATCCGACGATAGCCATGAGAATCAATACCGAGGTCGCCTCAAACGGGAGGACATATGTCGTGAACATCGCATTGGCGATCGATTCTACCGTGCCCAGCGATTCGGCAGGATTGCCGCCAGGGGCGTTCGCGCTCGGTATCGACGGAGGTGTCGTATCGACATACCGTATGACCGCGAAAACCTGTGCCAGCAGCGCCAGAAACATCGGCGCAGCCAACCATTTGAGATACTTCTGCCGGTCGATCTTCGACTCCTCTTCGCGTATGTTCAGCAGCATGATCACGAAGACGAACAGGACCATAATGGCCCCGGCGTATACGACGATCTGAATAACCGCGATGAACGGCGCATTGAGCAGCAGAAAGAGCGCCGCCATAACGCAAAGCGTGACGATCAGGCTCAGCGCGCTGTAGATCGGGTTGCGCTGCAATATCAGATTGAACGCCGCCACTACTGCAATCCCGGCGAAGGCCAGAAACAACAGCCTTGGAATATCTATTGCTATTTGTTCCATGTTTTCCTGCCTGTCACCGTGAACTTAAGTCCACGGCTTTCACTTTCCAACTTTCAACTTTTAACTTTTAACTCAATACACAATCAGTCCGATCACGGCTGAAATTACGATATTGATCAGCGCAAGCGGCAGCAGCACCTTCCACCCGAAGTTCATCAGTTGATCATATCGGAACCGTGGCAGCGTGCCGCGGAGCCAGATGTAGAGGAACATGAAGAAGCTGATCTTGATGAAGAAATAGAGCAGTCCGAGCACCGGGAAATCCTTGACGAACGGACCGTTCCAACCGCCGAGGAAGACAACCGTTGCAAGCACAGCTACGGTCAGCATGTTGACGTATTCGGCCATGAAGAGCATGGCGAATTTGAGCGAACTGCTGTACTCGGTGTGGAATCCGCCGACCAGTTCGGTTTCGGCTTCGGGCAGGTCGAACGGAACACGGTTGGTTTCAGCGATCGCGCTGATCAGATAGATGATGAACCCGAGCGGCTGGAACATGAAGATGTGCCATTGCATGCCGCCCCAGCCCGACTGGTTCTCGACGATCTTGACCAGGTCGAGAGATCCCGATTGAAGCATCGCGCCAACCAGAGCAAGAGACAGACTCAGCTCGTAGCTGATCACCTGCGCAGATGAGCGCAAACCGCCGAGCAGGCTGTACTTCGAATTCGACCCCCAGCCGGCGAGGATAATGCCGTAAACCCCAAGGCTGGTCATCGCCAGAACATAGAGGAGGCCGACGTTGAAATTGGTCACGTACATCTTCGTCGGACCGATGAACGGCAGGTCGATTTCGGGTCCGAACGGATAGACGATCGTCACCATAAAGGCCGGGATGACCATCACGATCGGCGCCAGCGTATAGAGCCATCGATTGGCGGCCAGCGGAATGATATCTTCCTTGAAGACGAACTTGATGCCGTCGGCAATCGACTGCAAGAGCCCGAACGGACCTACGCGATTCGGCCCCAGGCGGTTCTGAATCAATGCCAGCGTCCGACGCTCGACCCAGTTCATGCCGACAGGCGAAAGCAGCCCGATCACGAAAACTATCGCGATTTTGATGAGCGATTCAAGGATGAAATAGAAGTCAATCGATTCGAGTATTGATGACATATATATGTGTCAATTATTTTTACGCCGGGAAGATCACCGGCGCGGGAGCCTCCAGAGCGGACTCCTCCGCGAGTTTGGGTGAAATCATCTCGGAGTACCGCGTGATGAGCGGATACCGGTTCTGCAGGCGCGAGCCTGCTTTGGCCGTCAGTTCGGAACTGTCAACCGCGACACTGCGATCAATCGCCGCTGTCAGCATGGCCAGTCGATTGTGCAGGTCAGCGTGGTCGATCCGGCCCGAATCAGGCAGAGCGCGCCTGATTATCGTAGCGCCCTCGTTCGCCAGCAGGTTGTGAGAAAGTCCCGAATATCCATCGATTTTCTCGGCGATCTCCTTGAAGACATTCTTGAGCTGTCCCTGAAAGTTAAAGTCCGTACCCATCAGTCGCGCGACCTGGGTCACGATCATCCAGTCCGGTCTTGCCTGCCCGACCGGCGGTATTGTGCGACGGACGAACTGAACCTGAGAGCCGTTGTTGACCTGAGTCCCCTGTGCTTCGGCAAAGCTCGTCACTGGCAGGACAACATCCGCCAGCTCGGCGGTGTCCGTCAGGAACATCTCCTGAACGACCAGCAGATCGAGCTTCTCGAGCTGCGACCTGACGATCGAGGCGTTCCCGCCGGCCTTTGAAACCACGTCCTCTCCGGCGATGTAAAGCGCCTTGATTGAGCCACCTGCTGCGTTGATCATCGCCTGAGCCGACAGACCGCCAGTCCCGGCGCTGTCGAGCCCCATCTGCCACGCGCCCATCGAGTTTGAATAACGAACAAGCGGCACGAATGAGAATTTCGTCGCTGACGAAACAGGTTCAGCGGCGACCTCCAGCGTCGGATGTTCGACAATGTAAGTGTATGGATTTTCGTTGATCGAGGGCTTCTGGGTCGAATTAGACGACTTGACGGCGCGCTGCAGCGCATCGATGTGGGCCTTGCGGGAGGCCTCGGCGACTTCGGGATTCGGCGTGGCGAGAGTTTCTTCAAGCAGCGCCAGCGCCTCGACCGCGGCTGAGCGCAGTTCGTCGCCGAAGATGACGACGACCTTTGCGCTTTCAACCAGAACACGACGAATGTCGGATATCTGCCCGGCATCGACCCCCATCGCACTGGCGGCGTCATTGATCCTGGACTCGTCGACGAGCGCATGAATCAACGCCGGCTCGCTTCCCTCTCGAACCCGAACGGCCGTCTGAGCCTGTCGTTCGAGACGCGAAGGCATCGAATTGACGATCACCAAGCGTGCGGCTTTCTGCCTGACAGCCCAGCGAATCGAGAAGGCCGTCAGCGGGTTCTCTTCATTGGGATCCGATCCGATCAGCAGGATCGTGTCGGCGCTCTGAATGTGCTCCTGGGTGGCGATGGCCGGAGTTCCATATTTGAAGAAAGCAGCCAGATCGACCTCGTCGTCATCGTGGTAGAAATCCGCATTCTTCGTTCCGATCGTCTCTTCGGCGAACCGGCGCAGAACGTATTGATCTTCGTTCATCAAACGTCCGGCGCTGATCACTCCGATGCTCTCGCCGCCATTTTGAGCCTTGATCTCGCTCAGCCTCTGAGCGACGAAATTGAGCGCTTCGTCCCAGGTTGCGGGGACTAGATGCTCACCGCGACGGACCATCGGACGGTCGACGCGCTGGCGGTTGTGAACGAAATCGATCGTATAACGGCCAAGCGAGCATAGAAAATCGTGATTGATTCCACCTGCTGTCCTGCCGCGACCGTCGCGCGCGACCGTCCGGATCAGTTTTTCACTGCGCGACCCGGCGAGCATCGAACATCCGTCCGAACAGAAATTGCAGACGGTCGGGGTCTGTTTCAGGTCCCACGGACGCGCGACGTATTTGTAAGGCACATGCAACAGCGTCCCCGTCGGACAGACATCGACACAGTTTCCACAGTCCGAACACTCGACCCAGCCGCTGAAGGAACTGATCAGCGTCTGCGACCCGCGATTGACAGTCGTGATGGCGAATTCGTCCATCCACTCTTCGCAGACCCGTGTGCATCGCTTGCAAACCACGCAGCGCTGCGGGTCGTTGTAGATGAACGGCGAGATCTGACGCTCGAGGAAGTTCTCCTTGTCGTCATACTGCGATCTGGTCCTGTCTTCGCCGAACCCGTATGTCTGGTCCTGCAATTCACACTCGCCGGCGCGATCACAGACCGGGCAATCCACCGGATGATTCGAAAGCAGGAATTCGATCATCGCCGATCGGACCTCTTCTATCTCCTGCGAGTCGGTCGTCACCACCATCCCGTCGCTGACGGGCATCGTGCACGCCGTCTGCAGCTTCGGTATCTTCGGATTATCAACGCGAACGACGCACATGCGGCACGATGCCTGCGGCGTCAATCCGCGGAAATGGCAGAACCTCGGCAGGTAGACGCCGTTCATCTCGCAGGCTTCTATCAACAACTCGCCCTTCGGCGCGGCTACTTCCTGTCCATTGATCGTTATCTTGACTGTTTCCATATATTGTTTTGCGGGCTCTTCCTGCAAATAGCTCTTTCTTTCAGGACTTGCCAGTTCAGTTTCCGTTGATTAAAACCAGAACAACTAATATCACTATAATGATTACACCAGATATCCCCAGGACACTCAGGCAACCGTCACAGTCGCCGGTTTTCTCTTTCGAGACGACTCTGCCGATCTGTTTTTCAAAATGAACTTCCCATGTCTCCTTGTACAAAGCCTTTTCATAGGTGGCGCGGACGAAAATCTTACATTTTGTACATATCCCACTCTGGCCGCCCGACTTTTCCAGATGATCGAGCAGAACAGGCTGGCCACACCTTGGACAGAGGACCTTCATAGCGGACGTGGCTGCATTAATTGGCTCTCGTTTTAGTTTGGCTGAGAGAGCCATTCCCTTTTTACTACCCGCTACTGCTATACCTCTTTGCTACTACTCTCTACTTTTTACTTTATACTTTAAACTTTTTACTTCTTAATCCGCTGCCGTATTGATCTGGACGAGCGTGGACTTGATGCGCCGGTCGAAATCATCGCGGAACTTCTGAATCGCCGATTGAACCGGCATGGCGGCAGCATCGCCGAGCGGGCAGAAACTCTTGCCCAGAATCTTGTCGGCGAGGTCGTAGAGCAACTCAACATCGCCGGGTCGCCCTTCGTAACGGTGCATGCGCTCGAAGACCTTGAAGAGCCAGCGTGTGCCTTCGCGGCATGGTGTGCACCATCCGCATGATTCGTGCTTGTAAAAATGGGTGACGTTCATCGTCGTTTCAAAGATGTCGACAGTCTCATCCATAACGATCACGCCGCCGGACCCGAGCATCGAACCGACAGTCCCCATCGACTCGTAATCCAGATTGACCTTTTCCGCCTCTTCAGCCGTGATGATCGGCACGGAGGAACCGCCGGGGATGATTGCCTTCAACTTGCGCCCGCCGGGGATGCCTCCGCATTCGTTGTTGACCATCGACATGAGCGGATAGCCCATCGCAACTTCGTAATTGCCTGGACGGTTGACATGTCCGCTGACGGTGAAGAGCTTGGTGCCGCCACTCTTTTCGGTACCCAGCGCCTTGTACGCCTCTCCCCCGTTCTGGATAATCCACGGCACGGCGGCCAGAGTCTCGACATTGTTGACGATCGTCGGTCCTCCATAGAGTCCGACTACGGCCGGAAAAGGAGGTTTCAATCGCGGATGCCCGCGCTTGCCTTCGAGAGATTCGAGCAGGGCCGTCTCTTCACCGCAGATGTAAGCTCCGGCGCCGGGATGAACGTAGAGATTGCACTCGAATCCCGAGCCCAGAACATTCTTGCCGAGATATCCGCGCTCATAAGCCTGAGCGATGGCCTTTTCCAGAATCTCCTTGATGTACCAGTATTCACCACGGATGTAGATGTAGTTGTCCCTGGCGCCCAGCGCATAAGCCGCGATGATCATGCCTTCAATCAGCAGGTGCGGGTCATACCGCATCAGATCGCGATCCTTGCCTGTTCCCGGCTCGGATTCATCCGCGTTGCAGACGACGTATTTCGGACGCTTCGATTCTTTCGGGACGAATCCCCACTTCATACCCGTCGGAAACCCGGCGCCGCCTCGTCCGCGGAGCGCAGATTTCTTGACCTCTTCGATCACCTGGTCCGGAGTGAAATCCTTGAATGTCCTGGCCAGCGCCTGATACCCGCCAGTCTTGAGGTATACGTCGATATCACACGCCCCGCCTTTGAGATCGAATCTGTTTGTCAGAACCTTGGTCATAAGTAGCTTTCTCTTAAATCAATGGATGGGCCGCAATTGACGGGCCGCGCGCTCACGCTTGCGGTTCCGCTTCACCGTTCCGCTTGCGGTTCAGTGGCCTCCAGGACAACATCTTTCTACTTTTTACTTCTGCTGAAGACCGTCGATCACCTTGTCCACGCTCTCGCTCGTCACTTTCTCGTGGTAATCGAAATTGACCTGCAGGACGGGCGCCAGGTCGCAGTATCCAAGGCACTCGACCTCCTGCAGCGTGAACTTGCCGTCCGGCGTCGTCTCACCGATACCGCAGCCCAGTCGATGACTGATGTGTTCAGTGATCTGTTCAGCACCCATGAGCATGCACGAGAGCGTCCGGCAGACCTGCAGCTTGTATTTGCCGATCGGCTTGCGCGAATACATGGTGTAAAAGGTGACGACCTCCTCGACCTCGTTGATCCGCATATCCAGCCGCTTCGCCAGATATCTGATGTCGTCATCCGTGACATACCCGTGCTCATCCTGAGCAATGTAAAGCGCCGGCAGAATGGCCGATCGCTTGACCGGATAGTGCGTCATTATTTCGTCGAGTTTTTTTTCGTTGGCTTCGCTAAACATGGCAGTAAAAAAGTAGAAAGTAGAAAGTAGAAAGTAGAAAACGTGAAAGTAACTGTAATTCAATGCGCTGAATGGTCAGGAAACTCAGCTTTTTACTTTCTACTTTCTACTTTCTACTTTTTACTCATTTCATCTATCCACATCCCCCAGAACGATATCGATGCTGCCGATAACGGCGACGACATCGGCGAGCAACTGCCCTTCGACCATGGCGGGCAGCGCAGAGAGATTGACATAGGATGGAGCGCGGACGCGGACGCGGTAAGGCCGCTCAGCGCCGTCACTCACGACGTAATATCCGAGTTCTCCACGGGCGGATTCGATCGACTGGTAGACCTCGCCGATCGGCACCGTGAATCCTTCGGAAGCGAGCAGGAAGTGATGGATCATGACATCGATATGCTGCTTCATGAGGTCCCGTTCGGGGAGATTCAGTTTCGGATGGTCGGCCATCACCGAGCCGGAGCCTTTCAACCGATCGAGCGCCTCATAGCAGATCTTGACGCTTTCTTCCATCTCATCCATTCGGACCAGGTAGCGCGACCAGACATCGCCGTCGTGATAGACAGGAACGCGGAAGTCATAGGTGTCGTATCCCGAATATGGCTCAGCCTTGCGGACGTCCCAGTTGACGCCGCTGCCGCGAATAGTCGGCCCTGAAAGTCCCCAGTCGATCGCGTCCTTCTTTGAGATCACGCCAACGCCTTTGGTGCGCCGCTGAAAGATCCTGTTTCCGGTCACCAGTCGCCGGCATTCATCGAGGAAATTCCGGAATCTATCAAGCAAATCCCTGACCAGCGCCGGGAAGTTTTCCGGGATGTCCCACCGGACACCGCCGATAATGAAATAACTCTGATGGAGACGTGCTCCGGAGACGCATTCAAAAATGTCCAGAATCCGCTCGCGCTCGGTGAAGGCATAGAAGAATGCCGTCATCGCTCCGAGATCCATGGCGTGAGTGCCGAACCAGACCAGATGCGACGAAAGACGATTGAGCTCCGTCAACAGAACGCGCAGGTCCTGCGCCCTCTTCGGCACCTCGACGCCCATCAGTTTCTCGACTGCCAGACAATACCCCAGGTCGTTGCCCATCGAGTTGAGATAGTCCATGCGACAGGTGATTGTCACCACCTGCTGCCACTTCTCCTTCTCCATGGTCTTCTCGATGCCGGTATGCAGATAACCGATATCCGGAATCGCATTGACTACCGTCTCTCCATCGAGCACCAGCTCCAGACGCAGCACACCGTGAGTCGAAGGATGCTGCGGACCCAGCGAAACGGTCATCTGAGTGTCGGCCAGTGGATCAGGCCGGCGCAACATCGAGATCGAGGATGTCGGTACGACAATTTCTTTCGGTTGCATATCTATTTACTGTGTACTTTCTACTTTCTACTTTTTACTGGCTAATATCCCTTGATCGGAAAGTCTTTCCGCAGCGGATATCCTTCATAATCGGCCGGCATGAGGATCCTGCGCAGGTCCGGATGATTATCGAAGACGATGCCGAACATATCGAAGATCTCGCGTTCGAGCCAGTTCGAGGTTTTCCAGACATTCCAGAGCGTAGGCAAATGCGCGTCATCTTCCTCCAGGAAGACCTTCACGCGGAGCCTGTGATTGAGATCGAGCGAATATAGCTGATAGGCGACGGCGAAGCGCGGAGATGCGAATTCTCCAAGGTCGAGACCACCAATGTCGCTCAGATAATCGAAGCGGAGGCTCGGCTCATCACGCAGAAAGGTCATCAATTCAATCAGCCCTTCGCGCCTTACGACCAGCGTGATCTCGCCTATGGCTTCGATGATCTCCTGAATTGTATCGGCAAATTTGCCGCGGATGAGCGATGTGTCCGCATATCGCGGGAATGGTGCTGGGTGTTGTATCTCTTGATCGTTTTCAGACATGGATTCAGACATGGTTCAATTAGTTCAGGCGACCTTATCTTTCTCGGGTGTGAAGACCTTCTCTCGCTCGATCTTCTCCTGAAGTTTCATTATCGCCCAGATCAATCCTTCCGGTCGCGGCGGACAACCGGGTACGAAGACATCCACCGGTACCACCTTGTCGACTCCCTGAACGATGGCATAATTGTTGAAGACACCGCCTGCCGATGCGCAGACTCCCATCGATATCACCCATTTCGGCTCGGACATCTGATCGTAGATGCGTCGCAACACCGGGGCCATCTTGATCGAAACCCGACCCGCCACAATCATGACATCGGCCTGTCTCGGACTCGCTCGAAAGACCTCAGCACCAAACCTGGCCACATCGTTCCGAGCATCGGTCATCGCCATCATCTCGATCGCACAACAGGCCAGCCCGAATGTCGCCGGCCAGAGCGATGACTTCCTCGCCCAGTTGACCAGGCTGTCCAGTCGCGTCGTCAGAACATCAGGCAGCACTTCACCGATTTTCGTCTCAATACCCATAACAGTCCTCAATAATTAACCGGCATTCATCGAAACCCCTCTGGCGAAATCCTTACGCCCGGTTCCACTCGAATAGTCCCTTCCTCCAGGAATAGATGTAACCAATAAACAGTACCGCGATGAAGATCATCATCTCTATGAAGACGAAGGGTTTCGAAAGCTTGTAGATCAGATCCTTGAAGACAACCGCCCACGGAACCAGAAAGATCGCCTCGATATCGAACAAAATAAAGAGCATCGCTACCAGATAGAACTTTACGGAGAAACGCTGCCGCGCTGTTCCAACCGGATCCATCCCGCATTCATATGGCATTAATTTGGCTCGCGTGTTCTTGTGCTGTCCGATCAGGTAGGCCAGGATCACGTTCGTGACCGCAAACCCGGCTACAAAGATGAACACAATCAGAATTGGCAGGTACTCTTTCATCTTCTCCTTCCGTCTGGCCCTTTCATCGGCCCTTTCGTCCGGATTCTTCAGACTTGTCTTTACTTCTTGCTTCCGATGATCGTTCCACTTGCCTGCACGCTTCAACTGCTGATATCAAATCTGCACTGGTCTGCACTGGTCTGCATTGGCTTGCACCGGATATCACAATCTACCGCCCGCAGGAACCGGATCGTTTCATCAATGTTGGGGTACCGAAGAGGATTCTTGTTCCAAGATTGAGAATCTTAGTACAATCTCCCACGGCTTGCAAGAAAAGTAGAAAGTAGATAGTAAAAAGTAGAAAGGATATCCGGAACAACCTCAGATTCTGTAATTAATGATACCGGCAACCTGCTTTCTACTTTCTACTTTCTACTTTATACTTTTTACTGAATGTCAATGACAGATGAGAAACCGGAATTGCTTGACGATCGCAGTCGCGAAATGCTGGCGTTGCTGATCAAGACCCACATCGCCACCGGCGAGCCGGTCGGGTCACGCACGATATCGAAACTGACAAGCGAAGGATTGTCGGCTGCGACCGTAAGAAACATCATCTCCGACCTGGAAGAGCGAGGATATCTGGAGCAGCCCCACACCTCGGCTGGGCGGGTGCCGAGCGACAAGGGATATCGATTTTACGTCGACCATATCCTGGAGGAGAAGCGGCTCTCGGAATCAGACGAGAGCGCACTGCAGCGCGGGATTTTCGGCGCTCAATGGCCGAGCACCGACCAGTTGATGGCGAGAGCGTCTCACCTGCTCTCACAATTGTCCGACAGCGTCGGCATCGTCATCTCTCCGAGCATCGCGCATGATACCGTCAAGCATATCGATTTCGTCCGGCTGGGAGACGGCCGGATTCTGGTCATCACCGTGTCACGCGCCGGCATAGTCCAGGACCGGCAGGTCAGGATCGATGAGGATCTCTCACAGGACGAACTTAACCGGACGGCAAATTACATCAACGCCAATTTCGGCGGGATGAGCCTGATTGCAATCCGATCGGAGCTTATCAAGCGGCTCTCGGACGAGAAAGCCATCTATGACCGACTGCTGCAGAACGCCGTCAAGCTGTGGGACCGGGGACTTGACGAAACAGATGACGGTACCGCCGATATCTTCGTCGATGGCGCCTCAAACATCATCATCAAACCGGACTTCACGGACACCGAGCGGATGCGCGAACTGCTGCGCGTTTTCGAAGAGAAATCGCGACTCATCAAGATCCTCAATGAATGCGTCGGACCGTCTCAAGGGGAGACCGTGACGATCCGCATCGGCGCTGAAAACAGTCTTCCAGGGCTCCACGGCTGTTCGCTTATCACCTCTAATTACAGGTATGGCGACAGTGTTGTGGGCAGCCTCGGAGTGGTCGGCCCCGTCCGCATGGAATACGCCCGCACGATCAGCCTTGTCAATTACGTTGCGCGCCTGCTTGAACAGGCGCTTCTCGAAAATAAATCATTCAACGACTGAACCTCTTCACTGCATGTCAAGACATTGCGCCGGAAAGATCAGGATTGTTCCTTCGTAAGCCGTCTTGTTCCGTAACCTGCTTGCGTCTATAATCACCGTTTATTGATTTGATGGTCCCGACCTGACTACGGGCCCTGATCTCATTCGAAGGGGATAAGAGACGTTGAGCAAACGCGATTTATATGAAGTTCTTGGCGTCAGCCGGACAGCCACTGACCAGGAACTTAAAAGCGCCTACCGTAAACTTGCGGTGCAGTATCATCCCGATAAAAATTCGGGAGATAAGGACTCCGAGGAAAAGTTCAAGGAGATCAGCGAGGCTTACAAGGTACTCTCAAATGCCGATACCCGAACCAGATACGACAGGTTCGGGCATGCCGGGGTTGGGACATCTGCGGCATCGGGCGCCGGCGCCTGGGGGACCTCGGATTTCGGCGGATTCGAAGACATCCTCGGCGACCTTTTCACAGACATCTTCGGCGCCGGACGACAGACGCGTCGCGGCGGCCCGCAGCGCGGCGCTGACTTGCGTTATGACATTGAGATCACTCTCGAACAGGCGGCCGCAGGCTACAAGACACAGGTTGAAATCCCGCGCATGGAGTTCTGCCAGACCTGTGAGGGTTCGGGAGCGGCGCCTGGCACCGAGCCAGTCACATGCTCGGCCTGCGGAGGCGCTGGTCAGGTCAGATTTCAGCAGGGTTTCTTCTCCGTCAGTCGAACCTGTTCGCAGTGCCGCGGCGCCGGACGCGTGATCACCAGCCACTGCAAGGATTGCAAGGGCGCAGGACGCATCGAGAAGACTCATGAGATCGAGATAAAGATCCCTGCCGGCGTCGATACGGGCGCCAGACTGCGCCTCTCCGGCGAGGGCGAAGCCGGCCCCGGCGGAGGACCGAGCGGAGACCTCTACATCGTCATCCACGTTCAGGAGCACGAAATCTTCGAGCGCCAGGGCAACAATCTTTATGTCAGCGTACCGATCACTTTCTCACAGGCCGCGCTCGGCGCCGAGATCAAAGTCCCGACAATCGACGCCGAAGAGACACTGACCATCCCCGAAGGGACACAGACCGGAACGATCTTCAAACTCAAGGGCAAGGGCATGGTCTCGCTTCAGGGTCACGGCAGAGGTGACCTCTTCGCCGTCACGACCCTCGTCACTCCTTCCCGACTGACCCGCGAACAGAAAAAACTGCTCGAACAATTCGCCGCCCTCGAAGAGAAGCACCACAACGGCCCCGTCAAAAGATTCGGCGACAAGGTCAAGGATATCTTCGGCTGACACTGCCGGAGCGCGGACGTCCGCGTCCGCCTGATCTCGCCTGACCTGCAGTATCGCGGATACACGCATCTGCATTACAAGACTGAATCAGGTCTCCACCGACTCCCGCGGACGCGGACGTCCGCGCCCCGGCAGTTTGAATCTTGCGTCATAGCCTCATTTGGTGTAGCTTGATCATTCTATACTATATGTTGTGGTAACGGTCTTTATTAATTACTCCAGACAGCATGCGAAAGATCATAAAATCCATTCTCATACTGCTTGTCGG
>JADJXM010000002.1:0-315000 GCA_016715865.1 Acidobacteriota bacterium | reverse complement strand
CCAGGTATCGGCGGGCAAGGCCAATCCGGCCCCTCCGATCGGCACGGCGCTCGGTCCACAGGGCGTCAACATCATGGAGTTCTGTAAACAGTTCAACGCGAAGACATCAAACATGGGTGACATCAAGATCCCCGTGGTGATCACCGTCTACGCCGATCGTTCGTTCACATTCATCACCAAGACTCCGCCTGCGGCGGATCTGCTCAAAAAGGCAGTTAAGATCGATAAGGGTTCAGGCAAACCGAACCGTGAGAAGATCGGCTCGGTCACGCATGCACAGATCGAAGAGATCGCCAAACTCAAAATGCCCGACCTCAACACGACCAGCCTCGAATCCGCAATTCGCACGATCGAGGGCACTGCCAAGAGCATGGGGCTGGAGATTGTATAAAATGATGAAGTATGAATGATGAATGATGAATTAAATCGGGAATCCAATTCATCATTCATCATTCATTCATACTTCATCATTTTCAACTAGGGAGTGACGGGCTTCCAGATAATAATGGCCGGTGCCGTCACGCTAATACCTGAAAGGAAACACCAATGGCAGGAAAAAAGTTCCGTGCTGCTCTCGCACAAGTCGAGACAAGCAAACTATACACATTACCCGAAGCCATCGACCTCGCCAAAAAGATTTCATACGCCAAATTCGATGAAACCGTCGAAGTGACGATGGTGCTGGGGGTTGATCCACGCAAGGCCGATCAGTTGGTGCGCGGAACAATCGTTTTGCCGCATGGACTGGGCAAGACGAAGAAAGTCGCGGTCATCGCCGGAAATCCCGAAAAGATTCGCGAAGCGCAGGAAGCCGGCGCAGACGAGGTCGGAGGGGACGAACTGGTCGACAAGATCAAGGGCGGATACCTTGATTTCGATGCGCTCATTTCGACTCCGGACATGATGCGCTCGGTCGGTACGCTGGGCAAACTGCTCGGCCCGCGCGGCCTCATGCCCAATCCGAAGACCGGAACTGTCACCCTCGAAGTCGGCAACGCCGTCAGGGAGACCAAGGCCGGCAAAATCGAATATCGCGTCGACAAGACCGGCGTCATTCACGTTCCGGTCGGCAAGGTCTCGTTCCCGGCTGAAAAGATTACCGAGAATGCCAAATCTCTGATCGATGCGGTGGTCAGAGCCAAGCCATCGACCGCCAAAGGCAAATATGTCAAGAAGGTTAATGTCGCGACGACGATGGGCCCCGGAATCAATATCGATCCGGTGACCGTTACCTAGAGGCGGCTTCCCTTCTTCCAGGACAACCAAATTTCAAGGATTTGAGAGAGCAGTCATGAAGACCAGAGCACAGAAAAAAACGGATTTAACATTTTTGAAAGAGCAATTGACATCCATGGACCACGCTTTACTGGTCAGTTTCGACGGCCTGAGCGTCGAGAAGGATGGGCAATTGCGACGCGCGCTGCGAGAAGCCCAACTCAGTTACAAGGTCGTCAAGAACACTCTCGGCCGCCTCGCGGTCGAAGGGACCCCGCTCGAATCGCTCAAGGAGCATTTTGTGGGTATGACGGCGATCGCATACAGCCGGAACGACCCTGTCGGACTGGCCAAAGTGCTGAGCAAGTTCGCGAAAGAGAACAAGCAGTTGATCTTCAAGGCCGGCGTCGTCGAGGGTCGCCCGATCAGCGTCAAGGAGATTGACAGCCTTGCCACCCTGCCTTCCAAGGAAGAACTGGTCAGCAAGCTGATGTTCGTGCTCAATGCCCCTGCGCAGCGAATTGCCACGGTTATCAACGCCGTCCCGCGCAACCTCGCTGTGGTGGTCAACGAGATCTCCAAACAGAAGGGCGCAGCAGCCTGAAACAGGATTTGAGATCCAGCATCTCAATAAACGTAGTGATTTACACGGTCGCGTTGCCTTGTCAGTACGCGGTCGCTCTTGACCAAGGTCCTTTTGGGAGTGATGCCCCGGGAGAGTTCTGCAGGTCGAAAATGAGCGCATTCCAGGAAATACAAGGTTATTCAACAGGAATGTAAACGATATGCAAAGTTACGACTGATCGTGGCGTTCGCCCGACAGTCATCGTAGGAGGAATGATAAAATCATGGCGGATATTCAGAACATAGTTGAACAGATCAAGGGCCTCACGCTTCTCGAGGCATCGGAACTCGTCAAGACGCTCGAGGACACTTTCGGCGTTTCGGCGGCGGCAGCCGCCGCACCGGTCGTCATGGCCGGCGCGGGCGCGGCGGCGGCTCCGGCTGCTGAAGAGAAGGACACCTTTGACGTCATCCTGACTGCGGCTGGCGCAAACAAGATCAACGTCATCAAGGTCGTTCGCGAACTGACCGGTCTCGGCCTGAAAGAGGCCAAGGACCTCGTCGACGGCGCTCCGAAGCCAGTCAAGGAAGGCGTCTCGAAGGATGACGCTGAAAAGATGAAGAAACAGTTGGCCGACGCCGGCGCGTCCGTCGAACTGAAGTAATCGAATCAGAGGCAGGCGATCCCCTGGCGGGCCGCCTGCCTCTCACGATTTGCCGCAAAGTCTACCGGCCTCCTGTTATTTTGTACGTTCGCAGGCGTCGCTTTACAACGTGATTTAATTCACGTATACTTCCGGGTTATAGATCATCGGCAAAAGCAAACAATCCGAATACATGAGACAAACCGCGAAGCGCGCGGCAGGGACAGTATTGTGCCTGCCGCCGCTTTGTTATTCCGGCTGGACCGATAGAGCTCCTGGTTCTGAGGTCATACAGCCACTGCATAGAAGGACGTGATTTGCAATGGCAATCGAGATGAATCCCAATCAGCAGTCTGGAAGTGGTGAGATAGTAGTCAACGGCTTTGGGCCGAGGTACGATTTTTCGAAGATTCGCACCACGGTTCGGATTCCCAATCTGATTGAAGTTCAGCGTGAGAGCTACGACCGTTTCCTGCAAATGGATCTGCTTCCGCCCGAGCGAGACAACACAGGGCTGCAGGCGGTCTTCAGATCGACATTTCCGATTTCAGATTTTCGTGACACCTCATCGCTTGAATTCGTCGAGTATCGGATCGGCAACTGGCAGTGCAAATGCGGTCAGTTGCAGGGCCTGCACCATCTGCGCTCGAACTGCCGCAGTTGCAGTGCTGTGATCAAGGTCAATCCGCTCTCGTCGGACGATGTGGTGTGTAAGCAGTGCGGCACCTACAACAGAAACGTCATCAACACCTGCGACAATTGCGGCGAGCCGGTCGGGCTGAAGCACAAATACGACGTTCAGGAGTGCCAGGAGCGAGGGATGACCTATTCGGTCCCGCTCCACGTCAAGATTCGCCTGACGGTGTGGGACAAGGACGAGGAGACAGGTCAGAAATCGATCCGCGATATCAAGGAGGAAGAGGTCTATTTCGGCGACCTGCCGCTGATGACCGACAACGGAACGTTCATCATCAACGGAACCGAGCGAGTGATCGTCTCGCAGCTCCACCGATCACCGGGTGTCTTCTTCGAGAAAGCGCAGAACAATACATATTTTCTGGCCAAGCTGATTCCGTATCGGGGGTCATGGGTCGAATTCGAATATGACGCCAAGAATCTGCTCTATGTCCGGATCGATCGCAAGCGCAAGTTCCTGGCGACGATCTTTCTGCGAGCTCTGGGATTGAAGACCGACGAAGAGATTCTACGGTCGTTTTATACCATCGACAGGGTGAGGATCGAGAACAACCATCTCTACTGGCAGTCCAGTCCGAGCATCATCGGATCGCGCGCCTCTTCCGACATCGTTGACAGGAAGGGTGAAGTGATCGTCAAGAGCGGCAAGAAGATCGGTCATTCGACATATGAATCGATCACCGCGGCGGGCATCTCCGAAATCAAGATACAGGTCGGCGACCTGACCGGGGCATTCACGCTCCAGGATCTGGTCAACACGACCGACGGCGAAGTGATCGCCGAAAGCAACACCGAGCTGACGCCCGAGACTATCGCCAAGGCGGTCGATGCGGGAATCGAGACGTTAGAAATCTTCTTTCCTGAAAAGGATGATTCCGGGCCGGTCATGAGCCTGACCATCCGCAAGGATGCGATCAAGAGTCCTCAGGAAGCGCTGATCGAGATCTATCGCAAGATGCGTCCCGGCGATCCGCCGACTCTGGATACATCGACCTCGCTTTTCCAGAGCATGTTCTTCGACGCGCGCAAATTCGATTTCTCGCGGGTCGGGCGCCTGAAGTTCAACATCAAGATGGGCCGGCCTGAGCGCGAGCGCCTGGATGATCCCCTTCTCTCTCCGCAGGACTTCTTCGATGTCATCGATTACGTGCTCAAGCTGAAGCGCGTCATCGGCGAGAAGACGACGGCGGACGGACGCATGGTCTTCTACAGTGACGACGATATCGATCACCTCGGAAATCGTCGAGTTCGCGCGGTTGGCGAACTCCTCGAGAACCAGTTCCGGCTCGGACTCGTTCGAATGGAGCGGGCGATCAAAGAGAAGATGTCGATCCACCAGGAGATGCAGACGGCAATGCCGCGCGATCTGATTAACGCCAAGCCGGTCACGGCGGCTGTGCGCGAGTTCTTCGGATCGTCGCAGCTTTCACAGTTCATGGATCAGACCAACCCGCTTTCCGAGATCACACACAAGCGCCGGCTGTCGGCCCTCGGGCCGGGTGGATTGTCGCGTGAGCGTGCCGGTTTCGAGGTCCGCGACGTGCACCCGACTCACTACGGTCGCATCTGTCCGATCGAGACGCCTGAAGGTCCGAATATCGGCCTCATCTCGAGCCTCTCCTGCTTTGCCCGGATCAATGAGTTCGGCTTCATCGAATCACCTTATCGCAAGGTCGAGGACGGTCGAGTCGTCGATTACGTCATGGTTCTTAATCCAGGCGACACGGATTTCAAACCGGGAGATCACATCGAGGAGCAGAAGGCGATCAACGCCAACAAGAAGCTCGGCGAGGGAAAGAAACAGGCGATCGTCGAGCCCTATCCGTTCTACCTCTCGGCCTGGGAAGAGGACAAATACGTCATCGGACAGGCCAATATCGAGGTCGACGCCAAGGGGCACATCGTTCACGAGCGCGTCAACGCGAGAAAAGCTGGCGAGTTCATCCTGGCCTTGCGCGAGGATGCCCAATTCCTCGATGTTTCGCCGAAACAGCTCGTCTCGGTCGCCGCCTCGCTCATCCCGTTCCTCGAGAACGACGACGCGAACCGCGCGCTCATGGGATCGAACATGCAACGCCAGGCCGTGCCGCTGCTCCGCGCCGAAGCGCCTTACATCGGAACAGGGATGGAGAAGGTGACGGCGCAGGATTCGGGAGCGGTCGTAGTCGCCAAGCGCGACGGAATCATCGATGTCGTCGACTCTGAGCGAATCATCATTCGCGTTGACCACAATGTCGATGGCACGCTCTCGCGCGAGGTGACGGCGGACATCTATCCGCTGATCAAATTCAAGCGATCGAACCAGAACACCTGCATCAACCAGAAACCGATCGTCCGCAAAGGTCAGCGCATCAAGAAGGGCGACGTCATTGCCGACGGGCCATGCACCGACGGCGGCGAGCTGGCTCTGGGCCGCAATGTGCTGGTCGCGTTTATGCCCTGGCGCGGTTACAACTTCGAGGACGCGATCCTCATCTCCGAAAAGATGGTCAAGGGCGACTACTACACTTCGATTCACATCGAAGAGCTCGAGATCGAGGCCCGCGACACCAAGCTCGGACCTGAAGAGATCACGCGCGACATTCCGAATGTCGGTGAGGCAGCACTGCGCGACCTCGACGACAGCGGAATCATCCGCATCGGAGCCTATGTCAAACCCGGTTCGATCCTCGTCGGCAAGGTGACGCCCAAGGGTGAAACCCAGCTCACGGCTGAAGAGAAGCTGCTTCGAGCGATCTTCGGCGAAAAAGCCGGCGATGTGCGCGACGCTTCCCTGACCTGCCCTCCAGGCATCGAAGGCACTGTCGTCGACGTCAAGGTCTTCACCCGCAAGGGTCAGGACAAGGACGTCCGCAGCCAGGCCATCGAAGAGGCCGAAGAAGAGAAGCTGCGCAAGAACATGAGCGACGAAATCCGCATTCTCGAAGAGGAGCGCAACAAGCGAATCTACGAACTGCTGGAAGGACGCAAGCTCGATTCCGATCTGGTCTTCCGCGGACGTACTATCGCCGATAAGGGCCAGAAGCTGAGCCGGCAGATGCTGGAAGGCATGGATGTCGGAGCGCTCAAGAAGGTCGAAGTCAGCGGTGCGCGCGACGTCTCGGCCGAGATCAAGGACCTCGAACAGAGAACCGAGCGCCAGATCGCGATTCTCGAGCACCTCTACCAGGAGAAGATCGAGAAGATCAAGAAGGGTGACGAACTCTCACCCGGCGTGATCAAGATGGTCAAGGTCTTTATCGCCATGAAGCGCAAGCTTTCGGTCGGCGACAAGATGGCGGGCCGTCACGGCAACAAGGGCGTCATCGCCCGCATCCTGCCGGAAGAGGACATGCCCTACCTGCCCGACGGGACACCGGTCGAGATCGTTCTCAACCCGCTGGGTGTGCCTTCGCGTATGAACGTCGGACAGATCCTCGAAACCCACCTTGGCTGGGCAGCTCATGTTCTCGGTCTCAGATTCGCCACTCCTGTCTTCGACGGGGCATCTGAAGCTGAGATCAAGCGATTCCTGAGCGAAGCAAACAAGGCCCAGCTCAACCAGGGCCTGCCGCAGACGATCAGCGAATCCGGCAAGACCATCCTTTACGACGGCATGACCGGCGATGCATTCGAACAGAAGGTGACAGTCGGTTACATCTATATGCTCAAGCTGTCACACCTGGTCGACGACAAGATCCATGCTCGCTCGATTGGCCCCTATTCGCTTATCACCCAGCAGCCGCTGGGAGGAAAGGCGCAATTCGGCGGTCAGCGTTTCGGAGAAATGGAAGTGTGGGCGCTCGAAGCATACGGCGCTGCCCACATCCTGCAGGAACTGCTGACGGCCAAATCGGACGATGTGGCGGGCCGCTCGAAGATATATGAAGCGATCGTCAAGGGCGAGTCGGATTTTGAACCCGGCCTTCCGGAATCGTTCAACGTCCTTATTCGCGAACTTCAATCGCTTTGCCTGGACGTTGAACTGCGCCAGCGCGAAACGATTGAATAAGAAATTGAAAGTTGAAAGTTGAAAGTTAAAAGTTGAAAGTCAGCAACGTCTGCCGGTCGCAAGTTTCTGACTTTCAACTTTCAACTTTTAACTTTCAACTGTCTTCTACTGCCCTTAGCAGGAGGAATGATGTTTAGATATTCAGGAGAAAAGACACTGACACCGGATTTCGAGGCAATCCGTATCAGCCTGGCCTCGCCCGAGAAGATTCGTTCATGGTCACACGGCCACGTCATGAAGCCCGAGACGATCAATTATCGGACGTTCAAACCAGAAAGGGACGGGCTGTTTTGCGCGCGCATCTTCGGACCGGTGACGGACTGGGAGTGTCTGTGCGGCAAATACAAGCGGATGAAGCATCGCGGCGTAGTCTGCGACAAGTGCGGCGTTGAAGTGACACAGGCGAAAGTCAGGCGCGAGCGGCTCGGCCATATTGAACTGGCGAGCCCATGTTCGCACGTCTGGTTCTTCAAAGGGCTGCCCAGCCGCATCGGGCATTTGCTCGATATTCCGCTGCGCGAGCTCGAGAAGGTACTCTATTTCGAGAACTACATCGTCGTCGCCGACAAGGACGAGATCGAATCGCTCGGCCTGCCTCTCAAGGAACGGGAGATGCTGACCGATGAGCGATACCGGCAGCTGAGACAGGAGTTTCCCGGCAAGTTCACGGACGAAGTCGCCCGCATGGGCGCTGAGGCGATCAAGACGCTGCTCCAGAAGGTCGAAATCGACGAACTGGCCGAGGATCTGCGCCACAGGATGAAGAACGAGACGAGCCAGCAGAAGAAGCTGAAATTCTCGAAGCGGCTCAAGGTTGTCGATTCTTTCCGCAAATCAGGGAATAAACCCGAGTGGATGATTCTGGACGTGATTCCGGTCATTCCGCCGGAACTTCGTCCACTGGTCCCGCTGGATGGTGGTCGCTTCGCGACATCGGATCTCAACGACCTGTATCGTCGCGTCATTAACCGCAACAACCGTCTCTCGAAGCTGATCGAGTTGAAAGCGCCCGAGGTCATCGTACGCAACGAAAAGCGGATGCTCCAGGAGGCTGTCGACGCTCTGTTCGACAACGGTCGTCGTGGCCGAGTGCTGCGCGGCGTCAACAATCGCCCGCTCAAGTCGCTCTCGGATACGCTCAAGGGCAAACAGGGACGCTTCCGTCAGAATCTGCTCGGCAAACGCGTCGATTATTCGGGTCGTTCGGTTATCGTCGTCGGCCCGGAGCTGAAGCTCCACCAGTGCGGTCTGCCGAAGAAGATGGCGCTTGAACTGTTCAAGCCGTTCATCTACAACCGCCTCGAGGCCGAGGGCCATGCCGCGACCATAAAACAGGCGAAAGAGAAAGTCGAGGAACAGGATGATGTGGTGTGGGATATCCTTGAGAAGGTGATCAAGGACCACCCGGTACTTCTCAACCGCGCTCCGACACTCCACCGGCTCGGCATCCAGGCTTTTGAACCCGTGCTCGTCGAGGGCAAGGCGATCAAGATCCATCCGCTGGTCTGTACCGCATTCAACGCGGACTTCGATGGCGACCAGATGGCCGTGCATATCCCGCTTTCGCCCGAAGCCCAGATCGAGGCGCAAGTGCTCATGCTGGCGTCGAACAATATCCTCTCCCCTGCTTCGGGACAGCCGATCGCTGTTCCTTCTCAGGATATCGTCCTGGGTTGTTATTACATGACCCGGGCCGTCGAGAACGCCAAGGGTGAAGGACGCGCCTTCGCCAACATCGAAGAGGTGCTGCTTGCGCTGGATGCCAGGGAAGTCTCGATCCAGACCAAGATCAGGCTTCGCTATCAGGGCAAATTAATCGACCTCGACAGCGAGCGAGACACCCAGGATGTCGTCAAAGCGACGCCGCACGAGGTCAATCGAACCATCAACACGACCGTTGGCCGCGTCATTCTGAATGACGCGCTGCCGAAGGAGATGCCATATATCAACGGCATGCTCAGGAAGAAGGGGATGACCAGCCTGGTCAACTACTGCTTTTTGAGACTCGGCCACAAGACGACGGTCACCATGCTCGACAGTCTCAAGGAACTGGGCTTCCTGCACGCGACCAAAGCCGGTCTCTCGATCGGCATCGATGACATGGTCACTCCGCCGAACAAGCCGATGCTGGTTGAAGCGGCTGAAAACGATGTGATCAAGGTCGAACAGCAGTACAAGGACGGCGTCATCACCAATGGTGAGAGATACAACAAGGTCGTCGCCATCTGGTCGGAAGTGACTGAGAAGGTCGCCGACGAGATGTTCAAGGAGATGAGCAAGCGCGAGAAGGAATCGCATGAACTCAATCCGATTCTGGTCATGGCGGACTCCGGAGCGCGCGGCAACCAGCAGCAGATTCGTCAGCTGGCCGGAATGCGCGGACTGATGGCCAAGCCATCGGGTGAGATCATCGAAACGCCGATTCGGGCCAACTTCCGCGAAGGCCTCAATGTGCTGCAGTATTTCATCTCGACTCACGGCGCCCGAAAAGGTCTGGCCGATACGGCGCTCAAGACAGCCGACTCGGGTTATCTCACACGCCGTCTGGTCGACGTAGCGCAGGATGTGATCATCTCGGAATCAGACTGCGGCACGATCAAGGGCATCTGGGCTGAACCGATCACTGAGGGCGGAGACATCATCGAAGGCCTGCGCGAGCGCATTATCGGTCGCGTCTCGCTCGAGGATGTCCGCGATCCGATTACGGGACAGATCCTCGCTCATTTCAACGAGGAGGTCACCGAGGATATCGCGACCGAGATTCAGAACGCGGGCGGTATCGAGCGTGTCCGCATCCGATCTGTGCTGACCTGCGAATCGCGCCGTGGAGTCTGCATCAAGTGCTACGGTCGTAATCTGGCCACCGGTCAGGTCGTCGATATCGGCGAAGCCGTCGGAGTCATCGCGGCCCAGTCCATTGGCGAGCCCGGAACGCAGCTCACGATGCGTACTTTCCATATCGGGGGTACGGCTTCGCGCGTCAGCGAACAGAACGCGCACGAAGCCCGCACCGGTGGTCACATCAAGTACGATTCGCTCAACACAATTATCAACCGCGAGCGCAAGATCATTGCCATGAACCGCAACGGTTCGGTCCTCATCGTTGACGATCGCGGACGCGAAGTCGAACGCTACCCGATCGCCTACGGTGCAACACTCAACATCGCCGACGGCGGGGCGGTCGAGGAAGGTCAGAAGATCGCCGAATGGGATCCCTACACTTTCGCCATCCTGACAGAGGTCGGCGGAACGGTCCACTGGCGCGACCTGATCGAAGGTGTCTCCGTCCATGAAGAGCAGGATGAAGTGACGGGTCTGGTTCGACCGATCGTCATGGATTCCCCGGACGAAAAACGCCAGCCTCGCATCGAGATCAAGTCTGATGCAGGCAAGGTGCTCAAATCCTACTCGATGCCGGTTCGAGCCAATCTCATGGTTTCGAATGGCGACGAGATTGCGCCCGGCGACGTGCTGGCCAAGATCCCTCGTGAAATCACCAAGACCAAGGACATCGTTGGCGGTCTGCCGCGTATCGTCGAACTCTTCGAAGCGCGGAAACCTCGTGAAACCGCTGTCATGAGTGAAATCGATGGTACGGTCAAGTTCGGCAATGTGACCAAGGGGTCACAGAAGATTGTGGTCGTCGGTGAAACCGGCGAGGAGCGAGAGTACTCGATCCCTCGCGGAACTCACATCAACGTTCAGGAAGGCGATCATGTTCGCGCGGGCGAACCGCTCATGGACGGGCCGCTCAATCCGCACGATATCCTCGCGGTTCGCGGCACCGAAGAGCTGCAGCGCTATCTGGTCAACGCGATTCAGGAAGTTTATCGCCTCCAGGGTGTGCATATTAATGACAAGCACATCGAGGTGATAGTCCGCCAGATGCTTCGGTGGGTTCGCATCAAGGACGTCGGCGACACCGAATTCCTGCTTGAAGAGCAGGTCGATCGCTTCCGCTTCCAGGACGAGAACGCTCGTGCCGAATCCGAGGAAGGACAGCCATCGACGGCCGAACCGCTCCTGCTTGGTATCACCAAGGCATCGCTCTCGACCGAATCATTCATCTCGGCGGCATCGTTCCAGGAGACGACGCGAGTCCTGACTGAAGCCGCTATCTCAGGACGGGTCGATTACCTGCGCGGGCTCAAGGAGAACGTCATCATGGGTCGGCTCATTCCAGCCGGAACCGGTATGGAGTTCTATCGCAATGTCAGAATCGCGCCTGACTCCACCATGAGCGAAGCAAAAGTCGAAGAGGTCGACGACACTCAGAGCTATATCGATGCCATGGTCGCGGCCACCAGCGCCCGGGCGCTCCCGGATGTCGAACCCGAAGAAGATGAGGCCGGTTTCGAAGATGAGCTGGATTCCGAGTTCGAGGAAGCCGTCGATGACGAAGCCGAACTGGATCTGGCCGAACCTGACTTCGAATTCGAAGAAGAAGAGGAGTAGTTCCTCTCTCATGCTGTAACTTTGAAATCCGCGGAGACCTGGAGTCTCCGCGGATTTTTTGTTTCAATCAGTATTCCCCCAAATAGCTGAACATCTTCTCAACCCGGTTCTCTTGGCGTTGAAAATCTTAGGTCCCACTATGAGCGAAAAACAATTGAAGCGTGTCAGACGGATTTGCGAGAGACTGCCCGAGTCGAGCGAAAAACTCTCTCACGGTGAACCGACCTTCTTTGTCCGCAAGAAGGTATACACCATGTTTTCAAACAATCACCACAACGATGGCCACGTCGCGGTTCTGGTGCCCGCTCCGACAGGGATTCAGAAGATATTGATCGAGGCGGCGCCCGATAAATTCTACAACCCGCCTTATGTCGGCGTGCGTGGATGGGTCGGTATTAACCTCGATAAAGTGAGCGATCATGAGCTCGAATCGCATATCCGGCAAGCCTGGAAACTAATCGCACCCAAAAAATTACTGCCTTTGATTGAAGAGGAGGAATAAAATACGATCCATGGGCCTGACCTGAGCATTGTGATTTAGTTCATCCTGAGGCAATATTCCCGCATAAGTAATAGACAACTGAGAATTATTAAGCTGAACCTGACTGAATGCGAGTAGTTGAGCATCGAGCTGGCCCGAGCTTCGCACCCTGACATGCGCGAAGTGCACCCGCTTTATGTAAATATTCATTTGTAGTAAATCAATTGCTGTAGAGCAAGAAAGGTAAGACAAATGAAGCAATATGGCGCGGAGTTTTTCGGAACGTTTTGGCTGGTTCTCGGCGGTTGCGGCAGCGCGGTTCTTGCCGCTGCATTTCCCGGGCTGGGGATAGGACTGTTGGGAGTCTCACTGGCCTTCGGTCTGACAGTTTTGACGATGGCTTATGCTATCGGCCACATTTCCGGTTGCCATCTCAACCCGGCCGTCTCGATCGGTTTATGGGCCGGCGGTCGTTTTCCCGCCAACAAACTTGCTCCGTATATCGTCGCACAGGTACTGGGTGGAATCGCGGCTGGTGGCGTGCTCTTTCTGATTGCCAGCGGCAAGGCTGGATTCGACGTCTCTGCCGGGTTTGCATCAAATGGTTACGGAGTCCATTCTCCGGGAGGTTACTCGTTGCTCGCGGCGCTGGTATGTGAGATCGTCATGACGATGATGTTTCTCCTGGTTATCCTGGGATCAACCGATAAACGGGCTCCGCAGGGCTTCGCCCCGATTGCTATCGGCCTCTGTCTGACGTTGATACATCTGATCAGCATCCCTGTCACAAACACGTCGGTAAATCCCGCAAGGAGCACCGGAGTAGCCATCTTCGTTCGCAACTGGGCAGTGGCTCAGTTATGGCTCTTCTGGCTGGCGCCGATCGTCGGGGCCGTGATAGGAGCCTATATCTATAAATTCATCGGCAGCGATGAGTCATGAACATTTGTTGTTTTAAAGTAATTGCTCAGCCCATGCGACACGGAACCACTCGCTAACGCTCGTGGTTCCGTGTCGCATGGGCTGAGCAATTACGTTTCAAAAATCTGGAGCATATGAAAAGAAGAGAATTCATCAATCGAGCCATGATCGCAGGCGCTGCTATGGCTGTTGCCGGATCAATCGAAGCCGAGGCCAGGGGAGTCAAATGGGAGGTTGGATGCTTCAACCGGCCATGGACTAAATGGACGTTTGATCAGACATTGAAAGAGATCAAAGCCGCGGGATATAAGACCACCGGCCTGCTCAGCCGCACCAGAGAAGAACCATTCATCGGAGCGGACGCCTCGGCTGAGTACCTTGAAAGCCTTAAAACCCGAATTGCAGTGAGCGGATTGAAGGCAAATATGGGAGCGCTCAGGTCACGTCACAATGTCCCGCTCGAAGATTCGATCCGCGACGTTCGCAAACAGATCGACAACGCGCACTTTCTCTCGCTCAAATACATCATGTCATTCGGCGCCGACAAGTCCGAGGAGTTCGCTCATTACTACAAAGTCATGAACGCTGCGTCCGGATACGCTCAGGAGCGAGGCATCAAACTCGTAATGAAACCGCACGGCGGCATCAGCGGGTCTTCAGATGAGATCCTCAACGTCATCAAAGAGGTCAATCACCGCAATTTCTCGATCTGGTACGATGCCGGCAACATCATTCATTATACCGGCAAAGATCCGGTCGCAGAGATCGGTCCGATTGCAAAGCACATAACGGGTTTCTGCGCCAAGGACTGCGGAGAGATCAAGGGCGATGTCATGATCCAGTTCGGAGCGGGTAAAGTCGACTTCCCGGCCGTCTTCAGAAGACTGAAGGAAGGTGGATTCAACGGCCCGGTCATGGTCGAATGCTGCAAAATAGGGCAGACGCCTGAAGAGACAACGATCAATGCACGCGCCAATCGCGAGTTTCTCGAAAAAGTGCTGGCGGAGGTATAGTTTGGGAGCGCAGGCATCCTGCCTGCATGTTTCAAACAAAAGGACATTTGCAGCAAACATGCAGGCAGGATGCCTGCGCTCCCGGATTATCTCGCGACGCGGGCGCCACCACCCTTCATGACACGCTCGACTTCAACCAGCGAAGCCATCGACGTGTCGCCGGGAGTTGTCATGGCCAGAGCTCCGTGAGCCGCGCCGTATTCGACTGCGCGTTGCGGCCCCTGCCCTGTCAGAAATCCATAAATCAACCCTGAAGCGAAAGAGTCCCCGCCGCCGACGCGATCGAGTATCTCCAGATTCTCTCTGACCGGCGCCTGGTAAAATGCCCCATCGCAATAGGAGACAGCGCCCCAGTCATTGAGCGTCGCCGTTTTTGCATTCCTCAGGGTTGTGGCGACGACTTTGAAATTCGGGAACTCACCGACCACTGCACGGATCATTCTTTCGAAGTGAGTGACATCGAGTTTTGAAAGGTCCTCATCGACGCCTTCAACCTCGAAGCCGAGTGCGGCCGTGAAGTCCTCTTCATTTCCAAGGATACAATCGATCAGCAGAGCCAGGCGACGATTGACCTCGCGGGCGCGGGCCATTCCACCAATCGACTGCCAGAGAGATGGCCGGTAGTTGAGATCATATGAAATGATCGTACCGTGCTTTCTGGCCGCCTCCATGGCCTCGATGGCGACTAGGGGCGTCGTTTCGGAAAGCGCGCAGAAGATTCCGCCGCAATGGAACCAGCGCGCCCCCTCGTTGCCGAAGATGCGCTCCCAGTCGACATCACCCGGCTTGAGTTGTGAAACGGCAGTATGACCGCGATCAGAACAGCCAAGTGCGGCTCGCACACCGAATCCGCGCTCCGTGAAATTCAGCCCATTTCGCACCTCGCGGCCGACTCCATCATACCTGACCCAGCGCAGGTGCGACTGATCGACACCTCCCTGAAAGATAAGATCCTGGACGAGACGGCCGACGGGATTATCAGCAAGCGCGGTGACGATGGCGGTATCCAGCCCGAAACATCGCTTGAGACCGCGCGCCACGTTGTACTCACCGCCGCCTTCCCAGACCTGAAATCCGCGTGTGGTATGAATACGCCCCTCGCCCGGATCAAGCCGCAGCATCACTTCGCCCAGCGCAACAAGATCCCATTTGCAATCGGCTTTTGGTTTTATTTCCATAATGTACATTAGTACTCTGCAAACTAAATTTTCGGGCATTTAACTTCGGAAGAAATTAATCGCAAAGACCGCAAAGGGGCAAAGAATTAATCGCAAAGGCTGCAAAGAGGCAAAGATATTTAGGGATATGAATATACGGATTATCGCCCACTGGATATAATTCGAACACTGATCTTCCCTGTATATCTTTGCCCCTTTGCGGCTTTGCGATTAATTTCTTCCAGACTTAAATGCCAGATAATTTAGTTTACAGTGTAATTAGTTAAGACGTGCGTTGCGTATCGCATGAGCGGCCTCGCGCGCAAGCGATTCGATCCGGTCGAATTGCCCTGCTGTCATCAATTCCGGTTTGACCATCCAGCTTCCACCACAAGCCACTACCTGCGGAATAGCAAGGTAATCGGCCAGATTGGTCAAGTCGATCCCACCGGTCGGAATAAATTTAATCATCTTATACGGAGCACAAATGGCTTTAAGAAATTTAACGCCGCCCATCGCCTCGGCCGGAAAGAATTTGAGCAGGCTCAGCCCCCTGCTCATCGTCATCTCGATTTCGGTCGGAGTGCAGACACCTGGAATAATCGAAATCTTGTTTTCAAGGCAATAATCGATGACTGCAGGATTGGAGCCCGGAGATACGAGAAAATCGGCCCCGGCGTCAATCGCCGATCCAGCCTGATCGATCGTCAGTATCGTACCGGCGCCGATCAGCATTTCAGGAAATCGTTTTCGCATGGCCTTTATCGAACCCGCCGCTGCGTCCGTCCGAAAGGTGATCTCAGCGCATGGCAGTCCACCCTCGATCAGAGCCTCGGCCAGCGGCAAAGCATGCTCCTCTTTCGGTATGCTGACGACGGGAATTACGCCGATTTTCCTGATCCGATCTTCGATTTCGCTCATATCGATTTCCCTGACAGATGACCTGCCCGTCCCGCTTCATAAACTAGATTGCGAAAAGATTCGCAACCTTAGTTGAAATTCCACTTCGCATGGTCGAGTCCAGAAACGACATCAGAAGATACGTCAAATAGTGTTGATTTTCAACAAGTTACAACCAGACCACGGGAGCCTGAACTGGCATATGAATTGCTTTGTGAATGATAAAGATTCATGGTGCCTGAATCCCCGAGAGGATGTAATTATTATCATTGGCAAGGCGGGCGGCGAAAAGGGGGTACTATGCGTCGATGGTTCTTTATACTACCGATAATCCTATTATTGGGTTTTATTGGGCACACGAAAAATCTCAGCAGTTATATTTCATATCAACAATTCGACACGGCATTGCAAACCTGCAGTTACACAGTAACGCCGGCCATACTTTCGTACAATTCATCAGCTAACAGCGGAAGTGTGACGGTGACGGCGCCAGCCGGCTGCGCCTGGTCGGCAATCACGCCGGCATCGTGGATCACGATCACCTCTGGCGGAAGTGGAAGCGGGAACGGGACGGTCAATTTTCAGGTCCAGGAAAATACCAGTCCCTCGACAAGGATTCGATCGATCCTGGTCGCGGGAAAGCCAGTGCTGATCACGCAATTCGGGGCCGGACGAAATTGCCCGATCACGCCATATCCGATTAATCAATCGGCCCTCGGATCGCTCGATACAACCGACTGCCGTTCGATCACCGATCCAAACGCATACGCCGATCTATATTCGTTTTCGGGGCAGGCCGGACAGCAGGTGTCGATTGCACAGATCACGGCGGCATTCGATGCCTACCTGACGCTTTTCGCACCTAACGGAACAATTCTTTCAGTGAACGACGACGGCAATCCTGGCGTTTCAACTGATTCGCGAATACCTCCCGGGACCGGATATTTCGTGCTTCCCTTCACCGGAACTTATCTGATCGAAGCGAGTTCATACAATGCCGACGAAGTGGGCGGCTACACACTGACGCTGATGGAGCCCGCCGGATCGCCGGGTTGCACATACACAGTCACGCCGGCGACAGCAAGCTACGGTCCTGTCGGCGCCCTTAATTCGATCACCGTCCAAACGCAGGCGGGCTGTTCGTGGTCTGCGCAATCGTACAACTCGTGGATCACCCTCATCTCAGAACCGGGCGGCACGGGCAACGGTTTCGTCAACTATCAAGTCGATGAGAATACCAGCCAGGGGTTCCGTGTGGGTAAGCTCTATGCGGCGGGCAAATTCATCACAATTATCCAGGCAGGCACTGGAGGTGATTGCCCCATCACTCCGATGACCATCCCGACATCGGTCAACGGCGGGTGGGCAGTCGGCGATTGCGCTTCGGGCAGCGGAGGTTTCAGCGATCTCTATTCGTTCGAAGCCCAGGCCGGTCAGGAAGTCCAGTTAATCCTGACGACACTGAACAGCTTCACCGGATTGTATCTGACCATGCCGGCCGCGGGACTGACGCTGACAAATGAAGGTGATGGAACGAGACAAATACCTTCATCGGGATATTTAATTCTGCCCGACACTGGAACCTACATTGTCGAAGTCAACTCGGGAGCTGTCGGCAGTTATTCCCTGACCATCAACGCACCATCGACGCAGCCGACCTGCACTTATCAGCTGACTCCGACAAATCAGAGCTTCACGAACCTGGGCGGCAACGGGACAATCAATGTTTCGACCCAGCAGGGTTGCAACTGGAACGTCGTCAACAGCAATACGTGGATCACGATCACAGGAGGATCGTCCGGCAGCGGCAACGGCACGGTGAGCTACACTGTCGCGCCCAATCAGGCAGCTGCGGCGCGCGGTGGCATTTTGACAATCGGCGGGCAGACTTTCACGGTCAACCAGACAGGAACTGGAACTGCGTGGGTGCTTGCCAATCACATGACAACTGCCGGACCAATACCCGGCGGATGCGTACCGCCAGTTCCCAAGTCGAATTTCGCATCGACCGAGATTACCGTCTATCAGTGGCTGGACATCCTTAATATGCCGGCTGGCGATCAGATCAAATGGGAATTCGTTCAGCCAAATGGAACCGTCTATTCAACATACGTGGGCGTAAACGATGTGACAGGCAACACCTGCTGGTGGTATGGGATTGACATTGCAGGCAAAACAGCAGCGGGCTTAACAGGAAAGTGGCAGGTTCGTGTCTATTACAACAACGTCCTGCTCGTCACCGAGGCATTCAATTTGTTCCCGATAAACACCTGCCCGTCGATCACCGGGATCTCTCCGACGACCGGGGGTGTTGAATCGACAGTAACGATCACGGGACCGAATCTGAACGGAGCCGATTCGGTCAAGTTCTCCCCCGATGTGACGGCGAACTTCACAGTCAACAGCGTCACGCAGATCACGGCGACTGTGCCGCCAGGCGCACAGACAGGGCCGATCTATGTCGGGGCAATTGGATGTCAACCCGAGAGAACAGTCGATTTCACAGTCAGCGGCAGTCCTCCGACAGACTGTATCCAGCCTCCATCGGGTTTGATCGCCTGGTGGCCCGGCGACGAGGATGCCAACGATATCATCGGAGGCAGAGCCGGTATATTTGGGTTTGGCCTGTCGATCCTCAGCGGCAAAGTCTCCAATTCATTCAGATTCGATGGTGTCGATGACTACTTCAGGGTGGATACAACAGGAATCATCAAGGGATTGTCGGAAATGACCATCGATGCCTGGGTAAGACCGCTCGGGCCGCACAGCAACGGCTATCTTTATGGAGGTACTGTCTTTCACGAGAGCGTCGCCGGATTGAGCGAAAAGACACGCCTCAGCTTTTATGTCTTGAATGATGGCCGGGTTAATATTTTTACCAGGACCGACGATGAAACGGTCAGGATGGTCACTACCACAGCCACCATACCAGTCAACCAGTGGTCATTCATCGCCGCCACATACAGCGCGACCAGCGGATTAAAGATATACATAAATGGTCAGGAAGCGGGTTCCCTGCAGGGATCATTCGGGCCGTTTATTAATACCAACAGCTCGTTTGTCGCCATCGGATCCGATTCGCTCAATGCCGTCGGCGATGAATTCAACGGCGATATCGACGAGGTCGAGATCTTCAACCGGGCACTCCCTCAGGCTGAACTTCAGGCGATCTATCAGGCTGATAGCGCCGGCAAGTGTAAAACGGCGCCTCCAACCGATTGCGTCCAGCCGCCTTCGGGCATGCTGGCCTGGCTGCCGGGCGACGGCAACACCACGGATCTGACAGGCATGCATAACGGCACACTCCAAAACGGTGCGACATATGCCGCTGGCAAAGTCGGCCAGGCATTCAGTTTCGATGGCATCAACGACTACGTTGATCTTGGGGCATGGAATGCCGGCAGCGCCTGGACTCTCGAAGCCTGGGTCAATCCGTCGGCTTTGCCGGCAGGAAGAAAAGGAATTCTCGGAGCATACCAAAGCTGTGCTGACTGGGGCATATCCCTGGAAGACGGGAAGCTGGGCGTGACAATCAATGAGCCTTCCGCCTGTACAAAGACGTATCTGTGGGATCAGCCACCGTCAATCGGAACCTGGTATCACGTCGTTGGAACTAATGACGGAACGACTGCGCGATTATATGTCAACGGCGTTTTGAGGAATTCAGGCGTGGTGACGGCGAATTACACCGGCACTGCGGCAGGAGTCAGGATCGGGGGAGAAGTCTGCTGTACTGATCATTATTTCCCGGGTTTGATCGATGAGCCGACGATTTACAACCGCGCATTGTCCGCCACTGAGATTCTGAACATCTACAATGCGGGCAGCAACGGCAAATGCAAGACGACACAGCCTGACTGCCCGACCGTAAGCGGGATCAATCCGATCAGCGGCGCCGCGGGAACAACCGTTACAATCACCGGTACAAACTTCACCGGCGTAACATCCGTCAATTTCAGCGGGAATCAGCCGGCGCAGTTCGTCGTCGTCAACAGCACGACGATTTCCGCCGTAGTTCCCGCGGGAGCGATGACAGGACCGATCACGCTGACCAGGCCGAACTGCTCGAATGTGACGACGGGAAGTTTCACTATCACGACATCACCCTGTATCGGTGTCTCGATCTCGACGCAGTTGAACGGCCAATCCGGCGGGACTCTGACGGTGCCGATCCTGGCCACAGACACGACAGGTAAGGGAGCGTTATCATACGATCTGATCCTGATCTTCAACCCGAACGTGATTCAGCCGCAGAGCACGCCTTACGACAAGGCCAACACGCTGAGCGGCAATATGACGATCACTGCAAATGCCGGCACTCCGGGAGAACTGCGGCTGTCGGCCTTCAGCTCGACTGCGCTGGCGGGATCAGGAACACTGCTCAATCTGAAGTTCAACATCGTCGGCTCGGCGGATATGTGTTCAGCTTTGACCTTTACAAGCTTCAGATTCAACGAAGGTACTCCGTGTTCGACGACCTCGAACGGTCAGGCATGCGTGACAGGAGGATCGATCTCCGGCAATGTCAGTTACTGTATCTCATCAGGCGCCGTTCCCGGAGTGACGATCAACGCCGCCGGAACGCCGTCGGTCAATGCGATGACAGACGCGGCCGGTAATTACTCGCTGACCGGTCTTGGTGGAGGAGCTTACACGGCAACGCCATCGAAGACAGGTGACTCCAACGGCATTGCCTCGTACGATGCGGCCTTGATCGCCCAGAACGTGGTCAACCTGATCACCTTCACTGATTGCCAGCGATTGGCCGGCGACAGCAGCGGCGACGGCAGCCTGTCATCTTACGATTCGGCGCTGATCGCTCAACATGTCGTCGGGATCGTTAATCAAGCCAGCAAGGTCGGAACATGGATTTTCACGCCTCCTGATCGTGTTTATGCGAGCGTGAGCGGCCAGCAGACCGGTCAGAATTTCAGTGCGATCCTGATTGGAGACGTATCGGGTAACTGGTCGTCTACAACCGCTCTGGCAAACTGGTCGACCAATCTGGTTCGTCAGGACCAGGCTGTAGCAGTCGCCCTTCCGGACACTGGCGGAGTGACGGGGGCAACAGTGACGCTGCCGATCACGACCGGGGATCTGACCGGCCGCGGAGTCATCGCATATGATATCGATCTCACCTTCGATCCGATGGTCTTAACGCCTGCCGATCCGCCCTTCGATACAACCGGCACCTTGAGCGGCGAGATGACTGTCACGACGAATGCCACGGCGGGCAGACTGCGCATCTCTGCCTTCGGAACGACAGGGTTGAGCGGACCAGGCACATTGCTCAAGCTGAGATTCATTGTCATCGGATCAACCGGCAACAGCGCCGATCTGACGTGGCAGAAATTCCAGTTCAATGAAGGCACCCCCGTCGCCACGACGACCAATGGCCGGTTAACGGTCGTTAATGTGCTGACTCTATCTCTGACACCGTCAGAGCAGACTGTCGGACTCGGAGGAAACGGGACTGTCTCGGCAGTGATCAGCGCTCCCCTGAGTTTCAACATATCAGTCGTCCTGAATTCCGCTGACCCGTCGACCGTTTCGGTTCCGGCAATGATCGTCATTCCGTCCGGCCAGACGATGGTCGATTTCAGCGCCGGAGGCATCGATGTTGGAGGTCCGATCGACGTGTCAGCATCGCTTCCGGCCGCACTGGGCGGAGCCATGGCAACGACAAAGGTCACAGTGATCCGAATCGTGACTGGAGTTTCGGCGGCCAGCTATCTGCGCGACGAGCTTGCAGGTGAATCGATCATCGCATCTTTTGGGACCGAAATGGCGACTGATACGCAGGTTGCGACGTCGATTCCGCTTCCAACATCGCTGGCGGGAACTCAGATCGAAGTCAAAGACTCGATGGGAATTCCGCGCTTGTCGCAGCTCTTCTTCGTCTCGCCGACGCAGATCAACTTCCAGATCCCTGCCGGCACGGCAAACGGTGCTGCGGAAATGAAAGTGACCAGCGGAGACGGAAAGATCTCGCTCGGTTCGTTGCAGATAGCAACGGTTGCTCCAGGAATCTTCTCAGCAAATGCCACCGGCCAGGGTATAGCCGCAGCGGTCGCTCTGCGCGTTAAACCAACGGGTGAGCAGATATACGAGGCCGTTTCAGAATGGGATCCTGTCGCTTTGCAGTTCGTCGCTAAACCCATAGATATGACTCAAGCAGGCGATCAGATCTATCTCATACTCTACGGCACAGGTATTCGTTTCCGCAGCGATCTGCCTGCCGTGAAGCTGTTCTGGGGGGATCTGATGACAGGGGTTCTTTATGCCGGGCCTCAGGGCGATTTCGTTGGACTTGACCAGATCAATGTCCTGATTCCACCGGAACTGACGACTCGAGGCCAGATTACAATCAAACTTGAAGTCGATGGAAAACTTTCAAACCCGCTGACGATCACTCTGAATTGATCATAAATCAGCCATAAAATACCGGTCGCTGTATGCCTGAACCATAGAGCGGCCGGTTTTCTCTTTTCATGTAACTAATGAAGCGCAAATAAAACTATTGACCTGTCTCATGGCCTTCTGCTACTATCCCCTCGAAAGCTAAACGTTACAAGAGCATGCAGGATTAATCCTACACTAAAACATGAAGTAACTTTCCTCGGGTCGAGTGTTTTGCGCCTCACTGCTGATCTGAACGGGATTGAATTATGAAGTGTGAAAGATGCGGAAGTGATCTTTCCGGCACGTCGATCATGTGCCCGAAGTGTAAGCACAACAATGCCCGACAGGTAGTGAATAACTGGCGTTCGAAACAGGTCAGCCTGCCGGCCAGGGGGGCAACGGCTCGTGCAAAAGAGGAAGCCATTGCGACACCGAAGATCAAGCCGCGCGGTGATTCCGATGCGAACCTGATCCATTTCCCGGCCGCTTCCGCAACCTCTACAGCAACTATCGATGAAACATCGCCGGCAGATGTAACTGACTGGCGCGCGCAGGTTAAAGAGAAGGTCAGGCAGGCGCGGCAGAAACGTCATTCGGATGAGCCGGATATTGAAAGAAATGCCAGGAAGGATCTTGAGCAGAACCCGATCGTTCAGGCTGCGCTCAATCGCATTAAGTGGGCAACGCCGACCCAAACGGTCAAGCCGTCCTATGCTGCCGGCCGCGGAGCTGCCGCATTGGCGGAAGCGCTCGATCCATTCCCCGAGACAGATACATTCGTCGATCCCCAACCGGCGTCAAGGCCGGTCGCTCCGGCGATTCCACCGCCAAGAATAAAGACGAATCCTTTTTCATACACGACAAACAGGGTTCAGAGAACAGAGCCGAAAGTTGAGCCTCCGCGGCAGGTTAAGACAAATCCCCCGGTCGCATATACCAAGCCGGAGTCAAAGCCTGTCATCCCACCGACGGCCAAAGTGGCGCCGATACCCGAACCAAAACCTGATCTACTGAGTTATGCCGATGTCGCGATACCTAAGGCCACCCCGCCGCCATCGCTGACGCCTCCGCTCGCTCCTCCGCCCATGCTGCCGCCGACTGTCGCGCCGGAGGTCAAACCGGCGACCAGGCCGGAGACCAGGCCGGCGCCCGGGATCGATGAAAAGATCGAGGTAATCGAACAGTCTCCGGCAACCAGGGAAGTTGAGAAGAGGATCGAAACGGCCAGGACGGTGGTGAAGTCCGAGTCGAAGGGGACCCAGGTGATCGAAATCCCTTCGATCATCAGCCACATCTATGAACTGGTTCCTGCTCCGGCAACGCTCTGGGTCAGATCGCTTGCTGCCGGCTGCGATCTCGAGATTCTGGCGATGGCATTCCTGCCGATCTTTGCGGCTTATGCGACGCTCAACACATCGCTCGGAAGCGAGGCGCTCTTCATTCTCGGAGTACTGCTCTCAGCACTTGTCTTCGTTTATCAGGCTGTCTGCCTGCAGGTCGCTGACCGAACATTCGGCATGGCGCTTTTGAATCTGAAATTGATCAACACCAGTGACGAAAACATGCCGATCACCAGACAGCAGAAGATGCTGCGCGCCTGGGGCGCCACACTCGCATTCATGTGTCCGCCGCTCAATCTGATTATCATGAAGGCCAACAGTCGAGGTCTGAGCCTGCCTGACCTGATCTCCGGTACATCGCCGATCGAAGGGAAGTAGAAGCGGCCGCCCTTTCCCGCGTGCGTGCATGGACAATTTTCTGCTTCAAGGCGTGGCAACCGAACTGGAATCGCTCCTGGTCGGACACAGGACTGGCAGAGTATTTCAAATCGGGGCGACCGATCTGCTGATCGATTTTCATCAGCGTGATGGTCGCCTTTTGCATATTTCGACCGATCCCGCCAGGCTGACACTCCACCTTACCGCCCGATCACACCGGCAAATGAACGACGAAGCGAGAAGTGATACATCGTTCGTCTCGCTGCTCAGAAAATACCTGGCGGACACTCGACTGATCAAACTCGAAAAGATCGGCTACGATCGCGTAGTCCATTTTGAATTTGAGCTGGAAACCGGTGATGAACCAGTGACGCGCCGAAACCTTGTCGTCGCGCTGACGGGACGTGGCGCAAATTGCCTGTTGATTGAGGGATCGCAAATCATCGCGTCACTCAGAGAACGCGAAGGGGCCCAGCTGACCTACACCGATCCCGCGCCGCCAGCCGACAAACTCGACCCTTTTCACTGTTCGGCTGAACAACTCGATGGAGAAATCATAGCGGCCGGGAGAGACATCTCCGCAGCCGCACAGGGGCGTCTGATCGGATTCTCAGCGGTCTATGGTCGCGAACTGGCGGCACGCGCTGAGCACGGTTCACCTCACAGGGCCCTTGTGGATTTGCTGTCGGCGATCTTCGAACATCCGCCCGCGCCTTGCCTTTACAGCTCGCCCGATATCGAGCGAATTCAAAGAGAACCCGGTATCGATGAATTGATTCTGGTTCCGTCGATGATCCAGCTTGAGAGCCTGGCGGGAATGAACGTTCAAACATTTTCGACCGTCAATGAAGCTGTCGACAGGTATGTCACGCTGCTCGATGAAAGACGGCGTTTTCTTAATATTCGTCAGAAAGCAGTTTCGCAGGTCACCGCGAAAATCAAAAAGCAGAAGACCCTGCTTGCAAATTTGCGCCGCGAACTTGCGGGTTTTTCGTCGGCTGAAACTCATCAACGTTACGGTGAACTGCTGCTCGCCAACCTTCACCAGGCTGAGAAAACTGGTGACAGTTTTTCGGTTATCGACTTTTACGATGCCGCTCAGCCCTCGATCCAGATCCCATCAGGCGGCAAACCGACGCCTAAGGACGCTGCCGAGCACTACTTCCGCCTGGCCAGAAAATCCCGCCACGGACAGGAAGTGATTGAGGCTCGATTGCCTCAGGTCGAAGCCGAGCTTGCTTCGCTGACCCGGGAGCAATCGCGCTTGTCGGTTGTGACAGGTTTCGAAGAGCTCAATAAATTGACCGGTTCATCCAGGCCGGAACCTCGAAGAGAAACGACAAAAAGCGGCCAAAAGACAACAGGAAGGTCGAAAACCGAGAAGATCAGCGGTGTCCGTCGCTATAAATCTACAGATGGTTACGAGATATTGGTTGGCCGAACCGACAGGGATAACGACAATCTGACGATGCGGATTGCAAAGTCTTACGACATCTGGTTTCACGCTGCAGACTACCCGGGATCTCATGTCGTCCTTCGCAACCCGCAGCGGAAAGAGGTTCCTGCTCGCGCCATTGCCGAGGCAGCCCAGCTCGCCGCCAAATTCAGCCAGGCCAAAGGCGGACCAAAAGTAGCTGTAAATTACTGTGAGAAAAAGTTCGTCAGCAAGCCAAAAGGATTCGCTCCGGGACAGGTGCGCCTCTCATCCTTTAAAACCATCCTCGTCGAACCTGCCGAAGCCGGTGAAAGAATCTGATCGATCAATCCAGCCGCTCCCGACGTTTAAGATATGCATAGGCGATCACGCCGCCAATGATCTGGCCGAGCAAATCATATTGCAGGTCGTTGGCTGTGTCGTATGCTCCGTGGATGCGCATACCCGGCGCCGGATGCATGTACTTGTCATCCCACAACTCGACGATCTCGTAAAACCCGGAGATCGTGAACATCGTCGTCAGTGCGAATATCGTCGTCAAAAACAGAGGCAGCCTGTAGCCCATGCGGTGAATGCCGGTATGCAGCAACCAGACCAGCACAGGAGCCGCCAGCGCCGGCGCCACCAGATGAGTGAATTCATCGTACTGGAAGTATCGGAACTTCGTATTGTAAAAGTTGAAATAGTTCCCCAGCCCGTCCAGCAGGACCGTGGCGTAGATCAGAAAGAGCAGTAAAAACGGCACGCGCAGCTGATAGCGATATTTCAAATAGGCGTAGCCGCAGGCCAGCCATAGAATGCAAATCAACGAACTCTGATAAACGGGGAGGTAGGCCATTTTGAGCAGAAACCACGTTCCCCAGAGGAGCATGGCGGCCACAATCAGCACTTCGAAACGTTTGACGAATCGCTCCATCGATCAACTCTCCTGTCTCTTCCAGATTTTTATGAACCTGCCGCTGTATTGCAAAATAACCATTATGATCAGAACCAGAAATGAAATCGCGGTCAGCCGGTTTCCGGCGCTCCTTACCGCTGTCGAGCGGAATTCAAGCGTGATCGAATGTTTTCCGGCCGGCAGATCGAGATAGATACTGGAATTCACATCCCTATTAATATGCCATTCCCTGCCATTAACAATTGCAGTCCACCCGGGAAAATATGAGGTCCGGAAATTAATCCTGTCGGGCTGATCAAGAGTGACCCGGACGGTGCGATACTCGGGGTCCCATCGATCGACCATCACTGTCCCCTGCCCTGAAACAGTCTGCGCCGGATCCATCTGTGGAAGCTCGCGAGGAACTCCACGCGGCAATGTCGCATAATTGTAGTGCTCTGGAACTGGAGCGAATGCCTGGCCGCGCACCATCGGCCAGACGACAAGAATGAAGCCCATCCAAACGGCGGTCGTTATCATACCGGTGACCAACGCCGAAAGCAGCCATCCGGACCTGAGGCGCGCCCTGGCTCTCAAAGTTCCCGCAAGTTGCCATAGCAAACCGGATACGAGCGCCGTCGATAATCCGGCGAAAGTCAGCATTCGCCAGGAGAAGACTCCGATCTCGATGCTCGGGATATTACGACCGATCGGCCAGGAGAGTCGTGTCATCAGGAATATCGCCAGAATTCCCGCCCCGCTCCAGTAAACCGCTGAATGGCGTAATGTTTCAGTGATATTCTTACGAAAAACAAGCAATAAACAGGAGATCGAGGCGAGCGCCACAGCGTGGAACAACCAGATGCGATCCAGCCGCCAGAAGAATCCTCCGCTCCCGTGTCCATAAACAGTCTGAGCGAAATAGTAGATGTAACTGGTGTGATATGGCCATGTTCGCTCGACGTCTTCGCTGTATACCAGATTGCGCTCAAGCAGACCGGGATAAAAGTATGCTCCGGCCAGCATCGAACCGAAAAGAAGCGCGCCGAGCACCAGGGCCGGCCGTTCCCACTCACTCAGCAGTGACCAGCCTGACAGAGTAATGAATCTGATCGCCGCAACAGTTCCAAACAGTAGCAATAATTGATAAGCCGTCGGCGGATGAGTCCAGAGATAGGCCCCGAAAGCCGCGGCCAGCCCGGCGAAATCGCGCAGTCTATCATTGCCAGACAAGTCATCTCGAAACAGCAGCCGGTCTGAGAAGAGAAGGACAAGCGGCGCCCAGACGAAACCCATCTGCTCGGCGACGGCTCCGCGCTGGTACTGATTGATCAGGTGATATGGCGCGATCATGTATATGATCATGGCGACCAGAGCGGCTCCGCGCGCGAGGGTCTCACGGGCATACGTATATGCCGCCAGACCCGATCCTGCCATGACGATCAGATAAAAGCCCATCATCGCCGCACTCCAGTCGCGCAGGATCCAAAAGAGCCCGGAGGTGAGGTAGTAGGCTCCGGGAGGATAGAAGCTGGTCGTCGGAGCCCCGTATCCCAGATGCGTTCGCTCATCCCATCGCGGGTAGAGCCTTCCTGAAGCCAGCCCGCGATAAAAGCCTTGCATCTGGTTATGGTGCATGGCGGCGTCATGGGTCATCGGCATCTCACCGCCGCAGCATCCGACCTTCTGATCCTCGCCGATATAGAAAAAAGGGATAACGGCGATCAGCGCCACAGCCAGACAGATCGATATTGGGGCCACTCCCTGGGAGCGCAGGCATCTTTGCCTGCATGTTTCAAATAATCTGCGCGATGAAGTTAAAATGCAGGCAAGGATGCCTGCGCTTCCAGAGGTTTTTGTCGTCTCTACCATGATTGTGATAAAGTATTTTAGCTTAAGCACTACCCGCACTGATACCAAAATCAATAGCTTTGCTCAAAGGAAGTGGTAGAGATGGAATCATTTCAGGACAGTATTCTGCAATTGATTACGCAGACTTCGACAAACCTGCCGCCGGACGTGCGTCACGCCATGGCGCGTGCGATGGAACAGGAAGAGGGAGCACGGTCTGCTCAGGCTTTGAATGTCATCGGAACGAATATCGACATGGCCAGCGATAACGATGGACCGATCTGCCAGGATACTGGTTGGCCAACGTTCGAGATCAAGGCTCCAGTCGGAGTCAATCAGATCGTCATGAAGAAACAGATTCGCGAAGCGATCTCGGAGGCTACCCGCCATGGCAAGCTGCGTCCGAATTCAGTCGATTCGATCACGGGAGAAAACAGCGGCGACAATCTCGGGCCCGGAACCCCGACCATGCATTTCGAGCAATGGGAGAATGACGACGAAATCGAAGTCAAACTGCTGCTCAAGGGAGGCGGCTGCGAGAACAAGAACATCCAGTATTCGCTGCCCGCGGAGCTTCCACATCTGGGCAAGGCCGGTCGCGACCTTGACGGTGTGCGCAAGTGCATTCTGCATGCCGTCTGGCAGGCTCAGGGCCAGGGTTGCAGCGCCGGCGCGCTTGGAGTCTGCATCGGTGGAGATCGCACGACCGGATACCAGCATGCAAAGGAACAGCTCTTCAGAACACTCGATGACGTCAATCCGAATCCGAAACTGTCAAAACTCGAAGAGTACATCATGCAGACCGCCAACACTCTGGGCATCGGCACGATGGGATTTGGAGGCAACGTGACGCTGATCGGCTGCAAGATCGGAGCGATTAACCGGCTGCCTGCGAGCTTCTTCGTTTCGGTTGCATACGACTGCTGGGCGTTTCGGCGCCTCGGCGTGGTGCTCGATGCCCGCACGGGCGCAATCAAACGGTGGCTCTATCGGGATGAAAAAGAGCCTGCGATCAGAATGTCAGGTAATGAAGGATTCGTTCTCACCGGCAATGAAAAGAAGCTCCGCGCGCCGTTGACCGAAGAACAGGTGCGAAGTCTTCAGGTTGGCGACGTTGTGCTTATTTCCGGAGAGATGTTTACGGGACGTGATGCCGTCCACTCCCATCTGATCAAGAATCCGCCGCCGGTCGATCTTCAGGGCTCTGTGCTCTACCATTGCGGTCCAGTCGTCCTGAAAAACGGCAACTATCAGATCAAAGCTGCCGGACCAACCACCAGCATCCGTGAAGAGCCGTACCAGGGCGAGATCATCAAGCGATACGGAGTTCGAGCCGTGATGGGCAAGGGCGGCATGGGAGCCAAAACTCTCGCGGCCATGAAAGAACACGGCTCAGTCTATCTGAATGCTATCGGTGGAGCTGCCCAGTATTACGCGAAATGCATCAACCAGGTTTTGGATGTCCACCTGCTGGAATTCGGGATTCCGGAAGCGATGTGGCATCTCCGCGTCACCGACTTTCCAGCCATCGTGACGATGGATGCCCACGGTAATTCGCTCCACGCCGATGTCGATCAGGCATCGGCTGCAATTCTGGCCAAACTGGCTGAACCGGTATTCTAATCGGCAGCGATTTTACAGGTTTAAAAGGATGTGTAAAAAACTATTTCCATTGTTACTGTTCTTTCTGGCGATTAATGTATCAGCTCTCGGCCAGCGCAGAGCCCCAACGGTTGAAGATCTTTTGCAGATTCAATCGCTGGGCAGTTCGCAGATCTCGCCAAACGGAAACTACATCGCCTACACCGTCACATCGACCGACTTGAAGCAGGATGCTTTTGTAACGCAGATCTGGCTGGTCGAGACGACTACCGGCAGAAGTTTCCCGCTCACCCGTGGAGAGAAGTCATCCACGGGGCCGACCTGGTCTCCCGACGGGCAATGGCTGGCATTCAGCAGCTCACGTGCCGGAGGCAAGAATCAGATCTTCGTCATTCGGCCCGACGGCGGAGAAGCGATTCAACTGACCAAATCGGAAAGCGGTGTTAACGGATTCGACTGGTCGCCCGACGGCAGGACGATCGCCTTCACTGCTCCTGTCATCGACGAAAAAGCCTCAAATGCACGTAAAGATCACCTTGGGGATTTCGAGGTAGTCCGCAAGGAATACAATTACTCACATATCCATACAATCGATGTCGCCGAAGCCCTGAATGGGCCTGTCGAAGGTAAACAACGGACAAAGGGAGAAGAGTTCACAGTCGGGGCATTCTCATGGGCGCCGGGCGGCGATCGAATAGCATTCAGCGCGGCCAGGAATTCCGATCTGATCAACGGGCACACCACCGACATCTTCATGCTGAGGCTCGTCAGTGACTCCGTCAGCCGGATCGTCTCGACTCCGGGCCCCGACAATTCACCGCAGTGGTCTCCTGACGGCAAACAGATCATCTTTTCATCCGCTATGGGCAATCCGAAGTTCTTTCACTCGAATTCGAATCTGGCAGTCGTCGATGCAGAAGGTGGGACTCCACGATCGATGACTGACAGTTTCGACGAGCAACCCAGACTGATTGAATGGGTAAAGGAAGGCATCTATTTCCTCGGCGCCCAAAAGACCGCGTCTCATCTGTTCAGAATCGATCCGACAACCGGAAAGATCATGCGAGTCTCGTCACCTGACAATCTTATGGTCAGCGGAGCCTCGTTCACTCGAGATGGAAAGACGATCGCCTTCACCTCCCCGTCCGCAACCTCACTGACCGAGATCTATCTTGCCGGCACATCCAGTTTCACGCCTCGCAAGCTGACCTCGATGACCGATCAGGTGAAGGATCTGATCCTCGCGACTCGAGAGGTGATCTCATGGAAAAGCAAGGACGGCGCCGAGATCGAGGGGATTCTTATCAAGCCCGCCGACTTCGATCCGTCGAAGAAATATCCTCTGCTCTGCATTATTCACGGAGGTCCGACGGGCATCGATCGCCCGACACTGCTTGATACACGCTATTACCCCTCGGATATCTGGGCCGCTCGAGGTTCGCTCATCCTCAAGGTCAATTATCGCGGCAGCGCCGGATATGGCGAGAAATTCAGACAGCTCAACATCCGAAACCTCGGCGTCGGTGATGCGTGGGACGTGATTTCAGGAGTCGATCATCTGATCGGCAAGGGCTGGGTCGATTCGAAACGCGTCGGATGCATGGGCTGGAGCCAGGGAGGTTACATCTCGGCTTTTCTGACCACATCAAGCGACCGCTTTGCGGCGATCTCTGTCGGAGCCGGTATCTCGAACTGGGCAACCTATTACTACAACACAGACATTACTCCCTTCACCATCCAATATCTCGGCGATGACCCGGCGGATGATCCAGATGTCTACGTTAAAACCTCGCCGATGAGTTATATAAAAAATGCAAAGACGCCGACCCTCATCCAACATGGTGAATTCGACCGGCGAGTGCCGATTCCCAATGCCTACGAGCTACGACAGGGCCTCGAAGACCGAGATGTCCCCGTCGAGATGATCGTCTACAAAGGCTACGGCCACGGCATCACCAAACCGAAATCGATGCGCGCCGTGATCCAGCATAACCTGTCCTGGTTCAACCATTACATTTTTGGTGACCCGAAACCCGATTTCGCCAAACCGGAATCACCTAAGGCAGTAGAAAGTAAAAAGTAGAAAGTAGAAAGAAAGTGCTCAGCCAAGGAGTGCTTCCAGTTAGCAGTTTCCAGTTTCCAGTGGTTCGATCAGCAGTTCTCAATAAATATGTTGGCCATAGCATCATTGAATACCTCGAACTACAGCAATCACTGGAAACTGGAAACTGCCAACTGGAAACTACCTCTCTGGCTGACAATTCATAACAGACCAAGGAGAGATAACGGATGAATACGATGATGAGTACCCCACTGACGATGTCGATCCTCATGGATCGCGGACCCGCGCTTGCGCCTGAGAACGAGATCGTTTCGAAGACGCGAGACGGAGTCCATCGTTATACCTATGCTGATCTGGGCCGACGGGCAAGGCAACTGGCCAACGCTCTGCACAGGCTTGGCGTCGGGCAGGGCGATCGAGTCGCCACGCTGGCCTGGAACGGATATCGTCATCTGGAGGTGTACTACGCCGTGCCATGCATGGGCGCCGTTCTGCACACACTCAACCTGCGACTCTCATCAGCCGATCTCGAATACATCATCAATCATGCTGAAGACAGCGTGATCTGCGTGGATGAGGATCTGCTGCCGATTCTGGAAAAGCTCGCCGGAAAGCTGCCGACAGTCAAGCACGTGATTGTCATGAGCAACACGGGCAATTTCACGACCTCATTCTCGCCCGCTCTCGATTATGAAAAGCTGATAGCGGATGAATCGACGGAGTTCACCTGGCCCGAGATCGACGAAAACTCGCCGATGGGCCTTTGTTACACCAGCGGTACGACAGGAAAACCCAAGGGTGTAATGTACACGCACCGGTCGAACTACATTCACACCATCACCGGCGGTCTGCCCGATCTGCTGGGTCTGAGCAGGTCAGACACGATCATGGCCGTTGTCCCGATGTTCCACGCCAATGCCTGGGGTCTGCCATACATTGCGACCATGCTCGGACTAAAGCAGGTCTTCCCCGGCCCGATGATGGATGGGGCTTCGGTCTGCCAGCTGATTCAGGATGAAAAGGTGAGCTTCACGGGAGGCGTTCCAACGATCTGGCTCGGGGTTATGAACGAACTGCTCCAAAATCCAGGCAAATACGACCTGTCAAGTCTGAGGTCGATGATTTGCGGGGGCTCCGCTCCGCCGCGGGCCATGATCGACTGGTTCGAGTCCAATCTCGGAGTCGATTTCGTCCAAGCCTGGGGCATGACCGAAACAAGCCCGCTCGGAACCGTCACACGACTCAAACCGAAAATGAAGGACTGGCCGAAGGAAAAGAAGCTCGACATCAAACAACGCGCCGGCATCTATGCCCCCGGCCTTGACATAAGCATCGTCGATGACTTTGGTAAAGAGGTCGCACACGACGGCGTGGCGATGGGCCGGTTGCTCATTCGCGGCCCGTGGATTGCCGCGACCTATTACAAGGAAGATCCAACACCGGAGAAATTCCCGAATGGCTGGCTGGATACCGGTGACGTGGCGACGATCGATGCTGAAGGCTATATGGCGATCGCCGATCGATCGAAGGATCTGGTCAAGAGCGGCGGCGAGTGGATCTCATCGGTGGATCTGGAAAACTCGATTATGGCTGTTCCCGGCGTGGCGGAAGCCGCCGTCATAGCAGTCAATCATTCGAAGTGGCAGGAACGCCCCCTGGCATGCGTCGTTATCAAGCCGGGCGTCGAGGTGTCACGCGAACAGATTTATGAACACCTCGAGAAGTACTTTGCCAAATGGTGGATGCCTGACGATATCGTCTTCATCGAATCGGTCCCGAAGACGAGCGTCGGAAAATTCGATAAAAAAGTGCTTCGTCACCAGTTCGCTGATTACAAACTGCCGACAGAATAAATGATGAAGTATGAATGATGAATGATGAGTAAGGTACCGTCCGGAGATCTCTTAATCCATCATTCATCATTCATACTTCATTATTTCTTAAGATACGCGTCCGGGTTCTTTTTGATTGAATCCATGCAGTTGGGGCAGCAGGCATAGACCTTGCGGCCATTGATCATCGCGCTGACCTCTTTGTTGACCGGCTCACCCGTTACCGGGCATGTTTCGATGCCGTCACCCTTGCCGATGAACTTCCCGGCTGCGGGTGTGCCGTGATCACCGTGATCGTGCGAATCAGCTTTTGCCGAAGACTTCAGGTAAAGTGCCGGATTCTTTTTGACGGTCTCAAGGCAGTTTTCGCAGCAGACGTAAAACGTTTCGCCCTTCCAGTCGAATTTAAGGTCCTTGTTGACCTTCTCACCCGTCACCGGGCAGGTCTCCTTGCCATCGCCCTTGCCGAGGAATTCCTGCGGAGCGCTGCTCTGCTTCAATGCCGCTTTCTGCGCATCGAGGGTCGGCTTGACATAGAGTGAAGGATTCTTCTGCGCTTCTGCCAGACACCCGGCGCAGCAGAAATAGACCGTCCGACCGAAGAACTCGCCATTGATGTTCTTCATCACGATCGGCTCGCCGGTGACCGGGCAGCTCTCGACACCGTCACCTTTGGCTTTGAAATCACCACTCTGTGAATGATCGTGCTGATGCCCGTCCTGGGCCGCTACTGTCCCGGTCATCCCGATTGAAATCATGAGGCAGGCCGCAAAAAGCAGGGCGAATATGTTCCTTCTGTCTTTCATATTTATATGATCCTTTCCAGTGCTGAATTGTGATGACGTTCATCCGAACAACTTGCCGAAATAATGGGGCATGACCTTTCGCCACCACGGCCAGTCGTGGTTAACGTCGTGGCCCCAGACATCCAGCCAGTGCGGAACGCCTTTTTTATTGAGTATCTCTGAAAGATAACGTGAGCGATCAGGGGCCTCGAAAGCCCCCTGCCCGGTGAATATGATAATTTGCCGGCCACCCTGCCTCAAAATCGGCAGATGGTATCCATCGTTAAGATTCGGCAGGTAATCCACAGGATTGTTGAAATAGACGCTCTCCGAGTAATGGCCGTCGAGATAGCTGCGAATATCGTAGCTCCCGCTCATGGCGATCACACCGCCGAACAGATCAGGATGGCGGAAGAAGAGGTTGGCTGCCACATAAGCGCCCATGCTGATTCCTGCGACGATCGGTTTGATGTCGTGAAAGTTGCAGTCCTGGCGGATGAGCGGCAGTACCTCTTCCGTCACATACCCGTCATACCGGTTGAGCCATTCGACCTTCTCCCACGGCGATGCGTGGTTGTTGAGCAATGCCATGCGATTGACGCTGTTGATCGAATACATCTTGGCGCGCCCGCTATCGAGCCACCATTTGACCGAATCTATCAGCTGAAATCGCTCGTATTCAAGAAAGTCAGCCGCCGCAGTCGGCACCATCAGAATCGGAGGGCCGTAATGACCGTAGGCCACGATCGGCATCTCCTGAAATGTCCGCCCGCTGTACCAGCTGGTGATCTCGCGTCGCATTATTGAACTCTCCTGAACATTTGGGATCGGGGCATGGTCACTCATCAATGGCCTGCCAGGCTTCAGTAAACTAGTGATTTTACGGTGCCGACTCAACTCCGTCAACGGAAGGACTGTCGGATTTTATCAGCCCGGCTAAGCCTGATATGATGTAGTTTCTCATTCACGATCATGGGATTCACATTATGACCAAGAGCTGTCATTTCCTGGAGGACCTTATGGATTTTCGAAATGTTGTCTTACGTTCTACAGTCGCATTTATCTCTTTTTTTATTGTGGTCGGAATGGCGCTTAGCCAGTCATCCAGTCAGGTGTCGGCGCAACGCGCCGTCAGGCAGGCCCGTTCGGCGCGAACCAGCATGCTGGTTTCAACCGACTGGCTGGCCAAAAACCTCAGGAACCAGCGCGTCGTCATTCTTCATGTCGCAAACGACCGCAAGGCCTACGACAATGGACATATCCCGGGCGCGCGTTTCCTCGGCTGGTCCGAGATTGTAGCTGCGAAAAACGGGGCGTCGAATGAATTGCCGCCGGTCGCGCAACTCAAGTCGGCATTCGAGAAAATCGGCGTCGGTGACACTTCCCGGATCATCATATACGGCGACGGCAACGGACTCACGGCGACGCGAACCTGGTTCACACTCGATTACCTCGGCCATGGAAGTCGCGCTGCGATCCTCGATGGCGGGATCGAGAAATGGAAGGGTGAAAATCGCGCACTTGAATCACAGTCGCCCGCATACGAGCCGGCCGCCTTCACTCCGCGACTAAACCCGTCTGTCATCGCCACTACTGAAACCGTCCGCGATTACTCATGGGTCTCTTCAAACATGGAAGATCCCGGCGTAGCGATTATCGATGCCCGCACGGCCGAACAGTACGCTGGAGCCCCAAATACCAGAACCGGCCACATCCCCGGAGCCGCCAGCATGTACTGGCAGAAACATCTCAATGAAAAAGACCGGACTTCGATGAAACCGCTCTCGGAGCTGATCAAAATGTATCATGATCTCGGCGTCAAACCCGGTGACAAAGTCATCACATACTGCAATACCGGCGTCCAGGCATCACACAGTTACTTCACTCTGAAATACCTGGGGTTCGATGTATCAATGTATGACGGGTCAATCTCTGAATGGACCAAGGTGCAGGACGCGCCGCTTAAAAGCGGCAGCGAGAAGAAGTAGGAAGAAGTTTCCAGAGAATAGTTTCCAGGGGGTAGTTTCCAGTGGATAGTTTCCAGTTTCCAGTATTCTGGACTGCACAAGTTTATAGCGGCGAACAAGATTGCTGTTGAAAGCGAAGCGTGGGGATGCGACTGGAAACTGGAAACTATTCACTGGAACCTGTGCCTTATTAATTACCCAATAACTGCGCGGGCAGTTGCTTGTCGACGACAGGGCGTTTGACGCTCGTCAGCTTCCACAACGTAGCCATGATAGTCCGCGTCACCTTCTCCATCTTCTCGTAATCGATCTTGTCGGCATGATCAGAGGCCTGATGATAGTCCTCGTGAACTCCGTCGAAATAGAAGATGATCGGGATTCCCTTGCGCGCGTAGTTGTAATGATCGCTGCGAAAGAAGAGCCGTTCAGTGTCGTTCGGATCATCATATTTATAGTTGAACTTGAGCTTAAGATAAGCATTATTGACAGACTCGCTCAGGTTTCCGAGATCGGTGCTCATCATCTTCGAGCCGATGACATAGATCTCGTCGGGCCCGCTCAGGTTTATGTTGCGCGGGTGTGTATCGCCAGCCTTCTTGCTCCTGCCGATCATATCGATATTGAGCTGGGCGACGATCTTGTCCAGCGGAACGGGCGAGTTGTCGGTCACAAAGGCCGATCCCCAGAGCCCCTTCTCTTCACCTGCGTGCCAGACGAAGAGTATCGAGCGTTTCGGAGGCGGCCCGTTAGTCAGAGCCTCGGCGATCGCCATCACCGCCACGGTTCCCGATCCGTCATCGTCGGCCCCGTTGAAGATCTTGTCGTCACCTCCGCGGGTGCTGATGCCGACGTGATCGTAATGTGCGCCGATCGCAACATATTCATTCTTCAATTGAGGATCGTCACCTTCCATGATCGCAACCACATTCTGGGTCCAGACAACACCGATTTTGACGTTGACCGTGAATTCGACCTTTTTAGCAGCACTGAGAGCGACCGGTGCGCCGAACTCCGCGCTCTGCATCTGTCCCTTGATCGTATCGTAGTTGAGTTGCTCACCTTCCAGCAAAGCCCTGACCATCTTCTCCGATGCCGTAATGGACGGGATCGGCGGTGGAGCCCCTCGACGGCTCCCGGCGCCGGCCATCATCGGACGCGACGGGGTCAATGATGACTTGTGGCGCTGTTCCCAGAAATTAAGAGTCGAAGAACTCGGGATTCGAATAATGCCTTTCGCTCCGTTCATCGCTCCGTAGCTTTCAGGAGTGGCGAAATCTTCGCCGGGTTTGCCGCGAAAGTCCCTGAAAGTGACCCCCTTCGGCATGGTCTCAACGACCAGCATTATCTTGTCTTTGACGTCGATTCCTTTGTATGCATCGATCTCCTTCGATTTCAGCATGTAGCCATGACTGACATAGACCAGGTTGCCTGCTGCGGTTCCAGCCATTGGCTGAGCGATGAAATCCTCACCTGTCTTGTAACTCTGCCCGTTGATCATCGCCGATGATCCGTCGGGGAGTATCTGACGCGTATTGAGCTCGATCTTCTGAAAAAACGTCCCATCGGAACCAGCCGGTTTAAGACCCCAGCGTGACAGGTTGAGTGCGATAAATTTCGCCGTGAGATCAAGGCCTCGCGATGGAGTATCCCGTCCTTCCATCTCATCGGATGCCACGAAATAAAGATAATCACGGATCTGGGCGGCCGTCACTCCATCGACATTGCCGAATTCAGAAACGGACGCGCTGACGGGCTTCGGTTTGCGCTGCGCCTGCATTCCAGGCCAGGCCGTCAACAGGGCAGCCATGAAGATCAAAAATGTGATCGATAGTTTTCTCAATTTTCCTCCTGAGAACATTATTTATCCTTCAAAACCTGATCGAGCAGTGCGGAAAACTCCTGACTGTGCGAGTTGATGGTCTTGTTCAATTCATCGAAACGGTCAATCGCCTTTCCGAGTTCGTCAGCAATATGAATGGCGGCCAGAATCGCGACCTTCAGTGAATCGGCAGTCAGAGCGCCTTTGGCAATTTCGCGCATCCGGTGATCGACCAGCGCCGCCAGAGCCCTCGTCCGCTCGACATCTCCGTCACTGGCGCGAATGCTGTAGGTCTGATTGTAGATCTTGACATTAACGGTCTGCGCGTGAGGGTCCATTTTCGATCAAAGCCTCCATCTATTTTTTCAACGATTCAGCTTCCAACTCGAGTGTGGCGATGGCATCGAGCATCCCCTCGACCTTCTCTCGCATAAGCTTCCGGTCTTCGAGCAGTCTGGAGATCTGGTCTCGAAGTTGAGTTTTCTCAGCCGAAAGTGCCTCGACTTCCAGTGCCAGCGCGTCCATATCCTTGCGCAGCGCATCCTTCTCCTGCCTCAATCTTTTACACAACTCGACAACGCGGTGAAGCTTGTCTTCGAGATTGGTGAATTTCTCCAGTCCAGGCGTAGTCATAACGGTTGTGTCAGGTTGATTCAACCGGCGCAGCGAGTTTTATCGCAACTCGGCGCCGAATGTTTCGATCAGGCGCTTGACGATACGGCCATGAGCAGCATTGATCTCTTCATCCGTCAATGTTCGATCCAATGACCTGTAGCGCAACGAGAGTGCGATCGAATGTTTGCCATCCGGGAGTTCCTTGCCCGTATAAATATCGAAGAGCATGACATTCACCAGTTCGGCGATCGAAAGGGCCGCGATCTCGCTCTCGATCGCGGCAAAAGTGACTCCCGTGTCGATGAGAAGCGCCAGGTCGCGAACGACCGTCGGGAATTTCGGCAACGGTTGATATCGCGGCTCGATCTTCTGAGCAGTCAATATATCCCCGAAGTCGAGTTCAGCGATAAAGACCGGCTGCTTGAATTTGTATTGTGTTGCGATGCGCGGATGGACTTGTCCGATCAATCCGACATCGCGCCCGCCAATCGATATTACAGCAGCGCGTCCCGGATGCAAATAGCCGCTCTTTTCTGTTGCGGCGTAGTTTGCGGCCGGCAGGTTCAGGTTATCGATCAGGGCATCGATGGCGCCTTTGACATCGTAAAAATCGAGTCTCGCGTTTGCCGCCAGCCAGTCTGACTCATTTCGCGCGCCGGTTGCGACCAATGCCAGGCGCTCCAGTTCAAGCGGACGCTCTCCATCCGATTTGCGAAAACATTTGCCGATCTCGAAGAGCCTGACGTTTCGATTGCCATGATTGAAATTGCGCTCGAGCGCCTGCAGTAATCCGCCAAGCAACGTTGTGCGCATGTGCGATTGCGTTTCGTCGATGGGGTTGAAGAGCAGCAGTCGATCCTCATCCTCCGCATCGCTCAGTGCGGCATCAGTTTCGACATTAACGAAGCTGAAACTGATCGCTTCGTTGTAGCCGACAGCAGCCAAAGTTCGACGCGCGGCGCGCCGCCCGCTCTCTCCATCCAGATAGTTGCCCGCGCCCGCACTCCCGGGGAGCGTTGTGGCGACATGCTCATAACCGGCGATGCGCGCGACCTCTTCGATCAGATCCTCTTCGATCGATATATCTATCCTCCAGGTCGGAGCTTTGGCGGAAAGCAAGTCACCGGCGACTTCAGCTTCGATCTCGAAGCCAAGTGCCCGCAGAATTCGCTCTGCCTCGGGGAGTGCCACCTCGAGGCCTGTCAGTTCAGTGTAACGGGCGCGCCTGAAGTTGATCGGTTTGCGGGCATCTCTAAGCTGTTTGCGATGCGGATAGACATCAACCAGACATTTGCTGACCTCTCCACCCGCAATCCCGGCGATCAATGCCGCAGCTCGATCCGATGCCAGCGAAACCAGCTCGGGATCAGTTCCGCGCTCGAACCTGTATGACGCTTCTGTGCTCAGCGCCAGCGCCTTTGAAGTCTGTCGTATCTGAAGCGGCGTGAAATATGCCGCTTCGAGAAGCACATCAACAGTAGATCCAGTAATGCCCGAATCCTCACCGCCTTTGATGCCACCAAGCGCGACAGGGCGCTCGGCATCCGCGATGACCAGCATGGCCTCTGTCAGTTCACGCTCTTCTCCATCGAGTGTTGTGATTCGCTCGCCCGGCGACGCGCGGCGGACCACGATCCTCTCCCCCTTGAGATGATGCAAATCGAATGCATGCAGAGGCTGGCCCATCTCGAGCATGACGTAGTTGGTGATATCGGCGACGTTGTTGACACTGCGCTGCCCCATTGATTCCAGCCTCGCCACCAACCATGCGGGCGATGGGCCGATCCTTACACCTTTGATAACTCTTGCAGTGTACCGCGGGCAGAATTCAGGCGCCGTAATCTCAACTGAAGTTATATCTGTCGTCGGCATGCCCTTCTCTTTCAGATCGATAACGGGCATCTTTAATGAACAACCTGTGATCGCCGACACTTCGCGCGCCACGCCCAGATGCGACAGGCAATCCGGACGATTTGATGTCAAGTCGATCTCCAGTATGTAATCGTTGCCGACCATCTCAACCGCATCGACCGCCAGCCCGACCATCGTCAGCTCTGCCGCCAGCTCACGCACCGGCAGATTGTGGTCGACAAATTCCTTCAGCCAGTTGTAACTGATTTTCATAAGTTAAATAGATAAAATAGTGGGCAGTAGGCAGTTCGCAGTATCAAGTGCATAGTTTCCAGTCGATTCTCCACTATTGGCTTTCACAGCAATCTTGTTCACTGGCATAAACTTGTACCGTCCAGATTACTGGAAGCTGCCTACTGCCTTCTGCTTACTACTCAGCCACCGGGACCACCAGCAGTTCGCAATCGAAGAGCGTCCTGGCGAGGTAGCTCGCAAATACCGATGCCGGCATTTCAGACCTGCCGCGCGTCAGTTCGTCGAAGATCCGGCGGTTCGGTGAGATCAGCGAGACCATGACCGATGCCAGATCGTAAAAGAAATCATCGTTCAGTTCACGCGGTTTGAAATCCGCCGTCCGATCGATGATCGCCTGTTGAAAATCCTCGCCGTGGACGGCGCCGTCCAGCCGTCGTTGCTCGGGGCACAGATATACTTCAGTGGTTCTTCCGCTGAAAACGACCCGATGCGATTCGTTATCCTGCAGCTCGCCGATCTCACACGGACTTACGAAGAGCGAATTGGCCACTATCTTTCTGTCGAAAAAGGCGCTGTTCAAATTGACCGCTTCGTGAATTTTCGGAGTCGCGTAATAGACTGCGTTTCCCTTCTTTTCGAGCTCGGTCAAAAGCTGATGCTGGTTCGACTGCGTCCGGCGATAGAGAACGAAACGAAAATATGGCAGTCCAACCAGCTTCGATTCGCCCGCATTGCGGCGTTTCATGTAGTCGCTCGCCCTGAATTGCAGGAACAACGGAGAACCGAAACGCGCAGGTTTCCGCCCGGCGGTAAATGTCGCCGTTTCCGCGGTCAGGTACCCGCACGCATGTACCAGTTCATGCGTCAGGACAAATCCATATGAAAACTCGGAAACTTTTCGTTTCATTGTTCAGGTGAATTGCTCCAGAAATCTGACATCGTTCTCATAGAGCAGGCGAATATCGTCGAGCCCGTACATCAAAGCGCAGAGGCGATCAAGACCCAGCCCGAAGGCGAAGCCGGAAAACACTTCGGGATCAATGCCGGCCGTTCGCAGTACGTTCGGATGGACCATTCCAGAACCGCCCATCTCGATCCAGCCTGAGCCTTTGCAGACGCGACAGCCGGTCCCGTTGCATTTAAAGCAGCTGTAATCGATCTCGGCCCCGGGTTCGACGAAAGGAAAGTAGGAAGGGCGGAACCGCGTCTGTGTTTCAGGGCCGAACATTCGATGAACGAATTCCTGAATCGTTCCCTTCAAATCGCCAAGGGTGATCCCACGATCAACCAGCAATCCCTCGACCTGATAGAACATCGGATTGTGGGTCGCATCCGGAGTATCGCGCCTGAAGACGCGGCCGGGCGCGAGCACCCTCAGCGGAGGTTGCCGGCGCTGCATGGCATGGATCTGAACCGTCGAAGTCTGTGACCGAAGCGCGAGGTGATCGCCCAGATAAAATGTATCCTGCCAGCTCCGCGCCGGATGATTTGACGGGATATTGAGCGCATCGAAATTGTAGAAATCGGTCTCGATCTCGGGTCCATCCTCGATCGTGTATCCCATCGAAACGAAGATGTCTTCGATCTTCTCGCGCAGCAGAGTGATCGGATGGAGGTGCCCGGTTGCAATTCTGCGCCCCGGAAGCGTGACATCGATCCGCTCGCGAACCAGCTGTTCAGCCTCGCGCCCGGCAGCGAATCCCAGCTGCAATCGCTCGATTCCCGCTTCGACATAGGTCTTCAGATCGTTGAGCCCCTGACCGGCCAGTCGACGATCCTCTGGCGTGAGCTTGCCGAGTGTCTTCATCTCGGCCGTCAACAGACCGCTCTTTCGCCCAACCCAGCGATCACGCAACTCCGTCGCTTCCGTTTCGGTCGTGACCAGACCAATTTCACGATCGAAATCCTCACGTAACTGTTTCAGTCGTTCGTTCATCATTTCTAAAAGTTGACCCAAGACTTCCGGGTAAATCCGGGAGCCTTGGGTCGGCAATTTCGAGTTTCCGACTTCGGATCAGGCGGCAGCCTTTTCCGATTCGAGAGCTTTCTTCACCGAACCCGAGAGTTCAGCAAAAGCCTCAGGCTGATTGACAGCCAGATCGGCCAGAATTTTGCGGTCCAGATTGATGCCGGCGACTTTAAGGCCGTGCATGAACTGGCTGTAATTGAGCCCGTTGAGACGCGCCGCCGCGCCAATCCGGACGATCCATAACGAACGATAATCGCGCTTCTTGACCTTACGGCCGACGTAGGCGAAATTCAAGGCGCGTTGAACAGACTCCTTCATCGAACGATACAGTTTGCTCTTTGTGCCGCGATATCCTTTAGACAGTTTCTCAAGTTTTTTGCGCTTATCCAGGCGCTTGCTTCCACGTTTTGCCCGAGGCATTTGCCCCTCCTTACTTTCACCGGCTACGAAATGGCTCCGCGCCGAATTGGATTAAAATATCGACGCCTCTCTACCTTCTGCCGTAGGGGAGCATCGCCTCAACACGTTTCTGGTCGCTCTCTGAGACCAGGACGTCCATATCCAGCTGGCGTTTCCGCTTCGCCGACTTTTTGGTAAGAATGTGGCGCGCGTGGGAATGACCACGTTTGATCTTCCCTGTCGCAGTGGTGCGAAACCGCTTTGCCGCGCCTCTGTGAGTTTTAAGTTTTGGCATTTCTCCTCCAGTTAATTCGATTATTTCTTGGGTCCAAAGACGACCATCATCTGCATGCCTTCAAGGCGCGGCCGGAATTCGACCGTTCCCGATTCAGCCAGATCCTTCTCGAGCCGGTCAAGCAGCTGCAGGCCGAGCTCCTTGTGCGTGATTTCACGCCCGCGGAAGCGAACCGTTGCTTTGACCTTGTTGCCGTCAGCCAGGATCTCCTTGGCATGCTTCATCTTGAAATTATAATCGTGCTCATCGGTCGCCGGTCGGAACTTGATCTCCTTGACCTCGATGACGACCTGTTTCTTCTTGGCTTCGTGTGCGCGCTTCTTCTGCTCGTACTGGTATTTACCGAAGTCGATGATGCGGCAGACCGGCGGGACGGCCTGCGGGGCGACCTCGACCAGGTCATATCCACGCGAGCGCGCGATTTCAAGTGCCTTTTGCGGCGTCATTACTCCGAGCTGCTCACCTTCTTCATCGATGACACGCACCTCTTTCGTGCGGATTCGCTCGTTGATTCTTACCTGCGGCGTTCTGGTGTCACGCCGTCCTCTAAAACCGCCGCCACCTGAATATCCGTTACTGATAACTACACCTCCAAAGAAATTATGAATGATGATTTATGAGTGATGAATTAAAGCCTCAGGTGATAATGCTCTGTCATTCATCATTCATAATTCACAATTCATCATTTATTTTCCGGGTTCGCACCAGTTCCCGCAGATGAGCGGTGAACTCGGCGACCGGTAAGGCTCCCGTGTCTCCCTTGACACGATCGCGGACAGCGACTGTGCCCGATTCCGCTTCACGCTCACCAATGACCAGCATGAACGGTATCTTCTTCAATTGCGCATCACGAATCTTGGCGCCGATCTTCTCGCTTCGCAGATCAGCCTGGACACGGAACCCCGCTTCGCGCAGCTCGAGTTCGACCTGGCCCGCACGATCGTTAAAACGGTCGGAGATCGGCAGAACGATCGCCTGCAGGGGCGCCAGCCAGACCGGGAATGCTCCGGCGTAATGCTCGATCAGGATGCCGAAGAAACGCTCGAACGACCCGAGGATCGCCCGGTGAACCATGATCGGCTGGTGAGGCTTGTTATCGGCCCCGATATATTCCAGATCGAACCGGTTCGGCAGATTGAAATCCACCTGAATCGTCGACAATTGCCACGTCCGCTTGATCGCATCGACAACCTTGAAGTCGATCTTCGGCCCATAAAAGGCCGCTTCGTCCTCCATCCGCTCAAACGGCAGACCATATTCCACGAGCGCCTCGGCGAGCGAGGTCTCTGCCAGCGTCCAGACCTCATCCGAACCCAGATACTTCTCATGATCAGTTGGATGGCGGACAGAGAGTTCGGCTTTGTATTCGAACCCGAATGCCTTAAAGATGAAATCAACCAGCTCAAGACATCCACGAATCTCGCTCTTCAACTGTTCCGGCGTGCAGAAGATGTGAGCGTCGTCCTGAGTGAAGCCCCTAGCTCGCATGAGACCATGAGCCACACCCGACCGCTCGTACCTGTAGACCGTGCCGTATTCGGCATATCGCTGCGGGAGTTCGCGGTATGACCGCTGCCGCGACTTGTATATCTGGATGTGGAACGGGCAGTTCATCGGCTTCATCCGATATTCGATCCGCTCGTCCTCTTCATCCTTCATCGCCGGATAGAGGTCCTTCGAATAATGCTGCAGGTGACCCGAGATCCGGAAGAGCTCCGATTGGGTCACGTGCGGAGTATTAACGAAACTGTAACCACGCCTGTATAGCTCGTCATTCAGAAACTGTTCGATTACCTTGCGGATCAGCGCCCCGTTCGGATGCCAGAGTACAAGACCCGATCCGATCACTTCGTTTATACTGAAAAGGTCGAGTTCAGGCCCCAGTTTGCGATGATCGCGTCGCTCGGCTTCCTCCTTCTGCCTGGTCCAGGCATCCAGATCTTCCTGCGAAAAGAAGGATATTCCATAGATGCGCTGCATCTGCGGACGTGAGTCGTCCCCCTTCCAGTGCGCGCCCGCGATCGAGAGCAGTTTGACGGCCTTGATCTTTCCCGTCGATGGAACGTGCGGCCCCAGGCAGAAATCGACGAACGGCGTTCCCTCGATCGTGTAACAACTGACCGTTTCGCCGCCCTTCTCTTCGATCAGTTCGCACTTGAGCGGCTCGCCCAACTCCGCGAACTTCTTCCCGGCCTCCGCCCTGGACATCTCGACCCGCTTGTATTCGAGGTTGCGCTTGATCAGATCGCGCATGCGCTTTTCGATCTTCGTCAGGTCTTCAGGCGTGAACCGGCCGTCTTCCCGCTGAAAATCGTAGAAGAATCCGCCCTTCGGATCATCCAGCAGCGCCGGTCCGATGCCCAGCTTCGTTCCCGGATAAAGGTCAAGGACAGCTGCGGCCAGAAGGTGCGCCGTCGAATGGCGATAGATTTCGAGCGCCTCCGGCGAATCGGGGATGATCGGTTCGACCCGCTCGCCTTCGCCTAACTGATAACTCAAATCGACGGGCTCCGACTGCCGCACGCCATTTCGATAGAGTCGCGCCGCTATGGCCTTCTTCGCACTATCGCGATCCACCTGTTTGATGGCCTCGATCGCCGCCAGACCCTGGTTTTCATGCATCGGTTGTTTTTCTACTTCGCTCACAGCTGAATACTCTCATCTCCGTTACGGACCTTTCGCCCACAACGTAAGGGCCGTACCGGGAAATCCGACAAGCTGCCGTCTAAAATATCATCGAAACGGAGAGCTATGCGGATCCCTCGTCCATATTTGATGACGGTGGACGATCCCCAAAAGCCGGTGCCCAAAAAGAATCAGGCGCTTCAGGTAAGGTCCTACGTCAGCGGTCGTCTTGCGGAATGCTGCGACGTGCGCGTCGGGCAACGCCATCGACATCGCAGCTACTTAGTTCGAATGTTTCGAAATTCGTTCCGCATATTTTGACAACTCTTCCGGAGCTGACGTTGAACTCTCGGGCGAATATTTCCACCCGGTAAGTAATTAAATGATAGGCTCGAGCGGATTTGAACCGCTGACCCCTACCGTGTCAAGGTAGTGCTCTACCCCTGAGCTACGAGCCTATAACCAAATTCACAAGACAGGTAAATTAGCAAAGCCGGAGGCTTAATGTCAAGGCGCACGTCTGCAAAGCTCCAAACTCACCCGGTGGAGACGCTCTCTTCGATCTCGTCGGCGTGATCCAGAAACAGGTATTTCCGCCATTCGGGGCGCGCATCGGCGGAGCGCTGCAAAGCCAGTCGCTCGAGCCCGTAATAAAGCGCGCTCGGATTGGTGAGCAGAGGCATGCGCGCCTCTTCAGGGGTCCTGTTTCCTTTGCGGTTGTTGCAGTCCTTGCAGGCCGTGACCAGGTTTTCGGCGAGGGTGCGGCCCCCGCGCGATCGCGGCAGGATGTGGTCGAGGGTCAGATCGAAGACGGTCCCCTTCAAACCGCAGTACTGGCAGCGGTAATGGTCGCGCGAGAGTATGCGATGGCGATTGGTGACGCGGTTCTGTCGCGACCGGATATCGATGTAATGGGTCAGGCGGATAACCGACGGCACATCGAAGACGAACCGGGGCGACCGCAGAATGTTGCCTTTGTCCAGTTCCAGGACCTCGGCCACCTGCCGCCAGACCAGCGTCAACGCCTTTGGAGCCGTCACAACACTGAGCGGCTCATACGTGGCATTCAATAATAGTACTTTCCTCCCAAGGGACATACGATAAAACTCCAATTGTACGTTCCGGGGCCTCGGCAAGATGTTAAAACCACTTACCTCATCCGACTGAATACCACAGATAGTACCATATTTTAAATGACAGCAAAATACTGTATTAACGTTCGATAACTCGCAGGTTTCACCCTGTGTGTGTCTCTAAATGTCGCAGCCATGGATTAGCGATGAAAGCGAATCCGGACGGAAATTTTCACAGAGAAGTCACAGAATGAGGCAGGATATTGTGAGTATCTAACGGGACATACCGGATTGAACGACCCTGCATGATTCTGTCGCAGCATGCCTCAGATCTGATCAAATTCGCCACCAGATGACTGTAATTCTGGCCAAATAAACTACCGTAACCCCATTTAAATCAACAGATGGCTCAATGGCACAAACTTTGCAATTTCGACTGATAAGAGGTTAACGGAAGTATTCACTACTTGAGTCTCAATCTTGATCAAGATTGGCTTCCGGAAACAGATTGATTTAAGGTTATTACACAAGGAGGGATAAATGAAAAAACTGTTAGTATATTTTGCAGTGGCCTTAGTTGCAGCGGGCTCAATCTCTTACTCGACATATGCGCAAAGCAATAAGCGTTCAGTTGATGTAAGTATATCGTCTGATGTCATGCTCGACAACACATTAGTCAGGAAAGGCGATTACCGGGCGAGAGTCGACTTCGAGACAGGTGAGCTGAAGTTAATGAACAATGGAGAGGTTATCGCCACCGTCAAAGGCCAGGTCGTCGAACGCGAAATGAAGTCGCGTTACACTGCGGTGTCGCTCAGAGATACTGAGAGTGGCCGGAAGATGGTTGGATTAATGCTGGCGGGCGATAAAAGAACCCTGGTTCTGAACGAACTTTCAAACACCACAACGACTGCGGAAGAGAAGTAGTTACTTCGTCTGAACTGTCAGGCACCCCACCGGAATCCAATGGTTCCGGTGGGGTGTTTTTTTTCAATTTCATTGAAATCGAATCAGTTATCAGTCAGAGGTGTAGTGCGGCGTGGGCGGGTTGTGGTTTCAGATGAACCTGATCCGTCGGAGAGTCTGGAGTTACATTCAGCTATGCCATTCTGGACTAGTCGGGAATAGGGCCGGAGTTTGAGAGCTTCGGAGTAATTATCTCGCGCTGTCCGGTAATCCCCGCGATTGAAGGCGGATTTGGCGGCATTCAGGTGAGCAACGAATTTTCTGAGCCGGTCGAGTTGCTCCGAGATTCTGGCGCTTTCTGCAGATCCTGGCGCTGATTGAAGAAACGCCCCATAAAGCGTGATTGCAGTATTGAATTTGCCGAGTCGATCAGCTTCGCGGGCCTGGTTAAGACGGTCAATATCTGCCGGCGTCAGAGTGGCGGAAACCACCGTATCGATCGGGTTCTGATTGACGGCAGCGGCGGCGGCGGTGACGTCGGTGGCCGAAACCGGGGCCTTGATGGCGAGCGACTGATCCGGCCGACCTTCCTTGAGTACGAAAAGGTATAGCCCTGCTAAAACCGCGATCATCGTTAAAGCGGCGGCGACAACCCAGCCGACGCGGTTTCCGGATGATGCCCCATCTATAAAGAACATCTCTTCATTCATACCGGATTTAGCCATAGCCTGCGCGCCGTGTGGTTGGGCGGCCGCCCCCGGGGGAATGTTCATCTGGTCAGGTCTCGGGAGAGGAGACGTGACGCGTCGACTGGAGAGGCTGCCCGAATCTTCTCTCCCCGACTCTGTCGAAGCGCCTTGACTCTGACCTGGCATGGGTAGCGTCGTTCGATTGCTGCGATCGATCGAATGACGTTTTTCTGACGTCGGGTTTATCAGAGCGGTTTGTATCGGTGGAGACAATGGATTTTGGACAGCAGGTGTAGACGGTCGATGCTGCGCCCCTTCATTCAGTTTTTTTGCCGGCCGCGCCGAGAATGGCTTTGAAGGCGATTCCACCTGGTTGTAACTTCGCTCGTATTGCCTGATCGACGCCAGAAATTCTCCGGCGGATTGAAAACGGCTGCCCGGATTTCGGGCGATGGATCTGGCAAAGATATTGGCAAGCGCCGGATTGACGTCGGACCGGAACTCGCTTATCAGCGGAGGCTCATGGTCAAGAATGGTGTCGTGTAACGCCGAATCAGTGGCTTTGGCGGAGCGAGGATATGGCAGGTGCCCCGTCAGAACCTGATAAAAGGTCACGCCCAGGCTGTAGATATCAGCCCGGGCATCAGGTTCGAGTCCCCGGACCTGTTCAGGCGCCATATATTCCATCGTGCCTGGTTGAAAGATCGGCGGGGCAAGCGTCTGGCTATCGGGCATCCTGACAATCCCGAAATCGGTTATCTTCAGTTTCCCCTGCCCGTCAATAACCAGGTTTGACGGCTTGATATCGCGGTGAATTACACCGACTCGCTGAACATCGGATTCGTCAAGATAGGTGAGGGCATGAGCATATTCGAGCGCAACCAGCGCCTGCTTGCAGATATAAAGGGCTTGCAGCGCAGTCGGAAGTCCCTCCCTTTCCAGCAACTCACGCAGGCTCACCCCCGGAACATACTCAGAGACCACATAATAATTGTCGCCTTTGACAAACGACTGGTAAACACGGGCGATAGATGGATGATTGAGTTGAGCCTGAATGAAAAGCTCGCGTCGAAACCTGGCCTTCAGTTGAACCCTAGTCGATACGGGAAAAGTGGCCAGGTGAATTTCGCGAATCACGACATCCGTATTGAGGTTCAGATGACGACCGCGATACAACGCGCCTAAATTGCCGTGATCCAATTCATCCTGGATTTGATAATTACCTATTATTCTACCCGCCATTAGAGCCTGACACCATCCGATATAATTTCATGCCTTGCTGAGCGCATGTCTGCCTGCAACAGCAATGGAAGGGGTAACGCGATTCGATGATTCACCACAAAAGGAATCAGGTCCTGGGAGTAGACCTTTGTTTACTGTAATTAAATGCGTGGCAAAACGCAAAAAAAAAGAGATGGGAGCCGGAAATATAATCATTACAATATTTGACCTACACCTGCCGCTATTTTCAAGGGGGCAGATCAGGAGGCAGGCGGTCTCTGAAAATTTCTTCGAATTCGAGGCGGTATACGCTGCCCTGGCCTGATGTCGGGCCTGTCTTCAATCAGCTGACGGTTTCTGCGATTTCGCTGTATGCCCTGAGTCGCCGCCGAAATTTTCCTGTCAACCTCTACGAGACCGTTGCGAGCGAGTTCGGATTCGGGAATGAGCTTAAGAGCTTCAGTCAGTTGCTGTCGTGCGATCAAATATTTGCGTGACTCGATCGCAGTTTGAGCGGAGGTCATGAGTCCCTGAAACTGTCGAAGAGTGACGAGACGATCGGCGACACTCCTGGTTTCGGGTGCGGTCGGATTGAGGCGCAGAAACACTTCGTACCTGCTGATCGCTTCGGAGTAATCTTCCCTCGCTTCGGCTTCACGGGCCTGACTGAGTGGAACAGTATCGACGACAACCGTTCGCAGAGGCTTGCCCATCTCGACGGTCTGCGTCGCCTCGGGTGACGGAGCAGTAGCCGTGACTGCAGAAGAAACTCGCGTTGAAACCGACGTCTGTTCGATTTTGCTGGCGGTCTGCCCCGAGAGCAGATAGTAGACTGCTGCTCCGGCCAGTGCGAGAAACCCCAGAATTGTCGCCGCCACCGGCCAGCGTCGTCGCACTGGCGGTGCAGACGGCACTGATATGTATACCTTGCGTTTTGACAGATCATGCACCGAATCAACAGATTCTGACGGCATTGGAACAGTCTCAGGCACACTGACAGGCAGATCGACAGTGGTGTTGTATTGTGTCCCTTTTTCGCCGGCGGGTGACCATTCCACAGGCTTGTCAATCAAAGTATCGAGCGGGATCGTAATCGACTCCTCGGCAAGATGGTCGGGATCGGAAAACTCCTGCTTGTGGCGTTCAATCGGAACGGTAAACCCGGAAGCCAGGTCTCGAGTATTCGAGCTTTCGCCCGCCAGCCGTCCGGATCGGTTTCGATATCCCTGCACTCTTCCTGTCACCTGCCGCTCGAAGGAGTCCAACGCCTGCAGGAATTCAGACGATGATCTGAACCTCGCGGCAGGGTCCTTCTCAAGCGATTTCATGACTATCGCCGACAACTCGGGGTGAATTTCAGGTCGCAGAGTGGTCAGCGCTGGAGGAGTTCCCTCGATATGCCCTTTTCGCACCAGCCAGTCTGATCCTGTCGCCGAGCGCGGAAACGGCAACCGTCCGGTCAGCATCTCGTATAATGTGACCCCAAGAGAATAGATGTCTGATCGCTCATCAACTTCATGCCCCAGAATCTGCTCAGGCGACATGTATTCGACTGTCCCGGGCTGGAACCCGCTCTGGGTCAGTTCATCGTCCCCCATCACCTTGACGATACCGAAATCCGTTATCTTCAACGCCCCGCGGGCCCCGATCAGCAGATTCGCCGGCTTGATATCGCGATGAATTATGCCTGTGCTCCGGCCGGCGTTTTCGTCAACGTAGCTGAAATTGTGAGCATAATCGAGCGCCGCCAGAGCCTGTTTGGCGACATAGATCGCATGTGTGTGCGTCGGCACACCCTGGCGCGCGATCAAATCCCGCAGGCTCATCCCCTGAACATATTCCATGATCAGGAAATAGTTGTCCTCGAGTGTGAAGAATTCATAGACCCGGACGATGTTAGGATGATCGAGTTGCGATTGGATGTAAGCTTCACGACGAAAACGCGCCTTGAGATGCGACTGCACTGACGGAGAAAACGCCGTCAGAAGAATCGATTTAACGACAACCTCACGCGGCAGATTCTGATGCTGGGCATGATAGACAGTCCCCATCCCACCCCGTGCCAGCTCACCGGTGATCTTGTAGTTTCCGATACTTCTGCCAATCATTTCCATCGTTTACTCTGAAACTGCGGTGGGGCACATACTATCATCACAATGGGCGCCGGGGGCGCGGCTGTTTTCAGCCGAAGATATTCGTACTGTAGTGAATCTCGAAGCAAAAGGCAAAATTATTCTCGAGTATCCTTATTAATTTCCTGATGATATGCAATTCAAATTCCTGCTGCATAGCATCAGTACTCTGTAAACTAAATTTTCTGACATTTAAGTCGGGAAGAAATTAATCGCAGAGACCGCAAAGGGACAAAGATTTTTTGGTGATATGCAAATCCGGATTATTGTCCATTGGATATAATTCGAACACTGATCTTCCCTGTATATCTTTGCTTCTTTGCGGCCTTTGCGATTAATTTCTTTGCGCTTCTTCGCGGCCTCTGCGATTATCTTTTTTCCAGTCTTGAATACAAGAAAATTTAGTTTGCAGAGTACTCAGTCATTTACCAGAGCCTGATAAACGGCCTTCGAGATATCGGCGATCAGCCGGCTGCTCAGTTTGCGGTCATCAATTCCTTTTGTCAGAACGACGATGACATAAGGTTTTCTGCCATTCACAAAAACGATCCCGGCATCGTGATCATGACGAGTGATGTTGCCTGTCTTGTGCGCGACCCGCAGACCCGCAGGCAGCCCGGCGGGTATACCGTCATTGAACTGCTGAGCCGAGAGTATCTCGATCATCCTTTCATTCGACTTCCGGGATAGAAATTTATTCCCCGCAATGACACGCAGCAGAACCATCAGGTCGTAGGCCGTGGTCGTATTATTGATGCCGGCGCGAAAAGCCTTGATATCCTCAACGCCACGGCGGACCTGAATATCCCTGGCTCCCAGCCTGCGCATAAGTCGATTGACGTTATCGGCTCCGGTCCTTTCGATCAGCAAATTGGTGGCCAGATTGCTGCTCCAGGTGATCATCCGATCAATCAGATCGATCAGCTTCATGCCTCCCCCGATCTGGCGGTATACCAGTTCGTCGCTGTCATCGTCACGGCTCAGACTGTACTGGCTGCCGTCGACAATACTGTGGAATGTATTTTTGACGGCGATATTCTGATCGAGGTTCAGAATTTTTGCTTCCGAGAGACGAAAAAGCTCCATCATGACGGGCAGTTTCATAGTGCTCGCCGCATGAAGGCTGACGCGCTCATTGACCATAAGCGATTTACCGGACTGAAGATCATAGACGGCTACTCCGACGACTTCGGCCCTGCTCTCCGAGATCAGCTTGAGGATCGGCTGCCGTGCCCGCTCGAGGCCATCCGGCGATTGCCCAAAGATACAACTGCAAATATAAAATACCAAAATTGCAAATAAGATCGATTGACTGCATTTGAGCTTAAAGATCATATGATGTCACCTTGTGAATTGAGCAGCCGCGTTTACAATTCGACTGCGGTCTGATAAAAACAGCTCCCCCTTTGAAATTCCCCGAAATAGTTTGTACGTCAAAGATGAATATGAAACAACTGCCCGGTTCAGCGACGACCGCCATGCGGCAACGGATATCGGAATGGTTCAATTTGAGAACCCCGATAGTACTGATCATAGTGGCGACCATCGCGCTGATCTTCAATCTTCGTTCGGGCACAGCCCAGAGCACTCTCTTCGTGACTACCGTGGCAGGCATTTCGTCGTCGGGATTCGCCGACGGGCAGGGGGTCTCGGCCCGCTTCAATGCACCGCTCGGAATCACGATAGACGGAAACGGAGACATCATTGTCGCGGATTTCAGGAATGCGCGGGTCCGTCGTGTGACGCCTCAAGGCGCCGTCACGACGATCGCCGGCGGAGCATCAGGATTCGCCAACGGCAACGGCGAACTGGCGCGGTTTTTCGGTCCGGCCGGAGTGGCCATGGACTCCGTCGGCAATATCATCGTTGCCGATTATGGCAACCACCGGATCCGTAAGATCGATCCGAACCGCAACGTGACGACCATCGGCGGAACCGGCCAGTCGGGTCGCAAGGACGGGCCGGTGGCGGAAGCCCAGTTTTCTCAGCCGACGAGTGTCGCCGTCGATGATTCCGGCAATATCTATGTTCTCGACAGCGGCACCAATCTGGTCAGGAAGATCGACGCCTCGGGCATGGTGACGACAATCGCCGGCAGCATCAACGGATATGCCGACGGACAGGGTTCTCAGGCCGCATTCAGTTTCTCGATGGGGGCTCCGCAGGCGACATTCGATTTGTCGGGCAACCTGATCATCGGCGACTTCTTCAACTCGGTCATCCGGCGTGTGACGCCCGGCGGACTGGTGACCACCATTGCCGGAGGAGGAAGTGAAAAAGACGGTCCTGCGCTACAGGCATCATTCTTCTTTGCGACCGCAGTGGCACGCGATAATGACGGCAACATCATCATTGGCGACTGGCACAATGCCCAGATTCGAAAACTCGACATGACGCAGTTGGTGGTCTCGACCCTGGCCGGAAGCGGGATCGAAGATCACGCCGACGGAGTCGCCTCCCAGGCGGCTTTCGTACGGCCGGGCGGCGTCGCCGTCGCCTCGAACGGCGATATCTTCGTAAGTGATTACGCCGATCACTGCATCAGAAAAATCAGCACGAGTTTCCCTCTTCCGACTCCGACACCCAGTCCTACGCCAACGCCCACGCCAACTCCAACACCAACGCCAACGCCAACACCAACTCCTGTGCCCACGCCTGTGCCCACGCCAACTCCAACTCCGATTCCAACACCGACGCCGGTGCAGACGATTTTGCCGATACCCGCGCCTCAGAGATCAACCTCGCCGATCGTGCGTCCGGCCGTCGAAAGAACAACCCCGCCCCCCACTCCGACTCCGACGCCGAATGTGACAGGCACTCCGCTTTTCCTGATCGAGAACCCCAGCTTCGAAACCGGCGATTACAGCGGCTGGAGAGTCTTCACGTACTTCATAGAGGCCGGAGGCGCCTATGTCATCGAAGAACTAGACGTGGTCTCGGACGGTCGTTACGCTCTGCGATTTCAGGCCAATGGCCGCCGTCTGGCCGATTATTGCGCTCAGGATCTCTCACTGGAAGCCGGTAATTACACTCTCACCTGCGACGTTGTGCCGAGTTTCGGGACCATCGCCACTCTCGGAGTCGACCTCAATGACGGTTCAGCCGACGTGACCGCAGCTTCTCCTTCCGGAACCAGAGCATCGCTGATCGTCAATTTCACGGTCCTCAATGGCAGTACTCCGGTGACCATCTATGCCATCGGGAACCAGAACAGGTATGTCAGAAGCAATTTCGTCGTCGACAATTTCAGATTATTCAAGAGAAACTGAATACTGTGTAACGTTCCTGTCGTTTAACCATCTATGATTGGAAATTCTGGCGGACGCCCAATTCACGCCCATCGATCGCATCTATGAAGACCGTCCAGGTCATTCCCGAACCGACTTCAACCGGGATCGCCAGTCTGATAGCCAGAGCGCTGCCCTCCTGCACCGGATAGACAACGGGCTTTTTGACTTGTACGACTTCCGGCGCGGCAACCTTGTAGGTCTGAGGCTGTCCGGCGATGTTGCTATATGTGAAGACGCGCCCGATCATCCGATCAGTCAACTGACGACTGGTGACCAGCGGTTCGGTGGGCAGATGAACCGAGGGGATCAGGCGACTGCTCAGTTGCAGCAGTGCGCCCTGCCGGCTGATGGCTATGCTCAGGATCCCATATCCATTTTCAATCTCATAGGGATAATTCGCCTGGACCCAGGTAGCACGGAAAAAGTTGCCGTCGACAGAGAACGCCGTCAACGAGAGCGTTTTATGGAAGGTTTCGTTGAGACCGGCATCACCGAGGAGCAGAATGTTATGACGATCAATAAAGTTCCTCAACGCTTCACGCGCCTGGATAGGGGTTAAATCGCCCTCTTTTTCAGTGATCCTGATTCGCCCGGCGAGCGAGGCCGGCAGAGCCCGAATCGACTGCGTGAATGGTTCGAGATCTGGTGCGAGTGGCTTCAGTTTGCGCTCCTCCAGCATGACAGCCCAACTCGTCGTCGCGGTCTGCCGGCGTTTATCGTCGTCGGAGATTACCGATGGGTATTTCGCCGTTTTCCCCTGCGGCGTCGTGACATCGTACTGGCCGGCGGCACATCCGCAACAGAACCCAACCACCGGAAGAATTGCAATCAGCATTAAGTTACGCACCTGTTAAACCTGTCCCTTTTTTAACCACTCAGCTTATGAACGAATGGGCTATAATCTCAATGAAAACACCACACGTCTTCATCGGAGAAGATATAAATTATGAATCAGATATACGGTCTCTCGCCAGTGCTCGAAGCTCTGCGAGCCAGACGAAGATCGATACAGAAGCTGGTAATCACTTCAGGAGCGGGCGCTACGCGGCTGAACGAGCTGATGGAAGAGGCGCGACGCGCCGGGGTTCGCATCGAAAAAAGTGATCGCCGGACGCTTGATGAACTGACGCGCGGAGCCAATCACCAGGGAGTCGTGGCGGTCCTCATCCGCGATAGTCACAAAGGGCATTATGCCGATCCTGACGAAATACTGGATGCGATCGAGGGCCCGCCGCTGCTGGTGCTGCTGGACGGGATCGAAGACCCGCATAACCTCGGAGCCATCCTTCGAGCCTGTGAATGCGCCGGCGTCGATGGAGTTTTCATACCCGAACACCGTGCTGCCGGTGTTAACGAAACGGTCGCAAAGACATCCGCCGGCGCTATCGAGTATGTCAAGATCGCACGAGTGACAAACCTCGTCCCTTTGATCGATTCGCTTAAGGAACGCGGGATCTGGGTGATCGGCGTCGAGGGCAAAGGATCGATCGATTATACGAACTTCGATCTCAAAACTCCGCTCGCGCTGGTCTTCGGAAGTGAGGGTAAGGGGATTCGCAGGCTGATCCTCGAACGATGCGATGCTGTGATATCGATTCCCATGCGTGGCCATCTCAATTCGCTCAATGTCAGCGTCGCTGCCGGCATTGTGCTCTTTGAAGTTTTGAGGCAGCGTAAAGTAAAAAGTAGAAAGTAAAAAGTAGAAAGTAGAAAGACAGTACGTTTTTGCCGTCTCGGATGGTGGGCGGTTGGCAATTGGCAGTATGTAGTTTTAGGAGAGATTTCTCTGCGTATATTTTCAACTTGGTAACTGATGTTACGCAGAGACAATGATCGGAAATTGCTTGACTTGTCCTGAACCCGCGAAGCGGGTGGGCAGAATAGAGCCCGGGGTGGAGCAAGGCCGCCAGGCCGAGCGAAACCCCGGGTACTGGTATCATCATTTCATCAAGCCCATGAAATGGGCGGCAGATTTCTCGATGACGCCTGACTTTTCCGCACAGGCTATCGCCCACTTCGTGGGCTTGTCAATTTTGGTGGAACGGGACTGGGTTGCTCGGCCTGGCGGCCTCGCTCCACCCCGGGCTCTATTCTGCCCACCCGCTTCGCGGGTTCAGGACAAGTCAAGCAATTTCCGATCATTGTCTCTGCGTAACATCAGTTGGTAATTATTGCAAAAAGCAGCAATCTTCTGAAAACTGCATACGGCCAACTATCTTAGTCGGCTCACGCATATTGTCTTTCTACTTTCTACTTTTTACTTTTTACTGCCCCCCGCCTGCCGCATTGAAATAAAGGATGCGACCGCAACTTTCACATGTGATGATCTTTTCGCCTCGGCGTATCTCATTAAAGACCTGCGGCCGGATCGTCATCCGGCAGGCTATACAGGAATAGTCGCGGGCTTCGGCCAGTGGGGTGCCCGATCGCATCTTTGACAGCCGATCATAGGTCGCCCTGGCTTCCCTGCCCAGGGATTCGATCAACGGAGTCCGATCGGCGACCAGGGCATCGAGTTTGGCCTGGTGGTCGGTGACAGCCGTGCTCCATTCCGCCAGTTGCCGATCGACTTCCGAGCGTCGCGCCTCCATCTCCGGTGTCTTCTCGGCTACCTGGGCTTCGAGCTTTTCGATCTTTTCCATCAATTTAAGGATTTCTGTTTCGTGAGAACTGATCGCTTTGGAGGTAATATCGATTTCACGGATGGCGGTCGAATATTCCCGCTCGTTGGTGGCTTTCATGAGGTCGGATTTAAACTTCTGGTGTTTCTGCTGTTCGGTCTCCAGGTCGGTTTCGAGATTTCGCTTATTCGCCAGCGCATCGTCCAGTTGTTGTTTGAGATCCAGGTATTCTTTAACCGAGGCGGCGAAATGGTCTTCCAGTTCCTTTTGCCGAATTGGAAGTGACGAAACTTCTTCCCGCAGGCGTTTGATTTCGAGATCAACTTCCTGGATTCTAATGAGTTGGCTCAGCTCAGCATTCAAAGCGGACTCCTTGATATTATATTAAAATAGCGTGTAATGTTGCCGAAGCGAGCGAATCATCCCATAGCCGCCCGCGCAACGCAAGATTTGATCAATCAATGAATAATGTCATGACAGATAAAACAAAGCTCCAGCATCCGATTTCGGCAGATCTTTTCGAAAGGGCCCGGCAAGTCATACCCGGCGGGGTCAACAGCCCGGTCCGCGCCTTTCGCGGCGTTGGCGGCACGCCGCTCTTTATTCAATCTGCCAGAGGAGCGACAATCACCGACGCCGACGGTCGCACCTACATCGATTATGTCGGATCATGGGGCCCGATGATATTGGGGCATGCGCACCCTGAAGTGATCGAAGCGATACGCGCGGCAGCTCTCAGGGGGACAAGCTACGGCGCACCTACCGAACTCGAAATCGAACTGGCGCTTGAGGTCATCGACGCATTTCCGTCGATCGAGAAACTGCGACTTACATCGAGTGGGACCGAAGCGACGATGTCGGCTCTGCGGGTTGCGCGCGGATTTACCGGGCGGCCTAAGATCGTCAAGTTCGAGGGCTGTTATCACGGACATGGGGACAGTCTGCTGGTCCGTGCCGGCTCCGGGGTCGCCACGCTGGGTCTGCCCGACTCTCCCGGTGTGTTGCCCGAAGTTGCGCTCAACACAATTACTATCCCGTACAACGACCCGACGGCGATCGAATCCGTCTTCGATCAGATCGGCAGCGAGATTGCTGCCGTGATAATCGAACCTGTCGTCGGCAACATGGGCTGCGTGGCTCCTCGCGAGGGTTTTCTGCAGGCGGTGCGTCGAATTACTGAAAAACATGGCGCGGTACTGATCTTCGATGAGGTCATGACGGGGTTTCGAGTCGCGCGTGGCGGAGCGCAGGAAGTATATCGGATTCGTCCGGATATGACCTGTCTTGGCAAGATCATCGGCGGTGGCCTGCCGGTCGGAGCCTTCGGAGGCAGGAGCGAAATCATGGATGTCGTCGCGCCTGTCGGGCCCGTCTACCAGGCCGGTACCCTCTCGGGAAATCCGCTGGCTGTGACTGCGGGACTGACAACTCTACGTCTGCTCAAGTCACTTGATCCTTATCCGGCGCTCGAACGCGCGACGAAAAGGCTGGTCGAAGGAATCGGTCGGGCCGCTCATGAATCCGGCTGGAGGATATCGAGCAATCGCGTCGGGTCGATGTTCACCGGGTTCTTCACGCCAGATGCAGTTTATGACTGGACCGGCGCCTCAAAATCAGACCGCAAGGCCTTCGCACGTTTTTTCCACGCCATGCTCGAAAAAGGCGTCTATCTCGCGCCATCACAATTCGAAGCGGGTTTCGTCTCTATGATGCATGACGATTCAATTATCGATCGTACGATCGAGGCCGCACGCATGGCTTTCAACAGGATTTGAATAAGGATGCGTCCAATAATCAATTCAGGGCTGTTCGTCGCGCTCTCGTTGATGATCTTCGGTATGACGGCGCGAGTCTGCGCGCAGGCGCCTGCTTCCTCAAGCGCTATCGAACTGGAACGCAGCAGGGCAAATGCTCGGAATCAGTTCGCCAGGAACTTTCGCGAGCTTCAGCTCAACGGGCAGAAACTGCTCAAGGATCACAAAAGCCGCAAACTGACGCCTAAAGACCTTGCCAAACACGCGCGCAACATAAATAAGAATGCAAAAAACGTGCGCTCACTACTGGCTCTTGGGAATCTGGCCGAGAAGGTTGATATCGAAAAAAATATAGATTCGCCGGATAAATTCGACGAATCGATCCAGCGCCTCGCAACGTTGATCTGGGACTTCGCTCATAACCCGATTCACAAAAACAGCAAGGTCTTCAACACCGATCTGGCGGCCCAGGCGCAAACAGACCTGCTGGCGATCATCGACATGTCTAAAATCCTCGAATCCGTCGCTCGCGATTACTATCATAATGGCGTCGGTGAAAAATGACGCGAGCCGGCGAAATCACTTCGAGGCGGTTCTTTCAAGATAGTCGATCAGCACATTGGTCATGAGATTGACTCCGATCATCAGGCTCTTCTCATCAACGTCGAACTCCGGCGTGTGAATCATGGCGGTGATGCCTTTCGACTTGTTGCCGACACCTAGAAAATAGAAGAAACCCGGGATCACCTGCTGATACATCGAGAAATCCTCGGCACCCATCTGTGGCCGCGTAGCGATCAGGTTCGCCTCACCAAGAACGCGCCGCATGACCGGCAGAGTCGCCTCGACCAGGGCCGGTTCGTTATAAGTGACAGGGTTGTTGTCTCCCATATCAATTTCAAAAGTAGCGCCATATGCCGATGTCACGCCGGCCAGAGTCTGCTTCATCATTGCGATAGCCTTTGACCGGACATCTTCGTTGAGCGTCCGCATGGTGCCTTCGAGTCTGACTTCGTCGGCGATGATGTTGAAGCGGTTGCCTCCGTGCATGCTTCCGATTGTAATGACAAGCGGTTCCTGAGTGTTGATGCGCCGGCTGCGAATCGTTTGCAGGGCCATCACGCATTCGGATGCGACGACGATCGTGTCTATCCCGTCGTGCGGATAGGCTCCGTGGACCTTCTTTCCGCGAATCGTGATCGCGAAACGATCGGATGAGGCCATGGCCGGTCCGATATTGTATCCGACCTGGCCGACCTCTATATTCGGCATGACGTGGAGGCCGAAGATTGCGGATGGTTTCGGATTCTCCAGCACGCCCTGCCTGACCATCAATCCGGCGCCGCCATCTTCACCGGCGGGCGCTCCCTCTTCAGCCGGTTGAAAAATGAATTTGACGGTCCCTCGAATCCTGTCACGCATCCGGCTCAATACTTCGGCCACTCCCAGTTGAACCGTCATGTGAACATCGTGGCCACACGCATGTTTGACACCATCATTTTTGGATTTGTAAGGGACATCTATGGTCTCCTGAATCGGCAGCGCATCCATATCCGCACGGACGGCGACGACCGGCCCCGGCAGTTTCCCCTTCAACAATCCCACGACGCCATGCCTGCCGATGCCCGTCTTCACTTCGTCGAAACCAAGCGCCCTGAGCTTCTCGGCGATGACCCTTGAAGTCCGCTCCTCTCGATTCGAAAGCTCGGGGTGCATGTGGAAATCGCGCCGCGTTTCGATCAGCTTCGGCATCAGTCCTTCGGCCAGCCGGGCGATCTCGTCCCGGTCAGGCGCCGCCTGCCAGACTGCATCTGCTTCCAGCCGATTTACCAGCATGACTGCCAGGAAAAGCCCTGTCGATGAAATAAACAGGCCCTTCATGACACGTTTGAAAAATCGCATGATTCCGCCTCCATGGATTGGTTACTCGATACAGTGACGCATTTATAATCAGCTTAGTTCGCCTTTCGCCAAAAGGATCAAAAATACAGTCACTCTTAAATCCTTGGTTAAATCCTCTTGTTGGGTTGAAAATCTTAAAACATTCCACAGTAGTGATTGATTTGAGTTAATTGCTCAGACGCATTTTATAATCAAACAATCTTTTACCACGCCTCAAAATGATTTGGGAGTAAAATTGCGATTGAAGGGATGGGAACGCAGGGGAAATTAAAAGGCCAGGAGCGTCGCGATGATTCCAACTGAGAACAGAATGGCGACTAACGCAATAAACAGACCTTGACGCGTCAACTGAGCGGAGAATCCTGCAACCATTTCCCATCCGAAACTGTTCCAGGATTTCGGCTCGTCGATTGTCATTTCAGATGGAACGATCAGGCGGGCTCCATGCTCGGATCCATCCTTCAGATAAGAATTCGGCGCATCACTCTTGATGAAAGTCCCACGCCGGAAAATGCTATCAATCAGGGATTTCGAGATGCGAAAGGTCGCCAGCGACCCCTCACTGGAAAACCCGGCTTCAGACACCCTTCCAAGCAGCAGTCCGTGCGTAGTCACGACTCTGGCGCCCATTATTTCATTGACCACTGAGACCGCCCTGGGAACTTTCGATGATTCGTGCAATGGAAACAATTCGTCCTTCATGACGACCAGTGCTTCGCCATTCAGATTGTAGTCTCTGACCAGCCAGTTTCCTGGCCTGCTGGTATCCGATTCAACCACAATACCGAAGATCTTCCCCTCCTCCGGGTTGATCAGAATATCCGCCAGTCGCCCCAGCTTCTCTCCAGTCTGCGATGCCAATACCTCCATATCGACCAGCCGTTTTAAATTTCCCTGTTCTTCGAACATAAAACTCCTCACGCTCTTATGGAATGTCTGATCACAGAACGGATCCAACTGCCGGTTAGATCCGCCAAGTGTGGTCAGCCGGCATTGCTCTACTTTTTCGACTTTGATTACTACAATCTACGTGCCACAAACATATTCCACATCCATAAACATAAACCTGTTTTTTATTGCATTTAGCCAATTTCCGGAATGGGCTGTAGAGGTTCTCTTCCAGAACAGTGACAATTAGTCCCGTTGCCATTAAATTTTGTCACGTATGAATAAATGACAGATCATCTACAATTGTGGCAGTATTTTTGCAACATAAGGTAGTGCGATCAGAAATGAGAACTCAAAGAGATGAATACGAGCACAAGGTTGATCATCGTTCTGACAGTTTCGGTTAGCGCCGTCATGGTGTTAGCCAGTCTTGTCTCGCTGAGCCAGCGCAAAACGACCCTGACCAAGGCGACACAGGCGGAGGTTATGGCGCACGGGCTGACACTTCAAACCGTGCTTGAAGAGAATTACCAGAGGGGGACGATCCTGGATGTTCAGAATCTGATCAACCGGCTTGGGAACAATCCGGGCATTTACGGTATTTTGCTGTTCGACGAGAAGGGATCAGTTGTCAGAGTATCGGACGCTCTTAAGACACAGGACATACAGGATGTCGAAGAAGCGCGCCGGGTAATCACTAGCGGCACTCACGCCGAGATCGAACGACAGATCGGTGAGGAACAGGTATATTCGATTATTCTGCCATTGAGGAACGGCAGTCAAATAATCGGAGCCGTAGAGATTGCGCAGCCGATCTCATTTGTGAAAGCCAGCATCAATCGCGCGCAACGGGACATCATTATTACGGCGTTGTTGCTTTTCATTACGATCTTCCTGGTCGTTCTGGTTGTGACCAGATACAGCCTGGCCAACCCGATCGATGAATTGCTGGGTGGAGCAAAAGCGCTTGGACGCGGCGATCTTAATTATCGCGTAATTGTCCCCCAAAACGGCAATGAGATTTCAAAACTGGCCACAGAGTTCAACCGCATGGCCGATCATCTGTCCGAACATAGAGAAGCCTTCGTCAGGGAGGCGGAAGAAAGACTGGCGCTTGAGCGACAGTTGCGGCATCACGAGAGACTGGCCTCGGTCGGAAGACTGGCGGCCGGAGTGGCTCACGAGATGGGTGCTCCGCTGCAGGTGATCGATGGCAGGGCAAAGCAATTGTTGAATCATCCGGACGCCACTGCGGAAGTTCGCCAGCGCAACCTGAACATTATTCGCAACCAGACCGATAGGATCACGAACATTGTCAGGCAACTACTGACTCTGGCCCGCCCCTATAACCTGAGAATACGCGAGATCAATCTGAAGGATATGCTGACAGGATTATCGGAATTGCTTGAAACGAATGCCATTCGATCGGGTGTGACAATCAGTGTCACCTCAACGCCGGGATTGACGGCGCCAGGCGATCCGGAGTTGCTGCACCAGGTCTTCACAAATATCTGTCTCAATGCAATTCAGGCGATGCCGGATGGCGGCAGGATTGACATCGAATGCCTGACCCAACGCGATGAAACCGAAGAGAGAAATTACGCGGTAGTCAGGATTCAGGATACGGGACCTGGAATCCCCGAAGAACACTTTTCGCATATCTTCGATCCGTTCTTCACCACCAAGGATGTCGGAAGCGGAACGGGTCTTGGGCTGGCCGTCTCGAACCGCATCATTGAAGAGCACAGCGGCCGGATCGAGGCCGGCAACCGCTCTACCAGGGGCGCATGGTTTGCCGTCTATCTGCCGATGACCGAGACGACAAGGTCTCTGCCGCCTCGTTCAGCGCCTGCGATCACCAGTATTGGATCCGGCGCGACGAATCGATAACCAGTCGACTACCCGTATGGCAACCGTGAAATGCCATCAGATAACGATGGCCGAAACCTGAAAGTCAGACATGAATGTTAAAATTCTAATTGCCGAGGACGATCCTGATCTGAGAGACCTGCTGCAGGATGATCTTGAGGACGCAGGGTACAACGTGGCGGTGGCAATCGATGGAAGAGCCGCCCTTGCCTTTCTTGAAAAGGAGAACGAGCTGCTGGACCTGCTCATCACCGATGTCAGGATGCCGGGAGTAACAGGTGACAGGATTCTTTCAGTAATGCGCGAAAAGCGTTCTGAAGCACCTGTTATCGTCATCACGGCATTCGGATCTGTGGAACAGGCGGTCGAGATGGTCAAGGCCGGCGCGTTTCAGTATCTGACCAAGCCGTTCGATTCCGATGAGCTGCTGAAGACCGTCGAAAAGGCTCTGGTCGAGAGCGCACCGTATCGCGAACAGTCGCGGCTGCGACGCGAAAGCCCGTCGACGCCGGCCAGGATCGTCGGCGCGTCGCGTCCAATGCAGGAGCTCTTCAAGCTGATCAGACGTTCGGCGCGTGGCATCAGTACTGTGCTCGTGACGGGTGAATCTGGCACGGGCAAAGAGCTTGTCGCCCGATCAATTCATGACATGTCTGGCAGACCCGGCGGATTCGTCCCCGTCAACTGTGCCGCGATTCCCGCCGATCTCATCGAATCCGAACTATTCGGCCATACCGGACAGGCATTCACCGGTGCAAAACAATCGCGCGCGGGCCTCTTTGAATCCGCCGATGGCGGCACGCTTTTCCTAGACGAGATCGGTGAACTGCCTCTGCCCCTGCAGCCGAAACTGCTGCGCGTTCTGCAGGAAGGGACCGTCCGGCGAGTCGGAGCAGACAAAGAGAAGCCCATCGATCTTCGAATCATCGCAGCCACTAACCGCGACCTTGAAAAAGAGGTGAGCGAAGGCAGGTTTCGCGAAGATCTCTATTGGCGGCTGAATGTCATTCACCTGCACATTCCACCCCTTCGAGAACGTCCGTTCGATATCCCGCTGCTGGTTGAGCACTTTCTGAGCAAGCTCGCATTGCGCAATGATGCACCCATCGTGACGGTGACGCCTGAAACGCTGGCCATCCTGACAGCCTATTCCTGGCCCGGCAACGCTCGTGAACTGGAAAATGCAATCGAGCGTGCCGTCGCCCTCGCTGAAGGCTCGACGATCAACCCCGAGGATCTTCCCGAACGCGTTCGTACCGGCGGACAGACCACAGCCATCCTCGCACGGGCCAAAAGCGAGCGTCTCACCCTGCGCGACCTCGAACGCGAATACATAATTGAAACCATGCGAATTACAAAGGGCAACAAATCGCGCGCTGCCGAAATTCTCGGGTTCGATCGCCGCACACTACACCGCAAACTCGATGAATATCGCGCCGAAGACCCGAACTTCGATCTATAGTCTTTCATTCCTGTTGTAACATCCTGCCTCTCGGATGAGACATGTTGTCCCAGTTCAGGATACGAATTATCGGAGAAAACCGCTGGTTAAGGCTGATTCTTAAGGTATTTCAGTATGATCCCGCTGCGGCACGGATGTTGCTGTGTATTCAGTAACTCCAGAGACGGTAACGGCTTTACGTTACTGACAGGGCGCAAACAACCCAGCATGGTTTGCGCCCTTATTATTTTCAGAAGTTTCCGGTGTAGAAGTTTCCAGTTGTCTTGACAACAGCAGTTTCCTGCCTGGCGAACAGCTTGCGATTATAACTATTTGCGAAACTGTTGCAGACGACTGGAAACTGGAAACTTCTTACACTGGAAACTTCACAGCCTGCGGCTGGTCGCTTTCTCGTGCAACCAGATGATCAGGAACAGCAACCCGACCACGATCGCCAGCTTGTAGAGCAGTCCGACGGGCAGGGCCGAGCGCTGTCTCCATTCAAGCAGGTAGAAGAGGCCCATCCCCAGCAGCATGGCCAGCCCGCCGACCATCTCGTGCCGCCAGGCAATGAGAAATCCAATGAATGTGATGATGATGCAGACCAGCTGGAGCGTATCAGAGAAGCTGACGCGAAGGGCGATAAAACGGCTTTCGCTCAACCAGAAAGCGATGACCAGCAGCACCAGCGTCGTGCCGAGAAATCTGGCAATCCATCGCAGGGCCCTGGTCATCGATGGGGAGAAGATATGTGAAGACAACGCCATCATCGGAATTTTCAATCGCGGTGATTCGACCGGTGCTTGCTCATCTTGACAGCTTTCGACGCAGGGAGTCGCGCGCCTTGACTGCCTTCAAAAATGCGTCATCCGCCTGTTTTCTGACATTTTGCATATAGAAAGTATGCCATTGAATCTTGGCCGAAGTCAGCAGCGCCTTCGATTCGTCAAGGCTCCTGTTTTCTTCCAGGACGTTGAGGCCTCTGCGCTGGGCTTCGGCCAGCAGCAACCCGGACCATTCAGTAACGAAATCCACACGTTGAAAAGCCATGACGTTCTCTTTCGCCGTTTCAGGGATGTCGGGACGCGGCATGAGCAACCCGTTGACGGTGTTATGGCAGTTCGCGCAGTGCGATGAGACCTCATCAGGCGAATAGAGCACCTTGGATGCCATATGAATATGACAGGTATTGCATGAAGGCCCGAGGCCGGCTCCCTTCAGTTTAATGTAGTGGTTACTTTGAGTGAAAGCGTTCGTCACCCCCTGATGGCAGCTTCTGCATGTATCGGGCTGATTCCAGGTGAAGAGTCTGCTATTCCGATCTGAAGATTTAAGAACTCCTTTGTGAGCGGCATTTTTGTTGCGCGCAGCCGGGTCTCCACCATGGCACTTGTCGCAGCTCACCCCTTTGTCATGATGTTTTGAAAAATGCCATTCCAGGTAACGGTTGACCTGATAGACCGGCTCTGTCAGGCCCGAATGACAGTTAACGCACTGGTTTTCCCTGAATGCGGCAATATCCTTCTGCCCTTGTGCCTGTCCGGTGAACAGAGACAGGCCAGTCAGACAGTCAGAGAAGCAGCATAGATCAGGATGAACAGTCCGAATATGGTTATGAGCACAAGTCGCTTGGTCATATTCCCCTCCGAAGATCGATTGAACACCCGCCCGGTATGTCATCGTATGATCTCAACAGTGCAATGAGCGCGAGCGGCGACGGCTGATGAAACGCTGCCGAGTCGCAGTCTGGATGTTCGTGTCAGATCTTTAGCGCCGAGGTAGATCGCTTCCGCTTTCCATTCCTCGGCTTCCTTGAGCAGTATTTTCTTGGGATCGCCTTCGCGAACGACGGCGGATGTCTTGAGTCCCGCACCCTCCAGCAGTTTGGTGCCGGTTTCGATCAGCTGACTGACGCGCTTTTGTTCGGTGGCCATCCATTCAGCGAATGCCGAGAGCATATGCCCTTCAGCCTCCGGCGGAACCATCGTCGGCACGTTGATCAATCTGACCTCGCTGCCGGGCGGAAACTTCCTGTCCGCCACCACTCTGACAGCTTTGTTTGAGATCTCAGACCCATCGATGCCGATCATAAGTCTCACCGGCTGGTCGATTCCAAGCTCACGTACGCCATCGCGACAACGCCCGATGCGAACCGAACAACGCGCCTCGGTCAGAACTGACTGCGAGACGCTGCCGAGTAGAATCCTACCCAGAGCTGAGCGCCCGTGCGAACCGACGACTATCAGATCGGCCTTCCATTCGTCAGCCTTCGAGATTACACCGTATACGGGCGAACCGGGATAAGCTTCTGGCGTCACCTTCCATCCCGGAAAAATTCGCCGCAGAAATCCACAGGCGCCTTCAGCAGTCTTCAAGGCGTTCTGCTGCAGCGTATGCTCCAGTTCAATTGCCCCGGGTGACGGTAGAGTGAAGGTCATCGGCGGAGGCAGTACGATCTCGCTCACCGTCAGAACAACAGCTTCGCAATCTATCGCCAGACCTGCCGACGCCAAATCCTTGACTGCACATTCGGCGTGTTCAGAACCATCGTATGCGATCAATATCTTCTTCATTCTTTGTCCTCTCGTATCTTAAGTGTTCAGCTTTGATCATCTTTTATCAGCGCAATCTTAATGCCGGAACCCGGGGTTTATCATCAATAATTCGGCCTCCTGCAATTACACACTGTCAGGATTAAAAAAACATCCCACTTACCAAATGCCGGCCATGGTAAACACTGGCAGATCAACCACTTACAAACATCCACCGGATTTCGGCCGGTCGATCACGGTCTGTCCTTCTTTTCAATGGTGACTGGTTACATAATAAAACAGGTCGAATTGCATAATTACTTATGAGGCATTTCGCACATGCTTGTATCAAATTTTGAGGAATTTTTCACGATTACAGGACTTATGCATAATCCTGGGAGCGCAGGCTTCCAGCCTGCATGATTTCCGCTATTAACTTTAAAATGCAGGCTGGAAGCCTGCGCTCCCGGGACTCTGCATAAGTCCTGGATTATCTGCTTTTTGACTTTGAACAGGCAATGCGTCAAGAATGTGATATGCGAAACCGTTGCAGAAAACTGGAAACACTGCCCGGGGCCGAGCAATTACAATAAATTTTCATAGCAAGAGGAACCGATAGATGCAGACAGAGACTCCCGCGAACCCGTTCGAGACCATAAAAACCGATAAGGTCATTCAGGGCGATCGTTTGTTTCTGGAAGGACCACGGTCTCGGGCCACAGAGGCGATGACGATACTGAGGATCACGCGCGAATTATTCCGCGGATTTCGTTCATTGCATTTCGTGGGGCCATGCGTCACCGTTTTCGGTTCGGCGCGATTTTCCGAAGAACATGACTATTACAAACTCGCACGTCAGGCTGGCTCAGAGATCAGTCGCCTTGGATTCACAGTTATGACCGGAGGCGGCCCCGGGATAATGGAAGCGGCCAATCGCGGCGCAAAGGATGCCGGGGGTCCTTCGATAGGATGCAATATCATCCTGCCGTTCGAACAGCAACCCAATCCCTATCTGGACAAGATGCTCGAATTCAAATACTTCTTCGTCCGCAAGCTGATGCTCGTCAAATATTCATATGCCTTTGTCGTCATGCCAGGCGGTGTGGGTACGATGGACGAACTGTTCGAATCGCTGACCCTGATTCAAACAGGCAAGATCAGCAATTTTCCGATCGTCTTAATGGGTAAAGATTACTTCGAACCGCTGGTCGATTACCTGCGAATGATGGTCGGAGCCGGCACGATCAGTCCCGCGGATCTTGATCTGGTCAAACTGACCGATTCCGTGCCCGAAGCCATTGCTCACATCGAGAAGTACGCGATTCAGAAGTTCGGGCTGCGTCGGGTTCCGAAACGATCCTGGATACTTGGCGAATAAAAATGATCGTCCACAAAGGACACAAAGATTCACAAAGGAAAAAAGCTATGTCTTTCTTTGTGTCTACTTCGTGTCCTGCTCTGAAAATGGTCTGTATTATCTCTGTGATCTCTGTGGCTCAGTGGTGAGATTAAACCACTGAGCCACAGAGATCACAGAGATAATACGGGACTTTTTCATCTTCGGTGGAGTGCCGAAGGCTCATGTTTAACTTTGTGGACGAACTTACTATGATTTCATCGTCCCTATCCGGCAGTCAGTCGAATTCTGGCATCGATCAATGTGATTCCCTCACCTTTGGGATGAACGATGACCGGGTTGAGATCGACCTCGCCGATACGCGGGATCGCCTCTGCCAGAGCGCTCAACCTGAGCAGTAGCTGCTCGACCGCGGCGATGTCGGCTTCGGGCGCTCCGCGATATCCTTTCAGGAGGTGGACTGCGCGTGTCGATCGAACCATCTCCGATGCGTCGCGATCGGTCAGCGGCAGCACGCGAAAGACCACATCATCGAGCAGTTCGACCAGGTATCCTCCGGAACCGAATGCCACCAGCGGTCCGAAGACGGGGTCGTGAGTGATTCCTGCCAGAACCTCGACTCCCGGTCTGGCCATTGGCATGACGCTCGCCGCTCTCATGGTTATGTTATGAGCGAGCAATTGATTGCCGAGCCTGCGATAAGCGTCACCGGCCTCAGCCGTTGAGACATTGAGCAGCACGCCTCCGACATCCGACTTGTGTAGAACCTGAGGATCATCAATCTTGAGCGAAACGGGGACGCCAGCCTTCATGGCTGCGCTGACAGCCTCTTTTTCAGAAGCGACAATGATCGGAAGGACCACTTCGATGCCGGCAGCAGCGAGTAGCTGGGCGACGTGTGGTTGCGACAGCCAGCCTCCGTCCGGGTTGGCATCGACGACGCGTTCGGCGGATTCGAGGTTGACCGGAATTTCGACGATACTGCCGGTCGGTGCCGCCCGCCAGGTACCGTAACGAACGGCTGCTCCGATCGATGCGACGGCGCTTTCGGGAAAATTGTAGACCGGAACCGATCGGCGGGCGCGCCCTTCTACGGGTGGACCCGGCACAGGCACTGAAACGACCGGCGAAGAAGGATCGAAGAAGACGGCGGCAACTGTCATTTGCAAATCAGGTCGCGCTTCCATGGTGTCGCTCAGGACCTGGGCCACCTCACGTGTCGGCGTGGCCAGTGGCGGAATGAAGATGACCAGCAGTGCATCCAGATCGGGATCGTCGCATAGTATTTCGAGACAATCTCGATATTCCTTAGGTCCGCTTCCGGCGATGATGTCGATGGGATTCCTGATGGTTGCCGCCGGAGGCAGAACCGCGCGCAGTTTGCTCTGCGTCTCATCGGACAGAACGGGAATTTCAAGACCGGCGGCAATTGCCGCATCGACAGCGATGATGCCCGGTCCACCTCCATTGGTCAGAATCCCCAGTCGCCTGCCCTTCGGAATCGGTTGTGAAGCGAGCAGCCGGGCAACCGAAAAGAAATCAGCCAGTTTGTCGACGCGAATGATGCCCGTCTGGGCGAACAGCGCGTCGACCGCCCGGTCTGAATTTGCGAGAGCAGCAGTGTGGCTGGATGCCGCTATCGCCCCGGCTGCCGTTCTGCCCGATTTCACTGCCACAATCGGCTTGGCGCGCGAAACACGCCTCGCGATGCGGGCGAAACGTCGCGGATTGCCGAAACTTTCAAGGTATAAAAGGATGATGTCGGTGTTTTCGTCGCCTTCCCAGAATTGCAGAAGATCGTTTCCCGAGACGTCCGCTTTGTTGCCGATGCTGATGAAGGAAGAGACTCCGAGCCCAAGCCTTCCCGCCTGAGCCATGAGCGCCAGACCAAGTGCGCCGGACTGCGAACTCATCGCCACATTACCGGCAGGCGGCTCGACCGGGGCGAAGGTCCCCAGCATTTTTACCCCTTCGGCAGTGTTGACGATCCCCATGCAATTCGGTCCGACAAGCCTGATGCCCGCTCCGCGACAGATGTCGACCAGTTCAGCCTGTGCCGCCTTCCCTTCCTCGCCGGCCTCGGCGAACCGCGCCGTGATGATGCAGATCGCCCTGACTCCCGCAGCAGCGCATTGTCGCGCAACCTCGATGACCAGGCCGGCCGGAATGGCAACGTAGACCAGCTCGGCCTGCTCCGGCAGTTCCGAAATGCTCGGATAAGCGCGAACGCCGGCGATCGAACCGGCCACGGGGTTGACAGGGTAGACCGTCCCGTGAAATCCCCAGCGCAGCAGGTTGCGAAAGAGCGCTCCTCCAACCGACGCCGGATTGCGGCTGGCGCCGACCACTGCGATCGTTTGCGGCATAAAGATCGACCTGAGCGATGCGCGCTCAGCCTCGGCTTCCTGTGCGTCCCTTCGCGCCTCGGCCATTTCGCTTCTGAGGATGGGAAACTCAAGGTGCGTCACACCATAACTGATGTTCGAAGTCATCGCATAACCGGCTTTACGAAAGACGGACATCATCAGCCGGTTGTCGGCCAGCACATCCGCGCTGAACCGCGTGATCTTGTGCGCCCGAGCGATCTCGGCCAGCGCATCGAGCAAAATGCTGCCAATCCCCCGCCGCTGCATCGCATCCTCGACAAGAAACGAGACCTCGGCGACGTGGGTCTTCTTTTCATCCGCGAAATAACGGCCAACTGCGACGATCTTCTGCTCAGACGCCTCTCCCTGAGTCACCACCAGCGCGACGTGTTTCGCTCCGTCGACTGAAACCAGCTGATCGACCAGCGAATCGGGCAGCGATGTGACCATCCGCAGAAAACGGTAGCGTATCGATTCAGGAGAACACCTTTTGAATAGATCTATCAGACCCTGGCGATCGCTCTGTCGCAGCGGACGCATTCGCAACACTGCCCCATCCCGCAACAATACGCGTTGAGAATAATTCTCCAGATTCCAGGGCTCGCTTTGATTTACGGGTTCAGCCATAAGAGGTCCAATTTGATTTTTTGATTTTCAGGACGATTGCTTGATCAGACAGGCCTTTAACCCGAACCATCCGGATATCCGATGACGGTTCGCGGCGACAAGGCGATAGCCTATGATTTCGAAGACCAGCAGAATGGGAAGCAGATAGACAAGTAGTACCGCCAGATTCCATGGGAACCGCTGCCAGAGAAAATAATTGACGGCGAATGCTCCTGCATGAACCTTCCCGTTGCCAGTGATGACCTGCAGTTTTTGCTCACAATCGGCATAGCCGATTCCGTAACGGCCAAGCGCCGCTTCGGGGATCGACTGATATGGCCTGATGACGAATTGGCGACCGCCATTCATCCGCCCGGCAACTTCTGACAGATAGCTGCAAATGCCGCAATCGCCGTCAAACAGCAGGTAATCCCTGCCCTCTTCGATCATATTTTTAATCTCATGCGTCGAAGACAACTCCGGTCTCTCCATTTTTATTCTTTCAGGACTTTCGCCCTTTACTTTGCCATAAACCCGACTGGTATTTCCAACCCGGGCCGCCTATTATTCGCCTGATAGAAATGCGTATAAAATATGTGGGACACTATCGTCAACAAGATATCAGGCCAGAGGAGGAGAAGATGATAGACCAGACAGAGATCATTATGCGCAATCAGTTGCTGGATCGAAAACAACAGCTCAGCGCGGCACTGGTCAAGTCCAGCCAATCCCGTGATTTGCGACGGCTGCTGCACGAAGTCGACGCGGCGCTGTCGCGAATGGACGATGGCACTTTCGGCTTGTGCGAGGTATGCCACGACCCTGTCGAGACAGATCGGCTGATGGCCGATCCGCTTGCGCGCTTCTGTCTCGATCACATTTCACAGCGCGAGCGTGAAATGCTCGAACGCGACCTCGAAATGGCAGCGCGGATTCAAACGGAAATGCTGCCGAAACCCGGGTTCGTTTTCGGCGACTGGCAGGTCGCTTGCCATTACGAACCGGCAGGCCCTGTGAGCGGCGATTATTGCGACCTTGTGAACGACCGCCACGGCAACCTCTATTTCATACTCGGCGACGTTTCGGGCAAGGGCGTCGCGGCGGCGATGCTCATGACTCAACTGCACGCCATGTTCCGTTCGCTTATCTCGATCGGCCTTCCGCTGGAACAACTGGTCGAGCGCGTGAGCAGCCTTTTCTGCGAGAGTACTCTGCCGACATATTACGCCACGCTGGTTTGCGGCAAGGCTGCCCCTGCCGGGGAAGTCGAGATATGCAACGCCGGACATATGCCTGTCTTCTGGCTGCGTCGCGACGGGGTCGAGAGTATCGAATCCATGGGACTTCCCATCGGCCTCTTCTGCGAAACGCAGTTTTCCTGCTTCAAGGTCAATCTGGCCCCAGGCGATTCGCTGCTCCTTTACACTGACGGACTGTCCGAAGCGCGCAACGGCCTGGACGAAGAATATGGAGTCGAACGATTGACGAAGCAGGTAAGTGACAGCCACATGCTTACTGTTGAATCGTTGATCGCAGAATGCATGGTTGACCTGAAGAGTTTCCTCGCAGGTGAGAGGACTTCCGACGACCTGACCGTTATGGCCATCCAGAGGGCTAGATAGATGAAGTACTTGACTTCGATAGACTCAGACACTTACGTCCACACTTCATTCATAAGCCTATTTCCGCCTGATCCCGACACCCGGGTACACGCCATCGACCAGTTTTCCCTCCGAGACGACCCGGACGCCGTTGACGATCACGTATTTGAATCCTTCAGAGTATTGCGCCGGGTTATCAAATGTCGCTTTGTCGATAACCTTCGCCGGATCGAAGATTGACAGATCGGCATCTGCTCCGATCTTGATGCGTCCCTTGTTTTTCATCATTGGAACGGTCGTTTCGAGGCGCTGAGCGGGCAATAGCGACATTTTGCGGAGCGCCTCGATCAATGTAATTGCCTTCTGATCGCGAACGTAATGACCAAGGACACGAGCGTAGCTGCCGGCTCCGCGGGGATGGCCTTTTCCAGCGTTGAGCAAACCGTCACTCGCTACGATAACGGATGTGTCCTCGATCGCCATGCGGGCTATAGCCTCAGGGATCGAATGAATGACGACCAGACTACCCTGTTTGCGGTACTTTGCGAATGATTCCTGTGTCAGTCGCTCGCCCGTCGCGACCCATTGCAGATCCTTGAAGGTGATGTTCATCTTCTCCTGCCAGCCTTCATTGAAGATAGCTGTTTCGAGGCCGGTCATGGCGGCGGTGTAGGGGTATGCCTCGGTCGTGACATCGACTCCATTTTTGCGAGCTCCGCGAATGAGCTGCAGGCAGGTCTCTGTCTGGCTCAAACCAGTGCTGGTGATATGAACGATGTGTAGCGAAGCGCCGGTCGCGGCAGCATTGGCCAGCACTTCCTGAACCGATTCGATGGCGCTGCCCGGTTCGATCGCTCCGTGCGAACGGAGGTGCGTGTAATTTGTCACTTTGCGATCGACTGAGAGACGAAAGAGATCAAGGATCTCTCCGCGCGTCGCGGCCGGAACATAGGCGATGCCGTAGCCGATGCCTATCGCCCCTTCATCCAGCCCCTGATTGATGAAGTCCTCGAGTTGTTGATTCTGCCCGGCAGTCAGCCTTGTCGTCATCGCCTTGTCGCGCGGCAGAAAAGTGCCTGAATCTCCGGCGACTCTCATACGGGCAGGCACATGTCCGACGGTGGCGCCGAAATTGACGAGCGCTTTTCCTTCACGCTGAGCATACCAGTCCTTAACCGGTGAAGCCCCGACTTCGAGTTCGAGCGCCGTCGTCACGCCGTCCATCGCCTTGTACCGGTAATTTTCATCATCCTGCCCGTGCGAGTGCATGTCGATGAAGCCCGGAGCGACGACCATCTCGCTTGCATCGAGCGTGGTCCTGCCCTCGAGCGCATCGGCTGAGATCGCGACGATGCGATCGCCATTGATGCCGACATTGCGCACCGCATCGAGGTTCGATTCAGGATCGATCACTCTTCCGTTGGCGATGACCAGATCGTAACGGCCGCTTTCGCTGGTCGGCGCCGATGGTGAAGTCCCGCAGGCGATGGCCAAAGTCAGAAGCGCGAGGCCGATCGAGTATGCTGAAGCTCTTTTCATCAATTCAACTGTTGACATGTTTTCTCCATTTCAAATTTATCTGATCCGGGAGCGCAGGCACCCTTGCCTGCGCTCCCGGGTATTGGCTCAAATCTGACGCGATTTCCATTTACCTTTCCGGAAGAGGTATATGGCGATGATCGCCAGTACCGACTCAGCGATCGTCACGGCCAGGAAGACGCCCCTCGCCCCAAGCCCGGTCCATGACGATAGGGCATAGGCGAGCGGAATCTGCAGAGCCCAGAAACAGAACAGGTTGATGAATGTCGGCGTCATCGTATCACCGGAGCCGTTAAACGACATGATCATGACCATGCCGTAGCCGTAAAAGACATAGCCATAGCTGATGTAACGCAACGCATCGACGCCATAAGGCACGACTGCCGGATCGGTCGTGAAGATGCTGATCAGGTACTCGGCGAAGAAGATGAAGAAGATCGCCACAGTACCCAGAAAAATGGCATTGCTGTGCGCCGCAAGCCAGACCGATTTTTCGGCACGATCCGGCTTTTTCGCCCCGAGGTTCTGGCCGACCAGCGTGGCCGCCGCCATGCTCATTCCCCAGGAGGGCAGAAGCGCGACGATGATGATGCGAATGGCGATTGTATAGCCGGCCTGAGCGGCGCTGCCGAATTTGCCGACAATGCTCATGAGGAACATCCAGGCGGCTGTCGCGACGATGTTCTGAAGCATCCCTCCGGTAGAGATTCGAACTATTCTCCACATCATCGAAAAATCCGGTCGGAACTGGCTGAAGTTTATCGGCACACGACTGTGACCGCCGAAGAGCCGGTTAAATTGATAGATCACGCCGCAGCTTCTGCCGATTGTGGTGGCGATCGCCGATCCCGTCACTCCCAGCTCAGGAAACGGGCCGAGCCCGAAGATGAGGCAAGGATCCAGGATCAGATTGATGATGTTACCGATCCAGAGGGCCCGCATGGCGATTGCGGCATCGCCTGCACCGCGAAAGATCGCGTTGATCAGAAAGAGCAGCATGATGACCACATTGGCGCCGAAGATCATGCTTATGTAACCGCGCCCGGCCAACTGAACCGAAGGCGCGGCGTTCATCATCCAGAAGAGCCGGCTGTAACCAAAAACGCCGATGAGCGCAATCGGAATCGAAACAATAATCCCCAGAACAATCGACTGGACGGCGGCCCTGGCAGCACCTTCATGATCTTTTTCACCTATCCTGCGGGCAACCAGAGCGGTCGTAGCCATGCTCAGTCCCATTGCGACGGTGAAGACGATCGTCAGCAGTGATTCAGTGATGCCGACTGCGGCCGTCTGGTCACGACCCAGATGTGAGACCCAATAGACGTTGACGATGCCGAAGAGAGATTCCATGGCCATTTCAAGGACCATGGGAACTGACAGCAGGAATATGGCTTTGCCAATGCTGCCGGATGTGAAGTCGTGATGCGAACCTCGAAGCGCTTCTCGAACAACAGAAAACCAGCCGGAACTGCCGGCCGGCCCGGGGTTCTCATTCTGAGACCCGGATGGAACCGAATACAATTGTTCACTCATATTTTTGACAGGAAGAGTCGTCGATCACCGATCCCGGCGAGACGATAATTGAGATTCTTTCGGCCCTTCCACCGGACACACCCCCGCCGTTAAGGCGGTTTTGGCTTTGCGTGTCGAGCCGTTGAAGTCGAACTCGCGATTTGGATCAGTTGATCTTCATATTGGAAATCCCTGATGCTGCAGGACGCGTTTCGCCTGCCTGAAATGCCTTCTCTCGTGTATCGCCAGAATGCGGTAGGCATTGAGCAGGCTGTAGGTGATGATACCAGTGACAGGCGAGGCGATGATTATTTTATCAAGTTGCTTGTCTTTGCTCGAATCGATCATTTCGCCAAGCCTCCGCTGATGTTCTAAGAAGCGACTGATAATACCCTCATCGATATCGCTTTGTGAAGGCTGAAATCCTTTTGGTGCTGAAAACGTTTGCGTTGAGTCCGGATTGAGCGCATTGAGCATCATCCGGCCGAAAAACCCTGGAATGACTGGAACACGCTGCCAGAACGTGGCGTAATAGTCACCATTTACCACCTGCTCCACTACCGGGAAATAGTGCGAATTGGTTGTTATAAGATGATCGAGGCACTGTCCGATGCTCCACTGGCCTTCATCTGGCTTCCAGTTCAACTGATTGGAGTTTAGATGGCCGAATGTTGCGGCGACATCGCGTGTCACAGACGCGATTTCAGCCAGAATCTCGGATACGCTCAGGTTCGTCGAAGGCTTATCCATGCACTGCTCCTGTGGAATTTCCACTCACCAGTATAGGCTGAGCAGTTACTAATATTATCTAAAATTTGTGAGTATCACCACATCGCTGGAGACCCATCCCTGAGCGAAAGCGATGTACTGGCCACTGTTCGACCATGTAAAATCGAAGATGCGACCAATTCGTGAATTGGTCATTTGGGTCGGCGCTCCGCCTGCCAGCGGCTGGACCCAGATATTTGTGACTCCTCCGGTTGTGACCGGATAGGCGACAGACTGCCCATCCGGCAGCCAGCGAATGATGCGATGCCATGAACCCGGTCCGTCAAATATCGACATTGGCAACCCACCGCTTGATGAAAAAATTCCGATCTTCCATTGACCCGTTGCCTCGTCCCGGTAATTGCATGCCAGCTTTGTACCGTCAGGAGAAAGAACGGGCCGCCATGCCTGTTTTTCAATCAGGGTTTTCGGAGCCCCGCCATCAATGTCGAGTTGCGCGATGACGCGTCGCCGGCTTCTCAGGACTGAATAGATGATGCCGCGCCCATTGGCGGTGAAAACCGGATGGAAGACCATGCTCTCATCGGTCAACCGTCTCAGGTTTCGGCGATCGAGTTCGCTGCGCCAAAGATAGGTCCCATTCGGTCGTTCGACAACATAAACAAGATTATTGCCCAGGGGCGACACCGCAGGTTGATACTCTCCACCAGCGCCGCCTTCCGGGGCGACCGGCAGAGGTCTTTGCGCGTTGACGTTCAAACCGGTGATCCAGATCGTTTCACGGCCGCCGGCCGATGAAACATAAACAATGCGGTCGTCCGCGGTCCAGGCCAATCCATCTATTCCATCGCCTACATCGCGCGTCAACTGCTGGACCCTGTTGATGTCGGATCCCGATGCAATCCAGATATTGGACAGTGATTCATGCTGAACGCTGATGAGCGACCTTGAATCGGCGCTCAGACTGACGCCACGATAATCGCTCTTATCGCCTGTGATCTCGAAGGCTTCTCCAGTCGGAATTTCAATCCGCCACAATTGCATCGATCGATTGTATGGACCGCTGGCGGAGACTATCAGGCCCCGGCCATCGGGCATCCATACGATGCGCTCGATCTCGGACCAGGGGCCTGGATTCAGGGTCTTCTCACCGGTCTCGTCAACAGCGATGGAAACGATCTTGAGATACCAGCTGCTGGACGAATCATTTGTCACGCAGGCAATGCTTTTTCCATCGGGAGACCACGCCAGACCTCCAGGGTAGAAGAACAGGGGGCTCTTTCGTTTGGCAATCGGTCGCTTAACCCCATTCGATTCTATGATCACCAGTGTGGTTTCGGAATTATCGGAGTTGGCTGCGACATAGGCATACCGGCTGCCATCAGGAGAGATGGCCGGGGCTCCGATCACCGGCTGATCGCTGAGCCTCTCTTCGATGCCGCCTCGTATACGGACACGATAAAGTTCCCCCAAATTGAACGGCAGCCCCTTAACGAATGCCACCGAACGGCCATCCGGAGAAAATGTGAGACCGCGAAACTCCAGCCCTTTGGCTGTAGCGATCCTGAAAACTTCGGGGTTATCCAGATCCTTGACCATCAGGTTCTGAATATCGCCTTCGATGACGGAATAAGCTATTGTCTTGCCATCTGGTGAGATGGCAGCGTCGGTGACTTTTCCGACTGAGGTGAGCAGGTTCGTTCTGAGACCGGCAGGCAATCTCTCTTTCTCGTCATTATCACTCCATAACTGCCAGGCCAGCGGAATCGCCCAAATCAGCCCGAAGATGAACAGCGTAATGACCAGAATCCTGCGCCACCAGGATTTGAGCAGATCTTTCGTATCCTGCAGAAAAGACCGGTCAGTCAATACCATCATATCGCCGGCCTTGCCGCCCCTCTTCTTCAACGAGTTTTCCAGCAAGGTGGTGAACGCTTTTTTCAGATCCTCGATGAAAGATCCGGGAGCCAGTCTGTCGCCCTTGTTCGGTTGGTTCCTGCCTGACTGACGCAGATCAGCAACGGATTTTCCCTGAGGAAGGTTGACTCCAAGCGCCTCGGCCACTGCATCGATCGACGTTTCTGCGGATGCGAACCAGGTGTCACGACGCGTGCCCAACTGCCGCAGGTCGCGCGCCATCTCAGCCATCGTCTGGTAACGCTCACCCGGATCCTTTGCCAGAGCCTTGCCCACAATCATCGTCAGTTCAGCCGGCAAATCTTCGCGAAATTCCGTCAACGGCAAAGGCTGGGCCAGCGTCACGGATGCCAATACCTCATCGACATTGAGGCCGACAAAGGGTGTATGCCCGGCCAGCAGTTCGTAAAAGACCACTCCCAGGCTGAATATATCGGCCCGTTGATCGGGCTTTTCGCCCGAGACCTGTTCGGGACTGAGGTATGCTGCATTCCCCGGCGTCAATCTGAGCGGTTCGGCCATCGACATCGATGGAGGAAAGGCGAGGCTCTGCCCAAAATCGAGCACCAGAACCTTCAGCCCCTGCTTAATAATCAGATTTGACGGCTTGATTTCAAGGTGCAGCCATCCCTTCTGATGAGCATACTCGAGCGCCTCGGCAATCTGAATCACGATCTCGATCAGCTCCGCCAGATTCAACTGGTGCCCGTACCCGAGCATATCAAGCGACTGCCCCTTGATGTACTCCATCGCGATGTACGGCCGCCCGTTTTCAGTGATGCCGCCTTCATAGATTTGACAGATATTTCGATGACGAAGCTGTGTGATGGATTTATAGATTCCGATGAATCTTTTAACCGTCGCATCTTCAACCACAAGTTCCGACGGAAGGAGCTTCAATGCGACATCCCTGTCGGCGGAGGTATCACTTGCAAGGTAGACCTCACCCAGCCCATTCGCGCTCAATCGCGAAGAGATATGGTATCTGCCGATAATTGTCCCTGAAGGCAACCATTCACGCATGTCTGTGCCATTTCAGAGCTTCGCGTCTTTCGCAATAATCTCTTTCATAATTTCCGAAGCCCCGGCCCCGATCGTATTGAGACGGGCATCGCGCCAGGCGCGTCCGACAGGATATTCGGTTGTGTAGGCAAATCCGCCCATGATCTGCATGCAATCGTACATCACCTTCTGATCCAGATCGCTCGTGAAGAGCTTGGCCATGGTGATTTCGCGTGTGCATTTCTCGCCTCGATTCATAAGGTCGAGCGCGCGGTAACAGAGCCATCTGGCCGCTTCGATGCTCGTCAAATGCTCTGAAAATCTGTGTCGCCAGACCTGGAACGATCCGATCGGCTGTCCGAACGCATGACGTTCCTTGCCGTAGTTGATCGCATATTCGAGCACCCGTTCCATTTTGTAGACGGCTCCCAGAGCCGCCGCCAGACGTTCGCCCTGAAAATTGATCATGGTGTAGTAGAAGCCCTTGTTCAGCTCGCCGAGCAGATATCTGCGCGGGATACGACAATTGTCGAAGAACAGCTCAGCTGTGTCCGATGACAGATTCCCGATCTTCTTGAGTTTCTTGCCGACACTGAAACCCGGGGTCTTTGTCGGAAAGAGGACCATCGAAAGCCCCTTGTGTCCTTCATCGCCTGTCCGAACGGCGAGGATGATGAAATCGGCCCGTGTACCGTTGGTGATCCACAGCTTCTGTCCTGAAATGACGAAATCGTCACCATCGATGCGGGCGCGGGTCTTGATATTGGCAACGTCCGATCCACCACCCGGTTCGCTGATGCCGAGGGCTGCGATGTATTCGCCGCTCACTGCGGGTTTCAAAAATTCTTCCCGCTGTTCATCCGACCCAAGCTCTTCGAGTACAGGAATGGTGATATCCGATTGCACCATGAGCGCCATCCCAACTCCGCCATTGTTGGCGTATGAGAGCCCGTCGAGGTAGGCTGCTGTCGCCCACCAGTCAAGCCCGCTGCCGCCCCATTTCGGATCGACGCGAATTCCGAAGAGCCCGAGATCGGCAGCCTTGTTGAAAATTTCACGCGGGAAAATTCCTGCTTCATCCCATTCTTCGGCGAATGGCGCGATCTCTTTCTGGCAAAACTGTTTGACGGTTTCGCGCAACATCGCGTGTTCTTCAGTGAAATAAGGAAATTCGTGCTCTGATGCCGTGACGCTGGCTGTTGACATGACTACCTCCAAATCTATTGATCTGTTATATCAGTCCTCATTTGATCGGATCTGAATCAGAACCTGACCCGGGCCGACTACTTCTCCCTGCCCCACCATGATCTTTTCGACGGTTCCGTTCACCCCGGCCCGACATGTGTGCTCCATTTTCATCGCTTCGAGCACGATCAAAGGATCGCCGATCGAGACAGCCTGGTCGACCTCGACCAGAATCCTGATCACCTGTCCCGGCATCGGCGAATTTGCCGATCCTTCCTCAGCCATCGAATGATGGACCGGGTGCCTGGGCAATATTTCGATTTCACATGCGCCCGATGTTGAATGAACGAACAAACAGTCGCCGTCAGCTATCAACCTGTATGAACTGAACACACCATCAAGAACGATCCCGATCGAATTTACGTGACAGAATACCACCTGTGCATCGACGGTGACACCCGGAAAATCGAATTGAAAACTGTCCTGGCCGACATTTCGCCACGAGATATCGATATCTTTTTCCCGCAGGCGAACCTTGAGTCGCGGGCCCCGCCAGGGATTATTCCTGTAACCGGCGGGCAACTCACGCAGCAAAGGATGCGAATCGCGCTGGTAATGTTGACGGTAGAGCGCAACGGCCACCAGCGCCGCCTGATCAAACGGATTCTCTTCGGGGGAGATGAGCCGATTCAGGTTTTCGCCGATAAATCCTGTATCGGCTTTTCCTTCGATGAAATCAGGGTGTTCGAGCAGTGCGATCAGAAATTCGCGATTCGTGCGAACGCCGAAGATCGAGGTATGTTTCAAGGCGTGAATCAATTTCCTGATGGCGCTGTCGCGATCGCCAGCATGAGCGATAATTTTGGCCAGCATGGGATCGTAATGGATTCCGACTTCATCGCCACAGGTGACTCCCGCATCGACACGCAGGCCATGTCCTTCGGCAGATGGAGAAAAGGACGCAAAATCGGCATCGATATTCCAGTCGACGATTCTGCCTGTCGAAGGCAGGAACCCGTTGAGTGGGTCCTCGGCATAGAGTCGCGCTTCGATTGCATGGCCGCGATGCGCGATCGAATCCTGAGTTATGCCGAGTGACCTGCCTTCAGCGATTTCGATCTGGCAGCGAACCAGATCCAGTCCGGTGACCATCTCTGTCACAGGATGCTCGACCTGGAGGCGCGTATTGACTTCTATAAAATAGAATTCGCCGGAAGGTGCGAGTATGAACTCGACCGTACCGGCATTTGAATATCCGATTGCGCGGGCAACTTTGACGGCGGCTTCACCCATTCGCGAGCGAAGCGATTCATCCAGGGCCGGCGATGGGCTTTCTTCGACGATCTTCTGGTGACGGCGCTGCAGTGAGCAGTCCCGTTCAAACAAGTGAATCAGATTTCCCTGCTCATCGCCCAGAATCTGAATCTCGACGTGGCGGGCGTGTTCGATGAACTTTTCAAGCAGCAGGCGACCGTCCCCGAATGACTTTTCAGCTTCACGGCGAGCGCTTTCGATTGCTTCCAGCGGATCGTCCGAAGACCGCACGACGCGCATGCCTTTTCCGCCGCCTCCGGCCGACGCCTTGATCAGCACCGGAACGCCTATCTTATTAATATGTTCGAGAAGCAGATCGTTGCCCTGTTCGTCGCCGTCATATCCGGGAACGACCGGAACACCGGACGACACTGCCAGACGGCGGGCCGCGCTTTTAAGCCCCATCGAGCGAATCGTCTGAGCCGAAGGACCGATGAAAACGATACCCTCTTCAGCGCAACTCTGAGCGAAATCGGCATTTTCCGACAGGAACCCGTATCCAGGGTGAATGGCATCAGCTCCTGTCCTGCGGGCTGAATCGATGATCCGCTGGATGTTGAGATAGGAATGCGCACTCGCGGCGCCGCCAAGTCGAACCGCTTCGTCCGCCGCCAGCACGTGCGCTGCCCGAAGATCAGCATCGGAATAGACCGCCACAGTCGATATGCCCATCGTCCGGCAGGTGGCCATGATGCGCAGTGCGATCTCTCCGCGATTGGCGACCAGTATTTTCTTGAACGGTTTCATCATGGTCCGGTCAGTGTCTGAAGACTCCCCATTCCATTGTTCCTTCGACCGGCCGATTGAAGGCCGCCGAAAGCGCGATGGCCAGCACTGTTCGCGTATCGCGCGGGTCGATGATGCCGTCATCCCACAGTCTGGCTGTCGCAAAATATGGATCAGATTCCTTATCGATCTGATCCTCGAGCATCTTTTTCATAAGCGCCTGTTTCGCCTCGTCAACCGGCTGTCCCGACCGCGCGGCGGCATCTCGTTTGATGATGTCCATAACTCCGGCCAGCTGCGGGCCGCCCATGACCGCTATGCGATGGTTCGGCCAGGTGAAGACGAATCGCGGATCGTAGGCGCGTCCGGACATGGCGTAATTCCCCGCCCCGTATGATCCGCCGATCATGACTGTGATAGCCGGCACCGTCGAGTTCGATACGGCATTGATCAATTTGGCGCCATTGCGAATAATCCCCTGTTCCTCGTAGCTTCTGCCGACCATAAATCCGGTGATATTCTGCAGAAAGATCAGCGGAATGTTCTGCTGGTTGCAGAGTTGAATGAATTGAGCGCCCTTCGCGGCCGCCTCCGAGATCAAAACTCCGTTATTGCCCAGGATGCCGACCGGATTGCCGTGAATTCGGGCCCATCCTGTGACAAGGGTCGTGCCGTAAACGGATTTGAACTCCTCGAACATCGATCCGTCGACGATCCTGGCGATGATCTCCTTGACGTCAAAAGGAACGCGAATGTCCACCGAGGCGATTCCAAGCAGATCGTCGGACGGATAGATCGGATCGAGCGTGCGTTCGCGATGCGTTGTCGATTTGGCCGGCAGGTGTGCGACGATTTCGCGCGCAATCCTCAAACCGTCCAGTTCGTCCTCAGCCAGATAATCGGACAGACCTGACAACTTCGAATGCATCTCGGCCCCGCCCAGGCTCTCTTCATCGACGGTCTCCCCGGTCGCCATCTTGACCAGCGGAGGACCGCCCAGAAACACCTGAGCCTGCCGTTTGATCATGACGACATAATCGGACATTCCCGGCAGATAGGCACCGCCCGCAGTCGAATTGCCGAAGACTACCGAGACGCTCGGGATGCGTGCTTTCGACCGGCGAGTTATTTCTTTGAACCCCGCGCCTCCGGGAACGAAGATCTTGTGCTGAACCGGAAGATCAGCCCCGGCCGATTCGACCAGAGTGATCGAAGGCAGATGGTTGACGGCACTTATTTCAGCCAGACGGGCGTTCTTGCGCTGCCCGATCTCGCTCACCGCGCCGCCCTTGACCGTCGCTTCATTGGCGATGATCAGGCATTCCCTGCCCGAAACCAGTCCCACACCACCGACCACACCCGCTCCAACGAACTCATTATCCATTCCGTGCCCGGCCAGAGGAGCTATCTCAAGAAAATACGAGCCTTCATCCAGCAGCATCTCGATGCGCTCGCGCGGTAAAAGCTTACCCCGCGAAAGATGCCTCTTGACATACTGCTCGCCACCGCCAAGCGTCGATTGAAGCAACTCCATACGCAATCGCTCTATGCTCGCCAGATTGGCGGAGTGATTGGCCAGATAAATTTCTGAACTCCTGTCGACGTGTGACTTGATCGGTTGCATGACGGTTCGATTTGACTATGACAAGTGATTGACAGTACAGCAGGTTTTTGGGACAGTAAACAACGTCACTATGCTTGTCAAGTAATCAGTAGAAAGTAAAAAGTAGAAAGTAGAAAGATATGAAGGGCAATCCTGCTCTCCATTCTGGCCACTCTCTTTTTGCATTGTACTTTTTACTTTCTACTTTTTACTTTCTACTTTTTCTTATGGACGAAACAACTTTCTATCCCTGGTTTCTGGGTCCCAAGGCCGAGAACGCCGAGCTGCTCGAAAAGCTGGTCCTCGAGGCATTGCGGGACTGCGTCTTCTGGCGGCGAAACTTCCATCCTGAAGACGACATCCTGATCACAGAAAAGGCGAAACGCGAAGACGCCTATGAGCGCTCGCGCGCACTGATCCAGCAGGAATTTCTGACGCTGCTTGCCAATCTGAAACGCGATGTGCCTTTTTACAGTCCAAGGTATATCGGGCATATGCTGGGCGAACAGTTGTTGCCGGCAGTCGCGGCCTATTTCGCGGCCATGCTTCACAACCCCAACAATGTCAGCCTGGAATCATCTCCGATCACGACTCAGTACGAAATCGAAGTGGGCCGGCAGCTGGCGCGACTGATGGGATACAGTGACGAATCGTGGGGCCACATCACATCCGGAGGTACAATCGCTAATTTCGAAGCGCTCTGGGTGGCGCGAAACCTCAAGTATTACCCGATCGCGGCGCGCAATGTGGCGCGGTCGCTCAATCTGGACGATCTATCGATCTCTCTTCCGACAGGACAGGTGATCGATCTGGCGACGACCGATGATAACTGGAAACTGCTCAACCTGGATGTCGACGAGGTGCTCAGCCTGCGTTCGCGACTCTGCATTGCTTATGCGCGCAGGAATCCTGATTTGACAGCGCTGCAGGTCGAGCAGATGATCGACCACCAGCTTGCGTCCAATTCGATATCCTGCAAAGGGATTCTGCGTTTCTTTGCGGAGCTGAATGATGATTCCATCGCGTCCGGAGTAATCCTCATACCTGCCACGGCCCATTATTCGATGCAGAAAGTGGTCGAGGCTCTGGGAATCGGGCGCGACCAGATAATTCTCCTGCCCGTCGACAAACATTTTCGAACGGATATTGATTCGCTGCGCGAGCGCATACAAAGATGCATCGACGGACGGATTCCGATCATCGCCCTGGTTTCAGTTCTCGGCACGACCGAGGAGGGTGCCGTCGATCAACTTCACAAGATAGTCGCACTGCAGAAAGAAGCCCGCCGTCAGGGGCTGGCCTTCTATCACCACTCAGACGGAGCCTGGGGAGGATATGTTAAAACGCTCTTTTACGATGCACAGAACCGGCCGGTCGCTACTCCATCCGCCATCCGTGAGCTGACACAGACCTGGCCGACCGACGAGCTGTTCGAAAGTTATTCATCTACCGGATTCACGGATTCGATGACGATCGACCCGCATAAACTCGGCTATATACCCTATCCTTGCGGAACAATCGTATTTCGCAATGCGAGTGTGAAGGACCTGGTTTCGACAGAGGCGCCGTATATCTTTCACGACGAAGAGCGGCGTGACCGTCCATTCATCGGAAAGCATATCCTCGAGGGGTCGAAGCCTGGAGCGGCAGCCGCCGCGGCCTGGTTTGCGCATCGTGTCGTGCCGCTCAATCAAAGCGGATACGGCGCGCTGATCGGCATGAGCATTCAAAGCACTCAGGAGATGTGCTACCGAATCGGGCGCGAACTGAAACCCGAACTGGCCCGCAACGGCATCCTCCTGCACATGCTGACCGATCCGCCGGACGGCAACATCTTCTGCTTCATTGTCAACAAATCAGGCAATCGGAACCTTGCTGAAATGAACCGCATCAACCAGACGATATATGACGAGCTGAAATTCCGCCCCGACAGCGTGATTCAACATCACAACTTCATCATCTCGAGCACTTCTCTGACCTGGCAGCAATACGGCATGTTGTGCGCAGACGGAAAGAACAGCATGGAAGAACATCTTGAAGCGGTCGGCATCGATCCCGGCCAATTCGCCGAAGTCGGCAAGATCAAGGTGCTGCGCTGCACGATCATGAGCCCATGGCTTTCACTTTCCAGAGGCGGCAACCCGGATTACAGCGCCGCTTTCGCAGAGGTCCTGAAAAAGACTATCGAAAATAAGTAGAAAGTAAAAAGTAGAAAGTAGAAAGAACGATTGTAGATTGAAAATCAGGCACTGAACATATCTTTTTACTTTCTACTTTCTACTTTTTACTCAATCCTTCCCAATCAACATGAAACAGATTATCCGTGTCCTGATTACCATTCTGGCCTTGACCGCGAGCGGTCTGGCGCAGCAGCCGGCCGAACCTGAGTCGAGGCCCGAGACACCGGCGCAAGAGGAGTCGAAACAGAATGAAGGCAACAAACGCGTCGAGCTGAACATGCTCGGCAAGGCCAATACATCAGCCGGCGAAAGCCGCCGCAACGAAAATGTGCAGTTCAATCTGGTCGACAACAACGCACTCAAGGAGCTCAACGTCCGTCTCGGCACCACGGCGACCATTCAAAAGGAGTTCAATCCGGCGAACAGCTACTTCGGCTCTGAGTTCGGCAATGCCCCGCGGAGTTCGATCACTGTCCCGGCAAAACTGCGTCCCGGATTTCATGGTCGAGTCTATGAGACCCACCTAAACAGCGTCTTCAGCGCACGAACATTCTTCCAGGTTGGTGAGGTCCAACCGGCCAGAGAGAATGATTACGGATTCAATTTTTCTGCTCCGCTCTGGAACCGGGCGCAACTGTTCGTCGAGGGTGCCCAGCAGAAAATTCGCGGAATGGTTAACGGCAACGTTCTGGTGCCCAGGCCTGACGAACGGACACCGCTCGCCACCGACCCGGCAGTGCGGGCAATCGTCGCAAGGTATCTGGCGGCCTATCCGACAGAACTTCCGAATCGGACCGATATCAATCAGCGCGCGCTGAACACCAATGCCCCGCAGTCGATCGACAGCAATCAGGCCAACCTGAGACTGGATCAGACTTTATCCGGGATTGATCAGTTGACGCTCCAGTACTCCTTCACATCGCAAAGCGTAGATGCCTTTCAATTCGTTGCGGGCCAGAATCCCGACACGGATACCAAATCACATCTGGCCCGAATCGTCTGGACGCGGAGCTGGAACGCCGGCACGGTGACAAATTTTTCGCTCAGCTATGATCGACTGACATCGCTGCTGGTTCCAGAGGAGAACGCCGTCGGCGCATATGTTACGACTGCAGGGCTGACGGGTCTCGGTCCTGGCGGCATGATCCCGATCGATCGCGCGCAGAACCAGATTCGCTCTGCCGCACTGATGCAGACGATCAGCGGTTCCCACAACTGGTCGGCAGGCTTTGGTCTGACGCGCCGCCAGGTCAACGGCAGCGAAACCGACGTGCACCGCGGGTTCTTCTCATTCAGCAACGATTTCGGACGCGATGGGATAACCAACCTGAGACTCGGCACGCCCAGCACTCATATCGTCTCGATCGGCAATATCCACAGGGGATTTCGCTTGTGGGAAGGCCAGATTTTCGCCGGCGATAAATGGCAGATCTCACCATATTTCACGCTCAATTACGGGTTGCGCTGGCAACCCGTCACCAAACCCGTAGAAGTCAATGACCTGAACAGCGCGCCATTCGACAGTGACATGAACAATCTGGCGCCGAATCTTGGTTTCGCCCTGCGGATGCCGCGTAAAATGGGCATCTTCAGAGGAGCATACGCCACGCAGTTCGGTGAGATCTATTTTGTCACCTTTCAACAGATTCGCTTCAGCCCGCCGGGCAATAACAAGATCGTCGTCAACGCTCCAAACCTGATCAACCCGCTCAGCTCTGTAGATTCGAACGGGCAGCTTCCGATCGCGCGCCCGACGATCTATCAACTCGATCCCGAAATGGCGACGCCATACTCCCATCAGTACAACCTGAGCTGGGAGCCCGACTGGAACAGCGCCATCCGCGTTCAGTTCGGATACGTCGGCAGCCGCTCGATGAAACTTTTCAACATGTGGTATCTCAATCGCGCTCATCCGGTGACGGGCATACCTCAAACGACGGCCACGATCAACCTGCGCAGAGCGAATAACGATGTCTCCGATATTCGAACTGTTATCAACGCATCGCGCGGTTACTTCGATGCCGGTCGTGTCTCTGTCATCGTTCAAAACTGGCATGGACTCTCATTCGACGCCTCATACTGGTTCAGTAAAGCCCTGGATCTGGGCAGCGACTACACCAACACGGCCAATGAGAACGATTCCCGCATCAGTCGCAGTCAGTATGAGTTCGAAAATTTCAGGGACATGAAAGGACCCAGCTCATTCGATCAAACTCACGCATTCCTCTGGCGGATGAATTACGTCATTGGGGCCGTCACCGCGTTTCGAAAGGCACGATGGATATCCCGGGCGATCGGAGGATGGAACTTTTCGACAGTGACGCTCATCAAAACTGGAATCCCTTTTAACGTAACTGCCGGTTCAGACGGCCCCGGCTTCGGCAACGTCGACGGCAACGGGGGAGATCGACCGAATCTGCTCGATCAGTCAATCCTCGGTCGGACGATCGCCGATCCGGATACGTCACAACAACTGCTTCCGCGAAACGCCTTTACTTATATCAATCCGACCGATCCGCGCGGCAACCTCGGACGGAATGTATTCAGGAAGGGACCGATTCGCAATGTCAATGCGTCGCTCTCACGCGTCTGGTCCATCGCCCGTGATGCTACGCTCACTTTTCGCGCTGAATCGATCAATCTTTTTAATACGCCGCAATTCGCTGAACCCGGCGCTGAACTCGCCAATCCGAATTTCGGCCAGATCACAAATACTCTCAACGACGGCAGAACTTTCAGGTTTCTGCTGCAGCTTGGATGGTGAAATTCAGTTGAAAGTTGAAAGTTGAAAGTTGAAAGTCGGATATGCCAATATCCATGAATCACTTGTGTTACTTTTGGCAAGCAATATCATCCAGTTTTAATCTACTCACTTTCTGACTTTCAACTTTTAACTTTTGACTCATACCCGAGGAGAACAGATGAAGAAAAAACTGAACGTGGCAATGCTTGGGTACCAGTTTATGGGGCGCGCGCACAGCAACGCATGGCGGCAGGTTGGACATTTCTTCGACCTGCCGGTTGAACCTGTCATGAAGGTCGTCTGCGGACGCAATGAGCAGGCGGTGAAAGATGCAGCCGAATCGCTGGGCTGGGAGGAATATTCAACCGACTGGCGAAAAGTGATCGAACGTGACGATATTGATATCATTGACATCTGCACGCCGGGTGAAGCCCACGCCGAGCAGGCGATAGCCGCCGCCGAAGCTGGCAAGGTCGTCTTATGCGAGAAACCGCTCGGCAATACGCTGGCCGAGGCCGAAGAGATGCTGGCCGCAGTCGAGCGAAACAAAGTAATACATATGATCTGCCATAATTACCGTCGAGTTCCGGCCGTGACACTCGCAAAGCAGATGATCGATGAAGGCAGTATCGGTCGAATTTATCATTACCGCGGAACATATCTGCAGGACTGGATCGTCGATCCGATGTTTCCGCGCGTCTGGCGACTTGAAAAATCGAAGACGGGTTCAGGCGCCCTTGGAGATATCGCATCTCACTCGATCGATCTGGCGCGATATCTGGTTGGAGAGATTACAGAAGTTTCCGGTATGCTCAAGACGTTCGTCACCGAGCGGCCGCTACCCGGCTCGGACGAGATGGCGCCGGTCGATGTCGACGATGCGGCGCTCTCCCTGATGCGCTTCGAAAACGGCGCCATTGGCAGCGTCGAAGGATCGAGAATGGCCCCCGGTCGAAAGAATTATAACCGCTTCGAAATCAACGGCAGCCGTGGCAGCATCGTCTTCAACCTCGAGCGTATGAACGAACTCGAAGTCTATATCGATGAAGGCCCCAACAGCGGGTTCAAGGATATTTACGTGACTGACCCATCGCACCCCTACTTTGCGGCCTGGTGGCCTGCCGGACACATCATCGGATACGAGCATACTTTTATTCATACCGTTTATGAATTACTGAAAGCGATCGACGAAGAGCGAATTCCGTCTCCGAACTTCGTCGACGGGTTGCGCAATCAGCGCATCCTGGATGCGATCGTGCGTTCCGCCGAATCGCGCACATGGGAATCGATCTGATTATTGGAGTTCATCGATATGTCATCAAACATTGCGACAGACGAAGAGAGAATCAGCTGGTTTCCCGTTCCGAATGAGGACCAGTTGCCGGAGAATCTACAGGGCCTCTTCAAAAAACTGAAGCAGAAGATCGGGTTCGTTCCGAATGTTTTTCGCGTATACAGCTATCGCCCCGAACGTCTGTCGACATGGTTTTCGCACTTCAAGCAGCTTCATGAACCGACGGATAATCTGAACGCGGCGGAACGCGAGATGATCGCCGTCGCTGTTTCGATGACCAACGGCTGCCTCTATTGCCTGGTGGCTCACGGTGCGGCGCTGCGCGAAGCGCTCGGAGATCCGATCAAGGCGGACCGGATCACGATCGACTACAAACGCGCCGGCCTCGACGCCAGGATGGAGGCCGTGCTCGATTTTGCGGTCAAATTGACCATCGCTCCGGACGAATGCCTCGAAGAGGATATCGTTCACCTGAAAAACACCGGCCTGACACAGGAAGAAGTCTGGGATGTCATCGAGATCGCTGCCATGTACAACTTCACCAACCGCATGGCTTCGGCGACAGGCATGCTGCCGAACCGCGAATACCATGCTTTATGCCGGTAAAATAATCCCGGAACGCATGCGTCAGCGAGCGCCGCGATGACGGTTGATCAACTAATACACGCTGTATCCTCATGATTAGGAGCTGCATATGGGCTTTAAAGGAGATCTGGCACACTGGGAGGCGGAGGACTTCGGCACCGAATTGATGGATGTGACCCTCGGTGACCTTTTCGATCAGCGCGTCTCTGAATTTCATGACAAGGAAGCCCTGGTATACGACTATCCTGAATTCGGCATCGAAATGCGTCTGACATATGGCGAGTATCTTCGTATCGTCAACAGGCTGGCCAGGGGGTTGATGGCACTGGGCATTGAAAAAGGGCATCACGTTGCCGTCTGGGCGACCAATGTCCCTGAATGGATATTTTTGCAGACGGCGCTGGCCAAGATCGGCGCGGTGCTGGTGACGGTCAACACGAACTATCGCTCAGTTGAGATCGAATATGTTCTCAAACAGGGAGACATTCACACACTCTTTATGATCGAAGAGTTGCGCGGAAACTCTTACCTCGATTCGATCTATCAGATTCTGCCGGAGATCAAAGACATCCGGGATCCGCTGACTCAGCCGATCGTCAGTGAAAAACTACCGCATCTCAAACATGTCGTGCTTCTGTCGGATCAGGCAAAACCCGGGACTTTGATCTATTCGCAGGTCCTCGAAATGGCCGATCAGGTATCGGAAGAGGAGCTGAGTGATCGGCAGGCATCGGTCGATGTCCATGATGTCGCTCAGATGCAGTTCACCAGCGGCACGACCGGATTCCCGAAAGGGCGTCATGCTGACCCACCATGCACTGGTCAATCAGGCTCACGTCGCAACCACTCGAGGCGAACTGACGGAGCATGAGCGTTATGTCACATCGATGCCTCTTTTTCACATCGCCGGCAGCCTCGGAGCGACTATTTATGCCTGCTATCTGGGATGCACGCTGATTCCTCTGATCTACTTCGACCCACTGAAACAACTGGAACTTTTTGAAAAGGAGCGGGGCACTTTCACCTTTGCAGTTCCGACCATGCTCGTGGCAATGCTCAATCACCCACGCTTCAGCGAGTTCACGCTGGCCGATCTGAAACTGGTCATCACCGGCGCGACGCCCGTCCCGGTCGTCCTCATGGAGCAGATCAAGGAACGAATCGGCGCCGATTGCAACATCGTCTTCGGTATGACCGAGACGACGGGCGCAGTCACTCAGTCATTCAACACCGACAATTTTGAGTTGAAGTCTGCCACCGTCGGACTGCCAATGCCGCATACTTCGATCAAAATAATCGATCCGGGCTCCGGTGATGTAGCAAAGATCGGACAGTCAGGCGAACTTCTTTCACACGCCTTTTCAAACATGAAGGGTTATTACAATATGCCTGAAAAGACAGCCGAGACGATCGACGAAGATGGCTGGCTGCATTCCGGCGACCTTGCCGTCATGCACGAGAACGGCTATATCAACATCGTCGGACGCGTCAAGGATATGATCATCCGCGGAGGTGAAAACATCTATCCGGCTGAGATCGAGTCGTTTCTCATGCGTCACCCAAAGGTCGCTGAAGCTCAGATCATCGGCCTCCCCGACACATTCATGGGTGAAGAAGTCTGTGCGTTGATCCGTCATAAAGCCGGAGAGCAATTGACCGAGGACGAAGTGATCGAATACTGCAAGGCATCGATCGGTCGTCATAAAGTTCCGAAGTTCGTCCGTTTTGTCGAGGCTTTTCCGCTGACACCGAGCGGTAAAGTCAAGAAATTCGAGCTGCGTGAACAACTCATCAGGGAACTTGGACTCGAGGAAGCTTCGGGCATGAAAACGGCCTGAAACAACAGTGTTGAAAGAAGAAATATGAAGACAATCAAGATAGCCAACGGACAGGGATTCTGGGGAGATTCTATCGATGCTCCGGTGCAGCTGGTCGAGCGCGGGCCGATCGACTATCTGACGCTCGATTATCTTGCCGAGATCACCATGTCGATCATGCAGAAACAGAAATTGCGCGATCCGAAGGCCGGTTATGCCCGGGATTTTCTGTATGTTGTCGAAAGAGTGCTGCCGCAGTGTCTGGAGAGAGGAATCAAAATCATTGCCAACGCCGGCGGAGTCAATCCCCAGTCGTGCGTCGCCGGTCTGGCCGATGTCGTCAGGAAATTAGGCCTGACGGGCAAGGTCAAAGTCGGCGTTGTAACCGGCGATGACATCCTGAGCAACCTCGATGAACTGATTGCGAATGGAATTGGACTGGAAAATATGGAGTCGGGAGAACCGCTGTCGACTGTCCGTGATCGAGTGCAGAGCGCGAATGTCTATTTCGGCGCCGGCCCAATGGCCGAAGCGCTCCGTCAGGATGCCGACATCGTCATCACTGGTCGTTGCACCGACACCGGGCTGGCGCTGGCGCCAATGCTGCACGAATTTGGCTGGTCAATGAACGACTGGGACAAGATCGCCGTCGGCACAATCGCCGGACACATCATCGAATGCGGAGCCCAGACGACAGGCGGCAATTGTCAGGTTGACTGGCAGTCGATCCCAGACCTCTGGGATATCGGCTACCCGATCGTTGAAGCGAGCGAGGACGGTACATTCGTCGTCACCAAGCATGCCGGAACCGGCGGACGAATCACCGTCGCCGGCGTGACCGAACAGCTCATGTACGAAATGGGTGACCCGGACAATTACATCACGCCGGACGGGATCGCCAATTTCAAATCGATCAGTCTCGAGCAGGAAGGCGAAAACCGCGTCCGCGTTTCCGGCATTAAAGGTCTTCCGGCAACGGACATGTACAAGGTCTCGATCAGCTTCTCTTCAGGATTCAAGGCCGTCGGAGGGTTGATTTATGCCTGGCCCGATGCCTGGCAGAAGGCAAAAGCCGCCGATGCGATTCTGAGACGCAGACTTGATGCGCTGGGACTGCAATTCGAAGAACTTCTCTCGCAATTCATCGGCGTCAATGCAACTCACGAAGGTCTGGGCGGAGAACCCGCGCCCGATCTGGCAGAGGTGCTGCTGCGTGTCGGCGCAAGGTCCCAGGACCGCGCCTCGATCGAGCGATTCACCAAGGAGCTGGCTCCGCTGGCGCTAAATGGTCCACCGACTGTGACCGGTTTCGGCGGAGGCCGCCCGAAGGTCGAAGAGATAATCGCATACTGGCCCGCCCTCATCCCGAAGTCGGCCGTTGTTCCGAGGGTCGAGGTAATTACCATATGAGAGTAGAAAGTAAAAAGTAGAAAGTAGAAAAGGTTGATTCATCTACTTTTTACTTTCTACTTTTTACTTTCTACTTTCTACTTTCTACTTTCTACTTTTCCATGATCATCAAACCCATCACAACTTCCAACGCTCCCATTCCGGGGGGCCATTATTCGCAGGCGATCGTGCATAACGGCCTGGTCTATGTGGCCGGACAGCTTCCGATCGATCCAAAGACAGGGCACAAAGAAACCGGTCAGATCGAGCGGCAGGCGGAACTGGTGCTCAACAATATCCGGGAGATCCTGCTGGCTGCCGGGAGCGATCTCAGCCACGTCCTGAAGATGACGGTATTCATCTCTGACATTTCGCTCTGGGGACGTGTCAATGAGACTTACGCGCGCATTCTGGGCGACCATAAACCGGCGCGGGCGATCGTGCCCGTCAATGAGCTGCATCATGGATTCCAGATCGAAATCGATGCGATCGCGGCCACTGTGAATAAGTAGAAAGTAAAAAGTAGAAAGTAGAAAGCGAGACCATTCGAGGTGTATATTCTTCCTCTTTCTACTTTCTACTTTCTACTTTCTACTTTTTACTCATTCATGCCCAGCATACCTCTCATCATAAACGGCGATGATTTCGGATATTCCGAGTCGGTCAATCGGGCAATCATCCAGGCGCATTGCGGAGGTGTGCTGACGAGCGCCAGCCTGATGGTCAACGAACGGGCAGCCGCACAAGCGGTCGAACTGGCACGTGAGCATCCTGATCTTGCGGTCGGACTCCACCTTGTGCTTGTGCTGGGCGCGGCGTCTCTGCCGCACAGCGAAATTCCGCACATCACGAATGGAAACGGTCGGTTCAGCGACAACCCTTTCTCGGCGGGATTGAATTACTACTTCAATCCATCTGCACGACGGGAAATGCGACGCGAAATGCGCGCTCAGTTCGAGCGATTTACGGCAACAGGACTTCCCTTCTCTCACGTTGACGGACACACTCACCTTCACATGCATCCTGTGATCTTCGACGAACTGATCGAACTGTGCGAAGAGTTCGGCGTCAGACGCGTGCGTGTAGTCAAGGGTGAGATGAGCCTCAGCCTGGCGATCGATCGACGCAACCTGCCGGTCAAACTCGTCTGGGGAACGGTCTTCAACCTGCTTGGTCACTGGTGCGACCGACGCCTGAAAGGACGCAACTTCGTCAAAGCAGACAAGGTATACGGACTGCTCCAATCCGGGGATATGAACGAAGACTACCTGCTCGCTCTGTTGCAGCGGATCGAGCCGGTTCCGAGCGAAATTTACATGCATCCTCTCTCACCGGATGCCATCGAACATGAGATAGCTGAGAACCCGCACGGAGTCGGTGAATATCAGGCACTGATCAGCACTCGTCTGCGGCAAGCGATAGTTGAAGCCGGATTCGAGCCCGCCACTTACTCTTCACTGACCGGCGTCGCTCATGACGACGACCCCGGTCTCATGGCATGATCTCCCATTAGCTATGAGGACTTTCCTGGTTTTACTCATCGCAATTTGTGCTCAGACGCTGGGCGACGTCTTCCTGACAAGAGGCATGAAGTCGATCGGCGAGATTGACACGCTCAATGCGATTGAACTGCTGCAGATAGGTGTCAAGGTCTTCACCACACCATACATCTGGTTGGGGATCGTCATTCTGGGCATCTTTTTCGGTCTCTACCTGATTGCCCTCTCCTGGGCCGATCTGAGCTATGTCCTGCCTGTAACCGCTTTCGGCTATGTCTTGAACGCGATCATGTCCTGGCAATTGCTGGGTGAGAAGATATCGACTGCCCGCTGGCTGGGTACGATTATCATCTGTGCCGGTGTTGCATTGGTCTCCGGAACCGAACAGCGGACGACGCCCACGACAGACAGGCAGGATGGTGAAGCGGCATGAAGACCTTCCTGCTACTGACCAGCCTGATTCTGGCCTCTTCGCTCGGGGAGATTCTGTCGGCTCGCGGCATGCAGCAGATCGGTGACGTCTCATTTCGCCCGCGCGCTCTCGCCGGCTCGATCATAAGGATGATCAGAAATCCCTTTCTAATCGCCGGTGTAGCCTGCCTGGCCGTCTCATTCTTTTCGTTCATCAGCCTGTTGAGTTATGCCGATCTCAGTTTTGTAGTCCCATTGACGGCCATCAGTTACATAACGAACACAGTTGGAGCGCGTTATTTCCTGCAGGAACGCATCTCGAAAGAACGGTGGATGGGCACGGTTCTGGTGGCGACAGGCGTAGCACTGGTCTCACTCTCCGGCCGAATTGAAATTTATCTGAGCACACAAGCAGCACGCCATTTGAGTGGATTGTACTCACATCTGGCTCCGATGGACACGTTCGGGAAGATCGAATCACCGGCGCTCTTCTGGCTGGTCTTCGGCATCCGCACGGCTTTATTGATCTGCTTTGCGGCAGCGATAGTATATTACCTGATAGCCGTCGTTGCCGGCCTGCTATGGTTCCGCGATCGAGCTAAGCAGCGTTCGCTCGGCACACGCTACACTCCGCCGGCGACGATCTTCAAACCAGTCCGCGGGGTCGATGCTCATGCTTATGAGAACTTCGCGAGCTTCTGCCGGCAGGATTACCCCGAATATCAGATCATCTTCGGAGTCCGCGATGAGAACGATCCGGTTGTCGGAATCATCAGGCGACTGATGCGTGATTTCCCCGAACGCGAAATCGAGATTGTCGTTTCGGCTGACGAGATCGGGCTCAACGGCAAGGTATCGAATCTGCACAACATGTACGGCAAGGCAAAACACGACGTGCTGCTGGTTGTCGACAGCGACATCCGCGTTGGATCGGATTACCTGCGACGGGTAATCGCTCCGATGCAGCAATCGCAGGTCGGCATGGTGACCTGCCTCTATCGCGGAACGAATGCGAAAACCCTCGCCGGTCTGCTCGAAAACATCGGCATCTCTTCGACATTCGGCCCTGAGGTCTGTTCATCCCGAGCCCTCGAAGGCGTCGCATTCGCCCTCGGATCAACAATCGTCGTGCGACGCGAAACACTTGAAGGATTCGGGGGGTTCCAATCTGTCGCGGACTATCTGGCGGATGATTTTCTGCTTGGAAACAAGACCGCCCAGGCCGGGTACGAGGTCGTCCTCTCCGACTACGTGGTCGAGCATGTCTCCGGGCCTCTGACAATCGGATCGATGCTGCGTCACCAGCTCCGCTGGGGTCGTTCGACGAGAATCTCACGACCCTGGGGATATCGCGGGTTGATCCTCACCTACGGCACTGCCACCGCTCTGCTTGCACTGCCGGCATGGAATTTCTCGTCATTCGCCTTGAACATGCTCGGCCTGACCCTTGCGATTCGACTCATCCCGGTGTTTCTGATTGGAGTATACGGATTGCGGGACTTCGTCCTGTTACGATATTTCTGGTTGGTGCCGTTCCGCGATATGATCACCTTTGGAATCTGGCTGATCAGTTTCCGCGGCGATGAAATTCAATGGCGTGGGGAGGACTTTCGCGTCCTGCGCAATGGTATGCTTGCGAAAAAATAGACCCGTGTTATTTCCTTGTAAGGAGGTGTTGGTTAGTATGAAATTCAAATTGTCAATCAGGCTGATCGTCATTTTGCTCAGCTCGTTTCTGCTGGTCATTTCCGGAGGATGCAAATCGGGGCCGCCGAAAGCTTCGGAAAGCGCTAAGCGATACGAGATTCGCGGAAAAGTCATCTCATCCGATCAATCGAAACTCGAAGTGACAATCGCTCACGACGAGATCCCCGGATACATGGAAGCCATGACCATGCCGTTCAAGCTGCATGATGAATGGGTCTATGGCGAGCTGAAAAACGGGGCCCAGATTCAGGCTACGCTGGTGGTCGATGGCGATCGAACCTGGCTCGAAAATCCGATCGTCACGACTGTGGCCGATCCGAATCTGATCAACAAGGAGGAGACAGGCGCCGAACCCTCGGTCGGCGCCTCACTCCCTGATTTCGAAATGACCAACCAGAACGGGCGACCTGTCAGGATCAGCGACTATCAGGGACGCGCACTGCTCATCACATTCATTTACACCCGCTGTCCGTTGCCCGATTACTGCCCGCTCATGAGCAGGAACTTCGCCGAAATCGACCGGCTGGTTCGGCAATCACCTGATCTCAACCGAAAAGCGCACCTCATCAGCGTGAGCATCGATCCGGCATATGACACTCCGGAGATTCTGCGGAAGTATGCGGCGAATTACAGTTCAGTCGATAATAAGAATGATTTCTCGACGTGGGAGTTCGCTACAGGCACGCCCGAACAGATCAAATCGATCGCACGCTTTTTTGGACTGAGTTACTGGCCGGAAAAGGACCAGATCATTCACGGTCTGCGCACCGCGATCATCTCTCCCGACGGAAAGATCTTCAGACTCTACCGCGGTAATGAATGGACGCCCGAGCAGGTCATGCAGGATTTGAATAAACTCAGGTTCCCCCAAAAGATTTTTAAGAACAAACCAGACATTGGCCGGACGCTCGGCGAGTCGACGCATGAAATACGGATACCAGTATTCTCCGTATGGAACATAGGTCCGAACACGATAGCCGTCAGCGGCCAGTTTCAGCTGCAGGTCGCGACGCACGCCGAAGAGCATCTGAAACTCAAAAGCATCTTTCGGAATATCATTTCGCAGGGCGAATTCGATTGTGGCCGAGATCATCTGCTCATCGTGGGTTGCGATGGCATGGTAGATGCCGCTTTGAAGCAACCGTCCCATCAGTTTGACGAAATTCGCATCGACATCGCTCTTGTCCTGATATGCGACCGATTCGGGCTCCTGATAAGCGCCTTTGCAGAGCCTGATGCGTGCCCCCAGTGAAAGGACATCCTCGATATCCTTTTCAGTCCGATACAGGTATGCCTGAAGCACTATTCCGACATTTCCATGCTCAGCGTACAGCCGGCGGAAGATGCCGAGCGTAGCATCGGTCTTGGGTGAGTCCTCCATGTCGATGCGGACGAAGTTGTCGTGTCGTTTCGCCGCCTGCACGATCTGGCCGGTATTGCCAAGGCAGAAATCGGGATCGATATCCAGTCCGAGCTGCGTCAGCTTGACCGAGACATTCGAATTGACGCCTGTGGCCTTGATTCGATCGAGCACGTGCAGGTACTCACGGACATCGGATTCAGCCTCGGCTTCCGAGGTCGTGCTCTCGCCCAGATGGTCGAATGTAGCAGCAATCCCCAGTTTATTGAGCGCCCGAATGGCTTCGATAGCGTCATTGATGTTCTCTCCGGCGATGAATCGGCGCGTGACATGGCTGAATCCGGGAAATTTCGCGAAAAATCCTTTCAGGCCGGTTTGGCGCGAAAGGTAGAGAAGGGCTGTTCTTGACAACATAAAAATCAGGCCGCCTGAATATGAAGAGGATGAGATGATGCCGATATTAAGAATGCACTTTACCATATCCCCGGGCGGGGGCTCAAAAGCCGCGGGACGACTGACAAAGCTCCCGTCCGGGTGATATCATCAGTTTCATCCTTTTTACCTGGTATACGATATGACATTTTTACTGGTGATCGCGCTGCTGCTGTATCTGGCGAGCGCATTTTACGCAATCATCCTCTTTGCGACAAAATCCGATTCTCAGAGCAATCGATTGAAGACTCTGATCACAGTCGGTTTCGTCACACACACAGCAGCACTGGCCATCGACTGGTGGAAGCTGGGCCATTTTCCGATCGTCAATCCAAAAGAGGTCAGCTCTTTCATCGCCTGGGCGATCATGGCCTACTACCTCGGCATCAGCTTCCGGTATCAGGCACGCGCGCTGCCAACATTTCTGTTGCCGCTGGTCTTTATTTTCACTCTCGGTTCGCTGCTTATTCCTGCGCCTGAAAATGAGAGGCCGAACCTGCTCGAAGGAGCGATCACTGCCAATACAGTCACTCAGATCATCTTTCCGGCGCACGTCACTCTGGTCATCCTTTCATACGCTGCTTTCATTCTGACGTTCGTCAGCGGCGTCATGTATCTGATTCAGGAACGCGATCTGAAAGCCAAGAATTTCGGCGGAGTATTTCAGCGTTTACCTGCGCTGAACACCTGCGACGAGATCGGATACAGATCATTGACGATCGGGTTCGTTCTGCTCACGCTCGGTGTGGCGACCGGAATCGTCTGGAACAATCAGCGCGACGGCCGTTACTGGCACAACGATCCGAAAGAGGTCATGGCGCTGGTGACCTGGCTGGTCTACCTGTTCATAATTCACTACAGGCTGACTGCGGGCTGGCGTGGCCGGCGGGTGGCGCTGCTCTCGATCGTCGGGTTCGTCGTCGTGTTGCTGACCTGGCTGGGAGCACGTACGCTCGGAGGCTATCATGTGTTCGGATAATCGAGCAGGATTTTCTATTTGCCGGTAGAGTAAGAAAGATGCCTATCGTTCTGGTTGGATTGAGTCATAAAACAGCGCCGGTTGAAATACGCGAACAGCTGGCCTTTTCCGGTTCGGCGATAAACACCGCGCTGGAGTTGATCGTCGACCGGCAGACCATCAACGAATCGGTTGTAGTTTCGACTTGCAATCGCGTCGAGATCATTGCTGTCACGCCGCGCGAAAAGGAGGCCATCGCCGCCGTCTCCTATCTTTATCAATTTCTGCAGGAATTTCACAAAACCGATCACCATCTGATCAGGCAGCATTGTTACGACTATTCGGATCTGGCAGCGGTGAAACACATATTTCGCGTCACTTCATCTCTCGATTCAATGGTCATCGGAGAACCGCAGATCACAGGTCAGGTCAAGGAGGCGTTTCAACTTGCGCAGGAAGCGCGCAGCGTGGGACATCATCTGACACGTCTCATGAATCGTGCTTTCGCAGTGGCCAAACGGGTCAGAAATGAGACCGGGATAGGTTCGAGCGCGGTTTCGATCAGCTTTGTTGCCGTCGAACTGGCCAGAAAAGTATTCGAATCGCTGCAGGGATCGACGGTCATGCTTGTCGGAGCCGGGGAAATGGCCGAGCTCGCCGCAAAGCACTTGCTCAATTACGGCGCGAGCCGGCTGCTGATCGCCAACCGGACATTCGAGAACGCACAGAGTCTGGCGGGTGAACTCGGCGGCGAACCGGTCGCATTCGATGATTTCGAAAAACGGCTGCCCGAAGCCGACATCCTGATCTGTTCGACCGGCGCCACAAGCTACCTCATCCTGCAGGACCAGATACGGCGCGCCCTCAGCTCACGTCGCAATCGCCCGATGCTGCTGATCGACATTTCCGTACCACGAAATATCGATCCGGCAATCGCTGATATCGACAACGCTTTCGTCTTCGACATCGACGATCTGCAATCGATTGCCGAAGCGAATCGCTCGGAACGCGAACGCGAAGCTCATCGGGCCGAATCGATCATCCAACTCGAGGCAGAGCGGTTTCTGCTTTCACACGCTGAGGGTGACATCCATTCAGTCATCGGGGCCTTCCGCCAGCAAGCCGCTGAACTCGCACTGGCCGAACTCGAAAGGAGCCGTAAAAAGCTTGGCCCGCTCAACAGCGAACAGGAAGAAGCTCTGCAAACGATGATCAACGCCATCGTCAATAAATTCACACAGCCTGTCATCAAACAATTGAGGGAATCAGACGACGGTCATTCCCCTTATCTTGAAGCCTGGAGAGATGTCTATCACCGGGTGATCCGTAAAAAGGAGTGAGCTGGTTTCCAGTGTGAATGGTTTCCAGAAGGAGAAGTTTCCAGTTTCCAGTATTCTGGAGAGTGAAGGATTATTCCGGTGTGAGAGGTCGCGATTGTGACTCAAAGCAAGCCGTGAAGAAGCGACTGGAAACTGGAAACTTCTTTCACTGGAAACTACTCTGCTACTGCCCGCATGACACCGGCAGAACGGGGATCTTTATCCGGTATTCAGCCGAAAAGTTCAGGGATCTGGCGTTGCTGCCGCTGTTGTAATCTCCGGAATTGAGCTGCACCCCCATCAACGGCAACAGGTCGTTTGAAGTGGCAATGAACCAGGCTGTCGTTCCTGATGGCAGAAACTGAGCAATCGGAATCGGGGTCAGACGCAGAGACGCCAATGAAAAGTCGCGATAACAGGTCAACGAAAGGTTGCCAGTTGACGAGACGACCTGATTCTGGCTGTCCATCCCCCAACCGGTCAGTTGCACACCGATGCTCGATACGCCACCGGTCATATCCGTCAGCGGACGGTATAACGACAGAGTAGTCGAATTCACGGTATTCGCCTGGCTCGGAACTGAATCGAATGCGATCTCTCCCGGAAGCCGATCATACTGGTCATCATTAAAGATCATTTCGGCCAGTCCGTTGTTATTGATTATCACGTCGTTTTTTCGGCGGGCGACCGCATAAGCGCTGAGAACCGACGCATAAGGACGCCCGATGTTGGATGCCGGCTGTTTGACGATCGCATTCCCGACCAGCCAGTTGAACTGTGCCGGTTCACCATTCGCATTGACCGCGACCGCCATGACATAACCCTTGACGCCGGGATCCAGATCGCTCATCTGGATAGATAATGATTGCTGTGACGCCAGGCAGAAACTCATATTTGTCACCTGACAGGTGGCTGAATCGACCAGAAACATCCTGATATTGACGCTTTCGATCGGATTCGTATTGGCGATGCTCAGCCTGGTATCCTCGACCAGCGGATTACTTGCGCTCGATGAATATCGATTGAAAAAGAGGATCGATCCAGGTTTCTGATCGCCCATAATCGATGCCGAAGAGACAGCTGCATAGTTCAAATCGATCAAACTCAGGATCGACCCGGTTGCGATCGCCCGTCCCGGAGTCCCCATGACTCCGGTCGAGAGAACCCACATAAGGCGGTATTTTGAAGGATCCTGAGCAATTTTCGTGAGATCGGTCGACCCCGGGACGAGCGATGCTCCCGGAAGCGGTTGGCCGGCGCTCTGCTGCCCGCCCTCCGGAATGAACGAAGCGACCGGCACCGGCGGAATCAGCGCATCGCTCTGAAACGGCTGCTGAAATGTGAGCCTGCTGGTCGCAACCAATACTCCATCACGCATGAGATGCACCTTCAATTCCGCACCTGCGGGAACCTTGATATAACTCGGGGATTGAATGAGCAGACTTGATGGGACTGTCGGCCAGGTCGATCCCTGATTGAATGAAAAATAGAGCGCCACGCTATCCGACATTCCCGACGCCTCTCCGGAGAACGCCGCCATAACCAGCAAAACATTTATCATCAACAGCTTATATGACTTCACCCGGAAGCGTTCGAAGAACATCATTCCCCCTTGTTTCAGATCGGTCGCGGCAGATCATAGATTATACCGGCGTTTCAACCGACAAATCCCTGAATATAAAATATCGAAGTGAGAAGATTTGACCTGGGTTTGGATTTTATTGGTGCAACGATCAGAGTCTACCATGTTCATGTGTCGGTGGACAGAAATTCTTCTGAAATGGTCCTCTCTTTCGCCACCGGGCCGGACAAGGATAAACCGTCTCTTGTCAACTGATTATGTGACAACGTGAAGCGCTGCTGATATACTTCAATCTTGTTTTGCGATGGGGTGTTCACGAAGATTCAAAAGATTTGAAAAAGTTCTTCGTGTCTGTGAACCGCCACCCCTCTGCCGACGTATCACTTTTCGATGCAATCGGATCGAGAAGGTAATAACGCCCGAGACCCGATACTGGTATCCGGGATCAGATTGACGGTTGTGCCAATCGTAAATAGATTAAATCGCTGGCTCCTGAGGAGAACAATAGAAAATGTGGAATAGACTGAAACGGCTGTTTCGCTCCATTTTTGGTGGATTGATTGAAGGCGCTGAAGATCCTGAATTGATATTGCAGCAACTGATTCGCGATATGAGCGATCAGGTTCCGAAGATGCGTGACAACGTTGCTCAGGTCATGGCTACTGAAAAACGGCTGGCGCGTGAGATCGAGTCGAACCAGGTCAAGTTGACGGACATCGACAACAAGATCAAAGCCGCGATTCGAACCGGTCACGATGACATCGCAACCGCTCTGATCGGAGAGATGCAGACAGCTCAACGGGCACTCGACACGAGCAAACAGCATTACGAACAGGCGAAGGTCGCATCGGTCAAGGCGCGCGAGTTCCTTGACAATTATATGGTTCAGGTTCGCCGAAAGACCGGCGAGGCGATGCAATTGATCGCGGCCAGCAAGCAGGCACAGATGCAGGAACGGCTGGCCCAGACCATGTCGAGTTTCCAGATCGGCGACGATTCACAGACCTTTGACGATATGCGTGAAAAGATCGCGAACCGGGTTGCCACTGCGGAAGCGCGCGCCGAGCTTGCATCGTCGACGCTCGACAGTCGAATGCAGGGCATCGATAAAGAGATCGCCAACATCGAAGCTCAGGACATGCTGCTCGCTTACAAAAAACAGATGGGCATGCTGCCCGAAGCCGCCGCACCAGCCCTTGGCGAAGGGGCGCCTTCAGTCAACTCTGAACGCACTCTAGGATCAGGCGAATCGTCCGCGCAGGAACGGAAAGTGACCGAATAGATTATGGAGCTGAAGATCTCCTATATAAAAGAAGCTCTCAAGGAACCGATCAACATCGGCGGGCTGCTGCTCAGTTGTGCGGCGGCGGCATATGCAGCGACCACCAGCTTCATCGATCCTTCCCTGGTGCTGGCGGGCGGGCTGATCGCTGAGGGTGTTTATCTGGCGACGGTCCCCGCTTCGAGTTTCTATCGAAAGATAGTTGACCGCCGCTCGCGGCATCTGCTTCATGATCATCGGCGCCGGCAAAGGATGGAATTGATCAAGACGTTCGATCCGCGGGAACGCGAAGCAGTCGAATATTTAAGCTGGATGAAGAACCAGATCTCCAGTAACTACAAGAAATTCGCGCGTCTGTCCGAGGAACCTGCACAGGTGCGAGAGCTCGAGGCGACGTGGGAGGCGTTCGTCGACCTGCTCGACGAATATCGCCGTCGCAAGAATCACCTGCGCACGATCAACCGGCAGGCCGTCGAGAATCAGCTTCGACAGGCCGAGCGGACCGTCCAATATTCGGACGAGGCCACGAGACCTCTGCACGAAAAGAACGTGGATATCCTTCGCCGGCGACTGCAGACCTTCGACGATATCGAACGCAGCGTTAAACGGGTCGAAGCGCAACTGCAAATGATCGAAAACTTCTTCGGGCTGGTCAACGATCAGGTCGTGACGATGCCGACACCGGAACATATCCTGTCTCTGGATTTCGACTCATTGCTCTCCTCGATCGAGACTACAAAGGAGATCCTGCAGCAGACAGCCCCGATCATGAGCCAGCTCGATACTCTGAATCGAGAAGCCAATCAATTACGCCCCTCACTGGCCGGTGAACGCCAATAACCACCTGACCGGTTACGAAAAATTATATTTGAGAGGATTTGACGATGAACCATTTCTCATTCGGTGCGCTCCGCGCATCCCGCCTCATTCAGCCCCTTATCCTCGCCTGCCTGATTAGCTTGACGATGGGGACCGATATCCTGGCACAGGACAACGGCATCCCGCGTGATCTGAGTTCGCGACCGATCTTTGTGACAGCCAGATTCTTTCAGTTGAAGGCGCCCGCCGGAAGCTCGAGAGAACTGACAGATCAGGTCTTCAGGATGCGCACAACCAGCCTGATCGAAGATGAAAAATGGATCGAGTCCTTTCGAAAAACCTATCCGGGTTTCGATGTTGCCCTGCTGAGCACTGAAAAGCGAAAAGTTTTCAGAACCTCGAAGCCGGCTGGAATCTCATTCGCCAAACAACCCGATGGACGATCACTCGAGTTACTGCTCTACGGCGCGCAGAGTCCCGGCGATGGGACCACTCCAGGGACCAGCCTGATCCCCGATATCGGTCTCCATTTCGGCAACGATATCGCTCGACCGCCGATCTCCTACTCCATTCAGCCACTCGATATTGAAAGCGGGATGACCTATTTCTTTGCGATCTCAAATCTTCGCTTCTCGCAAGTGGATTACGTTAAATTCATACGCCCGTCAGCCAAGCCTGATCAGTTCAATGGAAGCGAGTTTTTTCTGCTCGTCGCATTCAGCGTCGATATGGACACAACTGTTGAACCTGAACGGTATGTCGATGAACGCCAATCGCTGGAATTGCAGAAGACTGCTATCAAACAGGTGCAGCCTGAAATTCCGGCGGAGTTGATCGCGGCCGGCTTCGGAGGATTCATCCGCGTTCGCGTCGAGATCGCATCGACAGGTAAGGTCACCGGAGCCTACATTCATTCATCATCTTTTCCTGAGGTCAACCAGCAGGCGTTGAGTGCGGCCAGACAATGGGAGTTCCCCGGTACCCTCTTTGCTGAAGATAAAAAACCGGTCACCGGTTTTATCACCTTCAGCATCCAGGCTCGGCCTGTCCGACCCGACAGTAATCTTCAAAAAGCGTCGTCGAGCACTCCAAAGTAATTTTCAGAGCGCTAGTCACCTGTCGAGGATCGGATTTGCCCGATCCTCCGGAAAACAGCCCCGTAGTCAATGGGCGGCCACAAGCCGCCATTGTGATCTACCAAGCCACAGGCGGCCCCGGTCTTGGATCTTTACGCAACAAAATCCGAACACAGACATGGCCCCGCTGTGGCGGAGGATGAGTAACATGGCACTTTCTGCGCATTCACTCTCCGCTGCCGAAAGTCTGCCCGAATGGGCGGAGGAACTGACACGCAAATACCGGGCAGGGGAATCCAGTCACTTCCTGTTACATCACAACATTCATGATCTGATCAGATCGCGCAACGGTTACGTCTCGGTCATCGCTTTCCTGCAACGCGAACTGCTGGGTAATAAACAGATCATTCTCTACAACCGGAGCGAAGGAATCACATTCGATTCGGATGAAACGTTGCGTGCCTTCATTTCGCTGCAACGCGTCGCTGATCCGTTGCTCAATTTCAAAACCGCGGCTCAGTTGCCGCGAGACCCGGCCCGTGCCCTGCCGATGATCGAACGGTTTCTATATTACTCGGACAAGGTCGCCGTCATCATCAACTTCCCGGAAACGATATTTCCGGCCGGGGAGATAAGCCACCTTTCAAGCGAAGACCGGAATGCTCTGGTCTCGCTGCAGCGCTGGCTGACCAGCTCGCGTTTTATGGAGATGGACAATATCGTCATCATGGTGGCCGAATCATTATCCGACATCCATCCCAAAATCCGCGAAAACTCGCGGCTTGCGACGATCGAAATCCCGTATCCCGATGAGCCCCGTCGCCTCGAGTACGCCAGGGAATTCCTGCAGGCATATCCGATCGAGAAAAAGGAGATGACGCTCGACCAGCTGGCTGCCATGACCTCCGGTCTGAACCTGGTTCACCTGCGTTCTCTGCTCTGCGCTGCGCGCGAACCAGACGAGGGATTGACGTTCGAGGACGTGCGAATCAAGAAGAAAGAGATCATTGAGGCCGAATGTGCTGGACTGATTGAATTCGTCACACCAAGATATGGTCTCGACAGCGTCGGTGGCATGCGGGAAGCCAAGGAATACCTGCGCGACATCTCGGAGATCATCAGAAACGGCAACCGTGAAGAGGCTCCCATGGGCATTCTGATCTGCGGTCCAGTCGGAACCGGCAAGACATTCCTGTCAGAATGCTTTGCCAGGGATTGCGGACTCAATGCGGTCGAGTTCAAGAACTTTCGCGACAAATGGGTCGGTTCGACCGAAGCCAATCTCGAGAAGATACTGTTTCTGCTCGAATCCCTGGCGCCCATCGTGGTCCTGGTTGATGAGGCTGACGCTGCTCTCGGCACGCGTGAAACCGAAGGCGATTCAGGCGTCAATCAGCGTGTCTTCTCAAAGATCGCATCGGCCATGAGTAATACCGAGAACCGCGGCCGCATTCTCTGGATACTCATGACTTCACGTCCCGACCGGCTGCCGATTGACCTCAAACGCCAGGGCCGCTGCGAAGAGCATATCGCTCTCTTTTACCCTGAAACGGCGGATGAACGTCGCGAGATAGCAGAGGTCATGGTCAAGAAGAACAGGATCGGGCAACAGATCACAGACTGGGGCCCGATCATAAACAGCCCGCTCCATCTTTCCGGAGCCGATATCGAATCAATCCTCATCAGGTCCCGGCGCGTGGCGAGGCTCGCCGGACACGATGAGGTAACTGATGACGACCTGGCTTTCGTCTCCTCCGAGTTCACTCCGGCGCGCGACGATCAGGCAGTCGAATACCAGGAACTGGTCGCGGCACGCGAAGCCACTACGCGAGCCATGATCCCTTCACGCTTTCGCCTCATGACAAGCTCCGAGATCGCAAGAAGAATCGAATTTTTACGTCAGATCATTCGCTGAGACGACTCATTACTCGAGCTTGTTTATTTTTCCACGGCATTTCCGAGACCCGCAGGAACACTGCTTGCGGTCAGAATGATAGGAGTATTCGTAGTCGAGCACTATCTCTTCGCCAGGCTCGATATCCCGAAGGGCAAAAAACAGGATATGACCGCGGATGATGCGAAGATTGCAGTTGGGTTCGCAGGAATGGTTTATGAACTGAGTCCCGTTTCCCATCCTGCTTCCGTCGATCGCCCAGTAGGAATCGACTGCACAGATGTGAATCCGGCGTCTGCCACGAAGCCGCCTTGCGATCTCACGCCGCGAGATTCGTTCACCCACGTATTCGGCGATCTTACGCCCCTTTAAGAACCTGGCCGTTGCAAAACACCCCTGTCCATCGATCGTCGACGATCTGACCGTTATTCCGGGCGCCATCTGAGAACTCCTTTTATGACTGGTCAAGACTGCTCCTATCTAAATGTTATATGACGACGCCTGCACTGACGCCCTTAGTGGATATTATCTATGATCAAATCCGGAGCCTCAGCATGAAACTCAATTATTGGTTGTGGGAGACATCCGCTTCTCAGGCAACAGACCACAAGAACTTACTGTTTTCTATACTGATTATATTTGCGCTGGGTGCGTTCCACTTATCAACGATCAGGCAAGGTCATGACTGGGGTGACGATTTTGGCATGTATATCAATCATGCTCGGAACATTGTCGAGGGCAGGCCATATGCCGATACCGGCTATATTTACAATCCCCGTTATGTGATCGGCCCGAAGACCTACCCGCCTGTCTTCCCTTTGCTGCTGGCGCCGGTTTACAAGCTGATGGGTCTTAACCTGACAGCGATGAAAGTGGAAATTATACTGATCTTCATGATATCGCTGTATACCATGTATCTCTCTTTCAGAAATGAGCTTCCATGGCCCTACCTGCCGATTTTGATCGCGCTCGTGGGGTTCAACCCCCAGTTCTGGCTATTCAAAGACAGCATCGTTTCAGATCTGCCCTTTCTGTTATTTACATACCTGAGCTTCTTCCTGATTCACAACTCACATCGGGTATCCAGGTCCATGTTGAGACGATTAATATACGCTCTTCTGATTGCAATCTCACACTATCTGGCATATGGCACTCGATCCATCGGTCTGATATTAATCCCTTGCACATTCATATACTATCTGCTTAAGAACAAAAAGCTTGACGTCCTCTCCGGATTGATCCTGCTGATGGCAATCGCTTTTGTTTTCATTCAGTCGGGAACATCGCACAGTATCAGCGCTTACACTGACCACTTTGGATTTAACATATTCAATATCATGGCGTCCATGTCTTTCGAGCTGACTCGACATGTCTCCTTGTTTTTTGCTAACGGCTACAGTAATTTTTTTGGACTGGCACTGTTTGCAGTGCTGTTAATGCTATCTGTCACAGGTTTCATAACCAGGCTTGGTGAAAAAAACATAACATGCTTCGAGTTGTTTGTGCCTTTCTATCTGGGCCCGCTCATTGTCCTGCCGATACAGCTGGAATTGAGATTTGCGATGCCTTTAATCCCGCTATTTATTTTCTATTCATTTATCGGAATAAAGGCGATCTCATGTATTGCCGCCCGTCGGCAACGAAGAGTGGAAAGGCTCATATTTGCAGGAGTATCAATCGCGGTTCTTGCCTCTTACGCCGGTCAATATACCAGGCTTAATTATGGCCCGATCCGGAATGGCATCTCCACCAATGAAGTACAGCAACTTTTTGATTACATTAAGCAAGAGACAGGCGAAAATGATGTGATCATCTTTCGCAAACCGAGAGCGCTCTCCCTTTTCACCGAACGACCGGCTGCAGTTTGGCACATTCCGATGGAGGATAAGGAGCTGTTCGATTTTTTCAAGGGGATTAAAGCCTCCTACCTTATAGTCGGCCCTCTGTATGTCGAACCCTGGGATCAGCAGTTTATTCTTAATTTCATTGACAGGAACCGTGAGCGATTTGCGGAGACATACACGAACGCAGACTTCCGAGTCTACCGGATAGTTAATGGCACGACATGATTTCGCTTGAGCGAATAAACAATATTTTTCACCATGGCAGGTATCTAAATATAAATGTTGAGGAGTAAAACATGTCGGTCGCAGTTATAACGGGATCATCCGGGCTGGTAGGAAGCAAAGCTGCTCGCTTTATGCAGTCAAAAGGAATGTCTGTGGTTGGCATTGACAACCACTTGCGTGAACAATTCTTTGGATCAGATGGGTCAACACGTCGCATCACGGAAAGATTGCTTCATGATCTGACTGATTACCGACACTATGAGATTGACGTTTGTGACCGGGATGGCATCGAGGGGGTGTTTGCTCACTACGGCAAGGCAATCACCATGGTTATACACGCGGCAGCACAACCCAGTCATGACTGGGCATCACAGAATCCGCTGACAGATTTCTCGATCAACGCAACCGGCACCCTGGTTCTTCTCGAAGCCGTTCGACGTTATTGCCCGGGAGCGGTCTTCATCTTTACGTCAACAAACAAGGTCTATGGCGATGCCCCGAATCGCCTGCCGCTGATCGAGATGGAAACCAGGTGGGAGATCTCCCCGGAGCACCCCTACGCCACGCATGGTATTGACGAAGGTCTTTCTATTGACCAATCCATGCACAGTGTTTTCGGAGCGAGCAAATTGAGTGCGGACATTATGACTCAGGAATACGGGCGGTACTTCGACATCAAGACCGCTGTTTTTCGATGCGGATGTATAACCGGTCCCGCCCAGGCCGGGGCTGAACTACACGGGTTTCTATCTTATTTGATAAAGTGTGCACTAACAGGGCGGCCATACATTATCAACGGCTACAGTGGGAAACAGGTACGTGACATCATGCACGCCTTCGACCTGGTGCACGCCTTCTGGCATTTCTATCAGTCGCCGCAAACAGGAGCTGTCTATAATCTCGGAGGCTCACGAAAGAACAACTGCTCGGTGCTTGAAGCGATTCGCGATGTCGAGGCATTGTCTGGTCACAAACTTCAGTGGTCGCTCAGTGAACAGGCACGAATCGGGGATCATATATGGTGGATCAGCGACTTGCGCAAGTTTCAACAGGATTACCCCGGCTGGTCACTCCAGTATGACCTGAAGACTACAATGACCGAATTAATTGAATCAATCATAAATTCCGCCGATCCTTTCGCGTTTGACTCGCCGCCGTGACCGCCATAAAGCCCATGGTCCGACCAGATTCCCTGCGACCTCCAGAAGCAGTAATGAGAGCGGGTATCCGCTTCGATCAAAAATAGATCGCAGTGCCCGCCGGATGTGTATCCAGGGCAGAATAAACACCAGATAGGTGACGGCCCGCAAGTCGCCGTCACGAAATAACGTGGTCAGCTGATACGCGACATGCCCCTTGCTGTAATCGAAGAGTTGACGACGCAAAGCTGATAAATCACGACGGTGCTTATGCCAGACATATGCATCAGGCTCATAGACGATTTTGAGACCTGCCTTGAGTACTTTGTAGAAGAGATAGGTGTCTTCGCCAACGCCGGAGGGCATGCCGGGCCCGAGCGCCTCGTCCATCAGTCCGATCCGCTGATGACTGAAAATGGAGGCCCGAAAGGCTGCGTTGGCTGTCGCACCGAGCGACCAGGTCGGAACTGCGGTGCGACATCGCCGGAACCACTCTCCGTTTACGATACGCTTTTCAGCGCCACGACCCAGCCCTCCGTAAGCTTCAAACAGGCGTTGCGCCGCGGTTTCCAACTGCCACGGTACGACGTTTCCCGTGACAACCATGACATCCGGTTTAACAAAAGGCCGCAACAGAGTTTCGAGCCAATGGGCAGGAACGATCACGTCATCATCCGTGGTTACAACGATCTCTCCACAGGCCGCCTTAAAGCCTTTATTTCTTGCGTAGGCCAATCCGCGTCGCCGCTCTATCAAAAGCTTTACACCTGGAAACTCTGCAACTACTGGGGCAGTCAATCCGGATGAAGGGTGATTATCAACCACGATGATCTCTATCGTGCGGGTCGTCTCCTGATTGACAAGCGAAGATAAGCATTCACGCAAGTCGTCCGGGCGATCGAGGGTGGCCACAACTATCGAAACAGGGATATATGCAGGAAACCCTTCCGGCTGATCATGGCCGTTCACTTGTCGCCTGCCCTCGGACTGTTAAGCGCATTTGTATTGTTAGCATCCTTCGCCCGCTGAATTGCAAGTTCCTGCACCACGACAGCCAGGCGATTCGAAACGATCGTCACCTGAGTCAGAATATAAACAAGCATGAAAACGATGAAACAGAGCGCCAACAGCGTCAATGCCGAGGCAGGAAAGATCGCCCCAATCAATCGTGTAATATAACTGAGGAGTTGTGGCAATGAGAGAACTAGTATGACGCAAACGATCGGAATAATGAAGACTGCACCATATCCAACGTAAAGTCGATCGCGCCGTACAAGATCTAAAATCCAGACCATCAGCACCAGCCCAACCAGGATCAGAACAATAATCCCATGTAACGTCATGATTATTTCCTTCTTCTCGTCAATTCCGCCTGAACCACGCTGAGCAGCATGATAAGAGAGGTCTTCAGGGGGTAGGTGATATGGCTCAACGCGGTGTACATTGATCGTCCCTGCTTGCGATTGACGACTGTAATGGGATATTCCCGGATTCGATAGCCCAGCCGCAGCAGGAATACAATCGATTCAGCATGGAAGTCAATAAACCGCCAGCGGGTCAGCGTTTCAAAGACAGATCGCCTCATAACCTTCATTCCGGATGTCGTATCATATATGTGATGCCCCGTAACTACCCGGACCAGCAACGAAAAGAGTCGCATACCAATTCGCCGCCCGAACGGCACCTGTGAATAGTCATGAGTTTTAACATAACGGGAGCCGATCAACATGTCCCAATCCTGATTCTTATTTGCGTTATATAAACCTGACACTTCATCTGGCAGATGCTGCCCATCCGCATCCAGCGTGATCAAAACATCATAGTTATACCTGAGTGCGTATTTTATTGCAGTTTGAATTGCACGACCATAACCGAGGTTACATAAGTGCGTCGCAGTCGTCACTCCAAGGCGATCAAGTACCTGACCAGTTTCATCTTGTGAACCATCGTTGACTATGAGCAGATCGAAGTCCCGCAGCGTTTTCTGCACCTCTCGGATTATTCTCTCAATGGCGATCTCCTCGTTATAAGCGGGGATTGCGACAAGCACTCTCATCTCGGTTTCTTTCGTATTTGAGGTTTACCGACACGTTCGTATATCTCTATCTTTCCACCATCATTTTCTCTGCTCGTGTCGGTTGAGGGAGAGGTGTACACTTTAAGCCAGCGAGCTGGATTTTCCGCAACAACTCGTGACGTGTATTTATGAAAAATGCCATCGTCCACCATGAGATACCTGATCGGGACACTGTCCAATAATCGCTGTGCTTCACGAACGTCAATCTCAAGCGGAGGCAGGACAGATTTGACTCCAGTGCGCAGATAAGCCCATTGTGGATTGGTCGCCGCGATCACTTCACCGCCCCGGGCGCGTTTCTTTATCCAGTCCAGTCCTGCATCTGTCGCCCTGTCGATGTCGTAATAAAAGAAAAGTCTGTAGTCGACTTTCAGACCATTCGTATCGGCAATTGCTGCTTTCTGATGCCATTTTGTATAGAGCATGACCAACACGGCGAATTGTGAAACAAGTATCGGAGTAATGACCAGGCAAATCAAACATCGGTTGATTATACTTTCCTTCGACGGCATCAACCTTGCAACCCTGCCAACAGCTATCTTAAGTCCCAGAAAGAACGAAAGCACAAGAAATGGCGCCAGAGGCGCCATATAACGGTTGAATTGCACCTGCCACGGCGTGACACATATCAAGGCCATAGAAAGTAATGTGTAAAACGGGATAAAGTACTGACGCGAAGCCAATTGATGCCAGATACCTCCAGCGATAAAAAGAACCAGGCATATCAGCGTGATATCAACGATTTTTGAATGAAGCATCGAATAACCAACTCGCGCATTAAATTCCTGCCGCAACAAGCTCCATAGGTCTTTCTTCACGCTCACAGCTTCACCCAATGTGATGGGCATGATCGACAGATTACTGAAAAAGCGGCCAAATCTATCTTCCAATGTGGCGTAACCCAATTCGGGAATAAATGGATCTTTCAGTTTCATGTTTCTAGCATAACTAACATTTACGTAAGCGTAATCAGCGCGCTGGTATTCGTATAAGAGATTTTTATATTCTTGACCTGATTCAACATGAGCAATATACATTATCCAGCAAATGACAGGGACCAGGAGAATAACCAGTCGCATCACCGCCTGTTTGTATCTGCGCTGAAATACGCTCTCAATCATCCACGCAACGAGTAACGCGATACCGATGGTTCGTAAAGCAAATGCTATTACTGACAGTGCCGCTCTTAAAATACCCTGCGGGAGGTTGCTGTGCTTCGCATTACACAAAGTGAAGAGGACGGTTGCCAGACTGAACTGGATTTCAGGGAAATTCAAGTCAGACATGAAAACGGTATGGAGCTGAAGCAGACATATCATTCCAGCCAGGACGGAGTAACCCGGCGGCAGGAACAGTCTGAGCATAAAGTAAGTGGCGATAACGTAGGCAACAAATATAATGAGGGAAAAGCATCGCAACCACCGGCCGACGGTCACAATATCATCTGTTTGCAGCGCCAGTTGATGTAATGCAACGATCAGTGGCAGCATCGGTGGGTGGAGGGTGGTTTGAATTTCACCCGGCTCATTGAGCAGTCTATATCCCTTGCCCCCTGCGAGGGCAGTACCAAGCACATAGTAGGCGGCGCCGTCCCATCTCAAATCAATTGGTCCAGCAAGGCGTGGGAGCCAGCTCAGTATGGCCAATACTGACAGAACCAGAACAGCGATAAACTCCTTTCCTTTAAAACTGTCCACGTGTCACTCCGATTGTTTCTTAATCTCCTGACCACCCTGATCGAAAGTTCCGGGCCGTTTGTCCATACTTACGAGGAATAATAGAGAATCCCCACTACGATCCAGTAATTCAACGCGCCTTCCGGTCGAGACTAAATCCTGAAGCACCCAATTCAAAAAATGATCAGGACCGCCACAAAGTAGAAACTGCCTTCTGGAATCAATGAATGGTTGAAACTCCTGAACGTTTAACCTGAACCATGGCTTCAGCAGATCGAGCATACCTCGCTCGAGGCTGTCGTGGCCCAGATAGCGCATGGAAGCCTCGGGATCTGCCAGGTATGCCAGCCTTGAACGAAGTTGCGGCGGCGCATAATGTGACAACACCAGAAAAGTGTGAGGATCGCTGCAAACAACCGGAAGGCTCGTGTTTTGTGCCGAGAGCAGCATTTTGACAGTACCCTCACGGCTATTCACCACCCTGGCGGACTCGTGAAGTGTCTTTCCGGCTCTGCTTACAAAGCTGAACGCCAGCAAAAGCACAAGGATGATCGTCAACGTATCTCGGCCTCGTATCAAATGTCTAAAGGCAAACGATAGCAGAATCGCCAATCCCAGTGTCGCCGGCAACGCATATCGGTATGTAAAGGCCCGGGTGATATACATCGCCATCGCGACTGCGACAATTGGAATACTCAGAAATCCGATAGCCGCAACCAGTTCATGCCGGAACAGACCGAAGCTAAACGTCGCGTCACTTTCGGACTCTTGGGTGGCAATAAATGCCGTATAACAAAATGTCAGTATCAATATCAGCGTCAGCGGAACCGCCGCCGAAATGAGCATAAAGTAGTAAAAACCGGTGATGTCGCTCCAACCTGGTCTGGCCCAGAAAGCGGCTGAGTAAGACCTCGCACTCCTGATCAAAGGGAGAAAAAAAAGCAGCGGAGTTAATGATGCCGCCATTGCTGCCCAGATCCAATAATCAGGTCGTCGTCGCGCTAACATGCGCGCAGCCTGACCACAAGCGAAAGGAATCAGAATCAGGACGGCGTAATAATGACAGGAAACAGCTGCCGCCAGACTGAGCGTCAATCCGGCTAATGACAACGCACGCTTTTCTCCGTCAGCCCACGACTGCCAACAGATCAATCCGAGACCTGAAAAACCCAGCACCAGTCCGTATGGCCGGGCTTCAAACGCGTAATAGTAAGCGCCAGTTATCAAAGGAAACAGCATGGCTGTCAGGCCGTAGAGTGCTGTTGATCTTTTGGTAACGAATGCGAAGAGGCAAAGGCCCATTACCCAGACTCCCAGTATCGCAGGCAATCTGAGTGCCAGGTTATTCTCCCCGAACAATGACAGCGAAACACGCGTGATTACATAAAAAAACGGCGGCAATTGCTCTGCGCCCGTCAGCAGAGCAGCCCAGACTTCGCCAAAGCCCGGAAGCATGGCAATGTTGAGCGTGAAGAGTTCGTCGTTCTCGAGTTGTTTCCGCAAACTTATCTGCCCAATAACGATCAGGTAGAACAGAGAGACGATACTCAGCAACCAGATTTTATGATTTTGGCAGGCTCCGGCAGAGGCCTTAGCCAGCCTTGCTATACGATCCATAAGATACACGGCCGCATGTCCGATTCTTCCAAAGAAATCTATACTTTCTGCCCCAGGCTGTTACGCTGGTCAGTGAGGTCAGCCTCTTTAACGAAACTTCGCCTGCCAAACAGAACATCAAGAAATGTTCGCAGAAGCGTCCTCAAATAGGCCGGGCCCACCTGCAACAGCTTGAAACTCGAACTCCCCATTCCGGCGGTGCGGTTTATCCAGGAGATAGGTACCTCCCGAATATCATAGCCGGAGAGCATTGGTTTGAGCCCCGTCTCGAGGTTGGCCGCAAAATGATCCTCTGTGATCTCCAACCCCTTTAATATTTCGGCACGATAGAGTTTGAGGTTATTGGAAATGTCATGCATACGCCCCGGCAAAAGAAGATTGATAATTACATGAAAGCCCCTGTTAAACAGGATTTTGAGAAACGGATAACCAATCATGACGGAATCCAGTGTGAAGCGGCTTCCAATTGCGCCGTCTCGACCTTCTGCAATGACATCAAACAGATCACGTAACTCGGGAACGATCTGCACGAAATCGCAATCCATCGTCAGGACATACCGGCCGGTCGCCGCTGCATAACCATCCTTGAGTGCTCGCCCCACTCCACCAGGCGGCGTACGATTGATCACTTTGACGCGCGGCTCCATTTCGGCAATCGACCGTGCTACCTCCGCAGTCCTGTCGCTCGAGATGTCATCGACAATAATGATCTCATGAATGTAATCGCCGTATGTCTGTAAAAGAGCGTTAACCAGAGGCTGTATATTCATCTCTTCGTTATGGCAGGGCAGAACGACTGATGTCGATTTGAAGAGCTGCGGGTGTCTGGCCAGATTGACGAGCGGGCGGCAATAGTTTTCTCCACCTGGCTTTGTCAAACAGACATAGCGCCCTCCACACAGGTTTCGGAGGACGGGCGATTGTTCAAAAATAAAAGCCATCCCCTGGATCTGTGGTAACAATGATCGCGGAAGTTGCCTGTGTATATTGTCATATGGGGCAATCTCGATGTTAGTATAATCCCACCGCAAAGCAGCCATCACAAATTCATGGTTACTCACATCAATCCTGCGCCTGGCGTCGCTTCCCCATGTGTCAGGTAGACGAAAAAGTTTTTTGAGGAGAACCAGCGGGTTTCTGTCGTTGATCTCGAAAAAGAGGAGTTGACCGCCCGGCTTTAAAATCCGGTATAGCGATTCAAGCGTCTCCTGATAATTTTCATGACTCAGAATTAAGGTCCCGACTATATAGTCATATGTCTCCTCTGGAAGATCGGCGTCGATATCCACAACATGAATAAATTCTGTGTTCGGAAGCCGCATATCGCCAGGCATCACCAGATGCTTATTGAAGACCGCAGCTGTGATCGGGTTCTCCCCGCGCATGACATCAGTCAAATGCTCAGTCCATAAGCCGCTGCCTGCTCCAAGCTCCAGAATCCTCTCACCCGGCATAACGTGCAGTAAATGACGAACTGTCAGCGCGCGCCGGCGGAGTTTGAAAGGCGTAGTTTCAGGATAAGAAATCCAGTCGGCCTCACGACTCATCTCCATTTCACACAGGTTTTGCTCCATTGACATAGCATTGACCCGCTCAATAACGCAAACGGGCTATTACCCGTCCTGCCGGGGAATGTTCACTTCGCCGAGCCATTGATCGGACAACAGGTTCCCATCGTATGGTGCGGGGAAATTTAATCGATGTGTCAAAATCAGTGAGACGGATGCCATCACAACAACTGCCGTAACCAGGTACAGTAACGATGGAGCTCTATTACCAGAGAGCAGCCCTGCCACGCACGCTGTACTCATGAGAACAATGACAAGCATATGCGGTATGAGCAGCATGTAAGAAGGTTTGTCGGCTTCCAACTTGGGGGTCAAGGCATAAGGGACATGCCGACCCACAGCGACATCCCATACCCCCCACAGAAAGACCGGCCATTTGGCGTATCTCAAGAGGTCCGCCCGCCAATGCAATCCCCACTCACTCATCGGATCCAGGTAGAACCTTTGTCGAAAGAAAGCGCAGATCGAAAGCGTAACCACCAGGAGAGCCAGTTTTGGCAGAATGAACGGATTGATCACCTTCGGAGCCGATCCAGTCACCAGCATATAAGCCAGCAATAGAAGACCAATCAAAGTAGTGATGCTGTACTGCAGGTAGAAGACTCCGTGCAATGCGCTTAGTATCTTGCCGATCAAAGGCACGCCATCACCGACCAGCTGGTGGAGCCGGCACCGGATGTCGACCACTGACCGTGCCCACCTGTGCTGTTGCGTCAGATACCCGTTCCAGTCAACGGGTGTCAGCCCTCTGGCGAGAATCCGCGGGACATAGACCCCTAACCAACCATGTGACTGGTAAAGCAACCCTATCAGCAGGTCGTCGGCATCGTGCGGGGCGAAGCCACTCACCTCTTTGAGAGCCGTTACACGATGAGTATTATGTGATCCGACGACAGCCGGCAGCCCAAAGTAGTTGGCCGCCATCTGAGCACATGAGTAATATTCGTAAGTTTCTTCAGCTGCACCTCGGGCGATGAAACTTGCTCCCTGATTGTAGTATGCCTGAGGGGCCTGAACGTAACCAACGCTCGGGTCATCGAAATAGCCAAGAACATTTGAGAGAAAGGATTGAACCGGCACATGGTCCGGGTCAAAGGCGGTGATTATCTCATATCGATCGAAACCAATCTCATAAAGCCAGGCATTGTAATTCCCATGCTTCGAGCGGGCTTTAAAGGCCCCGTCGCCAGTCTGACAACCGGCCAGGCGTTTTCGACTGAAATGGAATGCGCCACTCCTGCGACATATTTCCCGAACCCTCTCGTCATCACCTTCGTCAAGCACCCAGGTGTCATGTGGATACTCCATTGCAACCAGCGCTCTGACTGTCTCCTCAAGCATTTCGAGCGATTCAGCCCCCGGCACAATCGTCGTCACAACGCCGACTTTTAACCCCTCTCTCGGCTTCATCGGCCCGGGCCTTCTCATAAAAAGCAGCGTAAACCACCTGACCTGACTGTTCGCAATCCTGATCATCACGATAAATGTCAGAATCAGAAAACTGACTCGATGAGTGTCCCAATCCCCTGATGATAACCACCCACTCAGGAAATGAACAATCGCCCATATACTCAGGCAAGTTAACAGGATGAAAACTATGCTCTCTGTATATGTGAACACCTTCTCTCTCTCGATACAAATCATTTCCACTCAGACCCGGTCACGTATTGATTACCTCAACCTCTGTCAGGCTGCATATTATTATTTTATCTTAATTTTGAGGTTTTGGGCTGGAACCTCTTTAATACGGAGCCCCTCTGATTATCATTTGATGAGAGTGGCTGGAGACGAGTTCATTATCGCCCGGCCAAGTCAGCAAGTCCACTATAAATTTATACTGGTAAGTCGATTTTTCTTATACTTCGCTGGCGAGGCATTCATTTTTGTCCAGTAAATAATAACAAGTTATAGTAAGGATATGGACAATCTGAAAACGTATTTTTCAACTCTCAATGATCTGAGCCGGCAGGCCGGTGAGATCATATTTCGTCATTACCGGACGCAGATGGAAGTCGAACACAAGAGTGACGACAGTCCAGTTACACTGGCTGATCGGGAAGTGGAAATCTTTCTTCGCGAATCGCTGGAACGCAGATTTCCTGATCATTCAATACTCGGTGAAGAGTTTGGAGAGACCAGAAAATCAGGCGCACATCGATGGATAATCGATCCGATCGACGGCACAAAGTCCTTCGTCATGCAGACTCCGCTGTTCGGAACAATGATCGCACTCGAACGCGACGGGGCCCCTGTTCTCGGATCGATCTATTTTCCGATTCAGGATCAATGGCTGATCGGATCAGCCGAGACCGGGACATATCTGAACGAAGTGCCCTGCAGCGTCTCACAAACGACAGATCTTTCACGGGCCACAATGATAGTAACCGACCCGCGCACTCTGCTTGACAGTCCCCAGATTGCCGAGGTGAGCCGGCGAGTCCGACTGGTCAGAGGATTCGGCGACTGCTACGGATATTTCCTTGTCGCCTGCGGACTCGCCGACATCATGATCGAACCGGGTGCGCTCAAGTATTATGATGTCGCTCCGATGCCACCTATTCTCGAAGGCTCAGGTGGGATCTTCTCTACTCTCAAAGGAGACCTCGATTTCAGTACCGGACAGGGTCTGGCGACAAATCTATCGTTGCAAAAACAGATACTCGACATTGTTCAAAACGTAGAAAGTCGCGTCCCTCGTGCCTGACTTTCAAACAAGACGAAACCATCAAAGCATATCAAAATTGAAAATTCCAGGGCGGCAGCATTGCCTATCGAGGATCCATGATGAAGTCACAGGCATACCAGTTTCGTATCACTGCATTACTGACATTATTTGTTTTCGCAGCAATATTTTCGACTAATGATGCTGTAAACGAAGCAAAAATGTCGAAGGTATTGCCGGGCGCTGACGTATCTCCGCTTGAAATCACCGAAATCAGAGCGGACGCAAAATCGACCTCCAGATCACTGATTACATGGAAAACCAATAATCCATCGACTACGCAAATCGAATATGGCACTTCATCAGGCTACGGTCGACTTTCAGTACTTAACCCGACAATGACCAGAGATCATGTGGTAACGCTCTCAAGATTAGCGCCAGGTACTCGTTATCATTTTCGCGTTCTTTCGAAGGACGAAGCCGGCCAGACAGCGATATCAAATGATCAAAGTTTCGAGACAGCACATCGGATTGAACCAGCAAAAGCCGTGCCCGGTAAAATAAGCACGGCAACCGTCATAAACAACCCCGCCTCAATCAGAAAGCCAGTTCTGAGTACTGGCAATGAGATACTTGCTCCGCCTCCGCCTCCAGCACTCCCCACGGCCGGCAAGACATTCGTCGATCCGACATTCGGTACAATGATTCTGCGTTTGACGGATTCACGCGACGGGAGAGACAATCATAACAGCTATTCATACTGGCCGAGTTTCAATTCAAATTCCACTCATGTCTGGATCAACTGCAGTAACGCTGCTTATTTATACGACTTCGATCCGGTGAATTTCCTCGCGTCCAACAAACGACCGCTGTTCCAGAAACTCCCATCCGGTGTGAATGCTTTCATTGAAGATGCAATCTGGAGTAGTAACTCAGCTGAAATCATTTTTTTTCATGATACGATGCGACTATGGAGCTACAACGTCGTCACTTCCACCTACACTTTGATCAAAGACTTTCGTGGTCCACTGCCGCCGGGCAATCTGGTGCAAATGAGCAAGTCGGATGATGACATGGTATTCGCATTCACCTTTAAGGATACAAACTACAAGGTCACAGGCTACGTCGTCTGGAACCGGCAAACGAACCTCCTGACGCGACACAACAGGTCTCCTCTCGATGAAGTGCAAATTGACAAAACAGGTCGGTACCTTCTGGTTAAGACCGGACAGAGCGGCAACGGAATTGTCGAGGGCCAGGTGCTCGATCTGGCCACCGGATCAATCGAGGATCTGATAGATAACGAACCTGACTTTAATCCCGGCCACTCAGACATGGGACGCGGCTTTGTAATCGGGCACGACAATCACCGGAACCGGTCACTTCGCAGAGAACTTGCGACGCCACACGATTTTACCCCGGTTTTCGAATGGTTGAATGACTGGAGTCAGGGCTATCACATCTCACTTCTGGCAAGTGACGAAAGCTGGATGCTCATCAGCACATATGACGGCGGAAGCCATAAACAACCTGGCCCATTTCACAATGAAATTTTTCAGGTTGCGACAGACGGAAGTAAACGCGTCAGACGCCTGGCACATCACCAATCCGTCATCCGGGACTACTGGGACACACCACGCGCGAATATCAGTCGAGACGGCCGCTTCATCGTATTTACCAGCAACTGGAGAACACAGGAACAACGGGATGTCTTTATTCTGAAAGTACCATAGCTGCTCTTAGCCGCTGATCCTGTTCTCATTTCAATGAGGAAGATGGGCACAATGATTCGATAACACAATTATTACACGCAGGCTTCCTCGCCTTGCAGACTCGTCGACCATGCATTATCAGGAGGTGCGAAAAATCGATCCATTCCTTACGAGGAAGAATTGACATGAGATCCATCTCAATCTTTTCCGGCTCCTTCTTCTTTGTCAGGCCAAAGCGTTGTGACAATCGCATTACATGTGTATCAACCACAACTCCCGAAGAGATCCCAAAAGCATTGCCAAGCACGACATTTGCCGTTTTTCGACCGACGCCGGGCAACTCGACCAATTGCTCCAGCGTCTGCGGCACCTGCCCGCCGTATTGATACGCAATAATTCGGCAAGCTCCCTGAATTGCTTTTGATTTGTTACGAAAAAATGTCACCGAATTGATATCCGCTTCCAGCTCGGTTTGTGAAACCGACAGATAATCCTCGCAATTCCGGTATTTACGAAATAATTGTGACGTGACGATATTGACCCGATCATCCGTGCATTGTGCTGAAAGGATCGTCGCAATCAGCAGTTCAAGGGGATTGGAGTGATTCAAGGCGCATTTTGCTTCAGGATATGCTTTCCGCAAGGATCGAACCAGCTTTTTCGCCAGATCCACCATACTCTTGTTATCAGACCTCATTTTGTTTTTGCCTTTTCCTTCTTTTCAGCAATTTTCAGAATGATCTGCCATTCTTCGGGTTTGACCGGCTGGACAGATAATCGCGATCCTTTACGCAATAGCTCCATATTTTCAAGTCCCGCATGAGATCTCAGCTCATCGAGCGTGATCGTATCAGGAAAAACTCGAACCAATTTGATATCGACCATCTCCCAGATCGGATTTTCCGGAGTGCTCTTTGGGTCAAAATGGTGGTCTTTCGGATCGAGAGCAGTGTGATCAGGATAGGCCTTCCTCGATACCTCAGCGATTCCGACGATACCTGTCGGCTCGGCACTGCTATGATAATAAAAGACTTGATCGCCTTTCTCCATCTCTCGCATAAAATTTCTGGCCTGATAATTTCTGACACCATCCCAGCATGTAGTTTTTTTCGGAGCTCTCTTCAGATCGTCAATCGAAAAAGATCCCGGTTCCGATTTCATCAGCCAATACTTCATCTTATTTTCTCCTTGTCATTTACAAAACAGGCTGGAAAGGGTTTCGCCAGCCGGATAATCAGGCCAAAAAATAGTTCTCCATAATGTGTATTTATTCATTAAATGAGGTTATAATTATCCCTGTTCGGAATTCAGGTTCAAGTGAACATAACACATTGATCAGCCAGAACGAGACCCTGACATCACTGGCAACGGCTGACAGAGAAGATTCGTTGCTCCTCAGAAACATAGACTGTTGGGCCTTTGATTCGCCATTGGGCGTCTCGTCTATTTGAGGCTAAATATCGATCTTTGATAACTAAACAAAAGCTCAGGAGGTGATTTTTATGAGTAAGATCGTGCCCGGCTTACTTATTATCATGCTTTTCATTACCAGCGGTTTTTATTGGACACGGCATGCTACGGCAACTGAGTCATCAACTCCTACTTCCTCGCTTACCCGTCAAGCTCCAGTTGGCCAAGCATCTTCACCCGAAAAAGTTACATGGGCTGATCTGGTCAACGCACAGGATCGAGGAAATCTACTTGAAAAAGTCTCTGGCGCGGACAACTGGACTGATGCCGGTGCTCGATCCGTTCAGCAACTGACAGCCGATGGATACATCGAATTCACAGCCCTTGAGATCGACAAGGAAAGATACTTCGGCCTAACCAACGACTATGCCGGAACTGAATGGAATACCATTGATTATGCCATTCATCTGACGAGTTTTCAAAACGGTGATACAATCGCCGCCATAGTTTTGGAGAATGGGCTGTATAAGACCGAAATCGGCTATACTCCAGGCACGGTCTTTCGCATTTCCATCGAGAATGGTAAAGCAAGGTATTACGCAAATGGAAACTTGTTTTTCAGCAGCACCATCAAACCCGTCTTTCCATTAACGGCTGACGTAGCGCTGAGGAGCATAAATGCGACCATCGGCAATGCCGTCATCGATACCTCAATGGCCGGCCCCGGTAACAGCGCTGACAAAAAACCACCAGTAATTCAGGGATTGACCATATCCAATCTCACCTCAAACGGCGTGACGATACGTTACAATACCGATGAACAAGCTGTCACAAGCGTCGAATATGGGCCAACTAGCAGTTATGGCAATGTTTTATCCCAGAAAAATTACCATCGTAATCATCAGTTCAATCTGGTCGGACTGACTGCGGCATCAACCATACATTTTCGCGTACATGCCACTGATGCAGCCGGCAATACAGCAGTGTCTCAGGACCAGACTCTGACGACCCTGGCGGCGTCAGACACTTCTCCGCCAATCATTTTCAACTCAGGCGTAAATAACATCACCTCATCAGGAACGACGATTTTCTGGTCCACAGATGAACCGGCAACATCTGTCATCGAATACGGACAAACCAGTGCTTACGGCAGTATTGTCAGCCTGACAAGCCTGCAAACCACTCACACAATTCTTTTGAGTCGCCTGCAGGCAGATTCTGTTATTCATTTCATCATCAAATCGACTGATGCCGCGGGAAACACGGCAGTCTCTTCCGACTTCACATTTGTGACACTGCCTGATAGCCCTGACACTCTGCCGCCAATCATCAGCGGCGTTATGGCTCAGAATATTTCCAGGACTGGCGCGACGATTTCCTGGTCGACAAACGAACTTGCAACTTCGTTCGTCGAATATGGTACGACAACCGCTTATGGCAGTTCAATTCAATTGAATACTTATCGATCACGACACGGTATATCAATATCCCGTTTGCCGAGTGATACACTGATCCATTTCAGAGTTAAGTCAACCGACACTGGTGGAAATACTGAGGTTTCATCCGACTACGTCTTTAAAACACTTGCTGAGGGAGATTTAACCCCACCTGTCCTGAGCGCAATCTCCGCAACTGGAATTACATCATTCGGTGCAACTATCACCTGGTCGACCGATGAGCTGTCCACTTCCGTCGTCGAGTACGGCACGACCTCCGCCTTTGGCACGATCATCTCCGACAGCTCTTTTGTGACCGGCCATTCGCTCAATCTGACCGGACTTCCTGCTGATACGATCATCTTCTTCCGTGTCAAATCGACCGACGGCTCCGGCATTACCGCCACCTCTGCCGGTTCGACTTTTCAGACGCTGCCATTGCCGGATTCGACTCCCCCAGTCATCACCGGCATCGGAGCATCCGGCATCACATCCTACGGCGCAACCATCACCTGGTCGACCGATGAGCTGTCCACTTCCGTCGTCGAGTACGGCACGACCTCCGCCTTTGGCACGATCATCTCCGACAGCTCTCTTGTGACCGGCCATTCGCTCAATCTGACCGGACTTCCTGCAGATACCGTCATCTTCTTCCGTGTCAAATCGACCGACGGCTCCGGCAATACCGCCATCTCCGCCGGTTCGACTTTCCAGACGCTGCCATTGCCGGATTCGACTCCCCCAGTCATCACCGGCATCGGAGCATCCGGCATCACATCCTCCGGCGCGACCATCACCTGGTCGACCGATGAACCGGCAAACTCTATCGTAGAATACGGACTGGATCCGTCTTTGGGACATATTGTCAGTATCAATCAGCTTGCGACTATTCACAGTGTCACACTGATTGGATTGGCAAATAATTCACTCTATTACTTTCGCGTAAATTCAGTGGATGCAGCTGGAAATATGGCCATTTCCGGCAACTCTGTTTTTACAACACTACCTGCAGAAAACGGTAACCCCGGCATTACCGATTATGGAACTTATCCTGTGCCACCTCCACCAGCACTGCCTCCAGCCGGTGGTACCTTTGTTGATCCAACATTTAAAACGACACTTATGCGTGTTACTGATGATAAAGACAGCAGCAATAACCATAATATGTATTCGTACTGGCCAAGCTTCAACAAAGATAGCTCTTATCTGTGGGTGGGGATTGCTAATACAGCTTACTTGTATGACTTTGATCCTGTTGGCTTCAGCCTATCCAACAAGCGGCTCTTTTTCAGAAATAAACCTTCCGGGATATCGCCATTCATCGAAGGACATGAACTGGAGCAGCCTGAGCAGCAATCTCATTTTTTACCATGAACCTGCTGGCGCAAAACTCTGGAGTTACGATGTTGTCAGTGCGACTTATACTCTGATAAAGGACTTTAATGTCTCTTTACCAGGCAGCAACCTCACACAGATGAGCAAATCTGATGACGATAATGTCTTTGCATTTACAAGAAAAGATTCAAATTACAATATTCTCGGTTATATTGTCTGGCGTCGAGATACAGATAATTTGACAAGAATGGACTTAACATCACTGGATGAAGTTCAAATCGACAAGACCGGCCGTTACCTGCTTGTCAAGACTGGTCAAAGCGGGCCGAACGCCATCGAGGGACAAGTATTGGATCTGCAAACCGGCTCCATCGAAAATCTTACGGATGGACCTCCTGACTTTAACCCCGGTCACTCCGATATGGGCAGAGGATTTGTCATTGGCCATGATAACTGGCAGAACCGCACCCTCCGCAGAAATCTGGCAACGCCTCACAGCTATTTTGTCGCTTTCGATTGGCTCGGTGATTGGAGCCAGGGTTACCACATATCTCTTCTGGCTGAAAACGAAAGCTGGATGTTAATCAGTTCTTATGGCTCCGGGACCACACCTGATGGCCCCTTCCATGAAGAGATTTTCCTGGTTGAAACCGGAGGGAGCAAACTGGTCCGTCGACTGGCCCATCACCACTCAATTTTTCGCACTTATTGGGACACTCCACGGGCTAACATCAGCCGGGATGGGAGATTCGTAGCCTTCACAAGCAACTGGGGAAGCCTTAGTCGGCGTGACGTCTTCATTCTCAAAATCCCTCAATAACACATCTTACATATATTGATCTGATTATAGAAATCGCTTCGTTTTCATTGAATTTGTCTTATAATAAGCATGTAAAGTGCGCAGCATAATCTTGATTCCGGAACATTTTTCGCATCAGGACAAGCTTTGTCAATTAATGTTTTAATATATGCTTAAAAGAATAAAACAAATCACCCTCAATGTTCTAAAGAATGGAGGGATTTTTCAGCTGGCGCTCAATAGTCAATGGCGTCAGGATCGCCTGCTTATACTCGCATACCATGGAATCTCCATCGAAGATGAACATGAGTACGATTCGGATCTTTTTATGAGTCCCGATCTTTTCAGATCAAGACTCGATCTTCTGAAAGCTTATAATTGCAATGTTTTGCCGCTCAATGAAGCAATCACGCGATTATACAAGGGTGATCTACCACATAACAGTGTCGCACTTACTTTTGATGATGGATATTACAATTTTTATAAACAGGCTTATCCAATCATCAAAGAGTATGGATTCCCAACAACCTTATATCTTACGACTTTTTACTCAATATATAACCGCCCGGTCTTTGACTGCGCTTGTCAATACATACTCTGGAAAAGCCGCGAGCAGACCCTTGATTTATCCGGTCTCACGGGAACAAAGTTGAAGATCGATCTTATCCAGGCCGCGTCTCGCTCATTTGTTTTCAGGAATATCAAGGATTTCTGTTCGCGTGAAAACTTAAACGCAGTTGAAATGGATAAGTTTGCGGCGCATTTGGCGGCCCAACTTGATTTTGATTATGAAGATCTGGCGTCCAGGCGCCTGATGAACTATCTCAATCCTGACGAAATCAGGGTTCTAGCATCCGATAATTTAGATATCCAGATTCATACACATCGACATCAATCCCCTCTTGATCAACATCAGTTTAAAAATGAGATTCTTGAAAATGTCATACATATTCAGGATATATCGAGTATACAGCCAACACATTTTTGTTATCCCGGAGGAATCTATGATATGGCTTTTCTGGATTGGCTGGCAGATCTGGATATTGTCTCCGCCACCACATGTGAACCCGGATTAGCTTCGCGCAATTCAAAACGCCTGCTTCTTCCAAGGCTGGTTGATGTCACAGCATTAGCGCCGATCGAATTTGAAGGATGGCTGACCGGCGTGTCAAGTGCAATTCCCCGCAGAAAATTTACATATAACAGAGGTGTCAACTGATTTTGTTCTTCAAATTATTCGCCTGTATTTAGGGCATATTCAGAATGTTTTCCCTGCCAATTCGAACCGTTCTGGTTATAGATTTTTCAAAAATAAAACCCTCATCTTCAGCAATACGCCTCCATTCATGACGGTGGACAGGGATCGCACATATGAGCTCTTTTTCCAGCGATCCTGAAACAACATCCTTTACAAGCTGTCTGATGAAGATTTTGAAATGACCAGCTTTCACTGTATGAGAACCCAATGCAGTCGCCAGAATTGTATTCTCTCCACGAAGAAGAGTGCGCTCAAGCCACGATGTACTATCACGATCGGGTTGCTGTATCAGCCATCCGCAGAAAACCAGCTCATCATTTTCAACCCGGGTATAGACATGTCCCCCGATCTCGAAAAGCTGCATCGCCCTGCGAAGAAACCTGTTAACAGGAAGATGCTCAGTCTCACGTGGTCGGTATGTCAACAAATCTCTGATGCTATCACGATTTAATGTCAGCTCCGGCTGCGAAGCGCTGCTGCACCTGGAATAATCCAATCCATACAGACAAAATTCCTCTTTAATCCATAATCTCTTTTGCATCCAGCCGGCAAATCCCGCAACCCAGGAGGATTTTGGCATTCGCACCCATTTTTGCTTCCAATCAAGAAACGTCAAATAGCGTTCTTTGACGGCAACAGGTGAGACCCTTAACAACGACATGATACGTTTAACAGCATTGGTTATCTTTGTTTTCAATCTATTGCGAATGGCGTCCCTTTTCCGGAAAAAGACGTTGATGACATACACCTGATCGTAAGATGTTGCGTATCTGTCCTTGTAATCTCCGCCTGGCGTCAAATCGAATATCGGCACATTTTGTTTACCGAGTTCAATTCCCAACATCAACAGATGAAGAGAGCCTGGTGAATACTTCGCATAAAAGGGTGAGTGTGTAATCAACCCCAGGAGCAACTGATCTTTATTATAAGTGTGAATTTGCGCAGAAACCAGGGTCCTGTCAAGACGAAGAACAGTCGTATACAGAAAGGCGGGAATGCGCATCAATTTTATATAGAGCGCTTTTTTTAACGGATCATTATCAATCTCGCTTAAGTTGTATATGGCTCTCAATCGAAGATTCTGAAGAACAGAGAACTCATCAAAAAGAGAGTCCATCTGATCAGGATCGGTAATATGATCAAAGTGTAAATTTCCCAGTCGTTTAAGGCGATTTACCTTATTCTGTTTCTTTTTTCGCAGTGTATCCTTGAAACTGCTTCCGTCACCTATTGATAACAGGCCGCGGGGCAATGTTTTTATTTGACACTGGTGGGCCCAACGTCCTCCGATTTGAGCCCAGGCTACAGGTGTTTTCGGCAAAACAAAGAGCAATGTCAAAGTGCGGTCCGGAAACATCTCTTTAAGGCGATCGAGCGCACATTCAATAAAAACATTTCCTGCCTGAATGTCTGCCAGCCACACCTGATACTCTGCGTGACTGGCCCCGGCTACTACCAGCTGCCCTGTTTCATTATTGACTGCTAAAAAGAAAAGGCCGCAAACTGATCCCGTCTCAGTTTTTCCAATTACAATTAATGGCGTGAATACTGATGAGTATGTCTCGTACCAGGTAAGAATAAAATTATCGCTTTGATACACTGATCCCCATGGACACTCATTATATAGTCGATTCCAATGCTCGCGAAGATCTTGAGACTCAAGTTTATTCTGTGCGCCCGGGCCTGTCGCTACTTCAATATTCATAAAATATGTTTAATAAGATCCTGGGTAAATATTATTGAGCACATCAGTCCTATATCGAAATTGTGCTCAATGGTCCGGGGTCACGACTTTAAAAAAGCAGCCCGAATTCCCCTTCCAACCCGGTAAGAAGTGCTTCGCTGGATTGAATCGAGTGAAGAATATTGAGGTCTCTGGAATGCACCAGCAGCCAGGATCCATTACGGTTAAAATATCCTCTGTTATCTGAAAATTCCTGCATTAATCTGGGATCCAATCTGCCGTGGAGTGCGATCGAGTTGTGCCGCCGGGCATGATGAAAAAGGTGATCAATTGTCGTCTGGATGGAGTTTTTATTGGATAGAAACTGTATCACAGTGCTGGTGCCGCCTGGTTTCAGATAATAGATGAACCAGCCAATGATCTCTCCATTATCATCTCGCACCAGTATTTTTTTCAGAGCGCCATAGTAGTTCATTTGGTCGAGTTGATCAAATAACCATCGCAACGATTCGGCTTCGTATACAGGCAGTAGCGACCTTTTTTGTGCAAAATGGTGTGCATGGTTTATGAGCACATCCAAATCCAGCTCTTCTTCTTTTGATATGTCGACCTGTGGCGCATATATATTAGGCGCGAGAATGGCGGTTGAAGCATCGGCAATTTTACAAAATGGGGTTGCAGCCCAGGCAAATGGCTTGAAATACTTTCTATTTCCAATTAAACCGGCTGCATACTGACCTGGCCGCAGTATTTTGGTCCAGAAAAGACTATAGGCCCAGGCTGTCGTTCCGCCAACGCCCTCCCAAATTTTTCTCCCGATCTCTCCGGCTCCATCAGTTATCGATAGATCCTGCGGGCCGGAAAAGAAATGTTTCAATATCTGTACGCCAGCCAGTGAGGACCTGCTGTCGGGATCGACCATAAAATGAAAACTGACCGCAACCCGTATAGCCTTTCCATGATATGTCATGCGCCGTGGAACAACGCCGATAAATCCGATGATTCGACCATCTGTCCTCTTATATACCAATGAAGGGATTGATTCATCATACCAGGGATTGTGAAAAAATATCTGGCTGAAATAATCTTCCAAAGCCGATGTTGGCAAAAGGCGCAAGGATGATGAATCTTTTAACATCAGGCGACAGAACATATTCTTGACTTCCGATATATGTTCTTTCGTAAACGGGATTATCGGTTTATATCTTTGACTTTCTTTCATGATCGTGTGAGGTATTACTGCTGTTTTACATCGTCTGCATGTTATTAACGCATGCTACGAAAGCAGAGCGTCAATTCACGGCTGTTTTCGACATTTCAGTCATTTTCCATATGATGAAACAATTCAGCTGTATGGAACAAATCGCATACAAAACTCTCCTTCCAGTCCCGTCAACAAAGCCTCACCAAGGCAGATCGACTGAATCAGGTCTTTATTGTGTGAATGAATGAGCATCCAGGGCGTTCCACACGCGAATGTGCAATATTTTTCCGCCAGAATCAGCGAATGCTGTGGATCCAGTCGGCCTGTAATCGCATTAGACCCATGAAGCAAAGCATCGTGAAATAGATGATCCAAGACTTCGCTCGCCACATTCTTTTTAGCCAGGAGCTGAATCAGGCTGCTTTTGCCCCCTGGTTTCAAAAGATACATGTACCAGCCGGCCAGATCGTTATTTTGTTTATAGAGGGCCACTTTGCGTAATGATCCGAGTTCTTTATTATGACTTATAACATTTGACAGCCATTGAAGTGACTGCATGTCATATTCAGGTTGTAACCTGCGGCCATCAATCAGACCCTGATAATTCTCAAGAAACAGATCAATAGTTAATTCCTTTTCTATCAGGTTTGGCATGATCTGCTGAAATCTTTGCGGATATTTTTTAACCAAAATCCTGTCTATGCCTCTTACAAAAGGGCGTGTCAAAGCGCTCACCGGGGCGAAAGGAATGAGACGCTGGATCTGCGAGGCAACGTATTCAGACGGTCTGAGTAAACGAGTCCAGTTGAAACTGTATGCAAGCGCGGTTGTTCCACCGAGCGCCTCCCACAATCTTCTGGATGTATGATTGGCCTCATCTGTGAGAGACAATTCCTGTGGACCTGCCAGAAAAGCCTGAAGAAGTCTGATTCCGACTCCGGATGATCGACTTTCCTGCTCGACAACAAACTGACTGCTGAGTGCGACGCTAATCGACCTGCCATCCATCATCATCTGACGTGGCATGACGCCCAGAAAACCAGTGATTCGCCCGCTCTCATTCTCATACACCAGCGATGAAATTGTACTGTCCCGCCACGGATTATCCAGAATGATATTATCGAAATACCTGGTATATGATTCGATAAGTTTTTTTGATATCAATTCTCGCTCGGCTTTCCCTCCCACATCGAATACACGACGATGCAGACTGGCCACCTGAGTGATATCTTCATGAACAAAAGGCCTTATTCTAGGCATAAAATCAATTGTCAGATAAGGTTATCCATGCCATCACTGTGCCCCCTGGCAATGTGGAGGCAATGCAAAGGACAAGACTCTTCCAGAATTGGCCCGCCAAGAGGTGAAACAAAAAGATTGAAATTACTGGGCCCGCTCAACATGCCTGACCTGCGGCAAGCATCTTTCCATGCCGAGTGTGAAAAATTTGCAACAATTATATCCGCTCCCATTTCTGCCAGTCGTTTGATGCCGACAGAAATCAGGCCAGCCACATCTTCCGGCTGCCCGAAGCCATCAACCAATGTCCCAACCTTTAAGTTGCCAAAATAATGGTTATCTTGCATCTGTTTCGTTGCCACCACGATCCAACCGGCATCCTGCTGTGTAGACTTTCGACGAACCCGAATGCGAACGTATCGATGATCGTCGGGTGGATAAACAATGTTTAATGTAACAGCGTCAGAGCGAATGGCAACAGGATAGTACGGCAGGGATTTCAGAAAAACGTCGGATGCCCAATCTCCAAATGAGTCGATAACGGTATCATCATATTTGCTCAATTTCTTTGACAAGTAGCGATGTAAAACAAGCGCAGAGCTAACAGCAATTCCGAGACCAGACCAGGCTCCAATTTTTGCCATAATTCGCAATCTGAAATTATTCTTCAAATACTGTAAACCAAGCAATACTTTGGTCAGATGAACAGGGTAGAAAAAAAAGGGGATAGCCTGATATCTCCATTTAAGCCTCGAGAAAAAGCGAAATCCATCAGAATCAGGAGTTCCGCCGCCGACCCCCATCAAAAATGGGTGAATATCGACTGTTTTCTTTATCAGTTGAATGATTGCCAAAGCGTATCGCTGGTTGACAATTCCCTCTGAAAGCGGCAGTTTAGTCCAGCAAAAGTCATGCTTTTTTCCGTAAATATGGATGTTCTGATGACACAACAACATTGCAGCACGTACCTCTTGCCCATCCTCGGCAATGATCATCCTCCGGTATACCGGAAATCCTTGAGGCCGATACTGCGCTTCTCCCGGCAGTGCAGGATTCAAAAGCATCTCTTCTTTTCTTCCGGCAGCCTTCAATCGATCGTTGAATCTGGCAACGGCGGCCATATCACTTTCCTCAGCAAAACGGACAAGCATAATTAGTATAATATTCGTTATGTAAGAGGCTTCGCCTCGTAAAACTATCTCGAGCTTGAAATCAATTGAGCAGTTTCATAATAAGCGGCAGTAAAGATTTCGCCGGTTTTTACATTTTACCCACTTTTTTCAATTTCAAATATTCATGCGTCATGCGCTGAGCAATCACACGGTTTCCTTTTGCTCCCATATGATTAAAGTCAACATAAATCGGCTCCTCAATATCATTGAAAGTCGAGCTGATATCGAAAAATTCAAGATCACCGGCCAGACCGGCAGATCGATCCTTTAAGCGGTCATATGTATCAAGGTAGAACTCTTTCATTCCCGGAAAATAAAAATCCATTTCAATCGATCTCAGCTCATAGTCAGACAGTTGTTTTTTAGTAAATATTACAGGTTGCCAATAAAATTGGGCTGTAAAACCATACGATTTAGCAAGCGCCTGAACCATTCTTATGTTATTAAAGTATGTTTCTACAACTGCAGCGGCCAGGGCTTTCTTGTCAGATATCGATTGTTCATACTTCAGAGGGATTGGCTGAAACTGCTCATGTTTCCCGCCAAACTGTTTTAGAAAACCTCCTAAAAAGCGCACAGTCGATAGTTGGCGTATGATGGATTGTGCAGCATATGTTTTCAAATTTCCTTTATCCAATAGGCCATACTCTAACTCGCGATTAACTTCATTATGCGTCAAACCCGGGGTATTTGTTTGAAATGCGTTGAAGGTATCATTCACCCCGTCATAAAATATTACTGCATCCGGAATGTTGCCTTTCTGCAATTGGAGCATCAGCTCAATAACGCTTTGAGTGCTGACATAGGCGTATTGGCCGAAATTCACCACTTCACAGTTTACTCCATTTTTATTGAGCTCATTTGAAATCTGAGAGGGGATGGTATCAGCGTCCGATGAGCCCAATCCCCAGATTGTCGAGCCCCCAAACACAAAGACTTTAACTGGTGATTTACCGCCATCGGCAGCGACGGGATTGATTGTTTTGCGTAACCCGTTATTATCGATATTGATATATTCACCGTTTCTTGGCAGCCTCCGCCAATAAACATATGGTCTCCATCTTAATGATCTGTTCTTTTCAATATCATCAATTTCACTGTAATATTTTTCTGACCATGATCGATCAGGATATGTATCGGCCAGTTTTCGAAAATTGGTCTCCGGCGGGCGCCAGAAGCTTCTCATCTTGAACGCGATTGATAAGCCGGCTTCAATGACGAAGAATAAAATCAAAGCAATCCCCAAAATCATCCATGCATCCCGCATGAAATATATTAACTTTTTGATAATAGCCATTCAATTCACCCGCTTAAGATTTATTTTTCAATCAGGAATCTATTAATAACCAGAGCATCGATTCCGGAGCAATAAAAACTGCGTACTGCATCGCGTGGTGTGCAGACAATCGGTTCTCCGAACAGGTTAAAAGATGTATTGACAAGAATCGGAATTCCGGTTTTCTCACCGAATCTTGTCAGCAGTCGCCAGTAAAGCGGGCTGGTCTTTTGATTAACCAAATGAACACGAGCCATTCCATTGGAAAACCATGCAGACGGAATCAAATGTCGCTTATCATTCCTGACACGGGAAACTGTCAGAAGAAAGCGACTGATCGGGCTGCAATTCTCGAAGAAGCTCAAAGCCTGATCTTCAGGAATTGACACTGCAAATGGCCTCCAGGATTCCTGGTGTTTGAGATATAAATTGAGGTTCTCTTTGGAATATTCAAGCATCGGATTAGCCAGTATGCTTCTGCCGCCCAGTGACCGTGAACCAAATTCAGCCCGCCCTTGAAACCAGGCGACAATGGCTCCCTCAGAAATAAGCTTCACAACATCCTCGGTAAGCTTCTCCTCTGTGGCAAGGTATCGATACTTCAATTTACAATTATCAAATATCGGTTTGACCTCCATGTCCATGTATTCCGGACCGAGGAACACATGCTTGAGCGACTCCGGTTTTCCACGTCCGAGCTGATTATGGTACAAGAAGAGCCCGGCGCCCAGGCTATTGCCTGAATTACCTGCAGCCGGCGAGGCGAAAACATGCTGGAAGCCGGATTCACGCTCCAATCTTGAAATCAACAGATTGTTGCAGGCCACTCCGCCTCCAAGGCATAATGAATCTGTACGCTCTTTCTGTCTGATCTTCTCGACGTGGGCGAGGACAATCTGTTCGAGTCGTTGCTGCAGGCTATGGGCCAGATTCCGGCAGTAACTTTGATGGAGCAGATTTGAAACCTGACGATCGGTAAATGCGGCAGACTCGCCGTTTCGCTGGAACTTCATCATGCCATTCACGAAACGCTGATTCTTTCGCCGTAACCGGTCGCCGAAGATTTGATAAAATTTTTCAGAAAACACATCAGTTCGTTGGAATGACAAATCAAAATAAGAGAGGTCAATCCGCGGCATCCCCTTCTTATCAATCTGAATCAAGTCTTCGAACGCGCCAAGAAACTCCGGTTCACCAGTTGTGCTCAGCCATTGAGTTTTATGTTCATCGCATTCAGGCTGGTAGCCAAGATATTCAGTCATCTGACTGTATATCCACCCGAGAGATTGCGGAAATTCAATCCGTGTATGAAGATTAACCTTATTGCCTTCACCTACACCAACTGAAAGCGAAATGTAATCACCCTTTCCACTCAGTATCAGAATCGCGGCCCGATCAAATCCTGAATGATAAAACGTTCCTGCAGCGTGAGCGAGTTGATGATCAACTGTCACCTTTTTTGAATGTCCGCTGATCAATCGCTTGATCAGCTGAAGAGTGTTCATGCGATCGTGATATTCGTTCAGGCTGGCGGCATTGTAATCTTCAGCGCCGGGGAACGGCTCAACGAAATTCCGCGAGAATTTCTTTTGTCTGATGAGAAGTCGTCGGGGCTTAAAATCGCAGGCAACGTAATCGACATCCTCGATACCGATGCCTGCTTGACTGAGGCAGTAACTGATCGATTCGTATGGCAATCCACCACACTGAGCAACACCTATGCTCTTGTTTCGAACAAGTTTTTCTTCTTCAAAAGCGGAAACTGGAGTACCGTCTTTGATCAAAGCCGCAGCGGCGTTACGCTTATGTCCCGAAATACCAAGGATATACATTTGATATTGCCTTCATTCAATTTCAAGAAGCAGTAATGAGAGGCAGTTTAAGAGGAAGCAGCTTCAGTCAAGATTGAATTCCGAACGCCAGTCGGTCTCTTCCTGAAACTCGGGTTGCTCGCTTTTCTCCAGCACGCAGGTCTCCAGAACAAGGGCGTCCATTTCCGTCCTCATAAAACAGCGATAGCTATCTTCAGGCGAGCATACGATCGGTTCGCCTCGAACATTAAAGCTGGTATTGACAATGACTGGACAACCAGACTTCTTTCGGAAAGCTTCGATGATATCCCAATAGAGCGGGCTCACATCCCTGCGAACGGTTTGAATTCTGGCTGAGTAATCAACGTGAGTAATGGCCGGAACGTCGGATCGGACGACATTTAGCTTGTCTATCCCCCATAACTTTTCCTCTTCCTGAGTCATCTTTCTGATCCGTTTGCCGGCCAGATTTGCAACCAGTAGCATATAAGGGCTGTCATTATTCATCTCGAACCAATCAGCCACATGCTCTCTGAGCACGCTAGGTGCGAAAGGCCGGAAACTTTCGCGGTACTTGATTTTCAGATTCATGATCGCCTGCATTTTAGGAGAGCGCGCATCTCCGATAATGCTCCTGCCACCCAGCGCGCGAGGACCGAATTCCATTCTTCCCTGATGCAAGCCAACCACTTTTTCTGCCGCAAGCAGACCGGCTACGACATCCGGCAGTTCAGACCGACTGTATCTGGTATAGGGATAATTATTGGCCTGAAGAAACCTCTCTATCTCTTCTTCAGAATAGGCAGGTCCGAGATAAGATCCTTTCATGCCGTCCGCATACGGCAATAAATCACCATTGGAATTATTGATGCTGGATACCCAGGATCCCAGGCGCTCGGGGCTTTGACGTGGTTTGTCAAGATATCGATGCCAGATTGCAAGCGCAACGCCGACCGCGCCGCCGGCATCTCCCGCAGCCGGCTGTATCCATATATCATCAAATTGGCCATCCCGCAGAACATGACCGTTGGCCACGCAATTGAGAGCCACGCCTCCTGCCATACATAGTTTTTTCATGCTGGTTTCGCGTTTTACATACCGGGTCATCTTCAAAACCACTTCTTCAGTGATTTCCTGAATACTGCGGGCAAGGTCCATTTCTTTTTGGGTGACTTTTGATTCAGGTTCGCGCGGGAACCCGCCAAACAGCTTATTGAAAGCGCCATTCGTCATCCGCAACCCCTGGTTATAACCAAAATAGTCCTGGTTCATCCGCACACTGCCATCATCACAGATCTCAATCAGCTTATCTTTGATGAGTGAGACGTATTTCGGCTCTCCGTAAGGCGCCAGCCCCATGACCTTATACTCGCCGCTGTTAACTCTGAAACCCGTGTAATAGGTAAAAGCGCTGTATAGCAGCCCAAGGCTGTCGGGAAACCTGAGCTCTTTGAGCATCTCGATACTGTTGCCCCGACCAATTCCGATTGAGCTGGTCGCCCATTCCCCTACGCCATCCAAAGTCAGGATGGCAGCCTCTTCAAAAGGCGATGGATAAAAGGCGCTGGCGGCATGGCTTTCATGATGATCTCCAAAGAGGAGTTTAAATGAAAACTGTTTGGCAAGCTTTCTGGCAACGCGATCGTCTTCCGCTCCGGCCACTTTACCCAGCTCTGTTCCAATCAGATCGGGCATCCATAATTTTTCCTTCATCCAAAGTGGCATTGACTTGAGAAAGGAGACGAAACCAGCAGGGGTGTAATCAAGATAAGTTTCAAGCAGACGGTCAAATTTCAACAGCGGCTTGTCATAAAAGCCGACAAAATCGACCTGATCGAGTGTAATTCCGGCCTCTTTCAGGCAGTAACGGACGGCCTGCACCGGAAAATGGTGATCGTGCTTGATACGGGTAAATCGCTCCTCTTGTGCAGCTGCAACGATATCACCATCAACAATCAAAGCCGCCGCGGAATCATGGTAAAAAGCTGAGATTCCAATGATAGTTGTCATAGTCCCTTCACGCAACTCAAGTTTCGCAGAGTGCTTATCAGCAGCATGCCATAACCTCGTCCGATGAGAATTTCAGAAAAGGGTGTAAATAAAGGGTGCGAGGGCTGAGCTGCCGGCCACCGCAAGAAATATTCCGATTACGACCAGAACGATGATAATAGGCGCCAACCAGTACTTCTTGTTGTACTTCATATACTGCCAAAGTTCGTTTATGACCATCAGTTTTGACATAAGAATAACTCCTCTTTAGAACATCCGTTCGAAATGTCGCGGATCATTTTGCCGCTTATTGTATGGGCTCCAATAGGATTGTGCCGAAGCAGCGCGCCGTCGCAGCGGGTCCCACCCCATCATCCTCTTTGCCACTCCAATCGGCATGATCAGCAGAAAATAGATAAGCCCGAGCATAATCGGAGTGGTTATCATTGATAAGAGCATGGCCAGTCTCATCCAGGCTCGATTGGGAATGACCAGCAGCTGAGGCAACAGAAGGCCCGCGACAATCAGGCCCAGGCCAAGACTGAGAAGGCTGATTGCGACAGGGCCGGTATTTCCATGGTAAACCTTCCATCCGCCGATCAATGACAGCACGATCCCGACAATCAATCCAAACTCCCGCTCAACACGATAAGTTTTTGTTTTTATTTTAGAAGTTACATCCATCAAGTCATGCTCCTCGACAACCAGTAAAAGAGTGTCAGATTGCCCTTTCATTCACCTGCTCAGAGATTTTGTAATTCGACCAGCGCTGTTGAGCCGAAAATCACGGGCTAACAGCCTGACGGCCGGCTAATCGTGGTTTGTATCAGAAAGCGGTCATCCAGGCATATCCACTAGCGGGTTAATGTCGGGATATTTTCAACCCGGGATGCCAGGCGCTGATTGACATATTCAACAATGCGTGTGACCGAAGAAAAGTTGTCGATCTCGATTTCGTCGAAGGATATACGAATATCAAACTGCTCTTCGAGACCAGTCATCAACTCAACCAGAGACAGAGAATCCAGCAATCCTGCCCCCATCAAATCTGTATCCGCGGATGGCGCTTCGATGTGCACCCTTTCGATTAAAAGCCGAATAATTTGATCACAATCAACTGACTTGTTCACCATTGCAGGAACTCCTTAATAGTTATGTGTAAGTATTGAGAATGTGTTCTACGACGGCGTCAACCCGAGTATCAATGGATTTCATGCTTCCCAATCCAGCCGCTCACCTGAAGTAAGGACATGAGCAGGATCGGTCAACTGTCCGTCGATCAGGATTCGATTCACATGAATCCATTCGTCAGAACTTGCAATGTAGACCTGACCATCCCCACGACGGTCGATAATTCCAGGCATTGCAGTGCTGGGCTGCCCGGTAAGCGAAACCTTTACGAAAGCCACTTCCCTGTCACCCAGCTTCGCTCGAGGCGTCTGCCATGGTGATTTGAAGGGTGAATAATCCGCCGCACGGACGAAATTAAAAATCTCACGGGCCGGACGTGACCATGCGAGCCATCCGTTTTCGGGAGTGCCTTTGCCGAAGTATTCCCGTTTAGTGAAATCCTGTTCAATAACAGGGATCATGTGCGGGTCTTCTGCAGCGTCCTCAAGCAGGCTTCGAATAAGATCCATTCCGTAACGAATACATTTAGCGCTCACGGAAAAGCCGGTATCCTTCTCCTCCACATTAAAAAGTGCCTGATAAGCGATAGGACCGTTATCGATGCCAGCCAGCATTCTATGCAGAGTAACGCCGTGTGTATTCTCTCCCTTGTAGATTGCCCAACTCGGGGCATTCAATCCGGCATATCGAGGGAGCGGTCCCGGATGCAGATTGAAGCTGCCAAAACTTGGGGCTTCCACGATCTCCGGTTTGATGACGAAGAGCGAATGAACATTCAATAACAGGTCCACCTGCTCATCACGGACGACATCGGCAAAGGCCGGATCCTTGACCGATTCAGCAGGCCATAACCGGCAACCAGTCTTTTCGGCATGCTGCCATACCGTCATGCCTCCTACTGCCTTTCTCGAGGAAGAAGCGAGAACACCGACCAGATGATGGGGACTGTTCAGCAGTAATTTCAAAGTTTGAGCGCCGGCCGATTCCTCGCCGACCAGTAATACGTTCAAAACGATCCTCCATCCATTGCCAATGCATCGAACCGATCAATCGACCAGCGCCATTATAGCTTTGACTGGGCGGCGCTCCCCACTTCCGACTGAAAGCGCTCTCTCAGAACTTTCCGGTCGATTTTGCCATTGGCATTCTTCGGGAGACGGTCGAAATGCATCCAGCGCGAAGGCATCATATAGCTCGGCAGCGCCTTGTTCATCGCCATTCGCAAACTGGATGGTGTAACTTCCACATCCTTGAGCGGCACAAAGGCACAGCAAATAGCAGCGCCTTCGAACCCTTCGGTATCGATTGCCACGATGGCGCATTCTTCTGTCATATTGAGAGCATTCAACGCCGTTTCGATCTCACCCAACTCAATCCGATAGCCACGACTCTTGATCTGGGAATCGGCGCGGCCAAGGTAATAGAACAATCCGTCCTCGACGATTTTGGCGAGATCTCCCGTCTTGTATATCCGATCGGCAGGATCGGCAGTTCCCGGACGCTGGATGAAGACGGAATCGGTCTTTTCAGGGTCCAGCCAGTAACCGGGGCTCAGGCCAACGCCGCTGATATAAAGATCACCAATCTCGCCAGGCGCCACCGGTTGAAGCTGCTCATCGAGAACGAGCAGCGCTTCGCCCTGACATGCAGTTCCGATCGGGATCTGAGTCAGTTCATCTTTCGGACACTCAGGCACAGTGTAATAACTGCTCGCGATCGTCGCCTCCGTCGGTCCGTATAGATTGGTGAAACTGACATGTGGCAGCCGCTGCATCCAGTAGATCAACGGCGGAGTGGGAAAAACCTCGCCGCACCATAGCAGCCGCTCCAATGCCGGAAAATCACCTTGTTTGACGACATCGGCTTTGGCCATGAAATTCAACACCGACGGCACTGAAAACCATTGGGTCAATTCAGAAGTCCGGATAAATTCAGCCAGTTTGTGCGGCACCAGATTCAATTCAGTGGGGACGATGTGCAACTGTGCGCCGGACGAAAGTGTTCCATAAATATCATATGTAGACAGATCGAAGTGAAGCGGCGGGTGACTCGAAATCCTGTCCGAAGGCCGCGTATCGAAATAGCGAACAGCCCATTCAATAAAATTTGTCACATTGGCATGTGTGATGACAACACCTTTTGGCACTCCGGTAGATCCGGAAGTAAAGAGTATATGTGCGGCGTCACTTTCCGTATTTTGGTAATCGAGCGGTTCGCCGGAGTAATCTCCAAGATCATTTCTGGAAAATTGAACCTGAATATTGTTTCCTTCAATTTTCCCTGCTCCCATAGATCCGATCAAAGTTTTCAACCGGCGCGGCTCACTGGCCATTAACTGGTCAAGCAAAGATGCACCGGTTTCGCTCGCGATCACAAAGCGCGGTTCACATGCATCGATGATCTTTTCAAGCCGTGCCGCCGGACTTGAGGTATCGAGCGGGACATAAACACAGTCGGCTTTGAGGATGCCAAGGATTGTGACTATCGCCGCGGGCGTTTTGGGAATAAGGAAAGCTATGCGATCACCTTTCCGGCAACCGGCCTCACGAAGTAACCTTGCCAGCCGATTCGATGACTCTTCCAATTCTCCGTATGAAAGCTTTTCCTGCTTAAACACAAGGGCTGTCTGATCCGGGCGTAGTTCGGCTTGTCTTGTCACAAGCTCTTGCAATAAATGACTCATTTCGCCGCCTTCCTGACTGCCGTATGCTGAACAGCGAGTTTGAATACAATATCCATGTGAAACAGCTCTTCCTCATTAGGCGGAATGTCGACTATGAACGTACGGAATCCCAGGTCAATGTATCTTGCCAGTTCATTTGCCACGGTCGTATAACTTCCAACCAGATATGGGCAGAATGTCTTGTAATGCTGGAACGGAATCAACCAGTATGGGTTGTTCTCCTCAGTCTTGCCCAAGTCGGAAAGTTGTTTATGCCAGACTGAATCAGAGACTTTCATGGCCAGTTGATGGGCAAGCTCGCCTTTCCTGTCCTCCGGGAACCGTTCATGAGCGACTCGCCACGCTTCGTCCGAATCATTTCGTGCGACGATCCCAACCCGAACGCCGGATCCGATCGATTCTTCCAGAGGCTCATTTTCATATTCGCCGGGAGGTTTGGGATATTTCACAGCCACAGCGCCTATCGCACGGGCAGCAGCCAGACCGGCATCTGAAGATCCGGAGACCAGGATCCCCGGATACAGTTCGCCGGGCAGCGGGGGAGTCATCTTCAACTTATCGATTGTGTAGAAATCCCCTTTGAAGCTAACTCCGGATGTATTGGCAAGAAGAAGCTGAATAATCCTGACGTACTCGACCATGCGATCATACCTGCGATCATGAGGAGTCGGGTCGTCGAGCGCCAGTAAATCATTCTTGAAACCGCCGGCCAGCATGTTCAAATAAATCTGGCGATTGTATAAATATCCGAAAGAGCTGACTTTCTTTGCCACACTATAGGGATGCATATAGATCGGCTGGACGGCGACCAGCGGGCATAATGCTGAAGTATTTTCAATGATTACCTGAGAAACCATCCAGGGATCCACGAGCGAATTGTCCGTGTATACAAGAATCCCTTTGCAGCCATATTTTTCGCTCCAGCGCGCAACATCAATAATGTTGTTGTAATATTCTGCTTTTGCAACCTGACTCGATTGAGAGCAGGTGGAAAAGATATCCACTGCTACCTCAGCGCCTTCAACAGCCTGCGCTTTGACTGATTCTTCTTTACGCTCAGAATTCATAATAAATGCCTCCACAAGAAAATTCGGGCATAGTAAAGTTTATGGATCGCAAGATGCCAACATTCTTCGGGGATCTGATGCAGGCCGACATACTTACTAAATATTAACTGCTAATAAATAACTATTTCCAAAATCCGGCGCCTGAATCAGTTGATAATCGGCGAACACTCGCTAAAGAACGGTAATTCTGATGATATTCGCCGTCTTTCCATCCACACCCAGGCCTACCTCGATGTCTCCACGCCCGGCCAGTATCGCCGGTAGAAGTACATTTATCTGGTCAAGGCCAAAGAGTACGCCTTGTGAACCGGCGAATGTCACCAGCCCTGGCACGCCTCCGAAAGAAACATTAACAGCCGATAATGAACTGCGGAAACGAAGGCCTGTAGCAAAAAGAATCAGATAGACCTGATCAGTCCCTGAACCAAGATTGATTGGCACTGGAACGAATTTATTTTGCGACGCATCAAAGCTTGCGATGGGTTCGTATTGTTGTGTGCCATCGCTCCTGACGCGGAGGATCAAAGCAGCCGGGAGGCCACGTCCGGTCGCGTCTGTGGTAAAGATCCCGGGGGCTACGTTATCGATCTGGATAGTCGAGGAAGCCACGATGTTTTCCCCGTTTTTGATCGTAATTAACGCCATTCCAGTCGCAGTATTCGGAGGGATCATGTAATTAACCTGCGTCGGAGAGACAAAGAACAGCGGGCCCAGCCTTTCAACCCATAATCGATCCCGCACAATGACGCTCGTCCCCCCCAGTAATTCAGGGAGCGGTGAAGCCTGAGAAGCAAGAGTAATTGATGATAATCCGGTGCCGAAGGCCGTCGCGATGGATTCTGGTGCAAGCGCGGCTCCAATGTAGCTGGCGGCAGAGACGTTTGTCGCTCCCGGGATTCCATTAATTGCCGCAAAAAGGAGATCAAAATCACAACCGATATCCTTACCGTCAGTCCCTGCGTTTTTATATGGACTCGAGGCAGAGAGGCGATAATTCTGGCCGGCGAAATCAACAAAGCCAACCTGAGCAGTTGTTGCCGGAAAGAGGTTGTCGAGAGGGTACGATCCGCTCGGTCCGGCAATCAATATATTCTTTATGAAAACGGAGTTCGGGAAATACCTGTTTATTGTCTGGTTCCCGGATCCTTCACCGTCTCCTTTGACACCGTATTCATTATGAGGCGAGAGATTGTTCCGGTATACAAAAGTTTCACTCGGAGTTCCCGCAGTGGCAATGACATTTCCCGTATGAATAACTGTGTTGTTTTCAATAGTAACCTGATTCGGCCCGCCATTGAGCTGGAAGGCGACGCCTGGCCCGTCCCAGCGTTGCCTGTCGATACCCTCAAGCAGGTTGTTTGCTATCTTGATTCGCTGGCTCGGCAAGCTGGTCTGAAGGTCATCGGTTCCATGCATATTGAAACCGGCGCCGACACTCCGAACTATATTGTTTACAAATGTCACATCCTGAACGACAGACCATGGCGAAGCCCCATCCTGATTTCTGACAGTGAAGAGAATGGCATATCCGTTCTGAGCCTGCGTCCAGTTATGTTCAAAAATATTGCCTTCAATCAATATGCGTTGTGCATTTTTCAGCTCAAAACTATTTTTAACCGTCCACGGGGTGCCGGCATAACTCGGATCGCCAATCCTCCAGGATAAAGGCTTGAAGCAATGGTTCCGACGAAATTCGATGTCGGAAGGCACGAGATTGTTAATTTTCGGATCGGCGCCACCGAGTATGAAATTTTCGCCCGCGCCTTCCAGATAGTTGTTGACAATCTTGAAGGGGCCCGGGCCGTTCCATCCGCCAATCGCCTGCGAGTCCGCTCCTACTTCATGACAATCAGAGATGTAGGAATCGATGATGGATGTCCATGCGGAATTGAGGGCAATTGCGCGTCGCAGGGTGGTTGCAGGGCTTCCGTGAAGATAGATTCTGTCAAAAATCAGATTGTGCGGCACCTGGGCCAGAGATACCTGATCGTTTCCGTTCCCGAGTTCGACCAAACTGTAGGTGTAATTGACGCCGGCAGCCTGGGCCACTTCAAGGCCGATAAACCTGTAGTGATGAGCTCCATGTGTAGTTTGCAGTGCAGGCGCACTGTTGGGAGTAACAATCTTCGGCAGCGAAGCAGCGGCGGCAGGTGTGATGCGCGTACCCGGCGGCGGAAGGCTGCTGTCAGGAGCAGAAGTGCGAATGACAATCCATTCCGAACCGGCTTTAGCCGGAAGGACGAAATTACCCGTGTATGTAGTGCCGGCAGCAAGAGTGATTATATCACCCGGCAAGGCCTGATTCAGCGCAGCCTGAAAATCTCCACCCGCAGCCACTGCGATGGTCTTTCCGGCGGGGGGAACATAATCGGTGTTGATAATAATTCGTGGAAGTTCCGGTTCATTTCCAGCACCTCCCTGAGAAGGCGATGTCCGCCTGGCCATTTCTTCAATATCCGCCATGGTCAATGTGCTAACCGCCTGCGTCGAGTTGAGACTGCAACTGAACGCAACAAGTAACATTGCCATAAACCCGGTATAAAACACTTGCCTCGCTCTCCTTATCTTCATTTTTGACACCTCCATATACAAAACACTCTCTTCTCCCAATTGCATCGAACTCATATCATGCTGGTCGGATCTTCATTTGACAGGGTTACGATTGAGTTCATTCATCCATTTTTCTCGTGCCCTCAGATAGAAATTGCCCCCGACAGTTTTTGAAAACTTCTTGAACTCCCACCAGACCAATTGCCTGAATCGGGGAGCAAATCGGCCTGAAGCAATGGCTGCGGCAACGGCAGGGGACATCCATCGTTGAATCGAGTAACGTCCCAGCACGAGGCAGCCTTCAACTTCTGTCGTTCGGGTTGTCGGTTCAGAAGTGAAGAGTACCTTTATTCCAGCGGCAGCGGCGGTCTGAGCAACCTGTTTCGAATACTGGCCTCCCGGCAATGAAGCAATTCGGACGGGTTCTTCCAGAAGTTCGGAAAGGACGCTGGTGCTCTCGCTCCATTCACGCTCCATTTCATTCCAGGGCCTGGATGCAAAGCGAAGCGGATGGGAACACGAATGCGAGCCGATGATGTGCCCACGATGGCGCAGATCACGGATTTGCTCCGGGGACATGAAACCCGGTTTGCCAATATAATCCGTCGCCACAAAAAAATGAGCACGCCATCCCTGGTTCTCCAGCAGATCAGCAATTCGTGTATGAAAGCTCGCGCCTCCATCATCAAATGTGATCATCCAGGGAGTCCCTGAGAGGGCGTTATTCGTAGCTGCCAACTCGGTGACAAGAACCGGGAGGCCTGAAACAGTGCGGGCGATCGTATCGATGTGCTGTCTGAACAGTTCAGGATCCAGTTTGTAAAGAGCGGCATCGGCGCTGGGGAAGCCACTCAAATGATGAACCTCGCGCTCGACCACATCATGGTAGATCAACGATACAACCCGATTATTTTCAGTTACGTTTTTCATCCACTCTGGTTCTCTCGCCAATTGATATTACTCATGAATTGGCGGATGCGGCTTTCAGCACGGTTTGCCCGGTCGATTGTGAGTCGCGACAGGTTTGAGCGAGGACATCCTCGAACCTTTCAGTCACGACCGACCAGTCATACCGTGCGGACTTATCGGCCGCAGCGGTTTCGATCTGCATCCGCTTTGGATGATCGATTAACAGATCAATGACACACTTGGCGAAAGTATGCGGATCATCGGCCAGAAGAATATCGGTTCCATGTTCGACATCCAGTCCTTCGGCGCCAATTGTCGTGGAAACAACAGCTTTCCGCATGGCCATCGCTTCGTAGATCTTGAGCCGGGTTCCGCCGCCAATGCGTAATGGGACGATAAATACGGCGGCTTCACGCAGCGGTTCAATGACCGATGACACGCGGCCAGTCACCTCAATATCCTGTGAGGCGAGCTGGCGGATGCGAGAATCCGGGTTCCGTCCGACAATTCGCAGGCGCGCTTCAGGCACCGATTGCCTGACCTGCGGCCAAATGTCGCGGCAGAAATAGATCATTCCGTCGATGTTCGCTTCCCAGTCCATCGACCCGAGAAACATGACAACAGGTTCTATCGGGCTTTCACCAGTCGCGCCACGGTATTGTTCCAAATCCACTCCTGTGGGAACCACGCTCACAGGCAACATGCTGTTCATCTTCTTCATCTGCTCCATATCGTAATCAGATACGGCGATGACGTGATCGAAACGGCCGATAGCTTCGCGTTCGTATCGAAGCATCTTGAAGGCTTCAATCTTCCATGCGACCCGCTTGATCGGGTTTGATGCATGCTCCGCATGACGCTGCCACAGAATCGACTCGATGTTGTGCTGGAACAGTGCAACAGGTGTCAGCCTTTTATCCGGAAAATTCAGGGTTGGGCCGAGAAAATCACACACCGCAACATCAAAACTGCGATCATTCAGCCATTCAGCAAGCAATCGCTGGACCTCAATGGAGGTGAACTTGGTCACTCCGAATGGTGCAGCAGACGGCAGGCGCCTCAAATATTCAAGCCCTCGATCGAATGTCGTCTCATCTCGGGCGGCCGTATAGATCACTTTTGTACCCGGCAGATGCTGACAGATTTCTTGCTCGTAATCCGCATCGCGTCGACCACCGTAATAGGACAAAAAAGTCACTTCGTGCCGTTCCGCGAGCCGCCGCAGAATATTGTATGAACGTATCTTTCCCCCCGTATCGACCGGAAGCAACTTGCCCGCTTTGACCCACAGTATCTTCATCGTCTGATCAAGCTCCTATTGCGCTGAAACCAGCCTGAGAGGCAATTGCCGGCAAGTTGCCAGAGCCCAGGATTTCCCCATCAATAAAATGCCGGTGCCATATTTCAAAATTGACGAGCATCCACAGTCTTTCCGAATGATTTTCACCGGCGGCGTGCCGCGTTACCAGTTCGCGCACATAGTTCCGGTTGAAAATTCCACGGCTCACGGCTCGATCACTTAAGACGTAATCATCAAGGACATGACGGAACCCGCCTCTGAACCAGTTGCCGACCGGTACAGGGAATCCCATCTTCTTTCGAGTCAGAATCTGTTTGGGCAATATGTCCTGCATCGATCGACGAAGGATGTACTTGGTCGTCCAACCCCGCAGTTTCATATCCACCGGTAAATGATTGACGAACTCGACCAGCCTGTGATCGAGAAACGGAACCCTGCTCTCGATCGAGGCGGCCATACTCATCTGGTCTTGCTTCATGAGCAATTCATGAAGATAAGTCTTCAAATCGGCCGCGAGCAATTTATCGAGAATCGAGTCGGCATCCGATCCCTCGATATACTCGATTGTAGTCCGATAAGGATCTCGATCAGTCATGCGCTCATAAGTATCATTGGCGAACAACTGCTGCTGCATGATCGGTGAGAAAACAGCGAAATTGTCGAGATAAACGTCCCTCATATTTGCCGGCAAGCGAAGAAAGGTTCGTTGAAGGATTCGTCTCATGGGAGAAGCGCCAGGCAGACGTTCAATCGCATCTCTGATAATGTCGCGCATCCAGCCCGGCGCGAATCTCTCGTAGCTGCGTCCCAATATAAGGTTATATATGGCAACTCGATATTTGTTATAACCCGCCATGAGCTCATCACTTCCCTCACCTGTCAGAACTACTTTGACGTGATCGGCAGCCAGCCGGGAAACGAAATAAAGCGGCACACTTGACGGATGTGCGATCGGCTCATCTTCCTGATAAACGAGTGAAGGCAGGTGAGCAAAGAACTGTTCAGGGCTGACGACGATTTCGTGATGGTCGGTCTTGAAGGCCTGCGCCACAAGACGGGCATATTCCAGCTCATTTGAATCTCGCTCGGCAAAAGCGACTGAAAAAGTTTTAATCGGGTCTTTTACGATTCGGCTCATGATCGCCGCGATGGCGCTTGAATCAATCCCGCCTGAAAGAAACATGCCGAGAGGCACATCCGACATAAGATGTGATTCGACGCAGTTGTGAAAGAGATCGCTGAATCGATCGATGTATTCACGGTCGCTCAGGCGTTCCTGAGTTTTCGTAAAACTTACGTCCCAGTAACTCTCGATGCGGATCCGGCCGTCATGCCAGACAAGCGTATGTCCCGGCAACAGCCGCTTGACACCCCGAAAAAGCGTTTCCTCACCTGAGGTGCAGCGGTTCGTTGAGAAATCAGCGAGCGCGTTATAGTTCAATTCAGGCTTGACCGCCCGTGACTCAATAAGCGCCTTTATCTCTGAGGCAAAATGCAGCGTACCGTCATCCTGCAGGACGTAATAGAGAGGTTTGATTCCGAGACGGTCCCGCGACAAGACGATCTGACGCCGTGTCGAATCCCAGATTGCATAAGCGAACATGCCGCGCAGCTGCCGGACCCCCAAAGTTCCGAACTCTTCATAAAGATGGAGTATTGTTTCAGTATCGGATCTGGTTCGATATCTGTGGCCGGCCTCTTCAAGCAGAGGGCGAAGATCCATATGATTGTAGATCTCGCCGTTGAAAGCTATCCAGATCGAATCGTCTTCATTCGCCATGGGCTGCCCACCGCCGCCGATGTCGACGATCGACAAGCGTCGATGGCCGAGCCCGACCGTCCTATCGACCAGGATTCCGGCATCATCCGGCCCGCGATGGACCAGAGTGTCACGCATCGCCACCAGTGACGCAGTGTCCACGCGACGATAAGATTGATCAGGTATGGCTATGCCACAAATTCCACACATAACGATAAACAGTAAAAATATCAGTTATCCTGTTATACAGCGCATATTCATGCGTCGTTTATGAACTACTCATTATTCTCATCAATCAATTCTTTATAGAGATCAAAAACCTCTTCCAGATTGCTTTCACCGGTATCTCCGGATGCTGGTCCGTTGAAGCCATTGTTCAGGACGCGTTCGATTGCTCCTTGAAGCGAATGAGGATCGGGGCCCGGGATGAGATGGGTCCCGGGAGGTCTCATCCCATTGTCGGTGGCAATGACTGGCACTTTCGCATGCAGGGCTTCTCTGACAGAGATCGAATCGCCATCATATTGCGTGGTGCGTAAAAACAGATCGCTTTCGGATATTGCACGCAAAGTGACTGAATGCGGAACATCACCGCATAACATGATGTGATCGGCGTATGGCTTGCGCTCGATATGCCTTCTCACTTCGGTTTCAAGACTCCCGGAACCGATGATCATGAGCCCGGCTTCCGGGAAACGCTCGCGAATCGACCCAAGGACCTCGATCTGGAGCGGGACCTCATATTCGGGCTCCAATCCACTTACGGTAACTATCCGGGGTTGATGAGTCTCGACAAACCTGGCCATCTCAGCAGGCAACATTGCCGCGAACTGGTCCGGTGAAATGGAATGAGGAAGGATCAAACGAATTCTGGATGACGGCACGCCAAACCGCTGGAAAAGTTTTACCAGCTCTTCATTGACGCCGATAACTCTGTCAAACCTTCTCAGAACAAATCCGCGCAGGGTTCGAGGACCGGCGGTTTTTCCTGCATCCGATGTTGGGTATCCGCCGGAATGAAATGTCAGGACCGTCTTCCGCCCAGGCAACATGGTGCAGGCCAGCCCCAGCAAGAGCAGCCTTGTGGACAGATTCCCGCCAATATGCATGTGGAGAATGTCGCATCGTAATCGAAAAAGTAACCACAAAACCTGCAGAGCGGTTTGAGGGTAATAGATTTCATCGGCATTCTGACTGCGGAACCTGGTCAGATTTATGACCGGGCACGGGATCCCTCGTGCCAGAAGGAACCTGCGGATCGACACCAGATTGGTTTGAACTCCGCCGTGCGGAGGCGGGTATGGTCCCAGTTGTAAAACTCTCATCATATCAATTGAAGACGGTCTCTATCTGATCGGTTTCATTCAGTTTGTCACCGGAAAGCAACCGGGCATAAAGTCTTTCTATTGAGTCAACCTGTGCTTGACACGAAAATTTCTGCTCGACGATCTGCCGACCGAGTTGCCCCATCCGGCGAGCCTCTTCCGGATTGCTGAGCAGGTCGATAATCCGTGAAGCCATCATCTGATGATCGCCTGGCTGGACCAGGTAACCGGTCTTCCCCTCGATAATCGACTCCCTGGCTCCGCCCACGTCAGTCGCAACCACCGGCCGGCCGGCCCCCATGTATTCGAGGATCGAGTTTGAGAAGCCTTCCGATTTTGAACTCAGGACACAAATCTCAGATATCGACAATAACTCAGCCACGTGTTTGCAGATGCCGGTAAACAGGACATCGTTTGACAATCCAAGCTCTTCGGCGAACAACTTTGTCTGTTCCTGCAACGGACCTTCGCCGGCGATGATGAATCGCGCATCAGGCACGGATTGTTTGACGAGTTGTGCGGCCCGAAGAAATGTCGGATGGTCTTTCACTGGATGGAGCAGGTTGGCGAGAATTGTTATGTATCGTTGATTGTTCCCACCAGGCAAATTCAACAGCAACGCGATCTCATCCCGGCTCATGTGCGATGTTATTCGATTCAGGTCCAGACCGTTATAGACTGTAGCGATCTTATCCGCTCGGATGCCGCCTTTTATGAGGTGAGCGCGAACAGCCTTCGCATTGACCAGAATGGCGTGGGCGAATCGGTATGAGTACTTTTCAACGGCCTGCTGAGATGGGGTTCGCCACCCTTCCGTCTCGCGTTTCGAAGCGATGCGAACATGAACGCCGGCGAGCGTGGCGCCGATCATCCCGAAGACATTCGTATAAAAATCATGTGTGTGAATGATATCTATCTTGCGCTCCCTTAAATACCGAATAAAACGAAAAAGTTGTTTTACGAAACCGAAACTGTAAAAACTGTAGAATTTAAAGGACGGGACTTCCTTGATACCTATTCGATTAAGTTCCTTACCCCAATCGCCGCTGGGATCCAGACAGGCAACGAATACCTGATACCTGGAACCTTCGTGCAATAACTGGGAGAGCTGCGCGGCCTGCCGTTCAGAACCTCCAGCCATATATAAGTTACCAAGCAGTTGCAGCACTCTGGGTTTCATTACTAATAACGTCCTTTCCTGCCGAACTCATTCAAACAGTCAGAATCGGCTGATCACAGCCGCTATCGCTGATAGTCGTTCGTTTCGCTATGGCCCGCATCCCGCCACCCGGCCGGATGAATAACTCGAGGGAGGCCGGGTCTATCATCGAAGATCCTGTCGGCGGGGCCGGTGCCCAAATCTCCCAGGAGCATGACCCGATCGGAAGTAAAAGATGTGACAGGCCAGGGGAAATTGCCGAATGCCTGTCGAACGATCGAGATGCGGTTCGGATCGTAGCCGAGCAAATATGCTCCAACCCAATCCACTGCTGCGGCATTCTGACCAGCCAGAATCAGTCCAAGGGGCAAAGGCCTGGGAGCAAGTGGACCGTCTCCCTGGCCTGCCATAACGGCATCCACTATATGAATCACCTTTCGCTGAGGAACATCGCCGAGCGTTCCATCGGTTCGTCCGTACAAGAGGATCCGGTTGAGATCCAGGCAGGTTCGCCAGATCGTGTCATTCCCTGACCAGGACCCCTCGATACCCAGCTCATCGCCGGTTATTCGCAAGGCACGTGTAAAAGGCTTGCTGATCCCATGCCAGATTTTTGCAACCGCCTGAGACGATGTCATGTTCTGCCGATCGGAAGTGAACTCAAGAGCCCTTTTGAACGGGTTGGAATCGGGATAGCAGTCTCCGCCCGAGCCGGAGCCGCCCACCCGATGATGCGGAAGGTACTCCTTATTTCCATTGATTCCGATCAGGTTCTTGAGCGCACAAGTGATTCCTGCTTTTTTGTGCGTCTTCAATTTAGGCAGGTTGACGATCACATCAGCCTCGATCACCTCCCTTGCAACCAGGTATTGGTGACGCCCCGGAGCATGTGTTCTGGCCAGAAGGCGCGGGTCATAACACGTGACGCGAAACGGATCCTCGCCATTCGTGATGGGTTCGAGCAGACTTTTTTGGCCGAGATCGAAGAGGATGAACTGATCTTCGGATTGCAGGTTCTCAGCCGCCTGTCTGACGCCGTTAACGAAGACGCAGGTTGTTCTTCTGAAGTCCCGGATGCCTTTGAACCTTCGATCACTTTGACGCATCTGATCGGCCCAGCCAGCAAGTCCGGTAACACTCAATAAGTGATCGAAATTGCATCCCTGGAGCGGCGCGTCACCAACCAGCACTTGCGAGGGGTCGGCGGGCAAAAGGCCTTCCACCACTGCACGAATAAGGGATGGATGAGTAACCAGCGGATCCATACCCCATGGTCCCTCGTTCTGATGAAGAACCAGGTTGGGCTTGACCAGGACGCGTGCACCCGGGGGAATGATGCGGCCAAATGGTCCTCGTATGTCATCTGTCCAACCCATTTCCGCAGCTACTCGCCCCAGAGCCTGAGCCACCGGCCCACCGGAAAAATTCTCATTCGAATAGTCCGCTGAGGGCAGCTCTGTTACGGCAACCTGTGGGTTGGAGAGCATTTCCTTGCCAGGATCGATCATTTCGATTCTCCATTTGCCAAAACAACCTCGCTCACCACGGGGCGCCATTTGTTGGCCAAGGTACGTGGAACCTGTTCGACCAGATCTATCGTGATCGGAAGGCCTGGCAAATTCGAGGTCACAATCTCTTTTATTTTGTTCATACTTTCATGACTGAAATCGTTTTTAGGAACGATCATCAACCGGACAGAGTAATCCGGCTTTTGATGGAGCATGAATTCGCGGACCGGGTGATCCTTCAACAGATGAGGGAATTCAATTCCATGGATCCATCGCCCATCCGGCAGGCGGACGCCGTCGGTCACTCGGCCGATAACCTCATGCAATTCAAATGTTGGATATCCCGGACGGCTGCCGGATGGGAAACGACCGACATCGTCAATCCGGTACCGGATCATTGGCATCCCGTCAGCATGCAGCTTGGTGATGAGTATCGATGCTTCCCCGGCCTCGGTTTCAGGTTCGACAAGCAAATCCGCCCAGTCGATTTCAAAATCGAGCGAGCGGGACGGATCCATCTGGTAAGCGATGAACCCAACATCGCGGCTGCCATACCTTTCATGAACCGGCCGGCCAAAGGCCTGTTCAATCAGCTGTCGATGGTGAGGCATGAGTTTTTCAGCCCCGGTCACAAAACAGCGGGTCGGATAGGTCGGCTGATAACCGCGCTCCAGGATATATTCTGCCAGACTGCCAAGCGCTCCGGCGTATGCAACGATACATGTCGGTTTCCAACGCTCGAACTCCTGGTGATATCTTTCAAACACATCGGGTGAGAGCCGGAAACAATTGAACGTACGTGTATTGTGGATAAAGTTATGGATGCGGGCACGCAAGTTGTCGGTGGCTGTAATATCCAGATGGTGTCCCCAGAAATACCCGGTCCGAGTGCCGCTCGGAATACCGATGCGCCGTATAAAAGTCTCGCCTGCGCTCTCACGCCAGCCGGCCTCTTCGGGGCCCAGCCAGATCTCTGTAGGCGTCCCGCTGGATCCTCCGGTTGAGTCCCTCTTCAACCTGTCCGGTGAAATGGCGCGGGAGATAAGTCGACGTCCAGCCTGTTGCACTTCTTCGCGCCCCAATACAGGGATTCGAGAGAAGTCCTCAAAACTGAATTCATCACTTGGATCAAAACCGATGCGATCAAAAAGATCATGGTAGTAATCGGTCTCGGCATATGCACGGCGGAGAGAATACCTGAGACGCTGTAAAATCCATTCCAGCTTCTGATCCTTACTCCACGCCGCCGATTCGCTGCGAAACCGCATCCCCTCGAAATAGATCGACCTCACGGTCCGTCTGGAAGGACGTACCATCTGGATAGAATACGAGAAAGGCATGAGTACGCTGACAGACCCCCAATCTCGAGCAGCTCTTGCCAATCTATTCATATCAAACTCCGATCCTGATAACATAAAAATATCGCCTGTCTTTCAATCATTCTCTGCTCGACTGATCGACGCCCCGCATGCCGTTTATGCCAGTTGTGGTTTCCGGTACCGACGCTGCAACCAGAGAGCTCCCCGCCCCTTTTGAGATTGATTTATCCCGGATGCAACCCGGTTGTCAGTCCCGTCTGACCCGCGAGCACCGTATATTTGCCTTAACGCCACTGCATATCCGACAAAAAAGTAGAGGACATAAAAGTATTGAACCGAGCCGAAGAACCCATAGACAATGTATGCGACAATCGAAGCCTGGAGGCACACAGCCATAATGTGCATTTCCCTGTCAGGTCCTGAGCCATTCTCATCCGACCTGTGCTGAACCCGCCGAAGCGCCAGCAGCGGTGCAATAATGATCGTCAAATATGCAATAAGTCCGATTAATCCCAATTCAGCCGCTGTCTCGAGGTAGGAATTATGGGCGACCTTCTCCCGAATCGAGTAAACATGAAAATTCCCCATCCCAACTCCAACCACAGAGCGTTTGACTGCCAATTGAGCGGCCCTTTTCAGCAGTTCCTGACGTTCCTGCGCTGAACCAGTCTTATCCGTATTCGGATTGAACATCGTCGACAACCGGGTCATATACGAACCAGGCATGGCAAGCAGCAATCCCATGAGGATGGCCGTTGAAGCGAATACCATTATCGCCCGACGACCACGAGTCAGGTTCCAGGCGATAACGCCGGAAGCCCCGATAAGCCCAAGGAATCCGCTTCGCGAAAAGGTAAGCAAAATAGCGAAAGATGTAATAATCGCAGCGCCGAGATAAATCAGTTTCATCATTCCACGTTTGGTAAACAGAAAATAGATGATCAAAGGCAGGATCATGGTAAGCACTGCGGCAAAGTCGTTCGGATTTTCAAACTGCGTTGACCACCCTTTCATGCGATCTTCGCCTCCGACACCTCCGGACCGAAACTCCTTCAAGGCCCCAAGTGAAAAAATAATGCCACTGCAGACCATGGTGAATAACATCGAACGCAATCTGCTTCGTGTATTAATGAGATTGATCAGCAGAATGAAGACGATCAGGGCATTGGCAAAAGCGTCCTTGAGGATATCGATGCTTTCTCTGGGAGAAACAGCGATTGGAGTCAGAATAATCCCCATAACCCACATGACTGTCATCATCTTCATTTCAATCGGCCAGGTGATGATGCGCTGATGAGAAGCAACTCTGGAGAAGATATAAATTACGATCGTGGATATGGCGAGGATCTTGATCAATGGCAATCCGCCAAACAATCCCGGCATTACTTCGTGAGGACGGATAAACATCAACAAGGTGAGCAGGTAAATACCGGCAAAAGCCAGGCGTGATTTATCCTCGACGCCTGCTTCTGTCGCGCCAGCTTCGGGAGCAACCGGAGCGACGTCGCTGTTCGTCCGGGAGGTTTCCCGACCGAACAAGGTTCCGCGCTTCCTGCTCTCCTTACCTGATGTAGCCAACGAACGTTGCATGTTTAGTTGTCCTTTGCGATATCGACTCTCAAGCCTCGTGGACGGAAGACATTTTTATTCGCTCCGACCGCTTTTTCCATAGCCTCGCGGTTAGAGCGCTCAGGTATGCTTTTTCTTCGTCGGTCACTACGCCCATCGTAAAGGCGGCGACCAGATAAGCGATGCCGAAGACCGCCGCGCCAATGATCAGTCTGTTCAGGTCGGAGAAGGAGGCGATGACCAGTTTGGCCGCGATGGTCGCTCCAGCGGCAATCAGAGTTGCCGCGCTCGTCGTCAATAGGGGTCTCAACCGCCTGAGATCGCCTCGAGACATCCCAAGCTCTTTCCCGACCATAACCAAAGTGAGCCCGACATCGAGCGTCTGAATTAAGACTACGGCAATCGCCACGCCGGTCAGGCCTCCAAGGCTAAGCCCCAGATTGAGCGCGCCGAAAGTGATCGGGATGAGCACCAGATACAACTTGAGGCGAAAATATTTGAGCCGATCGAAAAGACGCAGAATATGCATATGCAGGGCGATCCCGAGCACAATGGCGAAGAGGTTGACCGCGAAGATCGGCACCGAAGCAAGATATTTAGTCGTAAAAAGCGTGACGATAAATTCGTATCGCAAGACAAACAACGCCATAAATGCGGGAAAGAAGAAGAACGCCAGTTTGCGAATGACATCCATCCAGAGGTCGATGATCGCCTCGAAATTATTCTGCTCCTTATGTTTGGCCATCTCGGGATTAAAAGCATTGGCGAATGACGAAGAGAGCATGCCCAGGATCGGCAGCTGGAAACAGCCGATCGCATAGACGGCAAAGACTGCCGGATCGAAGTGGTGCGAGACGAAATAGTTGTGCATGTCATTTTGCACGATCGCTACAATTCCGCCGATACCAAAAGGTAGCGCATTGCCGATCTGCGCCTTGAAGAGCGGCCAGTCGAAAGGCGCAAGAAAGTGTCCAAAGTGGCGTCGGATGTATAGCACCGTGAATCCGATCTGGAGCAGGCTCTGAATTACCGCTCCCGCCAGAATTGCTGTCAGCGTCCCAAAGATGAGTGCGGCACTGATCATGACGGCAGCCTTGGTGAGTTGCGACAGAACAATCAGGACAGAGGCGAAATTGACATCGCCGAGAGCGATCGGAACCGCTTCGAGGTTGGTCGAGACGAGCCAGCACAAAATGGCGAATCCGATCAACGGCACATAGGAGACAAGATCCGCTCCCTGGAAGATAAGTGTGACCCATCCTGGCCAGAGCATGAAAAGCAGAAAGACGAGCGCTCCGATCAGACTGTAAAAAATGATGACATTGTGCGCAACCTGCAGCTTTTTGCCTGGCTCACGAGCAGAAAAGTAGAAGACGCTGACAGCGACTTGCAGATTGAGCAGGCCAAGCGCCGATACAAGGATCGTAAAGGCCTGCCTGTAGAGACCATAATCCGCCTTGCTCATGACCCTCACGAGCACCAGCGGAAAAGCGAATGACAAGATCGTGGCAATGACGTTTGCCGCCATGAGCACGGCAGCCCGCTGCGTTATCTGCCGGCGGCCGACTGCTTGTCCGGTTGTGGTATCGATCTCACTCATATAACCAGTCGTTTCGGGGAGTTACCAGCAAATCCCATGATAACCCTCATTCTCATGATGACTCTCAATCAGGCGAACCAGATCGATAATTTTTCGTCCATTGGTCATGTCATCGATATAATCCAGAAACTCCTCATCCCGTTTGCCGATTATGATCACCTCGGACTTCTCAATCACTTCCGCCAGATTTGAGCACATGAGCGACGAGATATGCGGGATCTCGTGCTCTATATATTCACGATTCGCACCGAAGAGCCGGGCGAGTTCCACCTCTCGATCATAGATGGCCAGACTCAGGCCCTTGCCGATCAATCTTTCGACCAGCGACACGATCGGGCTTTCACGAAGATCATCCGTGTTTGGTTTGAAACTGAGCCCCAGCACACCGACCTTCCGGAGTTTTGTCTGCAACACCATATCGACTGCCCTTTCGATCTGGAGTTGATTGCTCGCCAGGACGGTGTTGAGCATCGGCAGGTAGACATCCAGTTCCCTCGCCTTGTGGCTCAGCGCGCGAAGATCTTTCGGCAGACAGGATCCTCCGAAAGCGAATCCCGGTTTGAGGTAATAGGGTGAAAGGTTCAACTTGTTATCATGACAAAAGACGTCCATGACCTTGTGGCTGTCGACGCCAAGGGCCTTGCAAAACATGCCGATTTCATTAGCGAATGTCACTTTAAGGGCATGGAAAGTATTGCAGGCATATTTCACCATTTCAGCCTCTTTTATGCCGACACAGAGAACCGGGGCATCGAGATGACTGTAGATTGACCTGAGGGATGCAGCGACTTCATCATCATCAGCTCCGATCAAAGTGAACGGAGGGTTATTAAAATCCCTGATCGAACTTCCTTCGCGAAGGAATTCAGGGTTTATCGCCACGCCGAAATCCTGCCCGGCCCGCATGCCTGAAGATTCCTCCAATGCCGGAATGACCGTTCCGGCAATGGTCCCGGGCAGCATGGTGCTTCGAACCGTCACGATATGTTTCCCGGATTTATCCGCCAGTGCCCCGCCGATCTCGTGGCAGACACGTCTCACATATTTCAGATCAAGGCTTCCATTCTGATTGCTTGGCGTTCCAACGCAGATCAGGGAAATGTCGGAATTCGAGATCGCATCGGCAAGGTCAGCAGTGGCCCTCAATCGTTTATCCGATACGGCAGCGGCAATAAGATCGCCGACACCCGGTTCGACAATCGGGCTTTGACCGTTGTTGATCATATCGACTTTCAAAAGATTCGAATCGACACCGATAACGTCGTGCCCCGCATTGGCCAGACAAGCCGCTGAGACGCACCCTACATACCCAAGACCGAAAATACTGAACTTCGCCATCTATGTTCCAACCTTGATTCTTTTTTATCGACCCGGCGTTTCACCAGGTTTTTCGTATCAAATTCCGCTGCATGAGATCATTTGGCGGGACATCGCCGACATCGATCTGGTGGGACTCGGGAAAAAGCACTGTCGTCACCCGGATCGCCCCATGACCGGCGATCTCCAGGACGACAACTTCAGCCTCCGAACGCTGTCCATAAATCGTCGAAACCCAGCCCCGTTCAACTCTAGGTCTGACCGGTGAGAGCACATCACCGGCAACAAAGAATTGGAGGATCAGCAATGACCCATCCGGCATGCAGGCCCTCAAGCCCCTCTCGAGGACTGTCGTTTTGCTCTCCGGCGTGAAATGGAACCGGATCGAGTAAGTGTGTCGCGATTCGGCAGTGAACTGATCATCGACGATGAATGCCGATCGTTCGCGAAGCATGATAATCGTCCGTTCATGGACCACCGGATCGCTCAGGCGGCGATAGCCATCGTGCGAACCAACGAAAATGACGCTTTCATTATGATCCTCGAACCTGTCAATACGGCATTCAGCGGTCGCATTCCATGCGAATGGGTTCGCTGGCACCGACTGGCCTTCGCCATCGACCGTTGCCGTGTTATGCGCCTCAGATGATCGGAACCAGTTGCGCAACTCCGGCTGCGAGCCATAGACATGCGTGGCTGGATCCACCAGCCAGGTGGTTCCGCACAGGGCCAGCTCGAAGGCCAGAGCATCTGAATGCGCGTGGCCGCTCCCGGCCTCAGATCCGTGACGCCCGCAATCAATCAGGACAAAACTCGATTGACGATCCCACCCATCCCGCATGACGAAGAATCCGCTCTCATCGAATGATCGTGAAGTCGCACTCGGAAGCTTCGGCGGCAGGCGATCATACCTTTCAAGCCCTTCCGGCCCCAGAAACCAGAGCAATTCAGGCGGGGGGGCTTCGCCGGCTCCGTGCTTCCAGTCACCACGTTCAAAAATCGCCGCGCCAATCGCGAGGGTGTCGCTGAAATCATTGCCAGCCCGTGGGGCGAATCTGATCAGCCGCCCGCCGTCGTCATCACCAAAGAGCGGCCAGCTTCCGTCAGGTCGCTCGATCCACATCAAATGCTCACCCAGCGCCTCAAGTTTCTGCGTCATCATTTGCCGATCGCCCGATGAAAGCGTAGTCCCGGCAGCATGCAGCAGCACACTCAGATGAAGATAAAAGTCCATCGTATAGCGATGGTAATAAGACGATTGTTCGAAATAGACTCCATCATTTCGAACGTGCCGGGGAAGTTGCTCGATCAGAATCCGCAGGCCGAGATCCCTCCATCTCTCAGCGTGAATCAGTTCAGGCAGTGACAGTCCCAGATAAAACAGCCCAAGCGCCTCGCCAGTCAAATGGGTGTTCGGACTGAAATAGAGCGAAAGGTATTTCTCGATGTGCCGCCCATGCTCTATCAAAGCCTGAACCATTCGGACAAGGAACTGCGGAGTAATCAATTGAGAATCGGCGCACAGTGACAGCGCCCAGAGCCAGGCAATAGAACGAAAGGCGGTATCCAGGCTGGCCGCCCAGCCGATTCCCATCCCGTATGGATTCGCGTCGATCCAGGCTGTCGCCTGGTTGACGAATTCGGCAACATACCGATCATCGCCGGTCAAGAGGTAGGCCTGGCCCAGGGTGACGAAATGCGCCGTGCGATTGATTTCCCAGAATAACTTGAGATCACCCTTTCCTATCGGAGTTACTGAATCAATCCGGCTCCAATGAATCATCGGAGCGCGCTCGCAGGTAACCGGATCGAGATGCCAGTCGATCGGGTGGCCAAAATTCAGATTCTTGTATCCGAGCAGATCGAACGTTCCGGTGCATGCCTTATCGGCCTCATTCAGAATGGTCTGTTTATGATCCGGGAATCGATCTTTGATCAATCTGACGATCGTGTCACGATCTTTCAGTGATGGCAGCGGGAAAACGCCGGCCCGACGAAACCGATCGGACATGAGAGCGACACTTCCCAGGCCCGTACCATTTCGCTGATCCGGTTTGAAGGTCCTGTACAACGATTCTTCACTCCGGCCCCTGCTGATGGGAAGCAGTAATCGATCAGCCAGCTTATAAAACTCCTGCCGCCCCCGACCGACAGCCTCTTCCAGGCCCATGCTCTGCAGCTTATTCAGTTTTGAGACAAACTTGTTCATCTTCGTCCAGTCATTTCCGAACGTATTCTTCGAACCCGGTCAAACTCCCGGCAGGGAATTGTATAGCGCTGATCTCATGAGCTGTGTGAAGACAACTCCAGGGACAACAGGATGGGGCATTGATCAGGTCTAAACAGGCAGATCATTACACAGGTTTACCCGAGCCGGGGATTCGGGAATTCTGCGGCCATCAGTGAGCAGAGCATCGACAATCCTTTCGGCAGCATATCCATCCCAGAATTCCGGCGTCCGTGGGCGGGCGGGGCGATCCTTACTCAATACAGATCGTGCTGCGCTGACTATCCGATCCGGGTGAGTGCCGACAAGTTGATTGGTGCCTTCTTCAATTGTAATCGGGCGCTCGGTATTCTCACGCAGTGTCAGACAGGGAATGCCCAGCGCTGTTGTCTCTTCCTGGATCCCTCCGGAATCGGTCAAAACCATAACCGAATTGCTCCACAGTTTGAGAAAGTCCAGATATCCGAGGGGTTCCAGGAGGTGCATTCCAGGCGGCGGATCGATCCGGAACTCATTCAATTTCGCTTGCGTCCGCGGATGAACAGGGAACACGACAGGGACCTCGCGCGATACAAGATCGAGTGCATGAAAAATCCGCTCCAGTGAAGCAGGTGTGTCGACATTGACCGGTCGATGCAAAGTCAAAACCGCAAACTCACCGGGAAGCAGACCAAGCCGCTCTAAAATGCGCGACTGCGAGGACCGTTCAAGCTGCTGGTAAAGAGTATCAATCATCACATTCCCGACTCGCGCTATCCGAAGCGGGTCGATGCCTTCCCGGATCAGATTCGCGTCTGCATCCGCGCTGGGCGTAAACAATAGATCGGACAGTCTGTCTGTCAGTACGCGATTGATCTCTTCAGGCATCGATCGATCGAAACTTCTCAAACCTGCCTCGACGTGCGCAATCTGTACATCGAGCTTTGCGGCGACAAGCGCACATGCCAGTGTCGAATTGACGTCGCCGACAACCACTACCCAATCAGGCCGCTCATCGACCAGCACCCGCTCGAATGAAAGCATGATTCGTGCAGTCTGCTCAGCATGCGAAGCGCTGCGAATATCCAAATGAATATCAGGCTCCGAAATCTCCAGATCCCTGAAGAAGGATGCGGACATTGAATCATCATAATGCTGGCCGGTATGAACCAGCAGCTGAGAGACCTCGGTCTCACGCCTGGTCATGGCTCTGATGATCGGAGCCATCTTCATAAAATTGGGCCGTGCTCCCACGACATTGAGCACCTTGATCATTTTGTTCCACCATCTCCCGAATGATCAAAAAACCCGCATCAGATCATTCCGGGAGAACACATTTTCTTACCGCTGTATCAGAAGCGTATCGGTCTTCGGCTGGCGATTCGGCTCCCAGACAACATGCGATTCGCCCATTATAAACTTGATGAACGCCATGACAGTGGCGACGTTGACCAGTACAAAATAGTACGGGATTGCCAGAATTCCGGCGGCTATGTTGTACCTTTCCGCCAGCCAACCCGCAAACGCCATCCCGTATGCAATCAGCTGAGCGATCAGCATAATTAGAAAGATGCCTCCTTCAAAAGCGAGGTAAAAATTCGAAAATAGAGCCAGCAGCAACCAGATTGGGACAGTGTAGCGCAGCAGTTTATGACTCAGCATCTGAAAGGCGAACATGCCATGCTTCAACGGATTGAGCACCTGCTTGTATCGACTGAGCGCGCTCATGGTCTGCTCGATAATACGCACTCGCATCCGTAATTCATCACGGCTTTTGGAGTTTGTCTCCTCGATTGTGATGGCCTCCGGCTCATAGACAGTGCGCAGACCGAGCAGATGAATCTCGGTTGCGATGACAAAATCATCTATCATCTCGGAAGCGAGCCTGGTCTGGCAGCTTCTTCGGACAGCATAACAGCATCCGCTCACTCCTATGAGCGAGCCCAGCTGGCTCTCGTTCTCTTTGATGACCTTTTCGTAATTCCAATATGAATGACACCCTTTTCCAACCGATGATGCTTTATCCCGCGCATAGATCAACTGCCCGGCGACACATCCGACCTCGGGATCAGCAAAACTGCGTACGATTTTTCTCAGCGCATCACGTGCATAAAGAGTTGTCGCATCGGAAAAAACAAGAATCTCTCCGTTTGAAACACATGCCGCCCGGTACTGAGCACGGGTCTTGCCATGTCGTTCATTCTGCCTGTGCAGAATAACTCCCCGATATTGATAACTTCGCACGATTTCATCCGTGTCATCGGTCGAACAATCCGATGCAACTATGATTTCAAGCCTATCGACGGGATAATCCAGCAGGAGAGAATTATCTATCTTCGCAGCCAAATCCTTTTCTTCATTGTGTGCCGCGATGATCAATGAAACGCGGGGAAGGATATCCTCTTTTCTGACAAGCCTTGGAAAACAATAACGGAGGGCGGTAATCAGAATAGGGTAGCCCAGATAAATATAGAAAATCGAAGCAATGGCAATGATAAAAACCGCCAGAACTGCCAATTCGGTGATGCTTTCCGTTGTCAGGATCATTTCTTCGCCTTTATCTCTTATGGAGTGACACTCAGCCTTTGAGTTCCATTCTCAAGGGTCCTTGTCGGCCTGAAACTCCGTAATTTATCCTTAAAATCCCCAAAGCCGCTGATGTCCTGCATAAAATTAACAAAGCCCGGTAAAGTATGAATTCGCCGCAATCCAAGCAGGTCCTGATTCGCATTGTTTAAGCCGCTCTCGCAGGTTACCGCCACCTTATATCCGGATCGTTCAACCTCTTTGCGGACACGCTCGTTAAAATCACCATTCGGATAGCAGAAAAGCTCGACGGGGTGACCAAGCATCTCTTCGATCCGGGCACGTGAATTATCAAGTTCGGCCATTAATTGCTGATCATCCACTCTGGTGAGGATCGGATGTGTCACAGTATGCGAACCGATGGCAATCCCTGCCGTCTCCATTTCACGGGCCTGCTGCCAGTTGATAGCGGAGAATTCCGGAGGCGGGAGAGCTGGTATTACGGTTTCAAGCATCGTTGCAATTCGATTGAGAGCCTCCCATTTCGAATCCTCTTCCATCAGTTTGAGCCGATCGTTCAACAGAGAGGCGGCGCGGTGTCTTGAATTGCGATCATAAAGTGTCAGCCGAAGATTGCTCCCGTTGAGAGGCACGTTCAGTTCCCCGTCCCTGGCCAGGAACAACAGATGCCGCGCAATGTCAGTCCACAACCATTTTCGACGATCAACAAAGTCAGTTGCCACAAACAGTGTGGCGGGAATTCTGTATTGATGAAGCAGCGGATATGCGATCTCGTATGCATCAATATAGCCGTCATCGATTGTGATGGCAGCCATTCCGGCAGGAGGACGCGCTCCCCTACGCAAATAATCCGCAATTTCAGACAATGGAACAATACGATATCGTTTTGTGAGATATTCGAGCTGTTCTATGAACATCGAAGCCGGAAGCGCATCGTCATGATTATGCGATGTAAAACGGTGGTAAGTCAGTATCAGGGGACGGTGGCTGTTGATCAACCTGGACAGCCCGAACACCCCCAACCTGCTCATCAATTTTAATAGCTCCTGCTTCATATGGATTTTGAGTTCTCAGCCGGCGAATCAAATCAGGAATCGGCGCCTTTCAATGGAATTCCCTGATGCTCTTCCGCGACCCAGCGCCTCCGCCGGGTTTTGACGGTCGAGGATCTGGAAACACTGATCGATTCCGCGATCAATTGTTGCGCCTCTTCGGCCCAGTCAGGAGATTCCGCTTCGATGCAATCATGGAAAAGGCTCAGGCATTCATTGACATATGATTGCATGACCAGCTCATGCAGGTCTATTCTGTCAATCAGTTCGAAAACCTTTCGTGGCGGAACATCCAGACCGACAGCCAGTTTGAGCACGCTCTCTATACTCAGGCTGGTGATCAGTGAATTCTGTATCTTGGACAATAATCCCTGATCAAAGGTGCTTCGCCGGCAGAAATCGGATTGCGATATTTCAAGTTCCGCTAATCGCTGACGCACGAAAGATGCCAAAGGTGTCGGTCCTATATGAAGACTTTGTGTCATAGTACCTCTCAAGTTGAAGCGATATCAGCTCCTACCTGCCGCCAAGGGCAAGGAAGGTCAACAAATTTGCAAATCCGATGACCGAAGAGATCGTCTGCAACCGCTTTCTGTAATTGGCATCGACGATAACTGTATCGCCGGCCTGAAGAGCGATATTCTCCTCGGGCTTCGCCTTTCCTTCGATCACTCTTTTGAGATTAACCTTGATTTGCGACCGGTTTCCGAGCAAATCCTGACGGAGGACGATGACATCGGTCTGTTTGCCCGTCTCCTTGATGCCTCCTCGTTCAATGATCACATCGAGCAGGGTCATTGGCCGCGTCATGACTACGATCCCTGGTTGAGCCACTTCACCAAGCACACCAATCTTTGCGCTCTGCGCCTCGATCAGTTCGACGCTCACTTCGGGATCGATCAGATATTCACTGAACTCCACTGTCAAAAGCTTCTTAACCTGATCAATGGTCATTCCTGCTATGCTCAGCTCTCCAAGCAATGAGTGATAAATACTGCCGACAGGTGAGACTTTTGTTTTGTCAATCGAATAATCTGGCTGCCCCTTGATTCGAATAGCGATCTCGTCGGCAGGTCCGATCCGGTATGTTGCATGAAATTGGCGAAATATATCGCCGATGATCGACTCCTCCTCGGCCTTCATTTTTTCCTCGGATTGGTCCGCTGAAACGGATCCGGACCTGACAGTCGTTGATGTGGCCGCAGATTGAGCACTGGCAGGCAAGAAAGTGACAAGACAAATCAATATGAGCATCAAGACCGTGGAGCCATTGACCCGCAACCCGGTGTTGCTCATCCTCTCGCTAATTCTTCTCATAAAACCTCCCTGCAATAACTCAAGCCCGCAAACGCCCGATCGAGCTTAAGCGAAAATTACCTGGCCAGTCTCCCGAAAAGCACCACTCGCAGCGTTTCGAGCAGAATCAGGACATCGAGCAATGGCGACTGATTCTTGATGTAGTACAAATCATATTGATGCTTCTCGCGAGCATCTTCCAATGAAGCCCCATAGGGATAGCAAACCTGCGCCCAACCCGTCAGACCTGGTTTGACCAGATGACGTTCGGTATAGAACGGTATCTCTTGATTGAGCTGAGAGATGAACTCCGGCCTTTCGGGCCGCGGGCCGATCAACGACATATCCCCTTTCACGATGTTTATGAACTGCGGGTACTCATCGATCCGTAATTTCCGAATGATCGCGCCGACGCGTGTAACTCGCGGATCCTGCTCTTTAGCCCAGACGGCGCCATGTGACTCAGCATCAATCCTCATCGAACGAAATTTGATAATCCGAAACAACTCGCCGTGCTGCCCTACGCGCTCCTGTGTATAAAAGATCTGGCCGGCCGATTCGAGCTTGATCGCGATCGCCGTCAATAGAGCCACGGGCGATAAAATCACCAGTCCGGCGATTGAAAGAATGATATCGACCAGCCGCCGGAATCGCCTGTAAAAGCTTCGCCACCTGGCGGTACTTGCAAAGACCAACTGGCCCGGATGCAGCGATAGCGTGCTGATTTTACCGGTCAGGCGCTCATAAAAATGGTCTGAATCCTCGATTATGATTTCGTCTCGCAACTTGAATTTCAGCAGCAGGTGCATTGGCAGCTTACCGCGCCGATCAGGAAGTGCGACAATAATACGATCAGGCTTGTATTGCTCGACGACCTGTTCGATGTCGTCCATGACACCTATGATCGAAGGATTGACCAGGCGCACACCTATCTGAGACCGGTCATTTCCCAGAAATCCGATCACTTCGTATCCGTCCTCACGACGGTCAAGCGTCTCGCGAGCGATCGCGATGGCATTCTTCTCGGCGCCGAGGATTAGAATTCGCTGCGCCAACCGCGGATGCCATAGCAACCAGCTAGCCAGCATTCTTAATGACAGAATGACCACAAATATCATAAAGAGGGTTAAGGTAATAACCCCGCGCCCCAGTCTAACGCCTGGCATCGCATAAAATGTTATCGCCAGGATTACCGCCGACAGACTGAGCGCCTGAATGATGCGAGTGATCAGCACGCTGCGCTGCCTGACAAGCTGAAAGTCATATAGATCGAAGAGGTAGAAGGTCGCGATCACGATGCATGTCGTATACAACAGCTTCAACCAGCCGTGTTCATCAGACAGGACTTGTCGAGCCTGCTCGAAGAAACGGAGGTATAGTCCGGCCATGCAGCAAAGGTAGACCATCCCCGCCTCGACAAATACGAGCCCGAATTTTCGATTTCGATATTCCATCTTCCGATTGCCGGATCAGATATAGACCTCAGCGGGCACCAATCCTTATTTGGGAACTCGATTCATTACGACGCCGAACAGCGACTCTTCGCTCATCATTGCGATGGCCTTCGACATCTGTTCGGTTGTCGTCACTCCAGGGCGAACAACCATAATCGTTGTGTGAGTGTTGAGAATTAAAAGACTTGCATCCGCGCTCGAGAGCAGAGGGGCCGAATCAAACAGGATGAAATCATAATAGGAATCAATTTCGGCGATGAATCTGGGAAAATCGCCGGACGCCAGCAGCTCAGCGGAATTGAGAAACTGAGCCCGGGTCGGAAGGATGTCGAACCCGATCGGTGAGACGCGAGTGATTGTCGCCTCCGGAGCCACTCCCTCAGTCAACGCTTCGACCAGCCCGATCTCCGTATCAACTCCCAACAATCGGCCGACGGATGGGCGCATCAGGTCGGTATCGACTACCAGAACACGTTTCTTCGCTTTAGCCAATGCAACCGCAAGGTTGAGCAGGACACAGGTTCGGCCCTCGGAATGATGCGCCGAAGCGATCAATATCCGCTTTAATGGAGGATTCTTGATCGCCGCCACGATCAGGGCAGTAGCGAGCCGCGAGTACTGTGACAACGCCTGCGGATCGATCTCATTTATCGTGACCAGATGCTGGTCTACCCTCGCAAGCGAGACCTCCGCCTCTTGAACCGGCCGCATCAAAGCGCGGACATTTGGAAACCCAAGAGATTCGGATTGGCCAGGCTCCAATTTGATCAAGCCGCCTTCCTTCTTCTCTTCTTTCGAATCCCGGTTTTCTTCCTGCTCTTGATCATGAATGATCTTGAACATCTCGGATTTCTGTGCCATCGTAAACTCCTTCAACCCGGGGCGCGGCGTTAAATGATCTAGCGATTGCCTAAAATTTGAAATATTTTAGTGCTGTCGATAATAAAGACAATCGCGGGTATCGTCACAACCATCAGTAATACAGCCAACACTCCTCTGAGGATTTTTATCCGACGGCCTCGTCCATACTCCATCGGCGTGACCGTTTCCGGGATCAATGCCAGAACCGGCGCCCCCAGGTAATATTCGATGTCCCGCTCATCGTTGAGGACGAAAATTCTTGGCAATTCCGCGATAATGGCAATTAACAGGGCCACGCCAACCGACATCCCGAGCGCCAGCATATTGAGCATAAAAAGGTTGGGGGCAACGGGCATATTTGGAAGATTGGCCTGATCGACGACCTCAAACAAAGGCTCTTCGACGCCTGTCAGTCCGGCTACCCGTTTCAGTCTGTACTGCTGATCGACCAGTCTCGTGAACCTGGTCGCAAGCCGATCATATTCAGCCCGGTTTGCCCTGGTACCCGTATCAGGTGTCAGCAGCAGACCAAGTGAGCCCGCCGCACTGGAATCAACTGGAAGTCGATCCATCGTCTCGCTCTTTCGCCGAATATCACGCTGGTTGATCTCCTTTTCAGTCTCAAGGCGGCTCAACTCCTGCCGCAGCTTGCGCATCTCAGCCATCTCCGGTGTATTCAACGCTATCGCGCCTTCGCTCGCTCCGCCGGACATCTGGCTCAACTGTTTGTTGATCTCGTTCAGCTGCTCTTTGACCGAGATCACCTTGGGGTTCTTTTCCGTATACTGCGTCAGATATATTTTGAGCTGGGCATCAAGGTCCGCCTTCCTGACCAGCAAGGCGCCATACGCGGCATTGCCCAGGCTGCCACGCGCGGCGGCATCACTGATGATCTTTTCCTGATCCGCTATCTGTTTTTTGACCTCGCCGATCTGGTTGTCAATCATGATCTGTCGATCGGCCAGGGTTTCGATCGCTGATTCTACTGTCATCCTCTGAGATCGCGTTGCAATCGCCTCAGTCGCCATGCGATTGGTTGCCATGTTTCTCAACGATGCCAGATCGCTCTCTGTCCCTATTTCTCTAAGCCGTGCCTCGACTTCCGTGATCTCGATATTGACCTTGTTCAGTTCCGTTACCGCTCTCTCCTTCATCTCCTTGTTCGCTCCCACGAACAACCCCATCAGATCAATCACAATCTTCTGCGCGGTCTCCTTCTCGGTATGACGGAATGCGATCGAAACTGATTCCGGCCCATCGGGTAAGACTTCGCGATTCTTGATGTCGGTCACGATGCCTTTGTTGAGAAGGCCTCTCGCAAATTCACGGTCCCGAACCATTGGATACAGATGATGCTCATTCACTACACGTGCAAGGTTGCCGCGACTCCTCAACTGCTGCATCACTGAAGTGAATTTCATACCAGGCTCCGGCATTCCATCGCCCATCTGCTGAAGATTCGTCACCCGTATCAATGCTCGCGACTCATACAGAAACGGGATCCGTCGAATAACCACATATGTTGCGATCAACATTGCCAGCATCACAAAAAAAATGAGCTTCTTTCGCCGCCATAATATTTCGAAATATTCGAACAGTCCTCTAGGACGTATTTGCATACTTCACCCCTGACACGTAACACAATAACAGGCATTCAGGCATACCGATGCCTGCTTGCCTGCCATTTGCCCGACAGACCACTACTTACAGCGCTACGCGCCGGTAGTATTGGCCTTTAATCGCTCGTGGACGCGGCTTCTTGATTTTATGCGCCGGAATGTTGTCGCAATGGAAAATAGAACCAGTCCATAGACCATCATATGCAACGGCTCTTCCTGCACATACGATAAAATGGAATTAAGCGATTTTTCTTCTGCCTGATAGTGTGGTGTTGCCGGGCTACCGATCGAGCCTCGCAGGCTCTTTTCGTTAGCAATTTTACTCTGGCCGAGTATCGACTGAGACAGTCCTATGCACAGCAGCATGACAAGCAGAACTCTAGCAACCTTGTGATCCATCGAACTCATAACAACTCCCGTATCCAAAAATTTCAGCGAACGTTTGAGGGGCGTTCACAATTATTACAATTTCTCACTGTCCAATCCCAAGCTTACAGATCGGACTTCCAGACGGAGCACACGTATCTTGTGAGTTTTTTGTGATTTATTTGTTTTTGCGTAGAGGACACGGCGGCCCTTAATTTTCAGTTTCTAGGGGGGCTGAGCACCATTATCTGATTATTATCTAGAGCAATCCCTAAAAACTGTATTTGTGCGTCCACAGATCAAAAGTCATTACGGGGGGGTCTACAGGCGATCGTTCCTTCAGTCTGTGTCGGACACGCCGCTAACGGTTTGCCGGATATCGAAGGTTGTTTTTTTGATTCATGATGTCTTTGTCTACCTGTCGTTATAGACACAAACATCCGGTGAACTTTCACACCACAGAACCAAACCCAGGACTTCAACCAAAACACACTTTACTTCTTTATATTGGTCAATCTATCGGTCTATTAATCGGTCAATCTGTCGTTGACCTGAATTGAGACTTGTGACGAATCAAATTATTACATTCTCGACATCTGAGCGCATCGTACATCAAGACCAATTCATATGATTTAATACTAAGTCTGTGTAAATATTTCGCTATAATATAGCACAATTGCGCCAAAACCGATCATTATACTTATCAAAATCATCATCTAAAATATAGGATATAATCGTAAATAGCTGTTATTTATGTATATTTATCCAACGAGCGCCTGACTCGACGCGATCAGGATCAAATGGCATCAATGTACTACTGCCACCCCCAACACAGCCCATGACCGAGTGCATTAAAATCGTACGCATAATTAAAATATGAATCTGAACAGATACGAAAATACGGATTATGACAAGTCAGCGGCGGACATAGCACCTAAGGACTATGAAGGGAGTTTCGCCAGGCCGTACCGATAAGAATAGATGGCAAGTTCGAAACGATCGTTGACATCCAGTTTCGAGAAGATAGACGACAAATGATGGCGGACAGTAATGACACTTATATACAGGCGATCGGCGATCATCTGGTTACGCATTCCCTGGCCAATCAGTTCTATCACTTCACGTTCGCGATTAGTAAGCAGGGCGATCTTTTGGTCCTGTTCGGGAGGGATCGGGCCGCTGATCGGATAGAGCGGGATGAATGTTCCATTCGATTTTTTAATCAGGTGAGAGCTGGTTATAGAATTAACTTTGTCGGCATGATCTCGAATGCGCCATAATTCTCTCAGGACATTGGCCATGAGAGTCCCGTCGAGCCAGACTTCTCCGCGGTGAACCTGATGGATGGCATTGAGAAGAACGCCCGAGGCTTCAAGTTTGTGAACGAGACCACTGGCGCCCAGGCAAATCGATTCAAAATGTAGGTCTGTGTCAGGAGTGCCGGTCAGAACCACTATCCGACTGTGTGGAGCCACACGCAGCACCTCTGGCAGGCAATCCTTGCCGGATATATTGCCGCCGAGGTCCAGGTCCATCAAAACAATGTCCGGCTGGAATTTGAGGGCTAGCGCTATCGCCTCATCATATGATGAGGCTTCGGCTATAACCTTAATATTTTTATTATTTTCAAGCAGCAATCGCAGCCCTTCCCGGACGATCGACTGATCGTCGACAAGCAGGAGGCGAATCACTTGATTTACAGCTTCAAGGCGAGGGTTCATTACATATCTCCCCAGTGAGGTCAGGAGATCTCCAGTCCGGGAATCAGGCAATGAGATTAAAAGCTCTCATACGTTTAGCAATGGATGCCCGATTACCAACCAGCATGGGAAATCGTCTATTCTATTATTCTATCAAGGGGCAACACGAATTATCAGGAATGTCCGTGAGGGATTTCCATCAGCAATATGGCGCCATATTTCGAATACAACCGGTTCAATAAGAAAACATAATAATATAACTGTCCGTAAAATTCCTAGTTTTTTCTGTGTCGACCAATGCCGGATTCGATCCAAAAGCCAACTTATCAGACAATTATTGGAAAAACAGGATCTTGCGGTTAATGATCGGCGCAACTACAATGCCGAAGATTTGATTTTTTCGAAGTTTGTGGCACCCAGTGACGCCAGGCTGGAACAATGCGATGTCCAACGAACAGTTAAAGATTCTTCTAGTCGAAGACGATCCAATCCAGGCAGAAATTATCGGCTCAATGCTCTCATTGATGGCGAGGGATATCATTTTAGATGTGTCTTTCAGCCTGAAGGAGACGTTACCACGTCTTAAAGAGGCCGAATATAATCTGATACTGCTTGATCTGGAACTTCCGGATTGTGAGGGGATCGAGACATTCCGAAGCGTACACAGGGCAGCCCCGAACATTCCGATTGTGGTCCTGACGGCGACCGGGAAAGAAAACCTTGCACAGGAGACGTTGCGTGGAGGTGCACAGGACTATCTGATCAAATGGGAAATGGACCAGCACCTGCTTGTTCGCGCAATTCGGCATGCAATTGCACGCAAGAGTTCTGAGGCAGAGAGCAGGAATCTTCAAAGTATCGGCCGGGATGTGACTGAACATAAAATTACACATCGTCGCCATCGCGAAGACGGACGAAGATTAAAACTGGCGCTTGATGCCGCGGGCATGGGCATCTGGGAATGGGATATCGGGAAGAACCGCATCTATTGCGATGAGAAAGCAGCGGAACTGTTCGGGGTCAGGGATGGCGGACTGGACCAGTTGCTCGCAGCGATTCACCCGGATGATCAGGCCAGCGCCAGAAACAAGATCGATCAGGTCATCAGAAAGGGGATTAACAACCAGATCGAGTTTCGAATAGGCAGTCCGCAAGGCCACGTTCGGTGGATTGAATGCCACGCGAGGATGTTCAGCGGTAAAGACAATCAGTCCAAACGGCTGCTCTGTGCAGTTCGGGATATTACCGAAAAAAAACGTTTCGAGGCCGAGCTGTATCGATCCAGGAGACTGGAGAGTATCGGAGCATTGGCAAGCGGCATCGCTCATGATCTGAACAATGTTATGGCTCCGATCTTTATGGCCCTGCATACTCTTCAACAGAGATTCACGGACGACAACAGTCAGCGATGGCTCTCGCTCGTATACAAGAGCGTCGAACGGGGTCGCGATCTGATCCAGCAGATGCTCACCTTCGCCAAAGGATCGAGCGGAAACTTGGCTCCATTGCGATTACACCCGCTGATTGCCGATCTCGAAAACATGCTGAATGAAACATTGCCGCCTGAAATCAAACTGAAGGTCGAGATCCCGGATGATCTATGGACCATCATCGGTGATGTCACTCAGCTTTATCAGATTTTGATCAACCTGAGTCTTAACGCTAAAGATGCGATGCCTGACGGTGGAACACTGACGATCAGCGCCGAAAACGTCGAGCTGGATGAGGACAAGATTAACCTGATCGAGAATGCAGATCCTGGCGCTTTTATCAGAATAAACGTCTCCGATACCGGAGCCGGGATTCCATCCGATATCATAGACAAGATATTCGATCCTTTTTTTACCACAAAGGAGAAAGGGCTCAGTTCCGGCCTGGGTCTTTCGATCGTTCTCGGAATCGTCAGAGGTTATGGCGGATTCGTCAACGTAGCGAGTGATGTCGGAAAAGGAACGACATTTAACATATATCTGCCTGCGCAGAAGAGTCTAATGGTCGATTCCGGCGCCACGCTGACTCCGATATTTTATAAAGGGCGTGGTGAGACCATTCTAGTCGTGGATGATGAAGAGTATATCTGCGAAGTGATCAAAAATACGCTTGAATGCAACGGATACACTGCACTTGTCGCATCGGATGGCGAGGAAGCGATCATCCTCTTCCAGCAGAACAAGGAGGCAATCAAAGTAGTTCTGACGGACCTCGAACTCCCCAATCGCGATGGACTGAAGATGATCAGGGAGATCAAGCGGCTTTCACCGGAAGTCGTCATCATCGCCACCAGCAGTATCAGATCGACCGACAAACTGATCATGGCCAAACAGGCCGGCATCAATACTTTTCTCTCCAAACCCTACACCGCCGAAAAGCTGCTCGGGACGCTGACCACATTGCTCGGCCATCACGGCGAAGCAGAATAGTGGGCAGTGGGCAGTTTCCAGTATTTTGAACTGTGCAAGTTTACTTTGATGAGCATGTTTCCGGTTGAAAGCGTGTATGCGGAGAAGCGACTGCCCACTGCCTACTGCCCACTATTTTCTCTACCTTGAAGCCGTCGGTTGCTGCTGTTTGACGAATTTCTCGAACCAGGCGGTCATTTCCCAAAGCGTATGCTCGACCGATTCCCTGCCGGCGTAGCCGTGGGATTCGTGCGGAAGAGTCACGTAACGGACATTGCCCCCATTCCCCTTGAGCGCCTGATACATTCGATCGCTCTGAATCGGATGTGTGCCGGTGTTATTGTCGGCCTCGCCGTGAATGAGCAGAATCGGCTCATTGATCTTATGGGCGTGCATAAACGGAGAGACCTTGAAGTACATCTCGGGCGCCTCCCAGAACGTTCGTCGCTCGGACTGGAAGCCAAACGGCGTGAGCGTCCGGTTATAGGCTCCGCTGCGAGCGATCCCTGCCTTGAAGATGTCGGAGTGGGCGAGCAGGTTGGCGGTCATGAAGGCGCCGTAGGAATGGCCTCCTACACCGACGCGATTTCGATCCGTGACTCCCATCTCGACGGCCTTGTCGATTGCTGCCTGAGCGCTGGCGACGATCTGTTCGACAAAGGTGGTGTTCATGGTCTCTGGATCTCCGATGACCGGCATGGTCGCATCATCCAGGATGGCGTAACCTTCGAGCAGGAAGAAGAGATGTGATGTCCCGCTGATGGTGGTGAAGCGTTTGGTCGATCCAGAGATCTGCCCGGCGACTGATGCGTCACCAAACTCCCGCGGATATGCCCAGACGATAGTCGGCAGCGGTGTTCCCTCACGATAATCCGGCGGCAGATAGAGAGTGAACGAGAGATCGACTCCATCCTTGCGTTTGTATTTGACCAGTTGTTTTTTGATTCCGCGAATCTGTGGCGTCGGATCCTTGAAATCCGTCAGAGCCTGTTTGGAATCGCTGCCGGCGGTACGGATATAGTAGTTCGGTGGCGTGGTCGGGGTTTCATAACTGGTCAGGAAACGAGTCCCGTCCTCCGAGAGCAGATCGACGAATCGTTCGAAACTCGATTCATCACAGCGGAAGATGCGCTCGGTCTTGCCGGTCCTCAGGTTGAACCGGTCGAGGAAGGGACGATCGCCGGATGGCGAGGCCCCCATCCCTGAAAGAAAGATCTCATCTCCAGACTGATGAATGACCATCTGGCCATTCGGCATCCTCTTCATTTCAGGATTGCCCGGATTTTTATACCGATCCTGAATTGACAGGCTCCAGACGAGTTTGGATTGCTGGGCGGCATTGTCTGCGTTGAGACTGAAGGTCCTGCTCCATCGTTTGCTGCGATCGAAATCGCGGATCATGACGAGCCCGTCCTTCTCTCCCCACACCATGCCGCTGAAGCGTTGTTCAGTCTTGAAAAGTTCAGCAGGTTGGCCTTTGAATGGAGCTTTGAGCGTGACGATACGGTCGCGGAGCGAAGCCTTCTTCCTGGTATCTCCGCCATCGAGCGCCTCGACCCAGACAAGCGTCGCAGGGGCGGTCGGCCGCCAGTTGACGTTGCGCGGTCCGGTCGGCACACCTTCCAGCGGGATCTGATCCTGGAGCGGCAGGCCGGCAACCTTGTGCACCAGTTTCCCTGCTCTGTCCCAGACCTCGATATCACGCGGAAACGAAGAGGCGGTGTGCAAATAGGAATACGGCCTGTGCAGACTCGTCACCAGCAGATGGTTCCCATCAGGAGCGACATCGACAGAGGAATAGACTGCGGGCTTTCCGAGTCGAGTGGTCCGACCGGTCACCGCGTTGACGAAAGCAAGCTGGGAAGTGGCGAAATAATCGAAGAGTGTTTCGTCGTATGGATTCCTGAGCAGATCCTGATAGGTCATGGCCGGCGTTGCCTTGCCGTAATTCTCCTGAATATTCGGCCCTGCCGGAACTGTCGGCTCAGGCGGCATGGCGCCGCGGTTGGCAACGACAGTCTGGCAGAGCAGGGTTTTGCTGTCCGGCATCCACTGCATTGCCTCGCCAAAAGCTGAATTGATGGTCACGCCGGCGATCCTTCGCATTCTCCCGGTCGAAGCATCGCCCACCCATAGTTCAACGCCATTGGTTGCGACATTCATGACCGCAAACTGCTTGCCGTCAGGAGCCCATGATGGCATCGTCAGTTTTGCTCCCGGAGGAACCGCGATGACCGTCTCCTTGCCATCGGCGATGTTCTTGAGCGTCAGACCCGTAATTCGCAGCGCACGGTGCGGCGAGCTGGTTTTGGGGTTGATGCGGCTGCCCGCCAGTCGCAGCATCGGCTCGGACAACTCTGCGATCGTTGGATAACGCTCCGTCTTCATCATGAGCATCCGATCCTTCGCCGGACTGAGCGAGATCATCGGAGATGCCGGGGCATCCAGAATATCCATGATCGCTTTCGAAGGCTTCCGATAGCCGGTTTGAGCCGTCGTGCTCACGCACGGAACGATCAGCGCCAGTGCCAGCAGTCCCAGAATAATTTGATTTTTCGTTCGATTCATAAAGCTCTCTCCATCTAAATACAATCGCCTTAACTGCCTTATTTTAAAAACTCCCCGGAGGAAGCTGTCGCACGGGTATTACTCTTTTTTACGACAGTGTAATCGAAAAATCCGTTCATCATCTCTTCCCAGGTCTGCTCGCCGAAACCGACGGCCCTACCGGGATCAGGATTCTGGGGATTGCGCGAGGAGTTGTCGTAATGAGCGATCGTCTCGATCTTCGTTCCCTTTGGAATGCGAATGGGTTTCTTAGGATAGTAATAGACCTGCCAGCCGAAATCATACCTCGGAACAGATAGCAGAATTTCAGATCTGCCATCGGGATAGGTGGCGCGATAGAGATAATCCTTGCCTCGCAGGTGCATGTGAGGCATAAGGCTCCAGATGAGAATATCGTCCTGGGCGACCCAGGATGCCTTGACCTCGTGATTGGCGGCTCCGGGAGGGATCGTAAAGCGGGCGTCCCAGGCGGCCGTGGTCGTGATGACCTGATCGACCGGCGCCTTGGCGAATTTCAATCCGACCAATGACCTGTCCTTCGTCTCTTTTCCGCTCGGAGTGTAATGCATCTGGAAGACTATGTTCGATCCCGCCTTGATCAGCTTGGCTGTTCCCGGTTGAGCGATGAATGGCGTCATGCCGGGTGACAGTGCGCCGAGCAGTCCGGCCCCGATATCTCCGCGCTGGGAGCCTCCTCCGCCGGGCTCGCGGACATAAATCACGATGTGGTGAACAACATCCAGAGCGCCGGCCCTGGCCTCCATCGCAACGATATACTTGTCTTCCGTGAAATTGCTCGGGACTGTGAAATATTGATAAGCGACTGCGCCTTCGGCGGGCACTGTATATTCTTCGGGCATCTGAAAAATAATATCGGGGTCGCCGATCTGCCAGCCGGTTGTGAATTTCGGCGCCGGCGGCATATCTTTCGGATTTCCTTCAGGGGCTCCGCCATCAACCCATGCGGCGATCGTCTCGATTTCTTTATCGGTCATCCTCCGGTCGTTCGCCCATTCGCCGTAATTCGGATCGGCATGCCACGGCGGCATCTCCTTTCCGACAACTTTCTCGCGAATCGACCTCGCCCAGGGGCGCACCTCCTTGTATGTCATGAGCGACATAGGTGCGATCTCGCCGGGACGATGACAACTCATGCAGTTTTTGGCAAAGATCGGTGCGATGTCCTTGCTGAATGTCGGCGCCGCGCCGCTTGAGGCTTTCGCCCGGCCATCGTTAATATTTGCCGCGATCATCATGATGACCGCAAAACCACAGAAAAACATTACACCGGTTGAACGTATGCGCATGTTCGAACGACTCCTGATTCAATATTTACCAAGCGTGTCTTTGAGAGTTCAGGGTTGTCTGACGAACCCTTTATTTGAGAATGCCTGTTAATTGTACCCCTCTTTGCGTCAACGTAAAAGAAGAAGTTTCCAGTGGGAGTAGTTTCCAGGGGGAGTAGTTTCCAGTTTCCAGTAGAAGAAGTTTCCAGGGGAATAATTTTCCAGTTTCGAGTGAGACCACTTGATCTTACTTTAGTTTGATAAAATACTCGTCATCTGGAAACTGGAAACTACTCCAACTGGAAACTTCTCCAACTGGAAACTAATTCTGCATGATTGAAAACAAACTTAAGTTGCTCAAGGAAAAGAATGAAGCGGCCGAAGCCGGTGGAGGCGCCGAACGCGCGGCTCGCCAGCATGCCGATGGAAAGATGACAGCGCGTGAACGGGTCGAGTTCCTGTTGGATGATGGAACGTTCGAAGAGTTCGACAAGCTGAAAACACATCGTTGCCTGGATTTCGGTATGCAGGCTCAGCTCTTTCCAGGTGACGGATTCATCACCGGACATGGTCTGATCGACGGACGCGAAGTTTTCGTCTTCGCACAGGATTTTACCATCTTCGGCGGATCGCTCTCTGAAAGCAACGCCGAGAAAGTCTGCAAAATCATGGATCTCGCCATGAAAGTCGGCGCCCCGGTGATTGGACTCAACGATTCAGGAGGAGCACGCATCCAGGAAGGCGTGGCCAGTCTCGCCGGCTATGCCGACATCTTCCTGCGAAACACGCTGGCCTCCGGCGTCATCCCGCAGATCTCCGCGATTATGGGGCCATGTGCCGGTGGTGCGGTCTATTCCCCTGCCATCACCGATTTCACCGTCATGGTCAAGAATACCAGTTACATGTTCATCACCGGTCCGGACGTGATTAAAACAGTGACGCATGAAGAAGTGACAAAAGAGGAACTTGGCGGGGCGATGACGCATAATCAAACCAGTGGCGTCGCCCATTTCGCGGCTGAAAACGAAGAGGAATGCCTGCGAATAATTCGCGAGCTGATCTCGTTCATTCCATCAAACAACATGGATGACCCGCCGCGGATTGCATGTGACGATCCAATCGAAAGGGCCGACGAGGCGCTCAACACCATCGTCCCGTCTGAATCGAACAAACCATACGACATCCGCCGAATCATTGAGCTGGTCATAGATAATGGCTATTTTTTCGAGATCCAGGAACATTTCGCCCGTAACATTGTAATTGGATTCGCGCGCTTGAACGGACAGCCGGTGGGCATCGTGGCCAATCAGCCGGCGTTTCTGGCGGGCGTGCTGGATATCGACGCCAGCATCAAAGGAGCGCGTTTCGTGCGTTTCTGTGACTGTTTCAACATCCCGATCATCACATTCGAAGACGTACCGGGTTTTCTGCCCGGCGTCAATCAGGAACATTTCGGCATCATCAGGCACGGAGCCAAACTGCTTTTTGCCTATGCCGAAGCGACCGTCCCCAAAATCACTGTCGTGACAAGAAAGGCATACGGCGGCGCTTATTGCGTCATGGGGTCAAAACACATTCGCACCGATATCAATTTCGCATGGCCGACCGCGGAGATCGCAGTCATGGGCGCGGAGGGGGCGGTCGGCATCCTTTACCGTCGAGACCTGGCCGGAGCCGCGGATCCAGAAGCGGCCCGCCGTGAAAAGATCGAAGAGTATCAGGATAAATTCGCTTCGCCATACGTGGCGGCCGAGAAGGGCTTTATCGACGAGGTGATCGAACCACGTTACACACGTCAGAAACTGATCAGGGCACTGAGACTGCTCGAAAACAAGCGGGACAGTAATCCGCCGAAGAAACACGGCAACATTCCCCTGTGAATTGTGAACAAACGGAGCGCCGCTCAAACAACAAAAACGGGACCAGCACAATGAGGCCGGTCCCGTTCAATTGTATCGAGGAGGAGAGTGAATCTATGCTGCGCGTCGTTTTGTCCTGGCGCCCGCGCCCAATACTTCGATGGCTTTCTTGAGCATGATGTCGTCAGATGGTTTTGGGGCGATCAGATTGGGCAGATTAGGGGGTGCGCCGCCAGGTTGAGCAGGAGCCTGTTCGCCCGGATTTTCCTGTTCGTCATCAGGCGTCCCTACTTCGGCCAGATCGGTGCGTTTGACTTCGACGCTCGGCATGACGCCATCCGTGACGAAGATCTTTCCTGAAGGTGCGGCATACCTCGATGTCGTGAGCAGAAGCGCCGAACCGTCATCGAGCGGGAAGAGTTCCTGCTCGGAAGCCATCCCGAAAAGGGTCCGCTCACCGATCACTTCGCCCCGCTTGTTTTCAAGAATCGCGGCCGCGATCACTTCGGCCGCGCCGGCCGTCGTTCGATCGATGATCACCGCAACCGGAAGGTCGGTCACATCATCATCAGCTTTGGCCTCGAAGGTGGCCAGGATCTTGTCCTTGCGGCCGATCGATTTCGCAATCTGTCCCGACTTAAGGAACATATCAGCGACCTTGATGCCTTCGGCTACATCTCCGCCGGCCGATCCTCGCAGATCAAGAACCACGGATTTGGCGCCCTTCCTTATCACATCCTTGATCACGCTTTCAACCGAGGCAGCCTGGCCCTTGTTGAGAATCGGGACCTTCACATAACCGATCTGCGATTCGAGCATTCTCATTTCGGCGGGCATCGGAGTGACCGTTCCGCGAACGAGCTTGATCTTGTCCGATTTGCGGTTGATCAGAGTCAGTTCGACGCTGGTCCCGGGATCCCCTGTCAAAAGTGATCGCACATCATAAAGGTCCAGATCGTTCGTCGCGTGGCCGTCAATGTATTCGATCACATCGCCCACGCGAATCCCGGCTTTCTCGGCCGGCGAACCCGGAACTACTGCAATAATGTATGCAAAACCGGAGTATTGCCCGACAACCAGTCCGGTCACATCGCCTTTTTCCTTGCCGGCTTTGTACTCCTTGACCTGCGGAGGAAGAAGATATGCGCTATATGGATCGAGACTGTCCGTCAACCCACGCAGCGCCCCGACGCGAACTTTTTCGAGATCCGGCTTTTCGACATAGTCCTTGACGATGTGACTGACTACCTCTTCGAAAATTCGAAGCTGCGGATAAGGCCCGGGATCAGCAATCGCCCTTACCAGGGGATTGTTCGATCTCGACAGCATGCCACCGACTATCGAATAGATGACGATGAAGGCCGAGAGCGAAATCAGCGTAAGCTTGCTGCGAATGGACATCTGGACTGCTCCTGAATTGCGATAAAATATGGTTGACAACCTGCCGTTTTTTTGCCGCGGACAGGCGCCTTAGCCTCATCAGACAATACACCTGAATAATACAACGCGCTGATTTGCTGTGCAAGCCGGTCAAATGATTGAGTAGAAAGTACAAAGTAGAAACCTCACTTTATACTTTCTACTTTCTACTTTGTACTAATAAAAAAGAGGCTGCTCATCGCGTTTCCGCCGAGCAGCCCTACAGGAGGATACTCACATCGAAGATACACCCTGAAAAGGGTTTTTCTCTGCGAGCAGAATAAAAGACGATTAAAAAGAGCCGTGGGTTTCGGTTATTAATCGCCTGCAATATTAAATATTGCCGCCTGAGCTGTGTGCTGCGATCCTTTCGATCTGTGAAAGATGGTTCAAATCATGTCCGGCAAGCAGATCAAGCAGATCCTGAATGGTCATCCGGCCGAGTTCTGGATGAAGAAAGGTTCGTTCGAGATCAGTTGGCGATAAGATTTGCCAGAGAGCCAGATTCCAGCGCCGCAGAGCCAGCAGTGCCTGCAGCTCGGTCTGTCCGTCGCTCACGGGTTCACGCTCGATCCAGCGGTCCTGGTCGAAAGGCTGAACGACGAGATCATCCTGCGTCAGTGCCTGGCGAAATCGAGTGCCGAACATCAGTTCGATGTGCAAAAGATGTGAGAGGATCCGGGCGAGATTCCATTTCCCTTCCTCATAGCTGCGAGCCATGCCAGCCGGGCCTATCTGTGAGGTCAGCGCCTCAAGACGGTCCGGAACCTCGATCAGTACTCTCAGGGCCTCCCTCTCTCCAAGATTCTTTGCATATGGGTTCATTCAAGTTCCTTCTTTTAGTGTAACTACATTTTCAACCGGCTAATGGACACTGGGTCTATCAGAAAATAGAGTTTACCATCAATTTTTTCGACAGCGCCGCTGATCTCCACGGGCTCGGCGACGAAATCGAGGACATCCATGTTGACTGGAAGACCGTCAGCCGATAGCAGCCAGAGGTGAAGCTTCCGTCCAGCGGCATCGCGAACTACGAAGAGTGGAGGGATTCCGCCACGAATACACAATGATGCGCATTCGCGATGAGGTTTGCTCTGTCCCGGATTCATGACTCCCAGATAACATTTGCTGTCAACGATCTCACCAGTGAGTATGTATTTCCCAACCGCTCCTCCCTCTTTCGAAAGACTCCTCGATTTTGACCCGATGGCCTGAACTGAACCGCCGGCAATCTCTATCATCTCGATTCCGTCTCTGCGAATCAATGTCCCACGCAGACGAACCTTCTTTCCATTGAACCCATTGATTATCGATTCCGCGCCGTGCTTACCCTCAGCGACAAGCACATAATCACGGCGTACTGGCAGACTTCCGGGTGCTCCAATCTTTTCAACCATCAGGAGCGGAACCGGTCTTTCAATGACATAGCCCTCGAAATCCTGCAGGTTGCCGAAATCGAAGAAGCTATCGGCGAACGGTCGCTGCCCGTAAACTAACAGGATGGCTACGGAGATAACAGTCGCCGCCAGCAATATCAGACGCAGTCGTACATACCGCATAATGCCTGCCGGGCCTTGCGGCTGATAGCCGATATAAAATTCGCTGCTCTCATCTTTGTGCATGAAAATATCTTAAATCCGGTCCGTGCACTAAAGTACACGGCTAATTGCATTCCGCCGCCACGCGGCGTTTTTTATCCCGCATAATCACAGTGACGAAACAACACTTTCTACTTTCTACTTTCTACTTTTTACTTTCTACTCTTACTCCCCCCACCAACACCCTGCCATTGCGCACTTCGACATTGAAGACAGGGACGGATTCAGTGAATGGCGGAGGCGACATTCCCGTTTCAGGCAGGTACTGGTATCCGTGCCAGGGACAGGTGATGCAACCGTCGATGATCCGTCCTTCTCCGAGCGGCCCATTTTGATGACGGCAGACGTTCGAGAGGGCGAATACCCGGCCCTCGTGTTTGAAAACAGCGACACGCTCACCGTAAATGGTGGCGATATGAGCACGTCCTTCAGGAATCTCATTGACGGAGCAGACATCAATCAGCTCCTCCTTCCCGGCGGTAGCGATTTCAACATCGAGCGGGCGCTCACGGGCGCCGGCGATCAGATGAAGCCCCATGACCATCACCACACCGATCACGACCAGAACAGCCAGGACAGGATTCGTCTCCGCCTGCAGGACACCCAGAGCGACGTGTGCCATGATCAGCCCGTACGCAACATAGACCAGCATGTGCAACCGCTTCCAGACCGGCGCAGTCAGATTGGCGAGCCAGAAATCGTGGCTGGTGGCCGCCATCAGGAACAGAATCAGGAGCGCCAGAAAGCCCAGGGGCTGAAACGGAAACCCGCTCAGGCTGTCATACCTCAAGTTGCTGATGAAGAGGCTGACCAATGGGTTCAGGACGCCGAGTCCATGAAACTGGAAGAGCGAGAGCCCCCCGTGAGCCAGCGCCATGAAAAACATCGCGACGCCGAGATGACGGCGATTGTAAAGCAAAGGCAGGAAGGCACTGCTCAGCCGGCAAAGCGGACCTATGACCAGGATCACGTGCAGCATGAGCAGGGCGCAGGTCCCCAGCCCCCTGATGAGCATCGTCTCTATCGTGGCGTTCGGATGGATGAAAGCTCCGAGACCGATAAAGATGCCGAGATAGACGAAGATGAAAGAGAGCACCAGCAGGTCGTAGTTTCTTTTTTGCCGGTTCCATCCGATGGCCCGATAGCTGTGGCTCATTCCTTCCCTCTCACATCCGGCATCAACGCCTGTGGAAGTTCGGACTGAACAGGCTCAGTGGAACGCAGACCGAGCGCGGCCGCAAGCAACACCAGCAGCAGTATCGTCAGCACTGGAATCAGCCTTCTATGCCGGACGCGAAGTGATCTGATCATTTGACGCCTCTCAGCCATCTGGCCATCAGAACCGGCCATAATGCGACAATTCCGGGAAGAATGATCAACCTGAACCAGACTGAAGATCCAGCCGCGGCTTGATCGACCTTATTTATCCCGAAAAGCAGAAAGATGAGGCCGAAAAGAACCCCGATCGCCAAATAGAATGCTCCGACATATAAGATGATATTCAACACAAAATCATAATGCCGCACATTGTTCGAAATATTCCCTGATGTTGCGTAATGGAGGTCATTTCTCTGCCATCTCGCCTGTCTTGTCTGTAATTGGTTCTGGATTGATCAACAGATCGCTCAGAACCGACAACGCCATCTGGATTCTGATTTCGGGCATCTGCCACCTTCTCAGAACATTTTCCGCCTTTTCGAAATCGACTCGAGCGAGACGGCTGATCAGGATGTTTATTTTAATGTTTGTCATTTCAGTAAACTGCAGGAACTCGAGACCGAAATCGTTATCGCCCATCCCCTCGAACCGGGCGAATTCCTGACCGGCGGCAATGACCTGGTTGAACCTCTCGATTGCGGCATGAGCGGTCTCGAAACTGCTATCAGGGTCGGCCTTGATTGAAGAGATTGCGATCAGAATCTGAGTATCCACCTGCTTGCGCGATTCCATTTTATTGCCAACCAGGGCGCGCGCCTGATCGATCAGCTTTTTAGCCGCGACCGGATTATTCGCATCAGCCGCAGATGAAGCCCAGTCGGCAAGCAGTTGTCCTTTTTCGTCGTCGGGCATGTCGGCAGAGAGCAACCGCAAAGCCTCATCGTACTTTCCCAGTTTCGCTGCACGATAGGCCGCCTGAAGCTCGAGTGAGTTGAGCATCTCCAATCCATTCACGGGATTGCCCACCTTCTCGCGCGCGATTTGTCGAGCAGTTTCGGCATCTCCATCAGAGACGGCTTTTTCCAATGCCCGGTAGTGAAGCTGCGACCGCACATCCTCCGGTGCAGAAGAGGCCATCTCAAGGATTTCACGCGCCGATTTATCACTCGTACTTTTGATATATTCTGCAGCTGCATGATTTTGTGGAGTGTAATGAGTTGCTGACTTGTACTGGTTGAGCCTGGCCTTGACTGCGGCCGAACGATTAGGAAGATAGGCATCGAATTCAGGGATCCATTCCTGCAACTGTGTCAAAAGAGTTCGAGTCTGGTCTGAACGACGCTGCTCGACCAGATCAGCCGGAGTGATCCTGATCACGGTTTTGGCCATCAGCTCCAGACTGTCCCTGATGAGCTGGCGATATGCGTCAAGATCCTGTTCACGCAGACCTGAATGCGACTTTGCATTACTGTCTTTCCCGGCCGGACCGCCAACCTGCATTCTCAGGCTTTGAAGCATCGAGAACAGCGAATTAATGTCATTGTAACTTTCGAGGATGTTTTTTGACTGAAGATGACTGTTGATCAGCCCTCCCAGTTTGATCGCATGCGGCGGAGATTTCTTTGCCAGAGAATTGAATATCTCGAAAACCTGATGATCGAGTTTTCTGGCGATTGACTCTTCGGCGATGCGATAAGCTGTATCAAGATCATTGCCGGCGATATTGGCCGCCAGTTCCATCTCGAGGTACCTGTCTTCATCGACATTGGCATTTCCGTAGATGGTATTGAGGCTCTGAGCCGGTCGCGTCGCCTGCAGAAACTGGAGCGCCAGCCGGCTGTCTTTCTTGCTGAGAAATCGCAGCATTCCGCTGCGAAGCGCCATGGGGTGTGAGCGCCGGCTCATTCTGCCGAGCCTGGCAGCTGATTCGGGCCCTGAATATTCCGCATTCAGAGCAATAATCTGATTCATGACTTCATTAATCAGATTTCTGGCCTTCGGCTCATCCCTATCCCAGTAAAGTTCAACCGCCGTAGTCATCAACGCCAGCCTGGTCTGAGGATGTGTGATTGATGCCGCTTCGGTGACAAGTTCATCGAGCAGCCTGAGCGATTTCTTCTCGATCGCCTGGCGTTCGAGTTCCGCCTTGTCCGCTGGAGTCTGGCCACAAACCCGTCCAAATCCCACAAGCAGAATGATCATTATCATCGATAACCTGATCAAACGGCTGAAAACCACGATGATTTGCATAGCGCTCCTTCCAGTCTCTTAACGCCTGTCACTGAACGATTGCCCCCCACAGAATCTTTCACATGCCGTTAATACGACAGAGTCGGGGAAATAGACGGAAAAATCCGCCATAAGGTTCCTGAGAAAGTCGAAAGAAACCTTAGTGGCGGATTTATTACTCTGTAAACTAAGTATCTGATGTTACGCAGAGACAATGATCGGAAATTGCTTGACTTGTCCTGAACCCGCGAAGCGGGTGGGCAGAATAGAGCCCGGGCGGCAGGCCGCCGGCCAGGAAACCCCGGTATTGTGATCATCATTTCATCAAGCCAATGAAATGGGCGGCAGGTGGACGGACCCGGCTTCGCCCTGCCTCGCTCCACCCCGGGCTCTATTCTTTCGCCTGCGTTGCAGGCTCACAGAAGAATATGCTTGAGAAACCCAAAAATTTGTCAAATCGATTTTAAAGGACTCTTCTGCGTAACATCAGTAAGTATTTTAAGATTTTCAACTCCAAGGACTAAAATCCCTTGGCCGACTTGGCGTTGAAACATTTTTCTTACATAGGCTGAGCATTTACCAAAACAAACTGGAATGGGGTCAGACTTCGTATAGATATCTGATGCCGGTTTTTCTGAGGAACATTTTCGGGCCGCCATCGGCTGGACCGACGCTGAAAACATCCTTATCGTAATAACGCACCTGGCCGCGTATCTGATCACCGTCGGTCATAACAATAACCACTGTCTTCTGTGTGTCGATCAACTCCTTCAGGTATGCGGCTTCCATTCCTGTATTCTCGATGCTCGTCTGAGCCGGGCGATCGATCGGCTTTCTCTTGATCGGCTTGGAAGGTCGGCGCATCTTGTTGTTGTTATTCTTATTACTGCCGCCCGAGCTGGCGTTTTTATTATTATCCCGGCCGTTCCGTGGTTTGAAATTCTTGCCGTTGGAGGCGGGTTTCTTCTTTGACGGACGGCGGCTGTTGAAAATTGGCATTTCAGCTCCTGGAAATTAGATCAGACTGGTATCATTTTCTGCCCGGCCACCCGGCAGAAGATGGGAGGTTCAGGTTCCGGTTTCGCTGCTGTTCCCGGATGTTATCAATGCGCTGACGGATGTAATCAGGCGTCCTGGAATCGGGCTCTGTCTCTTCAAGCGTCTTGACGGCAAGATCGTACTGGAAAGTCCGCTCATAGCAATCGACCAACCCGAACCGCGCGACTCGTCGAATGGTACCGTCAACGGTCTTTTCCGCGACGGCCAGATAGGCTGGAATCGCCTCTTCGAACTCGTCCCTGAGCAGCCGGATGCCACCAATTCGCAGATAAGCGCGCTCGCTCAGCTCATCAAATGGCGCATTGGCTGTAACTTTGCCATATTCCGCCACGGCCTGTCCGAGATCGTTCATATCATAATACAGATCTGCAATATTCAGACGAATCCGGCGCTTTTCCTTCTCATTCTGAGTGAACGGCATGACGCGTTCATATTCGCTGATCGCTTCGCGGCTCTTGCCGGCAGCAGCATAACATTCCGAAAGGCGAACACGGGCTTCATATGCATCGGGCGATTTCGGAAAATCCTCGATCAGATGAATGAAATGCTGGATCGCCCGGTCATACTGCTTGAGATCGCGCTGGCAAATTGTGGCAGCCTGAAAACGGGCGAAAGCCGCTTTTTTATCCTGCGGATTCTCGCGCAGGAACTCCTCGTAATACTGTGCCGACTTCTCATAATCTCCGCTGTCCCAGGCGGCCTGGGCACGGTCGAGCATGGCCATGCGGGAACACCCGGCAGTGATGAGCAGCCAAAAACAGAGCACAATCAGTAGCCCGTGGTTGTGGGCCCGGTATTGATATCCGCGGATCGTCATAACCTTGCTGAAACGCCGCTGTGGGGGGCTATTTCTTCGATTCAGCTTCCTCTTCGGTCAGTTGACCGCTCTGTTGTTCGACGAGCGAGGCGCTGGCGACGGTGTCCTCTTCTTTCGATGTGTCGATCAGTTTGACGCCCTGAGCGCTTCGCCCAGTGGCCCGGATTTTATCGGCTTCAAGGCGAATCAGTTTGCCCTGAGAAGTGATGATCATCAGTTCGCTGTCCCTGGTCACCGGCATGACGCCGATGACCTTTCCGTTCTTCTCGGTTGTCTTGATATTGATGACACCCTTGCCGCCGCGCGATTGGACACGGTATTCGGAAAGCTTGGTCTGTTTGCCGAATCCGTTACTTGTCACGGTCAACATCTGCTGGTCGCCGGCGACCGCCACAACGCTGACAACGAAATCGCCCTTGTGCAGCGTGATGCCGCGAACCCCGCGCGCCTGACGGCCCATATCGCGGACCTCGGACTCCTCGAAGCAGATCGCCATCCCGTCTTTCGTACCGATGAAGATCTTCTTCTGTCCATCGGTCAGCTCGACCGTAATCAGTTCATCTCCCTCATCGACTCCCATGGCGATGATCCCGTTTGACCGTATGTTTGCGAAGGCCGACAACTCCGTCTTCTTGATCACTCCCTGACGGGTGACCATGACGGCGAACTGGCCCTCTTCGAATGATCTGACCGGGATAACTCCGGCGATCTTTTCGGTGCCGGGCAAATTGATCAAATTGACCATCGCCTTGCCCTTGCCTGCCGCCATGGCATCTGGAATCTCGTGGACCTTGAGCTTGTAGACCGTTCCCTGAGTGGTGAAGACCATGAGGTAGCTGTGAGTCGAGGCGATGAAGATATGCGAGACGACATCCTCCGTCCGCGTGCTCATGCCCTTGCGGCCGGTCCCGCCGCGACGCTGGGCGCGATAGGTCGTCACGGGAGTCCGCTTGACGTAACCGGAATGGGTCAGTGTGATGACCACATCCTCGTCTGCAATCAGGTCTTCGAGAGTCAGTTCGATCCCGCTGTCGACGATCTGGGTCCGGCGCTCGTCGTTGTAATCTTTCTGAACGGCGCGCAATTCCTTGAGGATGACATTCCTCAGCGCGCGCTCGTTCGCCAGAATCTCTTCGAGTTCGGCGATCAGCTTGATCACCTCTTCATATTCGTCAATGATCTTCTGCCGTTCGAGGGCCGCCAGCCTGCGCAACTGCATATCCAGGATCGCCTGCGCCTGAATCTCACTGAATTTGAACTGCCTGACCAGCCCCTGCTTGGCCTCATCAGTCGATTTCGAAGCGCGGATGAGCTTGATAATCTCGTCGATGATATCGATCGCCTTCTTCAGACCCTCTAAAATATGGGCCCGGGCCTTCGCCTTCTTCAGTTCGTATAGTGTCCGGTTGCGGACGACTTCGCGACGGAAGGAGATGAATTCATTTAGCGTCTCGACCAGAGTCAGAACTCTCGGCTGCCCGTTGACGATCGACAGGTTGATGACGCCGAATGAGATCTGCATCTGCGTCATCTTGTATAATTTGTTGAGAATGATCTGCGGAACCGCGTCGCGCTTGAGTTCGATCACGATCCGGACTTTCTTTTGAGCCGAGCTTTCTCGGTCAGTCTCATCCCGGATCTCTGATATGCCCTCGACCCTCTTCTCATTGACCAGATCGGCGATCTGCTCGATCAGCTTCGATTTATTGACCTGGAAAGGTATCTCGGTGATGACGATGGCGTCACGCTCCGACGATCCTCGACCGATCTTGTCGATCGCCGCCCTGGCCCGCAACTGCATGACTCCGCGTCCGGTCTCGTATGCCTGCCTGATCCCCTCGCGACCGTAAATAAAGCCTCCGGTCGGGAAATCAGGCCCCGGAACGATCTTCATCAGATCGGCGACCTTCGCATTCGGATGGTTCAGCAAGTGCACCGTCGCCTCGATGATCTCGTTCAGATTGTGCGGTGGGATTTTTGTCGCCATGCCGACGGCGATGCCGTCCGACCCATTGATCAGCAGATTCGGGATGCGCGTCGGCAGTACTGTCGGCTCCTGACGCGATTCGTCGTAGTTGGGAACGAATTTGACCGTCTCCTTTTCGATGTCCTCAAGCATCTCGGTCGCGATGCGGGTCAGACGCGCCTCGGTGTACCGATACGCTGCCGCAGAGTCGCCGTCGATGCTTCCCCAGTTGCCCTGTCCGTCGATCAGCGGATACCGCATCGAGAAATCCTGGGCCATCCGGACCATCGAATCATAGACAGCAGAATCGCCATGCGGGTGATAGGCGCCAAGCACGTCACCGACCACATTGGCCGATTTCTTGTAAGGCTTGCCGGGCACAAGACCTTTTTCATTCATCGAATAAAGTATGCGGCGATGCACGGGCTTGAGCCCGTCCCGAACATCAGGCAGTGCACGCCCGATGATGACCGACATGGCGTAGTCCAGGTAACTGCGCCTCATCTCATCTTCTATATCGACCGCAAATTTCTGTTGATTATCCATCTGATAGAAGTCCTTCTCCTGGTCTTGCAGGTATCAGTCCACAATCATTTCGGGCTGGGATTGGCGGCCCGTGTCGCATCTGCTGATAATTCGTTGGGTTCAATAAACGGTAATTGTACTCGCTACTTGAGGTCCAGACAAGATGAAGAGGTCATTGGCAGATGGCAGTTTCGATAGGAATAGTTTTAAGTTTCCACAAGGGAATGTGGAGTGCGGCGGCCCGGCGCCGCTTTGGTAGTTCTTACATAAATTGGCAACATGGACTACCAAAGCGGCGCCGGGCCGCCACTCCACATTCACATTCATACTCAATTCAGCTTCTGCCATGGGCTCAGCGGTTGCTTCCACTTTCAAATTAACTGCTTTTCAGTTGTCTCGACACTGACTGGAACCAGGTAATTTTCTATTTCTGCTTCGGCATCTTGTCGCCGCGCTTGACCAGAACGTTAAGAACACCTTTTTCGTCGAGGTGGAAAATGCCGATATCGACACCGGAGGACGTTCTCCATTGGGCGTAAAAGACGACCTCTCCGCGATCGTTGATCGAAGGTGGCGTGAAGTTATTGAAGACATCGTCTTTAGTGCCGCCGGGTATGCGCTGGTCGGCCAGGGCAACGGGAATGATGCCCTTTGCTGTCTTCATGAAAATGCCACGGTTGCGCCCTCCGAAATTGCCGATGAATGCTATGTCTCCACGCGCATTTAACGCCGGCGAGCTGAAATCGGTGAAATTGTATGTGGTATTGGGAATCGTATCGCCGCTTTTGGCGACGATCTGAACCGGTCCCGTCAACCCCTTGAAGAAGAGGCCCCGGCCGGCATCCGGCCCATCATAAAAAGCCGGGAATGCCACTTCACCTTTGTGATTGAGCGTGGGCGTCCGGTTGCCGAATCCGAGATAGTTTGCGCCTTTGATCGGCGACGGATCGCCGATGAAGGCAATCTTCTCGATTCCGCCCGGCCGCGCGATGAAGACGCCGCTCTTGTCGCCCACTCGTGCCAGAAACGCCACTTCATTTCGCTCATTGACCGGAGTCGGATAATAATGCTCGGAAAAAGTCGAGTCATTATCACGAGATATCTTTTGCCCGCTGCGTGCAACCAGTCTGAGCTTGCCTCCTTCGATCAGAAAAAGACCTCTTCCATCCGGATCGGTATAGGTTCCGATGAAAGCCGTCGTACCCTTGTCATTGGTCGATGGATTGCTGACGCCCGAAAAATAGGAGGGCATATTCGGCACTTCCTCGCCAAATTTGATCAATTTTCGAATGCCGTCGGCCCCTTTGATGAACAGAGCCTGATTCCTGATGACAGGGGAATTATTGATCGGATCGTTAGGATCCAGTGGGGTTGCGCTCTTTTCAACAGCCGAACCGAAAGCTGCCATAAAAGTCAGTTCACCATTGTTGTTGAACGATGGCATGCTGAAACTATGAACAGGCTCGGGCATATTGACAGCCTTTTGCCCTTCCGAAACGACTTCCCAGCTGCCATCGGCCTTGCGAATGAAGATCGCCTGTCCGAAACGGCGCACCTTGTCCGCGACCGGAAACATCGCCAGCACTGCGACATCACCCTTGTTGTTGATGATCGGAAACCGGAAATTCCCGAATTGTTCCGTGTTGATAGCCTGTGACTCGACTATCTTCTCGACTCTCGATCTTTCAGTGACCGCCTGTGGCTCTTCCGGTCTGGTTTGCCCTGCCTGCGGCTTCGGCTCCTGTCCGGCCGCGGCCCCGTTTCGCATCGCCGCCGACAGGTCGACCCCGATCAGTAGAATGAGTAAAATAACGAAAATTCGTTGAATATCGCGCATATGTTATATCTGCCTCCGGTTTACAAGCGAATCGAATTGGCTGACAACTGTCAGAATCTGAGATGATGTGTTGCGGGGCGAGGAGCCGGTTATCTTCGGCCCGAAATGAACAGTTTTTATAACATGATTAAAGCCCTGGGCAAAGCCGGATGTTTTAGGAGCAGCTTTCGCCGGCCCCCTCAGGACTCTTTCTCGGCCTGCTCGACCACTGCCAGGACCCAGTCTTTGAAGTCCCTCCGGAACCCTCTGGCGCTATCGATGAGCTTTCCCTTGCGATCGAAAATATAGGTCTGCGGGATGACCCCGCGCGGATCCTTCCCGTTGACCGCCATGAACATCTCCATCGGCGAAAATCCGATACGGTAATTGATGCCGTACTTCTGCGTAAATTCGCGCACCTTATCGAGATCCCTCCCGGGATCCTCGACGGTCAGGCCCAGAACCTCGATCCCTCTGCCCCGCAATTCACGCTGTATATTGACAAGGTCAGGAATTTCGCGCCTGCACGGAGCGCACCAGGTCGCCCAGAAATTGACCAGCACGATCTTGTCGTTCCCGATCAGGTCGGCAAACTTCGATCCGCCCCCATCCAGCAATGTCACACTGTAGTTCTGAACCCTCGAATCAACCGGCGTCGGAGCCGGAACGGGCGGAACATAGCTGTAACCGCCGGTCGTCTTTTTGACTGCGGTCTCGTTCGTACATGCGCTGAAGGTTTGAATCGATAGACACAGAAGAAGGGCCGCTATGGCCGTACGTGTCAGCGAGGTGTTGCGGAAATGCATCTGATCTGCCACTACCTTTGTGAAATATCCGATAATAATCCCCGGCTTGAGGGCGGACCGGAACCAAGATGATAGCCTTTTCCGTGTGTTCTTGACAACCCTGAAAAGAATCGTCCACGAAGAATAAATCATCCACAAAGGTCACGAAGTGATCACAAAGAAAAGAAATGGGTGATACTCGGCAACCCTTTTTACATTCCTCTTTGTGTTCACTTCGTGACCTTTGTGGATAATTCTTCTTCGTGTCTCCTTCGTGTTTCTTCGTGGACGATTCTTCTCCGTGGATCAATTACTCCCACCGATCGCCTCGGCGACGGCCTTGTCGAGGATCTCCTTGCCGATCTTCGGATTATAACCAACCAGTTTTTTGACCATCTCTCCATCCCTCGCATAGACCATGGTCTGCGGGATGCGGAGCGTAGTCGCTCCGGGATTGAAGAATGTGTATAACTCAGTCGGCGCGAAAGCCACGTGATAGGTCATGCCGAACTCCTTGACGAAGGCGACGACAAGGCGGCGATCCTCGTCCGGATCTTCCATCGTCAGGCCGATCACGATCAGCCCGTCCTGCTTGTGTTTGCTGGCTATCTCGATGAGGTGTGGGATTTCCTGCCGGCAGGGGCCGCACCAGGTCGCCCAGAGGTCCAGCACCACCGGCTTGCCTTTCCCCAGCAGACTGTTGAGCGAAATACGCTTGCCCTGTATATTTCGCAGCATGATGTTCTGCGCTCTGAGCCGGTCAAGCGATGGAGTCTGGTCGCGTTGTGCTCCGTTCAGCCCTGTCGAAAGGAGCGCCACAAACAGCAGCGCCGTCCAGGTTCGTTGAAATAATCGAATCATCTTCTATTTCTGCCTTCTCTGTCTGGTATTCTGGTTGAACTGCGGGACGGCCGGCCCTGCTCCCATTCCGGCAATCTCCAATCGCTGCTCGCGGATCAAAGTTGACCGGACGCGCCGCCTTACTGCCGCATCCGCCTCGGGTGTCAGGTGTTCAATCAATGTCAGCATCCTGTACCACGAAGATTCAAGATCATCCGCCAGTTTGGCGATCCGATTTATCTCATACGGTACAGCCACCTCTGCAACGCCAAGTTGAGCGAAGACCGAGAGGTACCGCGCAGTCGACAAATCAGGGCAAAGCAGACGGCGCCTGCTGATCCTCAACTCGATCCCGAGCAGAGTGTGCATGACTTCGATCTCGGTCTTTCGCGTCGGAGCCTTCAACTCGTAACGCCTTGTCCGTTCCGTTCGGATCCGGTCACGATAAATGACCGAGATCAATTGATCCTCCATGCTGGTTTTGACGGCAGTCATCAGTTGATTGAATTGACTCTTCGGTTTCACTTCGCTCATCGATACTCATCGTACTTGAAGAAGTAGAAAGTAAAAAGCGAGACCCACACTTTCTACAGGACTTACGCAGAATCCTGGGAGCGCAGGCTTCCAGCCTGCATGATTTCCGCTAATAGCTACAATGCAGGCTGAGCCTGCGCTCCGTGCAGTCCTGTACTTTTTACTTTCTACTTTTTACTGAAAAAAAACGGCGCCCGAAGGCGCCGCCAGGATAATCAAATTGATCGTATTTCAGCCTAGAAGCTGAACCGTCCGCCGACCTGCAGGGCGCGCGGGCCGCCCGAACCGAAGACCTGCGAAGAACGCTGGGTCGGTTGACCGAAGTTCGGCGAGGTCAGGTTGAAGTTGAACCCGCTCAGGTTGGCGATGTTGAAAACATTGAAGACTTCACCGAAGATCGCCAGTTTGATGCGATCCCTGAAGGTGAAGGTCTTGGTCAGGCGAACATCCTGGGAGTTGAAATAATCGCCCAGTTCATAATTCGCCGGCAGGGTGAGCGTCGGAACAGTCTGGCCGCGAGCATCCTTTGTCCCGGCCAGAAGAGTATTCCATCGCTGGACCGCTGCTGCCAGATGTTCCTTTCCGCAACCACGGTTGTAACAGTTGTATCTGTCTCTCTGGATGGGCTCGCCAGTGTCGCCGTCACCTTCGAAGTCAAGGCCCGGCACACTCGGAGTGAATGCCCCCTTGCTGGACGTAGCAGAGATAAACCCAAGCTGGAATCCCCAGGGCATATCGACCAGTCCCGAAATATTCAGGAGGTGGCGGGCTCCCTGCGGCCCCCAGGTTGCGTTCCGGTCATCGTAATTGTACCTGCCATTGAGCCCCTTCTGATCGGTCAATGCATAGGAGACCGTGAAGAGAAAGCGGTTCGAGAACCGTTTATCCAGTTTGGTGAGCATTGCGTTGTAGACCGAGCGACCACCCGGAGTCCAGAAACTGATTGGGCCCGTAGAGCACTGAGCATTCGGATCAGGCCTCTGAGCGCCGGTGCAGATCGGAATAACAGGAGATCTGACACCATTTTCAAAACGGTTCCAACGATTGTAATCGAGTGCACCGCCGAGCAGTTGATTGACGAATACTCTGCGAACGAAATCGACCGTCAGAACCATGTCGTGACCGAGGTCGCGCTGAATGCCGAGGCTCATCTGATAGCTTCGTTGAACAGGATAGTCCTTCGGATAGAGATTATTGCCAGATTTGCTGATTTGAATGTTTCGAATCGACAGATCAGGCGGATTTGACGGCGCCAGCGAGGCGGTGATCGCCGGTAACTGGGCAGCCACTATCTGCTGGAACTGCCCCAGTGTCATGGTCGTCAGACTCTGCGGAATCGGCGCTCCGATTGCAACCGGTCTGCCTCCCGCTCCAAGATCAACGATGCCGGGAAAGATATTGAGGAACCCGGACGACGGAAACTGGATTCGACCGTTTCCGACCGGACCTGTAAAGGCTCGTTCCTCCAGGCGCCTCCAGAGCAGCTCCGTGTCCCAGTAAACGCCCGCGCCGCCGCGAACGACCGTCTTGTTGTCCCTGCCTGGATTCCAGGCGAATCCGACCGACGGCGAGAAGTTCTTGTAATTATTGTTGGTCGGGCTCAGATCGCTGCCGTAGAGCGGCGCCAGCAGCGCGGGTTTGTCAAGATCCTTGTTGACCAGCGTGCTCTCGAAGTTCCAGGCCAGGCCATAATTCAAGGTAAAACTCGGTTTGACCTTCCATGTATCCTGGGCGAAGAGGCGAATGCGGTTGTTCTTTTTCGCCTGGTCGACGTTGTACGGCGGCGGCTGTGACGGATCACCCACACCGACCACTCCGCCCAGGAAAGGCAGATTCAGGATATCCTGCTGCGTCCTGATGACCGAAGGCATGTTCGGAAAGAAGACCGGAATGAGCTGGGCCGGAACCAGCCCCCTGACAAATTCCGGTGCAGCAACTACGGCACATGCCGGATCGCAGAAACCCCAGAAACCGGTGCCAGGAGCATGCTCCAACTCAGTGCCGAAACGCAGCCGGTGAGTCCCCTTCTGCCAGCTCAGCGTATTGAGGAAGGTGAACCGGCGAAGGTCGCGACCCTGCGTCGCATTCGCGGTGTTGCCGAGCTGGATGTTGGTGCCGTTGATGCCGACCTGTGAGAGCCCCAATCCCAGGCAGCCAGGACAGACCTGTTCATCGGCGAAGAGGTTGCGATTCTGCCAGTAGGTGTAGTTGAACCGGAAGTCGTTGACGAGCGTGGGCGTGAAGACCGAAGTCACACCGAATACGCCCTGGTCCGAGAAATTCTTGTTCTGCAGCCAGTTCGACGGCGGCTGCGCTCCACCCTGCGGGCCAAACCCCTTGTTCTGATCATGTGAATAGCGAAGGAAGAGTGAATGTTTATCAGTCGCTTTCCAGTCGACTCTGGTGCTGAAGAGGTGGCCGCTGTATGGACTCGGGTAAACTCCAAATAATGGAGCGACCGACGGCTGGTTCGGCTGAACGGTGAAAACCTGCGTTTGATTCTGAAATTCGTAATTCGAAAAGAAGAAGAGACGATCCTTGACGATCGGCCCGCCGACCCAGACCCCGGGGTTGCGACGCACGAAGAACGGATCAGGATTGACAGGACTGCGAGCCAGCGCCGGATACGCCGCCATATTGTGATCGCGGAAGAACATGTAGCCCGATCCGTGGAATTCGTTTCCGCCGTTGCGTGTCACGATATTGACCGAACCGACGGAGGTGATTCCTGTCGAGAGATCATAATTGGTCGATGAAAGCTGAAATTCCTGCACCACTTCCTGCGAGAAGTTCATGCCGGTATTGCCCTCGATCGAATTGCGGATGTTTCCGCCGTCAACAGTGATCGCCGTCTTGTTCGAATCTCCCCCGAGGATCGAGACCGAAAAGAGCGAATTGTACTGCGAAGTCGTGCCGGGACTGACCGAGACGCCAGGTTCGAGGAACGCCAGCTGCAAAAAGCTGCGCCCGTTGAGCGGAAGTTCCTGGATCTTCTGGCGTGTAATGACGCCATCGACAGTGTGCGATTCGTAGTTGATCTGTGACGAGGTGCCTTCGACCGTGACGATCTCACTGGTCTGACCAACCTCCAGCTTCATGTCGAGGGACACGATCGATCCGGTCGCGAGCGTGACTTCACGGATCGAGGTTCTGAATCCCTGGACCACCGTTGTAATTTCATAGTCACCCGCGGGCAGCGCCGGAGCTGAAAAGGTGCCGTCACTCGACGACTCCAGCTTGCGTTCATAACCGGTAGCCTTGTTCTTGATCGTGACAGAGGCATTTGGTACGACCGCGCCCGAGGCATCGGTGACAGTTCCCGAGATTGTCCCGGTTGGCACCTGCCCCAGGGCTGTGAGAGCCAGGGCAAGAAAGACCATGATTGGTAATAGCAAACGACTGACGGAACGTTGCATATTTTCTCCTTGAATTAGCGAAGCGTATTTCTCAAACCGTCCTGTCAATTTTAAGCATCAAATCGACACTCATGTCCTGACAGGCACAGGGTTATTTCAGGCAGCTCTGACATCTGAATATTGCCGGCTGCTCATTCGTCATCGGATCATTGCGGATGATCTTGACAAGACAGCAAACCGCCCACTCCCCTTGCGAGGCGGTCGGTATTTCATCTCCAATCGAGATAGCTTTGCTAGCCTCAAAGCATATTATTTGTCTTTTTAGACTCTATCAGTGAGTGATTTTTGAGACGTGACAAATGATTCGATTCGCTGGTCAACAAATTGAATCAGATGTCCTGAATCGAAATTCAGGTGGGCACATTATACCTGAAAGTTTCGGACTGACAACCCCGATCTTAATATGTTCAATTTGGCTTGCCACAAGGGGCCTGCTCGTTCTAAATTTGCATTTGCGTTTCGACGGTAGAGTGGGTATTAATGAAAAGTTGCCGTCGACCCGGGATCCAACATTCTGATCACCGCGGCCCCCAGGATCTTTAACCATCCTCCAAAAGAAAAAGTAGAAAGTAGAAAGTAGAAAGTAGAAAGAAAAAGACGGTAGACGGATATTGATGAGAATTATCCGGCGCCTGACACTACGTATTGGAATATTCTTTCTACTTTATACTTTATACTTTCTACTCATCAAAAATCAGGCTAACTTTCATGAAATGGGAACCGAGTGTTCGGACACGACACTTAACAGTCATCATATTTCTGATCATCGTGGTGACCGGGGCACTGGTGTGCTTCAATATCGCGCGCCTGCTCAATGCCCAGACATCATCGAGGAAGGATGCGGTCGAACGTCTGACCGATCAGATGTACACCTTTGCCCAGCAGGCGATCAACAACCGCCCTCTCGAAGAGCCGAAAATAGCCATCGCCCTCGACGACACTGTCAGATCGCTGATCAAGGCGAGCACCGGAGAGACCAAGGATTTCATCTATTGTGCACTGATCTCGACCGATGGCGCGATTATCGCGCAGTCGGACCCGCTCAATCTGCTTCATTCGGTGAGCAGGGTCAGACCTGTCGATCAGTTGCAGACGGGGCGCTGGTACCGGCAATTATTCCAGTTATGGCGATACGATCACGTCTATGAGATGAGCACAACGATCAGCCTGAGCAAGAAGCCCTTCGCCAGGCTGGTGGCCGGAGTAGAGTCGTCGACGATTCGCCAGAAACTTTCACCGTCGATCAAGCTGAGTCTGATCTTCGGCCTCATCATCGCGAGCCTCTGCACGTTGACGGCGGTGCTCTCGTCGAGTCTGGTTCTGTGGCCGCTGCGCGAGGTCATGGACAGCGTCGAGCAGCTCGAGGCCGAGAGCGCCATGCTGGCCGAGCCGCGGCCGGTCAACGCCGAGATGCAGTCGATCGCTCAACGGTTGCGCGAGCTCGGGCGCCGATTCGCCGGCAACCGCACCGAGATCGAGGCGATCCGCGATCAGTTGCAGCAGGTCGTCGGCAGCCTGTCGGAAAGAGTATTGCTGCTTGACCGCGAGCGGCGCGTGCTGATGGCCAGTCCCGAAGCCGAAAAGATGCTCAGTGGAGGCCATTTCACGCTGCGCGGTCAGAAACTTTCGGATGCTCTGAGCTACAACCACCCGATCAGTTCGCTGGCCGACAGGGCCTACACTTCCGGCCAGTCGCTGCAGGAGATCGCGACCATCAAGGTCAACGGAACGCAGACGCCGCAGACGATCGTGGCTTCGCTGCAGATCTTCGAGGACCGCGGACAACCGGCCGGAGCGCTGCTCACCTTGCGTGACTTCGAGACATTGCAACGGCTTGAAACGCAGCTCGATTTCGCAACCAAGCTGGCGGCGCTCAACCGCATCACGGCGGGCGTGGCTCACGAAGTTAAAAATCCGTTGCATGCGATGGTGCTCCACCTCGAGCTGCTCGGCGCAAAACTGGATGCAGGTCTCGATCCGCGACCGCACGTGGACATTCTCATGTCCGAGGTCAATCGGCTCAAACGCGTGGTCCAGACCTTCCTCGACTTCACCCGGCCGGTAGAACTCAAGCTTCAGCAGGTCGACGCCAATGTCCTGGTGCGCGAAGTGATCCTGCTGGCCGCCGACGCCCGGGCTCAAGGGGTCAATATCGAAGAGCATTACGGCAAGGGTCCGCTGATTATCAAAGCCGACCCGGATCTGCTCAAACAAGCCCTTCTCAATATCATTATTAATGGATGTCAGGTCATGCCGGCAGGCGGTCAACTTGTCATCTCGACGGGCAACGACGACGGGCACGTGCTGATCTCGATAGCCGATCAGGGTCCGGGTATCCCGGAAGAGTCCCGCGACAAGATCTTCAATCTCTACTACACCACCAAACCCAAAGGGAGCGGCATCGGCCTGGCTCAGGCATTCCGCGCCGTTCAGTTGCACAACGGACGCATCAAGGTCGAATCAGAAGTCGGCGCCGGCACCTGCTTCAGGATTATGCTTCCAGCGGCTTAAATCAGTACAAAGTATAAAGTATAAAGTGCGTGGCACACCGCAACCGCAAGCGTCAGCGCGCGGCAATCCTGGAGTTCAAAATGAGCAAATTCTTCGAAGACTACACACTGGATGAGACCGCCGTGACCAGGACTCGAACAATCACCGAGGCTGACATCGTCGCATTCGCCGGATTATCCGGGGATTTCCATGAGCTTCATATGAGCGAAGAGTTCGCCAAACGCGGCCCATTCGGCCGGCGGATCGCTCACGGAGCGCTGGTCTTCAGCATCTCGACCGGGCTGACCATTCAAATGGGCGATAGCGACAATATCATCGCTTTCTACGGTGTCGATAAATTGCGGTTCACGCATCCAACGTTTATTGGGGACACGATCAGGGTGACAAAACGTGTCATCGAACTGGCTCCAAAGGATGGGCAGCGCGGAGTGGTGGCTTTTGAGACGACTGTCTCGAACCAGAATGATCAGCCTGTCATCGTTTATCAGGATCGGGTCATGGTCAGGCGAAAATGATTTGGAGTGCGGCGGCCCGGCGCCGCTTTAGTAGTCACTGTTCGTATAACGACTACTAGAGCGGCGCCGGGCCGCCGCACTCCAAAACTACTTCTCATTCCAGACTGGGATCCTACCCGAAGTCCACGGAGCGCCCGCAGCATCCAGGGCCTTCTCGAGTCTGGCGAAATCCACCTCGGCCAGCGCGCGAAGCTTCTTCAACTCCACTTCGAATTCCTGAGCAGCGACGGTGTATTGGTTGATCTGGGTCTGAGTCGGCCTGGAGGTCGACATGCGTTGTGCGGCGACAATTCCGTTGACACGCGAACTGATCGAAGGCGGGGGATTTTCGTTCAGTTGCGCGAGCAGTTGATCACCACGCAGTGCCTTGAGAAGCTCATTGAGCCGTTTGTCGATTGAGGCCGCGTCATCGATCAACTTTTCGCTCGCAGCCGGCGTTTCCATGAGAGCGCGTCTTGCCGTGGCGATCTTCACTCTCAACTCATTGCCGAAAGACGTAGCGCCGTTAACCGAGCGCTGCAATCTGGCGACCTTCTGTTGAAACTCGAAGAGCTTTTCGCGATCGGCCGCCGCCATGGTGTTTAGTCCTTCGGTCACGACGTTGAATGACTGTGACTGGCCCAGATCTGTCCAGACCCCGCCGGTGCGTTTCGAGATGGAGACACTGTACTTTCCTGGCATGACCAGATTGCCGGATAGACCGCCACGGCCACCACCGCCTTCGGCCCCTACATCGCCGGGTTGACGCGGCGGGGCGAGTTGGGGTGAGGGATATCTGAGGTCCCAGGCAACACGATGCATTCCGGCAGCTGTCGGCCCCGTCAGCCTGCGGATGGTGTTGCCGGCTGAATCTCGAACTGTCAGCATGATGCTCGGAGGTTCCTCTTCGGCCTCGGCGACCAGTTGCTCGACAGGCGGATAAGGGACCTCACCGCCTCTTCTTTCGGCTTCCCTTCGAACCTGTCGCTTAGTCCTGAAAGACTCCTTCAGATAATAGGTGAAGACCGCGCCGAATTCCGGGTTGGGCGCTGTGAAGAAGCTCTCTCCCAGAAATGCCTTTCCACGCCCTCCGAGAGGCTGCGATTCGATGTAGATCAGGGCTTCCTTGACCGGGAAGAGGTGTGACTCCTTCGCCAGCACATCTTCTGTCGCCATCCGCAATGGTGTGTAATCGTCGAGGACATAGATGCCACGGCCAAAGGTCCCGGCGACCAGATCGTTTTCGCGTTTCTGAATCGCCAGATCTCTGACGGCGATGGTCGGCAGTCCGCTCTTGAGCTGGACCCATTTCCTGCCGCCGTTGCCGGTGAAGAAGAGCCCGAACTCTGTTCCAACGAAGAGCAGGTCCGGATTGACGTGATCTTCGGCCATCGACCAGAGCGGTCCGTTCTTCGGCAGGTCCGACGAGATCGACGTCCAGGTCCGTCCGGCGTCAGTGCTCTTCATAATGTAAGGCGCGAAATCCGCGCTCTTGTGATTGTTGAAGAGCGCGTAGACGGTATTCACATCGTGCTGCGAGGCGTAGAGGCGTGCGACGAAGGTGTTTTCCGGCACTCCGGGGAAGGTCTCGACTTTGCGCCAGTTCCTGCCGCCGTCTTCAGTCACCTGTATCAGACCGTCGTCGGTGCCGGCATAAATGAGCCCTTCCTTTTTCGGCGACTCACTGAGCGCGACTATGTTGCCGTACAGCGATGTCGACTGGTGCTTGGCAACCGCATCAGGCCCCCAGATCTTGCCCATGACAGGCAGCGTATTACGATTGATCTGACGGGTCAGATCGCCGCTGATGGCCTTCCAGCTGTCGCCGCGATCATCGCTCCTGAAAAGTCTGTTGGCCGCAAAATAGAGTCGCGTGTGAGAATGAGGGCTGATCAACAGCGGAGAATCCCAGTTCCACCTCAACGCCGGTTCGCCCTTCCCTTCCTTGGGCTGAATGCCGATGCGCTCACCGGTTCTCTTGTCGAAGCGGACCAGTGATCCATATTGCAGCGTGGCATAGATCGTATTCGGATCTTCGGGGTCGACACGCGTGTGAAATCCGTCGCCGCCGTTGGTGGCAAACCAGTCGGTGTTGGTGATGCCGCTCGAAGTGCGTGTCCGCGATGGCCCGCACCAGCTGTAATTGTCCTGTGTGCCGCCACAGACATTATAAAACGGCGCCACATTGTCGACGGTGACATCGTAAAACTGTGAGATCGGCATATTCGATTTGAAATGCCAGTTCTGTCCGCGGTCGAAACTCTCATAGACGCCGCCGTCCGAACCGACAAGGTAATAATCGGTGTTCTTCGGATCGATCCAGATGGCGTGATTGTCGACATGCTTCGAGCGCTCTCCGAGCGGGCGCTGCGTCCTGCCCCCATCGTCTGATACCTGGAAGACGACGTTCGGAATATAGATCCGATCGACATTTTTCGGATCGCAGATGATCTGACCGTAGTACATGCCCTGAGCGATGCTGCGTCCCATTCGCTGCCACGTAGCGCCCTTGTCGTCAGATCTGAAGATTCCGCTCTGGTTGTCCGCCGCCTCGATGGTTGCATAGACGACATTCGGATTTGCCGGCGAGACATCCAGACCGATTCGCCCGAGATCGACAGGGGGCAGGCCCGAACGCAGTTTCGTCCAGTTGGCCCCGGCATCGGTCGATTTATAAACGGCACTCTCGGGACCGCCATTGATCAGCGTCCAGACATGGCGTCGACGCTGCCAGGATGCGGCATAGAGAATGTCCGGATTGGACGGATCGATGACAACATCGGTGACGCCGGTGTTCTCGCTGATGTTGAGCACGCTCTTCCACGTCTTGCCGCCGTCGGTCGTCTTGTAAAGGCCACGATCGCCTCCCGGACCCCACAACGGCCCCTGAGCGGCGACATAAACCACGTTGCTGTCGCGCGGATCAATAACGATGCGAGCGATATGCTCCGATTTTTCAAGCCCGACCTTCCTGAAACTCTTGCCTGCGTCTTCAGACTTGTATAGCCCGTCGCCGTAGGCAACGCTCCGCTGGCTGTTGAGCTCACCCGTTCCGACCCAGACTACCGCCGGATTCTTCGGATCGAGCGCAATTGCGCCGATCGAAAATGATCCGTAATTATCGAAGACCGGAGTCCATGTCGTTCCCGCATTGACGGTCTTCCAGACTCCCCCCGAAGAGACCGCAACGTAATATTTGGCGCGATCTGAAGGGTCGACTGCGAAAGCCGAGACGCGACCGCCGGTCACCGCCGGCCCGATCGACCTCAATCGTATTCCTGAATATGTGCCGCTCGACCCCGGCTCCTGCCGGCGTCCATTCGCCGCCTCAGCGCCTCCCTGTCCGCGACGCTGCGGCTGCGCCAGGGCCGGTGAAAGAGCAATCAAGATAAAAATCAATACAATAAGAATTGAGCGTTTGCGCATCTGGGGTGTCTCCTGAATTTCTATATTTTATTTGTAACTGCTCAGCCCATGGCCATATACGAATTGAAAATGAAGGCGAATTTGGAGTGCGGCGTGCGGCGGCCCGGCGCGGCGCCGGGCCGCCGCACTCCAAATTCGCCTTCATTATTACTTCACCGGATTCGGCGGATTGAGATACGGCGCCAGGAAGCGATAGATCTCAGCTCGCGAATCGCGAGCCAGTTTCGTGTCGATCCGGTTGAAGGCGTGCCCACCGGGTGCTTTATCATATATCTTGTACTGGAATTGCTTGCCGGCAGCCTTGAGCGCCTTGATGAGATGTTCGACTTCGAGGACGTTGACATCCTCATCGTTGCTGTTGGTATGAACCAGCAGCGGAGTCTGCAGCTTTTCGGCATTCCAGGCCGGCGAACGGCGTTTGTATTCGTTGACGTTCTCTTCCGCCGTCTTCCCAATGTGATAGGGCGCCGAATAGAGATCGCGGTAACTCTGGCTCTTGTATCCCATGCGGGCGACCAGGTCGCTCACCGGGACGCCGGCATAGACGACCTTGTAGTCCTGCGGGTGGTCAAAAACATTCATGAGCGAGATCAACCCGCCATGGCTCCACCCCATGATCCCGACCCTTTGCGGATCGATATTGGCATAGGTCTCGAGCATCCACTGCTTGCCGGCGAAGACATCCTCGATCTCGAGCCCGCCATAATCGATCAGTTCCCAGAATCCACGCCCGTATCCGCTGCTGCCACGATATTCAGGGGCGATGACGGCATAACCCTGCTGCAGCAATTCGCGGACCACGTGCATGTAACTGGTTTCGAAATTGCCGTGGACTCCGCCATGCACCAGCACCATGAGCGGTATTTTCGATGCGGCGTACTGTTTCGGGATGAACGTATATGCCTGGATAATGACTGGATTGCCGGCGCCCTGCCCCGTCGGATTGCGGATCACGCGTGGCGGAGGTCCTGTATATCTGACCTTGTCGACGATTGCGATATCCGCCAGGCGTGAGAACCAGTTCTGATCGTCAATATTCTTGGCCAGCGAGGCCTCGAGAAAGCGCAACCGCTCCTCGAGCACGCGGATACGCTGCTCGGCATCATTGGCGGGAGGCGCCGGTGGCCGATCCTGCCCGGCTGCGACTCCGTAGAGCATCATCGGAACCAGGAGTATTGAGTAGAAACCCGGGATTCGTTTCACAACGCTGCTTCTCCTTGAATTCGTATTGTCCTGCTAAACGGACGGGATGGTCCGCGCGCACAATGTACCCCAAATTGCGTGCGACAAAAAGGCTACGGAAATCCTCCACGAAGTAACACGAAGAAAACACGAAGAATTCTTTTAATCTCTTCGTGTCTCCTTCGTGTTACTTCGTGGATAGTTTTTCCTTACTTTACCCTGATATCTGAAACTACAGCATTTCTGAGTTGAACTGCCACTCGCTGACGCTTGCGGTTCCGTGACTGCTGCAAAAGAGAATGTCATGGTTTTTCAGGATTTGCGGGAGAGTTTTTACGCATCCAGTCGAAACCGGGGGCGCCTTCATGGACATTGATGAGCTGGTAATGTTTGACGGCATAGACCAGATCGACGCGTTCATTGGGGAGATACCCGGTAACTCGAAAGAAGAAGATGCCGCGGACGTGCGACTTGTTCAGAAGAACAGCGTAGGTGTGGTTGAATTCAACTTTCGCTCCCCGGACATATCGATTCTCGATTGCAGACTCATAGGCCGGCTTCGACCGAAAGGCCATATATGCGGTGACATCCTCGATCGGAACGTCGCCGAGATCGGCGATCATCGAAAGATCATCGCCGGCCGTGGCCGCGACGAAGTAATCGGGTGAGCCGCAGGCTCCGTTGAAGAAAAGATCGGGGCTGTTACGGCTTTTGGAATGTTGAGACAGGAAAAGCGCCGTCTGCTGGTATCCATTTTGAGACTCCTCGGCAGGACGGCATCTGTGCGGAGGTGTGAGCGAAACTTTTGCCATCTGGTGAAGCAGGGGCATCTCCGTCTCGCCCGATACAGATGGTTGAGCCGGTACTTGAGTATTGATCGGATCGCTGGATATAAGAGCCTGTGGAAGGTTACGACGCTGGCCAGGACGGTTGTAATAGTATCCGCTGCGCGCGAAGACGACCAGATCGTCTTTCTTCTTACGGCCCGCTTCATTGACTGAGAGCTTGATCTGGCGCAATCGCCCGTCATCAGGGGTCTCGGGAGCCTCATACCCGAAGGTGTACCGGGTCCTCAGCAACTGCATCATCTCGATGAAGACTCGTCCGACCTCCTCCTTCTTCGCTCCGACCAAAACTCCGCCGGTGTTTTCGGTGAAAAATCTCGAGGTGCTGCCAGGAGAGGAAGCCTTGCGAAATATCTTCATCCCGATCAGAACGCCTCCCATTATTGGATTGACAGCCGTGATGGCAGCCGTAGTCCCGACGCTCATGGCCGTCCGCCCGGCCTTGCCATGGCTGACGATGATGCCGCAGAGGGCAGCTCCGCTTTCGTGCAGTTCGCGCAGCACGATCTCGCGCGGCGGCACGCTGTAGCGAAAATCCTCATCGTCCGTGATCAGAATGATCGCCCGTCGCTGGGTCGAAGGTGTTCGCTGTTTGAGATAACGTGAAGCAGTGTAGACCGCATGTGTGATGATCGTTCCGTAGCCGACCTCAGGCGTCGAACTCCACATCGTGTCGAGTCCGTCACGGATCGCCTCGCGATCACGCGTCAGGTGAGTGATGAGCTTCGTCCTGTTGCCGAAGATCATCGTCGCCACGCTGTCCTGTGGCTTGAGATTGCCAAGGGCATTCATCGCGGCGCTGCGAACCTCCTCGATGATCGGCTGCACGCTGCCGCTCACATCCAGAAGCAAAACGACCGATAGCGGAAGCTCCTCGCGACTGAAATGTGTGATCTCCTGCCTCTGATTGTTTTCGAAGATCAGAAAGTCATCGCGCTTAAGATCGCCGACCACCGCCTTCGTCCGCTTGTTCAGCACTATGCCGTCAAGCAGCACCAGCGATGTGTCAATCCTGATCGATTCGGCATCTTTTTCAGAGGATTTTGCAGGACTGGCCCCGGGATTTGATTGCTGAGCCAGAGCCGGCTCACAGCCCAGTAATACGATCACAGCCAATAGTGCGATAACGTACCGCAATTTCATACTGCTCCTCTACGATGCATTGTTGAACGGTCGAGTGGGAGCGCAGGCTTCCAGCCTGCATGATTTCCGCATTCAGCTGTTAAAAGCAGGCTGGAAGCCTGCGCTCCCAGGATACTGAATATAAACTTTTCAGCCCCGTCTCCGCAAATTTGTGCACATTTTAATTAACCGAAAGCGGACTCAGTATTGACAGGGATTTCGTGCTTTTTTATTATTCGGAGGTCATCACATTTTTGAAAATTACCCTCACCAATATCCCCCTGAGTGTCGAATCGCATGAATCACCCATGCGGATTCGTGCTTGATACGGCTTTGTCCGCCCCTGCCAAGCCATTCTTCAGATAGTAGTTGTCCGGCTCCAAGCCCCGATATGCCCCTTGTTTCCCGATAGGATAGATCTCGCCGTGGGTCCACGTAACAAGCCAGGAGTCAACAGAGATGAATGCACAACGCACGACCCAAATTGCAGATGGTAAGGGGGGATATCGTTCCCGTTATTTGGCGTTTCTCAATCAGCGTCATCCGTCGAAAAAAGATGGTGCATCGAAAACGATCCTTGGTTTCGGCCAGGGATTCATCAATATGGCAATATTTCTAGGACTCGTCCTCGCGATTCTGACGCTCTTCGGATTCGGACTATCGCGATTGACCTCTGAGCAAACGACAACTCATCGCAGCGCAGCTCCGACCGAAAGCACTTCGATGCAGGTCAAAGAAGGCGGATTGATAGTTCCCCCCACAGTCTTCCCTTCGGGGCACGCCGTTATTGCTGCTCCTTCGCCACGGAGATCGTCAAAGGTCGCGGCCTCTGAGCGTAAAGACCAAAAAAACTGACCCTCCGCGATGGTTTTAACCAGTAACTGGACCTCTGTAAACTAAATGATCTGACATTGATGACCGGAAGAAATTAATCGCAGAGGCCGCAAAGGGGGCAAAGATATACTGGGAAGATCAGTGTTCGAATTGTATCCTGTGGGCAATAATCCGGATATTCATATCCCCAAAAATCTTTGCCCCTTTGCGGCCTCTGCGATTAAATTCTTTGCCTTCTCTGCGGCCTTTGCGATTAATTTCTTCAGTGCTTAAATGTCAGTACATTTAGTTTCCAAAGTAGTACTAATTCTTTTTAATATCTGCCGTGCAACTACCGTCACGATTACGTAGTGCGATTGAACTTGAAGCCGAGGGCGTAAAGCCATCCGAGCTGGCCCATGCTGCGACTGAGCTTTCGGCACGCTACCGCACCGGGCATCCATTCGCCGGCAATTTTCCCGACAATGAACCACAGCGCATCGCTTATCTGGCCACACGCATGCCGGCGACATATGCCGTTCTGCGCTCAGTTTTTGGGGAATTTCGACGCCTTCTGCCCGACAACGACATCGAGAGCCTGCTCGACCTCGGGTGCGGCCCGGGCTCCGCGCTGTGGGCCGCAATCGAGACCTTCGATGAGTTGAAGAAAGCGACGCTGTACGACAGGGATCCTCATCTGATCAGACTTGGAAAGACACTGGCCGCCAATGGCGATAATCTCGTGCTGCAAAATGCCGACTGGCAGATCAGAGATATTCGCAGCTCTCTATTGCCGCCGCATCAGCTCGTCGTCTGCTCATATTCGCTTGGAGAAGTTGGGTCTAAAGGCGTACCAGGCGTATTGCAACGGGCATGGGAGGCCACCGAAACGGCCATCATCATTATAGAACCTGGAACGAAGAGAGGCTTCGGGCTGATCAGGGAGCTGCGCGAGACTCTGATCGAATGGGGAGCGAACCTTCTGGCGCCGTGTCCTCACGACAGAGCCTGTCCGATGGGGGCCGACGACTGGTGCCATTTTGCAGAACGAGTTGAACGCACCTCTCTGCACCGGTATCTCAAGCTCGGCGAACGCGGTCACGAAGACGAGAAATACTCATACATCATTGCCGCAAAACAGCCGGGACAAAGAGTCCCGGCCCGAGTCATCCGGCATCCGCGACGACACAGCGGATTCGCTCAACTGACGATCTGCGGTTCGGATGGAATCGAACATCTGACCGTCAGGCGATCGCAGAAGGAGCTCTGGCGAAAGGCTCGAAAAATAGACTGGGGAGATGGGTGGGAGATTTAACGATGTATTGATATTTCAACCGAGGCCGGCGGAAGGCAAAATAATGGTGAATGTCGTCCCGTTATCTATCACTGAAGATACGGTGATCTGTCCACCATGTGCCTCGATTAACCGTTTCGCGATGGCCAGTCCAAGTCCTGTACCTCCGGATGGTGTGCCCGGTACGCGCGTAAAGCGATTAAATATTACCGGTAAATACTCCTGCGGTATACCGCAACCGTTGTCCCTGAAAATGATTTCGATGTAATCCTCACGTGGCATCGACATGATCTGAATTTCGCCTCCACGGGGTGTACAGCGAATGGCATTGTCCGCTAATTGATCGATCACTTCGGAGATCTGATTCTTATCAATCGCAAGCGCCGGCAACCTCGGGTCGATGTTCGCATCGAAAGAGATCTCTGCCGCCTCAACACGTGGTCGAAGATCCTCGGCGGTCCTGTTCAAAAAATCTGCCAGATCTGTCGGCGCCAGTTGAGGAGTCAGTTCTCCGGATTCGATACGTGAGAGAGTTAACAGATCACGAATGACTTTTTCAAGTTCTTCGATATCCTTGCGGCAGTTTTCCAGGAGGTCACGCTGATTGTCGTTCAGTTCACCGGCCATTTCTGAAAGGAGCGCATGAATTCCGAGCTCGGCATCTCTGAGTGGCGCCTGAAGATGACTGGCGGCAATGTCGATAAACCTGGATTTCAACTTATCTATTTGACGCAGGTTGGTGACATCATCCAGCAGCATGATTGCGCCGAGGACTTGTCCGTCATCATCCCTCATCGGAGTGGTCTCAATTCGATATGCCCGTTCTGTCCCATTAGCCGAAAGAGTGATGGCAGAGGCCACGGTCTCGATGGCGACCGCTTGTTGCGAGCGCAGGGCCTGATCGACGGCAATCGCCAGACGCGAATCGTGCGAGAGCTCCGACAGTGTCCGGCCGACGGACCTGTTTTCGTCGCCGAATATCTTTTCGGCGGCGGGATTCAGCCTGGTCACTCGAGCTATTTCATTCACAATAACCACTGGATCATTCAATGATCTCAGTGCGACCTCGAGTGTTTGCCGGGCGATCAGCATCTGCCCGAGGTCGGTTCGTCGCAACTGCTCGACCCGTTCCGCCATGCGATTGAATTCAGCCGCCAGAATGCCTACTTCATCCCGTGAATGGATGACAGCTCTGGCGCTCAGGTTACCGCCAGCGATTTTTGCTGCAGATTCTTTAAGTTCGAGAACCGGCCGGACGATCTGTCCGGCGAGAAAAAACGCCAGGCCGATGCCTGCCAGAACCAGGCCCCCCGCGATGAACATTGTCAGGATCTCCCCGCTGCGGGCCACCGAAGCTGCAAGATCGGATTTCCTGAACATGGCGTCCTGGTTTAATTGCAGAAGTTCCTGACATGACTCGTGCAATTCATGAAATGCAGGTTCCAGGGTATCGAGATAAAAGGATTGTTGCTCACGACCGGCATCGATTTCCACCAGGAATTCGTTCACCAGACGATAATAGTTGTCCCGTCTACGGCGAATCTCATCGATCTTTGCGGGCTCTCCCGGCTCCGTAATGTTTGAAGCCGCTCTGATAAACGCGCGATCGAAATAGCGTCGATTTTTCTCGATCTCTGGCAGAGCGTGTTCCCGCCGACCCAATAGCAGAATTGCTAATGACGAGTCGATTCGTTCGGCTGCGTATTTCATCTCATCAGAAGCCGTGACGGAAACGGAATTTTCCGACAGAATCCGCTGCGAGACGAGGCCCAGTTGCTGCAGATTCCAGATACTCCAACTGCCAAGCGCAAGTAGCGTCAGAACGAATATGCTGAAGCTGGCCAGCAATCTGGTGCGGAGGTTCATACTTCGCCCTCCTGAGGTATCTGGTGAAAAGGGACGACCTGAACGGTGGCGTTTTTCACCTCCTGAAGAAAGCGATTAATGATCGAACCGTGGAAAAGGATATCCCAGCGCGAACGCACTGACTGACCGAAGATGACGTGAGTGATCGCTTCGCGGCGAGCGAAATCGATCAGCGCGTCTGCCACACGATCGGCCTTCAATTTAATTACTTTGGCGCCCAGTTCTTCAGCCAGTCGGATGTTTTCCTGCAGGGAGACATGATCGGAAGGCCGGATTCTACCCGGTTCTTCTCGAGGAGTCTCGACATAGACGGCAAACCAGTCCGAGGCCAGGCGGCCGGCGATACGTGAACCGACGCGCAGGAGACGCCTGGCTTCAGTGTTGGACGAGAGACAGACCATGATTTTTTCCGGAATGACCGCCTGCTCCAGCCCTTCCCGTTCCCGATAGTCCTGAGCTTTGACCGCCTGATCTGTTGCCAATTGCCGCAGTGCAAGCTCGCGCAAGGCCGACAGATTCCCTTTCCGAAAGAAATTGTTGAGTGATTGCTCGATCTTCTCGATGCCGTAAATCTTCCCCTGACGCAAACGCGTGCGCAGCGTGTCCACCGAGACGTCGACGTTGACCACTTCATCAGCGCGACGCAGGAAATAGTCCGGAACGGTTTCACGGACCCTGACCCCTGTCGTCCGGGCTATCGCATCGTTGAGCGATTCGAGGTGCTGGATATTCACGGCGGTGATGACAGAGATGCCCGCCGCCAGAAGGTCCAGGACATCCTCGAATCGTTTATGATTTTTTGATCCGGGAACATTCGTGTGTGCAAGTTCGTCGACGATGGCCACGTCGGGCCGACGGGCGAGAACTGCTTCCAGATCCATCTCTTCGAGCACGACATTCCGATAAGGGATCTTGCGCATCGGCACGCGTTCGAGATCTCCGATCATCTCGGCAGTTTCTGCCCGCCCATGCGTTTCAACCACGGCAATAACGATATCTGCACCCTGTTTGTGAAGGAGGTGGGCGTCCTCGAGCATCTGGAAGGTCTTTCCGACTCCGGGCGCCGCGCCGATATAGACACGCAGCCTTGCCCGCTCGCTCGATTTCAATTGTGCGAGCAATGATTCGGCGGAAGGTCTTCGGTCTGCTGTGGCAGTCATCTGGCTATGGCCTCAAAGGAAACCGCTCATCCAGAGCGAGATTGAGCAATAATACATTGACGCGTGCCTCGCCGAAGATGCCGAGAGCGCGTCCCTCCCTGAATTCTTCGACGAGCCTTTTGACTACTTCGTCATCGATGCCGCGTTCACGCGCGACCCGTGGAGTCTGGAATTCAGCCGCCGCCGGTGTGATGTGAGGATCGAGGCCCGATCCGGAAGCGGTGACCAGGTCGACAGGGATGGCGACGCCGGCATTTTCCAGTTGCAACTTTTCAGTATCGGCCTTCACCCGGTCCAGCAATTTTTTACTGGTTGGCCCGAGATTCGATCCAGTTGAAGCGCCGGCATCATAACCCGTTGCACCTGCTGCCGAAGGCCGCGGTCTAAAATAGCCCGCGGAAGAGAATGGCTGCCCAATCAATTTCGAGCCCACAGTCTGCCCGTTTCGAGTAATAAGTTGACCATTCGCCCTGTCATGGAAAATGGCCTGTGACAGGCCGGTGACGATCAGGGGATAGACCAGCCCTGTCAGTAATAATGTCGCAAGCGTCATGAGGAAAGCTGTTTTGATATGTTTCATATGACATCCTCGAACATCAATAAGTTGAAATACCTGGTACTCTGTCACTTAAGTTTCCACAGTATTTAATGGGCCCGCGCGCCGCCCACAGCCCCCACGCCCCCGGCGGCCCCGCGGGGCGGGCGGGGAAAAAAAAAAAAACAAAAAAAAAAGTTTTATACAATTCCAAGAGCGGTGATGATCATGTCAATAATCTTGATCCCGATAAACGGAGCGATCAGTCCGCCCACACCGTAAATCAGCATATTTCGCTGCAACAGTGCCTGTGCGCTCATGGGGCGATAGGAGATGCCACTCAGCGCGAGCGGGATCAGAGCGATAATAACCAGGGCGTTAAAGATCACCGCTGAGAGAATCGCCGATTGCGGCGTGGCGAGTTTCATGATGTTCAGGGCATCGAGCACCGGAAAAGCACCGACAAACATCGCCGGGATGATGGCGAAATATTTGGCGACGTCGTTGGCGATGGAAAATGTCGTCAGAGCGCCTCGTGTCATGAGCAGTTGTTTGCCGATCTCGACGATTTCGATGAGCTTGGTAGGATTTGAATCGAGATCCACCATATTGCCGGCTTCCTTTGCCGCCTGGGTGCCGGTGTTCATGGCTACTCCGACGTCTGCCTGTGCCAGCGCCGGGGCATCATTGGTTCCGTCGCCGGTCATGGCGACCAGGCGTCCCTCCGCCTGCTCCCTTTTGATCAGATTCATCTTGTCTTCAGGAGTGGCCTCGGCCAGATAATCATCGACCCCGGCTTCGCGGGCAATCGTCGCGGCGGTCAACGGATTATCTCCCGTGATCATCACGGTTCGGATGCCCATGGCGCGCAACTGATCGAAACGTTCGCGCATACCGCCCTTGACGATGTCTTTCAGATAGATGACTCCGAGCGGGCGATGGTTCTCGGCGACAGCCAGCGGGGTTCCTCCCTCTTTCGATACACGTTCGACAATCTCCTTCATCTGTCCCGGTAATGTTCCGCCGAGAGAGTTGATATATTTATCGATCGAATCGACGGCGCCTTTGCGTATTTGACGGCCACCATAGTCGACGCCTGACATGCGGGTCTGCGCAGTAAATGGGATGAAACGGGCTTCGTGAGATTCGAGCTCACGACCTCGAAGGCCATACTTCTCTTTGGCCAGAACAACAATCGATCGGCCCTCGGGTGTTTCATCAGCCAGGGAAGAAAGTTGTGCCGCGTCGGCCAGTTCCAGATCATCCACGCCGTTCAAGGGGATGAACTCAGAGGCCTGCCGGTTGCCGAGTGTGATTGTTCCCGTTTTATCGAGCAGCAAAGTGTTGACATCTCCCGCCGCCTCGACTGCCCGGCCCGACATGGCCAGCACGTTGTGCTGAATCAGCCTGTCCATGCCTGCGATTCCGATAGCGGAAAGCAGCCCTCCGATCGTCGTCGGAATCAAACAGACCAGTAATGAGACGAGCACGAAGATCGTCTGCTGAGCGCCGGAATAGATGGCAAACGGCTGCAGTGTGACGACGGCCAGTAAAAATATGATGGTCAGGCCGGCGAGCAGAATGTTGAGCGCGATTTCATTCGGCGTTTTCTGTCGTTCAGCCCCTTCCACCAGGGCGATCATTCGATCAATAAATGTCTCTCCGGGATTCGAGGTGATGCGGATCTTGAGATGATCCGAAAGGACACGCGTCCCTCCCGTCACTGCGGAACGGTCCCCGCCTGCTTCGCGAATGACCGGCGCCGACTCACCGGTGATCGCCGACTCATCGACCGAGGCCACGCCTTCGATAACTTCGCCATCTCCAGGAATAAATTCTCCGGCCGAGACAACGACGATGTCGCCTTTGCGTAACTTTGGCGCCGGCACCTGTTCTACTTGACCGCCCGGCAGCAGCCGGTTCGCCATGGTTTCCGTCTTCGCTTTGCGCAGGGTGTCGGCTTGCGCCTTGCCACGCCCTTCAGCCATGGCTTCAGCGAAATTGGCAAACAGGACGGTGAACCACAACCAGAGCGTGATCTGCAACGCAAAGCCGACACCCGGAACCCCAGTCGCGAGATCACGAATGAGGAGCAGAGATGTCATGACGCACCCCACTTCAACCACGAACATGACGGGATTTCTCGACATCTGGCGCGGCCTGAGCTTGCGAATCGCGTCGATCAGTGCGCGCAATACAATGCTTGAATTCCAGAGAGCGGTCTTTCTTTTTTTCGACATTGATAAACCTCTGAACTCAATGAATCATCGCTGAACCTAAAACACCTTGCCGGAATTCATCAACAGATGCTCGACAATCGGCCCCAGGCTCAGAACGGGAAAAAAGGTCAATGCTCCGACAACCAGGATCACACTGACAAGCAGGACCGTGAACAACGGCGTGGTCACGGGGAATGTGCCCAGGCTGGGCGGCACGCGCTTCTTGCCCGCCAGGTTCCCCGCGATCGCCAATACCGGAATGATCATCAAAAAGCGTCCCACCAGCATGCTCAAACCGAGAGTGGTGTTGTACCAGGGCGTGTTGGCATTAAGTCCGGCAAACGCCGACCCGTTATTCCCCGCCGCGGAGGTGAAAGCATACAGAATCTCCGACAGCCCATGCGGCCCGCTGTTGTTCAGCGAGCTCAATCCGAAGTTCGCTGACAAGACGGAGACAGCCGTCAGAACCAGCACCACCAACGGAAAAATCAGGATGTACAGCATGGCCATTTTGACATCGAACGGTTCGACCTTCTTGCCCATATATTCCGGCGTTCGACCGACCATCAATCCGGCAATGAATACTGAGAGAATGACAAAGATCAGCATTCCATACATTCCCGCTCCAACGCCTCCGAAAATGACCTCACCTAGCTGAATATTGACCATCGGTACCAGTCCTCCCAGCGGCAGGAATGAATCATGCATGGAATTGACGGCGCCGCACGATGCATTCGTCGTGACCGTTGCAAAGAGCGCCGAGTTGGCAATGCCAAAACGCACTTCCTTTCCTTCCATATTACCGCCGGCCTGCTGCCTGCCGGCTTGAAGGTCGATATTCGCGGGGAAAATCGGGTTGCCCCTCGCCTCGGCCTGGTAGGCAACCAGAACACCGGCGAAAAACAGAATCGACATGGCGGCAAAGACGGCCCACCCATGACGCTGCGATCCAGTCATCAATCCCAATGTGTATGTCAGCCCCGCAGGAATCAGAAAGATCAGAAATATCTCGACGAAATTCGAGAGCGGCGTCGGATTTTCAAAAGGATGTGCCGAGTTGGCGTTGAAGAATCCACCGCCATTGGTGCCCAGCATCTTGATGGCGAGTTGAGAGGCGACAGGCCCCTGGGCGATCACTTGTTCGCTGACCGCACCAGTCGCTTCCAGCACCTCTTCTTCGCTCCTGCTTACCGACGGCGAATCGACCAGCTTGACCGTGTCATATGACTTGAAATTCTGGACCACTCCCTGAGAGACGAAAAACAATGCCGCCAATAAGGAGATCGGGAGCAGCACGTAAAGTGTCGCTCGGACCAGATCGACCCAGAAATTCCCGAGCTTATCGGTCTCCCGCCTCGCTATCCCACGAATCAGCGCAAGGGCTATGCACATACCGACCGCCGCGGAAACAAAATTCTGGTAGGCCAATCCAGCCATCTGCGTCAGATAGCTCATGGTGGTCTCTCCGGCATAACTCTGCCAGTTGGTATTGGAAGTGAAAGACGCGGCCGTATTGAATGCCTGATGAGGCGGAACGTTGGGGAGTTTTTGCGGATTGAGCGGCAGATACCGCTGGGTGCGCTGTAAAAGATAAAGGACGAGCATCGTCACCAGACTGAAGACCAGCATGGCCGCTGCGTATTCTGTCCACCGCATCTCATGTTTCTCATCGACGCCGCATACCCTGTAGAGCAGCTTCTCGAAGGGACGCAAAACAGTATCAGCAAAAGTGCGCTCACCGCTGAAAACGCGTGCCAGGTATATCCCCACCGGTCTGGTCATTGCGAAAACGGCGGCAAAAAAAATCAGGATCTGTAGCCATCCATTGACTGTCATATAGTTATCCAGTTCTCAGAATTTTTCAGGCCTGAGCAGCGCATAGCCGAGATAGATCAGCAGCAACACCGCTGTAATCAGGGAAAGAATCGATTCGAGGTTCATGATCGCTATCCTTTCACTTCATTCGATCGCAGGCTCGCACATACGCGGCCGAGATCAGAAAGAACAAAATCGTGGCAGTAATAAAAATCAGGTCCTGCATTTGGCCTCCCTGTCGTCTACCAGTTTCCTTCCTTGCGTCCCATCCACCAGATCAATCCGAGCGTTGCAGTAGTCTGCTGCTGCTTCAAAGCTCCCGGCCGGTCGGAGAGAAAGAACAGCTGATTGGAGTAGTCTCGGCGCCATTCCGTGCGCAGCAGAAAACCTTCCGCCAGTTTGTAATCAGCTGTCAGCGTGGCTTCCTTCAACGCCTGTGTCGCTCCGCTGAAGAGTCCTCCACGATCGGACAGATATTCAAACCGTCCGGCCAGAGCGACCTGCGACTTTAATTGATACCTTGCATAAGCTGCGCCACCCGTCACGCGTGACGGCGCGGAATCGCGTTGGATACGGTTTACCGCATAGTCGCCTTCAATCGCCAGCGTTAACTTGTCGGTTGCATTGAATGTCAGATATGAATCGATGACATGAAAACGTCCCCGATTCATCGGTCGAACGACATCCGTCGAGAGGCCGGGTTGAGTCGGCAGGACGGCGATCCCCGGATTGAGCGCCGGAAGGCGGTCTCGCTGTTCCTGTCCGGCGTAATAATTGGCCTGCCAGGTGATTTTGCTGATCGGTTTGTAAGTCAGGAGCAGCGCCTGGGACTTGAATCCGTTGAAATCCTCTGATTGATTAGCCCCATTGACCAGCCAGTAAGCGGCCGTCAACTTTTCGTTGACAGGATACGTTGCCCTGAATCCGAAGTGATAAAATGGCAGATAATTAAAGAAAAAGGCCCGCGAGTAATTGAAATTGTCTTTTGTATAGTTGGTTTCATAGCCGAGCGAACCGGCGAATTTGCCGAAATCAACGGTCACCCCCCTGCCTATCGGGGCGACATAAGTTCCATAAGCCTGCCAGACATGGCGATAGGCCTGGGGGCGGGGTTCATTTGCTGCATTTCCCTGTACGGTCTCAGTCGCTTGCCCGAATTGCAGGTCCAGTCGCATGCCGAAACGGCGCCCGGCCTCTACATTCGGCGCCTTTTCAATGATCACCGCCGCCTGGTTGAGATTGAAATTATTGCTCAATGGATCATAAGCACGCAAAAGGTTGACTCCGCCGATCGGCCGGTTGAAATTGTAGCTATATGAACCATCAAGCATAAAGTTGAATGTCATATCACGATAGAAAGACATGGCCTCACGGTCGCTGGCGGACAATCTATCGGGATCAGTCGATTGCAGGCGCGGTCCGGGAGTATCATGCCTGACTGATGAATCTGCGCCGCCGTCTCTTTCCGATTCCAAACGGCCGATTCGTTCCTCGAGTCGAGCGACTGTCTGCCGCAACTGCCTGAGTTCATCCAGCACGGCCTTCAGCATCTCGACGCTTGCATCATCAGCGCGATCGGACCGCGCACCGGATTCAACAGGATCGGTCGCCGACGATTCGTTTTTTGACGAATCCTGCGCCGTGGCCGAAGCGAATAACAGCAACAGCAGCAATACTCCCATGGGTAATACCGTTCGGACCGGGTAATTTCTCCTGAACATAATGTCCTACTCTTCGTTCTCTTCGTCTGGTTTGGATTTAGCCTTATCGACTATATCCAGACAATAGCCGCCAAAGATAAGCAGCGGAATGGTCGTCATCAGAAGCATCGAACCTATTCTATTGAGAGTTGAATTCAAATCGCCAAAGAACCACGCAAATGTCATCATAATCAATCCGGTTAACGGTAATAAAGTGCCGCCGACCATACCGACGAAGACTCCGACCCAGACCCAGTATCGACTTCGATAGGAACCGGCTTCCAGCGGATGGTGAGTGCCATCAGTCTGAATATATCTTTCATCACGTCTCATCGCGTTCATATATCCCCCTCTGGTAAATACAGAATCATCACCAATCAGGAAGATAGTACCGATGAACTGATAAGGATGGCGTAAGGGAGGAATAAAGAATTTATAAGGATGCGGGAGGTGATTCAGGAAGGAATTCCCTCGGGAAAGAACCGGTATCCAATCCAGGGGTCGGTAATGATGTAGCGCGGATCGGATGGGTCGGGTTCGATTTTTTTGCGCAATTGGCCGATGAAAACGCGCAGGTATTCAGTCTGCTCGGTGTAATCCCCGCCCCAGACGGCCCCTAGCAATGTGCGGTGTGTCAGGACTTTTCCGGCGTGGCTGATGAGGTAAACCAGGAGCTCGTATTCCCTGGGGGTCAGATGAATATCCTTGCCGCGAACCGAAATGTTGCGTGCATCGAGGTCGATGTGAAAATCACCGACATCAAGTATTTTTCTCTCATCGATGTCGAGAGGAGCGCGTCGAAAGGCGACACGAATGCGTGCCAGCAACTCATCGACGCCGAACGGCTTGGTGATGTAATCATCGGCCCCGGCATCAAGCGCCTCAACCTTGGCACGCTCTTCACCCTTGACGGAAAGCACGAGGATCGGGACTCGCGAGATCTTCCGAAGTCGGCGACACAATTCCAGTCCGCCCATAAGCGGCATTGAAAGATCGGTTATCACAAGGCCGGGGTTCCAGTTCTGAAAGACCTCGAGAGCCTCCTCGCCATCACCTGATGTTTGAACTTCATAACCCTGGGCCGACAGGGTTCTCCGCAATACCCTGGTGATTTGGGGCTCGTCGTCTACGACAAGGATGCGCTTTGTTTCTGTCATTTTTCAGTCACCGGATGCGGCTGGAGGATCACTGGTTATCAATCGTCTGATTCACCGACGCTTTCTTTATCTCCGACGGGAATCGTAAAAACGACCATCGTCCCGTGGCCGGTCGGGCCATCCTCGATCCAGATCCGCCCTCCATGAGCTTCGACTATTCCACGAGCGATGGCAAGACCCATGCCGATCCCACCGGTCATCCTGGACTGTCCATCCGACGCCATGCCCCTGAAGAATTTATCGAAGACACGTTCGCGCAGCTCATTGGGTATCCCTGTCCCCTCATCCGTGACAGCGATCTCGATCAATCCCCCGGTCTGCTGCCGGGCAGAGATCAGAATGGTTGAATCCGGCGGTGAATATTTGGCGGCATTGTCGAGGAGTGTATAAACGACTTCAGCCAGCGCCCGGTTGTCGACTCTGACCGACGGGAGTTCTTTTTCCAGTTGAACTGACAACCGATGCCGGCGCAGCAGTTGAGCAGCTCTTGTTGAAGCCGTTTCGATGATCTCATCGATGGCGCCCCAGTTGCGACGCAGATGCAGATCTCCCGCTTCGAGCTTCGCCAGCTCGACCATTCCCTCGATGAAATGATTGAGGCGGTCAGTTTCCTGGTTGATCACCTCCAGCAGCTCGTTATCACCATCAGTATCAAGTACAGGAGTAGTGGGAGAATTTCGCTCCGCAAGCAGTGTCGTGACGGACATTTTGATCGATGTGAGAGGCGTCCTCAGATCGTGCGTGACGGCGTCAAGGAGCGCGGTCTTCAATTGCTCGCTTCGTTTCAGGGCTTCGGCCTCACTGGCGCGCTCAAAGGCCGACTTCAACTCCTCGTACAGACGCTCGACCTCTTTTCTTCCGGCCTCGGCGATGGCGGCCCGCTTTTTGGCCTGCGCCGATAACCGGCCAACCACCAGTGAAGTTATCAGAAAGGTCAACAAGGCGATCCAATTCTGGAGATCTGCGATATGAAACGTGCCGACGGGAGGAAGAAAGAAGAAGTTGAAACAGAGCATAGCCAGGACTGAGGCCAGATAGGCGGGTGAGCTTCCCCAGACCGTTGCGATCAACAACACTGCAAGCAACATGGTCAAAGCCACGGTCGTCGAACTGAGCTGTTGATGAAAGGGAGCGAGCAGGCAGACGATCGCCAGATTGATCACAACTGCGACAATGTATCCTGCAATCCGGGATTCAATCGCCATAACAATCAGCCCGGCCGTCAAAAATCAGTTCAGCGGAACATCCATCATCCCTTCGCAGACCATAACGGACTGGCCGGCGACTCGGACGGCTGAGATTTCTCCGTCGCGAAGATCGGCTTCGAGATTAATAATGCTCGGACGTCCCATCTCGAACCCCTGCTCGATCGTCCAGCAAACTGTCCCGGCCGTCACATCATTATGCGGCGCCAGATAGCCCGCCAGAGCGGCTGCGGCCGAGCCCGTCGCCGGGTCCTCTTCGATATTCATCGACGGGGCGAACATACGAGCATGAACATGAGCAGTTGAAGTTTCCGTTTCGCGCGTGAAGATGAAGACCTGAGGCGCGGGGTGTTTCGCTATCTCCCGGTCCCAGGCTGTGCGATTGACCCGCGACCGGCGCACAACATCGAGGCTTTTTACCGGCACGAAGATGAAAGGGACTCCGCAGGAGATCGTACGCGGGCCGTCCTGACCTGCGATGATTTCCGAAGGTTCGATCGAAAGGGTCTCGGCCAGCACTTCGATAGTTGGAGGCTCCGGGCCGGCCTCGGGCATCTTCGCCGCGGAGAGTTGCGAAGAGATTGGACGACCGTCGCGGCCGAAGATGCTCACGTGGACAGGCCCGACACCTTCTTCAAAGACTATTCGCACTTCGTCATCGACGAGCGGGATCTCACCGGCATGGGCAAGAACAAAGGCCGTGCCCACGGTCGGATGGCCCGCGAAAGGAAGTTCGTTCTCGGGCGTGAAGATGCGCAGTTTCCTGGTATTGGCAGGATCCTCGGGTGGAAAGACGAAGACGGTCTCTGAAAAATTGAATTCACGAGCGATCTTCTGCATAAGAGCATCGCTCAGCTCGCGCCCATCGGGAAAGACAGCCAGCTGGTTACCGCCGAAAACCCTGTCAGTGAATACATCGGCCGTGAAATACCGGTATTTCATATATCAGCGTTTCTGTTATTACTGAACAATTGTACTTTTCGATTACCACGGATTTATACCACGTTTTCCGGATAATCATGAAGACACAGAAAACCTATAACGACCGCAAACATCTTCGCGCCGGGTCGCTTGACCTATATTTAACCGGAGATGATGGAAAAATGCTGCTGGTTAGCCTCTGGATTTGCCGGCTAGCGCATTCTTGATGAGTCCGATGACGATCATGAGCACTGCACCGCCGATGCCTGAACTGGCGATATTACCGACCAGGCCGGTCGATGCACCGCTGCTCAGCAAGGCGGTGATTATCTGTCCGCCCAGTCCGCCTCCAACAAGACCGGCAATTGTATTGCCGACCGTGCCGAGGCTGTAATTCTTTAAAACTGCTCCGGCTGCGTTTCCGCCTACTGCACCGATAATCAGACTGATCAACCAACTGACGAGTTGACTTTCCATGGTTTTCCTCCAGAGTAGGTTATTTTCTGACCATATAAACGACAACTTCGAGTCTTACAGGTTTGCATTAATTGATTACCGCGTACTTCACTTCACAGAATCAGTCATTGAGAACGAACGTGACCACCAGGGTGACACGGTACTCGACGACCTTGTCATTCTCGACCACAAGATTCTGATCCTTGACCCATGCACCTTTGATATTTTCGAGCGTCTTGCCGGCTCGCTTGATACCCTCGTTAATGGCGTCATCGAAACTTTTCGACGACGATGAGATGATTTCTGTCACTTTAGCTACAGACATGTCTTCCTCCTGGTTTGTTGTTGGACGTGTATACGGCACGGCATTTACAGCAACCGTGGCCTGGCGCTCGCTGACGCTCACGTAATGTTGGCCGATTTAAATGGAAAGATCCAGTCCGTGCCGGCTGAGCATTTCGCTGGAAATGATCGTTTCGTTGCGTTCGGCGCCGGTCGAGATGAATGCGAATGGCGCGCCGGACAGCTCAGATAACCGATCAACATATTCCCTGGCCTTCGCCGGAAGATCATCGAGTCGATTTATGCCGACCGTTTTTTCACGCCAGCCTGGCATGGTCTCATAGACTGGTTCAGCGGCGGACATGAGATTTGCGTCGTACGGCACCTGATCGGTCTCGCGGCCATTGATTCGATAACCGGTACAGATACGAATCTCGTCGAGATCGTCGAGGACATCCAGTTTGGTCAAAGCCAGAGCGTGGAGTCCATTGACCATGACAGCATAGCGGGCAACGACGGCATCGAACCAGCCTGTCCGCCGCGGACGCCCGGTCGATGCGCCGTACTCTCCGCCTCGCGTGCGGATCGTCTCGCCAAGTGCGTCGTTGAGTTCAGTCGGAAACGGACCGCCTCCGACGCGTGTAGTGTAGGCCTTGATCACGCCGATTACCATATTAATGAGCGACGGGGGGATACCGGTTCCCGTGCATGCCCCGCCAATCGAGGAGTTTGAAGAGGTGACGAATGGATAGGTGCCGTGATCGATATCAAGCATCGTCGCCTGCGCTCCTTCGAGCAGAAGCGAACTGCCGTCTCGTGTCGAGCGATTGAGATAGTAAGTTGTATCGCAAATATGCGGAGAGAGCAGATCACACCAGCGCATTCCGTCATCGATCAGGACTTTTTCGTCGATCGGTTCGCCTCCCAGGACAGAGAGCAGCCGGTTGGCCTGTCGGGCGGTGTGGGTCAGCTTTTCGGCCAGCGTCGAGGGATCAGTCAGGTCGCCGGCACGCAGTCCTCGCCGGGCCATCTTGTCTTCGTATGCCGGACCGATTCCGCGCATCGTCGTCCCGACGGCATTCCCGCCGCGACTCGCCTCGATCGCCCGGTCAAGCGCAACGTGATACGGCAGAATCAGGTGCGCGCGATTGCTGACCAGCAGGTTCTTCGGATTGACTTCGATCCCCTGCCCGCGCAGGTCCTCCATTTCGATCAGCAGCGCTCGCGGATCGACGACTACACCGTTGCCGATGACGCAGGTCTTGCCCGGATGGGTGATGCCGGAAGGTATCAGGTGCAGGACGAATTTCTGCTCGATGCCGTCGCGACGTATGATCACAGTATGGCCGGCATTGTGCCCGCCCTGATACCGCGTCACGATATCGAAATGCGGCGCCAGCAGGTCGACGATCTTGCCCTTGCCCTCGTCTCCCCATTGAGCGCCGATAATTGCCAGATTCATTGTTAGTTTCCTGTTTCCAGTTACAACTGGAAACTATTTCTTCCCTTCGAGGTATTTTTCGACCGATACTGCGGCCTGCACGCCGTCGGCCACAACATTGGCAAGCTGATAGATCGGGCGAACACAAAGATCGCCGGCGGCGAAGAGGCCCGGCACTTTTGTCTCCATCAGTTCGTTGACCAGCACGCGTCCCTGATCGTCAAGATCGACCAATTCACGAACAAGTTCGGAGTTCGGAATCCAGCCGATCAAGACAAAGACGGCCTTGACTGGGAATTCCTGTACCTGATCGGACTTCAGATCACGAATGCGTATCCCCTCGACTTCCTTTTCGCCGTGTATCGCTTCGACCACGCTGTTCCAGACGGGTTTGACCTTCGGCTGGTGGAGATACTCCTCGATCAGGATCTTTTGGGCAGTGAAATGATCGCGACGGTGAATAGAAAAGATCTCCGAGGCATAACGGGTCAGAAAATGGCCTTCCTCAACGGCAGAATTACCGCCTCCGACGACGGCAACGGGGACATCCCGGAAAAAAGCTCCATCACATGTAGCACAGACACTGACGCCCCTGCCGAAGAGCTTTTCATACCCCGGGACTTCGAGCTTTCTCGGGTGACGCCCCATCGCAAGGATGACGGATTTGGCCGTCAAATCGCGGCCGTCACTCAGTCCGACTGTGAAAAATCCGTCATCATTACGTATGATGGAATTTGCTCCTGTGCCGACCAGCACTTCCGCTCCAAAACGTTTCGCGTGCTTCAGAAAAGCCTCGGCGAAATCATAACCGGTGATTCCATCGGCAAATCCGGGATAGTTATCGATCGCGGCAGACAGGGCAATCTGTCCGCCCGGCACCTGTTTTTCAAGGACCAGGGTCCTGAGCAGCGAGCGACCTGTGTATACTGCCGCAGCCAGTCCCGTCGGTCCACCGCCAACAATGATTACATCATAGTCTGTTGACATATCATCAACCGATTGCCGCATCAGTCTTCACGATTATTCGCAAAGAGAGAATCAGGCGAGCGTTCTTTCAATCATCTGTGAGATCGTGTCCTTGGCATTGGCGGGAACGCCGACGTGACGATCGACTTCCTGACCATTGTTGAAAAGGATCAATGTAGGTATACCGCGAATCCCATATTTGGCCGGACTCTCGACGTTCTCATCCACGTTGAGTTTGACAACTTTCGCCTGTCCCTGGAACTTTTCAGCAACCGATTCGACTGTCGGGGCCAACATGCGGCAAGGACCACACCATGCTGCCCAGAAATCGACGAGCACCGGCCTGTCGGACTTCAATACTTCTGATTCCCAGTTCGTATCTGTCACTTCCACTACGAATTCACTCATTTCATTCTCCTCGCTGGATTTAACGTTATTACTATGATTACGATTTGTCCTGTTTTAAGGCTCTTCACTTTCTACTTTTTACTTTCTACTCATTCACATCGCCGATCATTATAACAGATCAATCTGTTCGCTGGCAGACAGTTTTGCTATCTCCGCCGGGCGCTGATGACACGCTGGTAAGCATCGATGTAATTATGTGCAGCGCGGTTCCAGGACAGGTCTTCTCGCATGCCGTTGCGTTGCAGTTTCCGCCACAAGGCGGGGTCGTAATAGACCATCAGCGCCTCGTAGAATTTTTCGATCAGTCGCTCGGAAGAGTATTCGTAAAACTTGTATCCGTTGCCCTGCTCTGTAGTTCGATCGAAGTTGTGAATCGAATCATCCAGGCCTCCGACGCCGCGAACGATCGGGACAGTGCCGTATTTCAGGCTGTACATCTGGTTCAATCCGCAGGGCTCATAAGCGGAAGGCATGAGGAAAATATCGGCGCCGGCTTCAATCTGATGAGCCAGGGCGTTGTTGTATCCGAAATAGACACCGACCTGATTATGCTTTACGTCGCGAACGTGCTGGAAGAAGTCTTCGTAACTGTCGCCTCCCGACCCGAGCAGTATGAAATTGGCGCCGGTATCGAGCATCGGCCAGATGGCCTGGGCAATCAGATCAATCCCCTTCTGGACAGTCAGCCGAGAGACGATCGCGACGATCGGCTTTTCAGGATCGAGGGGCAGATGGTAACGATCGAGCAGGTCAAGCTTGCACGCCAGCTTGCCGCTCAGGTCATCGATCGAATAATTCGCCGCCAGATGCGGATCGGTTTCCGGATTCCAATCGCCATAATCGACACCGTTGAGAATTCCGAGCAGATCGTTGCGCCGCCAGCGGAGAAGCCCGTCCAGTTTGTTGCCGAATTCGGGCGTCTGTATCTCCTGGGCGTATTTCGGGCTGACGGTCGAAAGCGCTGTCGAATAATGGATCCCGGCCTTCATGGCGCTCGCCGAATTGTGAAACTCCATGCCGTAACGGTATTCATCCCACCTGAAACCGAAATGAGGCAGCAGATTCGGATCAAAAAAACCCTGATATGCAAGATTGTGGATCGTGAAGAGTGTCGCCGTCCGCGAGTAATAGGGGTCTTGCGAGTAAACTGTTGCGAGGTAGGCAGGGATGAAACCCGTCTGCCAGTCGTTGCAATGGATAAGATCGGGCGGGCCGCCCAGGCGCTTCGCCAGTTCGAGCGCCGCCCGACTGAAGAAAGCGAACCGCTCGACATCGAAATTCCCGCTGCCGTATATGTAACCGTGCCCGAAATATTCGACGTTATCGATGAAATAGACAGGGGCTCCGTCAAGGTAATCGCGCCAGACCGATGCATATTTGATTCCACCGCCGAAGGGCACCGCGAGATCACTGAGGATCAATTCGCCGGTTTCGTGGCTGACGACATCGCCCTTGCGCGCGCCGAAACCGGTGTACCGTGGCGTGACAACGGAAACATCACACTCAAGTCTCGAAAGAGCCTTCGGCAGGGCGCCGGCGACATCTGCCAGTCCGCCTGTCTTGGAATACGGCACAACTTCGGATGATGCCAGCAGGACGCGCATGTTCAGGTTCTGAAACGTGAGCCTTTCTTGTCGATTTATGCGGTTAAGCGGATTCAGGATACTACGTGGCAGGTAGAAAGATTGTCAAGCAGGCGTAGTTTCCGGTTGCCGGAGCATAGTTTCCAGTTGCCAGTTTCCAGTTTCCGGTATATTTACTGGAAACTACAGTCTGGAATGTCGGGCCTTGTGGTGTCTGTTAAGCCGAGGCTTGGGTCTGTTTCCTGAACTGGAAAAGAAACCGCCATCTGGAAACTATTTTAAGGAGATCTATGCTGCGATCAATGCGAATGACACTGCTCTGCCTGATTTTGCTCCATCCACTGACCGTTCTTCCGCAGTCTGCCGGAACGGCGTCGAATGCCGTCGATCCTGAAATACAGGCGATGATACGGAAAGAGGGGATGGAAAATTCTCAAATCATGCGAACACTCCATTATCTGACCGATGTTTACGGACCGCGATTGACGGGTTCGCCGAATCTCAAGTCGGCAGGTGAATGGGCAGTCAGGCAAATGGCCTCGTGGGGGTTCGAAAACGGGCATCTCGAGCCGTGGGATTTCGGGCATCCTGGCTGGCTCAACGAACGTTTGTCGATGCATTTGATCTCGCCTGTCAGGGAGCCGCTGGTCGGCGAAGTGCTGGCATGGACGCCGGGCACCGAAGGCTCTGTCACAGCGGAGATCGTACAGCTAAAGCCACCGGCCGGACCGACGCGCGAAGAGCTCGCAGCATATCTGGATTCGATGAGGGACAAGGTCAAGGGGAAGATCGTCATGGCAGGGGCTCATCAGGCGGTCGCCGTGACATTGAACCCGCCCGCCAGGCGGATTGACGACAAAATGGCAAAGGCGAGATATTCCGGGGAAGGTCCCGGTACTCCGCCGTTCCCGCAGAATCGTCGACCACCGCAGACGCCCGGCGATCCGAACAAACTCAACCCGCGGCAGGTCGGCGAAGCGCTCGATGAGTTCATGCTGAGCAGCGGCGTCAAGGTCCGCATTGACGACGGGGGCCGCGAGCACCGACAGATACGCGCTTTCAACAATCGCAGCTTCGATCCGGCTAAAGCCGTGACGACAGTCATCATCAGCAACGAGGATTACGGACGCATCTCGCGCATTCTGGCCGACGGAACCCCGGTCGAGCTCGAAGTCAACGTCGTCAATCGTCTCTTCCCAGAGGGCAGGACTTCATACAACGTGATTTCCGAGATTCCAGGCACCGACAAGAAAGATGAAGTCATCATGCTCGGCGGCCATCTTGATTCATGGCACGCTGCCACCGGAGCCACAGACAATGCCATCGGGTGTTCGGTCATGATGGAAGCGGCAAGGATTCTCAAGGCAATCGGCGTCAAACCCAGGCGGACGATCCGCGTCGCGCTCTGGAGCGGCGAGGAACAGGGGCTGCTCGGCTCACAGGCCTATGTCAAGAAGCATTTCGGAACATTCGAAGATCCGAAACCCGAATACAGCAAATTCGGCGGATACTTCAACATCGATGCCGGCACCGGAAAAGCCCGTGGGATGGGCATCTTCGGCCCCAAAGAAACGACCACGGGACTTCGCGAGGCATTGAAATCCTTCGAGGACTTCGGGTTTTACGGTGTTCTGGCTACCGGCAGCCGCGGATTGGGCGGATCAGATCATACTTCCTTCAACCAGGCGGGTCTGCCCGGCATCGGCGTCAATCAGGATCCGATCGAGTATTTCTCGGCAACCTGGCATACAAACCTGGATACCTATGAAAGAATCGTCGAGGATGACGCGAAGAAATCGGCCATGGTTATCGCCGCTGCGGTCTATTACCTGGCCATGCACGACGAGTTGTTGCCGCGTTTCAGCCCCGAGCAGATGCCGAAACTGCCACCAGCAAGGAGATAATGATGAGGTATGAATGATGAATGATGAATTTTATAAGGATTAACCTATGTTTTAAGGCAGTTGAAACGCCAAGGACGCCAAGGTGGCAAAGGGTTTCAACGCCAAGGACGCCAAGGCAGCCAAGGGGTTCAAATGAAAATAATGCGATCAGTATTTTTGATTGTACTATCGGCGAAATGGATATTAGAGCTAATCATCATTTCCTATAATCTCTTGGCTGTCTTGGCGTCCTTGGCGTTGAATACTTGGCTGTCTTGGCATGCTTGGCGTTGAAAATCTTAAAAACATAGGTTACAGAATATTAAATTCATCATTCATCATTCATAACTCATCATTTTCTTCATTTCCTCCGCCGACGAAATGGACGATTTCAAGCGCATCGCCGGATGCGAGTGATGTCTCGGCCCATTGACCACGCGGAACAATCCTGCGGTTGCGCTCAATGGCGACTCGTTCAGGCGCCAGCGAAAGCGACTGCACCAGATCCATGAGATTCGAACCGGCAGGAACGGTACTGGTTTCACCATTGATCGAGATTTCGATCGTCTCAGCCTCGTTCACTTTTGGTTCTTCCTTTCAGCCAGATTATCAACATATTCGGAATATTTTCTGACATCCCTGCATGCAGCATCGGTCGGAATACGGCCTGTCAGCAGAGCCACAGTGACGCAGGCCGAGGCCGGAGCGAGCGCTGAGCTGGCTGAGTTCGTCTCGTGATAATGATTCGGAACGCCCTGTGCGCTGCATGGATCGACTGACTTGCGGATCTGCATCTTCTGCAGATCGACGGGTTCCCGACGCCAGTCATACTTCGGGACGATGTAGCCCAGCTCATCCGGGCAGAGGCCGAACATGAAACGGTATTTAGCAGTCATCGCATCGCGGATGCTCGGCTCAGGCGGGGCGCCTGTATCGGCGGCCGGGCAGTCCGTTCTACGATGTCTGGCGACGCCGTAAAAGACCTCCGGCAGCAGTTCACCGGGCGTAGTGACGATCTGAGCATCGCCGAGGTCGATCGCATAGATTGAAGTTTTAAACTCTGGAATTGAACCGTCCTCAGTAACCGGAATCGTATCGAAGACGCCAAGTTTAGCCAGAAACAGGTAACCTTCATTGTCCATCGGCCCCTTGAGATCGGCCTTGCGAACGACAAGCTTGCTGCTCCGGCTCCAGGCGCCATTCTCGAGGGCCTCGATCGCTGCTTTGGCGACGTCACGACCGATCGCTTCGGTGCGATCAAAAGTGAAGACGGGCCGGTTGTTCTTCTCGTTGAGCGGATAATCCTTGCCATCGAACCTGATGCGGTCCTTGTTCTTGTTGTTGGTGTCTCCGATGATTTCGGCCGTTCCGATGGCGCCATTGATGTAGAGTGCGGTTCCTCCATATTTCCGTTCGATCTCCTGGCGAATGGAGTGCGGGAAATCGGATGTGAGGATGGTGTTTTTGTCCTCCATCGACTCTGGATGCGTGTTCCAGTTGATGATCGTCGCGATGGCCTTCCCTCTTGAACCGCCCGCCGTCCCAACGAACTGCATCATTCTCAGCTCTTCATCGAAGAAGTTCGGCGGACGCCCGCTGGTGCGGGTCTGCATGCCTGCAATACTCGGCGATCTGTTGGGATCGGTCACGCCCAGCTTCAGACGGACTGATTGCAGGCTGCGCGCTGCCTCTTCGATGCTCCTGGCCACCTGCCGGTCGACGAAACGCATATATTTGGGGTATTTGCCGTCCTTGAGCGGTCCGTCTCCCCAGGCTCCGATCGTATCAGGACCTTCGTGGCTGTGAGTGCTGGCGACGAGAACCTCCTGAATACCCAGTTTCGGGTCGATCATCTTAGTAATATGATTGATTCCGAAATACTTCCCTTCCGAGTAGTAACCAATGAAATCCAGCGAGACAATCGCAATTCGGGTATCGCCGTATTCCAGAACGATCGTCCGTGCCCAGAGGTCGTCGTGCCTGCCGGTGGCAAGGCGCTTGTCGCCGAACCCCGCCAGATAGATCCCATCATACTTGTTCTTCGAGCTGGAATCGATCACCGTATTGCCGGGGTCGTCCTCGAAGGGTTCGCCCCCGTCCCAGACGCCGTTGCCGTTTCGATCATCGAACTTCTCTCCCCAGACACCGCTCGGCGTAATCGTTCCATCCCAGTCGGGATTCGGACCGAACGGAGTAACGCTGAGAGCGGAGACTCCGACCTTGAGCTGCGGTCCGGTAACAGCCTCTTCCCGCCTTGTCATCACCAGGATCGGAACGGTAAGAAAGACAGCTGTCAATATGATCATCAATCGCATCATGATTTTTCTCCTCTTGACACCTCGACGGCAAAGTCTGAGAATCGAATTGTCTTTATTCACAAGCCTTTTATGCAGCTATAAACAGTTATTGAGGTCACCAGCCGTGCCGGAACATGAAATTGAACTTTCCCATTTCTTTGCCTGGGCGCGATCGAAAGCGTATGCCGAATTTGATCGGCGAATGAAGGCCGATCCGACGCTCGATCCCAACTGGCTCTTCTCCGACATCATGCAGGAACTACTGGATAATTATCGTGCCATGCCGGCGGAGCTTCGCGCTGCAAAAGACATTATCGCGATGCCCGTTCCGCCATCAGACTGATCATTCACAATTAAACTACCTAACCAGGAGCAATTTCAATGCGAACCTTGAAAATCAACGATTCCGGCGCTGACGTCAAAGCCCTGCAGGTACGGTTGATCGAGCTGGGATTCAGGCCCGGCACACCTGACGGCAAATTCGGCTTCAACACGAGCACCGCGGTCAAGTCGTTTCAGCGGAGTCGCCGGCTGGTGGTTGACGGCGTGGCGGGCCCGGCTACACAACGAGCGATGGGCTTGATTGACACAAATCAGTTCATCCCGGCAAGCTCCGTCATCGACAGGGTGACGATCGACATGGTCAGCCAGATGTTTCCTGGAACTCGCCGTGAAAATATCGAACAAAATCTGCCATTCATTCTGAAAGCGCTGGAGCAGGCCGAACTGTTCGACAAAGGCATGGTGCTGATGGCGCTTTCGACGATTCGCGCCGAGACGGCCAGTTTCCTGCCTGTCGACGAAGGGATCTCGACATACAATACGACGCCGCCAGGCCCACCCTTCAACCGCTACGATTATCGCTCTGACCTGGGCAATCAGGGACCGCCCGACGGGGAACGCTACAAGGGCCGCGGCTTCATTCAGCTCACGGGGAAGGACAACTATCGGCGATACGGCCAGAAGATCGGCGTCGGCGATATGCTCATCAATAATCCAGAACTGGCCAACTCACCGCAGATCGCCGCTCAGATTCTGGCCAGTTTTCTGAAGGACAAGGAATTGAAGATCCGCGAGGCCCTGCAAGCGAATCGACTCGATCTCGCCCGCCGCCAGGTCAATGGAGGCGAACACGGTCTCTCGAATTTCGAAAAGGCCTTCAGAACCGGCGAAACTTTGATTTAAATCAATGGCATCAATTTTCTGATATTACGCAGCGATATTTTTTGGAAATCCCTTAATCTTTCCCGAACCCGCGAATTTACAACTTTCCGCAACCAGCGACCGATTTTTCAACGTAATATTCACTGGCCCCTGGGAGCGCAGGCTTCCAGCCTGCATGATTTCCGTTAATAACTATAAAATGCAGGCTGGAAGCCTGCGCTCCCGGGATTTTGCCTAAGTCCTGAATCATTTAACTTGACTTGTCGCCGCAACATCCATAAATTAGGCAAGTAGCTTGTCAAAATTGCAAAAGAATCAAAGCAGTAACAGAAGGAGAGAGATTGATGAGATTGAAACGCCCACTACTGATAATTTTAACCATTGGCATATTTATGGTTTTCGGCCTTAACCTTATTCCGGCCGGAAGTGCGGAGGGTAACGGGAGCGGCAAATCGTCGAATGCGGCGGTGACATACACAAAAGATATCGCGCCGATATTCAACAAGCATTGCGCGGAGTGTCATCGTCCCGGCGAAAGCGCGCCGTTTTCGACCTTGAGTTACAAGGATGTCCGCCCGTGGGCCAAGTCGATTCGCGAGAAAGTAGCCAATCGGACGATGCCGCCCTGGCATGCCGATCCGCATTTCGGCAGTTTCGAGAATGACCGTCGGCTGACGCAGGCGGAGATCGACAAGGTAGTGGCGTGGGTTGATCAGGGAGCGATCGAGGGCAATACGAAGGACATGCCGGCGGCGCCCACCTTCACAGCCGGATGGGAGATCGGCAAGCCGGACATGATCGTTCAGATCCCGGATGAGTACTCGTACAAGGGTGGCGATGATGAGTACCAGTATTTCGACGTGCCGACCAATTTCACCGAGGACAGGTATGTCATCCGCGCCGAAGCGAGACCGGGCAACCGCAAGATCGTTCATCACATTATCGCCTTCATCGTTCCTCCGGGAACGCCGAACATGGGCAAGATGACCGACGAGCAGCGGAACAAGGCAATGGAGATGGCGATCAAAAATTCTCCATTTTATCGTGACGGCTTTCTGATGCGGATGAAGCCGGATCAGCCGGTGGTCGATGATGCATGCGCCGACGCCAACAGCCGCGGCGGCGGCAACGACAACCTTCTGGTTGGATTTGCTCCAGGACGTAATGCAGACATTTATGCCCCGGGAACAGCGCGCAAGGTTCCGGCCGGTTCGATCATCCGCTTCCAGATCCATTATTCGAATCAGACGCTCGGCACGGAGACAGTCGAGAAAGACCGCTCGATGATCGGGCTGGTCTTCACCGACAAGGCGCCCGAGCGCACTGTGACGACTAATTCGATCGGCAATATCCTGTTCAAGATTCCTGCGGGCGCCGAGAATCACCGCGTCACGGCCTGCCGTACGCTCAAGCGCGCCACGACGATCTATGCCTTCGAACCGCACATGCACCTGCGCGGCAAATCGATGGAATACAAGGTCTTCTATCCGGATGGGAAAGAAGAGGTCATGCTCAGCGTTCCGAACTACGATTTTGCCTGGCAAACCAACTACATCCTCAAGGAGCCAAAACGACTTCCCAAGGGCAGCCGGATCATGGTTACGGCATATTTCGACAATTCTGCTAAAAACAAGTTCAATCCCGATCCGACGAAAGATGTCAGATACGGCGAGCCGACTTATGATGAAATGATGCTCGGCTTTATGGACTACGTGACTGAAATGCCTGCCATCGCCACGGTCGATCCCAGGATTCTCGACAGCTACACCGGCAAGTACGAAGTCATGCCCAATGTCATCGCGCAAGTGACGCGAGAGGGAAACAGCCTGATCATCTCGATCCCCTTCCGTCCGAGGATGGAGTTCGTTCCGGAATCCGAAACGGCATTCTTCACCAGGAGCGGCGAAGCGGCTCTGACCTTCGTCAAAGATAAAAACGGCGAAGTGAGCGAGGCGCTGCTCGATGTCGGGCGTGTCATGAAGGTCAAGAAGGTCAAGGAAGGTCCCGCTGCCGGCGGCCAATAAACTGACAAACCGGCCCGTAAACGGAGAAGTAGATTATGAAAAACGCATTGAGACTTGCTACAGCAGCGTCATTTCTGGCGATGGTCGGGATGTTCGCTCAGCCGTCAGGCCAGGCGAGCGAAACCTCTCGTGACGTCAATTTCAGCAAGGATGTCGCTCCGATCATTTACCAGAAATGCGCTGAGTGCCATCGTCCCGGCGAAGCGGCCCCGATGTCGCTGCTCAGCTACAAGGAAGCGCGGCCGTGGGCCAAATCGATTCGCGAAAAGGTCGCCCGCCGTGAAATGCCGCACTGGGATGCCGATCCGAATCACGGCCAGTTCGCCAACGATCCGCGCCTCTCACAGCAGGAGATTGAAACCATCGTTTCGTGGGTCGACAACGGAGCCAAGGAAGGTAATCCGAAGGATCTGCCGCCCGCGCCTGAGTTCACTGAAGGGTGGATGATCGGAAAGCCTGATCTGATTCTGAGTATGCCCGAAGAGTTCACGCTTGAAGCGACAGGGCCGGATGAATACCAGTATTTTGAAATAAAGACGAATTTCACTGAAGACAAATACATCCAGGCCGTCGAGGCGCGCCCAGGCAACCGTCAGATCGTTCATCACATCATCGCCTTTATCAAACCGCCGGTAAAAGTCGATCCTAACCGGCCGAAGTTGAGCAAGGAAGAAATAACCCGGCTGCGTGCAGAGGCTGAAAAGAATTCGATTCAATACAATGACGGTTTCCTGCGCCGGACCAAACCCGATGCTCCCGCATACAATGACGGATGCTCGATTCCGCCCGAAGAGTACAAGAAGCGGCGGTTCTCCGGTGAAGGCGAAGGCAACGACAACAACTGGCTGGTCGGTTACGCGCCCGGCAACATCGTTCAGCCCTGGGAGCCGGGCATCGTCAAACGGATTCCGGCCGGTTCGTCGATCATCTTCCAGATGCACTATTCGAAGGTCGCCGGCAGCGTTCAGAAAGATCGATCGAGCGTCGGCCTCATCTTCGCCAGGGGACCGGTCAAGAAAGAGGTCTATATGGCCGGCGTTTCGAATCCGTTCCTGAAACTGGAACCCGGCCTCGATAACCAGCAGGTCTCGGCCTGCTGGACGACCAACCGGAACATCCGCATCCATTCGCTTACCCCGCATATGCACGTCCGCGGCAAGGCTCAGAAGATCGAAGCATTCTATCCGGACGGAAAGCGTGAGATCCTGCTCAATGTGCCGACCTACGACTTCGCCTGGCAGACGACTTATATGCTCAAAGAGCCGAAGGCCATGCCGAAGGGTACACGATTCATGGTCACAACCATCTTCGACAATTCAGCCCGCAATAAGTTCAATCCGGCGCCTGATAAGACAGTTAGATGGGGTGATCCGACTTATGACGAGATGATGATCGGGTTTATCGAATACACCGTCGACGACCAGGGAGTCAAATCTGTCACGGCAAGTAAGTAAAAAGTAGAAAGTAGAAAGTAGAAAGACAAAGTAGGGGCGCTCGTCCGGATCTCGATATGTGACGTGCACCCTGCCAGGCCCTTCTACTTTTTACTTTCTACTTTCTACTTTATACTTTCAGCCATGAACAAGACATTCACTAAAATCATCATCTGGGCGATTGCGATTCTGGTCATCATCGGACTTGTATTTCCGATCATCGCCTATGTCTTTGAGAGTGCAGCTTGATCAAGTTAAAGTCATGAGGACCATCATGAATCGAAACACCGTGAGGTGTCGCGCAGCCTTCGCAACTGCCCTGATATTTTGTGGAATGGGCTTAATGCTCATCTATCCCGGGAGCGGCAGCTCGCATGAGCCGATCACGACCAAGGTCCGGTTCAACAAGGAGATCGTAAGAGTTCTTGAGCAGAACTGTATGGGATGCCACAGCCCTGGACGCATCAAGGCTGATATACCTCTGACGACTTATGATGAGGCACGCCCATGGGCAAAGGCGATTAAGGAAGAGGTGCTCGAAAAACGGATGATGCCCTTCCAGGCCGTCAAAGGCTACGGCCAGTTCAGTCACGATTTCACACTCCCGCAACGCGAGATCGACCTGCTCATTTCATGGATTGAAGGCGGAGCTCCGCGTGGTGACATAAAAGATTACCCTGAGCAGCTGAAGCAGCAGCTCATGCAACAGCAAGATGGAGTACCGACCTGGACCTCCGGCAAACCTGATCTCGTCATCCATCCGGCCACTCCACTCAAAATCGGCGCCGAGGGTGAGAATGAGACCAAATGCATTTCAATCCCTGCCCCGATCGATAACGACAAGTCTGTCAAGGGGTTCGAATTTCAGCCCGGAAACGGAACGGTTGTCAAAAGCGCGGAATTTTTCATTTCGAAGAGCGGAGTAAGGTCGAAAGGAACCTGCCCGCAGAATGGTGAATCGGGCGTTGAGCTTCTCGGCAACTGGGTTCCCGGTCAGCCGGGAATCACTCTGCCTGGCGATGCTACATTTCATCTGGCTAAAGGTTCGGGGATCATCCTCAGAATAAACTATCAGAAGACTGGTGAAGAGGCTGTTGATCAAAGCCGGCTGGCACTCTACTTTAAGAAGGATAATGGCGGAAAGGGCGTTCGAAGCCTGTCGATCAAACCATCGCCGTTTACTGTCCCCGCCAACACCGGAAATCATCGCGTCAGAATGACCTATACGATCGACCAGGCGACAGAGGCTCTGGCCATTCGTCCGCTGATCTTCCCTTACGCAAAATCACTTGAAGCGACAGCGATTCTTCCAGATGGCGCCGTCGAGGTTCTGATCTGGGTCAAAAATTATCGCTTCGACTGGCAGCCGACCTACTACTACCGCAAACCGGTTGCCCTGCCCAGGGGAACTAAAATTGTATTGACGGCATATCTGGACAATTCTGAATCGAACCGGAATCTGCCGACCGATCCGGCTGTTCCGTTGAATTTCGACCATCCGTTATGCAATCTGACATTGACTGAAAACGCTTCTCCGAAACAGGCCAACAAGGCTGATTGAACAACTCTTCTTTCATAAGCTGATCAGCGTGAGTTGCCGACACGAGCCCTGGGTTTTATTTCCTCGAATTCCAGTTCATCAGCGAGAATAATCTCGGTTTCAGGAATTTCCTCAAAATAGGCATCGATCACCTTATGTTCTTTCCAGGCCAAATTATGGGCGAGATAGACAACCTCCTGGCGTGCCTGAATCCAGTGAATAATGCCGGGTTCCTGCTCGCGCATAGCTTTCATGAGAGGCAGGTCCTGGGCTATCTCCTGACATTCCTGAGCCCATTCTTTCTCAAGCTGATTGATGACCTTCTCACGATTGGCGTGTGCGTACTGGTGGCGTAAATCGACATTGAGAAAATATGATTCGGTATACGCTCTGGTTCGCCAGTAAATGATCTTCTTCTGCAGTTCGTCATAATTCTGCTTGATCATCTCCTGTGCACGCTGATGGGCCCTGACATCTATCTCACGCATAACTTCGATGCGTTTATTATGCGATTCGAGCAGGAAGGTTCTGCGCGCCGCTTCGGCACGTTCTTCATCCGCACGCATACGATCAGTTCGTTTCAGATACAGGAAAAGCAGCAATAACAGAACAGGCAGAACAAGCGCCGCGACGACCAGCGCCATCCCGTACTCGGTCCAGATATGCCGGAATTGTTCGCGCCATAAGCGCTGAATCCAGCTTTCGACAAATATTTCCAGCTGGGCATCTGACAGAAGATCACGCTTGTCTTCGCTCAATCCAATCGAGATTATCTTGCCATTACCCCGGTATAAGAACTCCAGGTTGCCGACAAACCCGTCCGACTCCTGATCGAAGATAACTGCTTTGATCAACTGACCATCGACGACGACAAACGAATTATAACCTTCCGGATACTCCTGGTAGATATGCTTCAGATTGGAAAGGGCAGTGATTTTGATGCGATACGTGACGTATGGTGCAAGAGGCGCGGATGTCCTGACCTGCGTCCCGTCCGTTGGGAACGGAATCGAAAGTTTACCCAGATAACCGGGAGCCTGCGCCTGGCCCTGTCCTGCCAGGATTAATGATAATAAACAGAGAGGCAACGTAATTTTCAGTAATCCCATAATCTTCCCACCAGTCTCGACACAGAGACGTCCCCGCACCGGGCCTGGAATACAAGAAATGAGGTCGTGCCATGGACGAACGATCAGTACCTGGCCGGCCTTGTCAGAAGGAAAGAATCGCTCCGACGATTCCTGCATCGATTAATATGCGGGATTCACTTTTATTCCCATCGGGCCTTATATATTTTGTCTGTGCTGATCAGTGATTTGGCCCATCACTCACATCGGATGTCAAGATATCGGTATAAAGTCCGTTGGCTTTCACAATCAATCATGGCTAATTGATGCTGAACCTGCCTCGGCAAGATCACGGCCAGCGGCTGTTCAGCACAAAATAGTGCAGAATAGCAGCGAACGTGGGGGGAGAAACTATCTTGTTGTAAGCAATATATGAAGCGGCACCAATTTTACCCAACTGACGGGGATCGATCACTCTATCCATTATTTACTTCATGAGATGAAAATCACCTGAAATAATAAAGCTCGCCGACCAGTGAGGCACATCAGTACGATCGGCTCGCAAGTGATCTATTAATCTTTTAACACACTATTTCAGGATACGTCAATAAATGAATTATTGATTATCTAATCAAATTGAGTTTTGAATTTTTCAAATTGGTCCTTAAGCCGGGCAAGCTCCTGTTGCAACTCTGCAACAGCATCCTCCAGTTTGCGCAACCGCTCCTGCTCGGCGTTGATTACCGCTTTAGATTCTTCGTGTTTAACTGGCATGGCGACTTCGTCAAGCTCGATATCACCGCCGAGGAGATGAGCAAAACGTGATTCTCTAGAGCCATGCTGTCGAGGCAGCTTGACGACCAAAGGTTCATGGCGTAATGAAAGCGCATTCAGTAGAGATTCGACCTCCGGCAGGTTCTCAAACTGATGAAGATGGCTGGTTCGCGAACGGAGTTCACCCGGAGTTTGCGGGCCGCGCAGGATGAGCACGCACATCAATGCGACCTCTGTGACACTCAGATCGTAAGCTTTATGAAAGAGGTGCCCGTATTTGGGCACGCGGGCATCAGAGCCGTGAAAGATATACGCCAGGTTCTTTTCGCGCAGCGAGTCGAGCGCTCTGACCACGGTCCCTTCATCAAATGACACGACCGGATCGCGATGGTTCTTTTGATTACAGGCGTTGACCAGGGCATTGATGGTCATCGGATAGTAATCCGGCGTGGCGACCTGTTTTTCGACCAGGGCGCCGAGCACGCGTAATTCGTATTCATTCAGTATCTTTGCCACTACGTTCGCTCCTTGTTACTTCGGCTGCGCTGTTTCGGCTGCGTTGCGCAATCATCTGGCCGGCGACAATCAGCAAAAAGAGAGGCATGACGAAGAGAAATTCCTGCAGCCCGATTCGCGCGGCCTGATCGAGCATCTCACGCCAGGTTTGAGATGCCGGATTGGGATAAAACTCGTAATTAGAGAATATTCCCAGTTTATATTTTTGGTTTGAAAACGGCCACAGAATGGCAGATCCGCCGAACTCCTTCTTGGTGCAGGCATCCAGCAGTCCATGAGAGGCTGCGGCGGCCATGTATGCCAGAACTCGACTGATACTGGTCTCTTTTAAAATGATGGAAAGACCGGCGCCGGCCGCCAGAGCGATGACCAGTGAATGCGAAAATCCGCCGTGCACCTTCGTTCCGAACCCCAACCCCCAGGAGAGAAAAAGGTCCAGATCGGGAGCCATACCGAGCAGCATGCCGAACATCACCGGCCAGCCATCGCGCCGAAGCGTAAATCCTTTGCGCGATGCGGCAACAAGGCTTGCACCGATCAGTCCGTGGGCAATTGGCAATGGCATGATATCTCTGAGCAGCGGTTCCCGGCAGCGCCGTACCTGACAGTCTCAGGCGTAGATGATTTCGAGTATTCTCGATACTTCCCTGCCGATCTCATGATCGACCACGGGCGCACGACCCTCGAGAACCGCAGCAGTAAAATCCTCAATCAGCGGCTGGTGGATGTTTTTGTGCGGTGGCAACTGCTCGATCCTCTCACCGGCGGTTGTTTTGATTTGCATCTCGCCCAGGTTGAGCACTGGAATATGAATCGATCCTCCACTGCAGAAAATATCCAGCGTATCCTGTGATTCATATGCAGCGTGGGTGACGGCTAGCACGCCCTGGGCGCCTTGTTTGAATGAAAATATGGCCAGAGAAGTATCCTCGACTTCACGCTCGTAAAGTGCTCGTCCTGTCACGCTTTTGACGTCCATGATCGGACCGAGCAGGTTCATGAGCACCTCGATGCGATGACAACCGAAATCCATCATCGGACCGCCTCCGGCAAGCGACTTGAGCATAAGCCAGTAACGATCTTCATCGGGTGAAGGATTGAACCGCTCAAAGGCATTAACTCTGGCGATGACCGGCGTGCCGATTTCGCCTGATGCGATCAGCTCTTTGGCTCGCAGAATGACCGGATAGAAATGCCTGTAATATGCAATTCCAAGCCTGACCTGATTTGACCGGCACGCATCGATCATGCGGTCGCATTCCGCAACATCCACAGCCATCGGCTTCTCGCACAGGACGTGTTTGCCCGCTTCAGCAGCAAAGATCGTCTGTTCAGCATGCAGGCTGACCGGAGTAGCGATGTAGACTGCATCGATCTCGTCATCAGCGATCAGTTCATGCCAGTCGCCGTACCAGCGTGGGACTCCGAATTCTGCGGCGAAATCAGCGACGAGTTCTGATCGCGCGCGGTTGACCGCCACCAGTTCGCATTCCGGAATCACCCGCAGAGCTGGCGCCACGCGCTTGCGCGAAATATCCCCACACCCGATCAGCCCCCATCTCAGTCTTTTCATGATTATCGCTCTCTGACTCACTCTTTCGCACGGCTGACGAATTCGCCTGTCTGAGTATTGATCCTGACGGCTTCGCCTTCCCTGATGAACAACGGCACACGGACCTGCAATCCGGTCTCGAGCGTGGCCGATTTCGTGGTCCCGCCCGAAGCCGAATCTCCACGAACGCCTGGCTCAGCTTCCGTTACAATCAGGTCGACCGTCGGCGGCAGTTGCAGCGAGATCGGCTCGCCGTTGTATTTCCGAACCTGCAGGGCGAGACCCTCTTTTAAATAAAACCGATCCTCACCCAGTTGCTCTCCGTTCAACGAGAATTGCTCGTAGCTCTCATCGTCCATAAAATGAAGAACTTCGCCGTCGTCGTATAGATACGATGCCGGCGTCAGTGTAACATCGGGTTCCTCGAATTTTTCGCTTGTCTTGAAGCTCTTTTCAAGCACGGCGTCCGTCAGCAGATGCCGGAGCCGCGTGCGGACCATGGTTGAGGCTCCACGGGCGCTCGGAGAGGCGAAGAAGACTTCGATCACGGTGTAAGGCTGCCCGTCGACCGCGATCAACATTTTGCGTTTCAGTTCATTTGCGCCGATAAGTGCCATGATGAGTAGAAAGTAAAAAGTAGAAAGTAAAAAGTATTATACGGAACCGTGAGCGTAAGCGAGCGGCCCGATTTAGCACAAAGTTCAAGTCGGGAAGTTTAAATCATTGACAAAGATTATGGAAAAAGATTTTGGCGATCCCGGATGGGAGACGCCATCAATTCCTGTGCATTGTATGAATAGTTTCCAGTTTCCAGTTTCCAGTATTCTTGACGGCGCAAGTTTACTCCGATGAGCAGGATTGCGGTTGAACGCGATGCGTGGAGAAGCGACAGGAAACTGGAAACTGGAAACTATAACTGGAGCTGATTAGTAACTTTCTACTTTCTACTTTCTACTTTTTACTTCCATGATTTACGACACAATTATCATTGGAGGAGGCGCGGCAGGACTCTTCTGCGCCATACATGCCGGCCGGCGGGGGCGCCGCGTACTGGTCATCGAGCACGCCGAAAAAGTCGGCAAGAAGATTCTGATCAGCGGTGGCGGACGCTGCAATTTCACCAATCTTCACACGCGACCGGAAAACTTCATCAGCCGCAACCCGAACTTCCACAAGTCGGCGCTGGCCGGATACACTCCCGATGATTTCGTGTCTCTGGTAAAAAAACATCGGATTCGCTACCACGAAAAGAAACTCGGCCAGTTGTTTTGCGACAACAGTTCAACAGAGATAATCGAGATGCTGCTGCGAGAATGCGCCGAGGCCGGAGTTCAAATAAACATACACACTGAGGTGAAGAGCGTCTCAAAGACGGACCGCTTCATGGTCGAGACGACAGGGGGGCGCATCGAGGGCGAGAGGTTGGTCATCGCCACGGGCGGGCTTTCAATCCCCAAAATGGGAGCGACCGATTTCGGGCACCGGCTGGCGCGACAATTCGGCCTTCGGGTCACTCCGCTCAAACCTGCTCTCGTTCCATTCACAATGTCCGAGCCTGACCGAAAGGCCTTTAGCCAACTGGCCGGAATCTCTGTTGACGCTCAGGTAACGTTTCAAAGTCAGAGTTTCCGCGAAAACATTCTGGTCACGCATCAGGGATTGAGCGGCCCGGCCATCCTCCAGATTTCATCATACTGGGAGCCCGGCGAAGCCGTCCGGATCGACCTTCTGCCTGATATAGACGCGATGGAATGGCTCAAGAGCGAACATCAGAGCGCGCGGGAGTTGAAGACCCTCCTCAGCCGGCACTGGCCCAACCGTTTCGCCGCAGCCTGGACTCAGGCGACCGTTCCTTCAAAGCCGCTATGTCAGTATTCGAACAGAGAGTTGGCCCGGATCGCAGATCTGATCGATCGCTGGGAGATCACCCCATCTGGTACCGAAGGTTATCGCAAGGCCGAAGTCACCGCCGGCGGGGTCGAGACCGGTGAACTGTCCTCGAAAACCATGGAGTCTCACAAGGTTCCTGGTCTCTTCTTCATCGGGGAGGTTGTGGATGTGACCGGTCATCTCGGGGGATTCAACTTCCAGTGGGCATGGGCATCGGGCTATGCCGCCGGTCAGGTCGCATGACCGATGCCTGACTGCGGGTTTTCGCGCAGATACTTGGGATTTTACTCAGCAATTGGTTGCCATTGACGATCAAGTGTCCTAAATTCACGGAGATTTCTCTGGCACATGAGTTGCCAAGCTAGTTGTCAGAAGATGATTACCATATGCGCTTCGAAAGCGCATACCATAGGTTCAAACGACGAAAGAGGTGAAGAAAATGGCTCGAAAAGTCATCGCTCTGGTAGCAATCAGTGTGGGGCTCTTTCTGATCTTCCAGGCGGCGCCATCGGTCGAGGGTGTTGCGGGAGAGCAGGACAAAGCGAAATCCGAGAAGCAAATGAAGAAAGGAGCCGAGATGGGTTCCAAGATCTTCATGCAGTATTGCGCCTCATGTCATGGTGTTGATGCGAAGGGCGGCGGACCAGTCGCGGCTTCGTTGAAAAAGCCACCATCGGATTTGACGATGGTCGAAAAAGTGGACGGCAAGTTCCCGACTCTGAGAATTCAGCGTGTGATCGGCGGCGAAGATGTTGTCGAGCCGCATGGAACAAGAGAGATGCCTGTCTGGGGGAGCTTCTTCAGACGCAAAGGCGGTGAGGGTTTCGCCAAGATGGATATCACGAATCTGACTACCTATATCGAATCGATTCAACAATAATAGTTGAAAGTTGAAAGTTGAAAGTTAAAAGCAGAGGAAGTGCCTCAACTTTCAACTTTCAACTTTCAACTTTTCACTTCTTAGTTCTTACTGATGTTACGCGGAAGAGTCCTTTAAAATCGTTTTGACAAATTTTGAGGTTGCTCAGGCATATTGTTCTGTGAGCCTGCAACGCAGGCGAAAGAATAGAGCCCGGGGTGGAGCGAGGCCGCCAGGCCGAGCGAAACCCCGGGTCCCGTTCCAGCAAAATTGACAAGCCCACGAAGTGGGCGATAGCCTGTGCGGAAGAGTCAGGCATGATCGAGAAATCTGCCGCCCATTTCATGGGCTTGCTGAAATGATGATACCAATACCCGGGGTTTCGCTCGGCCTGGCGGCCTCGCTTCACCCCGGGCTCTATTCTGCCCACCCGCTTCGCGGGTTCGGGACAAGTTAAGCAGTTTCCGAACATTGTCTCTGCGTAACATCAATTCTTACTTTTCACTTCCCTTCTCCCCTCACCATTATTGTAATTTGGCCAGGCGGGTTTCCTGAATTTCGGAGTCGGTTTCTTCCTGAGTTCGGTGAGTCCGACTTCGACAGCCTTTTCAAGCTGGGTGTCTCTGCCCTTGCGCCAGGCAGCGGGATCGAAATCGACTTCGACATCTGGTGGAGTGCCGTAGTTTTCGACGTCCCAGTCCCCCTGAAGATTGAAGAAAGCTACACGCGGAGCGGTGACACTTCCGCCATCTATCAGTTGCGGATAATCGTAGATGCCGACAAGTCCTCCCCATGTGCGTTTACCGACAAGCTGGCCGATACCCGACTTATGGAAGAGCCACGGCATGAGGTCGCCGCCAGAGCCTGCATATTCGTTAATTATCATGACCTTTGGGCCATAGATCGAGGCTGAAGGCGTCGAGAAGTCCTCGCCCTCTCGGGTCGCCCATTTGTTCATGAGCGGCCGGCGCATGTAGTCGATGATGTAATCGGCTGCGGTTCCTCCGCCGTTGAAGCGTTCATCGATGACCGCCCCCTCCTTGTCGATCTGCGAGAAATAGTAGCGGTTGAAGTTAGTGAATCCGCCGCCGGCTGTATCGGGCAGATAGATGTAAGCCAGTTTGCCGCCGCTCAGTTCATCAACCTTGCGCCGATTCCCCTCGATCCATGCGAGGTTTCGCAAACCGGAATCGTTTACCACCGGAACGACAGTGTATTCACGGGCGTTCGAGCCGTCGGCATTCGCGCTGACCCTGATGTTGACCTGTTTATTGGCCCTGGCTTCGAAAAATGAGTGTACGTTCTCCGAAGCGCGAACATCACGGCCATTGACTGAGATCAGATAATCTCCCTGGTTGACATCGATGCCCGGTTGAGTAAGCGGGGCGCGAAGCTGAGGGTTCCAGTTCTCGCCATTGTAGATCTTCGCGAACCGATAGCGATCATTTTCGACGGTGAAGTCGCATCCGAGAAGCCCTGTCGCGACCTGCCCAGGTTGCGGCATATCGCCCCCGCCCGAGTTATGGTGCCCGACTGACATGTTCCCAAGCATCTCACGGAAGAGGTAATTCAGATCCTCTCGATGTGCAACGCTGTCAAGGAAGACGGCATATTTCTTCTTTGTGCCTTCATAATCCAGGCCATGGAGAGTCGGGTCGTAGAAGAAATCGCGCTGAATTCGCCATACTTCTTCGTACATCTGCTTCCATTCAGCCTTCGGATCAACATGGACCTCCATCTCGGCGATCCTGAGCACTCCTTCACCCGGTTTGAGCGGGGTCATGGTCGGAGCGATCGTGTAGCGCGCCGCCGGCCCGAATCCCTGGCCGAAGAGCATCTTCTCGCCATTCGCGGATACGGTGAAGGCCGTCACGCCGTCGAGCACTTTGTCGAGCTTGCGTTTCGGCAGGTCGTATTTGTGAATGGTCATACCCGGAGGGGAGTTCGGACCGGACGGGCCTTCGGCAATGAAGATGATACCCGGCTTGATGGCTCCGAGACCGACAAAGTTGCGTGGCGGAATGGGCATGGCCAGAATGCGCTGGCTGATGCCTGCGAAGTCGATTACAACGCTTACTTCTTCCTTCTTCTCACCCGGTTTCGGGGCGTCTTTCTTCTCGTCGGCTACCTTCTCTTCGTCGCTCTCCGGCGCCAGCGGAGAAGCCTCGCCCTTTTTGAGAACCGCCAGGTAGACGCTCCGTGTCACCTGATGCGGGAAGGACGACATATCCAGCCACCCGGTCGTCGGGCCGGCATTCGTGCTGGCGGTAAAGAAAATGTATTTTCCACCCTTGTCGAAACTGGCATATCGAGCATCGCTCAGCCCGTCGGTGATCTGGGTGCTCTTGCCCGTTTCGAGCGAATGGACGAAGACCGCGCACATGCGGCTCTTGAGCTGGCGGGTGTAGGTGATCCACTTGCTGTCCGGCGACCAGCTCGGGTCCATGACCCGGAACGGATTCTCATAGGTATTCGTATCGACCTTGACCGGAGCGCCTTTTTCTATCTCGATGTACCAGAGATTCAGCCGCTTGTCTGTGAAGGCGATCTTTTTACTGTCCGGCGACCAGACCGGATCATAGAAATAGGAAGACGGATTGCCGAGGCCGATCTTTTTGACTTCGCCCATACCGCTTTGATCGCTCAAGTGAAGCGCATACTCGCCGGATTCGTCGGAAAAATAAGCGATCCATTTGCCGTTGGGCGACCAGGCCGGATTCCGATCAGCTACGCCGGGGCTGTTGGTCAGATTTCGAGCATTTCCCTTTTCGGCCGGGACAGAATGTATCTCTCCGCGAGCTTCGAACAATGCACGAGCGCCTGTCGGCGAGAGCTCCAGGTTCGAGATTCGATTGGCGACGCGCTCGAACCTTGGTCGAACGGATGCCAGATCGGCGGTGATCGTGATGTTGACCTTTGAGGTTTTGCCGGATTTCAGATCATAGAGCTCGATCGAACCGAAATGATCATAAACGATCGCTCCGGGCCCGGCAGAAGCCGATTTGATATCGAACCCGTCGTTCCTGATCGACTGAGCGACGCGTCTGGTTCTGGTATCGTATGAGAAAAGCGTGAATCGACCATATCGGTCCGAAAGGAAATAGACCTTGTCATCGATCCACATCGGATTGAAATCATTGCCATTCTGCCTTGGAATCTCGGTCACGCTCGAATCGCTCATATCGGCGATCCAGATCTTGGTCATCCGACCGCCTCGATAGTTCTTCCACTGCGCGAAAGCTGGCGCAAGAGGTGTATACGCCAGTTTCGTGCCGTCCGGGGAATACGAACCGTCATCGGCCATCGGCAGCGGAACGTCGGTCTCAGGGCCACCCTCAACCGGGATTGTGAAGAAACGCTGGAATCGTGAGTAACTCTCGCGGGCCGAACGGAAAAGAACTCGCTTACCGTCCGGCGTCCATGTCACGGCGATATCAGCTGCGGGGTGCCAGGTCAATCGCCGTGGTACTCCACCCGATGCCGGTACGACGTAAACATCAGTATTGCCATCGTACTGCCCCGTAAAAGCAATCTGAGTGCCGTCAGGCGAAAAGATGGGGCCATTCTCGAATCCGACGCCGGTCGTCAGCTGCGACGCGACTCCTCCCTCCCGGCCGACGATCCAGAGATCTCCGGCATAGCTGAAGACGATCTGTGACCGGCTTAACGCCGGACGCTGAAACAATTGCGGCTTATCCTGCGCCGCCGCGAACGCAGTCAGCAACAGCAGAAGCATGAATACCGTGGCGATTTTCTTCATCTCGATCCTTTCGGGATTTTTTGATGGACTACGTTAATATCAGGATAAATACTCTGTAAACTAAATTTTCTGGCATTTAAGTTCGGAAGAATTTAATCGCAAAGAACGCAAAGGGGCAAAGATTTTATTGGGATATGAATATCCGGATTACTGCCCACTGGATAAAATTCGAACACTGATCTTCCCTGTATATCTTTGCCCCTCCGCGGCCTTTGCGATTAATTCATTGCCGTGCGGGCCTTTCAGTTCTGACCTGACTGGCCGGACGACTGGCTGGCCCCGGCGGCCGGCGGAATCGCGTGATAATTTGGATACGGCGGCCGCTTGTGCTCCTTCGGTGGATTCTTCTTCAACTCGTCGAGCAGCATATTGATGGCTTTTTCGAGCTGAATATCCTTACCTTGACGCCAGGCTTTCGGATCCCATTCGATCTCGATGTCTGGGGCGACGCCGTGATTCTCGATCGCCCATTCCCCTTCGGGAGTGTAGAAAGCGAAATGCGGAGCGGTGACCGATCCGCCGTCGACCAGTTGGGGATACCCGCCGATGCCGACCAGCCCTCCCCAAGTCCGCTTGCCAATGAGCGGTCCGAGTCCGACACGACGGAACATATACGGCAGATAATCGCCTCCCGAACCGGAATACTCGTTGATGAGCATCGCTTTCGGCCCGGGCATGGTCCCGAACGGCTGGCGGAAATCCTCACCCTCACGCAGGGCCCAGAAGCTCATAAGCGGTTTTCGCAGGTAATCGATAACGTAATCGGCGGCCTGGCCTCCGCTGTTGAAGCGTTCGTCAATGACCACTCCTTGCTTGTCCGTTTGCGAGAAGAAGTAACGGTTGAAATAGGTGTAACCGCCGCCGGCCGTGTCAGGCAGATAGACGTAGGCCAGTTTGCCGCCGCTCATCTGATCGACCTTGCGACGGTTCTCTTCTACCCAGGACAACATGCGCAGTCCGAGTTCATTGTTGATCGGAACGACCGTCACATCGCGCGAACCAGTACCGTCAGGGTTTGGACCGACTTTGATGACGACCTGTTTGTTGGCGGTGCTTTCAAAGAAGCTGTAAAGGTTGTCACTGGCTGTCAGATTGCGACCACCCACGGCCAGCAGGTATTCGCCTGCGACCACGTTGACTCCAGGCTGCGTCAGCGGAGCTCGCAGTTCGGGGTTCCAGTTCTCGCCGTTGTAGACCCGAGCAAAGCGGTAACGGCCGTTTTCGATCTTGTAATCTGCTCCGAGAAGGCCGCCCGGAACGCGCTTCGGATCGGGCGTGTCGCCTCCGCTGACATAGAGGTGCCCGACGGTCAGTTCGCCCAGCATCTCCTGGAAGAGATAGTTCAGATCAGCGCGATGCGCCAGCGAATCGAGGTACGGGCGATATTTCGACGCCGTCATCCTGAGATCCAGACCATGATGATTGGGATCATAGAAGAAGTCGCGTTCGATGCGCCACGTTTCGCGATACATCTGCTCCCATTCGGCCTTCGGATCGACGTAGACCTCCATCCCTGTCGTCTTCAGCAGTCCGTCCCCTGGTTTGATCGGGGCAGCGACCGATACGATGTACCAGTTTGGCCCCCTGGAATAGAGCAGTTTTTCGCCATTCGCCGAGAGGCTGCCGCGCTGCAAACCATCAAGCACCTTGTCGAGCTTGCGTTTGGTGAGGTCATATTTATGCAGTGTCGCCCCGCCATTCTGACCGGGGCTGGCCGGCAACTCCGCAATAAATAAGGTATTCGCCTTGCCGGCGATGAGACCGACGAAATTGGCCGCGGGAATCGGCAGCGCCAGGATGCGCTGATTGATGTTGTCGAAATCAATGTTCACCGGTGTGGGCTCTTTCTTCTCACCCGGTTTGGCGGCATCCGGTTTCTTCTCGGCATTCTGGCCGTTGGGCGGTCCATTTGGCTTTTCATCGGCCTTCTTCTCTTCGGCGACCTTCTCTTCATCGCTTTCAGGCGCCAGCGGTGAAGGCAGGTCCTTGCGCAGAACCGCGACATAGATGCTGCGGGTCGGTCGATGCGGGTAGCTGGACATATCGAAACCGAAGATCTTCGGGCCGATATCCGTCGAAGCGGTAAAGTAGATATGCTTGCCGCTGGCGTCAAAGACAGGACTCGCCGCATCGCTCAATCCGTCTGTCACTTGTCGGGCACTACCGGATTCCAGGGAGTAAATGAAAACGGCGCTGTACCATGACTTGAGAGGCTTGGTGTAGGTCAGCCAGCGGCTGTCGGGCGCCCAGCTGACTTCGATGTTGCCACCGCGAGAGAGCGTATCGACTTTAATCGGCTTGCCGTCCTCGATCTTCAGATACCAGATGTTGAGTCGCTTATCCGTGAAGGCGATCTTTTTGCTGTCGGGGGACCAGGTCGGTGAGTAGAAGAACGACGGGGGCGAGCCCAGATCAAACTTCTTCACCTCGCCCATGCCCGTCTGATTTCTCAGGTACAACTGGTATTCACCCGATTCGTCACTGAAATAGGCGATCCATTTGCCGTCCGGCGACCAGGACGGATCGCGTTCGGCGACGCCGGTGGTGCCGGTCAAATTACGGATGTCACCCTTTTCAGCCGGGACAGTCAGGATCTCGCCGCGCGCTTCAAAGATCGCCCGCGCTCCAGTGGGTGAAATCCCTGCGTTTGAGATCCGCGTCGCGACATTCTCGTATTTAGGTCTCACCGCCAGCAGGTCCGCATTGATAGTGACGTTGACCTTCTTCGTTCTGCCGGATTTCAGATCGTAAAGATTGAGCGTCCCGAATTGTTCATAGATGATCGCATCCTGGCCGGCCGAGGCCGACTTGATATCAAGACCGTTGTTGCGAATCAGTTCGCTCACTTTTTTAGTCTTCGTATCGTATGAGAAGAGGGTGATCGGACCATTGCGATCGGAAAGGAAATAGACCTTGTCGCCGATCCACATCGGATTGAAATCGTTTGAATCGGTGCGCGGCAGTTTTTCGGTGCTGGAATCGGCCAGCGAAGCGATCCAGATCGGAGTCGCCATGCCACCGCGATAACGCTTCCAGGCTGAAAACCCGCGTGGCAGCGGGACGTATGCGAGGTGCGAGCCGTCGGCCGAATATGAACCTTCAAAGCCCATCGGCAGCGGGACCTCGGTCGGGAAGACACCGTCGACAGGGATCGTGAAGAGCCTGGCGTATCTTCGCGACGAACTTTCCCGTTGCGAGACGAAGAGCAGGTTCTTTCCGTCAGGCGTCCAGCCTGAAAGCGCATCATCTCCCGGATGATATGTCACACGGCGCGGAACTCCGCCGGTCGCCGGAACAGTGTAGATATCGACATTCCCGTCATATTGACCGGTGAAGGCGATAGTCGAACCGTCAGGCGAGAAGATCGGCGTAGTTTCCGTGCCCATTCCGGTGGTCAGGCGTCTCGCGTCACCGCCTTCACGACCGACAATCCACAAGTCGCCGGCATAGACGAAGACGATCTGCGTCCGGCTGAGCGTCGGATTCCGCAGCAAGAGCGGTTTCTCCTGCGCCAGCACCCCGGCACAGAGGGTTGCTGTTAAGAGGGTGATAAGGATGATCAATAGAGCCTTCTTCATACGAATTCCTTCCTGATATATCGCTCCACGAGCGATCCGATAAATTGACCGGTGTCTGAAATTCTTACCTGTCAGAAGCACGTCCGTTATGGTAGTCCGGGAATGCCGGTCGCTTGTGTTTGGGCGCCGGATTCTTCTTCAGTTCTTCCATCAGCCATTCGACAGCCTTCTCGAGTTGAGGGTCCTTGCCCTGGCGCCAGAGCGCGGGATCGAGATCGATATCGATATCGGGACCGACGCCGACATTCTCGACCTCCCACTGGCCGTTGAGTCCATAAATAGCCGCATCTGGAGCCGTCACCCCGCCTCCATCCATCAATGGCGGCGGCCGGAATGAAGCGACAAGCCCGCCCCAGGTCCGCTTGCCGATCAGGGGACCGATCTTCATCTTGCGGAAATACCACGGCAGCGCGTCGCCTCCGCTGCCCGCCATTTCATTGATGATCATCGCCTTCGGACCATAGATCGCTCCGAGCGGAGTAGGGATATCGCGCCCTTCACGGAAATAGATGTAATTGAGCAGAGGGCGGGATAGATATTCGACGATGTAATCGGCCAGAGATCCGCCACTGTTAAAGCGTTCGTCGATGACCGCTCCTTCCTTCTGCGTCTGAGAGAAAAAGTAGCGATTGAAACTGGTGTAACCTCCGCCGCTGGTGTCGGGAACATAGACGTAAGCCAGTTTGCCGCCGCTCAGTTGATCGACCTTGCGACGGTTGCCTTCAATCCAGTCACGGTTGCGAAGTCCTGTTTCATTTGCGATCGGCACAATCGTCACCTCGCGCGCGTCGCGACCGTCGGCATTCGGCCCGACCTTGATGACCACCTGCTTGTTGGCGGTGCTCTCGAAAAACCTGTAGACGTTATCCGTAGAACGAAGCTCGCGCCCATTGACCGCCAGCAGGTATTCGCCCTGTTTGACGTTCACGCCAGGCTGGGTCAGCGGAGCGCGCAGATTCGGATTCCAGTTCTCGCCGTTGAAGATGCGCGAGATGCGATAGCGGCCGTTCTCGACCGTATAATCGCACCCCAGCAGGCCTCCCGGCACAAACCTGGGATTTGGGATGTCACCGCCGAAGATGAACATGTGTCCGATCGTCAGTTGATTGAGCATCTCGGTGAAGAGATAGTTCAAATCGCTGCGATGCGCGATCGATTCAAGGTACGGAGCGTACTTCTTTTTGGCTTCCTCGATGTTTAATCCATGCGCATTGGGATCATAAAAGAAATCCCGTTCGCCGCGCCAGACCTCGTCGTACATCTGCTTCCATTCGACCTTCGGATCGATACGGACCTCCATCTCGGAAGTCTTGAGCATCTGAGCGCCCGCCGGACCTGGAGGACCTCCGGGGCCGGCGGGTCCTGCCGGCGCACCCAATGTCGCGGTCGCCACTATCATCCACCCGGGCCCGCGACGGATCAGCGCCTTCTCGCCGTTGGCCGAGACCTCGAAACCTGTAATTCCATCCATCGCCTTACCGAACTTGCGTTTTTCCAGATCGTATTTGTGGAGCGTAAATCCCGGAGGGCCTCCCTGACCACCCGGACCGGCCGGCGGAGCTTCAAGCAGGTAGATGGTGTTGGCCTTGCCCGCGCGCAGGTTGAGGAAGTTCAGTGACGGGATCGGCAAAGCAATGATTCGCTGGTCGATGCCCTCGAGATCGATTTTGACGGGTTCCGGCTCCTTCTTTGCCGGTGGCCTGGCGGCAGCACCCGGCGCTCCAGCCTGTGCCGCGCCCTGTTGCTGCTCGGCAGGCTTAGGCTCTTCCTTCTTATCTTCCTTTATCTTCTCTTCATCGCTTTCCGGCGCCAGCGGCGAGGGCAGATCCTTGCGCAGCACGACGGCATAGACATTGCGGGATGACTGGTGCGGAAAGTTCGACATCTCAGCGAAACTGAAAGCCGGCCCCAGATTTGTGCTCGCGGTGAAGTAGAGATATTTGCCATTCGCGTCGAAGGCAGGGTGACGGGCATCGCTCAGGCCGTCCGTCAGTTGATGTGCCTTTGCTGTTTCGAGTGAATAGACGAAGATGCCGCGAAGATAATTATCCAGCTGCCTGGCGTATGTGATCCATTTGCTGTCCGGTGACCAGACAGGAGTCATGACATCATTATTTAAGCCGTCCGGGTTCTTATCAATCCTGATCGGCTTGACCGGCGAACCTTTATCGGTTTCGAGATACCACAACTGCAGTTTCTTGTCATAGAACGCGATCTTTTTGCTGTCGGGAGACCAGACCGGAGAATAGTAGAAGGTCGCAGGCAGCGAAATCTTCCTGACCTCCCCATCGCCTTTCTGATCACGAATATGCAGAGCGTATTCGCCGGACTCATCGCTGAAATAAGCGATCAATTTACCGTCCGGCGACCAGGCCGGATCGCGCTCCATAACTCCGGGGGTGTTGGTCAGATTGCGAGGGTCGCCTTTCTCAGCCGGAACCGTGATGATCTCTCCGCGCGCTTCAAAAACCGCCCGGGCGCCGGTCGGGGAGATTTGAGCATTCGAGATCCGGCTCCCAACCTTCTCGAAACGCGGCCGGATATTGACCAGATCAGCCGCCAGCCGGATGTTTACCTGCTGCGACTTGCCGGACCTGATATCGAAAAGATGAACCGTCCCGAACTTCTCATACGCGATGACAGGATTGCTGCCCTGGCCGCCTTTCCAGGCCGAGGCCGATTTGATGTCCAGGTCGTTGTTATTGACCAGTCGAGTGACCTTTTTGCTGTTCGTATCGTATGAGTAGAGCGACATCATACCGCTGCGATCTGAAAGGAAATAGACCGTATTGCCTACCCACATGGGATACCTGTCATTCGAGTTTTCGCGCGGCAGGGCCTCGACCTTCGAATCAGACAGACGCGCCAGCCAGATCTTGTCGGTCTGGCCGCCCCGATACCGTTTCCATTCAGGTTGCCATTGTGGCAGTGGCTCGTAAGCAATCTGAGATCCATCAGGCGAAAAGGACCCGCGCTCGGCGATCGGCAACGGCAGCTCTGTTGGGAATCCACCTTCGGTACTGATTGTGTATAGACGCGGGAATGATGAATAACTATTGCGCGACGAAGCGAAGAGCACTCCTCTGCCGTCGGTTGTCCAGCCGGCGACTATATCGGGTGTCGGATGATATGTCAGTCGTTTCGGCACTCCACCTTTGGCCGGGACGATGTAAACATCGGTATTGCCGTCATAACTCCCGGTAAAGGCGATCGTCGAACCATCGGGTGAAAATATGGCATCGGTTTCAACACCCACTCCGGTCGTGAGCAGCCGGGCATCGCCACCTTCTTTCGGAACGATCCATAAATCACCCGCATAACTGAAAACGATATGGGTCTGATTTACCGTCGGCTTCTGAAACAACGTCGCCTGAGTGTCCTGCGCCAGGGCCGCCCCGGCCATCGAAAACAACACAACAGATTGGATTAATAATAGGCAGGTTCGCTTCATGGATTTCCTCATCTGATTTTTTTGGTATCGGGTACCGACCCAAGGCGGGACTAGATTCGCCACCGAACTACCCGACTGAAGTCGGTACTCCATGCTTTTTTCCTCTGTCTTATCGTAGATTAAGTTCAGCCTGATCAGTTTTTTACGATGTAATCCAGGTTGCGGTTCCAGAGAAATCCAACAAAATGGTCGGTATAATGCCAAACTACCGCTTGCGGTGTTCGGCTTCGAGGCCCTAAAATCGGCAATTCCAAACATTAAATATTTCAGTCCAATATTGTATTCCTGTTGTGATGTAGCTGAAAAGAAGTTGATGCCCTAATCGCCGGCACAGAAGAGGAAGTAATAACTGACGATGCCTGGAATGAAATTTGGTCTTCTGACTGGCCTCCTGGTTTTAATCTGCCTGTGTGGAGTCTTTGTACACAATCACTGGGCGCAAATCCTGCACTCGCATGAGATAAATTCATATTTTGACGATGATGCATTGCCTTCGGGGGGAGGGCAGAAGGCCGGATACGGCAATCCCGATAAGATAGCCGACTTGCGGGAGATGGCCGTCAGGGAAAGCAGCGGTTTGACGGCCTCGCGCAGGAATCCGGGGATATTCTGGACGCATAACGACAGCGGAGACGGCCCGTACATCTATGCCTTCGAGATCAATGGGGCGAAAAAGGGTGTCTGGCGCCTGACAGGAGCCCGCGCCAGAGACTGGGAAGATATTGCCATCGGACCTGGCCCGAAGCGCGGTGTTTCGTATCTCTACCTGGGGGACATCGGGAACAACGGAAGAAAACCGCGTGAATTACTGATCTATCGTGTCGCCGAGCCTCAGGTAACACGCTCTGATGCCAATTCGACCAAAGTGAAGCCGCGATCTACCGAGCCGGCAGAGGTTCTTCGGCTTGCTTATCCCGAAGGTGCTTTTGATGCCGAAGCGTTGATGGTCCACCCCGGCACCGGCGATCTTTATATCGTCACCAAACGGTCTACCGAAAAATCTTCACTCGTCTTCAAGGCCGCGGCTCCACTCAAAACTGGAACAGTCAAAAAGCTCGCGCGTATCGCCGAACTCACCCTGTCTTCTCCGCCGTTCGACTTCATTGCCGGCAAGATCACCGGCGGAGACATCTCGCCAGACGGGTCTCGGGTCCTGCTGTGCGATTACCTGCAAGGCTATGAATTCCACCTGCCGGCAAAATCAGGTAAGAATTTCGACGCGATCTGGAAACAGGATCCCGCGCGGATCAACCTGGGGACCCGTCGTCAGGGCGAAGCGATCAGCTATTCGAGAGACGGCAGAGCGATCCTGGCGACCAGCGAAGGCTCTCCCTGCCCGTTGATCAGGGTATCGATCATCGACTAAGATAAGGTTTCAACGATTTATCCCCCCTTCGTTCACCCCAACTTTTGACATCGCGGTCAGACCTACTCCGCCAGGCAAATGGCACACTTATCCGCACGTTTCACGGCTGTGGAGGAGAAAAGTGCGCCACGGTGGTCAAAAAATAAGACCGAACCCATATAACAGGACTCTAAACCCATCGGACATCCTCGGACAGATTATGTCTGAAACAAATAAGAAGGCGAATATGGAGTGCGGCGGCCCGGCGCCGCTTTGGTATTCCATTTTGCCGATTTCCGAAAGTAATACCAAAGCGGCGCCGGGCCGCCGCACTCCATATTCGCCTTCTTACTCAGATTATCTTTTGCAAGAGATTAATTTCCAACGTTCTTTATTCGTGGGTGTTAGACCATTACGAATCAAACGATTTAACAAACCACATCCGACAAGGAAGGAATTCTTACCCATGACGACAAGCCGCCTGAAATTTCTGACGATCTGCCTTTCCCTCTTTCTTTTCGCCGTTTATGAATTGGGTGGGACACCTGTCAGCGCTAACAGACTAATTAGCCCTATCCCATCCGTCACTGGCGCCCCGGGGGAATCTACTTGCGCGGATTGCCATGGCGGTGGGACACTTGGCGGAACACTGGCTATCAACGGACTTCCGCAAAGTTACACACCTGGTCAGGATATTACGATCACTGTGAGGCTGGCTCAAACCGGTCGCACGCGCTTTGGATTCCAGTTGACGGCGATCGACAGCACTGGAAAACAGGCTGGAACACTGACCACCAATGACAACCGAACTCAGCTTCAGTCGGCTCAGGTCAACGGCAACACGCGACAGTACATCAACCATACATCACCCGGGACAGATCCGTTCCAGACCGGTGTCGGACAATGGACATTCACCTGGAAGGCCCCGGCCCAGGATGTCGGCCAGATAACTTTTTATGCGGCGGGAAATGCGGCGAACAATAATGGAACGACCAGCGGAGACTCGATCTACACCACCAACGCGAGCATCACTACGACTGCCCCTGTTCCGAACGTTGCCAGCGTCTCGGCGGCGAGCTTCGCGACGCCCCTCGCTGCCGAAGCGATCGTCGCGGCATTCGGACAGGGCATGTCGGTCAATACTATCGTCGCTGACACTCTGCCGCTGCCGACAGTGCTGGATGGCACGTCCGTGCTGGTCAACGGGACTCTGGCCCCGCTCTTCTTCGTCTCGGCGGGCCAGATCAACTATCTGGTTCCGGCAACAACTGTAACCGGCACGGCGAATGTTTCAGTCATGCGTTCGGGCATTGAAGTCGGTAAGGGTACATTTCCTGTCGAAGCTGTTGCGCCGGGCCTGTTTTCGGCCAACGCCAGCGGTCAGGGCGTTGCCGCGGCCATCGTCTTGCGCGTCAAGGATGGTCAGCAGATCTTTGAACCGGTTTCGCAATTCAATCAGGCGACAACCATGTTTGAACCAATCGAGATCGACCTAGGAGCCGATACCGAGCAGGTCTACCTGCTTGTTTTCGGCACCGGATTCCGCGGTCGCAGCTCGTTGATGAATGTCCCTGTGACTCTGGGCGGTGAGCCTCTGCCGGTCCTTTTTGCCGGCCCGTCGCCGGACTTCGTCGGTCTCGATCAGGCCAACCTGGGGCCAATTCCACGAACTCTGATGATGCGCGGAGTGGTTGATCTGATTATGACCGTCGATACGAAACCGGCCAATGTCGTGACTTTTAGCATCAAATAAACAACCAACGAGGGCAGAAGAAAAAACATCCACAAAGGGCACAAAGTAATCACAAAGAAAGAAGGATATACTGATTTATCTTTGTGTTTACTTCGTGTCCTTTGTGGATGTTTTTTTCTATTTTTTTGCCAATTCGGCGTGGACGCGATCGAGCAGCTTCTTGGTGGCTTTGATGCCGTCAGGCTCGCTCATCTTGTCTCCCTCATATTCGATTCCCACCCAGCCGCGATAGCCCGCATCGAGTACGATCTTCATCATCTTGTGATAATCGATCTGAGTCTCTTCGCCGCGCTCGTCGAAATCGTGCGATTTGGCGCTGACCGCCTTGGCATAGGTCATCAGTTCGGTGACTCCCTTGTAGCGGTCATATTCCTCTTCCCTGCTGACGCGGAAATTGCCAAAATCCGGGAGCGTTCCGCACATCGGGTGCCTGACCAGTTTCATGACGCCGGTCAGCCACTGACCGTTCGATGAGAGTCCGCCGTGATTTTCAACGACGATGGCGATCTTCTGTTTGGCGCCATATTCGGTCAGCTTGCTCAAGCCCTCAGCGGCAAGCTTCATCTGTTCGTCATAATTGCCGCGGCTTTGCGCATTGACGCGGATCATTCTGCAACCCAGGAATTTGGCCGCATCGACCCAGCGATAATGATTCTCGATCGCCTGCTGGCGTTTGGCCGGATCTGGGTCTCCGAGCGCCCCCTCGCCGTCGATCATAATCAGATGATTGGTGACACCGTTATCCTTCGCGAGCTTATTCATCTGGCGCAGGTAGTTTGTGTCCTTCGCCTTGTCCTTGAAGAATTGATTGACATATTCAACCGCGCTGATGCCGAAATCCTGTCTGGCCATGCGGGCGAAATCGAGATTGTCGATCTCTTTCTTGAAGAGCGCCTTGTGAAATGACCACTGTGCAAGTGAAATCCTGTAAAGTGTTTTGGCCGGCGCGGCATTCAGCAGATCGCCGGAAAGAGCGGCGACACCGGCTGCTGTTGCAGCTTGCAAAGAATGTTTAAGAAACTCACGTCGATCGATTACCTGAATCATGGATGTTGACCTCGTCTCGTTATGATAAAGTAACAACAGAGCCGCGAAGCGGGTGAGTTGTTACTTCAATTTTGGATTACAGAATGGTCTTCAGTGTAAGTCCAGGAAAATAAAAAGGCAAAAACTGACAGGAAAACTTTATGAGTAAGGGACCTGAAAAAACAGAGACCGGCCCTTCAAGGCGCCGGTTTGTTCAATCAATGGCGCTGGCGGGTGCGGCAACGGTGTTCGACAGGCAATCCGTCAAATCCCGGAATATGCGGCTCGGATTCGACAATTTCTCGATCCGCGCGATGGGATGGAAAGCGCCGCAACTGCTCGACTATGCCGCGCGGCAGCAGGTAGACACCGTGCTCTTTTCTGACCTGGATGTTTATGAGAACCACAGTGACACTTATTTGAGAGAGATCAGGGCGAAAGCCGATGACCTCGGGATTGCGATCGAGGTCGGAACGGGGAGCATCTGTCCGTCATCCGGAACTTTCAACAAGCGCTGGGGAACGGCCGAAGAGCACCTGGGATTGACGATTCGCATCGCACGGGCGCTCGGTTCGCGAGTCGCCCGCTGTTATCAGGGGAACGCCGACGACAGGCGCAGCGAAGGCGGACTCGCAGCCCGTATGAAGGACACAATCAGAGTCTGCAAGGCGATGCGGGGCCGCGCGATCGATGCCGGCGTGAAGATCGCGATTGAAAATCACGCCGGCGACATGCAGGCATGGCAACTGGCGTCGCTGATCGAAGAGGCAGGTCGCGATTATGTGGGCGCCACGCTCGATTCGGGCAACGCCACGTGGACGCTCGAAGATCCCATGCAAAATCTCGAGGTCCTCGGCCCGTATGCCGTGACCACCGGAATCCGCGATTCGATGGTCTGGGAAACGGCCGATGGCGCAATGGTCGCATGGACTGCAATCGGCGAGGGCCTGGTTGACTGGCCGCGATATTTCGACCGCTTCGCCGAGCTCTGCCCGGGCGTACATGTTCAGTTAGAGATCATCTCGGGATTCGTCCGCCCCTACACTTATAAAAAGCTTGAGTTCTGGACGCCATACGCTGATCTGCGCGCGAAAGAATTTATGGGATTCAGCCAAATGGCTAGGCGCGGCAAGCCGGTCGCTGGGTTCTCTCCTCCTGCCGGGATGGACCGAAAAATCGCGGAGCAGGAATTTCAACTGGCAGAGCTCGAGAAGAGCCTCAAGTACTGTCGCGAGGTGCTGGGGCTGGGAGTAGGCAGTAAAAAGTAGAAAGTAAAAAGTAGAAAGTAGAAAGAAAAGAGCTGTGTATTGAAGTTTAGAGTTTCCAGTTTCCAGCCGCTTCTACATCGGTTGGTTTAAATCGTAAACGATCCCTTGCCATCTTAAAAACGACTACAGCCGTCCAAAATACTGAAAACTCTAAACATCAATACACGGCTCTTTTCTTTCTACTTTCTACTTTTTACTTTCTACTTTTCACTGCTCCCGCCCCGGCAAATGCCTTGTATCGTCTTCAGTCACGCTGCCGGGCATGGATTTTTCAACTGTTAGCGGATTGGTTCTGGGTGGTTCGATGGGTGGGCGATAGGGCGCCTGTTCGATCGCGGGCTGCTGATATGAAACCGGCATGGCCTGAGGCGGGGCGATCTGAGAATGTTCCGCCTGCGCTTCGAGAAGGTGTTTTTTAGCCTTGTATCGGAAGACAGCCCAGACGATTCCGACCGGCATGAGAATGGCGGCAAAAGGTATAATCCTGTCGATGATTCCGAATCCGCCAAGAGTCTCATCGAGGACTGCAAGCAATGCCGGAGAGATGAGCCAGAGCAGAATCGTCAGTACCAGACGCTGTTTGAGGGTCAGACCTTCAGTCACTTTGTCGATCGGCGAGCTGCCGGCCGGAGGAATCGGAGCGAGCATACCGGTACCACCGGTTGAGACATAGCCGGAAACCTGGGTCATCGGCAGCCCGCACTGGCGGCAGTATTTGGTGGTATCGGTGTTCGGCGATCCACATCGCGGACAGTACATCCCATCTACTCCTTCAATTCACGCTATAAAATTCATTTGCAGCGCTGACACCGGAATCCTTCACCCTGTAACCTTCGTGCGCGAGGGCTTTTTCAAGCGCTGCGAGCAGCAACAGCACGTTGTTTTCAGTACTGCCGGCGCCCATCAGTCCGATACGCCAGACCTTGCCCTTGAAGATTCCGAGGCCGCCTCCGATTTCGATGTCGAACTCCTGCAGCAGCCGGCTGCGGACGCTGGCATCATCGACGCCTTCAGGAATGCGGACGGCATTGAGAGTCCAGAGCCTGTAATCCGGATCAACCTGCATCGAAAGCCCCATGGCTTCGATTCCAGCCACCAGAGCGCGATGATTGCGCTGGTGTCGCTTCGCGCGTTCATCCAGACCCTCTTCAGCGACCATACGCAGAGCTTCGTGCAGACCATAATTCATCGTGATCGGCGCAGTATGATGATAAGTGCGCTGACCGCCGCCCGCATCGGCCCAGTATGCAGTAAGCAGAGTGGTGTCGAGATACCAGCTGCTAACCTTGGTTTTGCGGGCTCGAATCTTATCGACGGCCCGATCACTGAAAGTCACCGGCGCCAGTCCCGGCGGGCACGATAGCGCCTTCTGAGTCCCGGCATAACAGGCATCGATACGATTTCTGTCGACGCCGATGGAATGGGCTCCGACACTGGTCACGCTGTCGATCATCAGAAAACCGTCTCGCTCGTCTGCTATCTCACGCAAAGGTTCGAGCGGCTGTAGGACTCCGGTCGATGTTTCGGCGTGAACGGCAAACAGAACAGAGGCATTCGATGCACGCCATGCGGCTCTTGCTTTCTCGAGATCAACCGGGCCTCCCCATTCGCATTCGACGCGTATCGGCCTGGCTCCGACACGAGTTGCCATCTCGTACATTCGCTCACCAAAATAGCCGTTGATGCAGATGACAATCTCTTCGTCAGGTTCGATCAGATTGGCGACCGCGGCCTCCATTCCGGCGCTGCCGGTCCCAGAAATCGGAATCGTCAAACTGTTGTTGGTTTCGAAGACGTACCGCAGCAGAACCTGAACCTCATCCATCGTCCGAACGAATAGCGGATCAAGGTGCCCCAGCAGCGGAGCGCTCATCGCCCGCAGGACACGATCATCGACAGGGCTCGGCCCGGGGCCCAGCAATATCCGTCGCGGAGGGTTCAATGGGGCAATCGCAGGTGCGTCAGCGAATGACATAGATGATGATTTCTCCAGAGATACTGTTTTTGATTGCGTTTCGAAGCCACAACATACATCAACACTCAAATTCAGGCAAATTTATATAACTGATGTTACGCAGAAGAGTCCTTTAAAATCGATTTGACAAATTTTTGGGTTTCTCAAGCATATTCTTCTGTGAGCCTGCAACGCAGGCGAAAGAATAGAGCCCGGGGTGGAGCGAGGCCAGCCGAGCGAAGCCCCGGGTCCCGTCCACCAAAATTGGCAAGCCCACGAAGTGGGCGATAGCCTGTGCGGAAGAGTCAGGCGTCATCGAGAAATCTGCCGCCCATTTCATGGGCTTGATGAAATGATGATACCAATACCCGGGGTTTCGCTCGGCCTGGCGGCCTCGCTCCGCCCCGGGCTATATTCTGCCCACCCGCTTCGCGGGTTCAGGACAACTCAAGCAATTTCCGATCATTGTCTCTGCGTAACATCAGTTATATAATATTCTTTGTGACCGCTCAGCTACGAAGAATGTTTCCAGTTTAAAGTTTCCAGTTTGCTGACCGGCAGGGTGTTGTTTCCAGTTAAATATATTTCGATCAGTTACTGCGATCGCATATTGTTGCGAACCTGTTGCTGAAAACTGGAAACTACTCTTCACTGGAAACTACGCCTTATCCCCGGCGCAGCGGAAACCCGCAAGCATCCATCGCTCATGCGGGTGAAAGAAGTTGCGATAGGTCGCACGGATATGGCTGCGCGGAGTAGCGAAAGATCCACCCCGGAGCACTTTCTGCCCGACAAACCATTTATCGTTGTATTCGTTGAATTCGGTCTTGAATCCGGGATAAGGTGCGTAATCTGAATTCGTCCACTCCCAGACATCGCCAATCATCTGATGGCAACCGCCAGGGCTGGCTCCAGCCGGAAACGCCCCGATCGGAGCCGTCCCCCACAACTGGTTCTCGAACAGATTGGCCAGCTCAGGCCCTGGAGACCCGTCCCCCCACGGGAAGCGACTTTTGATTCCGGTTTGCTGATCGTAACTGGCCGCGTGTTCCCATTCAGCTTCGGTCGGCAATCGCTTTCCGGCCCATTTGGCGTATGCTGAAGCTTCAAAATAACTGACGTGAGCGACCGGATGGTCAGCCATCTTTTCGACAGAATGTAGACCATGAAAGTCTCTGATCATCCATCGACCATCATCAAATTCCCAGTAAAGCGGCGATCTCCAACGCTCACGGGTGACGACGTCCCACCCGGCAGAAAGCCACCAGCGCCAATCGTCGTAGCCTCCGTCGAGCATGAACTTCAGGTAATCGCCGCAACTGACAGGAGCTCGATCGAGATAATAATCCTCAAGATAGACATGATGCTCGGGCTTTTCGTTGTCCCAGCCGAATTCCCCGCCGAAATAACCGAGTGTGAAGAGTCCGCCTGAGAAGCTCGCCGCACCATCAACCTTTGCAATCGCTTCAGGCGCAAGTGTTCGAGGCGCATCATAAAGGTCGCACAGCAGATGTTTAATGTCGTAAACAAGCAGTTCCTGATGCTGTATTTCATGCTCTAGTCCAAGTCTGACCAGAGCATGCAGTTCCTTCGCATCAGCCCGCCGGTCGATCGTTTCAAGAAATTCTTCCATCTTCGAATCAATGCGGCGCCGATATTCGACAGTTTGACTCACTGTTGGGCGCGATCTGGTGCCACGACGTGCGCGTTCGATTCGCTTGCCGAATCCTTCGTAATAAGAATTGAAAAAGTAGAGGAAATCCTCGGAATGGATGGTATATCCAGGAAGGTATGTTTGCAGCAGCGTCTCGAAGAACCATGTCGTATGGCCGATATGCCACCGTGGCGGACTCATAAATTCAGCCGTCTGCACGACATAATCCTCGGTTTCGAGCGGATCGACAATCCGCATCGTCGTCGATCTGACACGCCGGTAATCTTCAATCAATGCGAATCCGGTTATTTGGCTGCTGCTTTTGGATGGCGTAGTCACGTTCTCCTCCCTCCCTGATTTAATCGATCGAGGTTGAAGTCCGGGCTCACTTGACGATGATTGCGTGGCCGTCGAATTCAAGGGCCCGGCCGATAACGGCTGTTTGCGGATAGTCTTCCCTGAGGCGGGCGAGAAGTCCCTCGGCCTTGTCAGGTGACGCCGAGATCAGCATCCCTCCGGCCGTTTGAGGATCGTAGAGCAGGCTAACCAGGTCCCTCGAGATCCCTTTTTCGATTGACACGTTGTCTCCGACGTATTCGCGATTCGTTCGATCACCCTGAGTGAGCATCTTTCTGCGCACCAGATCGAGAGCTCCGGGCAGCAATGGCACGCGTTCCGAGTTCAGTTCGATGGTGACCCGGCTGGCTTTCGCAATCTCCCATGAATGTCCGATCAGACCGAATCCGGTGATGTCGGTGGCTGCGCGAATGCCGAATTCACGAATCGCCTCGGCAGCCCTGCTGCCTGAAGTGAGCATGGTTGCAATCGAACCGGCGGCGACCTCAGCGCTCGCCTTGCCGAACTTGATGCCGGTCGAAATGACTCCTGTCCCTATCGGCTTGGTCAGCAGCAGCAGATCTCCGGGTCGAACGCGATCGTTCGAGGCATACTGATCAGGATGTATGACACCGGTGACAGCGTACCCGAACATGATCTGATCGTTCTCGACACTGTGCCCTCCTGCCAGGGCGACACCGTTTTCAGTCAATATCGACAGACCTCCTCGCATGATCTCGGCCAGAATCGAGAAATCCACTCCCTTTTTCGGAAAGCACGTGATAGCCAGGGCGGTGATTGGAGTCCCGCCCATGGCCCAGACATCATTAATCGAATTGAGCGCGGCGATGCGGCCGTAATCGAAAGGATCATCGACGATCGGGGTGAAGAAATCGACCGTCTGAACCAGCGCCAGATCTTCGCGTAATCGATACACTGCGGCATCATCGGCGTTTTCGAAGCCAACCAACAGATCCGGATTATGAGGTTGTACGGGAAGCCCGCTCAGAACCTGAGCGAGTGCGCCTGGCGCAAGCTTCGACGCTCAACCAGCACAATCGACAAGTTGTGTCAGTCGCTTTGCCATTCAATGTTACTCTGATTGGTAAATAGAAAGTAGAAAGTAAGAAACCGCGAGATGATTTCCGCTTTTGCTTAAAATATTGGCCCTTCCATCTTTCTACTTTCTACTTTTTACTTACTGATGTAACGCATCGATAATATTCGAAAATGATTTGACTAGTCCCCGACCCGCGAAGCGGGTCATAGAGTGTAGCCCGGGGTGTAGCGAGGCCGTCAGGCCGAGCGAAGCCCCGGGTTTCGGCGCCCCCGTAATCTGTCGAGCCCGCGAAGTGGGCGGCAGATGGTTCGTCCATGAGCCCGATCTCGTTTAAGCTGCCGCCCACTTCGCGGGCTGGTTACCAATAATCACCACGGGCCCAGGGTTCCGCTCTGCCTGACGGCCTCGCTTCACCCTGGGCTCTATGCTTTCACCTGCTTCGCAGGCTCAGGCATGGAAGTTTTTATGGACTCTTCAAAACAATCGTGCGAAATTTATTGCGTAACATCAGTTACTTATTCTTCAGCTTCCTTCGCGGCTCCGCGTTTGGCGGCGGCAGGCTGGGCGGGTTGAGGGGCCGGCGGATTGGCAGCCGGAGCACCAGCAGCCGCTGATTTCGGCTTCAGGATTCCGAGCGCCTCACGAACCTCTCTTTCGACGCGCGCACAGAGCTCACTGTTATCGCGCAGTGTATTCTTGGCATTTTCACGACCCTGGCCAAGTCGTTCGCCTCTATACGAAAACCAGGCGCCAGATTTTTCGACGACCTTCTTATCGACGCCGATGTCGATCAGTTCGCCAAACTTCGAGATCCCTTCGCCGTACATGATATCGAATTCCGCCTCTCTGAACGGCGGAGCGACTTTGTTCTTGACGACTTTGACTTTGGTCCGGCTGCCGACAATGTTTTCGCCGTCCTTGATCTGTGTCATACGTCGAATATCGATGCGGATCGTCGAGTAGAACTTCAAAGCCCGACCGCCGGTCGTCGTTTCGGGCGATCCGAACATAACGCCGATCTTTTCGCGAATCTGATTGATGAAGATGAGACAGGTATTGGACCGGCCGACCACAGCTGTCAATTTGCGCAGCGCCTGCGACATCAGACGGGCCTGCAAACCGGGCAAGCTGTCGCCCATATCGCCTTCGAGCTCGGCGCGCGGTGTCAGCGCTGCTACAGAGTCAATCACCAGCACATCGACCGCGTTCGATCGAACCAGGGATTCTGTGATCTCGAGCGCCTGCTCGCCGGAATCCGGCTGCGAGATGAAGAGATCATCGATTTTGACGCCAAGCTTTTCGGCGTAGACTGCATCAAGAGCGTGTTCGGCATCGACATATGCCGCAATTCCGCCTGCCTTCTGAGCTTCTGCTACGACATGAAGAGCTAGAGTCGTCTTACCTGAGCTTTCGGGACCGTAAATCTCGATCACCCTGCCCCGCGGCAGTCCACCGACTCCCGTTGCCGCATCGATGCCGATGCTCGATGTCGATATGACCGGGATCTCTTCTACCCGTTGATCTCCGAGTCGCATGATCGCGCCTTTGCCAAACTGTTTCTCGATATTGAGCAGCGCGGCTTCGACTGCTTTCGCTTTTTCACTTTTTTCAATCGCCATTATGATCTTGTCCTTATCCTGATTGATTCATGTCACAGGTCAGCAGTCGGTATCCGTACTGACGGTATCCGCGCAGACCCGCGCCACGAAAGTTTAATTGTCTAGCCCGCTGTGTTTTCGCCTGCCGGCGGATGTATTACCTGAAATGCACTCAATTGAATTACTCGAATTATATCACCGGTGCTGTCAGAAACCGAAATGAAAAGTGGGGAATCGACTTTTTCACTTTCCAGCTATTTTCTGGGCGTTTTTCTGGCCTGAAGGAGTGAGATAGAGAATGAGTTGAGATCTCTCAGGAGCAGGTCGATAAAGCGCGCTTCGGTGATCTTCGCCTTGCGTCTCGAGAAGATGGCGGACCAACCGGCAGCCGGAGGCACAGGCAGTTTGTCGCCGACACGCGCCTGAACCGCAGTGCGGTAGTCGGAGTCCTGAGGATTGATCTCATATGCGGCGCGGAAATGCTCGCGCGCTTCGGTGGTCCGATTTGAATGCCAGTAGATGAATCCGAGACCATACTGTGCGGCGTCAAAAGAAGGATCAAGACGGATGGCTTTTTGGAGATGTTTGAGCGCCTGTTCGGATCTGCCCTGGTCCCAGTATGCCCGACCGACCAGGTAATGCATCTCGGGCGTCGGGTTGAGCGCGAGTGCGCGTTTGAGGTGTTGCAATGCTGCGACCAGCTGGCCCTCACGAACCAGCAGACGCCCGAGACCGTAATGGGCCGCGAATGAGCTTTCGTCAAGTTCGAGCGCTCGTTGCAGGTGGATCCTGGCTGATTCGGCCTCGCCTTCGTCTCCGCTGATCAGACCAAGCAGCAGCCGCGCTCCGAAATGGTTTACCTGCTCATCAAGTGTGCGGCGCAGATAAACAGCCGCTTCAAGTGACTTGCCGAGATGAAAATAATACTCACCGATGGTGAAACAGAGCTCGGGATTGCGTTCGTCGAGCAGCAGCGCGCTCTCCAGCATGCGCAGTCCCCTTCGAGTTCGCCCCTCCGAGATGAGCAGCGTTCCCTCTTCGACAAGATCGATGAAGTCCTCGCGCGTCAAGCCTCGATAGACTGCGATGATCTGTTCGCAACGCTCGTCCAGGCGTTCACGCTCGACCGTCTCTTCATAATGCCGGGCAACACGATTCCGCCAGCGCTGCTCCAGCTCATCGGGATTGACGGCACGCATCTCGGTCAGGATCTCGGTCAGCGCTTCGAGCATCATGTGATCGTAGAAGCTTCCGGTCGCCTGTTGCTGAGCAAGATCCAGCAGCTGTTCGAAACGCTCGTTCGCCCGGGCGAGCGCCGATTCAAGTGCACTGACCCGTTCAAGCAGATGCTCTTCGAGCGTGTTTTCGAGCAGTTCCGTCGAGGATGAGCTGGCCGGTCTGGAGATCAACAACAGATAGGCGCCGCATTCCTCACAATGATCTGCATCATTCGTATTGGCCTTCTTGCAGCGTTGGCAAAAGATCATGGGTGAAAGTATAAAGTAGAAAGTGGAAAGTAGAAAGTAGAAAGTAGAAAGTGGGCAGTAGGCAGTAGAGTAGAAAGTAGAAAGTAAAAAGTAAAAAGTAGAAAGTAAGAAGTGGCCATGTCTTCGTACTTTCTACTTTCTACTTTTTACTTTCTACTCATTCACCTTTCCACAGCCATTGCTACCGCGTTTCCGCCGCCCAGACAGAGGCTGACGATTCCACGACGCGCTTCGCGTTTGATCATTTCGTGAATCAGTGTTACGAGGACACGCGCACCGGAGGCTCCGATCGGATGGCCGAGCGCGACGGCTCCCCCGTTGACGTTGACGCGTTGCGGATCGAGTTCAAGCTGGTTGAGCAGAGCCACCGATTGCGACGAGAATGCCTCATTCAATTCGAACAGATCGACGTCGCCCAGATTCCATCCGGCCTTCGAAGCGACCAGCCTGACGGCATCAACCGGCGCCATCATGACCATCCTGGGCTCGAGGCCGGCAGTCGCCTGTGCAACTATTCGTGCCAGAGGCGAGCGTCCAAGCCGGGCGGCCACTTCCGCTGATGCGACCACCAGCGCCGCGCCTCCGTCATTAATTGTGGACGCATTCCCGGCCGTGACAGTGCCGTTAGATCTGAACGCCGGCTTGAGCTTTGCGAGCGACTCGACTGATGCATCCTCCCGTGGCCCTTCATCGGTGTCGAAAATAACCGGATCACCCTTGCGTTGAGGTATCTCAACCGAACAGATCTCATCCCTGAACCTGCCCGATCTGATGGCTGCGATCGCCCTCCGCTGTGAAAGGGCAGCGTATTCATCCTGCTGCTGCCGCGTGATCTGATATTTCTCGGCCACTACTTCGCCGGTTTCACCCATGTGCCATTTGTCAAAAGCGCACCACAGACCATCATGAACCATGGCGTCGATGATTTCGCCATTCCCCATCCGATAGCCGTCTCGCCCCTTCATTAAAAGATATGGCGCGTTGCTCATCGATTCCATCCCGCCGGCAACAATCAGTTCGTTGTCACCCAGCGCGACCGATTGGGCCGCAAGCATGACGGATTTCAATCCGGAACCGCAGACCTTGTTGACGGTCAACGCGGAGACCTTGTTCGGAATACCTGCCCGTAAAGCCGCCTGGCGAGCCGGATTCTGACCCAGCCCGGCCTGCAGAACCGACCCCATAATTACCTCATCTATCTGGTCGGCATCTATCCCCGCACGCTCGATCGCAGCACGCACTGCAATCGCACCTATCTCCGGCGCCGTTAACGGTTTGAGCGCCCCCTGAAATTTCCCGATTGCGGTTCTTGTCGCACTCAGTATCACTGCTTCCTGTATCTTTTTATTGATGTTATTCATGGCTTGATTACTCCTCCCGATCCAGTCAGCAGCCAGCCGGCGCCGCTTTTGGATCTATATCAGGCAATCATAATTATGATGTCGATCGATTTCATATTTTGATTATATCGGCTCAAAGGCGCCAGTCAAAGTTATCGTAAGCGAATCAGTGACGTGTCTATTGGAACGGTCACCGCGTGCGCAGACCACGCTAAACCCTGTAGATAAATTATCTTGCTGCATGAGACCTGTTATGATAGTCTTCTTTGCGATAGAGCGAGCCCTCACGGGATGAGCCCACTTAATCGATTCGCTCTAACTGATCGTCCGCACCCCGTTTAAGCGGATATAACGCAGATTTTAAGAAGTAACGCTTGAACGCAGCCCCACATCAAGCCGAATTTCTACCCCTTGAATTGATTAATTTCGGATTCGACCCAGATCACATGGCGGCTTTTTTGAGATGAAGGCTCATGTGTGACATTTAACGACCCTCCGTGTTGAGAGGAGTCGCCGGTTGGATACGTCGATCTATTATAAAAAGGATGTTTTAGGACTTGATCAGACTGAACCTTGCGAATGCATCTGAACAGATTGGTAATCCGCGAGGTCTCTGCAGGGGAGATATTGTTATGCATTCTAACCCTCACAATTGGGAGTTTACCAAGATTTACACTACCATGAAGTATATTCGATCACATACCAGTCACATTCGTCGGACAGCGGCAGCCATACTTGCTGTTGCAATGATCGGCGCCGGTCTATTCGCATGGCGAACAGCGTCGGCCGCGCAGCCCGGAATTTTCGGCAAAATCGCCTCGACGTTGACCGCTACAATGGTCTACACCGAGCCGATCGTCGGTCCGGGTATGCCGATTGTCGGATCAAACGGGCCGAAGAGCGCTGCGAGCAGCAACAAAGCCGGAAGTCTGCTTTTATTTCCTAAATACACAAGCAGTTCGACCAATCCGAGCGGTGTCAACACATTGATTTCGCTGACCAACGCAAATCCGAGCGACGGCGCCTCTGTTCGTATCTTCTTTATTCACGATTGCCAGGTCGAGAGCATCTTTCTGAATCTGGCCGGAAATCAGACGCGGACACTGCTGGCCAGCGATGTGAACCCCGGAAACACCGGTTATGTCATCGTGACGGCGGTCAATGCCAACGGCTGGCCGACTCAGTTCAACTGGCTGATCGGCAGCGCCAGCATCAAGGATGCTAACGGGCACGAATCTTCATACAATGCCGTGAGCGTCTCAAAACGGACTGGCGGCCCGGTACCGGTTCTCGAAGGCGAGACAGCGGCTCAGATCCGTTTCAATGACACCGATTATGACCGTCTCCCGCAGTTGATCGCTCTGGACAACATTCAGTCGCAGGACCCGAGTATCGGCGCAGGCGCAGAGCGAACGGATGTCGCTGTCATCAGCCCTCAGGCGAGCCTGGCGAGCACGGCTTCACAGAATCTGCAATTCACCGCCATCGCTTTTGACAATACCGGCAGACCATATCCGAAGGTTGTCAACGGTGCTTGCGGTTTGAGCGATTCGGTAGGACAGATATGGTCTGATCCGGCGCTCGACACATTTGTCGCGCCCGGCAGCCCGGCGTGGGGCAGATTTTCGGCATCGATCGACAGTGCGCCGGTGCCTGTTCTGGGCATCAGCCTGACTGATGGAACAGGCAGCCCGCTCAACAACGTCCGTCAGATGCAGGTCCTGAGCCGGCTCGACAGCTTCACCATGAGCATGCCGATCGTGGCGCCTGATTCGGCAGCCAACGAGGTCATCACCACCAACCTGCCTGATGCCGATGGCGGCGCGCTCGGCGCAAGTGAAATGAAGTCGGGCAGCGTGCTCATCTATCCACGGTTCACAAGCGGCGTTTATGGCAGCTCACGGATCAACATCACCAATACCCATCCGACGCAGAAGGCGCGTGTTCGAGTCTTCTACACTGGCCTTGTGGATTCACCTGGTGCGGTCGAATCGGTGATTTCGGTCCTGCCCAATCAGTCGCTGTCGCTCGACCCGAACGATGTCTCTCCCAATCAAAAGGGCTGGGTCATCGCCACGGCAATCGACAACACTGCGAAACCTCTGAATTTCAACTTCCTGATCGGCAGCGCTCAGGTGCAGGATCAGAACGGACAACCCGCCGGATACAATGCGATTGCGATCGCCAAGAACTCGGCCGGATCTGTGCCGAATAATCCTGAAAATCAGACGGCTGATCTGATCTTCAACGATGTTGAATATGACCGCCTGCCATCCACTCTGGCGATCAACGGTCTGGCCAGTCAGGTCGACAATACGACGCTGCTCGGATATTTCCGTCCGCCGGCAAGCCTGCTCGAGGCACCGAACACACGCGGTTCGGTGCAGGTCACCGCTTATGACGAGTTGCTCGGTCAGGCGTCGGCTACAATCGGCGGCATAGAAGTGAGAGTCGGTCAGATTCGAACAAGCATCCTGTCTCCGCCGATCACCAGTTCGATCCTCAAGGGGAGCAGGGGCTGGCTCAAGATGACGCCGGGTTCTCCCATCTTCCCATGGGTCAATAACAAGGCCGAGGCGGCCTTCAGCGCCCAGATTGGAAGTGGTATATGGATGGGAGGCATCAACGGCGGACAGTCGTTCCACGTACTGGCCGTCACTGACAGCTTCCAGTTGAGCACGACAGCCAACAACCCGAACAACAATGCGCCGGTAGCCAACTTCGAATCGATCCCGGTTTACAACGAAGCTCGCGGCGTAAATGGGACTATCGTCCGACTGGACGGCCGCATTTCGACGGACCCGGACTCTGAGGACGTCCTGACCTACAAATGGTACGACGGCGAGACTCTGATCTCGACGGCTCCGGTCTCGGATTACAGACTGGGCATCGGGCTCCATTACATAACGCTCCTCGTCACCGACACGAGCGGTCAGGTGAGCGAGCCGAAGACCGCCATCGTCGAAGTGATCGACACCACCCCGCCGCAGTTGAGCGGCATCCCGTCGAACATCACCAAGACGACAGGGTCGTTCGCCGGAGTGGCGCTCAACTTCCCGCTGCCGTTCGCTTATGACATGGTCGATGGTTTCGTGTCGGTCACTGCATCGAAACTGCCGGGCAGCGTCTTCCCGATCGGCAAGACGACTGTCACTTTCACGGCACGCGACACGACAGGCAACGAATCCAAGGCCTCGATGACCGTCACAATCATCAAGGGCATTGCAACTCTGCCGACCATTGGAGGAGTCGCCGGCAACAAAGCCCCATACCTGAACAACCTGAATGACCAATATGTCGTCATCGGCAAACCTCGTCAGATCATTCTGCAGGCGAGCGATCCTGAAAATGATTCGGTCATTCTTACATTGGTTAATGCTCCGTCCTATGCACAAATAGTTTCGATCGATCCGGTAGCCAGAAAAGCCACTCTGAATATCAACCCCCAGGAGGGTGACCAGGTCGTGGCCTCGAATGTCCGCATCATCGCAAAAGACACGAAGGGCGGTGTCTTCTCAACACTCCCATTCCGCATTCAGATAAGCGATGTCGAGAACGATGAAAACGGCACCGGCAACGGGCCTGGCGGCGGTGGCGGTGATCCCGGCGGCGGCGGCGGTGGCGGCGACCCCGGCGGCGGCGGTGGCGGTGACCCAAACAACAAACCGCCTGTCGCCAAAGCTGCGGCGCTTCCGGCAACGGTCCAGGCTACGTCAAAATTCGGCGCCACCATTCAGCTTGACGCTTCGATGTCGAGCGATCCGGACGGCGATCCTCTGACCTATGTCTGGAAGGATGGCGATCAGATCATCGCGGAAGGCGCTCTGGCCAGTGCGATCATCCCGGTTGGCCAGCACTCGATCACCCTCACCGTCTCCGACGGCAAGGGCGGCGTCAACACAAGCGAGCCGCAGATCGTCGAAGTCCTGCCGCGACCTTTGACCATCACCAGCGTGACACCGGCCAAGATCCCCAGATTCAATATCGTTACGATGACAATCACCGGGACGGGCTTCACGCAGGGCACGCAGATTCGATTCGATTGCACCTCTTTCTGCAGTGGCGGATCACAGATCACCGTCACGATCAACCAGATCGAAGAAGACCGGATCGTCCTGTCTGCCAAGACGACTCAGAACACTCCGCTCGGTAACCGTGATGCAGTAGCCACGCATCCGAACGGGACGTCGTTCAAGCTCCTTCGCAGCAACTATGTTGCTCAGTAAGCGATCGGCTGAATACGTCGCATCAGTCAAAAATGCCGGGAGCATGGAAATCATGCTTCCGGCATTTTCTTTGGTGTCTCATGTGCCTCTAACACGCCGTCTTCAATCACCTTTTCTATTTACACAGACCATCCGCAGTGTATAATTTCGACTTGTGGTGAGCGATTCAAAAACCATCTTCCACTATGCCAATTCTTATCTTCGACTTCCTGCAAGGGGCGCTTCGGAATCAAACTCAGAGTCACGTCTGCTGTTGTGAAGCCGGCAATTCCGGCTGACTGGACAGATCTGTGCAGAACTGTAAGACCGAAATGAAATGTCCGGATATTATGAACGAATAACGACCTGGTAGGTCGCGCTGGATTAGACGACCTTCCACATCGATTGAAAAATCCGATGCTGCCTCGGCATGAGGTTTCCTTTCATGGTGCTGCAAATGATGGACGAAGTGCGTCTGGAAGTTGAAAGTGAAAAGTTGAAAGTCGCAATACAATAATGATCATTCTGCCATGTACTTCAAACTTCATATTTTGCTTCCATTATTAAGCTTCCAACTTCCTGCTTTCTTCTTTTAACCTTCAACTCAAATGGATCATCAACCTGTTTTACATATACATCGGATCGAACCGTCGCAAGGATGGGTATCGCTCAAGCTGGCGGAGTTGTGGGAGTACCGCGAGCTCATCTATTTTCTGACCTGGCGGGACATCAAGGTCAGATACAAACAGACGGTCCTGGGAGCGGCGTGGGCGATCATCCAGCCGCTATTCACGATGCTCGTCTTCAGCCTGTTCTTCGGCCGGCTGGCGAAAGTCCCCTCCGACAACATTCCCTATCCGATTTTCTGTTATGCGGCGCTTGTTCCGTGGACATTCTTCGCCAACGGGCTGGCACAATCATCGAACAGCCTTGTCGGCAGTTCAAATTTGATTACCAAAGTCTATTTTCCGAAGCTTGCGATCCCGCTGGCGACGGTGATCGCGGGAGTGATCGACTTTATTCTGGCATTCAGCGTGCTGGTGGTGATGATGTTCTATTATCAGGTGCCGATATCCTGGAAGATACTCTGGACGCCGGTATTTCTGCTGCTGGCTCTGATCACATCGCTCGGAGTCGGGCTCTGGCTTTCGGCTCTCAATGTGCAATTCAGGGATGTCAAGTTCGTGGTTCCGTTCATCACTCAGTTCTGGATGCTGGCGACGCCGATTGCATACCCGAGCAGCCTGTTGAACGAACCCTGGCGAACGTTATACGGGCTCAATCCGATGGCTGGTGTGGTCGAAGGGTTCCGCTGGTCACTGCTCAACGTCGAGACTGCACCGCGGCCGATGCTCCTCGTTTCGGCAATTGTCGCGCTTGTCGCCCTGGCAGGCGGAGCATTCTATTTTCGGCGAATGGAAAAGTCCTTCGCTGATCTGGTCTAATCCATGTCAATTCGAAGCCGGCTGGTCTATGCGGGTCGTCATTTTATGCCGACCTGGCGCTATGTTTTCAATCTCCGGTCAACACTCGATTATCGTAAGGATCGCAACGATTTGCCTGGTGAAGGCGAAAGGATTGTCGAGAGTCTCAATCGTGACGGCATTGCCCTTTCGTCTGTCGAGAGACTGGCCGGGCTTGAAAACATCTTCCTTGAGTTGCGGCAGGCGGTCGACGGGCTTGAAGCGGCGCATGCCGCGCAACTCGCCGAGGCCAGATCGCAGGCCGATTCCGATGAGATCGGCCGCAAGACATTTCTCCTGCAACTGCTGGGTGAACATCCGGCGCTCGATCCCGAGAGCGTTTTCGCACGTCTCGCCCTGCATCCGCAGATTTTACGGATTGCAAATGAATACTTCGGAATGTACACGCAGATCAGGTATTACAACATCTGGCATACGGTGATCACCCTCGGAGAGCCGCGTGAATCCCAGCTCTGGCATAAGGATCGTGAAGATCACCTGATTCTCAAGCTCTTCGTCTATCTGTCGGATATAGACGATGGTGCGGGCCCGTTCACATACGCGCCGGGAACGCATTTCAAGGGAAGAATCAAGGCCCGGCCTCAAACCTTCAATGAGAACGGGGTCGAGCGCTGGAGAGACGAAGAGATGGCGAAGATCCTTCCGGCGTCCCAATGGATCAAGGCGACAGGGCCGATCGGGACATTCGCCTTTGCGGACACGAGAGGCTGCCACAAGGGCGGACTGGCGAGAGACAAAGACCGGCTCGTCTACGTCTGCCTCTTCACATCGCCGACCTCGCAGGCCCCGGAATTGTTCATCAGGCCGAAAATGGTTCCATCGCTTGAAGGAAAAGCTCAAAGATTGGCTCTCGCTCCTCCGGCACGGGGAATCTTTGCCTGATAAATCAGCGGAGCAGCAGGCAGTAGGCAGCGGGCAGTAAAAAGTATGAAGTGGCCATGTCTTCGTACTTTCTACTTTCTACTTTTTACTTTCTACTGCCCACTGTCCACTGCTTACTGCCAACTGGATACTAAATTGAAAGAATGGTTCGATAATCCAAACGGTCCTTGTCTGATCGTCGCTGAGATAGCTCAAACGCACGATGGCAGCCTCGGGACTGCGCATGCGTATATTAACGCCGTTGCACGCGCCGGAGCGCAGGCGATCAAGTTTCAAACCCATATTGCAGCGGCCGAAAGCACTCCCGGTGAGCCGTGGCGGGTGAAATTCAGCCCGCAGGATGAAACGCGGTTTGAATATTGGAAGCGGATGGAGTTCAGCCCGAATCAATGGGCGGGACTGGCCGAGCATGCCCGTGAACGCGACCTTATTTTCATGTCGTCGGCCTTCTCATTCGAAGCGATAGAACTGCTGGAACAACTGGAAGTCCCGGCCTGGAAGGTCGGCGCCGGCGAGATCTCGAATTTGCCGTTGATCAGCAGGATGGCTGAGACCGGGAAGCCGGTGATACTGTCAAGCGGAATGTCCGATTGGGATGAGCTGGACGCGGCGGTGAATTGTGTGCGGAATTCAGGCTCGGCCGTTTCAGTGCTGCAATGCACGACGGCATATCCCTGCCCGCCTGAAAAACTCGGATTGAATGTCATGAGTGAGTTGCACGATCGTTATCAGTGCCCAGTCGGATTGTCGGATCACTCCGGGACTATATACGCGGGGATCGCAGCAGCGACGCTCGGCGCCCGGATAATTGAAGTCCATGTCGCATTTTCGCGGGAATGTTTTGGCCCTGATGTGAGCGCCTCGATCACCACACCTGAACTGAGTCAGCTCGTCGAAGGTGTGCGGTTCATCGAGCGGGCATTGAACAATCCCGTCGACAAGACTGAGATGGCGAAGAGTTTGAGTGATTTGCGACTGACATTCGGAAAAAGTGTGGTGGCCCTGCGCGACCTGCCCGCGGGTCATATCCTTACGGTCCACGACCTGGCTCTCAAAAAACCCGGGACCGGGATCGCCCCATCACGAATTTCAGAGCTGGTCGGGCGCAGGCTGACCGTTCCCGTACAAGCTGATCAGCTGCTTTCCGAATCAGACATCGAGAATGAGTAACGCCTCCCCGGCAAGAAACGAACGAACGATCGCCGGACTGCCACCCGGAGTCTCCTTCTTTTATCTGTTTCTGTTCTCCGCCGCCCTGATCATCTACGGCATCGCCTGGAGTAATTCAATGGTCATAGCCGCTGACACTCCCGGTTATTTCGAGACCGCCCGGGACCTTGCCGACTTCAAGCTCGATCAGTTGAATGATCGGCCTCCGGGATATCCGCTCCTGCTTTTATTGACCGGGGCAAGCAGTCACCCGACCCGAAGGCTCTTCTTCACCGCTTTGCTGCTCCATCTGGTCACGATCTGGATGCTTACGGTCGTGCTTCATAACATGGGCTTGAACGGATTATGGTTGAAACTCTTCGGATCCATTCTGATTCAGCCGCCGTACGTTCAATCCTGTGCAATGATCATGACTGAGAATCTGGCGCAATTCTGTCTCGCCCTCTCTGTCGCATGTTTCATACTCTGGTTACGGAATCGCCGGACGATTTACCTGGCTATCACCTCATCGGCAATTGGCTATAGCGCTTTGACGCGCCCGACATATCAGGCATTATCACTCGTGATCGTATTGTCCGTCTTGCCTCTGGCTGGTTATCTTGGCTGTTTGAATCGTCGCGAGATGCTCAGAGCAGCTTTATCGCTGGTTGCTGTTTCAGCCATTCTGGTCGGCGGACTCTCGGCATTTAACTATTCACGGTTCGGTTATTTCGGCATCACTCCGCTGCTCGGATACAATCTCTCGACAAGAACGGTCAGGTTCTGGGACAGGTTATCGGATAGTGAGGACCGGGTCGTCAAAGACGTATTGATCAAAACCAGAGATTCTGAATTGATCAGCCCGGGCAGTTCACATACTGGTCTGCAGTCCATATATACTGCACGGCCGGAAATCATCCGCCTGACGGGAATGTCCCAGATCGAGGCATCTCGATATCTGGTTCGTATGAATCTGAATTTGATTATGAGAGCGCCATTGAACTACCTTCAGGAGGTTGGATGCGCTCTGGGCGGCTCATACTGGTTTCCAGCCAACAGCAGTCTGGCAAATATGAATTCTCGTATTATTCAAATGATCTGGTCATTATTGCATTTCATGATTATCGGATGTTTCCTGGCGACAGGGCTTATCCTGTCAGGCGCTTTGGCTGACAGCTTTTTAAAGGCGCGATTGACTGAACTCGATCCGTCACCGCTCTCATCTGAAACAAAATATCAGATCCTCGCCTATTGTCTGGCAGGAACTATCGTCCTCTATACGATGATCATCTCGTGCGCCATTGATATAGGTGATCCAAGATTCCGGCTCCCAACCGATTGCCTGATCCTGTTGATGATCTTTCTTGCTCCGATGCTCTGGCTGCGGTTGGTGAAGAATCATTGGAATGAAACCGCAAACCGACAGACAGGCTGAAGAAATTCTTGAAGCAAAAGACACCTCGTAAAATCTGTGTTGTACTGGTTGACCGGGCGAATTACGGGCGATTGAAGCCGGTCATGCAGGCGATCGCCGATCATCCTGAACTGGAATTGCAGATCATCGCATCGGGAACGATGGTCCTCGAAAGGTTCGATCTGCCCGTCCGGGTTGTGAGGGAAGACGGTTTTGAAATCAATGGCGAGATATTCATCGAGCTGGAAGGCTCGACTCCAGCCACGATGGCCAAGTCTGTCGGCTTTGGCGTCGTTGAATTCGCCAGTGAGTTCCAGCGGCTCAAACCCGATATTGTGCTGCTGATCGGCGACCGATATGAAGCGCTCTCGGCAGCGATAGCCGCAGCTTACATGAATATCTGCATCGCGCACATTCAGGGCGGAGAGGTTTCCGGTTCGATCGACGAAAGCGCGCGCCACGCGATCAGCAAATTCGCCCATTTCCATTTTCCGAGTACAAAGCGATCGGCGGAGTATCTGATCAGAATGGGTGAGCGGCCCGAGACGATTCTGGCTGTGGGGTGCCCGTCTAGCGATATCGCGCGATGCATCGACCGGTCATTGAACGCCGAAGTTCTAAATTCGAAAGGTGGCGGTGTCCCGATAGATGTTGCGCGCCCGTACCTGCTGGTCCTCTTCCACCCGACGACGACTGAATTCGGCGGCGAACGCCGGCAGATGGAAGAGTTGCTTGAAGCGCTCCGCCGGTTGCAGATGCAGACTGTCCTCATGTGGCCCAACATCGATGCCGGATCAGACCATATCAGCAAGGCGATCCGCGTCTTTCGAACTGAACGGAAACCGTCCTGGCTGCGAACGCTGACCAATCTGGTGCCTGAGGATTACCTCAAAGTGCTGGCCAATGCAGCCTGTGCGATCGGCAATTCGAGCAGCTTCGTGCGCGATGCGGGCTATTTCGGAACCCCCATCGTTCTGGTCGGCAATCGTCAGGAAGGGCGTGAAACCGATCGTCATGTGACTCAGGTCGATCCGGTCAGCGATCTGATTTTCTCAGCCATACAGAATCAACTGGAGCAGGGTCGCTATCCCGCAAGCACGCTCTATGGCGATGGACACGTTTCGGTACGTGTCGCCGAGGCGCTCTGCCAGCTGAAACCATACATCCAGAAACGACTCAACTATATCCATATCGCATGAAGAGATCAAAAACCCCCGATAAAGAGCAGGACCAGGCACGCAACCTGATCCTGAAGTCGTCACGTAAGATGCTCATCGCCGCCCAGGGTATTGGGACAAGTCGCTGGGCGGCAAGTGCGAGAGCCTGGTGCGTGAGCTACATCTTCAATGGCATGGAAGCGGTCTTCGCCTCCGGACGTGATCCGGTCGAGGGAATGAATGAGTTGTTCAGGGACGCGGCCGATTTTTTTCAGTCAGCCTCGAGGACCGGATTTCATCGACTCGGACCCGATCGGGTGAATCAGGTGGCGCCCGTAGAGTCGTCACCGTATGAGCCCGATCATTCCGCTATCGAGAATGCCACGGGACAGCACTATGGTCGTCTGTTCCGCGAATTTTCCCAGGCCTCATTCTGGGAGGAGCCACTTGAATTGCTCAGAACGAGACTTGAAAGAAACGGGATCGAATTCGCCGATCTGGCTCGGATGAGCGTGCTCGATGCCGGGTGCGGAGGCGGCCGTTACACTGCGGCATGGAAGCAGCTCGGGGCCGGATCAGTTACGGGCGTCGACATTTCATCGATCGGCGTGGCCAGCGCGGAACATCGAGTGAAGGACGCCGGACTGAGCGGTATCAGTTTCAAACAGGGCAGCGTGATCGAGCTTCCCTTCCCGGACCGCAGCTTCGACATCGTCTTTTCGAATGGTGTGCTGCACCACACCGTCGACTGGCAGGCAGGCGTTCGGGAGCTTTTGCGAGTCCTGAAAACGGGCGGATTCGGCTGGCTGTACCTGATCGAATCGCCGGGAGGACTCTTCTGGGCGACGATTGAAGTTCTCAGGGATCTCATGCAGGGCGCCGATCGAGAGTTTACACGGTTGTCACTCAAGCTGCTGGGAATCCCTGACAACCGTATCTTCTATATGCTCGATCATGTTCTGGTTCCGATCAATCTGCGCTTGACACCATTTGAGGTCGAGTCCTCGCTGATTTCTGCGGGGGCAGCGAATATACGCCGTCTTTCGCGTGGAACCGATTTCGATCGAATCGAGAGAATCCATCAGGGCGATCCCTATGCCGAGGTGAAATACGGCGCCGGCGAAAACCGCTTCGTCTTCACTCGGCAGTGATCAAATGAAACAGAGCAGCGATGAATCATCATTACGAGTACTCGGCATCATCCCGGCGCGCGGCGGATCGAAAGGCGTGCCGCGAAAAAATTTGCGGAACCTCGCCGGGAAACCTCTGCTGGAATACACGGCCGAGGCCGCGTTGGCTTCGACCAGGCTGAGTCGAACCATCCTGACTACGGAAGACCTGGAGATCGCCGACGCGGGGCGTCAATGCGGCATCGAGGTTCCCTTCATGAGACCCGAATCGCTCGCCCGTGACGATACCCCGATGCTGCCGGTCATCCGTCATGCCGTAAAAACGCTTGAAGATTCGGGCGATCGTTTCGACGCGATCTGCCTGCTTCAACCGACCAATCCGCTTCGCCGGCCGGTAGACATCGACAACTGCATAAGGATGCTCGAAGAACAGGATGCCGATTCAGTCGTCTCGATGCTCCCGGTGCCGGTCGAGTTCAACCCTCACTGGGTCTGGTTCAGCGATTCCGATGGTTATCTGAAGATCGCCACAGGCGAAGAGATGCCGATCCCGCGCAGGCAGGATCTCCCCGCCGCATGGCATCGCGAAGGATCTGTTTACGTGACGCGTCGCGACATCCTTGTCGAACGCAACACATTTTATGGGACCAAAATGATTGGCTATATTATGGATCCGGAAAAGACGGTCAATATCGACACCATGGAGGACTGGGTGAGAGCCGAGAAGTTGATCGAAGCGATGAGATCGGAAAGCTGAGATGTGTGGAATAGCGGGAATAATCGGGTCGGGTTGGACAATTCAGGAGATCGACGCAATGGTTGCGAGCCAGCGGCATCGCGGACCTGACGCGACCGGGATCGAGATATACAACGATGGACTGGCAGGGCTCGGGCACAACCGGCTGAGCATTATCGATCTTTCGCCGGCGGGCAGCCAGCCGATGACCGGTGGTAATGGCCGTCTTCATCTGGTATTCAACGGCGAGATATACAACTATCGAGAATTACGTACAGAGCTCGGCGATTACCCCTATACCAGTCGAACAGACTCCGAAGTCATTCTGGCGGCATACGAAAAATGGGGAAAGGATTGTCTCGATCATTTCATCGGCATGTTCGCTTTTCTGCTCTGGGACGAAGGCGAGCAAACAATGTTTGCGGCGCGCGACCGATTCGGCGTCAAACCGCTCTACTATGCGGCATTGCCGGGCGGGTCGCTCCGACTATCGAGCGAGATCAAGGCGCTGCACGCCGGCGGAGTCCCGGCCGACTTCGATGAGACGACCTGGTCGACATATCTGACGACCGGGCTGTACGATCATTCCGATCGGACTTTCTGGCGGGGCGTCCAACAGGTCCCTCCCGGTCATCGTTTGATCTGGAATGACGGGCGGATTGAGATCGAGCGCTGGTATGATCTTGCCGAACGCGCTGGACAGGAGTTCGATCGGCGTCCGATTGCGGAGGTCGAGGACGAATACCTCGAGCTGCTCAAGGAGAGCGTCAGACTACGCTTCCGCTCGGATGTGCCGGTAGGAATCAACCTGAGCGGCGGTCTCGATTCCTCAGTTCTGCTCGGGCTGGTCCATCAGGTTCAGGGAGCGTCAAGCGACGTCAAGGCTTTGACCTTCACGACCGGCGATTCGAACTATGATGAGCTTCCCTGGGTCGAGCAGATGCTGGCGGGAACGAAACATCCTTCCCTGGTCTGTCCGATCGATCCTCACGAAGTCCCTGCCCTGGCCGAATCGGTTCATCGCGCGGAGGACGAACCCTTCGGCGGCCTTCCGACCCTGGCTTACGCACGACTCTTCGAACGAGCGCGCTCCAATGGATTGATCGTACTGCTCGATGGACAAGGGCTGGATGAACAATGGGCCGGATACGATTATTACGCATCAGCAATCAAAGGCGGTGAAGCGGGCCTGGTTCAGGGCACGCGCGAAAAACCCGTTCGTGATGAATGCCTGAGCCCGGATTTCCGGTCGCTGGCGGAAGCCTTCGCCGCGCCTCAGGTCTTTCCCGAGCCATTGCGAAACCTTCAATACCGTGATGCGCGATTCACAAAGATCCCGCGTGCCCTGAGGTTCAACGACCGCATCTCGATGCGCTCATCGACGGAGTTGCGTGAGCCTTTCCTGGATCACAGGCTCTTCGAGATCGCTCTAAGGCAGCCGCCCGAACGGAAGATCGCTGACGGTGTGCAGAAATGGCTGCTCCGCCGAATCGCCGCTCGCATTTTGCCTGCGGGGATCGTCGAAGCTCCGAAACGTCCGATTCAAACCCCGCAGCGCGAATGGCTGCGTGGCCCGCTGCAGCAATGGGCAGGGGACCAGATCGAAGCAGCGCTCTCCGGGCCATGCCGGGACTGGCTCATGCCCGATGCCGTCCGTCAGGCATGGGCGCGATACTGCGCAGGAGATAGTGACAACAGCTTCTATGTCTGGCAATGGATCAGTATGGGATTGATGAGGATATGACTGATTTCGCAATTAGAGTTGAAAACCTGAGCAAACGATATCGAATCGGTGTGAGGCGGCGGCACAACTATCGAACGCTGCGCGAGACGGTCTCTGAAATGGCGTCCGCTCCGTGGCGAAAGTTGAGGTCCGTCCGCAACAAAGAGCAGGAGATCGATTCGATCTGGGCGCTCAAGGATATTTCATTCACTGTCAACCAGGGCGATGTACTCGGGTTGATCGGTCGCAATGGCGCCGGCAAGAGCACACTGCTCAAGGTCCTCTCCCGCATCACCGAACCGACATCGGGATATGCCGAAATACAGGGCAGAATCGGATCACTGCTTGAAGTCGGAACCGGGTTTCACCCGGAACTGACCGGCCGCGAAAATATATACCTGAGCGGCGCTCTGCTGGGTATGCGTCGCGCAGAGATCATGCGGCGATTCGACGAAATCGTCGCCTTCGCTGAAGTAGATACTTTCATCGATACTCCGGTCAAACGCTATTCCAGCGGGATGTACCTGCGACTGGCCTTTGCCGTTGCCGCTCATCTCGAGACCGAGATCCTTCTGGTTGACGAGGTACTGGCTGTCGGCGATGTCTCGTTTCGGCGCAAATGTCTCGGAAAAATGCAGGAGGTCGGCGAAGGCGGGAGGACGGTGATCTTCGTCAGCCATGATATGACGGCGATTTCCCGTCTCGCGCAGAACTCAGTCTATCTTGATGAGGGTCGGGTTCAATTCATCGGTGATACAGATGAGGCCATTCGCCGCTATATCAGCATGCCTGCCGGCGGAAACACAGACCTGAGCACACGACTTGATCGTAAGGGTGACGGCGCAGTGCGCTTCGAAAATCTTCAGATTTTCAACGGCGATGGAGTGGAAACGAACTTAATCAGCTCAGGCGCGCCGGTCCGATTCACCGTCGGTTTTCATACCGCACTGAAAAATATCAGGATTGAAGATCTGATGCTGGAGGTTCGCGTCGCCGATTTAATGGGACATCCGATCACCACATTTTCGACGAGGTTCGTCAAGCCATCGGGGGATGGCGTCCTGACTGATCATTGTCTTCTACGCTGCGAAGTCCCTTCACTTCCACTGGCGGAAGATACATACGTCATCGATCTCTGGGTCGGCTATCGCGGCGCACTGGCCGATTATGTCACACGCGTTGGTGAACTGTCTGTCCTCACGTCAGACTACTATGGTTCAGGGTACGCGCCATTGAAGCGAAAACACGGCGCATCGCTCTTTCCTCATCAGTGGTCGTTTGAACCAGCCACAGATCAGCGTCGGTCGAGCGACTCCAACGGAGAAGCTGAACACGGCTCACTTTGATGTTTCAAAATCCATCCACCGAGACCGTCAGGAAACGGTTGCTCATCGCATGCCCCTGGGGGGCTGCCGAGAGCCCTCGAACCTTGTCCGGATTCCCGTACTATCTGATACCACGGCTGCGTGAGTCCTTCGACGTCCACGTATCCGATCGCATTTCATCGCCGGTCGTTTACGATTTGAGATCGCGGGCATTATTGAAACTGCAAAAGAGCTTCTCTTCACTCAGACCCTATAACTTTCCCGGCTCCCGGGAAGTGATAGCCAGGACCTTTTCGAACTGGCTGTCGGACGAGGTCGAGCGCGTCAGACCCGATGCCGTTCTGACCTTCGGTTGCGCCCCGGTCGCATACTACGCCGGCCGTGCACCCGTGTTTCTATACATCGACGCGCTCTATCTGTACAAAACCCGCGTCTACCGATGGATCAATCAGGAAACTCTGCCGAAATATGAGCTGAGAAGCATGCGCAATGTCGATGTCCGAGGTCTCGAGAACAGCGCCCGTACGATGTTCACATCCAGAACAATCGCCGCTGAATCCAGTGAGATTTACCCTCAATACCGAGAGAAGATGGTCGCCGTCGGAATCGGTTCCAACCTTGACGAAGAGATTGCCGCCAATGTCATGCGGCCGGCGCCTTCCGATGGATTAAACCTGTTGTTTCTGAGCACCAATTTTGAACGCAAGGGCGGAGGATTTGCGCTGAAAGTGCTGAGCAAGCTCAAAACGCGACTTTCATCAGTTACATTGCACATTGTGGGCGACAGCCCGGCGCAGATGCCGCCACGGGATGCGGGCGAAATCGTCTATCACGGCTGGATCGATAAGAGTTCGCACGAAGAAAGAAGCCGTCTTATGTCGCTTTTGGGTAAGATCCATATCTCTCTGCTGCCGACTCAGGGAGACCTCTCACCGCATTCGATCTGCGAAATGAACGCGCTCGGAATACCAACCATTGCCCACAGGATCGGCGGGATTCCCGACCTGATAGAAGACGCAGTGACAGGGCGGGTTCTCGATCAACTGGACACCGAGGTTTGGACGAAAGCAATCCTGGACCTGCTCGACGATTTGCCGCGATACTCCGGCAAGGCGCGTGAGATGTATGAACGCGACCAACAGTGGAAAACGGTTGCCGCAAGAATTGCCGATGAGATAAGCCAGAGCTTAATCCGATTGCAATGCAACAATACAGATCAGGAATAACACTGTGAAGGAGAGACGGAATGAATTTAGCGGGGAACATCCGAGAATACTGTTCCTGAGCAGTATTCTGTTGATGGACCGGGTATTGCGTTACACATCCTGCCTGGATGCGATATCGGCACGGGGTTTCGAGACGACCCTGATGACCACATCCGGCGCTCAGGACTCGTCTCTGAAATCGAACGGGACGCTTCCTTTCCCGGCTGTCAAGCCATATCGAATGTTCCCGTATAACTACCTGCGCCGCTTCAACGACTTTTTATGGGATGCCCAAAATCCGAACCCCAGTCGCGAAAGCGCTGGGCGACTGTTTCGTCATGCGGGACTGTCAAGCCGGATGCGTCTCATCAAGCGGACAGCGGAATTGACTGCGCCATTACTATCCGCAGATCTGACTGAGCGGGGACTTGAAAAACTGCTATTGACCGCTTCCCGCAGCCCTGAAGGCTCGGCATGGCTGAGGGAGAATCGACCTCGACTGGTCCTCGCGACAGGCCCCCACCGTTTCAACGATGAAGCGATCGTCGGTGAAGCCCGGCGACTCGGGCTTCCAGTTGCCGCCTTCATCACCTCATGGGACAACCTCTCGACGAAAAATCGCATGGTCTTCACATATGACGGCTTTATCGTCTGGTCCGAACAGATGAAGAATGAACTTCATCAATACTATCCATACAGTCGGGAAAAACCCGTCTTCGTCGTCGGGGCCCCCCAATTCGATCTGTTTTTTCAGGAACGATTCAGACAATCACGCATGGAATTCTGCCGGAGAAACGAACTCGATCCCGGCAAGCCGATCATCGTTTACGGTCTGGGGTCTCCGAATTTCTCTCCAGGGGAATGGTATGCCGTCGATCATCTTGTGAAACAGATCAGCAGCGGGAAACTGGGTGATGCGCAGCTGATAGTCCGGCCGCACCCGCTCTTTGACAACGGCCGTTTGCGGGAGCGACTTAAAACCTTCTACCCGCGGGTTGTCGTTCAGAAGACCAGTAACCCTGAATTGGCGGTGACAGCGCGTTTTCAGGATGCGGAACAGATTGGTGACTGGGTCAATACCTTCCGGCACGCCGACGTCGTCGTGAATTTCTCATCGACGATCACGGTCGACGCAGCGATATTTGATCGACCAGTGGTTAATCTCGATTTCGATCCTTCACCTGGCAGCCCCCAGCAGCAGCTATACCGTGAAGTCAATCACGTCTGGACACACTTCAAACCACTCGCAGAATCAGGCGGTATATGGCTGGTCAACAACCTCGACGAAATGAGCGATGCCGTCAGAACCTATCTGGCGCAACCTGAGCTGCATCGCGAGCAGCGACGTTGGATTGCCGATTACGTCTGCGGTTTCCAGGATGGGCAATCCGGCGAAAGAATGGCGGAAGCAATCATCGAGCTGGCCCAAGCGGCAGGGCGGAGATGAGGCGTCGAATTTGATGAACGAAAAAGCCGGCGGAATCGCCGTCATTCTTCCTCGCGGTGAAGCCATCCGCAACCTGTTCTACACCGGCGCGCTCGATGAGATTGCCGCCGCTGCGCCACTGAGCATCTTTTCGATCGAACCCGAAGCGACCATCCTGGATGAGATGCAGCGTCGATTTCCATCGATCCATCCGCTTCGAGAGATCACCGATCGCTGGCCGGTGCGCTTTGTCAGGGAAGAACTGGACCTGGCGCATGGTCGATGGCTCTGGTCGCGCGCCGCTCAGGTTCGCTGGGAATGGCGCGAGCAGGAAGCCCAATCCGCTGCCCAAAAACTCAAACGGCTGAGCAAGAAATTGCTGGGGGTGCCATTCGCCAGTCGCCGTGGCCTGAAGGTTCTGACACGTCTGGAAAGCCTCGCCAGCCGGCATCTGGCTGTAACCGATCGTTACCTCGAAACCTTGCGACGCATACAACCGTCGCTGGTATTCAACGGTTCGCACGTTCACAGCCGGGTTGCGCTGCCGGTCGTTCACGCCGCACGCAGCCTTGGCATTCCAACCGCGACTTTTATCTTCTCGTGGGACAATCTGACATCGCAGGGGCGAATCTATCCTCCCTACGACCATTATTTCGTCTGGAACGACAAACTGAAAACCGACCTGCTCAGGATCTATCCGGATGTGGCGCCCGATCATGTTCACGTCACCGGCACTCCCCAGTTCGACTTTCATTTTCGGCCCGAGTTTTACTGGACGCGCGAGGAATTCTGCGCCCGCGTAGGGGCCGATCCGACGCGCCCGATAGTGCTCTACAGCACTGGCATGGCCAACCACGTCATCGGCGAACCCTGGGTGGCCGAGAGAATCGCGGATATGCTGCTGGAAATGAAGGAACCGGGACCTCCTCAATTGCTGGTCCGAATCCTTCCCAAAGGGCCGCAGGGCCATTTCGACGATCTCAAGCGTCGCCGAAAGGACATTCTGATCCCCGATGTGAAATGGGACCGGACCTGGCTGACACCAACGATCGAGGATGTCGCGATGCTGACGAACACACTGCGCCATTGCGCCCTGGGCATCAATATCGCCTCGACGATTTCACTCGAATTGTGCATGTTCGACAAGCCTGTAATCAATGTCGCATTTCCGCCGCCGCACCTTGATCCGACACGCGAGTTCGACTACACGCGATACTACCAGTTTGAACACTATCGACCTGTCGTCGAAAGCGGCGCAATTGTTATGGCCCGGTCGGAAGATGAATTGAGGGTAGAGATAATCCGCGGGCTTGAACATCCAGAGGCGGGTGCGAGGCAGAGAGCAGAACTGATTACCAGCTTTTTCGGTCAAAGCCTCGACGGAAGATCAAGCTCGAATATCGCGCGTAAACTCATCGAAATCGCTTCGCAACCCGGATCTGACCGGTCCGGATGAGCATTCATGACCATAACTTCAAGTGACCCTCTTGCCGGACGGATCAGACTCTCAGTCGTGACCCCGACCTTTCGACGCCCGAATGAGGTTCTTGAATTGATCCACAACATTGAAAAACAGTCTCTTCTTCCCGATGAGCTCATTCTTGTCGACGGTAATCCGCCGGGAGAAGATGACACCGAAAGGATCGTCAGCCAGATCGTATCTTCACTGCCCTTCAATCTGAATTATATTCGACGTGGCGGCGGCACCGCCATTCAAAGAAACATTGGAATAGATGCGGCTAGGGGGCGATTCATCGCACTGATTGACGATGACATCAGAATGGAACCGGATTTTTTCGAGCAGATACTTGTCGTATTCGAATCGGACCGCGATAAAGCTATCGGAGGCGTCACCGGCTGCATCTCGAACCAGCAAGTCGATCCGGCGACTTCGATCCGCTGGAGATGGTATGCCAGGCTGAAACTTCTCAGGACATTCGACCCCGGTCATTACGACTTCGAGACGGGCGTGCCAGTCAATCGATACCTTCAACCTCCTCATGAGACATTGAGACAGCTCGATTTCATGGGCGCCGGATGCGCTGTCTGGCGATCAGAGGTATTTCAGTCCGGACTGCGGTTTGATACTTTTTTTCTCGGTTATGGAATGCTCGAGGACGCGCACCTGGCTCTCAGAGCCGGTCGCAACTGGAAATTGTTTGAACTGGGGAAAGCCCGCTGCATTCATCTGCATTCCCCATCCGGCAGGGTTGACAGAAAGCAGATAGGCTATAAAAGCGTAGTGAATTACTATTATGTCTTTCAGGACATAGCCGGCCCCCTGACACTGAAACAACAGTTCCGGTTCTGGAGATATCAGTCATTCGAGCTCCTTCGTATACTGAGCTCGGCTTTTCGCCGTCGCCGCATTTCCGATTTGATGGAGTTTTCTGGAAGAATGGCGGGCATCATTGCAGTGGTACGAGGTCGTATCACCTCCGTTAATCAAAATGATTAAATCAGACTCGGAATTTCACGAAAACGCACCAGTCGATTCCATCTATACCAGTGGCGATTATTTCGCTGATCCAGCCAGGCATAGCGAGGATTCAGCTTTTAAGGTGGCCGCTTTCCTTGGTCTTTTTGAACGTGTCATCAGTGAGAGGCAGTTGCAGATCGAATCATTTGCAGATATCGGTTGCGGGAGCGGTGAATCGGTGGTTGAAATCGCAAAGGCCCTGAAAAAGCGGGGCTTCAATCTGGGGAGGGTCTGTGGGTACGATGTCTCGCCCCACGTCACAAAACTCAAAAATGACGGGATTGAATACGTCCATGGAGATTTCTTCCAATCTCATGAAGAGTTTGACCTGGTGACGCTCTTCGATGTGATCGAGCACGTACCAGGCCCGCTTGAATTCATCGAACAGATCGCCTCCAGATCACGGATCATGGCATTTCACATCCCTCTCGATTATTCATTGAACACGGCAGCGAGGGACCTGTTTCGCAAAAAATTGAGAAACCCCGGACACCTGATCTTCATGGACGCTGTATATGCATTGAATCTGCTGACACTGGCTGGTTTGCAGGTCATTGATTATCAATACACCTATGCGTTCCAGGCTCCTTCGGGTTCGAAAACCTTGATCAGCAGGATACTTTACCCAATCAGACTGGCGCTCTCAAAAATCAGCCCATGGCTGCTCAGCAAAGTAGCCGGCGGAGCGAGTCTGATGGTTATCGCGCTGACTCCGAATAGTGTCAGGAAGTTGAACGGATAAAATCGATCCCGGATATTTTCACACCGCATGGCGAAGCTCCTCGTTGTTTCACATAAACCCTGCTGGCCTTCAGATGATTCCTCGTCGGGTTACGCAACAGATGGCGGGTTCCCTTTCCAAATGAGCTTTTTATCGGAGATCTTCGATGAAACGGCGATCCTGGTTCCCTGCTCTCATCCGGCCAATCGCCCTGGAAGCATAGCTATTTCAGGAAACAGGCTGAGGATCGTTCCGCTGAATATGCCTAGAGGCGCCGGCCTTACAAGAAAGCTGGGACTGCTCTACTGGCTGTTCAGAAATATCGGGCCGCTGATCAGGGAGATCAATCGGGCCGACGCTGTGCACACACCCATCCCCGGAGACGTTGGCACCATCGGCATGCTGATGGCATTCCTCTTTCGGAAACCGCTCTTTGTCAGATACTGTGGAAACTGGGAGGCCCGGCGAACAACAGCCGAACATTTCTGGAAATGGTTCATGGAGAAGTTCGCCGGCGGCAAAAATGTCATGCTGGCCACCGGTGGATCCGACCTGGCGCCATCAGGACGCAATTCAGCGATTCGGTGGATCTTCTCAACCAGCCTGACCCGCGCAGAGATCGAGTCGAGCTGCAAGCGCCGGTCAGAACTTCCACTCCACCCGCGTCTGATCACAATCTGCAGAATCGAAAAGGGCAAAGGAGTCGAGGTCGTATTGGAAAGCTTGCACCATCTGCTGGGGAGTTTTCCCGGATTGACACTCGACATCGTCGGCTCTGGCAGCGCACTTAATGATTTACAATTGTTGGCCCGCGACCTGGGGCTGGGTGATCACGTCGTCTTTCATGGTCAGGTTGACCATAGGAAGGTCATTGATTTGCTGAAAGAGGCGGATCTTTTCTGTTTCCCCACCTCCTCCGAAGGATTCCCAAAAGTAGTGATCGAGGCACTCGCCTGCGGGTTGCCCGTGATTACGACACGGGTATCCGTCCTGCCGAAACTGATAGAAACAGGCTGTGGTATACTGCTCGACGAAGCGACCCCGGTTTCTATGGCGAATTCGGTTCGGAAATGTCTTGAAGACGCTGATTTATACCGAAAGATGTCAGACCAGGCGATTAGCACCGCACGACAATATTCGCTTGAAAACTGGCGCGACACGATCAAGGAAATGCTGGAGACCTCCTGGGGCCGGTTACGTTCAGATGTTCGACCTGGCTGAACTCAATATCTGTTTCATTGCTGGGACTCTCGGTCAGGGCGGCGCTGAACGCCAGCTCTTCCATATTTTGCAGGCCCTCCAACGATGTGGCTCGAAATCGCGTGTGCTCTGTCTGACACGTGGGGAATACTGGGAAGATAAATTGCTCGATCTTGGTATTGATGTCTGCTGGGTTGGCCAAAGCTCATCCCGATTGAAACGTCAGACAAAGATTATCCACGAGTTACGACGAAGCCGCCCACAGATCGTACAAAGTCAGCATTTTTACACCAATCTCTATGCCGTCGCTGCCGCAAGGATCCTGGGTCTGCGCGAGGTCGGAGCGATTCGCGGCGACGCGAATGTAGAAGTATCGAATTCCGGTCGTTTCTTTGGTGCGCTGGGTCTGCGGGCGCCGCGGACGATCGCCGCCAACTCTGAAGCGGCAATCAGTAACCTGGCCTCATCAGGGATACCGGTTTCTCACCTCTTTCTGCTTCGCAATGTCGTCGATACCGACATATTCAGACCAGGGCTGTCTATGAAGAGACAAACGGTGACAATATGCGCAGTCGGCAGACTGGTCAAACAAAAGAGATTCGACCGTCTGATCGATGTATTCGCGAAGGTGAAATCGCAATCAGCGCTGTCTGTCGACCTGATCATCGCCGGTAACGGGCCACTGCTGCCCGATCTGAAAAAGCAGATCTCGCGTCTGGGATTGGAGGATTCCGTGCAACTGAGAGGCATCGTGCCGGATCCCGAAACGATCTATCAGGAGGCCGATATCCTGGCCCTCACTTCGGATTGGGAGGGAACTCCCAACGTGGTCCTCGAGGCTATGTCTTGCGGGTTGCCAGTAGTGGCAACCCACGTCGGGGAACTTCCAAATTTCATCAAGACAGGAATGACCGGATTTCTCGTCGATTCGTTCGATGAGGAAAAAATGGTTGCAGTTTTACTCGATCTTATCAACAATCCGGATCTCAGGACTGCGATTGGTCAGCAGGCTCGTGAGTCTATCGTCGATCGGTATTCCGTTCATCAACTCCCCGGCCAGTTGCATAAATTATATGAGGCTGTATTAAGATGAGTTATTCACCTCCGGCAACCACCCTGAAATCCGATCCCACTTACCCGCTCAACCGGCAAATGCAGGGGCTGATGACAAATCAGACACTGCTCGCAACACTGTTTCTGTTGATGCATGTTCCGCTGGCCATGCTGATAATCAGGGTCCCGACTGTTGCTCTGGTCCATGCAGTAGCGATATTTTCGCTGGGTGTCTGGTGGGCCTTCTTTCAGACACGCCTCGAGCGAGTGGCGTGGATCAGCGGGTATATTGTCGGTTCAGAGGTTCTCTGGCGAATGATGAGAACCGGCGTATTCTGGGAATTCGGCAAATATGCCGTGATCATCCTGTTTGTCCTGGCCCTCATAAAAACCCGGCGACTGCGCGGGCCGATCACGGCGTTTCTCTTCTTCTGTTGCCTTCTGCCATCGATTGTCCTGCCGATGTCCAGCGTAGATTCAGTGACCATGCTGGGAGATTTGCGGTTCTATCTGTCCGGTCCGCTGGCCTTGACGGTTTGTGTCTGGTTCTTCAGTCACGTCAAATTCAACACCACCGACAGGCAGATGCTCTATTATTCGATACTCGGCCCGGTCATCTCACTTTCATTTATAACGCTGACGGGAATTATGACGGCCGACAGGCTTCGATTCTCGAACAATTCGAACTATGCAACCAGCGGAGGCTTCGGGCCGAACCAGGTCTCGGCGACTCTCGGTCTCGGCATTCTGATCGCATTTCTGGCGACCACCGACCGGACGATAAAACCAGTTATGCGGGTCTTTATGTTTGTGATCATGCTCTTTGTCGCCACTCAATGCGCTATGACATTTTCGCGCGGCGGACTATACATGGCCGCCGGAGCGATGGTCGTTGCGACGCTTTATATGATGCGAAATCGCAAGCATCTGGTCCAGTTGGCCTGTGCCATCTTCCTTCTCGCGGTGAGTGTCAACTTCCTGCTGCTACCGCGGCTCGATGAGTTCACCGGCGGCGCATTGACCAAACGATTTTCAGATACCCGTTTGACTGGCCGCGATCGCATCGCTGAAGCCGATCTGAGAGCATTTTGGGAAAACCCGGTCTTCGGCGTTGGTCCGGGCCAGGGGCGCGTCTATCGCAAGGATATCTACGAATCGATTGCCGCGCACACAGAGTTTTCACGATTACTGGCCGAACATGGCCTGTTCGGACTGGTCGCGCTGATTCTGCTGTTCATCATGACTTTCCAGCATATGTCACAGGTCCGAACCGCCCGTGACAAGGCTTTCAATGCATCTTTTATCACCTGGGCTTTTCTGTTCATGCTGGTCTCGGCCATGCGACTGGCGGCTCCTGCTTTCGCATTCGGGTTGACGGCCGCGACTATGACCGATGATGAAGAGATCGAGAACGTCGATACCGTGGTTTGATGACGAAATACCCTGTTCTGTTCATCGGGAACTTTCTTTCGGCTTCGCTTGGCATTCGCAGCATCAGCGAGGATCTGGCTGAAGAGTTGTCAGCCGCCGGCTGGACTGTTTTGACGACATCATCCCGTTCGGGGCGAATCTCAAAAATACTGGACATGCTGAGGACGGTCTGGAACCGCCGATCGGAATACTGTCTCGCTCACGTCGAGGTATACAGCGGAATGGCGTTTATCTGGGCAGAGCTCTCCTGCCTGCTGCTGCGCTCGCTTGGCAAACCATACCTGCTCACACTGCATGGCGGAAACCTGCCTGTTTTCGCCCAAAAATGGCCCAGCCGCGTCCGAAACCTGCTCACTCACGCCACGGCGGTTGTGGCCCCATCGACATATCTCCGCGAACAGATGGCCGGCTATCGAAGTGATATGGTGCTGATCCCCAATCCGTTGCACCTCGAGGCATATGATTTTCGACCGCGATCGCGGATGGCTCCGAACCTGATCTGGCTTCGGGCATTTCATAAAATCTATAACCCAATGCTGGCGCCGCGGGTCCTCGCAGTTCTTCTGAAAGAATTCCCGAACGCTATGCTGACAATGATCGGCCCCGACAAGGGCGACGGAAGCCTCGAAGCGACCCGTCAAGTCGCCGACCGGCTTGGCGTCGAGTCACACCTTCTGATTACGGGCAAGGTCCCGAAATCAGAAATCCCCTCCAGGCTTAATCGCGGGGATATCTTTCTGAACACTACCAATATCGACAATACGCCGATCAGCATTCTGGAGGCCATGGCCTGCGGCCTTTGCGTGGTCAGCACGAACGTTGGCGGACTGCCCTATCTGTTAAAAGACGAAAGTGAGGCGTTACTGGCTCCGCCGGATGACGCTGAAGCACTGGCCGCCGCCATCCGGCGATTGCTGCTCCAGCCTGATCTGGCTGAATCGATTTCGAACGCCGGGCGAAAGAAAGCGATCTCACTGGACTGGCACGCAGTTCTTCCTCAATGGGAGAAACTTCTGGCTGCCAGCCTGCCCAAACGAATTACCACTGTTGAAGATGCCGGAAATAACCTGCCTGACGAAACAAGACCTGCCTGATGTCGCGCGGATTCATCTGCGCGCGTTTCCTGACAGCGCGCTGACGGCGCTCGGAGCTGAGGCCGTGCGTCGATACTACGACTGGCAGCTTACAGGTCCCCACGACAGCGTTTCACTCGGGATCAGGATTTCAGGCGAAATAGCAGGTTTCTGCTTCGGTGGCGTCTTTCGCGGGGCCTTGTCGGGCTTTCTGCGAGCCAATCGACTGTATCTCATACTGCGGGTCCTGAGCCGCCCCTGGCTGATCGGCAACCCATTGTTTCGCGATCGTCTGCGATCCGGCGTCAGGCTGCTCCGTCGCCGAGCCGCTAAAACTCGGAAACAAAACAGCACTCCTCAGGCGAAACCGAAGTCGTACGGGATTCTGGCCATCGCGGTGAATCCTGAATTTCAGGGTCGAGGCGTCGGCCGATCTTTAATGAAAGAGGCCGAATCAGACGCGCGCCGTCGCGGTTTTTCTCGCATGCACCTGAGTGTCAATCCCGGGAATTCACAGGCTATCCGATTTTACGAGGGAATGGGCTGGAGCAAATCCACACGCGACAGCGACTGGCAGGGTGAAATGTTCAAAGAGCTTGTGCCGCATGAATGACCTCGCCCTTAAAATCTACCACCGGCTGCCTTCACCGGCGCGGTCCCTGATCGCCAGCCTGCGCGGTCGTCAGCTGCTCTCCTGGAGATACGGTCCCGAAAGCGAGCGATTGATCGAAGAGGCGCTTGAACGCGAGTCATGGCCCGCTGTGACATGGAGGAACTGGCAGGAAGAGACACTGGTCCGGATGCTGCATCACGCTGCAACCCGTGTCCCCTGGTATCGCCGCCTGTGGACGGAGCGACGAATACATGGCGATCGCAGGTCAATCGAAAAGATCGAGAACTGGCCGGTCCTCGACAAGGAAGCCGTTCGAGCTGACCCTCTCGCATTCGTGGCGGATGACAGCGATATTCGCAGGATGTACCGCGAGCAGACCAGCGGGACGACAGGCAAACCGATCAGCCAGTGGTGGACACGCGAGGCAGTACGAGCGTGGTTTGCATTGTATGAACTGCGCATCCGACGCTGGCACGGCGTCAGCCGCCATGAGCCATGGGCCATTCTTGGAGGCCAACCGGTTGTCCCCGCACACGTCAGTCGCCCGCCGTTCTGGGTCTGGAATGCGCCGATGAACCAGCTCTATCTTTCAGCCAACCACATCAGCGCTCGCAACATCGAGGCCTTCCTCGAAGCCCTTGACCGGTATCGCGTCACACATCTGATCACCTATTCCTCGTCGGCCGCTCAATTCGCCCGCGAAACAATCGATGCGGGACGGCAGGTTGAGGGACTTCGCGTAGTGATCACAAATGCCGAGCCGCTTTATCCCTGGCAACGTGAAGTGATCCACAATGGATGGGGCTGTGAAGCGAGAGAGACATACGGCATGGCCGAGATCGTCACGGCCGCAAGTGAATGCCCTCAAGGATCACTGCACCTGTGGCCTGAGGTCGGCCTTACCGAAATAGTTCAGGACGATCAGGATGCTCCTCAAACTGACGGCGAATCGGGTCGCCTGATCTGCACAAGCCTGCTCAATACCGGAATGCCGCTGATCCGCTACAACGTCGGCGATCGCGCGCGACTCGATACCGCATCAGCCGCCTGTTCGTGCGGGCGTAATCTGCCGCTGCTCGGCGCCATCGAGGGCAGATCGAACGACCTACTGAAGACCAGGGACGGCCGCAGCATCTACTGGGTCAACCCAATCTTCTATGGCCTGGCGATAAGCGAGGCCCAGGTCATCCAGGAATCAGTCGATCTGGTCAGAATTCTTTATGTTCCGGCCAGTGGTTTGGATCCACAGGCTGAGTCGATCATGTGCGACCGGCTGCGATCGAGAATGGGCGAGATCGATATCAGATGCGAACGCGTCACATCGATCCCCAAAAGCGCCAACGGCAAGTTTCGCGCAGTGGTCTGCAATATTCCGTGAACAATCTTCCGACCGTCACCGTCATCATCCCCTGTCGCAACGAACAGCGATTCATCGGATCGTGCCTCGATTCGATCCTCTCAGGGGACTACCCTCCCGAACTGCTTGAAATCATCGTCGCCGACGGTATGAGCGATGACGGGACCAGAGAGGTATTGCAGACCTTTGCTAACCGGTACACCGGCGCGCCGTCAGTCAGGACTATCGATAATCCGCATAAGATCGTCTCGACCGGCCTCAACCGCGCGATCGAACAGGCCCGCGGAGAAATTATCGTCCGCATGGATGCACACACGGAATACGCAACCGATTACATTCGACGATGCGTCGAGGTATTGCAGGTAACTGGCGCCGACAACGTCGGAGGCGCACACCGCACTAGGGCACACGGCTACCTGCAGGAAGCCATCACCCTGGCCTTTCACTCACCATTCGCTGTCGGCGGAGCCCGTTCGCACAATATCGACTATGAAGGCCCCATCGATTCGGTCATCTATGGCTGCTGGCGCAAAAAAACGCTCATGAAGATCGGCATGTTCGATGAAGAGCTGGTGCGCAACCAGGATGATGAATTGAACCTTCGCATCAATCGCGGCGGCGGCGTGGTCTATCAATCGAAGCAGATTCTCTCATGGTATCAGCCGCGCGCTTCTCTGCGGGCTTTGTTCCGGCAATACAAGCAATACGGCTACTGGAAAGTGCGTGTCATTCAGAAACACTGTGTTCCGGCATCCTGGAGACACCCTCTTCCGGGAGCCTGGGTATTGAGCCTGCTCGTGCTCAGCCTTCTCTCGTTCTTTCTGGCGCCAGCCAGAGTGATCCTTTCGCTCAACCTTGCGCTCTATTTTATCGCCGCCCTGATCGCATCGCTGATAACCTGCCGCCAGCCCTCCAGATTCAAATTCATTCCGATTCTCCCCTTAATCTTCTCGATCTATCACTTCGGTTATGGGTACGGTTTTCTGCGCGGCTTAATCGATTTCGTCCTGCTGCGACGGTCCGCCCGTGCGAATTTCACAAGGATTTCCCGCTGACCATCGGAAAACTTGTTGACCCGTTGCCGGCCGTTTAATATACTCACACCTGCGTATCAGCCCCTCACTGCATACCTTTGATACGCCTTTGATTCACATTTAATTGCCCCTGCAACTTTTACTTTTCTTCCGAAACGTCAACCCCGTACAATTGCCACCTCGACGATTCACATCGTGTGGGACGGCTTTTTCTTGATGAATAAGTACTTTGGAAGCTACATTTTCAGACATTAAAGTCCGGAAAAAATTAATCGCAAAGAACGCAAAGGGGCAAAGATTTTTTGGTAACATGAATATCCGGATTATTGCCCACTGGATATAATTCGAACACTGATCTTCCCTGTATATCTTTGCCCCTTTGCAGCCTTTGCGATTAATTTTTTCCGAATCGATCAGGAATAATTGTCGAGAGGTAATGAATAAGTGAAGCTTTACAACTCCATACGCGATCACTTCCCTGTTGAAGGGTCCACACGGTATTTATCACGACTGAGCAGGGTCATTCCGCCCAGGATCTCCGATTCACCGCGTTGGAGGGTCTTTCTCTTTTTCAGCCTCCTCATCTTCAGTTACAGCTTTACGATTCAGGCATATCAGGCATTGACCTCAAACCTGATATTTCTGAGCGGGCGGGAATTATCATCGAACGCCATCAATCTGACCTGGAAATACAACAATCCATCAGGAGTGACATCGATCGAGCTCTACCGCTCCGCCAGTCCGGACCCGAACAGCCTGCGCATGATGCTCTCACTGCCATCGACAGCAAAAAACTATGTCGACCGGACAGTTCAACAGGGAAATACCTATTACTATCAGATCAGAATCAAATATCGCGATCAACGAAACCTTCTGCCATCGGATGTGATATCAGTCAGATTGTCGGGAGATGCGCCACCAGGCGGCGGCACTGTCACGCCGACTCCGACGCCAGGCCCGGTTTCCGGATCGGTGCCAACCACTGCCGGCAATCTCTTTGTCGCTCCTGGAGGCAAAGCAACCAATCCGGGAACAATTGATAAGCCGCTGGACATTGTTACGGCGTTCTCGATAAACGGTCCTGCCCGGCCCGGAAACACCATCTGGCTGCGCGGCGGCGTCTATAAAATCCCCGGAGCGGTTCTGGCCGGCACTGATGACCCTTCGCTGCTCAGCACTCTGGAAGGAACCGCGTCCGCGCCCATAACAGTCAGGCAATATACCGGCGAACGCGCCACCATCGATGGAGGAATCCGTGTCCAAGGAAAATGGACCATCTATCGAGATTTTGAGATAACAAACACCAGTCCGGATCGGTCGAAAAACCGCCCGATGGGGCTGCACATTCTGGCCCCGAATTCCAAATTCATCAATCTCGTCATTCACGATTGCGGCAACGGAATCGGATTCTGGCAACCGGCCGAGAATTCCGAAATCTACGGCGTTATCCTCTATCGCAACGGGTGGGAGGCTGCAAACGATTATCGCGGGCATGGCCACGGCATTTACGCTCAGAATATCAACGGGCGAAAACTGATTTCAGACAATATCAGCTTTGATAATTACGCCACAGGGATGAAAGCGTATGCCGAACAGGGTGACGTCAGAAATATCACCTTCGAGGGCAATATTATTTTCAACAACGGATCACCCGCGCAGCCGCGTGAGGCATATGACCGTATTCAGAACCTGATCGTTGGCTCGGCGGTTAAGCGTTCGGGCGGTATCGTTGTTGACAGCAATATCCTCTGGCATCCGGCAAATGCGCGGGGGCAGGTGGGATTCGTTGGGTATTCGAGTGAGGGGAATGATGATATCGAAATAACCGGTAATTATATTTTAGGAAACTCAGTCATTCCATTCGGGGTGACGAGGTGGAATAAAGTATTGTTTGCGGGAAATTATATACGTGGAAGCAAGGAATTGCTGGGTGTGCAGATGCCGAAGGGCGTGACGTTTCAGGCATACCGTATGGACAACAACACCTACATCGTGCCGGATGAGCGATTCGCGTTCTCCGCTTATACCGATGGAGGATTCAGCGGCTTTGCCTCACTTTCCCGCTGGCAGACGATAACCGGGCAAGAGAGAGGAAGCTCAGTTTTATCGGCTCCGAAGGGCGCCCAGGTAATTATTCGACCCAACAAGTATGCGCCGGGCCGCGCCAACATTGGCGTCTATAACCCGGATCAATCAGACACCGTCGAGATCAACCCGTCCGGAATTCTCAAATCTGGCGACAGTTTTGAAATTCGAAATGTCCAGGACTACTTCGGCCCTCCCGTCGTCAAAGGAACATATTCTGGACAGCCCATCCGTGTGCCGATGAAGGGGACCCCCACCGGCCCCGAGTTCAACGCCTTCGTGCTGGAGACAATCTCGATGTCTCACTCTCCACCCGGGCCAGACCCGACTCCCGTGCCCACCCCGCCCCCTACCCCGACTCCGACACCAACCCCGATACCAAAACCAAACGAAGGTTCGACTCCTGATCCGACGGAATCGGCATCCGCGACTCCGCTCGATCCGGAAGAACAGAAACTGCTTGATCTGATCAATCGCTTCCGTAGACAGAACGGACTGAGTCCGCTCGGCGCCTCGATCAGCCTCACGCGGGCAAGCGACTGGCTGGCGCGCGATATGGCGACACTCAATTACAGCAACCGTATTGACTCGCTCGGACGCAACCCTTCCGGCCGCGCACAGGCTTACGGTTTTCCAATGGCGAATGGCCCCGTCGTCGAAGAGACCAATCTCGCTACCGGTAAACTATCCGCCGCTGATGTCTTTAACCTCTGGTCGAACACATACCTCGATAAGCTGGTGCTGCAGAACAATGCCTGGAAATCTATCGGCATCGGACGCGCCAAAAATTCTGCGACTGGAGTATGGTACTGGAACGCCACTTTCGGAGCCGCATGGGACAAGACTATCCCGCTCCCCGGCGAAGATGACGAAGGCCGCATCGATCGCAACGAATACATCCGAACGCGGCCGCCTTCTGCTTCGCTTTCGGCCAATCATCGTTTCAGCGGCTATGGTGACGACGGAAATCCGTATTCGCTGATACATTGCGATCTCGAAACTTCGCCGAACTTCTGCTGGCACGATCCTCCGCCGCAGGGAAATCCTTCGCTGGAAGAGATGTCATCGCCTGGCAACTTGATTGGAACCTTTGCGGCAACATATACAATCTCAACGACAGGGGTTGTTCACGCCAACCTCGGCGGATTCGATCGCTCGGGCTTCATCATGGAATTGCAGATTATGGCCAACGGTTACTGGACCATGCGGGGTTACCGAACCTTCCAGGCCCCTCTTCCCGTCGAATCTGGAACCTGGCAGTCGAGTCACGATGCGGTCCGGAATGAAGAGGTTTTCACGTTTCGAAGGCTGAACGGTTTACCAGTTTCCACCATACGAATCCATGCCGCAGGCGATCGCCTGACGCTCTTCGCGACCGACGGGGGCACTTTCATGAAGAATTTCCTGCGAGGAGCTCCGGCCGACGATAATCGCCTCGATGATCCTCAAATCATCTTGCTGAGGAAGTAGTACCGTGTAAACAAAGTTTTTTAAGATTTTCAACGCCAAGCACGCCAAGGCAGCCAAGAGGTTTTAAACGCCAAGCACGCCATGTCGGCCAAGAGATTTAAATGAGAATAATGTGATCAGCATATTTGATTGTGCTATTAGAGAAATGGATATTACAGCGAATCATCACTTCTTAATTCCTCTTGGCTGTCTTGGAGTCCTTGGCGTTTAAACTCTCTTGGCCGACTTGGCGTGCTTGGCGTTGAGATCCCCTTGGCCTTCCTGGCGGCTTGGCGTTTCATTTCTCTCCCCGCGGTCTGGCCGGCGATGTCGGCCTGATTCCGTGGTATTCGACTTTGAACTCGATCTTACCTGCCCATTTGCGCGGAACCGGCTTCCCCACAGCCCAGTGAATGCCGTTGATCACCAGCCGCTGCATCGATTCGAGCTGAAAATCCTCTGGATGTCCCAGCGTCGTCATAAATACCCTGCCCCCCGCCTTGTTCCTCCACGTCCAGGCCACAGGATTTTCAATGGCATCCTTCCTCTCGGAACCTGTCGCCCGACCGATCAGCAGCGGCTTCGCATCCGGAGGTGGAAATTTCGGCAGGACGTGATAAAGCCATGACCTGACGTGAAATTCACCCGCTACGCCAGTCAAAATCGGATCACCCGCCGCACCGGGCGCAATCCTCACATCGGTACTGGATGTGTGCCCGTAATGGTAATGCCCGCTCTTCGCCCCCCACCCCGGAGGCCCGCCCAGATATTCGGCGGCGAAGGCATTCCATTTCTCCAATTCATGGCCGGCCGGGTAATTGAACGCGTGCGTAGTCGTCCTAAATGCCACCACCGGACGTCCAGAATCAAGATACTTGCGCAAATGCTCTACCTGATCCTTCGGCAAACGCCGCCAGCGCAGGAAGAGGACCGCCAGATCGGCCTTTTCCAGCGCCTCCATGCCGGGAATGTCCACTTCGCCATTCTCATCCGGGACTGACTTGAGTACAGTCACATCCATCCCGTAATTCTTCTTCAACTCCGCGGCGACCAGCGGCATGGTTGATTCCGAACTGTATTCATGATCACCAGTCACAAAGACCACGTGCGGCCTCGATTGCGCGGCCTCCCCAATGATCATCGCAAAGACAACAAGCGTAATCCCGAATAAATATGCGTTCTTCATATTAATAACCTAAACTCCAAGCCGCCAAGGGAGCCAGGAAACTTTAATGCTCAGGATGGACCAGTATGTTCTGATCACGCAACTGGCGGGCTGGAAAATAATACGAACATTCACTTCCTTACCATCCTGGCTCCCTTGGCGGCTTGGCGTTTCAATTTCTCCTGGCTCCCTTGGCGGCTTGGCGTTTCAATCTGATTAGCACCTGCGACCTGGCCAGCCTTCGATTTCTGTTCCCGGCCGGGCGTCGTTTTGTTTATCCGGGTATCCATCAAACGAACGAGTTCGGCATTCGAGAACGGCTGCCAGCCATGCGGCTTCATCGGTCGCCCATACTCGAAGACGGCTTCGGACTTCGGATTATCCGCCGCCTTCAGGAAGTCTTCGAGCTGATATACAGCCAGGTTCAGATAATAGTTGTCCATATCACCACAATAGACATGAATCTTTCCGACGAGGTCTTTGCCGATCCTGGGCCAGTTCTTCTCAAGGTTGTACCTTAGATCGTAGCCGTTGTCGCGCATGTAGAGAGCGACTTCCCTGTCGATCTTGCCCGTTAGCCGATCCCAGACCGGACGTGGATAGCCATCCTTTCCGACAGGGCCATATGCAGCGTCCCAGGCAGCAATCTGTTGGCCGGAACGCACGTTACTTCCGAGCACGGCCTCGAGTCGACTCATCTCTCTCATCGTCAATGTGACCTGACCTTCGGCATTTCTTGAGAGAGGCCGGGTGAGTTTGCCCCAATCACCATTCGGCACTTCGAATGCGTTCTCATCCTCGTAGATGTTCGACATTTGATAACGCCGGAAGTCCACAGGATCGGGATACAAAACCCAGGTGCCGTTGAAAAACTTCGGATGAAAGACCTGCAACGCCAGAGCTTCCCACCCTCCCGTCGAACCACCAGTCAGCACCCGCGCATGCGGCTCGGCGATAATTCTGAATTTCTCTTCAAGGTAAGGAATCAGCTCCTGCGTGAGAGCATCGCCGTATGGTCCGTTGTTGGCGGAGTTCACCGCATAGGAATCGTCGTAATAAGGCGTCGGATGCTGAAAAGTCACTGCCACCATGCGCGGGAAATCGTCAGACATCCAAGCTTGTGCGAACTCGTATCCCGTCTCCCGCGCGCTCACTCTCAGCCGTGCCTGACGCTGCTCCGCGCTTTCAGGAGCGGTCGGCGGCTGAGTCGTAAAGCCAAATGGGGCACGCAATCCGAAATGTCCTTGAATGTATATCGCCGGATATTTCCGGCTCGAGTTCTGATCGTACCCCTTCGGCAAAAGCAACGTCGCGCCGAGGTAGATCGGGTGGCCCCAGAACTCGGAAAGCATCCTGCTCTGAAACTTCACCCGCTTTACCCATTCCGTGTCCGGCGGGACCTCAACTGGAGGCAATTTCCTGGTCAGACTGAGCTTCACGTTGAAACCAGTCGCCGGGTCCAGCCTGACTTTCTGCACTTCGCTGACCAGATTGCCCGGCGACCGATTCCACTGCTGGCCTTCCCATTGATCCATATGGACCCAGATCACATGGCCGTCCTTGCGTCGCACCTGAGTGTAGACATTGAGCAGCGCCTGAACATAGTATTCGCCGGCCGGAAGCTGGTTCAGGCTCTCGATCGGATATCCCAGGGTTGCGGCGTCAATGACCGCATTTTCACCGGGCCTCAACGCATCGACGTCCAGACCGTAAAACGGAACGGACGCATTGTACGAACCTGCCTGCAGCCGCGGCTCGATCCGGTTGTTTTTCGAGATCATCACGAACACGCGACCTGTTATCGGCCCGTTATCGAGAGACGCTGGATACGAAATCTCGAACCGCGCTCCCGCCGCAGTTGTCTGGCTGGAAAATTCAGCCAGTTGCAACAGGCAGATAATCATTCCTGCAAGAATCAGAATTCTTCGCTTCATTGGAGCCCTCTTCAGAATTATTTCGACATTGGTGTTCCGCTTGCCACCGCAACTGCCGGGAAGTGTAATTGACATTCGCCACGGGAATCAAATAATGCACTCAAAATCAATCTCAACCTGTTATTGATTTTCGTGCCAAATCAGACTCTTGACTGAAATGTCCGATTATGGGAGCATACGGGTTCGTTTGCGGGAGCCGTTTCTTCGCCTCCCCCACGATCAGGCGGCGTAGCCAAGTGGTAAGGCAGAGGTCTGCAAAACCTTTATCCATCGGTTCGATTCCGATCGCCGCCTCTTTTCTTTTCAATATTTTACAAGCCTGCCAAATTCCTACTTTTTCCCATGTGTGGGGAAAAGTGTGGGGACTTTTTCGAAAAACGGTCATTTTCCATCGTTTTTCACCTCGCATTTTCCCGGCGCTTTTCAGCCTCGATCCTCTGCAATTTATACCGCTCCTGGTAGGCTTTTCTATATCTTCGATTGCGTAAGACGTGACCGCAAGGTTCAGAGCACACAATTTGATTCCTGCGACCAGCCCAGAAAATTTTATTGCAAGCCAAACACTGACGGATCCTGCTTATATCTATTCCGCGCAATACGGACACAAGAGGGCTCAGGGAGACCTGAAGTTTGCCTTCTTCGTCTTCATGCCACCAAACCGGATAAGAAAAAGCGTTCCAAACAAACCTGTGACCGGAACCTCTTTCTTGATGCGCCGCGATCGCAGATAGTAACGTTTTGCCGTCGGTTATGTGTTGATATCGCTCCTGAAGGCGCTCCCGGTCCGTCTCCGTCAAAATATCGTAAATTTCCACCGTCGATGCGTCAGGCGATATGCCGTCAGGTATTTCCAAGAATTCTCTTATTGGCTGAGGGAATCTTTCCGCCTCTCGAAGAATCAATTTCTCGATGCTATCTCGACTCAGTAAGAAATGCCTCTCCGACCCAAATGAGGCGCCCTCTCGAAGAATCAACTCGCCTTTATCTCGACTGCCTGGCAACTCGCCTCTTAAGTCTGGAAGATCACGGTAATCTTCAGGTATCAGGTTCACCAGCTCTATCAGATGACCGACTTCTGGCGGCGGCAGTTTTACACGTGATGCTTTTACTGGCTTTTCTGTCTTTAACCGTCCCGCAGTCTTTTGGCGTGATGGTTTCTGAGCCTTCTTTGACGGATGCGATTGGATATAGGATCTTGTTTTCATGGCGTGAAATAGTATACATTCGCCACGTCTGGTAGTCAATGAGCTTGAATAGTATTCGATGCTAAACCATAACGAGGAGGAATAATGATCGACACCACGAGACAGACCCGGCTGGCCTGGCGATTGTCAGAGCTGGCGGCGGCATCTGGCCTGAGCATACATACACTCAGGAAGGCGGCCTATGCGGGCCGGCTGAGGACTCGCAAGGTAGGCGGGGCAGTGATCGTCCTCGATCAGGATGCACAGGCATATTTAGAGGGAGATGAGGCCCAAAACAACACCGCGCAGAAATCAGACGATAGCTTGGCGGCGACGGCCTGATCACTGCGCGGTTACCTATGGACTAGGCTGAGGAAAGTATTACTCCCAGCCCTCAAATAATCAACGCCGGCAGGGGCGGCATTCCTGGCCGGCGTTGATAAGAAAAAATAAGCATATGGATAATAACAATTATAGCGAAAAAGGCAATAGCAGGCAGGCCATCGAGGATCTGGTACCCGCGAAGGAGGAGCTTAATTGGGGACAACGGGATCCGCTCCCGCCCGACTCACTCGCCATGCAGATGGCTGATGAGGAAGTTAAAAGAACATTTGAGGAAGAATATCTTAAGTTCAAACTCGAAGGTGAGACCGAAGAAGGCGCCGGCATTTATGCGTCCCCGCCCGATAAACCCGCCGACACACACACGACTAGTAATAACTCAGGTGATAAGGATCGCGTCATACGCGAGACGCTAGGCCGTATCGTGCCGGCGTCAGCTATCATGGCTACTACCTACCCACAGCCCAAATTCGCGGTACAGGGGATAATCCCTGAGGGCGTTACATTCCTGGCCGGTCCTCCTAAGCTCGGAAAATCTATAATGGCGCTGAATATTGCCGTTGCCGTCGCTGAGGGCGGGCGGGCTCTCTCGTCATACGACGTTGACCAGGGCGATGTCCTGTACCTCGCCCTTGAGGACTCCGAGCGGCGGATCCAGACCCGCCTACGGTCGATTATCAGTGGCTCTATATCCCCACACCTCGAAATATGCACGCAGTGGCCGCGACTGAATGAGGGCGGTATCGAGGCCATAGCCGCATGGATCGAGAGCCGCAAGGACCCGCGATTATTGATAATCGACACACTCAAGATGCTGCGGCCGATATCGACCGGCCGGGAAAATAATGTCTATGAGAGTGATTATGATGTTATAGCGCCCCTGACCAGGCTGGCTGCTCAGAAGTTGGCCCTGGTGATTGTGCATCACACCCGCAAGGCCATAGCGGATGATCCGCTGGCTACCGTCTCGGGTTCGTATGGCCTCACAGGGGCGGCCGATGGCGTACTGGTCCTCAAGCGGGCGCGAGGTAAGGCCGATGCAACAATGAGTGTTATCGGCCGTGACGTGGAAGAGCAGGACATCGCCCTTAAGTTTGAGCCGAAATCGTTTCATTGGTCCGCGCTGGGCCAGGCAGCGGAGGTGCAACGATCGAGAGAGAGGCAGGACATTATTGATCTATTCGGTAACGGCAAAATGTGGAAACCGATTGAGATAGCGGATGAGCTCGATCGGAAGGCCGGAACCGTTCGAAAATTGCTCAAGGCGATGAAGGATGCCGGCGAAATTGAGGAATTCCACGGAGGGTATCAACTACCGAATTATGAGCCCCCAGCCCCTCCCAAGAGCCAAAAATCGAATAGCGTTACCGGCGTTACCAGTGCCGGTAACGGCAGCGGTAACGCTTTGGAGGGATCTAAGCCTAAGAATTTAAACAGTTTGCAAAAAAGCGTTACCGGCGTTACCACCGTTACCGCTCCACACACCCGGAGGGCAGAGGTATGAGGAGCATTACCGATCTGGTAACCACGTTGACCGGTCAGGGCGTCAAGATCTGGGCCGAAGGCGAAAAAATTCAGATCGAGGCGCCGGACGACATCCTGACCGATGAAATCATTGAAACGATCCGAGAGCACAAGCCCGCTCTGCTTTCCCTGCTCGCTCTTCCCTGCCCTTCTTGCGGCAATCCCGCCCTGATCGAGCAGGGCGAAGGATGGGAGCATAGATCATGCTCAGGCCATTATGACGCCTGGGAACGGACGCCGGGCCGGCGCTGGCGTGATCTTGATGCGCGCATCTCTGACATTTTCCGGGAAGCGTTGAAATCGGAGGCGATCCAATGAAACGCACGGAGCGAACAATAGATATTCCCGATCTGATCCGGCGAATGATCGAAGCCGGAGCGTCATTCCATCGGTCCGCCGGCGGAACCTGGCGAGTTGATAACCTGGCTTCCCTGCCCTGTGATCTGCGGGATGAATTTTACCAGGCGGATGAAACGGCGATTGCCGCTCAACTCAGGCTTATGGCCGCCCGGGTTGAGGGCGATCAGGCCGCATAGAATACCCGCCTTCTCGCTCAGGATGGCGCTGTCCATGCGTTTACGGGCGGAAAGGCTGTGGGAGATGGACCAAATCAACAGAGGCCAATTAAACGCAAAAAAGGAGAATTTATGACCAATATCGCAATAGCAATCGATCAGGGCGAAGATACTCAAGCCTTGCTTGCCGAGTATAAGGCCGAGCTCGACGGCATCCCCGCCCGGATCAGATCCGCCGAGACGCGGGCATTATCCGGACCAGCAGACGGCATCGAGGCGGCGCTGACCGAAAAAAAGGAATTGCTCGCCAGAGTCGAGGCCCTGGACATCCTGATATTCCGGGCGGAGGAGTCGCTCATCAACGTCGAAATCCGCAAGGCCCAGGAGCGGCTTAAGCCATTGGCCGATCAGATAGCCGAGGCGGAGCAAGTGGAAGAGGAAGCACAGGCCAGTTTCGCGGAGGCCCGTACGAAATTCGAGGATGCACAGGCCCGCCGGCGGCAACTCGAACATGATCAGCAATCGCTTTCGCGTGAGCTTGAAAAGCAGACTCATGCCTTCTATCAACATCGGAATGGAACAAGAGGAAACAAGCCAATGTCTGAAGAAAAAAAGAAATTTCAAGCAAAGTACCATTGATGAGAGAGATAGGCGAGGGACTTCGGAAGGTGGTTCCCATTCTTCGAAGCGCTCTGCGCTCTCAGACGGTCGACACATCGGCGGCAATCCTTGAAATCGATGAGACGATCGCAGAATATCGAAAGTGCATCGATGAGCGTTACCCGGGCAAGGTGCGTCAGAGCTTGCGGACGTGGGAAGGATCGATGCAAAACTGGGTGAACAGTGCGGGCCGTGCGCGGCCTGACGAGAGGCGCGCATACGAAGCCGGACTTGAGGCCATCGAGCGGCGAATCGAGGGCTTCAAGAACTTGGCGGCGCTTCACTTTCAAGACGAGGCAAGAGCTTCAAGGCGTGGTTAATCGACTGGGGGGCTGGTCGGAAGTTTGATCGGCTCCCGTTTTTTGAGACATTTTGAAACCCAGTGAAACTAAAAAACCAGAGCTGACGGAAAAAAAGATCAAAGCGATCGAGGCCTTGCTCCGTGAGCCGAGGATCGACCAGGCCGCAAAGGCCGCCGGCATCGGCCGCGCAACCCTTTGGCGCTGGTTGAATGAGGCCGAATTTTCGGCGGCATATCGTGACGCCAGAGCACGGCTTCTTGAGGGGGCGTTGATTGCCTTGGAATCATCCGCCGGAACGGCCATCGAGACACTCAACCAGGTTATGGCCGATCAGACCGCGCAAGCCTCAAGCCGGGTGAGCGCTGCGAAAGCAACGCTTGAGCTGCTATTGAGGCTTCGTGACTCGATCGAGCTTGAGGGCCGCATTGCATCGGTCGAGGAGCGGCAAACTCTCTCCGTTAAAACCGGAAGGAAACTGAGGATTACTAATGAGTATTGATGGCCGATTATCAAAGCTCGAATCTGTTCTCAATCTCTCTGATTGCCCTGCCTGCAATTCCCGAGAATATCAGGCACCGGCGGAGAGTGACGAGGAAACGGCAGAGGCCTTCTTTCAGCCCTGCCCTGCGTGCGGGCGATCCCGGAGCTGGCTTGATCTGATCGAGATTGCCGAAGATGAGAGCTGCATTGACCGTGCGCTCTGAGACGTTGAGTAGTAGGGAGCCGCTTTTTTGATTTTTTCTCAGAGGCTCGAAACCGTTAATAATCCCCGTTTTCAGGCCTCTTGACGCAACCCTGACACACAAAAC
>JADJXM010000001.1 GCA_016715865.1 Acidobacteriota bacterium | reverse complement strand
GCATGAGGTACTGGTTTTCGAGCTGCTGGACCTGCTCGAGCGTGATAGCGGCGGTTTCTTTTGTCTGTTTTGTAGTGTCTTCCATATTATGGTCAATTCGAAGATATCCGCGTTCCAACCGGTTCGCGGGTCAATAGCGCGCGCAGCAATGATCGCTCATCGGCGGCTCCAATGATCCTGATGCTTCCAACACCTGAATCCAGGGCTTCGAGGCAGGCACGAAGTTTGGGACGCATGCCACCGGCGGCGACACCGCTCGCCAGGAGATCGCTCATCCCGTCACGCGTCAGCTCGACGATCAGATTCTTCCCGGAGTCCATGACGCCGCCGACATCGGTCACAAAAACAAGAGTTTCGGCCGCACAGCCGCCGGCCACTCCAGCAGCCATCTGGTCGCCGTTGATGTTGTAATACTCATAATCATTCCGACCAAGAGCGAGGCAGGCGATAACCGGCAGAATACCTGCTGCGAGCATCGCTTCGATCAAACGAGAATCCGATGCCACGATCTTTCCGACGAACCCAAGGTCGGTCCCGTCCTCGGCCACCAGCTTTTCAGCCAGAAAGCTGGAGCCGTCACCGCCGGTCAGGCTCGCCGCGGTGATCCCTGCCGCAGCCAGCTCGGATACAAGATCCTTGCCGACCTGTCCGGCCAATACCATCTGAGCAACATCGCGGACCGATCGATCGGTGATTCTCAGTCCATCATGAAACCGTGATTCGATCCGCAGCCGATCGAGCAGTGAGGCGATCTGCTTGCCACCTCCATGCACCAGTACCAGTTCCTGACCGGCAACGATCAGTCGGCGGATCTGATCAATCAGACCTGGACGCAATTTTTCATCGCTCAGAACGCTGCCGCCCAGTTTGATGACCGTTCGACTCATCGCATCCCCGCGCTTTCGTCAAAGCCAAGGGCGATGTTGGCATTCTGCAGCGCCTGGCTGGACGCTCCCTTGAGCAGGTTGTCGATCGTCGAAACGATGATCCCCATCCCCGCCGATTCATCGACGCTGCAGCCAATGTCGCAGAACGGCGTATTGGCAACGAATTTGATCTCAGGCAACTGAGATCCGTCGAAGATACGAACGAAGGGCGCGCCGGCAAAGGCTTCCCGCCAGACATTATGGACATCTTCACGGCTCACGCCCTGATTGAGTCTGATATAGGTCGTCGTTAAAATGCCGCGATTGATCGGCAGCAGATGTGGCGTGAAGATCAGATCCTTTGACGTATTCGGGACTCCGAGCCCCTGTGCGATCTCTGGCGTGTGCGCTGTGCTTGAACAGGTTGTAACTTTTGAAGCTCTCGCTGACCTCGACGAAATGAGTCAAGGAGGTTGGCTGCTTGCCGGCCCCTGTCACGCCCGATTTCGAATCGCAGATGATCGGCTGCCCCTGGATGACCAATCCTTTTTCGAGGAGCGGAACCAGTGGGACGAGAATCGAGGTCGGATAACATCCCGGATTGGCGATCAGACGCGCGCCTTTCAGGTCTACTCGACTAAATTCGGTCAGGCCGAAAACAGCCTCCGACAAAAGGTCCGGCCGGGTATGCTCGAACCCGTAATATTTTGGATAGAAGGAAGGGTCCTTCAGGCGGTATGCCCCGCTCAGATCGACGACTACCGCGCCGGTTTCAAGCAGTTGTGGTACCGCTTCATGTGAAAATTCGTTGGGTGTAGCCAGAAAGATCAGGTCAGCCCCCAGCTTGCCGATGGCCCCGTCGTCATACGGCAGACAGTCCAGCATTATACTGCCTCGCAACATCGGGTGGATATCGTCAACCGGCACAGCCTCGGCGTTGCGTGAGGCAAACGCTCCAACAAGATCCATCCCCGGATGCCCCAGCAACAACCGGATCAATTCTCTGCCTGAATAGCCTGTGGCTCCGGCAACAATCGCACGAGCTCTACTGCTCATCTGCCTGAATCTCTTCCTCTTGTAAAAAGTCACACTTCAGCATGAATACGATCAAGCTGAAGCCTGTACACTGAGTGTATGAAAAAACAAGCGCACAGTGTACACTATGGCCTGATTGCAAAAAAGAGTCTGATGTTGTCCCGGCCTCGATGCCCTGAATTATTTCGGGGGACTGGAAACCGGACAACCGCCGGCCGACGCTCGCAGGTTGACATTCCTTTTTGCTCAATTATAATTACGCACTTTGCCGGTTACGAGGAATTTATGTATATCTCGTTGGTGCGGATGCCTGCTGACGGATTGCGTTTTGAACATCGCTACGCCACAGGTGAACTGGACACAAGCAATCATGAGTTTGAGCTGGTTGAGCCGCCGAACGTCACCGGTCGAATAGACCGGACCGGCATCGAGATGAGGGTGCGGGGCGAAATCAAAACGTCCTTTACCGCAATGTGTGACAGATGTTTGATCGATGTTCCATTCAGTCTCGTGATTCCTATCGACCTGCTTTATGCACCGGAAGATCCGGGCGCCGGCAGATCCGGAGAGACTGAAATCCACGACCGCGATCTCGATATTTCGATCTACGATCACGATCAGATCGACCTCGATGCGCTGGTGCTGGAACAGATCGAATTGAGCCTGCCGAGCCGGCTGCTCTGCAGCGAAGATTGTCGAGGCCTGTGCCCCGAATGCGGTGTGTTACTCAACGAAGAGGAGTGCGGGTGCAAAAAACCCGTCGATCCGCGCTGGCAGGCACTGGCCGATCTGGCAGACCAGGTCAAATTGAACAAGCCGAACGAGTCACCGGATGAGCCGGATAATTGAACTGAAGCCTGTGCAATGATTTAACAGTTGATAAAGTAATAAATGGAGTAGAGATAATGCCGAATCCTAAACGCAGACATTCAAAATCAAGGAGCCGCAAGCGTCGGACGCATGACGCGCTCAAACCGATCAGCCTCTCGGCCTGTCCGAATTGCGGAAACATGCGCGTTCCGCACCGGGTTTGCCAGAGATGCGGTTTCTATGGCGGCCGAACGGTTATCGAAATAACCGAATAAGACCTGCTATCAGATTTCACTCATATTAATAGGATGAGGGATGAGCAATCATCCCTCTTGTCCATTCCCTGATGCTCACCACCATCGCTGTTGATGCCATGGGTGGCGACAACGCCCCCGCCATTGAGGTCGAAGGCGCAATTCAGGCGGCGCATGACCTGCGCGCCCGGATCATGCTTGTCGGCCGGGAAGAGCAGATTCGCGCCGAACTGGAACGTCAGGGCGTTCCGGAGCCGCGCAAACAGCGTCTACATATCGAAATAGTCAACGCAACTGAAGTGATCACGATGGACGATCACGCTGGCACACGCGGTCCGCCGCAAGCGTGATTCATCGATCAGAGTGGCTGCACGTCTGGTGCGCGAAGGCAAAGCGCACGGCCTGGTCAGCGCGGGCAATACCGGAGCAGTCATGGCGACGGCCAAGCTCGTACTCGGAACGCTCCCTTCAGTCGATCGCCCGGCCCTGGCCGGGATCTTTCCGACCATCAAGGGAAACGGAACGGTGCTGCTCGATGTCGGCGCAAATGCCGAATGCAAACCCGAGCACCTCAAGCATTTCGCAATTATGGGATCGATCTATTCCCGCTCGATCCTTGGGGTCAGGACGCCGAAGGTCGGACTGATGAGCATCGGCGAGGAAGACATCAAGGGGAACGATCTGACGAAAGAGACGCTCAGGCTGTTGCGCGCGGCTCCGATCAATTTCATCGGCAACGTCGAAGGTCGCGACATTTTCACAGGGGACGTTGACGTGATCGTCTCCGACGGATTCACAGGCAACGTGATACTCAAGACCAGCGAAGGACTGGTCGAAGCGATTATGAGCATTCTCAAGACCGAACTGGGACAGACGACCATGACCCAGATCGGCGCCATGCTCTCGCTCAACGCCTTCAGGGCTGTCAAGAAGCGTCTTGATTACTCCGAATTCGGCGGCGCGCCGCTGCTCGGATGCAAACAGATCTGCGTGATCTGCCACGGCAGCTCGACATCGAAGGCCATACGCAATGCGATACGTGTTGCAAAAGAGTTCTACAAGGGCAAACTGAGCGAGCATATCGAAAATGAGATCAGCGAAATCAGTATTCTGCCCGAGGAGTAATCGAAACAGCGGATTATGAGCAAGATCGCCTTCATCTTTCCGGGTCAGGGATCACAGCACGCCGGAATGGGCCGTGAGCTGGCCGAACGATTTCAGTCGGCACGGAATATATTCGCAGAAGCTGATGAAGCGCTCGGCTTCAGCCTGAGCGATCTCTGCTTCAACGGACCCGAGGAAGAGTTACAGCTGACCGCAAACACTCAACCTGCGATTCTGACGGCCTCAATCGCCGCATTATCAGCCCTGACCGAGCACGGAGTTCGGCCGGATATGGTTGCCGGCCACAGCCTCGGCGAATATTCCGCTCTGGTCGCCTCCGGTACACTGACACTACGGGATGCCGTCCGTCTGGTAAGAAAGCGCGGTGAGTTGATGCAGCAGGCTGTGCCATCAGGCGTTGGAGCCATGGCCGCCATCCTCGGGCTCGATGCCACAGGCGTGACTGAGGCATGTGACGCAGCCCGTGGCGACGAGGTCTGCGCTGCGGCGAACTTCAACTCACCCGGCCAGATCGTCATAGCAGGCCATCTGCAGGCCGTTGAAAGGGCCGTCGAGGAATGCAAGGCCCGCGGAGCCAAACGCGCCATTCTGCTCAAGGTCAGCGCGCCGTTCCATTCGGCGCTCATGATGCCGGCCCAGGAGAAGATGACCGAGCCGCTCCACGCAACCGAATTTCGTGATCCCGGCGCTCCGGTCGTCAACAATGTCGATGCCGCCATCGTGACCGAAGCTTCCGTCGCCCGTGAAGGGCTGATCAGGCAGATCACCGCACCCGTGCGATGGACAGACAGCGTCAAAGTCATGCTCGATGCCGGCGTCACTACTTTCATCGAGGTCGGCCCCGGCAAAGTGCTCACCGGGCTGGTCAAATCGATCGCCAAAGATGCCGGCACAGCCGTCAGTCTGCTCAATGTCGAAAACAGCGAGAGCCTGCAATCAACGCTTGCAAATCTCTCACAGGAAACTGAAACTTAGCTGTCTGAGTAATGAATCGCAAAGAAATTTAATATCGATGTTTAGTCTCGCAGGACAAATTGCACTGGTCACCGGCGGTTCACAGGGAATCGGCAGGGCGACGGCCCTGGTTCTGGCCGAACTCGGAGCCGATGTGGCCGTCATGGCGCGCTCGATCGACAAATGCGAAGCGGTGGCAGAGGAGATCAAGTCCCGTTTCGCCGGCCGGCGCTCGCTGGCAGTGCGCGGGGACCTCGGCGTTGCCGATGAGATAAAAGCCGCCGTCGACAAGGTCGCAACCGAACTGGGCCCCATCAGCATACTGGTCAACAACGCGGCAATTACGCGCGACGGCCTTATGCTGCGCATGAAGCGTGACGACTGGGACCAGGTCATCAATACCAACCTGACCGGCGTCTTTCTCATGACACAGGCCGTCCTGCCCATGATGACAAAGGCTCGCAAAGGTCGAATCATCAATCTGACTTCGGTCGTCGCCCAGTCTGGAAATGCAGGGCAGGTCAATTATATTTCGGCTAAATCCGGCATCATCGGGATGACGAAAGCCGTAGCTCGCGAATATGCCGCCCGCAACATCACTGTCAATGCCGTCTCTCCCGGTTTCATCGAAACACCGATGACCGCGGTTCTGCCCGAAGCTGCACGCAATGCCATGCTCGAGCAGATTCCGCTCAAACGCCCGGGGACGGATATGGATGTCGCTCATGCGGTTGCTTTTCTGGCCTCTGATAAGGCAGGCTATATCACCGGTCAGGTTGTCAACGTCAACGGTGGAATGTATATGTGACAGGGGTTTGTGACCATCCCGCACCGGATCGCATCACGTGCGCAGGCCACACACTCGAACCTCGTTAATCATAATTTTTTTTGGAGGAACTAATGGCAGAATCAATTGAGGACAAGGTTAAGCAAATCATTGTGGATGAGCTCGGCGTGGACGAGGCGGAAGTCACCCCGAACGCACGTTTCATAGACGATCTTGGCGCCGATTCGCTCGATACGGTCGAACTGGTCATGCGATTCGAAGAGGAGTTCGGCATCGAAATCCCCGACGAAGACGCCGAAAAGATTCAGAGCGTTCGTGACGCCTACGCCTATATTGACGAACACAAGAAGTAGGCATATCACTGATCCTCGTCAATGCGGAAAAAAATGAGCCACAAAAGGCGCCTGCCTTACAAAAGATGAGCGCAATTCATCGTATTTTTTGTAGTCCCGGGGCCTTTTCGTGGCTGATTCAATTTCAAGGTTGATTTTCCAGCCTCTGGAGAGGAAGGCATTAGTGAATAACGAACTAACCAGGAAGCGCGTGGTCGTGACAGGCATCGGCATGGTCAGTCCTCTCGGAAATACAACTGAGGAGACCTGGGCGGGCCTGATCAGCGGCCGAAGCGGCGTCGATTACATCACACGGTTCGATACCAGTCAGCACAAGGTACGTTTCGCTGCCGAAACGAAAAACTTCGACCCGCTCGACTTCGTCGAGAAGAAAGAGATGAAGAAGATGGATTATTTCATCTTCTACGCCATAGCCGCGTCCAAAGAGGCCCTCGAAGATTCGGGACTCAGGATCACGGCTGAAAACGCCGAGGGGATCGGCGCATACATCGGCAGCGGCATTGGAGGTTTCAGCGTCTTCGAACGTGAACACACGAAGATGTTGGAAGGCGGCCCCGGTCGCATCTCACCGTTCTTCATCCCGGCCTCGATCATAAATCTTGCTTCGGGATACGTCTCGATATACAACGGCGCCAAGGGACCGAATTCGGCGACTGCCACGGCCTGCAGCTCGGGTGCACATGCGATCGGCGACAGTTTCAAGATCATCCAGCGCGGAGACGCCGTGGCCATGATCTGCGGCGGGACCGAGGGCGCGATAACTCCGATGTCTGTCGGCGGATTCGCGGCCATGCACGCGCTTTCGACACGCAATGACGACCCGCAGCGCGCTTCCCGCCCCTTTGACAAGGACCGCGACGGCTTTGTCATCGGCGAGGGCGCGGGAGTGCTCATCCTCGAAGAACTCGAACACGCCAAAGCACGCGGAGCCAAAATATATGCCGAAGCAGTCGGCTACGGCATGACCTCCGATGCATTTCACATCACCATGCCCGACATGGACGGACCGCGACGCGTCATGCTCAAGACGATCAAGGATGCCGGCATCGAACCCGACATGATCGATTACATCAACGTCCATGGCACTTCGACTCCTGTCGGCGATATCAACGAGACCAATGCCATCAAGGCAGCCTTCGGCGAACACGCTTACAAACTGGCCGCCAGTTCGACCAAATCGATGACCGGTCACCTGCTTGGAGGCGCCGGCGGTCTCGAAGCCGGCATCACTGCGCTTGCGGTCCATCACCAGACCATGCCTCCGACCATCAACATCGAAAATCCCGATCCCGAATGCGACCTGAATTACGTGCCTAATCATGCGGTCTCGGCCAGGATCGATTACGCCCTCTCGAACAGCTTCGGCTTCGGCGGCACAAATGCCGCTCTGGTCTTCAAACGATACGACGGGTAAATGTAGCGCTCGCTGACGTTCACGATCCGATTCGGGCAGCTATCATAGCTGCCCTTTCTTTTTTTTTTACTTTCTACTTTCTACTTCTTCAGCTCCGGGAAAAACGAATATCAGCACCCATTCCATAATCCACAAAGCCAGTCCAACCAGAAACGTATTGACCAGCCAGTAGGACCAGTAATTCGAGAAGAGATCCTTCCACGGGCCATATGCAAAATGCGCGACATTTACGTTCATGTAGATGTCGGAAGGTGTAGCCAGACGCGTAATTTGCTGCAGAACAATAAAGAACAGCAGCGAGATGAGCCAGCTGCCGGATTTGGGGCGGACAGTGCGGATGGCGATGATGCCAACGACCGCTCCGCCCAGATGTGAGAAGACAGAGACCGGAGTGATCAATCCCGACGCAACCATGTCGTAGAACCAGGGCGGGACTCCGAGGATCAGCCAGAAGGCAGAAATTCTGATGAGGACGGGCACGGCGAAGAACATTCCAAGCGCCATGAGCAGGTTCGAGACGTGGCAGCTCCATAAAATATGCTGCGGCGTGCCGACTCGGACATATTCAATAACCCGCGCGATGAAGAAGATCAGTGGCAGCAATCCGAGCAGACGGAATCGCGCAGTCGCCCAGACATAAGACACCGAACCATCATTCATGCGCATATTTTGGGACCTCATCAAATTATGTTGATTTAACGATCGCCATTCGATCATTTCCCCTCTGTCGAACGCAAATAGTTTTACGCAGGATTAAAGCGTTGGTTATAATGGGGACTGCCAGCACACTGACCACCTGTTTCGTCCTGATTCACATCATGTCGATTCGTCAAACTGCCGAGGCAAGACTGGAGAGCGGTTAATAATGGATCAGTTATTGCAATTATTCTTCAAGCACAAGTGGTCGACCTTTGCCAAGGGCGAATTCAGCTTCGCCAACCGTCCATCGTGGCTGTTCATGATCCTGATAGCAGCGGCCCTCGGCGCGTTCATCTATTTCATCTATATTCGTCCTGGATACAGGATACAGTCGGGCAGCCGGCTGGCGCTGATCGCATTGCGCGCTTCCCTGCTGGCGCTCATCTTTCTGCTGCTCATGCGGCCGGTCATGGTGGTTCCGCAGGTCATTCCGAAGAGCACGACGGTCGCCGTGCTGGCCGATGATTCGAGGAGCATGCAACTGGCCGATGAGGACAACCGACCGCGCATCGAGGCGGTGAAGAAGCTGCTCTCTCCCGCAGATCCACTGATGATGGGACTGGACGAAAAATTCAGGGTCAATCTTTTCGGCTTTTCCAACTCGACTGGCAGAATCGCTGAGGCGAAGAGCCTGAAAGCCGAAGGCAGATCGACAGACATGGCCGGCGCCTTGCGGGAAGCGGTCAATGAAACGTCAGGCAATGCGCTTTCTGCCATCGTTGTCGTAAGCGACGGCGGATCGAACACGGCGAAGGATCTGACGGCGGAATTGCGCGATCTGCGGGCCCGCAACATTCCCGTCTACACCGTCGGAGTCGGCAATCCAGACAGATTCAAGGATGCCGAACTGACACGCATCACGACGCCGCGACGGATGCTCGTCGGATCGGCCGTCAGCGCCGACCTGCTGCTGCGATCGAACGGCTACCCTGACAGCAAAGTGACTGTTTCGGTGACAGAGGACGATCGCGCGCTCAAAACCCAGCAGTTCGACATCAAGGGCAATGAATCGCAGACTGTGACGATGGAATTCACGCCGACTTCGGCCGGGGCGCACCGCTACAAGTTCGAGATCAAGCCGCTCGACGGCGAGACTACAGTCGAAAACAACGTCCAGGAGAGTCTGATCGAGGTTCGCGACAATCGCCCGAAAATCCTGTACATTGAAGGAGAACCGCGCTGGGAATACGGCAAGATGCGTTTCTCGCTCGCGAAGAACGAAAAGAATGTCGTGCTCGTCTCGTCGCTCAGATCGGCGGATGGAAAATTCTACCGGCAGGGCGTCGAAAGCGGCAGTGAGCTGACCACAGGATTCCCGACGACCATCGAGGAGCTTTTCGGATATCACGGTCTGATCATCGGCAGCATCGAAGCAAGTTTCTTCTCGTATGAGCAATTGAAGAACATCGAGCTGTTCGCAGCACGTCGCGGAGGCGGAGTACTGGCCATTGGCGGAGCGCGATCGTTCGATGCAGGCAAATATGCCAACTCCCCGGTTGCAGACCTGCTTCCGGTCTATCTGAACGATCAGATCGAGGAGCCTGAGATGCAGGTGGCCTCGAATTACCAGGCGATGCTGACAGCCAGGGGGCGTACGCATCCGGTGACAAGACTCAACGAGGACCGCAACCTGAGCGCGAAAGCCTGGTCGGAGCTGCCACCGATCACGGTCCCTGAGGTCCTTTCGAACTCAAAGCCCGGCGCAACCACTGTTCTCGAAGCGCGCAGCACGAATGCTCCGAATCGCGTTGTGCCTCTGCTGGTCGAACAGCGATACGGACGCGGGCGATCGATGGCTCTGACGACCAACGACACCTGGCGCTGGCGCATGGAGATGGAGTCGAAGAACACATCACACGAGACTTTCTGGCGGCAGATGCTGCGCCACCTCGTCAGCACTACTCCGGATCAGTATGAGGTGACTGCCGAGCGCGATGTTTACCTGGCGAGCGAACCGATCAACATTCGCGCCGATATCAATGACAAGAAATTCGATGCCGTGACCGATGCCCAGGTTACAGCCGTCGTCACGAAACCGTCAGGCGTGACCGCGGAGCTGCCGCTCAATATCTCTTATACGGGCGAGACCAGCAGTTACCGCAACGAATTTCCGACCGATGAGCTCGGGCTTTACAGGATCGAAATGACAGCCCGACGCGCCGGCGCCGTCCTCGGAACGGCCAGTTCTACACTGCTCGTCACCGAACGGACTCGTGAGTTCTTCGATGCCGCCCAGAATGTCGAGATGCTCAAACGAATCTCAGCCGAGACCGGAGGCAAGTATTATCCTCTCAACCAGGCTGCCGAGATGATGGATGAGATCACCATGCTCGAGGGAAAAAATTCCGAACGGATCAGCAAGGACCTGTGGGATATGCCGATCAATTTCCTGCTGATTGTCGGGCTGGCCGGCGCGGAATGGTTTCTGCGCAAACGAAAGGGCTTGTCCTGAATATCCTTTGCCGTCTTTGCGGCCTTTGCGATTAACCTTCTGGAAATATATGAGACACTGTTCTACAACCCTGATTCTGATCGGTCTGCTGGCCGTATCGGCCTGCGCTCAGGATATCCCCGTCGCCAGTGACACGCCGTCGGCCGCCGCGCAGGAAGCGAAGCAGACGACTCCGGCCGCCAAGCTTCCTCCGGACAGGCGCAAGTTTGCCGTCATCATCACAGGCATTGGCGGAGAGGAGATTTATGTCGAAAAATTCGGCGGGTGGAAGGACAAGCTCAAACAAGCGCTCGTCAACCGGCTGGGTTTCGCCGAAGATCAGGTCATCTCGCTGACCGAAAAGCCGGAAGAGGACGAACAGCGGGCCACTGCCGAGATCGTCCGCCAGACATTCACAAAACTGCGCACGGCCGTCGGACCTGATCAACAATTTTTCATCTTCTTCATCGGCCACGGCAGTTTCGACGGCAAGATCGCCAAATTCAACCTTGCAGGCCCCGATCTTAGCGCGAACGATTACTCTCAGATGATCGACGAGATCAAGGCCCGGCAGGTTATCATTGTCAATATGGCGAGCGCGAGCGGAGAATTCATCAAACCGCTTTCCGGCAAGGGGCGCATCATCATCACCGCCACCAAGAGCGGCATGGAGCAGAACGCTCCGAAATTCGCCGAGCATTTCATCGCATCGCTCGGAAATCCGGAAGCCGATGCCGACAAGAACGGCCGCGTTTCGGCGCTCGAATCATTCAACTACGCAGTCAAGCTGACCGGTGATTCCTTCAAACAGGCCGGAACGCTGGTGACGGAGCACGCGCTGCTCGACGACAACGGCGATGGCGTCGGACATCCGCTGGCCGAAGCAGGCGACGGAGTGTTGGCCAAGACCACCTATCTCGATTCACTTCCACAGCAACAGGCCGGGGGCGACCTCGAATTGGCGAAACTATATGAAGAGCGGATGCGTCTTGAAGGTGAGATCGAACAATTGAAAGCCCGCAAACCAGATATGAAAACCGAGGATTATGAAACCGTCCTCGAAAAGATGCTGATCGATCTGGCCAGACTGAGCCAGACCATCCGCGCCAGGCAGAAGAAATAGTTCATCACCATGGATGATGGATGATGGTCATTGTTTATGAGGCCGGAGCCGCAGGGCAGCGATCTGAATTTAGCCGTGTCTTTCAAGGCACGGGGTAAAATTATGAGTTTGATGATCCATTCGAAGATTAGTAAATATCGATTCGCAGCGATGCTGACGGGCTTTTGCCTGAGCGGTATCCTGTTTTTTCTGGCCTGCGCGATGGCGCAAAGCCAGACGATCGACGATGCCGAAGAGGAATTGCTGAGGGGAAAATATTCGGCGGCGATAACTTCGTTCACGCGTCTGTTGCAGGCCGATCCGAACGACGCGCGCGCTCAGCGCGGTCTGCTGCAGGCCCATCTCGAAACCGGTCAGTACATCGAAGTTGAAAAAGAGGCTCGGCGTTTCCTGGGAGTTAAAGAGAATGAAGCTCTGGCCCGGCTCATGCTCGGCGAGGCCCTTGCACGCACCGGACGCGTCACCGAGGCCATGACCGAATTCGATAAGGCCCGCCGGACCGAAGAGACCGGTGACAGGCTGCGCGCCGATCTGCGTCGCGCCGAACTGCTCAAGATGTCCGGCAAGGAAGAGCCCGCCGTCGAGATCTTCAACACCTTCGTCACGCATTACGAGAACAGCAATTCACTGTCGGCCGAGGAACTGACACTCGTCGCTCAGGCGTTGATTCATCTGGAACGTTACCAGGAAGCCAACGATATCCTGCTTGAAGCCATCTCGGATGATGAAGAATACATCGAGGCTCAACTGGTCGGCGGCGAACTTTATACTTCAAAGTATAACTACGCCGAAGCCGCTGAATTTTTCACCGACGCCCTGAAGATAAATCCTAACAGTGCCAGGGCGCATCTTGGCGTAGCCCTCAACAAACGAATCGAAGGCGGAGACGCAATGAACGCGGCGCTCAAGACCGCGCTCAAGATCAATCCGAATTATGTCGACGCGATGAACTTCGCGGCCACACTGGACCTCGAAGCCGAAAAGTTTCAGGCCGCAGCCGACCAGATCGAAGAAGCGCTCAAGATCGACCCGGTTTCCCAGGATGCGCATGCTCTCAAGGCGGCCATGTTCTGGCTCCAGAATCGACCTGCCGATTTCGAGAAAGAGGTCGCCTCGACGCTTGGCCTTAATCCGCGATACGGAATGCTCTATGAGGTGCTCGCCCATTTCGCGACCCAGACGCGCCGTTACAGCGAGAGCGTGGCGTTTCTCTTCAAAGCCGTTCAACTCTCGCCGAAGCTCTGGTCATCGCATCTGGCCCTCGGCACGGGGCTGCTCAGGCTGGGACAGATGGACGAGGGGCGCGCCGCTCTCGAGCTGGCGTTCGAGGGAGATCCGTTCAACATCTGGGCCAAGAACACACTCGATCTGCTCGATTCGATGAAGGAGTACAAGGTCGCAACAAGCGACGACTTCATCATTCGTTCAGCGGCAACGGAAGCGGACGTGCTCGTTCCATACGCTAAAGATCTGCTCGACGAAGTCGAAAGCACCCTTTCTGCGAAATACAAATTCAAACCGCGCAAGCCGATCTCGGTCGAGATCTTTCCGAATCACGAGGATTTCGCCGTTCGCGCACTGGGCCTGCCCGGCCTTGGGGCCCTCGGAGTCTGCTTCGGACAGGTCATCGCTCAGGATTCGCCATCCGCACGTCCGGGAGGCCAGTTCAACTGGGGCAGCACGCTCTGGCATGAATACGCCCACGTCATCACTCTTCAAATCACCGATCACATGATCCCGCGCTGGTTCTCAGAGGGGCTTTCGGTCTTCGAAGAGCATAACGCCAGACCCGGCTGGGGCGACGACTGGAACGCCGAAAACATACGGGCCTTCGCCGAAGGCAAATGGTTCACGATCGCCAATCTCGATAACGGTTTTATCAGACCAAAACGACCGAACGATGTCGCGCTGGCCTATTTCCAGGCATCCCAGGTATGCCACTTCATCACTGACCGCTACGGCTTCGACGCCGTCCTGCAGATGCTCAAAGGCTATAAAGACAGGAAGAAGACACCTGAAATACTGCAGCAGACTCTCAAGCTCTCCGAGACCGAGTTCGATAAGGCCTTCAACGACTATGTCCGTGAAAAGACAGGCACATACATCGCGCATCTCGATCCGGCATGGAAGAACAAGGAACAGGCGAATATCTCGAAAGAAGATACCGTCAAGCTGGCCGATTCATCGCCGAACGACTTCTTTCTCAACCTGCGCGCCGGGCTCATCCACCTCGCCGAAGGCCGCGAGGATCCGGCGATCTCGAAATTCAAACGCGCGATCGAACTGTTTCCTTATCAGATCGGCCCTGGAAATCCATACGAACCGCTCGCCGGCATCTACGAAAAGCGCGGCGATAAGGCATCTGCCGCGTCAGTCCTCGAAGCTTTTATCAAAGTCGACGAGAACAATTACAAAGCTGTGAAAAAGCTGGCCGCGTTAAAGCTCGATCTCGGCGATAAAAACCGCGCTCGCGAGCTTTTACGGTTGAGTTTTTACATCAATCCGTTCGAACATGGATCACACACGCTGGCCGGCAATGTGATGCTCGATTTGAATGACGCCCCCGGAGCCATCGCTGAATACCAGATTGCACTGGCCGCGCAACCCCCGAACGTAGCCGAGGCGCATTACAATATCGCCCGCGCCATGCTGGCCGCCGGCAGGAATGCCGAAGCACGGCGTTCCGTCCTGAGAGCCCTCGAAGCCGCCCCCGGATTCGACCAGGCCCAGGAACTGTTGTTGAAACTAACTGGAAATCCATGAAGAAGTAAAAAGTTGAAAGTTGAAAGTAGACTGACCGCGGAGCGGTTGCTGATTTTAGCCGTGGACTTCAGTCCACGGGCCGAAAGTTAACTATGACCAGGAAAAGAGCCATCGTCATCATCATCATCATATGCCTGCTGGCGGGGCTCGCTGTGGGGCAACGGAGGCGGTCTCGAAAGCCCGATTATGACGGTCCGCTGGTCACTGAAAAGGATGTCATGAAGGTCGATCCGAATCTGTCGGGGCGCTTCACCTTCACGCGTGTCCGGTTCGACACCAGCCAGTTCGCTCAGTATTACAATTACAACAACTATCTTGGAGACGGCGGTCCTCCGTGGTCGCACGATTACCCGATGGCCGGGCGCCACCTCATGAAGATCATGGGCGAGCTCTCGAAGATCGACGCGAATATCGATGTCAATGAACCGATCGTTGCGTTCAACGATCCGGCGATCTTCAAGTTCCCGTTCGCATATATCTGCGAAGTCGGCTTTATGGATCTCTCGGATGCCGAGGTTGCGGGCATGCGCGAGTACCTGCTCCGCGGTGGCTTCCTGCTGGTCGACGACTTCCGCAGTCCGGGACAGTTCTACAATCTGCAGCGCCAAATCAAGCGCGCGATGCCTGAATATGAGCTCAAGAAACTGGACCTGTCGCATCCGATCTTCAATTGTTTCTTTTCGATCAAGACGCTCGACCTGAATCCTGTTTACGGGCCGATGTATGCGCCCGAATTCTGGGGGCTCGAAGACGCATCAGGCCGGTTGATGATGGTCGTCAATTACAATTACGACGTCAGCGATTACTGGCAGTTTTCAGACAATCCGTTTCGCCCGATCGAGGAGACCAACGAAGCATACAAGTTCGGCGTCAATTACATCATCTACGCGCTGACGCACTAATCATCAAATATTCAAATCCCGAGGGGGATTTCAAAAGAGGAAGACCGAATGGCTGTTGACACACAAGTAATCAAGGACGAGGAGGTCCTCAATAAACTGATCGCCGCGCGGGAAAGCATCCTGCGTGAAATACGCAAAGCGATCATCGGCCAGGATGAGGTGGTCGAGCAGGTGCTCATCTCGCTCTTCGTCGGAGGGCATTCAATCATCACGGGCGTTCCCGGACTGGCCAAAACACTGCTCGTTCGCACGATCGCGAACGTGCTCGATCTTTCGTTCAAACGAATTCAGTTCACTCCGGATCTCATGCCGGCCGACATCACCGGCACCGATATCATCGAAGAGGACCGCGCCACCGGAAAACGTGAGATGCAGTTCATCCGCGGCCCGATCTTCGCCAACATGATTCTCGCAGATGAAATCAACCGCACGCCGCCCAAAACGCAGTCGGCGCTGCTCGAAGCGATGCAGGAAGGGACCGTGACCGTCCAGGGAACGACCTATCCGCTGCCCAAACCTTTCTTCGTTCTGGCGACGCAGAACCCGATCGAGATGGAAGGCACATATCCGCTGCCCGAAGCGCAACTCGATCGTTTCATGTTCAATGTCAGAATCGGCTATCTGCCAGAAGAGGACGAAGTGGCGGTCGTCAAAATGACTACCTCGCCGCAGGACTTTAACTTTGAACGACTGATGTCGGCCGAAGAGATCATCGGATTCCAGAGACTGGTTCGCAAAGTTCCTGCAGCAGACTCGGTCACACGTTATGCGGTCAATCTGGTCAGCACCAGCCGCCCCAATACCGATCGTTCACCGGATTTCATCAACCGCTGGGTGACGTGGGGTGGGTCGTTGCGCGCTTCCCAGTTCCTGGTCCTGGCCGGAAAAGCACGAGCCATCCTGCACGGACGCTACAACGTCTCGTGCGATGATATTCGAGCCATGGCCCTGCCGGTCATGCGCCATCGAATCCTGCTCAACTTCCAGGCCGAATCCGAAAAGGTCGATTCGGATCAGGTCATCAAGCGCCTGGTCGAAACCGTGCCCGAGCCGAAATCAGGACTCTAAGCCTGGGAGCGCAGGCATCCTTGCCTGCATGTTTTCCAGACTCATGCAGGCAAGGGATGCCTGCGCTCCCAGGACATAAACATATGTTTTGGAAACGAAAAACAACTGAAGGGATCAAGCTCTCCGGGAGTCAGCCGGCGTGGGAAGCGCCTTCGCCGTCCGGGGGGATCCCGCGGTTTCTGGCGCCCGAGGTGCTGGCGCGCATCACTTCGCTCGAGCTGCTGGCGCGGACGGTCGTCGAGGGTTTCATCTCGGGCCTGCACAGGTCGCCTTTCACCGGATTCTCAACCGAATTCGCGGAGTATCGTCAATACATGCCGGGCGACGACCTGCGTTATCTCGACTGGAAATTGCTTGGTCGAACCGACAGGTATTACATCAAGAAATATCGCGCCGACACGAATTCCCAGTGCCATATTCTGATCGACGCCAGCGCTTCAATGAGATACACGACAGGGCCGGTGACAAAGCTCCAATATGCCCAGTTTCTCGGTTCATCGCTGGCCTATCTGGCCAATGCTCAACAGGATGCCGTCGGCCTGATCGCATTCGATGAAGTGGTCCGCACCCACGTCCCGGCTCACAGCCGCAGTGGGCACATGCGGACGATCTTCGGACGCATGGAGCAGCTCGAAGCGGGCAATGTGACGCAGCTTTCGTCTATGCTCCACCAGGCGGCCGAGCGCATCACGCGTCGCGGAATCATCGTCGTCATCTCGGATTTCTACGATGAGCCCGATGATATCATCAGTGCCCTGCAGCACCTTCGCTTCAAGGGGAACGACGTGATCGTCTTTCATGTCCTCGATCAGAACGAGGTCAATTTCGATTTCATCGAGCCCGTCATGCTCGAAGATTCCGAAACCGAGGAGCAGATTCACGTCATGCCGGACATTCTGGCCGAAGGTTATCGCACGACGTTCAGCGAGCATCTCGAAAAACTGCGCACCGGAGCGGCCAGAAATCGTATTGACTACGAGTTGCTGACGACCAATCAGCCGCTCGATCACGCGCTCTTCTCGTTCCTTGCGAAACGAGCAAGGCAGTAAAAGCAGTAAACGATGTCATTTCTCAATCCATTATTCCTGCTTGGACTGGCGGCTGTTGCCGTCCCGATCATCGTGCACCTCGTACGGCGCACCAGGGCCCCGCGCGTCGAGTTCCCTTCACTGATGTTCGTCCGCCGCATCCCGCAGCGCACGATTCGACGACGCCAACTCAACAACCTGCTGCTTTTGCTGCTGCGGACTCTGGCATTTCTGCTTATCGTGCTGGCCTTCGTCCGGCCCTATTTCAGCAGCAGCGACGCCGCGAATGCCGAAAATCAGAGCTCGACCGTCATCCTGCTCGATACGTCACTGAGTATGCAGGCGGAAAAGCGTTTCGAAGAGGCCCGCAGCCGCGCCGCTCAACTGATCGACGAAGCGCCCAACGGCGACCAGACCGCGCTGATCACGTTCGATCAGAACTTCGAGATCCAGTCCCGGTTCAGCTCTGACACGGGCAAGCTCAAATCATTGCTTTCGCAGATCAAGCCGGGCGCCGGCGCGACCGATTACGCGCAGGCGCTGCGAGGCGCCGAGAGCCTCTTCAAGGAGGCTACGACGCGCCGTAAACGGATCTGCCTGATCACTGATTTTCAGGCCTCCGGCCGGATTCCGTCGGAAGCCTCTTTTCGCCTTGGTAATGAGATCACTCTCGTCCCAATCGACATTGGAGCACACGATCTGCCCAACCTTTCGATCGCCGATGTCAGCGCGCTGTCGGCCATCTACCAGCCGAAATATACTGATAAATTGAGCGCCCGCATCGTCAATCACAGTGCTGAAGAGAGACGGGGCGTCCAGGTCGAGTTTCAGCTCAACGACAGGACCGTTGAAAAGCGCGAAATGCGCATTCCAGCCGGTGAAGCGGCGACGGTCGAATTCACGGGATTCAATCTGATCGATGGGACCAACCGCGGTCAGATAATTATCGAGGGCGACGAATTCACCCTGGATAACAGTTTCTTTATCAGGTTTCGTCGGGACGCTCAGTTGAAGGCGTTGATCATCGATACGGCGACACGCGGGCGCAGCGAGAGCTTCTACCTTCGCAACGCCATGACGACAGGCGAGAACCTTCCTTTCCAGGTTGAAGTCAAAACCGCAGGCACAGTCAATCCGACCGAGCTGACCAAATATGAGGTGATCTTTCTGAACGACGCCGGCGGGCTAAGTCAGGCGCTGGCGAATCAGCTGATCAAGTTCGTCGAAGCCGGAGGCGGTCTGATCGCCGCACTCGGCCCGCACACTGAGCCGGCAGCATTTAACAATCTCTTCCAGAATTTATGGCGGGCGAAGATCGAAGAGGCCGTTCAACTGCGCGGCGATTACGTCGTCCTGAGCGAGATCAAGACCGATCACCCGGTCTTCGAAATATTCCGTCAGAGCGGCCGTCTGACCGCGGCTCGAGTCTTCGGATACCATCGCGTCACTCCTTTGGAAGGCGCCGCCGTCATCGCGCGATACGAAGACGGCAATCCCGCTCTGATCGAATCAGCTTTCGGCAGCGGTAAGGTGCTGGTCTTCACGTCCACTTTCGATGCCGGATGGAATGATCTGCCGCTGACCCCGATCTATCTGCCTCTGGTTCGTCAAATGACGCGATATCTTGCCGATTTCGACGATAAGGCATGGCAGACCGTCGGCCAGACTTTCACCGTACCGGCAGCCAGCGACGGAAATATTCCCGCGGTCGACGCTCCTGGCGGCTCGCGATTGACGGAAAAGAATCAGACCGCCGCCGGCAAACTGCTGGTCAACCCGAAAGAAGCAGGATTTTACCGGCTGCGTTATTCCGACAGGGCCGACTTTGCAGCCGTTAACCTGATCGGCCGCGAATCCGACCTGAAACGTCTGGATATCAACGAATTCGTCAAAACTGTCACAGGCTCCGATTCCGGCGCGATAACCGCCGCCGTCGCGGATGCCAGGGTCAGTGACGAAGAGAAAGAATCGAAACAGCGCGTCTGGTGGCTTCTGTTGATCGCGGCACTCGCGCTTTTCATCGCCGAAGCTGTCATCGCACGCCGAACGAAGATAGTCAGAGTAATAAATTGAGTAGAAAGTAAAAAGTAGAAAGTAGAAAGTATAAATGGATGAATAAGCGCATCTTAGAATCTAACTGCAACATCAGTTAGTCGTTCATTTCTTTCTACTTTCTACTTTTTACTTTCTACTTTTCACTCCCCTTTGGAGGATGTCTTATGAATTATCAGGGTGAACAGATTAACCAGCTCCTCGGAACGATACGAAAGCGGCTGTACCTGCTCAAGCTGTTGCGTGGCGGCGCGATTACGATGGTGGTCATCGCAGCCTCGCTGATCGTGAGCGGACTGGCGGCATACAAGTACCGGTTCAATACCGGTGCGCTGGTCACACTGCGCATCGTCTGCCTGCTCGCCCTGATCGCCTCAGTCTATTTCCTGATCATCCGCCCGATCCGCCGCCGTTACGCCGATTCGCAGCTCGCGCGGCTGGTCGAAGAGCGCCACGGCAGCTTGGATGACCGGCTGGTGAGCGCGGTCGAATTCTCGGATGCCGGGCCGGTGGGAGCCTCCCCCGCGATCGTCGATCGTCTGGTGACGGATGCCGGCGAACGCGCCCGCGAGATCGATCCCGGTGAGATAGTTCCCCGCAAACGATTCTGGCAGTATGGCGGAGCCGCCGCAGCGAGCCTCGCCGTACTGCTTGCTGCCATCTTCCTGGGTCCAAGTGAAATCAAGAGCGGCGTCGCACAATTGCTGGCGCCGGCCAGTACAGCCGCCGCATCGAACGCACTGCAGATCACTGTCAAACCCGGATCTGTTCGCATTCCACGCGGTCTCGATCAAAGGATCACCGCAAAACTGATCAATTTCGATGCGGACCAGGTCACTCTCTTCACTCGCAAGGCCGGGGCCGACGACGACCAGTGGGCGGGACAACCCATGGAGCCCGCGAAGAAAGAGACTGAATTCCAGTTCTTCCTCTTCAACCTTCAGAACGATACCGAGTATTTCGTCGAATCGAGCGGATGCCGGTCAGAAGTCTTTAAATTGACCGTCGTAGATCTGCCGCTGGTCAAACAGATAGATCAGACGCAAACCCCGCCCTCCTACACCGGTCTGCAACCGAAGACGCTCGAAGACGCACCGGATGTCGCGGTGCTCGCGGGCACCAGCGTCAAGCTCACCGCGAAACTGAGTGGAAAGGCGAAATCAGCCCGCATCATCCTGGCCGACGGCAGCAAAATCGAGATGGCCGCCGATGCCGAGAAGAGCTTTTCAGGTTCGCTGACTGTCAACAAGGACAACACTTATCACATAGAACTGACGAGCGTCGACGGCGATGTCTACAACGGATCGAACGAATACGACATCACAATCCTCGAAGACAGGCCTCCCACGGTGAGCTTCGAAAAACCCGGCCGCGACACGCGCGCCACGAGCATCGAAGAGATATTCACTCAGGCCAAAGCCGAGGACGACTACGGCGTCACCTCGCTCGACCTCTATTTCGCAGTCAACGGCGGCGAAGAGAAGAAGGTCGACCTGCAGAAATTGCGCGGAGAATCGGCGAAAGTGCTCTCGGGCGCCCACACATTCTTCCTCGAAGAGTACGGCCTCATGCCGGGCGATCTGATCTCGTACTACGCCAAAGCCCGCGACGCGCGTAACGAGACGACCAGCGACATCTATTTCATCGAGGTAAAACCGTTCGAGAAGGATTTCAAACAGTCCCAGCAGGCAGGCGGAGGAGAAGGCGGCGGCGAGGAGCAGCAGGGTCTGACAAAACGCCAGAAAGAGATCGTCGCGGCAACATTCCGCATCAATCGTGAAGAAACGGATTACAGCGAACAGGAAAAGACCGAGAACTACAACACCGTCACTCTCGCGCAGGAGAAGGTCCGCGAGGACGCTCTTGCGCTGATCGAGCGAATCAAGCGCCGGCTCGGTCCGCAGATCAATCAGCAGCCCGAATTCCAGAAGCTGGTCGAACACGTCACGCAGGCGTCTAAAGAGATGGATCCGGCCATCACCGAACTCAAAGTCCGCAAGGGCAAGGAGGCTCTGCCGCACGAACAGAAGGCGCTGCAGCAGCTCATGCGCGCCGATTCGATCTTCCGCGAAATGCAGATCTCCTTCAGCCAGGACAGCCAGGGTCAAAGCCAGAACGCGCAGGAACTCGCCGATCTCTTCGAGCTCGAGATGGACAAGATGAAGAACCAGTACGAGACGCTCAAGCGCGAACAGCAGCAGCAGGCCCAGCAAAAGGACGACGAGGCCAAACGCAAGCTAGAGGAGCTCTCACGTCGCATGCAGCGCGAGATCGAGCAGCAGCAGCGCGCTCAACAGGGCCCGCGCAACAGCAGCGGAGGCGGCGGCGGTCGCCAGCAACAGCAGATGATCGACGAAGCGCGAAAAGCCGCTCGCGAGCTCGAACGTCTCTCGCGCGAACGGCGCGACCCGCAGATGATGGACCTGAGCAACAAACTCAACCAGGCCGCCGATGAAATGCAGCGCGCACAGAATGCCGCTCAGAACAATCGCGAGCAGGAATCGCTCTCCCGCAACCTCCGCGCCATGCAGCAGATCGAGGAGGCCCAGCGCAAACTCAATCAGTTACAGCAACAGCAGGGCGGCCAAGATCAGAATACCAATCAGACCAAACAGAAACTCGGCGAACAGAAAGAATCGCTCGCCAATGATGTCAGCAGCCTCGAACGCGATATCGAACAGACTGCACGCGGAATGGGTCAGGAACAGCAGGACTCCGCCGGAAAGCTGCGCCAGGCATCCAATTCCCTGCGCCAGAACCGCACTTCCGATCGCATTCGCAGCACGAAACAGCTCATGGATATGAATGCCATGGAGACCGCTCGCATGGGCGACAGAATGATTCAACAGAACCTTGAAGAGGTCGCACAACTCCTTCAGGACGCCGAACAGAACGCCCAACGCAAGGGCGGCGCCGGCAACGAAGTCGAACAGAACCTCGAACGCGCCCGCCAGCTGGCCGATAACATCGATTCCCTGCGCCGTAAAATCGCTCAGAATGCTCAAAACAGGCAACAGGCCAGCAGGGCCAGCAAGGCCAGCAGGGTCAGCAGGGCCAGCAGGGTCAGCAGGGCCAGCAAGGTCAACAGGGCCAGCAGGGCCAACGTGGACAGCAAGGTCAACAAGGCCAGCAAGGTCAACAGGGCCAGCAAGGGCAGCAGGGTCAGCAAGGTCAGCAGGGCCAACAGGGGCAGCAGGGTCAACAAGGCCAGCAGGGGCAACAGGGCCAGCAGGGTCAGCAGGGACAGCAGGGACAGCAGGGTCAGCAGGGACAGCAGGGACAACAGGGACAACAGGGTCAGCAGGGACAACAGGGTCAGCAGGGACAACAGGGACAACAAGGTCAACAGGGCCAGGGAGGTCAGCAAGGGCAAGGTGGTCAGGGTGGTCAGGGTGGACGTCAAGGCCAGCAGAGCCAGGGCACTCCCAACTCGCAAAGCGCCCAGAACCCCTCGGGCGGAGGCGCCATCCGTGGAAACCCCAATCGCCAACTTGGCGCTGAGCTGCGCCAGTACCTGCAGGATGCCGAAGCGCTCCGTCGCGGCCTCAACAAGGACCGTGACCTGGCTCGCAACCTCGATCAGGCCATCGACGCACTGCGTCAGGCGAACACCGGAATGATGCGCGATGACGAACAGACCGCCGCCATGCTCAAAACCCAGGTCGTCGATCCGCTACGCAGCATCGAAATGGAACTGAGCAAACGCCTGCAGGCGAAACTTGGCAAGAACAACCTGCGAGTCTCGGACGAAGGCGCCGCTCCCGACCGTTATCGCAAACTGGTGGACGAGTACTACAAGAGACTCTCCTCCAAACAACCGGAGTAAATAAACGCCAAGGCGCCAAGAATGCCAAGTGATAATTAATGAATGATGTCCAAGATCATTAATCACTTGGCATTCTTGGCGCCTTGGCGTTTCAAACGAACTGGAAATTTTCCTTGATTAAACGAATAATCATTTTCTCGCTTATCTCAGTCATCGCGGTTACTTCCGCAATTGCGCAAACCAGAAGACCGGCCTCGAAGGCCCGCACGGTAAGCGTCGAATCCCAACTCAGAAAACTCGAGCGTGACTGGTTCGATGCCGTAGTCAAAAATGACGCCGCCACTCTCAACCGGATCTTCGCCGTCGATTTCAAAGCTATAAACACTGACGGAAGTGTGATCGACAAGGGTGCCATGACGAAAATGCTCTCATCAGGCCGGATCAAACTGGACGAGATCAGAACCGATGAGTTCAAACTGCGGCAATACGGCGCCACGGCCATCGTCAACGGTCAGGCAACCTACATCCGCGAAGGCAAGGAACTGGGATCATCTAGCCATCAGGAGGTATGGGTCAGACGAGCCGGCCGATGGCAGGTCGTCTCGTGGGTCTCGATCCCGATCGACAAGCTTTCAATTGGCGCCACGACCACGGAATCCGGGTTGAAATATATCGATCACGTAGTCGGAACCGGCGCGAGCCCCCAATCCGGCCAGAGCGTGACGGTTCACTACACGGGGACGCTCACGGATGGAAGCAAATTCGACAGTTCGGTAGATCGCGGACAGCCATTCGAATTTACGATCGGCATCGGACGCGTCATCAAGGGATGGGACGAGGGCGTCATGTCGATGAAGGTAGGCGGCAAGCGGAGGCTGATCATCCCTCCGCATCTCGGTTACGGTTCTCGCAACGCGGGCCCGATCCCGCCGAACTCGACGCTCATCTTCGAGGTCGAACTCTTGGGCGTGAAATAAATGTCAAACCTCAAAATGGTTACCAGCCTTTGAAGTGCAATGCACTCGCACCGCACATCAAAGACTCCATGATTTCCGGCATCAGGCTTGACGCTTCTCTATCCGCTGATTAGAATTTCACGTTTCGAACACAAGGAACGCCGACCTCCGGTCGGTATGTAACGCATTGATTATCCAAAAGGTGCAGGCGGAGGTTTGCCGACCGGAGGTCGGCGCTCCAAATTCTCATTCAAATCGGAGGCAGACTTGATAGAAGTTGAGCATCTGACGAAGAGCTATGGACAGGCGCGCGCCGTCAACGATATCTCGTTCAAGGTCGAGAAGGGCGAGATCCTCGGATTTCTCGGCCCCAACGGAGCGGGCAAGACGACTACGATGCGCATTCTGACGGGGTATCTGCCCGCTACGGGCGGGACGGCGCGAATCGCGGGTTTCGACGTCTTCGAACAGTCGATGGAGGTCCGCAAGCGCATCGGTTACCTTCCCGAAACACCTCCGCTTTATCCTGAGATGACTGTCGAGAGCTATCTCACTTTCGTCGCAAGGATCAAAGGCGTTGCGGCTCAGAATATAGCGGGGCGCGTCGAGGAATCGATGAAGCTGACCAATCTGAACGATCGACGCAAGGAGCTGATCAAACGACTTTCGCGCGGATACAAGCAGCGCGTCGGAATCGCGCAGGCGATCGTCCATAATCCTGACGTCGTGATTCTGGATGAACCAACGGTCGGCCTCGATCCCAACCAGATCAAGGAGGTCCGCAACCTGATCAAGGGACTCTCCGGCGAGCACACGATCATCCTGTCGACGCACATCCTGCCCGAGGTCGAGATGACCTGCGACCGCGTCGTTATCATTAATAAAGGAAAGATCGCAGCGATCGACACGACCGAAAACCTGACCAGCCAGTTGAAGGGCGGAGAGCGCGTTCAGATTCAGGTTCGAGGCAATGCCGATGCACTGAGATCAAAGCTTGAAAGCATCGAGGGTCTGATTCGCATCGATCTCGAGCCGCAGGAAGGCACGGATCTGATCCAGGGGTCGATCGAGAGCGAAGAGGGCAAGGACTTGCGGGCGCAGATCGCATCCGGGATAGTCCACGGAGGTCTCGATCTGCTCGAGATCCGGGCCGTCGGTTTAAGCCTCGAAGATATCTTCATGCAGCTGACGACGGAAGAGAAGGCCGCCTGAGCAGTTACAACTAGTGAGCATAACAGAACTGAATCGCAATCCTTGAGGTGAATATGAAAGGGATCCTGGCAATTTATCGGCGTGAAATCCAAAGCTATTTCGTTTCGCCGATCGCCTATATCGTTATCGGATTTTTTCTTGTCATTACGGGTTATTTCTTTTCGAACATCCTGTCGATATTGATCGAACGTTCATTTATGGCGCAGATGCAGGCGCAGCAGATGGGCGCGCCGCCCGAGATGGACGTGCCGAGCCTGGGTGATTCGGAATTTCACCGGCGTCATCGCCACTCTGCTGCTCTTTCTCATGCCGATGCTGACAATGGGGACCTATGCCGAGGAGCGCAAGCGCGGGACGATGGAGATGCTCATGACGTCACCGCTGACGGAATTACAGATCGTCCTCGGCAAATTCCTTGCGTTGCTGACGCTGTTCGCAATGATGCTCGCTCCGACGCTGATCTATCATCTGGTCATGTCCAGGTACAGCGAGCCCGCCATGCCATGGCGGATCGTCTGGACGGGATATCTTGGAGTCTTCCTGCTGGGCGGGGTGCTGCTCGCGCTAGGGTCGTTCATCTCGTCATTGACCGAGAGTCAGATCGTCGCCGGCGTGGTCACCTTCGTGGTCTTTCTGCTGCTCTGGGTGCTGGATATGAGCGTCCGTTCGGCAGGCTCGACAACTGGCGAGATCTTCAAGTATCTCTCGATCCTGCAGCATTACGACACATTCGCGCAGGGCGTCATTGATACTTCAAGCGTGGTCTTCTATCTTTCAGCCGCCGCGCTGGGATTGTTCCTGACCCATCGCACACTCGAATCGATGCGCTGGAGAAGAGCTTAATAACGACTTATCTTATAAAAAACGACTGAATCATTATGAATATCAATCGTCAAGAGATCAGCAGGCTGGCGGGCTTCGTCGGAGCCGCATTGCTCATCGCGGGCCTTGTCCGAAATAACATTCAGGAGATATGGGGCTGGTTCAATCTGACGCTGGTGATTGCCGGCGGCGTACTGCTGCTCGCCTCGATCATCCTCAACATCGGCGAGATCATCGCATTCTTCAGGGGCCGCACGGGCCGTCTGGGAACGAACACCATCATTCTGGGCATCGCTGTCATCGCCATACTTGGCGTCCTGAACTACCTCGGATACCGCTATCACAAACGGTTCGACCTGACGGCGGAAGGGCTCTACTCGCTTTCGGACCAGTCGAAGAAGATACTTTCGGGCCTCTCGAAGGACGTTCGCGTCATCCGGTTTGACAAAGCGGACGATCAGCGCCTGACGGACCTCATGGCCGAGTTCAAGTACAACTCACAGAAGATTAAGTTCGAGCGGATCGATCCGCAGCAGAAGCCCGAGGTGGCGCGACAATTCAATGTGCAGCGGATGGGTGAAACCGTAGTCGCGGCCGGCGAACGCATCGAACGACCGACAGGATCGAACGAACAGGACCTGATCAACGCCATCATGAAGGTCACACGCGACCAGTTGAAGACGATCTGCTTCGTTGAAGGACACGGCGAAAAAGAGATGGCCGGTACGACTCCCGAAGGCTATGGAACGGTCAACAGCGGTCTGAAGAACGAAAATTACCAGTCGAAATCGGTCAATCTGGTGACAGCTAACGAAGTCCCTACCGACTGTTCTGTGCTGGTTATTGCAGGTCCGAAATCGGCATACTTCCCTCAGGAAGCAGCCATGATAGGCAAATATCTGGATGCCGGCGGGAAGGGGCTCGTCATGATCGACCCCGAAACAGACCCGGGCCTCAACGATATGCTCAAATCCTGGAACATCGAGATCGGCAACGACACGGTAATCGACGTCAGCGGTGTCGGCAGGCTGTTCGGCACAGGCCCGGCCGTCCCGCTGGTTGGAACTTACGGCGAGCATCCGATAACTAAGGACATGGGTCGGACGGCGACATTCTTTCCCCTCGCCAGATCGGTCAAGACCGGAGAAGCCGCCAAAGGCGATATGTTCTTCACCGATTTGCTCAAAACCTCGGATGCCAGCTGGGGCGAGACCAATCTGCAGGGAAATGAAGCGAAGTTCGATGAAGGCGCGGACAAAAAAGGTCCTGTCACTCTGGGCGTCACAGCCAGCAAGAAGACAGGTGAGAAGGAAGGCCGTCTGGTCGTCGTCGGCGATTCAGATTTCGCGACCAATAATTATGTCCGCATGCGGCAACGGAGATCTTTTCTGAATTCAATCAACTGGCTGGCTCAGGACGAGGATCTGATCTCGATCCGGCCCAAGAGCATGACCAATCGCAGTGTCACAATGACAGAGAGCCAGCAGCGCACCTTCTTCTGGCTGACGGTGCTGCTCATGCCGCTGGCGGTGATCGGCACCGGAGCTTATGTCTGGTGGAAACGCCGGTGATATACGCGGGATCCTGGGAGCGCAGGCTTCCAGCCTGCATTTTGTAGCTTTTACGGAAATCATGCAGGCTGGAAGCCTGCGCTCCCAGGAATTTGAAGTAAAAGATTATGAAGAAAAGCACTTTGATTCTTCTGCTGGTGGCCGTCGCGGCTGGAGTGGCGGTCTATTATCTGGAATACAAGCCCGGCAAGCCGCGGGATGAGGAGAAAGACGAGACCCGGCCGGCCTTCACCTTCACTCGTGAGCAGATCTCTGGAATAACCGTCACTCGTGGAGGACAGACCCTCGATTTCGCACCTGAAAACAATAAGTGGATGATCAAACAGCCTGTCTCGGCAGTTGCCGACGAGAGCGCCATGAATGCCCTGCTCGGCGACCTGACCAGCGCCCGCATCGAGCGGGAGTTCGCGGCCGGCCCGGGTGAACTGGCCGGTTATGGTCTCACTCAGCCTGCAGTCAGGATCAAGATCAAGCTGAAAGACGGCAAAACGCGACGTATCGAACTCGGATCGAAGGACGTCATCGGATCTTCGGCATATGCAAAACTTGACGGTAATGCAAATGTCGCGATGGTGCCTGCAACGCTGCTGACCAGCGCTGATAAGACGCTTGACGAATTTCGCGATCGTTCGGTCCTCGGAGTGACGCAGTATGATCTGAACAATGCCCGGTTCAAATCGCCTTCCGGAGCGTTCGAGCTGACAAAGAAGGGCGAGGAATGGTTCATCAAGGGCGCTACGGAATCCCCTGCCGATGAAGCCGAAGTGAGCAGCGTGCTGGGCGAAATCACAGCCGCCAAAGCGGCGGTCATCGTCAGTGAGACAGGTGAGGACGCCGCGAAATACGGGCTCGACAAACCTCAGATCACCTTCACCGCAACGCTCACAGCCGGCGGCGAGAAGACGCTCAGCGTCGGAGCGAAGACCGAAAATCAATACTACGCCAAAACCTCCGACCGGCCGCAGATATACAGGATCGAACAGGCACTCTATGACAAGCTGACGACGAAGCTCAGCGCTCTGCGCAGCAAAAATTTCGTCAAGCTCAACCGCGATGAGCTGGCGCGGATTCAGATCAGGAATCCGAACCTGACTCTGGTGGCCGAAAACAAGGGTGAGGGCAAATGGCTGGTCACTGAACCGGCCGAAAAGAAGGACAAGGAAGCTTTCACCTTCAAACTCTTCGATCCGCTCGAAACGAAAGCCGTTGAGGTGATCGAGTCGGCCACGGGTGCGATAGCATCAAAGCTGGCGAAACCCGCCGTCGAGGTTCGACTGACAGGCAAGGACGGCAGGATAACCGTCATCAAGGTCTCAGCCGCGGACGGCGACAACGTCTATGTCCGCGTCGACGGGAAACCTGAGGTCTACAAGGTCGGGAAATCCCTGCTTGAAAGCCTGAGCTTTAAGCTGGATGAAGCCGTTTCATCCGCCACATAAAAATGCGATACGGAACCGGGAGCGTTAGCGACCGACCCGCTCCCGGTTCCGTGAAGCCCCCCGCGCTGCACCGAACTGTGCTAAACTCCATCCATTCACCGCCCCGCTGAGTCCCCCGTCAGGCACCAATTGATAAAGGAATCGAAATCAATGAAAATTCTGACTGCCATCCTTCTTTTGACCCTAGTCTCTGTGACAGCCGTTTCGCAGAAACAGTTCAAATATACCGGCACCTGGGTTCTCGATCGCTCGAAGAGTGAGGGGCTTACCGGAACGCTTGGCAACGCTGATCTGATGTTGATCGTCACGCAGGACGAAAAGACGCTGACCGCTGATCAACGCATCAAAATTCGCGGCCGTGAACAACCCTCAAATCCTCTAACCTGGAACATGGACGGAACCGAATCGGAAGCAGAGGTCGTCCGTCCTCTCGCAGGCACTATGAAACTACAGGCGAGGTTTCTTGAAAAAGGTCGCGTTCTCGAACTCAAATCGATCATTGATGGATACGATAAAGGTAAAGAAGTCTCGGTCATCACCAAAGAATACTGGGAACTGACCAGCGGCGGTAAAGCCCTCAAAATACTCCGCACACGCGAAACCCCGGGCAAATCCCAGCAGTTCACCCTCTTTTTTGTTAAACAATCATGATCCGATAAGAAATGAAATCGTCCACGAAGTTAAACATGAACCTACGGCACTCCACCGAAGATGAAAAAGTCCCGTATTATCTCTGTGGTCTCTGTGTCTCCGTGGTTTAATCTCACCACGGAGACACAGAGACCACAGAGATAATACAGACCATTTTCAGAGCAGGAACACGAAGAAGACACAAAGGGTATTGCTGCGATATTTCGGTAATTTACTCTTCGTGCCTTCTTCGTGTTCCTTCGTGGACGATTCCCCCTATCTTCGTCGAGCAATTCACGCCTTGACAACTAAATTGTCATTATGCCAAGCTCTGTCTCACTGGAGATAAAAAAATGATAGGACAAAAGGCCGAATATGATGGAACGGATCATTTGATAACGGAGTTACCGGCAGAGAATGCATTCGATCAACTGATCAACGAGACGGCGTTATTGTTTCACCGGTTACGGATAGTGGCTGATCAGGTGCACAAGCAGGGTGAGATGTCCGGTGGGTTGCGGAGTGTATTGCGCAGTTTAAACAAGCAAGGGCCGCATACGGTTCCGCAGATGGCGCGGACGCGGGCAGTTTCGAGGCAGCACATACAGATACTTGTGAATCAGCTGCTCGAAGCCGGGTATGTCGAGCAGATACCGAATCCGGCGCATCGCAGGTCTCCGTTGATAGGACTGACGATTGAGGGAAGGACGGTTGTCGAGGAGATGAATCGGCGTGAGGAGAAACTGCTCGGGCTGATCGATCTGGGGATACCAGATGCGAAGATGACTGAAGCGGCGAGGATTCTTCGTGATCTGCGTTCGGTTTTTGAAAGCGATAAATGGGACGCTTTGGTTGAAGAGATATCCTGAACCGGACAGATATGAAAAATTTCCTGCCCGCCCTGGCGATAAAAACTCACAAGACCATTCGTTTGCGGGCAACGATTTCTGCGACTGCGCGCTTGTGGCCGCTCTCAGGCCTCTTTCCTTCGAAGTCGTGCAGCAGTTCCAGACCTTCGAATTGAGCTCGCAGCTCACCCGGCTGTAGTAAATAATCAGGATTCATAGGCCTCGCCTCGGGGTCATCATCGATCAGTGCTATGACGGCGATCGCGACACCACCCGGTTTGAGCCCTTTTCTGATCACCGGAAAGAGGTCTCTTTGCAGGTAGAAGCAGACTACAATCAGATCCCAGCCCTCCTCTTCGATTTCGAACTGATGCGCGTCAAGGTTGGCCAGTACGAAATCCACCGTCACTTCAGCATCCTGCGCACGCTGTAGCAGGATTTCTCCTGCAACGCGCGAAGCATCGACAGCCGTGACCTGCCAGCCCAGAGCGGCCAGGGCGATAGCATTCCTTCCGACACCGCAGGCAAGGTCGAGCGCGCATCCCGGAGACAATTTAGAGCCAAACTCGGCGACCAGCGGATGCGGCTCAGCGCTCAGGTTATCTCCACGGCTGTAACGGTCATCCCATCTCTTCATGAATCAGGTGACTCCCGGATTATGGGCGTTGAGGTATGCGGCATATCGTCCAAGCGCCGTCAGTGGAAACTGATTTCGATACTGATGATAATTGATGTAGAAGTGGCCCGGAAAGCCCGTGCCGGTGAACTCGGCTTCCGGCCAGCTGCCGTCCGGATTCTGCCTCTCGATCAGAAAATCGACTCCGGAGAGGAACGAAGCCGAGTCGTAATCGCCTGCAGCCATGAGACCGATCAGAGCCCATGCAGTCTGCGACGGAGTACTCGAACCCTTTCCGCGCAGTTCGGGCTTTTTATAAGACTCGCATGTTTCGCCCCATCCGCCGTCTTCATTCTGAACGCTCCGCAGCCAGGCGGCAGCCTGTTTGACCTGATCGCACTCCATATCGAACTCGACAAACGGTGCGATCGATCGCAGTCCGGTCAGTGCCAGGTATGTTCCGTAAATGTAGTTGACGCCCCACCTGCCCCACCACGATCCATCAGGCTCCTGGAGGCTGAGCAGAAACCGTATCGCCCGCTTCACCTGAGAATCGTCATAGAGCTTTTCGCCCTGCGCTCGCTGCCAGTAACCCAGCATCTCGAGCACACGGCCCGTCAGATCGGCCGTCGGCGGATCGATCATCGCCTTGAGATCTCCGTAAGGCATCCGGTTCCACAGGTCCAGCGTATTGTCGACATCGAATGCCGCCCAGCCGCCCTGACGACACTGCATCGACATGATCCATAGCGTCGCCGCACGACAGGCTTCAAGTTTGTATTCGTCATCATCGAGCTTCGTCGACAACAGCGCCATGATGACGGCCGCTGTATCATCGACGTCAGGATAAAAGTCGTTGAAAAATTCGAATGCCCACCCGGCTGGCTTCCCTTTCCGGTTGAAGACAGACCAGTCGCCATATCGGAATATCTGTTTCGTCAGCAACCAGTCTCCGCCAACCTTGATGCGCGGATCAGACGGCGATACGCCTGAATCGAGCAGCGAGGACATGCCCAGCGCCGTATCCCACGTAGGCGAGATGCAGGGTTGCAGTCGTAAATAAGCCGGCAGTTCAGAGCCTCCGGCGGTCCCTTCCTCGATGCAGAACCTGTCCAGAGCGTCGATGCCGCGCTTGATATATGGATGAACAGCCCTGTACCCAAGCGCATGAAACATGAAAATCGAGTTGATCATGGCCGGCACAATCCCGGCCCAGTCGCCTGGCGTGTCCTGCCGCTCGATCACCCATCGCTCGGCAGCTTCGATTCCGCCCTGCCTGAACGGTACGATCCCGACTCGATTGAACAGTTTGAGAATCCTGTCGGCCGTCAGGAACAGTGACCCGATGAGCGTGCCGTCATTGTTCTTCAGTCTCGCATCCGGTCTGCCGGATGCATCAACAACGAACAGTTCACTCGCATCGATCCCCAGATCAGAGACCGGCCGCTTGTCGATTACGACCAGCAGCGGAACCGTCGAGGACCTTGCCCAACTGGCCATGGTGTAAATGTTGAAGGGAAACCACGAAGGCAGAAACATAAACCACGGAGGAAGCGTGGGAATCCCTTCCCATGGATATGCACCAAAGAGAGCCAGATGAAGTTTTGTGAAGACTCTCGCGCGCGTCACGCCTCCGCGAGCAAGTATGAATTCGCGCGCCATCCGTATGTGCTCAGCGTCGATAGAATCACCGGCAAGCCTGAGCGCGAAATATGCCTCGATCGTCGTGCTCAGTTCGCCGCCATCGCCGAAATAGAGTTCCCATCCGCCATGTGATCGCTGCTCACGCCTCAAGTATCGCGCCATCTGCTGGATTCGCGCTTCTCTGTCCCTTCCCCCCATCCGTGTGTTTCGTGGGTCAGCGTGAATCAGGATCCGGTGAAGCATGATGAACTCCGCAGTCAGAGTGACGTTCGCCTCCAACTCAGCCCACCAATACCCATCAAGGCTCTGCTGCGCAAACATGTATTCCTGCGCGCGATGGATAGCTTTCTCTAAAATCATATGTAGAGTAGAAAGTAGAAAGTAAAAAGTAGAAAGATAATCGATCCCGACAGGTATTGTTACAACCACTATCTATGTTTTGTACTTTCTACTTTCTACTTTCTACTTTTTACTTTCTACTTAATTAGCACTTGGATACCTAAGATAATATCCGATAATCAGAGGGATATCCTCGTCGTAATTGGCGACTCCGGTGCGGATGCGGTTGATGCGCAGGTGGATGTTGAGCAGGCGTATGCCGAGATCGCTGACATAAGGGCTTTTCATTCCCTCCCAGAAGCGGCTGATCGAATCAAGATCGCCGGATGGGCCCGGGCCGATTGTCGATTTGGAACTGGGTAACCCGGATCTTTCGATGACATTCAACAATTTGACTGCATGCAGATAACCGGAGTAACGAACGAAGGCGTGAGAGGATGTCGTGCAGACGATATAGGCGACAAGATTGGCCTCATCTTCACGCGCATAGCCTCGCTGATGTGCTTTGTGGTGAGCGATGACAAAGGGCAGTTGCGCAGCGGGCAGCTCCTGATTGTAGGCGACCTCTCCCGTAAAAGGCATGTACAGACCGGTGATGTCCAGGTAACTTGCAAGGCGGGAAAGATAGAGCGTTTTTGGCCGCCCGAAGCCTCCCTGGCTTGCCTCGGCCAGCATGGCCGTGCGCTGGAACGCTTCTTCGATTACCTGGTTCAAATCCTGAACGGTGAGAGGTGAACTGCTGGCGACGCCCAGCGACCGCCCGCCGGTGGCTGCGATGTAATTTGTGTTGATGCCGTTGGCTATTTTGGCGCCCATGTTCTGAAGTTCATCGCTGCGAGCGGGTCGTGTTTCAAGACGCCATGTATCGGATATCGGCAGCCGTTCGTAATTGAGCCCCCACATCAGTAGCAGCACGACCCACAAAAAGCTTAGGGTCCAGACCAGGTGCAGGATTAAAAGTTTGATGACATCGAAAAATCTCGACTCTCGGCGAAAGGCACGTCGCAAGTACCACAAAGTCCAGATTGTGAACCAGAGGACCAGAAATGCCAGCAAGATTTCACCGATCGAAAAACCGAAGAACGTGTTGACCAGTGTCAGCCAGCGTGCGATGTAATAGTAGATTGTCTGGCTATAGACCAGTTCAACCACTGCCGGCATGAGACTGGCCAGGGCCTGTATACCAAGGGCGATGAGCAGCCAGAGAATAGCTCTCCAGAGCATGTAGCGGGTATGAAAGACGTAAGAGCCTTCTTCTTCGACCACTTCCTCTTCAATAACTGGAGGAGGCGGTTCCGGCTCTGGATGATGAATTACGACTGGCGGTCTGAGCGGTATTGGCATAATCGAAAGAAGTTACAAGACGACGGCATCGGCCTCGATCTCGATGAGCATTCGATCATCGATCAGGCGGCTGACCTCGACCATCGTCGCGCAGGGCCTGATCTCGCCGAAGAACTCTCCGTGAGCACGCCCGTATTCCTCCCAGCGGGAGATATCACGAACGAACATTCGTGTACGAACAATATCATTCAATGATCCGCCGAGAGCCTTCAAAGCACGTTCAATATTGCGGATCACCTGAACCGTCTGGACATAGGCATCTCCGGGACCGACTATCTCACCATTCTCATCGGTCGCCGTCGTCCCGGTAATGAAGATCTGGTCTCCGATCCGAATGGCTCGCGAATACCCGACGATCGATTCCCATTTTACGCCTGATGAATAGTGTTGTCTCTGTTTCATCAGCCTCCCTTAGAAACGGCTTTAGATGACACGTCACATGTGATTGATAATCAAAGACTAATGCCAGTTGATGATAACGGACAAACCTTCCACTTCCAAGCTCGAATCATGAATTTTTCAGATCGGAAGATTCAAATAAAGTGTCCGAATTAACCTGCAACGGGCAGGGCGAACAATGATCACGATTCAGCAAGCACCTGCCGGGCTGCCAGTTGACCACTCATTACCGCGCCTTCGATAGTCGCCGGCAGTCCGGTAGCAGTCCAATCGCCAGCCAGATAGAAATTCCTGAACTCAGTTCCGCACCCTGGTCTGAGTTGCGCCATCCCAACACCGTGCGAGAGCGTCGCTTCTGTTTCACGTAAGACATAAGCATGGATTGGAGACTGCTTTCCGGCAGCAGGGAAAAACCGGTTCATCTCTCCAATCGCCAGCCGAATCAGATCATCCTTCGTCAGACGAACTGCATCATGAGCGCCGCTACAGACCAGCGCCAGATGCTGCGGCCTTTTAACAGGGCTCCCCGCAATCATGTTCTTATTGAAGACCCATTCTATGCGCGAATCGATCAGGCCGGCGAATTCGAGATCTGTGACCGTCTGCCGGTACCATAAATTGATCGAGATGATGGGCGCGGAACTGAACTGATCGAGCGTTCCGAGGGACGGAGATGACCGGCGCAGCCGGGGATCGATCATCCGTCGCAGCGCGAAATATGGAACAGCGCTGATAACCATTTCAGGCTCGATCACATCGCCGTTTCGCAGGTGCATGGCGCTGCAACGATTGCTGCTGAATTCCAACCTGGTGACATCAGCGTTGAGTTGCACAGATCCGCCGAGCGATTCAACGAAGGCGCGCGCGGCATCGACGTATAATTCGCTCAGCCCGACTTTCGAGATGACCATCGTCGAATCGGTCTTACGATGCATGAATGCCTGGTCCAGGACGCGAGCGAACATATCGGCCGAGGCGATTTCAGGCCTTTCGTTAAGCGTCGCCAGCGCCACAACATCCCAGAAACGCCGCTGAATCCGATCAGACTGACCAAGCGAATCGAGCCACTGCCGAACTGTGATATTTGCCAGATCGTCTCGATTCCCGTTCAAGTTGCGCAATGCTATGCCAACGCGAAGCGCATTGATTCGATCACGCCATGAGATTGTGCCAAGCCGGGCCAGCCCTGCCAGAAGGTGCAGCGGTGCCGGCAAAGACGGGCAGGTGAAGCTCGATCGCCCCTCCCGTTCGTACAGGAAATCGACACGCGGGCTGTCCTGAATTCTCAGAAGATGTCCCGAACCGATCTTATCGAGGAAATGAAGGGTGTTGTGATAACAGCCCATCATCAGATGCTGACCGTTATCGATCGAATCTCCGGTAAATTTATCTCTGAATGAATAGGCGCGCCCGCCGGCGAATGATCGTCGTTCGAGCAGCCTGACCGGGATACCCTGCTCAGCGAGATCGACAGCTGCGGCCAGACCTGCAAATCCGCCGCCGATGATGATGACTTCTCGACGCCTGGACGTCATAAAGTTCTATTACGCTCCGTGACCGGCGATCCCGGCCCTGGCCCATTCGCCCAGCGCGATAATAAATCTCTCGGGGCGATGCAGGCGGATCTCGTGGTTGAAGACGTCAAATTCGGCCTCTTCGATCTGATCGAGCAGACGGGAATAGATCTTCCCCATGGTGATGGCCGCGGTCAATGTCGACCGGTCCTCGACCGGCAGCGCATCATCGGCTTGCCTGTAATAGTCACGCGCCCGGGCGACTTCGAACTTCATCAGGTCGCGGTACGAATTGTTGAGCAGACCCGCCAGCAGATCCTCCTCTCGATACCTGAACTGTCGCAGATCCTCCTGCGGCAGATAGATGCGGCCACGACCGGCGTCCTCCTTCAGATCGCGCAGAATATTGGTAAGTTGCAGCGCAATGCCCAGATTGACAGCGTACTCGCGTGTTTTCACGGATTGATACGTGAAAATCTCGACGCACATAAGCCCTGTTATCGATGCGACGCGGTAACAATACTGATAGAGGTCATCGAAGGTCTCATAGCGTTTGTGGTCGAGATCCATTTCACACCCCAGAATCAGTTCATTGAAATAACTCTGAGGCATCGGGAATTGATCAAGGACATTCCTGATTCTGATTCCGAGCGATGATGTCGGTCGGCCGGCAAACACGCGATCCAGCTCTGCTCGCCACTGATCGAGAGCCTGGCGCGCCCGATTGGAGTTTTCGTTCGATCTATGAGTTCCGGGGCTCCCGGCTTCATTATCTATCTCATCCACAATGTCATCGACTTCACGACAGAAAGAATAGATGTCGATGATTGCCTGTCTTTTATGTTTTGGAAGAAAGAGAAATGAGTAGAAAAAGTTGGACTGCACAGTCCTGGCCAGCTCACTCTTCCACCCGCGCGTCCGATCACGCAGATGCCAGGGTGTGAAATGCATGTTTTCCATGATTGATATCCTGCAATTTCCCCTGTCCAATAAAAATTCATCGAGTCAGGAGCGATTGAACAATCAGCCTGATCTTGTCCAGAAAAGTAATCATGGGCTTTGATCGCAATGTATCGTATCCTTGCTCTTCGATTCTTTCCAGAATCCGCATCCCGCCCAGCCATGTCAATCGCAATTCAACGGCCAGGCGACCGCCGACCAGTCCCGGCAGCATCCTGCCACGGTTGAATATCTCGTGCGTCCTTTCTATCTGATATTTCATCAATGACGCATAACGCCCGGTGAAACGTCCGGACCGTAAATCGTCTTCTGTCACGCCGTAATGCGCCATCTCATCTGACGGCAGATAGATGCGATCCTTCCGGATATCGATTGAGACATCCTGCCAGAAATTGGCGAGCTGTAAACCCGTGCAGACGTCATCCGACATTCGATGCAGTTTTTCATCCCTGTAATCGAAGAGCAGCAGTATCAAGCGGCCGACCGGATTGGCCGATCGCGAACAATAGTCGAGAACTTCATCGAAATCACGATACCTGGTCTTGGTCACATCCTGTTTAAACGCCGAGAGAAGGTCTTCAAACAGTTTCAGCGGCAATCGCAGTTCTTTGACCGTCTCGGAAAGCGCAATAAATACGGGATCGTCGGCCACTCCACGATAGCTGTCTTCGAGTTTTTTTTGCCATTCATCCAGACGCGCCAATCGAGTCGCGACAGTTATATCGCCATCGTATCCTTCATCCGCAAAGTCATCCGCTGTCCGCGCAAAGGCATAGATGCTGTATACATGCTTACGACTGCGCCTCGGTATCAGAACTGATCCGACGGGAAAATTTTCGTAATGTTCCCTCGCCAGCTGCTCGCAATAACGGAACGAAGCATCGACGCTCAAAATGTTTCTCATTTATGAATGTTTCATATAGCAATATATTTTAATGACTTATATTCATTTTCTGATACTCTTTTATCAGTTATTTCAGAAGACAACCCCACAAATCCGCTCAATTTTTACGCTCGTTATTTGCGTATCGAGCATAACAAGAGTGGATGCTCAATTCAATCGTTGGCTCAAAAAGGCTCCTCACGCCGAAAATGATCGGACAGCACTCATACTCAACCGGACATGAGTTCGCCTGAGGGAATAAGTGTTTTAAATCCGATATTTCCAATAAGGACAAGTTGTATTTTGACATCTGGGTTCCAGATAAGGTGTCAATGATGTGTTTCACTGGATGGTGCCCGAGGAGGAACGGTTTATGCTGCTCAGACAATCTGTCTTATCACTTACTCAGCGTTTTAAAGGCGGAACTTACCTGCTCATCACTTCGCTGGCAATTGTATTGCTTGTGACGTATCCCTGCGCCTTATGGGTGCAATCCGCCCTTGCTCATACTGATTCGCCGGCGACAGCCGGCACAACGATCCAACAGCAGAACGAAGCGATCCCAATCATCGGGCCATTCGGCAATCCAACCGCCTCGGGAGCTGATGATCTGACGCGAATCGAGCAGTTTGTTCCCACTACCGGCGGAGCATCGACTGCACCGACGAACGTCAGGTTCATCAATACTCTGCGAAATAACGGAAATGCGATCGGTTCCTTCATCATCGGAGCGCCGGTCGTACCTCCGGGCTTCAGCGTCAGTGTCTCGGTCGATAGCGGCGCGACATTCACCAATCTTGACGCGGGAGCCACGCTGACTACTCCGACGCCGGTCGATCCTGGTGAGCAGAGAAATATCGATGTTCGCGTCATTATTCCTGCCGGATCTCCGGTCGATGTCGAATTCGATGTCGTGATCGAGGTCGGGTCAGATTCCGTCGCAACGCTGAAAGACCGAACGATTGACCGGATTGTCTTGAAAAAGGTCGAGCCCCAGCTGAGTCTGGTAAAAAGCGTCGTCGATCTGAACGGCGGCCAGCTGCTTCCCGGCGATCTTCTCGAATACACATTAACCCTGAGCAACCAGCAATCGCTGCCGATCACCAGAACCTTTGTTGCTGAGTTCATCCCGCAGGAAACTGTTTACGTCCTCAACTCGGTTGAGATCACTGCCGGACCTAATGCTGGTAAAAAGACTGACGCAGCAGATGACGACCAGGTCGACTACTTGCCGGGAATGGACGGTAACGGACAGCTCAATATCGGCACCGGAAGCGGCGCCGGAGGTCGGGACTCGCAGGGTCGATTCAATGGTGGCACGCTGGAGCCCGGGGAGAGCAACACCTTCAAGTTTCAGGTCCGCGTGAAAGGCGGCATTCCTGCGGGAACCGTTATTCTCAACGGCGCCGAATGGGGAGCCGATGACACTTACCCTGGAGGCAAATCGAATATAACGTCGATATCCGTCAGCGGGGCCACGCCTCTGATCGGGCCGTTCGGAGATGCTGAGGCCATGGGACCAACCGATCAGAATGACGATCTGACCCAGGTCAAGGTCAATTTCGATATCTCGAACGGGCTGACAACTCGAGCCGGTCAGGTCCGTTTTATCAACACTGTCAAGAACCTTGGCGACGCGCCAGGGAAATTCATCATCAGCGCTCCGGTCATCCCGGCAGGTTTCAGCGTCCAGGTCTCAGTCGACAGCGGAGAGACATTCTCAAGCCTGGACAATGGCGGAAGCGTCGTCATGCCGACCGAAGTTAATCCACAAGAGACCAGGAACATCGACGTTCGCGTCAACCTGCCGGCCGGGCTGGCTGTCAACACAAACTACGATGTAGTTATTCAGTCGGCGTGGGAGGTCGATCCTGTACAGGCCAACAGAACAGTCGATCGAGTCATCCCCGATCCGAATCCGCCGAATCTGGCGCTGGTCAAAGCGGTTCGCGATATGAACGGCGCTGATATCGACGGCAAAACCGTTCTGCAAGGTCAGACCATCGAATATTCGCTGACGTTGAAGAACGAGACGAATAATCCAATTGCCAAAACCTTCATTGCTGAGTTCCTGCCTCCCGAAGTGGAATACCAGGCTGACAGTGTCAGAATCACAGAGGGAGCCAACAGCGGAGCAAAAACGGACAAACGCGGCGACGACCAGGTCGATTACTTCCTCCTCATCCCGGGCAACCCACAGGCCAATGGGCAGATCAACATTTTCACGGGCGCCGGGGCCGGGTCGGACCTCGGCGGAGTTCTCGGCCCTGGTGAGAGCACGACCCTTTCTTTCACCGTCAAGGTCAAAGCCAATGCTGCAATCGGTTCAATGATCCTGAACGGGGCAGACTGGGGCGCTGAAGACTTCTATGCCGGCGGCAAATCGAACATCGTCTCGGTGACAGTTACTCAAACGATGGTCTGTCCGACAGTCGCGATCAACCCGGCGAGTGGAAAACTGGCAGCCGGGCAGGCCGGGACTCCTTACAACCTCAGCTTTGCCCAGTCCGGCGGCACCAATCCGGTGATTTTCACAATCGATATGGGCTCATTGCCTCCGGGGCTGTCTCTCGATGCGACGACCGGGACCGTTTCGGGAATCCCGACAGCTGCGGGCGCCTACAGCTTCAGCCTCAAGATCACAGATGCAAACGGATGCTTTGCGAGTGGAAATTACGAACTCACAATCGACGCATCAGATCCAGGCGAATCCTGCCGGCCGATCATCTGCTACCGCTCGGCGGCTTACTACACGCTCAATTTCGGGATGGCTGAAATCCCGAATGGAACCGTGCTCATCAGCGGAGTCAACAGCAACATTCGCGTATCAACTAACGATCCGCGGGTGAAGATCGCCCTGAGCGGGCGGCTCGGAGAGCTGAATCGACAGTACGTCGCAACTCAGTTGAACATTCTCAACGCGGGCGGTCTAAGCGCCGCCAACGTCATATCGGCCCTCAGTTCGCAACTGAAATGCTACGGGTTGAAATTCAACTCCGTCTCGCTCAGCGGAGGCGATTTGTCGACCAGCGCGAAACTCAGCGAGCTGTTACTGCTCATCGAAGGCAACTCTCGCCTGACCGGAACCAGTCGAAGCAGCGATGCATGCGTGCTGGCGAAGATTCTGCAGGCCTTGAACGGCAACAGCCTGTCGAGCCTCTGCCATCAGGTGACCGGAGAGATAAATTTCTCGAGCTGTCAGGTCGCTCCCAATTAAGCCCCGACCATAAATTTGCGTTTTTAATTCAAGCGGTCCGCTGAGTCGGGCCGCTTTTTTATGATCTTAATGCTGCTTGCGTAATAAGGCCCAGGTCAGTAAGCTTCATTTTAAAGTATGAGGTACCCATAAAGTGGTCACATGGAAAATCCCGTCTGAAGACGGTACTCCATGCCCCAGGCGTGAATAGAGGTAACTAATTTGAAGAAGACGCTTCTGCTCAATCCCCCATCGTTCGAAAAGTTCGACGGAGGCGCCAGCTCGAGGTGGCCGGCGACGAGAGAGATCGAGAGTTACTGGTATCCGGTCTGGCTTGGATACCCCGCAGCCATGATCCATGATCTGGGCGGAGAGTCGCGACTTCTCGATGCTCCGCCACACCACATCAGCCCATCGGAGACTGCCAGGATTGCCAGCGAATACGAGTTCGTCGTTCTCTTCACATCGCACGTCGGATTTCGCAACGACGTCAAGCTGGCCGAGTCGATGAAGAGCCTCAATCCCGATCTCGAGATTGCTTTCGTGGGTCCACCGGTAACAACTCACCCCGAGCAGGCTCTGCGGGCGAGCGAAGCGATCGATTTCGTCACTCACAAGGAGTTCGATTACACTGTCACACGCTTTGCGTCCGGCGAAGCGATCGAAAAGATTCCGGGCGTCCACTTTCTGAAGGACGGCCGGATGGTCTCGACGCCCCCTGAGCCTCTGGCGACCGATCTGGACAAATTCCCGTGGGTCACGCCGATCTACAAACGCGACCTCGACATCAGACGTTATAACGTTCCATTCCTGCTTCATCCGTTCATCGCATTCTATTCGACGCGCGGATGCCCTGCGCTGTGCACCTTCTGCCTCTGGCCGCAGACATTCGATGATCATCGCTGGCGCCAGCGATCGGTCCGGGATGTAGCCGGCGAAGTCGAATGGGCGCTTGAAGCCTTCAAACCGGAAGGGCTGCAGGAGATCTTCTTCGATGACGATACATTCACATTCAACCCCAATCGAATGGTCGAGATGAGCAGGGCGTTCAAACCGCTCAAATTTCAGTGGTCGTCCACTTCGCGAGCTCACCTGGATTACGAAACTCTCAAAGTCATGCGCGATGCCGGCTGCCGGCTCTTCATCGTCGGATTCGAATCGGGCAATGAACAGATACTCAAAAATATCAAGAAGGGGATCTCGGCGAAGCGTTCATTACAGTTCGTCAAGGACTGCAAACGCGCAGGCATCAAGGTTCACGCCGACTTCATCATCGGACTGCCGGGCGAAACGCGCGAGACCGTTCGCGAAACGATCGAATACGCCAAGCAGATGGACGCAGAAACATTGCAGGTCTCAGTCGCTCACGCCTATCCGGGAACTGAGATGTACGAATGGTTCATCGACAAAGGCGTGATTCTCAAAACCGAGATGTCCGATGAACTTGGACAGCAACTGCCGATGGCCAACTTCCCTCACCTGCCGGCGGCCGAGATGCTCGAATGGGTCCACAGGTTCTACGATGAATATTATTTCAGACCAAGGATCGTAGCCCGTATCGTCAGGAATGCCATCTTCAAGAGCAGCGAGCGAAAACGGCTGTACAAAGAGGCGAAGGAGTTTCTGGCGACGCGCGCGCGGAGGCGTGAAATCGCCAGAAGCGGGCAGATTTAACTTCTGCGCACATGATGATAATCACCACGGAGGCACAGAGGACACAGAGAAGAATGTTATCTGGTCTGAAGATCTCTTCTCTGTGTCCTCTGTGCCTCCGTGGTGATTAATCCTGTCCGCGTAACGTGAGGTAACTCATGAAAAATATTAAGCCCTTACTGCTGTCGCCCCTCTTCCTGATTCTGTCATCCATTTGTCAGCATGCATTCGCCCAGACCACGCCGATCCAGCTTCCCGCGAAATTCAAGCTGCCCGAAAATCCGATCGCGCTGGCGAGAGCCGTCCGCCCGCAGGTCTATTTCGATGCCATCGGCCGCAAAGCCGGCCTGCTCGGAGTCGAAGCCGGCCGGTTCGAATCATGGGTCTTTCCGCTCAAGCTGTTTCACGACGCGCAATTCATGATTCAAGTCGAGGGAGAAGATAGTCCAGTCGAGTTTTCCTCAATCGCAGAGAGGATCATCGTCCGGCCTGAATCGACAACGATAGTTGCAGCAAACCAGCAATACACAATCAGGGTGACTTTTTTCACGCCGATCGATGAACCCGCATCGATAGTGCTCTTTGATGTCGACAGCTCAAAGCCGCTGACGATTACTGTCAGCTTTGTGCCGGACCTGAAGCCGATGTGGCCTGCCGGGCTTGGCGGCCAGAACTCGGGCTGGCGTGATGATCTGAAAGCATTTCTGATCAGTGAGAGCCGCAGAAAATTCAACGGGTTGTTCGGTTCACCAGCCGCGACCAGAGGCGTCTCGACTCCGGCCCATCAGCTTGCCTCGGGGGCTCTGAGGTTCGATATCCGTGTAGATCCCGACAAAGCGCGGCGCCACTATTTCCCATTGATAATCACCGCCGGCATTGAGGGACGCCAGCCGGTCCTGGACCGTTATCAGCGCATCAGTGCATCCATCCCCGAGCTTTATGCCAGGACTTTTGAACATTACCGCCGTCTGCGCGAAGAGAAGATGAGAATTCAAACGCCCGACAAGTCGTTCGATCTGGCCTTCGAGTGGGCGAAGGTCGCACTCGACAAGGGTATGATCGACAACCCTGAACTCGGACTCGGTCTGATTGCCGGCTGGGGAGCCTCGGGCAGCGGTGCCCGCCCCGGCTTCGGCTGGTTCTTTGGCGGAGACGCTGCAATCAATTCTTTCGCCATGACCGGATATGGCGATTTCGAATCGATGGCCGCGGCGTTCAGATTTCTTGCGAAATACCAGCGTGCCGACGGCAAGATCCCGCACGAGATATCACAGGCCGCTGCAGGCATCCGCTGGTTTGATGAATTCCCTTATGCTTATTACCACGCCGACACAACGCCACTTTACATTGTTGCCGTGCATAATCTGATTCGACAAAGCGGAGATCGTGCGCTGCTGGCAGAACTCTGGCCGGCGCTCAAGAAGGCCTATCAGTTCTGCCTGGACAACGATTCCGACGGGGACGGCATTCTGGAGAACTCGAAAGCGGGCCTCGGCGCATCGGAGCTCGGATCACTTCTGGCTAACCTTCATCAGGACATCTATCTGGCGGCGACCAACCTCGAAGCGTCACGCTCGATGCGTGAATTTGCAGTTGTCATGAAGGACGACGCACTGCGCGACCTGGCCGATCGAAAATACAAACTGGCATCAGAGTCGATCAATGCCCGTTACTGGAGCTCAAAAGAGAACCGATACGCCTATGCCCTCCTGAAAGACGGCGCTCAAAATACCGAGATTACCGCCTGGACGGCAGTGCCGATGATGTTCGGCCAGCTCGATCGAACTCTGGCCTCTGAATCGATGCGGCTGCTCGGTTCATCGAGGATCAGCACCGACTGGGGCACACGCATGCTCGATAACCAGAGCCCGGCCTACAGTCCGATCGCGTATAACAACGGCGGAGTCTGGCCATTCCTGACCGGCTTCGTCGCCGCGGCGGAATACGAGTACGATCATCCGCAATCCGGGTTCGCGCATCTCGGCCAGCTTGTCAACATGACCTTCGATTTCGCGTCCGGCTATCATCATGAAATCCTGTCCGGAGATTTCTATCGCCCGCTGGACGAATCGGTTCCGCACCAGCTCTTCTCTTCAGGCATGGTCGTGACTCCGCTGGTTCGTGGCCTGCTCGGTCTGAGGGCAGATGCCTTCAACGGGACTCTCGAATTCAAACCGCAGATCCCGGCCGAATGGGACCGGTTCGACGTTCGGAATCTCCGCTTCGAGACCGATCGTATAGGCATCTCATATCGCAGGGAGAATGAACAGACACTGCTCTTCATCATCACCAAAGACGGCGAATCACCGGTGAAGGTAATTTTCAAACCTCCAATCCCGTATCTTCCCGAATCGATCCAGGTGACAATCGACGGTAAACGCGTGCGAATAGGGCCTGATGAACCGGGTGACAGCTATCGCCTTCAGTTCGGAAAGAGGACCGAGATCGTCGTCACAGTCATCGGCGGATTCGATTTCTATGTCACACAAACAAAACCCGGGATCGGCGATCGGACTTCGTCTCTTAAAATCCTCGATGTCCTCCGGGAGACTGATAACAGGGTACAAATCATCACTGAAGGGCTGAGTGGCGCAAGCTACACTATCCGAGCCCGGGGCAAAATCCGCGCAGTGTCCGGCGGGACCATCAATGGAATGGAAAACGGCTTCACACTGATCGACATCCATTTCACACCGGAAACCGATCGACAGATCTATCGCCGGCAAACTTTGTCAGTCGAGCTGGCACAATAATGAGAGAATGAATATTCGGCAATTATTGCTCACACGATTCGGGATTATCTTGTGTTTGATCCTCCTCACAGCCGCAGGAACTTTTGTCTGGGGATTCATCATCGAGCCGGACCAGTTGATCGTTCGTCAATATACGATCAACCTCCCAAAATGGCCGGCTGAACTGCGCGGATATCGAATTGCGGCCATGTCCGATATTCACGCGGGCTCTCCACATATCGACCGCGAGAAACTGCGAGAGATCGTCTCCAAAGTCAATTCGACGCGACCCGATCTGGTTGTCATTGCCGGCGATTTCGTCATCGAAGGCATCCTCGGCGGATCTTTCATCACTCCCGAAGAGACCGCCGCCGCTTTGAAGGAAATTAACGCAAAGAACGGTATATTCGCCACATTAGGAAACCACGACTGGTGGTATGATGGCAGCCGCGTCAGGAATGCGCTCGTTGATGCGGGCATCAGGGTCATTGATAATGATGCGGCCCGGATTAATGTCAACGACACTGATTTTTGGCTGGTCGGACTGGGCGACCTCTGGGAAGGAAGACCCGATCTGCACGGGACCATGACAAAAATCCCAAAAGATGTTTTAACTATTGCTTTAACGCATAATCCTGATATATTTACATCGGTGCCTTCACAAATAACCTTAACTATCGCAGGTCATACACATGGAGGACAGGTTGCTATTCCCCTCATCGGACGACCAGTCATTCCATCAAAGTACGGGCAACGTTTTGCGATAGGCCACATCGTTGAAAAAGGGAGTCATCTTTTCGTGACCCCGGGCATCGGGACGAGCATTATACCCGTGAGATTCAGGGTTCCACCTGAGATTTCATTGCTCGTGATCAACTGACTTATTGATCAAATTGAGTTTGCTGCATTCAGGCAACTACACACAATTGCACGCCCCCAATACGTCCGTTGATTTTCACAAGTAGTACCAGGTTGTTATGTCATTATCATTCGTCAGTGGGTTGAGAAAATGGGTTGCCGCGCCGGATATCGCATTAGATCTCGGCACGGCAAATACGCGATTGTATGCCAATGGCCACGGCATGATTGCCGATGAACCGTCATTGATCAAAATCAAAGCCGAAACGGGTGCGGTTGAAGCAGTGGGAGCTAAAGCCGCCCGATCGAATAAGAACGATTCGAACTCCTACTCGATCTCACCCTTGCATTCCGGCGTCGTCGCCGATATTGAAGCCGCGAGTTCTCTGCTCGAACCGCTCTTCAGGCGTGCACACAGGTTCGGAATACTCAAGCCTCGCGCGCTGGCCTGCGCTCCGACCGATGCGTGTGAAGAAGAACGGGCAGCCCTTGTCGAGGCAACACAGAAAGCCGGCGCCTCATCGGTTGTCGTGGTTCCGGAACCGCTCGCAGCAGCGATCGGCGCGGGACTTGACATCACTCTGCCTTATGCTCAAATGCTCGTTGATATCGGTGACGGAGTCACCGATATTGCTGTCATCAGGTCGAGTTCACTGATCACGACATCGGCGATCCGCACTGCCTGCAGCGACCTGCATCACGCTGTTTCGCATATGGTCTCATTCAGACACAGCGTGCTGCTTTCACCGAAAGAAGCCGAACGCCTGACACTGATGGTTGGCGCATTGAGCGATTTCGATGAAGACGCTGTTTTCGTAACCTATGGAACTGACCTGCTGGCAGGCGGCCCGGTCAGCCTCTATGTCAGCAGAAACGATATAGTCGAAGCACTCGAACCGGTGCTCGATACGATCGTCGGCGCGATTCAGCATACAGTTCGTGATCTGCCGCTCAAGACATCATGCGAGGTGATTGAAAACGGGATATGCCTGACCGGCGGCGGCGCCAAACTGCGAGGGATTAATTCTCGTTTGGCCGCTGCGACTTCCCTTGATATTCATACGGCTAAAGATCCCATGCGCGCCGTCATCAACGGCGCCAGACAGATGCTCCAGGTCGGCGTCGCTACCGGCATCTGGAATATTTGATCGATCTTATCGATCCGATCGTCAACTCTAACGGGACAGGCTCGAGACCTGTCCCGTTTTTAATTCGCGATATGCCATGTGCGAAGATTGCTTTTGTGACAGGCTTGAACGACTTGTCGGGGTCGCGATTGAAGATTACACTTCTCGTTTCCTGATCCGCGTGGATTATGACCCGATGGATGAAACTGCATACTATCGTTGTCGCGAATGTCAGGCCCACTGGATTTTAAAGGAAGATCGAACGACCGGCCAAAAGGTATTACGCCGTTTGCCCCGGGATGTGATTGTCTAGTCGGGAGTTCAGAGCAGAAGGAGAAAGCATGGCGTTGAAAACGCGACTGAATCCGGAGACCGGCGACCTTGAAGTGCAGGTCGGAGACGACTGGGTGTTCTTCGAAGAGTATCGCAAGCGCCAGATTGATGTTGCATACCACAATTCGATCAAATTTCTGCGAGATCGACTTGGAGAAGAGGATGCAACAGCTGTCGGGCGAAAGACCGGCGAGATGGAAACCAAGGTCCGGAATTCAACCACTGAGTGAGTCTAATGATGAGATATTGTGCCCTGCAAACCGCATTTGGACTGGCCTTGATCATCCTCACAATCGGAAACGTCAAAGCCCAGCAATTGCCCGCCGAGGATGCGCGGCTGAAAGAGATCCGGCATCTTGATCTGAAATATTCATTCAGCGGATACAAGACGCGCGACGAATGGATGGTCCGGGCCGGGCAATTGAAGAGACAGATATTGTCGAGCGCCGGTTTGTGGCCGATGCCCGAAAAGACGCCGCTCAAGCCCGTCATCTTCGGCAAGGTCGATCGCGGGGATCACACAGTCGAGAAAGTCTGGTTCGAATCGACACCTGGGCACTACGTTACCGGAAACCTGTACCGGCCGAAAAACACCACCGGGAAGCTGCCGGCTGTACTCTGCCCGCACGGTCACTGGACATACGGCCGTCTTGAAAACCAGCACCTCAATTCGGGTCCGGCACGAGCCGCGACCTTCGCCAGACAGGGCTACGTCGCTTTCACCTGGGACATGGTTGGGTACAACGATAGTTCAATGATTTCCCACAGGTTCGCCATTGGACATCGCAATGGATTCGATCGTAATACGCTGTGGAGCGTCAACCTGCTGGGCCTGCAACTCTGGAACAGCATACGGTCGATCGATTTTCTGCTGACGCTGCCCGAGGTCGATCCCGAGCGCATCGCCTGCACCGGCGAATCCGGCGGCGGCACTCAGACCTTCCTGCTCATGGCCGTGGATGAGCGTGTCAAACAGGCCGCTCCGGTCAACATGATTTCGTTCCTCATGCAGGGAGGCAGCCTCTGCGAGAACGCTCCGAACCTGCGCATCGACACTAACAACGTCGAAATCGGCGCGATCATGGCTCCAAGACCGATGATCATGGTCTCCGCCACCGGAGACTGGACGAAGAACACGCTCAAGGACGAATATCCGGCCATCCGCGGCATCTACAATCTGTTCGATGCCGAAGACAAACTGACCGCGATCCAGATCGACGCTCCGCACAATTACAACCAGGCCAGCCGCGAAGCCGTTTACGGGTGGTTCGCTCACTGGTTTCTCGGCAGGCCGGAAACCGGACCAATTCGCGAGCGCGGCGGCGCCGTCGCCACTCTGCCGGAATTGATGGTCTTCTTCGGCAATAAGCGCCCCGAAAACGAATTGAACGAAGAACAACTGGCCGAAACACTCATCCGCAACTCGCGTCAACAGCTCGACGCAGCATTTCCCACGGACGCAGCCGGTCTCGAAAAGTATCGACGCGAGTTCGGAGTGACTTTAAGAAATTCGCTGCTGGCTGAATATCCCGGCGCCGGAGAGATCCTCTCGAAGACCATAAGCGAATCGACTCAGGACTCAAGGGGCGTCCGCCGGCGTGAGGTCAAACTCTCTCGCACCGGCCGCGGAGACATCGTCCCCGTAACACTCTGGCTGGCGCCGGAAAAGAGGTCATTGAAATCCGCCGTCCTGATCGTCGCTGCCGATCCAAAGAGCGACGAGACAGGACCTCTCGCCGAAGCTCTGGTCAATGCCGGTCATCACGTCGCGCTGGTCAACGTCTTTCCCGGCGGACGGCAGGTTCCAGCCGAATACAACTTCTTCACAACTTATAACCGAACCGATGTCGCATTGCGGGTGCAGGACATACTGACTTCCGCCGCGTGGCTCGACATGGAGTTCAGCAGCCTCAGGCTCTCGCTCGTAGGCACGGGAGAGGCAGGCCTTTGGACATTGCTCGCTCGCGGGCTCGCGCCGAACGTCGATCGCGCACTGATAGATACCGATGGCTTCAAGGCTTCACTCGATGAGGAGTTCGTACGGCGTCTGCCGATCCCAGGCATTCGACGCGCCGGTGATTTCGTGACCGCCGTCGCGATCGCTCCTTTTTCCCGCCTCGCGATCCATAACACCGGCGGCAATTTCCCGACTCACAGGATTCAGGATCTCTATGGCAATTTCGGGAACCCCGATGATCTGAATATCAGATCCACGCGACTGAGCAATGCCGAAATTGTCTCCTGGCTACGCAATTGACAAGAAAATTCACTACAGAGACACAGAGTGCACAGAGAATCTTCCTGGTTGATTCCGTGAACTCCGTGCCTCTATGGTGATCTCTATCAAAAAAAAATAGGAATCATAATGTCAAATCAACAACAGTCTCAAACCACCAATTCCCAGACACTGGTCATTAACTCTGACGAGTTCCACTTTGAAACCCTCGAACAGCAAAACGGGATCGCAACCGTAGTCAAATTCAAGCTCGAAAACCCTGACGTCCAGCCAGGCGACGTGCTGCTTATCCTTTCGGGCTCGGATATTCAGTTTCATGGGTTTATTGGGAACATCAATGAAGGGTGGGCAATCGCCATGGATCGATCCGGCTCTCAGCTGCCGGCAGCGATTCATTGATGGCTTTGTATGTCCCGGTGTATGAATAAATGCCCATTTTTGACGAAAATGGGCCATAGGCGTGTGTTGAAACTCTGACTATTTCCCGGGTCAGGATTCTTTGGATATTATTTGCTTGATATTCACTTCGAGACCCGGCAGATCTTCGCCGGCTGTTTTCCACACCACCAAGTCATTCACTCCAATATAATCGTGTGTCAGTTTATCTCGCATCCCTGTAATTTCGCGCCAGGGAACTTCGGGATATCGTTCACGAACTGCTGGCGGGATTCGCTTGGCGGCTTCTCCAATGATCTCCAAACCACGAACAACCGCATATTGGGTTTTGTCGTCCCTTGTAAACTCTTGATAGGTCATGTTCTCTATAAATCCGGAGATCTTTTCGATCGCTTCCAGAATATCCATCAAATAATCAAGATAGACCCGATCGGCATTCATATTTGGACGACTTCCGGTAGAACACGTCTGGCAATATTCGGCTTGAGAGCCTCTTCCATCACCAGGTCGACCTTCACTCCAAGCATGTCACTCAATCGGTTCTCCAGTTCGATGAATTTTAACAGGCCCGGTATCTCATCAAAACTGACCAGAAGATCGACATCACTCCCCGGCTTCTCCTCATGGCGAACATATGAGCCAAAAACGCCAATTGATTGAATATTGTACTCTTCGACCAGAAACGGCAGATACTTCCGCAAAGATGTCATGATCTGATCAAGATCCTGGGGATTTGACATGGTAATATCACTCACATATCTCATAAAACGATATTCAACCTGATCATTATTATGGCAGTCAACTATTTTTGACAACCAAAAAAGTCAAATAATCAGCCCGATGTCGCTCGCTGACGCCCACGTTCCGCTAGATGTCAATTCAATAAACGCTCATTTTGAAACTGCCGGCGCCGGCTGGGGATTGAGAGTCGAACGCAGGTCGACTACGGCGTAAACACCTATTGCCAGCGCGATGATCAGAGCCGCGCACCAGAAGATCACGGATTTTACGATCTCCTTGCGATTGACAGGTTTGATGTGAGTCGCCCAGCCACGCCAGCCACAGTCAGCGCAGCGATAAGGCTTGTAGGCAGAGATCGATTTGAATGCCAATTCCAGCAGGCCGCGATGGTGTGACCGGCGGGCACGCCCGTCACAATTGGGACAGATCATAGTCCTGTTATCCTTATCCGATCAATTTTTCAATCACGTTACCGCCGAAGTCCGTCAACCTCTCGTTGCGACCGTTATGCAGGTAGGTCAGCTTCATCTGATCGAGGCCAAGCAGGTGGAGCATGGTCGCGTGAATATCGCGCGGGTGATAGCGTTCGCCGACGGTGCGGTATCCAATCTCGTCGGTCTGGCCGATGACCTGGCCGCCTTTGACGCCTCCGCCGGCCATCCACATTGTGAAGCCGAGCGGATTATGGTCGCGGCCTTTTCCGTTTTCGGATACGGCGGTGCGACCGAACTCGGAGCCCCAGACCACGAGCGTCGTATCGAGCAATCCCCTGCCCTTGAGATCCTTGAGCAACCCGGCTATGGGCTTATCTGTCCAGCGGCACATCTGTTCGTGATTCGAGACCATGTTATCGTGCGCGTCCCATTGAACCCTGACCGGCCCGCCGCCTGAGAAGAGCAGTATGAAGCGGACTCCGCGTTCGATCATCCTGCGCGCCAGCAGACAGCGAGTACCGAATTCGGCGGTCTGAGCATCGTCAAGGCCGTAGAGGCGGCGCGTCTCCTTGCTTTCCCGGGTCAGATCGACGGCTTCGGGCGCGTGCTGTTGCATACGATATGCAAGTTCGTATGATGCTATGCGCGCTGAGAGCTCACTGTCCTGACTGCCCATTCCGATCTCGTTCATGCGACCGAGATAATCGAGAAGGCGTCGCTGCTGAGTGTTCCCCATCTCGGCCGGCGGAGCGAGATGCAGTATCGGAGTCGAGCCGTTGCGCAGCTGTGTTCCCTGGTAGACAGCGGGCAGATAGCCGGGCCCCCACATTGGCGCGCCCCCTTCGGGCAGTCCCTCGGGTTGAGTCATGACGCAATAGGCCGGCAGGTTCTCGCTCTCGCTGCCGAGTCCGTATGTCACCCAGCTGCCGAGGCTCGGGTGTGCCGCCAGCACGCGCCCGCTCATCATCTGGTACATCGCAGGCGCATGGACAAAACTGTCGGTGTAACAGGACCGAATGACCGCCATATCATCGACGCAGGTCGCGACATGCGGGAAGAGATCGGAGACCTCGATTCCCGACTGACCGTACTTTTTGAACTTCCATGCGCTGCCCAGCAGTGGAGTGCCGGGTTTGACGAACTGGCTCTTTATCTCTCCGAAACTGGGCGGTAACTGCTGACCGTGCAACCGGTCGAGATCGGGTTTCGGATCGAAGGTCTCCATCTGGCTCGGCCCACCGACCATGAATAGAAAGATGACAGCCTTCGCTTTGGGTTTGAAATGCGGCTGCCTCGGCGCCAGTGGATTGGCGATCGGCTTGCCCACCTGCCCATCCGCCGCCTGCGCGTCGCGTGCCATCAGATACGAAAGCGCCAGTCCTCCGAAACCGTTGCCGGCGCGCATCAGAAATTCACGTCGATCCTGGGCTGCCGGGATATGATTTCCTCTCTTCGTCATTCAATTACCTCACGTAGATAAACTCATTCAGATTCATGGTCGCCAGGCAAAGTTCAACCCAGGCGGCCGTGGTGGACTTATCGATCGTCGCCGGAAGATTATCGACCTTCGCGATCGGCTCACCCTTGCCGATGCGCTGCCTGATGACGGCCGCTTGCGAAGTCAGGAAATCCTGCGTCAGGCGCAGTTCCTGAGCGTTCGGCCGCCGTCCCAGCGCCAGTTCGTACATTCGAATGATGCGCAGACGGTTGTTGACAGGGATTTCGCGGAAAAGGCGTGCAGCCAGTGCCTTGCTCTGATCAAACATAAACGGGCTGTTGATCATGGTCAAAGCCTGAAGTGCATGAACGCTGACGCTGCGAGCGCCGCAGGAACTCATCAGATCCGGCGCGTCGAAGGCCACAAGCATCGGCAATTTGACATTGCGCTTTCGCAGCAGGTAGAGGCTGCGGCGGGTATGCTGGCGCGGATCCGGATGGACCGGCCACAGATTATCCGCCTCGTATTCAGTGAAGATTGTGTCATAGACCTCGGGTTCGAGCGGAACGCGGATAGGAGGACCTCCGATCTGTTCCGTCAGCCTGCCCGAAACCGCCAGCACCGAATCGCGAATGGCTTCGGCATCCAGGCGCTGACGATTCATGCGCCAGAGCGCTTTGTTGTCCGGATCGATTCTGGATTTGGCCGGATCGTCACCAGATGACTGGCGATAAACGTTCGAGAGCACCATCAGCCTGTGCATATGTTTGAGGCTCCAGTCGTTCTCGACGAACTCGACGGCCAGCCAGTCGAGCAGTTCGGGGTGAGTCGGAGGCTGGCCGTTTCTGCCAAAATCGTTGGGCGTCGCCACGATGCCTTTACCGAAATGGTGATGCCATAGGCGGTTGACCATAACGCGGGCCGTCAATGGATGATCGGGCCGTGTCAGCCATTTGCCCAGAGCAAGCCTGCGTCCCGTCGATTTGAATGTTTCACCATTGGCTTGTGAAATCGTCACCGGAGTGATCCCGGCGGCAGGCGGAGCGTCCTTCGGCATCAGTACCGTCAGGAAGCGCGGCGGAACTTCGGCCCCGGGGCGATGAGGATCTCCGCCCTTGAGCAGGTGCATCGCAGGTACGGGCGATATGATATCTGAGACTGCCAGCGCTTTAGGGAGCGGTTCGGGCTGATAAAGATTTATGGCATGCATTTGACGACGCAAAGCCGCGCGCCTTTCCTTGTCTTCAGGGTTGAGCGCCGCCAGAACTTCATCCCAGCCGACGTTGAGCATACTCTGGGCATCCTTCGCCAGGCGTTTCTCATCATCGGTACGCAGCTTTTCTTCCTTTTCGAGCGCCCGTGCGTATTCGGGTTCGAGTCTGGCGCGCTTTCCGGCCTTCAATTTTTCTTTATATGGTTTTTCTATCGCATCGATCTGATCAGTGATCGGTTTCAGCTTCTGCTTGTGGGCATCCATCGCGGCCTTGTGAGCCGCCTCCTGCTCTTTGGTTGGCTGTTTGAAATCCAGGTTGTCGGATGATGCGAAAAATGCCTGCATGCGATAGTAATCGGCCTGCAGTATCGGATCGAATTTGTGATCATGGCAACGGGCGCAGCCGATGGTCAGCCCCATGATGCCGTTGCTGACTCCGAACATGATCTCCGTCAGGTATTCCTGCCGGTTGACGGCCAGATCCTGATTGCCGGCAACGACGTGCTGAGGACCGGCGCGCAAAAATCCGGTCGCGACGCGCATCTCGAAATCATCGGGTGCAATCTCGTCTCCGGCAAGTTGTTCGAGAATGAAGCGGTCATACGGCTTGTCTTCATTGATTGACCTGATGACATAGTCGCGGTATCGCCAGGCCTGCTCACGGTCCTGATCGAGCTCGAACCCGTTGGTCTCGGCGAAGCGGACAACATCCAGCCAGTGCTGCCCCCACCGCTCACCGTAACGTGGTGAATTAAGCAGGCGATCAACGACTTTACGGTATGCATCGGGAGAGTCGTCGGCCAGGAATGAGCGCGTCTCTTCGATCGTCGGCGGAAGCCCTGTCAGATCGATGGTCACGCGTCTGAGCAGCGTCCGCTTGTCGGCTGGCGCGGACGGCGTCAGCCCTCGCGATTCGAGCTCGCTCAAAATGAAGGCATCAATCGGATTAGAGAAGCTTCGGCTGACCTTTGGGACTTCAGGCCTGACGAGTTTGCGGAAAGCCCAATAGTCGCGCATCACATCGGTGATGGCCTTTCCGGGCGGCAGACTCTCCGCAGGTTTCGCGACGAGAGCGGCATCCGCAGGCCACTCAGCCCCAGAGTCGATCCATTTTCTGATGACCTCGATCTGGTCTGCAGTCATTTCACCGCCGAGCGGCATGCGCGGGCTCTCTTTTCCGGTCAGATAACGAAAGAGGAGGCTGCCCGCGCTGTCACCGGGAACGACCGCTTCTCCGCGAGAACCTCCACTCATGAGCGCTGCGCGAGTGCGAAGGTCCAGACCCGACATTCTGTCGCTGCCATGACACTGCAGGCATTGCGATTCGATAATCGCGAGCGCCTGCTGAACAAGTTCCTGATCACCCTGGCCACCTGAAAATACTGCATCAATCCGACTGCCGAACAACAGCCATACGGCAAAGATGAATAATCCGAGTTTTAAAACACGTTTGTATTTCATATGATTGTAGAACTTTAGTCTTGAACCGCGTCTTAAAGCTAACTTTTGGGCGGGAGGTATTGGAACCGGTCGCTAACGCTACCGGTTCTGAACCCTGGCGCTGACGCATTCCTGTGAACAGAATGTCCGGGAAGAATTTCGAGCCGAGACGGTCAGGGCATCCCGTGAAGCAACGAATGCGCCGCAGTTGACGCATCGAACCATCTCTTCATTGACGGTTCCGCGTCCGGCAATCTGGTCGCGCAGCGTCCTGACATCTCTGACCGTTCCGCGCATGTGGTGCGTCAATCGCGCAATCGCCTTAAACACGTATACCACAAAGGCGAATATAATCAGGATGACGACGCCGCGGATTATAAAACCCAATTATTATCTCCTGTGATAGATAGTAAAAAGTAGAAAGTAGAAAGTAGAAAGTGGGATCTCATTGTACTTTCTACTTTCTACTTTTTACTTTCTACTTATTTTCAGGTCCATGCTGCAGCATCGTCTGGGGGGCGGTGGGCTTTCCTGATCGAGCGGCAGTCAGCTCTTCGCGAGCCCTCGCGATCATGTTCGCTTCGACACCGTCAGCTTCGAGCTTGTTGATCAGCTTCTCCGCTTCGTCAAGATTCCTGTTCGATCGAATGTAGGAAGCGACAAGCAGGAATGAAGCGCCGGGATTCTGCGGGTTCAATGAGATCGATTTTTTTGACCACGTGATGGCATCGTCATAGTTGCCCATCATGAAATTGGCCATGCCCAGACCGGCGGAGACTCTGGCATCATCGGGCTTCGCCTTGTTGGCCAGTTCCAGAAACGGGAGAGCCTCCTTGCCGTTGCCGACTTGAATGAACTGATCGGCGGCATCCAGTTGGGCCTCGACATCCTGTGGGTTTCCGCGAGCTTTATTAATAGCGTCGCGAAAATTCTTCTCGATCTGATTTTTCTGGTCGGCGGTCATCGGGGCGCCTTCGGTCGCCATTGCCACCTGCTTGTTGAGAGTTGCGCCCTGCTCGGCACGAAACTGACTGTTCGAGACCTTGAATCCGACAAAGAGGCCAAGCAGTACACTAGTTAGAATGATTGCGACGTTACTTCCAAGAAATGCATATTTCATGTGCAGAACATACCCGTTAGAGATTTTAGAAACCGAAAGTTACAAAGCCGGCCTGTAAGCCGAATTCTGTGCTTCCGCGCGATTGCTCGCTCGAAAGCGGCGATCATTCATCTGGGCGTAACATTACTGTGACGCTCTTGCGACCTACCCGAAAACGCTCCGCTGATTAGGCGGAATGAGGCGGACAGCCTTCGTACCGTTTCCCTATTTGGCCTTGCACCGCAGGGGGTTTGCCTAGCCGAGCATGTCGCCACACTCGCTGGTGATGCTTTTACCTCACCGTTTCACCATCGCCCTGCGCCGAAGCGCATCGGGCTGTCTGTTCTCTGTTGCACTATTCCGTCGGGTTGCCCCGCCTGGCCGTTAGCCAGCCTGCTGTCCTTTGGTGTTCGGACTTTCCTCCAGCGGCGAACCGCCGGCGATCACCCGGCCCGCTTTGTAACTTTCGAATCGAATTATAACATGAATTCGCCGACCAGGCGCCGCCTTACAGCTCGCCAATTCGGATTGCTATCAGCCGCAGATTGCGCTGTTGCGGGTAGGTCACGCGCAGAACAAGCGCGCTGCCATCCTTGAGTTTTCTGGTCACGCGCTGAAAATCCTCGAGCGTTCGGATCGGCTGGCGGTTGGCCTCGAGGATGATCTGGCCGACGGTGAGCCTGGAATCGGCCGCCGGGCTCAGTGGATCGACCTCCGAGATGATGACGCCGCCATCGATCGAGTCACTGAGGTTGGTGATCTTCAGTTCCTGGAGGGTTTGAGGAGAGTTCTCTCGAACGTTAAATCCCAGATGAGAGCCTGTTTTCTGAATATCCGGCCGGGATTCAACAGGCCGATCGAGTTCATTATCGGGTCTCGGTTCGAGCACGGCATGATAGATGAGCTGGCTTGCTCCGCGCTGGACCCCCAGCTCGACCTGCTGTTGCGGCAGCGAATTGGCAACGAAACCGAAAAAATCGTCGGTATTTTTTATAGCCTGACCGTTGAAATGTGTAATCACGTCATAGGGTGGAATCCCGATTTTGGCGGCCGGAAAGTCCGGCGTCACATCGGCTACGAGGACTCCCTGAACCAGGCCGAGGCCAAGCCCGTCACGAACTTCGGCGGTGATATTGGCCGGTGTAAGTCCAAGAAATCCTCGCGGAACAAAACCGTATGCGCGCAGTTGAGCGACAACCCGGCGAACGATATTGCTCGGGACCGCGAAACTGATCCCGCGCCCGTCGATTCGGATGACGGTATTGACGCCGATCACTTCGCCATTCAGATTGAGCAACGGGCCGCCTGAATTTCCTCGATTAATAGCCGCATCGGTCTGGATAAAATCCTCGTATGGCCGCTCGTTATAAACTTTTCTGCCTTTTGCGCTGATGATCCCGGCCGTCGCCGAATGTTCGTATTCGAGCGGATTGCCAATCGCCAGGACGGGATCGCCGACGAGGATCACATCTGAATCACCGAGTTTGAGGATGGGCAACCCTGTCAAATCGATCTTCAGGAGCGCCAGATCGGTGGCCTTGTCTGCGCCGATCACCTTGGCGATACGTTCATTTCCGTCGGCCAGCCTGATCCGTATGCGATCGGCATCCTTGATGACATGCTCGTTGGTGACGATGAGCCCTTGAGGGTCGATGATGAATCCGGTTCCAGTCCCTCGCTGTATGTTATTTTCAGAATAGAAAGACCAGTCATTGGCGGGAACACCGTTGACGGCTTTTACCTTTCGCGATGCGATGACTGTCACTACGGCCTGATTAGTCTGACTGACGATCTCAGCGTTTGATGGCCTCCAGAAACGACTGATCAGCCCTGCTCCGGCGTCGGGCGACTGCCATAGAATCGCCTGGCGCACGGATTGCGGCCAGATAAATGCAGCGACAACAATGGCCACCGATGCCGCTCCGACAAGGATGGCGCAGATCACTGCAAAATGAAGACTTCGTTTCATCTCCATAAAACTACCTGCTGATGGATCAGCGTAGAATCAATTATTCACTGTTGCTGAAGTTCATTTCCCGATCTGCTTCTCACCGATGATCCGCCATCCGGCCGGATCGCGACGCAATGTGAGCATTCCCCTCGCTTTGCCCTCGACGCGCTTTTTGCCCCGGCGGAGCCTCCATCGTCGCTGAAACGTGAGATCCGCCAATTGCGCTTCTCCACTTTTACGATAGCGGATCGACGGAACCTGACTGAATTTCAACTCGAACGAATCGACGCCGGCGAAGATCCTGCGTTTTCGAGACTCGACTTTCGATCGCGACAGGTTGCCGTCTCGAAAATAATCCACGCGGCTGCCATACAATCCGATATGCCGTTTCCAGTCTCCGCGAATGGCCGAAACAGACCATTCATTATAAACCGATCGGAGTTCCCGGGCAGTTACATCTGAAATATCGCCGGCCGCTGAAGGGCGAACCGCCCTCTCAGGAGTCTCTGATCCAGAAGGTCGCCCGGGACGTTCAGAGACATTCGCCACCATTTTCTGAACGCCTTCCACCGAATTTCTTGCCGTCGATGGACCTAAATATACACCCGTCGTTAAAATCGCCAAAACCGAAGCAAAGACGGCAAATGAGAATATTCCACGCCGGCGAGCATCGCGAACAAGGGTCGCGGGTGTCGAAAAAATTGCTTCATTAATATGATCTGCCATATTCACCTGTCTGGCAGACGGCTCACCCTGAGTTATCTCACTTTCCACTGAGCGCAAAATCTGTTCGACGCCAAGATTGTATTCAATCGCCAGCCCGGCAGCCGATTCGAACCTGTGATCAGGGTTTTTCTCAAGCGCCCGCGTCACGACCCGCTCAATCTCGTCATTGAGATCAGTGCGAAAACGTCCGACAGGCGGAGGGGTTTCCTGCATGTGACGAAGCAGGATCGTCGAGGTGTTCGGGGCCGCAAAAGGCGTGCTGGATGTCAACATCTCGAAGAGCATAACTCCGAGACTGTAGATATCCGACCTGTGATCGATATCGAGCCCCGAACATTGTTCCGGGGAGATGTAGTTCGGGGTACCAATGACCATATCTTCATCGGTCAGTCCCTGCCAGACCTGTTCGCGGTCCTTCAACTTGGCAATCCCGAAATCCAGAACGAGCACGCGTTCCCGGCCATTCGGTGATTCTTCGATCATAATGTTATCGGGTTTCAGGTCGCGATGGATTATCCCTTGCCGGTGCGCCGCCTCGACACCGGCGCAAATCTGAGTCAGGACAGAGGCCGAGCGAGCCAGCCCATGAATACCGCCGCGAAACGCTCCCCCGCGAATCCACTGACGCAGGCTCTGTCCTTCAACCAGTTCCATTACCAGATATGCGCCGCACTGATCCGCTCGATCGCCAGGCAAGAGACCATAATCATAGATCGAGACGACATTAGGATGCTTGAGCCGCGCGACGGCTTTTGCTTCACGGCTGAACCGCTCTCTGATCGTCGGATCTTCGAGATATTCAGGTCGTAGGATTTTGATGGCGACCTGACGGTCGAGCGAAAGATGGCAGGCTCGATATACAGACCCCATGCCTCCATGCGCGATCAGTCCTTCAAGTCTGTATTTATGATCGATGACCAGAGGAATTGACGGTACGAGGCGGGTCGGCGACTGGTCGATCAGGCAATACTCCACCCGATCACCGAAACACCGTTGACAAGCCTGACAGTATCTCATTGCCTCACTCCGATATTTCGAGAGCATACACAAGCATCCGATCGGAAACAAGCCAATCAGAGGCTTCCATGGAGTCGATAGCGGATTACGACTTTTTACGCCGGCTACATTGACAGCCCGCAAAGCTTTTTCTTATAGTGCCTTCAGTCCGCATGCGAAATGAGATGATAAGGCAAGTAAATACAGAATTTATGCAGGAAAAACAACTTTCCAATCAGATCCGTTCAGTTGATCCGGCGCAAACTCCGGCTTGCTGCGGAACCGGGTGCACAGTTTGTGTGCTCGATTATTGGGAAGGCGAGTTCCCTGATTCATCTGAGATGCAGTTGCTGGAAGCTATCGAAGAGGCGCAATTGCAGGCCCGGGTTATGCAGGATCGATCAGGATCCGAATAGTCAAAATCAACTTTCCAGAATCAACGTAAAACCTGAACCACAGGAATCGACCTGGACGAAGAGTCCCAATCGAACCGGTTTGCAAGTTTACCGGTGCGCGCAATGACAGGATTCGGCGACCGGGTGGTCCGAGGAGGCAACGATGGCTGCTGAAGCCCAAACCGTAGCCGGCATGACCGGCGCAGCGGCGGAACACAAACCTTACATCCCTGCGTCGACGACCATAGCCGAGTTCACGCCTCGTGCAATCATACTCGGCGTTCTATTTGGACTGATCTTCGGTGCATCGACTGTCTATCTCGGATTGAAAGTTGGTCTGACAGTGAGCGCATCGATTCCAATTGCAGTTCTCTCGATCACTGTTCTGCGCCTGCTCGGTCGGGCGACTATTCTGGAAAACAACATGGTCCAGACGACCGGATCGGCATCTGAGTCGATCGCCGCCGGCATCGTCTTTACTATTCCGGCGCTGCTCATTCTGGGTCTGGATCTTGATATCACACGCACTTCGCTGATCGCAGCCTGCGGCGGGCTGCTCGGCGTCTTTCTCATGATTCCGCTGCGCCGCAGCCTGATCGTCAAGGAGCACGGAATTCTTCCATACCCTGAAGGCACCGCCTGTGCCGAGGTTCTGATCGTCGGAGAGAAGGGTGGGACCGACGCGCGAACAGTGTTTCTGGGCTTCGGCATCGGATTGATCTACAAATTCCTCATGTCCGGATTCAAATTCTGGAGAGAGATCCCCGCCAAGGTTCTAACCTGGTATCAGGGGTCCAGAGTCGCGATCGAGATCTCGCCCGAGCTGCTCGGCGTCGGGTACATAATCGGTCCGCGCGTCGCATCATACATGTTCGGCGGTGGAATCATGGCGGCTCTTATTCTGACGCCGATGATCAAATTCTTCGGGCAGGGTCTGACGACCAACATCTTTCCCGCGCCCCCGGGTGAGCTGATCGGCAACATGGGAGCGGCTCAGATCTTCGATCGCTATGTTCGATACATCGCTGCCGGAGCAGTTGCGGCGGGCGGCGTGATCAGCCTGATCAAATCCCTGCCGACCATTGTTCAGGCCTTCAAGGCGGGTATCAAGGATTTCAGCGGCGGCAAGAACGGCGGAGGTGAAGTGCCGAGGACTGAACGCGACATTCCCATCATGTACGCGATGATTGGCGTAGTCCTGTTGCTTGTGGCTATCACGCTGATACCCCAGCTGGAAGTCGACTGGATCTCTTCAATCCTCATTCTGGTCTTCGGGTTCTTCTTCGTCACAGTCTCTTCGCGCATCTGCGGTCAAATCGGTTCGACATCCAATCCGATTTCTGGAATGACGATCGCAACACTGCTCTTCACATCGCTCATTTTTCTGGTCCTCGGACGCATGGGCCCGGGTGAACGAATCATTGCCCTGACCGTCGGCGCAATCGTTTGCGTGGCAGCAGCTAACGCCGGCAATACATCCCAGGACCTGAAAGCCGGTTTTCTGGTCGGCGCGACCCCGAAATACCAGCAGATCGGACTGCTCATCGGAGCGCTGACATCGGCGCTGGTGATCGGCTGGACGCTCGACTTTCTAAACAAATCAGCGATCAATATTCTGCCGATGAATTATCCGTCCTTCGTGGTGCCGAACGATGCGATCAAGGGAACTTATATCGACACTCCTGCGGCGCCTGACGGTAAGACATACCGCTATGCCCAATTCGCAGTCGAGACCGATGGCGGAGACGGCAGGACGCGCATCCCGGCAGGCAAATATCTTGTCGGTCAGGACGGCATGATCCATTATCTTGTCAATCCCGGCGTGGGAGGCATACGCCAGGGACTGAGCGCGTCGATTCCGGCTGAACTGCAGGGCAAATCATTCCTCGACGGATCAGATCTGACAAAGGTCGGGCCCGCGCGCGGCCTTGACGATCAGATGTACGAACAAGTAATCGTCAAACAGGGGGGCAGCGAATACAATCTTCTGGTCGATTCCGCCGGCGCCCCGAAGTTCATAATTGAAGAGTTCACCGGCAAGCTCGATGCTCCTAAAGCTGCCCTCATGGGAGTGCTGGTCGACGGCGTGCTGACTCAGCGCTTGCCGTGGGCATTGATTCTGATTGGCGCTCTGATCTCGATCATGCTCGAGATGATCGGCGTCAGCGCACTGCCGGTAGCCGTCGGCATCTACCTGCCGATCTCGACTTCCGCAACCATCTTCGTCGGCGGATTGATCAGGTCACTGGTCCAGAGACTGGGACGCAACAAGCAGGAGAGCCTTGTCGAAGAAGAGACCGGCAAAGGCGTGCTGCTCGGCTCCGGGCTGATCGCCGGCGGGGCCATCGGAGGCCTGCTAGTGGCAGCCAGCCGCGTCGCGGCCGGAAGCGAGGAAGCTCTCGGCATCGGTGGCCGCTGGGCGATCACCGCCGGGCCGTGGTCGAACGTGTTCGGACTCCTGATCTTCGCAGGCCTGGCGTTGTTCCTGTTCAATGTCGCCAGGAATAAGAAAAAGTAGAAAGTAGAAAGTAAAAAGTAGAAAGGTGAGATCCTTTTGATGATTTCACCTTTTACTTTTCACCTTTTACTTTCTACTTTCTACCTTTTACTTTCTACTTCTTCATGACTAACCTTCCATTAACCGGGATTCGTGTTCTGGATTTCGGGCGATTCATCGCCGGGCCGTATTGCGGGACGCTGCTGGCCGATTTCGGGGCCGAAGTTATACGCATCGAGCGCCGCGATGGCGGTGAGGACCGGCGTGTCGCACCAATCGCCGAAACCGGCGAAGGACCGATGTTCCTCAATCTGAACCGCAATAAGAAGGGTTTCACTCTCGATCCCTCACATCCAGAAAGCAGTGAGATAAAACGAAGACTGATCGAAAGCTCGGATGTCGTAATTGCAAATCTTCCGATGGACGTGCTGAAACGGTTGGGACTGGACTACGAATCACTTGTTCAGATCAAACCTGACATCATCCTGACACGAATCTCGACCTTCGGCCACGAGGGCCCATATCGCGACCGCGTCGGCTTCGATCCGGTAATTCAGGCGATGTCGGGAGCAATGACGCTGACGGGCTTCCCCGGCCCGCCGGTCAAGGGGGTCGTTAACTTCGAGGATTTCGGAACGGCGCTCCACGCGGCTTTCGGTACTATGGTCGCACTTTTCGAAAGACAGCGCACCGGTCGAGGACAGATCGTCGACGCTTCACTGCTTTCGACCGGGATCATGTTCATGCAGACGCTGCTGGCTGAACGGTACGTCACCGGAGTGCTGCGTGGACAGCAGGGTAACACCGGGTACCACGCCTCTCCGTCGGATGTTTATCAGACCGGTGACGGATGGATCGTTGTGCACGTCATCGGAGGCGCGATGTTCAGGCGATGGGCGAAGGTCGTCGGCGCCGAACATCTGATCGATGATCCGCGCTGTTCTGATGATCAGGCAAGAGCCGATAATAATTACCTCATCACCGGGGCAATGAATAGCTGGGCATCTCAATTGACGACGGCGGAGGCCATCGAGCGTCTCGAAGCCGAGCGCGTGCCCTGCGGCAAAGTCTACTCGCTTGATGAGGTCTTCGCCGACCCTCAAATCCGTGCCCGAAATCTGTTCGATTTTCGAGAGTTCCCTGGTTGCGAAAAGGCTGTACCGCTTGCCGATACACCGGTAAGGTTGTCTGAAAGCCCTGCGGAACTGCGCCATCGCGCACCTCAGTTGGGCGAGCATACCCGGGAAATTCTCATTGGTCTGGGCCTGAACGATGATCAGATCGATGATTACAGACGAATGGGCGTCATTTGAATGAGTTAAAAGTTGAAAGTCAGAATCTTTTACTGACACACAACTTGAAAATGAAGGCAAATTTGGAGTGCGGCGGCCCGGCGCCGCTTTGGTATTCCATTTGGCCAATTTCAGAAAGTAGTACCAAAGCGGCGCCGGGCCGCCGCACTCCAAATTTGCCTTCATTTTCAAGTTCGTTTCTGGCCATGCTCTAAAATAACGAATATTGGTCAAAACTTCTGACTTTCAACTTTCTTTCAACCACCCGGGGAGGAAATCCATGAACGCGATCGCCACGGCACTTATGCCATTTATCCTGATGCTCATAACCGTTGCCGGAGACGACTGGCCGCAGTTTCGCGGGCCTCAAGGCAACGGCCATTCAGATGCGCGGGGTCTGCCTCTGACCTGGAGCGAGAATGAAAACATCATCTGGAAGACGGCGATTCACGGTCGCGGATGGTCGTCACCGGTTGTCTACGGCAATCAGATCTGGCTGACGACGGCGACTCCGGATGGCCGCAAGCTTCATGCGCTCTGCATCGATCGCCAGTCAGGCAAGATCATCAAGGATATGCTGCTCTTCGAGGTCGCTGAACCTCAATACGCGCACCCCTTCAATTCATACGCCTCGCCGACGCCGGTTATCGAGGAAGGGCGCGTCTACATCACCTTCGGTTCTCCGGGAACTGCCTGCATCGATACAAGAAGCTTCAAAGTGCTATGGCAGCGACGCGACATCGAGTGCAACCATTTTCGCGGCGCCGGTTCCTCGCCGATCATCTTCGAAAACCTGCTGCTCATGAATTTCGACGGCAGCGATTACCAGTTCGTCACTGCGCTCGACAAGAAGACTGGACGGACGGTCTGGCAGACAAAACGCTCGATCGATTTTCAGGATCTTCAACCGAATGGCAAACCCGCTGCCGACGGAGACTACAGGAAAGGTTTCGCCACTCCGCATATCACACGCGTCAACGGGCGAGTTGAGATGATCAGTCTCGGTTCGAAGGCCGCCTACGCTTACGACCCGCGGACCGGCAAAGAGCTATGGCGGGTCGAGGAGCGCGACCAGCATTCGGCCAGCACCCGTCCTGTCATTGGCCATGGCATGATCTTTTACCCGACGGGTTTTGCCGCCGGCCAGTTGTTTGCAGTAAAAATGGGAGGCAGCGGCCTGATAACAGATTCCCATGTGGCCTGGAAATTCAAAAGAAGCGTGCCCAACAAACCCTCACTACTCCTGATCGACGATCTGATCTACATGATTAATGATACTGGTATCGCATCCTGCCTCGAGGCGAAGACAGGGCAACTGGTCTGGCAGCAGCGCATCGGCGGCGAATATTCAGCATCACCTGTCTATGCCGACGGCAAAATCTGGCTGGTCAGCGAGGACGGCAAATCGATCGTTATTCGGACAGGCAGGACCTTCGAAAAACTCGCGGAGAACACCTTGAACGAAGGGGCTCTGGCCTCCCCGGCAATCGCGGGCAAAGCTTTGTACCTTCGCACCAGAACGCATCTCTATCGGATAGAAGATTGAGCTGAAAGTTAAAAGTTGAAAGTTAAAAGTTCCGTTCGATTAGGACTCATTTGTTATTCGTTTCAATCTTTTACAATCGATACTATAAGCTGAAGGAACTTTTAACTTTCAACTTTCAACTTTTAACTTTCTTCCAACTCGACCCATTGGACAATGCTTTCAGGTGGGGTGTAGTTTGAAAGCTGTTCGAAGAGATCATCGATCACAGTTGCGACAAGAACGAGGCGGCGATATCTGGGCTGGATAAAGCCTTCTCCGGTAGCCCGATCGAGCATATCGAGGAGCGGATCGAAATAGCCTGCGACATTGAGCAATCCAATAGGTTTGCGATGAATTCCGAGCTGGGCCCAGGTGAGTGCTTCAAAAAGCTCGTCGAAGGTGCCGAGGCCGCCGGGCAAGGCGATGAAAGCGTCAGACAATCGAGTCATGAGCGCTTTGCGTTCGTGCATGGTTTTGACGACTTTCAGTTCGATATGCTGATCGAAATCGGATTCAAGCGCTCTCTCTTTTGTTGCCAGCGAGTGCGGGATGACTCCAGTGACGCTACCCCCTGCTTCGATCACGGCATGAGCGGCAGCGCCCATGAGGCCGATTCCGCCTCCGCCGTATACGAGCCCGATATTGCGGCGCGCCAGTTCAAGCCCGACTCGACGGGCAGCATCGACATATAATCCATTTCCACCAGCGCTCGAACCACAGAAAATACAGACCTTTTCTATCCTATTCATAGCTATTGACCTTTCCACCTTTCATCGCATCTCAGTGCGTTTGACGTTATAATGCAAAAAACCTCGTTAATGATAGTAGATAGTTTTTCCGGGAGTAAAAGATGAGAAAATATTGGCCAGCCGCACTCATGATCGCATTTACCTGTGTTGCGGGCATTGCCTTGGCGGCGCAGGAGCCGAAACCGGCCCGGCAGGACGAAAAGATATCGATTCGGACGGCAGAAGTCGTACTCGATGCGATCGTGAAAGACAAGAAGGGGCGCCCGGTCAGGGACCTGAACGTAAACGAGATTCAGATCTTCGAAGACGGCGTCCGTCAGAAGATAGAATCATTTCAACTGGTCACCCGAAAGCTGGTTGATAAAGAGACCGAGACGGAAAAAACCGGGAATAAGAACCAGGTCGTTCTGGCGACACCGGGCGGAGATGACGGCGGCAGTGATGACGTAATGAATGTCAGCGCCATTGCGCTGGTCTTCGATCGATTGTCCGGCGATGCTCGAAAACGGGCCCGTGATGCTGCAATGAACTATCTGGGCGAGGAGACGAGACCGAATGATTACATCGGCGTCTTCAACATCGATCTTTCGATGCGTGTACAGCAGAACTTCACGACAAAACTTGAATTGATAAAACAAGGTATTGAAAAAGCCGCCGCCAGCGCATCTTCATCTTTCACATCGAATACAGAGCAAACTCGAGCCCTGGCCGCAAGGTCCGAGGAATTGCAGGTAAATATTAATCAGAACCTGAGTGCCGCCTCAGCCGGCGGACCGGCCGCCGGCGCAGCGGGAGCCGCGGCTGCGGCATCTGATGTCGATCAGAAATTCGTAGAAATGCAGCGCCGGATGCTCGAGACTTTCGAGATTCTTGAGCGCGATCAGCAGGGTTATGCCACAACGAACGGACTGCTCTCCGTCGTCAATTCGATGGCCCGGTTGCCGGGCCGCAAAGCCGTCATCTTCTTTTCCGAAGGGTTGGCGCTCCCCCCAAATGTTGTGGCACATTTTCGTTCAGTCATCAACCAGGCTAATCGGGCAAACGTCAGCATTTATACAGTTGACGCAGCCGGCCTGAGAACCATCAGCACTCTTCAGGAATCCAGGGATGAAATAAACGCCCTCGGGCGCAAGCGGATTGAGGAAGCTTTTTCGAGTACCCCCATTCTGGGCACCGCTATGACTCAGCGATTAGAGAGAAATGAAGACCTGATCAGACTCAACCCTCAGGGCGGTCTCACGCAACTGGCGCTGGAAACTGGTGGAACCTTTATCGGCGATACCAATGATATCGGCCCCAGACTGCGGCAGGTAGATGAGGATCTGCATTCGTATTACCTGCTCACTTATATCCCGGAAAACCAGGATTACGATGGGAAATTTCGCGAGATATCATTAAAACTAAATCGATCCGGTTTGGATGTTCAGGCCCGAAAGGGTTATTACGCTGTAAATGCGACCGGGAATTCCCCTGTCCTTTATTACGAGACTCCGGCGCTTGCTCTATTGACCAGCAACAAACCCGCCAATGCCTTTCCATTGAAGGCAGCCGGCATCAACTTTCCCGAGGCAGAAAGGCCAGGACGGATGATCCTCGAAATCCAGGCGCCGGCCGGTTCCTTCACATTCTTTGATGACAAGGATAAAAAATCATTCAGCACGAACTTCATTTTTCTGGCGCTGGTCAGGGATTCATCTAAGCAGGTAGTAACTAAATTCAGCCAGCAATACATTCTGACAGGGACATCCGATCAACTGAATAATACGAAGAATGGCGCGATTCTCTTCTACCGTGAAACAGATCTTCCACCAGGACGGTACGAGATCGAGAGTGTCGCATACGATTTACCCAGTGAGAGAGCCTCGCGCCGCTCCAGCTTTATCGACATACCAGCATACGATTCGAGCAGAGTCCGCCTGAGCAGCGTGTCGATTATTCACCGCGCCGAACAGATCAAGGAACAGATTGAAAGCCCCTTCAAAATCGGAGACCTTCTCATTTATCCAAACCTTGGCGAACCGATCAAAAAATCGGAAACAGCCAAAGTTGGTTTTTATTTCGTCCTTTATCGAGCTGCGAACAACAATGTGACGCCCAGGGTTTCGCTCGAAATACTGCAAAAAGACAAACAGATCGTCCAGGCATTCCTGAAACTGGCCGAAGCTGACGCATCGGGCAGGATACCATACGCTGGAGCCTTGCCGATCAATAGTCTGGCGCCTGATACATACGAATTGAGGATATCTGCGGCAGACGCTAAAGGCACCATCAATCGATCAATTTTTTTCACGGTCGTGCCGTAATTCTGTTTCTTCTTTTCCAGACTCCAGGATGAAGGTCAGAAACTTATACATAATTTTATTGATCATCGCGGATCTGGCTCTGGCTATGGCACAGAGTGGACAACCCGGGCAGCAGGACAAGAGCTGGAACAGGCGTCCTCGGGGCGCGGGAAATTACCAGATAGTGCTCGAAGTTTCAGGGAGAAACGAGGTCTCAAGATATCACGAAGAAATTGACCCACTCGATCTGGCTGCGATATGCGCTGGAAAAGAGAGGGCAATGAATCGGGCCTTTCTTTCCGCCGAAGGTTACCTTTCGACCATTGAAAAATCGGTGGACGTTCATCGGCGGCAGATTGAAATTGCCCGATTGCGCATGGAATTGGGGCAGCTCTGGTCCTATCGCGGTGACATGACAAAAGCAGCCGAGAACTTCGAGACGGCAAGGGAGGCTCTGGTCAGAGGATTGCTGGACCATCCTGAATATTCCGATGACCTGATCTATCTGGACGAGATCCTCGGCATCACATATCTACGAAAAGGCGAGCTCGACAATTGCGTGCATAAACACCATGCCGAGACATGTATTTTCCCGCTCACAAAAGCCGCACAGCACACAGTCACAACCGGTTCATCTGCTGCGGTGAGACATTTCATCCGCCACTTAAAAAGAAACCCGGAGAATCTGGAGGTGCGATGGCTGCTCAATCTGGCATACATGACATTGGGATCATATCCGCGTAACGTGCCTCGCGATTATCTGATACCGACAAACGGCAGGACTAACGCAGAAAAGTTGCCGAGATTCCCGGATGCCTCTTCAGATCTGGGGATAGATATCGTCAATGCCGCAGGCGGAGCGATCCTCGATGATTTCGATAATGACGGATTGAATGATCTGGTCTTCTCAAGCGTAGATGCCTGTGATTCGATCCGATATTTCAAAAATAACGGAAACAGAACTTTCACCGACCTGACTGAAGAATCCGGATTGTCCGGTCAGTTGGGTGGAATCAACTGCGTGCAGACTGATTACAACAATGACGGCCGGCTGGATATTTTTGTCATGCGCGGAGGATGGGAATTTCCCATGCGTAATTCGCTGCTCAGAAACAATGGAGACAACACATTCACTGACGTGACAAAAGAAAGCGGCCTGCTCAGCCCATCACATCGAACCCACTCTGTGGCCTGGGCTGATTTCGATCTTGACGGATGGCTGGACCTGTTTGTCGGCCATGAAGAGACCCCGAGCCAGTTATTTCGCAACCGTCACGATGGAACTTTTGAAGATGTATCGGATAAAGCGGGCGTCAACCGCTCGACATTCGTCAAAGGCGTCACCTGGGGAGATTACGACCAGGACGGCTATCCCGACCTTTATGTCTCAAATTTTGCTGAAAAGAATCTTCTATATCGCAATCGTGGGGACGGGACATTTGAAGAGGTCGCGGAGAAAAGCATGGTCTCGATGCCGCTCATGAGTTTCCCGACGTGGTTCTTTGATTATGATAACGATGGCCGGCTGGATCTGTTCGTCGCGAGCTTCGTGCCGTCAGTGACTGAAATCGCACGGTGGTTTTTAAAAATGGCTCCACAGGCGGAAACCATGAAGCTGTATCGAAATAATGGGCATGGAGAATTCGTCGATGTTACGGCTGACGCCGGGCTTGACCGGGTGGTTCCAACCATGGGGGCGAATTTCGGCGATCTTGACAACGACGGATTCCTCGACTTCTATCTTGGCACAGGCGCTCCTTCTTATGCGGCTCTCATGCCGAATTTCATGTTTCGGAACATTGAAGGTCGCAAATTCGTCGATGTGACCGGGGAGACCGGTACGGGCCACCTGCAAAAGGGGCATGGCGTGGCGTTCGGGGATGTTGACAACGATGGCGATCAGGACTTATTCGCCAATATAGGCGGCTTTGTTACGGGCGATAAGTATAATAAAGCACTCTTCCTCAACCCTCTGCCGAAGGGCAATTGGATTTCAATCAAGCTGACCGGAGTCAGGAGCAATCGCGCATCTATAGGCACACTGATAAAACTGTCTCTCAGTTCAGTTGATGGAAAGCAGTCCCATCGATATCGTGAAGTGTCGAGCGGAGGGTCTTTTGGCGCATCCACTTTGACCCGGCATATCGGCCTCGGAAAGAATCTCAAGGACAACAAGATTGACGAAATCGAAATCACATGGCCGGCGAGCAAGACACGGCAGATCTTCAGGGATGTGCCTGTAAATCAGTTCATCGAAATCGTGGAGATGTCGAAAGAATACAAAGTACTGCACCCTCGATCGTTTCGTTAATATTTGGCAGTAAAGGCTCACAACTGCCAACTATTTCACTGAGGTTCTTTTTCTTCAATCGCCTGGCCTCTTGGAACTCCACGCCGCGCTGCTTCCTGGACCATGCTGTTCAACCTTTCAAAGGTCTCACGCGCCAGGTCGGCATCAGCTTTGCGATTCGCCTTGGCATATGCCCGGAAAAGGGCGTAATGAATTCGCGGTTCGTTTGGAGCAAGGTTTCTAGCCATCTCGAGCTGGACAATCGCGTCGGAGATTCTATTCAAATCAGTATAGATGCGGCCGAGAATATAATGACCGAGCGGGAGCCGTTGACTCAGTTCGACGGCTTTGAGCGTCAGCGGAAGCGCGCCTTCAGGATCTTTATCACTGAGCTTGATATAAGCGATCTGAAGTCGAGCCAAAGCGCTGGTGGGCGTATTCTCAATCTCCCGTTCGAAGGCTTTAATGGCGGCGGCGTAATCGCGTATCTGTATCATGAACCGCCCGTAGGCATATTGGACGCCTGAAACCCTGGGGTAGTCATTGACCAGCCGATTGTATTCCACATTTGCATCCGCGGCATTGAGTTGAGAAAAATAATGCTGAGCCAGACCGGCGCGGCGAATCATGTCACGGTCTTTATGATCGACGCCGATCTGTTTGGGGAGGGCCGAGATTCTCAGGACCGCCAGCCCTACTCCGATGATCAGATCCTGGCTGTTGAACCCATCAAAACTGAGCGACTTAAAGACCTGCTCGGCAGTTTCAAAATCCGCTTTCAGCAGGAAGAGAGTCCCCTCGTGATAGCGCATGACCCGATCAAGGTCCTTGTTATCACCAATCCCCAGTTGTTTGCCCTGCTGCAGATGAGTGAAGGAATCATCGTAGCGGCCAAGCCTGTATTCACATAATCCAAGCATGACCAGCGGTGTACCGACTTTCGGCCTTAAAGCGACGACGCGCTTGAATGCGCGGGTTGCCTCTTCGTATTCGTCACGGTCGTAGAGAATAGTCGCCAGATACCACCAGCCCTCGTCCCATCGCGGTTTCAAGGCAACTCCTTGACGATATTTTTCGATCGCTTCGTCGAAATCTCCTGTTTCGCGGGCCTCCTTGGCCTCAGCCGCGATCGCCTCGAAGTTCTGCCCGGTTCTGGTCCTCGATTGCTGCGCGTCGGCCGGAAGACAGAGAAACAGGGTTATACCCGCCAGCAGGAATCCACAGAAAATAAAGTGTCTCTTTTTCATAATCAGATAAATCAATGAGGAAAAGTATCGCCATTGCGTACTATCCGAATGCGATGATCGGTAAACTTGAAATGGGCCTGGGGAGCATCGATTTTCGGCATATGACAACTTACGCAGTCCTGGCTGGCTACAGGGCAAGGGGGCGAGGTGCGTTCATCGCTCTTTGCGGTTTTGTTATCCGGAAGATGACATGCCAGACACTTGCTGTCATATATTTTACTTCCTTCAGCCGTAGGCTCGTGTGGATTATGACAGGCAGTGCATCCGATGCGACGATCGGTCGAATAACAACGGCTTTTAAACATTCGATAGGGCTGGAATCTGACATTGTTGAGTGGATTTGTGTTTGTCAGGGCAAAAACATCTTCGACGCTGCGATGACATTTGCCGCACAGATTCTGCGAGATATCATCGCCATCCAGTTCGCCAAGGCTTTCCATCTTTCCGGCTGCGAGGTTTCCATTCCCGCCTTCACTGAATGAAGCGACATGTTTCTCGCCCGGACCGTGACACGATTCACATGTCACGCCGGGAATCAGATTCTCAAGATCAAGCTCGCGACCGTGAACCGAACCAGTCGAATGACATCCGAAACAACTCAGTGTTTCATCCTGGCTCAGTTTGCGACCGGCCGCGTCGATCAGAGCAGGCGGCGGATCTTCCGCGTATCCTATCGTCAGATCCAGCCCGTCGATCTCACTGTAAAAGCTCAGCCGGCTCTCATAAAAAGACCCGTTATGTTTGAAGACGTAAGTCTGACCCGATTTCCCCTGTCCAAAACAATAAAGTATCGGTGTCGAAAAAGTTTCCCTGCCGTCGGTCACTTCATAAATGCTCTGATTGCCCTGGCGTCTGATCTGGTATGAATATTGAGCATCTTTGTATTTCAGATCGGGATGAGATGCCAGAATCTGACAATTCGAAATCCCTTCCAGGGCTTTTGACATCCCGGAAGGCAGATACCCTTTAACGATTTCAGTGTGGCAGGCAGCGCAAACCTGAGGTCCAAGGTATTTGCCCTTCTGATTATTTCGGGTCGGTGATTGGGTGAGGACCATCCCTTTCCCCCCGGCAAATGAGTTATGCAGCCATCCGAAAGGATCGGTGACGATTCCCGTAAGGACAATAATCAATGACAGACGGATCAGGTTTTTCATGACGCATCAGCCTTGTGGAGGTTTCTCAGTTTCGCCTGGAGGGCGGACCGGACGATCTATCGCTTTTGGAGGCTCGGCAAAAGGTTTTGCTCCCGGTTGTTTTTTCTGCTCCACTTCGTTAAGCGAATCTATCATTGCGCGAAGGCGATCCGCATCATCCTTTCGCTTCAGTTTCAAATAGACACGGGTTAAAACCACATATGCCTGTGTGAAGTCCGGTTTGATCGAGATGATGCGTTCAAGTACCTTAGCCGCCTGTTCATGCTGCCCCCTGGCCTGGATGAGCTGTGCATGTTGAAAGAGAGCCCCGATATCATCCGGCCTGTACTCGAGCGCGCGTTGAAGCAGGGCTTCGGCCTCATCCAGATTCCCATTTTCACGCAACAGCCATCCCAACCGGACATTGGCAGTAAAATCGTGCGGGTGGTTTGCGATTTCGGTTCGGAACTCCTCAATCGCCAGGTCTCTGTTGCCGGTTACAAGGTAGATTGTCCCCAGTTGCGTATGAACCGTCGGAAGTTTCGGGTTCAGCTTTGCCGCCAGCTTCAACTCTTCAATGGCCGCTGCATGCTGTCGATTAAGCGCATTGAATGTTCCAAGTATTAGATGGCTCTCGGCGGGAGGCAGATATTTGAACACTTTGTCAATCATCGCCTTGCCTTCCGTGAGCTGCTCATTCTCCAGATAAGCATTTCCAAGCGCATAGGCGACTGCAATATTGTCCGGTTGTATTCGATGAACGTTCTCGAGCTCCCTGATCGAATCCGGCAGCTTCCCCAGCTGATAAAGACAGATTCCATAAATCTGCCGCGCCTGCATATTGTCGGGCTGGTCCATCAGGACTCGCTCTATCTCACGCCGCGCCGGTTCCATCTGCTGTGTCTGAAAATAGGCGATCCCGAGGTTCAAACGTATCCCGGATTCCCGGGGTTCGATCACCAGTGCATCCTGGTAATTTCTGATTGCCAGGTCATATTGCCCCAAACGCGCATAGATCACTCCAAGGTTCGAGAGTGCATCGATTCGATTGGGAATCAGCTTGAGCGCCGATTCATAAGCGTCACGAGCTTCATCAAGCTTTCCATTCCGCTGAAATTCAACACCGCGAGAGAAATGGGCCTCGGATTTCCGGACCGTTTCGCGATCCTGCACCAGACTCAATGCTGCCAGAAATAGAAAAATGGTTGCCAACATAAACCGTCACTCTCGAAACCGCTTATTCTGTGATTTGGGAATCAGTCAGTATGAAATGATTGTACCATCGTCGGCGCTCACTCTTAAAGCCGTCACGGTTTTCATCCTTCCGGAGGCAAAAACAAAAATAACGAAACAGACGAAAGATACTTCCATTTCGTCTGTTTCGTTACTTTCGACTTATCCGCGGAAGCCGACGTTAGAAGGTGAACTTCAGCGCCAGCTCGATGATGCGTTGACCACGTTTGGTTGTGATCGTTCCAAACCGGTCGATCGTATCCTGGGTGAAGTTGAAGCCGCCGCTCGGATCACAAGCATTGGCGCCAGTTCCACCTATCCCGTTTGGAAATGTCTGCGTAAAGTTCTGCACAGTCCCATCAGACAGCACGAGCGGAACATTCTGCAGCGTACGCGCACAAACAGTTTGAAGCGTCAGGTATATGTCGCTGTTTGCGGCATTTCCGTTGTCGATATTCTTCGGATATGCCTGGTTAAAGATGTTGAAGAATCCGGCACGGAACTGCAGGTTCTTTGTTTCGGCCATCTTGAAGTTTTTGAAGAAACTGATGTCCCAGTTCCACCGGTTCGGTGTCCGGAAATAGAAGGGAGAAACAAACGGCCCCGATGTCCCAAAGGCCGGAATGCTGATCTGCCCCAGATCCAGTACCCGATCACCCACTTTCGTCCCGCCACTCAGCCGGGGATCACCGCTGAAGACAGGTGCAATAGCCCCGGCCGCATAGCCGGCTGTCGAAAATGCGTTCGAGCCGAATGCTGCAATCGCCAGGTTTGTCACGTCGCCGGAAAATCTGAGATTGACCGGGGTGCCAGTCGAGAATGTGCTGATGCCCGACAACTGCCATCCGTTGAGCAACCCTTTAGCGAAGGCATTGCTCACCGGCGAGAGATTGGGCAGGTTGTAGTTATAGGACATGTTGAAGATGTGTGTCCGATCATAATCCAGAACACCATATGATCTTCCACGCGCATCAAGAGGATCCAGATCGTTGAACTCACCGCCCCTTGTTCCTAAAACCTTCGAGAAGGTATAGGTTCCGAAGAACTGTAAATTCTTGCCGGTCTGCCGGCTGAGCGTAACCTGGAGCGAGTGATAGTTTGATGTCCCGTTGTAATTCTGGTACCGGACATTCGAAAGATCGGGGTAAGGCCGATAGCGGTTGATTACGCTGCCGTCCAGAGTCTGTCGATGCAGCGGATTGGCCAGATTCACCGCGACCCCGGTCTGGGTAACGATCTGACAGTCTCCGGGTATATTGGTTCCGCCGGGGACTATCGTTCCACGATTACAATTGGGATTGGCAAGCGTAGTGATCGTGCTTCCCGGATCACCCGGAACTGCTCCCTGCAACAGAGTGCCGAGCGGCACCACGTTGATCGGAAGCCGGGTTCCCAGATGCCGGCCGAAGGTCCCTACATATCCTGCCTCGATCACCGTCTGGAACGGCAGGCGGGTCGCAATATTGAGACTCGTTGTATAAGTTGTCGGAAAGTCATTCGAGTTTGGATCGGGCGAGATGATATCCCGTCCGCCACCGGCCAGTGCCAGCGGATTGACCGGAACCACCTGCCCGTTGACTGTGACAGCCCCCATGTTCCGGAGCGTCAATCCGCCCAGATCATTGAAGGTGACGTTCGTTCCCGGAATCGTCGTCCCCTGACCAATTGTGGCGCCGACATTGCCGTTGGCCGCCGCACGCAGAGACGAATCATACTGGAAGTTCCCCTGAATGCGGTTATAAAAGACACCCGCGCCACCTCGGACAACCAGCCGGGCATTGTTGAAAATATCCCAGGCGAAGTTCAGTCGCGGCGCCCAGTTGACTTGTGGAGGATCGAATACGCCTTTCTGGATGTCACCATTGGCCGCCGAGAGGATGCCATTTACGGTAAACGGATTACCGTTGAGGTAGTATCCGCCCCCCGGAACATAGGCATCGGGACTGAAGAGGATATCAAACCCCTTGCGCTCCTTGTTGACGGTCATGTGCGACGCACGAAGTCCGTATTCAAGAGTGAAGTTGGGTTTGATCTTCCACGAATCCTGGCCATAGAACTCCATGTTATAGAATCGGTAGTTGCCGGTCGGGGGAGCGGTGCCGTGATAGACTTCGAGTAGTTGGCCGACCAGAAGATCGCCCCAGGCATTGCCGGTTCCAAGACCATTCCAGTTATCAAAGACAAGCTGCCCCTGTGAATCGGGATCGCCCTGGAAGTTCTGCTTCTTGTTGCCCTGCTCGATGACGGCTCCGAACTTCAGCGTATGGCTGCCAACGACCTTGGCCAGGTTATCGGCAACCGAGAAACTGTCATTGTATGCGAAGATCGGGTTGGTGCCCGGCGACCAGAGCTGGCCCTGCGTCCAGGTAATGAGCGAGAGTGGAATATAGGGGCTCTGCCTGCCAAACTGGGTGTTGTCAAACGGCAATCTGATGCTGTCTTCAAGCCCTAAAGTATCCAGCCGGACTTTATCGGGATCGGCATAGTTGTTGTCAAGTTTCAACTTGCTTCCGCTGAAAACTATCTCGTTGGTCATCGACGGGCTGATCACGCTGGTCAGACCGACCGCCACAGACCGACCCAATGCCGTCTCTTCATTGGGGGTCGGCAATTCGTATGTTGATGGCCCCCACCAGATGCCGTAGGGGTTATCGCCTATCTGAATCTCACGCGTGATCCGGACATAGAGATTAGTATTGTCGCTGATCTTGTAATCAAACCGCATCTTCAGATCTTTCCGATTGAGACTCTGGGTCGGATTGGCGATATAATTGTATCGACCCGTCGGATCGTTGAAGTTCGGAAGCGGAAACTGATTGAGAAGGATCTGACCGATCGGATCGATATACGGCGCGATGTTGTTGCCAGGCGCATTCTGCCCCGAGTTGGCGAAGCCGTTGGGGATCCTCACATTCTGATCCTGATTGAGGATATTGCGTCCCAGCAACTCGCTGAAATCCCCGTTTCTTTGTGCCGCTGTGGGAACGACAGAGATCTTGGGAGGCGCCCCGAAAGTTTGGCGCTGAACCTCGAACCCGACGAAGAAGAAGAGTTTGTCACGCCCCTCGTTGAATCCGCCAAGGGGGCCGAAAACTTTCTTTGGCAGGGTGATCGGTCCGCCGATGTTGCCGCCCGGATAGTAGAATCTGCCCAGAGGCTTGGCGCCCGCCAGCGATTCCGGATCCTGCGCCTTGATATAATTTCTGAACCTGTCGTTGGCGGCCAGGGCATCGTGCCGTACATAGGTGTACAGCGAGCCGTGGAAGTCGCGTCCGCCCGATTTGGTCGTTCCGCTGATCTGTACGCCGCTATTGCCATGTTCGGCTGCGTAATTGCTGGTCTTGATCGTGACTTCCTGAACCATGTCGTTGTTCAGACTGACAATCGAACCGCAGTTGCACCCGATATCCATGACGCGCGAACCGTCGACGTTGACATTGTTGTTCTGTCCGCGCTGGCCGTTAACGGCGTATGCTGAAGCGTCACCAAATCCCGAAATCTGATAAGTCGATGAATCCGGAGCCACAACTCCCGGCAGGATACGCAGCAGTTCCAGACTGTTGCGGCTGATGATCGACAAATTTTCAATCTGGCTGGCCGTGATAGTGTTCGATTTCTCGCCGGTCTCGGTCTTGATCTCTTCGATTGTTCCCGAGATTGTCACGGTCTCGGAAGCCTGTCCGATTTCGAGCGTATAATCGAGTCCCCTCGTTTCACTCGGACTGAGCGTCACCTCTGTCTGGCTGAGTTGCTTGAACCCACTCGCTTCAACAGTGACCGTATAAGACCCGGGATCGAGAGTTGTAATGACATAAAAGCCTTCAGAGTTGCTCTTTGCCGTACGCGTTGCGCCCGTTCTCGAATTGGTGACGGTGACATTCCCACCTGACACAACAGCCCCGTTCTGATCGCGAATCGTTCCCCTCATGGTTGCGCTTGTCGCCGTTTGCGCCATGGCTGATGTTCCACCAAGGAGAATAACGCTGACTAATGCTCCCAGTATGGCGAGAGCGAGAGAATGTCCATTTAGCTGGGCAATAGCTGAATTTTCTTTTGACGTCTTCAGCATGATTTTAAGCTACCTCCGAGTTGGTTTGGTCCAAAGTCTTTTTCGAACAGGCGGAACCACGGCTTTCGGGAACCCCTACTCAGGCGTCCCTGCCCAAAAAATCCAGAGAAATCGATGTAAGTTATTCCAAATATTGATTTAATTGTCGGAATTAGAATCATCCCGACATCTGACAACAAGATCCCAGCAAACAAACTGATAACACTAATCAAAAACTTTAACGCAGAGTATTGCCTGACTTTAAGCGTAGATCAGAAATGCAGAATAAATAAGTATGGAGGGGTTATACCCATTATCGCCGGCCAGGTCAATCTTATTCCATGTGATTTACGGTTAGCGACGGGGTGCGAGCACGTTATTAACATTCCTATACCATTCATTGGATTGCACTTATATTTTTCACACTCAACATATGCCGTTGAAAAATCGAATAGGTTGAGGTAGGATGTCGCCATTAATCGATTAAAAATGATGCACGTGCAAAAACCTGAAATAACATCAGTTGACGAAGGACTGAGCCAGGATGAGAGTCGTGAGGCTCTCAATCGAGTGCTGGCGAGCAAGTACTTTGTCAATGCCCCTATGAAACAGAAATTCCTGACGACGATCTGTGATTTTCAGTTATCGGGGCGAGGCGAGGAACTCAACGAGTTTCTGATCGGGCACGAAGTATTCGGTCGTGACAATTTGTACAATCCGGCAACTGATCCAATAGTCAGAGTAAGCGCACATGGGGTACGGTATAAACTGGAGAGCTATTATCAGAAGGAAGGAGCCGGGGATGAGGTCAGAATAGAGCTCCCGGTTGGGAAATATGCTCCGAGGTTCGTCAAAAACACCCGCCATGAGGTTGCTGCTGTAAATAATGCTGCAGAGGTTGATCAAATTGTCGAGAATGATGATTCCGAGAAGCTCGATACTTCGCCTGTCAGAAAAAACCTGTGGCCTCTGTTCGTGATCCTGCCATTGTTTCTGATCATTGCCTGGCTTGGCTATTCCAACTATCAGTTCAGGTCGCGTGAAACCTCGAATTACACTGGCGACTCGACGGGGATGTATAAGACCTTCTGGGGCGGTCTGCTTGAAAATGAATCCCCGACACTGATCGTTCTGAGCAATCCTGCGGTCTTCCGATTCGTTAACGCGGCAGATCCCGAAGCCATCATAAATAAATCGATACCTTTAACGGACGAACAGACTGCGGAAGTCTCCAACAAACTACTGAATAAGAACCTGCTCAAGATCACGCCCTCGTCCCGATTGACGCTTACTACGAATATCTATACCGGATTGGGTGAAGCGATGGGGCTGCACAATCTGACAGGCGTCTTCCGGATGATCAATAAGACCATTCAGGTGAAACAGAGTCGGACAGTCAGTGCGGAAGACCTCAAAAACCATAATGTCATCATTTTAGGGACAGTCTGGGTCAACGACTGGTCTGCTAAGCTGCCTCTGGCTGAGGATTTCGTATATACGAACCTGGTCACGATCAGGAATCTTAATCCGAGGAATGGTGAGAAGAGTGAATACAGGGCGGTTTTCGATAAGCAGACGGGAGAGATCACTGAAGACTATGCTCTGATTACCGTCGGCCAGAACATCTCTGGCAACGAATGGTTCATGCTGGTGGGGGGCTTGCATAGCGAGGGAACAGCCGCTGCGGCCGAATATCTGACCAATCCCTGGCATTTGTCCGATTTGAATCGCAAACTCGAGGCGGCCGGCCGGCCTCGATATTATCAGGCGCTGTTAAAGGTCAGCGTCGAGAATGCCATCCCGACCACAATCACCCCGGTCGCAATCCATCCGCTGAAAGGTAAAAAGTAGGCAGTGGGTAGTAGCAGTAGGCAGTAGGCAGTAGCAGTTTGGATCTTTCTGGAAACTACAAACTGGAAACTGTCATCTGCCTGCTACCTACTGCCTACTGCCTACTGCCTACTTTATTCATACTTCCTGAGTTCCAATTTAGCGATTGCCTCGCGGTGCACCTCATCGGGACCGTCAGCAAACCTGAGAGTGCGAGCGTGTGACCATGCATTTGCCAGACGGAAGTCCTGGCAGACGCCGCCTCCGCCGTGGGCCTGGAGCGCTCTGTCGATGACGCGCAGAGCCATGTTGGGGGCGACGACCTTGATCATGGCGATCTCGGCCCGGGCGGCTTTGTTGCCGACATTATCCATCATGTAAGCGGCTTTCAGCGTGAGCAGTCTGGCCTGTTCTATCTCCATCCGGCAATTTGCGATATCGGCACGGATCGTGCCCTGTTCGGCAAGGGTTTTGCCGAAGGCGACGCGGGTTTTGACGCGGTGGCACATTGCTTCAAGAGCCCGTTCGGCGACTCCGATCTGGCGCATACAGTGATGTATGCGTCCCGGGCCGAGGCGTCCCTGGGCGATCTCGAACCCCCTGCCCTCGCCGAGCAGGATGTTTGAAGCGGGGACGCGTACGTCATTAAACGTAACTTCAGCGTGGCCGTGAGGAGCGTCGTCGTAACCGAAGACTGTCAGCATGCGCTCTATTTTAACGCCAGGCGCATCCATCGGAACGAGGATCATCGATTGCTGTTTATAGGTCTGAGCGTTCGGGTCGGTCTTGCCCATGAAAATGGCGATCCTGCAACGCGGATCCCCGGCGCCGGAGGTCCACCATTTACGACCGTTGATGACATATTCATCGCCTTCCCGTCTGATCGACGATTGAATGTTGGTCGCGTCCGATGAAGCGACTTCGGGCTCGGTCATGGCAAAACAGGACCGGATCTCACCCTCGAGCAGTGGCTTGAGCCATGACTCTTTCTGTTCGACGCTGCCGTAGCGCACCAGCACTTCCATGTTGCCGGTGTCCGGAGCGGAGCAGTTGAAGACTTCCGCTGACCAGGGAACGCGACCCATGATCTCGCACAGCGGAGCGTACTCGAGATTCGTCAGCCCCGCTCCCTGATCGCTTTCGGGCAGGAAGAGATTCCACAGCCCCTCGGCCTTTGCCTTCGGTTTCAGCTCTTCAAGCAGTGGCAGGACTTTCCACCGATCTCCGGAATTCATTTGCTCGTAATAGGTATCTTCATTCGGATAGATGTACTCATCCATGAAGGCCGACAGTTTCTTTTGCAGGTATTTGACTTTGTCAGTGTATTCAAAATTCATGGGATAACGGCCTCCGAAATAAGTTAAAAGTTGAAAGTTGAAAGTTAAAAGTTCTTTCTGCTGATTACTCTGCAAACTAAATTTTCGGGCATTTAACTTCGGAAGAAATTAATCGCAAAGACCGCAAAGGGGCAAAGAATTAATCGCAAAGGCTGCAAAGAGGCAAAGATATTTAGGGATATGAATATACGGATTATCGCCCACTGGATATAATTCGAACACTGATCTTCCCTGTATATCTTTGCCCCTTTGCGGCCTTTGCGATTAAATTCTTTGCGCATCTTCGCGGCCTCTGCGATTAACTTTTTTCCAGTCTTGAATACAAGAAAATTTAGTTTCCAGAGTACTGATAGTATCGGTGGTTAAAAAATTAAACTATTCATAATTGTGTCTTTTTTGCAAACATCACTTTCAACTTTCAACTTTCAACTCATTATCGCCTCGATCAGCAACGGCCCTTCGTGGGAGAGGGCGCTTTCCAATTGGTCAACCAGATCCTCGGCCCTCTCGACGCGGACGGCGGAGACTCCCATCCCCTGCGATAATTGAACCCAGTCCAGGGTGGGAGAGTTGAGTCCGATGAGGCCTTTGGCCTGTGCGCCGAACTCCTTCACGCCGGCCCGCATGAGTTCGAGTCCGAGGATGCGGTAGCTGCGATTGTTGCAAATAATGGTTTTGATGTTGAGATTTTCACGGGCCTGCGTCCAGAGTGCCTGCAGAGTGTACATCGCGCTGCCATCAGCCTGAAATGTGATGACCGGGCGATCCGGGCAGGCTATGGCCGCGCCGGTAGCGCATGGCATGCCAAGTCCGATCGCGCCGCCGGGCTGCGTCAGGTAGCTGTGGCGCGGGCCGGATTGCGATAGAACTCCGAACGGGCCTGTGCTTGTATTTCCCTCGTCCATAAGAATGGTGTTTTGAGGCATGACGGCAGCGACGGCAGCGGAAAGTGTCTCGGGAGTTATCTGGCCGGCAGGTCGCTGTGGGATCTGCAGAGATGTTGGTCGCTGTGTCCGGCGGCGCCCCGATCAGGTCCGCAAGCTTTTCGAGAGCGTCAACGACATCATCATCCGGCGAAGCCAGGACGAATGCATGCTGCTCGGATGAAACGAAGTAACTCGGCAATCCCGGATATCCGAAGAACGCCACTGGAGATCGTGCACCGGCCAGGATGACATTCCTGAAGGGCGCAAACGCCGCCATCGCCTGCTCGGGGAAATATGGCAGGCGCTCGATGACAGGTAATCCGGCTCCACGCTCCCATCTGGCAGGAAAAGTTTCACACATCAACCTGCACTGAGGAGTGAGGGCAATCCGGGCGGCCGCCTTCAAGCCACGTTCGCGCAGGGCGATTCCTCCAAGGAAGAGCACAGTTGGTTCGCCGCTTCTGAGCATCGCAGCGGCATTTTCGATAACCTCTGGAGTGACAGTTGGAGGGGGCGGAACCGGACGAATAGCAGCGATTCCCCCCGACAGCCCCAACTGGCAGTCATGCGGGACGATCAATGTGGCGATACTGCCGGGTTTGATTGATGCGGCGACGATCGCGTCAGCGACATCACCGGACATCTCCTCGGCCGAACGGTTGCACCGGACCCAGGCTGATACTGCGGAAGCCAGAGATTCGATATCGGAGGTGAGTGGGGCGTCGGCGGCCAGATGCCAGGTCGCATGATCGCCGATCAGATTGATAATCGGAGATCTCGCGCGCCGCGCGTCGTGGAGATAGGCGATTCCGTTGGCGAACCCCGGCCCGAGGTGGAGCAGTGTCAGACCGGGCTTATCGGCCATTCGAGCATAGCCATCGGCTGCACCCGTGCAGACGCCTTCGAACAGGCAGAGCACCGCGCGCATCCCCTCGGTCTCATCGAAGGCGCGAACAAAAGGCATCTCCGTTGTTCCGGGATTGGCGAAACAGACGTCGATCCCAGCGGCAACAAGTGTTTTTATGAGGCTTTCCGCTCCGTTCATAATGATAAGCGCATAGAGTACCGCATTTATGCGTGCCCTTCATAGAAATGTGGAACCCGCATAAATGCGGTACTCCATGCTATTTGACTGTAGCGTAATCGGTCGCCTTGAGAATTACGGAATCGACCTTTTCGGCCAGCCGCCCGTTCTTCTCGCTCTCCTTGCGTGCGGCCTGCCATTCTGGATCGGCTGCAAATGCCTGCCACGCCTTGTTTCGCGCCTCGCGACTGGGAAAAGCCATAACATAGACCAGCGTGTTTTCAGATCCTTTATCCTTATCGGTCGGGCCCCAGAACCCTACGACTTCCATGCCATGCTTCTTGAAGAGCTTCATGGTGTGGTTGCGAAATCTGGCATGCAGTTCCTCGAGTTTGCCGGGCGCAGCGTAGTAGGTCCTCAGCTCGAAGCAGCGCGAGTCCTTTGCAAGTGACGGACTCGGGGCCTCAACAGGCGGCTGCTGAGCGGTCTGAGCTGAACCGATGATCCCGACCGATGTGACGATCAGGGCGAACAGAAACGATCTGATGATGTGGGTCACGATTTAGTGCCTCCTGGTTGATTTAGAAATTTCCAGTAGTAACTGGTCATTGAGAACTATTTCGGCGGCATGCGGAGTGCGCCGTCCAGACGAATCACTTCGCCGTTGAGCATCTCATTTTCGATGATGTGACAGGCGAGCGAAGCATATTCCGACGGGCGCCCGAGACGCGGCGGAAACGGCACCTGTGAACCGAGCACCTTCTTGACATCCTCCGGCAATCCGGCCAGCAATGGCGTATCGAAGAGCCCCGGAGCGATGGTCACGACGCGGATGCCCAGCCGTGAGAGATCACGCGCGATCGGCAGAGTCATGCCGACGATGCCGCCCTTCGAAGCGGAGTATGCCGCCTGCCCGATCTGTCCGTCATAAGCCGCGATCGAAGCGGTATTGATGATCACTCCGCGCTCACCGGCATCGTTGGGCTGCTGGCCGGCCATCTGAGCCGCCGCCAGCCTGATGACGTTAAACGTTCCGATCAGATTGACCTCGATGACTTTTTTAAATGAGCCGAGCGAGTGGGGACCGTCCCTGCCGACTGTCTTTTCAGCCACACCAATGCCGGCGCAGTTGATGGCTCCATTGAGTGTGCCGAATTCAGAGACCGCGAGACTTACGGCAGCCTGAACCTGCGCTTCATCGGAGACATTAGTTTGAATGAATCGACATTCGGTTCCGAGTTCGGCGGCCAGCGCAGCGCCTGTATCCTTATTAATGTCTGCGATTACTACGTTCGCACCGCCTTCAGAGAGCGCTCGAACTGTAGCAGCTCCGAGCCCGGAACCTCCCCCGGCAACCAGAAAAGTATTATTTTTGATCTGCATCTTTCTACTTTCTACTTTTTACTCAGATTCTTTCGATGATGGTAGCGGTGGCCATGCCGTGACCGGCGCACATCACCTGCAAACCGAATTTACCGTCGATCGAGTCCAGTCCGGCGAGTAGTTTCGCCATGAGAATCGCTCCAGTTCCGCCGATCGGATGGCCATGAGCAACGGCGCCGCCCCAGGGATTCACTTTCGCCATATCCGGCTTGAGTTCACGAGACCATGAGATGACAACCGTAGCAAAAGCTTCGTTGATCTCGATCCAGTCCAGATCGCCGATGGTCAAACCCGCTTTTTCGAGCGCGAGCCTGGTGGCCGGTATGACTCCGTCCAGCTGCAGGGTTGGATCGCTGCCAACGACGACCCTGGCGCGAAACCTTGCCCGCGGCTTGAGGCCGTCAGCTTTGGCTATTTCACGGTTCGCAACCAGAATTGCGCCCGCCCCGTCGGAGATTTGAGATGAGTTGGCAGCGGTCACCACGCCGTTGCCGTCAGGACGAAAGACGGTCGCCAGCGCCGCCATCTTCTCCATATTGATGGCTTCGCGGATGCCTTCGTCTCGAGTCAGTGAGATATTTTTGCCTTCGGCATCGAGACCGGGCGTCGGGATGATCTCGGTATGCAGGCCGGCGCCTGCCGCCGCAGCCGCTCGACGGTGGCTCTCGGCGGCGAACTCATCAACATCTCGTCGTGTGATATTCCATTTCTCGGCGATCCGTTCGGCGCTCTCACCCTGGTGAATCAGGTCATAATGCTCACGCATCGCCAGGTAGACCGTTTTCCAGGCTTCTCCACCATCGCTGCCCATCTGGACGCGCGTCATGCTCTCGACGCCGGAAGCGAGGATGTAGTCGTGATCCCCGGCGGCGATCGCCTGCGCGGCGAAATGAACCGCCTGCTGGCTCGAGCTGCAGAATCGATTAAGCGTAACGCCAGGAACCGTGACCGGCAGGCCCGCAAGCAATGCCGTGCGGCGTGCGATGTTGACACCCTGTTCACCGATCTGCGAAACACAGCCGGTGATTGAATCTCCGATTCTGACAGCATCGACGCCGGTCTTTTTGATCACCCCCTGCAGCGTATGCGCCAGCAGCTGGTCGGGCCGGGTTTCTCGATATGCACCTTTATATTTGCCGATCGGCGTACGAATCGCATCGATAATTACTGGTTCTGCCATGGAATCTCCTTGAATTGCGGGCAGTGGGCAGCTGCCAGCTGCCCACTGCCTGCTCTCTCTGGAATGTATACTTTGCCGGCACATCGCGGCAAGCTGATTTGAGTATAAATCAAATCATTTCGGTGTTTGAGCTATCCCTTTCAGGATTTCGGGAAAGCGTTTGACATCCTGTGAATGATCCAGATCGGCCACTAATAAAGCGTCCGGGGTGTCAACTACGAAAAGCCCCTCGACGCCGAGCAGCGCGACCTTGCGACCGGAGGCAGAATAGACCAGGTTGCCGCGAGATTCAGAGATCATGGCTTCGCCCAGCAGCAGATTATCGTTCTCGTCATAATCCGGACTGCGCAGTTCATAGAGCGCCTGCCAGCTGCCGACATCGCTCCATGCAAAATCGGCCGGGATGACAAAGATCGAGCGGGTAGTTTTCTCCATGACGCCGTAATCGATCGAAATCGAGGGTATTCGCTGGTAGACGGATTCGAGGACTTTTTCATAATCCTGTGAATCGAATGCAGCCTCGATTTCATGCAGTCCGCTGGAAAGGTCAGGCAGGCAGCGTTCAAACTCTTCCAGAATAGCCCGTGCGGTGAAGATGAAGATGCCACTGTTCCAGTAATATCCTCCCTGATTGAGGTAATTGACAGCCGTCCTGTAATCGGGCTTTTCGACGAACCGCTCGACGTCAAGGTATCTGCGGCCCAGCATTTCGCCGGCGGGAGCCGAGGTCTGAATGTAACCGTAACCTGTCTCGGGCCGTGATGGAGTGATGCCAAGGGTGACGATCGCACCGGTCCGTGCGATCTCCGCGGCAGTCAGAATCGTCTCGCGAAACTGTTCGAGATCAGATATGTAATGATCCGCCGGCAGGATGACTATGGGATCGTCGATCGCAGCCTGCTTTATTTTCAAAGCAGCAAGACCTATGCATGCGGCGGTATTCCTGCCGAAAGGCTCAGCCAGTATGGCTCCGACCGAACTTCCGATCAGTTTTTTGGTGACCTCTTCATGAATCTTTCCGACAACCGCCAATACCTTGTCGGCAGAGGTGAATGTCCTGACACGATCAAGTGTCTCTTCGATCATCGTCCTGTCACTGGTGATCTTTAGAAATTGTTTTGGCAGATGCTCCCTGCTCGCCGGCCAGAATCGTGTGCCCGATCCGCCGGCAATGATGACTGCGTACATGATGCCTCCAATATTGATTATCCGATGGAGTGATGATCCACCGCTTTTAACCCATTAATATTACTCGACCTTAATCAAATTCCGAATAGAGGGCATCTATCCTTTGTCTTTAACCGGTTAATCCTGTCAATCCTGAAGAAATTCACCAGGACAGAACTTACGCAGAATCCTGGGAGCGCAGGCTTCCAGCCTGCATGATTTCCGATAATAGCTACAAAATGCAGGCTGGAAGCCTGCGCTCCCAGGATTCTGCGTAAGTCCTGCAGGAGTTAAAGAGTCATACGTCAGGGGGTGAGACTAAAATGAGCCGGCAGCAGGAGGTCGACGAAGTCAGGCGACGAATCGAAATGGCGAAGCGGATGGGCGGCGAAGCCAACTTTCATACCACTTTTGACAGTTGAGGCATGGATACGCCGTTCTCGGGCAGAGTCCCGAAGCGGCGTTCCCGCCGGTTGAATTCACAGATGATATTTTCGAGATCCTCGCGGCCGAAATCAGGCCACTTTCGCTCGGCGAAGAAGAGTTCCGCATAGGCGCATTCCCAGAGCAGAAAGTCGCTCAGCCGGTGCTCTCCGCCGGTGCGTATGAGCAGATCGACATCCGGGGCCGGCGCATTCTCCGCCAGCAGATTCGCAAAGGCCTGCCTCGAAAAAACTCCCTGATTCGACAGCTTGGAAGCCGCCACCAGAATCGAGTCGCGCGAGGAATAGTCGATCGCGATGCGCAGGTGAAGTTCCCGGCCTTCGCGGGTCGCCAGTTCCGAAGATTCGATCGCTTTGCGCAGCGCATCACTTAACCGGTCCCGCCGCCCGATCACGCTGATACGCATCCCCTTCTCAACGCAGGCGCGCGTCTCACGCTTCAGATAGAGGTGAAACATCGCCATCAATGCATCGACCTCCGCCGCCGGACGACTCCAGTTGTCAGACGAAAACGCATACAGCGTGAGCATCGATATGCCCAGCCCGGGCGCCGTTTCCACCACCCGCCTCACTGCATCCGCTCCCGCCCGGTGCCCCTCCGTTCGCGGCCTCCCCCGCTCCATAGCCCATCTCCCGTTCCCGTCCATGATGATCGCGACATGCAACAGAGATTTTTGTTTGCAATATTGAGTACTTTGCATCATAAAGCTAGTTTATAAGGAAATCGCCTCCGAAAAGCAAGAGAAAAAACAATTTGTACTCTGTAAGCTAATTTTTCTGGCATTTAAGTCCGGAAGAAATTAATCGCAAAGACCGCAAAAGGGCAAAGGATTTATATGGAAAGAGAGATCCGGATTATTGCGTATTGTTTCTGACTCGGACAATTATCTCCCAAAATCATCTTTGCGTCCTTTGCGGTCTTTGCGATTAATTTCTTCCGAGTTTATAAGACTCTTGTTATAAGTTATTCATAGCGGAGGCACTCGATCGGATCGAGGTTGGCGGCTTTTCGAGCCGGCCAGACGCCGAAGATGAGGCCGACGGAAGTAGCTGTAACCATGCCCGCGATGACGGCCCAGATGGGAATCGAGGCCGGCAGTTCGGGGATAAAGAACATGATCAGGTAGCTGATGAGGATTGCCACGACGACGCCGAGCAGTCCACCGAGCGATGTAAGTGTCATCGCTTCGAAGAGGAACTGCCGGACGATATCCTGTTTACGGGCGCCGATCGCCTTGCGCACGCCGATCTCGCGGGTGCGTTCGGTGACGCTGACGAGCATGATGTTCATGACCCCGATCCCGCCGACGAGCAGTCCGACGGCGGAGATGGCGATGGCGAAAAGGCCGACATACATGGTGATCGAATCGAACTGTTTGATGATCTTGTCTGCCGTGCTCAGATCGAAATTGTTCGGGTCGTTATATTTGACGCCGCGCCGGCGACGGAGGATCTCTTCGACCTGATCGAACCCGCGGTCGAGCATTCCCGTCCTGGCGCGAATATGAAACATGAGGAACTCGCTTCGTGGAGAGAGCTTCCTGCCGGTCTGGAATGGGATAAAGACAGCGTTGTCCTCTTCGTTTTCGCCGAAGAAGCTGTTCTGGCGTTTGGCCAGCACTCCGATCACCTCGTAGATGCGACCTCCCATCTCGACCTGCGAGCCGGCGATGCGCGATTGATTGGGAAAGAGCGACTCGGCGACGTTGACGCCGATGACCATGACATCTCGACGGTGTTCGTCATCGATCTCGGTAATAAAACGGCCCTCTTCAAGTGCGACATTGGTGACTCTTTCGTAACTCGGAGAGACCGCCTGCAACTGTCCCTGTTTGTAACTGACACCTCGATACTTCATCGAGCTGTTTTCGCGCCATAAATAGAGAACGTTTGAAACATCCTCGATCGCGTCGGCCTGTGCAAGGATGGCCTGTGAGTCTTCCGGTGTGAGAGATTTGCGCAGGAATTCGCTCCGATCGCGATCCCCCATGCGCGGGCCCGTCGAAAGATGGAACGCATAGATGTTGTTGGTGCCGTACTCTTCGATCATGCCTACTATGCGCGACCGCAAACCGGTCAGAATCGAAGCGATCGCGATCACAGTCATGACTCCGATAACGATCCCCAGAACCGTCAGGAAGCTGCGGAATTTGTTTGTCCGGATGGTTCCAACCGCCATGCGGATCGTTTCGAGCGGCAGAAACCTCATAATCGGGTTGGTCATCTTCTCTCTCTCCTCCCTTCAGTTCTTCGTCAGGGCGATGATCGGATCAAGTCGTGACGCCCGGTAGGCGGGATAGATGCCGGCGATCATGCCGATCCCTCCCGAAACAATGAGCGAAAGCAGGATATAACCCAGTGTGATCGTCATTGGAATCGGCGTAGTCATACTGACAGCCCACGAAATGGCCGCCGCGAGCAGCAAACCCAGTACTCCGCCGACGGCAGAAAGCATCGACGATTCGATCAGAAACTGGGTCAGAATCTGCCGTTTCTTCGCCCCGACGGCCTTGCGTAAACCGATCTCGAACGTCCGTTCGGTGACGCTTACGAGCATGATGTTCATGACCACAATTCCACCCACCACCAGTGAGAGCAGCGTAATCGGTGTCACCACCAGGGCGATCGTGCCCGTGAACTGATCGACCTGATTGTTGACCTGGTCGGTGTTGACGAGGCCGAAATCGTCCTCTTCGTTGCCGGTCAGCTTGTGGCGGTTTCGCATATGCATGCGGGCTTCATCGATAGCCGCGGCCAGCGCCTGGCTGTCTGAGGCCTTGCCATGCAACTGGATCCCATTGCGCCTGCCGAAGATTTTGCCGAATGTCATGAGCGGGATATAAAGATGGTTGTCCATCGACTGGCCGAAGAATGAGCCGCGCTTCTGCTCGACGCCGATGATCTTCATCGGCGTATCCCCGATCTTGAGCGTCTTTCCGATCGGATCGCGCCCTTCGAAAAGCTTCTCTTTCAGCTCAGCTCCGATGACGCAGACAAGCGCCGCATGATCAACCTCGTGCGGAGCGATGTACCGCCCCTCGTCGATCGTCTTGTCTTCGATATCAGCCATGTTGGCCGTCACGCCCGAAATCCTGGTCCCAAAGGTCTCCCTGCCTTCGTGCTTCAGATTCATGCTGTTATCGGACTGGGCGCCGACATCCAGGCAGGTCTGGCAGCGCGTCCGCAGCCAGTCATAGTCCGCTATGTCAAGACGCTTGTTGCGGCGCTGCATCTTTTCCCAGTCCTCTTCGGACAGTCGCCCCTGATGCGCAAACCGTGAAATCATAAAATGATTGACGCCCAGCATCTTCGAGACCGTCGTCAGAACATAGGTGTTGAACCCGTTGATCGATGCCCCAACGACAACCACCGACGCCACTCCGATGATGATTCCGATCAACGTCAGAAACGCGCGCATCTTATGGGCCAGTATCGATCGCAGTGCCAGCCGCGTCGTCTCGACATAAAACATATAGAGACGTTTCATTTTTACTCCCTCCCTCTTGATCTAACGATCCGGGAGACTGTCCATTAACAGGTAATGGGGTTTTTTATTACTGCTCAGGCCATAGAATAGTTTCCAGTTTCCAGTTTCCAGTCCCATCGCCATGCTTCGCTATCAATCACAACCCTGCATACTCACAATCCTGCATACTGGAATAAACCTGAGCCGTCCAGAATACTGGAAACTTGAAACTCGAAACTCGAAACTTCCCCAAAGAATCAGTCAAACGAAATTTAACCGCCTGAAGTTGCAACAATTATAAAAAGAGAAAGGACCGGATTACTGGTCATCCGGTCCTTTCTCTTTTTTATGGTCTGCTTCTTCTTTTTTACTAATCCAGGATCATGACTGGCCCATGACGAGCACCGAAACGCTTCTCTCCCTGGAATCGTCAAGTTCGATCAGGAAGATGCTCTGCCAGCGGCCAAGCTGCAGTTGTCCATCGGCCAGGTTGACATTAACCGATGTAGGCAGGAAGAGCGCCTTGCAGTGCGAATGACCGTTCAACGGCTCATCGGGCGGGATATCGACACGCCGGCTGAAATCGTTGTGCTGATAATCAGCCTCGCGCGGAACATATCGCTCCAGAATCTGTTTGATGTCCTCGATCAGCAAAGGCTCATCTTCATTGATGATCAGGGCTGTCGTCGTATGACGCGTCTGAATGTTGACCAGACCGCTGCTGATGCCCGAACGCGCAACAACGGTCGCGACCATCTCGGTCAGATTGACGAACTGCATGCATTCACTGGTCTTGACCAGAATCTGGCTGTGATGTGTCTTCATGACTGATTCGGACGTCTCTTCGACGATGGCAAATTGATGCATACCCTCCCCCTGGTTTTGATTAAAAGTGTTCCCGGCCATTGGATTTGCCAGTTACCGTTCGCGCGCCGCATGAATCAGCGCTTCCATATGATCGAGGTATCGTTCGAGCGCCTTGCGGCCGGCCGCCGTCAGGCGATATTCGGTCTTTGGCACACGGCCGTCAAAAGATTTGCTGCAGGCGATGTATTCTGCCTCTTCGAGCTTGCGCGCATGCACGCTGATATTGCCGTCCGTGGTCTTGAGCATCTCTCTCAGTTCGCTGAAGGTGAGCGACGCATTGGCGGCCAGGGCGCTGACTATCCCCAGTCGCATTCTTTCGTGAATCAGATTGTCGAGTTCAGGAGCCTTCTCCGCCGCGCGAATCGCCCTCAGAGCCCGCGTCTCGCGTCGTGGCTTCTCGGATTGACCGGATTCAATTGACCTGCGCGCAGTCTCTTTAGCCACCATGCCTCCTCGCTATTATGATCCCAAAAATGATGTGCAATCCTCCGAACCCGATCGCCATCAGTAGATTCCCCCATTCGATCGGGGCGAAGACCGAGATCGCTCCCAGCGTCATAAAACAGATCCCCATGACCGGTACGACCTTGACCGAAAACGCCCCTCCGGTGACAACACCTGTGCCGTAGAGCAGCAGCCACATCCCCGGCAGGATATCCAGGGCTCCGAGCCGCGCCAGGGCCAGCGACATCACCGCCCCGGCGAGCAGCGGAGGCGCAAGGCTGAGCGTGAACTTCCTTCCCGGACCCGACATCAGCTTCAACTCGGCCGCCCGTGCCTTGCGTTTCATCATGAGCGCGCCAATCGCCAGCGCCAGCGGCAACTCCGCCGCCCAGACCATCATCCACTCATGCTCATCCTCGATGCGCGATGCCATCACCGCAGCCACCAGAGCAGTCACTCCGATCATCACCCCACCCCATCCGGGCACCGCCGTGAACGACGACGCTCTCTCCATCGTTTCACGGATGTACTTCAGATTATCCATCGCGCGCCCATGAAGTGACGACGGCAAGGGTTCGCTCCTTTCAGTGCGCAACGATTCAACCGGTCTCACAGGCAAATCATCATACATATTCGTATTTGGTTTGACAAGTACTTTTCCTTATAAAGCAGAATCAGAAGAAGTTTGTGACAAAGTTGAAATGATTCGAGGCAGTGAGCTGATGCGTGGCATGGGGGGTCTCAAAACTTTCTGCCGCGATTTTCTCTGATCTTGAGGCGAAAGTCATCGCCCTTGACCTCGACCACCTTGCACATCTCGTGCAGGCGCGAGCGCAGGCGAACTCCGACGCGATCGGCCAGCGTTTCCTCGTTTGGATTCCTGGTTTCGTCAAGATAATTAGTAGTGAAGATGGTGACTTTTTTATCGTTATAGCGGGTGTTGATGATCTGAGTCATCGTATCGCGGACCCAGTCGGTCGGCTTTGAGGCTCCGAGTTCATCGAGGACCAGCACCTCTGTCTGATAGATCGGATCGAGAACCTTGAGTTCGGTGGTATTCGAGACGTGATTGTAGCTGTCCTGAATCTCTTTGAGCAGATCGCGAAAATCGTAAAAGAGGCAGCTTATCCCCTTGTCGATGAGGGATTTGATTGTGGCCACCGCAAGGTGAGTCTTGCCCACTCCGCAGGGCCCTATGAAGATCAGCCCGATATCGAGAACCGGGTACTCCCTGGCCAGTTTCTGGGCATCGTTGAGGGCATGTGACTGAGATCTGAAAACCTCATCGGCGGTAAAATTGTTGCCCTGGGGATGATAGTTTTCGAACGAACAGGCCTCGTATCTCTTAGGAATCCGCGCAACCTCGAGCAGATGTTTGCGGCGATCACTCTGCCGGCAGCGACAGGGACGAACCCCTTTGCCTTCTATCGGCTCCCATCCAGTCCCGCTGCAGTGCTCACATGTCATCAATTGAATATTGCGTATGTCAGAGGCCATATTCCCGCCAGTCAATGGTCGCCGCGAAAGACATCACATCGCATCACGATGGCTTCTCTCGATGCATTGTTTAATCGCATGTTTTGCGTCTTGAAATGTCGTGCTGAATCGATGGCGAATTATATGTAAGCTCTCGCATCTTTTCAATCATGTATTTTTCTTTGAGACGATTATTTCGATTAATTTCTCGCGAATTTTGCGTTTTGTTTTTCAATCGGAGTAGAATTGAAGTTATGCCGCATAAAATATACGCAGGAATCAGAATTTTCACGCTAACGACCGCAATTTCGGTACTGCTTGTGCAGCCGGGATATGCTCAATCAGGGACAAAACCGGCGAATAATGGTGCGACCGCCTCGAACCAGAGTTGCGATGGGGCCCTCGATATCGTGCCGAGCAAATCGATGAGCTTTGTTCGCAAGAGACGTCCTGGCAAGAGCCCTGCAACCCCGGCGGCTGAACCATCGCAGAAGAAGACTTCAAACCGCAAAACAGTGAAAAGCCTGTAAAGGATTCAAGACCACCACAGATGCAACATCACCCTGCCCGCTCGCGAATGCCAGTATTTATTCTTCTGACAATTCTCGCCGCTATTGCCGGCGCCTGCGATTCACAACCGGCGAAAGAACCTCTCGGCATCAGCCAATATCCACTCAAAGGCAGAGTCGAATCCCTTGATTTCGACAGACAGCGAGTGACTGTCTCACACGAAGAGATCAAGGATTACATGGATGCCATGACAATGTCATTCGCCGTCAAAGACTCCGCGATCCTGCGCGATCTCAAGTCCGGCGACCGGATCGAAGCCCGCCTCGTGGTTGATCACGCCAGGAATATGAGCTGGTTGGAAGGTGTAAGAGTAGAAAGAAAGTAAAAAGTATAAAGTATTGATGTTACGCAGAGACAATGATCGGAAATTGCTTGACTTGTCCTGAACCCGCGAAGCGGGTGGGAAGAATAGAGCCCAGGGTGAAGCGAGGCCGTCAGGCCGAGCGAAACCCTGGGTATTGGTATCATCATTTCAGCAAGCCCATGAAATGGGCGGCAGATTTCTCGATGACGCCTGACTCTTCCGCACAGGCTATCGCCCACTTCGTGGGCTTGCCAATTTTGGTGGAACTGGACCCGGGGCTTCGCTCGGCCTGGCGGCCTCGCTCCACCCCGGGCTCTATTCTTTCGCCTGCGTTGCAGGCTCACAGAAGAATATGCTTGAGCAACCTCAAAATTTGTCAAATCGATTTTAAAGGACTCTTCTGCGTAACATCAGTAAAGTATAAAGTTAAGCATCTTTATACTTTATACTTTTTACTTTTTACTTCTTCTTCCCCCCAATTACCGACGCTCTGACGGAGAGATAGAAATCCATGTCGTTGCGCTCACGGTCGATGATACTGGTCAGTTTCTTCCGGGCATTTGAACGGGTTTCGGCATCCTGGATGATCGACATCCAGTGATTCAGGAATTGCGTACTGATGAGCGGGTCTTCCAGAAAAGTCTTCGCATCCGGATATTCGTATTGCTCCTTGTGGGTAAAGGTACGGATATCCTTCAATCCGGCATCGTGAGCGACCTGCTCGGCGTCGGCCACTGTCAGACGCTCGGTAATCAGACCTTCGATCTGAGGGGTGTAGTCGATGAGATCGAGCTCAAAAAGCGTTTCCCAAAGCAGTGAGAAGAATTCATCGAAGCTCCCACGCGTCGATAGTTTGATGACGACGGGCGCCTCTTTTCTGGCAACGCGGACAGCCTCTTTCCAGGCTGGAACGAGCGATTCAACAGGCAGCAGGGAAAGATCTGCAACCACGAAATCGAAAGAGCCATCCGGAAAGTCGACGTGCGTGGCTTGAGCCGGTTGAAACTCGATCCGATCCAGCTTTTTCATCTCGGCCTTCCCCCTGGCCAGAAGCAATCGTTCAGGATCAGAATCGATGCCGACGACTTCGACCTTGCGACCGCCATTGAGCGCCAGGTCAATCGCAAAACCTCCAGTGCCGCATTCGATGTCCAGGAAACGCCCTTCAGCGGGGACTTTGATCTGCTGATCGAGGATCCGGTCGAAGACTTCGCGCCACGCGGGCACAACATACAGGTCATAAATTAATGCCTGTTCACGGGAGCTGGACTCGATTTCTTTCATACGATCCGGAAAATCCTTTCTATTTCCTGCGAATCTCGCGGATCAGGGCGTCCGCGCCGTAGATCTTATCGAGAGCTTCGAGAATTCCCGCGCTGTGCACGCCCACTGCGCGGGCGCCTTCGTTCTCATCGATATAGAGGTATCGGTTCGGCAGCTTCTGGATGTTGCTGTCAAAATTGATGCCGACCAGTTCGGCATTACGATTGATGACGGGACTGCCTGAATTGCCCCCGATAGTATCGGCGGTATAAACGAAGTTGAATGGCGTCGAGAGGTCGAGCCGCTTTTGACCCTGCTCAGCGGTCAGTTTGCGATAACGTTCCGGCAATTGATACGGCGGCTTCTGATTGAACCCTGTCGCCCGATCGAAGAGTCCATAAAAGGTCGTCCGGAACGGGACTAAAGTCGTGTCTTCCTCATAGCCGCTGACGGTCCCATATTCGATCCGCAGATTGAAGTTAGCGTCCGGATACAGGTTTTTGCCGTAAACGCCAAACCGTGCTCTGGCGATCTGTTCGTTGGCACGGGTTTCGACGTTTCTGATCGCTTCCTCCTGCCACTGGCGAAGCTCTGCAATAACCGGTTCGACGCGGCGGGCCAGCTCAAGCAGAGGGTCCCTGGATTGATTGATAGCCGATGGCCCGCGCTCAAAGAGGTCCTTGCGGAAAGCAGGATCGTGGAGTTTCGTTCCTGAGATCGCCTTGCCGGCTGCTTCGCGCGGAGTTGATCCGGCGAGCGCGGCCCTGACAAACGGGTCCTGAGCGCCGAGAGCCTTCTGAGCCTCTTCCAGCCAGCCGGCCAGGATCGCTTCTTCCATCGCCGTATAGACAGGTGCCGTCGACAGCAGGCTGAGCTTCATCGCCGCCATGCGATTGTCTCGAAACTCTTCATAACGTTTTTCATTTGGCAGCGCGGACTGGGCGGCATAACGAATGAAATTCGAGGCCATCGTCCCGAGCCTCGACGCGGTGAGGCTTGCATAAGCAATCTGCTTTGCTCTCCCGGGCAACTGACTGTATGCATCGTCAATCTGCCGCCATGCGCCGCCGTATTCGCGCTGCCACGCGGGGTTGGCTGCGATGGCCCTGAGCATCGCCGCTTCCTGCTCCTCTTTTTTGGCGAAGATGCGCGGATTTTCAAGTCCCGCCTGCTGTCCAACCAGCCGTTTGATCGAATTTTCAAGCGAGAGGCGGCCGGGCGAGGCCTGCCGCGCCTGCTCGGCGCCTTGCTCAGCGTACCGTTTGAGCACATCACGCCGCGAGGTCCAGACCTGCATCTGCAGCGGGTTCGCAATATCACGCTGGTATTTAAGCTGGGACACGGTCAGCAATCGCTGAGTCGTGCCCGGAAACCCAGGAACGATGACCAGATCGCCCTCGGATGCACCATTCGCGGACCATTCAAGGTAATGCTCGATCCGCGCCGGCGCCCCGTTTTCGTATACCCGAAAGAAAGTAATATCCAGACAATACCGGGGATAGGTGAAATTGTCGTAATCTCCGCCGTAGTATGCGATCTGCTCTTCAGGCGAGAAGACCAGACGGATGTCGGTGTAGCGCTTGAATGTGTATAGCCAGTATTCGCCGCCGTTGTACAGCGTCACTACTTCAGCCTTGAGATCGGCCGGGCCTGCCGCTTCTTTTTCGATTGCGGCAATCTCCGCCTGGCGCATTGCGCCTGATTGTTTGTCATCAGCTCCCTTTCGACCTGCCGCCTGTACGCGATCGGTGACATTGCGATACGCAATCAGGACATTGACTTCCAGATCAGGGCATTTCAGTTCCTGTTCCCGCGCCGGAGCATAGAATCCGTCGTGGACCAGGTCACGCCCGCCGGTCGAGAGCTTCGAGACCTGACCGCGACCGACGTGCTGATTGGTCATGATCAATCCGTCAGGAGATACGAAAACCCCTGTCCCTCCGCCGGCGCCCTCGCTCAGACGAACTGTCGACAGGCGGATGTGATCGAGCCACGCCTGCGACGGCTCGAAACCATATTTCTCCTTCCACTGCCTCAGCGGCGGATTGTCAAAGGTCCACATCCCCTCGTCCGCACGCAGAGCCGGAATGGCAATCAATATCATTAATATAGTCAGCCAGATGATTCTTTTTTTCATGATGGTAGTTTCCTGTTGGGAGTAGGCAGTGGGCAGTTGGCAGTTTCCAGCCCCTACTGAAAACTGGAAACCGGTAGTAACTGCTCAGCCCATCCATCACTAAGCCCGCGAAGCGGGTGATAGAACTTAGCCTGGGGTGGAGCGAGGCCACAGGCCGAGCGCAGCCCCAGGTACACATGCACCCGCTTATCCTAAGCCCGCGTGAGCGGGCGACAGACCTTTTGATTTTCTACCGCCCACTTCGTGGGCTTTGCTTATTCTTCTTATCTGTCCTGGGGTTCCGCTCGGCCTGTGGCCTCGCTCCACCCCAGGCTAATTTCTCCGGGGGGGGGGGGGGGGGGGGGGGGGGGGGGGGGGGGGGGGGGGGGGGGGGGGGGGGGGGGGGGGGGGGGGGGGGGGGGGGGGGGGGGGGGGGGGGGGGGGGGGCGGGGGGCGGGGGGGGGGGGGGGGGGGGGGGGGGGGGGGGGGGGGGGGGGGGGGGGGGGGGGGGGGGGGCCGGCGGGGGGGGGGGGGGGGGGGGGGGGGGGGGGGGGGGGGGGGGGGGGGGGGGCGGGGCGGCCCCGGGGGGCGGGGCCGGGGGGGGGGGGCGGGGGGGGGGGGGCGGGGGGGGGGGGGGGGGGCGGGGGGCGGGGGGGGGGCGGCGGGCCGCCGGGCGGGGGGGGGGAGGGGCCGGGCGGGCGGGGCGGGGGGGGGGGGGGGGGGGGGGGGGGGGGGCGCCCGGGGGGGGGGGGGGGGGGCGGGGGGGGGGGGGGGGCGGGGGCCCCGCGGGCCCGGCGCCGGGGCCCGGGCGGGGGGGGGGGGGAGGGGGGGGGGGGGGGGGGGGGGGGGGGGGAGGGGGGGGGGGGGGGGGGGGGGGGGGGGGGGGGGGGGCGGGGGCGCGGGGGGGGGGGGGGGGGGGGGGGGGGGGGGGGGGGGGGGGGGGGGGGGGGGGGGGGGGGGGGGGGGGGGGGGGGGGGGGGGGGGGGGGGGGGGGGGGGGGGGGGGGGGGGGGGGGGGGGGGGGGGGGGGGGGGGGGGGCGCGGGGGCGGGGGGGGGGGGCGGGCGGTCGGGGGGCGGGGGGGGGGGCGGGCGGGCCCGCCGGGGGGGGGGCCGGCGCCGGGGGGCTATCGCCTGCTTCGCAGGCTCAAATCCAATTCCTTATTTCCCACTGCCCGATCAGGAACTGAGCAGTTAAGTTACAACCTTAAACTGGAAACTAATCCTGTTTTCTCCAAGAATGAGCACGCTCCGCGGAGCGACCGTTGCAAGTGATCCATCGAGCACCGAGAGTTTGAGGCGTAATGGTGTCAGGCCGACTTCCCTGCCGTCTCCGTATACCTGCCAATCGCCTTCAGGGATTTCTATCTCGACCGCGCGAGCATTGGGGTTGACCATGACAAGCCCGCGAGTCCAATCATCGAGTCCGGTAAGGTCATCGATCACGTATCCAATAAAACCGTGCGGAAGCAGGAGGTTCGGGTCCTCGTCCAGAAATCTGATCGCTTTTCTTACATCGTCCTCGGTCTCAAGACGAAAGATCGGATGCGCCATTCTCAGCGCGATCAATCCCCTGTAATAATCATAAACGTCGTGGTGGGCAGCCTTGTCTTTCCAGCGGATCATGTTGACGTAATCGGGTCTGTTATAGCTGTTATGGTTGCCGCCCTTGGCCCGCAGGAACTCCTGACCTGACTGAATGAACGGAATTCCCTGCGAGGTGAAGAGCACGGCTGCGGCGAGTTTGTCCATTGCGCGCCGGTCGGCATCGGTTATCCGTGCATCATCGACTGTGCTGATCACCAATCTGTCCCAGAGCGTGTGATTGTCGTGACACTCGACGTAATTGATCGTTTCGAGAGGTGAGTCCGTAAAGTCGTCGATCGCTCCATTGATCCCGTTCCTGACACCCGCCATATGTGCGCCGGATTGGATATAACCGGTCTCGCGCGCATTGAAGACGTTGCCTTTCATCGCATCACGAAAGTGATCATTGAAGACAGCCCACCCCTGACCACGCTGAATGCCTTTGTTCGAGAGCATGATCGGCGTCGATCCGCCGGCCCAGGGCTCGCCATAAATCAGAATATTCGGGTCGATCGCACGCAACTCTTCGACGATCCGCATAATCGTATCGCTGTCCATCAACCCGATCAGGTCGAAGCGAAAACCGTCGATCTTGTATTCGTTGACCCAGTGTTTGAGCGTGTCCAGGATATACCGGCGGACCATTGGAGCTTCAGATCGAAACTCATTGCCGGTGCCCGATCCGTTCCAGTAACTGCCGTCCTCCTTCAGCCTGTAATAATAACCGGGCACGAGCCCTTCGAAGCTGAAGACCAGATCGTGAAAAACCGATTCGAAGGTGTGGTTAAAGACGACATCCAGCGTGACTCGGATGCCCTGCCGGTGCAGAGCATCGACCATCCGCTTGACCTCTGATACGCGTCGCACGTCAAACCGTTCGGTCGCATACCACCCGTCGGGCGATCGGTGGTGAACAACATCGTAACCCCAGCCGTAAAGATCCTCGGATTTATTGTTGTAAAACTCCGAGATCGGCATCAACTGCACGACGTTGACTCCAAGCTCGATCAGATGATCGAGCCCGGTGACGATATCAGGCCGCTGAGTCAGATGGGTGCCGGTTTCAGTCAGCCCCAGATATTTTCCGCGCCGCTGAATGCCCGAATCCGGGTCGATCGTGAAGTCCCGCACATGCAGTTCATAGATGACCGCTTCCGAGATCGGAAAGGCTGGCCGCGGAGCGACTGCGGTCCTGTCCTGAACTATCATCGACCGGCCATTGTGGGCCGTCACGCAATCCGCATATGGATCCAGCAATTCCCGGTGCGGATTGAAACGTGGATCATCACCGGCGGCCGTGTAAGTGTAGTATTTTCCGAGCTGATCGCCCTGCAGCGTCACCTCCCAGCATCCATCGTCAGCACGCTTCATGGCGATCAGCCTTGGCCGACCTCCGGTTGGCGACTCATACAGATGCATCGTTATGACTGATGCAGTCGGGGCCCAGACTCGAAATTCGGTCTTCTCCGGCGTGTAGATCGCTCCAAGCGGAAGATCCGTTCTGACATCATCAGCCGGATGTCCTAAAACCAGCGCATTGCTGCTGTATGATGGTGAAAATAGTTCATTTTGTTTCATAATTATCAGGCGACCGGTGAGGCTCGCGTTCTGTTGAAAACTGATTGATTTAAAATTATATATGTTGCGGCGGGAATGCAGCAAAACGTTTTATGCGATTCATCGAACACCCATCCGGGATTGAATCAATTACGGAATCAGACTCTATGTTAACCGGGACAATTAATTATAATGACGCGGCCGCGCAACTGGCACATTTCGGCCGTCGTTTCCACGATCGCGGATGGGTGCTGGGTACGAGCGGAAATTTCAGCGCCGTCATCGACAGATCGCCGCTGCAGCTGGCGATCACTTCAAGCGGTGTCGACAAAGGCAATCTGGGTCCGGAACAGATCCTGCAGATCGACGACGCCGGAAGAGTCCTGAATGGCTCAGGGAGACCTTCTGATGAGACGCTGCTGCATCTGACCATCATCCGTGAACGCGCAGCCGCTGCTGTGCTCCACACCCATTCGATCTGGAGCACTATTCTTTCCCAACGCGCATTCGCACACGGCGGAATTGGAATTGAAGGATACGAGATGCTCAAAGGCCTTGCGGGCGTCCGCACTCACGAACACCGTGAATGGATTCCAATCCTCGATAATTCACAGGACATGGCCGCTCTCGCCCGTAATCTCGAACATACGCTTCAGGACAATCCGGATATTCACGCTGTCATGTTTCGCGGACATGGCCTTTACACCTGGGGATCGAGCCTCGCCGAGGCCGGCAGGCATATCGAGATCCTGGAATTTCTGCTCGAGGTACACGGCAGAACACACACCGCAACCAACATCGGAGACTGAACATGGCAATCGTCAACATTCCGGATGAAAACCGCACAATCACTGAAACCGCGGAGATCACGCAATTCCTTGAAAATGCCGGCATCGATTACGAGATCTGGAGTCCGGCCCATCAGGTTGAAGCGAATGCGCCAGCCGATCAGATCCTGGCAGCTTATGCGGGTGAAATCGACCGTTTGAAGGCCTCGGGCGGATACGTCACTGCCGACGTGATCGATGTCTCACCCGCAACCCCGGGCCTGGATGAGATGCTCGCGAAATTCAATCGTGAACATACGCACGATGACGATGAGGTGCGCTTCATCATCGAAGGGCGAGGTGTGTTTCATATCCATCCGGAAAATGGGAACGTATTCTCGATCGAAGTGGCGGCGGGCGACCTGATTCGCGTACCGAGCCATACGAAACACTGGTTCAACCTCTGCTCCGAGCGCCGCATCCGCGCGATCAGACTCTTCAAGGATCCGGCCGGCTGGACGCCACGTTACACTGAGAATTGAATCGCAGAGAACGCAGAGGGGCAAAGGATTTATATGGAAAGAGAGATCCGTATTATTGCGTATTGAATCTGACTCGGACAATGATATTCTAAAATCTTCTTTGCCCCTCTGCGTCCTCTGCGATCAAATCTTCTTTGCCCCCTCTGCGTTCTCTGCGATTCAATAAACTACTTTTTATGATTGATATTTCGGCCATTCTGCTCGATATCGAAGGCACCACGACGCCGATCGATTTCGTTTACCATACGCTCTTTCCTTACGCTCGGAATAATTTCCCCGAATGGCTTCGCAGCAACTTCGAGAATCCCGAAATTCAAGCCGACCTGTCGAGTCTCCGCGAAGAACACAGGTCCGATACCGATCAGCTGCCTCAGTGGGACGAGTCCAAACCGCTCGACTCGGCGATTTCGTATCTCTTGTGGCTCATGGATCGCGATCGCAAATCGACGGCGCTCAAATCGTTGCAGGGAAGGATATGGGAGGAAGGGTACAGGTCGGGCGAATTGTTGAGCGAGATGTATTCCGATGTACAGCCAGCACTCGAGCGCTGGAAGAAGCTTGGAATCCGCATCGGCATCTATTCTTCCGGCAGCGTGCAGGCGCAAAAACTGCTCTTCGGCCATACGAATGCCGGCGATCTGACGTCCTTCATCGAAGCCTGGTTCGACACGCGCATCGGAGCTAAACGCGAAGTCGGGAGCTACAGGCGGATTGCCGAATCCCTCGGAATCGACCCCGCCGCGATCCTCTTCATCTCCGATGTGACGGCCGAGCTCGATGCCGCACAACAGGCCGGAATGATGACCGCGCTCTCGATCCGTCCCGGCAACCCTCCCCAACCCGATGCCGGAAGATTTGAAGTGATCAAATCTTTTGAGGAGCTTGAGGTTTAAATTCTTTCAGTCAGGGCTTACGCAGAATCCTGGGAGCGCAGGCTTCCAGCCTGCATTTTGTAGCTATTAGCGGAAATCATGCAGGCTGGAAGCCTGCGCTCCCAGGATTCTGCGTAAGTCCTGTCAGTCTGGCCCGGTTGCGGCCATAGACCTCTGTCATCCCCGCCAGACGGGTTCGGATCCCCGGCGTCAGGGTCTCTGCTCTAAACCGCCAGCCCCAGTTGCCGCTTTCGCGCGCCGGCACGTTCATCCGAGCCTCGTTTCCGCAACCCAGCACGTCCTGCAGCGGAATGATCGCCGTTTTAGCCACAGAGCTCAGCGCCAGACGTATGAAATCCCAGTTGATCTCGCTGCCGTCGGTCCCGAGATACTTCAGCACGAAAGCCCGCTCATCGTCCACCTCTTCCGTCGTGCGCGTGCTCTCGCCCGCCCCCTGACTGGTGAACCACCCAAGCGTAGTGTCGTTGTCGTGCGTTCCGGTGTAAACCACGGAATTCGGCACGAAATTATATGGCTTGAATTCATCCGCCTGCGGATCTGTTCCGAAGGCGAACTGCAGGATCCTCATGCCCGGCAGGTTGAAATCGTCTCGCAGCTTCTCAACTTCAGGCGTGATGAGCCCGAGGTCCTCGGCAATGATCGGAACCACTCCATCAGCGTCCTGAAATGCATTCTGTATGACCATGAAGAGATCAGCTCCCGGTCCAGTCTCCCATTCGCCGTTGATCGCCGTGTCCTCTCCGCCGGGAACTGCCCAGTACTTCTCGAAGCCGCGAAAATGGTCCAGCCTGACCAGATCGACCGTCGCCAGAGTCGCCCGGATGCGCTTGATCCACCAGTCATACCCGTCCTTCTTCATGAGATCCCAGCGATAGAGCGGATTGCCCCACAACTGCCCGGTCTCGCTGAAATAATCCGGCGGGACTCCGGCCACCTTCTGCGGCTTCCCATCCTCGTCCAGATAGAACAGTTCGCGATTCGCCCATACGTCCGCTGAATCATGTGCGACGAAGATCGGAATGTCCCCTATGATATTGACGCCTTTCTGATTGGCATAATCGGCCAGCGTCAGCCACTGCCTGAAGAAGAGGAACTGAAAGAACTTGTGCCGGCTGATCTCGACCGCATGGTTCTCACGAAAGAAATGTATCGCCTGGTCCTCACGGTCACGCAGGTACGGCTCCCACAAAGTCCATTCCTGCCCGCCATGCGCATCCTTGATCGCCCTGAAAACGGCATAATCATCCAGCCACCATTTCGTCTCTTCAATAAAATGAAGATATTCAGCCTTCAAAGCCGCCGATGCATGCGACAATATATTCCCATGCGCCAGCGTGAGCATCGCCGTCTTGTACCCGATCACCGGGCCGAAATCGACCATCTCATCCGAAAATACCGGCGCCGATTCAAGATCCTCTGCATCCAGCAAGCCCTCTTCGACCAGAGCCTCAAGGCTGACCAGCATCGGATTGCCCGCGAAGGCTGAAAAACACTGGTACGGTGAGTCGCCATACCCTGTTGGCCCCAACGGCAAGACCTGCCACAGGCTCTGGCCGGTCTCTTCCAGAAAGTCGACGAATTCATACGCTGCCTTCCCCAGATCGCCGATCCCATACCGGCCCGGCAATGATGTCGGATGCAATAAAATTCCGCTGGCTCTCGGAAAAGTCATTAAATCTTACCTTTCATTATTTACTCGACTCGGATCCTATTGAATCCACCAAAAGAACGCAAAGGAATTGAATCGCAGAGGCCGCAAAGAGGGCAAAGATTTTAAATCGCAGAGGACGCAAAGGGGCAAAGATATATAATGAAGATCAGTGTTCGAATTATATCCAGTGGGCAATAATCCGGATCTTCATATCATTAAAAAAATCTTTGCCCCTTTGCGTCCTCTGCGATTTAAAATCTTTGCCCTCTTTGCGGCCTTTGCGATTAATTCTTTGCCCCTTTGCGGCCTCTGCGATTTAACATCTTTGCCCCTTTGCGGTCTTTGCGATTAAATTAATTTTCCCGATCAAGTTGATTACCGGGCAACCATAAGACCGGGTCCGGCATCTTGGCAAGTCTGATTACTCACATCAGAAACCTCATTTTTGAATTATTTGAACTTCAGCCTGTGAAGGAAACAAGATATGGCGCGAACCACCACGGCATTTCCGGGAGAGAGGAATGCTCAGTCCCCCGGATGGGTTGCACCGAACGGCAGGTTCTTTCCGTGCTCGGCTTTTGAGCATGACACGGTAGCGGAGGAATTGGCCGTCAGATTCTATCCTCATGAAGCCCGGCGAAAGACGGGGACGCACATCTTCGAAGAGAAGCACTGGGTGAGGCTGCTCGACGACGGGGCGTTTCATGCGGGCCCCGATATGCGTGGGGCTCCGCGGATAACACAGGCCCAGCGTGACAGGCTTTTCGATCTGGCGATGACTGATCTGGATTCGGATTTCAGCAGTAAGGTGTTGCGGTGGCTCGACGGCGCCGAGGAGCTGGATCTCTCGAACCCCACTCATCACAGCCTGTCGATCATATAATTCATATCGAATTGAGCAAATAAAACTTCGCAACTCGCTGGTGCTGCCAGTCTGAGAGAACACCCTGTCTCTATCGCTACCGTTTAAGTTACGACATTTTTTCAGCGACTGACGTTGGCGCACTGAACGATCAGGTTCGGCGCGGCTTCGGCGATGGCGGCACCTCCGTTATTGACGAATTGAGCTCCGCAGAGCGAGTTATGCAGGCAGCTCTGGTCGTTGACGCGAAATCCGTTCTGCACTGAGTTTGCGACGACAAGCCCTGTGAATGAATTCCCGAGGGACGGTTTTGTAGTGTCGCTATCAACCTGTGCCAGAAAGACTCCATGTTGTGCGCTGTTGCGGATTGTCAGATTGGTGAAGATATTGTCTCGGGAATCACGCATAAAGATTCCGACCGATCCGCTTCCGGTGAAAATGGTATTTCCGATAATGTTCTTGTTGAACTGGATATCGAATGAGAGGCCTGCCGCCAGGTTATCGTGCAGGTAGAGTCCTGTGAAATTGCTGTCTTCGGTCTCATAGCCCGCCAAGCCGTCGAAATGGTTATTATATGATGTGAAGTCGTGAACGGTGATGCGCCGGCAGGTCAGTTCGGTGACCAGCCCGCCTGATCTGGCGCTGTGTGCCGTGACTCGTTCGATCAGAACATCGGCGGCCCTTCTGACTGAAATGCCGTTATTGCGCAGCCAGTGCCTCGTCTGATTGAATTCCGAGTCCTGATTGAGGCGATTTCCATCGATCACCAGATCCGAAACTACGATATTTCTGCGTGTTTCCGTGGGTATTTCTTCTATCTGTCCTATAACCAGGACTGGGGCTTTGGCCTGAACGTCCAGCTTCAGAATAGTAGAAGGCCCCTGGCCGCGTAGCCAGGTATCATCTTTTGAGATGACGAGCGGGTTCTGGCACGTATAAACACGCGGGTAAAGCGTGACGGTTCCCCCGCGGTCGAGCGCCTGCTGAATATCGTCACAGGTGAAGAACCTCGTGGGGATTTGAAATTGATCCTGGGTTGTGTTGATTCTGAACTCGTGTGAAGTGGAACTCAGACTGTATCCAGATATCAGGATGAGCAGTAAAATCCTTGTCATATTCATCTCCGTGGTTTGCAGACCGGCGAGTAGAATTGGCTGTTATGTTCAGACAATCCAAAATCATCAGCCTCATAGTTTGTGTGACGAAAAGAGCTGATTTTTTGGTGAGATGGATGAGACGATACAGCAACTGAGGGAAAATTACGAGTTGAATGACAGGACTGACGTAAGAGACGAGCAAGGAGCCAGTTTTTTCACGTTTTACCTGGATCCCTGCTGATTGAGTTCGGCAAGCCTGCGCAGGTCATACCCCATATCGGAAATCGACCAATTGAAAATCCAGCAGTGGCGTCAACTCAAGGGAGGGACGTTCAGTTGCCTGATAGAAAGCGACTCATTCTGGATGAGCATCGCACTGACAAAGACGACATCGGCCCATTTGACATCATCATCCCGTAAAGACTGCACATTCATGTCGATCAACCTTCTTTCCCATGAATCTGGAAGCATGCCGGCTACAGTTAATAAGCCTAAAGGCGGGAAGATCGATTTCTTGCCATAAAAGGCGAGGGTCTGTCGAAAGCTCCAGTATGTATCTGGAAATTCAGGGTAGACGAGTAAGACACGCATGGCTTTTCTCCGGGAATGGCTGTCATAAAATCATACAAATTATTATCCGGCCATGATCGTTAAATCACAATCCCGGTGTTCGAATTATTTCCCACTTCGGCATATTGTATCCATGATGACTTATGTCACTGCATGAGCAACCTTTTTAGAATAATAAGGACCAGGCATGTTGATATGAAGGTTAAATATACAGCAATGAAAAGACATATTCTTTCTCTGAGCCTGGCGGTTGGTTTTCTGGCAGCAGTCGCGCAGTTTGCGACCGCCAGCCGCCAGGATCAGCTCCAGGACGATCCGGTGATCGGATATCGCAGCGCCGGCAGTAATGACGCTGTGGCAGAGTTGCAGCGGCGGATCAGCGGTGGCGAGTTGAAGCTCGAGTTTAATGACAGAACCGGTTATCTGGAATCTGTCCTGAAACAATTGAATATTCCCGTCTCGTCGCAGGGGCTGGTCTTTTCGAAAACCAGTTTTCAGTTGCATCGTATTTCGCCGGCGAACCCGCGCTCGATCTATTTCAATGATCAGGTCTATGTCGGATGGGTGCGCGGAGGCGAAATGCTGGAACTGGCTGCCGTTGATCCGAACCTGGGCGGTGTCTTTTACATGCTCGAACAGACAAGAACGGGCAAGCCACGATTCATTCGCAACGACGAATGCCTGCAATGCCATGTCTCTGGCGCCACACGAAATGTTCCGGGGTTCGTCGTCAGGTCGGTCTACCCTGATGAGCGCGGATATCCGATTGCGCCGCTCGGCTCGCACATCACCAGTTATGCAAGCCCGCTCAAACAGCGCTGGGGCGGGTGGTATGTCACCGGCTCGCATGGCCAGGAGCGACACGCCGGAAACATCCTTTTCGACGAACTGAGCAATCCGGAAAAGCCCGAACAATTGACGGGTTCGAACCTGACTAGTCTGGCAGGCAAGTTCGATGCGACCGGTTATCTTTCAAAGGAGAGCGACATCGTGGCGCTCATGGTCCTCGAGCATCAGACGCAGATGCATAACCAGATCACCAGGCTCAATTACGAAACGCGCCTCGCGTTACATAACGATAAGGTCATGAGTGAAGCGTTGGGCCAGTCAAAAACGGAAATGTCCGAGAGCACACGGCGCAGGATAGAAAACGCTGCGGAAAACCTGCTGCGTCACCTGCTTTTTGCCGGCGAGGCGCGCTGGGGATCGCCCATCAGCGGAACGACAGGTTTTGCCGGAGAGTTCAGCTCGGCAGGGGCCAGGGACAAGCGAGGTCGATCGCTGCGCGATCTGGATCTGAAAACCAGGCTCTTTCGTTACCCGTGCAGCTATCTGATCTACTCAGAAGCCTTCGATGCGCTGCCGCAGCCGGCGCTCGATCAGGTCTATCGACGGTTATGGCAAGTCCTGACCGGAGAGGCCAAAGAAAAAGAGTTCGCCGCCCTTCCAGATGAAGATAAAAAAGCGGTCCTCGAAATCCTGCGCGAGACGAAACCCAGTCTGCCGCCTTACTTCCGGTAAAGAAGGGATTCAACGCCAGGAAAGATTGAAACGCCAAGGCGCCATGATGGCCAGGAATATTAGAGACTTTGAAAGATCCAGTCCTATTCATCACGCGATTTGCCAGAGTGGACAATAATTCGTACATCGGTTGCCCTTACCTTCCTGGCCATCCTGGCGCCTTGGCGTTGAACCTCCCACAAAGGACGGACTTTAACGATTGTCGAGAACTGGCTGGATCGTGTAAACTTCAGGCGTTATTGATACAGCAGACTGACCCTAATCAAATAGACGGAAGAGAGCAAAATCTATGAATGATAGAAATTTGAAATGGCGATCGGTGCTGGTCGTCGCCTTTGCCGGTCTTGCGCTGGCGTGTGGCGGGCCAGAATCGGCCGCTACGCAAACCAGCCCGACGACCTCAACCCAGCCGGCTGACGCCAATCTGGCTGCGGCGGCAGAAACTCCGCAGAGCCCGGAAGACAAGATGCCGCGCGTTTCCGTACAGGAGGCGATTCAGCAGCAAAAAGATGGCTCCGCTTTGATCATCGACGTGCGAGGAACCGAAGCCTACAGCATTTCGCATATCAAGGGCGCGCTGGATATCAACCTGAGCAAACTTGAAGCTGGGGATTTCCAGGGACTTCCGAGCGCCAAACGCATTATCGCCTACTGTACCTGACCGGCTGAACATACCAGCGCCCGTGCGGCGTTTCTGCTCGATAAAGCCGGTTACAAAAATGCAGGTGCTTTGCTTGGCGGCATGCAGGCCTGGGAAGCAGCCGGTGGCGAGATGGTCAAATAATAATAAAGTTAAAAGTTGAAAGTTGAAAGTCAAAACACTTTAGCAATTTGAAGAGCCAATTCATTTAACTCTTCTGACTTTCAACTTTTAACTTTCAATTTTCAACTTTCATTCATATTCGATTCAATATCCCTTCCTCCATCGCCTTACCATTTTTAATCAGGACAAGAACGGCGACCATGGCGACCAGTGGAATCAAACTGGCTGCGATGAGGATCGGTTCGAACGAATAGCGATCAGAGATCTGGCCGATCAGATAAGTGGCAATGATCGTGCCGATGCCGGCGCTGGTTCCGCCGAGGCCGCTGGCTGAGGCGACGGAATGTGTCGGGAAGAGATCGGCCGGGAAGTTGAGCAGCATCGTCGAGAAAGCCGCATAGGCCAGGGTTGAAATTGCGAAGCATGCGACCAGCCAGAAATATGAATTTGTGAAGACAGTCGGGATGAGCAGCGTCATGCCGAGGCCGCAAATAGTGACGACAAGTTTTCTGGCGGCTCCAACGCTCCAGCCACGATTGATGAGCCAGCTCGAAAATCCCCCGCCGGCGAAATTCCCGATATCAGCGGCGACGAAAGGCACCCAGAAGGCCAGCAGACTTTCTTCCAGCCGGTGACCTTTCGAGACCAGATAGATGGCGAACCAGTCGGTGATAAAGAACCAGACGGGATCGGTCAACCCCTTGCCAATGATGTATCCCCAGGTTTGCGGCAGCGCCAACATGGTCCGGTAGCTCATCCGCTTGTTTTCATCCGGGTTGGCGGAAGAGGTCGTATCCGCGCGATTGGTCAGGATATCGCGGCGCTCTTCTTCGGACAGGCGCGGATGCTCCTCGGGGCGACGATAGAGCTTGCGAAAGAGGATGATCCAGAAAAAACCGAGGGTTCCGGTAATGATGAAGGCCGGACGCCAGCTGCCGAAGGTGTGAAAGATCCAGAGTACGAGAAACGGGGCGATCGCGCCTCCAATCGACGATCCACTGTCGAAGAGCGCCACGGCCCAACCGCTTTCGCGTTTTGGGAACCATTCGGAGACGGCCTTGGTGGCGCCTGGCCAGTTGGCCGCTTCACCGGCGCCGAGCAGAAACCTGAAAAGACTGAAGCTGCGCAGACCCGTAGCGAGCGAGGTCAACATGGCTGCGACGGAATAGAAGGCCACGGTCAGGCTCAGGCCTCGCAGCGTTCCGACGCGATCCAGAAAACGGCCGGCGATTGTCTGTCCGAAAGCGTAGGCGACCCGAAAAGCGATGATCAGCCACGCGAAATCAGCATTACTCCACTGATATTCGGTTTTGATATAAGGCGCCAGAACGCTCAGCGTCTGACGATCAATATAATTGATGACGGTCGAAAGAAAGAGCAGACCGCCGATATACCACCGCAAATGTTTGATTGGCTTTGCACCGCTTTTATTCATCATCTCAGACCCTCACATTGATCCCCGGAATGTTGGCAAGCGTTTCACCATATACCTTTAAATGCCGATCGGAATATAATCAGGGCTTCACTGTCATCATGAATATGAACAATAAACGTATTGCGACGACTATTTTTCTGGTGGTTCTGGCGCTCTTGACGGCCTGGTTCAGTTATCTGATTGCCAGACCGTACCTGAAACCAATCCTCTCGGCGGTTGTACTGACCGTCGTCTTTTACCCTGTTCATGCCCGGCTGCACAAATACATAAGAAATGCGAATGCCGCATCGATCATCTCTACACTGCTGATTCTACTGCTTATCATCCTTCCAACTGTGCTCATCGGCAGGGAAATCAAAGAGGAACTGACGACCATGTATCAGGCGCTGTCGGCATCCAAATCGCAGGATACCGGGTTGCTGCCGCAATTAATGCACGTTGTCGAGAGAGTTTCAAAGTGGGCTGGTCAGTATATTGATTTGTCGGAGTTCGATCCGAAGGCGATGCTCAGTGAAAAGCTGCAGCAGGCGAGCGGATTTGTGTTCAGCCAGACGGCGAATGTCATCGGCAATCTGGCCTCTTTCGTGATCAGCCTTGTGGTCGCTTTTTTGACCCTCTTCTATCTCTTCAGGGATGGCCGTTCGATGGTCAGGCGGCTTGAAGTGATGATCCCTCTCGAACCCAGGCAGCGGCGGAATCTGATCGGCAGAATCAGCGGAACTGTGACAGCCGGCATGTATGGAGTAATTGCAGTGGCGCTGATTCAGGGCCTGCTCATGGGACTGGCATTCCGGTTTTTGCAACTTCCATCGCCCGTTCTATGGGGAGTTCTGACCGCATTCATTTCTCTTATCCCGATTGTCGGATCGAGCATCATCTGGGCGCCTGCCGCACTCTTCCTGTTTTTGAACGGCAACTGGGTGAAAGCCTTGATACTGATCGGATGGGGCGCCGGTGTAGTCGGGCTGGCCGACAACATCGTCAGGCCATACGTCATCAGCAAGGTCGGGCATTTTCATCCATTGCTGATCTTCTTCGCGTTGCTGGGAGGCGTTCAGGCATTCGGCCTGATTGGATTGTTCGCCGGCCCTGTGATCCTGGCCATCGGGCAGGCTCTGCTCGATCTTTTGAAAGAGGAGAGCCGTCGGAAAATTGATGGCATTTGATCAGCACTGTCGACGCAGGAATTCTGTTCATTCAATACCGGGCAATACCGGGCAATACCGGGCAATACCGAGGGCGGGACTCGAACCCGCACGGCCTTGCGGCCAGAGGATTTTAAGTCCTCTGTGTCTACCATTCCACCACCCCGGCGTGTCTTGCCTGACATCTGGAGCGTGAGTGTATCGACAGATACCCTAAGTTTCAAGTTGTAAAAATAAGAAAATCGCAGAGGCCGCAAAGGGGCAAAGATATACAGGGAAGATCAGTGTGCGAATTATATCCAGTGGGCAATAATCCGGATACTCATATCACCAAAATATCTTTGCCCCCTTTGCGGCCTCTGCGATTAAATTCCCTTGCGAGAGGTGCGATTCAGGGTTTACCGACAATGGCCTGGTAGGTCAGGGCGCGAAACTTGTCGCCTAGATCGAGTCCGCCGCTGGGAACGAGTTGCGACAGGAAGATCGCGACCAGTTTCTCCTGCGGGTCAACCCAGTATGTCGAGTAATAGGCGCTTCCCCATCCGTAAGAGCCGACAGATCCGTACTTTCCTGACCGACCCATGTGCTCGACGATCTCAAAGCCGAGGCCGAAGCCGAGATTGCCTTCCGAATAGAGCGATCCCGTATGGCTCGAGGTCATCAGTTCGACCGATTTCGGGCTCAAAATGCGGACGCCATCCAGTTCGCCGCCGTTGAGCATCATTAATAACATGCGTGCATAGTCAGTGGCGGTAGAGGTAAGGCCGGCTCCGCCTGAAAAGCAGGCGCGCGGTCCGTCGATGAAGTTCCCCTGCCCCATGCCGCCGTCGGGAGATCGAGTGATCACTCCCTTTTCACCAGCAGAATATACAGTCGCAAGGCGACCGCGTTTCTCCTGTGGAAGAAAGAACGCGGTATCGACCATCTTGAGCGGGTCGAAGATGCGCGTTTTAAAGAACTGGTCGAGCGGCATACCGGAGGCTTTTTCGATGACCGCGCCCAGAATGTCGGTGTTGTAACCGTAGACGTATTTTTCGCCCGGATGAGCGTCGAAAGGAAGCTTTGCCAGGCGTTCTGCTACAGTGACGATCGAGTCTTTCTGATCCGAGAGGTACCAGCCGAGGATTCCAGACGCCTTGTAGTCCGATTCAGCCGGCGAGCCCCAGCCGTACGAAATGCCGGCTGTATGTGTCAGCAGGTCACGAACGGTGATTTGTCGTTTGGCCGGAACGACCGAATAGGTGCCGGCTTTGGCCCCGGGTGGCGGCGGAACGACGACCGTCGTGTTCCTGTACGCCGGCAGGAATTTCGAGACCGGGTCGTTGAGTCGAAGCCGGCCCTCCTCCATGAGGATGACGGCGGCGATGCTGGTGACGGCCTTTGACATCGAAGCGATCCGAAAGATCGTGTCCTGCCGCATGGGCGAGTTCTTCTCGACATCCATAACGCCGAAAGGTTTGAAATAGACGACCTTCCCGTTGCGAATGATGATGCCGATAGTCCCGGCGATGCGTTTTTGATCGACATATTCGGACATGACCGCATCGAGGCGTTTGAGCCGCTCTGAGGCCATGCCTACCGATTCAGGTGTGGCAGATGACAGGCTTTGAGCAATGACGGGCAGCGCCGTCAAAATTAAAAGGACCTGTAAAGCCACCGCCCTGCTAATGAGGGTACAGCGGGAACCGCGAATGCTTGTGGATTGGATCATGTTTTCTCTCAGGTTGTTTGGGATTTCGAGATTAGTATATCGAAACAAAAAAGAATGGTACAAGAGTGATATGAAAAACCTGGGAGCGCAGGCTTCCAGCCTGCATGCGGTGGCTGACATCGAAAGTCATGCAGGCTGGAAGCCTGCGCTCCCAGGGTCTTGCGATTTATCTCTATTACAAGGAGTCAGTGATGCATTCTCGTTGGGTCTGCTTCCATTCAATCATTTTTTTTGCAGCGCTAACTATTTCACCCGCCTTCCGCCAGGGTTCTGCGGCGCAGAACACCGAGCCTCGCAGGATCCCCCCGGCCGGGATCAATGTTTCGGCGGAAGATCGGCGAGCGCTGCAGGAAGGGATAAATGCGCTCGGAAGCGAGATCGAGGCACTGCGACAGTCGCTCAAATCATCACCCGCACTGCTGCGCCTGTTGCCGGACGTCGAGATCTTCTATCACGCTCCGCGGTATGCCCTGAGCTTCAACGAATTCTTCAAACCCGAAGAGATCGAACTGGCCAAAGCCGAGTTGCGGCAGGGGCGCGAGCGGGCGGCGGCGCTGCGTGCTGGCCAGGCTCCGTGGACATCACAGACCGGGCTGGTCGTGCGCGGTTATCGGTCGGAGATCGACGGTTCGATTCAACCATATGGCCTGGTCGTGCCGGCATCGTGGAAGCCTGATTCCGCGCATCAGTTTCGACTCGATGTCTGGTTCCACGGTCGCCATGAGACTCTGAGCGAGGTCAACTTCCTTGGCGAACGACAGAAGAATGCCGGTCAGTTCACTCCGCACAATGCTTTTGTGCTTCATCCGTACGGGCGTTATTGCAACGCCAACAAGTTTGCCGGAGAGGTAGACCTTTTCGAGGCTCTCACCAGCGTTCAGGGAAATTATCCGATCGACGAGAACCGGATCAGCGTTCGCGGATTTTCGATGGGCGGCGCAGCGACCTGGCATATCGCCGCGCACCACGCGGGACTCTGGGCAGCGGCCGCTCCGGGGGCAGGCTTCGCCGAGACCGCAGAATATCTGAAACTGAGGCAGGACCCGGCAAAGATGCCACCCTGGTACGAGCAGAAGTTGTGGCATCTTTATGATGCGACAGATTATGCGATCAACCTGTTCAACCTGCCGACAGTCGCCTACAGCGGAGAGATCGATCGCCAGAAACAGGCAGCTGAGATCATGGCCGGAGCCTTGAAGGCAGAGGGCATCGAACTGGTTCACATTATCGGCCCGAAGACCGAACATAAATATCATCCGGATTCGATCAGGGAGATCGACCGCAGGATAGACAGTATCGTCGAGAAGGGGCGCGACCAGTTACCGCGTCGAGTCAGGCTGACGACCTGGACTTTGCGTTACAATCGCATGCGCTGGGTCGCCATCGATCGCCTTGAAAGACACTGGGAGCGGGCGCGCATCGACGCAGAGCTGGTCGATTCATCGACGGTCGATGTGCGGACGATGAACGTTCGGGCCTTGAGCCTCGAAATGGCCGCCGGGCAGAGCCCGTTCGATGTCATGGGCCGGCCCTCCGCGATCATCGATGGACAGCGCATCGAAGCCCCTCGCACACGTTCAGATCGTTCCTGGCAGGCGCATTTTAGAAAAGACAGCGACCGCTGGGTTTCTGTCGAACGCATCGAGAGCGATGGAATCGAGAAGAAGCACGGACTGCAGGGGCCGATCGATGACGCTTTCATGAGCAGTTTTATCTTCATTCGGCCGACCGGGCCGGCAATTAACGATCGCGTCAGGAGATGGATCGATGCTGAGATGGAGAGAGCATTGACCCAGTGGCGCAGCCAGTTCAGGGGAGAAGCGCGAGTCGTCGATGATACCGATGTGACCCCGGAGATGATCGACAGGAGCAACCTGATACTGTGGGGTGATCCGACAAGCAACCGGTTCCTCGCCAGAATAATCGATCGATTGCCGATCGGGTGGAACTCGACTATGGTCTCTCTGGGGCGCGAAAATTTTGATGCCCGGCGTCACATTCCGATCCTCATCTACCCTAATCCGGCCAATCCTGATCGGTATGTGGTCATCAACAGCTCCTTCACATTCCGTGAACAGCACTATCTGACAAATGCACAGCAGACACCGAAGCTGCCGGATTGGGCGGTCGTAGAAATGAGTTCGCCAGATCAGCCGCATACGCTGGGCCGCGTGGCGACGGCAGGCTTCTTCGACGAAAAGTGGAGATTCTCAAAGATCGATTCCACGCGATGACGATCCGTGATTTATTGTCTCATCCGGTGCATGATGTTAGATTTATCCGCTGATTTTTACTTTTGCTTTCAACCTGATTACCGTTGAAACTAAGTGTTTTAAAATTTTCAACGCCAAGGACGCCAAGACAGCCAAGGATTCAACGCCAAGAACGCCAAGTTGGCCAAGAGATTATAAGAAGTGATGATTCGCTGTAATATCCATTTCGCCAAAAGCACAATCAAATATGCTGATCACATTATTCTCATTTAAATTCCTTGGCCGACTTGGCGTCCTTGGCGTTTAAACCCACTTGGCCGGCTTGGCGTCCTTGGCGTTGAAAATCTTAAAAGACTTAGTTTACAGAGTACTGATCCGCTTTAAATGCCCTGAATGAGACGCAAGAACGCCATACAGCCTCAAAAAGGCCGGACACGACGATCACAATCAGAACAGCTGGAACCGGTCGCCCTCTTTCCGCCTGAAAAACAGCGTGGATATGCAATCGCCGCTGCGGTTTCGGTCTTCGTTCTGATGGGATACCTGCTGCGCATAGATCGTGTCATCGGGTTGATGGTTGATGACGGGTGGTATGTCGTGCTGGCGAAATCACTGGCAACCGGACAGGGATATCAGCTGATCAATTCGCCGTCACAGGGGATTCTGCCCGTCTATCCGCCGCTCTTTCCTTTTCTGCTGTCGATCGCTTACCGGATCTGGCCGGTCTTCCCTGAAAATATATACCTTTTAAAATCGGTATCGATCACGGCGATGATGATCAGCGGATGGCTGGTCTACCTGCATTTCGTGCGCGATCGCGCGGTCAATCGCGTTTTTGGTCTGGCGCTCGGACTGGCGACTGCCACTTCCCCGGCATTCGTCTTTCTGGCCACCTCGACGGTCATGTCGGAATGTATCTACATATGCCTGCAACTGGCCGCGATGGTGGTGATTGACCGTGTCAGAACGGTCGGTGAGCCCGGCAGCTGGCGTTTCTGGACAACGATGGGACAAAAGCGATACTGGCGCGGTTGGCAATACGTGCTCGGGGCTGCCGCGCTGGCATCGGGGAGCTTTCTGACACGATCAATTGGAATAGTCGTCATCGGCGCCATTGGCATCTATCTGATCAAGTCACGACTATTCCCGCTGGCGGCGGTATTCACTCTCGGCGTGATAATCTTCGCAGGTCCATGGATTCTCTATCAGCAGACCCACCTTCCGACCGCCGAGCAGCGGATCGAACAAAACAGCTATATCGTTCAGGGCTATGGCAGCCAGATGTCGGATATAGGGCTTGAAGAGGGAGTGAAAATCGGGCACTTCGAACGCGTATTTTTCAACTTCAGCTTCTTCGTCGAGCATCATACCGGCGCGCTTGTGCTCTACCCATGGTTTCGCGCAGCCGAGCCGGCAATCGGCCAGGGGAGAACTCCGGCGAAGGCGCTTGTCTCGCTGGCGCTGCTGCTGATCACTATGATCGGCATGATTCAGGCATGGCGATCAAGGGTAACAAGCGGCGATCTGGTCTTCATGCTGACCGTTGGATTGTCGATCATCTGGGTCTATTTCTCGTTCCGGCTCTTCATCCCGCTCGCGCCATGGATCTTTTACTATTTCGGTCTCGGAGTCAGAGTCGTCGCCAGATCGTTCAGATTATCACGTCAGCGAGCCGTAGAACTGGACTGGGGCTGGGCCGCCGGCGCAGTCTGGTTGATCGTCGCAATCAACAGTTTCGGAAATCTCGACTACATCCTGCAACATCATGGCCTGGCTGGAGATCGCCCGGTCTGGGTTCGGAATTTCGAGGAGAATGAAGAAACGGTGCGCTGGGTTGACCAAAATCTGCCGAAGGAAGCGGTACTCACATCATCAAATCCTTCGCTGCTCTACCTGTATACGGGCAGAAAAACCGTCGGCAATACAAACCCGGCCACCAACTGGGAGATTTGGAAGCGCATGGGCATCCGCTACGGCGTCTGGCTGAAGTATTCTGCACTTACAGAACCGAGCGGGGCCGAAAAACGCTTTGCGATCCCATTCCAGTCGGACCGGTTGAAACTGCGGGTTGTGGATTTCGGAGAGGCAGATGCCCGACCCGACTGGGGTTCTCACTGACCGGAAAGACATGATAGTATTCAACTGAACTTTTCATCCCGGATACACAGATACTTATCATCCGATTGACAATGAGATTAGCGGCCCGTCATATGGAGGAATCAGATGCTGATCTGTCCAGTTTGTCGTAGTCAGAACATGGATTCCGCGAAATTCTGTGGGAATTGCGGCAATCCATTCACTTCACAAAATGAATCCACGACTTCTTTGATCAACTGTTCGCAGGGACATATTTACAGTGCAGTTTATCAGTATTGTCCGTATTGCCCGCAGCCTGAAAGCGTCGATCAGGCCGATTTCGCGACGCGGATCGAAGACGCCGCGACGGCGATACAAAGTGCCGGCGGAGCTGTCGGCGGTCAGTTAAACAGCGACTTCTCCACCAGAATTGACACCGGAGAGACAATGTTTGAGACGGTCGAGACTCCGATTGTTAAGCCGTCCGAAACGCCGGTTATGCCACCGACAGAGGTGATCAGCTCGCACCCGGCATACGAGGAGTTGATGGGCACTGCGGCTTCTTCGGATAAACCTACTGAGGTCGAGCCACATGCAGGTCATGTCTTTTTTCAGGAGGAAGAGCAGATAGTTTTGGAGGAGCCGCCGCACGCAGCCGAACCTCTGACCGAATATGCCGCTCCGCCCCCGCCTCCGCCGCCCCAGAATCGTCATACTCTGGTGGCATCGGCTTCTGGTGATCTCGATCAATCATCAAAAGGCAAGATCGTCGGCTGGCTGATAACATACAACAACAATCCCGACGGACGTGATTATCATATTTATGCCGGATATAACCGCATGGGCGCAAATCCCGTCTGCGATATCATCATAGAAGATGAGACCGTCAGCGGATCTCACGCAATCCTGGTCTTCAGGGATGGACGCTGCCTGATCAAAGATGATCTGTCACGAAATGGGACCTTCGTCAACGGACGCGAAATATCCGAGGCTCATCCGCTCCAGAATTACGATCAGATTCGGGTTGGCAACACCATCCTGACCTTTGTTTCGGCCGAGAAACCGTAATTTATATGAACTACGAAGTCACAGTCGCCCATCTTTCCGATACAGGCCGGGAGAGAGAGGAAAACGAGGATTCCATCGGTCATATATGCGATGAGCGAAATCACCTGCATCTGCTCATCATCGCCGACGGCCTGGGCGGAACCGCGTGCGGTCAGGTCGCCAGCCAGCTTGCCGTCCAGGCGATCAGGCAGGGATTTTTCAGCCAGGAGGACAACCCTCTAACCATCCACCAGAGACTTGAATTCGCCATCCTTGAAGCCAATCGCATTATCCTTCACCGCGCCGGCAGAGATCGCCAGTGCAAGGGGATGGGGTCGACATGCGCTGTTCTGGTTTTAAAGGATGATCAGGCTTTCATCGCCCACGCCGGCGACAGCAGGATCTACCTGATCAGAGACGGCAGGATACTGCAACTGACTCACGACCATACGCGCGCGCAACGGATGCTTGACGACGGTCTGATCACAGAAGAGGAAGCTGCCGGCCACCCCGATCGCAACTGGCTCGACAAAGCACTTGGACTGAAAGAGAGCCTCAGACCGGATATTCGCATTGATCCACTCCCACTTCAGATCGATGACACTTTCGTCCTTTGCACCGATGGACTGACAACACTGGTTCGCGATGAAGAGATCTTTCGCCTGACCAGCAGTTCTCCAGTTCAGTCCGCATGCGAGACCCTGATTGAACTGGCCAATCAACGCGGCGGCCACGATAATGTAAGCGTCGTTATCGCGAAAGTGAGTAGAAAGTAGAAAGTAAAAAGTATAAAGTATAAAGGGAGTTGATGTTGATGCGTTCACCATCCTTCACTTTCTACTTTCTACTTTTTACTTTCTACTTACATGATTCTTCTTATTGCCACAACAAATCCCGGAAAGGTAGCTGAGATCAGGGATCAGTTGCAGGCATCCGGTTATGAGGTGATCGGGCTCAACGACCTGGACCATAAAATCGAGCCGGTCGAGGAGACAGGCGTTACGTTCGCCGAGAATGCGTTTTTGAAAGCCGACTATTATCATTCCCGGACGGGGCTATTGACGCTGGCGGATGATTCTGGTCTGGAAGTAGACGCTCTGGGCGGAAGGCCGGGAGTCCTGTCGGCCAGATACGGTGACCAGGGAATGAGCAGCGCCGAGCAGGTTGAACTTCTTCTGGACGAAATGCAGGAGGTGCCGGATAGTGAACGTGGCGCCCGTTTTCGATGCAGCATAGCCCTGGTCGGTGACGGAGTCAGAAGGGTCTTCGAGGGGATCTGCGAAGGCAGGATAGCGCGTTCTCCGTCAGGCGATAATGGATTCGGCTACGATCCGATCTTCATCGATCCGTCGTCCGGCCGCACCTTTGCTGAGTTGTCTATCGAAGAGAAGGCTGGGCGCAGCCATCGCGGTATTGCCCTGCGAGAAGTACTCGAATATCTGAAAGATGCATCCTAACCGGCATGAAGCAGGATCTTCATCTCCCGCCCGAATTTTACATCGATCTTCTCTGAGCGGACACCGACCACGACACCTATCCCGAATTTGACGTGTTCGACCCGATCCCCGATATTAAAGCGCTCTTTCATCGAGTAAGGTCGGAGCGGACCTGAATCATCGATCTCTTTGGCTGAACCTTTTCTGCCTGTTCCGGCGGTGGTGCGCGGTGATGCAGTTCTGGTCTGGCGTTCGCGAAAGAGGTGATTGCTCTGGCAGGTTCGACATTGAACGCGACTGATTCCGCCCTTCTCGTTGAGGGCTGCGATGACGTGCTCGCGTGTCTCCTTGCATTTGCCACAATAGGCGTCCACATCACCGCCCAATTGCGCCGTCTTGACTATTCCTAATGCATTCATAATTTCACAGATTTCCTGAAGTAATAATTTAAGGAAGATACTATTCGAGTACGATGTTTTGCCAGTCTCCGCGGACGATCAATTCGCGAATCTCCGGTGCGCTCTTCCCTTCTTTGATAAGTCTGTCGACAAGGAGACCCTCCTTGAGACAGAGCGTTCAGCCGGCGCTATGATCGGTTGCAAAACAATCGAGCAGGCTGCGATGGCCGAATCCGTCGTCACAATAGCAGTAACATGGTTGCTGGGCGAAGATTTCCCGATTAGCCCGTGCGAATTCGTAGGCCTTCGAAACGACAGGATTATCGAATTGAGCCGGATCTAGCACCGGCGGCAGCGGATTGGCCGCGGTCGGACTGGAAAAAAATGCGGGGACTCGCGGTGTTGGCGCTGTCGATGCATTGTCATGGCCGTGCGATGCGGATTCCGTCTGATTTGCTGGTGCTGTGCCGGACTGGCAAGCGGATATAAGGATTACTGCGAGCAGAAGATAAAACGTATGACTTTTCTTCATTCTTTCTTCCATATTCTCCTGAGTCAATTATCGGGCCCCTCATACTCCAGAGGCGCGTCGCAACATTGTAACATCATCGATGGTTCAATCAACGGTTAATCGTATCGACAAAACGTATGGCTCCGCCAGTGCACTGAATTTTAAGAATACAAATCGATCTGATGATGATATTATTTTGATGCTTTTGTCCCATCCAGCGGGTTTTCCCGGTTGCTGCCCCGGATTAACACGATTCCGAAATCTGCTGAATCGTAAATTTCTGAAAATGATTATGTGGCATCGGATTTCTCATCTCGGCATCATTTCACTTCTGCTCATCAACATCATTGTCGATACGAGGGGCCAGGCGAAAAACTATGCGATTCAGATCGCGGCTGTCGAAAATCAATCGGAAGCCGAGACGATCGTCGCCGATCTGAAGTCGAAGGGACTGAATGGATACTGGGTGATGGCAGAGATCGCCGGCCTCGGCACGAGGTATCGCATCAGAATCGGCCAGTTCAAAACCAACACCGAAGCTCGAACGATCGCCGAAAAATACAGGAAACGCGGGTTGATCGCCGATTTCTTCATCGCGACCTGGGAAGAGCCGGCAACCAATAATATCAGACAGCGTCGAATCGCGGCGTCTTCTGAGAAGAATTCAGCAGAGGATGTCGCAAAGACGGCCGAAAAAATCAAGCACAAGCCTGAACTGGAGCCGCTTGTGGCCAAACCGGCTGATCCTCCAGCGACGCAACTCCCTGACGATTTAAGACAGGTCGATGCACCCTCATATCCCGTCAGGACGGCAGAGCCATCACCGCACATCGGCGGACCTCCTGTTGCCAATGCCCTGCCGGATCTCAATTTTAAAAATTCTAACTGGAAAATGTCGGGCTCTCATGCGCTGACCACACAAAACATGCGCACGATCTTTTTCATAGATAGTCTGACAGGATGGATCGGCGGTGATGATGGATCTGTATTTCGTACGACAGACGGCGGAATGAGCTGGAGACCACTGATCAGCGGCACCAGGGCGGATATTAACCTGATCCAATTTGTCGACTGGAATACCGGATGGATGCTCGGTGATATGGAAAAATCGGGTTTGGAGGGGGGCAAAAGCGATTCAGACAAGGTCCTGCTGCTGACAAACGATGGCGGCAAGACATGGAGGCAGAAACAACTGTCCAACGTGACTAGTATTTTCTTCATCGATGCCCGGACGGGCTGGGCAGTCGGTCGCAATGCCACCATTCTTAAGACCACGGACGGAGGTGAGCAATGGCAGGCCGTCTCTGAACTGGAAAAACTGATTGGTCTGCCTGTCGAATCGACGACATATAACTACGGCTTCAGCGACATCTTCTTCCTCGATGCTGACCATGGCTGGATTATCGGCAATTTTTATGGCCGTGACCGCAACAACATCGGTGGACTTTATGTCACTTCAGACGGCGGTCGTAATTGGAAACGAATCCCGCTGACATTGCAAACACAATACAGTTCTGGTCGATTTACTCCCGGAGTTCTTCATTCCGTTCATTTCATCGAACAGAACACCGGCACGGTGTCTGGAGAAATGATGGATGGAGAGGGACGCTTTTTCTTCGCCATCCATACACGGGATGGCGGACGAACCTGGCAACAATACCGCACACCGAGCAGCGCTACCCATTTCACTCAATTCATCGATCTCGAAAACGGCTGGACTGCGGCTTTCGCCCCTCGCGAAGGATCCGCCGAAGCCGTTATCTATGATACTGCTTTGATGAAGACCGATAATGGCGGAATGTCATGGCAGAACGATTTCCTCGCCCGCGGCAGACGCATCCGCGCGATCTTTTTCCTCTCCCCCAGCCTGGGTTGGGCCGTTGGCGATCGCGGAACCATTCTGAAATTTGAAGATAAAAAGAAGTCGAAAGTTAAAAGTTGAAAGTTGAAAGTCGAAGAAGGCCAATCCGGTATTGGGATAATCGGACCTTTTCACTGACTTTTACCTTTCAACTTTTAACTTATTTTTGAGTATAATCACAAAACGATGAGAAACTTCATTTATCGAACATTTCTGATTATGGCTATGGCTCTCATTGCTTCACCGGCAGTTGAGGCTCAGAGGGCTGATCCCGAGGATCCTGCCAACGTCACTTTGGGCAATGAGCTTCTTAAAAAAGTGATTGCTGCACGCGGCGGATCAAAGTACTCAGGCATAAAAACCATCACTGCAACCGGGCAATATACTCCGTTTAACAAGGGCATGTCACAAATTCCCGTCCAGTTTCTCGACATCATCGTCTACCCCGATCACGAGCGGGTAGAATTCGGCAAGGGCAAGAAAAAGGATCGGCGGATCCAGGTTAATGTCGGCAATACCGGCTGGCTCTACGACGGCGATAACGAAGTCCTCAAGGATCAGAGCAGCGAACAGATAAAGAATTATGCCGAGGGGCAGGAATACGATCTCGACAGGATTTTGCGAGGCGAAGGCGAGTCAGCTTCAGTCGCGATCAGATTCTACGGTAAAGAGGAATTGAAACCCGGTGAGCGCGCCGACGTGGTGCTCATCGAACCGGCTCCAACCCGCTCTATATATCTCTGGCTCGATCGAAAAGATCATCTGCCAATAAAACTGATCTTCGAGAAGACCTCCGGCGGCGCCCTTGTCCGCCAGGAAGTCCGCTTTTTTCAATATGTTACATATGACGGCGTTCTTTTTCCGAATATCGTCGACTTCTACCGCGACGGTATTCAGGAAAGCCGCGTCAACTATCAGTCCATCAAGCTGGACCTTGTCGTCAGTAACGAGATATTCTCCAAACCGGTGAGCGTGAAAGCGATAAAATGACAGTGAATAGTGAAGAGTGACGAGTGACGAGTGATGAGTTCCCTGTAAAACACCGGGAACTCATCACTCGTCACTCATCACTCTTCACTATTCACTATTTTTGAACATTTCCCCCGCCCGTCTCGTTAAGCACTTTTGGAGACAAGGGCTTGGCGAAAGGTACTGGTGATATCTTGATCAGGAGAGAACAACCTACTGTGGGAGCCAATGCGGCTTTGATTAAAACGGATGCAGAATTGGTGCGGCGATGCCGTGCCGGAGACAGCGCAGCCTGGGAACAGGTCGTACACGAATACTCCAGAAGGGTTTACAACCTCGCCTATCGATTTACGGGGAGGCATGAATCCGCGGAGGATTTGACGCAGGAAGTATTCGTGCGCGTCTATCGTTCCCTTGAGCAGTACGATCCCCAGGCAGGTGACCTGGCGAACTGGCTCATGAGGCTGGCGCGTAATCTGGTGATTGACGATTATCGCCGTCGCGGTCGAACGCCGACTGACCATGGCGATGATATCGGTGATCACGAATATCACCTCGAGAGCAGACATGATGCGCCGGATCGTGGAGTTGAGCGGAGCGAAAGGTCGCTCCAGGTACATGCCGCGATTGCCAAGCTCCCGCCAGATTTGAGGGAGTGCGTCATTCTGCGGGATATCGAGGAACTGACCTACCAGGAGATCGTAGAGATCCTGAAGATTCCGATTGGGACGGTCAAATCCCGTATCAATCGGGGAAGAATCGAATTGGCCAAGATACTTCGACGTATGAAGGTGGTCGAAACGATCTGAGGTTTCATCCGGCAGGCGGCCATAAAACGCAACTGGTCTGGATTTCGTGAGACATCCCCACCCGGTTGTTAATCATCGAAGCCGCAGGTAAGAAGTCCCGGGTGACGGGTGCAATAAATAAACGATCGGTAGTTCAAGAGTGCGCATGGATTGCATAAAGTTTCAGGAAACAATATCGGATTATCTCGACGGCGCGGTTGATTCGCGGACGAGAGCTGAATGCGCGACGCATCGATTGATGTGTCGCGAATGTCGGGGGCTGTACAGCGATGTCAGGCAGATGGTGCAGGCGCTGAACTCCATCTCACGCGATGAAGTGGACGAGCCGGCAGGGCTGGAGAACAGAATCATCGCCGCGACGACAGCCGGCGAAATGCTCAGTTGCGCGGATTTCGACAAGCTGATCGAGAGCTTTTTCGACGGCGTCATTCTGGCGCCCACCTTCCAGACGTTTCAGGGACACTTCGAAAAATGCACTAAGTGCCGGCGGCTGATGGGCGGAATCGAAGAAGCGATCGACATGTGCCACGAGATAAAAGAGACGGAAGTGGATGTCCCCGCGACGCTTCACGACCGGATCGTGGCTGCGACCCTCGGCGTGGACTCGCGCGGGAAAGGGCTCTTCGACCGGCTGCAAATGGCCGCCCGAAGAATGCTGCAGGGCTGGTTCGACATCTTCTGGACGCCACAGATGGCGGCTGCCGCATTGATCGTCTCCGCCAGCGGATTGTTGATTCTTTCGCGCTTCGGGAGCGTCAGCGGGATGGCTGTTCAAGCCGGATCACAAGCGGAGATCCTGGTCAATCAGGGGCAGAGGGCCTTGAATCAGACTGAGGCAATGGCCCGGACGGGTTTCAGGCGCGTCTCATATGAAGTCAATACTCTGCTTTTCGACGGCGGCGTCACTCCATCCGTAAATCCAATTCCGGAGCGGACTCAAAAGAATGATGAAACTCTGAAGAGGGCATCCAGGATTGAACGCGACCAGAAACGTCGAAATGATGATGCGGCGGAGATATCCGTAAGAAAACATCAGCGAAACGGAAAGAAACCCGAGTAAGCAATTGAATCCAGGATAATCAGACAATGAATTGTTTCTCTCATCCTCAGACGCTTGCAACAGTCAGGTGCAGTTCGTGCGACCGTGGACTGTGTCCGCGTTGCGACCATAGAATTAAGGGTTTCCCCTATTGCCAGGATTGCATTGTCGCCGGCATCGAATCGCTGCGGCGCAATTCAGGAGAAAGCGCACGGGCCCGGCAGGATGAGAAATCCCCCTTGATTGCCGTGCTGATGGGGCTTATTCCGGGGCTGGGTGCGGCCTATAACGGTCAAAACGTCAAAGCACTGGTTCATTTCACGATCATCCTCGGTTTGTCGATGCTGGCGGACATCTTCAACAACCCGCTTGAAGTCGTCTTCGGCCTCGGAGTGGCAGGCACATACATATTCTCAATTTACGATGCATACCGGTCTGCCCGGCATCAGCGAAGCGGAGAAGACCTTCAGGCCGAGGACGACCGCCTGAAGTTATGCCTGCGTGAGAATACCAGGCTCTGGGGAGGACTCCTGCTTGGCATCGGAGTGCTGTCCATACTCAATCTCACGATCCCCGATATTCTTCAGCGATTCTGGCCGTTCCTGTTGATTCTGGCAGGACTCTTCCTGTTGCGCGGGTTCTCCCGGGGCAGAAACGAACCATCCGCCAGGACGATCTATCGGACTCCGCCGCCGTCGGTTATCCCACCTTCATTCGACAAATCGACTGGTGAATTCGCTCACGCGGACAGGACACGGAATGACAGTTACATCGGGAACTGACCGGTCATCATCTTCGTACACTTCAATGAAATGCTCAAACGAATAGCGACCTTATTACTGGGTATCGGCTTGATCGGTCTCGGGGTCTTTTTCTTCGTTACTCCGGAGCGGTCATATGCCCTGCAACTGTTGACGCGTTACTGGCCCATCTTTCTGATTCTCGCCGGTCTGGTTCGCGTGGCGGGGCATCTTATCGACCGGCATCCTGTCTCTCCGGTCGGCGGATTGATGATTAGCTCGATTGGCGGCATCCTGCTCTCTGCCAATTTGCGTGGCGAACATTCATTCATTCGCATTTTCGGCGCCTACTGGTTCTGGCTGTTGCTGGCCTATATCATCGGCCGCATTCTCAGGCAATATACTCATCGAATCGAAAACGGTAAGCGTCCGCACGCATTTTCACCCGGTGCGCTGACGATCATGATTTTGATTGTTTCGACAGGAATCGGCGCCCACTTCCTGGGCCAGAATCAGAACTATCTCAAGAATCTCAATGCAAGGCTCGGGCGAATGACCGGGGTACGCGATTATCTGTTTGGCAATCGTGTCGAAATAGAAGACGATCCTGTCCGGTTGCTGGCGTTGAAACCCGATTCGAGACTGATCATCGATTCTTCGACGGGAGATGTAAAAATCACGGCTTCGACCGAGCCCCAGGCCAATGTTCGACTGGTCAAGCGGATTCGAACCATCAATGAAGAGGAGGCCCGGCAGATCGCACGCAGGATCCACCTTGCAATTGTCGAAGATGGAGGCATTGTCAGGCTCAAAGTGGACGCACCCGGGGTCGAGAACGACTTCAACACTCTTATCCAGATCGCAATTCCACGAGAGATGACAACCTCCATCGAGGTCAGCAATGCCCTTGGTCCGACCACACTGGAGGGATTGCGGGGCGATCACTCAATCAGCAATGGGGAGCAGGTCGAAGTGATTGATCACCAGGGCGGGATCCGGATTGAAAACCCGCGGGGTTCGGTGACCTTGCGCAATATCCGTGGCGATGTCCAGTTGCTCAATTACCGCCGGAACGCCGAATTACGCGAGATCACAGGCAAAATCTCGCTCGATTTAAAAGGCGGAAGCACTCTGATTCAGCGGGCCGCCGGCCCGATTAGTGCCCGTGTCAATGATGCCAGGCTGGAAATAAACGAGATCGGAACCGAGACCACGCAGACTCCGACATCAGAAACGACCGGAACAACCATCCCAATCGCCCCGATCCTCATGATTGAAGAGAGCCGAAATGGCCGTCTCGAATTCAGAAACATCAAAGGCCCATTAAAGATCACCGCACAAAATACGCGAATCGATGTTGATACGGTATCAGGTAATGTCACGATCGATAACACTTCAGGCCGGGCGATCGCGCGACATATCACCGGCTCTGCGCAAATCCGATCGAATGACGGCACGATCGAAATCGTTGGTGTAACCGGACCTGTCATCGCTCAAACGTCACAGGATATTACGGTCAGGGATTTTCGCAGCACGCTCGACCTTACTACAAGAATCGGAACCATCAATCTCTCGACCGATGAAAAGCTCTCGGGTGCGATCAAAGCGGTCAATGAAAAAGGGCGGATCCAGGTCGCACTTCCCGATGATACTGAATTCCGAATCGATGCTCTCACGGATTTCGGGCGTATACGCGTACAGGGGTTCGATAAACTTGATTTCACACGCAATGAACGCTCAGCCATACAGGGAGTAAATCTGCCTCTAACAACGGCCGCCGGCGTTCCGACGACGGTCACTCTGAGAACGGTCAGCGGAGACATTCGGTTGAAGTCCACAGGTTCGGCAGCTGTCGCCAACAGAGATTTTTAGGTCCGCGAAAGGTGGAGAAATGGCATCGATCCTCAAGATACTTGCGCTGCTCAGCTCTATCGTGACCAGCGTTTTTTTGACCTTCGAGAGCATTCGTCTCGGGCTGACCATGTTATCGACCATTGTCGGAGTACTGAAGATCGTCGTCTTCCTGACCTTCACCGGTCTGCTCGTTTTCATTCTGTATCTGATCCTCTCAAAAAAACGTTATCCCGCCGAAGACGCCGGCTGACCTTACCGATGCGAGAAATAGATCATGCCCAACAACCTCTATACATTTCTCACCGAATGGCGCGTCGAAGCGCCACGTGAAATGGTCTATGAGATTCTTAAGGAAGGTCGTGATTACCCAAGATGGTGGCCAGATGTATACCTGGCCGCGACGCACCACGGTTCAGGGCTTTCAGACGGCATTGGTGACCGCATCGACTTTCATACCCGTGGACGATTGCCTTACCGATTGCACTGGACTGCCGAAGCGATCAGTCACGAACGACCGCATACGATCGAGATCGCTGCAACCGGAGATTTCGTCGGTAATGGACGCTGGACGCTGAGTGAAGCCACCACCGGAACCGACATTCGGTTCGACTGGGTGATCCGGGCTGAAAAACCGCTCATCCGCCTGCTCTCTCCTGTTCTTAAGCCGATCTTCAGGTGGAATCATGAATGGGCCATGGGCCGCGGCTTGATCAGGTTAAAGGCGGAACTCACCCGCCGACAAAACGCCGAAAAGGGAGTATCGGGTGCTCCGAAATAAAAAACGCAGCCGGTGAGCGAAACTGCTCCGGCTGCGTCGGTTATCCAGTTGTCTCTGAAATTCCGGGGAAGTGCCGGCTGATCAGCCCTGCGGAGCAGGCTGTTGCTGTGCCTGCTGAGCCGCCGCTTCTTCCTTCTTCTTCTGAAGCGCCGATGCTTCGTCAGAGATCTTTTGCGCCAGCTGGTCAAGTTCCTTGCGCTTGGCCTCTTCCTTGGTCAGTTTCTGGCGTTCGCGATAGAGCAGTCCCTTGTAGAACATGGCGTCAACGTATTCCGGATCGACCTCGAGCGATTTCTCAATATACTCGAGTCCCCTGGTGATCGCCTCTTCGCTCTTAACCTTGTCGGGCAGCGCAGCCGGATAGTCCATGTTGCGATAATGGAATGGGTTAGTTGCGCCCTTATCCGCATATCGGGTCGTCTGATCGTATGAGACAGTCCAGAATTTGACCGCGATCGAATAATAGGTGGTCGCCTTGATCTCCTTGGTTGAGCAAGGACCCTCAGCTCGTTTCAACAACCATTCACGATTCTCATCGGCCTTTTCGAGATCATCGTAAATTGTCGCAATATAGCTGATCGCATTATCCTCCGTCGTGCAATTTCCGCCTGATAGATCTTTCGCCTTTTTATATACGTCGAGCGCCAGATTGGCCGTTTGCACCCGTTCCTCTCCAGATTGCGACTTGTAATCCTTAACCAGAGTAGCGCCGTAATAGAGCCAGGCTATCGGATTGTTGCTGTCCAGATCGGTGGCATCCTTGAAGAATACCTGCGCATCTTTCGTTCGCCCCTGGTTATACAGAATCGCTCCCTGATTTATCTTGTCCTTGGCGATGACCTTTTTGGCATACTCGCAGCCGGAACTGAAACCGGCAAGGCAAAAAATTGCCGCCAGCGTGATCGGGGTTGCTAATTTGCGGAAGACTTTCATAACTCTTTATGTGCTCTCCCTGAACTATGGTAAAAAAATTAATGGCACTGGCGATCACCGCCGCCACGGCGGCAATCGCCATAAATGGAATGTGACTTCTCAAGTCCGTCAGGTTTATGAATCAAATACCGGATTCATAACTACTGCTCCAGATCCTCGATCTGCAATCCGATCGGCTGTCCGCCAGCCTGCTTGACAATATCAATAACCTTGATCACCTCACCGTAAGCCAGTGTTCGCGGGCCTTTGATAAAAACAGCCTTTCTATCCGCCGGGCGTCCGGTAATCGCTGATTCGAGCTGCTTCAAAAGGTCATTCAAATCCCTGGCCTCCTGAGTATTCAGCTTATACCCACCACCGCTTCGCGGAATTGTAACCAGCAGACTGAAAGGATCCGGCGGCGTATCCCTCAACTCTTCAGGCGGTTTTTCCGGAATCTTGGCTTCAAATCGATGAGGTTTTTGCGGACTGATAACCATGAAGATGATCAATAAGACCAGCAAAACATCGATGAAAGGTGTGACATTGATGTAGGGGACAGCACCTTTACCACTGCCGCCACTCATTCCCATGACAATACTCCTTTAATCCTTAATGATTATTCGTTCTCTTTCTTCTTGTCGACAACAAGTCCGATTTGATCGAAGCCGGCTTCACGTATGGAATCAACTACAGTAACGACCTCACCATAATTGACGTTGATTCCGCCCTTGATGTAAACGATTTGGGGATCGCTCGGCTTGAGAACACCCATGCGGGACTTGATCGTGGCAATCAGATTATCCTTGCCCTGTATAAGATCACGGCCAAGATAGTACATCCCTTCCGATGGGATGGCCACAACTACGGCTGTATCCTTGATAATATTGGCATCTTCTTCAGGGCTATCGCCTTTCGGGAGCGTCACGGTTACTCCGGACTGCAATAACGGAGTGATCACCATGAAGATGATCAGCAGAACCAGCATGATATCCGCCATCGGAGTCACGTTGATTTCCGAATTGATTGCATCACTCCCGCCACCACCTGTCATTCCCATATTGTTCCTCCTTGAAACTTAAGAAATTGGGACATGAAACACAGCTTCTCGGAGAATCGATCTATCGGTCAGCAGAGCCGGAAAAGATGTCCCGGGAGGGGGTCAGGCAACCAAACTCATTTTGCGCTGAGCCCCTTCGGGTCTTTCAGTTCATGGCCGGTGAAGGATTCGAAACTCCGGAAAACGCTATTTCTTGCCGCGCTGTTTCAGGAAGTAGTCGATCAGCTCGGCCGAGGAGTTATCCATTTCAACGACAAAATTTTCGACCTTGCCGGTGAAATAGTTAAACAGCCACACAGCCGGAACCGCCACGAGCAGTCCGAATGCGGTAGCGAACAGCGCCTCGGCGATACCACCGGCGACGGCGGAAATACCGGCCGACTCAGCGCTCTTCATTCCCTGGAAGGCGTTGATGATTCCGAACACCGTTCCGAACAGTCCCACGAACGGAGCGGTGGAACCGATCGTCGCAAGCCCGGAGAGGCCGCGCCTGAATTCGGAAATCTTGATGGCGGCAGCACGCTGCTGGGCGCGCTTCGATGCATCGATTATGTCGCCCGAGATCTCGCTCGACAGCTGGTGAGATCGAAACTCCTGAAGACCGGCATTGACGACCATCGCCAGGTGGCTCTTTTTGTATTTGTCCGAAAGGCTGATCGCTTCATCGATCTTCTGATTTTTGAGCGCGTTCGCGACTTTAGGGGCGAATTCGCGGGACTGGTTCTTGGCGGCGCTGTAGGTCAGATACCTTTCGACCATGATCGCAATCGACCAGATCGACATGATCAAAAGAACTACCAGCACGCCTAAAGCTACACCGCCGAGGTTACGCAGCATTCCCATCAACGAGAAGTCGAAAGCCTGGGCCTCGCCTTCGGCAAGAGCAAAGGCGAATGAAGCGACTGCCAACCAGATCTGGCTAAGCATTAGTGTCATGATATCGAAGTCCTCCAAAATAGTTACTGAAAGAATTTTAGTTGATTGCAGCCGGCTGATTAATATCAGCCGGTATTCAGACGCAGAAGACAGACCTTAATTATTCGTGGTTCCAGCTGTAACCTGTCCGTCATCATAGTAGACTCTGGCTAACCACAATCGGTTCCCGCCAACGACGGGTATAGAACTGCCATTCGTTCCGGTCGAGCAGCAAGCCATTCCGGACGGAAGATCAATTCAAGGTGAAGTTGAATGTCAGAACGCCCTGAACTTTGACCGGAACGCCGGAGAGCTCCGTCGGTTTGAAAAGCCACTGCTGGGCGGCGCGCAAAGCGGCATCACGCAATAACGGGTGGCCACTCACGACCGCGGCATCAATCACCCTTCCCTCTTCAGAGATGGTGACCTGAACCTGCACCGCACCGGAAGCACGGGCAGCCTTGGCGATTGGCGGGTACTGGGGCTGAACGCGACGAAGGGCGCTGCCTTGCAGAACACCACCGGAGACCTTGATCTGTTTGGGCGGCGGAGTCGGCGTCGGTTGAGGCGGCGGCGGCGGCGGAGGCGGAGGCGGGGCATCATCCCCCCTGCTGCCGGCCACACCACCCGGTACTCCACCGGGCTGACCACCGGGGACGCCACCTGGAACACCAGTAGAAACCGCAGAGACAACCGGGCGCGAGGTCACCTGGGTTGGATCAGGAATCCTCTCGGGTGGCTTCTTGGGCGGAGTAAAGGTCGTGATCTCAGGTACGTTCTTGACCACCACCTGCACTGCAGCCGGCGGTGGCGGAGCTGGAGGCGGTGGCGGCGGCGCGAGCATCGTCGCAACATCAAATGCATCCGCCAGTCCCGGATTCATATAGAGAATCGTTCCCACGGCGATGCTCAACAGTCCGATCACATAGACGACTGTTGTGATAAAAAGGAACAACCCTGTCCGACTGTTCTCTTTACCGTGGTTGGACGACTCGATTAACGTGTCAAACATGGCTTTTCGCCCTCCCTTGACTTCAATGACGATGGGCCGATGGGCCGATAACGTTCGGGAAATTCCCTCTGAACCCGGGACTCCCTGCTTTCGAACGTCTACCCGTCATACACTGCCATTCTGCATCTCTTTTCCATTTACCTGCCATTCGACTGACATTTATCCGGATGAAGAGGCGGAATCGACAATTGACTTTTATCAGTGACGACCGCAAAGATTTTTGATAACAGATGATCTGGTAATTTAGTGAATGAGACTACACGGCTTTCACCGTCCTGCCGTCCCTGCAATAACTTGATGCTGTCTGAACGGTTGTGCCGGGCCGAACGATGTCCGGCGACACGCTGAACAGATTTTTCAAATGCTGAGCGAGTTGATCAAGTGCAGTTCCGTGAATGAACCACGTCTTAATCCCAGATCCTCACTCTCGACACTATTACACTATTCGCCCAGGGCTTACAGTTAATCAGTGACGAAATTGTTTACAACTTGTTTTTTGAAGGGTCAGCAACGCGGAGGAGCATACTATCTGGGCGTTATCTAGTCAAGACGTTTCGCAACTTTTGTTTAACCATTTCACCGCGTGATTCCATCATGAAATCAAGCATGAAACCCTGCATAAAACATGAATAAGGAGCGATGGTCCCCCTTCAAAGGGTTGCCGCGGCTCGGACTGAAGAGGACCGCAAAGCCAGTTCGAAGAACCCGGGCACCCTGGAATCCCCGAAAATCGGGGGGTTATTTTCCTTTTTTGCGCGGTTTGCGAGGGGCTGTCGAGACGCCGGCAGCCGCCAGCATCGATTCAGTCACGCCGCCCGCGGAAATCCCCGATGAGGAACCGCCCTGTGCTGTCGAAGCAGAGGGGGATCCAGCCGGCGCACCGGCCAGTTTCGAACGCTTTCCGGCCTGCCAGTTTTCCCACCAGAGCATGACCGGGCTGGCTATAAAGATCGATGAATAGGTGCCGATCAGAATGCCTATAAAGAGCGTCCATGAGAAACTGCGCAGCACTTCGCCGCCGAAGACAAGCAGTGCCACGACGGTCAGGAATGTCAGACCCGCAGTTAATGTCGTCCGGGAGAGCGTCAGGTTGATCGCATCGTTGGTGACTTTAACCAATCCTTCACGGCGGCGAGTCCTCATCATCTCGCGGATCCTGTCGAAGATGACGATGGTGTCGTTCATCGAATACCCGATCAGAGTCAGGAGGGCCGCGATGACAGTCAGATTGATCTCCCACTGCATGATCGAGAAGAACCCGAGCGTGACCAGCACATCGTGAAAGACCGCAACGACAGCTCCGATGCCGAAGCCCCATGACTTGAATCGGAAGTAGATGTAGATGAGCATTCCGAGACACGAAACGAGTGTCACGAGAATGGCCCGATCGCGCAGGTCGGCGCCGACCTGCGGGCTGACGGCTTCAACACTTCTGACAGCCACCGAACCGGCGAAAAAGTTCTGATCGAGGCTGGCCCCGATCTGTGGCTCAATCCCGCCAAGGTTTTTGACCTCGCTGATATTTCCGATCAGACCGCCGCGCGACTTTTCGCGGTAATCGACGATGCGTTTGGCGACATCGCTCGCGCGCTCGGCGTCGAGCCCCGCCCTTTTCTGCAATTCCGAGGACAGATCATCGCTGCCGAGCTTGTTGACGTCGATTTTTGTTTCATTTCCCGGCGGATTGAAAGTAGCCAGAGCGGCCAGAATCTTCTGTTTGCCGATATCCGCATCGTCTGTAGCCTTGGCGGCGGTCAGCGATTGACCTTCCCTGACCACGACATTGACCAGATTGGGCAAGCGGACTAAAACCTCATGCTTAGGGGCCTGACCGATTTCGTCCCCGACGGGCTGGATGGTTATCTTTGACGATTCGATCCCCTGGGCTGCCAGCGCGCTGCGCAGTTTGTTGACGTCCGGCGGAGCATTGAATTTGACGCTGGCCAGCGTTCCACCCGAGAAATCGACGCCCATGTTGAATGGCTGCGTGTAATCCTTGCCGTCAAACGCACGGTATAGAACCGAGCCCAGACCCGCCAGAATGAGGATCCAGGATAAACCGATGAAGAGCCATTTTTTGCTCAGAAAATCGTAGTTGGCGTTTTTAAAAATCTCGATCATAGTTCAACCAATAAGGCATTCAAAGTTGCAAAAAAATCAAAGTCCCGTCACGTGATCAGATGCTGATCGTATCGGCGCGGCGGCCTCCCCGCGTGAGCGTCCAGGTAAAGAGCGTCCTCGAGACATAGACGGCGGTGAAGAGGTTGGCGAGCAGTCCGATCGTCAATGTGACGGCGAAGCCGCGCACCGGGCCGGTGCCGAAGAAATAGAGGAAACCCGCCGAGACGATGGTTGTCACGTGGGTATCGATGATCGTCACCAGAGCTTTGGCAAAACCCGTGTCGACAGCGGAAAGGACGACCTTGCCGGCATGCAGTTCTTCACGTATGCGCTCGAAGATAAGGACGTTCGAATCGACCGCCATACCGATCAGCAGAATCACTCCGGCGATGCCGGGCAGCGTGAGCGTGGCGCCGAAGAGCGCCAGACCGGCCAGCAGGATGATCAGGTTGAGCACCAGTGCGACGATGGCGTTGATGCCTGAGAATTTGTAATAGAAGAGCATGACGATGACGACCAGTCCGAGCCCGACGAGAGAGGCGAAGATCCCCTGGCGGATCGAGTCGGCTCCGAGCGACGGTCCGACGGTCCGCTCTTCAAGGTAAACGATCTTGGCCGGCAGGGCGCCCGAACGCAGCACGAGGCCCAGATCCTCGGCTTCCTGTTTCGAGAAGCTGCCGGTGATCTCGCCCGTATCTGTGATCTTGTTGCGAATTGAAGGAGCGCTGCGGATCTGATCGTTGAGAACAATGGCGAGCAGATTACCGATGTTCTTTTCGGTCCAGCTGCCGAACCGCTCATCGGCTCCGGGTTTGAGACTGAAATTGACGCGATAACCGGCGCCCTGCTGTGACGGAACGCCACGCGCATCGCGCAGATCAGCGCCGGTGATGATCGGCGTCTTCTCGAGGACGTAAAAACCCTGGAAAGCCGTGCCGTCGGCGCGAGTCTCGCTGATCGGCAGAACCTCTCGATCGCTCGGAATGCTGCCGCCAAGACTGGCGATGGCCTCATCCTTTGTATTGTAAAGTGTGCCTGGTACAACGACCGCTTTCAAATCGAGCCGGGCCTCACCCTTGATCAGCTCCTTGACCCGTTCGGGATTGTCGACTCCCGGCATCTGGAGCAGGATCTGATGATCCTCTTCTCGACCGTGCAGCTGGATGGTCGGCTCTGCGACGCCGAACTGATTGATGCGCTGCTCGATGATCGTCTTCGCCTGATCGGTAGCTTCGCGCTTGAAGATGTCCGAGACCGAATTGAGAAGCGTGAATGTCACGCTTGCGGGCGTGCCCGAGTTTGTCGACACCTCCCAGGCGTCACTGCCGAAGATGGGCAGCAGCCGGTCGCGTATGTCTGTATGTTTTTCAGCGTTCGGCGTTTCGATGACCAGTTTGCCGTTGGCGGGCGTTTTGACGTCAGTCACTACGATACCGGCTTTTTTAAGTTCATCGACGGCTTTCTGGCGGTTGCCTTCGGTGATGGCCTTGATGTAATCATCGGCCTGCACCTGCATGACCAGGTGAGTGCCTCCGCGCAGGTCAAGCCCCAGCTTGATATTCTCTGAAAGGTTCTGTTTCAGGCTGGCCGGCTTGAAAAAATCGGATGCGCTGCGCTTGTAGTCCTTGTCCTTGTTCCAGGGACCGAACATGAAGATAAGTGACCCGAGCGTAACCACGGCGATAACTATGCCACGTGTGCGAAGATTCTTAATCATATTGCCATTCAAACAACCGGGCCCTCGTGTTTCGACTGAGGATCCGGGACGGAATAAATAACTGAATTAATATTCGATACAAGGATTCAATGCGATTTTAATGTACGCAGTAAAACCCCGGAGTTGATCTTGATCCGGGGCAGCAATCTATTACTCTTTGACGCTATTTCTTCTCTTCAGTCGTTTCCTGCAGACCCGAGATCGATGCACGAGCGACCTCGACCCGGACGACCGGATTTTCGGCGATCTTGAGCTGCACAGTCCGCTTGTCCTCGCGTATGCTGACAATTGTACCGTAAACGCCGCCGCCGGTCACGACCTTGTCGCCGGGCTTGAGGTTGTTGAGCATCGCCTCGACCGCTTTCTGACGCTTGCGCTGAGGGACGATAATCAAAAAATAGAAGAGCACAAAGACGAGCACCATCGGAATGAACATCCCAAGGGCGCTTCCACCACCTTGTGCCTGAAACAGGAATAGAGCGATATGCTGCGACATTACCAGGGGGGTCAACCTTTTCTAGGAATTGTTGTCCGGCGATTTCCGATGCGATTAATTAGCATACCCGGAAACCTGCCGAGACCTGACTCAATCATCGATCTTCACAATTCAGCTTCACAATTCAACTTCACAATTCAGCTTCACAATCTGGAATCAGTTCTGATGATTATAGCTTTCCAGAAACCGTTTACGAAAACCGGTGAATTCGCCAAGTGCAATAGATTGCCTGATCTGTCGCATGGTGTCAAGGTAGAAGGCGATGTTGTGATACGAGCAGAGAGTGGCGGCGAGGATCTCTCCGGAATTGTAGAGATGGCGGATATAAGCCCGGCTGTAGCGGCGGCAGACGGCGCATTCGCACGACTGGTCGAGAGGGGCCTGGTCGGCGGCATACCGTGCGTTGCGAATGTTGAGCTTTCCGGCTGAAGTGAAGACCTGTCCATTGCGGGCGTTGCGCGTCGGCATCACGCAATCAAACATGTCGACTCCACGCGCGACCGATTCGACAAGGTCCTCGGGAGTCCCGACGCCCATGAGGTATCTGGGCTTGTCTGTCGGCATGAGCGGCGCGATGAATTCGACGGTATCGTACATGTGTGCCTTCTCTTCCCCGACGCTGAGTCCTCCGATGGCATAGCCCTCGAAACCTGTTTCGAGCAACTGATCGAGGCTTTCGCGGCGCAGATCTGCATAGACGCCGCCCTGGATGATACCGAAGAGCGAAGGCGCGCGGCATGTCGATAGCGGCGTCCCTTTGAGCAGATTGAATTCACTGCGCGAACGATGCGCCCATCGAGTCGTCAGTTCGAGCGACTTTCGGGCCTCCTGCATTGTGGCGGGATATGGCGTGCATTCGTCAAAGGCCATAACGATATCGGACCCGAGAGCATGTTGAATCCGCATCGAGACTTCAGGCGATATGAAACACTTCGAGCCGTCCAGATGCGATCGGAATTCCACGCCTTCTTCTCTGATCTTGCGCAGATCGCCAAGGCTGAAGACCTGGTAACCGCCGCTGTCGGTCAAAATCGAGCGGTCCCATGCGATGAAGCGATGAAGCCCTCCGAGATTGAAGATCGTCTCGTGCCCCGGGCGCAGGAAGAGGTGATAGGTATTGCCGAGGATGATCCGCGCATCCAGTTGTTCGAGCATCTCCTGTGTTATCGCCTTGACGGTCCCGGCCGTCCCGACCGGCATGAAGACAGGAGTCTCAATGATGCCGTGCGCCGTCTCGATTCGACCGGCGCGCGCCTGTGTCTCGCGATCCAGGTATTCAATTTGAAATGACAGTTGTTCCAATTACGATTTCCTGGTGCGGCTCTTCTGCTTGATCCGAATTGGAGTGGCGAAGAAATCGAAGGACTCCCGGAGCCTGTTGATAAGATAACGCTCGTATGAAAAATGCAGTTTGGCTCTCGTTCCGCTGGTGAAGACGACAAAGGTCGGCGGCCGAATGCCTGCCTGAGTCAGGTAGAGCACCTTGAGCCGGCTGCGGGCGGAAATCGTCGCGCGGGGCTGATCCAGATGTTCATGAAAGAACTGATTGAGCTGCCCGGTCGTGATGCGCATGTTGCGCGCCTTATGTGCACGCGCGATAAGCGCCGGCAGCCTGACCAGTCGCTGGCCGGTCAAAGCAGAGATGAAGATGATCGGGGCATAATCGAGAAACTTCATGGTGTCTCGAATCTTCTGCTCGTATTCATTTGTCGTGTAGGTGTCCTTTTCGACGGCATCCCATTTATTGACGATGATGATGACCGAACGCCCGGCCTCATGGGCATAGCCGGCGATATTGGCATCGAGCGCGGTGACTCCCTCGATGGCATCGATGACCAGCAGAACGACATCGGCCCGTTCGATATGCTTGCGCGCCATGACGACCGAAAGCTTCTCGGCCATCTCGGTGGTCTTACCTTTGCGACGGATTCCAGCGGTATCGATCAGCCGCATGCGAATCTGGCCATGCTCCTCGTCGATGGTCTCGACCAGGCTGTCGACCGCGTCACGAGTCGTTCCGGGAATGGGCGAAACGATGACGCGCTCCTCACCGAGCAGCTTGTTGATGAGCGATGATTTGCCGACGTTCGGACGACCGATGATCGCCACATTGATGTCCCGCCCTTCCTTCTCATCCTGCTCGACCTCAGGCAGCCGTTCGGTTATGGCGTCAAGCAGTTCTCCAATCCCTCCGCCATGCTCGGCTGAAAGCGGATAGACGTCTTCATACCCGAATTGATGGAATTCACCCGTCAACTCAGCGATGCGAACGGAATCGGCCTTATTGGCAACGACCAGCACAGGCTTGTGAAGCGTTCGCATAATCCGTGAGATATCGAGGTCGAGCGGAGTCACTCCCTCGCGCGCATCGACTATGAAGAGCAACAATTCAGCCTCTTCAATTGCCGTCCGGGCCTGTTTGAAGATGTTGGCCGGGATGAGCGCCTCATCATCGGGTACAATCCCACCCGTATCCACAACGCGAAAGTTCCGCCCCTGCCATTCAGCCTGCCCGTAAATACGGTCCCTCGTAATGCCAGGCAGATCTCCGACGATCGACCTCCGCGCGCCGATTAAACGATTGAATAATGTGGACTTGCCGACGTTTGGACGGCCGATGATGGCCACCAGCGGCAACTCGCGTTTTGCCTCTTCTGTCGATGACATAGATATTGTTTCCAGTTTCCAGTTCCCAGTTTCCTGTCGCAGCTCTATTCAGTATATAGAGGAAAGAAAAATTTCCACGGGATTTACAGGATTTTACAGGATTAACAGGATTATGTCCCGGGGATATTCAGATCGGTGTTCAATGTACTTATTTAATCCTGTAAATCCTGAGAAAAATTTCCCCCTCTCGATAGGCCAGGTATTACCACTGGCGACCGGAAACTAAATGAAACCGAAATCCGATCCGGAATGTCTTGTAGGGTAGTGAAAAATTGGCGAGATGACAATTTCACGGTTTGATATTGGAAGAATACAGATACTGGGGAGGAGTTAGAAAATGTTAAAGAAGGTAAACGTCATTGTGGCCGGGATTTGCGCCGGTATATGCATGGTTGCGAGTCTGTCGTCGGCAGCAATGGCGCAGGATTCGGCCGCAAAAGCGGAAGAGATAATGAAGCAGGCGAGGGCAGCTGTCGCCAGTGAATCGAAGTTCAAATCGCTGCAGGGGCTGACAGTGGCAGGGACAGTCCGTCAGACATTCGGAGATCGCCAGATGGAGAGCGAGCTCGAGATCGATATGCTCATGCCGGACAAGATCAAGAAGACGACGATCAGCACATTTGCGACGGTGGTCAATGCGCTCAACGGCAAGGAGATGTGGAACGATTTCATCCCTTCGATGTCGATGGGCGGAGGGCCGGGTGGCGGACGCGGAGGCCGATTTATGGGAATGGCCGGCGGGCCTGGCGGGCCGAACAATCCGATGGGCGAATATATGCAGGTCCAGCAGAGGCGCGAACTGGTCATGGTAATGCTTGGCATCCTGCTCACTCCGCCGGCTGCCTCTGAGATGACTTTTGCATACATCGGGGAAGCCCCGGGTCCGGAAGGCAGCAAACTGCACGTAATCGACGGCAAATCATCAGATGGAGCTGTGACACGAATCTATATCGATCAGGAAACAAAGCTGCTCATCGGATTGGGCTACAAAGCCAAATCAATGCGTCGCGGCGGCGGTCGCCCCCCCGGTCAGGGTGGTCAGGCCGGTCAGGGAAGCCAGCAAAGGCCTCAAGGTCAGCAAGGTCAGGGCGCTGCGCGTCCGCAAGGGCAGGCAGCACCTCAGGGTCAGCAGGGACAACAGGGTCAGCGTCCCGAGATGACTCCGGAGGAGCGGGAGCGCCGCATGCAACAGGCCCAGGAGGCTTTCCAGAACTCTCCCGAGGTCGATTATCGCTGGGCATTCAGCGAATACAGGAAGGAAGGCGGCTTCAACCTTCCCGGCAGAATAACCAAGATCGAAGGTGGCACGCCGAACGAGGAATGGGAACTATCCAAGATTAAGATCAATCCCAAACTGAGCGCTGACAAGTTCATGAAGAAGTAATGGGACGCCGGCCTCCGGTCGACATATCCTGATTAATAAACAGGGGCGTGGGTCTTGGATCCACGCTCTTTTTTTTACCTGGGATTTTAGTCTGGACTCCAGCGGAATCCTGGGAGCACAGGCTTCCAGCCTGCATTTTGTAGTTATAAACGGAAATTGGACTCCTTCCAGATTAGTTAAGGGTGTGTTGTTCAGGAGAGGTGATGTTGCCTCAGGTTCCACATGGGCTGGTGCGTCCATGGCTCTCAACCGATTCCGCGAGAGCATCTTCCTGATCACATCCACCAGCTTGTCGCAACCGTCCAGGAGGACATCGGTCGCCGGTCTTTCGTATTTCGATTCGTAATCCAGGACAGTCCTGCGTACTTCATCTTCCGACATCCCCTCGTGGTTGATCGTCAGGGCGATGACCGGATTCCGGGAGAGCAATTCGATGATTTTTATCTCACGATCGAGCGATCCGATCGGGTAGGCGTTAAATCCGTCGTATACCTGCCGGTTCGGAGCGTGTTGAAGTATGACGCCGTCAACCCTTCCGGCAGCGATCAACTCGAACCCTCCTGGATATGCCGGATGCGCGATGCTTCCCTGACCTTCGAGCAATATCACCTCCGGCTCTTCATTCATATAAGCCTCATAAATGGCATGCTCGATCTCTCCGGTGACGAAGTCGTTGATCATCGAGTCGAGCAGGATTCCATATCTGGTCCCCTGCAGCCAGGAGGTCTGTCCTGTACCGATCATCTCCGTTTTAATACCTGCCTGATTTAATTCCTGAGCGAGTTTGACAGCGGTGGTTCGTTTGCCGATCGCGGAATCAGTGCCGAGAACAGCTATCTTCAATGCTTTTACTTCCTCAATTTTGCCGGTGAAGAAGTGGAGTTGTGACCGGTCCGGGGGGCGGCGGACATCCTTTATAACAACCCCGTACCTCGTTGCCAGATCGGCAAATTCAGGGTCCTCGGAGAGGAACTGGTGCAGCCCGCTGACGATCGGCATCCCCAGTTCGATCGCGTTTTTGACCGCTTCGCGCGCCGATTCAGGCAATTTCCCGCCATCTGGAGCAAGGCCAATGATGAAAACCGGCCTGATTCCCTGCAAAGCAGCGGCCGCCTCATCCAGACTCCCGAAGATCGGAATTCCACAGCGTTTTCCATCAAGAACCTCTCCGGCATCACGACCACGCAGCGTCGAATCGATCACACCCTTAACTTCATATCTGGCAGTGAACCTGACCAGCCCGTTGGCTGTCTTTCCGACAGGTGTGCCAAAAAAGCCCTCGCAATAGACCAAAGCTTGTCCATCCATATAAACGCTTCCCTTATTCAGGCAATTATTCATCAAAAATAACTGACCATCCAACAAATAGCCTTCGCGGTAATCGTCTAAACCTTCGAAAAACCATGAATTGGCGTGAGTGAGTTGCCGGGTGACCGGGAGATCGCCCTGTCACAAGTGTGTCCAAAAAAGCCGGGCGCCCTGACCCGAAACATCGATTTAATGCAGGTGAAATATGATTAAGAATAAATCCCACATCAAGTCCTCGGCAATCCTGGTCACATTAAGTCTGGCGTTGGCGGCATTTTCCTGGTCGCCCATAAGCGCATTTATGAAATCCGCCAGGACCGGCGGCCCCTCAATCTTATCCAATATCAAATATAGCGAAAAGCTGAGCCGGACATGGCGTGCCTTGACCGTAGCAGTGGCGCCGCTCTTTTTTCAGGGACAGGGCGTCGCTCCGACAGGCGATCCAGGACTGGGGTTCGAAATCGAGGGTGATCTGGTCGCCAATGCACCGACGGCCAACACTACCGACTGGGTCGCCGGCGGAGCGGGAACCGGCGCCGGTCTTCTGACCAACACGGGTGCGCCGGTCGATCCTTTGAAGACTTTTCATATCATCGACAGCTATGACAGCAACGCAGACAATATTTTTTCCGGCGGCAAAAAATATTCCGACAATCCGAACACCTGGACCTGGACGACTCAGAAGGCGACAGCGAAGGACGACCTTAACAACGGCCTGCTTCACATCTCGAATGACGTCAATAATCATCTCTGGTTGACGGTGGCCAGCGATCGTTTTTCGACCAGCGGAAACAGCTATATCGATTTCGAATTTTTTCAGAGCGTATTGACTGCCAACGGAAACGGAACATTCACATCGGCAGGACCTGATGGAGGTCGAACAGTCGGCGATCTGCTGATCACGCTGGAACTGACGATGGGCGGCACTCAACCGAATTTCTTCGTCGAAAGGTGGCAACAGGTCAGCCCGGGTGTTTTCTCTTATGTCCCGATTACGCCGGCGGCGAGCACTGTTTTCGCCGCAGCCAATGTAGCCGGTACTGTCACGGTCCCATTCGGAGCATTCGGTTCAACGACCTATGCCATGAATGCCTTCGCCGAGGGGGCAATCGACATCAGCGCGCTGATCGCCAACCTCGATCCCTGCATCCTGATCAAGACAGTGCTGATCAAGTCAAAAGCGTCACCAGAAGCAACCGCCAACCTCAAGGATTTCATCACACCGATTCAGCTTAACCTTGGCACCAGTCCGGCCGCGGACGCCGGCCTTGATCTGATTGAATGTCAGATCAATCCTGGCCCGAATGTCTTTACCGTCAACGGCACGGCGACCAACGGTTCCGCTTCGTGGAGCGTCATCGGATCTACCGGAACGGCATCGGCGACGATCGTCAGCCCATCGAACGCCATGACGAACGTCAATGTGACCGGTGTCGGAACAATCACTTTACGGCTTTCGGTCAGCGATCCGACCTGCGGTATCGCGACTGATGAAGTCGTTCTGGAAGTTACGCCGAACGCCATTGCCGATGCCGGAGCCGATCAGACCAAATGCGAGGATCTGGCAGCGGGGATGACTGTCTTCACGATCGAAAGCATTGTGACGGCCGGTTCAACTGTCAACTGGATGGTCACAAATTCGACCGGGACTGCCAATGCGACCATCGTCAGCCCCACCAGCGCAACAACCGACGTCAATATTACCGGAACCGGAACTGTCACGCTGCAGATCAGTGCAGACGCCGGAGTCTGCGGAATCGCGACGGATACCATCGTTCTAGTGGTGACACAGAGTCCGACTGCGGCGGCGGGAGCGAATCAGATGAAATGCCAGGATCCCGGCGGAACGACCACTTTTACATTGGCCGGAACGGTCACGAATGGAACTCCATCCTGGAGCATAGTCGGGTCGACGGGAACCGCCATGGCTTTGATAGCCAGCCCGAACAGCAGCAATACAAATGTCAGCGTCACAGGCGCCGGTACGGTGACTCTGGCCCTGATTTCAACCAGCAATACCACACCCGGATGCGGAACGGCGACCTCGGAAGTAGTCCTGACTGTCAATCCGCTGCCCGGAGCCAGCGCAGGGCCGGACAAGGTGCTCACCTGTTCGACGACCGCAGTTCAACTCGACGGTTCGTCAGCGACGCAGGGCGCGATCTTCAGCTGGAGCGGTCCGAACAATTTCGCTTCGAACCTGGCGATGCCTGCTGTCATTGCTCCGGGAACCTACACCTTGACCGTCACAAATCCCGCAACCGGTTGCGTCTCTATGGATACGGTCATAGTGACACAAAACACCACAGCACCTAATGCGAATGCCGGCGCCGATATGACACTCACCTGCACGGTCAATCAGGTCACTCTGAATGGATCATCGACGACGCTCAATGTCACCTTCAACTGGTCCGGGCCCAATGGATTCATATCCAGTATTGCCAATCCGACGGTCTCAATACCTGGAACTTATGTTCTGACCACGACGATCCTCGAAACCGGTTGCACCGCGATCGATTCCGCTGTCGTCAGCCAGAATTCCGCCGCGCCGAATATCAATGCCGGTGCTGACAAGACATTGAGTTGCGGCGTGACCCAGGTTGTCCTTGACGGTTCATCATCGACTCAAGGCGCCACATTCAGCTGGTCAGGGCCGAACAATTTCGCTTCGAACGTGGCGATGCCTGCGGTCACGACTCCGGGAACCTACACTTTGACGGTCACCGATCCGACAACCGGTTGTACTGCTATCGATTCAGTAGTCGTTTCGCAGAATATCGCAGCTCCTGATGTCAGCGCGGGCGCTGATAAAACACTGACTTGCAGCGCGACCCAGGTAATACTGAACGGATCTTCATCGACACAAGGCGCGACCTTCAGCTGGTCCGGACCTAACAATTTCGCTTCCAACCTGGCTTCGCCTATGGCCTCGGCTCCTGGCACCTACACTTTGACGGTCATCAATCCCGTGAACGGATGTTCCGCCATCGATACCGTTGTGGTCAGTCAAAACACGACAGCGCCCAACGCCAGTGCGGGACTGGACAAGATCCTCACTTGCGCCAATCCACAGGCTGCGCTAGACGGGTCATCACCGACTCCCGGCGCGACCTTCAGTTGGAGCGGGCCGAACAATTTCAGCTCGAATTCGGCGACGCCGATAGTCACGATGCCCGGAACCTACACTTTGACTGTGACGGATCCTGCCAACGGATGCACAGCCATAGACTCAGTGGTCGTCATACTGGATGAAAATGCGCCCGATGTTAATGCCGGTTCTGACAAGGTTCTGACCTGCACCGTCACATCAGTCATCTTGAATGGGTCATCGACGACTCAGGGAGCGACTTTCAGCTGGACCGGTCCGAACAACTTCAGCTCGGGTTCTGCAACGCCATCAGTCAGCGCCCCGGGAACCTACACCCTGACAGTGACCAACCCGGCCAGTGGTTGTTCAGCTGTTGATACGGTTGCGGTGACTCAGGATATTTCGCAGATCGATGCGACAATCACAGCACTATCATCAGTCTGTGCCAGCTCGGCTGGAAATACGGCATCCGTCCCGGATGCCGGTCAGGGTGCAAGTTATACCTGGTCGATTGCCAACGGAACTATCACCGGCGGTCAGGGCACAAGAAATCTTATGTGGACCGCCGATCCGAGCGGAACAGTCACTTTGGGTGTGGTTGTCAGCACAGGGGTCAATGGCTGCAGTGCATCCGGCAACAAACAGATCGCTATCACTCCGCTGCCAAACACTCAGATCCTGGCTCCGGTATCTGTCTGCGAGTCTTCACCTGACAACAGCGCCTCAGTGCCCAATGCCGGAACAGGTGCAACCTATCAGTGGTCGATCACCAATGGGACGATCACTGGAGGGCAAGGCACCACGAACATCATGTGGACGGCAGGATCGGGCGGATCCGTGACTATCAACGTCATTGTCAATGGCGGCTCAGGCTGCAATGCCGGGGGATCGATCGCCGTCCCGATCACTATTCAACCTACTGCCGATGCAGGCCCGGATCAATCAGTTCCCGCTTGCACAACTTCAGTCCAGCTTGCAGGTTCCATCGGAGGCGGAGCCACCGGCGCAACCTGGAGCGGCGGCCAGGGAACTTTCATACCCAGTGCCAATGCTCTCAATGCAACATACGTTCCGACACAGGGTGAACTGGCCGCCGGCTCCGTGACACTGACTTTGTCGACCGACGATCCGGGAAATAATTGCGGCCCGGCCGGCGATGATGTTGTTATAACTCTCCTCGCCTGTGCTGATCTGTCGCTTACCAAGTCGCTCAGTAATGTTTCGCCCGTATCTGGAGATAACGTGGTCTTCACAATCTCACTCAACAATTCAGGTCCCGGGTCAGCCACAAAAGTCTCTGTCATCGACCTTCTGCCCGCAGGCCTGACCTATGTGACAGCAGTCGCATCGCAGGGCTCATATAATGTCAATAATGGCATCTGGTCGGTGGGCACGCTTGGCGCCGGAAAGACTGCGACGCTCAAGATAACCGTCATATTCAACGCCGGGGCCGAAAACGCGATCAACTGCGCAGAGGTGTATGCCAGTGAAGCTTTTGACCCCGATTCAACGCCGAACAACAAGAGCACTGCTGAAGACGATTACGACTGCGCCCAGTTTCAGACCTCGAAAGGACCGGGACTGCCCTTCCCTGACAATACCGAAGGCAGCGGACAGAATGCAGGCTCGGTGCTCATCTTCCCTGTCTATTCATCAAATTCCGTCAGCCCCAACCTGCAGAACACCAGGATCAACCTGACCAACACCAGCCAGGCCAGGGACATCGCCGTCAGGCTCATCTTCGTTGACGGATCCAGTTGTTCGGCCTCTGATGCGACCCTCTGTCTGACCAGAAATCAGACGACCAGTTTTATCGTCTCCGACTTCGATCCCGATATTACAGGCTATATCATCGCTATCGCGATCGACTGCGAGACCGGTTGCCCGATCAATTTCAACTGCCTCGTCGGTGATGAGTATGTCAAATTCGCCTCCGGGCACCGCGGCAACATCGGAGCGGAAGCGTTTAATGCCGTGACCGGCAATCCGGCCGATTGCGGCGACTCATCAGCGACCGCGACACTGAAATTCGACGGCGAACATTACACGAGGCTGCCCCGCACCCTGATAGCCGACAGCCTTCCCAGCCGCGCCGACGGCAACGATACGATGCTCGTCATCGACCGTATCGGCGGCAATATGATGACCGGTGCAAATGGCCTCGGCAGCCTTTTCGGCCTGCTCTTCAACGACGTCGAAGTCGGATCCAGCTTCTCAATCGATCAGAGTGCCTGTCAGTTGCGCGCCAGCCTGACCAGTAACTTTCCAAGAACCGTTCCCAGATATGACTCACATATCCCGAGTGGACGGTCCGGTTGGCTGAAGATCTTCTCGAAGGACGAAGCTCCGGGCGGCATCATCGGCGTCTCGATCAATTTCAATCCGAACGCCGCCGCCGTCAGCACCGCCTTTAATGGCGCACACAACCTGCACCACCAGACTCTGACCAGCTCTGCCGAGATGATCATCCCCGTCTTCCCGCCGAATTGTTGCTGATTCTACATGGTAGTCACACTATTAGCCTATCCGGGTGCCATTTCATCTGGTGCCCGGATCTCTTTATCAGATCAATTTAACCTTAACAAATCGCTTAATATCAGCAATCGCAATATTCTGATATACATTGACTTACCGCATTGCACCAGTTCCACCGCAACTACTACATCAGCATCCTGCCCATTGGCACTTTCTAATTTTAACCCAAATATGCTGGATTAATTTAATAAAATGGTCCTCATGTACGATGTACATTGATACATATAGTGAAATATTGGGTTTGGATTTTCTCTAAAATGTAACGATAATCTCGTTTATGGTTACAAGAGGGAAAGGGATCAGGATGATCCTGAAGTAATTCTCAGCTTCTGGATTCGAGGTAAAATGCGAGCTATGATCAGCCATAAGTGAATCTCGCCCGCCAGGTCATTAATAGAATGACATGATAGCGATTTTAAATTGCTAGTTCTTTAAATTCAGGAGTAGTTTAATGAGTTGCCAAATAAACCTCACACGCAGCCATCTCAAGCTCGCCCTCTGGTTAACATTAATTGCAATAGCTATTGCCATTGGAGATGTTTCTGCCGCCGAAAAATCTGGATTCAACCAGGTAAATTCAGGTTCGCGATTCCATGCCTTTAAGACTATCGGTCCTATCAGAACAAGTCTGGCTAGCGACAACAGTTCGATATCTTCATATTTTGACTGGGCAAACAAAGGAATAATTGAGCGGTTTATCTATCGTTTTATTTCAAATACGAATGAAGCGGGTGGCATGGCATCCTTCGGTCCATGTTCGGCTGGCACCATTCAGACAGCTTCATCACCAATTCTATATCGCGATATGAGCGTTCCGAATGTGACGGATGTCTATATCGGGTACAAAATCACAAATACGACAGGCGCGCCTATTACAGATCTTTGGGTCCAGTTGACACCATGCGCGATGTGCAATGTAACCCTGTCCACCAATGAAGACGGCCTTTATCACGTCGGCCCGCTGGCAGCCGGTGCGATGACGACGGTCTATTTTTATGTTCACACAACGGCCGCGACTGCCACGCTTCAAGCGCTGACCGTTGATCTGTTTGAAGGCAACCCGGCCGGCAGCGGTGTAAATATCTGCGGAAGTTCGTTCAACTACACGATAGAAGAAACGATCAAGGCCAATGCCAACAAACCTGACACTGTCATCATTACTTCAGGTGCATGTTATGTCATGACTGTGACTGGAGCGACAGGAACCATCGGATCAGGCAATGGATCCATCATGTCGTTCACGCCATCGGCCAATCCGACATTCGATGCCGATGGTTATCAATTGACCAGCGTTTCGATCGATCTCGACGGTGCGATCACAAACGACACGCTTTATCTTTCAGGACTGAGCTCGCCGAACAAGCCATACAAGATCATATACACATTTTGCCCGCCATCCCCGATCGCACCTCCACCAGCGGTTCCAATCACCTGGATCAGCAGCGGGATGCAAATCAAACATACCGATCCGGATACCGGAACCGGCGGCACAGTATTCTTAATCTCATCCAAAGCAGTCAGCCCGACTGGCACAGTTTCACCGGGTGCAACGCTGACTTATACAATCACAATTGCCAATTCCGGTAATGCACCAGCCACAAATATGACGCTGGTAGATTCCATACCGGCAAATACAACGTATGTTGCGGGAACTACAACGCTTAACGGTGCAGCTGTTGCTGATACAGCTGGCCCCTCTATGCCTTATACATCAGCGATAGAGGTTCATAGTCCCGGCGAGCCAGGCGGAACAATCAATGCCGGTGAATCGGCAGTAGTCAGTTTTCAGGTGACTGTTAACAATCCATTTCCAAGTAATGTCACAAGCGTAAGTAATTTTGCGACCTATCAGGGTGATACGATCTCTCCAACGAATACAAATGTTGTAGTAACACCAGTCTGTTTCATAAACGCTACTGATTTGATATCGGCCTCGGTCTGCCAGGGCGCGACCGCAAACTTCTCGACGACTGTTTCAAGTAATGATCCAGTCACATATTCGTGGGAACTTGATGGCTCGCCGATCGCAGGGGCGACCAACAGCAACTCGATCGCCACCGCCGGTTTGAGCCTCGGCGCTCACACCGTCGAGGTGACGGTCACGGGAGCCTGCGGGTCGGTCACCAAGTCGACGACATTGACGGTTCAGGCGGGAACATCCGCAACCGAACTCTCCCCGCAGACGGTCTGCCAGGGCGCCAATGCGAACTTCTCGACCACGGCTTCAGGCACGGGACCTTTCAGCTACGCGTGGGAACTTGATGGCTCGCCGATCGCAGGGGCGACCAACAGCAACTCGATCGCCACCGCCGGTTTGAGCCTCGGCGCTCACACCGTCGAGGTGACGGTCACGGGAGCCTGCGGGTCGGTCACCAAGTCAACGACACTGACCGTTCAGGCGGGAACATCCGCAACCGAACTCTCCCCTCAGACGGTCTGCCAGGGCGCGACCGCGAACTTCTCGACCACGGCTTCAGGCACGGGCCCTTTCAGCTACGCGTGGGAGCTTGACGGCTCGCCGATCGCGGGGAGCGACCAACAGCAACTCGATCGCCACGGCCGGATTGAGCCTTGGCGCTCACACCGTCGAGGTGACGGTCACGGGAGCCTGCGGTTCGGTCACCAAATCCACGTCACTGACCGTTCAGGCCGGAACATCCGCAACCGAACTCTCCCCTCAGACGGTCTGCCAGGGCGCGACGGCGAACTTCTCGACCACGGCTTCAGGCACTGGCCCTTTCAGCTACGCGTGGGAGCTTGATGGCTCGCCGATCGCAGGGGCGACCAACAGCAACTCGATCGCCACCGCCGGATTGAGCCTTGGCGCTCACACCGTCGAAGTGACGGTCACGGGAGCCTGTGGGTCGGTCACCAAGTCCACGTCACTGACCGTTCAGGCTGGCACTGCCGCAACCGAACTCTCCCCGCAGACGGTCTGCCAGGGCGCGACGGCGAACTTCTCGACCACGGCTTCAGGCACTGGCCCTTTCAGCTACGCGTGGGAGCTTGACGGCTCGCCGATCGCGGGTGCGACCAACAGCAACTCGATCGCCACCGCCGGATTGAGCCTCGGCGCTCACACCGTCGAAGTGACGGTCACGGGAGCCTGCGGGTCGGTCACCAAGTCAACGTCACTGACCGTTCAGGCTGGCACTGCCGCGACCGAACTCTCCCCGCAGACGGTCTGCCAGGGCGCGACCGCGAACTTCTCGACCACGGCTTCAGGCACTGGCCCTTTCAGCTACGCGTGGGAACTTGACGGCTCGCCGATCGCAGGGGCGACCAACAGCAACTCGATCGCCACCGCCGGCTTGAGCCTCGGCGCTCACACCGTCGAAGTGACGGTCACGGGAGCCTGTGGTTCGGTCACCAAGTCAACGACACTGACCGTTCAGGCGGGAACATCCGCAACCGAACTCTCCCCGCAGACGGTCTGCCAGGGCGCGACCGCGAACTTCTCGACCACGGCTTCAGGCACTGGACCTTTCAGCTACGCGTGGGAACTGGATGGCTCGCCGATCGCAGGGGCGACCAACAGCAACTCTATCGCCACGGCCGGATTGAGCCTCGGCGCTCACACCGTCGAAGTGACGGTCACGGGAGCCTGCGGGTCGGTCACCAAGTCCACGACACTGACCGTTCAGGCGGGAACATCCGCAACCGAACTCTCCCCTCAGACGGTCTGCCAGGGCGCGACGGCGAACTTCTCGACCACGGCTTCAGGCACGGGACCTTTCAGCTACGCGTGGGAGCTTGACGGCTCGCCGATCGCAGGGGCGACCAACAGCAACTCGATCGCCACCGCCGGCTTGAGCCTCGGCGCTCACACCGTCGAGGTGACGGTCACGGGAGCCTGTGGTTCGGTCACCAAATCCACGACACTGACCGTTCAGGCGGGAACATCCGCAACCGAACTCTCCCCTCAGACGGTCTGCCAGGGCGCGACCGCGAACTTCTCGACCACGGCTTCAGGCACTGGCCCTTTCAGCTACGCGTGGGAGCTTGACGGCTCGCCGATCGCGGGTGCGACCAACAGCAACTCGATCGCCACCGCCGGTTTGAGCCTCGGCGCTCACACCGTCGAGGTGACGGTCACGGGAGCCTGCGGGTCGGTCACCAAGTCAACGTCACTGACCGTTCAGGCCGGAACATCCGCAACCGAACTCTCCCCTCAGACGGTCTGCCAGGGCGCGACGGCGAACTTCTCGACCACGGCTTCAGGCACGGGACCTTTCAGCTACGCGTGGGAGCTTGACGGCTCGCCGATCGCGGGGGCGACCAACAGCAACTCGATCGCCACCGCCGGTTTGAGCCTCGGCGCTCACACCGTCGAGGTGACGGTCACGGGAGCCTGTGGTTCGGTCACCAAATCCACGTCACTGACCGTTCAGGCGGGAACATCCGCGACCGAACTCTCCCCTCAGACGGTCTGCCAGGGCGCGACCGCGAACTTCTCGACCACCGCTTCCGGGCGGCGACCTTTCAGCTACGCGTGGGAGCTTGACGGCAATCCGATTCCCGGGGCGACCAACAGCAACTCGATCGACACCGCCGGCTTGAGCCTCGGCGCTCACACCGTCGAGGTGACGGTCACGGGAGCCTGTGGTTCCGTCACCAAATCAGCGACACTGACCGTTCAGGCGGGAACATCCGCAACCGAACTCTCCCCTCAGACGGTCTGCCAGGGCGCGACCGCGAACTTCTCGACCACGGCTTCAGGCACTGGCCCTTTCAGCTACGCATGGGAACTGGATGGCAGTCCGATAGCGGGTGCGACCAACAGCAACTCGATCGCCACCGCCGGTTTGAGCCTCGGCGCTCACACCGTCGAGGTGACGGTCACGGCAGCCTGCGGTTCCGTCACCAAATCCACGTCACTGACGGTTCAAGCCGGAACATCCGCGACCGAACTCTCCCCCCAGACGGTCTGCCAGGGAGCGACGGCGAACTTCTCGACAACTGCCTCGGGTGGCAACGGCCAGTTCACCTATGCCTGGAAGCTTGACGGCAACCCGATTCCCGTCGCTGACAACAGCAACGCCATCGCCACGGCCGGCTTGAGCGTCGGCGCTCTCACCGTCCAAGTCACGGCCAGCGGCAATTGCGGTTCCGTCACCAAATCCGCGACTCTGACCGTTCAGGCCAATACTGCGGCGACCGCCCTTGCAGCCCAGACGGTCTGCCAGGGCGCGACGGCGAACTTCTCGACCACTGCCTCGGGCGGCAACGGCCAGTTCACCTATGCCTGGAAGCTTGACGGCAACCCGATTCCCGGCGCTGCCAACAGCAATTCAGTCGATACGACAAGCCTGAGCATCGGAGCTCACACCGTCGAGGTGACGGTCAGCGGCAATTGCGGTTCCGTCACTAAATCGGCGACACTGACCGTTCAGGCCAACACTGCTGCGACTGCGCTCGCGGCGCAGACGGTCTGCCAGGGTGCGACGGCAAACTTCTCGACCACCGCCTCGGGCGGCAACGGCCAGTTCACCTATGCCTGGAAGCTCGACGGCAATCCGATTCCCGGCGCTGCCAACAGCAACTCGATTGATACCACAAGCCTGAGCCTCGGCGCTCACACCGTCGAGGTGACGGTCAGCGGCAATTGCGGTTCCGTCACAAAATCGGCGACACTGACCGTTCAGGCCAACACTGCGGCGACTGCGCTCGCGGCGCAGACCGTCTGCCAGGGCGCGACGGCAAACTTCTCGACAACCGCTTCGGGCGGCAACGGCCAGTTCACTTATGCCTGGAAGCTCGACGGCAATCCGATTCCCGGCGCTACAAACAGCAACTCGATCGATACCACAAGCCTGAGCGTCGGCGCTCACACCGTCGAGGTGACGGTCAGCGGCAATTGCGGTTCGGTCACCAAGTCAACCACTCTCAGTATCGACAACCAACCCTCGGTGGATGCTGGTGCGAATCAGACGGTATCGGCCTGCGCCACCTCGGTTCAGCTTGCCGGATCGATCGGCGGAGTTGCAACAAGTGCGATCTGGAGCGGCGGACAAGGAACCTTTCAACCAAATGCTAATACGCTCAGTGCACGGTACGTACCAACAGCTGCCGAACGGCTGAATGGATCTGTAACCCTGACATTAACGACGAACGATCCTCCTGGCGCATGCGGCGCTACAAATGACACTGTAGTCATTACTTTCAGTGCATGCGCCGATCTATCCCTAAGCAAGTCCGTCAACAACCTGCAACCGGAGATCGGATCGAATGTGATCTTCACCATAACTGTTCGCAATACCGGGCCGAGCATAGCGCACGGTGTGGTTGTCGAGGACCTGTTGGCTCCGGGCCTGAACTTTGTCACTTCAAATGCAAGTCAGGGCGCTTATGATGAGAACTCCGGCAAGTGGGTCCTGGGATCCCTTCAGCCAAATACACAGGCGACTCTGACGATCACAGTAATGATCACCGCGGGAGGCGAGGCATCATTCAATTGCGCCGAGATATTCGAATCGGAAGCTTTCGATCCCGATTCGACGCCCGGAAACAGGAATCCTGCCGAGGATGATTTCGCTTGCGTCACCTTCACATCGCCCAAAGGTCCTGGACGGCCATTCCCTGCAACGACTGAGGGGAGTGATCAGACAGCCGGATCGGTTCTCGTCTTCCCGTTGTATACTTCGAGCTCGACCAACCCGAACACGCAAAATACACGGATTACAATGACAAATGTCAGCCCGACGATGGACATTTCAGTTCACATGTTCTTCGTCGACGGGGCGACCTGTACGATCGCCGATTCATATGTCTGCCTGACCAGAAATCAGACAACCAGTTTCGTGATCTCGGATTTCGACCCTGATATCACGGGTTACCTGATCGCAGTGGCTGTCGATTGCAAAACAGGCATCCCGGTTCTCTTCAACTGCCTGGTCGGAGATGAACAGTTCAAGTTCAGCTCTGGTCACAGGGGCAGCATCAGCGCCGAGGCATTTTCTGCGTTGAAACAAAACCCGACCAGCAGTAATGATCAATCCTCGACGGCCACTCTTAATTTCGACGGCTCCAGCTATAGCCGGATGCCGAGAGCTCTTTCCGCCGACAACCTGCCCAGCAGGGCTGAGGGGAATGACACAATGCTGGTCCTCGATCGGATTGGCGGTAATACAATGATCGGATTGAACGGGCTCGGATCAATAACAGGTCTGCTCTACAACGATACTGAGGCAGCGTTGAGCTTCGCCTTCAGTCAGAACGCATGCCAGCTTCGGTCTTCGCTCTCCAGCACCTTCCCACGAACCGTGCCGCGATATGAGACTCATATTCCAAGCGGACGCAGCGGATGGATGAAGTTCTGGGCGGCCGACGAATCAGCGGGTGGGATTCTAGGATTGACGATCAATCACAATCCAAATGTGATCTCGAGCAGTAACGCCTTTAACGGCGCCCATAACCTGCATAAACTGAGTTTAAGCAGCGCTGCCAAACTGATCATCCCGATCTTTCCGCCGAACTGCTGCTGAGCAAATCGAGTCGCCGTAAACAGAAAAGCCCGACAGTATAAATTAGATACTGTCGGGCTTTTCTGTTACGGCAGTTCAAGCCAATTCTGCCAGCTCCGTCCATCGTTCAAGATCGATGTCCAACTTCGTCCTGAGCTCCTGTAATTCATCATAGAGCCTCGCCACTAATACGTGATCGCTGCCATTTGCCGTCAGCTCGGCATCAAGCCGGGAAATACGAGCTTCAGTAACTGCGATCCGATCTTCAAGCTCTTCGAATTCCCGCTTTTCCTTGAATGTCAGTTTGCGCTTCACATTTTGTGCAGCGGTTGCAGCGATTGCGGATAAATTACGGCCAAGTGATCTTTTGTCTGTCGGGGTTAAGCCTGCTTCGGCTTTTTCCCGTTCGCGGATTTCCAGAAAGGTGCTGTAATCACCGGGGTATTCTCGAATACAGCCGCCGTCTTCGAATCTGAAGATGTAATCAATTGTCCGATCAAGAAAATACCTGTCGTGGCTGACGATTAACAGACAGCCGGGGAAGCTCTCCAGAAAATCCTCGAGGGCGATCATGGTCGGGATATCAAGATCGTTGGTAACCTCGTCAAGCAGCAACAGATTCGGTGCGCTCATCAGAATGCGCAGCAGATAGAGCCTTCGGCGTTCACCGCCCGAAAGAGAGCCAATGGTCTGATACTGCATGGCAGGCGGAAAAAGAAACCGATCGAGCATCTGGCTGGCTGTGATTACATCACCGTCCACAGTTCGAATGTATTCGGCCACATCCTTAACGTAATCGATCAATCGCTGCGACTCGTCGAACTGCCGGCTCTCCTGATCATAATAACCAATAACAACCGTTTCGCCCATTTCGATCTCGCCCGAATCGGGCTTTTGTCTTTGCGAGATGATTTCAAGCAGAGTCGTCTTGCCGGCGCCGTTGGGACCGATGATACCTATGCGATCCCCACGCTTGAAATAATAGCTGAAATCGCTGATGACCGTTTTGTCACCATAGCTTTTACAAATGGAATGCAGGCTGAGAATCTTTTTGCCAAGACGATTCGAATCAAATGTGATATCGAGCGTGCGTCTGGATGCGATATCACCGGCCAGTTGTCGCGACTGCTGTATCAATTCACGAGCACGATCAACGCGGGCTTTCGCCTTGGTAGTACGGGCTTTGGGCCCCCTGCGAAGCCATTCCAGCTCTCTTCGCGCCATCTGTTTCAACTTCTGCGATTCGACGGCCAGTCGTTCTTCCTGCTCCTGTTTCTTCTCCAGATACTTTGCATAATTTCCAGGGAACGATCTGACACGGCCCCGTTCAATTTCGAGAATCCGATTCGTAACTCGATCGAGGAAGTAACGGTCATGCGTCACCAGCAGCAGCCCGCCTCTGAAATCCGCCAGATATCGTTCCAGCCACTCAACAGTCTCAGCATCGAGATGATTGGTAGGCTCGTCCAGAATCAGCAGGTCGGGTTTGATGAAAAGGCTGTGCGCGAGCGCGACACGTTTGCGCTGACCGCCGGAAAGCGTGCTCATAACGGCATCGAATTGCGTAATGCCCAGTTCGGCAAGAATCGCTTTGGCTTCGATCTCCAGATGCCAGACGCCATCTGTTTCGAGATCGACGGCGAGGTCAGAGACCAGGGCCAGCAGTTTTTCGTCGGTCCCGCCTTGTTCGGCCAGATCGTGACAGGCGACTTCGTATCGACGAAGGAGATCAAGTTTCTGACGCAAAGTTTCGCTGTTGCCGCTGAAGATGGCCTCTATGACAGTTTGATCCGGATTGTACGCAGGATTCTGCGAAAGATAGGTGACGACCTTGTCCTTAGTCAGGACGACGCGCCCGGAATCGCATTGCTCTTCGCCGGCTATGACTTTGAGCAATGTCGATTTGCCTGCCCCATTGACCCCGATGACGCCTGTTTTATCAGTACCATCTATGCTGAATGTGACGGCTTCAAAGAGTGGCTTAATTCCGAAGGTTTTACTGACATTATCTAGTGAAAGGATATTCATGGTTATGTCGACAATTTTTCAGTTGCCGACACATTGTAAACCCGAGAAACTTGTCAACGCCAGTCATTCATTCTTTTTGTTCAGACCTCTCCCCCTGACTGATCAGGATCAGGATCGGTGATGATCGCCTTCCCGGGAGCGCATGCTTCCAGCCCGCGCTCCCGGAATTCCGTGTAATTCGAGTATAGGATAATGTCAGCCTTCATACCCGACAGGTATCCGGATTCTGATCCCGGTGCCTTTACCGATGACCGAATCGATTCTGAGTGTTCCTCCAACATGGGCTACTCGCTCCCGCATTACCTTCAAGCCCAATTTGGTCGGGCCGAATAGCAAAAAATCAGGCTCATGAGGATCAAAACCGATACCATCGTCGTCGATCGTCAGAGAGATCGATTCATCCGCATCCTCGATTGAGACGAACACATTCCTCGCAAATGAATGTTTAAAGATATTGGCCACCGCCTCCTGAAAAACACGAAAAATCGTGATCTCCAAAACTTGCGCCAGATGCTGCGGTCTGCTCCCCGTGCTTATGAAATTGAGATCATTGCCCGATCTTTCATACCAGCTCAGTACATATTCTGAAAAAGCCGCGTGGAGTCCGCCAACCTGATTGGGCGGACGCACTTCATCAGCCAGTTGCGCCGTCAGACCGTTTAACTGCCTGCCCTGATTACCAACACTATCCACAGCGAGCTCTGAATTAGACAATTTGTAGTCCTGTGTCTCCATATCCACCTTCCGGGTTAAATAAAAACCATCAGTTCGATTGATAAATCATGGAATCAAAAAACGTATGGATAATCCAAACCGGAAAATATTGATCGATGCATACACCATATCCCGGAATGGTTACCCCACTCACATTCTCTGACCGTTTAAACGTCAAAACTGCGCTTAAAACAAACCACTCCCGTATTTCTTAATAACTTTTATATCAGGGGGATATCGGATTAGATTGCTTCAGAAATAAAGCACCAATGCCTGTCAGGAAGATCGACGTCAGACGCTTGTCCGTGAGGCCTGACACGACAAAATTGCTTTGTCACAATCAAATAATTGAGGAGGACCGAAAACTTAAAATCACACTCTGAAATATGGCACTGAAGGAAATCACGCGGCCATACTAACTTGATACGAACTTAAAGACAAGAAAATATTTCAGCGTTCGACGCGAATCAGGATATCATCCCCGCTTGACCCGTTATCGGGCGGCGGAGGCGGAGGAGCCATGACGAATGATTCCGCATCCGTTTCTCCATGCCGGGACTGACTTTCCTCTATTTCGACAGGGCCCGGATTAATGACAATGGCGGCGAGCATCCTTGATACAACAGGTGGCGGCAGTTTATCCGGCTGGTTATTATTGGAGAATGAATGAGCAGCTGAGTTTGTATTTGTTATTACGACCCAGATGACAGCCATCAGAATCAGGCTGATATTGAGTACAAGCTTTTTTGCGGTTTTTGTAAGTGAAACTTTTGCGGTTTTCAGATTCCAGACCGGACCGCAAGCGAAGACACCTGTCCACTGACGTCTGAGGCACATTTCAGACGACTCCTTTGAAAGTTGATCTTTTTAATGTATAAAAAAAAGTGATGGTTACAAGGTGTAACCCATTTAATGCCTAGGCATTTATAATGAGTCCCCTCATCACCTTGTACCCATCACCTGTCAATTAAATGCAACCAGCTCGTCATGGTTGACATTTAAAGTAACTGCAGACATTCTTAACAGAGGAACAGTTGTTTACAGCGTGACCTCCCCTCAGGATACGGGAAGTGAGAGGGAAAGATCACAACTACCTCGGTTAAAACTACTCAACTAAATCACCTGAATCACTGTCAGAATGCCTGAGCCTCCTGACTACGAGCGCAATACTACCGGTAATCGGATCTGAACTGCGTGTCATTTTCGAAACTTACAGCAGTTAACGACGGGTATAGGGGATCAGGTAAAAGCCTTGAATCAAAAAGGTGCCAACAAATCGACCAGAGAGTCCGGGATCAACCGCGCTTTCGATCTGGCGAATTTCATTCTCGATGACATACGTCTTGCAGAAGAGGTAGCCGTTGCATCGGTTATGAAACTCGAAACTGTCGCCAGGGCGCAGGACAGGCGCTTGTACTACAAGCTGACCGGTCGCAATAATGCGTTGCATGAGCATCCTTCCCGTTTCAGAAACCTTGTCATCCTCAACGATCTGCATTTGCTGCAGACAATCGTTTACGATGAAACCGAGAAGTACGAAAAGGAGCAGGAAACCAATCAAAAAACTATTGACGAAAAAACTTTTCTGGTGCATTTTATTAAGCACCTCGTCAAAATCACACTGAAGCACAATTCATTTTACGTAACGATAGGCCTGACCCGTCTGTTATATAATTATTCCACGGCGCAAGCTGCGGAGATATATAATCAGGTTGTTCAGAATCCTTCACGAGTGAAGGACGATTATTACTGGCGGTCACGCAAAGCCCGGTTGATGGGGCTGATCAGAGATCGTTTCGGACCGCTGATCAGTGTGACGCGAGTTTCGAGGGGTGAAGAGCGCTTCGTCTCCAAATCCGATTCTGCCCGCTACTATCCGCTGGTGCAGGAATGTCTGAACATGTTCATGCCATGGGAATCCGCCTGCCCGCTCCCTCCCGGAGAAAGGCCGATTCGAGGTGAAATCGATTCTTTAATCTTCAATGGGAGAGACCCGGACGATGAGCATCTGGTTGAAATTTCGCGTATTCATGCGCTGATGCATGTCAACTGCTTTGAACGCATCGTCGCGGGATTGAATTACCCGGCGCCTGACGGACGCCTGGAACTGCCTCGCATTTGTAGAAACGACCAGGATGACGAACATGACCATCAGCAGAATGAGGCTATGCCAAATATGAAACTCGATGAAAAAGATCTGAAATCGATGTCACGCCGGATCGATGAATATCACGCCACGCGCGATCGGACTGATCCAGAAGACCTGCGGATCCTTGTCAATGGGCGAGAGCACTGTTCATTGATACCAGGGAGCATGAAACGAGTCGACCTGGATCTCGATGAAGATGCTGATATGATCGAAGTTCGGACCGCGCCTGAAGCCGGCAACATTCTGCTGGCGACACATTACATCGACTATCCAGCGCTGCTGGCGGCAAACGAGCCCGTCGAATATTCGACGCTGCTAAAAGGCGGCCAGATAGTAACCTTCCTCGTATCACCGGCTGAGACGGGCCCAGACGACGCGCTTTATTTCAATCTCGGCGTGGTCTATCGTGAAACCAGCTTCTTCCGGGCAGCGAGACTGGAATGGCGAAGGTTGATCCATCTGATCGGCAACTCCGAGTGGTTGCCCAGCCTCAAACAGGCGTTTGCATTCCGTTATGCATTACCCGTGATACTGGTGATATTGACGATCGGCGGCGTCCGGCTATACATAGATCAGGATAATCAGACCAGCGATTCCATGATTGCGATCAACCAGACTGCCGATAAAGATATTTCAGTTGCAATCAAACAGCCGGAAACTGTATCAGACCCGACAATTCCGGCAAAGCAGTCATCGCCCCTGGTGGAAGAGCGTTCCGCCGGCAATATGACTGCTCCGCGATCCGGTGAACGATCCGGATCGAAATCCATCGACCCGGTCAATCCGCGCGGATCATCGTGGAGCTCCATAACTGATCAGGCGATCACGACGCGGAGCGCTGATAAAGCGAGTCTATCCCGGCTCTCCGGAATAAGATCGATTCTGGTTAAGCTTTCCGATCAATCCACAGAAGGATTGCAGCTCGTGGCAAAAATCGAAGCGGAGTTGATCGCATCAGATTACTGGCGAATCGCATCGGCGGATGAAGCCGATGCCGCGCTGGTCGTAAAAATCGACACGGAAAAAGGCAACGTTCTGGTCAAAGTGATCGACGAGAATGACAAGACCATCTGGCCTGTCACCGTAAATGATCCCCGGCTTTACGCGGGGTCCTGGGGGGATATTGCAAAGCGTATTGTTGCGGATCTGACGTCGGACGCAACCAGGCGATAGCCTTATCTCGACAACGGATATGGCCTCTTTTGCACGGCGGCATTAATTAACTGAAGCGTGTGCAAATTTAAGTCAAGCATGATCAGTGGTTTAGAATTTTAGCCACGAATGAACACGAATGATTTTCTGATAATCTTTTATGAGTGAATATTCGTGTTCATTCGCGGCTAAAATTCTTCTTCCTGAATTCCTTGTTAAATCAACTTGCACAGACTTCAATTAACTAACGTGGTTCTCCCTGCAGAATGAATCCTGCCCAGAAGTAAGGGGCATCCCGGTTATCCTTCTTCAACATGGCGATCTGCGCGGCCCGAAGTGCAGAGGCCGGCTTGAGATTCTTCTTCAACATGCCTTCGTAAAAGACCTTCATCATCTCAGCGGTTGCGGCATCATCGACCATCCAGAGACTTGAGACGACGCGTCGAGCACCGGCATACATAAATCCCCTTGTCAGACCGATAACACCCTCGCCTTTGATCTCTTTGCCGAGCGCTGTCTGACAGGCGCTGAGCACCACCAATTCGGCATTAAGCTTCAGATTATATATATCATCCAGTTTCAGAACGCCGTCACGCGACTGACCGTTCTCATCGACCAGCGACAGCACAAGCCCCGATAGTGCGGGGACTTCGCTGTTCATCAAGCCGTGAGTGGCGATGTGGAGATAGCCAAATCGGCTCATCTCAACGCTTTTGATGAGATCGAGATTGGCCTTGAAATCCAGAGCGACCATGCTTGATTTGAGACCAGACAATGCAGCAATCGACGTCGCTTCACTGCGTGAATATCTGAGCCGTGGGAGCTTTAAACCGTGTCCTGAACCGCGCGTCATGATGTTCTGCATGATATCGACAGCGGTCTCATCATTATTCCCCGAGACTGCCGTCGCAGTCAGTAGTTCAAAACGCGAGTCTTCCCTGCTGAAGACCGGATCAGCCATAACGGCAATTGATCGGCCAGTCTCCGGCAGCGGGCGATAGTTCCGCCTGAGAGTCATAAAAGCCGCCGCGGACGGCAAATTAACGATCTCGTTATGAACTATGAGCGGAGTGATCGATCCGGCACGCGGATCGGGCAGGGCCGCGAATGGAACGTACTGGAGAACGCCGTCCGGAACGATCAGAAGAGTCTTGTCGCCAAGCTGGTCACGGACCGGAGCAATCAATATCCGACTCAGCTCACTGGAAGCAAGATTAAAATCGCGTTCGGCTTTGGCCATCCGATCGACTCGCTCCTGTGGCGTTTCAAAGCGTATCTTCTGTCCCGGGGCGCTCATCGCGTCATAGAGTTTATTGGCGAGCTTCTCAATCGTTTCGCGCGGCGGCAGAACGAAGGAGACCAATGAATCCGGGGTCACGGCCATTAAAAAGCTCTGCTCATCTCCAAGATAATATTCGAGCAGGACAGCCCTGTCAGAGATCAGATTTTTCTGCAGTTCATCAATTCTGACGGGTTGAAATTGGGTCAGATTCGCCAACTGCGGGTTCGATTTGCGCATATCCGAGACCAGGTTCTCGTATTGCGAGTAAAGACTGCCCAGCTCTTTTTCAACCTCAGCGGCTTTGGCGGCGCCATCCTTTCTGGCCAGCAATTGGAGACGCTGGTTGTCCATGGACTGGATCTGTTTTTTCAACTGAGTCTCTCGATCCAGAAGCTTCTGATCGGCATCCTGTCTAAAATCGATGCCGGCTGTGAGCAACATCTCCTGCAAGGAGCGGGCACGTGCCCGCTCACTGTATTCGAACGCCTTACTTTGATTGAGTGTCGCCACCTTCTGGTTCTTATCCTGAATGAGCAGATCGAGAATCAAATCGGTATATTTTCTACTGCTGGCCGCAAACATCGCTCGATGAGTCGGATTGGCCAGTCTGGCACGGAGAGATTCGAAGATCGCGAGCGCCTGTTCGATATCGATCCTGGCTTGATCGCGCATACCAAGCGCCCGGTGAACGCGGGCCAGATCGGCCAGGATATGGGCCTCACGGTTAGGATTACCGAGATGTCTGCCTTTCTCCAGCGCGAATTTGTAATGTTGCAGCGCAGTCTCATTCTGGCCCATGGATTCATAAACGGCGCCGAGGTTTTTGAGTGTAGCGCTTTCATTATCTGAACTCTCCAACCTGCGCCAGATTGGCAGAATTTCTTCGTATGTCTCGATTGCTTTCTGCTTTTCGCCGCTCAGATCATAAACACGCGCCAGATTATTAAGGATCGACGCTTCGACTGACTCGTCGCCCAGCTCCCTCGCCCCCTTGAGCGCCTGAAGGTAAATAATCCTCGCCTTTCCATAATCCCTTTTTCTCTTTGCAATCACTCCTGAGTTGGCCAGATGAATCTGTTCAAGATTCAGTTTGCCGGCGGCCCGGCTGACGCCGGCAGCCTTCTCGAAATAATCAAGCGCCTGATCGTCATCTTCTATCCTGATTGCGAGATTTCCAAGATGGCCGAGCACAAGGCTTTCCCGAATCAGATCCGAGTTCTGGCGGCTTAGTTCAAGAGCTTTCTCATCTGCCTTCCTGGCTTCATCGTAATCGCCAAGATCTTCGTGACGCTGGGCCAGAAAATAAAGGGTTGCCGATAGCTCGCGCGAATCGCCCAGTTTTTCCCATATTTGAGCAGCTTTAGTCAGCCTGATGATGGCTTCTTTTACGTCTGCATGTTTTCTGGATTTGCCGTGTGAAAGCCCCTCGTTGACCAGTTTCTCCGCCATCAGGCGCTGCCGGTCCTCGGCCCTGGCTGCATGGAGGTTATCCAGTTTCAGCACATACCGACCGGCAACACCGGCCCGTTGCAAAGACTCGACACTGATCCGGTACGTCGTCGCCACGTCGGAGATCGCCGAGAGACTGACTAAACCGGCCCGGTCGACCTCGTGAACCTTCTCCCCTTGCATGTTCAACAATTTGATTCGGACATCGCCAAGTCTCTGATCGACGACTATGCGCACAGACATCCCGGCATCAAGATCAAAACTGTAATTGTGAGCTTCGCTTCCGTTGATATCTCTTTCGATGACCGATCCGGCTTCCAACTTATGATCCTGCTTGTCATCCTTCTTTTCTGTCTGAACCGCAAAAGCGATTGAACTATCGACTGCAACCGGCGAAGAACTCTCATTCGACGCAATCGCTCCGATCAACCCATAAATGAAGACCATTGATGTCAGGATAATGATCAACCCGACTTTGAACGGTCTTCCGTCAACTTTGGATGTTCTGGTTTTTGCGATTTGGCTGATCTTCAGTGACATGGTTTTCTCCTTGACCATGCTATTTCCGGGCAATTTCCGGCACAGTTCAGGCTCGCCTGCCGCGTCCTTGTCGAGCCCTCGGAAACAATTCAATTTTAAAAGTTTGAAATCATCCCGCGCTTGCATACCAACACGCAGTATGAAGAATTCAATTCTATCCTAACCGGATTGCGAAAATCGAGTTAAATCGTTTTCTTCCATCAATTTTAGTCGATTGACCATAGTTTTAACGAAAAACGCCAGGACTGCCAAGAAATGCATAAGGATGGAATGACCTTATAGAAGATTAATTTTCTTGGCGCCCTGGCGTTTAAACATCCTGGCCCTCAGGGAATCAGGATTTGAAGCTCATGACCTCGACGGGTTTTTCCGTGACACGCTGGGTCGATTCATTGAAGTAGAGAGCCTTGCCCTCGCGATAAGACTGGACAGCCATGCCGATGGTCGTCATCGCCTTGTAGGCAGTCAGGGCATCAAGCACGTTCTTCTCCCGCGTCTTAACGCAACGCAGGAAATTCTCCATATGATCTTCGCGTTTTTCGGTCTGGATGATCATGGCTTCAGTGCCATACTTCTCGACGAATTTCTTCTTCGCGATGCGTTCCGGAGTGACGCTGATGTGGTCGACACGCCCTTCGAATCGGCCTTCGGGAACCATCATGATTGTCCCTTCGTGACCGCGAATAAGCCCTGGAATATGTTGAGAATTGGCCATCGATGAGCTCAGCACCAGAGAGTGGCCTTTCGGGAATTCGGCTATCAGATGGAACGTGTCTGGCACTTCCCTGCCGTCTTTGAAGACGTAGATACCGCCAGAAGCCATGACCTTGTGCGGGAACTGAGGCTCGCCCCAGCAGATGTTGAGCGGCGCCACGACGTGATAGAAAAGATCCGTGGCGATGCCGCCTGAATAGTCCCAGTACTTGCGGAAGCGGAAGAAACGTTCGGCGCTGTAGGCGCGTTTCGGCGCAGAACCGAGCCACATCTTCCAATCGAGGTAGTCCTCGCCCGAAGCATTCGGGCCGGCTTTTGGATCGATCGTATAATTCCACTCGCCTTCGATCGAGTTGCGATGATATGAACCCTGGCTCATGAGCAACTGTCCGATCATTCCGTCTTCGATCGCCTTGCGAGCTTTCCACCACTGGTCGCTCGAGGTGGTCTGAGATCCGACTTGTAGAATCCGTCCCGTGGCCTGCTGAACCTCATAGACCTTTTTCGCCTCTTCGACTGTCCGCGTCATCGGTTTTTCGAGATAGACATCCTTGCCTGCCTTCATGGCGTCAATGGCGATCGGAGCATGCCAGTGATCAGGGGTTGCGATAATGACTGCATCAATATCTTTCCTGGCCAGGACTTCGTGGTAATCCAGCGTCGCCAACTCGGCGCCGCTCGTCTCTTTAGCCTTGTTGAGGCGCTTCTGGTATACGTCGCAAACGGCGACGATCTGCGCAGGTCGCGTCGTCTTGCCGATCTCCATCGCCCAGCGCATGACACTTGATCCGCGCCCGCCGACGCCAATCACTCCGATATTGATGCGGTCGTTGGCTCCAATCACGCGCGCATGAACCGGGGTCTTCAGAACCACGCTCGCCCCCGCGGCGGCCAGTCCCGTCTTGACGAAATCTCTTCGTGCGATCTTATCGGTCATTTCATCTCCTTTTTGTTTTTGCATGGTCTCGAATTAATTGCTTTCATTACAGTATGTATCAGCCAATTCCACGAAAGCGAGGCGGGCCTGTGCAGGCACCGACCTTGATCTATTCAATTATAGCCAGGATTTTACTCTCTCCGAGCGGCCAGATCAATGGTCAGACCAAACCGACAGGAGATAAAAAAAGCGCATCGAGAATATATTTCGACGCGCTCGCTGAGTATTATTGAATCGGACTGGTCTTTCAAAACCTTAAAAATTCTTGGCCTTCCTGGCGCCTTGGCGTTTCAATCCTTAGCACTCAATCAGGCATGAGTAACTTCTATTAGTCACAGGATCACATCCGCAGCAGGTGAACTGAACCCGAGACGGTTGAAATTTTAAGATTGCGTTCGCCTGAACCTACGACGCCCTGAGCACGGCGACCGGGGCCATAGCGGGATTCATCGATCGTGATCGGGAAATCGGTTCGCAGGTCGCCGCTGAGCGTCGAGAGCTTGACGTTGGCATTCAGGTTTCCGGGGAGTTTGACGTGCACATCGCCACTGACAGAGGCGAATTCCATATCCTCGGTTCCGCTCAGGCGGTTGATCTCGACCTTGATGTCTCCGCTGGTCGATTTTGCAGTGACCGATCCGTTGACAGCTCCGACCATCACCGAACCGCTGACCGAAGATATCGTCGCTTTGCCGCTGACGCCGTTAACTGTGACGCCGCCACTGACCGATTTGGCAATCAGATCACCCATGACATTGCTGATCGAAACGTCGCCGCTGACGCTTGATATTGAATTGAAGCGGTAGCTGATTTCGGTGGGCACCCTGACCTCAAAGCGCACACTTGCACTGCAGTTGCAGTTTTCCGGATATCGTGCTCGGACGCTGACGCTGTTGCCGCTGCTCTGATCCTCGATCGAGATCTGATCGCGATCGCGGCCTTCCTTGTAACCGGTGACAACAATCTGATTGCCGTTGTATCCTGTGATTGTGATCTTGCCGGAAACGTTACGGATGTTGACGGTTCCGCCTGCTCCCAGACCGTAGCTCTGCTGGAAATCCTGGGCCGTGGCTGTGATCGCAGCCATCAGGCAAAATATGGCAAGACCAGTAATCGTTTTCAGGTTGATTTTTTTCATGGTTCCCTCTTGTCCTTTCAAATTGAATGAGCAAATAAGTGTCGCAGTGTAGGTGATGACTCATGCAGAAAGGTTTCAGAGGTGGAATGAAAAAAGTTTCAGGTGGGAGTAGTTTCCAGTTATTGGTCCGATTCGATATTTTATTTTTCGTCTTCAAAAAAACTGGAAACTTCCTGCTGGAAACTGGAAACTTCTTCCCACCGGAAACTTCTCCAGGATCAAAACGAGCCATCCTTGTATATGACCTTTCCATCGAAGACAGTCATGACGACGCGAGTCTCGTGGATCTTCATCGAATCAATCCTGAAGAGGTCCTGTGAGAAGATTGCGATATCAGCCAGCATCTCCGGAGCGATGACACCCTTGACGTGTTCTTCGAAAGAGGCATAGGCGGCCGTGTAGGTATAGGCTCTCATGGCATCGGAGATGCGAATTCGTTGTTCGGGGATCCAGCCCCTGGGCGGATCGCCGACAGTTGTTCGGCGATTGACGGCGATATGGAGGCCGCGAATCGGATTGATGCTGATGGCTGCCGGCCAGTCGCTGCTGAAAACAAGTGTCGCGCCTGCCTTGATGAGCGAAGACCAGGCAAAGGAGAATGGCAGCCTTTCGATCCCGACGGCACGGGCCCAGACATCCACCGTTGAGGGATCCGCATGAATCGGCTCCATCGAGGCGAGAACTCCGAGGCGTGCGAATCGACCCAGATCTTCAGGGGAGATCGTCTCAATATGCTCGATGCGGTGGCGCGTCAGCCTGTGTGGATTGTTGCGGTACGCGACATCATAGGCGCTCAGCGCCTCGCGGACGGCGCGATCACCGATGGCGTGAGTGTATATCTGAAATCCAAGCTTGTCCGCATTGATTACCAGTGCGCGGTATTGATCAGGCGGAATGGCCAGAATGCCCATCGGAGCGCCATGGTTTGCGGGCAGGTCGCTGTATCTGTCGATCATCGCGGCCGTATGCGATTCGATCACACCGTCGAGCATGATCTTGACTGAGTCGGCTTTGATCATCGGAGCTCGATTGAGCTTGATCCGCAACTCAGAGTACCGCTTCAGATCTTCTTCCGTCGTCTGCAGTCCGATCGAGAAGGCAACCGAAACGCGTGCAGTCAATTCATTGCCGGCCAGCAACTCTTCGTATAGCGACGCCTCTTCCGGGGAGCCACTGGCATTTTGAATGCTGGTGATGCCGAGAGAAGCCGCCAGTTTAAGCCCGTTGCGCAGAGCCGCGAGCTTATCCTCACGAGTCGGCTGGGGAATGATCTTTCGAACCAGGGACTGAGCGCCCTCCTTAAGCGCTCCGGTAGGTTCTCCGGCGGCGTTTCGGACGATTTCACCGTAGCCTTCGAAACGGGTCTCTTCGTCAATCTCAGCCAGTTCGAGCGCTTTCGAATTGACCCAGGCGCTGTGGCCATCATAGGCGCTCAGGAATACCGGCCGGTCGCGAACTACTGCATCCAGATAACTTTTCGTCGGGAGGCCACCTGGGAATTTGGTGTACTCCCAACCTCGGCCCTTGATCCACTCAGCGTCAGGGTTCTTGCGCGCATAAGCGCCGATGCGTTCGAGCATCTCAGCGACGGTCCTGCATCCGTTTAGATCGACTTCGTTCAAACTGAGCGATCCACCCAGAAAATGGATATGCGCGTCATTGAAGCCCGGCGCGGCTAGTCGCCCCTTGAGATCTATGACCTGAGTGCCGGGGCCGATCATCCTCCTGATGCTGTTGTCGGCTCCGACATCGGCGATGCGATTTCCCTTGATAGCAACAGCCTGCGCGAACGAATTATCCGCGCCGGTCCAGACACGACCATTGAGCAGCACCAGATCCGCGACTTCCGTCGCCACCGTCTGCGCCCGCGAAGATAGAAATGTCAGGCCCGCTATGAGGGCCACAAAAACAAAAAAACGGGTTTTCATTGCTTAATCTCTATTGTTGGGAATGAAGCGGCGCTATCAATTAATAATCGGTTTGATAACAGCGCATGATTCGGCGGCGAATACGGACTTAAGTCGATTGAACATCGCTTCATCAGTATATGTGCCGATGATCGAGCCGCCGGAGCCGGCAAATTTCGCCGATGCACCCACCTCCCTGGCGATTTCGATCATTCGAACGTGCCTCGGGTTGAGATGATAGATGCTTCTTCGAATATCGAAATTTCGATTCATCAATTCAGCCAGACCGGAGTGATCGCCCTCCAGAAGGCAGGTTCGCGCCCGCCAAGCGAGGTCGGCGAAATCGCGCATGGCGTTGACGACCAGAGCTTCTCCGTTATCGTATCGCTTGCGAATATCGTTGTGAAATATTTCGGAAGGTTCTGCAAGCTCAGTCTGATAGGCGATGTAAACGGGCGGAAGCACTGCCGGATCGAGCCGCTCGTAACGTCCGTGGCCATGTTGATTCATAAAGTCCTTGTCGAAATCCATGTAGACAAGTCCCTCATAGACCTGCGAGACGCGATCCTGCAATCCGGCGCTGATACCAAGTTCCTCTCTTTCGACCGAAAGAATGAGGCTCGGCAGTATCTCTTCGGGTATCGAGACTTTATAAAACCAGCAGAGCCCGCGCATCGTCGCGGTCACGATCGCGCTCGAACCGGCCAGCCCGACCTGACGGGGGATGTTCGAAGAATAACGGAGCGAAAAATTCTCGGCTGACAGCTTGATGTCATGCCGCAGGCAATATTCGGCGAATCGCTTGATCGAAGCCTTGACCAGCCTCAGGCCGCCGTAATAGCCGTTGAGACGGGTATCGTGAAGAAACTCCTCAAGGTTCTCGAATCTGCAATGGTCCTGCCGCGTGGGGATTATCTCGAGCTCGGGCCATTCGTAGATGACCACCTCGGCACTGAAATTCCTGACGATCAGACTGATCGTCTTGCCGTTATATCCGTCGGACGGGTTGCCAATCAGACCTGCTCTGGCATATGCCCTTGTCTTATGAATTCTCACCCAGCAGCTCCCTCACGTGTTGACGCAATTTTTCACCATAAACCGGATCAGTCAGGGCGAATTCGACAAAAGTTTCGAAGTAGCTTTCGAAGTTGCCGATATCGTATCGCTTCTCTGTCGGCGGCAGTCGGACTCCGACGATGCGCCGGCCATCGCTGAGCATGCGGCGGATGGCATCGGTCAGCTGAATCTCGCCGCGGTGGTCGAAACCTGTCTGCTTGATGGCGTCGAAAAGACCCGGTGCGAAAACGTAACGGCCGGCAATTGCCCAGTTGCTCGGCGCTTCGGCAGGCGCCGGCTTTTCAACAAGGTCCGAGATGACGAAGACATCGGTATCGGATTCAGGCTTGACGACACCGTACATCGAAACCTGTTCGCGCGGCACTTCCTCGACGGCGATGGCGCAGGCGGCATCGTGGGTCTCGAATGCGTCGATCAATCTGCGGACGATATCGGATGGCCTGTGCCGGCCGATGATCGAATCTCCCAGGGCGACGACGAACGGTTCCGTCCCTGCAAATGACTCCGCGCAAAGGACCGCGTCTCCCAGCCCGCGCTGGCGTCGCTGCCTGGTGTAGAGATAGTTGATCCCTATCCTTTCGTACTGCAACTCTTCAAGCAGGTCTTCTTTTCCGGTCTCGCGCAGGTTCCTGATTAAATCAGGATCGTCGTCGAAATGGTCTTCGATCGAAGTTTTACCGCGGCCCGTAACGAAGAGAATGCGCTCGATACCGCATAGATTCAGTTCTTCGACGATGTATTGCACGATCGGCCTCTTGCCGACAGGCAGCATCTCTTTAGGTTGAGATTTGGTCGCGGGAAGCAGCCTTGTGCCAAGTCCGGCAACCGGGATGACGGCATTGCGTATGCTCACTGGTAAATTTCCTGTTCTGGCCTGTGCTGTATTGATGTCTTTAGATTCAGCTAAGTTATATTGCTTGTCATCGCACTGCGACGATCGACAAAACCGATGATAATATACGGCAGTCAGTGACCAGTGCCAAGAGTTTAACCCTATGAATGAACGCGCCATCGAAGACTACCATGCACTTCTCAGGGGATCGCTGGAGGAGCAGGCAATACAGACGCTGAATGCCGGAATCGAGCGCCATAACCTGTCGTTCGGAAACCGCCCGATCTGCAACGTGTTGCGCCCCTTTTTGCTCACCTCATCCCGGTACGACCGGATTCGACACGGCTCGGCGATGGTTCTTTCGGCCATCTACAGGCTGGGCCGGACGCTGCTGGACAATCACGAACTGCGAGCGAATCTCGAGCTGACACCGGCTGAGGAAGAGATTATTTCGATCGATCCTGGTTACAGTGCGTCTGACGCCAGCGGCCGGCTCGACGCGTTTCTCGATGCGGACGGCGATTTCAGGTTCGTCGAATACAATGCGGACAGTCCGGGCGGACTGCTCTTTGGCGATGTGCTGGGCGAGATATTTATGGAGATGGAGGTCGTACGGGAGTTCTCGAAGAGACATCCTCTGCGGCGGATTCCGGTCAGACCGCTCCTCTTCGACGCGCTGCTCAACAGCTTTTCACAATGGAACCTGTCCCGGCCGAACAGGATGCCACGCATTGCGATAGTCGACTGGAAAGAAGTGCAGACGCGCAGCGAGTTCGAGATCTGCAGGGAATATTTCGAATCGATGGGTTGCCCGACAATGATCGTCGATCCTGGGGAACTGGAATACCGTGGTGGCCTGCTGCGGGCCGGCGACTTCATGATCGATCTGGTATACAAGCGCATTGTAACAGCCGAATTTATCGAGCGCTGCGATTCAGGGCATCCCCTGGCTGTCGCGGCAAAAGAGCGTGCTGTCTGCGTCGTCAATTCATTCCGGGTGCAGATGTTATCGAAAAAGATCCTTTTTGCGCTGCTCGATGATCCTGAATACTCCAACCTCTTCACGGTTGACGAAATTTCAGCCCTGCGACAGCACATCCCATGGACGCGTCGACTGCGTGAGGGCTTCACGACATGGCGCGGGCGAAAAGTAGACCTGATCGATTTCGTACAATTGCACAGGGAACATCTGGTCCTCAAACCAAGCGGAGATTATGGTGGCAGAGGCGTCACATTGGGATGGGAGTGCGCAGACGAGCAGTGGCAGCGATCGATCACCGACGCTCTCGGAGCGCCGTTCGTCGTACAGGAACGCGTCGAAATGTCGAAAGAGACCTTTCCGGTTATCGGCAACAGAGGAATCGAGATGGAAGAGCGATTTCTGGATCTAGACCCGTACACCTGGTGTGGAGAGAGCGTCGAAGCGGCCGGAGTCAGGCTCTCATCCTCTTCCCTGCTCAACGTTACGGCGGGCGGCGGCTCGGCTGTTCCGATGCTGATCATCGATAACTAATATATGATCCACAAAGAACACGAAGTAAACACAAAGAGAGAGATCCCCTGTCATTCTTGCTCTTCCTTTGTGTCTTCTTTGTGTACTTTGTGGACGGAATTACCTTTTCAACGGTTTAATATTGGCTTCGAAATTCAACTGCCCGAGAGCGAGCTGATAGAAAGAATGATAGCCGTTATAGCGGGCCGAAGAACCAAGTTCCTCCTCGATGCGCAGCAGTTGATTGTACTTGGCTATCCGGTCTGTCCTTGAAGTCGAGCCTGTTTTGATCTGACCGGCATTTGTCGCAACTGCCAGGTCGGCGATGAACGGATCTTCGGTTTCGCCCGAGCGATGCGAGATGATGGCGGTGTAGTTGTTGGTTCGAGCCAGTTCGATCGCATCGAGAGTCTCGGTCAGCGTTCCGATCTGATTGACCTTGATGAGAATTGAATTGGCGACAACCTCCTCGATTCCACGATCGAGGTAGATCGTATTGGTGACGAAAAGGTCATCGCCAACCAGCTGCACTGTATCGCCCAGTTCTTCGGTGAAAGCCGTCCATCCCTCCCAGTCATTTTCGGCCAGGCCGTCCTCGATCGAAATGATCGGATACTGCTTGACCCAGTCGACCCAGTATTTGACCATCTCCTCGGAGGTCAGCTTGCGACCGTCCGATTTCTTGAAGACATAATGCCCATCGATAAAAAACTCCGATGCGGCGGGATCCAGGGCAATGGCGATCTGCTCACCCGGAGTGTATCCGGCGCCGGTAATTGCTTCGAGTATGGCGTCGATCGCCTCATCGTTCGATTTGAGACTCGGCGCGAAACCGCCCTCATCGCCGACGGCTGTCGAATAACCCCGTTTTTTAAGGACGCCCTTGAGTGTGTGAAAGACCTCAGTTCCCCATCGCAAGGCTTCAGAGAAACTTGGAGCTCCCGCCGGAACGATCATGAACTCCTGAAAATCGACGTTGTTGTCGGCGTGGGCTCCACCGTTGATGATATTCATCAGCGGCACAGGCAGAGTTCTGGCATTGGTTCCGCCGATATAACGATAGAGCGGGATTTCAAGCTCCGCCGCGGCTGCGCGCGCTGTGGCGAGCGAAACGGCAAGGATGGCATTGGCTCCGAGCCTGGATTTATTGGGTGTGTCGTCGAGGTCGATCATAGCCCGGTCGATCTCAGCCTGATCGAACGCATCCATGCCGATGATCGCATTGGCGATGGCCTTATTAACATTTTCGACGGCCTGGCGAACACCTTTGCCAAGGTAACGGAACTTATCGCCGTCGCGCAGCTCGACAGCCTCGTTTTCGCCGGTCGAGGCGCCGGAAGGAACCGCCGCTCGGCCAACAATGCGGCTGTCGAGAACGACCTCGGCCTCGACTGTGGGATTGCCTCGGGAATCGAGGATCTCACGGGCCTGTATCTCATCAATAAAACTCATATTAAGACCTTCTCCTTGGATTAAAACGTATATTTCAGTGCGAACTGGATCTGCCTGGCATTAAGCGAATTATCAACCGACGATCCGAAGCTCGGAGCTTCGAGTATGCGCACCGGCGTTCCGAAGTGCGACCGGTTGAAGAGATTGAACGCCTCGAACCTGAAGACCAGGAAGTTCGTTTCCGAGATCCGGAAGTTCTTGATCAGCGCCAGATCTGTCCGGTTGACGCCGCTGGACCGGAAAGTATTGCGCCCGACCTGTCCGTTGCTGCCGAAATCGGCGAGCAGGCTTGTGGGATCGACATTGACACGGATCTTTTCGCGGCGGTCCTTGAGCCTGGCGATGCCTGCCGTCGTGTTCAGCCGGTCCGTCAGATTGCCGTCCTGATTGATGTCGTAACTGGTGTTGACGGTGAAGGGCTGCCCCGACTGGAAGGTTGCGAGCAGGCCGTATTCCCAACCGCCAAGGAAGAAACGTTTGGCGCCGAGCGCATTGTTGAAGCGACCCGTGTAAGGCAGATTGCCTTGCATGCTCAAGGCCAGGCGATGGCGGATATCGAAATTGGCGTCGCCGCGTTCGAGTCTCAGGTTTCGATCATCCTGCGGCAGATTGAAAGCGCCAGCGACATCGAAAACATCGGAAACGTCGTCGACGGCATGCGAGTAAGTATACGCCGCCGAGAGCTGAAAACCATACGAGAACCGCTTGGTCAACGTCGTCTGAAGCGAATGATAGATTGATGCCGCCGAAGAATCGAAGACCGTATACGAGCCAAGTGCAGGGTTCGGGCGGGTCGGTCGTGAAATATCGGTCGATTCGAGGTAGCGCGGGGGCAGCGCGACGGCGAGAATCGGGGCTTCAGACAAGCCGATCGGATCGATCGGGAAAGTGGGCGAATGTTGCCCTCCGTTCGGAGTCCGGAATCTCGTCAGCTTGACTCCGCGCGATCCGACATACGCCAGATTGAGAAGCAGATTATCGGCCAGTTCACGTTCGATCTGCAGGTTGTAATGAAAGGCCATCGGAGATCGAAGGTCTGCCTCGGGAAGCGTAAATGCCAATCCGCCGCCGGATGCCACTCCAGTCACTCGCTCGGGTCTGAAGAGCAATCCCAGGGTCGCGGCTCTCGCACCGCTCGGCACACCGATCTCGTTGAGCGTGCCAGGACGCACCAGCGAACGTGTAACAAGGCCGCTCGGAGTCACGACTTCGAAAGGCACAAAGAGCGGATTGAAGATTGCGAAATTACCTGTCTGTCCAGGAATAAAGAAATTCTGCTGAGCGACAGAGATGATATTGACATCGAAGTTGATCGGAATCGTATTCGGAAACACGTTTCTCGACTGACTGACCACGCTTCCGAGTGTCAGATCGTAATAGATCCCGCCGCCACCACGGATGACCGTCTTACCCGCCTGCTGCGGATTGCCGGCAAATGGATCCCAGGCGAAGCTCAAATGGCCGCCGAAATTGTTGCGATCAGGATTGTAGATGCCTTCTCGACCGGCAAGGAAACTGTTCAAGGCGTTGAGCGTCGATCCGAGCGAACCCGTCAGTATGCTGTTCTCGAAGAGAAATCGCCCACCAGTGCCCGGGGCGGAGAGGATGAGCGTCTCGTCCTGAACCGGAGCGTTGGCGAGTGCGAAAGTATCCTCGATCCGGCTGTTGACTTCGCGCGGTACGGTATTCAGCTCATAACGCACGCCGTAATCCAGCGTCAGCCCTCGTCTGACGCGGTAATTGTCATTAAGAAAGAGATTGAACTGCCAGAGACGCAGACCGATCGAGGAGTCCGCCGGCCCGATCGAAAGGGACTGAAAGATTCCTGTCGGTATGCCCAGCGCGGCCAGATCCGATCCGTTGAAAAAGCCGGGCGTCGGACCGTAATAACTCAGGCACGGCAGAGGAATCAACGGATTCGAGCTGGGGCTCCTGTTGGGATCGGTGCAATCGGTCCCGGCCAGTTGCCCCGTAAAGTCGACACCGCCGCCGAAGAATACCTGCGGACGGTAATTTCGGTTCAGAAAACTGTTGAGCTGCGTCCGGCGAATATCGACGCCGAACTTGTATGTATGCTCCGCACGGAACTTGGTCAGCGTATCTGCGAACTGAATAGTATTGTTGGCGCGCCCCTGCGGGAAGAGATAGACGTCGAGCCCGACTGGGCTGAACGGCGAGACGATAACCTGGCCCAAAGGCCCGAGATTGCTTTCGGTATCGAACTCCGAGCTGCTCGCCAGGTAATCGACCGACTCGGTCGAAAATCCCGGGAACGAAAGATTGATCAACCGCGGCGCATTGAGCAGGAAAGACTCGTTCGGCAGAAAGCGCGATGACTTCAACCTGGAATCTCGAAGCTCGTCGAATCTGAGTCGCGTTCGGCCATAGCTGCCGCGCATCTGATTAGCCAGCGTCGGCGACAACTGACTGGTCAGTGCGAGCGATATATTCTGCGTCCGGACATCCGGTTTGACTCCGGAGTAGATCGCTCCCCCCACGACGGGAACCTTTCTCTCGTCATCGGTGTAGTTATATCGCGCGCTGAAATTATGCGTCACCTCGGGCCCGAAGAGTGTAAATGAGTGGTCGAGCTTGAGCGAAAAGATCGTCCCTTTGGCATCGGCCGGCAGCACCTGGGTAAAATTGTTTTCCCCGTATGGCCCGATCGGATTGTTCGGGAATGGGAAGAGTGAAAAGATCGAGTCTCCGGCGATGAAGGTCGGCGTGAAATCGGCCTGTTGACCGGCATCGCCGGTGGCCGTAAATCCGGTCGCTCCGAAATTCAGGAAGCCGCGCTGGGCGACGGTAGGAACGGCGAAATGTTTCTCGTTGCGCGCCTTTATATCCTGTCGCTCGAAGGATCCGAAAAAGAATGTCCGATTCTTGACGATCGGAAAGCCGATCACGCCACCGCCCTGATTGCGCTGGAACTGGTCTTCGCCAAGTGAGGGATTGGCTTGCACTATCTGTCCAACGCCGCGGAGAGTTACCGGGAGCGTGAAGGAGTTGATCGGACGGCCGTTTACGAACCGGTCATAAGCTGTCGCTGTCAGACCGTAATTCTGAGTTTTGTCGGATGTATAATCGAAAAAGTTGCGCGCATTGAGCGAATCGTGATTGAAGAAATCATAGATCGCGCCGTGAACCTGATTGGTTCCCGACTTCGAGACTGCATTGACCTGCGAGCCGACGCTGCGGCCCTGCTCGGCATCCCACAGATGCGTCACGATCTGGATCTCCTGGACGCTTTCAATGCTCTGCGGAACAAGAGCCACGAATCCCTGCCGTCGAACTCCGACGTCCTCATCGTTGTTGTCTGAACCATCGACTGTGAAATTGTTCGAGCGCGCACGCTGCCCATTGACTGAAAATTGTCCGGCGGTGCCGATTCCGGCGCCGATTCCGGGGCCGGCAACTCCCTTGACTTCGGGCGGAGGCGCAACGCCCGCGGCCAGCAGCGCCAGATCATCGAAGCTGCGAATATTGGCCAGCGGCAGTATCTGCACCATCTGTTCATCGCCATTGAAACGACGTGTCGAGTCGATCGTGTTGGCCAGCCTGCCCGAAGCCTCATCCTGCTGCGCCGGACCGGGAGCCGGAGCCGCTGCCGGTGTCGTTACAGGCGGCGCCGGAGTCGGCGCGGTCGGAGCGGTCGGCTGTGCTGCAGGCTGTGCTGCCGTCACAGGTCCCATGACGATGTCCGGCGCTGTCTCAATCGTCTTGTTGAGCTGAATCTTGACCGGTTCGCGCGTCGGCTGGACGGTAGTGAAACCATCCTTGCTGACCTGAATCGTATAACGTCCAAGAGGTAGAAATGCGATCTGATATCGCCCTTCAGCGTTGGTCAGCGTAGCCCGCTGGTTGCCCGTCTCCTGGTTGATGACGCGAATTCTGACTCCGGCCAGCGGAAGGCCACCGGAATCGATTACACGCCCCTGCAGTGTTCCAGTAATCGTATCAAAAGATACTTCGCGTGAATTATCGATATCAGACAAACCGCCAGAATGAGTATGCCTCTCCGACGATAATGAGAAATTTATCCCAAGTCCCATGACCGGCGCGGAAAACTGCGTAAGTATAAGAAGAATGCTCAGGGACATTGCAAATTTTGTACGGATTGACTTGAGGTGATTCGGCATGATCGAGACTCCATTTGCTGGTTTGACAACAATCATTTTTGGGTGTTGCAAGACGCTGACTGAAAACGTAATCTTAGCTTGCTTGTCATCATTGTCAACCAAAGAATCGGAGTAACGGCTCAACCTGTGAGGGAAACGCACATGAACTGTCCTGTCTGCGGAACATATTTACCAGATGGCGCTCTTTTTTGCAGCGCATGTGGATCTAATCTGAGCGCCGGGGCGGGCGTATCCGGCGCGCCACCTGCCGGAGCGGGCGCCGGCATTCATATCGACGCCGATGGTCGCGGAAGCGGTCGCGGCTATAATTTCGAGATTCTTCACGGATCAGCCTTCGCGCTGGCGGTAGTCCAGCTTCAGGCGGAGCAATCAATCCAGGCCGAAGCGGGCGCCATGGTCTCGATGTCAGGCCACGTCGAACTGAATTCACAGATGAAAGGCGGACTTGCAGGGGCGCTCAAACGGGCCGTCGGCGGTGAGACGGCATTTATCTCGACTTTTACAGCTCGCGGAGGCAAGGGTGAGGTCACACTTGCCCCTTCGACGCCAGGGGATATTGCCGCCATCGAGATGTCGAACCAGATATTTTATGTTCAGTCGAGTTCATATCTGGCCGGCGACACAAGTCTGACAATCGATACCCGCTGGGGCGGAGCGAAATCATTTTTCGGCGGCGAGGGTCTATTCGTCCTCCAGGTTCAGGGAACCGGACTGCTTCTTGTCTCTTCATTCGGCGCGATTCATCGGAAAAAACTCGGATACGGTGAAAAGTATGTCGTTGATACGGGCCATCTTGTCGCCTGGGAGGGCCATATGCCCTACAACCTCCGTAAGGCCGCTGCATCCGGCTGGTTTCGAAGCCTGCTCAGCGGAGAAGGTATTGTGGCCGAATTCACTGGCCCGGGAGAGATCCTCATTCAGACACGCAACCTTGCAGCCTTCGCAGGGGTGATGAAACCCTTCTTCCCAAGTCAGTCGAGCAGCGGAGGTGTCAATCTGGGGAAGATCTTTGGAGAGTGAGTACTCTGTAGCCCAAGTCTTTGAACTAGTGAATCGCAGAGGTCGCAAAGGAGCAAAGATATACAGGGAAGATAAGTGTTCGAATTATATCCAGTGGGCAATAACCCGGATATTCATATCACCAAAAAATCTCTGCCCCTTTGCGGCCTTTGCGATTAATTCTTTGCCTCTTTGCGGCCTCTGCGATTTAATAGAATCTCAAGCGAAACTGCAATCGACCTGTAATGCCTCTGTCAGAAGCTTCTGATACTCATCCGGAGTGACATCGATGGCTCCGAAATAGCCGATATGCGGAGTTCTCATCTGGGCATCCAGTAACAGGTAGCCTCGCTCACGTAACCTTTGCGCCAGAGCGACGAGGGCGATCTGGGAAGCCGATGGGACAAGGCTGAACATCGACTCACCGAAGAAAGCGCCCTTCAATGCAATTCCATACAGCCCGCCGGAGAGCCGGTCATCGATCCAGACTTCGACTGAATGTGCATAACCCAGGCGATGCAGTTCGATATAGAGTTCGATCATCTCCTCGCTCAGCCAGATCTCGTGCCAGGCGACCTCATCGTGGCGCGCGCAGGCTCTGATGACTGCCGGAAAGTCCGAATCGATACGGACTGTGTAATCCAGTTTGCGCATGGTCTGACGAAGCGATCTGCGAATATGAAAACGCTCATCGAGGGGAATGATTGTGCGCGGATCGGCGACGAACCATTCGATCTCACCGAACCGTCCGCGAGCCATCGGAAAATAGCCCTGCGAGTATCCGGCGATTATTTGCTGAGGTGTGATCTTCATATGGTCTGAGATTTCAAGGCCTCGCATGTGCGTCAAGATAGCACGCGTGAATTCGTGCGGCAACGATTTCGGAAGCCAAATAGTTCAGGATGAAACCTTCGACTTTTTCGCCGGCCATGCTATCTTTGGCCGACTAATCTGACGAAATATCAAAACAGAAAACAATCTGACATCCTGATGTGGGGGAGAACCGATGAGAAGGATCGTGACACTCGTTCTATTGTCCTGTTTGCTTGTGAGCGGACACGCCGGCCGGTCGGCGGCGCAGATTCGCGATGTAAACGAGGACCGAGGCGCAGCAGCTGCCTGGCAGGCATTGCTCAGATTGCGAACGACCGCCACGGTTCTGCATACAACGGCTCATCCGGACGACGAAGATGCGGCGCTGCTGACATGGCTGGCCCGCGGGCAGGGCGTGAGAACAGGGATGCTCACAATCAACCGCGGCGAGGGCGGAGCGAATCTGATCGGCCCCGAACTTTACGATGCGCTCGGAGTTCTGCGCACCGAAGAGCTGCTGGCTGCCGACCGCTTCTACGGTCTGGATGCCCAGTTCTTCACCTCGATGTCAGATTTCGGTTTTTCGAAGCGGCTTGATGAAACGATCGAGCATTGGGGAAAAGAGAATGTGCTGCGCGAGATGGTGCGAGTCATCAGGATGTACCGGCCCGACGTCATCGTCTCGCGGTTTCACGGCAAGGCCCGCGACGGACATGGAAATCATCAGGCATCCGGGTTGCTGAGCATCGAGGCATTCAAAGCCGCTGCCGATCAGAACAGTTTCCCTGAACAGATAAGGGAAGGGCTTAGAGCGTGGCAAGTCAAAAAACTCTATCTGAGCACCCGTCCGAATGAAACATCATCATTGAAGATCGACGTCGGTGAATACAACCCGTTGATGGGGCGATCCTACCGCGAAATCGCAATGGCTGGTTACAGTATGCACCGCTCACAGTCGATGGGCAGAGGCAGACCTTCGCCTGGCTCGTCCTTCTCATCGGTCCAGTTGGCTGAGACCGTTCTGCCGCGAAATGAGAAGGAAGAGAGTCTGTTTGATGGAATCGATACTTCGATCCTCGGATTATCCAGGGTCGCGGCCGGAAATGCCGCCCTGACTGCCGAGCTTCAGGCGATCAATGCCAGGGTTGAATCGGCGCTCAGACGATTCGACGCCAGGACCCCGTGGACGATCGCAACGGATCTGGCCGTTGGAGCGCGAAGGCTGCGCTCGCTGATCGACAACGTCTCCTCATACAGTCCTGGTCCGGTTCAAAAAGACCACCTGCTCTTCCTGCTCAAAAACAAGGACCGTGAATTCAACGATGCGATGAATCTGGCTCTCGGGCTGCACGCTGAAGTCCTCGTCGATCCTGATAACCCTGTCGAAGGTCAGATGGCGATGTTCATGCCTCGCAAGACTTTCGCCGTGGCCATCCCCGGACAGGAGTTCACTTTGACGATGAAGATTGTCAATCGCAGCCGCGCCAGTTTAACGATTCCAGCACCTCCGAAACTGGTGGCTGAAGCTGGCAACTTCTCAACCATCGATAGCATATCTTCCGGCGCGAATACACTTGGTTACAACGAAACTTCGAGCAGCCGGTTCAAGGTCCGTGTTGCCGATAACGCAAAATATTCGCGACCTCACTGGTCACGCTCGAGCGAGATTCGCGATCATAAATACAGATTCGACGATCCGCGAAATGCCGGCCTGCCTTTTCCCCCTCCCGTTTTGACGGGCGTGCTGAGTTACCAGGTTGACGGCGTGACTTTTCAGATTTCACAGCCTGCTCAGACATCGTATAACGTCGCTCCACTCGGAGAGCAGCGCCGGCTGCTGACAATTGCTCCGGCAATCAACCTCACTCTCACTCCACGCATCGGCGTGGTCGCGCTCGATGCAGCCAGTACGCGTTACTCTGTGACGGTCAATGTTTCGAGCAACGTCAAGGGAAAGGTCGTAGGGCAGCTCAGGTTGCAACTGCCCGAGGGCTGGAAATCGGAACCTGAAACTCATCCGTTGAGATTTTCCAACGAAGGCGAAGAGAGCGGCTTCGCTTTTCAGGTCACGATTCCATCGGTTCAAAGGAAGACCGTTTACCGGATTCAGGCGATCGCCGAATACGGAGGCCGCAGTTATCTTGAAGGATATCGTGCGATCGCTCACCCTGATCTTGAACCTCGAAATCTCTATCGCCCGGCGGTCATGGAGGTCAAAGGAGTCGATGCCAAAGTCGCCGCCGGATTGCACGTCGGCTATATCATGGGTGTCGGCGACGAGGTGCCTTCCGCGCTTGAACAGATCGGGGTAAAAGTTTCGATGCTTGGCGCAGCTGAGCTGGCCGAAGGTCCGCTTGAAAAGTACGACGCCATCGTCATCGGCATTCGCGCCTCGGCGGTGCGCTCCGATGTGAAATCCTACAACCGGCGGCTGCTGGATTATGTCGAACGCGGAGGTAACCTGATCTGGCAGTATCAGACTCCTGAATTTGATGAACTTGCATACGGCCCCTATCCCTACAAAATGGGGCGTAATCCCGAAGAGGTGTCGGAAGAGGATTCCCGGGTAACGATTCTGGATCCGGAACACCCTGTCTTCACCTGGCCGAACAGGATTACGGCATCTGCTTTCGACGGCTGGGTCGAAGAACGCGGATCGAAATGGCTCGCCGAATGGGACAGCCGTTACCAGCCGCTCCTGGAATGCAACGATCGCGGTCAGGCGCCTCAACGCGGAGGATTGCTTTTTGCCCGTTACGGCAAAGGGACTTTCACCTATGCAGCTTATGCCTTTTACCGGCAGCTCCCGGCGGGAGTCGAAGGCGCCTATCGACTGTTCGCCAATCTCATCTCGATGAGTAAAAAGTAGAAAGTAGTAAGAAGTTTCCAGTGGAAGAAGTTTCCAGTTTCCAGTGTTCTTAGATAGTGCAACTTATCTGTCAGCTTGCAACGATTGTGATATTGATGACTACGAAGCGTGGTGAAACGACTGGAAACTGGAAACTTTTCCCACTGGAAACATCTTCGATCAAATATTGATATGGCAACACCAATAACCAGAGTTGAAATAGTACAGGCTGCGTTCTTCGATTACCTGAAAAGCGCCGCATCTTCAGAGAATCGGCTGGCGAAAGATGAAGCGCTGAGTGCCGAAACCACATTGACCGCCGGACAGGCGGTCGAGATATTCGAGGACCAGGTCATGAGCCGATTGCTCGATGTGGCGGCCCGTGAATTGAAGAAACGCAACGAGGGTTATTACACGATCTCGAGCGCGGGGCACGAGAACAACGCCATTATCGGTACTCTCCTGCGGCTGGACGATCCCTGTTTTCTTCATTACCGCGCCGGCGGGCTGATGATGGCGCGATCGAGGAAAACCCCAGACATCGATCCGATCCTCGACACGATGCTCTCCTACTGCGCATCGATTGACGATCCGATAGCGCAGGGCAGGCACAAGGTGTGGGGCAGCCGGCCGCTCTGGGTCCCGCCTCAAACCAGCACGATCGCATCACACCTGCCGAAAGCCTCGGGACTGGCCTTCGCGCTACGCCAGGCAAGGAAACTGGGCCGCTGCAATGACCTGAGAGATGATTCGATCATCTGTTGTTCGTTCGGCGACGCCTCAGCAAACCATGCGACGGCTCTGGCCGGCATCAACGCCGCAAGTTACACAGTCCGACGCGGAGGATCAGCGCCGATCCTCTTCCTGTGCGAGGACAACGGCATCGGCATCTCTGTTGAAACACCGCCCAACTGGATCAGGGATTCGTTCAGCAACCGCCCGCACCTCAAATATTACGAAGCCGAAGGCGAGTTGGACGAGATCTGGGATGTCGCCGAGGAAGCGATCAGAACCTGCCGCAAAATGCGCGCTCCGGTCTTCCTGCACCTGCATACGGCGCGGCTCTGGGGACACGCCGGAACCGACGTCGAGACCACCTATCGTTCGCTCGAACAGATCGCGTCGCAGGAAGCGCTCGATCCCCTGCTGGTCAATGCACACCGCCTGGTCGAATCGGGCGCGGCTGAGCCTTCAGACCTGCTGGCCATCACCGAATCAGTTCAGCATCGAATCGAGGAGGCAATGGAAGAGGCTATCAAACGGCCGAAACTGACGAGCGTCGAACAGATCATCGCTCCGCTTGCGCCTTACGATGAGTCGATATGCCGTGAGCAGAGCCGTATGCAGGCCGCCGAAGAGTCTAGAAATCGCATCTTCGACAATGCCCTGCCAGAGCGCGCAACCGCTCCGACCAAGCGGACCATGGCAGCTCACATCAACTCGGCCCTGGCTGATGAGATGCTCAGCTTTCCCGAGATCATCGTCTTCGGCGAGGATGTCGGCAAAAAAGGCGGCGTCTATTACGTCACTGCAAACCTCCAGAAAAAATTCGGAATCAACCGTGTCTTCGATACGCTGCTGGATGAAACTACGATCCTGGGGACAGCTCAGGGAGCGGCAATGGCCGGCCTGCTGCCCATACCTGAGATTCAGTATCTGGCATATCTTCACAACGCGCTCGACCAGATTCGCGGCGAAGCATGCTCGCTTTCTTTCTTCGCCTCGGGGCAGTTCACCAATCCGATGGTGGTGCGCATCGCCGGACTGGCCTATCAGAAGGGCTTCGGCGGCCATTTTCACAACGACAATTCGATCGGAGCGCTGCGCGACATTCCGGGTCTCATGCTCTGCGTCCCGTCGCGCGGAGACGATGCCGCGCGGATGCTGAGAGGTGCGATCGCCACGGCCAGAGCCTGCGGTCGCGTGATTGCCTTTCTGGAACCGATCGCGCTTTACCATGAAAAGGACCTCTACAAAGACGGCGACGGGCAATGGCTCTTCGACTATCCTCATCTGCAGGAGATGCTGCTGCCGGGCGAAATCGGAGCCTACCATCCCGATTCGAACGACCTGCTCATCGTCAGTTACGGCAATGGTCTGCGGCTGTCGCTGCGGGCGGCACGGCGTCTCAAACATGAAGCAGGAATCAACGCCCGTGTCATCGACTTGCGATGGCTCAATCCCCTGCCATTCGAGGCGGTTCGCAGGCACGCGCTGGAGTGCGGACGCGTCCTCGTGGCCGATGAGTGCCGCGCCACAGGCGGAGGCGTCGCCGATGCCATCATCGCCGATCTGGCCGAGAGCGGCTTTACCGGGCCGATGCGCTCGGTGCGGGCCGTCGACAGTTATGTTCCGCTCGCGGCCGCGGCCAATCTTGTGCTCATCTCTGAAAATCAGATCTTCGAATCGGCGCAAGGCATCGCGCGTTGATAAACATGGAAAACACATCGAATCAACCTCACCTTGTCAGAGGCATGGGCCAGCTGCAGGCGACGGCCGCCAACATGCTCGAGATGATCGGTATCGGCCCGTTCATCACCATTCCGATCATCATCGCGGCCATGGGCGGGCCTCAAGCTATGATCGGCTGGGTCCTGGGAGCCCTGATCGCCATCTGCGACGGACTGATCTGGGCAGAACTCGGCGCCGCCATGCCCGGTTCTGGCGGCTCATATCACTATCTGCAGCAGGCGTACGGACCGAACAAACTCGGGCGGCTGATGAGCTTCCTCTTCATCTGGCAGACCATCTGCACGGCGCCATTTTCACTGGCCTCAGGAGCCGTCGGATTCGCCAACTACACCAGATATCTCTGGCCCGGATTGTCGACGATGCAGGGCAAGCTGCTCGCTGCCGGCCTTTGTCTGGCGGTTACTGCCCTGCTCTACCGCGATATCAAAACGATCGGCAGGCTCTCGGTCATGATGTGGGTCGTCGTGCTCTTCACGGTCGGGTGGGTGCTCGTGGCCGGCCTGGCCAACTTCAAACTCGACCTTGTGCTCGATTTCCCGCCGGGCGCCTTCGATATGTCGTGGGTCTTCTGGGCGGGCCTGGGCAGCGCGACGCTCAACTCGATCTACGATTACGGCGGATACAACAACGTCTGTTTCTTCGCCGGCGAGGTGAAAGACCCGGCGCGCGTCATCCCGCGTGCTGTGATCTGGTCGATCATCGCCGTCGCCCTCATGTACATGATCATGACGGTCACGATCATCGGCGTCGTCCCGTGGCGCGAGGCGATCACCGAAGGGACCCTTGCCAACAAGGCGATCGTGGCCGATTTCATCCAGAGACTGTACGGATCGAAAGCCGCGACGGTCATGACGCTGCTCATCCTCTGGACGACCTTCGCCTCGATCTTCGCGGTCATGCTCGGGTATTCGCGAGTGCCGTACGCCGCGGCCGCCGACGGCAGGTTCTTCAAGCCCTTCGCGAAACTGCATCCGACCAAAAACTTCCCGACCTTTTCGCTCGTCAGCATCGGAGTCCTTTCGGCGCTGGCCTGCTGGTTCGAATTGGCGACATTGATCGCGGCGCTGATCGTCATCCAGACCATCGCGCGCGACCTGGCGCAGGTCTTCGCAGTGGTTTTGATCCGCCGCAACCGGCCCGACATCAAACTGCCCTTCAAAATGTGGCTCTATCCGCTGCCGACGATCATCGCTTTCATCGGCTGGATCTACATTCTGAGCACGAACGGATGGAAGCTCTTCGGCCTGGGCATCGGGCTCATGGTTGTCGGAGTCATCGCCTACCTCTGGCAGGCAGGCATCAAGAAGGAATGGCCTTTCGAGACGTCATAAAATACAGTTCTCATACCACGGAGGCACAGAGAGCACAGAGAATACCTGATCCCGCTATTGGCGACTGGCGTTACACATGAACAGGACACCCACTAAAGAATGGGACGTGATCACAATCGGCGATGTCTTCATCGATCTGGTCATGAGCGGGTTTCCAGCCTGGCCACAGCCTGGCGAGGAATCGTTCGCCGAACAGTTGCACCGTGAAATCGGCGGAGGCGCGGCCATTACAGCCTGCGGGCTTTCACGGTTGGGACTCAAAACCGCTCTGCTCGCGTCGGTCGGTAGCGATGACAGCGTGTGGTTTCGCGATCGAATCTTATCCTGCGGGGTTTCGACAGCCCTCTTGCACGACCATCCATCCGAGCCGACGGGATTGACCGTCAGCGTTTCGACCTCGGAAGACCGTGCTTATTTCACTTATACCGGCGCGAACAAATATCTGGCAGAAGCCATGAAAACTTCTGAGTGGATATTATCGATGCGAAACGCTCGTCACATCCATATAGCATTCCCTATAGACTTCCATTTCCTGATCGATTTGTCGAAGGACCTTCATTCGGCCGGATGCACCATATCCATCGACGTCGGCTGGCAGACCAGTTGGCTGACCGATTCGCGCGCACTCGACGGTCTGCGATCGGTCGATCTTTTTCTGCCCAATGAACGTGAAGCCGAATTGATCAGCGGAGAGACGGAGCCTGAGAAGATGCTGCTATGGCTGGTGGATCACGGCATCTCAACGGTTCTCAAGCTGGGAGCAAAAGGGTCGGCGATGCTTGATGACGGGAATCTGGTCAGAGGCGAGTCGATCCCCGTCACTCCGGTCGATACGACGGGAGCGGGAGACTGCTTCGACGCCGGATTTCTGTACGGATGGCTCAAGGAAGAGCCTACCGAAAAGTGCCTGCGGATCGGCAATCTCTGCGGAGCGCTTTCGACGCGCAGCCTCGGTGGAATCGATGGCTTCCCGAAACTTGACTGATTGTTAAAGATGCGGCTATGTCGATCTTCCGGTTGCTCCACCGGTCATAAATGGTATGAAAAGACTGTTGCGCGAGTTTCGCAGTTACTTTCGATAAGCGCTCGATGGTGCGCAAACTGGCCAAACGCAGAACCGGCAAGAAGATTCCTTCGGCGGCTGACCCAGTGCCTGGAACCAGAGCCGCGCTTTACGGCAGCGGTCTCCAGGGCAAGAAGATCAAAGATCAGATCGCCAGGCTCGCCGGCGAACAATCTGAAGCTATTTATCAGGCGATTATCGAAACCAGGCAGGCGGCTCAGGATTCCACGACTCTGTCTCAAGCGGCGGGTTTTGATCCGACTCGACCTCTTTCTCCTGACTGGCAGAAGGTACTCGAGAAAGTAGCTGACAGGTATTTCGACTCTCTGACTATGAAGAAAAGCTCGTAGCCTTCGCTCCGACGAATGAGTCAAGTGCTTGGCTCACGCCTCGTTTCGGCTTTTGGTCAAGTAAGGAGGGCTTGTCAGCTATCCTCTGCGTGAGGTGTCTTCAAAACACTCTTCACAATGACGTTATTCAATTGACCTTTTCATCAATCAGCCGACCGTACTTTGGTTGATTCGTTCAGGAGATAGCTAGAGGAGTAATTGACAAGAAGTACCATTCTGATCCTTGTTTGCGCATCACAACATGATACCACTCTTCTGAAAAACTCCCACGATTGACCCTCACTTCGACCAGTGCTTTGTCTCTTGTATGACTGAAGGCGAGAAGTTGTGCAGATGCATTTTTCCGATCTTCAGTGAGAATGAAGAATGCATTCTTTAGTACCAAGTTTGCTAAATCCTTATTGCTACCCAAGGCTGCTCCCGCATTTGCGGTCTTTACGAGTTGCACCGCTCGTTTGGCGACTGCTCCTTCGTCCATAACTCTAACCATTTCGGCTATTTGAGCCAGAGTCACACTTGCTTCTGAAGATCCATCAATAGCGAGCGCATATATGTACCTTTCAACTGAAACCCAGCTTCCAGCAGGTTGATTCAGGTAGTTCATCTTGATAACTTTGTAGTCCCACTTTCTTAATGGCGAAGGAATCGGACCTGACATAGAAAACTGCTGCTGCTTTCCGTACCACTCAATTAACTCAGACATTCCGGCTTCACTTCCCAGATAGCGGATCACGATTTGAGCGCGCAAACTGATTTGCCGGTCTGAATCTTCAAGAGCGCTTACCAGATCATTGATCTGCTTGTCTCCGATCTGAAAGAGCTTGGATAATTCGGCCTTGTTGACGAGTGGGTCTCGCATTTCCGCTAGCAATTTCCTGATGTTCTGGTCGCTCTCCAGATCTATCTTATCAGTGTGTGCTGGGCTGCCTAAAGCAAGCCATAGCAAGGCCAGTAATAGTTTACCTAGTCTGGTTGGTTTCATTTTACTGCAACCTTCCTCCCACAAGATCATTGCGCCAGCGCAAGATCTTATCCTTGCCGCTCAGCCTGAACTTGAGCTCTCGGCCATCATTATTGAATGCGGTATTGAAAGGAGCCGAAACTCTTTGAGCTGTGTAGTAAGATCTCTCTGCAAGCCCTAGCTCCCGCCTAATGGGATTTATGTAGTTGTTTTCAACCGGTCCTGGGTAAGTACTGCTGTTGGGAGTGTCCAAAAAATCTCGCCATAGAGCTTGTGAGCAATTTCGTGTAGGGTGCCAATGCCAATTGTGAATGCCGCAATCGCTTCTTTGTCGCCCCTAAGCTGATTAAAGTCCCCGAAGTCCAGCTTCACACTAAAAACAACAGGCCCGACCTGCTTACCTGAAGCATCGTAGGTAATCGTTCCAGCATCAACTTGGGCGAAAGCAACATCTTTATTGATCACTGATGTGAGATCAAAACGCTTCTCTGTGGTGGTAACAGCGTCAAGGAGCAATTTCCTAGCCGTGGCCGATCCGCCGCTGAAGCCTGCTGCTACATCGATAACAAGTTTGTTGTTCTTGTCAAAGCTAATGTTTTTGTATCCTGCCTTCATTGCAAGGTCCTCGATGAGCTTTTTCTTCTCTTCATCGGACAAGTTTGTGCTGTAAATCTCTTCGCCAGTCGGGTCAATGTACCTTAAAGGGTTGTCGCGTACGAAGGCGTAAAGGTTCCAACTGGATGGATCATTAGTGCGGGTGTCGTTCAAGAAATCGTCCGGGCTAGTAAACCTTCCTTGCGTGGAAGCGTAATATCTCGCGCGGAAGTAATCGAGTCCGGTCTCGCCGTCACGCTCCTTGCCGGTAAACCTCTGCCTCACTCCATCCGGAGGCGGCTCGTACCCGTATTGGCCATTGCTTCCATTGCGGCGGATTCCGGCACTTAACTCCTCGCCGAAAGGCAGGTAGTCGTGCCGCGTCACGCTTGTCAAAGAGCCTCCGTCCGCTCCCGTCCCGCGGATGTTCATCCTCGGACTCCCGAGATGATCCGCCACCAGCCATCTAACCTCCAGCGGCGATGTCTGAGCCACGATCAGCATCTGCCCGCCACGATATCCATACTCCTTTATCGGACTCGATGGCGATCCGTTCACATTATACTCCGCGATCAACTCCCCTTCCATTGCGTAGACCTGCCAGGTCTCTGTCGTGCCGACGATTCGACGCACACGTTTGCCGTCCGAGTCATAAACGTAATGGCTGGTCGTCCCTCCCTGCTGCGCCTTGTACATCTTGTTCTCGCCGTCGAACCAGCGCGATCCCGTCACGTCGTTGCTCTGATTGCCCGCCGGGTCATACGTCATCGCGTAGCCGTTCTTGGCCGTGATCCGGTTAGTGGCGGTGTCGATAGTGAAGGTGTCATTTGTGACTCCGGGCTGACAGGGCGAGCACCAGACCGTCCGATTGCCCCACCTGTCATAGTCGAAATTCTGCGTGAAGAGGTTGAAGGTCCAGTTTCCGCCGCTGTCGAGCTGCGCTTCGGTCACCGATGTAACCCGGTTGAGACTGTCGTAGCTGTAATCATCGAGCTGAGGATGGACATAGCCGCCGCCGATCAAAGGCACATAGTTGATCTGCCTCAGCACGTTCCCGTTGTTGTCGGGGCTGTTGGCGAAGGCGTTCCACGAATCCCGCGCTGCCGTCCCGTAATAGAAGATCAGCGCGCCCCGGCTCCAGTTCCATTCATCGTTTTGATTGTCGCCGACGCGGATGTCCACCAGTTGCTGCCGGTTGTTGTAATGAAGATTGTGATAGAGCGTCGCCGACTGCATCCCGAACACTTCCCTGCTCATCAACCCGGCGGCCGTGTAGCTTATTCCCGTGGCATAATTTCGACTGCCGCCGTCGCCCAGCGTGCCGGTAAAACTCGACAATCGCCCCGCCACATCGTATCCATAGCTCACGCTGCGCCCCGAAGGATAGGTCTGGGAGGTGGCTCCTCCCGCCAGATTGTAGGTTCTCGACATCGGATAGTAGTGCCACTGAGTCCCCGCGCTGTTGAGGAATCCCTGCTGCCGGCTCAGGACGCGTCCCATCGGATCGTATCCCGTGACCTGGTCGATCGAATAAGCGTAACCGCTGACGGGGTGAGAATTGTAGCTGAGAGAGTAATGGAGCCTCCCTTTGCCGTTGGCGATCGCACCGTCGTAGTAGCGATTCAGGGCCGCGGTGATACCGTCGTTGTAGCTGACCGAGGTGTTGCGGTTCAGGCTGTCATAGCCGTAAGTCGTCAGGACATTACGCGCATCGGTCTTTTTCCACAGGTTGCCGTTGGCGTCATATTCATACTTGATCAACCACTGGCTGTTGCCGGTGACCGGATCGCTCAAGGCAAGGCTGCTGTTGACGGCTTGTTCGACATTTTTCGCCCGGATCAGCCGCGAGAGCGAGTCGTACATGAAGTAGCGGTTCTGGCTCCCCTGCTGCACACGGCGAAGATTATCGAGAACGTCGTAAACATAGCTGGTCGGTTGCAAGGGCGACGAGACCGATCCGAGGCAGGTGTTGCAACCGCTCGGCTCGTCGACGCGGATCAGGCGGCCGAGGGCATCGGTCAGGCTCCGGCGCTGCCTGCCGGCCTGATCTGTCACCGTCACGACATTGCCGCTGTATGCTGTAGTAACGACCGCCGTATCCGGAGTCTGTACCGTCAGGACGCGACTGAGCGCGTCATAAGTTGTCGTCGTCCACGTCCCAGACGGCGCGGTCGCCGTCGCGGGATCGGTAGCACGGAAGGGATTCGATACCTGACGGACTCTGCCCAATGCGTCAAAAACCGTATCGGTGATCGACCACGTGTTTCCCGCGCCGGTGTTTCCCTCGAACGCCGCCGTGCGCCAGGTTCTTCCCAATCCGTCGTAATAGGCTCGGCCGGTCAGAATGTTGTCGTTGAAAAGATCTCGATCGCCGGTCGTCGTGATCGTGCGATTCGTGTCGTCGTAGACGAATGACTTCTGCCTTCTGACCGAGGGGATGCCGCTGCCGACCTTGTAACGCGCCTCGATCGCCTGTGTCAGCCGGTCGAGACTGTCGTTATATGCCAGGCTGGAGACCACGCCGTTTGCGTCTTCGGTGTTGACCGGACGGCCGAGGAAATAGTCATACTGAGTGTATGCTTCGTGACCGAGCGCGTTTGTGGCCCTGGTCGGGAAGGCGAAGGTCGATTGACTTCCAAGCCAGTTCGGGCTCGGAGCCGTATTCAGTCGGGCGTCGTCGTCAGGAGATCCGAAGCGATCGCTGAAATCGATGATCGTGGCGTTCAGGTTGGCGTCTATCGCTTTGACGACGTTCCCGGCGATGTCGTACTGCGCGTATGTCTTGATCGCCGTGCCGCTGCTGTTGATCCAGGCATCCACCTGAGTGACATTGCCGCGCGTTCGATAAGAGGTCGTGTAGCCGCTGTCCAGGCCGGTGATGTTAGTCCGGTTGACCAGCGGCGCATGGTGAGCGCTCGAATCGTATCTGTCATATTCGTATTCTTTTTGGGCCATCCACCCGCCCGAGGCGTTATAAACGATCTGCCGCCGCGGCAGGTTGCGGATGTGAATCGAAATATCGGTATCGTAGTTTTTGGTCACCCCGTCGACGACATTCGTGGTCACATAATCGATATGAGTGCGTCGCACGAGAGCTCCCGCCGCGCCGGATCCATAATCGTATTCGTAGACATCGGTTCTGTTGTTATATTGATCATAGCTGAAGGTCTGCTTCGAGACCGGATTCGGGCTGACATCCAGAAGGCGTATGGTCGTTTCCGTGATCCGTGGACCGCCCGGGACGGGAGCGTCCGCCCAAGTATTTGATATTCGCCTCAATACCATATCGGTTGAATTGAGCGCCTCGGTATCCTTCTCCTTACTCTCATTCCACGGAGCGTAATAGAAAGGATCGAGCGTGTTCAGGGAGTCGACGGGACTGGTGTAGTAATAATGTTTGTCGCCATTGAGGACATTATTCAGATCGTCCTTCTGCCTGACGATCACCGAACTCGACGCGCCCCATCCCGTAAACTGGATCTTCCCGTAGGATGTCTGGTTCACCAGGCTCGAGAGCGATGTGGTGAGATAGACACGCCGGGCGATCGTCCGTCGATAGATGAACGGTTCCGCTCCCCAGAAGAGCCCGGAGGCATCATAGCCTTCGATGCCGCCTTCCCAGTCGTACTCGATCGCTCCGCCGGTCGGAAAGACCACCCGAGCCACATCGCCATAGACGTTATAAAAAAGCTGATATCGCCTGCCGTCGGGCAGCCAGATGTCCGTGGTTCGGTAAGGATCGTAGGCGTTCGAAAACGCCCCGTTCAGTGCGAACAATTGCTGGTACGTTTTAACCGTCGAGGAATCTCCCGGCTGAGTGGTGCGCAGCGCCTGGCTCAGAGGCTTGCTCGTCAGAAAGATATAACGCGTGTTTCCGCCGAATCCCCTGAAGGTGACGCGGGTCCCGTAGCCATAGGTCGCATCGGTCACGCCCGACTCGATGAGGACCTGCCGGTTGAGCTGATCGGTGATCGTGGTATTGGTGATCAGAGGGACGGAGGAGACGACGCTGTAGCTGAATGAGATTCTGTTGCCGTTGCGATCGCGGATCCATTCGACGTATCCGTCCTCGCTTCTGAAATGGTACCGGGTGCCGTCGGCCAGATACATATCGCCGCCCAGCCAGGTTGTTCCCGTGATACCCACGTTACTGTCCCAGAGGTTGGTGGCGTCATAGACATTCGACGAGGCGATTAAGGTCGCGGCCGTCCCGTCGGCAGTTTTGAACACCGTCCCTCGATTGAACTTGGCTCCGCCGTCCTGACAACTGCTCTGCTGCTTGACTCCTCCCGTCGCCGCGTCGCGGAACTCGTATTCCGTGCCGTCGGGAGCAGTAAACGTCAACCTCGTCAGGGTGTAGGTGTACGAGGGACCGACTTCCGGAGGCGGGACGCAAAGACCGTACGGGTCGCTCACTCGCCGGGCGAGCATTCTCGGCGCCTTGTAGAATTCGATCGGCTGGCTCCACCACGAGTCCTGCGGCGTGTAGATGGGCTGCCCGTAGATCGGGTCGTAGGATTTATCGACCGTCCATTTTTGCCTTCCGATCGACAGAACCGATGAATAAGCGGCGCTTCCTCGTCCACCCGAAACGCTCAGCGGGAATCGCAGGTTCATCTCGCCGGAGTAGGGATTGTATGTCTCGATATCGGTGATCGGATAAGTTCCCAGCGGTGCGCCCGGAGCTATCCCTGGAGGCGTTGTCCCATCCGTCACATTCTGCGTCTGACCTGTCGCACCAGCCGCAGAGAACATGACCATAACTATCGATAGGCTGAGAAGACGAATGATATGCATACCTGCCGGGAACTTCATGGATCCGCTCCTTTCCGGTAAAACTTATGGGAGTCGCCCTGTCGATGCTATTTTTGCGCGCTGACTGTAATTTTGCTCTGAAGACCGGGACGGCTGCTTTCAAAGACCAGGTATTCGCCGGGGCTGAAATCGACGAATCCTCTGAATTTACGCTGGCCCTGAAAAGTCTTGCCGCTCTTGATACGGGGACCGCCGATCCTGTCGATATTGAGACTGTTCTCTTTAAAATCGAGATTGTTGTCGATGGCTACCCAGTATCGGCCGGGCGTTATTGACATATCGGCAGGCTCCAAACCTCGTGGCGTGATCACGAAACGGATTGCATTGAGCTGATCCGCCTGCGAACTGTCAATTCTGAATGCATCAGTGAGACCGTGTTCAGTCGCGTGAATCAGATATAGTGATGCAAAACCGGCGAGGATAATGATTGTTGTGAGAATGAAAAGACGACGCAGTCTGATTTTCATGGCTATGGCTTCCGCTGGAGACAGACCTCCGGTTGGACGCTTCACAAGGTCATGAGCGATCTGGGTTACGATCCTGCTTTCGGGCACACCATGCCCGTAACCTTCAATCGGATGGCATTAGCGGATCGAGCAATGTAATTGACGAAAGAGCTGAGTCAGGCTGTTTTATTGTTCTTTCAATATTTTTTGGGGCTTGTTGATAAGCCTACTCGAAAGGGGGGGGGGGCAAGTCAAGAATTTTAATAATTTACGTGAGTGGCATGCAGCACTCCATCGTTATCCCTCCGATTATGAGATAACTATTCTTAATTACTTCCGGTTTAGACAAAGCTGTCTTTCACCTTTGAGGAAAATTTTCTATTATAGACTTACGCATTAACCATCTTGATCGATGGATTTTTGAGCTGCTGAATGAGGTAATCATCCAGCAACCCGTGTTTGATTTGGTAAACCGTGCGACCGGTTTGAAGCGCTAGTTCTTTGAGTCTGACCCAGACCAACAAAGCGCAGCCGATGTGATTGCGCTGAATTCGGGCCTTGCGGCACTGGCATCGTTCCAGGCCTGTGAGTTGTTTACCTTCGCGGTGCAGTTGCTCGATCTTCCAACGGAAGCCGCACACTTTTGTGTAGCCTGGAGTGGAATCGGCAGCCGGATCGTTGGTGACGATCCAATCCGTGCGACGGGTAGACGTCTCTGACCCGGAAACACTGCACTTTGTGGTCTTTGGGAAAACCCTTGATTTTGATCCGCTTGCCGTGGCGAAGTTCGTCTTCGCTCCAGTTCAATGAATCGATTCGCTGATAGGAACGCTCGCCTCCTGAATCGTCGACCTGACGATTGTCTTTGAGCGGGCAATAGTAGAACTTCTGGAACCGATTCGATGAACATATGAGATCCTTGGTGGCATACCAACTATCCATCAAAACGGCGTGAAATGGCAGCTGCTTTTGGTGGATGATGTTGGTCAGCATCTCCTGCACATGATCAAGTTTGCTTTTGCCATCTCCGTCTGGATCGTAAATGCGATAGTCGATGAGCCAGAATCGATCGAGGTCCGGATTGACGTAAATACAGGTGACTACGCCGATCCCTTTGATCACGCTGTGAGCGTTGCCGCTATACTGGCTCCGCACGAGTTCGATCGAGAAAGAATAGTTCTTATCAAGAACTGTATCGTCAAAGATCAAATACCCGTCTGGCGTCCGTTCGATCTGGCTCTCTACGTTTTCCCAGACCAGACATGGCGTGATTTTCTCTCCGCGAAGATAGCGATTTATCTCATCGTGCGAGAATTTTTCACTATGATCGGCAAAGTTCGTCAGTGTGTAGTTGATCTGACTGACCAGCAAATATTGGCAATATTCCAATCGAGTCACAGGGGGTTTCATACCCAAGACTCTAACCCTTTTTCAATGAACTGGCGACATTAATGTCGTTTTGCGTAAGTCCTATATTATTCACCCAGCGCAATACTTTATCGTTCCATCAACGTGTCCGCCCTCAAAGGAGTCAGGTTCATGTCAGAAGTCTTACACCCACAAAATCTACCTGAAACATCATCACCTTTTTTAGAAAATATCGAGCAGGCAGATAAGTATCGAAACTACGCGGCCGAAGCCCGCGCCTGCGTTCAGGAACTGTACAGGCTCAACCACGCCAACCAGACGCTCGACTTCGTCCTTTCGAAAAAGGCTGAATACGGCCGGCTGGACAAAGCCGAGATGAGCATCTGGGAGGCGATGGAGTATCTGACCAGTCTGGTCGACGACAGCGATCCGGACATCGATCTGCCGCAGATAGACCACGCATTGCAGACAGCCGAGGCGATACGGCTGGACGGGCATCCGCGCTGGTTTCAGTTGGCCGGTTTCATTCACGATCTGGGCAAGGTGCTCTGCATGTACGACGAGCCGCAGTGGGCCGTCGTCGGAGACACCTTCCCCGTCGGCTGCGCTTTTTCAGACAAGATCGTCTACCCCGAACTGTTCAAGGCCAACCCGGATTACGATCATCCCGTCTACAGCACTCCGAACGGGATTTATGAAGAACATTGCGGCATCGACAATCTACACATTTCGTGGGGCCATGATGAATATCTGTATCTGGTCACGCGGGACTACCTGCCGAAAGAGGCTCAATGGATGATCCGCTATCATTCGTGCTATCCGATTCACAGGGAAGGCGCCTACACGCATCTGCTCAATGATGGAGATGCCGAAGTTTTGAAATGGGTTCGAGCCTTCAATCCGTATGACCTCTACTCGAAGAGCGAAGTGAGACCTGACATCAACGAACTCAAGCCGTATTACGAGGAGCTGGTTTCGGAATTCTTCCCTGAAAAGCTCCGGTGGTAACGGATGAAGAAAGTAGCCATCATCGGCGGAGGCGGGATACGGACACCTCTGGTTGCGCATGGTCTGATACAGTCGCGGGAAGTTATCGGGGTTGAAGAGATATCGCTGTACGACCCGGACCGTGATCGTGTCAGACTGACGGGTGAACTTTCAAAGGAGGTCGCCCGCCAGTTGCGCGGAGAGGTCTGGGTGACGACGCCGGAGCGTATCGAGGAGGCCGTCGAGGGCGCCGATTTCGTCATCAGCAGCATCCGCGTTGGAGGCATGGACATACGCGCGCGGGATGAACGGCTGGCGATCGATCACGGCATCGCCGGGCAGGAGACGACCGGCATAGTCGGATTTGCGAAAGCGATGCGGACGATACCCGTCGCGCTGGAACATGCCCGGACGGTTGAAAAATACGCACCGGCCTCATGGTTCGTCAGCTTCACCAACCCGGCGGGGCTGATCACGCAGGCGCTGGCCGCTCATACAAATCTGAGGCTGATCGGAATCTGTGACACGCCGAGCGAGATGTTCCATCGCATCGCGCTGGTGCTCAAGGCTCCGGCATGTGAGGTTCAATGCGATTATTTCGGCCTCAATCACCTGGGCTGGGTCAGACGCATCCTGCTGCGTGGAGAAGATGTCACTTCAAGCATCATTAACAACGATGCAGCGCTGCGCAGCCTGTATCATGCTGACCTGTTCGATCCGGCAATGATCCGCGCGCTCGGGATGATCCCGAGTGAGTATCTCTATTTCTATTACGAGCAGAGTCGGGCGCTTTCTAATCAGCTCAAGGCGGGCGCCAGCCGCGGCGAAGAGATCGTCCGCCTGAATTCAACGCTCTTCGATCGATTGCTGACTGAGATGCATTCCGGTCGGATGGATCAGGCACTCGAGGTTTATCGTGACTACCTGCGCCGCCGTTCGGGATCGTACATGAAACTCGAAGCAGAGGCAGGTTCAGCTCTGGCTGATGGGCTTGAACAGGAAGCAGACCCGTTCGATGCCGCAACGGGTTATCACCGGATCGCGCTCGACGTGATGACGGCGCTGGCAGCGGACTCGCCTTCACGCATCGTAGTCAACGTCAGCAATCGTGGAGCGATCAGTGACCTTAAAAATGATGACGTAGTCGAGGTTCCCTGTCTGGTCGATCGAAACGGGGCTCTGCCGCTGGCTGTCGGAGCTCTGCCAGGCGCTGTGAAAGGTCTCGTTCAATCCGTAAAGGAGTATGAGAACCTGACGATCCGCGCAGCGATCGAGCGATCGGCCGATCTGGCGAAACTAGCGCTTTTGGCCTACCCGATCGTAGGGCAATGGAGCAAAGCGGATGAACTGGTCCGGGTGCTGGTGCGATCCGACGTCGACCACCTTGGGGATTTGAAATGATGACATTTTTTCGGCTGATTCTGATGATCATTCCCGTTCTGGCTGCCCAGAATGCAGGTGAAATCAACGAGCGAGCGATTGCGCATCATTTGAAACGCTGCCTGGATGATGCTAGCCGCGAATACAGGCGCGTGATCGAAATGGACCCTCCACGCGTGCCGACTGCCGATGAGAAGGATCTCGCCGTCAAATTCGCTCCGCGATTGTTCGTCACGCCGACTGAGTTCTTTCCGCTCAAGGATTTCGCCGTCCTGATTCACCCGACTGAGCCGCTCATCGCTTATCATTTCTTCTGGGAGGACGATATCGACTTTCCCGAAGACAACGATCCCTGCGATCACGAACTGATCTGGGTGCGGTATTCAAACGATCGAAAAACGATCGAGAAGATCTGGACCTATTTCCACGGGCGGATACTCGAAGGAGGCGCCGAAGCGCTGTCCGATGCCCGCCGCAACGGGATGCGGCCGCGCATCAACGTCCAGTGGGGCAAGCACGGGTCTCTGCCTCACGGATGGGAAGAGATGAGGATCGTCGCCGGATCGGGCGATGTCGAGAAGAAATACTATCCGACAGATCAGGCGATTGCGCTCAAGGATTATCAGGAAGGAACTTATCGCAAGCTGTCCGAAGAGGGTCGCCGGCTGATCGATCATCCGCTGGCTGCACGTCTTGGCTGGCCAGGCAAGTTCACCGGCTCGTGGAAGGACTTCACGAATTTTTCAAAGTTGATCGATCCGGTTAAAACGCTTGAACGAACGAAAATGATCAAGGTCTCGAAATGGAACAACGCAACAATCAATCAGTACTTTCTGACTTACAATTTTCGTCCGAAGACCGAATGGCCGTAATCCCCTGGGAGCGCAGGCCATTAGTTTCTACACATGTTCTTTGAAACCTTTGAACTCATCTTCCAGATCTAGCATCTGAAAGAGAAGCTGTGACATCTGTTCAAGCTCGTCGAGGGAATATTGTTCGAGAGCGCTGATGATTGCCATCAGGTTCCACATTCCCGCGAGCAAGGCTGGTGCTGTCCAATCGACGCCGTGTTTCATCAATCGTCCGCTCAAACGGACCAGCATTTGCCGCAAAGGCGCGACCTGCGTATCAGTCGACTGATCGAGTGCCCAGACGATAACGCAGGCCTGTGCGGCAATCATCAACCGTTTGGCAATGGCATCCGCATTCTCTTGCTGCCATTGCTCGACATGCTGACCTGCACGTTTCAGTAACTTGAAATAGGATTCAACTCTCCAGCGCCAGTAGTACCAGAGAGATACCGTCTCTGTGGTTACCGAAGCAGGAAGATTGGTCCACAGTCGCCAGGTCGCGAGCACGGCTCCATTCTGATCACGGACTTGAGCCAGTACGAGCCGGAGAATAATTGGACGCCCTTGGATCGTTTGATATTTGAGCTTGCCTCCGCGTCGGCGTTGTTTTCGTGCCGGACCGGAGAGCGTAACTGTCGTCTCGGATACGTATTGAAAAGCCTTGCGGCCTTTGTACTGGATCTCACGGCTGAAGCGGAATTGATCTTCCATCATCGCTTCGACCTCGCTCAAGAGTCGGCTTTGCCCTTCGTGCTCGACTCTTCGCACATCGTTGCCGCGAATCAGGTAAGTTCTTCCGCAGCGTTCAAATCGGCGCAAGTGCAGTAAGCTGTCGCCTTGACGGTCGATGATATGGACGATCTTATGGCCGGTTCCTGCTGCTCGATATAGCCCATCGTCCGGTTGATCTCATCTATCTCCGGGCGACGCGGCAAGAGACCTTCACGCCGCGTGCTGTGGACGCCGTCGGCCGCCTCGACTCCCAGATACACCGGACACAACGGCGCTCCGTCACGATCTGAGATCAGCAGGGCGGCTTGCAAGAGATAGCCGAAATCGTTCTTGTTGTAGAGAACTATTCGATCTTTCTTGCTTTCATGATTCGTGTAGTGCAGCGGCGACCAGTCATGGATCACCAGCGCCCATTCACGACATGCTGTGGCGGCAACTTTAGCCTGCTCCAGGATTGGCTTGGCCAGTTCGACCAGACTGACTCTTTCATTCTTGTAGAATCGCCAGGCTGCTTGTGCCGCCGCCATTGGTCTGGATGTTGCAGAAAAATGTCGTAATCCGGCGGCAACACCCTTGGCTATACTCAGATGTTGTTGCACTAATTTACGATACCTTTCTTGCAACCGCGTCTCAATGTCAGGAACTTTAATGACATACAGACATGTTTATCAAAGGTTTTTCAAAGATCAAACTTGTGTAGAAACTAATGGCGCAGGCATCCTTGCCTGCATGGACTCATGCCGAAAACCGAATGAAATCCACAAGACTATTGATCAAAGCATGCAGGCAAGGATGCCTGCGCTCCCGGATATGCGCTCCCATACTGGAGAAAAGAATAATGAAGTTATCGCTACTTTTAATCCTTCTTTCGTTTTCGATTATTTTCCAGCCATTAAAGATGGATGCACATACGCAGGGAAAGAATTTAAAACCGGGAGAGCTCAGGGCGGGATTGGCGAAGGTCGTCATCACGCCGCAACAGCCGCTCTGGATGGCCGGTTATGCCGCACGCACGAAACCCGCCGAGGGCAAGCTTCAGGATCTTTATGCCAAAGCGCTGGCGATCGAAGACTCTGCGGGTCATCGTCTGGTCATCGTCACCAGTGATCTGCTCGGTTTCCCGCGCAAGACGGCTGACCGGATCGCCGCTGAGGCGGGCAAAAAATACGGGCTCGGCCGCGAATCGATATTGCTCAATTCATCGCACACGCATTCAGGGCCGGTTTTGCGCGATTCGCTTGCCGGAGCCTATGCACTGGAGAAAGATCAGATCGAAGCGATCGATGCCTACACCGGAAAACTTGAAGACCAGATCGTAGCCCTGATCGGAAGCGCGCTCGGCGATCTGGCGCCGGCGCGTATCTCATACGGCGTTGGAGAAGCGTCTTTTGCGATGAATCGCCGCAAGATCACACCCGACGGAGTGATCAACAGCCCGAACCCGGGTGGCGTAGTCGATCGCAGCGTCCCTGTCCTGAAGATCGAATCTGAGGCCGGCAGGATAAGAGGCGTCCTTTTCGGCTATGCCTGCCATAACACCACGTTGACCGGTGAGTTTCAGCAGTGGAGCGGAGATTACGCCGGTTTTGCGCAGCAAGAGATCGAAAGCACACATCCTGGCGCGACTGCCCTTTTTCTGATGGGATGCGGAGCCGATATTAATCCATATCCGCGCAGCAAACTCGAACTGGCGACGCAACACGGCAAAGAGCTTGGCTCTGCGGTCGGAACGGTATTGCAGTCGAAGATGTCGCCGGTCAAGGGAGGAGTTCGCGCGGCCTTCGACATCGTCAGCCTGCCGTTCGCTCCGCCGCCGACAAAGGAGATGTTCACTGCACAGCTCTCGCACCCGAATGTCTTTCACCAGCGCCACGCGCGGCGTATGCTGGATCGGTTGGGGAAGGACGGGCGGCTGATCTCTGAATACCCATATCCGATCCAGGTCGTACGGATCGGATCCGATTTCACGATGATCGGACTGGCCGGAGAGATCGTGACCGATTACGCTCTGCGGCTGAAGCGCGAAGTGAAAGGCAGAGTCTGGGTCGCCGGATATTCGAATGACGTCTTCGCTTATGTCCCTTCGGCGCGGATGTTCCCCGAAGGCGGATACGAAGTCGTCGAATCGATGATCTATTACGATCAGCCCGGGCCGTTCATGCCTGTCATCGAAGAGAAGATTATGGAAAAGACGATGTCTCTTGTACGGAGAGTTTCGGACAAATAAACGTATGTGGAGTGCGGCGGCCCGGCGCCGCTTTGGTATCGGAAGTCTGCAACACTGAAAGTGAAAGGAAAGCGGCGCCGGGCCGCCGTACTCCATATTAGCCGCAGGAAAGCAAGTATTTTTATGAAATCACCTCCAAGGATTATCAATCATTTTTTATTGATCATGCTCGCGTTGATCATTCTGAAAACAAACGTCTTCTCGCAGACACTAATCGAAAAGACCTTTCGCTCAGACTCGGAATCAGAGGCGGTGCTGGATCTGACGGCACGTGCGCCTGGGACCTCCTGGCGGGAGAGCGGGAGCGAAGCGGCTACGGTGACCATCTTCGTTGACGATCGATATCATCAGGACCTGATTTTGCACTCGGGTCATAAACGCTTCACGTATTCGGTTCTGCTGGGCAGAGTTGCGGCCGGCGAACACAGGCTTCGCATCGAGGTCAATCGCAAGCTCTCTGCTGCAGGGGCGAAGACGGTTCATATCGACGATGCCGTGGTCTCGCTGGTCGGACGCAATGACCCGCGGTTTGCGGGGATCGCAAACACACCATTTCTCTATGCCCGGACCAACACGATCGGGAAATTCAGTGACATCCCTTTGCTGATGTACTACGAGACGATCGATGATGGAGGAAAGATTTCACTGCGTTATACGGTCATCTTCAGCAATGAGGACGGCGGGACCCAGACCAGCGCGCTTATGTCCAGATGGGGTCGCACGACTGATATCGAATGGGTAATCGAAACCAGGCTGGACAGGAAGATTGGCGTCCCCGCAATGATCTTTCAGGGTGTCAATCACGAAACGACGATCTTCAGCGGACGCATGGAGGCCGATCATCCGCTGCTGCGCGTAGCCTCGGACAACAACAATTTTTCCGATGTCGGAGTGACGGGTGTCCGGTTCACGCTCAGCCCGATTGCGGTTGATCTGAGGCGGTCATCGCGCGAAGAGGTCATGGACAGGCATCCGTGGACATATCAGGTCATGGCGGAGGAGATGCTCCGCGAGGGCAAACTGACCGACGAACGGACACTCGGTAAACGGATCGCAGACCTGCGCAACTATCTCTATCTTGACGCCGAGTCGGTCCAGAACAACGGCAGTGCGATCAGTTTTTCGGTCAAACTGAAGAACGATCCGACGTGGTACAACTCCGATCAGGGCATCGGATCATACCGGATCGACCGGAGCGGATTTTATCGGACGACAATTCGCCTTCCACGACGCATTGCTGCGGGCGAGATCGAACAGGTTGCCGTCGCCTGTGGTCTGCCTGGGAATCCGAGAACTGAAGAGGATAATCAGAAGGCATCGACCGCGAGGTGCGATCTGAAATCGGTCAACAAAATGTTTCTGCTCGACGATCAGTATCAACCGGCCGCTCCACTGTCGATCAGGCTCAAACCAGCCACACTGACGTTCGGAACCACCATGGTTCTGGAAGAAGACAAGTCTCCGCGTTAAGCATGGGTAATAAATCGAGAATGACAGCGATCACACGTGAGATCGGCGAGCCTCTGGAAAACTGCGAGCTGACGCATGTCTCGAGGGAACCGGTCGATCAGGATCTCGCCCTCGCCCAGCATCAGCAATACAGAGAGAAGCTGGTGCAACTCGGCGTCGATCTGATCCATTTGCCGGCATTGACCGGCCTGCCCGATGCCGTCTTCATCGAGGATGCCGCCATTGTGTTTGACGATGTTGCCATTCTAACGCGGCCCGGCGCAGAGTCGCGAAGAGCTGAGACGGCCAGCCTGCTGCCTGTGCTTTCTGATTTTCGAACGGTTCAGGAAATTCATGAGCCGGGGACGCTTGATGGTGGCGATGTCTTGCTCATCGAACGCCGGATTTACGTCGGCCAGTCAAGCCGGACAAATGCCGAGGGCATCGACCAGCTTGGCAGGATCGTCAAACCCTGCGGTTATGAACTTCTCCCGGTCGCGATGAACGGCTGCCTGCACCTCAAGACCGGCTGCACCTACATCGGCGACAACACCGTTATCGCCAATGCGAAATGGATAGATCTCACTCGATTTGCCGATTTCGACCTGATCAGAGTACCGCCCGATGAGCCTTGGGCAGCCAATACGATTTCAATCAGCGATAAAATTTTGTTAACGGCGGGAAATCCGAAATCGAGACTACTGATCGAAGCACGGGGTTTTCTGGTCGAGGAGCTGGATATCAGCGAGCTTCAGAAAGCCGAAGCCGGGTTGACTTGCCTGAGCCTGATTTTTCTGGGAGCGCAGGCATCTTGCCTGCATGACTCGATAAAATGACTGGCGAGTTCAGGTCGGGTATAGGATAGAAGTCATGCAGGCAAGGATGCCTGCGCTCCCGGGAACATCAGCATCAGGATCTCAGATAGGAAGCGCCGTTGATATCGACGATGCAACCGGTCAGGAAATCTGTACCCTCTGAAGCGAGAAAGAGGACGGTTCGCGCGACTTCGTCGGTCCGGGCGACGCGATTGAGCGGGCTCTGAGCGCTGATCGCTTCACCCTCGGGGCCGCGCACTTTGTAGGCGACGCGTTCGGTATCGACGAACCCCGGAGCGACGACATAGACGAAAATATTATGCGGGGCCAATGCCTGCGCCAGCGACTGGCTCATGGCATTGAGGCCGGCCTTGCTTGCGCCGTAGGATGGAGAAGTCGGTTCACCGCGAAAGGCTCCGCGCGACGAGACGTTGACGATCCTCCCCCCTTGGCCTCCGCCCTGTTCGATCATCCTCCGCGCAGCGCAATAGGTAACATTGGCCGGCCCGAGCAGGTTCGCGGCTATGGTCCGATTCCAGGCGCCCTGCCAGTCTTCATAATCAGTCGTAGCGATCGGGTGAGGTTCGAAGATCGCGGCATTATTGACCAGGATGTCCAGTCTATGATGGCTTTCATAGACCTCATCAATCAGCCTTTTGGCCTGATCGGGATCAGTGATGTCGGCCTGGTGCAATGTGTGTTCACCACCGATCGCGGCCATTGTCCTGTCAGCCTCTTTACGATTGCGATGATAGTGGACGGCAACCCGAGCGCCGCAGGCGGCGAACTGATAGACGACTTCTCGGCCTATCCCTTCAGCCGCACCGGTGACGAGAACGACTTTGCCGATGAAACCGAGTTGCGGTTTTGCGTCACTCACGATGGATTCCCCATCCACGAATCGAAATAGGTTTTGAAGGCCATCTTGGCCAGCTTCCACATCTTGCTCCACTGAATTTCGTCGCTGTCGCCGTATATCAACTTCCTGATCAGCTTGTCACGGAAGTACTTGCCTTCGCGTTTGAGCATGAACTCCTTGGCGTATGGCTTGGCGACATCGAAGAAGCTGAATTTCGGGTCCATGACTATCCCCATTCCCTCGAGCGTCATGATCGCTTTCATGATGTAAGTGAAATGGGCAGGGATGCGGAAGGGATATTCATATATCACTTCTGCCAGCTCATATGTCAGGTCCTTGAAGCGAATATCGCCGAGTTTCAGATTCAGATAATCCGAGAAGAGCTTTTCGACAACGGGTCGAATCAATTCAGGATCTATTGTCCGCGCAAGGAAGTCCAGATTGATCAGATCCTGCGTCAGCCCGCGCACGTCCCGCTCGACGATGTGGAAGAATGCGTCGATCATCATGCTCTGCAATTTCGGCGAGATCCGGCCGACCATCCCGAAATCGAAGAAGGCCAGGCGGCCATCCGGCATGATCCGCAGATTTCCAGGATGCGGATCAGCATGAAAATAGCCGTCTTCAAGCAGCTGTTTGAGGTAGGTCCGCGCGATGAGCTTGACGATCTCGGGCGGGTCGATCCCGCGATCGCGCATCGATTGCAGATCGAGTACCTTGGTTCCGTCGATGAACTCCATCGTCAGCACTCGCGGAGAGACGTGTGTCCAATAGATCCGCGGAACATAAATTTCATTCCACTTGCGGAAATTATCGCGGAAAGTCTCGGCATTTCGACCTTCCTGAACATAATCCATCTCTTCAAAGATGGTCGCTGCGAACTCATCAATGGTTCCCTGCCAGTCAACTCCGCGGACAAGATTCGGAAATCGCTCGATATAACTGGCGATTTTACGCAAGACGGCCAGATCGAAATTGATGGTTCCAGCAAGGTCCGGGCGCTGAACCTTGACGGCGACAATTTCGCCGGTATGCAGGCGGGCCTGATATACCTGTCCCAGAGAGGCTGCCGCCAGCGGCTGAGCGTCGATATGCGCAAAAAGATCGTCTATCGGCTTGCCCAGTTCACGCTCGATAATCCGCATGGCCTCATCATGATCGAAGGGAGGCACGCTGTCCTGGAGCTTGCTTAGTTCCATGACGTAGGCCAGAGGGAGCAGGTCGGCGCGAGTCGAAACCGCCTGGCCGATCTTGATGAAGGTCGGGCCCAGTTTGAGCATTTGCCGGCTGAGCCATTCCGCCTGCCATTGCAGATGGCGTTCCTGGGATTCATCCTTACCGCCGATGAACCATCCACGATGATAGATGAAGACGAAGACGTGATAGAGCGCAAAGGTCCCGAAGATCTGCAGCGCACGCAGCCAGCCGCGAAGACCATGGCTGGTGATATCGAGGTGGGGGTTGTAGCGTGCGACGTTGATCGTCGAGACCGGCTCGATCAACTCTTCACCTGCAGTCGCCACCATCAGCCCTCTCTGGTTCGGCTCAATCCGTTCCGGTATCTCCTGTTTTGCTAAAGCCATTCCACTCCTTACTGCCGGGAATACTATCTAAAATAATCTTCTTTGCTGTCTTTGCGGCCTTTGCGTTTCAATCTTCCTGATATTTAAAGAATATTGATGCCTGCGCAATCCACGTAGTTGTATACGCATCAAAGATACTCGAGGTTGCGACTTACAAAATCCGAGCTGAAATACCTTATGGCGCGACTTCGATCGAGCGTTATTTGCGCCCGTAACTCGTCAATTCCATTGAACTTCTTCTCTCCGCGCAGGCGATGCAGCAGGCGGACGCGAATTATCTTGCCATAAAGATCCCTGTCAAAATCGAGGACATTGGTCTCGACTCGCGTCACTTCGTCACCTCCGAAAGTCGGGCGTCGGCCAATATTCGTCACGCTGCGGCGCCAAATGCCGTCGATCAGGCTGAGGGTAACATAAACTCCGTCGGCCGGAAGGACTCGATTCTGAACCTGAATATTGGCCGTCGGAAAAAGCAGCTTGCGGCCGATGCCGTCTCCGCGCACGACTTCGCCTTCAATCCCGTAACCGCGACCAAGCATGCGCCGGGCCAGATTGACACGGCCGGCTTTCAACAGCCGGCGGATCATGGTCGAGCTGATCCGGTGACCTCTGAGCTGCACCTCCGGCACTTCATCGGCGAAAAACCCGTATCTTTCGCTCAACTGTTGCAGCATTTCGATACTGCCTTTTCGCTCGTGGCCGAAGGCAAACCCCTTGCCGAGATAGACCTCGCGCGCCTGCAACATTTCGACGATATATCTGCGAACGAAATCCTCTGCCGGCAAAGCAGCCAGCTCGGCATTGAATTCCAGCACCAGCACCTGCTTGATGCCGAGAAGCCTCAGACCTTCCATTTTCTGATTGAAGGTTTGCAGCAGCGGAGGGGCCGTATCGGGTTTCAAAACCTGCCGGGGATGCGGGTCGAAGGTGATCAGAGTCGGAATAGCGTCGATCAGCAATGCCCTTTCGACGACCGTACGAACGATCGCCTGATGCCCCAGATGCAGGCCATCATAGACGCCCAGCGTGACCACGGTCGGGCCGATCACTCGTGCATCAACTTTGTCTTTGAGAATATCCATTCAGTCGAGATCGATCTTCAAGCCATCCCAGGCCAGCGCAACGCCATCCGGAAGATGGCGGCTGGCATCGGCAAAATTGATATCGTGCCCGATATGTGTCAATAAAGACTGTGCCGGCTTGAGCCTGTCGATGTATGCCAGAGTCTGCTCCATATGCAAATGCGTCGGATGCGGCTTATATCGCAGCGCGTCAATGATCAGAAGATCAAGACCAAGCATCTGCTGCAGTGACTGTTCGGGAATGATATTGCAATCGGTGACGAAGGCGACCTCGCGCACCCCATCGCTGAACCTGAAGCCGGTCACCTCACCTTTCCCATGAATGACGGGAAACGGCGTGACCCACAAGCCGCATATCTCAAACGGCTCGTCGATCGTATGCGGAGTAATTTGAGGTAATCCCCCGCCGATGTGACGCGACTCGAAGATGTAATAAAAGACTTTGCGGAGTTGTCGCCAGGTGCTTTCGCTGGCATGCACGGGGAGCGGCCCGTATTGAAAATTGAATGGTCGAATATCATCCAGTCCGAAGACGTGATCGGCATGGCAATGCGTTATCAGCAGCGCATCGATCCTGTTGACCCTCTCCCTCAGCATCTGATGGCGAAAATCGGCTGAAATATCGACAATCAGCCGCCGGTCTCCGTGCTCGATCATGAGACCGGTCCTGGTTCGGCGATCCCTCGGATCCGATGAGGTGCAGGTCAGGCAGGCACATCCGATCATCGGAATGCCGACGGAGGTGCCAGTTCCCAATAATGTGATGCGCATATCAATTCAACCTGTTATGGCGCGAGACTAACGGCGCAGAGAGACAAATTGCATGCGCAGATCGGACAACAGCTCATCGAAGAAGCTCTCTTCACCCGGCGTCAGGTTGCCGCGTGTCTTATCCCTCAGCATCGAGAGCATGTCGATCGATTCTTTGGCCGCATTCAGATCAACGTGCCGGCGGCCGGTGGCGGGATGCTCCATCATTCCCAGATAGATGAAAGCGGACGATGCCACGCTCATCAGAAATTCAGTGAACAAGGTCTGCTCGGGTAGCGCCGCATCCTCTTCTGTTGATGGCCCGGGAGCAGTTGCCTGTGAGGGCGCGCTTTGCGCTGCCGCTGGCGCGGGGATTGCCGGTGGTCGAGTTGGTTCCGATGTCGCAACCGGCTCTTCCTCGATCAGAACGTCGTCGCGCAGGCTGCCATCAGGCTTGAACAGTCTCCGGTCGGTGACCTTGAAACCGCCCTCATTTTCTTCGGACATAGGATGAATTCGCTCCTTCTATCTATAAGTTATTTTTTAACCAGAGCGAAATATTAACATCCCGGGCCATCAGTTGTCAGTCAGGTTTCACCTCGACATTATTACTCGTCAGAATAGTGGACATGGCGCGCTGTAATTCAGCCACGGCTTTGGTGTAATCGGTCAAGGCGCGGAGTTCGCGGCCGCGTGCCGACGAAAGCGCATTCTGACGATCGAGCACGAAGAAATTGGTCGACTGGCCGGCATCGAATTTGCGTTCTTCGCTCTGATACTGAAGCTCGGCATTTATTCTCGAGTTCTTCGCGGCTTCGACGCGGCGTTTCGCCGTTTCGACAGCCTGTAAAGCATTGCGGACCTCGACCTCGACGGACTGCTCCAGCCGCTGGCGCTGAACATCGATCTGTCGTCCTTCGGCGAGAGCATGCCCGAGTTGAGCGAGGGCCGTGCGATTTCTGACCGGGAGGTTGAAGTTCAGCCCGACGCGCCAGATGCGAAAATCGTTCTTGAGAAAATTGGCCAGGCTCTGCCCGGCGCCGCCGATCAGGAAATCGGGAAGACTTGTATCGAGACCGCCGCCCGGCAACGGAGGCAACCCTGCCAGGCCTGAGAGAAGATTGACACGCTCCGTCAAAAGAGCGCTCGATTCCGAGAAGAAGTTGCCTTCGGTGCGGGGATTTCCCGCCAGACCGATGCTTCCATAACTGACGACGAAATCGATCTGGGGTTTCGACTGGTTGCGAAAGAAGTCCTCATCGATCTTGTTCAAATCGCCGCGCAACCTGTACTGCTCCAGCTCGGGCCGGTTTTGAAACGCCAGTCGAACGGCATCCGCAAGCGGCAACGAAGCTGTTGAAGTGATCAGAGGCTGTTCGACCGGCACCAGCTCTGAAGCCCACATCTCATTGTTGCTCGGCTGCAGCAACAGGGCTTTGACGGCATTTTCAGCGCGCTGAATGGCGTCGACGGCGGCCTCGGCTTCGTCGTTCCGCCTTTCGAGTTCGACTCTCGCCGAGATGATATCGGCCGGCGCCAGTGATCCGGCTTCGACCAGTCGTTCGTTGTGCTTCAGTTGCGTCATCGCCAGATCGACCGATTCGCGCTTGATCTCGTGGTCACGCCTTGCGAAGACGAGATCCCAGTAGGCGCGCTGCACCTGAGCGATGATCTCGATGGCGCGCTGGCGAAACTGGCTGTCCGACAGGTCAAGCCTCTTGCGGGCGATTTTTATCTGCCGCCTTCCCTGGTCAGTTTCGCGATTTTTCCAGAGCGGCTGGGTGAAGCTGACATTGAGTGTCGAGGTAAACTGCGGATTGAGTGAATTGAAGAGGTTTTGCGTAGTCGCGCGGTCATTACTGAACGATGCCTGCAGCAACCCGCCCTGCTGCTGAATACGCTGGGATATCGTCGCGCTGCCGGTGATGTTGTCGGTCAGCAGCCCGGCGTTGGTGCCACCGGCCAGCGGGTTGGCCACCGGCGTGTTGCGTCGATCGTAAAAGAAGCTGCCGATGAGGGTCGGATCATAGAATCCATTGGCCCCACGCAGATCGAATTCGGTCATCTGCACATTCAACCGCTCGACCTCGATGTCCCTGTTGTTCTCGAGCGCCATGAGCATCGCATCGCGCAACGTCATGGTCACCTTTTTCGAGGCATCCACGCCGACTCGCACGGTTCCGGAAGACCCTGTCGTGTCCTGGGCTGCCAGATCGAGCGCTCCGATCGAGACCAGCATCGCGGCCAGAACAAACCGGCCAGTAAGATTTCGCAACTTTCCACCTTCTCCACGAATGTTCACTGTATTTCCTTCCCCGCCTGCTGCGCTTTGGCTTTTTGATAAACGACTGCTGCAGCGGCGATGTCTTCGATCGCAATTCCCAATGACTTGAAGATCGTTATCTCCTGCTCCGTTTTTCGTCCCGGCATATCGCCGCCTACGATGTACCGCAATTCGCGCACCGTTTCCCAGGTGAGCAGCCCCTTCTCGACAGCCATGACCAATTCACCAGCTTCGATTCGCGACTGCTCGAGCGAATCGACGGCTATCAATGATGCCCGGCTGACGGCTTCTTCATCGAATTCACGTCGATATAGCGAATTACCGCCGGCGGCGTTGACGTGCGAACCCGGTTGAATCCATTTTCCGAAGAGCACCGGCTCGCGTGATGAGGTGATGGTGATCAGAATCTCCGCCTCCGCGGCAGCTTCAGGCTGATCGACCGGGACGATCCTGCTGACCCCGAGCTCAGACTGCATCCTGCGGCTGAAATCGACTCGCCGTTCAGCCGAACGGCTGTAGACAAGCACCTCATCGACAGACCGGACCGCGCATACCGCCGCAAGCTGGCTCTGAGCCTGCCAGCCGGTTCCGAAAATCCCGACTGTCCGCGCATCCTGCCGGGCCATGTACTTTGTGGCGATCCCGCTGGCCGCGCCGGTGCGCATCTGACCGAGCTTGTCCGCTTCAATAAGGCAGAGCAGTTCTCCGGATCCGGCATCGAACAGAAGCACGTAAAAGCGTACTCCCGTCCGTGTGACCGTGTAGGCCTTGAGCCCGAGCAGCCCCGCGAATTCACCTATTCCGGCGACAGCTCCGCTCATGACCTGAAGCACGGCGGCGGCAGCCCTCGAACGGCGTCTCGGCTCGTTTGTGGCGGCTCCAGTCGCATGCAGCCTGAAGACGGATTCGACCGCCACAAGCGTCTCTTCCATCGTCAACAGCCTGGTCACATCCTGTTCATTCAGAAATAGTGGCATAGTAAGTCAGTCATGAGCCGAACAATGATGATGCAGCAGCTGCGGCCTTCCTGCGCAGGCGACCTGTCATATCGTTCCAGCTCGAAGAGATGTTCCCCCAGAAAGATGAATTGATCGCATCATCGAAGAGCGAATAGGCGACCGGAGTGACAAGCAGCGTCAGCAGCAGACAAAGCGATTGTCCGCCGATGACGACCACGGAGGTCGAACGGTTGATGCCCGCGCCCGGTCCGCTGCTGACTGCCAGCGGCAGCATGCCTGCGACGAATGCGATCGTCGTCATGAGAATCGGACGCAACCGGTCGCGACTTGACTGTATCAGAGCATCGTGCCGCTCCATCCCCTTGGCGCGCAATCCGTTGGCGTGGTCGATCTGAAGAATCGAGTTCTTCTTGACCATCCCGAAAAGAACCAGCAAGCCGAGAGCCGTGAACATGTTGAACGACTGGCCGGCAATCAGCAGCGAGAGCAGCGCAAAGGGCATACTCAACGGCAGTGCCAGCAATACCGTCACCGGATGGATAAACGATTCGAACTGCGCGGCCAGCACGATGTACATGAAGATGAATGAGAGCAGGAAGGCGACTATGAATCCATTCATCGTCTTGCCCAGCTCCTTGGTCCTGCCCGAAAGCCCTGTCGTGTATGAACTCGGCAGATTCATCGTCTTCACTTCCTGGTTGAGCAGCTGAATGATGTCGCTCTGCGAGAAGCCCGGCTTCAGATTGGCAGTCAGCATGACCTGACGCTGGCGGGCGACGCGCTCGATCTGCGTCGGGCCTGACGATTCTACGAGCCTGACGATGCTGTCGAGTCCGATGCTGCCTATACGGGACGATGGCACGTTGAGCTGACCTATCCCACTCGCATCAGTTCGATATTGTTTAGCCGCCCTGACGTGCACTTCGTATTGCTCGCCGGCTTCGTTGTATGTCGAAACCTGATCGCCGCCGACCAGCAGGCGCAGGCTGCGCGCGATATCAGCAACACTGACGCCCAGATCGACTGCCTTCTGCCGGTCGATAACCGCACGCAGCTCTGGCTTGCCCAGAATGAGCGAAGTATCGGCATCGACAATCCCGGGCATCTTCTTCATCTTTTCGAGCAGCGCCAGCGAGTATTCGTTGAGCTTGACGAGATCTGGCCCCTGAAGCATGTATGCCACATCGGAATTCTGCCGGCTCGCACCGCCGATGGCGGCGACCGGCACGACCGTCGTTCGCAGATTGTAGGATGCAAAATCCGGCAGTACCTCATTTCGCACAATCCCCATCAGATCAAACTGTGTCAGATCGCGGGTCTTGAGAGGAGTCATGCGGACATAGATTTTGGCCTCGTTCTGTGTCTGCTGAGGGTCATCGCCGACAGTCGTCAAGGTATAGTCGATATGCGGCTGTTTTCGAATCTCGGCGGCGACCTTCTGCGCAATGCCAAGCGTCGCCTGCAGTGAAGTGCCTTCGTCCGCCCGCATGATGACTTCGAATTCGTCCTGATCATCCTGAGGGAAGAAGTCCTTGCCGACCGCGATGAAGAGCGGGACCGTCGAGATCACGACCAGCAGCGCGACGGACACAATGAACAATCTGTGATGAAGCGAAAACTTGAGCATCCTCGTATATCCAGCATCCAGAAAACGCATGATTGCGTTCTGCTTCTCTCCTCCGTGCAGGCTACTGGACGGACCATCTTGTTCGGACTTGCGTTTGATACGCTTGAAGAGTCGCGCGCTCATCATCGGAGTCAGCGTGAAACTGACAAGCAGCGAGACCATGATCGCAAAGGCCATGGTCAGCGCAACGCTCTTGAAGAATCGTCCGGCGATGCTCGGCATAAACGCGACCGGCAGAAAGATGACGACCAGCGAAAGCGTCGTCGCCATGACCGCCATCCCAATCTCCTTCGTCGCCTCGATCGCGGCATCGAAGGCGTTGTAGCCCTTCTCTTCGATATAACGGAAGATGTTCTCGAGCACTACTATCGCGTCGTCAATGACGATGCCGACCGCCAGGGTCAAACCGAGCATAGATGGACCGTTGAGCGTGATCCCGGCATAATCCATCGCCGCAAAGGTCGAGATGAGCGAGGTCGGAATCGCAATGGCGGAGATCAATGTCGCTCGGATATTCTGCATGAAAAGCAGTACGACGAGCGCCGCCAGAATCGATCCAAGGACCAGATGCTCGCGGATCGTATGGAATGAGGCGAGAATGAAGGCCGACTGGTCGCGCACAATGCGGACCTGATATCCGGCCGGAATCGAACTCTTGAGCTCTTCAAGTCTTTCCTTGATGGCGTTAACGACATCGACCGTGTTGGTTCCGGACTGGCGGCGGATCTGAAGCAGCAGCGCAGGTGAATCATTCAGGCGACCGGCTGAAAGTTCGTCCTCCTCGCCGTCTTCGGCATAACCCAGATCGGATACTTTAATCGGATATCCGCCACGATTGGCGATGACGATATTATTGAACTCCGGAACTGACTGGACGCGACCGAGCGTCCGCAAAGTGAGGGTCCTTTCTGTCTGCTCGATCCTGCCGCCCGGAACCTCGAGGTTCTGCCCCTGCAGGGCGGATGTCACCTGGGCCACGGTCAGGTTATAGGCGCGGAGCTTGTCGCCGTCGAGCTTGATATTGATCTGACGCTTGCGGCCGCCGATGATCTGCACCTGGCCGACTCCGCTGATCGATTCGATCTGACGGCGCAACACCTTGTCGGCGAATTCCGTGGCTTCCCGAATCGTTCTGTTCGATGCCAGAGAGATCGTCATGATCGGTTCGGCGTCCGGGTCGAATTTCTGAACGACCGGCTGATCGATCTCCTGCGGCAACTGCGGCAGAATCGTGTTCAGCTTGTCGCGCACATCCTGCGCCGCAGAATCAAGGTCCCGATCGAGATCGAAGGTGACAAAAACCAGCGAGACTCCCTCAGACGAAGTCGATCGCAGCTCCTCAATATCGCTGATCGTATTGAGCGCTTCTTCGATCTTGTCTGTGATTTCGGTCTCGATCTCCTGCGGACCGGCGCCAGGAAAAATCGTTGAGACGACGATGGTCGGAAATTCAATGCGCGGGAATCGCTCGATTACCAGCCGGTTGTATGAGAAGAGGCCGAGCACGACCAGCGTCATGATCAGCATCGTTGCAAAGACGGGACGTCGAACACAAATTTCAGCTAATTTCTGCATACCTTCCCCCAGTCGGGTGGCGCGAATTCATCCATCACGGGACGATGGGCTGCGCTTTCCCGTTGAACCTCAATTTTAGGGTTCTATATCTATTTTCCGGTCGTTACTGCGGCGCCCTGCTGCAATCTGGTCAGGTTGCTTGTAGCGACGATCTCGCCGGCCCTGACCCCTTCGATGATTTCGATCATCTCACCGTCGATCACCCCGGTCCTGACGATTCGCTCATTCGTCTTTCCGTTCTCGATCACGAAGATTTTTGATAACCCCGCCGAATTGACGACGGCTGCCTGCGGCACCAGAACAGCTGGAGCATCATTGGCAGTGATCAACTGGGCCTTCGCGAACATCCCCGGACGCAAAATATTGCCGGGGTTGGCTACCGATGCCTCGACCGTTAATGCGCGAGTCTGTTCATTGAGTGAAGGGCCGATCCGGACGACACGACCGGTGTATGTCTTTCCAGGGAAGGATTCAATGCTCAGATTCATGACCTGGCCAACGCGCACCGTCCCGGCCGCGTACTCCGGAATGTCGGCGCGCAGTCTCAGCGGATTGATTTTGACCAGCGTGACAATCCTGCCGTTGACCGGCAGGTACGATCCGCGCGATGCCAGCTTCTCTTTCACTGCACCGCTGATCGGCGCCCTGACCACTGTGTCCGTGATGTTCTTTTTTGCCAGCGCAAGCGAAGCGCGTTGTTGTTCGACAATCGCCAGCTGCTGGTTGACGGAATCGATCGCCGCCTGGTAACGGGCCTGGGCAGAGGCATGGTTGATCATCGACTGGTCATAGACCGACCGGGCCACATCACCGTTCTCGATCAGTTTCGTGGCCCGCTGAAGATCCAGTCGCGCCCAGTCGAGCGCCGCTTTGGCCACTTTGACATCAGAATTCTGTTCGGGATTGTAGACCTCTCCCTCCTTCTGCCCACTCATCCCGAGCCGTGCCCTGGTCTGCCTTAATGTCGCCTCCGCCTGCTCGACCTTCAGCTTTGCATCCCGCTGATCGATAACAGCAATGATCTGCCCCTGTGCTACATAACTTCCAAAATCCACGTTGAGTTGTGACAACTCGCCGGCGACCTGCGCCGCCACAATCACTTCTTCATCGGCCGCCAGCGATCCGACCGCTTCCACGCTCCGCTGCAATCCACGCGACACCGCTGCCGCAGTCGAAACCGAGACCGGCGCCTCGACTGTTGCCGCCGGCATGGCTCCGGCATTCGATGCAGCTGCTTTCTGATTCCTGAATCGCATCACCCCCACTACCACCACGCTTAAGAGGATGATAATCGCCAGCAACAGAATCAGCCGACCTCGATTCCCCGGCCTCGATCCGGATTGTGATATTTCGCTCAAACTGATCTCCTTCTCCTGCATGATTCCTCGCAATGTATTTTTGTCATTCGTTATCGTTTATTTGATTGAGTAATTCCTTTGCGAGAAGCGCGAAGCGCTCCCTCCTCCGTGTGATTTATCAAAGCCGCCAGTATCAGATCGCTGAAGCGCCGCGCGGCCTCGCTGTTCGAGAGGTTCGTGACAGGTCCGCCTTCGCGTTCGAAAAACTTCCTGTGCATGACCTGACTGATCAGCATGCCCAGAAATCCTCGAACAGCCGTCAGCGGATCGACCTCGCGGAATGCTCCCTCGTCAATCCTCCTTTGAACATATTCAGCCATCTGACGGTGTGTTCTCAGGATATGATTACGAAAGATCCTGTCGGCAAGTTCATGACCTTCGAGAGCGCTGTAGAGCAATAATCTCATAGCGCTGTCGTCATGCTCATGAAATTCCAGCATATGGAATGCCATTGTCTCGAAGACCAGCCGGTCGTCCCCGGCTTCCATCGCCTGACTCACCGTCTCCTGCATGGACTTCACCAGCGGCGATGTCGCCTTCTGATCCATGATCGCGTCATACAGGTCGCTCTTGGTCGCAAAGTGCCTGTATATGATCGCCTCATTGACACCAGCCGCCAGCGCGATCTCTTTCGTCGTCGTTCCCCGAAACCCCTTCTGTGAAAACAACTCTACAGCGACTTCCAGAATCTGGTGTCGCCGATCTTCAGCTGTCATCCTTCCACACGGCTTGTTGTCAAACTCCTCGGTCTTCTTTTGTAATGTCATACTGGCATCTTCCGATCCGGTCTCTTACCTCAAGCCGGATTCTTTTCTTCCCTTTTATACTTCTCACCGCTCACCCTCTTACTTCAACAAGTAAGTATGCACTTACTTACCACAGACATGGATATTCGAGCAAGGTTTTTTGTAAGTAAACACTTACTTGATTGATTTGAGACAGGAATGTGAAGAATCGGGCAGGACAGGAATCCGAAGGAATGCTTTTGCCCTTTTGCCTTTTGAAAATTCGCTATGCTATTCTGCCCGTTCATTTCAACAGCAGTTCAATAGCAGTTTCCAGATCAAAGTTTCCAGTTTCCAGTTGGTTGTCGCCTTTCAGGCTACACGCCCACCTGTTAACTGAAACTGGAAACTTTGATCTGGAAACTGGAAACTATTCATAGGAGGCAGATTGAGCGTTCTCGTAGATAAAAATACCCGCCTGATCGTACAGGGATTGACCGGCAAGGAAGGGACATTTCATGCGGTACAGATGCGTGATTATGGAACAAACATTGTTGGAGGCGTCACGCCGGGCAAGGGCGGCACGACACATGAGGGGTTTCCGGTCTTCAATACGGTTCAGGATGCTGTTAACGAGACGGGCGCAAACGCCTCTGTGATCTATGTTCCGCCTGCATTCGCGGCGGATGCGATCATGGAGGCCGCGGATGCCGGAGTAGCGTTGATCGTCTGCATCACGGAGGGAATACCGTCGCTGGACATGGTCAAGGCGTATCATTATATAAAACCGCGCGGCGTGCGACTGATCGGACCGAACTGCCCCGGAGTCATCTCGCCCGGCAAGTGCAAGGTCGGCATTATGCCCGCAAGGATTCATCTGGAGGGGCGCGTCGGCGTCGTTTCACGAAGCGGAACGCTGACTTACGAAGCCGTCGGGCAACTGACGGCGCTGGGCATAGGGCAATCGACATGCATCGGCATCGGCGGCGACCCGGTCATCGGGACTACACAGCGCGACGCCGTCGAGCTTTTCAGTAACGATCCCGATACGGATGCCATCGTTATGATCGGCGAAATCGGCGGATCAGCCGAGGAAGAAGCCGCTGAATACATCAGCACCCACGTCAAAAAACCCGTCGTCGGTTTTATCTGCGGACAGACGGCGCCTCCGGGTCGTCGGATGGGCCATGCCGGAGCGATCATCTCAGGCGGCAAAGGCACAGCAGCCGAAAAGATGGCTGCCATGGAAGCCGCAGGCATTCACGTAGTCAAAAGCCCGGCCGATATCGGGGCGAAGATTAAGGAAGTGATAATGAGTAGAAAGTAGAAAGTAAAAAGTAGAAAGGCGCCGGAAACAGGTACCTTTGGATATATTTCGCACCTTTCTTATTCTTTCTACTTTTTACTTTCTACTTTTAAAGGCGCCGGAACTGGTACCTTTGGATATATTTCGCACCTTTCTTAATTCTTTATACTTTCTACTTTTTACTTTCTACTCACATGCCATCCAGACTCAACCGAATTTTGGGATTGATCGAGCGAGGCGGGAACGCTCTTCCGCATCCGGCCATACTGTTCGCCATACTGGCTGCGCTGGTTGTAGTGATCTCCGGCATCGGGGCGAAACTGAATCTGAGTGTCATTCATCCGGGAACAGGAAAGACCGTTGAGGCCGTGAGCCTGCTGACGATCGCCGGATTACACAGGATTCTGACCAGTCTGGTGACCAATTTCACCAGTTTCGCACCGCTCGGCACGGTGCTGGTTGCGATCATGGGGATTGCAGTAGCCGAGGGGAGCGGTCTGATCGGTTCGGCGCTCAAGTTGATGGTCCTGTCGGCTCCGAAGCGGTTACTGACATTCTTCATTGTCTTCGCCGGCGTCATGTCGAATGCGGCAAGCGAAGTGGGGTACGTGCTGCTGGTGCCGCTTTCGGCGGTTATCTTTCTGGCTGTGGGCAGACATCCGATCGCCGGAATGGCGGCGGCATTCGCAGGGGTTTCGGGCGGATACAGCGCCAATCTGCTGCTGGGGACGGTCGATCCGTTGCTTGCGGGCCTGTCTGAAGAAGCGGCCAGGATCGTCATTCCGACATACCAGGTCAATCCGGCGAGCAACTACTATTTCATGGCGGCATCGACATTCGTCATCTCTGCCGTTGGAACCTGGATCACTGAAAAGGTCGTTGTGCCGAGGCTTGGTGATTACACGGGAAGCGAGAAGACTGAAGAGCTGACGCCGGTCAGCGATGAGGAACGGCGTGGTTTGCGTTTCGCTTTGATTGCGCTTGTGGTTTTGGCGGGTCTGATTTTGTGGGGAACTGTGCCGGGAAACGGTTTTCTGAGAGATCCTGAGACCGGAGGATTGCTCAGGTCGCCGTTTATGACCGGAATCGTTGCCCTGATATTCCTGATCGGAGCCATAACCGGTATCGCATACGGCATCGGCGCGAAGACGTTTCGTGGAAGCGAAGACGTTGTCAAGGCCATGGGCAATGCCATGTCAACGCTCGGAATCTATCTGGTGCTGGTCTTTTTCGCCTCACAGTTCGTTGCCTTCTTCAACTGGACCAACCTCGGGCTGATACTGGCTGTCAAGGGCGCCGACCTTCTGCGCTCGTCGGGGATGGGGCCAATCCCACTGATCATTTCCTTCATACTTGTTTCGGCCTTCATCAATCTGTTTATGGGCAGCGCATCGGCCAAATGGGCGATTATGGCTCCCGTCTTCGTTCCGATGCTCATGCTGCTGGGATACACTCCGGAGTTTACACAGGCGGCCTATCGCATCGGCGACAGTGTGACAAATATCGTCTCGCCGATGATGTCCTATTTCGCGCTGATCGTTGCGTTTATGCAGAAATATAATGATAAGGCGGGCATCGGAACCGTGATCGCGACAATGATTCCGTATTCGATCAGTTTCCTGATCGTCTGGACTTTGATGATGGTGCTCTGGATAATCCTTGGGCTCCCGGTAGGACCGGGCGCCGAACTTTACCTGCCTCGTCCGGCATAAAACAATCAGGACGCGACAAGCCTTGCAGCATGTTTGTGGATCTTTCTGATCGCGCCTGCGATCTGATCCATATCTGTGCGTTCTCCGAGCAGCATCGACTGAGTCAGCCAGACAGCCTCCTGACAGAGCAGATCGTTCTGCGGCAGACTGGCATTACGATCGGCGAGATCGCGTAAATCTTTCTCGGAGTAAATGTATTTGTAGGCGCGAGACTGCAGGGCATTGAGAAGGAACTGCTCCTTGTTGAGCGGCGTGTATCCGCCTGAAGCCGGAATCCCCTCGGCCCGCAGCGCTTTGAGGAACTTCTCCCTCGTCAGGCCGCTGAAACCGGCCGGATCGTAACGGAACATATATAAATGATAGGCATTTCGCGTCACGCCCGGATACATCCTGGCCGGGGAGACGCCCGGGATCTCAGAGATTTGGGCTGACAGGTACCGCGCATTCTCTTCCCTGGTCTTCGACTGGGCTTCAAGGCGCGTCAGTTGCGCCAGCAGAATCGCCGCCTGGAATTCCGTCATCCGGCGGTTATCGCCATTTCTCGCATATGTCATGTTGCTGTTGGCAGCGGCGCGTCCCTGATTGTGAAAGCTGCGACAGAGTTCGATCAGCGAATCATCGTTACTGACTACGGCTCCGCCTTCGCCCGAATTGAGGTTCTTCGATGCCTGCAGGCTGAAACATCCCATCGAACCGAGCGTGCCGACCTTATGGCCGCGCCATTCCGCCAGATGAGACTGGCAGGCATCCTCGACGACCGGCAGGTTGCGTTTTTTCGCCACCGAGAGGATCTGATCCATATCGGCAACCGACCCGCCGAGGTGGACAGGGAGGACAGCTCTCGTCCGTTTCGTGATCGCGGCGTCGATTTTTTGAGCGTCGATCTGGGACGTTTCGCGGTCGGTATCGACGAAGACCGGCAGGGCATGCTGCAACAGGACGACGTTGATCGTCGCGACAAACGTATAGGGCGGAACGATGACTTCGTCTCCGGGGCCGATATCGAGAGCATTGAGGGCCGCAACCAGGGCGCTTGTGCCGCTCGAAGTTGCAAGGCTGTATTTTGCGCCCAGCCGCTCTGCCCAGATTCCCTCGAACCTGTCTACCATGCTTCCGCCGTGACGATTCCACCGCCGGCTGCGCAGAGCTTCAAGCAGCCGCCTCTCTTCTTCCTCGCCTGTTACCGGCCACGCAGGGAACGACTCCTTACGCATCGGCTGGCCACCAAGCAGAGCCGGCATTTCATCATTTGAAACTGTGCGCGCAGCGGGGCGGGATAGAGCTGCAGGACCCGTGGCAGTGACCGTTGACATTCCGGTTGCAGCCAGTCCGGCACAACCGGAGGCCAGAAAAGTTCTTCGGGTGAATCTTTTTTTCATTCGATCAGCCTCACTTTGTACAAAATCAGCGGCAGATACGCCGGGATCAGACTGCACGGCGGCACGTCTGATGATCAGGCCAGAAGTTCTTCGACCAGATCCAGCCATTCCTGATCGAGCGATCTACCGGCAGGAAATGATTTTCGCGCGCGACGATACCAGTACCGCGCATTGCCCTCGTCGCCCTCTTTGCGATGCAGATAGGCGTGAACCCAGGCAGATCGATCGTCCTCGATCTCCTGAACGATCTCGTGAGCGGTCGTCCAGTCGCCATTCTTATCGTGCCACAATGCGTTCAGATAAGGTGACAAGCCGGCGGGCGGCGCGCCCGACTCAAGACTCGATTCGAATTCGATCAGGTTCATCCAGAAAACAAATCAGGGATAAAGAAAATTAAAGGGAGCGCCGGTTGAGAAACAGAATTCCCTTCCCGGCAACTCCCCGGGGGTCAGGATCTGATCGAAAATGCCTTCGATCAGACAAAGACCACGGTCTGTGAGTTGGGAATCTCGAACCGGCTGCGGCACCGCGGATTGGGACAATAGAGCATATCGTCAATCCGGACCATGTAATCCCGCGCCTTGGCGAATTTCGCTCGATCGAGCTCGCTCGCACCTCGAGGCAGCTCTTTCTTTCTGGTCCGCCTCAACCACTTGATTCCGAATTCGTAACTCTGACGACACTTCGGACAAACATAAGTTGTCGTCTTGGTTTCCTGGCGTTCAGTGTAATAGTCTCTTTCGTCCATGGCGTCTAGTTTACTCTCAAATTAACTGAATTGGGTAATGTTTTTCTGCCTTCACCCGAAGGCATTGATATGCTAGGCTTGCGGCGTTTTATCTCACCTTACTTCATCGGAGCGAACAAAGATGGCAACAGCATCCAATCCGGCCACGAACGGCCAGATCGATTCTGAACTGGACAGATCCGGCCTGGGCGGCCACCCGCGCGGACTGACGACACTGTTCTTCACCGAAATGTGGGAGCGATTCAGCTATTACGGAATGCGCGCTCTGCTTGTTCTTTACATGACCACGGCTGTTGCAGGCGGAGGGCTCGGTCTGGACACGAAGACTGCAACCGGCATCTATGGTGCCTACACCGGTTCGGTCTACCTCATGTCGATTCCTGGCGGCTGGATCGCCGATAACGTCCTTGGAGCGCGCAGATCGGTCCTCTGGGGCGGCATCATTATCGCCCTCGGGCATTATTCGATGGCCGTACCGTCTATCTATACATTCTTTCCGGGGCTGGTCCTGATCGTCCTCGGGACCGGCCTGCTCAAACCGAACGTCAGCGCCATCGTCGGCAGCCTGTACAGCGAGACCGATCCGCGTCGAGACGCAGGCTTTTCCATCTTTTACATGGGCATCAATCTCGGGGCCTTCATCGCTCCGCTGATATGCAGCTATCTTGGCGAGAAGATCGACTGGCACCTCGGTTTCGGAGCGGCCGGCATCGGCATGACCCTCGGAATAATCCAATACATCGCCGGGCGCGATCGACTGGCGGGCATCGGAGAAGCTCCGGCATTCCCGAAAGAGATGATCAAACGCAATGCGATTCGCGGCGTGCTGTTTATGGCTCTCAGCTGCGGCGCAGTAGGTTTCCTCTGGTTCGGTCCTGAAATCGTTCAGAAGAACAAGATGCTGATTCTGATCTCGGTCATCGTGCTCTTTCTGGTCTGGCTCTTCACGGGCTTTCTCAAAACCGAAGAGAAGAAGCCAGTCGCAGTGATCGTGATCCTCTTCCTGTTTTCGATCATCTTCTGGGCGACGTTCGAGCAGGCCGGATCCAGCTTCAACCTCTTCGCCGACAGGTTCACGGACAGAAGCGTCCCGGCATCGATCCAGGGGCTGTTGCCGGCATGGTTGCAATCGCAGGTCCAGGATGGATTCCCGGCAGGCTGGTTCCAGTCTGTCAATTCCATCTTTCTGATCGCTCTGGCGCCGGTCTTTTCGTGGCTCTGGATGAAGATGGGTGAGAACCAACCTTCGAGCCCCGCCAAGTTCTCGATCGGCCTGTTTTTTGTAGGGGTCGGGGCGCTCGTGCTCATGCTCGCCTCTGGCGCCATCGCAGGGCCCGGCAGCACCGTCAGTCCGATGTGGCTGATCGGAGTCTACCTTGCACATACGATCGGAGAATTGTGTCTCAGCCCCGTCGGGCTGAGCACGACCACCAAACTGGCGCCGGCACGCCTCTCAGGACTGATGATGGGAGTCTGGTTCCTTTCGATCTCTTTCGGCAATTTCTTTGCAGGTGAAGTCGCCGGCGAATTCGGGTCGAAAGACGCACTGATCAGCCTCTTCGGCAAAGTAGCGACCGGCCCTGTCATCGCAGCCATCATCCTTCTCGCTCTAACACCCTCGATTCGCAAATTGATGGGGAAAGTTAGATAGAAAGTAGAAAGTAAAAAGTAGAAAGAGGGAGATTCGACCTCCCTCTTCACTTTCTACTTTCTACTTTCTACTTTTTACTTTGTAATTTGTACTTTCCCAAATTCGTTTGCTACATTGGTCTACTTAAACTCGCATTAAAACCTCTTACCTGTATTATTATTCATGGTTAAAGCATATGAAGTCGCGTGATTTGATATTTGTACTGATAGTGGTCGTCGTAGTTGGCGGCTTATATTTTTTATCAACCAAAAACAAGGCCAGGCCGATGCCGCCAGTCCGCCCGAGCACATGACTGTCACTGAGCGGAAGGATTGCTTACAATGTCATATGCCGGCAACGCTGGCGGATCTGGAGCTAAAGCACAAACATCCAGGCAAGTGGCGCGATGAGCGGGTGAGCTGCCTGCTCTGCCATGCGGCCCCGAAGCCAAGGTAAGATCGGGCCATTAATTCTGGATTGAGAATCCGCGCCACTTCAATAGAACAATCGCGAAACCCGCGATCAGCCAGCGCTGCAATCTCACTTCAAACATTCATCATTAAACTGACAGGAATAAAACCATGGCCAAAGCCAGCAAGCAGCAAGCGACTAAAGCTGAAACATACAAAAATTACATCGGCGGGAAATGGGTCAAGCCACAAAGCGGAGAATGGATGGAAAACCGCAACCCCGCGGACACGCGTGAATTGATCGGTCTCTTCCCGGCCTCTGATGCCGAGGATGTCGAGCAGGCGGTCAAGGCGGCCGGCGAAGCCTGGCCGAAATGGAAGGCGACGCCCGCGCCTAAGAGGGCCGAGATCCTTTACCGCCTCGGGCAGATCCTGATGGACCGGAAAGAAGAGTTCTCGACCGACATGACCCGCGAGATGGGAAAGGTTCTGAAAGAGACGCGGGGCGATGTGCAGGAAGCGATCGACATGACTTTTTACACCGCCGGCGAAGGCCGTCGCCTGCAGGGATACACTACCCCGTCGGAATTGCGGAACAAGATGGCGATGTGCGTGCGGCAGCCAATCGGCATTTGCGGGCTGATCACTCCGTGGAATTTCCCAATGGCGATACCATCGTGGAAGATGATGCCGGCATTGATCTGCGGCAACACGGTGGTCATCAAACCGGCCGAGGATACTCCGCTGTCGACCATCAACCTGGTCAAGGCGGCCGAGGCGGCCGGCGTCCCTTCAGGCGTGATCAATATCGTCACGGGATACGGCGAACCTGCGGGATCTCCGCTGGCTGCTCATCCGGGTGTGCGACTTGTCTCATTCACCGGATCGACCGATACCGGCCGCATTGTCTCGACTATCGCCGCTCAGCACGACAAGATCTGCTCGCTCGAAATGGGCGGCAAGAACGTGATTATGATCATGGAGGATGCAGATATAGACCTTGCCGTCGACGGCACGATCTGGGGCGCTTTCGGCACTAGCGGACAGCGTTGCACCGCATCATCTCGCATAGTCATTCACAAAAAGGTATACAAGAAATTTGTCGAGAAGCTGACCAAACGCGCCAAAGCGCTGCGCATCGGCAACGGGATGGACAAACAGGTCGACATGGGCCCGGTGATCAATGAAAAAGCCGTCAACAAGATCCTTGGATACATTGACATCGGCAAAAAGGCGGACGGCGCGAAGCTCCATCACGGCGGCAAACGGCTGACCGGCGGAGATTACAAGCACGGTTATTTTATCGAACCGACAATCTTCACCGATGTCGATCCAAATATGCGGATCGCTCAGGAGGAGATCTTCGGCCCGGTTCTGAGCATCATCCCCTGCAAGAACCTTGACGAAGCTATCGAGATCGGAAATGGCGTCAAATACGGACTCTCATCATCAATCTACACGCAGGACGTCAACCGCGCTTTCACGGCGATGGAACGGATGAACACCGGCATCTTCTATGTCAATGCATCGACCATCGGCGCCGAGGTCCACCTGCCATTCGGAGGGACAAAGGCGACCGGCAACGGCCACCGCGAAGGCGCCATGGCCTCTTCGCTCGACATCTTCTCGGAATGGAAGTCGATCTATGTCGATTACAGCGGGAAACTGCAAAAGGCGCAAATAGATAATCAATAGCAGTTCCCAGTTTCGAGTTTCCAGTAAGGAAACGAGTTATTGAAATTGTAAAATTCGCAATCATGAGCATCTACGTTGATCGGATTTTACTGGAAACTCGAAACTGGAGACTGGAAACTACACATCGAAGGAAGGTACACAATGATTGTCGGATTACCGAAAGAGATCAAAGACAACGAATCTCGAGTCGGGATGACGCCGGCCGGTGTCAAAACCCTGAGCGATTTCGGACACACTGTTCTGGTCGAAAAGAATGCCGGAGAAGGCAGCGGGATCACGAATGAGGAGTATGTGGCGGCAAACGGCCGGATAGTCGATACCGCCGACGAGGTCTGGGCGAGCGCCGAGATGATCGTCAAGGTAAAGGAACCGGTCGGACCGGAATACGAGCGAATGCGTGAAGGCCAGTTGCTCTTTACCTACCTGCATCTCGCGCCAGACCCAAAACTGACACAAGTCATGATCGAGCGCAAAGTGACGGGCGTCGCCTATGAGACGATCACCAACGATGAAGGCCACTTGCCGCTGCTGACACCGATGTCGGAGGTCGCCGGGCGGATGGCCGTCCAGGTCGGAGCCCATTATCTGACAAAGCCCGAAGGCGGCCGCGGAGTGCTGATGGGCGGCGTACCTGGCGTACTGCCGGCCAAGGTCGTCATCATCGGTGGAGGTGTCGTCGGCATCAATTCGCTCAAGATGGCGATTGGCCTCGGAGCTCACGTCGTCATTCTGGATAAGAACCTCGAGCGCTTGCGCTACCTCGACGATATCTTCGGCGCCAAAATCAGAACTCTCATGTCGAATCCATACACGGTCCAGGAATCGATCGCCAATGCCGATCTGGTGGTCGGCGCGGTGCTGGTCCCCGGCGCTTCGGCTCCGCGCCTGGTCACGCGCGAAATGCTCAAGACCATGCACAAGGGAGCCGTCATCGTCGACGTCGCTGTCGATCAGGGCGGGTGCATCGAAACGACACGGCCGACGACGCACAGCGATCCGACCTTCTATGTCGAAGATGTCCTGCATTACTGTGTCGCCAACATGCCGGGCGCGGTTCCGCGAACATCGACCTTCGCGCTGACCAATGCGACTCTGCCCTTCACCATCAAACTGGCCAACAAGGGATTCAAGGACGCCATCGCCAAAGATCCGCATCTCAAGAACGGCGTCAACACCTATGCCGGTCACATCACATTTGAGGGTGTCGCCCAATCTCAGGGGCAGCCCTTCAAATCGATCGACGAGATGTTATAAAGAGTTATGGCAAAAGGAATCAAAATCATCGGGGTCGAGCCCGGTTCGCTGGCAGAAGAGATCGAGCTTCACACCGACGATCGCATCTGGACGGTCAACGGCAAGCGAGTCCGCGATGCGCTGGATTTCAAATTCATGACCGGCGGTGAAGAAACGCTTACGTTGGAAGTTATCAAAGCCGACGGCGAAGAATGGGAGATCGAGGTCGAGAAGGACGAGAGCGAGAGCTGGGGCATCGACTTCGAGCCCATGACCCCGCGCCAGTGCGGCAACGACTGTATCTTCTGTTTCATCCAGCAGAACCCAGAAGGTTCGCGGGCGTCGCTCTGGGTTCGCGATGAAGACATCCGCTTTTCGTTCATGTACGGCAATTACTCGACGCTCAGCACTGTCGGCAAATCCGAGGTGCAGCGCGTCATCGAACAGCGGCTGACACCGCAGTACGTCTCGGTTCATACGACCGACATCGAACTGCGCGCATACATGCTCGGCATCGACAAGCAGATCGACGTCATGGCTCAGATGAAGCATTTCATCGACCATGGCATCGAGATCCACGCTCAGGTAGTTCTCTGCCCCGGTATCAATGACGACCATCATCTGGTCAAAACAATCAAAGACCTGGCTTCGCTCCATCCGGGCATAGTCTCGACCGCGATCGTACCGCTCGGCATCACCGACAGGCACAAATATCGCGATCGACTGGTCGCGGTGACAGACGAATATTGCGAACAGATCATAGATCTGGTGACGCCGATTCAGGAAGACCTGAAAAATCGTCTGGGTACGTCATTCGTATTCCTTGGCGACGAGTTCTATATTCGGGCCGGTCGTCCAATCCCGGAGAAATCGCATTATCGAATTATCCGCGGAATCGCCGCTGAAGACGACGAATACCCGCAGATCGAGGACGGCGTCGGCATGATCCGCCAGTTCATGGACGGCCACGAAAAACGAATGAAACAGTTGCGGCGGATGCGTAAACGGGGTGAGTTCACCATTGCCCATGCGAAAAAGATATACGGCACGCTGGCAACGGGAATGATCTTCTATCCGGTGCTCAAGAAAGCCGTCGATGAGATGAACGCCGAGTTCGACACCCGGCTGCATGTGGTGGCGGTCGAGAACACGTTTTTCGGTGAGGGCGTTACGGTAGCAGGGCTCCTTTCGGGCATCGATTTCCTCAAGGCGCGCGAACATTTTCGCGGTGACTTTCTGATGATTCCGCCGCATTGTTATCGCGAACATGATCTGAAGTTTCTTGACGGAATGACGGTCGGCGAATTGACATCGGAACTGGTCCTTCCGATCAAAAAGAACTGGAATGAATTGCTCGGTCTGCACGAGACGCAGGAGGCACATAAGACTATCCTCTCTCATGATTACGGGTCGGTGACTTCAGTCCCGGTATAAGCAGTATGCAATTGGAAGAAGGAATACAAACGAAACTGATCGAGATGTATGAGGCACGGGAGGAGATCCTCAACCGGATCAATCCCGACGCCGTGAGCATCATCGATATCGACAAATTTCTGCAGTCAGCCGTGACAGAGGTCGGACAGCGGCTGGCCGTGGATCGCTGCAACGTCATCACCCCTTCGGCGGACGGTGGTTTTCGCGTCAGCCACGAGTACCTCGGAGACGAAAACCTGACTCCCGGCCTCGGGCTCAACATCCCGACGACTCTGGTCCCGCTCGATACGATCCAGAAATACCTGCCTCGAGCCCGCCACTATTCGATCGACGACAGCCACTCGGCGAAGATCCCGCTCTGGGTCCGCACGACGCTGCAACTGATCGGAACGCGTTCTGTCCTCGTGGCGCCGTTCATATACAACGATCAACTGCTCGGCGTCATGGGGCTTCATTACTGCCACACGGCGCACAAGTGGAGCGACACCGAAATCATGCTCGTGGAATGGCTGGCCAGCCAGGTTTCGGTCGGACTGCAATACACACGGCTTTATAACGAAAAGGAGAAAGAGGTAGAGATCACGAGGCTGATGCTTGAAATCTCGAATGACATCAACACTCGGACCGATTTCAGCGAGATATCCACCTTCGTCATCGATCGCGCACTCGACCTGCTCAAGGCCGATTACGGATGCATCGCCATCCTCGATGCGCAAGGCGAACATCTGCATTTCGACGAACTGCGCGCGCGCAGAGGCTTTGACCTGCGCAAATCTATCGAGACCAGGTATCGCGAACCTCGTTCACTGCGATTACCGGATCATCCGGCGGTCCGCGAGCTGCTTGACGAAGGCCAGACACTGAAACTCGAAGACGCTCGCCAGTCGCCGATCGCCCGCTACCTCTTCGCTCACGTCATCAAGGGCAAATCGGCCCTCGTCGCTCCGATCACGATCAAGGATCGCGTCCTCGGAATCATCGCTCTGGTCTGGCACGCGGAGTCGACGAGATTTTCGGATTACGACGTTCAGCTGCTGAGCGGCATCTCGAACCAGATCGCTATCGCACTCGAAAAAGACCGGCTGGCCGCCGAGGTGATACGGCTCAAACGACAGCTCAACGATGCCCGTGCCGGCGAACGCATCATCGGAGCATCACCCAAGATCCGCCACGCAATCGAGATGGCCCTCTCAGTCGCCGATAGCAACACGACCGTTCTTCTACAGGGTGAATCAGGCACCGGCAAGGAGCTCATCGCCAGCCTTATCCAGTTCAATTCGCGCCGCGCATCGCTCCCGTTCATCAAGATCAACTGCGGCGCGATCCCGCCAGGCCTGCTCGAGACCGAACTCTTTGGCCACGAGCGCGGAGCATTCACCGACGCCCGTTCGCGGCGCATCGGCCGTTTCGAAGAAGCCAGCGGCGGCACGCTTTTCCTCGATGAGATCGGCGAGATGAGCCTGGCCGCTCAGGTCAGCCTGCTGCGCGTTCTGCAGGACGGTGAATTCACGCGCGTCGGCGGCAACGAGATAATCAGAACCGACGTTCGCGTAGTCGCCGCAACAAATAAGGACCTGGAAAAGGAGATCGAAGCAGGAAGATTCAGGAGGGACCTCTTCTACAGGCTGAATGTCTACCCGATCGTGCTTCCGCCTCTCAGGGAACGCCCGGAAGATATCGATCAACTGGTTGCCTATTTCATCGATCGTTACCAGCAGAAGAGCGGCAAGCGCGTCAGCGGCATCACCGACCGGACACTGCAGATTCTCAAAAGCTATCCCTGGCCCGGAAACGTCCGGGAACTTGAAAATTGCATGGAGCGAGCCGTCATCGTCGCCTCAGGGCGCACCATCACCGAACAGGACTTGCCGGAAAGCATCAGATCAGCCGCAGCGCCGGATCAGATCAGTCAGATTGAAATCTCGATCCCACTCAGCCTTGAAGAGGTCGAGCGGCTGGTCATCAACCGCACTCTCGTATATACCAACGGCGACAAGGCCAAAGCCGCCCGCCTGCTCGGCATTGGACGTAAGACACTTTATCGCAAACTCGAAGAGTACAAGTAGTCCATGATCACGCAGAATTTGATGGAAAAAAGTGAATCGCAAAGAACGCAAAGGGCGCAAAGGATTTTAATGGAAAGAGAGATTCGGATTATTGCCTATTGTTTCTGACTCGGGCAATGATCTCCTAAATTCTTCTTTGCGTTCTTTGCGATTCAATTTCTCTGCATTCTTTGCGATTCACTTTTTTCCATCAAATTCAGCATGATGAAGTACTAGGCGAAGGCTTCAATGCCTGTGATGTGTTTGCCGAGGACCAGCATGTGGACCTCGTTCGTTCCTTCGTATGTGTAAACTGACTCCAGGTTGCACATATGGCGCATGATCGGATAGTCGCCGGTGATGCCGTTGCCGCCGAGAATCGTCCGGGCGATTTGGGCGCATTCCCTGGCTATCGCCACATTGTTCATCTTGGCCATCGAGACGTGAGCCGGTTGCAATTGACCCGCATCCTTCATGCGGCCGATCTGCAGGCAGAGCAGCTGCGCCTTGCAGATCTCGGTGTACATCCTGACAAGCTTCTCCTGCGTCAGCTGAAACGCCGCGATCGGCTTGTTGAACTGGACGCGCTGTTTTGCATATTCGGCCGCCGTTTCAAAACACGAGATGGCCGCTCCAATTGCGCCCCAGGCGATTCCGTATCGAGCCTGTGTCAGGCACATGAGAGGGCTCTTGAGCCCCTTGCTCTCCGGCAGAATGCTCTCTTCGGGGATCAGGCAGTCCTGGAAGAAGAGCTCCGAGGTCACCGAAGCCCGCAAAGACAATTTATGCTTGACCTCCGGGGCCGTATAACCAGGCGTTCCTTTCTCGACGATAAATCCGCGAATCGTATCGTCATCGGTTTTAGCCCAAACGATGGCGATGTCGGCGATGGTTCCGTTGGTGATCCAGGCCTTGCTGCCGTTGAGCAGCCAGCCGTCCTTCACTTTCTTCGCGCGCGTCCTCATGCTCCCGGGATCGGAGCCTGAATTAGCCTCAGTCAGCCCGAAACAGCCGATCACTTTGCCGGCAGCCATCTCGGGCAGCCATTTCCGCTTCTGCTCTTCGCTGCCGAACGCATAAATCGGGTACATACACAGCGAACTCTGGACTGAAACGAAGCTTCGAAGCCCGGAATCCCCGGCTTCCAGCTCCTGTGTCGTCAATCCGTAAACCACGCTGTTGACTCCTGCACAGCCGTACTCTTCGGGAATCGTCATCCCCAACAATCCAAGATCGGCAATCTCGGGAATCAGCTCTTTTGGAAATCTGCCCTGCTCGTAACACTCCGCGATAATCGGATTGACACGCTCACGAACGAAATCCCTGACCGTCTGACGCGACAGCTTCTCCTCATCCGACAATTGATTGTCGAGCCTGAAAAAATCCAGATCTATGGCACTCATGATCGCTCTCCCTTGCTATCTATTTTGTTTATGAATAATTGACCGGTCGATGCTTCAGCAATCCAGATTACGTGACAAGGAAGTCGGAATCAAGATCGACCTTCTGATGTTGAAAATTTATCAGATCCGACCTTGCATTCGTTCCACTTTCAAGAGATAAATACCCGGTTCCTGTCACATTCCCCCGCCCAACAGATGAACGTGAAGCAGATCCGTCTGTATCCCGGATCTAAGCGTTAATTAATTAAAAGTTCAGACTTGCATTACATCCCCTGACAGTAAATTGACATCAAAACGGCGTATTTTTCATATCCATAATTGGGATAAATAAATATAGTGCCCCGCCGAACCTTACTTTCTGTCTAAACGTAACGCAAGAAAGAGGATTTCCGGCGTTCTTGGATCAGAGTAAAAGAGGGGTATCTTGATTTTGCCTCGATCGAAGATTAGTATTTAGGCTAGAGGTGAGCTGAGAATGAAAATATGTTCGACTTGTAAGCAGGAGTATCCGAACGGGTTTCAATATTGCCCGAACGACACCGAGTTATTGATCTCAATGGAGGAGTTCGTTCGTAATACGAAACCTTTGACATCGAGCCAGGCTTCCGCAGGAGAAAAGGTCGAAACTCCGAGTGTTGAAGTTGTGCCGATCACCAGTCCGATTCAGGGGTCCGCACCCACTGCACAGGCTGGAATCAACCAGGCGCGTATCGAGGTCCCGGAACCGGCGATTCCGCAGGTCAAAGACAGTTCGGCCGGAATGCCGTTCAGAAAAACTGAATTCATCCCGAAACCGCAGGAGATGCCGGCGACAGAAGAACTGCCGAAACAAAAGACGGTCCAGCCGCCTCCGGTTCGCCCGGCCAGTCCGCCGCCGCCTGTGGCTGCCGCTTCGGTCGCCCCGTCCGCTCCCGCGACAGCGTTCTCCGGAAATGGATCAAACGATCGAGCTGAACTGAGCTTCATGATACCGGGCGCCGACGAGAGCTTTATCTCGAGACTTCTCAATCAGGTTCAGAACATCGGTGATATTTTCAAGAAAACCGGCCCATACACAACAGCTGAGGGCGATTTCCATTTTCTGCTCGATGAGGAATCTCTGGCGACCAGAATCGGGCGTGAGTTCAGCGTCGCCTGGCAGGACTTCCGGCGCGACCCAAAGCGGTTCCTGATTGACCTTGTTCGCGGAGAGGGCAGCAATCGCACGCGTCGCAACATGTTGCTCGCCGGGTCCGAAATGGCTCTGGTAGGATACGCGACAATCTATTTCATCTCGCAAATCATCTCTTCAATGAAGGGGTCTAACGGCTGGATGGTCAACGGACTGTTTGTCTTCCTGGCGACCTACCTCGGCGCCTGCTACGCTGCGCGCGGTTTTCTGCTCTACAGGCTGATCAACAGTCTCACCAACAAGTTCGCTTTTCCGAAATTTGCTCTTGAAGTGGCCAACTGGACACCGCTGGTGACGATCCTGTTGCTCGCCATCTTCATGAACAACTACAAGCTCTACTGTTATGTCTTCCCGGCCAAATGCATTCTTCCGGAAGAGCAGCTCAAGGAGAATGAGGTACTGGTGCAATTGACGGCGGATATCCCGAAGATAGATCTGAAGGAATCGGCGAGTGCCAAGGAGAAATCGCTCGGCGGCAGCAAGCCGAAACCGAAGCCGGCTTCCGGAGGCGGCGGTGGCGGACGACAGCAGCCCACACCTCCAAGCAAGGGCGTGCCGCCTCAGATGGCGTTGACGCCGCAGATCGTTATGCCGAATCCGGAACCGCCGAAGATCAAAAACCCATCCCTGATCGTGGCGGCAACAGTATACGGCGATCCGCAGGCGCTGCCCCCAATGAAGGGGCCAATCGGTGATCCGATGGGCGTTCCCGCACCTCCATCAAGTGGACCGGGATCAGGCGCAGGCATTGGAAGAGGAGCAGGCACTGGCGTTGGCGGCGGTGACGGCGGCGGTGTTGGAGCCGGTCGCGGCGGCAACGTCGGCGGCGGCGACATGGGTCTCGGCGGCGGCGGCGGCGTTCAGCCGATGTCGGCCGCTCTCAGACCGACCATCCTCTACAAAGAGAAGGCGAAATATACCGAAGAGGCCCGCCAGAACAAGGTCCAGGGCACAGTCGTTCTCAACGTGGTCTTCACGGGTGACGGCCGCGTCACGAACATTCGCGTTGTCCGAGGACTTCCCGACGGCCTGACTGAAAAGGCGATCGAGGCGGCTCAGAAGATTCGCTTCAGACCCGCAGTCAAAAATGGATCGCCGGTCAGCGTACGCGGCAACCTCGAATTCACTTTCAATCTCTATTAAACTACGGTCGTCTACCGGTAATCGAGAGGCAGGGATCATTTCTCTGCCTCTTTTTATTTGGAGTTTCCAGTTGGCAGTTTCCAGTCGTAACTGTCGGAACTTGTTGACTGGAAATATTGAAATGCGTATTATTGGAGATTCGTTGGGACGGTGATTCAACACTATTCCGACGTGGGCCGTTAGCTCAGTCGGTAGAGCAACTGGCTTTTAACCAGTGGGTCGTAGGTTCGAGTCCTACACGGCTCATCAGCATATAACAAAGATAAGCAATTATTTGAGGGCGGCCGAAACGGCCGCCCATTCTTTTTGTTGGCTTCGAGACAAGTATCCGGGCAGTCGGGCGTTATCTTTCACGTCGCCAGAGGTTGTCAAGGCTCCAGACGCCTCCTCCCGCCGCAGCCAGATAAAGGAAGACGAAACTGTAAAGCGCGGCCAGTTCACCGCGATTGAGGATCGGCCAGAAGCTCTGCGGCGCGTGTGACATGAAGTAGGCGACCGCCATTTGGCCCGACAGTATGAACGCCACTGGACGGGTGAGGATACCCAGCAGCAGCAGCAGTCCGCCGAAGAATTCAAGTACGCCAGCCACTAACATCAATGGCGGCAGCGAGCCGGACCCGGGTTGACCGGAAGCCGGAAAGTCAAAAAGCTTCTGGCCTCCGTGCTGCATAAACAGAAACGCAGCGACAATGCGAAGAACGCTCAATAACCGGGGCGTCCACGTCGATGTGAGTGAATTGAGATCAGCCATTTCATAGTTCCTCGTTTTAATGGTTTCGTGATTTCATTTGAGCCGGAAAGTCCGGTGTGTTGTGGCATCCTACCGGAATTCGGCTCACAAGTGAATCAGCGGGATATTTTTCTGTTGACTTATATGGTGTAACCGCCGCCCGTTTTGGGGCAGACGGTGGTTGGAAACCACTCTTAACTTCCAAAAATGGCCCATGGCATCGCATTTGCAATCACCTTCGCCAATCGAATATCGATAAACTAGAGAAGACCAAATGCAACTAATAAGGAGAAGGTATGAGTAAAGGATTCATGATTTTATTGGTGATTGTGATGGCGATCGGCGTGCCGGCGCAGGAGGGACCAAAGATTCGTGTCTACATCTCTGATTCAGATTCGTGGGAGATGACTGGTGGAGCCGGCGGAACCGAGGATGGTTTCGGAGGAGGGATTCACGGTGGCGCCCGCCCTCAGACCGCTGAGATCGTCAAGACCTTCCATGAGCGATGCCCTAACCTGATCGTGACATCAAAGCAGGAGAAAGCCGATTACATCATTCTGCTTCAACACGAAGGAGGTAAGGACCTGGTTCGCCGGGACAACAAGTTCGTCGTCTATAACAGGGATGGCGATGCGATCAAAAGCGGCTCCACACGGAGCCTTGGCAATGCGGTCAAGAACGCCTGTCAGGCGATCATGGCCGACATCAACTGAATACATGTTCAGTTTTTAAAGACAGGTTCAACGCCAGGGCGCCCTGGCGTTGAACCTGTCTTCAACTCACTTTATCCCTAATTACCTGCGTTTATCCATTCCCGTTTCGTTCGAATTATGTGACAATCATTGGCATAGTTTCCCGGTGCCACCAGCATCGTTTTTTCTATCCAGGAGGTCTCAGCATGCAGCTCAGTGACAGCCAGCTTCAACAGATCATGCCGAAATTGCCGGCTTCGATGCGAATGATTTATCTGGCGTTTCTCAACAGAGTCATGCAGATTTACCGCATTGACCAGCCTTTGCGAGCATCGGCTTTTTTGGCGCAGCTCGCGCATGAATCCGGAGAACTGCGTTTCATGGAAGAGATCTGGGGGCCGACACCGCAGCAATTGAAATACGAACCGCCAAGCGATCTGGCGAAAAGGCTGGGCAATACGCAGCCCGGCGACGGATTTCGGTATCGCGGTCGCGGACCAATTCAAATCACAGGACGCTTCAACTACCGCAAATACGGCAATCTGCTGGGCGTCGATATCGAATCGATACCGGATCTTGCGACTACCCCTCAAATCGCCTTTTCTATTGCCGGCGTGTACTGGCAATCAAACGGATTGAACGAGCTTGCCGATGTTCAGGACTTTATTACCATCACGAAGAAGATCAATGGTGGTCTGAACGGACTTGAGAGCCGTATGAAATATTACGAAAGGGCCAAGATCGTCCTTGGAGTTCAATCCACACGAGGTGTCAGAACCAGATCCGCTTCGATGACCGTGACCACGACAATCGTCGCCTCGAGCGTCAATCAGGCACAAAATGCACTCCCACGAGGTTATGAAGCAATCGAGGAAGCGATGGCCGCCTCGACATCGAGGCCCAAACCGGCAAAACCAACCAAACCCGCATCAGCAAAGTCCAAAGCACCGGCAAAAAAGGCAGCCGTAAAGCCCGCAGCGAAAGCTAAAGCCCCGGCAAGGAAGGTCTCGACCAAGCCCTCTAAAAAGGCGCCGGTGAAAAGCGTGAAAGCCAAACCGGCGGTAACAAAGAGCTCGGTGAATAAGACCACTTCGAAAAAAGCGGCTTCGAAGAAGCCTGTCAGGAAAGCGGCGAAGATCTCGGGCAGCGGTTCTAAAAAAAGATAAACTCTTCAGGCAATGGATGCAGAGATGAAAGACAGCAGGACGTTCTTTCTGACAGGATGTGCAAGCGGAATCGGGCAGCATATATCTGAGCGATTGATCGCCGACGGCAATAAGATCTATGCGACTGATATCAACTATGAGGGCCTGGTCGAGCATGCGCAAAAGAGAGGATGGCCCGATGATCGAGTGCGGTTGCGACGAATCGACGTTCGAGATCCGTCGTCGTGGGCTGATGCAATGGCCGACGCTGAGGAAACTTTCGGTAAAATTGATGTATTGATGAACATTGCCGGTTATATGCTGGCTGGATGGGCGCATGAGGCGTCGCGTGAATCAGTCGATCGCCATCTGGACATCAACGTCAAGGGGGTGATTTATGGAACACAGACTGCCGCGCGTCATATGATCGAACGTGGCGGGGGCCATATCATTAATATGGCGTCAATATCCGCTCTTGCTCCGATTCCCGGAATCGCCATTTATTCGGCTTCGAAATATGCCGTCCGTGCATTTTCCCTGGCAGCAGCTCAGGAGCTGCGACAGTATAAAATATTCGTCACAGCCATCTCGCCCGATGCAGTGCAGACGCCGCTGCTCAATCCTCAAAAGGATGTCGAAGCGGCCGCGATTGTATTTTCTGCACCTAAACTATTGACTGTAGATGAGATAGCATCCGCGATCCTCGATCAGGCTCTGCCGCGAAAGCCACTCGAGATCATCATCCCTGCTCACAGGGGCTGGCTGGCGCATCTGGCCAATATCTTCCCAAAACTGACATTCGCGCTCGGCCCGATATATCGAAAGCGCGGCGCAAGGTATCAGCAGGCGGTTGGCAGCAGGCGGTAGGCAGTTTCCAGTCGCTTCTTCAATGTATTGCTGACAGTAACAATCGCAACGGCCATATTAGAATAAATCTGCAACGGCCAGAATACCAGAAACTGCCTGCTGCCTACTGGAAACTTCTGCGCATTTACAAATTAAAATACAACACAAACCACACCATCTTCACCACCATGTTTTGATTTTCTCGGCTTGAAAGTTTAATCTTACATTTACCTATCTGAATCAGACACAGGTTTTAAAAAACTCACGACATGTCCTGCAAATAACAAGTCAATCGATCTAGCCCGGGGGAGACGATGCCAAAATATATTTTTGTCACCGGTGGGGTGGTCAGCGGCCTGGGAAAAGGGATCGCTGCGGCCTCGATCGGCGCCTTACTGGAAGCGCGTGGATTGAAGATCACGCTCATGAAATTCGATCCATACATCAACGTGGATCCAGGAACGATGTCGCCATTTCAGCACGGTGAGGTATTCGTCACCGATGACGGGGCTGAAACAGACCTCGATCTGGGACATTATGAGCGATATACAACAGCGCAACTGACGCAATCCAACAACTGGACATCCGGTCGCATCTATTTGTCCGTCATCGAGAAGGAGCGCCGGGGAGATTATCTGGGCAAGACCATACAGGTGATCCCACACATCACCAACGAGATCAAGGACGCGATCCGCGGAGTTTCGGAGGGGATGGACGTCGTGATCGTCGAGATCGGCGGAACGGTCGGAGACATCGAATCGCTCCCCTTCCTCGAAGCGATCCGTCAGATGGGCAACGAAGTAGGTCGCGGTAACGCGATCTTCGTGCACCTGACGCTGGTTCCCTATCTGGCCGCTTCCGGTGAATTGAAGACCAAGCCGACACAACACTCAGTCAAAGAGCTGCGGGCGATCGGTATTCAGCCCGACATCCTGCTTTGCCGATCCGACAGGGCGCTTCCGCACGATATCAAGGGCAAGATAGCGCTCTTCTGCAACGTGCACGAAGATGCCGTCATCACAGCTCAGGACGTCAAATCAGTCTATGAGATACCGCTCGTCTTCAATCGCGAGGGGTTGGACCATTTAATCGCCGATCTGCTGCGATTGCCGCAGATCGAATCCGATCTGCGGCGCTGGTCGTCGCTGGTCGAGCGTATGGCCTCTGCCAGGGAGACCGTCACGATCGGCGTTGTCGGTAAATATGTCGAACTAGAGGATTCATACAAGAGTCTCAATGAAGCGCTGGCTCACGGCGGATTCGCCAACGGCGTCAAGGTCGTCATCCGCTGGATCGAAAGTGATGATCTGATGAACGGTGATCGATGGGAGGACCGGCTCCGCGATGTCGATGCGATTCTCGTCCCTGGAGGTTTCGGCAAACGAGGAATCCCGGGCATGCTCCGGGCGATCAGTTACGCCCGACGCGAGAAAACACCTTTCTTCGGCATCTGCCTCGGAATGCAGTGCGCCGCCATCGAGTATGCGCGGAACGTCTGCGGAATCGACGACGCTGATTCGACCGAATTCGATCCGAACACTACGAATCCGATTATCTTCAAGCTCCGCGATCTGATCGGTGTCGAGGACCTCGGCGGAACTATGCGTCTCGGCGCTTACCCTTGCGACCTGCGCGCCGGTTCACTTGCCGAACGGATATACCAGGATAAATCGATTTCAGAGCGCCATCGTCACCGCTATGAATTCAATCCCGCCTATGAGGACCGCCTGGCTGAAAACGGCCTTATCTTTTCCGGGAAATCACCCGATGGTAAATTCATCGAGATGATCGAACTGGATGACCACCCGTGGTTTCTCGGCTGCCAGTTCCATCCTGAATTGAAATCCAAACCCCTCGCGCCGCATCCCCTGTTTGCCAGCTTCATCAAGGCGGCTTTTGAGCATAGGCTGCAAGATGAGATCGGCGAAGAGAAATCGAAGGGTGATGCTGTCATAGTCAAGTGAACTGATGCTATCCTTTATTCCAACTTATAGCTGGTGCAAGAGATAGCATAAGAATCGTTCCTAGGTTTCGATGTTTACGATTGGCGCGCATGAAGTTTTTTGCCGAACGGCACAACAAAAAAGCAATCGAGCTGGAAGAATCGGGAAACCGTTCGGAAGCGGTCCTGTTCTATCAGAAAGCGATCAACTCAGACAAATTCTGGTCGGCGCCCTGGTACAACCTGGGACTGCTATACAAGCGTGAAGCCAACTGGAGCGAGTCATTCGAATGCAATCTGAAGGCGGTGAAATTAAATCCGTCAGACGAGGATGCATGGTGGAATCTGGGTATTGCAGCCACGGCAATGGAAAACTGGGCCGAAGCACGACGCGCCTGGATAGCGTGCGGCATTCCGCTCGACGATGCGAAGGGACCAGTCGAGCTGGATTTCGGTCCGACACCCATCAGACTGAACAATAATGGTGATGGAGAAGTTGTCTGGTGCGATCGCATCGACCCGGCGCGGGCGGTCATTCGCAGCATCCCCATGCCTGAATCGGGCCATCGTTACGGCGATATGCTGCTGCACGATGGAGAGCCGCAGGGATATCGGGTACTTGAAGGCAGGGAAATTCCGGTCTTCAACGAACTTCAGTTGCTGCACGAGAGCGAATTCAGAACTTTTATGATTCATCTGGCCGGTCTGGATGAATTTGAAATCGAGGAATTGATCGAGGATCTTGGCGATTCAGGAATTCCGGCCGAGGACTGGTCTTCCAACTTAAGAGTTATCTGTCGAGCTTGCAGCGAGGGGCTGCCGCCCGAAGCGGACCATACGCACCAGACAGATTCAAATGAGGCTCATCGCATTGGTGTGGCAGCAAAGTCTGAAGCTTCATTGCGTCAGTTTCTGACCCAGTGGCTTGCGAAACACTCTCAGGCTGAAGTTATTGAAGTTGTGAGCTTCAAATCATAGTTTCCAGTGGAGAAATTTCCAGTTTCCAGTGAAAGCACGCTCACTGCATTTTATTGTTACAAATTTAACAACTTTTCAGATGGCCGTGATCAACTCGAAACAACTTTTTACTATCTACTTTTTACTTTCTTGACATTCCGGAGCTAGGAGAAAATGAAAAAGATCAAATTGCAATTATTGATTTTCACGCTGGCAGTGCTGAACGCGACGGCGCTGGCGCAGGAATTCGAGATCAAGCAGTATGATATCAATGCGAAGATAGTCCCCGAGCAGTTGAAAGTAGATGTTCAGACGACATTACGCCTGGTAAATCTGTCCGGTCCGGATCTTGCAGACAAGATTCTGCTCTCGACAGGCAACAAGCCGCGGATGTCATTTTTCATCAACCTCAAGGCGGTTGTGACTGCGGTACGATTAAACGGCACGGATGCGAAGTTCAGCACCTCGGAAGACGTCCGCAGTAATCTGCTTCGTATTTATGCGGACATCAATACAGATATTGCTGCCGCACGCGAATTCGACATCGAGTTCGTCTATTCGATTCCATCAGCTGATCGAAGCACGACGCTGCACATCTCGGCCGACGACACCTATTTACTGCCGAGCAGTTTCTGGGTACCTGTCGTTCACACTCCATATGCGGAGCACGGGGCGGACACCGCTCCCGTCAAATTGAGTGTCACCGCGCCGTCGGGGCTTAAGGTCGTATCATCCGGCATACGGAAAGCCGACAACGCTTTCGAGCAATCGATGGCGGCACAGCCTTTTCTGATCGTCGGAGATTATGAGGTGATCACGAAAGGCGGGACCAGTTATCCGACAGAAGTCTACATGCCGCGTGGATTGACCGATGCCGGCAAGGCACAGGCCGAGCGACTGGCATCGGAGGCCGAGCGGATCATGGCCTTTTACGTCAAGTACTTCAATGTCGCGGCTCTGGCGCCGTTTCGCATCATTTCTTCCCAGGCGCGGCAGCTCAACACGTCGACATCGGATACTTTTTCGGCTGGGCGTGAAACGACGTTTTCGACTGTCGGAGCGGTTACGGTCGATGACAACTTGTTCCGTCGTGATGCGCTGGATCTTGGAACGATCGAGTTGCTGGCGAGCGCGGCGGCACGTGCCTGGATCGATGGCCATGTCCTGCTGCGCGGGCGTGGCACGGGCGTCGTACGCGACGGCCTGCCGATCTATCTGGCAGCCCTCTATCTGACCGACAGATTCGGCCAGCAGAGCGGCGATGAAGCATTCGATCGATACCGCCAGGCTTATGCGACCATCGCCCGGAGCGATGCTCCGCTCCTCATGCAAAGCCAGCTTGACCGTAACTATAAGACCAGCGTCTACAACAAGGGCGCTCTGATCTGGCGCATGATCGATAAACAGATCGGAGCCGAGGTGTTTCAAAAGGTGCTGCGCGATTCCCTGACACGCGCCCGGGTCGATGTTCTCTCTCTCAACGAGTGGCGTTCGCCGCTGTGCGGAGTCTCCAGATGCACAACGATCAAGAACAACCTCATGACCGGCGGCGGAGACAGGAAGCTGATCGACGAGATTTTCACCAATGGAATCGACACCGTCGTGCTGCCGGATTTTGCCATCGGACAGCCTCTGGAGAGCCCCTCAGGAGTCGAATCGACGATCGCCAACTTCGGAACGGGAGATGCGACCGTCGACGTAGTCGCCGTCACCGACAAGGGCGAAACACTGAAGAAATCTGTTGCCGTAAAAGCCAGTGAATACGGGACAGTCACATTTCCCGCTGGAACAAAGATCGTGCGCATTGAAGCTGACCCTGAAAAGCTTTATGTGCAGGCCGATTATGCAAACGATGTTTTTCCGCGCCGCCCATCGGAATACGAAGCTTTCGGGCAGGCCAATCTGGCGTACAGCAAGAACGATTTTACGACCGCCGAAGCCAAGGCCCGTGAAGCGCTGACGATCAATCCGAAGGCGCCGACTTTACAGGCCCTGCTCGGACGTGCGCTTCTGGCTCAGAAGAAGTTTGACGAGGCTCAAAAGGTCTTCACGGAAGTTCTCAAGGTCGAACCGATACCGATCCAGGCATATGGATGGGCACACATTGGACTGGCCGAACTTCACCTGCAAAAGAACACCCCGGCTGAAGCGATGCGCCATTTCAATCTGGCGGCGGCGGCTGATCTTGATGCGGCCCTGACTATCGAGGCCCGCAACGGAGCACTCAAAGCCGAGCAGGCCACCAACTCCGTCAATGTGCCGGATGATATCAAATCGTTCCTCGCCAGGTTCGATGCCGCAATCCTGACCAGCACCTCGGATGCCGTCAATCCGATGGTCGATTTGAGCAACCTGCGCCGGTTCGCGCAATCTCTCGTCGTGCGAAAACCCTCCCTCTGGGTGACCGAGGCGCTGCGAACAGAACAGTGGGACGCAAATCGCACCTCGGTCGATGTCTCTCTCAAAATCAGGATCGAAGGCAAGGACTTTTCCGGCCGGGCCCTATATGTCATCAGTCGAGCCAGCGGCAAGGTTATTCTGAGCGAGGTCCCTGTCTTCGACGTAAAGTAATCACCGATGATAATACTCTGTAAACTAAATTTTCCTGTATTCAAACATGGAAGAAATTAATCGCAAAGACCGCAAAGGGGCAAAGAATTTTTGGTGATATGAATATCTGGATTATTGCCCACTGGATATAATTCGAACACTGATCTTCCCTGTACATCTTTGCACCTTTGCGGCCTTTGCGATTTACTCTTTGCACCTTTGCGGTCTTTGCGATTAATTTCTTCCGAATTTAACTGAAGAAATCCCGATAGTCCTGTACTATATCCGTCGCCCCGGAGATCTTCGATGGTCATTCGCGCTAATGCGGTTGAGGAGGCAGGAAGAGCATCATGAACTACTGGTTTTTCTTCAGTTATGCACGACTCGATCGTGATGAATATCTGAAAAAGTTCTTCGATGATTTGAAGAATGAAGTGCGCCTGCTTTCAGGCGAATTGAATGAAGAGGCGGTCGGGTTTTTCGACGGTGAGGATATCGAACCCGGCGCGCAATGGGGCGACGCGCTATCGAGCGCATTGCAGGGATGTCGCACCTTCGTCAGCATCTTCTCTCCTACCTATTTTCAAAAGGAATACTGCGGCAAGGAGTGGCAGATTTTTTATTCACGGCAGAGTGCCTATCAGCAATCATTGCCAGATCCTGTCAAGGGAGCGGGTTTGATACTGCCTGTGCTCTGGGTTCCTGAAAACAGGCTTCCGTTGCCGTTGCCATCCACCGTCGGCACAATTCAATACAAACACGACGATTTCGGCCCTGAATATGCCCGGCAGGGATTGAAGCAGATGATCAAGCTGCGGAAGTACGAGGACGACTATCAGAATTTTGTTTCGGCGCTGGCGGGCAAGCTTGTCGATGCCGCGAAGCAGCATGCCCTGAAGCCGCTGGCCGGTCTCGAACCGATCGAGCAAGTGCCGAGTGCGTTTCATTCGGCCCCTGGAGCGCCGGTCGCTATGACTGCTCCGGCCTCGCCAACTGCCGGCCCGCGTTATGTCCAGTTCATCTATGTCGCGGAGAATCGCAACAAGATGTCGGCTCTGCGTCAGAAACTGGATGCCTACGGTATGGAAGGCGGTAAGGACTGGCTGCCCTATTGCCCGGACGCCAACGAGCCGGTCGGCTTTCTGGCACAGGATGTTGCGACACGTGAAAAGCTCTTCTACGAAGAGGTCCGTCTGACCGATGATCTGATCAAGGCTCTCGAAAAATCCGAACAGGACAAAAAGCTGGTCGTGATCATCGTCGACACGTGGACGCTCAAGATCGAGGAGTATAAAAAGATCCTGCGCCAGTATGACAATCGCAGTTTCATCAATTGCGTCGTGCTGGTGCCGTGGAACAAGGCCGATTCAGAAGCGCAGCAGCAGAGCGCCGCTCTCGAAAACGTTGTCCGACAGGTCTTCTTCAAGCGGTCGCTGGAGATGGGCGCCGCACATTCCTTCCTTTATCCGATCAATTCGCCGGACGATCTGAAAAAGGAGCTTTGCACTGCCATCTACAAGACGCGGGAACGAATCCTGGAACAGCTCGAGGTCGAGAAGATCGTCCAGGGTGATAAACCGATCCCGAAACCGATCATCAGCGGGCCAGGAGGCAATTGATCAGATGAGCAGCTCACCAGTCAGTGGCGAAAAGCCGCTCGGAACCATCATCACCTTCTATTCATACAAGGGCGGAACCGGACGTTCGATGGCCATGGCCAATGTGGCATGGATTCTGGCCAGTAACGGGCTCAAGGTGCTGGCCATCGACTGGGATCTCGAAGCGCCCGGACTGCACCGCTATTTCGCGCCATTCCTGGTCGACAAGGAGCTGACCTCGACCGAGGGGTTGATAGATTTCGTCAACGATTATGCGACCGAGACGATGACGCGCATCCCGGATGGCGAGACGCTCAACACCGACTGGTACCGTCAGCATGCCGACATCCTGCAGTATGCCGTCTCGCTCAACTGGAAGTTTCCCGACGGTGGGACACTCGACCTGGTCCCGGCCGGCCGGCAGGGCTCGACATATTCGACGCGCGTCAACCTCTTCAACTGGCAGACATTCTACGACAAACTCGGCGGCGGAGCATTCCTCGAAGTCGCCAGAGAAATGATGCGCGAGGAATATGACTACATCCTCATCGACAGCCGCACTGGCGTCAGCGACACCTCGGGGATCTGCACTGTCCAGATGCCCGACGCGCTGGTCGTATGCTTCACGCTCAACAACCAGTCGGTCGAAGGCGCATCGGCGGTGGCCGAGTCGGCTTTTCAACAGCGGTCTCAACGCCCGGTGCGCATTTTTCCGGTCCAGACCCGTGTTGAACCTTTCGAAAAACGCAAGCTCGATTTAAGAAAGGAGTATGCCCGGTCGAAGTTCGCCCGCTTCCCCGATCATCTCTCATCACGACGCGATCGAGATGTTTACATGGAAGAGGTTCAGTTCCAGTACATCCCGTTTTACGCTTATGAAGAGCTGCTCGCGATATTCGGCGATCGTCCCGATGAGAGCCTTTCGCTGCTCAAACCGGCTGAGCGACTGACATCCTATCTGACCGACGGCCGCGTGACGCAGCTCGGAGCTCCCCCCGACAAGGAGAAACGCGAAGAGATTCTGGCGATATACGAAGGAAGAGTTTTTGATATAGACCCTGCCGTCGCAAACGCCAATGCCGCATACAGTCGACTCGGACCGGAAGAGCAAGCGGCTGCCCAGCGGCTTCTCAAGCGACTGGTGCGGGTCGCCAGCCCGTCAGAGGGCGGCGAGGATGCTGCAATAAAATACAGGATCGAGGATCTGGATCGGTCGTCAAGAGCAATTATCGACCTGTTTGCCGACGAACAGGTGCTGACGGTCGAATTGGACCCCACATTGGGTGAGGTCGTCCGAATGACCCAGGATTCATTGGTCAAGAAATGGGAGCCACTGCAGCGCTGGCTGAACGACGATCGTGATTTCCTGCTCTGGCGTCGCAAACTCAACGGCATCATCTCCGAATGGGAGCGACTTCGCGAAGATAAAAGCGCCCTTCTGACAGGCGCGCTTCTCGATGAAGCGAAAAAGATGAAGGCCAGTCGCGAATCCGACCTCAACGCATCGGAGATCCGATATATCGATCGCAGCCTTCACGAAGAGCAGGAACAGATCAGAATTCGACTTCAACATCAGGCCCAGCAGGAGAAGGTCGAGTCCTCCCGGATCGAGATCGAACAGCAGTCACAGGCTTTGAAACAGGCTGAACAGAAACAAAAATCTCAGCGATGGATGATCATCGCCGGAGCCGTGGCATTTATCCTGATCAGCATCGCCGTCATATATTTCCTCAATTTGAGAAGAGAGCAACGAATCGAGGCCGTCAGTAAATTGACACTTGACGGCACAGAGGCACTCAAAAACGGAAACTACGATGAAGCCGCCAAACAGTTCACGGATGCGATCCAGATCAATCCGTCCAATGACGTCGCTTTCATTGGCCGTGGGCGGGTTCGCCTGGCCCAGGCAGATTATGATCAGGCCATTTCGGATTTCAACGAAGCGCTCATACTAAATCCGAATAATACTGATGCGCTCCTCGGCCGCGGAAACGCAAATCTCGGCAAAAAAGCCTGGGATGCCGGGCTTCAGGACTTTTCACGGGTTCTGAATCAGACCAAATCAGCGGAAGCCTATTACAATCGCGCCCGCATCTACGAGTATAAAAAAGACTACAAAATGGCGCTGCAAGACTATCGTGCAGCGATACAGATCTCTCCCGAAGACCCAATGCCCCTGGTCGGAGTCGGAAACATATACCTTCAGCAGGGCGATACTGAACGCGCAATTGGAAGTTTCTCTCAGGCCCTGGCGATCGATCCAAACCTCTTCGAAGCATACCTTGGCAGCGGCAACGCCTATCTGGCCGGGGGGATAAATGATCTGGCTCTCTCCAGTTACGACAAGGCGATACTCATCAACAACCTCGATCCCTACGCCATTCTGAATCGTGGCATTGCCTATAAAAATCTGGGGCAGAAGGAGAACGCTCTGGCCGATTGCCAGAAAGCGCTCAATCTGGCATCGGCTGAATCCAGCAACGATCAGATTCGCCAATCGGCGCTCGTTTGCGTGGAATCGTTGACAACCGTTCCGGTTGACCCTGAACCGAAGATCGCGAAGATTTACCTGCAATACCTGGACAGGAAAGATCTGCCGACCCTCACTGCGATCGGGAAGTCGCTCGATAGTCAGTCAAAAGGATTATACAGAGTCGCCGGAAAACCCGCACTGGTCACGGCGCCGACGACCGGCGATATTCGCTACTATTATGAAGAGGATGAAAAGATCGCCCGGCAGGTTAAGAAAACCGTCGAAGAGACACTGCGCAAACGCGGCATCGAAATAAAACTCGATCTCAGATATTGGCCACGTATGGCAAAAAAGGTTCCGACCGGCTGGATAGAAGTATGGGTGCCACCGCTCGCCGGTCGAAATCCGACTGTTCGAAGACCTGTGCAAAATTCCGCGCCGATCTATCAGCAGCGCATACCTGATAAACCGATTTACGAACAGAACAACATCGGTATCCCGAATGCAAAGAAGGGATAATGAAGAAGAGCCTTTGGACAGTCGAGCCGAGTGAAGCCCGCTCAATTCTGGGGAAGGGTCTGGAAGGCGAACCGGATTTCCCCGACGCGATCCACGATCTCGATTATCTTGCTTCAAGGCTCGGCGAATGGCCGCCGCTGCTCGATCTGGTCAACGCATTCCTCAGAAAAAGCGTCGAATTCGAATACCGCACGGTTCAGGGCGCGATTCTGCGGGCCAACCGTGCGCTAGATAAACGAGGGCTCGTCTATTTCGATGTCAACCGCATCGAAGACAGAAATGAGACCGCCGCCAAGGCGATCGAGATTTGCCTTGAATGGCTCTCACCCGAAGAACGCGAGAGATTTTACGAGCTGGCCGCCTTCCCCGCGGATACCGAAATTACATTGGACCAGATCAATCAACTCTGGTCCGGAACCTGCGAAATTGACGGATCCGGGACAATCGCTATCTGCCGGAAATTGCACGACCTGTCTCTTCTGTTGAAGTTCGATAAGGCAACAGGGATCATTCAGATTTCCGAGGTCATACGGGAGTACCTCAAGAACAGTAACCCGTTATAAGTCTGTCGTGTATTGAGTACTCTGTAAACTAAATTTCTGGCATTTAAGTTCGGAAGAAATGAATCGCAAAGAACGCAAAGAGGCAAAGAATTAATCGCAAAGGCCGCAAAGGGGGCAAAGATTTTTGGTGATATGAATATCCGGATTATTGCCCAATGGATATAATTCGGACACTGATCTTCCCTGTATATCTTTGCTCCCTTTGCGGCCTTTGCGATTAATTCTTTGCCTCTTTGCGTTCTTTGCGATTCATTAGTTAAAAGACTTGGTTTACAAAGTATTGAGAATATGACCATTTCCGAAACTGCCCCAACCCGGGCACGCCGGACGCTGCTCTGGCTGATCTTTTCGCTGACCGTCATCACCTATCTTGATCGCCTTTGCATCTCGGCGGCAATGCCTTCGATAGCCGCCGAATTCAACTTCACGGCAACACAGAAAGGCTGGATCTTCAGCGCCTTTACGATCGCCTATGCCGTTTTCGAAATTCCAAGCGGCTGGCTGGGAGACCGCTTCGGCGCCCGGATGGCTCTGACGCGGATCGTCGTCTGGTGGTCGACATTCACAGTGCTGACGGGGACGGCTCTGGGATTCTGGTCGCTGGCGGTGATCAGGTTTCTGTTTGGAGCGGGTGAAGCAGGCGCCTTCCCGAACATCGCTCGCGCCGTGGCACAGTGGTTTCCGGCCTCCGAGCAGGGTCGAGGTTTGAGCCGTTCTTTCATAGGGCTGGCGGTCGGATCGGCGATGACGGCTCCGCTGGTCTTCACACTGCTCGAATGGCAGGGCTGGCGCTGGACCTTCGTCGAATTCGGGCTCATCGGCATCGTCTGGGCCGTCGCCTGGCATCGCTGGTTTCGCGACCGCCCCGAAGATCACACGGCAGTCAACGAGCAGGAACTGAAGGAGATTCGCCCCGGTCATAGTGAATCTATCGAAGCGCTGACCCATCACGTCCCTTGGAAAAGGCTTCTGACCAGCCCGAATATGGTCTACATCTGCCTCATGTACTTCGCCTTCGGTTACGGTCTCTATTTTTATATTACCTGGCTGCCGACATATCTGATCGAAGCACGCGGTTTTTCGATCGGATCGACAAAATGGCTGGCATCGCTGCCCTGGACAGTCAGCCTGGCGGGCTTCTGGTTCGGCGGCTGGATCACCGATCTTATCGTCAGACGTACAGGCAACCTTAAACTTGCGCGAAGCGGAGTCGGCGCCGCAGGCTATGCCGCCTGCGCCATCGTCCTCATCGCTGTCGCCCGTACGTCCGACAACACGACGGCTGCTGTCCTGCTGGCGCTTGCGCTCTGCCTCCAGACGGTCACCGCCGGAGCCGCCTGGTCGGTCTGCCTTGATGTCGGACGTAAAAACGCCGGCGTTGTCACCGGAATGATGAACACGATCGGCAATATCGGAGGCGCACTTGCTCCGCTGGTCGTGGGATATGCAGTTAAAGACTGGAATTCGTGGACCCTGCCTTTTTACATCATGGCAGGCGTCTTCACCTTCGGCGTAGTCATGTGGCTGCTTGTCGATCCGATGAAACGAATTGATTAGCATAAAGCATGGAGTACCGCTTTGAGGCGGGTTTTGAATATAAAACCCGCCTCAAAGCGGCACTCCATGCTTTTGGTCTTATTTCAGAATGATATTCAGCTTGTCCATCTTCTGCCTGGCGGCCAGATGAAGCTGATTCTCATTCGGAGTGACATCCGGCTCGCGCCATTTGTTGGCCAGCAGAAAATCCTTGTCCTTCACCATCTCGCCCGGAGTGAAGACCGCCCACTCGAAATTGTGGCCGTGGTTGATGGCATCCGTCGGACAGGCATCGACGCAGAATCCGCACAGGATGCAGCGCCCGTAATCGATCTGATAGACCTTGGCATAGCGATGATCCTGGCCGATCCGCTCTTCATATGGGCGCTGGTCCTCCGCGCCTTCGATGTAAATCGCATCGGCCGGACAGGCGGCCGCGCAGAGAAAACAGGATACGCATTTCTCTTTCCCGTCTTCATTCACATCCAGAAAGTGCTCTCCGCGAAAACGGCGATAGATCGTTACCGCCTCTTCGGGATAGCTCACGGTTTCCTTCCTGGTCGGAATGTGGCTGAGCGTGACGCTCATTCCCTGCGCCGTCGTACGCGCCACTTCAACCACTTCCTTCGCTGCGTCGATGATGTTTGAAAGTATAGACATGATTGAAAGTATGAATGATGAATGATGAATGATGAGTGATGATTTTTTAATTCATCATTCATCGATCATCATTTAATTTATCTCCCAGGTTTCACCTGCGTTGATCAGTTTTTCGATATCTCCCGCCCCGCTGATCGAAATAGACTTGGAGACCTGCCCATGGAGCATCTGTTCATAAGTCGGTTTGTGTACAGCCCGAAAAACCCCCATCGGAACGGGATATTCCGGAAACTGCATCCGACCGAGTATGTAAGATAGATTCGGCTCAAGAGCATTTTCGTCATGAACGAGGATGTCGTCAATCGTGACGCCGTTTTCTCCAATCGCGACGATTTCAGGTTTGACTTTGTCGATGTGGATGCCCTTATCCTTGTTCTTGCCGAAAAGCAACGGCTTGCCGTTTTCGAGGTAGATCATCCGATCGTCCCTGACTTCGCGTTCATTGAACGACTTGAAGGTTCCGTCATTGAAGATATTGCAGTTCTGATAAACTTCCAGGAATCCAGAGCCCTTATGATGGGCCAGCCTTTCGATCATCGTCGAGAGGTGTTTCGGATCGATGTCCATCGACCGAGCGACAAAGGTGGCTTCGGCCGCGAAGGCCATGCTCAGCGGGTTGATCGGGTAATCGATCGTGCCCATCGGCGCCGATTTGTTCTTCTTGCCCAGTTCGGAGGTCGGCGAGTACTGCCCCTTGGTCAGTCCGTAAATGCGGTTGTTGAAAAGGATGATCTTGAGGTCGATGTTGCGCCTCAGGGCGTGGATGAAATGGTTGCCGCCGATTGAGAGGGCATCTCCGTCACCCGTTATCACCCAGACCTGCAATTTTGGATTCGCCAGCTTGACGCCTGTCGCAAAGGCCGGCGCCCGACCATGAATCGTGTGGAACCCGTATGTATTCATGTAATAAGGAAAACGACTCGAGCAGCCGATCCCCGAGATGAAGACGATGTTCTCTCTGGGTATGCCCAGTTCAGGCATGACCTTTTGAACCTGGGCCAGAATCGAATAGTCGCCGCAACCGGGACACCAGCGGACCTCCTGGTCGGTCTGGAAGTCCTTGCGTGTCAGCTTGACCGCCGTCTGGCCTTCTCCATTGGCTCCATCTGTTGTATGTGCGATTTCACTCATATGATCCTTTTCTGCGGAATCGTTAAACCCCGAATGACTCATCAATCGTCCTTGCCCTAAATATATTGCTCAATCTTTTTGACCAGTTCACTGACCTTGAACGGTTTGCCCTTGACCATGGTGAAACTGACGGCATCGATCAGGAATTTCGCGCGAATCAGCATGGCCAATTGCCCAAGATTCAACTCAGGAATGACGACGGTCTGGAATCCTCGCAATACCTCTTCGATATTCTTCGGAAATGGATTGAGATAGCGCAGGTGGGCGCTTGAAACTGATTCCCCGCGCTCCTGCAAGCGCTCGACAGCAGTCGTGATCGATCCATAGGTTGAGCCCCATCCCAGTACCAGAACCTTGCCTTCGGATTTTCCGAAGATTTCAAGGTTCGGGATATCCTGTTTCATCCGCTCGACCTTCTCAGCGCGAAGCCGGACCATGAGGTCGTGATTGTCCGGATCGTAACTGACATTGCCGGTAATGTGTTGTTTCTCGATGCCACCGATGCGATGTTCGAGCCCTGGAGTTCCCGGGATCGCCCAAGGACGGGCGAGAGTCTTCTCGTCGCGCAAGTATGGGAAGAAGCCATCAACCTCGGTACGGAAGTTGACCTTCATCTCCGGCAGGTCCTCGAGGGCCGGGATCTCCCACGGCTCGGAACCGTTACCTAGATATCCGTCCGAAAGGAAGAAGACAGGCGTCATGTACTTCGTCGCAAGTCGAATCGCCTCGACCGCCATCCTGAAACAATCACCCGGGGTGGCCGGAGCAACTACTCCGGCGGGACATTCGCTGTTGCGTCCGAACATGACCTGCAACAGGTCAGCCTGCTCGGTCTTGGTCGGGAGCCCTGTCGACGGTCCGCCACGCTGCACATCGATGATGACCAGCGGAAGCTCGGTCATGACGGCCAGGCCGATCGCCTCCGACTTGAGCGCGATCCCCGGCCCGCTCGTGCCGGTCAACCCCGATATCTCCGGCAAAGGCCGCTCCGATCGCCGAGCCCACCGCGGCAATCTCGTCCTCCGCCTGAAAGGTCTTGACGCCGAAATTCTTGTGCTTCGAAAGCTCATGCAGGATGTCCGATGCCGGCGTGATCGGATAGCTGCCGTAAAACAAAGGACGTCCGGCAAGGTGCGCCGCCGTGATGAAGCCGATCGCCGTGGCCTCATTGCCCGTGATGTTGCGGTACCTGCCCGGCTTGATCGTGGCCTTCCCGACCTTGTAATGCGTTGTGAATACCTCAGTCGTATCGGCGTAATTGTACCCGGCGCGCAGTGCCATCAGGTTGGCCTCGGCCACCTCGGGCTTTGCGCTGAATTTGTCCTCGATCCATTTGACGGTCGGCTCCATCGGCCGGTCATAGAGCCAGTACATCAGTCCGAGCGCGTAGAAGTTCTTGGACCGCTCCTGCTGCTTGAACGGCAGCTTCGATCCTTCCAGCGCCTTGAGTGTGTTCGAAGTGATCGGCAGCTTGAACACCCTGTAACCGGAGAGCGAACCGTCCTCGAGCGGATTGCTCGCATATCCGGCTTTCTTCAGATTTCCGTCGGTGAACTCATCGGTGTTGAGCACCAGAATTCCACCCGATTCCAGATCCTTCAGGTTGACCTTGAGGGCCGCCGGATTCATGGCCACCAGCACATTCGGCTCATCGCCCGGCGTGCGGATGTCCCGGCTGCTGAAATTAAGCTGATATCCCGAGACCCCAGGCAGGCTCCCCGCCGGCGCTCGTATCTCAGCCGGAAAGTCGGGCAGCGTCGAAATATCGTTGCCTATAATCGCCGACGTCGATGTGAATTGCGTCCCAGTGATCTGCATCCCGTCTCCCGAATCACCGGCAAAACGGATCGTTACTGTCTCGAGCTCTTCAAGTGGATGCTGCGGCTTTGTTTGGTCTTCTGTCGTTGTGACGGACATTGCTTTTTTCGGACTCCGTTGAAATTCGTCGCAGCTCGCCTGCGACTTGAGATGATTAATCATTATACATTTATTACTGCTTCGACCAGCACTGCGGCCTTAATTATTATAGCAGGTGAATCGATTTTTGAACGCTGGTCATACCATTTGTGAACAAAATTATTTTGAAAACCAAATCGTTGACAAAAGGGGGATGGCCGCCTATCATCGGGTTGTGTCAGTTTCAGCAGTGGAACACATACTGAAGGAGTCGCGCAGCGCACTCATCGACCTGCTCAAGACGAATGGCGGGATGAGCGTCGAGCATCTGGCGCAGCAGATGAAGGTCTCGAAGGTCTGCGTACGACGCCATTTGAGCCTGCTCGAACGTGACGGATTGATCAGTTATGAACAGGAACATCACGAACGAGGGCGCCCGCGATTCATTTACAAGCTGACGGAAAAAGCGAGCTGTCTTTTTCCACAGATTTATGATGAATTCGCGAAGGATATATTGCAGCATCTGAAGTTGCAATACGGTGATGACGGATTATCGAGAGTGCTCCGTGGCAGGGCGAATGAGATGATCGCCCGGTTGCGGGTCGAATTTGACGGGCTGGGTTTTGACGAAAAGGTGCGGGCCATGACACGTGTCATCAACACCAAGGGATACCTTGCGGACACGCGCCGGATGAAGGATGGAAGTTATCGCCTGCGACAGCGAAACTGTCCGACGGAGAACATCGCAGCTGTCTATCCGAAAGTATGCGATGAAGAAGTTCGTGTCTATAGCGAGGCGCTCGGCTCCGACGTCATGCGCGAATGCAGAATTGTAGACGGCGCGAAAATGTGTGAGTTCAGGATCGCGCCGGCCGGTTTGACGCAGATCAGTAAAAAGTAGAAAGTAGAAAGGCTGCCAAGAGCATGGGCGCGCGCGGAAAGGAAACAATCCAACTAATGACTGAAACGACAACAGGGTCGATTACAGAGGAGGTCGTTCTGCAGGCCCTGAGAGCGGTAAAAGACCCTGATCTGCACAAGGATATCGTAACGCTCAACATGATCCGCGATATGGCTATCTGCGGCGGAATCGTCAGTTTTCGTTTTGTACTGACGACACCTGCCTGCCCTGTCCGTGATCAGTTGAAGTTTGAAGCCGAAAAAACGGTCATGGCGATTCCAGGGGTCGAGCGCGTTGAAGTGAAGATGGACGCTGAAGTACCGAAAGCGAGAGGCGTAATCGACAAATCGGAGATCGAGGGCATACGCCACATCATCGCCGTCAGTTCTGGCAAGGGCGGCGTTGGTAAATCGACAGTTGCGGTCAATCTGGCAGTTTCGCTTGCCCTTATGGGCGCTCGGACGGGCATCCTCGATACCGACGTTTACGGCCCGAATGTGCCGATAATGATGGGCGGCAAGGATATGCCGATGGCGAAAGGCAACATCCTCATTCCCCCCGTTTATCACGGCGTCAAGACGATGTCGATCGGGCTGCTTAACCCCGGAGACAAGGCTGTGGTCTGGCGCGGACCGATGCTGCATTCGGCCGTCAACCAGTTTCTACGTCAGGTCGAATGGGGAGAGCTTGATTACCTGGTTGTCGACATGCCGCCCGGAACCGGTGATGTCCAGCTGAGTCTCGCCCAGATGGTATCTATCGCCGGCGCGGTTCTGGTGACTACTCCGCAGGAGGTCGCACTGAGCGACGTACGCAAGGCATACAACATGTTCGACCAGCTCCATGTTCCGATTCTCGGCATCGTCGAGAATATGAGCTATTTCGAATGCCCGAATGACGGAGAGAAATTCTTCATCTTCGGAAATGGCGGGGGCGAAGCGCTGGCAGAGCGGTACGATGTGCCGTTCCTGGGCGCGATCCCGATTGCGACCAGCATTCGCGAAGGCGGCGATCTGGGAGTTCCTGTCGTCGTCAGTCAGCCTGACAGCCCGCAGGCGCGATCATTCAAATCGATAGCGCAGAATGTCGCCGCACAGGTCAGCATCGCCGCGATCAAGGCAAATAAAGCGCTGCCGGTGCTCAAGATGAACAACTGACCGACGCCATCCCGTTTGGTGCCTTTGCTTGCCCGGTTTGCTTGATGGACCTGATGAACAAGTTATTTGACGCATTTGAACGGCAAAGTTATCATCATGTATGAGCAATTATTCATGCATACCTGATTACATCTTAAAGGAGAACGAGAAATGGTTTTGACTCTGACTGAAACAGCGGCTTCCGAAGTGAAGAAGTTCCTCGAAACTGAAAATGTTGGGAATGATGGCGGCCTGCGCGTGCGTGTCGTCCCGGGCGGCTGCTCCGGTTTCCAGTATGCTATGAACATCGAAGAGGCCCCACAGGCCACAGACGAGGTCGTCGAGACCGGCGGTCTCAAGGTCTTCGTCGACATGTTCAGCGCACAGTACCTCGAGAATGTCCAGATCGATTACGTTAACAGCGTTATGGGCTCGGGGTTCACATTCAATAACCCGAACTCCGGCGGCGGCTGCGGCTGCGGCAGCTCTTTCTCTGCTTAAATCGGATCTCTTCATAAAAAAGGGCGCTCGCTGACGCTCACGTTAAGTTACACATTGATGACAGAACGTGAGCGTCGGCGTGCGCCCTTGATTCTAAACAATCGATGGATTGCTTTTCCCACCTGTTTCAATAACCAATTTGCTGGAGGAACCATGGCATTAGCTGGAACAAAAACACACGAGAATCTCAAACATGCCTTTGCCGGCGAATCGCAGGCGAATCGCCGATACCTCTATTTCGCCCGCCAGGCGGACGTCGAAGGATATCCGGATATCGCCGGACTCTTCCGTGACACGGCTGAGGGTGAAACCGGCCATGCCCATGGGCACATGGACTTTCTGAAGGAGGTCGGTGACCCGGCTACGGGCGAGCCCTTTGGAAACACGGATAAAAACCTCAAGGCAGCTGTTGTCGGTGAAACATATGAATACACCGAGATGTATCCATCCTTCGCCCGCACCGCTCGAGAAGAGGGCTTCGAGGAGATTGCCGAATGGTTCGAGACCCTGGCCCGCGCCGAAAAGTCGCACGCCGGCCGCTTCCAGAAAGGGATCGATTCCCTCGCCTGATTAAACTTTCAAATTTATGTCCGGCAGGCTGATGAGGTCTGTCGTACATCTGTCGTACTCCGGGCCACTATGTCACTAGAGCAGGGAGATCTCATTTCGATCCCGGTCGAATGGGACAAGGACGAATACTGGGATGCCGGCGCCCTCGACAAGGAGTTGCGCCGGCAATATGACGTCTGCAATTCGTGCCGGCTCTGCTTCAACCTCTGCCCGGGATTTCCTAACCTGTTCGAACATTTCGACAGCGAAGAGGTTGATACCGATCCCGACAAACTGACCGGAGGGCAGGTCCGGGAATTCGTAGATCTCTGTTACAACTGCAAGCTCTGTTTCATCAAATGCCCTTACACTCCGCCTCATAAATTTTTGATCGACATTCCGAAAGTTGTCATGCGTGCGCGCGCCATCGAGGTCCGGGAAGAGGGGCTTGAAATCCGGGACAGGCTGTTAAGCAGCCCCGACGAGATCGGGCCGCTGGCCGGCAAGGCAGCCCCACTGGTCAATTTTGCCAATCGGAACAGGCTCAATCGAACGATCATGGAGAAGACTCTCGGAATACACCGCGACAAGATTCTCCCGTCGTTTCATGCAAAGACATTCGAGCGCTGGTTCAGGGAAAATGCATCTGAAGCCACCTTCACTCCCCGGTCAGACCTGAAAGTCGCGCTCTTCCACACCTGCATAGTCAATTACAACGAACCGCGAATCGGCAGGGCTGCCGTCGCCGTCCTGCATAAGAACGAGATCGAAGTGGCCAGCCCGGCAGAGCAGCGCTGCTGCGGCATGCCCTACCTTGACAGCGGTCGGATCGATGCGGCACTGGAACATTTTCGCGACAACATCAGGACGCTTCTGCCCTACGTCGAGAAGGGATATGACATCGTCATCCCTGAGCCGACCTGCGGAATGATGCTCAAGAAAGAATATGCCGATTACCTGCAAGGCGAAGAACGCGAGCAGGCGTTGAAGGTTGCGGCATGCGTCTACGATCTTTCGGAGTACCTTATCAAATTGAATAGCGAGGGAAAGCTCAACCGGGAATTCACTGTCAAGCCGGGCCGTATTGCCTATCACCAGCCGTGTCATCTGAAATATCAGGCGATCGGCAATCGAACGCTCGATCTGCTGAACATCGCCGGAGCGGAAGTCATCTTTATCGACAAGGGTTGCTCTGGTCACGATGGGACCTGGGCGATGAAGAAGGAATATTTTCCGCTCGCGCAAAAAGTCGCGCGCGGTCTTCACCGCGGGGTCAGCGAATCGAACGCCGATCAGGTCGCGACCGACTGCTCCCTGGCCGGGCTCCAGATCGAACAGGGCACCGGTCGTCAGACTGTGCATCCGATCGAAATCCTCGCTCAGGCTTATGGGATTGAAGTAGAAGTTGAAAGTTAAAAGCTGATGTTACGCAGAGACAATGATCGGAAATTGCTTGACTTGTCCTGAACCCGCGGCGGTGCAGAAATAGAGCCCGGGGCGGGCGGGGCCGTCAGGCCGAGCGAAACCCAGGATTGGTATCATCATTTTATCAAGCCCAATGGGCGGCGATTCTCGATGACGCCTGACCCTTCGCATGGCTATCGCACTTCGTGGGCTTGCCAATTTGGTGGAACGGGACCGGGGCTTCGCTCGGCCTGACGGCCTCGCTCCACCCCGGGCTTTATTCTTTCGCCTGCGTTGCAGGCTCACAGAAAGAATATGCTTGAGCAACCTCAAAATTTGTCAAATCGATTTTAAAGGACTCTTCTGCGTAACATCAGTTAAAAGTTGAAAGTTGAAAGTCATAAAAAAACCTGATGTGGCAATATAAAACATCACGTCAAGTTGACTTGCATCTGACTTTCAACTTCTAACTTGCAACTTATTATTATGCTTATGAATAAAGTCACAGTTTCAGAGATCCTGGATATTGCGCAGTACGAGAAAACGCGCCAGGAATATCGTGCCGGGATCATCGCATTAAAGAAGAAGCGTCGTGTAGAGGTCGGGCCGATGGTCACTTTTGTCTTTGAAAATCATGAGACCGTGCTTTCGCAAATTCAGGAGATGATGCGCGCCGAGCGCATCGTCGATGAGGCGGCGATCCAGCATGAGATCGACACGTACAACCAGTTGCTGCCCGAAGCAAACGAGCTGGCGGCGACGATGTTCATCGAGATCAAAGACGCCGGGCGCATTCGCGACGAGATCTCGAAATTTCACGGCGTCAATACCGGAGAACATATCTACCTGCAACTCGGCGATGAGAGGATCCCAGGGGATTTCGCAGCAGGTCAGAGCGATGATCGCCGGATCAGCGCAGTCCAGTACGTGCGGTTCAAATTCACTGATATCCAGAAGCAGGCTTTCATCAGTGATCACGCCAGCGAGGCGAAGCTGGTCATCGAGCATCCTGGTTATCACGCCGAAACACGACTGGATGGTGAGGTACGGGAAGAACTGTGCCGCGATCTGTAATATGAGACAATCGATCGAAGAGAAAAGCGCTTTACGCGCGGAATACGATGCAATCCGAAATGGCGCGGCATTGATCGACCTGTCGGAATCGGGGCTTCTGCGACTGACAGGGAAAAATGCAGTTCAGTTTCTCAATGGGCTGGTGAGCAATGAAGTCAAAACACTGGCTCCGGGTCAAGGAGTGGCGGCTGCATTCCCCAACCTGCAGGGCAAACTGCTCGCTCTTGCCAGAATATACAAGATCGGCGACGGGTTATTGCTTGAACTGGATGCGATCAACAGGGAAAAGATATTGAACAATCTGAACCGGTTCGTCCCGGCCGGGGAGTTCTTTCTGAGCGATCTGAAAGGTGAGACTTCCCTGCTCTCGCTGCAAGGGCCGCAGTCTTCGAAATTGATCGAGAGTGTGACGGGCACGGTTGTTGATTCACTTGCGCCATATCAGTATGTGGAAACGACCATCGACCAGACCGCGGTTATGATTGCCGCTCACAGCCGTTGCGGTGAACCCGGATTCGACCTCTTCGTTCCAACCAGTGAAGCAGAGTCGATCATGAAAGCGATCATCGAAGGTGGCAGGGACTTCGGAGCCGCCGCGGTCGGGGATGCCGCATTTGAAATCGCCAGAATTGAAGCGGGCATTCCGCGCGAAGGCCGCGACGCGGGGGAAAATTACATTATTCTTGAAAGCGAATTGAACGATGCCGTCAGCTATACGAAGGGCTGCTATCTCGGCCAGGAGGTGATCGCCCGCATTCACTGGCGCGGTCAGCCGGCTAAAAGACTGCGCGGGCTGCTCATCGAATCCGAAAAGGTTCCACCTGCTGGAATTTTACTTTATGCCGAGGACGGCAAAAAGGTCGGAGAGATCACCAGCGCCGCGCACAGCTTCGCGCTCGATCGTATGATCGCGCTTGGATACGTGCACAGAAACTACCTCAATCCCGGCACGCGCTTCGTCTTGAAAAATGAGGACCGGGAGATCGGCTTCGCGCAACTCTCAGAATTGCCGTTCGTCGGAGCAGGAGCCGAATCCTGACGATATTAAAATGGAAGAAAAAGAGATAACTCAAACCACGGAAATCGAGATCGAGTGGAACCAGGAATCTGCCGAGCTCGCTTACAGCGTCATCGCACGGTACGTCGAACACACACAGGTCTCAGGCATCATCATCGCTCTGCTGGCCAGCGCGCTCGGCGAAGAGCGCGTCAAATCGATCGCCAACAGCGAATACTGGCAAAGTTATATGGCCAGCAAGCGATCGATCACGGATGCCAAAGATGATGTCACAAAACTGACCCGATTGATCGAACAACTGCGCAATAATGGAGCCTGACCGCATGTTCAATTACGAAGTGATCGATGTTATTGAATTGAAGAAGAAGCTGGAGAATCGCGAAACATTTCGTCTGATCGATGTACGTGAACCATCCGAGTATCGTGTAGCGAAGATCGAAGGCTCCGAGTTGATGCCTCTCGGTCAAATCATGACCTGGATGCAGAAGCTCGAGGATAAGGATGAAGAGATCGTTCTTATGTGCCATCATGGCATGCGATCGGACAGGGCATGCCAGTTTCTGGCGGCACAGGGTTTCACGAAGATACGTAATCTGGAAGGCGGAATCGATGCCTGGTCGGCCCGAATCGACGGGAATGTTATGCGATATTGACGATCTCCCTGACCAGCTGGTGGAAGGGATTCGGCTTTTCAATGAAGGCTCGTATTTCGATTGCCACGAGGTGATAGAATCAATCTGGCTACAAGCTGAAGGATTGATCAAGGACAGGCTGCATGTCCTGATCCTGGCAGCGGTCTCGCTGCACCATCTTGGCAACGGCAATCTCAAAGGAGCAGAGAGTGTCGGCCGGCGGACAATCGCGAAACTAGCGCTTCTACCGGATCAGATAATGGGCATCGATATTTCAATATTCCGCAGGGATTTCGAAACATATCTCAATGCGGAAGGGACAGGGCTTCCGGCTCCCAGAATTGGATGGGTGAACAGATGACAGGGGAAAAGATTCGGATTGCATTGCTCAGTCTCTGGTTGGGCATGATGGCGTTCTTCAGCTTCGTAGTGGCGCCGGCGGCCTTTGCCGTGCTGCCCGAACAACGCCTGGCCGGCAACGTCGTCAATCGCGCACTTGGCATTATGGAGATCAGCGGCATGGTTCTGGGCGTGGCGCTGCTGCTGGTGCTGCTCTTTTCCCGTGTCCGTCAAACGCGCCAATATCATATTGAATTGGCGATTGTTCTGCTCATGACACTGTCGATGGCCGTTTCTCATTTCGGCATCTCGCGCTGGATGCACCAACTGAGACTACGCGGCGGAGACAACTTTTACATGCTGCCTGTCGAAGATCCGATTCGCGCCTCTTTCGATCAACTGCATCAGGCCTCTGTCGGGCTGACGGGGTTCGTCATACTTGCAGCGTTGTATTTGATCGTCAAGCTCATCCGCCGCCCGGTCTGAGTCACGCAAATGACCAATCAACCCCTGGAGACTCATCTTGATCCACAGCGTCTGAGCTTCGAATTCGAAGCCGGATCCGGCCTGCCACGACTTGACTCATTCGTTTCGGTCAATTTGCCGCGCATCAGCCAGACAAGAATCAAACGCCTGATTTCTGAAGGGGACGTCCTGGTCAACGGAGCGAAATCGACCAAGGGCGCCAAGCTGCAGCCGGGCGATCGCGTCACAGTCAGGATCTTCGCATCGGATAAGTCCTCTGCCACACCCGAGCCAATTCCACTCGAGGCGCTCTTTGAAGACGAGCACATTATCGTCGTCAACAAACCTGTCGGCCTGCTCGTCCATCCATCGCGTAACGAGAAATCGGGGACATTGACAAATGGACTGGCCTGGCATTTCTGGAAGACGAGCGGCGAGGCGATACGCCCGGGATTAGTTCACAGGCTCGATCGGAATACGTCAGGCGTAATCGTCGTCGCCAAAACTGCGCGCGCACATCGCACTCTGTCAAAACACTTCCGCGAGCGATGGGTCAGGAAATTCTATCTCGCTCTGGTGAGCGGAGTCGTCGAGAAGAAAGCAGGGGAGATAGACGCTCCGATCGGTTTCGATCAGAAACAATGGCCGCACTGGCGTGCACAGGATGACGGTCGTTCAGCCCAGACGTTGTTTCTCGTCAAGCGACGTTTCGCCGCGCATACTCTGCTCGAACTCGAACCGCTCACCGGCCGCACACACCAACTGCGGATTCACTGCAATCTGATCGGGCATCCGATTCTGGGTGATCCGTTTTACGCCGCATCACCCGATCCGGCAGCTTCAAGGCTCGGCATCAAAACCCATCAATTGCACGCCGAGCGACTGGTCTTTCGGCACCCCGCCACCAACCAGGAGATGGACATCAGCGCGCCACTTCCAAAGAGTATGACTGATATCATGCAAGAGCTGAATTAATATGACGGAATACGATGTACTGATCGTGGGTGGCGGACCTGCAGGAATGAGCGCCCTGATCTGGTGTTATTCGCTCGGGCTGCGTGGCATTGCCTTCGAGCGCGCAGTTGAGCCCGGTGGCCAGATGCTCTCGATGTATCACCAGATCCCGGATTATCCCGGAATCCCTCTCCTGACCGGCCGCGAAATGAGAGATCATTTCATCGATCATGTGAACACCCTCGGTCTCGAGCTGCGGACCGGCTGCCGTATCGAAGAGATACGTCTCGCCGAGAAACGACTGATTTGCAATGGAGAATGGTTTCAGGGAAATGCAGTCATCCTTGCAACCGGCGCCTGTAAACGCGAACTGGATCTGCCGGATGAAGCTCGATTTGCCAATTCCGGCGTGAGCTATTCCGCCACCCGTGATCACTCGCTCTTCGCCGGTAAAACCGTAGCGGTCGTCGGCGGCGGAGATTCCGCCGTCGAGAACGCGTTGATCCTCGCCCGCGTCTGCCCCAAAGTCTTTTTGATCCATCGTTCCGATCGATTCAGGGCCCGGGAGGAATGGCTCAGGCAGGCGACTGAAAACCCGGCAATCACCATTCTTCCATTTCACCAAATCACAGGCATCGAGGGATCAAAATCGATCGAGCGACTGTTGCTTAACGATATGCGATCAAACGAAGAGAAAACGCTCGATGTCGAAGGGCTTTTCATCAAAATCGGAATCGCACCCTGTACAGAAGGACTGCGGGACCAGGTTGAGCTGGATGACGAAGGTTACGTGATGGTCGACGCCGCGCAGCGGACATCGCTGGATATGGTATACGCCGCTGGTGACGTCTGCCGGCCGGTCTGCCTCAGCGTGGCGACGGCTGTCGGACATGGCGCCGTCGCCGTTAAGGATATCTCTGAAAAGTTGAAGGGGAAATAGAAGAAGTTTCCAGTTTCCAGTTTCCAGTTTCCAGTTTCCAGTTTCCAGTTTCCAGTTTCCAGTAGGTGCACGCTCGCGACATTTCATGGTTTCAGTTTTTAATAACTTTTCAGATGGAGGCAATCAACTGGAAACTGGAAACTATGTCACTGGAAACTATCACTCTGGAAACTATTCTACGACGTCGGCTTTTCCGGCGGAGGCATTACCGCGGTGAAATCATTGTAGAAGCGGCCGGCATAGGCGTTAAGCAATTCATCGATGCGTTCGGGGGTTTCGGCAGCCAGGATCAGACCCGCGTGGTGAGATTTATCGAGACGCCAGACAATTTCAGGGTCATCATAGGTGGAGGTATCGGGATGCTCCTGCCGGGCGAGTGAAATTATCGAACCGGAATAGAGTGTATCCGGCTTCCTTATCTCATACGGATGTTCCCTGGTTGCAGTTTCGACTTTGGCCCATTCGGCCCATAGATTCAGCCCTGTGGCGAACTCGATCATCTCGGCGATGTGAGCGCCTCCGACACGGGCCGCGATTTCGAGGAAATAATACCGGCCGTCATCGTGTCCCCGAATGAACTCAGCGTGTGTGACTCCGTTGATGAGCCCAAGAGCTTTGATCAACTCCTTGTTGAACTTCTGCAGCGCCTTCTCCTCCTTCGATTTTCTGGGCAGCAGACGGGTGGTAAAGATGCCGCCATCGTGCGAAGTTTCAATCGGCGGGGTCCCGTATTTACAGGCTGCGGCGAAAAGAACCTTCTTTTCGTGGACGATCGAATCGACGTGATAAACGTCTCCGGGGACGAATTTTTCAAGCACATGATGAGATTGCTGATCGCCAAGTGCATCGAGCATCGGCCAGAGATCATCTGCGGCATGAACCTTCCTGATGCCAATGGCCGAGGCAGAAGACCTGGGTTTGAGCACCCATGGGCCGGGAACCCTTGCCATAAAACTGCGAAGCTTGTCGTAATTGAACACCTCACAGAATTCCGGCACGCGAATTCCCTTGGCCTGCGCGCGCAGCCGCATGGCCAGCTTGTCGCGAAAATAACGGCTGGTCGACTCACCCATTCCGGAAATGCGCATATGTTCGCGCAGCACGGCGGCCATCTCGATATCGAATTCATCGAGCGGCACAATCCGTTCGATATTGTTAGATCGGGCAAGATAGCTGACCGCATTGATGACGTGCTCGCGATTAGTCAATTCAGGCATGATAAAGATCTCGTCGATATGATCGCGAGGCCAGTCGGCGTCCTTCAGCCGCTCGACAGTCAGTAACAGCACTCTCCAGCCTTGACGCTTTGCTTCACGGATGAACTCCTGACCTTTTTCATAACTCGTCATGCAAAGAATGGTCATTTGTTGTGCATTCGGCATTGGTTGTCCGCCTTGATTTGTGGGAATCAGTAACTGGAATGAAAGATTACCATATCGAACCAGTCTGGAGCGAGCCTGTCCGACTCTGAACCGCTAACGTCAGCGAGCGCCCATCCGAACCGCGAGCGTCAAAAAAAAAAGGGCCCGAGGTAATTCCCCCGGACCCTTTGAGATTCTGGTCTTCAATGATTCGGATGAGGAATGCGAGCTCTTTATCGAGCCCGCATCCCGTCTCCGATTTCGTTAGCAGCTCGGAATGAAGACCGGTATCTTGATCGTCGCCGCATCGGACAACGTCAGTTTGTGCAGGTTGTGTCCCTGGTTGAAAGCGTTGCCATTGGCGTTTGCCTGCGGGTTGAAGTTGATCATCGACCCGAAGAGCGCACGGTCTGAAACTGTCCAGAACTTCATCCAGCCTGATCGACCCGCCGGAATGATACGCGTGAACGGCGTGAAGGTCCGCGGGAAGTTGTTGGACAGAATCTGCCTGGACTGGCAGTTGCCGAGGTTTGACGTGAAACTGTATGACGTTTCAGCGTCGTCAAAGACCAGGCCGTTGATCGGACCGATCGTAGCGCCGCCGATCTGGAAGTCGCCGCCGACACGGTTGATGATCATCATCGTCGAGTTGCCGTCAGCCGGGCTCGGGATGTTGTCCGCCGCAAGGACTCGAGGCAGGCGGTTGTAGAACATACCGTCGAACCGCAGGTCCGTGGTCGTCACGTTTGGATCAGTGCCGCCAGGGAACATCATCACCGACTGGATCGCCTCGGCGCCCAGGTTGGCCTGGTGGCCGGAAGCGAACTTGACGTATTCGTCGCCGATCAGACAGTTGAACGCACGCGGCAGTCCAGTCTCGCATTCGACCGCAACGGCCATCAGATAGCCGCTGTTGCCCGGATCGAAGTCGGAGGCCAGGAAGCTCGTCGTCTGGTTCGGCGTCAGGCAGACGAACGCATCGAGAACAGCGCAGCTTGCGCCATCCACCGCGAAGAGGTGGACGCACACGCTTTCACTCTGCGAGACGTTGGTCAGGCTCAGTCGCGTGTTCTGGGTGTTGCTGTTGACCGGATCTGAAGTATAGATCGGGTAGAACAGGATCGAACCGGGCTGCTGATCGCTGACTTCAGTATCGGCAGGATAGGACTGAGCTGCCGTCAGTCCCGGCATTGTGATCTGCGTCTCCCAGGCAGAGGTGTTGTCTTCAAGATTCGGATCGGGCAGGCAGTTGGTCGTCGATATAGTCGCGACATTGATCACCGCCAGCACCGGATGCTTGATCGGCACCTTGGCCTTGATTGTGACTGTTCCCGAAGTCGGGTAGGTCGTGACGCACTGGTTGGCAGCGCCGAGAATGCCCAGATTGGCAGTCACCGTCGATATGCCATTTGTCGTGGTCACATCGAAGATGGTTCCCGGCACTGACGATGTCAGATCTGTCACTTCGAAGCCCTTCGGCAATACGTCAACGATCTTGGTGCCGGCCGCATTGGACGGTCCCTTGTTCGAGAAGCTGAGCGTGTAGGTGACGATCGAATCGTAACCCGTAGTGCTGTAGGGCGCTTCGGCGGGCCCACTCTTCATGATCATGAGATCGGACTGGGCCTTGACCGTCGTGTCCTCTGTGTCTGAGTTATTGGCCGGATTGGGATCCGGCGTGAGCGAGGTCGTCGTCGCAGTGTTGCTCAGGATCGTGTCGCATGTGACCTCCGGACAGACGCGAACGACGATCGTCAACATCCGTTTGACGCCAGGGCCTGTAAAGCCGCCGGGTGTTCCGCCGGCGGCATCCCACGTCGCTTTGATCAGACCATTGGTATTGACCGCAGGCGTGATCAGTGTCGCTCCGGCCGATGCAACCGCCGAGATGAAGACCGTTCCGGCCGGGATCGGATCGCTGATCATCAAATTCAGCGCCGCGCTCGGACCGTTATTTGTCGCCTCGATCGTGTAGGTCAGAAGATTGCCGGCGATGACCGGATCCGGATTGTCGGTCTTAACGATCGACAGATCGGCGCGGAAGATGACGTTGACCGTATCGCAAACGTTGGTGTTGTTAGCAGGGACCGGGTCAGTCGACATCGAAGTCGCCGTGACGCAGTTGAGATACTGCACCGGCTCCGGCCCCGGGAAGGGCTGCGGAGTGAAGGCGCTCTGCAGCACGCGAATAGTGAAGACCACCGTGCCCGCCGGATTGACCGTGCCGTCCGGTTTCTTGTTGGGCGGCAGTTCGGCGGCCGTGCAGGTGACACTGGTCGGCGTAGCGCGCGGATCGACCGCCGCATCCGCCGCCTGCGTGCAGGTGAAATTCGGCGCGCCGTTGCCGTCGGGCGACTGTGTCACCTGAATGCTCTTGACGGACTGGTATGCCGGGATCGTGTCCACCAGGCTGACCATCTGGGCCGCGCTCGGGCCGTTGTTGGTCATCGTGACCGTGTACACGAATTCCGTTCCGGCGATGACCGGGTCGGGCGCGTGAGTCTTGGTCAACGCGAGGTCCGAGGTCGGCGCGACCGGAGTGGTCAACACCGCAGTCCCGGAAACAGGGCGGTTGAAATTGTTGAGCGTCGCATCGACAACCGCGGTATTGACCAGACTGGCTTTTGTAGCCGGATCGATGAAGACCGTGATGTCGATGGCTGCAACGTTATTCGGCGCATTGGCCGAGAGCAGCGGCGCCGTACAGACCAGCGAGCCGCCATTGCCCTGCGGGTTGTTTGACGGATTGACTCCGGTCGGCGGCGCGCAGGTGAAGGTCGCGCCCGATGGCAGCACCGGATTGACCGTGATGTACTTGACGCCAAGCACGCGTCCCGGAGGCGTCTCCAGGCCGGAAGGCAGTATATCGGTCAGCCGGATGTTCGAGACATCCGATGGACCATTGTTTGTGATGGTCACGCGGTAGGTCAGATACGTGCCCGGCAAAACAGCCGTTCCCGTCACGGCTGCGCCGTTCGGAGCGGTCGCCGGACCGATCGGGCCGGTCTGGTTCGGTCTGCTGGCCGATGTCACTGCCGACTGCACGATCTTGCTGATCGACAGGTTCGACGAGGCAATCACCACAGTCTGAACCGGCAGAGTAGTGTTGTTGCCGGTATTTGGATCAGCAGTTCCAAGTATCGTACCGTTTGGAGCCGATGTGATGTTGGCGCCGTTAGCCACGATCGTTCCACCCTGGACCGATTCGTTGACCTTGACGAAGAAGGTCAGCGTGCCCTGATAACCGGCCGGGAAATTCCCGTCTGGATATGCAGGCGTAAGCCCTGTATTGCCCAGTGGCTTGCAGGTGATCTGCTGGCTGCCGGCGGCGCCGCTGACAGTGCACGTCAGGTTGACGTTCGGGCCTACCGGCGCGACGGTGTCAGCAGCCTGAATCGTGAAAGTGAATGGAACAGCCGGAGGCTGCGCCGCCGGGACAAATACGCCTCCCGTTGCCAGTGCGCCGACGAATGCAGTATTGCCCGGGACAACATCTGTCAGTCGGACATTGACGGCGTCGGAGGGGCCTGCATTGCCGAAGGGCACGTCATAGCGAATGTAGCCGCCTGCATTGACGGAACCCGGAGGAACATTCGGGCCAACCACAGGCAGCGCCACCGGAGCCAGCGGCCCGGCGCCATCCGGATCGACAACTGGCGTTGCCGTTTTGGCGACACCCAGGTCCGCGCTGCAGGTGACCGGAGTATTTACCGTCGACGAATTGTTGCTCGAAGACCCTGAAACTGATTGTGGCCGTCGCGCCAGAGGGCAGAGCAGCCGTGCTGGTGCAGGGGAACGTCGTCCCGCCATTGCAATTGAACCCGGGAGCCGTGATCGTCCCGACCAGCGTGGTTCCCGTCGGAGGGAACGGAGAGTCGTTGACCACGAACTCGCCGGCAGCGAGATCGCTGATGCCGTTGTTCTTGACCTTGATCGTGTAGACCAGTTCCGTTCCGGCAACGACCGGACTCGGCAGTGCCTCCTTGGTGATCTCGAGATCGGCTCGATGGTTAACAGTCGCGGTCGTAGTCGAGACGCCGACAGCGATCGTTCCCGTGCCCGCAGTGGTGATGGTCGCGGTATTTGCCAGGGGGCCGGTCGGAGCGCTCGGCGACAGCTTGACTGTAATATTCAATTGATGCAGTCCGGAGCCGATGTCAATCGCCGCGCAGGTTATCGTTCCAGGGTTGCCGCCGTTGTGGGAGCAGGCATTGGTGAAAGCTCCCGTCCCGCTGTGCGAGACATAGGTCGTATTCGCAGGCAACGGATCGGCTATAGTTGCATTCAACGCAGTACTGGATCCGCCGTTATTGACAGTCACTAAATAGGTGAATGTGTCGCCAGCATTAACAATCGCCGGCCCGGCCTTGGTGATCGCGAGCGGCGCATCAACCACAATGTTCTGCATAACACTGGCTGAGTTCGGATTCGTGTTCGGCGAAGCCTCGGTGGTCCCCGAACTGACCGTCGCAGTGTTTGTCCGAACGCCGGCTGCCACATTCGGAACCACCTGAGCGACGATCGTGATCGTCACGCTCTGGCCCGCAGGCATGTTCGCGCTGGTGCACGTGATTGTTCCGCTTTGACCATTGGCCGGTCCGGTACAGCTGAATCCCGAGTTGGCCGGAACAACGCCGATGTTGGCATTCGCCAAAAAGATGCCTGCCGGAAGCGGATCGGTTACGACTACATTCTTGGCATCACTCGGCCCATTATTTGACACAACCAGCGTATAACTGAAAGCAGCTCCGCCGGCTACTGGCGTTGGATTGCTGGTCGCCTTGGTGATGCCGAGATCGACCAGCGTCTGGACTTCCGTGCTGGTTCCGGTCGAGACATTGTTGGCAGAATTCGGGTCTGGAGTGATAGCGGCTGCCGGCGCGCCTTCGGTATACTGCGCCGTCTGGATCACCGCGACATTCTGGATGATGGTCCCCATGGCAACATCCGCAGGCACTCTGACACGATAGCGAATCACGCCCTGAAAACCGGCCGGCAGAACGTCAGCCAGATAAGCTGCATTTAGGTCTGTATTGACCGCAGGGCGACAGGTGATGAAGTTGCCGGCGAACGCATCAACCACACAATTCATATCAAAGCCGGGCTGTGCAACCCCGTTGATGCTGGCGGAGACAAGCGTGGGCGGCGATACAAGAACGGTATTATTCGGCAACTGATCGCGGATGAAGGTCGGAGAAGCATTATTCGGCCCCGCGTTCTGGATAGCCAGATTATAGGTGATATCACCAGTGCCGCCGGCTGCCGGAAGCACCACCGAGGTTCCGCCGGCGATCACTGATTCCTGCGCGGTCTTGGTTATCGAAAGATCGGCAGTCGGGCCACCCCCGCCGCCTCCACCGGTCGGAGCGACAATATTGTGTGTCGCAGTCTGTGTGATATTACCGGCTCCAAAATCATCACTGTCATACGTGGCGCTGAAATTTACGACTGTCGCGGCGGTCGGATTGTTGACCTGGACAACCAGCGTCACCATCGTATTGTCATCATCCAGCGAGGATTCGGTACAGGTAACGACGCCTGTACTGTTCGGTCCCACGCACTGGTCGAACGGGTCTTCACCATTGACCACCAGATTCACGAAACTTGTCCCGGTCGGCACCTGAAACGTCAGCACAACATTGTCATCGTCACCACCGCCGTTGGGATTGTTGATGATCATCGAGTAGGCGATGATCGCGCCCGGCGCAACGTTCGAGCCCGATGGCGGCATTGTATTGATGACAAACGTCGATGCGTCAAACATCATATTGGCGACCATCGAAGATGAGAAATTTCGATAGTCGAATGCATAGACGAATGAGTTCTTCTTTGCCGCCCGCCTGATCTTGACGGGTATCTCAGTTGTACTTATCCGATTTGTCTGGCTTGCCTGGCTGCTTGTGTTCCTGGCAGCTTCAGCAGTATTGATTCTACCGATCGACAAGTAAAATCCCCCCAATAACACCAGCGTTACCAGGAAGAAAGAGACCCGTGAGGTCGTGAGGATTGAACTGGTTCGCATTGGATATCTCCTTAATGCTGTCTTGACCGAGGTTGCCAGGAGTAGCCTCCTGACCGGCAATTCGCATCTTTAGATTTATTGCGGCGACTCAACTGCGCAATCGAGACGCCCGACTATCACCGATTTTCAGATGTTTTTGAACAAAGACCTGTTCGCACAATACCTGTTTGAATAATTTATATTCTGTTATCTGCTGTGATGGATACTCGGGAAAAGGCTGCGGAACGGCCAAACGTGTCGTATGTATGAAATCTTAACCGTGGTGTTAAATCCGGGTTTACAGGCTGAATCAGTCTGATCCGCTGACGAAAAGTTAATCCAACAGGGTTTCAGCAATAATGAGGTATGCCGGAAACCGGATGTCGGACCAGTGAGAGGTTAAGTCAGTTCAGATGACCGATTCTGCGGGTTAAATTATACCCGGTCAGGCAGTCCTGAGTTCGCATCTGTGATACAGAATTCTATCGATGTAAATACGCTCTCTCAGTACAACTGAGGTGAGGTAGCGCAAATACGAGCGGGAGTATAGACCAGATAGTCGCCTGCTGGCAACATGAATTTGTTAAATATAGTCGTCCAGAATAAAACAATTCATCTTTTAGAGGTTTATGCCTTACCTGTAACGCAGTCTTCGTCAGACAAATTCAGGACGAATATCGTCCAGGAATGGGAGTGTTAGCCTGATTTGAGCCAATTCATCAAGCAGAATCTCCGCTGAAAACGACGACTCGCCGGGGCCGAGTTCGGCGATCACGCGGCCTAGGGGATCAACGATCATGCTCGCGCCGGGATATTCAAGGAACGGGTCCCGGCCCGCGCGATTGACTCCGATGACATAAGACTGGTTCTCAATAGCCCGCGCCTTGAGCAGCGTGATCCAGTGCTCGATACGCACGGCAGGCCAGTTGGCGATGACGGTGAAGAGGTTGGCTCCGCAGGTGACAGCGTGACGGAAGATCTCGGGAAACCGCAGGTCGTAGCAGATGAAGGGCGAAAGTTTGAACTCACCGCAGTCAACCAGGACGACATCATCTCCCTTGTGGTAGTTGTCCAGTTCCCCGCCGAGGGTGAACGGATGGAGCTTGGAGTATCGAGCGGCCTCGGAACCGTCTGGTCTGAGGACCAGGCACTGATTGAAGCCCTTCCCCTCATCGCCAAGGGTGACCAGTCCGGCAACGAGGTTGATCCGGTAATCGGACGCTAGTCGAGACAGAAAGCTCTCGGTCTCGTGCGTCTCGCTGTCATGGACTGCGGGCACATTCATGCTGAAACCTGTCGCGAACATCTCAGGCAGGACGACAAGCGTTTCCGGCTCCGGGCTGGCCGCCTCCAGCATTTCAAGCACGCGCGAATGATTGGCGGACTTGTTCTCCCAGGCGATATCGAGTTGAAGTATCAGAATTTTCATGATGTTTTTTCACCGCATGGAGTACCGCATTTATGCGGGTTTTGTCCGAATCGACAATAAAAACCCGCATAAATGCGGTACTCCATGCCATCAGCCATTAATCTCCCTGAGCCCACTGACCAGCCGGCCGACTCCTTCGGCTACCGTTTCGGGACTCAAGGCCCCGTAAGCCACACGCAGGTAACATCTGTCTTTCATTCCGAACGCATCTCCGGGAATGGCGGCGACGCCGAAATCCCTGATCAGACGCTCGACCAGATCGAGCGGTGACATTTCAGTATCGACTTTGATAAAGAAATAGAATGCCCCATCCGCCGGCGGAACCGAACAGCAATCATTCAATGCCTCAAGCTCACGCAGGACCATCTGCCGGACTTCGCCGAGTTGGCTGACGCGTTCATCGCAGTAGCTTCTGCCGGCGGTCATGGCGCCGACGGCGACAAATTGAGAGACGACAGGCGGGCAGATCAGAATCGTGTCCTGAATCTTGTTGACGGCTTCGAACAAATGATCAGGAATGGTCATATAACCGATGCGCCAGCTCGCGAACCCATACGATTTCGAAAGCGAAAAGAGTGAGATCGTATGTTCGTGACTGCCCGGGATCGAGCCGGGGGAAAAATGACGAGCCTCGCCGTATGTGAAATACTCGTACGCTTCATCATTAATATGATAGACCCCGCGTTCGCGGCAGATATCGTTGACTTCGCGGAGCAACGATTCCGAATAGACGGCGCCAGTTGGATTGTTCGGAGAGACCGTGACGACCGCCCGAGTCTTCCTGGTAATCGCCCTTCTGATCAGTTCGGGCTGCAACTGATATCGATCGTCCGTCGGGACCAGGACGGGCGTACAACTGGCCATGACAATAGCCATCTCGTGATTGAAGTAATACGGCAGATTGAGGATGATCTCGTCGCCGGGATCGGCGATCGCCAGCAGCGCATTGATGAAAGCGTCATTGCCCCCGGCGGTGACTGCCAAACGGCCACCTGAGGCAGGATCTATACAGTTATCTTCGCGAAGCTTGGCTGTTATGGCTTCGATCAATTCAGGAATTCCATGAACCGCCTGATATTTGTGCATCTCGGGCCGATTCTGAAAGACTTTGATCTGATCGAAGGCCTCATCGGGTGGAGGATATGAGACCACGCCCTGCCCGAGCGAGATTGTTCCGGGATGACGGCGAATCAGGTCGCCAACCACAGGGATGACGGGGGATTGAACTTCACTGATACGCCTGGATTCCCTGAGCATCTCGCTTACCTGATTACGCATGGAGTACCGCATTTATGCGGGTTTTACCTCGAAATCATGAATTTCGGACTGAAAAACCCGCATGAATGCGGTACTCCATGCGGTTAATCCTTACTTGCCCTGCATTGCTTCCCAGGCTTTGACGTACCTGGCGGTTTTCGGATTGGTGGTATTCCATTTCGGAGCATTGGAATTATTTGCGATGGTGACCAGCGACAGTCCGATCATGCGATTGACACGGGCCATGTTTTCGTAATCGACTTTGTCCCAGTGATCGCCTGGCTGATGATAATCTGGATAGACGAAGGCGACACAGAGAGTGTGAGCAGGAACCCCCTGATCGGCCAGGGCCTGATTATCGCTTCGACCGAAGAATGCGTCGCTGTTCAGCTCGTGCTTGTATACGGTAATGCCAGTCTTCTCGCCGGCGGCCTTGAAGATCGGCCCCATGTCAGTGAAATCGAACCCGGTCATTGTGGCGTTATTGAGCTGTGGGCCTTCGGTGCTGTCTGTCCTGCCAACCTGTTCGAGGTTGACCATGGCGACGGTCTGGTTGAGCGGAAAGACAGGGCGAGCGCCGTAGAATCTGGATCCGAGCAGCCCTTTCTCCTCACCGAACCAGGTGATGAAGACGATCGAACGTTTCGGCCGCTGTTTGAGCGTCGCCAGCGCCGAAGCCAGTTCGATGACTGATACGGTCCCGCTCCCGTCGTCATTGGCTCCGTTAAAGATATTGTCACCGGATGCCGTCGGGCCCACGCCGACGTGATCGTAATGGGCGGAAACAATGACGCAGGTCTCTTTCAAAACCGGATCTGATCCGCGCAGTATGGCGATAACGTTCTTGAGCCTGACCGGCTTCTGGATCGACTGGCCGATGTTGAGGCTGATCGATCCTTTCGATTGACCATCCTGCATGCCATCGAAGAAGTTAATGACACGAGGATCATGAACCGCCAGGTATGGAGCAGGCGGTGGTCCGCCAGCGCGTGGACGTGCAGGATCGATCAGCCGTCCGCTGCCCAGTCCCCTGCCATTCGGGCTCTGGCGATCGATCGAGATGATGAAGCCGGCTTTCAACTCTCGCAGCTTTGCCAGGAAATCGTTTCGCACGCGAAAAAACTCGGCCCTCCGCTCGCGCTCGACTCTGGCGATATCCGGGATCTCGGTCAGGACGACTTTACCTTCAATATTCTCCGGCCAGTTGTCTTTCATCTCCGCGGCAGGTTTGAACGGAACCCTGATCAGTGGCGCATCTTTGAGTATGACAGCCTGATCGACTGGATACGAGATCTTGTTCATCGCGACACTATGTGTTTGTACGCCGTCATTGAGCGTCAGATTGAATGCTTCGGCATCAGGCTGAGTGACTGACCAGTTGGCAACCTGAAAGTAGCTCCGCGCGCCTCCCTCGTCAGCGTCACCGCCAGGCTCAAGACCTGCCCGGCGAAACTGAGAGGCAATGTACTCAGCCGCGATATCCAGCCCGGGTGATGGCGTGTTGCGGCCTTCAAGCAGATCCGAAGCGATGAACGAGAGGTGCCCTCGCATGGAATCCGCCGAAATCCTGTCGATTGCCGACTTGACATCTGGAGCGATCGCTCGGGCTGCGGCCTTCGGCGAAGCCTTGCGCGCTTTGGGCTTTGCGCCTTTCGCCTGCTGGGACGAAGCCTGCGTGCCTAGTCCGGCGACAATCAGCAGCACGAGCAGGACGTGACGAATGAGATATTCTTTCGTTGATTGATATTTCTGCATTTCTTCCTCTTGAATGGTGTACAGCTGCATGGAGTACCGCCTTGAGGCGGGTTCATATTTCTTCAAATGGAAAAACCCGCCTCAAGGCGGTACTCCATGCAGGCGGCACTCCATGCTTGCTAAAAGCTGTCCGAAGCGACATAGGCGTCGATGACGGCCTGTTCGCCTTCCCTGCCGCGCTTTGAATTGCCGTGCTCCATGCCGACGATCCCCTTGAACCCCTTCGAATGAATGTGCTTGAAGATGTTGAGGTAGTTCATCTCGCCGGTGGTCGGCTCTTTTCGCCCCGGATTGTCTCCGACCTGAAAATAGGCTGTTTCGCTCCAGGCCAGATCGATGTTTGGAATGATATTTCCTTCCGTGATCTGCTGGTGATACATATCGTAAAGGATCTTGACCGACGGGCTGTTGACGCCGCGACAGATGGCATACGCCTGAGCGATGCGCGTCAGGAAGAGCTTCGGGTGATCCCGCCGGTTGTTGAGCGGTTCCATGACCATGACCAGGCCGGTTTTTTCACAAATCTCGGCGCAGCGACGGAAGTTGTCGATCACGTTTGCAGTCTGATAATCCCAGTCCAGTCGTTCATCGTGACAACCGGGAACCACGGTGCACCATTTGGCGTTGACGCGTTTGGAAACTTCAACGGCATTGCGTACGTCCTTCAGAAAACTGTCGCGGACATCGGGCTTATCGAGGACAAAGCTCGGATTCGAAAAATCCTTGGTCGCCACGAAGACGCCCATCTCCATTCCCAGATCCGCCAGAGCCTTGCCGATCTTCTCCTGCTCGGCTACTGGACGGTCAGGCATGCCATTGTCTTCGAGCGCGGTGAATCCCTGATCGCGCATGAACTTCAGCTGGTCGATCAGATCAACGCCCGCGTGTTCCTTGAACATCCCGAAATGCGGAGCGTATTTGAGCTTGAAAGTTCTGCCGGGCGCAGAGGCATTAGACCCGGCCAGTGTGTCAGTTGTCACTCCGGCGGTAACCAGCGAGGCAGCCCCGGTAGCGATAAAATTTCTACGATTCATTGTCTACCTCCAAGTTGAATTTCGATGTTACGAGATATCCATTCCATAATTTATCTGTTGAATGGCCCTTGTCCGTAAAACTTCCAGCTCGGCTTGAAATCTCGAGTCAGTTTCTGTTTTGTCAGGATGGCGCGCACCATCTCGACCGGCATGCGATTTTCTTTGAGAATCGCGTCATGAAAATCGCGATTGGTCATTTTGCCTGAATCGACCAGTTCACGATGGAGCGAATAGAACTGCAGGCCGCCGAGCATATAAGCGGATTGATAAAGCGGCCCGTAATTACCGGCGAAAGAACGGCGGACCTCGGCCGCGGCATTATCCGGCTCGTGACCAACACGGTTGACCAGCAGATCGATGCATTCCTGTGGAGTCATCTTCTCGAGGTGAAAACCGAGCGAGAAGATGATCCGCGCACATCGATGACTGCGCCAGAAGAGAAAACCTATCCTGTCCTCGGGCGTTTTCGGGAACTTCATGTCCCAGAGCAGAAACTCCCAGTAGAGCGCCCATCCTTCGGTCCAGAAAGGTGTCCCGAAGAGGCTCCGATAGGGACGGTAACGGGCACTCATAAACTGTTGCAGGCCGTGTCCGGGGAACAATTCGTGTTGCACAGTGGCGCGAGAGAAATGCGTATTGTTGCCGCGCATGCTCATGAGCTTGGCTTCGTGCGACATGGTATTGGTCGGGTAGGAGACTTGAATGAACTCTCCGCCGAGGAAGAATGGCGAGACCAGCTGCTGCTGCGGAGAGAGCATCTCCATGCGCCAGGTGTCGCGGGCAAGCTGCGGGACTGTGACCAGATCGTGCTGATCCAGAAAAGCCAGGGCCTCTTCGGCAAGCATCCTGACGACTTCGGTCTGCCGGCCGGGCTCGACGTGAAGCGTCTTGACGTATTCGAGGGCCTTTTTCCAGTCGTCGCCGTAACCGAGCTCCCTCGAGGCCTTCTTCATTTCAGTCTCGCACCAGGCAAACTCTTTTTCGGCAATCGCCAGCAGTTCCTCGGGCGTGTACGAAATCATCTCATACTGCAATTCGCTGAGCAGGGCTTCGCGACCGATCGGATCACCGACGATCGCGTTCTTGTCGTCGGCCTTGACGCCGACTATCTTCTCGTTGAGAAAAACCGCATAACCCTGAAGCGCCTGATCGACGACCTTGTATGGTTCTTCGACCCACCAGGTGAAGAGCGGATCGTACCCATTGTAGAAACCGAACCATGCCTTGAGCGTGCGCTGCAGGCTCGAGGTCAGTGCGGCCGCACGGACCGCCTCCGTCCTCTTGACGGTGATCGCCTGGACCGATTGTGCCGGTTTTGCCTGTGCCGCTCCTTCTCGAACCTTCGCTGCCGGCTGCAATCCGGCTTCAATCGATCTTCGGATATTGGCAATCGTTTTACCAAGGGTGTTGAGAGCGGCGGCGATCCTGGCCGGATCGACCTTCTCCATCCGGCGGCGCGATGTTTCGAGTCCGGTGATGACATCGGCGAACGGGACCAGCGGAGTTATCTCAGCCAGGGCGGCCGCTCTCAAACCGAGTTCACGCATTTCATGTTCAAGCTGGTTCCTGAAGAGCAGATAATCGATCTGCTCTTCCTGACGCAGAGAATCAAAATCGATCTGCCTCAGAGTCTCCAGCCAGCCGCCGTAAAACCTGATCAGTCGCTCACGCCTGACCGGCGAACTCTCGACGGTGTAAAAGCGCAGCAGACTCCCTCGATCAGCCTGATAACGTTCGATCACCCTTCGCATTCCGCTTTCGGTCAGATTCGGGCCGATCAATTCCCTCTGATCAACCTCGAACGTTCGGCGACCCTGGCGGCCATCCTGGGCCATGAGTGGCTTTTCCGGGACGACGCTCACCACGATCAGGGATGTAGTAATGGCAACTGTTATGGCTTTCAGTCTCGATCTCATTTTCATAGCTCAAATTTTAGTAACTGCTTGCAAAACGGCCTGGACCTAATATCAGGATCCAGGCCATTTCAGGATTTCATTTCAGATTGTTCAGTCTTCTCGCTTGAGTGTGGTTACTGTTTCTCTGAAACCGCAACCAGCATCAATCCGGCCATGAGGCCGATCAGAAACAATCCCCAGAGCGTTGACAGTCCGGGGCCCTGCGTGAACTTGTCGCTTCTGCCGACCGCTCGAACAAACAGCGCAATCCCGGAAGCCGCGGCGAGAAGTAACAAGCCAATGCCGACCAGGTTGAGCACAGTGCTTAAGGTCATTCATCCTCCTTGATGATTCGCTAGCATTCTTGGTTGATCAATTTACTGCTTATCGATTTACATCAGGGCTATGACGCATCCTGTCACATCGCAGGTCTGGCCCAGACCTCTTACGTTGAGACCCGGGCCAGGATTCGATTCAGTCGCGACAGGCGGATTCAAGACTCTTACTTCTGATGTTCCGGATGCGTGCAGCCCTTGAACTCTTTCAGGTAGGTGTTGCCTTTGTACTTCAATTCCTGATGGATTCCGATCTTCGATGTGTAATAGCCGTCGATTGTCATTCCCTTGATGGCGCGGAAGAACCGTTCCTCAAGCGTTTTGGGGCTCATTTCGTTCTTGCTCACCTCTGTCAGGATCGCCGTCTGCTGGTCCGGAGATGCCGCATTGAAAGCTTTCTGATGTTTCGTCTGACTGAGCTTTTCCATGGCGGCCAGACCGTCGGTCCAGAGCTTCTTCGTTTCAGCAGGCGATTCGCTGATCATCAGATCGATAAATTCCGGAACCTCGGCTGCGATCGCTCCAGGAGAATGATCATCGGTCGGAATGATCAGTTCAGAAATGGTGCCTATCAGCGCCATTTGATCGGCTTTGAAGAATTTCGCCTTGTACGGAGCCTTCTTCTCGGTCGATTTCGCTTGAGCGTGAGAATGCCCGTCCTGCGCTGCGCCGGTTTGAGCCAGCACGCTGGTGTTGAGCACCGGGAGACTCGTTCCCAATCCAACTGCAATGCCCTTCAGAGCATCGCGGCGAGTAACATTGTTATCCTCATCAGCCATGTTTTGCCTCGTATTTTGAGACCGACCAGACTGCGGCGGCCGGCCAAGCCAGTATAAATATCAATATCAGGCCGGTCTGAAAAGCTTCAGACCGGCTGATCGAGATTAAGGCTTCTCCTTCTTCGGCTCTTTCTCTTTTCCTTCTGCTCCCGCTGTTTCGTCAGCCTTCTTTTCGGGCTCTTTGTACTCCTCCAGCCAGACGACGTCAATGGCATCGGCTTTGCGGCGAGTCTTTTCATCGATCAGCCACTGTCCACGCTCATTCCATCCCTCACCACCCTGAGCATCCTTATGGCAGAAGAGGCAGTTTTTCGCGCCAAATTTTGATGCCTGACGCAAAAATGGCGGATAGGCTTCGGTCTTCAGCGCTGAACCGATCATAATCGTCAAAAGAGCCAGAGCGATTGAAAATTTAAAAACTCGTTTGGTCATTGATGCTGTATATACCTCGGATTTATAAAAATAGTTCACTGGTCCGGACCGATCAGTTCAAACAGGATCGGCCTAATCGGATCCGCTCACCCGGAATATCTTCCGGAAGAGGTCACGTCTGCCGGGATCTTTCGGCGCCAGCAGCACTTTTGAAAAACACTGGCCGGCCACACGATGCAAATCCTCAAGCCAATCCTCGTCTGCCATATAAAATCCGGACTCTTCCGATACGAGCTGCCGCTGCGGAAACTGGTAATCCCATTCAACTATGACGGCATTACGCCAGAATTCGTTCCGTCCAACAATCTCGACCCGAATCAGTCGCTTCATCCGTTAACTTTATATCACAAGGATTGTTAGTGTTAAGTCGTATATTACCGGAGCCTCAAGAGGTAAGCCCTTTTCAAACGACAGTCGAATCTTAAACGCGCCTTTGAACAGATGCAAGGGGCGAGGAGGAAAAAAGCTCATCACCTGGCCGCTCTTCCGGAAGGTTGTTCGTTATCGAACACCCGTCTGTACAAGACCGTACAATACGTCCTGAATGCATTCCCGCAAGGCAAGTGTTTTCAATAATTTGCCGACTGGCTCGCTGCTTGCAATATTACGAACACAAGTGAGAAGGAAGACACAACAGGGTTGGAGGAAGCAATGGATCGAGAGATCGACTCAGGCGTCAAACGAAAGAAGTTGATGCGTCGTATTATATTAATGATAGTGCCGCTGGCGGGTGCAATAGCGATTTTCGTCTGGGGGCCTGAGCTGATAAAACCCTCGGTCGCGCGCGACCGGATAAGAACAGCGCGCGTCGAGAAAGGGGCGCTCGAAGCCGCAGTCATGGCGACGGGACTGGTGGTTCCGGAATTCGAGCAGGTCCTTTCATCGCCCGTCAACGCCAGGGTTCTGAGAATTCTCAAGCGGCCGGGAGCGAACGTTACGAACGGCGATTCAATCCTGCAGCTTGATCTTAACGAATCGGTGCTGGCGCTTGAAAAGCTGGGCCAGCAGATCGAACTCAAACAGAACCAGCAGAACCGTGCACGCCTGGATCTCGACAACACACTCATCAACCTCGAGAACCAGTGGGAGATCAAGAGTCTCGAATACAAATCGGCACGCGCGGCGACGGCTCGCAACAAGGAGCTCTTTCGCCAGGGACTGCTCTCGGAAGAACGTCTGAGCGAGATTCAACTGGCCGAAGAGAAGACCCGCTTCGAATTGAAGCAACTCGATGAAACGAAACAGAAGGCCCGGCAAATGACGCGATCCCAGCTTGAAGGGCTGGCGCTTGAGATGAAGACGCTTGAGCAGGAGCGGACTGAGGCCCGTCGCCAGCTCGAACTGGCGACGACGAGGGCCGACCGTTCCGGCGTGCTGACATGGGTCGTCGATGTCGAGGGAGCGACGATCAACAAGGGTGATGTTCTGGCCCGCATCGCCGATCTTTCGACTTTTCGCGTCGAAGCGACAATCTCGGATGTGCATGCCGGCAGGCTCACGACGGGGCTTCCCGCCAACGTCAAAATCAATGACCAGAAACTGACCGGAACTGTTTCGCGCATCAACCCGGCGGTCAAGGACGGCGTCATGACGCTCTTCATAACGCTTGATCAGAGTTCGAGTCCATTGCTCAGGTCGAATCTGCGCGTCGATGTAACCATTGCAACCGACCGTAAGGATCAGGTCCTCAAGATTCGCAAAGGACCATTTGCGGGCGGCGAGGGCGTGCGCGACGTTTTTGTCATTCGCGGAGATGCTGCAATCAGGACCTCGGCCCGTTTCGGCATCGCCGGAGCCGACCATTTCGAAGTCGTCCAGGGTTTGCTGGAAGGCGACGAGGTGATTATTTCAGATATGTCAAATTACATGCACATCAAGGAAGTACGTTTGAAATAAGGAAGGGAAAAATGACAACAACCAGCGCAGCGATATCGCAACCGCTCGACACCCAGGCAGGTGTCGAGCTGATGATCAGGCTCGAAGAGGTCGAAAAAGTATATCGAACAGATCGAATCGAAACAGTCGCTCTGACCAACGTCAACCTGGCGGTGAGGACGGGCGAATTCATTTCGATCATGGGCCCGTCGGGTTCAGGCAAGAGCACCCTGCTCAACATCATCGGCCTGCTCGACGTGCCATCGAGCGGTAAGGTGGTGATCAACGGACGAACGATCAATTCATACAGTGATCGCAATCTGTCGCGTGTTCGAAACGAAGAGATCGGATTCATCTTTCAAACATTTCATCTGATCAACGATCTTTCGGTACAGGATAACGTCGAGATCCCGCTGCTTTACCGGCGCAGCATGACAGGCGGAGAGCGACGCAGGCTGGCGCAGGAAGCCCTTGACCGCGTCGGCTTGAGTTCTCGCGTCCATCACTTCCCTTCGCAGCTTTCGGGCGGGCAGCAGCAGCGCGTGGCCATCGCCAGGGCAATCGTCGGAAAACCTCGGGTCCTGCTGGCAGACGAACCGACGGGCAATCTCGACAGTCAGATGGGAGACGAGATCATGGATCTGCTCGAGGGACTCAACGAGCAGGCTGGGACAACGATCATCATGGTCACTCACGACCCACGCCAGGCCGAAAAGACAGAGCGCATTCACCGGCTCTTTGACGGTCGACAGGTCAATTGATTTCAATCCGGAGGAGCCACTATGTTGATCAATTATCTGAAAATCGCCGTCAAAGTTCTGATGCGGAGAAAGTTCTTCACTTTCATCAGCCTCTTCGCGATCAGCTTCACTCTGGTCATCCTCATGATCGGCGTTTCACTTCTGGATTCCACCTTCGGTCCCGGAATCCCCGAGACTAGAATCGACCGGACGCTGGGCATTTTTAAGATCGAGATGCGATGCCCTGAAGAAGAATGCACCTGGATATCTCCGGGCGGATACAAGCTCTTCAACCGCTATTTTCAGAATCTGCCGAATATCGAACTGATGTCATTATCGACCGAAGCCGATCTCTCCTATTCCTATCATCAGGGCGAAAAGATCCCGTCATATCTCAAGCGAACGGACGGAGAATTCTGGAAGATCATGGAATTCAGCTTCGTCGAAGGTGGCCCGATCACGACCGAGGACGAACGTAATGCCAACTTCGTCGCCGTCATCAACACGGCCACGCGACACAAGTTCTTTGGCGATCAGCAGGCGGTCGGCAGGACGATCGAAGTCGATGGGCAGAGATTCCGCGTCGTCGGGGTGGTCGACAATGTCCCATACCTTCGTCAGATACCCTTCGCGGATATCTGGGTGCCGATCAGCACGTACAAGACGGGGCTTTATCGTGACCAGCTGATGGGCAATTTCATCGCACTGATTATGGCGCCTTCGTCCGCCGACTTTCCCGCAATCAGAGAGGAAGTGCAGGCGAGATTGAAACAGGTCGAGTTTCCCGATCCGAAACAATGGAATCAGATATCTGCTCACGCTGAAACCTTTTTCGAGCGCAGTTCGCGTGAGATGACAGGCACTCCAGCCCGCGAAGCCAGCCAGCCCTTGAGGGCAATGGTTCTGATATTCGCGGCGATCATGCTGTTTATGCTGCTGCCGACGATCAATCTGATCAACATCAATGTCAGTCGGATCATGGAACGCGCCGGCGAGATCGGGGTCCGTAAATCCTTCGGCGCTTCTTCATGGACTCTGGTTGGACAGTTCGTCCTCGAAAACGTTCTGCTCACTCTGATCGGAGGGGCAATCGGTCTCATCCTCTCGCGTTTCGCGCTCGACGCCATCGCGAAGACAGACTTCTTCCCCTATGCCTCATTCCAGCTGAATTACAGAATATTTCTCTACGGGCTGGCAATGGCTGTCTTCTTCGGCCTGCTCTCGGGAGTCTATCCGGCGTGGCGTATGTCGCGTCTGCATCCGGTCGATGCCTTGAGAGGCGCCGTCCAGGGAGGTGTCCGATGATCAGGCATCTGCTCAAACTCGTATGGAACCGCAAACGGGTCAATTTTCTGATCATGGTCGAGATTTTCTTCTCGTTCATCGTGGTCTTTGCGGTCATCTTCATGGCTGTCTATTCGTTCGATAATTACCGCAAGCCGCTCGGATTCAGGTATGACGACGTCTGGGCGATCAGAGTACAAAATTCACAGGGCATGCCGGAAGAAGACAAGGTTAATCAACTTGCTACATTTCGAGCCCTGCTGGCTGCGACAAAGGAATTCCCGGAAGTTGAAACTGCCGCTCTCACCTGGCTGGCGCCATATGGCAGAGGAGACTGGAACTCCGGTCGTAAAAGCAAAGATGGAAGCAATTTCGATATCGGGCAGAACCTGGCGTCCGATGATCTGAAAGAGGTCCTCGGTTTGAAGGTCATCCGAGGCAGATGGTTCAGCCGGGAAGACGATGGTGTCAAAAACTACAAGCCGGTCGTCATCAACCAGAAGATGGCGGATATGATGTTCGGCGACGAGGACCCGATCGGAAAGAATGTCGCCGAACCGTCACGCGACAATAAACCCGTGGAAGAGCTCCGCGTGGTCGGTGTGATCGAGGATTATCGAAATCGCGGTGAATTCGCCGAACATCGGGGCTTTATGTTCTTTCGCCATGATCTGCAAAACTCGACTGAGATACATCCTCAAACTATCATCATACGGGTTCGGCCCGGAACGACTGCCGCATTCGAAGAGAAGCTGCTCAAACGGCTGCAGGCGGAGGCCAGTGAGTGGTCAATCGAGATCAGACCATTGACCGAGCTGCGCGACAGGATGCTGCAGCAATACCTGGTTCCAATCGCCGCATTCGGTCTGATTGCAGCCTTCCTGCTCGTTATGGTCGGGCTTGGACTGACCGGCGTGCTGTGGCTTAATGTCACACAACGAACGAAAGAGATCGGTTTGCGTAGGGCCAAGGGCGCAACGCGCCACAGGATATATCGACAGATACTGGGCGAGGTCCTGCTGATCGCCAGTTTCGGCGTGCTCATCGGGGTCATCGTTGTCGTCCAGTTCCCGCTGCTCGATTTCTTCGCATTTGCCGACCCGCAAATCTTCGCCTGGGCGGTCGGAATTTCATTAGTTATGATCTATGGGCTGGCGATCCTTGCGGGCATCTATCCGAGCATGCTCGCGACAAGAGTGGTTCCTGCGGAAGCACTCCATTATGAATGATGGAACGCGCGGAGACTGTCCTTCGTAAATGGAGGCGAAGATATGATTACAGCGATTTTCAGTTGAACGCGACTTCGCGTCAGTTTGCTACTCGCTGACGCTCGCAGTTGCGGTGTGCCGCGCCAGACGGCGCAGCACCATAGACGGGATTTTGATGCGCCAGAGAGATGAACAGATACTGATCGTCGATGACGATGTCTCGGTGACGACATCGCTTTCGCTGTTGCTCAAGCAGTCGGGTTTCAGATCACAGACAGCCGTCTCGCCGGGAGAGGCGATCGAGAAGATCGGCCGGACGGATTTCTCCGTCGTATTGCAGGATATGAACTTCTCCCGGCAGACCTCTGGCGAAGAAGGGGTCGATCTTCTCAGGAAGATCAAGGCGCTCAAACCCGGTTTACCTGTCGTACTGATCACCGCCTGGGGATCGATCGAGCTTGCCGTCCAGGGGATAAGGGAAGGCGCCTCGGATTTCATCACCAAACCATGGACCCATCAGCAGATATTGCTGGCAGTCCGCACGGCGCTCGATCTTGCAGCCGCTGGCTCGGCAGGAGTTCAAAACGGGACTCCAACCCGCGGCGAACTTGATGCCCGCTATGATTTCTCGGATCTGATCGGTGATGATCCCCGCCTGTTACGGGTCCTGGAACTGATCGGGCGCGTCGCGGCGACAGACGCCTCAGTGCTGATCACGGGTGAAAGCGGAACGGGCAAAGAGCTGATCGCCGATGCAATTCACCGTAACAGCCACCGCCGCGACAAGCCGCATGTCAAGGTCAATCTGGGCGGGATTCCGGCATCGCTCTTCGAAAGCGAGATGTTCGGGCACGTCAAAGGCGCCTTCACCGACGCCCGTCAGGATCGCAAAGGGCGATTCGAGACGGCCGCCGGCGGAACGATCTTCCTGGATGAAATCGGAGATCTCGATCCGGGCTCACAAGTCAAACTGCTGAGGGTTCTGCAGGATCGCACCTATGAGGTGCTTGGATCGAGCACGACGCGAACCGTCGATCTGCGCGTCATCTCGGCGACGAACCGTAATCTGGCTGAGATGGTCGATACCGGAGGTTTTCGCGAAGACCTGCTCTACCGGCTTAATCTGATCGCCATTCATCTTCCTCCCTTGCGCGAACGCCCCGGCGACATCCCGCTGCTCGCACGACATTTCCTGCGACGACTGGCACACCTCTACCGCCGTCCGGAAGCTGCCTTCGCCGATGCGGCGCTGCGCTGGCTGCAACATCAGCCATGGCCCGGCAACATCCGCCAGCTTCGTCACGTCATCGAACGGGCGCTGCTTGTCGGGTCACATGACCTGCTCCAGGTCAGCGATCTCGAACTGGCGCTCGAAATGGACGCCCGCGAAGAACGACGCGATCCTCTGCCCCAGGTCGGCTCCATGACCATCGACGATATGGAGAAGGCAATGATCGTCAAGGCTCTCGAACATTATCAGGGAAATGTCAGCAAGGTCGCCGAGTCTCTGGGCCTGAGCCGAGCCGCCCTCTATCGAAGATTCGAGAAGTTTGGAATCCATGAATGAGATAAGTTGAAAGTTGAAAGTTGAAAGTCGGAAAACTTTCGTCTTTTAAAATGTTGGCAACATTTGATTTCTGACTTTCAACTTTTAACTTTTTACTTTTAACTCTCATGACCCTGCGCCTCAAATTCACCCTCTATCTGATCGTAATGCACCTGCTGTTTGGCGGCGTATCGATATACGTGCTGCTCGATCACAGGCGATGGCTGCTTGCGGTTGAAGCCGTCTTCGTCGTGTCGCTGCTGTATGGCCTGAGAATGATCAGGAATCTGTTCGGGGCTGTCGATCTGATCAACACCGGGGCCCAGTTCATCCAGGACAGCGATTTCACCTCCAGGTTTCGAGAGATGGGACAGCCTGAAATGGATCGATTGATCGGGGTCTACAATCAGATGGCTGATCACCTGCGCGCTGAACGGACGCACATGCAGGAACAAAATTACTTTCTTGAAAAGGTCCTTTCCGCCTCGCCAACGGGAATCATCACGTTCGATTTCGACGGCCGAATAGCCATGGTCAATCCGGCTGCATGCCGGTTCCTTCAGTCTTCGCCCGACGAACTGACCGGGACGAAGCTGGCGGACCTTAAAAGTCCGATTGCCGGCAATCTGGCAGGCATCGATCCGGGCGGGTCAGATGTGTTGACGCTCTTCGGACGTCGCCGAATCAAATGCCGCCGCTCGCAGTTTCTGGATCGCGGATTCACCAGGGATTTCCTGATAATGGAAGAACTGACGGAAGAGTTGCGTCAGGCTGAGAAGACAGCTTATGAGAAAGTCATCCGGATGATGTCACACGAAGTGAACAATTCGATCGGTTCGGCCAATTCCCTGCTCCATTCAAGCCTCCACTATACCGATCAGCTCAAGGATGACGATCGCACAGATTTCGAAAATGCGATCCGCGTCATCATTAATCGAACCGAGCAACTCAATACCTTCATGCGCAATTTCGCCGATGTCTTCAGATTGCCGCCTCCAAGCCTGAGCAGAGTCGATATCACCGGGACGATCCGTGAGACAGCTCTGCTTTTCAGGGCGGAGTGCGAAAAACGTCGAATCGAAATTCACTGGGAGATAGAGGAACCGATCGCGCCGGTTAGAATTGACCGCAATCAGATAGAACAGGTCATCGTCAATATCCTGAAGAACGCTATCGAAGCGATCGGAAATGACGGCCGCATCACGATCGTAACCGGGCACAAAAACGGCAAACCTTATGTCTGCATCAGGGATTCGGGAGGCGGTTTTTCCCAGACAGTAAGATCAAATCTTTTCACGCCATTCTTCAGCACAAAAGATAACGGCCAGGGCATTGGCCTGACCATGGTGCAGGAGATTCTGGATCAGCATGGTTTCGAATTCTCGCTTGAGAGCCTGCCCGGACAGCCGACTGAATTCACGATAGTTTTTTAGAGTATGAGAAGTTTCCAGTCAGAGGTAGTTTCCAGTGGGAAGAAGTTTCCAGTTTCCAGTCGTTTGCCACAGATTCGCAAATAGAAATAATCGCGAGCTGTTTGGTAGGGGAAGAACCTGCTCCTGACCGGAAAACTGGAAACTGGAAACTCCTTTCTACTGGAAACTTTCTTTGTTTCTGCCAACAGCGTTACTCAAACAGATCAGGTTGTTCGCGGGTGATGCGATTCCAGAGAGGTTGAAACTGAAACCAGCCGGCGATGGCCGAACCGACTTGCTGGGAGGTCAGTTTCGCGTTTTCAGGACTGATCAGGTGGGGTTCGCCGGCCGCTTCGGCAAGCAATTGAGCCTGGCAGCTGCGCTCCATGGTGATGAACCACCAGGCGGCCTCATCAACGGATTTTCCGACAGTCAGCAGACCATGATTGCGCAGGATAGCGGCTTTGCCATTGCCCAGCGCACGGGCGATGCGGTCTCCTTCGGCAGTATCGAGGACGACTCCCGTGTAATCGTCGAAGACTCCGTGATCGTCATAAAATGCACAGGCATCCTGAGTGATCGGATCGAGAGTCCGCCCCAGAGCCGACCATGATTTGCCGTACATCGAATGCGCATGCGCGGCGGCTATGACATCAGGTCTGGCGGCGTGAACTGCGGAATGAATGGCGAACGCCGCCGCGTTGACGGGATATTCGCCATCGACTACCTCGCCCTTATCATTGACCAGAATCAGATCGGAGACGCGAATCTGGCTGAAATCCATGCCGAAAGGGTTGACCCAGAAATGATCTGTCTTCTCAGGATCACGGGCCGTGATATGCCCCGCCACGCCTTCATCGAAACCGAATTTGGCAAATAAGCGGAATGCGGCGGCCAGACGCTGCTTGCGGTGCACTCGCTCTTCCTCAACGCTGCCGAAGGTCGGCGGCTGCGGAAACTTGAACGGGCGTGGTGGCGTGATCAGGTAATCTTCTACTCCGCGATTTTCCATTCACTGGCTCCTTGACCCGGCTGCGCTTTTGACCTGCCGGTTGATGGCTCAAATTCATTTTTCTGAGGTCGCTGCCTGTGCGAAACCAGTAAATAACATTTCCATTTGATCAATGCAATTATTTCATTAGAGAAGAAAACATATTGTGGCGAATCTGACATATGGTATTATCCGGCTGCGAAAAAAACTTAGACCAATCCACCCACCTGGATGTCTAATCAAACGGCTTATTGTATTATTCGACGGATCGATGTCTGCCCCGACAGGACAGATTTAGTTATGGGGCATCCCCTACCCAGATTTAAAGACTATTTAAGTAACAGTATCGGGAGGAATTCATGCCAAAGAATGAAGGCATAGACGAATTTCACAAAAAAGCAGGGTCGAGTCCCTTCGTGAAAAGATTCGTGGCGGTAATATTCATAACGGCGACTATTCTCATCCCGGCGGAACTGTCAGGATGGGGAACTGGAACGATCAGGGCGATCGTCGATGCGCAGCAGCGCGGTGGACGTGTCAGAGTTGCGCAGGCGCCGCCCGACACCGCAATTGCATCTGATTGCAATTTTCTGCAGGATCCAGCGAGATTCCTGGACTCGCAGGCGCGTCACCGGCGTGGGATTTCACGACTCACCGAGTCATTCAACGGCGCAATTGAGCGACGCGCCATGAAATTGATCCCCGCGCAGGACATTCCGCGAAAGAACCTGATCGATAACATCCTTTTCGACAAGATGGCGAGTGACGGCATTCAGTCTGCGCCGCTGACCTCGGATGCCGAATTTCTGCGACGCGTTACGCTGGATCTGACCGGACAGATTCCCTCTCCCGAAGCCGTCAACAGTTTTCTGAGCGACACCAATCCTTACAAACGCGAAGTGCTGGTCGACAAGCTGATCGCATCACCCGAGTTTGTCGACAGATGGTCGCTCTTTTTCGGCGACCTGCTCAACATCAACTCCTTCGCAACGAATATCAATCTATATATCGGCGGACGCGAGTCCTATTACCAGTATGTTCGTCAATCGATCGCGACTAACAAGAGTTACGCCCAGATAGCCACTGAATTGATTACGGCCAATGGTTCGAATTACACCAATGGAGCGGTCAATTACATCGTCAACGGCAATGTGCCGATGGGTCCGGCGCAGGATACGATGGACGGGCTGGCGGTACAGACTTCGCGCGTCTTTCTGGGGCTCGGTTCGATGGACTGCCTGCTCTGCCACGATGGGGCCGGACATCTGGACGCGATCAACCTGTGGGGCGCATCAATTAAACGTTCCGATGCCTGGGGTATGAGCGCGTTCTTTGCGCGGACCCGCCGTGCCTTCCAGCGCGCCAGTAATGACGTCAACTACGGCATCTATACCGTCACAGAAAACGCGACGGGCGAGTATCAGCTCAACACCAATTCGGGCAACCGCCAGACGCGCGCTCCGATCAATGGCAAGAGCTTCGTCGATCCAAAATACCTCTTTGGAGGCGGATTGAATCAGGGCGAAAATCGCCGTCAGGCGCTGGCGCGACAGATCACCTCGGATCCGCAGTTCGCCAGGGCGATCGTCAATTATCTCTGGGAAGAGATGATGGTCGAGGCGCTGGTTTCACCTTCGGACTCGTTCGATCTCAACCGGTTGAGCGGGGAGCAGGAACTGCCCGAAGGCTGGGCTCCGCAACCTGCCAATCCACAGCTGCTCGATGCTCTGACCGCAGAAATGACCACCAACGGTTTCAACCTTCGGCATATCATCGGATTGATCGCCAAATCGAACGCCTATCAGCTCTCGACACAGTATCCGGGTGAATGGAGCATCGCGTATGTTCCCTATTACGCCCGCAAATTCGTCCGTCGACTGGACGCCGAAGAGATTCATGATGCGATCATTCGAGCGACAGGGATGCCGCCGGTAACGACATTCCGAAACGCCGGCAGCACGACCAATCAGACGATTCTGGGATATCCGGTCATGGGCGACGACGGGGTCAAGCTGCGCGAAATTCTTTGGGCCGGTCAGATGCCCGAACCTCGTGAACCCAGACAGAACGGCACTTCGCGGCTCTTCCTTGATTCCTTCCTGCGCGGCAACAGAGACGGCAATCTGCGAACATCGGATTCCTCGATTCTTCAGTCTTTGAACCTGATGAACAATACGTTCGTCAACAGCCGCATTCATAACAGCAACCGGATCACAAATATTCCGAATACGCCCGAAATCCCCTCGACTGTGCGAAGGTTGCTGAGCGATGCTAGCCTGACCAACGATCAACTCATCACGCAGCTCTATCTGCAAACTCTGTCCCGGTATCCGTCCGATGCCGAGAAAGCGAAAATCCTGCCCTACTATTCAAGAATGAGCCGGCAGGCAGCGACAGAGAGCCTGCAATGGGTGCTGCTCAACAAGGTTGATTTCATCTTCAACTACTGAGGTTCGATCGACATCGGAAAAGAATCGAGATAGCGAGGTCATCAGGTATGGATAAACATCTTGAATTTGGACATTCGTGCGAAGTATGCAAACCGTTGCGACCTGCCAATCCGTCACTATTCGGGCTCGGGCCGATGCTTGGCCGGCGCGATTTCTTTCGCATAGCAGGAACCGGCGTAACGGGATTTTTCGTGGTGCCGATGCTTTCCGAGAACACACTGGCGGCCAGAACGACCGATTACAGCGCTCAACTGAAAAGTACAGCGCGCAACTGCATCTTCATCCACCTGCAGGGAGCGGCGAGCCACGTCGACACTTTCGATTTCAAGCCCGGATCGTGGACGCCGGCCGATTTCGCTCCGGAAACTATCAACGGAATACTGTTTCCGAAGGGGCTCATGCCGAATACTGCCCAGCAACTGGACAAGATCGCCATTGTGCGGAGCATGCGCGCACCGGCGCTCGTTCATTCCCTGCAGCAGGTCTGGTCTCAGATTTCGCGAAATCCGAGCGCCGCACTCGGCAAGATCGCGCCCAACATCGGCGCGGTCGCTGCGCTGGAGTTTGAAGCGCAGCGGCAGTCACACCACAGACTGCCCGGTTTCGTCACACTCAACGGAGGCAATGTCGTCAGTTCAGGATATTTCAACGCCCGCTATTCGCCTTTCGCCGTGACCGCAGCAGCCAACGGACTGTCGAATCTGAACAACCCGGATGGCCAGACGACTTTCGAAACCCGGTATCAGATGCTCAAGGATATCGATGGCGATCTGCGCACCACTTCCCTGCTGGGTGAAGACGTATCCGACATGGAGGGCTTCTATCAACAGAGCCGCGCCATGATGTACAACCCTGAGGTCGATGCGGTCTTCAGATTCACGTCAGAGGACCAGCAGCGATACGGCAACAGCGGTTTCGGCAACTCGTGCATCGTAGCCAGAAATCTCGTCAAATCGGATCTCGGAACACGATTCATCCAGATCAACATCGGCGGATGGGATAATCACCAGGCGATATTCACTCCGGGGCAGGGTATCTATCGCCCGATTGCCCAATTCGATCCCGGCTTTGCCAATCTGTTGAAGGACCTCTCCGAGCAGCCCGGTACGAAGGGAGGCTCTGCTCGATGAAACTCTGATCGTCGTTATGGGCGAATTCGGACGAACGGTTCGCAGCGGCAGCACCGTCGGTCTCAACGCTGCTCAGGGAAGAGACCATTATTTCGTCCATTTCACGGTTTTTGCCGGCGGCGGCGTCGGAGGCGGGCGAACGATCGGATCTACAACGGCCGAAGGACTCAATACACTTGATCCGGGCTGGTCACAGGGGCGACCGGCCACCTACGAGGACGTCTCGGCGACTATCTATTCCGCTCTGGGAATAGATTACACTACAAAACGCTATGACGATCCGTTCGGGAGAGGATTCGAGTACGTCCCCTTTGCAGCGGACGGCGCATGGTATCCAATACTCGAAGTCTTCAGCAGGGATCTTGACGACTCGCGTCCCCGACTCGAACCACGGGTCGGCGGCAGAAAGATCGGGTAGCGATCACCTGTCAGAAAACACATAATCACCCACTAACCAATACAAAGAGGGACTATCCACAAAGAACACGAAGTTTCACAAAGAAAAGACAAAATATCAGAGTTTTCATACCTATTTTGAATCCTTTGTGCTTCTTCGTGTCCTTTGTGGATGAACTTCTTCAAAATCTCTGTGTCAGTTCGAAGTAAGCAAACCTTGTGTTTTTTCCTTCCGGATATATTTTCTCGATCACGCCTCCGCCTCGAACTCCCGCGATATAGAACGTGAAAGCGGTCTTCGGTGTGATCGTCAGATCGAAGCTGAAATCGACCATCGTGCCCAGGGTCCGCTCGCCGTTGGATGGGCGACCGACATATCCGAAGGTCTGCCCCTGAAAAGCGCCTCCACCCAGATACCACAGGTCCTTTTCACTACTCAATCTGATGTGACGCAGATCCGATCTGAGCCCGACTCTGGCGTGCGGCTTGAGCCTCAGCTGAACGAAAGTGTCCTCGTTATTGACCAGATCGTAAAATGGCGTGCGGGCATAGATGCGGGGAGTCGGAAGGTTCTGGAAGAAGCTGCCATGACGGTCGTCGCCGGGGTCCGAGTCGCCCGAACCTCGAAAGTACCCGCCCCGAATCCACGGTTGGATCCTGTCGAACCCAGCGCCTTTGAATTGGTATCCGGCCTCAACAGCGACGGCCCCGGCACGATGATCAAGCCTGCCCCAGCTTCCGAACTGACCAGCGCCCCAGAACAGAAAATCCGCTTTTCCTGACCCTGCTTTGAAGGTCGTGATGTAATGGCCTCCCAGAGTGTTGATGCGGATGTTTTCAGTATCTGCTACCCTGTCCGCGAGCGGCCTGTTGTCGGTCTTGACGGCTCTTCGTCCATCGTGGTAGTGGATGGCAAAAAGACGCAGATCAGCTTCGCTGGAACTGGTTTTGAGCGATTTTGTGAAAGCGCCGTAGTAGAAATCGGCGTCCAGTTGTTTCCAGCCGCGCAATTGAAAGACGCCTTCGGTAGGTCGTGCGCCGACAAAGGTGATGTTATTGCCTTTCGAGGTGCGTGCAAAATGAAGGCCATCGAAACTGCGGCCGATATGCGTGAAGCCGAATGTACCGATCAGTCGCTGCGAAATGTGATCGCGTTTGATCAACGCCAGTGATGGATCAGCGGGAGCCATTTCGGTTCCGTCATTGAATTCGAAACGGCCGATTCGAAGATTGCTCGCCTTATCGCCTCCGATGCCCTTGATACGAACGAAGGCCTGCTTGATGAATGCCCCGGCATCCTGATTTCGATTGGCGGCGTAATAGGTGGCTCCAAGGCCGAGCTGCCCCTGGGCACCGGGCGCAATCGCATCATCAGGCAGCCCCATCAGGACAGGAAATGCGCCTTCAATTTGCCAGTCGATCCGTTCTGTCTGCTGGCTGAGCCCGACACGCAATAACGCTGCACCGAACCAGTATTCGTCATCAGCCGCGCTGGTGTCGAACCAGTCCCAGCCCTCAGCTCGAAACCGCAGGCTGCCGCTCAAGGTGACTTTTCCGATCTTGATCACATCCTGAGAAGTCGATGATGCGGGTTTTGGCGTGGATGATGGCGCAGAGACCTGGCTTCCGGTCGATTGAGCGGTTACCAGTGATGAAGTTAAGATTAGACCTGCGAGAATTGAGACATATCTATTTATAAAGTGCGGTTTCATGACTCTCCCTCCGTGGTTACCCAATCAGAGGTCTTACAACCGTCAGCGCAGCGCGTTCTGGCCCTTTCGCGAAAAGTCTATCGACTCGCCGAGGATGCGTGCGGCTTCCTGCGGCGCGTGCATGCCAGTCGAATTCTCGGCTTCGACGAAATCCAGATAGAACTGCGCCTTTCGCTGGAAGTCCTGTGCCGTCGCCAGTTCTCCGTCAGTACGCCCGGCTTCACGCGCGCGTTTGAGATCACTGATCAGGTCCATAAGCGCATCCATGGCCAGATTGCGAAGTTTGAAATTTCGCTCCTGAATTGTCTCGACGCGGGCGCGCAGCTCTTCTTCCGGCCACTTATGGCAGGTCTGACACGACCGGTTGATGTTGAGCAGCGGGCTGCGAACGTGATGGTCGCTGATCTTGAGCGCTCCCTGTCGCTTGTACGGCATGTGGCAATCGGCGCATGAAACGCCGGATCGGGCGTGAATTCCCTGATTCCACATCTCGAACTCGGGATGCTGTGCCTTCAGTGCCGGAGCTCCGGTATCTTTGTGCGTCCAGTCCTTGAACTTGATCTCGTCGTAATAGGCCAGAATATCCTCAACCTTGAGCCCTTTCGACCAGGGGTAGACCAGCCTTTTTTCCGGCCCCTTAAAGTAATACTCGACATGGCACTGACCGCAGACGAATGAACGCATCTCCTGGCGCGTCGCCATCTTGTTGACGTCGTAACTGGCCACTCCCTGCGAAGCCTTGAATGCCTGCATCCCCTCTATGAAGCCCGGACGCGTGATGCGCAACTGCATCGTCGCCGGATCATGACAGTCGATACAGGCGACCGGGTGAGACACTTTCTTGCGCGCCTCGAAATATGGCATCTGATTCATGACCTCGAAGCCCTTGACCAGATCGCCGTTGCCCAGTTTCTTGTATGGCAGATAGACCGAGGCGTGACAGTGCATGCAGGTGCCAGGCTGCTGGACAACCTGCTGGCGCTCGGTGAGGGTCTGGTCCTCGAGCATGAATGCGTGACCGCGCTCCTCCCTGAAGTCCTTCGAAAAAGCGTATCCAGCCCACATTATTTTCAGGCGTTCGTCCTCTTCGATCTTCGATTGCGAAACGACGTTTCTCGGATCTGCCGACGTCGGAGTTCGCGGCAAAGCCTCACTGCCGCCATAACGTGTGCGCACCTGATCTACAGTCCGTTTGTAGTCGTCATACTGTAAAGGAAAATTCTTGCCCCAGACTTCCGGATCGTCGATCTCATCAGTCAAATCTACCACGCGATAGAATGGATTTTTGCCCTCCTGCTGACGTTCGAATATATTGATCAAAAGGGCGACTCCGGCGATGGTGGCAAGCGTGGCTATCACCGCCGTCAACAAAATAAACCTGCGATTGCTGCCTCTGCTTTTTTTTATGCTATTGGGTGTGTCTGTCATCGTATTTTCCGGGTTTATCTGTAGGAAGTTGGCATTTGGCAGTATGAAGTTTCAGTTTCCAGTTTCCAGCCGCATCTCCAGGCTTCGCTTTAAATACTAATCGCAACCTTGTTCACTGAAATATACTGGCACTGACCAGAATACTGGAAACTGGAAACTGCCAACTTCCTACTGCCTGCTGCCTGCTGCCCACTGCCCACTGCCTGCTTATTCAATGCATGTGTCCGACACTGCGGTGACAACGAAGGCAGGAGACTGTTTCGGATCCCTTCGCGTGTCCGCCTTCAATGCCCTCGATCAGATCGAGATGGCATTTACGGCAGGCATTATCGGTCACTGCCAGATTTCCTGATTTTATTCGAATCGGCTCATGAAAGTCGCCGGTCGTAAATGCGTAGGAATGCCAGAAACCGTTCGAAGCCTTGGTGGCGTATTGCGCGATGAACCCGGACGGAGTATGGCAATCATTGCAGGTCGCAACATTATGATGGCTTGATTTGACCCAGCCGTCATACTGGTCGCGCATGATGTGACAATTGGCGCACGAAGCCGGGTCGTTCACAAGATAAGAGCCTCCCCTGGCATAAACGAAGGTATATATTCCAATCCCCAAAGCTATGCCGATAATGGTCCCGGGAACGATCGTTCGCAAGATGCGATTATTCATCTCGAATCCAGATTGATGGTGATAATCCTACGCGCCGAAACATCCGCCAGAAGGATGACCACCAGATGAATGACCGCCACACGATTGACTATCCGGTCTGTCTTCTGACGATGCGCTGGCAAAGGATTTTTCGAACGCGACAGCGCGCGGGAACAGAATGTTGTTTTCAAGGTGGATGTGCTGGTGCAGATCCGCTTCAAAATCACTTAAAGCTCCGTATAGAGTTTGATAACTGATGCAGGCATCTTGAGGTGGCGTGAAGTCACTTGTCAAGGTCCGTATCTCGCGCAAAAGGGCTCCGACGGCATCATGTTCACGCTCCATCATATTCACAGGATTCCGGACGGTTCCGAAAAACGGCACTGGCAATTCAGCATTGCCGGTGAGAGCCTGTTCAAGTTGATCAATGTAAGGGAATAGCACCTGCTCCTCTTTGAGCATATGCGGGATCAGATCCTGTCTGAGATCATGAAACCGCACCTGAAGCTCGGCCAGTTCAGGGTGTTTGGCGCCGTGTCGATCGCATACTTTTGCCAATAGTTCGTTCAATCGAGCCAGCTCGGTTCGGGTGAAGACATGGTGCGTATCGATGATATGCGCCATCATTGCCTTCAACGATTCCCTCCGCCAGTCGCTGTCTCCTTTTTCATTCGCATCCTTCCCTGCCGCCTCGTTTATCGAATTGACCAGCTGGTCATAATCTACATCGGCAAGGTGACAGGCCTCAACCAGTGTCCGGTTACCACCGCAGCAGTAATCGATGCCGTATTTCTCGAAGACTCGCGTCGTCGCAGGGTTTTCAACCGCCAGTTCCGCAACTGTATTCGTCTGACTGATGTTCATAATACCTCCGTCGCTGAATTTAAAGATCATGAAGATTGTGGTTTATCTGCCGTGAGTTTAGAGTTTAAATAACCAATGCCGATTCTGATGTGACTTATGTCATAGCGGTCAAAATATTGATATGGTTTGATTTGAATGCGGGCATTGGGAGATGAAAATATGAGCATTCGATCCAGATTTCTGCTACCGAAAGAGCATGGCGCGTGGGCAATGCTCTATGTGCCATTCCTTCTTGGAGTGGCCGTAGCGCGGGCGGTCAATCTTCCGGTCCTGCTCCTGTTGCTGTCGGCGACGGCGTTTTTCATCTCGCGAGAATCACTGCTCATCTGGTGGAGAGCCCGGACACGCGGGAAGGAAGCGACCCGCGCCGGCAGGCTTTTGATTTGCTACATCGCCATATCGGCGCTCAGCGGCGCGCCATTGATTCTGGTTTACGGGATGAAGATGCTGATTCCGATGGCAGCGGCCGGCATAGTTCTGCTCGTCCTCAACGGTCGCCAGGCAACACAGTTCGAGGATCGAAAGCTGACCAACGAACTGCTGGTCATAGTCGGATTAACAATGACGGCTCCGGCGGCTTATTACGCGGCAACCGGCGCACTCAATTCAACATCTTTCTGGCTTTGGGTACTGAGCGCGCTCTATTTCGCGAGCAGCATCTTTTACGTCAGACTGAGAATTGTCTCAATCAATCCCCGCAAACAGGATCTCAAGCAGCGGATCAGAATTAATTGCCTCCTCTACCATTCGTTCCTGGTAATCGGACTTGTAGTCCTGCTTGCTACAAACAGACTGCCGTACATCGCATTGATCGCTTTTCTCCCAATCCTTGCGAGAACCTTCTGGAGTCTGTTCAAGCCCTCCAGTCAGGTCAATCTGACAAGGGCAGGGGTTCTGGAGATCATCTATTCGCTGATATTCCTTCTTTTCATCTCGATAAGTTTCAACAACGCTTGAATCTGAACGGTTTCCGCGCCATCATTTCGGCAATGATAACCGACAAGATCGAGGCATTGAGACGGACGGTTCTCTTCAACGGGCTGGATGAAGCTCAACTGCGCGAACTGGCTGAAGTGGCAGTCGAGCGACGAATCAAGCGCGACGAAGTGCTTTTCCTTGCAGGCGATGAGGCGGCGGGACTGTTTGTGATCGTGGAAGGATCGCTGCACGCCTATCGTGAAGGTCTGGACGGGCGCGAACAGGTCATTCATGTCGAACGGGCCGGAGCCACAATCGCCGAACTTCCTGTATTTGACGATAAACCATACCCTTCTAATGTCGCGGCTGACGAAGATTCGGTCCTGCTCTTTATCAGTAAGCGCGATGTTCGGGCATTGTGCATGTCTCATCCCCTGATCGCGCTGGCTGCGACAAGGCTGCTGGCGGGACGACTTCGCCGATGTGCAGAGCTCGTGGAAGCCCTCTCGCTTCACGAAGTCGATCAGCGCCTGGCTCAGTGGATTCTTACTGAATCCAGAATTCGCGGGAAAAAGTCGGAAACTTCCCTTAAACTTGATCTGGTCCTGACCAATCAACAGATCGCCGCTCGAATCGGGTCAGTCAGAGAAGTCGTATCCAGAGCTCTTAACCGTCTGCAAACAAATGGCTTGATCGAATTGAACGGGAGATCGATCATCATTCATGATTTGCATTCTCTGGAGATCTTTGCCGGAAGCTGATGCCGCCAGGAAATCCCTCCCATCGACACGAATTTGCCCTGCAATTCCCTACAACTGGTTGATACACAAAGATTAAAATTGCCCCGAACATTGAAAACCTATAGACTCAACCGGATATTTTGCGTAAACTAGGGCATCGGATGAGGGCCTCACCTGGAAATTATCCTGGGCCTCACCGACGTGAACTTCTCGGGTTGGGTTTGGGATTGCTATTTTGAGAATCTTTATATAAGACCGATCCGAGGCAATTCCATTGTCCCGTTCGGTCATCACTCACACCCCAATCACGAGACTGAACAGATTAACCGCGGCATATAGCCAAACACCTGATATATCGATTGCTTAGCCTGATGGCATCGGAAAAAGGCTGAAGCAACCAGGTATACAGGTTAAACAGCCCCTTTATCGTCACCCCACGAACAAAGGCGATAAAGGTCGTTATCTTAACAACATAACCTATTCACTGAACAGTGAACCCTATACCAGTCAACTCCCCCGATTGGATCTCATGGGTCGTGTGCACATTTCAGGCTGAAGTGCGCCATGGTCTTCATTGACAACACACTCACATCGCACCGCCTGACCCTGAGCAGATGTTTGTCGGAATGGTAAAAGCTCGAGGAGACAGTTCCATGAAAATGAAAACGACATTTTTAACCCTACTGATGGTCGTGTGTATCACGGCGATCGCCAAGTGGTCGCCGTCATATGTGACCGCGACCACGACCGCCCAGATTTGCGGGCAGGTACAATCATTTACACCGGCGACAGCGACCACGGCCGGATCACTAAAGGTCGATGGGACGGTCTATACCATCGCTCCGGGGACGACGATCGGCAGACAAAATATCATCACGCCCGGCAGAACGCAGTGTTTCGATCTGACAATTAATAATGAAGAGCAACTGGTTCCGCCAACGACTATAGCCGGATCGACGGTGACGGTATGCGGCAGCGTGACCAATTACAAAGCCGCAACCATTGGCACTGAAGGATCGATCACGATCGGTGGCGCGACATACCAGATCGCAGCCGGAACGGCTATCAATGGCGATCATACCATCGCAGTCAATTCGAACATGTGCCTGACGGCATCGCTCAGCGATCTTAACAAGGTCACCACTCCGAGCGCGATCAGCGTGAATATAATTAATCCGATTCAGGTCTGCGGGACCGTGACAGGATACACCGCTGCGACCAGTTCGCTGCCGGGTTCTCTGGGAATCGGTGGTCTCAATTTCACGATCGGCGCCGGGGTTGGCCTGGGCAGCGTAAGCATCGGATCGAAGCAGTGCCTGTCAGGCCTGCTGGATATCAACGGCCAGGTGGTCGGGCCAAGTTCGATCCAGGCCGGATCCGGGAACTCAACCAGAATCTGCGGCGTCGTAACGGCTTTTAATACCAACAATGGTATTAATAAAGGATCGATCACGATTGGTGGACTGACATTGCCGATCGCGCCAGGCACGAATCTGAGCGGACAGTCAAACGTCATCGAAGGTCAGAACCTGTGCCTGACTCCGATCTTCTCTAATGGCCAGATAATCGGCGGCACGATCACAGCGGGCGATCCGTTGTGCCTGCAATTCACAGCGCCGCTGCTGGTTCATGGCTCTGTCAACGGTGAAGAAGACACCTTCCCCATCGGAAAGGCTTTGACCTTTACGGTTACGACGTCTGGTCTTGACGCTGCGCTCTTCAACCTCAATCAGCAAACATTCGGCCTGCAACCGCAGTACACTGGCGCGCCGACTTCAGGCATTTCGGCGATTACACCGAACACGACTGTCATGGCATCGTCATGCACCGACAGCTTCTGGGACGGGTTCTTCTATATCGCAACCAACGGCCAGACCGAAGGCGATATGGTGACAATGACTGTTCAGAATCCTGACGGAAGCGGAGTCCAGATTCTGGCCATGTTCACGGTTCAAAATGGCGGATTGACCGTCAATCAGATAAATCCCAACATCTCATTTTACATCAACAATAATGGCCCCTTCGGCGCAGGCAGCTTCATCCCGATGATGAGCCCGGCCGGCTTCGCGGGGATTCGCACTCCGATGTTGACGATGATCTGGTCGATGGACCCGAAATCCCCGCTCAACGCCTGTTATCAGATGGGGATCAAGATCAAGAGGACGGGCGGAACAGGCACGACTTCAGTCGTTCCGACCGGCGTGATCGTAAAACGGATGGGCAACGAGGTCGAGGGGCTGGGAGTTTTCACCAATCAATTCGGCGTCTTCCCGACCGGCCTGCTGTGCGATGTGATATGCGCTGGCTGCTTCACAACCCAGACGCCGACTCCGACTCCGACGCCGACACCTACGACGACGCCAACTCCGTATGGAACGCCGACACCGACTCCGACACCATACGGGACGCCGACGCCGACTCCGACGCCATACGGGACGCCGACTCCAACGCCGACTCCCACTCCTGATCCGACTCCGACGCCGACTCCCACTCCAACGCCGACTCCGCCGGCTATGCCGTTCAAGTGCGACACTATCTGTTTCCGTTCGCCTGAGAGCTATCTGTTGCGCATCAATAATTTCCTGCCCAACGGATCGATTCTGATCGGCGGCGTTAACCTTAACAATCCGGTCAGCATCCAGCGAAGCCGGGAACAGATCAAGATCGCGCTTCTGGGCGGATCGGGCGCGATGCAACAGATGAACAAGCAATTCGTGGCGACACAGATGAGTCTGGCTTTTTCGGGTGGAACGGCTTCTCCAGTGGTCTTTAATGCCTTCTGGAGCCCGCTCCGGTGCTCCGGCATCATCTTCGCGCCCGTGACATTGAGCAATGGCGTGACGCTGACGCCCGACTCACTCTTCGACACGCTCTTTATGCAGTCACAACTGGCCATTCGTCAGAATCGCACCGCGGATTTGATCCCGCTGGCTCAGATCCTGGCGCTACTGAACCAGAAGTGTTAGAGCTCATCCCAAAACCCCTTTTTAATGCCCTATTCATTGGACTTATCGGGGTTTTGGGATAACTTCTAGAGAGATGGAGTACCGCCTTGAACCGGTTTTTTCGACGAATGATCGAGGACCGGCTCAAGGAGTACTCCATTTTTTTATGAATGACCGATATCGTTGCGGTACTGCTTTCCATCGAAGTCGATCAGGTTGACAGCCTGATAAGCCTGTCGGGAAGCGACTTCAAGATCATCCGCCAGGGCCGTCACGCCGAGCACACGGCCACCCGATGTCATGACCTGTCCCTCGACCGACCGTTTTGTACCGGCATGAAAAACCACAATCTGCGGTAAATGCCCGGCCTCCGGCAAACCTGTTATGACCTTTCCCGTCTGATAAGTTCCCGGATAACCTGACGAAGCAAGAACGACGCAAGTACTGGTTTGGCTGCTCCAGACAGGTCGTGTCTTTCCCAGCTCTCCGCGGGCGACTGAAAATGCCAGTTCGCCGAAATCGCTCTCCATCCGTCGTAAAATCGCCTGCGTTTCGGGGTCGCCGAATCGGACGTTGTATTCGAGAACCATCGGGCCACCAGCCGTCAACATGAGACCGCAATAAAGTACTCCACGAAAAGGAAAGCCGTCCGCGACAGCTCCGGCCAGTGACGGCTCGACGATCCGCCGCTGAATCTCCCTTTCCAGAGTCTCATCCAGTAATCCGGGCGTCGAAAATGCTCCCATGCCCCCGGTATTCGGCCCTTTGTCTCCATCGAAGGCTCGCTTGTGGTCCTGGGCCACGGGCATCGGTGAATAATCGCGACCGTCACTGAAGACAAGGTACGATAGTTCGCGTCCAACCAGACATTCCTCGATCATCAGACGCGCACCGGCTGTCCCGAGTTTGCGGTCAACCATCAGGTCAGTGACAGCCTGACGCGCCTCAGTGGCGTCCCCGGCGATGATCACGCCCTTGCCTGCAGCCAGCCCCTCGGCCTTGACGACAATCGGATATCCAAACTCTCCTTTTGCGATGGCGGAAAATGCCGTTTCAGCATCATCGACGGTCACTGAATATGCGGTTGGAATCCCATGGCGCAGCATGAACTCCTTGGCGAATACCTTGCTTCCTTCAAGCCTTGCGGCAGCGGCTGACGGTCCGAAAACCGCGATCCCGCGAGATTGCAGCACATCCGTCAGTCCATCGACCAGCGGCTGCTCGGGACCGATGACGACCAGGTCAATCTTTGAACGAACCGCGAAATCGGCGATCTCGCTGACCGATCCGCCGCCCATCTCAGCTTGCCGCGCGATATCCAGAATTCCGGCATTGCCGGGATGAGCATAGATCTGCCTGTCTGACGATCCTCGACTGATTGCCCATACCAGTGCGTGCTCACGCCCACCTGAACCTATGACAAGTATTTTCATGCGGGCTACTTTACCTCTCAATCTGCGAAGTTAAAAGCTGACGCCAGTCGCTTGACATACCCGGGGGGTTAAAGCGTATCCTTGAAGTTCGCTTGAAATGCGGCTGAGCCTTCATGGCTTGTGGTCGAAAGCTCAAGACGCAGGAAAGCGAAAGATCCTCGTTCGCACGAAAGGCAGGTGAAGACAATTGGCAGAAGTCAGACTGGGCGATAATGAATCGCTCGAGAGCGCGCTTCGCAGATTCAAACGTAAAGTTCAGCAGGAAGATATCATCCGCGAGGTCAAGCGCCACGCCTTCTATGTTCCACCTGGTGAAAAACGCCGTGTCAAATCAGCGCTGGCGCGAAAACGCAATCGTAAGAAGTTCCGCCGCGTGTTCGATTAAACTTCACCGCAATACCTGCTAATCAGGTTATTCAGAACAGGCTGGGAGAGCATGCCTTTCCCAGCCTGTTCTTTATTCAATACAAAATTACCGTCCTCGCCCCGTCACAACAGTTCGAAGGCAGGGCTGTAGCAATAAGACCACATTGCATCCTGACTCGCATCCTTCCCATCCTCATAACCCCAGCATTTGCAAAAGCAAACGGAATATTCACACCCGTATCTGATCATGGATCAAGATTTGCAAAGGGATCATGACTTGCAAATAGATATCAGAATTTCGAAGCGTTTGGAGTACGGCGACTCGGATCCTGCTGCTGGCCGGACAACTGGAAACTTCTTCCCACTGGAAACCCTCGTGGCGCTGAGCAGTTTCATTTAATACTAGGGCTTACGCAGAATCCTGGGAGCGCAGGCTTCCAGCCTGCGCTCACAGGATTCTGCGTAAGCCCTGAATACAAGAGAACACATAACAGGGGACGAAATAATTGAGCAATCAGACGACGATTGGAAAGGCTGTCAAAGCGGATGGGGTCGGTTTGCATTCCAATTCCCCTGTCATGGTGACTCTCAGGCCGGCGCCTGCGTATACCGGCTATCTCTTCCGGCGAACTGACCTGAATGATTTTGAAATCCAGGCGGCCCCCCAATATGTAACGCATGTCAGCTACGCTACGACGCTTATGAAATCGGGGGTAATGATTTCGACGGTCGAGCATCTCCTGTCGGCGCTGCTCGGAAGCGGAGTGGACAATGCGATTATCGAGCTCGATTCACTTGAGGTGCCGATACTTGACGGCAGCAGCAGGCGGTGGGTCGAGTTGATCGAAGAGGCAGGAGTCGTGCAGCTCGAGGCTCCGAGGGCCTATCTGCGTGTGCTCAAGCGGATCGAAGTGAGCGATAAGAACCGGTTCATGTCGATCGAGCCGGCCGATTCATTTCAGATCTCGTGTGAGATCGACTTCAACCATCCGATGATCGGAGTTCAGCGCCGCGAGATCAGTTTTCCAAAAGACGATTATGCAGCCGAGATCGCTCCGGCACGAACCTTCGGCTTCATCGAAGAGCTGGAGATGCTTCGCAAAAACGGGCTTGCGCGCGGAGGCTCGCTGGACAACGCGATCGCGCTGACCCCGGATGGCATTCTCAATTCGGAACCGCTCAGATTCAGCGATGAATTCGTTCGCCACAAGATTCTGGACATCATCGGTGATCTGGCCCTATGCGGTCAGCCCATTCTTGGCCATATCAGAGCCACGAGATCAGGACACGGACTGCACACCATGCTGCTCTCGAACCTGCTGCGAGACCGATCGGCCTGGGAAGTCATTAACTCCATCCAGAATTCCAGCAAGAATTGAACTCCAGATAAAATTCAATACCCTGTAAACTAAATTTTCTGGCATTTAAGTCTGGAAGAAATTAATCGCAAAGGCCGCAAAGGGGCAAAGATTTTTTGGGGATATGAATATCCGGATTATCGCCCACTGGATATAATTCGAACTCTGATCTTCCCTGTATGTCTTTGCCCACTTTGCGGCCTCTGCGATTCAAATTCTTTGCTCCTTTGCGGCCTTTGCGATTAATTTCTTCCAGACTTAAATGCCAGAAAATTTAGTTTACAGACTATTCAATGGGCTCGAAAGACAGGCGAAGTCAGCCTCGCCGGCAGCAGAACCAGGTCTTCCACCAGACACCCGATGATGGTCACAGCCGAAAGCAATCCGAACGAGGCGACTGGTTTGAAATCCGAAAAGGCGAAGACGGCAAAAGCAACAGCGAGCGCAATATTGGCATAAATGATTGGTCGCCCTGATAGTCGCATGCTTTGAATGATGGCATCGCTCAAGCCATCATGCTCTCGTTGCATTCTTCTGAAACGGACTATGAACTGGACCGAGTTGTCGACCGCCAGTCCGAGTACGACGCTGGCCACCAGACTGGTGGTCAGATTGAGTTCGATTCCCTGCCAGCCCATGTAGCCGAAAAAGAAGAGGACCGGCACCAGGTTCGGCACGAGAGCGGTCAACCCCACACGAAACGATCGGAAAAGAATCGAAAGCATAAGATAGATGGTGATGAGCGCGATCGAAATGCTCAGAACCTGGTCGCGCGCAATCTTGTCTGATGTCCTGTTGAGCAGGACCAGTGTCCCTGTGGCAGCTACATCGCAATCCGGGAATAGTTCCTGGGCGCGCCGCTCGATGGCGTCAATTGCGCCACCCATGGCCTGTGACGAGGAGAGATTCGAGCGGACCAGAATGCGGGCGATCCGGGCATCGGACGAGAGAAACGACCGTAATTGATCGCGATCCGAGAGCAGTTCGCCGACGATCCGTTCATCTTCGGGAATTCGATACCAGGCTGGATCATTCTCATGAAACGCCTGGTTGAGATGTTTCAGGAAATCGACCACCGAGAGCGTTCGGTCGACCCCGAGCCCGGACGCATCTTTCTGGCCCTCGGCGAATCGCTGCAGCTGTTCGATGCGTCCGAGTATTTCAGCCCGCTCAATCGCTCCAGCCCGCTTGCCGTCGATGATGATATCGAATGTGATCGCTCCTGAAAGTCGCCGATTGAATTCGGCGAAGCCGATACTGGTTTCGGAATCAGGCTTGAAAAAGTGAAAGTAATCGATGTCGATGACGATGCGCCACATGCCGACGACGCTGATCAACACGATGATGCCTGTCAGAGCATACAGAATCATCTGGTTCGAAGTTGCCCAGCGTCCGGTGCGTTCGAGCATGCGCACCATGGCGCCGCCCAATCCAACGCGAAATGCCATTGCCCGCCTCGGCAATATGACCAGCACAGCGGGTACGAAAGTGAGTGACAGCAGCATCGTAAATGCGGCTCCAAAGGCTGCATACACAGCTGTTTCACGCACGGCGGGGATTCGTGTGAAGGCCAGTGAGAGAAAGCCTGCAATAATGGTCAGCGCCGAGACAATGACCGGAACGCTGATAAACTTCAGGGCCGCAGCCAGAACCTTCTTGTTATCCTCCTCTTTCGGCATCAGCTCACTCACAATTCCGACCTGATTGACGACGTGTATCAGGTAAGAGCAACCGATCGCCAGCATGAGCGTGGGGAGCATAAGCGCAATAATCGTGAAGCGCGCGTGCAGATAGCCCATCAGCCCCATGAGCCACAAGAGGCCGATCGCGATCGACAAGAGAGGCAGGACCACCGCAATGACGGAACGAAAACTGAGCCACAACAGAAACCCGATCAGGATCAGTGTCAGAGGCAGAAACAGCTTCAGGTCCCGCTTGATCGACTCGGTGCCCCTCCACTGCGAGAATGGATCGCCGGCCAGGTAGAATTTCTCGAACCCGGCCTGTCTGGTCAACTCATAAACCTGGCTGACTATTCGATGGCGATCTTCGGTCGGAAGGTCGTTTTGCAGGAGGATGTTGAAGGCTGCGGTTCGACCATCGGGAGAGACCAGATTTCCGGCGTAGAGGCGGTCACGAGTGGCCAGAGCGCGGATATCGCTTAAGTCTTCTTTCCCGGTCAGTTTTTCTGGTATCAATCGCTCGAGTGAAGCTCCACCGTCGAAACTCCGCGCATAAGGAACATTGATCAGGCTCGTAACCTCTTCCATCTCCTTTATCCGGCTGATCTGATTGTGCAGTTTTTGCAGTCGCGCGATATTCCCGGACGCAAAAACATCATCGCAGACGACGGCGATCGCCAGATAGTCGTCCGGACCGAAATTTTTTCTTGCCGCCTCGTAAACGGTCTTCTCCCGACTGTTTCGTTCTATGTATCCCAGTGCGGAAGCATCGAGTTCAAGCCCATTGCGCAGGCCAAAGGCGAAGATCAAAGAGATGAGGATGACCAGGACGATCACGATCCTTGGCCGGGTAACGATGAAATTGATCATTGAGCTGCCTGTTATTGGTAGATCGTTCGGCTTGCATTGTTGATGAATTTGATCAGGTAACTTTCCGTGAAGATCGCATCCGGAATACCGCGATCATACGAGACATCACGAGTGATCAGGTTTAATTTCAGCTTTTGCTGCAGATCGTCGATCGTCACGTTCGTGAGGGTCTGGCGGCCGGCGACTGTAGCGACCTCTCCGATCACCACTGTCTTAACCAGCTGATCCTGCATATCGTAAAGATCGAATCGCTGCGGCGTCTGATCTGTTTCGTTGAAAAAACCGGTAATTCGGGGAAAGGCCAGCCCGCGATCGGCCTTCTCACGGAACGAGACCCTGATGAGCGATCTGCCGGACTCTTCAACCCGTTCGCCCTGGTCGTGAGTATATTGATTGAGTTCCATGCCGAGCATTTCCTGGACGGTCACTTTTGCTCCGCGGAAACCGAGCTGACGGCCGGAGCTGAGCCTGGTAAGTTTCCTCAGTCCTGAGAGATATGAGAAGGCCTCCGTGCCTGCATTGGAATGCTCGATGGCGAGCAACGCCTTGTCGGCATCTTCACGGGGCGCGAGCACGGAAATAAATGTCAGAACACGATCTCCTGCATATTTCCGCTGAATATTAAAATCGATCTGATCCTTTTTTCCGGATTCATCTTCAGAGATCATTCTCATATCGGCCGTGAAATCCTGACAACCGTCCTGAGTGACGATCCGCCTGATCATCGCGCTGATGTCCGGCAGCGGCCTTGCAACTTGCGCCTGATCGGCAGTAGAGGATTCAGGTCGAGCGCTTTCGTTGCAACCGCTCAGGAAAGTAGTGAGGATGACTGCAAATATCGGAAACACTCCCGTAAATCGCATCATTTAGGGCTCCCATGTAGTAGTAGAATGTAGAAAGTAAAAAGCAGAAAGTGGAAAGAACCAAATTCGGGGGCAACAATGAATTCACATGGCTCCCGCGCTGCAAATTCATAGAATCTGAGCGACAAAAGCCACTCTGGACTACTTTCCACAATCTGTTACCAGCAATGAATAACACACTGACAAAAAAAACCGCAATCACTCCCATTCCCAATTCGGCATTCGCTTGTTATGATTCGCCAGTCTTAAGAACCTAATCGGGTTCACCGCAAGCTTCAAGAAATATAACAAACAGGCAAAAAACGCCATTATTCGGAAAAGGCAAGTAAGGCAAACTAACCATGGATCAGGCTGTCTATCTGGTAACCGGAGCACATGGATTTATCGGCTCGTGGATCGTCAAGCGGCTTCTCGATGCCGGAATCAAGGTCGTGGCAATCGACAAGAGCGCAGACCCTCGCCGGCTGCGTCTGATCATGAACGATGATGAAATCGGGAGAATATTTTTTCGCGAATGTGACATCACCGACGGCGAACAGGTCGGCCGGATCCTGGAAGATAATGGTATCACACACATCATTCACCTGGCGGGGCTTCAGGTGCCGACATGTCGCGCCAATCCGCGGCTCGGAGCAATGGTCAACGTGATCGGTACGATCAATGTTTTTGAAGCTGCGAGGAACTCCGCCGGTCGCGTGAAAAGGGTTGCCTATGCCAGCTCGGCCGCTGTCTTCGGCGCGCCTGAAGGCGACCAGGCCGTGACCGAGGGCGATGCCGGAGGAATGAACACGCATTACGGCGCATTCAAGCAATGTAATGAAAACAACGCTCGCGTCTATTTCCTGGATCACGGAATCAGCAGTGCCGGCCTGCGCCCGCTGACGGTGTATGGTGTCGGGAGAGATACAGGTATGACTTCGGACCCGACCAAGGCTATGAAGGCCGCTGTTGTCGGCAGGCCGTTTCATATCCGCTTCGGCGGCAGCACCGACTTCCTTTATGTCGCCGATTGCGCCGACGCATTCATCCGCGCAGCTGCTGCTGATGTTTCAGGTGCGCATGTCTTCAATCTGCATGGCGAGACGGTAGCCGTCACGGAAGTTGTGACTGAAATCGAACGGTCGATTCCTGAAGCAGGAAATACGATCACCGTGGCTGAAACAGGCATCGCCATGCCGTCGGAGCTGGACGATGCCGCGATCATTGCCGCAATCGGCGAGATTCCGCATACTTCGCTTGCTCAGGGCGTGAAAGAGACGATCGATCGATTTCGAATCCTGCAGGCCGAGGGTCGCCTGGATACCAGTGACCTCGATGAGTAACCGCATGAAAGCATTATCACTACTGGCCCCGGAAAAAATGGAGCTGAGCGAGATTCCAGTGCCTGCGCTGCGAAACAGCGAGGTGCTCCTCAAGGTCGACGGTGTCGGACTTTGCGGCACCGATTTTCATATTTACGAGGGATACGCCAACTATAATTCCGATTCTTCCGGGCGCGTCATACCATTGGAGGAGTGCCCGCAGATTCTGGGTCATGAGTTCTGCGGGACTGTAGTCGATAAGGCGGATGATGTGACCGATCTTCAGGTAGGCGATCGGGTGGCGGTCGATCAGGGATTGAATTGCAACAGTCGATCTGAACCCATTCATTGCGAATATTGCATAACCGGTGACTCGCACCAATGCGCCGACTATCAGGAGCAGGGACTGACCGGCCTGCAGGGAGCGCTGGCTGAATACATTGCCGTCCCGGCGCTCAATGCCGTCAGGATCGAAGGCGACCTGCCCGTCGAAGAGGCTGCTTTGACCGAGCCTCTGGGATGCGTCACTCACGCCAGCGAGATGGCATTACGGACGCCTGCGCGTTATCAGTTCAAGAGTGAGCGTCCAATCAATAATATTTTGATCTGCGGCGCCGGCCCGGCTGGTCTGCTCTTTACCCAGTATCTACGAAATCTGATCGGCTTCGATGGCCTCATCATTATCACCGAACCGAATGAAGGGCGTCGGAATCTGGCAGCGGCATATGGTGCGACCGTAGTTGATCCTTGCTCGGCCGACCTCGTCGAAGCGGTCAATGACCTGACTCACGGCGAAAAGATTCATTACCTGATTGAAGCCGCCGGAGTGGCGCAACTCTTTGAACAGATTCCCGGACTGCTCAGAAAACAGGGCACAATTCTGCTTTATGGACATGGGCATCACGGCGTCGACCTCGGGGTGATCAACCGAATTCAGTTTCTGGAGCCGACACTCATTGCGCCTGCCGGCGCGTCGGGTGGTTTCGATTCGGACAGACGTCCGATGACATACCGGAAATCCCTGACCATGCTCAGCAATAAAAAGATCGACGTCACGAAATTGATCACTCACCGCTATCGATCGCTCGAGGACGTTCCCAGAGCGTTCTCGGCTGACAGGTTTGAAAAAGGTTACATCAAAGGAGTTCTCGTGCTTGAACAGTGAGGCCGGAAATCTCTCCTGGCCTCATTATCCATCAACATTTCCGAACAGATATGATGAAAAGAACTATCCTCGTTATCTCACTTTGCCTCTCGATCACAGCAACCGCCGGTCTGACGGCCTGCAACCGTGGGACTAATACAAAATCGCAAAAGGTCATTGCGGTCATTCCCAAAGGCGTCTCGCATTCATTCTGGCAGACGGTAAAAGCAGGCGCCGATGCGGCCGGCGCCGAGCTGGGCGTCCAGATCGACTGGAAAGGTCCGGCTCAGGAGACAGACATTTCCGGCCAGATCAATATCGTAGAAGATGCCATCAATCGTCGTGTTGATGCGATCGTCCTGGCGCCATCCCACGGAGATTCTCTGGTTCCGATGGTCGAACGGGCCCAGCGTGAAGGCATTCCCGTGACGATCTTCGATTCGGGAATTTCGACCGACAAGTATCTTTCATACGTCTCGACTGATAACAGGCAGGGCGGCGTTGTGGCGGCCCGGCGCATGGGTGAAAAGCTCGGCGGCAAGGGTAAAGTTGCTATTCTCGGAGTCAAGAAAGGCTCGGTATCTACCGACGAACGCGAACAGGGCTTCGAACAAGCCATCAAAAAAGAATTCCCCGGCATTCAGATCGTGCAGTGGCTATACGGCGAAGCCAGCGCGACCAAATCTCTCTCGGCGGCCGAGGACATACTGACATCGCACCCGGATCTCAACGGTCTCTTCGCATCAAACGAATCGTCGACTGTCGGCGCAGTGTCGGCAATCCGTCAGGGTAATCTGACTGGCAAGCTTACTCTGGTCGGATTCGATGCGACACCTGATCTGGTCAACAACATCAAAGATGGTGCGATCGATTCTCTGGTCATTCAAAACCCTTTTAAGATGGGTTATGAGGGCGTCAGGACTGTGGTCGATAAGCTCAATGGCAAGACGCCCGACAAACGCATCGATACGGGCGTCAGCCTCATGACGAAAGAGAATATGAACACGCCCGAGATGAAGCAACTAATTAAGTAAAAAGTAGAAAGTAGAAAGTAAAGGACATCAGTCTGCGGTGCGTGGGCACCGCAATTCCGGATAACACAAGACGATGACAGAACGCGTGGCCGCGCTGGAGATGCGCGGCATCGACAAATCGTTTGCGGGAAACAAGGTTCTCGACGGAGTTGACATCACAGCCCATACGGGTGAAGTGCTGGCGCTGGTCGGAGAGAACGGCGCGGGCAAGTCAACACTGATGAAGATCCTCTCAGGGGTCCACTACCCCGATGCAGGCGAGATATTCATCGGCGGCGAGAAGGTCCGATTTTCGAACCCGGCAGACGCGCTTTCCGCGGGCGTGGCGATGATCTATCAGGAATTGTCGCTCTCCCCGCACCTGACAGTGGCCGAGAATATATTTCTGGGGCGCGAACCCGTCAGATTATCCGCTCTCGGCGTTATTGACGATCGCGAATTGAACCGTCTGGCGGAGGAACTTCTCAAAGAATACGGTTTCAATATCAATCCGCGCACCCGATTAGTAAGATTGAGCGCCGCCGACCGGCAACTGGTCGAGATCACGCGGGCGATCGTCGAGGCGCGAAAAGTGATCGTCATGGATGAACCGACATCCTCGCTCACTTCGGGCGAAGTCGAGGAACTCTTCAGACTGATTCGCGATTTGAAAGCTCGCGGCCTGGCTGTCATCTACATCTCACACCGGCTAGAAGAACTGGACGAAATAGCCGATCGCCTGTCGATTCTGCGAGACGGGCGTGCGGTCTATTCCGGCGTCTGGGGTGAACTGTCGACCGATCAGATGATACGGCATATGGCCGGGCGCGAGCTGAAAGAGATCTTCCCTCCGCGTAAAGCAGTTATCGGCGAAGTCAGGTTGCGCGTCGATAACCTGAGCCTGCCGCCGAAATTCGAACATATCAGTTTTGATGTACGCGCAGGAGAGGTCGTCGGAATTGCCGGGCTGGCCGGCGCCGGCAGGACCGAGCTGGTTGAAGCGATTTATGGCGCTCACGCGGCCCACTCGGGCGAAATTCAAATCGACAATCAAAAGGTCACACAATCAAGCGCCAATCAATCGGTCAGACGCGGAGTCGGCCTGCTGACTGAAGATCGAAAACGCACCGGATTATGCCTCAATCTGCCGATGTCCACCAACATCACGCTGGCCAATGTCGGAGCGTTGATCAAGGGCGGCCGGCTGCAAGGCAAAACCGAGATCGAAGTCACCCGAAACTATATCGGAAAGCTGAACATCAAACCTCCGTCGCCGCACAAGATGGTCGCCCGTCTGAGCGGTGGTAATCAGCAGAAATCCCTGCTCGCGCGATGGCTCTTCGCCGGTTCGAAGATATTCCTGCTCGATGAGCCGACGCGCGGAGTCGATGTCGCGGCACGCTCTGAAATCTATCGCGAAGTCAACGAACTGGCCGAGACCGGAGCAGCGATCGTCATGGTCTCATCCGATCTTCCTGAACTGCTTGGTATGGCCGATCGCATCCTTGTCATGCGTCGCGGTCATATGGTGGCTGAATTCGATGCCCGAAAGACATCACAGGAAGAGATTCTGAAATATGCCGCGCTTGAGGAAAATTGAACGAATGGTAAATACGAGGACAACCTGAATGCCGGACTGGGTCAAACGTTTTCTTCCCTTCATCAGCCTGATCGCTTTGTGCGCGCTGATTCCGCTCGGTGAATACTTCTTTCTCGGGCAGGACCCGAAATTCCTGACAGCCGGCAATCTTGCGGCTATCGCGCGCCAGACTGCCGTCATCACGATCATGGCGATGGGCATGACAATGGTCATGGTCTCCGGCGGAATCGACCTGTCTGTCGGGTCGATCGTCGGTCTGGCCGGCGTGGTGGGCGCCATGTCGATGACCGCTGGCCTGCCCGTGCTGGCCGGGATCCTGATCTTCATCGCTGTCGGAGCGGCATGTGGGCTGCTCAATGGCATGGCCGTCACAGCACTGAAGATCCCACCATTCATCGTCACATTGGGCGCAATGGGAATATATCGCGGACTGGGGCTCTATATTTCCGACGGCAATGCCGTGGTCGGTCTGCCCTCCGGAGCCGGCTATCTGGCCGAAAAGACGGTCTTCGGCCTCTTTCCGCTTCCGCTCTTCATCGTCATCGCGTTCGCCCTGATTGTGCATTTCGTTCTGAGCAGTACGAAGCTGGGTCGTTATTGCTACGCCATGGGCAGTAACATTGAAGCCGCTCGCTATGCAGGAATTCGCGTTTCGACTTTTCAGATCGTCTATTACGCGATCCTCGGCGGTTTGAGCGGACTGGCCGGAGCAATCGAAACTTCGAGAACGGTGACCGGCCAGCCGAACGCGGGTGAGGGTTACGAACTGAACGTCATCGCAGCTGTCGTCATCGGCGGTGGAAGCCTCAGCGGAGGCCAGGGGACAGTAGTCGGAACAATTATCGGATCGCTCATCATGGGCGTGCTTGCCAACGGCGGGAACCTGCTCCAGATCTCACCATTCATACAGAAGATCGTCATCGGAGCGGTCATCGTCCTGGCCGTCACGTTCGATGAATTCCAGCGTCGTCGCATGGAGACATCAGAAAGCTAGGAAGAGTTTCCAGTAAGAGAAGTTTCCAGTTTCCAGTGCATTCCCTCAAAACCGCGAAAGATTCTTAACTGGAAACTGGAAACTTCTCTTACTGGAAACTACTCCCACTGGAAACTGGAAACTATTTCTTTTACTGGAAACTACTACAATGAAAATTGCACAATTTCGCACCAAAACCTCCTCCGGGCTAAGACTAGGGGCACTCAAGCGTGAAACACTGATTGATGTCACCGGCATCGCTCCGGACATGATAAGCCTGATCAACGGCGGAACACCGGCGCTGGCCGAGATCGAAAAATGCACCGCGAAGATGGCTTACGCGCTCGATGCAGTTGAGTATCTGCCTCCTGTTTATCCGACAAAGATCATAGCCATCGGACGCAATTATCAGGATCACGCAATCGAAGGCGGATCGGAACCTCCTGCCTCTCCGCTGATCTTCACCAAGCTGCCGAATTCGTTGAATGCCCATAACAGACCTGTCACTCTGCATGCAATCAGCGAGCAGATCGATTTCGAAGCCGAGCTTGCCGTCGTCATCGGCAAAAGGGCGAGCAAGGTGAACGAGGCTGAGGCGCTCGATTACGTCTTCGGCTATGCCTGTCTGAACGACGTCAGTGCGCGCGATCTTCAGTTCGGTGACGGTCAATGGGTGCGAGGCAAGGGCCTGGATGGTTTCGCTCCCACCGGCCCGTTCATAACGACCAGTGACGAAATCCCCGACCCTCAGAATCTAAAGATCGAAGGCATTCTGAATGGCGAGGTGATGCAGTCGTCGAACACGAAATTAATGATCTTCAATGTCGCCTATCTGATTCATTACATATCGCAGGCGATCACACTCGAACCCGGAGACATAATTGCTACCGGCACGCCTGAAGGCGTCGGCGTCTTTCGCAAACCGCCTCGCCTGCTGCAGGATGGCGATGTCTTCGAGGTCGTCATCGAATCGGTCGGGAGCTTGAAGAACAGCTTCGTCAAAGGCTGAGCAACAACTGGATTACCATGAGCGACTATTTCATCGGCATAGACAGCGGTACTCAAAGCACGAAGGCGATCGTCATGGACGGAGTGAGCGGTGAAGTACTGGCATCCGCAACACGCGCCTACGATCTGATCGAAGGACTTCCGGCAGGTCACAAGGAGCAGGATCCATCCGAATGGATTACGGCCGCAGGTCAAACGATCGCCGAGGCGCTGAACAGATCGGGCATTAATCGCAACCAGGTTCGCGGCATCGGCGTCTCGGGACAGCAGCACGGCTTTGTCGCACTGGACGAGCATGATCAGGTGGTTCGCGCCGCCAAGCTCTGGTGCGACACGGCTACCAGTCCGGAATGCGATCAGATCATCGAGGCTCTAGGCGGACTGAAGAAGACTATCGAGAGTGTTGGCAACGGCATCCCCGCCGGGTTCACTGCATCTAAAATTCTGTGGATGAAGAATCACGAGCCGGTTAATTATGCACGTCTCCGCTGGATCCTGCTGCCGCACGATTACATCAACTTCTGGCTGACCGGGAGGAAGACCATGGAATGCGGTGACGCTTCGGGGACTGCGCTTCTCGATGTCAGGAATCGTGCATGGTCGAACGTCGCTATCGAAGCAATCGATCCTCGTTTGAATCGGATGCTGCCTCCGCTCATCAACTCACACGAGATAGCCGGCACGCTGCGTCCGGACCTGGCCGCCGAACTGGGCCTTAATGATAGCGTCATCGTAAGCTCCGGGGGCGGAGACAATATGATGGGCGCAATCGGTACGGGAAACGTCCGTGAGGGCGTGGTCACGGTCAGCCTCGGCACTTCAGGAACAATTTATGCCTGCGCCGAAAAGCCTGTCATTGACCCACGAGGTGAAGTCGCAGCATTTTGTGATTCAACCGGTCGCTGGCTCCCGCTGGTCTGTACAATGAATGTGACTGTCGCGACCGAGATGGTCCGTGAGCGGTTCAATCTTTCTCACGATCATCTTTCAACTGCGGCAGCGTCAGTTCCGGCCGGCAATGACGGCCTCTTGCTGATTCCCTTCTTCGAAGGCGAACGGACCCCGAATGTCCCTGATGGAACAGGCGTCTATTTCGGACTTCGGCACAAGACATATTCGATTCCACATTTTGCGCGCGCTGCGATGGAGGGGACCACGCTCGGCCTGAATTATGGCTTGAACCGGTTGCGCGAACTCGGAATCGTACCGCGTGAAATCAGAGCCACCGGCGGAGGGTCCAGAAGCGCAGCCTGGCGACAGATCATGGCCGATGTTTTCAATGCAGATGTCGTTTGCGTGGAGAACGAAGAAGGCGCAGCCTCGGGCGCGGCCATCCAGGCGGTCTGGGCATGGAACCATCAAAACGGGAACGGGGATTCAATCGAATCATTGTGCGACAAATTCATCTCGATCGATGAGACTACTCGCGCCAGACCCGATGCCGATCGTGTGGAGACCTACAAAAAAATGCAATCGTTGCATGACGGGATCGTCCGCGATCTGGCAAATGCATTCTCGATGCACCGCAATCTGATTGCTCAGTGAGCGAGGATCAGATCTTCATGACGACACGGCCCACAAGGCGGCCAAGCTTCATATCTTCCAAGACGGTGTTGATGTCCTGAATCCCGCATGTTTTTATCCGGCAATGAACTTTTCCTTGCGAAGCCAGGTCGAGCAGAGCGCGCAGGTCCCGGCGAGTGCCGACTGCCGAGGCGACGATTCGATATTCGCCTGAGACCATGGCGACTGTCGAAAGCGGGACCGCCTCTGGCGCCATCCCGACGATCGACAAGGTGCCGCCCCGACGCAGGGATCTGAGGGCCATCTCGTATGCCGCGCGTGATCCGCTCGTCACCATGACGACGTGAGCCCCCCCACCGGTGAGCTTCTTGATCTCCTTGTAAGCCTGAGGCGCAGAGGCATTGACCGTGTTCGCTGCACCCAGTTCCTTCGCCAGCACCAGTTTGTCGTCAGCGACGTCTACCGCAATCACATTCGCCCCCAGATCGACTGCCAGTTGAACCGCCAGATGTCCGAGCCCGCCGACGCCGAAGATTGCTATCGTCTGCCCCGGCTGAATCCCGGAGTTTTTCATTGCAGTGTATACCGTCAGCCCCGCGCAAAGCAGCGGAGCGGCCTCTTCAAATCCCAGATTTTCCGGTAGTCTGACGGTATGCGAGGCTTTAGCCGTCAGAAATTCAGCGTAACCGCCATCGACTGTGCATCCGGTGATCTGCTGTTTCGCGCACAGCGTCTCACGCCCTGCCAGACAGTATTCACACTCTCCGCAGGTGTAATGCAGCCACGGCACTCCGACGCGATCACCGGGTTTAAATTCGGTAACGCCTTCACCCAGTGCGGCGATCGTCCCCGTCACCTCATGCCCGAGCACAAGCGGAGTTTTTGTGATCGGCTTGAGCAAGTCCCATTCACCCTGCGCCAGATGCAGATCCGAATGACAAATGCCGCACGCCGCGACTTTGATCAGCACTTCTCCCTGCCCCGGCTCGGGTGTCGGCATTTCTTCAACGCTCAATGGCTGAGCGAATTCATGTAAAACAGCAGCCTTCATTATTTATTCCTTTTTCAAGACGAATGAGCGACCGAGCGCTTAGGCTGACCCTCCTGCCACTGCATCCGACTTTCAACTTTTTACTTTTTACTTTTACTCATATCGCCCCACTCGATCTCATCTCTTTGATCGACTGGTCTGTATAGCCGTGCTCTTTGAGGATTTCGTCTGTATGCTCTCCCAGTTGCGGTGGCGGGGATTTCATTCGCCCGGGAGTGGCTGACAATTTAACCGTCGGTGCGATCTGCTTCAATTTGCCTTCAACCGGATGTTCCAGTTCCTGAATCAGGTTTCTATACCGAACCTGCGGATCGTCGATCATCTCTGAAAGATCCTTGATCAGAGTGATGCAGGTATCGACGTCTTCGAACTTCATCATCCATTCATCTGCATTACGCGTTTTAAATATCTCCGACAGAATTCCGATCATCTCCTGCTGGCGACTTTCGCTGAAATGAGGTTCAATCAGATCTTCACGATCGAGCACCTTGCATGCGTTCTGCCAGAACTTGGGTTCAAGCGCACCGAGCGACAAATGTCGTCCGTCCTTTGTCTCATAGACATTGTAGCAGGCGTACCTGCCGGTCAATCCTTCGGCCCCGCGTTGCGGCTGTGTCAGATTGGCCAGATATGTCGCAAACGGAATGAACATGAGAGCGAGCGAGTTGTCCATCATCGAAATATCGACCATCTGGCCCTCGCCGGTACGCTCACGCGCCTGCAATGCCAGCAAAACGCCAATGACCGAACTCAAACTGCCGCCGGCCAGATCCGCCAGTTGAACGCCGGGAATCTGTGGCGATCCTCCCTTATGGCCGTTCACTCCCAGCAATCCTGCGATCGAAATGTAGTTGATGTCGTGACCGGCTTTCTCACGGTACGGTCCATTTTGTCCGTATCCAGTGAGTGCGCAGTAGACCAGGCGCGGATTGATCCTGCACAGCGTCTCGTACCCGATGCCGAGCCGGTCCATCACTCCAGGTCGAAACCCCTCCATTACGACATCGGCCTTCTCGACCATTTTAAGGAATGCCTCACGCCCGGCGACGTGCTTCAAATTGATTGTGATGCTGCGTTTATTTCGATTTGTGACGAAGAAGTACCCGCCGGGGTGCTTGATTCCCGCACGCGAATATCGCATCGGATCGCCCGTGCCCGGCTCTTCGACCTTGATGATCTCGGCGCCGAAATCTCCGAGCATCATCGTCGCCACCGCTCCCGGCAACAATCTGGTCAAATCAAGAATCGTGATGCCTTGTAATGCTTCCATGTGAGTAAAATGTAGAAAGTAGAAAGTAGAAAGTAAAAGAGAAAAGTTGAAACGTGCACTCTGCTCTGCACTTTCTACTTTTTACTTTCTACTTATTTCAGCGCCTAGGGGGGGGATGGGATAATTGCTGAGCATTAATCCTCCATAAGATTCGGTGCTCCGTTTCATCATCAGAATCAGCCTCGAGACTGCTTCGGCGTGTTTGATCGCATTGCCGCGTTCTGCCCCATATCGTTTGACCAGCAGATCACGGTAACGATCGGCAACTTCAGCGTCGCGTTCGATCAGCCATTCGCGTATAAAATTCTTACGGGCTTCGTCACCTTCCGGAACTCCAGGCAGGTAGCGCCCCATCCATGAATCCCTGTCGGCGAACTGAGACGGCATGGCTTCGATACAAGCCCGTTTCTTATCGATCACATCATCGACATCGACGATGATTGCAGGATCGAAAGGATAAGGTTTTTGAAACCCATCCGAATAGAAGAGGATGACGGGGTTCTTTGTGCACGGCGGAGTATCGGTTGCGAAGAACGGGGCGGCCACCAGCACAGCGGCATCCTGGACCAGAATGCCGGTATAGCGGTGATCGGGATGATAATCGTTCGGGCGGTGGGACAACACGATATCGGCCTGCCATTCACGAATCAATCTGGCGAAGGTGCGCCGGTTTTCGATCGTCGGCAGCAATTCACCGTCGTGAATGTCCAGCACCTGAGTTACGATGCCGAGGATCCCGGCGCAACGCTGAACCTCGGCGTTGCGCCGCAGCATGAGCTCGCCTCCGCCCATCGCGAAATGGCCGACATCGCCATTGGTCGTCGCGACGAATTTCACCTTGTGCCCCTGAGAGGCCCATTTGGCTGCGACTCCGCCGGCCTTCAATTCACAGTCATCGGGATGCGCCCCGAAAGCGATGATTCTCAATTCCATATTCCTTTCTACTTTCTACTTTCTACTTTCTACTTTTTACTTTCTACTTACTTGCAGCCTGATCCTTGCGCATGTGCTTTTCGAACCACGCCTGCAGGTAGAGCTGCTGCAACAACTGGTGCGATGGCCTGCGCCAGCCGTGAAATTCATCGGGCATGCGGACGAGCAGCGTCTCTTTTTTGAGCATTCTGAGGGCGCGATAATACTCTTCGCTCTGTCCCATCGGAGTTCTCAGATCCGCCTCGCCGGTCATGACCATGGTCGGTGTTTTGACATTGGCTACGAAATTGAGCGGAGACCGCACGGCGAATTCCATCGGATCTTCCCACGGGAATTTCTTGAACTGGTAGTACCAGCTCGCCCCGTCGGTCGTGCCGACAAAAGAGTGCCAGTTGATGACCGGGCGCATCGAAACAGCCGCCGCGAACCGGTCGGTGTGTCCGACGATCCATGCCGTCAAGACGCCACCTCCGCTGCCGCCGCAGACGAACAGATTGCGATCGTCGATGAATCCTTTCGCCAGCGCGGCGTCGACGCCGGCCATCAGATCGTCATAATCTTTTCCGGGATATGAATATTGAATTCCGTTGACGAAATCCTGGCCATAGCCTGTCGAGCCCCGCGGATTCGTATAAAGCACGGCATATCCATTTGCGGCGAAGTTCTGAAATGCCCAGTTCCAGGCGACTGAGTACATCGACCACGGGCCGCCATGAATCCAGAGCACCATCGGATATTTCCTGCCCGGTTCGAAATTGGCGGGTTTGATCAGCCAGCCCTGCACTTTGAGTCCATCCGATGAGGTGTACCAGATCTCTTCAGCCTGGCCGAGTTTGACTCCTGTCAGCACATCGGCATTGACATCGACCAGTTCTTTGCGATTGTTGCCGCGGTTGAGAGCGAATGTAACCAGCGTGCCGGGTCGTGCGGGAGTCGTTTCGACCAGTGCAACCTGGCCATTGCCGGCGATCGAAAAACCGCTGATCTGGGTCTTATTCCCAAGACGCTGAGGCTTGCCGTCAGCCATATTGATCCAGAAGAGATCGGTCACGCCTTTCTCCTCAACAGTAAAAAGGAGAGCGGAGCCGTCGGCCCGCCAAACGACATTGCGCGGTGAGCTGGCCAGATCGCCTGCCAACAGTCGTTTCTCGCTGCCGTCGCTGTTCATCAGATAAATGCTTGCGACGTGATTGGTGAACATCTTGTCGTCATTACCGGTATAGGCAATCAGCCTGCCGTTCGGAGATACGACGGGGTTACTGTCCGGCCCTTTGCGATCTGTCAGCTGCCTGACCTCCAGCGATTGCAGATCAACGGCATAGATTTCGCTGTCATTCCTCAGATATTCGGCATCCGGCTTTCTGATTCCGGAAATATAGATGGTCTTGCCGTCCGTGGACCAGTCGAATGACTGATGATTGAATTTGCCGTTCGTGATCTGCCTTGGAGTGCCGCCGAGTGTAGCATCGACGACGAAGACGTGAGAATGACCTTTCGGCGTCGGGCCACGCCCGTCAGATGCCCAGGAGAGGCGATCGACGATAACCGCGGGCTTTGCCCACTCTGCACCGCGCGGACGTTCGGGCAGCTTGACAGCCAGAACTGGGTCGTTGTCCGGGATAAACGAAGTGAAGGCAATGAACTTGCCGTCCGGGGACCACTTGATACTGCCCGGCGCTCGTTCAAGGTGTGTCAACTGGGCGACTTCGCGCGTGTCAAGCCACATAACGTGCAATTGACTGGTCCCATCGCGGTCTGAAAGAAATGCGATGCGTCTGCCGTCCGGTGACCAGACCGGTGCGCTGTCATTGCGCGCTCCGGTGGTCAATTCGCGAACCCTGTTTCCGTCAACATCGACTATCCACAGGTTGCTGCGGTACATATCCTTCATCTTATCGACCCAGGTTCGCGTGAAGATGATCTGTTTTCCATCCGGTGAGATATCCGGACTGCCAACCGATTCCATCTCCATAAATGTCTCTTTGACGAGCAGACCAGCTTTTTGCTGAGCAACAACTGGAATGACAAGGAACACGATAAGAATCAGAAGCCTCATGGTCTTAAACATAAACCCTCCGTATTGTGGAAATGGATGGAGCGTGATCGCCCGCCCATGCTGGCTGACGAAATTTCGCAAAACTTGAAACCAGACAGATTGAATTGCAGACGTGGAATTTAGCACAGATGCACGCTTGATGTCTCGTTCCCGCGTATGGCATCTTTGGCGGATCACGAAATGCATTCCGATTACTATCCAGGAGAAACATTATGCAAACAGGTTTTATTGGCTTGGGCATCATGGGCGTGCCGATGGCGAGGAATCTGCTCAAGGCAGGATATCCGCTGACTGTCGCGACCCGAACCCCGGGCAAGGCTGAAAAATTCGCATCCGAGAACTCCGGTCTCGGGCAGGTTCGGGCGGCCGGGACCCCGGCTGAAGTCGCCGCCGTCAGCGAAGTGATTGTCATGATCGTCACCGATTCCCCCGATGTCATTCAGGTTGCGAAGGGAGAAAACGGGATCTTTTCAGCCGCCAAACCCGGCACGATTATCATCGACATGAGCACCATCTCACCACAGGTCACCCGAGAGCTTGCCGCTGAGGCTGTATCACGGGGTATACACTGGCTGGATGCACCGGTTTCCGGCGGAGAAAAGGGCGCCATAGAAGGGACCCTGACGATCATGGCTGGTGGTGAAGGCGCAGCACTCGAACGCGCTCATCCGGTTCTATCCGCAATGGGCAAACGCATTACCCATTTCGGCCCGGCGGGCAACGGCCAGTCAGCCAAACTCTGCAATCAGATTCTGACCTCGGTCAACATGCTCGGCGTGTGTGAAGCGCTGACATTCGGCGCCAAAGCCGGACTTGACCTGGCAACGCTGCACCAGGCACTCACCGGTGGAGCGGCAAACTCGTGGGCTCTCGAAGTGCTCGGTAAAAAGATGATCGAACGTGACTTCAAACCGGCGTTTATGGTCCGCCTTCAGCAAAAAGACCTCCGCCTGGTGCTCGACGCAGCATTCGGCAATCATACGCCGATACCGACAGCCGCATTGGCTCATCAAATGTTCGCCTCGGTCGAATCCGAGGGTCACGGTGACGACGGCACTCAGAGCCTGTTTCGTATTTACGAGCGACTGGCCGGGCTGACGCAAAATCAATAACAAGAGATATGGAATGCGGCAGCCCGGCGCCGCTTTGTTATTACATTCAAAAATAGGCGAAATGAAATACCAAAGCGGCGCCGGGCCGCCGCACTCCATATTCGCCTGTCATGCGATGCTCTCGGGCATCGCTTTTTTTATGTGAAGCCCGCCTGAAGTAAAAAATTTTTCACGAGCATGTCCGGTTCATGGCATCGATTCCGTCTTATCAAAGCGAGAGGGAAGAGGAGGTTTTATGATCAATGTGCAAGGAATTGAAATGGTTTACCAAAGGTACCGCTCGTGGGTTGTTTCCGAGAAAGAGCCTGAGCGGAAAGCAGTGACTGCCGATGGACAACCGAACCAGGAACCAGAAAACGATAGGAGAACAGAAATGGCTACCAGTATGACAGAGAAGAAAATGCCCGAGCCCCGCAACGGGGTCGATACGCCGAAACTATTTGCCACAATCAACGCGGTCGGCGCGCAGCCCGAGCTTGCGAAGTTTCAGTTTCGCGCAACCAACACCTGGCAGGAAGGCACGCACAGCCGCAGCCGCATCCAGTCTTTTTACGGAGCAGGCGGCGAGCAGATGCACGAAAAGGAATTCATCTACGACGGTGATCATCCGGCGGTCCTCGTCGGTGGTGACAGGGGCCCGACGCCCGTCGAGGTCATGCTTCATGCGCTCGCATCGTGCCTCACTGCCGGGATTGGCAACATCGCCGCCGCCCGTGGCGTGACACTGCACGAAGTTGAATCGACGGTCGAGGGCGACATCGATCTGCAGGGGATCCTCGGTTTGTCCGACAAGGTCCGCAACGGGTACCAGGGCATCCGCGTGAACTTCAAGATCAAAGGCGACGCTCCTGCCGAGAAGCTCGAACAGATTGTCGAGCAGTCTCGCAATCGTTCAGCCGTCTATGACGTGCTCACCAACGGCGTGCCGATCACGATCACAGTTAACGCAGGATAGCTGAAAATTACGGTCAAACGGCCGGCTCTGCTCAGGCGGTCAGCCGGCCTCATGCTCGACAAAGAGGCGAGCTCATCATGAAACGCACGGACGTAATCATCATCGGTGGCGGTCAGGCAGGGTTGGCTATGAGTCGATGCCTTGCCGATCGCGGCATCGACCACGCGATCATCGAACGTGGCCGAGTCGCCGAACGCTGGAGAAGCGAGCGTTGGGATTCGTTACGCCTGTTATCTCCGCGATGGCAGAGCCGGCTCCCATCCTGGTCGTATCGTGGCCCTGACCGGGACGGCTTCATGGCGAAGTCCGAAGTGATCGACTATCTCGACAACTACGCACGTTCATTCGATGCGCCGCTTCATACCGGTATTACAGTTACCGCAGTGGAGCGCGAACCGGAAGGATACAGGGTACAGACCGACGCCGGCGTGTGGCACGCCGCGAATGTCGTGATAGCGACAGGATACTGCGATCGCCCGAATGTCCCATCGATGTCGGCTGCAATATCACCAGACATCGCCCAGGTAGTGACCACGCGTTACAGAAATCCGGAACAATTGCCCAATGGCGGGGTACTGGTGGTTGGAGCATCCTCGACCGGGATTCAGCTCGCGTCTGAAATCGCGCGTTCGGGCCGTTCAGTCACACTGAGCATCGGCCGTCATATTCGCCTGCCGCGCAGGTATCGGGGGATCGATATCCTGTCGTGGTTCGAGGCAATGGGTGTTCTCTCTGAAACCACAAGTCAGGTGTGGGACGTCGCCGCGTCCAGACGTCAGCCGTCGCTGCAATTGACCGGCAGCGAAGACCACCGTTCGCTCGATTTGAACATTTTGCAGGAGCAGGGTGTACGGATCGTGGGCAGTATGAAAGGCGCTTCAGGCCGAAGCGTGTATTTCGAGGACGATCTCGCCGCATCGATCGACCACGCCCAGGCGAAGATGTACAAGCAGCTCGACCGAGTTGATAATTTTATCGCGCGACTGGGACTTGAGACGGAATATTCCGCCGAAGACCGTCCGCAGAATATTCGGATCCCCGAGACCAGACCTGTGCTCGACCTCGAAGCAGAGGGCGTCAGCACCGTGCTGTGGGCGACCGGTTACCGTCGCGAATACCCGTGGCTGCACGTGCCCGTTCTCGACGCGAACGGTGAACTTGAACACGACGGCGGCATCACCAGACAGCCCGGTTTGTACGCACTTGGCCTGCATTTCATGCGCCGCCGCAATTCGAGCTTCATCGACGGCGTCGGGGCCGATGCAGTCGAACTCACGAACCATATTGTCAGCCGGACAGCCCGCCGCTACATGGCGGTCGCATGAGAAAGATCGAACCAGAGAAGGAGAGAAAAATGAACAGCCAGGATTCAATCCATTCACATTACGATGCTGTTGTTGTAGGCGCCCGAGTGGCCGGCGCGAGCACGGCGCTGTTGCTGGCGCGAGCCGGATTGCGCGTCCTCGTCGTCGAAAGAAGCGCGCCCGCGAGCGACACATTGTCCACCCACGCGCTGATGCGCGCCGGCGTCATGCAGCTTCACCGGTGGGGCGTGCTCGACCGAATCGTGGCGGCCGGAACTCCTGCGATCCGCAAGACTACTTTCCACTACGGCGCCGAAGCGATTGCAGTTTCCATCCAGGAACGCGATGGCGTGGATGCTCTATTTGCCCCGCGGCGGACGGTGCTCGATGCAACACTCTCGAGTGCGGCTCGCGAGGCCGGCGCAGACGTTGTGCACAGAGCAACCGTAACGGGTATCCTGCGCAACGCGTCAGGTCGCATTTGCGGGGTAATTATTACCGATACGAAGGGCGTAATGCATACCGTGAAGGCGAAAATCGTGATCGGCGCCGATGGCGCGCGTTCGAGCGTGGCAAAGACAGTGAACGCGGAAGTGCTGCACGAAGGACGCCATCCATCCGCAGTCATTTACGGTTACTGGCAGGGCCTCGAACTCGATGGAACGCACTGGCATTACGATCTGAATCTTGCCGCCGGCGCGCTCCCGACCAATGACGGAATGGCCTGTGTCTTCGTCGGATTGCGCCCTGAGCGATACGAGGCGCAGCGACTGGGAAGTTTCGACAAACTGTTCAATGAGGTCCTCGTCGAAGTTGATCCCGACCTGGCATCGAAGGTCGCCCGCGCTCAACGCCATGGCAAGTTCTATCCGTTTGCCGGGCGTCCGGGTTTCATTCGCAAGTCCTGGGGGCCTGGCTGGGCGCTCGTCGGCGATGCGGGGTGCTTCAAGGATCCGCTCACGGCGCACGGAATGACCGATGCCCTCCGCGACGCGGAATTGCTCTCGAACGCAATCATGGCGGGCACGGACGACGCTCTCGCGAAGTATCAGTCCGAGAGGGACGCTTTCGCCGTGGAGTTTCTCGATCTCTCAGACGAAATCGCCTCATTTGACTGGGACCTTGACCACGTCAAAAAACTACACCTTCGCCTGAGCAAACTGATGACACACGAGTGTGACATGGTGCGTTCGTTTGATGACCGGTACCAGACGGATCTCAAGGGCGGCAGCGCCACCTCACAAATCAACCAGGCCGCGACCTTCGCATCCCTGCCCGGATAGATTACTCAGAACACATCGAGGTCGCTGCCGAAGACCACGCGTCCCGGGTATCCTTCGCGGATCTCATCGATCAACTGCTGTTTCGTTGCTCCCCACAGCAACTGGTGATAGAGCACGAGCAGGCCGGGCTTCGCCTTCGTCGCAATTTCCGCCAATTGTTTAGACGAGGTGTGAAACGCCGCGTGATAACGCTGCCACTCCGGTTCACGACGCGAGAATCCGGTCGTCGAGAAGACTTCGTGAATCAGCACGTCGCATCCATTGCAGTTCTCGATGACGCTTTCGCTAAAAGTGCAATCCCCAGAGATGACGATGGTCTTGTCAGGCGTTTCAAACCTGAATCCATATGCGTGTTTCCACGATCCGTGTCTCACCAGAAAAGCCCTGACCGTCACGTTTTCATCACGATATATGATTCCCGGGCGAATCTCTCGAACGCGAACCTCGTATCCTCGCGGTTTAGCTGGCTCGAGACCGTGTATTCGCATGTTTATATCCTCCGAATATGCCTTGAGGAGATGGTCGGTCATTCGTTTGATACCTGGTGGGCCAAAAACTTCAAGCGGAGCATCGCGGTCGAGCACCGCCGGTGTGAGAATAAAATCAGGATAGCCCGCCGTGTGGTCCGAATGAAGATGCGTGATAAACAAGCGTCGCAATCTCGATACTTCCAATCCCTTGACGCCATTACGAAACGCTGACGAAGCTCGACGGACCACTCCCGGCCCGCAATCGATTATATAAGGTGTGTCGTTGACGATGATCGCGACAGCCGGGCCTGAAGTATCAGGGTCGGCGTTCGGAGTTCCCGTACCGAGCAGTACGATTTGAGTGCTCTTTTTTTCGGTCGCAGGCGTCTGCGCTTTTGATGAAACCAGCTCCGTCATGAAAAATACGATGACAAACCATACCGTCACTAAGATGAGTGGAATTAAGGTTTTCTTCATTGGATTTGAGATTGGATAAACGTTTCTTTACATACAAACTACGAGCATTGATAATTGCGCTCGCCACAACCGCCATGTCTGCCGTAACAATGACAGGATACTGGACTATCGATGAAGATGCATATTTCAATCCGCACTATTTTCATTCTATGCCTTGCGTTTATCGCAGTTGGCATTACCGCAAGCGCGCAAACGTCAGGGTTCAGAGTCGGAGCGGCTCGACGCGACGTGACGCCGAAAGAGCCGGTTCCGATGTGGGGATACGGCGCCCGCCACGATGCGCTGTCCCAGGGATCGCTCGACCCGCTCCATGCTGATGCGATCGTGATACAGGCTGACGGCACGAAACTGGCCATCGTCGGGCTGGATCTGGGACGCTCGCCGTCTGAAGCATCGCTCCAGCGAATCCGCGAACTGATCAAAACAGCGGGAATTGAATATTCTTTCATCGCCGGTTCGCATACGCACCACGGCCCGGTGCTCGAACTGACCGATGAACCCGGCAAGGGCAAAGGACGATTCGATGCCGCATTGCGTTATTACCGCCAGATGGAGGACTCGATTGTCGAGGCCATTCTCGAGGCCGATCGCAGACTTGAGCCGGCGCGCATGGCTACGGGGGCTGTTCAGCTTCAGGGTTTCAATCGAAATCGACATACGAAGATCGAACCGAAGTCGAGCGATCGCGAGTTGGGCGTCATGCGTTTCGATAATGCCGGTGGCAGACCGATCGCCATCCTCGTCAATTTCGCAGCCCATCCGACCATGATTTCAGCGGCCACTTTGAAGTTTTCCGCCGATTATGTTGGAGCACTCAAGGCGACAGTCGAAAAGGCCACCGGGGCGCCGACGGTATTCCTCAACGGTGCAGCCGGCGACCAGTCGGTCAATTTCGCCAGACGCGGCCAGGCCGAAAAGGATTATGAGCTCTACGGTCAGGCCCTGGGCAATGAAGTCATCACTCTCGCCAAAAACCTGACCCCGCAGGAGGTCGCGAAGCCGTCGATGCAGGTCCGCGAGACGCGTTTCAAATACCAGCCACGTAACGACCTGAGCAACCCTGTCGTGCGCGGGCTTTACGAAAAAGCATTTTTCCCTGAACTTATCCCGAACTACATTGACGAATACGCTGATGGAGTCCGACCTCGATTGACTGTTGCCTTGCTAAATCAGGAGATCGCGCTTGTCGGCGCTTCGGGCGAATACTTCAGCAATCATTCGATCAGATTGAAAGAACGCGCGCGCGTTAAACAGGTCTTCTTCCTCGGATACTGCAATGGTTACCATCAGTATTTTCCGACAATCGAAGGTGTGGCTGAAGGCGGGTACGGAGCAGACAATCAGGTCTCTCCGGTCGCTGTCGGCGCCGGTGAAGAGATAATGAACACCGCCCTTCTCTGGATCTATCAGATGCTCGGGAAGATAAAATAAGCATGGAGTACCGCCATCAGGCGGGTTTTACCTTTATAGAAAGATTTACCCGCCTGATGGCGGTACCCTATGCGTTTACTTCTTCGGAAAACCCGGATGCGCCTTCACTTCAGCGATCTGCTGGTTATGCCGGATATTGTGTAGTGGGATATAGATCAGCCACTGATAAGCGTTAAGTGTATTGAAGACTGGAAACGGATGCTCAGTGGTATGGGACATCAGTGGAGCATCTGTCCCTTCGGCGAACTTGAGCGTTTCGGCGCGGGCTGATTTAAGTTTCGCGATCAATTCGCCTCTGGAGAGCTTGCCTCCGGGGACAATCGCCTCAGGCGCCTGGGCCTTACCCTGCCGATTGACCATGACACGTTCAAGAAAATCCGTCTTGCCCCTCGTCTTCTCTTTCCAGTTCGGATTGGCCGGTGAAGCCAGAGCCGTATCGACCTGCTTGAATAAAAGCCCTTCCGCCAGATAGATGTGCTCGACTACTTCGGCGACCGACCATTTTTCGGGCGATGATTTAAAATTCCATTGTTCGTCGCTCAATCCCTCGATCGCATCCAGAGTCTGCTTGTGCGAATCCTTGAGCCAGTTGATGGCTTTCGACCTGTCTACCTCGCTCATCTTCTCATCGTCGCTCATAAAAGCCATACCTGCCGGCGCGCCTTGAAGAAGTAAGACCGCCAAAAATATCAGAACCAGACCGGGTGATTTCATCGAATGTTTCTCCCTCAAAATTGCCTCCAGTGCCTCCAATGATGGATGCAGCGTTTATTTGCCTGTCGATTTGGACATAACCTTTTTGAAGGTCATGCCGAGAAATTCTAACGACTCGACCTCACCATCCGCTCCAAGTTGAAACTGGACCTGTTCTGTCGCCAGTCGCTCCTCTTTAGCCAGAAAGGTATCGAAGTGGAAATGGTCCAGCTTGCTCCTCAAGCTGCTCCACTGAACGACAAGATGATTATTCTCCAGAGAGATCGTCGCCCGTCCGTACGCCGGCTCGTCATAACCGCCGACATATGCGTTCAGCGAATGAGATGGCCTGGTATTCATCTTCCTGGCGGCATACCGTGTCGTGAATGCCTTGACCTGCTCGGCTTCAAACAGTTTTGCGCGCTGGCCAATATAGTTGTTCCAGTCGATAACAGGCAACCCGAGCAACCGGTCGAGCAGGTTGTAACAGGTTGCTTCGGGCATCTGTGTCTGATTGAGATTGGAGAGCACAGCGATGCCGATGCCTTTTTTCGGCGCGAGCATGACGCTTGCGCGGAACCCGTCGATCGTTCCGCCATGCATGATCAGGTGCTCTCCGCGATAATCGGTGATAAACCAGCCAAGACCATAATTGAGCTGAGATGTGACGCTTTCCGGGAAGAAGAGCTTCCATCGTCCTTCAAGCCGAATGGTCATCTGGGGAGTATGCATTTCTCGCAAGTTTTCAGCAGATAACAGTCGCTTGCCCTGAAAAGTGCCATCGCTCAACTGCAACTGTATCCAGGCTGAGAGATCGCGAACGCTGGCATTGATCGAGCCGGCCGGACCGATATTGTCCAGGTTGCGCCAGGGCATCTCTACAATCCCGGCTGCGCGTTTGATGTGCGGAGTCGCATGGTCCGGGGACTTTTGGGCATCGATGACACTCAGCGATGCCGATTTCATCCCCAGCGGATCGAAGATGCGCTGCCGGACAAAATTCTCGAAGCTGGCCTCGGCCGTCGCGGCCACGGCTTCACCGGCCGCCAGGAACATGATGTTCTGATATTGAAAGACCGAACGGAACGATTGAGTGAGCGGAACCAGGCCGATGCGGCGGAGGATCTCGGCACGGCTCCAGGGAGTGCCGGCCCACAGCAGGTCGTGGCGGCTCAGTCCTGTGCGGTGCGTGACCAGATCGCGCAACGTCACGTTCTCAGTGGCCAGCGGATCGGCCAGCCTGAATGACGACAGATGATTCCTGACCGGATCGTCCCACTTCATCTTTTCCTGATCGACGAGCATGGCCATGGCCGCTGTTGTGAAGGCCTTTGTGGTTGACCCGATTGCAAAGACTGTGTCGGGCGTGACCGGCTGTTTAGTCTTCGTATCCCTAATTCCAAACCCCTTCAGATAAACGACTTTTCCGTCGCGCACCACGACAGCGGCGGCGCCTGGAGTCTGCCAGTATTTGAGAGCATCTTCCATTACTGCATCGAGCGCGGCAGTATCGATTGCCTGGGCGCTGACGCGGGCGGCTGCGGCAGACGAAACCAGGATCAGAAGCATCGATATGAACACTCTCTTTGATAAAGTCATCATCTTTAAATCCTTTCCGTAAAATTCCTATTGCCCGTTGAGCAGTCGCAGCACTTCCCGGCGGACCTCTGAAGGCCTGTCGCCGCCGCCACCGACAAAGACAGCTTCAACCTGACCGTCGCGGTTGATAACAAGATGAGTCGGAAACATCGACGCCTGAAATACTCCCTGGATCAGGTCTTCAGCATCGGGAATGATCCGATAGGCGAAAGGCATCTGAGCGAGGAAGTTGTGCAGTGCATCTGCCGAATCGGGCGAGGGAGCAAGAAAGACTACGTTCTTTCCCGTGAACTCCGCCGCCAGTTGATTGAGGGCGGGGATCTCTTTGCGACAAGGCCCGCAGGCGATAAACCACAGGTTGATGACGACGATTTTGCCCTGCAATGCATTGAGATCGATCACCGAGCCATCGAGCGCCATGGTTCGAAACTGCGGCAGCGGGCGCTTGTCGATCTTAACACCACTCTGATCATCGGCACGCACCTGAAGGCCTGATAGATAACTGTCGAATCCGTTGGTTCGTCCGTTCTTCTCCTGATAACCGGTTCGCAGCCTTTCGAGCGCTTCCTGCGAACCTCGCCTCCACGCCTCGAGATAAGCCCTCTCAGCCGCATCTTTCCTGCCCGCAGCCCAGAGGATTCTGGCTTCAAGCAGGTGTGCAGCGAATCGCGGATCGTGATCGAATGTCTGCGCCACCTTCACGGTCGTGATCGCCGCGTCATATTTTCCCGTCCGCAGCAGCAAATCAGCCTTGATCAGATAGGACTGCCCCATTAAACGCCTGGTTTGCGCGCCGCTGATATCTCCATAGAGCCTGAGTCTGCCAGCGATCGTCAGATCTATCGATTTTTCGATCTGTGCCAGAGCCCGATCATATTTCTGATATTGAGATGAATAGGCCAGAGCCAGGCTGAATGGGGCCAGAGGATTGTCAGGCTCGTCGCGGATCCATGATTCGGCAATGGTCTCGCTCAACAAAACCGGCAACTGCGTTCTGCCCGCCAGATCAGCGAACATGCGCCTGGCATGCTCACTCGAAGGCGCCTTTTCTAAAACGGCAAGTTTCCACGAAAGGAGCTCCCTGCCTCGATCGCGCTCCATTTCCTGATCGGCATAACGCAGTTCGATATCCGAAATCGCCTGAGCGGTGAACGGCGAATCGGGGTGCTCTGAAACAAGAATCCTGGCCAGTTCCCTGCTTTTTTCGGGCATCGAGAAGAGCGAATGCCCGAACGATAGAACAGCCAGCAGTTCGGGCGTCCGTGTTCGAATTCGTTCGAGTTTCGCCAGATCGGAAGCGATCAACCGGCCGGCTTTCTCTCCCTCAATATCGAGCGCGAGCGACCATTTCAATCGATATGCCGAATAATTGTCCGGGTAAAGATCCAATTCCTGTTTGATATATTCGGCATAGTCGCCACCCGGAATTCTGCTCTGACTGGCGCCGCGTGCGGGTTTTCCGTCCGCGCGAGAGATCGTTACGGAAAGGAATGCGCTCTGGTCCCACCCTCCATCGAGCGTAACGAAATGAAGACGCATGGCCGACAGGCGAGCCGGGATCTCGAAACGCGCCTCGATGATGGAGCCCACTCGTTGCATCAGAAATGATCGAAAGCGGGTCTCCTCTGGAAAGATCATCTCAACTACCAGATGAACATTCGTCGCCGGATCGAGCTTCGCCTTCGATGACGCAGGGTCATACGATACGGTCACTGTCCGGCCCCAGCTTGGCTGCCGCGGATCGATAGTGGAATGCTGTGCGAATGAGGTGATCGGGATGATCGCCGCCAGCGCAGGTATCAAAAATAAGAATCTCGCCTTAAGCATGTGGTTTTGGTGTGCGGCACTCACGGGCGTCGATGTGTGAGGCCACTTGATCATTACTTATCTCACCAGATGGTATTCCGTCTGCCGGCGCAGCACCCATGAGATTCTACCGAAGGAATCGATACAGGCGTCCTCTTCCTGACCGACGAAAAGCTCCTGCCCATCCCATTCAGGAACAGGAGTTCGAGCTCCCAGTTCAATGGAAAACCATGAATTCGGAATCAGCCTGACATCTCCACGCCCCGGAACGCCTTCCTGGCGATCCCAGAGTCCGACGAGCGGGCCCGCCCCATGGCCGTGGTCCCCGATCGGATGCGTATAGAATGTTCCATTGATCTTCTCAGTCTTCATCGTGGCGATTGCATCGGCCAGAATCTCGTTGCCGGTACGGCCGACTTTCATCCGTTCCAGGAGGATATCCTGCATGCGATTGGTGTTGGCGAGCGCCTGCGCGATACCTGCCGGAACGGTCTTCTCTCCCAACCGCAGAACATAGGCCATGTGCTGCGTATCGGTTGCCAGTCCCATGGCAGTGATGCCGAAATCGCAGTGCAGGACGTCTCCGCGTTCAATGATAATCGGAGCGTCTTCTGCCAGATTGCCCGGGATGCCCGCTCCCTTGCGCTGGACACGAACAGTTGGTTGAAACCATGTTCCCAGCCCGGCATCGTTGACCTGCTGGCGCATCCACCAGACCACATCCTGATTTGTCGTCTTCCCCGGTATGATGACTTCATTCGAAAATCCCCGTCGAATAATCGAGTGGACGATCCCCATCATCTGCCTGAAGGTGGGAAGCATCTCGGGCAGCCGCGTTTCGATATATTCGAGTGGCAACAGTTCGGCGGGGATTATTCGACCAGTGTATTCATCGCCCAGTGTCTGACGCAGCTTCTCCCATTCGCCGGCCGACAATCCATCACTGAAAGCATGCGTCGATGAGATGTTGACGCCGATCTTTTTCGGATCACGCTGAGCAATCAGCTTGCGCAGCAATGCCCACTGGCCTTCCCCCCAGAGTTCACGGTTCTCTACTTCAGGATCACGGTAGACCTGATAGAGCCCGCCGTTCGAGCCTCCGCCCAGCGCAAGGCGCTCAACGCCGCGCTCCGGGCCGCGATCGGTAAAAACCAGAATCGTCCGCCGACGCGCGGCAAAGACCGTCGGAGAGACCAGAGATTTAAATACCGGGTCCTCGTTGTACTCGCGACAGATAATCAGCCACATCGGTATATCGTGCTTGCGCATGAGCGCCGGCAACACCCTCTCGAGCCGCAGTTTGAGCCATTCCTGCCGGATCGCTGCCTGTTCGCGCATCGAGGGCAGCCGTCGCAGCGTGAGCGCACGCTTCTGCTGCGCAAATGAAGACCCGCCGGTTGACAGAATGCCGGCGCATATTAATAAGATAGCGACGAATTTCAACACTTTGATCATTCGCGTCTCCGCAAGAAGTTTCCAGTTTTTACTTGCAACTGCTCAGCCTTCGTTTGATGCATAAAATCATAAAGCAAGCGAATGTGGAGTGCGGCGGCCTGGCGCCGCTTTGGTATCGCGTGCAGTAATTGGCATAATGGATTACCAAAGCGGCGCCAGGCCGCCGCACTCCACATTCGCAATCATGCTCAATTCACCTTTTGCCATGGGGCTGAGCAGTTACTTTCTACTTTCTACTTTTTACTTTCTACTCCGACCGAAGAATGCCGAGCGGTTTTTTGATCATGACGTCCCAGCTCGAAAGGACTCCGACGATGGTCACCAGGGCAAGCGCAACAGCAATTCCGAGCAGATTAACGAACGGCGTCAATTGCCACTTTATTTTGAATACCTGATCGCTGATCGCCCAGGTCAGGGCGATCGCGGCAGTGGAGCCGAGTGCGCCCGCCAAAAGCCCCAGAACGCCGTATTCGATGAGCAGAGTATAAACGATCAGTTTTTTCCTGGCTCCGAGCGTCTTGAGGATAGCCGATTCGTAAAGACGGTGGAATTTCGTCATGGCGATCGATCCGATCAGAATCAGCAGTCCGCTGAGAAAGACGAATCCGCCGACGAAGGTCACGGCCAGCGAGACGTTTCCGACTATTCCTCGAGCCACTTCGATGATGTCGAGTACGTCGATGACCGAGACATTCGGGTATTTATCAACCAGGTCGCGCTGCAGTTGGGACCGTTTCGGCCCGGGAGCCGGCCCGCGGATCGCACTGATGAACATCGTCGGAGCGTCTTCGATCGAGCCCGGGCGAAAAACGACCAGAAACCCGGTCCGCGCTTTACGCCAGTCGACGCGGCGAATGCTGGTTACCCTGGCTGTGACCTGCCGGCCCTGAATATCGAAGCTCATCGAATCGCCGGGATTGAGACCAAGTTCGTCGTGCAGCAGTTCCTCGATCGAGACCTCAGGCGTGGCTGACGGTGTCTTGTCCCAGAATTTACCATCGAGGATCGTCTCTGAGTCATCGATATAGGATCGATATGTGACGACGTATTCGCGACCGAGCAGGCCGCGGTTTTCGTTCGTCCGAAGATTGTCGGGATTGACCACCTGCTGATTGATCCGGGAAATGCGTGTGCGGATCGTGGGGATGATCTGAGGTTTATTGCCTGTGTATCTGGTGATCGTCTCCTCGACGCCGTTGCGCTGATCTTTCTGAATATCGATCAGATAAAGATCGGCCACGACGGCATCCAGATCGAGACTGAATTCGTTTCGAAGGTTGAGTTGAAGCGAGCGGACCGAGACGACGAAAAAAACGCCCAGGCCGACCGCGAGAAGGATGATGCGAGTCTGATTCCCGGGTCGGTAGAGACTGTTGATGCCCTGGCGAAGAGTGAACGAGGGGATATATCGCAGTCCGCGCAAAAACTTCATAAGCACAGTTGCGGCGACCAGCAGGACAATCGTCATCCCGGCCAGGCCGCCGAGAAAGATTGCGCCGATCTTAAGCGAACCGGCCTGCCAGCTGGACAATCCAAGCAAGCCTGCGATGACGATGGCGCCTGCCGTGATTCGCACCCAGTCGAACTGGAATCGCCGCTGCTCGGTCGCGCTTCGCAATACCAGGATCGGTTTGATCTGCCGTATCTCGAGCAATGGAATCAGCGAAAAGAGCACCGCGATCAGCATCCCAATTCCAACTCCCTGCAACATCGCCTGCCACGTCAGGCCGAACTGGACGTCGAAAGGAAGGCTGTCACCGAAATACCAGGGCAGCAGAATCGAGGCCAGCTCAGCCAGGGCCAGCCCTAAAAGACTGCCGATCAAGCCCAGAAACATCACTTGCAGCAGATAGGTTCCAAGGACGGAAACGTTTTTACCGCCGATGCATTTGAGAATTGCAATAGTCTTCATCTTCTGCTGAACGAAGACACGCGTGACGCTCGAAATCCCGATGCCTCCGAGAACCAGGATGACCAGTCCGATCAGGCTCAGGTAATCCTCGACGCGCGTCAGCGATTCGCTCATTCGATCCTGCGAATACCGGAATGATCGAACGCTGACCAGTCGCTGAGACTTGAGATCGCGTTCGAGATCGGCGAGCAGTGAATCCATCGAGCCTTCGCGCGTCTTGAACAACGATCGATAACGGACACGACTGCCGAAGGTAGTGATACCGGCCGCCACGGCATCCTCATAAGCGATTATCACTCGCGGCCCGAGACTGAATGCGCTCATCCCGCTGCCGGGTTCTTTCTCGACAACGCCGCGGATGGTGAAATCCAGCTTCCCTATCTTGACCCGATCGCCGATCTTCAGGTTGAGCATCGTCAGGACGCTCTCCTTGACCAGAATACCCTGACCTTTCAGGAGCTCGAACGCATATCTCTTTCCGCCTGCCAGCAGCAGTTCACCATAAAAGGGAAAAGCGGATTCGACAGCCTTGACCTCAACCATTTTAGGGCGGCTGTTGGCATCACTGCCCGAACGCAGCATGGTTGCCGTTTCGAGAATCTGAGTGTGAGCCTCAACTTTTGGCGATGCATAGTACCGGTCAAGGACTTCGAGAGTCTCCTTGTTCCATGGCGCATTGGTCGTAACCTGAATGTCGGCCGTCAGCAATGAACGCGATTCCTTGCCGATCGAATCCTTCATGTTCTGGACGATCGACCGCAGGCTGACGATCGAACCGACTCCGATCGCTATGCTCAGAAAGAATATTAGCAGCCGGCGCCACGAAGACCGCATCTCGCGCCACGCCATTTTGATGACAAACGACATATACGCTCCTTCAGGCGACGGTTATCTGCGACACTTTTTCAGCCGGTTCAGCTTCGGACGCCTTGATCCGGTCCTCGACGATCCGGCCATCACTGAGCGATATCTTCCTGTCGGCCAGATCGGCGAGATGATGATCGTGCGTGACCAGCAGCAGCGTAGTTCCATGTTCGCGATTGAGCTTGATCAGCAGATCGAAGATATGCGATCCGTTTCTGGAATCGAGGTTTCCGGTCGGCTCATCCGCCAGCAGTATCTGTGGATCATTGGCGAATGCCCTGGCAATGGCAACGCGCTGCTGCTCGCCGCCCGAGAGCTGCGAGGGGTAATGATGACCGCGATCGTGAAGCCCGACCTCATCGAGAAGTGACTGCGCTCGCTCGCGGGCGCGTGGGACCCCCATGATCTCCATCGGGATCAGGATATTTTCATAGGCCGTCAACGATGGAATGAGATGGAAAGACTGAAAGATAAAGCCGAGCAGCCTGCCTCTGTATTCCGCCAGTTCGTCCTCGCTCATCCGAGTGATGTCCTGACCGTCGAGCAGAATCTGACCCGATGTCGGTGAGTCCAGACCAGCGATCAGCCCCAGCAGAGTCGATTTGCCGCTACCCGATGGCCCGATGACCGAGACGAACTGCCCTCGTTCGATATGCAGATCGAGCGCATGCAGAATGGTCAGTTGCTCTGATCCGCTCGTTACTACCTTTGATACATTGGAAAGTCGTATCATGCTTTTTTATCTCTCAGGGTTACTATTCTTGCGTTATCAATATAGTTATTAACGCGCTTTTCACCGTTTGACTTCCGGTCAGGCTATTGTAACAGCTACAATCAATACCGTCTTAATGTTATCAGGAAAGTTATGATGAATTTAAATCGTATCCAATATCGTTCACTTTTTTGTCACGTTGGGTTGCTGATCGCGATGAATCTTCTGGCGATTGGATGCAGCAGTGGGGATTCGGCTCAAAGGTCGGCGATTCCCGCAACATCGCCGACGCCTGCGGTCACACCTACACCTGATGCGAGGCCCGTCATCGTCGCATTCGGCGACAGTCTGACAGCCGGATTCGGCCTGACTGAAGATGAGGCCTATCCGACGCTGCTCCAGCGCAAAGTGGACGAAAACGGATATTCGTATCGCGTGGTCAATGCCGGAATTTCCGGCGACACCAGTGCCGGCGGAGTTCGTCGCATAGACTGGATGATCGATAAGAATGCAAAATTCATGATACTCGAGCTTGGAGGCAACGACGCACTGCGGGGGCAGCCGGTCTCCGAGTTGAAAAAGAATCTTTCGATCATCATCGAGAAGGCGCAGGAGGGCGGGATCACAGTCATTCTGGCCGGCATGGAAGCCCCGCCAAATCTGGGGCCGGAGTATTCGGACGAGTTCCGCCGGGCATTTCGCGATCTGGCACGCCAATACAAGCTGCCGTTCATCCCCTTCGTGCTTGACGGGGTCGGAGGAAATCCCGAGTTGAATCAGGCCGATGGCATCCACCCGAATGCGGAGGGCGAGAAGATAATGACGAACAATATCTGGCGCGTCCTCGAACCGCTGCTCAAGAAGAGCGACAAATGAGATGACAGATTGACTTGCCCGGCGATGCGCCACTACAATCCACGCCGGTTCTACCTGAGTTTCCTTCGCACTGTAGCAACAACTTATTTCTATCCCAAGGGAGTGATAACGATGCGCCAAACGCCAGTCATTCGCCATCGCTGGCTGTCGATCCTGCTTTCTCTGGTCTTCCTTTTTGTCACTGTGGCTGCCCAACAGAAGCCGTCGCAGCAAATGGACGAGGATTTCGCCCGCTCGGTCAGGGAATGGACGACAAAACCCGAATTCATGAGCCCGCTGGTAGACCATCTGCCGAAAGTGCCGGGTATTCCGTCGCCGAAGGATGTTCTAGGCTATCACATCGGAACGCCGAAGAAGCTGACACACACGACCGATATCTACCGTTATTACCGTGCGCTCGAATCTAAGTCACCGCACGTCAAGGTCATGAGCATCGGGAAGACTGACGAAGGGCGCGAATGCCTCGTGGTGGCGATCGGCGCCGAGGAGACGATACGAAACATCGAGACCTATCGCGGCTATCTGGCGCAACTGGCCGACCCAAGGAATCTGAGTCAAGCCCAGGCGACCGATATCATCAGCAAGGCCAAACCGATCTATCACCTCATGGGAGGTTTGCACAGCGGTGAAACCGGACCGCCCGAAATGCTCATGGAGCTGGCCTATCGACTGGCCGTCGAAGACTCGCCGGTCATCAACGCCATTCGCGACAATATCATTGTAACCATCACTCCGGTGGCGGAACCGGACGGTCGCGATCGCTATGTCGACTGGTACTACCGCCACAAGACTGACGAGACGGGCGAACAGGATTCGATGGGAGGCCCGCCATACTGGGGCAAGTACATCTTTCACGACAATAACCGCGATATCAACTATTCGCAGGTGACTTTCCGCAACCTGCTCGAATGGTATCTCAAATGGCATCCGCCGATCATGCACGACCTGCATGAATCGGTGCCGTTTATGTACACTTTCAGCGGACAATCGCCACAGCAGCCGACACTCGATCCGATCCTCTACGGCGAACTGCCATGGTTCGCGAATTTCGAAATGGCCCAGATGATCAAGTACGGCATGCCGGGCGTGTGGACGCACGCTTTCGTCGATATGTGGTCGCCCGGTTATCTGGCTTTTATGTCGTCGAACCATAACGGGATGGTCAGAATGTATGAGACGTTCGGCAACGGCGGAGCCAACACGATGAAGCGTCGTGTCGCTCCGCCACAAGGCGGAGCCGGTAACACCAGCCGCGAGTGGTATCGCCCGATGCCGCCATACAGAGAGGTCGAATGGTCGATTCGAAACAATACAAATTTCATGCAGACGGGCGTTCTGAGCGCGCTCCAACTGACCTCACAGTTCCCGAAAATCATCCTTGAAAACTTCTATAAGAAGTCAATCAACTCGATCGAATCGGGAAAGAACGAAGCTCCGCACGGATTCGTCATACCGCCGCAAAAAGACATGACGCGCGTCGAGCTGCTGGTCAATCTGCTCCGCTTGCAAGGTATCGAAGTCGGTCGCGCAACGGCTGAAATCAAGGTCAAAGAAGGCGCTTTCCCCGCCGGATCGTTCGTCGTCAAGCGGAATCAGCCGTATGGGCGGCTGGCCAGGATTCTGCTTGAAAAGCAGAAATTCCCCGACCCGACGCTGCGAACTTACGATGACACCGGCTGGACGATGGGCCTCATGCTCCACACGGAAGTCAGTGAAATTGCCGATAAGGCTATCCTCGACGCTCAGACCACGCCGGTCGACAGACTTTCGATCAAGGGCGAGTTGAAGAGCGGCAGCGCCGTCGCATACGCGATCCTCAATCATGGATCGAACAAACTGATCACTGCCCGTTTCAAATTGAAGGACCTTAAAGTTCAGGCGAACGAGGCTGCGATCAAAGCGGGCGAAACCGAGATCCCCCCCGGATCGTTCATCATCGCAGCCAATCAGGGAGGAGACGTTGCCAGCCGGATCAGGAGCGCGATCGAACCGCTTGGATTGACGGCGATTCCGCTTTCTTCCAACCCTGAAGGCAAAATGCACGAAGTCGATCTGCCGCGCGTCGCAATGTACACCACCTGGGGCAATACGCAGGAGGTCGGATGGGTTCGTCACGCCATGGATATGTTCGAGGTCCCGTTCGATCTGATTTACAAGGAACGCGTCAAACAGGGCAATCTGCACGGGTTATATGACGTGATCATAGTTCCGAATCAGGGACGCAGCGGGAAGGGCCTGGTCTTCGATCTGGATTCAAGACGCAAACCGCTCGCCTACACCAAAAGCGATCAATTCAAATCGCACGGATATTACGGCGAATCTGAAGATATTACCGGAGGCATGGGGCTGGAAGGCGTGATCGAATTCAAGAAGTTCCTCGATTCGGGCGGGCTGCTGGTGACGCTCGGACAGGCCAGCTTCTTCCCGGCTGAATTCGGGCTGACGCGCAACGTCGATGCCGGCCGCACTTCTCCGCAATTCTATGCACCCGGCCCGATAGTCGAGGCCGAAATCCTGCATCCGTCACATCCGATCTTTTACGGTTACACATCTGGCAGGATCTCTATCCGCTATGCCAACGGACCTCTGCTCAATCTTCCCGAGAAGGATCGCGCAAGCCGGGTGCTCATGCGTTTGCCCGGTGGCGATAAATCCGTGCTGAGCGGGCTTATGCGTAATCCGAACGAGATCAGCAATCGACCGGCCATTGTCGATGTCCCTGTCGGGAAGGGGCGTGCGATACTTTTCGCCACCAATCCCTGCTATCGCTGGCAGAATCACGGCGAATTCAAGATGCTCTTCAACAGCATCCTGCATTTCAATGATATCAAAACCATGGGGAAGCCTGTTGAAGTAAAAGCCAATGATGCGGGAGCGCCGACCTCCGGTCGGCAGAATTGAACACTCAACTCGACCGGCTTTAACAAAGCTAAGTCACCCTGGCGCACGGCATGCCGACCGGAGGTCGGCGCTCCGATGGTGCTCCGATGGCGCTCCGAATCTGCAATAAACAATGAACACATCTTTTTTCAATAAAAAACAGATCGCCGGAATATGTATCCTTCTTTGCCTGCTTGTTGTGAATATTGCGGCGACAACAGCTCAATCCCTGACGATCTCCGGCAGGGTCGTCGACAATGGCGGAGCGGCGATTCGGGGCGCTGCGGCGTCTCTCACTGATTCAACCGGACGGGCGGTCGATTCAACCAGGACTGATGAAGACGGCCGGTTCCGGCTTCTCGCTCCAGCCGGCTCATACGATTTGAGCATCACGGCAGGCGGATTTTCGACGTTCAAGCGTATGGTGACAGTGGAGGGCGTCGATCAATCGATCGAATTGACGCTCGATCCGGCAACATTGTCGGAGTCGATCACGATCACACCTGTCCGCGCCGAGATACGGCTGATCGACGCGCCGGCCAGCGTTTCGGTACTCGACTCGAAGGATGTTGACAACGCGGCTGCACAAACCATGGACGATCTGCTGCGACAGGTCCCTGGATTCAGCCTCTTCCGCCGGTCCAGCAGCATGGTGGCCAACCCGACTACGCAGGGTGTCAGCCTGCGCGGAACCGGAGCGAGCGGGGCCAGCCGGACACTGGTGATGAGCGACAATGTTCCGCTCAACGACGCATTCGGCGGCTGGGTATACTGGGATCGGGTTCCACGGGCGGCCGTCGATCGCATCGAACTGGTTCGCGGAGGATCGTCGGACCTCTACGGTTCCGACGCCCTGAGCGGAGTGATAAACGTGATCAGCCGGCCGCCATCTGATCGCGTCGTCAATTTCGAAGCGAGTTACGGCACGCGTGATACATCCGACGTCTCGTTCTACGTCGCGGATCAATGGAAAGGCTTCGGCATCAACCTCTCGGGCGAAGCGATGCGCACCGACGGTTATTTTCTGGTCGGGCCCGATGACCGCGGACTGGTCGATGCCGAAGCGGCTTCAAAACACCGCGCGCTGGGACTGCGAATCAGCTATGACTGGGGCGGCGAAGATCAGTTCTTCCTGCGCGGATCGCTCTTCGACGAAGACAGAGACAACGGGACGCTGCTGCAAAGAAACGACACGGCGACCGAATCGGTAGCCACTGGTGCGAGGCTAAGGACTCCCGACGGCAGCAACTGGAACTTCACTCTCTTCGCCAATCAGCAGCGGTTTCATCAGAACTTCACGGCAGTCTCCGCTGATCGAAATTCCGAAACGCTGAACCGGAATCAGTTTGTGCCGTCGCGCGATGCCGGTTTTTCGTTCAACTGGTCGCGACTAAGTTTCGAAAAACATCTGCTGGTGGCCGGGGTCGACCTGCGCGGAGTACGCGGGACGAGCAATGAAGAAGGTTTCTTCAACGGGCGGATGACGACACTCCTCAGTACTGGTGGAAGGCAGCGTCGCGCTGGTTTCTTCGCGCAGGACCTGCTCAGAATTTCATCTCGCTGGCAACTGGCTGTCAGCGCCAGGTACGACAACTGGCGGGATTCATCGGCCGCATCGGTCTTGAAGACGCTCGCAACCGGCGTCGTTCAACCGACTTTTTTCGCTGAGCGATCGAAAAATGCTTTCAGTCCCCGACTGGCCGTGACCTTCAGACCGGTCGAATCGTTATCGCTGCGCGCCGCCGGCTACAGGGCTTTCCGCGCGCCGACACTCAATGAACTTTATCGAGGTTTTCGCGTCGGCAATGTGCAGACGCTGGCCAATGAACTGCTCGAAGCTGAACGACTGACAGGAGGAGAAGTCGGCGCAGACTGGACGGGATCGAAAATCCTGAGCGCCCGCATCTCCGGTTACTGGACCGAGACCGTAAATCCCGTCACCAACTTCACTCTCTCGGTAACGCCGGCGCTCATAACGCGCCAGCGCAGAAATCTTGGCCGTACACGTTCTCGCGGAATCGAAGCCGAAACCGAGATTCGTCCCGCGAAATACTGGCGCATCACGGCCGGCTATCTCTTCTCTGACGCGACGGTCAAACGCGCTCCGCAAGATGCCGCGCTGGTCGGGCTCTGGCTGCCCCAGATTCCACGCCACCAGTTCACGCTCCAGACAGTCTATTCTCACCCCGATCACGTCACTGCGGCGATGCAGTTTCGAGCCACCGGCAAACAATTCGACGACGATCAGAATCAACTGGCTCTGGGCAGCTTCGCCGTCGTCGATGCCATGATATCACGCCCGCTCATCCGCTCACTCGACCTCTTTCTGGCCGTCCAGAATGTCTTCGATCAACAGTATGCCGTCGGACGAACCCCTGTCGAAACGCTCGGCATGCCTCGCCTCATCCGCGGAGGCATTCGCATTCGATTTGAAAGATGAAAATGAGTAAAAGTAAAAGTATAAAATTAAAGAATAGAAAGTTGAATTGGGCCGGGACGAGCAACAATTCAACTTTCGATGAAACCTCCCACTTCCGAACTTTTCAACTTTCAACTTTCTACTTTCTACTCATTCACATAGGTTGGAGCAGTGACCGAAGTGTAGTCGGTCGCCTGTTTCGAAAGGCGTGTGTAGAATCCACGCGCCTTTCCGCCCAGAACATAGACTCCGAAATTCGGCAAAAATCCTTCATCGATCGCGGCCACTTCGAAAAAGCGCTGCGCCACCCAGCGATCAGGGATCGCAGTCGAAAGAGTCAGCCGCCAGTCCTTGAGCCTGACGAAAGGCCCGCAGATCACCGAATCACCCTCACAACCATAATCGGATTTCAAAACCCATTCCTTGCGCGAAAGTGACGAACTATCGAGAGATGTCAGCCGGCGCGTTTCAGGAATGTAGGCGGCGATCCAGTCCTGCGATTGGGCTGAAAAGAGGTCGCGATGCTCCCACATAAAAGCGAGCGATTTCTTGTTCTGCGTGATGACCGAACCGAACGGGTTGACGACCGTCACCCGACCTGCCAGCTCAGCTTCGAGCAGAATCTCCAGTTCCCTGTCCAGAGGATCCGGATCCGGATAGGGTGGCTCATTATTCCAGATAACTTCACGTTCACCCCACCAGTCGGTCTTGTAATGTCGAACGATCAGATCGACTGGTTCTCCGAGCACTGTCAAATCGCCGCCGCTACCTCGTCCGAGGTTGTAGGGCGAGCCGAGGATGACGCTCACACCGCGAGCTTCAAGCCACTGCCTGTAAATGGCGATCATGCTCAAATCTTCCGGCAGGTCGGTTGGATACAGAATGGCGGCGACTTCGGGCGGAGCCGATTTTCCGGTTCTCGCCTGATGCGATGCGAGCAGCATTCCCCAGAACTGCTCATCGAAATCCTCATTCGGATCTATTGTTCCAGGATGATATGGATGAAGCAGGCGGTTGAGCAGGACGGCTTCGGCTTCCCCGGAAGGAGTATCGGAATTGACCTCGCACGAACGAATCCTGCCGTCCGTGCATAAAAACAGATCGACCCTGGCGATTCCGTGCCAGCGACCATCAGAGACCATCCACATCGCTTTCTGCCAGGGCGTGAGATGGAAAAACCTGTCGATCAAGTCCGGATTCCGATGGACGATTCCGGCCAGTTCGTTGTGCAGGTAACAGACTCGCTCAGCAACGGTTCTCAAGGCCGCTGCCAGCCGGGATGTCAGAACGACGCCCTGCAGGCGAAAGCGTTCTTCGCCCTCCAGCCACGGATCGGACAATATCCCCGTGCCGTACAGCTGGCGAGCAAACTCGGCGTAAGAAGGAAACATTGGAATGGATGGTGAGAAATGATCTCGATCACCTGTTCAGCGGCTTCTCGAAGACCATGAAATGCTGATCGGGCAAAAAGTCTTTTTTGCGACTCCACTTCAACCCGGCGGCTTCCATCTCCCTGCGCGCCTGATCGACAGTCATCTTGTGGAGCTTCTTGATCGGAACATCCGGATCCTCGCCTCGATATTCAATCAGAATTACACGGCCGCCCGGCTTGAGCGCTTTGAAGATGCCGGCCATCATCTCGACCGGGTGTGAGAATTCGTGATAAGCATCGACCATGAGGACGGCATCGACAGATTCGGAAGGTAACCGCGTATCCTGCTCGGTTCCACGCAGCGTGACGACATTCCTGGCTTTGAGGCGATCGCGCCGCTCTTCGATGATCTCGAGCATCTCCGGCTGGATGTCGACCGCAATGACCTTTCCCTGCGGAACCAGAGGGCTGATGCGAAAGGTGAAATAACCGGTTCCCGCTCCAATATCGGCCACGACATCGGCCGGTTTGAGATCCATTTCAACAACGACGCGCTGCGGCAGTTCGGTCTCTTCCCTGTCTGGTCTCTCAAGCCACGCCGCAGCCTGATGTCCCATGACCCAGGCGATCTCGCGGCCCATATAAAACTTGCCGATCCCGTCCGGATCATGCTTCTCCCTCGTCTCGTAGACGGGTTTGCCATCTCGCTTCGGCTCGGGAGACTGCGCCGATGTGCATGACATTCCGATGCCCAGGAATAAAGAGACTAAAAAGGATAAAGATCTCGCCATATTCAACCTGTACTCAAAAGATATTGGTTACAACAAGAGCGGTTGCCAGGTACCCTACGGCTTCAAGCAGGCCGGCGCCGACATTTCGATCATCCGCGATCTCAGCATCCAGTCGCCCCTTCCAAAGGCTGAATCCTCCGCCGAGCAGAATCGTCTGGACGATGATCTGCCGCACCGGATAGAGAAAAAAGACCACCAGCAGCATCAAACCGAAACTTCGAAACCCTTCTGCATATCCCGTGAATGTCCCGGAAACAGCATATCCGACCATCATACCTATCGAGATGATCAATCCGGCCGAACCCAGCGCCGCCGCGACGTTCCCTTCATTAATCATGCGCGAGTCGTTGTAACTGGTCAGAAGCCTGAAGATTTGGGTCAGTAGAATGAGTGCGATAATTCCGGCAATCCAGAATACTATTGTCGGCATGATTGCGCCGCCATCACCGGTCAGAGCTCCGGCGACTATCTGTCCCGAGGCGAAATGAATTGCGCCGTCGACAAGGCCTGCCGCCAGGTTGTTCTTCGCAACCTCTTCGCGCAGTTTCACGCCGGTCCAGATGCTGAATCGTTCGAAGATCAGGCCGGCCACGGTCATCGCGATTATCCCGCCGATGCCGTATAGAGCGACTCCGAGCACATCCGCCCGGAAAGAATGGCTCGGTCCGCTCAGAATCGGGATGATGACCTGAATTACTCCAAGCAGAAAGCCTGCCAGAGCGACCGCCGCGGCCTGATTGTCATGATCGATCAGCGCTCTGGTCATCGACTGCCCGAGCACCAGCCGGTATGCCAGTCTTGCGATGGCCAATAACACAACAACTGCGATTACCACGAATCCGATTGTAGCTGCATCCATTGCATTTTCCTTCGTACAGTTGCCAGAATTTAGTTTCCAGTTTCCAGTTTCCAGTCGCTTCTCCATGATACGCATTCAACCGCAATCCTGCTTTCCGGAATAAACTTGCGCCGTCCAGAATACTGGAAACTGGAAACTCCATACTGGAAACTTTAATAGCGGTTACATTAATTCTAACGTTTCAAATCCCTGATGATTTCGCGTGCCGCGTTGAAGCCCGGCGCGCCCATCACACCTCCGCCCGGGTGCGTTCCGGACCCGCATAAATAAAGGTCCCGGATCGGTGTCCGGTACCGCGCCCATCCCGCCAGCGGCCGCATAAAAAGCAGCTGGTCGAGGTTCATGTCACCGTGAAAAATGTTTCCTCCGGTCAAACCGTATTCCTGCTCGAGATCAAGCGGCGAGATCAACTGCCTGTCAATGATGATATCCCTGATATTCGGAGCATATTCCGCCAGCGCTTCAATGCACCGATCCGCAAAGGCATCCTTCCGCTGCTGGTCCCAGACGCCTTCCTTCAGCCTGTACGGCGCATACTGTGCGAAGATACACATAATGTGCTTGCCGGGCGGCGCCAGAGAGTCGTCATAGACTGTCGGTATCGTGCATTCGAGCATTGGATTTGTCGACGGCCTGCCCTGCAGCGCGTCATCCCATCCACGATCGATGTATTCCATCGTCGGACAGACATGCATCGTCGTGCGATGTGGCAGGTTCGGCGCTGAATCGCTGGTGTTCGGATATGCCTTGAAATTCGGCAACCCGTCCAGCGCCAGATTGATCTTGAATGATGCCCCCTCACACCGCAGATTGCGAATCCCTTTCAGAAAATCTTTCTCCAGGTCGACTTCATTCACCAGAGAGAGAAATGTCCTTTTCGGGTCGGCGTTGGAAACCACCACCCGCGAATATATCTCTTCTCCGCCTTTCAGGACGACACCGACCGCCCGCCCATCGCGAACCATTATTTCAGTGACTTCTGCATCTGTTCTCATGACGGCCCCATGTGCCTCCGCTGACCGCGCGAGCGCCGTGCTGATCGCCCCCATCCCTCCTCGAATGAACCCCCACAACCCTCGTGGCCCTGCGGCGCCTCCCATGACATGATGCAGCAAAATATAGGCTGTCCCCGGAGTCGACGGCCCTCCATTTGTGCCAATCACCCCGTCCGTAGCCAGCGTGGTCTTGATCTCCTCGGACTCGAAACGCTCCTCAAGAAAATCCCGCGCGCTCTGCGTCATTATCTTGACCAGCCGAACAATCCCTTCATCCCCAAGCTTTAGAGCCCGCATCCCCATCCGCCCCATATCCAACAGATCCGCAAACCGGCGACGGATGATATTCGGTGGAGTTTCAAGCAGCGTCGTTTCGACCCATTCCGCCAACCGCGCCAGATCATGCTCGTATTGCGGATACACTTCTGCGTCACGAACCGAGAATTTCGCTATCTCCTCCTGCGTCCGACTCATATCCTGCCAGAAGAATATGTGCCGGCCATCAGGAAATGCCGTAAAAAACGATGGATCCTTCGGATATATATGATAGCCGAACCGTTTCAAATCGAGATCATTAATAATTCGCGGCTGCAGAAGGCTGCATAAATAAGATAGCGTAGAGACATTGAACCCCGGCCAGACCTCCTCGGTGACACTGGCCCCTCCAAGCACGCTTCTCCTCTCGAGAACCGTCACAGTCATTCCAGCTCTCGCCAGATAGCCGGCCGTGACCAGCCCGTTATGCCCGCCGCCAATGATAATTACATCGGTGCGTTTCTTCATCTTTACTCTTCAAAATCCTCTTCTAAATCATTTGATTATGACAATTTCCTCATTATCCACACACCTCTCCCTCTGTAAAGCTTTGTCAACCTGACCCGGGATTGTCAACGCCCTGTTTCCCTCCTCGTTATACAAAGATTAATTTGGAACATTTAAAAAATATCTATTGCAATCGTAAATCATACCGTGCTATAAAACTCCTGCATTGAGGGTTCCTCACCGTTGATGAGCATCCCAAATGAAGCCTCAATGCCGAAGACGACCCTAAGACGATCAGATCAACTATGGTGTGACGAAGCACAATAAAACATAGTTATTGCAACCCCGGCATCCTGCTTCGATCCACTTTCCTGACTGACTCCCATATGACTTTTTCGCTCTAATAAATACTATTTGTTGACTTTATTTATACAGCAATGCTTTTTTAACCAGTTGGAATTAGTACGCAATCAAGCGTTTTAAGTTCAATACCTCAACCGATCAAAGGGGAGGCCCTGCGATCAAGATTCAGACTTAAAGGAGAATTAACACGATGCGAACCTCACTCAAACTCACGAACCTCGTGCTGGCGATCTTTGCGCTGGCGATGATGTCGATGGCGGCTTTGGCTGCCGATCCGGGTCTGCCGTATCCGGCTTCATCGGAAGTCAGCGATCAGAAGGCCGGTTCGGTTCTGATCTACAACTTCTACAGCTCGAGCGCGACGGCGAGCAACACCGAGAACACTCGGATCAACATCACCAACACGAACATTTATGAAGCAGCCTTTGTCCACCTCTTCTTCGTGGCCAACAGCTGCACGGTTGCTGATGCCTACATCTGCCTGACGGCGAACCAGACGGCTTCGTTCCTGACGTCGGACTTCGATCCCGGTTTCGCGGGCTACATCGTTGCGATCGCGACCAGCCACTACGGAATTCCGACCGGCTTCAACTACCTGATCGGCGATGAGTACGTCAAGCTGGCGAGCGGCCACGCGGCCAACCTCGGCGCCGAAGCGTTCTCATGGCTCGGTGGATTCGATGAAACCGATGTTTCAACGGATGGAACGCAGGCCAGAGTTGCATTCGACGGCATCCGTTACAACTATGTTCCGCGCGTCCTGGCGCTGGACAACATCCCGAGCCGTGTTGACGGCAACGACACGCTGGTCATCCTGAACCGCACGGGCGGCAGCCTTTCGGTTGGCGCTTCGTCGATCGGATCGATCTTCGGACTGCTCTATGACGATGCCGAGAACGTACTGAGCTTCACCACGTCGGGTGGCTGCCAGAAGCGCTTCAGCATCAGCAACACCGAGCCGCGCACGGTTCCGCGCTTCGAGACCTTCATCCCGAGCGGCCGCAGCGGCTGGATGAAACTCTGGGCGGCTTCGAACGTCGGCATCATCGGCGCGCAGATCAACTTCAACCCGAACGCCGCGGCCCAGGCCAATGCGTTCAATGGTGGACACAACCTGCACAAGCTGACGCTGACGAGCGATGCTTACACGATTCCGGTCTTCCCGGCGAGCTGCTAAGCTCAACGGTTAGTTCCGCTTGAATCTGAAAAGGGCCGGGAGAAATCTCCCGGCCCTTTCTTTTAACGAAGACTTTTTAACGCCAAGGCGCCAGGAAGGCCAAGGGAGTTCAATCTTACCTGGCCCTCTTGGCGCCTTGGCGTTGCTCCCTTGGCCTACCTGGCCCGCCCAGAAAAAGATCAGGATGCTTCAGGCTTATTTCCAAAACCTGTTGCATCCTGATGCTTGATCTGCCGGAAATGGCGGAAGCAGGCGATTATTGCTGGCCCTTGAGATATCTCTGCTGCAGTTCAAGTTGCCACCAGAGTCTGTAATAGTCCTCAGTCGTCTGCAGTCTCATAAACTGATTATCACGATAGGGGTACAGATCGAGCGTCCGTGAGACTCCACCCGGAGTCGCGCGCGACATGGTGGTTCTCGGCCACCACTCCTTGTGCTGTTGCTTGAAGTAGGGCAGGAATGCTTTCGTCGCTTCAGAACTGAATTCCGTATGGCATCCAGTCATCGAGCCCGCGGCGCCGCACGAAAAAGGCAGGTTGCTGGCAACCTTGAAATCGTGGAACCGTTTTTCGACCTCGCTGTTGAGGACCTTGCCATAAGGCGCAAGATGGCAGTCCATACATAGAACACCGGCATCATACATTCGTTTGAAGCCGGGGTTATCCTCGTTGTGCCGTGTCACGTGGCAGTTGAGGCAGAGCGAATCCTCTTCACCGTGATGAATCACCTTGTATGCTTCGGGTTTGGTCTTATCCTGCTCGAACTGGTAGATGCCGAGCCTCCGGCCAAGGATCGCTGCCGATGTATGATTCGGGTGGCATGAAGCGCAGGTCACCCCTTCAAACTTGCCATCCGGAATCAACGCCGTGTTGGAGAGGAAACCGTTGACGAATTCCGAAGCAATCTTGGCCTGAAGCGGTGAATGGCATTTCGCGCAGTATGTATTCTGGGTTGAGCCATAATTGCTGAATGCGTGTTTCGATGCGAACCAGCCGTTCCCGGTGAACGAGAAGATTTTGGTTGCATCATCGAACTTGACACCGACGGCCTCGAGCATGTGATCGCCACCTGCGCCGCGTGAAAAATGGCAGCTCGTACATCCATTCGCTTCTGAATGGTTGTACCCCGGCATGTTCAAGTTGGTCGGTTGTGGGTTGCCCTGGGTTTGTGCGGTTGTGTATCCGGTGAGATACCAGAATCCCGCTGTGACGAGAACTATACTTAAGAGTTTTGCTAACTTTCTAGACATGACGCCATCTCCTATTATCGATAATCAGAATCCCAGTCTGATTGAAACGTAGCCGAGATTGGCTCGATAATTCTGGTTATTAAAGAATCGTTCTTTATAATCGTAATATTGCCAGCCGAAATTCCAGCTGACATTTTCGAACAGTTTGAAAGTCAGCCGGGCTTCCGGCGACTGGAAATGAAGCGGGTAAGAGGAGAGCAGTTCCGAAGGCCCAGCCGGGGTTCTGTCTCCCTGCCCCGTATCTTTTTGAATGCGATATCCGATGAAAAGATCGACCCGGGGGTGCAGCCGTGTAGTGGAGTTGATGTAAAAATAGTTGTTTCGCATCAGGTACAGACTGCGCCCGATTTGTCGCTGCCGGTTCAGGAAGAATACGACCGAAGCATCGGAATCGATGTTTGTCCGAGTGTAGCCGCCGCTCAGATTGAGCCTGCCGATCGGCGTCCAGTCGACCGAACTCGAAAAGATTCTGGTCTGAACATCGACACCGAAATCCTGCGCGATCATTTCGATCGTGCGTGTCGGATTATTGTTGTCCTTATAAATGTATGACGTGTTGATAGCGAGTGAGCGCACCGGCTTGAGCAGTGATCGGATCCGAAAATCGGTGTAATCCCAATTATCGACGCGAATGAAGACATTGTCCGCTTCTCCGTGTTCGGCATCGAAATAGATCTTCCACATCGAGACGGGAGTGGCGCGGAATCCGAACAGGACCGCGTGCGTGTGGTTGCGAACGGTTTCAGGCTCAAATGACAGATCCAGCCCTTCATCGAATGCGCCTTGAATCAGCCGGCGATTGCTGTATCGATAACCGACGTGCCCGACGAAACGCTGGCTGACCTTGTAATCGACCTCGATCATGTTCTGCAGTTGCCGGAACCCGATTGAGCGGATCGAAATGAACTCGGTGATCAGCGGCGGTAGCTCTGTCTTGCCGAAAAACGTATCGCGCGTCCGGTAAAGTTCCTCGGCCAGAAACTGATTGCCGTCGATACGGAAATTGTTGAACCGGAAGACCTCCGAGACAGAGATTCTGTCGTTCAGGAAGAACGTGACGCCGAAATCGCCCATCGCATTCGGACGCTTCGTCTGACCGCCGCCAATAAGCTGATCCAGCTCGACATTGTTGTTCGAAGCATCGACCCCTGTCGCCGTCTCGTACAGTCTGAATCGTGACCTGGCGGTCGTATATGTTATTCGACCGGTGAAATCGACGCGCTTATTGATCAGTGTATGAAGGCTCAATTGAGTGAATGGTATCTCTCCGCGCGACGGAATCCGGCGCTGGAACGAACTGAGCACGCTCGGATTGAACTGATCGTTGCCGGCGGCGAGAGACGGAATCGTATAAGTCGTATCATCTTTATAATAACGGTACCCCTGCTGAAAATTGATGTCCACGCCGAGAACGCGTGCATCGACGCCCACGCGAAAATCCTGCGATAGCTGTCGAATCGGCGCCGTCAACGAAAATTCATCGCGGTTATAATAGAATGTTGTAAATGAATTGCCTTTATCGCGATTCACCGAATATCCGAGATTGATCCTGAAGGTTTCATTGCCCGGCAAAAGCGTCAGCGAGAAATCGCCCATCCGGCGATGTGTGTCGCTGAGATGCTGGTTGAGCGCGAAATTCGCCAGGTTGTTGAAATAGTCTATCCGTCGATAACTGCCGGCCAGGCGATACCATCTCTTCTTTTCAACATCGAAACGCAGAAAAGCCGCCGGATCGCCTCCCCAGCCGGAAGCATTGACCTGGACCATGTCGAAGACCTTGCCGTCCTCATCACCTGATCGCGCATTAAAGTCCAGATTGAGCAGGCGAGGTCCGCGCCCATAGTTCAAATCACTGCGATACTTGCTGAGATTTCCATCGGTCCCCAGAAAACGGAACCCGGTCTCGACGCTTGAATTAATGGTATAAATGCCGAATTTCCTGATCTTCGGGGTGGTCGATGCGTCTGTAGCTTGCTGCGTCGTGTCGGTCGATGGCGGATCCTGGGCTGAAGTCGTTGAGGCTCCCGTCATCAAGGTTATTATCAATACCACTATGATAGGTAATACGCGTTTCATGGTATTCCTCCCGGAATTACCCTGGTTCTTCATCGGAAAAATGCCGAGCTGGCATTCGATCCATGAATCCTGACGTGACAGACTGTGCAATTCTGATATTTGGCGGTTGCCAGATTATGAAATGATGGAGTATTCAAACCGCCCACCGTCCCGACCCCGCTGTGACACTCTATGCACAATTGCGAAACCTGATCGCGCTTGAGCAGTTTCGGATTGTTGGCTCCATGCGGGATGTGACACATCGTGCATCCCTCGACCTTGAGCGGTGCATGTTCGTATACAAACGGTCCCTGCTTGTCGATATGACACTTGATGCATGCCGCATCCGAACTGTTGAAAGCACGCAACTGCTTTCGCTCAAAACCTCCGTGCGAATTGTGACAATCCGAACACTTGATCGCACCTTCGATCACACGATGGTGAAAGGGCATCTGAAAATCGCCCTTCCGCTCGACGTGACACCCGAAACAGAGCTGCGGCTCGGGTTTTGCAAGCATCTTCGGCCGCGACAGATCAGCCGAATGCACCGAATGGCAATCCATGCACCCCACATCGTTGCGACCATGCTCTCCGCGCAGGAAATTGTTATGCTCCTCCCTGCCCGTGTGACATTGCATACATGTCTGCGACAACTCCTTCGCCGGCTCATCCTTGAACCGTATGATCCTGGTTATGTCTCCGCCGCCATCCACATGCTCCCTGCCTGGCCCGTGACAGCTTTCACATCCCTCACTCCCTGAAAGCCGGCTGACGACACTCAAAACCTTGATGTGAGGGGTCTTCGATATCTTTTCGAACATCTCACCATGACAATCCCGGCAGGCTTCGCTGCCGGCAAATTGATCATTTGTCACTGCTTTTGATGGTGTTTGGGGATCCTGTCCGGTTTCGTTGGCTCGTGTAGATTCCAGGGGATTGATCCAGAAAACGCTGAAGAGACTAAGTGCTATTACCGTTATCTTTATTGCATTCTTCAGGCTCAAAGTCGTCATTTCCATCTCCTTCCAAATTGGGATGGTACTTAATTTCACAAGCGTAACGAGCCTTGTTTGCGTTTCGTTGGTTAATTGGCTGTGATCAAGAGACTTCCACGCGGATTATGGGAATCTGGATTACGAAAAATTAGAGCTGATAGTTAAAACATCTCCAGTCAACCAACGTTAACGATCGTAAACAAAGCAACTTTTATTCCTTGGAAGACTGGTGAAAAATGCCACAAAATGGCGTATCAGGAGGCTGAAAAGGGTGTGGATTGGGAAATAACTCGCAGGGAGTAGTGAAAATTTACACAATATTAACTGAGCTGCCACACTGGCTACGATGTACGGTTAGCATTTTCGGGCGAGGCTGGATAAATCCGATTTATTTGCTTTTCGTTCACACGCTAGAGCCGCGAGGTAATGGCGCGCGTAATGTATGAATGAAGTTTGCCCTTCAGTTAGCGAAGAGACAACCAACAGGTCTACACCCGCTTGAGAATCAGTATCACAATGTCCGATTGAAATCAGCCACGCATTTTCCTGATGCCCAGAGATTGCAAGCGTGAGGCCAGCGTTGTCGCTTTCATCCCCAGCAACTGCGCCGCGCCGCCCGCGCCATAAATTTTCCAATTCGCGGCTTCCAGCGCAGCCAGCAAATTGGCGCGTTCCTTCGCTTCCCATTCGGCCTGCGTCATGAATGTGTCCGTGGTAGCCGTTACCGGTGGTCTGGTTGTTGGCGGCATGGCGGATGCCGGTACAGTCTCTTGCAGCATCAAATCGAAATTCAACTGTTGCGCGCCGCAACGCGAGAGAATCATCGCGCGTTCGATGACGTTTTGCAGTTCACGCACGTTGCCGGGCCAGTGATAACTTGTCAATGCAGCCATCTTTTCGTCCGACACCTGTAACTTGCCGCAACGCGCCTGCTTGCCGGCTTCCTGAATGAAATGGCGCACCAGCAGGGGAATGTCTTCGCGGCGATCCCGCAGCGGCGGCAATTCAATCGGAAAAACGCTCAAACGGAAAAACAAATCCTGTCGAAACATCCCGGCTTCGATCTCACGACGCAAATCGCGGTTAGTGGCGGCGACGATGCGCACATTCGAGTGCCGCGTTTTCTCTTCGCCTACTCGTTCAAAAGCGCCTTCCTGCAACACTCGCAAGAGTTTGCTTTGCAAATCCACAGGTATTTCGCCAACCTCGTCCAGAAAGAGAGTGCCGCCATCGGCAAGTTGAAAGCGGCCTACGCGGTCACGAATCGCGCCGGTAAACGCGCCGCGGACGTGGCCAAAAAATTCGCTTTCAAACAGATCGCGCGGAATCGAAGCGCAATTGACTTTGACCAGCGGCCCGGCGGCGCGCTGGCTGCGTTCGTGAATGGCGCGCGCGATCAATTCCTTGCCGGTGCCGGATTCGCCCAGTACCAAAACGTTCGCTTCGCTCGAAGCCACCAGGCTGATTTGATCCTTCACTTTTTGCAGCACCGCGCTATGGCCAACGATGTCGCCGAACGAGCGCTCATGTTTGACCTCTTCACGCAGGTAAGCGTTTTCCTGCCGCAGTTGTTCGCGCAGTTGTTCAATCTCCGCAAAGGCTCTGCTGTTGGCGATGGCGACCGCCGCGTGATCGGCGAACATCCGCAGCCAGGCAAATTCATGTACGGCAACGGTGTGGCGACTGAAGATTGCCAGCACACCAAAGACTTCTCCGCGAAAAATCAGCGGCTGCCCGGCGAACGATTGTAGCCCTTCGCGCTCAGCCCAATGTGGGCGAGCGATCCACGAGCTTTCTTTTCGAAGATCGGCGAGCAACAACGGCTCGCCCGTCACGCCGATTTGACCGATCTTGCGGATGCCGAGCGGGATGCGCCGGAAGTCTCCATCCAGCCGAGACCAATCTTCGACGCCAGCCTTCGTCGGTTTCCCGGCACTCGCCATCAGATGCAAACATTCGCGTTGGTCCGGGCATTCCAAACGCATCGGACATTTCGTGCAAATATCGCCCGCGTCTTTCAACCACAACCGCGCCAACGCCACGCCGGGTTGCTCCACCAAGCCTTCGACAATTTTTTTCAGGACAACTTCCACCGAACGCTCTTCGGCAATCGCCAATGAGACTGTTTGTAAAGATTCAAGTTCCATAAACATAACTCTACACGAACTTTCGTGATTGGGAACGGCAGATTTCGTTAAATAACGAGATTTCGTGACCTGCTTAAAAAGCTCAAAATCAATGCAACTTCTTTGTTCACAGTTAGTTGAACCAGTTTCCAGTCAATGGCACAGCGAATGCCCTTATGCTAATCGCAAGGCAACAAGGTTTATCAGCAGGCGAAGCGCCGAACAAAGCTGAGACTTGTGGTTGTCATCACAAACAGAATCAAATGGAGAAACCAGATGCCAAGACTAAATGCTGTTGATCCGAAAGATGCTACTGGCAAAGCCAAAGAATTGCTCGACGGCGTGAAAGCCAAAATCGGAAAGGTGCCTAATCTGATACGCACCTTCGCTAACTCACCTGCAGCACTGGAGGGTTATTTGAATTTCAGTAGCGCACTCGGCGGCGGTTCCATCAACGCCAGGTTGCGCGAGCAAATCGCTCTCACCGTCGCCGATGCCAACAGTTGCGAATACTGCCTGTCGGCGCATACCGCCATCGGCAAGATGGTCGGCTTGAACGAAAACGAACTCGTTGCCAGTCGTCGCGCGACTGCAACTGACGCCAGGACTGATGCGGCGTTGAAGTTCGCTCATCAGATCGTCGTCAAACGCGGCGAAGTATTGGACAGCGACGTGCATGCTGTGCGTGCGGCGGGTTACAACGACGGCGAAATCGTCGAGATCGTCGCCAATGTAGCGCTCAACGTCTTCACCAACTATTTCAACCACGTCGCGCAAACCGTGGTGGACTTCCCGAAAGTCCCATTGGCTGCCGCCCAAACGAAATAACCACAACAACATGCAATCAATATCATTACGCTCCGTTGCCTCGTCAACGAAGCCCCATTGATGGAGGGAAACAACTTGAAAACAGCAATCGTAATTATGTCTGATCCCAGGAACGGTTCCGAAGAAGCGCTGGGACGGCTCTTCTTCCCCAAACCTCAGGCGTAGCCAGTCTGGCGCGGTTGACAGCAGAGGGCTACACCATCATTACGTTCTAACGCTAGTGGCGCGAAGCGTGAGCTTGCGGCATACGCTTCGCGCCTTTGTCAATTCACCATACGGAAGAAATCTATGCCGAAGAATTTTGCGGAAATCGCCTTCACTGAAAGCGTCAAAGCGCAGCAGGAAAAATATGGTTCACGGCGTTCTTATGCGCGGATGGAAGCGCAGGCGCGCGGCACGGAACTGAGCTTTGCCGAAACTGATTTCATCGCCGAACGCGACAGCTTTTATCTGTCCACGGTGGGAGAGAACGGCTACCCGTATGTGCAATTTCGTGGCGGGCCAAAAGGCTTTTTGAAAGTGCTGGATGCCAGGACGTTGGCTTACGCCGACTTTCGCGGCAACATGCAATACGTCAGCGTGGGCAACCTGGCGCGCAACGATAAAGGCGCCATAATCCTGATGGATTACGCGCAACGCCGGCGGCTGAAGATTTACGCACGCATCGAGGTCATCGAAGCGGCAGACGCGCCCGAACTTATCCCGCAACTGCAGGACCAAGGCTACACCGCGCAAATCGAGCGCGCGATGCTTTTGCACCTCGAAGCCTTTGACTGGAACTGTCCGCAACACATCACGCAGCGGTTCACGATCGAGGAAATTCGCGAACTGAACGCGTCGCTTTACGAACACGTCGCCAGGCTCGAAGCCGAACTGGAGCGCATGAAAGCGATAGTGAATATCCATCAAAGCTTAAAAGGGCCATGATTTATTTGACTGATCCGAAGACGACTTCCCCGTCGATGATGGTCATGACGCATTTAGTTTTGAGGATATCGGGTTCTGGGATCTGCATGATATCGGCAGAGAGGACGGTGAAATCGGCGATCTTGCCGATTTCGATTGAACCGCGGATCTTCTCCTGGAATGCTGCATGAGCGGCCCAGATGGTGAACATCTTGAGGGCCTGTTCGCGAGTGACCTTCTCTTCGGGACGCCATCCATCGCCTGAGAAGCCCTTCTGGTCCTTGCGTGCGACTGCGGCATAGAACTCGATCATCGGTTCGCCGCGTTCGACGGGGGCGTCGGAGCCTCCGGCAATGATATTTCCCTGTTTGAGAAAAGTTTGCCAGGCATATGCCCCGGCCAGTCGTTTGATGCCGATCCGGCTGGGAGCAAAATGCAGGTCGCCGATGGCATGTGATGGCTGCATAGATGGGATGATCATCAGTTTGGCGAACCGCGGGATGTCATCAGGGTGGACGATCTGGGCATGCTCAATCCTCCAGCGAGGATCACTGCGATCCTGGCGTTCGATCGGAGGGACTTCATTGAATGCCTGTTCATATAGATCGAGGACGACGCGATTGGCCCTGTCGCCGATAGCATGAGTCTCGATCTGCACGCCTTTCCGGAGCGCCTGTTTGAACATGGGCAGCAGCTCTTCGGATTTTTGTGTCAGGAAGCCTGAAGTATCGTGATCAGAATAGGGTTCAAGCAGTGCAGCGCCTTTCGACCCGAGTGCGCCGTCGATACTGACCTTGATCGTGCGAATGGTCAGCTTATGGTCATAAAGCCCTATGACAGGGCCGTCGCGGAGCAACCGCTGGGCATCAGGGCCCGGTCCGCGAATGGCCTCATAGACACGGAGCTTGATCTTGTTCTCGGTGTAGAGGTTTTTGAGCATCTCAACTTCGCTCCAGCTGGCGCCGGCGTTCTGGATCTGGGTCCAGCCGAGTTCGACACTGCGCTGTGCTCCGACGATGAGCGCCTGTTCCATGTCAGCTTTGGTCGGCGCCGGGACGTGACGCGAGACCAGGCCCTGAGCGCGATCTAGCAGCATGCCGTTCGGCTCGCCCGACGTTTTATCCTTCATGATCTCGCCGCCGAAAGGGCTTGTGGTATTCCTGTCGATCCCGGCGATCTTGAGTGCCGCGCTGTTGGCGACACCTCCATGACCGTCAGCCCGAACAAGGTAGACCGGGTTGTTCGGGGAAATGCGGTCAAGATCCCCCCGCGTCGGAAAGGTCTGGGGTGTCCAGAAGGTCTCTATCCATCCGCGTCCGGTCACCCATTCGCCGGGTTTCGCCTTGTCGACGCGGGCTTTGACCTTCGAAAGGAAATCGTCGAGGCTGGTCGTCCCTTCAAGATTGAGTGTCATTTCACGCTGTCCGACCCCCGAGAGATGGTAATGCGCGTCGGAAAGGCCGGGAACGACAGTTCGGCCCTTGAGATCTACCACCTTTGTCCCTTTGCCCTCGAATGGCTTGACGTCCTTTGTCGTCCCCAGGAAAACGATCTTTCCGTATCTCACGGCGACCGCTTCGAAGCGCGGCATTTCATCATTGGCCGTATAGATGATGCCGTTCTTGAGCACCAGTTGAGCCGGCTCGGGTTTCGGCGCCTTCCCTTGTATCAGCATGAAGAAAAGGGCCAGAATCAAAGAATGAACGATCCTCATGTTATCTCTCCCTGTCGTTATTGAAGGACATTGGCGACCTGGCGTTAAAGAATTATTCGATACCAAGTGCGGCGATAATCTCATCACGATCGGCCGGCACGCTTTGGAGCCGATTGGCGAACCGGGATGTCAATGCGACTGCGTCGCCTTTCGAATCGGTATATCCGAGCTTCCCTCGGTGATAATTTACAGTGTAATCAGGATCTTTCAGAACGTGGCCCGTCAGAATGGCAACGATATCTTCGCCGGGATCGATCGTTCCCCTTGCAACCAGGTTGCGTAATCCGGCCAGCGTCACGGCCGATGCCGGTTCGCATCCGATTCCGTCGCTCCCGATGACGGCTTTGGCATCAGCGATCTCCTGCTCCGAGACCTGATCGACTTCGCCATCGCACCAGCGAAGACCACGGATCGCCTTAGGCCACGAAACAGGAGAACCGATCTTGATCGCCGTCGCCATCGTGAAAGCGCCTTTGAGAGGGGTCAGCGTTTCTGCGCCTGAGTTCCACATACGATAGAGCGGGTTGGCCCCCTCGGCCTGAATGATTGTCAATTTAGGCATCTTCGTAATCAACCCGATCTCCAGCAACTCGTGAAATCCCTTTGCTATTGCCGACGAATTCCCAAGGTTGCCACCCGGTACGATGATCCGATCAGGGAGGCGCCAGCCGCGCTGCTGCAACAGTTCGAAAGCGATCGTCTTCTGCCCTTCCAGCCTGAATGGGTTGACGGAGTTGAGCAGGTAAACTGGAGTCTCAGCCGCGATCTCGCGAACCAGCTGCATGGCGACGTCGAAATCTCCCTCGATCTGCAGGACACTTGCGCCGTAATCGAGTGCCTGGGATAACTTGCCCAGCGAAATCTGCCCCGAGGGAATGAAGACGAAGGCTTTCATCCCGGCTCGCGCAGCGTATGCCGCCATCGACGCCGATGTGTTGCCGGTACTGGCGCAGGCAACGCTGGTCGCTCCCAACCGTCGAGCCTGCGTGATGCCCGTCGTCATCCCCAGGTCCTTGAATGATCCGGTAGGGTTCATCCCCAGATGCTTGAAAGCCAGTCGATCAATTCCGGCATATCCAGCCGAACGCGGAGCATCCCAGATCTGTGTGTTGCCCTCTGTCATTGTCACGATCTCGGAGTCGGCAGCCGGTGGGAGCAGTTCCCTGAACCGCCACACCCCGCTGAGGTCAAACGATGAGGCCGAGCCGCGCCGGGCATCCCAGATCCCGCGAAGATCCTTCCCGTTAAAACCCGATGTCCGATAAACGACATCCAGCAGACCCGCGCAGGAAGGACAGGTGTAGACCCTGGTTTCGAGCTTAAAATCCGCCCCACATTCTATACAACGCAGCGATGACATAAAATTTATTGCGAGGGCTTATCCAGTTCGAAGGCTCGATGGATGGCGCGAACCGCATCCGACGCCTCGTGTGCGGAGACGATGAATGAGATATTCCGCTCGGACGACCCTTGCGAGATCGCGATCACGTTGACTCCGGCCGTTCCCAGCGCGGCGAAGACCTTGCCGGCAATCCCAGGAGTCCCCTGCATCCGATCACCGACAGCGGCTACAATAGCGATCGAATCGTCCGCGGTGATGTCCTCGATGTGTCCCTGGTAGAGATCTAGTTCGAGCGCCGAATTGAGGGCCTTGATGACGCCCGGCGCCTCTGACGAATTGACGACGAAGCAGATATTGTTTTCGGACGAAGCCTGCGAAATCATGAGGATATTAGCCCGCTGGGCCGCCACGGTGGCGAAGGTCTTGGCGGCAATGCCGGGAATACCCTGCATCCCCTTGCCGCTGATCGCGATGAGACTGACGTTCCGAATTGACGTAACGGCTTTGACTCCGCGTGTGGACGGGCGGCCATCGACGCTCACCCGCGTGCCTTGATCCGACGGATTGAAACTGTTCAGAATTCGAACCGGTATCTTCTGTTTGAAAGCCGGCAGAATCGTCTTGTGATGCAGCACCTTCGCGCCGTAATAGGCCAGCTCGGATGCTTCACTGTAAGATATCTCCCGCATTGTGCGCGCTTCGGGAACTTCATTCGGATTGGCAGTCATGACGCCGTCGACATCCGTCCAGATCCAGATCTCGCCGGCATCGAGTGCCGCGCCGAGGATAGATGCGGAGTAGTCCGAACCTCCGCGACCCAGCGTCGTCAGAACTCCATCCTCGTTTGCCCCGATGAAACCGGTCACCACGGGGATAATTCCCTGCTCGATCATCGATCCGAGTTTCGCCTGAGCGAGCGGGCGCGTCTTCTCCATGATCGGTTCGGCCGATCCGTACTGATCGGTCGTAACGATCAACTCAGTCGCTTCGACCGCTTCTGCACGGCCACCACGGGCTGTAATTGCCCCGGCAAGCAGCGGTGCGCAAAGGCGCTCGCCCGTTCCCGAGATCACATCCAGCAGCCGCGGTGTCAGTTCATGCACCATCGACAGGCCGAAGCAGAGCTTCTCGAACTGATCCAGCCGCTGCTGAATCATTTCAAGAGCTGATTTCCTGATCTCGGGCCTGTCCTTTATCAGTTGATCGGCCACGGCCTTGTGCCGCTCGTAAAAATTGTCGCGGACTGCGGGCTGATAGTTCCCACCGGCAGCATTTCGAGCGGCCGTGATCAACTGATTGGTGATCCCGCTCATGGCCGATGTTACGACTACGACCTGATGCCCGTCCCTGACGCTCGCCAGCGCGAGGTCCGCCGCCTGCGCGATGCGTTCGGCGCTTCCAACCGAAGTGCCTCCGAATTTCATGACTATCAGCATATTTAAAGCAATTTCTTTGCGACCAGCAGCTCGGCATTGAGCAGCGCCGCTCCGGCAGCCCCGCGAATTGTATTGTGACTGACCAGCGTGAACTTGAAATCGAAGATGGTGTCTTTACCGATGCGGCCGACGACAGTGGCCATGCCTTTTTCTGCATCGCGATCGAGCCGCGTCTGCGGCCGGTCCTTCTCTTCGCGGACGATGATCGGACGTTCCGGAGCGGAATAGAGTTTCAGCTCCTGCGGCTGCCCCCTGAAGCCCGAGAGCGCTTCCCTGACATCATCGATCGTAGCAGGGCCCCTGAGCTTGACACGAACAGATTCAAGATGCCCGTCCTGCACCGGGACGCGATTACACTGAGCGCTGACCTTGAATGGCGCAACCTCGATCCTGGCGCCGGCAAAACGGCCCATGATCTTCTGCGGCTCCTCCTCGCATTTCTCCTCTTCACCGCCGATGTAAGGCATGACATTGTCGATGATATCCATTGACGCCACTCCGGGATATCCCGCGCCTGAAATCGCCTGCATCGAGGTCATCATGACCGCTTCCAGTCCAAACGCCTGATCGAGCGGCGCCAGGGCCATCACCAGACCGATTGTCGTGCAGTTCGGATTAGTCACCAGGTATCCGCGATCGAATCCGCGATTTTTGCGCTGCGCCGGAATCAGCTGGAGGTGATCTGGATTGACCTCCGGGACGACCAGCGGCACGTCTTCGTGCATGCGGAACGCCGATGAATTGCTGATAACAGGATAGCCGGCAGCCGCAAACGCCGCTTCGGATTCGAGTGCGATATCAGACGGCAGACTGGCAATCACCACATCGCAGTCAAGCGGTGGTTTACACGGATAAACGCGAATTTCCTTAACGCTCTCTGGCATTTCGTAAGGCAGCTTCCAGTTGCAGACCTCGATGAAGCGTTTGCCTTCCGAGCGATCAGAAGCCGCCAGCGCGGTCACCTCGAAATCCGGGTGATCACGAAGATGTGAATTAATCGCTGGCCGACAGTTCCTGTCGCGCCGAGAATGCCTACACGTCTCTTTCGTTTCTCTGTCATCTGATATACAACCTTCGAATTGATTGGGATTTTCGTTCCTGGTTCGACGGCCTACCCCAAAACTCGGGAAGGGAGATTGCCCGCCTATCTGAGAGGGGGGGCGAGGTGTGAACATTCGGATGAACGAAAGCGAATGTTATTGGCTGACGATGCCGATGTCAAGAAAATGCAGGCAGTGGGCAGAAGGCAGTAAAGAAAGTAGAAAGTAGAAAGACAGTACGCTTTATACTTTCTACTTTCTACTTTCTACTTTTTACTGCCTTCTGCTTCCAGCTTGTATACCCGGAGAGCATTACCAGAGAGGAACATTTCCCTCGCTTGCACGTCGAGGCCGAATTCGTCCAGTCCTTCGAGCGCCTTTCGAGCGGGAATCATCGGCCAGTTGGTTCCGAAGAGTACTTTCTTCCGCCCGTGTCCGGCCAGATACGCCACCAGGTTAGCCGGATACCGTTTGGCAGTGTAAGCCGATGTATCGACATAAACATTCGGATATTTCGTGCACAGGGCGATCATCTCCTCGGTCCAGGGATAGCCGATGTGACCGCCGACGATGACGAGTTCCGGAAAGTCGACCGCCACCTGATCAAGGTATGGAATGGGGCGACCATATTCGGACGGCTTGAGCGGTCCGGCATGGCCGACCTGGGTGCAGAACGGGACTCCAAGTTCGCAGCACTCGGCGTAAATCGGATAAAACAACGGGTGCGTCGGAGGCATCTCCCAGAGCCAGGGCAGCAAGCGAATCCCCTTGAAGCCGAGTTCCCTGACACAGCGCCTGATCTCACGAACAGCCTTCATCGGACGTGATATATCGACCGAACCGACACCGACCAGTCGATGCGGGGCCAGCTTGACGAAGCCGGCGACCTCATCGTTCGAGATCATCTCTCCGCGAGGGCCGACCCAGGCGCTGATCAGGCTGATCGAAATTCCCGCCTCATCCATATTCCGGAGCGTTTCCGAAACCGGCATATCTCCAGTCAGATTCCCCTCAGCAGTTGGATCGTTCCGCATCCAGCGCCGGAGCGAGTCGAACATGGGGTCCTGCGTGTGTCGGGCAGTTGGGTGCTGCGCCCAGGCGTCGATGATCATAGGAACATCCTTACGAAGTTAAATCTCGGCGACGAGCTGGATATCGACCGCTTTGAACCCCTTGTCGCCTTCGCCGCGGACGATTTTAAATTCGAAGATATACTTTCTCGCAGGCAGGTCGGCTGCGATGGGTCCGTTCGATCCGGCCGGAAGGCTAGAATCATGAAACCAGGCGGTCGCATAGGGAGATTCCGGATGCTTGGCATCGGTCATCCACAGGTTCGGGTCGATGCGTGTCAGAAACCGCATGAATCCGAAATCGTTCTTGTGGTAGTAACAGATTCCGCGGACACGGTTATCGACATCTCCCCAGATGTTTTCGCCGTCACTGCGCTCGATCGGCAGAAGATCGGGTATCAAATGACCTGAGATGAACATATCGGCCTCACGGCGGAGTTCGTTCGAGATGTTCTTGAAGGCAACCACTTCAACACGACAACCTTTGTTCTGCAGTGCGCGAACGACCTGGACGAAATCACCGTCGCCTGTCACCAGCAGAACACGGTCCAGATTCTCGGACTGCAGCAGCGCGTCGACCGCCAGATCCAGATCGGCATTTGCCTTGGCCACGCGATTGCCGTCCTCATCGGTGAACCATTTGACCTCTTTCTGAATCACCTTGTAGCCGAAATCCCTCAGGACGGCATAAAAACTGTTGGTGCGATAATTGTAGTTCTGTTCGCGGCGGGCCTTCTCTGCGTCGTAACTCACATAAGCGTTGAGGCGGACGGCTTCGGCCTGGTCGCGACATGCGAATTCGCGCAGGATTTCGTATCCCATGCCGTATCCGCCGTTACGATTGATATTAGCCACGTCGACATAGACGCCGACGCGTGCGGTTGATTTCAATGTCATATGGTCTTCCCACGGATAAAATTGGCAGCCATTGGGTGCTCTGAGTATCCTGGACGTGGAAAGACGACGGCCTATCCGCCAAAACGGGTAAACGGTCATCTCTGTCGTCAGGAGTTATGGCGCCTTTAGTATGTAGACGCTCTATTCATGATAGATGCCGGATTACGTTTCAGTTGTCAGCAAGTTTTCGCAGGCTCTCCTGGAAGGGTGGCCTTGCAACGCCGCGCTCTGTGATGATGGCGGCAACATATTTATTTGGAGTCACATCAAAGGCGGGGTTGGCGATCCGGATTCCCGCGGGGGCCAGCTGAGCGCCTTTGACGTGTGTTACTTCCTCCTGGTTGCGTTCCTCGATCGGGATCAGATCGCCGGAGGCAAGTGTCAGATCCAGAGTCGATATGGGAGCTGCTACATAGAACGGGATATTGTTCTCTTTCGCCAGAACGGCGACTGAATAGGTGCCGATCTTGTTGGCCACGTCACCGTTGGCGGCGATGCGGTCCGCGCCAACCACTACGCAGTCGATCTGCCCTTTCTTCATGAAATGGCCGGCCATGTTGTCGGTAATGAGAGTGACGGGGATGTCATCCTTTTGCAGTTCCCAGGCGGTCAAACGGGCCCCCTGCAGAAATGGTCTGGTTTCGTCCGCGAAGACAGCGACTTTTTTGCCGGCTTCGATCGCGGCGCGGATGACTCCAAGAGCGGTCCCGTACCCGGCTGTGGCCAGCGCGCCGGCGTTGCAATGGGTCAGGACCGTTGCCCCATCGGGGATCAGCTCTGCTCCAAAGCGCCCCATTGAACGGTTGATTTCGATATCCTCGTCGTGCATGCCTTTGGCTTCATCGATCAGAGCAGTGCGGATCTCGCCGAGAGTACTGCCTTCATCCTTGAGCCGCGAATAGAGAGATCGCATGCGTTCGATCGCCCAGAAGAGGTTGACAGCGGTCGGACGCGTCGACCCGATGACATTACAGATGCGATCGAAAGTCAGTTCGAATTCGGCAGGGTCATCTGTCCCCGAGTCGCGCGCACCGAGAGCGACGCCCATCGCGGCGGCGACCCCGATAGCCGGAGCGCCGCGAACGACCATCTCCCTGATTGCAGTTGCAACTTCTTCGTATGTGGTGAAGACCGGATATATCTCTTCAGTCGGGAGCAGCCGCTGATCGATCATCATCACACCCTCATCGGTCCATTCAAGAGTTTTGATCATAACGATGTATTCTGTTTTCTCAGATTATAGTGGAGTTGAATCCAAAGAACGCAGTTTACTGCAAAAGGCGGGAAAAAGTAAGAACTGAGACGCCCGGATGCTGCCAGTGGAGCAACCGGGCGTCTCGAATCACTGTTTTAAACTTCTGAGGAATGAGACGATATACCAGCGCTGTTCGTCGTCGAAGCGGACTCCGTGAGCGGGCATGGGTGATTTGCCTTTGGTGATCTTCCAGAAGAGCTCACCGTCTGTATTGGCCTGGACGACTTTGCTTGCGAGATTGGTCGGAGGTCTGAGCAGGCCGCGAGACATCCATCCGTTGCCCAGTCCGGATTTACCATGGCAATCGACGCATTTCTGGTTGTAATACATGCGGCCGAGTTTGACGGCATCGGGCTTGTTCTTGTACGGGTTGACGACCACCGCGGCATCGGCCGGAGCCTGCCAGGGCTGAACAATCTTGCCGTCTTTCATGACTATGGCCGGTGTCGGACGAGCCGGAAACGGATCGGGGTCGGGCGTCGGCGCAGATTTGGCCTTCGTGACGGTGATGCCCGATCCACCCATCAGATTGCCTTTCTGTTCGCCCTGAGGCGCGAATTCGTCTTCCTTCTTTACCCCGGCGGGCGCCGTCGATGCGGTGTTTTGCCCGGCAGATTCAGCCGGAGTGGCAGGATCAGTGCTCGGAGCCGCATTGGCTCCCGGGCTCGCTGCTGTTGACGCAACTGTCTCTTTCTTACCCTCGCCGTTGTCTGAAACGACGCTCTCTCCACTCTGACAGGAAATCGATGTGATAGAGATCAGGCCAATGAGACTTGCCGCCACGAAATTGCGAATCATCGATGATTTAGCGCATGTGCAGTTGTTCATCTTTCTACTTTCTACTTTCTACTTTCTACTGATCTAATTCCATGCCAGTGTAGCCAATCCTCCGGCGGCTGCGAAATGATTGAACGGGGCGTGCGGATCGATTCGCAGGCCCAGTTGGAGAGGATCGAGCGAAGTGACGTTCGATTCAAGTGCCGTTGAAATCAGATCCTTGATCCGGCGTTGATCGGCCGGATTGCCGATCACCAGTACGTGACGAAGCTGGTTCTGCATTCCGGCGGGAACCAGGCGATCGCGATAGAAGATCATGAGACGGTAGAGTTCATCTTCGAGCTCTTGCGCAGGGCATTCGACTTCGCGTATCAGAATCGGAGTTTGACCGCGAACGATGACGGCATTGAATCCGCCATCATTGAGGCTGACGACAAACTGGTCTTCTTCCGTTTCGAGTCTCATCAGCCACTGGGCTTCACCCATATGCTGTGGAGCGATCAGCCCGATCTTCCACTCGAGTTGTGAAAAGAGATCCTCGTATTGAGCGATAACATGTTCTGTCACAACCGAAACGAGCCAGTGGAGACCGCTTTGAACGTTCGGAAGCCTGGTAAAACTGGTGCGCAGATCCGCGATTTTGCGTCCGATTGTTCGTTCGATCTTCCATTCGATCATCTGAACCAGTTCAGCAGACGTAGCGGGTTGGGAATCGAGCGCGACGACAAGGCTCCGACCGGTCGATGCCGGCAGCGATGCGCTGAGGGCTTTGATCTTTCCCATTCCGGCCTGCGAAGCGGTCTTTTCCAGATGTTCGAGCATAGCCGATTCGTCTGTGATGTTGAGTTCGTCGAAACTTCCGCGAACGAGACCGTCTGGCAGGCGCACTACTCCCAGATTGCGCGGCTCGAAATCTCCGCCACGACGGCGGAGTGTGATCATGGCGAGGTGAGTCTCACTGATCGCCAGCGAACTCGGCGGCATTGCAGGGACGATCAGATAATTTACGAGATCCGAGATAATCGGTATTTTTTGCATTGTGTCGTATGAATTAAGCTATTGGCGACTGAAAAACCCTGAGGCGAGACTATAGCGGGCGGATTACGATCCCGGCAGAGCGGGATCAGTAATCGCTGTACGGTTTGCCTGAAGAATCGACGCCCTCGGCAGTGCTCTTGACGTCTCCGATGCCGCCGCTTTGATTTGGATCCTCGGATTGCGCCGGAAGCTCGTTCCATGTGCAATCAGGACAAATCGGATCCTTTGGAATATCGCGCAAATACCCGGCGGAAACGAGATCCTGCAAGGTCGCAGGCGCCTTCTCCTTATCCGTGGTGTAAAAATCGATTGCGCGACGCATGGCGGTCAGATTCTGCAAGAGAACGACTTCCTTGGCCCGGCGCAGATGCGCCAGATATTTCGGGATCGCAACCGCCGCCAGAATCGCGATGATGACCATCACGATCAGCAACTCCATGAATGTAAAACCGCGTTGAACGCGCTGATACATTCCGGCCTGATTATAATCTCTATGTGATCGAAACAACATTCTTACCAGTCTTTGTATTGCGATTTGCCGTCGAGCGCCTGCCCGATCGCTATGCTGTACACGTCGAATACGTTCTGCCCGCCCCATGAAGTCGCCGACGGATCATCCTGGACCGAACGCATTCCCCAGTTGGATTCGCCGGTGAACGGGTCTTTCGGGATTCGGCGCAAAAACCTGATCGTAGTGTCCTTGTTGGGCGGCCGTATGCCTTCGACAAGGACTTCAAGGTCGGGTGGATAACACTCATCGTCGACTTTGCGATCGAGTGGACTGACCTGGCCGTTTTCGCAGGCGATCTTGTATGAATCGATGGCCATGCGAAGCTGTCGCAGATTGCGACGAAGCTCCATCTCGCGTTCGCGCTTGATCATATTGCGCGCTATCGGGATGGTCCCGCCGGCCAGAATGGCGACGATTGCCAGAGTGATGATCAGTTCAAGCAGCGTGAAACCGCGCTGCGATCTTCGGTTACCTCTCATTCGGAATACTCGTCATTGTTTCCTTGCGGATGAGGACCTGAGCAGCCGATGCGGCGAGGGTGGCATTAAGGTTGCCGGGCATCCGCACCTGAGAGCCGCTCTTGTTGAAAGTGATCTGTGTATCACCTTCGGCCAGCGCCTCGAATTCGACCAGAATCAGGTTGCCATCAGCCGAAACCGCCTGAGTCTTGCCGGGGTTGAGCTTCACTGTCAGAGTGCCCTTCCCTGATTCATATGTCAAATCAGGCTGCGGCCCGAAGAGACCTCCGTCACGAACCGATTTGACCTTCAGTTTCTTATCATCGTATTTGAGTCCGATGGTGGCGCCTGTCATCTGGCCTTGACCGTTGACCTTGATCGTGGCGGTGAAGGTCTTGCCGGGTTGCAGCTTGATCGGATCGGGCGAAATGCTCAGGTTGACGCCGGAAGATCTGGTATTGGACGCATTGAGCTTTGGCGAAACAGGAGCGACCTTCTGCTGAGGTCCCTGAGGCAGGAATTCCTGCGGGAAATCGGGCGGGGCATTACGAGTTTTCGATTTGCCCATACGCGCCTCGCGCTCCATCTCCTCCTTCATCTTCTTTTCCTGCTCGGCCCGCATCCTGGCGATCGCGAGCTCGACGTGCTCAGGTCGCGAAGCCATGCGAACTGTCGCAGGTTCAACCGGCTGTTCGGGCCTGGTGATATACTGGCTCAGATCGGGTTCGGCGTCCTTCTTGCCGCCTGCTCCCCCCGTTCCGCCTGTCGAAGCCACGGCGGCGCCACCGGCTGCTGCCGGATCCGCCGGCGCTCCGGGGTTGTTCTGCGCCGCAGGAGCATTTGGATCAGTTGGGTTTGACTGATCGTTCTGATTTGCCGGAATCCCTCGCTGCGCGCCCGGCTGACCGGCAGGTGGATTCTGCTGGTTATCGGGAGGCGTGACCGGCGGTTGAATGACGGGCGCCTGGTTCTGACCGGCCTCAGACGCGCTGAGAGGCGCGCTGTTGGCGGTCAGCGGAACCATCGTCTTGTCGTTGATGACTCGCGGCTGCGACGAAGAAGTATTGACGGCCGGCTGAACCGCTGGCTGCTGGGAATTATTGAAGGCTGCCGGTGTCGTCAGGGCCTGCTGCTGGGCCGAAGGATTGAGAGGGACGCTCTGCGGCATCTGCTGCGCGATCAGACGTCGTTCCTGCTCCTCTTCCTGCTGGGCGCGATAGACTACATCCTCGACGCTTGGCGTCGGGCCGCTCTGCTGGGCTCCGGCGTATTTGGCCAGGTGATCTTCCTTGTTGATGCCCTGCGAACGGACGATGTGCGGAGTGACGGTGATGATGATATCGCTTTGACGTGATTCCTGGCGTGGCGCCGTGAAGAGCCGTCCGAGGATCGGGACCATGCCGAGAACCGGAATCGATGCGCGCGAATCACCCTTCTGATCCTGGTTGACCCCGGCCACGACCGCGGTGACACCGTCCTGGATGCGGGCTGTCGTGTTGAGCGATCGCTGCGTGAAGGTCGGCGTCAACTGCGTATCGGCGCCCGAGGAGAGCACATCCGAGGTCTCGAACTTCATTTCGATCTCGACATACCCTTCACTCGTGATCGACGGTTTGGCTTCGATGACCAGACCGACGTCGCGATACTGAATGCTGTCGATGCCGGGATAGCCTATCCCGCCGCCCAATCCTCCGAGCGCTCCGCCGATGGCCCCGCCGATCGCGCCGCCAACTGTCCCTTGCTGCCCACCGACACCCCCGACATTGCCGAGGCCGCCGGCGCCGGCGAACCCGCCGCCAAAACCGAATTGCGTGCCGAGACGTACTGGAACGCTTCGACCGACCTTAGTCGTGTTCTTCTGCCCGTCAAGAACGTGAATCTGTGTCCGGTTGAGAAGCTTCGAATTGCCCTTCGACTGGAGCAACTTGAGCTGAGTCGGCGGCATGCCGATCAGAGTGCCGATTCCGCCGAGGAAGGGCGTAATCACGTTTCCGGCGATCGAACCGGCATTGGCTCGGCCGACGCCGCCGAGGTTGCCGAGCGAAGCCGTGGTACCGATCGGATAGTCATAAGGCTTGTTTGTCGAATCAAGTCGCGTCTCGGTCACTTGCAGCGCCGAGGTGACAATTTGATTTCCGATCTCGAGCATGCTGTCGTGCGAGACCTCGAAGATCTCGACATCCAGCACCACCTCGTTCTTGTTCTTGTCGAGGCTGTCCAGAATGTCCTGAATGAGCTGCAGTTCGGTCCCCGTCGCCTTGACGATGAGCAGGTTTCCGCCGGCGTTCTGCGCCTGATCAAGCGATGCCATCTGGCGTCCCGGAGGGAGCATCGGCTGCAAGGCCGTGCGCGCCTGCTGCGCCGTGATGTTGCCCAGGTAATAGGTCTTGACCATGAGACTTTCGAACCGCGGCCGGTTGGTCGGGTTGTCGAGATAGACAAGCATCGTTCGACGATCGACCTGCTCGAACGAATACTTGTAGGTCTTGAAGATGATATCGAGCGCCTTGGCGACCGTGACCTCGGTCAGTTCGATGGTCACCGGCTGGTCCTTGACAGATTCATCGAAGACGACGTTGAGCCCCAGCTGGCGGCCAAGATTGAGCACGACCGTTTTGAATTTCGTATCCTTGAAACTGATTGTCTGGACGACATCGCGGCTGCGTGTGCGTGAAGCCATCTGGATGTCGTTGCTGGTCGGCATGACATTGGCGATGCGGTTGGCCGCAACCGGCTCGGCGCCGCTCGCCTGCGCCTTTTGCAATTCGAGCATGCGCTCCATCTTGAGCCGCGAGATCTCGTTCCCCTGATCGAAATTGTATGCCTGCCGGTATGCAGTGTAGGCGCCGGCGTAATCGTTCTGTTCCATCAGCGCATCGCCGCGCTTGACGAACATGAGCGAAGCCTGCTGGAGCGACCGCAGATAATGGAGTTTGTACTCGGCATTATCCGGCTCCGCGGCCACGGCCAGCGCGAACTGCTGCGCCGCCATATCCCACTGCTGCAGCTCCTCGTATTTCATTCCCTCTTTGAAATTCTTCTTGCCGGACTTTCCGCCGGCCAGCGCCATCCCCGGAGAGATGAGGCAAAGCGCCAGAAAGATTGCGAGGATTCTGCGGATCTTGTAATTATTTTTCATGATGACCTTCAAATTAATGATGAGCGCTCTACGACTCCTGTTCATTGTTTCGATCAGGGGCTCACTATCTGGCTGAAATCCGGGGTCCTTGCTTAAGCGACTTGCAATCTGCGAGAGCCGGCAACCTGCTCTCGGCATCTCAGGGGGGTGGGATCCGGCAGGCCATGGCGATGACTGCCTCTCCATTACACGCCCCGTGACTCCGGACGTTCCAATTTTCTCCTGCCTCAAACCATCTCTTCAACGAACGTGACACGATTGATTTCGTGCAGCGTTGTCTGGCCTTCAAAGACCAGGCGGATGGCCGATTGACGAACACTTCCGAGACCTTCTTCGCGGGCCTTGCGACGGACCTCGGAGCCGGGTTTCCGTTCGATGATCAGTTCGCGAATGCTGTCTGACATATCGAGCAGTTCGTGGATCGCGGTGCGTCCGCGATACCCTGTGCTGTTGCAGATTTCGCAACCGACGCTGTTGTAATAGACGCGATCGCGGTAGCGTGCGGGTTCGAGACCCGATTCGCGCAGTTCATCGTCGGTCGGCTGGTACTTCTGCTTGCAGCGCGGGCAGAGCAGGCGGACCAGACGCTGCGCTAGAACACAGTTGAGCGCCGAGACGAAGTTGTATGGTTCGACGCCCATATTAATGAAGCGTCCGATGACATCGATCACGTTGTTGGCGTGGACAGTTGTAAAGACGAGGTGGCCGGTGAGCGCCGAGTTGATGGCGATCTGAGCCGTCTCGTTATCGCGGATTTCACCAACCATGATCTTGTCGGGGTCGTGACGCAGGATGCTGCGCAGCCCGCGCGCAAAGGTCAGCCCCTTCTTCTCGTTGACCTGAATCTGTGTCACCCCGCGCAACTGGTATTCGACCGGGTCCTCGATCGTGATGATCTTGTCCTCGTCGTTGCGGATCTCATTGAGCGCGGCATAGAGCGTCGTCGTTTTACCAGATCCGGTCGGCCCGGTGACGAGCACCATCCCGTAGGGTTCGAGGATGAACCGGCGGAACTTGGTCAGCAGCTCCGGGTCGAAGCCGACGACTTCAAGCCGCAGGTCCTTGAACGATTCGTTGATCTGCTCCTTGTCCAGAATACGAATGCCCGCATCCTCGCCGTAGACTGAGGGCATGATCGAGACGCGGAAGTCGACCTTGCGGCCCTTGATGCGCATGCGGAAGCGACCGTCCTGCGGAACGCGGCGCTCGGCGATGTCCAGTTCCGACATGACCTTGATACGCGAGATGATCGTCTGATGGTGCTTGATGTCGATCGGATCTCCGGCCTCATAGAGCGCACCGTCGATTCGGTAACGAACGACCATATCGCTGTCGCGGGTCTCCATGTGGATGTCGGAGGCTCGTTTTTCGAGCGCAGTGAAGACGATCGTATCGACCAGCTTGATGATCGGCGACATCTCAGCGTCGCCCGAAAGCCTGTCGAGATCGAGGACCTCCTCGCCCTGATCCGTCTCCTTGACCAGCGCGGCGCGGAAACCTTCTGTCGCTTCCTGGAGTACCCGCTGCGAGGCGTCTCCCTTGCGCAGCACCGCTTCGATGGCGCTCCATGTGGCGACCTCGACCTTGAGCGTGGCCCTCAACTGACCGCGCAGTTCGTCAAGCAGCATGAGATCGGACGGGTCCGCCATCGCGATTACCATATGACCGTTTTCACGCCGCAGCGGAACGAACTTGTTGCGCAGCATGATGTCGATCGGAAGCGACTGGACCAGCGCATAATCGACCACCTGCGTTTCCAGATCGACGAAACTGAGGCGATACCGCGCGGCCATCCTCTCGGCCATCTCCCGCTCGGCAATGATATTTATCTGCTCGCTTGCTGCTGCCATAAATCAATTTCCGGTTCTAAAAACTTTAAAAAAACTAGCTCGCACTGCTCACCATCTGGAGCAGCGGCAGGTAGATCGCCAGCAAAATTGTGACGACAATGCCGCCCATCGTGATCAGGATGGCCGGTTCGATGAAGGTCGTCAACTGGCCCAGCTTGACCTCCGTCTCGGCGTCATAGAATCCAGCGACTTCGTCCAGCATTTCGCGCAGCGACCCCGACCTCTCGCCGACCCCGATCATATCGACAGCCAGCGGTGGAATCCAGCCGGCTTCGTTGAGGCTCTCGGTAAACGGGTGTCCTTCGCGAATCTTCGAAAGTGCCGGCTCGGTTGCCCGCAGTAGCTCGCGATTGGACACCGATGCGAGCCCTATCTGGAACGATTCGACCAGCGTGATTCCGCCCGCCAGCAGCGTCGCCAGGCTGCGCGAAAGCTGCGCCGTGGTCATCTGCCGAACCAGTTCCCCGATGATCGGAATCTTGAGCACCCAGCGGTCCATCGTCCGGCGCCCGTTCTCGGTCCGGCGCCACGAGACCAGCAGCAGAAAGGCTCCGATCACCACCGGCCCAAGCCAGAAAAGATTGTCTCTCGCCATCGTCGACAGGCTTACGACAATGGTCGTGATCGCCGGCAGTTCGGCTCCCATGTTGTCATACAACGACGAAAACTGCGGAATGACGAATGTCGTCAGTACCGAGATCAGGATGAAGGCCGCGCAGAGCAGAATGACCGGGTAGGTCAGCGCTCCGCGTATCTTCCGGCGCACTTGCGCGATTGATTTCGTATACTCGACATATCGCCTCAAAACGTCATCCAGGTTGCCCGACCGCTCACCAGCCAGGATCGATGCCGTATAGATCCTTGGAAACGTATCACCCTGCGCGGCGAACGCTTCGGATAAAGCATTCCCTGATTTGATCCTCGACTCGACATCGGCCAGCACGAGCCTCAATTTCGGATTCGGCGAACGCTGCCGCAGCATCTGTATCGACTGCAAAACCGGCAACCCGGCATGTATCAGCGCCGCCAGCTGCTGGTTGAAGAGCAGGAAATCATCGAGCTTGATTCTGACCGCTCGATCTCCCCGCTTGCGCATCCTCACGCCGTTGACCACCTCAGAGGTCTCGACCGTAAAGATACGGTAACCTTCCTCGGCCAGTCGCTGCCTCAGCTCCTTTTCAGACAACCCCTCGACCGTCCGTGTTACTATCTCGCCTCCCGGCGTTCCCAGCCTGCAAATGTACTCTGCCATCTCTTATTCTTCTACTATTCTGATTTCTTTCCTGCCTCTTTTGGTACAAGTTCGCCAGTGTGAGTCTGAGACTGCGTACCTCAAGCATTTAGCCTGCCGAGTGAGGGTCCGCTTTGTTTGACAGGAACGTTCTTCGCCATTCCTCTGGGGGCAATCGATATCCTGGAATGAGGGGTCCAGTCTCGATTTTATTTAATTTTCTACTATCTACTTTCTACTACACTTTCTACTTTCTACTTTCTACTTTCTACTTTCTACTTTCTACTTCATTGAACGTCGGAGACTCAAATAGTTCCCGAATCACATACTGGAATTTAAACCGGCAAAAAACGCCGAAAGGAACTCCGTTCGGTTTCACGCGTGAAGAACGGGAAAGTTGCATTTTATTTTATTAAAACAATTTAAAGATTAGCGGTCAATGAGAAGGAAAGATAATGAAGGCGATTGAAGTACCGGCGGGACCAAATCATACCCGAGGGGGAGTGCTCTTCCCCCCGGGTATGTCATTTGAATTAACCAGGATTCTGGCAAAGGCTGCTGCCGCGGGTTTGGATGCCGTCAGTGCCGGGCCCGCAGGAAGGAGGAATGACAGGGATCGTGATCGAATAACCGGGCGCGTTGAAGGTCGTCGCATAGCGAAGGTTGTAACCGCCGGAAAATGAACCGATCTTGGTCGCGGTCGCTCCGAGCAGCGGGACATTGCTGAGCTGAATGGTTCCGCCTTCGGTGTTGCAGTCGACCGTCTGGGAACCGAAGGCATAGAATTTGGCCCAGCCGGTTCGGCCAGCCGGAACGACAGTATTGAGATTCGGCGATGTTCGGACGGAGGTAATACGCTGCTTGTCCGATGTCAGATAACAGATCAGAGGCAACTGGCCGGAGTAGGTATTCTCCATATCATCGTGTACGAGAAAGAAGAGTGTACCCCGGAAGGTTGTCCCGCCGAGAGCCATGTTGTTGAGGGGAGTATAGACATAAAGCCGGGTATCGGCGAGTGGAGCACCGACGCCCGAGACCTGGCTCGGGAAACTGTCGAGCATCATCGAATACGGCAGAAAATCATACTGATCGCCGTTGAAGAAGAGCGTCGAGGTGGTCCCGTCAGAATTGACCGGAGAGGAGTAGTTGCCGTCCCTGCGGGCGGCGGCGACAGCCTGAATGCTGAAGCGGTGAGCGGTCGGAGTAACGACCATCTCATCCCCTGCCAGATAGTTGAAGCTGGTCGGACGTCCCAGTGAATCGACGGCGACGACCACCAGGTATCCGGTCACATTCGGATCGAGGTCGGAAGCGACGAAAGTGGTCGTCTGATTGCGCGTCAGGCAGATGAAGGCATCCGCTATATTGCAGGTGTCAGTGTCTATAAAGAAGACATGGGCGGCGACGTCCTGGTATGGATTGGCATTGGTAATGCTGATGCGAGTATTGATCACCGAGCTGAGCGCATTACTGGTGTAATAATTGAAGAACAACACGCTACCGAGCTTGTTATCACTGACGCCCAGTCCGAGGGCTGCATCGGATGCGCTTCCGGGAAGCCCCGGAATACCCTGTGCTCGCGTCCCGCCTCCGGTCCCGAGCTGGATGACAGACACAGTGACACAAATAGTGAAAAATATTCTGAACATCAGACGACGATGTGAGGCTCGCATCCTGTTCTCCTCTCTTAGCGGCTTACGCCTTTGATCGGCACCGTTAAGGTTAATATGTTGATTGCCCATAATAAAACTATACATCAGACTGCCGATTTTGATTATTGGGCTTGATACCCTGGAATTGCTGTCTACACGATCTCCTGAGGATCGATTAATAGTGAACAGCCCAGTGAGAACTTCAACGGGGAAGATTCCAAGTTCGCGCGATCACAGATTCCGGAATACCGCTTCGAGCACGATCCCAGTCGATGGTCTTAATACTACATCCTGTTCCATCGCCTGAAAAAATCTGAAAAAACATGACTGCACGCATAGACAGTTCAACGCTCGCGGCATGAATTCCGAATGAGGTTGGGGTCGAGGCAGCGAAAGGGTCTCTTAACGTGCTGGCGGCTAAAAAATGTCAGCCCTTCGTTAAAGCTTTGAGGTTCGCAGCCCAACGCAAGACGGATTGTAACTGTGTTCGTCTGGTGAGTCAACCATCTTCTTTTTTTTCGATCAATAGATGGTGATATTTAATTTTCGTCTTAATATATAAAATGTCATGGCGGGAGGCGTGCTAACCGCCTTTAGGGCTTAATGTTTGACGGCATTCGTCTAGCCAAAGCAGGAGCATCGTGTTAAGCTATCGGCTCTTGCGTGGATTCGATTATATGGATTTAAACGAATCGGAATAATAACGCGAAGCGAATTCGAGGCTGAGGCAAAGTGATCGGTCGAAAAGATGATCTGATTCGTCCCGACAAGTCGACAGTGGCATTGCCATCCGGTGCGACGGGTCAGGGGCGCGCGACCAGCGGCCTGCCGCATAACAGCAGGCTCTCGATCAGCTTCATAGGCGGACTGTGCGCCGACAGGACGGGGGTGTCGATCAGCAAGGACCTGATAACAATCGGTCGCTTCGAGGAATGCGACATCGTGCTTGGGGGCGAGACAATCTCGCGGGTGCACTGTGAAATCTCAAGGGCGGGATCGATTTATATCCTTCGAGATGCGAGCAGGAACGGTACATTCGTCAACGGCGAACGAGTCAGTCAGGTGCGGCTTCAGGACGGTGATCAGATACGCGTCGGGCAGAACATCCTCATGATCAACATCGCCACATCGCGCAAAACGCGTGATCTGAGCGGAAAGCAGACATCGGCGCACAGGCCATCGCCAAACAGCGAGCTGGGTCCACAGATAGTCGTCAAGGGACTGGAAGACGGGGTCACGCAGCCGTTCAGCGAGAACATGGTCACGATCGGCAGAGGCGGCGACAATCACGTCGTCATGGATGACGACAAGGTCTCACGCAAGCATCTGGAAATCGAACGACGCGAAAAGGACTACCTCATCTCCGACCTTGGAAGCGTCAACGGGACTTTCTTGAATGACCAGCGGATCAGCAAAGAGATTCTGCATGACAACGATCGATTGAGAATTGGAGACCATCTGATCACTGTCAGATTGCGGGATCAGGATTGTATTTTGAACTTCCGCACGATCAGGTGAGAACGGAATTCGACGCAATTTGACGGAATTTGAACGATGCGCTGAGCGGTATGGACCGGCGATCGACAACCATGAATCGAATAACAGATCCAGGGACGAAATTTGAGTATGCTCGGACGCATAATCGGTAATTACGAGGTGATCAGCCAGTTCGGCGAAGGCGGGATGGGTGAATTATTCCTCGGACGCCACACGCGCCTGGCACGAGAAGTCATCATCAAAACCATCCGTACGGAAGATTTCAGCCCGCGCCAGATCGAGCATCTGCGTGAGAGGCTGGAACGCGAGGCATTCGTCCAGTCGCAGCTCGATCATCAGAATATCGTTCGCGTCTATGATTTCATCGCCAGTGGAGAGACGACCTGTATCGTCATGGAGTATGTGCCGGGTCGCGATCTGCGGAAGATGATCACGCGCGAGACCGGGCCGATTCCTGAAGCGCGTGCGCTCAACCTGTTCAAGCAGGTGCTGCGAGCGATAGATTTCGCGCACAATTTCATATATTCAGACAGCACGGGCGACAAGCACAAAGGGATCATTCACAGGGATTTGAAGCCGGCCAACATTCTGGTCACGCCGGACGACATGGTGAAGGTAACAGATTTCGGCATCGTCAAGGTGCGGGGCGTCAAGGGAGGAACCCAGATGGGTTTCAATCCCGGCACGCCGGAGTACATGAGCCCTGAGCAGGCGCGCGGACGCGAGCTCGATCAGCGATCGGACATCTATTCGCTGGGCATTGTAATTTACGAGATGCTGACCGGTCACGTCCCGTTCGAGGACGACGGCAACGGGACTTCCGATTATGAGATCAGGCGAGGGCATATTGAATTGCCGGTGCCTCCGCTCTCTAAGTTCTATCCGGGAGTCTCCCCCGAGATCGAGAAGATAGTTCTCAAGGCGCTGGAAAAAGATCCGGACGACAGATATCAGACCGCACGCCAGTTCCTTGAGGTAATCGAGGATTACGAAAGTACAGGTGCGGCCCGCTTTTCGACAGGCAAGGTGGCCGGCGCCGGAGCGAGACAGACTGTCGTGCAGGAAGGTCGGAGCGAATCAGCACGGTCGCCACAGACCGGCCCGTCATCGGTCAGGCTGGGACAGACGGTCGTAACCGATGCCAACAGACCGCAGACTGGGCCTGCATACCTGCCGACTGATTCGAACGGAGCGCAGAGCGTTGGCACTCTGAGCGGACGCGACTCATCGGTTCTCGATACGGGCCAAAAATCGAAGGCGCCGCTGATCGCCGGCATCGCCGCGGTGCTGGTCGTTTCGGGAGCGATCGCCGCCTGGCTGCTGATGCGACCCGAGGCCCCGTCAGTGGTCGGACCACAGGGTTCTCCAGGGGCCCCGGTGGGAATGATCTCGATCCCGTCAGGAAAGTTCCTGATGGGGCGCGACGACGGCAACGATTATGAAAAACCCGCTCATGAGGTAACGGTCCAGCCGTTTTTTATAGACAAGAATGAAGTCACAACCCAGGAATATGCGGAGTTCGTCCGCCAGCGCCGCCGCCAGGCTCCGGTCCACTGGCCGAATGGGCAGTATGCTCCAGGTGAAGCCAATATTCCCGTGGTCAACGTTAGCTGGTATGATGCTCGAGACTATTGTGAATGGGCGGGCAAGCGATTGCCCACGGAAGAAGAATGGGAATACGCCGCTCGCGGGCGGGAAAATCTGTTATATCCATACGGCAATCAGTGGAAGCCCAACTTCTCGAATGCCGGGGAGACCGGGCTGAGAAAACCGCAGGCTGTCGGCAGCTATCCTGATGGAGCGAGTCCTTTCAGCGTCTTCGATCTGGCAGGCAATGTGGCAGAATGGCTGGCAACAGATTACAAACCGTATCCGAACAGCACTGCCAGGCCCGACGATGGCAACAAGATCGTTCGCGGCGGATCCTTTAAAAATCCGGCGGCAGAACAGACTGCCACTGACCGCTTCTTCTATCGCCCCAATCAGAAATTCGACTTCATCGGCTTCCGATGCGCGAAAAATGCCAACTGATTTGCCGGTGGGATGGAGAGAATGAACGCCTTGAAACTGTCAGTAACTGCTTCCTGTCTGCCTCTAATCGCACTTCTCTGCCTGATGCACAACCCCGCCTATGCTCAGCGCGAATACACAGTCGTCAAACCCCGTGAACGCGCCGTCAATGAGCGAGTGGACACCAGCAAGCGCGCCACCAAGGCGACGACGGGGATACTTGTTGTTGTGCTGGACCCGGTCATCTCCGGAAAGGTCGAGATATTCGATGCGCGTGGCAAAATCATCGATCAGGGTGAAGCCGACGCTAAAACAGGACAGGTTGAATTCGAATTACGACGCGGCCAGAACTATGTCATCAAAGCGGCTTCGCCAGGATACACCAAAGCCGAGGGGAAAAAGTTTTTCGCAAACCGGCAGGATGTGGTCAGGCTGAGGCTGAATGCGCAGTTTGCCAGACTGCTGCTGCCCGGCATGCCAGCCGGGGCACAGATCTATATCGACGATAAATTAAAAGCCGAGGCGAAGCAAAACGGCCAGGTATTAATCGACAATCTCGAACCGGGAAGACACACTCTGCTGGTCAAACATCCGGAATACAATGACTATCGCGTCGCACTCGGTTCGATCGAAGCCGGCAACGAAGTCAGTTTCTTTCCGCTCAGCTCAATCCTGGTCAAGGTCGCGAAGATCACGATCGAGGGCCCTCCGGGCGGCATGGTCATGATCGACGGCGCGGTTCAGGGCAGAATCGGAAGTGATGGAAAGGTGGCGTTCGATTACCAGCTCGCTCAGGCATCTGAAAGGACGATTACTGTGGAGTTGATCGGCTACCAGCCGTGGAGCAGCCGCGTAACGCTGGTTCCCGGTCCGCGCAACTTCGCCGTCAGACTGGACCCGATCGTGACGTCGACGGGTGTCTCTGATTTCTTCGATAATCTGTCTTTGTGGAACGCACCGACGTCCTGGGTCGTGAGCACGGAAGGTCGCAACAAACGTCTGACAGTCAGGGGCGAGCAGATTGGAACCCTCAAGGAGAAGACATATCAGGATTTTCAAGCCGTCTTTACGGTCTGGCTGACCGACGGCAGGGGGGCGACCTGGGCGCTGAAAGCCGATAAGACCGGACGCAGCTACTATCTTTTCCATCTCGCCGGCCCGGGATCGACGACACATACGCCAAACCGTTTCTATACCTATCTGGTCAAGGATGGCGGCGCTCCGGTCGAGGTGAGCACGCCGGCCCCTGTTCTGGCGCGCCTCAACACGACCACCTCATACACGATCAATCTTTCCGCGCAGGGATATACCATCAAGCATTCGATCATCTCGAACGATACGGCCGAATCCGACGATCTGGGCATCTGGACCGATACTTCGGTGACCAAAGACCGTTTCATGTACGGGACCTTCGGCCTGCGGTCGCTGGCCGGAGAGGTTTTCATCGTCGACGATTTCAATATCGAACCGATCCAGCCTCAATAGCGTAAATAGTTTTCAATGGGAAACAAAAAACAGACAAAACAGGCCTCAACAACATCAGAGCAGGCCCCGGTCGCTGACTGGTTCGGTCATCACATCTCCCGACGAACGGTCGGCAAGGGGATGGCCTGGACCGCGATTCTGAGTATGGCCGGGGTCACGATCTATAAATTCTCAGGTGACGATGACTCGGAGATCAACTACGACTCCCTCGAATTACAGAAAAAGGAGGGATGGAACGTCGGATCGAATAACAGGTCGCTGCTGTATGCCGGAGGACTGACATCGCTCGACAGCAGGCAGAAGGCCTGGGTCGCATTCGATCCGAACTATCTGATCTCGATATACCAGCCGGGCGATGCCGCCTGGCAGCCTTTCTTCGTCCCTACCCTGCTGCAATCGCTATCGCAGCCGACACTCAACAGTCAGATCAGGCAGATCATGACGCCCGCCATGAGCAACGCATACGGTCGCGGTGAAGGATTGAGGAATCTGCTTTCGCAGACCTGGAACACGCGCCAGACACTGATCGTAGCCGATCTTCCCGGTCCCGATGCGGTCGCTCTTGGAGCCTCGATGGCCGATACCGTGCACCTGGTTCCGGTCTTCGACAACTGGCCGCATCCGCTGGGAGTCGTTCGCTCTCACGAAACGCTCGGGGCGATGATCTATTTCGCCAACGAGATCGAAGAGAAAAAAAGCGCTCTCAAGGATGAATCTCCGGTCATGCTCATGCTCGACAGCTCACGGCTGACACCATACACCAATGAGGATTCACAGTTCGACAACCGGTATCTGGCCAAGTTGCCGCCTTCGGCCCAGTTGAAAGAGCGTGGGATCAATCAGGTCATTTATCTGGTAAGGGATCAATTCCAGACCCGCGAACTGGACGATATTAACGACGATCTGGTCGCCTGGCAGAAGAACGGGATCGACGTCCGCATGCTGCGATTGTCTGATTTCAAGCCGGTCGACGAACCAGAAGAGGGGCAACGGGCAGGCGGCTCATCGCCGGTCGTGCACCGGCACTATTATTACGGCGGATCGCCGCTCTCTCACTGGTGGTTTTACAGTCATTACGCGTATCAGACACCGCGTTCAGTCGTAGTGGGCGGAAGTGGAGCACCGAGAACGCTGTCGCGCCCCGCATCCGCGCCGGCATTCCAGCCGCCGAGCTATCGACCGGTCACCCGGCCGACTATCTTCAATGCCTCACGGATCGGCGGAACAAGCGGAGTCGGAAAAACGAAACCCAGCGGATTCGGGCGCACAAGCGTCAGAGTCTCGAGCAGCGGTCGCATCACGGGAACCCGTATCGGGCGATCCGGCTCTTACGGTCGCAGCGGCGGAGGCTGGTTTGGAGGCTGATTAATTGGGCACTGAATTCTACATCATTATTATGTTGATCCTGGCGGCGGTCATGGCCTTCGGGCTGTACATCAACAAGACCGCCACAAACCAGGGGAGAGTCGATGCCGGCAGGCGGTCATTCCTCAAGGGGAGCGGCGCTAATGACGGCGAGCACGCCCTCTTTTTCGGCATCCAGCTGGTCATTCAGATCTTTGGCAGCGATGAATTACGGGCGCGCCTTGCTCGGCTGGTCCAGGCGGAAGACGATACTGACGATGCGAATGAGAAGCGTCGTTTCATCAAATCCGTCGCCTCGCTGCTGATCGAAAACCGCTATGCCTGGGAATACGGTTTCTGGGATTACTATTCTAATGCGGAGACTGCGATCAGCACCTTCAATCAGTGGAAGAACGAGATCGAGGCCTCGATGGCGACCGAACCCGAAGAGCTGGGCGAAGAGATCGACCGGTTGCATCGTTTTTCTGATCAGAAGGAATTTCTGGTCGTGACGATCATGATGCTGATCGATAATCGGGATGAACCGGTCGGGGACGACGTCGGCGATGTCAGATTCCGAGCCACCTATTCGCAGCTGACGCAGCCGTTTCGCGGCGCGATCGACGGTATTTCAGAAGACGAATACTGGGAAGCGTCGACCTTCGAAAAGCTGCTCGACGGGCTTCAGTCTCTCGATCCGCGCGCTATAGAACGAGACGGGATGTATGTCTATCCGGGTACGGCTCAGGATGGAATGTCGACCTACGACCTGCTGAGCGATGAAGGATGGAAGTACATCACCGATCACTCTTTCAGGCTCAAGTGAGTAGAAAGTATAAAGTAGAAAGTATAAAGTAAGACGTGCCGGCGGATCGTGATGTAAGCCGTCGACTTGATCGTGTTTTCTGCGAAAATTTCCTGATTGTCAGAGAGCCCATGATTTCAATATAATTCCGTTCTCCGTTGTCTTTTTATCGTTCGACCCTTCATACTTGACGACGCATCCCCTCTAAATTTATTGTCTCGTGCCCATCAATGCTGGCTGCTTCCCCAGCGACCTGACCATGACGACTGGCAGTACAATCATACGAACCATCTTGATCGCTCTGCTGCTGCTGCTGCGCGGCGCTTCCGCAGCGTGATCGACAACCTGCCTCCGTCGATCCACCTGATCTAAGGGAACAGGGCCGTATCGATACCCGTCGATTTCAGGCTCTGACCGGCCGCCTGCCTCTGGCAATCGAAAAGACGCCTGATTCCGACGACTTTCACGGGCGGGGACAGGGATATGCGGTCAGCATTGGGCCGGCCGGAATCCGCCTTGCCGCCAATGGTCGTGAGGCAGCGCTCAGCTTCAAAGGCGCGTCTTCGTCTGCTCAGCCGGAAACTTCGGCCCCGCTGCCGGGCAGGACGAACTACTTTATCGGCGACGATCCGGAGCAATGGCGAACGGATGTTCGCGGCTACGATCGTGTGACCTATCGTGAAATCTATCATGGGATCGATGTCGAATATTATGGAACTCAGGAAGCCTTCGAATACGATTTCATTGTCGCACCGCAAGTGGATCCGGGAAAAATACGAATGCGAATCTCCGGAGATGAGCCTCCAGTTCTGGCTTCGAACGGGGATCTGATTCTGACCGGTGGCGCTGAAGGTATGCGCATACGCAAACCTGTCATCTACCAGGAGCTTGATGGCCGAAGGATCGAGATCGAAGGTGGCTTTGACATCGTTAAAGATAGCGAAGTCGGTTTCACGATCGGCCAATATGATCGCCGGCTACCGCTGATTATTGATCCGATCATCGAATATGCGTCCTATTACGGCGGAGGCGGGACCGACATCGGATACGGGATCGCGGTCGACCGCCTCGGAAATATATATGTGACAGGACAGACGGCTTCGCTGAATTTCCCTCAAAAAAACGGATTTTATCAGATGCTCCAGGGAGCAAATGATGCATTCGTCATGAAGCTGAGCTCTCTCGGATCGACAGTGATCTTCGCGACCTATATCGGCGGACGAAACCCCGGCGACAAAGGATGGTCGATTGCCGTTGATGCGAGCAACAACATCTATTTCACCGGCGAGACCAATTCGCTCAACTACCCGACAGTCAACGCTGTTCAGCCTCTCTTCCGAGGCAACGTCGACGCCTTCCTCACAAAGCTCAACAGCGAAGGGAACGCTATACTTTTCTCGACCTATATGGGCGGGAGCCTGCCTGATGCATCGTATGGACTGGTGCTCGACAAGGTCGGAAACTGCTTTATCACAGGCAGAACTGATTCTGAAAATTTTCCGGTTCTCGAACCGATCCAGGGAACGTTGCGCGGGCAGCGCGATATCTTCGTCTCGAAATTCGACGCGGACGGCGCACTTCTCTTTTCGACATACTTCGGCGGAGACGGCGAAAGTCCGTCGGTTCGCGACGACGAATCAGCATACGGCATCGCGATCGATCAGTTCGATCGGATCTATGTGACGGGATACACGTCATCTCCAAGCTTCCCCATTGTCGATGGATTGCAGTTCGCGTTCGGTGGCGTCGAGGACGCATTCGTGACAAAGATGGATATAACAACGCGGACGGTCATTTATTCGAGTTACATCGGAGGAACGCGAGCCGACAATGCGCGAGGGATCGCGGTCGATGACTTTGGCAACGCATACATTATCGGCTTCACGCTTTCGACAGATTTTCCGGTCTTGAATCCGATTCAGGAAAATTATGCGGGAAACATCGACGGTTTCATCACCAAGATCGACGCATCGGGGCGCAATCTTATCTATTCGACCTATCTCGGCGGATCCAGCGATGAGAACACCGGCGTGATAGTTGAAAATGTTCCGAGCTGCGCAATTGCAGTCGACCGCGCCGGCAATGCATATCTGACCGGCAAGACTGCATCAGCCGATTTCCCGCTCGCGCTGCCGATTCAGGCGAATATGAGAGGAGACAACGATCTCTATATTGCCAGAATCGATCCGGGCGGGTCACATCTGGTCTACTCGACTTTTTTCGGCAGCTCGTTTACGGGGAGCACAGGCTTCGAGGAACGAGGCATAGGAATCGCTGTCAACAGCCTCGGTGCCGTTTACGTGACGGGCCAGGTATTGAAAAACGACATGGTCACGATTCTGCCCGTGCAGGGGATATATGGAGGAGGGCTGAGCGATGCGATGATTGTGCGTATTTCGACGCCCGATATTTTCATTGTGACACCGGTCTCGGCGGCCAGTTTCAGCGGCGGAGGCCTGGCGCCTGATTCGATCGCTTCGGTCTTCGGCCTCGATCTGGCTGAAGGAGTCGAAGTTGCTACAGAGCTTCCGCTGCCGACTACTCTTATGGGAACGCGAGTCAGGATTATCGATTCGACCGGCCATGAGTCCGATGTTCCCCTCTTCTTCGTTTCGCCCAGTCAAATAAACCTTCTGATCCCTGGGGGGACCCCAGTCGGGCGAGCCAGACTTGTCATCACGAATGCCCGGAACATGAGCCAGGAGGTCGTCATCTGGATCAATGATGTCGCCCCCGGGATCTTCACGGCAAACGCCAGTGGGCAGGGGCTTCCCTCCGCGATTCTGCTGCGGCTCAAAGCGGACGGGACTCAGATCTACGAACCCATAGTCTTTTATGATCCGTTCGGCAACGTCTCGCCGTCGCCGATAAGATTTGGCGAAACAACCGATCAGCTCTTTCTGATTCTCTTCGCCACAGGGGTTCGCCAGGGGGATCCCTCAAAAGTCAGGGTCAGCATCGGAGGCATCGATATCCCCGTCCTGTATGCCGGTCAACAGGGCGGGTTCGCCGGGCTTGATCAGGTAAATCTGAGTTTACCACGGGAGCTTGAAGGTAAGGGTAACGTTATGTTGCGGCTCGAAGCGGATCATTGGATGGCCAACCAGGTGAGCCTGGTCTTCGAGTGAAAAGTCTTTTAATACTTAAACGTCAAGGACGCCAAGGCGCCAAGCCGGCAAAGGGTTTCAACGCCAAGGACGCCAAGTCAGCCAAGGATTCAACGCCAAGAACGCCAAGTTGGCCAAGAGATTATAAGAGGTGATGATTCGCTGTACATTTCGCCAAAAGCACAATCAAATCTGGATCCATTATTCTCAATTAAATCCCTTGGCCGGCTTGGCGTCCTTGGCGTTGAATCCTTGGCTGTCTTGGCGTTCTTGGCGTTGAAAATCTTAAAAAAACTTAGTTGACAGAATTCTCACATCTGTTCGAACTTCCTGTAATGGACTTCGCGCTGTTCGCTGAGCGACTGGTTTGCAGTTCCGAAAAGCTCGCGCAGGTAATTGAAATCTTTATTATCGAGCGCATCGCGCAGAGCGGACAATTCCGCGATCATTTGATCGAGGGCGGGAACGATATTGGATTGATTTGTGAGACAGATATCGCGCCAGACCGACCAGGAGCTGCCTGCCAGCCTGGTCATATCGCGCCAGCCCGATGCGGCCAGCCGCTGAGCGAGCAGCCTGTTTGCCATATCACCATCGTGATCGGCGCCGAGCAGAGATGCCAGTGCGCTGGCGGTCAGTTGCGGCAGATGGCTGATGAGTGCGACTGCCCTGTCGTGTTCGGCTGGTTGGGCGGTGACGACGCGGGCTCCGGTTGCTGTGACGATGGATTTGAACTGATCGAGTCGGTCGGTGTCGGTCTGGTCATCCGGAGTGATCACATAAACGGCGCGATCGAAGAGGTCCCCGCGGGCGTATTCGACGCCGGTCTGCTCGCTGCCGGCCATCGGATGTCCTCCGATGAAGTGCACTCCGTCGGGCAGCGATTCACGGGCAACGCGTGTGATTTCGAGCTTGGTGCTGCCGGCATCCGTAACGATCGCGCCGGGCTTGACCTGACCTGATCGAGTCTTCAGAAAATCTATGATCCCGCCGATCGGAGCGGCCAGGTATATCAGGTCCGCATTGCATGACTCGCCGCGTTCGAAGCTCTCTTCAAGCGAATCTACGACTCCGCGTTCGACGGCCAGCGCTGCGCTGCGCCGCCCGCCATACGACGTCAATCTGCCGGTGTAGCCTGCACGCCGCAATGCCAGAGCGAACGATCCCCCGATCAACCCGCATCCGACGATGCAGACAGCCTTGATTTGGTCCAGGCCGTTCACAGTTTCCTCTCGACAGCTGGAGCGATCTGCCTCAATTGACCGGCGAGTTTTTCGAACTGTTCGAGCGTGAGCGACTGGGCGCCGTCACAGAGTGCGTGTTCGGGATCGTGATGGACGTCGATGATCATACCGTCGGCGCCGGCCGCTGCGACCGCGCGCGCCATCGATGGGACCTTGTCCCTGCGGCCGGTAGCATGGCTCGGATCGGCAATGACAGGCAGATGCGACAATTTCTGAATGACCGGTATAGCCGAGAGGTCCATCGTATTCCGGGTGTATGTTTCAAGCGTCTTGATGCCGCTTTCGCAGATGATTATCCGATGATTGCCTCCGACCATCATAAAATCAGCAGCCAGCAGCGTCTCTTCGATCGTCGCCGATGGCCCGCGCGTCAGAATGATGGGCTTATCGGTTCTCGCCAGTTCCTTGAGCAGCATAAAATTCTGCATGTTGCCGGCGCTCACCTGAATCAGATCGATATATCTTCCAAATAAAGGGATCTGCGACGCTTCGGTGATTTCCGATACGGTGCAACAGCCGTGACGATCGGCGGCTTCGCGCAGCAATTTCAGCCCTTCCTCGCCAAGCCCCTGAAAACCGTATGGATCGCCGCTCGAGCGAAAGGCTCCACCGCGCAGCACCTTTACGCCAATCCGCGCCAGCGCCGATGCGATCGTTTCAATCTGATCGCGGCTTTCGACAACCCCGGGCCCTGCCATGAGCACCAGATTCTCTCCGCCAATGACGATGTCACGCAGATGAATCCGCGTGCCTTCAGGCTTGAAAGCGCGAGCCGCCAGTTTGTATGGGCTTGTGATGCGGACGACCTTGCTGACTCCTTCAAGCAATTCCAGCAGGCGCGTGTCCACGGTGCGCGCTCCGACCGCGCCCAGGATGGTGTATCGCGTACCTGTCGATCGATGAATGTCGAATCCGAGACCAACCAGACGGTCAACCACGCTGACGATCTGCTCTTCGGGCGCATTCTCTTCCATGACGATGATCATAAACAGCCTGTCCTTTGGTCCTTCCTGAAATCCCTGGGATCAGAGATGACAAGATAACGAACTCATTCAGTCTCTTCGGTAGCCTTGATTCGCTCGATTCTCCGGGCTTCGTCGATAACACGTTCAAAAAGGCGGCGAATCGCTTCGGTATCGAGCGGTCCCGTATTCGCGCCAGTGACATTAGCATAGACCTGCGCCTCGCGTTTCGGCGAATAGATCTCAAGGCCGAGCCGTTTTTTGATGAAGCCGATCTCGATCGCGCACTGAGTTCGCTGATTGAACAGTTTGACCAGTTGCAGATCGATCTCGTCGATCCGGCGTCGCCAGTCATCCATGGTCATTTCGTTGCCTTGATCGTCTGTCATAATAAATAGGTCAGGATATAAGACCGGCAGCCAGCCTTGCGACTTTCTCGACCAGGTTCGAATCGCCGAGGTTGTTCTCCACCTCCAGAACCAGCCTCGATCCGACTACCGCGCCGTCTGCATACTGCCAGACGTCGCGCACGTGTTCAGGTTTCGAGATGCCGAATCCAACTGCAACCGGCAGTGTTGAATAGCGGCGGACACGCTCGACGATCCTTTTAACATCCTCAGAAACGCTTTCGCCCACGCCTGTCACTCCGGTGCGGGCGACGACATAGATGAATCCGCGCGACACATTGGCAATAAATCCGATTCGCTCATCGGTCGAGGTCGGCGCGACCAGAAATATCGTATCGATATCCACCCGTCGCAAGTCATCGATCAAACCTCCGGCCTCTTCAGGGATCAGATCGGTGATCAGAACGCCGTCGATGCCGGCCCGTTTCAGCCTGGCGCCTGGATTCTCTTCGGCCAGTCGCAGCAGCGGATTGAAATAGGTGAATAGGACGATCGGAATTTCGGTCCGCGTTCGAACCCTTTCGACAAGATCCAGAATGTCGGTAACACCGATTGGATTACGTAGAGCCCGTTCCGAAGCGCGCTGGATGACCGGCCCGTCGGCCATCGGGTCTGAAAACGGGACTCCGAGTTCGAGGATGTCGGCCCCGACATCCGCCAGCGCCAGGATCAGAGATTCAGTCGTCGCCAGGTCCGGATCGCCCGCAGTTATGTATGGAATGAATGCCTTGCGCCCTTCCCTCTTCAATCGTTCAAATGTTTCAGTGATTCGTGACATCGAAATTCACAGGACTAATCAAATTTCACCAATGGAGAGTTTCCAGCAGGAAGAAGTTTCCAGTTTCCGGTTTCTCGAACAACAGCAGGTTCTTCCCTGCCATCCAGCTTGCGATTATGACTATTTGCGAAACTGTTGAAGACGACTGGAAACTGGAAACTACTTCCTGCTGGAAACTTTACCAGAGGCTGAGCAGTTACAAATTGTCAAAGCTTTACCCCAAGCCGCTCGGCGATGGTATTAACATCCTTATCACCACGACCTGAGAGGTTGACGAGAATGATCTCGTCTTTCGACAGGCGCGGAGCGAGACGCGCCAGATGAGCGATCGCGTGCGCCGATTCAAGCGCCGGTATAATGCCTTCCATTCGCGATATGAGCTGAAACGCCTCGAGCGCTTCGTCGTCGCTGGCGGAGACGTAATCGACCCGCTTGCGGTCGTGCAGGAACGCGTGCTCAGGGCCGATGCTCGGATAATCGAGACCGGCAGAGATCGAATGAGTCAGAGCGATCTGGCCGCGCGGATCCTGCAGCACGTAACTGCGCGTTCCCTGAAGCACTCCGATGCTGCCGCCGCCTTCATCGAGAAAGCGAGCGGCATGCTCGCCCAGCGTAAGTCCTCGTCCGCCGGCTTCGACGCCGATCATTTTGACGCTTTCGTCATTCAGGAATTCGTAAAAGAGCCCGATGGCATTGCTTCCGCCGCCGACGCAGGCGAGGAGGTAATCGGGCAGCCGTCCGCATCGGGCCATCATCTGTCCGCGCGCTTCGCGACCGATGACGCTCTGAAAATCACGAACCATCATCGGATACGGATGCGGCCCAAGCACAGAACCGAGCAGGTAATGGGTATCTCCCACATTGGTCACCCAGTCACGCAGTGCCTCATTGATCGCATCTTTGAGCGTCCTGCTGCCTGATTCGACACCCACGACCTCGGCGCCCATCAGCCTCATGCGAAAGACGTTCAACGCCTGCCGTTTCATATCTTCAGTGCCCATATAGACGACGCATTGTAAACCCGTCATGGCGCAAACGGTGGCGGTGGCGACTCCGTGCTGCCCGGCGCCGGTTTCGGCAATGATTCGGCGTTTGCCCATCCTTTTGGCGAGCAGTATCTGACCGAGCGCATTGTTTATCTTATGCGCTCCGGTGTGATTGAGATCTTCGCGTTTAAGATATATCTGTGCCCCGCCGAAGTGCCCGGTCAAACGCTCAGCGTATGTGACGGGCGTCGGACGTCCGACGAATTCCCGCAACAGCGTGTGAAACTCTAGTTGAAAGGATTCATCCAGGCTGGCCTCGGAATATGCGGCTTTGAGTTCTTCGAGTGGATGCATGAGCGTTTCCGGCACGAAGCTTCCTCCGTATTGCCCGAAATGACCGCTCGCATCCGGTAAGGCTGTGAAATCCATCTAGAGTTTTTCCATCTCTTTCTTCAATTCTTTCAACTTTTGAGGGTCCTTGGTCCCGGGCGCGGATTCGACCCCGCTGTTGACATCGACGGCGTATGGTACGACGGCTTGAATCGCCTCGATGATGTTCGCAGGTAAGAGTCCGCCGGCCAGAAACAGCCTGACTTTTTTCGCGGCTGCTGCGGCCACACTCCAGTCTGCAACCTTTCCGGTCCCCCCGTAAAGGTTCCTGTCGAATGCATCGAGCAGGATCGCCGTGGCCGGATAGTCGATCACGGAATCGACATCGAAATCGGGGCCTGCGCGCAACGCCTTGATCACACGGCCGGCTCCCACCTGATTACAATATTCCGGCGATTCATCGCCATGCAGTTGAGCCAGACGGACGCCACTTGTCTCCAGAATCTCGCTCACATGTCGGGGTGACGGCTCGTTAACGAAAATCCCAACGGTAATTATATCGACCGGCAGTTGTCTGACGATCATAAGGGCTTCTCGAGGTGAGATAAACCTCGGGCTTCCGGCGTAGAAATTGAAGCCCAGATATTCAGCGCCGCATTCGATAGACGCCAGCGCATCATTGAGCGAGGTGATTCCGCATATTTTCAGTTTCACAGCCTTCATTCGACGATCATCTCTCTGAGGGATTTGCCTTCATCCGGTGCCCTCATCAACTCCTCACCGATCAGAAAGGCGTGAAATCCGGCATCTCTCAGTCGATCGATATCCTGGCGCGTGCGAATGCCGCTTTCGCTGACCAGCGTGACCGATGGCGGCAGGTCCTTCGCCAGATCGATCGACGTCTCGAGCGTTGTCTCGAACGTCCTCAGATTGCGGTTATTGATGCCGAGCAGTTTGACATCGTATCGCATGACTTCGTCGAGTTCGCGACGATCATGTATCTCGACCAGTGCATCGAGTCCGAGCGAACTCGCCGCCTGGAGCAGATCGTTAAACAACGATCCATCGAGCATTGCGGCGATGAGCAGTATCGCATCGGCCCCGGCTTGCCTTGCCTCGATCAGCTGATACTCGTCGAAGATGAAATCCTTGCGCAGAATCGGGATCGAGGTGATGCCGCGCACTGCCCGCAGGTATTCGAGCGAGCCGTCGAAAAAATCCTCCTCGGTCAGACAGGAAATGGCGGCGGCGCCGTTTTCAGTGTAGTTCCGGGCGATTGCAACCGGATCGAAATCTTCGCGTATGATCCCCTTCGATGGAGAACGACGCTTGATCTCTGCGATGATGTTAATGCCGCATCTCTTCACGGCCTCAATGAAACTGTCGCCGCCCGCCGAGGCCGGCAGATGTGCCATCAGTACGGACGCCGGCATCAGTTTTTTCGCGGCGATCAATCGATCTTTTTTTCGTGCAACGATCTGTTCAAGTATATCGGTCATGAATTAAGAATTGCTCTGTTTGCGCAGCTGTTCGAGCCTTGCTGCCGCTGCTCCGCTATCGATACTGTGACTGGCCCGCATCACCGCGGCCGGCAATGAATCTTCGTTTCCGGCCAGATAGAGCGCCGCGGCGGCATTGATCAGAACCAGATCGCGCGCCTCGTCTCTGCGCCGCCCTTCAAGTATCGACTGGATGATCGCTGCATTCTCTTCGGCCGATCCGCCTCGCAAGTGATCGAGCGAAGATTTTTGGAGGCCGAAATCCCGTGGATCGAGTTCATGGCGCTTCGGATGTCCGTCGTGAACTCCTCGCGTAACCTCGAAAACGACTGTCCCGACTGCCAGTGTGATCTCGTCCAGCCCGTCTTCTCCGCGGACTATCCACGCCCGGCTCGTGCCGAGATACGAAAGCGCACTGGCGACCTTCTCGCAGGATGCCTCGTTCGAGACCCCGATGAGTTGAAACGGCGCCCCGGCCGGATTGGTCAACGGGCCGAGCAGATTGAAGATCGTGCGGATACCGAGTTCACGGCGGACCATGGCGACGCGGCGCGTTGCCGCGTGGTGAAGCGGCGCGAACATGAAACAGATGCCGATCTCATCAAAGATCTCGCTCACTCGATCGTGATGAAGGTCGACGCGCACCCCGAGCGCTCGCAGCACATCGGCGCTCCCCGACTTCGTCGTCACGCCGACATTGCCGTGCTTGGCCACCGGCAACCCGGCTCCGGCGACGACGAATGCCGCGGCGGTCGAGACATTGAAGGTCTTGGCCGGGCTTCCTCCAGTACCGCAGGTGTCAATAAACAGGTCGTGGCGCGGAGTAATCCGCTGGCTATGTACGCGCATCGTTTCGGCGAATCCGGCCAGTTCTTCGGCGGTCTCTCCCTTTGATGCCATGGCGACCAGCACGGCAGCGATCTGAGCGTCAGTCGCCTCTTCAGCCAGAATCAGATCGAGCAGCGTCGCCGATTCCGCCTGCGTCAGCGAATGCCCTGCAATCAGCTTGTTGAGCAAGTCCTGTAACATCTCCGCCTTGTTCACACCAGATTGAGGAAGTTTCGCAGCAATTTCCTGCCTTCGCCGGTCATAATCGATTCCGGATGAAACTGGACGCCTTCACAGATAAATTCTCTGTGCCGGAGCCCCATGACCAGACCGTCCGAGGTCGTCGCGGAAATTTCGAGCACCGGGGGAACGCTGTTGCGCTCTACAATCAGGGAATGATATCGAGTAGCAATGAAGGGATTTTCGACGCCTTCAAAGATCGTTTTCGAATCGTGAAGCACCTGGCTTGTCTTGCCGTGCATGAGGTACGGGGCGCGAACGACGCTGCCGCCGAATGCCTGACCGATGGCCTGATGGCCCAGACAAACCCCGAGCAACGGAATCTTTCCCGCGAAATGACGAATGACATCCAGCGTAATCCCGGCATCGTCCGGCGTGCAGGGGCCGGGCGAGAGCAGGATCCGACCGGGCTGCAACTCTTCGATCTCCTCGATTGTGATCCGATCGTTTCTGATCACCTTGATCTCGGCCGCAACGGGAATTTCCCTTCCCAACTCGCCTAGATACTGGACCAGGTTATAGGTAAACGAATCGTAGTTGTCTATGACCAGAATCATGTTTTTACCTGGGAGCGCAGGCATCTTGCCTGCATCAATCAATCGATACCCATGCAGGCAAGATGCCTGCGCTCCCAGGGTGCTCCCAGGAGTTATTATCTGAACGCGCCGCATGGCGACCGGTCGACACCGAGCAGCAATTCAAACGTCAGCAGGTATCCTTCATGGAACTTTTCGAAATTGACCCTTTCGGGCTTGTCCTCGGATGTATGTAAAACGAACTTCCATCGGTTGCCCAGACCGTGAATGGTCAGCGCCGGTATGTTTTTGAGCGCGAATGAACTCGAATCGGAGTTTCCGCCTTCCAGCGGCGCGCGCCCGAATGGCAGCTTTTTCTCTTTCGCCAGTCGCTGTGCAAAATCGACCAGTTTACGGCTCGACATGTTTTCAGCCACCAGAGGCGAAGCCAGACCAAGGCTGTCAACATTGATCATCGCGCAATAACCGGCGCGATCTTCCTTGCTTATGCTTGCGACCATCTCCTTCGATCCCAGCAATCCCTTCTCTTCTTCACCGAAAGCCACGAAGATGATCGATCGACGCGGCGGGTGATTTTTCAGCGTGCGGTAGATGTTCGCGATCGTGACGATGCCCGTCCAGTTATCGACTGCGCCGCATCCCTTTTCTGTCTTGTCGTAATGCGCGCCGATGACGACCTTCTCTCCAGCCAGGCCCGGGTCCGTCCCTTCGAGTCGAATGACCAGATTGTCGATCTTTTTTACCCTCTCGACGGTAATCTCAGCGGGGTCGGCGCCCATCCTTTCAAAGAGGGCTCGGACAGACAGTAATCGATCCTCATTGCTGCAGGAGACGGAGGAAAATTCCGCGCGCAGTTCATCCGGTGTCGCCGGATTCGGCCCCTTGCCCGGCGGATCATCCGGCGATGATGTCATTGCTATTAAAAAGATGAGTAGCAGAGAATTCAGGTACATATTCAATTAATCTCCAGTCTCCTGTTTCCAGTCGCTTCTCAACGCATCGCTTTCAACCGCAATCTTGCTCACCGGAATAAACTTGCGCCGTCCAGAATACCGGAAACTTGAAACTTAAAATTATCTGCTGCCTGCTGCCCATTGCCTGCTGCTTCATGGCTTGATTACCGCCTCGATCAGTTCGACACGCTGCAATGGCGTCTGGCCGTCGGCGCCGCGCGGAAGGGCCTCGAGCTTATCGAGAGTGTCAAATCCATCGACCACCTTACCGAAGATCGAATATTTCCCATCCAGTCCCGTCGCTGGCGCCAAAACGATGAAGAATGAGGTCATGGCCGAATTCGGATCGCTCGTTCGGGCCATCGACAGCGTCCCACGCAGGTGAAACCGGGTTGACGAAAACTCACCTTTGATATTTCGAACCCACTTGTCGCCGTAATGCGGTTTTTCGTCGATGCGCGTATTACCCATGCCTCCCTGAACGACAAATCCCGGAACGATGCGATGAAACGCCGTCCTGTCGTACCATCCTGTCTGAACCAGCTTGAGGAAGTTACGAACATGCTCAGGCGCCAGATCGGGGTCGAGGGCGACAGTGATTACGCCAAGGCTGGTGCGGAGGATAACCTCTTTACGCATCTCATCCGGCGTGGCGGTGAGGAACGGCTCGACACGACGGGGCTCGATCCTGATGCTCAGTATCCTGACCGGATCGAGCGTCTTCTGGCTTTCGTCAGCGGCGGAAAGCGAGATCAGATCTACGATGTCGATGCCTTCGGTGACAGTGCCGAAAGCCGAATACTCACCGTCCAGGGCTTCCTGACCTGACGAACAGATGAAGAACTGCGTGCCTCCGCTATTGGCCTTACCCGGGATGCGCACGGCAGAGACTGTTCCGCGGACGTGTTTGAGATCGCTGAATTCATCCGGCAGCAGATTCAGCCCTCCGGTGCCCCAACGGGCGCGTGGTGTACGCACATTCTTAAGCAGCGGGTCTCCGCCCTGGATGATCCCACGCGTGATGACGCGATGAAAGGCTGAACCATCATAATATTTATCGCGCGCATTCCTGATGAACAGCTGGACATGTTTCGGCGCTTTGTCGGGAAGAAATTCGAACCTGATCACGCCCAGGCTGGTCGTAATCACGGCATCTAGTTTTGCGGCCTCTTCCAGGGAAACGGGAGGCGTCCCGGCTCCCGGCGGCGGCGCGTTCTTCTTGCGTGGCTGCTGGGCCAAAGCGCTTCCGGCAAAGTGCATGACCGAAATTAATAAGATGAAGATAGCCGGGAATGGCGAGCGCCGGCTCGGCATGATTGAAGCTGCATACCATGGTGTTGAAAAGGGCATGCCGAACTGAAGTCCGGCGTTCCCATCCGATGATCTTCTCATAGCTCTTTCTCCGCCATCTCGATCGCACGTATCAAGGCTCGGGACTTATTGATCGTCTCTGTATATTCGGTGTCAGGCATCGAATCGGCAACTATTCCGCCGCCCGCCTGAACGTATGCCTTCTGACCCTCGGCAAACATCGTCCGCAGAGCGATGCACGAATCGAGGTTTCCAGAATAGTCGAAATACATGACCGCGCCGGAGTAGGCACCGCGTCGTGTCGGTTCGAGTTCATCAATGATCTCCATGGCGCGGACCTTGGGAGCTCCCGAGACGGTTCCAGCCGGAAAGACGGCGGCCAGCGCATCGAAGCAATCGAGATCTTCCCGGAGCGTAGCCTTGAGCGAAGTGACCAGATGCATGACGTGAGAAAAGCGTTCGACGAACATCAGGTCGGCGACTTTGACTGATCCGTATTCTGCCACGCGGCCAAGGTCGTTGCGCCCCAGATCGACCAGCATGACGTGCTCGGCTTTCTCCTTCTCGTCTTCGAGCAGCAGTTCGGCCAGTCTCTGATCTTCGGCTTCACTGGCTCCGCGCTTGTAGGTTCCGGCTATCGGTCGATATTCAAGTTGCCGTCCGGTGCAGCGCACCAGCATCTCCGGCGAAGCTCCCAGCAGTGTTCGATCTCCGCCCAGCTTCAGAAAGAACATGTATGGCGAGGGATTGACCACGCGCAGTGCCCGATAGATCTGGAAGGGACTGGTGGAAATATCCGTCTCGAACCGCTGTGAAAAGACCACCTGAAACGCATCGCCCGCCCTGATGTAATCCTTGATCTTCTCGATCGACGCTGTGTAATGATCTCTGGTCATGTTCGAACCGACCTGCAGGGGTTCAAGCCGCCTTGCCGCCTGGGGGATCTCGACCGGAGCCGCCAGCGCCGCTTCGAGCCTGGCGATCTCGCTGCAGGCGGCGATGTACTTCTCACGCAATCCATCGCCGTCGGTTGCGCCTTCGGTGAAGATATTGGATATGATGTGAATCTGATGCTTGACGTGATCGAATGCCAGCAGATTGGCAAAGAACATAACGACCGCGGTATCGATTCCCAGATCATCACTGGCTCGATCGGGCAATCGCTCGAACCAGCGCACCGCGTCATAACCGAAATATCCGACAGCGCCACACGAAAAGGGCGGGATCCCCGGAACCTTGACAGGCCTGTGTGGACGCATCAGATCGCGCAGCACATCGAGCATCGGTCGCCGCTGGATTTCAGTCGAGGAGCCAACCCGCTCGACCTCGACCTCGACTTCTGTCCTGCCATCTATTTCCCTGTTTTTCGCACGGACAATGGTATGCGGCGCAATTCCCAGAAATGAATAACGCGCGATCTTCTCGCCACCCTCGACCGATTCCAGCAGAAAAGCCCTTTCGGACTGCCGTTCGATCCGCAGGTAGGCCGAGACGGGCGTGAGCAGATCCGCCATGACCGTCTTAACCAGCGGCACAACCGTGCCTCTGGCTGCTAGCGCCAGAAATTCATCGTACGAGGCAGGGGCGATTGAGCTCATATTATTTTCAGTTGTTCACACGAGAATTCAAGGAGATTGCCGTCCGGATCCCTGATAGTGCAGAAATACCCAACCACCGGACCGGCATAAATCGGCGGGTCGACCAGAATCCCTTCTATGCGGGCTTTCTCGGCGATCGAATCGACGTCGGCCCGATTGCTGACGTGAAAGCCGAAATGATCCATCCTGCCTCGCTGACGATCCTCATCGGTCTCGACCAGAACGATGATCAGGCCGGATGGATCGTGCTCCAATCGAACCCACGAAACTGTGTGAGTTGACCCCTCGTCCCGCCGCTCGTGAATGATCTGCATTCCCGCCCATTCACAATAAAACCGGGCCATTTTCAGAGCATCGGCAGTGAGCATTGCAATGTGATCGAGCCGCTCAATCATTTGTCAGTTCCCAGTGAGAAGTAGTTTCAGTGTGCTTAATCGTCATTAAATCGGTGATCACATCGAGAATATCAGAAATAAACGGTTCCACGGAAACCATCCCACTGGAAACGGAAACTAACTACTGGAAACACCCCATTCGACTGATACTTCGGATGAGACGGTTTCCCTGATCGATGGCTCAGCTCCGTCAGAATATCCTGAAGACTGACATCGCGGTCCACCATCAGAACAAGCAGATGATAGAGAAGATCGCTGATCTCTCCCGACAATTGTCGCCGGCCGTCAGCGGATCCTGTATTTTTGGCGGCGATGATCGTCTCAGCGGATTCCTCGCCGACCTTTTTGAGAATCTTGTCGAGGCCGCTGTTGAAAAGGTATGTGGTATACGAATTCTCGGGTCGCTGATCCTTTCGCTCCTGAATCAGCTGGTACAGGTCCTGCAAAAGAATCCCGAGATCCATAGCATCGACATTGACAACCGAAACTCCAGGCGCGGCGGGGCGCTCCGGTGCGACTCCGATTTCATTTGAATCACCGGCGCCACGGTAGAAACAGGTATATTCGCCGGTATGACAGGCCGGGCCCTCGGGAACGACGCGAACCAGTAGCGCATCTCCGTCGCAGTCCATTCTGATATCGACCACCTTCTGCGTATTGCCGGAGGTCGCGCCCTTGTGCCATAACTCGCGCCGCGACCGGCTCCAAAACCAGGTTTCACCGGTCTGCAGCGTGCGAGCCAGACTCTCGGCATTCATATAAGCTACCATCAAAACCTGATTGGTCGCCTGATCCTGAACGATCGCCGTGATCAACCCCTGATCATCAAATTTCAGATTGTGTATAACTTGTTCGGACATATCAGCGAAATAGATGATTCTTCTCTTCTCGTTCACTCCGCGCTTTTGCCGGCCGCGGCTTTACTGACAATCCAGTCGCCCAGAACAGTCAGCAACTCCTGATCGACCGTTTTCGAGCTGTCTTGATTGAAAGACAATTTCGCTTCGCCGGGATTGTTTTTGAGCAGATGGGTCACATTATCCATCAACTTGAGTGTCGCATCCGTGTGATAAGCGCGCTTCATCGCTTCGTGAAGATATTCGGCATCTTTCACCGCAACCATGAGGTCCTTCCGCCCCTGCAGTATGAGGACCGGGGATTCGATACTGTTGACGACCTGGAGCGGATCATTGATGAGCAGGCTGATGTTGATAGTGTAGTTGTCGATCAGCGATTTGAGCAGCCCATCGTAGCTGCTGGTGGGATCGAATTTTTCATTCGGAAAGCTGGTTGCGCCGGATATCATCCCTCTGATGATGCGATCATATTTTTCAAGATACTTTCCGATCTCGTCCTGGGATTTTCCTTCTTCTGTCATCTGCTGAACAAACTGGTCCCTGATCACTTTGCCGATCGTACGACCGGCCATGGCTGCCAGGACGATGCCGGCGAATCTGGTTTCATCGTGGGCGGCGATGCTGGATGCGATCAGGCCGCCTTCGCCGTGACCGATCATGAAGATTTTTGAAGCATCGAGCTGAGCGTGCGCTCGTATGAATTTCAAGGCGCCGCGAGCATCATCGACATAATCCTCGAAGGTCTCGGCCTGCTTGCATTCGCTGGCTCCAACGCATCTTTTATCGAAACGCATTACAGCCAATCCTCTGCCGACAAGAAAATCGGCCAGCTCGCGATAGATGGCATGTGACGTCTTGCCGTATGTGACGGAGTCCCTGGACGTATTGCCGTAGTCTCCGAGGATGAGGACCACCGGCAAACGCCCTCCCTCCTTCGTTTTCGGAAGCTGGAGCGTTCCGGCAAGTGTCACGCCCTGCCCTCCCATAAATTTGACATCCTGCGATTGAGCCACAACCACGGCATTGGCGGCGGTATGTGCGGCGCCATCCAGCAATCCGAAACAGATCAAAAAAGCGAATAGTAAGGTTTTCATCAGATTCATCCGAATTTTCTCCTGAAGAATTCGGGGCAACGTCGACTGGAATTCAGAGGGTGTGAGCCCGGAACGACGTATTGATAATGCAACGGATTCGCATAGCTTGCGAATACCGTCATTCAGCGCATGAGTATGCCTCGTTCGCGCAGGTAAAGCTTGGCCTCTTCAATGGTGAACTGGCCGAAATGAAAGATCGACGCGGCCAGAACTGCGCTCGCTCCACCAATGGTCAGCGCCTCATAAAGATGTTCGAGCGAGCCGGCTCCGCCTGAGGCGATGACCGGAATGTTAACGGCATCCGAGACGGCCCGAGTCAGTTCCAGATCGTAACCGTCCTTCTGACCATCGCGGTCCATGCTCGTGAGCAGAATCTCGCCTGCTCCCAGCGATGCGGCCTCTGCGGCCCATGCAACTGCATCGATCCCCGTCGGCGTGCGACCACCATGCAAGTATACCTCCCACGATGCAGTATCGCCTGGTCTTCGCTTCGCATCGACCGCAACAACAATGCACTGGGCCCCGAATCGCTCAGCACCCTCCCGGATCAGACCCGGATTCTGCACCGCGGCCGTGTTGACCGAAATTTTGTCGGCGCCCGCTTTGAGTATCGCCCTGATGTCCTCGACTGTGCGAATGCCGCCGCCGACCGTGAACGGAATGAAGACACGATCGGCTACGCTGCGAACCATCCCGGCAACTATCTCACGGCGATCGGAAGAGGCAGTGATGTCTAAAAAGACAAGCTCGTCGGCGCCTTCCCTGTCGTAGCGCGCAGCCTGCTCGACCGGATCTCCGGCATCGACCAGATTGACGAAACTCATCCCTTTGACTACGCGACCGCGGTCGACATCAAGACAGGGTATGATTCGTTTCGCAAGCATCGCGGCAGCCTCACAGTCTGATCTGCTTGACCGAAAGCACGTGGTCGACAGCTGCCAGTTCAGCCAGCGTAGCGGCGTCGAGAGCGCTGTCAACCTGATAGGCTGAAAGCGCTGTTCCGCCGGCCTGATTGCGGCTCAGGTAGAGCTGAGCGATATTGACGTCTCGCGAGCCAAGAAAGGTTCCGACGCGGCCAACCACGCCCGGCTGATCATCATTCAGAACGACGAGCATATGGCCTTCCGGCAGAGCCTCCAGCCGGTACGAGTCGATCCCTACGATGCGCAGATCGGCTCGGCCGAAGATAGATCCGGCGACGCGGCTTTCGCCTTTTGCGTTCTTGACTATGACCTCGATCAGACTTGTGAAATCCTGAGCCATCAGGTCCTTCGACTCAGTGATTCTCAAACCGCGCTCTTCCGCAATCAGCGAGGCGTTGACCTGGTTGACGCGTGCGCTGACACCGCTCAGCAGTCCTGTCAGGACAGCCTGCGTAATGGGCCGGACGTCGTAAGCGGCCACTTCGCCGCTGTATCGGATTTGCACATCCGTCACCGGCTGGTTGAAGTACTGCGCCAGAAAGCTGCCGAGCCTGGCTCCCAGAGTCAGATACGGGCGAATGTGTTCGAGCGCTTCCGGGCTGACGGCGGGAATGTTAACAGCGCCGGCGATGGCGCCGTTTGCCAGATAGTTCGCCACCTGCTCGGCAATCGTCACCGCGACCGAGTCCTGGGCCTCACTGGTCGAGGCGCCGAGATGCGGCGTGACGATCACTTCATCAAGCGTCAGCAGCGGATGATCGGCCGGCACGGGCTCCTTGACGAAGACATCCAGCGCGGCGCCTTTGACCTTGCCGGATTTGATGGCGTTGTAGAGCGCTTCTTCGTCCACCAGCCCGCCACGTGCGCAATTGATGATCCTCACGCCATCCTTCATTTTTGCGAAGGCGGCCTCGCCGATAATGCCGCGCGTCTCTTCAGTCAACGGCGTGTGAACTGTGATGAAATCAGCCCTCTGAAAAATGTCATCGAGCGAACCGAGTTCGATTCCGGCTTTGGCGGCCACCTCGCGTGTGATGAACGGATCATAGGCGAGCACTTTCATGGCCAGCCCGATCGCGCGGGATGCGACGATCTTCCCGATATTGCCGAGTCCGATCACTCCAAGCGTCTTGCCTGCCAGTTCGGTGCCCATGAAGCTCTTCTTGTCCCACGTACCGGCCTTCAACTTGCCGTGCGCCTGCGGGATTTTACGGGCCAGCGACATCATCAGCGAAATGGTATGCTCCGCCGTCGTGACGCTGTTGCCGGCCGCAGCATTCATGACCACGATTCCCTTCTGCGTCGCCACGGGAACGTCGATATTGTCGACTCCGGTCCCGGCGCGCCCGATAACCTTCATCTTGTCAGCGGCATTTAAGATATCCGCCGTCACCCTCGTCTCACTCCGGACGATCAGGCCATCATAATCGCCGATGATCTTCTTCAGATCCTCAGGCGCGATGCCGACCCTGACATCCACGTCAAACTGCTCGAAACTTCGCAACAGGTCGATGCCGCTTTTCGAAAGATTGTCACTGATCAATATCTTCATAGTAGTTAAGAAATGCCTTTCTTCATCGATGAACTGAATATGTCTTATATGTCGGGAGAAAAAAGCGTGCGCCTACCATTGCCAGCAACTTGAATGCGACAGATGATATGACCCGAATGTAGACGACGAACATGCGGTGCGGCTTCCTGTGCGGGGAACGTAACCGGTTGGAGCGCAGGACGGGATTGATGATGGTCTGTCCCCTGAGCGCTGGACCAGAGTCGCGTGGCTTTTAAGTTTTTCTCTTGCGGTCGCGGTCATTTATTTCTTTGAACCTGTTCGAAATCGCCCGGCAGGACTATGTATTGTGAGCGCCAAGGCAATAGTCATAATAAAACTTCAATCATTAAAAATCAAATTCCACTGGATCGCCCGCTCAAACTATCGTCATTCGCGGCGCGGGCCTGAAGGCAACTTGCGTTTTATCCATCACACTTTTACACTCTCCATTCTATTTCGTCTCAACAGAACGATAAATATTACATATCACGAGGCATTTCGATGAAGATTCATGAATATCAGGGCAAGGAGTTGCTGCGCCGGTTCGATGTCAAGGTTCCTCGAGGAATAGTCGCTCGCAGCGTCGCCGAGGCCGAAGTCGCGGCCAAAGAGCTTGGCCTGCCGGTCGTTATCAAATCACAGATCCATGCCGGCGGACGCGGCAAGGGCGGCGGGGTTAAACTCGCTCGGAAAATGGAAGACGTGCATTCCATCGCCAAGCAGATGATCGGAATGAATCTGGTCACTCACCAGACCGGCCCCGAAGGACGCACGGTTCACACACTGCTTGTCGAAGAAGGTCTCAGGATCAAAAAAGAATTCTATCTGGGCATGCTGCTCGATCGCGCGGAATCGAAGCTCGTCTTCATGGCTTCGGCCGCGGGAGGTATGGATATCGAGGAGGTGGCAGCCAAAACGCCCGAAAAGATACTCAAAGCCTATATCGATCCGGCGGTCGGAATGATGCCTTTTCAGGCCCGCCAACTGGCCTTTGGGCTTGGTCTGCCCGCTGAACTGATCGGCAAGGCTACCAAATTCATGCTCGCACTTTACCGCGCCTACGTCGAACTGGATGCCTCTCTGATGGAGATCAATCCCTTCCTCCTGACTGAAGATGGCGAACTCTATGCGCTCGACGCCAAAGTCAACTTCGACGACAACGCGCTATACCGGCATAAGGAATTCGCCGAACTGCGTGATCTGAATGAAGAGGCTCCGCTCGAGATCGAGGCCTCCAAATTCGATCTGAATTACATCAAACTCGACGGCAACATCGCCTGCATGGTCAATGGCGCCGGCCTGGCCATGGCCACGATGGACATTATCAAGCTGGCTGGCGGCGAGCCGGCCAACTTTCTGGATGTCGGTGGTGGCGCATCGCAGGAGCGAGTAGAAAATGCCTTCCGCATCCTGCTTGCTGACGAGAATGTCCAGGCAGTCCTGATCAACATCTTCGGCGGCATCGTCCGCTGCGATATGGTCGCACGCGGCGTGGTCGAAGCGGCTCGCAATCTTGGCGTGACACGACCCATCGTCGTCCGCCTCGAAGGCACCAATGTCGAAGAGGGCCAGCGGGTCCTCAGGGAATCAGGTCTCAATTTCATCGTCGCCAACGGCATGCAGGATGCCGCAGCAAAAGCAGTGGCTGCCGCCGGTAACTAGGCCTGGCATGGAGTAGTACCGCCATCAGTCGGGCAGTGCCACCGCTAAAAATATAAAAACACACGTCTGAAAGCGGTACTCCACACTCGGACCAAAAAAAGAAAAAGCCGATCGAGCGATCGGCCTTTTCTTTTTTTGTCTGAATTCCTGCCCGTTGCCGGTTATTAGCAGTTGGGCGGGAAGACAGGGATTTCCATAGTCGAGTTGGTCAGCGTCAGTTTGTGCAGGTTATGGCCCTGATTGAAGGCCGTTGCCGACGCTGCCGCAGCCGGATTATAGTTGATCACAGCGCCCAGCAGCGGAGCTCCGGTGTAGGTGAACATCTTCGCCCAGCCTGAGCGACCGTTCGGCACGACCGTCGTGAAGCGCGGCACCGTGCGCGGAACCGTGTTGCTGAAGCTGAACTTGTACTGGCACTGCACCGTTCTGAAGGTGAAGCTGAAAGCGTTTTCGGCGTCGTTGAAGAGCAGACCGGCAACAGATCCGATTCCGTCGGCGCCGACGGCCATATTGCCCGACGGACGATTGAGGATGACCATCGTATCGTTACCGTCAACCCTGCTCGGTATATTGTCGACCGCTACAGTCGCCGCCATCCTGTCATACTGCGCGCCGTTGAAGGCCAGCGTCACAGTCACATCCGTGTCGCTGTATTGTGGAAGCTGGTTGGCGGCCAGGGCCTCGGCACCCAGATTGGCTTCGTGGCCTGACGAGAACTTGACGAACAGATCGCCAATCAGATAGTTGAACGGCACCGGCTTGCCTGTCCCGTCAATCGCCACCGCAATCAGATATCCCATTGTCCCCGGATCGAAATCCGAAGTCAGGAAGGATGCCGTCTGATTGGCCGTCAGGCAAAGTATGCTGTCGGCTGGGCTGCACGATGAACCGTCCACGAAGAAGAGATGCACCGCTATCGACGAATATGCGTTCGTGTTGGTGATGTTGATTCGCGTGTTTTCAGTCGCCGGGCTGGTCGCACTCGACGAATAGATGTTGTAAATGAGAACTGAGCCCGCTTTCTGATCGCTGACTACTCCATCCACCGGATATGCTACGCCGGGGTCCGCAGCCATCACCGGCAACGACAGTAAAATCAACGTTGCCAGGATCAGCAAAAGTGAGGAGAAACGGCGTGAGGTTTGCATTGCGTAAATACTCCTTTAAATCTGTTTGTACCTTAATCTTTTTATTATTCAATTATTCGACTGCGACCTTCTCTGTTCACAGTCCCTTTTTCGGATGCACAATGACAACCAGTGGGCTTTCTCGCTCAACCAGCGAGCAGGGAAGTCAACATGATGCTAGCAATTGCCATACCATTGTAACCATTGTGATCGTTCGGAGCAGTTCGCTTATTTCAATTTCTGATCATTCAAGATCATGAAACAAATCGCGGTGATTAGGGATCGGAATTAGCCGGCTCCACATTGAACTGCCACTACACTGATATTTACGGGGTTGGCCAGTGTAGCTTTCGGGACCAGGATGATAAAAGATCTTTCAATATGCTGAATCAATAGATAACGGCCAAAATGATCCGGATATTTACTGATACGCAATATTGAAGAGCTCAGATTACCTGCTTCCGTCACAGCTCAGTGTGTGAGGTGAGCTCGACAACCAGATGTGAGTTTATGCGAGTTGGTTGCATGTGTCAATAAATTATTTTGTTGAAAACACAAGATTAATGTCTGACTGGGCGGTTTTTGTCAGGTTAAATTCGAGACTACGTCGCTGAATGCTGACAAGTAATGACACATGGTGCAAACAATAGTTGTCAGATTATTAAAAAGTCAGATTTCGAGGACGACCGGGATGATCATTGGGCGGCGTCCGGTCTCTTTTTGAATAAAGCGTTTGAGATCGAGCCGGATCTTTTCCTTAATGACAGCCCAGTCGACACGTTCTTCGTGGCTTGCGCCAGAGACCGTTTCTCCTACGAGGAGACGGGCTTTGTTGAGGAATGCGGCGCCGTCGTCACTCAAAGCGAGGCCCCTTTGAATGACTTCGGGGGCTGACTCCATGACACCTGAGGTCTTGTTGATGGCAACGATCGGCAGAACGATGCCGTCATAAGCGAGATGTTTGCGATCGCGCAGAACGACGTCGCCGATTCTCCCATAACCTGAGTCATCGATCAGGGTCCGGCCTACGGTAACCTTACTGGCGACGCCGGCGCTGGTCTCATCAAGTTCGATGACGTCACCGCTTTCGGCCAGAACGATACGTTCGGTGGGCATCCCCCATTTCCTGGCCGCCTGAGCGTGACGATACAGCTGACGAGTCTCGCCGTGAATCGGGATCAGGAATTTCGGACGAACGGCCTCGAACATGATCCTCAGGTCATCCTGCCGACCGTGCCCGGAGACGTGAATCCGGGCGACACTGGAATCGATGACGTGTGCGCCTTTTTTGAACATATGGTTCATCATGCGCGAGATCGACTTCTCATTGCCCGGGATTTGCCTGGCGGAGATGACGACCGTATCGCCGGGGAGGATGCTGGCATCCCTGTGAGAATCGACAGACATTCTGGCGAGGGCAGCCATGGGTTCACCCTGGCTCCCCGTAACGAGAAGGCAGACTTCGGATGGAGATAGCTTTTTGGCCTGGGCCGGGCTGACCAGCTGCCCGTCCTCGATATCCAGATAACCATAACGCTGGGCTACCTCGATATTGCGCAGCATACTGCGACCGAGCAGCGCCACCGACCTTCCATATTCAGCCGCCATGTCGAAAACGATCTGGAGCCGATGGATCGAGGTCGCGAAGCACGAAACGATGACCCGTCCGTCTGTCTTATCGAAAATCTTTTCGAACCCGGGGATGACGGATTTCTCTGATCCGGTGCGCCCTTCCCTTTCCACATTTGTCGAATCGGAGAGCAGAGCCAGCACGCCCTGATCTCCGAGCTGATTTAGTCGTTTCAGATCGATCGGTTCACCCATGACCGGAGTCTCGTCGACCTTGAAGTCTCCGGTATGAACGATCGTTCCGACTGGGGTGTGGATCGCGAGCGCCACGCAATCGACAAGCGAATGCGAGACCCTGATGAATTCGATCTCAAACGGCCCGAGGGTGAACCGCTGAGCCGGTCTGATCGTGTGCGTCTTGACCTTGTCGAGCAGGCCAAACTCCTGCAGTTTGCCCTCGACCAGTCCGAACGTGAATTCTGTGGCGTAAATCGGGGGATTGGCGATCTGCAGGACGAACGGCAGCGCACCGACGTGATCCTCATGCGCGTGAGTCAGCACGATCCCGATCAGTTCGTCGCGATGCGCTTCGATAAAGGTCAGATCGGGGATGGCAATATCGGCGCCAAGCAGGTCTTCATCGGGGAACATCAAGCCTGTATCGACCAGAATCATCTGATCGTCATATCGGAAGACTGTCATGTTCATGCCGAATTGGCCGAGCCCGCCGAGAGGGGTGATCTGTAGTTTGCTCGTAGTCATTTTCTATCTCTGGGATCTTTCATCTATTAATTATCAATCTATGAGTATAGCCAAATCAGAGGTATGTGACGAGGGGCGAATGACAGGCGGTCATTTTTCCTCCCGTAGAGCATGCAGCACATCAGTCAAACGCGCGATCTCCATGACGGTCATAGTCTCGGCGCGACGCCGTGGATCGATCTCCACGGCCTCCAGCGCGCGGGATGCCGACGCCGCATCGCTCAACCCGAGTTTTTCGAAACCGGCTCGCAGGTTGTTAAAAATCGTCTTCCTTCGTTGTGCGAAGAGGATCTTGGTCAGTTCGATGAAAGCGGCGGCATCAGTGACCTCGGCTGCCGGGCGCGGCAGGATTTTCAGCCTCACGACGCTTGAAAAGACCTTTGGAGCAGGTCGAAATGCACCCGGCGGAACATCGAAGAGGCGTTCGGTCTTGCAGTACATCTGTACCAGGACCGAAAGGTAGCCGTACTCCTTCCCGCCCGGTTCAGCCGTAATGCGATCGACGACTTCGCGCTGGAGCATGAGCGTCAGCTCTGCAAGGCACCTGCGGTGAGCAATCAGGCGCTGCAGAATCGGCGTTGAGACGTTATAGGGCAGGTTTGCAACAACTCTGGCATCGCTATCGGGCGCGATCAGATCGCAAAAATCGACTTGCAGGGCATCAGCTTCGACGAGCCTGAAGTTCGGACGACCTGCGAACCGGTCGCTCAACGAAGGGATCAGATCCGCGTCGAGTTCAATGGCGATGACCCGCGCTCCGCTCTCTACCAACCCTTGAGTCAGGGCGCCTTGTCCGGGTCCGATTTCGATGATCGCCTCTCCCGCCTTCGGATCAAGGGCCCGAAGAATCCGATCCGGAAAATGAGTTCCGGTCAGAAAGTTTTGTCCGAGACGACGTTTGGCTCTCATATTGGATAACCTGTGAACTCCCAGTCACGTCCGTGGCGGATGACTTCGACCTCGACGAGGTTGAGCGTCTCGCCGAGGGTGGCGAATCCCTGACCGCCGATTGAAGCGATCGCATCACTGCCTCCAATGATCCGCGGAGCGATAAAGAAAGTCGCTTTGTCGATCAATCTCTGCTCGATGAACGAACCGGCAACCTTCGAACCGCCTTCTACTATCAGGCTGGTCAGATGCCTGCGGCTCAGATCGGCAAGGACTGCGCGCAGATCGAGCGACCTTTCTGTTATCGGCGCCTCGACCACCTCGGCGCCGGCGTTCTCGATCGAAAGTCTCCTGACGGAATCTGGATTTTCAGCCGTAAAAACGATGAGCGGGAAATCGCGGGCCGTCCGTATGAGATTCGATTCGATGGGAATTCTCAAATTGGAATCGAGCACGATTCTGACGAGCGGTCTGCGCCGCTGATTTCCCGTCCGATCGGTGAGCAGAGGATTGTCGGCGATGACGGTTCCGATGCCGATCAGAATAGCATCATACCGGTGGCGCAATGATTGTGATGAGAAGCGGGCTTCCTCGCCTGTCACCCACCGGGAATCCCCTGTCCGAGTAGCGATCCGGCCATCCAGCGAGCAGGCTGTTTTAAGGTGGACGAAGGGCAGCCCGGAGGTCACATGCTTGGTATAAATTTCATTGAGCCGCCTGGCTTCAGTTTCCGCGATGCCGATCGTCACCTCGATGCCGGATTCGCGCAGTTGATCGAATCCACGGCCATTCACGCGCGGATTAGGATCGACCATCGATGCGACGACGCGACTGACGCCGGCGCTGATCAGCGCCTGGACGCAGGGCGGAGTTCGCTTGCCCTCGCCCTGGTGAGAACAGGGTTCGAGATTAACGTAAACGGTCGATCCCCTGGCCAGTGCGCCAGCCTCTTCGAGGGCCCATACTTCGGCGTGTTTAAGATAGTCATAGCGATGAAATCCGCGGCCCACGACACGCCCTTGATTGACGACGACTGAGCCAACCAGCGGATTTGGACTGACGAGTGCGGCCCCCTGAGACGCCAGTTGCAGAGTCTGCGCGATGTAATCAATGTCGGTCATCGATAGAGGTTAGTATGGGTAACTCCACAGACCCGAATTGAGTTTCCAGTTTCCGGTTTCCAGTATTTCCAGAATTGATCCGACCGTAAACCAAAGCAGATCCTGGTGAAGCGACCTGAAACTGGAAACTGCCAACCGGAAACTTTATTTCAGGCGAAAAGGCCATCGACATAGGTTGCCGGATCGAAGACCACAAGGTCATCAGCCTTTTCGCCGATCCCGCAGTAGCGAATGGGCAGAGCGAGTTCCTTTGCGATTGCGACCGCGATGCCGCCCTTGGCGGTTCCGTCCAGCTTGGTCAGCACGAGACCAGTGACATCGGCAACTTTCATGAATTCGCGGGCCTGGCTCAGACCGTTCTGACCTGTCACGGCGTCGATCACCAGCAACGTTTCGTGAGGTGCGCCGGCGACCTCGCGACCGGCGACCCGCCTCATCTTCTCGAGTTCCGCCATCAGATTCGCCTTGTTATGCAGTCGCCCGGCAGTGTCTACGATCAGCACATCAGAGTTGCGGGCCTTAGCCGCCTTGAGCGAATCGAAGAGAACAGCGGCCGGATCGGTCCCCTGTTTCTGCTGAATCAGAGGGACCCCGGCACGTTCAGCCCAGATCGCCAGCTGGTCCGATGCAGCGGCGCGGAAAGTGTCGGCCGCACAAATCAGGACATCATAACCGTCAGCCTTGATGCGCTGGGCCAGCTTGCCGATCGTCGTCGTCTTCCCCGCCCCATTGACCCCGACGACCATCAGCACATAGGGACGAACGTCATCCGCCACCGATGTCTCTGAGGCGATTCCGCGCGATTTTTCAGCCTTCTCCAGAATATCGAGGAGATGCCGCTTGATAATGCCCTTGAGTTCATCCGCGTCCTTTAACGACTGTCGATCGACCTGTCGGCGAACGTCCTCGATAATCTCGAAAGTAGTCTGAACGCCGATGTCGGCCCCGATGAGGGCCTCTTCAAGATCGTTCAGCGTTTCGGCATCGATTGTCTTCCTGCCTTTGACGGCATCTTCCAGCCGTGAGCTGAGATTTTCACGCGTCGCGGTGACGGCCTTCCGAAACCGCGCCATGAAATTCGGCTCATCCGCTGCCCGAACCTCGGGCACAGTCTCCGCGATGGTCTCAACAGGCTGCGACGGCGCGACCACAACAGGAAGTACCGGTTCTGCCGCCTTCACGGGTTCAGATTCAAGCGCTTTAACAGGTTGCTCGGCAAACTGTTCCGGTTGCCCCGGTTCCGGCTCGGTATTCAAACCGAGTGAGATGAAATCGCTGCCGCTTTTCCGTTTCCAAAATAGTCCCATAAATCTGTTGCTCATTACCCCCCGGCCCTCTAGGACCGGGCTAAATTCAGGTTTTCGAAAGCTCTCTGTCGAAACACGACATTCCACTTTCCTCTTTCTACTTTCTACTGACTGATTCCCTCGGCAGCCAGGGCATGAGCTGGCACAGGGTTCGGCTCACGCTCATCGCGGGGGAAGCGCCAGAGCAGTCCGGCAGCGATGAGGGTCAGGCCGCTGACCAGGCTGAGAGCCTGATTGAAACCGATCTGCTGGCTCAATACTCCGGTCACAGGCGCCAGCAGAGCGCCCGCGCCCCATGCGAATCCCATCATCAGCGCCGAGACTGTGCTGGCTCCGCCAGGCACCATACGCTGAGCCATGACGACATTGACCGGAACGCCGATGTTCAGGAATGTTCCACCGATCGCGAGCATGATGTAACTTGGCCATCCCGTCATCGAGAGGGCCAGAATCAGAGCCGGCCCGGCGAGGACCATCGAATAGATACTGACGCGCCGGGCGCCGAATCGATCGGCAAGCGAGCCTCCAAACAATCCGCCGATCCCGCCGAAAAGGATAAAACCGGCAATCACCCATGCGCTCCCGGTCAGGGTCAGGCCCTGATTACTGAGCATGAAAGCCAGGTATGTCTGCACGCTGACGTGAACAGCTGAGCGCAGCACCGCCGCCGAATATAATAATGTTAATGGCTGCCGGACCTTCCTGAGTGCGCTGATCAGCGGCTGTGAGTGCTCGGTATGCGGCGCTGGCAGATGCACCGGGCAATATCGCCAGAGCAGCGCCCAGACCACGATACCGATCGACATCAGATAATAACTTTTATCCAGACCGTACTGCGCGACGATCCAGGCTATGAGCAGCGGACCGACGGCCACGCCGATGGTTCCCGACGACGAAAAGACCGACATCGTCGTCGCCTGGCGGTTGATTCCGGCGCGCGAAATAATGGCGGCGCTTTGAGGGTGGAAGGCCCCGATGCCGAATCCGCCGAGCGCAACGAATCCGACCAGCATCGGTAGACTGTTGGCAAGTCCGATGCTCGATAGAAAAATAGCTGCGATCAACGGACCATAAACCGACATCGAGCGTTTCAGGTACCGATCGGAGATCATCCCGTAAACAGGCTGCATGAGCGATGAGGTGATCATCTGAAGCGGGATCAGCAACCCCACCTGGAACGGCGTCAAATTGAGCCTGATCGCCAATATCGGCAGCAGTGGCAGCAGAAAGCTCGAATAGGAATCCGTTACGAAATGCGCCCCCGACAGGAGACCGATCGTCAATTTAGACTGCCTGCTCATATTCGCCAATCCCCCTTTGCAGCTACGCTGATGAAATGCCTGAAGATAGCCTGAGAAAAGCCGTCGCGTTGCCACCCGACTTCAGGATGCCACTGCACGCCAAGGACGAACCTGTCCGGCCGTGAGTCAATAACTCCTTCGATGACTCCATCCGGACCCGTCGCGATGACGCGCAAATCGCTGCCGACTCTCCCGATCGCCTGATGGTGGCTGCTGTTGACGCGAACCCGCTTTGTCTCAGCCAGCCGGTGCAACAGCGAATCGACCTCCAGATCAACTGAATGCGATGGTCTGTCGAAGACCCTGCCCTGCTCGTGCTTGATCGCCCCCTCGAGCTGCGATTCGATATCCTGAATCAGAGTGCCACCGCGTGACACGTTGAGCGATTGCATCCCGTAACAGATAGCCAGCTGCGGAGTCGCTCGCTGCTCAGCCAGTTCCAGCAGCAGCAAATCGGTCTCATCCCGCTCGGGCACCACGCTTCCAAGCCTGGGATGCGGCTCTTCGCCGTAAAGCGCGGGATCGAGATCACTGTTGCTGCCCGACAGTATCAGCCCGTCCAGTCGATCGATCAGAACCCGCAGGTATTCTCTGTCGGGAATTAATGGGATGTAGACCGGCGCACCTCCGGCAGCCGCAACAGCTTCAGCATAATACCGCCGAAGAAAGAAGATGTCTTCGGAATCGAGGCGGGTTGTGATGCCTATGAAGGGACGTTCCGCGAGTGGGGACGCAGTTGATGACGTCCGTGACAAATCCGTGTGCTCCTTACCTGGATTCAGCCGGTAAACCGGAAGTGTAAGGGTTAGGTATTCGCTTGTCAAAAACCTCTAAATCAGTAGAAAGTAGAAAGTAGAAAGTAAAAAGTTCGCTCCCGGGATCCGGCACTATTTGAATTTGCCATAATTGATCAATTCTACACCGTGTGTTCGGATCGACTGCGCGACGGCATGATCCTTGAGCAGCTCCAGTTCGAGATGCCTTGAAGCGACCAGTCGCGTCCCGGCCGCCCGCAATTGCGCGTCATCATAACCCGGATGGCACATCAGTTCGCTCGTTCCCTGCGACAGACCGGCGATCAGGCGCAGCAGCCACGGCCTGTCCCACAACCCAGTCCGGGCAATGCCATAGAGGGCTTCGGTCTTCGCCAGTCCTGTCCGCATCAACTTCTCTTCCTGTAACCGACAAAGGACTCCGAGTGTGGCTGCGCCGAGAGCCTGTGATATCAGCTCGAACGACCAGATATTTTCACGAAGATCCATCGGCTGGCTGAGCCTTCGAATGGCGGGGATCGCCGATTCTTTTGCAACCGTGACAATCGCATCGAGCACGATCGGAATGGCGTGTGAATGCTTGTGCGTATCGATATGCGTCGGAGCCAGCCCGGACGACATCATTCTGGCAATCTGGGCCGCTAATTCCAGCTCGATCTCATCACGTCGCAAACGGCCGGTTAACGCTCTCAGCATGAGCGCCGTGCTTGTTCCGAAAAATTGGCCGCTCTCGTCAACAAGCGACCGGACGCGATCAGCATCCGCTATGGGCCGTCCCTGAGTGATGTTGAAGTGGAGCCCGACTCCGAGCGAGGGCGTCGATTTCGCCAGCTCGACAGCTTCGTCGAAGGCCGGCATATTGGCCATGAGCGTCGCACTGGTGATGATGCCTTCCAGGTGGCCCTCGATGATCGCGCGGTTGACTCCGACAGTCAGCCCGAAATCGTCTGCATTGACTATCAGATATTTCATTGAGAATAGTTTCGAGTTTCGAGTTTCCAGTTTCCAGTTTCCAGTCGCTTCTTCCAGTTTGGCTTTCAATATCATTCGCAACCTTGTTTTATGAAATAAACTTGCATTGTCCAGAATGCTGGAAACTGGAAACTGGAAACTTATTTCATCCCCTTACGGCTTAAAGTCAGCAGCAAGAGTCCAATCCCGATCCAGAAGAACATGCGTATCTTGCGAATAATGGCCAGTGCGACTCCTGCGGCCGCTCCGAATCCGAGCCCCGCTGTCATGATCGCCGTCCCGGCCTCATCAACTCCGACCAGACCCGGCACGAAAGTGAAAGCTATGTTTATTGTCCGGTTGATCGATTCGAGCAAGAAGGCAGTGGCCAGGCTCAAATCGACTCCCGTCAGTTTCAGCGTCGCGAAAATTTCAAACACTCCTGCAAAATGAAAGATTATCTGGCAGATCACTACCATCGCCAGATCGACAGGCCGCTGAGCGTAAAACTGGAAAACGTAATCTTCCAATTCCCTCAGTTTTCCAGTCTTTTCACCAACCCATTTTCCTGGTGGCGAATCTCGAATCAGCCAGTGACTGATTAACGAAACGGTTGTCGAACCAACGTGCAACCGTTTCGCGATGACTACGAAAGAAGTTGCGGCTATCGCGGAGATTACACCGAGCGCAATAATTATCGCCCATCGTGCGGATTCCATGAGGCCAAATGTCGCAAGGATCGAGATCGCGCCGGCTATGATCATGAGCGCACTCGAAAATGCATATGCGATATTTTCGACCGTCAGGGCTGAGAGGCCCTGACCGATCGAGACTTGCCGGCTGAGCACAACCAGTCGCATCGGCTCAGCCACAAGAGGGCCGAAAGTCAGATCTCCGATCGCTTCACCTGCCACGCGCGCGCGAAACAACGACCATATTCCGATACCACGGGATTCCGGCGGCATGCAGCGCTGCCACGAGAAGGCCCGCACCAGATGCCTCAGAAACGACAGGACGAGAATCAGCAGAAAGCCCCGGCCCAGTGAGGCGATCTGCTGACTGATCTCATCTATCCCCGTACGTTGCAGGACAAATATGAAGAGGGAAATCCCCAGAAGGCCGGAAACCAGTGTGAGATATCGGGATGCGCTTTTCATCGTCTAAAGTTGAATCGCAAAGCCCGCAAAGATGGCAAAGAAATAAAATCTTCTCTTGCCATCTTTGCGGGCTTTGCGATTCAACTTCTTCATTATTCGTAACTCAGTGCATCGACTGGATCCTGACTGGCGGCGCGCAATGCGGGATAGAGGGCGCCGAGAACACCGCTCGCCACGCCGGCGAGTGAAGCGTAAAAGGTCGACATCACCTCCAGGTCGATGTTCATACCGGCATAGCGGACGAGTAAGAACCTGACGATGAAGGCCACGGCCAGTCCGCCGAGCACTCCGAGCAGGCTGATCGTCAAAGCTTCTTTCTGGAACTCCCAGGCGATCCATGCCTTCGATGCTCCGAGAGATTTAAGAATTCCGATCTGACGCGTGCGTTCGGATACCGTCGTGTACATCGTCAGCAGAATGACCAGCAGGCTGATGACTATAGCCAGCCCGCGGACGACGTTGAGAAACACATTGAAGCCTGAAAACCCGTTTGCGAAGAGCGTTGGCAGATCACGGGTGAAGATGACACGGTAATCGGGATACTTTTCGAGGATACGCTGAGCGACCAGTTCCTGCTCTTCAGGCTTGCTGCATTTGACGAAGATCATCGAGCATTTGTCCTGGGCGACAAGCGCCTCCTGCATGGTGGCGAGCGGGACCTTGATGCGTGCGCCGCTCTCGGGTTCGTAGATGCCGATGATTGTGAATTCGCGGCCGAGTCCTGTGACCTTGTCTCCGATTTTTGTCTGATGATCGAGCGCGTATTTGATATCGACGATCGCCACGTCGCCGGATGCAGGCAGAGGATTGCCCTGGGTGATCTTCATGTAGCTGGCGGCGGTGAATGTGTCGAAAACGATCCCGTCAATCTGGCGAATGCCGAGTCCTCCTTCGCCGCCCATTTCAAGGTTCTGGCCGACGGGGGTGGCAACGGCGACTCCGGGTATTGCGCGCACATCATCAAGGACGCTCATTGGAAACGACATATCCGCCGAAGTCAGCGAGAGCCCCTGACCGGCCTGTCGCAGCATGATCTCGACGCCGATATTCGCATCGCGCTGCCCGCGTTCGCGCAGCGTCCCGCGCACCAGCCCAACCGTCAGGACGACCAGTATGACTCCGACGCTTACGCCGATAATGCTCACGGCTGTTCGGGCAGGATGGTGCATTAAATTAGAGGTTACGAGGCTTTCCATAAAGTGTTCTAAGCAGCCCGGACGCCGAGTATTTTCGAGACAAGCAGGGGCGCGGCGCTGAGCGTCTCGTCGAGTTTTTCCGGCAGGGCGCCGCCTTCGGCCAGATCGGGTTTTCCGCCGCCTTTCTTGCCGCTGATCGCGGACAGTTCTCGGATCAGAGCTCCGGCCTGAATCCTGTCAATCGCGTCCTTCGATACCATGACGACGAGTGAGGCGGTTCCGTCGGACTCTTCGGCCAGGACGACGACCCCCGGAGCGACACGCTTCGTCAAAGTGTCGGCCAATTGGCGGCGTCCATCCTTGCCCAGGTTATCGACCTTGCGGACCAGCACCTTGAGCCCATCGACCTCGGTCACCTGCTCATCGGCAGATGATCCGGCTCCCTGAGCCAGCTTCAGTTTGAGTCTCTCGATCTCTTTCTGCTGGTCGCGCAACTGTGTCTGCAGCCGATCGACCTCGGCCGGCAGGCTCTTCGGCGCGGTGTTGAGCCGGGAAGCTGCATCGTGCAGCAGATGCTCGGAAAGCTGGAATCGCTCGAACGCTCCCTTCCCGGTCACGGCCTCGATCCGGCGCGTGCCCGAGGCAATCGAGGCATCCGAGATGATCTTGAACGCTCCGATATCACCGGTCGCATTGACGTGTGTGCCGCCGCACAGTTCAGTCGAGAATCCCGGCACGCTGACGACGCGGACACGGTCACTGTACTTTTCGCCAAAGAGGGCCATGGCGCCCGATTCGAGCGCATCATCGAGCGACTTCTCTTCCTTGCTGACGCTTCTGTTCAGAAGCGTCTGATCGTTGACGAGTCGCTCGATCTCGGCTATCTCCTCGGGCGTCAGCGGAGCGAAATGAGTGAAATCGAAACGCAGGCGATCCGGCGCCACCAGTGACCCGGCCTGCTTGACGTGCGGCCCCAGCACTTCACGCAGCGCGGCGTGCATGAGGTGCGTGGCGGTATGATTGGCCATCGTCCGCGCCCGGCGCTCGGCGTCGACATGCGCGTTAATCCTGTCGCCGACCTTCAAACAGCCCAGTTCGACTTCAACCTGATGGGCGATCACGCCGGAGGTCGGCGACTGAACATCGGTCACCAGAATTCGCGCGTCCTCATTTTCGAGGATTCCCGTATCGCCGATCTGCCCGCCCGACTCGGCGTAAAACGGAGTCCGATCGAGTATGACTTCCGCCTTGTCTCCGACAGAGATTTCGGCGACGGTCCCGCCATCCCTGATCAATGCGACAACACGCGCTCCGGTCAGATCGATGCCGCCGTACCCGGTGAACTCTGACCTGCCTTTTTCTGCGATCTGCTGATAGACGGGATTGACCTGTTTGGCGGCCCCGCCCTTCCAGCTTTCGCGCGCGCGCTGGCGCTGCCGATCGAGCTCAGTCTCGAATCCCTCCTGATCAAGCGTAAAGCCGCGCTGGACCGCCACGTATTCGATCAGGTCATAGCGCAGACCATACGTGTCATAAAGTCTGAAAACATCAGCGCCAGGGACGACATTGCCTGCCGCTTTCTTCATCACATCTTCGAGAATATTGAGCCCAGCACCGACTGTCGATGAATAGAGCTTCTCCTCGGTAGTCACTACGCGCTCGATGATACTTCTGGTTTCACGCAACTCGGGATAGGCATCGCCCATCAGATCGATCACGAAATTGGTGACCTTCGCGAAAAAGACATCCCTGAATCCGAGCTTGTTTCCGTGCCAGATCGCGCGGCGCATGATCTTTCTCAACACATAACCGCGCGTGTCGTTGCCCGGGAAGATGCCGTCGGCGATCAGAAAGGCTGTCGCCCGCGCATGATCGGCGATGACGCGCATCGAGACGCTCTCTTCAGAATCATCATAAACGTAATTCTTTCCGGCCAGCTTCGCGGCGAACTCGATGATCGGGCGGATCAGGTCTGTCTCATAGTTGGATTTGACACCCTGCAATACGGCCGTCACGCGCTCGAGCCCCGCTCCAGTGTCCACCGACGGAGCAGGCAGCGGGTCCAGCCTGAACTGTCCGGGCCCGGTCTCGATGCGGTTGTACTGCATGAAGACCAGGTTCCAGATCTCGATCGTGTCGTCGCCCTCTCCATTGACGAACTCAGCCCGGTTCAGATTCGGGTCATCCGGATTTTCGCCCATGTAATAATGGATCTCCGAACATGGACCGCACGGCCCCGTTTCTCCCATCTGCCAGAAATTGTCCTTGCGTCCGAAGCGCAGAATCCGGTTGCGCGGAGCCCCGACCTTCTCCCACAGAGTCTCAGCCTCCTCATCGGCTGAAACCTCGTCGTCGCCGGCAAATACCGTAAACCAGAGCCGTGTCGGATCCATCTTCATCTCATTGACCAGCAGATCCCAGGCGAATTTGATCGCATCTTCCTTGAAGTAGTCTCCGAAAGAGAAATTTCCGAGCATCTCAAAAAAGGTGTGATGCCTGGCAGTCTTGCCTACTTCATCAAGATCATTGTGCTTGCCGCCCGCGCGAACGCACTTCTGCGACGTCGTGGCACGCCTGTAATCGCGCTTCTCCGCTCCAAGGAAGACATCCTTGAACTGGTTCATCCCAGCATTGGTGAAGAGCAGCGTCGGATCGTTCGCCGGCAGCAGAGGTGACGATTTGACGATCTTGTGGCCATGTCTGGCGAAATAATTGAGGAAGGTATTGCGTATCTCGTTTCCGGTCATATCTGTAACTATCCGTCCTTTATTCGGTCGGAGCAAGTTGGTCTCATGGCATTTCGGATCAAAAAGTGCAAACCTGAAATGTACCGGGAGCCATTGCGATTGTCAAATTTAGCGTTCTCCCGGCTGATTCAATAATCATCCATGTAAAGACAGGATTATCTTTTGCCTCGCATCATATCCTGCATATTGAACTCCTTATAACCCTGCGGAATATTGAAGAGCGAATCGTCAAGCGACTTCCGCTCGACCTTCGTGACTTCCATCGTCATATTTGCCTTGCCTTCTTCCGTCATGGTGATTTTGAGAGGGAAAGCGCCGCCTTTGAGAAACCTCACCCATTCCGGATGTGCCGCCGCCTCGGCCAGAAGCCTGGGATTGAAGACCAGATTCTTGAACGAACCGGCATCGCCTCCCGTCTGGCCTCCCATGCCGAAGTATCCGAGCCCCTTCGCCACGCACATGTCGATGTCCTGTTTGTCACCCATCAACCAGTGTTCGCAGGTGTAGCCGGCGATCGTCTCCTGTTTTCCGGTGGGTGTGAGTTTGGGAAACCTGGCATCATCCTGACCCCGATCAACTTCCTTCATATCTTCAGCCGCCCCCTTGAGATCCATCGTCATGAACATTTTCCGGGCAGGTATGAGCGTCATCATTTTTCCACCCTCCAGATCCATCAGCATCACTCCCTGTCCTTCCGGCATGCCGGGAAGTTTCGTCTCGATGCGAGTACGTGTTCCTTTGAGGGAATAGACCATCTCCATTCCTTTCTGGTCTTCGGTGTTCATCATCATGGTAATGATTCCCTCGAACTCACCACCGCCCTCCGTCACAGAGGAGGAAGTCGAGGCGGTCGAACCCGTTGTGTCGCCGCCCGTTGTATTACCGGTTGATGTCGGCTGTTCAGATTTGCCGCAAGCCGCAAATGGAATAACAAGTAATGAGATCAGGATCACCAGTTTTAATCTCAAAATGAGTGGAATGGCACTGTGAAACATTGAAATTCTCCTTTTTGTATCGTCTGCCTGAATGGCATATATCTCATACAGGACTTACGCAGAATCCTGGGAGCGCAGGCTTCCAGCCTGCATGATTTCCGCTAATAGCTACAAAATGCAGGCTGGAAGCCTGCGCTCCCAGGATTCTGCGTAAGTCCTGTCATATCAAATTGCAGCGTGAACACATAAGATTTCGATCTCGTGCTCGGGTCAATCTTATGAGAAAATGGCTTAAATCTGAATTCATATTTTCGGAATTAATCTCAAGGAGTTGACATGCCGGACAAGAACATTTTCGCTGAACGGGAACGGGGTCTCGAAGATGAATACTTCCGCAAGCAGGAAGTGATACTCATCGAAAAGATACGCCAGCGGATGGCGATGGAGCAGGAACTTCAGAAAATGAGCTCCGGTCAGGGTGACATCGATCAGGAAGTAATCGAAGCCCTGCAGGATCTCGGCTACAAGGATACGACCATTCGCCTTCTGCATCTGGTTCCGCTGGTCCAGATCGCCTGGGCCGAGGACGGAGTATCTCTGGATGAACGCAAGGCGATCATCGATATTGCGGCCGCGCGTGGGGTGACGCCCGACACCGAAGCATACAAACAACTGACGATATGGCTGGACGAACGGCCGGCTGAAGAACTCTTCAAGGATTCGCTGCGTGCGATCAGGATTCTTCTCGAGGCGCTTCCGGATGATAAACGCGATGTGACGCGTCACGATCTGGTCGAATATTGCACCCAGATCGCGAGGGTTTCGGGCGGTTTTATGGGATTCCACAAGGTCTCCGAGACTGAGCGCAAACAGATCGAGGATATCGCCCGCATGATCGGCAGCAGCCGCGATGCGAGCGTCCGAAAAGTGCTTGGTGAGTAAACTCACGCAAGTATTTTTTCGACCAGTTCTCCGTGCACGTCTGTCAGCCTGAAATCGCGCCCCTGGAACTTATACGTCAGGCGTTTATGATCGATGCCGAGTAGATGGAGCAGAGTCGCCTGCAGATCGTAGACCGAGACCGGATCCGAGACGACGTTATAGCTGTAATCGTCGGTCTCACCGAGTGAGAAGCCTTTTTTGACTCCTCCGCCGGCCAGCCACATGACGAAGTTGCGAGGGTGATGATCGCGGCCGTAATTGGCTTCGGTCAGTTTGCCCTGACAATAGACCGTCCTTCCGAACTCTCCACCCCAGACGACCAGTGTGTCATCAAGCAGACCTCGCTGTTTGAGATCCATGACCAGAGCAGCCGTCGGCTGATCGGTTCCGCGACATTGCAACGCCAAATCGCGCGGCAGGTCGTTGTGCTGGTCCCATCCGCGATGATAAAGCTGAATGAACCGTACGTCCCGCTCGGCCAGACGGCGCGCCAGCAGGCAGTTGGCCGCGTAGGTGCCGGGTTTGCGCGATTCGGGGCCATACATCTCGAAGATGTGATCGGGCTCCTTCGACAGGTCCATCAGGTCGGGGACCGATGTCTGCATGCGATAGGCCATCTCATATTGCGCGATGCGGGTTTCAATCTCGGGATCGCCGTAATCCTCGCTCTTTATCCTGTTCATGTTCATTACCGCATCAAGCATCTGGCGACGGCTGGTCCTGGTCACGCCGGGTGGATCCTGCAGGTAAAGGACCGGATTGCTGCCTGCGCGAAATCTGACGCCCTGATATTTCGAAGGCAGAAAACCGCTGCTCCACAAGCGGGAAAAGAGCGGCTGATCGGTGTTCAGAGCGTGAGCCTGCGAGAGCATGACGACAAAGGCGGGCATGTTCTGATTCTCGCTGCCCAGCCCGTAACTGAGCCAGGCGCCAAGGCTCGGACGCCCAGGCTGCTGAAACCCGGTCTGGATGAAGGTGATTGCCGGGTCGTGATTTATAGCGTCGGTATGCATCGCCTTGATGAGAGTGATCTCATCGACGATCTTCGCGGTATGCGGCAGCAGTTCGCTGACCCACGTCCCCGACTGACCATGCTGCTTGAAGGAATAGAGTGATTTGACGCAGGGAAAAGCCTTTTGTCCCGAGGTCATGCCTGTAATTCGCTGCCCCTTGCGAATTGAATCAGGCAACTCTGAGCCGTGCAGCTTTTCGAGCGCCGGCTTGTAATCGAAGGTTTCGAACTGCGACGGACCACCCGACTGATGCAGAAATATTACCCGCTTGACCCTCGGAGGAAAATGCGGAATTCCGATCAGTCCTCCGGTTTTGACGTCGCGACCATCTTTCCGACCATCGTTCTGACCAAAGTTCTTGATGCCCGCCAGCAGATCACGATCGAGCAGCGAGGAGAGAGCCGCCAGCCCGATCCCCTTCGCTCCCAGCCCGAACAACTGACGTCGCGTCATATGCAGGTCAAATTCCTTATCGATCTTCATTTCCACCTCAATATCATCATCACATCTTTTACGCTTTTGCTGCCTTCTTCTTATGCCTGTAAGCCTGCGCCTTGCGGATATATTCGGCGGCGTCAGGCGTCTTGCAGCCAGTCTGCCCGTGGTCGACCTCGACCTTGCCAATGCTTTTAGCTACGGCAAGAGCGCGTTTTTCGAGCTTATCGTTTCGCAGGCCGATGGCGATCAGCGCTCCGTTCATCTCGTAACGGACGCGGTTCTTGCTGGTGTGAATGGTCTGTTCGATCTGGTCCAGCAAGGGTTCGAAATAATCGTCGGGCCGGGATTTGTCACTCAATGCGAGCTGCGCGAGCAGGGCCCATCCGGCCGAGCTGATCCATTCCACCTTCGCCTTGTGCCATTTTTCTGCCTTCTTCAGCGCAAGCGGTGTTTTGGCCAGGAATTTCGTGAGCATCTCCATGAGCACATAGTTGTTGACTTCCTTCATCCAGGATTCCGCCAGTTTGTCGGTCATCTTCAATGGATCGGCAATGAGTGTAGCCAGCACCCGGGCATCGTGATTGCCGATTTCCCAGAGCTGCATGGCCAGTTCGTGATCAACCTTGATCTTCTTTTGCAGCTTGTAGAGATCGGCGTAACTGACGCCGAACATATTTTCGCTCACGCCGTGACGCGAATAGACTTTGCGGTTTTGTGCGGTTCCCAGTGATTCCAGCTCTCGCATGACTGTTTGAAAATCCATATGCTACTCCCTGGTGACAGTCTCATCCAGATTGAGGATGGCGCTGGCGACCATGGTCCATGCAGCCAGCTCCTGCTTCGGAATCTTGTCGCTGAATGTCGATTCTCCGACGGCGAGCAATTTCCGGGCGCCCTCGGGGTCCTTCTTAAATACAGCCAACTGCTGATTGAGCAATGACCGAAGAATCGAGACCTCCTGCCTCGACGGATGGCGTCCGGTGGCCTGACGGAAAGCGAAGTCGATGCGGTCATTCGGATTTCGACCGCCTGAGGCAAATGCCCGCAGAGCAAGTGATCGAGCAGCCTCGATATAGGTCGGGTCGTTCATCAGAACGAGAGCCTGCAACGGCGTGTTGGTCACCGCACGGCGCGCCACGCATTTCTCCCTGTCGGGTGCATCGAAGGTCGAGAGGGACGCCGGCGGTACTGTTCGCTTCCAGAACGTGTACATGCTGCGCCGGTAGAGATCTTCACCGTGCCCCTGAACGTAGGTCTGCATCGAGAATCCGTCTCCGAAAGCCAGTTCCTCCCATAAACCCGGCGTCTGGTATGGCAGCACGCTCGGTCCTCCGATCTTCGGGACGAACAAACCGCTCACCGCAAGCGCATTATCGCGAACCAGTTCAGCCTGAAGCCTGAACCGCGGCCCGCGCGCAAGCAGCCTGTTTTCGGGATCTTTCTCGATCAGTGCGCGAGTCGCCCTGGAAGATTGCCGGTAGGTGGCTGACGTGACGATCAGTTTTTGAAGCGCTTTGACATCCCATCCGGTGCGGATGAACTCTGTCGCCAGCCAGTCCAGCAGTTCGACATGAACCGGCGGCTCACCCTGAGAACCGAAATCCTCGGATGTCTTGACGATGCCGTGGCCGAAATAGAGTTGCCAGAACCGGTTGACCGCCACGCGCGCCGTCAGTGGGTGATTCGGATCGACCAGCCATTTTGCCAGGGTCAGCCTGTTCGGGTTCTTCCCTTCAGGCGAGGCAGGCAGCGGAAGCAGGACGGCCGGCACTCCGGGCGTGACCTTCTCACCTTTGTTACGATAATCGCCGCGTTCCAGCAGAAAGGTCTCTCTGGGCACTGCCATATCGGACATAACCATGACGTTGAGGACTGATTTATTCAGGTCCTCCTGCTCTTTGCGCAACCTGATCAGATCGGCATATTGCGCTTGCACCGATGCCGGCGCGATCTCGGTCAGGTAATGCTCCCTGACCCGCGCCGTCTGATCCTTTGACCTCTTTTCCGGATTGATCGAGACGACGGTATGAATGGTGTAATCGATTGCCAGGTGCCTGATCTCATCATTCGAAACTGCGGAATCGTATAACCTGAAATCGTCGACAGCCCCGCTGTAAGCGCGCCCGGTCTCTTTGCCGCCGAGCACAAGTGAAGCATCGGTGCCGGTGCCGCCTGTCAGACCGTCCTTCAGGATTTCGACCTCGGTCTGCCTGCCGTTGAGGTAGACCTTCAAACCCGAAGCCTTGCCCGATCCGTCATAGACGATCGCCAGATGCTTCCACTGGCCGTTGTAAAAGAGTTCGCGCGTTCGAACCTGAATTGAATTCTCAGGCCAGTCCGATGTCAGCCGCACTGTCAGCGGCGCAGCCCATCGTTGAATATCGAATAATTGTGTCTCATCGAAATATAGTTCCCAGCCCCGTCGCGTCTCTTCATCCTCGATCTTCTGAAAAATATAATTTCCGACTTTGCCGATTCCCGGACGCAACCAGGCCGACAGGGTGAACTTCCGATCTCTGTCGAATCGTCCGGCCCTGCCGAAATCCAGCTCAGTCTGGCCGTCCAGATTGATTGCCTTGTCGATCTGGCCTTCGCCGAACGACGGCTCACCCCTGGCTGGACGGGCATGAAGGTAGTTACCGGAAGTGTCTGCCAGCCCGCCGTCCATCTCGTAATGCGCCAGTAAATTCGCGGTCCGGGATGACGGACGGACGGTTCGAAGAGGTCTCTCCCACTCTTCGATCAGGGGCTTGATCTGCTTGTCATCGAGGGCGTCTTGAAGCGAATTGATCGCGACTTTCAACTCCGCCTGTCTGCGGGACTGTGCTTCGGTCGGCAGCGAAAGGAAGGGGCGTGCATTCCCGACACGACCGTCCAGTCCGACCTCGTTCACATTATTGAAGAAGGCATAAAAGCGGTAGAACTCGCGCTGAGAAACCGGATCGTATTTATGATTATGACAGCGTGCGCATCCCATCGTCATCCCCAGAAACGTGGTGGCCGTCGTTTCGACACGATCGACGATGTATTCACTGAGATACTCCTCGGGGATCGCTCCGCCTTCGAAATTGATCATGTGGTTGCGATTGAACCCGGAAGCGATCTTCTGGTCATCGGTGGCTGAAGGGAGCAGATCTCCGGCCAGTTGTTCGACTGTGAACTGATCGTACGGCTTGTTGCTGTTGAACGCGCGGATGACCCAGTCGCGCCATGGCCACATATCGCGATGACTGTCGATGTGATAGCCGTGCGAATCGGCATATCTTGCCAGATCGAGCCACATGAGAGCCATCCGCTCGCCATAGTGCGGCGAAGCGAGCAGTTTATCGACCAGCTTCTCATACGCATCGGGCGATCGATCGGCGAGAAAGACGTCGAGATCGACTGTCGTCGGTGGCAGTCCAGTAAGATCGAGATAGAGCCGTCGTGCGAGCGTCGCTTTGTCGGCCTCGGGCGACGGCTTCAAGCCTTCTCTCTCAAGCCTTGCGAAGATGAAATTGTCGATCGGATTTCCACTTCCGGGTCCGTTTTTAAGAACCGGCGCCTGAGGCCTCTTCGGAGCGACGAAGGCCCAATGCTCCTGCCACCGTGCCCCTTCATCGATCCATTGCCTGAGCAGCGCAATCTGCTTTTCGGTCAGCTTGTGCCCGGATTCCGGCGGAGGCATGACGGTGTTCGGATCTTTCGACGTGACGCGTTTGATCAGACGCGATTTGGCTGAATCGCCGGGCACGATCACGCCGGCCTTGATAAAGGCTCCTGCTTTGGTGTCCAGACGAAGTCCGGCCATGCGCTGTTTGTCGTCAGGCCCATGACAGGTGAAACAATTGTCCGATAGGATCGGACGGATCTCGCGGTTGAAATCGATCTGCCCGGCCTTCTTCTCATCGGCTGTAACTCGTGGGATTGCTATCCCAAGAGATGCCAGGACAATCGTCAGACAAAGAATAAAAAACTGCAGCCTTCGCTTCACGTGGGACCTCCGGCGAAAGAAGTTCTGATTTCGATGGTGGTGATTCTACAGGATTGACAGGATATTTCCAGCCGGAACGCCGACCTCCAGGTTGAACGGGATCAGTAGTATAGAAAATCAGCCACGAATAAACACCCCCCAAATATTCACGAATAAAAGCTTATCAGAAAATCATTCGTGACCATTCGTGTTCATTCGTGGCTAAAATTCTTCTGCCTGAATTCCTTGTTAAATCAATTTGCACGCATCACTTAATATTGATCTTTAACATATTCGCCGGCTTGCCGTCCGCAGTGAAGATCAGATCGACCTCGCCCTTGCCGATCAGGGTGCGCGGGACGCGCAGGTTGACCTGATCGAGACCGACAAAGCCTCCCTGAGCGCCGGCGTAAAACAGCTCAGAGGTTTCTCCGCCGATCATCACACCGACATTCTGAAGACCTGAATTATTGCGCAGCCCGGTTCCGAACATGATCAGAAAGACCTGCTCGCCTTCCGGCCCCAGATCGATCGGAGTCGAAACGAACCTGCCTGTACCCGTATCGAACTGCGCGATCGGTTCATAGATCTGAGTGCCATCGGACTTGACGCGAAGCGCGACGGCGGAGGCTATGCCCTGCCCGTCGGCATTGGCCGAAAACAAGCCCGGAGCGACATTCGAGATGACTGTCGTTCCTGCTGCGATCTTACCATCGGCCGAGGTGATCGTGACCAGGGCCGGCCCCGTCACCGTTCCCGGTGGGACCTGGTAATTGACTTGTCCAGGCGCGACGAAGAAGAGCGGCGCCAGCCGTTCATCCCCGGCGCTGTCTTTCACCTTGACGGTCGTGCCTGCAAGCGCTGTCGGCAGCGGCACCGTCGAGGCGATCTCGACTGTAGTGGCGAGATCTAGGCCAAAGGCCGCAACGATCGACTCCGCTGCCAGTTCGGCGTCGCTGTAACTGGCCGCTGAGACGCTGGCGGCAAAGGTTGTCCCTCCGCTTCCGCCGTCATTGGCGATTTTGGCGATGAAGGCCTCAACATTGCCGCTGGCCGCAGGTTGCAGCGGATTGACCAGCGGGAAATCCGCTGAACCGGACTGACCGACCAGATAGATCGAGCCCATTGCATCGATCGCAATACCGTCGGCCTGCTCATTGCCGCCGCCTCCGAGGTAGGTCGAAAACGTGAGGGCTGAGCCGGCTTCGTTAAGGACCGAAACAAAGACATCGTCGCCGCCATGGTTTGTCGCCTGTATCGCTGAGATAAGTGGAAATGTCGTCGAGCTCGTCGATCCGGAAATGAAACATTTTCCGACGGCATCGACGACGATCCCGAGTCCGAAATCGTTGTTCTCGCCGCCCAGATAGGTCGAATAGACCAGCGCCGAACCTGCATTGTCGATCTTCGTAACGAAGGCATCGAACGAACCGTTGTTCTGATTCTGCAAAGCGTCCTTGAGCTTGAAGTCCGTCGAACCGGTCGCGCCTGTAATATATGCGTTGCCATCAACATCGACGGCGATGCCGTTCGAAAAATCGGTTCCGGCGCCTCCGAGATAGGTTGAATAACCGAGGGATGAGCCGTCAGGGCTGATCTTCGTCACGAACGTATCCAGTTCACCTGCATTATTGGCCTGAATCGCTCCCTGAGTCGGGAAGTCGGTCGAGTTGGTGATGCCTGTGACGTATGCATTGCCGGCCTGATCGACAGCGATCCCGACACCATTGTCGAATCCGGCGCCGCCCAGATAAGTCGAATAGATCAGGTTGGCGCCGGTCGAATCGATCCGCGCCACGAATGCATCATCTTCTCCTCCACTTGACGCCTGCAGTGGATTGCTGGTGCTGAAGTCTGTCGAGCCGGTCGAGCCGGTCATGAAAATATTGCCTGAGCCGTCCAGGGCCACTCCGTATCCGGCATCATTGCCGGTCCCGCCAAGGTATGTCGAATAGATCAACGACCCGCCGAGTTCATTAAACATAGCCAGAAAGGCGTCCGCACCGCCCCGATTGTCAGCCTGCAGGGGATTGCTGGTTGCGAAATCTATCGAAGCTGTAACACCCGTGACAACTGCCTTGCCGTCCTGGCCGACGGCGATACCCAGACCCTGGTCGATCCCGCTGCCGCCGAAATATGTGACATATACGAAAGATGTACCATTCGAATTGATCTTGGCGACGAATGCATCGCCGACCCCGGCGTTTCTGGACTGCAGCGGTTTGCGCACAGGGAAATCGGCAGCGGCCGTGAAGCCTGTCAGATATGCATTGCCGACCGTATCGACGGCGACGCTCAAGCCCAGATCGATGCCGCTGCCGCCAAGATAAGTTGAATAATCCAGCTGCGATCCGTCAGCGCTGACCCTGGTTACGAAGGCATCAAGCCCGCCGAGGTTGTTGCTCAGAAACGCATTGCTGACATTGAAATCGAGCGAATCGGTCGATCCCGTGACAAACGCGTTGCCGGCGCCGTCAATGGCCAGAGCGTATGCTGAATCGGTCTTACCGCCGCCGAGGTAGGTCGAGTAGACCAGCTCTGAGCCGCCCGCTTTTATCTTCGTGACGAAGGCCTCGACTCCGCCCGAATTGGCGCCCTGGAGCGGCGTTTTAAGCGGGTAGTCAGTCGAGTTGGTCTCACCCGTCAGAAAGATGTCCCCGGCCGTGTTGACGGCTATTGCGCGGCCGGATTCAAGGCCGGCTCCGCCAAGATAGGTCGCATAATCGTAACCGCTCCCTTGAGCATTGAACACTGCGACATAGAGATCGGAAACTCCCTTCAACTGATTCTGCAATGGATTGACGGTTGTCAGATCGGTTGACGATGTGGTTCCGGTGACATAAACGCGTCCGACCGCATCGATCGCGACTGAATTGCACCTGTCATCATCGCTTCCGCCCAGATATGTCGAATAGACCAGTGCGGAACCGTTCGCTGCGATTTTTGAAACGAACCCCTCCAGTCCTCCGCGCGGCGTGCTCTGAAGCGGATTATGCGTGTTGAAATCGGTCGATGTGGTGAACCCTGCCACAACGGCCTGCCCCATCGCATCGACATCGAGTGTGAGGGCGATATCCCCTGATGATCCGCCGAGGTAGGTCGAATAGTCCAGCGCGGTTCCCGCCGCATTGATCTTCGCCACGAAGGCGTCGAAATCTCCACCATAAGCCGGCTGCAGAGGAGAAACGGTATTGAAATCGCCGGCCGTGGTGTATCCGGTGACGTATGCGTTTCCTGTGCCGTCGACTGCGATGCCGTATCCGACGTCGTCTCCGCTGCTGCCGAGGTATGTCGAATAGATGAGCAGTGTGCCCGCCGGGTTGAGCTTGGCGACGAATGCGTCAGAGGCTCCGCGATTAGCGTCCTGAAGTGGATTGCTGGTTATGAAATCGGTCGAGGTCGTATTGCCTGTCAGGTAGATCGCTCCGGTTACGTCCAGCGCGATTCCATTGCCGACGTCGTTGCCCGACCCGCCCAGGTATGTAGAAAACTGGATCGTCGACCCATCAGCGCTGAGCCTCGTGACGAAGATATCCAGCCCGCCACCGTGAACCGCCTGCAGGGATTGGCTTGTCAGAAAATCAGTCGATGATGTGACGCCGGTGATATAGGCGTTGCCTATCGCATCGACCGCGATCCCCTGTCCCGTATCGTCTCCAGTGCCGCCCAGAAATGTCGAATATTCGAGCACCGGATCTATGATCAGAGTTCGCGAGGCATCGTAGCTGTCGATCACAAAGCCGATCGATTTCCCGCCCTTCCTGACGTAACGTGCGGGGACTGATTTGCGCTCGCTGTTGATATCCTGATAAACGACTGGCCGGCGCTGATAAATTGTCCTTTCGCCGACCTTCAGAACCAGATCGCCACTGGCTCCGACCTCGATCTCATCGACACCGTCAAAACCGACAGATATCGCGCTCGGATCAGAACCCGGCGAAACGATGAAATCGTATTCGAGCGCCTTCTGCGTTCCGTAAAATGCAAGATCGATTCCCGGATAAACACCGCGATATTCGATGCGCGCGTAATTGGGTATGTCCGCAATCCATTTGTCCGGATTATTGCCGATGAAGTAATTACTGCGTCCGGGCAACGATTCGCGAGTGACGATCCGCGAGCCCTTCCGGGCGCCCTCAAAGCGCAGCCTGATATCGCTCGATTGCGATGACTTATCGGCCGATTCCGCGCGAGATCCGGCGACCGCCTGATCGATGCTCGCGGCGGGCTCCGTTCGTGTCAGCCTGAGAACGACATCGTCTTCGGTCAAAAAGACCTGGTAGCCGCGGCCACGCGACAGGTACTTGACAGTCGCATCGGCCTGGCCAAGATTGCGCTCGAAACTCATTGGAATCCGCGCGTAATCACCAGACAGCTTTTTCCTGCCGCCGTTGATCGACGCCGATTGAGTAACTGATGTTTGCGTCGACGACCTTCCGTCGGTAATCAAATTGGTGAACGGAAATACTCCGATTACAAAAATAATTATACAGCGCTGTAAATTTCTCATTTCGATAAAAGATGAAGAGGTCGATGAAGAATGAATCCTCATTTTTCACCACCGAGGCAAAGAGAAAGCCACTGTCTGCCTCTGTGTCCTCTGTGCCTCGGTGGTGAAAAATGAGAATTCATAATTCATCATTTGATATTGATTGTCACGATATTGGCTGGTATGCCGTCGACAGTAATCACTACGTCAACATTGCCGCGCATGGCCAGACTGCGCGGGATGCGTAAATTGCCCTGATCGAGACCGACGAAATCGTTCTGTGGTCCGAAGTAGAGCGTTTCAGCGTCGACCTCACCGATCTGTGAACTTACGGCAGCAAGACTCGAGCGACCTCTCAAGCCAGTTCCGAAGACGATCAGGAAGACCTGTTCGCCTTCCGGCCCGAGATCAATCGGAACCGGAACCAGAAGATTGGTTCCGGGATCGAAGGTCGCCACGGGTTCAAAAACCTGCGATCCGTCAGCCTTGACACGCAGGACGGTTGCCGCCGCTATCCCCTGTCCCGTGGCATTCGCGGAAAAGAGCGCAGGAGAAATCGTCGCGATGTTGACAGTGCCCGTCGATACCGTTCCGTCGCCGCTGGTGACGATCACTCCGGCGGCGCCTGAAGCCGTCCCCGGAGGCATCTGGTAGTTGATCTGATTCGGTGCAACGAAGAAGAGCGGCGCCAGCCGTTCCATTCCGAGGCTGTCGACGACCCTGACGGTCGTGCCGGCGATATCTGTTGGCAGCGGAACTGTGGTGGCGATCTGAATGGTTGTCGCCATTCCAGTTCCGAATGCAGCAACAATCGATTCAGCCGCCAGGTCCGATGGCTGGAAGCTCGCCGCTGAAACGCTGGTGACTATGCCCGGCACCGTCACCATGCCGGCCTGCCACGTCACCGGCAGCACATCGGCGTTGGCGTTGACCACCTCACGCCCGATGGGCGCATCACCGAAACCGATCGAGAAGCTGCTGGATGTGCTGTTTGCGGCGATGACCAGATCAATCGTTGCGATCTTGCGCTTGCCTTGCGCGATCGACTGTCCGGTCGGAAAGGCGATCGCAATGCCGATGCGTCCCTGTCCCGCCTGGGCATTGTTGACGTTGATCGTTCCAGTTGCGGCATCCGGCCCGAGCGATGCGCCAAGATAGCCGATCTGGGTCGGATCGAATTGGATGCTGAATCCGAAGGCGTTCTCATCTCCCTGAGCATCCAGTTCTATCGTTAACTGTATCTGCTGGCCCCGTTGACCGATCGCATCGAGGACGCGGATGACGCGCGATTGCGTGCTGCCATCGATGATCGACAGTCCCGCTGGAGGAGCCTGAACAGGTCCGCCGGTCGGAACGACCGGATCGAGTCCGGCGGCATATCGCCCCGTCTGAACCCAGTCCGAGATGGTAATCATACCGTTGCCCAGCGTCGCTCGCGGCGCCGTATCGGCGCGCTGATATTCGTTAGCGTCAGTGATTGCATCGAACCCGGCGACGAAACGGCCGGTCTGCACCCAGTCCGCGATTGTGACGGTGCCATTGCTGCCATTGGGCCGCGGAGCGACATCGCCCTCATACCCCCTGGCGATGGTGATGATCCCCTGGCTGTAAGCCGCGGTCAGCTGATTCCCTGTCGCATCCAGAATCCGTTTGAGCGTAGGCTGATCGACAAAATCAACTCCGGTCATCGTCGTCTCGTTGCCCGAAATGACGACCGCCGAAAGCACCAGAATCTCGCGTTTTCCGGCCGGGAAGACCTGAGTGCCCGGCAACTGTATCGTGATGCCGAACCTCCCTTGAGCGGCCTGCGAGGTATTGGTCGTCAAAGTCGCATTGGTTGCATCGCTGCCGAGCGTGAACTGGGAGTTGATCAGCAACAACGGATCGATGCCGACACTGAAAGTCAGCCGGTTCTCATTTCCCTGGGAGTTGAGTTCGATCGGAACCGTGACCAGTCCCCCGGTGGCGACACGAACCGAAGTCGCCGAAATGACACGGCTGGTTGCCGCCACTGTCACCGTCGCCGTTGTGGTCGCTCCGCCCTGATCGGCCGGCAACGTAGCCGTGATAATGACCGGGCCGCCGTTCTGCAATGCTGTGACTGTGAATACTGCGCTCAGAGAACCGCCCGGAATGAGTACCGCAGGAGGCACCTGGACCACTCCGGGATTGTTTGAACTCAGAGCGATCATCGTGTCGATAGTCTGCGGACCGCTGAGCATTACTGTCATGTTGCCGGTCGAATTCGGCTGCAGCTCGAGTGTTGCCGGTGAAAAGCTGAGCGTCGCTTCACCGATGATCTTGGCGACAAAAACATCTGAGCCTCCACCATAGCCGAGCAGCGGAAACTGAATGTTGAAATCGGGCGATCCGGTTGCGCCCGTCACATATGCTGTCCCGAAACCGTCGACGGCGATACCCGACCCTCGATCATCGCCAGAGCCTCCAAGATATGTCGAATAGATCAGACTCGTTCCCGATGAATTGATCTTGATGATGAATGCGTCGTTGCCACCGCGATTTTCGGCCTGCAGCGGGTTGGTGACTGGAAAGTTCGGCGATCCCGTCACCCCGGTGACATAGCAGTTGCCGTTCGCATCGACGGCGATTGCATTGCCTACTTCCGCCAGGCTTCCGCCCAGATAGCTCGAATAGACCAGGTTCAATCCCGTGACATCTATCTTGGCGACGAATGCATCCAGATCGCCTCCGCCATAACCCGGCTGAAATGAGTTATGCAGAGGAAAGTTCGGTGAAGTGGTCGAACCCGTGATGTACGCGTTTCCTGCGCCGTCAATCGCGATCCCGTTGCTGATATCCGCGCGCTGCCCGCCGAGATATGTCGACCAGGCCAGACTCGCCCCGTCGGAATTGACCTTCGTCACGAAAGCGTCCTGTCCGCCCTTGTTCATCCCCTGCAGCGCGTTTTGGATGTTGAAATCAGCAGATGATGTATTGCCTGTCAGATAGACATGGTTTGCCCCATCGACGGCGACGCCTGAGGCCTCGTCCGTTCCGGCGCCTCCCAGATAACTGGCCCAGGTCAATGCAGTCCCCGTCGGACTGATCCGCACGACAAAAGCGTCGCCTTCACCACGGTTGTTCGCCTGAAATGGAGACTGCACCGGAAAATCGTTCGAGAATGTGTTGCCGACGACAAACGCGCTGCCCGCGACATTGACAGCTACGCCGCGCGCCGAATCTCCGAACAGTCCTCCAAGGTATGTCGAATAGACGATATTCGACCCCGTCGGACTGAACTTGACGATGAATGCATCGAGACTGCCTCGATTGGTGGCTTGAATCGGAGTTCGAGTCGGCAGGTTGGTCGATGTCGTCGCTCCGACGACATAACTGTTTCCGCCGGCGTCAACGGCAATTGCATTACCTGTGTCGGACCCGTTGCCTCCAAAGTAGGTGTTGAATGCGATGTCAGAGGCATCAGCGAAGATCTTGGTCACGAAGACCTCGAGTCCTCCCCGGCTGACGGCCTGAATCGGGCTTCGCGTGGCGAAATCGTTTGAACTCGTGATTCCTGTGATGTAGGCATTGCCGGCGCTGTCGAGCGCGATGCTCAATCCCAGATCTTCGCCGCTTCCACCAAGGTAGGTCGAATAGACCAGCGCGGCTCCTGTTAAATCGATCTTTGTGACGAAGGCATCCAGCCCTCCGCTGTTCGATGCCTGCAATGGACTCTTCGTGTTGAAATTGGTCGAACGGGTATCTCCCGTGACGTATGCGTTGCCGGAACTGTCGATCGCTATCCCGTACCCCAGGTCATCGCTCGCGCCGCCGAGATAGGTCGAATAGACCAGCTGGCTGCCGGTGAAGTTGACCTTTGAAACGAAAGCATCGAATTCGCCGCGATTGGCCGGCTGCAGCGCATTTCGAATGTTGAAATCAGTCGATATCGTGCGACCGACGACATACGCATTCGAAGTTGAATCGACTGCGATCCCGCGCGCGAAATCACCGCCGCTCCCGCCCAGATAAGTCGAATAGATGAGCGATGTACCGTTCAAGCTCACTCTCGCTACGAATGCATCTGAATTGCCTCTGTTGGTTGCCTGCAGCGCATTGAAGATATTGAAATCGGTCGAGAAGGTGTTCCCCGCGACATAAGCGTTGAGATTCGCATCAAGCGCGATCCCGTATGCCACATCCACCGCTGATCCGCCAAGATATGTCGAATAGACGATCGAGCTTCCCTGAGCAATGATCTTCGTGACGAAGGCGTCCGAGCCTCCGCCGCGGTTTTGAGGCTGTAGTGGATTGACAGTCGGGAAATCGGTAGAGGCCGTCGCGCCAGTCAGGTAAACATTGTTCCCGGCATCCAGTACGACTGCGTACGCTTCATCCAGACCTGTGCCGCCAAGATATGTGGAATAGATCAGATCCGTCCCATCGCCTTTGATCTTCGCCAGAAACGCGTCGGTGTTGCCGCCGTAGTTCGCCTGCAATGCATTGCGCAACGGAAAGTCGGCCGAATCGGTTGTCCCGGTCACACAGGCGTCGCCCAGGGAATCGATCGCGATGCCGAATGCCTGCTCGTTGCCGGAACCTCCCAGATATGTCGAAAAGATCAGGTCCGATCCAGACGCGTTGACCTTGGTGATGAAAGCTTCATTGGCGATACTCTTGGTCTGAGGCTGAAAGGCATTGCGAATATTGAAATCCGACGAATTGGTTATCCCCGCGATCCAGGCGTTGCCATCAGCATCGACTGCAATCGCACGCCCTTCATCCTCGCCGCCGCCGCCGAGATAAGTCGAATAGACAAGCGCACTGCCCGTCGAATCTATTTTTGTTACAAAAGCGTCATACTTGCCGCCCCGATTGGTCGTCTGCAGCGGCGCGAACGTGTTGAAGTTGTTTGAGTATGTCGTCCCCGTGACGTACGCGTTACCGGATGCATCGACGTCAATCGCGAACCCCTCGTCCGATCCGATCCCGCCAAAAAAAGTCGAATAGTCGATGACTGGATCGATGATCAGAGTCCGTTTCGGATCGTAGCCCTCGACTTCGAAACCGATCGACCCGTCACCATTGAGCACGTACCGGCTGCTAACCCGTCGCCGCGAATTGCCGTTCTCCTCGAAAGTCACCGGACTGCGATGATAGACCCTGCTCCCGCCGACCTCGATCAGCAGGTCGCCTCCGGGCGCCAGTTCCATTCGATCCGCGCCCTCGATCCTGACTGCAATCTGCCTCGGATCAGCGCCGGGCTGTACTATGAAATCGTATTCCAGCCGCTGCTGGTTGCCGTAATACGCCAGGCTGATGCCCGGATAGACTTCGGTGTATTCAACACGCGAATAGGTCGGTATGTCCGTCACCCATTTTTCAGAATCGTTCCCGATTAAATAATTTGTGCGGCCCTTCAACTGCCTGGCCCCTACGATCTGCGCGGCTGGGCGAGAATTTTGGAGCTTAAACCGGAGCATCCCCTCTCGCATCTCTTGTCGCCCCATTCGACCGGACGTACTCGCACCATCACGTTCGCTGAATGCACCACGATCCGCCCCGCCGCCATTGAGCATCAATACGGCTTCCTGCTCTGTCAGAAAAACCTGGTACCCATGCCCCCTGGCCTGAAATCGAACCGCCTGATCAGACTGTCCACGGTTGACTTCGAACCTCATCGGCATGCGCCCGTAGGCCTGGCGCATCTCCTCCTGCCTGTCCTGCCCGGGCTCCAGTGACGGCGCCGCTTGAATCCCCTCAATTGGCGCCGCGGCAATTCCTGATGGAATAAAGCGCGTGCAGATTATTGCCAAACTGAAAATAATCAATCCCAATAATCCCCAAATTAATGGTCGGGTGAAGCGTGAATTACAGGACATGCGTGTGGAACCCTCCAAAATATTGTTCGCCTGAATCAGGAAGAGCGCGTGAGGCTCAGCGGTATGATCTGAACGTAAAGAGCGTATGTGTCGGGGGCAATTTCACCGGTCGGCGAGGCAATCGATAGTGAAGTCGTCGTCACAGTGGGCTGAAGGAGGTTCTTTATTCCCCTTCAAGGTGCACGACAACCGTTATTGTATTTAGCCTGTTACTTAAAAACAAGGTTAAAGAGTATTTTTCAACCCTCCAGCCGCCTTGCTTTTAATAATCAGTCCCAGGAAATTCACGCAGATTTCAAATACTACTACTGTACATCCATATTAATAGATAGATGGATCACGGACATTAATGCCTTACGCTGTCAACGAATGCTTACACAAACACTGGGATTGATTGACCAGAACACTCGGGAATTCGTTCCCGCCTGAACTAACAGATAATCGATATTCCCTGATTTTTTAATCATTTAGCATTTATCTCCTGGTTGTCGATCGTAACTGGCACGGACATTGCACATCATTCCCGGGGTAATGCCAACCCCTGGGAGCGCAGGCTTCCAGCCTGCATTTAAGTCCAATAATGGAAACCAGGCTGCGCTCCCGGGATTCGGGATTTCTCATTGCAGCCGTAGAAACTTTTCGGCACATGCAACGCCGAAAGACATGAGATAATCAGAGTGCCAGTTGTTCGAAAACCAGATCTTTGATTTGAGAAAGTATTGGAAATTCGTAGAAAAGCCTCGAATGCCACCGGAAGGTTCATCCCCCAGGAAAGACCTGAACCGGATTAAACAAGCCACTGGTGCCAGTAGCTCTCCCCCACTGATGGAGTACATCGGTAGGGCACTAGGAAGGATTGAGTGGAGATATGAGGAAAAGTCTGACTGTTGTTAGCATCCTACTGCTTGCCGTTATTTTTGGGTACCTTCCAATGCCAACCCCGGCACATCGAGAGACCCAGCCAGCAACTGCCGCAGAGATCTTAAAATTCAATATTCCTGCCGTCACGCATGGTTTCACGAAGACCAGTTTTCTGCCGGATGGCGACCTGTTTCTATTGCCGCGACCTGTTGCCATGGCGATCGCCGACGCACCGCCCGAGGCATATACTTTCCCCGTCAATGTCGAGAATTTCGGAGGCGATCCCGAAGGCGTAGGAGCATTGCCCTACACGGAGCCGCTGGGTTTGTCCTTCTCAAAAAGCCGCGCCAGGGTCGAGGCCCTGGCCTGCGCAGAAAGCCTCTGGGACGGAAACTTTCTGATCGCCTCGACGCCGGGAACCAATGGCGATGCAGTGAGGTTGTTTTTGAGAAACATCGACGGCACGAGCGGGCCTGATCTGGCGACATTCACGGTGGCCGGAGCTGGAGTCCAGGTGACATCGCTCCATCCGCATCTCATGCTCTTCGTCAATAATCGCCTGGCAACCGGTCCGAGCTGGCATCAGGGAGATTACATCCCCTTCGCCGCTTATGCCGGATCGAGCGGCCTGCGCACCGATCTGCTCACGCTCGCCTGGCCGATGGCATTCTTCTCGCCTCTCCAGGGCTGTTATCAGATCGGAATTGAAATCTCGCGCGGAGACTTTACCGGTACGACATCCGTCGTGGTGACGGACTTTGTCGTCAACAGAAATCGGGTTCCAGGTGATGAAGGCAACCACGGAACCGGCCTGTTGAGCCGCCTCACTGGTGGGTATCCGACTGGTTTCCCCTGCAAGGAAGATTGCCCGTTCCCGAACGGTGGGTTCGATCCGAATCTTCCCGGCATCGGCGACCCGCTTGGAGGGGAACCCTGCAACACCATCTGCTTCCGGTCGCCAAGATACTTCCTGTTCAATTCAAACCGGCTGCCTCATGGCACTGTGATCATCGGCGGAGTCAATTACAACCGCCCCGTCAGCACGACCAACACGCGCGCCATGATCCTCGCACTTCGCGGAGGCTTGACGCCGTTACAGCAGCTCAATCAGGAATTCGTCGCCGCCCAGCTCAACGGTCTGCTTGCCGGTGGCTCTGGTTCGGTCAAATACTTCTATGCCATGGAAGGCCGGCTCAGCTGCTATAACCTGCAGTTCGACCCGATCACGCTCGACAACGGCTTCGTCCTCTCGCCTGAATCGAAATTGAAGGAACTCTTCGAGCAGGCGCGCTTCAGCATCACGCAGAGCCGCTCCGCCGACCAGGTCCGCCTCGCCGGTATCTTCGATCAGCTTAACGGAAATAATCCCCTTAACGTCTGCCATAACCAGTAAAGCACAACGGACAGACAGAACCGCGAGCGTGAGCGAGCGCCCCCTGTATAAGGAGGCGCTCGCTCACGCTCGCGGTTCCGTTACGCTCGCGGTTCTTGTATTAGTGCAAAACTGGTGTGCCAGGGACGCACAAAAAGAAAATGGCGCTACAGCCGTGGGAGTACTGTAGCGCCTTTAAACCGTGGTTACCTTCCTCACCCTGGTAACCACTGACACCGTCAGTGGAGTTAACCACCTGGTATCTCGTTGCCCCACCCAGGTAATTGCAATCGCGGTGCCACAGACCCAACTATCAGAAAAAACGCGAAAAGAGCAATAAATATAGCTCTTTTCGCGTATTCAACAATTTCCAGATTTCAATCGAATTACCCGGGCAGAGTAATAATTACAAAATCGCAGAGTAGAAGTTTCATACCGGTCATAATTCCACTCTATCCGGATGCAAATTCTGCCCGTCGGTTAAGATTGCCTCACGCCGCCGAAGGATCATCCTGCATCATGCCGAAGATATTGCCCTCGGTGTCCTTGACGTAGGCGAGCCAGCCGACTCCGGGGATCGCCATTTTGGGAAGAGCGATCTGCCCGCCGAGTTCGAGCGCTTTAGCAACGTGTGAATCGACTGAATCGACATTGACAGTGCAGACATAAGCGATGACGGCCTGACCGTCGATCTCGCCCTGGCGGCGAATCAGACCGCCATTGATGCCCGGCTGGTCGTCGGGGCCGGTTTTGATCATCCAGTATTCCCAGGCGTCCCACTTGGTGAACTCCCACCCGAGCAGACTCGCATAGAAATTGATCGCCCGGTCGGGGTCGGCAGCGTGAATTTCAAAATGAACAACTCTGGCCATTGATCTCTCCTTGATCGCGCTCAGGGTTTGGCGATGCCGATGACGCCGCAGGCCTGTCGTCCGCCTGCGTTGCCGGTAGGTTGTGTTTTGAGGTCATCCGGGGCGGCGTGAACGATGACGCCGCGGCCGAGGATCGAACCTGCGCCGTCGAGCTTGAGAACCGAATCAGCAATCTCGAGGTGAGCCTTGCCGTCCTGACCTGCCTCGATGTTGCCCAGATCGCCGGCGTGGCGCTGTTTGTCGGCAGGGGCACCGTGGGGCATGCTTGCGGGATTGAAATGCCCGCCGGCCGACGCCCCGTCCCTGGCGCTGCAATCGCCGAACTCATGAATATGAAACCCATGAGTTCCAGGCTTGAGTCCTGTCAGATCCGCGACAACTTTTACCGCGTTGCCTTCACGTGTGAATGTGATTGTGCCGCTGACGGTGTTGCCTTCTGTCGGATGAAGGACGGCGACGGCCTTTGAAGTGGCCATTTTGGCGTCCTGCTTATCAGCCTTTTTGGCTTCCTTTTTAACAGCCGCTTTGGCCTCCTTCTTATCGGCCTTTTTGGAGTCATTCTTCTGTCCGGCGACCTGCCCGGCCAGGACAAGTCCGGCGAACAGAAAAAGAACAGTGGCAAATGCTGAAAGCTTGATTCTCATATTTAAAAACCCCTTCTTTTCCGTATGTGGAGCCGGCTTCACCCCGATCCACATGGATCCTTATTGTTTGACCGACAATTTCGCAAAGTGTTTTCTGAACTCCGAAGAGCTCAATCCCGCCGTGTCCGCAAGTGTATCAACCCAGGCCGCATCGAGAAAGTCCCGGGGCTCGAGCCTGACCATATAATCACGGGCCACTCCGTAGCTCTCCGTCGTGATATCGACGTGTCTGATCCGTCCGGCTCCGGTCTCGGGATCGATCATACTGCTGAACGGGATCGGAGTGAAATCACCGTCCTGCACGACGATGACCGCGTCGGAGTTGCCGGAAACGAGGTAATCGACGGCGGCGTATCCCAGATCGCGGGCGTGCTCGGCGTCATAGGGGATCGGCGGCACACAGCGAAGTTCATAACCGATTGTCTTGTCGACGATCGTCACCTTCTTCTTGCGCTTATCGAACCGTGCCTGTACAGCGCTTTTGACCTTACGCCCCAGATCGATCTCGGCGACGCGAATATTACCCTGCATGTCCCTGTCGACATCTTCAAGCTCACTGACCTCGGCAGGACTGAACCTTTCAGACAATGCCTCCGAGAGCAGAACGATGCCATAATTCTTGCCCATGGCTTGTCGTTTGATGATCGATCCTTCGACGATGTCGCAGATATCCCCAAGAGAGATCGTTTCGGATGAAAACTCTTCGGGAATGATGGTGCAGGTCGCGCTGGCGGCAGCTCCGATGCCGAGCGTCAGATGACCTGTCGGGCGTCCGATCGTCACGCCGATGTACCAGCGACCGGTCGTTTTGGCATCGAACATGAGACTCTTGACTATTCCAACTCCGGTGTGGCGCGCCGACTCATAACCCAGGTTGTTCAGTCGCGACGGCAGGGCCAGGTCGTTATCGATGCTCTTGGGGATGATCACGACTTTGATCGAGCCTTCGGACTTTTGCGAAATGGCCTGCGCGCTCGCGACCTGATCGTCTCCACCGATTGCGATCAGAGCATCGATCTCCAGTTTTTTCAGAGCCGCGACGGCGTTCTCGAGTGCCTCGGGTTCGCGTGCCAGATCTGCGCGCGAAGTTCCGATGATGCTGCCGCCGTCCAGGTGAATGCGCGATACTTCATCGACAGTCAGGTTATGCTGTTCATCGGTGTAACGCTGGGCAAGCCATTCGAAACCATCATTAAACCCGATCGGAGTGATCCCGATATCGTGCGCGTGCAGTGCAATAGCTGAAATCACGCCGTTGATGCCGGGGGCGGGCCCGCCGCCGACGACAATGCCGATCTTCTTGATGGTCATAGATACCTCTCCTTAAGTTGATCGACGGACAGATTGGAAGCAGCCGCCAGTTTGTCGACCAGATCGGGTTTATCAAAATCCGCCCGCTCGAGGCGCAGCATATAGTCACGCGCTACGCGATAAGTCTTGCCCTCGACGTTGACATTGCGAACGCGCGTCTTTCCTGTTGCGGCATCCCGTATTTCAGAGAAGAGCATCGGAACGAGATGATCATTCTGGATGCTCACCATGGCGCCGCTTCCGCCATCGATCAGAAACCTGATCGCGGCATTGCCCAGTTCGCGGCAATAGGCCATATCGAAGGCGATCGGATCGGCGCACCTGAGCTCATACCCGATATTCTTGTTCGTGATCATGATCTTGATTCCGCGCTGTTTGAACCGTCCGACCAGTTCAACCTTGACCTTGCGCGCCAGATCGACCTCGGCGAATCGGATGTGCCCGAATTCGTCCTTCTCAACATCTTCCAGATCCTTCAACTCATTCTCATCGAGTTTTTCGATCAGGCCTTCCGCCAGAATCGCCACTCCGTGATTGTGGCCGGTCGCGCGTCTTTTGATGATAGCGCCCTCGATGATATCGCAGATATGGCTGAAGGGGACCTTCTCTTCAGGGAACTCTTCACGGATCAGCGTCAGCGTTGCGCCGGCGGCCTTGCCGATTCCAAGCGCAAGGTGACCGGCCTGCCGGCCCATTGCCACGACGATGTACCAGCGCCGAGTGGCCCGCGCATCCTCCATGAGGTAACGAACGAGCTCGGCTCCGACGTGACGTGCAGTCTGATAGCCGAAGGTAGGGATGTGATCGGGCAGCGGCAGATCGTTGTCTATCGTCTTTGGAACATGTACGGTATGAATGTCCGATCGCCCTGCAACCATGCTCGATGATAGAGCCGTATCGTCGCCACCAATCGTCACCAGATGTGTCACTCCCACCGACTTGAGCGTCTCGATGACGGCGGTCAGATTCTTTTCGGATTTGGTCGGATTTTCGCGCGCGGTCCCGAGCACCGATCCGCCAAGCAGGTGAATGCGCGAAACGTCATCGATCGTCAACGGATGAATCTTCGAGGTGTCACGCTGGACCAGCCACTTGAATCCATCCTGTACGCCGACGACGTCGAAGCCCTCATTGATCGCCTTGATCGCGGCCGCCGAGATGACGGCATTGATTCCGGGAGCCGGTCCGCCCCCAACCAGAATCGCCAGCTTGCCGGGCGAACCGGCAGCCTTGGTTTGTGATGTCATTTCGAAATCTCCAGATTTGATGAATCAGAAGGAAGAGGTAAACGGGGATTGTACAGAAATTGGTTTCCGGTTTCCAGTTAGAAGTAGTTTCCAGTTTTGAGTTGTAACTGCTCCGCCCTTGCGTCACGGAACCACGAGCGTTAGCGAGTGGCCTTCAGAACCGCGCGCGTAAGCAAGCGACTAACTAATAAAGCAAGCGAAGTATGGAGTGCGGCGGCCCGGCGCCGCTTTGGTATCGCATGCAGTAATCGGCATGATGGATTACCAAAGCGGCGCCGGGCCGCCGCACTCCACATTCGTATTCTTTAGCCATGGGGCTGAGCAGTTACTTTGAGTCTCCAGTTTCCAGTATTCTGAACGGTGCAACTTTATTCCGGAGAGACCAAGGTGAAGTGACTGGAAACTCGAAACTGGAAACTTCTTCTTACTGGAAACTTCTAACATCCATGTATTTCTCGATCCATTCCGACTCGCGGCGGATCTTGTCCAGCTGATAACTCGGCACAGTCAGCGCGTGGCCCTGATCCGGATAAACGATCAGCCGGACGGTAACGCCGAGGCGCTTGAGGGTTCGAAAACTTTCCTGTGACTGACCCAACGGCACTCGTTCATCCTTCTCACCATGAAAAATCAGTGTCGGCGTCGTGGCCTTTGTCAGATGTGTCAGCGGAGACTGTTCGTCAAACATCTGCCTGGCCGTCCACGGAGTCCCACCATGCAGCCGCTCCCGCTGACTGACTATATCAGCTGTTCCCCAGTACGAGACGGCATTCGACAGTCCCGCGCCGTAAGCCGCGCATTTGAAACGTTTCGTGTGCCCGATCATCCAGGCGCTCATGTATCCGCCATAACTCCAGCCGGCGACCGCCAGCCGGTTCTCATCGGCGATTCCTGAGCGAACCAGATGATCGATACCGGTCATGATGTCGTCATAGTCGATCTTCCCCGTGCGTCCGGCATTCGCCTGGGCAAAAGCTGCTCCGTAGTTCGATGATCCGCGAAAATTGGGCATGAATACGGCGTAGCCGCGTCCGGCATAGATTTGAGGGAAGGCACTCCATGTTGCATTGAAACTGCGAGTGTAGGCGCCTTCGGGACCGCCGTGAACATAGGTCACGAGAGGGACAGTCTTCCCCGTCTGAAAACCGACCGGGTAGACGAGCACTCCTTCGATCTCGGCGCCGTCAGCCGATTTCCAGCGAATCGTTTCAACCTGGCCGAGCATGACGCTGTCGAGTTGAGGATTGAGGTGCGTCAGGAGCACTGGAATCATATTTCGAGCGCTGAGCAGAACGACCTCGTTCGGCATGCGCGGATTTTCATGAACGTAGGCGATGTTCATGCCGTCATAGGTCGTCGAGATGGCCGTTGACTGGCCGTCATCTCGCGTCATGGCCTGCGGCGTTTCATCATCCAGAGTCATGGTATAGATCCGCGATACAACTCCAATGCCCGCCAGAAATATGATCCGGCGACTGTCATATACCCAGCGATAATCGCGTACGTAACCATCGAACCGGGCGCCTAGAACGCGCGGTGACCCTCCGCCCACTGGGATGATGTGAATGCGCAGCGGTCCGACATTCGGGTCGTTGTCTGCGTGAGCGAGATACGAGACCCACTGGCCATCAGGCGAGAAGCGCGGCGCATCCTCGGCCCCGTTTCCGCTGGTCAGTTGTCTGGCGTTCCTCGTGTCATAAGGCGCGCCTTTCGGTGCTGCCGCCGTGACATAGACTTCAGTCGTAGCAATGTCGATCAGATTCGGCGTTGACCTGGCGGTGAAGACGATACGCGCTCCATCGAGCGACCAGTTGAAGCCCGCGATGTGACGCTCGCCCTTCGTCAGTCGGACAATCTGGCCTGAATTTGTATCGATCAGCCAGAGCTGCGCGAAGCGATGGTCCTCTCCGACGACGACCGGAGGTTTGGTCTTCTCTTTTTCACGCGGCTCGATGGCCAGAAAGGCGATATGCCGGTTGTCGGGGGACCATTCGAAATCGAGCACCGGCGCCTTGTGTGAAGTGAGACGTTCAGGTTCGCCTCCGGCCGCATTGATGACGTAAATTTGCGGATCGCCGTCGCGGTCTGAGATGAAAGCGAGTCGATTCGAATCGGGGGCCCATCTCGGATGATCGTCACGTTTCGGATGCGATGTCAGCCTCAGCGACTGCTGCCGGTTATCGTATGCGAGCCAGAGATCGGTATTGAATTTGTCTGCTTCCTTGTCCCACGAACTGACGACAAAAGCCACGCGGCGGCCGTCGGGCGAGATCTGAGTATCGGAAGCCCTGTTCATTGAAACGACATCCTCGGGAGTCATTGCCCGACGGCTCTGGGCCGATATGGTTATGAATCCAGCCACAGCCAGCGTGACGAGAGCGAAGATAAGATTGATTCTTTTCATAGCTATCTGTTCAATTTCAGTATCATGCCGGGTTTAGCGCCGTTGTGATTGCCGGATTCGATGACGGGTTTTCCGTTTACCAGCACATAGCGAAATCCGGTGGCGAACTGTTTAGGCTGCTCGAAGGTCGCGCGATCGGCGACGGTAGATGGATCGAAGACGACGATATCGGCGGCCATGCCTGGCCGTAGCAGGCCGCGATCCCAGAGCTTGAAGGTCTGAGCCGGCAGCGAGGTCATCTTGCGTATCGCGTCTTCGAGGCCGACAAGCTTTTTCTCACGAACATAATGTCCCAGGACACGGGCATTATTACCGAAACCACGCGGATGGGGAATGCTCGGGCTTTCAGGATCGATGACGCCCGCATCCGATGCGATCATCGTAAACGGCTGGGTCAGGATCCGGTCAACGTCTCGATCGGACATCTTGCGCAGCACCATTTGAGCCCCGCCCGCCAGCAACAGGTCAATCGCCTGATCGGCCTGCGAATAGACATCATTCTTCTTCTTCACTTCGAGTGTAATCTGAGCGATATTCTTCCCGTTAAGGCTCTGATCGGCCTGATGATTGGCAACGAACGCGAATGCCAGGTCCTGAAATCCCTGACGGCGCGCTTTATCGACAACCTCGCGGCGGACCTTTCTGCGTGTCGCCGTGTCCTGCAAGCGCTCGCGCATCTTCTCGGGACCTCCCTCGAATAGCCACGAGGGGAAAAGGATTCCTATCCCTGTGCTGCTTGCCGGATAGAGGTATTGATCGACAGTCACCGCAACGCCGCGCGAGCGTGCCTCTTCTACCAGGCGATTGGTGATCAGGCTCGCTCCCCATCGTTTTTTGCTGGAGATCTTGAAGTGAGATATTTCGACTGGACAGCCGGCGAGTTCTCCTATCTCGATCGATTCGCGAATCGATCGTTCGACGAATTCTCCCTCATCGCGCATATGAGTTGCATAGAGACCGCCATGACTGGCGGCTACGCGGGCGAGTTCGACGATCTCATCTGTCTTCGCGTAAGTTCCTGGGATGTACTCCAGACCGGTCGATAAACCGACCGCGCCGTCCATCATGGCGCGATCGACCAGATCCTTCATCCGCTGCAGCTCTTCGGGTGTCGGCGGGCGATCGAAATCTCCATTCATACCGGCGCGGCGCACTGTGTTGTGGCCGATCAGCGATGCGACATTGATCGAGATACCCTGCTTTGTGAGATCTCCGAACCATTCACCCAGATCTAGCGCGGAGCCTCCGCAATTTCCTGTCACAACTGATGTCACTCCCATGTGCAGAAAATTCGGCGCCGTCGACAGCAATCTTATTCCGCCCTCGATATGAGTGTGAACGTCGATGAAGCCCGGAGCAACTATCGATCCAGCGACATCTATCACGCGCCCGGCACGCGACCGCTCGATCCTGCCGATCTCGACTATTCGACCGTCCCTGATCGCCAGATCAGCCACAAACCACGGGTTGCCTGTCCCATCGACCAGTCGGCCTCCGGTGATGACCAGGTCAAAGGGCTGGCCCGACTGCTGGAATGGATGTTTGCCAGCCCCTGATGATATCAACGTTAAAACGATAATGACGAAACTTGTAACCTTTTGCATAATGCGGCTATGATGCATCCTGTTCTTTTCTGATTTCAATCCTAAATGCACACAGACGAAAGTAGATTCTTCCAATCGGTTTGATTTCGGGTTCCATCCCCGCGGAGGTGATGTAATGAAAAGAGGTCTCTATACAGTATCCATTCTATTAATTGGCCTATCAATTGGTTTCGTATTGTCATTCGGCGCGGTCGGAGAAAAAAGGATGACGATCGAAGACAGCCTGGCGTTCAGGCAGGTCGGCGGGCCGCAGATCTCGCCTGACGGCAAGTGGGTCTCTTACACCGTCAGCGAATGGGATCGGAAAGAGAATCGAAGGGTGTCGCATATCTGGCTGGTCTCGTCCGAAGGAGGGCGATCAGTAAAGCTGACCAATGGAGAGCGCGGGGAATCTTCACCGCAATGGTCACCGGACGGAACGCGTATCGCGTTTCTTGCCAATCGCGACAAGGGAACGCAGATCTGGGTCATCCCTGCATTTGGCGGTGAAGCGGAAAAACTGACCACGGAAGAGAACGGTGTCCAGTCATTCGGCTGGTCGCAGGACGGCCGTCAGATCGCCTTTGTGACGCGTGACGAACCGCCCAACAAAGCCGAGATCGAAAAGCGCAAGAAGGACAAATTCGACACCATCAAGGTTGACGATAACCTGGTCTATTCACACCTCTGGAAGATCAATGTCGAGACGAAAGAGAAGAAACGGCTGACCGAAGGCGAATTCAGCGTCAGCAATGTCCAATGGTCGCCCGACGGCAGGAATATCGCCTTCGTCATGTCGAAAGCCGGATTGCAGGAGAGCATCTGGACGGACATTTCCGAAGATCGCAACACCGATATCTATCTGATCTCATCCGATGGCGGCAAACCCGTGCAACTGACCACCAGCCCTGCCGCCGACACCAGCCCGCGCTGGTCGCCTGACGGGCGATGGCTGGCCTATGTTTCGAATACGAAATCCGATGACTGGGCGGCGAAGAATGACCTGCTGGTGATCGCGCCGGCGGGCGGGACTCCTCGAAATCTGACCGGATCGCATTTCGAATCGGTCGGCCCCGGCATTCAGTGGGCTTCAGACGGCTCAGCACTCTACTTCAGCAGCGGCGTTGGCGTCTACACAGACATATTTCAGGTCACATCCTCCGGGGGCAAGGTTACGCGCATCACTTCGGGCAACCGGAATTACGGCGCCTTTGACATCGGAGGCTCAGGGCCCGCCAGAATCACTTTCACCGTCAACGACAGCCAGACACCCGACGATGTCTGGATCGCCGAGTTGAACAAATTCGAAACGGCTAAGAAGATCACGTGGGTCAATCCGGAGATCAACGATTACGCTCTTGCTGAAACCGTTGTCATGAAATGGAAGGGGCCCGACAACTTCGACATCGAGGGCCTGCTCGTCAAACCGCTCGGGTACGAAGCCGGCAAAAAATACCCGTTGATTCTTATGATTCACGGAGGGCCATACGGCCGGTTCGCAAACACCTTCAACAGTCGCGCTCAGATCTTCGCGGCCAACGGCTATGCGGTGCTCATGCCCAATCCGCGCGGATCGACCGGTTACGGTCACGATTTCACTGTCGCCAACCTCGGCGACTGGGGAGGCCGTGACTTCAAGGACATCATGGCCGGGGTCGATTCGGTCATCGCCAAAGGGATCGCGGATTCCGACAAACTGGTCGTCATGGGCGGCAGTTACGGCGGCTTTATGACCTTCTGGACGGTCTCTCAAACAGACCGGTTCAAGGCTGCCATTGGACACGCGGCGATCAGCGACTGGTACAGCTTCCACGGCCAAAGCGACATCCCCGGCCTCATGGAATACGGCTTCAAGGGCCAGCCGTGGAGCGTCCCTCAAAACTACCGAAAATATTCGCCGATGACCTATGTCTCGCAGGTCAAGACCCCGCTCATGATCACGCACGGAGAGCGCGACATGCGGGTCAACATTCAGCAGAGCGAGCAGTATTATCGATCTCTCAAAAAGCGTGGGGTCAAGGTCGTCTTCCTCCGCTATCCACGCGAGGGGCACGGCATTCAGGAACCTAACCACGTCATCGACCTGGTCGGACGCCAGTTGGAGTGGTTCGATTCGCACCTCGGCATCAGGCGTGAAAAACCCGCCGAAACCAAAGCAGCAGCATCAACCGGCAGTACGCAATAGACTTCCAAAATATGCAGCGAAACACTCTACTTCGCGAACTTTTTGCTGAATTTCTGGGTACCTTCATTCTGATCGCATTTGGCGCGGGTGTCGTAGCGCAAGTAGTCCTGAGCGGCGAAAAGAACGGGAGCTATCTGTCGATCAACCTCGCCTGGGGCCTCGGAGTGACGATGGGAATATACGTCGCCGGTGGCGTAACGGGCGCTCATCTCAACCCGGCGGTGACTCTGGCGCTGGCCGTTCGGCGCGGCTTCGCCTGGGCAAAGGTCGTACCATATGCTTTAGCTCAAACGGCCGGCGCATTCACGGCTTCGGCGACCGTCTGGTTCGTTTACCGCGAAGCGTTCAACGCTTTCGACAATGGGACGCGCATGGTGCTGGGCGAAAAAGGGACTGCCGGAATCTTTTCGACATACCCGCAGTCGTACCTCTCAACATTCGGCGGCCTGGTCGATCAGATTGTCGGCACGGCAATATTGATGCTCGTCATCTCGGCGATCGCTGATGCTCGCAATAACTCGACCGGTAATGTCGGGCCTGTCGCCGTCGGTTTTCTGGTTATGGCGCTCGGCATGAGCTTTGGGTTCAACGCGGGTTATGCCATCAATCCGGCACGCGATCTGGGACCGCGCCTCTTCACTTTCATCGGCGGATGGGGTTCTGAAGTCTTCACGGCGGGCAATTTCTGGTTCTGGGTGCCAATCGCCGGCCCGCTCATCGGAGGCCCGCTCGGAGCCTGGATTTACGACCTCTTCGTCGGGAACCACTTCCCTGAAACGACCGAGAATTAATCCTGGCTCTTGGCGCCGGTCATGGACTGGGCGAGCGTATCCTTGGCTTTCTGCCGGGGAACGCTGATCGTGGCCTGGACGCGCTGTCCGGTGCGCGAGACCTTGAGATTGTTGAGCATGATCATGGCCGCCGGATCGTTCGACTTCCTGATCCTGGCGAAGAGCAGGACTGTATTGGCCAGATCGACGATCGCGCGGGCATCCTGTTCGTTGCTGGTGAACCCGATGACATTAAGTTCGGCCACCTGATCGATATCGAGAACCATGCTCAGGGACGAGAGGTTGCTCAACGGGCCGAGCGCGCGACTGACGCTGACGGCTTCCAGTATCGCCAGAGCCGCATCATCAATCTCTTTGATCCCGGATGGAACGATGATCTTGTAATTCGAAAGTGTGCCATCCGAATTGATGCTGCCGGCCACTCCGACGCGCAATTTGCCATCGGGTATGGGCAGCTTGCCTTCTTTATTCGCGGAATAGAGCCGCTGGATCTGATCCTTGATCGGAGCGGTGTTGATCTTGCCGAAGCCTCCCGGATAACCGTCGGTCTTTGGAGGCGGCGGTTTTTCAGATTCGGCTTTTGCCAGTTCGGCCTCGGCTTTGGCCTGTTCCTCGGCCGCGCGTCTGGCCGCTTCTTCCTTCTCACGTTGTTCGCGCCGCTTGCGAGCGGCCTCGAGTCGCTCCAGTCGCTGCTGCTCTTTCTTCTGCTTGTCGAGCGATTCTATTTTCGTCGGGGCAAGAAAACCGATGTATCCGGACGGATAGGCGAGCTTTTTTGAAAAATCGATCAGAATCACCCGGTCGTATTCTTCGTCGACGAACTCGATATCGCGCATCCCCATCGCAACCTGCAGTAGAGGCCCATAACGAAAGAAGACGACCAGACCGGCATGAACAAATACCGACAGGATCAGCGCAATCGCCAATCCACGTTTTCTTGTCGGATATTTTATCAGCGAAATCATCTTTATTCCCTGACCTTGAAAACTCGCCTGACAAAGTCTACCCCAATCAGATCAGACGCATTAGATGCGAAATACCTTCAAATGGTTGATCGACTTATCGCCCGGTCTCGATCTGCTGTTTCAGTGCAATCGCATCGCGGTTTTGAGGGTCGATCTCGAGCGCCTGGCGCGCATGAGCCAGGGCCAGGGCCCTGTCGCCGCGTGCGAGATATAACCGGCATAGGTTTATGTGCCCTTCGATCAGCCTCGGATTCCATGAAACTGCAGCCTTGAATGCCGCGATCGAGCCGTCTATATCACGACGCTGATTAAGGATCAACCCGCGCAAGAAATGGGCCTCGGCATTCGTCGGCTCTGACGAGAGGACACTCTCAAGCTCGGTCATGGCTTCGACGTCGTTTTTCTGATTGATCAGCTCACGCGCCCTGTCAAGACTTTGGCGCAGCGATATCTGCCGGGCCGATGGCAATCCGCGAGTGCCGTCCTGCTGCATCTGCTGCTTTCGTTCGAGGCTGTAAAAAGCCGCCCGGTTGACCTCGGTCTTGAATCTCATGAGCTTCGGAATATTAGCTGGAGAAATAGTCCATTTGGCGTAACTTTCCAGGTAGCGCTTCGCTTCATTATCAGATCGCGCGGCCTCTTCGGGCTGGCCCAGTTCTGTGAGGCATCTCGAGCGCAGAAAATGCGCCTCACCGTCCCGCGGATTGATCTTCAGCACAGCATCGAAATAGGATACGGCCTCCTGACAGTTCTTGTTGAGCATCGATGCATAACCGTAATTAAATCGGTAATCCGTATCGTTCGGATTATTTGCCGTGGCGCGTTTGAGCAGCGGAAGTGCGGCAGCAAGATCGCCCCTGGCCGTCAGCGCGGCTCCCGCGTTGTTCCAGACCTCCAGCATGGGCAGTTGATCGGCCAGCGTTCTGAAGGCCGAAGTTGATTCATCCACCTGACCGGCTTCGTATGCCGCCAGCCCGAGATAGAAAAGCCCTTCCCGGTAATTCGAATCGTCCTTCTGCAACTGTTTTAACTGCTTGACAGCCTCTTCGAAATCGGCCTGACGATAGTAAAGCAGGCCCAGCTCAAACAATGCGCGGGTATAGCGCCCGGGAGTGCCGGCCATTTCGTGCTCCTGAATCGCGCGCTTTAAAAATCCCTCGCGCAGATTCAAATCCCTGGTTTGTACGCCTTTGACGAAGCTCTCGTAGGCGAGAGGCGGAGTCGAGGTCGCCCGCCTGACCATCTGCTCTTTCGAATACGGCGATGATGGATTGCGGAAATAGAGGATGTTCCAGGCCAGTTGCCCCTGCATCGACTGCAAGTCGGACAACGGCCCGCTGAAATTGAAAACGCGGTTTCCCACCAGTCGCCCCTCTTTCGTCTCGATCAATCGGGCCGTCACGGCAATCGTCACCTGATCGTTGTCAACGGCGACATCGAATTCACCAATCAGCGCCAGGTTGGATTGGGCGGCATCGGCCAGTCTGATCATGGCCGCTCGAGTCAGAATATCGTCAGGGCTCAGATTCAATCGCTCGTATGCGATATTTCGCTCATCAGAGCTGATGACGTAAAACCCTGGAGCATCCAGAATCTCCTCAATTAATATACTGAAGCTTTCACGAATCCAGTTGTACTCGGCAAGCTGCGACCGGTTCTCAAATGGCAGGATGATGACCGTATCGGTCGCCAGGGCACTCCCCGCCCCAATCATCAACAGTATCCCCACTATCACGCCTCTGACCATTCTCAACATAACACCGGCAAATATTCCAGAACCCGTTTTTCTTATCAATTTCTTATCCACAAACTCAAAAATGAAAAAAGCCGCCCGCATAATTCGCTTCGTAAGAAACAAATACGCAGCCGGACCATGTAAAGATTTCTTCAAATCATATATTTATCCCTGTCAGAAGCAGTGTATCACGGTAAATCATGGCCTCACAAGCTGCTTAACCAAAGAGGCATCGTGACGGCTCGGCCTGATAGTAAAAGAGAATTATCAGTGGGAAGAGTTGCAGTGTCCGGCTTGTAACTGCTCGCCCCTGCGGAGTCCGACAAATCAAATCTGATTTTTTGCCGCGAGAATGTTTGTAAACTATTCCACCCGCATTTCGGGGTTGACGAATGAATACGGGATGGTTATTATCACCGCTTGTTTTGTTCTTTCCCGGATTCATAAATTGCGTCGATCATCAATCGGCGCTGCCTTTGCGTCCCGTTCGTCTAGCCGGCCCAGGACACCGCCCTTTCACGGCGGCGACACGGGTTCAAATCCCGTACGGGACGCCATTTAATTTTTAATACTTCATAACGAGAAAAGCGGACTCATTTGGGTCCGCTTTTCAGCATATGGAGTGCGGCGGCCCGGCGCCGCTTTGGTAGTCCGGTTGGAAGTCTGCGAAATAGACTACCAAAGCGGCGCCGGGCCGCCGCACTCCATATGCTGATCACTGAAATCTGATCGTTAATTGATTGGCCGGCTTGCCGTCGACAGTCAGGATGATCGGGACCTCTCCAGCGCCGATGAGGTTTCTCTGCGGAATAGAGGATTGTTATGTGGTGGAAAACGGTATTGCGTAAAGCCTGGAACTCAAAAACGGTCATGGTATGCATGGTTGTCGTTTCGGTGCTATGTTTTGTATGTGGGGCGGGGGTTGTGTATTGGGCGCGATCGCAGATGACAGGCGAGTCTTGCTGGGAAGGTCTCCCTTGTCGGAAAGAAGACTATCGTTATTTGGGGATGAGGCTTGTGGGGTCTACTCTCTGTTATGAGCCTAGTGGTAGGCGCTTTGGGCGCAATTAGATGGCATGGCTTCTCTATGCGATCACGACGCTGAAGTGCATGGACGACCATCATGGCGCTTCTTGACCTGTGCTGACGCGGAGACGAAACTTTCCAGGTTACATTCGTGACATCATCTGATAGCACCAAGCTGTTTGACTTGATCTCTCCCGTGGCGGACGGAGTTTACTCCAGTTTCTCCGGCCGGCAGTCCATGATCCCCTCGAAATGTCCCTTTATCCGTTCCTCCGCGCTCTCGAAGTGCAAGATCCCAGGACTGTCCTCGCGTCAGCAATTGATCCTCACTGGAAAATCGCGGCGAATAACTTGCTGCAAGCAGATTAAGCGATTGTTGAGTCAAAAAGAGCCGATAAAATGTTGAGCTTTGGCGCAGGCGGGCTTTCGCCTCGACCGGGGCGCCACCTCTGTTAGAGAAGAAGGTAGTCTTGAAAGTGGTCGTAAATCTGGCATTCAAGAACGAGTCTGGTGTGCGGTTATCCTGGTGCTTATTGGGGTTCATCTGTCTGAGGATTCTGGGTGGGCTCAAAGGTGTGGGTGAAGGTTTCGCGCTGAGGAGGATATTGGGATGATAAGGGGATACTGCCGGGAGTAGCGGTTTTCACTATGTATCGCTGTGATGGATTGGGCGATTACTTGTGGCAAAGCAAGGCATCCTATCGTAGGTATAGGCCGGTCGATGGAGCAAACGTGAATCAAACTGACTGCAACTTTCTGATTTACAATAGCGACATCATCTGATAGAAAAAAGCGGACCTGCGTCCGCTTTTTTCTTTTACCCGTTCTGCAAGCCGCATCATTGGATTTTGATGGCCAGTTGATTGGCCGTCTTACCGTCGACGGTCAGGATGATAGGAACCTCCCCGGCGCCGATGAGGTTTCTCGACAGTTTGATATTCAATTGATCGAGTCCTACGAACTCACCCTGAGGGCCGGCGAAGTCGACCGCATGATCGACAGTGCCGATTTTGACGTTGACCGCACCCAAAGAGCTCCGGCCACGAATGCCAGTTCCGAACATGAGCAGAAAGAGCTGTTCGGAAGCGTCTCCGAAAACGACTGGTTTGGCGACGAATTTGTTCTGCCCCTGATCGAAGTCGGCGATCTGTTCAAAGACCTGGGAGCCGTCGCCTTTGACTCGAAGGATCAGCGCCGCAGCCACCTCTTTCCCGTCAGCATTGGCAGAGAATAACGACGGAGCGACCGTTTGAACCGATACCGTCCCCGAAGCGATCAGCTCACCATTGAGGAAGATCTCGATTGTCGCGTCTCCCGTCAGGGTTCCCGCAGGAATCTGGAAGTTGACCTGGTTGGCGGAGACGAAAAAGAGCGCGGAGTTACGTGGCGTCCCGGCCGCATCGGTCACGCGAACTGATGTTCCGCCAAGATTTGTCGGCAGCGGAGTCGTCGTCGCCACCAGAGTGCCGGTCGCCAGACCACCAGCGAATCCCGAGACGATTGCTTCGGCTGTCACCGATGGACCGAAATTGGCCGCCGAGACCGTCGTCAGCAGTCCCGCCTGGCGCACTTGCAGCGTCTGACCGCCGATGGTCAGATTTCCCGTTCGCACGTTCGGCGTATTGTTCGGATCGACTGTGTATTTGATGACAGACTTCCCAGATCCCGAAAGCGGAGTCGAGATTTTGAGCCAGGCGGCATCGGAACCGGCGGTCCATCCGCAGACGGAATTGCCGGTGTTCAGCGTCACTCCGTCGGATGCTGTTTTCGATGAATAACTGCGATTCGACGTCGAGAGCGAAAAGCCGCAGTTTATGACTGAAAAACTGATCTCGTTCGAGGTTCCGCCGCCGGGACCCGGTGTAAAGACAGAGAGAGGAACCGATCTGATCATGTTCAGATCGCCGGCCGGAATAACGCCGGTCAATTCAATGCTGCTCACGAAGGTCGTCGTCCGGTCGGCTCCGCTGAGACGGATGACGGAGCCCTGCGTGAAGTTGGTTCCAAAGACGCGAATGTTGACCGGGCCTGTGCCAAGACTGGCAGCATTTGGATCTGTTCGCGCCAGGGTCGGCGCCGGGTTGGCGGCCGAGATGCTTACAGGCAGAGCGGTCGAAGTTCCGCCGCCCGGCGCGGATGAAAATACAGTCACCGATGCATTACCGGCTGATGCGATATCCGCTGCCGAAATGCTGGCGCGAAGTTGTCCTCCGGAAATGAATGTTGTCTGCCGGTCTGATCCGTTCCAGCGGACCACAGAGCTCCTCTGGAAATTCCTGCCCTGCACGACCAGTGTGAAAGCAGCGCTTCCGGGCTGTACAACGTTCGGGCTGAGAGAGGTCAACGTAGGCATGGGACTGCCGGCGAAAGGACTGGTCAATTCGACCCTGGCCATGAAATTCGCCCGCGTGGCGCCGCTGACCGCCGACACAAGCGGCTGGAAAGTAAAACTGTTCTGCTGGGTCAAATTGCCTGAGCCCGTTGAGATGAACGAACGCTGATTGTCCGGGCCGTTGGTGTCAACCGCGATCCCAACGACGGTGTTGGTCGCCTGGACGCCGACATAGACATCTCCGGAATCGATCGTGGGCCCGTCGAATCTGAATTCGACGAAGCGGCTGAATCCGATGTTCGGCACCGTCACAATCTGATCGTAGAGGAATTGCTGTGTGGCCGGTGGTTGTCCTGTTCGGTCGGGATCTCTGAAGACGACGAGGCGCAAAGAGGCTCCGACAGGGCTCGGCTGGCCCGAAACGAACGGAATGTTGACGGTCAGGCCAACCACTTTGGCGGGATATCGCGATGGGCTGAAACGATTGACCGCCATCGCTCCGGGTGCGATCAGCGAAACATTCCTCCCGCTGTCATCGACAGAGAGCTTCTCGTGAACGGTGGCGGTATTATTGACGGCATATCCGAAATGACCAAGCGTGATCATATCCTGGGCAGTGATCTCTTCGCCTATCCCGTCCGAAGCGGTCGGATCCATGATTCCAACGTATGTGCCGGATTGCGCATCGTCCTTCCAGTGCGATGCCTGCTGGCCGTCGCCCTCCTCTCCATCGATTCTTCCAGTCGATAACGAAAGATCATTGAGGCCTGCAAAATGGACATGCTCGCCGCCCGAAACCAGCAGACGTTTGGAAGCGCTGAAGCTGGTGCTGTCGACGCCGGGACGAAACCGGTAGAGGTCCCATTGCGTTACCGCCACACTGGACGAAGGGTTCAGCTCGATCAGCCCGACGAATGAAGTGAACCCGAGCACGTGACCGATTTCATGGACGGCCGCGGCATAGAAATCGATCTTGTCAGCATCGATCCCGTTCGTCTGATCGAAGTCGAAATCGATGGCCGAATTGAACCCGATCGAGGGAGGTGAGCCGAAGTTCGGCTCCTGGGCAGGGTCAGCTGTGGCGGCCAGAAACCCCATCGCCCTGAGCACAGGCGATGAAGCAAAGACTGTGTTTGTTGATCCGAGATCGGTCGGGACGGTGTTCGACGGCAGCGAGGTGAAGATCGAGGTCTGCTGAGAATTCGTCGCGTTGAGCAGCAACGCCGATCTGACCGGTGCGAGCAGGCCCGGGGCGCCGAGTGTCTGATTCGATGTGGCGCCGATCACGCTCGACGACGAATAGGGCGTGCCGAATCTGGTCGGCCCGAAATCGACATCGATAATCACTGAAATCGGCGTGGTAATGATCGATTCCCAGCGCGCGGCCGCGCGCAGAAAGGCATCCTTCGCCGCGGGGAAATTGTCGAGTTGCGATGATGACCGAAGTACGATCTTGAATCCCTGCTGAGTCAGCTGCTGCAGCTGGGCTTCAGGCCGGCTGATGGCGCTCAAGCCCGCGCGCTCTTCGCCGGCGTGAAACTCCTCAAACTCCGCCATAGTCATCGGCCGGCAGGATGTTCCGTCTCCTACCCTGACGATAACGAAACCTTCTCCAGTCATCTCCCGCTCGGGGCCCTGCCTTGAATCCTGTGTTTGCAGCCACTGACGAAGCGTCATGAGCGGATCGGTTTGCGCCGCATCGGCTCTGCCACCTGGCGTTTGTAAAAAAACAGCCGGCGCCCCCAGCAACAGGACGAGGCACATAATTCTCAACAACATCGACTTCATCAAAAATACCTTTCTCTATTGATTGAAGGAACCGTACAGGAATAACAGGGGAGGCGTAACTGCTTGATCAGCGTCTGGAAATCATAACGCATTCACGAATTCTTTCAAGCCCTCCAGCCATGGGGGCAACAGGATCTCCGGTTGCTGCAGCGATTTTAGAACTGAATACCGGGGTCGCTGCGCTGGCCGCGGGAAATCGGCCGTCGAAACAGGAATTACGCGAGTTCGATAATTCATCAATTGATATAAAGCGCAGGTCAATTCATACCAGCTTGTTCCCCCGTGACCTGCCAGATGCCAGGTTCCGTAAGCGCCGGTTACGATCAAATCGCCGATGGCGCGCGCCAGATGCGGCGCATATGTCGGCGATCCGTACTGATCGCTCACCACGCGCACTTCGTCACGGTCAGCCAGTCCCATCATCGTCGTTGGAAAGTTTCTGCCTTCGTTGTGATAGAGCCAGGCAGTCCGAACGATGTAATGACGCGGATTGAGTGCAGCTACAGCACGCTCGCCGGCAAGTTTGCTGCGGCCGTATACCGTTCGAGGATTCGGCTCATCGAATTCGTGATACGGTCGAGAGGCCTCACCGTCAAAGACATAATCGGTTGAGATATGGACGATCGGCAGATTCAGCGCTCCGGTTGCCAGGGCGAGGTTGCGCGGGCCGAGAGAGTTGAGCCTGTATGCCCCGTCTTCATCGGTTTCAGCCCCATCGACATTGGTCCATGCGGCGCCATTGATGACGATATCCGGCGAATGACTTTCGACGGCGCCGCGCACCTGATCAGGTTTCGTGATATCCAGATCGTCGTGTGTCAGCGCGATCATCAGATTGTCACCCGGCGATGCCTGCAAAGCGCGGCCAAGCTGACCTCCCGCGCCCGTCAATAGAATCTTCATAGTTCAGCGCCTCCCCGCCCCGGGGGCGCCGAGACCGCCGAGAGAGGTTGACGCGCCGCGCACGCCCGGGGCCGAGGTAAAGGCAACCAATGTCGCGGCCCGGCCGGCCTTGGGTTGGATCAATCAGTGGCAGAATTTCCATTAATTCACGCAAAGGTCTCGCGGTCATGTCCTTTTTCGAGATGATCGGCATGGACTGGATGTCGATCGGCCAGTCGATTGCCAGGTCGGGATCGTTCCATTGAATGCTGATCTCGTTGGTCGGATCATAGAAGTCAGTGCATTTGTATTCCACCTGGGCGACAGCGCTGGTGACGCAGAATCCATGCGCGAACCCGGGCGGAACATAGATCTGGCGAAAATTCTCAGCCGAAAGCCATGCTCCGACCCAATGCCCGAAATTCGGTGAACCGCGCCGGATATCAAGAGCAATATCGTAAATCTCGCCCTCGATGACTCGAATCAGCTTTCCCTGAGGATGCCGCAATTGAGCGTGCAGTCCCCGCACCGTGCCGCGCACGGATTTTGAATGATTATCCTGGACAAAAGTTGCCCTGATTCCACCATCGCGATATTTCTGCTCGTGATAACTTTCCAGAAAGAACCCGCGTTCATCCAGATAAAGTTGCGGTTCGATGACGATCACATCAGGAATATCTGTCTGGATGAATTTCACAGCCCTTCGACCTCCTGATCGAGCATGGCCAGCAGATACCGTCCGTATTCATTCTTGCGCATCGGCTCTGCGATTCTGGCCACATCGCCGGCAGTGATGTATCCCATGTTGTATGCGATCTCTTCAAGACACGAGACCATCATCCCCTGCCGCTCCTGCAGCGCCTGAATGAAGCTCGATGCCTGCTGAAGCGATTCGTGCGTTCCTGTATCGAGCCACGCGATTCCGCGACCCAGCTTTTCGACATTCAGTTCGCCCATTTCGAGATAAGTACGATTGACGTCGGTGATTTCAAGTTCTCCGCGCGCCGACGGCTTGAGCCCGGCGGCAATGTCGACGACTCGATGATCGTAAAAGTAGAGCCCGGTGACGGCCCATTTTGACCGTGGCCGAAGCGGCTTCTCTGCAAGGCTGACGGCGCGGCCCGCTGAGTCGAACTCGACCACGCCGTAACGTTCCGGATCGCGCACCTGATAGGCGAAGACTGTCGCACCTTTTGCCCGCTCAGCCGCCCGGCGAAGATCCTCCGGGAATCCGTGACCGTAATAGATGTTATCGCCCAGCACCAGCGCTACATTGTTGCTGCCGATGAATTCCCGGCCGATGATGAAGGCCTGCGCCAGCCCTTCCGGACTGGGCTGTACAGTGTAAGAAATGTGGATTCCGAGCTGCGATCCGTCACCCAGCAGTCGCTCGAACTGATCGCGGTCCTGCGGCGTCGTGATTACCAGTATCTCGCGGATTCCCGCCAGCATGAGTGTCGAGAGCGGGTAATAGATCATCGGCTTGTCGTACACTGGCAGTAACTGCTTGCTGACCGCCATCGTGATCGGATAGAGCCGCGTACCTGAGCCGCCGGCGAGAATGATTCCCTTCATCTTACTTTCAACTTTCAACTTTTAACGTCTTATTTCCCCAGCCCCAGCCTTTCGCCGTGATAGCGATTTGCCATGACCGTCCGGCACCAGCTGTGATTGGCGGTATACCAGGCGACCGTCTTTGCCAGGCCGCTTTCGAAATCAAAAACGGGTCTCCAGCCTAGCTCTTCGCGGATCTTCGTTGCATCGATTGCATAACGGCGATCATGACCCGGTCGATCGGGGACAAAGGTCTTCAATTCATGATAACTGTTGCGGCCAAGCTGCTGGAGGGCCGAATTTTCGGCCGCCGGCAGGATCTTCTCGACCTCATCGCAGAGCCGGTCGACGATCTGGAGGTTCGTTCGCTCATTGCCGCCGCCGATATTGTACTTTTCGCCTGGCTTACCCTTTTGCAGTGCGAGCAGGATGCCCGCGCAGTGATCTTCGACATACAACCAGTCGCGGATGTTCCCGCCATCGCCGTAAATCGGCAGAGGTTTACCTTCCAGCGCATTGAGCAGCATCAATGGAATCAGCTTCTCAGGGAACTGGTATGGGCCGTAGTTGTTCGAGCAATTCGTGATAATCGCAGGCAGCCGGTAGGTTTCGAAATACGCACGGACAAGGTGATCGGCAGAGGCCTTCGAGGCGGCGTAGGGCGAGTTCGGCGCGTAGGGTGTGATTTCCGAGAAGAGCCCTTCAGGACCCAGAGTCCCGTATACCTCATCGGTCGAAACGTGGAGAAAACGAAAGCCGGCCGCCCGCTCGGCTGAGAGATTAATCAGGTATTTGCGCGCGGTCTCAAGCAGTACGTATGTACCGACGATGTTGGTCTGGATGAACGGACCCGGATCGTCGATCGACCGATCGACGTGGCTTTCGGCCGCGAAATTGATGATCGAGACAGGATGGTGTTCGCGAAACGCAGCTTGCATCGCCTCCCTGTCCGCTATGTCCGCCCTGATGAACTGCACGCGTTCGTCTTTCAGCACATCCTCGATGCTCGCCAGATTACCGGCATAGGTCAGCTTGTCGATGATCAGCAACCTGTATGAGGTATGCTCCAGAGCGTGTCTGACGAAATTAGCCCCAATGAAACCGGCGCCGCCGGTGATGACCATAGTTTCAATCATTTCCTGTGCCTGTCCATTTGTAATAAGAAAATGTCATCTTTGCCTGTTTCCTGCCGCTCTGCAAGCCCCTATGCCAAATCCATCGGTTACCAGGCCCGATTCGAGCATATGCGATTTTCCTTCGAAGCAAAATCAGAGTACTATGATTTTCATGCACATAAAATAATACTCTTTAAACTAAGTCTTTTAAGATCTTCAACGCCAAGCCGGCCAAGAGGGTTTAAACGCCAAGGACGCCAAGACAGCCAAGGATTCAACGCCAAGGACGCCAAGTTGGCCAAGAGATTATAAGAAGTGATGATTCAGCATATTTGATTGTGCTTTTGGCAGAATCAAATTTGCTGAATCATCACTTCTTATAATCTCTTGGCCAACTTGGCGTCCTTGGCGTTGAATCCTTGGCTGTCTTGGCGTCCTTGGCGTTTAAACCCTCTTGGCCGGCTTGGCGTCCTTGGCGTTGAAAATCTTAAAACACATAGTTTCTAAAGCAGAAATAACCCCTTAACTATAATTATCGAGTGATTGCATAAAGATATGTCGAAAAAGCCTGCCGCTTTTAATGCGCTTACGATCTTATTGATGCTTTTCTTCGCGGTCGGGTGCGGCAGTTCTCCCGATCCCATGACCGGATCAGGCGCCAGTCCGTCACCGAGCGTTTCGACACAGCTTGCGGCACAAGTATCGCCATCGCCGAGCCCGACAGGGACCCCACAGATCGTTCCGATCGAATTCACCGATGTGACGGCACAGGCAGGCATAAAATTCAGACACAACAACGGAGCATACGGCAAAAAGTACCTGCCCGAGACGACCGGTTCGGGGTGCGCATTTCTGGATTTTGACGACGATGGCTGGCAGGACATCCTGCTCATCAACGGAATGGACTTCGAGGATGCGCCTAAAAAACGCCGCTCGGTACTGGCGCTCTATCGAAATAACCAGGATGGGACCTTCACGAACGTGACCTCGCAGGCTGGTCTGGCCAAACCGGTGTATGGGATGGGCGCGGCTATCGGAGATTACGACAATGACGGCCGTGTCGATATCTACATCACGACGCTTGGTACCAATGTTCTCTTTCGAAACCTCGGCAACGGCAAATTCGCTGACGTCTCCGCGCGGACGGGAGTCGCCGGGCCGGCCACTGACTTTTCGACCAGCGCCGCCTGGGTCGATTACAACAAGGACGGAAAACTCGATCTCTTTGTCGCCAACTATGTAGAATGGTCGATTGACAAGGATATCAACTGTTCGCTCGATGGAACGAACAAGAGCTACTGCACCCCCGAAACATACAATGGCCAGACCTCGCGACTCTACCGCAACACCGGTGGCAGGTTCGAAGAAGTCACGCAAAAAGCCGGCCTGCTCGATCCGACCGGCAAGGCTCTGGGAGTCGGCATCAGCGATTACAACCTCGACGGGTGGCCCGATATCTTTGTTGCCAACGACACACAACCTAACAAGCTCTATCAGAATAACCGCAATGGGACTTTCACTGAATCCGGCGTCATCGCCGGCGTAGCCTTCAGTGAGGAAGGCAAAGCGCGCGCTGGCATGGGAGTCGACTTTGCAGATTACGACGGGTCGGGCTACCCGAGCCTGATCGTCGGCAACTTCTCGAACGAAACGCTCGGCCTTTTTCACAACGAAGGCAAGAGCGGGCTCTTCATCGACGAAGCTCCATCGATGGCCATCGGTCAGGCGACGCTGCTCACACTGACATTCGGCTTGTTCTTCTTCGACTACGACTTCGACGGCAAACCCGACATCTTCCTTGCCAACGGACATGTCGCCGACGACATAAATTCGGTGCAGCCAAAGATCACATACGCCCAACGCCCGCAGCTCTTCCGCAATCTCGGCGGAAAACGATTCTCAGAGGTTTCGCGACGCTTGGGCAAACCATTCCAGCGTCCGATCGTCGCCCGCGGAGCAGCCTACGGCGATTACGATAACGACGGCGATCCCGACGTTTTGATGGTGACCAACGGCGGGCCGGCATATCTGCTGCGCAATGAAGGCGGCAATCAGAACAGATTCGTCCGGTTCAAGACCATTGGAGCGACATCAAACCGCGACGGCATCGGAGCGAAGATCACCATCTACCCTGAGGGTGGAGTAAAGCAGTGGCAGGTCGTGCACAGCGGATCGAGCTATTGTTCGCAGAGCGAGCTGCCCCTCACCTTCGGGCTCAATTCAGCCGCGAAGATCGATCGCGTCACCGTCGAATGGCCGAGCGGCAAGGTCGACCGCATGACTAACCTCGCGACTAACCATTTGTATGTCGTCAGGGAAGGAAGCGGAGTGACCGAAAGCAAGCCACTGCCGGTTGCAACACCGTCTCCAACGCCCGTGGCTCCCTAGTAGTCCATTATGCTGAATTTGATGAAAAAAAGTGAATCGCAAAGAACGCAAAGAAGAATTTGGGAGATCATTGCCCGAGTCAGAAACAATAGGCAATAATCCGAATCTCTCTTTCCATTAAAATCCTTTGCATCCTTTGCGTTCTCTGCGATTCAATTCCTCTGCGTCCTTTGCGATTCACTTTTTTCATCAGATTCAGCGTGATGGAGTATTAGTTTCATGAAATATGATCTGTTGATTCGTAATGGAGTTGTTGTAGATGGGACGGGGCAGCCCGGGTTCAGCGCCGATATCGCAGTCAAGGGCGATCGTATTGCCGCAGTCGGCAGCTTCGACGCCGAGGCTGTCCGAAAAATAGATGCACGCGGAGCCATCGTTATTCCAGGCATCATCGATCCACATTCTCACGCCGATCTGATCCTTCCGCTGCCGCCCGATAAACAGCTCAAACTGATGGCCTGCAAGCTGACTCAGGGCATCACGACAACGATCATAGGCAATTGCGGATTGGGTTGTGCTCCGCTGAGCGGCCACGGAACCGAAGAGATGCTCCGCGCCGTCAATGCATGGATGACTCCGCAACCTGTTGACTGGAACTGGCGAACGACCGGCGAATACCTTGACGCCATGGGCTCGAACGGAGTCGCATTGAACATTGCGACTTTGGCGCCTCATGGCCCGATTCGAATGTCGGTCATGGGTCTGAGTACAGGCGAGCCGACGAAATCCCAGCTCAAAAAGATGCGTGCGATGGTCGACAATTCGATGCGGGACGGCGCGCTCGGACTCTCTTCAGGACTGATCTACCCGCCTGGAATGTTCTCCTCGCCGGCCGAGCTGCGCGAACTGGCGAAGGTAGTGGCTGATCACGATGGAATTTACACGAGCCATATTCGCGGATCGAGTGAAACGCTTATCCCGGCGGTCGAGGAACTCCTGGTGATCGGCCGGGATACGGGAGTCCGCGTTCATCATTCTCATAACGAAGCAGTCGGACGCGCCAACTGGTCAAAAATCGACCATGTATTAATGATGGAGGAGCAGGCGGAACGCGAAGGAATACGCATCAGCTTCGACATGTTCCCATACACGGCAGCGGCGACGATGATGATCGCGATTTATCCTCCCTGGGCGCTCGAAGGCGGAGTCGAAGCGCTGATCGAGCGGCTCAGAGATGCCAAAATCCGCCGTCGCATCGAGCGTGAGATCCGGCTGAAGTCTCCTGCCTGGCCTCCCTGGACTGAAGGCGGCTGGCCTCACAATCTGGTCAGGGCTGCCGGCTGGGAATCGATCCATATCGGCTATATCGACAGCCGAAAGAACAAACGATTCGAGAATCGCAGCCTGTCCGAACTGGCAGAGATGACCGGAAAGAGTCCATTCAATGCCATCTCCGATCTGATCATCGAGGAAGAAGGCAAAGTCTCGATGCTCATCTTCGAGGTTTCGGGCGAGCGTAACGATCGCAAACTGCTGGCCAAATACGCAAGCCATCGGTTGTGCGCATTCTGCTCCGATGCCGAGGATTATGGTCGAGGCTTGCCTCACCCTGCCGCATACGGAGCTTTCGCCCGAATTCTTTCGAAATTCGTTCGTGTTGACAGGATTCTGTCTTTTGAAGAGGCAATACGCAGAATGACTTCGTGGCCGGCGCGCATATTTCAATTAAAGGATCGCGGAGTAATTCGCCCCGGTGCATTCGCCGATCTTGCCATCCTGGATTTTAATAATATTAATGATAGATCCACATACATTAATCCTCGACGCCGGGCAACCGGAATACGCATTGTCGTCATCAATGGAACCGTAGTTCTCGAAAAAGGCTACATCTCCCCTGTCTTGCACGGAACTATCCTTAGAAAAGACCCCTGATACGCTCCAACAGCCCAGGTCATGATGCTGGTTTTATTAAAAAAGCCGGGATCATGCAGATTGGATTTATAATCCGGCAGACCTCTTCCCCCGGAACGTATCAGATACCGTCGGGATCGCTCACCTGATCCTGATCAAACCACTACCCGGACCCCAGGTACATCATTGGAAATATGAGGTAGTGTAAAATGATTTCAAGTAAACGAAATACCAGGAGAACTCACAATAAATTTCTCATCCGATTGTTCACAATTGCAATTCTGCTGACAGGTCTCTGGCAGGCTGTAGCGTCTGTACAGGCCTTTCAGACAGAGAACAGTGCAATTCTTCGCATCGAAGGCACGATCACCAGCCTGCCTGAAAGCGCAGGATGGATTGGAGAGTGGGTAGTAGGCAGAACCAGGGTCAAGGTTACCGAATCGGCCAGAATTGACCAGAGCGGCGGCAGAGTAACAGTCGGGGCGCTGGTCGAAATCAAGGGTTCAAACCAGGGCGGCATCTTTATCGCACGCGAGATCGTGGTCAAACTCACTCCACCATCCGGGATACCGGTGAAGTTTATCGGAAAGATCGAAGATCTGCCGAGTTCGCCGGGACGGCTGGGTGAATGGGTGATCTCAGGCAAGAAGGTCCACGTCACCTCGGCGACTAAGATCGACGAAGATAAAGGCAAAGTGGCTATCGATGCGCTGGTGGCAGTTGAAGGGCTGGGGCAATCCGACGGATCGATCAAGGCCATCAGGATCGAGGTCCTCCCGGACATCACAAACGGCATTCCAGTCAGGTTCACCGGCAAGGTCGAAAGACTGCCCGATACGCGTGGCAGAATCGGTGACTGGGTCGTGAGTGGCCGTGTTGTGACCGTCGTCGAGCGAACTGTGATCAATCAGAGTCGCGGCGAAGTCATGATAGGTTCAATCGTCGAGGTCGAAGGACTTTTGCAGTTGGGCGGTTCGGTGCTCGCTTCGAAGATCGAAGTCAAAAACAACACCCATCCTCCGGACGTTCGAGTCCATTTTCGGGGCGAAATCGAAAGCCTGCCTGAAACCAGAGGGTTGATCGGCGACTGGAAAATCAGTGGCCGCAAAGTGGTGGTGACGGCGGAAACGAAGCTCAATGAAGAGGGCGGGAAGTTCGCGGTCGGCGTCATGGTTGAAGTGAGGGGCATCCTGACCAACGGCGTGGTCAAAGCGCTGATGGTCGTAACGCGCGGCAACTCACCGGTTCCCGGGTATATCAGATTCATCGGCGTTGTCCGCGGTCTGCCTGACACCGAAAACCTGGTCGGTGACTGGCAGGTCGGAGAACGTATCGTTCACGTCTTCGCCGAGACTGAGATCGATCAGGACAAGGGGCGAGTGCGCCTCGGATCCCTGGTCGAGGTCGAGGGTCGTCTGCTTAATGATCGCACTGTCAATGCCAAACGAATCGAGGTCAAGACTGTAATCGGCGACACGGCTCATTACATTCGATTCTACGGCGCGATCCAGTCGCTGCCCGAATCTTCGTTGACAGGCGTCTGGCGCGTCGGAGGCAAGGCCGTACACGTCTATGACCGGACGCGTATCATTCGTGAGCACGGTCGCGTGCAGGTCGGCGCCTTCATCGAGGTCGAAGGCAATCAGCGCGGTGACGGTTCGATCGATGCTTATCGCATCGAAGTCGAGCGCGACGCTAACGCGCCCGAAGGCACGATCGGATACATAAACTTCTATGGCGTCGTCCATTCGCTGCCCGATGACCCGAATTTCATCGGTCCATGGCGTGTCGGCGACAAGAAGGTCGTCGTTACCGATACGACAAGGATCGATCAGACGCGCGCCAAAGTCGAAGTCAACGCTTTCATCGAAGTCTATGGCTATCTGATGAACGACGACTCAGTAACGGCGATCAAGATCAAGGTCAAACCTGTCTCACCGGCGACCGATCCGGCACGCGCTCGAAGTTATATCGAGTTCATCGGAACGGTCGAGAAACTGCCCGAGACCGACAATTTCGTCGGTGACTGGGTAGTCGATGGCAGGACTGTGCACGTCTATCGCCGGACGAAGATCAATCGCGGCCACGCGCAGGTCAAAGTCGGCGCAACGGTCGAAATCGTCGGAGCCGAACTTCCGAACGATGAAGTGGATGCGCGTGAGATTGAAGTCGAATTCGGGCCGGAGGGCTCGACCTTCGTCGAATTCGCCCCGATCACCTCAGTCAACGCCGGCAGCTACCAGTCGATAAATTCATCGGCATCGATCATCGCGTCGTTCGGGAGCAACCTGTCGGGCACTACTGCACTGGCCGGCAGCCTGCCTCTGCCGACTTCGCTCGACGGCACATCGGTGCTGATCGACGGACGGCCGGCCGGTCTTTTCTTCGTTTCGCCCAACCAGATCAACTATCAGGTGCCGGATGACCTGCTGCCGGGAACCGCCATGGTCTCGGTGCAGCGCAACGGTATAACGGTTGCTCAGGGTGAGCTTGAAATCAGCAGCGTCGCTCCCAGCCTCTTCACCGCCGATGCCAGCGGTCAGGGCTCTCCAGCGGGTCTGCTGCTCAGGATCAAGGCCAATGGTCAACAGTCGTTCGAGCCCCTGACGAAATTCGACGCTTCATCGAGCAAACTCGTTCCGGTATCGATCACGCGGGGTGCGGGTGAAAAACTCTATCTCGTACTATACGGAACAGGCCTGCGCAGCGTCGAAGACGGCGACGGCAATGACGTCAACGGCATGGCCGAATATGTTACGGCTCTGCTCGGCGACATCAAGGCCAATGTCATCTACGCCGGCCAGGCGCCTGGCTTCGCCGGACTGGATCAGATCAATATCGAACTACCCGAAGGGGCGGTCGGAGCGAAACTCGAACTGCTGATCAGGATCAGCGACGGAGAAGGCGTTGTCATGCGCGCCAACACCGTCCAGCTCACAATCCAGTGATGGTTCAACACTGAACCAGTACTCGTCCATTCAAGGAGTCGCAACGCTGTTGCGGCTCCTTTTTTATTTGTTCAGTCGAAACCACTGAACCGGCCATCGCGTCCTTATGACTGGTAAACTGAATTTCCGCATTCAATTATTATTCACTGATGTTACGCAGAAGAGTCCTTTAAAATCGATTTGACAAATTTTTGGGTTTCTCAAGCATACTCTTTCTGGCCTGCAAGCGGAGATGAGCCCGGCGGCCTGTGCAGAGTCAGGCGTCATCGATCGGCCTTCCCCCTGAGGCGCTTTTCCCCCGCTTCGCGGGTTCAAGACAAGTCAAGCAATTTCCGATCATTGTCTCTGCGTAACATCAGTTATTCATCACTTTGAAATCTGAGCTTATCAACGCCAAGGACGAATCGACCATGAAAAAGCCCTGTTATTTCCTATTCCTGTCCATCATCCTGATGATCGGCCTCGCGCCGGCATTCGGACAGGCCAGAATCACCAGCCCGAAAGAGCAATTCGGCTTCAACATCGGTGATGATTATCATCTGGCAAATTACACCCAACTGACCGAATACTTCCAGAAACTCGACCGTGAATCGGATCGGTTGAAGCTGGTCGATATTGGCAAAACGGCTGAGGGGCGGACGATGTATCTGGCGGTCATCACCTCGCCTGCCAATCAGCGGAAGCTCGATCGATACAGGGAAATTTCGCGCCGGCTGGCTCTGGCCGATGGACTGTCAGACGAACAGGCTCGCGCCCTGGCGCGTGAGGGAAAGGCGGTCGTCTGGATCGACGGCGGATTACACGCCACCGAAACGCTCGGCGCGCAGCAGTTGATCGAAACGGTCTACCAGCTGGTCAGCCGCGATGACTCCGAGACCATGCGACTGCTCGATGACCTGATCATCCTCGGCTGCCTGGTCAATCCTGATGGAATGGAACTGGTCTCGAACTGGTATATGCGCGAACCCGATCCGGCCAAACGATCGCTTTCCGGAGTCCCCCGACTGTACCAGAAATATATCGGCCACGACAACAATCGCGATTTTTACATGGCGAACCAGCCTGAGTCCGAAGCCATCAATCGCGTCTTCTATCATCAGTGGTTTCCACAGATCGTTTATAACCATCACCAGACGGGGCCGGCGGGAACAGTCCTTTTCGCGCCGCCATTCCGCGATCCTTTCAACTACCTCTTCGATCCGCTGGTCATAACCGGGCTCGATGTGGTCGGCGCAGCAATGCACAACCGGTTTGCCGCCGAAAACAAACCCGGCGCAACGACTCGTACCGGCGCGGGATATTCAACGTGGTGGAACGGCGGGTTGCGAACTACGGTCTATTTCCACAACATGATCGGCCTGTTGACGGAGACCATCGGCAGTCCGACGCCGATGGAGATCCCGTTCGTCGTCAACCGTCAGCTGGCAAAGGGCGAACTCCCCTTCCCTATCGCTCCACAGAAGTGGCACTTCCGACAATCGATCGAATATTCGCTGACAGCCAATCGGGCAGTCCTCGATGTCGCATCGAAGAATCGCGAGGACCTTCTTTTCAATATTTATCAGATGGGAAGAAATTCGATTGAAAAAGGGAGCCGTGATAACTGGACGATCTATCCTCGAAGGATCGAGGAGGTTCAAGCCGCGATCGACAACGAGCGCCGTCAGGCCGGCAATCGCGCCAATGCCGATCAGGAAGAGCCTGCCCCGCCAGGCGGGTTCGCGCGCGGCGTGCCAATCAAGTTTTACGATGTGCTGCGCAAGTCAGAAAATCGTGATCCGAGAGGGTACATCATCCCCTCGGATCAGCCCGATTTCCCTACGGCAACCAAATTCGTCAATGCGCTGATCAAAAACGGAATCGCGATTCACGTTGCAAAGAGCGACTTTCAGGTCAACGGCAGGACGTACAAGGCCGGATCTTACGTAGTCAGGACAGCGCAGGCATTCCGCCCGCATATCCTGGACATGTTCGAGCCGCAGGACCATCCGAACGATTTCCAGTACCCGGGCGGACCTCCGATCCCTCCGTACGACAATGCCGGTTGGACGCTGGCCTATCAGATGGGAGTCCGGTTTGACAGGATTCTGGACGGGTTCGACGGACCCTTCGAAAAGATAGAAGGAATGGCCAATCCGCCTGCCGGCAAGGTGATCGCTGCGCAGGGGAGACCGGCGGGCTTCTTGCTTTCGCATAGGGTCAACGATTCGTTCATCGCAACCAATCGCCTGTTGAATGACGGTGAAGAGATCTACTGGACTAAACAAGAGACCCGTGCGAACGGCAAATCACTCGCTCCGGGAACGATCTTCATCCCTGCCAAAGCCTCGACCGAAAACAGACTTAAAAAACTCGCGGCAGACCTCGGACTGGAGTTTGAAGCAACTCCCACCCGTCCCGACGGTGAACTGATGAAATTGCAGCCGGTTCGAATCGGGCTCTGGGACCGGTACGGCGGATCGATGCCCTCCGGCTGGACGCGCTGGCTGCTCGAACAGTTCGAGTTCCCCTTCACCGTAGTCTATCCGAAGACCCTCGATGCCGGCGATCTGGCATCGAAATTCGATGTCCTGATCTTCGTCACAGGCGCAATTCCGCCCGTCAGGGAGCAGGGCGCCGGCGGGGGACGAGGCATGGGCCAGGGACGCGAGGAGACCCCGCAGAACGTGCCGGCCGAATTTCGCGACTGGCTCGGCAACATCACTGCTCCTCGGACGATCCCGCAATTGCGCACGTTTCTCGAAACCGGCGGAAAGATCCTGACCATCGGATCGTCGACCAGTCTGGCCTACCACCTTGGCTTGCCGGTCGAAAACGCCCTGACCGAAATGGCGCCGAACCAGACCGAACGCCCTCTGCCGCGCGGCAAGTTCTACATTCCAGGTTCGATCCTCCAGGTCAAAGTGGATAACTCTCACCCGCTGGCTTTCGGCATGCCCGACATGGCCGATGTCTTTTACGACAACAGCCCGGTCTTCAGAATAAAACCTGATGGACTGATCAGGGGAGTAAGACCGGTGGCGTGGTTCGACAGCGCCCAACCGCTGCGCAGCGGATGGGCATGGGGGCAGAAATACCTTCAGGACGGCTCAGCTGTCGTTGAAGCATCTGTCGGAGCCGGAAAACTGATTATGTTCGGCCCCGAGATCGCTTTTCGCGCCCAGCCGCATGGAACTTTCAAACTGCTCTTCAATGCAATCTACTATAAATAGTGATGAGTGATGAGTGACAAGTGATGAGTGGATACCGATAATTCATTCATCACTATTCACTTCAGTTCATCATTCATCATTCATACTTCATTATTATTTATAGTTCTATCTGATCGCGAAGCATGAAGATCTCGGCCCGTAATTTATCGATCATTTGAAGACTGCCGGTATCCTTGCTTGCGACATGCGCCCTGTCCCTGTGCCAGAGGCAAAGGCCGAGCTTCGCCACGGCGCGCAGAAACCGCCGGCGGGCACTGAACAGCCTGGAATTCCCGATAGCCGCGCTGAGCCAGTTCGTCCGCGCGAAGATCGAGACCGTCATTTCGAGCTGTTGCTGCGTGATCAATCCTCGATCAACTTCGCCCGAGAGCGTCTGATGCAAAATCCGCCCTTCGCGACGAACAACCCGGATGATCACCCAGAGGAAAAATAAAAAGAGCGGTATCTCAAGAAAAAAATAGCCGGCGAAGAAGTAGTTGCGGTCCAGTGAAGCCAGCCCATTCCAGACCGCATGAAGAATTATGGCTCCGCTGAGGCCGGCAACCGGGGCGATAACCTTCAGTCCCGCATGATGAGACTCACGGGCGATCCCGACCCCGATCCCGGTCATCGATGTGAAAAGAACATGTGAAAATGGCGCCATAATTCCACGCACAATGAACGTGCCCATTAATCCGACGAAACCTCCTCTTGCCAGGCTGCGACCGTAGTAATCGACATTCTCCATCGTCGCGAACCCTAAAGCGATGACACCGGCATAGATTATTCCATCAACCACGCTGTCGAAATCCTTGCGGAAGATGAAAGCTATCAACAGAACCCCGAATCCTTTGAGCAACTCCTCGACAAATGGCGCGAACAGGATTCCTGTCAGCAGATCTCCGATTGTTCCCGTTCCCAGGTCATTCAAAACGGCTGAAAAGAGAACAGAGATTGTCGCTCCCCAACCGAAGGCGAAAGCCAGAGTCTGCGGCGGCTCAGGATCATATCGATCGAGCCATAAAAAGATGCCGAGATAAAAGAGCGACGGAAAAAATGCTACGAGACTGCTCACAAAGGCGAAATAGACGCCCAGATTGAGTCCCATCAACCCCAGTAGCATGAGACCAAGGATTGCAAAAAAAGTGAGCATTAACCCCATGCCGATGCTGCGCTGAGGACGACCGGAATCGTGCGCCGGATCGTAAAGGCCGATATGCTCAGCAGCGTGATGGATTATCTGACGTGTTTCATCCGGGACGGTCTCGGTCTCCTGCCCCATCAACTCGACGGGTGATTTTTCAATATTTACCGTCATCCGCAGGCCGCCCCGTCCGATTTCGATGGAGTCGCCGTCAACGAGCCACTCGTTCTCCACCGCAACCCCGTTAAGCAAGGTCTCACGTCCGCTCTTCTGGTCGACAAGATAAAACCGCCCGTCTGACCATGCGATGAGCGCGTGATAATCGGCCACCGACTTATGCGAAATCCGAACGTGACAGTCCATTCCGCGGCCAATCAGCAGATAACCCTCCGGGTCGGGCGCGAGCAGGTACTCGCTTCCACTGTCCATCCCATCATTTATATATATCTTCAGCATGATTGATCCACTCCGCCCGCCTGAATGTGCGTCGGAATTGTAACTGCAAAAAAATCAGTTGCAATCCCTGAAAGATGGATTAAGATTAACTTCCACAGGCTGATTCCCCGTTTGCAGCCAGTCTACCAATGTTCCAGATGCGCATCTTATGAATTTCATACCCCGTCGAAATCATTTGAATCATTGGCTGAATTTTTCAGGAAATAGATCATCACCGGCCCCTCAATAATGGTTAAGTAGGAGATCACTATGCGAAGAGTTTTAATGATTCTTGCCCTGCTGACGGCTCTGCCGCTAGTTGCCTCAGCTCAGGACACACCAAACGTGGAGATTTTCGGCGGCTATTCATATCTCCGTCAAAACGATAATCTGATTGGAGAGGACCTGCACGGATGGAATGCGTCGTTCACGTCGAACTTCACCAAATGGCTGGGTCTGGCGGCTGAATTCAGTGGACATTATGGCGATGCCACACTGACTCCAGGCCTCAAGGCCGACGTTGCCACGCACCTCTTCGCCGTGGGACCGCGTTTTTCCTATCGCGGATCAGAAAGAGTCACGCCTTTCGCCCATGTTCTGTTGGGTGCAGCCCGGTCGGATGTCACATATTTCATAGCCACCGGGCGTACCAGATTTAACGAATCGGCCTTCGCCTTGATCGTCGGAGGCGGGCTGGACATCAAGGTTCATGATAATGTAGCGATTCGTCTCATCCAGGCAGATTATGTCCTGACGCGGTTCAATTCCGACAGCCAGCACAACTTCAGAGCCTCAACCGGTCTGGTCTTGAGACTCGGCGATAAATAAATAAGTAGAAAGTAAAAAGTAGAAAGTAGAAAGTGCAGGAAATCTCTTCGCACATTCTGCTTTCTGCTTTTTACTTTCTACTTTCTACTTTTTACTTTCTACTCATACTTCTCTCCCACCTCTTATCTTTTCTATTTGGATAACTTATGTCATTCTTGATGTAATTCCAGCCAATGCTATTGAGCACTGGCGCAGGGAATCGTGCATCATGTGACGGGAATCTGAATATGATCGAATTTTGGCGAAAACGATGGCTCGGACTGCCGGAAGGATGTCTCGTTCTGAGCGTTATGCTTTTGGGCATATCGACGGAGATTGCGGCACAATCCTCCCGGGCCGGGCGTGGGCCGAAAATCGAGTCGCTCTCATTTCGACTGATGATTCCTGAGATCCACCCCGGCAAACCGGGAAAAAGCGATGACATGGCACGTAGAAACTGGATCGAGGCTGAATCGATGCAGCAACACGGCACCGCGCAATCTTTCAGGGATGCGAAGGCGAAATACGCTGAAGCGCTGAAGAACTGGGAAGATGCAGGTGCTGCGCGTTTTCCTGCCGAGACAGCATACACGCTCAAACAACTGGCTTCGGTCTCCGATTCCCTTGGAGAAAGCCGGCAGGCGATCGAATTTTATCAACGATCCCTGCCCTTCTGGCGTGCTGCGGCCGATCGCGACAGCGAAGCCGCCATGCTGACTCAGATCGGGCGCATATTTGCCCGTCAGGGAGACAAACAAAAAGCGCAGGAAAACTTCAACCAGGCCAGACTGATCGTTCAGGCGGCCGGCCTGATGCGTACAGTGAGCGAGTCCAACCGGCAGGCGACCACGCTTTTCAACCTTGGGAAATTGTATGAAGAGCAGGGACAGGCGAAGAAAGCGCTGGAACTTTATCAGCAGTCCCTCGTACGATGGAAGGACGCGAAGGACAACACGGGTGAGGCGTCGGCGCTCAACGCCATCGGCAGCCTGGCTGCCCGTGCAGGCAACCCTGAACAGGCATCTGCCATTTTCCTTCAGGCATTGCCGGTCTGGCACGCGGCCGGAGACCAGAAAGGCATCGCCGTCACCCTGAGCAATCTCGGATTCGTCTCAGAGGCGATGGGTCAAAAAGATCATGCTCTTTCATATTACATACGGGCGCTGGAATTCTGGCGAGTGCTCGACGACCACCGCAGCTCGGCAGGAACCATGAACGACATTGCCAATATCTATCTGGCTCAGGGTCGAATCGATCAGGCAAGAAAGTTTTTCCTGGAATCTCTTCCACTGCGCGCCAGGGCTGGCGACATCCGTGGAGAAGCGCTCACCTGGGACAATCTCGGCAATCTGGCAACAAAGTCCGGTCAGTTTGAGGATGCAGCCGGATATTACGAAAAATCCCTCTCGCTGCGCAGATCCGTCGGAGACAGGCGAGGCGAGGCAGTGACCCTCGGAAATCTGGGCTACATTTCGCAGACGACCGGCAACCCCCAACAGGCTGTCGCCTACTATCGTGAAAGTCTTGATCTTGTCAGAACCTTTAATGACAAGACCCGAATCGCCGGCACACTGGCCAATCTGGGTTCGCTCTACAGGGAACTGAAAGATCCGCGACAGGCCCGCCTGCATTTAGAAGAATCGGTGACGCTCTGGAATGAGATCGGCGACCGGCAACGGGAATCTTCCGCCAGGTCAACGCTCGCCGGTGTCTATTCCTCGCTCGGTGAAAAACAGAAAGCGATGGATAACTACCGGCAAACTATATCGCACTGGCCGATTCTGCTTCCCAAAATTTTAACGGTGCTGTCCAGTAATTGAGATTATCTGCTCAGCCTCCAGACGGGAACGCTCCCCCGGAACACCCGATTGACTCAACCCGGATAATCGGCATAATTGACTGATGGGAACCATTGGCTACTGAGGATTTTACATGGCCAAGCACAAAACCAGCTACTATCAGAACTGGCGTCGCGCGCCGATCAGCACCACGTTTCGGACGCTCAGTTCGCCCTATGTCTTCGCTCCGCTGCTGATCCTTGGGTTGATTGCACTTGGAGTCCTTTTCTACTACTACGACCGTTACACAAAGATCATCGATGCCGGGCTGAGAGGTGACACGTTCGTGCGATCGTCCGGCATTTATGCTGCGCCATACAACCTCAACGAAGGAACCAGCTTGAGGATGAGCGAGGTCATGGCTCATTTGCAATCGGTCGGATATCTCGAGCGCGGGCGAACCGACAACGAGAAGCGCGGCCAGTACACTGTCCGGGGAGATGTGCTCGAGGTCTTTCCGAGCGGCGATACGATGATCGACGGCATGAAGGCATTTCGCAGCCTGCGGATCGATTTCGATCGAAACGGCCGCCTGATCCAGGCGATCCAGGACATCGAAACGCGTGAACGGCTGGCGCAGGCACAACTTGAACCCGAGCTCATTTCGACGGTCATCAATCCGGAGCGCGAAAAACGCAAGATCATCGTCTATCCGGATCTTCCCAAAACTCTGATCGACGGTATTGTTGCCATCGAGGACAGGCAGTTCTTCGAACACCCCGGCATCAACTGGCGCGGCATTTTGCGCGCGCTGATCAGGGACTACCAGATCGGTGAACTGCGCGAGGGCGGCAGTTCGATCACACAGCAGCTGGTCAAGAACTTCTTTCTCAAACCCGAGAAGACGTGGAAACGAAAACTCTCTGAAGCATACATGTCGATCCTGCTCGAACAGAGACTGAGCAAGCAGGAGATCATGTCGATGTACTGCAACCAGATCTATCTGGGACAGCGCGGAGGCTTTTCGATCAATGGATTCGGGCAGGCTTCGCGAACATATTTCGGGAAGGACGTTTCGAATCTCAACCTTCACGAATCGGCGCTGCTGGCGGGCATCATCCGCAGCCCAAATTATTATTCGCCGTTCACGAATGAAGACCGGGCACTGGCCCGGCGCAATCTGGTGCTTGAAAAGATGGTGGAAGCCGACAGGCTCTCGCAGGCCGACGCCGAAGCAGCCAAACGCATGCCGCTTGGCGTAGTCAGCAAGGCGGCCGGCATCGACGCATCGGATGCGCCTTATTTTGTCGATTACCTGATGAGACTGACCGAGGACGAGGTCACTTCCGGCGGTGAGCCGCTGCATTCGCTGCGCATCTATTCGACGATCGACCTCGACCTGCAGCGCGCGGCTTACCAGGCCGTCGTCAAAAACATGGAACTGGTCGAGAAGCTGATCGCCGGTCGCCGCGGCGGAACTTCGGGATTGCAGGCGGCTCTGGTGGCTATGAACGCCAAAACCGGTGAGATTCTGGCCCTCGTGGGCGGACGAAATTACGCAGCCAGCCAGCTCAATCGCGCCGTAGATTCGAAGCGACAGCCGGGATCAGTCTTCAAACCATTCGTATACGCGACCGCGCTCGAGCTGCGTAATACCGGCGTCGGACCGACCATCACGCCGGCCACCATATTCGTCGATGAACCCAGAACATTTGAATACGACGGGAAACGATACGATCCGGGCAATTTCGGTGACAAGTATGAAATGATGCCGATGACGGTGCGAGACGCGCTGGTAAATTCCAAGAACGTCATTACCGTCGAGCTCGCCGAGCGGATCGGATTCGGTGAGATACAGAGGTTTGCCGAACAGGCCGGGCTGACGAAGATCCCGCCCTATCCATCGATGGCGCTCGGCGTCGGTGAAGCGACTCCCCTGCAGATGACTTCGGCCTACACGGCATTCGCAAATCAGGGGCGCCGGGTGACTCCAATCGCCATTAAGCGTGTGACTACGAAGGACGGAGCGACAATCTATGAATCGAAGACCGAGACCAATGAAGTCATGACGCCTCAAGTGGCATACATCATGACCTCGATGCTGCAGGACGTCCTCGATCGGGGAACCGGAACCCGCGTCCGGCAAATGGGCTTTCAAGGAGTCGCCGCCGGTAAGACAGGATCGTCGCGTGATGGATGGTTTGCCGGTTATACGCCAAACCTGGTCTGTGTGGTGTGGGTAGGTTTCGACGACAACTCCGATCTGAGGCTGACGGGTGGCGCGACGGCGGCTCCGATCTGGGCGGATTTCATGATGAGGGCCCTGCGGGTTCGTCCCGATCTGGCCGGTCAGTTTCCGATGCCTGAAGACGGCATCATCGCGATGGATATTGATCCGGCAACAGGGGCCGTGGCATCCGAATCGACGGCCAATCGCCGAACCGAGCTTTTTCTCAAGGGTACTGAGCCCGGCACCCAGATGCTGCCCGATTATTCAGTGCCTGATATGGATACTACGCCGGGAATGACACCTGCTGAAGCTCCGCGGACGCAGTCTCCGACCAGGTCTTCCGGCGATGAGTCGCTGATTTCAACTGGCAGAGGCATGGAGGATTTCATACCTCTCCCGCCGAATACGCGCAGAAGAGTGGTCAATCCGACAACGCCGCAGCCCTCGAGGCCAGCCGCGACCGCGCCGGCGGCCCGCAGACCCATTCAACAGATCCCACCGCGCCCAACCGAAGGCAGACCGTCATTCATGCGCAGGCTGGCGGAGGCTTTCGGCCTGACATCGACTCCGAGCGCTGCAGCTCAACCCGCCCCGACTCCGTGGACAAATGCAGGGCTGGGATCTAAAAGCCGCAGCACAACGCCAGTCAGTCCCGACATCCCCTTGCCGCCCGGCGCTCGAACCAGGCCGGCGGAACCCGGTAACGTTGATCGCCAGCCTCAAAAAAGAAGCGAAACGCCCAATGTCACTCAGGTTGACATACGCCAGCCTGCACCCCGTCCGATTCCTACACCAATTGCCACTCCGCCGCCTGTTGAACCTCGCGAAGGCACTTTCGTCCTTGAAGTATGTACGACCAGCGGACTGCTGCCCGTCAAAGGACTCTGCACCTCGACCGTCAAACGGCGTTTCCTGCTTGGCAAGGAACCTACCGCTTTCTGCAGCCCTTCAGAGCATAAATAGGTTGTAACTGCTCTGCCTCTGGTAAAGTTTCCAGTAGGAAGAAGTTTCCAGTTTCCAGTCGTCTGCCACAGATTCGCAAATAGAAATAATCGCGAGCTCATTGGCAGCGAAGAACCTGCTCCTGTCCGGAAAACTGGAAACCGGAAACTTCTTCCTACCGGAAACTTTACCCCGGCATCCCTATTACTTCCGAACCAACTATTTTATACTCCACGAATATTCAGGAACCTGGGGCGTTCGCCGGCGCTCACGTTCTGATAAAGGAGCCCCTACGATGAACGATACAAGCATCGCTCAAAACCTGACACCAGCAACGTCAAAGTCCAGTTGGTTGACACGACTGCTTTTACTGGCGATTGGTCTGCTGGGTCTGATCGCAGGCGGGTTGATAGCCATCGGCATTATTCCATTTACGCCTGACATTCCGCCGGCGGGGCTGACCAACGGGAATCCCGGTAGTGGAGGTCTGCGTCGACCATTTCCGGCTATGAATGTGCGTGAATCGAACCCATCGACGCCGGAAAAAGCCGAGCTGGGAAGGCTTCTCTACTTCGATCCGATTCTTTCAGGCGATAACACGCAGTCCTGCGCCACCTGTCATCATCCGGACCTGGGTTTCACAGACGGTCGCAACATTTCGATGGGCGTCGGCGGCAAAGGAATCGGGACGGCCAGAACGGGCGGCAGGGAGCTGACACGAAACTCTCCTTCAATCTGGAATGCGGCCTGGTTTCACAGGCTCTTCTGGGATGGGCGCGCCATTGACCTTGAAGACCAGGCCCGCAATCCCATCACCTCAGAGGATGAGATGAACCAGAAACCCGAAGATCTGGTCAAGGAACTCAAGGCGATACCGGCTTATGTCGGGATGTTCGAGAAGGCATTCGGCGGTTCGGGAGCCTCCGCTGTGACATTCGACAATGTGACCAACGCCATCGCAGCCTTCGAGCGAACTGTCATCAGCAACAACTCACCTTTCGATCGATATGCCGCCGGTGAAACGAACGCCCTGACGGCCGAACAACGACGCGGTCTGACGCTCTTCCGATCGCTCAAAACACGATGCTTCGAGTGCCACGGCTTTCCGACCTTCGCCAACCCCGATTTCAAGGTCATCGGAGTTCCGCCGATGCCCGGCAGGCAATCGACTTTGGCCGATGAGGGGCGCGGTAAAATCGAGGGAGGGGATCCTTACAAATTCGCATTCAAGGTTCCGACCTTGCGCAACGTAGCGCTGACCCCACCCTACATGCATAACGGGCGTTTTCAGACGCTTGAGGAGGTTATCGATTTCTATTCGCTCGGAGGCGGCCAGGGATTCGGCCTGGATCTGCCGAACCTGGACGACAAGATTCGACGGTTCTCGATTACCCAGGAGGAGAAGAAAGACCTCGTCGCCTTCCTGCACTCACTGACAGATGAATCGAAGAAGCCTGAAATCCCGGCGAAGGTTCCGTCAGGGTTGCCGGTGGTTCCCAGGATCGAACCGGCGGCACGCGGCTCGGCAATGCCGGCGCCGATCGCAGTCGCCACTTCGATGTCGAGGCCGGACAGAGATCCGCGAACCTGGCGCGTCAAGCCAGGCACATCGATCCAGGCGACACTGGATCAGACAGTCCCGGGAGACGTCATCGAAATCATGCCCGGCACATATCACGAGATGCTTCTGGTCGATGTCGACAACATCACCATCCGCGGGCTTAAGGAGAAAGATCAGCGAGCCGTGCTCGACGGCCGCAATCAGCTGACGGATGCGGTTATCACATCCAGCCACAATTTCACCATCGAAGGGCTTTCGATACGAGACTACGTCAACAACGGAATCACCGTTCATGGCGGGATGAATGCTACTTTTCGTGACCTTGTCGTCCACAACACAGGTCTCTACGGAGTTTATCCGGTCGAGTGCAAGGGTGTGCTGATCGAAAACTGCCTTGTGACAGGCATCAGGGATGCGGGGATTTATGTCGGCCAGTCCCGCGACATCATAGTCCGCAATAATGAAGCGCACGACAACGTGACCGGCATCGAGATCGAAAACTCAGTCAATGCACTGGTCGAAAACAACTACGTCCACCAGAATACTGGCGGAATTCTCGTCTTCCTGCTGCCCAACAACCCGTCGAAGGTGGGGAGCGACAGCAAAGTGGTGCGCAATCGCATCATCAATAATAATCATCCCAACTTCGGGGATGCGACGGCGATTGTCGGACGCGTCGTTCCCGGCTCGGGCCTCATCATCATGGCCGCTGATCGAACTGAAGTGACCGAAAACGAGATTCGCGGCAACGATTCATTCGGAGTTGCCGTGGTCGGTCTTGCAATCGCCTACCCCGAAGGCAGAACTTTTGACGTCGGCGCCATTCCGGAAGGCAATCGCATATACGGCAACAAACTCAAGGATAACGGTCGCAACCCGGCTGGCCTGGTCAAAGAGATGGGAGCGATCAATATCGATCTGCTGTGGGATGGATCAGGCTGGGACAATACGTGGAATGATCCTGGCGCCAAAACCTTCCCGGCTCTGCTGCCATCGGACAACTGGCCCGGAATTGCAAGGAAGTCCTATACGCGCATCTTCACTTTCCTGCGCGACAGGCTGTTGTAATGTCTACCTCTCTGTGAGTACTCTGGAAACTAAATTTTCGGGCATTGAAGTCCGGAAGAAATTAATCGCAAAGACCGCAAAGGGGCAAAGAAATTAATCGCAGAGGCCGCAAAGGGGCAAAGATTTTTTGGTGATATGAATATCCGGATTATTGCCCATTGGATATAATTCGAATACTGATCTTCCCTGCATATCTTTGCCCCTTTGCGGCCTCTGCGATTAATTTCTTTGCCCCTTTGCGGTCTTTGCGATTAATTTCTTCCGGACTTCAATGCCCGAAAATTTAGTTAGCAGAGTAGTGAGTTACTGGACAGCCCGGTAACCCGGTTTCGATCGAACGACGACATTTTGACGGGTGCTTTTGATCTGGATTTTATGAAATTTGCCGTCTTTTCGCTGAGCCGACGGGTAATAACCGATGGAGTACTGGTTTCGCAGCTCATCTGCGATTCTGGAAAAAGCGGCGGGCAGGTCGCGCAGCGTATCGGCGCGATGCAGCTTTCCGCCTGATTTGGCGGCCATCTCCTGAAGGTATTGATCACCGGTCCGATAAAGACCATCGAGCATCGTACCGATGGAATCGGCTGGTGACGGCCCCCTGCGTGAGCGAGGAGAAGGCGCCGGGAATCCACCGCCGCCCGTGCCTGTCCGATCATCTCCGGGCATTCGCGGATCGCCGGGCAGGCGTGTCCTCCCAGGATTGCGGTCATCGGGATAACGGTCATCAGGGTAGCGGCCTCCGGGAGACCCGTCCGGATATCTGCCTCGCGGGAACGGCAGGCTGATCGATGGGATCGGCAGCCGGTAAGGGTCATCGTTTCGGCCGCGACCGGTCGTAACCGGAGGCCCGCCGCCGCCCGGAACAGTCGGAGGGGTCGATCCCCGTGGAAGCCTGTTATTGGGCCCGCCGAAGATGATTCCGAGATCGGTATCGCCGATCGTCTCACGCTGGTTTCGCAACATCTCTTCGGTCTCAGGGCGCGTGTCATAGCGAATCGGATAGACGATCACTTCGGATTCCTCGACGGCCTCTGTGTTCTGCTCGAAACGTGAATAGTCACTGTGCCAGTCAACTCCGTCCGTGAACAGAACGATGGCCTTGCGCCCCTTGATCCGCCTGAGGTTGTTCAGCCCCAGAGTTACCGCATCGTATAGCTTTGTGCCTTCCCCTGAACGCGTTCCATCGATCACCCGGCCGAGTTCCGCGCGATCACTCGTGAATTTGCACAGATCATCCACCCGGTCATCGAATTGAATAACCTTAACCTTGTCTGCCGGCTGAAGCTGGTCGACGAAGGCTTTTGCCGCCCGCTGAATCGAACCGAGCTTCTCCTGAGTGCTCGCGCTGGTATCAATCATGAGCACCACGTGAAACGGCTCCTTTGTCGTTGCGAAGAAGCTGATCTCCTGACGCACGCCATCCTCGAAGATCTCGAATTCGTCCTGTCGCATATCCGGAACGTAGATGTCACTGCGGTCGCTGACGATGACGGGAATCGTAACCAGACTCGTGTCGATGCGGATCGTATCCTCCTGCGGATCCTGCCGGGCTGCGGGTTTGCCGGGCGTCTTCTCCTGCGCCGCCGGCAGATTGACAAAGCTCAACGTCAGGATTAAGACCATGATGAGAGTGAAGAATTGCTTGGCCATGGCTAGAGCTCCAGGGTTCGATGCATTGACAATCCCGGTACTGCCCGGGACACGACTTATCGATCATACGCCCAAACGGGCTGCGAATAAACCATCAAACCCGAAAAAGCGCTGGACAAGCAGTTGGCACGGCTGTAGAAAGTAGAGAGTCGAGTCACGACCGGAATACCAACGGAGCGCCGACCTCCGGTCGGCCTGGACCCGAAAATCGGATAATAGTTTAAAAACCAGAATGGCGGTATTATGCCGACCGGAGGTCGGCGTTCCGAACAATTATGGATTACGCTGAAATAGTAGAGACCGAAGGACATCTTGTCGATTCGCAGATTCTGGCGAAGATCATGGACCGCGTCATCGAATGCGGTGCGGTATATGAGGTGCTGGATTTCCGGCTCGGCCGGACGAATGATGAGTTTTCGAAACTCAAGCTTCGCGTGCAGGCGTCGTCACGCGAGGTTCTGCAAAAGACCCTTGAGGAACTGGTCGAACTGGGCTGTTATCAGGCACGCATCACCGACGCACGGCTCAAACCGGCGCCAATGGACTGTGTCGTGCCCGAAGACTTTTATTCGACGACAAATCATCGAACATTCGTGAGACTTGACGGCAGTTGGATCGAGGCCGGCAAACAAAGGATGGATGCCGTCCTGATCGTTAAGGACAACGAGGTCGAGTGCCGCAAATTGCGTGACGTCAGACAGGGAGAGATGGTTGTCTGCGGCCTGCAGGGGATTCGAATTCAGCAGGAATACAAGGAACGCGACCGGCTCGGGTTCGCCTTTATGGCCAACGAGATATCGTCTGAGCGTCGCGCCGAAACCGCAGTCCGTAAAGTGGCCGAGATCATCCGCCAGACCAAGGCCGAAGGCGGTCGGATAGTTTTCGTCGCCGGTCCCGTGGTCATCCACACCGGCGGAACAGCGGCATTCTGCGAAATCATCCGCAAGGGCTATGTCGATGCCCTGCTCGCCGGAAATGCCATCGCAGTGCATGATATCGAACACACGCTTTTCGGAACCTCACTCGGCGTCGATCTCGATCGAGGCATTCCGATCGAAGAAGGCCATAAAAACCACATGCGAGCCATCAACACCGTCAACCGATATGGCTCCATCAAGGGCGCCGTCGATGCCGGCATCATCCGCTCGGGCGTCATGTACGAATGCGTCAAAAATAATGTCCCGTTCGTGCTCGCCGGCTCGATCCGCGATGACGGCCCGCTGCCGGATACCGAAATGGACCTGATCAAGGCACAGGGATCCTACGCCACCCTTCTCGAAGACGCCAAAATGGTCATCTGCCTCTCTTCGATGCTCCATTCAATCGGCGTCGGCAATATGCTGCCTTCGTGGGTCAGGATGGTCTGCGTCGACATCAATCCAGCCGTTGTGACCAAGCTCTCCGACAGAGGATCGCAGCAGACCGTCGGTGTCGTAACCGATGTCGGAACATTTCTGAACCTTCTTTCCCAGCATCTATGGAAGGAATGATTAGAATTGCGGCAGAATTAACTATTTTGTTGACCTGCGGATGTATGGCCAATATACTTAATCGGAATTATCACTGGACGATCGAGTTGGCATTCCCCCTCCCCGCTTCAGGGGGCTCACCGGTCGGATAAATTTACTTACCTCGAAGAATTCACAATTAAATAGAACGCACTTAGAACAGCTCAGCGAAATTGGAGCTGAAGCATTCCATCGCGAAATGAGCTTAGCCCCGTGTCTGGTGCCACTGATGAACCATAGCCGGAATAGATTCGGCTCATCAGAGGAGATTCAGCATGCAAGCCTCACATCGATTTACCCATCTATTGATGGCCATGGCCATGACGCTCGCGTTGTCTACGATAGCGCTGGCCGCCGAGCCCGGCAGCCGTTTCCCGGACACTTCATCGATCAGCGACCAGAAGGCCGGGTCAATGCTGGTATACAACGTCTATACGTCCAGCATCACCAATTTCAACGCCCAGAACAGTCGCCTGTCGATCACCAACACGAATGAAAATTCGGCCGCCTTCGTGCATCTTTTCTTCGTTGATGGATCGACGTGTGCTGTAGCGGATATGTTCGTCTGCCTGACGGCCAATCAGACCTACAATTTTCTGGCATCGGATCTCGATCCGGGGGTGACCGGATATCTGATGGCGCTCGCCGTTGACGGAGTGACGGGATGCCCTGTCAATTTCAATTACCTGATCGGGGATGTGTATGTGAAGTTCCCGACGGGTCACACAGGCAATCTCGCCGCAGAATCCATAGCCGCTCAGTTCGAGACTTTCTCGGGCTGTAACGGATCGACATCTCTGGCGCAGCTCTTCTTCGACCAGCCCGGAACGCCTGACAGTTACAATGCACTGCCGCGCGTCCTGGCGGTCGACAATATCACCGATCGCCTGAGCGGCAACAATACGCTGCTTATACTTAACCGCATCGGCGGGAATATGGCGATCAGCAGCTCCCCAATCGGATCGATCTTCGGGTTGCTCTACGACGACGCTGAAAATGCATACAGTTTCAGTTTCAGCTCAGGCGCCTGCCAGTTTCGCAGCACATTGTCGAACACTTTCCCGCGAACGGTGCCGCGGTTTGAGGTGGCGATTCCGGCGGGAAGAAGCGGATGGATGCGGATCTATTCGACCGACGAATCGGTCAGCCTGCTTGGTTCGGTCTTCACCGCCAATCCGAATGCGAACACATTCGGCAACGCATTCGAAGGCGCCCGGAACCTGCACAAGCTGACGCTCAACACACAGGGTTCGCGGACGGGCGGCGCTCAGAGCATTACGATCCCGGTCTTTCCGCCATCGTGCTGAAAATGATCCGGCATTTAAGTCAGGAAGAAATTAATCGCAAAGGCCGCAAAGAGAGCAAAGAATTAATCGCAAAGAACGCAAAGGGGCAAAGATATACAGGGAAGATCAGTGTTCGAATTACCTCCAGTAGGCAATAATCCGGATTTTCATATCACCAAAAATCTTTGCCCCTTTGCGTTCTTTGCGATTAATTCTTTGCTCTCTTTGCGGCCTTTGCGATTAAATAGTTAAAAGACTTCGTTTCCACAGTAATCAGTCTGGCAGCTGGCCTTCGACCCAGACTTCGCCATCCTCGAAGATCTCCTTCTTCCAGATCGGGACTGTCTGTTTGAGCCTGTCGATGGCGAAACGGCAGGCTTCGAAGGCGACACGCCTGTGAGGAGAGGTGACGACGATAACGACCGAGGATTCGGAGATTTTCAGCTCTCCGAACCGGTGAACGATCCCGATCCGATCGACCTCTGGCCAGCGCTCGCGAATCTCATCTCCCAGCCGCCGCATCTCCTTGACCGCCATCGGTGCATAAGCCTCATATTGAAGGCTGACGACAGGACGCCCTTTGGTCTGGTTCCTGACCACGCCATCGAAGGTGACGATCGCTCCGGCTGCTCCTGTCAGCAACCGCTGCTCAAGCCCTGCCTTGTCTATCGGCTCCCGTGTGATTTCAAAAATATCCTGATCCATATCAATACTGGAACCTCTCTTTTACTCTCAGCCGCCTGAAACTGGTGGAAAGATCGCGACAGTGTCGCCGTCCTTCAATTTAGTCTCTTTGCTCGCATGCTCTTCATTGACGGCCAGCAGCACGCTCCTCTCGAACTGGCCGAGTGAAGGAAACCGCTGTGTCGTCGATGCCCAGGCATCGCCTGCGACGGCCGTGTCTGAAAGCTCGAGATCGATTTCGCCGGACCCCACTGCTTCCCTGCAGGATCCGAACAAGAGAACTTTGATCTTCATATCGTTTAAAAACCTGTGGCAGGGACCGCCGATGAACTGCCCTGCGAGCCGGCCGAAACCTTTCCAGAGGCCGGTTTGGGTCCGCTGTCGCCGACCAGATTTTCTTCCCTGCCGCGAAATCGGAGCGCTTCGACCAGAAAATTATCGAAGATCATCCGACCGTCGCGGCTCTCATTGCGATGCTCCCAATACTTGTCGGCCTGCCAGTCCTGGAACGATTTTTCGATGTGGAATTGCACGCCGTAGATCAGCTGATCAACGGTCCGTCGAACCATCATCTGGATCTCAGAGAGGTAACCGCGGGCGAGGTGGCAGAAGCCTTCCGGCAGGCGGTCGAGCTGCAATCCGTGATTCTGCCAGACACGCAACAAATGTCGTCGTTTGGTATATCGCTGCCAGCGCATCGTCGGCCGGCTGTCGATGCCCGCAAAGATCGGATCAGAGATGTCTGTGATCTTGACAAATCGATACTGGTATTCGAGCAGCCGGCCTTCACGTTTTTCGGCGGGCAGTCTGTCATCGAGCGTCATGATCCGGGCGCCGTATGCCTGCCCGACAAGTTGATGTCCCCCGCAGATGGCGAGCACCGGAACTTTATTTCGTTTGATGAAATTATTGAAGCCTTCGATCAGGGATGGAGAGTAGAGGTCAAAGTCACGGTAAGTCCCGCTGAGCAAAATGGCATCGGGATCGAATTCGCGAACGACATCATCATTCAAATCCGAGAGGTGGACCAGGTGCACGTCGGGCTGGCGAATCAGCATCCTGACGTTGTTTTCGATATTCGACATGGCCATCGAGGCGATCATTCTTTCGAGTCGAACCCATTTGCCGGCGTGGAAGCCGGGTTCCGATCGGGCGATCTCTGAAAAATGGCTTTCGTCGGCGATCAGGTTGTCGACGAGCATGACGCGCATGGTCTCGATCCTTGGAGTGATCAGCTCATAGACGCAATAGCGATCACTCCAGGTCTCATTGACGGGCTCATTATCCACTTGTGTGTCTCCTTGCCAGGGGCTCGATGCTGCTCGTTTCAGATTACACCAACGCGTTTAAGGATGACAGCCGCCGGGTATTTTCTCGCGTTTGTCAAAGTAACCGACTTTCCGGTAAAATTGTGGATTCTTGTGTATCTCAAATTATCGACCGTATGCATCTTCACGAGTTTCATGCGGAGCAGTTGGAGCAGCGGATGTCCGACCTGACAGAGATCGTTGTAAGGAACGCGAGAGTCCACAATCTGAAGAACGTTTCATTCTCGATCCCGCTCGATTCGTTGACCGTGGTGACCGGAGTGAGCGGATCAGGTAAGTCTTCGCTCGCTTTCGATACGATCTATGCCGAGGGACAGCGCCGCTATGTCGAATCGCTGTCGGCATACGCGCGTCAGTTCCTCGAAAGAATGGACAAGCCCGATGTCGACGAGGTGCTGGGAATCTGCCCGGCGATCGCCATCAATCAGAAGAACTCGACACGCAACCCGCGCTCGACTGTTGCAACCCAGACGGAGATATACGATTACCTGCGGCTGCTCTATGCGCGTATCGGAGTGACCATCTGCCGCAACTGCCGCGATATTGTCAGGAGGGATACTCCGCAATCGATCGCCGAGACGATTCTGGCCCTGCCACAGGGGACCAGATTCTATGTCGTCTTCCCCGCTTCGGCCGGGACTGATCTCAGAGATACCGAGCCGGCCGTTGCCGAAGCGGCAGCCGCCGGAAAACCCCTGGCCAGAAAGCCTCGCGCCGCAAAAGCGGCCTCGCGCAGAATCAACGTCAAGGCCCATCTGATGAGCCTCATGCAGCGCGGATTCACCCGATTATACGATGCCGCACGCGATGAGATGATTGAATTGCAAACGCCCGAAAGCTATGAGCGCGAGGATTTCGATGATGTCTTCGTCCTCGTCGATCGCCTGGCTGTCAGCTTGAATTCGCAGACCCGGCTGGTCGATTCGATCGAGACATGCTATCGCGAAGGCCACGGTCAGGCGGCAATTCAGTTAGTCGGTGATGACCCGCGCCGGCTTTCTTTCTCCGAAAAGTTCGAGTGCAAGAACTGCGGCCTGGAATATATTCGACCGGAGCCGCGCCTGTTCAGCTTCAACAACCCGTTCGGCGCCTGCCCGACATGCCAGGGATTCGGAAACACGATCGGACTGGATATGAATCTGGTCATCCCCGATCGCCAATTGTCACTGGCGGACGGAGCGATCGATCCATTTACCAAACCGCAATTCGACTGGTGGCGAACGGAATTGAAAAAGTTCGCAAAACGTGAAGGCATCTCGATGACCGTTCCCTTCGAATCACTGCCGGCCGAACAGAAGCGTGCCGTCATCGATGGGCGAGAAGGCTTCGACGGAGTCAAGGGACTCTTCGACTGGCTCGAGACTAAAAAATACAAGCTGCATATCCGCGTTTTTCTTTCCAAGTATCGCGGTTATACAATCTGCCCGGAATGCGGGGGCGGCAGGCTGCGCGCCGAGGCGCGCGATGTATACGTTGGCGATCGCACGCTGCCTGAAGTCTGCGCGATGTCGATCAAGAGCGCCGTGCGTTTCTTCGACGGGCTTGAAATGACCGAAGAGCAGGCAGCCATCGCCGATCGGCTGCTCTCAGAGATCCGCAGCCGGTTGAAATTCCTGCTCGATGTCGGGCTCGATTACCTGACACTCGATCGACTGGCGTCAACCCTGTCCGGTGGAGAAGCGCAGCGCATACAGCTGGCCACTCATCTTGGAGCCTCGCTTGTCGGCGCGCTCTACGTGCTGGATGAGCCGAGCATCGGCCTGCACCCTCGCGACAGTGACCGGCTGATCAAACTGCTGCAGAACCTGCGCGATATCGGAAATACCGTGCTCGTCGTCGAGCACGAACCCGAAATGATCAGAGCGGCCGACTACATTCTTGATATCGGTCCGGGGGCCGGCGAACTGGGGGGCGAAATCGTCTATGAAGGCGACCTGAAAGGACTGCTCAAACACGAAGCATCACTCACGGGGAGGTACTTGCGCGGCGAAGCGCAGATCAAATCGCCCGTCGAGCTGCGCAATCCAGGCAAACACCAGCTTCAAATTCGCGGCGCGTGGGAGCATAACCTGAGGAAGATCGATCTCGCCATACCACTCAATATGATGGTCTGCATCACCGGAGTCTCGGGTTCAGGTAAATCGACGCTGGTGCATGACTGTTTATACGCAGGGCTCAAACACCAGCGGGGCGACTGGCAGGGGCAGGTTGGAAAATTCGCGGCTCTCGAGGGCGGCAAGCACCTCGATGACATCATCATGGTCGACCAGTCGCCGATCGGACGCACTCCTCGCTCTAACCCTGTTACCTACATCAAGGTCTATGATGCGATCCGCGAGGCGTTCGCATCTACTCGCGAGGCACAGGCACACGGTTACAATGCAAGCCATTTTTCTTTCAATGTCCCCGGCGGACGCTGCGATGCCTGTGAAGGAGATGGAACCGTCACAGTCGAGATGCAGTTTCTGGCCGATGTCGCACTGGTCTGCGAGGAATGTCACGGCACACGATTCAAATCGACGGTTCTCGAAGTCAAATACCGCGGCAAGAACATCCATGAAGTGCTCAACCTGACCGTCCGTGAAGCGATCGGATTCTTCGCTCATTCGCAACGCATCGCCAACAAGTTAAAGGTGCTGGATGACGTCGGTCTCGGGTATCTGCGGCTGGGACAGTCGGCGACGACACTCTCGGGCGGCGAGGCTCAACGCGTTAAACTCGCCTCGTACCTGACCAGAAAGACCGGCGACCAGACACTTTACATCTTTGACGAACCCACGACCGGACTCCATTTCGACGATATCAATAAGCTGCTCTCGTCTTTCCGGCGGTTGCTGGATGCCGGCGCATCGCTTATCGTCATCGAACACAATCTGGATGTCATCAAGACGGCCGACTGGATCATCGATCTGGGGCCTGAAGGCGGCGACGCAGGAGGTGAGGTGATCGTCACCGGCCGGCCGGAAGATGTCATGAAGAACGATCGCTCTCATACCGGCCGATACCTGCGTGCTTATCTCGAAACTGCGGAACAGAATTAAAAGAAGGCAGTAGGCAGTAGGCAGTGGGTAGTTTCCAGTTTCCAGTATTCTGGACGATGCAAGTTTATACAGGAGAGCAAGATTGCAGTTGAAAGCGTGGAGAAGCGACTGGAAACTGGAAACTGGAAACTACCTGCTGCCTGCTGCCCACTGCCTACTGAAAGAAACTACTATGAAAATCACTCGACTAATCACAGGGCTTTTTCTGCTAAGCGCTGTCGTTATCGGTCTGATCCGGCATGACGGCACGACAAATGTGAGCGCATCTCAAAATAAAGATGAGTTCACGATCGAACAGGTCTTGAGCGCACCGTTCCCATCGGGCCTTGTGACGGCGCCAAAAGGCGAGCGTGCGGCATGGCTGTTCAATGCACGGGGCAAACGTAATGTCTGGGCGGCGGCGGGGACTGATTTCAAGGCGCGCCAGTTAACCAGGTACGACCAGGATGACGGTCAGGAACTTTCCGACCTGAGTTTCAATGCCGGTGGCGACTGGGTGGTCTATGTTCGCGGCGGAGATGCCAACTCGGCCGGAGACATCCCGAATCCGGTGAGCGATCCCGCTGCTGCACGGCAGGATATCAATGCCGTTAACTTCGAAACTGGAGAAATGCTGCGTCTGGCGGAGGGACATTCGCCGGTAGTCTCGCCAACAGACAATCGCGTCGTCTTCGGCCATGAAGGCCAACTCTGGCTGGTCGAGATCGCCGCCGGGTCTGAACCGCACCCGCTCTTTAATGCCCGCGGAAGCAATTTTTCGCCCGCCTGGTCGCCTGACGGAAAAATGGTTGCGTTCGTCAGCTCGCGCCAGACACACAGTTTTATCGGAGTCTTCGATACCGAGCGGCAGACGATACGATATCTGGCGCCGTCGGTCGACCGCGACAGCCGTCCGCTCTGGTCGATGGATGGAAAAAGAGTCGCCTTTGTGCGACAACCGGCGCGCGGCAACAGGCCGCGAGCCATCTTCCAGGAAATACCGGATCCGTGGGCGATCATGACTTTCGACCTGGCGACGGGAGAGGCGAAAGAGATCTGGCGCAGCGGAACGACCGTCCGTGATTCGATTCCGTCAATGGCTGGTGAGAGTCTCTTGCAATGGGCCGCAGATAACACTCTCGTCTTCTCCTCCGAGGCCGACGGCTGGATGCGCCTCTATGCCGTCTCAGGAGATGGCGGTCAGCCTCGCATTCTGACGCCGGGTGATTGCGAATACGAAGAAGTCACTTTTACACCCGACAGGAAAGAGATCATCTACACTTCAAATTGCGGAGACATCAATCGCAGGCACATCTGGCGTTTGAACGTCGCGACGGGCCGGCAGAGCAGAATTTTCAGTGGAGAGCAGATCGAATGGCGCCCTGCAGTTACGGCAACCGGCAGGAATCTGGTCTTCTTCGGATCGACGGCTCGGAAACCGGCGATGGTCTACCGCAAGGATCTGAGATCAGGCAATGCCACACAACAGGTGATCGCCGCCGAAATCCTGCCGCCTGACTTCCCCACGGACAAACTGGTCACGCCTGAACAGGTGACATTCAAGGCCGCGGACGGCCTGGAGATACACGGGCAGCTCTTCCTGTCGAAAGGCTCGAAACAAGGAGACAAGCTGCCGGCTGTAATTTTCATGCACGGCGGACCGATGCGCCAGATGTTTCCGGGCTGGCACAATCGCTACTACTACCACAATGCTTACGGCTTCAACCAGTATCTGGCTAGTCGCGGCTATGCCGTCCTGTCGGTCAATTACCGGTTGGGCGTCGGTTATGGTAGGGCGTTCCGGCGCGCCAAAAACGGCGGAGGCGGCGGCGCATCGGAGTACCAGGACATCGTCGCCGGCGCCCATTACCTGCGCTCACGCTCGGAGGTCGATCCGGCGCGGATAGGATTGTGGGGAGGCAGCTACGGCGGGTATCTGACTGCGCTGGGCCTGGCACGCAACTCCGACATTTTCGCGGCAGGCGTCGATCTGCACGGCGTCCACGACTGGTCGACACGAATTTCGGGCGCCACCTGGGTCGATTACGGCGATCGTGATGCCGTCAGGATCGCGCGAGAATCGTCACCCGTCGGATCGATCGACAAGTGGCGGTCTCCGGTGCTGCTCATCCACGGAGACGACGATCGTAATGTGGCCTTTGTCCAAACGGTCGATCTGGTAAGGCGACTGCGCGAACAGAAAGTGGAATTCGAACAGATCATCTATCCTGATGAAGTTCACGACTTCCTGCTGCACCGGCATTGGCTTGAGATCTATCACGCCGCGGCGGGGTTCCTGGATAAACACCTCAAGGGTGCAAAATCGACATCACAAACTTCGCGGCTCGATCTGCTCATCCGCGGAGGCAGCACGCTCGACGGTTCAGGTGGCGAGGCCCGCGTCACCGATATCGGAATCAGCGGCGACCGAATCGTTTTCATCGGCGATGCCACAAATGCAGGACTGCAGGCTGCGCGAACGATCGATGCCAAAGGACTTGTCGTCGCGCCCGGATTCATCGATCCCCACACGCACACCTGGGAATATCTGTCGAAGTCTGAATTCAAACAGAACGAAAATTTTCTTTTCCAGGGCGTGACGACCGTGATCACGGGAAATGACGGCAGCGGGCCATTTCCGATTCGCGAGACCTACGACTTGTGGGATCGCCAGGGGCTTGGCACGAATGCCGCGCTGTTTGTCGGCCATGGCAAAGTACGCGGGATGGTCATGGGAATGGCCGACGCTCAGGCAGACGCCGGCCAGATCGACAGGATGCGGGCGCTGGTCAGACAAGGCATGGAAGAAGGCGCGTGGGGATTGTCCTCGGGCCTCTACTACGCGCCCGGCAGCTATGCCAGGACAGAGGAAGTGATCGAGCTGGCCAAAGTCGCTGCAAACTATGGCGGTATCTATGATACACACCAGCGAGATGAGAGTTCGTACTCGATCGGACTCATCGAATCAGTCAGGGAGGCGATCAGGATCGGACGAGAGGCCAATCTTCCGGTGCACATTTCGCACCTCAAGGCCCTCGGGACCGATGTCTGGGGAAAGAGCGGCGAGGTGATCGATCTGATCGACAGGGCCCGCGCCGATGGCCTCAAAGTGACGGCCAATCAGTACCCCTACACGGCATCGGGCACTTCTCTCGCGGCGGCGTTGTTGCCGCGCTGGGCCGAAGCCGGCGGACGCGAAAAGTTGATTGCACGAATAAACGATCCGGCCACGCGCAAGCGACTGCTCGCCGATATGGAAGAGAATCTCAGGCGGCGCGGCGGGGCCGGATCACTGCTCATCATTTCATCCCGCGTACCGAATATCACCGGCAAGCGCCTGGACGTTATAGCAAGGGAACGCAAGACCAGTCCGATCGATGCCGCCCTCGAGATCATCAAACAAGGCGGCGCCGGCGTCGCATCGTTCAACATGAACGAAAAGGACATCGAGAATTTCATGCGGCAGGGCTGGATGATGACGGGCAGCGACGGCGGCCGCAGCGGACATCCACGCGGGTTCGGCACATATCCATTGAAGATCCGCGAGTACGTTCTAAAGCGCAAGGTGATCTCACTGCCGCGCATGATCGAAGCCAGCAGCCGTCAAGTGGCCGAGCTTCTCGACATCCCCGGACGCGGCAGCATCAAACAAGGCTATTTCGCAGATATCATCGTCTTCGATCCCGCAAAACTGACCGATCACGCTACCTATGAACAATACAACAAGCTTTCGACAGGGATGCTGTACGTCATCATCAACGGCCAGGCGGTGATCGATGAGGGCAGGCTGACCGGAAAGCTCGCCGGACGCGCGCTGCGAAAACATTCATCACAAATCTGAATTAATGAAAAATCTAATTCTTGCAATCTTTTGTAGTTTCATCGTGGGAGCGGTATGGATCGGATTCAATCCTCCGGGCGGATCGAATAAAAGCGCTATTTCAGATCGGCCCACCTACACTGAATGGCGCATGTTCGGCGGAGGCCCCGAGAACATCCATTACACGACGCTCGATCAGATCACGCCTGAAAACCTCGATCAACTTGAGGTCGCCTGGACATACGAATCCGGCGATGCGTTCGAGGGTTCTGAAATTCAGTGCAATCCGATCATCATCGATGGAGTGATGTATGCGACGACTCCGAGAGTCAGAGTCGTCGCGCTGGATGCCGCGACGGGACGCGAACAGTGGAGTTTCGATCCGAGCGGAGGCGCAACCCGCCTCGGCAAGATGCGCAACCGCGGAGTGACATACTGGCAGGACGAGTCGGAAAAGCGTATCTACTTCGCTTTCCGCCAGTGGCTCTATTCGCTGGATGCTGAGACTGGGAAGCCGGCCGCGAGTTTCGGTATCGGCGGTCGCATCGATCTGCGCGAAGGGCTGGACAGAGATCCGGAAGGGCTGACGGTAACAGTCACAACGCCCGGCGTAGTCTACAAGGATATGCTGATCGTCGGCAGCCTGGTCAGTGAGGCGCTGCCGTCGGCGCCGGGCTTCATCAGGGCTTATGATCTGCGCACCGGGAAGATCCGCTGGGTATTTCGAACTATTCCGCGACCGGGCGAATTCGGATACGAGACATGGCCGAAAGACGCCTGGCAGTACACCGGCGGCGCAAACAACTGGAGCGGGCTGGTAGTCGATCAGAAACGCGGGCTGGCCTTCGTTCCGACCGGATCCGCCGCTTTCGATTTTTACGGAGCAAACCGGCACGGAGACAACCTGTTCGCCAATTCCCTGCTCTGCCTGGATGCGAATACGGGCGAACGGATCTGGCATTTTCAGGCGGTCAGGCATGATGTCTGGGACAGGGATTTCCCTTCGGCGCCCGCGCTGGTGACATTGCGGCGCGACGGCAAATCGATCGATGCGGTCGCTCAAATAACCAAGTCCGGTCACGTATATCTCTTTGAACGTGAAACCGGCAAGCCGCTCTTCCCGATTGAAAACATCAAGGTTCCGACTGAGGGAGTCGATGGCGAGAAGCTGGCCGAGACTCAGCCGCTGCCGACGCTGCCACCGCCGTTCGCAAGACAGAAACTGACCGTGGACATGCTCACTCAGCGCACTCCCGAGGCCCATCAGAATGCTCTCGAACAGTTTCGCAAGGTACGCAGCAATGGACAATTCGAGCCGCCCAGCTTCGAGGGGACGATCGTTTTTCCCGGGTTCGACGGCGCTGGCGAATGGGGCGGAGCTGCTTTCGACCCCGAAACCGGCCTGTTGTATGTCAACTCGAACGAGATGGCGTGGATTCTGCGAATCGTCGAGCGTCAGAAACGAACGACCGGCACGACCATCACGACAGGCAGCAAGCTCTATCAGGCGAACTGCGCAGCGTGCCATAAACCAGACCTGAGCGGGTCTCCGCCCGAGTTCCCGTCCTTGAAGGGACTCGCGGGCAAGAGAAAAGAGGCCGATGTCAGCGCGATCATCAAAAACGGCCAGGGGCGAATGCCCGGTTACTCGATGCTCGGTGACGAGGCTATTCGCACGCTCGCAAGATTCATCCTGACCGGAACAGATGTCGGGATCACGACCGATCCTTCGAAAAGCTCTCCGACCTGGCTCAAATATTCGACCGACGGATACAACAAATTCCTCGATCAGGACGGTTATCCTGCTATCGCGCCTCCATGGGGGACGCTCAATGCGATCGACCTTATCAAGGGCGAGATCGCCTGGCAGATCCCGTTCGGCGAATTTCCAGAACTGGCAGCGATGGGCCGGAAGAACACCGGCAGCGAAAACTATGGCGGTGCGATCGTCACATCCAATGGTCTGCTCATCATCGGCGCCACGATTCACGACAACAAATTCCGCATCTTCGACAAGAAGACCGGTCAACTGCTGTGGGAGACCGTGCTGCCCGCCGCAGGCAACGCCACTCCGGCGACCTATCAGGTCGACGGGCGCCAGTACATAGTCATCGCCGCCGGCGGAGGCAAAGGAAGAGGCAAATCAGGCGGATCTTACGTGGCCTTCGCGCTCAAAGGGAATGGCAGGTGACGGCTTGATCAACGCAATAAAGGACCCGCGCGATGAATACAATCGCCGTGTCGCCGACCGCAAAAGATCGCTCGAACACGAAGATCGCATCGACCGTCGCATCTGGCTCTGGCGCAGGATAATCTTCGTCGTCATTGCAATCATGATTGTTGTGGCTTTCGAACGACTGATCGCTCCGTGGTGGCTGGCGGCGCCGGTGATCGCATTTATCTGGCTGATGGCGACTCACCAGCAGGTCCATCGTCGGCGTGACAGGCTCAAACGCGCGGTCAGATTCTACGAGCGCGGCCTGGCGCGGCTCGAAGACGGATGGGCGGGAAGTGGCGAGACCGGCGAAAGATTCGCGGACAAGCACCATCCATACTCCGAAGACCTCGACATATTCGGCAATGGGTCGCTCTTTGAACTACTCTCGACCACTCGCACGCGCGCGGGCGAAGAGAAACTCGCCGGTTGGCTGCTCTCGCCGGCGCCTGTCGAAACGATCACAACCCGCCAGCATGCCGTCGAAGAGCTCCGCTCGAAACTGGACCTGCGCGAAGATATCGCACTGCTCGGTTCGGACATCCAGTCAGGCATTCATCACGAGGATCTGACATCCTGGAGCACCGCGCCACCGCTGCTCACATCACGATTCATACCAGTCATCGCGGGACTGATCGGCATCTATGCATTCACATCGGTAATCCTCTGGCTCGGATTCGGATACCGTCAACTGGCCTTTGCCGGATTGATTCTGATCATGCTCTTCATGTTCCGATATCGGAACCAGGTTTCGCGCATCATCGCCGATGTCGAGCGTCCAAGCAGGGACCTCTTCCTGCTGGCTGAAATCCTCGGCAGAATCGAATCGGAAAAGTTCGAGTCCGACGCATTGACCAGACTCCGAAGCGCCCTCGAAAGCGATGGACAGCCTCCGTCCAGACAGATCGCGAATCTGGCGCGGCTGACTCAGATCCTCGATTCGACGCGCAACCAGTTCTTCGCTCCGATCGCATTCCTTTTGCTGATTCACGCTCAGATCGCTTATGCGATCGACCGCTGGCGGCAAAAATCTGGCGCCGGAATCGCGGGATGGCTCGAAGCGATCGCTGAGATCGAAGCGCTCAACGCGCTTGCCGGCTATGCGTATGAACACCCGCATGATCCCTTCCCTGAACTGGTCGAAGGCGAAATCCGATTCGAAGCAGAAGCGCTCGGCCATCCACTGATCCCCGAATCCAGATGCATCCGCAACGACGTCTCACTCGGCAGTGTGACCCGTGTCATGATCGTGAGCGGATCGAACATGTCCGGCAAGAGCACTTTGATGCGAACGGTCGGAGTCAACGCGGTCCTGGCTCTGGCCGGCGCTCCCGTCCGCGCAAAAAATCTGAGGATTTCACCGCTCGCGATCGGGGCCTCGATTCACATCCTGGACTCGTTGCAGACCGGAGCATCGAGGTTCTATGCCGAGATCACGCGACTGCGCCAGATCATCGAGCTGACGAAAGGCGGGCTGCCGGTAATCTTCCTGCTGGACGAGATTCTGAGCGGGACGAATTCACACGACCGGCGCATCGGAGCCGAAGCCGTCGTCAAGGGCCTGGTCGAACGCGGAGCCGTCGGCATCGTTACTACTCACGATCTGGCGCTGACTCAGATCGAAGCGACCCTCGGAGACCGCGCCATCAACGTCCACTTCGAGGATCAGCTCAAGGACGGCCGAATCGAATTCGATTACCGCATGCGCCCCGGTGTCGTCACCCGCAGCAATGCCCTCGAACTGATGCGCTCTGTCGGGCTGGAAGTGTGAATCGTAATATGACAAAGCTTGACACTCCATAAAGGCTAAGGCAGTATCCAAAGGATGGCAAAACAATCCTCTCCAGGCACTGCCATCGTGCGTTGAACGCTATCAAACAAATGAAATCGCCCGGCCTGAGGCCGGCAAAGTATATCTTTCCAGGAGGCATGTATAAATGTCCATCAGGCAATTCGAGCCGAAATTCATGAAGATCGGCGTGCTGACAGCCGCGCTGCAGGAACTGACGCCGCGCGAAAAACGGGATCCTGATCCGGATCTGGCGATGGAGGAATGGATCGCTTTCGCGCGCGAACTTGGCGCCGATTACATACAGGTCTCTTCGGCGCTCCATCCGTCCGAAGCCGATATCCCGGCTGAAGCGATGCTTGACCCGGTCGCCAATACGCTGGACCTGCGCCAGCCTTTCAGCAAGGACCGCGCCAAACGCGTTCAGGCCGCGCTCGATCACCACAAAATAGGGATTTCTGAAGTCGGCTATTTCGACAACATGCTCCATCATGATCCCGCGATCCGCAGAAAGAAGCATGACTTCATGCTGCGTGCGATGGATACGGCCGTCTTTCTTGGAGTTGACGCCGTCTGCGGTTTCGTCGGTCGCAACCAGCAGATGAACATGGACCAGAATCTGATCGATTTCGAAGAGCACTTCATCCCGCTGCTCAAAGCGGCGAAGGAGCGCGGACTGGTCTTCCGCATCGAACAGTGTCCGATGCCGGGCTGGGTGCCCGGCGACAACTGGCATAACAATATCGCATACGCTCCAGGCCCGTGGATTGCGCTGCACCGCATCTGTGAACGCAACGGCGTCGGCGACCAGTTCCGCATCCACTATGATCCGTCACACGCGATCCTCATGGGCCAGGATACGCGATCGCTCTTCCAGTATCTCAAGGACGAAGGCTACAACTTCCTGATCGGCGGATTCCACGTCAAGGGGCAGGTCACCGATTCGCGCGGAGTTTCGGCCTGGGGCTACGGCGGCCAGACCATGGAGCGCGGCGATATGATCAAAGGCGAGCCATCTGCCAACCCTGCCGATCATCTGAACGCCTGGAAAAAGCAGGTCGTGCTCTGCGAACATGAACTGCCGGGCACGGCGAAACACGATCCGCTGGCCTACCTGCAGAACCGTACGGTCGACTGGCTGGACCATCAGCTGGCGGCGCGCGAACTGCTCGATCTGGATCCGGCCAACACCTATCTGATCGTCGAACACGAATATCCGAAAGCGCGCATTCAGGATAAGGACAAGCTTAAACCGATCCTCGAGGGCTCGATCGCCTTCACACGCAGAATCGACGAAGCGGCCGCCTGCATGTACGCGCTCCAGAACGAAGTGCTCGCCGCTCAGGATATTCCGGTTCAGGGCGTCGGCAGAGAGGCCTATCGCTCCTGAGTGACGATTATTTTCGGAGGCGCCGTCAATACCGGCGCTCCCGCTTTCAATCAATCGAAACGAGAAGAATTTATGACCATCAAGCGCCTGTTATTATTAATTGCACTTTGCGTGGCAGTCACTGTAAGCCTTTTGGTGATCAAAGCCGGGCAGCCCGTCGAAGCCCAGAAGAAAGCTCTGCGCATTCTCTATGTCACTCAATCGATGGGATTTCGTCACGCATCACTGCACGAATCTGAAGATGTGATCGAGGAGCTGGGAGCAGCCAATGGCTATAAAGTGACGCTGACGCACAGGGCCCAGAATTACCTGACACCACAGGGACTGCGCAACTTCGACGTCGTCATCTTTTACACCACAGGTGAACTGCCGCTGACCGATGCCCAAAAGACAGGTTTTCTAAACTACATCAAGTCCGGCAAAGGATTCGTCGGCATTCACAGCGCAACCGACACCTTCTACAAGTGGCCGGAATACGGCGAGATGATCGGCGGATACTTCGACGGACACCCCTGGACGCAGAACGACACAGTTGGAATCAAGGCGCACGACCGGACAAATCCTCTCTCGAACCACTGGGAGGAGTCATTCAGACTGCAGGAAGAGATATACCAGTACAAGGAGTTCAACAAGACGAACGTCACAGTGACAATGAGTCTGGACACGGCCAACACCGATATGACCAAAAGAGGGATCAAGGCGAAGGAGTTCCCTTTGACATGGTTCCGCAATTACGGCAAGGGTCGGGTCTTTTACACCGCTCTGGGGCATCGACCTGAAGTCTGGCGCGACAAGCGTTTTCAAACAATGATTGTCAATGCTCTCAAATGGGCTGGTGGGGAAATGAAGTAGAAAGTAAAAAGTAGAAAGTAGAAAGTAGAAAGTAGAAAGGCACTCACGGAACCGCGCGCGTAAGCAAGCGGCCTCTTTCTACTTTTTACTTTCTACTTTCTACTTATTTCCTTCTTCCACGTGATTACGGGCCCAGATGGCGGCGCCGATCAGACCGGCGGTATTGCCCAGTAAAGCGGGAACGATCTCGACCTTGACGGTTTCGGTCATGAAGGCCCGTTCAGCCAGAGACCGGCGAATCGGATCGAGGATCAGTTCGCCGGCCGCGGCAACGCCGCCGCCGATAACAACCTTGCGAGGACTGACGGCGGTGACGACATTGGCGACTCCGACGCCAATGATCATCCCGGCGAATTCATAAATATCTTTGGCGACCTGGTCCCCGGCAAGGGCCGCTTCGCAGACGAGTTCAGGTGTGATGCGGTTGAGGTCTCCGCCGCACAGATCAGCGATTCTGGTTCCTCGCCCCTGGACGACAGCCTTCATTCCCATGGAGGCGATGGCGGGTCCGGAGGCGAAGGCCTCGATGCAGCCGCGGCTTCCGCAACCGCACTCCGGTCCGTTGAAATCGACGCAGACGTGCCCGAGCTCTCCGGCTGATCCTGTCGGGCCAAGATGCAATCGACCATTGACCACCAGCCCTCCCCCGATTCCAGTGCCCAGCGTGTAACAGGCGATGTCGACTCCGCGTCCGGCGCCGAATTTCCATTCGCCGAGGGTCATCGCACGCGCATCGTTGATGAGCGCGACAGGCAGACTTGTCCATTTCGAGAGCAGCGCCTGGACAGGCACATTGCGCCAGTGGCCCGGCATGTTCGTCAGAAAGACAGTCAGCCCTTTTTCCATATCGAGTGAGCCGGGCAGCCCGACACCTACTCCGCCGATATCGTCCTTCGAAAAACCGCTGTCGTTGATTATCTCATCGACCAGTCTGGCCATATGAGCAATGACCGAATCGTGCCCTTCACGCGCATTCGTAGGTATCGAATGCACGGCTGAGATCTCGCCGGTATTTGTATTAACCAGGGCGGCCTTGATGTTGGTCCCGCCAAGGTCGATCCCGATGTATCTGTATTTTTCTGTCATATCACCCAACATTGTTTGTCTTATCCCCGCGAAGAGGATGACTGCCCGGCCCTCAAGGACCGGGCTAAATTCAAGTCTCTGAAAGAGTCGAGCAGGAATAAATAATTGCAAAAATGCTTTCCCAGCCACTCGATCGCTTTACCTCATCATCACAATGGCGGAGCACTGCTTTCTACTTTTTACTTTCTACTTTTTACTTCCCCATTCCCTCTTTGGCAAGGAAATCGCTGAAGATTTCAGTCATTCGGCTCGCCTTCAAGGGGTGAGTCGGTTAGAATCGGCCATATCAATACAATAGAAAGATCGTAGTATTCACTAACTCCAGGACAAACGAGAGAGAAAAATGAATCTAAAACTACGCCTGCAGTTGTCGGCGATGATGTTCGTCCAGTTCTTCGTCTGGGGAGCATGGTATGTAACGGCGCCGAATTATCTGGGAACGATCGGATTTTCAGGTGACGATATCGGCTGGACCTATGCCGTCGGCCCGATCGCCGGAATCATCTCGCCGTTTTTTGTTGGAATGATCGCGGACCGCTATTTCGCCGCGCAGCGAGTTCTGGCTGCAATGCACATACTCGGCGCCGCGCTCATGTTTTTCGCCACGACGCTCATGTCCGCCGCCTCGCCGTCGCCTGATGCGATCAATATAGCGCTGTTCGGTTATACATTGACCTTCTATCCGACGCTGGCGCTGACTAATACGCTGGCCATGAAAAACGTCTCGAATGCGGAGAAGGATTTCCCTGGCATTCGCGTCTGGGGCACGATCGGATGGATCGCAGCGGGACTGGTGCTGAGCTGGGTCGGATGGGAGAAAGGGATCGAGATGTTCCGTTTGACTGCCGCCGCTGCTTTGGCTTTGGGGCTCTACAGCCTGACGCTGCCGCACACGCCGCCGGTCAGCGAAGGCAAGATCACGATCCGGCAGATTCTTGGTCTGGACGCCTTCGTGCTGCTGAAGGACCGCAATTACCTGGTATTCATGCTCTCATCGATGCTGATCTGCATTCCGCTGGCCTTCTATTATCAGCTCACCAGTCGAGTAGTCGAGATGACAGGGCTGCCGATCGGACAGACCATGTCTTACGGTCAGATGTCCGAGATATTTTTCATGCTGGTCATGCCGTTCTTCTTCGTGAGATTGGGAGTGAAATGGATGCTGGCCGTGGGGATGCTGGCCTGGGTGGTAAGATATGGCTTGTTCGCCATCGGAGCGCCGGATGAGATCCGGTGGATGATCATTCTGGGTATTGTCCTGCATGGCATCTGTTACGATTTCTTCTTCGTCACGGGCCAGATCTATACCGATCAGGCCGCGCCGAAACAGATTCGAGCGCAGGCCCAGGGGATGCTGGTTCTCTTCACGCTCGGTCTGGGAATGGCGATCGGAGCGAAAGTCGCAGGCTATGTGGAAGAGCAGCATAAACCGCAGCTGGCCCGCATGAAAGCCGAGCAGATGGTGGCGAAAAGCGCCGAACTGGAGTCGATCAGGGCGATGATCCCAACAGCCACAGGAGCCGAGCGGACAGCCCTCGAAACTAAGGCATCTCAGGTCGATGCCGAAAAGAGCGCCCTGCGCAAGGACGAGCTGAAAGCCATGGAATGGACTCCGCTGTGGGGCAAACCGGCCATCTTCGCGGCTGTCATTCTGCTTATCTTTTTACTATTCTTTAAGAACCGGGCATCCAGGGCCTCTGCCGGAGAAGCACCGGTTCCCGCGGACTGAAATTCATCAAAGGAGTTTATTTTATGAGCCTTATCAGCTCGAATCGGTTTTACCTTTTATTCACAGCAATACTGTTATTCTCTGTCGCCTGCGGCGGATCGCAGCAGCCGCAGCCGGTGGAGCAGCCCGAGACTACGTCGATCAGACAGCCGCCTGCGGGCGCTCCTGCAGGATCCGGCGCCGGCGGCACGATCGCAGTTGGCCACGGCGAATCGGCAGCGCCGCCATCCTCGATGCCGATGATGGGAGGCGGAGCCTCCGCCGCCGGCAGCATCAACTGGACAGCTCCGCCAAAATGGCAGACCGGCCCGGAAAAACCGATGCGCGCGGCAACCTATCTCATCCCGGCCGCTCCCGGCGATAATGAAGGGGGTGAATGCGCGGTCTTCAAGGATATCGGCGGAGGTGTCTCAGCCAATATCGATCGTTGGATCTCTCAGTTCGATCAGCCTGACGGCAGCCCTTCGAAAGCGAAGGCGAAGCAGAAGCAGGAGACCATCAATGGCTTCAGTGTCACGACTGTCGAATTGACTGGGGTCTATACCGCCGGAGGGATGGCGATGGGAGGAGCGCCTTCACGAAAACCCGGTTATCGACTGCTTGGCGCCATTGTCGAAACAGGCAGCGGTGAGGTCTTCTTCAAGATCACCGGCCCCGATAAGACGATTGCCGCGGCGCAGTCCGACTTTCAGACTCTGCTCAAGTCAATCAAGAATTGAATACAGAACCGGGGACACGGAACCGGGAGCGTTAGCGACCGGGTTCCTATCAAGCATACGCTCTTGGAAGGAACCCGGACGCTAACGCTCCCGGTTCTGTTTTTCCGACTGCTATTTCTTCGCCGCTTTCGGCCCGAATGCGCGGACGTATTTGACCATTTGAGTGATCTTGGCCGCTGAGAGGCTGGATTTATAGCCGGGCATAATGCCTGCCCCGTTGCGAATAACGTCGGAAATCTGTTTGTCTGTCTTGCTCTTCTGCCAGTCAGCGCTGGTAAAATCGGGCGGTTGCAGACTTTCGATTCCCTTCCCGTCCTCGCCATGACACTTCGAGCATTGCAACCCATATGTGGATGCGATGGCACTCTTGTTCTTTGTTTGCGGGATGGCAGCGCTGGACAAATTCTGCGTGACTGCTAAAAACGCGACTACCGCAAATATTACGGTCACTAGTGAGAGAAATTTCCTCATCGATGTCTTCCTTTTACTCCTGAAAATTCGTAACAGGGTTGATCCGCGTTCTCATGAGGGGGGTCCTCAATCCGGGCCACACCTGTGCCAGTCAAAAAAATAAGGATTAAGCGGTTCGTAAGAGGTTTCGAACCTGATAAATCGTATCGTCTCAAGCCCTTCGAATCAAGCCATGAGCTGCAAATAGTTCAAACCGATCTCATTCGAGCAGTCCTTCGGTTTTAGGTTCAGGCAGGAAGAAGCTCAGGACCAGTCCGGCCGCATAGACCAGAAATGCGACAGCAGCCGCGGCATAAGCAAGATGCATGGCCGGAGTGGTGCCGGGCATAAGCCCGGCGAGCTGCGTAGTCAGCAATGCAGCGGAGGTTCCGATCATGCGTCCGCCGATATTGGCAGCGAAGCCTTCGCCGGTTCCACGCAGGTGAACCGGATAGACTCGGGGCAGATAATTCCCCCAGAAGCTGAACTGGGCCACGGTGAAGAGGCCGCAGAAGAAGATGCCTACCCTCAACAGATCAAGATTATTGGTCGCCGGAAAGATGAAGACCAGCGGCAAAATGATGAGGCCTGGAATCTGGAACACGCGCAGCAGCTTGCGGCGTGAAAGGATGCGTATGGCCAGAAAGGCCAGCAGGAAGCGTCCGACCAGACCGCCGATCTCCTGAACCATCTGCACGGCTCCGACGATCGGCTGGATCTGCGGGCGTGTCAGTCCTTTCAGTTCGGGTAGACCTGGCACAATCTGAGGCAACTGCTGAATGGCGCCAAACGCCGCGCCATAGGCGCATGCGAACATGAGCGTCGTGACAATCGTCGTCCGTCGGAATGCCGGGCTGAAGATCTCTGCGATGCTCGGCCGTTTCAATGTCCCGGCATCCTTCTTCTCCTGCCACGCTGGAGACTCGGGCAAAAACGGCCTGATGATAATCAGCGGGATTGCAGGTATGACTCCGGAAATCAGCGTGTATCTCCATTCGGCATGCGCTCCATAGATCGCCGGCAGCGAAAAACTGTATTTACTTATAAGCACAAACATTCCGCTGACCATCAACCCGCCGAGAGAAGAGAACGCCTGAGTGTATCCGAGCACTGATTCACGCTGTTTCGGATTCGGGAAAAGCTCGGCCAGCCACGCCACTGCCGCAACAAATTCGACGCATACTCCGACGAATGTCGTGCAGCGCAAAAATAGAAGCATCGGCAACGATGTGGCAAACCCGGCGCCAAGAGCCGAAAAAGCATAAAGCAGAATGCTGTAGACTAGCACGCGCCGGCGCCCCAGCCTGTCGGTCAAATACCCTCCGAGAAGTCCGAAAATACCTCCACAGAAAGCCGGCAGGTAGAACATCAGATCGCGCCAGTATGCGAATTGCGGATTGCCAAGCTGAATGCCACCCAGATCCTTCAATGCAGGTGGCAGAATCAGCGGCAGCATCAAGAGCTCGTAAATATCGAACGCGAAGCCGATCGAGGCGATGACGCAGATCAGCCATTGCACGGGTGTGAGACGCGGAGCGGTGGCGGTTGTGTCACTCATGGGCATGGTTATCCTCCGTCATTATTCATGGGGTGCTTATCATTTAGCGAAATAACGGTCAATTGTCTCATTCTTCGGCGGGGCAGTAACAAGCGAAACAATGATCATCAACAACGCCGATACGATCGTCATCGGAACGACAGGCATGAATCCGAAGACGGCCGTTCCGCCGGGGGTCCTCGCAAGGGCTTCAATTCCGCCGAGCGTCAGGACTGCGCCGGGCGCCGTAACCGAAGCCTGAAAGATCGCCACGGCAAAAACGCTGGCAGCAGTCCAGAGAGTGCTCGCCAGAGCCCCCCATTTCGTGCTCCGCTTCCAGAAGAGCGCCGCCACCAGCAGCGGCGAGAGAGCCGAAAAGCCTGAAAAGGCGTACTGTACCGCCAGATCGAAGATCGGTTGCGGGAATTTGAGCGCGATAATATACGCGATGACGGTCAATACGATGACGAAGATGCGCCCGGTGATGACCTGGGCCGATTCGCCGAATCTCTCCTTCCCCTCGTAAAACGTGAAAATATCCTCCGAAAACATGGTCGAGAGCGCCAGAATCTGGGAATCGCTGGCCATGACGGCAGCCATAATCCCTGCACCGAGCAGCCCCGCCAGCCAGATCGGCGCATAAGCCTCGAGCAGTCTGAGCAGCACATCGTCGCCGGCCGATTTGGCGCGGAGCTCGGCGCGCTGCCCGGGACTGAGTTCCGCTGACTGCATCGTCAGAGTCTGCCGAGCCTCGAGTTTCGCCCTGATCGCCGGAACATCGGAAGCGCGGTTCGCCACCACTCCCAGAAATGTCGCCGGCAACCAGATGGCCAGAATGCAGATCGGATAGAAGATGATCGTCTTTTTGAATTGCGTCATCCTGCGGGCCGTCAGCCAGAAGATCGTGATATGCGGGAAGGTCAGAGATGAAAGCGGAATGAAAGTATAACTGAAAAAGAAGAGCGGAGAGATTCGCTCGCGCGTCAACAGTGGCGAAAGCGACGGATTGGACTGCATCTCTCCGATCGCACTTGTGAATCCGCCCATCCCCTTGCCGATCACGATCAGCGCGACAGCACCGAAGAGCAGAAAGAGTGATGTCTGAAAGGCATTGACCCAGGCTGTTCCGCGCATCCCACCGAAGAAGACATAGGTCATGACGACCATTGCGACCAGGGCTCCTCCCGTCCAGTAAGGAACCAGACCTCCGCTGATGGCGAAAAGCGCCGTGCCTCCGCCCATGACTCCGATGATGATGTAGGGCACCAGCAGCGACGCCTGAACGACGAAGATGACCGTCCCGATATGCCCGCATTCCCAGCGGTCGCGGAACATCTGCACCGGTGTGATGAAACCAAGGCGCTTGCCCAGCGACCAGACACGCGTTCCAAAAAGATAGAGCCCCAGCGGAATAATGAGTGCCGACGATGATGCCATGAGCCCAAAGGTCACGATTCCGTTTGCGAAGGCATGGCCCGACGATCCAAGAATCGCGAAGGCAGTCATATTCGTGCCAAACAGCGAGAGCAGGAAGACCAGTGGTCCCAATGCACGTCCGGCCAGGAAGAAATCCTCAGCCGGATGCTCGCCCCCGGCCCGCCGGAAGGCAAAGACACCGATGTAGATCACGATAGCCAGATATCCGAAGACGAATAGCGCAGGTATCAAGGTCGCCGTACCTCCTCACCGGGACTCGCCGCCAGGTCTTCAGCTATCTCCTCAAGATGGCCTGGCCAGGCGTATGTCACCAGCGCCCACATGAGGACAGAGACCGCTATTGTGTAACCTGCATGGTAGGCTATCCCAATCGGCAGAAAGCCCAGAATCAAAGGCTTCGCCGTCCGCCAGAACCAGAAATCCTGGTGAAGGACGTACAAGGCCACGGCCGCGATGATCATGACAAGTCGCTTCATGGGTCGTAATGAATGCCGGAATCAGTTGTGAATCAGAAACTATTCGCCAAAACGTGACGTACTATCACATGTTGTCCGTGGAAATTGCAAACGCGTCTGGCGGTTGCAGATTGCGTTTCATCCTGAGAAAATCAGTTTTTCAGAAATTCGAATATAAACGGCATGTGCGCCGGCATACGGTCACTGCGGTCTGGAAACACCGAATATTGGGTGATCGCCGGACTGTTCAGTCACCCTGGCAATCAAACAGGAACCAGATCGGGATATTGATGATGATGTTGAAACTAAGCGGTGTTTTTTTATCTTTTATTATGCTCTCAGCTGTCGGCTTCGGGCAGACGGCAAGCAATATCCGCGGTACCGTCACCGATCAGAATGGCGCCGTGATCATCGGCGCCCAGGTGACCGCGAAGAATCTGGAAACGAATCAGATGCGAAGTGCGGTGACCAGCAATGAGGGTCTCTACACTTTTCCCGAGATGCGAGTTGGAAATTATGAAGTGCGCGCTGAACAGACCGGGTTCAAGCCGGCGGCCAGAAAGATCAGTCTGACGATCGGCGAAAACGCCGAGCTGAATCTGCGCCTCGAGGTATCGATCAGCGGGGAGATCGATATCACTGACACATCGCCGCTGGTCAATACTTCGACAGCGGAATTGAGTTACCATGTCGATGAGCGCGCCATACGCGAGCTTCCGCTCAATGGGCGGAATTACACCGATCTCGCCCTGCTCCAGCCGGGAGTGACGGCATATCAGCAACGTGATGGCGGTTCGGTCGTCGCTCACGGTCTGGGTATGACCATCAACGGGCAGGATATCAGGTCAAATGTCTACCTGCTTGACGGCACGCTGCTCAACGATTTCACCAATGGCCCTGCGGGCAGCGCCGCCAGCACAGTCCTGGGAACTGAAACGATTCGAGAGTTCCGCGTCGAGGCCAATTCGTATTCGGCCGAATTCGGACGCAATTTCGGCGGGCAGATCAACGCCATCAGCAAATCGGGAACGAATCAGTTTCATGGCTCGCTCTTCGAATTCCTTCGCAACGACAACATGGATGCGCGGAATTTCTTCGACCGTGAGCCGCTGGGCAAACCGGAATTCAAGAGGAACCAGTTCGGAGGCACGATCGGTGGACCGATCGTAAAGGACAAGACATTCTTCTTTTTCGGAGCCGAAGCTTTCAGGCAGAGGCTCGGTCGCACGATCTCGACGATCGTGCCCGACGAAAAGGCTCGCCAGGGCATTCTGACGACGCGCAACGCACAGGGACAGATCGTCGATACGCAGATCACAATCAATCCGGCGGTCAAACCATATCTTGATCTTTATCCGCTGCCTAACGGTCCTCAGCTTGCAGGCGGCGTCGGCAACCTCTCGCAATATTTCTTCAATTTCAGCGAGAGGCTTGATCAGGAATACATTCAGGGCAGGATCGACCATAACCTGACCAACCGGCAGCTGATCTTCGCCAGATTCACATACGACAACGCCGACCAGTTTCTGCCGACCGATTTTCCGCAATTTCCGCGGTCATTCATATCAAGAAATCAGTTCGCGACAGTAGAGCATGCCTGGGTAATCAATGCCCGGACGATCAACACTGCACGTTTCGGTTTCAGCAGAACACGAATCGGACAGGACGTTGAGGCTAATATCCCATCCGGCATCCAGCCTTTCGTTCCCGGCAGACTCGTCGGAGACATAGACATCGGCGGAGTACCACGATTCGGCCCTCAGGTTTCTGTCAACGTACAGCTGACCCAGAACGTCTTCAGCTTCAACAACTCTCTGGTTCACACGCGCGGTAAACATCTGCTGAAATTCGGGGGGATGGCTGAACGCTACCAGGACAACATGGTCAATCCGACCTTTTCACTGGGCATTTATAACTTCCCCGATCTGCGGGCGTTTCTTGAAAACCGTCCGAACCGCTTCATCGGCCTGACGCCCGAAGCGCAGTTCGACAGGTACTGGCGCTTCACGCTCTTTGGATTTTATGCGCAGGACGATTACAAAATCCGCCCGAACCTGACGATCAACCTCGGCCTGCGTTACGAATTCACGACGATGCCTGAAGACATCTATGGCCGCGATATCTCGTTGCGCAACCTGACCGACAGCGCCGTCACGCCGGGGCCGCTTTATCAGAATCCGACATACAAGAACATCTCCCCGCGCTTCGGCTTCGCATGGGACATCAATGGCGACGGAAAGACTTCGCTCCGGGGAGGTTACGGTATCTATTTCAATACCAACAACCATCAGAATCTGATCGTCACAGTGACCAATCCGCCGGCCACTCCGCGGCCTGTCATCATCAATCCGACGTTTCCGAACCCTCCGTTCAACAGGGTCGGTTCATTGTCGATCAGGCCGATCGAGTGGAATATCAAGAACCCCTATATTCACGTCTACAACCTGAACATCCAGCGGGAACTCCCGTTCGACACCGTCGTCACCCTTGGATATGCCGGATCGCGGGGCGTCCATCTGCTGCGCAATACCGACGCCAACACTGCCCAGCCCGTCCAGCAGGCCGATGGGACGTGGCTTTATCCGGCAGGGGCGCCGAGGCTGAACCCCAACTTCAGTACGATCGAACTGAAGACCAGCGACGGAAACTCATGGTACAACGCACTGATCTTCGAGGTTCGGAAACGCTTCACGCGCGGGCTGAATTTCCAGTCTTCCTACACTTTTTCACGAACGATCGACACGACTCAGGCTTCGACATTCTTTTCGGATGCGACGAACGCAACGACCTCCGCCATGCCCGAACCGCCGGGACTGAACTACAACAAAGGTCTGGCCGACTTCCATGCCAAACATAACTGGGTCCTCAATTTCACCTGGGAAATCCCCTTCGCAAAAAACCTGACAGGGACAGCCGGAGCGATACTGAACGGATGGAATCTGATCGGGATCGGGCAGATGAGGAGCGGCAATCCGCTGACGGTCTTTCTGGCCAGCAATCGTTCACGCTCGCTCTGGAATCCGTCGTCGGGTCCGGGGCTCGGGCAGGACAGGCCGAGTTTCGCGCCCGGTCGCAGCTATGAAAGCGCCGTATTGGGAGGGCCGGACAGGTATTTCGATCCGACTGCCTTCGTCCTGCAGCCTGCCGGCACGCTTGGAACTCTGGGACGCAATACATTCATAGGTCCGAACCTGAGGACTTTCGATCTCGCAGTTGCCAAGAACACACGCTGGGCGCTGCTGGGCGAAAATACAAAAATCCAGCTGCGTGTCGAATCCTTCAATCTGTTCAACCGCGCGAATTTCAGCAATCCGGGCCTGCAGGTTTTCGGTGCAACGGCTGATCCGCTGCCGTCATTCGGCATCATCCGTTCGACGGCCACAACCGCTCGGCAGCTGCAGGTCGCTGTCCGTCTGTCGTTCTGATCCATGAATGTCGGGAATGTCGGGTGTCGGACTGATCGGAATCCCATATGACGAGGATTCGTCATTTCTGCGCGGAGCGGCTGAAGCTCCGCCGTTGATACGCGACGCCTTCTTTTCGGAAGCGTCAAATCTGTGGAGCGAGAACGGGTTCGATTTCGGCTCAGCGCCGTTCCATGATGAAGGCGATCTTGAAACTCTGCCGGGCGAGGCCATGCGCGACCGCATCACGGCTTCGATCGGATCGCTTCTCGACCGTGGTATGCGACCGCTCTCGCTCGGCGGCGATCATTCAATTACGTATCCGATATTGAAAGCGTTCGGACCCCGCTTCAGTGAATTGACGATCATTCATATCGACGCACACGGAGATCTGTACGATCAGTTCGCGGGTAATCGATTTTCACACGCCTGCCCATTTGCACGGATTATGGAAGAGCAGCTGGCAGTGCGGTTGATCCAGATCGGCATCCGGTCGCTCACCGGCCATCAACGTGATCAGATCGCCAGATTCGGTGTCGAAACGATCGAGATGAAAGATTTGCGGGACGATATCACACTGGAAATCGGAATGCCTGTCTATCTTTCATTCGATATCGACGGGCTCGATCCGGCTTTCGCCCCCGGAGTGTCACATCCGGAACCAGGAGGTCTATCGACGCGGCAGGCGATCAGTCTGATCCATCGAATTCAGGCACCGATCGTTGGGGCGGATATCGTCGAGTTCAATCCGCGCCGCGACGTTGCCGGACTGACCGCCAATCTCTGTGCAAAATTACTGAAAGAGATCGCGGCGAAGATGATGTAATTAGAAGAAGTTTCAAGTGGAAGAAGTTTCCAGTTTCCAGTTTCCAGTTTCCAGTAAAGATACGCAATTACTGTTTCATAGTTACAGATTTAACGACTTTTCAGACACCCTTGGACTTACTGGAAACTGGAAACTTCTTCCACTTGAAACTTCTTCCACTGGAAACTTCTTCATGCAACCTGTCACACCGATTCATGTTTCAAGGCTCTTTTGCGAGCTTAATGATGAACTGATCACAATGCTGACCGGCTTCTCAGAAGATGACTGGCATCGGCCGACATCAGCCGGCAGCTGGCAAGTTCGCGACATCGTGGCGCACCTGCTGGACACAGATATCCGCCGCCTCTCGTACCAGCGGGATCGACTACCGCTGCTTACGCCCGAAAGTCCGATCACAGGCTACGCTGACCTGGTCGGATTTCTCAATCAACTCAACGTCGACTGGGTCAGGGCGGCTCGCCGGATCAGCCCGGGCCTGTTGATCGATTTTCTAAAGATCACGGGCCCTCAGGTATGCGATCTCTTAAGTTCACTCGATCCCGAGGGTGAAGCCTTCTTCCCCGTTGCCTGGGCCGGCGAGGAGCGATCGGCAAACTGGTTCGATGTCGCACGAGAATACACGGAAAAATGGCATCATCAGCAGCAGATTCGCGAAGCCGCCGGCAAACCGGATCTGACCTCTCGAAAATGGCTTCACCCGGTGATCGACACGTTTTTCCGTGGACTGCCACATACTTTCAGAAATGCAAAAGCAGTAGACGGGACCTGCATCGTCATCAATGTCACCGGAGAAGCTGGCGGAAGCTGGACTCTGAGGCGTGAGGACGATGCATGGCGCCTTTATCAAGGTGAGGCCGAATCGGCCGCCTGCCATATACAGACAGATCAGGATACGGCCTGGCGCCTGCTCACCAAGGGACTTCAGAGGCAGGAGGCCGCGGCGAAGACGAAATTGAGCGGAGACGAAAAGCTGGGCGAGCCTTTTCTGGGCATGCTCGCAATCATGGGTTAAACACGACTGGACATAATCAATGAGAAACCATCACCTGTGTTATTCGATAATTATTCTGGCGACTCTCAGCATCGCGATTGCCGCCAATGACGACTGGTCACGTTTTCGAGGCCCCAACGGAACAGGGCTTTCCGAAAGTAAAAATCTGCCTGTCGAATTCGGACCGGAAAAGAATGTCGTCTGGAAGACTGTGCTTCCTCCAGGGCACTCATCGCCGATCATTTCTAAAGCACATATTTTCGTGACTGCGATCGAGAACAACAAACTTTATGTCATCGCCCTGAATCGCAAGAGCGGGAAGATCATTTGGAAGAACGAAGTTCCGCGAAACCGTGAAAACAAGCTTCTCAAGCCGAACAATCCGGCGTCTCCAAGTCCTGTCACCGACGGCGAGAACGTCTATGCTTTCTTTCACGATTTCGGTCTGATCTCATTCAGCGCCGCCGGAAAAGAGCGCTGGCGGATGCCGCTGGGACCATTTCAGATCGTCTTCGGATTCGGCGCTTCACCGGTCATCGTCGACGACAATGTCATTCTGCCCTGCGACCAGGATTCGACATCTTACCTGATCGCCGTCGACAGGAACACGGGCCGGCTGAAATGGAAGGTCGATCGCCCCGGAGTCATCTCCGGTTATTCCACACCCATCGTCTATCAGCCGCCGAATGGAAAGAAACAGATTCTGATCGCGGAATCATTTCAGCTTTCCGCATATTCGCCCGAGAATGGCGAGCGACTCTGGTACGTCCGAGGACTGGCCTGCGAAATGAAGTCGGTCCCCTCGATCGACGGCGATATGCTCTACATCAACGGCTGGGGCATGCCCGAAAATCAACCCGGCCAGCAGATTTATCTGCCCTCTTTCGAAGAGGCGCTGAAACAGTATGACGCGGACAAAAACGGCGGTATTGCCAGGACTGAAATGCCGAACCCCAAACTCCAAAACAAAGGCTACTTTGTCCTCTTCGACTCGGATGGAGACGAATCGCTCTCGAAGAAGGAATGGGAGACATGCCGCGCGATGTTCTCAGCTGAAAACGGGCTTCTTTCGATCAAGCTCGGCGGCAAGGGTGATATGAGCAGCTCTGCAATTCAATGGAAATACCAGAAACCGGTCCCGCAGGTGCCCTCGACATTGCTTTATCAGGGTGTCTTGTATATGGTCAACGACAGCGGCATCCTGATCTCATTCGATCCGAAGACCGGATCGATCATCAAACAGGACCGACTCAAAGGCGCGATCGATAAATATTTCGCATCGCCCGTCGGAGCTGACGGAAAAGTCTATCTGGTCAGCCAGGACGGCACCGTTTCAGTCATCAGCGCGAAGGGCGATTGGGAGATACTGGCCGTCAACTCGCTCGGCGATGAGGTATTCGCCACCCCTGCCATCGCCGATGATCAGTTGTATGTCCGCACCAACAGTGCGATCTATTGTTTCAGGCGAGGAAATTAATCAAACATTCAGAGGAACAGACTGAACATGAACAAGGAGAAAAAGAGCTCTATGGTCTGGGTAATCTTCGCATTCGGAGCGGTTATTTCGTGGGGAATTTACGGAGCAATGCTGCATCAGGGCCAGATGAAACTCGGCAGCCCGCTGCGGGCTCTGCTCTGCGTTGGAGTCGCCTATTTTCTGATCGGTGTTCTGGTGCCGCTTGGAGGGCTTGCGTCACAGGGTCAGCTCTCGAGCGCCGGATTCAACCTGTCGGGAACGATGACGGCGACGATCGCCGGGGCGCTTGGAGCGATCGGAGCCGCCTGCATCATCTGGGCTTTTAAATCCGGCGGACTGCCAACCTATGTCATGCCGCTCGTCTTCGGCGGCGCTCCGGTCGTCAACGTGCTCGTGACGATGATCATCCACCCGCCGAAATCATCGATCAATCCGATGCTCTATGTCGGATTTCTGCTGGTCGTCATCGGCTCGAGCGTGGTGCTCTATTTCAGACCACAATCCTGAGGAATAAGCGGGCTTAGTACGGAGACTTGATAATGAGATTTCATACCATCGAGGACATTCTCGCCGCCAATCAGAACGCCACCGAACGGTTCGCCGCATCGATTTCGGGCCTGACTGAGGCACAGGCCGGTTTCAAACCCGCTCCGGACCAGTGGTCGATCGCCGAAATCGTCGAACACGTCAGCATCGTCAGCAATGGGTTCCTGCGCATCACATATAAACTGCTCAAGGGTGCCGAAGCCACCGGCAAAGCGGCGAAAACGGATCTTGATCTCGGGCCGACCGCCCTCGATGCCGAAGGGAATCAGCCTCCGAAATTCATGGCTCCCGAACATGTACATCCAAGCGGCACACTATCAATCGCCGATGCGCTGGCCGGCATGCGACAGACGCTACAGGGATTCCGTGAAGCCAGCCCGCGCCTTGAAGTGGTCGACCTGACCGATCAGATCTTCCCGCATCCGGCCTTCGGCCCGCTCAATGCATATCAATGGATGATCCTGTTGGGTGAGCACACCGACCGGCATCGTTCCCAGATCGAGGCAATCAAAGAGTCCTCTGGATACCCTGGCTAAGTACATAATCCGGCAATCAAATGGTTAAATTCGATTGCCGGTTATTTCAAAAATCATAGTGCTCCATCGCCCCATGGCCCCCAGAGTGCGAAGGTCAGCCCCGGCGTCTGAATGTTGAAGAAAAGCGTCTGCCCGTCCGGGCTGAAAGCGGCGCCGGCGAATTCCGTTATCCTCGAATCCCTTTACAATATTCTTCGCCATATCGAAGATCCTGCCTTCGAGTGTTAAACCTCTGACAAAATTATCTCCATCGCCGTCTTCGCATATCACCAGACCGCCACGCGGGCTGACGCAGAGGTTGTCAGGAGCGTCAAGAACAGCTGCGTCGGGCGATTCAAATAACAGTTTGAGAATTCCGCCATCATCGCCCTGAGGAGTGTAACTCCAGACCTGGCCGTGTTTTTTGTTGCCTCCGCTGGTGGCTGTGAAAAAGATGCTCCCACTGCCGTACCAGCAGCCTTCAAGACGTGCGAAGATGGCGGCGCCTTTGGCAGTTCCCTGTTTGAAAACGTACAGCTCGTCATTCTCGACTTTTGCCGAATCAGGTTCATCGATATCGACCCAGACCGAATCAATAATCTTGCCCTGCTTCTGTCCGGATCGTGTGTCGTATTGCGGTGAACCTTTGACGGCCAGCATCTGCAATCTGCCGCCTTCCGCCAGAACGTCTTTCTTCGAGGGAATAAACCTGTAGAATCCGGCAGTACCGCGATCCTCGGTCTGGTAGACGATTCCCGTAGCTGGATCGACTGCGATCGCCTCGTGAACGAATCTGCCCATCGCTTTGAGCGGAACAGCCTCGACCATGCCGTCACTCGATGCCGGGACTTCAAAGCAATAACCATGACTCTTTGCGAAGCCGCCGCGCTCGCGCATCCTGATATCACGGAACCTGCTGTTGCCGAGCACCGTCTCCTCGCAGGTGATCCACGATCCCCACGGAGTCGGACCGCCGGCGCAATTATGTAGCGATCCGCTGAGACTGACGAAGTCCCGCTTGATCTCGCGCGTCTTCGGATCAATGATGAGCGTCGTTGTGCCGCCTCCGGCCAGGTGATCATACGATCTCTTCGGATCTCCAATTGTAATCCCTGCAGCGCCAAGGCCATTGTTGATCTCGTGGTTCCTGACCAGCCTGAGTTCCGCGCCGACCTGAAACGCCGCCATCCCGTCGTGTGAACCCGGAGTCAGCCTTCCGTCGGACATCTTGCTTCCAGTACGGCCGAATACGTTGTATTCGAACCCTTCGGGAATCGCCAGCAGAACCTCACCGGTATTCTTCGCCGGCGCCGGTCGCAGCGGACCGTAAGCACCTTCGCCTGCTTTGGCGATCAAATCACCGTAGCGCTCCGAAGCAAAAAGATCTCCCCGTAAAACAAGACGATTGAAAGCCAGCGCAGCGCCAGCTGCCGCACCCGTTCCCAGAAACGCCCTTCGCGAAAACGACATTTAATTCACTCCTGTATGGTTTACAATCCTGGATTCAACTTGTTCGAATCATGAGACTCTCATCGTAAAACAAAGGGTTCCAAAGTCAAAGCGGCTGCCCGGCGAATCGGCCGACCGGGGCACGGGATTTACAGGATCGGCCCGATAGACGAGAATTATTCAGTCAATAAAATGTAGAAAAAAGAGGATAGCAGAAAGTTGAAAGGTGGACAGTACGCATAACCCTGATCAAAGCAATCTGGAAGACTGGGGCTGGGATGACAGGCTGGCCCGCGAGTTCGCGCCATATCTGGCCGATGGGCTCATGCCGGGGCGTGTCACGCTCGAATACAATAAATTTTATCGAGTCCAAACGGCTCAGGGGGAGCTGCTGACTGAGCTGGCCGGCCGTCTCAAGCATGAAGCCGCAAGCCGCTCCGAGCTTCCGGCCGTCGGCGACTGGGTTGCCATCAAACTTCGTAAAAACGATGACCGGGCAATCATCCATGCGCTCATCCCTCGCAGATCCAGTTTCGCGCGCAAGATGAAGGGCTCCAAAACCGATGAGCAGATCGTCGGAGCAAACATCGATACTGTCTTTCTGGTCACGTCGCTCAACCAGGATTTCAATTTACGCCGTCTCGAGCGCTATCTCGCTATCGTCTGGGAGAGCGGCGCCACTCCTGTCATCGTCCTCACCAAGACTGATCTTTGTGATGATGTCGAAGCGAAGTTCGCCCAGGTTGAGAAACTGTCATCGGACGTGCCAGTCCATGCGATCTGTTCGATTAAAGATGAAGGTCTTGATGCGCTCGATCAGTATTTTCAGCGCGGTAAAACGGTGGCCATCATCGGTTCATCCGGAGTCGGGAAATCCACGCTCATCAATCGCCTCCTCGGAGAAGACCGGCAAATGGTCAAAATCGTTCGCGAATCCGATGATCGCGGCCAGCATGCCACACGACATCGCGAATTGATACTTCTCCCACGGGGCGGCATCGTCATCGACACTCCCGGGATGCGCGAAATTCAGCTCTGGGATGCGACCGAAGGGCTCGAAACCACCTTCGATGATATCGAATCAGTTGCGGCCAAATGCCATTTCACTGATTGCGGCCACCATTCGGAGCCCCGCTGCGCCGTCCGCGCGGCCATCACAAACGGAACGCTCGACGAAGGCCGCCTCGCCAATTACCTGAAATTGCAAAAGGAATTGAAAGTCCTGGCTCGACGTCAGGATGTTCTGGCTCAGAAGACAGAGAAGAGTCGCTGGAAGAAGCTCAGCCGTGAGGCCGAAGCACGCTCAAAATCGAAACGCGGGGGGTGAGCATCGAGAGAACGTCACCCTCGTATCTTTGTCGATTGTCGCACTAAATGTGATTCTTTGTGTCGTTACAAATCAAAGAACCGATCTTACATCATGTCATAAATATATGATAATATGGCAATTATGGAATCCAGACCAAGAATTATCCCAGTATTTACGATAGTTAAAATTGGCGAGCAAAAGGCTGATATCGAATATTGGAAATCACAATCGCACCAAGCCAGACTTTTGGCGCTAGAGCAGATCAGGCGAGAATATCATCTCTGGAAATACAATGCTGAACCAAGACTTCAAAGAGTTTATCGCATTATTAAACAATAACGGAGTTCGATATTTGGTCGTCGGTGGATATGCAGTGGCAGTACATGGCCACCCTCGATACACAAAAGACCTCGATGTGTGGATTGAATTAAATCCACAGAACGCAGCAAACGTCATCAAAGCACTGGAACAATTCGGTTTCGGCTCACTCGGATTGAAAGTTGATGATTTTTTAGTTCCGGATCAAGTCATTCAACTCGGGCTTGCTCCGAATCGAATTGATTTGTTTGTCTCACTCGAAGGGGTGAACTTTAAAGAATGCTATGAAGTGAAATTTGAAGTATTAATTGATGAGACCACAGTAAACTTCATCGACATCGAAAATCTGAAAAAGAATAAAAAGGCTACAGGGCGGTTACAAGACCTGGCAGATGTTGAAAATCTGGAAGGGTAGCAATTGTCCCAACCCGCAATACAAGTTGGCCCTCCGGCATCAACACGTGGATCGGTCCGTGAATCATGATGATGCCGAAGAACGCCCGGACTATTCCTTGATCGCAAGGACGATCTCGTTGACGCGCGTCAGCCGCAGCCGATCCTGCGCGACCTGGGCCGATACCTGCGGATCAGTCCGAATCTGTCTGGTCTGCTCGCTCAGCTGCAGGTTGACCGCTCTGGCGTTTTCAACGCGGGTCTGCAGGTAAGAATATGAACTCTTCGCTTCACCCTCCTGCGTCGAGGCTCGCATGGCGCCGGTGAGAGACATGGCGGAAACGGCCAGAATGATCATCGCCAGCCAGACATAATTGGGGATTGAGGGAACCCAGGACAAAAGCCGTGTAGCGGTATCAGGAGCATACGAGACGATCGCCAGGCTTCTAGTTGAGTACGAATTGGCTACCCTTTTCAAGCAACACCTCCAGGTCTTTCTTTGTATTTGATTCAGCGTAACACCGCACGACGGGCTCGGTGCCTGACATTCGCAAGAGCAGCCACGAACCATCATCGAAGATGTACTTCACACCATCCATCCGATTTACATCAACAACCTTGCGACCGCCGATCGATCCGGGTGGATCGGCCGAGAGACGTTGACGCAATCTTTCCTTAACTTCCGGCGTCAGTTTGATGCCCACACGCTCGCAGTAAAGCGCGCCATCACGCCGGAAAATCTCATCGATCATTTCGCCCAGGCTGGCGCCTCTCGAGGAGACCATTTCAACCACCAGCAGGCAGGCCAGAATGCCGTCCTTTTCGGGGAAATGGCCCTTGATCGTCAGGCCCGCGCTCTCTTCGCCGCCGAGGATGATCTTGTCTTCATTGATCAACTCGCCGATGAACTTGAAACCGACCGGGGTCTCGTACACATCCCTGCCATAACGCTTCGCGATGCGATCCAGCAGATGCGTCGTCGCCACACTGCGTGCCACGCCGCCGGCCCATTCGCTGCGCGACTCGCACAGGTAGTCCAGAACCAGAGCCAGCACGTGGTTGGCCGATACGAATGTGCCGTCCCGATCGATGAAACCGAAGCGGTCGGCGTCTCCGTCGGTCGACACGCCGAGCGCCAGCCCCTTGTCGAGCACCAGTTGCCGCATCTCGCCCAGGTTACGCTCGGAGGGTTCCGGACTGTAACCGCCGAACAGGACGTCCCTGAAATCGTGGACCGTCTGCACCTCGCAACCGTGTCGCCGCAGGACTTCGTCAAGATAGCCGCGCCCTGTCCCCCAGAGCGGATCGTATGCCAGTTTCAGACCCGCTTTCGAGATCTTTCCAAAATCTATCTTCGTCGCCAGATCGTTCAGATAATCTTCAACCGGATCGATCATTACAGGCTGAGCGTCTCGCTCCTGCGGATTGAACGACGCACGACCGGACAGAATATCGGCGATGCGCTGCTCGACCTTCTGAGTCACCTCAGGCAACGCCGGCGCCCCATCCGCCGTCGACAGCTTCATCCCGTTATACTGCGGCGGATTGTGGCTGGCGGTGAAATTGATCCCTCCGCGCGCCTTCTTCGTTCGTATGACATACGAGATGGTCGGCGTCGGAGTATCACGAGTCGTCAGGTATGCATCAAATCCCAGCCGCGCCAGCTCTCCTGCACATTCGGCTGCAAAACGCTCGCTCAAAAACCGTGTGTCGTATCCGATGATGACGCCTCCGCCGGCCGTCTCCTCTCCAAGGACTGACGCAATCGCACGCGTCACCAGTCGAACGTTCGACATCGTGAACTCGTCGGCGATAATGGCTCTCCATCCGGATGTTCCGAAAGTGATCCCCATCGTTACCTCATACGGACCAGTGCGGCCTTTGATACATCTCTCAGCCTCTCATCCGTAGCTCTATCTTATTTAATATGTCTGTAAGTTTGTCTGTCTGTCTGATCGCCTGACGGACTGCACCACTTTTGAACCTTTTTTTGCTGCCCGCTTGCTTAAAACTTCTATCTGACTGACGTGGATGGCAAAGTAACACGGAACAAAAAAGCTGTAAAGCCCTTTTTATCAACAGTTTCACTGATGAAACTTAATAAACTACATAACAGTTTAAACATGGCTTTATCATTTGAGATTTGCTTAAGCGTTTAGTCGGTCGAGGATGGACACCTGATACATCATCTGGTATAGCGAACACGTGCATACCCAGATACAGTGTATTTAGAGGTAATTAGAAGAGGAATCGTCGATTGATACTGCCGTGGAACACTAATAGTTTCACAAACGAAACATCCAGTGAAAAAAATATCACTTCCCGGCCCATAAAAATCCAACGCCGGGATGACTTGGCGTTGAAATTTCGCTGAAAAAAAAAGAAAACCCGATTCCGGACCACAATCCGAAATCGGGGCAGCTCTTAAAAATCAGTTTGATTTGACGCACCTGGAATTATGCCAAAGCGCGTCACGGATCAACAACACCGGATCGATCCAATCCGTATGTCTATGCCGCCAGTTTCCTGGTCTTCTTGCCCGCCAGAGCGCCGTCGATCATCTCTTCGACATCCTCTTCTGTCAGTTTGGTGACGTGAGCGATCTCCTTGATGATGAGGGATCGGGCACGAGCCATGGTCTGCTGCTCTTCGGGTGACAATGTTTTGCCCTTGCTCAATTTGGACATCGTCTTGAGCGAATCGGCGACTTCATAAATCTCGCCAGTGGCGATGCGCTCTGCGTTTCTGGCGTTTCGCTTGCGGTGATCGCTCGCCACTTCAATGTCCTTGCCCAGGAACTTCAACAACTTTGGAATGTCCGCTTTGTCGATCAGTTTGCGCACGCCGACTTCAGCAGCCTTGGCCACAGGAACCAGGATCGTTGTCGTATCAAGTGAATCCAGTGGCTTCAACTGATACAGGCGAACAGACGCATCCGCTACAGCGTGCTCAACGATACCTGCGACCCGACAAATCCCCAAACGCGGGTATATAACCTTGTTACCTTCTCTAAATGTCAATGTTTATCTCCTCTAGCAGACATGAAAGATGCATCATTATAGCACAGAATGTCGCTTTTTGACTCGATAGATTTCCTTTTTCTATAATGAGCCTTTATTTCTCAGCACTTTACAATTATTTGTTAGAGAAGCTTAACAATAATGCACAATCTGCATTAAAACAGATCATTAATACAAGTAAAAAGTAGAAAGAGGGTGCATTCTTTCTTTTCTACTTTTTACTTCCTTCTTTGTCCTAGCGTATCGGTTCCGAATGTTCCAATGCCCTTGAGGGTAAAGGCGAAAAGGATGCGGTTTTCGTTTCTGAGACCGGCATTGAAGGTGATGCTTTGAATGTTGATACTGCAGCAATCCCATGCCCATCCGGCTGAAGTGGTAAGGTTGATCAACTTTCGATCGCGCGGAACGCCGTTGAACTGGCGGTCGCGCAGATCATAGCTGACATTGAAGCCCCCATAAGGACCTTTGATCGGATTGCCGATGAAGGCAGAAAGATCCATCTGATTGCCCGGCAATGTCGATGGGTCGAACCGGAACTGATCGACGGCAATGCGACGAGTGTAGTACCAGGACTGACTGATTGAAAAGATGCCGCGAGTGATCCCTGCCCCGACGATGAAATCGCGGATATCGTGAAACCGCGTGTCATAGTTGAGCCGGACATCAGCAAAGAGTGACTGAGTCGGGCGCAGGCGAGCCCGAAGATTGAGAGGCGAAACACTGCGTCGCATGCCTCCGAAAGAGAATCCGGCCAGCGTGTTGATGGGGAAGAACTGATTTCGCTCGCCTTCCCTGAGAGCTCCGCCGAAATCAGGATCGAAGAAATATTTCTGAGTCAGAGTGATGTTGAGCAGTTCGCGGGCCTGTGACGGCGCTCCGTCGGCTCCTGTCTGGCGGACCAGAAAACTGTTGCTCACACCATAAGCCACCTCGTTGGTCTCGGCGATCACGTCGCGCTCGTCCACCCGCAGCGTGCGATCGAATTCATCGATACCGCTGATGCGCCGGTATTCGACGAACGGTTCGATGATGTGCTTGAACCATGGAGTGCCGTCGCGATGACGGAAGATCTTCGCCAGAGACGGTGTACGCAGATCGAGGTTCAACTCGCCGTAACTGCGAAAGAGATTACGCCCGATAACCTGCCGTTGCACGGGGTCGAGGCTGTCGCTGTAGAAAGTCGTCCTCACGCCGAGGCTCGGCGTGAGAGTGAAGCCGGCCACCGATTTCAACGGCAGTGTGATGCGAGGGGAGAAATCCAGTCGCTGAACAACCGATGGAGTCTTCAAATCGATCTGTTCGCCGGCTGTTTCACTGCGCCTGACCCCTTCCATGGCGGCGCTGAATGAAAAATAGAAGGGGGATGATCTGGTGATCTTCGCGCTGCGCCTGTTCAGTTCGAGGCTCGGCAACTGCCTCACCTTGACTATCTCATTGCCGATGAAAGAGCTCTGTTCGCCGAAGAAGGCATTGAAACTGTATGACTCGAAGTTCCGGTTGATATAGAAGATCGAACGCTCTTCGGGCGAGATGGCCGTCTGTATATTTTCGGCAAAGACCTGGCGAAATGCCGCCGAAGAAGTGACATTGACGTCGGCGACCGCGATGAACCCATTCTTGAAATACTGTACTCCGTCGGCATAAAAGCTGCTGCCACCCTGATTCGGCCCCTTTTCGCCAAAGAGCCGGTCGAAGACGATGAATGAACCGAAAGCAAATCGGGAATTTTCGTCAGGACGGGCTCTAAAATCGATGCCGAGGCCGATTCCGCGGCGACTGAAAAGGTCAGTTCGCATGAGCACATCGGCGCTGCGGCCCAGTGTCTGATACCAGGCAAGGTGCAGTGTCCGGCCTTTGATGTTTGACGAACCTGAGCTGGGCAGAAGAAACCCGGAAGACCTGTCCTTTTTGCTGATCGAAACCGAGGCGTAAGGCAGGTAGAGAACCGGAATGTTCTTGATCCGAAACAGCGCGTTATAGACCTGGGCCCGATGATCGACGCGTATGCGCGCGCGTTTGGCCGTAAAACTCCATTTCGGAACCTCTTCCTGACATGCGGTCACAACGGCGTCTTCGAGAATGAAGGTGTCGAGTCCGGTCTTGTCCGCCCGCTCGGCATCGACGATCACGACAGTCCCGTCAGGTGTCCGGTTGGTGAAGGCTGTTGGAGTGTAAATCGTTCCGCGTTTAGTCTTCGCGTTCAACTCGATGCGATCGCCGGAGATAAGCTGTCCCTGCTGCTGGAAGAATACATTGCCTTCCGCTATCAGATCGGCAGTGACCTTGTTGTAGGTTGCGCGATCGGCGATGACCAGAATGTCGCTGTAGGTCACCTGAACATTGCCGGTGAGAACCACGACATCCCCTTCAGCTTCCTGCTTGTCGGATTCCAGAATCACTTCGCCGGTTTTTTCGGGTGAGATATCGGCCAGAATGGTCAGTTGCTGGGGCTTGATCAGTCGCTCGGCGCGTCGCTGCTCTTCGGCCCGGCCGATCGGATTCTCAACTCTCTTCTCGGTGCTTGTCGGATCCTGCGCAAATGAGTTCGATACACAGACCGACGTGACGAGAAGAGAAATGATAAGGATTTGACGGCGCAGCATGAAATATGAAGTGGCTGTTAACGTCTGGCGCCTACTGTTGCGGCGAAGATTCGATCATAAAGGTCGTCCGGCACCTCCATCGCCTCCTGCTCATCAATCGATTCCCTGACGCCATCGACCAGCCGCCGGCAACCGTCGCAGACATCGAAATGCTCGGCGAAGATCGTCTCGCCGGAGCTTTCGAAGACGCCATCGAAATAGTCCGAGATGAGGGCGTCCAGCGCGCGGCAACTGAGCATCTCACCCACTGTTGTCGCATTTATGATCTTCTGTTCGACCTCTGTGAAGACGGCGATCTCGTGCATCTGAGAGACCTTCAAATCGTGGCACGTATCGATCGCCTCTCGCACATCATTGAAGAGCTGATGGCATGGGCGACAGGCCAGCAGATGCTCGCAAAAGATTCTGCGTTCAGGTCTCGCCATGCTGCAATCCAGGTATTCGCTGATCAGATCCTCAAAACTCGCGCAATCCATCTCTTCACTCCATCGATGATATCGCCTCAGGCAAATGAAGCACCGAAATTGTATGTTCGCCGGGGCCGGATTTCAAGCGGCAACTGACTGATACGTGAAGTGAGTAGAAAGTAAAAAGTATAAAGTATAAAGTCAGACCCAGCACTTTCACGATCTGAGGTGATATGAACACCCATCTGACTTTCAACTTTATACTTTCTACTTTCTACTTCCTTTGACACAGGGCATCGGGCTCTCTATGATTTTCGGCACGGCATAATAAACAAGCATGAGGATTCCAATGAGTGTATATGACAGCAAGGAACTGATGAGTTACAAGGGTGCGGCGCGCGAGTATGATATTCCGGTTGCGACGATTGAACTGGCGGTGGCTCAGGGAGCGCTGCAAGTTATTGAGCAGAACGAATCGAAGTGGTTGCTCCGTCCGGCGGTCGAACAGTTCGTCAAGCGGACGATCAAACGCGGAGCGGGAACAAAAGTCGTGTCCCGACTCACCCCCTGATCCCTGACAACAAAATCAAGATGAAAAATCGCATATCGCGCAAGGCGTCGAGTTTCAGCGAATCGGTCATCCGCGAGATGAGCCGCCAGGCGCTGCTCCATGGCGCCGTCAATCTCTCACAGGGATTTCCGGACTTCCCGGCGCCGGCTGACATCAAGCAGGCGGCGATCGAGGCGATTGAAAACGACATCAACCAGTACGCAATCACCTGGGGGGCCAAAAGGCTGCGTGATGCTATCGCCGCAAAAACCAAATGGCATCTCGGTCTGGAAATCGATCCGGATCGCGAAGTAGTCGTCACCTGCGGATCGACCGAAGCCATGATCGCGACCATGCTGGCGGTCATGGATCCGGGTGACGAGGTCATCGTCTTCGAGCCGTATTATGAAAATTACGGTCCCGATGCGATTCTCTCTGACGCCGTGACACGTTACGTCACACTTCACCCCCCCGACTGGGTCTTCGATCCGGACGAACTTCGCGCCGCCTTCAATGAACGCACTAAAGCCATCATTATTAATACGCCGCACAATCCGACCGGCAAGATGTTCAGTCTTGAAGAACTGCGCTTCATCGCCGATCTGTGCATCGAGCACGACGTGCTGGCGCTGACGGACGAGATATATGAGCATATCTGGTATCCGGATCCGTCACGCAATCTGCGTCACAACGCGATGGCGACCCTCGATGGAATGCGCGATCGGACTGTGACCATCAACGGAATGTCGAAGACCTATTCCGTTACCGGCTGGCGAGTCGGCTATGCCATCGCCCCGCCTGATCTCATCAACGGCATCCGGCAGGTCCACGATTTCCTGACCGTCGGCGCGGCGGCCCCATTGCAGGAAGCAGGCGTCTACGCTCTGAGTCTTCCTCCGGCTTATTACGAAAAACTACAGACCGACTATCGCAAACGACGTGACTTCCTGCTCGGCGTGCTCGAAGAGGTCGGATTCCGTTGTTATAAGCCGGACGGCGCCTACTACATCATGACCGATATCTCAGAATTCGGATTTGCCAATGATATCGAGTTCACAAGTCATCTGATCCGGGAGATTGGCGTCGCAGTCGTCCCCGGCAGCAGCTTCTATCGCCATCCCGATATGGGCGCGCAGCAGGTCAGATTCTGCTATTGCAAACGCGATGAGACGCTGCAGGCAGCCGCTCAACGCCTCCAGAAACTTCGCTGAGCCCCCCCGGCCAGCCATTATTTCTTCTAATGGATATTCTAATTTTGGCTTGACACTATTAATAATCGTGTGTCTATAATATTTGTAATCTGACTGTTGATGGGGTGAGGACATCAGCAGTTTACGAGCCGATCACGGGTTCCTATACCGGTGATCGGCTCTACGCTTTGATGGAATCTCTGGCCCGTGCGAGTTCATGCGCGACCTGTTCAAGAGAGGTGCCGCCGATCTGATTCTTGCCTGCGAGCGAGCTTTCGAGCGAAATTGCAGAAAAGACATCATCTTCGAAGAGCGGAGAAAAACTTCGGGCCTCATCCAGTGTCAGCTCCTGCAATTGCTTTCCCTGACCGATGGCATAGACAACGATCTGCCCGACAGCCTCATGTGCTTTTCTGAATTCAAGCCCCTTGCGAACCAGATAATCAGCCAGATCAGTGGCGTTGGTGTAATCGGTGATGGCAGCGGCGCGGGCGCGATTGCGATCGAGTTCGATATTTCCGAGCACGGTCGAGGTCACAATCAGGCTGTCCGAGAGCGTATCGATCGTATCGAAGAGGGCTTCCTTGTCCTCCTGCAGATCCTTGTTGTAAGCGAGCGGTAACCCCTTGGCGAGCGTAAGCATGGCCGTCGAATGGCCGATCACCCTCGCGGCTTTTCCGCGGATAAGTTCCAGCGAATCCGGGTTCTTCTTTTGTGGCATGAGGCTGCTGCCCGTCGAGATGGCGTCGCCCAATCTGATAAAGCCGAATTCCTGCGTCGAATAGATGATCAGGTCCTCCGCCAGTCGCGAGAGGTGCATCATCGCAATGGCCGCGAAATTGATGAATTCCAGAATGTAATCGCGGTCGCTGACGGCGTCGAGACTGTTTCTGGTGACGCCGGAAAAACCGAGCCGGTCTGCCATCCATTCGCGATCGATCTTGAAATTAGTCCCGGCCAGTGCCCCGGAGCCGAGCGGCATGACATTGACTCGCTTGACGACGTCGGCAAGACGGGCGCGGTCTCGCGCCAGCATGTTGAAATAGGCGAGCAAAAAGTGAGCAAACAGTATGGGTTGGGCTTTCTGCAGGTGCGTGTAACCGGGAAGCGGGTCGCCGGCATACCTCTCAGCCAGATCGAGCAGGGCCTCCTGGGCGATGCGCATGACCTCATCTATCCTGACAGCTTCTTCCCTCAGAAAGAGTCGCGTCGCGACGGCAACCTGGTCATTACGGCTGCGACCGGTATGAAGTTTGAAACCCGTCTGCCCGATCAGCTCGACCAGACGCGATTCGATGAAGCTGTGAACATCCTCACTGCCGGCGAATTCAGTACTTTCAAGATATCCAGGCTCGGCCGCTTTCGATTCGATTAATTCCAGTCCGCGCATGATGGAGCCGACTTCTTCCGTGGACAGCACTCCGGCGCGTCCAAGCCCCTGGGCATGCACCTTGCATGCGCGAAGATCGGCGAAGATCAGACGCCTGTCGAAACTGAAACTGGCGTTGAATTCGGCGAATTTGCGATCGGTCTCGCCGGTGAACCGTCCTCCCCAAAGATTCATACTTTGTTTAAGAATTCATCAAAAAGGACACAGCAAAGAAAGCACGAAGGTGAACAGGATTAGTTGTTCCCTGCGTGATATCTTCGTGCCCTTTATGAATGAACTTCTCACTCTTCTTAATGTGTAAATCCGGTAACCTTCAGTTCGTCTTGCCCATGACATGAGTCTGGATGAGTTTGATGACCAGATCGGCTTCCGTCACCTGTTTCGTTCCGGGCAGGAAGATATATGGACGCTTTTCGCCGTCAGACAGGACTGAGACCAAATTATTTGCGGCAGTCACGATTTTAGACAGTTCGAGAACCTTGACGCCCTCGATCGAGGCGAGCGTCTTGTTGCTGAAATCGCTGATCAGCAGAGTTCCCGGACGAATGCGCAGCCATCCTGTCTGCGGTTCCTGCCAGTTGAATTCGCCGTTTTTGGCCTTGACCATTTTGCGCCATTGCCGGTCGTGAGAGATGCGAATGACGGCTGCCCCTTTAGCCTTGATCGCCTGCTCCATGGCCTGTTCGGCCTTCTCCAGATCCCCTTTGTTATACAGATAGATGATGCCCAGAAACTCGAATGCACCGGATTTCTGGTCGTCGTCCTTTGCCAGCTCTTCGAGTTTTGCCAGTGTCTCATCGACTGATGACGGGTCGGTCTCGCGAAATTTGAGAATGATACTCTGAAATCGTTCGTTGTAAATATTCGAGAGCAGTCCCAGCCGGTTGACGGTGAGCGTGAAGGGGATGGCGCGTCGTGCCCGGACCGGCCCCGAAACGCGGACCTGATAATCACCATCGGCAGGCAGACCTCCCGTCGCCGTTTTGATCGAATAAATGCCAGAACCGGTGTCTTTCGCGAGCGGGACTTCGGCATTCTCCTTATCGAAAATCTGGACGATGAAATTAGGGTCTTCGGTCTCCAGCTTAATCGAATACTGATCCTGCGCTTTGGCCGTCAGAGTGTACTGCTGGAAGGTGTGTCCGTTAGCGGTCTTGTCGGATGAGCGCGAATCGAGGCGGCTCTCGATCGCTTCATTCAGTGTGACGGTAGTGACGACTGGAGCGGCCTCCTTCGGCGCCGCGGCGGCTTTGGTTTTCGGAGCAGTCGTGGGCTTCGTACCCGGCAGTTCTCCGGTGCCTCCCTGCGCATTAGCATATGACTGAATCTGAATGAGAGCGATGAAGAGCAAAAAGATTCGTGTCATTGTCAATCTGGACATAGTAATCATTCCACTAGCTTAGCGCTGTCCCAAAATGATGCAGTCAAGGGCAGCGACTCTATTGATTTTCCGCATCCATGGCGCAACGGAACCCAGTCTGAGCATAGACAGCCTGCGACGGATTCGGCCAGTTCTTTCTGGATGCAGGCCAGCCGACCCGATAGGTCGATGACGCAAACTGCGGAGTGCTCTCATATGATCCGCCACGGATTACTTTCAAATTAGAATAGCCGGCTCTGGGAGGATCGACCTTCCCGCCCGGGTAGGCAGCGAAATCGTTGGATGTCCACTCCCAGACATTTCCCGACAGGTCCACTACGCCAAAGACGCTGGCGCCGACGGCGAACTGCCCGACTGGCGCAAGTTCACGCTTTTCGCCGGACCTGGCTGAAATGTTGGCTGCCTCAGATTGAAACTTGTCACCCCACGGATAGAGTCTTCCTTCAGGGCCTCGAGCAGCGAATTCCCATTCCTCCTCGGTCGGCAATCGCTTGCCGGCCCAGGTCGCATAAGCCGTCGCGTCTTCCCACGTGACGTCTGATACCGGAAGCTGATCGGCGCCTTCTGGAAAACGGTTTCCTTTCCATGACGGCGGAGCAGCATATCCGGTCGCTTCTATGAATTTCAGATACTGAGCATTCGTGACTTCGGTTCGATCGATAAAGAACGGTTTGATAGTCGCGACGTGAGCCGGCTTTTCGTTCTTGTCTCCCTCATCCCGGCCGATTCGCAGGACGCCTCCAAGCACATAGACCATGCCTTCCGGCGCCGCAACTTGCGGGTATGCCGACGTTGGCTCGGGCGAGGCCGGAGCATCGCCGGTCGCGGCCGTAGGTGCTGAAGTTGCCGCATCGGAAACGGCCGGAGTTTCACTGCCGGAAGAAAAAGTCATCCATAGACCGATCGCCGCAACGATCAGCACGACGGCCCCGATGCCCGCCAGAACAGGCATATTCGATTTACGCGCTGTGCCGGCGGAAGGTACAGCCGGTGCCGAAGAGGGTGTTGGAGAGTATGTCCTGGCAGGCACTGTGGCAGGAGTTGCGACAGTCTTTTCTTCGACCTTGTCGATCTTTTGAGGCTTACCGGATTTGGCTTTGCCGGACTTATTGTCCGCCACTTTGCCTGACTTCTCACCAACAATTTCAGGTTGAGCTTTGACCGGCTCGACAATTTTGCCATCCGTTTCCGGCGCAGCTTCGGCCGGAGCCTGATCAGGGACCTGAACCAGCCTTCCGATCGGCATGGTTGCAGCATCGATCTTGCCGGTTGGTTGTTCAACCATTTTGCCCGTGGCGGTTTCACCCGATGAAGGCAATGTTTCCGTCGCAGACGATCCGAGAACCTCTGTCTGAGCCGGGTTGATTGATGTGTCATAACTCATCGGCGGCTGCGGCGTTTTCACCTGAGGCTTCTCGGTTGACTTGATCAATTCTGCACCCGAATCACCTGATTCCGGTTGTACCTGCTGCACGACCGGGATCTCTTTCTCTCCGGTCAGACGAACAGTGTCGGGTTCGAGATTGATGGCCGCTTCGAATTCGCGTGACAGTTCGAGCGCCGTCTGCGGGCGCGAGTTCGGATTTTTCTCCAATGCGCGCAGAACGACCTTCTCGACCGCGGAACTTATGTTCGGATTAATCTCACGCAGAGGTCGTGGCTGTTCGGTGACATGCTTGATTGCGATTCCAGTGGGCGTTTTAGCTGCGAAAGGTGCGACACCCGTGAGCAGTTCGTAAAGCACGACACCGATACTGTATATGTCAGAACGTGAATCGGCCTCTTCTCCCTGGCATTGTTCGGGAGACATATAATGCGGAGTCCCGATGATTGTCCCGTAATTCGTCAGTCGCTGCTCGAGGCTGTGCGTGTCGATCGCGGAATCCCTGACCTTGGCGATTCCGAAATCGAGAATCTTGACCAGGTCAGTGCCATCGTGAGAATTAATGAGAACGATGTTGTCGGGTTTGATGTCGCGGTGAACTATCCCGTTGCGGTGCCCGGCATCGATCGCCGCACAGGCCTGGCGCATGATGCTGTAGGCGCGGGCGGATGTGATCGCACCTTCTTCGACCAGCACCTGTCGCAGGCTTCGACCGACCAGCAGTTCCATGACGATATAGGTCGTCCCATCGGCGTCTTCACCGAAATCGTGTATGACGACGGCATTCGGATGATGGAGCATGGCCGCAGCTCGAGCTTCTCGATAGAATCTCTGCCGGGACTTGTCGTTCTCGACGACATCCGGGCGCAGAACCTTGACCGCAACCGTATCTCCGATGTGCAGCCGCCGGGCCTTGTAAATCTCCCCCATCCCGCCGCTGCCGATGCAATCGTCCAGCTGATAGCGCCCGCCAAGCACTCGTCCGACCTGACTTCCGATCGAGACCGGAGCCGCCGCCGTATTAACCAGAGTGGAAAAGTCGTCATCTCGCGACTGACCCGCATTGGCCTTGACTTCATCGGAACCTGATGGAACTCCGCCCGTCGAAGACTCCGGCGGCGTCGGCCTCACGACAAGTGTCTTCGTGCCGCAGCTATCGCAAAATGCCGCGCCATCGTTCAGTTTCTTTCCACAACTGGTACAGAAGATCATCGATTTTTTCAGCCCCTCGGTTCCATCACTCGCCAGCCAGGAATGCGCCCTGACGGGATAAGGGGGTCCTGGCAAGATTGGTAATAACGGTGCAATCTCGCTTAGTCTAAAACAAAACGGGAGATAATCAAACTGCGTTCCGTCACCGACCGGTCGCCGAGCTGTAATTTGATGTCGAGCAGTGTTTTCGCTATGATGCCGCTATGCCAAATCAACCACTAAAGAAGCGGCCCGTCGCGCTGATTATTCTTGACGGCTTCGGACACTCCGAGAAAATTGAAGGCAATGCCATCGCTCTCGCTAAAACTCCTTTTCTGGACCAGTATTACAGCAAATACCGCCATACGTTAATTGAAGGATCGGGCGAACGGGTCGGACTGCCATGTGGACAATTCGGCAACTCCGAGGTGGGACATCTCAATATGGGCGCCGGCCGCATCGTTCTGATGGATATAACCCGTATCGACTCGGCAATCAACACCGGAAAATTCTTTGAAAACCCGACTCTCGTCTCCGCAGTTGATGCAGGCAGGAATTCGGCTCTTCATCTGATGGGCCTGGTTTCGGATGGCGGGGTCCATTCGATCAACACTCATATCTACGCCCTGCTTGAACTTGCATCGAGACGCGGGGTCGAACGGGTCTTCCTTCATTGCTTCACTGATGGCCGTGATACCCCGCCAAATTCCGGTAAAAAATACCTGGCTTCATTGAATGCCCGGATGCGTGAGATCGGCGTCGGGCGGATCGCAACCGTCTGCGGGCGTTATTATGCGATGGATCGCGATAACCGCTGGGAACGCGTCAAACGCGCTTACGATGCGCTGACGCTCGGCACAGGAACGAGGGTTACCGATCCGATGGCCGGGATCGAAGCCTCATACGAGAACGGCGTGACTGATGAGTTCATCGAACCGATCGTCGTGACGGAAGAATCGGGCGAGCCCATAGGGACAATAAAAAGCGGTGATTCAGTCATCTTCTTCAATTTTCGCGCGGATCGGGCGAGGCAGTTGACGCGGGCTTTCACAGGGCTCAATTTCGAAGGCTTCGAGAGGGAGCGGATCAAGGACCTGCATTACGCTACCTTCACGCAGTATGACCGGTCGTTCAACACCCCGATCGTCTTCCCGCCGATCTCTCTCAAAAATATCCTGGTCGATGTGTTTGCTCAAACGGGCGTCGAAAACCTGCGCATCGCCGAGACAGAAAAGTACGCTCATGTCACCTATTTCTTCAATGGCGGTATCGAACAGCAGTTCCCACACGAGCACCGCATCATGGTTCCTTCGCCGAAGGTCGCGACCTATGATCTTCAACCTGAAATGAGCGCAGGCAAAGTCACCGACGAAGTCTGTCGAGCGATCGACGAAGGGCAGACGGATGTCTTCATCATCAATTTCGCGAATGCGGATATGGTCGGGCATACCGGTAATCTTGACGCGGCCATCAAGGCGGTCGAGACGCTCGATACCTGTCTCGGATCTGTGATCGGGTCAATTGAACGCGTCAAAGGTACGGCGATCATCACCGCCGATCACGGTAACTGTGAGCAGATGATCGACCCCGAAACAGGGGGGCCGCACACTGCTCATACAAGCAACCCGGTGCCGTTCATACTCTGCAATCCCGATTTCAAGGGGACGCTCCGCGAAACGGGATCTCTGGAGGATATCTCGCCGACCATCCTCGATCTGCTAGGGCTTGAGAAACCGGCCGAAATGACCGGCCGCAGCCTCATGATTCCGTGACCGGGGCCTTGTTGGTTGTCTGGTCTAATGCCGACCGGAGGTCGGCGTTCCGTCTGAATGAATGCCACGCCCCAAAACATACTGATTCTTCACATCGCAGGGCTGGAAGAGACCGTGCTCGCGCTTCCAGCCCTGCGCTCGCTTCGCAGTCATCTTCCGAAGGCGCGTATCACAGTCGTATCAGGCATCGTAGGAGCGGAATTGATCAGGCTGACCGGTTGCGTTGATCGCGTTCTTGCCGTCGGCAGGTTTCGCCGCGCAGAGATATTCGGTCCCCAGGCATTTTATCGGAGCGCAGGCGCACTGCGTGAGTTGCGGGACAGCGCTTACGATCTGGCAATTGAGTTTCAATCGGGTTCCGAATCGTCGATCATTCTCTCGGCATCGAAACCACGCGAACGGCTGCGCCCGGGTTCGAGCGCAACGGGCGGAGTGGGCGCGCTGATCGAACGCGTCTCTGACCTTCTTGCCAACCGCCCTCAGATTCACCGGCATAAGGCGCACGAATATCTGAAATGCCTCGAGCAGCTTGGCGTCAGGCCGATCGAATCAGAGCCGCGACTGAAGACGGCTCGCGAATCCGATGAAGCGATTGACCGGATGCTGCAAAAACATGGCGCGCGAATGGGCGACCTGCTGGTGGGTATTCATCCCGGCGCGGGCTCGGCCGGTCAGCGCTGGCCAACCGACCGCTTCGCCTCGATCGCCTCGCGTTTGATCAATAATTACGATGCCCGAGTGATCGTCTTTTCCGGCCCGCGCGAGCGCGCCATAGCCAGGCGTATCGCAAAGGCGCTTCCCGCCAGATCATCGATCATTTTGCGACTGCCGAAACTGGTCGATTTCATCTCGGCGACCGCGCGCCTGAGCCTGCTCCTCGCCAATCACAGCGGCCCGGCTCACGTTGCAGCCGCTGTTGGAACTCCGGTCGTCGTCGCATCCGTATCAGCCGGCGCGTCAGACCACGATATTCTCGGATCGCGCGTCGAACACATCCGCGCACCTCATATCGAAATGGTCCCGGAAGAAGAGATTTATGAAGCTGCATGTAGACTACTCAAAATCAATCGTGCAAAATTTCTGGGGGAAAGATGAAAGGGGAAGAAGTTTCCAGTTTCCAGTTTCCAGTACATACACGCTAAGAGTCATTTCACAGTTGCCAATTTAACAACTTTTTAATTGGATGAGATAAACTGGAAACTGGAAACTGGAAACTTCTTATTCGTAATAGTTCATAAACTCAAGGGAGCAACGAATGATCCGTAAAACACTGACAATAACGATCCTTATCATAGGGCTGCTCGTTTCGCCGTTCGCCTCGGTGGCGGACGAAGGGATGTGGCTGCCCGGGTCGATCGACAAACTGCCTCTTAGCCAGTTGAAGAAGAAGGGTTTCGAGTTAAAGCCGGAGGATGTATACAGCACCGCTAAACCGAGCCTCAAGGATGCGATCGTTCAGATCAGCATCGGCGGCACCGGATCGTTCGTCTCTCCGGAAGGGCTGATACTGACCAATCATCACGTCGCATTCGGCGCCGTGACCCGCGCCAGCTCATCGGAGCGAGACTACATCACCAATGGCTTTCTGGCGAAATCCCGCGGTGAAGAGATTCCCGCGCAGGGCTACACGGTATCGATTACGCAGGATTACAAGGATGTCACGAGCGATGTGCTTACGGCAGTCACACCCGAGATGAGCCCGGCCGAGCGCGCGCGCGCGATCACCACGAAACAGCAGGAGATCCAGCGTGCGGCCGTCAACGGGCGTGAAAAAGAGGGCATTCGCGCCCAGGTCATCGAAACGACCAGCGGGTATCAATACTTCCTCTACACTTACCTGACGGTGCGGGACGTGCGGCTGGTTTATGCGCCTCCGAAATCTATCGGCTACTTCGGCGGAGATCCGGATAACTTCGAATGGCCTCGCCATTGCGGAGACTTCGCCTACCTCCGCGCTTATGTCGGGCCTGATGGCAATCCGGCGCCTTTCAGCAAGGACAACGTAGCCTTCAAACCAAAAAAATTCCTGGCGATCAATGCCGGCGGCATAAAAGAAGGCGATTTCACGATGGTCATGGGATATCCCGGATCGACTTTCCGTTACCGGGAGTCCTATTCGGTCGAATACCGTCAGAACATTCAGATGCCCGATCAGATCAAAACCCTGCGCCAGCAGATCGACCTGCTGACAAAACTCGGAGAGAAGAACCCGGCGCTGAAAATACGTTTCGCCGAACAGATCTTCGGACTCAACAACACTCTCAAGAACTTTGAGGGAACAGTCCTTGGACTGAAGCGGATGAATCTGGTCGAACAGAAGCGCAGCGAAGAAGCGGCATTCACCAGATGGGTCGAATCCGATCCGGCAAGGAAGGCCAAATATGGCGATATCCTGCCGCAGATCGCCGAACTCTATCGCGATCTCAACTCGTTCAGTCTCAAACAGAGCGTGCTCAACAACCTGATGAACGCCGGCGATCTGGTCAATGCCATGCAGTACGCATATGCCAGAGCGGTCGATCGCGAAAAACCTGCAAACGAGCGGTCGCCGCAATTCAGCGATGCCAACGTTGGACGGATAATGGGCCAGATTGGCGCCGGATGGGCGGAACGGGAACCTGAGTCTGAAATCGGATTGCTCTCTGCCGCTCTCAAGGGCGCCGCAAAACTGCCCGCGGATCAGAAGCTCGCCTATATCGAATCGCTGTTCGAAGGCAAATCAGGCAATGACCGCTCAAAGGCTGAAGAGGAATTTGCTCGCAAGGCGATTGAAGGGTCCCGTTACAAATCGATCGACGAATTCAAGAAGACGCTCGAAATGCCTGCAGCCGAGATGCGCAAGTCAGACGATCCGCTGCTCAAACTGGTCGCTCAATCGTTCGACGCTGTCGGACCTTTGAATGAACGCGTCGGTAAATTCAACAACGCGATCACAGGACTGCGTCCGAAACTGATTACTGGAATGATCGAGATGAAGAACGGGCCGTACTATCCTGATGCCAACTTCACGCTCCGCTTCTCTTATGGCGAGATCAAGGGATACAAGCCGCGTGACGCCGTCACCTACGATTACCAGACCTCGCTCAGCGGCGTGATCGCCAAGGATACCGGTGAAGAACCTTTCGATGTTCCGGACGGATTGAAGGAACTGCAACGGAAGAGGGATTTTGGAAACTATATCGACACGAGGCTTAATGACATCCCGGTTGCTTTTCTGACGACCAACGACATCACAGGCGGTAATTCCGGCAGCCCGGTCATGAACGGCCGCGGCGAAGTGATCGGTCTCGCCTTCGACGGCAACTTCGAAGGTCTCGGCGGAGATTACGCCTTCGATCCATCGTCGAACAGAACTATCTCGGTCGATATCCGCTATGTTCTGTTTCTGACGGAGAAGCTCGCCGGCGCCGGCTATCTCTTTAATGAGATGCAGATCAGAGGAAGTAGAAAGTAGAAAGTGGAATCTCCTCGTGCTTTCTACTTTCTACTTACTGATGTTACGCAGAAGAAGCTTATGCCAATGTTTAAACAAAGTTTTCCACGGCCGAACGCCAAATCCAAGCCTGCGGAGCAGGCGGAAGAATAGAGCCCAGGGTGAAGCGAGGCCGTCAGGCCGAGCGAAACCCTGGGCTCTATTCTGCCCACCCGCTTCGCGGGTTCGGGACTGATCAAGCAATTTTCGAAAATTGTCTCTGCGTAATATCAGTTACTTTTCCTAGAGGAGCGAACGATATGAAGATCGATTTCAGTGATCAGGTGGTAGCCATCACCGGTGCTGCTGGAAACCTCGGCGGAGCGCTGGCGAGAGCTTTCAGTGAAGCCGGGGCCAACCTTGCTTTGATAGATCGCACACCGGAAAGGCTGAAGGAAATTCTTCCTGACATAGCAGGCGAAACCCGACATTTCATCGCTCCGCCAACGGATGTGACCGATTCACAGTCGGTCGATGCGACAATACAGAAGATAATCGAGCGATTCCATCGGATCGATATCCTTGTCAATACCGCAGGCGGGTACCGGGCAGGAACTCCGGTGCATGAAACTTCCAACGCCGACTGGGATTTCATGCTCAACCTCAATGCCCGTTCAGTCTTTCTGACCTGCAAAAACGTAATACCGCACATGCTGAAGCAGGGCCGTGGCAGGATCGTCAACATAGCATCGAGCGCGGCGCTCAGCGGCTCAGCTAATCATGCTGCCTACAGCGTATCGAAAACCGCCGTCCTGCGCCTGACCGAGAGCATGGCGGCAGAGTTGAAAAGCGCCGGGATCAATGTCAACTGCGTCCTGCCTGGCATCATTGATACGCCTCCGAATCGCAAAGCCATGCCGGATGCGGATTATAAAACGTGGGTTACTCCTGAATCGATCGCCGGAGTCATCCTTTTTCTTTCATCTGATGCCGCTTCCGACATTCACGGAGCGGCAATTCCTGTTTTCGGCAAGGGATGAAAAACATTCCTGTTATGAGTAATAAAGTCATCGAGCGAACCTGTACTTCAATCGCGGGCAGAAGGTTCGCGGCGCTTGTTCTGTCGGTCGCGATGATTGTCCTGCCGGTGAGGGCTCAACAGCCGGCAGCGGCAAACAGTAACGACTCGAAACCGGCAACCATCACTGCGCTGAGGGAAAATATCTCCCGGTTGCTCGATCAGTCGAAATTCGCGGCGGCGAGATGGGGCGTCAGAATCGTCATAGCAGGCACAAATGATGAGAATGGTGTGGTCTTCGAGCGGGATGCCGACAAGTCATTCATCCCGGCATCGAATATGAAGCTTTACACTTCGGCGGCGGCGCTGGATGCCTTCGGTCCTGATTTCAGAATCACGACTTCAGTATACGCCACGCGTCCTGTGACCCCGCGCGGAACGTTGCGCGGAGACCTGATTCTGTACGGCCGCGGAGATCCGAACATATCACCACGCTTTGAAGGCGAAAACCCCGACAGATACAGCGATCATGTCCCGGCCGATACAATCGCCCCGATCGAACGACTCGCCGATCAGATCAAGGCACGCGGCCTGAAAGTAATCACCGGCGACATTATTGGAGATGACAGCTTTTTTGCCGGCGACCTGCTCGGCCCCGGCTGGGAATGGGACGATCTTCAATTCTATTACGGCGCCGAAGTCAGCGCGCTGACGGTCAACGATAACGTGGTTACGGTCATCGTCACTCCCGGTCGCCGTTCCGGAGACAAGCCTGTCATCAAGGTGCAGCCGCGGACCAGCTACGTCAAAATTATCAACAACGCCACGACAGTTAAAAGTGGCGCAACGCGCATCGGAATTCACCGCCCGCTTGACGACAACACAGTCGAGATCTTCGGTTCGATCCCACTCGATGCCCGGAAATCCGAGACCCACATCGCGATCCATAATCCGGCAATGTTCGCGGCCACTTTGCTGAAAGAGGCGCTCTCGCGTCGACGGATCCGCCATCTCGGCAAAATCCGGCGAATCAACGCTCAGCAGCGCGTGAATGTCCCCTTCGACGAATCGAAACTGGTGGAACTGGCGATGATTGAATCCCGGCCGATGTCAGAAATGCTCATGGTGATCAACAAACAGAGCCAGAACCTGCACACGGAAATGATGTTGCATCAGCTTGGAGCGCGAGTTGCGGCACGGCAGCCACCGAACGTTTACGGTCAACCGCGATCGACGATCTCGCTCGGGAACGAGGTTCGCCGCGCTTTCCTTGAAAGGGCCGGCATTCCGACCCAGCCACTCAACCTGCGCGACGGATCCGGCCTCGCACGTCAGAACCTGGTCACTCCACGTTCTACTTCAATGCTCCTCGAATTCATGCTTCGCCATCAGTTTGCAAAGGTCTTCCGTGATTCTCTGGGAATTGCCGGTGTGGACGGCACTCTCGAACGCAGATTGCGCGAGACCGCAGCGACCAATAACCTTCGCGGCAAGACCGGCACGCTCTCGAACGTCAATGCGCTCTCTGGTTATGTTATGACTCGCGCCGGTGAACTGCTGATCGTCAGTATGATGGGGAACAACTATACGGGTCCAGGCAGGGACGTCACCTCAGTCATGGATCAGATCTGCATTCTGCTGGCGGAATTCGAGGATGAAATCAGTAGAAGAGTCCAAAGCAAAAGGAAGAAGGAAAGCTGATCTTTCTACTTACTTTCATTCACAACAATCCCCTCTCCTTGACCTCGAGATATTTATTAACGAGCTGGAATGAGAGTTGCCCGGCGGGGACGTCGAGCGCCAGGCCGCCCAGCTCTGTGATCCGACCGAGAGCTTCTTCGCGCTGCTGCAACAACTCTTCTGCCACGCTCTGACGATAGACATCAGCGACGTCCTGCGGAGGCTGTGAAACCAGGGCACGAAGATCGTTATCGCCTATGGTGACGATCAGCGGCAGATGACGCGGGAGCAGCGTCGAGGTGAAGGCGAGCAGTTCCGATGAAGTGTCGCGGTCAATCAGATCGGTCAGAATAACGACGAGCGATCGTTTCTTGCAGTTGCGGGAGAGGAAATGGAACGCGCGGGCATATGAGGGTTCGATCATCTGCGGCCGAATATTGTAGAGCGCTTCGGTCATGGCGAGCAGTTGTGCGTGGCCACGTTTAGGAGGCAGGTACGACACGACCTGTCGATTGAAGACCAGCAGTCCGACATTATCTCCGCCGCTGGTGGCGACATAGCCGATGGCGAGCGCGGCGTTGATCGCGTGATCGAGCTTCGTAAGATCCTCGATCCGCGAAGTCATCAACCTGCCTGCATCGATCATAACCACGATGCTCTGATTCTTTTCGATCTGATATTGCCTGGTTATCAGCCGGCCGCGCCGCGCCGTCGCAGTCCACGAGATATGGCGTATCTCGTCTCCGCGAACGTATTCGCGGAGACTCTCGAAATCTCTTCCCTGCCCGCGTAGTCTTGTTCTTCTGGCCCCCATCTGCATCTGACGGTTGCGCCGCGCGTACAGTTCATATCGTCGCGCCTGCCTGATATTAGGATAGACCTTGACTGTTTCGGACGCTTCGATCCTGATCTGTTTGAGCGCCAGGCCGAGTCGTGAACGCCAACGAATGACCAGATCGCCGAAAGCGTAGTCCCCTCTGGAAGATGCATACAGGCGATAGCGCGCGGCGAAGATCTGTTCGAGCCTGCTCTTTTTCAGAATGTCGGGTTTGAGCAGTCGCTCTCCACGCAGATCGAGCGAGGGAGGATATTCATCCTTTAGTATTGGGGCAATCGGGCGGGAGGTTCGAAATGTCAGGTAGATCCTGACGTCATTCTCTTCGCCGATCATAAACCTGCGCGGAAGGTGCCGCTTCGCCTCGATCTGATGAGCCTTCTCCATCAGCCTGTAATCGATCAAGGCCGTCAGCAAAAGCGCGAAATCGTAACCGAGAACGCCCCATTTCAACAACGGATGCACTGAAAAAGTCTGCCAGAAAATAAGCATCGGCAGAAATCCGAGTGCAAACAGAATGATAAAACGACGCGTGAAGAGCATGACGGCTTATATCGAAGGACGATGGATGACGCCCGCTTTATCGCGGCACTTCGACCGAAGTAACGATTTCGTCGAGGATCGAATCGGGAGTAACGCCTTCGATTTCGGCCTCGGAGCGCAGCAGAATTCGATGCCTCAGTGACGGATGCGCGACATCGCGTATGTCATCCGGGGTGACGAAATCGCGCCCGCGCATTGCGGCAAGCGCCTTGCCGGCCAGCAGCATCGCGACTGATGCTCTCGGGCTGGCGCCCCACAGAAGGCTTGGATGTTCGCGAGTCCGGCGGACCATGGTGACCAGGAAAGACTGTACGCCCGGTTCGACGCGCACGTCGCGAACCAGATCGCGGCACCGTTGAACCACTCCGGCATCCGTCAGTTTTTCGAGGTTGACGGCCTCGAGCTTTCGCGAACTGAATCCAGCCTGCCAGTTTGCCACTATCTGAAGCTCCTGCTCAGCGGACGGGTACGATATCAGAACCTTGAAGAGGAACCGATCGAGCTGGGCTTCGGGCAGCGGGTAGGTGCCTTCATACTCGATAGGGTTTTCAGTCGCCAGCACCAGAAAGAGTGGAGAGAGCCGGTGACTCTCTCCATCGATCGTGACCTGTCGTTCCTCCATCGCCTCAAGCAGAGCAGCCTGCGTCTTGGGCGGCGTACGATTGATTTCGTCCGCCAGAAGTATGTCCGTGAAGATCGGTCCGGGACGAAGCGTGAACTGCGAAGTGTTCAGGTTAAAGACGTTCGTGCCGGTAATATCGGACGGCATCATATCGGGCGTGAACTGAATCCGGTTGAAACCGGCGCCGATGATGGTCGCGATCGTCTTGACCATGAGTGTCTTCGCAGTGCCCGGAACGCCTTCAAGCAGCGCGTGACCATCCGCGAAGAGACAGATCAGGACCTGATCGATGACGGCATCCTGCCCGACTATGACTTTCTGCGTTTCGCGCCGAATATGCGCGGTGACCTGGCTGACGAAATCAGTCATGCGTGTTTAATGGCTAAAATCCCTTCTTAAAATGTAATCATCCGAGGTGCTGGCGCAACTATACCTAAATTGATCTTGAATTTCACGGATTTTCAGCTTTCAATATAGGCATCGTTTAATTGACAGCATTTATCGAGACATACATATGCCCAATTTGATCATCGGTTCGCGTGGCAGCAAGCTTGCGCTCTGGCAGTCCAACTGGATTAAATCACGACTTGAGGAGGCCCACCCCGGTCTTGAAGTCACCATCGAAATCATCAGGACGACTGGCGATAAGTTGACTGAGGCATCTCTGGTCAAGATCGGCGGGAAAGGCGTCTTCACCAAGGAGATCGAGGAAGCGCTGCTCGATCGTCGAATTGACCTGGCTGTGCACAGCCTGAAGGATCTGCCAACGACTTTGCCCGGCGGGCTTGGAATTGCAGCGATCACTCAACGTGAAGATGTCAGGGATGCGTTGATCGTCTCCGGCACGCATGGAAAAGAGGTCCGATCGATTCGCGACCTCCCTGCCGGAGCCCGTGTAGGTACAAGCAGCCTCAGACGCGCCGCGCAACTTCGCCACCAGCGTCCCGACCTGCAGATCCTCGAGTTGCGCGGAAATGTCGAAACCCGTCTGCGGAAGCTGGACGAGGGGCAATACGACGCGATCATACTGGCTTCGGCTGGGCTGATCCGTCTGGGTTATGCCGATCGCATCACCGCCGGTATCGAAACGGACGAGATGCTGCCGGCGGTCGGTCAGGGAGCGCTCGGGATTGAATCGCGCCTCGACGACGATAAAACGAACCGATTGCTGGATATGCTGAACCACTGGCCGACTCGCCATGCCGTGGAAGCTGAGCGCGCTGTGCTTCGCCGGTTGGGCGGAGGCTGCGCCGTTCCGATCGCCGCTCACGCCCGGCCGGATGAGGACCACCCTTCAGAGATCATCCTTGAGGCTCTGGTCTCTGACGTCGATGGAAGGCATGTCATCCGCCACCAAATCTCAGGCGACGCCACGAAAGGTGACGAACTCGGCGATCAACTGGCTCAAACCCTGATCAAGGCCGGCGCGAGAGACCTGCTACCGCGAATCGGCGATGATGCAGTCGCGCCGCTCACCGGATGTCGGATCATCATCACCCGTGCGGTCAAACAGAGCGGCGAGCTTGTCAACGGCCTGGAGGCGCTTGGGGCCGAAATCGTCCACTGCCCAACAATAGAGATTCGCGAGCCTCATGACTGGACCCCTCTCGACCAGGCACTGCTCAACCTGAACATTTACGACTGGCTGGCATTCACGAGCGCCAATTCCGTCGAATTTTTCCTCAAGCGACTGGATGAACGAGGTCACGGAAGAGCAGAATTGATAACTCATAAAGTTTGCGCAGTCGGAAGCAAAACTGCCGAAAAACTGGCAAGAGAGAGCTTGCCGGTCGATCTCATGCCGGAACGATTCACGGCGGACGCTCTGGTCGAGGAATTTCTCAAGAAATTCGGCGTCGGACAGCGTCTCCGCGGCAGCCGGATGCTGATGCCCGCCTCCAGCATTTCCAGAGATACGATCCGCGCCAACTTAGCCAAAATCGGAGTCAATGTAGATGTCGTCGAAGCATATCAAACCGTTCTGCCTTCGACTTCGCAAGAGGATATCGTCGCCAAACTCAGCTTCCCGCCGGCCGACTATATCGTCTTCACCAGCCCCTCAACCGTCGCCAATCTCGCAACGATCCTGGACACGGATAACCTGGCGACTTTTTTACATCAAACGGCGGTCGCCTGTATCGGCCCTGTTACGGCTGAAGCAGCCGCGGAATACGGCCTGCACGTGAAAATCCAGCCGGATGAACATTCCAGCCAGGGAATCATTGAAGAGATTTTGAAAGATCGTCGAAAATAATTATTACCGAATCAGGCGCAGGATGAGTGGATAGCGGTAAAAAACTCCTTCGTTAGCCTTGATCGTCGCGATGATGCCGAAGATCAGCCAGCAGAGCCCCAGAACCGGCAGCAACACGATTCCGATCAGAATGAACATCAATAGAAATGCGACGATGAAATAGATCGTCATGCTGATCTGGAAATTGAGCGCCTCCTTGCCCTGATCGTTCACGAATTGTGATTGATCCTTCTTCAACAGCCAGATAACGAGGGGTGCGATGATATTGACAGGAGGGATCAAGCCACCAAGCAAGCCAGTCAAGTGGCAAAGCATCGCCTGTGTGCGTTCTTCCTGCGTGGGCATATACATAAAATGGTCTCCTCCGATTTCCGGAATGTAAATGTTAGCAGCACGAGTCCTGCTAAGTATGATGAAGCAAGGTAATTCTTGCAATCGTTATCGATCAACTTATCAAATGCCGAATGAGTTGCTGAAAATATTGGCAAGCTGCGACGTGGCTTGTTAAACTGATCCGCTATGGAAAAAGCGAGAGTCCTAATTGTCGATGATGAACAGGCCGCCCGAGTCGGGTTGAGTGAAATCGTTACAGCATGGGGATATGAAACTCAAACCGCCGGTGACGGGCACGAAGCTCTGGAGATCGCTAACGAGTTCAATCCAACGGCGGTGATCACCGATGTGCTCATGCCGCGTCTGGACGGATTCGGCCTGTTGAACAAGCTCAATGATCTCTACCCTGATACGGCCGTCATTCTGCTCACCGGCCAGGGCAGCATCGAAGATGCCGTGCGCGCCGTCAAGGAAGAAGGCGCTTTCTACTATTTCGAAAAGCCGATCAACACACGCCAGCTGAACGTCGTTTTGCAGCGGGCGATTGAACAGGCCGCGACTCGCACAGAGAATATCAGGCTGCGCCGGCAGCTTGGGGAATACGGCGTCTTCGGAAAGATGATCGGGAATTCACATGCCATGCGGCAGATCTACACCGTCATCGAACAGGTTGCGAGCTCGGCTGTTTCGGTCCTCATTACCGGCGAATCGGGAACCGGTAAAGAGGTGGTCGCACAATCAATACATCAGCTCAGTCCACGGGCTTCACGCCCATTCGTGGCCATCAATTGTTCGGCCATCCCGGAATCCCTCATGGAATCGGAGCTTTTCGGACACGAACGCGGAGCCTTCACGGGCGCCATCGCCCGGCGCGAAGGCTGTTTCGAGCTGGCCAATACCGGCACGCTCTTCCTCGATGAAATAGCCGAGATGCCCGTCATGCTCCAGGCAAAACTGCTGCGAGTTCTGGAAGACCGGAAGGTGCGTCGATTGGGCAGCCCCAAGGAGGTGCCGGTCGATGTCCGCGTCCTGGCCGCGACCAATAAGGACCCGCTTGAAGCCGTCCGCCGCGCCGAGCTGCGCGAGGACCTGCTCTACCGCCTCAACGTCATCCATATCAAACTACCGCCTCTGCGCGAACGTCGCGAAGACATCCCCCTGCTGGCCGAATTCATGGTCAAGGAACTGAGCGAGCGCCATCAGCGCCCGGCTCGCATCATTGCGCCCGAGGTTTTCGAACTGTTCGCCAGGCATTCATGGCCGGGCAATGTTCGTGAACTTCGCAATGTTGTCGAGCACGCGATAGTCGTCTGCGAAAGCCAGCGAATCGAAAAGCAGCACCTGCCGCCTCAGATGTTCGACGGTCGCACGCTCAAGCAGGAGGATTCGATCAACCTCCCGATCCCGATCGCGCTCGATGAGGCCGAACGCCAGCTCATCCTCAAAACCCTCATCAAAACCAACAACAACAAGACCCGCGCCGCCGATCTCCTCAAGATCAGCCTCAAGACGCTACACAATAAATTGAAGACTTACAAGGAAGAGAATGAGGAGTAGAAGTAGGCAGTGGGCAGTGGGCAGTGGGCAGTTTCAGGTGAGATTGCTTGCTTGTTATTCACTGATGTTACGCAGAAGAGTCCTTTAAAATCGATTTGACAAATTTTGGGGTTTCTCAAGCATATTCTTCTGTGAGCCTGCAACGCAGGCGAAAGAATAAACCCGGGGTGGAGCGAGGCCGCCAGGCCGAGCGAAGCCCCGGTCCGTTCCACCAAAATTGGCAAGCCCACGAAGTGGGCGATAGCCTGTGCGAAAGAGTCAGGCGTCATCGAGAAATCTGCCGCCCATTTCATGGGCTTGATGAAAAGACGATCCCAGTACCCGGGGTTTCGCTCGGCCTGGCGGCCTCGCTCCGCCCCGGGCTCTATTCTGCCCACCCGCTTCGCGGGTTCAGGACAACTCAAGCAATTTCCGATCATTGTCTCTGCGTAACATCAGTTATTCAGTCTGTTTAAAAGTCGTAATTTGATAAATTGTCAGACTTCCTACTACCCTCTGCCTGCCTACTGCCTACTTTTTGAAGAGCAATGAAATTGTCATGGCTAAGCCGATGACGATGACTGCTCTGCGGACGAATTTCTGGCCAAGCCGCTGAGCCAGTCCGGCGGCGCCATATCCGCCGATAATTGCTCCAGCCATCATAAGCAATGCCGACTGCCAGTTGACCAGTCCGGCAAGAATGAAATAGATGGCAGCCACGGCATTGATTGACGACCCGAAGAAGTTCTTGAGCCCGTTCATCTGATGGATGTTGGTCAGGCCCATAATGCCGAGCACCGCGAGCATCAGGATTCCGATCCCCGCGCCGAAATAGCCGCCGTAGATCGCCACCAGAAACTGGTAGAAAGTCGTACCGATAATCCACCGGGTAGTCACCGGGTGGTGCGTCAATTCGCTGGTTCGCAGCCAGCGCTGAACCGGCTCCTGGAGCATGAACAGAACCGTCGCGAAGAGGACCAGATACGGAACCATATTGGCGAAGATGACAGGCGGTGTTCGTTTGAGCAGAACCGCACCGATGATTCCACCGATCAGACTCGGCAGCAGCAGGACGAAGAACCTGCGCGGAGTTTCGTGCAACTGCGAGCGATATCCCCACATGCTGCTCCAGGCGCCCGGCACCAGAGCGACCGTGCTCGTCGCGTTGGCGATGATCGCGGAATTTCCGGCCCAGATCAGCGCCGGGAATGTCAGCAATGTGCCGCCGCCGGCGACCGAATTGATCATTCCGGCCAGCGCCGCCGAACTGAATAACAGGACGCCCTGAAGGATAGTCATCTGTAATTGTTGATGGAAATAGAGGCAGAAAAAAACGATGCTGCCCGCCGGTGAGGTCCTTCCCCCGACGAGCAGCAAAAGCAATTAATAAATTTATCTGATTACTGCGCCAGTGGCGTCGGCCAGCCGCTTCTCGATGCGTAATCAGCCAGCGTGAATAAGAGCAGTACCAGCAACCAGAAGATTCCGGCCACGATGATCACCTGAGTCAGCCGCGAACTGTAGCGAACATGCATGAAATAGAGAATCACCAGAGTCGCCTTGATCACCGCCACTGTCAGAGCAACGATGATATTCAACGGCCCCCAGATATTCTCAAGCGGAAAACTCGCCACCGCAACCGTGATCGCGGTAAAGACCATCAAAGCCAGAAAAACCGCGATGTATACCTTGATCGGTACAATATGATGTTCAGTATGTTCAGCCATACCAGATTTCAACCTCGCAAAAAAGATGTTTCTGCTGCCCTGTTATTTAATGTCCGCCGCCGACGTGAAAACCAGTCAAATAGAGCAACGGGAAAAGGAATATCCAGACGATATCGACGAAGTGCCAGTAGAGCCCGCTGATCTCGACCGGCGAGTTGTACTCACGCGTGAATTTGCCTTTGTGAGCCATGATGATGAGCGTGAGCAGGATGCCGGCACCGATGATCATGTGCAGGGCGTGCAGGCCCGTCATGGCGAAATATATCCACAGGAAGACTCGAACCTGCTGGTGATACTGAACCGCCAGGTGAGACGGGTCCGGCGCGTAAAACCCCATGGCCGGAAAGAGGTGGTGCTCGAATTTCTCCTTGTATTCGAAATACTTGACGACAAGGAAGACCAGACCAAGCAGCAGAGTTAGCACCAGAAAACCGACCACCTTCTTCTTCTCTCCCATCTGGGAATAATAGACCGCCAGGGCCATGGTCAGACTGCTCACGATCAGCACGACTGTGTTCAGGCCGCCCAGCGGGACGCTCAACAGATGACTTCCCTGAAGAAAGCCGTCCGGATACGTGACACGGAAGATGGCATAGGCCAGAAAGAGACCGCCGAAGAACATCAGTTCGGTCAGCAGGAAGATCCACATGCCGATTGTTCCGGCCTCTCTCTGCTGCTCCATGTTGACGAAATGATGCGCCAGTCCCGGTACGTGCGATGCATGTTCAGCCAAGGTAACTCTCCTCAATAATAAATCAGTAGAAAGTAGAAAGTAAAAAGTAGAAAGTATAAACAGTGTTAAGATGTTTGACAGTTTTTACTTTGACGACTCGCGTTTTTCTTTCTACTTTCTTTATGTCGTCTTTTTACTTCCCCGGCTCCGGCGTTTTTAATCTCTTCGACGTGTTCGAATTCGTAAGCTTCGGTCTCCACCACTGGGGTGTAGTTGAAGTTCTCAGGCGGCGGAGGCGAAGTAGTCTGCCACTCCAGGCCAACCGCGGTCCACGGATTGTTCGGCGCCGGCTGCCCGTACTTGATCGACCAGGCGAAATAGATGATCGGCATGATGAACCCGATTGCCAGAATCGAAGCGCCGGCGCTCGACAGCACGTGCAGGATCTGGAACTCAGGGACGTATGCGTGATATCTGCGTGGCATCCCCAGGTATCCCATAACGAACTGCGGGAAGAATGTCAGATTGAATCCCAGGAAGATGATGACGGCCGAAATTCTACCCCACACTTCAGGATAGAGCTTGCCGGTTATTTTCGGCCACCAGAAGTGCATTCCGCCAAGATATCCGCTGAGCGCTCCACCAACCATGACGTAATGGAAGTGGGCCACGACAAAATAGGTGTCGTGGAGGTGGACATCAAGACCAAGCGCCGACAGGAAAAGCCCGGTCATACCTCCGATTGTAAACAATCCGAGGAACGCCAGAGCGTAGATCATCGGAGTGTCATATGAAACGGATCCCTTGTAAATCGTCGCCGTCCAGTTGAAGGTCTTGATCGCCGACGGAATGGCAACTGCATAACTGATGATCGAGAAGATAAAGCCTGCGTACATTGACTGGCTCGAGGTGAACATATGATGTCCCCAAACCAGGAAGCCGAAGACCGCGATCGCCAGGCTCGAAAATGCGACGAAGTGGTATCCGAAGACCCGCTTGCGAGTCATGTTGGCGATGATTTCGCTGATCACACCCATTGACGGCAGAATCATAATGTAGACAGCCGGGTGCGAATAGAACCAGAACAGATGCTGGAAGAGGACCGGATCGCCGCCCAGTTTCGGATCGAAGATGCCGATCTGGAAAGTGCGTTCAAGAGCCAGCGCAAGCACCGTAATCGCGATGACCGGCGTTCCGAGAATCTGTATCAGGCTGGTCGCGTAATGCGCCCAGACGAAGAGCGGCAACCTGAACCAGGTCAGTCCCGGCGCGCGCATCGTATGGATCGTGACCATGAAATTCAGCCCGGTCAGAATCGATGAGAAACCGGTGATGAAGATCGCCACGCCGGCCAGCGTCACCTGACTGTTCGAATAGATCGAACTGTAAGGCGGATAGAAGGTCCAGCCCGTATCGATTCCGCCGTTGATCATGGTGAGCATGAAAAGACCGGCGCCGACCATGAAGACGTACCAGCTGAGCAGATTCAATCGTGGAAATGCAACATCCTTGGCGCCGAGCATGATCGGCAGCAGGAAGTTGCCCAACACGGCCGGAATCGACGGGATCAGGAAAAAGAAGATCATGACGACGCCGTGCATGGTAAAGACGCGGTTGTAGGTATCCGCCGTCATCAGATCGCCCTGCGGCGTAACCAGTTCAAGTCGAATCAGAGTCGCGTAGATGCCGCCGATCAGGAAGAAGAACGATATCGCGAACAGATAGAGCAGGCCGATCCGTTTATGATCCAGCGTCAGCAGCCAGGACTTAACTGTATGGCTGACGTTCAGATAAGTCACTCTTTTCTCTGCTGTCATCTCCAGTGTTTCAGTTGCCATGATTATTACCCGATAAAATAGGACTGATATTCCCCGGTTATATGTCTTCAACACCTCGCAGCGACGTGCGGCGGGTGAAGGTTATTCCGTCTTCGGCTGACTCGGCCCGGCGGCGGCCGGCGCAACGCCCTTCGTTGAAGGGGCTGGCGGAGGCGCTGCCGCGCCCGTGGTATCCACTTTCGGTCCGATCGATCTGAGATATGCGATGATCTGCAGAATCTGCTCTTCGCTGATCTGTCCCTGGAAGGTGGGCATGATCGGCGAATATCCCCCGACCACCTTTGCTGCCGGTGTGAGGATCGATTCGCGAATATAGGTGTCATCCGCGATGACGGTGGTTCCGTTGGCGAGCTTGACCTCGGTTCCGTACAACCCGACCAGCGTCGGCCCACGTCCGCGATTCTCCTCGTAATGACACGTATTACATGCGAGGCTGGCGAAGAGCTTCTGCCCGGCCGCGGAAGGCGAGCCCTCTTTCGTTCCACCGCTCAACCACGACTGATATTCTGCAGGCTCCATGACCACCACGCTGCCGATCATGCCGGAATGCTGATTGCCGCAATATTCTGCGCAGAAGAGATGATATGTTCCCGGCTTGGTCGCCTCGAACCATGTCGTCGTGTAACGACCGGGAACGACGTCGGCCTTGGTCCTGAATGCGGGAATGTAATATGAATGAAGCACATCCTCACTCGTCATCGTCAACTTGACACGTCGTCCAACCGGAATGTGCAGCATATTGATCTCACGCATGCCGTCCGGATGCTGGGCGCGCCACATCCATTGCTTGCCGGTGACGAAGATCTCGAGCGCCTCTGCCGGTGGCGTGTACATCTGGTAGTAGATTTTCGCGCCCCAGGCAAAGATGAACATCGAGATGATGAACGGGATCACCGTCCATGTGATCTCGAGCTTCATCGCCCCTTCGATCTGCTCGGGAATCTCGTCCGCGCGACGCCGCTTGTATTTAATCATGAAGTAGGTGGCGAGGACCGCTATCCCAATTGAAAAGAAGGCCGTCAACGCAACCAGGAAGAGATAGAACAAGTCAACTTCCATGGCAAAGGTCGACGCCTGCTCAGGCATGAATGGAATCGTTAGAAACGATAACGGTAAAAGGCTCATATGCGAATATCCAATCTTTGGATCCGTTTTCCCTGAATCTTGTAACTGCCTTGCTTGAGCTGCTTCTTTCTGCCTGACCTTGTATCGTAAAAAAAGTATGAGTGCGATGATCGAAACAAGTGTCAGACCGGCGAAAATTCTCAAGACACGCATGAGCACCAGTCCATAAGTGCCGCGCGTCGGATCGTACTGATAACAATAAAGGATGATCTGATCCGCGAGAGACCCGATCTTGCCGTCGGAAGCCTCGAGCAGGCCGAAGCGCAGATCGCGCGGCGCATATTCGATGCCGTACAAATAACGCGATACCTTGCCCTGCGGCGTCAGGATCATGATCCCGCTGGCGTGAGCGAACTGCTTGCTCACCTGATCCCAGACATATCGGAATCCGACCGAGCGTGTGAGCGCTTGAATCTGCGGCTCTTCGCCGGTCAGGAAATGCCACCCTTCAGCGGCTTCGGGCTTGCGCAGACGTTCGATGTACTCATTCTTCTTGGCGGCGGCCAGATCGGATTTTTCGCGCGGGTCAAAGCTGACAGTGAGCGCGATAAAGTCCCTGCCCGGCTCCATCGGAAGCGTTTTGAGCGCACCCAGCAGCCCTGTCAGAACCTGTGTGCAGAGCTGCGGGCAATCGTAATAGACAAGTGAAAGAACGATCGGCTTGTCACCATAATAGTCCGACAGCCTGACGGAGCGTCCGTTCTCATCGGTGAATTGCAGTTCTCCCGGCACCTGATTGTTGAGCAGCTGATCGATGCCGACATCCTTGAGCACAGGGGGTCTCAGACTGGCAGGTTGCGCCAGAGCGTCCCGGGACCCGACCGCTGTAATCAAAAAGACTGTCAGGATACTCATCAACAGCATCATCAGCCTGGGGCATCCCGAACTCTTGTAAAACAACCTGTACATCTTTTCCCTTCTGCCCGTCCGATAAGGTCGCGATCATGACGGGGTACCGCTTCGATAATTATTATTACTTGATCATCCGCCCGCCGTTCGAGTCACCGGCGTACACCAGTTTTCTGGTCTCCTCGGCCTTGCGGATCTCATCGGTCTCGCCCTGGACCAGTTCGGGGAGCCCTCGCTCGGCGACCAGCGCCTTGGCCCGATCCAGCGGAATGCGGACGATGCCCGATTCCTTGTTGACCCATCCATAACCCGCAGCCTTCTCGTTGACCATCTTCTGGTATTCCCTCATCTCATCGAGCGGCAGCAGCGTCGGGCCATCCATGCCGGGAGCGCCCTGCAGACGAGGCTCCGGCGGCAGCTTGCGCTGGCCCTCAGGCAACTCGACACGCGTCGAAGGCTCGGGCCTGTTCATCGCATCCAGCTTGTCGAAGGCGAAGAGCAGTCCCTGAATCAGCACGAAGACGAAGGCCGTCGCGGCAGCCAGGATTCCCAGAAATAGCAGTACCGGCCGGGCCTTGATTCCACTGCTTTCGACCTGTACCTTGTTCGGATCGTGATGATCGTTTTGATCGTTATGCGTACTCATAAGTTCGTTGCCTTATCGTAATCTTTTGAATTCCTTCGAACGTATTTCCGATCAGTGATGTCCGCCGGCCGCGAGCGCCTCGGCCATTTGAGGATCCCGGTATGGCAGCAGCGATTTCGAACGGAGTTGCCAGAAGAACCAGCCCAGCCAGATACCGCCCATCCCGATCGTCGCAGCGATGTAGATCAGATATTCCGAGAGGTGTTTCTGATGGCCATGCTCGAACTCCGGAACGATGATCCAGATCAGATCAACGAAACGCATGATGATCACCAGCCAGGCAACCAGCACCAGCCGGCGCGCGTTGCGCTTCAGATCGCGCGAAAGCAGCAGCAAAAACGGCAACGCGAAATGGAGCAGAATGATCGCCAGTCCGAGGTATCGCCAGACGCCCTTGAAGCGCTCAATAAACCACGGGATCTCTTCAGGCAGGTTTCCCGACCAGATGATCAGCAACTGCGAGAACGAGAAATACGCCCATACCATGACCAGCGCCGGCAGAAGTTTGCCGAGATCATGAAAGTGTTTGGGCTGGTAGACGTGTGACATCGGCTCGCGCCTGGAAAGTATGACCGTGATCGAAATGATGAAGGCCATCGAGAGAACGCCCTGTCCGGCGATCATGAGCAGTCCGAAGATGGTCGAGAACCATTCGGCATCCAGCGACATGACCCAGTCGACGGCGGCGAAGGTGCAGGTCAGGCCATAGATCAGAAAGCCCGGGCCGCTCCAGTCCTGCGCGCTCTGAATCAGATTCGGATCGCCCGTCTCGTCCAGCTTGTGCGAACGCCGGCGGAGGATCAGCATGAGCCCCAGCCAGATTGCGAAATAGATCACCGCGCGACCAGAGAAGAATGCCGGATTGAGCCACGCGCTCTTATGCTCGAGCAGCTCGCGCACCCGCTCGTCGGTGATCGAGTCTTTATGTGTCCACTCGTAGATATTGCCCAATCCGACCACGATCGGGACGAAGAGCACGGCCATGAGAATCAATGTATGCGAACCCGATTCGAGTATTCGACGAATGACCACACCCCAGCCCGCTCCGCCGAGATACTGGACCATGAGCCAGCCCAGGCATCCGAGCGCGATGCCGATCCAGAAGACATATGCCACAAGATAGGTCTGAAAGAAGACATTCCTGGCATTGCCCGATACGACGACACCGATCACCCAGGCGATCAAGCCCAGGAGCCCAACGCCTAACGCGACTCCCTGGATGCGTCCGAGATCAGCTGGAGCTGCGTAATTGTTGTCCATTAGTTGCTATGTCCTCCTGACGGCTTGACTGCGGTCTGTACCTTTGCGGTATGCGAAGTCGAAGGCGATCCGGCCTTCTCCTTAATCTTTCTGTCCGCCTCGTCGACGCCCTTCCTGTCGATCTCGGCGAGTTCGCTGTAGTTGAGAGTCTGACTCAGCTGAAGTGCCCGGATGTAGGCGATCACTTTCCAGCGATCTTCCGGCGTAAGCTGATCGGAATAACTGGCCATGGCTCCGAACCCGTTGGTGATGACATCGTAAAAATAGCTCGTCGGCGCCTTGATCAACCGATCCTGATGATATGACGAAGCGCGCCGGAATCCGCGCATAACGATCATCCCGTTGCCGTCGCCGAGCTTGCCGTGGCAGGGCAGGCACGAAATCTCATAACGAGTTTGACCGCGATCGAGGATCTCCCTGGTAACCTTGAACGGAAAACCGTCCTCTCCGACAGGTATCGCCACGGGCGCAGGCGCGCCGGACGGATCCTGGCCGGCTGCCGGGCTTGTTGCGGGCGTCATCTGCGCAGGCGGCGTGTTCTGACCGGTTCCAGCCTGCGTCACCTTCGGAGCCCTCGGGTTGAGCGCAATCGACCCGCGTGAATAAGTGCCCTCGGGGATCTCACGAATGGACCCGTCGCGGTAAGGCTTGTACTTCGGGTTGTCGTGCATGTCCTGGCGACAGGCAGAGACGCCGAAAACACCGAAGAGCAGGCAGGCGGCCAGCCCCGCGTTTTTGATCCTAGCTCTCAACATCACTCACCTCTTTCGCCCCCAGGCCCTGGAGGAAGGCGCGAGTCTCCACCTCGCTGTAATTCGGATCATCAGCCTTGACGCACAGGAAGAACCTGTCATGCGAAGCCCGGCTGAACGACGGCAGATTGAAGACCGGATGATAGGGCTGCGGCAGGCGGTTCATCGCGAGCATCCCGATGAATGCGCCGAATGACGCGAGCAGCACCGTGCATTCGAAGATGATCGGGATGAATGACGGCAGGCTCAGCAGCGGTCGTCCACCGACATTGAGCGGATAATCGATCGCCGATGTCCAGTACTGCAATGCGAAGCCGCCCAGTGCGCCAAGGATGCCGAAAGCGAAGACCGTCATCGAGACCAGGTCCTTGTGATAACCTATCGCTGCCGATAGTTCCTCGATCGGATAGGGCGAATATGCGTTGATGCGACGATAGCCGGCCTCATACGTCCGACGCGCAGCAGCAACGACGGCGCTCGGGTCATCGAACTCGGCCATCAATCCATAGATGCCTGATTCTTCCTGTTTCGTCATATTCTTTGAATGGGCTTTCATAGTCCCGCATCTTTACAGAAACGGTTCAATGATCTTGTTAATCGGGTGAATATCCCGGCTTTCCTCATTAGCGGCGCTGTCCGTCCGCGGATCAATCGCCGAACTGCGGCAGCGGCGTTGCACCAAGCGGCCCCTTGCCGCTCACGAGCTCTTCGACCTTCTTCTCGTCCACCTTCGATTCCGGCAAGAGCGTCTTCATCTCGAAGATTGGTATCATCGGGACGAACCGGATGAAGAGGAACATGCAGGTCAGGAAGAACCCGATCGTTCCGAAGAACATGGTGAAATCGAATATCGTCGGATAGTACATCCGCCACGATGCCGGCGAGAAGTCACGATTCAGGCTCATGACAATGATCACGAAACGCTCCAGCCACATACCGACGTTGATGAACATCGAGACGATGAAGACGACCAGCAGGTTGTCACGAAACTTCTTGACCCACAGCAGCTGCGGCACCGCCACGTTGCACAGGATCAACAGCCAGTACATGAATCCGTACGGGCCGAAGATGCGATTTTTCATCATGAACATCTCGTACGTGTTGCCGCTGTACCAGGCCATAAACAGCTCCATCACGTATCCGTACCCGACGATCAGGCCGGTAGCGAGCATGACTTTGCACATGTTTCGAATGTGCCGCATGGTGATGAAGTCTTCGATGTTGTAGAACTTGCGAACCGGGATGGCCAGCGTCAGCACCATCGCGAACCCGGCGTAGATGGCCCCGGCGACGAAATAGGGCGGGAAGATCGTAGCGTGCCATCCGGGCATGATGCCGACCGCGAAGTCGAATGAGACGATCGTGTGGACCGAAAGAACCAGCGGCGTCGAGAGCCCCGCCAGCAACAGATAAGCCGACTCATACCGGTGCCAGTGGCGAGCATCTCCGCGCCAGCCCATGGCCAGCATGCCGTAGATCGTCCTCTGGACCTTGTTCTTCGCTTTATCGCGCAGTGTGGCGAAGTCTGGAATCAATCCCATAAACCAGAAGAGCAGAGAGACGGTCGCATAGGTCGAGACCGCAAAGACGTCCCACATGAGCGGGCTGCGGAAGTTCGGCCACATCCCCATCGTGTTCGGATACGGAAAGAGCCAGTAGTCGACCCATGGACGCCCCGTATGGAGCGCCGGGAAGAGCCCCGCGCATGCTACCGCGAAGAGCGTCATCGCTTCGGCGAATCGGTTGATCGAGTTTCGCCACGATTGCCGCAGCAGCAGCAGAATCGCGGAGATGAGAGTTCCAGCGTGGCCGATTCCGATCCACCAGACGAAGTTGATAATGTCGAATGCCCAGCCGACCGGGATGTTGTTGCCCCAGATGCCAACGCCTTTGAGCACCAGGTAGGCGATGGTGTTGAACAACATCAACGCCCCCAGAAAGACGATCGCGAAGCCAAAGATCCAGCCCTTTTTGAATCCGCGCATCAGAACGATGTCTATGATCTTCTGCGTCAGCGAATCGAAGTTATGCCCCGGTCCCATTACCGGAGGCCGGGTATCGACATGCTCTTGCTTTTGTATTTCTGCAGCCATTCGTTAGTATCTCCTGACTACCTCTAGCCCTGGTGATTGTTCCCCTGACCGTTCTTGCCGGCCAGTTCCGCGTTCGTGTTACGAATCGACGCAAGATAACTCGACCGGGGCCTCGTGTTCAGATCCGCCAGAACTTCATAGTTTCTCGGCTCTTTCTTCAATTCCACAACGCGGCTCTTCGGGTCGTTGATATCCCCAAAGATGATTGCATCGGTCGGGCAGGCCGTCTGACATGCTGTCATGACCTCGCCGTCTTGAACCTTCCGGTCCTGCTTCTCAGCCTCGATCTTGGCGCTCATAATGCGCTGGACGCAGAAGGTGCATTTTTCCATGACGCCGCGGGTACGGACTGTGACTTCCGGGTTGCGCAGGTTCTTGAGGCTCGGCGAATCCCAGTCTCCGTAGATCAGGTAATTGAAGCGACGAACCTTATACGGGCAGTTGTTCGAGCAGTAACGGGTTCCAACGCAGCGGTTGTAGACCTGCACGTTGAGCCCCTCGGCATCGTGTACTGTGGCGTTGACCGGGCAGACGACCTCGCACGGAGCGTTCTCGCAATGCTGGCACATCATCGGTTGGAAGTAGACCTCAGGATTGACCGTTCCGCCCTTGAAATATGTATCGATGCGCAGCCAGTGCATGATTCGACCGCGAATGACCATCTCCTTGCCGACGACCGCGATGTTGTTCTCCGACTGGCAAGCCACAACACAGGCGTTGCAGCCGAAACAGGCATTCATGTCGATCGTCATGCCCCAGGCGTAGCCGGTGTAATCCCAACCGGGGTAGATCGTCATCTCCTTGCCAGGGGTGTGCGCGCCGTGATGAACGCTCTTTGGATCCTTGCGGTACTCCTCGAGGCTGGCGGTTCGCACGATGTGTCGGGCAGTCAGATCATTTTCGGCGGGGATGAACGCATCGGTATCGATGCCGCTCGCGTCGATATTGAAGTGCTCCTGAGTCGAAGCCAGCACATAGGTCCCTTCACCGACTTCGAACTTGACGTTATCAGTGGCGATCCAGGGAGTTCCGGCCGTTCGCAGGCTATATGTATTGAAGCCCAGCTTTGAACCGACACTGCCCGCACGATCACGACCATACCCAAGGTAGACCGTAACAGTGTCGTCCGGCTGGCCGGGCTGCACCCAGGCCGGCATCGACAGCGTTTTGCCGGCATTGATCAACCTGATCATTTTCGCGGTGGCATGGTACGGCTCCTCGTTGCCCGCCAGCCCCATGTCGGCGGCCGTCTTCGGACTGATGATCGCGAAGTTGTCCCACGTTATCTTATTAATAGGTTTCGGCGTCTCCTGCAGCCAGGAGTTGTTGGCGAAGCGACCATCGTGAACGGTCGGATCGATCCGGAAGACGATCTCCGACCTGCCCTGCCTGACCGGCCCGAGTGAAGCAGCCCAGTCGGCTTTCAGCTGAACAGGTCGAGCCGGCAACGCAGTGCCGGCGACCAGGCCGTCGTGCAGCGACTGCTTCCACTTCTGATCGAATTCAGCGCCCATCTGAGTCTTCCAGTAATCCCTCAAAATGTCATAGGAGGTCTTGCCGGCCTGATTGACTACTGCGGCGAGCAGTTCGTGAGCCGATTTGCCGTTGTAAAGTGGCATGATCAAAGGCTGGATGATCGAGACCGTTCCATCGTATGCGCGGGCATCATCCCATGCCTCCAGATAATGCGTCTGCGGAATGTGCCACTGACATTGGGCCGCCGTCTCGTCGTTGTAAAGCCCCATGTGAACGCGCGTCGCAACCTTCTTCATCGCATCCAGGAAGGTTACTTCCCTGCCCGATCTGGCATCCTTGACCGGCGGCGCGTTGTAGACCGGATTGGCGCCGATGATGAGAAGCAGATCGACCCGCTCGGCGTTCATATCGGCGATCAGCTCGGATATCGAAGCCCATTGGTTGACCGGGTTTGATTCGATAGGATCGGTGTAGACGACCGTCGAGCCCGCATTGCCCAGCGCGCTGTTGATCGCGTGAGCGATCGCATGGACTGATTCAGGCTGATGTTCACCGGCGATGACGATACTTTTGCCGCCGGCAGCCTTGAGATCCTTCGCAACAGCTGCGGCGAACTTCTTAGCCTCGGCGCTCAATGTCCCCGGAGCGCCGGCTGAAACTCCCAGCTGGCCGGCCACTTCGCGCGCCAGAGACTCGATCTGACCGGCCTTGAGCGGCAGCCTGTGATCGGCCTTCGCCCCCGTCACCGTCAGGGTGCTTTCTGCACAATAGAGACGGTTCATCTCACTGCTTCCGCCCGTCAGCTTCCGTTTGCCAATGAAATCGCGCGCATAACGGACGCTTCCCGGCCCCTCCGCCATAAAATTGGCATCGAGCGAAAAGACCACGTCAGCCTTGTCGAACTGATAAACGACGTTGAGCGGTTCACCGTATGCCATCTGCACACCCATCCGCGCCCCGTCACGTGAGTCTGGCTCATACGTATGCCATTTCGCCTGCGGAAACTCGGCCTGAATCTGCTTCAACTGATCAGCCAGGCTCGGCGAAGTGGTGTTTTCCGTCAGGATTCTCAAACCGCTGCCCTGCCGGGTCCGCTGACCGTCGACGGCCGAACGGAACTCGCCCAGGAAATCGCCCCACGTTCGCGGGTCTCCAAGGTAGAGCACCGCCTGAGAACGATCCGGATCGTAAAGCTGAAGCACTGAGGCCTGCGAGAAGAGATCGGTTCCGCCGAGGCTTCCCGGGTGCTCAGGATTTCCCTCGATCTTGGTCGGCCGGCCCTGATGGCTCTCGACCAGCAGGCCGCTCGCCACTCCGCCCTGCAATATCGATGTCGCATAGAACTGCGGTTTGCCGGGCACAATTCCGTCGGGTGTGCTGACATACGGAACGATCAACTCATCCGGCTGACGCGTGCACGCAGTCAGTCCGGCAAACGCCAGCGATGCGCTCATCAGCTTGAGAAAGTTGCGGCGACCGCCGGCATCGAGCATCCCCGGATCGGTCTCAGGCGCATTGAGTGCCGGAAACTCCCGGTGCAGGTAGTCGCGAAACTTCTCCGTGTCCGACAACTCCTCCAGGCTGCGCCAGAATTCACGCCCCTTCTTGCCTGAAACGTTGTTCTTGATCTGCTGACTGATCTGCTCGCGGATCGGCGAGATCTCATTATTCTTGTCTCTATTGGACATTGTTTTTTCCGTTAGCAGTGCCTGGCGATACTTAAAAGTCGCAGGGAGTCTCGCTATGAAACCTCCTTGCGCCTTCGATCTCCGGCGCCCGATGACCTTTATATTTGGTTAACGATGACAGGTGGAACAACTCGTCAGCACGTCAGTCGGCTGAAGTTTGTATTCCTTGACAAGCTTCGGCCCGTCGACAGCCTGATTCCATCCGTTCGGGAATTCTGCGGGACTCGGTTCAACTGGAGGCCACTCCATCTCTGTAATCTTGTTCTTCGGACGAATGAACTGCTCGGGATTACGATGGCACGCCAGACACCATTCCATCTGCAGCGAAGCGACATTCCACATCGATGGCATCAGATCGACCCTGCCATGACAGGTCGAACATCCGACGCCCTTGTTAACGTGTATACTGTGATTGAAATAAGCGAAGTCGGGTAGATCGTGGACTTTCGTCCACTTGATGGGCTGTCCGGAACGCCAGCTTTCACGCACGATCTCCAGGTAGGGACTATTAGCGAATAACTGCGAATGGCAATTCATGCATGTTTTGGTTGCCGGCATACCGGCGCTGGCAGTATTTTCGACCGTCGTGTGACAATAACGACAGTCTATCCCGTCATCTCCCACATGATGCTTGTGAGAGAACTGTACCGGTTGCTGCCGCGCCATGAACGCCTGGGTTACAAAGGGCGTCCGATTGGCCTGCAATAACAACCAAAGTAGTCCTCCGGCGAGCAGGATGCCGAGGACAATACTCAACCGCGCAAGCGTATTCGTGCTGCGATGGAAGAGCTGTGGCATAGGTATGACCTCCACCTCACAAAAATATAAATATTTAATTGTACCCTAGACTTGCTTGATCAATCCGATACTTATCCGAAGCTTGTGAATTTTCGGATTTGCATAAGTCGGCATCTTGTATGCTCGAAAAGAAAATGTCAAGAGCGGGCACAAGCTAAAAATAAAGTGCGATAGATTTCTGTGTTAAACACCCACCGGAGTGCCGTCCGGGAGCGCCGACCTCCGGTCGGCATAAAGTGAATTAGAGTCTGATATTTAATCATGCCGACCGGAGGTCGGCGCTCCGGACGGCGCTCCGGACGGATTTTCCGGCCACTGATGTCTTGGGTAACGCCGGCTGAGTTCGCGACGGACCTGAGGGTAGACGCGTTGCCAGAAGCCGGCCAGATCGGTCGTGATCTGAAGTGGGCGCTGATTCGGAGCGAGCAGGTGAAGGACCAGAGGAACGCGGCCATCGGCGATACGCGGGCCGGTAGTCATGCCGAAGAAGTCCTGGAGTCGCGATTCGATCCAGGGCGGCTTACCCGGTTCATAATTGATGCGAAGATTTCGACGCCCGGCGATCGAGATCTGTTCGGGCGCCATGCGATTGAGCAAGCGCATTTGTTCTGGCGTCAGGCACAGCCGCAGCGCATCGATCAGACCGCTCGAAGCCGCTGCGCGCAATTCGGTGAAGGAGCTCAGGCCACGGCACAGATCGACAAGCGCTTTGTGCACGAAATCTTCGTCGATTGGTAAAATGCCCGCCTCAGGAAACGTTTCGGCGAGGAATGAAATACGCGCGAGGAATTTGTCGAGTTTGTTGCGGTCGACGAACCTGTCCAGTCCGGCCGTCAGAGCCGCCTGGGCGAGCACTGACGCGGCCGTCTCTCCCTGGACGGTCTTCGCCCGTTGTTCATCGATGACCAGTTGATCGTAGCTCAGCCGCTGCCAGACCTCGACTCGTTGAGCAACGGAATTCCAGACGGCTTCAGTCGTCTCGACCAGCCGATCGGCAAAGAGGTCGATCAGCCATTCGGGTTCGATACGGCTGGCGATCCTGACCAGAGTTCCCGTGCGGCGATCTTCGGCATCGACAGCGACCAGAAACTGCGCATCCTGGACAGCGCTTTCCGGCGAGAGGGTCGCTCCTGTTCCGTTCGAAAGCAGCAGGTCGAGATTCGTCGAGTTCACGTTTCGACGCCGGGCAACACGGTCCGGGTACCCGGCCAGAATCGAAACGAGCAGCGCTTCATCCTCATTTCCAGAATGTTTTTTCTTCAAGGTCGAGCCAGCATCCCGGTCGCGCCCCTCCAGACGCTGCAATTGTCTTTGCAGTTGCCTGCTGACTCGATCGACGGCGCGGACCGCTGCGGGATCGAGTCCCAGATCCCTGACCGCTGATTGCGAAAATCCAGCCGCTTCGGCGGCCGCAAACTGGTCCAGCCGGCGCAGCAGATCGGATGGCCCGTGTTCGGACGCTCCCTCGGACCTGCGTCGCTGCCCGCTGAAAAGACTGACAGCTGCAATGTCCCGTTCACCGATCAGCGCGGCGATCAGGCAGGCTTGGCGGCCGGCGCCTCTTGACTGCGCCTCGACCAGCATCCTCGACTGCCGCGGGTGAAGTGGAAAATCGAGCATGCGCCGTCCGACAGTCGTCACAGATCCGCCGGAATCGATCGCCCCCAGCCGAGCGAGCAGTTCATCTGCCGCATCGATCGCCGGCGCGGGCGGCGATTCGAACCACTCGAATGAATTGAGATCGCCGATGCCGGCTGAGTGCAGTTCGAGCGCGATTTCGGCCAGATCCTCCCTCGCAATCTCAGGCGTATCATGATCGGGGCGAGCAAGAAAATCGGCCTCAGTGAACAGTCGCAGACACTTGCCCGGACGCGTTCGCCCTGCTCGCCCGGCACGCTGTATCGCCGAAGCCTTGCTGATCCGGGAAACCGTCAGCGTCGGGACTCCCGACCATGGGGAATGACCAGCCACGCGCGCCAGTCCGGAATCGATCACCGCGACCACTCCGTCGATCGTGACGGAACTCTCAGCCACGTTGGTCGAAAGTATCACCTTGCGCTGTCCGGCTGATTTAACGGCGCGATCCTGTTCATCCGCGGAGAGGTCGCCATGCAGGGGAAGCGCCAGCAGATCATGTTTTGCCGCCAACCCCGCACAACTGCTCTGCGCTCGCCGTATCTCAGCCGCACCCGGCAGAAAGACAAGCACGTCTCCATCCAGGCCGCGCTCGATCAACCGTCCCAGCGACGCCACGAGCTGATCGGCCAATGGTCTTTCGTCGGGGCGAGGTAAATGTTCGATAGCGACATCGAACTTTCGTCCTTCCGATTTGAGCACCGGAGCCTGACTCAGAAATCCGGACACCGGCGCGGCTTCGAGCGTCGCGGACATGACCACCAGTTTAAGATCAGGCCGCGCTGTCCGCTGCAAACGCGCCAGCAATGCCAGCGCCAGATCTGCCTGCAGATGCCGTTCGTGAAACTCGTCGACCACCACCACACCGACGCGTTCGAGCATCGGATCTCTCAACAGTCGCCGTGTCAGCACGCCTTCGGTCAAAAACCGCAACCTTGTTCGAGGCCCTGCGACTTCTTCGAAACGGACCTGATAACCGACGGTCTCGCCGAGTGGCTCGCCGCGCTCTTCAGCCACATGCCGTGCAGCCATTCGCGCCGCCAGCCGTCGCGGCTCAAGCACCCAGACATCGCCGCCTCCAGCCAGACCGGCATCGAGCAGCGCAATCGGGACGCGAGTCGTCTTACCCGCTCCCGGCGGTGCTTCAATCACCAGATTGGGATGATGACGCAGGCTCTCTATGATCTGGGGAAGAATGGAATCGACAGGAAGTGAAGGCCGAACGGGTCTCAAATAAAATCACCCAATGCGAAGAAAGTAAGAAGATCATCCACGAAGGATCACGAAGAGAAACAAAGAAGAACGTCCACAAAGTACACCAGGAAACACAAAGAAAAAATATTGCCTTTTCTTGGTGTTTCCTGGTGTACTTTGTGGACGATCTCTTATTTCTTCGCGATCCGTATCTTCGGATCGTGAGGCACTTCGCGATAGTGCGCCGACAACAGGTCGACTCCGAAATCTCCGTTGAAATCACGCCACACGCTGTGAATGTGATTCGCCTCGTTCTGCGTGTCGTCATATTCGATCAGAAACGTCGGTCCCTGAACGCGGTAATAATGCGGATCGTTCTTCTCGAAACCGCCGGCCCATGCGAAGTAGACGTTGTCCAGTCCGGCCTGGCGCAATTTTTTAGATCTTTCAGCCGAAATATCATCCGGCATGCGCGACAGGTATTCATCGATCAGCCGCGTCAGCAGAGCCTTCTGTTTCTGCGTCATCTGTCCGGCCGATAGTCCGTCCGGCTTGAGCGGATTCACTTTGCGTTGAAAAGTTGTGAGGATGTCGTTTGGGGCCTTCTGATCGACCAGCGCAACGGCCTGTTGTTTTGCATCCAGGGCTTTGACCAGATCGCGCCCTTTGTCCTCTTCCTCGGCCAGCGCGCGCAGTCCTTTTCGCTCGCCCTGGCGCACCTCAGCCGGATTGGCGCCGAAGAAGAGCGGCGTATTCGAGATCAACTCTCCTTTGACGACCGTGAAATTGATCGAGAGATGATGCCCCTCGACGCGCCATCCCCATGGGGCTTTGGCGGATGGAGTACCGAAGACCGAAAAGTAATAGAGTTCGGGATCGCGCGGGAACCGTCTGTTTGGCCCTTCCAGCTCTCTCAGAACAGGTTCGAGACTGATGATCGTCTGAGCCTTCCTGAATCCGGACGCGCCAAGCCCTGTCTTCATGAAATCCAGCGCCAGCTTCCGCTGCCGCTCATCCAGATCCTTGAGCGGAACGCCCTTACGTTCCCGCGGAATGAAATGAAAGTCGAATCGCTGCTCATCACCGAAGCCGAAGACGGCCTTCGCCTTTTGCTCAGGATTGAGCGCAGCCAGAAATTTATTGGCGCCATCCGCCATGACCGCGGCCGAACGCATCCGCGCCACTGAATCGATGATCGATATTGAGACGATCCCAACGACAATGATGCAGGATATTATCGCCGCAGCAATTCTCAGCCTTTTCATGATTTTCCTCCAAGTCCATCAAGTCCATTAATTGTGGCGGGATTATAGATTCGAAAGACGAAAGTTGAAAGTTGAAAGTTAAAAGTTGAAAGTACGATCAGTCTCCGGCAGGAAGTAAGAAGTCCCAGCCAATAGTTTTTCAAATACACAACTTCATCAATCATCATGACTTTCGACTTTCAACTTTCAACTTTTTACTTTCGACTGTATAAATATCGGGAAACGCAACCAATGATATTAAACAGAGGGATATATTAAATGACACGATCAATCAGAATGACAATGGTTCTTTGCCTGCTGGTCTTGACCGGAATAACGGCCATCGCGCAGGAAAACCCCTTTCTGGGCAAATGGGATATCTCGGGCGAGGGCCAGTTCAGAGGCTTCGTTTACTGGCTGGAAGTCAAGATGGTGGACGGCAAACTGACCGGGAACTTCCTCAATCGTGGCGGAAGCGTATTGCCACTTGCTGAAATCGCGATCACAGACGGTGAACTTGTCTTTTCGCCGCAATCGCCGGCGAATCGCCCCAAACCGGTTCATCGTGCGAAAGTCTCAGAAGGCCGATTGCTGGGAATGATGACAATGGGAGATCAGCAGGTCGCGTGGATCGGAGTCCGCCCTCCCGTCTGGGGTGATCACAATGCGAATGGAAAATTCCGGTACGGAACCCCTGTCGCGCTCTTCGACGGAACGACGATGGTCAACTGGGATGTTCAGCACAAGGACAGACCCTCCGGCTGGAGCATCGTCGACGGAGCCATGACCAACGAAGCCCGCGCCAACAATCTGATCTCGAAGCACCAGTTCGAGAATTTCAAAATCCAATGCGAGTACAAGGTCGCCGAGAAGAGCAACAGCGGCATCTACCTGCGAGGTCGTTACGAACTGCAGGTGCTCGATGACGCCGGCAAGGAACCCGAGAGTCACGGCCATATGGCGCTCTACAGCCGCGTCAAAACCCTGGTCAATGCCGGCCTGCCTGCGGGACAATGGCAGGCCATGGAAGCCGTCATCGTCGGCAATCGGCTGACGGTCACCCTCAACGGACGGAAGGTTCACGACAACATCGTCATTGAAGGAATCACAGGCGGCGCGCTCGACAGTCGCGAAGGCGACCCGGGACCGATCATGCTCCAGGGAGATCACGGAAAAGTCTGGTTCCGCAAGGTGACCGTGACACCGATCCTGGGCGTCAGGTAACGACGTAACCTGCACATGTCGCCGAAAAATCAACTTCTCTACACGATGCTGGCGATTATCGCGATGATTTTCGCCGGCACGCTGGGATACCATCTGATCGAAGGCTGGCCGTGGTTCGACGGTCTGTACATGACCGTCATAACGCTGGCCACGATCGGATATGGCGAAACCCATCCGCTGACTCTCGGCGGCAGGCTCTTCACCCTGATCCTGATCGTTGTGGGAGTCGCTCTGTTCGGTCTGCTGGTCTCGAATCTGACCAGGACTGTAATTGAATCGGGTGTCAGAGCCGCGCTTGGGAGACGCAAATTGTTCAAGGATATCAGTCAGCTTAAAAACCATTACATAGTCTGCGGAGCAGGTCGGGTTGGGATGCGCATCATCGACGAACTGGAACGCAAGGGCGTCGATTTCATCGTCATCGAGAGTGATGAGTCAGTTGCCGAGCGACTGCTCAAAAAGGGCATCCTCGTGCTTAACGGAGATGCGACCGACGAATCGGTGCTCGAAGGCGCAAACATACGCCTCGCACGATCGCTGATCACGGCCGCATCGAGCGATGCCGATAACGTCTACATCGTACTCTCCGCCAGGGGGCTCAATCCGAACCTGCACATCGTCGCCCGCGCAATCGATCTGCCCGCCGAACGCCAGCTCTTGCGGGCCGGAGCCAACAAGGTCGTTTCGCCAGTCCTGATCGGCAGCCACCGCATGGCGCAGGCCGCGCTTTCTCCTGCCGTTGCCGATTTCATCGAATTGACGACCATGACCGAATCACTCGATCTGAATTTCGATCAGATCTGGATCACTGCCGGAGCTCCGCTCGATGGTGTCAAGATCAAGGACTCAGGCATCCGTTCACAGTACGAGGTGATCATCGTCGCAGTCACTCCCGAAGGCGGGAAGATGATCTTCAGCCCGGGCGGAGATCACATCCTGCGCGCCGGAGACCTGTTGATCGCAATCGGTACTCAGGAAGGACTGACACAGTTGGCTGGCCTGGCACGCTATAAATAGTTTCCAGTGAGAGTAGTTTCCAGTTTCCAGTCGCTACTCCACGTTTCGCCTTCAACCGCAATCTTGCGCACCGGAATAAACTTGCGCCGTCCTGAATACTGGAAACTGGAAACTACTCTTACTGGAAACTTCTCCACGAGAATCCTACTGGAAACTTCTTCCTTGAGAATTCCCTTGCATTCCACCTTAAATCTATGATTTAACTATATTCGTCCGGATTAATTATTTGGCATTCCGGATATATGCCCCCCAGCATCCCGCCGCGACCCCGCTCAGCTGCCGGCTCGTTGCCGTAGGCCCATTGATTTCGTGACGACATCGAATTGACACCGTTATGCAAGAATTTTTGCCGTTCGCACTTCCCGACATCGGAGAAGAAGAGATCGCTGAGGTAGTGGATTCTCTGCGATCGGGCTGGCTCACGACAGGCCCAAAAACCAGGCGCTTCGAAGAGGACTTTGCTGCATTTATGGGTAGTGGGACGCAGGCGATTGCAGTCAACTCGGCGACCGCGGGACTGCACCTCGCGCTCGAAGCCCTCGGCATCGGTCCCGGTGATGAAGTCATCACAACACCCTACACATTCACCGCCACAGCCGGGGTGATCAGCCACCTTGGAGCCACGCCGGTTCTGGTGGATATCGATCCTGAGACGCTGAACATCGATATTAATAAGATAGAGAGAGCGATCACCAGCCGGACAAGGGTCATTATGCCGGTCCATTTCGCTGGTCTGGCTTGTGAGATGGGTCCGCTCATCTCGATTGCGCGACGCCACGGCTTGAAGATCGTCGAGGATGCGGCCCACGCGCTGCCCGCCAAATATAACGAACGGTTGATAGGATCGCTGGATACCGATGCAACCGTTTTCAGCTTCTACGCCACCAAAACGATCACCACCGGTGAAGGCGGGATGATCGTGACACGGGATAAAAAGCTCGCTGAGCGTTGTCGCGTCATGCGGCTGCACGGAATCAGCAGGGACGCTTTCGACCGCTACAGATCGACCAGACCGTCCTGGCATTACGAAATAATCGCTCCCGGCTTCAAGTACAACCTGACCGACATCGCTTCATCGATCGGCATTCAGCAGTTGAAGAAGGCATGGGACTTTCAACACCGCCGCGCCGCAATGGCTGGACGGTACGATGCATCTTTCGGCGACTTGCCGGTTCGGCTGCCCGCGCACGCGCCGGAAGGCGGTCTGCATGCCTGGCATCTCTATGTCATCAGGTTGAATCAGACCGCACCGGTAATTCGCGATGAATTCATCAGCCGGATGGCCGATCGGGGCATCGGATGCAGCGTCCACTTCATTCCGCTGCACCTGCACCCGTTCTGGCGCGAGGAATTGAGACTGCAGCCCGAGGACTACCCGGTGGCGCTGCACGAATACGAACGGGCAGTCAGTCTTCCGCTATATACGCGAATGAGCGAAGCCGATCAACAGCGCGTGATAGATGCGGTGAGAGAGATACTTTAACTTAAAATGAGATCGTACACGACACAACGAATCTTCGATCTGATCGTCTCTGGCTCGCTGCTGGTGGCCCTTTCGCCGCTCTTTCTGGCGTCGATGATCTGGATCAGACTGGATTCGGCCGGTCCAATCTTCTTTCTACAGGAACGTGTCGGTCGCCACGGACGAAGATTCAAAATCTACAAGTTTCGAACCATGGTGGCCGATGCCGAGCTTCGCGGAGCGCAGATCACCATCGGAGAGGATCCGCGCATCACGCGCAGCGGACGCCTGCTGCGCCATTATCGGATCGATGAACTGCCACAGCTGCTCAACGTTCTGAAGGGCGATATGAGCATCGTCGGACCGCGCCCTGAAGTGCCGCGTTATGTGGATGAATATACGCCAGAGCAGCGTGAAATTCTGTCCTTCAGACCCGGGATGACCAGCCCTGCGACGGTTTCACTGACGGGTGAAAGCATCCTGCTCGGAGAACAATCCGATCCCGAAAGCTTCTATCGCGAACATTTGATTCCGGTCAAGATTTCAACCGATCTGGAATATTCACGAAATGCCGGTTTTATCTCGGATGTAACAGTGCTTTTGACCACAGTTCTCAAGCTGCTGGACGCCGGTCACAGGCGATGAGTTGGCGCCGAGGTTAATATCACGGACGTTGTCCCATAATTGAAGACGGCCCGAGGATTGAAGAGCTGAATTCATCCGTCAGTAGATCACCGTCGAAGGATTAACATGAGTCTGAGCAAAAACTATGTCCCCCATACGGCGGGCTCATTACTCACATCAAAACGAAAACAGGGGCTCTATCACAGATTCACGGCGCTTTTACCCGGTATCGTGCTCCAGCCCTGGGTGCAGAATTACATGCTCAGTCGCCGCGTCCAGATGGCGCTCGATGCGCTGATTGCGACCGCTTCGTTCATCTTCGCGCACATTCTTCGATTTGACGGATGGCCGCCGGGAGTCGATAACGATCGAATTTTTCTGGTTCTGCCGTATTTGATCATCGCGCGGCTCGGCGTCAATTTTCTGATGGGCTTATACCGGCGGGTCTGGCGGTATGTGAGCATTCCAGACGGAGTGCATCTGGCGGTATCGGTCGGCATCAGCTCGATGGTACTGCTTCTGTTGCGAATAAGTCTGACGGGAGTCTATCCGCTGCTCACGGTTCCGATCAGCATCATCGTCATCGATTTCATGCTGACGACATCGCTCATGCTCGGAGCCCGGCTCTTCTGGCGGGTCACCTGTGAGAACGCGGCGCGGGCCAGGATCCAGCACACTGGCGTCAACTCGCGGACTCTGCTGGTCGGAGCGGGAGATGCCGGAATCTCCGCCGTCCGCGAGATCCTGCGCCGGCGAGACCTTGGACTCGAGGTCTGCGGATTTCTGGATGACGACCCGAGCAAGCATAGGACGGTCATTCAGGGTGTGCCAGTCCTTGGGCGAACGGCGGATCTGCCTCAAATAGTTGCGGCCAACCACATCGACCAGGTAGTTATCACAATCGCCAATGCGCAGAAGAAGATCATCCGCAGTGTCGTCGACCTGTGCGGCGAGGCCCGCGTGCCGGTCAAGATCATCCCTGCCCTTTACGAACTTCTTGGCGATCATGTCACAGTTACCAACGTGCGCCCCGTCGAGATCGAAGACCTGCTCGGCCGCGATCCGATAAATGTCGAGGCCTGGCTCGAAACAAGCCAGGCATCCTATCTCGACAAACGCGTGCTCGTAACAGGAGCCGGCGGTTCGATCGGCCGCGAACTATGCCGCAGGCTGGCGACCCTCAACCCGGCATCGATCATCCTGCTCGACAAGGATGAAAACTCGATCTTTGAAGCGGAGCGCGACCTGATCGCCGCTTTCGGCGAAAAATCGATCGAAATTCTACCGGTCATCTGCGACCTGCGCTCCCGTGCACGACTCAATCAGGTCTTCAAACGCCATCGTCCCCAGGTCGTCTTTCATGCGGCCGCTCACAAACACGTTCCGCTGCTCGAATACAATGCCGCCGAAGCAGTGCTCAACAACATCGTTGGTTCGGCTCGACTGCTCGAATGCGCCGCTGATTTCAATGTCGAACGCTGCGTCATGGTTTCGACCGACAAGGCCGTCAATCCGACCAATATTATGGGCGCGACCAAACGCGTGGCCGAGCTTATGTTTCAGGCTCATGCAGTCCGGCTCAACGGCAGCGGCCATTACTCATGCGTCCGTTTCGGCAATGTGCTCGGCAGTCGAGGCAGCGTGGTTCCCATCTTCCGGGAACAGATTCGCAACGGCGGCGTGATCACCATCACCCATCCCGATGTCGAACGTTATTTCATGACGATCCCGGAAGCCGCGCAGCTCATCATTCAGGCCGGCGCATTGGGCCGGCGCGGAGAGATCTTCCTGCTCGATATGGGCGATCCCGTCAAGGTCGTCGACCTGGCCAGGGATATGATCCGCCTCTCGGGCCTTACGCTGGGTGATGATGTGGATATACAATTCATAGGCTTGCGCCCGGGTGAGAAACTGAAAGAGGAGCTGCTCATCGCGGAAGAAGGCGCTCAGACTACACCATACGAAAAGATTTTCGTCGCCACTCCTTTGCAGTATGATTTCGAAAGGCTCGAGGATTTCATCGCGCGTCTCACGGCCGCTTCTGAGGATGGCGATGACGATGCGATCTACGATATCTTCTCGAACATGGGCATCGGCTTCAGGTCGACTCAAACACGACTGGAACAGGATTTATAATATGCGCCGGATCATCTGGAAATATTTTTTCGTCTCGATTTTCGTCGTCACAATCAACCAGACAGGGATCATCGGACTTCCCCTTACAGTGGCCCAGACGCGTCGTCAGATCAGAAAGCCGGGTCCGGTCGACATCCAGCCCGGACAACCGATAACGATCTCGAATCCCAGCATCGTCTCATCGACCTCCGCCGTCACGGCCCCCCGGGAAAGACGGAATGTCGGCAACTTTTTTACGAAGCTTCGCGGGTCGCGAGCGATAACCATCGCATACATCGGCGGATCGATCACCGCCGGTTCCGGCGCCGGCAATCCAGAGAAGACGTCATACCGGGCCCTGGTGACTGACTGGCTTCGCCGAACCTGGCCGCAATCCGAAATCACCGAATTAAATGCCGGCATCGTCAACACCGGATCGCTTTATGGCGCACTGCGCGCCAGACGCGATTGTATCGCCTTCAAGCCCGACCTGGTCTTCGTCGAATTCGCCGTCGACGATGTTAATGATGAAGAGACGCCCGTCAAGAAGGCCATCGAGGGCTTGATTCGTCAGCTGCTCATCGTCCCGCAGCCTCCTGAAGTCATTATGCTCTATGCCGCCGGAGCGAAACGAAATGCGCGCATTGAATGGCACGATGCGATCGCTTCTCATTACAGCATCCCGGTCATAAATCTCGAGGCGAAAGTGTGGGCTGAAATCGACGCTGATCGGCTCAAAGCGCAGGAATTCTGGGCCAGAGGCAGCGCCCCGACCGACCTCGGGCACAAACTCTACGCCGATACGATCATCGACTTTCTGCGCGCACAGTCAAATATGACGCCCACTCCGATCGAACGTTCACTGCCTCTGCCGCTGGTCAGCGACGAGATGAATTACGGTGAGTTCAAAGCGATCGCCGAGATCTGGCACGATGCGAGCTGGCGCATCGAAAGCAATGTAGATCGACGCCTCCCGGCCAAGTTGCTGCTCAGCGCAAAACCCGGCTCGCAGATCGAATACTACTTCGAGGGAACAGTTCTCGGACTCTCTTATTTGAAAGGCCCGGACGGCGGCATGATTGACGTACTGATCGACGGGAAACCAGCGCCGGCGCCGCTGCAGAAGATCGACCTGTACACTGGACGGCGCCAGTTCGGAACAACCATCCTCGCCGGAGGGCTCGGCCCAGGCGAACACAAACTGACCATCCGCGTCTCAGGCCAAAAGAACTCCCGCAGCTCTGGAAACGCGATCCGACTCGGCTATCTGCTCATCGGCGGCCAGCGGCCAGAAAGGCTTTGAATTAGTGACTGATCTTACGCAGAGACAATGATCGGAAATTGCTTGACTTGTCCTGAACCCGCGAAGCGGGTGGGCAGAATAGAGCCCGGGGCGGAGCGAGGCCGCCAGGCCGAGCGAAACCCCGGGTATTGGTATCATCATTTCAACAAGCCCATGAAATGGGCGGCAGATTTCTCGATGACGCCTGACTCTTCCGCTCAGGCTATCGCCCACTTCGTGGGCTTGCCAATTTTGGTGGCACGGGACCCGGGGCTTCGCTCGGCCTGACGGCCTCGCTCCACCCCGGGCTCTATTCTTTCGCCTGCGTTGCAGGCTCAAATCAGATTCCTTCTTTTCCTCTGCCTGAACAGTGGCTGAACAGTTATCCTATATTTTTGGTACTGGAACTTCCTTCCACTGCCCAGGCAGCAAATCGCCAAGCTCCCACTCGCCGATCCGCACGCGAATCAGCCTCAGGGTCGCGTGACCGACAGCAGCAGTCATTCTCCGCACCTGGCGATTGCGACCTTCGCTGATCGTCAATCTGAGCCAGCTCGTCGGAATATTCCGGCGTACTCTGATCGGAGGATACCGAGGCCATAATTCAGGATCATCAATCAATTCGATTTCGGCCGGCCTTGTTCCGCCGTCCTTCAGCATCACGCCCTGTCGCAGGCGATTTATCGACGCCTCGTCGGGAATGCCTTCAACCTGCACCAGATATGTCTTTGGAAGTTTGTGCCGCGGATCCGTGATTCGATGCTGCAGCCGCCCCGAATTTGTCAGAATAACCAGCCCCTCGCTGTCATAATCCAGCCTGCCCGCGGGATAGATATCGGGGATCGAGATGTAATCGGCCAGCGTTGCCCGATCGCCCTCGCGTGAAAATTGACACATCACCTGAAACGGCTTGTTCAACAGGACCAGACGATCCATTCCAATGCACCTGTCTGAATGAACACTACCAGGGTTTCTGGCCGAGTATATTGCCCGCCGGATCGTAATTGCAGACGATGATCGTCTTTGTTTTACAGGAGGTCGACTTTCCGCATCCGAGGAGTGTCGTATTCTTCCACATGATCTGCGAGTAGTGGCCGATATCGGCGATATTTTCCATGGTGATGACTCCACCACGGAACTTCGACTTCTCGCTCTCCCAGCCTTTTATCGCCTGATCGACACTGGCATAACCGGGTGACCCGGCGGCGATGTTTTCGCCATACTTCTGCATCCATACGCCATCTTCAGGCCGGTGAGCCAGTTTACAGCCGTTGCTCCCCAGATAATCAGCCCACGCCTGAGCATACCGCGCCAGATCATCAGACCATTTCAAATCCGGCACACCGGCCTGCGAGCGAATCCTGTTGTGGCCATCAACGAACTGGTCGATCTCGGCCTGCGACAGTCTGGAATCACCCGCACCTGATGACGGCCCGGCATTGCCATCAGACTGTCTGGTTTTCGGTGATTCTTTTTTCTTCGACTTCTTTTTTTTCTGAGTTTCAGCCGATGCCACATCATTCGACATCATGCCGGGGGTGAGTATTCCAATAACCGCAACTCCAACCAGCAGCATGAATAGAATTCGATGATTGGATCGACTGGCAAATCTGGTCATGATGTCTCCCTTTATTCGACTACCTGTTATTAAACTTCGACTTCATCAGTTTTTTTCAAATTCATCGTCACTCGCATGATGCGCCGCCTGAGCACCTTATCGACCGTAAATTCAACCCGTTGTAATCGACTATGTCACCCAGATCGAGGAGTTTGCCGGCGCGTGTGATGAGAAATCCGGCGATGGTCTTGTAATCGTCCGATTCGGGCAGATTGAGCTGGTATTTGCGATTGGCTTCGCGGATCGAAAGTCCGCCGTCTATGCTGAAGACTCCCTCACTACGCTGGCTCAGCTTGTCGGCCAGCAGTTCGTCATGCTCATCCTGAATCTCTCCGACAATCTCCTCGATCAGATCCTCAAGCGTCAGTATCCCTTCGACGCCGCTGTGTTCGTCAACCACAACCGCCATATGCATACGGGTCCGCCGGAGCTGTTGCAGCACCTCCCACAATTTTGCCGAATCGGGTATGAAGACGGCCTTGTGAATGATCTGCTTCAGGTCGAACTCATCCGGTTTTCCCATAAATGGCATGACGTCCTTGCTGTGCAGAATGCCGATGATATTGTCGAAATACTCGCTGAAAACCGGAAGCCTCGAATAGCCCGAATCCTGAAACTCGCCGACCACTTCTGCAAAACTCTTTCGTTCGTCGATAGCGACGACCTCAGTTCGCGGAATCATGATCTCTCGTGCTGTCAGTTCCGAAAACTCGAAGACATTGTAGATCAGCGTTTTTTCATCGAGCTTTAAATGGCCGGACTGGTGGCTCAGATTGACAAGGTATCGCAATTCCTCTTCGGTATAGACGGTATGGTGTCCAGGCCGAAACTCAACGCCGAAGATCCGCAACAGCTTGATGCCTGAAACATTGATGAACCAGATGAATGGCTTGAAGGTACGATAAAAGATCCACATCAACTGCGCGGTCGCCAGCGAGATGGACTCAGCCTTTTCGATCGCCAGCGCTTTAGGCGCGTATTCGCCGAGCACCAGATGCAAATAGGTGATGACAGCCAACGCGATGGCAATGGAGATGGAATGCGCCAGCAGAACCGAGATGCCGCCGGGGATGTACTGAACGAAGAGAGGCTCGAGCAGGTCGGCGAGCGTCGATTCGCCGACCGCGCCCAGCGCCAGACTGGCCAGCGTAATTCCGAACTGGCTGGCCGACAACATCGAATCGAGATGATCGAGCGCGCGCAGCACCGCAGTAGCACCCGGTGTCCCGCTCGCCGCAAGGTTTTCCATGCGCGCACGTCTCACGCTGACCAGCGCGAATTCAACCGCCACAAAAAAACCGTTCGCGATCACCAGCAGGAGGACGACTCCGATTTTGATAAATGCCCAAAGCATAAATGCGCGCTTATTGTATGGTGGAACCTGATTGCTCCGTGAAAAGAAGTTTCCAGTTTCCAGTGAAGGCCGCAAAGGAGCAAAGATATACAGGGAAGATCAGTCTTCGAAGTATATCCAGTGGGCAATAATCCGAATATTCATAACAACTAAGAATCTTTGCCCTTTGAACGGAAACTTTTTCACTTAAAAAAACTTTGATAACTTAGGTTCCCACTGGAAACCACTCAGTGACACGCAGAATTCGACCGCCCGGTTTTCAGCCCAGGCGCGATCTTCATCCGGCTGGCGGACGCCGCAGAACGCTACATGGCCACCGTGAGGGCACTCCAGCATGAGCACCGATGGATTGGCCACGACCCGCGGATCCCTGAACGGTTCGATCGGAATGAATGGATCATCCTGCGCGTGAATGATCAGCGTCGGAACGCGGATGCCGGGGATGAATGGCAGCGAGCTGGCCTTCGCATAATAATCTCGCGCATCGCGAAATCCGTTGTATGGCTGATAAATATCGTCCCATTCCCACAAGTGGCGGATGCGATCGAGCCGGCTTAGATCGTACAGCCCCGGGAAGAGCTGGTCCTTACGACGCATTGTCTTGCGCAGACTGCGCAGGAACATGGCCTCGTACAATCTGTTCTTCGGCTGCATGAGTTCATAGGAACAAGGCTCGAGCGAGATCGGCGGACTGATCGCACATATCCCGCGCAACTGCCGAGGAGCCGAATCCGCCAGCTCTCCAGCGAACTTGAGCGACTGGTTTCCGCCCATCGAGATACCGACCAGAAAGATCTCCGGCAATCCGTCACGTTCGATCAGCTCCCGCACAACGTAATGCAGATCGACTGACAGCCCCGAATGATATAGCTTCGGTGAGAGATGGTCCGTCCCGCCGCATCCTCGAACGTTGTATCTCAGGACATTGAACCCGGCGGCAAACGCCTTGGTGGCAATCCCCACCACATATGAGGCCTCGGCTGATCCCTCGAGCCCGTGAATAACCATCATGGTCGGTCGATTGAGACGATCATTCTGCCAGTGGCACCAGGCCACAACCCTTGTCCCCGGTTCCGTCTCGAATTCCCTGCGCACTCCGGGATACTCAGGGTCTTTGACGATCCCGGGACTTCGCGGACGCAACTTACCCAAAATCGTCATTGCATGCCCGTTGCGCATGACCGGCGGAGGAACGAACGGCCTCCCTGCCAGTCGATGAGACAACGCCTCCAGCTCAGGCAATCGCCTCCCCGCCGGAGCCTCAATTCGATGCTTGTGTCTTAGTGCTGCCATCTATTCTCTGCCGATCTTCCCCCCTTGCGTTCCGGGCGTTCGTACGGGATCATATGAGCGTGAGAACGCCAGAACATATTGCATACTTTGTCGTACATTTACCTGAGTAATTATGCAACAACCTTGCTCAAAATGCGGATACGTTTCTGATCGCCCGGCCAGATTCTGCCGGAATTGCGGCGTGCCACTCTTCGTGGAAAACGAAACTACAACTGCGACCACGCGAAACTATGGCGGCCAGCAGGGGCCGGATACCAATCCCAATCGCCCTTACACGTCGCAGAACTACGCTCCGAAAGAATCGCCATATGGTGGCTATAGCGACCAGACTCCAAACACTGATCGGTTCTATCGCCCTCCCGCAGTCCCGGAATACGGCGGGCCGCCGAAGAAGAAATCCAGTGCGAAAACCTGGCTCATCGTCGCCTTCATTCTGCTGCTCACCATCGGCGGCGGCCTTTCGCTGCTGACATATTCGTTCCTGCGTATCAGGGACCGCGTCAGAATACCGACCGAAGAGGTGGTCACCGATATCGGAGCCCAAATCCAGGAACAGATTCAGGAGCAGATTCGCCAGGCTGAGGAACGGGCACGCGAAGCGGAAGAGCGCGCCCGACAGGCCCAGGAGAATATCCCTGTCATTGAAGGCGTACCGCCCGTACCTCCCGCACCACCTGCTCCTGGCGCGGCGGCTCCCCTGACCCTCGAGAAATACAGATATCCGAAGGCCGATGTTCAGCGCTCGACCAGTTTCATCGGCAACGAATTCCTGCAGATGACCACCGCCGACAACGTCGCAACAGTCAGCGAATTTTACAACAAGCTGATCGGTCAGGCAGCCATCAAGACCAATGACGAGGACGGTGAAAAAGTCGTCTATCAGGTGCAGGGTTCACCATCAACGCTGGTCGTCATCAGCCCCGATGAAGATAATCCCGGAAAAACTCAGATCGCCGTCTTTCGCTCGAAGATCAACATCCCTCGCCTCAACATCAAAATAAACTGACGTTGACTCAGGTGAGCGAGACGCGTAACATAACTTATGTCGATCAAACCGATCAACTCGATCAGAACTTTTGCGACCGATATGGCCAGTTCGACCCATACGGTTTTTTTGCAGGGGAGTACCGATGACGAAAGCCGACATAGCTCGTGCTGTTTATGATCGTCACGGCGGATTCACCTTACAGGATTCGCGGCGCATCGTTGATCAGACATTCGACATCATCAAGCAGCAGCTGATTCAAGGCGAGAGCATTCAAATTACCGGGTTTGGTACGCTGGAGGTAGTCAGACGCAAACCGCGACGAGGGCGCAATCCCGTGACCGGTGAGCCGATTGATCTTCCCGCCAGAAACGTACTGGTCTTTCGCCCCGGCCAGACTCTTAAATCTATCTGACTCTGAAAAGTGGAACGTAAGTCGAAATCCAAAGATATGCAGCAACCGTCCTCTGTGATTCCCGACAAGCTGTTCTTCAAGATCGGTGAAGTCTGTGATCTTGTCGGAGTGCAGGCTCACGTCCTGCGATATTGGGAGACCGAATTCCCATCGCTCCAGCCTCAAAAGAACCGCTCCGGTCAGCGCACCTATCGACGCAAGGATGTCGAAATGGCACTGCGCATCCGCCAGCTGCTCTACGACGAAGGTTTCACAATCGCCGGCGCCAAGAAGAAACTGGTCTCGGAAGGCAGACCCGGCGCCACACGACTCAAAATCGTCCCGCCCGGCGCCACCGCCGGCGACCTCTTCGAACCTGACGACGTCCCGCACGAACAGATCCAGCCGGCGAATCAGAGCGCTGCACAAATCTCACGCCTCTCACGCGAGAAGATCCAGCGCCTCCGCACCATCGCAGAGGAGTTGTTGACAACCCTCAACCGCGATGTTACAAAGTAGTCCGCTTCGCAAGACACACTATATTAATAGATATGGGATGATTACGGAGCTGGACCGTGGCGCAGCCTGGTAGCGCGCTTGCTTGGGGTGCAAGAGGCCGTGGGTTCGAATCCCGCCGTCCCGACCATTTTTCACGATTTACAGGCATCTCTTAGGATGCCTGTTTTGCTTTGCGGACACATTTGCGGACACATTGGGATTCATCTGTATATTTTCCGGCAATGCAAAAGCGGTGAACAGAAATGCTGCTGATAACCACAGCACCGAACCAGTTGTTCCCGCCGTGCTGATCGCTGTCGAAACAGGTTTCCCGGTCTTTTGTTCCACGTACTCAACCATCCACAGCCTCAGTTTGATTGCGAGCAGATGTTTTCTCGTGCCAGGCTTAATAAGGCCATTTCCAATCGCGGATCTCAGGCAGGTCATCACCGTGTTGGCGAATATAATATTGATGTTCGATCAGCTTATCGCGCATCGCCTGCTTGATGTGCGCGACTCTGGTCCCAATTGCGGTACGCGATCAATCACGTCTATTGCGAGGTGGCAGCGGCCGAGATCGTTTAGCACCGTCATGTCGCAGGGCGTGGTGGTTGTGCCCTCCTCTTTGTACCCGCGTACATGAAGGTTCCGGTGGTTCGTCCGCCGGTAGGTCAGCCGGTGAATCAGCCACGGATAGCCATGAAAGGCGAAGATGATTGGCTTGTCGATCGTGAAAAGAGAGTCAAAATCCTTGTCAGATAAGCCGTGCGGATGTTCGCTCGCGGGTTGGAGCGTCATCAAATCAACCACATTGATTACCCGAATCTTCAAATCAGGGAATTGCTGGCGAAGAATATCCACAGCGGCGAGCGTTTCAAGCGTCGGAATGTCTCCGGCGCAGGCCATCACCACATCCGGCTCCGCACCCTGATCGTTGCTCGCCCATTCCCAGATGCCTATGCCAGCGGTGCTGTGTTTGATCGCCGCATCCATGTCCAGCCACTGATGAGCGGGCTGTTTGCCAGCGACGATCACGTTGACATAGTGGCGGCTCCGCAAACAATGATCGGTCACGGAAAGCAGTGTATTGGCGTCGGGCGGAAGATAAACCCGGACGACTTCCGCCTTTTTATTAACGACGTGATCTATGAAGCCGGGGTCCTGGTGGCTGAAACCGTTGTGATCCTGCCGCCAGACGTGCGATGTCAGCAGATAGTTGAGCGAAGCAATCGGGCGACGCCAAGGGATGTGGCGCGTAGTCTTCAGCCACTTGGCATGCTGATTGAACATCGAATCAACGATATGGATGAACGCTTCGTAACAGTTGAAGAATCCGTGACGACCTGTCAGAAGGTAGCCTTCAAGCCAGCCCTGACAAAGGTGCTCGCTCAAAATCTCCATCACCCGGCCATCTAGCGAGAGATGGTCATCCCCAGGCAAAGTAGCGCCTGTAAAGACTCGGTTCGTCACTTCAAAGAGAGCGTTAAGACGGTTCGAGGCAGTTTCGTCCGGCCCCATCACCCGAAAGTTCCGGCTGTCGGCGTTGCGCTTCATCACGTCGCGCAAGAAGCGTCCCATCGCGCGTGTCGCCTCCGCCTCAACCGTTCCCGGTTTGGGAACGTCAACTGCGTAATCGCGGAAATCCGGCATCTTCAAATCTCTGAGCAGAAGCCCGCCATTGGCATGAGGATTGGCTCCCATGCGGCGCTCGCCTTTCGGGGCCAACTCAGCCAATTCCGCCATCAATTTTCCGTTTTCATCGAAGAGTTCTTCAGGCTTATAGCTCCGCAGCCACTCTTCCAGCATCCTCAAATGCTCAGGCTTGCTCGCCAACGCTGCCAACGGAACCTGATGCGAGCGGAATGAATTCTCCGTCGGCAACCCATCCACGACCTTTGGTCCTGTCCATCCTTTCGGCGAGCGCAACACGATCATCGGCCAATGCGGGCGTGCGGGGAACCCGTGTTCACGCGCCTCGCGTTGAATCGTTTGAATCTCAGCAATGACGGTATCAAGCGTTCCGGCCATCAGTTGATGCATCGCTTCCGGTTCATCGCCTGCGACGAAATATGGTTTATGGCCATAGCCGATCATCAGACTCGCAAGTTCTTCATCGCTCACCCGCGCCAGCACAGTCGGATTGGCGATCTTGTAGCCGTTCAGGTGCAGAATCGGCAGGACGGCTCCGTCATGCACCGGGTTCAGGAATTTGTTGGAGTGCCAGCTCGCGGCCAGTGGCCCCGTCTCTGCTTCACCGTCGCCAATGACGCACGCCGCCAGCAGATCGGGATTATCGAAGACCGCGCCATAAGCGTGCATCAGCGAGTAACCCAGTTCGCCGCCTTCATTGATCGAGCCAGGAGTCTCAGGAGAAGCGTGGCTGGGGATGCCGCCGGGAAATGAGAATTGTGTGAAGAGCCTCCCTATCCCTTCCGCGTCCTGCGAGACGTTCGGGTAAAACTCGCTATAGGTTCCTTCCAGATACGTATTGGCAACCAGGCCAGGGCCGCCGTGGCCGGGGCCACAGACGTAAATCACGTTCAGGTCATGCTTTTTGATCAGGCGATTGAGGTGGACATAAATAAAATTCAGCCCCGGCGTCGTCCCCCAGTGACCGAGCAGCCTGCGCTTGACGTGTTCGATCTTCAGCGGCTCGTGCAACAGCGGATTGTCGGACAGGTAAATCTGACCGACTGACAGATAGTTCGCCGCGCGCCACCAGGCGTTCATCCGTCGCATCTCTTCCACACTCAGTGGTTGTGCTTCTTTCATTTCAATAACAGCCATCTTTTCGTGATCTCCCTTCCTCTTTTTCTCAAACTTGTTTGCCCTGCAGAAATCGTCTAAAGATCAGCTCTCGCTCTTACCTCGCAGCAGAGGCGCGGCCAGGCCAGCCAGCGACGACGCGAAAGATCAGCGGTGGCAGCATCAGCATCTGCACGACAGGAACGAGGCCGACCTTGAGCAATGGTATCAGCGGCATCCGTGACGTATATGCCCACTGGCTGCCGACAAAGACAGCCAACCATTCGATGCTGACGCTGATGACCAAGCCGGTAAGCAGCATCACGGCATAGCCAGTCGTCGTCGGCTGTACAAACCAATCTCGCTGACGAGTGATGGCCCAACCAACCGCATAGATCAACAGCACCAGGAATCCATCTCCGACCGCTGCCAGTCCGCAGTGCCACCATACCAAACTCAAATTCTCCATCCCCACGTAGAGCGGCGACTGAGCAATCTCCCAGACGTAGTTGATCAGAACTGCAATCACAAACAATCGCGGGAGGAACCAGGCTGATTTCATCTGCGGTATCTCGGTGTTTGTCAGGTCACTATTCACACTCAGTTCTCCCTCAGCTTCTCTCCACGTACTGCCAGAATAATATCCAGAAACACAGGCTCAACATTAGTGATATGAAAGTTGGCAGCGATGGCTGTTTCCACAGTGCGGCGATTCATCGCGGTCCCGTTGCGGCGCGTGAAGAGCGTCATCAGATCCAGTGTGAGACCGAGAACTGGATTACGGCTGCGCACATGCTCAAACATCAGCAGCTTCCCGCCAGGACGCAACACGCGATAAATCTCCCGAAATACCTGCTGAGGATCAGGGACAGAGCACATCGTGCAGGAGGTCGCCACGGTGTCAAATGATTCATCGGCAAAGCACAACTTGAGCGCGTCCGCGCGCACCAGACGAAGCTCCCCAGGATATTTTTGTGCGCGCGGAGCGGCTCTCCGCAGCATCTCTTCGCTGATGTCTATGGCAACAATTTCGCGACCAGGCGGGAAATGTTTGATGTCCATCCCCGTTCCAACTGCGACGAACAGCACGCGACCGGTCATTTCACGAAAGAGCGCCTCCCTGGCTGGCCCGCGCCGCAGGTCGGATGCCTCGAACGTGTCGTAAAGCCTGGCCCGTTTGTCCCAGATTGTCGCCATTGCTGATCTCATCAGGACTTGTACAAAGCACAAAAACATTTCCGACATCTGACTGCATACAGCCTGAGCAGGAGGAAGACGCCTATGCCGCCTGTTGCACCGATAATGACAGCAGACGAGTTGTTCAGACTGATTCCAGCGAGTTCCAGCAGACAGACCGCCATCGGGATGATCATCGCCGCAACCATCGAAGGAACCATGCTCTCAATCGAGCCGAGAACCGGCGCGACTGCGCGCGCGAGCAGCATTTGCACGAACATCGCGGCGGCCATCCCCACCGTCAACGTCAAGACAATGTTCCATCCCAGATGATGAACCATGTGATGATCCCGGTCGCAATTACTCCAACCACGATCAAAAACAGACAGTCTCCGCAGTTAAACATAAAAGTACGAAAGCCAGTTTTTGCAGCAAGGTCTCTTTGCATTGCCCGCTCCTCCTGCTCCGCTGCATGGTCATCGCCTCAACTTCCGTTCGCCCGCCGTTGCACACTGACCAGTTCAACCGCCACGTCAAGTTCGTCCGTGACCATCAGCACGTGGTTCGGCGCAACGCGCACCCAATCCTCCTTCTGCTCGGTCAACCTCTCGGAGGCGATGATGACAGCGCGCTCTTTTTCAGCCGCTTCGCCTAAACAGCCATCGCCATCTGAGTATGAAAACTTTTTACCCGTCGCGTAATAGAGCGAAGCTGGTTCAAGTCTTTGGTCTGAGACATAGCGAATCGCAGCCAGGTTCCGCCCATCTGTTACTGCAAAGTTGTAGTAGGAGGGGCCTGCAATTTCTGCTTCGAGCGCCCAATGCTCAAGGCGCTCGACTGTCCTGACCAGCAACTGCCCAAGCTCTCGGGCTGGCACGACCCGCTCCGCATCTCCGAGCAGGTTGAGAAAGATGGCGAAGGCATGCTCCGAATCGGTCGTCCCCTGTATCGCATGAAAAAGATGATCCGGCAGCGATTGCTGCACCCGGCGCTTGATTCGGTTGAAGCCTTCGACCGTGCCGTTGTGCATCCAGAGATAGCGACCGAACTGGAACGGATGGCAGTTCGCTTCCGCCACCTGCATTCCCGGCGAGGCGGCGCGGACGTGCGCGAAAAAACATGGTGATTTGACATGCTCTGACAGCCGCTGCAGGTTTCGGTTACTCCAGGCTGGCGTAAGACTGGTGAAGACGCAGGGCGTCTGACTGATTTCAGGCTGATACCAGCCAACGCCGAAACCATCGCCATTGAGCGGCTCTCTGCGCTCCCTCGACTTGTAGCTTTGAAGGATGAGCGAATGTCCGGGCCGATAAAGCAGGTCAGCCAGCATCATCGGACTACCTGTGTAGCAAAGAAATCTGCACATCTGTTTCTCGCTCCCGCTCAGGTTGAGCCTGCTTCACATAGTCCTCAGTGTGTCGCTCGAACTCGGCGCGGCAGGCTTCGGAACAGAAGTAATAGACCTCGCCCTCGAAAGTGCGCGTGTGCATTACTTCCTGTTCGTTGAGCTGCATGTTGCAAACCAGATCTGTGATCATACGTTCCGTCGCTTCGTCCGCAGGCTACAGCGAGTATGCGGACGTGTTTAGTCAATCGTCCGTTCAACCTTCACCCCCGTCGCAGCTTCAACCGCGGCCAGAATCGCCTGGTAGTTGCTCTTATCCAGATGGAGCAACGCGAACTCTCCCTGACCCGCGCTGTTCTTGTACTGGATGGTCAGGAAGTGTTTCTTCCCCTTGGTGAAAAGCAACGGCCAAGCCAGCAGCAATCCCGACACATAACGCGGGCGTGAAGTCCGTTCGTAGAGAAGACTGGTTACTTGCGGCTTCTCCACTTTGACTAACTCGGAGCCTTTCGACAGAAAGCGGATTCCGCCGCTCTGCTTGTCAATTTCCAGCTCGCCTTCGATTTCGTCAGCCTTCTTCTCGGCAGTCTTGACGTACTTCACATCCTTGAAACGGTCTGCAACGCTGGACTGCGCCAGGATTGAGCCGGACAGATTGAAGCCAAGAACAACAGCGCAAGTCGTTGCCGAAATCTTCTGAATTGTCGTGGGGTAATGATTTTTTGCTGCCATAATTCCTCCTTATGATCGGTTGTTATGATTGAGTTGTGGTCATAGTTCCAAATCAAGCTTGACCAATAGCGCCATAAATATGTCTGAACCAGACCGACCGCCGTATCCATCAGCATCCTCCCTCGATTCGCGAGCGGCCTTCGCACATTCCGGGTCGCACGGGCACACATAACTCCCGGACAGGTAACGTTCCAGCAGCAGGCTGATCAGCCGCTGCGGGTCTGCGTCGTAAATGACCTCCGCTCCGGTCTTTTTGCCGAGCGTGCTTTCCAGCGCCGGCAACGCGGTCGTGATGCCCCCGGTGCGGGTCAGCACTCCGATCAACTTGCCCTCTTCATAGGCAATCGAGAATTCGCCCAGTGTGCCGGAACGCCCGCCGACCACGATCACGATGTTGCAGCTTCTGATGTTGACCAGTTCGCGCCCCATCAGCCCAAGCCCGGTAAAAATCAGCACGTCATACTCTTTGTAAGGAGAGCCGAAAGTCTCGACGTGCTCCTTCAAACTCATGGCGGGCGAGATGCCGATGACATGCCCGCCGACTTCCTTTGCACCGAGCACCGCTTCATGCGGCAGGCCGGGACAGGCCCCGGTCAGCAGACAACAACCGTTCTCAGCTATAGCGCGCCCAAGCTCCCGGCACAACTCCAGACTGGACGCGGCAAAGTCGCCGCCCGCCGATCCCATCACACCAAATCTGATCTGCGCGCCGCTGAATGGATCGCGCGCAATCCGGGTGGCGTCGGAAGATGATCCTTCAATTTGGCTATTCATTGTTTCTCGTCCTTCCAGTCCCCTTCTTTCACGCCAAGCTCGGTAAGTTTCCGCCGCATCTCTTTCAAGCACATCTGCTCGCAATCATCCACCGGCTGATCGAAACCGTGCCGGTGGATAATCTTGATGTTCAAACTGACTTCAGATCGCAGCTTCCGCTTTGGCGCGTAATGAATGGCGCGGTCGAAGGGTTGAATTTCATAAGTGGTGGGCCGCTCCTCCGTCGGCATAATCCACTCGGCGATTCGCTGCAAATCCCGGTAAACTTCCTGGCAGTGCGGGCAACCGGGTAACACCTCGCTGCCTGGATGTTCATGCGTTCCTTCAAGCTCCAAATCGAAGCCAACTTTGACGAGTTGACCTTTAGCTACCAAACTCTCCGGCCAGACTTCGTAACAGACTTTGTGTCTTTGAATCAGATCTTTCAACTGATTGATGATCTCTTCCTGAGCCATAAAACTACCTCCAATCTTTCATTCTCCCGCTACCTCAACCTGCCGCTTCAGAGCAGGCCGTTCATCTCCGTTACCAGCTTTTGAAGATCAGCACTGCTCTCCTTGAGGCGGTGTAAATCGGCTTGCAAGCAGCTTGCTTTGAATTGCTCAACGCGTTCTTCCAGCGTTTCTATCGTCGTTCGAAGCAGGCGGCACAAGCTCAAGACCTGCGAGACCCGTGACTGAAGCTTTGGATCCACATACTCAGGCTCTTCACGCTGATCCCCCCAACTTGGGTAATTCCAGTCCGCCCAGAATGAGCCAAGGCTTTTGTTGAGCTTTCCCAGGTGAACGAGGCAACCTTGTTGGGACGCCATCGTGCTCGCTATCGAACCCGGTCTGGCAACACAACAACACTCCGCTGCCAGATGCGCTGCTGCATTCCTGCAATCGCACTCTGCCGGGATCGCTTCCAGCGCTTCCTGCAAATGCATTGCATCGAAGTACACGTCTTGCAATTTCTGATGCAGGCTCATCGCAGCTCCCACCTTTGTTGAAGGATCACTTGACCTCTTCGCCTTTTGTCTCGGTCTCTTCGACCGCAGGCAGTGTGCTTTCTGTCGCGGCGCGAGGCGGCTGTCCTTCAGTCGAAGATGCGAGGATTTCGTTTTCGGCTTGCAGCCAGTCCTCTACTTCGCAGCCAGGCTCGCAGCCACGGCTCAGATAGATTTCGTAGGCGCGACTCGAAATTCTCGCGCGCACCTCTTCATCATTTGTCAATTGCTGATGTAGTTGTTCTGTGTTTTCTGCGTTCATGATTGCCTCCTTATGGTTCTTTCACTTCTTCTGCTTTTTGAGCGTAATAGCCCGCGCGTGTCCGGGCCACATATTTGGTCTTGCCGTCACGCTGGCCGGCCACGGTCTGGATCTTGCGCCACTTCCCATCGTTCTTCGTATCGCTCGGATAGTAGCCCACGCTGTATTGGTGGTGGTGGCTGACTTCGCCCGCAATCGCCCGCATCGCCTCGCGGCATTGCTCGACATTAGTGGGGAAATGCGCCCGCGCGCCGGTGACTTCCGCCAGCTTTTCCAGGTCATCGCGTGGGCCTCTGCCCACCATTCTGAGACTGAACATCCCACTCGACTCAAACATACCCACCGGGTAGATGAGCACGTTCTCTTCTTCCGCGCGCTCGATCAACTCGCGGAACTTGATCCGGCTGCTGTTGTCATCCCCATCGGTGATGACGACCAGCACTTTCTTTCGGTGCTTGGCCTTTTTGAGATGGTCGAGCGCAAAGTTGATGGCGTCCCAGAGCGCCGTCTCTCCTCCCGCGCGCAAGCCGAGGATCGAGTTCTCCAGCTTGTGCTTATCCGCCATGAAGTCGGAGACGAGTTCGACCCGCTGGCTGAAAGTGACAACGAAGGCTTCGTCCTCCTCAGTGCCTTCATCCACCACGTGTACAGCGGCGCGGTAAACGTCGCCGATCATCTCCATCATGCTGCCGCTGCGATCCAGCACGATTCCCCAGCAGACCGGCATCTCTTCGGCGCTGAAAAAATCGAGCTTCTGTTCGACACCGCTTTCATACACTTTGAAATCTTCGCGCTTCAGCCCTGGGATTGCTTGCCCCTTTCGATCCGTCACTGTCACGCTCAAAGAGACTAGCTCCGTGGACAGCTTGAGGGACGCGGCGTCTTGCGCGGGCTTGTGTTTATGTTCCTGCGCGAGCGATGGTGAGCGGAGCAGGAACGTAAGCGCCAGCAGTAGCGCCGCCATTTGAATTATTCGTGATGATTTCATCTCTTCCTCCTTACGCTTGCCGAAGCGCGCGCGCCGCTACTCAGATATGCGTCCGGCCGGTGGGCGCTCCTTCGGCATCTGTAGTTCCTGAATCAAAGTGATGGCCTTCAAATGCTGCTCGTGCGTGAGGGTGGTGACCGCTTTGAGAACCGCTTCGATCATCCGAATCTTCACATCGGTCGTGATTGCTTCAGCCTCCCGCACCTTTGCGCGCACTGCATCAAGATCAATATTGTCGCGGGTCAGTAATCGTTGCAGTTCGGCATCCGTCACATCCCGGTCGGCCAGCCTTTGCACGCTGTACTTTTGATATTCGTAGGCGATCTCTTCCAGCGCCGTTCGTTGTTTATCCGCCAGTTGAAGCTGGTCGGCGAGGCGCAGAAAGAAGTTCGTCTCCAGACCTAACTGCATCAGTCCGGGGGCGATCAGGCTCATCCCGCGCCCCAATTGCACTTCTTGTTTCGGCAAATTGCCGGATGGTTTTTGCTGGGCAAAGGCGTATGCGCTGCTCAGCAGCAAAACAGCTAACACTAAAATTGATCTTTTCATGGGTTATGCCTCCTTTTCATTGTTCTGTGGCTGGGCGTTTACCCAGCGCCGTTTGGGAATTGCCCGGCTGCGCCAGCCGATCATCGCGGCGAAACTTTGACGGGTAGACGCGCGCCCACACGTAGTCGTAGGCCGTCGCGGGCAGCGCTTCTCTCAACTGAAAGTTGTACGCCTTCGGCCCGCCGAATTTGTCCTCGAAGCTGACGATCTCGAAGCGGTAGCGTTCCGACTGGCTGAAGTTCTGAATCTCGCTGTAGCGCCAGAAACGCGAATCGGACGGCATCTCCTTGGATTCGTAGACCACGCGGTCGGGGTAAATCTTCAGCGTGCCGATGCAGCCGCCGAAGCGGTGCAGGTGCTTGACCGGCGTCTCGAACGCCGGCGCATCATCGTGCGCGGGCGCGACACTCGTCACCAGCGGACGTGTGGCCCGCTTCAGCAACAGAGCGCTGATCTCCGCAGTGATTTCGCCTTCGAGCAACTTGAATTTGAAAACACGGTCGAGGCCCAGCCGCCACTTCTGATCCTCGTAGCTCACCAACTCAAGTTTCTTCGGGGACTCAACCTTGATCTGTTGCAGTTCGTCGTAGCGCCAGACGCGCGCGTGATCTTTATGCTCTGTCTGGTACTCGATCTTTTCCGGCGTAATGACCAGCTTCCCACGACAGCTACGCAGCGTGTGTTCATGCTCGGCGGAAAACTCATAGTTCTGCGCCGCAACGGGTGTCGCTACAAAAAAGATGATTGCGAACAGAATTAAGCTCAGTCTGCACATACTTCCTCCATCAATGATTGCCCCGCGTGGCAGCCAGGTTCGGCGGATTCCGACAGCAATATGCCGTCCTGAATTTCAAGCACTCGGTGGGTCGCCGCCGCTGCCTCAGGATTGTGAGTGACCATCAGGATGGTCTGCCCTTGTTCGTTGAGCGCGCGCAGGACGCCGATGATTTCGTCGCCGGTCTTGCTGTCGAGATTTCCCGTCGGCTCATCGGCCAGCAGCAACGGAGGCTCGTTGACCAGCGCCCGCGCAATGGCGACGCGGCCCTGCTCGCCCCCGGAGAGTTGATTCGGCAACCGGTCAAACTTGTCGCCCAGCCCCATCCGCTCCAGCGCCAGTTGCGCCTTCGTCCTCTTTTCCTTCGCGTTCAGCTTCGTAATCACCAGCGGCAGCATCACGTTTTCAAGCGCGGTGAGGTACGGCAGCAGGTGATGTTGCTGAAAGACGAAGCCGAGGTATTCGCGGCGGAAGTCGGCGCGCCGCTCTTCCGACAGGTCATAAACGTCAACCTCATCAATGACCACACGCCCCTCAGTCGGCTGACTCATCGCGCCGATGATCGTCAGCAGCGTGGTCTTGCCGGAGCCGGACGGCCCCATCAGCGCGACGAACTCGCCTTCTTCAATCTCGGCGCTGACGCCGCGCAGTACCGTGGCGCGGCTCGCTACGCCGTTCGGCTGGTAAGTCTTCGTGACATTCTCAATGGTGATGAACGACATAGATTGCACCTTGTTAGTAGTAGCGAAGCGCCTCGGTCGGATCGAGCTTCGCGGCCTTGATTGCGGGGTAGAGGCTGCTCGCTACGCCCACTATCACCGCTGCCGCGAGCGCGGCCAACGCGAGCGCCAGCGACGGCTTTGCGCCCGCGCCAGTCTCAGTGAAATAGGGAGCGGATAGCACGCCAGAGAGAGCGCCCACCGCCCAACCGAGCAGCCCGCCGAGCAGACTGATGAGTGCCGCTTCGATCATAAAAATTCTGACGATGTGACTCTTGCGAAAGCCGAGCGCGCGGAGCACGCCGACCTCGCGCGTGCGTTCGACCACCGAGTTCATCATCGTGATAAAGACCATGACGAAACCGATCAGAAGCATGACGACCGAGAGCGCGGTCGAGAAGCGCGACAGCCGCTCGACGGTTTGCAAGCGCGCCCGCACCGCCTGCTGCAAGGCCGAGACCTTGGCCTCGGGCAGCGCGGCGCTCAGTTGCGCCACGATGTCATCAATCGGGCAGCCCTGGCACAACGCGCTCACTTCGATCAGGCTCAGTTCGCCCGGCTTGTGCAGCACTCGCTGCGCGGTCGGAAGGCCGGCAAAGATCATCCGGTCATCCTGCGCGCCCGTTTCCCGAATCACGCCGACGACGCGGAATTCCTCGCCGCCGAGCGTCAATTCAGTGCGCAGCAGCTTCAACTCCGGCTGCCTGACGCTCGTGTGGTCAGAGTGAAGCATTGAGTCGTGATCTGCCGATTTTACCGCCTCTATGACGCCGAGCTTCTGCGCTGCTTCGTAACCGAGCAGCAGTTCATCAGCCTTGTCTGGCACGCGACCGACGACCTGCCACCACTGTTTCATCCTCACTTCCTGATCGAGTTGCGCGCCGGAGAGCAGGAATTTCTGGCCATCAATGTCCACCGCGCCAAGCAGTTTTGGCGCAATCAGGCTCAGCCGGTTGGCGTACTTGATGGATTTGATCCGGCTGATGTCTTCGTCTGTAAGCTGACGAAGATCGAAGGTGGCCGCCGAAAGCGTGACGCCGCCGTAGGACAACTCCTGGCTGCTCGCCTTCGGCACAATCACGATGTTGGCGCCGTACTGATCAAGCTGCGCGCCGATCTCCTGCTCCATTGTCGCAGTCAGTGACCGTAGCGCCACCACCGTCCCGACGCCGACGGCGAGGCCGATGATGATGAACGCCATACGACCTTTTCTCCGCCGCAAACTACCGATGACAATATCAATCAATCTCATAGCAACCTCTTTATCGTTTCTACGCGACTGCCTCGGTGCGCGTTAGAAATAGAAAGCTCCTTGCCGCAAATCGCTCGCTTTGATCACCAGGTGGTCGCCTTCTACTTTCCGTTCGAGCGGCGCGGGGTTACAGCCGCCTTTCACTTCGTTGACACGGTCGGAAGGGAAATGTTGCCCGCAGTTATTGCAGACCATGTCGTCGCCTTCCTGACGATAGCCGCGCCGGTGTTCATAGCAGACATCACAGGCGTTGAAGGCCGCGCGGATGATCCCGTCGGAGCTTTTGACAACGAAGAAGCTGACCTTCTGATTGTCCGCGAGCGTGTAGTTGTAAAACTTCGCCTTTCCATCGCCCACTTCCGAGAGCGGTATCTGCACGTCCTGTCCGGGCGCGCTGATTGTTTGGGCGTTCGTCTTGGGCACGCCCTCGCTGCTTCCGCCTCCCAAATGAGGTAACCGGCTACCGCGCTCAGCACGACAACTATTCCGACCAGCACGAAGTATTTCCGGTTGTTTGACGGTTCTTTGGGCGATGTCTGGAATTCAGCCTTCTTCTGTTGCCGCCCGTGTGTTTGAGTTGCGTGATGTTTACTGCTCATTACGTTCTCCTCTTCCTGGATAAATGATGAATTGGTTCGCCGGCCTGTCCGCAACTACTTCGGCCTTCTCCGGCGCGCCAGTAAGCCTTGTTTTCGCGTTGATGCCGTCCAATTGCGTCCAGATGGCGAGTACCGACGGCACGTAGTTGCGCGTTTCCAGCGGCAGCAGACCGCGCCGCGCCAGTTCGTCAAAGTCGCGGATGCCCGTTCTGTTAATGACCCGCTGAATGTTCCCTTCGCCCCAGTTGTAAGCGGCGAGCGCGAGCTTCCAGTCGCCGAACTGCCTGTAGAGGTCGCGCAGGTAACGCGCCGCCGCGCGCGTGGAATGCTCCGGGTGCGTGCGGTGGTCGTCTGCTGGACGGACTGATAGCCCATAACGCTCCGCCGTCCCAGGCATGAACTGCCAGATACCCCGCGCTCCTTTCGGCGAGAGTGCCTGCGGGTTAAAGCCACTCTCGACCAAGGCGACGGCCAGTAACTCAGTCGGCACATTCTCCTCCGCCAGAATGCGCGTGAACGTGTCCCGGTAATTCTGGTATCGGGCGACTACGAGACGGGGAACCTTCGGAGCAAACTGATAACCGGTAGTCAGCGGCAATGGGGTTGCCAAGGGTTTTGGGTTGAACGCTGCCTGCTCTTCAGCCAGGCGGCGCTTCAACTCTTCGACCAGCAAGTTAGGTCGAACCGTTCCCGTCTCCGCCATTGTCAGTTGAGCCTTAGCCAGTGCTTCCTTCGCTTGTTCGTGATGGCCTTGCTTCCTTGCCTCAGTGCTTTCATTGACGAGCTTTGCTGCGGCCAGAACGCGCTCTGCCGCTATCGCACGTTCATCCACCAGACCGGCAATCCTTGCCCGCGCCCGTGCGACAGGGTCTTCGTCCGCCGCGCCTGATGGCGATTGCGCGCGTGCGCCGGATGCCAGCGCCAACAGGCAAACGCCGATGAGCAGCATTGACGCGAGAACTTTTTGACGCCGTGCGTGAGGTTCAGCCAACCGGTTCTCGAACGAGCCGGAGAGCCGCCAGAGCGCGGGGCTGAACAGTAAAGAGACAAAGGCGTAAGCCAGAATGCCGTAGAAGAGTTGTCCACCAACCTCCCACCTCGTGACGCTGAAGCCTAGAACCAGAACGGCCAGTTCGCCGGATGCCAGAGTTGTGGCGGCGATTCGTCCGGCGTCGGCGCTCGATGCGCCTGAAACACGGGTGCCCACCCAGACCGCCGCGAATTTGTATGTCAGCGCGGCGATGACGGCGAAAATGACCAAGCCCGGTATCTGTCAACCGGCGTCCGTGTGATTGAAGCAGCAGTGGCAGGAACGCAAACGACAGCAGCGCCGTCACGGCTATCGGCTGCCCGCTGTTGCTAGCCCTCCTCCACATTTCGCTGCGTCCCAGCAGCGCCCCGGCAGCGAATGCCCACGCAAGCGCGCCGAGTTGCCCGACAAACGATTGCGCCAGTACGAGGATTAGGACGGCGATGAGAACGTAGCCGATGAGCGTGCGTGTGGGCGAAACTCGGCCTTCGGTACGGGTGAGGAACCGGCTGGCAACGAAGTAAGCGAACGAGAAGAAGACTGCCAGTTTGACCACTTCATAAACTGCGACGATGGCCCAGGCCGAGCGGGTCATGGCCCTGCCGGACAGCGCGTGAAAGACTGCGTAGAAATGCAGCGACGCCAGGGAGAGGAGCGTCATCGCCACCCCCGCACATTTGAGCGGGGCGGCGGCAGTCGCTCCCTTCTCCGGGGAAAGCGAAAGCTGGCTCGGAAGCCAGACGCTCGTCCCCACAATTGCCGCCGCCGCTGTGATCGCAGCGCTGCCATCCTGTCCCAGCAACAGGAGCGCGACTGCGGTCAGAGAGAAAAGCAACAGGCCGGTCACTCCCACGAACAGAGAGACGCGCCGCATCTGCCAGACCTCTTTCAGATCAAAGCGTGTTCCGGCCAGGAAGAAGAGGCCCATCAAGCCAAGCTCGCGCGCGAAGGTCAGCACGCGGTCGCCCGCCTCGCCACCGGCCAGCCAGATCTGCCAATTGGCCGGAATCAGCGCCAGACCGAGCGCAATGCCGCCAAGCAACAGGCTCTGCGCGGTCGCGCCGGACAGCCGTCGCTGAGCAGCCGCGCCGCCAGCGACACGAGCAGCGCGCCGAGCAACAAAGTTGTAATGGGGATAATTTGCTCCATAACTATTACTCCTTGGCTCACACTGCGGGCGTCGGTTCCGGCCCTGCGGTCGGATGCTTGCGCACCTCGGCGTACCACTTCCAAATCTCGTAGATCGCGGGATAGACCGCCAACTCAAGGATGAATGAAGTGAAGATGCCGCCGATCATCGGCGCGGCGATGCGCTTCATCACGTCCCCGCCGCTGCCCGTTGACCACATAATCGGCACCAGCCCCATGAACATCACGCCAACGGTCATCACCTTCGGGCGCAGCCGCTTGACCGCGCCTTGCAGGATGGCCTGCTTCAGGTCTTCCTTGTTCCTCATCAGCCCCTTCGCTCGCGCCTCGTAATAGGCGATGTCGAGGTAGAGCAACATAAACATGCCCGTCTCCGCGTCCACGCCCATCAGCGCGATCAGACCGACCCAGACCGCGATGCTCATGTTGTAGCCGAGCAAATAAAGGAACCAGATCGCGCCCACCGCCGAGAACGGCACGGCCAGCAGGATGATGACGGTTTTGGCCACCGAGCGCGTGTTGAAGTAGAGCAGCAGGAAGATCACGAAAATCGTGATCGGCAGGACGACGTAGAGCCGCTCCTTGACGCGCTCCATGTTTTCGTACTGCCCGCTCCAGATCAGTTGATAACCGGCGGGCAGTTGAACCTGTTCGCTGATAACCTTTCTTGGCGTCCGTAACGTAACCGCCGATGTCGCGCTTCGTGGTGTCGAGGTCAACATAGACGTAACCGGACAGTCGCCCGTTTTCGTCGCGGATCATCGCCGGGCCGCTCACCAGCTTGATGTCAGCAATCTGCGCAATCGGAATCTGTGTGCCGCCCGGCGCCATCACCAGCGTGCGCTGGACGCGGTCGAGATCGCTGCGGTAATCGCGCAGGTAGCGCACGTTGACCGGGTAACGCTCGCGCCCTTCAACTGTCGTCGTGACGTTTTCACCGCCGATGGCCGACATCACCACGTCGTTGGCCTGGTCAATCGTTAGCCCGTAGCGCGCCAGTTCCTCGCGCTTGAGCGTGAAGTCCAGGAAGAAACCGCCCGCCGTGCGCTCGGCGAAGACGCTTTTGGTGCCCGACACGTTTTGCAGCACCATCTCAATGTGCTCGCCGAGCTTCTGCACCTGCTGCAAATCCGCGCCCATAATCTTGATGCCAATGGGCGTGCGCACGCCGGTCGTCAGCATGTCCACGCGCGCCTTGATCGGCATCGTCCAGGCGTTCGAGACCGCGCCGGGAAACTGCATCGCTTCGTTGAGGCCGCCGGGGCCGTAGATCAACTCGTCCATGCTTTTGTGGTCAGGCCAGGCCTTGCGCAACATTCCCTGCAACCAGCCGGGCGCCCAGGATGAATACCAGCGCGGCTTCTTCGGCCACTGCATATGCGGCTTGAGTTCGATCACTGTCTCCATCATCGAGAACGGAGCCGGATCGGTCGCGGTCTCAGCGCGGCCCGCTTTCCCAAAGACGCGTGCGACTTCCGGGAAGCTCTTGAGCGTTTTGTCCATCACCTGAAGCAGTTGCTGCGTCTGTGTGATCGAGATGCCCGGCAGCGTCGTCGGCATATAAAGCAGCGCGCCTTCATCGAGCGGCGGCATAAACTCCGAGCCGAGCTTTTCAAAGACCGGAATGGTCAAGATCACTGTGAGCACCGCTACGCCCACCGTAATCCACTTGAAGCGCAGCACCAGTTCGCAGACCGGGTGGTAGATCTTCATCAGCGGGCGGCTGATCGGATGCGTCTCTTCGCTGTGAATCTTGCCGACCAGCACCGCGTTGACGATCCTCGCCAAAAAGCGCGGGCGGAAGTTGTACGGGTCCATCCGCGTGAAGAGCAGCCGAATCGCGGGGTCGAGCGTGATGGCAAGGAAAGCCGCAATCGCCATCGAGAAATTCTTCGTGTAGGCGAGCGGCTTGAAGAGGCGGCCCTCCTGCCCTTCGAGCGTGAAGACCGGAATGAACGAAACCGCGATCACGAGCAGTGCGAAGAAGCTCGGCCCGCCGACTTCCTTGACTGCGCTGATGACGACATCTTTATAACTGCCAGGCCGCCCTTCGGCGTCCCAGTGTTCGAGCTTCTTGTGTGTTTGTTCGACTACGACTATCGCCGCGTCCACCATCGCGCCAATGGCGACCGCGATGCCGCCAAGGCTCATGATGTTTGCGGTCACGCCCATCCAGTACATCGGAATGAACGAGATGATGATTGTGATCGGGATGGTAATGATCGGCACCAGCGCTGACGGGATGTGCCAAAGGAAAATCATGATCACGATGCTGACGATAATCAGCTCCTCAATCAGTGTCCCCTTGAGCGTCTCGACGGCGCGGTCGATCAATTCAGCGCGGTCGTAGGTTGTGACGATCTCGACGCCCGGCGGCAGCGACGCCTTCATCTCATCGAGCTTCGTCCGCACCCGTTCGATAACCTTCCGGGCATTCTCGCCGTAGCGCATGATGACGATCGCGCCGACGACTTCACCCTCCCCATCGAGATCAGCAATGCCGCGCCGGATGTCCGGGCCAAGCGTGACCGTGCCGAGGTTTTTTATCAGCACCGGCGTGCCGCCCTGTTTACTTGTGCCCACCACGATGTTCCCGACATCATCAAGCTGTTTGATGTACCCGCGCCCACGCACCATGTATTCGCGCCCAGAGAACTCGACCAGTCGCCCGCCCACATCCTGATTACCCTGGCGCACCGCTGCGACGACGCGATCAATCGGAATGTCGTAAGCCAGCAGTGCATTCGGATCAACGTTGACCTGATACTGCTTGACGAAACCGCCCAAGGGGGCAACTTCGGCCACCCCGGGCACGGCCTGCAGCGCATAGCGCAGATACCAGTCCTGAAAAGTGCGCAATTGCGCAAGATTGTTCTGCCCGGTTCTGTCCACCAGCGCATATTCAAAGACCCAGCCTACCGCCGTCTCGTCGCGCGCCAGTTCTACGTTCACGCCTTGCGGCAGCTTCGGCAGGATGTTGCTGAGGTATTCGAGCGTGCGCGAACGCGCCCAATAAATGTCCGTGCCGTCTTCAAAGATGATGTAAACGTAGGAGTAGCCGAAGTCCGAGAAGCCCCGAATATCTTTGACTTTCGGCACGCCGAGCAGCGACGAGATGATCGGGTAGGTCACCTGATCTTCCATAATGTCCGGGCTGCGATCCCAGCGCGAGTAAATAATGACCTGCGTGTCCGAGAGGTCGGGGATTGCATCGAGCGTGATGTTCTTGATTGACCACAAGCCTGCGAGCGTGGCCATCCCAACGAAGAGAAGGACGATGAATTTGTTGTGGGCACATGCCTCGATAATTTTGTTGATCATCGCTGTCCTCTTATTGCTTCTTCTCGTCCGCGTATTTCGGCGTCAAGTCCATGCCGCAATCGGGCGCTTTGCCTGGTTTGTCGGATTTGTAGTTCGGATGCATCGAGTCGTACCAATAGAGAATCTTGCGCTCCGGCTTGGCCTGATGCTGCGAATGATCTGGTGCTTGCGCCTTCGGGGTTGGCGTCGGCGTGGACTTTTGTTGATGCTGCGAATGATCTTCCACCTTGATCTGCGGAACAGGCGTCGCGCTTGGTTGATGTTGCGAGTGATCGGCCTGGGGTGTGGGCGGGCCTTCCTTCGGCATCGCCTTCTTTTCGCCAGCCGCGCCGCCGCCGTGATTCATGCCGGGCATGCCCATGCCGCCCGCCGCTGACTTCAACTTGCTTTCGGAATCAACCAGGAAATTGGCCGAAGTTACCACGCGCTCGCCCGCCTTGAGTCCGCCAAGCACGATGAACTGGTTATCCACTTTCGCGCCCAGTTGCACTTTGCGCGGCTCGAAGTAACCGCCTTCGTGCGCGATGAAGATCGTCTGTTCCGACCCGGAATCAAGCACTGCCTCTTGCGGCACGACCAGCCGCTTGCCGTAATCAATCTTCAATTCGGCGTTGGCATACATATCGGGTTTGAGTGTGAAGTCCGGATTGGGCAATTCAACGCGCACCTTGAGCGTGCGCGTCGCACTGTCGAGTTGCGGATAGATGTAAGTCACCTTGCCGCGAAACGTGCGTCCGGGATAGTAAGAGAGCGTGACATTGACCGTCTGCCCGACCTTGATCTCCGGTGCTTCGTACTCGTAGATGTCGGCCAGCACCCAGATCGTCGAGAGATCGGCAATCGCGTAGAGTTCCGTCTCCGGCGTGACGCGCTGTTTGAGGAAAGCGTTGCGAGTGAGCACGAAGCCATTGGTCGGCGCGTAGAGCGTCAGCGTCTTCGTCGGGCTGCCGCTCTTTTCCAACTCAGCGATCTGCGCCTCGTTGATGTCCCACAACTCAAGCCGCTTGCGCGCCGCCTGATAAAGCGATTCCGAAGCGTTGATCGCGCCACGGAACGTACTCTCCGCCAGTTCCTCGCGCCCACGCCGGGCAAGCAAAAATTCCTGCTGCGTCTGCAATAGCTCTGGACTGTAAATGCTGATGAGCGGCTGCCCTTTCTCAACCAGCTTGCCAGTGAAATCTACCCAGACTTTCTCAATCCAGCCCTCAAACCTGGTGTGGATGCGCACAATCTTCGTTTCGTCATAAGCCAGACGACCAACCGCGCGCACCGTTTTGGAGACCGGCCTGTAAGCTGCCTCGCCGTATTGCACGCCGATCAACTGCTGTTTTTCCGGGCTGATCTGGAACGCGCCTTCGGGCAGGTTAGCCTTCGCCTCAACGCCTGTCTCATAGATCGGCACTAAGTCCATGCCGCAATCAGGCGCTTTGCCCGGTTTGTCGGATTTGTAAGCCGGGTGCATCGGGTCTTGCCAGTAGAGTACCTTCAGTTCTGGCTTATGCCCTGCATTGGAATGGTCACCACCCGAAGCCATTTCATCTGCCGTCTGCGCCTTAAAGAAAGACAGCACACGCGCTCTCTGCGTGTACCCGATAACTGCCAGTCCAGCGAAAAGTAACAACACCACCCAGCGAGGTGTGGTTCGTCGCCTCTTCGGTCGCCGTGCGGACTCATCGTCACCGGGTTTCTTTAGCTCGACAGAAAGTGATTCAGCCTCCGCCTCAACGCTGACTATTTCCGGCTGAAGTTCGTCTGCCGGCTGACCGGGACTGGGTTTGATTCCTTCTTGTTGGTTGTCTTTGACCGGCATAGTTGTGGCCTCTTTCTCCTCAAAGTGCTAGCACTCGCTTTCGATGAAGTCAGCGCCAGCTTTGCGTATACAGACTGAAGCAAGCGGCTGGAATCGCTGGTGAACGCTTCCAGCCACTGCTTCGCCCGATTTCTGTGGCTTACTTGCCTTCCATCTCCTTCGCTCGCATCGTGTGGAACTTCGCCATCTCGTCGGCTTCCTGGGCGAGGGCCTCAGCGGCCTTGCTGTACTTCTCGCAGTGCAGCCGCATCTTTTTGATGTAGGCATTCTCGCCAGTGTCCTTGGGGTTTTTGGCGACCGTCTTGCTGTAGTCGGCCAGCATCTTCCGGTGCGCCGCAGCCTCCTGACGATATTCGGCGGCCTTCTTCTGGTACTGTTCGGCACGCTCCCGGTGTTCCTGTGCTGTCTGCGGAGCTTTCATTTCCTGCCCCATAGCGTGGCCGGAATGATCCTGTTTGGCGTCCTGCCCCATCCCCCAGATCGAAAGGCCGGCGGTCAGCATCAGAGCGACCGCGCTGATCAATAGCCGCATGGTTGTCGTGTTGGTTTTGAGACTTGTGTTTTTCATTTTTTCTCCTTATTCGAGATTGGATTGTTGATTGATGCAGTGCTCAGTTGATGGACTCAGTTGCATGCGCCGATCCGTTATGGCCTCAAGTTGATACCGACGAACGGCTCGAGCGCCGCAATTGCTTTCTCCTGATTGCTGAGTTGCTCGTAGTAACTCAGTTCGTAATTGAGCAGCGTCACCAGGTTGTCGAGCAGGGTCAGGAAATCCACCTTGCCGACTTCGTACCCGGAGATCGCTGACTCCAGTGATAACGATGATTGCGGAATGATTGTCGTGCCATAGAGCTTCACCAGCCGCTGCGCTGTCGTCGCGGCCAGATACCGATCCTTGATGCGGAAGAAAAGCAGCGTCGTGGCGTTCTCCAGGCGTTGTTTCTCCGTTGCTGCGCTGGCCGTCGCTTCGGCCACTGCTGGACGCTGCTTCTGCCAGAAATAAAGCGGGATTTTCACGCCGACATTTACGGCATACATTTCCGGTAGGCCGGGGCGGTTGAAGTAGGTGACGCCGACATTGAAATCAGGATAAAAGTCTTTCTTAGCGAGTTCGACGCCGTATTGCTCGCGGTCAATCCTGCGCCGCTGCGCCTTCAGCGTGGGGAAGTTCGTCAGTGCCATCTCTCTGAGGTCGGTCAAGCTGTATGTGAACTCGCGTGGCTTGACCTCCTCCGGCCTACCCACTGGCGTTTCCGGCTCGCGGAAGAGCAGGCTGTTGAGCCGCGCCTCAGCGGTTTGTTTCCGCTGCTCCAGCACCGTCAGTTGATCAACCAGCTTGGAGACCTCGACCTGCGCCTTCAACACATCCTGCTGAATGCCCTTGCCCACTGAGTAACTTGCTTCTGCGATTTTTGCGAATTTTTCGAGTAGCTCTTTGTTCTTCGTGATGGTCTCCATGGCCTTATGGATGTAGTAGAGATCGTAATACGCGTCTTTGACTTCGGCGACGACGTTCAGACGCACCTGCTCGTAGTTCCACCACTCAGCCTCAGCCGCGACGGTTGCCATTTTGCCTTTGATCGCCAGTTTGCCGGGAAAGGGGAGTTCCTGCGTAAAACTAAGTGTCCGTGCGCTTGCCGGATCGCCTTTCTGAATATCAAACGGAGGCAGCGGCGCATTGCCTGCATAACCATAGCTGAGCATAGGTTCGGGCAAAGCTTTGAATTGTGGGATGCGGGCGCGCATCATATCGAAGCTGCGCTGCATGGCTTTGATTTCAGGGTTTTGTTCGAGCGCTTCGGTCACCAGATCATTCAGCAGAACCGGCGCAATCGCTGCTGGTTTCACTTTCACGTCGCTGGCGCGTGGCGCAGTTACTAAGTTAGAACTTTGCGCAAAGACCTGCACGTTCCACAGCAATAACAGACCCAGCGTACACGCTGCCCATCGTTGAGAACTTCTCAACTTCATTGTGACCTCTCCTTATGCAACAGCCGTTTGAGAGCCGTCGTCCAAGCTGTTCCGAACGCCATCTGTAGTGACACCACCAGACAGATGACGAGTGGTTACCGCAAAAAGAATCGCGGATTGCGTGCTGGATACGACTAGATCAGCAGACAGGAGTAAGACAGATAAAGCGGTCGTTTCTGGTGTGGATGATGGAAAGTATGTGACAGTGGCGCTGAGTTAGGTCGTGCGCCAAAGTGAATGAACGGCAGGATGGCAACAATCAGCACCTGATTCTGTGCCGTAACAGGAACCGCCTGCGCTTCGGCATCCGGCTGCAAGTGGCAACAGATCATCGTGCTGTGAGTCAACTGCCCAGGCTGTGCATCAGCAAGGGACGACTCTGCGTCTGAACAATGATGTGTTAATGGTGGCGTTGCAACTTCCAGCGGCGTCGCTGTTGTCTGGCCAGGAACATGCGCCGTATGGCAGCCTGAATGTGGAGCTTCAGCTTTTGGCTTATCAAGAGGCAGCATCGTATGACAGTCTGAGTTTGGAGCTTTACCCTCCGATTCACAAAAACAAAGACCACCCGCCCAGGTCTGATTCGTGAACAGGAGCAGGAGTACAAGTACAGACATCAGTTTTCGCCACCGTCTCTGGCGAAAGGCTTTGATGATTCCTGTTTGCGCTACCTGCTTAATCAAGCTCTTCTCCTTCCAACTACTTCACTTCATTCTGACGAAAGTTATTTTGGCGACTGTTGTCAGAAAAAACTACGACACTTGTCACGTTCAGATGTGACGCTCGTCACATCTGAACAATTCGTCCTTAGAACTCATACAGCAAGCGGCATTCCTCATTTCAACGCTACGAAACCGCAAAATTCTCGCTAAAGCGAAATGAAATTCAGCAAGGTGCGTAAATCCGCCCAATCGAATGAGGAGTTTTCCAAAGCACAGGGTAGATACGGGTAGATACAGGAAATTCACTCAGCCGATTTTGAATTTTCCTGATACCCCTGGCGGGTATGGGTATTCTTTCGGCCAGTCCCCGCTTTGAATCACCCAAGATTCAGGCTCGCACCAGATAATTGCGCATCATCCCGGCGTCTTCGTGTTCGAGATTGTGGCAGTGATAAACATACTTGCCGGTGAAATCTTCAAACCGAAGCAACAGCCGGATTCGCTCCCCTGGCATCATCATTACGGTGTCCTTCCAGCCCTCGTCCACATAGCCGTAACGCACGGTTTCATAACCTGCGGTCATCTGCGATGCGATCTGCCGCTCAATCACTTGGAATTGCAACCCGTGAATGTGGATTGGATGAACCATGCTCATTCCCATCATTCCGCCGGTGCTGTTGTTGATCAGTTCCCAGACCTCAGTCGTATTGAGCCGAACGATCTCATTCGTGGCAACTTCTGCCTCTTGATAAGGTCGCCCGTTAAGCAGCCAGCGCATTCCGCCGCCCATCATCCCCCCAGTGCCCATTGAAACCGCAAAGCTGCGTGGCGCATTCCGATTGACCGTATCTTCCATTCGGTATCGGTTGATGGTTGAAAGTTGCGTAGGTGGCGGAGTCGGTTCGCCCGCCCGGCCCACGACACGAACATTCATGACAGTGAACGGAGCGCCATTCGGCAACATCTGGTTTCCTCCCATACCCATACCCATCTCCGCGCCGGAAAATTGGAGGCTGCGCAATTGCATCATCGCGCCCGATTCACGTCCACTGAAATCAACCCACAACTCTACCCGCTCCCCCGGAGCCAGCATCACGTAGTTGCGCTGCACCGCCCGTTCCAACAGGCCGCCATCCGTGCCAATGACAGTCAAAGGCGTGCCGTCATCCCAAACCAGCTTGTAGACACGCGAATTCGAGCCGTTGAGCAGCCGCAGCCGATATGCCCGCCGCGCCACATCCAGCGTAAAATCAGGCCGTCCATTAACCAGAATGCGGTCGCCGAGGAATCCATCGTTGCCCATCATTCCGCCAGTCTGGCCGCCACCCGCCTGATAGACGAATTGATTGTTGGCATCAATGATTCGATCTTGAATCACCAGCGGGATGTCAAAATTCCCAGCAGGCAGACTGGCAGCCGCCTCTTCATCATCTGAAACAACGAACAGACCTGCCAGACCGTTGTAAACCTGCCGCCCAGTGCGCCCGTCAGGATGTGGGTGAAACCAATATGTGCCTGCGCGGTTCGCGACCTCGAACTCGTAGACATAATTCTGCCCTGGCGCCACCAGAAAACTCGGATGCGCATCCATCTCCGGCGCAATGTGCAGTCCGTGCCAATGCATAACCGTCTGCTCCGGCAGATTGTTGGTGAAGTTGATGCGAACCCGCTGCCCGCGCCGCACTTTGATAATCGGCCCTAAATAGCTGTAAGGCGGCCTCGCCGGGCGTGGCGGCGCTTGCAGGTTTGCGCGATTGGAAAACCTAACCGGGTAATTGCGAGGGGGCTCTTGAATCGTCTGCAAACTTGCCGGATCGCCGTAGAGAACAGAGCCTTTGTATCCCCAAACGCGAGTCCATGTCCCCGGCAACAATGGCAACTCAAAAGCCGTCGCTTGTAGTGCGATTTCCAAAAAATCAGCGATGGTATTTGTCCGAGGCTCTTTAGCAGCAATTGGCGCAACCCCAATTTTGGCCAGCAATCCAGCCGTGCCTAGCCCCGTTGTTCTCAGAAAAGTACGCCTGTTTAGTATCTTACTCACTTGCATGATGACTCCTTTTGTAGATGGGAACCATTCCCCATCTCACGTTGTATTACGCAAACCACGAGCCATCGAATATTCCAGCGCTTGCAGTGATTTGATGGGCTGGGGCAAACGAGATGGAAACGCTCTCAAAGCAGTAATCAAACCGATGCAACCATATTCTGTCGGACTTGCCTGACAGCATCACTGTTGCCGAAACCTGCTGTAAAACAGACAGCCGCAAGTCTGTTTTCAGACAGTCTATCCAGGCTCAAACGCCCTTTCCTCAGCAATATCAACGCGCCTCCATTTGGCACGACATGTGCTAGAAAGACCGAAAGTCGTCCCAATGAGTAGCGCACGTTATCTTCAAATATCGTGCGCTGGAAAATCTTAAACTTGAGGAGTCAATTGAATGAAAAAACTGGCAATCTTGTGGATTGGTCTCGCTGTTCTTGCTGTCACCGCTTCATCTGCTCTGGCGCATGAGAAGGTCAAGCTTACGGGTTACGTGGTGGATGTGATGTGTTTCGCTGAGCACGTAAGTGCAGCGCCTGAAGCCGCGACCAAAGCTGCCGCGGAACACACCAAAGAATGCGCTTTGATGGCAGAGTGCGTGAAGAGTGGCTACGGCATCTACGTTGACGGCAAGTGGTACCCCTTCGACGCGAAAGGCAATGCCCTGACGAAGGCGCTATTCGAGAAAACCTCGAAAAAAGATCATATCAAGATGATCGTCGAGGGCATGAAGCACGACGGTAAGATTCTTGTGGAGAAGCTTACCGAGGCTGAATAAATTTGCTTCCTTTTCTCGTCTCACTCAGGGCTGGCTCGTCAGGGTCGGCCTGAGTTTTTTTTAGCTAGCCTGTCTGGCATGTCACAATTGCGAATGCGACTCAATATTTACGCGATATGGTCGTGAATCGCAGCAGATGAAAGTTCCCGGACAGCCAGCATGGGTACATTCAAAAGTGAAGTGAAGATCACCTGCTTCTGAGAAAGGGCCAACAGAAAGCTGGAAACGACTCGCTCCGGCCATCACGCCGCCCACCGGCAGCAGATCGGCTGTCTGCGCTGGTTGATCTTCGACGTTCCAAATCAAGCGCCCGGGGCAATGAGTGCGCACTGTCAGACGGTCGCCAATCTGTATGCTGTCTGCCGGAGCGACGTGAGTCCAAACGACGGCGTGAGGTACGATATGGCGGTCAAGCTCAGGAGGTGCAGCCTCACCGAAAGCACGATAAATATTCTTGAGATGCTGGCGAAACAGGTCATCGAACGTTTCGTCCTTCCCGGAATCCTGATCTCCGCCGAACCACCAGAACCAATCGCTGCCTTCCGCGATGTACAAAGATTGAAAAGCGGCAGGGGCGGTTTCAGGCGTCGCGCCTTTGCGCTGAAGAAATTCCCGCGCTTGTTTCAGCAACTCCCAGCCGCGATTTTCTTCTTCCTCGCCGATCCAGGTTCCCCAATCAACCCCTGGTGCGGAAGCGCTTTCATCTATCCACGAGCCGGGAAAGAGATCATAAACTCTTTCCTGATCCTCGACCGGATGCGCCCTGATGCCATGCATCGGGTTTCCGTCCAGATATTCGCAGAAAGTCACGGTGCGGATTTCAGCATCGCGCTCCAGCAAACGGTAAAGCGCCTGCAAAAATGGCCGACCATCTTCCCGATAAGCCCCCCAAGCGTTTTCGCCATCCAGTACCACTGTCAGAACCCGGTCTTTCCCGTGCTTGAAATGGCGGACAAAGCCATTTTTGATTTGCCCGATAAAACCTCTGGCCGCCTCTTCGTAGTCGTCATAGCTTTGGTAGCGAAAGCCGATGGAGTCTGATAGCTGCGGGTCGCGGAAAAAGATCATGAGCGAGGAATCTTCTTCCAATGCGCGGTAAGGCTGGCACAGGACATCTGGATTATCGGCTTCATAGCCCCATTGTCCTGAGCGCGTGAGTACACCGCGATCTGTTGCCAGCCAGCGCACATTCTTTCTGGCGAAGCAGGGAATAACTGACTGGCTCACCGCGCCCTCAGACGGCCACATTCCTCGCGGCGGCTTACCGAAAGTCTGCTCGTACCATTCGGCGGCGAGCTTGACCTGCGCGTCCGCATCTTCGGGGTAGGAGAAGCGCACTGGATGCGTTGCGCCAAGCCGATCAATCGTTGCGCGGTCGGTATCAATCAGCAGGGGAAGAATCGGATGAAAGAAGGGCGACGTGGAAACTTCGATCTGCCCTTGAGCTTGCAATTGGCGGTGGAGAGGAAGGACAGCGCGCATCAGCTTGTATTGCTCTTCAACCATTGCTTCGATGTCGGCCACGTTGTAATTGCGCCCTTGCTCGACGAAGCGGCGCACGGAAGCCGTTTCACCTGTAACCAGTTTTACTTCGCTTTCACGAAACTCCCTGCCGAACCAGGCGAGATTGAACCACATCTGCAAATCGCGCAGGTCTTGCACTGTAAACTCGCGTCCTTCCCGGCGTTGCAGGAACAAATCGCTATAACGAGGATGCGTGGCGATCTGGTGATGCCAGTGCGCCTCAAAGAAGTTTTCCAAAATGAACTTGCGCTCGGCTGCTTCCAGGGCTTCCGCCGGTTTCAAGGTCAGGTCCAGCGCGCGATCTGTTGCGCCGCGCTCGGTGTAGTCCTCAATCTGCCAGATTAGCGAGGGCGTGAGATTGATCGTCAGATGGACGCCCGGATGCGCGGCCACCAGCGCGGCCATTGAGTAATAGTCACGGAGCGCATGCAGGCGCACCCAGGGGTGCCAGTAGCTTCCGGCCTGCGTCGGATGAGCAGTGTTTTTGTAAACCGGCTGATGCTGATGCCAGAGCAATGCCAGATAAACCTTCGGGCCTACAGCAAAACCTGCGGTAATTGCCGTAGCGTCCCTACCCTGGCTTTGGCCTCGAACAGAGTAAGTCACTGCATCACCCTCAGCGAACGGGCCAAAGCTGGCTTGCCAATAGCTGTTCGTGTCACTGTTCTTTTGCCAAAGCGCCGTTATTCGATCAGCCTCGCGCGTACCATCCAGGTGCATGACGGAATATTCGATCCAGACAGACTGCCCCTCCTCGATTGGCCAGGAACCGATGTGCAGGATGACCGAATCACCGGGGCTGATGCGGTGGGGTTGACGCGGAGCATCTATTGAAAGGTGCCATAGAATCATAGCGGTCAATCGAACGGAGCATTCAGATCGGGAATTCAAGACAGATACGCATTGGTGACGTACTGCTGCACCATGCGATGCGTGTTGAAATAGGAAGCATTCAACGCAATCGCCTGCCGCATCACCTCAAGCCAACGCTGGCGCTGCTGATAAAACAACGGCGCGATCACGTTCTCCAACTTCTGGTACAAATCTTCGGCATCGCGCCGGTTGACGGAATCGGCATCCGCCGCTCCCGCCTCGCGCGCGCCAATCGCCCAACCTGTCTGCCCTTCAAGACAACCTTCGATCCACCAGCCGTCCAGCGTGCTGAAGCTCGGCACACCGTTGTGCGCCGCCTTCATGCCGGAAGTGCCTGACGCTTCGAGCGGGCGCTGCGGCGTGTTGAGCCAGAGGTCAACGCCGGAAACAATCAGCCGCGCTAAATCCAGGTCGTAATTTTCCAGATAGACAATCGGAATCTGATCACCCGTCTGACGCGCGACCGCCACGATACGCCGAATCAGTTCCTTGCCTCCGTCATCTCGCGGATGCGCTTTCCCGGCAAAAACGAATTGCAAAGGGTATCCCCGCCTTACCATGTCCAGCAGACGTTGGACGTCGGAGAAGACCAGATCAGCGCGCTTGTACTGTGTGGCGCGGCGGGCAAACCCAATCGTCAAGGCATCGGCTGAAAGCGCAATTCCTGTTTGCTCTTTGACCAGCGCGAGCAGCCGGGTTTTGGCTTCGCTGTGCGCCACCCAAACTTCATCTTTGGGAAGGCTGACCGCCTGTCTCAGCATCGCCGGATCGTTAGCCCAGCCCGGAATATAACGGCCGTAGAGTGCCTTGAAGCTGTCGCATGTCCACGTCCACGAATGCACGCCGTTGGTGATATGGTTGATGGGATAACCTGGAAACATCTCGCGCGAAACTTCTTCGTGTCGCTTTGCCACGCCGTTGACGTAGCGGCTCAGATTCAGCGCGAGCAAAGTCATATTCAACCGCTCCTGTCCGCCGAGCATCTGCAAAATCTCGAAGGGCATAACCTTGCCCAATACACGCTCCACCAGGTCATACTCAAATTTATCGTGTCCCGCCGGCACCGGCGTGTGGGTAGTGAAGACGCATTGGTTTCTCACCCGCTGGAAGTCCCACTCGGCAGATGGCAATGCTTTCTGTTCTTCCAGAAGTTCCAGAACGAGCAGACTGGCATGCCCTCATTCATGTGGAATTTCTCGACGCCGCTATATTCCAAAGCGCGCAGCATCCTAAGCCCGCCAATGCCTAACACTATCTCTTGCGCCAGCCGATACTTTTGATCACCGCCGTAAAGGTAATCAGTCAGCGCGCGGTCATCATCCGCGTTGCCCGCAACATCTGTGTCGAGCAGAATCAACGGCACGACGTAGCCGCTCAGGCCGACGATGTTGTGCTGCCAGGCGCACACCTGCACGGTTCGCTGCTCAATCTCCACCTGAACTGTCAAAGGCAGAGGCTGGAGGAAATGAGCGGGGTTCCACTCGACCGGCCCTTCCTGCTGTCCGCCCCACTGGTCAAACTTCTGGTCGAAGTAGCCTTTGCGAAAGAGCAGGCTCACGCCCACTACCGGCACACGAAGATCAGCGCAAGATTTCAACGTATCTCCGGCCAACACGCCGAGTCCGCCGGAGTAAGTTGGCATACTTGAACCGACGGCAACTTCCATCGAGAAATAGGCCATCCGCCGATGCTCTTTGGCTTCGTCAAAGCTGCGAGCGACCAGTGCGGTGAGATAAAGCTCTGGTTGGGCGAGAAACTTGTTTCGGCAATACTCCGAACAAAAGTAAATCGTCTGATCGCTATAGGGCGCGGCCAGCCCGCGCTCCGGTAGCACCGTCATCCCACAAACCGGATCTTTCTGAGCGTCGTTCATATTTCCTTCTCTCCGCAACACGTTCCTTATTGAAGAAAATCAGAGGATCCCGCGCCGCCTCGGCTCTGGCTCTTCCGGCCCGATGATGTGCCGCGAAAGTGTGAGCAAGTCTGTGGCGCTGCACGGCATCGCGCGATACGTTGGCAGCAGTCCAGCCAGAGACGGCTCAGCGGAAACTCTACTCGCTTCTACCAATACCGGGGTCTTCGTGCATCCCGCACACCGTCTGAGCGCCCCAAGAATTTCAGTCAGACGCTTCGGATCAATATCCACAACAACCAAATCATTCCAGCCACAGCAGCCGCGACACATCTCTTCGGGCGAGGATGCAAAGATGATTTCGACTTCGTTCTTTACCAGCGCAGATCGAATTCTTTGCAAACTTTCGACAGTGTCACTGACAACGAGTACACGCCGATTGCCGCTGGGATTGACACCCGGCGGTTGAAAAATCGCCATGTTCATTGATTACTCCACCTGCTGATGAGATGTTTTCTCACCTGGACGCGGGCCGAAGCGCAGCAACAGAAAGACGAGAATCGTTGTCATGAAAGACATCCCGATCATTCCCACGCCAACCGCCAGACCAATCGCCGCCGTGACCCACAGGCTTGCCGCCGTCGTCAATCCATGCACGCTTTCTCGTTGATGCAGGACCGCTCCCGCCCCCAGAAAACCGATACCGGAAACAATCATCGCTGCCACGCGGCTTTGATCACTGGAAGCGCCGAAGCCGTAGAGTGAAACGACCGTAAACAGAGCCGCACCCAGACATACCATGCCGTGCGTGCGAACTCCGGCAGGTTTGCCTTTCCGCTCACGCTCGTAGCCGACCAGCGCGCCCAGCACGACGGCGACCACCAAACGCAGCAGCATCTGCGGATGAACATCAAACGCAATCATTGTTCCGTCTCCTGCTCTATGGCTCGCTCAATCGCGGCTCGCGCTTCAGACGACTTTCTTTCGTGTCACTTTATCTTTCACTTACTGAGCCTGCGGCCAGGCAAACAACGCGGCAAAAGCAGTTCGTGGATCAAGACGCTGACTCCGACGCTCTTCAATCCACTCACTAACTGCAATCATAGTTTTCTTGGTCACTTGTTTCTGACAATTTTGGGAAGTTTGTTCCTTCCGCCGCTTGCTCGCTTCGTCTTTCTTGATAAGTTTTGCTTTTGTCATACTTCTGACCTCGCCAACTACTTGATCCACTGCCTGAAGCACGGTTTTAGCCGCGCCTCAGACAGTGGAAAGTCGCGGCTCAGAGGATGTGCTTGGCGTTCTCACCCTGGACCTGGACTGCCGTGAGCACGCGCTCACCGCCCGTGCCAGGACTGGTGTGTATTGCTGTCACTTTTGCTTTCTCGCCCAGTGGCTCTAGTTTGCATTTCACCCGCGCCACTTCTTTTCCGTCTGTTGTCGTGAAAGCGACCACGTGGTCGTCGCCCTCCATGGTGTGTTTGAACTGGTATCGCCCGGGCTTGAGCACTGTCTCGCCGACACGCAGAGGAGAAGAGAGGTTCGTCTCCCCCTTCTTGCCGACGTGAATCATTCCTTCATCCTTGTGCTGCGCATCATGGTGCTGAGCCAATAGTGGAAGACTGAACAGCCCCACCATCAACACGAACATCAGGCTGATGACGATTGGATAGTTTCTTGATCTCATGGATCCTCCTTCTTTCAGAGTTGAAAGTTGTACTGCATTGATTATTCACCGAGCGCTTGCCCGGCAATTCATAGAACACGCCGAACCTTCGGCCTTGAGCAATTCGCAGGCACGTTCGAGAGCCTGCTGGTAATTTCTTGCTCGTTCAGTGTCATTCCCTTTTTCTGGGCTTACGTGTGCTGCTCGCTCGCCGGTCGGTTGCGCCCGAGGAGCCGAGAGGTTTCCTTCACAGGCTTTTCTTCAGCGAGTACAGACTTCTCAGACTCCTCTTCGTTGGATGCCGTTTGCGGCTCAGCGTCGCGCTGCAACTCCTCCTCGACCAGCAGAGGAAGCATCTCGTTTTCCGCCTGTCTCCAGTCTTCAAGTTCGCAGCCTGGTGCGCAGCCACGTTGTTCGTAAATTTCATACGCGCGCAGCGAAATGATCGCGCGTATCGCTTCATCATCGAGTAACCGCTGGTGTGTTTGTCCTCTGGTTTCATCTTGCATGATTCGCTCCTTAGGTAATCGTTCTTGTTTTTTGAAATGTGAATGTTTCTTTACTCGCGCGGCGCTCGAACTGTCAGCACAGGGCAGGAAGCCATCCTCACAACCTTCTCGGCAACCGAGCCGAAGACAAGATGACGCCAGCCCGTCAGACCATGTGTGGCGATGACGATGAGGTCTGCGCCATCATCCTCAGCGATCCGCACTATCTCACTTGCAGTTCCACGAAGCGCCAGACGTTTGAGCCGTTCTGTGCCATCATCCTCAGCGATCCGCGCCATCTCACTGTCGGCGTCTCCGTGCCCGAGCAGGGCGCGCGCCTTTATTTCTTTGGGTATCCGTTGTTCGATCAATTCGTTGAGCTTCTTTCCTGCTTCCAGTTGCAATGCGCGCTCATATTCCGGCACCTTAAAGACGAAATTCGGATCGGGCGGAAGCGATGGCACAACTGGCACTACGTGAACCAGACTCAACTCACTCCCAAAGCGCCTGGCAAGCCCAATCGCGTATTTGATCCCTTCGTACGAAGGCTCGCTGAAATCGGTTGGGCAAAGAATCTTATTGATAGTCAACATCTCTCCTCCTCTTGCTATTTGAGACTCCTCAGGTAAGCAACCACTGCTTTCATATCATCGTCCTTCCATTTCAGCGGAGTCATTCCGCCTTCTGCCATCTTTGCGGTCGGCTGCCTCAACACAGTAATCAACTGGTCGGGCGACATCTTTGCGCCGACGCCGATGAGTTTCGCCCCGGCAGGCGTGCCGATGCCCCCATCGCCGTGACAGGAGTTACATGACTGCGCCTCGAAGATAGTTTTGCCTTGTGCGGCTAACGGGTCAGCCAGTGCGATGTTCGCTGCAGCAAGCGAAGAGCTTGCTGTCTCTGGCTCGAAAGGCGTGCGCATGAACTCTTCCGTCTCCTTGCGCTGTTTGGCAATCTGCGCCGCCACTGCAGGATTACGACGGTCATCGCGGTAGCTGAGCACGCCGAGTGTCACGAAGGAGAGAAAGACAAGCGCAAATACGATGACACCAACCGGGCGCTTCCAGGGGCGGCGTTCCAGCTTTCGATCAATAAATGGCAGGCCAACAAAGAGCACGATTACAATTGTTGGGATTACGATGATTCCGATAAACGACTGCGAGCCTTGCCAGAATTTCAGCCAATGAAACATCGGGCGGTAGTACCATTCAGGGCGCGGCAGGAATTGTGTGTCAGACGGATTGGCCTTCGGGCCTAACTCTGCCGGAACGAGCCAGGAGAAGACACTCAACGCAGTAATCAGCAGCAGTGAAAAGACCAGATCCATTAGTAACTGTCGCGGGTAGAAGCTCTCGGCCTTTTGCTTCGGCGCAATCGGGTCTTCGCTAATCGGGCCTGCCGCGCCTGCTTTGCGGAACAGGTAGATGTGAATAGCGACGAAAAAGAAGATGACAGAGGGGATCAGAAAGACATGCGCGACGAAGAAACGCGAGAGGGTCAGCGTCCCCATATCCGCGCCGCCGCGCATCAGCCGCTTGATTCCTTCGCCCACGAGCGGTACTTCGCTCGCGATGTTCGTGCCGACCGCAGTGGCGAAATAGGCTTTCTGATCCCATGGCAGCAGGTAGCCGGTAAAAGCCATCCCGGCCATCAACGCAAAAAGCACGCAGCCCGCGATCCACAATAGTTCACGCCGCCCTTTGTATGAGCCGTAAACGAAGGTTTGCAGTACGTGCAGAAGAAGGACGACCACTACCGCGCTTGATCCATAAGAATGAAGGCTGCGCAGGAACGATCCAGCGGTGACCTCTTTCGTGATGTAGGCGACCGTAGTGTGTGCGTGGTCAGCCGAAGGCACGTAATAGATTGCCAGGAACACACCCGTAATCACCTGTGAGATGAAGAGAAAGAGCAGCCCGGAGCCGAAGATGTAAGCGAAGCGCACGCCGCCAGGGATCGGTTCGTCGAGAGCCTTGCCGAGCAGCTTGTTGATTCCGGTGCGTTCATCGAACCACTCAAACACACGGCTCGTGCGTGACCTGTTCGCCAGCTTTGATCCTTCCTGAGTTGTGAGCGATTGATTCATTATTCGTCTTCTCCCATCTGCTCAGGCAATAACTTCCTTGGTCGGGACGAGCTGGCGGAAGTACTGGTAGCGCACCAGGAGCCGCCCGCCCTCGATCTTTGTTTCGAGTTCATCCAGACCGCGTGGCGGCGGCCCTGAAATGAGTGCGCCATCGGGCGCAAACACACCGTTATGGCACGGACAGATGAATTGCCCCTTTGCTTCAATCCACGGAACCGAGCAGCCGAGATGGGTGCAGATTGCCGAAAGCACACGCAATTGTCCGTCTTTGCCTTTCGTCACGTAGACCGACTTCTCCGAAATAACCTTGCGCCAACCATCGCGTTGCTCAACCGTCATCAGCCGCTTGACCGGTATAGTGATCGCGGAGAACTCTTCCGCCGCGCCGATCTCCGACCACGCGGTTTCAGTGGTCTTGGCCGAAAGTGGGTGCAGCACAAAACGCACGATTGGAACCGAGAGCAACGCACTGATGCTGGCAACGCCAATGCTGATAAGCGCCGTGACGCCGACAGAACCGACGCCGAACAACAGGCCGAGAAATGATCGCCTCTCGAGCGGAGCGGCTAGTTGCGCTCTCCCTTCGCTCTGCTGTGTCCCAGCCTCAATTGATTGATCCTCTCTCTCCATCGTTTGATCCTTTGGTTGCTGGCTCGTCGCCGCGCTCATTATTTCTTGCCGAATTGGCGGATATGCGCCACCAGTTGATTGATCTGCTCTTTGTTCAAGCTCTTTTCAAAAGGCGGCATCTTGTCTTTGCCTTTTGCGATAACGGCAGCCAGTTGCGCATCCGATTGCTTTTGCACTTCGGCGGAGCGCAGGTTGCGCACCTTCAACTGTTTCCCCGGCGGCGTATTGCCCATTCCATCTTCGCCGTGACAAGAGGCGCACTTGTCTTTGAAGAGCACCGCTGCATTGCCATCGAATGATGCGGTCGCTGTCCGCGTCGCGTGTGTCAATGAAACCGCGATGGACAATGCGATGCCTGCGAAAGCGACGCCAACCAGTTTTTTGATCAGTAGCTTCATCTATGTTTCCTCTTTGTTTAGAAGTTCAACTGCCAGCCGATGCGGAACCGGTTGGCAGTTTGTCCATTGACCAGTCGCTGATACTCAAACGACATACGCCCGTATTTGATCGGGTCGAAGAGTATTCCGAACGTCCCGCCCCGCAGCGTATTCTCGGAGAGAAGCGTCGTCGGGCGCAGTTGGTCGTAGCGCGCAAACAGGCTCAGATGGTTGACGACAGGAATCGTATCCAGTTCGACAAAGTAGCCCCAGCCGCGACTGCGCTGCTCCGCGTCAATCCCGAAGAATCGCTGATCGCGCAGCAGCGAGACGCCGAACATCGCGTTGATGCGCTCGAAGTTCTTGCCGTCCTGGAACGTTTTGTTGGCAAAGAACGAGTAGCGTTGAAACTGCAACGGATTCTGCCTCACGTCGCCAAGCAGAAACGGCAGGCGTCCGCCGGCGTATTCAAACTGCACGCCGCTCAGGCCCTGCTTGCCGATCACTTTCTCAAAGACGAAGCCGTACAGGCGCGGGCGGCGAAACTCCAACTCGCCTTCATTGTTAAGCAAAGCGGCGGCGCTTGGCCGCGCCTGGCGAAACGACTGCAAGCCTTTTCCCGCTGTCGCCGCCTCTTCTTCTTTCTCAACTTCAACCGGCTCGTTGTAATTGCCGAAAGCCTTGATGGTCGTCGTACCGCTGAGCGTATATTCGAACGACGCGCCGCGCCCCAGCCCTGCGGGATTGAAGCCGTTGGACGGTTGAAAGATGAATGGCAGCGACTCAGTCAGGCCGCGGTCGGTCGGGCCGAAGCCCGCATTGCGTAAGTTGAAAAGTTGGCCGAAGCGCACCTGCATAAAGTTGCGCGCGCCGCCGTAGTTGAACAGCCCCTGCATCATCTCGAACTTGCCCATGAAGCCTTTCTCTTCGCTCAAGGGGAGCGGCTGGACGAAGAACGAAAAGTTGCGCCCGATGGGACCAGCGGCGTAGATAATCAATTCGCGCTTTTCGTAGGTGGTTTTGGTATCGCCTCCCTCTTTCTCGATCTCGATTCCCGGCAGGTAAGAAACCGCGAAATAGTCCTGAAGACGAGTCTTTGGTGGGACGAAGTCTTCTTCCTGCGGCGGCAGCGTCATCAGGAAATCGGCGATCTGTTTGATCTGTTCCGGCGTCGCGCTGGTCGGAGGCATCGCTGCCGATGCGGCATGCTCGCCCGGAAATTTTTCGGTATGGACTTGTGGATTAGTGATATGGGCAGCAATGAACTCACGGCTGCGGCGCGCGCCGATGCCGTCGAGTTTCGGGCCAAACTGCCCGCCGACTTTGTTGATCGTGTGGCAAGCCGCGCAGCCCATCTCGAAATAGAGCTTTTGCCCGGCGCGACTCGCATCAGTCGCTACGGCAGGAACGAAATCCGCTTTCAGGACTGCTGCTTCGGACACTTCACTGTGCGCGTGCGGGTTGACGCGGAACCCGGCGGGTGGATCGGACAACGTTAGCAGATATGCCACCAATGCTTTGATCTCATCGGGTGGTACGTGCGGATGCGGCATGCGATTGGGCTGATTGCCGTGTAGCTCAGGAAACTTCCTGGTGTGTTCTTCAGGATTGGTGAGGTGCGCCATCAGAAAGTCTTTCTCGCGGCGCCCGCCAACGCCATCAAGCGGAGGCCCGATGCGCCCGCCACTGTTGCTGATTGTGTGGCAACCAGCGCAGTTGAGCTTTTCAAACAGCGCCAGTCCCTGTTCACTCAACGATGTCGCCGCCTCCGGCTTGTAGCCCGTCGGCTCAATGACGTAAGTCTGATGATCGGCCTTGCCACTGCCAGTGCGCTGCAACTCGGGCGTTTTGCCTTTGTCCTTTGCCTCAACTTCTTTGGGCAGACGATAACCGAGACGTTTGAATTCATAGCCAGTACGGTTCAATCGTGGATACGTCGTGTGACAGAGCGTGCATTGCGCGTTGTACTTGCGTGACCACGCAGGGTTCGCCTCGACTTTGAATTCATTATCTCTTGTGATTGTCATCCATAAAGGCGCAGCCAATATCAATATTGATGTCAGAAAAACCAGCTTGATGATTCTGTTCAGTATTTTTTTGTTTTGATTCATGGAAACCTCTTCTCCGCCTGAGCATTAGCCTCTATCTTGAGGCGCGAGAAAACTCTTGTTCGGCAGCTTGTCCTTTCCTGATGTGAACTATAGAAGTTGGTGGCTGGCAAAAGTACGATCTTTGTCACCAGGCAGCGTGACGCACATCACAAATCGAGATGAATAAGCGGAAAAAAAGAAAGAGAAGTGATTGGAGTGGGTGATTCAGTGTCCGGCTTTTGACGAAAGGGCGTCTCTGTCTCTGATGAGCAAGCCCGATCCGTTGAGAGAGATGATTCGCTGATGCCTCAACTCACCTAACAACCGCGAAACGGTTTCGCGGGAGGCGCCGATCATCTGCGCAATCTCCTGGTGGGTGAGTGGCAGCTTCAGATGAATGCCTTCCTGCGTTCGATCTCCCATTCGCTCACCCCAGCAGAGTAATAGCCCTGCCAGGCGCTCGGCGGCGGAGTTGGTTTTCCCGAAAGACCGAATCTGCGTGTGCGCCGCGCGCAGGATTTCGCTCAACATCTCAATCACCCGCAGGCATACTTCCGGCTGTTCGCGCAAATATCGCAGAAAGTCATCGCGTCTGACGAAATCAGCCTGACAAGGCTCGATGGTCTCTGCCGTCAGTTGATACGGCTCGCCGGAAATCGTCGCACTCAATCCCAGCACCTCTCCCGGTTCAGCCAGACGCGCAATGACTGTTTTCCCTTCAGGCGAGCTGGCCGTCAGCTTGGCGCGCCCCGCGCACAGAACATAAACACCGCGTGGCTGCTGCCCCTCCACAAACAATGTGGCTCCTTTGGGATAAAGACTTAGTGATTTGATGGCGTCGAAAGCGTGAAGCGTTGATGCAGGAAGGTTTCGGAAGAGACGTTCCGCGCAAAATTTGCAGCCGTGGCAGGTCTCTGAGATTTCCAGATCGTATGGTGAGCGCATAAAGACTCCTCCCCGTCTTAGTCATACACGCCACTTTAAGAACTTTTGGTTGGGGAAACTATGAGGCAGATCACGTTGCAATGTGACAGTCGTCACAGAGAAGGCCGAAACTGTCTGACAATCAGGAGTGAATGAGCGATTGCAACGCATCTCGATTGCGAATCGTCAGCGTTGAGCCTTTCAGATGCACGATCTGCTTCTTCTTGAAATCACTGAAGAGCCGCGTCACCGTTTCGCGCGATGTGCCGATGAGTTCGGCAATCTCTTCCTGTGTCAGCGTCAGCTTCAGGCGCGTGCCCTGATCGGTCTCTACTCCATTGGCCGCCCATTCAATAAGCAGCCTGGCTAACTTTTCCGATGCGGTAGACGACAATCCCAGCGAACGTATCTTTTGGCAGGCCGTGTGATAGTTGCGGCTCAAGTGCTCAGCCACTTTCAGGCTGGCTTCGCCATGCTCTCGCAGAAACCGCATGAACTCTTCGCGCTTGACGAAATTGGTTTGGCCCGGCTCCAGCATTTCAGCCGTCACCTCGTGCGGCTGTCCTGAGACGGTCGCGCTCAAGCCCAGGAGTTCTCCCGGCTCGGCGATGTCCGTGATGATCGTCTTGCCATCCGTGCTGCAAGTCGAAAGCTTCACGCGACCGCTACAGACCACATATACCCCGCGCGGCTCCTGCCCTTCAACAAATAACACTGCGCCGTGCGGATGCAGGTTCGCATACGTGATCGCATCAAATGCCGCCAGCGCCTCAGCCGGGAGGTCGCAGAACATCCGGTCAGCGCGTACCTTGCACGTCAGGCAGTCTTCAATAATCTCTAAACCGTATGGTGTATGCATAAAGCTACTCCCGGATCAAGATCACACTCCCCCTGTTCTGTATTGCTTTCTTTGTTTTTCAGCCATTGCCATCGGCGTGTAATCTGTTTCCGGCCATTGTTTGATAATTTCGTTGAGCTTCCGTGCGCTGCACTGAATTTCGCTCAACATCTCGACCGATTCGCGGCTGACCGGCCAGCCCTCCCGTAGCGCGAGATTGGACGAGTGACCAAGAATAAGCAGCGATGGATTGACGATTTGGCGCTGAAGAGATTTGAGCAGCGTCTGAAGATCGCGCATCCGGCGCTCGCGCTCCCGGCTTTGCCAGAGGCTGTAGCCCAAAGCGACCGAAATGATCAGCAGCAAAATACGCAGAAGTAATTGAGGCGGGCGACTCAGAATCATCTCACTGGCAACTGTGTCAAAGCCGAAATGGTCGCGTCCGCCTGCCTGCAACATTGCATCAATCACCCAAATGCTCAGACCTGTCAGCACGCCGTATGCAATTTCTCTGTAGCGTCCCATTATGGCCCCCCAGAACTTCGAGGATCGCAAACCCAAGCCGCTGGTTAATCCCGCTTTTCTACAATCAGTCATTGAACCAAACGAACAGTTCAAATCTCTTTGAAAAGATTTCGTTCCCGATAGCTTCCACTCTCGAATTACAAAGTTGCGTGGTATCCCGACTTGCTCTATTGGCAAGAGATATGCCGCGCGTCGTGCCGTCACAACCGCATTGAATTCTCAAGACTTCTGGCAAGGTGAGACTGAGCCGGAGTTGAATTGGGTCGCTTGCTGGTTGTAAACAGACAGCCGGGCGATTGTTTTCAAACAAAGCCCGCAACCTGCGGCAAGCTGATCCAGGTCAACCTGCCTCACTCCTTTTCGCCGGCAGGTGAGAAGACCGTGCGACGCGGGAAATCTTTGGCAATCATCAATCTGGCGAGCGTGCTGGCGAATCTCTTTTACCAGCTCCACACTCTCTCCTCTCAACCCGTCGCCTCTGAGCAGTGCGCTACATTCTTCCAGAATGCTGCTTGCCGGATTGATAACCTGCTCGTGAAAGACTGCCATTCGGCGCTCTAAATCGCGCACCGCACGTTCGCGCTGGTTGCTGCGCCAGAGCAGCCAGCCTTGAAAGAAGGCGAAGCCAGCAAAGAGCAACCGGGTGATGAGTTGCGGTCCATCAGGTTAAAAGTTCGACCCAGAAAGACGACTGATGTTCGCTGCCAGACATCGGCATCATCGTATGCATCAATGCATCGGCCATCCACATCGCCAGACCAAGCAGGAGGCCGAAGAAAATTTCCTTGTAGCGCCCGATCATCTGATTTACTCCTCCTTCGATTGA